>NZ_JAESIY010000001.1 GCF_016757215.1 Fulvivirga sediminis
GTAAATTTAAGTTTCTTTTTTGAACTTAAACTGTTGACCTAATTTTTGGGGTATGATCATTGTAATGCTATTATGCACACAAACAAAAGCTCAAAAACTAAAAACGGATAAGATATCTTTTGAGTACAATAAATATCCAGAAGTCTTTATTCCTGAGGTTTACAAATCCTTTATTATTGAGCCAAGAGGCAATATTTTCAAGAAAAAATATATAATATCAAAAGCCCGTGAAATGCCCATCAATGGATTAGAAAAGGCAAATAAAACCGAAGATGCTGATTTGATCATTGAGTTGTATACTAGTGGTGATTTAAAAATTTTAAGTGAGCAAACAGTAAGTGACGGAACTTCAGTTAGGAAGCAAATTAAATTTCAGTTTCCTTTAAAAGCCTATTTATACAACAACAAAGAAAAAAAGTCTTTCTTAAGATCTGATGAAATTATACATAAAGAAGATACTGTAGTGTATCTATCTTCAACTTATACGAATGAAGCAAATATGAAATTTCTTACTGATGATGATGATCATAAAAGAGGCGTATACAATAAAATTTTAAAAGAGATTGCGATTTATTTAGAAAAGTTTCAATCTATCCAAAATAAAGAATATTGGTACCTATTTAGCGCTAAAGGCAAAAAATTAAACTATGATGAAATAAAAAATGCATTAGATATTGTAGATGATGTATTTTCATCACCCATTAACAAATCATTAGATTCAAAAAATATTGAAAAAATTAGAACCTCAATTTCTGTTTTTGAAAAAGAACTGAGCCAAGCAGATACCCTTGATGACAAAGCGCGCATCAACAAAGAAATCGCATCAGGCTTAAATTATAACCTTGCTTTTTGTTATACCTGGGCCAATGAATTTGATAAGGCATGGTATCACCTGGCTAAAGTTACAATGATTGAAGAATCATATAAAAATGAACTGAGCAAGTTTATGGACCAGTATCAAAACCGATTTTTGCATAATAATCAGAATATTAATCTATTTAATGAATTGCAAGGCAAGTGGCAGCTGATTGATATTGTGGGTGGACCATATGATCTAAATAAAGATGGTAGCAACTCCAGTAAATTACTAAATGATGAGTTACCTGATTGTTATAAATCTATTTTTATTGTCTTTTCAGCTAACCAGATGGGCAAGTTTAATAGCCCTGTGAGTAATTGCCAATTAAGTGAATTGGATATTTACTGGAAGGTTAAAAGAAACCCATCTTTTTCGGATATTCTACTTGGCTGGAGTGAAGAAGTTAATGAAAGGTATATTGATGAATATAGAATGATTACGCATATAAGTAATAAAAAATTAATCTTACATGGATATGCAAGATTAGATCCAAGTTCAGATACCACTAATGAAATAGATTTAGTATTTACAAAAGAATAAATGGCTTATCCTTAGCCAGCAATGATTCAAAATAAAATAGGGACTTCTCAAATAAAGCACAGGTCCCTATTTTATTAATTAATCGGCACCTTCCCTTACCGTTGACGACTTAGCACATTTAATACCGTTTTGAGTTTCTTTCTCGAACTTCAATTAACAAAACTCTTATTTAAAGTCCAGTTATACTCAAGCCTACGACTTCCTAAAGTCGTTATTTTAGCCTTTACTTGTTCTTAAGATTCTATAATTTTATGAAATGCCTGGTTTAAAATTGAGCCTGACTGCAGTTATCCACAACAATCATTCACAGGTGCTCTGTAGATCTCAACCATCAATTTGACTGGCGCTACTGCATCAATAGAATTAAAAGTATCTACCCCCTTTTACTCTATCCATTTTCTTTTCTAATGTTCTTGCTATAATTTGCTGGCAATAAATATACTATGACTTACAATAACTTAATATTCATCATCCTTGTCTTCTCTCTTATTTCCTGCGGTACTCCCAAAAAGGAAGCAGCAAAAACATATGAACTTCTCACTAATACAGACTCTATGACTAATGGCGAAGAGGCTGAAGTAATTCAAACGCCAAAAGAACCGATTTCAGACACTGCCTTTGTGGTGCTTAATGATTATGCCAGCGGCTTTTTTTATGATATGAAATATGCTACTGAAGATAATTTTCTTAAAAAGGCTGTTTATGATTGTCCTGAATGCATGATCAGAAAAGAGGTGGCAGATGGTCTGATACAGGTAAATGATTCTCTCGCCAAGATAGGTTATCATATCAAGTTTTTTGATTGCTACCGCCCACTTGATGTTCAAAAGGCTATGTGGGAAATATATCCTAACGCTAAGTATGTGGCTAACCCTTACACCACCGGATCTATCCACAACAAGGGTGGAGCTGTTGATATCACCTTGGTTGATAACCAGGGAAATGAATTAGATATGGGTACCGACTTTGACTTCTTTGGTGAAGAAGCCCATCATGCTTATCAGCAACTTCCTGATACAGTATTGAATAATAGAAAACTATTAAAATCTACCATGGAGGCCTTTGGTTTCAACGCCATAAGAACTGAATGGTGGCATTATAACTACACTGGTAGCAGTGGTTATAAGGTGTCGAATTTTAAAACGGAGTGTGATTGAAGAATTATTTTCAATGACTTTATGCCATGCTATTTTGCTTTAACTAATAGCTCTTTTAATTCATGCCCAACTTTAAGAAATGAATTTGCCTCAAAAGGACTACTAAACATAGGCTCAACTTTTTCTATTATCTCTATCAACTTACCATTATTGAAATAATACCTGCCTTCATATTTTAATATGAGTTTAGAATAGTTAAGTCCAGTTAGTTCACCAGAATCATCATATTTATCATCAAAACGGCTTTCTATTCTATAGGAAAAGAATATTCTACCTGCTTTACTATAATAATCCGTCACTCTTACACCATAAGAAAGGCCTATTCTTTCAGTAAATTTCACTAGGTCTGCATTTTCAAAATAGCCTTTTAGTTCACCGCCTCCATCTGTTACATGATCCAAAAAATCTTCACTATCTATCACTATTTCCTTTAAATCTGTAATACTGTTAACTCTCTGAAACTCCGATCTTAGGTTTTGAATGTGCTCTTCCTTAGTTTGTCCACTTGCTAAAGACCCATAGCAGATAAAAATCAAGGATATTATGAATGATAATCGATTGATGCTTAAAATATCATTTTCACTTCAATAGGCTCTCGAAAGTAAGTAAATCCTAGTTTATTATTGATGCAAAAGTTAATAACATATAACCAACCTTAGGTATTGATCTCAAGAACAGACATGGTTAACTTTAATAAAGACAGTAGCTATTATGATGGTTGTATTTTTTAAAATACAATTCTAAAAAATTATATAAGCAGTAAAATTTCTTTGTTCTATAGATAAATGGCATTTAACATGATTATTAACTTCAAACACATAATTAAGCCCTATGTGGCCAATTACCGTCCGCGCAAATTGGAAGTTCAGTGGGCGAAGAAAAGTGATAATTCCTGGTTAGAGGACCTTCTTCCAAATGGTTTTACAGAACCAAAGCCTAGCGATTACAGCCTTAAAATAGAAAGGTATGCTCAGCTTACTAATCAAAAAGGGCCTCAACCTATATGGGAAGGCTACAAGCAAAATAATAAAGGTTTACCAACCAGGTGCTCTAATGACGTACGTACTGAAGCTACTATTGGCAGATTCTTCACTTACTTGGTAGAAGAAAAAAAACCAAATACTATAGTAGAAATTGGTACGGCTTTCGGGGTTTCAGGCATGTATTTCTTAGCTGGTCTCAATAAAAACAACCACGGCAAGTTATTAACCTTCGATCCGAATAAGGTATGGACTGACTTGGCTCGTGAAAACCTAAGTAAGATTAGCGATCGGTTTGAGCTAACAGTAGGTACTTTTGAAGATCACATCGATGCAAAACTTAGCAAAAATGAATGTATAGATATCGCCTTTATTGACGCCATCCACACCAAGCAATTTGTAGTTCCTCAGCTAGAGTTAGTACTGAGCAGGGCAAAAAAAGGATCCATAATTATTCTCGACGACATTAACTTCTCAGAAAACATGAGTTCATGCTGGCATGAAATTTCTCTAGATCCTAGGTTTATCTGCAGTGCTAAACTAAACAATCGAGTAGGATTGGTAGAAGTAGGCTAAAGATAATTTTGATATTCCTTTATCTTAACAGCAAGTCTATTATTAAGGTATTCGTTTTTATCGCTCAACACTTCATTGATCAATTGAGCTTCTGCTAAGTAGCCATTGATTTTGTCGCTACTCCAGTGGCCCGGTGGCTTTTGTAGATTGGTAATTCTATCTGCCAACTTCACCAGGCCTACTTCTCTACCTAATTGGGAAACACGCAGTAGACTATCCTCCATCCTTTCTTTTTTTGATGATAAATCTGCATTTTTTGTCAATGCTTGTACTCCTTGGGCTACCTTATCACCAAACTCTTGTACAAGCTCTTGATAAGTCGTTTCAGTATCTTCCAGTGTATCATGCAAAATAGCTACCTGAATAGCCAATGTCAGATCAAAATTACCATTGTAATGATAGGCCATTATTACCTCCATAGCCACATTAGAAATATGCAATAGATAATTAGCTTCCGTACCAGGCACCTTTTGAGCACTATGCTTCTCTCCGGCAAACTTCATTGCCCTTTGATATATTTCCTGAATCATAAATCTTTAAAATCAATATATTTTGGTGGAACATAGTCTGTTAGCCACACACCATTTTCTGATTGGTAAAACAACAATCCATCTTTATACATTAGATCAGTATTTACAGTAAGCACCGTAGCCTTTCCGTAACGGCTGCCCACCTGCATGGCCACATCCGTTTGAGCAGAGAGGTGTACATGGTGTCTCTCTCCTTTTAAAAGACCTTTTTCTTTAATAGAATCTATATTGCGGATAGCAGTACCATGATATAATAAAACCGGTGGTTCCTTCTGTTCTAAGCCTAAATCTACCTGAAGTGAATGCCCTTGATTAGCTCTAATCTTTTGTTTATCACTGGAAAATACAAATCGTTTTTTATCATTATTATCCACAATTTCGGTGAGTTTATCCACATCCAACGCAATAGAGTGACTATTACACTTTTCAATTAACTCCTCTACCATAGCCCAGCCTGCATTATCCAGTTTTAAGTCAATCTGCTCTGGCTTATGCCTGAGCACCAGGCTCAAAAATTTCGATATTCTTTTTGCTTCTTTCGAATCCATCTTCTATTAATATTATTATCAACAATCATAAATAATAATACCCACCTGAGCATAGTTACACTATTAAATTATTCCAAAAAATAGGAATATCATTTAAAAGCCATAACTTCCATAATAATCACATCAACCTATGAACCTAAAAAAACACCTCATTGACTTATTCCTATTCAATGATAGTACTAATAAACAGCTCCTAAAAAAAATTAATGAATTAGATGAAAAGCAAGAAAGTATAAAGCTTTTTAGCCACCTTATTAATTGCCAGTATAAATGGAAAGCCAGACTAGATCAATACCATGATGTGCAATCTATGAGCTGGTGGGAGCCAATATATAGCTTCCACGAGCTAGAAGAAGAATGGAACAAAAGCCTACAACCCTGGCTCACCTATATAGAACAAAACGATGAAATTGCTTTAAGAAAAGAAGTGAGTTTTTACGGGCAGGATGATACCCCTTGGGCAGCAGAGCCAAAAGATATCATTCTGCAGCTCAATTTTCATTCTATACATCATAGAGCACAAATTCAGACTATTATTAGACAACAGGGCCTTATTCCTGATTTCATAGATTATATAGGAACTAAGTTTCGAAAGCTTTGAAGAGGTAATTATATAAGAATATCCTCAAATTCCCATTCGAAGGGTTTTTTTAATGATTTTATTGAAGGAAGCGTTTCCAGTTCAAAAGTCTTTAACTCCTTTGTTTCTTCCTCCTTGTCTGTTTTTTCATTATGGGTGATTCTAATGATACTCATTTTTCGAGTAGAAAAATTTATGCTATAGTCTGTGGAATTCATACTAGCCCGATGCATCTCACTACACTCATAGCCTATCAGCTCAAAACGCTGATGCTGATACCGGAATTTATATTGATGATTAGACATATACCAGCTACCGGCACTGTACCAAAAATGAAAGTCTATTTGCAAGACGCCATTACTTAAAATGCTTATGCCATCAAAAGGGTCATCCATGGTAGGAAATTCTCTAATAAGAATGAACTCATTAGATTGTAATTGTTTCTGATAGCCTCCACCCTTTTGACCAAAATATATACCCAGCACTCTTGGATTATGATCCACAGTATCTACTCCTAAGCCATCATTAATTTTTAGGTTTTTCTTATCCGTATTTTGAATAACGAAAGCCAAGTCTTCAACACCATCCTTATTGAGATCACCTTTAGCCTCCGCAATCACCTTCCAGTTCTTAAAAGTAAGGTCATTTACATCTTTGCCAAATGGTTTTAATTCTGGAATACCCGACTGTGCTTGAGCACAAAATCCTGTGATTAATAAAATCGCTGTAGTTATTAGTTTATTCATTATTAACTGTTACCAAAGTAAAGCGCCAAAGATAAGGCCTTGATTCTTAAAAGCTTCTGTTAAATGAATAAATAGATTATCAATTCGTAACAATCGTCTACCCTTCGAGAACCTCAGGCTGACTTTGGATTAGTTAACAGTTTCCATACTAGGTCATGCTGAGGAAACTCGAAGCAGAGACCAGCTTCATGGAAATTCATATTCACTATCTCCTCTTTCCTATTATTCTGCATTAGCTATTCCTAAGCCTGTGGAAAGTCTACCCTTCGAGAATCTCAGGCTGACTTTGATTCTGTTAATATTACGCGAGACGAGGTCAGTTATTAGAATAAGAAAAGGCTATACACTTACAGTTTAGTAAGTTCATGGTCAACCATCTCTTCTATCGCCATTGAAGGTTCACCCAAATTGGCATTAATTATCTTACCTTCAGGGTCAATTAATATGTATTTTGGAAGTGACTTAACATTATAGTTATTGCTAAAATCTGAATCAAAGGCATTGGGAACATACAACTCTCCACTTTTATCTAGATCTTCATTTTTAGTTAAATGCTTTATCCAACTTTCTCTATTGTCATCAAGTGAAATTCTTAATATTTCAACATTAGGTTGATACTTATACTTATCGGCCATTTCCAGTACTCGTGGCCTTTGCATTAGGCATGGTCCACACCAAGTTGCCCATGAATCGATAAACACTAGTTTTCCTTTTAATTCTGATAACTTTATTTTAGTACTATCTACCCGCTCGGCAGTAAAGTTATAAGCATCAACCCCACTTTGAGCAGCGTAAAATGACTCTGCAGGTGCTTTAATCAAATCGAAATACTTATTCGATTTTTCACTTTGTACTATCTCCTTTAGCGTCTTTGTATTAAGGAGTTTTTCATGTTTTGGCCAATAATCTGGCGAACTAATTATCCCTTCAATATATTTCACTTTCAAAAAGTCAGAAAGATCTGGATTGTCTGTCTCGGTAGCTATATAATCTAAAAAGTCCTGGTTACTCTTTATTGAGTCATTTTTAAGAAGATAGGTTATCTCATGCTTATAAAGTAGGTTTATGTAGAGTGTCTTGGCCAGTCCGTTGTTATTATCAATATCTTTTATGAAAGAGTAAAATTCATGTTCAACTGGATATTGCTTTACTATTCGACCTAAATAAAATAAAAAGGAATTGATTCTTGCGGTGTTTTGAAATATTAGAAGATCTTTCTCCTTGTTGGTCAGCATATCGGCATAATTTTCTATCTGTTTTCTTCTTAGGTTTTCAATATTTCTAAAAAATGATAGTAAAGTATCTGGCTCATAGTTACCAAAAATGAAAGCAGTATTTTTACCGATGTATTCATTGTTACTTTTCCATAAATAGTTAAGTAATGAATCTCCCAAATGATTGGTTTGAATGGTAGAATCTTCAGCAATCATTATATCCATAACCTTACCAGGATAAAGAATAGTTAAATAGCTTTTTTCTCATCCTTAGTCTTGATATTGCCTATGGTGGTATAGCTCACTTTTGCATTTATAGGTTTTGCATTAGCCTGGTTTATTCCTGCCTTCACCATCAGCAGTTCTTTACTCAGTTCATGGATATAAATACTGTCAATATCATCATTTTCAGAAGATATATTTATTGAAAAAGTGCGCTCAGATTCGCAGGCCATGATAATGCTAAGTAGACAGAAGATTAAGAGTAGATTTTTCATAGGTTTGGTATATAAGGAGATATAATCAATTGCAACGAAGTGTTCATTGTTATTTAAAACATTGATCAATCTAATTCATTGATCAATCTAATTCATTAATCAAAATATAATAATTTTTTAATATATTTTATTGATTTTAAGGGTAGAGATTAAAAATAATTATCAATCTTATTGGTAAGCATTACGCATAGATTTACTTTAATAACTATAGTATAATAGATAAATAGCACTGTAAAATGGAAATGTTGAAAGCACTGTTTACAAAACTGGCTTTTAAGTACACTGAAGATCTCAGGTTAATTAATCAATTTTGGGAGGAAATAGAAGTCGGGTATTCGAGTCCTTTCAGACATTATCATAATCTGAATCACTTGAAATACATGCTAAATAAAATGACTGAATACTGTGGTCATCTCAATGATACAGGTCCCATCATATTCTCAATTTTTTATCATGACATGGTTTATGACGTTAAAAGCTCCTGTAACGAGGAAGAAAGTGCATCTTTTGCAAAAAACAGGCTTAAGGAAATGAAAGTGCCAGAAGCTATTATTAAAAAATGCGAGCATCAGATTATCTCTACCAACAAGCATCAATTAGATGATGATAGCGATACTAATTTCTTAATTGATTTTGATCTCGCCATTCTTGGAAAAACACCGCATAAATATAAAGAGTATACACAGCAAATTAGAAAGGAGTATATAATCTATCCTGATGCAGTATATAACAGCGGAAGGAAAAAGGTAATTGAACACTTTCTGGATATGAAGAATATCTTTAAAACCAGTGAATTTCAATTGACATTTGAGAAACAGGCCAAAAAGAATCTAAAAGCTGAATGGCTGACGTTATGAAGTATTAATCAACAATGCTTCGCTGAGGGCGAAACATTGTTTTCTTGAATCTATTAACACTTATACTGTTTTTAACACTCCTGAATCAGCTCTTAACGAAGCTCCGTTAGTAGCTACTGATAGCGGACTAGAGAGATAAACGGCCAGATTAGCAATTTCTGTTGGTTGAATAATCGCATTTTGCATTTGCTCACTACTGAGATTCTGTTCCTCTGCCATTTGTTCTACTACTGAAGCTACACCATCAGAATATGTAGGGCCACCAACTGTTTGGCTATAGCAAAGCCGAGTCCTTGGGTAGAGCCGCTTGTGAAGGCTTTCTTTCCTGGTAGTCCTAAATTCATACTTTAATTTATATAATGATTATTAAATAAATAGTCAAAAAAATTTATTGTAAGATCTGCAGTTGTAATTCTATCTGCTGATGAAGAATATTCCTATCCGGATATATCCTCCTCGAAGAATTGATTCCGCACCATAAGGTAATCAAGTGCTTACCGAGTACATCCGCAGAAATGGCAGATTGAAGATTTCCTTTTCTCTGCTCTGAAATTATAGTGTTAGTATAAAGTGCCTCAGTATCCTTAAGTATTTGTGCGGCTTCCTTTTCAAGATCTTCATCAACAAAGGTCATTTCTACAATAGTATTAGCAACAATACATCCCTTCTTGTGAGACTTTTCACCTTCGTCGGCTATTCCCAGAAAGAAATTCTTTATTAATTCTATCGGTTGCTCACTGCGTTCCAGTAGCTCTTTAAACTGGTTCAAGTCCTCACGCCTCTGAAGAAGAGACCTTCTAAATAGTTCCTTTTTGCCTCCTTTGAAATTATTATATAAGCTGCCAGCACCCGCGCCAGTACTCTGGCTTAAATCTGCCATTGCAGTAGCACTATAACCCCTCTGGCAAAATACTTGCTAAGCACTTAGAATTATCTCCTGATTATTATGAATAATTGGTCTTCCTTTCATGTTATTGTAATGTTCGTTACAATAATGCAGAAAAGTGGGATTCTGGACAAGTTCGTCATTTATTGTTCTTATTTCTTACTAACTAGATACGTGGACTTTAGGCTGCTTTAGCCAAAATAGCGCGAGTATATACGATCCATTTTTAGATTTATTTCGTCATGAAAGGCGTATTTTCTATTTACTTCTCTGCTCAACCAATTCATAGATTGTTCCTAACGACGGTAGAGCAAGATGAAACCACAGTCTAGTTACACTGAGACGCATCGAAGTTTAGACGATCAGTTCAGATTCATTGTTTAATTACGCCTCAACTGTTTTCCTTTATCATAACACTTATTATTAAGTATTACACAAATACTCACTTCTTGCCCATGGTTCCTAAATGGGTGTGCTTAAAACTATCAGTGTACTTAAGGCCATAACCTAACATTCTATCAAATGAAATATGAGCAAATATGATAATGGCAATTAACAATCCCGTTTGGCTGCCAATTGAGAAACTTACTATCGCCATCAAGACTGCTACTAATCTATGATGGCAAATATTATAGGTTATTGCCCCTATCTTAGTGTTAACTGCATAACCTAACATTCCAATATCAGGAACAAACAAGAGCAAGGGAAACCACCACCAAGCTATATCCAATTGAGCAAATAAAACCATGCACAGGCCAAAAACAGCCGCTTCTTCTAATTTCAATGTAGTTTTCATAATTATATCTATTATCTACTACAAAGATCTCTACAAGAAAACCAAAGCTACTTGACATATATCAAGAATTAGCCTTCTTTCTTATTCGACTGAGGGTTTCTGGTGACATGCCCAGCATTGAAGCGATATACTGTAATGGCACCTGATTAAAAAGCTCTTTGTTATGCTCAAAATAATATTCATATCGTTCTTCGGCTGTCATGGATAGATGTCTATATATGCGCTGCTCCATCATAATGAAACATTTAATGATAAAGCCTTTTTCTATCTCATGCCATTTGGGTACCCATTCACCCAATAATTTATAGTCATGTTTAGAGATGTAAGAGATTTCGGTATCAACTAAAGCTTGAATAGTAAGCTCAGACTTAGCTTCAGTAACGAAGCTTGAAAGATCACCGGAAAAATAGCCTGAAGTGGATATCCATTGAGTTATATCTTTTTCCGGAGTAGCTACAAACTGCCTTAATAAACCCTCATGCACAAAGCTTAGCCTTTCACATACCTTACCCGTTTGCAATAGATAATCTCCCTTCTTCATGGTTGTATGTTTAAAAAGTGAGACAATAGTTTTTAAATCTGTCTCAGGTATCTCTCCAAAAAAAGTAGTGATATATTTCTCAAGTGCGGTCATAGTTATTCGCTTTAAGGCTTTTCGTGATAATACTTCTTTTTCAAGTCTTCTACCTTATGGCAGTCACAGCCATAAACATAGGTGCGATAAACAGGTTCATTAGGGCCATAATATGGAATTTCATCCTGGTGAAATGTAATGCCGCGCTTTCGTAATTGTTCAGCTAATGTTTTTGAGTCACTTTCAATCCAAGTGAAACCAATACAATGGCTTTTGGCCCATTGATCAGCAGTAATTTGCTTAAAAGCGTAGGCAACCACTTCTTCTTCATTATCAAACTCCTTTATTATGCTCTTTTGCCCTCGCTCCGTATAATACCATTGATATTTTCCGGCTGCCTGCTTTATTCCGAAACCCTCATAAATAATATTACCATTAATGCTATAACTATTGAAATTATAGCAATTGGCTTCCATCCAAAGTGCCAGCTGTGCCTGCGTTTTGGGAGAATGAATGTCAGCCATTTTTCATATTGAGGCTATGATAAAAATCGGCACAAAGCTTTTCTATGTCTGTCACCCTAGCTAAACCCGCTTTCCAATTGTCGGGGATATTATTTAGACCATAATACAAACCAGCCAATCCTCCATTAATAGCAGCGGTAGTATCAGTATCTCCACCAAGGTTCACCGCTTTTAGCACAGATTCTACATAAGAGTCAGTAGTGAGCAAACACCATATTGAACTTTCTAACGAATGCAAAACATATCCTTCTGAAGCTATTTGTTCTGCTGGCAAATGCGTTATATCCAAATTCAAAACCCGATCAAATAACCTGACCTCTTCCTGATTAAAATTCTTGGTTGCTATAAAAGCCTTTACATGATCAGCGGCCTTTTGTAAGGCTTTGTGTTTATCGTCAGTCATTAACTGAATGCCATATTCAACAAATATGAAGCACGACATTACCGATCTGAAATGAGCATGCGTAATAGAAGAGACCTGCTTAATGATTTCATACCTTTTCGCCCTGTCTGGCTCATTTTGTAAATAAAAAACCAAGGGCAAAATCCTCATCAAAGAACCATTTCCATTACTTTCAGGAAAGAAATCCCCGCTGTAATAAGCACTTTCACCATTTACTATTCTATCTAAACTATATCTGGTCGTTCCGCCAATATCAAAAAGCTCATGTCTGGCTCCCCAATAGCCTTCTTTATACCATTTTACAAATCGCTTGGCCATGTCTTCTATATCGAAACCAAGACACAAGCTCTCAGCGGTACAAAACATCATAGAGCTATCATCAGAAAAAGTGCCGGGAGGCTGATTCCAGCACATATACCCCATATAATCTTTCACAGGATTTTTAGCCAAGTGTTCTCTACTACTAAACTCTACCGGTACCCCAAGTGCATCACCTATAGCCTGACCCAAAAAGGCCGATTTTATCTTTTCTAATTCGTTCTCCATTTATGCAGAGTTAATCAACTTTAATACAAATCTATTATCACAAATATGTAGAATAACTATTGAGAAAGTAAATGAGTAGAGTGAAGAGAAGTTATTTGAAATTATAAGTAGACTTTAGCTTTTGAATATCTACAGCATACTCATATTTATCCATTTTATACCTTCCACTAAAACTAAACTGTATGGGTTTAGAAAAATTCACCTCCTTAATCAACTTATAGCTCAGTAAATCCTAATCACCGAGGTATGTTTCAATATCAGAATAGCTATGTCTGTTAAAAGCATCAATCAAATCTGTATGATGAATCCTTAAAATGGCATCAATCTGAGGAATAGGAGTTTCAGAATCCTGCTCAATAAAGAATAACAACATGTTTTTTCCTTCAGAAGTTAGTAGAATTGGCCAGGTAAAATCCCGCGACATGTGATCCGGATCGATTATCAATTGCTTTTTAATAAATGCCGTTTCTAATGGTAATGAATCGCATAACCAATAAGCCATGATGAGTAATTCATCATTTTTCGTTAAATCTTCACTAAGATTATAGGAAGTGATATTAAACAAGAGAGAATCTTTGCTAATATATGGTGTATCTACATCACTAACATGTTTAGAAACACTAGCCGTTTTCACAGCTGAGCTGCAAGAAATTAAGGTGATAATAAGTATGAAGAAGGATTTAGTCATGATGAGGTTTTAGCGCTGTTTTAGGATAAGGTAAAATTCTATTACCGCAATTGTTTACCATTTAAATTTTCTGCTTTCTCCTATTTATGAGCAAAGTCACTACGTTTAATTATTTCGGTGATATATCCCTTGTCCCTAATAATGTAGTCAGGCAAATCCATGAGAAAACCACCTTCTATTTCCCATAAAATAATAGTTCCATCTTTAAGAAAAATCCATCTGGAAAAGCTTCTTTCCTTATTTCTTCGCTCAGTTAGTTCAAAAAAAATTGCCTTGCTAAATTGCCGTTTAAATTTTCCTTTATCGTTTTGCTTAAGATCATCAAAAAAAGCACTTTTAGCTTCCCCGCTAAGAGATTGATCTTGCACCCAATGTATTTCTCCTAAGCATTCATCACATTCTATTAAATATTGATAAACAGGGTTATTTCTTAGTTGATTAATAAGCTTATCTTTATTTCTTTTCAGAGATCTGAATGTACTCATAAGGCTATGTTTTCCCGAAATTATTGAAAACTGCAATTGATCAGAAAGAGAAGAATCCGTCATTGTTAGCTCAATGCATGGTCTCCCAAACCATCCTCCCCATTCAATGGAAGCCATATCACCAAATTGAGCTTTTTCTACCTGAAAGAAATTATTTATATACCGAAATTCCTTTTTATAGGTTTTCTTAATATTATGAAATCTAATTTCCTTTTCTATAACAGTGTGATATAGAGCTTTTATTAAAAAATCATTAAAGCCAACCCCGAGTAATTTAGATTTATTACTGTATTGGCTCTTTGGGAGGATCTCAGCTATGAATCTAGAAATATTCGAATTATAAATCCTTTTTCCATTAACCTCCCAAGGAAGCATATATGGTTTATTTTTAATTGATGATATTGATAAAGTATCTGTACGAGTTATAATCTTTATATTAACAAAAACATCATTATAGTGATACTGATTGGGCAACGTTAAACCCCAAATGAATCTTTTGTTATTAGAATAATTTTTTATAGCCTGAATAGCAATAGAATCTATTTCTTCAGAACGTTCCTCCACGTCATATTCAGACCAGAGCTTTTCAGCATTATTAATCAACCACAGAGAATCACGGTTAAACATAAGCAACGGGTTCTGTATAACATGACTGTGATTTTTAAGAGAAAGAATAAGTGAATCAATTAAAGACCGCCGTATTTCTTTAATAACTGAATCAGGCCTTTCTGGTGTAGTTAATGACAGGTTATTCCTTAATAGTATATAATCTTTCTTGAATGTAAACTCACCTAAACTAACATCCGATATTAATATTTGCTCCCAATCGCTTTTAAATGAAGTATTCTGCCCATTGGCATAGAGAAAATTAATAAACGTGAAAAACGAAATGATTGTCAGGTGTTTCATCTTTAACTTATCTATTCCACCTATCAAACATGGTTTTCCGTCGCCGTGATTCCATTCGATTATTATGCCCAATCCAATTTGAATATTGGCTGTTTTCATTTCCAAAAAAAAACGGAAATAAAAATTCTAACAAAACTCTAATTTTAGATTTACGTGATGTATGCTTAAACTCTCTCATGGCTCAGTACTAATTCCATTAAACTGTTGTTGAAGCCAGCTTTGAGCGACCAGCTTCATATCACCTTCAAACAAACTTTTTAATGTTACTTGATTAAAATAGGTACAACCCGAGCATACAGAGACTGAATTAGTAGAGCTCTTTATCTCTGAAATCAGAGTAAGATGTTCATTTGTCAATTCAAATTTCTCTAAGCTGCTAAATTTTTCTAAGCAAATAACCGCCATATATTTCTTCGCATTATTCTTAGAGGTTAACATGTTTAAAAGTGCCTTATAATTATTTTTCTCTAGTATACGACCTACCTCTTCCAATGTATTAGTTTGCTTACCAGCAAAATAGCAGGCAAAACCAACCATCTCTTTTTCATCTACCTGAGACTGTGCTGATATTGGTTTAACAACTATAGCCAGTAAACTGAATATTAAAACTATTGTGACCTTTTGCATATAGCCGATAAAACTTCAAACCAAAATCTATATTAATATCCACATATAAAAGAAAAAGCCAACATACATGAAAACTATATGCCGTTATTCATGTGTGTTGGCCTATTCTCTGCATTAATAACTGCTACCTTAATTTTGATTTGGTCAGCAGCTTAAGAAAAGCTGAGTTTTCCGCTAATCATCTCCTCAATCATTCCTTCATAAGGAGCTTCATAAACAACCTTTTCATTGTTCCGCCCTTCGTCTTTTTAAATACTATTTGTCCGAATTCCAGTACTACATATTTAGGATAGATTTCATGTTTTTCACCAGACTCTTCCATAAGTGGAATAGCAGCGTTTTGAAGGCGGACAGTTATTTCAGGGTGCTCATGAACCCATTTAGGGAAAAGTTCACCCCATGTAATTTATTGTCATTAGGAATAAAATCCAGACTAGCATCGGTGCCATATATTAGATCTTTTTGATTTTTCAATCAGAAAGCTAAATTTTAAAATGAAAAATTAAGTGGCTTGCAATAGCGCAATCAACTTTAGCCGAACCTCTAAAAAATATACAGGCCAATCTCCTAAATGATTTATTAAGGCTAATTCTACGGTTGGTATATAAAGTAATAATAAACTTACAGAATGGAAAAATATTCAGATTTCCAGAATGATGCAAAAGCGTTAATCAATTCAAAAATGGCCTATTTCAAAAAGTTAATAAAAACTTATAGCCACTTCTATGAAACTTTGACAGGATATTCGTTACTTCCTATATTGGTTTAGTAAGAATAAAACTGACATGAAAAAGGAGAAAATAGATGAAATAAAAGATTCCATAAAGGATATTATAGCTGCTGTAGAACAAGGTGAAGAAGCCAAAGAATCTATCATAAATGAGGTAGATCCTACACATCATAAAAGTGCTATTAACTTATTACATTACCTGCGGCTTCGCTCTTTTGATATTCGCAAGCTACAGCGTCGCCTGGGTAATCTGGGTATGTCTCGGCTGGCTCGATCTGAAGCGCACGTAGAAGCCAGCCTCAAA
This sequence comes from Fulvivirga sediminis, assembly GCF_016757215.1. Classification (GTDB taxonomy): domain Bacteria; phylum Bacteroidota; class Bacteroidia; order Cytophagales; family Cyclobacteriaceae; genus Fulvivirga; species Fulvivirga sediminis. The sequence goes on from NZ_JAESIY010000001.1 coordinate 16,557, forward strand.
ACCACTCTCTTTTTCCTCAAAAAATTACTCGATGAGCCAGCAGAGCTGCCTTCACACTTCAATTTGTCAATAAAGCAAAGTGAAAAAAGACTTAAGCAAAACACCAAAGCACTACTTGGTAAGCGCCCCAATAACCGCAGACTCAGAATTATGGTCACCATCCCGTCTGCCGCCATTAATAATTATGATATGGTAGAAGAACTAGTGGCTAATGGTATGAACTGCGCCCGAATAAACTGTGCCCATGATGATGCCGAAGGCTGGAAACAGATGATCAACCATGTACAAACGGCTTCTGTAAAGCTAAACAAGCAGGTAATGATCACTATGGATGTGGGTGGACCAAAAATAAGAACCGGAGAAATAGAGACACACGATGGTGTAAAACATTTCAAACCCAATAGAAATGAATTTGGCCATGTGGTAGAACCTACCGTAATAAAGCTGGTAACTGACGAATCTTTAGAACTCTCTTCTAATGCTTTGCCTGTAAACTATAATTGGCTTAAAAGCTTAAAGCAAGGAGATGCTATCAGGTTTAAAGATAAAAGAGACAAAGCTCGCGAGGCCGTAGTAATGGAGGTGAATCCTGAAAGCGTAGTTATCCACAGTGATGACTCTGCTTATGTGGAAACAGGCACTATTCTAAAATCAGATACTGGTGAATCTGCCGTCGGTAATCTTACTCCGGTAGAAAAAGTGATTTATCTAAAAAGAGGTGACCAACTGAAAGTATACAAAACACCTATTAAAGGGTCGCCGGCCAGCTATGACGAAACGGGTAATGTAACGGCCCCAGCTCAAATTTCCTGCTCGCTGCCAGAAGCATTGGAGGCGGCCAAAAAAGGAGATCCGATCTTTTTTGATGATGGTGAAATCAGTGGTAAAATTAAAGCCATTGAGGAAGACTATGTATTAGTAAATATTACCAAAGTAAAATCTGGTGGCAGCAAGCTAAAATCTGATAAGGGCATCAACCTGCCCGATTCTAATGTGCAGATTAGCGGCCTTACTCCTAAAGACAGAGAAGATCTCCGGTTTATAGCACAAAATGCTGATGTGGTGAATTTCTCTTTTGTCCAGTCACCACAAGATGTGATAGAAATGGTACAGGAAATGGACAAGTTAGGCGTAAAGGAAACATTGGGAGTAATACTCAAAATTGAAACTCAAAAAGGCTATGATAACCTGTCCAAAATACTTTTAGAGGCTATGAAACTCAAAAAAGTAGGCGTTATGATCGCCCGTGGTGATTTGGCCATTGAAACCGGATGGGAAAAAATAGGCAGTATACAAAAGGAGATGCTGGCCATTTGCAATGCAGCCCACATACCAGTGGTATGGGCTACCCAGGTACTTGAAAACCTGGCAAAAAAAGGTTTGCCTTCCAGATCTGAAATTACCGATGTGGTGAACTCAACAAAGGCGGAATGTGTGATGCTTAATAAAGGTCCTCATATAATAGAAGCTATTAAACTACTCAACAGCATCATTGTATCCATAGAAATGTTTCAGGACAAAAATGCTCCTGTTCTACCTAAATTAAAGAAGATAATGAAACAAGGATAGAACTTATCCACACGCCCATCGGCATTTTTATATTATGAAGAAAACTTTATTCACGCTCATTTTATGTAGCAGTCTGTATTATTTTGGCTTTGCTCAGCAAGAATCAATATCTATTAAGTCTTATCATTGGGTTTTAGAAAATGATTCTCGCATCAACCAGGATCCTGATATATTCAATCGCCTCTCTAATGATAGCATCAAATATAAAGGCGGGCTTTTACTGAGTTATGATCGAAGCAAGTTTGGTGGCTTATCATCATTATCTGCTTCTGAAGATGGGCATACCTTGCTGGCCATATCAGATTACTCCGGTAAACCTATTGATAAAATTCCGTTGAAATACCGCTCTAAGTGGTATAAGATGAACCTACAGTATAAAAATGGCCTTTTAGATAGTGCTAAAATTACTGATCAAGGACAAGTATTCGATTTAGATCAAGAAGTAGTTGACGGTGGAATTGAATCAATAGCGGAGAGTGATAATATGATATACCTCTCTTTTGACGAAAGAGCAGAAATGCTTGGTTTCAATAGAGAAGGCGATTTTAAAACCGTAGAAAAGACTTTGACACTAAGCAAATTTCCCAATAGACATAATGCCGGAATTGAATGCATAACACTTACTAAAAATAATCAGCTTTTCGCTATCTATGAGTTTAACCATAAAAAGCGATTTTGCGAAGCTTGGATGGTAAATCCTAAAAATAATGCCACTAGACATCTCAAATATTATAAAACACAAACCGAAGTAAAGGGAGCTACCACACTTCATAATAGCGACATTATAGTGATGGAAAAAACCTGGAATAAGACTGACAATACCAGCCATATGCAGCTTATGTATATCTCTGCTGACGATTTAAAGGACTCTAAAATAAAGCCTACACTAATTTATGATGCAAAATCAGCAGTGTTGGACAATTTTGAAGGCATCACTTCCTTCTACGCCCAAGGTAAAGAACATTTACTGCTCATTTCAGATGATAATGGTGACAGCGACACCGATCAGCGGACTCTCTTACTACATTTTGAACTGGACTTAACTTTTTAATTAGGGATTACTATTCAGTTTTATTGTGATTCTTAAAGATAGAACATGAAGCCTGCTTACTCTGAGGAAGAATTAGAAAATCAATTTGACATTGCCAGAAAATATATTTTACTGACGATAGTTACAACTATAGTAATAGTTTGCTTAATTGGTAATTGGTTCTTCAATTCTAAAAAATATAAACATAGCCGATATCAACAAGCAAGGAAGCTGTCGTACTCTGGTATAATAGTTGAAAAACGAACCAATTCAGAAAATGGATATCGGGTTCCTAAGTATATTCGCTTAAATACCGCTTTTGAAACCCACGTTAATCAAGAAATTTACCATAAACTTAACCTTGGGGATTCAGTAATAAAAACAGAAAATAGTGACTCTGTAAAATATTTTTTACAAAGCGGCGATGTCATATTTGAAGATGTTAATAAAGAATTAAGAAATAGGTATCACCAAAGCCAATAAACCTCACAGTTGGTGCAATTAGTAGCAAAGAAAGTGCTACATTCTTTAGATTCAATCCTATTTCACCTCACGACGGTACAGCAAGATTAAACCACTGCCGAGTCACACTGAGCCGTGTCGAAGTGTAGACGATCGGTACGGATGCATAATTCAAATAGATCTCAATTATTTTGACCTTTTCATATTACGTACTATTTGCTTTTATACTGTCATTGGTACCCCAGGAAAGATCTATGTATTAAGTCAAAAAAAGCTGTTGTTCAACCTTCTTCTTCCTAAGAAAAAAGATGCCTTTTTTCAATAGGCATTTTATCAATCTCAAAAATTCAAGGCTTTACAGAAGTTGCCAGAAATTAATAGATTTCTCCTGATGTGGTAATGACTGCCTGGAGCTTATGGATTTGAACCCATGAAATAGGCCTTAAGTAAAATGTACTCATCTTTACATTTATATTATAATTCTATAAATTTCCACCTTGTGAGCTCTTTAATCAGATTAATATGAAAGCCTTGGGCATAATCAACTACGAAACATTTTTAATAGCGGGTATCATTCTAAACATAACACCTGGTGCAGATACGCTGTATATTATGAGTAGAAGTATTTCTCAAGGTACTAAAGCAGGTATCTTTTCTGTACTAGGCATCATTTCTGGAGCAATTGGGCATATTATTTTAGCTTCTTTAGGCTTATCCATTATTTTGGCTCAATCTGCTCTGGCATTTCAAACGGTTAAATATTTAGGAGCAGTTTATCTAATTTTTATGGGAGTAAAATCTATTATTTCAAGCTCGAAATCTGGATTATCATTAAACTCAAAACCTCCACAGCGTCATCGTAAAATTTATATTTCAGGTGTATTCACTAACTTACTTAACCCTAAAGTAGCTTTATTTTTCCTGGCCTTCCTGCCTCAATTTATTGGCCATGAGCACTCTGAAAGTCCGCTTCCATTTCTTATACTAGGGTTAACCTTTTTAACCACAGGCACTATCTGGTGTGTGATAGTTGCAGTCTTTGCTGGTCGCTTATCAGAAAAATTTAGGCAGAACCCAAAAATCAAAACCTGGCTCGATCGTGTGAGCGGAACTATTTTCATAGCTCTGGGTATAAAATTGGCACTTACAAAGAACTAAGTTTCTATATGAAAGATGCTTCAAGAAGATTTTAAAGTGCATCCTTAGATTTCTTACGATGCCGCCAGACAGTCAAAAGAGAGGCATTTAATGGAAATCAGCCAACTCCTCCTGTAATTAGTAAAATCAGTCGAATTCTGTATATTCCAAATACGGTTGCCTATAGCCTATCAGTTTCTTCTTCTCCCGAGGCTTTATTTTTAAAGTTTGTTTTTTTCAGCTTACCAAAATTGTAAGTTATGGATATCCGAAAATTTTGGGTATTGTATATTCTGTCGAATAAAATAAACGTATCTCCCAGTGTATAATATCCGTCAGGCTTGTTAGTATGAAAAATATCATTAGCTGTCAAATTTAGCTTTACAGCCTTATTTAACAAATCTTTCTCCAAACCGACAGTCACATCTGCCTGATGTTTCCTAAAGTATATAGCATCCTGACTATTACCACGATACCAAGCCAGTAAATGTAATTTTATCCCTGAAAACAAAGTGATTTTATTATTGGTATAAAGATAAATTCTAGGTTTGGTAGGCATAAAACCATAGAGCTCATCTTTGGAAGTATATTTGTTATAACTTAAATTGATAGAATTAGAGCTCCACAGCCAGTTATTACTAAAGGGAATAATGCCATTTACAAAATACGACTCTCTTGATTTCACATTCAAAGTCTGTAAAATATAGCTCCTTGGTGTATCACCCTGAACAGCACCACCGGCGATATCATCTTTTTCATAAGTATAACCTGCTTTGAAAGTTATATTGCTAACGTTTGCACCCATTTCAAAGGCATAGACCTTCGTAGGCACGATGTTCGGATTTCCTTGTATTGATGTAAATGCATCTTGATAAATAATAGTTGGATTTAAACTCTGATAGCCTGGCCGGTTTATTCTAGACGAAATAGAGCTAAACCAAGAGAGTTTTTCGCTCACCAAATAGGTAGCATTGAGATGAGGAAAAATGTTAAAATACACATCATCAATGGAGGTCTCCAGCTCGTCAGTATCCAGACCATATCGCGTATATTCGCTTCTGATACCTACCGCATAAGATAGCTGTTTATTTACTTTCCGGTTGTAATTGATATATCCGGCATATATTTCTTCATCATAGTTAAAATCTCTTGAAAATTGCTTATCTGGGAGATAAGGGCCATCATTTTCTGAAATCAGGAATTGTGAAACGGATGTATTGCTTACTTTTCCGTACTTGAGACCTGCTACCATTCGTGCTTGATTTGAAATCACTTTTGTATAATCCATTTTCAGACTCAAAATGGGTATTTCTCTATTGACAATGTTTTTCAAAACTCTATAATTGACACTGTCAGAGGTAATAGATTGCTCTGAAATAAAGTCATTTACATAAGAACCATACATTGAATAATGCCCTCCCACAAAAAAAGATGACCCCAGCGTATCAGTTGGATTCAGATAATTGATAGTCAGTCCATTTTGCCTGGTGAGATCATCTTTATATACCGTACTTTTGTATTGCTCGTAGGCATTATTAAAGACCATATGATTTTCGCTGGATTCGGTACCACCATATTGATAGGTCATGCCATTATAAGCCGCTGAAACATAGCCATCTCTTGAGAGCTCATACTGTAAACCCAGACCATAATTTGAATAATTTTTAATATCTCTCTGCCAATCTGTAGTAATGTTCGACTCAAAAAAATCGTCTGCTTCATCTCTTCGCCTGGTGGTATTCAAAATAAAGCGCTGGGCACCTACTTCAAGCCCATAATTACCTTTACCAGAGAGCCTGCCCTTTCGATAATCAATACTTAGGTTGGTAGTTGATGCCGGCTCAGCAAAGTCAGAAACGGTAACATTTTGATTAAATATTCCTTTCAATCCTTCAAGACCCGACCCTGCTGTAATGATATTAATAACAGCCTGACCTTCAGAATCGTATTTAGCAGAAGGATTAGATATAATTTCTATGGTTTTGATTTCTGCAGCTTGAATATTGTTTAACTGATCCATTTGAATGCGCTGGCCATTTAAGTATATAATTGCTTCTCCTTTACCAAAAACTGAAACTGTACCATCATCTACCAAAACATTTGGGGACCTAGACAAAATCTCTGTTACGCTGGTACTGGTGGCTAATATTGTATTGGCTACATTAACCTTTGTAGCGCCTTCCACGGTGGTTTCAAAAAGAGGTATAGAGGACCTCACCACTACCTCATCCAACATGGAGCCTTCTTGTGATACTACAATATACCCTAAATCAATGGCCGTGTCTGCCTCATACTCTATAAACATATATTTATCTTGGAACTCCAGCGACTGCAGCTTTAAAAGTAGCGCGCGCTCATTAAGATGGTAGATTTCAAAATCACCATCCATGTAGCTTGTTCCGGTTATCATTGATGAATCCTTTACATTCAGTATTATCGCATTGCCCATCATGGGCTCATTATCTGAATTGACCACTTTGGCCTTAATCGAATGGATTTGCTGAGCATAGCAGATATTCACTAATTGTATACAAAATAATACTATTAAGATGGTTTTGGTAGAAGTCATTTGATGGATGTTTCTTCAAACCTAGCAAAGCAACGTGCTCGGAAATTAAAAAGTAGATGTAAGGGCAATGCGCGGCTACAGAATGTAGGGTTAAGCTAAATGAGAGCTATAACACCATTTAGTCTACCAAAATCACTTATCAGTCTACGAAAAGTTCATCAAACATAATGAAAACGTATATTTACAAGAATGCAGAAGTTTATAAAATACTTTAAAAAGCCCTTGTATGCACACATTGTATTCTGGGTCATCATCTATCTGTATTTTATTTTTTCGGTGAGCAACACTGGCAACTTCGCCAATATGACTCATCTTTTAGCGCTATACGGACTTATTGTAGCTGGGCAAATAATTGTAGCCTACACTTTGTTGGAGGTGCTACTTCCCAGGTTCTTAAACCGTAAGAGGTATGCTCTTTTTGGCTTAAGCCTATTATTACTGTTGTTCATTGTATTTGTGCTTTACAACCTTGTGAAGGTGATATGGTTTGACCAACTTTATTACGAAATGTACAGTGAACTGTACCGTAATTTTGCTGACAGGCCATTTACCGAAAAAATTACCGATGTACCTATAATCTTTAGTAAATTCGTATTGTTTCTTTCCCCTGCCTTACTATTGATGGCCTCAAAATTTTATAGAGATCAGCAGAAATACCTTAAATTGAGTGAGCAAAAAAAAATGGCTGAGCTCTCTGCTTTAAAACATCAGCTTAATCCTCATTTTTTGTTTAACACTTTGAACAACCTTTATTCACTATCTCTATCCAAATCTGATAAGGCACCAGAGGTAATAGAAAAACTTTCCGAAATTCTGGACTATATTCTTTATGGTGCTGAGGCTAACTATGTATCTATCTATAAAGAAGTAGAGCTGATAAAAAACTACTTAAGTCTTGAAGAGGTAAGATACGGTAAAAGGGTAAACATCACCTTCAATACCCATCTGATGCGTGAAGTGAACATAGCTCCGCTCTTACTGCTTACTTTTATAGAAAATGCCTTCAAACATGGTGTCTCCCAAGAGCTAAAGCAGGCTAATATTGAGATTAATCTAAGTGTAGAGCATGAGAAAATCCTTTTTAATATAACCAATACCAAACCTTCTGACGTATCTAAAGTATATGGCCATAATAAAAAGTGCCTGGGTTTAAACAATGTAATACAACAACTTGATTTGCTGTATCATAATCAGGAATACGAGCTGCAAATTAAAGATGAAACCAATAGCTACTCCGTAAAACTAATTTTGAAATGCAAGTAACCTACAAATGCGTAATTGTGGATGATGAAGAACTGGCCAGGCAGTTAATTGAAAACCATATCGCTCTGCTGGATAATTTTGAAGTGATTGCATCATGTGCTGATGCCATTGAGGCCAACAATGTATTGAAAAGTGAAAAGGTAGATTTGATGTTTCTAGATATCGAAATGCCGGTAATGAAAGGGACGGACTTTCTAAAGAATCTGATAAAAAGACCATGTGTTATTTTTACTACAGCATACCGTGATTTTGCCCTGGATGGGTTTGAGCTTAATGTCATAGATTATCTTTTAAAGCCCATAACCTTTAGCAGATTTTTTAAGGGCATTGAAAAATTTCTAAACGCACAGCAGCCCTCTGTGTCACCTAAGGAAACTCTACCGACTAAGGACAGCATATTTATACGTGTAGATAGAAAGCAATTTAAAGTCACCTTTGATGAAGTACTGTATATTGAAAGCATCAAAGATTATGTGAAAATAGTAACTGAGAAAGATCAACACCTGACGAAGAAAAGTTTGAAATCCTTCGAAAAGTTGCTAGATAACCGCTTTCAACAAATACACAGATCATTTATCGTTAATCTCAATAAATTAACCGCCTTCACTAAACAAGATGTTGAAATAGGTGATATAGAATTACCTATTGGTGAAAATTATAAATTGGAATTAATAAGAAAACTAACCACCCAAGAAGATGACTAAAATGAAGAATACGGCATTAATAATTTACATCTAGCCTGATAATTCCACTCCAGCCAGCAGTTACTTTTTTGGTAAACTTAACTTCTACTATCGATAAAACAGCATCACCAAAATCTGGTATTATGGAAGCGTGCCTTCTTAATTGAATTTTGCTCTTCGTAAAGTTTATTGGTTAAACTAAAGTCAGCAGAAAGTCTACACTTCGAGAGCCTCAGTGCGACTTTGAATAATTTAATCGGTTAACTCTCCAGATCAAGCTGAGGCATTCGAAGCTTCGTCGGTATTATGGAAACGTGCCTCCATAATTCAATTTTGCTCTTCGTAACGTTTATTGGTTAAACTAAAGTCAGCAGAAAGTCTACACTTCGAGAGCCTCAGTGTGACTTTGGATAATTTAACTATTCTTCTTCAAGCTGGCTGACTTTGGGTGGCTAATGCTGAAACAAGCTACCTGGTGCTTACTCGGCGAGTTCTTCCTAGAAACTTAAAAGCATCTACTAACATATAAGTACCTATCACTCCGGTAACTCCTCCGGCTACTAGTAAGCCTTGGCCGAGGTCATCATTTTCACGGCCCAGCATTAGTCCTCCGGCTATAGTCACGGTATAACCCAAGGTAGCCACCAAAATGCCTTTTTGAAATTTACTTTTTGATTTTTCCAGATTCAAATGAATGTTTTCCACATCCATTTGTAAGGCGAGCACCTGTGTTTTTAATGAGTCATAATTATTTTGTGCTTTAGCATTATTAAAAAACAATGCACCAAAGCATAGTAATAATAGAATTCCTTTCATGAGTATATTTATAAGTTAAGCATTTAGCCATTTTTTGAAATCTGGCACCTTTCCTCTACTCACAACAAGCTTTTCTTCACACGGTACATTTAAAATAATTCGTAATCGCTGCTGATCATAAGCACTGATCTCTCGTATACTATCTATACATATAATGTATTGCCGATTAATTCTAAAGAAATCCTTTGGATCTAAAAGAGTATCAATTAGCTCTTCCAGTGTATGATCTATTATATATTTATTCCTGGTTTTATTTTCTATAATATGACAAATTTTATCATTAGCCCTTATATAGGCGATGTCTTCAACATTCTTAAACTGCATGCGCTTTCCGAATTTTACTAAAAACCGGCTTTTATATTTCTTTGTTTTTGTCCCTAACAAGCTCTTGAGCATATCATGATCGATACGCAGTGTACGGTCTTCATGCATTATCTTTTTGTATCGCTCTAAAGCTGCTTGCAGTTCATTATAATTTACAGGTTTCAGCAGATAATCCAGGCTATTAGTTTTAAATGCCTGTAGCATATAATCATCATAGGCTGTGGTAAATATCACTGGTTTGTAACATTCTGTTTTTTGAAATATTTCAAAACACTTGCCATCAGCTAGCTGTATATCCAAAAATATAAGATCTATATCACTACTATGTTTATCTAGGAAGGCTACTGTACTCTTAATTGTGTCTAACTCCTGAATCACGCGCACACCAGAATCATATTGATGAATCAGGCCAGTGAGTCTTTCTGCTGCCAAAGGTTCATCTTCCACTATAAGCACATTCATGATACTTCTATTATGGGTATTTTTACTTTAAAAATATCAGTTTGTTCTATTACCATAGGGTTATCCGCACTGAGATAATCATAGCGCTCCTGTATATTTCTTAAACCTATCCCTGTAGATTCTTCCTTAACTTCCTTCAGCTGAATATTGTTTTCTACCACCAGATGATTTTCCGAATTATAGATTCTTATGTTAAGTGGCTCCGCTCTAGAAACCACATTATGCTTAATAGCATTTTCTATAAGGAGCTGCAATGCCGCCGGAGCGATATACTTATCCCTAACCTGCGCACCGATGCTTTTTTTAATAATTATATTATCCTTAAAACGAATTTTGAGAAGATAAATATATGATTCTATAAAAGCTAATTCATCTTGGATAGTAACTATTTTATTATCCTGATTATAGAGAATGTATCGATATACATTACTGAGCTGCTCAATAAATTTAGCAGAAACATCAGCATCTTTATAAACCAATGTGGATAAAACATTAAAGCTATTAAACAAAAAATGTGGATTGATTTGATTTCTTAGTGTCTGGAATCTGGCTTCAATGTTTTGTTTCTTTAACCGTTCTGCTTCCAGCTGGGCTGTTTTATATTGGCTAATAAAAAAATAGATGGCATTTATACAATGTAAAAACAAGTTAACTCTAAAGCTAAAACCCAAACAGAGCTTAAAGCTGATAATAGGATTAAAATAGTTAGAAGAATAAAAGTTAAAGGCAAGTGTAGTTAAAGCAGAAATCAAAAACACATTCCCTACACTCAATAAAAAGAGAATAATAAGAGGATGAATTTTTTTTAAAGGAATTTGAAAAGCCAATGCATAGAGCATTCTGTTTACTTCCCAAACCAGAAATACGATAATTAATAATACCGAAAAGAATAAAAAGGGATTGAGCTCAAAACCAAAAAGCTTATGCCCTTCTGTAAACAAGATATTTACATAAGAATAAAGGGAAAGTAGGAAAATAAAAATATACCGGTATTTGATTTTGAACATGGTTGTAAATCAGATCTTTTTCAATAACAAGAAAAAGAACAAGGTGTCACTTATTATAAACAACACCCTGTTCAAAATCATAAACTTTTTATAAATCTGTAGGCAATAGTACAGCATCTATGACATGTACCACACCATTAGTTCCCAAGCGGTCAGTAGATGTAACAACAGGATCAGCAAAATCGGGATCATTATCTTGTAGTGTAACTGTACCTCCATTGATATCAATTGAAAAGCTGCTTTCTTCTGCCAAAGTAGTAGCTTGAAATCCATCCGTGAGATCAGAAGAAAAAACTCTGGCACCAATTACATGATATAACAGTACCGTGTTTAAAATTTCATCATCCACCTCTTCAGGACCACTTACGTTCAAGGCGGTATAAAGCGCTTGAATGGCTTCATTTGTAGGAGCAAAAACAGTGAAAGGTCCGTCTGTTTGTAGTTTACCTACCAGTCCGGCTTCAGTAAGTGCAGCTGCAAGATCAGTAAAACCAGCGGCGTTAGCTATACCTATCACATCCATGGTAGCTGGCATTAAAGCTCTGTTTATTATATGCACAGTTCCGTTATCATAGTCCATAGGGCCATCAGCAGAAGCTGCTAGAGTTACTTTAGAATTACCATTAATAAATACACCATTCACATTATTGGTAAGATAAAATTCACCATTTAATGTAGATATTGGAGTGGCAAACATATTTGCGGTAGAAGGTAAATCTTCAGCAAAAACCTCAGAGTTTAAAACATGATATTGAAGAATAGGTGCTAAGTCTTCACCAGAAAGTCCATCTAAAGAAGTAATTCCTGCCGCTTCAAAAGCATCATTATCAGGGGCAAACAAGGTATAATTATCCCCAGATTTAGTTAAAGTTCCTAATAAATCGGCCTTTACCACAGCTGCCGTAAGTATAGAAAAATCTTCATTGAAGTAAGCGGGCTCCACAATAGTGTTAACTATGCTCATTTCCATCTTCGGTACTAAAACTCCATTAATTACATGCACCACACCATTACTGGCTTCAATGTCTGCAGAAGTTACAGTAGCATCATTAATCATAACATCACCATCAATTGAAACTGTGATCATATCTTCTTCACTCAGTGCCGTAGCAGCCATTTGTCCATCAGTTAAATCACCAGACATCAGGGCAGAATTGGCAATCACATGGTATTGTAAAATTCTTTTAATTACATTTTCAGGTACATCATCAATATCATCTTGCCCTATTACATTTAGGAGAGACTCAAAAGCGGCATTAGTAGGAGCAAAAACAGTATACTTACCTTCTCCGTCCAGCATACTTACTAAGTCAGGATAATTAGAAAGTGCATCAGCCAAAATGCTCAAATTACTGTTGGCCTTAGCAGTGGCTACTATGGTAGGTGGTGGTGGCATAAGCACGGCATTAATGGTATGTATGATTCCATTACTAGCTTCTACGTCGTAAGGACTTACTATTTTGGCTTCATCTACCATCAATTCATCAGCGTCTATAGTTACAGAAGCACCATTTAAAGTTTTTACTTTTCCATTGGAAAGTTCTGAAGACGTTATGCTACCAGATATAACATGATACATAAGGATGGCTTCAAGGTTTTCAACATCCCCAACGTTAGAAGCGGTAATCCCAGCATCAGCAAATGCCTCATCAGTAGGAGCAAATACCGTAAAAGGGCCTGCTGCTTCCAGATCATCCACTAAACCAGCTTCGGTAAGTGCCGCCGCTAGTGTATTGTATCCATTGGCCACCGCCACGTCTACTACATTTGGACCATCGGGTATAACCCCACCACCGTCATCATCATCTCCACAGCTGGTAAGTAAAAAACCTGATACCAGCAGCATAGCTGCCAGCATAAATTTTAAGTAGTTATTAAACATTTTCATGATTTTGATTTTTAAGGTGTTACGTTTATAGATTAAGATTTAGGGTTTTAACCGATATACTGCTTCACCTTCTATACAATATGGAGTGAATGGTATAATTCATTTACTGAAATGTATATTAGAGATATTGAATTACTAAAACCATAATCGGATTGATCTTTAATAATATTAGATATGCTTACTGAATGATAGAAGTCCAACATCTTTCAAAATTCTATAATGACCAGAAAGTGGTCGATGATGTTAGCTTTACTGTAGCTCAGGGTGAAGTGTTGGTACTACTTGGTACTAGCGGAAGTGGAAAAACTACTACTCTAAAAATGATCAATCAGCTAGTAGAAAAATCTTCAGGATCCGTACTTATTCATGGCAAAAACACTGAAACTTATAAAGCTCATGAATTACGCCGAAAGATTGGTTATGTTATACAGAGCATAGGACTTTTTCCTCATTATACCATTCATGAAAACATTGCTACCGTACCTGAACTATTAAATTGGCCCAAGCATAAAATCAATAGCCGTGTAAAAGAATTATTGATGCTGACCGGATTGCCAGAAAATATGGCAACAAAAAAGCCTCATGAACTTAGTGGGGGCCAGCAGCAGCGGGTAGGCATAGCCAGAGCGCTAGCCGCTGACCCGGATGTAATTTTGCTAGACGAACCTTTTGGTGCGCTTGATCCCATTACCCGCTCTGAGTTACAGCACGAATTCAAAACACTAAATAGTGATTTACAAAAAGCCATGGTTTTAGTAACACATGATGTACTGGAAGCTGTTATTCTTGGTGATAAAATAGCGCTAATGGATCAGGGTAAAATTCAGCAAATAGGTACGCCATCAGATTTGATCTTCGAGCCCGCAAATGACTTTGTGAAAAAATTTTTAGCTCAAAACCGAATTCAGCTGGAATTACACGTCATTCGCTTAAACGATCTGCAAAAGTTTACTTCACTAAGGTTATCCACAAAAGAAGATGCTTTGTGCACATTAGCAGAATATCTAAGTAAAAACGATGATGATGAAATACTTAAAACCTATTTCAATTACCGTGATAAAATAATATCTGCTTATGGAAAGCATTGAGCAATTCTTATCATTTCTGGCATCGCATCGAGCTGAATTGCTAGATCAGATTGTAGAACACCTAGGGCTCACATTAATCTCATTAGCCGTAGCCAGCGGTATTGGAATTTCATTAGGAATATTAATTAGTAAAAATAGCCGTTTGGCATCACCTGTTTTGGGTTTTGTAAATGCACTACAGACCATACCCAGTGTAGCATTGCTTGGGTTTCTCTTACCGTTTCTTGGAATTGGCGTAGTCCCCGCCATTGTTGCGCTATTTTTATATGCGCTGCTGCCCATCGTCAGAAACACGTATACTGGGATAGTGGAGATTGATCCGGCAATAAAAGAAGCAGCCGTGGGCATGGGCATGTCTCCCAGACAGGTCTTGATAAAAGTAGAAATTCCTTTGGCTATGCCCATTTTATTTGCTGGTATCCGTACCGCATTTGTTATTAACGTAGGTGTAGCCACGCTTTGCTCACTGATTGCCGCTGGTGGTTTAGGCGAATTTATTTTTCGCGGCCTGAGCACTAACAATCAATATATGATTTTGGCAGGAGCCATTCCTGCAGCAATTATGGCACTACTATTTGATGCTTTGATGGGGTATATCCAACATCACATTTATCAACTAATAAAACCATTAGTGATAGGTATAATCGTCATATTTTCTCTGGTAACTACTTATCAACTTTTAAATACTAATACTCATCATCAACTAATAGGAGGATTTCCTTCTGAATTTATTGAACGGGGTGATGGCTATGTTGATCTAAAAGAAACATATCATTTGGATCTCGAAGTAAAAGAAATGGAAATAGGGCTGATGTACCAAGCGGTGAAGAACAAAAATGTAGATGTGATCAGTGGATTCTCCACCGACGGCCGCATAGAAGGCTTCAACCTGACAGTATTGGAGGATGATAAAAACTATTTCCCTCCCTACCATGCTGCACCATTGGTGAGAAAGTCAACTTTAGAAAAATATCCTGAAGTAAAAGATGCTCTAAACCAACTGAAAAACAAAATCACCGATAAAGAAATGGCCAGTATGAACTTTCTGGTAGATGAAAAAAAACTGGATATAGAAAAAGTAGGCCGGGATTTTTTAGCAAAAAAAGGATTTCAAATTTCTGCATCTAAAAAAGGAAAGGCCGACATAATTATAGGATCAAAGAATTTTACAGAAAGCTTTATTCTTTCTCACATTTTTAAGCTGATCATAGAAAGTTATACACCATATACCTGTGAATTAAAATTAGGTTTTGGAGGCACAAAATTACTTTTTGATGCACTTAACACAGGAGCAGTAGATATTTATCCAGAATATACTGGTACTGGCCTTTTGGTTATACTCAAACCAGAAGAAACAAAGGACATTATTTATGAAAAAGAAGCCGTTTATGACTTTGTGAAAAAGTCTTTTTCAGATAAATATCAAATTGAATGGCTACAGCCTTTAGGTTTCAATAATACTTTTGCACTCATGATGCGACAGCAGCAGGCTAATGAATTAGGCATTAAAAAGATTAGCGACCTGTCGGATCATTAATTTGGGTATGCGTTTTTAATTATGCGTTTGAGATAGAGTAGTATCGAACTTAAAAAGAACTAATTGCTAAGATTGTTTCCATGACTATATGGTGGTTATCGAAATGGTTTATACCTATAAGGTCATCTTGACGATATGAAAGATCCATGTATTAACTAAAAAAAGGCAGTTGTGTAATCTTCTTTTCCCAAAAAGAACAGGTGCCATTTTTTCAAAGGCATTCTAAAGATCCCATGAAGTCAAGATTTGACAGGAGTTAGCCAGCAATTAAAAGATTTATCCTTATGTCGAAATGACTCCGGGTTGTTTCTTGAGAAAGAGAATATCAAAACACTCAGAACTTTTAATAACTTCGTGTTTGCATAATGCTTAAGCATTCCATTTATATCCTAGCCTGATAAGTATACAATTCATGATATCTCCCTTCGGTTTTTATAAGCTCATCATGATTGCCCCTTTCCACAATATTTCCATTTTCAACCACTAAAATCTGATCAGCCTGGCGGATAGTACTTAGTCTATGGGCTATTACAAAAGTAGTCCTTCCTTTCATCAGGTCTTTTAAGCTTTTCTGAATGTAGGCTTCGCTCTCCATATCCAAATTAGAAGTGGCCTCATCTAAAATCAAAATTCTGGGATCAGCCAAAATGGCTCGGGCTATTGCTATACGCTGCTGTTGGCCACCAGAAAGTTTTACCCCGCGCTCTCCGATCACTGTTTCGAGGCCCTCTTCAAAACGATCAGTAAATTCATTAACATGTGCTGCTTTTACAGCATGTAATAGTTGTGCCTCAGTAGCATCGGGTCGCGGAAAAAGTATGTTTTCTCTGATAGTACCTTCAAAAAGAAAATCATTTTGTAATACTACTCCCAGTTTACTTCTATAGCTCTCCAAAGATACTTTTGAAAGGTCCGTTCCGTCTACAGTGATAGTACCAGATTTAGGATTTAAAAATGATGCTGCCAAACCGGCTATGGTAGATTTACCAGAACCAGAAGTACCCACCAGCGCGGTTACGCTACCAGCGGGAGCATCAAAAGAAACTCCTTTTATTACTTTTTGACCTTCTTCATAAGCAAACTCTACCTTATCAAAATGAATATGTCCTTCTACTCTATCTAATATTTCCGTCCGTTGCAAATCATCATTTTCGAGAGGTTCATTTAAGATATCCTCCGTTCTGTCCAGCCCGGCAAAAGCTTCGGTCAACTGACTGCCAATATTACTCATTTGCATGATAGGCGCAATCATAAAGCCCAAGTACAAAGTGAAAGCTAGAAAATCTCCAGTAGTCAGCTCATCATTCATCATCATATATCCGCCTATGCCCATAATGCCCGCAGTGGCCAGTCCCAACAAAAAGGTAGATGAACTGGTCATAATACTAGTAGAAGTAAGACTTTTCTTCACATTAAGAAATAGCCTAGTCACTCCTTTTTCAAAAGTTTCTATCTCATGTTGCTCAGCATTAAATCCTTTGATCACTCTTATACCACCTAAGGTTTCCGTCAGTCTTCCTGTTACTTCTGCATTAATTTTTCCACGCTCACGAAAAATTGGCCTGATATATCCAAAAGCTTTGAGAGAAATCATTCCGAAAATGATTACTGGTACCAGCACATAAACAGTCATCATGGGGCTGATGGTTATTAGTATTCCCATACAAATAATAGACGTAAGTATGCCTCCAAATAACTGAGCTAATCCGGTTCCCACAATATTTCTCACTCCTTCTACATCAGTCATAATTCGCGAAACTAATTCTCCAGTTTTTGTATTGTCAAAATAGCGAATGGGCAGTTTAATAATATGACTCTGTACTTTCAGCCGAAGTTGAGCAATTAGGTTTTGAGCTTCTACGCTTAAAATCTGTGTCAGTAAAAAAGAAGTAGCTGCTTGCACAAATATCGCCAGCACCACTACCCCAATCAGCAACTTCAAATTCTCCATGTTATTATCAGGAACAACATTATCTAATAAAAATTTGCTAGCTCCTGGCAGTACCAATCCTGCTATTCTACTTATAAACACTAATAGTAATCCTAATAACAATTGGTATTTTCTGGGCCATACTATGGTTTTGAATACATGACTTATAGTTACTTTGCTTTTACTCATGGACTTTGTTACGTAAAATGTGCGTACTAGGTGTAAATTAAGATGAAAAGAAACACGGCGAACATCAATTTGCAAAACATTTATAAGTACATGACCAATTATTTGACTAAATTTTAGTTTATCAACAACATGATGTTAACTTCTCGCTCCGGAAAACCCATACCTGTATTTACCAGCATTATCCTAGCCATTAATATTATAGTGTTTATAGCACAATGGTTTTTGGAAGAAGACCAAAGTAACATTATTACTATGATTCACTGGGGTGCCAATTTTTCACCATACACTTTAGGTAGCGAGTGGTGGAGAATATTTACTAGTGCTTTTCTACATTTTGGTATTTTACACCTGGTTATGAACATGATGGCTTTGTATAGTTTGGGGCGAGCTGTAGAAGCACAAACAGGTAGCCTCATTTTTTGCATAGTCTATTTTATCAGCGCCTTATTTGCTGGCGTAGCCAGCCTTTTTTGGAATTTGTATGTAGTAAGTGCCGGCGCCAGCGGAGCCATATTCGGTCTATATGGTTTTGAAATAGCTATTATGGTTTTAATCCATTGGAGAAACAGGCAAAAACTGAGAGCCATAATTGTACAGTTTGTTATCTACGTAGTGATCATTACTCTTTTAGGCAATGCCTTCCACTTTGATAATGCAGCCCATTTTGGTGGTCTGATTGCTGGTATCATTCTGGCTTTGTTTTATGCCTATAGTATGTATCGAAGAAAAATCAATTATTTCTGGATTACAGGAGTGATCTTAACCTTACTTGGCTCAGCTTATTTCATATTACTTCCTCGCGAGAAAAAAGAATATTTTGATGTGTTCCAGCAATTTGTAAAAACTGAAAGACAGAGCAATAATATCATGAATGGAGAATATGCATCAGATGCAGTTTTCGTGAAAGACTTAAAAGAATATTATCCACATTGGGACACCCTATTGTGGAAAATAGATAGTCTCCAAAATCTTCCATCGTCACTAATGGGTGATTATGAACAAATTAAAAATTATAGTCATAATAAAGCCAGTGAAATGGACTTTATGATTAAAATGATTGAAAAAGAATCTTATGTTTATTTTGACAGCCTTGATATTGTTAGATCAAAAATGTCATTAGACTTGGAATACCCACTAGCCATGGAGTCTGTGGTGGATGAAGCACCAGCAAAATCTAACATCACTGCGCCAAGATCTTCTGGTAGCATGACTAGACAATATTATGATAGTAACTGGCATGAAACCATGGCCATGAATGCCAGCTATTATCGACTCGGCTACCAAGATAGTTTAGGAAAATGGAATGGCCCTGTGCGAGATTATTTTTTAGATGGTGGCATTCAGATGAAAGGCTCTTATAAAAATGATTTAAAAAAAGGGGTTTTTCTGTATTATACTAAAGACAGCACTTACTCTGCTGCGGGACGCTATGATAATGAGGAACGTATAGGCAAATGGGAAGAATTTCATAAAAATGGAAAAATGGCTGAAGAAATAAGATATTCAGACCGAGCCTATTTGATCAATGCCT
The DNA here is from genome assembly GCF_016757215.1 of Fulvivirga sediminis. Lineage (GTDB taxonomy): Bacteria > Bacteroidota > Bacteroidia > Cytophagales > Cyclobacteriaceae > Fulvivirga > Fulvivirga sediminis. Next base: position 36,042 of record NZ_JAESIY010000001.1, read on the forward strand.
GGGATGAAAAACAAAATCCTCAAGTAATAGATGGATTTGGAAATATTATTACTCATTATGAAAACGAGAAAATAGCCTCATTTAAGCATTTTTCAAATGGACTGCAAGACAGTATTAGTTACGGCTTTTATGAAAATGGAAAACCTTATTTTAAAGAATATTTTGAGAGTGGCCGATTAATGAAGGGCATAGCTTACGATGAAAAGGGTCAACTATATAACTATGACTTCAGCACTTATATTCCATACCCTGAAGGAGGAACTGAAAAATTTCAAAAGTATTTAGAAAAATCATTATCACAATATCAGCAACTCAAGGGTAAAGGTGTAGTAGAATTAATATTTGACATAGATACTCATGGCAAAATTTATAATGTTAGAATTTATAAAAGTGATGATGCCGATCTACATGTTACTGCCATTAATATTTTAAAAAATGGTCCTCGCTGGGTACCCGCAAAAGAACATGGTATAAATCCTTTAATATCACAGGGCTATCAGGCCATTCATTTTTAATAAAATATTTCTCATCATTTAAGAATTAATTTTTCTGCCCTTGATTAACTTCGAACCGTTTTTTACGGATGTCGATTTATCGCAAAGTTCAGGCTGTAGAACGGGTTTTCTCCAGCTTGGAAAAGGAACTGGCTACCTTTAAAAATGCCACAGGTCTGCACTGCATTTCTGGTTGCGGACTATGTTGCAAAAAGCCAGATATTTCAGCTAGTCCGCTAGAATTTTTACCATTGGCCTATGCTCTTTTTAAAGAAGATCAGGCCTATCAATGGTTAGAAGAATTACAGGCCTCTGCCAACGAGCCTATCTGCAAAATTTTCAGGCCACTACTCAGCGATGGTGAAAATGGCTTTTGTAGTCATTACAAATATCGCGGACTTATTTGCAGACTTTTTGGGTATTCTGCTATGCTCGATAAGCAAGGCACTCCACAACTGGTAACTTGCAAAACCATAAAAACCGAGTTACCACAGCAAGTAATGAATGCTCAGCAACATATTTCAGACGGAAAAAAGACTCCAATAATGAGAAATTATTATTTTCAGCTGAGAGCTATTGATTCTGAACTCGGTCAAAAATTAATGCCAATAAACCAGGCCGTGTTAGAGGCCCTAAAAATTGTGCTCAGTTACTATGCTTACCGTAAAGCCAAAAGAGCATAATTACTATTGCTCTATGGAGTTTGCAGAAAATGAAAGTAAAGTTTCATTTTCAAATTCGTAGTTTATTTGAATAGGGTTACAGCACACCTCGCAGTCTTCGATGTACTGTTGCTTTCTTACGGATATATCAAGAAACATTGAAATAGTCTCTCCACAGTAAGGACAGGCAAAGAAGTGTTCTAACTCAAGCATAATTAATAAACAGGAAACAAAAGCTTTGGGTTATAAACATATTCAATGCTTATCTTTCCACCATGAAGATTGTAGTTTTAGATAGCTTTACTATAAATGCCTTTCCCGAGTATTGGGAGCCTTTTAAAAAATTAGGAAGCATAGCGCTTTATGAAAAGTCCAGTCAGGATGAAATAGTGGAACGTGCTAAAAATGCTGATGCTGTAATTCTTAATAAATGTAGAATGACAAGGTCGATAATAGAGCAACTTCCTAAACTAAAATATATCGGCCTTACCGGCACTGGCTTTGATCATGTAGATTTAGTGGCCGCAAAAAAACACCACATTACCGTTACTAATGCTCCAGGTTATGGAGTAGTATCAATTGCTCAACATACTTTCGGCTTATTACTGCAGCTCACCAACCGAATTAATAGCGAAAGCAAAAATTTGGAATGGGTACGCGATAACAATTTTAGTTATTACACTAATCCTATGATAGAGTTACACGGCAAGACAATAGGTATACTTGGCTGGGGAGCTACGGGAAAAGAAGTAGCAAAAATTGCCAATGGTTTTGGGATGAAAGTGCTCGTTCATTCAAAACATGCCGTTGAAACTAACGTAGGTACTCTGGTAAATATTGAAAAACTATTTAGCAAAAGTGATGTGATTTCCATTCATGTCTCTCTAAAGCAAGAGACTACAAACTTGGTCAATGAAAGTTTACTAAAGCTAATGAAACCTTCGGCCTATCTTATCAACACCAGCCGGGGAGCAGTAATAAATGAAGAGGATCTGGTAAAAGCGCTCAATCAAAATCAAATAGCAGGAGCTGGTTTAGATGTGCTTACCCAAGAACCTCCTAGTGATAATGATCCTTTGCTTACCGCGAAAAACTGTATTATCACCCCTCATATTAGTTGGATGACTGCGGAAGCACAACATCGATTACAGGAAATAGTACTTAAAAACCTGAAACAATTTATGAAAGGAAATCCTATTCATGTGGTGAGTTAATCAAGCAGAGATTCAAATAAATCCTTACCATCATCTACGTGTTGATAAAGTTATTCTATGCCGTTATTGGGCAATGAGCTGGTAGATTTTTGGCAAAACAATTTACTAACTTAAATCCCAGATTAGCTATGATGTTTATAGTTAGAGATTAGATGCCAATTACGAAATCAGCCCAATCATAAAATCTACTTCATTTTGAATTAGGGAATGACCTGATAGTTCAATTGGTATGGACTGAACCTTACAAAACAACCGTTTCAGCTCAATTAAAAATTGGCTTCAAATCCAATTCGTCATTTTCCTTAATCAAAATGTAATCTTTGAAGTCTTCAGGCTTGCCAAATTGTTGATAACTTTGCCAAATATGCTCAATAAACCACTCTGGCTCCGGTCCCCAACGTTTATCCACACGTTTTCGAGCCAAAAATGTGGATTTCTCCACTTCCATAAGAATTTTCTTATCAAACATGTTTCTTAGCTCCGAATTAAAGAACACGAGAATGCCCTCTACTATAACATTACCCGAGTCAGCATTTTTTATGGCCTGTATAAGGCCTTCATAATCCATGGCTTCTGGATGATCCCAGTCTAAGCGTTCATTGATGTATGGCACCTCATCTTCAGGTTTCACATAATCATCCTGATGAAAAATAATAGTGTTTTCAGAACCTAAGTATTGAGCCAGCCTTTTCGAGAATGTAGTTTTGCCTGCGCGGCTCATACCTCCTATTCCAATAATCATGTTTTAACTATAAATGCTATCGATTACTGACTGATGATTTTTCTTGATGATTTTTCTTTTGAGACTAAGCTTTGGTGTTACCTCACCATTTTCGATAGTCCAATGCTGCGGTAGCAGCCGGAATTTTTTTATTTTTTCATACTGAGCAAAAGATTCGTTCAGACTAGCGATTTCCCGCTCAAACTTATCCACAACTTCAGAGTTTTTAATCATTTCATCGTCTGTAGTATAATTGACATTATGATGTTGACACCAAGTTCTCAATTTTTCAAAATTAGGAACTATTAATGCGCCAGGAAATTTCTGTCCCTCACCTACTATCATAATCTGATCTATCAGTAATGATTCTCCAAATTTATTCTCCAATGCTTGAGGTGCAATATACTTACCACCACTGGTTTTAAACATTTCCTTTTTGCGATCAGTAATTTTTAAATAATGGTTATCTACCATTTCTCCAATATCACCAGTATGGAACCAGCCATCATTATCAATTACTTCATCTGTGAGATCTTGCCTTTTGTAATATCCCATCATCACATTATCTCCTTTCACTAATACTTCACCATCAGTAGCAATTTTTACTTGGATGCCATCTAGCAATGGTCCTACACAACCTACCTTTAAATCATCAATCAAACTAAAACTAATACCTGGCGAAGTTTCCGTAAGGCCGTAGGCCTCGAGCACTTTTATCTGAGCGGCCCAAAATATATTCGCCAGTCTAGGTTGTAAGGCAGCTCCACCTGAAACAATAAATTCTACTCTACCGCCTAAAGCTGCTCTCCATTTACTAAAAATAATTTTATTCGCCAGAGTCAACTGTAAGTTATAAAAAAAGCCTTGGTTATTATCTAAGTCATATTTCTTTGCCAGATTCAGTGCCCAGAAAAAAAGATTTTTTTTCACTCCCTGAAGCTCATAGCCTGTTACCAGAATTTTTTCATAAACCTTTTCTAAAAGCCTTGGTACCGTAGCAAAAAAATGAGGCTTTACTTCTCTCATATTTTCAGCAATGGTATCCATACTCTCAGCAAAATAAATAGACGCTCCCATATGAAGGTACACATACAGCGCTGTGCGCTCAAAGATATGGCTTAGAGGAAGAAAACTGAGCACGGTATGCTCCGGCCCACCTGTAGCAAAAGCCTTCGTTACAGCGGCTGTATTAGAGAGAATGTTTTTATGAGAGAGCATCACCCCTTTCGGGTTACCCGTGGTACCCGAAGTATAAATAATAGTAGCAAGATCTTCGTACTCAATTTTTGATCTTAAAGTTTCTATTGTCTCATGGTCTATTTCGTCTTTTAGTAAATTTGTCCATAAGTATTTATCTGATCCTTGATCAAAACTGAATAGCGAAATGTTGTGGTTTACTAAGGTCTCTGTCTTTTTTAATTTGGTAAGTAAATCATCGTCACCAGCAAAAACCATTTTAACAGTGGCGTCATTAATGATGTAAGCATAATCCTCAGCGGTGGAGTTTGGATACATGGGCACGTTAATAGCACCTATCTGTGAAATGGCAAAATCAACTATTACCCATTCAGGCCGGTTGAGAGATACAAGTCCAATTTTTTCTCCAGGACTGATGCCCGCTTTTAGCAAACCAGTGCTCAGCTGATTGGCAATTTTCACCACTTCCTCCGTGGAATAAGTTTTCCACTGATTATCCATTTTATGGGCAAGAGATACCTGTTGCGACCTTTCTTGATTTTGAAAGAGCAATACATCAAAGAGTCTGCGTATATTCATTTTTCCAACGGGTTTTTTATTACTTAGCACTAATCATGCTGTATTACAGCACTTTTACATATTAAAATCTCCCCGTAGCTGTCTATATCGCTTTCTTGCTTCAGCTACATATACGCTACCTGGATAGCGTGTGAGAAAATCGCGATATACTTCCATTGCCTTTTCCTTATCATTCAACTGTCTTTCGTAGATATCACCAATAGTAAAATAAGCATCATCACTCAGGATATCATAATCATATTCATTAAAAATCTTTTTAAGCAAACGAATTGATTCTTCGAAATCACCCATTTTCTTGTAAATATCAGCTTCTAACCATAGTAATTCATCAGACAAACTATGCCGGTTAAATTCCTTTCTTAATTGCTTTATTGCTAGCAAAGCACTATCTATCTGATTTTGATAAAGCATCAATTCTATGGCTGCATATTTTTTCATAGCAGTTTCTGTGGTATCTAAACCAACGTTATCTTTTATCAATATGCTAAGCGCCATGGCATCATTGGCTATCTCCCGAGTAGTAGCTTGCTTCAAAATATCTAGGTGCTCCTGGGCTAACTGAAAATTTCCTTTGTAGTAAGATAGTTTAGCATTTTTTAATTTGGCTTCGTAACCCAATGGCTCGTTCTTATTTGACTTTTCCACTTGTGAGTATAGCAAAGTAGATTCCCAATATTCACCAGTTAGAATATATATATCTCCCAAATCTAACTTAGACTGTGATCTTAATTCAGAAGTAGCCTTCGGATTCTCAATAACTGATTTTAAAATACTGATGGCCGAATCTTTTTGATTTAAGTAAAAAGCATGGAGCAGAGCCTTATTCCTAAGAGCTTCGAGGGTATTCCTGTTGATGCCCATCTCTCTTACGAAGATGTCATAATCTTTTATCAGGATTTTAATTTCTTCTTTATCTACAGGGTATGTGTTTTTAACTTTCTTTTCATAGGCCTTAATCAAATACATACGAGCCAGTAAGTAGTTATAAGTATTGGGATACGTTTTGATGATGTATGAAAAGATCTTAATAGCTGTTTCATAATCATTATTATCAAGCGCAATATTTCCAATGTTCATACTTCTGCTTCCTTCAGCCTTCATTCTTTTGTCTATAGCCCGAGCTTGTATGAAGGCTCCATAGAAATTTTTCTGCTGAAGGTTAACCCAGATTAGCAGCTCACCATAAATCTGACTATCAGGTTCATCTTGTATTTTTTTGTAAAGAATATTTTCGAGACTCTCTAGTTCTTCTGGATCTGATAGCAAATTCTGAAGTGTATTTTTTACGTAACTTAAGTTAGCAGGATTTTGAGTTACATATTTTAAATACTCTTCTACCATTTTATCCTTTTCATTAGCTAATCGATAAACATTAGCTAACTCTAAAGCATAGAGATTTTCATTGTGCATAGATTTTCTAGCTTGCTGCAAAGTTTCTGCGGCCAAAGAAGTGAATTGTTTATTCACAAAATAGTTAGAAACACTTTGCACCAGATAATTATCATTTTTTATATCATTAATGATTTGGCGGAAATGTTTATCGGCCTTTTCTTCATTTCCCTGGCTTTTATAAACAAGCCCTTCATCTAGCTTATAATATATATTATTAGGAAAGCGCTTAGTGAGTCCGCGCAGATATTTTTGGGCGTCATCATATTTTTCCATCTCCAGCAAGAGATGGAAATAATTATTGTGGATAAGTGGAATATTAACCATCTGCCGCGAGAGATCTTCGTACATCGTTAATGCTTTTTCTTTTTCACCTTTAGTGAAATATTCATTGGCTAGCTGTACTTCATCAAATTTTTGTGCTTGCACAAAAACAGATAAAGACAGAAATGTAAGAAGGATCAAAATTTTTAGCTCACTCATGTTATTCACATTACACACACCCTATATATTATATAATATATATTTAATTAAAATTATTATTATCTATTAGCATGTGGATACGTGGATAAGTTCTAAATATTTAATTTGCATAAAAGATTTGTTTATGAAATCTTAACTTGTCCATAGTTTATCCACAGCAGGTTTAAGGATAATTTACTGAAAAACAGTTATTTATAAAATGTCCACAGGATAAATGTCTATTTGTGGATAAAATAAAATCTTTGTGTTGATTGTGGATTTCTAAAGGTATAAATGTGAGTTGTTCTCCGTCATCCACACCGAAAATTGAAATTTGGTGTGAATTGTCATTTGCCCACAATATGTTCTCATCTGTCCACATAAGTTATCTACACTTATCCACATTAAAATGATACCTCACATGGGCCGTATACCCAGTTGGCTCTCAATGGAAATTCCTCTTTATCTTCTGACGATTTATAAAATATTACTGGTTCTGGTTCGTCATCCTTGGTAATATTCCCAGCTTCCCAAATACCATTTTTGTTTGAATCTACCAGCACACGTATTTTGTGGTCACCTGGTTTTACATATTTAAACTCAAAGTTTTTTTCATTTGCACGTTCTTGTAGCACTTTGTTCTGTGTGTCTAATAGCTGAACAATAAAACTAGTGGCTTCAGTTTCTATTTTGACTATTACTGTAGCTAGTTGATCTGGTTTGTTAAATGATAGGTTGGCTTGCACATTACTACTACTGTCGTTCTCGATTGATATGAAGGTGCCCTGCGCTGATCTAAAGAATGGCCTTGGATCTGGTTGCTTCTCTTTCTTGCTAGAATCAGATTGCATCGTGCCCGATTGTTTAGAATATAAATCCGAAGCTGTAACATTCTTGGTGTCTTCAACTTGGAATAGCTCAGGATCTATACTGTAATTGATTTCTAGTTCTGTTCTATGCTTGTTCCACGTGAAGTTTTCTTCTTGTAAGAAAACTATGTGTGCAGAATCTAAGAATATAAATATGCTATCATTGTTTACCTGAGCTATGGGTTTAGTAAAGTTGAAGGTGCTCTTAAATTTCGGATTAATGGATAGAATAGGTTCTAACTGATTCTCTGCTTTGAATTCAGAAGGTCTTCTATTAGTTTCTTCAAATTTGGCGTATACATTATTTATTATGGTAGAGTCTGTAGTATCTGTAGCTGTTACAATAACCTCTAGGCTATCTTGGCTGAAGTTGTTATACAATTCTATTGTATTCGGGTCACTAGCACTTATGTTACTAAAAATGCTTCCTGTACTGTCAGCTCTTACTATTGTATACTCATCTATATATTTATTGTATTTGATGTTGAAGGTAGTGCCTGATTGCCTTGCACTCTGTAATTCGAATGGTCTTACATCCATTGATTGTATGGGCATATTTATTTCCGTTAGGCTGGTGTCTAAAGGTATAAGTGCAGATCTGAATCCATGTGCTTCGGTTTTACTATCTAACATCAAGTTTTTGTTCTTGTCATTAATAGCATATATTTTATACAATCCATTCTTGATGTTATTGAATTGATAATTACCTTCTTCATCCGTTTTGGTAAGATATATTGGAGGCCCATTGAATACATCCAATGTATCTTGAGAATCATATAAAGATACCGTAATGTCTTTGGCAGGCTTGTTAGTCATGAGATCGCTTATGTTTCCTGATACAGTTAATGAATCAAGATAGCTACCAGTACTGAATGCTAGTACTAAATTGTCTGTAGGATTACCTTCTGTGATGTCTTTTATTCCTTCTCTAAAGTTCAATGAATAGGTAGTACTGTCTTTGAGCGGTTCATCAAATTCTATAATTACTCGATTTTTTCTGTATTTGAAAGTATACTCTTGATCTAATCTTGGAGTAATTATTATCTGCTCTTTGGGGTTATCGGTTTTAATGAACTCATTGAATTCAAGGATAATTTTGTCTCCTTTAAAGTTGAGTTCACCTTGTTCAGGATCGGATGATATAAGTTGTGGTGGTTCTTCATCTTTAGGCCCACCTGTAGGAGATGTTTGGTTAGCACAAGACCAAACACATAGTGTAATAAGGGTTAAGATGAAAAGATTAATTGCCTTCATTAAGATGTTCTATTATATATATTAAGCTTGAATAATTGTTATGGTTGTTATTGGCATATCTGTTAGACTTTATTCCTTCTAGAAATGCTTTAGGAAATTTAGCAATGCCTGAACCCTTATATGATTCACTGAGTAGTGACACGTAATAGGAATCAAGTTTCATTGGTTTAACTTCCTTGATTTGTAATGAATGCTTATGCATGAGTTTTGCCATACTATTCTGATCGAAATGATACAGATGCCGGGGTACATCATAGGCAGCCCACTTGTCTTGATAGTTTTTTGCATCATGAGATTGATGGTTGGGTACTGCTACTATAAGATGGCCATTAGAGGCTAGTCTTGTTTTTATGAAAGATAAATAGTCATTCAAATTGGGTACATGTTCAAGTACATGCCACATGGAAATGACATTGTATTGTTCAAGGGAAACACCTTCGATGTTAGAGAATACTTTTAAGCCTTGTTCGGTAGCTTGTTTTCTTGCGTCTGGGTCCGGTTCTACACCTGTGCATTTCCATCCATCGTCACTACAGATTTTGAGAAAGTGGCCTGTGCCGCATCCTAAGTCTAATAGTTTTGTTTTGCGATCTTGTAATCTATTGACTAATGATAGCTTACCTTTTAAGGTATAATTACGAGCTATTCTATATGTGAAGTTGGTTAGATTATTAGACTTATTACTATGAGATATATAATCATCAGACTTATAGTATTTCCCCAGATCCTTTGGGAAAGGTCTGGGGTTAGTATACAGAAAATTACAGTTCGTACATTCTACTATGTTAAACAAATCCTGACTGACTGTATAATCCTGGCATGTTAGGAATAATTTATAGTTACTCTCACTGCATATTGGACAGTGATTAAGTGTTTCTAGCATGGTTTTATTTACTTAAATATACCATGAGGATAGATATATCTGCAGGAGATACGCCGCTTATTCTTGAGGCCTGTCCTATGGTTGAAGGTTGAATCTGTTTTAGTTTTTCTCTTGCTTCGGATGAAAGTGCTTTTACTTCATCATAGTCAAAATTGGATCTTATTTTTTTATTTTCTAACTGCTCCATCTTTTCTGCTAACTGTCTTTCTTTATCGATGTAGCTATCGTATTTAATTTGTATTTCAGCTTGTTCTAGAATGTTCTTATCGTATTTAGATAAATATTCTTTGAGGTCGGCATCTAATTCTTGTAGCTGAAATATATTTAATTCGGGACGTTTTAATAGACCTATCACGGGAACTCTTTGTTTCAATGCAGCTGAATTGAATTGGGTTAATCCTTCATTGGCGTATTCTGGTTCAATTCTTTTTTGCTGTAGATCATTTATTATTCTAGATACGTCATTCTTTTTATCTAGCATTGATTCTAGACGTTCGTTATCAGCGAGACCAATGCTGTGTCCTTTCTCTGTGAGGCGTAAGTCTGCATTGTCTTGTCTTAGGAGTATTCTGAATTCCGCTCTGGAAGTAAACATTCTGTACGGTTCCTTGGTACCTTTATTTATAAGGTCATCAATGAGAACACCTATATATGCTTCAGATCTTTTAAGAATAAAGGAATCCTTTTCATGTATTTTATTATGTGCATTTATACCTGCAATTAGTCCTTGACAAGCAGCTTCTTCATATCCTGTAGTTCCGTTTATCTGTCCAGCAAAATATAGATTCTCTATGAGTTTTGTTTCTAGAGTAAGCTGTAGCTGTGTTGGCGGAAAGAAATCGTATTCAATAGCATAACCTGGTCTAAACATTTTAGCATTTTCGAAACCAGGTATTAATCTTAAAGCCTTGTATTGAACATCTTCTGGAAGGGAGGTGGAGAAACCATTCACGTATATTTCTACTGTATCCCATCCTTCTGGCTCTACGAATATTTGATGTCTTTCTCTCTCTGCAAATCTGTTGATCTTATCTTCGATAGAAGGACAGTACCTTGGCCCTACTCCTTGTATTCTTCCATTGAACATGGGTGATTTATCAAATCCAGATTGAAGTTCTTCATGAACATTATTATTAGTATATGTTATGAAACAACTTCTTTGATTTTGCAAGGGTGATGTATGACTTGAATAGGAGAATTTTTCTGGAAGCTCATCCCCTTTTTGCTCTTCCATTTTTGTATAATCTAGACTGCGACCATCTATTCTAGGCGGAGTACCTGTCTTCATACGTCCTGCTTCAAAGCCTAGATTGACTAGTTGTTCAGTGATACCTTTCGCTGCCCTTTCTCCTGTTCTTCCCCCGCCAAACTGTTTTTCTCCGATATGTATTAAACCATTTAGGAACGTTCCATTGGTAAGCACAACAGCCTTAGCTTTTATTTCAAGGCCTAAACTAGTAGTTACACCTGTTATCTTATTACCTTTTACCATTACGCCTGTAATCATTTCTTGCCAGAAGTCTATGTTTGGCGTAGCTTCTAAGGCTAATCTCCATTCTTCAGCAAAGCGCATTCTGTCGTTCTGAGTACGGGGACTCCACATAGCAGGTCCTTTAGATTTATTGAGCATCCTAAATTGGATCATGCTCTTGTCTGATATTATCCCAGACATTCCTCCTAGTGCGTCTATCTCCCTTACTATTTGTCCTTTTGCTACGCCACCCATGGCTGGGTTACAACTCATTTGAGCTATAGTGTTCATATTCATGGTCGCCAGAAGCACTCGCGAACCCATCTTAGCTGCAGCATGTGCTGCTTCGCATCCAGCATGCCCTGCCCCTACTACTATTACATCATATTCTGGAAACATATATAATATCTATTTTAGTGTTCCACGTGGAACAGCGTTTTAATTGGTTGTGATTTGAATTAAGTGTTCCACGTGGAACAGTAGTTTCTACTATTGATTTTGTGTATTAAAGTTCCACGTGGAACACTTATAATAATGTTAAGCTTTCGTTTTCCTTTAAGCGCATTAATGATTTCTCGCTTTCAGTTTTATCTCCATACCCTAGAAGATGAAGTACTCCATGTATTATTACACGATGTAATTCATTTTCAAAATCTATATTCATAGAATTAGCATTGTCTTTAATCCTGTCTATGCTTATGAATATATCTCCTTCAATCATCTTATCGTCTTCCGAATTATCAAAGGTGATGATATCTGTGAACGTATCATGATCCAGGTACTCAAGGTTCATGTTGTGTAGATAGTCATCAGAGCAAAAGATAAAGTTTAATTCTTGAAGCTTATACCCCTCTTGCTCTATGATCTTATTGATCCATGTTTGAGTTGGCTTTGGATTGATGAGCTCAAATTCTGTATCTTCTTGAAAAAAATGTATTTCCATTAATCTATATAGAAATTAAGTTCTACCACTTTGCCGTCATCTTTGAATGTTACTTCATCAGATAAATGTTTCATGAGGAATATCCCTCTGCCACCAGGCTTCTCCAGATTCTCTGGTGAAGTAGGGTCTGGAAGATTATGATAATCAAACCCAGGCCCTTCATCTTCTATAGTGAATCTGATGAGACTATCTTGTAGTGACAGACTTAGGGCTACATTCTTCGACTTGTCTTGCTGGTTGCCATGTTTTATAGCATTGTTGACAGCTTCTGTTACGGCAATCATAATGTTGCCATAGATGTCATCATCCAGTTTGAACTTCTCCTTTGCATTGTCAATGAAGCTCTCGATCATTCGGATATTCTCTGATAAGGAAGGGATCTGAATTTTAATGGTGTTCATTTGAATTAGTTATTAGGTTTACTACCTAGTCTTTTAAAATACTCGTTTACTTCTTCTTTATAATATGGATAGAGCTTTGGAGGAACTGTCTTGAGCAGTTCTACTTCTTTCTCTTTTAGCTTGAAGTACTCTTCGAAAGCTTTGGGTAAAGCCTTTTCATAGTCCTTAGCTGACTCTGCTTTTCTTTCCTCGTCCTGCTCTCTTTCTCTCATGGCATCTTCTGCCTCTAACATGCGAGTTAAAATCTCTTTTTGACGATTAATGGTTTCTTGTGTTATCTGTTTGTTTACCAAATCAGTTTCTGTTTCTTCCATTTTTTCAGGTAATCCATCACCCGGTTTGGATCCTGATTCTCCATACTTCTCTTGCATCTCCTGCATTTGCTGTCTGATGCGTTGTTGCTCTGCTGCGAGCTTAGCAAGTTCCTCAGAGAGTGCTCTCCCACTCTTTCCACTCTTCTTTAGTTCACTGATCTTGTTATTCAGCTCTTTTTGTAACTCACTTAGTGATGGTGTCTTTGGTTTGCCTTTTTGTTTAGACTGCCCTTGTCCCTGTGCGTCTTGCATGGCATTCATCATCTGTTCTAATACATCGTCTAATAGTAGTGCCAAGTTATTCATAGAAGTCATGGCAAACTGCTGCTCTGATACTGCTATAGGTTTCTTACGATCTTTAATAGCCTTTACACTATTATCCATATGGTCATTCATCTCTCCTACTTCACGAGTAACAAAGGTTGCTATCTGAAACACACGGCTTGCGAGAGAGAGTAAACTGTCTTCTACAATTTTAGCATCATCTCTAAGCTTTAATTCAGTTTGTCCAAGATCTACGAATCTGGGATCGCTTTGCTGGACATTTTTAAACTCTTTCATAAGATCCTCCTGATCAAAAGATAGCTTAAGAAGATTATGTACTATATCTCTTAGATCATCCAGATTCTCTTGCATCATGCTCATTTCCATACCACTCTGCATCTGCATCATTTTATCTTTCATCTTTTGCATTTGCTGCTTAGCATTCTGCTGAGATTCACTAGCCTTTTTCTTCTTATTCTTTTCAAGAGACTCTTTAGCATTTTCTTGTTCTTGCTTCACTTGTTCTTCCTCTTCCTTAGTATCAGGTAATGACTCAGGATTTTTTAGCTCTTGATTCATCTCTTCAAGTTCTGCCTTCTCCTTCTGAAATTCCTCAAACTCTTTCTGAAGTTGTTCTTGCTCCTTAGCTAAGTCCTCTTTATCAGATGATTTTTCTTCTGTTTTCTCATTGAGCTCTTCTTGTTTTTTAATCTGATCATCCAGTTGATTGATGGCGTCATCAAGTTTTTGGTCAAACTGCATTCTTTTGAATAACTCCAAAGTTCTTTCGAGTTCCTTCTCAAGATTATCTTCTTTATTATCTATCTGATTTAAGGTATTTTGTATATCATCAACATCTTTTTCTTCTAGAAGCTTTTTCAGTTCTTCGTACAGTTTTTTAGTTTCATCATCAAGAAGTTCGTCCATAAGCTTTTGTAATTGCTTAGACTTTTCACTTATATTCTTATTTTCCTCAGAAAAGCGGTTGCGTTTATCCTGATTGTTTTTGTTTTGCTTCTTAAGCTCTTCTAAAGATTTGTTGAGTTCTTCTTTCTTCTTTATAATATCTTTAAGTAGATTCTCTTCCTGCCAGTTGAGCTCTTGCTTGCCTTTAAGCCTATTTTCAGCCTCTTTGATTTGCTCTTTTAGTTCTTGGGCCTCTTTTATAGTCTTATCAATATCCTTTTTAGTTTTGGCATTGGTTTGATCAACCTGATCTTTTATCTCAGATTTTGTAGGTAGTTTAAAAGAATAGGTTCCTGTTTTAGAAGCTTTTCTGCCATTTACTCCGTCATTATCCCAAACCTTAAGATAGTAACTTATACTGCTGCCCTGAGAAATATCCAGCGAGTCAAGAAACCATTGATAGTAGTAACGCTGATTATTCTGATTTTTGGAAATACTAATGTCAATAGATTCTGTTTTACCTTGAGTATTATTACCCTCCTTATTTATAGTGTAAAATAGTTTAAGTTGAGTTAAACCATAATCGTCCGATATGTTACCACCTAGTGCAATGTAGTTGTACATAGTAGTATCCTGATATGTGCTTAAGTCAATTTCGGGATACTGGTCTTTTGCTACATCTATTTTATAAAGAATTTTCTCTTTATTGTTACTGTATTGATTCTTTAGATTCAGACTGTAAATTGAAGATTGGAAGAATGCCTTTTCAAATTCAAAAACCTGATTATCAACATTTTTGAGTTGATATAAGCTGTCAGATTTGTCAAATCCTATGGTAGCTTCTTCTGATTGAATAGTTTTTAATTGCCATTTTACTTTGGTGCCTTCAGGTATTTGCAAATTGCCTGTATTGCTTAGTCTTTCGTTTTTCTTGCCTAAATATGAAGGGTAGTTTAGATATACATTGAAATTTTTAATATTGGGTCTGTCTACTACGGTTAGATGATAAGTTGATGAGTTATAACCTGCCGCCTCAAAAGAGAAGGCTTTTTCGTTCTGAATTTTGTTGAAGGTGTAGGTATAGCTTCCTTTTTCATATAACATCTTGATGATGCGATCATTAATGACAATGTAAGCATTTTCTGGAATAGCTTCTCCTTTCAAATTTAACTTAATAGAAAAATCTTCATTTTTGAATCCGATCAATTCTTCATTTTCTAGTTGAAAAGAAAATGGTGCCTCCGGAACAAACTCTTTGTTAAATTTTATGATTCTAGAGGAGCTGGAAGTGATAAATGAAGGGCTTATAATTAGCGCAGAGAGTAGCAATACCAAGGGTACTAGCAAATATTTAACGTACGAGCGGTTCGTCTTAAAATCAACGGCTTTTTCGAATTGATAAGATTCAATTAAATATGATTTTTGTGATATACTGGCTTGAACTAGTTCCCCTTTAAATTTCTCTAACTGTATGATATTCAGTAGTTTATCATTTATCTCTGGAAAATGCTGTCCAATTTTTTTCGCCGCTTCTTCATTGCTCATCGCTTTTTCATTTTTGAGCATTGAGATTAAAGGAATTATCACATATTTGCCCATAGCCCATAGAGCAGAGGCTATAAAAGTAAATAGCAAAAAGGCTCTGGCTAGGGATCCGAAACGAAAGGAATACTCTAAACTGTTGAATATCAGAAATATAGAGAAAGTTAAGCCCAAAGAAATGAGCAAACCTTTTACAGCGAGGTTCAAAAAGTACTTTTTTCGATACTGTTGTATTTTGCTGTAAATATTTTGCTCAATTTTATTCATATTCACCAGATAATTTTTAATGTCATATATAATCCAGTATACTTAAATCGGACTTTGGAAATATATTATACGTATAAGAACAGGCCATAGTTCGATCTCATTTAAGTCACATCTTTTAAATATACATGGATATACTATTCTCACCAAAATCCGCAATTAGGACACAACTACATTTAACTCTTTTTCAAAGTATTCTAGTACATGCATCTTTAGCATTTTCTCTTGTTCGAGAAGATCAAAGTGCGGCAAATTTTTCACCTTCTTCCAGTGAGGCCATCCATCTTCATCGAGCCCTTCCAACTCATAAAATCCGGAAAAGCTCAATACCTTGCAAATGGCTATGTGCATTAAGTCTTGCTTTTCTTCTTTACTAAAGACCTTCTTCCCTTTACCTAACTCTTGCACACCTATAAGAAAAAGTATACTGTTCAAATCTTTAGGTTTTTTGCCAACCACCTCTCTTAAGTGAAGGCGTAGCTTTTGCCAGGATCTTTCTAACTCAAGGTCCTTTTTTATCATGCTGTCTCACCTTCCAATTCTTCCCAAAATTCTACCGCTCTTCTGAGGTGAGGTATTACTATGGTTCCTCCTACTAAATTGGCTATAGCAAAAGCTTCAAATATTTGTTCTTTAGTTATGCCTAGTTCAAAACACTTTTGAACATGATATTTAATACAATCATCGCATCTAAGTACCATAGATGCTACCATACCCATCAGCTCTTTAGTTTTTACATCTAAAGCACCTTCAGTATAGGCATTGGTATCGAGGTTAAATATCCTTTTCAGTACTTTGTTATCTGCACCAAGAATTTTTTCATTCATCTTACTGCGGTAACTGTTAAATTCTTCGACTTTATTCATTAAATTATTTAGTAAAATATTCTTGCAAATATATCCATTCTCATACAATGCTTAATGATTTCATATCATTGTTCTTTCCTAACTACTGCCTGGCCTGCAATCGGGGGCTAGCAAAAGGAGAGAAATTGCTTTGTTTGAAATGTGAATATAGTCTGCCAAAAACGGATTCTCATTTAAATCATGATAATTTCATAGCTTCCAAATTTTACGGAAGGGCGAAACTGTTACATGCTGTTGCCAGATATAAGTTTAATAAAAGTGGAAAAGTTCAAAGATTGCTGCACCGATTGAAATATGATAATAAACCAGAGTTAGGAACTTTAATTGGTGCTGAATATGGTAAGGAATTAATGAAAGCAGAATTTGACAGACATTATGATGTAATAGTACCTGTTCCGTTACATAAGAGGAAACTGCGCCGTCGTGGATATAACCAAAGCGCTATGTTCGGTCAGGGTTTATCAGAGTCAATGGAGTTACCTCAGTTCGAAGATGCTTTGATAAGAAATATATATACTTCTACTCAAACCAAAAAATCACGACTAGACAGGTTAAAAAATGTAGATACTATTTTTACTCATAATGAGGATCTATCATTAGATGGTTTAAGAGTGCTTCTTGTTGATGATGTGATTACTACTGGAGCTACCCTTGAGGCTTGCATAGAAGCACTCACAGCAGCAGGAACCACTTCTGTAGGGGTGGCTGCTATAGCATCTGCAGTATAGCTGTAATTACTTTGTAGGTTAGAAATAAGCTGTTGCTATATTTTGGCTTTTGCAAATCAAGTCATTAATCTAAGAATTGGCCCTTAGTGGGATTAAAACTGACTGGGCAATCCATTTGCTGTTGGCTTAATCTTGAAATTATTGGATAAGACTATTTTATAAATTGAACTTCCATCTTTTCAACGTTCTTGTTAATGTTTTTCTGCTTTCTTTTTTCAAGTACGTTCTTGCCGTAATCAGTGCAGAATGAATGTTTTTTAAGGAATTCCAGATTATCATTATACCACTGTTTGTCTGATAAATAGGTATTAAGCCTTTTCTCCCATTCCACTCTTAGTTTTTCTAACCACTCAAAATATTTTTTACACGTTAAATGATACACATCCGCGTCACAAATGATTTTTTCAGATAAGCTGAGAGGTTTATGGCCAAATTTGGTTGCATTGATGCAATTGAGTACTTCTTCCAGCTTCCCTGGGTCATACTGCTTCTTACTTAAAAAATCTTGTGCTATAATTTTACTTTCCTCTTCATGATTAGAATAGTCTTTGAGGTATCCTGTATCATGAAACCAGGCCGCAATAGTAACTATTTCTTGAATGTCATCACCAACCTCGAGTTTGTCACATACTTCTTTAGTAGCTTTTACTACCATTTTAGTATGATGAATATTATGGAAGCATAAATCATTAGGTGTATTAGCTAATAATTTACACACATAATCTTCAGATTTTTTAATTATGGATCTCATGCACTGTTCCTTTATCTGTTATCAACACGCAACCTTCTTGTAAACGGTTGGTTGAGCAGAAAATTATTTTAAAGAAATTGATATTATTTAATTTTTGTTACCAACCAAATTTTAATTTGGTGCGTGTAGAGTAACAACCGTGGAAGAGAATAAGGAATTTCATCAGCTTCTTAAACAATGCAGGAAAGGTCATAGACAATCTCAAGACAGATTGTACCTGGCCTTTTATAACTATGCGATGAGCATTGGTTTGAGGTATTCGCGTGATCGGGAAGAAGCTCTTGAGATAGTTAACGACTCCTTTGTGAAGGTTTTTACAAATTTAAATAAATACTCAGTTGGTCTTTCTTTTAAAGGCTGGTTAAGAAAAATTGTAATCAACAGTGCCATAGATTATTATAGGAGAAATGAAAAGCATTATCACAGTGTCGACATTTCTTACGCCAGATTTGAATATGAAGATTATGATATACTAGCCGAGATTAGTGAGAAGGAGATAATAGCTCTTATTCAGGAATTGCCGCCATCATATAGAATAGTATTTAACCTGTACGCCATTGAGGGCTTTAAGCATGATGAAATAGCACAAAAGCTTGGAATTAGTGCAGGAACCTCAAAATCTAACCTTTCTGTAGCTCGCACTAAGTTGCAGGCTGCTATTAAGAAAATCAGAAACATTCGCAAGCATCATGGATGATAACAAATTTGACGAATATATACGTAACAAGGTAGAGTCTTATAAAGACACTCATCAAGACGAAGGTGCATTGGCAGCATTTCGTGCCAGGATGGATGGAGTACATTATGTTCCGTGGTACGTGAGATATAAAGACTTTATGAGAGTAGCTGCATCTGTGGTACTCATTTCTTTATTGAATTTTGGGCTCTACTCTTTTTATCATAATCAGGACAATGATGAGCTGAGAGAAGCTTTGGCATCCTTAAGGCAAAATATAGATGAAAATGAAAAATTGAAAACCGAACTTAGTTATTGGCAAAATCAGGCCCAATCTACAGCTGTTCTTACCAGCGATACGGTTTATATAGAAAAGGAGATAATAAAGCACGTGCCGGTTTATGCTATGTCCCAAGGTTCTATGGGCAGAAATCAAAATAAGATATTACTGGGAACAGACTCAGAGATTTCCGACGAATTGAAATCTTTTTTAACGAGATATTCTTTAGCTAGTGCTGACGCTCATGGTAATATATATTTGAATTATAGTAATGAAATAAATCCTAGCAGCGTAAGTAGAAAAGGAGCCTATTTGCCTGTTTATCAGGGTTTTCACTCTTCACGTATAGCTATGGTAGATCCTGGAAGCACTGAGGTGAATATGGATAGAAATAATAGGCACAAAACATCTATAGCTAAGATGCGCGAACTGGAGAAGCATAGAATGAAGGGAGTAGGATTTCAGTATGGTCCTCAGATTGGTGTACATAAGTTGGGTGTAGATAAAGGATCGGGTAATGTAGGGGCTATGGCCGGAATAGATGCCGAATTTATTTTTAGTCCGGCTATAAGATTGGAAACCGGTGCCAGATATGTGCATAATAGCTATGTAGTGAATGATATTGGAAGTCTTGGAAATGATTTATTCAATTATCCTGCAGTGGATCAAGATATAGGTGAATTAACTAGAATTAAGACCCAGTCTAATATTCTAGCTTTTCCTATCCATTTGAAATATAATTTACCGCTATCAGAAAATCGATATTTGTTTGTGTCATCAGGAATATCTCCGATGCTTTACCTCAATCAGAAATTTAAATATATCTATGCTTATAGTTATGATAAAGGTGGAGAAGATGATTTTAGAGTAGAAATAGAGGCATCTAAATTTTATGAAAAACAAGCCATGTTCTTAGGAACAGTAGATGCTGCTCTGGGCGTAGAAAAAATATTGAAAAACAAATCTCATTTGTTAGTATCGTTGTTTTATCAGCATGGTATTTCTACCTTGGGAAATGAGGAAAGAAATATTAATATGTTAGGCCTGCAAACAGCCCTTCGTTTCAGGGTAAAATAAATTATGAGCGTTATGAACTTTCATTATCTGTGAATGGTTTAATCATGACTTTCTAAGATGCAAATATGATTCGACATTTTTGGCTAATGTGCCTGATGGTTATAAAAACTGTTATACTATTTGGGCAAGATTTAGGAGAAGACAATGTGGAGCTTGAGTCTGATATCATTCCATACAGGCCACGTATAGCTGAGATTACTTTTAATAATCTTTATGATTATAAAATAAGTTCTACTTCCGACAATATGGGCGAAGCTGAAACGGAGATAGAGCGTGATACTCAAATGAAAATCAGACTTGGTGCGCCTATAATTATGAAAGAGAAAACCATGTTTGGTGTTCAGCTAAAATATGATAGGCATGACTTTCTACTCGATTATGACAATGGAGGACAAGACTATGGTTTGTATAATCATATAGAAAGGCAAAAATTTACGAGTCTAGGAGGCAGATTTTTGTTGCGTCGTGATTTAGAAGAAAATAAAAATGTAACCATTATTGCAGGAGCTGAGCTCAAGAGTGATCGTATAAAATGGACGACTAAAAGTGCTAAGTACTATCTTATGGGTTCATATGAGGTCACTTTAAATAAAACAACCAAAATTGGTGGTGGTTTAGCCTTGGCCTATACCCTATCAGCACCACAGATATATCCCTTTCTTAGCTACGAACATAAGATCAACAGATCTTGGACATTAGATCTATATCTACCTAAAACGGTGGCACTTAGATATAAAGTCGATAGCAAATTCTATATTACTGCTTCCGCAGAAGTAAAGGGCTGGAGGTATGCTATAAGAAATGCGGAAGTATCTACCGACGTGCTAACCCTTCGAAAATCTGATTTGTATACTGGTGTTAGTCTGGAGCACGAAATTCATGATTGGTTATGGGTGGGCTTTGATATGGGATATACTTTTAACCTTAGGAATTATCTCGCAGAACCGGGAGATAGACGAAGAGATGCCCTTATAGAACTGAATCCTCAAAATGCACCTTTTGCTAGGTTTGGTCTATTTATAGTGCCTCCTAAGAAGTTTTATATGTAGCCTACTTACTAAAAAGCAAGTTTATTTAAAAAATTTATTATCAGTTGATTATAATCGATTAGAAGCTCTTAAAACACAAATTTAAGTTAATAAATATTGTTTATTTTTATTACCGATAGAAGTAGGTCCTTCAAGATTTAAAATAAGTTCTTATAAAGTGGCACTGTTTTTTCATAATTTAGATATATCACATAAAATGTATTTGCATGAATTTTAAAAGAGTATTACTAGCAGTTTTATTTTTGGCTTTTATAAAAACAGTAGCAAGCGCTCAGGTGGTAGGTAAGAAATTTCCTGAACTTGAGGCGGAGACCGTATCTGACTCAGTAGTGATTTTGCCCAAAGGTACCATGGGAAAATATACTCTGGTAGGAATGGCCTATTCAAAAAAATCAGAAAAAGATCTTAATACTTGGTTCAGTCCTGTATACAATAAGTTTTTAAGAGAGGGAGGCGGTCTTTTTTCTTCTTTTGGCTACGATGTAAATGTTTATTTTATACCTATGTTCACAGGTATTAATGCTGCTGCTACAGGTACAGCTAAAAATAAGGCAACTAAAAACATTGATCCTAAACTGTTGCCCAATATTTTATTCTATAAAGGTAAACTTAAACCTTACAAAGAATCATTGGCTTTTGACAAAAAGGATGTTCCTTACTTTTTTGTATTAGACAAACAAGGTAAAATAGTTTATGCTACATCCGGTAGCTTTAGCGACAAAAAAATGTCTGAAATAGAAGATGTGTTGGAATAAAGAAAGGGCCTATTTAGGCCCTTTATATTTTCTATGCTTTTAGTTTCTCGCTAAATACAGCCTTTACTTTATCTACTTTTGGTTTTACTACAAACTGACAATACGGCTGACCGGGATTTTCATTAAAATAATTCTGGTGATAATCTTCGGCCTCAAAGAAAACACCTAGTGGAGATATTTCTGTAACTATAGGATCAGGAAAAGCCTCTGCATCATCTAGTTTTTGTTTATAGGCTTCAGCTATTTCCTTCTGTTCATCATTATGATAGAAAATGGCTGACCTATATTGTGTACCTACATCAGCCCCTTGTTTATTGAGCGTAGTAGGATCATGTGTTTTCCAAAATACCTCCAAAATATCTTTAAAACTAATATCTGCAGGGTCAAACGTAATTTGGGCCACCTCTGCATGACCTGTAAGTCCACTGCATACTTCACGGTAAGTTGGATTTTTGACCTTGCCACCTGTATAACCAGATACTACTTTTTTTACTCCTTTTAAATTTTGAAAAACAGCTTCAACACACCAGAAACAACCCGCTCCTAAAGTAGCCTGCTCCAGATTATTTTCTTCCTCATTCATATCTTTTAGTATTAGGTTTAATGTTCTATTTAAAAATTAAGACTTAATGCTCTTCTAGATATACGGAATTTCTACTGTAAAGATTGATCCTTTACCTTCTTCTGAAGACATAGTTATGGTTCCGTTTAATTTATCTACGGTTTCTTTAACAATGTATAGGCCAAGACCAGTTCCTGAGGAGTTTTCATTGGCACGATAAAACATGTCAAAAATTCTATGGTGATAGGTTTCTGGAATTCCAGGACCAAAATCACGTATAGATATTTCCACCCTATTAGAATCATTTTTGTGAACCTTTATTTCAAGGCGTTTGTCATCATTTTCTAAACATCCATAATGAATGGCATTACTTACCAGATTTCTAAGAATGACCCGTAGCCTACTGGGGTCTGTTTTAATCATTAGGGCCCGATCTATATCTTCACACCGGATAATCTGATCTGCTCCTGCAATATATTGGAGGTCATCAAAAATATTACAAAGCATCTCTGTGATATTGACCAATTCATAATCTATTTCAAGTCTCGCATTTCTGCTGAAATCTATTATATCTTTAATTGATTGATTGAGTCTTGAAATGGAGTTAGACATCATTTCATAATACACTTGTCGGTTTTCTACCTCCTTTTCATGTTTTACCAGATTAATTAAGCCCATTACTGAAGCTAAAGGGGCTTTTAAGTCATGGGACGCACTGTACACAAAACTATCGAGTTCTTTGTTTACCTTTTTTAGCATATCGTTTTGTGCCAAAAGCTGTTCTTCTGCGTTTACACGTTCTGTAATATCTTTTAAGAAAAATGAGGCTCCTGAAACCTTGCCTCTTTCTTCTATGGGGTAGGCATAAATTTCAAAATAGTTTTGCCCTTCCGTTTCAGTATCATCATTAACAATGTCTCTATAAACAGCCCTTTGGCCGGAGAGAATATCATCAAATCTGTTTTTCCATACTTTTTTTAACCTGGAATCTGATGGATATAAATCTAATAAGTTACTGCCCCTGCTCAGGTAGTTGCCATATGAAATGGCCCAAGACTGGGCAAAAACGGTATTGTAATCTATGAGTCTGTAGTTTCTATCTATAAGCCAGATCGAATTATCAGAATTATCGAGAATGGAACGTAGGTTCAACTCTTTTCTCAGAATGTCAGCAGTACGCTCCTTTACTTTTTCTTCCAGCTCTTTATTCTTTTGCTCTACCATGAGCTGCTTGTTCTTTTCTTCCCTTATCAGTGACTGGTAAATATTGTAAATTCTTACTCCTAGACCGTAAGATAAGATTATAGTACTACTGATGAATCCTATGTGGATGGCATATTTAGGTATAAAGCCGAAATCAAAAATCTGTAGATTATAGAAGTTAAGTATGAAAACGAATACAGCAAAAATAAGGCTAGCTGTGAAGAAATATCCGGCCTGGGGTATATTTAG
The DNA here is from genome assembly GCF_016757215.1 of Fulvivirga sediminis. Taxonomy (GTDB): domain Bacteria; phylum Bacteroidota; class Bacteroidia; order Cytophagales; family Cyclobacteriaceae; genus Fulvivirga; species Fulvivirga sediminis. The sequence continues at coordinate 60,067 of NZ_JAESIY010000001.1, forward strand.
CTTAATGGCTAACCAGCCAATAATAAGCATGAAAGGAAAAACTATGATTGACAATATTGCAGTAGCTACGAATGCCGCCGGCAAATAAGTAAACATGCAAATAAGAGTAATCACAGCAATAGCGCCGATTAACCACTTGGTGAAATTACTTATCTTACTGGACCAAGAACCAATATTGAGAAAGTCGGTCATAAAGAACAGACCCAATATTAAGGTAGTACATGTGGTTATTACATTTAAATATCCACTACACAAATCTACAATGGCAAAAAGAAAAAGCGAGTTAAAGCCGTCATTAGAGGTAGTGGATAATGATACGGAAAAAATATAGAGGGCATAGTATAGAAAAACATTAAACTTGGTGCTAATAAACAGTAAAATGTTGTATAGCATGAGAATAATAAGTGCGCCATAAAATAGCCCTAAAAATGTTCTTTCATTTGTGTTTTTAGATAGAGCTTGTGCATCATCTTCTATAGAAGCTGATATAGTAATAGTGTTGGGAGAAGTAATTTTGAAATAATAATCAGTGGACTGTAGTGGGTCTACCACTATCATAAAACTGTTCTGATTGCTTTGAATACTCTTTTCTTTTGGATTTACGCAGGATCCTGTAAGTGAGTGGGTAGTTCTACCTGATGCGCGGATTTCAAAAAGCTCTATACGCTGAATAGATTGGTCATAAAATTCAATAGCTAGGTGTACAGGGTCATACACCAATCCTACTACTTGAAGCTTTAACCAGATGGTCTGATTTCCAATTCCTTTCCTCAAGCCATTTTTTCCCATTTGGGACCAGGCTGTAGAGTCTAAATCAACAACATCATCTATATTAAGATCATTGTCCTGATTTACTATATAATCGAAATAAGAATTTAGATTTGTTTTTTTATTTAGCCCCTGTATTTCTAAGGTTTCCTGAGCCAGAACGCTGCTGCTAGAACCAAAGCATAATAGTATTAAAGTGAAAGAAATATACCTCAAGAGAATTTATAGTTTAAGCCACTTAATCACCAAAAGATATACCTATACCCTTAGCTGCCTGTACCAAGAAAGATTCTTTCTTAATATAGTTATATTCTACAATAGCATCTAATAAGGGAACTGAGGTTATTTCATTGTCTATGTAAGCGGCCATTCTTCCATATTCAAGGTTAAGCACCATTTCGAAAGCTTTTACCCCAAAGAGTGTAGCTAATATTCTATCGAAGGCTACAGGAGTGCCGCCACGTTGGGTATGGCCTAATACTGTTTCTCGTATGTCTGCTTTAAGTCCTGCTTTTTTGAGTTGTGCAGATAACTGATAGGCAATGCCGCCTAATCTGGTATTTTCATAACCTATCTCTCCGCTGAGTCTTTCTGTAACTTCTCCGGAAATAGGTTTCGCTCCTTCAGCTACTACTATATTGGCAAAGCCCTTTCCTTTATCATATCGCTTGTTAAGCCTTTTTACCACCTTCTCAATATCATAAGGAATTTCAGGAATGAGGCATACTTCTGCTCCACCGGCGAGTGCAGTATGTAAAGCTATCCATCCGGCATCTCTTCCCATCACTTCCATAATCATTACTCTGTGATGACTCTCTGCAGTAGTAACTAATTTGTCAAAACTATCACTAGCTACTTGTACAGCAGTACTAAAACCGAAAGTAAGATCTGTAGCCGATAGGTCATTGTCTATAGTTTTAGGTACACCCACAACATTTAAACCTTTTTCATATAGCTTTTGAGAAATTCTTTGCGATCCATCCCCACCTATACTAATTACGGCTTCAAAACCCATTTCTTCAATTTTCTTGATGAGCTCTTCAGAACGATCTATAATTTCCCAACTGCCATCTTCTTTTTCTATAGGGAATTTTAAAGGGTCACCTTTGCTGGTAGTCTTTAATATTGTGCCTCCTTTTACATGTATACCTGCTACTTTTTTGCTAGTTAGTTTTACTAGTTCTTGAGGTTCTTTGAGAATTCCATTAAAAGCGCCAATGCTACCCCATACTTCCCAGTTTCCTTCTTTTTTTGCGCGTTTAGCAATTGAACGAATTACAGCATTTAATCCTGGACAGTCTCCTCCCCCTGTAAGTACAAGAACTTTCTTATTCATGATCTAAATGTTAGTGATAGCAATAGACAATTTTAATTTGGATAGAAAAGTACACTATTTAATTTAACTTTTAAAACTATGGCACCACCTATTGGATAAGTGCAGCCATAGTTTCATATCTGATATATCGTAATAATTACGATTGCAAGCGATCTTTTACATATGTGACCTCGGTTTTACCATGTGGTTGAGGTGCACCATTTTCGTCCAGGCTCACAAAAACAATCTTGTCTACTGCCAGGATAGTTTTCCTCGTTAGCTTATTGCGTACTACGCAGCTTAATGTAAGTGAAGTAGTACCGAACTTACTAGCTTCCATTCCCAGCTCTATAATATCTCCTTCCTTTGCCGAACTTACGAAGTTTATTTCTGACATATATTTTGTAACACATCTCTGATTTTCAAGCTGAATGATTGCGTAAATAGCAGCCTCTTCGTCAATCCATCTCAATAGACTTCCTCCAAACAATGTTCTGTTAGGATTTAAGTCTTCCGGTTTTACCCATTTTCTTGTATGAAAATTCATTTTATCTAATTTTAGTATTTAATGATTTATTATATCGGGTAATATGTTCGCTAAACAGGACTTATATCCGATTGTAAAAAATTTTTAACTATTTCTCTTTTTTTTACGTTTGCAGGTTCAAATATATTTAACAATAAGAAATGAAGAAAATTGGTATACTTAGTATAGCTTTCCTCTTATATGGATTTACGCTATTTGCTAACGATGGTTATAATTATACGCTTGATCTTACTCAGGTAAAAGATGATAAAGTGTATATAGAATTAGTTACACCCAACATTAAGGATAAGGAAATTACCTTTTATTTACCTAAAATGATTCCAGGTACTTATGCTATTGAGGATTATGGTCGTATGGTATCCGCTTTCAAAGCCTTGGATAAAAAGGGAAGAGAGTTGGAAGTAGAGCATCCTGATGATAACTCATGGGTGATAAAGAAGGCCAATAAGCTTACGAAAATCACTTATTGGATTGAAGATACTTATGATACTGAGTTGGAAGGTCCTGAAATTTTTCAGCCAGCAGGTACTAATATTGAAGAAGGAAAGAACTTCATTATTAACAGTGGTGGTTATTTTGGATACTTTGAAGGTAAGAAGGATGAGCCTTTTGAACTTAAGATTATAAAGCCAGTAGGTTTTTATGGAGCTACAGGTCTTGTTCCTGCTAAAATTGATAAAAAGCAAGATGAGTTTAAGGTGGCCGGATATGATGAATTGGTTGATTCTCCAATAATGTATAGTCAGGCTGATACGGCTTTTGTGAAGGTAGGAAATACTGATGTTTTAGTAGCCTCTTATTCACCCAATAAGAAAGTAACTGCTAACGAAATTGCCGCCAGCATAGAAGAAGTATTAATGGCTCAGCAGAAATACCTGGGGGGTACATTACCTGTGGATAAATATGCTTTTATCTTTTATTTTACTGATCAGCCTGTAATGTCATACGGTGCATTAGAGCATTCTTATAGCTCTTTTTATTATATGCCTGAGATGACAATCACTCAAATGGCGCAGCAATTACGCGATTTTGCGGCACACGAATTTTTCCATATAGTCACTCCTCTTACCATTCATAGTGATGAAATAGCTGATTTTGATTTTAATGATCCTGAAATGTCAAAGCATTTATGGATGTATGAAGGAGTTACTGAATACTTTGCAGGGAATATGCAGGTAAAATATGGACTGATTACTCCTGAAGAATATTTACAGGTATTGAGAGAGAAAATGATAACTGCCACACAGTTTATTGATACTGTAGCTTTCACCACCATTAGTAAAGGTACGCTTGATCAATATGAAGATCAGTATTATAATGTTTATCAAAAAGGTGCACTTATAGGAATGGCGCTAGATATTCAATTGAGAGAATTATCTAAAGGTAAATATGGTGTTCAGAATCTATTGGCTGATCTTTCTAAGCGATATGGTAAAGATAAGGCTTTCGATGATGACGAGCTTTTTGGCGTAATAACAGAGTTGACTTACCCGGAAATAGGTGAATTTCTTAGTACTTATGTAGGTGGACCTAAACCACTTCCATTAGAAGACTTATTTAATAAGGTAGGCGTAACTTTTACTCCGGAGAAAATCGTGGAAAGTTTAAGCTTAGGTTTGCAGCAAAATAATATAGCCGTAGCACCTTATAATGGAAGTCAGTATCTGGCTATTCAGAATGCTGAATACTTAAATCCGCAAGGAGATTCTTTAGGTTTCGAGAATGGAGATATTGTAATAGCTATTAACGGTTTAGATACTCCTCCGTTAGGTCCAGAACTTGGTAACTTCATTGGGCAGGTACAAGAATCTTTAGAAGTTGATGGTACGCTTTCTTATACAATTATGAGAGAGAATACAGATGGAGAACTGGAGAAAAAAGTATTAGGAGCTAAGGTCTTCCCTATTCAGCAAGCTCAAATATATGTGTTAGAGTTTGACGAAGATCCTACTCAAGAGCAATTGCAATTACAAAAATACTGGTTGGAACCACAACAGTAAAACATAAAAGGCTACTCAAACAAGTAGCCTTTTTCATTATAAGTCTTAGTAATATTTTGCGTTATTTTTATTTTTCGCGATTGATCAAGCCCTCGGCAAATTTTTTTAAAATGGCCTTTTTATGAAGGGGAGCTTCTACTGCTTTTAAAGATTCAAATCCTTTTATGAAGTATGCGTTCATTAATTCTTCAGTAAGTTCTTTAATCTTTAGCTGATTATATATTTCTGTTACGGCACTTACCTTTTCTTTCACATCGAAGGCCGTTTTTGAAATCCAGTTTTCCAGTTCTTGCTTTTGTTTGCCCTTGGCTAACTCCAAGGCACGAATGAGAAGAAAAGTTTTCTTATTTGAAATGATATCTCCACCTACTTGTTTACCAAATTTTTCCGCATCGGCGTATACATCCAACAAGTCATCTTTAAGTTGAAAACCGATGCCTATATTAATGCCAAAATTCCTAAGTGCTGCACCATTTTCTTCTGTGGTATCTGCTAAAAGGCCGCCCATTTCTAAACTGAACCCTAAAAGTACTGCAGTCTTAAGCTTTATCATTTCAATATATTCCTTTTCATCCACCGTTTTTCGGGTCTCAAAAGTCATATCCATTTGCTGGCCTTCGCATACTTCCGCGGCACACCTATTGAATGCTTTTAACACTTGCATTATTCTTGGGTGCTCTTCGCTCATAATCATTTCATAAGCCTTGACCAACATTACATCACCTGAGAGAATAGCAGTGTTATTATTCCACTTCTCATGTACGGTTGGCTTATTTCTTCTCAGAGGTGCTTCGTCCATAATGTCATCATGCATAAGAGTGAAATTATGGAAAACTTCTACTGCTATCGCCTGAGGGATTATGGACTTCACATCATCTTTAAATAATGAGTAGGATAATGTGGCTAGTAAGGGCCTTAGTCTTTTACCACCAAGGTCCATGATATATCTAATAGGTTCATACAGCTCATCAGGTTCTACACCATACTTCTGCTGATTGATTTCCTTTGAAATTAGCTCTAAAAGCTGTTCTGTACTTTTCATTTATCTAAAAAAGGCTAAGCTAAGTTTAATCTGTTTCTTCAACAAATATCAGGTCGATAGTTCGGCGGTCTATGTCTGTAGCTTTTACTTGTACCTTTACCTTATCTCCCAGGGCATATATCTTTTTATTGTTATTGCCTATTACTCTGAAGTTCTTTTCATCATATTCATAGAAGTCATCTTTAAGATCAACCATGCGAACCATGCCTTCGCACTTGGTTTCTACAATTTCTATGAAAATGCCCCATTCCGTAACACCAGAGATAATCCCTTCAAATACCTTGTCTTCTACTCCTTGCATAAACTCTACTTGCTTATACTTAATAGAGGCGCGCTCTGCATCTGCAGCTCTTTTTTCTCGCTCTGAGGAATGAGTACATTTTTCTTCATACTCTTGCTTGTCGGCTGATTTACCACTATCTAAATAATGTTGTAACAGCCTATGTACCATCATATCAGGGTAACGACGGATAGGAGAGGTAAAGTGTGTATAATGTGGAAAAGCTAAACCAAAATGGATGTCTGCAGCGGTAGTATATTTGGCTTTAGCCATTGCTCTTATTGCTAATTGTTGCAGTACGTTTTCTTCAGGCTTTCCTTCTATTTCATCTAATAGCTTGTTTAAAGATTTTGATATAGCAGTTTCCTCAGTTTGTAAGCTATGCCCAAACCTTTTAGCAAAGGAGGAAAATGAATTGAGCTTTTCAGGATCAGGATAATCATGCGTTCGGTACACAAAAGTATTCCTTTCTTTATCCTTCTTAATATCATGCACATATGAGGCTACCTGCTTATTAGCAAGGAGCATAAACTCTTCTATAAGCTTATGTGCATCTTTCCTGATTTTAGGAATAACACCCAAAGGTCTTCCTTTTTCATCTAGTTTGAATTTGACCTCTGTGCTTTCGAAATTAACGGCACCTTTTTTAAATCTCTCTTTCCTCAGCTTTTTAGCCAAACCGTTAATAAGCTGTAGCTCTGGAGCAAGATCTCCAACGCCTGTTTCTATACTAGCCTGAGCATCTTCATAGGTAAATCTTCTGTCTGAGTGAATAATAGTTCTTCCAAACCACTCTTTTAGCACATTAGAATTTTCATCTATTTCAAATACTGCAGAAAAAGTCAGTTTATCTTCACGAGGCCTCAAAGAACAAAGACCATTTGAGAGCCTTTCTGGTAACATAGGTATGGTTCTGTCTACTAAATAAACTGAAGTAGCTCTGTCATACGCTTCTTTTTCTAATAAGGAGCCTGGTTGCACATAATGGGTAACGTCAGCTATATGTATACCTATTTCATAGTTTCCGTTTTCAAGCTTTTCAAAAGATAAGGCATCATCAAAATCTTTCGCATCTTCCGGATCTATAGTGAAAGTAAGGATTTCTCTGAAGTCTCGTCTTTTGGCAATTTCCTTTTTAGTAATCTTATCGGAAATTTTCTCTGCTTCTTCTTCTATTTCTTTAGGAAATTCAAAAGGAAGATCAAACTCAGCCATGATAGAATGTATCTCCGCATTATTATCACCGGCTTTTCCTAGTACCATTTTCACTTCACCTTCGGGGCTTTTATCATGCCCTGGCCATTGGGTGATTTTTACTATTACCTTGTCATTGTGAGCGGCACTGCTCGTTTTGTCTAACGGTACAAATATGTCTTGATGAATTTTTCTGTTGTCAGCCACCACAAAGGCAAAGCGTGGAGAAAACTCTATTCTTCCTACAAATTGATCTTTGTTACGCTCTATAATATTAACCACTTTCCCCTCAGGTCGTTTTCCGGCGCGAGTGGGTATAACCATTACATCTACCAAGTCACCATCAATTGCGAAGTTCAAATCTTTGGCTTTGATGTATATGTCGTCTTCATCTTCAGGAGTGAGTAGATAGGCAAATCTGGGGTTAACGTGGTCTAGCTTACCTCTTATTAAATCTGGTCTTTGGGTACTTTTGTACCTGCCACTATTATTTAAAATTTGGCCTTCCTGAGTGAGGGCAGAAAGAACCATAGGTATGGCATTATTGTAGTCTTTCCTTCTGAAACCTAACTTTTTTGTAATTTCTTTAGTAGAATACTCTTTATCAAAATTTTGGTGGAGAAGAGATATTATTTTGGCTTTTAGTTTATTTTGAATGCCATCACTCTTTCCTTTCCTTATTTTTTTTCTCTTTTTTTTACTCATAAATAAGTGTTGAATCTTTACAAAGATGCAACCAATAACATTATTTTAGGTTGAACCATTATTAATAAACAATTATTTATTAACAAGCGACAATGCTTTAGGTTATTCTCTTAATAATCAGTTACATCTATAATTTTGAAATCCTCCAGAGGAATACTTTTTAATTTAAGAAATAATTTGGCAGTAACTACTACATCTCTCAGGCAATATTCCGCTATTCTTCGGAGGTCTTTAGTTTCATAATATACCTGATTTACTTCACTGCCATCGATATCCGATTTGCTGGAGGTAATGTTAAAAATAGTGGCAAGCAGGTCTAAAGAAGTGTAGTGCTTCCAGTCGCCAAACTTCCACATGTCCATAGTATCAATATGCTGTACTTCCCATGGCTTTTTGCCCATAAGGTTGAGCACTTCTGGTAGAGGTATTCCGTTAATTAATAATCTTCGGCTCAGATAAGGAAAGTCGAACTCTCTACCATTATGTGCGCATAATGATAACCCGTTTTTGGAGAATTTGCTTAATGTATCTACAAATTCCGTTAAAATAAGTTTTTCATCGTGATTAAATAGTGCTTTGGTTCTGAATATGGGTTGCTCTTCATTCTCAAAAGAGAAGAAGCCTAAACCAATAGTGACTATTTTACCGAATTCGGCAAAAATACCGGCACGGTCCTCAAATACTTCTTTATCTGTAAGATCGTCACCTTTTTTCAAAAAAGAAGTTTTTCGGGCCCATTGCGTTTTTAGTCGATCTGGCAAGCTGTCATAATCATCGGTGCAGCCTACAGTTTCAATATCTAAAAACAATATGTTCTTGAGCGGATACATGCTTAAGAATGTAGGATACCTTCCATCTTTAGTTCTTTAATATATACCAAATTTTCATCTTGAATGGAGTCAGGTACGAAGATGAACTTTTTGTCATAAATGGTAGATCCGATATAATAGCTCACCCAATATTCGTTGTTGAGGTGAAATACGTCTGGGTTTATAGGTTCAATAAGCGCAGTGCTCTTAGCTGCTACCGTTTGTAAGAAATGCCTTAAAGTAGATGTCTTTTGTTCTTCTCCATCTTTTTTGCCATATCCTGTAGAGCTTACTAAGGTGTTTTCTATATCAAAACTATTGTTGTTAATAAGGTACACGTGCCATTCTACAGCGTTTAGCTCATTTACCTTTTTGGCTATAGCCAATGTTACATTTTTTACTTTTGGTTTTTGAATATCTTCTTTCATAAGTACAATTCCATCTCAAAAAGAGCGGCAAGGTGCCTTTTAAGTTTAGCCTTTACTTCATTGATGTCCTGGCGTGTTCCTAACTCTTGTTCCAGGCTGGTTACAGCCTTATCATCTATACCGCATGGGACTATATTTTTAAAATAATTCAAATCTACATTAACATTAAAAGCAAAACCATGCATAGTTACCCATCTGCTTGATTTTACACCTAATGCGCATATTTTTCTGGGATTTTTTCTTTCAATATGATCTATCCACACACCTGTAAGCCCCTCTATCCTACCCGCTTCTATGCCATATTCTTTCAAGGTCTTAATTATAGCCTCTTCTAAGAATCTAAGGTATTTATGAATATCGGTAAAAAAATTATCTAAATCCAAAATAGGGTATCCCACAATCTGCCCAGGACCATGATATGTAATGTCTCCGCCCCTGTTTATTCTGTAAAAAGTGGCCTCTTTTTCTTTTAATTGCTCATCGTTTATTAGTAAATTTTCTGGATGCCCGCTCTTTCCTAAAGTATAAACATGAGGATGCTCGCAGAAAATAAGGTAATTATCCGTGATGATGGGATCATTATCTTCAGCCTTTCTGTTTTCTATTTTAATGTTTACAACCTTATCAAACAGCTCGGTTTGATAATCCCAGGCCTCTTTATAATCGATAGTGCCTAGGTCTATCAACTTTACTTTTTTATTTAAAACCGTATTCACAATTACTAACTTTAATGTACAAAGGTATGAATAATATAAACACTAAGGCGAAAACTGGAAGAGAAGGGGAAGATGCTGCAGTGAATTATTTGATTTGCAAAGGTTACGAAATTTTGGAGAGAAATTATAGGTATCGTCGCTCTGAAGTGGATATAATAGTTAAAAAGGATGATATCGTCATTTTTGTAGAGGTGAAAACCAAATCATCTACGGCTTATGGATATCCGGAAGAGGCCGTGAACCATATTAAGGTAAAAAAAGTGACAGAAGCAGCGGATCATTTTACTTATGAGAGAGGCTGGCAAAAGGATATACGGTTTGATATAATTTCATATAATAATATAACTAAAAAGATAGATCATTTTATTGATGCCTTTTATTAACATTCTGGAAAGTTATTTAAACTGTTCGGAATTTTGATGATAAAGTTGCTTCCTACTCCACGGCTCGAAACCACCTTTATACTACCATTCATCTTTTGTAAAACCTCTTTTACCAAGTATAGGCCTAAACCTGAACCTTTTGAGTTTTTGGAAGAGCGGAAAAACATTTTGAATACATTCTTTATGTTGTCTTTACTAATACCTTCCCCATTGTCGCATATTTCGATGTTAGCCTCATACTTATTTACTTTTATGGCTATATCCAGAAAATTATTTTTTGCCCCTGATTTCTGATAACAAATGGCATTATCAATTAAATATTTAAGAATGAGCAATATTCTATTTTTATCTCCAATTAAGATGGCTTTCTGCATTATCCGCTTACTTAAATTTATTCCTTTCCTTTTAATAAGTGGTGTCATAGGAACCACTACTGCATCTATGATTTCATAAAAGTTTACTTTTTCATTTTTAATAGGCTCTTTAGTATTGATTAGATAATTTTCCATGGACTGGATGAGTCGATCCATTCTTACAGTACTTTCATCTATCCACCTTAAATATTGTTCCCTATTTTTATCACTCTGAGATAATTTAGCTAAATGAATTAGGTCTTTTATGGAACCTAAAGGACTTTTTAAGTCACTAGAACAACCGAGAATAAAATGCTCCAGCAGGTCGTTAGCTTCTACTAAGTCTTGATCTAATTTATTTTTCATATCCCTAAATCTTCATTCCCTGATACAAATTTGTCAATAAAGATTAGTGACTTTTTAAGGGTTTTTCCTGAAAATTTATATTAGGTAAAGCACTTAAATAGTGTTTTATAGCGGTAGATTCAAGTATAAGAATGTTATGAGCAGCTGGTAAATATTATAAGTGTTATTAATTTTTTATAGCTCTATAATATTATTTTTAATGGCATACTTCACAAGTTCGGCGGTGTTTTTTAAGCCGAGTTTTGAAAGAATATTTGTTTTATGAGTTTCAACAGTTTTAACACTTATAAAAAGTGCATCTGCTACTTCTTTGTTGCTTTTACCTAAAGCTACTTGCTCCAGTACTTCCATTTCTCTGTTGGAAAGATCAGTATTCTTTTTTACAGGCTTTTTATTAGATGATTCTTGCTCATAGAAGTTTTCAAATACTATCTCCATTATGGATGGGCTAAAGTACTTTTCGCCTGCATTAACTTTTCTAATGGCTTCAACGAGGCCTTCTTTATTGACATTTTTTGGTAAGTATCCATTTATACCGGCTTTGGCTCCCAGAGTAATGTAATCTTTACTTACTTCGCTCGAGAGCAGAATTACTTTTATTTCAGGGTTTTGCTCTTTGATCCACCTGGTAGCCTCAATGCCACTCATTCCTTTCATTACAATATCCATAAGTATAATGTCGGGTTGCATGCTCTGTGCTGCGTTTATGGCATCTTCTCCACTTTCTACTTTACCTACTATCTGAACAAATTCGATATGTTGAAGCATGGAGGCTATTCCCTCCCTCATTAAGGTATGATCATCAACCAACAATATTTTTACAGGAGTCATGAGCTTTTATTTAAAAGGCTTTCAATAGAATAAATAAGTTCATCTGCAGAGCACGGTTTCTTCAAATAAAGATCAGCTTTTACCTCTTTGGCTTTATCTATATTTTCTTTAGACGCCTGGGCAGACAGAACTATGATAGGTATATGTTTATGTTTATCTAAAGACCTAATTTTTTCGATAAACTGGAAACCATTGATCTCTGGCATAAGCACATCTGTAATGATGAGGTCAGGTAACGTTGTGGCCACTTTGCGCATACCTTCATATGCATCGTTGGCAGTTTCTACCTCATATTCCTCCATTTTTAGAATATCAGTGATTTCTTCTAAAAGAGGAATAGTGTCATCTATGATTAGGATCCTATTTTTCATCTACAGGAATTTCTACTTTTATCATGGTACCTTCATTCAGTTCACTTTCTACCTCAATGTTTCCATTTTGCATATCAACTGCTTTTTTTACAATGGACAAGCCTAGGCCTGTACCTTGTATAGCATGGGCCTGGTTAGATCTATGAAAAGCTTCAAAAATTTTGCTTTTATCCTCATCGTCTATACCGATACCCCAATCTTTGACTTTTATGGTAAGCAGGCCGCTTTTATATATAACATCAAGCAATACCTTTTTCTTCCCGGGCGAGAATTTGACGGCATTGGTTAATAGATTGATTACTATATTTCTCAGCAGCTTTTCATCTATTACGGTCATGTTTTTTTCCAGACCAAGGGAAACCACTATTTCATGGGTGTTTTGGGTGCTATTAGTTACTTCTTCTTTCATTTTTAAGAAAAATTCCTGAATGTTTAGCACGTCGGGATTTACTTTAATGGTTCCTGCTTCTGATTTACCAATTAGCAATACATCATCCAGCAGATAAGTCATGTGACGAACCTGCTCCATGACTTTGTTGAGCTTTTGTTGAGAATCTTGTGGGGTAAGCTTTTCACTGTATTTTAAAAGGTAGTTAGCCGCGAAGTTAATAGTGGATAGAGGGGTTCTAAACTCATGGGATGCCATAGAAACAAACTTTGATTTTAAAGCTACCAGCTCTTTTTCCTTATTCAGGGCTTCTTTCAGTTCCTTAGTTCTTTCGGCTACCTTATGTTCCAGTCGTTCTCTGTAGTCTATAAGCTCAGTGATATCCTGACCTACACCTAAGAGGCCAATAATGTCATTGTTAATGTTTCTGCGTGGAGTAGCATTGAACAGAATGGTTACTACTTTTCCAGTGCGAGTGTAAATGGGTAATTCGTAGTTGGTAACACTCTTACCTCTGAAAGCTGACTTGAGTAAATTAGTTACCGCTACCTTGTATCCGTCTAATATAAACTCGTCTATCAAAGTTTTACCCATAATTTCCTCTTTGCTATATCCGGTGATTTTAGAGGCAACTTGGTTCCACTCATTAATTTTTCCGTACCAGTCTAGCCCGAAAATTGGTGCGTTAGCAGTATCTATTAGAGTGGTAAGTTCTTGAGCCACTGCTGTAACCCGCTCTTCATATACTCTTTGTTTGGTAACGTCTGAAATAGAAATAACCACTCCTGTTTTACCATTCGGCTGTAGGTATAGAGAGGAGTTAAAAGAAAGCCATAAAATATTGCTTTCTTTAGGTAGGCCAATAACTACATTGGAGCAGGGCTTTCCTGTTTTTAATGTAATCTTATGTGGCAGCTGTTCTGTTGGAAAAGGGGTACGGTCTGGTTTAATTAATTGAAAGTGTTCCTCCAGATTAGTGAATTTGTTTACTTCATCGTAAAGGCCTAATATCAGAGAGGCACTTTTATTATAATTAATAATAATTCCTTTTTCATCATAAAGTATGACACCTTCGGCAATAGATTCTACTACGCTTTGATATTGTGATTCACTTTCTATTAGCAGGTCATAGGCTAGCTTTTGTTCTGTAATATCTCTGGAAGTAGTAAGAATTTGTTTGAGCTCTTTATTTTCATAAATAGGCTGAGCTATCGTTTCTAGATAGATAATGATACCTTCCTTTCTTCTCAATTTATAATCTAAGCGAATGGACTGTATTGTGCTTTGCTCTCTGAATACGCTCCATATTCTTTCTTCTAATAGGCCTTTTTCATGAGACAACAGCAGGTTTTCAGGTGCGCTATCAACCAGCTCTTCGTAATTATAGCCAGTTATCTTCTTAGCTGACGGACTTACCCATAGATAAGTGCCAAAGGGGTTGTGAAGGCAAACCAAATCATGAATGTTCTCTGCCAATAACTTATATTCCTTTTGTCGCTTGGCCAAGGCCTTTTCTGCCTTGTACCTATTTTTCCTGTTTTCAGCCTCTTTTAGCTCCCTCTCTATGGCCGGAATAAAGCGAGCCAAATTATTTTTTATGATATAATCATTAGCTCCTTCTCGCATTGCATTAACAGCATCTCCATCTTCTATAGTACCAGATACTATTATGAAGGGCACATGCAGGTCTCTATTACGAGTTATTTTTAATGCTGCCTGGGCATTAAGTCGAGGTAATTGATTGTCACTAATAATAAGATCCCACTCCTCTTGTAGTGCCTCAATAAGTTCTTCTGAGTTTTGAACACGCGTATTCTTTCCTGTATATCCTTCTTTTCTTAATTTATTGAGAATAAGTTCGAAGTCGTCTTCAGAGTCTTCTATAAATAGAATTTTAATGTTCTTTTTGTTATCCCCAGAGATCATTTAAATCCGGAATTTTAATAATGAATGTAGAGCCACAGCCCTCTTTACTATTTAAGTTAACTATTCCATTTAATTTGTCCAATGCGCTCTTGACAATATATAACCCTAATCCTGATCCTTGAGAAGATTCATTAGCTCGATAGAACATCTCAAAGATATTTTTTTGTAGCTTAAGAGGAATTCCCTGACCATTATCTTCTATACAAAGTGTAGATATATTTTTTTCCTTTGAGGCGTATATTCTAATAAATTTTCTGCTTTTATCCTTCGAACGGTACTTTATAGCATTTTCTAGTAAATTTTGAATTACAGATCTAAATAGTCTTTTATCACTTAAAATTTCAATGTCTTCACATTCCTCTAATTTTATTTCAACATCATCAAATCCATCTGAAAATTTCAAGCTGTTAATTACATCATTGAGTAGCAAACTGAGATCGAAAGGATCTGGTTTGATTTGCCCTTGCTTGATTCGTGTGATATTTAGTAACTCGTTGAGTGTATTATTTAGCATTAGGGTGCTGTTATCAAACATTTTTAATAAAAGCTGCACTTCTTTATTTTCATTAAAATCTTTCATTCCAATGTTAATAAGACCCTTAATAGATGCTACTGGTCCTTTGAGATCATGCGATATGCGGTACATGAGTGTTTCCAGCTCATTATTAATTTTAATGAGGTTTTCTTTTACCTGTCTTTGCTCGGTTACATTTTTAGCTATGATAGTAATACCTTCTTCTGTGGGATAAATGCTACCCTCAAAATATTTATGGGTGCCATGTTGAAATTCGAAATGTTGTGACTTTCTTTCATGTAAAACCTGTCCAAGAAGTGACTTTAGTTTTTTATTTTCAAAGGCAGGAAGCACTTTAAAAATTGGAGTTTTTATAACTTCATTACCTATAGCAAATTCATTTTGGGCATGTTCATTCCAAAAGGTAACGTTAAAATCAGCATCAAGAGCTATAAACACATCTTGAATACTGCCAGAAAGGAAGCGATACATTTTTTCACTTTGCTCGAGCTTCTTTTCTATTTTAATTTTTTTAATTTTGTTATCAGACTCTCTGACTTCCCTTTCAATGGCAGGCAAGAGACGATTCAGGTTGCCCTTAAATATATAGTCATTAGCTCCTGCTCTCATGGCACTCACTGCTGCCTCTTCTCCAATAGTACCCGAAACAATAATAAAAGGCAGGAAAAAATTTTTTGAGCGAGTAATTTTTAAAGCCTCTTGAGCATTAAATTGTGGCAGAGAGTTATCGCTGATAACCAAATCCCAAAGATCTTCTAAAGAATTGATGAGTTCTTCTCTACTCTCTATTCGTTTAGAATTTAATTTATAGCCGGCTCTTCTTATTTGCATAACCAATAAGTCATAATCATCTACAGAGTCTTCTATAATTAGTATTTTAAGCAATGCTTCACTCATTCTTAGGCCTTTTTTCATTTATAACCAACCAATATAAACCTAACTGTCCTACTACTTCAGTAAACTTTGAGAAGTCAACCGGCTTACGAATGTAGCTATTGGCACCGAGGTTGTAACTTTTAATTATATCTTCTTCTTCCGTGGAAGTGGTGAGAATTACAATAGGAGGACGATCAATCTCTACTTTGTTTATTTCTCTAAGCACATCCATACCATCTAGTTTAGGAAGCTTAAGGTCAAGTAATATTAATGCTGGCTTAATGGCTTCATGATTTTTATTACCTAATAATAAATCTAGAGCTTCAGTACCATCACGAGCGATGACTACATGGTTAAGAATATTTTGTTTTTTCAGCGCCCTGAGGGTTAGAGTAATATCATCCTCGTTATCTTCTATTAGTAGAATTTCGTCTGACATAGTATTTAGTTTAATGTGAAGTAAAATTTAGATCCTTGATTCAACGTGCTTTCTGCCCATACTTTCTCTCCATGCCGATTTTGTATTCTCTTTACGGTAGCCAGGCCTATGCCTGTTCCGTCAAATTCACTGTCACTATGTAGTCTTTGAAAAGCGCCAAACAGTTTAGATGAATACTTCATGTCAAAACCAACTCCGTTATCCTGAATTACTATGGTCTTCTTATTATTGATCATTTCCATGTGTAGGCTTACCTCGGGATCATCCTTTTTGCTGGAATATTTGGCAGCGTTCTCTAATAAATTTTCCAGCACTACAGAAATAAGTCCGCGATCTGCATTTCCCATGAGGTTGGGTTGTATCTTAAAATTTGTGTTGGGATAGTCTTGAGCAAGACTAGATACAACTTGATTAGCAATTTCAGAAATGTTTATTTCTGATATATTAATATCTTGTCTGGTTATACGAGACAAAGTAAGTAAATCATCAATAAGTCTTCCCATTCGTATACTCGCCAAAGAAACCCGCTTGAGATAGTTTTTCCCGATTTCGTCTAATTGTTCGGAGTAGTCTTCTAAAAGGGCTTGGCTAAAGCCATGAATACTACGTAATGGAGATCTTAAATCGTGAGAAACAGAATAACTGAACGCTTCCAATTCTTGGTTGGCTACTTGCAGTTGCTGTGTTCTTTCCGTAACTATATCTTGAATTTTTTGCTCGGCGATTTTACGCTCCGTTATTTCTTGTATTTGGCTAATGAAATATTGAGGAACCCCACTGCTACTCCGTAGCAAGGATACATTGAGCTGAGCCCAGAATACAGAGCCGTCTTTTTTATGGTACCTCTTGTCCATCTGATAGCTTTTGATTTTACCATCTACCAATTCTTCCACATATTTCAGATCATCATTCAAATCATCCTTATGAGTAAGGCTTTGAAAGTCAGTTTGGTATAATTCATTTGCACTATAGCCAAATATATTCTCTAATGCTTTGTTTACTTGTATCCAATGGCCGTGTAAGTCGAGTACGGCTATGCCTATAGGTGAATATTCTATAGCAGACTGAAACCTTTGAGTACTTTCATTAAGGGCTTCGTCTTTAAGTTTGTCTCTGGTAATATCTAAGCACAAGCCAGTTATTTCTTGCTCTTCTGTGGATAGCACTGGTCTTACGGTACCAATGGTTTTGATATGTTTTCGGTTTCCGTATCGATCAACAATTCGGATATCAAACTGGAAGCTCTTATTTTGCTCTCTTGACGTTTGAAGGATTTCTAATACGCGTTTACGGTCTTCCGGATGAATCCTATTAATAAATGGCTTAGCAGATCCCTTTTTTTGTTCTGTTTCCAAGTCGAATAACAAGTGCATTCTTTCATCACTAGTCATTAGGTTGGTAGAACTATTCCATGACCATACCCCTGCTTTGGCAGCTTCAGTAGCCATTTCCAGTACTAATTGTGTTTCTTCTAGTTCTCGTTGATAGTTCACTGTGCTGTCCATCATATTGAAACTTCGTTTTGAGGTTCTTCGGGTATGTGTTTGCTCTCAGATTTTAATGTCTGATCAATTTCATTCATCTTGAGCTTCCTAATTTTTTTGAAATGGAAAAGGCTAGCCATCATCCATGAAATTATAATAGTAAGGGATAGGTTAAAGAATACCGAGTGGATACCCAGCTTTACTGGAGATAGAAAAGGTCCAATCACAATAAAAAGGCTTATCAATAAAGCGATGAGGAACGGTAAAACAAGACTTTCCGAATCCTTTATGGCAATAAAAGCTATCACGTAAAAGCTACTTGTTGCTATTCCAAGTGCAGAAATTATATCGATATAATAAGCAGTGGCTAATGATAGAAATAGCACAAGGCTGTTTATAGAACGGAGCGTTCTCGTAGCTGAAATATTAAATGATAATTTGTTACTTATAACCTTCCTCACAACCTTCTTTTTGATTATTATTCCTGCTTCTGTCTAATTGCCTTTACAATGTTTATGCTCAAGTTATATCGCAACAACAGTTTTGTTTTACTTTAAGCTTAAAACCAATAAAACCGACATTAGGGTCAGTATGTTCAGTAAAAACATGAATAGATAATGTGATGTGTAAGGAACTACTCTTTTTTGAGGTTTTAGAATACAAGTATTTTAAAGCGTATGAGCTATTATGCCTACAATAAAAAAAATTAGGATAAATTGTGCAAGCAACCTCATAATACCAACATATTCAAGTATTTAAATATCGTTATATCTTTAAAAAAACATATAGGATATTTTATTAACCTTATACTCACATTATTTACATTTAATCATGATAATAATATACCAAAAAATCACTAAATAATGAATGGGTAATTTTTGAGCTATAGGTAATATTTGAAGAGAAATTAGGGCTTAATATCCGACAGTAGTTATTTGTACCAGTAATAGTTATATTATTTCGGCGTCTTTGAGGTTAGATTTTATCTTTTTTCATATACTAATTTACCTCTTTGATTCCATTCTTTCCATGTATATGGATTCATGTCATCATTATAGGGTTCTTTAGGGTATCTTACTACCTTTTTTCTGCGGCCTGTAGTATAGTATTCTACCCAGTCTCCCACTCTTTGATCCCATTTAAATTCACCACGAACAGCGACTCTCCCATTTTCATGGAAGTAAAAATAGTTTCCTTCTTTTTCACCGTATTCGATAGGTACTATTTCCTTCATTTTTTCACGATTTCTATCGTAATAGCTTACTTTCGATTCTTTCGGCCATCCTTTGTAGTATTTTTCTTTGTCTACCAGTAAATCATTTTTATCATATTCTACCCATCGGCCATGTTTCATACCTTTATAGAATATGCCTTCTTCTATAAGTTGTTCACCCTGCATACGCTTATAAGGACCATGAAGTACGGCACCATGTTCCTGATCTACTTCTCCTCCATGTCGAATAGCACCTCTGCGATAGTCTACCCAATAAATATCTCTTACGTAAGGGTCTAGTTCAATAGGATCTTTTATTACATAAAATAGCTCATAACTTTTTCGTGTTCCGCTCCCACTTTGAGTAAACCGTTTTTTTGTTTTTATACCATAAAAGACCTTTTTCTTTCTTTTTTTCTTTTTGGGCTCTACAGTATCGTCTTCCTCTTCCTTGTCATCATCCAATTCTATGGTGATAGGTGTGTTTATAGTAAACATCTTATCTGTACTTTCGGGATCAACCTCCTGAGCTTTAGCATGGATACCAATAAAAAGAAGCAATATGATTAGAAAAGGGTATTTCACAATAAATTTTAGTTTAGGATAGTTAACGTAAAGAACTAAATTTTATTTCTATTCTTCAATAAGGTTAGGTTTATAAAAGTTCCAAAAAATATATTGATGGTCCTTTTTATATTTATTTTCTAAAAAATAAGGCCATTCATTTTACAACGAATGGCCTAAAAATGTTCAAAATTTACAGCAGCTTATTCGGCGGCCATTTCTATACTTCTTTTGATAAAGTTAGTGAGGTCTTTACCTTGTAGCATATTTTGAGAAAGCATAGCCAGGTCATAAGCTTGCTTAGCTAGTTGAGCCTTTTTCTCTTCGTTATCAGCATTCAAGATTTTACCTACAATGTTATGATTACCATTAACAGACATCTCAAACTGATCAGGCATACTACCCATCATAGCATAAGGGCCACCACCATTTTTAGCCATGTCCTTCATTCTTCTCATAAACTCAGACATAGTTATGGTTACAGGCATATCATCAGGAGATAGAGACTCTATAGAGATATTCATACTTGGGTTATTCACTGCCTTCTCAAAGATCTCTTTTACTTTTTCTTCTTCTTCCTTGCTTAGAACACTGGCAATGGTTTCTCCCTTGTCAATAATCTTTTCTATATTTTCAGCATCTACACGCTTTAGCTGCGTCTTTTCTATTTTTTGCTCTAAGAAGTTAACGTAATGACTATCGATAACTCCGTCTAATAGAAGCACATCATAGCCTTTATTTTTGGCTGACTGTATGTAAGCGTCTTGTTTGCCGGCATCTGTTGTGTAAAGGTAGATTACGTTGTCATCTTTATCTTTTTGAGTTTCCTTTACTTTTTCTTTGTACTCCTCAAAAGTGAAGAACTGATTTTCAGTGTTAGTGAACAGCGCAAAATTCTTTGCTTTATCATAGAATTTATCTTCACTAAGCATACCGTATTTTACAAATACACCTATGTCATTCCATTTAGACTGGTAAGATTCTCTGTCTTGCTTAAAGAGTTCTTCCAGCTTATCTGCTACTTTTTTAGTAATGTGATTATTGATTTTCTTCACATTACCATCAGACTGTAGATAACTTCTTGAAACATTTAGAGGGATATCAGGAGAATCGATAACACCGTGTAGTAACATTAAGAACTCAGGAACTACATCCTTTACCTCGTCAGTGATAAACACTTGGCGAGAATAAAGTTGTATTTTGTTTTTCTGAACCTCAAAGTCATTTTTCACTTTAGGGAAATAAAGAATTCCCGTAAGGTTAAAAGGATAATCTACATTCAGGTGGATCCAGAATAATGGATCTTCTGACATAGGATAAAGCTCTTTGTAGAAGTTTAGGTAATCTTCATCTTTAAGATCTGAAGGTGCTTTAGTCCACAAAGGATCAGTATCGTTAATTATTCTGTCTTTAGTAACAGACTTATACTTAGGCTTGCCTTCATCATCTTTTCCATCTTCTACTTGCTCTTCTTTAGTGCCAAATTTAATAGGCACTGGTAAAAACTTGCAGTATTTATCAAGAATAGACTTTAACTTCCATTCATCTAAAAATTCCTCAGAATCTTCTGCTACATGGAGGATTACATCTGTACCTCGTGTTTCTTTAGTGGCCTCAGTGATTTCAAATTCGGTAGATCCATCACAAATCCAACGGGCAGCTTCAGCAACTTCTTGGTGTGATTTACTGATGATTTCTACTTGGCTGGCTACCATAAATGCCGAGTAAAAACCTAAACCAAATTTACCAATGATATCTTTGGCATCTCCTTTATCTTTAAACTTCTCAACAAATTCGGTAGCTCCAGAAAAGGCAATTTGGTTAATGTATTTTTTGATCTCTTCGGCGGTCATACCAATACCTCGATCACTTACGGTAATGGTCTTTTTTTCTTTATCGAAGCTTACTTCTATGGTAGTGTCTCCTATCTCACTGGTGATTTCTCCTAATGATGATAACCTTTTCAGCTTTTGAGTGGCGTCTACTGCGTTAGAAACCAACTCCCTTAAGAATATCTCGTGATCTGAATAGAGGAATTTTTTAATGATTGGAAAGATATTCTCCGTATGGATTGAAATGGTGCCTTTTTCTGCCATTGCTATTATGAGTTAATTTTAAAATTCAGTTTTACAATCATCGGCTGACCAAAATCTATTCCATTAGCTAAGTGATGACAAATTGACAGATTTTCCCGTTTTTCTATAACTTAAGAAGGAGCTAAACACTAATGGCAGGTTAATTAGTCAGGTTTTGACATAAAAAAAGGAGTGAAAATGTTCACTCCTTTATAGTATTTATATTCTATGTACTCTTATCTAATTCGGTCTACCGATCTTACCAGTCTTTCGTCTTTTCTTATGAAACGGTTAGCCAGTACATTAAATAACATGGCTCCTACTGGCAGAAAACTTCCAATGCCGTAAGTCCAGCTATTTTGAATTTGTTCACTTTCCATTACTCCTTTACCAAGCCAGAAACTTAGCCCTAGCGTACAGAAAATTAGTAGTGAGTTGAGTGCGCTAAGTTTAATTTGAAGCAATCTGTTTTTAAATCGAGAGATTTCTATTATACCTATTATAACAGAAAGAATAGCAAAACAACCAATAAGAATGTATGGGAAATACTCTTTTGATGCCTGTTCTAATCCGTTGTTAGTAACTAGATAAAAGGCAGTAAGCATAATTCCTTTGTCAGAATCAGGTGCATGATAAACCCACATAGGAAAAATAAGAGTTAGTAGCATCAGTAATACTACTAGTAATAGAAATACGGTTTGAATTCTTTGTAACATATGGCTATTAGCTTAAATTGCAGCTGCAAATTAAATCAAACCACGCGGTTAAAAAAAACAAAACTGCAGATACCATCAGGTCCTTAATCCCTCAATATAAACTTTGTGATGATGAAACAAGCTTATATAGTAGATATCCTTAGAACTCCTATCGGGAAATTTAGCGGTGGTTTGGCTACAGTTCGGCCAGATGATCTGGCTGCTCATGTTATTAAAGGCTTGGTAAATAGAAATCAGGCTTTAGATCTTAGCCAATTGGAAGATGTGATCTTTGGTGCTGCTAATCAGGCGGGTGAAGACAATAGAAATGTAGCTCGTATGGCAGCTCTATTGGCCGACTTGCCACTAACTGTAGGAGGAGTAACGGTAAATAGGCTGTGTGCCTCTGGTCTGCAAGCTATAATGGATGCTACAAGAGCCATTATGTTGGGAGAAGGTGAAGCCTACATAGCTGGCGGTAGTGAGAGCATGACGCGAGCCCCCTTAGTAATGGGTAAATCAGAAGTGGCATACGATAGAAGAGCCAAAGTGTATGATACTACAATAGGCTGGAGGTTTATTAATGCTAAATTGGCCGAGAAGCACTACCCTTACGGAATGGGAGAAACTGCAGAAAATGTAGCCTTAAAATATAATATCTCCAGAGAGGAACAGGATGAATTTGCTCACCTTTCTCAAGTTAAATATGCAGAGGCCTATAAAAGGAATTCTTTTGCAGAGGAATTGTTTCCCGTATCTGTGCCTAGGAAAAAAGAAGATGATTTACTTGTTGATAAGGATGAACATCCAAGGCTTACCAGTATTGAAAAACTTTCAACGCTCAAAGCCGCCTTTAAAAAGGGGGGCTCAGTTACTGCGGGTAATTCTTCTGGTATAAATGATGGAGCTGCAGCTACATTAATAGTGAGTGAGGAGATTTTAAAGAAATACAATCTAGAGCCTATGGCCCGGATAGTTTCCATGGCCGTGGCAGGAGTAGACCCTGCTCTTATGGGAATAGGTCCTGTTCCAGCAACTCTAAAGGCATTAGCCCGAGCTAACCTGAAAATCAATGATATTGACCTGATTGAGTTGAATGAAGCCTTTGCTGCTCAGTCTATTGCTTGTATGAGAGATTTGGAATTGGCCCCTGAAAAGGTAAATGTAAATGGTGGTGCTATAGCACTGGGGCATCCGCTGGGAGCGAGCGGAGCAAGAATATCGGCTACTTTGCTTCATGAATTAAAGAAAAGAAAATCGGCAAAATATGGTCTGGCTACCATGTGTGTAGGTGTGG
This sequence comes from Fulvivirga sediminis, assembly GCF_016757215.1. Taxonomy (GTDB): domain Bacteria; phylum Bacteroidota; class Bacteroidia; order Cytophagales; family Cyclobacteriaceae; genus Fulvivirga; species Fulvivirga sediminis. The sequence continues at coordinate 83,667 of NZ_JAESIY010000001.1, forward strand.
GACAAGGAGCCGCTATTATTTATGAAAGACTTTAAAAATCAAAACATAAAAGTAATTGGCTTTGATGCTGATGATACTTTGTGGGTAAATGAAAATTATTTCAGAGAGGCAGAAAGTGCTTTTTGTCAGCTATTGGCAGAATATCAAAGCAGCGAAGTTTTAATGAAAAAGCTCTATGAGGTGGAGGTTAAAAACCTGGAACTTTATGGTTTCGGTATAAAAGGATTTACACTTTCTATGATGGAGGCCGCATTAGAAATATGTGGTCTAAACTTTTCGGCGAGTATAAGTACAGAAATTATAAGAATAGGTAAGGAAATGCTTGATAAGCCAGTGGTGCTTTTAGATCAGGTAGAAGATATATTAAGAAAAGTAAGGAAGACATATAGAGTTATTTTGGTAACAAAGGGTGATCTGCTAGATCAACATAGGAAATTAGAAAAATCTGGTCTTGAAGGGTATTTTCATCATATAGAGGTGATGAATAAGAAATCAGAGGCGGATTATCGTAGGCTTGTGAGTCATCTTGATTTATATCCTGAGGAATTTTTAATGATTGGAAATTCTTTAAAATCAGACATAATACCTGTGTTGAACATCGGTAGTAACGCTATTTATGTTCCTTATGAAATAACCTGGCAACATGAAGTGCCTACTGAAGAGGTTTTAACTGAAGGATATATCCAAGTAGAGGCTCTTCATGACATCCTAAGATATATTTGATGAGATATTTTTTTGAGATTTCTTACCATGGTAAAAAGTATCATGGTTGGCAAAGGCAGAAAAACGCTATTTCAGTTCAGCAGGTAGTAGAAGATGCCATGAGTTTAATACTCAATCAGTCCATAGTTATAACGGGTAGCGGAAGAACAGATACAGGCGTACATTGCAAACAGCAATTTTTTCATGCTGATCTGGAGCAGGAAATTGATACTGGTAAGCTTCGTTACAATTTAAACAGTTATTTACCAGAAGATATTAGCATTAATGCCATATTTGCAGTAAATGAGGAGGCACATGCGCGGTTCACGGCTACATCTCGTAGTTACGAATATTATGTTAGCAAGCAAAAGAATCCGTTCTATCATGATATGAGTTTTATTTTTGTAAAACCGATGGATATTACAACCATGAATCAAGCGGCTTCGTTACTGATTGGTGAGCATGATTTTGAATCTTTTAGTAAGGTAAAAACAGATGTGAATAACTTCTGGTGCAATATTACTGAAGCAGTATGGATGGATCATGAAGAATATTATGTTTTTCATATCTCAGCCAATAGATTTTTGCGTGGAATGGTAAGAGCTATAGTAGGTACTTTGTTTTTAGTAGGTAGCGGTAAGCTGAGTATAAATGACTTTCAGCAGATCATTAATAATAAAAATAGAAGAGATGCAGGAGCAGCAGCACCTCCTCAAGGACTTTTTTTAACCAGGGTTGTTTATCCCGAAGATACTAGATTGTAGTTTGGAAAAAGAGAAAGTAAATAGCGGAAGCATTGTAGATTTAGATGTATTGAAGCGATTAATGCGCTTTGTGAAGCCTTATAAAGGAAGGTTTTTTCTACTTATTTTCTTAACCATAGCCTTAGGCGTGCTAGCTCCTTTAATGCCCCTGCTTATTCAGAAGACGCTAGATAATCATGTGGCCTATGGTGATTATGAAGGCATGGTGAATATGATGATGGTATTAGGTGGGATACTATTTGCTCAGGCTCTGGTGCAGTATGCGCACACTTATCTTTCTGGCTGGTTAGGTCAATATGTTATCAGAGACATAAGAGTTCAGTTATATGAACATTTAGTAAAGCTGAGACTTAAGTTCTTTGATAATACCCCTATCGGACGATTAGTTACAAGAACTATTTCTGATGTAGAAACTTTGGCCGATGTTTTCTCTCAAGGCTTAGCAGCTATGATGGGTGATTTATTACAGCTCATATTTATTTTAATCATCATGTTTTCTAGTGACTGGCGATTGGCCCTCATCAGTTTATCCACATTGCCCATATTACTTATTTCTACCTATATTTTTAAAGAGAAAATAAAGGTAGCCTTTAACGATGTTCGAAATGCTGTGGCTAACCTTAACTCTTTTGTGCAAGAGCATATTACAGGGATGAGTATTGTACAGATCTTCGGAAGTGAGGAGCGCGAATACGAAAAATTTAAAGAAATTAACAGAGAGCACAAACGAGCTAACCTCAAATCAGTTCTTTATTATTCAGTTTATTTCCCAGTGGCTGAGATTATAAGTGCCGCTGGTATAGGTCTACTAGTTTGGTATGGAGCCAGAGGTGTGATAGATGAAGCGGTAACCGGAGTTACTATCGGTAAACTCATCGCTTTCATAATGTATATTCAGATGTTTTTCAGACCTATAAGAATGATTGCTGATAGGTTTAACACCTTACAATTAGGAATAGTAAGCTCATCCAGAATACTCAAGCTATTAGATAATGACGAGTATATCGCAAATACAGGAAGCCATGCTCCTGATAGTATTAAAGGTGCAGTGTCGTTTGAAAATGTATGGTTTGCATACAATAATGAAGATTATGTATTAAAGGATATCAATTTTAAGGTAAAGTCGGGAGAAACTCTAGCTCTGGTAGGTGCTACGGGTGCAGGTAAATCTTCTATCATCAATTTACTTAGCCGGTTTTATGATATTAATAAAGGCACAATACAGGTAGACGGTGTGGATGTTAAAGAATACGACTTGGGCAGTCTACGCAGTAAGATAGGAGTAGTGCTACAAGATGTATTTTTATACAGTGATACCATTTTATATAACATCACTTTAGGAAATGAATCTATTACTGAAGAGGAAGTGATGCATGCGGCGGAGCTTGTAGGAGCCAAAAAATTTATAGAAAGATTACCAGGAGGCCTACACTATAATGTGATGGAACGTGGGTCTACGCTTTCTGTAGGGCAAAGGCAATTGATCTCTTTTGTTCGTGCTATGGTTTACGATCCTAAAATTTTAGTTCTTGATGAAGCTACCTCTTCTGTTGATACAGAAACTGAAGAGCTGATACAAAATGCTATAGAGCGAATGATGAAAGGCAGGACAGCAATAGTTATCGCTCACCGTCTCTCTACTATTCAAAAGGCTGATAAAATTATAGTATTGGATAAAGGAGAGGTGAAGGAAGAGGGTAATCATACAGAGTTGATAGAGCTCGGAGGTTACTATACTCAACTTCATAAGATGCAGTATAAGGAGATAGTTTGATTTTTATATTTATATAAAATATCTCTGACCAGATTAATTTTATGCCTTAATATAAATACTTGCATGCGTTCTATTTTTTGTAGAATATTTTTTGTTGCCCTGTTGATGGTATTTGCGCCCTTAGTAAGTACACACGCTCAGCATAAACCTTTTTATAAAGGTAAGTTTAGAAAACCAGGACGATTTACCAGGCAAAAGGCAAGAGTAGCTTGTCCTGTGTTTGAAGACTCTGGCTACCCTTATAATGGAATAGGTATTAAATTGGGAGATCCATTTGCTCTTACTTATAAACTATATTTTACCAAGAACTTAGCCATGTCTGTTGATTTTGGCAAGGGGGCTAGTGGTCTGTACAGTGGTTATTTTAGAGATCAGTTTGAGACATATACCGAAGGGTTAGACTCACTTCTTGATCCTGGGGAAGGGTTTAGTTATCTTAACCATAAGGTAAAATCAAATTGGACTGGCGAAGTTCGTATGATGTACCAAACTAGCTTGGATGCTTGGGTGAAGGGTTTACAGGCTTATATTGGCTTGGGGGTTGAATGGAGACATACTGAAATTAAGTATGAGTATATATGGCAGAAAGGCCGTAATGAAAATGAAATCTTGCATTTCGATGAAACTAGATATGCCTTAGGCCCCACAGGTACAGTAGGCCTTGAGTATTCTTATTTTGAATTGCCTATAGCTGCTTTTATAGAGGTAGCTGGTTTTGCTGATATTTCTGAAGACCCAGGATATATTAGGCCGCAAGGTGGTGTAGGTATTAGGTGGGTTTTCTAATAGGGATTAGAGTAATAATTGGTTTTATAAAGTGATTAATTACAATTTATTTTAATGTTAAAAAAGATAATTCTGGGCATTCTTATGGTGGCCCTTGTAGGTTCATTTATTTTCTTTAAACTCGGAGGAGGTGAAGAATTAGAGTTTCAAGTAAAAAGCTATCCTCATTTATACATAAGTGGTAAAGAGTATATCGCTAAATACAATGATCCTAAAATGGAAGATCTTTTCTTTGAGGCTAAGGAAATAGCTGAGCAGAGGGGAGATTGTGATCTTACTGTAGTGAATTATTTAACGCCCGTCATGAAAGATTCAGTAAGGCAGTTTATTGGTGTTACGTCTGCAGATTCTACCATTATTTCTGGATTAGCTTTTAATGATGTAAGGACTTTTCATAATGCTATGTTTCTAAAGACGATTATTACAGCCCATAACCTGGTAATGCCGCGCCCTGAAGATGTGAGAGAAGAAGCGAAGAAATATGCTGATCAACAGGGCTATAAGCTGGATAATTATACTATTGAATTATATAAGGACAGTAGAGATATGGAGATATACTTTCCCATTTTAACTAAAAAATGATTTAGGAAAGCTCCTCTTCGTTAGGTGTCTGCTTGTCATAAAGCTCTTTATACATTCCATTGAGCTTTATTAACTCTTCATGAGTACCTTTTTCAACTAACTGTCCATCATCCAAAACAATAATTTTATCTGCTAGCTTGGCAGACGATACTCTGTGTGAAATGATAATGGAAGTTCGCCCTTTCATTATTCTTTTCATGCTGTTTAGAATGGTATTCTCTGTTTTAGTATCTACAGCAGAGAGTGAATCATCAAGCATGAGTATTTTCGGATTTCGGGAAATGGCCCTGGCTATCGAAACCCTCTGCTTTTGTCCACCGCTGAGAGTAATACCCCTCTCTCCTACTCTTGTATTAAAACCTTCAGGAAAATCCATGATATTTTGGTATACATCAGCCTCTTTTGCGGCTTCTATTACCCTATCTTCGTCCATCTTAATAGTGCCGAAAGCAATATTATTATAAATAGTATCGCTAAATAAGAAAACATCTTGAGGTACATAACCCAGTTGACTTCTAAGACTTACTAAATGGTATTTTTCAATATCAGTGTTATCAATCAGCACATTGCCTTCGCTGGTATCATACAATCTGGAAATAAGATTGGCTATAGTGCTTTTACCTGAACCTGTAGTACCAATAATTGCTAAAGATTGTCCGGGCTCTATTTTAAAGGATATTTTTTTAAGAGCAATAATGCCTGAATCAGGATATACAAAAGTGACATCCTTAAATTCTACTTCTCCTTTGATTTCCTTCTTAAGATTTTCAGTACTTATTATGTTATTTTTGGTTTTCAGAAATTCATTAATCCTCTTTTGTGATGCTGCCGCTCTTTGAATAAGGCTGCTTATCCAACCCAGAGATGCTACTGGCCAGGTAAGCAAGTTTACATAAATTATAAACTCGGCGATATTACCAAAAGTAAGCGTACCATTAATAACCTGTGTACTTCCGGCATATACAGTAAGTATAGTGCTTACTCCTATTAGTCCCAATATAAGTGGAAAGAATAAGGACTGGATTTTAGTAAGCTTAAGTGATTTAATTTTGTATTCGTCACTCTTATTGGTGAACTGCTCTACGGAGTCCTTTTCTTTAGTAAAGGATTTTAGAACGCGAATACCTGAAAAGGCTTCTTGAGCATATGTAGACAAACCTGATTGGCTGATCTGAATTTCTTCAGAACGCTTATTAATGATGTTATTTACATAGTAGATACTGATCGAAAGTATAGGTAAGGGTATCAACGCGAAGAGTGTTAGGGTAACGTTGATAGTGAACATATACGGAATGAGTATGGCGAAAAGCACGAATAAATTAAGACCATACATTATTGATGGCCCTATGTACATCCTCACCTTACTTACATCCTCAGAGATTCTGTTCATTAAATCTCCTGTATTGTTTCTTCTGTAAAAGCTGAGAGGTAAAGATTGGTAATGAGAATAGATTTCATTTTTCAAATCATATTCTATTAGCCTGGACATAGCAATTATAGTCTGCCTTACAAAAAACAGAAAAATGCCTCTTAGTAATGCCAGGGCAAGTATTAACACCGCATATATTATTATGCTACCCGCAAAAACGGAATAATAACTGTCTTGAAGTCTTAGGCCATCAAGTGATCTATAGATGTTTATATTTTCTGTAACCAGATTAATAGCATATCTTACTATTAAAGCAGGAGCAATTTGAAATATTACGGATAACGTAATAAACAGTATCCCTGAGATGAGGTGATACTTGTATTTGAAGAAATACTTATTTAAATAACTTAATTCTTTCATGCAGCAGCTACCAACAGGGCTAAATGGGTCAGGAACATACCAATTAGTTAAATAACGAAAGTAGTTAAAAGAGGTTACTTACTCGCGTTTGTCAGATTGATAAAATATTAAAAAAGTCTAATTTTGCGCGATCTTATTTAAGAGCATTTTTCTTGAATGAGCCAAAACTACAATAAACTAATTATTTAACATTATGATGATGCAAATAAATGAGTTGGAACAGGTTGCTGGAGCTTCGGTATTTGAAGGGTTAGCTAAGCTTGGGCATGAGCAGGTGGTATTTTGCCATGATGAACCAACAGGATTGAAAGCGATTATTGCTGTGCATAATACTGTGCTGGGGCCAGCGCTGGGAGGTACACGTATGTGGAACTATGCATCAGAACAAGAAGCACTTAAAGATGTGCTCAGGCTGTCGAGAGGAATGACATATAAATCTGCCATTACAGGCCTTAATCTTGGAGGAGGTAAAGCCGTTATTATTGGAGATGCCACTACCATGAAAACAGAAGCCTTTATGAGAAGGTTTGGCAAGTTTGTAAATAGCCTTAATGGTAAATATGTAACGGCCGAAGATGTTAATATGAAAACCCGTGATATGGAACTCATCGGTATGGAGACAAAGCACGTTACAGGCTTGCCAGAAACTATGGGCGGTGGTGGAGATCCTTCTCCTGTTACGGCTTATGGTGTGTATATGGGCATGAAGGCTACAGCTAAGAAGGTTTTTGGAACCGATAGTTTAACAGGTAAAAAGATTGCAGTTCAAGGTGTGGGTCAGGTTGGGATGTATCTCGTTGATCATTTGGTGAAGGAAAATGCTGAAATATTTATTACAGATATTAATGAAGATAAGCTAAAGCAACTTTCTGCTACTACTGGGGCAAAAGTGGTAGGCATGGATGAAATTTATGATTTGGATATAGATATTTATGCTCCATGTGCATTGGGAGCAACCCTTAATGATAAGACAATTGATAGATTGAAATGTGCTATGGTAGCTGGTGCAGCTAATAATCAGTTGGAAGATGAAAATAAACATGGCCGTAAGTTAATTGATAAAGGAATTGCTTATGCTCCTGATTTTCTTATCAATGCAGGCGGAATTATTAATGTGTATGAGGAATATTTAGGAAACTATAATCGTCAGAGAGCTTATGATATGGCAGAAAATATTTATGACACATGCCTTAATATACTTATAGAGGCCGAAAATGAAGGTATTCCTTCTCAAGAGGCGGCAATTCGTGCTGCTGAAAAAAGGATAGCAGATATTGGTAAGGTGAAGTTGTCACGATAATTAATAATTGCTTAATTTTGCAATAGATACGAGGCACTCTCAACAGTCTCCGGTATGGCAAAGTAATGCACCGGTAATGTAGATTATTTCTTAAAAAGACTTTTGAGAGTGTCTTTTTTGTTAATGAACACTAAAGTTCTTTTTTTAATACAGAGATGCTCAACAGACGAACATTAAGAATCAAGGCCATGCAAACCATCTTTGCTTATAGGCAAAGCAGGGAAGCTAACTATGGGATAGCCCAGGAGTATATAGCAGAGCGCTTCGCTCCAGACCTTAATTCAATGGAGGTGCAGGATAAAGGCTTATTAAATGAGCAGAAGCAAGAAGCACTGAAAATTTTCAAAGAAAACTATAAAAATGAGTCTTATCATAGTGTGAAGGGCTCAGAGAAGAAAGTTAATGAGGCGGTAGATGATGCCATCAGACATTATTATAGAGATGTAGATAAGGACTTTAAGTTCTTTAAAAAGAACATGGTGCTTGAGGCCGAAAAGGTCCATGATCAATACATTTCTATTCTTAATCTTATTATAACGCTAGCAGATAGAGCAGAGCAGGATAAGCGTGGAGGTCACGAGAATTTTGTTAAAAATTTGTTAATACATGCTTTAAAGTTTAATGAGTCTCTGGAAAATGTTAGCTTGAGACGTAATTTGAAATGGGAGGATGAATCCATAGCTTGGCATTGGTTTAAGGAGTTTATCAAAGTAGATGAAGAGTATCAGCAATATCAAAGGCTAGAGACTCCTACTTTTGAAGATGATAGAGCCATTATTAATCATATTGTAAAAAACATTTTATTTAAAAATGACGTGATTGATAAGCATATGGAAGAAGGTGATTTAAACTGGGTGGAAGATAGAGCCATTATTAAAAGTTTAGTTACTAAAACCATAAAGTCTATACCAGAGGATAAAGACGAAGATTTTGAGTTACAAGAGTTATCTTATAACTGGGAAGATGATAAAGCTTTTTTTATACTGTTATTCGAGGAAACAAAAAGTGTGGAATCAGAATATGGAGAATTAATTGCTAAAAAGACTAAAAACTGGGATATAGAGAGAATAGCTGCTACCGATAAGGTGATACTTGATATGGCTATTAGTGAAATGATAAATTTTCCTAGTATACCGGTAAAGGTGACAATTAATGAATATATTGAGATTGCTAAAAAATATAGTACACCAAAAAGCAAAACATTTGTTAATGGTGTATTAGATGTTATAGCTAATGAACTCGTTGAATCTGGAGATATCAGAAAAAGTGGACGAGGATTAATCGACAATAAATAAATAAACCAATTATGAGTACGAAATCAGGAAACTCCTTTTTAGCGTTTCTTTTAGGAGCTACTACAGGAGCTGTATTAGGAATATTATATGCGCCCGATAAGGGCTCAAACACAAGAGACAGATTAACTTACCGATTAGACAAGTATAAAAAAACCCTTGAAGATTTGGTTGAGGATTTAGTTTCAGAGAAGGATGGTAGCTTCAATGAAGCGAGAAGTCATGGGCAAAAAGTAGTAGATGATGCTAAAGAAAAGGCTGAAAGACTACTTGAAGATGTGGATGAATTGATCAGCCATATTAAAAAAGGTGAGAGAAAGAACGAATCAGATTTTTAATAAGTACCATAGTTATTAACCTTAACAAGAGAATAAATTAAGCATAAAATGAGAAAAGGAATCAAATTATCACTGTTTGTTGGTATGTTGGCCATGATCTTTGCTGTTTCTTGTAGCAGTAATAAAGAATCAGAAAAAAGAATTGCTGAGCTCGAAAATCGAATCAATGAATTAGAAGGAACAAGTGCTGGCGCTGGTGTGGCATCTGGTAATTCTGCAACTCCGGTTGAACCAGAAGTGAAGCCAGAAGGGCCGCTTCCTGCTTTTGCATTTGAAGAAGAAGAGTTCGATTTCGGAACTATTGATGAGGGAGATGTAGTAGAGCATACTTTCAAATTTAAGAACACTGGAGATGCTCCACTTATCATTCAAAATGCAGTTGGTTCATGTGGTTGTACTGTACCTACGTGGCCTAAAGAGCCTATTCCAGTAGGAGGAACAGGTGAAGTAACAGCTAAATTTAACAGTAAAGGAAAGAGTAATGCTCAAAACAAAACTGTTACGCTTACTGCTAATACTTGGCCTAAGCAAACAAGGCTTAGAATTAAAGCTCAGGTGAATCCTTCAGAAACGACTGATGGCCCTGTGAAATAAGCTGACCTTTAGAAAATTAAAAAAATTCATCCCAGCTCCTGAAAAGGGGTTGGGATGTTTTGTTTTAATTCATGTACTTTTACATAAATATTTAATTAGAATAAGAAATGTTAAAAACAGTTTTATTACAAGCGGGAGCAGATGGTGGAGGCGGTTACGGTTCATTAATACTTTTTGGAGGTGTGGCTTTAGTGTTTTATTTTTTTATGATAAGGCCTCAGCAAAAGAAACAAAAGCAACAAAAGAAATTCATTGAAGAAATAAAAAGAGGTGATTTCGTAGTTACTATTGGTGGTATTCATGGTAAAGTATTAAGTTCTGATGAGACTACCGTAGTATTAGAAGTGGATAAAGGAGTGAAAATGACATTTCTTAAATCTGCCATTTCTTTGGACTCTACAGTGCCTTCAGACGCAGATAAAAAAGAAGTAAAGAAAGAAGATAAAAGTTGAGTAGAATAAAAGAAATCTTAAGGACATTCAAGCCAGAAAGCTCTAATAATGTGAGAGTAATAGTACTCTGCGTTTTCGCAGCTACTACTTTCTGGTTTCTTAATGCCCTAAATGAAAACTACTCTACTACTCTAAAATATCCGGTACGTTTTATCTATGATCAGGATAGCTATATGGCGGTGGAGAGGCTTCCGGAAAACGTACAGCTAAATGTAAGTGGCTTAGGCTGGAATTTATTCAGAAACAGTCTTGGTATTAAAGTGACTCCGTTGGAAATACCACTTGAAACACCAGCTGATTATAAGAAAATAGTAGGTACTTCCCTACCAGGTCTTATTTCTGAGCAACTGGATGAATTTCAGCTTAATTATGTGCTCACAGATACTTTGTTTGTTAATATAGAAAGGCGAATAAGTAGAACCTTTCATTTATCTGTAGATAGCACAACAATTGCCTTAGATCAGGATTTTAAAATAGTATCCCCTATTGTGTTCAGTCCTGACTCCGTTCTGCTGCAAGGCCCTGAAAATATTCTTAATGAAATGCCTGATACAGTATTTGTGAAAATACCGCAGGAAGATATAGATGAGAATTATAAGGAAGACGTATCAATTTCTATTCCTAATCAATCATTAATACACAGAAACCCTCCTACCTTAAATGTTAGGTTTGATGTAGCGGAATTTATTTCTCAGAAAAGGACAGTGCCTCTTACTCTGGATAGTTTTCCTGAAGAATTTATTCCAGTGATTAAGGAGGTTGAAATAACTTACTCGGTAGCAGGAAATAGAGAGGAAGAAGTGGGAGACGATTCTTTTAGCATAGTGCTTGATTTCAAATCTATGGACAAGCAAGATTCTACTATATTGCCTGTTCTTGCAGAATTTCCTGATTTTGTGCAGAATGTACAGCTCGACAGTACAAGAATAGGGATTGAGAAAAATGATTAGCCCGCTGCAGGTTGGGGTTACGGGAGGCATAGGGTCTGGTAAGAGCCTTGTTTGTAAGATTTTTCAGGCTTTAGGTGCACCCGTTTATAATGCTGATCAGAGAGGTAAATGGCTTACTGATAATGATCCTGAAATTATCCATGAAGTAACGGTTCTATTTGGCGCCAAAGCTTATAAGGATAATCATTTGGATAGGCCATATATTGCTAATATTGTATTTAATAATCCTGAAAAACTCAACCAGCTTAACCATATTATTCATCCCAAGGTTGGGCGAGACTATTCTACTTGGTTGAAAGAGCAGACTTATGTTTATGTTATTAAAGAGGCAGCTATAATGTTTGAATCAGGCTCTCATAAGATGCTTGATAAGATCATAAATGTTTATGCATCAGAGGAGATGAGAATCAAACGAGTGATGCAGCGAGACAAGTTTAGGACTGAGAAGGAAATAAAAGCAATTATAGAAAAGCAAATGCCTGAACCTGAAAGGCATGACAGGTCTGACTATATAGTAAATAACGATGAGTCGGAAATGCTCTTACCTCAGCTTCTTGATTTACATTCAGCATTTATGGTTGAGAAAGTTTGTTAACTTTCTATTCTTCATCCGTTTTCGGCTTTTTATAAAATACCTTCTTAATCCATCTCGGCAATACTACAGCTCCACCAATTAGGTAAGGATAATAAGTAATTAATCTCCAAAATAAGGTGGTCCCCAGTGTAAATTCTACGAGATAGCCATCAAACAATTTAATGAAAAACTCTTCTGCCAAGCCACTACCACCAGGAGTAGGTGATACTAGCATTACTATCCACAGTATTAAATGTTTGCCTAATATGAGCAGATGATCCGTAAGACCAAGGCCATTGGTATATGCACTGATAATGAAGTTAAGAATGGCATACCTCGCTACCCAGGCCACTATGGTAGCTGCTATTATTTTAAACCAATATCTTTTCTGTTTTCCTCTTATGAGAGTAGAAGCCCACATCACCTCGTTACCGTGCTGGTATGCGGCATAGCGCCATCTTCTGAGAAATTTTATGGAGGTGGCCTTAATAAGTATCCACTTGAATATTCGTGGTCGGAAAAACAGAGCAAAAGCCATTACGAAGGTATAGATAGCTATAAGTGAATAGCTGGTAATGAAAAGGCCCTTTAACGTGCCTTCGAAATCGGGGAAACTGCTCGTACCAATAAGTAATAATGCTATAGGTGCAAAAATTACAAAGAAAAGATTGTCTAATATGGCTGTAAGAAGCGTATAGGCCAATGACTTGCCTAAATTGATACCTTCTTTTAATAGAATAAATACGGCTACTGCTGTTCCTCCTACTACTGAAGGAGTTACTGCTGAAGCAAACTCCCAGAGAATTATTACATATATGCTGCTACCCCATGTTAGGTCCTTGTTGGTAAGCGTCCTAATTCTATAGACATAGGCGGCATCTTTAATAAATAGAACAGCAAAAGCTAACAATACTGGTATAACCCTGGCTTGAAATATAAGGTTGAGCTTCTGAGGCGTGAACGTGTCGTCCGTAAAGATTTTGAAGGCAACAAAGCCTAAACTTATTACAGCAGGAACCCAAATTTTATTAGGGTTAAGTGTTTTTAATATTTTCTGAGTATCAAGGTTCATTTATCCTGCCGCAACCTCCTCCAACTTCTCTATCCAAAAATTATTAAACCCCTCTCCTATATGCATGGTAATGATATTGAGCTGTAGTAGTTCTAAAATGGCTAAAAAATTAAATATAACCGCTATTTTATTAGGGTCATGCTCTATTACCTTAGAAAATGCAAGTCTCGGTGATTTTGCTAGTTCATCTACAATAAAATCTTTTTGTCCCGAAATAGTGTAAGGATATTGAATTACCTCATGCGTAGGCTTATTCTTTTCTATTTCATATCTTTCTATAACTCGCTGAAATACTCTTAGTAATTTGTATAAATCAAGGTCTTGAATTTCAGCCTCTACGTTAATAGTTTCAGATAGAGATCTTACTTCTTTGGCTATATTGCCACGTTTCTCTTTGCTGATCTGAGCATCCTCCATATTTTTGAGTTGCTCAATAACCGATTTGTACTTTTTGTATTCCAACAAATGTTTTACTAACTCTTCCCTCGGATCAATTTCATTTCCTTCATCATCAAGCTGTGGCCTGGGGAGTAAAAGTTTAGATTTTATCCGCATTAAAGTAGCAGCTACTAGAATAAATTCACTGGCTACTTCTATATTCATTTGCTCTAAATGATGTAGGTAATCTAAAAAGTCGTTTGTAATTTTAGAAATAGGGATGTCATTAATATCTAGCTCATCTCTCTCAATAAAGAAAAGCAGTAGGTCGAAGGGACCTTCAAATAGGGGTAATTTTATTTCAAAACTCAAAATAAATCTGCTTTATTGATAATAAATGAACCACTTCAAAGATATTACTTAAAGGTCAAATAATACCCTGTTGCCAAAAAAAATGTAAATTTGCACCATCTGTGTTATAATCATTGCTTCATTTGCAATAGGTTTACAAAACAGTTACATTGAGTTATTGTTTAAGAGTTACAAACCCATTTTTTCTGATGTTAATTGAGCCCGGAAAACTTTTATCTACCATCAATAGCCCGGATGATTTAAAAAATTTAGATCAAACGCAGTTGGTGAGACTTTGTGATGAGTTAAGACATTTTATTATAGATAATGTCTCTGTCTATGGTGGCCATTTTGGTGCAAGCCTTGGGGTGGTAGAACTCACTGTAGCTTTACATTATGTTTTTAATACACCTAAAGATCAGCTGGTTTGGGATGTTGGTCATCAGGCTTATGGGCATAAAATTCTTACAGGCAGAAGGGATTTGTTTCATACTAATAGAATGTATAAAGGTATCTCTGGCTTTCCTAAAATGAAGGAGAGTGAGTATGATTCTTTTGGTGTTGGCCATTCGTCAACTTCTATTTCTGCTGCTTTAGGGATGGCAGCAGCATCTAAATATAAAGGTCTTGAAGATAGGCAGCATATAGCCGTAATAGGTGATGGAGCCATGACTGGTGGTCTTGCCTTTGAGGCCATGAATCACGCAGGTGTTTCTAATACGAATTTACTGATAGTTCTGAATGACAATTGTATGTCTATTGACCCTAATGTGGGTGCATTAAAAGACTATCTAACTGATATTACTACATCACATACCTATAATAAGGTAAAAGATGATGTATGGAAAATTCTTGGCAAGGTCAGTAAGTTTGGACCTAATGCAAGAGAGATAATTTCTAAAGTAGAGAACAGCATAAAATCATTTTTGCTCAGCCAGAGCAATATGTTCGAGTCTTTAAATTTACGCTACTTTGGTCCTGTTGATGGGCATGATGTAAATCATCTAGTAAGCGTAATGGAGGACTTAAAGGATATTAAAGGTCCTAAAATACTGCATTGTATTACCATGAAAGGTAAGGGGTATGGTCCTGCCGAAAATGGAAATCAGACTACCTGGCATGCACCGGGTAAATTTGATAAAGTAACAGGCGAAATCAGAAAAAAGGTTTATGAAACGCCTCAGCCTCCTAAATATCAGGATGTCTTTGGGCATACTTTGGTAGAGCTGGCACGTAAGAATGATGGTATTATGGGAATAACCCCAGCGATGCCTTCTGGTTCTTCAATGAACATTATGATGAAGGAAATGCCTGATCGTGCCTTTGATGTGGGTATTGCTGAGCAACATGCTGTTACCTTTTCAGCTGGTTTGGCAAGTCAGGGATTAGTTCCGTTCTGTAATATCTATAGCTCTTTCATGCAAAGAGCTTATGATCAAGTTATTCATGATGTTTGTATTCAAGATCTTCCAGTTAACTTCTGCCTGGATAGGGCTGGCTTTGCTGGTGCCGATGGACCAACACATCATGGGGCTTACGATATCGCTTACATGCGGTGCATTCCTAATATGATTATCGCTTCTCCTATGAATGAGGCTGAGCTTCGTAATCTAATGTATACTTCTCAAAAACCAAGAGATGGAAAGGCCTTTACTATTAGGTATCCTCGTGGGCAAGGTGTAATGCCAGATTGGAAAACACCGATGGAAGAAGTGAAGGTAGGAACAGGAAGAAAAATTAAAGATGGTGAGGAAGTAGCCATATTAACTATAGGTCATATTGGTAATTATGCCGTGGAGGCTTGTGAAAAATTGGTTAAAAGAGGCCTCAATCCTGCTCACTATGATATGCGTTTTGTTAAACCTCTAGATGAAGATATTTTACATGAGGTCTTTAAAAACTATTCTAAGGTCATTACCGTGGAGGATGGTTGTTTGCCTGGAGGTATGGGTAGTGCTATAATTGAATTTATGGCTGATAACGGATACAATGCTCAGGTTTCAAGACTAGGTATACCTGATGCTATTATTGAACATGGAGAACAGCTAGAATTGCATAAAGAGTGTGGTTTTGATGCTGATGGTATCGTTGAAGCTGTTATAAAGATATCTGAAAAAGAATTAGCTGGCTAATGAATGTTATCACCTGTTAAGTACCAGGAAAAAGGTAAGGGCTTCCCATTGGTTTTCATACATGGTTATTGTGAATCCAAAGAAATGTGGGATGACTTTGTCGGAGAGCTCCCCGATAGCTATCACATACTAGTTCCTGACTTACCAGGTTTTGGCGAGAGTCCTTTGCCAGAGGGAGACTTTACTATAGACGATATAGCAGAACTGCTAATTGAGTGGATAGATAGTCTCAATATAAAAGAATGTATTCTCGTAGGTCATAGTCTTGGTGGTTATGTAGCTCTGTCCATGGCTAAATATAATCCTGATTATATTAAGGGTTTGTGCCTTTTTCATTCTTCTGTCTTTCCTGACGACGAAACAAAAAAAGAAACTCGTAATAAAACTATATCTTTTGTGGAAAAGAATGGCGTAAAGGTTTTTGCCGACTCTTTTGTACAGCAGCTATTCTATATAGGCAACAGAGAGGCTTGTAGCGCAGCTATTGAGAAGACTATCTCTATAGTATCAAGCGCAAGTTCAAATGCGCTTATACAGTATGCAAAGGCCATGAGAGATCGTTATGATCGTACTGATGTACTGAAACAATCTGGCAAGCCATTTCTAATTATTGCAGGTGACAATGACATAGCCGTGTCGGTGGATAAAAGTAAAGAAATGGCAGATATATCTTTAAACTCTACTTTCGTTTTGTTGAACGAAACTGGTCATAAAGGAATGTTTGAAAAGCCAGTGGAAACTCAAAGAGCTATTTTGAAATTCGTTGATTCTATAGTTTACTAGTTGTCCCCTATTCTACCTTATTAATTTGATTAATTTCTAAACGCTCTCAGAGCGTCTGTACGATAATATGTACGAATTTTAATTTTCTGTGATATTCTCAGCCTTTAGGGATTTTACATGGAGTTAAGATTCAATTTTGGCTTCCATTTCAGTAGTATATTTCCTATTTCTACGTATCTAATTTTAACTCTGTCTTCATTTAATTTTTTTGAAAAATCGGCCTCTGTGTTGATTGAGGGTCGATTTTGTTCGGTTTCATTCAGTTGAATAATGCTCTTTTTTTGGCTTGTAATTTTCTGTTTTTAAGTAATTTACATATAATTTTAATTGAAATACGTATTAATCTAAATATAGTTGATGAAAAAATAAGTACAAATACTTAGTGTGTTAAATTATTTTTCTTAGTTTTGATCTTTAAATTTTGGTTTAACGGGGTGAGTATTCGACTCTATTGAAGCGGCCGATTAAGTATGTAGAGGTATGGATCAAGAATGTTGACTTAATATTTCTGTGAATATTAAACTGGCTATTTGAGGTGTAAAATTTTATTAAGAAAAGAGGTAAAAGGTTTATAAAAAAGTATGGATAACATTATTAAACTAATGCTAGTAGACGATCATGAGATCGTGAGAAAGGGTATAAAAGTGCTTTTAGATGGATATGAAGAGTTTGAAGTGGTCTCGGATGTTGGCGGAGGGAAAGAGGCTTTAGGATCGCTTACAGGCTTAAAGCCTGATTTGCTTATAATGGATAATAATTTGCTCAGTTCTGATGGAGTAGAGTTGGTGAATAGGGCTAGGGAAATGTATTCTAATTTACCTATTATGATTCTTACCGCCAGAAAAGATGAAAAGATTATAACCAAATATATTGATGCGGGTGTTGACGGGTATTTGCTTAAGTATTGTGGTGTAGATGAGCTGGTAAGAGCTATACAAACGGTTTCCTCTGGGCAGAAATACATAAGTGGAGAGGTCTCTGATATATTAGTAAGCAACTACCTTTCTGCCAAGAAGGCTCAGAAAATGGCGCCAGAATTACAAGTAGAGCGAAGAATCGATTATGGCTTAACTAAGAGAGAACGACAGATTTTGAAGTTAATTTATTCTGGTATTTCTAATAAAGAGATTGCTGAGCAGCTGGATAAAAGCATAAGAACTATTGAAACTCATCGTTTTAATATAATGAAGAAGCTGGAGGTGAGTAATGTTTCTGAGCTCTTTCATACCATCGAGAATGAGCCTTCCTTAAAGATGGAATTGACAAAATATTGACAATCTCGATGTTATAAGCATAATATTTTAGCTGTTACGTATATAAAGGCTATGTGATATTTTTTAAATGTCTTAATAATAGGCTTTTATGTTTTTTTGGTATTGCCTATTGTATGGATTTATAGATATTATTACGTATTGTTTTGTTTAAACAAAATACGTAATTATGATACAGCTTTAAATTACGTAATATATTTATACGTACGTAATTTAAATACGTAAATATACTTATTTTTGGTTTACGCCGATTTATCCACCACATCCGAGGTTTTTCTTGATATTATTATGAGGTAAGATACCGAATGAGTTGAATTCTTCAATGTCATTTTCTTTCGTCTCTTCTTTTTTATTTGCTAGGTTCTTCTTGTCCTTCTTTTTTCCTTCTATATGATTATTCATGCCACTTAAATTATTTAATAGTAATTATTCTTTATAACACCATATTTTGATGGTCAGTTTACAATATTGACATAATATGAAATTACCAATATCAATATTCATCTCTTTATTCATTAGCTGTATGTTTGTGGGGTGTAATAAAATTGAAAAGGAAAATAGTATGAATAGACCAATACC
This sequence comes from Fulvivirga sediminis, assembly GCF_016757215.1. Lineage (GTDB taxonomy): Bacteria > Bacteroidota > Bacteroidia > Cytophagales > Cyclobacteriaceae > Fulvivirga > Fulvivirga sediminis. The sequence continues at coordinate 102,130 of NZ_JAESIY010000001.1, forward strand.
GCCTAAAGCGGAAAAGATTAATAAGGAGTTGGATGCCCATGGAGAGGTGAGAGTAGATAATTATTATTGGCTCAACGAACGTAAAAATCAGAAGGTTATAGATTACTTGGAGGCAGAAAATGCTTATACAGATACTATAATGAAGCATACAGAGCCTTTACAAGAAAAGTTATACAATGAAATGGTAGGCCGGATAAAACAAACAGATGAATCTGTGCCTTATAGAAGCAACGGTTATTGGTATTATACCCGGTTTGAGGAGGGGCAGGAATACCCGGTTTTCTGTAGAAAGAAAGGTTCTTTGGATAATGATGAGGAGGTAATGCTTAATGTTAATATAATGGCAGAGGGTCATGATTTTTATCAAGTGGGAGGTATAAATGTTAGTTTGGATAATAAGCTACTGGCATATGGTGTAGATTCTGTAGGTAGAAGGCAATATACTATACACGTGAAGAACCTGGAAACTGGCGTAATAATGGAGACCGCTATAAGTAATACTACTGGTGGCAGTACTTGGGCTAATGACAATAAGACGTTATTTTATACTAAAAAGGATCCGGCTACTCTTCGTTCTAATCAAATATTTAAGCATAAGCTTGCTTCTAATACTAATGACGAGCTTATCTATGAGGAAAATGATGATACTTTTTACACTGGTATATATAAGTCGAAATCTGATAAGTATTTAATCATCTGGTCAGGAAGTACACTTACAAATGATTATCGCATTCTTAATGCTGATACTCCTGATGGTGAATTTAGAGAGTTTATTCCAAGAGAGCGTGGACTGGAATACATGATTGAACATTCTGAGGATAAGTTTTATATAGTTACTAACTGGCAGGCTACTAACTTCAGACTTATGGAAACTCCAGAAAATTCCACAGCTAAATCTAGCTGGAAGGAGGTAATTAGGCACAGGGAAGAAGTTTACTTGGAGGGAATAGAAGTTTTTCAAAAATACCTTGTGGTGGAGGAAAGAACCAATGGTCTTACTCAACTAAGAGTGATTAACCAATCGACGAAAGAGGAACACTACCTTGATTTTGGTGAGGAGGCTTATACTGCTTATATAGGGACCAACCCAGAATTTGATACTGATGTACTTAGATATGGTTATACTTCGCTTACTACGCCTAATTCTGTCTATGATTATAATATGCAGAGTAAAGAAAAGACGCTAATGAAGCAGCAAGAAGTTGTAGGTGGATATCACCCTGAAGAATATGAAACTAAGCGGCTTTTTGCTACGTCTCGCGACGGCGTTAAAGTGCCTATTTCTTTGGTTTACAAAAAATCTTTGAAGAACGAAGAGGGAAATCCTACCCTGCTTTACGGCTATGGCTCTTATGGAGCTACTATTGATCCGTCATTTAGTTCCGTTCGGCTGAGTCTTATTGATAGAGGTTTTGTATATGCCATTGCTCACATACGAGGAGGTCAGATGATGGGGCGTCAGTGGTATGAAGATGGAAAGATGTTTAAAAAGATAAATACTTTTAATGATTTCATTGATTGTGCGGAGTATTTGATAGACCAGCAGTATGCAGAAAAGGATGAACTATACGCTATGGGTGGTAGTGCTGGGGGTTTACTCATGGGAGCGGTGGTAAACCAAAGACCTGATTTATGGAAGGGGGTAGTGGCAGCAGTACCATTTGTAGATGTAATGACTACTATGCTTGATGAGAGTATACCTCTTACCACGGGAGAATATGACGAATGGGGCAATCCTAACCAAAAGGATTCATATGATTATATGCTTTCTTATTCTCCTTATGATAATGTGAAAGCTCAAGAATACCCCAATATGCTTGTAACTACCGGGCTTCATGATTCTCAAGTACAATACTGGGAACCCGCTAAGTGGGTGGCTAAGTTACGAGAGATGAAAACCGATGATAATATTATTCTTCTTGAAACTAATATGGATGCCGGACATGGTGGCGCATCGGGCAGATTTCAACAGTATAAGGAAACTGCTTTGGATTATGCCTTTATTCTTGATTTGGCAAACATCAAGGAATAGTGTAGTCATTTAAAAACAGGTTAAGGCAAAAATTCCACATATTTTGCCTTAACCTACCCCGTTTTTGCATAAACAGGGCTTTAATCTTATTTGGTATATTAGTTGATTACAAATGGTTGTTAAAACAATGTAACCAAACCTATTAACACACCTCATTATATTTTGATCATGATATTTTAATGGGAGGAGGTGAGTTAATTTGAAAATTAATATACCAATGAATCATACACAACATAGTAAAAAAGTTGCTCAACCATTAGCAGAACTGGTAAAACACCACCAAGAGGCTATTGAATCTTTCAGTAAGGTTAAAGAAAGTACTTCAGATGCAAAGCTTCAAGAATATTGTGATACTGCTATCGCTTTAAGAAATACGCTTATTGAAGATTTGAACGATGAAATCGATAAGTTAACTACTGATTTTAATTTAAATAAAAGGATGAATGTACTCACGTTTGGTAAGGTGAGTAGAAGTAAAATGAGTCAGCTCGTAGAGAAGGTAGAAAAGTCGATCGTCGGTGTTTATATGCAGGTTATAAGAAGTAACACTTTTAGCAATACCACCGAGAGTATTTTGAAAGCTCAACTGGAAACCTTGAGAAATAGGCTCAAATTGGCTAAGAAGTTTTCTGGTACTGGAATGCTTAAAGCGGCTTAAAATTATATATTTTCTTATAAATTGAAATAAGATGATTAGGCATGTTAAATTCGCATCATGCCTAAAAAAGATCCTTATGCATCCCTAAGGTTTAAGGAGTTTAGACACTTTTTAGTGATAAGGTTTGCCTTGATATTTGCCTGGGGGATGCAGTTCGTAGTAATAGAGTGGGAAATATACAGTATGACTAAAGATCCTTTATCATTAGGATTTATAGGACTGGCTGAAGTTATTCCTGCTGTATCATTAGCCCTTTTTGCAGGGCATTTTGTGGATAAAATGGAAAAAAGATCCCTATTGCAAAAATGCATTATGGGATTGTTATTCATTAGCGCAGGCTTGTTTTTATTAACTTGGCCATTATTCAATGTAAATCTTTCTGGGGATCTTACCTTAATCCTTATTTATACCTTAGTATTTATTGGAGGGATAGTACGAGCATTTTTAGGTCCTACCGTATTTTCTTTATTCTCTCTTATTATTCCTAAAAAGCACTACCCTAACGGTTCAGTGTGGAGCAGTGGTGCCTGGCAGATGGGTGCTGTGCTAGGTCCTGCAGTAGGTGGACTTACCATTGGTTGGATAGGTGTACATTGGTCTTTATTAGTAATAGTAGGTTTTGCTCTCTTGGCTTTTATATTTTTATTTTTTATAGATAGTAAGCCGATCATGAATACTGCAAAAGATCAAGGTGTATGGAAGAGCTTGAAGGAAGGTATTCAGTATGTTTATAGCACCAAGGAAATTCTTGGAGCTATTTCTCTTGATATGGTAGCAGTTCTTTTTGGTGGTGCGGCGGCCTTATTGCCGGTTTTTGCTCAGGATATACTTCATGTAGGATCCACGGGTTTTGGTTTACTGAGAGCCGCGCCCGCAGTCGGTTCCTTCCTCACCATTATGACAGTGACATACTTTCCTCTTAATAGATATGCTGGGGCAAAACTGTTGATGGCCGTTTTTGGGTTTGGTGCCTCCATTATTGTTTTTGGACTTTCTGATTGGTTCTTACTTTCTTTAATGGCGCTGTTTTTCAGCGGTGTTACGGATGGTATTAGTGTGGTCATTCGGCAGACTATATTACAGTTAAAAACACCTGATAATATGAGAGGTAGGGTCTCCTCAGTAAATAGTATGTTTGTGGGCTCATCTAATGAGCTAGGAGCCTTTGAAAGTGGCATAACAGCAAAGCTCATGGGTACCGTTACAGCTGTGGTATTTGGTGGAGGCATGACATGTCTTGTGGTATTACTTACGGGTCTATTCTCTCCTAAGATGCGAAAGCTTGATTTTAGTAAAGACTTGCATGATAATGATTTAAGTTAGCTTTATTGAATAACACTTACTAATTAGTAAGTCTTTGTATATTTGCGTTGTGAATACTAGAGAAAAAATAATTATTCTTGCCAGAGAGCAAATACTAAAAATGGGGTATAAAGGGTTTAGCTTTAATGATATATCGGCACCCTTAAATGTTAAAAATGCAGCTATACATTATTATTTTCCTACGAAGGAGGACCTTGGATTAGAGGTATTAAATAATGAAATTGAACGCTTTCAAAATTGGTTTGCTAATATAGAAGACCTGAGCTGTTGGCAAAAGCTAGAGGCATTCTTCGAATTATATGATGTTAGGCTTATAGAGCAGCAAATGTGTATGCTGGGGAGTTTATGTTCTTCTTTCTTTACCGTCACAGAGGCTATTCAGGATCGCCTGAAGTTAATCATGAATGATATAGAAGAATGGCTAATCGGTGTGATAAATGAAGGAGTAGCAGAAGAGGCTTTCAATTTTGTAGGTGAACCTAAAGACAAGGCCAAAGTAATTTTATGCAGTCTCGTTGCTGGGGTTCAATTTACTCGTGCTTTGGAGGAAGATTATTTTACCCGTTTAAAACATCAATTAAGATTAGAACTAAACATACATACTAATGACTAGAAGAGTAGTGATAACAGGATTAGGCGCATTAACTCCTATTGGAAATAATGTTTCTGACTTTTGGGATGCTTTGCTGGCAGGTACCAGTGGCGCCGGGCCTATCACCAAATTTGACACAGAGCTTTTCAAAACAAAGTTTGCCTGTGAGTTAAAGGGTGTTAACCTTGAGGATCATTTTGATAGAAAAGAAATTCGTAAGAATGATCCTTTTACGTTATATGCGCTCATAGCTTGTAAAGAAGCTATGGAAGATTCAAAAATTGAGCTTTATAAAACAGATACAAATCGCTTTGGCGTAATATGGGCTTCTGGTAACGGAGGTATTACTACCTTTGAAAATGAAGTGCTAGAGTACGCTGAGTCTACACGAGGACCAAGATTCTCTCCCTTTTTTATTCCTAAAATTTTAGTTGATACTCCTTCTGGTGCGATAGCATTAAAATATGGACTTAGAGGTGTAAATCATTGTACAGTATCAGCCTGTGCCTCTTCTACTAGTGCTCTGATGGATGCATTAAATTATATCAGATTAGGCAAAACAGATATAATGCTTGCTGGAGGTTCTGAAGCAGCCATTACAAGGGCAGGAATTGGAGGTTTTGGAGCCATGAAAGCTTTGTCTACTAATAACGATAATGCCAACGAGGCCAGCAGACCTTTTGATGTAAATCGTGATGGTTTTGTAATGGGTGAAGGTGCCGGAGCTTTAATACTTGAAGAATACGAGCATGCAAAAGCCCGCGGGGCACATATATATGCTGAACTGGTGGGTGCCGGCATGTCTAATGATGCCTATCATGCTACCGCTACTCACCCTGAAGGAGAAGGAGCTCAGCTGGCCATTCAAATGGCTCTTGATGAAGCTCAAATTACTATGGCTGAAGTTGATTATGTAAACTTGCATGCTACTAGTACACCAGTAGGTGATGCTTCAGAATTAAGAGCCATTTATAATATTTCTAAAGGTAATACAAGCCATTTGCATGTAAGTGCTACTAAGTCTATGACCGGGCACCTATTGGGTGCTGCAGGGGCGGTAGAAGCCATAGCAGCTGTAAAAGCGATTGAAAAGGGCGTGGTCCCTCCTACTATCAATACAAAGGATGTTGATCCAGATTTGCCTGAAGGTATAAACCTTACTTTAGGACAGAAGGTAGAAAAGAATATTAATTATGCCATCAGTAATACATTTGGTTTTGGTGGTCATAATGCCATAGCTCTTTTTAAGAAATATAAGGCTTAATCATCGGTTATAAACTCCTTATTTTCATTCACAAACCTGCGAGATATGCTGTGTACTTTTACCGGTTTACGCTTACCTCGCAGGTCTAGGTCTCCTAACTCTTCTACTTCATAATCATCATTCAAGGGTAGCAATAACGCCAACTCACCTGATATAAGTAGTCTTTTGTTAAATTCATTACACTTAGATTCTATTCGTGATGTGGTATTAAGCACATCCCCTGTGAAAATAATGTCTTTTTTAAACGTACCTACTTCACCTGTTGTCACTTCTCCACAATGCAGGCCCGCCTTGAAACTTGGTGTCACTCCATACTTTTCCATATACTTGTGAGCTTTTTGCTGAATGATATCTTCAATATCAAAAAAGCATCGCACACAATTGGCCTTGCTCACACCATATTCTAGCTTCCAGGTAATTACGACTTCATCTCCTACGTACTGATAAATTTCTCCTTCTCTTTCTATTATCGCTTTAGTTACATCTTCAAAAAAGCGGTTAAGAAGCTTGAAATAGCGCTTATGGCCAAGCTTTTCAGCAATAGTAGTAGAGGATTTGAGATCTAAAAACATGAAAATACGTTCTTCATTGATCGGTGAATGATATTTTCCTAAAAGTGTTTCAAAGAATACCCCTCTTCCATACTTGTCATTAATCTGAAGAATGATCATGGTAAGAGTAGAAATGGTACTCCAGGATACTACATTTAAAGCAAATGCATAGCTGCTAACAAACTCAGTGATGTTGAACCACAAGTTGCCGTCAAAATAAGATTCTCCTATGAATACCCAATAATAAAAAAGAAATGCGGCTATGCTCACCACGGAAATGATGATTATGAAAGAAAGTAAGTTGATAATGATAACTAGGCCTAAAGGAAGTTTTCGTAGCCGGTCTTTTAGAAAGAAAGTGATGGCAAATCCACCGAGGAAGCCGCCAATAGTAACGGCAAGAATGCTGGTGTAAAGTGTGGTTTCTAAGTCATAATCATTAAACTCAAAAGCTTCTTGAGATAACTTAAGCATGTGATTATAATATACAATTAGCACACTCAGAGCTATCCAACTTAGTGTTATGAATAGCACAGTTCTCAGCTTTATTTTAGTATTATTTGATATAAGTTTACCCACTCTTAAAATATTGATATGTAGAGGTCTACATCTGGCTTATACGACAAAATATTTGGTAGAATGTTTAAGTAAATCTAAAACTTAATATTATTTGACATAAACAGAAAGACCGATTCATCGGAATCGGCCTCTTTAAAATTATAAGTGCTAATTTCTTAAGGAATAGGTTTTTCCATTTCTTTCAGGTGGCTATATTTATAATATTGCATCAAGATAAATGAAGTAAGTATCCCTGAAAATGTGCCTTCAAAAAGAATTACTACTCCTGATATAAATGGATTTAAATAAGGGCCGAAATATTCGAATTGTTTTAATTCATTCATGAAGTTGACATCAATAAGCAGGTATATAATTACAAATGCAGAAAATATAAAAAGTGCAATAGCAGATGTGGCGATGCCTACACCCAATCCATTGAAATACGCGAAGGAATTTCTGTTATGCTGCTTAAAGCTTTTGATAGCCATAAATATGCCGGAGAAGACAAATACATAATTGAGGGCTCTCAGTTCGTATATATGTATCCATCCGGTAAGGCGCATTAAAAAAAAGAATGCTATTAGTCCTGCCGCTGTAAGCAGTCCATAATAAAAACTGGTGTTTTCGAGAGTATGCTTTTTCATGGCTATCGTACTTTGGTTATAAATATATAACCATGAAAAATAAGAAAAGTTTAATTAAAACTCGATTAATACAAAAAAAGCTAAGCCCATATGAGCTTAGCTTCTAGTATTTATGATTTTATAATACTCTTAGAATGAGTAAGAAAGACCAAAGTCAAGTCCTGAAAATCTGTTTCCACTATATAGTTCAGCATTAGCGGCCCATTGCTTAGAAAAATACCATCTTCCACCTGCTTGCACTTTTACTAAGGCTCCTGAGTCTTCTAAATCATTACCGGGTCCATCATAGTTATCTCCCCAAATAGTTGCACCTAAAGTAAGTCCACCATATAAATCTAGTTCTTGTGGCAACCCACTAATATGGCCACCATAATGATAGTCTCCCCTGAAGCCTATATTGAAGATATTATAGTGGTAATCATAGCGTCTGCCGCCAACCCAAAAGTCCTCACCACGTCTTCTGTAACTAACTCTTGGACCAATAGTAACTTTGTCAGATACTCCAAAATCCATTCCTGCATATACAGGTACACCCCAATCTGAAAATCCGAGCCCAAAGTTTACTTGTCTGAAACCTTGACCAGGCTCAAAGCCTTGTGCGTTGGTTTTTAAATTAAAGCCAAAAAAAACTAGCGCTATTAAAATTGTACTTCTTAATACCTTTTTCATTGTTTAAGTTATTTGTTAACAGTATTTAAGGTTGTTTATACCTAATTCAAACGCCTAAATAGCTTTAATGTTTAGAATTTCTTGCTATTTGGTGAATGATATAAGTCGATAAACAGCTGCAATTTCCGAGTAATTTTCTTTTTCTCAAAGTATCTGTCGAAATACAACTTTTAAGCTTCTATTTGTTCTAGTACCGATTTAAGTAGATCACTACCAAATTGTTTTGCAGAAGTGTTTAAATTGATTTCTACTCGAATCGCTTTTAAGCCATTAGCACCTTGTAACTCTTCTAGCTCTAGAAATTCTACGTTTTCAGTGAGATACCCTATAGATTGCAGGTAATTGATATAGCCTACATATTCCTCAGCTTCTTTTTGTTGTGTATATACTATGGCTAGTCTTCCTGGTTGAGTAAGCCGCTCATCCGAATCTTTTATAAATGCCTTATCAATGCGTTTTTTTACTATTTCATAACTGATATTATAGGCACCATCTACATCAAAGTGCTTTTCATCTCTTCTAAACTTTATAGATAAAGGTTCTCCATGCACAAGTATAAGCTGTGTGATGTCTAATGGTCTAGGTAAGGAAGGTTTCAACTTGGCGATGTTAACAGCTATTTCACATTGAGTAATCAGCTGCCAAAGCCTGAAATTTTTCAAGTATATAATGTCAAAATTATGCTCTTGAACCAATGAGCCTCCTAGGTAGATATTGTACTCTACACCATCAGTTTTATATTTTTCATAATAATGAGGAAATATCTCCTGAGCATCTTCTTCCACTTTATCAAGATAAGTAGTGATGTGGTCATTGATGAGTGTAAGGCTTTCCTCAAAATCTTTTCGCTTATTATAAATTACTCCCAAATTTGGATCAAGCAGCTTTTCATAGTTATTTATAATAGGCCTTAACAGCTCATCTTTCTTGAAAAATTTGAATATTGAACTTACTTCTTCCCTAAGGAACTCTAGTATTCCAGATTCATCTCCAGAATTTAAACCTTTAGAAAGTTGATCAATCTGCTTTTCAACTCTAAAATTAATTTCATCCAGAATGGGAATGTTTTTATAAGTCATGATAGTATCTATGACTTTTTTAACCTGCTCGAGGTTATTGATGAGATCCATTTGAATGGCTGCAGACCTTTCTCCGCTAGAATTTCTAATATCAGCCAAACCATAGATAGGATAAACTTTAGGGAATACGATCTCTTCAAACTTGGCTTTAATTCCTTTTCTTCTTTTATGCATTAAGTTAAAGCCACTTTCAATAAATTTCCATTCCACAGTAGGATGTATAGCAGTGCACTCTTCCTGTATTAGCGCACGTACTTCTGTTTGCATATCAGATAGTACCCTTCTTACGGCGGCGGTGAACATAGGCAATACGCTATATAATTTGGCCGCGGTAAGTGCATTGAGTTTCCCTGGCTCAGGGCTACCCAATTCTATAATGCCCAGTACTTTGCCTTCATGAACGAGAGGGGCTATTACTACATTTTGAATGCCAAGTCTCAGCAGACCGTTTTCAATACAACCACAGCTATCATAGTCTGATAGCTCTTCTATTATAACAGGTTTTTTATCAGTATAAGCTTTTACATATATCGAATCAATTAAGTTTTCACACTCCAAACGATCATCTTCTGGATCCATCAAAAAACTACTCCAATTGTCCTCACCATAATTTGAAATAATATTGTAGTTAGGATCAAAGTAAGATAAACCAAGCTGTAGGTTTGGCATACCAAATATAGAGCGGATTTTTTCACGGATAGAAATGAAATTTTCTTGATCAGTTACGGCATTCTTTTTTAATAAATCATATTTCACAGAAGATAGCATTTCTTCTATAGTTACATCTGTTAACCTCATGATGCAAAATCCTTGAAATTCAAAAACTTCAGGATCAATATATTTGAGCCATAAATCTATGTCATCGATATTACTCAATAGCATATTTATAACCTTCTTATCAATAGGTTGAGGCTCAGAAAGAGTGATAACATCAGCAAATTGAGTATTAATATCAATTTTGTATACCCTTCTTAAGCCTGTTTTGCCATCAGGTATACTTATAACTATCGGTTGGTCTATTTCAAAGTTAGTTCCATAGTATTTGTTTAAAATATATAAACAAGCCATGCGTATTTTCCCTTTAGCAATATCATTTTTAGGAATATTGGCTTCCAGATCTTCTCTCACCTTTCCAAACGGAAGTAAATGAGCATATCTTGGAGTAGCATAGAAACCTTCTGCGCTAAACGGTAAAATGGCTGCTGCAATTTCTGATTCTATAAGAGCTGGAGGAAAAATAACGCTCATAAGGAGGCCTACAAGCTCTTTGTGCTTGTCTACGATGCTAAGGTCCTCAATGGGCTGCCTGAGCTCAGGGGCCCCATTGATTAACGTCTTGATTTTTTCTGCCGGATAGCCAGAGAACGTTCCGTTTTCATCAAGATTGACCTCCCAATAGTCTATTAAACCGGATAGGTTAAGCACCGATTTAAAAGGAATAGTGTAGGGATAGGAAAAACAGGTCTTCATTATGCGTAAGGAGTTAGTTGCTGTCTTTTGATTGATACGTTAAAATTAGAATTATGGTTAGATTGAAATCCTAACATATACTATATCATTAAAGTCGTGCTGGCGATTAAAATATTTTATATATATACCGATTTTTCGTATAAATTGGTTCCTTCCGTTTATCCACTTTATCTTTTGCATGCTGCTATAGCTGGTTTTAACTATGCAAATTAGATTTGAAATCGGCTTGGAATTGGCCATTAAGTTGTTGAAAGAATAGGATAATCTAGCTGTTTTATAAATCTGTTCACGTCTATAGTGACTTGATTTTTATCTATAGAACAGAGAGTCCAGAAAAGAATGGTACCGGAATCAGCTCGTAATATTGCAGCTAGAAATAGAATATAATCTAGTGTTTAAGAATTTATTCAAAAGCTCTTGTCAAAATATAGAATAACTTGTTCGACATGTTGGATCAAAATATAAATAAGCTTTCTCAATAAAATTTTTCATATATGAAAATCTTCGAGATGTTGAATATGATCAAAGTGTGGGAATAATAGTAGATTTTGAGCAATAAAAAACCCCATCCGAGTGAACGAATGGGGTTGTGTATATTTTCAGGCTGGTAATTAATAATTAGAACCAGCTCTAATCATAGCACATCTAAATCCTATAGTTGCAGTAGATGAATCTTGATCAAGATATCTTCTTGTTCCAGGTGACATCCAGTAAGCAACATCTTTCCAAGAACCACCTTTATAAACTCTTGCTTCGTCAGTAATCAATGAAGTAAAGCCTTCAGGATTATTTTCTCTATCACTATTATAATATTGTTCTCCAGTTGCTGCATTTCTAGTCTCATCCATATAACCATCTCTTCGGATTGGATTAAGATCATCAAAATCCTGGAATGACATAGGTCTGTATACATCCAGAACCCACTCACTTACGTTACCAGCCATATTATAAAGACCGAAGTCGTTAGGAGGAAACTCGTAAATATATGAGGTAATTAATGCTCCATCGTTTAATTTACCCGCTATACCAGCATAGTCACCACGTCCCCTTTTGAAGTTAGCCAAGAAATAACCCATTTCTTTACCATATGGATTTCTTAAAGCGTGTCCATCCCAAGGGTATACTCTTTGGTGTGTTTGGTTCTCATCTAACCACTGAGTACCAATAAGTGCGGTAGCAGCATATTCCCACTCAGCTTCTGAAGGTAGTCTGTAGTTTGGAAGTACCACACCTGACTCTAAAGGAATTCTTCCATCCGTTTCAGCATATTCTTCACCAGAATCTTCAGCCATTTTCATGTTTACGGCCCTAGTTCTCCATTCTGCATAGTTATTTGCTTGTACCCAGCTAACACCCACTACAGGGAAATATCTAAAGCCAGGATATCTAAGGTAGTGGTCTACATAAGGATCGTTATATGCTAATCTACTTACCCAAACTGAGGTATCTGGTAAGGCAGACATATATACCTCTCTTGAAGAATCAGACACATTGAGATAGTGTAGATATTCTAACCAGTGGATGTTTGCAATTTCTGTTTCATCCATATAGAAAGAAGCCACTGAAACAGTTCTCTCTATATTGTCTCGTCTTTTAAGTACATCCTCTTCGTAAGAGCCTATAACAGCTCTACCACCTTCAATAAAACGCAAATTAGGACCTTCAGGCTGACCTGCATATGGGTTTACCATAAATCCATTATTATCCTCATCATTATAAGCCAATCCGGTGGCTGTACTTACGGCTCCCGGGTGTACACTGGTAGGTCTACTACTTCCACCCATAAAACACGAAGTAAGCAACATTGAACCACTGACAACTAACAAAGCACTTTTAAAAAAGCTTGCAGTTCTTTTCATACCTGTTTTATTTATTCAAAAAAATCAAATGCAAACACTAATATAGTGATATAAATATATCCAATACAAGTTATTTGGTAGCCAAAATAACATTTCTATTTGATAATTATTAAACAAAAGATAGATTTTTAAATATTATCATTTTGTGAATAGCTACCAAAGAGTGCCAAAATTACTAAAAAATATGCTCACTTCTATATAAGCAGAAAATGATTCAGCATATCATAATAGCCCATAATACTTTTATAGAATACGCGAGAAGACTAAAAAACCACTTAACAAATCCCCAAGCCGCATAATTAGTATTGATTTACTTTTAAATCAACTTATATAATATTTGAGACTGTATATACTTAATTGCTCCTTTTGGTAAACCAACGAAATGATAACCATTGATAATTTTAATAAAAAGAAACTGTATTGGCTTTTCCAAGGCGTGGGCTGGTTATTATTTTATTTGATATATGTTTCTATTGCATCATACGTTTCTGGTTTTAAATCAGCAGTATTCCTTGGCTATTTGAATACTGTACTTGTAGGCTTACTCATAACCCATTTTTATAGGGCTCATGTTAAAAAGTATAATTGGCTTAGATTAGGCCTTTTTAAATTAGCCGTGAGGGTTTTGTTAGCTTCATTTGTATTGGCAGTGATCTGGTCCGTGGTAGTGCTACCAATTAATTTTGTTTTTTTTCAAACCAATGCTGATAGTGAGTTTTCTTGGTTTATGGCCTTATTGGTCACTTTTAATCTTTCTATAATGATATTGGGCTGGTCACTTATATATTTTTTGTTTCAGGTTTTTATAAATTTTAAAAGAACAGAAATCGAAAAATGGAAGCTTCAAGCAGCAGTTAAAGATGCAGAACTTATTGCTCTGAAATCTCAAATAAACCCGCATTTTATATTTAATAGTTTAAATAATATCAGGTCCCTTGTAGTAGAGAATCCGGAAAAGGCCAGAGATATGATCACACATTTGTCAGGTCTTTTAAGATATTCCATACAGTTTAATGATATGGAAAAGGTTTCCTTAGAAAGTGAATTGGAAATAGTTCAAAATTACTTGAATCTGGAATCTATCCAGCTTGAAGATAGGCTTAACTATAAATTGGAGATCAAACCGGAAACGTTAGATTTGGAAATTCCTCCTATGGCGGTTCAGTTGCTGGTAGAGAATGCTATAAAACATGGTATATCTGATTTGCCTGATGGAGGCACAATTCATATCAAATCGTATTTGGGGCAAGGTGCCCTTACTATAGAAGTGATAAATAGTGGCCAATTAAAGACTACCACTAACAGTACAGGTATAGGCTTGAAAAATGCCTCTGATAGGTTAAAGCTCTTATTTGGAAAATTATCTGATTTAAAAATTGAAAACCTGGATAGTAATTTTGTTTCTGCCAGATTTACTATTCCATTAACATAGAAAATTATGAGAACATTAGTAGTAGATGATTCAAGGTTAGCCAGGAATGAGCTAAAGAGATTATTGAAAGAGTTTGATCATGTAAATGTGATTGGTGAAGCTGCTAATGCAATGGAGGCGAAGGAAAAGATAGAAGTTGAGAAACCTGATTTGGTTTTTCTTGATATTCAGATGCCTGGAAAGAATGGATTTGAATTACTAGAAGAGCTTGAACACATTCCATATATAGTTTTTACCACGGCATATGATGAATATGCTATAAAGGCTTTTGAATACAATGCGCTCGATTATCTGCAAAAGCCTATACAAAAGGATAGGCTAGCTGGTGCTGTGAGTAAGGTGGGCGAAAAAATAACTAAGGATGAAGCAAAGGATGACGGGGACCGAATGACTGCTAATGATCAGGTATTTGTAAAAGATGGTGATAATTGCTGGTTTGTGCAGCTTGCTAATGTTCGCATGTTGGAGGTAGACGGAAACTATACCAAGTTATATTTTGATGAACATAAACCAATGATACCCCGGACACTGAACTATCTGGAATCTCGTTTGGACACGAAAACTTTTTTCAGAGCCAATCGGCAGCAGATTATTAATTTGAAGTGGGTAGATAGAATAGAGCCATGGTTTAGCGGGAGTATCAAGATTTATATGAAAGGTGGACAGGAAGTGGATGTTTCCCGAAGACAAACTCAACGGTTCAAAGAACTAATGAGCTTTTAAAGAGCAGAATGCTTCCATAAAGCGACATAATTATCGATGAATAGAATCCCATTTTGGGAGAATAGTGGTTAATATTGGAATTGAAATGTAGAAAAATCGTTATTTTTTGGTTGTTCTGCGGGTTTTGACTGCTGGCATAGTGTTTACATTGGTTGTGTAAAGATTCAAATTTAAAACCAGTTGATATGATACCGTTGGATGACTTTAAAACACTACCTTTTGACAAGAAATGTGATTTTATAACCGTGTTTGCAGACTATTTGATTTATAGAACTGAAGACGAAAATAAATTTTACCTATATTATCTTGCAGGTTATTTTGTAGAGGTATGTTATGCACCATTTGAGAATAAAGTGCTAGGAATAAATGCTTTTGACTCGGCTACTGGATTAGGCCCATACTTAGACGCCATTCAGATTGGGGAATTAGCAGTTTAATTATTTTTTTCCGGTGATGTGGCTTAATATATCTATTGCCTGATTTACACTTAAAACTTCCTGTATTGTAAGTATTAGCTTGTCTTTTACTTCCTTTAATCGACAGGTTTTAGGGTTGGTCTGAACGTAAGCGAGGATTCTTCCGAAGGTTTCAGATTTAAAATATTCCTCTTTATCCGAGCTTACGAAATAACCCTTCATTTTTTCAGATTTAAGGGTAAGTTTCTCAAATCCAAGTTTTTCAGCTAGCCACCTTAACCTCACAGTTTCAATGAGTTCTTTTACAGATTCTGGCAGAGGTCCAAACCTGTCAATCATCGATTCTGTAAATGCTTTCAGTTCTTCTTCCGTTTTAATATTGTCTAGCTTGGAGTATAGGCTTAATCTTTCTGAAATATTACTTACGTATTGATCAGGAATAATTACTTCAAGGTCTGTTTCTATATTACAGTCTTGTACTATGACCTTGGCTGCTTCGGAAAGTTCTTTTACGAAAAGATCTTTAAACTCAGTTTCTTTAAGTTCCTGAACGGCCTCGTCCAATATTTTATGATACATATCAAAACCAAGGTCAGATATAAATCCGCTTTGCTCTGCTCCTAATAGATTTCCTGCACCACGAATGTCGAGGTCACGCATAGCTACTTTGAAACCATCCCCCAAGTCAGAAAACTCTTCAAGAGTACTCAGTCTTTTTCTGGCGTCAGATGAAAGTGCTATGGTAGGAGGTGTTAATAAATAACAAAAAGCCTTCTTATTGCTTCTTCCTACTCTGCCACGCATCTGGTGTAGATCAGAAAGACCGAACATGTGCGCTCGATTTATAATAATGGTGTTGGCATTTGGAATGTCTAATCCAGATTCTATAATATTTGTAGAAACTAGCACATCATATTCCCCTGCGATAAACTTCATCATGGCTTTTTCTAGCACAGGACCATCCATTTGGCCATGGGCAATGCCTACTCTGGAGTCAGGTACGAGCCTTAGAATTATATTAGCTACTTCTTCAATATCGCCCACCCTGTTATGTACAAAGAAGGCTTGTCCGCCTCTTCTTAATTCATAGCTTATGGCATCCCTCACTATTTCTTCGTTAAAAGTGTGCAGCTCGGTTGTTACAGGTTGTCTATTTGGTGGAGGTGTAGAAATAATACTTAAATCTCGGGCTCCCATGAGCGAGAAATGTAGAGTACGAGGAATAGGTGTAGCTGTGAGTGTTAGCGCATCCACGTTTACCCGTAATTCCTTGAGTCTTTCTTTTACTTTAACGCCAAATTTTTGTTCTTCATCAATGATCATTAAACCTAGATCTTTGAATTGAACATCTTTGCTTACTATTCTGTGGGTACCTACTAATATATCAGTCTTTCCTTCTTTAACCTTTTTTAAAGTCTCTCTTATTTCTTTGGTCGTTTTGAATCTGTTAATGTATTCGATATTAACAGGAAAACTTGAAAGCCTGTCTTTAAAAGTGTTATAATGTTGCATAGCTAGTATGGTGGTTGGCACCAAAACAGCTACTTGTTTACTATCAGTTACGGCCTTAAAAGCAGCTCTTATCGCTATTTCAGTTTTTCCAAACCCTACATCACCACATACCAGCCTGTCCATAGGGTGCTGTTGCTGCATGTCTTCCTTCACATCATCGGTAGCTTTAGCTTGATCAGGAGTGTCTTCATAAATAAATGAAGATTCTAACTCCGCTTGCATGAAGCTGTCTTTGCTAAAGGCAAACCCTGGGGCCTTTTTTCTTTTAGCGTAGAGTTCTATTAAGTCTTTGGCTATATCAGCAACTTGCTTTTTAACCTTTTTCTTTTTGTTCTCCCATTCAGGAGATCCCAGCTTACTAATAGCTGGAGGAGTTCCTTCTTTGCCTGTATATTTAGATATCTTATGTATAGAGTGAATGCTTACATATAGTAAGTCATCATCTCTATAGATTAGTCTAATCGCCTCTTGCTCTTTTCCGTTGCTTTCTCGTTTTTCAAGGCCGGCGAATTTGCCTATACCATAATCTATATGTGTGACAAAATCACCAGGCTGTAGGGTACGAAGCTCTTTTAGAGTAAGTGCCTTAGATTTAGAGTGTTTGTCTTTGGTCTTATATCTGTGAAAACGCTCAAACAGCTGATGATCTGTATAGCAAGCTATTTTAAGGATTTGATCTATGAAACCTTCTCTTAAGCTGATGTTTAAATCCTGAAAATCACTGGTGTGATCTATTTCTTCAAAAATAGAATGAAGCCGTGTGAGTTGCTGCTGAGAATCTGAGGCAATAAGCGTGGTAAAGCCTTTGTCCTGATTATCAGATAAGTTTTGAGAGAGAAGTTTAAAGTCTTTATTAAATGAAGGCTGAGGTTCGGCTGAAAAATCAAATGTTTCACTGCACTTTAGATAGAATCTATTGCCAAATTCTATTTTACTTAACTCTTTGGTTTGAGATTCAAAGCTTTTTGAAGTTTCAAACAAATCAGAAGGGTTTAACACTATCTGTGTATCACCGCTTTCCTCTAGTATTTCATCAAAACTGTCTTTGGCTTTGTCAAAATATGCGTCTATTACATCAATAGACTGTTGATAGTCTTTAAACCAGATTTTAGTATTTCTAGGAAGAAAATCTATGAAACCTTGTCTCTCCTCAGCTATTAATTTAGTTTGCACATTGGGTATCAAGTTGATCTCTTTTACCGGTTCTACCGAAAGTTGCGTAGAAGGATCAAATGTTCTTATGCTTTCAATTTCACTACCGAATAACTCTAATCTGTAGGGAAGATCTTGTGCATAACTAAAGATATCAATTATACCTCCTCTTACTGCAAACTGTCCTGCTTCGTAAACAAAGTCAGTTTTTTCAAAATCATAAGAAAGCAGTAATTCAGCCAGAAATTCAATATCTACTTCTTCACCTACTTTAGCTGAGAAAGTGTTCTTCAATAATGATTTTTTATTGATTACTTTTTCGGTTAAAGCCTCAGGGTAAGTAACTATAATTTCACCAGATGATGCCTTATGATTTACCCTATTGAGGATTTCGGCCCGCATAAGTACATTGGCATTTTCAGTTTCTTCAAACTGATAGGGACGTTTGTAAGAAGTAGGGAAGAATAGTACCTCTTTGCCAGAGAGTAGGTTTTGAAGATCGCTGTGAAAGTAAGCTGCCTCTTCTTTATCATGCAGTACTATTAGGTGGTTTTGGTGGTTGATTTGGTATAGAACTGCTACTAATATAGCATCTAAACTGCCCCTTAACCCTTTTAATTGAACACACTTATCCTCATTAGGCTTTGTTACTTCAGCCATGGTTTGGATAATACTATCTGCTTTATAAAGTTTAAGAAGTTCTCCTGCTTTCACTTAGCTTTCAACAAAATTAAAGGCGCAAAGTTAAAGAATAAAAAGAATCAGTATAGTTAAAGGCTTAGTTTTTAATAAAATATTGTTGAAACAAGGATTTTTAAAGAACTGTGTTTTTTAGCATATTTTGTATTTGTAGCATATGCCTAAGGTTATGTGCGGTATAAAACCAGAGGGCATCACCCAGGTAGAACTTTAGCCATGAGCCCAAAGCCGTTTTTACTTTGAATGATTTTAAATTTTTCTCCTTAATCCTTTCTGTAATTTCAATTGTGGTTTCAATGTTTTGAATAAATCTTTCCAACTCATTTACATTTCTACTCACTTGTTTAGGATCAAGCTTTTTAAAGGTTTTCATTTTGTGCTTGATCTTGCCTTCATCAGTAGGTTCCATTCCTTTGGCAAAATAAGCAGCGAGCCAACCTGGTTTATATGGGCCATTTTTTGGCTTTAAATCAGTAGCTAATCTGGGTAATATTTGATTGAGATAGACTTCCATAGAAATGTTCATATGCTCAATACAATCTGTAATACTCCAGTCTTCATTTTCCTTAGCTTGCATATCTTCGATGCTTAAAGTCTTAAGATTCCGAGCGAATTTTACTAAGGTAGTATTGTCCTGTTTTAATTTATTGATTAATTCTTTCTGATTCATGCTGGTGTGTTTTCAGTAAAATTAATCACTGTACTACTCATTCAACTTGATATAGATCAAGTTCGCTTATTTACGTTTTTTCCTTAATCGACTTAAGGTTTCAGGAGTCATTCCCAAGTAAGAAGCAAGATATTTTTGAGGTACTAGCTGGAATATATGTGGGCTTTGCGACATTAATCGCTCAAATTTTTCTTCTGCTGTGTATGATCTTACTTCCAGCTGCCGGCGAGACATCCCAATCAAAATTTTGGCATTAAACATCCTGCCCCAGCGTTCTACACTTTTGTATTGGTCAAACATATGCATAAGATCGCTGTGTGAGATGCGTAAAAGTCTGGTGTCTGTAATGGCTTGTAAATACCATTCAGAAGGGCGTTGGCTTAAAAATGAATCATAAGAACCTGAGTAGTCATCGTCATAAGTAAAGCCTACACATATTTCTTCTCCGTCTATCAGAAAATAACCTCTTAGTACCCCACTTATTACGTAATAAAAATATCTTTCAGTCTCGCCTTCACGAATTAGATATTCCCCTTTTTCTAAACTACAATAATGCCAATGACTGCTAAAATCTTCCCATTCAGCTTCTTGCATCTCGGTAAGCTTTAATACATTGGCTTTTAATGCAGCAAGGGCAGAACTATGATTATCTTTGTGCTTCATATATCTATAAAAATAGCGAAATCTATTTAATGACAGCGTTAACTACTGTAATCGGGTGGCTCTTAGTTTGGGCGATTTTTAGTGTTCTTATTGGCCTTTACCGTCCAGTAATTCCTCTTTGGTGGATGGAGAGGCAAAATAGGTTAAAGGTTTTGAAAGTATATGGACTGAGTGCGTTGGTGCTAATGATAATATACCTTTTACTTAAGTTTTTGGTGATTTAAGCCTTACGTGTAATAGCGGCCATTTTTTGATTATTCTTATCAGTGAAGGCAAAAATGTATTGATCTCCCCCATCGGTTATGCCTGTCTTTTTTCTAATATTTTTCACCTCTTCTGGGAAATTCCGCGTGGTGATATTGGCCTTCTTCCCTTCCAGAGCTGATAGTATTTTCTTTTTATTATAAGGAAGAAGCCTCTCTACCTTAAACTTCCGGCCAGGGAAGTTTTCAATTAATTCTTTGCTGGTATATAAGTGCGTGTTGGGGTGAACTTTGAAGGCGCCATAGTGTGTTGCCACCGTATTAAAAGCACCGGCTTTAAGTACGCTGCTATTGGGCTCATACAAAAATTGCTTGGTATCACTGAGGGGTGCCTGAGATTCCACCTCCTCATTGGGGAAAAAGGAGAATGTCTGATTATCCTTTTTCTGAAGGTTAACAGTAACTATCTCCGTTTTATGATTTGCGGTGAAATCAATATGATAAAGTACTTCTTTGCACTCATTATTTACTGACACCACATGTACGGATTTTACATTATTCAGGCTTTGTAACGCCAGCTGAATGTCTAACATAGGAGATGTTTTTATTAACACCTCTTTTGACTTCCCTTTGAGTTGTGCAAGTAACGTAGTGACATCTGGCTCACAGTCTTTCAGAAGCACTACCTTTTGGCTATTATTATCTCTCCGGGCAGGATCAATATAAATAAGATCAGCCTTTTCTATTTCAGAAACATACAAGGTTGATTCTGCATTGATCACCTCAATATTAGAAGATAAGGCCTTGAAGTTATGCGTGGCGAGTTCGCATAAATGGGATTGTTTTTCAAGGTAAATAGATCGTTTAAAATGCTTGCTTAGATAATAGCAGTCGATGCCATACCCTCCGGTGAAGTCATACATAGTACTGCCATTTACCAGATCGGCCTTGTATTTTGCAGTGGCTTCAGAAGAACACTGCTCCATAGATATTTGTGGAGGGAATATGAGGTCTTTTGTGTTATACCACTCGGGCAACTTGCTCTTAGCACGTTTACGCGAAGCAATTTGCTCTGCCACCCATTTTATGGGCACTCCGCCTATTTCTTTGTGCTTTAAAGAAAGAGAAAAAGGATCATGGTTTTCATGATCCTTTATAAAGTGTTGTACCTCTGGCTGTAGAAGTAATTCTATCATTAAGAGGGTTGAATTTAATATACTAAGTTATTAGCTGCCAGGTATTCTGCAATCTGCACTGCATTAGTGGCTGCTCCTTTTCTCAAGTTATCAGCCACTACCCACATGTTTAAAGTGTTGGGCTGAGACTCATCTCTTCTTAATCTACCTACAAACACATCATCTTTTCCATGTGCGTTTAAAGGCATAGGGTATACATTGTTAGCCACGTCATCTTCTATAGTGATTCCTGGTGTTTTGCTAAGCAATTCATATACCTCTTTAATATCAAAATCTTTGTGAAACTCAACGTTTACAGACTCCGAGTGGCCACCCATAACTGGTAGTCTTACAGCCGTAGCCGTTACAGCTATTGATTGGTCATCAAGAATTTTCTTAGTTTCATTTACCATTTTCATTTCCTCTTTGGTGTATCCGTTTTCTTGGAATACATCAATATGAGGAAGCACATTCATGTCTATTTTGTGAGGATATACTTTTTCAGCATCTGTACCAGCTCTTTCTTTCATTAGCTGATCTACAGCTGCTTTTCCTGTTCCTGTTACAGACTGATAAGTAGATACGACTACCCTTTTTATTTTATATTTCTTATGCAAAGGTGCTAATGCTAATACCATTTGGATAGTAGAGCAGTTAGGGTTGGCGATAATTCTATCGTCTATTCTTAGTGCTTCAGCATTAATTTCCGGAACGATGAGCTTGTGATCCGGACTCATTCTCCAGGCAGAAGAATTATCTACCACAATACAGCCTGCCCCTGCAAACTTGGGAGCCCACTCTAGAGAGGTGCCTCCTCCGGCAGAAAAAATAGCTACTTCCGGTTTATTAGCAATAGCTTCTTCCATTCCGATTACCTTATACGTCTTACCCTTAAATTCGTATTCCTTACCAACCGACTTTGGTGAGGCTACGAGAAATAATTGGTCAAACTCTAAGTTTCTTTCTTCAATGACTTTTAGTACCTCCTGGCCTACTAAACCAGTGGCTCCTACTACTGCTAATTTCATATGAATTGATTTTTATAAAATTGAAGCCAAAAATAATGTTTTTATATATTTTATGCGGTATATTATTACAAATGAATGGGTTTGTTTGGCAAATATTTTTTAAAACTAATATTATACTGGCCTTAATATTCAGTACTGCTCCCGTGCATGCCCAGTTTTTTGATGATTTTGAAGATGGTGATTTCACAAATAACCCTGTATGGAGTGGAAATAATGAATTGTGGACCATTTCTGGAGACAGACTCCAATCGAACAGTGAAGGAGCTGCCGATTATTATTTGAGTACGCAGAATACTCTTGCTACGAATGTTGAATTTGAGTTTTTTGTCAACTTGAAGTTCGGAACGTCAGGGTCTAACTATGTAGATGTTTATTTATTGGCCGATGATGAAGATCTCTCATTAGTTCAGAATGGCTATTTTATTAGGATTGGAGATACGGAAGATCATATCGCTTTCTACAGGGTGTTGGCAGGAAGTGAATCGTTACTTTTTAGTAGTGAAAATGGTATAGTGGGAAGTACATCAGAGAATCCATTTGGCATTAGAATGTTAAGAGATGAAGCCGGCTTGTGGACTTTACTGGCAGATGAAGGCGTAACAGGCAATTATGTAGAAATAGGATCTATTCTGGATGATGATGTGCTCTCATCTTCTCATTTTGGAATATTTATTAAGCAATCTACTGCCATGAGTCCTAGAAAGAATCATTATTTTGATGACTTTAGTGTTAGGCCTATAGGTGCGGATGTCCGGCCCCCAGCAGTGGCAAGCATTGATTTCCTTTCAAATACGCAGTGGCAGGTTCAGTTTTCTGAGGAGGTAGCCACAGAAAGCGCAGAAGAAACGAGTAATTACATCATAAATAACTCGATTAATCCTCAGGCCGTAGTGCTTGGAGAAAACAATTTGTCTGTGATACTTACTTTTTCAGAGACTTTTCAAACAGCGGAGAACTATGAATTATCAATAAACTATATTGAGGATTTAGCGGGCAATGTTATGGAAGGTTATAATTCTGTTTTCACTTTTTATTTGACAGAAGAGGTCACTTTCAAAGATGTACTTATTAATGAAATTATGGCTGATTTTGCTCCGTCTATTGGTTTGCCTGAGGCCGAATATGTGGAGATTTTCAATAGAAGCGATAAAACCTTTTACCTCGATAGTTGGGTTTTGCATGATGCTACCACCTCTGGGAGCATAGAGGCTGTTTACCTTATTCCAGAAGATTATTTGATACTTACGGCTGCTGAAAATCGAGAATTGTTGCAGTCTTATGGTAGAGTGGCGGTGGTAGATCCCTGGCCAAGTTTGAATAATGGTAGCGATCAGCTACTTATTTCGGATGGCACTTTCCCTATCGATTCAGTTAATTATGATGATGCCTGGTATAATAGCTCTTCAAAGGCATCAGGTGGTTGGTCATTAGAATTAATTGATCCTGAAAATACTTGTGGAGGAGAAGGAAACTGGACTGCATCAATAGATGATATGGGAGGCACGCCCGGAGCTGTTAATTCGGTATTGAGTGAATTACCTGACAACCTGGGGCCTGAAATTCATAAAGTATTTGCTGTAGCAGAAGATAGCATATTGGTGCAGTTTAATGAAACGCTAAATAAAGAATCTGTTCAGGTTGATGATTTTACGTTAAATCCTACAGTAGAAGTGGATACCGTGTTTGTTAATTCTGATTTACAATCTGTATGGATAGTGCTTTCTTCAAGGTTAAATAATGGAGTAAGTTATAAAATGCAGGTATCGGGAATTACAGACTGTAGTGGCAACAGGGTGACTGAAAATGATCCTTTTAGCTTTTCACTCATAGAAAATGCAGAGCCAGGGGATGTAATTATTAATGAAATACTGTTTAACCCTCGATCTGAGGGTGTAGATTTCGTTGAGATTTATAATAATTCATCCAAGCATATTAATCTGAAAAATTGGACCCTTTGGAATGATCAGGACTCAAAACTGATTTCAGAAGACCATTGGGTGTTAGCACCAAAAGAATATCTGGCTTTTACTGAAGATGCGGTGGTATTAAAAGAGCAATATCCTTTAGGTGTTGAAACTTCATTTTTTGAAATGCCATCTCTTCCTTCCTATCCTAATGGTGAAGGCACGGTTCAAATTGTTTCTGCTCAAGATTTACGGCAAGATTCTATAACCTATTCTGAAGATCAACATTTCGAATTGATCAATAATGTAGATGGCGTATCGTTAGAGCGAATTTCTTTTTCAGCGCAAGCGAGTGATAATAATAATTGGAAATCAGCGGCATCTTCCGTTGGTTATGCTACCCCCGGTTATATCAATTCTCAGGTTATCCGTTCAAACTCAGGTGTGGTAGGAGAAATTGTTATTGATCCAATGATTATAATCCCTGATGGCAGTGGTCAGGCCGATTTCGCTACTATTAGTTATCACTTCGAGCAGCCAGGTTTTATAGCCAATGTAGAGGTGTTTGATGTTAATGGCCAACCCATACGCACTTTAGCTGAGAATGATTATTTATCTGATCAGGGCTTTTATACCTGGGATGGTACTACCTCTGAAGGTAATAAAGCTCGAATGGGGTATTATATTATCTACTTTCAGGTATTTAATGCCAACGGACAAGCAAAGGTCTATAAAAATAAAGTAGTGGTAGGTTCACAGTTTTAGTTTATAGTTTGCTTTCGCGGAAAGCATACATTAAATTTTGTGAAAATCGATTGCATTAAAACTATAATTAAGTTTTTTTGGTTATATTACTACATTAAACCGTGCTAATAATGAATTGTGTAATTGATAACTCTATCCTCTTTCATTTGCGACAAGGTCGTAAAATGGATGTAATAAGAAGGTACATTAAGATGAAGTACCGCATTAACATTGATATGGAAACTCTTAAACAAAGAGTAAAACATATCAATGCAACTCAGCTGGAATTAACTAGCCATACATTGGTGAGAAATTAATTTTTTTTAATTTCCGTACATAAATATTTCAGGTTCACTTCCATCTTTAATATAGCCGCGAAACATTCCGGCTGTATTGAAGGTAATGGAAACATTGCCTTTTTTGTCCAAAGCTATTACACCTCCCGTACCTCCCTTTAGGGTTAGCTTACGGGTTATTACCTCCCTAGTGGCTTGTTCTAAAGAAATATTTCGATATTTCATATTTGCGGCAATATCATAAGCAATTACATTTCTTATGAAAAATTCTCCATGGCCAGTGCTAGATACTCCACAGGTTGCATTATCTGCATAAGTGCCAGCCCCGATGATGGGCGAATCGCCAATTCTACCATATTTTTTGTTAGTCATACCACCGGTGGAGGTGCCTGCAGCTATATTGCCTTCTGCATCTAGTGCTACACAACCCACAGTACCAAACTTATAGTCTGGGTAGGTTTGCATATAAGCAGTTTCCTTTTTCTCCTGCTGCTCTTTTATTTTTTCAAATTGTTCAAATCGTCTCTGGTCAAAAAAGTAGGACGGATCTACTATTTCCAGTCCTGCTTCTTTAGCGAAAAGTTCGGCACCTTGCCCTGACATCATTACATGAGGCGATTGCTCCATTACTGCTCTGGCAGCTAATATAGGGCTTTTTATGATGCTAACTCCGGCTACTGCGCCTGCCATACCTGTACTGCCATCCATAACTGAGGCATCTAGTTCATTTTTACCTTGGTTGGTAAATACGGCACCTACCCCAGCATTAAAAAGAGGTGATTTTTCCATTACCTGTATGGTGGCTGTTACTGCATCCATAGCACTTTTCCCTTCTTTCAGCAAGGTATATCCAGTCATTAAGGCCTCTTCCAGCTTGGCTCTATAAGCTTCTTCGTGCTCAGGAGTCATGTTTTCTTTTTTAATATTTCCGGCACCACCATGTATTACTAAAGTTATTGGAACGGCGTCATGAACCTCTTCCGAACTTTTGGTGTTATCTGCTGATAAATCATTTTTTTGATCTTGATAAGTGCATGAATTCATGCAGATTATGAAAATTAATAAATAATTAATGAAGATCAGATGTCTTAAATTCATAATTAAGGGTTTAATTTGCAGCTCAAATTGACTACGAAATATAATCTTTTTTCACTTGTTGAAAGCAAGAATTATTTTCAGGTGAATTTTTTGTTGTTGGTTTTCATATTATATTTTGGGTGATTTATCATAATGAAAGTTTCATTTTAAACATATAACCATGGGTAATGAAGAAAAGACCAGATATTCTGATGCTGAACTTGCTGAGTTTGAAACGTTAATAAACGAAAAGCTTGATAAGGCAAAAGGAGAGCTTAAAATTCTGAAAGATACTTTGAATAAAAGTAATGATGAAGGTACTGATACCACTTCAGGAAACACAAAAGTGTTGGAAGATGGAGCAGATACAGCGGAGAAAGAGAATTTAAGCCAACTGGCCGCCAGGCAACAAAAATTCATTAATAACTTGGAAAATGCTTTAATAAGAATTAAAAATGGTACTTATGGAGTGTGTTCAGTTACAGGTAAGCTTATTTCAAAAGAAAGATTAAAAGCGGTGCCTCATACTACACAGTCTATAGAGGCTAAATTGAGTCAGCAAAACTAAGGCTTGGATTTTTTACAAAACCATATAGAAGCACTAATATTCTGCTCCCCTGATCCTATAAAAGAACAAGAGCTACAATCGTGCTTATCTGAGATGTTTGAAGCCGAAGTGCCTATCGAAGACATAGAGAATGTACTTGGTAAACTGAAGGATAAGTACGAGCAAGAAGAATTTTCTTTTAGTCTCGATCGTACAGGTGGAGGTTTTCAGTTTCTTACTAAGCCGGCTTATCAGGCCAGTATTAGTATATTGCTTAAGCAGCAATCAAAAAGGAGGCTTTCAACTTCTGCCTTGGAGACTTTATCAATCATTGCCTATAAGCAGCCTGTTACTAAAGGTGATATGGAGAACATTCGCGGTGTTAATTGTGACTATGCCGTGCAAAAGCTTTTGGAAAAAGGACTGATCGAAATAAAAGGAAAATCAGATGCTATAGGTCGGCCGTTGTTATATGGTACTAGTGCCAGTTTCATGGAATATTTTGGTATTAACAGCCTTAATGAGCTGCCTACTCCAAAAGATTTTACCGAGATGGATGATAACGTCATCGGTGAAGAATCAGATAATAATTAATTTAATAAATAATAATCCAGTAGTGATACTGCGTTTCTATGAAACAGAAAAGAAACTCTTCTAAAAGAGTAAAGCGCGTCTCTAAAAAGGAGACTACAGAAAACACTCCATCCACTGATGTTAGGTTAAATAAATATATCGCTAATTCAGGTGTGTGCTCAAGACGAGAGGCGGATAAGCTGATTGAAAATGGAGAAATAAAAGTAAACAAAAATGTGGTTACAGAGATGGGCTTTAAAGTGAAGCCTGGTGACACCGTTTATTATAAGGGTAAAAAGCTAGTACCTGAAAATAATGTTTACCTTCTCTTAAATAAGCCGAAGGACTTTATAACGACCACCGATGATCCTGAAAACCGGAGGACGGTAATGGATCTGGTAAAGAATGCATGTAACGAAAGGATTTATCCGGTAGGTAGGTTAGATAGAAATACCACAGGTTTATTATTATTTACTAATGATGGGGAGTTGGCTAAGAAACTGTCACACCCTTCTCATAAGGTTAGAAAAATTTATAAGGTAGATCTAGATAAAAACATTACTAAGGAACATTTTCTTCAGATTCAGGAAGGGTTGAACTTGGAGGATGGACTGGCTATAGTGGATAATCTGGCTATGATAGATGGCAGTAAGAGTCAGCTAGGAATAGAAATTCACATAGGGCGTAACCGCATAGTGAGAAGGATCTTTGAGCACTTAGGTTACGATGTTGTTAAGCTGGATAGAGTTATGTATGGTACTTTAGATAAGCTTAACTTACCAAGAGGTAAGTGGAGAATGCTTACAGAAAAAGAGATTATAAAGCTGAAGCATATGAATTAGCCAGCCAAAGCAGGCAGGCTTACTTTAAAGCAAGAACCCTTTCCATAAGTAGATTGTACGCTTACTTTACCATTTAGCTTTTTAGCGGCTTCTTTTACAATGTATAGGCCGAGCCCAGAGCCAACGGAATCTCCAGAGGCTCGGTAAAACATTTCAAAGATCTGCTGATGGTTTTCTTGCTTTATACCTCTTCCGTTATCTTCTACGCTGATGTATACGCGCCCTTGATCTTTCACAAGAGATACCTTTATGTATGGATTATCCTTATGGAAATCATGATATTTTATAGAGTTGGTAATAAGGTTGTGTAAGATCGTCGTGATTTTCAATTTGTCACTTAAGAAAACCTCTTCACTACTTTCGCATATAAAGTCTATATGAGTGGCGCCTTTGTTGAATTCTAAGTTAGTTTCAATCTCTTTGACGATTTCCTTAAAGTTTAAGGGCTCTATTTTTAGCTGATACTTAGCGCTTTTAGCATAGCTGATAATGTCATCTATTACAGAGTCTAATTTATTCACACGGCCTTCTATTTTGTCAAAGAACTCCAGAGCAGATTCATCCTTTATATGAACCTTTCCTAGGGTTACCAAGCCGGTAATAGAAGCCAAAGGAGACCTTAAATCGTGAGACGTACTATAGAAGAAATGATCCAGGTCATCATTGGCTCTTTCCAATTCTTTTCTTTCATTCTCCAATAGCCATATGGCCATCCCCATGCCTATGAGGGCTTCTAAAAAGAAGTCTAGCAGCCCTAAATATTGAATGTATGGAAATTTTAGGTGAACATTAATTATTGGGAGAAAGCCTACTAAAAAGTAATTAAATTGTTCACTGCCATAAATAATAAAGGCAATAATAAGTAAACGTTTACCCAGGCTTTTATCATGTGAAAGGTTGGTAATCATCCAGATTCCGGTAATGAAAAAGGCGCAGCCCATAATGAGTGATCGTAGGCCAACGCGTATAAAAAACCTGTTTTCTGAGATTTGAGAGTTGTCAATAAATAATACACTGGAGGCTATCGCCAGTAATATTGAAATGATCATTATGAGCCTTAAATGGGCAGAAGCAAATTTTCTGTTCCTTACCAGCTCCCAAGTTCCTATTAGCAGCAGAGAGGCTTCAATATAGGCAAAGCTTATGGAAGTAGCAGATAGTGTAATCCTTATAGGGTTGTAAATGCTATAGATCCAGGTGGAGTATAAATGTAGACCAGAGGTGAGCATATACATAGAGAATGCTAGCCAGCTCCATGCCCACAGTTTTAAATAATGTCGTTTGTAAATACGGAAGGTATATAGAAATAATAACGCCAGAATGATGGCCCATACACCCTGGATCAAATATTGAGAAAATATTCTGACTGAAAGTTCTGACAATGTAATATAATTAAGCCGGTAAGATAGGCACTTGTAATTAAGTTATCAAGAAGGATTATAAATTAAGCTCAAAATTAGTATGCAAGCATACTAATTTGTTAAAGAAAATATTACCTTTATATATGCTACTAGAACTATTTAAATCGATTGAAACTATGAAAAACGAAACTATTGGCCATAAAAAAAGCCTCACTAAAATAGCGAGGCTTTTGGGTGGTGCTGAGTGGGCTCGAACCACCGACTCACGGATTTTCAGTCCGATGCTCTACCAACTGAGCTACAGCACCTTGTTAAGAGGATGCAAAACTATGTAAAATTATTTTTGATGCAAATAAATGCTACACTTTTTTTAAATTATTTTTCAAGAATGGAATATTTACCACAGATACTGTTTCTCATAACACTCGGTATCGTATCATTTATACTTTATAAGCGTATAGCTAGAATCAGGTCTAACATCATGTTAGGCAAGGAAATTGACCTCAAAAATCATAAATCTGAGCGGCTGAATAATATGATGCTTATTGCTTTTGGGCAAAAGAAAATGTTCAAACGACCGGTGCCTGCTTTTTTACATTTCTTAATATACTTCGGCTTTTTGGTCATCAATCTGGAAGTGTTAGAATTTGTCATTGATGGTCTCACCGGTAATCATAGGATTTTCGCTCCTTTGTTAGGAGGAGTCTATCCTGTTTTGATGAATATCTTTGAGTTCTTGGCTATGGCCGTATTAATATCTTGTGTCATCTTTTTAATAAGAAGGAATATCCTTAAGGTAAAGCGTTTTCATGCTAAGGAGATGACCTCTTGGCCTACTCTGGATGCAAATCTTATTCTGGTGATAGAGATCGTGCTGATGCTAGCTATTCTTACTATGAATGCCTCTGATCAGTTGCTACAATTAAGCAATGAGCATTATCCTGATACAGGTACCCTGTTTTTCAGTAGTAATTTGATACCTCTTTTTGAAGGAATGAGTGAAGGCTCGCTCATTTTCGTAGAGCGTTTTGCCTGGTGGTTTCATATTGTTGGCATCTTAGCCTTTGCCGTATATGTGACTTACTCTAAGCATTTACATATATTTCTAGCATTTCCTAATACCTATTATGGAGATATAGCACCTAAGGGTGAAATGAGAAATATGGAAGCCGTAACTAATGAAGTGAATATGATGCTTGGCATTCAAACTGAGCAGCCAGCTGAGCCTCCAGCTGAGATAGCACGCTTTGGAGCTAAGGATGTAAATGACCTGACTTGGAAGAATATAATGAATGCCTACTCATGTACGGAATGTGGTAGGTGTACTTCTGAGTGCCCGGCTAACCAAACCGGTAAGTTGCTATCTCCTAGGAAAATAATGATGGATACCCGTGATAGAGCGGAGGAAGTAGGAAAAAGCTTGGCCAGCGGAGGAAAAGGTTTGGAAGACGGTAAATCACTTTTGGGAGACTATATTACCAAAGAAGAGATAAATGCCTGTACTAGCTGTAACGCTTGTGTAGAGGCATGTCCTATAAGCATCAATCCATTGGAGATAATATTGGAAATGAGAAGATATGTGGCCATGGAAGAGTCTGGCTCACCCGCCTCTTGGAACAGTATGTTTCAGAATATCGAAACCAGCTTTGCACCATGGAAATTTGCTCCTACGGATAGGTTTAAATGGGCAGATGAATTAAAAGAGGATTAAAAAATTAAAAGAAATTAGATTATGAGTGAATATAAAGTACCTACTATGGCAGAGATGACCTCTTCTGGAGAATCACCTGAAATACTTTTTTGGGTTGGTTGTGCAGGTTCATTTGACGATAGGTATAAAAGTGTTACCAGAGCATTTATCAAAATATTGAATAAGGTAGGTGTCTCTTTTGCGGTATTGGGCGAAGAGGAGACATGTACTGGAGATCCGGCCAGAAGGGCAGGAAATGAATTCCTTTTTCAAATGCAAGCCGTGGCCAATATACAGACGCTTAATGGTTATAATCTTAAAAAAGTGGTTACCGCCTGTCCGCATTGTTTTAACACTATTAAAAATGAATATCCTGCATTGGGAGGTAATTATGAGGTGATTCATCATAGTACGTTCTTACAGCAGCTCATCAATGAGGGTAAGGTCAGCCTAAAAGGTGGTGGCAGTTTCAAAGGAAAGAAAATCACCTATCATGATTCTTGCTACCTGGGTAGAGCAAATAACATTTATGAAGCACCACGTAAGGTGCTGGAAGCTTTAGATGCTGAATTAGTGGAAATGAAACGATGCCGCACCAAAGGCTTCTGCTGTGGAGCAGGAGGAGCTCAGATGTTTAAAGATGCCGAAAATGGCAAAAAAGAGGTGAACATAGAGCGAACAGAAGAGGCTTTGAGTACCGGAGCTAATACTATTGCAGTAGCGTGCCCATTTTGTATGACTATGATGAGTGATGGTGTTAAGAACAAGGAAAAGGAAGGCGAGGTAAAAGTGAAAGATCTGGCTGAACTCATTGCAGAGTCTGAAGGATTATGAAATAACAATGTAGCCTCTTATTATCGAGAGGCTACTGTTAAATCTGAGTTGATAAGCCGTTGTATCCTGGCTATCATAATTTCTTTGTCTGGAGCTGAATATTGGCCAGACTCTAATATGTGTGTACCTACTAACGCTCCAAATTCAACTATTCTTTCTGAATTATAGAATATATTAGCTTTTTCTAGGTGGCTGAGAGACTCTTTGAATTTTTTTTGGTTGAAAGAATTTACTGCCAGGTTAAAATATTGTAGCCCGGCTAATCCCATGATGCTAGTAGGCTTATTAATGGTGTAGTTAAACTCATGTTGAGCAGGATCTATTTTTCTGGTAGCCGATTTCTCAAAATCTTTCAGTCTTTCTTTTATTTCTGTTGGGTTGCTAATGTACCCATATAAGGGATCTGTGCTTTCCATTAATGCTAAACCTTGATCCGTTTCTATCTGCAAATAAATATGATAGTTGGTCTCTATTATTTCGAATGGCACATCTAGTCTTTTTAGTATTACAGCATAGAAAGCAGTGCCCGATAGGCAGTCGTAATTACCATTTCTAAGGGTTTGTCCTAAAGTGCTGTATTGCACATATCTCTTCAAAAATTTTCTATGTACTTTATAAAAGAGTTGGGCAAGGTGTTTACCTGATATTTTGTCTGAACTAATCTTTTGTTCATACCGAGATAAAAAATCTTTCAATATTTGATCTGCTTCTGAAGCAAGATGACTCGTCATGCTTTCATCAGGTGCCAGAAGTAGGTTTAACGGATTTTCAGCTTTATACTTTAAATAGCTTTCTATGAAATTTTTTTCATATGCTGATTGATACCTCAGGTCTGAGGTTTTTTGGGCTAAGGTGGGGATAAACGTACCTAAAGCCACTGCTAGGGTAAAAATAACGATCTTCTGCATGGCCCTCTTGTTAAAACTTAACATTAAGTTAACACAAATGGCGTAAAAAGGCAATAGTTGTTAACATTAAGTTAACATTAGAATTTTTAGATTTTAATACAATGTTTACAGCAGGTAAGGCGTTGAATAGGTAAGAACAAGGAGAATGGATGAAAAGATTAGCGTTACTTTGCCTGATTGCGACCGTGGGATGTGTTGAGGATCAGGATACTTATGATGTGCAGAGTCAGTGGTCAGTTTCTTGGAGTTCTGGACAAGAGCTGGTGAACGGTGAACTGGTTTTGTATAAAGACAATTTGGCCAAACTAAAAATCTATGGTAATAATAGTTCACTTTTTGTGAATGATACGGTTAAAGTGAACTATGAGTGGAAGCTAGATGATAAGGAACTTAGCCTTAAGAGGTTAGATAATCAGATTTTATTAAAATATAGAGTGATAGAGCGGTCATATGATCAAATGGAGCTTTCTTTTGCAGATGATGTTAAGGTTAATCTCCATCTCAAAAAGGACTACACTAACATTTAATATTAATCTTTGCTAAATTTGTTTCTTATAAAATCTTAGCAAACATGAAGAAAGTCCTTATTATTTTTGGTAGTATCATTTTGATACTGTTGGCAGCTGCATTTATCATTCCTATAGCATTTAAGGATCAAATAAAAGCCAGCATAGATAAAGCTTTGGCGGAATCAGTAGATGCTGATATAGTTTGGGATGTTGAGGACTTTAACATCTCATTATTTAAAAATTTCCCAAATGCTACGGCTAACCTCAACAATTTTGGGGTTTTGAATCACGCGCCTTTCGAGGGGCAGCTGCTTTTTGCAGTACAGCAATTTGAGGTGGAGGTAGATTTGTTTAGCCTTTTTGGAGATCAGATTAAAATTGAAGGGATAAAGCTCCATAGACCCGAAGTTTTTATCAAAGTTCTGGAAGATGGAAGAACAAACTATGACATAGCTATTTCGGATTCTACTGCAGTGGAAGCTTCACAAGACACTACTACCGCGGCTTACAATATTGGTATAGATCACTGGGAGATTAATGATGGCCATGTGGTATATGATGATAAATCATTACCGTTTAAATTGGAAATCAAAGAACTTAACCATAACGGAAGTGGAGATTTCACCCAAGATATTTTCGATTTAACCACTTATACTTCAGCGGATTCGGTTACAGTAGATTTTGATGGTACAGAATATATTACTGATAAGCATTTAGAAATTGATGCCATTTTGAGCATTAGTGATGAGTACAGCAAATATACCTTTAAAGAAAATACAGTTAAGGTAAATGACTTCGCGTTAAGCTTTAAGGGCTTTCTTGCTTTGTTAGATGATGGAAGTATCGATATGGACCTTACGTATGGTACTAAGGAAAATACTTTTAAGAGTTTGCTGTCGCTTGTACCTGGTGTATACACAGAAAGTTTTAACGATATACAAACAGAAGGTACCCTTGCTTTTGATGGAGGAGTAAAGGGGTTATATGATAGTTTAAGTATGCCGGCCTTTAACCTCAATATGAAGGTTAACGATGCTCTCTTTAAATATCCAGACTTACCGAATGCTGTCAAGAATATAAATATGGATTTGGCTGTGGCCAATACAGATGGGGTAATAGACAATACAGTAGTAGACCTAAAACAACTTCATTTAGAGTTTGGAGCCAATCCATTTGATGCTAAGCTACTTCTAAAGAATCTTTATAATTATGATATGGAGGCTAATGTTAAAGGAAGTCTTAACCTTGAAGAACTTAGCAAAATGTTTCCTATGGAAGGGATGGCAATTAAAGGGAGCTTTAATGTGGATATGTCTGCCTCAGGAGTATATGATAGTGTGAAGCAAATTATCCCTAGTATAGATGCTACCATGAGCATGAAGAATGGATATGTTAAAACTTCAGAATTTCCTTATGCTTTAGAAAACTTAGGTTTTGATGCCAGTATTACTGATCCTACAGGTAAAATGAAGGATTTTAAAGCGGTAGTGCAAAACTTTAAAATGGTAATGGATGGACAACCTTTTGAAGCAGCAATGATTGTGAGTAATTTGGACAATTACACCTGGGATGTGAGCGCAAAAGGAGGTGTAGATCTTGAGAAAATTACTAAAGTTTTCCCGCTAGAAGGTATGGAGCTTACCGGTAAAATAAATGCCGATCTTAAAACAGCAGGTAATATGGCAGAGTTGGAGGCAGAGAGATATCAGAATTTACCTACTAGTGGAAAGGTAAGTGTAGAAAGCTTTACTTATAAGGATGCTGAGCTTCCTTACGATGTAACTATTTCTAATGCTGCCGTATCCTTCGATCCTCAAAAAATGAAGATTGATAATTTTAAAGGTACGGTTGGTAAGAGTGATATGGCTATCACAGGTTCTGTATCTAACTATATAGGTTACATGTTTGGAGATAACCAAACCATAGAAGGAGCTATGAATTTTAACTCTAACCTTCTTGATTTAAATGAATTTATGGAGGAAGATGAAGATCCTGCGCCAGCTGTGGGAGAAGAAGAAGCCTCTTATGGAGTGATACAAGTGCCTGAAAATATAGATTTTGTATTACATTCTAACATCAAAACAGTTAAAGTTATGGATATGGATATTACCAATGCTAAGGGTGATATTATAGTTCGTAACGGTATTGCTAACCTTAGTGATTTGAAGTTTAATTTGCTTGGCGGAGCCTTTGCCGTAAATGGTGATTATAACGCAAAAGATATCAATGACCCTAAGTATAATTTCTCACTGGATATAAACAAGCTTTCTATTCAAAAGGCTTTCCAAACTTTTAGTATTGTGCAAACTTATGCTCCTGTGGCTAAGACTGTGAATGGAGACGTTTCTACTGATTTTAAAATCAGCGGGTCATTGGATAAAGAAATGATGCCTAAAATGGAAACAGTAAATGGTAGTGGTGTGCTTGAAGTACTTCAGGCTTCCATGAAGGATTCTAAAATAGTGAAAGGGATTACAAGTCTTACTAAACTCAATAACACTGATCAGGTAACGCTGAAAGATGTTATGATGTCTATCAAAATAGAAGATGGTAAACTTAAAGTAGAGCCGTTTGATGTTAAATTAGGAGATTATACCACTAATATTTCTGGTACTACAGGACTAGGAGGAGGAATTAATTATAATGTGAAAATGGATGTACCTGCAGGTAAATTAGGTACTCAGTTTAATAGTCTTATTTCTCAGTACTCTGGTAGTTCAGCTTCATCAGGTTCTACTATTCCTATAAATATTGGTATTGGAGGTACTTTTGATGACCCTAAAGCTACACTTATTAGCAGTGAGCAAAAAGAACAAGTAAAAAATGCAGTTAAAGAAAAGGCTAAGGAGGAAGTGAAAGATGCCGCAGCTGACCTGCTTGATAAGGTGAAGGATGAGAAGGCTAAAGAGGTGATAGGTAATATCCTAGGTAATAAGAAATCTGATAGTACCAAAAAAGAGGATTCAAAAGTGGATTTCGAGAAAGCAAAAGAAGAAGCAAAAGATAAGATTAAAGATCTTTTCAAAAGGAAGGACAAATAAAGAAATGTAATTTGAATAAAAGGCCGGATGAACCGTAGTGTTTATGCGGCCTTTTTACTTTTTGACCTGCCATTTAGTACTTACAAATGTACCTCGACCTCCTACCGTGATCTTTTCTAGTTTGTCTCCTGTATGATAGCATATGCCTCCTTTTTTGCGGTTGTGTATTAGAAAATATGACGGGAAATCATCATAATTGGCTTCCTTTTGAATGGCTACCTCACAAACATGCTGAATCTTTTGATAGATCGTTTTCTTATCCTCTTCTGAGAGGTGGTTGATTGGTGTTTCAGGATGAAGCTTGCTTTGGTAAAGAATCTCGTCAGCCATCCAGTTACCGATGCCTGACATGGTTTTTTGATTGAGAAGGAAGCTTTTGATAGGAGATTTGCGCCCATCCAGGCTTTTTATAAATGCCGACTGGCTGGTGCTTAGTGCGTCACTACCCAGATTATGATCTTGCTGAAACTGCTCTATGCTATCAGTAAGGTTTAGCCAGCCAAACTTTCTCTTACTGATGTACGAAAGCTTAAACCCATTATCAAAGTAGAAGAGTACTTTCGTGTATTTAGGAATATCTTCATCATCCTTAAAGTATTGCCAGTTACCAGTCATCCCAAAATGTACTACTAGGTATTTAGCTCCTGTGGTTTTTATGAAGATATACTTTCCTACTCGTGTGATGGCGGAGAAGGATTGACCCTCGATATGTTTTTTGAATGTAGGTATAGATACCTTGAGGAGCTTGGTATCGATCACTTCTGTTTTAATTACTTTTTTGTGAAGTACGGTGCTCTCGGCATATATGCGGTACATTTCTACTTCTGGTAATTCGGGCATGCTTTTATGTTGTTTAACATAACTGAGAGGTGTATGGTTAAAAAGGTTGAGCTTTGGCTTTTAAATGACAAAAGTCAGCCAAATAAATGATCTTATTTTGAATCAAACCTTTGGCAAAAAGGGCGCTAGGTCATATCTTCGCAATAGTTTGTAATTAATCTAAATAAAAGAAGGTGAATACAAGAAGTGTAGTAGACTTAACCCCAGGAGAAAGTGGAATAATTAATGGCTTTATGGATGACACCCTTTCTTTAAAGCTATTGGAGATGGGATGTTTACCCGGTCAACCTATCAAATATAATTTTGCAGCACCTCTTGGAGATCCTATCTGTGTGAGTGTGTCAGGTTATAATCTTTCCTTAAGATTAGACGAAGCTATTACTATTTCTATTCAATAGATGTCAAACAGGACCATTCCCAAAATTGCATTAGTAGGGAATCCTAATTCTGGCAAGTCATCGCTTTTTAATCACCTCACTGGATTAAACCAGAAAATAGGAAATTTCCCTGGAGTAACTGTAGATAAAAAAACGGGCATCTGTCATCTGGATGCTACACATAAGGCAGAAATTATAGATTTGCCTGGTACCTACAGTATTTATCCCAACTCTACAGACGAGAAAATCGTCTTCGATATATTAGGAAACAAGAACAACCCTCTTCATCCAGACATAGTTGTGGTAATTGTAGATGCCTCTAATTTTAAGAGGAATTTACTGTTATTTACTCAGCTTTATGACTTACATATTCCTACTGTGTTAGTGCTTAACATGATGGATATTGTGGAAAAGACGGGCTTGAGCATAGACGAAAAGAAGCTTTCTCAGGAATTGGGTGTACCTGTTATACCTATGAAAGCCAGAAGAGGAAAAGGTGTTGACGTCTTGAAAAAGACCCTGCTAAACGATATGGATTATCATTTCAGCCCTATCTTTGAAGCCAGGTCTCACGCACCAGAAGCTATTGATGCTGTAAAAGAAATGTTCTCTATCAATGAGGACTATGTGGCTTATCAAATGCTACAGCAGCACCGCATTAACCAATCATTAACGAAAAATGAGAAGAACTTACTTACTGACCTGGTAGAGAAGCATAACTTCTCTAGAGATGACCTTAGAAGAAAAGAAACGCTGGATAGGTATGCGGCTATCAATGATTTTATAGATGGATCAGTAAAAGAAAATTTTACTACACTTCCGAAACACTGGACTCAGCGGCTGGACAGGATTTTTACGCATAAGATTTTTGGTTATGTAATATTCTTCTTGATCCTATTCCTCATATTTCAATCGATATTTGCTTGGGCAGAAGTGCCCATGGATCTTATAGATCTGACATTTTCAGAGTTGGCGACTTGGTTGAGTGAAACATTGCCGCCAGGAGTACTCACCAGGCTTCTTACAGAAGGTATTGTGCCTGGTATCGGAGGTATAGTCATATTCATTCCTCAGATAGCCATTCTTTTTGCATTTATAGCCATTCTTGAGGAGACAGGGTATATGTCTCGGGTGGTTTTTCTTATGGATAAAATCATGCGAAAATTTGGCCTTAATGGTAAAAGCGTAGTACCTCTGATTTCTGGAGTAGCTTGTGCTATTCCTGCCATCATGGCTACAAGAACAATAGAAAACTGGAAAGAAAGGTTGATTACTATTTTTGTAACACCTCTAATGAGTTGCTCTGCTCGTTTGCCTATTTATACTATTTTAATAGCGCTTATTGTGCCAGATAGAAGTTTGTTTTGGTTTATTAACCTGCAAGGTGTGGCGCTTATGGGGCTTTACCTTTTAGGTTTTTTAGCAGCCATTATATCAGCTTGGTTCATGAAGTTGATCCTGAAGAGCAAAGAAAGAAGCTTTTTGGTAATGGAGCTACCTACCTATAAAATGCCGAGATGGAAGAATGTGGGTATAACCATGTTTGAGAAGTCTAAAACTTTTGTTTTTGAGGCTGGAAAAATCATTTTTGCTATTTCTATAGTACTTTGGGTATTTGCTTCTTATGGTCCGGGTGATAGGATGGACAAGGCTGAGGAGGTAATCCTGGCCGAAACTCAGAATCAGCAACTAACTGAGCAAGAGTTACATAATAAGATCGAATCTTACAAGCTGGAAAACTCATATGCCGGTATTTTCGGTAAAACCATTGAGCCTGCCATCAAACCGTTGGGCTATGACTGGAAAATAGGCATAGCACTTATTACCTCTTTCGCTGCTCGTGAGGTGTTTGTGGGTACCATGGCTACCATCTATAGCATTGGGGAAACAGATGATGAAATGACGATAAAGAGCCGTATGAGGCGCGAGATTAACCCTGACACGGGAGGACCTCGCTACACTTTGGCTACAGGATCTTCATTATTAATATTCTATGCCTTTGCTATGCAGTGCATGAGTACATTGGCCATAGTGTACCGTGAGACTAAGGGCTGGAAATGGCCAGTACTTCAATTACTGTACATGTCGGGCTTAGCCTATTTATGCGCTTTTATAACCTACAATATATTTTCTTAAAGATGGCTTTTTTCGCTTATTAGCTTTTTTCTAGCCCAATTATTGGCCGCCTCCATACTGCTTACAACTTTGTAATCAGTGGCAGGCGAGCAAATAAAGAAAACAG
Organism: Fulvivirga sediminis; assembly: GCF_016757215.1. Lineage (GTDB taxonomy): Bacteria > Bacteroidota > Bacteroidia > Cytophagales > Cyclobacteriaceae > Fulvivirga > Fulvivirga sediminis. The sequence continues at coordinate 142,287 of NZ_JAESIY010000001.1, forward strand.
TATTTAGTGTTATTTTCATAGGGGCTGATGGGGCCACATAGATCAGCCCTTGTAATTTATCACTCATAAGCTTTTTGTGCTCCCTATAAAAATAGGCTAATTGAGATTTTTGCTCTACTGTAATTACTTTAGCTACTCTTAGGTCGGCAATAATGATTATTTTAGTCTCCAGATTATCTAGAAAGGATTTGCAATCGGCTAAATATTGATTAAATATTTCAGGTTTAGCACCTTCGGCACTTATTTTATTTAAATAAAGGCCATTTTCAAGTTTTGTAAATTCAGAGTAAGGTGGCATGGTTAGTTTTGGTTGAACAGGTTCTCTATTTTAGAGATTATTTTTACTTAGTAATAAGTATAATCTCGTTTCAAGTTATTATGAATATACATTTTTAAAATGACAGAAAATAGCAATAGCATAAAAGAAAAGTTTTCAAATAAGGCTACTCATTATCAAGAGATCCTTCAAAAGCTTGAAAAGAAGCATGCTTTAGTTTCGGCTTTTAGAATTATTATTTTCCTAACTGCTTTAGTGCTAACGGTATGGCTTACTAATGCGCGGTTGGTGTCAGGCGTATTTATTAGTCTCAGTATATTTTTAGTCGTTTTTATTCTCTTAGTGAAATATCATAATAAGTTGACCCTGAAAAGAGATAATGCCCGGGCGCTTATGCTTATTAATCAGCAGGAGCTACAGCGCTTAGAATATAATTTTACAGGTATAGATACCGGACTTGGCTTTCTTGAAAAATCTCATCCCTATATTAAAGATTTAGATGTATTTGGAGAGCATTCCATATATCAATTTATTCAAAGGTCAGAAACTCCTAACGGCCGGGCTACACTAGCTCATTGGCTTAAAAGGGCGGCCTCTGGTGATGAAATCATTTTACGTCAGCAGGCTGTAAAAGAATTGATGTCTGAGCTTACCTGGAGGCAAAACTTCCAGGCTGCTGGAATGACCAGCCAAAAGGATGATAGCAAGATTGAAACACTGCTTAGCTGGATTAATGAGCCAAATGAAGTATTACATAAAACATGGCCTAAGATCTTGTCTTACCTTCTTCCTGTTCTTGCGCTGACAAGTCTATCAGGAGTTATATGGTTGGGGACCAGTGTTTACTTTTTCATTGGCATGATGGTGGTCAATGGAGTAGTGCTTAAAAGATTTGCTGAATATACTGCTAAACTTACAGAAAAGACTTCTGCTGGTATAGAGGTTTTAGGAGCTTATGGTAGAATGATAAGCCATATAGAAGATAATAATTTTAAGGCACCTATGCTTTTGCAATTAAGAAATACCTTTATCCATGAAAATGTAAAGGCATCAGCCTCTATTTTGAAATTAAATAAAGTTTTAGATTATCTTCAGTCTCGAGCTAATTGGTTTTACAGTATATTTAATTTAATATTTTTGACCGATATTCATCTGGTTTTAAGTGCTGAAAAGTGGAAAAATGAACAGCAGGCCGATGTTAATAAGTGGTTTGAGAGTATTGGTCAGCTAGAAGCCCTTTCTAGCTTAGCCGCTGTGGCTTATGCCAACCCGGATTATAATTTTCCCATAATCAGCGGAGATGGTTATCATATAAAGACTGAGGCCTTGGGGCATCCCCTGATTAGTCCAGCAATTAGAGTAACCAATGATCTGGAAATGAATGGGCGTGGTACTATCAATATTATTACGGGTTCTAATATGTCAGGAAAGAGCACTTTCTTGAGAACATTGGGCGTGAATGTAGTTATGGCCCTTGCTGGTGCTCCTGTTTGCGCTAAGGAAATGGAAACTTCTGTTTTTCAGATTTTCACTAGTATGAGAACAGAAGATAACCTGGAAGATAATACCTCTTCTTTTTATGCAGAATTAAAACGAATACGCTCATTGCTTGATTTACTTAAAGAAAGTGAATGTCCAGTACTCTTTATGCTGGATGAGATACTGAAGGGTACTAATTCTATTGATAGACATAAGGGTGCGTCAGGGCTTGTGAGGCAACTTGTAGATGAGAATGCCTTGGGGTTTGTATCTACTCATGATTTAGATTTAGGGCAGCTGGAAAATGAGCTGAAAGGCGTTAAAAACTATAGCTTTAATAGCATAATAGAGAATGATGAAATTATTTTTAACTATAAGCTGGAAGAAGGCTTATGTAAAAGTTTTAATGCCAGTAAGCTAATGGAAAAAATAGGTATTAAGATTCAGTAATCATAAACAAAAAACCTCTTCGCACGTGAAGAGGTTTTTATTTTAATTTCTTGGTATTGAAACCTTGGGAGAGGGTAAGTCCTTTAAGCCTAAGGCTTCTATAACTGCATGGTAAGACAAGTCCTGTCTTCCTGAGGCAAGCCAATCTTCTGAAGGTACCACCACTACTCTTATAGTCCACCCATCCGTTTCCTTAGGGGTTAGTAGATCGTATGAGAAATTGGCTTGAAGAAATACTTTTACGTCTTCAGTTGTAAAATCATTTTTGTATTGCAATATTCCATTATCAGTTATTTGAGTTTCAGGTAAAGGAAACCATACGTCAAGCCCCTCTTCCTGTCCAAAATACATATATACCAATGCAACATCAGTATCGAAAGTGTCGAAACCTGAAGGATAAGGAAGTATTGCGGTATATTTGTTAGAGGCAGTGAAATCAACATCATTGAATTCAAAAAGGTATGCTCCTGGTCCCTGAGGACCTTGTGGACCCTGAGGACCTTGAGGCCCTATATCTCCTTCTCCACATGCACTTAATAAAAATATTGCAGAGAGACTGAATAATAGATAAATAGTTTTCTTCATAGTTAATAATTTTGGAAGTGATTAAACTTAACCAAAGATCAGGCCAGTTAAAAAACATGGCCTGAAAATTAACTTTAAAAGTCGTATTTATCTTTTTTGTTTCTTTTCTTTTAAGAATTCTTGGTAGTCTGCTTCATCTCCGTACTTATCTTCATACAGGGCATCCAGGGTTTTAGAAAACTCCTGATTGTAACTGAGCCATTGCTCAATAGCACTTAAATACACCTGAGCTACATCTTTTACCCTGCTGCTAGTTCTAATCCCTCCAATGGTATAATCAGTTTTGCCAAGCAAAGGTATTTCATCCACATTGTCCTGATAAAGAGCTTCAGTATAAGCTATAGGCCCCTTTACTACTCTGGTTAAGTATAGGTTTCTATGATATACACCAGTAGAAAGGTCTGAAAGTATAGAGTAGTTTTCGGCAAAGCCAAAGTCATTATCAACAGGTACGGCTTCCACTTTTAGTTCATCATTAAGAGCTTTTATGATATTAGAAGCAAAAACATTGGACTCCTCCAAGTCATGAGAAACTAAGAGTCTTAAGAGTTCAAACCTTTGGTCTAGCTGCTCATTACCGTCTATCTCAAAGCCCATAAACGAGCCAGGAATAAATACCATACTGTAGTTGCTATTTACAGGTTTAAGGTACTTGTCATTATATCTAGGATTATTTTCACTGGCATTATAGTGAATAACTAAGGTGAGGTCAGGATCAAAGTCATTAATTTTGTTTGCTCTTTGCACAAAATCCATGTTTCTGTATACATCATAAAAGAGCATAAAGTCTGTAGCATCCCCCGATAGGAAATAGTCTAATTTCTCTCTATTAAACCAATCGCTTTTATAGCCAGAAACGATGTCATTTTTTGTATTATTCGAATTTTTCCATTCTTGAAAGGTAGAACCCATGGCACTTTTACCATAGTCATGAGTAAGCATTACTTTGGCTCCTTTTTCTTCCAGCATTTCTTTTAGCCTTAGAGCAGTGGTATAAGCGAGGTTGGCCTCAAAAAAAGAAATATCTCTTTTTTGTTTATAGTATTTGCCCTCCACTTTTACATACCTTTTTTCAAATTCGGCTTGTTCAAAGTTTCCAGCCATATGTCCTGGATCTAGTGCTATTTTTAAACCTTTAAATTCACTAACAGGATACTTGGCGGGATCAACATGGGTATCATTAATTCCATAGAAATATTGAGTTCCTTTTCTTTTCAGGATATCAATAATTTCTTCATTGGTTTTGGTTTGTAGCAACTCGTTGAAATGGGGCATTTCGCGCCAGTGAAGTACAAACTCTGGTTTATTTACTTTTTGACTAGTGGAGTAGATGTACAGGCCTCGGTCATTCGCTACTACATTGTCCAAACATTCTGCCTCTTTACATAGAAACTGTAAGTTTCTGTTTACCCGGTCCATATAAAATTGTTTTACGGGGATGGGTTCAATCTTTTGGGAAAAAGATCTAGATGAAAAAGTGGCCGAAATGGCAATAATAAAAAATAACCTGAAGAATGAATTTTTCATGAATCAGTGATTTAATCCCTTAACTTTGAAATTTTTTAGCTAATATCAAAGATTTTGATCTATATATATCTATACGTTTCTTCTTTTTTTACCAAAGTCGAAAGCATCATAAGATAGGTATATTGCTATGCCTAAGTATATGAGTATAAATGCAATAAAAACAAGGTCTCTTTGACCAAAATTAATTTGCCGCCTTACTCCTGTAGTACCATATTCTGGTTGTGTATTTAATACAGCTATATCCAGAATCATTTTAGGCACTGCCAGGTGTTCTCTCAGAAACATGGCCCAGTTCATATCGCCTTTCGCTTCATAGCCGCGGGCGTCTACACCAAAATACCAAGAGAGAAACAATGCTCGTTGTAAATGAAACCCTTGGCTTACAATTACAACATCTTGCATGCCAAAGTATCTTTTGGAACGAACAATAGAGTCTAAGGTTCGAAAACCGGCAAAGTCTAATTTAATGATTTTTTTAGGAATACCTCTTTTTACCAGGCTTCGCATCATATCTACAGGTTCGTTATAGTCTGCAGTGCTGTTATCTCCGCTAATTAATATTTTGGAAATATAACCTGCATCATATAGCTCTTTTACTGCATCTATACGAGCGGTGTAATAGAAGTTTTCATGTACACCATCTTGTAGCAGTTTGCTGGTACCTAGAAGTAATACGGTGTATTTTCTTTTTTCCAGATCAGCTGTTTTGGAGGCTATTCTTATGTTGGAGTAAAAGTCTACAAAAAGGTTAGCCATAAAAATGAACAGCAAAGCAGTGAAAATTAAACTTAATAGCCTTTTTGTAATCCATAATAAGCCATCCAGAAAAAAAGAACCGGAATAAAATTTATCCAGTTTATAAAGTAAAAAATGATCTACCACACTGTGTATAACCAAAATGGTAGCGGCCAAAAAGAAAAAGCCGAGAATATTCCAACTGTCTACGTTAGAAAAATATCCCTTTGTTAGCTCCCAAACAGATGAAAGTGTTTCCTTTCCGTTATTGATATCAGATATCAGAGTACTGATATCACTATAATAGAATGGGATAAGAAATAGTACAACTAGTAAGACAAGAATAAAAATGTAAAGTAGAAACTTTAAACCTTTCATAGGTAATAATAGCAAAAAATTAAGTTTAGTAACCCGCTATGGAATCCTAAAAGTATAAAAGTCCTTTAAACCTTGGGAATTTTTTGCGTTAAAAAATTAATAACATGTAAGAACTTATTAAAAATTAAGCTTCCTTGGACTTCTCAGTATCGTTATCTTCTTGCTGAGGAGGCTGTCCTCCTGTAATACCATATTGTACTACCTCTTCTGCCGTAGCGTTATCATTATCTGTTGGTTTTTGCTCCTCAATTATGCCTAGTTTCATAGCTCTTTTTTTCCATCTGATTCTGGCATATTCTTGCATATCTTCCACATTATCATACTCATCCATAATCTCTTCACCTAATAAAGTTTCCATTACATCTTCCATGGTAAGTAGTCCTGAAACACCTCCGTATCTGTCATTAGCCAGGGCAATATGTTCTTTGCTTTCCAAGAATTGATCTAGCAAAACAGGCAGTCGGATGTCTTTTGAGATCATGGTGATCTCTCTTTTTATTTCATGAAGTTTTTTTTCATGATTGTCTTCTGCCATTTCGGTGAGTACATCATTTTTGTGTACATATCCTGTTATGTCATCTCTATTTTCATTGAACACAGGAATTCTTGAGAATTTAGAAAAATCCTTATTCTTATACAGGTTTAAAATAGTATGGCTTTCTTTTACCATTACCATTACGGTACGTGGAGTCATAATATCTTCAGCAGTGATATTCCTGAATCGTATCATGTTTTTGAGCATGCGAGACTCCATCTCCTGAAAAATTCCTTCTTTGTGTCCTATATCTGCCATAGCGGAGACTTCATCACGGCTGATAGAGGACTGAACTTCGTCATTAGACAATAATTTCGTGATAGCCTGAGACAATAGCACTAGTGGGTACATGAGGAAAATGAGTATTTTTAATGTGGAGGCGGTAAACCTTCCTAAAGATTTCCAGTAGCTGGCACCTATTGTTTTGGGTATGATTTCAGAAAATATCAAAATAAGAAGGGTAAGCACCCCAGAAACTACCCCTAAGTATTCATCACCAAAAACTATGGCGGCCTGTGCGCCCACACCAGCAGCACCTACCGTATGAGCAATGGTGTTAAAGGATAATATGGCTGCTAAAGGCTTATCAATTTCATTTTTCATTTTGCCCAGTTTTTCGCTTAGCGCATACTTACCTTTTTCCTTTAGTGATTCTATATAAGAAGGTGTTATAGACAACAATACGGCCTCTAGCACCGAGCAAAGAAAGGAGATGAATATAGCTAATAGCAGATAGAGAATTAATAGGCCCATGTTTAATGAATAATGGTTGTTTAATAGTTAAGTGCCTAGAGGCTAATAATGTTTAATTGCTATCAATAAATCCCTTATAAGCTAAATGCTGCTTTTCAGTATCAGGGCAAAGTCTTTAATAAGCAAGATTTATTGGAGAGAGCTCTATCCTCAGCTCAGTTGGCTGCTTATCTACCTTTATAGTTACAATTCAGAATTTGTATATTTGATTATTCATTAACTTACCCTAATTGCTTGTGCTAACTAAAAACTTACCCTCAATATGGTTACTGTGTACCATGTTATGCATTGCCGCTTGTGAATCTAAAGTAAAAAAGCCTGTTACTAACGTAAATCTCTTTTCAGATTCTGTAGTTGTAGATATCTACGACCTGGCCGATAGGCGTGATACCGAAGCCTTATTGGCATACTTGGATCATGATAATGCAGAATATCGTAGGCTTTCGGCGGAGGCTTTTGGCTCTGTAAAGGATACTATGGCCATACCCAAGTTAGGTATCTTGCTTAATGATGATCATGCTGAAGTAAGGAAAGCAGCAGCTTATGCGCTAGGACAGAGTTACGATAGCAGTGCAGTGAGGCTGTTGGTTCAGGCATTAAGTGGCGAAGATAGTGTGATGGTGAAGAATCAGATGCTTGAGGCGTTGGGTAAAGTAGTGACTCAACCGCAGATTGAGCTTTTGTATAAAAGACCAATTGAAGATGAAATAAAAGAAGGGCTGGCCTGGGGTTTGTATAGAGCTGGCCTGAGAAGTGTATATGATGGAGTAACTACCGAATGGGCCATTAATCTTCTAGATAGCGCTAACACCTACCTTACTCGTTTGGGGGCCGCTCATTATTTAGCCAGAATTAAAGGATTGGATTTAAAGAAATATCAAAAGGAAATAATTGATGCTCTCACAAGGGATCAATCTGTGAATGTGAGAATGGCACTGGCATCAGCACTTAAAAACCTTAACTCTAAGGCTGTAATAGAGCTTCTGTCTAAAGAGATAATAGGAGATAATGACTACCGTGTGAAGGTTAACTCACTTAAGGCACTGTACAATTATGAGTACGAAGAGATTAAAGTGGCTTTGTATAATGCCTTGACAGATAAAAATGTAAATGTTGCTATTACTGCTGCAGATATTATATATGAAAAAGCTGATTCTTCTGATGAAATTTATATTACCGAGGCGGCTTTAAAGGCTACCAACTGGAGAGTGAAAGCCATATTGCTAGGTTCTGCTTTGAAAATTACCAATAGCAAGTCTGAGATTTTCAGGCAAATAAAAGAGCAATATGAAAGTAGTAAAAACCCATATTTTAAAGCTGCTTTATTAACTTCTTTATCAGATTACCTAAAAGGATATGACTTCATTATTACCAAAACATTTGCAGCAGAGCATCCTGCTATTGCCACTGCTGGTACGGAGGCATTAGTCTCTTTAAGAATGCAGCCCTCTTTTCCTGAAGAGTTGAAACCAGCTTTTGCTGATATTTTTAAGCAAGCAATGGAAACGGGAGATATTGCTATGGTGGCAATAACGTCCAATCTTTTGTCTGATACCACCTATCATTTCAAAGAAGAATATGACAGCATCGATTTTCTTTATACGGCCAAATCAAAGCTTTCTCTGCCTAAAGACAATGAAGCACTACAAGTATTGAATAAAACCATTGCCTACTTTGAAGGTAAAGATGATATTCCTGTTACTGTAAATGAATTTAATCACCCTATAGATTGGGATTTAATAAAAACCATACCTCAAAACCAGAAGGTATTAGTTAAAACAGACAAGGGGGATATTACCATGCGGCTTTTGGTAAATGAGGCCCCTGGTTCAGTCGCAAATTTTGTGCAATTGGCAAAAAGCGGATATTTCAATGGAAAGAATTTTCATCGAGTAGTTCCTAACTTTGTAGTACAAGGGGGCTGTAATCGTGGAGATGGTTATGGTGGAGAAAATTATTCTATCCGCTCAGAGCTAGCCAATCTGCGATATCAGGAAGGTTCGGTAGGTATGGCCTCTGCAGGTAAAGATACTGAAGGAACTCAGTGGTTTATTACTCATTCTCCCACTCCACATTTAGATGGCAGATATACTATATTTGCACAAGTGACCGATGGTATGGATGTGGTACACCAAGTAGAGGTAGGTACTGTTATTCAGTCGGTAGAAGTATTAGGTGATAAACAAAAATAACAGAGAAAACGGCATGTCCGCATCAGTTCAAACACAAAAGTTAGGCATACTTGGAGGAGGCCAGTTGGGTCGTATGCTTATACAATCTGCTTTAGATTTTAATATTGACATTCATATTCTAGATCCCGATGAAAATGCGCCATGTAGAAATGTGGCTAGCACTTTTACTGTAGGCTCTTTGAAGGAATATGATACGGTATATGATTTTGGGAAAGACCTGGATATTATCAGCATTGAGATTGAAAGTGTAAATGTAGAAGCTTTGAAAAAGCTGCAGGCAGAAGGGAAGAAGGTATTCCCTCAGCCGGAGGTAATTGAGCTTATACAAGATAAAAGGGTGCAGAAGCAATTTTATAAAGATAAGGGAATCCCTACAGCAGATTTTATTTTAACGGATACTAAAGAGGCTGTAAAGAAAAATGCTGATTTTCTGCCTGCAGTAAACAAATTAGGTAAAGAAGGTTATGATGGCCGCGGTGTGCAGATATTGCGCTCAGAGGATGATTTGAATAAAGCTTTTGAGGCACCTAGTCTGTTAGAGAAACTAATCAATTTCAAAAAGGAGATTGCTGTAATTGTAGCTCGCAACGAACAAGGAGATATTAGTACTTTTCCTGTAGTAGAGCTGGTTTTTCATCCAGAGGCTAATTTGGTGGAGTATCTTTTTGCTCCGGCAGACATTGCCGATGAAGTAGATAAAAAGGCAAAAGCTATCGCTACTGAGGTGATAAAAGAGCTGGATATGGTAGGCCTTTTAGCTGTAGAAATGTTTGTTACTCATGAGGATGAGGTGCTTGTAAATGAAATAGCACCAAGGCCTCATAATAGTGGGCATCAGACTATAGAAGCGAATTTCACTTCGCAGTATGAGCAGCACTTGAGAGCCATTTTTAATTTGCCTTTAGGAAATACTGATTTGGTTTTGCCTTCTGCTATGGTAAATTTATTAGGAGAAGAAGGTTTTACAGGCATAGCTCAATATGAGGGGTTAGAAGAAACTATTGCCACTAAAGGCGTTCATGTGCATTTATATGGCAAAAAAATCACTAAGCCATTTCGAAAAATGGGTCATGTAACCATAGTAGAGGCAGATGTAAAACTCCTGAAAGAAAAAGTTGATTTCGTTAAAAATAAATTAAAAGTTAAAGCATAAATAATATGAGTAAGGCGCAAGTAGGAATTATCATGGGTAGCCAGTCTGACCTAAAAGTGATGAAAGAGGCTGCTGAAATATTAGAAGAGTTAGGAGTAACGTATGAGCTTACTATAGTGTCAGCCCATCGTACGCCAGAGCGCATGGTTAGTTATGCTGAAGGAGCCAGAGACAATGGGCTTAAGGTAATTATTGCTGGAGCAGGTGGAGCCGCTCATTTGCCAGGTATGGTAGCGTCTATGACTACTCTGCCAGTTATTGGTGTGCCGGTAAAATCAAGCAACTCTATTGATGGTTGGGATTCCGTATTATCTATTTTGCAAATGCCAGGTGGTATACCAGTAGCTACTGTAGCCTTAGATGGAGCTAAAAATGCAGGTATCTTAGCTGCAGAAATGATCGGCGCCTTTGATGATAAGGTTGCTGACAACCTTGCTGAGTATAAAAAGCAATTAAAAGAAAAGGTTTTGGAATCAGCCAAGAGCCTGGAAACGCATGGTTGGAGAGGTGGAAAAATAGGATTTCAATAAAGCATTTAGGGCTGATTTGATAATGAAAACAAGAACGCTTGCCATTATTTCTTTTTTAGGTTTGATAGTCAGCCCTCTTTTTGCACAGCGCGATGCCCCTTATGATATAAAATCGGCTGGTGATAATTATAGTAAAAAATGCACAGAGTGCAATGAGATGATTACCTCTAAAGCCGTAGAGATAGAATTTGGGGTTAGGGCAGAAGGTAATGATATTTATTTTCTTTGTAATGATGCCCAATGGTTTATTGACTTGATAGGTAGCAATGGTGATGGCATAGCCATTGATATTATTTCTAAGAATCAATTCAGGTGCAATTCTAAAAATCATTTCAGCAAATCATCTATGTCCAGGGGCTACTTGCTGCCGCCTTTGTATAAAAAGAAACTACTGGAGCAGGCACTTTATACTGAAGATGGTTTTTTAACAATTAAGGTCGGTACTATCCCCTCTTCCTATCGAAATCAAGACCTGGAGTTTAATATTCTATTTCTTCAAGATCATTTTTTATGTTATTATCAGTGGTTTTTTAATATCGAAGGAGCCAAGTGGGAACTGTTAGATATGGGCTTATTTGTAGATACGTTGCAAAACAACAATCTTATAGATAAGGCTATAAGTTTAAACAAGCAGTTCAAATTTGAAATCCCCTTTGAAAAAAGCAAATCAGTATATAATCCTGCAGATATCAGACCTATATATGATTCTCTGCAATTATATGATTATGACATAAAGCAGCTTAACATAGAGGCTTATACCTCCATAGAAGGTTCTCGTGAGGTTAATGAAGAGTTACAACAGAAAAGAGCTAGCTCCATAGCCAGTGCACTTGCAGAGCTACAAGAGCACGACCTTAATATCAAAATAAAGACAGCAGAAAACTGGGTAGATTTTTTCACTGATATAAAAGATACCCCCTTTCGGTCTTGGGAAAGTATGAACAAGAGTAGCATTAAAGCACAGCTTGAAAATGACAAAGTGCTTGATAAACTTGAGCCTATTTTAAGTAAACATAGAAAGGCCATTTTATACATGACCTTAGAGAAGAAGGCTACTTATCAATTTGAAAGTGAGCAGGAAGCCATATCATTGTTTGATGAGGCAGTAGAGCAAGAGAATGTGGAGGCAGCCCTTGCCATCCAGAAGGCCGCATTTTATTATATCCAAAGCAATAAAATGCCTGATAGTCTTATTGATAGATTAGAAGTGCCTCAAGCCCGTTTCTTTGGCCCTGTAATTAATAATAAGCTGGTTTATAAGCATACTTTTGACCCTCAGAATATATATTCTGCTCTTGAAGAATTTGAAAAGCTTTATCAATTAATGCCAGAAAATGCTCGTGTATTGTATAATTTGGTGGCATTGCAATTGGAGATTTTGGCTTATGGTGATTCTACATTAGATGAAAAGCAAATATTATATAGAATTAAAAAACTGAGTGAGTCGCCATTAGACAATTCGTTGGTGAATAGGCTACAAATTAATTATGGTATTATAAAAAGTGATAAGTTGAATAATGAGCGTCGTTACAAGGAAAAGAACGATATGCTCAGAACTATTTATGACATTTATTCATCTCATGAACTTTCTGAATCTGATGCCTTAAGTATGGCTAAGTATTTTGTAAGCTTTCAGCAATATGGCTTGGCAGTGTCAGTTTTGAAGCCTTATATTCATCAGTTAGATGCTTCTGAAGACCTTCTTTTCTTCTATATCAACCTTACTATTATAGATCCTAAATTGATCAATTCCCCTTCTTATAGATCTTTACTGATTAATGCGTCCAATAAAAATCCAGAGCGGTTTTGCCAATTATTTAACAGCTCCTTAGATGGAGGCATTACTTTTCAATTATTAGATAATGCTAAGTTGAAGAATCAGTATTGTGAATCCTGCTCTGAGTGAATATACTTTATTTAGTTATATTTATGGTTATTTATATTCAATAAATTCCATTACGTAGTAGATGTTTTTTTAGCTTTATTACTAGGATAAATATCGTTCATTAATGTCTTTTATTTGAAGTCATACTAGCTCAGAATTTTTAGAGGAGTAATTACCTTGAGCTATTTGTGAATTTATATATTATAAAATATGTAATTAAAATTATATATTTACCGAAACTAAACTATTTAACCTTTACCTCCTTTATCATTAGATCATTATGGATGTTTCTGTCTATGCCATTCCCGCTGTTGCTATAATAGTAATGTTTTGTTTAATGTCTGCTTCTAAGAAACAACCACAAGTAGATGTAAGGGGCAATGTGATATTAAAATTGCCAATATTCTATTTGATTATCGGCCTCTTTGCTGTAATTGGTGCCATTGCCGTGCTCATTCATGGTTTGATAAATCACGAACCTGAAAGTCCATTTGCGTTGCTCTTTATAGTAATAATGATGTTGGGCTTGGGAATTCCTTTATTGCTCATGGGGTTAAACTTCCGCTTAATCATAAAAGATGAAGGAGTAGAACAGCGGACGATGTTAGGCCAGACCCAAAAAATAGAATGGTCCGAAATTCACGATGTTTCTTTCGGTAAAGTTTCTCTGGAGCTCAATATAATAAGTGATAGCAATAAGATTAAAGTCCATATGCATTCAATAGGTTTTGTAACACTATTAGAAGCGCTGGAATCTCATACCGATTTTAACAGAATTAAAATCGGTATTCCACAATAGGTTTTGGTTTATTAGCTATTTAGCCATTTTCTGGCACCCTCTTCATTGTCAAAATATTGAATTTCTGAAGTGTCGCTGATTGAAGTTTTAATATTGTCAATATAAAACTGTTTGAAAACGTCTTTTTCTGCTATGATGGCAATTCTGCGCAATCCAGCATTTACTGCTTTTGGTAATAATTCTTCCTGAAGCCATTGTGTATTAGAAGGGCTTACTACCCCTTGTTTTCTAATATCACTTAGCCATTTATCAGCTCCCTTACTGTGTAGTTCTATTAATGCTTGTGAGAAAACGCCTCTATAAATTTCTTCTGAAGGAATTTTTTTCCAGATCACTACTATAGTGTTAAGTTCTTTTTCAAAGGTGATAGACGCAAAAGCATCGTTTCTGAGTTCCATAATGATATATGTTATTAGTTTTTAATAAAATGATTATTGAAATTATGTAAGTTCTTTTTAGTTCCTAAAATGATCAGTACATCTCCTTTTTCTATTTTCTTATCAGACTGAGGGTTGAATATAAACCCTTCTAAATCATCTTTAAAGGCTAGGATAGTTACGCCACTTTTATTTCTAATGTCCAGCTCTTTGATCGTTTTATTATGAAATTCGTTTTTTAATTTGGCGTAACTTACTTCTTCCAGCTCAAGCTTAGCATCTCCTACGCCATTGAGTAATTCAAGAAACTCAATTACATAAGGTTTAGTGATAAGGTTGGCCATATGTATACCTCCAAGCCTGTCAGGCATAACCACGTGCGAGGCACCAGCACGATATAATTTCTTTTCTGAATTGGTTTCAGAGGCTTTTGCTATTACATTTATTCTAGGGTTAATTTCCTTGGCTGTAAGTGTTATAAATACATTATCAGCATCGCTAGGGAGCGCTGTGATTACTGTGGAGGCTCTTTCTAAACCCGCTTCTAAGAGTATTTCGTCTAGCGTAGCATTGCCGCTCACAAAAGAGTATTTTTTGTCTTGAGGAACGGTTTCTATCACAGAGGTATCCTTTTCTATGATTACAAACTCCTTTTCTGCTTTATGTAACTCTTCGCAAGCCATGGCTCCATTTCTACCGAAGCCACATACTATAACATGGTCTTTTAACTTATTCACTTCTCTGTTCGAAATATAATTTTTAAAAACACGGCCCAGTTCTCCTTCAAACAAGAAGGTTGATAGTACAGAAACAGTATACGCAAAAATCCCAAGATTAAAAATAATATAGATTAGGGTGAAAATCTTTCCATTAACAGATAATGCGTTAACCTCTGTATAGCCTACTGTGGCAAAAGTGATAACTGCCATATATAAGGCATCTATTAATGTATAATTTTCCAGTACCACATATCCTCCTGTACCTACAATTAGGCTTATGAGGAATAAAATTGTAGCATAGATCAGCTTGGTTATACTCCTGGGCAAGTTAATGTTCATATCAGTGTTTGAAGATATTGATATTGTGAATTCTATCCAATTATTATCGCTTTACTGTGATTGAAATTATGTTTGAACAATTTGTGTATCATCTGATTTTATAGGTAGCAGAATTCTGCTTATATGTTTAAAGAATAATGAAATAGTTATTTAAATATATTATTATTAAAGATTAAACTAATTGACTGAAATATGAATCCATCAGAAAAAGGGTGGGTACGCGAGTTTCTTGAAGAGAGAAAGGAATCATTTTTATTTAGCATCAATCATAAAGTGAAGGGCCAGAATCCAGACCAGTCATTTTATGGGCTAATACAACCTACTGGCCTTATGTATGGATTTCCTATAAGCGCCATTGATGATCTTCATCAAAAAAATTGGGATCATGAAGATAAAGTGAAAGTTATTTTGCTTGATACCTTCATAAATATAGCTGAGCTATATAATTACTCTTCAGAAAATATTGATTACTGGGAGTTCATGGAAGCCACCATGAAAAAGGTAAATAGCTTTTATAATAACGTATATCCTGAAATTGCTACTTCCGGCAGAAATTGGTTTGGTAGAGCTAAAGATACTTTTAGAATTACCGAAAGAGTACTGGAAAAGCGTGTAGATATGGCCTTTAGAAAGAGTATGGGCAACTTTTGGGCTGAGTTTTTTTATAATACTCAGCTTTTTCATGATGTATACATTTTTGGTCAATGGAGCTATACCAACCCTGATAAGGTTTTAGCTGATTTTTTTAAAGATCAAAAGACAGATTTGAGTTATACTGCTGTTAAAGTAATGGCTGCAGCTGCTCATGCTAATCATAAGGTGGAGGAAGAAGAAAGAAAGCTATTTCAGCATTTTATAGAAAATACCACCCTCCCACTTGAAAAAAGAAGGGTGGCAAAGGAATATTTTGACCATGGATTGGGTATTCAAGATATTCCTCTTGAAAAGTCGGATCCATGGATTATTCGTAAATTTTTCTTGGAGCTGGCCATACTAACTGTATGGTCAGATAAAAAAGTAGATCAGATAGAATTAGAATTTCTTAATCGATTTAACAATTCATTGGGCTTTCAAAGCGCTGATTTTGAGCATAGTATGATTGCTGTGGAAGGTTTTGTGTTAGAAAACTGGCGTCAACTAGATGCTCTCCAGAGTAAGAAGGAATATGAGGAGGTCAGTGATGAATATATTCAGCGCATTTCGCAGGTGGTAGAGAAATATAAAAACAGGGTGAGCAGTGCCATCTTTGCAGATGAGATACTGGTGCGTCTTATTAAAAAAGGAGTACAAGCTGAGCTAACAGACGCAGAAAAAGAGATCATGAGAGATGGCCTAGTGCAAGCATTGAAGCAAATACCTAGTTTTAGAGTAATAGCTTTTCCTAAAGAGTTTATTTCGTTCAAAATCCTGCTGAGAATTATACCCAGAGAAGTTATAAAAGGAGTATTACAGCTCGCTATTTAGCCTTTTCATTTTTGTTTTCAGGCAATATTATGGAAAGTACTATGGAGGTAACTAGTGTTAATAAAATTATAGCAAATGATATATAGATAGGAATATCAATATGGAAAATTTCTAATAACATTTTTGCTCCTATGAAAATAAGAATAAAAGCAAGACCTTTTTGTAATAGGTAAAATCTGTCTATAATATTGGCTAAAAGGAAAAACTTGGCTCTAAGGCCTAGCACAGCAAAAATGTTTGAGGTGTAGATGATAAACTCACTTTGTGTAATGGCAAAAGCAGCAGGAATAGAGTCTACAGCAAAAATCAGGTCAGTAGTTTCTATTAATATTATTACTAAAAAAAGGGGAGTAAATAATATATTTCCTTTGCGTCTTATTAAGAACCTGCCGCCAAAGTCACCTTTAGTAATTTTTAAATGCTTTCTTGCAAATTTTAAAACAGGATTTTTGCCAGGATCTATTTCATCTTCCTCTCCTTCAAAGTAAATTTTAATACCAGAATATACTAGGAAAATGCCAAAGATGTAAAGTATCCAATAGAACTGGCTAATAAGGTACGCCCCTACAAAAATGAATATGGCCCGGAAAAGTATGGCACCTATAATACCCCAAAAAAGTATATTATGATAATACTCTTCTTTAACCTTGAAATACCGTAGTATGAGCAGTATAACGAAAATATTATCTACTGAAAGTGCATACTCCGTAAGGTAAGCTGAAAAATAGGCTAAGGATGCCTCAGCTCCTCCGTCATTGAGGTAGATGAGATAGCCGAATATGACCGATACAACCACCCAAAATATTGATTGGAATAATGCTGATCGGGCAGGTATTTTATGTGCTTTTCTGTTAAAAACACCTAGATCAATTACTAAAAATGAGATGATAATCAGCCCAAATATCCCAAAAAGAATAGGCTCATTGGCGTTATCAAAAAGAGAAAATGTAGACATTTAACCGTGAGTCAAGGGGAAAGGATAGTTATCCAATATGTTAGGCTTTTTAACCATAGTGCAACAGTTTCAAAAGTACAAAATTAATTGCAACCTTAGAGTGCGATTTTATGGATTATAGGAAAAAATAATTAATATGAATTGAATATTCTACTTAATTATTGCATTGATCACATATTCCTTGTATCAATAGATTTTTCTCCTTGGCTGTAAAGCCTGAAGGAAGTTTCACTTGTGGAATTTGAATGTTATCCATGCACTGAGTGAGGCCGCAATTGTCACATTTAAAATGTACATGCTCATGGTGATGTTCCTCTTTACTACACTCATGGCATACCGCATATTTGGTTACACCTTCGTCATCCAGTACTTTATGAATAATTCCTTTGTCTAAAAATGATTTGAGTGTTCTGTACACCGTAACGCGATCGTGGCTTACATCTATTTGGTTTTCTATGTCAGAATTAGAAAGGGCATGCTCATTGTTAACCAGGAGTTGGAGTACTTCTGATCTGCAAGGAGTAGATTTTAATTTATAGTCATTCAGAATTTTTTTCGTATCCATGATCGGCCAGTTTAATTTGCCTGAAATTGAAGGCTAAGCAAGTGACTATATATACCTTTATCATAAGTAGAAAGTTCCTCATGGGTTCCTGATTCTACTATGTTGCCATTTTTAATGACGAATATATTATCAGCTTTTCTAATGGTAGATAGTCTATGTGCTATCATAATAGTGGTTCTGCCTTCCATTAGTTTGTCTAGTGCTTCCTGCACCAGTACTTCAGACTCGGCATCAAGCGCACTAGTAGCTTCATCTAAAATAAGTATAGATGGGTCTTTCAAAATGGCCCTGGCAATAGCTATTCTTTGCCTTTGACCCCCACTTAGCTTTATCCCTCTGTCTCCTACTAATGTATCAAATTTCTCTGGGAAATTCTCTATAAATTCCAGAGCGTTAGCTTTTTCTGCCGCATTTTTTATTTCTTCTTCAGTGGCTCCGGGCTTAGCGTACTCAATGTTTTCCTTTATACTTCCTCCAAAGAGCATTACTTCCTGAGGTACTATGCCTATGTTACTGCGGTAGTAGGCAAGGTCATATTCGGTATATGTTTTATTGTCTATTACAATGTTGCCTGAATCAACATTGTAGAATCTCATAAGAAGCTGTATGATGGTAGATTTACCAGCCCCACTTGGTCCAACGAGTGCTATTTTTTGACCTTCTTTTATGGTAAGGTTTAAGCCTTTCAATATATCTATTTCCTTTCTTCCTGGATAGGCGAAAGTAACATTGTCATAAATAATATCTCCTTTTAGCTTTTCCTTATTAGCTACACCATTTCTGGTTTCTGGTGTTTCGTTGATGATTTCTATTACCCTTTCAGAAGCACCTATGGCTCGCTGAATCTGGCTGAAAACCTCTCCTAATCCGGCTAGTGAGCCTCCAATAAATGCTGTATAAAGAACAAAAGACATGAGGTCACCTACACTCATGTGGCCGTTTTGAACCAAAGTGGCTCCGTACCACATAATGGCTACTAATGCTCCTAAAAGGGCAAAAATGATAAACGATATTAGCATGCCACGATATTTGGCAGTTTTTAGGGCTATGTTTACCGTTTCATTTACCTTTTTGGTATATCTATTAATTTCAAATATTTCATTTGTAAATGCCTTTACTGTATTTACCGCATGTATGGTCTCTTCTACTATTACATTGGTCTCTGCGAGCTTGTCTTGGGTAGACTTTGATAAATTTCTGATGAATTTGCCAAAAACAAGAGCTGCAATAACCACAACAGGAAAAGTGCATATCATGAACAGCGTAAGCTTAGGGGCTATTACGGCTATTATTACGGTACCTATTATGAGGCTGGCCATTTGGCGGAATAGCTCCGCTAAGGTAATAGAGAATGTGTCTTGCAATAAAGATACATCAGAAGTGATGCGGCTGATCAACTCCCCTACTCTTCGGTTATCAAAAAACTTAATAGGCAGCATGAGTATTTTACCAAACAGATCTTGCCTTAAATCAGCCATAGATCTCTCGTTTACCAAGGCAAATAGATATACTCTGAAAAAGGAGAATATACTTTGAATGAACAAAATGCCAATTAGTATCAATGTAACCTCCCCGATGGAAGTGATAATCCAGTCTTTTCCTGGTACTACTACCCAAGGTTTACCATCGGCTATATCTATGAGCTTACCAGCAAAATAAGGAAAGCCCAGGAGGGTAGTGCTGCTGAAAAACAGGCATACCATGCCGAAAATAAATGTTGATTTGTAGGGAAGGATGTATCGGAATACCCTTATAAGCTTTGCAAAATTCTTTTTATCCAGTTTCCTTTTTTCGCCTTCTTTTAGGGGTTCTCTTCCTCTTCTTTTAGCCATTCAATATATCTTTATATAAGATTTGCCAGTTGTGCAGCTACAAATTTATCGACTAATAACTTTATAGACTAATCAAGCGTTCAAAATATGTAATTGGCCGGAGTAATTCGGATTTTTACCATATATTTAAGCAGATTATTAAGTAGAGTTATGTATTCCTATAAACGATTATTAGTAGCGCTCGACCTTACAGAGATGGACGAGACATTATTTTCATATACTTCCAAATTAGTAGATATTCTTAATACTGATAAGGTATATTTTTTTCACGTGGCCAAATCTTTAGAGCTACCAGAGAAAGTGAAAGAAGCATATCCTGATCTTATGGCTCCCACAGATGAGGCTCTGAAGGAACAGATACAAAAGAAGGTAGAAGAAAAGTTTAAGTCTAAATGTGATTATAGCGTAGAGATTAAAGAAGGCAATGCAGAAGATAAAATTTTGCGCTGGGCAGACATAAAAGAGATAGACTTACTTGTGGTAGGTAAAAAAGTAAACCTTAAAGGCAAAGGAACTTTAACAGGTAAACTGGCAAAAACCATACATTGCTCCGTGCTGTTTGTGCCTGAAGAGGCTAAAGATACGGTATCTTCTGTGTTGATAGCTACAGACTGCTCTAAAACATCAGCTTTGGCACTTGAAGAGGCTATGTTTTTTAAAGAAAGAACAGGCGCTCAGGTAGTAGTGCAAAATTCTTTTGAGGTACCTTCTGGCTATCATACCAGTGGTAAATCATATGAAGAGTTTACTGAAATTATGAGAAGCAATGCTTATGAAGATGTAGTGGGGTTTCTTAATGATAACAAAGTGAAAGAAGGTGATGTTGAAATTATTCTTTCGCATGATGAGGAAGATGATCCTGCAGAAAGAGCCTGGGAGGTAGCGGAAGAAAAGAAAGTAGACTTGATAATGATTGGATCTAAAGGAAGAACCGGTTTGGCCTCTATACTTTTAGGTAGTGTGGCTGATAAAATGGTGGCCTATAATACTGTTATTCCTTTGTTAATAGTGAAGGATAAAAAAGAGAATTTAAGCTTTTTGCAGGCATTGCTTGACCTGTAAATCAAAAGATAAAATGGCCTTCTTTTTTATACAAAGGAAGGCCTTATTCATTTCGCTTATTTTTTTTACCTGCTACTTAATCGTAACTTTTGCGTTGATTTTAATTTTCACAGGATCTCTTAAAATCGTTTTCTGATTACCAATTATCTGATACTTTGTAAGTACAGCTTCTTTGTTAATATCATCAAAGGTTAATCTTAAGAATCTAGCTGACTGATAAATAGGGTTATCTTCTTCATACTTAGCTTCTACTTTTTTGATATTGCTTAAATTATCTAAGTAGTAAATTTTCAAGTATTTAATTTCAGCATCTTCATTGTCTGTAGTGTAGGAGCGCACTTTTAGATTGCTTTTATTATCCTGATCGTTTTTCTCAGTGTAGAGTCCTCTAAGTGTGGGCTTATTAATGTTTATATTTTCAAAAATCTTAAATTCCTTGTCCCATACAGAGCTATCTGGCTGTATGGTAGAGGTGGCGGTGTCACCAGCCACTACTGCAGATTTATGAATGACGGCGCCTTTGGAGATGAGCAGGTGCTTTTGGGCTGCCATCAGGCTGTCAATATTATAATAATATGAAATTTCTTTTTCTGGCTTCATGTTACATGAAGCCAGAAAAAGGATTGTTAATAATGCGAGGTATCTCATTTAAACTAATACGTCTCCGGTCATTTCTTCAGGTATATCAACACCCATAAGTGTAAGGATAGTAGGTGCTAAATCTCCTAATTTACCATCTTTTATTTTTCCTTTAAAGTCATTACTAGCTAGGATACAAGGTACTAAATTAGTAGTATGAGCGGTATTTGGAGTTCCATCAGGGTTAACCATAATATCTGAGTTGCCATGGTCAGCTATTATAATGATATCATATCCATTATCAAGGGCTGTTTCAGTAACTGCTTTAGCACATCCATCTACGGTTTCACAAGCTTTTACGGCAGCTTCAAACACACCGGTATGACCCACCATATCTGGGTTAGCAAAGTTAAGGCAAATAAAATCAGGCTCCTTAGATTCTAGTTCAGGAATGATTTTATCCTTAATGTCATTGGCACTCATTTCAGGCTGTAAATCATAAGTAGCTACTTTTGGAGATGGGCATAATAACCTTTTTTCTCCTTCAAATTCACTTTCTTGACCTCCTGAAAAGAAGAAAGTAACGTGTGGATATTTCTCTGTTTCAGCTATTCTTATTTGTTTCTTGCCTGCTCTTTCCAGTACCTCACCTAATGTGTTTTTAAGATTATCTTTTTTGAAAAGAACGTTCACATCTTTAAATGTGTCATCATAAGTGGTCATGGTAAGGTAATGCAACTTCAGCTTTTTCATATCTTGCTCAGGGAAATCTTTCTGAGTAAGCGCCTGAGTGATTTGTCTACCACGGTCAGTTCTGAAGTTGAAGCATATCACAACATCATCTTCCTGAATAGTAGCTAGTGGTTGGCCATTTTCACCTACATGTACAATCGGTTTGATAAACTCATCAGTTACATCATCAGCATATGATTCTTTTACTGCAGAGATAAGGTCAGGAGCTTCTTTACCTTTGCCATTTACCATGGCGTCATAAGCTAACTTCACTCGCTCCCATCGGTTATCTCTATCCATAGCGTAGTATCTACCTACTATAGATGCTATTTCTCCTGTGGTTTTTTTAGTGTGATCTATAAGGTCTTTTAAGTAACCTTCTCCTCCTTTAGGATCGGTATCTCGTCCATCTGTGAAGGCGTGAATAAATACATTATCTAGGTTCTTATCCTTAGCCAGGGAGCATAACCCTTTCAGGTGCTTAATATGAGAATGAACACCGCCATCAGACAGTAGCCCCATGAAATGGACATTCTTTCCATTACTTTTAGCATATTCAAAGGCTTCGTTAAGTACAGGATTGTCATCAATGGTGTGCTCTTCGAATGCCTTATTTATTTTTACCAGATCCTGATAAACAATTCTACCAGCTCCAATATTCATGTGTCCCACTTCGGAGTTACCCATTTGTCCTTCAGGCAGACCAACGGCTAGGCCGGAAGCTTCTAATTTACTGTGGGAGAACTTTTCAAAGCAGCTATCAACAAAGGGTGTGTTGGCAGCTTCGATAGCTGAAACCTCAGGGTTTGTACCCAGGCCCCAACCATCTAATATCATTAATAAGACTTTCTTGCTCATAATTTTAAAAGGTTTGCTGCAAAAAACGGCAATTTTGGCTTGGTATTCAAAGGCTCAGTTAAAAACATTGCCCAGGCTAAATAATATAAGTCCGGATTCTTCTTCTGAGAAGGCGACGGATAAATTGAGTGTGAATTTTTCTTGAAGAGGAACAAGATAAAAGCCCATTCCATAGCCTGTGTGCCACTTATTTGAAACATCCAGGTCATCAAATACACGACCGCTATCTACAAAGCCACGAAGGCCAACTTTGATAGGTAAAATTTGGGTGCGACGCTGAAAAAGCTGCATCCTTACCTCACTGTTAAAAAAGGCGGTAGATTCACCCGTAAAACGGTTTCTTCGATAGCCTCTTAAATCATTATTTTGACCTAAGTATTTGAGGTTGTAAAACGGAATATCTCCAAATGAAGTGGATCCACCTATTTTAAGACCCAGTGTGAGCGGGTTTTCCCAATAGTTAGACATAAACTGCTCCAGTGAAGCGTAGGCCAAACCAAAATTGTCATAATTGGAGTTATTAATATAACTACCATTGGTATAGTCAACAAAAAAGCGCATCCCTCTTAAGCTTAGGTTCGGGCGGTCTCTGAAATCTAGATTTAATTTAGCTTTAGTAGTGAAAAAGCTTTGATCATCGCTGCCTGGGAGAGGTGCACTTTCTGGGTTCGCATAGTAAATGTTATTTTCTTTGAGTTGTTCGCTATTATGCTCATAGCCTATTCCTACTTTGAAATTGCTGAACTTCAGGAAATCTCTTACTAACCCTATGCTAGCATTATAAGTATTATATTGTACGTTATAATAGTTGGCATCCATTAAGTCATCTGTTTTTGGGGTGTCATTGCCTCTTCCGAAGTAGTAATTGATCTTATTTGGAACGCCTGCTTCAGCATCCAGGTAAGTATCCCATTTGCCAAAGGTATACTTCCACCGGCCTTCATATTTGAAACCGAGGTTTCCTATGGTGGTGGCTGAAGCGCTTATAAAATGTGTACTGCTAAAGTCTGACTTGCCATATTTTTGTTGTGTGAACCTGATCCCGGCATTAAAAGAAACACCATTATCTGCATTGTAAGAAAGGTATGCCAGTGGTAAATAAGTTTCGTACTTGAAAGCAGTGCGATTGTATACGTAAGCATCAGGGTTTTTCGATTTTGACATTTTTGCTTCAGAGCCCAGTGCATAATCAGGGTTCTCATTTAGATCATAGATTATGGTCTGCTTGCTCCAATTGGTAGCAGAAGAGGTGTCTTCAAAGGTGTCTTTGCCTGGGCCTGGTATTACTCTTACCAGAATGGAGGGCTTTTTGCTATCACCTGAAATTTTAAAAACATCTTCACCATCTAAGCCAAATAGGTGAATTTCCTTGGTTTCTTCAGGGTGAAATAGGCGGTGATAGAGAATTTTTACTTTTTCTCCATCTTTTAGCATTTTGTGTACGGTTACGTCTACCGAGCCATTTTCGTTTCTTACCACATCAAAATATTCATGCTTTTCCGAACCGATTATATTCACTTCCTTCGCTAACATGAGATAGTATTCTTCGGCATATTTATCCAAATCTCTGATTCTTGCTTTGAGCTTATCTTCTATTTCTTTGCCATCAGGGTTATAGATTTCTTCAGGCATATTGAGTACTGCTTTGTGTATAATGTCATCAGTAATTTTATTTTGAATATACTGGGCCTCAGCTATCCAATCTTCTTTAGTGGATTCATTGGCTAGTGCTCTGTCCATATGGCGCGCTTGCCACATGAGGCTGCGCATGCCTTTTATCTCATAGTCAAAATTTTCTCCACTAGCTTTGGCCCATTCTCTGTCTGCTAACCATGGAATTATGCCATCCCATTTAGAAAACACATGATCTCTATCTCTAGGTACAGGGCGGTAGAGGGTGCCTTTTTCCTGATCATAACCTATCCACTTCCAATTGTCTTCATGCTTACCCCAGTCTCCAACCAGAATATCAAATACCCTGGCTCTTATAAACTCATTTTCAGCTATACGATTATCATTATCTTCATATAAGTCTCTAAACATTTGTAGTGAATGCTTTACATCATCACCATTGCCAAAAACTATTTCTACTTTATCAGGATTGATAGGTTTTTCTTCCAGCATGCCTAGTAGGTGGGTGTATTTTTCGCTGAACTTTCCCAGCTGGGGGCTTTCAGGTAATACATACAGCGTAGGTCTGGGGTGAAGTATACCAATTTCATCTAGCATAATGCTGGATGCCATGGCGCCGTAAGGCTGCTCTGTGGTAGTTTGGTCACGGAGGACATTACTTACAATGGTGCCTCGCAGTTCATAAGGCAAAGCTTTTATCGGATCTTTATTTACTGATCTGAAAGTGTATTCTTTTCCGTTGCCTCCTTTTAGTTTCAATGAAGTTGTCTGTCGGCCACCTCCCACAGCATATGGAGTAAGCCCCTGAAAGGTGGTGTCTAGATGTAAATATGGTGCTTTTACTGGTGTAAGCCAGCTGCTACGATAGTGCTGACCAAAGAAGAGTTTGTATAGCACATCTTTTCTGTATTCCGGGCCGGCTATTCTCATTACATATTGAGCCGTATCTTGCCTTTGGCCCGGAAGAGTAACTTCTTCTTTGCATGGAGAGCTGCGATGATTAATAAGTACAGATGAGTCTTTCATATCCAAACAAGAGGAGGCAAAAAGCGGAATTTCTTTTGCGGAATTCTGATCCTTGAGTGCTATAAAGTCAGAAGTTATTTTTCCACTTTTAAAGTAGTTGATGACCATATAACCTTTTTCTTCTGTAGCAAATGGGATGGGAGGATTCTTGGCCAGATAGTCTGAAGAGCCCAAAGAACCGCTATTGATATAAATGTTATCCTGTGCTTTAATAATCTCTTGATTTTTTTCATGAGTAGAAGCATATATCACTGAATTATAGTCTCTTAAAACTTTAGTCATGATATGGGCAAAAGGGCTGTAATTTTCATTAGATAAGTCTACGGTTCTTCCTATATTCTGACGGTATGAAATGATAAGCCCTTTGGCTACCGGGACAGGCCATAACCAATCCTTTAGATTAAATCGACCACCATAGTGTCCCATAGAAATTAAAGGGTGGTGTCCGGCTATTAAAATATTTTTATTGGAGTTTTCGTCTAATAATTCTGTAAACTCTTCAAGGTAATCTCCTGTTGTGGTTATCTTACAATCGGCATCAGCAGGGGTAGTTTTACGGTAAGGATGATTCCACCATTGAGTGTCTATGGTAATGAGTAAAAGATTAGCGCTGAGTTCTATATCTTTAGGGCCCGGGCAAGCATCGTCATTCGGCCATTTTACTTTATCCAGATCCCAATCTTTAACTATTTTTTCTAGTTTTTTTACCGCTTTCCATCCTTCTTCACTAGAATCGTCCCAGTCACGATCTCCAGGAACTATAATTATTTTTCCTTTGGAGGCTTTATTAATACTAGAAAATAATCTTTTTAGAGCTTCGGTATTTTCGTTAGTAGGTTTAGAATTTATAATATCTCCGTTAACCAGAATAGTGTACGGCGAAGATGTTTTATTAAGTGTATTAATAAAATTAGAAGCAAAAGCTTCTTTATCATCTATGTCTGTGATATTGCCAAGTAGAAATACTTTGTGCTCTATATTTTGAGCCGGAGTATCTGATAACCCAATGAAGCAAAAAAGGGCTGTTACTAGTATAGTTAACCTTTTAATCATATTAGACCTAACAAGTAACTTTTTTTTAAGTTATCGAATCAGGCCATTTTCAAGCTATATACTATATAGGTGATTACTGGCCAAAGGCACTGATAACGAGCCTTCTGGCTCCTCCATAGTCTCTGTGTTCGCAGAGATAAATGCCTTGCCACGTGCCAAGATTAAGAGAGCCTTGGGTGATGGGTATATTTACTGAGCTGCCTAAAATGGAGCTTTTTATATGGGCAGGCATATCATCAGGTCCTTCCAGTGTATGTTTATAGTAAGGGGCATTTTCAGGCACCATTTTATTGAAATGGCTTTCAAAATCGGCTCTTACCGTAGGGTCTGCATTTTCATTAATGCTTAGGCTAGCTGACGTATGCTTGATAAACACTTGTAGCATGCCTGCGTCAATATTATTTATTTCAGGCAAGGCATCTTCTATCTTGGAGGTAATGAGGTGAAAGCCTCTTGAAAATGCCGGAAGGGAAATTTCTGTTTGGTAGAATTTCATGGTTCTAATTTTCTATTCTTTCAAAAGCGCCTATATCGGGTTTAGCATCTCGCGTATTACCATCATGATCGGTACTTAGATTAATGTCTATCCCTGCATCCTTAGCTATCGAAAGCGTGTCTAGGTGGTAATTATAATTGCTGGGGTTAACAAAGTGCGGATCTTGGTTAATAATGTTATTGTTAGTGTTGAGCTGTTCTAAGTTGGTTCGAATAATGTTGTTAGACATGGCCAGTTCAAACTTTTTACTACTTTCACTACTTAAGATTATTTCATCTCTTATACTACCCCATATGATGTTGTTATAAAGCTCAATATTGAGATCTGCTACCAATAAGCTATCTGCTAGTAACTGCAGGTTGTTAGAAAATACTACAGCTGGGTCTTCTCTGAAAAAGTCAAATGAATAATTGGCAAAAGTGCAGTGTTCATATATGTAATTACCCCCAGCATAATTGCCTAATACATTTACCGCGCAGTTATTAATGAGTGTATTGTACATGTATAGGTCGGATGTAATGGCCAAAACTCCATAGCCAGGGGCTACAAGACCGCCCGTTATTGGGTTTTCGGCAAGTCCACCTATGTTTTCAATAGTGCAGTTACCGATTACTAAATCAGCTATATCATCATCATCCGGTGTACCTAGGTAGATGCCCACTTCTGCATTTCTGATATCAGCGTAGGTGATAGAGTTATTCTTGCTCCCTTCCAGAAACACTATACCGCCCCATTGCCCAGGTACATTTTCATAATCCAACCTGTCATTCGTAAAAGATATTCTTTCTTCAGCAGTGCCTTCTGCCGTAATGCTTCCTTCTACAAGTATGTAGCTGGAGTTGTGAGAGTAAATTTTGGCACCGGGCTCAATGGTAAGGTTGCATGAAGATTCAACAATTATTGAATTATAAATCACATAGGGCCTATTAGCTGTCCATACCTCATCGCAGAGTTTCAGCGTGCCATGAATGAAGTTTGCATCCTGCCCCCAGGAAACCAGCTTTACATCCTGCCTGTTTCCATTAGTATTAAATACTATTTCATCGGCCACAATAAAGGGTAAGTCCTGATCATTTGGGTCTATCCTTACTTCTACTAGTACAAGTAGGCTGTCTTCTCCAAGTATTCGGGTATCTGAAAAGCTAGAGGCCGCCCTCCCGTTTACATAAATGGTATATGGAGAAGCGTTATCTGCCAGTGTTATGCTCTCTATGTTTAAGGCATTTTTATTGTCATTATATACCTTGAAGCGTTTAGTTATACTACCAACAGAGGTGAAAATAGTGTCAAATAACACGGTATCGGCAGAGAACCGTAATGCTGCACTACTATCATAGGTAAACTTTTCCTCTTCGGGCTTGCAAGCCCAAATGGTAATGAATAAACATAAAACCGGCAGAATGTATTTCAAATGATATTATTTTATGCTCCTTCTTTCATTTTTTCAGCGCTTTCAGCCAAATGTAGCTGCTCAATAAATTCACCTATTTCTCCGTCCATTACAGAAGGTAAATTATGCTGGCTGTAATTGATACGGTGGTCAGTAACCCTACTTTGAGGATAATTGTAAGTTCGTATCTTGTCAGAACGGTCTCCGCTACCCACCATAGATTTTCTTTGAGCACCTACGGCATCGTTATGCTTGGCCAGTTCTATTTCATATATTCTTGATCGTAATACTTTAAGTGCCTTTTCGAAGTTTTTAATTTGGGATTTTTGATCCTGACAAGAAACCACTATACCTGTAGGCATGTGGGTAAGTCTTACCGCCGAGTAAGTGGTGTTTACTGACTGACCTCCAGGCCCTGAAGAACAGAACGTGTCTTTTCTTACATCATTCATGTCTATTTCTACTTCTACTTCATCCATTTCAGGTAAAACGGCTACAGTAGCCGCTGAAGTATGTACGCGCCCCTGAGTTTCTGTTTGTGGTACCCTTTGTACGCGGTGTACGCCAGATTCAAATTTGAGTGTACCAAAGGCATTTTCTCCTGAAACCGTACTTACTATTTCTTTATAGCCGCCGCTCGTACCTTCAGTAAGGTCTAATACCGTAAGGTTAAGGCCATTTTTCTCGCAGAATCTTTGATACATCCTGAAAAGGTCTCCAGCAAATATGGCTGCCTCATCACCTCCTGTACCCGCTCTTATTTCCAGAATAGCTTCCTTATCATCATTAGGGTCTTTAGGTATGAGCATTTTCTTGAGTTCTTCTTCTAACTCTTCTTTCTGAGGCTGAAGTTCGTCTAGCTCCATTTTGGCCATATCTCTGAACTCTTCATCCTTTTCTGTTTTGATGACCTCCTTTGCATTGGCTATGTTGGAAAGTATATCTCTATACTCCTCGTATTTCTTTACAATCTTATCGAGATCTTTATACTCTTTGCTTAGCTGTGAGTACTTTTTCATATCAGCCATAGCGTCTGGCTGCACGATGAGCTGACCCACTTCTTCAAATCTATGCTTTATCTCTTCTAACTTTTCAATCATAAGGATTATGTTATTCTAACAACAAAATTAACAAAACAGTATGATTATGTTGTAGCTTTGTAAAATATTCACCAATACGTACTAAATGAGTAGAGTAATTGTACTTTTAAGTCTGTTTATTATAGCTGCAGGCTGTGGTGGTAATCTTTCGAATGAAGAAAGAAAGGCACTGCATAATGAAATGAATGAGCGTGCTATAAAAAAGGTTTCAGAAGAATCTATTTTTGAAAAGGCTCTTGATGAAGGCCGATCAATTGTAACCGCATTATCTAGCGATTCCGTGGAGCTTGCAGGGGTAGTTAATGAATGTAAGTGTACGGTGAAACGTGTGAATAATATAGGGGAGCCTGAGCTTAACGACACACAAAAAAGTATATGGGATGCTTATAAATACGTAGAAGCTAGTCCATCTCAGCTGGGTGATAATGTGCAGAAAGATGGAAAAGACCTGTTGTATTCAGCTCCCATAATAGAATCCGACACCTTGTTGGGCATTTGGTTTATTTCCTTTAGCAGGAAAGAAATTATTTTATCACTTTGAGGGTTTCTCAGGGCAGGGTCCTTCGGTCCATGAAGTGAGGCCTGCATTTTTAGCTACACATTTGTTGCCATAAGTTTCTCCATTACAGCCACATACGGGCATGTACTCTCGTGTACACATGCCTTCGGGGTTAATCTTTTCTTCATCTATGCAGTTATCATCATTAGAAGATTGGCATGCAAAGGTTGTTAAAGCCGCAAAAAATAAGAAGGAAGCAATTTTTCTTTTCATGGTTCGTAGTAGCTGTTTTATGTGTTTAAAAAATAATGGTTTTTTCAAAAGTCATATCACAAGGATTAAATATAGGCACAGCAAATATCTTTTTCGCTGGGTAGTCAGATAATTTTTTTCAATTTTATTTTAAAAAATGCTACCATTACCCCCTCTGTTGCAGTTCTTGGCTTTGGTAGTGATCTGACTACATGACCATTGGCATAATGCCATCATGGCGGTAATATACTAAAAGGTTTTCATCCATTCAAAAAATTGATAATGATCGCCATTCATGCCTATGGCTTCATATACCTTTTGGGCCGGAAGATTGGTCTTTTCTACATATAACCTTAAGCCCATGAGCTTTTCATCAGCTATAACCTGGGCTTTAAGGTAATTATACATCTGCTTAAATACCCCTTGCTTACGGAAATCTTTGCTTACATACACAGATTGTATCCAAAGTACAGTTCCATTTCTCCATTCGCTCCATTCAGGAGTTACCAATAGGCATCCTATTACTTCTTCATTATGAATCGCTACATAATATTGGCCTTTGGTCGGATCATTAAAAACAGCTGTTACCCCCTTTTGAAGAGTGTCATCATCGAGCTCTAGCTCTTCTGTTTGCCAAGCCATTTTTTTCTGATAATCTATAATAATGTTTATGTGAGAGGTATCCGCCCTTTGTATGTTTATCATAGCCTTAAATATACAAATTGTGACAGAAGAAATGCGGCCATTTCTGCCGATTTTTCCATTTAAATTGAGTTTTTTGACCTAATATTGTTATTGATAATACTTTGAGAAATTTAAATAGTTACAAAATGCATGATGTTTTGATAATAGGTGCAGGGCCAATAGGTTTGGCCTGTGGTATAGAAGCTGAAAAAGCTGGGTTGGAATATGTAATTATTGATAAAGGATGCCTCGTAAATTCAATATATAATTATCCGCTAGGAATGACATTTTTTTCTAGTTCTGAAAAGCTAGAGATAGGAGGAGTGCCCTTTATTTCTCATTTGAATAAACCAAATAGATTTGAGGCTTTAGAGTATTACAGAAGAGTAGCCATGACCTGGAGCCTTAAAGTGAGGCTGTATGAAGAAGTGAAAACTGCAGTTAAAGAAGAAGATGGTATTTTTACTATTACTACTTCGAAAGGGGTATATAAAACCAAAGCGGTAATTATTGCTACTGGCTTTTATGATATTCCTTACCTTATGAATGTTCCTGGAGAGGACTTGCCTAAAGTGGCGCATTATTATAAAGAGCCTCATCCTTATTTTGGTCAGAAGATTATTGTGGTAGGTGCCGCCAACTCAGCTGTAGATGTGGCCTTGGAGACCTATCGTAAAGGAGCGGAGGTAACTATGGTGGTGCGTGAATCTGGTATTTTAGATACGGTAAAGTACTGGGTTAAGCCTGATATTGAAAATAGAATTGAGGAGGGGTCGATTAAGTCCTACTTCAATTCTGAGATAACTGAAATCAGGCCCCACGAAGTTGATATAATGACGCCTGATGGACCAAAAACAGTGGAGAATGATTATGTGATGGCTATGACGGGTTATAAGCCCAACTTTTCATTAATGGAAGCTATGGGAGTAGAGTTTCAGAAAGATGAATTGCATACTCCTATTTTTAATGATAAGACGCAGGAGAGCAATGTAGAAAATATATACTTGGCTGGAGTAGTATGCGGAGGCTTGAAAACTAATAAGTGGTTTATTGAGAATTCGCGCGTGCATGCCGAAGTGATTATAGAGGATCTGGCTATAAAGAAAAAATAGGTTACGATATAAAATTTAAAAGGTTATCTGAACGAAAGTGAACATAGGCTGTATTGTCTGTGATCAATAATTTGAGTGGCTGTAGGTTAGTTGTTTTGTAAACAGCTGATTTACAGCCTTTTTTGTAGTTTGGCACGATGCTGGTAATAAGAGAAGACAACAACATTAAATCAAAAACTCAAATTTTTAGAATTATGAAAACTTTAATCCAAACTTCCGCTTTAGCATTAATCGCAGTATTTATGATGTCAGTATCTGTAATGGCAACTAGCCCTGATAGAACTACAGAGAAGGCAAGGGAGGCAGTGAGTAAGGCAGCTCCTGATGATTGGGAAACGTTGGCAGAGTCTGCACATATGTGCTTCAAAAAAGGCGTGAACCTGAAAGAGGCTAAAGCATGGTTAGATACCTCATTAGAGATTAAAGAAAGTGCTCTTGGCCATGAAGTAGCTGGAGATTATTATATGAGTAACAAGTTGTACGAACAGGCTATAACCTCTTATGTAAAAAGCATGAAATTATTAAAGCAAAAAGATTTTTATGCTGATACCGATGTTTTGCAGAGCAAAATAGATAAAGCTAAAAAGAAACTATAATTCAAGTTTTAATATAGTTTAAGGGCCCTTATGCATTGCATAGGGGCCCTTTTTTTAGTACCATCCTAAAGTCCAGGCAAGTAGCCATACGAGCATAAGGACTATGAGTATACCTGCTACAATTCTTACCGCTATTTTATTCATTGGCTTTTATGTCTTGTTCAAGGTTGTCGTTTTCTGCTTCCTCCTTCTTTTTTTCAACAGACTTATTTTTGTCTTGTTCGGGAATGGATTCAATCTGCTTATCAACTTCTTTCCAGTAGGCCATCTTTACGGCATCTACAGGTTCTATATGTTTTCCTGTAGAAATCAGAGAAATGGCCATAACTACACTGGTGATCAGTATGGTGTAGAGTAGAATTCCAGAATTAAAATTATCGCTTTGAAACTCCAAAGGTATATCGAAGAAAAGAAGAATAGTGATGAGACCTCTAGGGGCTATTAGTATTTCAGGCATTAAGTTTTTGCCTTTAAAGACCCATAAGGCGAGGCCTCTAATTCCTAATATTACTACAATAATGCAGGCACTGATGAGTAAAACATTGAGGTTTAACAATGAATTTAGATCTATAGTAATACCGAATATAACAAAGAAGAAGGTTCTTACTACAAAGGCCGATTCTAAGGTGACCAGGTGGAAATTTCTTAAAATGCTTCCAAGTGAAGGGGTATGAAGCAGTTTGCGGAGTTTGCCTCTGAAAAATATCTTATGATTATTAAGTACAAGACCGAATATGAGTATGATGAGTAATGAGGACAGGTGAAACTGCTTGCCGATTGAATATAGAAGCAATAAAACTGCTATGAGCAAGAATAATTTCACTTGCGTCTGTACTTTCTGGAAAATGAGTACCAGGGCATAACTTATGATCACAGATAGAACAATTGTGATGAATATGTTAGAGAAGACATCCCAGACTACGGAGTTGACATTGTCATTATTGATGTTGCCAGTAAGGAAATAGAAATACATAATTCCGAGTATGTCCGAAAATGTGCTTTCATAAACCATGAATTCCTTTTTTTCATCAGTAAGCTCCCCTACTGAGGGGATTACGATGGCGCTACTCATAATGGCTAGCGGAATGGCATATAATAGCCCTGTTATGAAAGAGACGCCTATAAGCATTTGAAGCAGATAGGAAATTATGAAGGAGCAGACTAATAAAGCCAGAAAAGCTACGGCAAATGATTTCCATATCAATGGCCATTTTTCCCAAGTAAGCTCTAAGTCAAGAGAGGCTTCTAGAACAATCATTATAAGTCCTACTATTCCGAGTATCTCTAGAATCTGGAATAATACCTCGCCAGTAGGTATTTGGAAGTAATTAAGGCCAAGTTTAATCAATACACCTGAAAGAATGAGTAATAATACGCTGGGTATATTGGTCTTCTTAGAGATGATATTAAAAAAATAAGACATTATCACGATGATTGAAATGGTGATAATGGCCGTGTATGAGTTAAATATTTCCATGTACTAATAAAATCAATATTTCCTTAACAAGGAAGGTTGAGTTAAGTTGAAAATTAATATTTTAAAGTCACTTTGTATTTCAAAGTACTTTTAGTTTATTTGTGCTGTTGTAAATTATATTAACATGGATAAAGATAAGGCAACGGCAGGAAAAAATTACAGTCAGGATATATTTGAGATCAGAAGTATGATGGAGAAGTCATCGCGATTTATGGCGCTGAGTGGTCTTTCTGGTGTAATGGCTGGCGTTTATGCGTTAATTGCCGCGTATATATCTTATCAGATTTTTTATTTCTCTGACGAGATAATTTATGAGTCTCTAACCTATAGAGAAGTATCAGCTAATGTTATCAAGTTGTTCTTGGTAGCTTTATCGACCTTGATTTTGGCTGTGGGTACGGGATTTTTATTGTCATACAGGAGGGCAAGAAGAAATGGGCAGAAAATGTGGGATGCTGCCGCTAGGCGTATGCTTATTAATTTCAGTATTCCTCTTGCTACAGGTGGTATATTTGTATTAATCATGTTTTTTAAAGGAGCCATTGGCTTGTTAGCTCCGGCCACTCTTATATTTTATGGTTTGGCACTGGTTAACGGTAGTAAGTATACTTATTCAGATATCCGCCAGTTAGGCTTGTTAGAAATATTACTTGGGTTGCTTAGTTGCTATTTCATAGGTTATGGTCTGCTTTTTTGGACTATTGGTTTCGGGGTATTGCACATCATTTATGGTGGGGTAATGTATTTTAAATACGAGCGGTGAAAAGTTATTTAAATAATCTTCATAAGGCATTTGAAAACAGAACCAGACTTGGAGTAATGTCTGCTTTGACGGTAAACGAATCTGTGAGTTTCAATGATCTGCGTGAGCTGTTAGGAGTAACAGACGGTAATCTGGCCAGTCATTTAAAGGCCTTAGAAAAGGAGCAATTTATAGAGGTGAGGAAGTCATTTATAGGGAGAAAACCAAATACTTCATATATGATAACGAAGGTAGGAAAAACAGCATTTTCCGAACACCTGGATGCATTAGAGCAATTAATTAAAGAACAATCAAAATAAATTTTTTTATACATGTACTTTGTATTTCAAAGTACTTTTTAATGGGATATATCTATGGAAAAGTCAGAACAAAACACACTAGAAAAGATCAATAATGGAATTAAGAATTCTATTATTTTAAAGGTAGTTACTATTACTGTTATCGCTTTGTTTTTACTCATACCGGCTAGTAGTATACAGTCGTTAATTTCTGAGAGGCAGTTTAACCGTATAGAGGCTGTTAAAGAAGTAAGCTCTAAGTGGGGAGGTGAGCAGGAGCTTACCGGACCTTACCTTACAGTGCCTTATAAAATGTATTATAAAAGTGATGATGAATTAAAGTATGAGGTTAAGCGAGCTCATTTTTTGCCAGAAAAGCTTAATATTGATGGCGAGGTTACCCCTAATTCATTAAAAAGGGGTATTTATGAAGTAGTACTTTATAATACCAAACTCAATTTTACAGGTGTCTTTTCTAAGCCAGACTTTTCCATGTGGAATGTTAATGATGAAGATATTCTTTGGGATGATGCCTATCTATCAATCGGTATTCCTGACATGTCTGGAGTAAAGGAGCAGGTGAATGTTTTGTGGGATAAGCGTAAACTTCCTGTAGAGGGTGGTGTGGCAGATTACGATATTGTAAGGTCAGGTATTACAGCTAGAGTGGCACTTTCAAATTCTAATGAGGAGAATCACTCATTTAACTTTACCTTAGATTTAAATGGTAACGAAAGTCTAAGTTTTATTCCTTTAGGTGAAAGCACTGATGTTAACTTGAAGTCATCATGGGCTGATCCTAGTTTTTCAGGTAATTTTTTGCCAACTGAAAGAGAGGTGAGCGATGAAGGTTTTGAGGCGAAGTGGAAGATTTTTTCTTTGAATAGAAATTTTCCTCAACAGTGGATAAATGATGCTTACTCCATCGGGGCTGCTTCTTTTGGTGTGCATTTGATGCTGCCAGTAGATGATTATCAAAAGAATATGCGGTCAGCCAAGTATGCTATGTTAATCATTGCGTTTACGTTTGCCATATTTTTCTTGGTAGAAATTCTTAATAAAAAGAAATTTCATCCTTTTCAATATGTATTGGTGGGTTTGGCGATAGTTCTTTTTTATAGTCTGCTTCTCTCCTTTTCAGAGCATACTGGCTTTAATGTCGCATATCTAATATCAAGTGCTGCGGTTGTTGCACTTATTTCAGTCTATATTTCGGCAGTTTTCAAACAAATAAAAATTACATTAATAACGACCATACTGCTTTCTGTCATTTACTTCTTTATTTATATCATTCTTCAACTTCAGGATTTTGCCTTACTTGTAGGTAGTGTAGGTCTGTTCGTGGCATTAGCTTGTGTCATGTATTTTTCTAGAAATATTGATTGGTATAATATCAATAAAAAGCCAGTGGAAGGTCTACAATAGGTTCAAAACTGCCCTTGACTCTTAAAAGGGCAGTTTTTATTATCTTTTTGGTCTTTATTTCTAGCTATTCGTAAAAAAAAAGGCAATTTTGTTAAAAGCTTTTTTGGAAGAAAAAGACCATATTGTTTATATGCTGGTTTATACTTTATTTATAGTTGGATTTATATTTTTAATTAAAGGAGCCGATTTACTGGTAGAAGGGGCTACTTCCATTGGGAGAAAACTCAATATATCTAGCATCGTGATCGGGCTCACTATAGTGTCATTTGGTACTTCTTTGCCAGAGTTATTGGTTAATCTTATAGCAAGCTATAATGATAACCCTGATATAGGAGTGGGAAATGTCTTGGGTAGCAACATTGCTAATATATTACTTATATTGGGTGTGGCTGCTATAATCAACCCTTTGCCTATTAATAAAAATACCTATTTTATAGAAGTGCCGTTCTCCTTAACGGCTACTCTTTTAGTAGGATTCTTGGCTAATGCCTCTTTCTTTGGTAAAACCAATGACTTTATCATTAGTCAGTATGATGGTTTTATTCTGCTTTTCTTTTTTGTACTCTTTATGGGCTATGTATATATAGTCTCCAAGCAGAAAAGGACGGAGTTTAGTTCTGAGGAGTTTACTCAAATGCCTATAGCAAAATCAATCATATTTATACTTATCGGCATGGTAGGCTTGTATTTTGGAGGTATTTGGGTGGTTGATGGTGCAGTTACTATAGCGCGCTATTTTAATATGAGCGAGGGTTTTATAGGACTGACTATTATTGCTTTGGGTACTTCGTTGCCAGAGCTAGTTACCTCCGCCATGGCTGCCTTTAGAAAAAACACAGATATAGCTGTTGGTAACGTAGTAGGATCCAATATTTTCAACTTATTGTGGATCCTGGGAGTTAGTGCCTCTATTAAGCCTATTCCTTATGACGTGATTAGCAATGCAGATATATTTATGATTATAGCTTCCAGCACGCTGCTGATTTTGGCTGTAGTGATTGGTAAAAAGCCTGTTATTAGCCGCTGGGAAGGGTTCTTCTTTCTAATTGCTTATGCTTGGTATATTACCTTTCTTTTGCAGAGAGGTTAATATTTACTCATCTTTTTTTAGAGCTAGTTTTTTGGCTCGCTGTTGCCTGTAGAAGTTGATAAACTTGAACACCACAATACAGATAATAAGCCAGAACAAGCCTGCTATGAATCCGGCAAGTACGTCACTGGGATAGTGCACGCCTAGGTAAACTCTGCTTAGTCCTATCAGTATAATTAGGGATAATTCTACAATGATCAAAGCTATTTTAACCCACAGATTGGGCATATATTTATAAGTAAGGTATACCAGAAAGCCATAAAAGGCCATGGCGCTCATGCTATGGCCGCTAGGGAAGCTATAGGAATGAGCTGTTACCAATCGCATGGCTTCTAAAGGCCGTGGGCGTACCAGTATGTGCTTAATAGTAATATTTAGTAAAAAGGCGGTAGCAAGAACTATAGAGGCTTGTATAGATACCTTCCACCTGTGTCCACGGTAGTAGAGCAATGCGGCTATAATAGGGATAATAGTCATGTACGTCCATGCATTGCCCAGATTGGTGATAAAGCGAACCCATTGAGTGGTGGTTTCCGCCCTGTACTTATATACAAAATCGGTTACGTTATTGTCGAACTGCAAAAGCTCATTGGCCTTCATTCTTTCTGTTATTTCCAAAAAGACATCTAATGAAACAATGCAGATAAAGGCCGGAATAATAAGTGAAGCAATAAATAGTATGTACTCCGACTTATGTCTTCCTAATTCTAATAATAAGCGTTTATATGCTGTAATCATGGGCACTAAGATCTTCTGTATTTATAGTATGCCTTATTTTAATAGCCTTAAGAAGTATATGGTTATCCTACTTCAAATTCTGATAGTAATGCTTCTACCGTAATAGTGTTTTCAAAAAATGATAATACTTTTAGCATTACTTCATCTACCAATGTATCAGGGCAGGAAGCTCCGCTGGTAAGTACTATTTTCACGGGTTCATTTTCGGGTAACCACCCTCGTGTTACCAATCCTTTTTTATTTATATAGTCAAAGTGATTGATTTCTTCTCGAGAGGCTATTTCATTGGCAGAATTTATAAAATAAGAAGGAAACTTCCTTTCGCATAGTTCTACAATATGAGATGTGTTAGAGCTGTTGTATCCACCCACTATCAGCGCGAGGTCAGCATCTTGTTCTAGCAAGCCGTAAGTAGCATCCTGGTTGTCGTTAGTGGCATAGCAAAGTGTATCTCTGGTGTCAGCAAAATGTTCTTTATGATCTTCTGGGTAAAGTTCGATCATTACATTTTTTATATAATCTGCTATTTCTTGTGTTTCTGTAGCCAACATGGTGGTTTGATTGACTAC
The DNA here is from genome assembly GCF_016757215.1 of Fulvivirga sediminis. Taxonomy (GTDB): domain Bacteria; phylum Bacteroidota; class Bacteroidia; order Cytophagales; family Cyclobacteriaceae; genus Fulvivirga; species Fulvivirga sediminis. The sequence goes on from NZ_JAESIY010000001.1 coordinate 181,227, forward strand.
TCCCACTTTGTTGAAGTGAATATCTGGATCGAAGCCCTCAGAATATTTACCTTCGAATAGCTTGTAAAAATCGGCTTTGCTAATGTTCTTCTTAATAACCTCTCCTATTAGCTCAGCTTCTTTTAGGTTTTTTACTATTACAGCGGGTGCCTTTTCTGCACTGTGTGAGAAAGTGGCTCTAGTTTCTTCATGATTGTGCTTACCATGAATAATTATCGTATGCTGCTCCTCTCCCAGTTTGGCAGATCTTTTCCATACTTTCTCTACAAAAGGGCAAGTAGTGTTGTATTTCTGTATTTCTATGCCAATTTGCTCTAGCTTTTGCTCTATTTCAAGGGTAGTGCCAAAAGCAGGGATGATTACGATATCTTCGGGCTTCAGATTTTCCCAAGGGATAAACTGAGTACCATCAGTATCCATAATGAATTCTATACCCTTAGATTGTAAATCTCGGTTAACTTCCTGATTATGGATCATCTGACTGAGCAGGTATACCTTTTTATCAGGATTATCTTCCAAAGCTTTATAGCTTTTCTCGATGGCATTTTCTACGCCGTAGCAAAAGCCAAAATGCCTGGCTATATAAAATTTTACAGGGCCAAAATCTAACTCAGTAGGGGTGAAATCCTTTTTGCGAGGATCCAGGATTCTACGTGCTTCCTTTATTTTGCCTGTAATGGAAGATTTATAATATGCGGGTATATCGAACTTTTTGATAGTACTCTCCTTTTAGTTGTGATTACTGCAAAAGTAAACAATAACACAGAGAAATGCAGTAGATTCGGGGGCAATGCTGGATGGTAAGACAGGTGGAAAAATGGAAATTATTGTCTTCAAAATTTCTGTTTCATAATTACCTCCGTAGAAGCGCTTGTGCCACGTGGCTGTTCACTTAGCCTCATGGGCGAACCAATTGCAATGGGATGGTGCTGAATCTTGCTTTAGCTATTTAATGTCATAAGTGATTACCAATGATGGCTTTAACCCTTTTTAGAAAATCGGACTCCTTATACAATATGGTCTTTGCACAGGCCTATTAAATATTTTTAAATGGTGGCTTTTGTCTTTGCATGTTATCCTTATATTTTAGGGCGTGGTTATAGTATTTAATTAATGAAGGTTAAAGTAAAGGTAGATCCTACACCTTCGGCTGAGTACACCTGTATATTTCCATTGTGTAGTTTCATGATTTGCCGGGCTAGACTTAAGCCAATGCCCGATCCTCCTTTTTTAGTACTGTAAAATGGGATGAAGATCTTTTCCAGTTTGGAGGGCGGAATCCAGGGGCCATTGTTGGAGATGCTAACTTTGGTTTTGTTGGCCGCAGCCTCTATAATTATTTTTAAGCAAGGCTTCTCCACTTCTTTTATCGCTTCCAGAGCATTTTTTAATAAGTTGATCATTACCTGCTCTATCATCTGCTGATCAGCCCATATTTTCACTGCCCTAGCAGTATTCTGAAGGTTATATTGAACTTGCTTTTTTTCTAAATCTGGGGTTATCAGCTGTAGCAGGTGGTGAGTAGTGCTTATTAGGTCGAATTTGCTGAAAGTAAGTTCAGGTGTTTTAGAGAAATCCTTATAAACATTTATGAACTTGATAAGCCCTTTGCTTCTTTTTTCTATGGTATCCAGGCTGTAGTAAATATCTGCTCTGTCATCTTTAGATAATTCTTGTTTGTTATTCTGTTGTAGCAGTTGATTGACCGAGCTAGTGAGTGAGGCAATAGGAGTAACGGAGTTCATAATCTCATGGGTAAGCACGCTTATCAATTTTTGCCAGGCTTCTACTTCTTTTTGATCGAGTTCAAAAACTAAATTTTGAATCAATAAGAGTCTCACTTTTTTTTGATCAACTATGAACTCTTTGAGCTGTACAGATAATTGCTGACTTTCTTGTCCGATAAAAGTTTTGATAACTTTTTTCTCTTCCGCTTTCAAGTTAGTAACTGTTTTGTGAAGCTTGCTGTCTATGGTGGTTAACTCGCTAATATTTCTCAATAATGGTTTTTGTAATAATGCTTTAGCGGCTGGGTTTATCATTTTTACAGATCCATCTTCTTCATAGCTCACAAGTCCTACACTTATATTTTCATTAAGTGTTTTCAAATATTGATATTGCCTTTCTTTTTCAATATTCAGCTTTTGAAATTCTTTGATAATGTCATTAAGTGCAGAGTTCAGATTTACATCAGGGTGATTACCGTTATTTTCTAAAAAGGTAGAGTTAAAACCTCCTTGCTTAATGGAAAGTAAAAATTGAGTGAGTTTAAGGTTGGTTTTTTCAGTATGCTTTATGATATATAGACTTGTGGCAATAAGTATTATGGTTAAGGCTAAAGGGGTGAAAATCCATTGAGTGTAAATGGTGGCATATGCAATACCAAAGGCTAGTATTACTATTGTGCATACAGCTATAAGAATGAAAATTCTAAAGGATTTAAAATTCATGCTTCAGTATTTTATGCCGTATTTATCCATTTTTCTATAGATGGTAGTTCTGCCAAGCCCCAGTTCTTTGGCGGCTTTGGATATATTGCCCTTATGTTTAGCTATAGCTATTTCTATAGTTTCTTTTTCTATTTCATTGAGGTTTATGGTGCTGGAATAAGAAGGTTTTGGCTTAGAGCTTTGTAATAAAAAATGGTGTGGCTGCAGGATCGAGTCATCACTCATAATTACCGCTCTTTCCATAGCATGCTGTAACTCTCTTATGTTTCCAGGCCAAAGATGGCGTTGAAGTAAGGAATAGCTTTTGTTACTTAGCTTTAAAGTGCCTTTACGGTATTTATGAGCGAATATTTGTAGAAAATGATCTGCTAGCAAAGGAACGTCTTCAGGTCTTTCGGCGAGGGCTGGTACAGAAAGCTCCACGGTATTGAGTCTATATAGTAAATCCTCACGAAACTCACTATTTGTCACCATCTCAAAGAGATTATTGTTAGTAGCAGAAATTATTCTGCAATCAATATCTATAGGTGTTGCAGAGCCAACTCTGGTTACGGTTTTATGTTGAATGGCTGTGAGTAGTTTAGCTTGTAGTGGTAGCGATAGATTGCCGATTTCATCTAAAAAAAGTGTTCCTCCTTGTGCTAGCTCAAATCTTCCTATCTTATCTTGGCGTGCATCTGTGAATGATCCTTTAATGTGACCGAACATTTCCGATTCAAATAAGGTCTCACTTATAGTGCCTAGGTCTACTTTTACAAATACGTTATCTCGACGGTCAGATTTTTCATGGATAGACTTTGCTAATAATTCTTTTCCTGTCCCATTTTCACCGAAAATTATAATATTGGCATCAGTGTCAGCTACTTTATCAGTCATGCGAAAGAGCTCTTTCATGGCTGGTGATCGCCCAATGATTTCAACTTTTGTTTGATTGAGCAGGCTTTTCATCCCAGAATGCTTTTCGTGTAACTGCTTTACCTCCTGTTGTGATTTGCTGAGCTGGTAGGCCGCACGAACGGTAGCTTGTAGCTTTTCGTTATCCCAGGGCTTTACTACAAAATCTGTGGCTCCTATTTTCATGGCTTCAACGGCTAGCTTTATGTCCCCATAAGCGGTAATCATCACTACTTGTTGTGCCGGTTTTCGTTCTATTATATTTTGAAGCCACATGAGGCCTTCTCTGCCGCTGGTAGCTCCGGCAGTGTAGTTCATGTCCAGAAGAATGACATCATACTCATGTTGATTCAGTAGGTAGTTGATTTGCTGCGGTTGGCTTTCTGCTGTTATTTGCGTAAAGGTAGGCTTTAATGCCATGCGTGCAGAATGTAATACATCTGTATCATCATCAATAATTAAAATATTCGCTGCCAGCCTGGTCATTTAGTTTAGTAACTTATTTTTATGATGAAGATAGAAGTTGTTCTTATTTGGAACAAATTTATGTTTCATAACGAAACAGATTGAGGTCATTATATTTTCTTTTTGATTGTAATCAACTGATATTCAATGTCATATTTAGTTAGGTATGCTGTTGGTATATAGTAGGGAAAATGCTTGGTGATATGTTGAAAAATTATTTAAAGATTGCTTTTAGAAACCTTGTTAAGAATAAGCTTTATGCTTTGATTAATGTTCTTGGTCTAGCCTTTGGCTTGGCGTGTGTTATGCTCATATCTCTATATGTGGCTGATGAATGGAGTTATGATCGGTTTCATACAGGTGCTACTCATATTTATCGGGTAGAGTGGTTTGGGGATGTGCCGCAAACCCGAACACCATACCCTATGGCCTTGGCTTTGAAGCAGGATTTTCCCGAAGTTATGGAGGCTACTTCACTTACGCCGCTTTGGGGGGCGGGTCTAACTAAAAAAGTGTTTTCTGTTAAGAACCCTGAAAATGATGTGGCTTATGATGAACGTGGCATTCTGGGGGTGGATAGCACTTTTTTAAAAGTTTTTGATTTTAAGCTTATTCATGGTAATAAGAATGATGTTTTAAGAAATGTAGGGGGCGTGCTAATTTCCGAAAGCTATGCACATAAATATTTTGAAGATGAAAATCCTATAGGAAAATATTTATCATTTAATAGTGACAAGACTCTCGCTCAGGTGGAGGGAGTTTTTGAGGATGTGCCTCATAATTCTCATTTTCATTTTGATATTTTACTTTCTTACGTTACGCTCAAGGCCATGAATCCTAATAGCGCCTTTTATAGCTGGGACGATTTTGGTCATTATAATTATATCAAATTAAAAGCAGATGCTAATGCCTCGCAACTGGAAGCTCAGCTACTGACTTGGATACGTAATTATGTGGACTGGTCAGATGAAACCTTGCATCGGATTGCTCAGGAGCAAATGCACTTTTTCCTAGATCCGCTTACAGATATACATTTGAAATCGCATATTCGGTGGGAGTTAGAGCCTAATGGTAATATTGAGTATGTGTATATAATGGCTACTGCGGCTTCACTTATTTTAATTATTGCCTGCGTCAATTTCATGAATTTAAGTACTTCCCAGTCTGTGGCCAGATCTAAAGAGATTGGAGTTAGAAAGTCTTTAGGGGCACATAGAAGTCAGCTTACTCGGCAGTTTCTTGGGGAGTCATTGTTGATATCTGCTATGGCTATTATTCTGGCCGGCCTACTGGCTGAGGTGTCACTCCCAGGCTTCAATTACATTACAGGAAAGCAACTGCATACTCAATATCTTCATCATTCATTTTCATTATTGCTACTGGTTGGTATAGGAGCTTTTGTGGGCTTGGCGGCAGGCCTTTATCCGGCGCTTTTCCTGTCGTCAATTGATCCGGTAGTGAGTATGAAAGGTGTTGAAAGAGTAAAGGCTTCTGGCTTTTGGCTGAGAAATAGTCTGGTAGTGTTTCAATTTTTAATTTCTATGATTCTTATTACGGGTAGTATCATTATTAATGATCAGCTGTATTTTATGGAAAATAAAGACCTTGGTTTTGATAAGAGTCGACTTCTGAATATTCCTTTGAAAAATGATGATTTAGATGAGAAATTTTTTGCTATGAAAAATGAGCTGAAAAAAATTCCTGGCGTTGAGTTCGTCTCAGGTATGTCTAATGTTCCTGGCTTACAGTTTAATCAGCATTTTATATATGCGCTTTCTAGTCCACAGAATATTATTAACGTGTCAGAAATGTTTAGTGATGATGAGTTGGTGGAGGCTTTAGGGCTTACTCTTTTGGAGGGTAGAATGTTCTCTAGAAATGTGAGTACCGATGCAGAAGATGCTTTGGTGGTGAATGAAGCTGTTTTAAAGGCATTGCAGATAGATGATGCTGTGGGTAAGGAAGTGATGTGGGAGCGATACACTGGTGCAGGATTAACTAAGCAGACTATCATAGGTGTGGTAAAGAATTTCAATTATCAATCTTTGCACGAAGAGGTGAAGCCCTTGGTGCTCAAATATTCAGAGGACTATAATTATATGCTTGTAAAAATTGAAGGTGATAATTATCAAAATACAATAACTCAAATCCGTACACTATGGGGTGATTATATAGATCGTTTTGATTTTGAATATAGCGTTCTTTCTGATGATTTAAGCTTTCAGTATTTATCAGAAGAGAAAACAGCAAAGATCTTCAGCGGCTTTTCTTTTATGGCTATACTTATTGCTTGTTTCGGTTTGTTTGGTTTGGCTAGCCTGTCCTTCGAAGCTAGAACTAAAGAGGTAGGCATTAGAAAAGTACTCGGCGCTTCAGTATTTTCCGTTCTCGCATTATTATTAAAGGATTTTTCTAAGATGATAATGCTGGCAATTATTTTGGCAATACCATTGGCTTGGTACTTATCAGAAAAATGGTTAAATAATTTTATTTATAAGATAGCAATCAACCCTTTTGTGTTTGTATTTGCTGGCGTTTTATTGGTTTTAATTGCCTGGCTTACCCTTTCGTATTTAACCTACAAGGCGGCTAAAACCAATCCGGTAGAAATCTTAAAAGATCAATAGACATAGGAGTTTTGGTGTTAAATAATCTGAAAATCAATTGATTGCACTCAAATTTTAAAGAAAGGTGGGAATGCTTTAAATGAAAAAGGCAGTCATAATTGACTGCCTTTCTTTGTGGGCGCTGAGGGATTCGAACCCCCGACCCCCTCGGTGTAAACGAGATGCTCTGAACCAGCTGAGCTAAGCGCCCTTTTCTCATATAGTGTCTCACTATTTGTGAATGGGAATGCAAATGTAGTGAACTTTTTAATTTGTGCAAACATTATCTTATTTCCTTTATCGTTCTTGTTTCAACGAATATGGAATTACTGAAATGAGGTAGCGCAATTCTAAGTCGAACTTGCATTTCTAAGAATATGAAAGTACTTAAAATGAAGAAAGGCAGTCATAATTGACTGCCTTTCTTTGTGGGCGCTGAGGGATTCGAACCCCCGACCCCCTCGGTGTAAACGAGATGCTCTGAACCAGCTGAGCTAAGCGCCCTTTCATTTAGTGTTTCACTATTTGTGAATGGGAGTGCAAATGTAGTTAACTTTTAATTTTGTGCAAACATTACCGTTAAAAAAATAATAAATTTTTTCTGGTGGCATTAGTTTTGATGTTTTTAAGCGAATAACGTAGCTTTCAATCTAGATTTGCTTTAAGTCATATTTCATTGGACATAAAAAGAGTAGTAAAAAAGATTATATTTTATCTGGTGCTTACCGTTGTAGTGGTGGTAACAGCTAGTATATTAGCTACTTATCTATATAAGGATCGGTTAATTGATCACTTCATCAGGGAGGCAAACAAGAGTTTGAACACTCCTGTGCATGTGGATAAAATAAGCGTTTCTTCGTTGAAAAACTTCCCCTTTATCTCCCTTACTTTTGATGGTGTCTATATTGAAGAAAGTTTTGATAAGAGTAGTGCACCGCTTTTAGAAGCAGAAAAAATTGATTTTACTTTTAATCCCATCGCTGTTTTTAGAAAAAACTATACAGTGGAAAAGGTTTTTATTAAAAAGGGCTTCTTCCACTTGAAGATGGATAAAAACGGAAATATAAATTATGACATCTTCAAACAACCAGATACTACTTCCTCTACTCAAACCGTTAAAGTTGATCTTTCAAAAATTGTATTAGAAGAAACCACTTTCAAGTATCAGAACTGGCTTCGAAACGTTGATTTAGATTTTACTACCCCGTCTCTCACAGCGAAGCTAAATGCTGTAGGTAGTGTGTACGATATCTTGGCCGAAGGTGAAGTAGCCGTGAATCATGTTAGTGTGAATAACACCATTTGGGCAGAAAATAAGCAGACTTACGTTGAGGCTGATTTAAAGTATAATGATGAATTAAAGGATTTATTCATTAGGCCCTCTGTTATTACAATTAATGAGTCTGACTTTGCCGTAGAAGGAACTTATCAATTTTTGGAAAAGCAGCTTATTTCACTGAATGTAGATGGTAAAGATACGGATATACAGACTTTGCTTTCTATTTTACCGCATAGTATGGTGAAAGATTTTGATAAGTATCAAAGTAAGGGAGATGTCTATTTTTCTATGGTGCTTGATGGTGAAATTGGGGAGAAAACATCGCCTAAGATGACTATTAATTTTGGGCTTAATGATAGTGAACTTTATCACCCTGATACTCGGGTGAAAATTACTCATGCTTTACTAAGAGGCACATTTATAGCTGCTGATCTTAATAATATAAATAACTCAGTGCTTGATTTAAAGGATATAAATGGCATAGTAGAAGACCATAATTTTAAGGCTAACCTATATCTGAAAAATTTCGAAACTCCTTATGTAAAAGGAAATTTTGAAGGTAAGTTGGATCTTGAATCTGTTTTTAAATTTTATAAATCAGAAAGTGTGGAAGCCGGCAGCGGCCAATTAGATGCCCATTTGAATTTTGAAGGACAGGTGAAGGATCTGAAAAAGAAGGCGAGTTCAGGGAGATTTAAAACTACAGGAGATATTAATTTAAATAGGCTAAGCTTAAAGTTAGCTCACTACCCTTTGAAGTTAGATAATGTGTCTGGGAATCTGTTATTTAACAATAATGATCTTGCTCTTAGCGATGTCTCTGGTAAGTTGGGCAATAGTGATTTTTTACTCAATGGATTTTTTAAAAATATTATAGCCTACTTGCTTTTTGAAAATGAGCCTGTAGGTATAGAGTCAGACCTTCGCTCTAAATTTATTGACCTAGACGAGCTGTTGGCGGCTAATCCAGGAGAGGAAAGTGACTCCAAATATAAATTTACCATTTCTCCTAAGTTGGTCCTTAAGTTTGATTGTGATGTAGATCAATTAAAATTCAGACGATTTGCTCCTAAGAATATCAAGGGAGATCTTATCGTTAGGAATAAGATAGCTCAGTCTAATCGCATTCGGTTTAATGCGATGGGGGGTAGCATTACTTTAGATGGTAAAGTGGATGCTTCTTATGATAAGCTACTGAGGGTAAATACTTCTTTTGCTCTGGATAATATTGATGTAGATAGTATTTTTTACGTTTTTGAAAATTTCAATCAAGACTTTCTGCAAGACAAACACCTTAAAGGCAAAATTAAGGCGGATGTACAAGCTAGCATGACTTTTAGTGATAACCTGCACCTCTATCCGGGAAGCCTGGTAAGTAATATTAGCACTACAATTATTGGCGGGCAGCTCAATAATTTTGAGCCTATGCAGCGTTTGTCTAAATACCTTGATGAAGATAAATTGGATCATCTGGTTTTCTCAGAGTTGAGAAATGATATTCATATAGAAAATAAAAAGATTTACCTTCCTCAGATGGAGGTTTCTACCAACGTCACAGACATTAAGATCAGTGGCATACATACCTTCGATCAGAATATCGATTATCGTGTAATAGCGCCCCTTAGAAGCAAGAAAAAGATAGATAAGGATGAGGCCTTCGGGGCAATAGAAGAAGATAATAGCGGACGTACCATGCTTTATCTTAAAATAATAGGAAATACGTCAGATTATCTGGTGCTGTATGATAAGGAAAGTGTGAAGAAGAAAATAGTGAGTGATATTAAAAAGGAAGCACGGGAGCTGAAAGATGCCTTTAAAAATAAAGGGAAAGAAGAAACCCCAGAAATAGAACTTGAAGAAGATGACTATTTCGACTGGGGTGATGATTAATTGACTTGGTTAACTTATAGCTACGTTGAGGTATCTTATAACTGGCTCAACTTGCTGAAATCGTTCCACTACCTGATCTGCTGAAGTCCACTTTTTTACTTCATTATCGCTGATGTGCTTAAGCACAATATAGCTTTTAAGCTTCAGTAGTTCAATATTAGGATGGCTTTCATCATATCCTTTAGGAGCTCTTTTTAAGCTATCTCCTTGAATTGAGCCAAAGTCTTTTTGAAATGAAGCATCTGAAATAATGTCTTTTAATTCTTCCGGGTTGTAGTCTATCTCTTGCCTCACCTTGGCTAACCTTTCGGCGTCAGGCGAATATAAGCCGCCGGCTATGAAAGATTGATTACCAGGCTGTATATGAAGATAATAACCCGCATTGCCACTCTTTTTCCCTCCTTCATTGAGCAGCATACCAAAGTTGTTTTTATATGGTCTTTTGTCTTTGCTGAAGCGTATATCTCTGTTTATTCTGAAAATGCATTGCTTGGGTTCCAGACCTGAGATTGAAGGATCAAAAGAGGCTACTTTGAGAATAACTTCACCAACAAAACTTATAAACTCTTCTCTCGCAGCCTGATATGCAGGCTTATTTGCCTGCATCCAGTCGCGATCGTTATTATCGTTAAGTTGGGTTAGAAAGTTTAATGATTTTTCTAATGCCATTATTTTTTAATGTACCCATCAAAGGTGTTATGCTCTTTAGTAAAAAGCTCTTCCTCTGTAAGGGTTTTAAAATAGTCATAAGTAATTTTCAGACCTTCGGCTCTGTTTACTTTCGGTTCCCAACCTAATATCTCCTGAGCTTTAGTAATGTCTGGCCTACGCTGCATAGGATCATCTTTAGGTAGTGGCTCATAGATCACTTTTTGATCAGTACCTGTAAGCTTAATTATTTCTTCTGCAAATTCACCAATAGTAATCTCATCAGGGTTTCCAATGTTTACCGGGTAAGCGTAATCAGAGAATAACAAGCGATAAATACCATCAATTAGGTCATCTACATAGCAGAAGGATCTGGTTTGAGAACCATCACCAAAAACAGTAAGATCTTCACCTCTAAGGGCCTGGCCTATAAATGCAGGCAATACACGTCCGTCATTCAAGCGCATTCTTGGTCCGTAGGTATTGAAAATACGTACTATTCGCGTTTCCACACCGTGATAAGTATGGTAAGCCATAGTCATGGCTTCCTGAAATCTTTTGGCTTCATCATATACTCCTCTTGGTCCTATAGGGTTTACATTACCGTAGTAAGACTCAGTTTGAGGGTGTACCATAGGGTCACCATACACCTCAGAAGTGGAGGCAATCAGCATTCTTGCTTTTTTGGCTTTAGCCAAACCCAAAAGATTGTGAGTACCCAATGAACCTACTTTTAAAGTCTGAATAGGTATTTTGAGATAATCGATAGGGCTGGCAGGAGATGCGAAATGTAAGATGTAGTCTAATTCGCCTGAAACATGAACAAAGTTAGATACATCATGATGATGAAACTCAAAATTCTTATCCGCAAATAAGTGCTCTATGTTCTTTAAATTACCAGTGATCAGGTTGTCCATTCCGATGACATAAAAGCCCTCTTTCATGAACCTGTCACAAAGGTGGGAGCCCAGAAATCCTGCTGCTCCCGTTATTAATACTCTTTTTTTATCCATTGATAGTTTCTCTTCCTATGCTTACGTAAGTGAATCCTAAATCTTTCATTTGCTCAGGTGAGTAAAGATTTCTTCCATCGAAGATAACTTTGTTGTTAAGAAGTTTTGCAACTTTCTCAAAATCTGGAGTTCTGAATACAGGCCACTCAGTAGCAATTAGTAATGCGTCAGCACCGTTAATGGCAGAATATGCATCATGGCAATAAGTGATTTTTTCACCGATTTGTCCTTGTACATTTTCCATTCCTTCAGGGTCATAAGCTTTTACTTGCGCACCAGCTTCTACTAATTTCTCAATATTATATAATGAAGGAGCTTCACGAATATCATCAGTATAAGGTTTAAAAGAAAGTCCCCAAAGACCAATGGTTTTTCCTTTTAGATCGCCACCGAAATATTCCTTTATTTTAGGGATAAGTTTGGTTTTTTGATCTTCGTTAACATCCATAACTGATTTTAGGATACGGAAGTCATAGTTTACTTGCTGAGCAGATTTAGCTAGTGCTTGCACATCTTTAGGGAAGCAAGATCCACCATAACCGATACCTGCAAACAAGAAGCGCTTACCTATTCTGGTATCAGTACCTACACCTTTTCTTACGGAATCAACATCAGCACCAAGTAATTCGCACATGTTGGCGATTTCGTTCATGAAAGTAATCTTGGTAGCTAAGAATGAGTTAGCAGCATACTTAGTTAATTCAGCAGATTTTTCATCCATGAAAATTACAGGATTACCTTGTCTCACCAATGGTGCATATAAGGTCTCCATTAATTTTTTTGCTTTTTCTGAAGTAGTACCTATTACCACTCTGTCAGGCTTCATGAAATCGTCTACAGCTACCCCTTCTCTTAAGAATTCTGGGTTAGAAACTACATCGAAATCTACCTTGGCATTTTCTTTAATAGCAGCATGTACCTTATCTGCAGTACCTACAGGTACAGTACTTTTGTCTACGATTACGGCGTATTCTTTAAGTATTGGACCTAAGTCAGAAGCTACAGTAAGAACATATTTCAAGTCAGCAGAACCATCTTCTCCAGGAGGTGTAGGCAGAGCAAGGAAGATAATTTTTGCTCCTTCGATTCCTTCCGCTAGATCAGTGGTGAAGTTTAATCGACCTTGTTCAAGGTTTCTTTGGAAAATAACTTCCAAACCTGGTTCGTAGATCGTGATCTTGCCGTTTTTAAGGCTGTTTACTTTTTTCTCGTCGATGTCTATACATGTTACATCATTTCCTGTTTCTGCAAAACAAGTTCCTGTAACTAAGCCGACATAGCCTGTTCCGACTACTGCTATTTTCATGTTTTTAAGTTTTTAGATTCTACTAGTTCGTAAAAATAAATTTTAAATTAAATAAATCTGCACGATAAAATGTTTTAAAAAAAGTTTAATTTTTTTATACAAACTAACATTCGTTTGGTTGATTCATTGGATATATTATATTTGTTATTATCACTTAAAACGATTGAAATCAAGTAAGAGACAGATTTATGGTAACAGCAGAAATTTCCCCGACTATCAGTATGGAGCAAACTGAGAATCAAAAAATGATTGCCGAAATGATCAATGATTTTGGCGAGAGAGAGATCAAACCATTTATGATGGATTGGGATGAAAAACAAGAATTCCCTCTTCAGCTCTTTAAAAAATTAGGTAGCCTGGGGCTCATGGGTGTGTTGGTACCTCAGGAATATGGAGGTGCGGGCTTTGGTTACCTTGAATATGTCACTGCTATTTTAGAATTAGCAAGGATAGATGGTTCCATAGGGCTTTCTATGGCTGCTCATAATTCTCTGTGTACTGGTCATGTTCTACAATTTGGTAGCGAAGAGCAAAAGCAAACCTACCTGCCTAAACTGGCTACTGGCGAATGGATAGGTGCTTGGGGGCTTACTGAGCCTAATACTGGATCAGATGCAGCTAATATGCGTACTGTGGCTAAAGAAGAAGGTGATTTTTATGTGCTCAATGGAGCGAAGAATTTCATTACTCATGGTAAATCAGGAAACGTGGCAGTAGTGATTGCAAGAACGGGAGAGGTGGGCGATTCACATGGTATGACTGCCTTTATAATAGAAAAAGGAACACCCGGTTTTTCAGCAGGAAGAAAAGAAAACAAACTAGGTATGAGAGCTTCTGAAACCACTGAGCTCATATTTCAGGATTGTAAGGTACCTAAGGCTAATATTCTTGGCAAGGTAGGAGATGGTTTTATTCAGGCCATGAAGGTGCTAGATGGCGGACGTATAAGTATAGCCGCTTTAAGTTTAGGAATAGCCCAGGGAGCATTAGATGTTTCTATACAATATGCCAAAGAAAGACAGCAGTTTAATAAGCCTATAGCCAGTTATCAAGGTATATCTTTTAAACTGGCAGACATGGCCACTAAGTTAGAGGCTGCTAAATTGCTTACATTTCAGGCAGCAGATCTAAAGAATAAAGGGAAAGATGTGAAAAAAGAATCTGCTATGGCCAAATACTATGCTTCAGAGGTAGCCGTAGAAAATGCCACTGAGGCAGTTCAGATATTTGGTGGATATGGCTATACTAAAGATTATCCTGCAGAGAAGTATTACAGAGATTCAAAGCTGTGTACTATCGGAGAGGGTACTTCTGAGATTCAAAAACTAGTAATTTCAAGAGCTATTTTAAAATAAAAATTACGGTATATTAATTATCTCTTTGATAATTAATATTTCATGGCTAAGTTTGCAGTTCATTTGAAAGGAGGTGTAATAAAATGATCGTAGTAAACGTAAAAGAGAACGAATCAATAGAGAAAGCTCTTAAAAGATTCAAAAAGAAATTCGAAAAAACTGGAGTTCTTAAAGAATTAAGAGGTAGAACTTTCTATGAAAAACCTTCTGTACAAAGAAGAACAGAAATTATTAAAGCAAAATACAGACAAAAAAAATACGCCGAAGAAAATTATTAATCGGTTATATTTTTAAGTCCCAAATCATTAAATTAGTACTATCCTATTAGGGATAGTACTTTTTTTTTATGCGGGAAAAATTCCTAAAATACTTACAATACGAAAAGCGTTACAGCAAACACACTATTGCTTCTTATAGTCATGATTTGGAGCAATTAGAAGATTTTGTTCATGCTAACTTTACAGGTCTGGAGTTAGTTTCTGTTACCCACAATGTATTAAGAACTTGGATTCTTGATTTAGTAGATCAGAAAATGGAACCTCGTTCTATTAATAGAAAAATTGCCTGCCTTAGATCTTTCTACAAATTTCTGCTTAAGTCAGAGGCTATAGATAAAGATCCTACCACTAAACTTCGGGTATTAAAGACAAGTAAGAAATTGCCGCAGTTTGTTCAAGAAAATGAAATGATGAAGCTGCTGGATAATTTTGAATTTGGAACGAACTTTCCAGAAAAGAGAGATCAGTTGATTTTGGAGCTACTTTATGGTACTGGCATACGGCTTTCTGAGCTTATTTCTCTGAAGGTTTCTGATATTAACTTGGCCGACCGTACATTAAAAGTTTTAGGGAAGAGAAATAAAGAAAGAGTGTTGCCATACTCTGTGTCTCTTAGTAAAACCCTGGACGAATATTTGTCTTTAAAAAATAAGCACGATTTAATAAAAGATAGTACAAGATTGGTCGTTACTGATTCGGGAGAAGACTGCTATCCGATGATGATCTATCGTACAGTAAAAAATTATTTGAATCTATTTACAACAATAGAAAAACGTAGTCCACATGTGTTGCGTCACACATTTGCTACGCACCTCCTTAATAAAGGAGCTGAACTTAATGCGGTAAAAGATTTGCTTGGTCATACTAGCTTGGCGGCGACGCAGGTTTATACCCATAATTCATTGGATAAGCTAAAAGCTGTTTTCGAACAGGCGCATCCAAAAGCTTAATTTTTTTTATAACCTTTAAACTTTAAGATTATGAAGTTACAAATGCACTCAATCCACTTCGATGCCGATCAAAAACTGATCGATTTCGTCCAGAAGAAAGTAGATAAGTTGGAGACATTTTACGATAGAGTGATTGATGGAGAGGTGTTTTTTAGGTTAAACAACTCTGGAGTTGAAAATAAAACCGTAGAAATAAAATTAAATATACCCGGAAATCAACTTTTTGCGAAGGAAGATGCTAAAAGTTTCGAAGAGGCTACTGATCTTGCAACAGAGGCATTGAGAAGACAGCTCAGGAAATTTAAGGTTAAACAAATGGCACATTAAGACGTTAAATTTTAATAAATTTAAAAAAGGGGTTCAGAAATGATCCCCTTTTTTATTTTCTTGCCTAAAATCATTTATTATGGATATAGAAACACTCATGCTGGAACATCCTACAATTAGTGCTATTGGCATATTTATTCTGGCGTTTCTGTTTACACTGGTTGGTCGCTTTATATTATTTAAAATATTCAAGCATTATGCGAGAACAGATGATCTTATCTTATTTGACTCTTTAGAAAAGCGATTACGAGGTTCTGTTTTTTTATTTTTCCCATGTATAGTGCTTCATTTTGCTATAGGCTATCTATCACTTGACCCGGAATATGTAATCATTGCTAAGAAGATCCTAGAGGTAATCATTATTATTTCTATTGCAATTATCCTTATTAGACTTATAGGGGTGATAGAAGATGTCCTTTTTGCGAAATATGACATGTCTCAGGCCGATAACCTAAAAGCAAGAAAGGCTCGTACCCAAATTATTTATGTAAAAAAAATGGCTATGGTAGTGGTAGCCGTAATAGCCGTAGCGATAATACTTCTCAGCTTTGATAGTGTAAGGAAATATGGAGCTACCATACTTACTGGTGCTGGGGTGGCAGGTATTATAATAGGTTTTGCTCTGCAGAAAACGCTGGCTAATTTATTTGCTGGTATACAGATAGCCTTTACCCAGCCTATAAAGATAGATGATGCAGTGGTGCTTGAAAATGAGTGGGGATGGATAGAAGAGATTAACCTTACTTATGTGGTGGTGCGCATTTGGGATATGCGCAGATTGGTATTGCCTATAACCTATTTTACTGAAACGCCTTTTCAGAACTGGACGCGTACTACAGCTCAGATATTAGGAACAGTTTTTTTATATGTTGATTATACGCTACCGTTAGATCCGTTAAGGCAGCATTTTGAGAAGGTCCTATCAGAAACGGACCTGTGGGATAAGGATGCTAAAGCTTTTCAGATAACGGATACCAGTGAGCGAACTATGACCGTAAGGCTCCTTATGACCGCTAAAAACTCCCCAACGGCTTTTGATTTAAGGTGTCATGTAAGGGAGCATATGATAGACTTTATACAAAAAAATTATCCTCAATGCTTACCACAAACCAGAGCTGTGCTGGCTGGGGATAACATTGAGGATGTTAAAAGGGAAAAAAGATTTGACCATTAAAGGCCAAATACTTCTTTTACTTTATCTACATAGTCTAGCTTTTCCCATGGGAATAGCTCTACTTCTTTGGTGATTTCGGTACCATTGGCAGCTACAAAGGTTTTAGTAACTACTTTGTTTTCACGGCCCATGTGGCCGTATGCAGCAGTTTCAGAGTAAATAGGGTTACGAAGCTTAAGTCTTGTTTCTATAGCGTAAGGGCGCATGTCAAATATCTCTTCCACTTTCTTAGCTATTTCACCGTCATTTAGGTCTACTTTAGATGAGCCGTAGGTGTTAATGAATATACCCATAGGTTCTACCACACCAATAGCATAAGAAACCTGAACTAATACTTCATCAGCTACTCCTGCGGCTACCAGATTTTTAGCAATATGCCTAGTGGCATAAGCAGCGGATCTATCTACCTTTGAAGGATCTTTTCCGGAAAATGCGCCTCCACCATGTGCTCCTTTGCCTCCGTAGGTATCAACAATGATCTTTCTGCCAGTAAGGCCTGTATCTCCATGTGGTCCGCCTATAACAAACTTTCCGGTAGGGTTAATATGATATTTAATATCATCATTAAATAATTTTTGAATCTCTGGTTTTAGCTGAGCTTTTACCCTTGGGATCAAAATATTAATAATATCTTCGCGGATTTTTGCTAGCATCTTCTCTTCACTGTCAAATTCATCGTGTTGAGTAGATAGTACTATAGCCACTATTCTTTGAGGAACGTTGTCATCAGAGTATTCAATAGTTACTTGGCTTTTGGCGTCTGGTCTCAGGTAATTTATCTCACTGCCTTCTCTTCTTAAAATAGCAAGCTCTTTAAGCATTTTGTGAGATAGGTCAAGCGCTAATGGCATATACTCATCAGTTTCACTGGTAGCATATCCAAACATCATACCCTGATCGCCAGCTCCCTGATCTTCAGGATTACCTCTATCTACTCCCTGATTAATGTCAGGAGATTGCTCATGAATAGCTGAGATAACGCCACAAGAATTGCCGTCAAACATATATTCGCCTTTGGTATAGCCAATTTGATTAATGACATTTCGTGCGATTTGCTGAACATCAAGATAAGCCTCAGATTTCACCTCTCCGCTAAGTACGGTAAGGCCGGTAGTTACCAGTGTTTCACAAGCTACTTTAGAATTAGCATCAAAAGCAAGAAAATTATCTATAAGTGCGTCAGAGATTTGATCCGCTATTTTATCAGGATGGCCCTCTGAAACCGATTCGGAAGTAAATAAGTAGGGCATTCGTTATTTTATAATTGTTTGGTTTTAAAGTCGGGCAAAATTACCTGAATTTAAAGTAAAAAAAAATCGTATCAATTGCTCAAATTAACTGGAAAATAAAATAAATACAGTAGGTACTTTATGAAGCTCTATTTTTTGCTTTTTCCACTCTGCTGCTGTTTGGCTTTTTATAAACTCTTCAGTTCCTGAAACATCTTTGGCTACACATATTTGAGTAGAAGGGCGGCAGGTTTTGGTCAATGTTTCCAGCATTTGATTGTTTCTATACGGAGCTTCAATAAATATTTGTGTTTGCAAATGCTTGATTGAGTCCGCCTCTAGTTGCTTGATCGCGGTTTCGAGCTCTTTCTTTTTTATAGGAAGGTACCCATGAAAAGCAAACTTTTGACCGTTAAAACCAGAAGCCATTAAAGCCAGAAAAATAGAGGAAGGCCCTACTAAAGGAACTACTCTGATATTTTTTTTATGCGCGTAAGCTACTGCTCTAGAGCCAGGATCGGCAATGCCTGGGCATCCAGATTCTGATATTACTCCTACATTTTTTCCTTGTAGCAAGGGTTTGAGAATTTTTTCTACAGTGCTATCGGTGGTCTTTTTATCAAGAACTTCAAATTGCAGTTCTTCAATGGTTAGGCCCAGTTTAAGGCTACTGATAAACCTTCTCGCCGTTCTTACATTTTCTACTGCAAAGTGTTCAGTATTCTTTATTACTTGTCTTACTTGTTCGGGTATTACGTCAGTCTGGTTCTCTGAAATACTTGAGGGTATCAAGTACAAAATGCCATATGCCATCTATAGGAAATTAATTCAATACTTTTTTTAATTCACTTCTGTATTTAGAAGGGCTTTTGCCTGTAAAGGCTTTAAACTGCTTATTGAAGTGTGAAAAGTTGTTAAACCCACATTCGAAAGATATTTCTGTGATGCTAGTATGGCTTTCAGAAAGTAGCTTGGAAGCATGTACCAAGCGGTACTCATTTACAAACTGTGTAAAGGTTTTACCAGATATCTTTTTGAAGTATCTGCAAAAGGCAGGAACGGTCATGCTCACTTTGTCAGATATTTCTTCCAGACTTATAGGCCTTTGGAAATTTTCTCTCACATATTTATATACTAAATTGATCCTTTCATTGTCTTGAGGTTCAATTTCCATAGCATAGCCGTCTACGTTAAGTATTGTATATTCTTCCGATATGGCTAGTTCCTTTAAAATACTTAATAAGCTTACGATTCTTTCCAGAGGGTCTAGGTTAACTAGGTTTTCAATTTTAGCTCCTGTGTTTTCTTTGGTCTCGCCATGAAAAACAACTCCTCTCTTGGAGCGTTCCATAAGCTTTTTAATAGCGGACATCTCAGGTATGTCAAAGAAATTTGGCCCAAGAAAATCTTCTCTCATTTGAATGATAGTTTCTGAGCTATTAGCTGTAAGCCTATCAGTAAACCCAAAGTGTGGTAAATTCGCTCCGATAAATATCAAATCTCCATTGCTAAAATAGGACATCTGATTACCGATATGTCTCTTACCACTACCACCTTTTACATAGGCAATCTCCATTTCAGGGTGTATGTGCCAATAAGGTAGCTTGTTTCTGCACGGATCTGCGTATCTCTTCACGTGAAATGATGTTCCAAACGCAGGGTTAATCTTTTCTAATCTCGGTTTTTTTGCCATCTACGATACCCGTTAAAAATCATGCTTTAATAGCGCAAATATATAAAATTAACCCCATTGTATGCAATATTAACCCGCCCTATAATGTTAACTTTATATGAAGTTAATTTAGCACATAAAGTTGTAAATCGGGTAGTAGTGAACCGTCATTTTTACGTCTATGTTTGTAAAAGATTTATTTGCAAACAAAACGCAATAAGAGATGAAACAACTTATTAAAAACAGCCTACTAGTGATCTTGTTCTCAACATCACTACTTTCGTTTGCCTCCGGTGCTTCTCCATATGTAAAGGTGAAGAGATTTGATGGGAAGAAATTTGTAGTAATAGTAAAATCTGCTAATCCCACTGATCTTCAGATATCATTAAGAGACAGAAATGATTTTGAACTTTACGCAGAGAGACATGCGGATGTAAAAGATGGTTACGCCAAAAAGTTTGATGTGGCCGATTTACCTGACGGTAGCTATTTTCTTGAAATTGAAAATGCTCAGAAAATAGATGTTTATTCATTAGAGATAGCTCAAGGGAAGTTGAGTATTGAGAGTGATAACAGAGTAGCTATCTTCAAACCGCAGGTATTCCAAAAAGGAAACCAGGTGGATATAGCAATGCTAAAGTACTTAAATGTACCAATGAAGTTTAGCATTCTTAACAACACCAACGACATTATCTATGAAGACACTTTGGCTGATAGCCAATCTGTTAACAAAAGATATGATATGTCGAAGCTTGATCCGGGTATCTACACTTTGAGATTTAACCTGGCAGGCAGATTATTTACGAAATCAATTGATATACAATAACAGTAGTAGCGTTTATTCATGAGGGAAAGACCGTCTCGAAAGGGACGGTTTTTTTATTTTGTACGTTTGCTAATTGTTTGTCAATTTTAAGGTATGATGGCTAAATTTCTGATAATTATAGGAGTCATTCTGGTTATCATAGGCATGATACTCCATTTTGAAATAAAAATACCTTTTTTAGGAAAGCTCCCTGGAGATATTGATATCAAAAGGGAAAACTTTCGGTTCTACTTTCCTGTGATGAGCAGCATTATATTAAGTGTGCTGCTGTCATTAATTGTTTTTATTATCCAGAAGCTGAAAGGATAAACTGTTTTTATCTAAGGAAGTCCAGAATGAGCTTAATCACTTCTTCGCTTTTCTCTGCATGCACCCAGTGTCCTGCCCCTTCTATTGTTTTTACTTCTGAATTAGGAAATAGCTGAGTGATAAGAATAATATCGCTATCCTGAACATAATCTGATTTGCCTCCTCTGATAAATAGTACTTCTTTTTCAATAGCTAGTCTATCTTCCTGACCTTCTCCTATCGCCTCTATTTTTTCGTTGATTACATCCAGGTTAATCTTCCATTTATAGCCTCCACTCTCATTTCGAGCCAGGTTTTTCAAAAGAAATTGCCTGGTGCCGAGGTCAGGAACATACTCTGAGAGTTGTTTGTCAGCATCTCCTCTCGATTTAATGGCATCAAGATCAATTGATTTTAATCCTGTTAATATTTTGTCATGATGTACAGGGTAAGCTTTTGGGGCTATGTCTACCACTATCATTTTTTCCCACTCATCAGAATAGTTAACCGAAAATTTCATGGCTGCTTTTCCGCCCATGGAGTGGCCTAATATAAATGGCTTATCCAGCTCATGCTTCTCAATAAACTCATGCAGATCATCGGCCATAGCCTGGTAAGAAAATTCATCACTGTGTGGTGAATCTCCATGATTCCTTTGGTCTAATAAATATACTTTAAAGTGATGTTCTGCTAGTTCTTTAGCTATAGTGAGCCAGTTATCTGCTGACCCAAATACGCCGTGTAGTATGATTAGAGGCTTTCCCTCTCCTATTGCTTTATAATTTAATTCCATAATAACTTATTAGGTTCTACTTTGCTAAGTTAACGCATTAGCTATGCAATAGTCACTAATTAATCTATTACTATAGGAAAATCATGGCCATGTGAGAAGGAGTTAGGAAACTGCATTTTACCCTTATATTTTCTGGAATACTCTGGCACTTGATCTTCTAAAAAGGATTTGAGTTCATATACAGTAATTTTCCCGTCTTTAGGGGCACCGTCGGCATCACCATTAAGTGCTTTTAGCAGCACATAAGTGAAGATTCCATGTCCTAGTTCCTTAAATTCCACTGCTGCCTGTTCACTTCCTGCTGATGCAAGCACATGGGTTCCGGTGCTTCTGGCGAGCTGTGCTAGTGCTTTCTCCTCTTCTGATCCTCTTTCGGCTAGTACCTCTACTCCACTACCAGATTGGCAGGCATCAATAAAAAGCACTTGCTTTAAAGCGGCTATTGATTTTAGTTTGCTCTGAATTTCATAAGCGTTAATGGCATCTTTAGCTAGTTTATCTTTATGATATAGCTTGATGTTATCAGAGGGGATAAAGTAAAACTCTGAGTCTGACATGCTGCCATGGCCGGCATAATAAAAAAACAAAACATCTTGTGGCTTAGCTCTCTTGGCTAGAAGATCCAGTGTGGTGAGTATTTTTTCTCGAGAAGCTTCTTCATTAATCAAAGATATAGCTTCTATTCGTTCAAAAAGTTTCTTTGATTTATGAGAGATTATATCCGAAAACCCAGAGGCATCTGCTACCGCATAGTTGAGGTTAAGGTCTGTGTTTTTATATTTATTAATGCCAATGGAGAGCAGGTAAAGCGTAGAGCTAAGCCTTCCCTCCATTTGAATGCTCACTTTTTTAATGTCTGATTGTACTCTGCCTTGGCTAAATGCTATTGCTGATATTTCATTTTTACCTGGCACTAGCTCTATTTCCTGATTGACGACTATAGTATTGCCTTTCTGAACTTGATTTTCAATCGGTACTGCTTTCCCATTATTCATCAGTATAATTTCATCTATGCCTCCACCCTGATCAATTATTCGAATAAGTACTGAAGCCTTTCCGGATTTAAGTGTTTCTCCCTGATGAGGAGTAAGTATATCAATTTTGGGAGGTGGAGACTTTTTTATCTGTTCATTGATGTGTAAGTGATTTTTAGATGATTTGTTGAAGACTTTTTCTAATAAATCAGGTTCATAATATTTTTCAAAAAACTGGCTGGCACTATAACTTTTCATGCCATCTACAAAAGCTACTTTATCAAAAGCATCAGGGGTGCCATTGAAATACCCTTTAGGGCTGATGACCATCCAGTCCTTTCCGTTCAGAATAATATATGTGATAATTTCTTGCCCACTTTCAGTGTCCCAAATTTTAATCATGCCATCTTCACTTGAGCTAATAAGGTATTCATTATCATCAGAAAAAGATAGGTTGGTAACTGCAGCTTGGTGCCCTTTTAGTTTTTTTGTTACTTGTTTTGTGTTCGGGTCAACAATGCGTATGACCCTGTCATTACTTCCTACAGCTAATTGGTTGCCGTTTTTATTATAGCAAACGGAATAAAGAGGAACATTAAAATTGAGTCTCCATTCTTGTAATCCGGTAGCTACGTTCCAAAATTTAAGCCTACCATCCCAGGATACAGAGGCTACATTTTGCTGGTCAGGCGTAACGGCGAAGGAGCTGATAACATCCGAATGTCCTATAAACTCTCTGGCAGGAGTACCTGAGTCCATCTCGTATAGACTTAGTTTTTCATCTAGGCTAGCCACTATTGCATAGAGGTCGGATTTAAAGAAATCTATTTTGTAAGGAGAGGCCTGGCTAAAGTTATAGCTTTTTATAAGCTCTCCGGTATTTAAGTTCCATCTCTTAGCGGTGCCATCCCAGCTACCGCTTATTATTTGATTATTTTCCTGATTTACATTGAGAGAAAATATGACATCTCTATGGCCTTTTAATATTGTTAGTTGCTTTCCAGTAGCTACATCCCATATTCTTATGGTGCGGTCAGCACTTCCGGTTATCAGTTGTTTGCCGTCAGGGGTAAATACTAAGGTAATTATAGCTTTTTCATGGCCTATAAACTCGCGTATCAAGGTGCCAGATTTTATATCCCAAAGCCTTACCACATTGCCAATTTTACCTTTGGCCAGGTATTTCCCATCAGGAGAAATGGCAAAATCATTTTTAAGGTCCGTGTATTTTTTTATGTAATAATCCCAGCGAGAATTAGGGTCATAGTCTAGACCTCCTTTGTCTTGGTTTACCAAGTACCCTCCCATCTTTTTTATGAGCTGGCCAGTGAAGGCATCGTATATGTTAATACTTTGATCATCACTTACTATTACAATTTGCTTACCATCAGGACTAAAGACAGCATCAGTAGCAGACTTTTCATACTCTAGTGCAATAGCATATAACAATGTTTTTTGTGGCCATTCATATACTTTTAACGAATCTTCACCCAAGATCAAAATAGCGCTATTGTCAAATTGAATGTCTATAGCTTCATAGTGAGGTAGTTGGGTATCAATAGAAAAGCCTTCATTAGTTTCCAAATCCTGTATTTGAATGGGCTGCCTATTGGGGGCCATCACAAGTAGCTGTCCGTCTTGGCTATATTGAACTTTAGTGGCACATCCTGCGCAGCTGTGGTTTTTCGGTTGGTTTTGACCCATCTGTTCACCACTTTGCACATCAAAAATAGTGGTGGTGTTATTATCATTTCCTATAGCCAGGTATTTTCCATTTTTACTGAAATCTGCAGATATGCCATACCCCATGCTATGATCAGCATCGGTGCGAAAGCTTCTTATGGTATCTCCGGTTTGTAGATTCCAAATGTATCCTTTCCAAGAATACCCACCAGTAAAAAGCATTTGGTCATCATTGCTTAAAGCAACTTTGTTAAGCTGAGTTTTAGGTGTTTCGTAAGTTCGGATGATTTTGCCAGATACTATTTCCCATAGTTTGGCGGTGCCGTCTTCACTGCCACTAACAAAATGGAGTCCATCTGAGGTAATTGCTATGTCTTTTACCGTGGCGGTATGTCCAAAATAGGTTCTTATCTCACGGCCTGATTCAAAATCCCAGAGTTTAATGGTGTTATCTTTACTGCCCGTGAGCAGGTACTTTCCATTAGGAGTAAAGGCCACTGATTTGATAGGCCCGTAATGACCTCGTTGAATAACAGTCTCTAGCTGTTGTGACATACTCTTATAAGCACAGCCTAGCAGGAAGGTGATAATTAAAAGTAAGTAGACTCTCACTGGCGTATTCTTATTTGCAAGCTTGAAGTTAGGGATTTGTTTTGGAAATGTTTTTGCTAAAATCCTTATATTTAGATTTATAACTAAATAGCTGTTTCTATGAAAGGCATCTTTTTTTCTGTGCTTTTGTGCTATGTTGTTGCTTTAAAAGGGGTTTCTCAAACTGAGGTTCGACCACTTCCTCCTAACATTAATAGGCCTTCCATTAACTTGTTTGCTCCTTTTATTAGTGGAGATGGTAAAACTATTGTTTTTTTATCTGACTATACCGATGACGGTTACCATGGCATGCGCTGGGCCACAAAAAAAACAGTTTCTACCTGGAATGACGGGTTGGAAGTCAATAAGTTGATTAATAGGGCCACTTTAAATTTCAGAGGAGGCTATAGTCTTAGCTTTGATGGTGATTTAATGATTTTTACTTCTAGAAAATCTGGTTTGGGAGGCTTTGATTTATGGTATAGTAACCGCAGAGGAGATGACTGGGAAGCTCCTAAAAACTTTGGTAAACCTATCAATAGTAGTACCAATGATGGTTGTGGAATGCTTTCGCCCGATGGTGAATATCTTTATTTTATGAGGTGTGATCAAATGGAAGCCTATCAAGGAGCCAGTGGTTGTAAACTCATGGTAGCTAAAAAAACTTATAATGGCTGGGAGGAGCCAGTGCCTTTGCCGGATAATATTAATACTGGTAACTCGCAGGTGCCAAGGATATTAGCGGATGGTGAAACTTTGATTTTTTCATCTGATCAAATGGGAGGAAAAGGAGGTTTTGATTTGTTCATGAGTCGGAAAGAAGGTGATGGCTGGTCCGATCCCGTTCCGATGGATTTTATTAATACTGAGAAAGATGATCAGTTTATTAGTATTCCGGCTAAAGGAAGGTATATGTATGCAGAGATAGATGGTATAAAGGATAGAGAAATAGCAGAGATACTTATACCTGAAGAATTTCAACCGAGCAAGGTGATGAGAATTAGGGGAAAAGTAACTGATGGAGTAACAAATGAACCTCTAAACGCCAACCTTACTGTTTTCAACGTAGATATGAGAGATCGGTTATGGAATGAGAAGGTAGGTAAAAAGGGAGAATTTGCCATAGTTCTCAAAGAAGGTTCTGTATATGATGTTTCTTTAGATGTTGAAAATAAAGGGTATATGTATTTTTCAAAAATATATGACCTTAAAGAAGTAGGCTCTCGTGACAAAGAGATTTTAAATATTTCTCTTGAACCTATGAAAGCAGGATCACAATATCCGCTGGATGTACTATTTGAAGAAAATTCCGCTGTTCTGGATGAAGATGGTGTTTTTGAGTTGAGGCGTGTGGCTGATTTGCTTAGAAAGAATGGAGAAATGAAGGTGGAAATTGAGGTGGTTTCCAATAACTATCAGGAAGATTCCGTAGCTTCAGAGATGCTGACTGAGGTGAAAATGGATACCACTTATGAGGCTCATTCTAATACAAAAGCCTCAATGGATACAGTGCAGAGTATAAATACTGCTAAAGTTGGGATAGAGGAAAGAGATAGTTTGGAGATGGACGATCATGAACCTGCTTTTAGGTTGATCAAGATTTATCATAATGACCGTAGCGAGAAACAGGCTGAAGCAATTAAAACCTATATTGAAGGAAGAGGTGTAAAAGAAGATCGCATAAAGCTAAAATGGAGTAAAGAGGAGAAAGGAGAGGCAGGAAAACCAATTAGTGTTAAAATGAAAATACTGACTCTCTAGAGATTATTTAAAAATTCTTCTGCTATGTTTATATGTTGGTGAAGCGTTTTTTTATCCATTTTTTCCAACATTTTAACCACAAATGACATGCGATGATTTTTACGGAATTCATTTTGATGGGTATTTAAAAAGCGCCAATAGAGGCCATCCCATATTTCACACCATTTGCCCTTTTTATAGTTACTCATTTTGAGTACATAATTAGAGCTGGAAATGTAAGGCTTGGTGGTAATAAGTCCCCCATCGGCGTATTGTGTCATGCCATATACGTTGGGTACCATAACCCAGTCATAAGCGTCAATAAAAAGAGACATAAACCAAGAGTAAATATCGTCAGGATCAAATTCGCACAACAGCATGAAGTTGCCCAAAATCATTAGTCGCTCTATATGATGGCAGTAGCCCGTTTGTAGCACTTTGTTAATAGTATTGTCAATAGGTTCTATGCCTGTAGTGGCACCCCAAAATGACTGAGGTATTCTTCTGTTGTGGTTAAAATGATTATTGGTTCGTTCAAAAACTCCTTCAAAGGCATAAATGCCACGCATAAATTCTCGCCAGCCTATTATTTGCCTAACAAACCCTTCTAGACAGTTAAGTGGGTAATTGTGTTCTTCATGTTTTTTGAAAAGAGTTTCTATAGCTTTTTTTGGTGTAATTAAGCCAATATTTAAAGCAGGTGTAAGTACAGAATGAAAAAGGAAGTGGTCATTTTTACTTATAGCATCTTCATAATCTCCGAAGAGTTGCATGCGGTTATCTAAAAAGTCTATGAGTGATTGTTCTGCCTGATAATGAGTAATAGCGTAGCTCACTCCCTCTAAGCTACCGTAGTTTTGATCAAAGTGTTTTTTTACATATTCTTTGGCTTCTTGCGCGTAATGATTTTCTTGTGGTTGATATGGCTCGGGAATAGATATATCTTTTGGTAATTTTTTTCTGTTCTCCTCATCATAGCTCCATTTGCCTCCTTGAGGCTCGCCATTGTTAATTAAGATATCATGTTTAATACGTTGCTTTTTATAAAAACTAGCCATGAAATATTTTCTATCTGGCAACATTTCCTTTAAATCTACAGGTGTGGATAGGAAGCCAGGACTATCGTAAGCTATAAGATCAATTGAATATTTTCTGGCACTTATTCGAAGTCTTTTTTCGAGGAGGAAGTCAGTTGTTTTTACATAATGAATCACATTGACCCTTTTATCCAGGATTTTTTCGAAAAAGTGGTTTAGGCTAGTATGTGAATGAGCATCAATATATTTGGTGGTATATTCTTTTTGATTTAGGTAGCTTTCATAATATTTCATGGAAGCGCGGTGCAGCCATATTTTTTTCTTATGAAATTTTAACTGGGTAAAATAAAGATGGTCCTCAATAAGGTAAACCTTCCTATCACTCTTTATGGCAGGGTTAGGGTAGTATAGCTGATGTGGAAATACAATGGAGGCTTCCATGTATAAGCTAACAGCTTCAAATTGTTAAAAGTTATTTATACTCAGATACAGGGATAGAATCTATTTGCTTCAGTTTTTCATAATATTCCTCACTTATAAAGTGCTTTGCTTTTAGCAGATGAAATAAATGATTATTAAG
Source organism: Fulvivirga sediminis (assembly GCF_016757215.1). Lineage (GTDB taxonomy): Bacteria > Bacteroidota > Bacteroidia > Cytophagales > Cyclobacteriaceae > Fulvivirga > Fulvivirga sediminis. The sequence continues at coordinate 209,275 of NZ_JAESIY010000001.1, forward strand.
AGGTTTCAATCCTTCCTCACAACGAGAATCATTGGCTATATACAAATAAGCTGTTTCAGTCTCTCCATTCCTAAGCTTCACTTTATGGTTCTCTTTTTTATAGTCTACCGGAAAGTTTTCATAAAGATCTATATAAGTTACTGATGCCTCGTCTGTAGTGATCAAAATGCCTTCCACTTGATCAGTATAGCTTTGAATAATATTAGCATACCCAACCCCTGGCAAATCATAGTCTTTCACGTTAAAGGTTAGTTGGTATTCTGGTAAAATTGCAGGCTCTGCTTTAAACACTTTCACTTTTAATCGTTCCAGATGCTCTATATCCATGTTAGAGCCATAAGCAAAATATTTCACCCTGTTTTTATACACTAGATTATATTTGGGTCACTGAAGGATCATAACATATATATTAAAAATAATGTTTCTGGATTTGATTTATATTAAAAAAAGAAGCCATAAATTCTTAAAGAATCTATGGCTTGCAATTACAAGAGAGTTTTTTTATTTCTTTTAGAAGGTGTACTCATTTTTTTCGATGATATGATCAGCAATTCTTCTGCGAGCATCTTTAAGGTTAAAAGGCTCTAGCTTGGTAAACCTTTTTAATCCCATAAGCATCATACGCTGTTCATCTCCTTGTGCAAAAGCATATATCGCCTCTTTTCCAGCAGATGCTGCTTTTTCAACTGCTTCATAGAGATATACTCTCATCATGTCAGCTTCTATTTTCATAGCATCTTCACCTTTTTGGGCTACTAGTTTTTCCACTCTCAATAAGCAAGATTCTGCCACATAGCCTTCAATAAGCATGTCAGCGAGATTCATGAGAATTTCCTGTTCACTGCTAAGTTTTTGCATGAACTTTTGAACGGCGGCTCCCGCTACCATAAGTCCTGCTTTTTTCAGGTTGAGTAATGCTTTTTTCTCTTTAGCAAATAAGGTTTCATCGTCAGAGGCCCCAAAGTCAGGAATAGACATCAGTTCTTTTTGTACCTCCATGGCGGGTTTCATAAGATCTAAGTGGCCTTTCATAGCTCTTTTTAGGAGCATATCAATACAGAGCATTCTATTGATCTCATTGGTTCCTTCAAATATTCTGTTTATACGTGCATCACGATAAGCGCGATCCATAGGGCTTTCTGCAGAGAAACCCATACCTCCATAGATTTGTACACCCTCATCTGTAACATAATCTAGTATTTCAGAACCGTGAACTTTTAAGATTGCACATTCAATAGCAAATTCTTCTACTGATTTTAATCTGGCTTTAGCCGGTTCCATGCCATTTTGCACTAGTCTTTCATAAGCATCATCAATATTTTGGCCTGCGCGATAATGAGCTGATTCAGAGGCATAAACTTTAGTGGCCATTTCAGCCAATTTATGTTTGATAGCGCCAAAGCTGGAGATAGCTGTGCCGAATTGCTTTCTTTCATTTGCATAATTTACAGCATTATCTATTACTGCCTTGCTACCACCTATGGCTGCTGCACCTAGTTTAATTCTGCCTATGTTAAGAATGTTTACTGCTATTTTAAAGCCGTTTTCTCTTTCAGAAAGCATGTTCTCAACTGGTACTTTGCAGTCATTGAAAAAGATTTGTCTGGTAGAAGAGCCCTTAATTCCCATTTTTTTCTCTTCTTCATTCATGGTAATACCGCCGAAGTCTTTTTCTACGATAAAGGCAGAGAGGTTTTTGTCATCATCAATTTTGGCAAAAACTATGAATACATCAGCGAAGCCGCCATTGGTTATCCACATTTTTTGTCCGTTGATAATGTAGTGTTTTCCATCATCAGTAAGCTTGGCTTTGGTTTTGCCTGAGTTAGCATCAGATCCTGAATCTGGTTCTGTAAGACAGTATGAAGCTTTCCATTCTCCTGAAGCTAGTTTAGGAAGGTATTTGGCTTTTTGCTCATCATTGCCATAATATAAAATGGGTAGTGTACCTATACCGGTATGTGCAGAAATGGCTACTGCAAAGGAGTGACCTGCGCCGAGTACTTCTGTTACTAGCATGGAAGTGTTGAAATTCATTCCAAATCCACCGTATTCTTCTGGTACAGAGGTCCCTAGAAGACCTAGCTCACCCGCTTTATCTAGCAGAGAAGGCATAAGCTCAGGTTGCTTCATAGAGTCTATTTCGTCTAATCGGGTAAGAATTTCTTGTTTTAGAAAATCTTTGCAGGTTTGAGCTATCATTTTCTGTTCTTCACTCCATTCTTCAGGAATAAATACATCTTTGGCGTCTGTCTCTTTAATTAAAAACTCACCACCTTTTATGGCTTCTGTAGTTTCTTTTGATTGTTCCGTTGCTGTAGTGCTCATAAGTAATTAGATTTTTAGAAGGTAGTATTGAGGCTTATAGCTCAAATCAAATTTTTTGTTGATTAATGTTTTAAAGTGCTTGATTCAATTTTAGGTCTTATACACTTTTTACTTCAGGAATTCATATATTCCTGCCACTCCTTGTCCTCCGCCTACACAAGCGGTGACCATACCATATTTGCTGCCTTGTCTTCTTCTCATTTCATTGAGCAAAGTGATTGATAGGCGTGCTCCTGTGCTACCAAGTGGGTGCCCCAAGGCAATAGCTCCACCGTTTACATTTACTTTAGACATGTCCATTTCCAGATCACGTATTACGGATAAAGATTGAGCAGCGAAAGCTTCGTTTAGTTCTATTAAGTCAATGTCTTTAAGTTTTAGGCCTGCTCTGTCAAGTGCTTTAGGCACTGCATAGGTAGGACCTACGCCCATAATACGGGGCTCTACTCCGGCTACAGCGTAGCTTACTAATCTGGCAATTGGCTCTAGTCCGAGTTCTTTCACTTTTTTCTCTGACATCACTACTACGAAAGCAGCACCATCATTAGTAGGAGATGAGTTTCCTGCTGTTACTGATCCGCCAGCGGCAAATACAGGCTTTAGTTTGCCTAAAACCTCCACGCTAGTATCCGCTCTTGGGCCTTCGTCAGTATCTACGGTGTATTCTCTATTCTTCTTTTTACCGTCTTCTACATAAGTTTCTTTTACGGTAATCGGCAATATTTCATCTTTAAACTTTCCTTCTTTCTGAGCTGCCACAGCTTTCATATGAGAGTTATAGGCAAACTCATCTTGCTCATCTCTGGAGATTTTCCATTCTTGAGCTATCTGCTCAGCGGTAAGCCCCATGCTCGTGTAATAGTCAGGGTGCTCAGCAGCAATTTTATAATTTAATGCAGTTTTATACCCCATTACTGGCACCATAGACATGGATTCTGTTCCTCCTGCAATCACGACATCAGCCATGCCTGCATTAATCTTTGCTGAAGCTAGATGAATAGCCTCTAAGCCAGAGCCACAATAACGGTTGATCACCATGCCTGGAGTGTCTATACCTAAGGCCATGAGGGAAATCATTCTACCCATCTGCATGCCTTGCTCTGCCTCTTGTACGGCATTACCTACTATGAGGTCGTCCACCATTTCATTTTCCAGGCCATCAATAGAGTTTACTAAATGTTTGATGGTTTCTACAGCCAGGTCATCTGGACGGGTGAAACGAAAGCCACCCTTTTTAGCCCGACCTACTGCTGTTCTATATCCTTTTATTATATATGCGTTCATTGTTTCTTTAGTTTTAGTGATTAGTATTTAGTAAATAGCTCCTAGTCTATTAGGGACTTTTCAAAGGCTGGACACTGCTTTTGCTCAACCTTTATATCCTTATAGCTACTCATTTTTAAATTGTTACTAACTTCTATGTACTAATTACTATCTGCTCAATACTATATTCTTTAATTTCTCAATGGTTTTCCAGTAGTTAAAATACTCTGAATTCTTTCCAATGTTTTCTTTTCTCCAGTGAGAGAAAGGAAGGCTTCTCTTTCTAAATCAAGAAGATATTGTTCTGATACTTCCTGAGGATAAGAAAGGTCTCCTCCACTCATTACATAGGCTATTTTATTGGCTATTTTCACATCGTGATCAGAGATGTATCTTCCCATTTTCATGCCGTGAACACCTGCCATAAATAAAGCCATACCTGTTTTACCTTGTACTTTAATATTGGTTGCCTGAATAGGTTGCGTATAGCCTGCTTCAGCTAGTTCTAGTACAGTTGCTTTGGCTTCGGCTATTTGTCGGTCTTTATTAATAGTTATTTTATCTTTTGAACTTAATATGTTCATGCCTATGGCCTCATGAGCTGACGTGGCTACTTTGGCTGTAGCTATGTTCATAAATGAGTTTTGTAATGCATTGAGCTCTACATCACCAGCCTCTAGGGAGTCAGATACTCTCTTAGTAAGTTCTTTAGTACCGCCGCCGCCAGGTATAAGGCCAACGCCTACTTCCACCAGACCTATGTAGGTTTCTGCTGCTGCTTGTACTACATCAGAGTGCATAGTCATTTCACAACCACCACCGAGAGTAAGTCCGTGAGGAGCTACTACTACAGGTACCGATGAATACCTTACGCGCATCATGGTGTTTTGGAAGTGCCTGATCATGAAGTCTACTTCATCATATTCCTGCTCTATGGCATACATGAAGATAAGCCCGAGGTTGGCCCCTGCTGAGAACTGTGCGCCTTGGTTTCCTATAACCAAGCCATGGTAGTCTTTTTCTGCCATATCAATGGCTTTGTTAATTCCTTCTACTACTTCGCTGCCCAGTGTATTCATCTTACTGTGGAATTCTATATTGAGAACTCCATCTCCAAGGTCGAAAATGGAAGCTCCAGCATTACTCCAAAGTTTTTTGCTTCCTCTGATATCATCTAGAATAATATATTCTTCGGCTCCAGGTATAGCTTTATATGATTTAGACTCTATATCATAATAATGCTTCAGGCCATCTTTAACGGTGTAAAAGGCGTCAAACCCTGCATCGAGCATGTCGTATACCCATTGGTTAGGCTTATAGCCCATTTCTTCCATTTTTTCAATGGATTTTTTTACGCCTACAGCGTCCCAGGTAGAAAATGGGCCTACTTCCCAACCAAAACCAGCACAGATAGCGTCATCAATTTTATAAAGCTCATCGGCAATTTCCGGAATACGGTTAGACACATAGGTGAATAGAGCATAGAATGAGTCTCTATAGAATTCACCTGCTTTATCTTTACCGGCAAATAGGGCTTTGAACCTTTCTTTTAAATTGTCTATAGGTTTGGTGGCTTCAAGGGTGGCGAAGCTAGCTTTAGCTTTAGGCTTATATTCTAAAGTTTTTAGGTCAAGGGTAAGAATTTGAGTTTTACCTTTTTCATCCTTAGTCTTTTTATAGAAGCCTTGTCCTGTTTTATCTCCAAGCCACTTGTTTTCTTCTAATTTGGAAACTACTTCTGGTAGTTTGAAAATTTCCCTTCCTTCATCATTAGGCAGCCCTTGATATAGTCCGTTAGCTACTTTTATTAATGTATCAAGACCTACTACATCAGAGGTTCTAAAGGTAGCGGATTTTGGCCTTCCTATTACCGGTCCTGTAAGTTTGTCTACTTCATCTACATTGAGATCTAGCTTTTGCATAGTATCTATTACCTTAAGGATGGCATAAATACCTACACGGTTAGCTATAAAGGCAGGCGTGTCTTTACATAGTACGGTAGTTTTTCCTAAATACAAATCTCCATAGTTCATGAAGAAATCTACTATCTCAGGATCTGTTTTAGGTGTTGGGATAACTTCAAGTAACTTTAAGTAGCGTGGTGGGTTGAAAAAGTGCGTGCCACAGAAGTGTTTTTGAAAGTCTTCGCTTCTACCATCAAGCATGAGGTGGATAGGAATACCAGAAGTGTTAGATGTGATAAGCGTGCCTGGCTTGCGGTACTTTTCTACTTGGTCAAATACCTTTTTCTTAATATCCAAGTTTTCTACCACTACCTCTATGATCCAGTCATAGTCTTTGATCTTTTCCATGTCATCATCAAAGTTTCCTAAAGAAACTCTGCTGGCGAAGGCATTGTCATACAGTGGTGCAGGTTTAGATTTTATAGCAGTGTCAAAAGATTGTTGTACAATCCTGTTTCTTACTACTTTGTCTTCTTGGGTGAGTCCTTTTTTCTTTTCCTGCTCGTTGAGTTCACGAGGGACAATATCCAACAAGAGCACCTGTACTCCAATATTCGCGAAGTGACATGCTATGCGGGAACCCATGATTCCCGAACCTAACACGGCTACTTTGTTAATTCTTCTCATTGTTGATTTTACGGTTTTCAGTTGTTTATATTTTATTATGTTCTATAGTCCTATTAATGGTTTCAATAACTTCAAAAAAGGTGTTTAATTTTTCATTTGAAATTTCTTCCTTAAGATGGTTATTAAAAGCCAGTACGGTTTGTCTTGAAAATTCCTTTTTGCGTTTGCCTACATCAGTGAGGTGTATTCTAACAGATCGTTTATCAGAGGCATCGGGTTTTCTGTAGATTAGACCTTTCTCTTCCATATTTTTCAGCACTCTCGTGAGGCTTCGGGATTCTAAACCCATAAGCGGCGCTATTTTGGTTGCAGGTGTGCCCTCTTTTGATGAAATATTGAGAAGGACAAATCCTATTGAAGTAGTTATTTCTTCCTTGGCCGCTTGCTGATTATACATTCTTGATATAGCATGCCAAGTGGTCTTTATATTATGATCTATAGTTTCTTCTCTCTTCACTGCAATCGTTTTAAAGTGCGCTTAACAAATATAACTAAATATGTTATGCATGCATACTAATTGTTTGAGAAATTTTTTTAGTGTAATTAAACGCTCCTCAGGCGGTAATTCATGCTCTTATTTCCATCAAATAGAGGTTGAAATACTCAAGAACGATTTTCAAAAGATCAATTTATGTCAATTAATATAAGAAAAAAGGCAGGATATTTTTATAATGTTATTTCTTTGAAAGTTGTTATCAAATCAGTTATTGAATAAAAAGTAGCTTTGAGTTATGAGGAGAACAACCATCCGTTTGCTAGTCATATTGGCAGCTATATCTATCATAGGTATTGTAGTGACTCAAACCTATTGGTTTAAACAGGCCTTTAATACCGAAACGGAGCGTTTTGATAGAGAAGTGAATACGGCTCTTTATCATGTAGCACAAAGCTTTTTTAAATTAACTGATGCAGAACCTGCAAATAATCCCATCAAACAGCTTTCTACTAATTATTATGTGGTAATGATTAACAATGAAATAGATGCGGGCCTTTTAGAGCATTTATTAAGATCTGAGTTTGAAAAAAGGAATATCTCTGCAGATTTTGAATACGGTATTTATGACTGCACCAGCGATAAGATGGTGTATGGTAGTTATGTTTCTATGACTCCGGATAGGCCTGTTTCCTCTACCACTATGCTACCTAAGTGGAAGAATCAGAATTATTATTTTGGTGTACAGTTTCCGAATAAAGCTTCTTTCATCACTGATAGGATGGGTATATGGATATTTTCTTCTACTGTGCTTTTCACAGTGGTAATATTTTTTGCTTATGCTCTTTTCGTGATTTTAAAACAAAAGAGGCTTTCAGAAATTCAGAAGGATTTTGTTAATAACATGACTCATGAATTTAAAACGCCAATTGCTACTATAGCTTTATCTACAGATGTACTTAAAGATCCAAGTATTGTAGAGCAGCCAGAAAGGCTTAGAAATTATGCTATGATCATAGAAAATGAAAACCTTCGCTTGAAGCATCAGGTGGAGCGAGTGCTGCAAATGGCCAACTTAAACAAGCATGAAATTAGTCTGAAATCAGAGTTGGTGAATGTGCATCATATCATAGAAGATACTCAGAAGAGCATGATGCTTGGCTTAGGAGAAAAGGGGGGGGATATCATTTGCCAACTAGAGGCAGAAAATGCCGAAATTATGGGCGACAGGCTGCACCTCACTAATGTAGTTTTTAATTTGATAGATAATGCCATTAAATATTGTGCTACTAACCCTACGGTTATGATCAGTACACATAATGAAAATGGACGCGTTTTCATAGAAGTAAAAGACAATGGTATAGGCATTAGTAAGCAGCATCAAACTAAAATATTTGATCAGTTTTTCAGGGTGCCTACGGGAAATATTCATGATGTAAAAGGGTTTGGCCTGGGCTTGAATTATGTTAAAATAGTAACCAGAGCTCATAAAGGAACCATAGAAGTGTGCAGTGAACCTGATAGAGGAAGTACTTTTGAAATCAGTTTTTTAAATGTCAAATAGAAATATTTTACTGGTAGAAGATGATAGTAGTCTGGGTTTTGTAATTCAGGATAACCTGATACAACATGGCTATAAAGTGTCTCGTTGTTACAACGGCGATGAGGGGCTGTCTGTATACCAGAATGAGTCCTTTGATTTGTGCATTTTAGATGTAATGCTACCCAAGAAAGATGGCTTTACCCTGGCACAAGAGCTGCGAAAAATTGATAATGAAGTGCCGATTATTTTTTTAACGGCCAAAGCCATGCAGGAAGATAAACTGACAGGTTTTGAGGTAGGTGGCGATGACTATATTACCAAGCCATTTCATATGAGAGAGCTTATTTACAGGATTGAGGTTTTTCTTAAGAGAACTAGCCGTAAGCCAGGTGTCTCCACTTTCGCTATAGGCAAGTATGTCTTCGATCATTCCAACCTTAGTCTGAAATTGCATGGTAAAGAAAAAATGCTTACTCAAAAAGAAGCTGATGTTCTAAGAGTTCTATGTTCTCATAAAGGGGAAGTAGTAAAGAGAGAAGATATTTTGAAGGAGGTATGGGGAAGTGATGATTACTTTGTTGGCCGTAGCATGGATGTTTTTATTTCTAAACTAAGAAAATACCTTAAAGATGATCATTCAGTAGAGATTATTAACCATCATGGTGTAGGCTTTAAATTTCTATGCTAAAACTATATAAAGTAGTAATTACTAAAAATATTGGTAAATTTACTTTATGGATCGAGATTATAGAAAAGGAAGAGGATCACAAATTCAAACCAAGAATCCTTATCTAAGTCAGGAGTACGTAACAGAGCACTGGGAAGGGCTGGATGAAGAACTGCTGATGGAGCAAATTCCTACTCAGATTTTATATGAGACTCCCAAAAAAATAGTAAACAAGGTAGAAAGCCCTGACGTAGGTATGGCCTATTCATTGAATCCATATCAGGGGTGTGAGCATGGCTGTATCTATTGTTATGCTCGTAAAACACATGAATATTGGGGGTATAATGCAGGTCTTGATTTTGAAACAAAAATAATAGTTAAGAAAAATGCCCCTGAGCTTCTAGAGAAGCATTTTCTTCAAAAATCATGGAAACCTGAAACCATTATGCTATCTGGTAATACTGACTGTTATCAGCCAATAGAGAGGAAATTAGGGATTACAAGGAAACTGCTAGAGGTCTTTTTGAAATACAGGAACCCGGTTGGCATTATTTCTAAGAATGTAACTATGCTCAGAGATCTTGATATCCTGAGTGAATTGGCAAAGCTTAATTTGGTGAGAGTAACTTTGTCGATCACCTCTTTAGATGAAAAGTTGAGGTCTAAACTAGAACCTCGGACAGCAAGTGCAGCCAGAAAGCTGAAGGCTATAGAGCAAATGACCAAAGCAGGAGTACCAGTGTCGATTATGAATGCTCCTATTATTCCAGGTTTAAACCATCATGAAATTCCTCAGATCATAAAAGCTGCGGCAGATCATGGAGCTGTTTCTGCAGGCTACACTGTGGTCAGGCTCAATGGATATATTGGAGAAGTCTTTGAAGATTGGCTGAGGAAGAACTTTCCTGACCGATTTGATAAGGTGTGGAACCAAATCTGTGAAGTTCACGGTGGAAATGTAAATGATAGTGAGTTTGGTCGTAGGATGCGTGGATCCGGGCAGATATCTGATATAATCTCACAGCTTTTTCATGCTTCAGTAGAGAGGCACATGAAAGGGCGTCATGTCCCTACAATGGATACCTCGCTTTTTAGAAGAGGAGGCCATTATAAGTTGTTTTAATTCAGGTGGGCAGTAAAAAGATCATGGATAAGTATGTTCGAGCTGTCTGCAGACTGGTATACACTTTCAATTTTCTTTTTGAAGTTCCAAACCGTATTACGACGAAGATCTAGCATCTCACTGAGTTCGTCTAGAGTGTAATCAACATCTTTGTTATTGGTAATATAAAGTATATAAAAGGCCTTTTCAATAGGAAATTTTATTCGATGAAATACGGTGTGGCTGGTTATCGATTCGTCATAACCACATTTAGAACACCTTCTAGCTAATTTTGATTGTCCGTCTGAATATTTGGTGTTACCACATTTCTGACATTCATAACCAGCCCCCCATTTAAGCTTTTCAAGAAATTTATAACAACTAATTTTATCAGGGAAAATATTATTAAACTGTTCCGGAGTCAGGTTTTTATTGATTAGCCGGTCTTGGAGAATTTCCTTTATATTGTTTTTTAACTTCCAGTTATCCAGGTCTAACATAGAGTTAATCTTATTAATCTCGTTAGTTTGCTCATACAGCTTTTGATTGCTTTGCTCCAAAAGCAGATTTTTTTCTTCTAGCTGCTTGGTTCTTTTGGCTACCAGGTTTTCCAGCTCCTTATTTACCTTGTCTTTCAGTTTTACATTTTCCTGGTGCTGAATTAGCGTTCTTTTAAGAGCCCTATCACGGTTATCTTTTAGTATTCTTACCCTATCGCTCAGGGCGAAGCTTAGAAACAACATTTCAAACAAGAAGCATATGTGCAGGCTGTAATAGGTGATGATATTGAAAGGCAAAAAGGTAAGATTAAGCAAAGCTTTGAACAAAAATCCCAAGAACAACATGCCATAAGCCATTACGAAAAAACGGGCGGGTTTATAACCTCTTATAAGTACGTAAATGCCTGCATAGAAAATGAGAGAGAGCGGAATGATTTCTATGTTTCTTTTCTCAAACATAGAATTATCAATGAAAAGAGCATATAAAAATAATGCAGTTCTCAGCACAATAGTCCATTGCAAAATGATATGCAACTTAGGGGCCCTTACTTTGGTGTTTAAAAACCTCTGACCAAATACCAGTGACCAGAAAATAAGCAGAAAGAGAGCAAAACCATAGGCAATCTGATTCCAGTCAGGCCAGTTAGGCCATAGGTATTGGTACGCTATGCCATCTACGCACATAGCATACACGCCCACACTTAGAATATAAAATGTGTAAAAAAGATATTTGCTTTCGCGAATGGCTGTGTAAATGAGTAAGTTATAAAGGCTGATAATTAATATCATGCCATAAAATAGACCATAGAGGTAATACTCATTAAGTGAATAATGAATGAATCTGTTGATGGTTCTAAGGGCTATTCTCACATCGGCCTTGGTGGCTGAGCGAAACATGAAATAAAACTCTTGTGTACCTTTAAGCTCTGAATCTAGTGGTATTTCAAAGTTTTTATGTAAAAAAGGTTTCTGATCAAAATTGTAGCGATCGCCTAAAATGAGCTTTTTATATTTTCCGTTTTTATTGGGTATATAGGCTTCTATGTGGTCTATAGTTTGGTCATAAAACTCAATAATCCACTGCTTTTGTGTTCCTTCAGGAAATCGCACCTTCATTTTTACCCAATAGGTAGAGCTAGGGTCAAAATCTTTCACAGCAAAGTTTTGATTGCTTCTGAAGAGTTCAGGTTCGTGCTTCAGTTTTTCGAATGACGTTTTTCCGGTAGCATCCTGATAAAATTTTAAGTGATTGATGGCCACAATTTTTTCTTCTTGCTCACTGTTGAGTCTGATAATCTGACCATTTACCTCCGCACAAATCAGTAAAAAAAATATACTGATAGAAAAATTTCTAAGTAGCTTCATGAGAAAAAAGTAGGTAACTTTTATGTAACAGTGAAAATCGAGAAATAAATCGTTAACCGCCAGTGGAGTAAAGGAAGTAATTGTAATTTCATTTGAAAATAATATTCAGTGGAAATTTTATCATATTTCATCCGATATAAAAGGGTTACTACTAGTAGGGGCAGCTGTAATTAAAGTCTAAAATAAATCTGGATATTGATGGCTTTTAAACCAGTAATAATATTTTGGAGTGTGCTGCTGAATTTGGTTGTGGCTAATGGAGTAGTAGCTCAACACAATAGGCTCGTACTAAGGGAGCCAAATAGTGTTACTGATCTTACTCCATATTTGAGGTACTGGAATATTAATGGAGATGAGTCTTTAGAAGAAGCTTTGACTCAAGGAAATTTTGTGGCATTTGAGAGGGGGAGCTCTCTGGAAAAAAGTCAATGGATTTCTTTTACCATAGAAAATCAACTTGAAGATAACGTGCAGGGTAAAATCAATTTCACTTTTACAGACTGGGTTGATTTTTATATACTAAATGAAAGTAATCTATTAATAAGGCAGGCCAAAAGCGGTGATTTATTTAATGTAAATGACAGACCTGTTAAATCTGGGCTTATGGTTTTTCATAATATTGAGATTCCTGCTAAAAGTGTTCGCAAGGTATACGTAAAGCTAAAAAGTACTACAGACATTTCTTATCAGTTTAAAAAATTCACTTTAAAATCTATAAAGCTGTATGCAGGAGATGCCTATTACCTGAATTTTGACCGAAAGAAAATATTTCAGGCGTTGTTTTATGGGGCACTTTTTATAATGTTCTTCTATAACTTTTTTCTCTTTACTACTCTTAGAAGCGCCAGCTATCTGTACTATGTTATCTTCCTGTTTTTTCTGATTCTGTTTTTTTCTTCCAACAGTGGTTATCTGACAGATTATTTATTAATGAACTCGCCCAGAGTAGATCTCTATATTAGGTTCTTATCGCCTGCCTTTGTAACCTTCACCTATCTGGCTTTTGCCAGAAGTTTTTTACAAACTAATAAAAGAAATCGAAAGCTCAGTAAGGCCACTTTGGTCATGATGATACTGCAAGTTTTACTTGTACTGATCATGTTCATTGGTTTCTGGAAGCTAGGGCGTACGCTGGTTATAATTTCTGCTGCTACGAGCTTTTTACTTATTTTTATACTAGCCATCAAGAATATAAGGCGCGGCTTTACACCTGCCCGCTATTTTATGGCTGCTAATGCATTTTTTCTTGTAGGCGGGATTGTTTTTGCGCTAGAGCGTTTAAGTGGGGCATTGGCCAGTGACATGAGTCAATACGCTGTTCAAATAGGTATTCTTTTAGAGGTAGCTTTGCTTTCTATAGGTTTGGCAGAAAGAATTAATGTGATAAAAAACGTACTGGCACAGCAGACTTTAGAAAATGAAAGGCTGGAAACCCGGAGGGCAGAGGAAAGAAGGAAAATCATACAGCAGAAAAATAAGCAACTGGAAAAGTCTTATCAGGAGCTGGATACTTTCATATATAAAACAGCCCATGACATAAAAGGACCGCTAGCCAGGCTTTTAGGTTTATCTAATCTTGCACTTATGGAGGTTAAGGAAAAGAAGGCCAGGGCCTACTTTAATATGTTTTATAACGATTCTCAGTATCTTAATAGGATTCTGTCAAGATTGTCATCAGTGCATGATGTAAGTGTGGCCCGGGTAGAGCCCGTACAAATAGATGTTAATTCATTAATAGAGCAACTCGTAAAGGAAAACAAGCTACGGTTGGAGGCTTTTTCTGTAAAGATGCGTTGTCAAGATAGTCTTTATGTTTATTCGGATTATAATCTATTAAAATTTGCCCTTTCAGACTTGCTGGATAATGCTATAAAATTTATAGATACTACGAAAGAAAAACATACTATAGAAATAAACGCTCTTCAAGACGAGGAGGTACTGGAAATTAACATTGTGGATAATGGTATTGGCATAAGAGAAGACGATATTCCATCTCTATTTGAAATGTTCACCCGTTCGGCAGCTATTCATGGTAATGTTGGCTTGGGGCTATATATGGTTAAAATGGCGGTTTCTCGCGTAGGCGGACGTGTAATGTATGTGGCTAATCAATCTAATTTCGCCTATTTTAAAATAATAATACCTATTCATTATTCTTCAGAATAAAAAGGCTGAAGCTTTTCAGCCTCAGCCATTATTCTTAAAATAAGTTTACTTATACGTGACCTTCACTTTTTTGTCCTTCACCGTGAATACAAATTCACCAGGTTCTGTCACTTTTTTACCTTCAGCATTTACAAAAGCCAGGTCTTTAGGATCTATTTTAAAGCTCACCGTTTTTTCTTCCCCAGGCTTTAGGCTGATTTTTTCAAATCCTTTTAACCTTTTATTATTAGGTGTGATGGAGGCATAGAGATCACTGGAATATAGTTCAATCGCCACTTTACCTTCTCTCTTACCAGTATTTTTTACCTTAGCTGTAATATTCAATACGTCTGATTGCGTGAAGGTAGTTTTATCAGACTTAAGATCTGATACCTCAAAAGTGGTATAGCTCAGACCATGACCAAATGGCCATTGACCGCTAAATTCTCCTAAGGTATATTCATTAGGCACATCTTCTTTTATGGCCTCGCTATACTTGAAATCATATTTAATAAGATCACCAGTGTACCTAGGGTAAGAATAAGGCAGTATACCATTAGGGTTATAGTCTCCTACTAGTACATCGGCAATCGCTTCGGCTCCTTTTGTAGAAGGCCTGTAGGCCATTAATACTGCAAGGATGTCATCTACAAATGAAGAAACAATGCGCGGACGACCTTCTACCAATACTAAGATCACTTTTTTTCCTGAGGCTATGGCTGCTTGGGCAAGTTCTATTTGCTCCTCCGGCAGGGTAAGATCATTAATACTACCAGGGCTTTCTGCATAGGCTTTTTCTCCCAGGCAAAGTACAATATAGTCATAACCAGCGGCTTTGTTTTTAAACTGGTTAACATCATAATTAGCTTTAGCTGCGTAGTCTGCAGTAGATTGGCATGTAACATTGGCTGCTCCTAGTTTTTCTTCCAAAGCTGCTTTTATAGTTTTAGTGCTTTTCGGATATTGACTTACATCACTGCCTTGCCATACATAAGACCATGAGCTGTGTAGAGAAGTTACGTCATTGGCCGCAGGACCAGCTAATAATACTTTGGCGTTTTTAGGTAGTGGCAATACGCTATTTTCATTCTTTAATAAAGTCATAGATTCTAAAGCGGCTGTTTTGGCTACTTCTTCTTCTTTCTTTCTATCTACTAGTTTCATAGCTTCCTTTTCAGGATAGGCATTGTCAAATAAACCAAGCTCATATTTGAGTTTCAAAATTCTTCTTACAGAAAGGTCTAGTCTTGATTCTTTTATGGTGCCTTCTTTGACTAGCTCTACCAATAGATCATAAAATGAATAATCCATGGGCACCATGCTCATGTCAAGACCTGCTTCTACAGCTATTCTTACAGCCTCTTTAGGGGTGGAGGCTATGTGGTGCCTGGTGTGTAGTCTTATTACATCTTCCCAATCAGAAACGGCTACACCTTTGAAGCCTAACTGATTTCTCAAAACTTCTGTTAGGTAATACTTGCTTCCATGTACAGGTACTCCATTGATTTCTGCCGAGTTGATCATAGCTGTGGCAGCTTTAGCATCTACAGCTGCCTGGAATGGAGGCAACAAGTATTCATTGATTGTATAATCAGTGATATAAGCAGGTGTTCTATCTTTGCCACTGGCAGGTAATGAATATCCTAAGAAGTGCTTTAGACATGCAGCTACAGAAGAGTAGGCACTAAGGTCATCTCCTTGGTAAGCTTTAATAGCCGCACTTCCCATTTCAGATACTAGGTAAACATCTTCACCAAAGGTTTCTTCAAAGCGAGACCACAAAGGCTGTCTTCCCAGGCCTAAAACAGGATCAAAATTCCAACGAATACCGCTGGCTCTGGTTTCTATGGCTGTAAGGCGAGCAGATTCTTTTACCAACTCAGGATTACGAGTAGCTGCCATACCTATGTTATGAGGGTAAAGCACTGCCCCTTCAATATAGTTGGCTCCATGTATAGCATCTATTCCGTATAAAACGGGTATTTTATGTTCAGTTTTTTTGGTGGCCACATCTTGTATGCCCTTTTGAATTTTATGCCACGTTTCCATGGTATAAGCATGTCCTTTTACATTGAGTATTGAACCTACATGTTTTTCTAATAAAGCTTGGTTTAGTTTATCTGAATCGATTTCGGTAGTGGAATTGTTTTTTAAAATCAAGTCAATGGTAACCTGTGTCATTTGACCTACCTTTTCCTCGATAGACATTTTAGACAGAAGTTCGTCTACCTTTTTGTCAGTGTCTGCTACTTTTTGCTGGCCATGGCTGCTAAAACAAAAGCAAAGTAATAACATCACAACCATGGTGGGAAAAGTGATTTTGTGGTTTGGTTTCATACGTGAGGGTTTCATGGAAAATTATCTGTAAATAATAGATTTAGTTTCTAAAGTGAAAATTAATAGTTTTTTATGAATAAAAATAAAACTAATGCAGCATGAAGGGGAAACAAATCCACTTTTTTAGGGCATATAATGTTTCAAAATGAAAAGTGAAAATGCCCAATACTGGGTGGGAGAAAGGAAAGTGGGATGTATTGGACTCGAACCAACGACCCCTGCCCTGTCAAGGCAGTGCTCTGAACCAACTGAGCTAACATCCCATTTTTAAAGTAAGCAAAATAAGCAATTACTTTTATAGCTTACAATGCTTGGCTCAAAAAACCTTATAGTAATCTGCATTAATTTGTGGATGGATGCAGATTCATTAATCTCATTAGAATAATGTTTTAGTTACCTATGCTAATTGCTAAATGACATAATTTTTATTAATCTACCAGTCTGTATATGGGGTAGTTAAGGTGTGCTTCTTCGTAGTATGGAGAATGCTCATAAATGAAGCTGAGCTGACTGTAACTGCTAGAGGCAAATCCTTCATCTTCTTTTTTCTTTTTTTCAAAAGCGTCTTTTAACTGAGCGTCATTTTGTAAAAGCTCATAGGCAATATCTTCAAAAACGTAAGGAGAAAAATGTTCTTTTTGTTGTAAAATGGTGTCAAAGAAATTCCAGCTGAAGTAAGAGTCAGGAGCTTGTGGCTCTAATGTTTCTATTAAAAACCTGCCTCCTGGTTGATTGATGTAGAAGATATAATCTCCTTTGCGAAAATCGATATTCTTTTTATCCTTTATTAGTTTTATATCTGAATGCCTATAATGGCCCTCGTATGGCTTAGAAGCTGTAGTATAGTTTTGGATACGATAGGTTTCTACATTAATAACAGTATCATTTTCAAATCTTGAAAAATCTATATCAGACCATTTTAACCGGTCTATTACCTCATGCCATCCTTGAGGAATAACATAGGCCTTCGGCACTATTACATTAGTGGTGCCTTTAAAGTTAGTATAGTAAGGTATTTCTTTGGTGAAAGGCTTTTTACGATCATAAAAAAGCCTTTTTTGGCCTGTGAATTTACTTTCAATCATTTCTCCTTCATATCCTTTAAAGGCAAACATTTCTGGATTTTTCTTATCTACTTCCCAATCTAGGTAGTGCAGATCTCCTGGGTTTAACCTATAACTGTGATGTAGTTGCTGTATTTCTTTCCCGTCTTTAATCGCTATTTCTATAACGCTTTCAAGAAAGTTATAAGTAGCTTTTACACGTACATCAAACGGCTTTAACATATGTGTTTCTATCATAAAACCCAGGGTGTTGAAAAGTGTGGTGTAGCCTGTAGAATATCTTGGGTAATCCATAAATTGGATGATACCTTCAGCATCCGGCGTGGTATTGTAAACATTTACATAAGGCGTTATTTCGGTTTTCTTTTCCCTCATTTTCTGCTCTAGTGCAGGCGTAAATTCTTCATGCAAATAGCCTCCCATATCTTTCCCTAGCTTATTGTGCTGAGTAGCCAAGTGAGTAATGCTGTATTGGTAATCGGCCCCGTTACTCACATGCGTATCAATAAAAATATCAGGTAGCACCATTTGATATATTTTATAGAAGGCTCGGGCATTTTTGCTGTCTGCTTTTATGAAATCACGGTTAAGATCATAATTTCTGGCATTTCCTCTAAAACCATAAGACTTAGGTCCGTTTTGATTAGCCCGGCTATGCTCCCCTCTTTTTAGGGCTCCACCAATGTTATATAAAGGAATAATAGCTAGCGTTACGTCCTTTAATTGCGCTCTATTTCTTTTATTAGTGGCATAATCTCTCAGTAGCATTTCAGAAGCTTCTATGCCATCTGGCTCACCAGGGTGGATGCCATTGTTAATCAGAATGATGGTTTTACCTTTTGACCTAGCGGCTTCCAGATCAAAATTTTCATCAGTATCAAATAAAACCAGATGCAGAGGGAAACCACTATCAGTTTCGCCAACCTCTTGAATAGAAATATAGGGTGATTCTGCAGATAGCCTTTTGTAGAACTGAATAGTTTCCTCGTAGGTGCCAGTTTGTTTTCCTTCGGTGTTTTCGAATACGGTTTTTAATGACTTTTTCTGACCATGCGTATAGGGAGATATCAACAAAAGCAAAAAAAGGTGTGCAATAAAAAACTTCATTGATTTAACTTTAAATTTTATATTAAATAAGCTATTCTGCGAGATTAGCGTTTGAAAATTAAAGAATAAATAAAAGATAAAAGATGGATTTTACAACAGCGGTTAATGATATGATTCGTGATAGGCGATCTATTTATACCAATATGTTTTCGGGTGAAGAGGTAGATGATGCTATAATTGAACAAATGCTTGAAAATGCAAACTGGGCTCCTACTCATAAGCTCACTGAGCCTTGGAGATTCATGGTTTATAAAGGTGAGGGGTTAAAAAAATTAGGTCAGTTTCAGGCAGATTTTTATAAGAACAAAAATCAGGATTCATTTGATGAAGGAAAATATGAAAAGCTATTATCCAAACCATTAGAATGCTCTCATATTATAGCTATAGGCATGAAAAGAACTCCTATTTTACCTGAAATAGAAGAGGTATGCGCTACTGCTTGTGCTGTGCAAAATATGTTGCTTACTGCTTCAGCTCATAAAATAGGCTGCTATTGGAGTACAGGCGGCATTACTTTTAATGAGGAGGTAAAGCCTTTTTTTAACCTAGGTGAAGATGATAAGTTACTAGGCTTTTTATATATCGGTATGCCTAAGTCTGATAAGTGGCCTAAAGGCAGAAGAAAGGATATAGCTGACAAAGTAGAATGGGTTGTGGAATAGTGGCATTACGCCTCACCACAGTGTGAAAACAGTCTACGAACAATCTGCCAAAAGTGACGGGGTATACTGCTAATATGTCATTTAAATAGCGCTGTTACTCATTGGCACGATTATTTACCTGATGCTAAACTGAAAAACAAATAGTAACATATTTAGCATCAGGTAAATATATGGAAAATACAATAGCTCTAAACTATTCTGATCTTGCGCTGAAGGATAATGGCCTGATCAAAGAAATTAACCAAGTGTTGGGGTTCGGCAACCCAGAAAGAGCTGGTTTAGCTGTAAGTCGTGTGTTGCACACGATAAGAAAAAGTTTATCTTATCAGGAGTCTGCCGAATTTATAAAAAGATTGCCTGAATACCTTAAGGTGATGTTTGTGATGAACTGGAAGCCTAAGGAAGAGAGAATACAACTGAGACATCTGGATGAATTTACAGAGGAGGTACTTAATGAAGATGATAACAGTGAACATAAGGTCTTTTTTAAGGAGGTAGATGCACTTACAGCTGTTATTACGGTATTGAAAACTTTAAATAGGCATGTGGATTTACTTAATTTCCCTAGCTTTCATTATAACCTGAAAAGAGAACTTCAGGAGACGATGTTGGAAGTAAGCTCTGCAGCCTAATCTGAGGCTTTAAAATCGAATAATCAGTTGCCAACGAAAGGCCCAAAGCCATTTCAGAGAATATTGCGTGCAGCCACTTTCATTTAAGATTTTTTGAAGATCTTTTTTCCTGAATGATCTTAATACAGAAAGAGCTGCATCATATTTTACCATTGCTGACTTGGAAAATACAGATGTGAGGATTTTTATGGAGTGGAAGGCGAACCAATGGCGGTGCAAATCATTAATAACCACTCCTAACTTAGCCTGATGCCTAAATTGCTTTAAAAGTTGTATCAATTCTTTATCAGTAAAATGATGTGTAAAAAGTGTGGCAGTGATAAAGTCACATTTGATATTTTTAAATTCATCCGAGAATATATTGAGGCATTTGTAACTAATTTCATCATAGTCTTTGCTGTTATTTTTAGCCCATTCAATAATATTCGGATTAGCATCAATCCCGATGAGTTGAAGCTTTAATTTCGTTTTTCTGCCCCACCGGGCTATACGCTTGAGCATATCCCCGCTGCCACATCCTAAATCCACAATAATCAGAGGTGAGTCTGTTTGCTTTCTGTTGGATGCTAATTTTGAAATTCCGTTGGTGGTAACGTAATTGCCCCCCAGCCATTTATTGATTACCTCCAGCTCTTTAAGTGTCTGATCTATTACCTGCCCTGAGCTGTTAAGGTCGTCCATGAGCTCAGGCTCGTTACTGCGGTTTTCAAATTTAGAGGGCATAGGAGTAAGGTTAAGTAATGATGTTTAAAATCATGCTTTCCAGCGTTAAACCTGGACCAAAAGCTAAAGCCAATAGTTTTTTATTATTGTCATCTGCTTTCAGATTTTTCATGATCTCTTGTAGTACAAAAATGATAGTGGTAGATGACATATTGCCATACTTTTTTAATATCTGATAGGCAAATCGATTGTCTTCTCTGCTTATGCCTAATTGCTTTTCTATTACTTCTAATATTTTTTTCCCTCCTGGGTGTATCGCATAATATTGAAAGCTTTCAATGCTATGCTTTTGCCGTAATCGGTTAGTTAAAAGAAGAATATCTTGTTCTATAAGCGAAGGGATGTACGAAGATAAGCGCATTTCAAATCCATAGTTGCCAATCTTCCAAGCCATGTCCTTTTTGCCTCCTGGGTTAAGGTCGCAATGAAAAGCCATTGTTTGTAGAGCTGGTTTTCTAGAAGGTTTGCCTTCCATAACCAGTGCGGCAGCTCCATCTCCAAAAATGGCATTAGCCAGCAGGTAATCTGCTATTTTTTCTTTTTGAAAATGAATGCTGCATAGCTCCACACAAACGATGAGTACTTTAGCATCAGGGGTGCCGAGGCAAATGGAACGGCCAGTTTTTATTGCATTAAAAGCAGCATAACATCCCATAAAATTAATGCCCGTTCTCTCTACTGAGGTATTTAAGCCCAGTTGATCAATCAGTTCTATGTCAATTCCTGGAGCATACATGCCCGTGCAGCTTACTGTAATTAGATGAGTTATTTCATTCCTACTTACATTTTCAAGAGCTTGGTTTGCAGCTTCTTCTCCCAATTTTTTAGCTTCTGATCTAAATAGATTGGCTCTGCTTTCTGTAGAAGGAAATGGCTCAAGGTTATCTGTGTCTGGGTAAAAGCTTCTAGTATTTTGGCTACCATAATCAGGAATAACCGAATACCTGTTCTCTATTCCTGTGGCGCGGTAGAGTAATCGTAGTTTTTGGCTTTCCTGCTCATTCATTTGATGAGCCTTAGACATAAATCTCCAGACTTCGGCCTGTGCTATTTTGTGTTCTGGGGTGGCGGTGCCTGTGCCAGTAATGTATACATTCATTCATTCAATAATACTAAAAAATCAATATCTTGGTGGAAATTAATATTTTTATGTTTCAGAAATCTTCATGGCTGCATCTCAGAATACCATTTTCTTTTTTCCTTTTACCTGTATTTCTATTTGGTCTGAGTATTTCACCAAACATTAAGGAAAGCAACCTAGTCATTGTTTTTATTTCACTGCATTTTTTTTTATATCCCGCTAGCAATGGCTATAACAGTTATTTTGATAAAGATGAGAAAAGCATTGGGGGGCTTAAAAATCCTCCAAAGGTTTCTCTTGGGCTTTATTATCTGGCATTAGTTTTTGATATAATAGCCATTTTGTTGGGCCTTTCCATTAGCTGGCCATTTGCTATCATGCTTTTTGTGTATGGATTAGTATCTAAAGCTTATAGTCATCCATTAATCCGGCTTAAGAAATATCCTTTCGCTAGCTGGTTTGTTGCCGGTTTGTTTCAGGGCGCTTTCACATTGGTTATGACATATATGGGTTTAAATGGATTTGGCTTTAATGTGTTTCTTTGGCCACAGGTGATTATTCCGGCATTACTGAGTTCACTGATTTTATGGGGCTCCTACCCTATGACTCAGATATACCAGCATGAAGAAGATGCTAAGAGAGGAGATAATACGCTTAGCTTGAAATTGGGTATAAAAGGCACGTTTTATTTTACGGCAGTGGCCTTCACAGTGGCTGTAGCTGGTTTTGTGTTTTATTTTATGGAATACCAGCAGGTAAAGTATGCGTGGGTGTTTATAGGGAGTATGTCTCCAGTAGTATTATATTTTGCTATCTGGTATCTTGAGGTTTACCAAGATAGTACCAAGGCTGATTACAAACATACTATGTGGCTCAATATGATCTCAGCAGTATGCCTGAGCGTATTTTTTATTTATTTTTTCATTGATAGCACTCAAATTTTACAAGCTGTAAAGGCTTTTTAGAACGGATCTCCGTGAGTTTGTTTCATGATAAAATTAGCAAATGGCGGTACTTTTCTGGCCAGCTCCACACTCACATTTGATACCCATGATTGCCCGAATAGTTTCTGTATTTGTCGGCCCTTCCATAGCCTGGCTTTAAAGTACTTATTCCATTCTTTGTTATACGCTTTTTCAATAATAAGCTGAGCATTTTTTTGGTGAGCATATTTTATAATGACCTCACTCAGTATTTTGGCGGAATGTATGGCCATGGCCATACCATTGCCGCACAGTGGGGTAATCATACCAGCTGCATCTCCACACATGAAGATATGATTAGCTACTAGTTCTTTCGTTTCAAAGGATATTTCATTAATAACAAGCGGCTTTTTAAAAATAAATTCTGCTGAAGTGAAGATTTCTCTAAGAAATGGATTGTCGAATAAAGTGTTTTCTTCCATTTCTGCAATAGTGGTGGTCAAATTGCTGCGCGCAGTGAGATAGCACAAATTATATGCATTTCCTTCTACTTTATTTATTCCACAGTAGCCATTTTTAAAATTGTGTAGAGAAATAAGATCAGGGGCTTGTTCAGGGTAGTTGATGTGATATTTGACCCCCATGTATGGAGATCTTTTGGAGAAAAATTTCCTTTTCATTACCTGATCAAGTTTGGAGCGCTTGCCATAAGCACCTATCACAAAGTGGCCTTTTTCTATGGCTCCACCCTGTAATTCTACCTCGAAATGATCTTGAAGGTATTTCACATTTTGCACCTTTTTGCCGATGATAAAGGAAACGCCTGCCGCCTTAGCTTTTTCGTAAATAAAGTGATCTAGCGTGAAACGACTGATGCCGAAACCTCCCAGGTCCAAGGGTAGTATTAATTCTTTACCAGTTACGGAGCTTAGCTGAAAATGATTTAATGTGGCGGCGCTTAGCTCCTCCGGGTGTATTCCCAAACTAGCTAAAAAAGGCCTGACCTCATTAGAAATGTACTCACCACAAACTCGGTGGAAAGGATAATTTTTTTTCTCTATTACTAATGTTTGGAAGCCGGATTTTTGTAAATTCAGAGAGCAAATCAACCCTGATAAACCGCCACCAATAATGATTATTTGTCTCAAAGCCAGATTTTAGTTAGATCAGTATGGTGTAATAAATAATGAGAATTTAATTATTAACAAATTATTCGATTATCCGTTAACCATTTGAAACATCACAACTTATGCAACCCCTAACAACTTCAGATAATAAAAGAGATTCTTTGAATATCTTTTTAGTAGGTAACAATCCTATTGAACTTGGTCACATTTACGATAAACTTAAGCAAATAAAGCACAAAACCTATAATACAGAGATAGGCTTTAATCTTAAGGGACTTTATAAAAGAATTATTCATTCTAATCCCAGTTGCATTTTAATCGACGATAATTTTGATAGAAGTTATATGAAGAGTCTGGTAAAAAGATTGTCTTCAGGCATAAAAACTCGTCATATCCCAATTACTATCATCAAGAATTCTAATTATTCTGAAGCCTACCTGGCCGACGCTCAGGAGTATATCCTTAAAGATGGTATTACATCCGAGTCGCTATCCAGATCTATTTTGAATGCGATTAAGTTTAAAAGCATGCATGCTTATTTATACAAGCGCTATAAGAAGGAGACATCAAGATTAAAGCAATTCTTCTTTAAATAAGACTGTGCAGCCGAAATTTGAAAGCTAGTTTTTTATCGTTTCTTTGAATAACTAGCTTTATTTTTTTGTTTTCTTTGGAGTTTAAAATGCTATTGATCACGTTCAGATGCAAAGAACCTGATTGCATACCGTTAATTTTTAGAATAATATCTCCTTTTTCAATACCGGCATTTTCGCCAGAAGAATTTTTTCTTACTTCTACTATTTCAAAGGTGCTAAGCAAGCTGCCTTTGGCTTTTACGGTGAGCCCGCTCATGTTGTAGGAAAAACGATCTTTATAATCTTTGCCTGGCTTTAGAAATAGCTTCTCATCAGGGAAGTCAAAAACAGTAATGAACCGACTTAATATCTCTCCTCCAATACTTCCATTTCGATCTGATCCAGAAGTTTTTAGGCTATCAAGAAAGTCATGATCATCTGGGAAGCTTGTGATTACATTTTCCCAACAAATTTTATTATTTAGCTGAAGCATGGGTATTCTTGCTATCTTACCTTTCATTACTCCTCCCAAGCCTCTGCCGAGTATGGCATTAATGTTATTTTGTGGTATATAAATATCACTTTCCTCGTTAGGCTCAAGCCGTAATCCGTGGCTCGCTCCTGAGTCTACCATAAGCCTGGCCTTGTGCACCTCTTTAGGGCCATAAATGATTTGGCCAGTAATGTAGGGTTTGGTATCATGTACCTCCATGGGTATTTCTCTATATTTTCTTCCAGGCTTAAAATGTTTTGGGGTAGTGAGGAGCATTATTTTACGATCGTAATCTATTTTTACCACAAATCGGCTAAAAAGCTCATAGCCCAATATACCATGTACATCGGTACCCAGATAATTACGCAGTTCCAGATAATCTTCTGCCAATACTAACAGGGCATGTCCCCGACCCTTTACACCAGGTAGGTTTATAGATACATTGTTAGTAATATAAGCATCTATTAGTTGCTCTCCACCAAGGCCAGAAATAGTGTACTTTTTAGAGTATGAAAGGTTAATAATATCTCCAAAGGCCTTTTCTGTGAGTATGCTGGTTCTTACGCCAGTATCTAAAATAAATTTAAGGGGGAGTTCATTATTTAGGACTACCGGCACTACAATCAGATTATTGTAGATTTCAAACGGAATTTCTACCTTCTTTTTATTGCTGCTAATGCTGAAGCCTAATTGCTGAGCATAAAGGGGGCTTGTCAGATAAATAAACAGCAAAATTATTAGAGTAGTATGGCTCTTCATGCACTTACGCGTTCTAACCAAAATTTAAGCAATTTTTACAAGATATGTATGATACAGTCGCTTCATTTTGTGTTCATAGAGCAGACCTATACATAATTGAGTTTATCTTTTTTGTAGTATCCGCATAATGTTCATATTATCTCCTATATAGCTACAGGTAAAACTGCTTAAAATGCTAATTATCAATGAGAAAGTCATGATAATAATCAGGTCTGTAAAGTGTAGCGTATAGCTATGTGGTATGCCTGATATTATTTCTATAAATTTTTTATTGTTATAAATGATTAAGCAAAGTAATAGGGCGCAGAATGAATTAAGTAGATGGCCTAAAAGATGAAGCTCAAAGAGGTTTTTGAGATTGGCTCCAAATATTTTTCTCATACCTATTTCTTTCCTGTGCCCATGCTCAGGCATAATTTGAATAAGTAGCCCTGATATAAAAAAAGAAATAGCTGCCAGGCTAAAGGAGATATGGGCTATGCTACTTCTGCAAAGGCTTATGTTCAAAAGCAGCGATAAGTCTCCCAGGCTTAGCATAATAATAGCGGCCATTCTAAGAGGAAGGTGACTTTTAAATTTTCGAATGGTAATTATGGCATTATTCTTTAACATTTGGTGCTCCTTTCAAATGGTTAATTCAAAGAGCATACCATTATCATTTTATGCTTATTTGGTCTAATATGTCAATTTTGTGGCATTCTGCTGTACGATCATAAGTCAAAAGAGCGTTCAATATTGAACAATGATTGGTGTAAAGCAATTATACTATTAAGGGTTTTTGATACAGTGGGCATGTAAATGGATTTGAAGAAACAGTTATTAAAATATGATATTAATTATGTCCGGTCTAACGAAAAATATCAGGTATTTTAGGCCCTAAATAAGATTGCAGATCAAAAAAGC
This sequence comes from Fulvivirga sediminis, assembly GCF_016757215.1. Taxonomy (GTDB): domain Bacteria; phylum Bacteroidota; class Bacteroidia; order Cytophagales; family Cyclobacteriaceae; genus Fulvivirga; species Fulvivirga sediminis. Next base: position 235,598 of record NZ_JAESIY010000001.1, read on the forward strand.
ATCCAATTTTGAAAAACTATCGTATGGTATTTGTGTGGGAAAAGTAACTATAAACGTTATTAAGTTCCATCGCTTAACTACTAAAACCTAATGAAACTAAAGAATATACTTATAGCATTTGGCTTGAGCCTTATTTTCATACCTGCCATTGCTCAGAAAACTACACTTTTCACTCAGGATAGCTCCGTTTATGCCATAGGAGATATTATAGAAGGCAAAAAAGCTGGCAATTGGCAGTTCTTCAATAAGAATAATATTAAAATAGAAGAAGGAAAATTTGAGAATGATAAGCGTGAAGGGGTTTGGAATATTTTATACCCCAATGGTAGGATTAAGGCTAAGGTGAATTATGAAAATGACGAGCCTCAAAACTACCTGGAGTATGACTTGAGAGGTACTACCGTGGAGGCTGGTCAGTTTGAAAATGGCTTAAAATCTGGTGTTTGGACTACCTACCACCCGAATGGCAAGGTGAAAGCAAAAATGGAATACGAAAAAGGTAAGAAAAAAGGAGTTACAAAGGAGTTTGACTATTATGGTACACTCATGCTGGAAGCGCAATATGACAATGATACCACTGATGGAGACTGGAAGTTATATAATGAATATGGTAAACTGGCTGTTGATGGAGCTTATAGTAATGGTATAAAAGTAGGTACTTGGAAAGAGTTTTATGAGTTTGGTCAGCTAAGGGCGGTGGAACATTATGAGCTTGGCAAGCCAGATAGTACCTGGCAGGAATATACTGTAGATGGTAAGGTGCTTTCTGAAAAGCACTTTAAAAATGGAAAACCTGAAGGAAAGTGGAGAGAGTTTTATATCGATGGAGATTTGAAATCATTGAGCTTTTATAAATATGGTTTGCAGGATAGCGTGTACCTCACCTATTTTGAAAATGGCAAGCCTGAGATACAAGGAACGTATGAATATGGACTAAAAGAAGGAAATTGGAGATTTTTTAATGAAAAAGGTTACTTGTTGGAAGAAGGACATTATTTAAACGGTGAGCAAAGTGGCCAGTGGTTTACTTATTATGATAAAGGGGAGCTGAAGAGCATTGGTTCTTTTGAGGCTGGTCTTGAAAATGGTAAGTGGGGAATATTTCATACTACGGGTTTGCTTATGCAGGAGGAGGAATGGGTTTCTGGCATGCTAATGAGGGTGAGCGACTATTATACTATATATGGAGATACCCTTTCTTCTGGTAATTTGAAAAATGGTACCGGACTTAAAATCAATTACTACATTGATGGGCAAAAGGAAATTGAATGCGAGTTTAAGAACGGATTGCCGGATGGAAACTGGAAGTACTACTATCATAATGGTAAACTGGCAGAAGAAGGGCAGTTTGAGAGTGGTGTGAAAACAGGAGCATGGACTTATTATTATGACAATGGTAATAGACAATCATATGGTGAATATAAAGATGGAGAGGAAACAGGTCGCTGGCTCTATTACTATAAAAATGGATCTTTACGAGACTCACAGACGTATGAATAAAATTATGGAAATAAGGTAATGAAGAAACTCATTGTTTTTGTTGGTAGCATTGTGGCTATCATTGCCATATTTCTGGTTGTGTTTAGAGTCTATACAAAATCCTTCAGTCCGCAGGATAAGGTTGCCTATAAAAGTGATAGTGTAGACATAGAAGTGAAATATAGCCGCCCTTACGTGAAAGACAGAGTTATATTTGGAGAATTAGTGCCTTATGGCAAAGTCTGGAGAACAGGGGCCAATGAGGCGACCGTACTATCTATAAGCCATGACCTGAAAATTAATGGAAAAGAACTTAAGGCCGGTTCATATTCTATATTCACTATACCGGGTAAAAACTCTTGGAAAGTAATATTTAATAATGAAATCGGGCAGTGGGGAATTGATGTGTTCTCTCAATCGGCCAACAGAGATCCTGAAATGGATGCTCTTATACTTCAAGTAAAACCCATTTATACTTCTAATGTATTTAATCAGTTTACTATTGCTTTAGAAGCTATGGGTGATGAAGTAGAAATGATAATGATGTGGGAGAATACATTAATTGTAGTTCCGTTTTCAGTAAAGTGAAGAAGCCTAACTTTAAAAGAAAGGCTCCTCTCATTCTACACATTTTAACCCTAACGCAACACTACTTTTTTCTTAAAAAAGGCCAGAATGAACAGTGCATGCTTCCCCTCATTTTAAACCCAGATGTTAACTTCTCTTCCTTTGCTACCTCACTCCGTAAAATTACATCTAGAGTTAACTTCTGAGTTTTTTTCTTCCTCTTTTGCACTGCCCATGGCTTAATGTCTTAACAGAATCTACTGTGTTCTTCCCTACTGCCGTCAACCAATCGTCACTTATTCCATCTCCTCAAAACCTCCAGAGCCACTATCTTACTCAATAACCATCACCTTGCTCTGTTCTACTTAGCTTTGATCAGTTTTTACTCTACTACAGCAGATCTGTTAAAGAATTTTTTATCATCTCATCTTACTTTTATAAGTTAAATTGATTACCACCGTCAATAGTAATAAGGCTATCTTTCCTCTCGGTTTACTTTACACGTTTACTCATTACTATTTTTAAAATTGTGGCGGTAATCAGTTCATCATTTTCTGAAATTTATGTTTTCTTTCTTTTTTAACATTAAGCTATTTGTTATTCATTAATCATAAGATATGCCTAATGCTTAACTTTCTGATATTCATGTTTTTGCAAAAATCACTGATAGAAAAATATTCCATATTTTGAAAGGTGTTCCGCTTTATGGAAATGAAGTTTATTGTTATTATGCTTTGCTGTCATTTTACAATTTAGTAGCAAAGAACTACACTGGAAAGATGTTATTTTTTTATAGCTTAGTTTGAATGATACATTATCATTAATTACTATAAAGTTTTATTTAGTTTAAAAATTATGAAAAAGCATTTTACAGATTTATTTCGATATAATGAATGGGCTAATAACCGAGTATTGATTACTTTGGAAGAAGGCGAAGTGAAAGATGATAAAATTATGACCTTATTTAGCCATTTGCTTTCTTCCCAAATTATCTGGATAAATAGAATAAAGGATTTGCCTACCTCGCCTTTTCCTTTGTGGGAGAAATATAAGCTCCATGAGATAAAGAGCATGAATGAGGAAAGTAACCGTAATTGGCGCGATCTCATAGAGAATCACCCTAGAGAAACTTTTGAAGAAATGATCTTTTACAAAAACACCAAAGGCACCAAATACGAAAATACTATAAGAGAAATCATGGTCCATGTGCTTAATCATAGCTCTTATCATAGAGGTCAGGTTATAAGTAGGTTAAGAGAATTAGATATTACTCCTCCGGTTACGGATTATATAGTTTATTGTAGGCAAAAGTGATAAACAGTAAGTGTTCATTTCTGTTAATATAATATTAGGGCCATTTAATCTAAACCATTATGAGAAAAATAGTAAAATTATTATTCCTTTTATTGTTCGCTAGCTCAGTGCTGCATGCTCAGAATACGCTAGATCAAAATATTACCATATGTCAAACTTCAGCTACGGAGAGCTTTGCATTGTTTGCTTCAAATGAAACTTTTAAAAAGGAGCATATGAATCCAATACCTTTTCACTACAAGGAGCAGGCTGGCAAAATGATCACTTTTGAAACTCCTGATGGTAAGAAGGCCAGCGCTTACTTGGTAAAGGCCAACACCGATATTGATAACTATATTTTCATTTTTCACGAATGGTGGGGGCTTAATGATTACATCAAAAAGGAAGCTGATAAATACTGGCATGGATTTAATAAAAACATTAATATTCTTGCCATAGACCTGTATGATGGTAAGTTAGCTACTACGAGAGAAGAGGCCTCTAAACTAGTCAGTTCTGTAACTACAGAAAGAGCAGAATCTATTATTAAAGGAGCAGTTACTTTTACAGGTATCAGTTCAGAAATAGGTACTTTAGGATGGTGTTTTGGAGGAGGCTGGGCATTACAGGCAGCTATGATTGCCGGGGAGCAGGCGCAGGGTGCAGTAATGTATTATGGTATGCCAGAAAAAGATGAAAACAAGATAGCAAAAATAGAGTTTCCAGTATTAGGAATCTTCGCTGAGAAAGATGGTCACATCACTCCCGAGATAGTAAATACCTTTGAGGAGGACATGAAAAGTGCTTCAAAATCTGTGGAAATTCATTTTTATGATGCAGTGCATGCTTTTGCTAATCCTAGTAACCCTGATTATGATAAGAACGCAGCTGATGATGCTTATCATAAATCAATTGGCTTTCTAAAACGAGTTCTCGATTAATTTCGCACGTACTTTTTTTGATAATAATCAGTAGGAAGTAAGTTGCATTCGGGTTAATTTGCAAGATGGTGTATTAATAACATTGTCTATTAATGTCTATAGTTAAAGCTTTAAGGCAATTATCCGTTGCCATTTTTTTGTCTACATCCTGTTTTTTATCACTTCATGCCCAGAGTTTACCAGAGATAAACAAAGGTCGGTTAGATTTATCAAAGAATGATATTGGAGAAATGGGAACCATTGATCTTTCTGGTGAATGGGAATTTTATTATCATAAACTTCTTTTCTCAGCTGATTTTCATGATGAAGAATGGGATGCCAAATATGCGGAGGTGCCGAGTATTTGGAATGATATGCGCTATAAAGGCATAATGCTTAATGGTAGAGGTTATGCTACGTATAGACTGATTATTAAAAAAGATCCTGAAGCCAAGTTACTCGCATTGTATGTGCCTAATGTATATACCGCATATCGGCTCTACGCTAATGGCCAGCTAATAGCGTCAAACGGTAAAGTTGGAAAATCTAAAGAAGAGGTAGAGCCACAATGGAAACCTACCTATACAACCTTTATTAGCGAAGACCACGAGTTAGAGCTCATATGGCAGGTGGCCAATTTTCATCATCACAGAGGAGGGATCCATAAATTACTAAAACTGGGTACACCAGAAGAAGTAGTCAAATCTCAACAAAACATTGTAGCTGCTAATTTACTTTCGGTAGGTGGTTTATTGGTTCTGGGCTTCTTCTTTATAGTATTTTTCTTTATACGGAAAGGGCAATTAGCAACCTTATATTTTGGGCTTTTCTGCTTGCTATGGGCTGTTAGGATATTATTTTCAAACATCTATCTTATTTCAGAACTGGTTAACTTGCCTTGGAGCTTATCGCTAAGAATAGAGTATTTATCACTTTACGCGAGTGCCATGGTAGGTGTTCTTTTCATTACTAAATCTTTTAAGGATATAGTCAAAGGACTCTTTAAGTGGATAATTATTACTATCAATTACCTTTTTATTGCTATCACTCTAATTCTACCGCCTATATTTTTCACTTCATTACTACCGGCTTATCAATTCTTTTTAATGATTAATCTGGTTTACATAGCAGTGGTGGTTATTCAGGCGTTGCAAAATAAGCAGAAGGAAGCATGGTTTAGTGCAGCTGGTATTTTAGTAGGCATATTATCTTTTGCCTATGAGTTAACGGCTTATATTTTTATGTTCAAAGTCAATTTGATCGTTCTTAACCTTGGCTACCTGGCTATATTTTTTCTCAATTCACTAGTTATCGCTCATCATTTTGTAATCGCCTACCAGAAAATTAATAATTTAGAACGAGAAAAGGAGGATAACTTTATCCGACTGCGAGGTATATTATAATACCGCCTCAGTAGGGCATTGTCAGACGAATTATTATTTTAATTTGCCATCTGTTAGGTCAATTAGCTACCTTTATGCCCTATGAGTAAACCCGAGAAAAAACTTTTCCTATTAGATGCTTATGCATTAATATATAGAGCACATTTTGCCTTTAGTAAAAGCCCTAGAATTAGTTCTAAAGGCATTAACACTGGTGTGATGTTTGGCTTTACTAATACTTTACTGGAAGTGTTACAAAAACAGAAGCCTACCCATATAGCTGTAGCTTTTGATACCTCAGCCCCTACTTTCCGTCATGAAAGGTATGTGGAGTATAAGGCGCACCGTGAGGAGACTCCAGAAGATATTAAAACGGGTATTCCGATAGTGAAAGATATTGTAAGGGCATTTAACATACCCGTGATAGAGCTTGATGGCTATGAGGCTGATGACATTATAGGAACGTTATCAAAAAAGGCAGCTGAAAATAATTTTGAGGTGTTTATGATGACTCCCGATAAAGATTATGGTCAGCTGGTGCAGGAGCATGTATACTTATATAAGCCGGCTTACATGGGTAATGCGGTAGATATTTTAGGTGTAGAAGAGGTCTGCAAAAAGTGGGACATAGAATCTGTAGATCAGGTGGCAGATATGCTGGGCTTGCAAGGGGATGCTTCTGATAATATTCCTGGTATACCGGGGATTGGCCCGAAAACCGCTGCTAAGCTTATAAAAACTTATGGCTCAGTAGAGAATCTGGTAGAGCATGCTGACGACCTAAAAGGAAAACAGAAAGAGAATGTTCAGAATTTTGGAGCTCAGGGAATACTCTCTAAAGAACTGGCGACTATTAATACTGAAGTGCCATTAGAGTTTAACGAAGAAGATTTATTATACACTGGCCCTGATAAAGATAAGCTGCAACCCATTTTTGATGAACTGGAGTTTAGAACCTTGCTAAAAAGAGTTTTTGGTCAAGAGGCTTCTTCCGCTAGCGCTTCAAGTGCATCGTCATCAGGACAACTTTCTATGTTTAGCGCTGAAAGTAAAGAGGCCATAGAGGTAGAAGAAGAAGTAGTAACGGAGAAGAGCACAATAAAAACGGTGGCTCATGAATACCACCTAATCACCACACCGGAGAAAAGGAAGGAGCTTGCAACTTACCTTAAAAAGCAAAAGGAGTTTTGTTTCGATACTGAGACTACTAATATTGATGCCGTGGAGGCAGAAGTAGTGGGTATAGCTTTTTCATATGTAAAGGGAGAAGCGTTTTATGTAAGCGTGCCTTTAGATAGAGAGCAGGCCAAAGAGGTACTAAATGACTTTAAAGAGGTTTTAGAAGATACTGATATTGTTAAAATAGGCCAGAATTTGAAGTATGATATTCTGGTTTTGAAAAAATACGATATTCATGTGGAGGGAGATATTTTCGATACTATGCTAGCTCATTATGTGCTGGAGCCCGAAACCAAGCATAGCATGGATATGATCGCAGAGCAATATCTAAACTACATTCCTGTACCTATTTCTGACTTGCTTGGGCCAAAAGGCAAGAAGCAGTTAAATATGAAAGACCTTGCGCCCGAGGAGGTAGTGGAGTATGCTGGAGAAGATGCTGATATTACTTTACAGCTAAAAGAAGTGCTGGATAAGGAAATCAAAAAGGAAGAGAAATTAGCAGAGCTTCTTGATGAAGTGGAATACCCGCTGGTGCCCGTACTTGCTGATATGGAGTTTGAGGGAGTGCGAATAGACAAAGATGCGCTGGTTGATATGTCTAAGGAGTTGCAGGAGGCTAGCTTAAAAGTGCAGCAAGAGATCTATGAATTGGCAGGACAGGAATTTAATATTGCTTCTCCTAAGCAACTTGGGGAGGTGCTTTTTGATAAGCTTAAACTGGTAGATAAGCCTAAAAAGACTAAATCAGGTCAGTATGCTACTGGAGAAGAAATATTGAGCCGATTAGCTTCTGAGCATGAAATATGTAGTAAAATTCTCGATTTTAGAGAATATCAAAAGCTTAAGTCTACCTATGTAGATGCTCTGCCAAAGCTAATTAGTGGCGATGGTCGTGTTCATACTGATTATGGTCAGGCAGTGGCAGCTACAGGAAGGCTTAGCTCTAATAACCCTAATCTTCAAAACATCCCTATCAGAACTGAAAAGGGCCGAGAAATAAGAAAGGCCTTTGTTCCTAGAGATGATAATCATGTGTTGCTAGCGGCAGATTATAGCCAGATAGAACTGAGAATAGCGGCCTCTTTTGCGAATGATAGTGATATGATAGCTGCTTTTAAAGAAGGTAGAGACATCCATGCTACTACAGCTGCAAAAGTATTTAATGTGCCGGTAGAGGAAGTAGACTCCAACATGAGAAGAAAGGCCAAAGAAGTTAATTTTGGTATTATATATGGAATTTCTGCTTTTGGCTTATCGCAAAACCTAAACATACCTCGCTCTGAAGCCAGTGAAATTATCCAATCATATTTCAAGGAATTTCCTTCCATTAGAGAATATATGGATGACTGCATAGAAAAGGCGCGTGAAAAGGAATATGTGGAGACCATAAGAGGCAGAAGAAGGTATCTGCGAGATATCAACTCAAAAAATGCCACCATGCGTGGCTATGCAGAGCGGAATGCTATTAACGCCCCTATTCAGGGCAGTGCGGCAGATATTATTAAAATAGCTATGGTGAAAATACACCAGTGGTTGAAGGATGAGGGGCTTAAAACCAAAATGATCATGCAGGTACATGATGAATTGGTTTTTGATGTGCCTAAAGACGAGCTTGAAGTGGTGAGAACTAAGGTAATTGAACTGATGACTTCAGCGGTTGATCTCGAAGTGCCTATGGAAGTAGAAGCAGGTGTAGGTGATAATTGGCTAAAAGCGCACTAATTCTTTTACCGGTAAATTTCTGCACTTCACTCGATAAATTGGGTGGTTGAGTAGGTTTTGATTTCTTCGTTTTCTTCAGGATGTGATCTTTGTGGCATACCTGATTAAAACCATGAAAAAAGCAAACCAAACCGGCCTTCTCATTTTTGGAATTCTGATAGCCTTGGTGATAGTGGTGTTATTCATTTAGCAAATTATAACTGATTAAATGAATATCCACTATTTTTGGCTAATGAACATCAAACCAACGGCTCAAGACATTGAAGAGGCACACGAACGTGTGTCTCCTTATATTCATTACACTCCGGTTTATTCATCGGAAAGCATTAATAAAATAGCTCGTGCAGAGATTTTCTTTAAGTGTGAGAACTTTCAGAAGGTGGGCGCTTTTAAAGCACGTGGCGGTATGAATGCAGTATTGTCTTTGTCAGATGAGGAGAGGCAAAAGGGAGTGGCTACTCACAGTTCTGGTAATCATGCTCAGGCAGTGGCTCTGGCTGCTCAGCTGCAAGGCATACCAGCTCATATTGTTATGCCTTCTAATTCGGCTAAAGTGAAGATGGAGGCCGTAAGAGGTTATGGCGCTAATCTGATAGAATGTGAGCCTACGCTTCAGGCCAGGGAAGAGACTTTGCAGAAGGTTATAAGTGAAACAGGAGCGAGCATGATCCATCCTTATAATGATTATCGTATTATTCAAGGGCAGGCTACAGCAGCTAAAGAACTAATAGAATCAGTAAACGAGCCTTTAGATTATATTCTAACCCCTGTTGGTGGTGGAGGTCTTTTGAGTGGCACTTCGCTCAGTGCACATTATTGGTCTAATCGTACCCAGGTAATCGGCTGTGAGCCCGAGGGAGCAGATGATGCTTTTAGGTCTTTTCAAACCAAAACATTGGTGCCTATGGTTAACCCAGATACTATTGCTGATGGTCTCAGAACTTCATTAGGAGAAAAGCCTTTTGATATAATTAAAGAACATGTGTCTGATATTTTATTGGCGAATGATAATGAAATAGCAGCAGCCATGAAAATGGTTTGGGAGCGAATGAAGATAATAATAGAACCTAGTGCGGCGGTTCCTTTGGCCGTGCTATTGAGAAATAAGGAGTTGTTTGAAGGCAAGAAAGTTGGAATTATTATAAGTGGGGGCAATGTAGATGTTGGCTCACTGCCCTTTTAAACTACCCTATAAAAAAGAGGGCGGACATTCATTGAAAATCCGCCCTCTTTTTTATTCTTCTTTTTTCAATGTTTCCTCAAAGAGTTCATAAATTCTTCTGTACTCATCTGCCCAGCTGCTCGCTTCTACAAAGCCATGTCTCTCCATAGGGAAAACGGCCAAATCCCAGTCCTTTTTGCCTAATTCAATGAGCCTTTGTGATAGTCTTACCACGTCTTGAAACTGTACGTTATCATCTACCATTCCATGTAGCATTACCAGTTTCCCTTTCAATCCTTCAGCAAAGTAAATAGGAGAGCTTTTAGCATAAGCGATGCTGTCTTGCACTGGTGTATTTAAAATATTGGCAGTATATCCATGGTTGTAATGTGCCCAATCTGTGACTGAACGAAGTGCCGCACCACTTTGGAAGGTGTCTGGTGCAGTAAACATAGCCATTAGTGTGATGAAGCCTCCATAAGAGCCTCCATAGATTCCTATTCTGTCTTTATCAATGCCTTGTTCTTTTACTAAATAAGCAGCTCCATCTACTTGGTCAGAAAGATCTTTGCCTCCCATCCAGCGGTATATACCTGTGCGCCAGTCTCTACCGTAACCATCGCTGCCACGGTAATCAATATCTAAAACGGTATAGCCCATATCTGTGAGGTAGTTATGAAACATAAACTCACGATAATAAGAACTCCACCATTTATGTACATTTTGCAGATAACCAGCGCCATGCACAAATATTACGGCCGCCCCATTTGGCTTTTCTGGCTTATAAATTCTGGCGGGCACTTTTGCGCCATCTTCGGCTTCAAAACGAATGATCTCAGGATCTTTCCAGGAATAGGCATCGAACGCTTCGGTTGTAGAGTTCGTAAGTTGTTTCATAACCGCCCCCTCACTGTTTTTCATGAGGTACAGCTCCGTAGGTTTATTACTGTACGAGTATAATACTGCCAGCTGTTTTTCATCAGGTGAGATAGTAACATCGTTTTGGCCTTCCGAAGAGGTGATTTGTGTCATTTTACCTCCGGTTACAGGCATTTTATAGAAATGGTTGACGTGAGGAGATACCTTGTTGCTTTGCAGATAAAAGTATTTTTTGTCATTAGAGAGTTTGGCTTCTCTTATTTCAAAATCACCTTTAGTGAGTGCTTTCTTCTTTTTAGTTTTAATGTTATAGGTATACAAATGCGAGTATCCGGTTTCTTCAGATTGAAACCATATGGTTTCGTTATCAGCCAGCCAACCCAGATTGCCAGGGAAGAAGTTCCAGGAGCTGATGCCGGGGCCTCCAATCCAGGCATCATCATGTTGATGATCTACTAGTGTAAGCTTACCGCTAGCCAGATCTAGCAGCATAATCCAACGATCTTTGTTATCCTGAGAGCGGATATCAACAAAGGCATTACCATTTTTAGAAAAGAATGGGCCATGAAAAATTACCTCTCTCGGTGTTTCATATTTAGGATCGAAATCTCCATCAGCATAATCTTCTAAGAAGGCTGGTTTGTTATAAATACCCTCTATTTCCTTAGTGTCTAAGGTATAAGTAGTGTCATTTTTAATATCATAAATACCCATTTCATAAGTATCTTCTTCTATGCCTACTTTAGATCTGGCTGGGCTTTGAGTAGTATATCCCGACTCTGTTACAAAATGAGTGACTTCTGTATTTTTGTGCTTCGCCTCTTTTCTTAATCTATAGGTGATGTAAGCCATATCAGGACTCACTTTTTGGTCAAAAACATCTTTATCACCCACGTAAATTTCTAAAGGCCTTTCTGGCTTTAAGTTTTCTAGTTGCTCCTTGCTCAGTTCACTTTCTTCTTTTCTTTCGTTAAGCACTTCAAATAGAGCCAGTTGGTCATTTTTCAGCCATTCTTCTTGTGAAGAGGCCTTCGAGTCCTTTTTTTCCGACCCAGATTTAAAATTACTGAGCTGACGGGTGGTGCCATCTGTAATAGACCAGGAAAACAAATTTTTACCTACCGAATAAATGACCTGCTTTTGGTCTCCAGAAAATTCGGGGCCACTTTCGCTTTCTAGTGTATTGGTGATCTGTTTTACGCTTCCTGTTTTAGTATTGTAAAGAAAAAGGTCTCCATCTTTACTATATACCATCAGAGTATGATCATCATTATAAGTATCAATATATACTCTGGATTTTTGCTCATCATCAGTCATTTTGCTGATTTTTCCTGTGGCTGTTTCTACCTTATACATGCTTCTTACAAGCTCATGATCAGGGTTCCATGAAAAGTAGATATATCTGCTATCGGGGCTCCACTGTACTCTTTCAGGAAGGTAGCCTACAAAGTCTTCTCCCTTCATTATTTCAGGAATTGATAGGTTGGATGAATACTGTGCCTTGGCGGCGAAGGATATTAATAGAAAGCAACAGAGAATTCTTATCATAGTAATGGGTTTTAAATCATTCTAAAAATAAGGAATTCATTGGTATGAAAAACTGGCTTTGTTTGAATGGAGTTATGCTTGGTTGTTTGGTAATTGAGATCGAGTTTATTTTACTGACTAGCCTCTAATTACATGGAGCTGTGCAGGTTCTATTTGCACATGTACTTTTTTGTATTCACCGAGGTCTTCACCGTCAATCTGAAGAATATCAGATTTTTTGGTCGAGAGATGTAGCTCTTCTGCGCTTAAAATAGAAACGTAACGCGAGCGTTTCATTTGCCCGGTAAAAAAATGATACGCCAGGCTGAACATGGCATACCAAGGCGATGGTTTGAAAATGCAAATTTCGAATTTGCCGTCGTCCAGGTGCCCTTCCGGATTGACAACGGCACCTGTACCGTATTTAGTGGCATTAGCAAAAACCACCATTTCTGCTCTTTGATTAAACTTAGTGTAACCTAAGTCGAACTGATATTTGCGTGTTTTCTTCTTAAATAATGTGGCGAAAAAATGCCTTGCATAAGCCAATTTTCCTCGTGAACCACTGGCTTCAAATCTTTTAATTAAAGCAGCATTAAAACCAATGTCACTCAAATGAAGTGAAATATATTTCTTATTTATTCTCAGCACATCCATGTGGATGGTTTTTCCTGCTAGTATAATTTCTAGCGAGCCTTCAATATCTTCAGGAATATCTAACTCTGTGGCCAAGCCATTGGCAGATCCTAGCGGTAAGATTCCCAGCTTTACGTTATCCTTACCTAAAAGCACATTAGCTACCAGGTTAATAGTGCCGTCACCCCCACATGCAATAACTATATCCGGAGAAAGTTCTTTTATACGATCTGCAATTCTTTCTTTATCGTTTTTACCTTTAGTTTCAATAATGGAATATTCAGCCTGATGCGTTTTACAACAACCGTCTATTTGATGGTGTAAGTCAGATTTATCAATCCCTCCTGAAATAGGGTTTACTACAAACAATAAGTGGTTCATACGTCCATTGATAACATTAGTGTATTATGAATGGTTATCAATAAAATAGATATCTATCAAAAAGTTAATTAGGAAACCGGTTAAAAAACTGTCTTTACGCCTTAAAAAATGGCTTGGAGTACTGACCCCACCTACCATCATTCCTTATAGGGGCTATGGTTCCAGAAGAAAGGTATATCTCCGTGGACATGTGCTGGATGACAGGGTACTTTATGAGGCTAGCGAAGAAGATAAGAGAAGGAAGAATTTCCGAGCTATGATTAGTCGCTATCTCAGTGAGGCCATACCAGATGTAAGGGTGCGGGTGCGGTTATTTGGCTTTGAAAAGGAAGTGGTTACTGATGAAAATGGCCTTTTTGAGGCGTTATTTGAATTTGAAGAGGAACTACCTCAGCACGGCTGGCATACAGCAAGTTTTAAGGTTTTAGATATCCTAGTTGATGATCAAAAAGATATAGAAACTGAAACGGAGGTATATATTGAAGAGCCCAATTCATGCTTTGGTATTATCTCTGATGTAGATGACACTATTCTAATTTCTCATGCTACTCAAACCCTCAGGAAACTGAGGCTCATACTTACCAAAAATTCAAAAACCAGGTTGCCGTTTACGGGTGTGGCTGCCTTTTATGATGCGCTCCGAAGAGGGACCAAAAGTGAATCTTCAAACCCGATCTTTTATGTGAGTAGTAGTGAGTGGAATCTTTATGATTTCCTCGAAAACTTCTGTGAGGTACGGAATATTCCCAAAGGCCCTTTTTTACTGCAAGAGTTGAAAACCAGCTTATGGGAGCTTATGAAATCTGGTGGAGGCACACATAATCATAAATTGATCAAAATAAGACATCTTTTTGAGGTATATAAAGATCTGTCTTTTATACTCATTGGAGATAGTGGACAAAGGGATTCTGAGCTTTATGTTCAGATTACGCAAGAATTTCCTGGTAGGGTTAAAGCTATTTATATAAGAGATGTTTCTAAAAAGAGTAAAGAGAAAAAAGTGCTCAGGCAGGCGGAGGATATAAAGGCCTTAAATGTAGATATGTTATTAGTTTCTGATACGGCCGTAGCCGCAGAGCACGCGTATAGCAAAGGCTTTATTAATGAAGAGGAGCTTCAGCAAGTGATAAAAGAAACGCGGGAGCAGGAAGGGCGCTCAGAGAGTCTTGTGGGGCAAATTGTGGAAGGCAACACCGAATAGCTTTTTATCAGTATAGTGCGCGGTTTTTGCATGAGAAAAGCCTTTCAGGATTATTTGAAAGGCTTTTTGTTCAACACATTAACTAACCGTAAATAAATCTATCGAGTTCTATTATGCTGGTTCTGAATTGAAATGCAGCATGTATATCTGTGTAATTGTTCTGATCTACTGTTCGTTTATATGCCCATTTGGCAAATTTTAATTTAGACTCTTCTTCATCAAGAGCTGTTAATATTTGACCAAGATCATAGGTGGTGATTTTATTATCGCCAATATTATTTCTAGCAGTTAATAACCTATCCTGATCATTATGAGCATACTCTAATCGATCCAATAAAGTGTTCATGCTTCCTTCGCTTATTAGGGCATAGTACTTTTTGTTGTATAATTCTTCGGGTCTTCTGTAGTGGTTATCATAGATTCGTTTTATAGATGATTTTTGAATTTGGGCTTCTCGGCCTGTTTTTATAATCACAAAATCACTTTTAAAACCAGGCTTTATGTCTAGTCTATCTCTTAAGGTTAAGGTATTATGACTGTTGTAGACTTTAATTTGTACGTTTAGCAGGCCCCCGCCTCCCTGAACTTTTACTATTGATTTGGGTTGGTGATTGATAACCTTATTATTAATAATCACCTGAATTTTTTCTCCTTTGTCTGTTCTAAATGTAGCAGCAGCTTTTTCAGCTAAAGCAGATCCTGCAATAAATGCAGTGAATACGATAAGTAATGCAACCTTCTTCATGTCCTTAAAAATTTAGATTTAACATCTACATGAAATCAATAAGTCGGGATCTCATGAACTAAAGAAGTTATAAAGTGATATCAGTAAATAACTTATAGTGTGAATTAATCAAGAGCCATGCCAAAAGTGATTTTCTGTATTTAATAAACTGAATATCAGCTGTTTACATATACTAAAAAATCCATGAATTTGGTTTTATTACAGGTGGAGAGGTTGAGTAGTTATAAGTTTTGAATTTTGTAAAACCGTTGTGTAGATGTTACTATGTGTGCGTAACAAAATATTATAGACAAGACAGTAGGTCTATCAATTTAATAATTCAATATTATAGCGTTTGAGGCAGTTGCCTTTCATGTCATCAAAGTTATTCAAAAGTATGGCATAACCATTCTTAGATTTTACAGCCTCTTCGACGATTTCATAAATTTCAATAGCTCCTTGAGGGTCAACTCCTAGAAGATTAAAGATTAAACCATCACTCTTTGAGAGAGTTGTATAAATGGATAGAAATCTTCTAGGGTTGCCAGCAAGATGTGAAACTTTGTTCGTAGCTTTTAGTCTATCATCAGGAAATAGTGAAAATGATTACCATTCCATAGGTTTAGTGTTACAATTTCTCCCTTATTTAACAGGAAAGCGGGAATCTTGTATTTGTCTAACTGAAATCCTTGACAATCGACGACTACCATATTATTTGCTATAACTGTATTAGGACAAAAAGCTTATTTGCTAAATCTACTCCTTTCATATAAAATCACTTCATCTCCATTTTAAATCATACATGAACAATGATTGAGCCTTTCATTTAATTATACTGCACATAACTTCTCCACTTTTCTAATACTTGTGAGAAATCTTCAGGAAGCTCGCTGTTAAACTGCATAAACTCTTTAGTAACAGGGTGAACAAATCCTAGAGATTTAGCATGCAGGGCCTGTCTGGGTAATATTTTAAAACAGTTATCTACAAAGCTTTTGTACTTAGAAAAAGGAGTGCCTTTTAGAATTTTATCTCCACCGTAAGTAGCATCATTAAACAGTTCATGACCTATGTGTTTCATGTGGGCTCTGATTTGGTGGGTACGGCCTGTTTCCAGGTTACACTGCACTAGTGAAACATACCTGAGGTCTTCCAGTAGTTTATAATGGGTGATGGCATTTTTGCCTATGGTATCATCTTCATAAGCCACAGTAATCCTCCTGTCCTTCAGGCTTCTGCCCAGGTTAATATGTATAGTACCTTCATTAGGTTCAGGAGAGCCCCACACCAGCGCATAGTAGGTTCTTTCAATAGAGTGATCATAAAACTGCTTGGCGAGCCCATTCATGGCTTGTTCAGTTTTAGCGATTACAAGCAAGCCGCTGGTGTCTTTATCTATGCGGTGTACTAGTCCTGGTCGGCCCTCATTGCCCTCCATTTCTGGCAGATTTTTAAAATGGTATGCCAAAGCGTTTACCAATGTACCTTCCCAGTTTTGGTAAGCAGGGTGCACTACCATGCCCGCTTCTTTGTTCACCACAAGCACATGCTTATCTTCATAAACTATGTTGAGAGGTATATCTTGCGGTACTACTTCGGTTTCTCTCGGAGGCTCAGGCAGAGCAATCGTTATAATGTCATCAGGCCTTACCTTGTAATTAGGTTTTATTTCCTGATCATTCACTTTTACAAATCCGTCCTTTATGGCCGACTGCAGCTTGTTTCGGGTTACATTAGGGAGCCTGTCCATCAGAAACTTGTCTATCCTTAGTAATTGCTGCTTGGGGTCAGCCACTATACGATGATGCTCGTATAACTCATCGTCTTCAATAATATCAATATCCTCCATATAATTTTTTATAACCCGTTTTATGCAAAAGTAATAATATAATGTTGATAGTAAGGAAACAGTGTCAGCTTAGTGGATAAAAAGTGAGATGCTGATTTTATTATGGTTAGATTTGCTTTAAAATAAACGTTATGAATACAGAACTAAAAGATATAAAACCAGGAGAAGGTTTAGGTACTATAAAATTTGGTATGACTCGTGACCAGGTTAAGGAAATATTAGGCGAAGCAGATGTGGTAGAGAGCTATTCTTATACTGATTCTGATCAAGATCTTACAGAATCGTGGGATTATAAAGAGTTGAGTTTGTCTCTTAATTTTGATGAAGAAGATGATTGGCGTCTGATAGTGATTTCAGTAACCTCTGATTTTTACCAGCTAGATGGTGAAACGTTAATTGGTCAAAGTGAGGAAAAGTTGAAGGAAGTATTGGCTAAAGTAGGAATGGATGACCTGGAAATGGAAGACTGGTCGTCTGCCGAAAGTCCAGATCATAAGTTAATTGAATCCAATTCTCACTCAGTTAATTTTTGGATAAATGAAGGACGATTAGATGAGATACAGTGGTCTCCTCAGTTTATTGATGACGATACAATAAAATGGCCTGAATTATAAGTTAGGCCTGTTTTCCATCTATTAGCCTGATTGTGTTAGTAACACTTTCAGGTATTTCCTCCTCATAGTGGCTTACGAAAATGAGTGTAAGGTCGCTTTGTTCGCAAATGGTATCTATAATTTTTTTATGGTACATTTTCTGATTGTGAGTAAAGCCTTGAAATGGTTCGTCTAAAATGAGTAGTACCGGATTGGTGATCAAAGCCCTGGCTAATAGGCATAAGCGCTGAATGTTGATAGAAACGGAATAGAATTTTTCGTTAAAATATTGATCAATATTGAAAAGGGTCATCCATTGCAGAATTTTCTCTTTTCGGTCATTGGGTAATGCCGGAATAGATACCATTCTAAGATAAAAAGCAGTGGCTATTACATGTCCACAAGTCAGGTGACGAGGGAAGTATTGAAATAATTCGGGAGATACAAACCCTATTTTTGCTTTTAAATCCCATATACTTTCACCGGATCCCTTTTTCTTGTCAAAAAGAAAGATTTCATTGGCATAAGCTTGAGGGTTGTCTCCATTAATAAGGCTCAGTAAAGTAGATTTTCCTGCTCCATTTCGGCCTGTCAGAGCCCATCGCTCCCCTTGCTTAACAGTCCAATTAATGTGGTCTAAAATTAACTTGTTGCCATACTTTACCTTTACATCATTCATTTTTATGATGCTTTCATAAGCTGTATGGTTGTGCTGCATTAGTTTTTCCAGATCCTCTTTAGGAATATTTAGCGCTTCTTCTGATTGTAAGTACCTTTCTGCTTCTCTAGTCTTTACTTTTTGTATAGGTTGGTTATTTTTAAAAATAATGGCCTTTTCTATTTCTTCCGGAATATCGTGTTCAGAGGAATTCATGATAATGGTTACTCCAGAATAAGATATGTCAGGAATGAGAGAGTTGAAAAAAGCTCTACTTTCCTTGTCGAGACCCGTCATGGGGTTGTCCAAAAGTAAGATGGCCGGGTTCTTTAATAAGGCTGCGGCCAATAGTACTTTGCGGGTTTCTCCATTAGATAGTTTTATAAGTGCTTCATCTTCCAGTGATTTTAGGTTCAGTCTTTTTACCACTTTAGGAATAGTCCAATAGGGCTTTTTCCTAAATGACTTAATTTTAGCCAGATACTCTGATACTGTTTCAGAGTTTTCTGAATCAGATGAATTATACCTTTGCTGATAGTAGAATTTTTTTTCGGCATCCAGGCTTTTAAAATCATGACGTGCCAGTACAGAAGCAATAGGCTTTTTGATATCAGCTTTGCAGTAATTGTCAGAAAAATGGTAATAAAGCCTGCCTTTAGGAATGGATATTTTTCCAGCTACGGCATCCATAAATTCTGCTTTCCGTTTTTCGTTTTCACCTACAAGAATCGCATGTTCTCCTTCATGTATTTCAAGATCAATAGGTGGTATGGAGTGAGCAATGCCGTAACCTGCTACGGCATTTTCAAATTTCAGTAGTAGTGAATTCATGGTTTAATAACTGCCTATAGGCGATCCGTCAGGTGTATCAACCACCACAGGTAACTTATATTTTTCAGGTTCGTTTTGAAATGCTTCTATTTTATGAACAGCATAAGCGAAATGTGCTTTTTGTAGTTCATCGGATTTTTTCATAATGGAGTTAAGCCAGGTTTTTAGTTCGTCTAGTTTATAATAGACGATGGCTTTGGCCTGCTCACTGCTTTCTTCATTTGCGGCTAACCCCATAAGTTGAGTGAGTAAGGCATCATTTACAGTTCTTTGGATTTCGGCTTTGTAGGTGTTATTAGATGGTTTTTGCTCCCAAGTGGCAGCTATTACCTGATCTATGACATACTCCAAGCCAGGCTGCTCGCTATTGCGTGCATGATGTTCTATCAATCTTTGTGCGCGTGAGTGGTTGAATAGTAGCCCGAAAGTCATTTGAGCAGCACTTTCGGCTGCGGTAAGAGGGTCGAAAGTGAGTGAGGTCCGAATTTCAGTTAGCTCACGGCTTCTGCGGTACCCTAATGGCCGAGGAGGAATTATTTTTAGAAGATCTTCGGTAAGCATAAGCCGTTCTGGGGTTATAGTGGAAAGCAAAGCTCCCAATGCCAGCTTCTGTTCATTGGCATCTATAAGTTCAGTGACAGGCTGTCCATCGCCACGAAGCGCATACCTGTAGTTGATGCCGCCTATTATTTTAGAAACGGCTTCAGTCTGGTATCGGTGTAGGAAATAGACGGGTGCTAATACTTCTTCCAGTTCTGCATAAGGAGTACCTGTTTGGATGTTGTTCTCTCCAAAATTGTTAAGTGCAATTCTTCTCACTTCCAAAATGTGGTTCAGTTCAGTTACAGGACTTTTGCCATTGTCCCAGAGGTGTGCATAAGGATGGGCTCCCCCTTTTGGTCTTGCGTCTTGATCAGATAGAAAAGTAAGACCATTTTTTAATGACTCTTGTATTATTTTATTGAGTTCGGTTTTTTCATTCTCATTAGAAGGAAAGTCTCTGTATCCGTAGTTGATGGCTACTTTATCCCAAGCGCCTATTTTATCATCATAAGCATCTGATAGGTCTATTTCTCCATTGGTTATTTTAATGAGCGGGTGTGGATAATCCATCACCGAAGCCCTATTTTCTGAACTGGAAGTATAGCTATGTGCTAAGCCAAGTGTGTGGCCTACTTCATGAGCTGCTAGCTGTCGGAGGCGAGCCAAAGCCATTTCTTCCATTTCTTTAGGTACCGAAGTGCTATTTTTATAAGGAGCTAAAAGTCCTTCTGCTATCAGGTAATCTTGCCTTACTCTTAATGAGCCCAACAGCACATGACCTTTAATGATTTCTCCGGTACGGGGGTCTACTACTGATGAACCGTAAGACCAGCCCCGCGTAGATCGGTGTACCCAGTTGATAACATTGTAGCGTACATCTAATGGGTCAGCATCAGCAGGAAGTAATTTTACCTGAAAGGCATTTTTATAACCAGCTGCTTCAAATGCCTGATTCCACCAGCTGGCCCCTTCCATTAGTGCTGAGCGAATGGGCTCAGGAGTGCCTCTATCCATATAATAGATGATAGGCTCTATCGGCTCGCTTACCGCAGCATTAGAATCTTTCTTTTTTAATCGATGTCTGGTGATAAATCTTTTTTCCAAAGGCTCTCCAATGGGTGTAGCATAGTCATAGTATGAGGTAGAAAAATAGCCTGCTCTAGGATCGAATATTCTTGGTTCATAATCACCATCAGGTAGCTCTACAAATGAATGGTGAACGCGGACCGTAATGGCAGACGAAGTAGGAGTTACGCTTCTTATATAGCCGCCCTGCGCTTCTCCAGAAAAGGTGAGTGTGGCTTCAAATTCAGAGTTTTTTGGGAATGCCTTGGTTTGGGGTAAGTAAAGGGCTGAGCGGGATTTGTCTAGTGAATAGCTTCCTTGTTTACTCCTTTTTAAAGTGCTGATTACATGGTGTGAGTCAGAAATGAAAAAATCAGTGGCATCTACTAATACCTTTCCTTCTTCTTCGGCTACTAGTTTAAAGCCATAAAGTACTGATTGGGCAAAAGCGTCTCTTACGGCATTCTTTTCATCTTCACTTTCACTGATGGCTCGGTATTTATAATTGGGCTGAACTAATAAAATTTTCGGGCCTTTTCTTTCAAATTTCACTACCCGGTCATTGCCTAGCTGGTTTCTGTCTAGTCCTATGTCATTAGACCCTACACCTGCTGCCAGTGAGTTAACATATAGAAACTCTTCATCCAGCTTATCTATTTCCAGAAATATTTTATCAGATTTTTCGTCATAATAAAAAGAGAAATATCCTTCGTATTTCTTCATACCTGCGGTTTTTTCGTTGATTCCGCCTGTTGTGGTGCCTGACTCAGATGATGATCCTGAGTTAGAAGCAGCGCAGCTTAAGAATATGATGGGTAATAGAAAAAGAAGCTTATTCATCGCTATTGTTTTCATGCGGCTTAGAGTTTTAAAGGTTCTTTAAAACTAGACATTGACTTTGTGGTTCACAACTCTATTCTAATAATTGCAAGCAGATAATTATTTAAAAAAAATTAAATTAACCTGTGACCTTTTTAAAAACCACGGTTATATGATCAAAACCATTACCTTGAATAGCTTGAATAAGGCCAGACATATGACCGAAGAGGATATTACTCACGAACAGCGAGTGATAGAAGCATCTAAAAAAGATGCGAAGGCATTTGGTGCGATCTATGATCAGTATTATGAGGGTATATTTAATTTTATATACAGAAGAACTGATGATGAAGATCTAACAGCAGATATCTGTTCTCAAACTTTTTTAAAGGCATTACAAAACTTGAAGAAGTATGAGTTTAGGGGATTGCCATTTTCCGCCTGGCTCTATAGGATAGCAAGTAATGAGGTGAATAAGCATTTTAATAAAAACAAAAGGAATAAAATATTTAGTGTAGAAGAAGAGCGTGTGCTAGAGCTTTTTGAGCAACACGAAAATGATTTTAGTGAAGATCAAATTCGCTTGCTTATAGCTACATTGAGAGAGCTACCTACAGAAACTATGGAGGTTTTAGAGTTAAGGTTTTTTGAGGATAGAAGTTTTAAAGAGATCGCTTTTATATTAAATATAGGAGAAAGTGGAGCGAAGATGCGTCTATACAGGGCTGTTGAAAAGTTAAAGAAACATTTTAAAGTCAACTGGGAGCAATAATGAGCAGACATGAAATACGGTTAAGAAGAAAGAAAATGACTTCGAGGCGCATCGAGAGCCATAAGAACTATCATGATATTTTAAAGCAGCATGAGAAGAGCAGCGTGGGTAAGCGTGTGGTGAGGCTTATAATATATGTGCTCATACTCATAGGTTTATTATTGATAGCCTATTTTGCCGTAAAGGTGGTAGGGGCTAAAAATGAAAAAAGTGCTTGTAATGAACATATAGAAAAAGAAAATACATCCCGGCCGGATGATTTTATAAATGTTACACTAAACATGACAGACAATGGAAAAACGTAAAAATCCTGAAAAAGATGTAAGAAGGCTTTCGGGCTTATTCTTTCAGATTGGCCTGCTGGCAGCTATAATGTTGGTAGTAAGTGCTTTTGAATATCGTACGGCCATGGAAGCTCCCGATAATCCGGTAGATTTGGATGCAAGGGAAATGGATGTTTTGGAGACTATTTTGCCCACGGTACAAGTAAAAGAAAAGCCAGCACCACCACCACCGGTGAAGAAAAAAATAATGAATCCTATTCCCGATCCCGATATTCAGGATGTGGAGGAAGAATTGAAAAAAACCGTGGTAGTAGAGCTCCCACCTGTAGAAATAGAAGATCCTGTGATCGTAGAAAACCCTTTGCCCGAAGAGAAAGTAGATGATACTTTTCTTATTGTGGAAAAGATGCCTTCGCCTGTAGGAGGTGAGAGTGCACTGTATGAATTTATCAACAAACGCCTGAGGTATCCTGGTCAGGCACGCAGAATAGGTGTGGAAGGTACAGTGTATTTAAGCTTTGTGGTAGATAAAGATGGTAATATGGTGGATATACAGATTGCCAAAGGAATAGGTGCGGGCTGTGATGAGGAAGTGCTAAGAATTTTTGAAAAAAATTCGCCTAAATGGAATCCTGGCAAGCAAAGAGGGGTGCCTGTAAAGGTAAAGCAAGTGATCCCTGTAAAATTTGTGCTGGGAGAAAGATAATAATTTTACTATTCTATTTATTGAAGGGAGGGTGTGTCAAAAGTTGCTTTTAATAGTCACTTTTGACACACCCTCTTTGTTTTTATTGAAAATACAGTTCTCATTTATTTTGTCTATGACGCACTAAATTTTATTGATTGATAGTTCTACTCATTGTCTTTCGAAATCGTTTTCTTAGTATATGGTTAAAATATTTTAGTATGGAAAAGAAAATTGTGTCTGATGAAGAGTTTGAGAAGGTAATTAATGCACATGACAAAGTGATGGTTAAATTTTCAGCCGATTGGTGTGGGGTTTGTAAGCGGTTTGCTCCTATTTATAATAGGCTGGCTGCGGAAGAGAAATATGGGCACATTAATTTCGTAGAAGTGTCTGCTGAGCAAGCTCCTAAAACCCGATTAAAGGCCGGGGTTTATAGCCTTCCTTTTTTTGCCACTTTTGAAAAAGGAGCTTTAAAAGACAAGGTTACTTCTGATAATAAAGAGAAGGTGATTGCGCTGCTAGAGGAACTTTAAGGCAGTCAATGGTTAAATTTTGTTAGTTTTTATGAGCTTGGCTTGAGCGGTTTTTATAGGTAAAGGACCGCTCAATTTTTCATTAGCAGATTAACACTATGTTGCATATTAGATAATATAGAAAAATGATGGACAATCCTCTATGTATTTTTCCCTTTTGAGCTAATCTTCATTCCGAAAGATGCGCTCTTTTGCTTTCATTACTTTTTGATATAAAATACTGCTCAAAATCCACCTTATTCTTTTTATTTTATCGCCCATATTTTATAATTGAGCTTTATTTTTATTCATTAACACTTAAAATATCATGAAGTATTTTTTTGCTTTTTTTATTTCTATAGGATTGTTTTCATGTTCAGATAATCAATTGGCTGATAATAATGCTCTTAGCAATGAAGGGGCATCAGCCATTCACAAAGGCGCCATAAAGGAATCTTATGAGGATGCCTCAGGTATGGTTAAGGTCACAGTTAAAAATGATGCAGGTAATGTGGTAGAGCAGGGAGACTTATTGAATGATAAGAAAACGGGGAATTGGACTACGTTTTATGCAAATGGTGTGGTTAAATCTGTAACGGGATATGTAGATGGTGTAATGCAGGGTATGCATGTAGAATTAGGGCAGCGAGGAGAGATAGAGAAGAGAAGTTATTACCATAACGGTCAGCTGCATGGAGACTATGTGGTTTATAACCGAAATAGAATAAAAGAAGAAAAAACCTACGAAAATGGCTTGTTGCAAGGGGTGGCTAAGTCTTATTATGATAATGGCACCCTGATGGAGGAAAGCCCTTATACTGATGGCAAAAGAAACGGTATTTCTCGCTGGTATGATCAGGAAGGCAATGTGTCTATAGAGTATGAATATGATAATGGGGAGTTAGTTGAAAAATAGACAAAATGTCACTTTTTTTGCTATTTTGGTCTTTACTGAAGCGTCAATTTGTCTTATTCTCCGTCTGGCATTCTAATTGTAAAAATGTTATTGAATTTGATTTAATAACATTTTAAAAGGAGGTATATTATGACACTCATTAGAAGAACAAATGACCTGTTTCCTACTTTCTTTGACGATTTCTTATCAAGGGACATGTTCAATTTCTCAGGCTCAAATGCTACGATGCCTGCAGTAAATATAAAAGAAAGTGAAAGCGATTTTCAGGTAGAAGTAGCTGCTCCGGGAGCAAATAAAAAGGACTTCAAAGTAGAGGTGGATAACAACTTGCTGACCATTTCTTATGAAAAAGAAGTGAAAAACGAAGAAAAGAATGATGAAGGGAAATTCACCAAAAGAGAGTTTAACTATCAATCATTTCAAAGGTCATTCACTTTACCTAGCACCGTATTAGGAGACAAGATCGAAGCTAAATATACCGATGGTATTTTGGCTCTTTCAATTCCTAAAAAAGAAGAAGCTAAAACGGCTACATCTAGATTAATAGAAATTTCTTAGTCATTGAATATTTTGAAAGGTCACCCTCTGATTAATGCGGAGAGGTGACCTTTTTTATTTAGTAATTGTACTTTAACAATTTTTAACTTACTCTTTAAACTAAAAAATAGGTTATAGCGTAAATAAAATTACAGTTGCTCACGTTAGAATGTGCAATGTGTTATCGAACCTTTATTGCAAGTGTTTTAATCAAGAAAAACAGAAAGTATGAAGAAGTTTAGTGCATTAATAATGGCTGCTGTTTTAGGTAGTGCATTAACTATAGGGTCATTCCAGGTGTTTGACCTTAATAATAATGGTAAAACCATTAAAGTAGAACATGTAGATGGTACCCCTGCAGTAAAAACGGCCTACTCCACTAATGAAGCTGGAGACCTGGTAGCTTTAGATTTTTCGGCAGCGGCAGAAAAAACAATGGATGCAGTAGTAAACATCAGGTCTACAAGTACAGGTAATTATTCCTCAAGAGGTCAGCAAGTGCCGGATGAGTTCAGAGATTTCTTTGGTCCCTTCTTTAGGCAGCCGGAGGGAGGCGCTCAGCCCAGAGTAGGTACTGGTAGTGGCGTAATTATAAATAACAAAGGTTATATAGTTACTAATAATCATGTGATAGCAGATGCTGATGACCTTGAAGTAACGCTGCATGATAATAGAAGCTATAAAGCAAAAGTTATAGGTGCAGATCCTACTACAGATATTGCTTTGATAAAGATAGAAGAGGGTGATTTACCTTACCTTTCGTTAGCTAATTCTGATGAAGTAAAAGTAGGCCAGTGGGTAATGGCTGTGGGTAACCCTTACAACCTTAACTCTACTGTAACGGCGGGTATAGTAAGTGCTAAAGGGAGAAGCATTGGTATTTTGGCTGAAAATAATATTAGAGATAGTCTGAATACAGCCATAGAATCATTCATACAAACAGATGCAGCAGTAAACCCAGGAAATAGTGGAGGAGCTTTAGTAAATCTTAATGGTGATCTTGTAGGTATTAATACAGCTATAGCAAGCCCCACAGGATCTTATTCGGGATATTCTTTTGCAGTGCCAGCTAATATTGTGAGTAAAGTAGTTGAAGACCTTATTGCTTATGGAACAGTACAGAGAGGATGGTTAGGAGTACAAATACAAAATGTAACTGGTGAGTTTGCCAAAGACAAGAATATAGACCTATACTCAGGAGTGTATGTAGCAGGGATGGATCCTATGAGTGGAGCTAAAGATGCAGGAGTGAAAGAAGGAGATGTGATTACAGGTATAGACAATAGAAGAATAGATAATACTGCTCAGCTGATAGGCTATATAGGTAGTAAGAGACCTGGAGATAAGGTGGAGCTAAAGGTAAATAGAGAAGGTAAGGAGCTTTCTTACAAAGTGGAACTCAAAAACAGACAAGGAAACACTGAAGTAGTGAAAAAAGAGACTTCTGAGATACTATCTGTTTTAGGCGCTGAATTAGAAGATGTTGATAATGCCACTTTAAGTAAATTGGATCTTAAGTCTGGAGTAAGAGTAAAAGCATTGAAGCCAGGGAAAATCAGAAAATTTACTGATATGAGAGAAGGATTTATTATTACCAAGATAGATGGAAAAACAGTGAAGAGTAAGGAAGATGTGGTGAAGATTCTTGAGAATAAAGAAGGCGGTGTGCTGATTGAGGGAGTTTATGATGGCATGTCTGGTTCTTACTATTATGGATTAGGATTATCTTAATATTAACTGTAATTAAACTTTATATAAGTCTTGTTAATAATTGTAGATTTTACGATCTTTTGTTAAAAAAAATCGTATACTTAAGGTAAGAACGATATTGTTATATTAATTTATAATAGTTGGGAGATGCCTATGAAAAGACTTTTTAAAAAAGGAGAGCGTGTAAAAAGTAATAGAGATGGGAAAGTGATGGAGGTATTACATTACATTAAGGATAAAAGCTCTTATCTAGTGGAATGCGCTTGGTTTGATCTAGAGAAAAAAGAGGTCAGAACCTACACTCTAAAGCAGGACAGTTTATTAAAAGCAAGTTAAATCTTATAGCCCCGAAGATATTCGGGGCTTTTAATTTTTGATGATTTTATCAAAGAGTAGGTAAAACTCAGCTTAGTGAGCTTTAGGACTGAAATCCGTTACACTTTCACAAGGTAAGATTCCAGTTCTTTCAGTTTTATGCGGCCTTCATAATAGGCTTTACCAAATATTACGGCAAACACACCCATATCATTAAGCCTTTTGATATCATCTACGTTTCTTACCCCACCACTGGCTAATACACAAATGTCTGGAAAGGTATCGATAATTTTTTGATACAAATCAAAAGAAGGTCCTTCCATGAGGCCATCGCGTGCTATATCTGTAGTTTTAACATATTTAAGGCCTCTTGAATAAAAGTACTCTATATGATCAAACAGCTCTATGTCGGTGGATTTTTGCCAGCCACGTATAGCTATTTTTCCGTTCATGGCATCTGCACCAAGAGTAATTTTTTCTCGGCCATATGAAATAATCCATGAGGCAAAAAGCTCCTTCCGAGCTACGGCTACACTGGCAGCAGTTATGTATTTGGCTCCATATTCATAGGCTTTGCTTATGTCTCCATCAGTATGAATACCACCTGTAAAATCTACTTTTAAGTTAGTGTGGCCTGTTATAGCTTCTAAAATATGATAGTTAACGGGCTCCCCTCTTCTGGCGCCATCTAAATCTACTAAATGGACTTCTTCTATACCATGGTCCTCAAAGTTTTTGGCAAGGTCAAGAGGGCTCTTGTCGTACACCTTTTCGCGAGATAAGTCTCCCTGCTGTAATCGTATTACTTTCCCATCATTAATAATGATCGAAGGTATTATCTGAATCATCGGAATATAGGGTTATAGGTTCTGGATCAATAAAATTATTTTTAATAAATGGTTGCATTTCTCCTTGCACACCTTACTAATTCCGAGCAAAAAATTCTCCTTTTTTAAGTACTTTGTTTTTGTTTGGAATCAAACAGAAAAGTAAGAAAAATAGAGGTAACTTACAAGATAGCTTACATCTACATCATCAAATATTTAAAAGGGCAAAATATTATTTTATGGTTTTATAAAGAAATTAGTCTATAAATTAATGAGCTTGAAGCCCTCACCATGTACAGTTAGGATTTGAAGAGACTCATCTTTTTTAAGATACTTTCTTAGTTTAGTAATATACACATCCATGCTCCTGGCATTGAAGTAAGAATCATCTCCCCAGATGCTGTTTAGCGCTATTTTTCTGGAAAGCACCCTGTTTTGATGTTTGCACAGTAGCGTGAGTAGATCATTTTCCTTAGTGGTGAGCTTGGTAGTTTCTCCTTTAAAATCTAATATCCTTCGGGTAGGATCAAATTTGTAATCTCCAATATTAAACTCAGCAGGCTGCTCACCCGCAATAGGGGCAGAACGCCTTAAAATAGCTTTCAGTCTAAGTAAGAGTTCTTCCATGCTAAAGGGTTTGGTAACATAATCATCAGCCCCTATGGTGAGTCCTTTTATGGCATCTTCTTTCATGGATTTGGCCGTAAGAAAAATCAATGGAATGTTTTTATCCTGATTACGAATTTCTTGCGCCAAAGAAAAGCCATCTCGCTTAGGCATCATAATATCTAAAATGCACAGGTCATATAGTCCAGGCGCAAAAGCTTGGAGCCCTGACTCTCCATCTCGATACAAATCAGCTTTATAGCCTTTCAGTTGCAGATATTCCTTTAATATCTGTCCTAGATTTTGATCATCTTCTACAATGAGTAATTTTATTTTATTCTCCATTTTTAAAAGGAAGAAATATGCTAAACGTGCTACCCTGCCCTAAAACAGATCTAACAGAAATATCGCCGCCGTGCATATTTACAATTGATTTAACATAACTAAGTCCGAGACCAAAGCCTTTAACATCATGCCGATCACCGGTGTGCACCCTATAAAATTTATCAAAAATTCGCTTTAATTCTTCCTGCTTCATCCCTTTTCCCTGATCAGAAATTTCTATTATAATACCATCTTGAATGTTAAAAGTAGAGATATTGATAAAAGGCTTATCTGGCGAATATTTCATAGCGTTATCCAACAAGTTGAGCACCACATGAGATAGGTGTTCATAGTCTCCCAGGATATTGTCATTTGAAGCATTTAGCTTAAGCTCCACTTCTCCGCTTTTGGCTTCCAGCGGTACTCTTATTTTAGAAACCACATTTTCTATGAGGTCATGTAGCTTTAGGTCTGTATTTTTAATTTGAAAAGACGGTTTGTCTAATAAGGCTGATTGCAATACCTTTTCTACCTGAGTGGCTAGCCTGTTGTTTTCATCTTTTATTACATCCAGATACCTTAGTAGAATGCTATCGTTTTGTCGCATTTCTTTTTCATGAAGAGCCTCACAGGCAAGGCCTACAGTGGCTATAGGTGTTTTTAGTTCATGAGTCATATTGTTGATGAAGTCATTCTTCATCTCAGATAATTTCTTTTGTCTTATGATGGTGTAAATGGCATAAGTAAAGCAGCCTATAATAAGTAAAATGAAAACTACCGAAGTGGCCAGTGTTGCCCATATTTCTCTAAACAAGAAGGCGCTTTCATCAGGAAAGTTTACCGTTAAATAATGGGTACTTCCCAGTATATCATTAGGGAAAAGTCGAGCTCTGAGTGGAGAGTGCTTTACTTTTTTGATGTCGTTATTGGTATTAGTATATAGCACACTATCCATGTAAGGGTTCCATACGGCAAAGTCATAGTTGAGCTCTATACCTCGCTCAAAAAATTCTTTGTCTAGCATAGACTCCAATATGTCTGGGTTTACTCTTTCATGTATACTCCTCTTTCTGCCAAACATCTCTTCTACTACTACATTAACCATTTCTGATTTGCGTAATAGCTGATTTTCTGACCGTAGATCTGGGTTTATAATATTAAACCAGAATGCATGATGGCCCCAGTAGTAAGAGGGGTTTGTTACTTCAGAGCTGTCCTCATTATAATTGCCTGAAGAAGATTCAAACCTGCGCGTGCTCTGAGATACCACTCCCGGATATACCCGTAGAATATTATGAGTGAAATCATAAGCATCTTTCTTCTCAAGCCGCTGAGATACCAGCTGTAAAGATTGCTGTACCTTCTGCTCAAATTGTTTCTGATTTAATTTTAGAGCATTATTAATCCAATACACCTGAAAGCTGGTGAGTCCAATTAATGCTACAGACATTAACGATATGACAATCCAAATAATGTGCTTCTTCATTAGGCTGCAATTTCGGCAGTTTTGGTAACAATCTTACCTTATTGAATGCGCTTAAGCTTCAATTTAACCAATTTTAACCGAAGACTTGATTTGGTATGGCAGTATTACAATGGTATTTGTCTTATTATATTCTAAAACCTTTGTTGCTTTTTATATCTTTGACGAATATTTTTTTACAATATGGAATTAAACAACAACACTTATCAGCTTCAGGGTATTGACTTGACTCAGATAGCAGAGGAATTTGGAACCCCTGTATATGTTTATGATGCCGATAAAATCATAAGTCAGCTTCAAAGTTTAAAGGATGCTTTTTCTACTCAAAAGCTGAAGATTAAGTATGCGGCGAAATCATTAACTAACATATCTGTGTTGAAGTTAATGAAAAAGCATGGTGCCGGGGTGGATGTTGTTTCTATACAGGAGGCCAGGCTGGCTATGAAAGCTGGTTTTACGCCTGATGAAATATTATTTACACCTAACTGTGTTTCTTTTGCTGAGCTACAGCAAGGAGTAGAAATGGGGCTTATTATTAATATAGATAATATTTCTATTCTTGAGCAGTTTGGACATACTTATCATGATTCTATTCCGTGTTGTGTTCGTTTGAATCCTCATATTATGGCTGGTGGTAACGCGAAAATATCTACCGGTCATGGAGATTCTAAATTTGGTATTTCTATTTACCAAATGGCTCATTTGCTAAGGGTGGTGAAAACCAATAACATACATGTAAAAGGGCTGCACATGCACACCGGATCTGACATACTGGATGCAGAGGTATTCTTAAAAATGGCCGATATTTTATTTGATGTGGCTAATGATTTTCCTGATCTGGAGTTTATTGATTTTGGTAGTGGTTTTAAAGTAGCCTATAAGCCTAATGATATTACTACAGATGTAAAAGAGCTGGGACTAAAGCTAGGAAATGCCTTTGATAAATTTTGTGAGTCTTATGGCAGAAGATTAGAAATGTGGTTTGAGCCAGGCAAGTACTTGGTAAGTGAATCCGGATATTTTCTTGTAAAGGCTAACGTAATAAAAACTACACCTGCTACCGTGTTCGTGGGCGTAGATTCTGGATTGAACCACTTGATACGACCTATGATGTACGATGCACATCATGAAATTTTTAATGTCTCAAATCCTTCTGGTATAAAGAGAGTATATTCTGTGGTGGGGTATATATGCGAAACAGATACTTTTGGCTGGGATAGAAAGCTCAATGAAGTAAGAGAAGGAGATGTATTGGCTATAAAGAATGCAGGAGCTTATGGTTTTAGCATGGCGTCTAATTATAACTCCAGGTATAGACCGGCAGAAGTTTTGGTTTATGAAGGGAAAGCTCGCCTCATACGCCAGAGAGAGACCATGGACGATATTTTGAAAAATCAGATAGAGATAGATATATAACAAAAAAGCCCGGAACTCCGGGCTTTTTTGTTATTGGTATTCTTCTTTCAATTTATCTTTAAAGTGCTTCATGAATTTTTCTACTTTAGGTTTTGAAACACTCCTTACGTAAGGGTCATCTGGGTGTATTTCATAATAACCCTGATGATAATCTTCAGCGTCATAAAAAGCCTTAAATTTTGTTATTTCCGTTACTATTTTACCGTTATATTCAGATTGATTCAGTCTATTTTTGACCTCTGTAGCTATTTGTTTTTGCCCATTATCTTTATAAAAAACGGCTGATCTGTATTGCTTTCCTACATCTGGACCTTGACGGTTTAATTGGGTGGGATCTATTGATCCAAAGAAGATTTCTACTAATGTTTTATATGAAACCACTTTAGGGTCAAAAAACACTTTTACAGATTCTGCATGGTTCGTCTTGCCATAGCTCACCTCGTGGTAAGTGGGGTTTTTCTGGTCTCCTCCGCTATATCCAGATACGGCAGCCTCTACCCCTTTAACACGTTCAAATATGGCCTCTATACACCAGAAGCAGCCTCCGGCGAAATAAGCGGTATCTAGTTCAGCAGCCTTATCATCACTTATTTCCAGCGTAGAAAGCTGTTTAGATTCTGTCTTGGCACCACAGCTTGCAGCCATGAATAAGAATACTATTACGGTAAATTTGAAAACAAGCTTCATAATATCAGTGTTATAGTCTCAAGAATACAAACGGGCTGGCAAGTTGATTTGTTTACAGCCTGCCAAGTCAGATTGTTATTATTAGGAAATACGAAAAATAAGATATCATGGATTTAAATTTGAAAGAAAAGGTGGCGCTAGTTACCGGAGCCAGTAAGGGCATAGGTAAAGGCATAGCAGAGGAGTTGGCTAAAGAGGGCTGTCATCTAATTATCTGCGCCAGAGATCAGGTTGATTTATCTCAAGTGGTATCTGAGCTTGAAAAGTATAATGTGGATGTGTTGGCTGTACCTACTGACCTTACCGATGAGCAGCAGATAGATAATCTAATCCATAAATCTCAAGAAAGATTCGGAAAGATAGATATTTTGGTAAACAATGCCGGAACCATAGGGGACCCTCTTTCTTTTATGGAGCTGAGTACCCAGCAGTGGAGAGATATCTTTGAGCTTAATGTGTTTTCGGCTGTTACGCTCATTAGAAAGGTGGTGCCTATGATGCAGCATAATAAATGGGGTAGGATTATCAATATCTCCTCTGAAAATGGAGAGCAGCCAGATCCTGATATGGCACATTATAATGTGACCAAGGGCGCTTTGAATAACCTTACTAAAACCTTATCTAAGGTATTGGCCAAGGATGGCATTCTTGTAAATACTGTTTCTCCCGCCTTTATAAAAACACCACTTGTAGAAAGTATGATGCAAGACATAGCGGATAAAGAGGGTATTACTCCCGACGAAGCTGTGCAGGCATTTCTTAAGAATAAAAGGCCTAATCTAGTTTTGGAAAGAGCTGGAGACGTGGAAGAAACGGCCTCGGTAGTTACTTTTTTGGCTTCAGATAAAGCATCATTTGTAACTGGAGCTAATTTTAGGGTTGACGGTGGTTCTGTGGCTTCAGTATAAATTTTATTAAAAAATAAATTAAAAAAATCACAACCTTTAACATTCGTGTAGTGTCTGTAAAAAAAAGACTTACATAAAATATGAAAATCCTAAACTACCTTAGTTCTGTCCTTTGTCTCATAGTATGGCTTACCGCTTGCGATTCTGCAGAAGTCAACGACAAAGAAGAACAATCACCTGAAAATACTGAAATGACTTGGAAACTAGTGAAAATGACTGGCAACATGCAAGGTTCGGAAAGGACAGGCAGTGAGATGGAGTATCAAGAATCTTATTCGTTCAGTGATGATAATACCTTTACTAAAGAACGTAGCCACGAGGGGAAGGTGAAAGAAGCAAAGGGAAAGTACGAGAAGGTAGAAAAGAATGGTGAGAAATATTTTGAGCTTACTTTTGATGGAGATAGTGAGTTGATAGGGAACTGTACTGGTGATAATAAAGAGTTTTTATACTTTCAATCAGAAAATACTATAAGCAGTTCATGGTCTGCCTGTGATGGGCCAGGTTTAATTTATGAATTGCAGTAGAAATAATTATTGGAAAATATAGAAGAGGCTGCCTTAAAAGTTACTTTTAAGGCAGCCTCTTTTTTTGTCTTTATTCTTCCTTCAAACTAGCGGAAGGGTTGGTCTGAGCTGCTTTGATAGTCTGGAAGCTCACAGTGAGCCAAGCTATAACCAGTGCTGCGGCGCCTGAGATGGCGAAGTACCACCATTCTAAATTAATATGATAGGCGAAGTTTTGTAGCCAGAAGTTGGCCATTACGTAGCTTACTGGTAAGCCTATTACTATAGCTAATAGCACCATTTTGGTGAAATCAGCTGAGAGCAGCCTGACAATAGTAAAATGACTGGCTCCGAGTATCTTTCTTACTCCTATCTCCTTTTGTCTTCTCTCTGCCGTAAAAGCTGCTAAAGCAAATAAACCCAGGCAAGAGATAACTATGGCTACACCTGCAAAATATCTGGCTAGCAATGACACTCTTTCTTCTGCTTTATACTGAGCCTCGTAGGCAGTATCTAAAAATGTATAATCAAAATTATAGCCCGGATTGTTGATTTTGTACCATTCTCTCAGGTTAGAAAGTACATTTCTAGGATTTTTAGTGTTTAACTTAATTAAAATATTAGGCAGAAAATCTGTTTTGAAATGAAATAACATAGGCTCTACTTTACTATGCAGGCTGGAATAATTGAAATTTTTCATCACGCCAATTATTTCTTTTTCTTCGCCCCATAAGTTTACCTTTTTCCCGATAGGATCTTCTAATCCCATGGCTTCAATGGCGGCTTCATTAAATATGATTTTGGATGTCTCATCCCCATATTGATTAGAAAAGCTTCTTCCTTCTGCCATTTCAAAGCCTAACGTTTGCTGAATGTCATAATACGCCCTTGATTGTTCGAATTTAATGATGGTGCCTTCAGTTTTTCCTGGCCAACTTACCCCAGTGGTAAAAGAGCCGTTTTGGGTGAAAGTATGGGAGCTGGCAGAAACATGTTCCACGCCAGGAACTTCACCTAATCTGGTTAAGTAGCTTTCAATGTTTTCGGTGGCCTTACCCTCCATAGGTACCAGAATTACCCCATTCCTATCGTAGCCTATGTTTTTGGTAAGTGCAAAATTGATTTGCTTATAAACAATAAGTACCGAAACCACCATTACAATGGATAATACAAATTGGAAAACTACCAGTCCTTTTCGTGTCCATGCTTCGGTGGCAGAGCCTCTAAAGTGGCCTTTTAATATATTTATTGGCTTAAATCCTGATAAATACAAGGCAGGATAGCTGCCCGCTAGTAAGCCTGTGAAGATTACAATACCAATTAGACCTCCAATAAATGTGGGTGACAGTGTCAATGTTAAAACCTTGCCGGTAATTTGATTAAACTGTGGAAGAAGAGCATAAGTAAAAGCTATGGCAAATATTAATGCCAGAAAAGCCATGACCAGGGCTTCAGTCAGATATTGTGCTATCAATGTTTTTCTTCCTGCTCCAAGTGATTTTTTAACCCCTATTTCCTTTAACCTGCGAGATGCTCTGGCAGTGCTGAGGTTCATAAAATTGATGCTGGCGATGATCAGTACAAACAGGCCTATAACAGAGAATAGGCGTACGTACATGATTCTGCCTCCGGCTTGTTGCCCATTTTCGAATTGACCATAAAGATATAGGTCGGAGAACTTTACCAGCATTGGAGATACATTGCTGCCCTGGTTTTTGTTTTTGATAAAATCGGCCAGCTTCTGGTTGAGTTGGTTAATATTGGTGCCGGGAGTAACCAGCACTGAAGTGTAAGTGTTGTAATTCCCCCAATGAAGGCCATCACCTAAAATGTCTTTGAAGAGAGAGAAAGGCAATACAAAATCAAACTGCTGTGTGGAGTTTGTGGGTAAATTTTTAAAAACGCCTGTAACTGTAGCTTGAGATGTGAAATGTAAAAGTTTCCATTCTAATGATTTATTGAGCGCATCTTTAGAGCTGCCGAATAAACGGGTAGCCAGTGACTCTGAAATCACGACCGATTTTTTGTCTTTCAAAGCATGGTCTGCCTGGCCATACTTCATGGGGAAAGAGTACATTTCGAAATAACCATCTCCAGCGAATTTACCAGAGGCTTTATGGAATTTCTCCCCGTCTGATAAACTGAAATTTTCTCCGAACCATAGAGGATCGCTATCTTCTACGGCCATTTTTATTTCCGGCACCTCTTCTTCTAAGGCTTCTGCCAGCAGACCGGGAGAGCTGGTGTCTGTGCGTATGCCTCCATCTTCTTCATGGTTGAGCATTACATGATATAGCTGAGCATCATGCTCGTGAAATTTATCTGTGCTGAGCTCATCATTTACCCAAAGGAAAATGAGAATGGCGCAGGTAAGCCCTGTGGCCAGACCAAACAAGTTGATGAGAAATGAGCTTTTATACCGGAGAAAAGTCCGATAAGTGATTTTTAAATTGTGCTGTTGCATGATAATAAATTTTGAGTTTTGACTTGGGAAAAGCTTTATGAACTCAGGACGGAAATAGCGGACAACACTCCAGGTAAATTTTCTTTTGGCGGCAGCCGGAGATTCGGCAGACTGTAACTCAAATAGCTCTATCAAATCACCTTCTATCTCTTCCAGATAGTCTTTTCTACAAAACCACCTGAGAAATTTTAAGGCATATTTGGGAGCTTGCACCTTCATTAGTTAAAGGAAATTTTAGGTATTTCCTGATACAAACTGGTGCGAAGAGCATACTGCTGATCCAGCATTTTTTTACCAAAAGCGGTAATAATATAGAATTTCTTCCTTCTACCGCCTCTGTCATTAGTAATACCTCCGAATCGGGATTGCACAAAACCTTTTTCCTCCATGCGCTTTAAGGCTACATGAATAGCGCTGATATTGACCCGTTTATCAAGCTTGGTTTCCAGGTTTTCAAGAATGGATACGCCATAAGCTTCATCATGAAGCGCGGCTACCATGAGCAATACTAATTCTTCAAATTCACCTAAAGAGGGTTCTTTCATCCTGCATTCATTTACTTAACAATTGTGAATATAATCAATTAGTTTCATACTTGTTAAGTAAATAGTTAAATAGTGTCGGCTTTTTCTCTTTCTCCAGCAGTCATCTTGGCAAAAGTAAAGATCTATGTACTTAACTAGCATATGCTTTTCAAACATCTGCTTGCTTTTAGAATCTGCAGCCTACATTCCATTGGAGGGGTATCTTACTTTTTTGCAGTCGATCAAAAAAGTAACAAAAAACTCTTTCTTGCTGTGAGGTCTTCCGCCCACAGGACCATTTCATAGATATGAACTGCCACTAAGGACTTGAGAAAAGCCTGCTTTTCCAACCTCTTTCATCTCACGACGGTACAGCAAGATTAAACACTATCAAGTCAGCCTGAGCCGCGTCGAAGGGTAGACGGTCGGGCCTGATTAATGATCTAGTTAAAGGGTTACTGCTTTATCACCTCCCCTACAGTCATCTTGACGAGAGGAAAGATATATGTACTTAACTAGCATATGCTTTTCAAACATCTGCTTGCTTTTAGAATCTGCAGCCTACATTCCATTGGAGGGGTTCCTTACTTTTTTGCAGTCGATCAAAAAAGTAACAAAAAACTCCTTCTTGCTGTGAGGTCTTCCGCTCACAGAACCATTTCATAGATATGAGCTGCCACTAAGGACTTGAGAAAAGCCTGCTTTTCAAACCTCTTTCATCTCACGACGGTACAGCAAGATTAAACACTATCAAGTCAGCCTGAGTCGAAGGGTAGACGATCGGGGCTGATTGATGATCGGGTTAGATAGTGTCTGCTTTATTACCTCTCCAGCAGTCATCTTGACGAAAGGAAAATCTGTTTATTCAATTGGCAAAAGCTTTCAAATTATGCCTATCAAAACAGCCGCTTGGCTCCGGGCAAGTGAAGGTTATGTATTAGGCCTCGGAAATAATTGTCGCGCCGCAAAAAGACGAGAGACTGAGTGCAAATTTAGTTATTAAGCTTTTTTCTTAAATAGCAATTGACTACTGACTGCTAAGAGGATTGATACCATTGGGTAAAAATCAAGCGTGGTAAACGGTTTGTAATCTAAAGGAGAAGTTTGTAATCCTATATTAGGAGAAGTTATTAACCCTATATTTGCAATAACAATCGCATTTGTAGTGATATAAGTCAAATAAACAAATGGTGCTATCAGTAGATATTTTGTCCAATAAATGTTTATGAATGATCTGCAAAATAAAAGAGCAGATAGAAATAAAATTACTACTAAGAATTGAGTCTTTAAATTTTCATATCTAAGAAATAGATAAGAATTAAATACAAAAAGGGCAAGAATGGATATTAGGATAAGTAGTGTTTTTTCAGACTGTAAGCTAAAAAGAATAAATGTTAAGATTATAGTAGCTACATTAATCAATAAGATGCAATTCTTTGGCAGAGAAAAGGATACGAATAGGCATGTGAGAATGTAAAATAGCAAGGAAGATATTATCCATGCCACATTTTTTTACAAAGAGTCACAAATAGTATATATAAAGTTTGAAAAAGCAATATTTGAATTGTATCAAATTTTTTTACTGCTAATAAAGTGGATACGAAAAGGCTAAACAGTATTAATTCTATTTTACTTAAATCACTTTCATAACTTAAATGGAAAACTAGTGAACTAAAGGTCAACCCGACAACTATCAAGTTTAGTGAGGCAAAGAATGTTAGAGTGTGTACTTTTGAAAGCGCCCACACATTATACCCTAAAAAGGCGGTCATATCAAAGTAAAATAACAAAATAGCTACACCGATAACTATTAGGACAGATCTGAAAATTAATCTTTTCATACTTTAAAAGTATCACTTATATAGTGAGGCTAATCTAACTTTATTCATTCTAAAGTGAAATTAATTCAACAGCTTATCCTCACAACATGGTCGACTCTTCCACATCACATCATCAAACTAATATTCAAAGTTACGTTACCTCCCTAATATTCGATAGCTAATATATAAAGATAGTGAAGAGGTTCTCTTACTTTTAAATCAGTCGCTTGGCTCTGGCCAAGTTACCGTTATGCATGAGGCCTCAGTAATAATTGTTACGCGGCAAAGGGACGAGCACTGGGGGAGCCTGTTTGGTATTGTTTTTTAAATTTTTTTCAAAGCTTCAAAGATTTTTATTATATCTTCTTCTCTGAATGATATATAATAATCCTAAATAGAGCTTTCTTGGTTGTCTAATTTTACTCTTTTTATTTTGCTTGACTTTTCATGATATAAACAGAATGAGTGTTCGCAACTTGGGCTTTTCCTTGTTTTGTCATATTAATCATTGACTTTAAATATCCAAGTCTCGAATGTCCTTCTATTAATTGGTATGGATACTTGATTTCACTCCACCTTGGGAATTCTTCTTCAATAGAGTATACATCCAAAATAATCGGAGGAGTGCGCCAAGTTCCGTTATTTTTCCAATAATTTAAATCAGTTTTATTACAACAAAATTGTCTAATTGCGCTAAAGCTTGCTCTTCCTTTAACGTATTCAGAGTATTCGTCAATTATGTTAACATTCGATATTTCATCATTGGTCCAATTACATAGAACGAACTCAAAATTTTCATAATTTAACCATCCATAATTTCGTAAGGTTTCAGAGTTATTATGATGAGCCCAAATCCA
This sequence comes from Fulvivirga sediminis, assembly GCF_016757215.1. Classification (GTDB taxonomy): domain Bacteria; phylum Bacteroidota; class Bacteroidia; order Cytophagales; family Cyclobacteriaceae; genus Fulvivirga; species Fulvivirga sediminis. Next base: position 275,167 of record NZ_JAESIY010000001.1, read on the forward strand.
TTGTTCAAAAATATCATTTTGAATATGATTGAACTCTTTGAATACTTTTCTTATTCTTTGAATATACGCATCCAGTTCTTCTTGATTGCCCGATTGGTCTTGGTTGGGTTTTAGGTCTAGCCAACTTAGACTTACTTGCGTCATAATTATAACCTATTTATGTATGTTATGCTCGTCATATAATGTAGCACCTCTGTATGAAGGGAATAACCATCCCCGTATTTAAATGATAGAGCCCAATCTAAATATTTTACCATAAATCTCATAATGAAAAACCAGCGTTTTGTGAGAATGGGCAGTTGAATATTTAATCTTTTCACTCCCCCTCAAACTATCCACCGGATTAATCAAAGCAGCCTTCACCGCCTGGTGGCTCACTGTAAGTAAGGCAATAATCAAAATTCCAACCCAGGTAACTCCAAATAGCCACCAAGGCATAGAGATGCTATATTGGTAAGCAGAAAGCCATTCTGAAATGAAATAATAGGCCAATGGCGCTGATATGAAGCAGGCTATGAGGGTAAGCCATGCGAATTCTTTGGATAGCAGTTGCCATAAACCCATAGCCGAAGCACCCAAAATTTTTCTAATCCCTAATTCCTTGGTTCGCTGCTCTGCCAAATAACCCGATAACCCGAATAACCCAATGCATGAAATAAAAATGGCCAGAATAGTGAACAGGCCAGAAAGCTGGCCCAGCCTTTCCTCGCTCTCAAACTTTTGAGCGTACTGATCATCTAAAAACTGGAAATTGAAGGGCACATTGGGTAATCTCTTTTTAAAGGTTTTTTCCAGTACAGATAGGTTTTTATGGATGCTTTGGTTCGGGTTGAGTCTTAGGTTATAAAAATTATATGGCCCATCTATAACATAAAGGGTTGGTTTTACCTGTTCGTAAGGAGATTCCATAACCATATCCTTTACTACGCCTATGATTGGAGATTTTCTTTTCTTGCCAATGGATTGACCGATAGGATCTGTCAACCCCATATATTTTGCAGCGGCTTCATTTATAATCACAGCTTCTTCATCTGCTGTATTATCAGGATCAAAGTCTCTTCCTTCTAAAATTTTCCATTGCACAGTGGCTCCGTATTCCGGTGAGGATCTCACTAGTAAAAACTGATCTTTGAAATCAGCAGGTTTTCCCGGCCAGTCTATCCCTGAGGTTCGGGAGTAAATATCGGTTAAAGGGCTATGTGAGCCAGACATTTCTACTACGGCACCAGAATTTATGAACTCTGTTCGCAGGCTTTTATATTTAAATTTGAAGGCATCAGAGTTGAGCTGTATTTGTATGAGCCCGGCTTTATTATATCCCGAGGGTCGGTCTTTAGTGAAATTTACCTGTAGGTGAACCACGGCCGTACAAACTATTAATACAATAGCCACGCTAAACTGGGTGATTACCAATGATTTTCTGGTGATAATTGCAGCGGCCCCTTGCCTTACCTTGCCTTTCAAGGCTTTAATGGCATTAAAAGAAGATAAGTATATGGCAGGATAGCTGCCCGCCATTAGGGAGGTAATGATTATGAATGATCCTACAATTAGCCAAAATGTTGGTGAGCCGAGAGGTAATTGAATGTTCTTATGTGTCCAATTATTGAAATAAGGGAGCAATTGATACACCGCAAAAAGCGATATAATAAAGGCAGCGAATACAATCAAAAAGCTTTCTATATAAAACTGGAAAATGATTTGAAAACGGCCTGAACCAATTGATTTCCTCAAGCCTATTTCCTTGGATCGCTGTTCTGACCTGGCTGTGCTAAGGTTCATAAAATTGATACAAGCCAACAGCAATATAAATACTCCTATGGTTTCGAAAAGATGTACAAAATCAATACTTCCTCCATCTAAAACACCCTCTTCCCAGTGATTTCGCAGGTGCCAGTCTTCCATGGGATATAAGAAAAGTTCAGCTTTTGTATCCGTCAAATGTTGATCCCTGTTTTTCAAAGCGCCCTCAACAGCAGCATTGGCTTGAGCCATGGAAACATTTTCATTCAGTAAAACAAAAGTCTGAAATGACTGATCCCAAACCTGCTCCACAGATTGAATCCATTCAGAACTAGCCACATATAATGACCATGGTGCTATAAAATCTAACTGTGAAAAGTTAGCAGAAGTATTGGGAGGCATATCTTGATAAACCCCAGCTACAAACATCTCATGAGCCGCATCCAGCTGAATAGTTTGTCCGACAGCCTCTCCATCGCCAAATAGAGCATCGGCAGCACTTGCGGATAACAATATATTTCCTGGTTCGCGAAGCCCTTTACCGCTCCCTGATATCATCTTTAATGAAAGCAGTTCTTCGGCACCTTCCTGCATGTAAGTACCATGTTTTACCACATTATTATCTTCATGAGAAAGAATATGCTCCCTATTCCAGGCAGTCATCACTACCTGTTTAAACAAGCCATTGTAATCGTTTTTCAGCACAAACTCTAGTGGCCGGGCTGTAGAAAGCCCCACCTTTACGCCATCTTCATAAGTTTGCCGGTACATTACTTGCGCTACTCGATCATAATTATCGAAATGCCTGTCATAAGAATATTCATCCTTCACCCACAAGGCAATGATCATCACCACCGTAAGACCTATAGCTAACCCACTGATATTGATCAAAGAAAAGGCTTTATTCTTACCTAAATTCCTGGTAAATATTTTAAAATAATGCTGAAGCATGATGTTGTTTGTTGAGTGGTTTGACCTAAAAATTCTAATAGCAAAAGGCCTGAAATAATGCAGCACCTGATACCAATAATTAAGCTTAGCCTGCCACAATGACCCTTTTGCGGCGGCATTATAAAATTTTTCATCCAGATCACCCAGTACCTCTTCGGCTAACTCATCTTTTAGGAACCAGGTGAGCAAGCGCTCGGCTAGTTGGGGTGGTATTGACTTTTTTGTGGTTTTCACTATTCTGATCTGAGTGTACGAGCAGGATTTACCATCGCTACTTTATAAGATTGAAAACTTACCGTGAGTAAAGTAATGCTAACTATTACCAGTCCGGCTAATGCAAAAATCCACCAGCTTAAATCAATTCTATAGGCAAACCCCTGGAGCCAGTGATTCATTAAAAGCCATGCTAGTGGGGTGGTGATAAGAAATGCCAAGGCCACAAGCACAATAAATTCCTGGGAGAATTTGGTTATAATATGTGTCATATTTGCACCCAGCACCTTTCGTATTCCCATTTCCTTGGTGCGCTGCTGAGCGGAAAACATAGATAAGCCTAATAAGCCCAGGCAAGAAATAATGATGGCCAGCCCGGCAAACAGGTTGCAAAGCTTTGACACTGTTTCTTCACTTTTATAAAGTTTCATGTATTCAGTGTCCAAAAACTGATAATTAAATGGGTAGTCAGGGTTGATTTCTTCGAAAATTTGCTCCATACTGGCTAAAGCCTCTTTAGTTTTCCCTACTTCGGTACGTACTATGATTTCACCGAAGTATAAGTCCTCTTTTACATCTATCACTAAAGGCTTTATCTTCTGCCTGAAGGAGTGAGTGTGAAAATCTTTTATGACCCCGATAATGCGCCCTTTCTTTTCCCATGCTGATATCCATTTGCCAATAGGATCTTTAATGCCCATTTCGTTCAACGCCATTTCATTGACCATAAAAGCATTGGAATCACTGGCGATATTCCTGTTAAAAGTGCGGCCTTCTACCACCTGCAAGCCCATTATTTTCGTAAAATCAAACCCGACGGAAACAGGTTTGAAATTAACTATCTGTCCATCTTCCTTACCTTCCCAGTTAATAGGGTCTGATACTTCAAAATTCATGGCGTGAGGTGCCTCGCTGCTGCGGTCCACCATGGCTATACCAGGCATATTAGTCAGTCGCTTTCTTAATAAATTGTATTTGGAATTTAAGTTTCCCTCTATTCTCAAATAGATGAGATTCTCCTTATTATAACCTAAATGGCTGTTGCTGATATAGTTGGTTTGCCAGGTAAATACTACCGTGGCAATGAGTAGCAAAATGGAGAGGCAAAACTGAAAGACCACTAGTCCTTTCTGAAAAAATCTGGAGCGATTAGAAAAGCGAACGGCTCCTTTTAGTGTTTTAGCCGGTATAAGTGCCGACAAAAACAGGGATGGATATGCTCCTGCGGCAAAGCTGGTGATAAAAGCAAGGATCAAAAGGGAACCCCAAAACCATAATTCTGTAATAGGAAGCTCTATTTGCTTACCAGTAAACTGATTGAAAGCTGGCAATAAGCTAAACACTATTAGTATGGCGAGAAAAAAGGCCATTAAAGTCATTAGCAGAAATTCACTCAAAAACTGCTGCACAAGAAGTCCTTTTGAAGAGCCTACCACTTTACGAACGGCTACTTCTTTACCTTTCTTTACCGATCTGGCTGTGGATAAGTTCATGAAATTAATGCAGGCCACGATTAAAATAAATATGGCCACCGCGATAAACAACTTCACATAAGCCATTTTACCGTTAGCAGGCTTACCATTATCAAAACCGGAAACCAGGTATTGATCTTTAAATGGTTGTAAGCCTATTCGTATATTTTTTCCAGAAGATTCATCTTGCCGATTGGCTAAATAGGCATTAAGCTTTTGAGACACTTGGTTGGGCTTGGCTCCTTCTTCTAATAAATAGGTAGTAATTATTTTATGAGAAGCCCATTCTACTTTATGCAAAATTTGATTTTCTATATTTATGAGATAATCAAACTCCAGTGAGCTATGTTGAGGCGCATCTTCAAAGACAGCCTGCACCTGAAAATCGAGATTATTTTCATAGTTGAGGCTTTTGCCAATGGCCTCTTCCGGTGAATCGAAAAACAGGAGAGCCATTTTTCTGGATATGGCAATGCTGCTAATATCTTTAATAGCTGCTTGCTTGCTGCCGGCAATAACAGTGTAATCAAACATCTTAAAGAAATTAGGGCTTGCTCTTGAGCCTGACAGCTTAAACAGCTTTTTTCCCCGTCTAAAAGTTTTGGGGAAGCCCCAGGGGAACTCATAACCCGTGGCATAGTGATTCACCATTTTCACCTCAGGAATTTCACTTTCAGCGGAATCTAAAAGTAGAGCTCCTGCATTGCTCAAAGGTGTATTGGGGCTGCCATTTAGATTGCCGGATTGTTCTTCTATGGTTTGGTAGACATTATAAAGCTGTTGGCTTTTGGAGTGAAAGTTATCCATCTGGAGCTCGTCATTAACCCATAGCATAATGAAGAGGAAGGATGCCAGACCCAAGGCGAGCCCTGAAATATTGATGATGGAATATGACTTAGAAGACCTAATGCTTCTAAGGCCAATTTTTAGGTGGTGAATAAGCATGGTGTTTTGAGTTTTTGAACTAATACTTTTTATTGCAAATGGTCTCAGATAATGAATTACCTGATGCCAATAATTGAGTTTAGCTCGCCGCAATGACCCATTTGCAGCTTCGCTATAAAATTTCTCGTTCAAATCACCTAATACCTCTTCTGCCAGCTGCTCTTTTAAAAACCAGAGAAGTAAGCGTTCTGCAAGCTTAGGTGGTGTGTTGTTTTTCTTAACCATTGGCAAGACCAGGAAATTGGTTCCAAAGGGAAACCCTAAAATCCTTCGCCTCTGTCAACACCCTGTGCCCCAATGCAGTAATTGTATATATTCGCTTTCTTCTGCCTCCTCTTTCAGGAGAAGAAGCACCCATTTCAGAATTAAGAAAGCCTTTTTCCGATAGTCGGTTTAAGGTGGAGTGTACCGCTCCTATAGAAACAGAACGCCCTGTTTGCGCTTCAAATTCATCTGATATTTTAAAAGCATAGGCATCTTCTTCTAATATGCCTACCAGTAATAATATCACTTCTTCAAACTCTCCTAATCGAGTTTCTTTCATGGTATACTTATTATATTCCAGATTGTAGAACTAATATATTGAAATTAAATCATATATCTTCTACAATCTAGAAATAAATAAGGGCGCTAAATTTTTCTAAATTTATTTCATGGCTTGTCATATAAATCAGCAGCAAGCCAGACTAAGGGGTAAGAATGACACAAAAAGAGTTAGAGCACCAATTAAAAGTTATGCATAAGGAAGCTTTCCTTTGGGCTCGTCAGTGCTGTTTTTATGATAGTGATACGGCTAATGAAGTGTTGCAGCAAGTGTATTTGAAAGTGTTAGAGGGGAGGGCTAAATACCGAGGTAATTCAACGGTGAAAACCTGGTTGTTTTCTGTTGTAAAGTATACAGCGATTGATTTGCTAAAGAAGGAAAGTAAGTTTTCCAGTTTAGATATGGCTGATATTTCAAGGCTGCCGAATGACACCTCTGAAACCGAGACGGAGAACTATGAGGCCTTACTGAAACTACTCCCAGAGAGGCAGCAAGAAGTGCTTCTGCTGGTTTTTTATCATAACCTCACGCTGGAAGAAGTTGCCGAAGTTTTAAATGTGAGTTTAGGTACGGTGCGTACACATTATGACCGCGGAAAGAAAAAATTGAAAGAGCTGATTCAAGATAAATATGCTTATGGAAGATGAGAAATTAATGAAAGAATTCTTCAATAATATGAAGAAGCAAGATGAAGAGAGTATAGAAATTCCTGCCTTTCCGGCGAAGCGCAAGAGGAAGGTCAGGCTTTCCTTAGTTTTTTCATCACTGGCAGTGGTGGTGCTGGCAGGTATAGGTTATGCATTACTTCCTTCTGAGGGGAAGGCTACAGAAAATGTGGCTGAAATGAGCATTATTATAGAGACAGGGCCATCATTAAGCTCTGATTATTTGATAAAAGAAGAAACTACTGTTAGCGAGTGGGAATCTCCTACTGCTTCATTAATAAACGATTTTTAAACAAGGTAAGAATATGAAAAAGATACTAATGCTCGTATGTCTCTCGTCCATTTCATGGCTGGCGTTTAGTCAGGATGTATTTCAGCAGGAGCTGTATAGTGCTGACCTGGTAATGAAATACCGTAATGAAATTAAACTTACTGATAAACAGGTGACTGCAATTAAGAAAATTCATGCCGATCATATGGCCAATTTTAATTCTTTAAAATGGGATATGGATGCTTACCAGGTCAGCATGAAGCAAATGTTGGAAGGTAGTCATGTAGATTCTGAAAAATCTATTGATATGCTGGAAAAAATGTTGGTTTTGGAAAAAGACGCAAAAAAAATACGTTTATCCATGCTTATTGAGATCAAGAATCAATTAACGGCTGCTCAACAAAAGGAGCTCAATAAATATAAAGAAGCCGATGGGCAGCTATCCTATAATTTTATTACTCCTATCAATGAGAATCCAAGGGTTGTGCTTAAAATTGATCAGGTGCAGGCAGATTCAGGGCCAAAATATTATATTAAAACAGCATCTGGCCTTAAAGAAGTGGATTCTATAAAAGATCTGAATCCTGCCGATATTAAGAGCTTAAATGTTTACAAAGGAGAGACCGCAGTAGAGAAGTTTGGCGAAAAAGCGGCCAATGGAGTAATTGTAGTAGAACTGAAATAATAAAATGAACAGACTGAAAATGAAGATTAACTATCACCTTCATTTTCAGCTGCTTGTATGTTTCTCATCAGCCCTTCGTACTTAGTTCTTTTAACGGCAGATTTTCTGAAAATTTCGTTAAAAACCTCTTTTGTGAGTTCTTTCCACTCTTTTTTGTCTAAATCGCCTAGTTGGGGGTGTGGTTTAAATTGTGATTCTTGATGGGCTTTGGAGAATCGGTTCCACGGACAAACATCCTGGCAAACATCACAGCCGAAGATCCAGTCGTCCATTTTAGATTGTAGTTCGTTTGGAATCTCGTCCTTTAGCTCTATAGTTAGATAGGAGATGCATCGGTTAGCATCTATCACGGTAGGTTCCGTAATGGCATCCGTGGGGCAGTTATCCATGCATGCACTACAGGTGCCGCAGTAGTCTTTCACGGGGCCGTCATACTCTAAATCCAGGTCTATAATTAGTTCAGCCAGAAAGAAGAAGCTGCCTGCTTGTTTTCGCAGGATTAGGCTGTTCTTGCCGATCCAGCCTATTCCGCTTTTCTTGGCCCAGGCTCGCTCCATCACAGGGGCGGAGTCAACAAACACACGGCCATCTACATCGCCAATTTCTTCCCTGATCATCTCAAGAAAGAGCTTGAGCTTCTCTTTTATAACGAAGTGGTAATCTTTTCCATAGGCATATTTGGCCACTTTGAAGCCTTCTTCTTGAGCTAAATCATTTTCAGGATAGTAATTATAAGCCAAGCTTACTACTGATTTTGCACCCGGAACTAATTTGGTAGGATCCAGTCGTTTGTCAAAGTGATTTTCCATATAGCTCATTTTGCCATGCATATTTTGCTTGAGCCATTTTTCTAATTTTGGAGCTTCCTCCTCTAGAAACTCCGCTTTGGCTATACCGCAAAACATAAAACCCAGGTCATGAGCAATTTTTTTGATTATATGGCTTCTTTCACTTTTTGATTGCACGCTACAAAGATAGATTTTGTAACAAGACCTTCAATGAAGTCCGGCTTTGTTAAAGGAAATTAGCTTATTATCAACCTATTTATATTAATCAAATAGCCCTCTCGTTTTATTAGGGGGCACTATTTTTAAATGCTTATAAGCTAGTTCAGTTGCCTCTCTGCCTCGTGACGTTCTTTTTATAAATCCTTCCTGAATCAGAAACGGCTCATAGACTTCTTCAATGGTTTCTGCCTCATCACCACAGGCTGTGGCTATGGTAGAAATGCCAACAGGGCCACCTTTAAACTTCTCTATAATGGTAGTAAGTATGCGGTTATCCATATCATCAAGGCCATGTTCATCTACATCCAGTGCATCAAGAGCCATTTTAGCTATGTCTTTTGTAATGGTGCCATCCCCCTTTATTTGAGCGAAATCCCGGGTTCTGCGAAGTAAATTATTGGCGATCCTAGGAGTACCACGGCTTCGGCGTGCTATTTCGTATGCTGCGTCTTCATGAATGGGGCAATTAAGGATGCTACAGGAGCGCTCTACAATGGTTTTTAAAAGTTCGGCATCATAATATTCTAGTCGGGCATTTATTCCAAACCTGGCTCTCAGTGGCGAGGTAAGTAGTCCGGCACGTGTGGTTGCACCTATTAAGGTAAAGGGAGAAAGGCTGATCTGCACCGTTCTCGCACTAGGCCCTGAATCGAGCATAATATCTATCCTGAAATCTTCCATAGCCGAATACAAATATTCTTCTACTATAGGGTTCAAGCGGTGAATCTCATCTATGAAGAGCACATCATTATCTTCCAGGTTGGTCAGTAAGCCCGCCAAATCACTGGGCTTATCCAGTACCGGGCCTGAGGTGATCTTGATGTTCGTATCCAGCTCATTAGCTATAATGTGAGATAGAGTGGTCTTTCCTAATCCCGGAGGGCCGTGAAGCAATACATGATCCAGAGATTCTCCCCGCTGCTGGGCAGCACGAACAAATATTTTAATGTTCTCAACCACCTTATGCTGGCCTGTGAAATCGCCGAAACTTAAAGGCCTGAGTGCTTTTTCAATTTCTTTTTCTCCAGCATTGAGCCCTTCTCCATCTCCACTTAAATAGTCTTCTCTCATATATTAGTCAACCAGATATTAGATTCCCTTTTTCCAAGTGTGAATTTAAGATATAATTCCCTAATTAATAATTCTAAATAAAGATAAGCCTCTTCAATTTGACTAATTTTGCGCCAAATTTTTATTGTATGACACTTCGATATAAAAATATCATATATACTTTGGTGCTGTTGCTGGCCGTTTTTTTGGTTTGGAAATACAGGAAGAGTAATCAAATTCCTTTAGGGTATCTTACCGGTAAAACCATGGGGCCTATAGAATATCATATTAAATATTTTGATGATGATACGCGCTACTTTCAGAAGGAAGTAGATTCATTGCTGCAGGTATTTAACCAGTCTTTAAGCACTTATATTCCTGAGTCAGAAATATCCCGTTTTAATAGAGATTCGGTATTTGTTTTTGAAAGTCCATTTTTCTACCCCGTGTTAGAAGATAGCCGTAAAATATTTGAATATACTGATGGTGCGTTTGACCCTACCATTATGCCAGTGGTTAATGCCTGGGGCTTTGGTCCTCAAAAGGAAATAACAGTGGATAGCGCTTACATAGATTCACTAATGACTTTCGTGGGCATGGAGAAGGTGCTTTATAATGAAAAGCAGGTTTGGAAATCTGATAATCGCGTGCAGTTAGACTTTAGTGCTTTGGCTAAAGGGTATGGCATAGATGTAGTGGGTCATTTTCTGGAGGATAAGGGAATAGAGAATCTATTTGTAGAAATAGGAGGTGAAGTTTGTGCCAAGGGTAAAAATTTGCAGAAAGATAAATACTGGGAAGTGGGTATATTAGATCCTCGTTCGGATCAGTTGAACCAATATTATTACGCTTACGCAAAAATAAAGGATAGAGCCATGGCGACTTCTGGTAATTATTTCAATTATCAGGTGATTGACGGCGTGATGTATGGCCATACACTAAGTCCTAAAACTGGCCACCCCATTAAACACTCATTGCTTAGTGCTACGGTTTTTGCTCCTGACTGTATGACGGCTGATGCTTTGGCCACAGCCTGTATGGTGATGGGCAAGGAAAAATCAATGGTCTTTTTTAAAGAGCATACTGAGTTTGATGCCTTGCTGGTGTATACAGATGCCAATGGGGAGTTACATCACTTTATTACCGAGGGAATAAGGGAAGACATTGAAATAGCAAAATAATGAAAAAGGTGGTAGAAGAATGGTTTGGGGAATGGTTTAACTCACCTTATTATCATATACTTTATAAAAACAGAGACTTTGCTGAGGCTAAAAAGTTTATTGACAACCTTATAGGTTATTTTCAGGTCACGCCAGATCATAAAGTGCTGGATTTGGCTTGCGGCAAGGGAAGGCATTCTGTTTATATGAATGAAAAAGGGTTTGAAGTAGTGGGTGTAGACTTGTCAGCTCACAATATTGAATATGCTAAGCAGTTTGAGAATGCTAAACTGAAGTTTTACGAGCATGATATGAGAGAAGTTTTTGCTCATCAAGAATTTGATTTCATTCTTAATCTATTTACCAGTTTTGGATATTTCGGCACAGAGGAGGAGAATGAAAAAACAATATCCTCAGTGGCAAAAGGCTTAAGGTCGAAAGGAGCTTTTCTTATCGATTTTTTAAATCCTCATTGGGTTATTCGAAACATGGTTCCGCATCAGACGAAAGTGGAGCAGGGCATAGAATTTAAAATATCTAAGGAATTAAGTAAGGATGGTTTCATTATTAAAAATATAGAATTTGCTGATAATGGGAAGCTTTATAAGTTCTATGAGCGCGTAAAGATCTTATATAAGGAACACTTCTTTAATTATTTTGATAAGGCCGGGTTGCAAGTAGTGAAGCTTTTTGGCGACTACGATCTTAATGATTATGATGAAAAAAAATCGGAACGGATGATTTTTATAGCTCGAAGCAAATAAATAGAGGAGCTAACTGCAACAATGTTGTATATTTGCCGTTTAACAAAATTTGAATGGTTTTTAATCTGATATTTTTATTTTTTGCAGCTGTAATTCCTGGCACAGTCGCGTTTTTTATACCTCAAAAACAAGGGATAAACTATAAGTTGATACTGGTGTTTGCGGGAGCTTATCTGTTTTCCATTACTATCATTCATATTTTGCCTGAGCTTTTTACTCATTCTAAAGATCCCATCAGTATAGGTCTTTATATTCTGATAGGTTTCTTTATTCAACTCATTTTAGAATATTTTTCTTCTGGTGTGGAGCACGGTCATATGCATGTGCATGGAGAAAATCATAACCATGCCAAGAGCGGAGCCATCATGGTGCTGTTGGCTTTGTCAGTACACGCATTTTTGGAGGGATCATTATTGGCTCATCCAAGTACGGTTCACGCCCACCATGAGTCCAAAACGTTGCTCTTCGGAATTATAATTCATAAGGCACCTGCGGCTTTTGCTTTAATGTCAATATTAGTATGTCAGCTAGGGAAAAAAGTGCTGGCAGGTATATTTCTACTCATCTTTTCATTGGCCTCTCCTTTAGGCTTGTTTTTGGGTGATTATTATGTGGAGAATGAAGCACTAAATCCAGAGACATTCACTATTGTTTTTGCTATAGTAAGTGGAAGTTTCTTGCACATTTCTACTACGATCATTTTTGAAAATAATGCCAACCATCGGTTTAATGGCAAAAAGCTGGGAGTGGCTATTTTTGGAGCTCTTATAGCAGTAATGGCAGAGATGTATTTTTAATTTCTGCTTTTTTCTATTCAAATAACTCTATATCTTGCGTTTAAATATAACTCAATAAAATTGATGAAGGCATTAGGATTAGCTTTGATACTAGTTTTAATTAATGTTGAATTTACTCAGGCTCAGTTTGATGAGAATCAGTTAACCTATCTGAGAAAGGTGGAAAAGTACGGTAGGTTAAAGCGTACAGGTATGGCTATGGCCATAGGCGGTGCTGTTATGACTACAGCGGGTGTGGCATTGATAAATCAGGCAGATTGGGTAGACTCTAATTCTAATGGTTATGGTGGCAGTAGTAATACTGTTACTACTGATGACCCTGAGGGTGTTGTTGGCGTATTATTTACCATAGTTGGGGTTCCTCTTACTATTACTGGCGTGGTGCTAGCTATTGTAGGAAATTCAAAAGAGAAGAAGTATGAACAGAAGCTTGATCGTATCAGTGCAGGATACTATAGAAAGCATGGGGCTTCGGGACTTACTCTTACTTATAGGTTTTAAATGAGTACAGTACGGTAAAATAATTCAAAGCATTTATATCTTATAAAAGAGCTCTTTACTGCCAGGTGAAGAGCTCTTTTTGTTTGTTTGAACATTAAACATTATACTTTTCGATAACGTTTGCAGTATAGTGTTTCGTCGTATGATGGTTTTTTTGCAATTTAGGGAGCGGCGACAGGCAAAAAATATTACTAATCAACAATTAAAAGTATGATCAATAAAATCCAGACATTAAGTGGCTATTTTTATGATTACCAGAAGAGTGTGCAGGACCCTGAGCACTTTTGGAGCAGAATAGCCGATGCATTTTACTGGCATAAGCGATGGGATAAGGTAGTGGAGTGGGACTTTGATGGGCCAGATGTGAAGTGGTTTAAAAATGCCAAGTTAAATATTACCGAAAATATCCTTGAAAGGCACCTCTTTTTGCTTGGTGATAAGCCTGCCATTATTTGGGAACCAAATGATCCGAAAGAAGACAATAGGACTATAAGCTATAAGGAGTTATATGAGATGGTCTGCCAGTTTTCTAATACTTTAAAAGAAAATGGAGTAGAAAAGGGCGACAGAGTAATTATATACATGCCAATGGTGCCTGAGACAGCAGTAGCCATGTTGGCTTGTGCGCGTATTGGAGCGGTGCATTCCGTGGTTTTTGCAGGGTTTTCTTCACAATCCTTGGCTGATAGAATTAATGACTGCGAAGCTAAAATGGTACTTACCTCCGATGGTAATTATAGAGGAGATAAAAAGATAGAAGTAAAATCCGTAGTTGATGAAGCGCTGAAATCAACATCAACAGTAGAAAAGGTAATAGTATATCAGCGTACTGGTCAGGAAGTGACTATGACGGAGGGTAGAGACATTTGGTGGCATGATGCTATTGAGGGCGTGTCTACTGAGAATAAAGCTGAAATTATGGATTCTGAGGATATGCTCTTTATTCTCTATACTTCAGGGTCTACCGGTAAGCCTAAAGGGGTGGTGCATACCTGCGGAGGCTACATGGTATATTCTTGTTATTCATTCCAAAATGTTTTTCAGTATAATCAAGGAGATGTTTATTGGTGTACGGCTGATGTGGGTTGGATCACCGGTCACTCTTATATTGTTTATGGACCGCTATTGGCCGGAGCTACTACTATCATGTACGAAGGAGTACCTACTTACCCTAACCCCGGTCGTTTCTGGGAGATTTGCGATAAATATCAGGTAAATCAGTTCTACACTGCACCTACTGCTATTCGTGCACTACAGGCTTATGGAGCAGAGGTATTAAAGCCATATAAATTAGATTCTTTACGTGTATTGGGTTCCGTAGGTGAACCTATTAATGAAGAGGCATGGCACTGGTATCATGATCATGTAGGCAAAGGAAGATGCCCAGTGGTAGATACCTGGTGGCAAACAGAAACGGGTGGTATATTAGTATCCCCTATTGCCAGTGTTACGCCTACTAAGCCGTCTTATGCCACATTACCGTTGCCAGGTGTACAGTTGGCTATTTTGGATAATGATGGAAATGAGCTGAAAGGCAATAGTGTAGAAGGAAACCTTTGTGTTAAATTTCCATGGCCCTCTATCTTAAGAACTACTTATGGGGATCATGATAGGTGTAAGCAGACATATTTTTCCAGTTTTAAAGGGTATTATTTTACTGGTGATGGTGTTAAACGTGATGAAGATGGCTACTACCGTATTTTAGGTAGGGTAGATGATGTTATCAATGTTTCCGGCCATAGAATGGGTACTGCAGAGGTAGAAAACGCTATTAATGAGCACCCTAAAGTAGTGGAATCTGCGGTGGTCGGTTATCCGCATGATATTAAAGGGCAAGGAATTTATGCTTTTGTTATCTGTGATATGGAAGGCCGTTCTGAGGAAAACCTTAAGCAGGAAATAAGAGTGACGGTTAGTAAGATTATCGGACCTATTGCTAAGCCTGATAAAATACAAATAGTACCAGGTTTGCCTAAAACCAGATCTGGTAAAATCATGAGAAGGATTTTAAGAAAAATAGCAAGCGGCGATACAGAAAACCTCGGAGACACTTCTACTTTGCTTAACCCTGACGTGGTAGATGATATCAGAGAAAATGTAATATAATTGATATTAAATAGGTAATTATGTTTAATTCTTACATCTTTATTTGACACAAAAAGAGAATATAATCCCGGAATGGGAATAATTGTAATAAGAAGGCCTCAATTCATTGAATTGAGGCCTTTTTTATTATTGGCACATTATTTACATCTATAGAGAGTTGTCATAAAAATTACATAGGTGGTGAAATATTGTTATTTTAATATAATTTTTCTTTTTTTTAGTGTATATAATATAGCTAGCGCGCAAATAAATTATACTAGTAAGAATAACTATTCAGGGAATTGGGAAGATCAGGCTACATGGTCTAGCAAAGGTGGGTGGAATGGAGCTCCGGCTAGACCAGGTAATCCTACTAATAATAATGCGGGCGAAATTAATGTTTATGGTTATATAAGATCGGCAAATACCTTGTCGGTAGAGAGCGCAAATCCCAAAATTAATATTTATGATACACTCTATGTAGATGGTGATTTAAATCTTGGATCTGGTGCTTCCATTGAAATTCACTCTAATGGTTTGCTTATAGTTACAGGGTCATACACTTCCTACGGAGGTTTTAAAAGTAATAATAATGGAAGGGTAGTAGTGTTAGGAGACCTGAATATTAATGATGGTACAGCTGTGACTACAAGTCCTACCTTTTATATTTTTGGAAATCTAAATAATAACAATGGTACCATTGGTGATGGAAATAATACCTGTGCTACTAGTTGGTGGGGAACCCCTACCTGTAATCCTACTGATTACACAGCTACAGAAGGTGATTTATATAATGATGATAAGCCTCTTTATGATTTTGTAAGAAATGGAGGGGTGCTTCCCATTGAGGTTAGCAACTTTGTGGCAAGTGTAAAGAATAATACCGTTTCGCTTACCTGGAGTACACTTACAGAGCGTAATTTTGACCATTTTGTGATAGAAAGATCAATCAATTCTATAGAGTTTCAGGAAATTGGATACCTAAGAGGAAATGGTAATTCAACTGAGGAGATTGATTATGCATGGACTGACTATGCAACTGCAAAAGGCGTATCTTATTATAGACTTAAGGCAGTAGATTTTGATGGAGCTTCACAGTATCATGGTTTAGTAAGAGTAAATTGCGAGACTCAGGATTTGAATTACCAGTTATACCCGAATCCTGTAACTAATAGAAGTATTACAGTTAAAAGTACACAGCCGCTAAGTAAATTAGTTATGGTTTCTTCTAATGGATATAAGGTAGATATTGCTATTGATAGTGATGGATATGTGAATGAAATAAGCCTGCCTCAAAATATAGCTAAAGGTTATTATATTGTGCAGCTTACCTTTTCTAACGAGCTGGTAACACAAAAAATATTAATTAACTAGTTAGAATTAAATTGGTTAATTAAGAAAGCAGGGGTAGTTTTAGCCACCGAAATGATTTTGTAAGTAGACCATTTTTCATGCTAGAATTATCCAATGTTTCTTTTGCCTATAACAGTGATCCTATATTAAAATCCATCAGTTTTACTCTTGATCAGGGTAAGCATTTAAGTGTAATAGGAGCCAGTGGCTGTGGCAAAACTACTCTTTTGGAAGCTATATATGGCTTACTTTCCTTTCAAGGTGAAATAAGCTGGGGTGATAAAAAGATAACCAAGCCAGAAGACAGGCTGGTGCCCGGAGAGCCTTTTATAAAATACCTTTCTCAATCTTTTGATCTATATCCTTTTCATAAGGTTTCTGAAAATGTAGGGAAGCATTTGAAATCAATTCCTTTAGATGAAAAGCAAGATAGAATACAGGAGTTATTGGAGATGGTGGAAATGGAAGATTATGCTGATATGCAGGCTAAATATCTTAGTGGAGGCCAGCAACAAAGGGTGGCTATTGTTCAGGCATTAGCACAAGAGCCGGAACTTCTATTACTTGATGAGCCTTTTAGTCACATTGATCAGTATAGAAGAAATAATCTGCGTAGGAATATTTTTAATTATTTGAAAGAAAAGAATATTACCTGTATTGTGGCTACTCATGATCCTACAGAAGTGCTTTCTTTTTCTGATGATGCCATAGTAATGAAAGAAGGCGAAATTATGGCACACGAATCGCCTTCTCATTTATATTTTAATCCGAAAAGCAGGTATGTTGCCACCCTGTTCGGCGAGGTTTCTGAGGTAGAAGCTGATGTTTTATGGCCTAGCTTAAATAGCAATAGGAAGGTGCTGCTTTATCCTCATGATCTGTATGTGGAAGAAGGTGCAACCTTGTCGGTAAAAGTAGTTAAAAGTTATTTCTCAGGTAAGGATTATTTAGTAGAAGCGAGTAATAAGGGCGAAAAGCTGTTTTTTAATCACCCTGAATTATTAGAGCGAGATATTGAGGTGGGTCTATCAGCAGATTATAACAAGTTAAAAGGTCGATTGGAACAATAAAATCAACTCCGATGATCTACTTATAGATCACCGGAGCTCATATTATTTATCTGGTTTTCAAGTAGTTTTTAAATTCTTCAAAATCAGATGTTATCTGGCGGCTTTTCTTCTCTTTGTCAGCATATTTGGCCAGCCTTTCAGGAATGGTCACTGCACCTATTACTTCTTCTACAGTGTCTTTGAATTTAGCGGGGTGAGCAGTTTCTAAAAACAAGCCGGTTGCTTTTTCATTTTGAAGAAGGTAATTTTTTAGGCCTAAATAGCCAACAGCTCCATGAGGGTCCATGACATAACCAGTTTCATCAAAAACTTCCTTCATAGCCTTTTTTGTTTCCTCATCAGTAAAGCTATATCCTTTTATTTCAGCTGTTATTTTATCCCAACTTTTGCCGTATAGCTCTTGGAGCCTATAGAAATTGCTAGGATTGCCTACGTCCATAGCGTTAGAAATTGTAGCTTTAGACGCTGTAGGCTCATAATTGCCAGAAGCGAGGTAATTAGGTACGATATCATTAATATTGGAAGAAGCCACAAATCCCTTAATATCCAGCCCCATATTTTTAGCTAAAAGTCCGGCTGTAAGGTTTCCATAGTTCCCACTTGGCACAGAGAATACCAAGTCCTTTTCAGGTAATTGAGCCTTCGCCCAGAAGTAATAAAAAGACTGCGGTATAAGCCTGGCAATATTAATAGAATTGGCTGAGGTAAGCTTCATTTTTTTGTTAAGCTCCTTGTCTAAGAAAGCCGTCTTAACTAGCCTTTGGCAGTCATCAAAATTACCTTCAACCTCTAATGCTGTAATATTCTGTCCTAATGTGGTCAGTTGCTTTTCTTGCAGGTAGCTTACTTTTCCTTTTGGGTAAAGAATAACTACATCTACATTTTCTACACCTAAAAAGCCATGAGCTACCGCACTTCCTGTATCGCCAGATGTAGCTACAATTACAGTTACTTTCTCGTCACTTTCCTTTGAAAAATAACTCAGGCAGCGAGCCAGGAAACGAGCTCCGACATCCTTAAAGGCTAAAGTTGGGCCATGAAATAACTCCAACGCATAAATATTGTCTTTTACTGGTTTTACAGGTATGTCAAAATTGAGTGTCTCTGAAATAATTGTAGCCAGATCTTGTCTCGGAATATCTTCTTCTATCAAAGGAGTCGCCACTTCCAGGCCTATTTCATCTAGCTTAAGAGATGAAAGGCTATCAAAAAAGCTTTTAGGTAGCTGCGGTATGCTTTCAGGCATAAAAAGGCCATTGTCATCCGGTAATCCCTTGATTACTGCTTCTTTAAAACTAACAGGAGCTACTTGTCTATTGGTACTATAATACTGCATTTTTAAATTACTTTAGCACCTTCTGCATTAATAGCCGATAGGTATACTTTATGATCTATTTCTAATGATGAATAATAATTGGTAAAGGCTGTGCCGATTTTTTCTGCGGTGGCTTTCCCTTTAGTGAGAGCAAAAATGGATGGCCCTGAACCTGAAATACTGCAGCCCAAAGCTCCATTTTCCATGGCTAACTTTTTGGCACCATCATAGCCCGGAATCAGTACCGAGCGGATAGGCTCTACTATGTAATCTTCTAAAGAACGGCCTATGAGTTCATAATTCTCAGTAGCCAGACCTGCTATTAATCCTGCCACATTTCCCCACTGGCTTATCGCTGTTTCCAAGCTTACATCTTTCTTAAGAATGCGCTTGGAGTCAGATGTTTTTACCTCTATCTGAGGGTGAACTACCACCACATGTAAATCTTTAGGATAAGGCACATTAACTACATCCAGTGGAGTATAGCTTCTTACAATAGTGAAGCCGCCTAGTAAGGCCGGGGTCACATTGTCTGCATGTGCTTTACCTGACGCACACCGCTCCCCTTCCATTGCAAATTTCACTAACTCTTGTCGGCTATAGGGCTGCCCCAACAACTCATTGACAGCAAATACAGCTGCCGCTGAGCTTGAAGCGCTGGAACCCAATCCGCTGCCGGGCATCACCCTCTTTTTGACATTGATTTCAAAACCATTGCTCAGTTTAGTTTCATCTAGTAATGCCTGTATGGCTACGCCAATAACATTTTTTTTAGGGTCAACTGGCAGATCTTCAAAACCTGAAATGGGATTGATTTTAATGCCGTTATCAATTTTTATTACTTCGAGTTCGTCACCTATGCCATCTATAGCTAGGCCTAGTACATCAAAACCAGGGCCTACATTAGCTACTGTGGCGGGCGCAAACACTTTTATCTTTTCCATATTAGTTAGCGTTGGCTATTCTCATTATATCGGCAAATATTCCGGAAGCAGTAACCTCAGCACCAGCTCCGGCACCCTTTACCACTAGGGGTTGTTCAGGGTATCTTTTAGTGGTGAAAAGAACTATATTATCTTTACCTTCCAGATTATAGAGAGGGTGTGAGCTTTCTATAAGCTGTACCCCTGTTTCTGCTTTACCTTTATTGAAAGTAGCTACATATTTTATTTTTTTACCCGCCTTTTTAGCGTCTGCTAT
This sequence comes from Fulvivirga sediminis, assembly GCF_016757215.1. Taxonomy (GTDB): domain Bacteria; phylum Bacteroidota; class Bacteroidia; order Cytophagales; family Cyclobacteriaceae; genus Fulvivirga; species Fulvivirga sediminis. The sequence continues at coordinate 294,958 of NZ_JAESIY010000001.1, forward strand.
CATCTTTTGGAAGGTGTCTTCATGCTCTTCTAGTTTTTTGAAAAACTCTTCAATAGTAGGAGCATTCATGCATTCTTTGGGAATAAATGCTCTTGAAGGGATATCATCTATCTCCATATTTAAGCCACTTTCCCTTATGAGGATAAGTATTTTTCTTTTTACATCTACTCCGCTCAAATCTATTCTTGGATCTGGCTCCGTATAGCCTTCTTCCTGAGCTTGTCTTACTATATCTGCAAACCGAGTGTTTTCATTGAAATTATTGAAGATAAAATTTAAGCTACCAGAAAGCACGGCTTGGATTTTTATGATTTCATCTCCACTTTTTATCAAATCGTTTAAGGTGTTGATTACCGGTAATCCTGCGCCTACGTTGGTTTCAAACAAGAATTTGGCTTTATACTTTAAGGCAGTCTTTTTAAGATTAAGGTACTCTTCATAAGAATTAGTGCAAGCTATTTTGTTAGGTGTTACTACCGAAATACTTTCTTTTAGCACGCCATTATAAACAGAAGCGATGTCTGCATTAGCTGTGTTGTCTATAAAAATGCTGTTTCTCAAGTTGAGTTCGGCCATTTTTTGTAGGAATAACTCTGAGGACATAGGCTCACTTTCATGTTCCAGCTTGTTTTTCCATTCTTTGAGATCCATGCCTCTTTCCTGGAAGTACATCTTTCGGCTATTGGCTAGTGCTACTACTCTTAAATCTATATGGTGATGTGTGGATAAATAACTTTTTTGTTTTCTTAGCTGCTCTATTAGGGCAGATCCTACATTTCCTACACCAATCATAAATACATTTATAACTCGCTTATCTGATAAGAAAAAGCTTTCATGTAAACTGTTGAGGGCCTTTTTCACTTCTTTCTCATGTACCACTACTGATATATTTCTTTCAGAAGATCCTTGTGCTATGGCTTTTATGTTCACTCCGTTTTGGCCAAGCACACTAAACATGTTACCACTCACTCCTACCTGTTCTTTCATGTTAGCACCTACCAGGGCTATTATAGCCAACTCTTTTTCTACTTCTACAGGATTAATCTTGCGAGCAGATAGTTCAAAGGCGAATTCTGATTCTATAGCAGTTAATGCCTTGCTTATATCACTGGCATCTATGCCTACGCATATAGTGTGCTCTGATGATGCCTGAGTGATAAGCACCACGTTTACTTTAGCATTGGAGAGCGCTCTAAACAATCTGTGTGAAAAGTTGGGTATGCCCACCATCCCACTGCCGGAAACATTGAGCAAGGCTATGTTTTGAATGCTGGAAAGACCTTTAATTAATTGACCATTGGCAGAAGCATTGGCTGATATCAGTGTGCCAGCATCCTCTTTACTAAAGGTGTTTTTAATTCTTATAGGAATACTTTTTTCTAAAGCAGGCTGAATGGTTGGAGGATATATTACCTTGGCTCCAAAGTGAGAAAGCTCCATAGCTTCTTCATAAGAGATCTCATTGATGGCGTAGGCAGACCGAACTAATCTAGGGTCGGCAGTCATCATACCACTTACATCCGTCCATATTTCTAATTCAGCGGCATTTAGTGCTGAGGCTAATATAGCGGCAGTGTAGTCTGAGCCACCACGTCCGAGGGTAGTCCACTGATTATCTTTAGAGGAGGCTATAAATCCAGGGCATATGTATACCGGTAGCTGCTCGCCAAAGTAGGCGCTAATTTTAGGTACTGTAACTCCAAAATCTACATTGGCTCTACCATAATTATTGTCTGTAATGATAAATTCTTGAGGTTGAGCCAAGCTACTGTTTATGCCACTGTCATTTAGGAAGTCAGCTATTATTGTAGAAGAAAGCTTTTCTCCAAAAGACAGTATTTTGTCGCTGGTTTTAGCCGTGAGCTCCTGAATCAGAAATACGCCTCGGCAAATATCTTCAAGGTCATTTAATAATATTTTTACTTTTCCTAGGGTTTTGCTTTGTGCTTTTACTGATATCAGCTCCTGAACAGTTTTTATATGCTTTTGCTCTACCTGGTTAAGAAGTTTTAGGTAGCCTTCATCTCCGCTGGAAGCCAAAAGGCTAGCGTTTACCAATTGTGTAGTTATACCCCCTAGTGCTGATACTACAGCTATGAGGCTGCCTGCATCTTTTTTTTGAACGATGATGTCTTTTACCAGCGTAATATTTTTAGCTGAGGCTACGGATGTGCCGCCAAATTTTAAGACCTGCATAAACAGATAAGTTTATAGTTAATAAAATATGATGTGATTTTTATACGATGGAGCCCATGCCCCTAATGGTGATATATGAATATTAACCCCGCAAAGGGGTAATAATGGTAGTAATAATAATATTGCCCATCCCTAGAATAGAGTTTAGTGTGATGTTCGTATATGTGAAAAGAGGTTTCACCTAGTGATTATTATTACTTGATTGCCTGTCAAAGGTAATGGTTAATTTCTAATTGAAAAATTTTACCATATATTTTTATTGAATTAAACGATTTTAGCCAATTTATATTTTGTTGAAAACAAAAAAAGCCCGATTCATAGAACCGAGCTTTGATTACTATTACTATTTATATTTATTAACTTTCTGCTTCAAATGTGATAGGAATTTCTAATTTCATTCTCACAGGTGAGTTTCCTTGCTTAGCGGGAGTCCAAGTCCAGTCAGTAGTTTTAATAGCTTCTACAGCCGCCTCATCCAGTGCCTCTATGTACTCCTTGTTTTTGGTATAGTAGATAGATTCCACAGGTTTTACTTCACTTACTTTTCCATTTTCATCTACTACAAATTCTACTATTACAGTACCACCTACGTTGTTATCTAAAGCTTCTTCAGGATACTCTACATTAGTTTTAATGGCTTGATAATAAGCATCATATCCATCTTTTGGTTCTGCGGCTGTTTGTACATTTTTATTATACTCTTTGCGCATTAGTTCTTGGTCTGCAAAATGACCTTCTACATATTTAACAAATTTATTCAGGTCTTGATCATTGTCTATGCCATCTACTTTTACCTGATAGTTTCCTTTAACGGTTACAATATTACCATCCTCAGTTTGTATATAGCTATATTCTAATTCAGGGTATTTTTCCACTAATGCATGTATAGTGGAATCTTCTTCATGAACAGCAACGTTATTTGGTTCAACTGCGCTGTTATCAATAGATACAGTATCAGCAGCCTGTTCATTATTTTGTTTAGGCGATTCGCAACCCATCACGAATATCATAAATGCTAGAGCTCCTATCAGGAGCACTGCATACATGTTGATATCAAATTTGTTAATATTATTTTCCATCTTGATTTTACCGTTTGGTATTGTCTTTACTTATGTCAAAACAATACCAAAATATTATAATGTTGAAAATCAGTATTTTATAATTATTGTGTGTTCCTTATGTGTGGAAAAATATTCTCATCTGATGAATTTAGAGAGTATGTTCATCGCTTGAGTGTGATATCCGCCTCCAAATAAGTTGACATGTACCAGTAGTGGGTACAGATTATAAATATCCCATCTTTCACGATAGCCTTCGGGCAGTGGTGAAATATTCATGTATGCATCATAGAAAGATTGGTCAAAACCACCAAAGAGTGTAGTCATGGCCAAATCCATTTCTCTGTGAGCAAAGCTCACTGCAGGATCTATGAGTACAGGCTCTCCACTGGCACCTACTATAATATTTCCTCCCCAAAGATCTCCATGAATGAGAGTTGGGGCTTCTTCAGATAGCAAAGAAGGTAGTTTGTCCGCTAGCTCACAGAATTTATCGTAATCATGCTGGCTCATTTTTCCGTTGGAGAGGGCCAATTTTACTTGGGGTGCGATTCGGTTTTTATAGAAGAAGTCAGCCCAGCTTGCAGAGTGAGCATTACTTTGATCTAAAGATCCCATGTAATTATCATGATCTAGGCCATATTTCTCAGCTTTTTGCTGATGAATACACGCTAGCCCTTCTGCCAAATCTTTATTGTAAGTATTACTTTTGGTTGATGATTTGATATTCTCCAGGATAAGACATGAGTATTCATCTCCTTCATAGGTAAAGATTACTTCTGGAATTTTAATGCATTTGGGCTCACTCAGAAGTTGCAAGCCTTTAGCCTCCACTTCAAACATTTTTGGATAAAGGCTGGCGCTGTTCCATTTTAGAAAGAATTCACCTTTTGTCGTGGTAGTTGTTCCTCCGTGGTTAATGCAGCCACCAGAGGCGGGGGTAAAGTCTTGAATATTGCCGATTTTCTTTTGGCAAAACTCACGTATTTCTTTAGGTATTACCATTGAGTGCTAGGTCTAGGTCATTAATTAAATCATCAGCGTCTTCTATTCCAACGGATAATCTAAGCAAATAATTTGATATTCCAGCCTTTTCTTTTTCTTCTTCCGATATTTTTGAATGTGAGGTTTGAGCAGGAGAAGTTATGGTAGATTCTACGCCGCCCAAACTCATGGCGGGAGCTATAAGCTTTAGTTTTTTCACAAATACATCAGGATCTGTCGTCACTTCGAAGGATAACATACCACCGTAACCAGACATTTGGCGAGAGGCTAAATGGTGCTGTGGATGTGTAGAGAGACCAGGGTAATACACGTTAGAAATTTTTTTGTGGCTCTCTAGAAACTTACTTATGGCAAGTGCATTAGAGTTTTGCTGTTTTACTCTAATCGATAAAGTTTTAATGCTTCTTTCTAATAAGTAGCACGATTGGGCGTCTAGGCTGCCGCCGAAATGAATGGCTGAAGACCATATTTTATGCATAATTTCTTCTGATGATATTACAGCGCCACAGCATAAGTCGCTATGGCCTCCCAGGTATTTCGTTCCGCTGTGGAGCACTATATCTATGCCTAGTTCTAAAGGGTTTTGGTTGATGGGAGAAGCGAATGTATTATCAATAAGTGTAAGGATGCTATTTGACTTGGCTAGTGCGCTAATGGCGCTGATATCAATAATCTTAAGTAAAGGATTAGAGGGAGTTTCTATGAAGATAAGCTTTGTGTTTGGAAGAATGGCTTTTTCAAACTCCTCTGCTGATAGGCTATTAATCAGGGTGTATTTTATGCCAAAACGGCTTAGCTCATTAGTTACGGCATGGTGTGTTCCTCCATAAAGATCATTTTGAAATATAGCATGATCACCTGTTTTTAGAATGGAAAAAAGTGCAGTGGTAATAGCGGCCATACCAGAGCTAAAGACCATGGCTTTTTCTCCTTTTTCTAAAGCGGCAATTTTATCAGAAACCACCTGTTGATTTATGGTATTAAAATAGCGCGGGTAGGCGTGAACGTCTACGTCCAGATAATCATAGGCACTCGAGGTAAATATGGGTGTATTAACTCCTTTGGCCGTTGTATCTTTTTGTGATCCTGCATGTACGCAGGTGGTGGCTTGTGATGTGGGCTGGTTCATATATTATTTCCATTTTATGACTTCTCCGTGTTTTTGAATGTTAATATAATCAGGAATAGCATTGAGAATCTCTGTGTGAAGCGCTTCTACTAACTTTCTCTTCAGATAGCTTCTATGCATAATGATTGATACTTCTCTTACCGGCTTAGGATCATCAAATGATCTCAGCTTTGACCTACTGTTTTTATCAAAATCCAAAGTGGCTAGCTCAGGAAGCAAGGTGAAACCTCCATTTTTATCTACTATCTTTTTCAGTGCTTCTAGTGAGCCGCTTTCATATTTAAATTGTGTGTCTTTATCCTCGTAGGTGTGGCAGAGGTTTAAAACCTGATCTCTGAAGCAGTGCCCTTCGTTTAAAAGCCAAATTTCATTCGCTGGTAGCTCTTCAATGTTTAGTTTTTCTTCATTATATAAACTGCTTCTGTGCGATACATAGGCGTAGAATTCCTCATAAAAAACAGGTTTAGTAATTAGCCCCGGATCATTTAGAGGGGTAACAATGAGCCCTAAGTCTAGGAGCTCATTCTTAAGCTTTTTTAGCACCTCATTAGTTTTAAGCTCTTCTACCTTAATTTTTACATTAGGGTATTTCTCTATGAAATTATTAATAAATAGAGGAAGCAGATAAGGACTTAAGGTAGGTATAATGCCAATGCTGAGTTCGCCTGCAACTTCTCCTTTTTCTTCAGCTACAAGCTCCTTAATTTTTTTTGATTCACTTAAAGCCAACCTAGCCTGGGCTATAATTCTTTTACCTACATCGGTAGGTACTACTGGCTGCTTGCTTCTATCAAAAATCATGACACCAAGCTGTTCTTCCATTTTATGGATTTGCATGCTTAGAGTGGGCTGGGTTACAAAACAAGATTCTGCTGCCTTTCCGAAGTGTCTGTAGTTATCTACAGCTATTATATATTCAAATTGAATTAAAGTCATATTGGAGATTTCAGGCAAATTAAATAATAAATGCTGAATCAAGAAATGGCTTGGTAAGTACATGGCCTTATCTGAATAGGAGGTTTACTATTATATGATCAATGATATTTCAAATGAATTTTATGACTTGTTAACGTTGTGTGGTAAAAATACTATGCCTTCCATGCCAAGAGTATAGCCTCAACATCTGACCTATCTTTTTAAATTTCTGTTTGATCTTAATATCAATAATCTAGTTTAATTGTTTCTATGGATATGGCAACTAAGTTAAATAGCGACTAAAATAATAGTACTTCTTTTGTTAGTTGAAATTTATAAAAGAATATTTAAATTTAAATAAATTTTTAACTTTGCAGTTATATAATTACTGGTATTAGATATTTTTTAACCGTTAAGGCTATAATGATAACTGTCTCAGGTTTTTATGGATGATTTATTTAGCATTCATATAACCTTATTTTTTATTAAATACGTAAGAAATGGAAATAGAAAATCCATTAGAGAGTTCTTTCTTCTCTATTAACTCAGCTTTTCGGGGTAAAACTTTGAAAGCTTCTTTATTAAATAAGATAGACAGATTATTTGCCGTTGTATATCATATGATTTGTAGTCTCTTTAAAATAGTTAAGATCATTAGTAAGAAGCTTTGCTTTTGTGCTCAATTAAATTGGGAAATTTAGGATGTTCATGAATATAGAGATTCCAAATATCGCGACACTGGTCATACTAGGAACTTCTACCACTTTATTTTTGGCAGGAGCTATACTACTTTTCATTATTAATTATCGCTCGCGTATGCTGCATAATGAAATTGCTGCCCAGCAGTTGGAGGTAGATTATCAGCGAGAATTACTACAGGCCACTGTAAATTCTCAAGAAAAGGAAAGAAGAAGGATTGCTGCAGAGCTTCATGACGGTATAGGAGCCATGCTATCAGCCGCTAAGCTTAATTTGAATATGTTGAAAAAAGGAACTATTCCTACAGAAGAGATGGAGCTTACCATGGTAGATACTAAAGAAATGATAGATAGTACCATAGAAAGGGTGCGAAAAATATCTAAAGCTTTACTTCCCACTTCTCTGGAGTTTTTTGGACTTGGAAGGGCTTTAGAGGAGCTCGTTGAAAAATTATCTACACCGCAAACAAAAATATACTTTCATCAAAAGGGAGAAAACGTTAAATTAAACCAACAGGATGAACTCCTGATCTATCGAATTGTGCAAGAATTAATTAATAATGCTCTTAAACATGCTGAGGCTTCCGAAGTGTGCGTAAATATCGATTGGAATAGTCCTATTAATTTAACGGTCTCGGACAATGGAAAAGGTTTTGATATAGTTAAAACCAAGCGAGAAAATAAGGGAGGCATAGGATTATATAGTATAGAGAATAGAGTAAGCTTAATTAGGGCAGCAATGCAATTCGATAGCGAAATAAGCAAAGGCACGCGAATAAGAATTGTTTTAAGAACTTAATGAAAGTATACATAGCAGATGATCAAACCCTTTTTAGAAAGGGTATGGCTAGATTAGTAAAATCCTTTCCGGGGATTTTAGAAGTAAAAGAAGCTGAAAATGGAAAAGAATTACTGAATTTGGTAAAGGATAACCCTCCTAATGTTATCCTGATGGATCTGGAAATGCCGGTTATGGACGGTATAGAAGCCACTGAGAAAATTATAAATCGCTATCCAGACATAAAGGTCATTATTCTTTCTATGCATGATAGTCAGCAACACATATTTTACCTTATGGAAGTAGGCGCTCATGCCTTTTTATTAAAAAATGCAGAGCCTGAAGAAGTGGAAGAAGCTATAAATGCAGTGGTGGAAAAGGATTTCTATCAGAATCAGTTAGTTGTTGATGCTCTGAGAAAAGGAGCGAAAGATCGGAAAAAAGCTGAATCCAGACCTGTTTTTAATCAGACATTGTCTCTTACCGAACGAGAAAAGGAAATACTATTACTTATATGTCGTGAGCTTACTATGAGGGAAATAGGAGAGAAATTATCTCTTTCTGAAAAGACGATTCATAACCATAGGGCTCGTATAATGGATAAAACTGGTGTGCGAAATACTGTAGGTCTTGTAAAATATGCCTATGAAAGTGGTTTGCTGGACTAGATACTTACATCTTGCGCATTAGGTAAATTTACCTAATTGTTTAGTGCAAAATACCCAATGCATAAGTCTTGACTATTATTTGAATTACGTGTAAATTACTTAAAATCAATAGGTTGTTTGGCTTAATCTCTCTAGGTATAACTACTAAGAGAAATTCTGAAAAAATTATCCATTGATCAATTTATAACTTGCCATCACTAATCGTTTAAAACTCTTTAGTAGATGAAAAGCAGACGTATTCTTATTATCCATCAAGATGAAGAAACCAGGAGAGAAATGCATAGCATACTTTCCCATTTTGATTTTGACCTTATGTATGCATCAGATGGCTTACATGGTTTATATGCAGCCAAGGAAAATCAGCCAGATTTGATTATTACAGATATTGATATAGCTGTACTAAATGGCCTTGATATGGTGGGTATGCTCAGAAATGAGAAATCTACTAAAGATATAAGCATAATATGCCTCCACGGAGAAATGGATCTTGATTATATTCGATCTGCCAGGGAGCTGGAGGCTAGTGCCTTTTTAATAAAGCCTTATTTAGATAACTCTCTCATATATGCAGTAAAAAAGTCTTTGGGAGAGACGGATCTGAAGGTGAATAAAGAAAGAAGGCCTTTGAGATATGAAGAATGTAGAGCTCAGAAGTTAGCGTCGTTTATTAATTACGCCTGAGCCTTGTCTTAATTTAATTATAATTATTGGTTTGGTTTTAACTAAGGCTACCTCTCTGTCAAAGAGGTAGCTTTTTTTCTAATGCAACAGTTAATTAAAGATGGGTCTTACCGGTAAGGTATATTCTCTCCCTTTATTTACTTCTTTTAAATATTTCATAAGTGGCTGAAAATATTCTAGCATAGCTTTGGCATTGATGTCTTCTCCGGTAGCATCTTTTAATAGCTGACGCCAGTCTTCAGTAGCGCCTGTTTTGAGTAGCTTATGTAAAAACTCTCCAGTAGCTTTGCTTCCAAAGTAGTTGGTAGCGCGAGGATCCTGATGGAGGATATTTTTGGCTATATGGCTATGAATTTGAAATAGTAGAGCGTATGATAAGGCATAGTCATAATACTGTGCCGCATCATTGTTAATATGCGTTTTGGATGTGGCGTCGGCAAATTCTTCACCACGCGGTGTAGGAGGTACTATCCCCTGAAATTTTTCTTTATATTCCCACCATTTGGCATTAAACTGATCTTGAGGAAGGTTATTAAGATAAAGGTCGTGCTCAAAATGGGTCATCACTCCTGAAGAAAAGGGAATAAAAACAATATGACTTAATGCTTCTTTCAGTAAAGTTATGGTTTCATCAGTCTCCACATGGGCGGGTATGAGTTCTAGCTCGGTGAGGAAGGGCTTCTGGGTAGCTGCAAGGCCCATCATGCTACCTATAGCCTCATGAAAAGCACGATTGGCTCCACCTCTAAGCAAAGGGGGTACTTCAGGGGTGGAATATGACATGTAATAGTAAATATGTCCAAGCTCATGGTGAGTAGTTTCATACCACTCGGCATTGGGGATAACACTCATTAAACTGCGTACATCTTGTTGAAGATCCATGTGCCACGCAGAAGCATGATTGTTCTTTTTGTAACCTGCATCAGCAGGTGCAGGATATAAGCTAGAGCTGTCATAGAAGCTTTTCGGAAGGGGATCAAAGCCTAGGCTTACATAAAAATTTTCTGCTTGTTTAACCAGCCATTCGGCACCTTTTGCTTCTAAAGCGGCATCCAGATCTATTCCTTCTACATTTATAATCGATGACCAGTCTTGTCCCCAGCGGTTAGGTAGCCAGTGGGCAGGAATCATTTTAGGAACAGTAGATACTCCATATTTTTTAGCGAGTTCATAGCGTACATATGTATGTAACTCTCTATATAGCGGCCATACTTCTTCTATAAGTTGTCGGTTGAGCGCCATCATTTCATCTACAGACATGCCATAGTCCGAGACCTGATAAGAGAAATAATCCTGATACCCCAAGGCCTGCACTGTTTCATTTCTTAATGTTCTTAACTGATCTAGTCCCGATTTTAATTCTTTTCCTACCTCTTTGCTGGCATCCCAGGCAGCCTCTCTTAAAAGTAGATCATTTTCATTTTTAAGAATATTATCTATGTCATTCGTAGAAACTGACTTATTCCCTATTTTATAATCATAGCCGAAAAGGCGCTCGGTTTGTAAAGCTTCTGCTTTAATTCTTTGCTTTACTACTTTTTCTGCTGTAGCAGGATTATTGGCTGCAGAGTATAATATGGCTTCCAATTGTTTTGCCTGAAGGGTATCAAGAACATTCTTGTTTTTAAGAAACTCTCTGGTCTTTTCTATAACTTCTTTACTGCCTGTGAACGCAGCCAAGGCTTCATTGGCCAAGCGCGTATGATAGGCATTCATAGTATCTCCTTCTACTATATGCGTATTAGACTCCCATTCAGCTAGCGAAGACTGATAGTATAGCTTCAAATATTTAGTGTTATAATCATCAAGAAAAGCCTGTACCTCTGGGTTTGGTGCATGGTTGTTTTCTTTTTTGGCGTTATTACACCCTCCTAAAAACAGTAGGGCAGCCAGAAATGCTGTTGATATTTTTTTCATAAATCTGCAGTTAGGTTATCACAGAAACCCCACCAGGTGAGCTCTAATTTCTCACCAGCTCGTTGCGTAGGTTATCAACATAGTTGATTAGAGCGTCTTGCCAGCGTGGTGCGGCATCCCATCTTTTTCCTAAAAAGATATTACCGGAGTAAATATGTTTTATATAAAACTTATAAACGGGAGTATTAATATTATTGGATGATGTTCTAGTCTTGTCATTCACAATCACTTCTGAAATAAATGCGGTTTCCGACTCTTTAATAGGGTATTCCAGCATTTCTTTTACAGATTTGGAAGTAGAATGTACATAATATAGAATGTACTGATACCCGTCTGATCTAAGTTTTTTCTCTTCTCTTTCGGGGTCTACAAAGCCGTATTCATAGGGGTAATTGGTCATAGCCTGGCTAATAGCGGCCGTATCGGCAAACATCGGGATGGCCAGTTTTTCTGAAGAGAAATTGAGATCGTAATATTCTCCTCTTCTCGCTTTTATCACCCTGGGCATATCCCCATATTCAGGTACGGTAGTCACCAGAAGGTTTTCTCTATCTTGAGGTGAATTACCGGCTACCCTGTATAATGAAGACATGAGCTCTTCCATATTGGCATTTTCTATCTTCCAGGCTGTTTGGCCAGGTACAATCAGGCGGTTTTCATCATGTACTTTGGTTAAGATGACCTTATTAATGCCATTTTCTTTGATCAAAAAGACTACATTTTCAATTTCTCTACTATTGAAGTTGCCCATAAAAGCTTCAAAAGATTCTTTGCCACTATATATGTCTTCCATGTGATAATAAACGACAGCGTCTATACCTGCTTTTCTAAATCCAGGCTGCGCAATTTCTGCCATAGCATGCCAGTTTCCTCTGATGTAAGGAGTAGTGCTTTTTGGGGGCACATCTACCAATACCATCGATTTAGTTTTTAATATGTCTTTAGGTAACTCCTGGGTGTATTGCAGGGAGTCTAGGATATCATGTATGGGGCGTTTGTCTTGGGCTTTTACGGCTCCCGTTACTATTAAGAAAATTGCAATAAGAAGATATTTGTGCATAACTTAGGGTTCTACTGTTTCAAATAACGTTGAAAAATTAGTTTATTGAAAAACAATCCGGTTTTTAATTAATACCCTATAAAATATTTATGCTTAAATGGATTATTAATCATCAGTCCAAAAAGATAAGTAGGTCACCATCTTGGGGTAAAAACCGATTGCTTACCGTACTATCTATTTTGCTGGCTTTGGTGGCTGTTTTATATTTAATGGTGGTGGGTTTTCTGATGGACCGCATCATTATGATTATGTTTCCTGAAGAACCAGTAATTGAAACCTATGCAGGCTTGGTACTTTTTTATTTCACCTCAGAGCTTATTATGAGATTTTACCTGCAGGAGATACCAGCATTAGAGATACAGCCTTACCGAGTACTACCTGTAAAAAGGAGCCATCTCATCCATTACTTATTGCTGAGATCAGCAATGACCTTGTTTAATCTGGTGCCCCTATTTCTGGTAATACCATTTGCACTGATGCAGGTACTGCCAGCCTATGGCTGGGGGCTCACCGCTAGCTGGGTTCTCTCTATTACTTCATTATCTCTCATTTGCAGTTTTGGTATCGTTTATCTAAAGAAAACCATTTTTAAGAATTCTTGGGTGATGTTGATCTTCGTGGGGCTGGTGTTGCTCGTTTTTGCTTTAGATTATTATCATATTATTGATTTTAGATCAGTGTCTGCCGGCTTATTTATGCTTTCTCTTCATTATTATTTTGTGCCTGCTATTGCTTTGCTTACCATAGTAGCAGTGTATAGCTTATGTTTTTTTACCCTTAAAAGGGCCTTTTATGCAGAGCAAATACAGGAAAAGAAGCACGATAATATGTGGTTTAACTTCAATCCTCATTTTAAAAATGAACTAATTACCCTAGAGTTGAGATTGATTTTGAGAAACAAAAGACCTCGGTCTATGCTTTTGATGTCTTTGTTTTTCATTTTATATGGGTTTCTTTTTTATACTAAAGACAGTTATATGGATGGTTATGCCATGCTCATTTTTGTTGGCATTTTCATTACTGGCGGTTTTATGATTAATTATGGTCAGTTTAGTTTTAGCTGGGAGAGTGGTTATTTTGACACCTTCCTAACCAAGAACATAAGTTATAGACAGATTATTGAAAATAAGCTTAAACTTTTTGATTACGGGTGTCTAATTGGATTTCTGCTGTCATTACCTTACGGTTTTTTTGGAGCTAAGATTGTGCTTATTCATATTGCTACTCTCTTATTTAATATGGGAGTAAACTCATTCTTTATTCTATACTTCACTGGTAAAAGCCCAAAAAGGATAGATTTGTCTAAATCAAGTATGTTTAATTATGAGGGAGCAGGCTTAGCACAATTTATATTAGCGGTCCCATGTTTTATGACTCCCCTATGTGGGTATATGTTTTTTTATTTATTTGGGATACCTATTTGGGGAGTGGTGCTCATTGCTTTTCAAGGAGTTCTTGGAATTATGTTTCGTCAGAAGCTGATAGATGTGCTGGTGAAGAGGTTTAATAATTATAAGTACGTAATAGCGGACTCACTAAGGAATAATGATTAAAATACAAGGGGTAAGAAAGCAGTATAAAGGAAATTTGGTGCTTAACCTGCCTACTATAAAAATAGAAACAGGAAGTACAGTAGGCATAGTTGGAAACAATGGAGCTGGAAAAACTACTATGTTTCGTGTTATTCTGGATTTGATAATGCCTAATGATGGTGAAGTGCTGCTAAAGGATATTCCTGTAAAAGGGAAAGATGAATGGAAGAGCTTTACGAGCTCTTTTCTTGATGAAGGTTTTTTGATTAGCTTTCTCACCCCTGACGAGTATTTTGCATTTGTAGGTGGACTGCATAAAATGTCTCCCGCGGATATAGGTCTGGCGTTGCAGAGGTTTGAGGGTATATTTAATGATGAAGTACGGGGTAAGGAAAAATATATCAGGGATCTCTCTAAGGGTAATCAAAAGAAGATAGGTATAGCCTCTGCATTCTTGGGTAATCCTGAAATTATTATTCTTGATGAGCCCTTTGCCAATCTTGACCCCAGCACACAGATAAAACTAAAAAGGCTACTGATAGAATATCGAAATGATCATTCTGTAACCTACCTAATATCTAGCCATGACCTTACGCATATTACAGAAGTATGTGATCGTATTATTGTATTAGAAAAGGGAGAGGTAATAAAAGATCTTCATACTTCACCCTCTACCCTTACAGAGTTACAAGAATATTTTAATAATGGCTAAAAAAAAGATCGGCTCTATTAAGAACCGACCTTTTTCAATTCGTTTTGCTAACTCTTAAGCCGCCTTTTTCTTTTGCTCAGCTGCTTCCATAGCTGCTTTCTTTTCTGCCGCTATTTGTGCTGGGCTACCAAACATCATGTGATAAGCTTCTTTCAGAGATTTACTATTCTTTACATCTATGTAAATGTCACGCCACTCGTGAAAATTCAATGTAATAGGGTTATAAGTGTTCACAGGCTCAGTCAGTCCATATTTAGGTCTTTCCTCTTCTGGTTGGAATGTGCCGAATATTCTGTCCCAAATAATGAGTGTGGAGCCATAGTTTTTGTCCAGGTATTTAGCATCACTAGAATGGTGCACTCTATGGTGTGAAGGAGTAGTGAAAATATACTCTATCGGACGAGGCAACTTATGAATATATTCGGTGTGAATCCAGAACTGATATAAAACTTCTATTTGGTGGCAAATAAAGAATACTACTGGGTGAAAGCCAGTAAGAGCCACCGGAATAAAGAATATAACTTTAATATGCTGTGTCCAGCTCAGGCGAAATGCCACAGACCAATTATATTTCTCTGAATTGTGGTGCGTAACATGGGTAGCCCACCAGAATCTGTTTTCATGCCCCACTCTGTGAGCCCAGTATCTCCAAAAGTCAATCCAAATGATACATAATATGTAAGACCACCATGTGGCAGGAATTGACCAGGGAACCAGATTGTAGAAGAATAAAATAACACCAAAGGTTAATATCTTTAACCCTGCACTCATAGCCACATTTACCAGACCTATTACAGCAGCGGATATAGTATCTTTAGAGTCATAATAGTCCTTTTTCTGCTTGTAACTTATTATCCATTCTATTGCCACTAATGACAGCATTACAGGTGCCGCATACAAAATGATATTTGGCAGATCCATGGATAAAATTTGATCAACAGTGAATTTTTCTTTTTCCATATACGATAGGTTAAAGTAAATTGAAGCGCTAAGTTACCGGATATAACATTTCAAATTAAGAAATTAGGGCCATTATTTAATTGATTTTGATCATTTTTATTGTTGCGATACCCATATGTGCTGTCACATGAACGCATTCTCCATTTTCAAAATAATAAAGAGTGGTATCCTTATCCGGTTTTGTTAACTCATAAGTATGATCTTCTATTTTTTTTATTGGACAAAAAGAGCCATGGTTTTCAGAGAAGATTTCGTTTAGCTTAGGTTCATTAAAATATAGGGCAGCTATGCTTTCTGTTATTCTTTTTTTTACAACTTGGTCTTCTTCGTCTTTTTGTTTTATCAGATATTCTGAGCCATTGAAGTGAACCGAGGTTTCACCTTTTACTTTTTGATTAAGTATGTTTTTGCAGTAAGAATTGCTTAAGCGATTATTCTCATATTGTGATTTATAAGAAGAGTTGACTTCAAAACTGAGTATCATACTTATTTTTGATTTACTCTCAATGGAGTAATTGGTAATAGGGCCTTGTACTTTTTTCTTTGCTATCATATAGCCCACAGAGTCTCCCTTCCATTCTACCCTATATATGTGTTCCTGTGCATATGAGCTTATTCCGATTGAAATAAGACCACATAACACTATAAATGTCCTTTTATTGATTTTAAATAAGGTTTTTGAGAGCTTTCGTATAACCATGTAAGAAACAACGACCGTTAAATTAAAATGTTTTATATACGGTTGGAAACCTATTAGTGGGACTGTTGTCCTTACAATAACTAACACCTAAAGTGGAGGCAGAACACCAAACAATACATATTTACCTAATAAAACGGTGCCAAAAAGGAGATAGGCAGGCCCAAACTGAGCTGTACAAGTTATATGTTGCGGCTATGTATAACATTTGTCGCCGAATGATGGGAGAAGAAGAAGAGGCTAAGGATGTACTGCAGGATGCATTCATTACTGCGTTTTCTTCTATTCATACGCTTAAAAAGGAAGTCACTTTTGGTGCATGGTTAAAAAGAATAGTCATTAATCATTGCTTAAACGCTCTTAAGAAAAGAAAACTATTAGTTTCTGAGTTGAATGATGATGTAGAGGTTGCCGAGTACCATGAGGAAGAGAATGAATATTGTGCTTTAGAGAGTCATAAAATACTACAGGCTATAGATCATATTTCTGAAGGGTGTCGTACCGTAATGAATCTTTATCTTTTTGAAGGATACGATCACAAAGAGATAGGGCAAATACTAGGAATTACTGAATCAGCCTCCAAGGCTCAGTACAGTAAGGCTAAAAGTAAAGTGAGGAAAATATTGAATCTAAATACCTGAACATGAAAGATCAATTAAAAAACACTGTCCATAATCGCAGGAAGGAGTTTGATGTTTATCAGGCAGATTATGATGCGCTATGGAACAATATAGACAAAGCAATTACTAAAAAAAGTAGGTTGCACCTATGGTATAGCATGGCAAAAGTAGCCGCTGCGCTACTTCTTCTATGCGTGGCAGGGCTAGCTACACTTAAGGTGGTGGGAGTAGACCATCAAAACGGCTATGCTTTGCATGATGTATCACCAGAAATGGCAGAAACTGAGCTTTACTATTCTCAGCAGGTAGAAGAGAAGTTGAGATTTATTAAAGCGAACAATACTAATGTAGATCATGAAGTAATGCAGAATCTTTCAATGCTTGATAGTGCTTATGCAGAGCTTAAGAATGATCTTCGAGATAACGCTGATAGTGAGGAAGTAATAGATGCTATGATTACAAATTATCGCATCAAGCTGCAGATTCTGGAGCAAATTATAGGAGAGATTAGAAAACATAAAGGAGAAAATATTCATGAAAATGTTAATATTTAAATCTATGCTTTGCTTTTTAAGCTTAGCTCTAGGTGTGGTGAAGGCCGAGGAGAAGGAAGATACTAAATCAATCAGGTTAATTGAGAAATCTTTCAATGTAGAAGCAGGAGGTTTTCTGGAATTAATGAATAAGTACGGTCAGGTAGATGTGCATACCTGGAATAAAGATTCAGTAAAGGTAAAAGTAGAAATAGTGGGGTATGGCAAGGATGAAGATGATGCTGAAAAGCTTACGGACAGAGTAAATATAGATTTTAATAAAACGGGGCAATACCTTATTATTGAGACTATTCTTGATCGGAAATCAGGTTTCTTTAAGGAGCTTTGGAATAACATCAATGACTACTCAAAAACGCTTCTTAGTAAGAATAAAATTGAAATTAATTATGAAATTTATATGCCTCGCTCATTTAACCTGGAGCTAGACAATAAATTTGGAGATGTTTACCTACATGAGCTCTTTGGTAAATGTGAGGTTAGGGTGACTCATGGTAACCTCAGGGCTAATAAGTTCAATGGTACCACTAAGATAGATGTGGGATATGGCGATATCCGAATTAAAGAGCTGAGTGATGGACAGCTGATTTTAAAGTCAGTGGAAGGAGAAGTTTTGAAGATGGGCAAGGTGGATATTAATAGCGTTTCTTCTGACCTTAGAATTGTGGAGGCTAATGACATTACCCTGGAATCTAAAAGTGATAGAAAGCTAATTTTTGAAAAGCTAAATTATATTAAGGGTAATACCTCTTTTTCAGAGTTGGAAATAGAAAGTCTCAATAAATCTGCAGATATGGACATGAGTTATGGGTCGGTATCTTTTAAAAGTGTTCCTTTTAGCTTTAATAAAATAGATATTCGAAGTAAATACACTGATGTCTTCTTAGACTTTTTCCCTAACTCGTACCTTAAAGTAGATATTACTGCTAAGGATGAGAATTTAAGATTACCTTTTGAAAATGTAAAAACTAAGAAGGAGTATCTTGATGATAAGCAAAAAGAGGTGCGGGTGACGGGGAGAATAGGTGTAGAAACTAATTATCTGGGATATGTGAATATAGAAGCCAACGGAGGCGATATTTCCCTTTCATTATCTGGTGTTAAGCAATCAGCGAATAAGTAATAAAATGGGTGAAAATTTTTAGAAACGGTTCTAATATTTATCTTGAATAAATATTAATCTAAACCGAAATGAAAATTACCCTAACTATTCTTCTTGTATTATGCTTTTATTGCACTTTTTCACAATCATCACTAAATAAGACAGCCATAAGTAAAGCTCAGGACTTAGAGTCTCAGGTAATAGAATGGCGGAGATATTTCCATGAGCACCCTGAGCTTTCTAACCGGGAGTTTGAGACTTCCAAAAAAATAGCCAAGTACCTCACTTCACTGGGTATGAAGGTAGAAGAGGGAGTGGCTAAGACGGGCGTCGTAGGCCTTTTGAAGGGAGGAAAACCGGGGCCGGTAGTAGCCTTAAGAGCCGATATTGATGGCTTGCCAGTAACCGAACGTACTTCAGTGCCTTTTGCCTCTAAAGTTACTACTGAATATGAAGGAGTAAAAACAGGAGTAATGCATGCCTGTGGTCATGATACTCATATTGCTATTTTAATGGGCGTGGCTACGGTGCTATCTCAAATGAAGACAGATCTGCCGGGTACGGTGAAGTTTATATTTCAACCTGCTGAAGAGGGAGCGCCAGCTGGAGAAGAAGGCGGTGCTGACCTAATGATTAAAGAAGGGGTGCTTGCAAACCCTAAGCCTGATGTGATTTTTGGTCTGCATATAAGTGCCGGTACCCCTGTAGGCCAAATAAATTACAAGCCAGGTGGAGCTATGGCTGCTTCAGATCGATTTTCTATTAAGATAAAAGGAAAACAAACTCATGGTTCTTCTCCCTGGAATGGAGTGGATCCTGTAGTGGTATCAGCACAAATTATTAATGGCCTCCAAACGATTATTAGCAGGCAAACTATGCTTACCAAAGAGGCTGCTGTAATTACAGTGGGCAAAATCAATGGAGGGGTTCGCTTTAATATAGTGCCTGAAGAGGTAATGCTTACCGGAACCATTAGAACTTTAGATACTACCATGCAAAACATGATTCATAAAAAGGTGCAGCTTACAGCTACCAAAATAGCAGAGAGCGCTGGTGCCACAGCGGAGGTTACTATCCAGAAAATGGTTCCAGTTACTTATAATGAGCCTTCTTTAACAGACATGATGTTGCCATCATTAGAAAAGGCTGCAGGCCCAGGAAATGTAAAGTTGATCAATGCGGTGACGGGCGCAGAAGATTTTTCTTTTTTTCAGGAAAAAATACCCGGGCTGTACTTCTTTATAGGCGGTCAGCCCTTGAGTTCAGATGAACCTGAAGTAACTTTAGGCGGACATCATACACCCGATTTTTATATTGACGAAAGTGGATTAATCACTGGAATGAAAGCTATGCTTCATCTCACCATTGATTATATGCAGAAAAAGAAATAAATGCTTACAATACACCAAGAGCCTGAAATTCAAGAGATAAATAATGATTTTTTAGACCAAAAAAAGATTCAACTCTTTGTTAAGAGAGAAGACCTTATTCATCCTGATGTTTCTGGTAATAAGTGGAGAAAATTAAAGTATAACCTTATTCAAGCAAAAAGCGAGGGACATCATACTTTGCTCACTTTTGGCGGAGCTTATTCTAATCATATTTATGCTACTGCCGCCGCGGCTAAGGAAGTGGGTTTTAAATCTATAGGAATTATACGTGGGGAGGAGCATTTACCTTTAAATCATACTCTAAGTTTTGCGAAAGAACAGGGGATGCACATTTCTTATATGGATAGAAGTACCTACAGGTTAAAGAAAACGGCACCTATAATTCAGCAGCTTAGAGATAAATATGGAGATTTTTATTTGGTGCCTGAAGGAGGGACTAACAATCTGGCAATAAAAGGGTGTGAAGAAATTGTGGATGATGAGGTGCGTTCTTTTGATTATGTCTGTTCTGCTTCTGGTACAGGCGGCACCCTATCAGGAATTATTGTAGGCATGCAAGGGGCGGGTCAGGTGCTAGGGTTTTCAGCTCTCAAAGGAGATTTTTTGCAAAAAGAAGTAGGCGACCTTTTAAAGGGTTATGGCGTAGATTATCAAAACTGGAAAGTAAATACTGATTACCATTTTGGCGGCTATGCTAAGATTAACGCTGAGCTGATGTCATTTATACATAGATTTAGAGAAGAGCATAACCTGCCTTTAGACCCTGTGTATACTGGTAAAATGATGTTTGGGCTGTGGGCTCTAATAGGCATGGATTACTTCGAGCCAGGCAGTAAAATTCTGGCGATTCACACCGGAGGGCTTCAGGGCTTGAAAGGTTTTGAGTAATTAATAAAAGTAATAAATTCGCTTTTCAAATTTGAAATAATGAAAAAATCACTCTTCTTCTTGCTCATAATCTCTGTTTTTTCAGCAAATAGCCTTTGGGCTACTCACCTTAGTAGTGGGGAGATATCATATGAGTTGATAGATGAAAGTAATTTTACTTATAAAATCACTATAAAAGTCTATACAGATGCCAAATCTAAGGTGCTTGTTGGTGAAGGGGTGCTTGACTTTGGAGATGGTACTTCTATGATGGTACCTCTTGTAGACAGTTCTATAGAGGGGCCTAATGTCGGTTATGCAGAATATTCGGTTACTCACCAATATAATACTTTAGGTAATTATATTATGAGTTATGCAGAGGCTAATAGGAATGAGAGTGTTATTAATATAAAGAATTCAGTTAATATGTTTCTTTACTTAGAAACATTTATTGCTGTTAGGGAGAATATGCTTGTATCTGAGAAGTCTCCGGCCATACAAGCGCCTGCTCTTTTTTACGGACAATATAGGAAAGAACTGAATTTATCACTAGCCGCAAAAAGTGGACAGGATTTAAAGCTTAGGTATGAGCTGGTACCCTGCAAACAATTCCTTAATAAGGAAGTAGATGGATATTTTATTCCCCAAGGAGTTTCTGTAGATCATATAACCGGTTTGTTTACCTGGATGCCTACAGCCGATGATGCTATTGGTGAATATAATTTTGCTTTAAAAATAGCTCAGTTTGCATGGATAGAAGGAGAATATCAAATGGTTGGTTATATGGTGAGAGATTTTCAAATTATTTTGAAGGATGTGGATGGTGCAGTTAAGATCAATGCAGATGATGTTGAAAACCTCGATGCCAAGAGGTCTTTAGTATTAGAGCCAAAAAAAAGGAGTCTTTACACATTTATGCAACTAAAGATAAAGGAGATCTAACCTTTGAAGTGTATAGTGAATTAGAAAATATCAGCACTGAGCAGATAAGTGACGGCGTTTTGCTTGGCTTAGAAATGTCTGATCATCTTGCAAGAAATAATCCGTATATGGTGACTGTAAGAGCAATAAATAGATTGGAATCGGATTCTTTGGTTAATGACTTTAATTTCTTGGTGTATAGCCAGCCCACCGAGGAGCCAGATATTGAAATACCTAATATTTATGAATCCATTACCTCAAATGATGAAACTTATGAGGCGTTACATCCTTACCCAAACCCAGCGAAAGATAAAATATATTTAGATAAGGTATTCCTACCTAAAGAGGTGAAGGTTATAGATATGAAAGGAAATGTCTATTCTCGGACTGTAGTTGACCATATGATAGACATTTCTCATCTTCCGAAAGGGATATATGTTTTAAGGTTAGCAGATGAAAAATTTCAATTCATAAAGGAATAAACTTTTCATCTGCGAAATTATTATTTTCTTCTTATAGAGGTGAGCCATGAGCCTAGTCCTCTTCTGCTGGGCTTTTCTATAAGTAGGCCTGATTCACTGGCATTTTTAACTGATTCTACTGTATAAAAAGCTTTAGGAATGGACTTTTGCATATGATTTAAGAAATCAGGCAAATTGTCGCGGTTTTGCACAGTGAACAATAGTTTTTCTTCTCCTTCATGAGTTTCTGACGATACCATTGAGTATCTGATATTTTTATCATGAATATAGTCTAATATAGAAGAGAGATCAGCGGAGGTGATTATTCTTACTACTACCTTGCCCAGAGCCAGGCGCTCTTCTATAAGCATACCTACCAAAATACCGCAAGCAAACCCGGCAGGATAGGCTATGTATGAATATATATTATCGATGTGCTGAAAAATTTGACCAATGGCTAATAGCCATATAAGGGATTCAAAAAAGCCTAAAATGGTCGAGATCCACTTTTTACCACCCATTACAAATATAATTCTGATGGTATTAATAGATACGTCACAGATTCGGGCAAAGAAAATCATTAGGGGTAATACCACAATTCTGAAAGTTTCCGAGTCTACTCCTAAGCCATTAAAATAAGTTTCCATAAGTTGTATTATCCAAAAAGTTCACTAAAAATATCGTTTATCTTGCTGAAAGGTTTTACAGTAATCTTAAATTTTGACTGTTCGGCCCCTTTCATTCCAAATTTTGATATGTAAATTTCCTCAAAGCCTAATTTTTCTGCTTCTGCTATTCGGCTTTCAATTCTGTTTACAGCTCTTAACTCACCACCAAGTCCTACTTCAGCAGCAAAACATACTTTTTCAGGTATTGATATTTCTTCTAATGATGATACTACCGCACAGCAAACGGCCAGGTCCATGGCAGGATCTTCTACTTTTATACCTCCGGCCATATTTAAAAATACATCTTGCAAGCCTAGTCTAAAACCGCATCTTTTTTCTAATACCGCCAGCAGCATATTTAAACGGCGAGGTTCAAAACCTGTAGAGCTTCTCTGTGGGGTGCCATATGCTGCGGTACTAACTAATGCTTGTATTTCTATCATTAAAGGTCGGTTTCCTTCTATAGTGGCGCCAATAGTTACGCCACTCAGTTCACCATCTTTTTGTGATATTAAAATCTCTGATGGGTTACTCACCTCTCTTAATCCAGAGCCTAACATTTCATAAATACCTAGTTCAGAAGTAGAGCCAAACCTGTTTTTTGTAGTTCGCAATATCCTGTAGGAAAGGTGTCTGTCGCCTTCAAATTGCAGCACCGTATCCACCATATGTTCTAACACCTTAGGGCCAGCTATGGTGCCATCTTTAGTAATGTGACCTACCAGAAATAGTGGTGTATTGGTTTCCTTGGCAAATTTTATCAGCTCCGCAGTACACTGTTTTACCTGAGAAACGCTCCCTGCAGCAGATTCCACATGTGAAGAGTGAAGCGTTTGGATGGAGTCTAGAATCAGTACATCTGGTTTGAGTTCTTCCGCTTGTGAAAAAATGTCCTGAGTGTCTGTCTCTGCCAAGATAAAGCATTCATTGGCGCTAGATTCAATATTAGTGATCCTGTCGGCCCGCATTTTTATTTGCTGTTCACTTTCTTCTCCAGACACATAAAGCACTTTGCAGTTTACGGAAAGTGCTATTTGTAACATCAGGGTAGATTTACCGATACCTGGCTCGCCAGCTATGAGTACCACAGATCCGGCTACTATTCCCCCACCTAGCACACGGTTGAGCTCGCTATTTTTAGAGTTTATCCGCAGATCTTTCTCGTGGGTTATCTCTCCTACTCTTTTAGGAGTTGATTTTTGTTGTTTGCTTTTTGTTCTCCATTCATTTTTATCAGTAGAGGAGCTGCTTTTGGTTACTTCTTCCACAAAGCTGTTCCAGCTACCACATGAGGGACATTTGCCTAGCCACTTCGCAGACTCATACCCGCAATTCTGACAAAAAAATAAGGTTTTAGTTTTGGCCATCCACAAAGATAAAAAAGGTTGACCGGACTTTGGTTTAAATCATTCTTAACCTTGTGTCTCGTTTTGAAATAGCGGTATAGTTATATAAGGATAATAAATTAGATAGCATCAAGAGAATTCTAGGTACTATTTTTATGGTGGCATTAAGTGTAGGAAATGGTTAATAAGACATAAATAATTTCAATAAATACGGGTAAGTCTATAGTAATCAGAGACGGTGAGCCTAAAGGCTTCCCTTTCTTGTTTTGACACCAAGGTATCTTCATAGCCCGATGCCGTTTTTATTTGAAACTTAGCACCTTTTATCAAGTGCTGGTATATGTCGCTGATAAAGATAAGCATAGCACTTCTGTTAAAAGTATCGAGTGTTAAAGTGTCAGTCTGGTTGTTGTGATTCGCAATTACCTCCAGGTTTCCTTCTAAAGTTATATTGAGTGGTTCTATGAGTAGAGTGGCTTCATCTTGCAGATAATTAAATACTATAGCTAGGTTGAGAACAGGGTGTGACGCTTCTTTTAACCGATCTTCAAAACGGAAGATATTTAATTTCGCTGATTTATTTTCTTCCAGATCATAATATGATTGCCTTACGTTTTTGAAGAAAATTTCAGTATCATCACCTGTTTTAAAATCAAAGTCCGTGAGGTCTACCCCTTTGTCGCTGTCTATTTTACAGGAGGAGCATATTAAAGCCAATAAAATTATGATCCACTTCATATCTTACTCAGTATAATAGATTCTTTTTACTCTCTGACTCACATTAGACAATATCTCGTAGGGAATAGTGTTAATTTTCTCAGCCATTTCTGTAATGGTTACGTGTTCTCCAAAAACCTCCACTTCATCTCCTTCCCGTGCATCTATGTTGGTAATGTCCACCATAGTCATATCCATACAAACATTGCCTATTACAGGAGCTTTTTTTCCGTTGATCCACACTTCTCCATTCCCATTGCTAAAGCCTCGGTTAAAACCATCGGCATAGCCAATGGCTATAGTGGCTATTTTCATTTCTTGGTTGACTTTCCCTTTTCTGCTGTAGCCGATGGTCTCGCCGGGTTTTACTGTTTTTATTTGAGAAATCATGGTCTTTAATCTACTTATGGGCAAAAGGTGATGTTGTTGTAAGTTGTTGGTATCCAGGCCATATAATCCTATTCCCAGTCGTACCATGTCAAATTGTAAATCAGGAAAACGAATAATTCCTGGAGAGTTTAATAAATGGACGATGGGTGAATACTGAAGGCGTTCTTTGATAATATTAACCCAGTTTTTAAGTTTTTGTGCCTGTTGATATGAAAAATCTTTATGTTCTGCTCCGTCAGCTCCAGCTAGATGACTGAAAATGCTCTTTACCCTTAGGTTAGGGTGGTTTTTCAGAATATTTAATAATTCTTCAAGATCCTGCCCTTCAAAACCTAGCCTATGCATGCCAGTATCTAGTTTTAGGTGGATTTTAGCAGATCTTCCATCTAAGTAGCTAATGAAATGCTTAAGTATATTTAGGTTATAGATCTCAGGTTCCAGATCATATTTTATAATGTTTTCGAAGCTGTCTTCACTAGGGTTCATCACCATAATAGGCAGATAGATACCATTGGTTCTTAAAAACATGCCTTCGTCAGCATATGCCACCCCCAGATAATCTACCCTGTGAAACTGCATCAGATTAGCTATTTCTAAGCTACCGCTGCCATAGGCAAAGGCCTTTACCATTACCATTAGCTTGGTGTGCGACTTTAACTGAGATTTGTAAAAATTGAGGTTATGAGTAAGAGCATCAAGGTTAATCTGTAGCTGTGTACCATGAAGTCTTTCTTCCAGCGCACGTACCACTTTTTCAAAAGTGAAGCTACGGGCACCTTTTACCAAAATAAGCTCATTTTGTAACTGACTTAGGTCAAAATCATTTAAAAAGTCGGTCGTGTTTTTATAAAATGAGGATGGAATGTCAAAACAGTCTTTATTTTTGGTTAGCACAGGCCCTATTCCAATGAGGCGGTTGATATCAGCCGATTTAAATATGGTATTTATTTGTTGATATAGCCCTTTTTCTTCTAAATCACTTTGCTGTATATCAGATAGTATGACGGTTCTTTTAGGGTGTTGTGTCTGATGAGAAAGAAACTCAACTGCTATACGTAGGCCTGCCAGATCATTATTATAAGTGTCATCTATTAAGGAAGATCCATTAAGCGCTTTTTTCATTTCTAAGCGCATAGGTATTGTCTGAAGTTTATCAAGACCTTTTTGAATGATGCTGAAATCAAAACCCATTAAAGTGAGAAAAGCTACGCAATGCAGGCTGTTTTGCAGGGCAGCTTCTGAAGAAAATGGAAAATTGAGCACGTGATTATTCCCCTCATATGATATTTGCATGGAGGTAACGCCGAGTTTGCTTTCTTGACTTATAATGTGAATATCTGCTTGTTCCGAATACCCCCAGGTAAATCCTTTATCTTTTAAATGTTGATCTATGAGTTCATGATCTTTGCAATAAATTACCCGGCGAGTATTTTTAAAGAGTAAGGCCTTTTCTTTTACTTTTTCTTCAATAGAATAAAATCCTTGTGCATGTGCTGAGCCAATATTGGAGAAAATGCCTATTTCTGGCTGAATGATATGGGCTAGCTTTTGCATTTCTCCTGTGGTGCTTATCCCGGCTTCAAATATGCCCACTTCGTGGAGGTCGTTGATTTGCCAAACCGAAAGCGGTACCCCTATCTGTGAGTTATAGCTGTGGGGGCTTTTCACTACTTTTTTATACGGAGACAGCATTTGGTGCAGCCACTCTTTAATGATGGTTTTACCATTGCTACCAGTAATACCAACGCACAAAAGCTTATAGGTCTCACGATGATACTGTGCGATTGCCTGTAATGCTTCTATTACATTATCTACTTGAATGAAATTACTATTTGGATATGGAGTAACGTCCAAGTTTTTCTCAACTACAAATTGTCGGACTCCTTCGTTGTATAAATTAGAAATATAGTCATGTCCGTCATGTCTTTTCCCTGAAATAGCAAAAAATAAGGCTCCTCTGGCAAAGAATGACTTTCGGCTATCTGTTAATAAATAGCTTATTTCCGATGGCCCATTTTCAGATAAAATAATTCCCTTGGTGATAGAAGGTAGCTGCTGGAACGTAATCATATGATGTTCTCCAAATTTTCCCTAAAGCTATAGAATCATGAAGCTTTAACATATAAAACATAGCTCTTTTTGATACAGAGAATTTACGTCAATATTAGGGAAATAGTACATGAGTTATAAAAGTCGAGTACCATTAGGAATGGGCTTATCAGGTGTAGCGAGTATCACATGGCCATTCTCATCATGAAAGCCGGTAACAAGTACCTGAGATATTAAGGGGCCGATTTGTTTTTCAGGGAAGTTTACTACACAAATCACCTGTTTGTTTATGAGGGTTTCCGGATCATAATGATATGTGATTTGAGCGCTTGACTTTTTTATACCAATTTCATCTCCTAAATTGACTAATAACTTATAAGCAGGTTTCCTCGCCTCCGGAAATAACTCTGCCTTAATCACTGTTCCTACACAGATTTTGACCTTTTCGAATTCATCCCAATTAATTAGATCCATATTATTTTTTGTTTGAGGTATGGTCTAATATTAGCCGTATCATCTATGATTTGCAACATTTTCAAATATTATGCGTATATTTAACATCACTTTTATGCTTCTTATGAAACTAAAGTCGTTCAAAAACTTATTTATGCTTTCAGTATTTTGTGCTTTTGCATCTACTGCTTTAGCGCAGGAAAATACGTTTATGTTCGAAGATGGAGGATCTGGTTCTTCTGCCAGTGATCTAATGGATGCGGGAAATGAAAGATCATACACTTCTGGCGAAGGCAGATCGTATTCTACACACCACAAAGCACGTACCTCTTATACTGATGGAGATAAGGAAAGCAACAAGAAAAATCAGGATATAGAGTCTAAGAAAAAGGAATCTGATAAGGCCAATAGTACTAATAGTGTCAGCAAAGAAACTTCTGAAGATAAAGGTAGATCTTCATCAGATAATACATATGAAGATCCTAATTCTGTTATTTCTTTTAATTTCTTACACTACATAATTCAGAAATTTAAATTTTCAGAAATGGTAGAAGAATAGGTTTAACCTATTTTTTAAAAGCCTTTTTTCTCCTGATTATTTTTTCTTCATTGGAGATCCCGTAGTCATTACCATAAATACTACCTTCCCACTCTCCATACATAGGGTTAGGTAGAATTATGAAGTTATCAAGTAGTTCCTCTTTGTTTTTCAACAATATATTTTTGCCCATATCCTTACCACGGTCAGCATATAGCTGCGAATAATCAGTGAGGTTATCTCCTACAAATAGAATAATAGTATAGTCATTAGCTACATGCTGCCTCCTTTCGGTTTTGTCACTAGTGCCAGATTTCAAGAAAATGTGATTTTGATCTGCATTGGGGAGATCAAGCATAGTTAGGTTTTGTATAGTACTCTCTAACTCCGTTTGCTTACGATTAGAAATATAAAATACTTCTACTCCATTTTCTTTGGCATAGGTTAAGAACTCTTTGGCGCCAGGCAGTACTTCAGCTCTTACCTCATCAGTCCATTTTTTCCAGCTTTCTGATGCGTATGTTTTTCCTTCTTCTATAAGTTGAGCTTCATATGGGCTGTTATCTAATACAGTCTCATCAATATCTAATACCACTGCCGGAGGTTTTTGAAACTCCATAGTGTCTAATTTGTTGCTTAGTAAATATTCAGCATATTGGTAGGCTTGTAGATAGCTGGCTGTCATTTCAGCGGATCTTTGATACCATAATACGCTGTTGGTTAAGTGTTCCGAAAGTTGCTTTTCTGCGGTGGATATTTTAGGAGCACAATTAATGGATAGAATTGAGGCAAATATAATTGCTATGTAAATAAGGAGAGGGTGTTTTTTGCTCATAACTCAGAACTTAATATTTTCTTCTGCAATACTAAAGTCCATGGTGGTCTTTTTGTTGTGAATGGTGAAATAAATTTTAAAATACTACCCCTTTCTTAAAATGTGTATGCAACTTTGTTGCAATTAATGAATGAAATATGAAAAAGTTAGGCTTAATCTTTATTTTCTCTCTTCTTTTTAGTGTGGTATATAGTCAAAAAAAGGATTGCTCCTTAGATTGTAGTTGTTCTTTTGATGGTGTTATTACTGATGCTCAAACGGGAGAACCGCTAGCTTATGCCTCGGTGCAGGTAAAGGGTACAGAAAAAGGAGCACTTACCAATGAGAAGGGGTATTTCATCCTTGAGAAATTGTGCTCACAAGAATTTGATATTTTGGTTTCATATGTGGGTTATAAGAGTGTGGTTCATCATCATGACCTCTTTCATAAACACATGAATGTGCAGCTGGCTGAAGATGATATGATACTGGAAAGTGTGGTGGTGGAAGGAGATAAGCAACAATCTGGACTATCTACTGCGGCGGAAAATAAGATTTCTAAACAAGAGCTTGATTTGGTTAAGAATGAAAGTCTGGGAGATGTACTCACTAATATTACAGGAGTTTCAACTATGAAAACAGGAGCGAACATTGTGAAACCTGTGATTCATGGATTGTACGGAAATCGCATTTTAATAATTAATAATGGCATTAGGCATGAAGGACAAACCTGGGGAAGTGATCATGCACCTGAGATAGATGTAAGCCAGGCTGACAATGTTACCGTAGTGAAAGGAGCTTCTGCAGTAAAGTATGGTCCTGATGCTATGGGGGGAGTAGTTATTTTGAATCCTCCTAAAATGGAATTACTTACAGGACATTTGCATGGAGAAGCGGGAGTGGAAGCAGGTAGTAACGGAAGGTCTTTAAATGGAAATTTGTTATTGCAAGAAGGCTATAAAAAGTGGGCCTGGATGGCTCAGCTGTCTGGTAGGCAGCAGGGAGATATGAAGACTCCCGATTATTATCTAACCAACACGGGAGCGCGTGAACTTAGCTATATGGCTGGTACACGCTACCATCATAAAAATATCGATCTACAATTAAGCTATAGTCATATAGGGCAAGAGTTGGGTGTGCTGAGAGGTTCCGTGGTCGGCAGCCTGGAAGATTTGGCTTTGGCTATGCAGAGTGAGAAGCCAGCTTACACTAATTCTGATTTTAGTTATGATATTAATAATCCTCGGCAGGAGGTGCAGCATGATGTGGTTACTGCCAAGGGAGAGTACAATTTTTCTAACAGTATGCTAAAGTTTGAATACGGCTTTCAAGCTAACAGAAGAAAGGAATTTGATGTTAGGCGATCTAATAATAATGAATTACCATCCATAGATCTTGAGCTTTTTACTCATACTTTAGATTTGGAGTGGCTTCACCCGGAAATTAATGGCTGGGATGGTAGTATTGGCGGTCAGTGGTTGTATCAGGATAATAATAATGTACCCGGTACTAATACAGTGCAGTTTGTGCCTAATTACAATAACAGTAGATTTGGTTTATACATCACCGAATCAAAGCCGCTGGATCATTTTACCCTTGAGGTAGGTGTTAGGTATGATTATCAACAGGCCAATGTACGTGGTCGTGAAAATGATAATGGCATTTACAGACAAGATCTGACTTATAACAGTGTTACAGGCCTTATTGGTATAAGCAAGGAGTTAGGGCAGTACGGACATTTTAGAACGAGTATAGGATCAGCCTGGAGACCTCCAAACGTAGCGGAGCTGTATAGTTATGGTAAGCATGAAAATGAGGTTGAATATGGTTTTTGGCGTTGGGAGATTAAGAGTGCAGGGGCAGTAGGTAGTAGCAGAGATGTGGCCGATCAGGATAGCAAACCTATTGATAACGAAACCTCTTTTAAATGGCTGGCTACTTATAATTATAAAACTTCAAAGCATGATTTAGAAATAACGCCTTATGTTAATTACATGGGCAATTATATTTATACACGTCCTGGTGGTATAGTTTCTACTGTAAGAGGGCCTTTCCCCTATTTTCTTTATGATCAGACTAATGCCCTGTTTTATGGCCTTGATGCCAGTTATATCCATCATCATAATAAAACATTTTCTTCCCAGGTAAGAGGATCGTATTTGTATGTAAAAGATGTTAGCAGCGACGCCTATTTTGTAGGCATTACTTCAAATAAGGTGGGGTATAAATTGAATTTTGAAAAATCTATTCTTGGTTTTGATAATGTAAATGCAAGTATTGAAGGGAATTATATTTTTAAGCAATACAATGCTCCGAAAGTGATAAGTCCTACTGAGATTATTGAGGGCGAAGAGGCTGGGACACCAGTTATAGAAAATAGTAATGATCGATTTGATTTTGCGCCTGCACCTGATGGCTACTTTTTGTTAGATGCTCAAGTAAATGTAACTATGGGTAAGTTAATCCTTGGTCTTAGAGGTAAGAATCTGCTTAATACTAGCTATCGAGATTATACTAATAGCATGCGATATTATGCTGATGAACCGGGCTTGAATGTGCTTTTTTCTGCTAAGTATAAATTTTAATTGACCTCTTATATAGGCATCTTAAACTTTTTTTCAACCTTTTACATAAAACAGATGCAATATTGTTGCAATTGCTATATCTTTGCATTAAGATTTTTATAAAAACTAAAATGCAGCAACACATGAAAGTTTTACGAATTACAATTCCTGTTTTATTATTATTTACGGTGCTTTTCACTTCGTGTAGTGATGATGATGTACCTGAAGCAGAAAACGAGGAAGAAGTGATCAATCAGATTACACTTACCTTCACCCCGTCTGAAGGTACAGAGGTAGTAACAGCGACTTACTATGATCCTGATGGTGAAGGAACTGAAAAACCTACTCAAGACGATATAGTACTAAAAGCCAATACTGAGTATACCTTAACTATGTCTTTAAAAAATACTGTAGGTGACGAGAATGAAGATATCACAGAAGAAATTAAAGAAGAAAGCGATGCACACATGTTCTTCTTTGGGTTTACAGAAGGCCTTTTTTCTGATCCTCAGGGCACCGGTAATATAGGAGCAGGTAATAGAGATGATAAGGATATTAACTATGAAGACAAGGATGTGAATTCACTGCCTTTAGGTTTAACCACAACCTGGACTACTGCTGAGGCTAAATCAGGAAATTTCCGAATTATACTAAAGCATCAGCCTAATTTAAAGTCTGAGTCTACTACTACCGAAGACGGACAGTCTGATGTTGATCTTAACTGGAAAATTGAAATCAAGTAATTTAAAATAAACGATTTAGGTTTAATCGCTAAAAACAGGCTTCCTTTTCTAATGAAAAGGGGCCTGTTTTTTATTTTTATATAGATTATTTAAAAAAAGCCAACTATCAAAAGTATGATACGTTAAACAGTAATACCCTTAAATTATATAAGGGAGAAAAGATTTTGAAACTTAAATCAAAAATTTAAAATCATGGCAGATTTAAAATTGGGCGACATAGCCCCTGATTTTACCGCTGAAACTACTGAAGGTACGGTTAGCTATCACGAATGGTTAGGAGACTCATGGGGAATATTATTTTCTCACCCTGCAGACTTTACGCCAGTGTGTACTACTGAGCTAGGTACTGCTGCTAAATATAAGCCTGAGTTTGATAAAAGAAACGTTAAAATGATGGCTATTAGTGTGGATGATATCGATTCTCATCATGAGTGGGTGAAAGATATTAACGAAACACAAAACTGTGTAATGAACTTTCCTATCATAGCTGATCCTAATAAGGAAATAGCTGATCTTTATGGAATGATTCACCCGAAGGCATCAGGTACGGCTACGGTAAGATCTGTATATATTGTGGGACCAGACAAGACGCTTAAACTGTTGCTAACTTATCCTGCCTCTACAGGTAGAAACTTTGACGAGTTATTAAGAGTGATAGACAGCTTGCAGCTTACAGCTAATCAGCAGCTGGCTACTCCGGCAAACTGGAATCATGGTGATAAGGTAGTTATTTCACCTTCAGTCTCTGATGAAGACGCAGATAAAAGATTCCCAGGTTACGAAAAAGTGAAACCTTACTTAAGACTAACCAAGGTTTAATTTAATTGAATCGATAAAGAAAAGGCTGCTTTACGAGGTGTAAGGCAGCCTTTTTGGTTTTAAAACAACTAGAATGCTATCGCCTTCCAGTTACATCAAAATCTCCATATGATCCTAGGCTCATATTTCCATTAAATTGATCTCCTTCTACAATTACCTTGCTTTCTACAGTAAAAGCACCCGAAGATGCCTCGAAGCTAAATTTCAGTACATTTCCTTCTAGTGAAACTGATGTTAGCTCTCTCTTTTTAGAGCTGCTTTCGGTAGTTACTGTGCCAGAATATTTATTTCTCTTTTTCTTGATGTCTATGCTACCGGTTATTTCTCCTTCGGGCGTTTCTGTAGTGAAATGCCACTCTCCTTCTACCTTTACTTTAGCATTGGTATCTATTTTACTCTTGAATTGATCAAATTTAGAAAGTGAAGGCTCTCTTGGGAATATATTGTCTTCGGTATTAGTATCACCTGTTTTTTCTTCAGGGTCTACTACTATATCTGTTACTTCTTTATCGAAAGCAAAAACTTTAATTACTTCTTGCTCATTCATTCTCCATATTTCTGCAGGAATAGTTTCGGAGGTAGAAGAGCCATCATTAAAAGTAAACTTAACTATTAGAGGAGATACTAAGCCCCCTTCATTTTTAAAAGTCAGCTGATAAAAGTTTTTATCTGCAAATTTTTTCATAACAGCGTTGTCATCAATCTTATTCTGAAATTCTCCATAATATCTAGGATCTGTTTCAATAAGAGAAAAAGGCTCAGGCCCTTTGCTGAAGTCCATGGCGCTATTGCTGCTAGTTTGTAGATCAGCTTCATTCACAGATTTACCTTTGTTTTCTACGTCTCCGGTTTCATTTCTCATTTTGAACCACTGCACATTGCTCAGATTTACATCTACATGATCTACAGAGTAGAACCACCCTCTCCAAAACCAATCAAGATCTACAGCGGAAGCATCTTCCATAGTACGGAAGAAATCAGCAGGCTTAGGGTGCTTAAACATCCACCGGTTAGAGTACTCTTTAAATGCAGCATCGAAAAGATCTGGCCCCATAACTACTTCTCTAAGTACTGTTAACGCGGCAGAGGGCTTACCATAGGCATTATATCCAAATTGTTTAACTTGCTCAGAGTTAGTCATGATAGGAGTGATATATCTAGTATCGCCTTTCATATATCTTATTACGCCTTTTGGTGTACCCCAATCAAGGTCAAGGTCAGGGTAGCGCTCTCGTTTAGTTTCTTTTTCAAGGAAAGTATTGAGTCCTTCATCCATCCACGTCCACTGGCGCTCATCTGAGTTAACAATCATAGGGAAATAGTTGTGTCCTACTTCATGCACTATTACGCTTACTGTACCGTCTAAAAGTCTGGGAGAAATAGTGCCATCAACGGGTCTACCGTAGTTGAAGCATATCATTGGGTATTCCATTCCCTGGTTAGCAGCATTTACTGAAATGGCTACTGGGTAAGGGTAATCAAAAGTTCTTTCACTGTATATTTCAAGCGTGTTTTTAATGGCCTTAGTAGATTCATCTGCCCAAAGAGGGTTTCCTTCTTTAGGGTAAAAGGACATCGCTAAAGGTGTAGTAGTAGGTAGTTTTACAGCTTGTGCATCCCAGATGTATTTTCTGGAAGAGGCAAAGGCAAAATCTCTTACGTTATCAGCTTTGAAAGACCATGTCTTAGTTTTACTGGCTTTAGTTTTTTCATTTGCTTTGGCTTCAGCTTCAGTAACTATAAATACAGGCTTGTCATAAGTTTTTTTAGCCTTTTCAAAACGATCCATTTGTGTTTTAGAAAGTACTTGCTTAGCATTTTGTAGTACTCCCGTTGCGGCTACTATATGATCTTCAGGTACGGTAATGTTTACTTCAAAATCCCCAAAGGTCAGGGCAAACTCACCACGTCCTATAAATTGCTTGTTTTGCCATCCTTCATAATCATCGTATACGGCCATTCTAGGATACCATTGGGCACAAGTATAGGCATAGTTATCATCTTCAGGAAAGTATTCATAGCCACCTCTTCCGCCTATAATCATACGGTCATAAATATTGTAAGACCAATCGATCTGAAAAGTATAGCTATCACCTGATTTTAAGGGCTCAGGGAGGTTAACTTTCATCATAGTACGATTGATGACATAGTTAAGATCTTTACCACTCTCGTTTTTAACCGCTTTTATTTTATAGCCACCTTCATAGCCAGAGGCATCGGTACCCATTTGAGATTGAAAAAATTTGGCGGGCAAAGAATCGTTCAAAGTACCAGTACTGGTAATATCATCTAAATTGCCTTTAGCTCTTACATTTTGATCTAACTGCACCCATAGGTATGTAAGTACATCTGGTGAGTTATTATGGTATTTTATGTTTTCAGAACCCGTCAGCTCTTGGGTTTTGTCATTGATAGCTACATCAATTTTATAATCAGCTTGTTGTTGCCAATATTTTACTCCCGGTGCCCCTGATCCTGTTCGGTATACATTGGGTGTAGGCAATTGCTGGCCTAGTTGTTCAAACTTTTGTCCCCAATCTTCCTGTGCCCAGGAAGTACTCCAGGCTGCAAGAGCCATTACAGTGAGTAGAATCTTTCTCATATAATATAAAGTCTGGTTAAATTTTACAGTGTAGTATACAAATCTAGTTATTTTTTTCTGTGTATAGGAATGGAATTTATAATAAGAAACTAAGCAGCAGGCTTAAGGGTAATTTTCACTTTTGGAAGGAAGAACTATGGGTATGAATAAAAAAAGCCACTCATAATTGAGTGGCTTTTAAACGAATATAATTAGTACTTCCTATTTACCTTCTTTGCCTTTGAACTTGTCAAATTTAGAAGTGGATTCTTCTCTAGGGAAGTAGTTATCTTCTACATCAGTATCTGCTGTCTCCAGGTTTGGATCAAGCGTGATGTTAGTAACTTCTTTGTCAAAAGCAAAAACTTTAGTGGCAAACTGCTCATCCATTCTCCAGATTTCAGCTGGTATTTTTTCAGTTGTTTTGCTGCCATCTTTGAAGGTGAACTCTACTATAATAGGCATCACCAGTCCGCCTTTGTTTTGGAATTTCATCTGATAGAAATTCTTGTCAGCAAATTTGGCCATTACGGCTTTATCATTTATTCTATTATGAAATTCACCATAGTAGCGAGGATCAGTCTCAATTAAAGAGAACGGCTCAGGCCCATTGCTGAAATTCATAGCGCTTTCTGAGTCCTCTTTTTGAGCTAAATCTCCTTTTTTGGTTTTTTTGCCCTTGTTTTCAACCTGTGCATTTTCATCTCTCATAGTAAACCACTTTACTTCATCAATAGAAATATCTACGTGATCAACAGAGTAGAACCATCCTCTCCAATACCAGTCTAGATCTATGGCAGAGGCATCTTCCATAGTTCTGAAGAAGTCAGCTGGCTTAGGGTGTTTGAAAGCCCATCGGGTAGCGTACTCTTTGAAGGCAGCGTCAAATAGTTCAGGTCCCATTACCGTTTCTCTTAATATGTTTAAAGCGGTTGCTGGCTTGGCATAAGCATTGTTTCCAAACTGTACTATCTGCTCTGAGTTAGTCATGATAGGTCTGATATACTTAGTATCTCCTTTCATGTAATCGACGATGTTAGCCGCAGGGCCTCTTCTAGAAGGGAACTCATCATATTTTTCCTGCTCAGTTCTATATTGTACGAAAGTGTTTAATCCTTCATCCATCCATGTCCATTGTCTCTCGTCTGAGTTGATGATCATAGGGAAGAAATTATGCCCCACTTCATGGATGATTACTCCAATCATTCTGTATTTTAAACGATCGCTATAGGTTCCATCAGGGTTAGGTCTACCAAAGTTAAAGCATATCATAGGGTACTCCATTCCAATAGAAGCGGCATGTACAGATATGGCTTTAGGATAAGGGTAGTCAATAG
Organism: Fulvivirga sediminis; assembly: GCF_016757215.1. Taxonomy (GTDB): domain Bacteria; phylum Bacteroidota; class Bacteroidia; order Cytophagales; family Cyclobacteriaceae; genus Fulvivirga; species Fulvivirga sediminis. The sequence goes on from NZ_JAESIY010000001.1 coordinate 331,896, forward strand.
TATATTTTGAATATGTTTCAAGTGTATTTTTAACTGCCTTGGTAGATTCCTTTTCCCAAAGAGGATTTCCTTCTTTAGGATAGTAAGACATGGCCAAAGGAGTTTTATCACCTATTTTAACGGCCTGAGCATCCCAAATAAACTTTCTAGAAGTAGCAAAAGCAAAATCTCTTACGTTATCTGCATGATAGTGCCATGTAGCTTTTTTGCTAGACTTAGTTTTTTCTCTTGCTTCAGCTTCTGCCTGAGTAGCTATGATCACAGGATTATCGAATGACTTTTTAGCTTGATCGAATCTTTTTTGTTGATCTTTAGTCAGTACATCTTTAGGGTTTTGTAGTGTACCAGTGGATGCTACGATATGATCAGAAGGAACAGTGATTTTTACATCAAAATTACCGAAAGTTAGTGCGAACTCACCCCTACCTAAAAACTGCTTGTTTTGCCATCCTTCATAGTCATCATAAACGGCCATTCTAGGGTAAAACTGAGCAATAGTGTACAGGTAGTTGTCATCTTCAGGGAAGTATTCCAAACCACTACGGCCGCCATCTTCCATACGGTCGTTAATGTTATAGCTCCAGTCTATTCCAAAAGTGTAAGAGTCACCTGATTTCAATTTTTCTGGCAGGTCTACTCTCATCATAGTTTTGTTGATGATGTATTTTAGATCTTTACCAGAATCATCTTTAACGGATTTGATTTTGAAACCTCCATCATAGTCAGAAATGCCTAAGCCTTGTGCAGCAAATTTTGCCGGCAGAGAATCTCTAAGGCTAAACTGACCTACTTTTAACGTATTCGTTCCTTGCTCCCTAACATTCTGATCTAGCTGTACCCACAGATAGCTAAGCGCATCGGGCGAATTATTGATATAAGTAATTTTTTCTTTACCGGTAATACTTTGGTTTTGATCATTAAGCTCTACCTCTATATCATAATTGGCTTGTTGTTGCCAATATGCATTTCCCGGAGCACCAGAGCCGGTTCGGTATTCATTAGGAGTGGGTAGCTCCGTGCCGAGCTGTTCAAATTTGCCTTGCCATGGTTTATCCTGTGCAAAGGATGCCTGACAAGCCAATAGTGTTATTAAACTAAGTGCTAGTTTCCTCATTCTTATTTTTTTAATTACCAAAATTTTGTTTCAAACATAAGCATAAGTGCTATGCCAGCTACAGCTGATGATATGACGATGCGCCAGTCTCTCCGCTGAACGCCTATAAGATCTACGAATATAAAACTAATTAGTAGAAAAATTGCAACCACTATTATTTGGCCTACTTCTAAGCCTATGTTAAAGGCAAATAGCTGTGATACAATACCCTTACTCTGTCCCAAAAGGCTTTTTAAATAGTTTGAAAAACCGAGTCCATGTATTAGCCCAAAGAAAAGAGCTAATAGGTAATTGGTTTGTATTAGCTTGGTGGAGAACATTTTTTCTTTTTTGAGAATGTTACTCATAGCAGTAAGAAAAATAGTCACTGGTATTAGAAACTCTATTACTGCACTGTCAAAATTAACTATTTTTAATGTGGAGAGCGCCAAAGTAATGGAGTGGCCAATGGTAAAGGCCGTTATCAGAACTAAAATGCGTTTCCAATCGTGTAATAAATATATGGCACATAATGCGATGACAAATATGATGTGATCATAGCCATTAATGTCCAAGATGTGTTCTAGGCCTAATTCGAAATATAATTGAAATTGGGTCATATTGATTTTATTATTAAGCGCAAGTTTAGGCTATATTTGCCCAAATTGATAAAACATTTATATCAATGCTGAAGTATTTCATGTTAGTGGTTATGTTTTTTGGAAGTGAATGGTTTCACCCTATGCACGTAAGTGTTTGTGAAATTAACTTTAACCAAAAGAATCATAGCCTGGAGTTTACTCATCATATTTTTATTGATGATTGGGAAAAATCATTCCGACAATCTCTGAAGGAGCCATTCTTAGACATCACGAATCCTGGAAAAGGAAGAACTACAGATGATTTATTGAAAGAATATCTCAAGGATAAGTTTAAAGTGACTATTAACGGGAAAGAGGTTTTGCCAAAATATCTTGGGCATGAAGTGGAGAACGATGCTATCTTTTGTTATTTACAACTTGATGGTGTTAATCAATTAGAATCAGTGAGGGTGTTTAATAGTATTCTTACCGAGGTTTATGATGATCAGGTGAATTTGGTGCATGTAGAGCGTGGAGGTGACATAAAAAGTATGAAATTCACCTCTGATAGTAAATTAGATGAACTTAAGTTTTAGGCCAGCTTTATTGTATCAGCTCAAAAGCTTTATAATTTTCCCAGTTTTTGCCATTATGCTTAAGTAGGTGAAAATGATGTACTTTGAAGTTGGCTTCATATTCTTTTTCTTGAAACTCAGACCATGCTTCGGCAAATTTTGCCTTTTTTAAATCTCTAAAAGCTACTGTGAGGTGTGGGTGGTATCCTCTATTTTTGTAGTCTGAGTTGAAGATATTTAGCTCTTTTTTCATTACCGTTGCTAAGTGCTTATATAATAGACTTAGTCCTTCAGGTTTATTCAAAGCCATATATATTACTCGTGGTTCAAAGGCCCCAAAGCCATTCATCACCAAGTCAAATGTATAGGAAGAGGAGGCCGTTTTCTCCAAAGCCTCAAATATTCGATTTTCCTTTTCTTCTTTCCATTTAAAAGGCATATGCAGCGTTATGTGGGGTGGAGATTTTAATGCTGCTTTTGAGTTGTATTTTTCACTGAAGTATTCTTTCCATTGCTGGGCCACTTCCTTAATGGGGTTTGGAGGTATAATGGCTATGAAATATAAATCTAGATCTTTCATGTTAGGAAAAGGAAGATAAAAGAGAAGGCTGCATTATTTTAATAATGCAGCCTTCTGATATGCTTTAAAGGTTTTCTAATATCCAGTTGGTCATCATGGTGCACAAGTGCGGGCGAGCACTGTCTTTGTAAATGCCATGCGCTCTGTCAGGATAGTAAAAAGAGTCAAATTGTTTTCCGTTATGGATCAATGCATTTTGTAATGCTACTGAGTTTTGGAAATGGACATTGTCATCTCCTGTGCCATGAATAAGCAGAAAGTTGCCTTTTAGTTGATTTGCATAGGAGGTTGGAGAGTTATCATCATAACCAGAGGCATTATTTTGAGGAGTATCCATGTATCTTTCAGTATAGATGGTGTCATAAAATCTCCAATTAGTTACAGGTGCCACAGCTATAGCAGCTTTAAATACATCTGCTCCTTTTAAAATAGCTAAAGAACTCATGTAACCACCATAGCTCCAGCCCCAAATTCCTATTCTACTGGCATCGACATAAGGTTGGCTGCCTAAGTATTTAGCGGCTTCTATATGATCCTGTACTTCATGTTTTCCTAGTTGCTTGTAAGTAATTTTCTTGAAATCAGCTCCACGACCACCAGTACCTCGAGTATCAATAACCGCCACTATATATCCTTTTTGAGTCAACATCTGGTGCCAGTAATATTGCCCTCCAGCCCATGAGTTAAATACATTCTGAGAACCTGGACCACTATATTGATAGATTAGAACCGGGTATTCATTCTTTGGATCAAAGTTTTCTGGTTTAAGCATGTAACCATTGAGTTCTGTACCGTCTACAGTTTTAAAAGTGAAAAACTCCTTCGGTTGAAGGTTATACTCAGTGGTAGTTTTTACTAGAGCTGCATTATCTTCTAATACTTTTATTCTTTTATTTCCTCTAGTCTGATATAACGTAACTTTCAAAGGATCAGTGGCGCTAGAGTAGTAATCTATATAGTATTGCTGATCTTTGCTCATATTAATGTTATGCACACCTTGCTGGTCAGTGAGCTTTTGCTTGCCTTTACCATTAATGCCAACAGAATAGAAATATTTTTCCAGGGGCGATCCTTCATTTGAAGTATAGTAGATGGTAGCCTTCTTCCCTTTTTCTTCTACACCAGCAATAGATAATGCCTCCCACTTGCCACTAGTTATTTGGTTGATAAGCTTGCCATTAGTATTATAAAGGTATAAATGCTTAAACCCGGATTTTTCACTAGCCCAGATGAATTGGTCTCCATCTTCCAGGTAGTATAGTTCGTCAATAAAATCTATGTCTACATAGGTGTCATACTTTTCTGAAAGTACTTCTTTTACTTCTCCATTATTCATATTTACATGGAGTAAATCAATTTTATTTTGGAGTCTGTTAAGCCTTATTAATGCTAGTGTTTGAGCTTTTTTCGTAGGCTTTATCCTGGCTATATAAAACTCTTTGTCATCACCCTGTAGTTCAACTTTGGTTAGTGCTTCGTCTTTAAGAGAAAAGATTTGTGCGGTAACCTGGCTGTTATCCTCTCCAGCTTTTGGGTATTTGAAGCGATAATCTTCCGGATAAAGCTGTCCGTTATGCCATACTTGCATGTTGTATTCTCTTACTTTGCTTTCATCGAATGTAAGAAAGAATAGCTGCTCGCTATTTCCAGACCATTCAAAGGCTTTGGTAAATGATAACTCTTCTTCATATACCCAGTCGGTACTACCATTGATGATGTGGTTGAATTTACCATCATTAGTAATTTGAACCTCGCTCATGTCATCGAGGTTTACATAAAAAAGGTTGTTATCTCTTGTAAATGCCACCTTGGAACCATCCGGGGAGAATGAAGCGTATGATTGTTTGCCATTTTCTGATAGCTTTACCAGTTTTTTGCTTTCCATCTCATATACATAGAATTCTGCTTTATAAGATCTTCTGTAAATGCTCTCCCTTTCAGTCATCAACAAGATTTTATCCATGTCTTTGCTGAAAGTATAGCCTTTGAATTTTATGGAAGGGTTGAGGTCATCTCCATTGAGTATAGTAGAAACTTTTTCACCGGTAGTAACATCATATTTTACAATGTCATTTCCTTCCTGGGCGCTGTAGTAGCGTCCGTCATTCATCCAATTAATGCCATAAACACTCTTTTGGGAGAAAGTGTCTTTTTCAAAAACATCAGAAACTGTTATTTTTTTTTGGGCTAATGAAACATCCATATAAAGTAGAGCAATAAATGCTAGTATTATTTTTTTCATGGTTATGTAATAGATTATTGGTCAGCGAATTTAAGAAAAGCAGTTGAGTAGAGAGGCACCATTGGTATAAGGAAATAAAAAAGTCCCGATCTATTAGGATCGGGACTTCAAGTTAAAGTGAATTAACTAGGTGACATAAATTAACTTCCACAAGCCTCACAAGAATCCGGATCATCCAAAGAACAAGCCATGTCTGAGCGATTTTGCTCTTCTAATTCTACATTTCTCGCTACAGGTTGATTTTTGGCAGACTTATCAACTGTAAACTGAATAGCAGAAGCAGCGGCTTTTGTTCTTAGATAGTACATTCCAGTTTTCAAGCCTTTTTTCCAGGCGTGGAAGTGCATAGAGGTTAACTTACCGAAGTTAGGTTCCTGAACATGAACGTTCATACTCTGGCTTTGGCAAATATAAGCTCCTCTATCGGCAGCCATATCTATAATAACTTTTTGAGAGAGTTCCCAAACAGTTTTATATCTGTCTTTTATGTTTTGAGGGATATCAGCGAAACCTTGAACCGAACCGTTAGCTTCGATCAATCTGTTTTTCATATCGTCATCCCAAATTCCAAGCTCAATCAGATCTCTCATTAAGTGTTTGTTCACTACAATGAACTCACCTGATAAAGTTCTTCTGGTATAAATGTTTGAAGTATAAGGCTCAAAGCACTCATTGTTACCAAGTATCTGCGAAGTAGAGGCAGTAGGCATTGGAGCTACTAACAAAGAGTTTCTTACACCATGCTTTTTCACTTGCTGCTTCAAAGAAGCCCAGTCCCAACGGTTAGACTCAGGAGTCACTCCCCACATATCAAACTGGAATATACCTTTAGAAACCGGTGAACCTTTAAATGTTTCATATGGTCCTTCTACTTGAGCTAGTTCCATAGAAGCTGTCATAGCAGCAAAGTAGATGGTTTCGTGGATATCTTTGTTTAATCCTTTAGCTTCTTCAGAGTCAAAAGGCATTTTTAACATTAAGAAGGCATCAGCCAAACCTTGTACACCTATACCTATAGGTCTGTGTCTTAAGTTTGATGTTTTGGCTTCGGCAACAGGGTAATAGTTAACATCAATAATTTTGTTGAGGTTACGGGTAATTACCTTAGTTATCACATAAAGTTTTTGATGATCAAAAGTACCTTCTTCAGTAACGAATTTAGGAAGTGCAATAGATGCCAGGTTACATACCGCTACTTCATCAGGAGCAGTATATTCCATAATTTCAGTACATAAGTTACTAGATTTAATAGTACCTAAATTCTTTTGGTTAGACTTTTTATTGGCAGCATCTTTATAAAGCATGAACGGAGTTCCTGTTTCTATTTGAGCTTCCAGTATTTCAAACCACAAGTCTTGGGCTTTTATTTGTCTTCTGTATTTGCCTTCACTTTCGTACTTAGTGTATAGTTTTTCAAAGTCATCGCCATAGCAATCAGCTAGTCCAGGAGCTTCGTTAGGGCAGAAAAGAGACCACATTTCATTGTTTTCTACTCTTTTCATGAATAAATCCGAAATCCAAAGAGCGTAGAATAAATCTCTGGCTCTTAACTCTTCTTTACCATGGTTTTTTCTTAAATCAAGGAAGTCAAAGATATCTGCATGCCAAGGCTCAAGGTATATAGCAAAGCTACCTTTTCTTTTACCTCCACCCTGATCTACGTATCTGGCAGTCATATCAAAGTTTCTCAACATAGGTACTATACCGTTAGAAACACCCCCTGTTCCTTTGATATATGATCCGGTAGCTCTTACGTTATGGATGCTCAACCCTATACCACCAGCTGACTGTGAGATTTTAGCACACTGCTTTAAAGTATCATAAATACCATCGATACTATCTTCCTGCATGGTAAGTAGGAAACATGAAGACAACTGAGGCTTTGGAGTACCTGCGTTGAAAAGTGTAGGTGTAGCGTGAGTAAACCATTTTTCACTTAGCAAGTTGTAAGTTTCAATTACAGACTCAATGTCATCCATATGTATACCTACAGCTACTCTCATAAGCATATGCTGAGGCCTTTCTACTATCTTACCATCTATTTTCATGAGGTAAGATCTTTCTAGAGTTTTAAACCCGAAGTAGTCGTAGTTGAAATCCCGATCGTATATGATGGTAGAGTCTAGTAAAGCAGCGTTTTTCTTGATAACCCCATATGCTTCTTTAGAAATTAAAGGTGCATTTTCTGCTGTTTTGGGGTCTTCATAAGTATAAAGTCTTTTCATTGTGTTTGAAAAAGACTTGCTAGTTACCTTATGAAGGTTAGAAATAGCCATTCTTGCAGCTAACAAAGCAAAATCAGGGTGCTTCGTAGTCATTGAAGCAGCAGTTTCGGCTGCCAAGTTATCCAGCTCTACGGTAGTAACACCATCATATATTCCATTTATAACCTTTTTTGCAATATCTACAGGCTCGATATAGTTCATATCAAGGCCATAGCAAAGTTTATCAATTCTGGAGGTAATTTTATCAAATTTGACAGACTCACGCCGTCCGTCTCTTTTTATCACTAGCATATATATCGGGGGTTATATTGGTTTTTTATAAAACAGAAACAATTAAAAATCTTCGTCAAGAGAAAACTTAGGAGAAGAATCATCACTTTTCTTCATCACACCAGCTTTTTGGTAATCTCCTACTCTTTTCTCGAAAAAGTTAGTTTTTCCTTGTAAAGAGATCATCTCCATGAAATCAAACGGGTTAGTTGCTCCGTATATTTTCTCTCCGGTAAGCTCTTGCAGTAGCCTATCTGCCACAAATTCAATGTATTGGCACATCAAATCAGCATTCATACCTATAAGAGAAACAGGAAGAGCATCAGTAACAAATTCTTTTTCAATGGAAACGGCGTCTTTAATGATTTCCTTAACAGTGCTTTTAGGCAACTTGTTTACGAGGTGGTTATTATAAATTAAACAAGCAAAATCACAGTGTAAGCCTTCATCTCTTGAGATCAGCTCATTAGAGAAACTAAGACCAGGCATGAGCCCTCTTTTCTTTAACCAGAAAATAGAGCAGAAGCTTCCTGAGAAGAATATTCCTTCTACTGCCGCAAATGCCACTAAACGTTCTGCAAAACTTCCTTTATCGATCCATCTGAGCGCCCATTCAGCTTTCAACTTCACGCAGTCCATCGTGTCGATAGCATTAAAGAGCCTGTCTTTTTCTTTGGCATCTTTAATATAAGTGTCTATAAGTAAAGAGTAAGTCTCAGAGTGAATGTTTTCTACTGCTATTTGAAAGCCATAGAAAAATTTAGCTTCTGTATATTGTACTTCAGCCACGAAATTTTCTGCAAGATTTTCATTTACAATTCCATCACTAGCAGCAAAAAAGGCTAGTACATGAGATATGAAGTGACGTTCGCCATCATTGAGATTATTCCAGTCTTTTAGGTCTTGCCCTAAATCGATCTCTTCTGCTGTCCAAAAGCTGGCTTCTGATTTTTTGTAAAACTCCCAGATATCATCATGCTGTATTGGGAATAATACAAATCGGTTTTTGTTCTCTTTTAGTATAGGTTCTTCAATGGCATTTGTGCTGTCACTCATCATTTACTTATTTTAAGTTGGAAACTTATTATTTATTAAAATGTACCAGAGGTCAATGTTTAATTAAAACGAAATATTTGTCCTAAAAATTACAGGTACATTTCAGAACGGTCATAGACTCTGTAGCCTTGAAAAGCTGATGCAAAATTAAGAAACGAGAAGAAAAATCAAAGCTGATGGCAGATCGCATGTCCTACGCTGCTTATTCGATATAATTATTTGTTAGTCAATGATTTACCATTGTTTTTTCAATTGTTAGTTTGCCTCTGAGGGGCTGGAAAAGGGGTTGAAAAAATCTTAAAAAGTTTTCCACAAAATCAAGCTGTTGAAGTTCACTTGAAGCAATATTTCTTACATTAGATTATCTACCTACCAGCCTTTTTTTAAGATCGTTTGGTACATAAGTTAGATGGGGCTGTTCCTTATTTATAAACCATTCTGGAGGGCCATAGTAGGCCGTGTTAGTAACTGGATCTACAAATTTTATATAATCTCCAGACCGGTGTTTGTTAGATAAAGCTGCTGATATTGAGCTTCTTACCTTGTTTTTGTCTAAATCTGGTTCTTTACTTAAAATAAAATCTACAACCTCTGCTGAGGTCATGATTTGTTTGTTAAGTTCTTGATAATAAGTGATTTTTCTTGACCATGGCCACTCTTCCTGATAGCTATTGTTTTGATATTTTGACTTGCTAGTGGGTAGGTTATCATGGAAGATGGGTATACTCGTAAGCGCGCTCATATGATTTTCAATATCTTCTATTTCTCTCTGAAACTCAGCTATTTTGTCTTGTAGCATACGCTTACGTTCTGAGAGCGCTTTCAGGTATAAATCCGCGTATTTTTCTGGTATATTGAGTTTCATATTATGAAAAGAAATACGAAGTTAAAATAAAGCGTTTGATAATTCCAAGCAAGTCAAGCAATATAAGCAAGCTAAGCAAGCAAGATGTGTCTTAAGAAAGGTAATAATTATCATCCAAACAAGTGTTTGATATTTAATATAATTGGTTTAACTTTGCAGTCCATTTTAAAAATCTATAAGTTACATGTACGCAATAGTTGACATAGCCGGAAAGCAGTTCAAAGTAACAAAAGACCAATTCGTGTATGCTCCCAAGATGGAGGGCGAAGAAGGCGCTTCCGTTGAGTTCGGTAACGTATTGTTATTAGGTGATGGCAATACGATCGAAGTAGGTGCACCATTAGTAGAAGGTGCCAAAGTATCAGGAAAAATCCTGGGTCATGTAAAAGGTGATAAAGTAATCGTCTTCAAAAAGAAAAGAAGAAAAGGTTACAAGAAGAAAAACGGTCACCGTCAGCAATTTACCAAAATACAGATAGAAGATATCGTTGGTAAAGGAAAAAAGACCACTAAAAAGAAGGAATCTACAGAAGAAGCTGCTTAAAGCACTTCCTGTTAGTTTGAACTAAATTTAGAGAACAGATACTTAAGTATAATAAAAACATTTAACGAACATGGCACACAAAAAAGGAGCTGGTAGTTCTAAAAACGGTAGAGAGTCGGAAAGTAAACGACTAGGTGTAAAGATCTTCGGTGGACAGCAAGCTATAGCTGGAAACATTATCGTAAGACAAAGAGGAACCAAGCATCACCCAGGTAAAAATGTAGGTATTGGTAAAGATCATACCTTGTTTGCTCTAACTAACGGTGTTGTTACCTTTAAAAAAGGAAGAAATAACAGATCATTCGTATCTGTAGAAGCTCAGGCGTAAGCTTTTTATAAAAAACGCATTATATAAGCCTTCTCGATGTATTTCGAGAAGGTTTTTTTGTTTATACCACTTCAGAGTATCCTCAGGTAATTGGCATTATGATTTTTTTAAAAAAAAGAGGATTATTTTAGAACTATTTGAAAATTAGTTGTTTATTGTTTTAACATTGGTACGCAGAAAACGATTCAAGTTGTAATTCACGCAGTTTTTTATTTAAATCTATGCTTTAAGGGTAAAATCGAAATTTTGTCTCAATATTTCATTTGAAATCAAAATTGGATTTTGTTTTTACATTGACCTGTGTTAATTTGGCAACTTGGTATTTCTGACAGAAGTACCATTTCTAACTAAAATAACCTAAAACAACTAATTATGAGGAAACTATTACTATTTATGAGTTTTTTCGTGTTCTCGCTGGTTACGTGGGCACAAGAAAGAACTGTTTCCGGCAAAGTGACGTCTGCAGCGGACGGATCAGGTTTGCCGGGAGTAAACGTTATTGTGAAGGGGACATCTAATGGTACGGTAACGGATATTGAGGGTGCCTATACTCTTAGCGTTCCTGAAAATTCAACTTTGGTTTTTTCTTTTGTGGGTTTAAAAACTCAAGAAATTGCAGTTAGCGGACGAAGTAAAGTTGATGTGCAGATGGCCAATGATGTTCAGCAGCTTACAGAAGTAGTTGTTACAGCAATGAACGTTTCTAGAGATAAAGCTTCATTAGGCTATTCTCAGCAAACATTAGATTCTGATGCTGTTAGTAAAGTAAAGGAAAGTAACTTTATAAATTCATTATCAGGTAAAGTATCAGGTGTTCAAGTAAGAACAAACAATACCATGGGAGGCTCAACCAATATTACAATTAGAGGGAACTCTTCTTTTAGTAATAATCAGCCTTTATTTGTTATTGATGGGGTACCTATTAGCAACCAGACTAATAATACCGCTAACCAACAGGCTGGTAACGCTGGGTATGATTATGGTAATCCCGCCGCAGATATTAACCCAGAGGATATAGCTTCTATGTCTGTGTTAAAAGGTGCGGCAGCTACGGCGCTTTATGGATCTAGAGGACAAAATGGTGTTATATTAATCACTACTAAAAAAGGTTCTGGAAAAAAAGGTATTGGAGTTGACTTTTCTACAGGGGTTACTGTAGGTAAGGTGAATAGAAAAACTTTACCAGAGTATCAGAAGCAATATGGTGCAGGCTACCTCCCTTCATATGGCGAAAATGCTGATAGTTATTTCCTACAAGAGGATATTGACGGAGATGGACAATTAGACTGGGTAGTTCCTACTAATGATGATGGTTCTTATGGAGCAGCATTTAACCCGAATTTGAATGTTTACCAATGGGATTCTTTTATACCAGAATCAGAAAACTTCATGAAGAAACAACCTTGGGTGGCTGCAAAAAATACTCCTAATGACTTTTTTGAATCTCAAGTGACATTAAATAATAGTATCGCATTTTCAGGAAGCACTGAAAAAAGTACTTTTAGGTTAGGCTATACTAATTTGAACATTGATGATATTATGCCGAATTCATCAATGAATAAGAATACTATTAATTTCACGGGATCATCTCAGCTGACCGATAAATTATCTGCGGATGTATTGTTCCAATATAATAAACAAGATCTTGACGGTTTGTTCTCAACAGGTTATTCTGATAACATCATGACTCAATTCCGTCAGTGGTGGCAAGTGAATGTGGATGTAAAAGAACTTGAGCGTTGGTATGATAGAACGGGCAAAAACTATACTTGGAACGCTGCAAATTATAACAATCCAACTACGCCAATTTACTGGGACAACCCTTACTGGACAAGATATGAAAACTATAGTACTTCAACTCGTGACCGTACTTTGTCAAAAGTTGGATTAACCTATAAAATTAACGAGTGGTTAACATTCTCAGGCAGAGCGTCTATAGACCATTATACCGAGGTGAGGGAAGAAAGAAGAGCTGTAGGTAGCGTTCCAACGGCGTTTGGTGTAAATCTTAATGACGTTGGTTCTGGTTACCAAAGAACTGATATTGAAAACACGGAATATAACTATAATGGTATTTTAAGTTTCAATAAACAATTGAGTACAGACTTTTCTTTGGATGGTTTGATCGGTTTTAACCTTAGAAAGGAAAGTTATAATTACAGCCAGAAATCAACTAGTGGTGGACTGGCAGTACCTGGTTTATACGCGTTGAGCAACTCTGTTAATGCTAATCCTTTTCCTTATGAGTTTTTGTGGGAAAAAGAGGTTTATGGCTATTTTGCTAACGTAAACTTAGGGTATAAGAACTTCTTATATTTTGATGGAAACTATCGCGTAGATGTTTCTTCTACTCTTCCATTGGATAATAACCAGTATGATTACTACTCATTAGGTTTAGGTTTTGTATTTACTGAAATAGTAGATATAGACTGGATTGATTTTGGTAAATTGAGAGCGAGTTATGGTACAGTAGGTAATGATACTAGAGCTTTAAGAGTTAAAGATTATTTCCTAAGACAAAATAACTTTGGAAATTCAATTCTTACTTCTCTTCCTAATACCAAAAACAATGATATTCTTGAGCCGGAGCAAACTCGTGAGTATGAATTTGGTGTACAGCTAACGGCTATAGATAGAAGAGTTAACTTAGATGTAGCTTACTACAACAGAACAACTTCTGATCAGCTACTAGATATTGATGTTTCAGGGGCTACTGGTTATACAAAGAAATTTGTAAATGCAGGAGAGATAAGAAACAAAGGTGTTGAAGTTGTGCTTTCAGGTGATGTCGTGAGAAGTAATGATTTTAAATATAATGTAGCAGTGAACTTTACTAAGAATAAAAGTGAAGTTTTAGAGTTGTTAGGTGGAACTGAAAACTTTGTTATTCAAAGTTTTGGAGGAGGTATTACTTCTAATGCCACTGTAGGTCAGCCTTTCGGAGTGTTTAAAGGCACGGGTTTCAAATATTTAAATGGAGAGAAAGTAGTTAATTCTGATGGTCTTTATGTATCAGAAGCAGATCAGATTATAGGTGATCCAAATCCAGATTGGATTGGAGGTGTAACCAACTCATTTTCTTACAAAGGGGTTTCACTGAGCTTCTTGGTAGATGTTCAGAAAGGTGGGGATGTATATTCACTAGATATGCATTACGGACAAGGTACTGGTTTGTATGAGAATACTGTAGGTCTGAATGATAAAGGAAATCCTATTAGAGATGCTGTATCTGCAGGTGGTGGCGTTCTTAATCCTGGAGTTAACGAAGATGGATCTGTAAATACCACTTATGCAGATGCTAATTACGCAGGAGCATTTTATTGGGGTAATAGTGATTACAACCCTAGCGCAATGACTATGTATGATGCTTCTTACGTTAAGTTGAGAGAGTTGTCAATTGGGTATCGTTTACCATCTAAATGGACTGATTCTTTTGCTCAAAGTGTAGATTTATCAATTGTAGGAAGAAACTTATGGATAATTCATAAAAATGTACCCTATGCAGATCCTGAATCAGGACTTGGAGCAGGCCCTGCACAAGGTTACCTGGTTGGATCATATCCTACAGTTAGAACTTTAGGTTTCAAAGCAGACATCAAATTTTAATTTTGAACTAGAGACACATGAAAAAAATTATATATATATTAACCATTGCACTCTTTTTTATAGGGTGTGATGATAGGCTCGATGATCTCAATACGGATAAAAGAAATCCTTCGAGCGTTGGAGCTGAGAGTTTATTTACGCAAGGATTGAGAGAGACATATGATAATATGCTCAATACCAGCGTAAATGAAAACGTATTTAAATTATATGCTCAATATTGGGCTCAAACTACTTATCCATCGGAAAGTCAGTTCGATTTGACGTCGCGTAATTTGCCAAGGTCTTTTTGGAATAATGCCTACAGAGATGTGTTGATTGATTTCAAAACCGCCAAGGATATTATTAAGGAAGAGTTGGCATCCGGAGAATCTACACAAGAGGGTGTTCTTAGAAATCAATTGGCTGTAACTAACATAATGATGTCATATGTATATCTAACGTTAGTGGATGTTTTTGGTGATGTTCCATATACAGAAGCTTTAAATCCAGATAATTTAACACCTGTTTATGATGATGCAAAAACTATCTATTTGGCAAGCGTTGATAGCTTGGATGCTGCTATTGCAGCTATAGATACAGAAAAAGAGGCTTTTTCTGCAACGCAAGACCCAGTTTATGACGGTGTTTCAGCTTCTTGGGTTAAGTTCGCAAACTCTCTAAAGTTACGTGTAGCTATGAGATTGGCAGATGTTGATAAAACTACTTCTATAGCTATATTTAATTCTGCTGTTGAAGGTGCGTTTAAAAGTAATGCTGATAATGCGTCTATCATTTATTATGGAAGTGCTCCAAATACAAATCCCTTGTATGAGGATTTAAAATTAAGTGGGAGAAATGATTTTGTGGGATCAAATACATTTATCAATATCTTAAATAACCTTAACGATCCAAGAAGATCAATTTATTTCGCAGAAAACTTAGGTACTGATACTTATAAAGGAGGTATTTATGGAAGCTCTAACGGTTTCACTTCATATAGTCATATAGGAGATCTTTTTTATACTCCTGATTTAGAGGGTACCATATTTAATTATGCAGAGGTTGAGTTTTTAATGGCTGAAGCTGTAGCCAGAGGTGGCTATAATGTGACAGGAAGTGTTGAAGATCATTATAATAGTGGAATTAAGGCATCGTTTGATCAGTGGGGAGCAGATGGTTATGAAAATTATGTTGCACAATCTAGTGTTGCTTATGCAAGTGCTTCTGGTGATTACAAGCAAAAGATAGGTGTCCAGCTGTGGATAGCACTTTATGTTCAAGGTTTTGAAGCATGGAATACATGGAAGCGCCTTGATTTTGCAGCATTTAATGCACCTCCTGGAAAGACACTAAATGATATCCCTGTAAGATTTATTTATCCTCTCAATGAAGCACAACTTAACGGTGAAAACCTAAAAGCTGCTCAAAGTAAAATAGGAGAGGATAAGGTTTCTACTCATCTATTCTGGGACGTAAACTAAGCACAAAAGATTAATAAGAGTAATATGAGAAAATTAACAAAACATTTAATTATATGCCTACTTGTGGCTTTTGTGGTAGCATGTAGCGATGATGATGATTTCAGCGGCCCTTATAGGGTAAACATTGATGGATCTCCTAGTGTAGCTCCGTATTCTAAAGCTACTTATTCTCTAGGTGATGTTAATAATCCAGGTGAGTTTACTTGGACGTTAGCAGGTTCTGCAGATATAGTTGGAGCTACCAAAGGAAGTTCGATTGAAGTATCTTTCAAAGAAGTAGGAACTGTGGTTTTAACAGTAACTAATGGAGTGGAAACTGGAACTTTTGCGATAGCTGTAGCTGGTCCTGATGCTGGGGTCGAAGTAAAGTTTAGTAAGGAGCATAAGTATGGAGTATTGAAGGAGGGAGTTAGCGATACTATATTCTTCGAGTTTGCGTCTCCGATTATGAAAGATTCTGTTATGTTTTCTACTCTAAATGAGGAAGATACAACAGACTTTAATGAAGGAGAACCTTTCTTAAATGCAACCTTGGGAGATGTACAATTATTGCCTAAATCAGAGAAAGTCTATTTTGGCATCTTTACAGCAGGATCAGGAAACGGTACACCGGAAATACTTATTAGGAAAATAGTGAATACAGAAGAGTACGGTGGAGCCAGAGTTGATACTGTATATGTTAGAGGTTATGAGGTGGATAATATAGAGCCAATAGCTCATTTAAGTTTTTCACCTGGTTACGTCTCTGATATAGATTCAGTCTCTAGTAAATTAACTGCTGAGTTTACGGAAGAAATTAAGCCTGCTGGGATTAAAAAAGAGAAAGATAAAGATGGCAATGATGTCGAGTATCCTTACATATTAGTGGAGCTAACTTCTGGTGTTAATACACTCAGGGTGGATACATTATGGCAAGGAGCTACAGTGAAAACTTATGAGAAGCAATTATCTTTCTATAAAACTGGATTAGCTGATGGAGAGATAGAGGCTGAGCTTTTAAATATTGAGGATTTGGGTGGTAATAAGCTTGATCAGCAAATTACAGACATGCCTTTAATGCTAGATAACACCAAGCCAACAATTAATGCTACTGCTGTTAGTGTAGCTGGTACTGTGGTTAGGGTGTCAGCTGCTATTGGTGACGTTAGTGGAGGTACTATCTATTATGCAATATTACCATCTGACCAACCCGCAATATCTAAAATCGGGGATTTTGGAAGTGGAGTTGCTAATGGTAGCGGTATGATTTCTGTTGAGGAATCTGTTTCTATTGCTACTGGAGATTATGTGATTTATTACATAGCACAGGATTCCGCAGGGAATATAAGTGATGTAACATCTGAGGCATTTACAGTGAATTAAAATTCGAAATATAGGATAATTAAAGGCTTCTCTTAAATAGAGAGGCCTTTTTTTTGTGTAATATTTTATGTAATTTATGCTGTTAATAATATAATTTGGACAATAATTGAAATTGATGTATTCTATTAAAATCACCTTGTTGGGTTCTTTTGTATTCATTTTGTCGTCAAGTTATGCTCAGGATTTAAAGAGTGTTTTTATAGATAAGGATGCAAATGGAAAAGTGCTCAGTGAGTTGTTGTATAACTTGGAAGATGATTATAATATAGACTTTATTTTCAACGAAGAAATGATAATGCCTTATACTGTACAAGAGGTAAATGGCAGAATAAGAATAGTTGATTATCTAGAGTACTATTTAGTCTTATACAAGGTGCTTACTTACGGAGATCATGTTGCCGTTATTGTTCCGAAAAGTGAATCTCCCGGTTTTGTTAAAGAAGGAGTTAACTTGTATGTTGTTAGCAATGAGAGTTTTATTGGAAACCTTGTTGATGGAAGCAACAGTCAGTCTGTGATTGGAGCTCAAGTATATTTGAATAAGGATTCTAATACAGGAACTTTAACTGGAGCTGATGGAAGTTTTGAAGTTGATAATTTATCAAGCACCTATAATATAGTTAATGTAAAATATGTGGGGTATGAGGGCCTGTCTTTGGTTATTGCTCAAAGTAAAGTTTATGGGCAAAACGAAGAAATTAAGATAGAGATTTTTCCTGAATCTAAGGAGCTGGAGGGTGTGGTCATATCAGCTAGAAAGGAAGATGCCAACTTTCAAAGTAAAATCACAGGTATTGAATCTATGGGGATTGAAACTCTAAAGACATTACCAACTTTCTTGGGGGAAGTGGACCCGATTAGAGGCATTACTACATTACCTGGGGTGAGTACTACAGGAGAGTTGTCTTCTGGGTTTAATGTAAGGGGGGGGGAGATTGGTCAGAATTTGATTATGCAAGATCAAGCCATTATGTATAATCCATCACATATGTTCGGTTTTTTCTCAGGTTTTAATCCAGATATGGTGAGTGATATCGCTCTTTATAAAGGTGGTGGTCCTGCTAATTTAGGAGGGAGACTTTCTTCTATTCTGGATGTGAAGTTGAAAAATGGGAGTTTGGATCATTATGCCATTAGTGGTGGGATAGGTTTAATTTCCAGTAGACTGAATGTGGAAGGCCCCATTGGCTCTAAAGTATCGTTTATGGTAGGAGGGAGACTTTCTTACAGTAATTGGCTTCTACATGCTAACGATGATATACAATTGAAGCAAAGCTCGGCTAACTTTAATGATATCACTGCTAAGTTATTATATAATATTAGTAAGAAAGATATAGTAAGTCTAACGGCCTATCGAAGCTATGATGATTTTAAGTTGGCAAGCGATTCTACCTTTAGTTGGGAATCTCAAAATTTGGCTATTAATTGGGATCATAATTTTAATGATAGGCTTGCCTCAAATTTTTCCCTTAGCTATAGTAGTTATTTATCAGAAGTTAATAATCCAAGCCCTGTTGACGGTTTTAGTTATTATAATGGGATAAATGATGTTAAGTTAGGGTACGCGGCCGATTGGGAACAGAACCAAGATGTTACGTATAAGGTAGGTTTAGAATTTTTATATAATGACATTGAGCCAGGCAAATTAGAAACTCATGGTGAGCAGGTTAGTATTGAACCCTCCAATATGCATAATCAATATAGTTTGGAGTCGGCTTTTTTTGCGCAAGGTGATTGGTCCATAAGTGAGGAGTTTTCTATAGTAGCAGGGATCAGATATTCTCACTTTTCACGGCTGGGGAAGGATGTTATTTATGACTTTGATTATGATCGTATCGAGTCTCGTTATCCTACTATACAGGATTCCACCTTATATGATTCTGGAGAGAAGATTATAAGTTATCATGGGTGGGAACCTCGTATATCTTTGAGATATTTAATGAATAGCTCGAGTTCTTGGAAGTTAAGTTATTATAGATCTTATCAATATCTACACCTAGTTTCTAATACTACAGCAACTACCCCACAAGACTACTGGATTAATAGCGGACCTAGCTTAAAACCCGAACGAGGAGACCAGTTTTCTGTTGGTTTCTTTAAGAACTTTGATACCAATAATTATGAGTTATCAGCAGAGGTTTTTTATAAAACGACTAAAAATGCTATAGATTATATTGACGGAGCTGATCTTACACTAAACCCTTCTTTAGAAGAAGGTATGGCCAGAGGAGAGGCAAAAGCTTATGGTCTGGAGATGATGATAAAGAAGAAGTCGGGTAAAATAAATGGATGGATATCCTATACTTATTCTCGTAGTAAAAGAAAGTTTAATGATGATAGTAGGGGTGAACAGTATGTGATTAATAATGGAGATTATTACCCCTCAGCCTATGATCAACCTCATAATGCTTCGCTAGTATTAAATTATAGAACTGGCTTGAGAGGTGTATTGTCATTAAATTTTAACTACAGTACTGGCCGGCCGATTACTATTCCTATTTCTAAGTTTTCTTATGATGGTTATTTGGCGGTTTTGAATTACTCTAATAGGAATGAATATCGAATACCTGATTATCATAGGTTGGACCTTTCATATACCTTGAAAGACCGAAAGTATAAGGGAAGAAAGGTTACTGGTGAATGGGTATTCTCACTTTATAATCTGTATGGTCGAAAAAATGCTTACTCTATCACTTTTGATCAGTATGGTAAGGCCACTAAAACATCCATTTTGGGAAGTATTTTTCCTTCTATTTCATACAATTTCAAAATATAAATAATTATAAGCCTTTTTAGAAGAAAGTAAGGTCAATTTTATTTGGTAGCTGATAGTTCTAACAATGAATTAGACTACAAAATGCTGATAATTAATTTAGGAACAATGAAGAGAATTCTGATATATATTATACTATTTTTCAATATAATCAATGGGTGCAAAGAACCTTATGATTTTAACGTTGAAAATGAATCAACTAATCTAGTAATTGAGTCTATGATATCTAATAAGTCTTATTTAGATACCAAGGCTTATCCTTCTGATGGTAGGTATTTTACAGTGAAATTGTCTTTAACAAATAGCGTTAAGAATACTCGCCCGGCTAAGGTGAATAATGCTGAAGTAAGACTTGAAATGTCAGATAGCTCATATCTGGAGTACACCCCCTCGGGACAGGAGGACGGCTTGTTTTACTTAGAGCATGATAATTTCAAAGCAAAAGCAGGAATTGGCTATAGGTTGAAGGTAATATATGATGAAGTAGAGTATACCTCTTCATGGCAGTATTTACCTAAATATGTGTCAGATGACCACATAGACACTGTTTCTTTTGATGAGGTAGAAAAGGATATAATTCCTGCAGGTAGTTTGGATAATGAAATAGTGTCCGTTAATGGTATCATGGTTAAAGCCAGTATGGGGAATAATACAGTAAATAATGAGGTGTCTTATTATCGATGGAAATTTCAAGCTATGTGGGTATTTAAGGCAGCAATGGTGGGGCCTGAAGATCCTAATAAGGTTTGTTGGGTTACCGATAAAAATTATTTAAACGGATACGTTATGGGGAAAGGGGCAGGAGCTTCTCATGAAGAGAATTTGTTCTTTGTGCAAACGCATGATAATGAAAAGATATATTATGATTATTCAGTATTGATCATCCAAGAACATTTGAATAAACCAACGTATGATTTTTGGCTGGAAATGCAACAGAGCATAGATGATGGCCTTATTCCTTCTGCGCAACCTTATAATTTGCCTACTAATTTCTCGTCGAAATTACCTGTAAATGGATTCTTTTCAGTAGTAGGGGAAAGTGCTTATAGATGGTATTTTAAAAAGAGTCAACTATCATATTATGTTGAAGATGACCTACGATATAATTGTATATACTATAAAGATTTAGGTCCTTATGCTGAAACTTGTCTAAGTTGCTTAGCCTATTCAGGTAGTCCTACCACTAGAAAACCGTCTTGGTGGAAACCAAATTAGTTTATTAATGATCAAAACAAACTAAATTCCTTCAATTGGTTGAAGAAGAGAATTAATACTTCTGGGTATACGCCAATAGTGAAGGCAATGCCGAAGAGCCCGCCCCAGAGGTGGGCATCATGATTGATATTGTCGCCTCCTTTTTTACCCATGTATATAGAGTATGCGACATAAATTGCTGCCCATACTAGCCCTGGTAAACCAATAATTCCGTATAAATAGAGAGGTTCATTGGGGGCAAATAATACGAAGCTAAAGAGTATAGATGAAACTCCGCCTGAGGCGCCTAAGGCATTGTAATAGGCGTGTTCTTTGTGTTTTAGGTAGGTAGGGATGTCTGCTACTATTATACCTAGTAAAAACATAGCAGCATAAATAATGAGGCCCATAGAGCCAAAAATAGTAGTAAAGATGTATTCTATATTTTTACCAAACATCCATAGTACAAACATATTGAAGATGAGGTGCATGGTGTCATTATGAATAAACCCGCTAGTAATAAACCGATAATATTGCTTGTATTTATTGACACTATATGGATTGAAAATCCATTTGTTCATTATGTGAGTATTATTCCAAGCATAAAGCGAAAGAATAACATTTATAGCAATAAGAATGACAGTAACTGAGATCATAAAAGGTAAAGGCTGCCTTTTTCATAAGACAGCCTTTTTATTTTGTAACTATATAATTTATACGTGAAGCGCTCTGTTATCAGTGGCAGCAAGGCACGCTTCTTTTACAGCCTCCATATAGGTTGGGTGAGCATGAGACATTCTTGATACGTCTTCAGCTGCTGCTCTGTATTCCATAGCTGTAACACCTGCAGCAATCATATCTGCAGCTCTAGGGCCAGTAATGTGTATGCCTAGAATCTCATCCGTTTTTTTATCTGCTAATATCTTTACCTGACCGTCAGTATCCATACTTGCACGTGCTCTACCTAAGGCTTTGAATGGAAATGAGCCTACTTTATATTCGCTTCCTTTTTCTTTAAGTTCTTCTTCGGTATAGCCCACTCCTGCTACCTCTGGCCATGTATACACCACCCCAGGTATAAGACGATAATTTATATGAGGCTTTTGTCCAGCAAATTGCTCTGCTACCATCACTCCTTCTTCTTCTGCTTTATGGGCAAGCATAACTCCTTTTACTACATCGCCAATAGCATAGATATTGTCAACACTAGTTTTTAAATGTTCATCAGTTTCTATTCTGCCTCTCTCATCAGTTTTGATTCCAACATTTTCAAGCCCCAACCCTTCAGTATATGGCTTTCTGCCTATTGCCACTAAGCAGTAATCTCCTTTTATTTCTACTTCATTGCCTTTTTTATCTTCTGCTTTTACAATTACTTCCTTTCCTGTATTTTCTACAGAAGTTACTTTATGGCTGGTTTTGAAGTCTATTCCTAAGTTCTTTTTGCTGGCTCTGGTTAGCTCCTTGCTCATAGTGCTATCCATAGTAGGTATAATTCTATCTAAATACTCTACTACAGTTACTTTAGCTCCAATTCGAGCGTATACTGAACCTAGCTCCATTCCAATTACTCCTCCACCCATTACAATCATGTGTTTAGGAATTTCTTTTAGCTCTAGAGCCTCGGTGCTACTGATAATCCTGTCTTTATCAATTTTTGCAAATGGAAGATCTGCTGGTTTTGATCCAGTAGCTATTATTATTTTTTCAGTAGTTATTTGTTTAGCCTCTCCTTCTGAAGGAGTGATTTTGATGGTATTTTTATCCACAAATGAGCCCACCCCATGGAGAACATCGATTTTGTTTTTCTTCATTAGAAACTCTACACCATCGCATGTTTGCTGTACCACATCAGCTTTTCTGCTGATCATTTGCTTAAGGTTAGCCTTTGGTGTGTTTATTTCTATACCATGTTCTTTGAAATGGTTAGTAGCATTATGAAAATGCTCAGTAGAGTCTAATAATGCCTTTGAAGGTATACATCCTACATTAAGACAAGTACCTCCTAAAGTGTTATATTTTTCAATAATGGCAGTTTTAAAGCCGAGTTGAGCCGCTCTTATGGCCGCCACGTAGCCACCAGGGCCTGAGCCTATTACTGTTACTTGATAATCCATAATTTAAAATTTATATCCGATTTTGACGGAGAGTCCGCCGGTCATAAAGCTATTTTCTTCGGGTCGTTCAAAAATGTTAGTTACGCCGCTTCCAGGTACTATATAAACTGGAAAATGCGGCTGATTGTAATCGTCTAATACAGTCGATATTTTACCAGTAAGATCTAATATGAAATGCTCCGAGACCATTTTTTTGTAGCTTAGCAAGTATGCCAAAGAGTATAACTTGTTGCTCTGTTCCAAATTTGAAGTATAATCTCCAAAGTAAGGTCCATCAAAGATTATACTGCCTGTTTCTGTAAAGTCAGCATAACTTACTTGCATTCCTATAAAAAGTCCCTGAGCAAAATATTGCTTAGATGCCACTATTTGGTATAACAGTCCAAACTGGTAGTAATTTCCTTTATTAATATAATCTAGCTCCTTGTACAAACTGGATCTTTTGTATTGAGAGTGTCCATATGTGAAGTTGAAATTCACTCGGTCATGCTGCCAAGCTAATTCAGGTTCTAATACGTATCCTCTTTGAATAGCATAGGCTTGTTTTAATAGTTCTAATTTTAGAAAAATGGCATCTCTTTCTTGAGATTCTTCCGTCTGTGCTGGTAAATTTCCGGCTATGACAAGAAAAAGTATAAGTATAGATGCCTTTCTCATTCTATTTCTACGTGATATTCATAGGAACTTACGTATACAGAGTCAAATGTGGTTAAGTTACCGTTTTGCAGATCCTTTAACTCTAACACAAAGCCACAATCTTCTGAAAGATATTTAGTGTCAATGGTATAAAGTAACTCTAGTGTATCTTGAGCTGTTTTTGATCTAAAAACGTAGGTAGTAGCTTCTGTATTGAGGTTAATTGGAAGACGATATGTGCTATCCTTGAGTTCTATATATTGTCTGAATCCTGGCTTGATCCCATAGACTTCGGTGAAGCTGAGTGAATTTCTAAATTGAACCGTTACTTGCGGCTCTTCATTGAAATATGGATCACAAGCAGAGTCATCGTTAATACAGCCCATGATTTGCATTGAGACAATGCAAATCATGGCTATAACTGTAAACTTTATATGCTTAAAGGATAACATATTCGCGGAATTATATTCCCAGCATTAATCTTGCAGGATCTTCTAAAAGCTCTTTTACTCTTACTAAAAAGCTTACAGATTCTCTTCCGTCAATTATTCTGTGGTCATAAGATAAGGCTATATACATCATAGGTCTAATTTCTACCTGACCATTAATGGCTACTGGTCTCTCTACTATGTTGTGCATTCCCAATATGGCTGATTGCGGAGCATTAATGATTGGTGTAGACATCATAGAGCCAAATACACCACCGTTAGTAATGGTGAAAGTACCACCACTCATCTCATCGATAGAAAGTTTGCCATCTCTAGCTTTTACAGCCAGTCTTATGATTTCACTTTCAATACCTTGGAAATCCATAGATTCAGCATTTCTTACTACAGGCACTACAAGTCCTTTAGGTGTAGAGACGGCAATAGATACGTCACAGTAATCATGGTAAATAATTTCATTACCATCTATAGCCGCATTTACTGCAGGCCATTCTTTTAATGCCTGGCAGCAAGCCTTTGTGAAGAATGACATAAAGCCTAAGCCTACACCATACTTTTCTTTAAACTGATCTTTATATTTTTTCCTTAGATCCATTACAGGTTTCATGTCCACCTCGTTAAATGTGGTGAGCATGGCCGTTTCATTTTTAACAGAAACCAACCTTTTTGCAATGGTTTTTCTCAAGTTGGTCATTTTCTCTTTTCTTTCTTCACGAGAAATACCACCAGAGTATGAAGGTCCACTTTCTTGAGATGCTTTTTGCTCTTTAGAGGCCTCTTTCTTAGCTGTTTTTTGTGCGGCCTCGGCATCTTCTTTAGTTATTCTGCCATCTACACCTGTACCTTTTACATCTTTAGGATCTATCCCTTTTTCCGCTAATATTTTGGCAGCGGCAGGAGAGGTATGGCCCGTAGCATAAGTTTGGTTGCCGCTAGATGTTTGAGCATCAGGCTTAGCTTCAGCTTTCTTTTCAGAAGAGTCACTAGCAGATGCCGGAGCGCCTTCCATTACTTCTATTTTACAGATTAACGCACCTATTTCTAGCGTGTCTCCTTCTTGAGCTTCTATTTTTAGTATACCATTAGCTTCAGCAGGTAATTCAAAAGTAGCTTTATCTGATTCAATCTCAGCAATGGTTTCATCCATCTCCACATAATCACCATCTTCTTTTAGCCATGTAGCCAAAGTCACTTCAGTGATTGATTCGCCAAGTTCAGTAACGTTCATCTCCTTTACTTCACCTGTTTTTTTCCCTTCAGAAGATTCTGTATTTGATGTATCAGCTGATTTTTCTGTAGAAGCTTCATTTGATGAGGAAGAAGCCCCGTCTTTTTTAGCATCAGTATCAATTTCTGCTATAACGGATCCCACCTCTACAGTTTCGCCTTCTTCTACTTTTATTTTTAATATACCTGCAGCTTCTGCTGGAAATTCCTGAGTAGCCTTGTCAGTTTCTATTTCAGCAATAATTTCGTCTTGCTCCACATAGTCTCCATCGCTTTTTAACCAGGAGCCAATGGTAACTTCAGTAATAGATTCTCCTACTTCAGGGATTTTTATCTCTAAACTCATGGGGTTATTTTTTAATGTTATTTTTCAAATGATTTTTCTACGATTCTGGCTTGTTCATCTTTGTGAACTTTAGCGTAACCAATGGCAGGAGAAGCACTCGCTTTTCGAGAAACTAGCTCAAGGCCATAGTCACCCATGAATCTCTGGATGAAGAACCAATATCCCATATTAGCAGGCTCTTCTTGTACCCACGCCAATTTAGGATTATCATATTTCTTTAATATTGCGTCAATCTGATTTTTAGGGAAAGGATAAAGCTGCTCTACACGTACTATGGCCACGTCTTTAACTTCGTTTTTCTCTTGCTCCTCTAATAAATCATAATATACCTTTCCTGTACATAGGAGTACTTTTCTAACTGACTTATCCGTAACATAATCGTCTCCAATTACTTCTTGGAATTTACCTTCAGTAATATCATTTAATGGAGATACCACTTTAGGGTGTCTCAATAATGATTTAGGAGAGAAAACTACGCATGGCTTTCTGAAATTCCAGGTTACTTGTCTTCTCAGTAAATGGAAAAGGTTAGCCGGTGTAGTCATATTAGCTATGATCATGTTTTCTTCTGCGGCCAGCTGTAAGAACCTTTCAGGTCTGGCATTGGAGTGTTCAGGTCCCTGCCCTTCATAGCCATGAGGAAGTAACATTACTAATCCATTCATGCGCTGCCATTTAGATTCAGCACTTACTATGAACTGGTCAATCATTACTTGCGCACCGTTAGCAAAATCACCAAACTGAGCTTCCCATATTACCAAAGCATTTGGTGTGGCCATAGCAAAACCATATTCGAAACCTAGTACTGCAAACTCTGATAATAAAGAGTTATAGATTCTGAATTTCTGCTGGCCTTCTTCTATATGATCAAGGTTGCAATATGGCTCGTTAGTGTTGGCATCAAATATATAAGAGTGCCTATGAGAGAAGGTGCCTCTTTTTACGTCCTGACCAGACATACGTACTAACTTGCCTTCAGTAAGTAACGAACCATAAGCAAGTAATTCCGCATCTGCCCATGATAGCTCTTTTTTCTCAAAGAAATTAACTTTTCTGTCTTTGAGTAATTTTTCAATTTGTTTTAATGGTTTAAAACCTTTAGGAATAGAAGTGAGCGCTTTAGCTACTTTTTCTACTACTTCTTTGCTAATGCTTGTGTCTGGAGAACTCTCAAAGTCTGCTGGCTTAGCTTTTGAGAGTAGTTTCCATTCTTCCTCTACCTTTTGTGGCTTGTAAGAGAGGGGCTTTTGCTTTACTTCATTAAGCCTATCCTGAAGTAGGTCTCTAAATTCCTTATCAAGCTTTTTAGCAGCATTATCATCTATATCACCTCTTTCGATTAATGTTTTTACATAAATCTCTCTAGGGTTAGGGTGCTTAGCTATTAGGCTATATAGTTTTGGTTGGGTGAACTTAGGCTCATCGCTTTCATTATGGCCATGCCTTCTATAGCATAAAAGATCTATAAATATATCTTTCCCAAATGTTTGGTTGTACTCTACTGCCAAGCGTGAGGCGAATACTACCGCTTCAGGATCATCTCCGTTTATGTGTATAACTGGAGCGTCTATTATTTTCGCAATATCAGTACAGTATATACTAGAGCGAGCATCATCATAATCTGTAGTAAAACCTACTTGATTATTAATTACAAAATGGATAGTTCCTCCTGTTCTATAACCCGGAAGTTGAGACATTTGAGTGATCTCATAAACTATTCCTTGTCCTGCAAGAGCAGCATCTCCATGGATGAGTACAGACATACCCTTTTTCAAATCGCCGCCGTACTCATCGTCTATTTGTCCACGTGTATAACCAAGAACTACAGGATCCACAGCTTCAAGGTGAGAAGGGTTCGGAGTAAGTTTTACATAAACCTCTTTACCTGAAGCGGCTTTTAAATGACTGGCATAACCTAAATGATATTTCACGTCTCCATCACCCATAGTAAGGTCTGGAGTTATATTGCCTTCAAATTCGCTAAATATCTCTTCATAAGTTTTACCCATGATGTTAGCAAGCACGTTTAAGCGCCCTCTGTGAGCCATGCCTATTACCACCTCTTTTACATCAAACTCAGCTCCAACATTTATAATGGTATCTAGTGCGGGTATTGTATTTTCACCACCTTCAAGTGAGAACCTCTTTTGGCCTAAAAATTTGGTATGCAGAAAGTTTTCAAAAACTACAGCTTCGTTTAACTTATTAAGTATCCTCTGCTTAGTATCACTATTTGGAGTAGTGTCTATGGCTTCTTTCTCGCATTTCTTTTTGAACCACTCTAAGATTTCAGAATCTCTGATGTGCATGTATTCGAAGCCGATTTTGCCCAAGTACACTTTTTCAAGAGTGTCAACGATTTTTTCTAAAGAGGCTTTTCCTATACCTAATATATCACCTACTTCAAATTCCGTTTTAAGATCTTCTTTAGTAAGGTTGAAATCTTCTATATTAAGAGAAACATTATGGTCTCTACGCTTTCTTACCGGGTTGGTATCAGACTTGAGGTGAGCCCTTGATCTGTAAGCGTGAATAAGGTTTCTGACATACATTTCCTTAGAAGAAATGCTATCTTTAGCAGAAGCTCCGTTTTCACCAAATTTTGTTTGAGAAAACTCGAACCCTTCAAAGAATTTTTGCCAGGAGCCATCTACTGATTCAGGATCTTTCTTATATGCTTCATATAATTCATCCAGATAGTGGCCATGTGCATTTGAGATGTAGGAATATTTATCCATGAGTAAAACGTGTTCTTTATTACTGAAACAAAGGTATAGAACAAGATTTTAATAAAAAAACCGTAAACACGCATATGCAAATATCTCTGATTTTCAATTAATTACAGGCATTCTGCTCTATGTGTGTTTTGTTACTATTGAATTTACGGTTTATAATGGAATAAAAGGGGTAAATGTTTGTATAAAAAAAATGTATATATAAAAAAAACAGTTATCTTTGCACTCTTTTAAATGTCGGACGTGTTCCGCAAGATTTAAAAACTAATATAACAAAATGGCAGTAAAAATTAGATTGGCCCGTAGAGGCCGCAAGAAGAGGGCAATGTACGATGTAGTCGTAGCTGATGCCCGTGCACCACGTGATGGTCGTTACATTGAAAAAATCGGAAGGTATAATCCTAACACTGATCCTGCAACTGTAGAGTTGAATGAGGATAAAGCGTTTGATTGGGTAATGAAAGGTGCTCAGCCTACCGATACTGTAAGAGCAATGCTTTCTTACAGAGGAATTATGCTTAAGAAACACTTGCAAATAGGTGTTAACAAAGGAGCAATAACCCAAGAAGAAGCTGATAAGAAATTTGATGCTTGGTTACAAGAAAAAGATGCTAAAATCACTTCTAGAAGAGATCAAATTGCTAAAGATGCAGCTGCTACAGCTAAGGCAAGACAAGATGCTGAGACTAAAGTGAAAGAAGCTAGAGCGGAAGCTTTAAAACAAAAGAATACTCCTGCTCAGGAAGAAGCTCCTGAAGCAGAAGCAGAAGCTCCTGAGGCAGAACAGAAAGAAGAGTCTGAGGATAAAGAGTAAGAGCTATGAATATTGATGAGTGTTTCCAACTTGGGTACATCATCAAAAAACACGGCTTAAAAGGAGAAGTCAATGTCTTATTAGATGTAGATGATCCACAATATTATCAGGAATTGGAATCAGTGTTTGTTGAAATCAACAAAAAACTGGTTCCTTTTTTTATTGATAGCCTGAGCTTAAAAGGTAATAAGGCCGTAGTTAAATTTGAAGATGTGGATACTGCTGAACTGGCTGATGAGCTAATTGGTAATAGCTTGTTTCTGCCTTTGGCGGTTTTGCCAAAACTTAGTGGTAATCAGTTTTATTTCCATGAAATAATGGGTTACGAGGTAATTGATGAAACTCAAGGTAGCATCGGGGAGGTGAAGGATGTGTATGCATCGCCTCAACAGGACCTGTTGGCGGTGGACTTTAATCAGAAGGAAATTTTGGTGCCTATTAATGATGAAATTATACTGTCTGTAAGTCACGAAGAAAAAAAAGTAAAGGTTAGCTTGCCTGAGGGGCTCTTAGATATTTATCTTGAATAATATGAGAATAGATATAATAACCTGCTTGCCTAGCTTATTAGAGAGTCCTTTTGGAGATTCTATACTTAAAAGGGCTCAAAATAAAGGTTTGGTGAGTGTGCATGTGCATGACCTGAGGCAGTATTCTACTGATAAGCATTTGAAGGTTGATGATTATGCTTATGGCGGTGGAGCGGGTATGGTTATGATGATGGAACCCATTCTTAACTGTTTTCGAAAGCTTCAGGCTGATACAGACTATGATGAAATCATCTATATGAGTCCTGATGGTGAGCAGTTTAGTCAGAAGGTGGCTAACGAACTTTCTCTGAAAGGCAATTTGCTTATTCTTTGTGGTCATTATAAAGGAGTTGATGAGAGAATCAGGGAGCATTTTATAACCAGAGAAATAAGTATAGGTGATTACGTGCTTTCCGGAGGTGAATTGGCTGCGGCTGTAGTGTGTGATGCGGTAATCAGGCTGCTGCCAGGTGTGCTTTCTGACGAGACATCGGCACTGACGGATTCTTATCAAGATGACCTAGTGGCTCCGCCAGTATATACCCGGCCTGCAGAATTTGAGGGAATGAAAGTTCCTGATGTTTTATTGTCCGGTAATGAGAAGAAAATAGAAGACTGGAGGTTTGAGCAATCCATAGAACGAACAAAGAAGAGGCGACCTGGTTTAATTTCCTGAAATAATTAACCCTATGGACGATTTTAAGGACAAATGGTTAAGGGCGAGAAAAGAGCTTTCTGAGAAAGAGGAAGAATTGCAAGCTCAGCATGAAGAGCTTACTACTACAATAGAAAATGTAGTGAGTAAAAATGAACAGTTGGAGCAGGTATTAGCTGAGCTGAAAAACCGTAATAAGGAACTTGATCAAATAATCTATCGTACTTCTCATGATCTTAAGTCACCTATTACTACTCTTAGGGGGCTTATGAACCTTATAACTCATGTTTCTGATTCAGAAGAAGTTGATTCTTATGCAGAACTTGCAAATCATGCTTTTTTGGAAATGGAAAAAGTGTTGTTTCTGCTTACCAGGTACTCTTGGAATTTACTTGATAATATTCATTGGGAGTCAGTGAATATTCATGAGTTAGTTGAAGATGCCTTTCATAGCTTGAGATTTATTGATGGTGTGAGCGAGGTGGATATTGCTTTGCCCAAACCTAATCCTCATAAAGCTTTGATAAGTGATAAGGAGAGGTTGAAATTGGTTTTCTTTCAGGTGATTTCTAATGCAGTTCATTTTCGAAATCGCAGCGTAAAATCATTTGTGAAGATATTTGTTTCTTCATCAACAGAGCATTTGATCATTTCTGTGGTAGATAACGGTATAGGGATGAGTGAAGAGATAAAAGCACGCGCCTTTGAAATGTTTTTTAGAGGGGCTATTTTATCTAAAGGACCAGGTTTAGGGCTATATATTTCTCAGCAGATAATTACCAAGTTGAAAGGGAAAATTATTATTGAGAGTAAGGTAAATATGGGGAGTACAGTAACTATAAAACTCCCTTTTAAATTAAAGTAGAGCATTATAAAGGTGAAAATGCTCTTGTTAACAAAAAATTTTATAAACAATAATTCTTAAGACGGTGTGAGTATTTAATTTATACTTATATGGTAGTATATTCTAAAAATTATTTTATATTTGCACTCCGTTTTAGAATTGAGACTTTTTTAGAGATATAGATCATGAATGATATTATCAAATCAATCGAGGCTGAAAACAGCGAGAGAAGAAATTCATTTCCTTCTTTCAAGGCCGGTGATACAGTAAATGTTCACGTAAAAATTACTGAGGGTAACAAGGAAAGAATCCAGCAGTTTCAAGGTACAGTAATTCAAAGAAGACACCCTAATTCTAATGGGGAGACTTTTACTGTAAGAAAAGTTTCTAATGGAATTGGTATTGAAAGAATATTCCCACTTCTTTCTCCAAGTGTAGAAAAAGTTGAAGTAATTAGAAAAGGTAAAGTTAGAAGAGCAAGACTTTACTACTTGAGAGGAAGACAAGGTAAGGCAGCTAGAATCAAAGAAAAGCTGTAATTATCTAAGAAAGAAAATGATTTAGGGGTTTCCATAAAGGTTACCCCTTTTTTGCGTTTTTAATTATTAGATTGCCTTCATTAAATTTCTAATCATTGTAATTAACCTCATTATCGCATATATTAGATCGGGTTTTGTGTGAATACTCTACTTTTAGAAAATTTGGTCTAATAAATATATGCTAGATAACGAGCAATTTTTTGGTGGTCAGCTTAAAAAGTTTCATGAAAAAGTTCATAATGAAGCTGATAATATAGTTAAGTACTTTGTGCTAGGTTATTTTGTCTTTGGACTGGTTTTGTCCTTAGTATATTTCACATGGGAATTGGGGGTGGTTATGGGCCTGGTTTCCTTAGGTATATTCTACTTAGTAAAAACTCTTGCCCCTGGGTCTCTACTTTTTAGGCTTACGGTTAGCTTTTTATTCTGGCACTTTCCCTTGCAATTTATCCTGCAGTTGCACGGTACATATGAGATGTACTTTTTCTATTTTCTTTCCGTTACCGTACTTTTATTTTATGAAGACTGGATAGTGCTGCTTCCAGTAGTGCTCTACGCTTTAGCCACTTTTGTAATTGTTTTCTTCTTTGATATTTATGGGTGGGAGTATGATGAGTTTTTTGCAAATGCTCCTGAGCTAACTTATAAAAATGCTT
This sequence comes from Fulvivirga sediminis, assembly GCF_016757215.1. Classification (GTDB taxonomy): domain Bacteria; phylum Bacteroidota; class Bacteroidia; order Cytophagales; family Cyclobacteriaceae; genus Fulvivirga; species Fulvivirga sediminis. The sequence continues at coordinate 364,195 of NZ_JAESIY010000001.1, forward strand.
TGCTGCATATTGGGATTATGCTTATGTATGGAGGTGTATGCGGCTTATGGGCTCGTTTAAAGAAGAAGCAAACGCAGGAGTATGGCCTCACTAATTTACAGATGCAGGAACAGCTGGAGCTCATGGATACCAATATTAACTTTGCCGATAACATTAGTAAGGGTGAACTGAATGCTCAATACCAGGCCGATCGACCTGACAAATTAGGAGGAGCGCTTATGGAAATGCGTGAAAGTTTATTAGAGGCTGCAGAGCGAGAATCGAAAGAAAGGTTTGTAAATGTTGGTCTTGCTTCTATTGGAGATATTCTTAGAGCGAATTCTGATAATCTTGCAGAGCTTTGTGATCAGGTTATAGCCGAACTTGTGAAATACATGAAGGTTAACCAGGGAGGCATTTTTATTTTAGAAGCAGGAGATAATGAAGAAGATAAACATCTGGAGCTTATAGCATGCAGAGCTTATGAAAGAAAGAAATACCTGCAAAAGAGAGTGGAGATTGGGCAGGGGTTAGTAGGGCAAGCGGCTCTTGAGAAGAAATTTATATATTTAAAAGAGGTGCCTGCAGATTACGTAAATATAACTTCTGGCTTGGGTAAGGCTACTCCTAATAGCTTGCTTTTGGTGCCACTACAATCTAATGGTGATTTAGTGGGGGTATTGGAAATGGCTTCTTTTAGACCTTTTGAGGATTTTGACATTGAATTTTTGGAGAAGGTGGCAGAGAGTATTGCATCTAGCATTATTAGTGCTAAAACAAATCAGGCTACCAAAGATTTGCTGCTGCAAGCGAGAGAGATGACAGAACAAATGCAGGCACAGGAAGAGGAAATGCGCCAGAATATGGAAGAAATGCAGGCTACTCAGGAAGAGATGGCTCGAACGCAGAGGGAGCTGGCGGCTAAAGAGATTAATTTTAATGCTTTAATTAATAATACTACGGATAGCATTATTACCATAGATCTGGATTATAATGTGGTAATTATGAATGCTATGCAAAAGTCTCGCTATGTAGGTACTCAGTATGAAGGGTTGGGTGAAGGTTCTAATGCGCTTGAGATGTTGGGAAGTGTGAGAGATGAGTGGAAAGAGTATTATGATCGTGCTTTTGCTGGAGAGATGTTGAAATTTGTGCTTAAGAGCTCCGTGCGTGGAGAAGATACATGGAGAGAGTATTCTATTAACCCTGTGAGGAATGATAAGAATGAAATTATAGGAGCATCAATATTCTCCAGAGATATATCGGATAGGAAGAGGGTGGAGCTGGAGAATCACAGAATAAGTCAAGTCATGAGTTCTCTTTTGAACACCTCTAATGACATGCTGCTGGCTATTGATAGTGATTATAACCTTATTGTGTCTAATGACCGCTTCAAAAAAGGTGCGCCAGAAATATTTGGATCAGAAGTGAAAGTAGGAACGAGTTTATTAAGCGGCCTTGAAGAAACTCAGAAAAAGGAAGTGAGAGCTCAGTATGATAGAGCATTAGCGGGAGAATCTTTTCAGGCTAAGTATGAAATGGGAGATGGAGTACTAGTGAACCGCTGTGAGCCTATAGTTAATGATGAGGGGCATGTGTATGGAATTGGAATACTAATCCATGTAGAATCGAAAGATCAAATAGCTATTTAAAGTGTTTGCCAGGTTAAGAGGCAAACACTTCTGTAAAGTTATTTTCAATTTCTGAAAGTATGTCTAATATTTCTTCATGTGATATTGATTCAACCAATCGGGTTCTGTAAGGTTTAAAGTGAGGAATGCCTCTGAAGTAGTTGGTGTAATGTCTTCTCATTTCAAAGATGCCTTTTTTATCACCTTTCCATTCTACTGAAAAATTCAGGTGCTTTTTAGTGGCGTTCACCCTGTCTTGTATGGTTGGGGCTGTTAAATGCTGCCCGGTTTTCATAAAATGCTTTATCTCATTAAAAATCCATGGATAACCTATGGCTGCTCTTCCAATCATAATGCCATCTACACCATACCTGTTTTTGTATTCTACGGCCTTTTCTGGTGAGTCAATATCTCCATTTCCAAAAATAGGGATATGAATATCAGGGTGATTTTTAACTTCGGCAATTTTAGTCCAGTCTGCTTCACCTTTATACATTTGTTTGCGGGTTCTGCCATGGATGGTAAGAGCCGCAATGCCTACATCCTGTAGTCTTTGAGCTACTTCTACTATTTTAATGGTACTATCATCCCACCCCAGCCGAGTTTTAACCGTTACAGGAAGGTTAACCTGTTTCACTATCTCGGCTGTCATCTTTTGCATCTTGGGTATATCAAGCAATATTCCGGCTCCTGCTCCTTTGCAAGCTACTTTTTTTACAGGGCAGCCATAGTTGATATCTATCATTTCGGGCTTGGCTTCTTCTGCAATGGAAGCGGCTTCTCGCATGGATTCTATTTTATCACCGAAAATCTGAATGCCTATTGGGCGTTCATAATCATAGATGTCTAATTTTTCAAGGCTTTTTGCAGCATTGCGTATTAATCCCTCTGATGATATAAACTCTGTATACATCAGGTCTGCACCATTTTCCTTGCATACGGCTCTGAATGGAGGATCACTCACGTCTTCCATTGGGGCTAATAACAAGGGAAATTCTCCAATCTCTATATTTCCAATTTTCACCATCAACTCTGGGGTTAACTTAGCATTCGTCTTTGTAAAATAAACTGTAAATTTACGTCAAATTATGAATAAATTCGACAATAATATACATCTCTCAACAGGAGTAAGTTCCCTGGGGTCTGCAATTTTTATTTTTGTTCTTGCCTTATTGGGCTCTCTATTAGGTTCAGTTATCGGGATGATGCTCTGTGTCCCTTTTTTTCAGGGATCAATAACGGAGTTAACTACAGCATTATCTAATCCTCAAGCATACCCTGATGTTAAACTTATACTGTATGTTAGTCAGGCATTTGGAACCTTGTTCGGTATGGTTTGTCTTCCCTTGTTATACCTTAAGTTTATATTAAAAAGGCCGATCAGCATTTTCTTTAATAAGCCAGTAGGTATACAACCAGTTGTTCTCACTGTTTTGATCGTTCTATCTTTTATGATGGTTAATGCTCTTTTTATAGAATGGAATGCTAACCTGGTGTTTCCTGAATTTCTAAAAGGCTTTGAACAGTGGGCAAGAGCCAAAGAAGATCAAATGGCAGAAATGACTAAATTCCTTACGCAATTCGATGGTTACACAGAAATTATTTTGGCCTTTATCGTAATAGCGGTAATTGCCCCTATTGGTGAAGAATTAGTATTCAGAGGATTTTTACAGTCGCTTACACATAATTATACTAAAAACATACACGTGGCTATTTGGTTGTCGGCTATTTTATTTAGTACTATCCATATGCAATTTTTTGGCTTTGTTCCCAGGCTGTTGTTAGGGGCCTTGTTCGGATATTTATATTATTGGTCAGGAAACCTCATTGTTCCAATATTGGCTCATTTGGTGAATAATGGATTTACCCTGATAATGGTTTTGCTGGCTAAGAAAGAGTTAATTGCATACGATATTGAAAATACTGATACCGTCCCTTTGCCTACTGTGTTAATATTCGCTATTATTACCACAGGACTATTAGTTTATTTTAGGAATTATTTTTTTAGAAGACAGGTGAGTTAATTATAAATAGGTTAGGGGTGTATTTGGTCTATCGCACAGTAAAACCCTTCTCCGAGTTTTTTATTAATAAGAAGTTTAGTCCTTTCGTTTGTTCTTCTGAAATATATGTGGCTTATGATAATGTGATAGTGGGCTACAACTGTTAAACAATGGCATCGATTTTAAATAAGTATAGTAATTTTACTCAAAGAGTGATCGCTGGAATGGGCGGCGCTTTAGTGATTATCAGTGGAATCTGCTTCAGTCAGTGGAGCTACTTTATAATCTTTTTCTCAATAACTATAGTTACTCAGCTGGAATTTTATAAGCTGGTGGGGCTTGATGGTATGTTGCCACTTAAGACCTTCGGCACTATCTGTGGCGGCTGTCTCTACTTGTTATCGTTTTTCATTGAAAGTGGCCAAATTGATAGCAAGTACTATTTTGTGCTATTCCCTATTATGGCTTGCGTTTATTTAATTTATCTATACAGAAGTAAGGAGGTGAAACCTTTTAGAGGTATAGCCTTTACTTTTTTAGGCATACTGTATGTCGCCATTCCGTTTTCATTACTGAATGTAATTGCTTTTACACCAGGAAAATATACTTTTCAACTTATACTTGGTTCATTATTGATATTGTGGTCTAATGACACAGGGGCTTACTTTACAGGGGTGAGATATGGGCGAAGAAAATTATTTGAGCGAGTATCACCAAAAAAATCTTGGGAAGGCAGTGTGGGAGGTTTGCTACTGGCTATGACTATGGCTTATGCATTATATTACACTACAGGTATTATGGATTTATGGAGGTGGATGGGAATAGGCCTTATCATTGTTATAGGAGGGACTTATGGCGATCTTGTAGAATCACTTTTTAAAAGAAGTATAGAAATTAAGGATTCTGGTAGGTTAATTCCCGGACATGGCGGATTTTTGGATCGTTTTGATGGACTTTTATTATCAGCTCCATTTATAACGGCATTTTTAAAAATTTTTTAATTGTAATATAGGAAATTGTGAATTTAACTAAATTTGCAATCGATTTAGTAATTTAAAAACCACTGATATGGGTTATATTGAACCAGCTCCAATAAAGGACGAGAAAAATCCTTTTGAGGCGATGATGTCTAGATTTCATATTGCCTCTCAAATTCTAGGATTAGATGATGAGGTATATAACGTGCTGAAGTCTCCGGCTAAGCAGGTTATAGTTTCATTACCTATTACTATGGATGATGGGTCTATAAGAGTTTTTGAAGGTTTCAGAGTAATACACTCTAATATCTTAGGGCCTTCAAAAGGTGGGATCCGTTTTGATCCCGGAGTGAATATTGATGAAGTAAAGGCCCTCGCAGCCTGGATGACCTGGAAATGCGCCGTGGTGGATATTCCTTACGGTGGAGCAAAGGGAGGTGTAAAGTGTAATCCTAGAGAAATGTCTTCTGGAGAGATAGAAAGGCTCATGAGAGCATATACACTTTCTATGACAGAAATATTTGGACCAGACAGAGATATTCCCGCCCCTGATATGGGTACCGGACCAAGAGAAATGGCTTGGTTGATGGATGAGTATTCTCGTACGCAAGGTATGACAGTAAACTCTGTTGTAACTGGAAAGCCGCTTGTACTGGGAGGTTCTTTAGGAAGAACTGAAGCTACCGGACGAGGTGTAATGGTTTCTGCCCTTGCTGCAATGGAGAAGTTAAAAATTAATCCTTATAAAGCGACTTGTGCTGTTCAAGGTTTTGGAAATGTAGGATCTCATGCCGCTTTATTGCTAGAAGAAAGAGGAGTGAAAGTGGTGGCTATTAGTGATCTTTCTGGTGCTTACTATAATGGTAATGGTATCAATATTAAAGAAGCCATTGATTATAGAAATGATAACAGAGGGTCTTTAGAAGGCTATTTGGGAGCAGAGAAGATTGATGGTGATGAAATACTAGGCCTTGAGGTAGATGTGCTGGTGCCAGCTGCTACTGAAGACGTTATAACTTCTCAAAATGTTGAGAGCATAAAGGCTAAATTAATTGTAGAAGGAGCCAATGGCCCCACTTCGGCTAAAGCTGATACCGTAATTAATGATAAAGGAATTATGGTTGCTCCTGATATTTTGGCTAACGCAGGTGGAGTAACGGTATCATATTTTGAATGGGTACAAAACCGATTAGGTTATAAATGGACTGGAGAAAGGGTAAATAGACGATCTGACAGGATTATGAAAGATGCCTTTGACAATGTTTACAAAACGGCGAAAGAACATAATGTTTCTATGAGAATAGCAGCATATGTTGTAGCTATAGATAAAGTAGCTAAAACATATAAATATCGTGGTGGTTATTAATAAGAATCACGATATTTACATCTTTTATTAAACATTATATAAAGTGACGATACATAAAGAAGGAAGAGTACTACTGGCTGTGATGTTAATAGTTTTAGTGATTATTAACGTTGTGGTACTTTATGCCTTTCCGGCAAGGCCGATTATATTCAATATAAGTTTGGCCGCTAGTATAGTACTCTTCTTACTGATTCTTCAGTTTTTTAGAAATCCAAAAATTGTGTCTCCACTAGATGAGAAGCATGTTTTGGCCCCTGCAGATGGTAAAGTGGTTGTAATTGAAGAAACCACTGAAACCGAGTATTTAAAAGATAGGAGACTACAGATTTCAATATTTATGTCTCCGGTTAATGTTCACGTTAATCGTATGCCTGTAAAAGGTGTGGTGGAATTTTTTAAGTATCATGCAGGTAAATATCTGGTAGCCTGGCATCCTAAGTCAAGTACTGAAAATGAACGCACTACCTTGGTGGTGAAAACAGGGCAGGGTGTTCCGGTATTGGTAAGGCAAATAGCAGGAGCTCTGGCCAGAAGGATAAAGTGGTATGTAAAGGAAGGTCAGCAGTTTGAACAGGCAGAAGAATTTGGATTTATTAAATTTGGTTCTAGAGTAGATGTATTTTTACCGCTAGATGCTAAGGTAAAAGTAAACATAGGAGAAAAGACTAAAGGAGGACGTACCGTGCTTGCTGAAATTTAATAGAAGTCAATTATAAAATAGAAAAGGGCTGTCATTTTATATGACAGCCCTTTTTGTATTTTAGAGCATTGACTCAATAATACTCATGAGTTGGGTCAGGTATTGCTGGTCTGTGCTGTCAAAATCATTTAACTTGTCGCTATCAATATCTAGTATTAGGAATACTTCATTGTTTCTAAGAGCGGGTAGCACAATTTCTGATTTGGACTCTGAGCTGCAGGCTATATGTCCAGGAAATTCATCTACGTTTGGCACTAAAATGGTTTCTTTTCTTTCCCAAGTAGAACCGCATACCCCTTTACCCTTTCTAATGCGAGTACAGGCTATTGGTCCTTGAAATGGTCCTAGTACCAGCTCGTCCCCTTTTACAAGGTAAAAGCCAACCCAAAAGAAATCCATTCCATATTTCAGTGCAGCGGCTATATTAGCCAGGTTAGCCGTGAGATCATCTTCTCCCATAACCAATCCTTCTATTTGAGGTAAAAGCTCTTCATACCTCTCTTTTTTACTCGCTGTGGAGTTAATGATCAATTCTTCAGCCATTTCTTAAGTTTTTATAAATTAAAAGTTTGTCACCAGCCACCTCTTTTACCTCTACCAGCCCGTTAATATCAGGAGTTTCAATACCTTCTTCAAATGTTTGTTGAGAGGAGAAAACAAGAGCTTCATCCCAAAGACCTTTGTCTATGAAGGTGTTGAGTAGCATAGATCCGCCTTCGACTATTACAGAACGTAAATCTCGTTCATATAAGTTGTGTAATAAAGCCTCTATAAAATTATTTTCTTCTAGCTTCACATATGTTAGCAGCTCCGCTTCTTCATTTTTGATCAGATTATAGCAGAGGGTGTATTGATTATGATCAAATAATTTTAGCGTCTCAGGTAAGCGCAGTTGCTTATCAATAACAATGCGAACCGGATTTCTGCCTTCCCATGCGCGGACATTCAGTTTTGGGTTGTCATACTGAGCCGTATTAGTACCTATCATTATAGCGTCTTCCTCAGATCTCCATTTGTGCACTAACTTTCTGCTGTGCTCATTGCTGATCCATTTAGAATCGTAATTTTTTCTAGCCACAAAACCATCTTGCGTTTGTGCCCATTTTAATATAATGTAAGGACGCTTATGCTTGAGGCCTGTGAAAAATCTTTTGTTTATTTCAAGACCTTTTTCTTCCAGTATTCCAGTTACTACCTCAATACCGGCATTTTCTAGTTTTTCTATTCCTTTACCTCCAACCAGGGGGTTTGGATCTATATTGGCGATCACTACTTTTTTTACCTTATGTTTTACCAGTAAGTCTGCACAAGGTGGTGTCTTGCCAAAATGAGCACAAGGTTCAAGAGTAACATATACTGTAGACTCTGGTAATAGCTGCTTATTCTTCACATTATTAATGGCGTTCACTTCTGCATGTGGCCCACCATAATACTGGTGCCACCCTTCTCCAATAATAGTGTCGTTATGTTCTATTACACAGCCTACAAGCGGATTAGGGCTTACTTTTCCTATGCCGTTTATAGCCAAATCAAAGGCCCGGGTTATATATTGTTCGTCTTTATTCATTAGTTTTGCTCCGGCTTTACAATGATAACCAAACTCACCCGAATTATAAAGATGCCATCTCACAACCCTGATTCTTTAAAGAAACTTTTGAGCTATATCATTAGTGAAGTAAAGCTAGAGGAGCCTGAAGAAGAAATTTCTAGTATAGCTCATATTATTTTAGAGCATGTTTTTGATATAAATAGAACCGAAATTATTCTTGATCGTTCTGTTAATTTTTCAAAGACCAAAGAGAAGCAGCTACATCAAATTTTGAAGAGGGTTAATGAAAATGAACCCATTCAATACATAATCGGAGAAAGCGATTTTTACGGTAGGTCTTATACTGTTGGGCCAGATATCCTTATTCCTCGTTCTGAAACGGAGGAGCTTGTTCAACTAGTGCTGAATGAAAACAAGGGTAATAAAATACGTTTTTTAGATATAGGAACGGGTAGTGGTTGCATACCTATTACTATAGCTAAAGAACTAAGGGGATCTAGGGCATATGCAATAGATTTTGATCCTAGAGTGATAAAAGTGGCGAGGAAAAATGCCGAAAAACATGCTGCTTCTGTAGAGTTTTTGCTCATTGATATTCTTACTGAGCCTATCCCTGTTACCTGCTTAGATGTTATTATTAGTAATCCTCCTTATGTTCTGGAAAGCGAAAAGGTACAGATGAAGCCTAATGTACTTGATTACGAGCCGGAACGTGCGCTTTTTGTAAAGGATGAAGATCCCCTGCTTTTTTATAGACGAATAGCTGAACTTGCTAAAATGGCATTGAAAGAGGGCGGTTTTCTATACTTTGAAATCAATGAGAAGTACGGCGAAGAGGTTAAGATGCTTTTGGAGGTAATGGAGTACTCTCAAGTGGAAGTAATAAAGGATATTTATGGAAAGGATAGAATGGTTAGGGCTACCAATAATATAGCTATTACTAGCTTTTAGTCCATGATGGGCTCCCCTACCCAAAAAGGTTTTGAATCACGAATCTCTATCATACCTGCCGACTGTGTTTCTATAGAGCACTGCCCTTGATGTATAAATGCATAGCTTCCTGTAATTGAAGAAGGTTGCTCTAAAAGGGTGACTTTTTGATTTTGATTATACCACTTTTTGTAAACTCCTTGTTTAACCAATGCCCATTGGAATAGGTTGTCCGACCACTTAATATCTATATTCAAAGGTGTTTTAGCAATCAGTTCAGCCTGAAAATTACCAATAATATGAGCTGCTCCATACTTCGCATAAGTCAAAAAGCTAATAGCCTCAGTAATAATACCCTTTTCCAGTGAATGAAAAGTGAGAAATTTAACGGGTAGCTGATGTTGCAGCTTTGTCATGGCGGCGGTTAAGTCTGTATCATTACAAATTAGTATATCAATATTCACCTGTTCCGCCAATAGCCACTCTAATGCTTGGAAAGAAGAAATGACGGTAGGACTCCACTCTAACAGTTGCTTCAGATGCTCTAATTTAGAGATCGGGGCATCTATAATTAGAGCGGGCTCTTGATCGTCTTTTACGATGTGGTGAGATGACATCAGTCTTATGGATAGGTGTCAATAATGTGTTGCGAGATGATTCTGTACATTTCAGAAAGCTCTTCGTTGCCCTCTAGGTACTCCATATGCTTGTCTAATGTTTCAAAGTCATGTCTGATAGCTGGCCCTGTTTGTGATTTTTCCGGACCCATTTCCAGAGCTTTATTAATGGTTTCTGCTATTAGAGGCTGCAGAAGGTTAAACTCTAATTTTTTACTTTTAAGTATATCTGAAGCAATTGTAAAAAAATGATTGGTGAAATTACAGGCAAAAACAGCTGCTATGTGTAGAGATTTCCTATCAGCAGAGTCTATTTTATAGACCCTTTTACTGATATTATCAGCCATACTGATTAGCGTATTTCGAGTATACTTGTTTTCGGCTTCTATGCAGATAGGAGTAGTCTTGAACTCTACTTTTTTATCTTTAGAAAAAGTTTGTAAGGGGTAAAATACTCCAATATTTTCACCTGCACTATAAGATAATGCGCTTAAAGGTTGAGCCCCAGAAGTATGAGCAATGATGGCATTGTCGGGTAATATTATCTCCTGAGAAATACTTGCTATAGCATCATCAGAAACGGAGATTATAAAAATCTCGGAAGGGCTTTCAGAGAAATCAAGATCAGTTTTTACTTCGGCCTGATATAATCTTCCAATTAATGCTTTAGCATTCTTTTGTGAGCGACTGTAGACCTCTCTCACCGCATAGCCGGCATTATCCAGAGCTGGCGCAAGATGCCAAGCTACATTGCCCGCGCCAATAAAAGTTACATATTGCTGTTGTGGCATATGTTCTCCTCTTTTATGAAAGAGAAGAAAGGGATTACTCCATCCCCTTCTCTCTCATTTTTTTGAATTCTTTGTATCTTCTGTTAATAGCTACTCCAAAGCCAATGATGAGTAATAAAGTTCCTCCCCATAATACATTGATCAGTGGTTTTTCCATCGCTTTTAATACTACCCAGTCTTTTTGTCTGGTATTAGCTCCTATAGAAAAGGCGTTTTCATCAGGGTGAATATTTAATGCGGTGAACTTAATACCAAGATCACTTATTTCGTCAGATATTCGGCCTACCATACCATCTTTGATAAGAAAAATAGGCTGGGCTAAGTATTCCTTTTCTTCTCCCTCCACAATGATGCTAACTTTTACTGCGACATCATCACCCGCCAGGTCAATGCCTTCTATTTGATCCATGCGTTCCACATTTTCAATGTGAGAGACATAATCATTTACAAAAAAGTTTTTTCCGGGGCTTACTTTAAACTCTTCTAAGTCGCTCCATTCTACCTTTTCGTTAGGGCTTCTAATCGAAGATACATGAGTATAAAGATCTTTAGAAATACCTCTTTTAATGTCCGGAGAGGCTAGCAGCCCTCCCATTGATTCGTTTACCTGGGCTCTAGGGTATAAGTCGAAGCTGTTCCCATTTTGATCGGTGTATTCAATTTCATAGAATGTGTTTTCAGCGGAAATTTTAATAGTATCTCCTTTGCTAAAAATGACTTCTCCTTCGTCTTCAATATTGCGTTTTGCTGTTACCAGATAAGAAGTGGCAGTTTTTTCTATATCATTTTTATTAATGAAAATAGATGGGTTTGAAGATTCAACTCTTTCGCCTTTATATTTTAGCTGATAGCCGGCCATTTCTTTCGGCTCATTAACAAAAAGAAGTAGATTTTCACTATTAAATTCATTGGAAGACTCCTTAGAAATGAGCATTCCTGTGGTGTTTAGAGATACCACTTTAGAGTATCCAGAAGAAAACATTATGCCTATCAGCATCAGGCCTACTCCTATGTGTGTAATTGCTCCTCCAGAAAGCCCTGGACTTTTTCTTATTACATCAAAGAATATTTTACCGTTAGCTACCACCGTATATACACTGGCAAGTAATAGAATAATGTAAGAAGGCTCAGCCACATCTTTAATTAAGATTATTACCATAGTAAGAATTAGAGTGATAACTACAGGTATAGTCAAGCTGTTTTTTAAGGTAGCTTTATCCATTTTTTTCCACCAGAAAAATTGTCCTGTTCCTGAAAGCAGAGCTATTATTACAGAAAACCATAATTGGAATTTAGTGTAAAAAGCTACCTGATCTGCAGGAGGTGCCATATTGGATACTACCCCAAATAGTTCTAAAATTTTGTTATATACAGGAATGGATGTAGGTATGAGAACCTGAAAACCCATAAGACATAAAACAACTGCTCCAATAAATATCCAAAATTCTCTGGAATAGGTAGAGGCCTCTTTTTCTGTAGTTGGTAACTCTTTCCATCTAGCTACTGAGAGTACAATAGCACCTATGGTGAAAAATAATAGGTAAATCAATAATTGACCGGAAAGGCCTAAATCAGTAAATGAGTGTACTGATGATTCTCCCAATACACCACTTCTTGTAAGGAAGGTGGAGTATAAAATCAATATAAATGTAGTAATAACTAAAACTATGCTGGCTTTCAATGCAGTTTCGCTACTTCTGAAGGTTATCATAGTATGAATAGCAGCTACTAAGAATAGCCAAGGGACATACACTGCATTTTCTACAGGATCCCAGTTCCAGTATCCACCAAAGTTCAGTGTTTCATAAGCCCAGTATCCACCCATGAGAATTCCTAAGCCTAAAATAGCGCCTCCTACCAGAGCCCAAGGGAGAGCTGGTCTTATCCAATCTCTATATCGCTTTTTCCATAGTCCGCCTATACAGTAAGCAAAAGGGACGGTACATAAAGCAAATCCTAGAAATAAGGTAGGAGGGTGAATTACCATCCAATAGTTCTGCAATAGTGGGTTGAGACCCGTACCATCTTCAGGGACAAAATTAGGTTGAGAGGAAAATATTGGAGCATCAATGGCATCTCTTAATAATATAAAAGGAGAACTGCCTAATTTAATGTTAAGTCCAGGAATAACTATGCCTAATATCATAGAGGCAAGGAACACTTGAACTAGTGAGAATACAGTCATTACCGATGACTCCCAGAATTTATTGGTTAAAATTACAATAACCCCTAGTAGAGCATGCCAGAAGATCCATAATAAAAAGCTTCCTTCCTGGCCCTCCCAAAAGCAGGAGATCATATAGTGTGTTGGCAATTGCCGTGATGAGTGACTCCATGCGTAGTGGTACTCGAAGTAGTGATTGTAGATAATGTAAAAGAGGCAGAAAACAATGCCTATTACGGATATGGCATGTAAAGAGAAGAAGAACCTGCCGTTAGCTTTCCATGGATTAGATTGAAGTCCATCTTTTTTTGATGCAATGAAATAACAAAAAGCGGCAAAAATTGCTGTTACCAGCGTAATAATAACAAAAAGGTGACCAAGGTCACCTATAAATGAATGTATCATAATATATTGTTGAGCGATTTTGAGGGGACTTATATGCAGACATAAGTCTTATATTCCGGCAGTAACTGTCTTTTCCTGATATTTAGAAGGGCACTTCATTAGAATTTTATCAGCTATGAACAGATTTTCTTTATAAGACCCGATTACTACTACTTTTTCAGATCGCTTGAAATCTGTAGGCATGGGTTCATTATAAAATACTCTTTGCTCTTTTTTGTTTTCATCTACCATTACGAATGAAAAGGATAGTTTATCAGATGAAGGCTCTATTCCTGTAATTTCACCGCTACCTGTTTTAGGTAGTTCTCCTACCACATGAATGCTATTGTTATTTCCATTATCGGCCATCTCTTTGGCCTGGTCAAAAGTAACATAGGAGCTTGCATCGCCGGCCGTCACTATAATGATACCTATGGCTACTGCGATAACGATTATGCCTATTATATGTGATGCTTTCATAATTAATAAAATCTAATATGCTACAAATTTAGACTCAAAAAGGTTTCTAATTAGTATCATTAGGTAATTGTTTCTCAATCTTGCTGACTTTTCTATCTATAACTATCAGATATCCAATCAGTCCTCCTAATATCAATAAAATGACTCCTGTCAATACGTAAATTTTTCCTTCGGCTCTAAACTGATCAGCCATACTTACTTCACTATTAGTATAGTCTTCTTCAGTAACCTGAATCTTATCTTGAGCTTTACCTATGATAGAGCTAATAATGAGAAGAGTGACTACTAGTAATTTTTTCATTTGAAATGCCTTTATGTTAAAAGTAGAGTTTTATGAGGAATTGTATTAGTTCGTTTTATAAAACGGAATTGCTAATAGTTTTGATTCGTATTCTTAAAGAAGTTATCCATACTCCTAAGAGAGTCCAAGCCAATACTGCAGGGTAAAAAATCATTCTTAGCTTGCTGTCAAGATCGTATGCATTGAAGCCCGGATTTCCTCCATTACCAGGGTGTAAAGAATCTGTAAGTCTTGGAAGTATAAATAATAATGGAATGAGGGCTGCAAATGCAAATATGTTATATACTGCACTTATTCTTGCTTTTTGATCTTGGTTTTCAAATGAACCTCTTAATATGAAATAGGCGAAATAAATCAGTAAGCCTATGGCTGCTCCATTCTGTTTAGGGTCACCACTCCACCAGTCTCCCCAGGTAAACTGAGCCCATAGCATTCCGGTGGTTATGCCAAGTATCCCAAAAACAACACCAACATTAGCATATTCAATAGCCGCTATATCGTGTTTTTGATCTGATGATCTCAAGTAAAGGATAGATTGTATCACTGAAATTGTGAGCATGATGATCATTCCAAACCACATAGGTACATGGAAATATAGTGCTCGTATGGTTTCATTTAAAATGTCTAGGCGGGGCACATCAAATAATAGGCCTCCTGTGATAACGTAAATAAGTAAAATAATAGTTAGGGCTTTCCACCAAATTTTATTCATAACCTAATACACTTAGCTGCGCCAAATATACGGGAATAACAGGTAAGAAACGGCGCCAATGATTAGATTAATTGCTAATAATGTGGCGATTTCACTGTAGCTAGCATCTCTAGGAAGACCATCTAACGCGTTTTTAGAAACCTTGATAATCATTAAAAGCATAGGTAGTATTACAGGGAATCCTAAGATAGCCATGAGTGTTTGATTGCTATTCGCTTTTGAGGCAATAGCAGAAATCATAGTTAAGGCTGATGAAAAGGAGATCGATGCAAGTACCAGATTCAGTATGAATAAGGTTACATCCTGAATGGGGTTTCCCAGGACTATCGCATAAATAATAAAACCTGCTAACCCCAGTATAAGCATAAGTAGTCCGTTATAGATTATACGAGCAGTTATAAGAACTTGTGGTTTTAGGAGCCAGTAATAGTAAAGGTATCTCTCCTGTTTTTCTTGTATAAAGCTTTTCGCAATGGCACTTATAGAAGTAAATAATATTATAATCCAGAATATGGTGTTCCAAGTGACAGGGTTCAATTGGTTAGCCTTAACATTGAAACTTAGGTAACAAATAAAAATGGTGCTGACCAAATATAAGAGTATGCCATTGATGGCATACCGTTGTCTCCACTCCAGCAATATTTCTTTTTTTATGAAATTAAATATCACTTCAATGAGCTCTCGTATTTACGGATGTATTTGCTTACTTCTATAAAGAAAATAAAGAATAGAGAGACTAAAAAGCCGATACCTAAGCCTATTAAAGACATTTTTACTAACCCTGCACTTACAGGCTTATTGTAAGTAATGATATCTATGACTTCTACGCCTTCAGATAACTGCAGGTCTGTATTAGTTTTAAGCAAGTCTTTATAGAGTTCTATTAACGTTTCATAAACGGAGGAAGGGCTTAGAATGGTAAGATCGTTTTGCGAGCCTCCAATCCCATTAAGACTACTTTTTAAACTGTCTATTTGACTTACTTCATCATTTAATCTGGAAGTAAGATTTTTAAGATTTTCATTTTTAAGCTTCAAACGCTTGTTAATATAGCTGTTGTTTCGTAAAAAATTGATAATGCCTTCATTGATAGTAGTCCAGTTTTTGTCTCCATTAGCATCTACAGTAATGGTAAAGAATAGACCCCGCTCTTCGTCCTCTTCTTTTTTTCGATCTTGTCCTTCATTAACCGAGATTTCGATACTGGTAATAGAAGTGCTTATGCTGTCAGGTAGTCCAAGCTTGCTTGCGAGAGTAATATAGTTGCCCTCACTCACTAATTTATCTAGATTGTCTCCAATGGTTTCAATGAGAGGTTCTTCAAGCACTTCTGAGTAAATCAGCATTTCGCTTTGATAGACTTTAGGCTTAGAGTAAAATTCAAAAATACCTATGGATAAACCTACTAACGCCAAGACAAATATAATTAACTTATTAGTAAGGAGTGCATGCTTTATTTTAACTAATAATTCACCTAAGTCGATTTCGTCAGTACTTGCAGTATTTTTTGGCATGATAAAGTTATGTTTTGCTGCAAATATATTTAAACATTCCTTAATGCATAGTCAGAATTATTACCT
Organism: Fulvivirga sediminis; assembly: GCF_016757215.1. GTDB lineage: Bacteria > Bacteroidota > Bacteroidia > Cytophagales > Cyclobacteriaceae > Fulvivirga > Fulvivirga sediminis. The sequence goes on from NZ_JAESIY010000001.1 coordinate 380,359, forward strand.
TTGCTTTCAAAAAGAAAAAGACTTTTAGTGGAGAATTCAAAAATATTGGTCACAGGGGCTGCGGGTTTTGTAGGATTTCATTTGTGTGATAAACTACTCAAACTTGATTATCAGGTTTTTGGCATAGATAATATGAATGATTATTATGATGTCAATTTGAAAAAAGCAAGGTTGGAAGCATTGCCAAAAAAGGAGAGTTTCCAGTTTATAGAAATTGATTTGTGTGATAAAAAATCAATTCTGGATTTATTTGAATCCCATAAATTTGATTATGTCATCAACCTGGCTGCACAAGCAGGTGTGCGATATTCTTTGACACATCCAGATGAATATATTTCAAACAATGTGCAAGGGTTCTTGAATGTTTTGGAAGGTTGTCGTTACAATGCTGTTAAGCACCTTATATATGCTTCTTCTAGCTCTGTATATGGAGGAAATACAACCATGCCTTTTTCTGTTCATCAGAATGTAGATCATCCGGTATCTCTATATGCTGCTACCAAAAAATCTAATGAGTTGATGGCTCATACTTATTCACATTTATTTGGGTTACCCACTTCAGGCTTAAGGTTTTTTACGGTATATGGACCTTATGGCAGGCCTGATATGGCTTTATTCTTATTTACTAAAGCTATTGTAGAAGGGAAGCCTATAGATGTATTCAATGGAGGGCGGATGAAAAGAGATTTTACCTATGTGGAAGATATTGTGGAGGGAATAGCTCGCTTGATACCTGTAATTCCGCAAGCTAACGATGAATGGGACAAGCAAAACCCTGATTCAGCAACAAGTTGGGCTCCATATAAGTTATACAACATTGGAAATAATAAGCCGGTTGAGCTTATGGAATACATAACTACTCTGGAGGACTGTTTAGGCAAAAAGGCAATTAAGAATCTTTTACCTTTGCAACCAGGAGATGTATTAGAAACATACGCGGATGTTCAGGATTTGGCCGATGCAGTTGGCTTCAAACCGCAAACTAGTTTAAAGTATGGAATACAGAAGTTTGTGGACTGGTATATCGATTATTATAAAGTGAAAATATGAGCAAGAATCTCGCAATAATTGGCCTTGGCTATGTTGGTTTGCCACTAGCAGTGGAATTTGGTAAAAAAGTAAAAGTGGTGGGTTTTGATATAAACAAAACTCGAATAGAAGAGCTTAAGAAAGGTTTTGAAAGAACAAAGGAAGTAGATTCTGATGAATTAAAGGAAGCTAAGGGTTTAACCTACAGCTCTGATATGAATGATCTTAATGATGTAGATATATATATTGTTACGGTGCCTACCCCTATAGATCAATATAAAAAGCCAGACTTGACACCTTTGGAGAAAGCCAGTACTACAGTGGGTAAAGTCTTAAAAAGGGGGAACATTGTTATCTATGAATCTACAGTATTTCCAGGTTGTACTGAAGAGGTTTGTGTGCCTATTCTGGAAGCAGAAAGTGGATTGAAGTTTAATGAAGATTTTTATTGTGGATATTCTCCTGAAAGAATAAATCCAGGAGATAAAGTACACAGATTACCTTTTATCAAAAAGGTGACTAGTGGGAGTGCGCCAGAAGTAGCCGAAGAGGTAGACCAACTGTATAAAACTATTATTACCGCTGGGACACATAAGGCTTCATCCATAAAAGTGGCAGAAGCTGCCAAGGTTATTGAGAACTCTCAGAGAGATCTTAATATAGCTTTTGTCAACGAACTTGCTCTGATTTTTGATAAAATAGGTATTGATACTCATGAGGTATTAGAAGCTGCAGGAACCAAATGGAATTTTCTAAATTTTAAGCCAGGTTTAGTAGGAGGTCATTGTATAGGGGTAGATCCATATTACTTGACATACAAGGCTGAAAGTTACGGGTATAATCCTCAGGTAATCCTTTCAGGAAGGAGAATTAATGATAATATGGGCATGTTTGTAGCCAACAAGGTAATTAAGCTCATGACGAAAAAGGATAATCCTATAAACAATAGTAACATACTTATTCTTGGTATTACCTTTAAAGAAAACTGCCCTGATATCAGAAATAGCAGAGTGATAGATGTTATTAGAGAACTCCAAGGATTTGGTGCTAATGTCGAAGTTTTTGATCCTGAGGCAGATAAAGATGAAGTGAGGCATGAATATGATATTGATTTAATAGAAAAGCCAAACAAAAAGTACAATGCCGTAGTTTTAGCTGTAAGTCATGATGAATTTAAAGATTTAGATATGAGCTCAATCATAGGGGAGAATACTGCTATTTACGATATTAAAGGCTATTGGAATAGAGATTTAATAACAGCAAGATTATAATTATTGTGGAAAAGAAAATACTCGTAACAGGAGGAGCCGGATACATCGGCTCGCATACGTGCGTAGAACTGATTAACTCAGGATACACACCTGTAATCATTGATAATTTTTCTAATTCAGAAAAGTTTATCCTAGATAGGTTAAAAGAACTAACAGGTCAGGAGATCACCTTAGAAGAAGGTGATTGTGGTGATTATGATTTTCTTAAATCTGTTTTTAAAAAACATGCTGATATTTCTGGAGTGATACATTTTGCCGCATATAAGGCAGTAGGTGAATCATCAAAGCTTCCACTGAAATACTATGAAAATAATTTACTTTCAACTATCAATATGTTGAAAGTGATGAATGAGGAAGGTGTTACTAATTTTGTTTTCTCATCATCATGTACTGTATATGGCGAACCTGATACATTGCCTGTTACTGAAGAAACACAAACAAAGCCTGCTGAATCTCCTTATGGTAGAACAAAGCAGATCTGTGAGGATATTACCAGAGATTTCTCTAAAACTTCTGATACCTTTAAAGGTATATTTTTAAGGTATTTTAATCCAATAGGAGCGCATCCAACATCATTGATAGGTGAATTACCTTTAGGTACACCAAATAACCTGGTGCCTTTTATTACTCAAACAGCAGCTGGAATAAGAGAAAAGCTTACCATTTTTGGTAATGACTATAATACTCCTGATGGTACTTGTATAAGAGATTACATACATGTTGTAGATTTAGCAAAAGCACATATTGCTGCTTTAGATTATCTTTTAGACCGTGAAGATGCTTGTTTGGAGGTATTTAACGTGGGTACAGGTAACGGTAACTCTGTTAAAGAAGTAGTAGATACTTTTCAAGGAGTTACAGGAGTAAAACTCAATTATGAATTAGGAGATAGAAGGGCTGGAGACGTAGAAAAGGTTTATGCTGATGCCAGTAAGGTCGAAAGCGAACTACAGTGGAAAGCAGAAATTACTCTGGCTGAAGCATTGAAAGATGCTTGGAATTGGCAGAAATCTTTGGGGTAATTTGTTCTAAATAAAGTAGTATTTCGTTAAAATTTATTAATTTGAATTTGCAATAATCAAACCAAAACCCATGAAAGGAATTATACTCGCCGGAGGTTCCGGCACAAGACTTTATCCCCTTACTAAAACCGTTTCAAAGCAGCTACTGCCCATTTATGATAAACCGATGATTTATTATCCATTATCGGTTCTTATGCTGGCAGATATCAAAGATGTTTTGATCATTACTACTCCGGAAGATTCTGAGGCATTCAAAAAGCTACTAGGAGATGGTTCTCAGTTTGGTATCAATTTACAATATGCCATTCAGCCTTCTCCAGATGGTTTGGCGCAAGCTTTTATTATTGGTGAAGAGTTTATAGGTAATGATTCTTGCTGTTTGATTTTGGGAGATAATATATTCTATGGGTATAATTTCTCTAAGACATTGGTAAATGCTTCTCAGCAAACTTCTGGCGCCACTGTTTTTGGTTATTATGTAAAGGATCCTGAGCGATATGGAGTTGTGGAATTTACTGATGATAATAAAGTAGTTTCTTTGGTTGAAAAACCAGAAAAACCAAAATCTAATTATGCTGTTACTGGGTTATATTTTTACGATAACACTGTAAGTGAAAAAGCCAAGCAGATTAAACCGTCTCCAAGAGGAGAACTTGAAATTACCGACCTCAACAATATGTATTTAGAAGAAGGTAGCTTAAAGGTAGAGCTTTTAGGTAGAGGTATGGCCTGGTTAGATACTGGTACACATCAAAGTTTAATTCAGGCAGGCAACTTTGTAGAATCTATTGAAGAGAGACAAGGATTGAAAATAGCATGTCTGGAAGAAATAGCTTTTAGAAAGGGCTACATCAATAAAGAGCAATTAAAAGAAGCAGCTAAAACTTTATTAAAAAATCAGTACGGACAGTACTTAATGAAAATCGCAGGAGAATAATGAAAAAAAATATATTGATAACAGGCGGAGCAGGTTTTATAGGATCTAATTTTGTTCCCTATTTTCTTGAATCATATCCAGATTACCATTTAGTTAATCTGGATAAACTTACCTATGCAGGCGATTTGTCTAACCTAACAGAGGTGGAAGGTTCCGATAGATATACTTTTATTCAGGGAGATATCTGTGATCGATCTCTTATAGAAAAACTCTTCAAGGAGTATAAATTTCAAGGGGTGATTCACTTTGCCGCAGAGTCTCATGTAGACAATTCAATTTCCGGTCCGGAAGCTTTTATTAACACCAATATCAATGGTACTTTTACATTAATTGATGTGGCAAGAAATACTTGGATGCATGAGCCATTCAAGAAAAAGGAAGAATTTGAAAATGCTCGTTTTCATCATATATCTACAGATGAGGTGTATGGTACTTTAGGAGAAACAGGCCTTTTTACAGAGGAGACTCCTTATGCCCCTAATAGCCCTTATTCTGCGTCTAAAGCTAGCAGTGACCTGTTAGTGAGAAGTTATTTCCATACCTATGGAATGAATGTAGTTACGACTAACTGTTCTAATAACTACGGTCCTAAGCAGCATGATGAAAAGCTGATACCAGTGATCATTAGGAAAGCCCTTAATGGAGAAAGCATTCCTATTTATGGTGACGGTAAAAACATTAGAGACTGGTTATACGTGCTTGACCATTGTAAAGGCATAGACCTTGTATTTCATAAAGGAGTAGTAGGAGAAACCTATAATATTGGAGGTAGAAATGAGCGCAATAACAATGAAGTAGTTAACACCATTTGTGCTATTCTTGATGAATTACATCCTAAAGGAGGAGACGAATCCTACAAATCTCAAATCACCTACGTAAAGGACCGTGCAGGCCATGACCGTCGTTATGCTATTGATGCCACCAAACTCGAAAATGACCTAGGCTGGAAGGCCGACGAGAATTTTGACACCGGCATAAAACGCACCATCAACTGGTATTTAAAAAAGTACTTATAGGATATATTTTTCGTTATATTTTATAGTTTTGCGGGGCTAAATTTTGAATCACCTTAATTATTATTTGATAATTTAAGAGATCTTTCATTTGAACGCAATTGTTTATAGTGGTATACTATACAGTGAAAATAATAAACGCTATTTGTTAAAAGAGGATTAAGGCAGATAGGTATATGGAATTTATCCTAATTAGGATGTTTTGGTGTGAGATCTTTTATTTTATTATAATTTTTTCGGCATAGATGTTTCCGAACACCATCGCTTATGAGATAGTGATTCCTGTAAAAATGTAAATAGTCTATTAATAAGTAGGAATGAAGTTTGAATTAAATAGGTTTATTACAATTTAGATAGTGTTAATTGCAGTATGTGGCAAAATTTTATGTAAAGGGATAACCAAAAGCTTCCTATTATTTAGAGACCAAAAACTATTTTTAAAGAATAAGAATCTGCGATATGGATCATGAATAACTTTATGAAAGGAGAAATATCTAATAAACCTTTGTATTTTGAGATACCGGACTCTACGTTGCAGGTGTTTTTTGTAATATTGGCGTATGCAGAACAAAACCCAGATAAGGTTTATTTATTTGATGAAAGCAATCATAGTCTACTACAGGCATGTCAAAAATTTCTTAGTTTAAAGTTAAAGAGGATTACTGATGAAAATGAGGCTTATTCTATATTTAACATACGTATCGATCATTCAAAGCCAGAGACACAATTATTGAATTTATCGGCGCCATTAATTTTCCCGAAAATAATTGTAAATCGATTTTATAAAAAGGCAAATTTAAAAGATCATCGCTTATATTTTAGAGGAATTTTGACGAAGCCTAGATTCAAAGAATGCATGTTGATGTTTCTTACAATAAAAGATTTTAGTGCTACATTTCAGATGGTAAGGAAATCTTTGAAAAGTAAGTCATTCCAAATAGATACTGAAAAAGTATACTTTGACTTTACAGATAGGGGGCGGCAAAAGGAATTTAAATACTTAGATGACAATTATTACAGGGAGATGTCAGGTTTTAAATATGTATTTTGTCCTAAAGGTGATTTTACTTGGACATATCGTTTTTTTGAAGCAATCCAACTGGGGGCTATTCCAATATGCAAACACAAGCATTCATTATATAATGATTTTTATTATTACAGAAAAATTGATCAATCTTCTAATCATAATGCTCTTAAATTAATTGAGCAAAATTTAACCTCTTTTAAAAGCAAATTTTATTTGAAAGATGAAGGTTTTTCGGAATTTGCTTAGTAATCTAGTTGTTTTTGCAATTAATATTTTCATTGGACTCTGGCTTCCTCCATTTATAGTGAATAGATTAGGAGTTGGGGCATATGGTTTAATCCCATTAGCCTCATCGATAGGTAACTATGCTATGATTGTTGCCGTGGTTATAAATGGATCAGTTGCTAGGTATCTTATGCTTGACTTGGCTAAAAGTGATTATCAATTGGCCAATAAAACATTTAATACTTGTTTTGGAGCACTAACCATTTTATTTTTGGTATTAACGCCCCTCTTATATTTATTCTCTTTTAATATAGAGTATTTTATAAATGTACCAGACGATCTAATTGTACAAGGTCACTACCTTTTCATAGGTATATTTTGTTCATTCATTTTAAGTACATATACATCATTATTTAATACTTCACCATATGTAAATAATAGACTAGATTTAATTAATCTGGTGAATGTTACTAATGTTTCAGTTAGGTTAATTAGTATTATTAGCTTTTTCTATTTTGCAGCAGTATCCTTGACTCTGTATGGAGGAGCATATGTTATTGGAGGTTTGATTTCTTTATATATAAGCTTCAAAATATTTAAACGACAAACACCATTTCTAAAGTTAGATATTAGAGGGTTCGACGTTGCTATTGTGAAAGAAATATTAACGATGGGAGGATGGTTATTGGTTAGCCAAATAGGAGCTTTATTCTTTTTGCAAGCTGATTTATTCATAATAAATGTTTTTAAAGGGGCTAAATCCGCAGGGTTATACGGAATACTTTTGCCTTGGAATGTTTTAATAAGGACGTTTGGAGCTGTAATTGCAGGTGTTATCTCTCCCGTTATTTTAAAAGACTACGCAGAAGGTAAGATTGAAAGGATATTAAAAATATCTTCATTGGCAGTGAAATTTTTAGGTATTTTAATATCCTTAATTGTATCAGTTTTATGTATATATAGTGATGAAATTTTGAGACTTTGGGTTGGTAATGAATACTCTAACCTAAAGTGGTTATTAATCGCCCTTATTTTTCACTTGGGGATAAATCTTTCGGTAATACCATTATTTGCCATTACTAATGCTCATAAGAAAGTAAAGTTACCAGGTATCGTTACCCTTATTTTAGGGATAATTAACGTGGTGTTAGCCATCTTATTATTGAAATATACGGAGTTGGAGCTTTTCGGTGTTGCTATTGCTGGTTTTATTGTATTGACTTTCAAAAATGTTATTTTTGCTGCTCCTTATACGGCATATATTCTTGGACAAAAGAAAACATATTTTCTGAAGGATATGCTACCTTCTTTATTTTGTTTATTAATAGGTGCAATTATAGCTTTAACTATAAGGCATTTTATAAATGTGAATGGCTGGGTAAGCCTAATAGTTTCAATGCTGAGTGCTGGTGTTTTTAGTTGCTTATTTGTTTTCTTTAGTTTAGTGAAAATTGAGGAAAAGCAAATGTTAAAGCAATTAATTTTGTCGTTCTGGACTAAAAGTTGATTTGATATTACAATATTGGAATAGTATGAGTGTAACTTTTTTAGGATATTATGGTCAATTCAATACTGGGGATGATGCATTCTGTGTTGTTTCAGATTGGGGGGCAAGGAAGTTTTGGAATGAGTCGAATGTTAAGTTCGCAGGAAGTGACTTACCTATTGGATATTTTGGAAAGACAGTAAAGAGTACACTTTTTACGACGCATCAATTTAAAGGGCAACATCATGTAGAAAGCCTTTTCCAGCCTTTTATTGGAAAGAATGTGATATATGCAGGAGGGTCAGTATTTCACAGAGAAATAGATAGATTTACAAGGGAAGGAATATTTTCAAATTACAGGAAACTTGGTTTATTAAATCTTTCAGCCATTGGAGTTTCGATAGGTCCATTTAAAAACTCTAGGGATAGAAACAGTATAAGGAATTATTTGTCTAAATTTTCTTTTATAGCATTAAGAGATGAAAGATCTTATGAAGAAGTTATTGATATGAATCTATCTACTACCGCTGTTAAGGCGTTTGATTTAGCAGCTCTTCTTCCTTCCATGTATTCGATCCAGCCCAAGCAGACAAGCCAACCTGTTCTTGGAGTAAGTGCATGTTACTATGAAAGATATACCTGTGGTGATACAAAAAAGGAAAAAGCTAGGATTGATAAACTCATGGGTTCAATTGAGTTGGTGGTAAAAAGAATTCCTAATATAAGATTGAAAATATTCTGTTTTAATGCCCATCCAGTATTTGGAGATAATGAAATTACGGACTCTCTAGTTGCTTTTTTTAGTGACAAGAATGTAGATGTTGAAAGGATTGAATATAATTCTTCTCCAGAGAGTATTTGGAATGAGATTCAAAAGTGTGATGCTGTTTTATCTACTAGATTGCATTCAGGGATATTTTCTTGTTTTGCAGAAGTTCCATTTATTCAAATTGAATATCATTATAAATGCACAGATTTTCTGAAGGATGTAGGATATGATTCGCGTTATACTATTGGAGATTTTGATATTTCTGAGTCGGAAGTTGCGTTAAGAATTGAAAGAATTATTGTAGACAAAAAATCTCCTTCAATTAAGTTTATGGAATCTTGTAAAGATAGAGCTTTGCTAAATTTTACAGAGCTGAAACAGTTTATCAAATAGATCATGTTTTCAGTTATTATACCTTTATACAATAAGCAAGAAAATATTGCTAAAACTGTTGAGTCAGTTTTGAGTCAGACGTATCAGGAATTTGAGTTAATTATTGTTAATGACGGCTCTACTGACAATAGTTTAGAGGTTGTGAAAAATTTTAATACTAACAGGTTAAAATTATATAGCATAGAAAATTCTGGAGTTTCTGCAGCTAGGAATTATGGTATAGGCAAGGCTAAATATCCTTACATAGCTCTTTTGGATGCTGATGACTACTGGAGACCAAACTATCTTGCTTTAGCAAAGGAGGTCATTTCTACATATAAGGATGTTCAAATGATGGCCTTCGCATACTACAGAGTGATAAATGGGATTAATGAGGAACTTAATTTTGGATTAAAGCATCAATTTGACACAGGAAGAATAAATAATTATTTTGAATTAATGCTTCTTAGCAATAATTCAATGATCACCTCATCATCTGTAATAATCTCTAAATTGTTATTTAATAAGGTTGGTTTATTTAATGAAAAACTTAAGTATGGTGAAGATTTGGAAATGTGGTTTAGGCTATTAAGTGAGACTGACTTTTTTTTTGTTAATAAGAATCTTGTGTTCTACAATTTTGATGGTCAAGATCGTGCTTGTGATAAATTTTTTGATCTAGAAAGTGATTTGGTTTTTCATTTAGATGTGTTCTCTAATCTGGAAAAGAGAAGCATCAATGCAAAAAAGTATCTTGATTTGTTTCGGTTGCAAAAATTAAAGACCTATCATTTAAACACTAAATACTCCAGTCAAGTTAGGAGTATTCTATTAAATGTGGATAAGGATAACTTAGGTTATAAGTGGAAATTGTTTTATAGTTTGCCCGTTAATATTTTAAGACCATTGTATCATATGTTCTTTTATTTGAAGCATAAGATTATAAAACCAGCTTTTGTCTATTTAAAATTTAATAAAATAAAGTGTACAGATGAAAGATAGTGGACTTGTAGTTTTTACTAAAAATTTCGGAAGCAATTTTACGGGAGCTACAGTTGCTACCTACAATTTGGTGCAAGAGTTTTTAGGTGAATTCAAGGAAGTTATAGTGATTTGTAAAAATGTGGGGAACTCAATCTCGGATGAGAGGTTGAAAATTAAAGTGTTTTCAACTTTAAATGAGGCTCGACGACATTTGGTTAAGTTACCACCTGATTATGTTTACTTGTCAGATGATCATTTTGGATATATACTAAAAATGGCTGGAAGGGAATACTATCATGTTTACCATGGGAGTTGGCCTGATGCAATGTTTTTAAGCCTTAGGATGTTTGTCTATGGTTTGTATTTTTTGCCTCAATATATTTTGACATTGGTATTTGCTAAACTGATATTCAATGTATCTTATTATATGGATAAGTTCACTAGAAAATTTAATTCCAATACTACAGTTATTAGGAATGGAATGAGACATGCTAGTGTAAGCCGTGAAACTGAAAAGAATCTGATGGTAAAAAAGGGCAAATTAAAAATTATCATGGTTGGTACCATAGATAATTTAAAATTTAGAAAGGCGTTAGAACTATTTGAGCTTTTTGAAAGACATGAATTAAACAGTATTTGTGATGTTCATATATTTGGACATGCTAAAAATTTAAAGCTGTTAGAGAAACTAGGATCATTTAATTTTGTTCATTTGGAAGGTTTTTCGGCTAACATCATTTATAGGGATTTTGATCTTTACTTGACAACTTCATATTTTGAAAATTTATCGATAGCAGTATGCGAAGCCTTAAACTCAGAAATTCCTGTTTTTGGATTTAATGTTGGTGGATTGAATGAGGTCGTTAAACAATATTCAAACGGATACTTAGCTCCTATTAATAAGGTAGAATACTTGGCAAAAAATATCAAGGCTTGGTACGAACAGTCATTTTATCTTGATTCATCAGAAACACAGCTAGATGATTTTTCTTGGGAGGTAGCGGCAAAGAAGTATATCAAGAATTTCGAAATATTTGAAAGCCTTAAATAGTAAACTTCATATTTTGAAAATATCTGCACTTAATCTTTCTTCAATTCTAATTATTCTTTCTGCACTAATTAATCCTACCTTATTAGTTACGAAAACAGATTTATTGATACCCGTAATTCTGATCGAAATTTTCGTACTAATCCTGCTGTTAAGAAAGTTAGAATTGATGTCTTATGTCGTTTTTTTCTTTTCTTTTCAATTTTATGGCGTCAGTTTTTTAGGTATAAAAATATATGACCTCACTTTCTTGGCTCTAATTATTTATGAAACTTTTAGAGGTAAAGGCATAAGGTTTGTAAAACCAAATAAATTTCCTATAGCCCTTTTCTTTTGTTTAATACTTGTCGCTTACTCTTTTTTATTAATAATTGTTTCAAAGTTTAATGCAGCTACAATATCTGAAAGTTTTATAGAATCAAGCAGGTACTTATTTTGTTTTTGTGTATTCTACTACTTTATCAATTGCAGAATTATTGATTATAAAAAGTTTTTCTTTTCTTTCCTTTTTTTGTGCATTTCAAATCTATTACAAGGCGTACTTGTTTACTTCCTATTTAAGGAATTGGTGATTTTTGATTCTTATGCCAATACCTTATATGATATAAGTTTATTTTCACCGTTAGAAGAAGCCAGAATGGCCGGTTTCTTTTCTGATCCCAATAAATATTATTTGTTTTTTACTGCAGTTTTATTTTTTTACGAATGTGTAGCTTATAAAGAGAAAAGGCTTGGTCTAAAAAGGTCAAAATATGGGTATCTTTTAATTGTTTTATGCTTGTTGGGGTTGGGTTCTTCTTTATCCAGAATAGCACTTTTATTAATTATACTTTATGTTTCTTATAAGTTTGTTTTTAGATTTTTAAGTAAAAGATGGTATCCTATAATTGGCTGGGCGACGTCAGTGTCTTTAATTCTTTTTTTTATAACGTTGCCTTTGCTTATTAATTATTATGATTCTTTTGTATCCTTATTTACCTCTGCCATAGGTCGAGGAGAAAGTTTGAAGTATTCTGCCTCGTTATCAAATGATAGTAGAATTAATGCATGGGTATTGGCAATTGAAGAAATTGCAAACCATCCGATAATGGGATATGGGGCATACTACTGGCAGTCATTTTATTATATGCCTCCACATAATACTTTTTTGTCTATTTTAATGGATTTCGGATTAATTGGAGCCTTTTTATTTATTGGTGTTTTTTATCCAATATTTAAGCATTGGAATAACTATTATGTGTTGGTCTTCTTTCTAATACCTCTATTAATATTAGATTTGCAGACTTTTAGGCTATGCTTCATAATGCTTGCTTTTTATATTAATGAATCAAAATCCATATCGAATGAAAGTCTTAATAGTTGGTCCTGTACAATCTGATAAGTATTTTGGGGGGGTTGCTACTTTCACAGAATCTTTGGCGGATGGCTTTAAAATTAATGGTTTCGAGGAAGTAGAGATATTAACGGATTATACTATAAAGCCTACTACTCATTATGGTTGTGCTATTTCTGCCATTTTCAAGGAGCCGAAAAGAAGAAACCCACTGATTTTACGCCGTTTGGCTCATCAAATAAATATAAGGGAGGTCGACTTAATTATTACTTCCTTGGAATATGGACTGTCTTTGCTGTTTATAAAAAAGAATTCAGCAGTCAAAATTCATTATTTACATGCTTTTCCTGCTAGAACGATGGCTGGTTTTTTTAAAACGATTGGATTGAATAAAGCAATGAAACTTATTTCAAGAAAGGCTGATTTTATGATTTCTAATAGTTCTCTGACAAGTGTTGTTAATAAGGAAATCTATGGGATTAAATCGGATAATATTATATCTATAGGACTAGGGTATGAGTTCATAGATGCCGTGAATACCCTAGTCTTAGGTAATTCTACATTTAAAAAGAACAAGAAGAGGGGACAGATATTATATGCAGGTAGAATGGCCTCAGAAAAAAACATTTACAGTATCATTGAAAGTGTAGAGGCCTTATATAAGGAGAAAGATATTGATTTCAATATGATTATGATCGGGGAAGGAGAAGATTACCCAGAACTTGCGCAAAAGTATAATCAATCTACCTTTCCAATTGAATTTATTGGGGCAAAGAATCAAGATACGATTGTTAAGTATTATCTAGAATCGGAAGTTTTTATTTCGATGAACCCTCATGAACCTTTCGGTATAACTTATTTAGAGGCATTGTTTACTAATTGTAAAATTGTTTGTCCGTTAACCGGTGGGCATATGGATTTTTCTAATCTTTTCCATGAACATTTTTTTCTAACCAACCCTTACGATTGCACGTCCATTAAAGAAAGTTTGAAAGATGCACTTCAGTCAGATATACCGTCTTATAATAAAAATATTGAAAGATTCAACTATGCGAATGTTGCGAATGATATAATCAATTATGTCTTTGATAAATAAAATCCCAAATATACAAGCTCTATGTTGGCAAGCATTTTCTTTGTCTGTAGCACTAACGATCTTCCAAAAGGTATCTTCATTGATATTTGCTGTCTTTATAGTGCTTAGCTTATCTCATGGGTTTAAAAGAACAAACAATAGGGCTTTTAACTTTTATGCGGTTGTATTAGGCTTATTTTTTCTCTATATGTGCGTAAGAGATTACGTCAATTATTCTCCCATGTTTTGGAAGAAAACTGAAAAGAATTTATCAATTATAGCGATACTGCCCATTTTCTATTCTCCAATTTCAGTGAGTAAAAAAGTTATTAATCGGACTTTTTATTACATTATAATTGTGATGTTTATAGTTCTATGTACAAGTTATAGCGTAGCTGTATATAGAAGTGGTCAATTGTATCCAATAGATAATGGAGAATCATTCTTTTATTCTAATCCCTTTTCAAGACAGGAATATACCAAATTATTTGGAAGTATTCATCCCGGATATCTTTCAATGTTTATATTGATTAGTTTAGTGTTTATTTTTGAGATTATATTGAAAAGTGAAGTGGTTTTGAAGAAGGTTGGTTTGGCTTTGATTTTCATTTTTTTCACAATTAACGTTTTGATCCTATCATCAAAAACAGCTCTTTTTTTGTTGTTTTTGATTTTGATATACTATGCTTTAAAAATTCTTTTTCGTAAAAAATGGCTTATTTATACGGTTCCTATTGTATTTCTATTTGCTGTTTTTATGGCGTTTTTAATAAGAGGTGATAAGCAGTTGAATTATAGGTTAGATTCCGAGAGCTCTATCAGTTATCAATATAAATATGAACAGTGGACGGCATCATGGGAGCTAATAACAGAGAATTGGCTTTTTGGTGTTAGCGGTGTAGATCTGCAGCCAAAATTAAATGATGTTTATGACGCTAAAAACTACAATCTTAGTCTTAAGGAAGGGTTGAATTCACATAATCAATATCTTCAGACATTTGCGGCTTATGGTGTAATTGGAATATTGTTTTTACTTTTTATACTCTTTTTTCCATTCAAATGGGCAATTTATTCACCACTATACTTTTGGTTTTTATTTTTGTTTATAGTTTTCAATATTTTCGAGTCATCTTTTGCTCGCTATGATTCAATATTTTTTTTCTTTACACTTAATTCTTTATTTCTAAAATATAATTCTCAATGGAGATTTTAATTACCGGAGGATCAGGTTTCATAGGGAGCCACTTCCATAAAAATATATCACAAGAAAAAATTATTAATTTAGATCTTCATGAACCTTCTTTTGAGTATGAGTCTAAGTTTTTCAAAGGAGACATCAGGAATATTACTGATGTAGATAATGCCATGAGTGGAGGGGTTGATACCGTTATTTCTCTGGCTGCTATGCATCATGATTTCGGTATATCTGAGGATGAATATTTTGAGACCAATGAAAAGGGAACTCAGGTTTTGTGTGAGGCTGCAGGTAAAAAGGGAATTAAGACAATTGTATTTTATTCTTCAGTGGCTGTATATGGAGCTAACGAAGAAATGTCACATGAAGAGATGGCACCTAACCCTAACATGCCATATGGGGCTTCTAAGTTAGCTGGAGAGAAGGTGCTCTATAAATGGGCAGAGGAAGATCCTTCAAGAAAGGTTCTGATTATAAGACCAGCACTTGTATTTGGTATAAATAATACTGCCAATATGTATAAGTTGATTAATCAAATTAACCTTGGGATATATTTTCATGTAGGAAAAGCTAATAATATTAAATCGATTGGTTATGTGGAAAATCTTGTAAAGGCTACATTATGGTTATTGGAAGACCTCCCTAAGGGTGTTTCTATATTCAATTATGCGGATGAGCCACATTTAACCAGTAAGAAGATAGCGACTACAATTTCAGAGGCATTAGGAAAAAAAATTAGAATTACAGTTCCTAAAACATTGGGGATTATGATGGGACTTCCTTTTGATTTGATAATCAAGGCTACAGGGAAAAATTTGCCTATATCTAGTGCTAGGGTTAAAAAGTTAGCCACAGAGACGGCGCATTCTGCTAGTAAATTATTTGAAAAAGGTTTCAAACCGGAGTTTTCCACCCAAGAAGGCTTGCGAAAAATGGTTAAATGGTATCTAGAAACTAAAATGAATTAAATTTTCATATCTAAGTCCATTTATCATAACTTTGCGCATCTAAAAAAATCTTAGATGACTGCAATACTATTGGCGATAGCTACATCGTTTATTATCACTTTTTTGGTTATCCCGGTTATCATTAAGTATTCGAAGAAGAAGAGCAAGTTGTTGGATACGCCGGGAAGAAGAAAGATTCATAAAAAAATTACCCCTTCGATGGGAGGAATAGGTATTTTTTCAGGGTTCTTTGTTGCACTGCTCGTATGGCTACCGTTAGAGGGGTTTGAGTATTTCAAATATATCCTAGCGGGTACGGGAATCATTTTCCTTGTTGGTATGAGAGATGATATTGTGCCACTTAAGCCTTTGAATAAGCTTATAGGGCAGCTTATCGCTTCTTCAATAGTGGTGCTCTTCTCTGGAGTTAGGCTTCATTCATTATATGGCCTTTTTGGTATTAATGAACTTAATGAAGTGGTTAGTTATCTGATAACGATATTCACCTTCATTGTAGTTACTAATTCATTCAACCTTATTGATGGACTTGATGGTTTAGCAGGAACCATAGCTACTATAGCATTAGGTAGTTTTGGAATATGGTTCTATCTCATAGGTCAGCCATGGGTAGCTCTGCTGGCGCTAAGTGTGGCAGGTGCTGTAGTAGCTTTTCTTACTTTTAACTGGGAGCCTTCAAAAATATTTATGGGGGATACAGGTGCGCTGGTTTTGGGTTTCTTATTTTCTGTCTTGGTAATTGTTTTTATTGATGCCAATTATAACTTACCAATAGATAATCCATACCGATTCAGGGCTTCAATTACCTCGGGTATCTGTGTAGTTATTATTCCTCTATTTGACACTTTAAGAATCTTTATTTTGAGGCTGTCGAAGAAACAATCTCCATTTGCTCCTGATAAGAATCATATCCATCATGCACTTATGAGATTGGGAATGAGACATTCACAAACAGCGGTAGCATTAGGCATCCTCAACATCATCTATATACTTTTGGCTATTGCTTTCAATGATGTTAAAGATGCCGTTTTATTGCCTATATTAATAATCTTTTCAGTTGTACTTTCTCTTACGCTGGATTTTCTTATTATCAGAAAGCTTAACCGATAGGCTTATTAAAAGCCTATTCCGAGGAAGCCCGTATTGAGAAGAGATTCTTTGTTGTAAGTAAAAGGTACTGGTCCGGTTTCTTTAAATACTTTACCTCCGGCACTTTCTAGTACAGCTTGTCCTGCGGCAGTATCCCATTCCATAGTAGGGCCGTGTCTATAATAAATATCGGCCTTACCTTCAGCCACCATGCAGAACTTGAGTGAGCTGCCAACGGAAATGCTATCGATAACATCGTATTCTTTAAGTATAACCTCTTCTTCTGGTGAAGCATGAGATTTGCTCCTCACGGCTATCCTCTTAGAGGTGGAGTTATTTACTTGTAGAGGTTCTTCCTTTCCATTTACGAGTTTGAAGGCTCTTTCTCCTGTTCCCACATATACTACATCAGGAACGGGAGCATACACTATGCCGAACACAGGCTTCTGCTTGCTGATAAGAGCTATGTTTACCGTGAACTCACCATTTCTGTTGATAAACTCTTTGGTGCCATCAAGTGGGTCTATTAGCCAAAATGTATCATAATTTTTTCTGGTACTATACTCTACCTGCTCTCCTTCTTCTGAAATAATAGGGATGTTAGGGTGAAGTTTAGTTAAGCCTTTCATAATTACGGCATGAGATGCTTTATCAGCTAAGGTAAGTGGAGAATTGTCGCTTTTGTAATCTACATCACCAGCTAGATCTTTATCGTGATAAATATTGAGGATCGCCTGGCCTGCCTGCAGAGCCAAATCTATCAATTCTTGTGTGTTAATTTGTTCTGTCATGCAAACAAAACTACACAAATGCTTGTATGGTTTATTAATTAACTGAATTAATTGTATTTTTGGCGTTTAAATTTTAATCAATGGCTGACAACATTCACCCTATATTTGATACCATTCTTAGTACATCTGAGAAAGAAGAACTGTTAAATCAAAAATCTATAGTCATTTGGATGGTGGGCCTTTCTGGTTCAGGAAAAAGCACTATTGCCAGAGGACTGGAGAACAAGTTGCATAAAGAAGGTTTTCTTACATCGTTGCTAGATGGAGATAATCTTCGTACAGGGCTTAACAATAATTTAGGCTTTTCTGAAGAGGATAGAACAGAAAATATTAGAAGAGCAGCCGAAGCTTCTAAACTATTAGCCGCGAACGGTGTAATTACTATATGTTCGTTGATCAGTCCGACGGAGAGTATCAGAGAAATGGCTAAAACTATATTAGGAGATAAGTACTGTGAAGTGTTTATCAACTGTCCTATAGAAGAATGCGAAAAAAGAGATGTAAAAGGGTTGTATGCCAAAGCCAGAAAAGGAGAGATTAAGAATTTCACAGGAATCGATTCTCCCTTTGAAGCTCCACAGAAACCTAATATTACGCTCTATACTGCTGAATACTCTGTTGAGGATAATTTAGATCAACTTTTAGAATACATTTTGCCAAAAATAAAACCTAGTAAGAATTAATGAAGGCTTACAATCTAACACACTTAAGAGAGCTAGAAGCCGAAGCGATATATGTTATTCGCGAAGTGGCTGCTCAATTTGAAAATCCGGCTATCCTATTTTCAGGCGGTAAAGACTCCATCACAGTAGCTCACCTGGCTAAAAAAGCATTTTATCCTGGAAAGGTACCCTTTCCTTTGGTGCATATAGACACCGGGCATAATTTTCCTGAAACCATTGAGTTTAGAGATAAATTTGTGGCAGAACTAGGAGCAGAGCTAATAGTAGGTTCTGTGCAAAAGTCTATAGATGAGGGCAAAGTAGTAGAAGAAAAAGGATATAATGCTAGTAGGAATGGTTTACAAACTGTAACCCTACTGGAAACTATTGAAAATAATAAGTTCGATGCTTGCCTTGGTGGAGCAAGAAGAGACGAGGAAAAAGCCAGAGCTAAAGAAAGATTCTTCTCCCATAGAGATGAATTTGGCCAGTGGGATCCTAAAAATCAGAGACCAGAAATCTGGAATATTTTCAATGGAAAAAAACAGTTTGGAGAAAACTTTAGGGTCTTCCCTATCAGTAACTGGACTGAGATGGACGTTTGGCAATATATTTTACAGGAGAATATTGAGCTTCCTCCATTGTATTTTGCTCATGAAAGAGATGTGTTTGTAAGGGATAATGTAATTATGGCTACTTGCGACTTCATTCAGATGAAAGATACTGAAGCAGCTGAGAAGAAAGTGGTAAGGTTTAGAACCATAGGTGATATGACTTGTACAGGTGCTGTAGAGTCATCAGCTTCTACTTTGGAAGATATTATAGAGGAAGTAGCCGCCGCCAGATCTACTGAGCGTGGTACACGATCAGATGATAAGAGGTCAGAGGCAGCTATGGAAGATCGTAAAAAACAAGGTTATTTTTAATATCTCTTCATTTTAAATAAAAGCACACTTAAAATTTAAGATCCCCTAAATCTTAGTAAATAATAAGAAACTAATGAGCGATAATAATACAGAAGCCAAAGGATATTTAGATATGGAGTTACTACGCTTCTCTACAGCAGGAAGTGTAGATGACGGTAAAAGTACCCTGATAGGTAGACTACTATACGATTCTAAGTCTATCTTTGAAGATCAATATGAGGCAATAGAGGAATCTAGTCGTAGAAAAGGTGATGAAAATGTAAACCTTGCATTACTTACTGACGGACTTCGTGCAGAGCGAGAGCAGGGTATTACTATAGATGTAGCCTACAGGTATTTTGCTACACCGAAAAGAAAATTCATTATTGCTGATACTCCGGGACATATTCAGTACACCAGAAATATGGTTACAGGAGCGTCTACTGCTAACTTGGCCCTAATACTGGTAGATGCCAGAAATGGGGTGGTGGAGCAGACTTTCAGGCATACATTTATAGCTTCACTGTTAGGCATTCCTCACGTTGTATTTTGTATTAACAAAATGGACTTGGTGGATTATAGCCAAGACGTTTATAACAAGATCAAAGCTGATATTGAGTCTTTCTCCGCTAAGCTAGATGTGAAAGATATTCGTTTTATCCCTATCAGTGCGCTGAAAGGAGACAATGTGGTAAACGAATCAGAAAATATGGCATGGCACAAGGGTGGTACATTATTGTACATGCTAGAAAATATACATATTGGTAGTGATCATAACCACATCGATTGTAGATTCCCTGTGCAGTATGTAATCAGACCACAATCAGATAAATTTCATGATTATAGAGGTTATGCAGGTAGAATTGCCGGCGGAGTATTTAAGCCCGGTGATGACGTAACTGTATTACCTTCTGGTTTTACTTCTAAAATCAAGAGTATTGATTCTTATGAGGGTGAGCTGAAGGAAGCATTTGCTCCTATGTCAGTAACTATCCAACTGGAAGATGATATAGACATTAGCCGTGGTGATATGATCGTTAGGGAAAATAATAAACCTAATATCGGCCAAGATGTAGATGTCATGCTTTGCTGGATGAATGATAAACCTTTGGTGCCAAATGGAAAATATGCTATTAAACATACTACCAATGATGCCAGATGTATGGTGAAAAATGTTCAATATAAGGTGAACGTTAATACGCTGCACCGTATTGAAGATGATAAGAACATTAAAATGAATGATATAGCTCGTGTAACACTGCGTACAACAAGACCATTGTTCTTTGATAGGTACAGCAGAAATAGAATTACGGGTAGTGTTATATTGATAGATGAAGCGACTAATGAAACAGTAGCCGCGGGTATGATAATTTAAGGTATGCAGGAAAAGGTTGATGAAATATTAGCTGAGATTGAAAGCGCTAATGCCTCTAGCCAGGATGAGTTAGAACAATTCCGCATGCGCTTCATCAGCAAAAAAAGTGTTGTAGGTGAACTTTTTGCTGGACTCAAAGATGTTCCTAATGACCAAAAGAAGGCATATGGAATGAAGCTTAATGAGGTGAAGCAAGCAGCTCAGAATAAGTTTAAAGAGCTTATAGATGCATTAGAATCTTCTGGCTCTGAAGGAGCAGAGCAACATGGTGACCTGAGCTTACCTCCAGCAGGAGTAGGCTTGGGAAGCATGCATCCTTTGACATATGTAAGGAATCAGATTATTCAGATCTTTGAGAGAATCGGCTTTAACGTATCTGATGGCCCTGAGATAGAAGATGACTTTCATAATTTCACAGCACTTAATTTTCCTGAAAATCACCCTGCTAGGGAGATGCAGGATACTTTCTTTATAGAAAGAAATCCTGATATACTATTAAGAACTCATACCTCTGGGGTTCAAGTGAGGCTTATGACTAATCAGAAGCCTCCTTTAAGGTCCATTATGCCAGGAAGAGTGTATAGAAATGAGGCCATTTCAGCTAGAGCACACTGTGTTTTTCATCAGGTGGAAGGTATTTATGTAGATAAGAATGTAAGTTTTGTTGACCTAAAACAGACCTTGTATCATTTCGCTAAAGAGATGTTTGGGAAGGATACCAAAGTACGTTTCAGACCATCTTATTTTCCTTTTACTGAACCTAGTGCTGAGATAGATATTTCATGTCAGATCTGTAAAGGTGATGGCTGCCAGCTTTGTAAATACACAGGCTGGGTAGAAATAGGTGGGTCTGGTATGGTAGATCCGAATGTGCTGGCTAATTGCGATATTGACCCAGAAGAGTATACCGGATTCGCTTTTGGTATGGGTGTGGAGAGAATCACTCAGCTCAAGTTTAGGGTGAATGATTTGCGTCTATATACTGAAAATGATGTACGGTTCTTACAGCAATTTAAAACACTACATTAAATGCTACATACGGTTGATGATATTAAAACCGTTGGCGTAGTAGGAGCAGGAACTATGGGGTTAGGCATTGCGCAGGTTTGCGCTATGGCTGGCTTTAAAACTGCTTTGTATGATATTAATGAGGAGGTGCTTAAGAAAGCTGAAAGAAGCATTCTTAGCAATTTCAACAAAGGAATAGAAAAAGGAAAGGTTACCGAAAGTCAAAAGGAAAAGGCTTTAGGTAGCCTTTCTTTTATTACAGAAATAAATCAACTAAAGGCAGACCTAATTATTGAGGCTGTTTTGGAGGATTTAGAGGTGAAGCAAAAGCTATTTAAAGAGTTAGAACACATCAATAATTCCGAAACTATTTTAGCTACTAATACTTCTTCTATTCCTATTTCTAAAATTGCATCTACATTAGATTATCCTGAGAGGGTTATAGGGATTCATTTTTTTAATCCTGCCCATATAATGAGGTTAGTGGAAGTAATAGCCGGAATTAGTACTGAAGCTCTAGTGTTAGATCTAACAAAGGCATTTGTAATGAGGCTCGGAAAAACACCTGTAGAAGCGAAAGACTCTCCTGGCTTTATAGTTAATAGAGTGGCCCGACATTTTTACGTAGAAAGCCTTAAAATCGTTGAGGAAGGTGTTGTAGATGTAGAAGGCGTTGATAGACTTATGGAGGCTTCAGGCTTTCGTATGGGGCCTTTTAGGCTCATGGATTTGATAGGTATAGACACTAACTTTTCAGTAACACAAAGCATGTATAATGCATTTCACTATAATGCTAAATTCAGGCCTAGCCGAATACAGGAACAAAAGGTAAATGCTGGCCATAATGGACGTAAATCAGGTAAGGGTTTTTACAACTATGAATAGATACTTTTTATTTATTGCAGTGTTTTCTTTCGGCCTGTTTTCAGGTTGTGGAGAAGAGAGTTATCAGGACGAAATGCCATATACGGGCTTTCCTGATGTTTATATGAACCTCGACCTACCGCAGTATAATTCACTATCTTTTGATGGAGGATTTTATTTGCTTGATAAAGGAGTGCGAGGTATTATAGTTTATAGATCTAGTGGTAGTGAGTTCCATGCCTATGAGCAAAATTGCCCTTATCATCCTTATGAAGCTTGTGCCACGGTGAGTGTGCATAACTCCGGGTTATACATATTTTGCCCTTGTTGTCAATCCCAGTTTAGTTTTGATTCAGGGAATCCTATTGGAGGCCCTTCGCAATACCCTTTGAGAGAGTATGTGACTCATCTTACCCTTCGTTCTCTTACCGTTACAGACGAGATATTATAAATAAAAAAGCCTCTTAGATAAACATGTTATTAAGAGGCTAGTTTTTTCTTTATAATGCCTCCTACTTATTTTTAGCTATTAGCTGATCTATTATATTATCTACGGACACCCCGTCAGCCTCAGCTTTAAAATTTCTAACTATTCTATGTCTAAGTGTAGGCTTGGCTACTGCTATTACATCTTCAATGTCAGGAGAATATTTTCCATTTAATAGGGCATTACATTTGGCTCCTATTACAAGGTACTGAGAAGCTCTTGGTCCCGCGCCCCACTCCAGGTAATCATTAGTAATGGCGGTTGCTTTTTCTGAATTAGGTCTGGTTTTATGAACTAATTCCACAGCGTATTCCACTACATTGTCTGTTACAGGCACCTTACGTACCAGCTGTTGGAAGAAGTTGATTTCTTCAGCCGATAGCACATGACTCACAGTGGTTTTGATATCAGAAGTAGTGTTCTTTACTATATCCACCTCTTTTTCGTAAGAAGGGTAATCTAGTAATACATTGAACATAAATCGGTCTAACTGCGCCTCAGGAAGAGGGTAAGTACCTTCTTGCTCTATTGGATTTTGAGTGGCTAATACGAAGAATGGCCTATCCAAATTATACTTCTTTCCGGCAATGGTTACAGCATACTCCTGCATAGACTCTAGCAGTGCAGCCTGAGTTTTAGGAGGGGTACGGTTGATCTCATCAGCCAGAACAATGTTAGAAAAGATAGGTCCTTGTATGAATTTGAAATTTCTGTCTTTATCCAGCGTTTCTGCTCCTAATATATCTGAAGGCATTAGATCTGGAGTAAACTGTATTCTGTTAAACTTTAAATCTAATACGGATGAAATAGTTTGAATCAAAAGAGTTTTGGCTAGCCCGGGTACTCCTATCAATAAGCAGTGACCCTGACAGAAGATAGAGGTCAATAGAAGTTTTACCACTTCATCTTGGCCTATGATTACTTTTGAAATTTCTGCTGACAGCTTTTCATATGCCTCATGAAAGGCATTAGCTGCTTCTACA
Source organism: Fulvivirga sediminis (assembly GCF_016757215.1). Lineage (GTDB taxonomy): Bacteria > Bacteroidota > Bacteroidia > Cytophagales > Cyclobacteriaceae > Fulvivirga > Fulvivirga sediminis. The sequence goes on from NZ_JAESIY010000001.1 coordinate 404,274, forward strand.
TCCGAATTGTAAGACTTCATATATTTTTAATAGGTTTTTTAGAATAGGTTCATCAATTCAAAATGCCACAATATTCATAATCATCTTCTATGCTTATGAATACGTCACCTCTGGCTTCGTTAAACCAATTATTTAGAGTTCTATTTTTCTTTTCGCTAAGAGCAGCTGACTGTATTTTTTGCCAATCATCTTTAAGATTAGCCTGGTGTGGTCTTACTTTAGATTTATAATATAAGATTCTTACAGCCTGCTTACCATTATCGGTTCTGAAGCGAATGGGTTTGCTAATATTACCTACCTGCATGCTATCCAGAGCAAAGAAAATAACAGGATCTAAGTCTTCACTAGACACCCTAGTGCCTTCATTGTTATCAGTGAAAAAACCACCATTACCAGCAGTATACATGTCATCGCTATATTCTTTGGCCGCTTTTGCGAAAGTGATAGAATCTTGTGTGATTCTTGTTCTCAGGCTATCAAGATATTCTATTCCTTTTTGCATATCTTTTTCAGAAGGCTCCGCAGAGATAAGTATATGGCGGCTGTTATATTCGTTACCTCTTCTTTCTATAAGTTGTACTATGTGCACTCCAAACTGAGTAGTGAATGGGTCTGAGATCTCTCCAGGCTTTAATTTCAGGGCGGCTGCCTCAAATTCGGGAGCCATTACTCCTCTTTTGGCAAAGCCTAGGTTTCCGCCATATTTAGCACTTCCTGGGTCTTTGGAGTATTCCTTAGCCATAGCTTCAAAGCTAGCTTCTCCACCTAATATTTTCCTTCTTATATCGTTAAGCTTTTGCTTTGCGGCCTTGAGTTGATCTTCACCTACTTCGGGTATTTTTACAATTTGAGCCACTTCTACTTCAGTAGAAAAGTAAGGTAAGCTGTCTTGTGGCATTTTGCTGAAGAATCTTTTAACCTCAGAAGGAGTAACTTTGATACCTGAGGTGATCGTCTCTTGCATTCTTTGCACCACCAATTGCTCTTTTACCTGATCTCTAAGGTCTGCCTGTATTTCTTCTACGGTTTTGCCATAGTAAGTTTCCAGCTGCTCGGGCGAACCACCATATTGAGAAAGAATCATTTGCATCCTTCTGTCTAGGTTGCCATCAACTTCTTCATCGGTAACTATCACTGAGTCTATCTCTGCTTTGGCTACCATAAGCTTTTGGCTAATAAGCTGGGCTAGTATTCTGCAACGGGCATCTGCCGTAGCAGGATTACCGTTGGCCAGGTAGTTCATGTAGGTGTTCTCAAGGTCAGACTTTAAAACTATGTAGTTATCTACCTTCGCTATAATCTTATCGGCTACTAGGCCCATTCCTTTTTCCTCCGTGTCGCTGGCACTAGTTGTAGTTTCTTCTACTTCATCCTGAGCGTTAGCAAGGGACCAATGCAGCACACACAGTATAGCTACTGCGGTAAATCTAATTATATATTTCAAATTCATTGTTTTGGGTTGCTCGTTCATAAACTTCGTCTTCGAGTTGTTGGGCTAACTCTACCTTTCGCTTATTGATAATAATACTTCTTATATCTTCTTTTACAAACTCCAGAGGAGAAATATTGTCTGAGATTCTAAATTCCTGAATCTTAAGGTAATATCTAAATTTATCGTCTGAAGTTTCTGAATATTTCTGATTTTGTAAATACTGTACTTTATTAGGTATTTCAGCTAAAGGCGAATCTTGTATTACTTCATCAAAAATCATCCAAACAGAATCATCAAGCTGATACTTAGTGGCAAAGCTAAGACAGTAGGAGTTCAATTCTTCTAAATCCTTTTCTTTTTCAGAGTTGATCAGACCTTTTACTTTCTTGATTTTTGGTGCATTAAGCGGCAATTTTATGTACTTACCTCTAATGATATTTTGCTTTAATATAAAGTTATCTATATGCTCATCATAATATTGCTTCACCTCTTCATCTGAGATACTTTTATCCAAATGTTTATTTACATAGTAAGACTGATACTGATAGCCCATTAAACTGTACTTATAGTCCAGCATCTTTCTTTCAATATCAGCTTCGTTAAATTCAATTTTAGTAGAAGCTTCTTGTATCAGGAGCTGCTTTTGTATCCAGTTATGAATGAAGCGTTCTACTCTTTCAGAGCTATCTTCTTTGCTCATAGTGGCAGGTGCTATACCTTCTAGATCTTCACTGTACAGGTACTGATTTTTTACCCTGGCTATGGGTTCTCCTGTATGCTCCTCTTCATTGCTAACACCGTCTCTCATTTTGATGAAATCACAGCCCCACAGACAACAGAGGGATAATATGATAATGCTATTTTTTTTCCAACTGCTCATAAATATACTTACGACCTTTCTCATTTACTTTTACAGGGTATTTTTCTCGTAGTTGATCAACCCATTGTTTTTCAAGATAATTCTGATAGTCAGAGATCACCATTCCTTTAATTTGATCTAATGCTTTAGGGCCAGGAGGCAATACTTTTTTAATGACTATTAGGTTAAACCTGCCATTTAATTCCTTTTCCTGTATGCCCTCGGTCCATTCTACCTGATCAATAACTTCTTCCTCTTCTTGTTCAAATACATCTTGTTTAATCTGCAAAGATAAGGCTCCTTTTTGATTATACTCTCTTTCTAGCTCAGCCTTATCCAGAGTAGTGTTATTTTTTAGTGAATTTTTTATTTCATCAATAATGTCTTGACTCTTGGCATTATATATAGTAGCCTCTACTCTTTTTCCTGCCTGGTATTTATCTAAATTCTTTTCATAATAACTCTTGAGCCCGGTAGAATCTTTTACCGCCTTATTCCACACTTCTTCCTCCATAAGCTGGAATAACAGGATGCCTTCTTTGTACTCTTTTACCAGCATGCGGTAGTCTAAATATTTATCTTCAAGATGTTCCTCCTCGTATGCTAATAACTTTTGGTCTATATAATTATTATACATCTGCTCCATATAATCTTTAGGAGCATAAGAGTTTGGCGTTTGATTTTTAGCCACGTGAGTAAAAAAGTCTTTAGCAGTATAGGTTTTCTCTTTGATGCTAAATATTCTATTATTCAAAACCTCTACATCTTTGGGAGCCGTCCATTTACCTTTAGTTAGTGTGCTATCAGCAAAAGTTGATAATTTGTCTGCAAATGGATATTCACTAAACTCATTTTCCTTTTTTAACTTCGTTATAAAAAGTTTTTTGCTTATCTGAGCTCTGGAGTCTCTGCTAATACGATTTTGTATGGTCGGCTCCATTTCTTGAAAGCTTTCAATAGGGAGTTTCTTTTCTAGCTTGATGATGTGCCAACCGTATGGGCTCATCACAGGGTCAGATATTTGCCCCGGAGTTTGTAGTGCGAAGGCCGCTTCTTGAAAGGCAAAAGGAAATTTACCAAGACCAAATATTGGCAACTTACCACCAGTGTTTTTGGTGTTAATATCTTCTGAGAATTCTTGAGCCAGCTCATCCCAGTTTACACCGCCATTGGCCTGATCATATATTTCAAAAATTTTATTGCGAGCTTCAAGGGAATCTGCTTTGTCCTGATCTATTCTGATCATAATGTGTGAAACCTCAACTCTGCCATGGCTAGGTCTTTTGTTGATTACTTTTATAATATGGTATCCAAATTTTGTTCTTACAGGTTTCGATATTTCTCCTTCAGGTGTGTTGTAGGCAGCTGATTCAAAGGGATATACCATTTGCATAGAAGTGAAATAACCAAGATTACCCCCATTATTCTGAGCAGATGGATCTTCTGAGTATTCTTTGGCAAGCTTACCGAAGTCGGCCCCATCAATGGCTTTTTGACGTATATCAATAATTTTATTATAAGCTTTTAGGGTATCTTCAGGTGAGGCATTCTCACCAACCATAATCAGTATGTGAGATGCGTTGATGTCTTGCTTATACCTGTCATACGCTTCTTTTATAAGCTGATCAGTAACTTTGTTCTCGCTGAGATATGGTTTTTTAAGTTGCTCTTTATAAGTGTCATATTCCTTATGAAAAGCATCAGTAGTATCCATGCCTCTACTTTTGGCTTCTTTTATTTTCAGCTTGAAATTTTGGTATAATTTCAGGTAGTCACTAATGTCGGCGTGTGAAAATGCGCTGTCATTGTTAATATTATTCTTTTTGTATACATAGATAAACTCATCTGTATAGGTGGAGTCATCAGCTACTGTGAATAATAATAGATTTTTTTGGTTTGAGGTGGTTTGGGTTGAGTTCTTACTGACCTGGCAGGCGGCTACAAGAGCAAATAGGGTAAGAACATAAAGTAGGTTTTTCATTAGGTTAATTTTTAAATCCGGTTAGATCTTATTAAACCTTGCAATTTTAAGCAATTCTGTATGAAAATGAGGGGGGAAAGAGAAATATGTAAGTTTTTTGAGGAATTATATCTTCTTGGAGAGGCGGCAAATATGCTTTTTCTGGTCCGTAGTGATTTGAATATCATCCATTATTCTTTTTACCAGAATGAGACCGACACCTCCTTTTCTTCTTCGCTTTATAATTTCATCTAAAGTAGGCTCTTCATATTGATTAATGTTAAACATCTCAGCTTTATCTATGATGCTGAAGATCACCTCTTTGTTTTTCTTAAATTTGATTTCTAACTCTATAGAGTCGCTGGCATTGCACTTATGAGTATGGATAATGAGGTTAGCGCACACCTCATCTATAGCTAGCACCAGGGTGCTGATATCTTCCTCTGAAAGGCCGTGTTTATCTAAAACGTCTTTCACGAAGGATCTGATCTCCCTCAGCATTTCTTTTTGACACGGAACTTTATAACAGTACTTCATCCCAACTTAGCTTGCGCTTCTTCTTTATTTTCCTCTATGTTCAGTAGCTGGTCTAGCCCCAGAATTTCAAAAACATTAGCCACTTTTTTATTTAAACCAAACAGGATCAAATGTATATCTTGTTTTTTGAATTCTTCTATGTAGGACATAAAAACACCCAGGCCAGCAGAAGAGATATAATCCAATGAAGTACAGTCTACTAGAAATTTCTTTCCTCCGCCAGATACCGCCTCACTTATTGCGTTATCTAACTCTATTGAAGAGCTGGCATCTACCTCACCTATAATTTTTATCACCTCGTACTCCCCCTCTTGGGTTCTTATTATGTCAACCATATTTAATTTTACGTATTATGTTAACTTATGTTATGGATATATAATTTTAAGTAAATTTTATTATTAATGTGGTGTAATCATCATCTATAGCCTTGGAGCCTGTAAACTCATATAGCTCGGAAATCAGGTCTTCCTGAATACTCAATATGTCTTTATCTCTTACTTTTTCTATGAACTCTTTCAGACGATCATAGCCAAATTCCTCTCCTTTTTCATCCTTGGCTTCGGTGATGCCATCAGTGTATAAAACGATAATGTCATTCTTTTTGTAACCAAAACAGTTGGTCTGAATATAATTACCAAACTCCTCATTTCTTATAATACCCAGCCCTAGTCCTTTGTTTTGAAAATATGAAGCCTTTTTGGTTTCTGAATCATAATACAAAGTGGGGCAGTGCCCAGCCCTGGTAAACTCCACTCTCTTACTTTCACTATCAATCACAAAGTAAGATGTGGTAATGAATGAGGCCTTATCGAGGCACCGGCTCAGAGCAGTGTTAGCTCTTACCAGAAATTCTTTAGGAGGGAGATCCAGCTGAGCAAAGCTGTGGAAGATACCCTTCATCTGAGACATATGGAACGCTGCAGAAGTGCCCTTTCCTGATACATCGCTTATTATTAAGGCAATTTTATTCTTATTAATTCTGAAGGTATCATAATAATCACCTCCTACTTCATCTGCAGCTTCAGAAAAAGCTATGAGATCGTAATCTACACCATGATCCAGTACTTTAGGTAAAAGGCTACTTTGTACGCGTTTGGCAATTTTTAGCTCCTCTTTGTACCTCTCGTTTTCAAGAGCTTCTGATAAAAGCCTGAAATTTTCTATGGAAATACCAGCCTGGTTAGTAAAGGTGTCTATAATTTTAGACATCTCCTTGTTAAAACCATCACTCACGTCTTTTAGTAAAGCCAGAGTGCCTACTTGCTCATTTTTTACATAAATAGGAAAAGCTAGTATAGACCTAAATCTTGAGGAACGTAGGGTAGAAAGATACTTGTTTAGGTTACGACTACGGTCACTGCTAGGCTCTAATATGCCAGATACTTTGTGACTATTAATGTGAGACTTAATGTTTTGGATTTCGTTTACCGAAATTTTGTGAGTGTAGAATTTGCTGGGACCATTAGAATTAAATATTTCAATCCAGGTGGCATCGGCAAATACAGTACTTGTGGCACTTTCCAGTAGTATTTCATATACTCTTTCTTCACTTTGCTCCGTCTGTATAGATTGGCTAAGTCTTTGAAAGTTAACTACTTCTTCTAGCTTTTGCTCAAATACTGAAGACGTAGGCAGGTTAAAGAGGATTACCAGTAATGAGAATAATGAGTAAATAAAAATAAAGCATATCAATGACACCAGAAAGGTGTTAGACGTGAAGCTCAGAAACTGAGGAGAGATTCTGGACAGATCCTCAGAGAGGCTAAATACAGTGAAGACAAAATAGCCCAGGTAAAACATCGCCAGTAGTATTAGCAATATGCTTTTCCATTTTTGCTTAAAATTAAGGTATGCCACCCACTTCATGTTGGCAGAAAGGAATATGCCTAGCAATATGAGAAAGGCCATATAAAATTTCTCCATTTCTACTAAGCCTGGGATAGGTAGCACTGCGGCAAGCAAACTGATGAGTAGTGCATACTCGAAAATTTGCCATACGGTAAGGAGAAATTTTGATTTCTGATAAAGGATAAGCCTCTTCCAAACTATAAAAGTAGATATGAGAAAGGAGGCAATAAGCCCAAGGTTTATAAGGTATATGAATTCCAGAAACAGCACATTTTCAGATAACTTGGTGTTCCCCAGCAGAGTAAGGAATAGTCGGAAAATGAGCGAGACTATAGTAGTGATCAGGCCAGTCACAAAAACCTTCCAAAGAAGATCTACAAAATTTACACTCTCAGCCTTTTCGATTCTATACTTAAAAAAAACAAATAAGGAAAGTATAAATACACTGAGGGCTACTTTTGGTATTTCATTGCCAAAGCCGGAGTCTAAATTATTTTTATCGCTAAATACAATAGAAAGCTCAGTAAACACCATGGCCACCCATGAGATTATGGAAATTAGGCTGGTGAGTCTTATTATAGCTTTACTACTGATCATTTATCTTAAGTGAAAAAACGCTTGAAGTTAATGAATTATCTTTTTTATTGCATAGATGCCGATGATCAAAGGCAATTTAATCTTGAAAAGACAAAAGCCCCGGTCAATCTTATTGACCGGGGCTTTCTGAAAGAATAATTAAAACTTAGGCTATCGTTCCAACGTTGTTCAAGTCATCAAAAGCCTTTTTAAGCCTTACGATGAAAGACTCTTCTGCTTTTCTTAACCATACCCTTGGGTCATAGAATTTTTTATTAGGAGAGTCATCCCCATCAGGATTACCAATTTGAGACTGTAGGTATCCTTCATTCTCTTTGTAGTAATTTTTAATTCCTTCCCAGAATGCCCATTGCTGATCGGTATCAATGTTCATTTTAATTACACCATAAGAAATACCTTCTCTGATTTCTTCTACTGTAGATCCTGATCCTCCGTGGAATACGAAATCTACAGGGTGATCTTCTGCAGTGTTGAATTTCTCTTTGATATGATCTTGAGAATTTTTAAGGATTACCGGAGTAAGTTTTACGTTACCAGGCTTGTACACGCCGTGAACATTACCGAAGGCAGCAGCAATTGTAAATCTAGGACTTATTTTTCCTAGTTCTTCATAAGCATAAGCTACTTCCTCTGGCTGGGTGTATAATTTAGAGCTGTCAATGTCAGTATTATCTACTCCATCTTCTTCTCCACCTGTAACTCCTAATTCAATTTCCAGAGTCATGTCCATTTTGCTCATTCTCTCAAGATATTTTTTAGAGATTTCAATGTTCTCCTCTAAAGACTCCTCAGAGAGATCAATCATATGAGAGCTAAATAATGGCTTGCCGTGAGTTTTGTAAAATTCTTCACCCGCATCAAGCATACCATCTATCCATGGGAGTAGCTTTTTTGCAGCGTGGTCTGTATGAAGTATAACTGTAGCTCCATATAGCTCGGCCATTTGGTGTACATGTTTAGCTCCGGAAACAGCTCCTGCTACTGCCGCTTGTTGGTCAGTGTTGGGTAGGCCTTTTCCTGCAAAAAAGCTGGCACCACCGTTAGAAAATTGAATAATAACAGGTGATTTTATCGCTGCAGCTGTTTCTAATACAGCATTTACAGTGTTCGTGCCTGTTACGTTTACCGCAGGTAGAGCAAATTGCTTTTCTTTTGCATATTTGAAAAGTTTCTGTACATCATCGCCGGTGATTACACCTGGTTTTAAATATGAAGCTGACATTATACTATAATTTTAATGATTAAAAGCTTTTATTACGCATATATCTATGCATTGCAAATAAACTAAATTATTTAGGTTGGTCACATTCTTATAGGTAATTTTTGAAAGATGAGAGAGAAGGTAGATATTTGCAAGAATAAATTTGACAATAATTGATCACCGATCAATAAATATATATGGATAACATGAGTTGGTTCAAGAGAAAAGATAAAGGGATACAGACCCCTACTGAGGCCAAAAAAGAGGCTCCTGATGGACTTTGGTTTAAAACTCCAAGTGGTAAAATCATTCATACCAGAGAGCTCAAAAACAATGCTTACGTGAGTCCTGAAGACGGTTACCATGTAAGGATAGGCTCTAAAGAGTACTTTGAAATTCTCTTTGATGAGAATGAATTTACGGAGCTCGATGAGAATATGGAATCTGCTGATCCTTTAAAATTTAAAGATAGCAAGCCGTATCCTGATAGAATAAAGGCTTCTCAGGCTAAGTCTGGTCTTAAAGATGCCGTAAGAACTGCTTATGGTAAAATAAATGGCCTTGATCTTACTATTGCCTGTATGGATTTCAACTTTATAGGTGGGTCTATGGGATCTGTAGTGGGAGAAAAAATAGCCAGAGCTATTGATCATTCTATACAAAATAAGAAGCCTTTTCTTATGATATCAAAGTCAGGTGGCGCCAGAATGATGGAGGCCGGACTTTCTCTAATGCAGATGGCCAAAACATCTGCCAAGCTGGCATTGCTTAGTGAAGCGAAAATACCTTATATATCATTACTTACTGATCCTACTACTGGTGGTGTTACAGCCTCTTATGCTATGCTCGGTGATTTTAATATTTCTGAGCCAGGAGCTCTTATCGGTTTTGCCGGACCTAGAGTAATTAGAGAAACTATTGGTAAAGATTTACCTAAAGGATTTCAAAGTGCAGAATTTGTTCTGGAACATGGCTTCCTCGATTTTATTGTGGATAGACGTAATTTGAAATCTAAGCTTTATACACTGCTAAAAATGCTGAAGTAAGCCAAAAGGATTATACTTAAAAGGCTGTTACTTATCTCGTGACAGCCTTTTTTATTTCCAATAATCTTAATAAGACATAATTATATTAATATAATTATGTCTTATTAAGATTTGATTAATTCTTTCCTCAGGTTAGTTAATGGTAATTAGTGAAAAAATCCGACTTATTTTAATCCCATAACACAAATTATTTGCGAGAAAATCAGTGGTGAGGGGCTTACCAAATGAAGGTTATCTTTATATATATACTGCCTATGGTGTTGGAATGCCCTAATTAAAAATCTAAACTTATTTTTTTTATCTCATAGTTTAATCATGTTTACTGACAAAAGTTTTTCCTTTATTATTACGATGGGTGTACTCTCAGTAGTAGTTCTCATTGGTTTTTTTACTTTTAATTATAAGTACAGAACTTATAATAAAGAAGCTCTTTCCTTTCTGGAATCAATGGAAGATGTAGAGCAAAAAAATACACAGTTATTAATTTCTTTAAGTGGTAATGAGAATTCTTTCACCAATGCAGATCAGGCTGTAAAAAGCATGATTGAAGATATTAGTGCTGTTAAAAAAAGTGAGAGTGATTATTTTGAGCAGAGTGGTGCAGTGCAGTGGGAGCGTTTGTTAAATCAAAGTAATTCCCTTGAAGAACTTCTGGTCTCATTGAAGAGCGGCCTTCAGGTACCCGCAGAAAAGGTGCTGGAGTTATGTAAGGCTAATAATGCCATAATACAAAAATTACAAACTAAGGTAAAGGCAGATCTTGATGGCAGAACCAGTGACTATTATCTGTGGACATCAATACTGTTTACTGCTTTTACGCTGGTATGGGGTGTGGCTATTTTTGTGCTTATCAGGTATAACCGCGAGCATAAAAATATTTATGCTGAGATGACCAATATTAATGATAAAGAGCATAAAAGAACCAAGTTGTTTAGTGAATATGTGAGCTCTATTGCTAAGGGAGAGTTTGAAAACCTTACCGAAGTGGATAAAGAAGATAAACTATCGACATCACTAATAGAGTTAAAGGATCAATTTAAGAAAAATAAAGAGGAAGAGGAGAAAAGAAGTTGGGTGAATGTAGGCTTGGCAGAAGTAAATGAGGTACTACGATTAAATGATGATTTAACTAAATTATCAAATGACCTGATCTCTTATATTATAAAGTACTTGGATGCTAACCAGGGGTGCATTTTTATTACAGAAGATGCAGCAACGGATGAGTACATGGAAATGAAAGCCATGTATGCTTATGGCAGGAAGAAATTTATTGAGAAAAGAATCGGCAAAGGTCAGGGGCTAGCCGGGCAGTGCTGGCAAGAGGGGCAAATTATTCATTTAAAAGAAGTTCCTGAATCTTACGTTAACATCACTTCAGGACTTGGAGAGGCACTTCCTAAAAGTGTACTCATTGCACCTTTGAAATTAAATGGCCTTACTTATGGTATTATAGAGATCGCTTCTTTCAAAAGTTTTGAGCCTTATCAAATAGAGTTCATAGAGAAAATAACAGAGGTGGTTGCTTCTATGGTATCTAACACCAAAACCAACGAAACCACTAAGAAGCTATTGGAAGAAACGCAGTATCAGACAGAGAAAATGCGTTCTCAAGAAGAAGAAATGCGTCAGAACCTTGAGGAGCTCTCAGCCACACAAGAGGGTATGCAGCGCGCTATGAATGAAGTGGAGGAGAAAGAGCGATTTATGAATGGAATTATCAACTCTACACAAGATGCCATTTTTGCTCTGAATAAGGATTACGAGTTACTCAACTTTAACCAAGCATTTGTAGATTTCTGGAGAGGAGCAAACTTGGAGCCTAAATTAGGAGGCAATATGTATGAATTAGCTCGCGATGCAGGTATTGATTTTGAGCACTTGCGTGTGCAGTGGGATAAGGCTTTAAAAGGGCAATATTTTAATGAGATTGAAACAAATATTGTAGGTGGTAAAGAGACCATTAGTGATGTTAGCTATAATCCATTGAAAAATGAAAGAGGTGAAGTGATAGGCCTTTCAGTCTTCTTTAAAGATGTAACAGAGCAAGAATTAGCCAAGCGGAATGTAGAGAAGTTATTAGTAGAAACGCAAGAGCAAGCGGAGATGATGAAAGCTCAGGAGGAGGAAATGCTTCAAAATATGGAAGAACTTTCTGCTACTCAAGAGGAAATGCAACGTCTCATGGATGAGGCTAACCGTAAGGAGAAGTTTGTTAATGATATTATCAACTCTACTGATGATACCATATTAACCTTAGATAATACATATAGATTAATTAATTATAATAAGGCTTTAGCAAATAGCTACCCTCAAATAGAGCTGAAGGCAGGCATGTCAATATTTGATCTGATAGATGAAAAAGATCGCGATTCTCATAAGGCGTATTATGACAGGACGTTTGCAGGAGAGAAGTTTGAGGTTACAGACTCTTTCATTTTAAATGGGAAAGAGTACTTTTTTCATACTACCTATAATCCTATCAAAGATATGGATGGTAATGTAACTGCAGTAGCCGTATTTGGAAAAGACACTACTGAGAAAGAAGTGACAAGGAAAGAAACGGAGAACTTACTGGAAGAAACACAGCAGCAAACCGAAGAGATGAAAGCTCAGGAAGAAGAGCTTCGTCAAAATATGGAAGAGCTGTCAGCTACTCAGGATGAGATGCAGCGTATAATGGATGAGATTCAGAAAAATGAGAATTACCTGAAGGAAGTTATGAACGTGATTCCTGACCCTTTAGTTACCCTAGATAAAAATGGAACAATCATTTTATACAATGGACCTTTTGAGAAAATTCTAGAGCAAAATGGTAATAAAGCAGAGGTAGGTGCGAGTTTTATAGATATGCAGTTTAATGACGATCAAAAAAATAATATAAGAGAGATCATAAGTAAGGTTTACAAGGGTGAAACCCTTGATTTTACTATTGAATATAATGCTAAGGAAGCGGATATTCATATTTATAATTTATATAGCCCTATAAGAGGTCTGGAGGGAGAAATTGTAGGGGTGGCTAATTACTCAAGGGACGTTACTGAATTGGTAATGGGAAGGAAGAAAAAGTGATAATTTATAAATTCAATATATATAAAAGCCTGGGTATATCTCAGGCTTTTTTTATGTATCAGAGAATATTGATTTGTATCATTAAAGTCTATAATATAGATAGTTAGCTTCTGGGTGATGTATTTCTCGGTATTTGAAAACTGAAAAAATTACAATTAGAAGGATACAAAACAGGTGGTAGTGGGATATATGTGTATTGAAAGTCAAAAGGCTTCTTTCATAGAAAAAGTGGAGGAGCTACTATATCTTATTTTTTAAATGCTGTTTAATTCTATTGATTTTGCGGTTTTCCTTCCTATAGTGTTTTTATTTTATTGGTTGGCTTTTCAAAAGCACTTAAGGCTTCAAAACCTTTTCATTGTCTTAGTTAGTTATATCTTTTATGGCTGGTGGGATTGGCGCTTTCTACTGTTGATATTCTTCAGTACGCTGGTAGATTATTGGGTAGGAAGAGGTCTCATGTATAGTGATGGATCTTTAAGGAGAAGGGTGCTCTTGTGGGTTAGCCTTTCTATCAATCTGGGTATTTTAGCTTTTTTTAAGTATTTCAACTTCTTTGTTTCCAGTTTTGCTTCATCTTTTTCACTATTAGGAGCAGAGATACAGTCTTCGACCCTCAATATAATATTGCCGGTAGGTATTAGCTTTTATACTTTGCAGACCTTGAGCTATTCTATTGATGTGTATAAGAGAAAACTGGAACCTACTTCAGATTTCATCGCTTTCGCTGCCTTTGTTAGTTTCTTTCCACAATTAGTAGCAGGCCCTATTGAAAGGGCATCCTGTCTCTTGCCTCAGTTTTATAAATCTCGTGTTTTTGACCGCGAAAAATCTATAGAAGCGCTAAAGTTAATGCTTTGGGGGCTGTTTAAAAAGGTAGTTATTGCTGATAGTTGCGCCTTGTTTGCTAATCAGGTTTTTGGTAATTATAAAGGGATGTTGGGTAGTGAGCTATTATTTGGAGCCATTTGCTTCACCTTCCAGATATATTGTGATTTTTCTGGGTATTCGGATATTGCTCGTGGAGTGGCCCGTCTATTTGGCTTCGAAATCATGCAGAATTTCTATTATCCATATTTCTCCAAAAATATATCTGAGTTTTGGAGGCGGTGGCATATATCACTTTCTTCTTGGTTTAAAGATTACCTGTATGTACCACTAGGGGGTAATAGGGGTAATTCCTTGTTCAAAATCCGGAATGTTTTTATAGTGTTTATAGTCAGTGGTCTTTGGCATGGTGCTAACTGGACTTTTATAGTTTGGGGTATGCTACATGCAGTTTTTTATTTACCACTTTTATTAGGTGGAAAGAGGTTGTCTAAGGGTGAAGAAAGCAACATAAAAAACGTCTTTCAGATCGTATTTACCTTTACACTAACCATGTTGTCTTGGGTTTTCTTTAGGTCAGAAAGTGTAAGCATGGCATTCGATTATCTGAATAGAATAAGATTAGCCCCATTTATAGAACTCTCGAGCTTTTTGTTTTCGGTGCGAGTGATAGGGGTAGTATTAATTTTAATAAGCTTTGTAGTAATAGAATGGATTAGTCAGGAGCATCAGTTTGCCTTTGAAAAAATAGGAGTAAGATGGAAACGCCCCTGGAGGTGGTTGATGTATTATTCTGTGATGATTATTATAGTATGGTGTAGTGGAAACAGTAGCCAGGAGTTTGTTTATTTTCAGTTTTAATATGGAACTTAAGAAGTTTATTAAACAGGTGCTCTTGTTTCTTCTGTTGCCGTCATGTCTCTATATATCATCATTATTTTTGTTAAGGCAAACTTTTGAGGTAAATATTGAAAATGCCTCATTGGTTATTTTAGGCGATAGTCAGACTCAGTTTATTAACGGAAAGGGAATAGCTAATTACTCAATAGCAGGAAGTCCTTATTTTGTGCATTATAGATTTGCTCAGGAGTTTATAGATCAATTGAGAGGTAAGAAAGTATATATTTCTTTTAATTACCATAACCTATCAGATCTTTATCAAAACCGGCTGGAAAATGACAAAATATTTCCAGGATGGAGAAATAGCATGGCCTCTCATATAGAGGAGTTCGATCTAATAGTAGATAATCCTATGTATTATCAAATGGAGGAAGAATATAGTGCTTTAAATATGCAAGCTTTGCCTAATCTTATAGGGCAAATGTGCCGCGGAATGATTAGTGAAAGCACCACTGCGCATATTATGGATACATTGACTATTAATACAACGCTTTTTAGACATTGGCAAAATCCTGAATATATTCGTAAGGATGAGATACAGAGGTCTTACCTCATCAAGCTAGTGAAGTTGCTAGAGGAGAATCAGTGTAATGTAACATTATTAAAAATGCCTTTGACTCACTACTATTGTGCTGGCGTGCCACAGAAGATAAAGAGTGAATACGAGGAAATGCAAAAATGTATGCAGGTAGATATTTTAGATCTTGATAAGAGGCTTATGATCTCAAAGCACTATCAGTATTTCAAGGATTATAGTCATTTGAATAAATATGGTTGCGATCTGGTCAACTACCTATTTGCCAATAAAATGAGTAAGGAGAATTTTGCCGTTACGGATTAAATGAAAAAAAGCAGTACCCTCAATGATTACTGAAGGTACTGCTATTTTATTATTTCGGACTTTAAAGATTATAAGGTTCCTGGCTCTTCAAGATCTAATGACTGTAATATGTCGGTCACTGCTTTCATTACATCACCTTCGGTGATGGTAGATTTACTAAATGCCTCGTTTTCAAATCCTTGCCACACTGTTTTGCCTGACTTATAATCTGTGACGGTTATTAGCAATGTACCTTTATCAAATTCAATAGTTTCAGGAGTTTCAATTCCTGCAGTTGTAGTGTTGTCATCAAAATGACCTTTTATTTTTCCTTCTTTATCAAAGACCATAAAAGAAACTAAAATGTCAGGATTATTAGCCTTGAATTTATAATCACTTTCTATAAATTCTTGTTTTATTGAGGTTTCAATAGACTTTTTAACTTCTTCCCCAGGGTAATTTTCATTGGTAAATACCCAAACACTTTGCATGTTATCGCTTTCAATAACTAGGGCTTCTGCACTTCCTGTTTCAGCAGGTTGTTGCGGATCTAGTAACGCAAAAGTTTTGTAGTTGTCGGTTATTGCCCCTGTGGATTTTTCGGAATAGATTCTCTGTGCGTAACTGCTTATAAAGAATATACTTAGGGCTAATGATAATGCTATCTTTTTCATAACGGTTAGTTTAGATGATAAAATAAACTTTACCTAACTATCCTCTAACACCATGCCTCAATGGGAATTAATGTATATGGCTGTTATTTGGCCTTTTTTGATCTATGAAAGTAGAATATTTTTCAATTTAATGAAATAAATTACCCATTCTCAGGGTATTTAGGTTTATCGGTCACTATGTCCCAGTGATCTTTCAGGGTCTATTCTATCCCTTATAAGTTGCTTAAGCTCTTTAGATTCGGGGAATCTTTCTGCTTTTTTTCTGGAGAAAATAAGCTCTTCATTTAGCCATACTTCGAAGATGCCACCTGTGCCAGGTTGCAATGCCACTTCAGCTAAATCAGTGTCAAAGGTGGTAAGCAGTTCTTGAGCTATCCATGCGGCTCTTAGTAACCACCTGCACTGGGTGCAGTATATGATTTTTACTTTTGGATTCATAGTGTAGAAGTGAAGGCTTCCATGGTGTTGAAAGCCTTCCATAACTGAACAGATTATTTGAAATTAAAAATCTTGAGTTTCACCGATATTCATTAGTACCAGTTCTTTATTACCATCTTTGAATTGTTTGATGGCATCATTATGATCAATTTGTATGATCTCCATGGTGTCATAATGTACGCCAAGAACTTTGTCGCATTTAACAAAGTCAGCTGCAGTAATGGCATCTTCTATGCCCATGGTGAGGCAATCCCCAATAGGCAATACGGCAAAATCAATTTTAGCGAAGCGAGGGATTAACTGCATATCCATGGTTAAAGCTGTATCTCCTGCATAGTAGAAATTTTTCTCATCTGAGGCTACCACAAATCCACCAGGATTACCGGCATAACTACCATCAGGAAATGAACTGGAATGGATAGCATTTACATACTTCACCTTTCCAAAATCAAATTCTATTTGGCCGCCGTGATTCATAGGATGAACATTTTCTATGCCTTGATTTTGAGCCCATGTTATTATTTCGAAATTGGAAATCACAGTAGCACCTGTGTTTTTGGCAATAGCTACTGCATCCGCCAAATGATCTTGATGACCATGGCTAATTAATATATAATCTGCTTTGATAGTATTGATATCAATAGCCTTAGCTTTGTCATTGGGAGTAATAAAAGGGTCGAACAACAAGTGTTTTCCTTTTACTTCTACTGCAAAGCAGGCATGTCCGTAATACGTAACTTTCATAATTCGTTAGGGTTTTGATGTTAAATATGGAATTCTTTATTTTCTTTAAATCTATTTAAAAATGTCAGTTTCCACTTTGAGGGAAAGTTGCAAATTTTTAAAAATATTGTTTAACCATCAATGATAGAAAATAGATCTCAGTCAGTTTAATAAAAAGTATAACTGTTGAAAATTTAATGACCTCGTAAACCATATGGAGCACGGGTGTCAGCTATATTGATGACAAACAATGTCAATAAATTGTTTACGGTAGAAGGGGCTGCGTGGGTTGGCTAAAAAACACTAAAAATATAAATTGAATACTTATTAAATATGAATATCACAGATGATCACATTGTTATATTGGGAGCTATTCATGATTCTAATGAACAGGCATTAAATATAACTGAGTTTTGCTTGGAAAAGCAGGTGCCTAAGGAGAAAGTAGATCCTCTAGTGAATGATCTGGAGGAATATGATATGATAGAAACCGAGGAGGAGGAGGGCGTCTATTACCTAACTCCTTATGGATATGAATATTTGGAAAAATATGACTATGGCGAGAAAAAGCCTAGGAAGGAGGCTTTTCAGGATTTTGGCAGATTAAACGAAGCTGTGCAGGAAATGGGTAGCTCTAAAGCATTGAAGCGTACCACCCTTTGGTTATTGATTTTCGGGGTGTTAATTACTGCCTTGATGATCTTTCTTCCTGAGTTATTTAAGACCGATGCTCCTTCAGGTCTAGAAAAAAATGATTATATTATGCGTGCTGCTGATTCAATCAGGTCAGAAAGCAATGTTGTAGACACATTAAACAATATAAGTGAATGAAAGCCAAATATGCACTGATAGTATTGGCCATCCGGATATTGTATTGACTTTATAGCAGTAGCGATGAAAATTATGCATTGGCCCAGTGCCAATGAACTGCTCACCTCCGCAGTCATATTTAAAGTGGTGGGAGCATTAAGATTACTTTATAAAATAATTACTTACCCTAAATTCAAAGAATTCTTTAATAGCTAATGAATATTACAGTTTCAGAAACCCGGGACATACCTATCGAAAATATTATGGCTCTGTATAGAGCTAATCAATGGAGTTCGGCCGATAAACCTGAAGCACTTTATAAAGGACTGATGAATTCTCATGGTTTGGTTTCAGCCTGGGAAGGAAATAAGCTGGTAGGCATAGGCAATGCTATTTCTGATGGGTATCTGGTAGTATATTACCCTCATTTGCTGGTTTTGCCAGATTACCATAGTAAAGGAATAGGTCATATGATCATGGATAAGATGCAAGAGAAATATGCCGGATTTCATATGCAGATGCTTGCTGCTGATGGTAAGGCGGTTGACTTTTATAAGAAAATTGGCTTTTCACGCGCAGGGCAAACCGAGCCCATGTGGATATATGATGGTGAGGAACATTAAATAATAAAGCCGATAATAGCGAGAATATGGCAAGGTCGTACCAAAGCGAAGTATTACGAAGAGTATAGGTGATCCGCCAACTCCTTTGTCGGAGCGAGTCTCAGTTTGGTGTTCTTTTGCTGAAAGTGAAGAATACAGTAACAGCTACTCGCTCTTTTTTACTCTTTTAAAAGACTGGTCATACTTAATAATAATTTCAGAATCAGAATTATAAGACAATACAGCTCCTTCTTTGTCGAGCCATTTGATTCTTCTTCTTTCATTCAGTGGAAATTCTATTTGGTAAAGAACCTCCTGATCTGGGACAAAAGCATAGTATGTGGAATTTTTACTGACTCGCTGAACAAAGACAAAAACATCATTTTGAAGAATTCCACTGGAAATATTCCCTTTTACATCATAAAGTAAATTCCCTGTAGACATGTCATAAATTTTGAAACCAAATTAAGCATTAATTTCTATGGTGGCGTAATCTTTATTTTCTCTGATCTTTGTATCCTTTTCACATAAAAGGACTGAATCTTATTATTGAATAAACCAGCGATATTAAAGTTAGAATTAGCGGTGGCTTGTGCCTATGTGACGGCCTATTTTTTTTCATAGGTATAGCCGTTCCATTTTAATATTTCATCACATCCTATGACCAAATCATGCACATCGTTTGTTTTTGACTCTAGAACCCCTATTCGTTTTGGTGCACCTATCACATCTTCGAGTTCTAATTCTTTATGGTTTAGAATAACTGTGCAGTCAAATAAACTGCCCCATCTTTCCCAATACTTACCGCTAATTTCATCTTCAATGCCATTGTTATCTAAGTCATACTTTATTGACAATTTTTTATCAAACGTATCGTCTTCATAAGTTAAGAAATCTTCAGATTTTAATTCAATAATGGCATTCAGCTTATCATCACTTATGAACTTAATTGTTTTAAAATTATTATTTTCATAAATATATCCCTTTTTTGTCTTCACATAAAGTTGTGTTGCCATATCCCTCATTTTGTTCATCAACTAAAAAACTTCTGACATTTTTATTATCATAATTAAGCTCGATTCCATCGAAATCATAACCAATTTGATCAGATGCTGTAAAATTAGATCCATTATAAGAGAAAATAATAAAGGAATTACCACAGCAGTTTCCTCCGCAGGCATTAAATTCTATTAAAACTTCTTCGTATCCATTATAATCATAATCCTGAGTCTCTACTATTTCAAAGCACTGTTTCTCCTCGTAGCTGATTATAACGATATCCTTATCATTTATAGTTGCTCGTAATTCTTGATGAGATGTTCCCTCCTTCCTATTTAAAAAATAGCTTATTTCATTTTTTGTGTAAGGTTTTAAATAACCATTAAAAACATAGCCTTTTATTCCGTCTGGAGTGGAGACTCCCACCCAGTATCCCGATCTTTTTTCTATGGACATGGGATGATTGGTGTTCTCAATTATGTGAATATTATCTCCAAAACTCAGTTTGCCGATTTGTTTTGCATTATTGCTGGGTTGACTTCTAATTGATAAGCCATTTTTAGCAGTAACTAGGTATTCTACTTGGCAATGGGCATTATAAGAAAATAATATTATGCTTAAAAAAATGAGTACTTTCATGTATATAGTTTAATTATATATGTAAATATATTCATTAATTAAAACTTCTTAAAGATCTACATCAGTTGGAAGATTATGCTTTCTGTATTTAAAGCCCTTTAGCTGGTGCGAGCCTAATTTCTGTTATCTTCTGCAGATTGTTTATAGTAATTTTCTACCCTACCTGCTGCAGCAAGATTACTCTAGTAAAATAGTTGATGTTATATTAAGTGTGGGTAATGCAGTTTTAGAAGAGCTCATTAATCTCAAGCTCCTCTAATTCTTTTTCTTCTCCCTGTAAACTAGTACTCTCCTGGTGATTATACAGCCTAAAGAAAGTATTAGAAAAATGTAGGTATATCCGGCGTTTACGTGATAGACTTCGTGTAAAATGGCAAAAACACCTAAAAAGATTACTGCGCCTAAAAATAATAGTCTGTGGTACATGTTAACTTTATGCTTAATAGAATGTAAAAGCAAGGAGATTATCTCATCCCCTTGCTCAATTCTTTTACAGTTTCTACGAAGAATTTCACCTTGCCGTGATCCATGTCAGGGTACACGCCATGGCCCAAATTGGCGATGTGCTTATCGGGACCAAAAGCTTCAAGCATATTTTTAACGGCTTTTTCTATATCGCTTTCAGTGCCATAGAGTGCGCATGGGTCTAAGTTGCCCTGCAGTGCCTTTTCCGGCCCTATTAATGTTCTTGATTCCTGAGGATCCATACACCAGTCTAGGCCTATGGTATTACAATTGAGCTTGCCTAAAGACCTTCTGGCGAAGTAGGCATCTTTAGCAAAAACCGTTTTAGGAACTTCAGTAATAGCATCACAGATTTGTGATATGTAAGGCAGGCTAAAAGTTTCATATTGAGCAGGAGAAAGAATGCCAGCCCATGAATCAAATACTTGAATCAAATCAGCTCCGGCCACTATTTGTCCTTTAAGGTAATTGATAGTGCTATCAGTGATTTTTTGTAAAAGCTGATGTGCCAGCTCAGGCTCAGTGTAGAGCATGGCTCTTGCTTTAGAAAATGTTTTGCTACCACCACCTTCTACCATGTAAGCAAAAATAGTCCATGGAGCACCAGCAAAACCTATTAATGGAACACGGCCGTCGAGTTCTTTTTTTGTGATCTTAATAGCATCTATGGTGTAATGCAGATCATCTGGCTCAGCTACTTTCAGCTTTTCTATATCACTTTTGCTTTTAATGGTTTCAGGAAACCTAGGGCCTTTTTTCTCTACCATTTCATAAGTCAGCCCCATAGCTTCAGGTATCACCAGAATGTCAGAGAAGATAATGGCAGCATCTACACCTAGAATGTCTACAGGCTGAATGGTTACCTCGGCGGCTTTTTCAGGCGTTTCGACTAATTCTTTAAAACCACTTAAAGCACTTCTTACGGCTCTGTATTCAGGTAAAATTCTGCCCGCTTGTCTCATAAGCCAAACAGGTGTACGTTCCGTTTTTTCTCCTTTTATGGTACGGAGGATCAGGTCATTTTTTAAAAGCATGCACAAAGATAAAGGCATATAATTAAATATTAGAACCTTTTTTCCTAAACTCAATATTCTTTGGGTTGTTGAGGAGGTAGATTTATTAGATATGAAGACTTTTACGATGTTAATTTTAGGAATGTTAGCACTTACCATGCTTACCAATAATTGTAATACTATTTATGAGACAGATTCTGATAGTACTTACCTGGATTATAACGAAAAAGAAATAGGGTATAAGTTTTACCAGCCTGATAGGGAAGATAAGTTGCATGATGACCTGGAAGAAACTTCCGGACTGGCCTATATAGATGAAAATACGCTGGCTACCATTGAAGATGAAAGCGGTTATTTATATTTGATTAATAGTGCCAATGGAGAAATTCAAAGGAAAATCAAATTTCATAAGAGTGGAGATTATGAAAGTGTAGAGATCATAGATGGCATGGCTTATGTAATGAAAAGCAATGGAGATCTTTACTTTTTTGAGTTAACTGATGAGGACAAGGTGGATGCTGAGGAAGTAGAAACGGCCTTTTCTTCTAAAAATAACCTTGAAGGCATGTGCTATGATGGAAAACAGCTACTCATAGCCTGTAAAAATAGTGGTGATGTAGACGGTAATGAAGTAGATGGAAAGGCCATTTACGGGCTTGATCTTGAAACTAAGGAGGTTTCTAAGAAGGATTTATTTCATGTGAAAGAGTCGGACCTTGACGCTTTCTTAGAAGGTAGAAAATATTTTGACCATGTAAAGGAATTTGATCCTTCGGGGATAGATGTTCACCCTATTACTAATGATATTTATGTGATTTCTGCTGATCATGTAATCACTATTTTTACCGCCGATTATAAAATCAAAGAAGTAGTGAAGTTAGATAAGCATATCTACCAACAGCCGGAAGGTATTTGTTTTACTCCAGATGGTACGCTTTATATTTCTAGCGAAGGAAAGGGCAAGCGAGGAAGATTATTTAAGTTATTATATCAGAAATAGCTATTTGGCTCTTGTAGGCTTTAGTTCATTATTGATTTGAAAGATTCTGTAAGGGCCGACTTTGGATTCCTGCCAGGAAATGGTCTTTGCCCGCGGTTATTTAAACGTATATAAAAATTCCCGACCACTATCAGGTGGTCGGGAACCAGTTTATTAGAGTTGTGTGTGTACTAAAGTTGATAAATTGTTTTTATCGATTTTCTTGGAATAAAACCCCCGTCTTTCGTTAATACTAGATCGTGCTTCAATCCAATAATGGTATCTATGATAGTTTCGTAGCCTTCATGAATAGCTTTCACTATCTTTACTTGTCTGTGGTAGAAGTTGCCTAAAATTAAAGCTCTTTTTAATTTGATCTCTTTTTCCTCTACATTCATGGTGGTATGTGTTTAGTGGTTAGTTGGTATTTAGTAATAGCATATGTAAGTAACGCAATTATTCTAAAATATTATATAATATTCCGGTTGAGTAGTGGTTTTAAGCAATAAAATGCATTTTTTAACGACAAAGAGAGGTTACTATTTATTTGAATGTTGGATATAGTTAGTTGAGCTAACTATTTTTCAGGCTTTCTTTCCGGGTAGAAGTTGTTTCCAGGTGCCTTTTAACAGATTGTATTTCAGTGTACTGGGTAAGGCTTTCCACCAGTACTTGTTCATTTCTATGGCAAAAGAAGGTTGCATGTAGCAGTTAATGGTGCAGCCCTCGCATGCAGGCATCCTACCTTCCTGCGCTATCAGTTTTTTTACTTCTTCAGAATGGTATAGGTCATACAGGTCATCCTGAATTTTGATGGACTGTATACCCAGGTGATAGCAAGGCAGTATTAATTCATTAAAAGGAGATATAACTACGGTGGAGCTCGCAGCTTTGCATACAGGCTTGTTAATGTGGTTACCCCCATCTATTCGTAGCTGCACAAATGCATCATTTAGGTATACTGAGGGTTTTTTAGACCAATACTTGAGTTTAGTCAGTGTGTTGTTAGAAAGAGCATCGCCGGTATTCACAGATCCATATTCAAACATAGGATTAAGGATAAGTACTAGCCCGTTGGGTTTACAAAACTTCTCATATACTTCCTCTATTTGATCTACATTATTTTCAAAAACCGTAAAAAGAATATCCGGTTTTTCGCCTAAGTCTTTAGCTACTTCCAAGGACTTTAAAAGAAAATCAAAACACCTCACTCCTCTTGAAAGGTTATGTTCATCTTCATTGGGAGAGTCTAGTGAAAAGTGAAGCATATCAATTAGGCCCTTTAGTTTCTTAGCCATTTTTGGGTAAAGAAGGCAATTAGTAGTTACGGTGGTGATAAAACCTAATGATTTAGCTTCCTTTAGAATCAAATCTAAGTTTTGGTGTAAAAGCGGTTCACCTCCGGTGAAATCTATTACTTTCACCCCAAGCCTTTTTAAGTCAGAGAGGTTTTTTTTAACTCTTTTTATATCTACATAGGGTGACGGTTTTTCCCAGATATCACAAAAGCCGCATTGTGCATTACATCTGTAGGTGATATAATAATTGCAAAGAACAGGGTGTGAAATTAACCGCATGGCATAAAGGTAGCAAATGCTACTTAATTATAAACGCTGATCCGATATAACCTCCATTAATCAGAAAAAGCTTGTTTATAAGTGTTTTTGGAATATTATTGATATTGTAGATTAAACCCTTAAACCTATGAAGCGCTCTCTTATATTTATTCTTTGCCACTTACTTATAAGCCATATTTATGCACAAAACCCTACTCAGCAAGCAGACTCACTTGTAGATAAAATAATGCCCGAAAAAAAGTTTGGGCTATCGGTATTATTGGTGGAAGGAGATGAGGTTCGTTATGAACTTACAAAAGGGTATGCTGATGTGGAGTCTCAAACAAAGGTGAATGATGAAACTATTTTCAGAGTAGGCTCTATTACTAAGCAGTTTACAGCTGTAGCTGTTTTAACTTTAGTAAGACAAGGGAAATTGTCATTAGAAGATCCTCTAATAAAATTCATTCCTGACTTCCCGAAAGGGGATAAAGTGAAAATCAAACATTTGCTTAATCATACCAGTGGAATAAAAAACTTTACTGATGACCCTGATTTTTTGAAACAAGTGAGTAAAAGAATCTCTACGGCTGAAATGGTAAAGCATATTCAACAACTAGGTTATGATTTTGAGCCTGGGGAAGAGTATAAATACAATAATTCAGCCTATTACCTGCTTAGCTATCTAATAGAGGAAGTTTCGGGGGATTCATATGCTCATTATCTTAATGAAAAACTGTTTAAACCAGCGGAAATGCATCGCACAGGATTGTATGATAACTCAGAAATGTACACTAATGAAGCCAAGGGTTATTCTTTTGAAGATGAAAAATTTCAAGATGCGATTAATTGGGATATGACACAGGCCATGGGGGCGGGAGCTATATATAGTACGGCTCAGGATCTGGTGAAATGGAATAAGCATTTGTATGGGGGCAAGATCATCCCTCACAATTTAATGGATAAAGCTCTAGCGCCTACTAAGTTAAATGATGGAAGTGATAAGGAGTACGGCTTTGGCATAGCCGTAAGTGAATATCGAGGACAGCAGCAATATGGTCATAGTGGGGGATTACATGGCTTTTTGTCTTATTTGGCCTATTTCCCTGAATTGGACGCCCACATAGTGGTGCTTAGTAATTGCTTCCCTGCAAGGTATGTGGTGCCTGCTAACCTTGCTCATGAGCTTATTGATCTTTTTTATAGTAATCAGCTGGAAGAAAATACAGAGATTGATGTAGATAAAAGTAATTATCCGGCTTATTCAGGTAGGTATAAGTTGATAAACGGAGCCTTAATGACTATAACCCATGAGGGAGATCATTTATATACCCAATTGCCTGGTCAGCAAAAGTTTGAGATTTTCCCGAAAGGAAAAGACGAATTTTTTCTTAAAGCGGTACAAGCTGAGCTTAAATTTAATTGGAGAGGGACTGAGGTGGCTTCTGTTAATTTAAAGCAGAATGGAATGAATATGGAGCTGACTAGATTTGAAGAACGAAAGGGAATAGAACTAGAACAAGGTGCATTTTCTAGATTTGAAGGAGAGTATCTCATGAAAGGGGCTACCGTAAAAGTATGGAGTGAAGCTGATAAATATCTGTTTCAGGTGATAGGGCAACCGGTGTTTGAAATATTGCCCAGAACAGCTAATCATTTCTTTATGACTGATATGGATGTAGAAATAATGTTTGATGAGGGTGATCCTGCTCCTGGAGCTACTTTATATCAGGCAGGCATGGAGTTTGAGCTGGAACGCAAAAGTATTAAATAAAAGGCTGCCTCCCTATGGAGGATAACAGGAGTTAGGCGGGAATTGGGTGTGTTTACTCTTGTTAAAAATTATCCTCCATAGTATGAGGCAGCCTGTTTTAAAAGCTATTCAATAATGAATTGCTTCACAATCTCTTTTTGTGCGCTTTGTGCTTTAAGAATATATACGCCTGGTTTAATGCCATTTAGTGGTATAGTTAGCTCTTCGCTACTATCAATTTGTTTTTCATAAATGGTTTTGCCAGAAGTATCAATAATAGATATTAAATTATATTCTGTTATGCCCTTAAATCTTAACTCTTCAGAGGCAGGATTAGGATATATAAGCATCTGATCATTGTTGATCATGGCTACTGAGCTACCATTAAATTCGGCATGAGCCCAAGCTACACTTGCACTATAGTGAATATAGTAGTTGCCATCTATGCGTGCAGGTAGGCTGTTAGACCAGGTGTTGGTGTAGTCTACTCCATTAATGGTTAGCTCATCAAGGTTCCAAGAGTTGATGAAGCTAATATTACCAGAAGTTACCCAGCAGAAATCTCCGCTACCATCATTGTCAAAAGGAAGTGATATGGTTTCATAACTTTCACATCCTAAAGGAGGAACAGTAATTTCTTCAAAGCTGGCAGTGATAACCAAGTCGGAATTTACAGTTACGGTAAGTGGATTAGTAGTTCCGCTGGCGTCTCCAGACCATCCGGTAAATTGATAGTTAGAGCCAGGGTTAGCAGTAAGAGTAACCATAGTGCCAGCATCATAGGTGCCTCCGGTAGGGCTTAAGCTTACGCTTCCTGTTCCTATGGTAGAAGTGGTCACTGTAAATTGTTCTACTTCTTCGTCTATTACGGTTATTTCACTGGTAGCTGTGTAGCCACCGTCATCAGTAGTTACTGTAATAGTAGCTGTACCTTCGCTTATTCCGGTAACCACACCTGTGCTAGAAACCGTGGCCACACTATTGTCACTGGTAGACCAGCTTACACCTTGGTTCGTGGCATTAGCTGGAGCTACTGTAGCTATTAAAGTAGCGCTCTGGTTGAGTCTTAGCTCTGTGCTGTTGGGAGATAGTGTAACTCCAGTGACGTCTACCGGATCTACAGGACCAGGCTCATCTCCAAATACTAATTCACCGTCTACATATAGAGGGATATTAGGGCTTTTTGATAAAGAGCCATTAACTCCCTGGTAAGACCAGTCATTTGTAGGATCCCATGCGCTGTTTGGAGCATCGTAAGGTAATCTAACCCTCATTTGCACCTCTTGGCGAGATTCTCCCTGCCCTCCAGGCCATAAAAAGATATCAGAGTTAAGAGTTACTTCGGTATAATAAATGTTATTACCAGCATCCCAAGCCATCAATGGAGTAAAAGTAGCTACGCCCGAATTGTTAGTAGAGACGATATAGTCAGAGGCGGAATAACCTGCGCTTACCCCCTCAGAAATGTCTATAAATAATCTGAAGGTGTGAGAATCAGCTATCCTTGACGGCCAGGCAGTGTGGTTGTATATCCATACAGCATATTCAGTGTGTGTGCCGCCTTCAGCATTAAGTTTTGCTTCGGTGAAAAATTCCTCACCCGGAGTTTCTGGAGTAGGGAAGTTGCTTAATGCGGTGCCTCCAAAATCATCAACAAATTTGGCTAGTACGCCAGAGAAACCTGCATTGTAATCACACGCTACTTCATTATTAATGTAGTTAGATCTTTCATCTTCATAAGAATCGTCATTGTTAGGGCCACCTACTAACGCACCGTACAAAGTGTGTCTAGTAAATTCTGGTGGTCCATTCTGGTTGTTAGACCAGCAGCCATGTGCGGTTCTATGATGTGGGTTTTCAGGAAAGTTATTGCCAAATCCACATACATAACTGCTGTTTCTTGGATTATCACCAAGGGCGTATTCCATTTGTGATACAGCGAAATCATAATAAGTGCTACTTTTGGTTGATGATGTGGCTATAGGAGAATAAACTAACGCTAAAAAGCTGGTGTTTAGGCTATAGCGAAGTGCACCCCAAACATCTAAGTAGGCTAGTCCGCCAGGAGTATAAGTGATTCGATCTCCGTCGTATCCGGTAGTCCAGTAATCAAGGTGTCTTTCTGCGTCTTGTTTGTATTCGGTGTCACCAGTTATTTGCGCAAGTAGAATATAACACCCGTATGACTTATCATCCCAGGCGAGTCCCCATTTGTATGACTTTATTGTACTTTGTCCTTCATTACTTAAATTCTCATAATAGCTTATGGCTTTATTGAGGTAGGCCTCATCTCCAGTAGCTTTATATAGCCATATGGCACCCCAAACTAGTTCATCAGCATAGCCGCTAAATGATCGGTAGTAGCCAGCAGCGTCTGTTATAGCATCGGAGTACACCCCTCTGTAATTATCTGCAAAGTCATATAGCTCTATGGCATGAGAGAGAAGTGTGCTGCTGTAACTTGGGTCATCATCTTGAAAAATGATACTGGCTGCTGCCATAGCTGCGGCTGTTTCTCCTGCCAAATCAGAACCCGGGCTGCTGGCGTCTATTTTATAAGAAGGCCTTTCCATCTGCATCACTTCTGCGGAGCCCCACCAGGCATGGTCAGTGCCTCCATTACCAACTTGGCCCCATAGCTCGTTAGGCGCAGTATGACATTTTATGAAATAGTCATTGGCCCATCTCAAGTTGCTTTTGAGGTATTCCATTTGTCCAGAGGCTACATAACCATCTTCGAACTCTATACCTCCCCAAGCTAATAAGGTGGCAGAAAAGGCCATAGGAAAACCAAATTTAACATGGTCTCCGGCATCGTACCAGCCGCCAGTGAGGTCATGGCCTACATCAGAGCCATCATCAAGGGCTGAGTCATCACGCCAGTTGAGTCGGTTGTTGTTGAGTTCTCCTGATTGTTGAGCTTCATAAAAAAGCATAGATTTTTGAAGAGCTTCGGCATAGTTGTATTGTGCCGATGCCATAGGTATACTCACCAGGTAAATGAGTATAAACGTCATTAATTTTCTCATAAGGAATATTGATTGTGGTTTAACATTGAGTTTAGGGAAGGCAATATCTTTCCATTGAGAGATAAATATTACCTCCATTTATGAAAAATAATTATTGGTTACCAGAAAGTGTAATCGGGCTCTAGCCCTGTGTAGTATCTATATTGCTCAGGCGTTTTCGGATAGATGAGCAGATAGTGTAATAGTAAGGTGTTTTCTCATAAGGTTTAGGTTTTATTAGTTTAGGTGAACAGTAATAACTTATATTAATATAGTGATTTTTTGGCAGGATTAAAAATGAATTTTCGATGAAATGACCTCTTTTTCTATAAGAAAACAAGGTGAGTGTGGAACTAAAATAAGTTTATGCCCTAGGGGTGAATTGAGGGGCTTGATGGGAATGCTAGATCAAAAAAAGGCTTCCAACATCTGTTGAAAGCCTGATAATATTATTTATTAGGTAAGCATGCCGCCATCTACCTGAATTACTTGTCCTGTAATGTACTTAGACATATCCGAAGCGAGGAAGATACAAGCATCTGCTACGTCATCTGGTGAGCCGCCTCGTTTTAAAGGAATGGCATCTCTCCAGCTTTGTACTACTTTTTCGTCTAAAACATCTGTCATTTCTGTTTCGATGAAACCAGGAGCTACGGCATTTGATCTTACTCCTCTTGAGCCTAGCTCTAAGGCTACAGATTTAGTGAATCCGATAATACCTGCTTTAGAGGCAGAGTAGTTCGTTTGGCCTGCGTTACCTTTAAGCCCTACTACAGAAGTCATGTTTATAATAGATCCGCTTCTTTGTTTCATAAAAGTTTTAGTAGCTGCTTTTACAGTATTGAAACAAGACTTAAGGTTGATGTTAATAACCGCATCCCAGTCTGCTTCATTGATTCTTAGCAGTAAGTTGTCTTTAGTGATACCCGCATTGTTTACTAAAACATCTAAAGAACCAAAATCTGTAACCACATCATTGATTAGTTGCTCAGCAGCAGCAAAATCAGAAGCATCCGAGCGATAACCTTTGGCTTTTACACCTTTGTCAGCAAGCTCTTTTTCTAAAGCCTCGCCTTTCTCTACACTTGAAAGATAAGTGAAAGCAATGTTAGCTCCTTGATCAGCATACTTGAGTGCAATAGCCCTTCCTATACCTTTTGAAGCTCCGGTTACCAGCGCGGTTTTACCTTCTAATAATTTCATTTGTTTATGTTTTATGATTTTATCTTGATAATTCTATCGCAAAAATACAGATATGAATGTTATTAACGAGATTTTTTCATCTTCTTTCCTTGTTTCGCGCTTTTAGCATCCTTGTTTATTGATTTATTGCTTATCTTTTCATTTTTGGAAAATGATTTTCTGCTTGGTGTAAAGCTATGAGCAGGAGCTACTTATATTTCACTGCTATTAAGTAAATGATGAATAGAAAAATACTACTTCTTGAGGATGATGAGTTTACCAGGACTATGATAGAGGCTCAGCTAAAGCGGGCAGGCTTTGATGTGACTGGATATGGAGAATTGGGTGGGTTGCTAAAAGAGAATGTAGCTGATTATGATCTCATTCTTTCAGACTTAAATGTAGGGAGTAGTAACGTAGAGGAGGCGATTCTTAATTATAAGCAAGGATCGGGCTTGCCTTTAGTGATCTTGAGTCAGACCGAAATAAAAGAAGGTAAGGCGGATATGTATATGGCTAAGCCTTTAACGGCAGATAAAATTTCTCAGATAAGTAGTTTTTTTAACGAGCATGACGAGGTAGATATTAGCAAGATCGAGACCTTTGCTATGGGAGATAAAGAGCTGATAAAAACTTATATCAATACCTTTATTCAGAATTTCAGGCAGGAGATAGCTCTGCTAGAAGAGGAGGTAAAGCATGAAGGAGCCCAAGCAGTACAGAATCGTGCGCATAAAATGCTTTCATCGGTGGCTTACTATCAATATGAAGACTTCAACAATAAGTTGAAGAAGCTTGAGACAGAAGCTATACAGATGACTCAGCATGAGCTGGAAGAAGAAGTTAATGAGGCTATTCAGCTAGCAAAAAGACTCATCACAGCACTGGAAAACAAAACTTTCTTATTCTAGAGAGTATTTTCTGATCTTATTATATAAAGTGGATCGGTCTATTTTTAAAATTCTGGCGGCTTTAGATTTATTGTATTTTACCTCCTTTAAAGTCTTTTCAATAAGTTTCTTTTCATTTTCAGAGGCGATACTTTTTAAATCCTGGTTTGGTTGGGTTTCAGTGATGTCAGCATTTTCAAACATCACTTCAGGTAAATTTTCAGTGCTTAGAAGCTCATTGGTTTCCAAGAGAACAGATCTTCTGATCACATTTTTTAGTTCACGCAGGTTGCCAGGCCAGCTATAGCCTAAAAATCTTTCTACCACATCCTCACTAAAGCCTTCTATGTTGCGTTCTAGCTCTTCATTGGCCTTATTAAGGAAATATTCTGCATATACCATGATGTCTTTTTTCCTTTCTCTAAGCGGAGGCAGGTTAATCATAAACTCATTAATTCTATGGTATAGGTCTTCTCTGAATTTATTTTCAGAGGCAGCGGTTTTTAAGTCTTCATTGGTAGCAGTAATGAGCCTCACATCTACATCAGAGTCTGATGTTCCTCCCAATTTTCGTACTTTTCGCTCTTGTAAAACCCGGAGTAATTTTACTTGTATTTCATAGGATAGATTGCCTATTTCATCTAAGAATAAGGTTCCTCCATTGGCAATTTTAAACTGACCATCCTTGTCGTTCACGGCGCCGGTAAAGGCTCCTTTTACATGCCCGAACAGCTCACTTGCCGCCAGGTCTTCAGTAAGGGCGCCGCAGTCAATAGAAACAAAAGCCTTGTCTTTTCTCTTACTTTGTTCATGTATGCGTCTGGCTATGTACTCTTTACCTGTTCCACTTTCGCCTAGTATCACTACAGACATATCTGTGGCAGCTACCAGATCAACGTGCTTCATCACCTTTTGAAACTCTTCACTTTTTCCTGGTACGAATTCAAACCCAGTTTTCACCTTTTTTGCAGGAGCAGTGGTGTTGGTGTTAGGCTTTTCTTTACTTCTGTCCAGAGCTTTTTTTATTATAGAAAGCAGCTCGTCAGGGTTAATCGGCTTAGCTATATATTCAAATGCTCCCATTTTCATGGCTTTTACTGCACTTTTAATATGGGCATAGCTGGTCATAATTATCACAGGGCAGTCGTAAGCATTCTTTTTTATATCACGCAGTAGATCCAAACCATCATAATCCGGCATTTTTAAATCAGAGATTACTATCTCATATTTATTTTTATTTAGACACTTAAGTGCGGCGAGTGCACTGGGGGCATGATCGCACTTAAAACCATTCTTCTCCAGGAAGCCCTTTAGCATAGTGGCAAAAGAGGCATCATCTTCTACAATTAATATTCCGGTCATTATGATTTAATGGAATTGCTGAAAAAACATTCTAACAAGAAATTACTACAAACTTCCTCGATAAACTTAAAAAATAAAAGTAATTAATAAGAACTAATCTGGAAAGGCAGTGAATCCTACTTATTTTAAACGTTGGGGTTGTTACATATTTTAGATTACCTACATCTATTCATTACCACCAAACAATTTTTTATATTTACTAAAGCCAATTTTTTAGGTGATGATACGAGCATTATTTTTATCCTTATTAGTTTTAATTACAGGTAGCACCCTCAGGGCTCAAGACCAAGACCCCCTTCAAAGTGCATACGAAAAAGCTAACGGAAAGTTAGAATTAAAAGATTATAGAGGCGCATCGCTGGATTACTCTCAGCTGATCAACTCTAAATTTAATAATGAAGAAGTACTGGTAAAACGCGGTATAGCTTATTTTCATCTGAAAGAATATGAAAAGGCTCGTGAAGATTTTGATAATGCCGTAAAGGCCAGGATAAATACCGCTGAGCTTTTTGGTTACAGAGGTCTCACTAAATATGAACTTAAAGATTACCAAAGCGCTGCCGGAGACCTGGAGAAGGGCATAAGTATGGGCTTTGCTTCTCCTGAAGCTGCTTATAATCTGGGCAATGCTAAATTTAGAATGGATAGTTATCAGGATGCGGTGAAGTATTATGATATGGCTATCAGCAAAGGCATATCAGATGCCACTATTTATAATAATAGGGGTAAAGCAAAATATAACCTTAAAAACTATCAAGAGGCTCTAAAGGACTTCGAGAAATCTTTAAGCATAGAGTCTGGTTATCAAAAAGCATTAGAGAATAAGGCAGAGACTAATTTTGAGCTAAAAAACTGGAAGGCCGCTGCTGAAGATTATGATCAATTGATACAGCAAGGGGCCGTTACAGATGAAAATTTCGCAAGAAAAGGGATAGCATTTTACCAGTCATCTCAATATGAACAAGCCGAGAAGGCACTTGAAAGTGCTGTGCAAAGAGGCAACAAACGCCCTGAGCTAAAAACTTATTTGGGAAATATATACTTCGATCAAAAGGAATATAAAAAGGCTGCTCTATACCTAGAGCAGGCAGCGGAGCAAGAGAGCACTAAAGAGGTTTATTCTAAGTTGGGAGAGGCCTACTATTATAGTAAGAATTATTCTGCGGCTGATAACGCCTTGTCTCAAGCGATTAATAAAGGTGGTAATGAAACCAATCTGTACTTATACAGGGGCTTGTCTAGACATGAATTAAAGAAGGAGGAGGCCGCCTTAGATCTGCAGCAGGCAGTGGATAAAGGAGCTAAAAATTATGATGCTTTTAAAATATTAGGAGATCTACAGTTTAAGAAAGAGGATTATTATAAGGCTGAAACTAATTACGGTAAAGCTATTGCGCTTGACGCCTCTGACCCTGTAGTTTTTAATAATAGGGGAAAAGCCAAATTTTTGCAAAACAAGGATAAAGAAGCCTTATCTGATTATGATCAGGCGCTTAAACTAAAATCTGATTATACCAAAGCCTTAGAAAACAGAGCAGCTGTTAAGTTTAAATTAAATGACTGGGCTGGGGCAAAGGAGGATTATGAGGCTTTGAAAAAGGCAGGAAGTTCTGATGCCGAATTATACAAAAACCTTGGTATTGCTGAGTTTCATCTTAAACAGTATGAAGCTGCCGCTGCGAACCTAAAAAGTGCTATTCAAAGAGGAGCTAAAGTTGAAGATATTAATTATCCATATGGTGTGGCTCTTTATGAAACAGCCAACTATCGAGAGGCACTTAACTATCTTACTGCAGCGGAAAAAGCGGGTAAAAGTGGAGTTGAAATTTATGAGATGCTTGGTATTTCGGCTTATGAAGCGAAGAGCGGAGGAGCGGAAGAAAACCTCTCTAAAGCTATTACTGCAGGCTCTAAAAATATTAAAGTATATCAATATAGAGGCCTTACTCGCTACTCTGCTGGCAATATGGACGGAGCGCTGGAGGACTTGAAAAAGGTAGAAGCTCAGGGAACCGCTGATTTTGATATATATAAAATATTAGGCGATATCTATTTCTCTAAAAACGATGATAAAAACGCGATTACCTATTACGTTAAAGCAGTGAGTTTAAAGGCGGATGACTTAACGGTAATTAATAATTTGGGTAGAGCTAAGATGAACCTGAAAGATTATGCAGGTGCTATTGCCGAATTTGATAAGGTCTTAAAAATAAAGCCAGATGATGGTAAGGCTTTGTTAAGCAGAGGAAAGGCTCACTTTGAACAGAAAAATTATCAGAAGGCTATAGCTGATTTGGTTAAAGCCAAAGAAGCCAGTGGCTCTAATAAGGAGGTTAATCAGATGTTAGCTTTAGCTTATTATAAAACCGCTGATATTGAATCTGCGAAGAAATATCTGGAGCTAGCTATAAAGGAAGGAGCCAAAAGTGGAGAATTATATCTATATGCCGGACTCATTAATTATGATGCTAAAGAATATAAAAAGGCAGCTGGCTATCTCGACGAAGCGGAGAAGCTAGGAGAAAAGTCAGCAGATATTTACCAAAAACGAGGTAGTGCCAAGTATTATCTTAATGATTATTCAGGTGCAGCTTCAGATTTAGAAAAGGCCATGCAAGCCAACCCTAACAGTGTAGAGGTGGCATCACAACTGGGTTTATCTTATAATGAACTGAAGAAATATGACGATGCCATAGTGGCACTTCAAAAAGCAGTATCGTTGGGTGCTACAGATCCGCAAGTGGCTTATAATCTGGGGAATGCGCAGTTTAGGAAAGGATCACTCTCCGACGCCATAAAAAGTTATGATAAAGCGATAGCAGCTGGGATGACTGATGAGGTAATTTACAATAATAGAGGAAAGGCCAAATTACTAACAGGACAGGCTAAAATGGCCGTGGCTGATTTTGATAAGGCCATTTCTATAAAGACTGATTATGCTGTAGCACTAAGGAACAGAGGGGCCGCGAAATATGAATTGAAAGATTATGCAGGGGCAGAAGCCGATTTGAGTAAAGTGATTTCTGATGGTAATGCAGGAAAAGAAGAGTACCTGTATTTGGGAGTATCTAAATTTGAAACTGGAAAAACAGCTGATGCTTTAAGTTATTTGGAAAAGGCTCAATCAATGGGGGCTGATGATAAACTATTATACTATGGCTTGGGTAATATTTATTTTTCGCAGCAACAATATGAATCGGCCATAGAGAGCCTAAATAGCGCTTTAAATAAAGGAATTGAAAAGCCAGATGTGTATGTTACGAGAGGTGCAGCATACTACTATACCGATTATTTCACCAAGGCAATTCCCGATTTGCAAATGGCCATAGATAAAGGACTTGGAAGCGCAGAAGTCTATCGCCAGCTAGGAGAATCATTATATGAGGAGGGGAAGTTTGAGGAGGCACTGTCGGCATTGAATAAGGCTATTGAAAAAGATCCATCTAATGGTAAGGTTTATTACAATAGGGGTAATACACGCTTTCGTCTAAAGAATTATGAAAGTGCTATTAAAGATTACGACCTAGCATCTCAGAAGGGATATGATGATCCTATTTTGAGTAACAACAAAGGAAAAGCTTATGAGCTTACTGAGAATGTAGAGAAAGCAATAGCTAGTTATTCAGAAGCGATTGAGGAAGATGGGCAGTATATCAAGGCAATAGAAAATAGAGGTAAGTTATATTTTCAGTCTGGTCAATATGATTTGGCGCTCAATGATATAGGAACTGTTATGGAGATCACTGGTGAGCCAGACGGCCAGTTGGTATTTTACATGGCGGAGTCATACTATCAGCAAAAGGATTACCGTAAAGCAGTATCCTACTTTGATGATGCCATAGAGGCTGGCAATACCTCGGCAGAGACTTATTATCATAGAGGAAAAGCTCTTATAGAAACTGAAAACTATGAAGATGCATTATCTGATTTGCAGGCTGCCATTAATGGTGGTGAAAAAGGAGCGGATGTTTATATGAGCCGAGCCCGTGCAAATCTTTTCTTGGGTAACATGAGAGCTGCAATGGCTGATCTGAATGATGTAATAGCTAAAGATCCAGAATTAGCAGATGCTTATTATAACCGCGCGTATTTGAAGGAAGAGAATGAAGATTATGAAGGGGCAATAATAGATTATAATAAAGTGATTCAACTTACACCTGATGATGCCGCTGCACATTACAATCTGGCTAATGCAAAAGTGTCTGCCGACAAGGTTGGAGCTGCGTTGGAGGCTATTCAAACAGCCATTAAGTTAGATGATTCTAATGCCTCTTATTACAAGGTGCAGGGCAATATTTATTACCAGTTAGAAGAGGCGGATAAGGCCTGTGAAAGTTGGAGAAAAGCCAAGGATCTTGGAGATAGCAAAGCCTCTTATTTTCTTAAGCAATACTGCGATTAAAAGCCTTTTTTAAACTTACCTGAAGCCTCCTAAAAGTATTAATTACTAGAACATAGGAGGCTTTATTATGAGACCATTGTTATTATTTTTTTTGCTCGTTAATGTGCCAAATCTTTTTGCAGAAGAGTTCTCTGGCAAGGTGATTAATGTGATCGACGGAAACACTTTAGAAGTGCTTTCAGAAGATAATGAAACGATAAAGGTGTTGCTGAGTGAGGTGGATTGTCCTGAAGAAGGGCAGCGCTTTTCTGAAGAGGCTAGGCGATTTACAATGAAGTTGGCTTTAAAGAAAAAAGTAACTGTAGAGTTG
Organism: Fulvivirga sediminis; assembly: GCF_016757215.1. Lineage (GTDB taxonomy): Bacteria > Bacteroidota > Bacteroidia > Cytophagales > Cyclobacteriaceae > Fulvivirga > Fulvivirga sediminis. The sequence goes on from NZ_JAESIY010000001.1 coordinate 441,176, forward strand.
AAAGGTAAAGATAGATGGGGAAATAAGCTTGCAGTAGTAGTGCTAAAAAATGGTGTGAATCTTAATAATGAACTGGTGAGCAAGGGGTTAGCCTGGGCGTACAAGGCGGAAGAAAGGCTTGTGGCTTTAGAGCAAAATGCGAGAGATCAGAAGGTAGGACTGTGGAGTGAGTCGGAAGTGGAAGCTCCCTGGATATATAGACGTAAACAGACCATGCTAGCTCCTAAGGGGCGCTAAACACAATAAAACATATGCATTCTTGTTATTAATTAAGAATGTTTAATTTCGTGAATATGAGTCGGATTTTATTGTTGTTTTCTTTTTTTACTATTGGGATAATATTTACTAGCCAGGCGCAGACGGATAAGAAAAGTTCTCGAGGTAATTCTTTTGAACCTTATGCTGAAAATGCCAAAGCCGGGACGAGTTCTGTTAAGCAGAAAAGACATAGTAAAAAGAGTAAACAGTCATTTCGCTCTCGGTTTAGAAAAGATTTAGAGACTAAGAAGGAAGAGTTTTATGAGCTGATGGAGGCTAATGCCAAAAGGAATAAGAAGATGGCTAAGGAAATGAAGAAACCTCAATACTCAGACCCATCTTATTTTGGACATAAGAAAAAGCCAAAAAAGAGGAAGCCAGGAAAACGAAAACTTTGTAAAGAATGTGGAATTGTTCATTAAATATAGCTGTCTTTAAAGGCAGCTTTTTTACTTTTAAAGCATTATGAAAGATTTGCATAAGTACATAGAGCAGACTAATTTAAAACCTACCATGACGGCGGAAGATGTTGATATACTGGTGCAGGAGGCAATAGATTATAATTTCAGGGGCATATGTGTGCCTCCTTTTTGGGTAAAAAAAGCTGCTAGAGAAATAGAGAATAGAGACATTCAGATGGTAACGGTAGTCGGGTTTCCGCTGGGCTATCAGATGACAGAAGCTAAAATTAGAGAGATAGAAGTAGCTATAGATAATGGTGCTGATGAGTTAGATATAGTGATGAATATGTCCGCTTTTAAAACGGGTATGCCATGGACTAAAATAGAATTGGCTAAATGTAGTAAGCTTATTCACGAGCATTCTTGTATAATGAAAGTGATTATCGAAACGGCCTATTTAAATAATGAGGAAATAGAAGTAGCCAGTAAGCTCTGTGCTGATGCCGGGGTTGATTTTGTGAAAACTTCTACTGGCTTTGCCCCTTCAGGTGCTCAAGTAGAGCATATAAGGCTTATGCGTTCGGTATTGCCTTCTCAAGTGAGGATAAAGGCTTCCGGGGGTGTTAAAACTAAAGCTCAAGCTATAGAGTTGATACAAGCAGGAGCTGATAGAATAGGAACTTCTTCCGGAAAGGAAATAGTTAAAGAGGATTAATGATGAAACATTTGAATATTAGAGTAATAGGTAAAGTACAAGGTGTTTTTTTTAGAGCTAATACACAGAAAAGGGCTTTAGAGTATGGTATACAAGGGTGGGTGAGAAATGAGTCTGATGGTAGTGTTTACGTGGAGGCTGAAGGTGCTGAAGAGCAGATGGAGCGCTTTGTGGATTGGTTGCACCAAGGATCAGACCAATCTCACGTAGAGGAAGTGGTGATTGAGCAATCTGACTTTGAAGATTTTAAAGGATTTGAGATCTTAAGATAAGGCTATATTAGGCAATTTTCATTTCTATAATGCCTTTGTGCTTATAGATTTTTAAGTCGAATTGGTTATGAATGAAGTTTTTCATTCTATTTTCTGCCAGTTCTGCTCTTTTACCTTCAGGGAAAAACACGGTAAGTTCTAAGACGGCTTTTATGAAGTTGGGTTTGCCACAGAACTCTACCAGCCAGTTTTTATAGGTCTCTTTCCAGTCACGCGTATATTTTGCATAATGATCCTGACCATCAAAGAGTAATTCTAGCTGATTGTCTGAGTTTTTGTAACGATAAACCCCTGCCAGATTTCGGTAAAACTCTATTAATCTGTCAGTATATTCTGTTTTATGTGCTTTAATGGTTTTTACAGGCTCATCTACTAACCCTAGCGGGTTAAATTGATCCTGATAGTATTTCTTCACAAAATCAATAAGGTACACAATGAGCTCTTGCTCACTGTCTATCTGGGCTTGTTCCAGAATGTAGTTCTTATCAAGTTTGAAATATTTGTGAATCATAGTTAATATACCCAATGAGCAAATATAACATAATCTACAATTTTCATCTGTATAAACACAGTAAAATCCTTATTTAAAAGGAGAATTTTCCTCTTTGGCCATAACATTATACACCACCTTATCCATAAAACCTGGTATCCATTTGTTTAGAAATACGGTAAGCTTGCCCTGTGTCGTAAGAGTAAGGAACTTTTTTCTCTTTTTCGTGGCCTTATAAATATGGTTGGCACATTCCTCTGCAGTCATCATTTTCTCCTCTTTTCTAGGAGAATCTCCCTGATGTGAACCATCAGCAGTAAGTGAACTTTTGCGAATATTGGAAGCAGTGAAGCCTGGGCAGGCAGTGAGAACATGCACGTTTTTCTTGAGCATTTCTGTTCTTAGTACTTCAAGGAAACCCTGTAAAGCAAATTTAGAGGCAGAATAACCCGTGCGAGCAGGTAGACCCCGATAACCTGCAATGGAGGATATACCCACTACAGAACCCTGATTCTTTTCTATTTCGGATAAGCAGTACTTAGTGGCGTAAAGAGCACCATAAAAATTGATATCCATCACTCTTTTTACTACAGAAAGATCTAACTCTGAAAATAATGCTCGCATAGATATTCCTGCATTATTGATTAGAATATCAATTCTGCCAAAATGTTTGACTGCCGCTTCAGCCATTTTTTGATTGTCTTCTTCTTTGCTAACGTCTGATTGAAAGGAAATTACTTCTATGCCTTTAGCCTCTAACTTGTTAGTAGCTTCATCTAGGGCTTCTTGCTTACGACCGGTGATCATAATTTTAGATCCATTTGCGCCAAATGCTTCAGCCAGAGCGTAGCCTATGCCTGATGATCCTCCTGTAATTATTACTACTTTATCTTTCATTGTTTAGCTTTTACTTCGCGAAAATAACAGTTTAGAAATAGTTTTGACCCCTTCTTTTAAATAAATGAGTAATTTTGGCATTCGTATGTTTATTATAAAATTACTTTCAAGGCTGCCATTATGGTTTTTGTATGGGGTGTCTGATGTGCTGTTTTTCATAGTTTACTATGTGGTAGGCTATAGGAAGAAAGTGGTATATCAAAATCTCAAAAATTCCTTTCCAGAGAAATCAGAGGAAGAAAGAAAGCTCATCGCCAAAAAGTTCTATCGTCGATTTATGGATTTTGCGGTGGAGACGCTCAAGGCTTTTACTATTTCTGAGAAAACGCTGATGAAGCATGTGAAGATGGTTAACTTCGAAATGCTTAACGATGAGCTTGCAAAAGGTAGATCTGCCGTGGTAATGGCCACGCATCAATTTAACTGGGAGCTGGCACTGCAGGCAAGCTGTGTTTATCTTTCATACCCTGTGGATGCCGTGTATCAGACCTTGTCTCATTCTGGCTTTAATAAGTTGATGTACGATGCTCGGGCTCGATTTGGAGGAGACCCTATTGATAAAAGTAAAATACTCCGAACAATACTCAAAACTAAGGAAAGGGTTCGTGTTATAGCCATGGTGGCCGATCAGTCTCCCAGAAGAAAGTCTGCCAAGCACTGGACAACCTTCCTTAATCAAGATACCGCCTTTTTTACTGGTGCAGAGCAGCTAGCGCAAACGCTCAACTTCCCGGTTTTGTTTTTTCGAGTTACAAGGCCAAAAAGAGGGCAATATCAGGTAGAGTTTATAAAGTTAGGAGAGCCACCTTATGATAATAAAAATCATGACATCGTGGAAGCTTATGTTCGTGAAACGGAACGAGTAATAAGAGATGAGCCTGAAGGCTACCTCTGGACTCACAAAAGATGGAAGCTGAAAAAGGAGAATCAGGAGTAATGCTCTAACAGAAGCATTTTCTGTTTTTCTGAAAGGGCATAGAAATCACTTGCTCTTTTATATTCTTCTTCTTTTTTGCCGCCTTTACCTGTTTTGGGTTGTTTGTTATAAAAGGCTAAGAATGATTCAGTGTCATTTTTAGTGCTAAAAATGGCTATTTCTGTATATACCCTGCTGTCAGGATCTGCATAGGGTGATTGAGTAAATGGCTCTAATGTATCTTTTTTTAGCCGTCTATAAATTTAGAAAAACCTCTGTTTAAAGGCATTTTCTTTTTAAGGAGTATTTTAGGATACCAGTTCGCTTCTACATGAGAGTAAGGAAATGTAGACCACTTTTGGTTAACCCCTATCATGGTCACGAATAATATCACTGCTTCCGTGGTCCAGACAGCCCATAAACCAAAATCTTTAAATGTAGTAGATCCTATACCCCATAGTCCATATTGAGAGATTTCGGATACAGCAGCGGCTAAGTCTATAGGGTGTGATACGAAATAAAGGAAATCGTTTAAAACAAAGGAGGTTGAATTGCCTTCAGGGTTTAAGTTTGCTGCTAAAGTAACATGCGCAGCCCATTGGAGATACATGGCTAATAGCCAAATAAAAGCCATGCATATTATCTCATTTTTATAGCCTACTATATGTCCCCATTTTACTATTGGGAATATTAAATAACCCAAAGCCGCACCAAATCCTACGCAGATGATCAGATTAGCGTAGATAAAAGGTGTATACCAGGTGGCAAAAGCATAAGCAATGGCTAGCGTAGGTACTATGGTTATGCTTAAAACAGCGGCCATAAGTAAGGCGTTTTTTCCTACCTTTTCCTTTGGCTCATAGATTTCTCCCGATTTCATCAATTATTATCATTATTTCATGTTATGATAATAGTGATTCTATGTCGGATTGGGAAAGACTTTTTACAAAACTTTCTTCTGTCGTTATCAGCTCACTGGCTAGTCGCCTTTTATGTTTCTGCAGGGCCAGGATTTTTTCTTCAACCGTATTTTTTGTGATGAACTTATAGGTGAATACTTTATTTTCCTGCCCTATTCTATGCGCTCTATCCACTGCTTGTGCTTCTATAGCTGGGTTCCACCAAGGGTCAAGTATAAATACATAGTCTGCTTTCGTAAGGTTGAGTCCTAATCCTCCAGCTTTAAGTGATATGAGGAATACCTTTAACTCAGGGGTGTTTTGGAAGCGCTCCACCTGACCTTGTCTGTCTTTAGTAGAACCATCCAGGTAAGCAAAGTCAATCTTTTTCTCTTTTAAATGCTCTGCTAAAATGGATAAGTGCTTTACAAACTGACTGAATATAAGTATTTTATGATCATCTCTGATGGCATTATCTAACTTGAGAATCACATCTTCCATTTTACCCGAGTCTCCATCATATTCCTGGTCTACCAATTTAGGGTGGTTTGCTATTTGGCGCAGTTTTGTTAGGCCTTGTAATAGTAATAGTTGTGACTTATTAAGGCCTTGATTTTCAATGTTCTCAAGGATTTTGTTTCTGTAAAAAGACTTCACCTTTTCATATTCTTTTTCCTGATCAGGTGTAAGTGAGCTGTATTGTATGTTTTCTACTTTTTCAGGGAGTTCTGTAGCTACCTGAGATTTATGTCTACGAAGAATAAAAGGTTTTATAATCGCATTTAGCTTTCTCATTTTATCCTCGTCCTGCTTCTTTTCAATAGGATTTAGGAATTCGTTTTTGAAAAAACTCTGGCTGCCGAGCAAGCCCGGGTTGATAAAGTGCATTTGAGACCAAAGGTCCATTGTGCTATTTTCAAGAGGCGTACCTGTGAGAATGAGCCTATTGCGTGCATTTAAATCCCTCACGGCCTTGGCTATGTTAGAAGCCGGGTTTTTAATGGCTTGTGATTCATCAAGAATTACATAGTTAAAATAATACTCAGTAAGAATATCAATATCTAACCTTACAATACCATAAGAGGTGACAATGATGTCATAATTAGCAAATTTACTAGGATCTTTATCTCTGTTAGTGCCAGTGTAGGTGAAAACTTTAAGTTTGGGCGTAAACTTCTTAGCTTCCATCTCCCAGTTATAAATAAGGGAGGTAGGCATAATGAGCAGTGAAGCTCCTTCCGCACCAGCCTCTTTCTGTGCTAATAGCATAGTGAGGGTTTGCACCGTCTTTCCAAGACCCATGTCATCGGCCAAACAGCCTCCAAATTTGTATTGATTGAGGAACATGAGCCAATTGTACCCCGCTTTCTGATAAGGTCTGAGTTCTCCTTTAAAGCTTTTAGGAGATGCGGCATCTTCAATTTCTTCGAAGCCTTTCAGAGACTCAAGCTTTCTGCTCATAGTTACCTTGGCCAGGTTTCCATTTTCAAGATCTTGTACCAGTGCAAGGTGGTGTTTCTTTAGCTTAGTAACACCATCTTCATCTTCTTCTGCAAAGGCAAATAGTTCCGAATATTCTGTGAGCCATGATTCAGGAATTACCGCTATTTCTCCATTGGGCAGCGTTACTTCCATCTTCTTTTTCACTATTAATTTTCGTAATTCCTTAAAGGAGATTTCGTAATCCCCAAACTGAATTACAGCATGAATATCGAACCAGTCAATGTTTTCTTTTACTTCTACTTTAATGCGGTATTCCCCGATGAAGTACTTTTTCTCACTTTGACCTTTTTGATTAAGCCTAAAGTTGCGTTTCTCTAGTTCTTCACGGTTGGTGTCTAACCAGGCAAAAGCGGTAGTTTTATTAATGGTAATTTTATAATTACGCATCTGTAGTCCTGAGCTTTGTAGAAATTGGATAATTTCCTTCTCGTCATCCAGCTTTCTTTTTACCCTATGGAAGGTGTAGCTATCTCCGGTCTTTTCTACGGTAACACTTACAGGACCTATGTTATTAGCCTTGAAGGTAAAAGGACCATATTTGAAAGATAGATCAAAAATCATTTTACCACTGTCCACCTGCTCTGGTTTATTTTTATCAAATAGAGAGAGGTTAGAGCTATTACCCGCTAGCTCAGAAATGGTTAGAATAGGTATAGGATCATAATTTTCGGTATTGATGTCAAATCCTTTAGCATAAACATCAAAAGAGGCAATTAGCGGAGCTACAAATTTATTGTAATACGTCTCTTCTACATTTTTAGGTATTACAATAAACTTTTTGTTTAAAAAAGGAGCTAATTTTTTCCCATCAACATTTTTTTCAAAGGAATAAAGTTTTCCATCGAGTACCATCCATGCCGGGTTTTTACAGATGATATAAGCGCCTTGATATTGAAAATCCACTTTTTCTCCATTATATTTTATAGTAGGGAAATAGTGGGTGTTGTCTTCATTTCTTCTAAAATGAAAGAGTACAGTTGCTTTGTTTTCTAATACTTCAATCTCCTTCCAGGCCGGCTCACCATCGTTGCCCATTTCAAAAACCCTTTTTCCCTTGAGTCTTTCCAGAACTTTGGCTCTTCTTCTCTCCATATATCCATTTATTTCATTCTGGAGGAGCTCATTGCCTTTGGAGTCATCATAAACCTTGGGAAAGAATTCTTCAGGCTTTACATTTTTTTTATTGAAGTGCTTGATCACAGATACCTGCTGCATAGAGTCCATAAGCTCTATAAGTTCATAATCGGTGGTGTCTAACCCTTCTTTAAACTCGGGTGCATTTTTAGCCGAGATATTTTGATGTTGAAGTGTTAGTTTGCCTTTGTCGTCTAAGTGAATAACAAAAGATTCGAACAAATAGCCTAGATATTCGTGCTGGTAGAGTGAATATATAATCTGAAAAGGTTGCGCTGCTGATACTTTCATAAAATACTATACAAACCGAACTCGCAAATTACGGGAAAATATGCAACTCTGCCCTCATAATTGCTTTTAAAAAGAGTTAAAAAACCTAAAATAAGCTTGTGTTATTTTTATTCAAAGTTTTGTTTGAATATTTTTTCAGTGTTGCAACATGAATATTTTGTTACAAATTATTCTTATTCCAGTTCTATAAATTAGTGGCTGTGTTATGTCTTGTAGCGATGATTGCAGGTCGATATGAAATAAGCAAAGTTATAAAAACAAGGCTGCAAGAGGTATATAGAAAGTCGGAAAACTTCATTTTAACGGGGTAATTTTCTAATACAGACGTTTCCATCCCCATAGAGATGAGGCCATAATTTTGTTGAAGCCAGCATATAGATCCTCCCAATACCAGTCCAATTAAAGCTCCACCAAGTGATATTATGGCGCCTTCAGCAATGAATATTTTTTTGATTAGTCTATTACTGGCTCCCATGGCATAAAGTATTGAGATATCTTTTTTCTTATCTAATGCTAGCATGGTAAGAGCGAAGAAAATATTAATAGAGCCAATGGCCAGAATAAATGAAAAGGCTATGAATACAAAAAGTTTTTCCAAATTAAGCAGTTTGTATAGGTCGGCATGTTGCTCTTCATTATTTTGAACTTTGAAGCCTTTGCCTAAGCTTTTCTGGAGTGATTTTTTCACACTGTTAATATTTACACCTTCTTTTGCCTTAATTTCAAGAGATGTCCTTTTATCTTCATAGTCGAGTAGCTCCTGAGCAAAGTCTAGTGGTACAAAAATGTAATTTTCATCATAGTTTTTTTCTATGGCGAACACGCTTCCAGGTAAGATATTCTTACGGCTATACAGCTTACTGGGATCTAATGAGCCTGCTTTAATATCTTTAATATAATGCACCTGTAGAGGGTATACGTCAGCTCCGGGCATAATGGAAAGAGTATATTGTACTCCTCTGCCAATAATAGCATAGTTGAGCCCGTTTTCATGAAGTTTTAAATCACCGCTAACTATGGCTGAATCAATTCTTTTTTGGTCAAGGAAATTGTCACTAACCCCTTTTATAATCACAACCATATCAGCATCTCTATATCTGACATAGGCGTAGTCTTCAATTACTTCGGTGATTATACCTATACCTTCAGTAGCCTGAATTTTATTTTTCATTTCATCAGTATAATGAAACGATTTACCTTGCACTGCTTCTATTTTAATTTGAGGGTCGAAGGCAGTGTAAAGGGAGCGGAGTAAATCTTCCAAACCGTTAAATACTGACAGCACTATAATCAGTGCTGCAGTACAAATGGCTACCATGGCCATTGAAATAAGAGAAATGATATTGATGAAATTTCTTTTTCTCTTAGAAAAGAAGTATTTACGGGCTATGAAAAATGAAAGGTTCAAGTATCAATCGTTTTTTTTGTCTTCCTCATCTTCCGACGGGATATCTAAATCATCTATTAATTTATCAATTCTTGAGGCCCTTTCTTCCACTTCATCCACATAAAATATAAGCTCGGGTACTATCCTTACTTGTTTTCCTATTTTATTGCCCAAATCTCTACGCAATTCGCTCTTGTGCATATCTATCTTATCTAAGAGGCCTTGTTTGTCTTTTACCAGCATCATAGATAAATAGATTTTTGCTACGCTGAGATCAGGACTCATTCTAACATCAGCCACAGTAACAAAGTTGTTAGTGAATATACCTTGTTTGTCTTTTTGAATGATGTCACTAAAATCTTTCTGAATTAACTTGGAAAACTTCTGTTGTCTTTTGCTTTCATTCATACTTGCAAATATCATATTTTTAATTGTAAACACACGCTAAATGCTGCGGATACGTCGCTTTATTTAGTGTAAAGCATATGTGTGAAATTAGGTTACAACATAACCTATGTATACCTTGAGCAAAATTTTAATGGTTATATGTTTCAGAGCTTTTAAAATATTCATTTACTTTTGAAGATAGGCTCACAAAATTGAATTTTTTTGCTTAGTTACTTTAGAATAAACGATCCATACAGGCTGGTAATCATATTTTTTTTACTACTAGCCCTTAGACTACCTGTAATTTTGAGTGATAGTGGTCTTACCGCTCCAGAGCTCAGTCATATGCTGGTAGGAGAAAAACTCAATAATGGCGCTTCTTTATATGAGGGGTTATGGGATAATATTGCTCCATTGTCTGCACTGGTATATGCTATAATTGATTTTCTTTTTGGCAGATCGCAGCAGGCTTATCAATATATATCTTTATTTCTTGTGGCCTTTCAATGCCTGATTTTTAATAAAATGCTTTTAGATAGTAAGGCATATAACGAGAATAATTATGTTCCTGGATTAGTGTATGGTCTGCTCATGTCATTCTTTTTTGACTTTTTTACTCTTACACCAGTACTGATGGGGCTCACCTTTCTTCTACTAGCCCTTGATAATCTTTTTGATCATATAGAGTACAGGGCTAAAGAAGATGAAAAAATATTGAACATAGGTATCTATCTGGGGCTCGCCAGCCTATTTTACCTGCCCTATATTATATTTGGGATAGCAGTAATACTCTGCTTTATGCTTTTTACAGGAACGGTTGCCCGTAGGTATTTGCTCATGATTTTCGGATTGATGTTACCTCTATTGCTTACCTCAGGCTATTTTCTTTTACAGCATAGGCTCACCGTTTTTATATATAATTATTTAAATCCTATTTGGCAGTTTCAGACCGATAATTATGTTTCTTTATTAGAGATTCTGATCATTTTCTCGGTGCCGTTGGCCTTTTTTCTTTTTTCTTTATTTAGAATCAGCCAAAGAGCAAGGTTTAATAATTATCAGGGCAGGCTAGCTCAGGTCATGTTTTTGTGGCTTATTTTTTCTGTTTTATTTACACTTATTAGTGGAGAGCTTGCACCTAATATTATGATGATATTTGTGCCTTTCCTTTCCTTTTTTATTGTACATGCATTCTTGCTTTTTTACCGTAGATGGGTTGCTGAAATAGTATTTACACTTTTTGTGGTAGCTACGGTATTTTTCAGTTTAGGGGCTTACTTTGATTTCTTTTTCACCTCTAAGTATATGTTGAATGACAAATATATGGTGGACTATACCGCTGGAAAGAAATGGGAGGGAAAACGAATCTTAGTGTTAGATAAGAATATCGCCTCTTATCGAAACGCTATTCCAGCTACTCCTTTTCTTAACTGGGAGCTAGTCGAAGGTCTATTCCGTAACCCTGAATACTATGATAACCTTACAATTATTCAGCAAGGGTTTAGTGAAGATATACCTGAGGTTATCATAGATAAGCACGCAGTGATGCCTGCCGTATTTGATAAGCTCCCTGAAATGAAAATGAGATATAGAAAAGAAGGTGAAGTATACTACCTTAAAAGCTAACAGCTTATTTTATTAACTCTTCGCTCATGCCTTCCTCCTTCAAAATCGTGAGATAAGAAAGTTTTTACTATGTCTTTAGCTGTTTCTTCCGATATGAACCTTTCAGGAATACATAATATATTGGCATTATTATGTTCTCTGGCTAACGAGGCTAACTCTTCATTCCAACAAATAGCAGCCCTAATGCCTTGATGCTTATTGGCGGTAATGGCTACTCCATTAGCGCTACCGCAAACCAATATTCCGAATGGGAATTCTCCTTTTTCTACAGCTTCTGATAAGGGGTGAGCAAAGTCCGGGTAGTCAACGGATTCATCAGTATAGGTGCCAAAATCTTTAACAGTATACCCTAAAGATTTTAAATATTCTGAGATCATACCCTTGTATTTAAAACCTGCATGATCTCCTCCTATAGCTATTGATTTTTCCATTTTAATATTCGTTGTCTCGTTGTCTCATTAATTCTTCTTTACGCTGTTTTCTCGTTACCTGTCTGGATATCATAATACTGATCTCATATAATCCGAATAATGGAACAGAAATAAGTATTTGGCTCAACGGGTCAGGCGGCGTAAGAATGGCTCCCATGATTAATATTACTACTATAGCATGCTTGCGGTAAGTACGCATAATCTCGGGTGTAATAATGCCTATTCTTGAAAGTACATAAACTACTATTGGTAGCTGAAATAATATACCACTGCCTAATACTAGTGTAGTTAATGTACCTACATATGAAGTAATATCAAACTCATTATATACGATATCACTCACTGTATAATTAGCTAGAAAATTTACTGACAGAGGTGATAGTATATAATATCCAAAGAGGACTCCCAATAAAAACAATAAAGTAACGAAGAAAACAGCTCCTCGGGTACTTTGCCTTTCAGTGCTGTATAATCCTGGCTTTATAAATCTCCAAATTTCCCAAAATACATAAGGAAAGGTAATAATTAGACCAGTTATTACTGAAGTTGTAATATGCATGGTGAACTGCCCCGTCATTTGCCTACTTTGTATTTTGAAAGGAACACTGTCAATACAAATAGCAGGTGTATGAAGCCAATCACCAAGCTTACAGAGCATGCGGAATGTCCAGAAATCTGGCTTGGCAGGGCCAAAAATGACCGTGCCAAATACGAAGTCTTTCATAACAAAGGCCGCTATAGAAAATAGTAATATAGCTGCCATTGATCTAACTAGGTGCCACCTTAACTCCTCGAGATGGTCCAAAAAGGACATCTCCTGCTCATCATCAAACTGATCTAACTTAGGTATCACGTATTATTTATATAATGGAAATTGTTTCATCCATTGATTTACTTCTGATTTTATTTGGCTTAGCTCATCCTCATTTTCATGATTGATAAGGCTCTTATCTATAAGCTCTACTACTTTGTTCATATCTTCTTCTTTCATGCCTCTGGTGGTAATAGCTGCTGTTCCTATTCTCATACCTGAGGTAACAAAAGGAGATTGATCATCAAAGGGAACCATATTTTTATTGATGGTGATGTCAGCTTTGATCAAAGTATTTTCAGCAATCTTACCAGTAAGATCTTTAGATCTAAGGTCAATAAGCATCATATGGTTATCAGTACCATCTGAAATGATTTTGTACCCTTTATCTAAGAAGGCCTTAGCCATAGCCTTAGCATTTTTAGCTACTTGTACCACATAATCAAGATACTCATCTGATAGAGCTTCTTGGAAAGCTATGGCTTTAGCTGCTATAACATGTTCTAATGGTCCGCCTTGAGTACCAGGGAAAACACCTGAATCAAGTATAGCTGATATGTTTTTAATTTGTCCTTTAGGAGTTTTAAGTCCCCAAGGGTTTTCAAAGTTTTCTCCAACCATGATCATACCACCTCTAGGGCCTCTAAGGGTTTTATGGGTAGTGGTAGTTACTATGTGACAATGCTCTAAAGGATCATTCAATAATCCTCTAGCTATGAGGCCTGATGGATGTGAAATGTCCGCTAATAATAAAGCACCTACTTCATCAGCTGCCTTTCTTAGGGTAGCGTAGTCCCAGTCTCTGCTATATGCAGAAGCCCCACAAATTATAAGCTTTGGTTTTTCTTTCTTGGCTGTTTCTACTACTTTATCCCAATCAATAAGGCCAGTTTCTTTTTCTACACCATATGAAGTGGGGTTATATAATTTACCTGAAAAATTAACAGGAGAACCATGGGTAAGGTGACCTCCATGAGATAGATCAAACCCTAATATTTTATCACCAGCTTCTAATACTGCCAGCATTACTGCTGCGTTGGCCTGTGCACCTGAGTGAGGCTGAACGTTTACCCAGCTGGCACCAAATAATTCTTTAGCTCTATCTATGGCTAATTGTTCAATTTCATCTACAACCTCGCAGCCACCATAATACCTTTTGCCGGGTAGGCCTTCTGCGTATTTGTTGGTAAGTACAGTGCCCATGGCTTCCATTACCTGAGGTGAAGTGAAGTTTTCTGAAGCAATAAGCTCTATACCAGACTCTTGTCTTTCTTTTTCCTTGTCTATAAGATCGAAAATTACTTTATCTTTTTGCATAATTTCTACGAGGTGAAAAATTGGAAGTCCAAAAATAGCGTAACCACAACATATTAACAATATTGTAGGTGTGCGATTCTGTCAGTCTTATAATTTTTTTATATTGCCTACACTAATCAATAAAATCATGAAGTTCAAATTATCACCATTTATTTTACTGTATGTACTATTAAATATAGTAGCCTGTGGGTCATACGTTGAGGAAAAAGGGAACGGAAAAATTATCACAAAAGAAACGGTTCTGGAGACTTTTAAAGAATTGGATCTAGGGGGCAATTATGAAGTGTTTCTGCGCAAGTCAGATAGTCCTAAGATTACTCTCACTACTGATGAGAATTTGCACGAGTTTATTACATTTAATGTTAAAGAAGGTGTTTTGCATGTAGATTCTGAAGTAAGCATGGCTAGTGAAGAACCTATACGTTTGGATGTGTACTATACCGATATACAGACCATCAGAATTGGAGGAGCAGTGTCTATAGAAAGTCTGGAACCTGTAAAGGGAGATCATTTATGGATAAGTATGTCTGGAGCAGGAGCCATAAATTTGGAAGTAAATGTAAAAGACCTAAAAGTGAATGTATCAGGAGCGGGAGCTGTTCAGTTAAGCGGACATGCCGAGCAGCAAAACGTGCAGCTTAGTGGAGCAGGTGGTTATGAAGCCGATGAGCTGAAAAGTGTAAATTGTAAGATTGAAATCAGTGGAGTAGGTGGAGCTTCGGTTTATGTCGAAGAAACATTGAATGCCTCCGTAAGCGGTGTAGGAGGAGTTTCATATAAAGGCAACCCTGAAAGTGTAGTATCTAATGTTTCAGGGCTTGGTTCTATAAGTAAAGATGGAGAGGAAGATTAAACTCCTCTCTTGCTAAATCTTTAATTGCTTAAGATACATTTGAATAGTGTTTTCAAGGCCTAAATAAAGAGCATCGCAGATTAACGCATGTCCTATAGATACTTCATCAAGTTCTGGAATTTCTTTCGCTAAATACGCTAGGTTATCTAGGTCAAGGTCATGCCCTGCGTTAAGCCCTAACCCGCTTTTTGAGGCTGCTTCGGCAGCTTTTTTAAAGGGGAGGATGGCATTTTCTTTGTTTTCAACATATTTAGTGGCATAGCTTTCAGTGTATAACTCCACCCTGTCAGCACCAATTTTAGCTGCATTTTCAACCATTTTACTATCGGGGTCTACAAATATAGATACTCGAACACCAGCCTCATGAAGTTCCTTAGTGATCTCTTTTAGGAATGCTTCGTGCGCCAGTGTATCCCATCCTGCATTAGAAGTAAGCACGTGCGGTCCATCTGGCACTAGGGTGGCTTGTGCTGGTTTTACCCTTTTTACTAACTCCATATACCTATCGTCAGGGTAGCCCTCTATATTAAATTCTGTAGTAATGACTTTTTTAAGCTCTATTACATCATCATATCTGATGTGCCTTTCATCGGGCCTTGGGTGTACTGTTATTCCTTGAGCTCCAAAGCGTTCGCAGTCTAAAGCTGATTTGATTACATCAGGATTATTACCTCCCCTGGCATTTCTTAAAGTAGCGATCTTATTGATATTTACACTTAACCGAGTCATTCGTTTTTTGAATATTTATAACTTTGTATTGAATGTACATGCAAAAGTAATAACTAGAAAAAGAAAATAACACACATATGAGCTTGAAACAACAGATCGATCAAGATATAAAAAAGGCCATGCTGGAAAAGAGGAAGGATGAACTTACAGCATTAAGGTCTATAAAATCTTCTATTTTATTGACAGAGACAGAAAAAGGTGGAGCTGATGAACTTAGTGAAGATACAGAGTTGAAACTATTGACTAAGGCTGCCAAGCAAAGAAAAGATAGCATGGAGCTATACGAAAAAGAAGGACGTGCAGACTTAGCCGATAAAGAAAAATTAGAGCTGGAAGTGATTAACAGGTATTTACCAAAGCAGCTTTCAGAGGATGAATTGAAAACCGAAATTTCAGCTATCATAGAACAGGTAGGTGCTTCCGGGCCTCAAGATATGGGTAAAGTAATGGGAGCGGCTACTAAGCAGCTGGCAGGAAAGGCAGACGGGAAAATGATTGCTAATATTGTTAAAGAATCATTGAGTAAATAATTGAGTATAATAGATATAGTTCTACTAGGCTTCATTTTATTTGGGGCTTACAAAGGGTATAGCAAAGGTTTTTTGCTAGAGATTATTACCGTACTGGCATTTATTTTGGCCGTAATTGGAGGACTCAAGTTGCTGCATGCAGGCATGAGTTTTCTGGAGAGTAATTTCAACCTTAGCGGAGAGCTGCTGCCATATATATCATTTGTTCTTATTTTTATTCTTATCATTTTTCTGGTTCACATGCTAGGCAAAGGACTAAAGAAAATATTAGATCTCACCTTGCTAGGTTCTCTAGATAACCTGGCAGGTGCAGTTTTAGGAATACTAAAATGGACGTTTGGATTAAGTGTAATTTTATGGCTTAGTGCTTCTTTTGGATTGGAAGTGCCAGATAAATGGAGGGTGAATTCTATAATTTATCCTCATGTGCTCACCTTTGCTCCTTCCATGGTAGAATATTGCTCTGTTATAGTGCCTTTTGCCCATGATTTGTTTGACACCATAAAGGAAATGCTTGAAGGAGATCCTGTTACTTGATAATTTTGACTCTTTTACCTATAACCTGGTTGACTATTTTAGCCAATTAGGGATTAAGAGTATAGTCTTTCGCAATGATGTTCCATTGGAAAAGATCACCACTACGAACTATGATGGTGTAGTGCTATCTCCCGGTCCGGAAACACCGGGAAAGGCGGGAAATCTTATGAAAGTAGTGGAGTGTTACCATAAAAAGCTGCCTATGCTCGGGATATGCCTAGGGCATCAGGCAATTGGGGAATTTTTTGGAGGCAAACTAATTAAAGCACAGGTGCCTATGCACGGAAAAATTAGTGAAATATCTCATTCAGGTGATATTCTCTTTAAGAATTTACCTAAAAAGATTAACGTTGTACGCTATAACTCACTTTTAGTAGAGCCTTGCCCAGATGTTGAGGTGATTGCCACTACTAAAACAGGAGAAAATATGGCTTTAAAACATCGTAATTTGCCACTTTGGGGGGTGCAGTTTCATCCGGAAGCTGCTCTTACCGAATACGGTTTAGAGATGTTGAAAAATTGGGCAAGTTATAATAAGAAAGCAGTTTAATTGCTCATTTTTGTTTACTTTAGTATCAGTCACATAAAGAATTATGGCATTAACTATAAAAGAAGAAGATAAATTTAGATATATAGACGAAGGGTCAGGCGAGGTGTTAGTTTTATTACATGGACTTTTTGGAGCATTAAGTAATTGGGAAGGTGTGGTAAATTACTTTAAAGATAATTACAGAGTTGTAATTCCTTTGTTACCCATTTATGATATGCCCTTAAAGCAGGCTGGCTTAGATGGTTTAAACTCGTTTTTAGAAAAATTCGTAGCTTTTAAAGGGTTAGATAAAATGACTCTTATTGGTAACTCATTAGGTGGCCATGTAGGGTTAATTTATACTCTCAAAAATAGTGATAAAGTAACTAATTTAGTGCTTACAGGTAGCTCTGGGTTATTTGAGAATTCAATGGGAGGCTCTTTCCCTAAAAGAGGAAGTTATGAGTACATTCAAGAAAGAGTAGCTTATACTTTTTATGATCCTCAAACAGCTACCAAAGAGCTCGTAGATGAAGTTTTTGAAACTACTAAGAGTATTCCTAAGTGCTTAAGAATAGTGGCTATTGCAAAATCGGCTCAAAGGCATAATATGGCAAAAGAGATACCCAAAATTTCTCAGCCAACATTACTGGTTTGGGGGTTGAACGATACCATTACTCCACCACTGGTGGGGCATGAATTCAATAAACTTATACCTAATTCAGAACTTAAGTTTATTGATAAATGTTGCCATGCTCCTATGATGGAGCATCCTGAAAAATTCAATTTCATCCTTAATCAATTCTTAGATGCTAGACAAAATGATAGCTGAAGAATTAGTAAACCATATGATTCCTCCATTAAAAGCCACTGATCCGGCTCATAAAGCTATTTTATGGATGGAGGAATTAAGATGTAATCAATTGCCAGTGGTGCAAGATGAGTCTTTTATGGGATTAATTACAGAAGATATGATATTGGAGGCTAATGATGTGGAAGCCAATATATCCTCCTTCAATTTAATGGGGTTGAATTGCTATGTGCACGATAGCTCGCACTTCTATGAAGTAATAAAAATTGCTTCAGATAATAATGTGCAAATGGTGGGTGTGCTGGATGATCAGGAAAAGTATAAAGGGGTGATTACAGTTCAAGACACTATTACCTCCTTTGCTCAGTCGGCAGCTGTGCAGATTCCGGGTGGCATTGTGGTGCTTTCTATAAGTCAAATTGACTATTCTTTATCAGAAATCAGCCGCTTGGTGGAAGAGAACAATGCGAAAATATTAAGTAGTAGTGTTAAGGAAGATGAACTAGATCCATCCAAAATAAAGCTTACACTGAAATTAAACCGTTTAGATTTAACCCATATAGTAGCTACACTAGAAAGGTTTGGCTATAAAATTATTGCCAGATTTCAAGAAACTAAAATTCAGGATGATGAAAAAGAGAGGCTGGATATGCTTCTTAGATATCTTGATATTTAATAGTTAATTTACGGTTACGATAAATCCATTTGATTAGATGAGAATAGGTATTCATGGTAAGGAATTTACTCGAGATACTGAAGACGTAATTCAATCAGTTTTTGATGAATTAAAAAAGAGGAGAGCGGATATCGTTGTATCTTCAGAGTTTAATGAACACCTTATCAATAATAATATAGACTCGGGGAAAGTTGAGATATATCAACTAAGGGAGGATCTCAGTGAACTTGACTATATGCTTACCCTTGGAGGTGACGGTACCCTGTTAGAAGCCCTCACCCACATAAGAGATAAAAATGTGCCTATATTAGGTATAAATACAGGTAGACTTGGTTTTTTAGCAACAACAGCCAAATCAGATTTTAGAAATGCCATTGATGCTCTCTTTTCTAGAAATATTGATATAGACGAAAGAACCTTATTGAGGTTAGAGTCAGATGATCATCTTTTTGGAGATTTGAATTTTGCTCTTAATGACTTTACTATTTTGAAGAAAGATACCTCTTCGATGATAGTGGTACATGCCTACATAGATGGAGAGTTTTTAAATTCCTATTGGGCCGATGGTATCATTTTATCTACCCCTACAGGATCTACAGGCTATTCGATAAGCTGTGGCGGGCCTGTGGTGTTGCCGCACTCCGATAATTTTATTCTTACTCCGGTAAGCCCTCATAACCTAACCATTCGTCCTATAGTAGTTCCAGATGAGTCGGAGTTGTCATTTACAATAGAAGGAAGAAGTAATAATTTCTTAATATCGCTTGATTCTCGTTTTGAAGTAGTAGATAGTAGCGTTAGACTTACAATAAAGAAAGAGAGTTTTACCGCCAAACTAGTAAAATTAAAAGATAATAGTTATTTTAAAACTCTGAGACAGAAGCTGAACTGGGGACTGGATGTCAGAAATTAATTTGTAAAAGAAGGAAATTAATGTTTATTTTTGATAACTTTTATGTACTAGTCTTAGTAGCTTTTTTAATGAGATTACAATGAAGAGATTTTTTACTATTGCCATCTGCCTACTTTTTTATCTTGTCTCTGTTCAAGATGGTAATGCTCAAATAAGAAGTAAAAAAGTCAAACGCAATAATAAGCGTATGGCAAATTATAGAGGGAAGAAAAGTACTTTTGGTAACAAAAGATACAACTATGTGGGTGTCTCAGTAAGTGCTTTTAACTATTTTGGTGATCTTTCTCCTTTATCTAATAGAATTAGTACTGATATCTCTACTACTAAGCCAGGAATAGGAATTTTCTTTGGACGTAGATTTGGGCCTAGGTATACTTTACGAGCTTCTTTTAATTACGGTACTGTTTCAGGTAGCGATTATAAATCTGCAGATCCTAATGATGAAGATGCTAAATTCAGATATATAAGAAACCTTCATTTTAGAAATAGAATTAAAGAACTTAGCGTTACAGCTGTAATAGATTTACTATCTAATGAGTCTACCTATATTAACAGGGTGCAGTTTACGCCTTATGTTTATGGTGGGGTAACAGTGTTTCATCATAATCCGCAGGCTTATGTGCCTGAAGAAAGTGGCCTGCCTGAGGCTGGAGAGTGGGTAGATCTTCAACCTCTAGGTACAGAGGGGCAGTTTGCCAATCTTCAACCTGGAGATCAAAATGAAGGTATAAAGCCCTACAGTAGAATACAAGTAGCTATACCAATGGGAGTTGGATTCAGATATAGACTAAATCAGGTGATTGATCTGTCTATAGAAACAGGAATGAGGTATTTATTTACTGATTATCTTGATGATGTTAGTCGTAATTATGTGAATTCGGATAGATTTACGGGTGATAATGCTGCTTTAGCCAGTTACATGAGTGACTTATCAAGGGCTACCACAGGTGGGGCTACCAATGAACCTCGTGATCTTTCGAACCCCAGTATTGCAGAAATTTATTATAATACAATAGACGTAAACGGAGAACAAAAAATAAGAGGTTACGGGTCTGAGTCTCCAACTAATATTAGAGGTAATAGCAATGATAAGGACCTTTACTTCGTTAGCTCTTTTAAGATAGCCTTTATAATAGGGGCTACTTATAGAAGAGCTAAATTCAGATAATATGAATAGAATCAAGGAATTGTTTATAGGGAGATCTATCATAGGTTTCCCCTTTTTTATGTGTTTATTTCTCTTAAGCTCTGCCTTGCAGGCGCAAGAAACCGAAGTGGGTTTTGGTTTGGGAGGGCTTAAATATTCAGGAGACCTCTCCAGAGGGATTAATCTGAACTCTATCAAACCTGCAGGGACTGTTTTTTTTAGATCTAATATTAGTAGTGCTGTTAGTTTCCGGATAGGAGCTACAGCTGGTAAATTGGCCGGTAGTGATGCTAAAACTCCTATCGATGTGTTTGCGAATCAGAGAGATGCAAGTTTTGACATTTTTTTGTTTGAAGCTTCTACTGTGTTTGAGTATCATTTCCTTAAATGGAGAGAGCAGTCTGGTCAGTTACGGTGGACTCCATATTTTTTCGGAGGCATAGCTATATTTGGAATCTCTGGTATGGATGAAAAGCCAGAGGAATATAGTAATGTGCAGCCTTCCATCCCTTTTGGGCTGGGAATTAAGTATATTTTAAATCCAAAATGGTATCTTGGCGTTGAATTCGGAGCCAGAAAAACATTTTTTGATTATCTGGACAACGTTAGTGGCGGAGACGGCGTGATAAAAGATTATCAGTATGGGAATGAATATGATAATGATGCCTACTATTTTATAGGAGTTACACTTAACTATGCATTTTATACCATACCTTGCCCTACTAGCCCCTACAAGAAAAATTACAGAAGAAATTAAAAAAAAGTATAAAATAGGCTTTTTTATATTATTAAAGTTAATTTTGCGTTTCTGTGTCCATGCCAAATGAAAATATCGTAAAAGAATTGCTTCCTAAACACATTGCTATAATTATGGATGGCAATGGAAGATGGGCTAAAAATAAAGGTGCTGCCAGAATTTTTGGTCATAGGAATGCCATCACAGCTGTTCGCGAGGCAACAGAAGGCTGTGCTGAACTTGGGGTTGAATACCTTACTTTATATGCCTTTTCTACCGAAAACTGGGGTAGGCCTCCAGAGGAAGTTTTAGGGCTTATGGAGCTTTTAGTAGCAACTATTAAAAGGGAATTAAAAACACTCCTTAAAAATAACGTTAAACTTACTACCATCGGAGATACCGACGCTTTACCCAAAAAGTGTCGTAAGCAACTATTGGAGGCGATAGAAAACACGAAGGATAATACCGGCCTTACTTTGGTGCTGGCATTAAGTTATAGTGGTCGCTGGGAAATATTACGAGCGGTTAAGCGTTTGGCTAGTGATGTGAAAGATGATAAGCTCAATATTGAAGATATCAATGATGAAAATTTCGGAAGATATCTCAGTACAGCTAATATGCCAGATCCTGAATTATTAATTCGAACCAGTGGTGAGATGAGAATCAGTAACTTCTTACTATGGCAGCTGGCATATACAGAGATTTATTTTACACCAAAACTTTGGCCTGATTTCAGACGAGAAGATCTGCACGAGGCCATTATATCATATCAAAAACGAGAACGGCGATTTGGTAAAATTAGCTAACAAGTGAATACTTGATATTAATGAAGAAGACATTATTTTTCCTTGCATTTATTTTTATTATTATTAATTCCTCAGAAGCTCAATTCAGAAGGAGGGCAAATGCACCTTCCGATACTGAAGGAGGCTTGAACTATTCTAATCCACAAGAATATGTTATTGCTGATATTCAGGTAACAGGTTTAAGAGTGCTGGATAAAAACGCCCTTATTTCACTTAGCGGTCTTAAAGTCGGAGATAAGATTAAAGTGCCAGGAGATCAGATTAGTGGAGCAATAAGGAAGCTGTGGAAACATGGCCTTGTAGGTGATGTGTCCATCCAGATTGATAAAATCGAAGATGATAAAATCTATCTGAACATAGAGCTATCAGAGCGCCCCAGGCTTACTGGCTTTACTTTTGAAGGAACAAAGAAATCTAAAGAATCAGATTTAAGAGAAGATTTGAATCTGATTAGAGGTAGAATTCTTAGTGATGCTATTATTAGAAATACAGAACTAACCGTTAAAAAATATTATGTCGATAAAGGTTATCTGTATGCTGATGTTAAAGTGATTCAACAAGAAGACACTGTAAATAGAGATGGTGTTAAATTAAGAATTGTGGTGGATCCAAAAGCGAAGGTGAAGGTGAACAAGATTGACATAGTAGGCAATGAAATGTTTGATGATAACCGCATTAAGAAGAAAATGAAAAAGACTAACGAGCGAGTTAGGATTTCTTTATTTAAACGCGGTGCCGAATTACTTGTAGGAGCCACCAAACCAAAAAACATTAAAAGTTTTTTAGATTCTACTTATGAAGTTTCTGGTAAGGAACTAAAAGAGTTTATTAACGATAACGTGAAGTTGAACTTTTTTAATTCTACAAAATTTATTGAATCTGAATATGAGAATGATAAGGATAACATTATAGCTTTTTATAACTCTCATGGGTATAGAGACGCGGAAATAGTTAGAGATTCTGTTTATGCGAATAATGAGAACTCCGTTAACATTGATATCGAAATTTCTGAAGGTAGAAAGTATTATTTTAGAAATATAATCTGGACAGGTAACTTCGTTTATGATGACGCTACTTTGGATAAGGTACTTGCCATCGAAAAAGGAGATGTATACAATAAAGAGCTAATAGATAAAAAACTTTCATTCAACCCTAAGGGAACGGATATCAGTGGTCTTTATATGGATGATGGATATTTATTCTTTAGAGTTAATCCGGTAGAAGTAGCAGTAGAAGGAGATTCAATAGATGTAGAAATGAGAATCTATGAAGGAGAGCAGGCTACTATCAAAAATGTAATCATTGCTGGTAATGAAAGAACCAGAGATCATGTTATCAGAAGAGAGCTTTATACTATTCCAGGGAGAAAGTTTAGCCGATCGGATTTAATACGTACTCAGCAAATGCTTTCTCAGTTAGGTTATTTTGACCCTGAGCAGATTAACCCTGTTCCAAAGCCTAACCCTGCTGACGGAACTGTAGATATAGAATGGAATCTTGTGGAAAGATCTAGTGACCAAATAGAGCTATCAGGAGGTTGGGGAGGTCAACTTGGATTTGTTGGTACTCTGGGTTTATCTTTGAACAACTTCTCTATGAGGAATTTGGTCAAAGGAAAGTTTAACCCAATCCCTACAGGTGACGGTCAGAAACTGTCTATGAGAGTGCAGGCAACAGGTCGTCAATATCAGAACTATTCAGTTTCATTTACAGAGCCTTGGTTAGGAGGTAAAAAGCCTAACTCGTTTACTGTAAGTGCCAACTATTCTATACAGAGAGCAAGGCAATATGAAGATAGAGACGGAGATGGCGTTTCTGAGTATATTCCTCCTTATGGTAAGTACAACGCACATATTTCGGTTAAGGGAATTACGGTAGGTTTAGGAAAGAGACTACGCTGGCCAGATGACTATTTTACATGGACTAATTCATTGTCTTACATGGTTTATGGTCTGGATAATTACAGATTTAGTGGTCTGGATTTTGCCAATGGATCAGCTAATAGCATAGCCTTTAATTCTACAATATCTAGGAACAGTGTTAATAGCCCAATGTACCCTACAGGTGGTTCAACCATATCATTAAGTGCATCTTTTACACCTCCTTATTCTTTATGGAGAGATATAGATTATGAAAAAGTAGAGGCTTCTGAAAGATATAAGTGGATTGAATACCATAAGTGGATGTTTGACTCCAAGTATTACCTTACAGTGGTGGGGAAATTAGTATTGGAGGCTAAAGCACACTTTGGTTTCATAGGCTCATATTCCAGTGAGGCTGGGATAGGACCTTTTGAAAGGTTTAACCTTGGTGGTGATGGTCTTGCCGGACAGAATTTTGTACTAGGTACTGATGTCATTGGTTTGAGAGGTTATCAAAATAACGCCTTAACACCTCCATATGATCGGACAATTGCTCAAAATGGAACAGGTAGAATTGAGGGAGGAATTGTATATGACAAGTTTGGCCTTGAGCTAAGATACCCTGTAACTACAGGACAAGCCGCAACTATTTATGGTTTTGTTTTTGCTGAAGCAGGTAACAATTTTGATAATTATCAGGAGTTTAATCCTTTTGAAAACTACAGATCAGCTGGTTTTGGTGCTAGAATATTTATGCCAGCCTTTGGTTTGATTGGCATCAACTGGGGATACGGATTTGATACTGTACCAGGGGATACTGAAAGAAGTGGCCCTCAGTTCCACTTTACTATAGGGCAGCAAATCAGATAAGTTGAGGTTAGTGAATAAGGATTAAAATAGTGTTTGATAATTTAGAACCATAAACCTATTGACCTATGAAAAACCTATTTATTTTATTTTTGGCATTATTTTCGTTCGTTAATGTTTACGGACAAAAATTTGGATATGTAGACACCAATTATATACTTAGCAAAATGCCTGAGTATAAAGAAGCACAGGGAGAGATAGAAAAGCTTTCTCAAGGCTGGCAGGATGAAATAAAAGAGATGTCTAAGGACATCGAATCTATGTACAGTGAGCTTCATGCTGAGGAGGTTTTGCTAACAGCCGAGATGAAAAAAGACAGGTTGGCTGAAATAGAGAGAAAGGAAGATGAGCTAAAAGCTTATCAAAAAAAGATATTTGGATTCGACGGTTTATTCTTTTTGAAGAAAAAGGAATTGGTAAAGCCAGTTCAGGACAAGATATTTGAGGCTATAGAACGTGTATGTAAAGAGCAACGTTTGGCAATTATGTTCGATAAATCAGGGGAGTTAGTAATGATATATACTGATCCCAGACATGACTATACCGACTATGTGCTTGATGAGCTAGGGTTGGGAGATCCAAATGATGTAATAAAGTAGAATGTTTAATTTAAATATATCATGAAAAACAAATTATTTTTAACCATTATAGCCTTTGCGTTTATAGGACTTGCTACCGTGCAGGCACAGACTACAAAAATAGCCTATGCGGATGTAGATTATATATTGAGCCAAATGCCTGAAGCTAAGCAGGTAGAATCTGACCTAAAGGCACATAACACTCAGTTACAAAATCAATTGCAAGCTAAATATCAGGAGTATCAGGAGAAGCTACAGGCTTATCAGCAAGGAGCATCTACAATGGATGCAGCTATCCGTCAGGATAAAGAAACTGAATTGGCCCAGTTGGAACAAAGAATCCAAAAGTTTCAGCAAGATGCTCAGAATTCTATGCAAAAGAAACAAGCTGATTTAATGCAACCTCTTTATGAAAAAGTGGGTAATAATATTGAGTCTGTAGCTAAAGAAAATGGTTATACTTATGTGCTTAATGGACAAATTGCCGGTGTAGATGTAGTGCTTTATGCTGATTCTAAATTCGATATTAGTGATTTAGTATTAAAGAAAATGGGTGTTACGCCTTCAGGTAAATAAAATATTGAATACTTATATATAAAGCCCCGCTGGGGCTTTTTTTATACCCATGAATTTAAGACCACCATTATTACGAGCAGGAGATAAAATAGGTATTGTTTCTCCGTCAAGAATGATATTGCCAGAACAAATAGATCATGCTATTAATGTTTTTCAAGAATGGGATCTTGAGGTAATATTGAGTCCGCAATTATATGCCTCTGAAGGTTATTTTGCAGGAGCAGATGAAATTAGGAGAGCTGAAATGCAGAGCTGTCTTGATAATCCGGAGTTAAAAGCGGTGTTGTGTGCTCGAGGTGGGTATGGTATGACCCGTTTTATTGATGATATTGATTTTTCTGGAATCAAGAATTACCCTAAGTGGCTGGTTGGTTTTAGTGATATTACGGCTATGCATGTTGCACTCAATAATAATAATATAGAAAGTATTCATGGAATAATGCCTGCGCAGTTTGGTTATGAAGGTGTGTCGGAATCGGTAAGTAGCTTGAAGAAAATACTTTTTGAAGGAAGTGTTAAGTATTCAATTAAAGGATCTTATAGAAACAGACATGGAATAGCTAAGGCAGAAGTAATAGGAGGTAACCTTTCTTTGTTGGCGGACAGCTTGGGTACTGCAACGGAGGTGCAGGCCAAAGGGAAAATAATGTTGATTGAGGAAATAGATGAATATTTGTATAAAATTGACAGGATGCTTACACAATTAAGAAGAGCAGGTAAGTTTGATGATCTGGCCGGAGTTATTGTAGGAGATTTTTCGGGTGTGAAAGATACTACTATCCCTTTTGGAAAAAACATAAAGGATTTAATTGGGAGTCATTTTGAAAGTTACTCTTATCCTTTATGCTTTGATTTTCCTGCTGGGCATGAGCCTTATAATTTGGCCATCCCTTTTGGGCGTAGTTTGTCTTTTATGGTTAATGAAAATGAAGTGAGCCTACTAGAATGACTGACCATACCCTCCTCCGCCCGGTGTATACATTGATAATATATCTCCTGGCTTAACTTTTACTGAGTCACTAGGTAAGAGTTTCTTGACTTGAGCATGCTGTCTTAATTCTTGTTTTCCTGTCTGGCCACTATGGCCACCCTCTAGGCCGTATGGGGCCGTTTTCCTGTGCTGGGTGAGTACTGTTAAATTGAGTTTCTCTAAGAATTCAATTTCGCGAATAATACCATTACCTCCATTCCAGCGGCCTTTTCCTCCACTATTTTTTCTTATCTCAAATTTGTTGATCCTGACAGGATACCTGTATTCCATAATTTCAGGATCGGTTATTTTGGTATTGGTCATGTGCTGATGAACTGCATCTTTACCATGGAAACCTTCACCAGCTCCAGTGCCTCCACCTATGGTTTCGTAGTATCCGAATTGATCATTGCCGAAAAGAACGTTGTTCATAGTTCCTTGGCTACAAGCCGCCATATTTAGTGCTTTTAGCAGAGTGTCTGTTAATCTCTGACTTATTTCTGTATTTCCACCCACTACGGCAGGTGATTCTTTGCTGAAATCAGGATTGAGCAGGCAGTTGGGAAGCACAACTTGAATGTTTGAAATCAATCCTTCATTAAGTGGTAGATTCTCTGACATGCATAACCTAAGTACATAAAGCACTACACTATTTACGATGGCTTCCGTGGCATTCAGGTTTCCAGGGTGTGTAGCTGAAGTCCCTGTAAAATCAAAAATGGCTGATTCTGTTTCAAAGGCAATAGTACAATTCAACTTCGATTGATCATCTAGATATTCTGTGGCTTCAAAAGTTCTACCCGCTTTATCTGTTAATGAATTCCATAATTTGTTGTTTACATATTCTTTTAGCAGCTGCATGTAGTTTTTTATGGTGCTTACTCCATATTGAGTGCAGAGCTTTTGAAGTTCATTGACACCTGTTTTTAATGAAGCTACCCCTCCATGTAAATCTGCTATGTTTTCTTGAATAGATCGGGTAGGGAAACGTGCAGATTGAAATACATTAGTGATGTCTTCCCATAAATACTGGCCATTTTTAGCAAGATATTGAGGCTGGATAATCACACCTTCTTCTTCTAAAGTGGAGGCATCTGTAGGCATGGATCCTGGCGTTTTTCCGCCTATTTCTGCATGGTGAGCTCTGCTGGCTAAATATCCAACCAATTTTTCGTCAACAAAAACACCCGTAATTAAAGTGATGTCAGGCAAGTGTGATCCTCCATAAGCCGGGTGGTTAGTAATAATAATATCTCCTTCCTCCATAGGAAGATGCTGAATTACTTTCCTTACACAAATACCCATGCTACCCAGGTGAACAGGAATATGAGGCGCATTTACTATCAGGTATCCTTGATCATCTAAAAGGGCGCAAGAAAAATCCAGACGTTCTTTAATATTTACTGAAAAGGAAGTTCTTTCCAATTGGCTTCCCATCTTTTCAACTATGCCAGCATATCTGTTTTTGAAAAGCTCCAAATTTGCCTTCTCTGTTTCTGGCTTTAATGTGATTGAATCATCATTTTCTACTTTTTTTATAACGGCGTGATTATGAACATCCAGTTCAAAATGCCAGCCTTGCTCTATGAATAAAGTACAGTTATTACTTGTAATCACCGCTGGGCCGGTGATTTCTGCTCCAGAATGCATCCTTTCCCATATATAAAAATTAACTTCTTTTCTGCCCTTTTTAGTGAGGCATGATTGCGTTCCTTGGGCTTTTGGTGAATGCTTTTCAGCTGAATTATAGGATGAGGTTTCTTGAGGCGGTGTTATGGCTGCAATTATTTTGGCTGATTCCAGTTCGATATCCCGATTGCTGAGCCAGTGACCATATATAGATTTATATTTTTCTTTGAAAGCTTGCTTGTAATCTTGGGTAGAAGTAGCATCTATCTCTACTGTATTTTCCTGTCCTGCGTAGCGAAGGTAAAGTAACTGTGATTTTGTGAATATTTCAGTTTGACTGAACCCCTGGTCAATAAGCTTTTGCGTAGCTTGTGATTTTAATTGGTTCCAAGTATCCTCAAGTGTATCAATGGCTTTATCAAAAGGTTGTAGTATTTGTTTTTCGGTGAAATACTCAATATCGGCTTGGCTAATACCATAGGCACTAAGCAAGCCTGCATCATAGGGTACTATTATGGTTTTTATGTTTAGTAGGTCAGCTATGGCACAGGCATGTTGCCCTCCTGCTCCGCCGTAAGTGACCAATGCATAATCGGCTGGTGAATACCCTTTCCTAACGGATACTTTTTTAATAGCTTCTGCCATTTTTTCATTAGCTATTTGTAAGAAGGCTAATAGATTTTCGTCTGTAGGGTTAGTGATTTGACTTAGGGCTATTCTGGCTTTATCAGTATTTAGTGGAATGCTGAAGTTAGAATCAACCAATCTGCCGCATAACAGATTGAGGTCTGTAATGCTCACAGGTCCGCCGTCTCCATAACAAGCAGGGCCTGGTGATGAGCCGGCACTTTCCGGACCCACTTGCATTATATCATTTTTAATGTAACAAATTGATCCGCCACCTGCTGCTATGGTTTCTATCGCCAAACTTGGGCTTAAGATGTTCGCATCACCTACTTGTGTTTCATACTTATAATCGTATTTTTTATCGTAAATAGCTACATCAGTACTTGTGCCTCCCATATCAAAGGTGATGATTTGGTCGTAGCCCGATTTTTCTGCTATCGTTTTAGCTCCCACTATGCCCCCTGCTGGTCCACTTAAAAGGCTATCTTTTGGGGTAAAATGACTAGAATTAACTATAGCTCCAGCGCTGGTCATTATTCTTAAATGGCAGTTAATTAGCTTGTTAGTGATGCCAGAGATATAGTTCTCGATCACAGGCTGAAGGTAGGAATTAGCTATAGTAGTTTCGGCCCTGCTCAATATTTTAATATTTTGTGAAATATTGGAGGATGTGCTGATGAATTGAAAGCCTTTACTTTTAATTAATTGCTGAATTTTAAGTTCATGATCAGGGTTCTTATAACTGTTCATGAAGGCAATGGCAAAAGAGGTATCTTCTGGCAAATGACTCAGGTTTTCTGAAAATTTTTCTAATTCAGAATTCGTAATAGCTGTTAGCACATTTCCATACTTATCTATTCTTTCTGAGATCTCTATTACTTCTTTATATAAAGGTGTTGGTTTGATAATATTTAGAGCAAAAATATCAGGACGCTGCTGGGTGCCAATATTAATCAGATCTTTGAAACCTTTAGTGGTGATAAATACTACGGAAGCTCCTTTTCGCTCAAGCAATGCATTGGTTCCTTTAGTGGAGCCTAATCTCATATCTATAGCAGGGAAGGTAGCATCAAGTTCCGTGGCGGTGAGTATACGGGCTGCCAGTACAGGTACCTCTTCATTGGAAGTAATGGCAAAGTCATTGGGCAAGATATCTATCTCTTGATTAAGATAAATTATATTTTCTTTAAAATTGATAGATTCAATTAGCGCTGTCTGATTACTATTTGGCTGACTGAAGTGGTAATTTTTAAAAATATCAGTATCAATACTCCAGTTAAAGTCACCCCTAAAACTGTTAGGAGAGGTCTGTTCTAACACTTTGCCCTTCAGTCGGCTACTACTTAATATTTTTAGTCTACTGGTTTTACCATCAGGTGATATTGCTATGGAGTCAGTGAAGGTTCCTCCAGTATCAATGCAGATTTGCCACATATAAATTGTTTTAATGATCGCTGAAACAAAATTTCTTGTTAATATATTATACATTAGATGATAAAGAAAGTTATCAATTCATGAGAGTCCTTAGGTTATTAACATTTGTTTTGCCTTGGTTCTTGGTATTGCTATTAGGTAGTTGGCTGTATTTTGATAGCCTCACTGAGGAAGAACCAAAGACCATAATCAATAATAGTACTATGCTTGAGAAGGTGGAGGCACTCGGTAAAATGGAGCTAGTAAGATACAATTTCAAGGAGATTACTGAGCTTAAAGAGTTGAGCAAAGAATATTTCAGGCTTTTTAAATTGGGACCTGACTCCAAGATTGCACTTATTAGCGCAGGGCATGCTGTGGGGTGTATTGACCTTACTAAGGTGAAGGTGAATGATATTCTGGTAGCTAAGGATACTATATATTTGAGATTACCAGAGCCTGAAATCTGCTATTATAAGCTGGATATGGAAAATACTAGAATTTATGACATGCAGACTAATCCGCTAAAAGATCAAAAAGCTTTCATTCAAAAGGCGTATAAAAATGCTGAGCGTGAGATAAAAACGGCAGCAGAAAATTCAGGAATACTAGAGCAGACCAGAGCTAATGCAGAGTTGATTATGAAGCCAATGCTGGAAGAGATGAGTGGGAAAGTCGTAATCCTTACTGATGATATACCTGCAGCACGGGTGGAATTATATTGAATCCTCCATATCTCTGAGGATGTCCCATACCAGATCGGCTTCATAGCCTTTTTGTATAGCATGAGAGGCTATTTTCCTCTTTCGAATGTACTGATTAGTTTCTTTTAGAGCGCCGTTCTTTTTATTTATAATATCATGGAGGGCCTCTGAATAATCAGTTGGGTCGATCTCAGACATTCCTTTTCTTATACAATATTCTGATAAGCCGAGTTGTTTAAGGCCTTGTAGAATTTTTAATCGTCCCCATTTTTTCATTCGGAACTTGCCTCCAGCATAACTTCGTGCAAAACGCTCTTCGTTGATAAAGCCTTCGGTTATGAGGTCAGTAAGTACATCTTCTACTTCATGCTGTCTTAGGCCATAATCATAAAGCTTATCCCTTACCTGTTGCTGGGTTCTTTCCTGATAGGCACAGAAATCAGCCGCCTTTACCTTGGCTTCCTTCATGGTAAAGGTTCTCTTTCTTTTATTCTTGTCTTCAAAAGGCTCCATATGGCAGATAAAATAAAGGATCTTATGCTTGGTAGCTTAAGATCCTTTTTGTGTTGTATATAGAATGTTTTTTACTTCACCAATCCTTTTCTTTTAAGAATGCTCTCTACAAATTTTCTTTCATTCTCAGTGTTAAAAATTCTAAAAGGCAAATGGATAAGTTGGGCTTTATTTATCACCAACAAAATATAGTCTTTACCTACAGTTGCACTTTTTACTTGGTCCCATTTAATAGGCATACCCTGACGTGGGTTAAGTTTAATTAGCACTTGCTGACTGTTGATTTCATAGGAGAGTTTTTCAAATAGCATTTTGGTTTGCTCCATTTGTGTAACTCCTGTAAACTGGATAAGCCAGAATAAGAAATAAAGAACGAGAGCTATAGCGGCACCTATGAACCACCATGCATTAGGTATGATAAAATAACCTAAGCATATTGCCAAAGCTATTAAAAACACCCACCACTGCTGCTTTAGTATATTCACTAAACCTAGTTTAATATAAGTTCCGTTCTCCAGCTTATACTTTTTAGTCTTTACAATCATGATTTACTATTGAAAATAATTAAATGCGTAATTTTAGTTAGGTTGCTTTTAGGCTAATATCGAGGCTTTTAGCTGAGTGTGTAAGAGCGCCCACTGAGATATAGTCTACACCACATTCGGCTACTTCTCGTATGCTTTTTTCTGTAATTCCTCCACTAGCCTCGGTTTTATATTGGCCGTCTATGAGGCGAACGGCCTCTTTCATTACTGAGGGCATCATATTATCCAGCATGATAATATCTATATCTCCAGTGGCCAATACTTCTTTAACTTCATCTAAGTTCCTGGTTTCTATCTCTACTTTAAGAGACTTGCCAGTATCTTGAAGATAATTTTTAGTGGCATGAATGGCATTTTTAATACCGCCAGCATAATCAATATGATTGTCCTTAAGCATAATCATATCATATAAGGCAAAGCGGTGATTTTTAGCTCCGCCAATAGCCACAGCCCATTTTTCAGGAAGCCTGAAGTTAGGCGTAGTTTTTCTGGTATCGAGCAGTTGAGTTTGCGTGCCTTTAATAAGTTTGCAAAGGTGGTTCGTATAAGTAGCAATACCACTCATGCGCTGCAAACAGTTAAGTACAACTCGCTCGCAAGTTAATATTGAGCGTGCAGATCCCTTTACTATCAAACCAATATCTCCATTTTTCACTATATCTCCATCCTTTTTAAGAGGTATAACAGATAATGATGGATCAAAAAAGTTGAATATTTTAATAGCGAGCTCTATTCCGGCTAAAACGCCTTCATCTTTAATAAGCATTTTCGCTTCGCTTTGTGAGTCTTCAGGTATTGCGGCCAGAGAAGAGTGATCTCCATCCCCTATATCTTCATTAAGAGCGGTCTTAATGAAATAATTTATTGATTCTTCAGTCAGGTAGCTCAATTCCATCGTGCAAAAATAAAAAAAGCACCGATTTAATCAGTGCTTCTTTATTATAAATGACTTATTATCTATTCTTTGATGAAACTTATTTCATGTATTAGATACTTTCCTCCAGAATTTTTTATTCTTAGCCATACTCGGTAAGTCTGTTTATTAGAAATATACTGACCTATAGCATAGGGGAGGCCACCTTTTGAGGCTCCTTGATGTACTATGGTGAAGCTGGTGGGAGGGTTGTTCTTGAAAAAGTCTTTCATTACAAACTCAGCCTGAGTTTTGCTATAGCTTTGCATTTCATCATCTAACGTTACATCTACGTTTTGATTGAAGAATTTAGCAGTTTCTTTTGAGCTACCGGTTTTGATAGCTTCTTTAACATCATTGATAATATCACCCTGGGCAAGGCCCTCTAAAGATAAAATACCTACCAGTGTAAATGATAAGCCTAATACCACAATATATGTTTTTATATTATTCATTTGATCCATTACAGGTTTCATGTTCACTGTTAAACTAAAACTATGCCAAGTTAAGCATTTGACAGAATTTCCAAATTAATATAATCGACACTGGTAAACAACCTGCTTTTGACTAAATTTAAGTGCAGGTATATCTGATGGGTGTAGCCGTTAAATTAAAAAAGAAAAATTTTAGATTAAATTATTTTAACCACACAATACATCTATTATGTATATAAGTTATGGTTAGCTATAAGTAACCATTACAGATAAGTTTGGATGAGACAAGGTACATGGTTTACGTTAAAATTATAGGTGAAATTAAGCGCTTTTTCCCCTTTGCTATGGATATTAAAAAAACAGTTGATAAAAGATTGGATATTCATTTTACAGTATATTATCTTGGAGCCGCGTATCAAATAACCTACTAATTCTCATCCTATTGCATTAATATCTTCTTGATTCTTAACATTAAATTAACATTGGAGTGATATATTTTTCATTAAGATAAAATTTGCTGATTGACCAAACAGTTGGGAATAGTATATCTTTGCGACGCAAAAATTATTTATGTAATAAATTAATCTATTTTCAAACCAAACAAACAAGGAATGAAACAATTTTTACAATTGATTATCTTTTCATTGAGCTTTATAATGATTGCTCAGGTGGGATTTTCGCAAGGCGTCACCACAGCGGCCATTAACGGAAGGGTTGTTGATGCAAACAAAGAACCCCTACCGGGAGCTACTGTAGTTGCCGTTCATGTACCAACAGGAACCAAATATGGGGCTATAACCAATGTTGAAGGGTATTATTACTTTCCTACTGTAAGAGTAGGAGGGCCATATAAGATAACTTCTTCTTTTGTTGGGTATTCTGAAAAAATCAAAGAAGGAATTTCTTTGGCTTTAGGAGAAAAACTTGCGGTAGATTTTGTTATGCAAGATGAAAGTCAAACCCTCGAAGAGGTAACTATTACTGCGGATGTGGATGAAACTATGAACTCAGGAAGAACAGGAGCTACTACAGAAGTTTCAGAATCAACGATCGAAAAGAACCCATCTATTTCTAGATCAATAAGTGATTTTGCTAGATTAACTCCACAGGCAGCGCAAGGTGTTGGAAATGGTGGTACATCAATTTCAGGAAGAAACAGCAGGTATAATAATGTGACTATTGATGGAGCTGTAAATAATGATGCTTTTGGTCTTAATGCTGATGGGCAACCAGGCTCTAATGCAGGAACAGAACCAATAAGTCTTGATGCGATAAAAGAGGTTTCCATTCAAGTAGCTCCTTACGATGTAACACAAGGATCATTTACAGGAGGAGGAATTAACGCCGTAACCAGAAGTGGATCTAATGAGTTTGAAGGGTCAGTTTATTACTATACAAGAAATGAAAATTTGACAGGAAAAACAATAGAAGATAATCCTCAAAAGCAACCTCCTTTTTTTAATAAGCAATATGGATTTAGAGTTGGCGGACCACTTGTGAAAAATAAATTATTCTTCTTTACAAGTGTTGAGAAACAGAGGGAAGAAACGCCATTTACTGTAAACTTGGTTGATCAAAATACATTAGATAGATATGGTGATAATGTGCCTTCTAACGTTTCAAATATAAGTGTTGAAACAGCTCAATCGGTAAAAGATTATTTACTTGAGAATTATGACTATGATGCTGGAAGCTATGGAGCTTTCACCCCTAAGACTGAAAATACTAAATTGTTTGGGAGGCTTGATTGGAATATAAATAATAAAAATCAATTGACTTTAAGGCATAATTATGTGAAATCCTCACAAGATAATATATCAAGGAGTCAGAATGAGTTGCAATTCACCAATAATGGTTATGTAGCAGATTTTTTGAGTAATTCTACTATTTTAGAACTAACAAGTAGATTTAGTGAAAACATATCTAATAATTTAATCTTAGGTTACTCATCAGTAGAGAATATTAGAAATATAGAAGATCAGACTGCTGACAAATTATTTCCTCAAGTAGAAATAGATCTTTTTGATGGAACTACAATTCTTGCAGGAACTCAGAGAAGTTCAGTAGGGAATGAGCTCTATCAAGATATTTGGCAGTTAACAGATAATTTAACTATTTTCAAGAATAAGCACGTTATTACGGTAGGTACGCACAATGAGCTTTTTAAAATAAAAAATTCATTTGTGAATAGGTATAACGGGCATTATGAATATGATGGAATCGATAATTTTTTAAATAATTCTACAGACGGAAGAAACGGAAGGTTTAGAACAGCCTATTCCCTTGATTATTTTAATGATAGGTTCCAGCCTGTTGAGTTGAGTTTTTTACAAACAGGTTTTTATATTCAGGATGAATGGGAAGTTAGTCCAAACGTTAAATTAACAGGAGGATTAAGACTCGACATACCATTCTTTTTGGATGACCCTAGTTATAATCAGCAGTTTGATAATGATTTTGGTTTGGATACAAGAGATTTGCCTAGTGGTCAATTATTATGGTCTCCGAGAGTTGGATTCAATTACGATGTAAAGGGAGATAAGACATTACAACTGCGTGGTGGTGCTGGAATTTTTACAGGAAGAATACCATTTGTATGGGTTTCTAATCAATATACTAATTCAGGAGCAAGCTTTGGTTTGATCAGTGTGAGTGGCAGAGATGGTAATTCTGTGCCTTTAGCTCCTGACGGAAATAGAACTTTGGAGTATTATTATGCCAATCAGTTGGGGGTAGACGTTAATGATCCGGCTGTTGAAAATGCAATTCAAGAATTGATTTCTAGTGATGCAGGTGCTTCAGAAATTAATGTAATGGATCCGGACTATAAACTTCCACAAATTTTCAGAATGAATTTGGCCATGGATGTTAAGCTTCCTTATGGGGTTATAGGAACTGTAGAAGGTATATTCTCTAAAGGTATCAACGAAACTAAATATGAAAATATCAATTTGACGGATCCTGACGAAGTATTACCAGCGGAGGGAAATCGTCCGGTTCAATCTAGTCGTTTACAAAACCCTGAATTTGGAAATGTACTATTGATTACAAATACTAATCAAGGCTACCAGTACAGTATTAGTGGGGTTTTGAAGAAAACTTGGATGGATAAATTATCTTCATTCATAGCATATACGTATGGTGTATCAAAAGATGTTAACAGCGGAACACATACGACCGCATTGTCTGGATGGGAATATAACCCAACTCCGGGATATTCAAATGTATCTAACTTGAGCTATTCTCAATGGGACCTTAGGCACCGTGTGGTAGGTAATTTAAACTATACTCAAAATTGGAGTAATTTCACTTCAACTTCAATTGGTCTATATTATAATGGTCAATCAGGAGCACCATTTACATATATGGTTAACGGAGATTTAAACGGAGATGGAGCATATGGAAATGACCAGGCTTATATACCAGCAAGCCAGAATGAGATAATTTTGCAGCCTGGAGATGATGACAATAGAACGCCAGATCAGATATGGAATGAATTGAATGCATTTATTGAAGGTCATGATTATTTAAGGGAGAATAGAGGTAAAATTGCTGAGCGTAATGGTGCCAGAACGCCATGGTATAATAGATTTGATCTTCGAGTAATGCAGGAGTTTAAGGTGATGGTGAAAGATAAAAAGAACAGAATTCAGCTGACTATGGATATCGAAAATGTAGGAAATCTGTTGAATAAAGATTGGGGTCGAGCTTATTCCGTGAGTTATGGAACTTATAATCTTTTACAATTTAGAGGGATTGATGAAGCTACAGGTAGAGGAATATACAGATATTCAGATAGAGAGGATCCTTGGAATGTAGATAATTTAGCATCAGTCTGGAGAATGCAGTTAGGATTAAGATATATTTTCGGGAACTGATAATAAAACAATTTAATAACAAGAGGCTACTTCATCTTTTGAGGTAGCCTTTTATTTTTACTCAACTTTCATCAACTGTAATTGTTAGGAATAAAATGAAAGACACAGAAAAGTACTACGATAGAGAGCTGAGTTGGCTTTCGTTTAATAAACGAGTTTTAATGGAAGCGGCAGACGAGAGTGTGCCTCTCTACGAAAGGATTAAGTTTTTAGCAATCTATTCATCCAACTTAGATGAGTTTTTCAGGGTGAGGGTGGCTTCAATTAGAAGTATAGTTGATATTGATAAGAAAAAAATCAACAAGAAATTCAATAAGAAGTATAACAACAGTCCTAAGGAGATTCTTGAGAAGATTTTGGAGGTGGTTCATAATCAGCAGGAGGAGTTCGGAAGGATAAAACGAGAAGTTATCATTCCTGAGTTGAAGAAGGAAAAGATAGTTTTTTATAGGGATGAGCCGATCATCGAAGCCCACAAAGCTCCAGCTGCACACTATTTTAAGAGCAAAATTCTCTCATACCTACAGCCAGTTATCTTAACCAGGTTAAATAGCCAAACGCCATATTTGGATAACAGAGCTATTTATTTTGCTATTGTGCTTGAAAGCGAGGACGGAGAAATAGAATATGCTCACCTAAATATTCCTACTAATGACTTGCCGAGATTTGTAGAATTGCCTAAGCATGATGGCTATTATTACTATATCGCTATAGATGATATTATCAGGGAGAATTTAGGTTTTCTGTTTCCTAATTATAAGGTGCTTGGGGCATATACCGTAAAGCTGAATAGAGATGCGGATTTAAATATTGATGACGAGTATTCGGGCAATCTGGTAAAGAAGATTAGAAAACAGATAGAAAAACGGAACCTTGGGGTACCTAGTCGTTTTCTATATGACAGTGATATGCCGGATGAGCTACTTCAATTTCTGAAAGATAAGTTTGATTTAAAAGACGATGATGTGGTTCCTGGTGGTAAATATCATAATATGCATGATCTTTTCCAGCTTCCTAACCCTTTAAAGTCAAAGCTAGAAAATGAACCTTTGACAACTATTCGGAAGCAGCAGCTGGATAATTCAAAGTCAATATTTTCTGCTGTAGATGATGGGGATGTAATGCTTCATTTTCCTTACCAGAGTTATGATTATGTGCTTAGGTTGTTTAACGAGGCGGCACTAGATCCCGATGTAACGGAAATAAAGGCTACATTCTATAGGATAGCTGCTAACTCTTTCATTAGCAATGCTTTGATAAGTGCTGCAAATAATGGAAAGAAGGTTACTGTATTTGTAGAAATTAAGGCTAGGTTCGATGAGCAAAATAACCTAAGCTGGGCTGCGAAAATGGAAGAGGCAGGTATTACCATTATTTATAGTATTCCAGGACTGAAGGTGCATGCTAAGGTGGCATTGATAACCAAAAAGAATAAAGAAGGTGATAGTGTAAGGTATGGTTATTTTGGAACAGGAAATTTCAATGAAAAGACTGCCGAAATATATGCTGATGAAGCTCTTTTCTCTAAAAATGAGTTGCTAACGCAGGAGTTGGATAAAGTATTTTCTTATCTAAAATCTCAGGAGGAAATACCAGAATTCAATCATTTATTGGTTTCTCAGTTTAATATTGCCGATCGCTTTAAGGCCCTGATAGATCAGGAAATACAGAATGTTAAAGAGGGGAAAAAAGGTCATATAATTCTTAAATTAAATAACCTGCAAGATGATATCATGATAGATAAGCTCTACGAGGCTAGTCAGGCAGGTGTGAAAGTAGAATTGATAGTAAGAGCCATCTGTTGTATCAGAGCAGGTATACCAGGCCTAAGTGAGAATATTACTGTACGACGAATTGTAGACAGGTACTTAGAGCACTCAAGATGTTTCTATTTTTATAATAATGGTGAGGATATTTTATTTCAGGGTTCAGCCGACTGGATGAAAAGGAATTTGTACAGAAGGATTGAGGTTGTTTTCCCGATTTTGGATCCTAATTTGAAGGCTGAAATAATGCAATTGTTGGATATTCAGCTTAAAGATAATGTAAAGGCTTGCTACCTCGATAAGGATTTGAATAATATCAGAATACAAGATGACAAACCCAAAGTCCATGCTCAGATTGACTTTCATAAGTGGCTTGAAGCTAGACAAACCGGTGTTTAATATTTTAGTGCCAATTATATCTTTTTTCAACCTCTCCGAAGTCCTTGTTATCAAAAGTAAG
The DNA here is from genome assembly GCF_016757215.1 of Fulvivirga sediminis. Taxonomy (GTDB): domain Bacteria; phylum Bacteroidota; class Bacteroidia; order Cytophagales; family Cyclobacteriaceae; genus Fulvivirga; species Fulvivirga sediminis. Next base: position 480,913 of record NZ_JAESIY010000001.1, read on the forward strand.
GTCAGGAATGTGTAAAGATTAGGATGAGACTAGTGTTTTACAGGGAAGAATACGAGGGCAATGATAAAGGCAATTACAGAGGTGACAAAGCCAAACATAAAAATGGTATAGGATTTACGCAGCATTCTATATTTTTTACCTAATACTATACCTAGAAAATAAATGTCTTTGATCATGCTGCCGTATAAGAAATCAGAGTCTTTCATCATTTCCTGCATTCCCCACATGTAGTTTTCAAGCTCCATACTGTGGAAATTGCCAAAAAATAGAAGATTGGTTTTTCTGTTCTCAATATCTTCTCTGGTAAATTTCCCAGATGATATATTAGGCCTCGTAGCTAAAACAGCAAATACTATGGTGGTAAGACATACCGCGACCATCATTATGCCGGGTATAATCAGGTTCGGGTAATCATCCAGCTTACGAAATAGTAATGAAACCAGTACAGATAGTATAATGGAGTTAATGGAGATCATTATGTTAGCCTTATTATCTGCCATACCACTTAGGGCAAGGTGATTTTTAGAGGTTATTCTAAACATAGTCTCTATACCTCTGCTAGGCTTTTTTGCTTTTTTAACTTTAGCTTCTGGTTCAGGACTATTTTCTCCTTTTAATTTTTTTAGCTTTTCTTCAAGTCTTTTTATTTCATCTGATTTATAATCAGTGCAGTTTTCTTTGAGCCAAGTTATATTATCTTCCTTTTTCTTTTCCAGTACTTCAGTTCCGTATTTTGTGAAATATTTATGCTTGCCAATGAATTCCAGCGTTCTTAAGTACCAATCTTCAGGAGAAAAATTAACATCATGGATGGCTGCCAGTTCTTTTCTCAATGCTTCGGTTCTTTTCTGAAATTTAGTAGAGCTGAGGTGATATAAATCTGAATCACAAAGAATCTGGGCTGATACAGAATTAGGCTTTTGGGGCATCTCTGTGGATTTAATGAGTGACTCTACCATAGCAATATCTTCATCACTCATACCCCATTCACTGAGTTTTTCCCGCATTACACCGCAGCCACTTTCTTCGTGTTTTTCTTTTCCGCAGATGTACCCTACATCATGAAACCAAGCCGCTATTATTACTAGTTCCGTCTCTTTAGGCGTAAGCTTTTCTTTTGAGCATAAATCAGCCGCAGCTTCTACTACATCCCTGGTGTGCTCTAAGTTATGATAATGATACCCTTCGGGAAGTGTATTTAAGAGTTCTGTGGTATATACTCTGGATTTACAAATCAGTTCAGTTTCTCTGTACATTGGCCTAAATGTAGAAAAAATATTATTTCAGATCAAAAAATCAGTTGCCATCTACGTAACCTTGAAGATAAACATATTTGGTGGTTAATACGCCATCTTTTGCAATGGTAGCCCTTTCTATGATAGAATCGCTGTCATCTCCCAATAAATGAGGCAGTACGTTATCAATAAGCTCTCTTCCAAAATCCTGAGAGGCATTACGAGGAAGTTCGCAAGGCAGATTATCTACCGCCATTACTGTTATATTTCCTTCATCAGTAAGCGCTTGTTCTACTATGCCTTGGCTGGGTTCATAGTCATAGATAGGATCATCTATAGTGCTGGGCTGCTTGGTGGAAGGGATAGAACCTTCAATATCACAGGTGATATCCGCAATCACTTTTATTTTAAATTCAGGAGTGCAAATATCTTCTCGCTTGAATAGCGCTGGAGCTCTTGGATCCCAAAATGCTCCTGCAATGAGCATGTCTGCTTGTTCAGCGTAGGGAAGAAAGCTGCTTTCATAGTTCTCCGGATGCTTGAAGAAATCATCTCTAATGAAGTCAGACCCGTCTGATGGAGTATTATAATCACGACTGTTTAATTGTACAAACACAGGAAAATCAAAGGTTCGATATAGAAATTCAGCTGGAGATACCCTTCTTATTCCCATTCCCATGAGTACTTCCATCGCTCCTTTTGATACTCTGCCTCCGCCAGTCAGGGCAATTTTAATGGGAGGCAGTTTTACTTTTTTATATTCCGTTTTTAGATCATCCAAGTCAAAGCATTCATGAGCTCTTCTTATGTGGTACAAATTATATCGCTTGCCATAAGTCCATATACCATTGTACGCCCCCACTATGCCAGCATATCTTCCAAAAGCAACTATTCGCTTTCCCGTTTTATCTGTAAGTGTTTCGTAGTCTATTAACCTTATGTTTTTCTCTAATATGCCTTGTAGAAGAGCTCTGTTATAGGGTTGAGCTTTTATAGTATGAGAAAAGAAGAAATAGGTTTTATTCTCAATGAGATCTTTTATAGGTACCTCTTTTACCCCCATCAACACATCACAGTCGGCTACCGAATCTGTAACGGTAACTTGATTGGTTCTATATTCATCGTTTTCAAAACATCTTATATCACTCCGCTGGCAAAGTAGCTCAACATCAAATGTGTTTTTCACCTCTTTAGCTTGTGCCGGAGTAAACGGTACCCTGCGATCTACCGGAATCTTTCCTTCTTTTAATATCCCAATCTTTATGCTTGTCATGTTTTTTAAACGTAAAGGTTTAGCTAAATTGCTGCCTAACAAATATAAAATTTATCGCCTATAATCAATGGCGATGTTACTTTTTAGTAGTTTTAAAATGCCATTATATATACATTATTTGCTGTTGGTATTGGGGTGGCTGGTATACTTTGTATTGCATACTGGGCTGGCATCATTAAAGGTAAAGGGAAATATTATAAATACGACTGGCTTATCCCAAGCGGCCTATCGAATATGTTATAATATTATAGCGTTAATAGGAATTCTTGTTTTGTTGTTTTATAACGGCACCCTTGTTTCTCCTAAGTTAATTCCACAGATGGGGGTTGTTAAATATGTAAGTTTATTTTCTGCGGGAGTTGGTGTTATAATTATCAATGCTGCTTTTAAGCAATATAGTACAAGTGGATTTTTAGGATTGGCTAGAGAAGAGTCAGGAAAACTGAAGACCAAGGGCATTTTATCCTATATCAGGCATCCATTATACATAGCCACAATTCTAATTTTCATAGGATTTTTTCTGTATGATTCTCGTTTGGCTACGCTTATTAGTGTGCTCTGTGTATTTGTATATTTACCTGTAGGCATCTACCTTGAAGAAAAGAAGCTTATCAAAATTTATGGGGATGAATACAGAGCCTATAAAAAAAGGGTACCAGCACTGATACCCTTTTATAAAACGATCTTAGATAATTTCTAATTTTAAAATCGACCATTAAGCTTATTCTTCTTCATCAGACTTCTTAAGCTTGTCAAAGTCATCTCTATCTATGAGCTTTTTGTCTTCTACATTTTTATTAAGAAACTCATTGATCTTGTCGATATTAAAATTCGTCTGAATTTCTCCGAAAGAATCTATTTGAATATCGAAGCCTTTTAAATCAGGATTAACCTTTGGTTTGTCCTTTTTCTTATTGTCCTTATTTGATTCTTTCTTTGCCATAGCTCTAAAAGTTTAGTTTACCTATTTTACCGGTAACACTTCTATAGCCTTTTGAATTCGATCTGCAACATTCTGAGCACCTAAAATCTCTATGATCTCCATCAAATCAGGGCCACCACCTTTACCGGTTATTGCAAGTCTTACAGCTTGCATCACTTGTCCTAATTTAACGCCTTTTTCTTCTAAAATGTTATTTAGAATTTCCTTTGATGAGTCTGCAGTAAGTGTGTTTGCCTTCAAAAGCTCTGCTTTATAGTCGCTAAGTACATCTACAGCTACTTCTGTCCATTTTTTCTTAACCACACCCTCATCATACTCTTCCGGTAGGGTAAAGAAAAATTTACCTTCAGTCCAAATCTCTTGAGGGAAAGTCACTCGTTCTTTCATGGCACCACACACTCTTTCTAACTTCTCGGCTTCAAATGCAATATCGTTGGCCTCTAACTCTTGCTTGAGGTACTCACTAAGTTCTTCGTTAGATTTTGCTTTTAAATATTGTTGGTTATACCATTTGGCTTTCTCTATATCGAATTTAGCTCCTGATTTTCCTATTCTTTCAATAGCAAAAGTTTGTACCAGATCATCAAACGTGAATATTTCTTGCTCTGTACCCGGATTCCAGCCCAAAAAGGCCAAGAAGTTAACAAAGGCATCAGGGAGATAGCCGGTTTCTCTAAAGCCACTGTATGTTTCTGGGTTCCCGTCTTTACCAGGAAAAACTCCGCTAATAGGGAAGACAGGGAAGCCAAGCTTATCACCATCTCTTTTGCTTAGTTTACCATTCCCATCGGGTTTAAGTAGTAAAGGGAGATGGGCAAACTGGGGCATATTTTCTTCCCATCCTAAAAACTTATATAAAAGTACATGCAGAGGTGCTGATGGCAACCATTCTTCACCACGGATAACATGCGAAATTTTCATTAGATAGTCATCTACCACATTGGCAAGGTGGTAAGTTGGCATTCCATCTGATTTCATAAGCACTTTATCATCTATTGTTGATGAGTGTACCATGACCCAACCTCTCACCATATCATTGAGCCTTACCTCTTCTTTTATGGGGACTTTTAAGCGTATTACATAAGGTTCTCCTGCCGCAATTTTTTCTTTCACTTCTTCTTCAGACATAGTGAGAGAATTTCGCATTTGCATTCTAGTAATAGCATTGTACTGAGGAGTATTTACCCTAGCGGCTTTTAAGCGCTCTCGCATGGCATCTAGCTCCTCTGGGGTATCAAAGGCATAGTAAGCATTGCCTTCATCTATTAACTTTTGAGCATACTGAGCATACATACCTTTACGCTCAGACTGTCTATAAGGGCCGTATTCACCTTCTTTGTAAGGACTCTCATCAGGAATAATACCTATCCATTCCAAAGATTCTTTTATATAATCCTCTGCACCGGGTACAAATCGTGTCTGGTCAGTATCTTCTATTCGAAGGATCATTTTACCCTGTTTCTGTTTGGCAAACAGATAGTTATATAGAGCTGTTCTTACACCTCCTACATGTAGCGCTCCTGTAGGGCTGGGAGCGAACCTAACGCGTACTTCTTTGTCCATTTCTTTTGTGATTTCTGGCCAGCAAAAGTACAAAAACTTAATTAAGGATAATAATTAAGGAGTTAGGTTTAAAGTTCTGTTAATCAGGTTTCGGCTCATTTTTATCTGCTTATTGAAGTTTAAAATAGTTACAGTATAATTGGCCAGGCAAGCCGCAAAAGCTACACAAGCATAACCGTACTCTTTTTGGTAAAAAACAAAAAAGCAACTAACAAGCAGAGTGAATACACTCCAGAAAGATAAAAATAGAAAGGAGCTAAAAAATAAATTATATCTTAAGAAAATGATGCATCCGCGGCTGGAAGCTTCAATGCGGCCTACAATAAGTGGAAGGTAGTTTTGGGGATAGGTCACCTTACGTGAAATCCTGAACTTATCATGATGGACGTTACCTATGAAAAGGACACTGTTATTGTTCCTCTCCTGCATAAGGGTGGCAGGTTGGGTAACAGCTCTTAAAGAATGGGTTATTTGTTCTGCCGAAAGCGGCAGAACAAGAGTTTCACTTTTATGTGGGATAACTGTCATTTAACTGCTATGCAGGATATTTCAACATTAACATTTTTTGGAAGGCAGCTTACTTCCACCGTTTCTCTCGCGGGAGGGTTAGTAAGGAAGTATTTACCATAAATGGTATTTACCAGCTGGAAGTTATTCATATCACTTACGAAAATGCTACATTTAACTACATGATCAAAGGTTAGACCTGCTTCTGTAAGGATGTGCTCCAGGTTTTTCATTACCTGTTCGGTTTCTACTTCTATGTTATCGTTAATAATATTGCCTGAAGCTTGGTCAATAGCAATTTGACCAGATACATAAAGGGTGTCTTTAATCATTACAGCTTGGCTATAAGGGCCGATAGGTGCTGGAGCATTCGTGCTATTTACAATTGTTTTGCTCATAATGTCGGTTAGTTAGTGATTTATTTATTTTTGTATAAAACTGCAAATTATGGATTTATTAATAATAGGTAACGAAGAAAATGTTAATGATGTTGAGAGCAAGTTTAAGAATCTTCATACCTACACACATATCGATGAGGTTGAAAATCCGGATCTAAGTGATTATGACTTTGTCTTTGACTTTCAGATAGACGAAACTCCTGAACGGTTTAGTATTTATTCGCAGGAGCAAAAAGCAATCATTTTCATCAATACGGTGAAGGTTTCTTTAACTGAGCTTGCTTTTATTTATGGCCGCCCCCAAGGGCAGGTGTATGGTTTTGCTGGCATGCCTGGTTTTTTAGCTAGAGATCTTATGGAAGTTACTTCTTTTGATGAGGAACAATCTGGTGTGTTAAATGCTTGCACAAGCCTAGGTACGGACTGCCAATGGGTAATGGATAGGGTAGGTATGGTAACTCCCAGAATAATTTTTATGATTATCAATGAAGCCTATTATACGGTTCAAGAGGGTACTGCAACTAAGGAAGATGTAGATAAAGGCATGAAGTTGGGCACTAATTATCCTTATGGGCCTTTTGAGTGGGCAGAGAAGATAGGACTACAAAATGTATATGAAACGCTTGAGGCTCTGTATGAAGATACTAAAGAGGAGCGTTATAAAATATGCCCAATGCTAAAGAAAGAATATATGCTGGCTAGGTAAGCCAGCATATATCAATATATTTTTTATTCTACTGTAACAGACTTAGCTAGGTTTCTAGGCTGGTCAACGTTACACCCTCTCATTACAGCTATATGATATGATAATAACTGAAGAGGAATAACAGATACCATAGGCATAAGCGCTTCATCTGTTTTAGGCACTTCTATTACAAATTCAGCCATTTGTGGTATTAGAGCGTCGCCTTCTGTAACTACAGCTATCACTTTACCTTTTCTTGCTTTTACTTCCTGAATGTTAGATACTACCTTGTCATAAGAACTATCTCTGGTAGCTATAAATACTACAGGCATCTCTTCATCTATTAAAGCAATAGGGCCGTGCTTCATTTCTGCGGCAGGATACCCTTCTGCATGGATGTAAGAAATTTCTTTAAGCTTTAGTGCTCCTTCCAGAGCTACAGGGAAATTGTAGCCTCTTCCTAAGTAGATGAAGTTACGGGCATTCTGAAATCTTTCAGAGATAGCTTTGATTTGATCATCAAGCTTTAAAGCCTTTTCTACTTTAGCAGGAATATTTTCAAGCTCCACTAAAAGTTCATGATATCTTCTTTCTGTGATAGTGCCTTTTTGATGAGCTACTCTAAGAGCAATCATATTAAGTACAGTAAGCTGAGCAGTAAAAGCTTTTGTACTAGCTACCCCAATTTCAGGACCAGCGTGAGTATATGCGCCTTCATGAGATATTCTTGAAATAGATGAACCTACTACGTTGCAAACACCGAAAATAATGGCTCCTTTAGATTTTGCCAGTTCAATAGCGGCCAAAGTATCTGCGGTTTCTCCTGATTGAGAAATAGCAAAGACCACATCTCCTTCATTGATTACCGGATTACGATATCTGAATTCGGAAGCATACTCTACCTCTACAGGAATACGACAGAATTCTTCGAAGAAATACTCTGCTACAAGCCCAGAATGCCATGAAGTACCACACGCCACAATTATAATTCTTTCTGCGTTCACCAGCTTATTAGCATATTCTCTAATACCTCCAAGAACCAGGCGGCCCTCATTGGCACTGAGTCTTCCGCGCATACAATCTCCAATGGCTCGGGGTTGCTCGAAAATTTCTTTTAACATGAAGTGCTCGTAACCACCTTTTTCAATGGCTTCCAGCTCCATGTCCAGAGTTTGAATATAAGGCGTGCTAGGCACATCTTGAGTATTTTTCAGTTTAAGCTCATTGTTATCTATGATAGCTATTTCATAATCATTAAGGTAAACTACTTCATTAGTATACTCAATGATAGGAGTAGCATCAGACGCTAAGAAAAATTCGTCTTTTCCTACGCCAATAACTAAAGGACTCCCTTTTCTGGCAGCTATAAGCATGTTAGGGTTGTCCTGAGACATGATAACGATAGCATAGGCTCCTACAACTTTGGTCAGAGCCAATCTTACGGCTTCTTCTAGAGAGCAATTATTGTTTATTTGAATATCTTCTATGAAGTGAATAAATACTTCAGAGTCAGTTTCACTAAGAAATTCATGTCCTTTTTTCACAAGCTCTTGCTTAAGAACGCTGTAGTTTTCAATAATACCATTATGTATTATAGCTAGATTCTTGGAGCGAGAATAATGAGGGTGAGCATTGGTATCATTAGGCTCACCATGCGTAGCCCAGCGTGTATGACCTATGCCTATGTGGCTATTCAAATCTTCTTCAGAGAGAGTTTTTTCAAGGTCTACCACTCTTCCTTTTTTCTTGTATACATTAAGGCCGTTATTATGTAAAGCAATACCGGCGCTATCATAGCCACGATATTCCAGCCTTTTAAGTCCTTTAATAATCACCTCATGAGCCTGCCTCGACCCTACGTAAGCAACAATGCCACACATATTTTTTAAGTTTTAGTTGTCAGATGGTTCAGGAACGGTGTAGTATAATTGAATATAAACATCGTCCTTGTTTATTGCAAATCTATTGACACTCTCTGTAAATCCAGCAGGATAAATCGTTAATCGATCATATTCCGTTATATTTCTGCTTATAAGACGGATGTAATTAGGAAGATCAGCCTTGTACTCATTTCTTTTACTGTCATATACAGATGTCAATACAGTATTGCTTGGACCGGGTAGAGGTTGTACTGCGGCCCTGCTTTTTAGTATATTTTCAGTGTTAGTAGAGTAATAAGAGATGGATGCAGGTACGGCAAAACTGCTTTCTTGCTCTGGGCTTTTAAAGAATATTTGAGCTCTTTGTATCACCGCATTTTTAGTGGAATCTCTGTTGCTAAAATCTCTTAAAAACGAGAGATCAATGTTAGCTAACAGTCCTGTCCCACTTTGTATATATACCTTGTCAGATACTTTATAAGGGGTGTAAAAAGAGTTAATAGATGCAACATTTGCTCCAGACCAAGGTGTATTTCTATTAGGGGAAATATTGTTATAGTGACGCTGACTGTTGCTGTTGATGGCAAATGTTAAGCTTTTTGATTCTACTTGCCCTTTGTCATTAGTTTCATGGTAATAGAATTTCATAGCAGTGCCACCACTAATAGAGTAACTAACTATAGAACTCCCTGAGCTGGACTGTACTGAAAGTCCAGAGAAGTAGTTTATATAACTGACTAAAGATGAGTCCTGCAAGATTGCATCTTTATTTTTTATTTTATTAAAGAAATCCTGACCAAAGCTATCATCAAGTTTTATTTTATGTAAATACTTGTACCTGCCATTGCTGTCATAGAAATTGGCTATAGTAGCAGAATCAATAGGGTCTTTGGGGTCTAGCTCTGCGCTTTTAACCGTCATAGTTGCAGAGTCAGGGTATATATTAAAACTCTTTTGACCTAATATCTCTCCAGTTGCCTGTTCTGAGGCTGATGAATAATAGTGCGAAGAATCTATTTCTATAGATTCGGTTATTCTGTGAAGAGATAATTCTAAGGGCTGATCATTCAAGCCATAAGTGGTGGCTATTCTTAGTTCCATTACTAAAGAATCGAAAGTAGCGTCTGTTTTAAAATTTGATCCAGGATTGAGCCTTAAAGGAAGGATCTCAGCAAAGGCTTTAGCCTCTATGAGTCCTAGTTCAGGGTCTTGATACTGACCTGCTAAAAGTACAGATTTTCCTCTGGTATTAATACTGTCTAGCCATACCTGTGAGATATGATCTTTCAGCGGAATTTCCGCAAAAAAAACCCCCAAACTATCTATCGGTTGGAGGCCTACAGTACTGAAATCTTCTTCACATGAAAAAAAAGTGAGGGCTGAAAGTAAAATCAGCCCCTTGGTTCTAGCCCACAAGTTCATTATATAAGTTGTAATAAGAGTCCGTAAAATTTTCGTCTTGTTCTATAGTTTCTATTTTTTTCTCTTCAGTTTGGCCAAATAGTCCATTTAGAGATTCATCTTCTTCTGTCTGTATTACAGCATCAGAAAACTCCATGCCTAACTTTATAAATCCATAGTAATCTGCAGATTGTAAGTTAGTGAGCATGCTATCTTCAATGTCCATCATTTTCACCTTGTCAAGCAAGTCATTGTTAAATTTATGCTTGAAACTGTTGTTGTAAACAGAAAAAACAGTTTTTGCATCCTTAAATAAAGGATCATTTTTGTAAGTTGTTTTTAAGTACAATGGAATAAGGCTTGTCATCCAGTCATTGCAATGAACAATGTCAGGAGTCCATCCTAATTTTCTTACGGTCTCTATAACGCCTTTACAGAAAAATATTGCCCTTTCGTCATTGTCTTCATAAAAGTTATTTTCTTTGTCATGGAAAACATACTTTCTATGGAAATAATCTTCATTATCTATAAAGTATACCTGTAACTTGGCGTTAGGTATAGATGCTACCTTTATTATTAAAGGTTTTTCTTCGTCACCAACTGCTATGTTGATACCTGAGAGTCGTACTACCTCGTGTAAGCGATTTTTCCTTTCATTTATTAAACCGAACCTCGGAACCAGTATTCTGATTTCCATCCCTTTTTCCTGCATAGCCTGTGGCAATTTTCTTACAAATTCAGCAACTTCTGATGTTTGTAAGAAAGGATTGATTTCACTGGCTACATAAAGAATACGAAGTTTTGACATATGTGTATGAGATTTGTTTGCGTAGAATAAGACCACAAAATTACAAAATTTTTGCCATTTTTCCATATATTATATCTCTAAAAACTTACTTTTGCCCCCGTTTCAAAATGTACTCATGGAGGTTTTTAAGGAGATTTTTCCCCTACAAAGTTACTTACAAGAGCACCGTAAAAGTGGCAAATCAATAGGGCTTGTACCTACTATGGGAGCCTTGCATAAAGGGCACCTTTCATTAGTAGGTGAGGCCTTAGCGGAGGCTGATATTGTGGTGTGTAGTGTCTTTGTAAATCCGACGCAGTTTAATAATGCTGCTGATCTGGATAAGTACCCCAGAACTTTAGAAGATGACCTGAAGATGTTAGAAACAGCAGGATGTAATGCGGTATTTTGCCCTTCGGTAGAAGAAATGTACCCTTCCCTGCCTGTTGTGAAATTTGATTTTGGTAATCTTGAGCGGGTGATGGAAGGAAGTTTTAGGCCTGGTCATTTTAATGGCGTAGGTGTTATAGTTTCTAAGCTGTTTAATATTGTAAATCCTGATTTTGCTTACTTTGGGCAAAAGGACCTGCAGCAATATATGATTATTGCTCAGATGGTTAATGATTTATCCTTTTCGGTTAAGCTAAGAAGGGTTCTTATTTTTAGGGAGGAATCTGGGCTGGCCATGTCCTCCAGAAACCGGCGACTTAGTGAAGAGGCGAAGGATCAAGCTGCTTCAATTTATAAAGCGTTGAGGTTATGCGAAGATTATTTGCATAGAGGAGAAGAGCTGGATAAATTGAAAAGAGAGGCTTACAAGCTAATGGAGGATAACCTAGTTCAGGTAGAATATCTGGAGGTAGTAGAGCCTTCCACTCTTGAGCCCGTGGAGAACGTTTCATCCCAAAAATCCGTTGCGGTATGCATAGCCGCATATGTGGAAGGTGTTAGGTTAATTGATAATGTTATTATTAAATTAGATTTTTGATCTTATTTCAATGAATATAGAAGTTTTAAAATCCAAAATTCATCGTGTAAAAATTACGCAGGCAGAGCTTCATTATGTGGGAAGTGTTACCATAGATGAGGATTTGCTGGAGGCGGCCAATATGATCGAAGGTGAAAAGGTGCAGATTGTGAACGTGAATAACGGTGAACGACTAGAAACCTATACGATAAAAGGAGAGAGAGGCAGTGGTATGGTTTGCCTTAATGGTCCTGCCGCCCGAAAGGCCCAAGTGGGAGACATAGTGATTATTATATCTTATGCACATATGGATTTTGAAGAGGCCAAAAAATTTGAACCATCAATAATATTCCCTGATGCGAATAATAAACTGCTTTAATTTTTAATGAATAGCAGAATTAAGAATATATTAAAATATGCCGTTATGATTGGTGTAACGGTATTTCTTTTGTGGATTTCATTCCAAAACATAGAGGTGTCAGAAGGGCAGACTAAATGGAGCTTTTTAATGAGCACCTGGAAGGCCGCAGATAAAACCTTTTTGTTGCTTTCGGCTATGGCGGCAGTGGCTAGCCATATGATAAGAGCAGAAAGATGGAAACTGCTCTTAAAGCCTCTTGGCTATAAGCCTACGCTGGGTAATAGTTTTATGTCTGTAATGGTAGGGTATTTTATTAATTTGGCGGTGCCAAGAGGAGGAGAGGTGTCCAGATGTTATAATTTGTATCGTATAGATAAGACTCCGGTGGATGTTTCATTCGGTACAGTAATAATGGAGCGGATAATAGATCTGATCTTCCTTATTATATTACTGACCGCATCTTTTTTTATTGAACTTGATAACCTTATTTATTTCTTTCAATCAGATGAAATAGCGAAATTAACTTCAGCAGAAGAGGGTAGTTTTTCTACTAATTTAATAGCTGGTGTTTTAGTATTAATGGTGGCAGTAGGGGTGGCATTAGTTTATATATACAACAGCAGGCGGTTTTTATCATTACGGTATGTGTCTAAGGCTAAGAAGATGATAAGAGGACTCAAAAGTGGTCTCACCAGTATATTCCACTTAGAGAAGCGGTTCCTTTTTGTACTCTATTCTTTACTAATATGGATATGTTATTATTTAATGATGTATCTCGTAATGCTCGCGTTTCCTGAAACCTCACATCTTGGCGTATTGGCAGCACTTACTATTTTTGTAATTGGAGGGATCGCGATGGCTTTACCTTTGCCGGGAGGAGCGGGTAGTTTTCATATTTTAGTGCCATTAGGGCTGGTGTTATTGTATAATATACCAGAAGAAAAGGCCATACCATTCACCTTTATATTTCATGGGTGGCAAACGCTAGTGATTATTGTGGTAGGTGCTTTGTCATTATTTTTAAGTCAGATATCTAAAAAAAGAGTTGAAAACGAAGCAAAAAATAGTTGAACTGGGTGACCTTGTTCGCCTAAGAAAGTCTTGGAGCGAAAAGGGTGAGAAAGTAGTGTTTACCAATGGTTGCTTTGATATTCTTCATTTAGGACACGTTGATTATCTGGAGAAAGCAGCTGAATTAGGAGATAGGCTCATTGTAGCTATTAATACCGATGCATCGGTAAAAAGACTTAAGGGTGAAGAGCGACCTCTTAATGATGAGTACGCTCGTGCTAGGTTACTGGCTTCTCTGAGTTTTGTAGATGCAGTAACTTATTTCTCTCAAGATACTCCTTTGGAAGTTATTACTGAAATTTTGCCGGATATTTTGGTTAAAGGGAGTGACTATTTGACAGAAAATATTGTTGGCTCAGATATTGTGATTAAGAACGGAGGAGTGGTAAAAACTATTGACTTGGTCGATGGGTACTCCACTACAGGTTTGGTAAATAAGATTAAAAAAGGATTATAGATTATGATTTTTGTAATTATTATCGTCTTTGGTATTTTGAGCTTTGCGGTACAGTCTAGGCTCAAAAATAAATTTAAGAAGTACTCTCAGGTGCCTTTAAATAAGAATTTATCTGGGGCTGAGATCGCTAAGCTTATGCTTGCTGATCATGGAATACATGATGTTCAGGTAGTGTCCGTATCGGGGCACTTGTCAGATCATTATAACCCTGCCAATAAAACTGTGAACTTGAGTGAAGGAGTTTATCATGGAAGAAACGCAGCTGCAGCTGCGGTAGCCTCTCATGAATGTGGACACGCAGTGCAGCATGCTACAGCCTACAGCATGTTGGAGTTCAGGTCGGCTATGGTACCTGTACAAAATGCAAGTGCCAAAATTTTGAATATCATTATGATGGTAATGTTGTTTGGTGGATTTTTCCTCTTCCAAACCTTTCCCGTTCAGTTGGTGCTATTGGTTATAATAGGAGCTTACGGTGTGATGACGTTGTTTTCGCTAGTAACGTTACCTGTAGAGTTTGATGCCAGCAAAAGGGCTTTGGCGTGGGTAAAAGAGCGACATATAGTAGACAGCAATGAGTATGGTATGGCGAAAGATGCTTTGAAATGGGCAGCCATGACTTATGTAGTAGCAGCGCTGGCTTCTTTAGTAACATTGCTTTATTATGTTAGCATATTCTTAGGAAACAGAGACTAATTAAAGCTTATAAGGGCAAGATTATGGCCTTTTGTTAGAATTAGTTTATCAAAATAATTGTAAATTAGAAGGGATTGTTATGCATGCATAACAATCCCTCTTTTTTTGTATTTAGGTCACAAAAAGAGGAGTGGATAATTTCTTATGAATTAAACTGATTACTATGAATTTTGAATTTACTGAAGAGCAGTTAGCCGTGCGCGATGCTGCTCGTGATTTTGCCCAAAATGAATTACTTACGGGTGTGATTGAACGAGATGAAAAGCAGATCTTCCCTGCAGAGCAGGTTAAGAAAATGGGTGAGCTTGGCTTTATGGGCATGATGGTAGACCCAAAATATAATGGTGGCGGCATGGACTCTATATCTTATGTCTTAGCTATGGAAGAAATATCAAAGATAGATGCGTCATGTTCAGTAGCCATGTCTGTAAATAACTCACTGGTTTGTTGGGGATTAGAAAAATATGGTACAGAGGAGCAAAAGCAGAAATACCTTACGAGACTTGCGTCTGGAGAAGTAATAGGTGCTTTTTGTCTTTCTGAGCCAGAGGCAGGTTCTGATGCTACCAGTCAGCGAACAACGGCTGAAGATAAAGGAGATTATTATTTGCTTAACGGTACCAAAAACTGGATTACTAACGGTAACAGTGCCGAGTTTTATATAGTTATAGCTCAGACTGATCCTGAGAAGAAACACAAAGGCATTAATGCACTAATTGTGGAGAAAGGAATGGATGGTTTTGTTGTAGGGAAGAAGGAGAATAAGTTAGGAATTCGTGGTTCGGATACTCACTCACTTATGTTTACTGATGTGAAAGTTCCAAAAGAGAACCGCATAGGAGAGGATGGCTTTGGGTTTAAGTTTGCGATGACTACACTAAATGGAGGGCGTATAGGAATTGCCTCTCAAGCATTAGGCATTGCTTCAGGAGCTTATGAGCTTGCTCTTAACTATTCAAAAGAAAGAAAAGCATTTGGAAAAGAAATTAGTCAGCACCAGGCTATCCAATTTAAGCTGGCAGATATGGCTACAAGCATAGAGGCGGCAAGATTATTATGTTTAAACGCAGCCAGTCTTAAAGATCAAGGGAAGGATTTTGTGCAGGCAGCAGCTATGGCTAAGCTTTTTGCATCAAAAACGGCAATGGATGTTACGGTGGAAGCAGTGCAGGTCCATGGTGGTTATGGCTTTGTAAAAGAGTACCATGTGGAGCGTTTAATGCGTGATGCTAAGATCACTCAAATTTATGAAGGTACCTCTGAAATACAGAAAATTGTAATATCTCGCGAGCTTTTAAAGTAGTTATTCACCGATTATATAAATAAAGTGATATATTTCTTAGAAAAGTGCAGGCATTGATGATTTTATTCATTAAATTTGCGTATTGTTAAAATACAGTAAGTTGATGGAAGATTACAATAAAATAATTGAATCATTAGGAATTAAGTTTGTAAAGTCCAATAATATAAAGGTATTACACCCCTTTACAATTAAGGACTATCAGGACACAGAGAACACAATTCTAATCCTCAAAAAAGGCGTTGTACGTTACGGAAGCGAGGATGAGTTGTTGACAGAGGGGCATGCACTTTTCATACCTGCAGTTAGAAATACACCTCTAACCTTTGGTAATGTAGATGACAGAAGTCCAGAACTAACTTTAGAAGAGTTTGGGTATAAGCAGGCTGAATATTTCAGGACACACGTTGATGATCCTTCTGCTGTACCAGTGGCTGATTTTACTTCAATTGTTTTTGAAACAAAGGTTTTTGATACAGTAAACTTCTTTACTGCACTGGATATTCCTCCTTTTTCTTTAGAAAATAGTAAGGTTAATAATATCATTTATGAGATTATTAAGGAGCAAGAAAATAAGCTGGAAGGAAACCAGAGAGTAGTGAAGATAAAGACTGAGCTTTTAGTAGTAGAAGTTATCAGACACATTATCGAAAACAGACTATTCGTAGAGCAAATGGCTACTAATAGTACTTATTTCAAAGATCCTCGATTGATTAAGCTCTTTAAATACATTAAAGATAATCTGTCAGGTGAGTTAACGAATAAGAAGTTGTCAGAAGTGGCTGATGTATCAGAGGATTATGTAGGGCAATACTTTAAAACCCTCACAGGAATTAACCCTCAGGATTACATTGAGTACCAAAGAATGGAACATGCAGTAAACCTGCTTAGAACTACAAAAATGAGTATCAGAGACATAGGTAAAGCTTGTGGATATAAGGATACTGCTTATTTCTGTAGACGTTTTAAAATGATGTATGGTATACCTGCTGGTAAAATGAGAAAGAGAGAAACATTAATGAATGTTTAAGCTCTTATTAAAATCATAAATCTTTTCAGAAACCTCAATCATAAGATTGGGGTTTTTTTCTGCTGCATTTCCTATTACTATCATGTCTGCACCAGCTTCTAATGATTCTTTGGCCTTGTAAGCTGAGTCAATTCCTCCTCCTACTATCAAGGGTACATTTATAGATCGGTTTACCTGGCTAATCATTTTAGGAGTAATGGCGGTTTTAGCACCACTGCCTGCATCCATAAAAATTAATTTTAGCCCTAGCATTTCACCTGCCATGGCCGTACAGGCGGCTACAGAATATTTATCTGGAGGGATGGGGGAGGTGTTGCTCATATATGATACCGCAGAAGTGGTATCAGAGTTAATGAGCATATAACCAGTGGGCAATATTTCAATTCCGCTGTTTTTTAGAATAGGGGCTGCTACTACATGCTGTCCAATTAAAAACTCAGGGTTACGACCTGAAATCAAGCTCAGAAATAAAATTGCATCAGCACTAAGATCTATGTGCATGTTATTGCCTGGAAAAAGAATGGTGGGCAAGGAGCATTCCTTCTTTATTGTATTAATAATCTTCCCAACATTGCTTTGAGTTATTAAACTGCCTCCAATAAAAATATAGTCTACATAACACTCTTTAGCAAGATGGATCAAGGTCCCTAAGTCAGAAGGCTTTTCTACATTATCAGGGTCAATGAGTAATGCTAATGATTTCTGTCCTGTAAGTTTTCTTTGATTAAGAGTTTTCAGTATATTCATCATTTTCCTCTCCCTTATTGATGTTTTGTAGGTATTCAATGAGCTTCTCTTTGGCTATAGCCAGCAAGAATATGGTAATTTCTGTTAAAACTACATGACCAATGTTACTCATCATAGAAGGTTGCTTTTCTATGGTCATTTCACTGGTGTGGTCTTCATGGTTATTCTTTTTGCTGACCTTTACCTTTTTACTGCCCCCGAGTTTTTTTATTAAGTAATAAGAAAGTGCAAACCCTCCGCCTATAACCGCAGCGCCCATAGCTAGGTCTTTACTGCGAGATATTAGAACGTCTATATCTTCTTTTAGATTATCTCGGTGTTTTTCGGATAGTTGCTCCCAATGTTCTTTAATACTAGTTGCCATATAGTTATTTGCTCTTAATCTTTAGTAGTTCGTTTAGTTTTTTTTCAATTAACTCTCTTAAACCTAGTTGGTTTCTTAATAAGAAAAATATAATGAAAACTATTAAATAAAAGAGTGAAACAATTAGAAAACCGTAAAATATATTTTCCAACAGATATCCGAGGTAGTAGCCAATAGCAATATTTAGAAAAAATAGAAAAAAGGAGGCTGTTAGCCCTAGCAATACCGTTACTATTGCTTTAGACATAAGCGCCGCAATCTCTTCTTTTAATTCCATTTTAAAGACCTCTACTTTTGATTCTATAAAATCCGTAAGATGGTCTATGATATTATCTACTTTTAAGAAATGTAATAAGCCTTTTTTTTCTCTCACTTTTATTCAATTAATAATTAATAGATGAGACTCTCATTTTTTATTGCGTTGCAAGTTAATGAGAATTCAACGAATCATAGTCATTAACAAAATAATCAGGCTTTTGGGTAGTGGCAGAAATTAAATTTTATTAATTCTGATAAGTTTCTCTGTGAGTGTAACCTCTCCTTGGTTATTTACCTTTTCTGTTTTTAGGAGTAGCTGTTCAGGTATACTTATATAGTAGCGATATAAAGAGTCGCTTTCCTTTTTATCATAAAATGTACGGGTATACACGTATACGGAGTCATTAGCGAAGTCCGTATCCCAATTGGGAAGTATCTGCGTGATGCAAGTCTGGAATTTTCCTTTACTATTCTCATCATCCCAGCAGAATCCGGGCTTATTGATGAGGAAAAAGCGATTGTTAATAAAGAATAATTTTTTATTTCTATAAATATTTAAAACTGAGCTCTGCTGAATATCTCCCAAATCATTTTCTACTCCGGAGGACATAATCATATTGCGGTTATTAGCAAGTGTTTTTCTTATCACCTTTCTTTCATAACTTTTTTCATGTTCTTGCACCAAATAGGTTAACTCATTCACCTTTGATGCATTTTTATTAAAATAAATAAGCGTAAAAGGAATAAGGAAGAAAGTGAGTATAATATAAATGAAACCTGTTATTCGGTGTTTCATGGTTTGTTTACCAAATATTACTGCCAATCTAATAGGAATTCTACGCATGAAGGGGAAAGGCAGAAATATAATGACGCCGATGAGATTGAACAGTAAGTGTGTAATAGCAATGCTTATTACGGCATTAGATTTAAATAATACTGCTATGAAGGCCGTGATGGTAGTTCCTACATTGGCTCCGAATATAAAAGGAGTCACCTTTTTTAATGATACTCTTCCCGTAGCTACAAAGGGTACCATGAGAGATGTGGTTACTGAGCTCGATTGAACAGCTGCAGTAAGTCCCATGCCCCAGGCAAAGGATTTAAGCGACCGGTTAAAAACAAAATTTCTAAGCTTATCTTGAGACTCACCTATGATCATTTTATAGATCACTTTGGAAAGAATTTTAATAGAGCCAAATAACAATATAAAGGCAAGGCCAAGGCTTATAAAACCATTATTGATTTTCTCTACCACGTATGGTGTAATAGGGAAGGCATGAAAAAGCTTAAAACCATATTCGTTGAGAGAGCTGTTAGAGTTAGTGTCTACCAGCATGTTAGCAATATATTGAGATAAGGAAGATATAAAACCGTAGTAATACTCTAGCGGAAAAAGAATGAGGGTAGTAAGTATATTGAAAAAATCGTGGACAGTACCCGCGGCTATGGCTCTTCTAAATTCTGTTTTTTTAGTAATGAAACCTAACGATACTATAGTGCTTGTAAGTGTGGTGCCAATGTTGGCTCCCATAATCATGGGGACAGCTTCGGCAATAGTTATAGATCCGGAGGCAACCAGAGCTACTATCATGGAGGTGCTAGTGGAGCTGCTCTGAATAATGGCTGTAATAAGTAAGCCTATAAAAAGCCCTATGAAAGGGTTAGAAGTGGCAAATAATATTGATTCAGCAACTCCCCGGCCGAGATGACTGAAAGACTCGCCCATCATATCTATGGAGAATAGGAATATAAGCATGGCGCCTATTATCACCAGTGCTTGTTTCACAATATTTTTTTGCTGAATGGGAGACAAAAGTCAAAATTTTAAAAGATGCGAATTTATAGCTTAAAAAATTGAATACTTCATTCTAAATGTAAAACTATTGTTAATTCTTGAAAGCGCTTAAGCATTGATATTCATAAATTTGAGGCTAAACAATGGTAAAATTCTATCAAAGTTGCAATTTTGATTTATCAATACGATTGAACTTAACATAAACTTAATATTCGATAAGTTTTTAACCACTTGAGTTAACTAACTTTGCGCGGCAAAATTTAACAACATGGAGTATAATTTTTTTGATTTCCTTACTCTTTTAGGATCGCTTGGTTTCTTCATTTATGGTATGAAGGTGATGAGTGAGGGAATACAGAAGGTGGCGGGTGGCCGCATGAGGGGTATCCTCAGGGCAATGACATCGCACCGATGGGCTGGAGTATTTACAGGTTTTCTGCTTACAGGGCTTGTCCAGTCTTCTTCAGCTACTACCGTAATGGTGGTAAGCTTTGTAAATGCAGGTTTACTCTCATTGGTAGAGTCAATAGGAGTGATAATGGGGGCTAATATTGGTACCACAATCACGTCCTGGATCATTTCACTGGTAGGGTTTAAAATGAAAATTGCGGCAGCAGCACTGCCAATAATAGCTGTAGGTACTCCATTATTATTCGCCTCTAAGGCCAGGATAAAATCTTGGGCAGAGGTGATTATAGGTTTCGCCTTGTTATTTATGGGGCTTGAAGCATTGAAAGATGCCGTGCCTGACCTGAAGTCTAACCCGGAGGTACTGGAGTTTTTGGCTGATTATACCAATGGAAACTTCTTCTCTATTTTATTATTTGTGGTTATAGGTACTATACTTACGGTTATAGTACAGTCATCTAGTGCTACTATGGCTTTAACCTTGGTAATGGCTAATCAGGGATGGATTTCATTTGATTTGGCGGCAGCTATGGTACTAGGAGAAAATATCGGTACCACTATTACCGCTAACCTAGCCGCTATGGTAGCTAATGTACATGCAAAAAGGGCGGCTAGAGCTCACTTTATATTTAATATTTTCGGAGTAATTTGGATGCTCTGCAGCTTTAGGTGGTTTTTGAGTGGAATAGAATGGTTTATGGTAGATGTAAGACATGGTACCTCACCTTTCGTAGACGCTGAGTCTGTTCCTTTGGCATTATCATACTTCCATACGTTTTTTAACCTTATCAATGTGGTCTTACTTATTGGCTTTGTGAATAAGATAGCCAACCTGGTGACTAAAATGGTGAAGTCTAAAGGAGATGGAGAAGAGTTTAGATTAGAATATATTACTACCCCTTTATTGTCTACACCAGAAATATCTCTGGAAGAAGCCAGAAAGGAAATAGCTAAGTTCGCTGATCTTACGAAGCGAATGTCTGGTTATGCTCAGAATCTTCTGAAGAAGAAAAAGAACAAGGAGCGAGGTAAGATGATGCGTAAGATCAAAAAGTATGAAGAAATTACAGATAGGGTAGAACTTGAAATAGCTGAGTATTTATCGAAGTTGTCTACTTCTAACTTAAGTAATGAAGCATCACTGAGGTTAAGAGGAATGCTTTCTATTATTAATGATCTTGAACGTATTGGAGATCTTTTCTTCCAGATGTCATTAACGATAGATAGAAAAAGTGATGGTGAAAACTGGTTCTCTGACGGTCAGATTGAAAACCTTGTAGGTATGTTGGAGCTAGTTGATGACGCTTTTGATATAATGATTGATAATCTAAATATGGATTACTCTAGGGTAACCTTAAACCAGGCAATAGAAAAAGAGGCAGTTATTAATAAGAGGCGAGATAAGCTTAGGAAAAAGCATTTGAAAAATATAGAGAAGAGAGATTATGATGTGATGAGCGGAATAGTATATGCGGATTTATATAATCTAATAGAAAGAGTAGGGGATCACATCATTAACGTGTCTGAGGCTATTACTGGTGAGCTAGCCAGAGATGAAGAAGATGAAGGCTAGCAGTTATTCTGCTAGCTCTTTTAATGCTAACCAGCTCATTAGTCCGGCGCCTATTTCAAGGGCGTCTTCATCGATATTAAAGGTAGGTGTGTGTACATAAGAAGTGATGCCTTTGTCTTCATTTCTTGTGCCCAACCTATAAAAGCAAGCAGGGATTTGGTGTGTATAGAACGAAAAATCTTCTGCACCCATCCACAAATCAAGGTCTACCACATTTTCTTCTCCCAGGTATTCTTCTGCAGCCGCTCTAGACTTTCTGGTTAATTCAGGATCATTTTCAAGATAAGGATACCCCTTCGAAATTTCTACTTCGCAGGATCCTCCCATTGACTCAGCTATACCAGTAGCCATTTTTATTATTTTTTCATGAGCATCAGCTCTCCATGTTTCATCCATAGCTCTAAAAGTGCCTTCTACATTCACCTCATTAGGTATAATGTTAGTGGCCCCATCAGCTATTACTTTACCAAAGGTAAGCACAGTAGGCGTTTTAGGGCTAGCATTTCTGCTGATAACCTGCTGCAGCGCTACAATGATGTGGGAGGTAATAAGTACTGGGTCTACAGCTAGTTCTGGTACTGCGCCGTGGCCACCCTTCCCTTTTACCTTCAAATATATTTCATCACAGCTGGCCATATACATTCCTTCACGAAAGCCTACTTTACCTACCGGTATTAGAGGCATCACATGCTGGCCATGTATATTCACAGGGGCAGGGTCTTTTAAAACACCATCTTTGATCATTAAGGAAGCGCCACCGGGGTTTTTTTCCTCCCCTGGCTGGAAAATAAGCTTCACAGACCCTTCAAAATCATCTTTTAACTGTGAGAGTATTTTTGCGACTCCTAATAATGAAGCGGTGTGCGCATCATGCCCACAAGCATGCATCACACCTTCATTTTTGGATTTATATTCAATGTCATTAGTCTCTTTTATAGGGAGAGCATCCATATCGGCACGCAGCGCTATTACTTTTTTAGAGGGGTTCTTTCCTTCTATTACAGCGGCAAGGCCTGTATTGGCGATGCCCTCTTTTGGAGTTATTCCCATTTCTTTTAATTGTGCAGCTACATATTTCGCCGTATTAAATTCTTGGTAAGAAAGTTCCGGATTAGCATGTAAGTGCCTTCTTATGCCAATTACCTCTTTGGCATTTTTCTTCGCTAGCTCCTTTACTTTTGCTTTTAATGACATTTATTGTATGTATATTCTTTCAGGAATAATTAATGCTCCAGGAAATCTTTTCTTTAACTGAGCATACGGTTTTTGAGCTTCAAGTTTAGAGTAATACTTGCCTACCTTTACCTTGAAATTGGGTTCATCAAATTTTAAAGACGGGTTAGACTCTGGTAATACAGAAAAAACTTTACCTCTCGCCAGTCGAGCATCTTCTCTGTTAGTGCCTGAGTATACCTGAATAGTAAAACCATCTATATATCTGGTGTTACTCCTGAGATCATCGATCTCATCTAACACATTATTTAGAGGTTTAGTAACATCATTTGTTGGCTCAATATTAACGTCAGCATAGCTGGCATGAGCCTGATTACTTAAGGTATCATGCCTTTCCTCAGGTTTTTCATATACTGGTCTATAGGCCTTTAGATCCTCTTTATACGCCTCTCCTGAAGATGAAGAGGTGCTTGTTTTAGGACTACACGCTGTAAGCAAGGCAAAGCCAACCAAGCAGTAAAGAACAGTTTTTTTCATAGTTATTGCTTATTCCTCAACCAATACACACTTATTGTTTTTTATGTCTTCTTCTACTTTTTTGAATTTCACATCTTTAACAATGCTTCCATCCATATATTGAACCGTTACCTTATCGTTTCTACCTACTGTTATTTCCGCTTTAATAGGCATTGTTTTCTCTGCCGGAGGTCTGTTTGCGCTAGCCTGTGCCTGAGCATTACCTCCGCTTAATAAAGATTTCGATTCATCTTTTTGTTCCTTAAGCTTTTGCTGTTTCCTCTGCTCTCGGGCCTCTTGTACTTCTTGAGCCCCCTGAACAGGAAGGTCTGCTTTTAGAAGGAATGAAATGGTATCTTCATTTACTTTAGCAATGAATCTCTTAAACAGCTCGAAACCTTCAAATTTATAAATCAATAAAGGATCTTTCTGTTCGTATACAGCGTTTTGAACACTTTGTTTCAGATCATCCATTTCTCTTAAATGGTCTTTCCAAAGTTGATCAATAATCGCCAATGTTACCATTTTCTCCATAGAGCGAATCAGCTCTCTGTTTTCTGTGGCTACACACTTTTTAAGGTTAGAAGAGACGCCAATTTGCCTTTTACCATCAGTGAAAGGAACTAATATGTTTTCAATAGTCGCACCCCTTGTTTCGTTAATGTCTTGAATGATAGGGAATGAGCGTTTAGCTATATCTTCGTTCTTTCTTCTATAATGCTCTAATGCCTGATTATATAAGTCGTCGGCCAGCTTTTCTGAAGATACTCTGTCGAACTCTTCTTTACTTATTTCAAAATCAATGGTTAAAACTCCTAGTACCGTAAGTTTGAAGCTCTCATAGTTGCCAGCTCCTTTGGTGTTTAATACAATATCTTCGCAGGTATCATACAGCATATTCATGATGTCAAGCTGTAATCTTTCTCCGAAAAGAGCATTTTTTCTTCTGGTATAGATCACCTCTCTTTGAGAGTTCATTACATCGTCATACTCCAGAAGTCTTTTACGTATACCAAAGTTGTTTTCTTCTACTTTTTTCTGAGCTCTTTCGATGGATTTAGTTACCATAGAGTGAGAAATTACTTCTCCTTCCTGAAGTCCTAAACGGTCCATTACTTTAGCTATTCTCTCTGGCATGAACATCCTCATCAGGTTGTCTTCCAGTGATACGAAGAATTGAGAAGAACCTGGGTCCCCTTGTCTACCAGATCTACCTCTAAGCTGCCTGTCTACCCTTCTAGATTCATGTCTTTCTGTACCAATTATGGCCAAACCTCCAGATGATTTGGATTCAGGAGCTAACTTAATATCCGTTCCTCTACCGGCCATGTTAGTCGCAATAGTTACAGTGCCAGGCTTACCTGCCTCTGCTACTACTTCTGCTTCTCTTTGGTGCTGTTTGGCGTTCAATACCTGATGTTTGATCTTACGCATATTAAGCATACGACTTAGCAACTCGGAAATTTCTACTGAGGTAGTACCAACCAGCACAGGACGTCCTTCCTCGGTAAGAGCTACAATTTCATCTACTACTGCATTGAATTTCTCCCTAATGGTTTTATACACCATGTCTTGCTTGTCAGCTCTGGCTATTGGTTTGTTAGTAGGTATTACTACTACATCTAACTCATATATTTCCCAGAACTCGCCAGCCTCTGTCTCTGCAGTACCCGTCATACCAGCTAGTTTGTGGTACATACGGAAGTAGTTTTGCAACGTAATGGTAGCATAGGTTTGTGTGGCATCTTCTACCTTCACATTTTCCTTAGCCTCAATGGCCTGGTGTAATCCGTCAGAATATCTTCTGCCATCCATTACACGGCCTGTTTGCTCATCTACAATTTTCACTTTTCCATCTACAATAATGTATTCAGTGTCTTTTTCGAAGAGCGTATATGCTTTTAATAACTGGTTTACTGAGTGAATTCTTTGAGATTTTTCAGCATAATCCTTAATTAAGGAGTCTTTCTTACTTAATTTATCTTCGTCGCCAAGAACTTCGTCCTTTTCTAGATCAGCTATTTCTGTGCCTATATCTGGCATGATGAAGAAGTTAGGATCTTCACCTTCACCGGTAATCAGATCAATACCTTTTTCTGTAAGCTCGATGCTGTTATGCTTTTCGTCAATAGTGAAAAACAAAGGCTCGTCTGCCTCGGGCATCATTTTTTGATTATCCTGTAGGTAGTAGTTTTCAGTCTTTTGTAAAATATGACGAACGCCAGTCTCACTTAAATATTTAATGAGAGGTTTGTGCTTAGGTAATCCCCTATAAGCTCGGAATAACGATAATCCTCCTGCTTTTTCATCTCCTTCGCTAATAAGTTTTTTAGCATCAATTAAAAACTGAGATACTAGTTTTCTTTGAGCTTCTACCAATTTACCAATACGAGGCTTTAAGTCATAAAATTCATGCTCGTCTCCTTTTGGTACTGGTCCAGAGATGATCAAAGGCGTTCTGGCTTCATCAATTAGCACTGAATCTACCTCATCCACCATAGCATAATGGTGCTTCCTTTGTACCAGTTCTTTAGGATCACGAGACATATTGTCACGCAGGTAGTCAAAGCCAAATTCGTTATTAGTACCATAAGTAATGTCAGCATGGTAGGCTTGCCTTCTTTCATCTGAGTTAGGCTCATGCCTGTCTACACAATCTACTGTAAGACCATGAAACTCAAAAATAGGAGCCATCCACTCGCTATCACGCTTCGCCAGGTAATCATTTACCGTAACTATGTGTACACCTCTTTTGGCTAATGCATTCAAGAAGGCAGGTAGAGTAGCTACCAGAGTTTTACCTTCACCAGTGGCCATCTCAGCTATTTTACCTTCATGTAGTACTATACCACCTATTATCTGAACATCATAATGCAGCATTTCCCAGGTGATTTCGTTGCCAGCAGCCATCCACTTGTTATGCCAAATAGCTGTTTCACCTTGAATCTCAACGTTTTTCTTTTTCGCAGAAAGGGATTTGTCCAGCATGGTAGCTGTTACTTCCATTTTGCCATTTTCTTTAAACCTGCGAGCGGTCTCTTTGATTATAGCAAAGGCGGTGGGCAGTACAGTCAAAAGGACTTTTTCAAGATCCTTATTTCGGTCTTCCTCTAGTTTGTCAATTTTAGAGAATATTTCCTCTTTGGTGTGGATATCCAGATCAGGGTTGTCCTCTGTCTGCTGATGAAGAGCTGCTATCTGGTCATCTATAGATTTTAGAGAGGAGTCTATTTTATCCTGAACCTCTTTGGTTTTTCCTCTCAGATCATCATCACTTATATTTTTTAGCTGAGCATATTCTTTGTTGACTTCTTCAACTATTGGTATCAGTTTTTTGATGTCCTTTTCGGACTTGGTACCACCAAACACTTTCGTTATAAACTTTAACATACTTGCTCTTAGTTACAATATTTTCTTTGCCTAAAGTTAAGGCCTTTTATACTAATTATTTATTAAATTATTTGTCCAATTCAATTGAGCCTTTAAAAACCTCTTTTGCAGGGCCTAAAAGATAAACATTTGAGAAGCTCATGTCCTCATTTTTTTCAAACTCCACGCTTAAATTTCCTCCTTTGGTGTTTACTTTAACAGGCGAATTTAGCTCTTTAGTGCTAGAGGCTAGTGCAGCTGCTGTAACACCGGTACCGCATGATAAGGTTTCGTTTTCCACTCCTCTTTCATAAGTTCTCACAAATATTTGATCAGCACCGGTAATTTCCACAAAATTTACATTTACGCCAGCTGCTTTGAAGAGTCCTCCATTTCGAATGGCTTTGCCTTCTTCATAAACTCTAAAGTTGTCAATATTGATGACGTACTTAATAAGATGTGGAGAACCTGTATCAACAAATATACCATCTCCCATAAGCCTGACATTTTGTACATCAGACATTTTTAACCTGACTTCACCATTGTCAAGAATTTCGGCAAAATGGACTCCGTCAAAAGCCAGGAAATGAGTAGTAGAGTCTATGATGCCTAGAAATTTGGCGAAGTTAACAGCACAGCGGCTGCCATTACCGCAGAGGCTTTGGCTGCTGTCGGGGTTGTAAAAAACCATCTCAAAGTCATATTCTTCATGGTTTTGGATAAGTATGAGCCCATCGGAGCCAATGCCAAACTTACGATCACAGAGATGAATAATTTCTTCTTTGGTAAGTTCTAGCTGAGGATCTCGATTGTCTATGAGAATAAAATCGTTGCCAGTGGCCTGGTATTTATAAAAATCAATTGATGTCATAATGTCTAAAATTAAAAAGCCCCGTTCTAATCTCCCAAGAGGAGACAAAACGGGGCATAAATTACTAAAATTATTTTATAAATAACTTATTCTTTTACCTCTTCGTAATCTACGTATTCTCCTCCTTTGAAGTCATTTACGTCTTTATGGGAATTGTTTTTGGGAACATAATCTATATTAATGTCTCCATTTTGCCTGTAATTGGCTGATTGTGTCTGGTTATAGTTTCTGTTTCCATTTGCACTTCCACTACGCTGGTTAGCAGTAGAGCCGCCAGCTAAAAACTTTATAATCATACCAAATACCTTATTTATGAGGTAGATGATAAGACAAGCAATTATTACAGCTTTTAAAAATCCCATATGCTTTCAGTTTAAAGTAATAACCTATTTACTCAAATATAGGTTTCTTTCAGCGTAGATCTTCAGGAAGAAATCATCCATAAGATCTTCAATAAAATAGATAGCCTCTCCGGTAGATTTCATTTCAGGGCCTAACTCTTTATTTACGTTAGGGAATTTCTCAAATGAGAAGACCGGTTCTTTTATAGCGTATCCTTTTTTCATAGGGCTGAAATTAAAGTCTTTAACTTTTTTCTCCCCTAACATTACTTTAACGGCATAATTCACATAAGGTTCGTCATATGCTTTACAAATGAATGGTACAGTACGAGACGCCCTAGGGTTAGCTTCAATAATGTACACTTTGTTGTCTTTAATGGCGAACTGTATGTTTATAAGGCCTACAGTATTAAGAGCCAAGGCGATTTTTTTAGTATAGGCTTCTATCTGAGCGATAACTAAATCACCTAAGTTATATGGAGGTAATACGGCATATGAGTCTCCAGAGTGAATACCTGCGGGCTCTATGTGCTGCATAATTCCTATGATGTAAACATCTTCACCATCACAGATGGCATCTGCCTCGGCCTCTATCGCGCCATCAAGGAAGTGATCTAGTAATACTTTATTGCCAGGGATGTTTCTCAATATATCTACAATATGAGATTCCAGCTCTGTTTCATTGATAACAATTTTCATGCTCTGACCTCCTAATACATAAGATGGTCTCACTAATAAAGGGAATCCGATATCTTTGGATAATTCAATAGCTGTTTCGGCATCTTCTGCTACTCCAAATTCTGGGTAGGGGATGTCATTGTCTTTCAAGATATTAGAGAAACTGCCTCTATCTTCTGCCAAGTCAAGAGATTCGAAGTTAGTACCTAATATTTTAATACCATATTTCTCTAACTTTTCGGCTAGCTTCAAAGCAGTTTGCCCACCTAGCTGCACGATAACTCCTACTGGGTTCTCCTGAAGAATTATTTCATAAATGTGCTCCCAGAAAACAGGCTCGAAGTATAGCTTGTCTGCTACATCGAAATCTGTAGATACTGTTTCAGGGTTACAGTTAATCATGATGGTTTCATAGCCACATTCTTTGGCAGCCAAAATTCCATGTACACAAGAATAATCAAACTCTATTCCCTGACCTATTCTGTTAGGACCAGAACCTAATACAATTACCTTCTTTTTATCAGAAACCTTAGATTCGTTTTCCTGACCAAAAGTAGAATAATAATATGGAGTTTGAGCTTCAAACTCAGCAGCACAGGTATCTACAAGTTTGTAGACTCTGTTAAGGCCAAGATCTTTGCGTTTGTTAAATACTTCGCTTTCAAGACATCTCATCAAATGACCTAGTTGTCTATCGGCGTAACCTTTTTCCTTAGCTTCTTTAAGCAGTTCGAAAGGCAGTGTATCTATAGTGTGTTTTTCTATTTCATCTTCCAGAAGGATAAGTTCCTCGATCTGGTTCAAGAACCATTTGTCTATTTTGGTGAGCTTTTCAATAGTTTTGAAAGATACTCCCAATTTGAAGGCGTCATAGATATGGAATAGTCTGTTCCAGCTAGGGTGCTCCAGACTTTCTAATATTGCTTTTTGGTCAGTAAGCTCTTTGCCATCGGCTCCCAGACCATTTCTTTTTATTTCTAGTGACTGACAGGCTTTTTGAAGGGCTTCCTGGAAGTTTCTTCCAATACCCATAACCTCTCCTACAGATTTCATAGAGAGGCCTAGGTGTCTGTCAGAACCTTGGAACTTATCAAAGTTCCATCTAGGTATTTTTACAATAACATAATCTAATGCAGGTTCGAAGTAAGCAGAAGTAGTGCCTGTGATGGCGTTGCTTAGTTCATCAAGGTTATAACCAATGGCCAGTTTGGCTGCTATTTTTGCGATTGGATAACCAGTAGCTTTAGATGCTAGGGCTGATGATCTTGATACCCTAGGGTTGATTTCAATTCCTATAATAGAATCATCGTCAGGGTTAACAGCAAACTGTACGTTACAGCCACCTGCGAACATACCTATTCCGTTCATCATTCTAATAGCGAGGTTACGCATCTCTTGATAAACGGTGTCTGGCAATGTCATGGCAGGAGCTACAGTAATAGAGTCTCCTGTATGTACACCCATAGGGTCAAAGTTCTCAATAGAACAGATAATAATGATATTACCTTTATTATCTCTTAGCAGCTCCAGTTCATATTCTTTCCATCCAAGAATACTTTGTTCAATAAGTACTTCATGAATAGGTGAAGTGTGTAAGCCGTGAGTAAGTGCTTTTTCAAATTCGTCGGGTGAGTTTACAAAGCCCCCACCAGAACCCCCTAAAGTATAAGAAGGCCTTATTACTAGAGGGAAACCTATCTCTTGTGCGATTTCTTTTCCTTGTAAGAAAGAGGTGGCTGTTTCACCTTTACATACATTTACCCCTAGTTCATTCATTTTTAATCGGAACTTCTCACGATCTTCAGTAGTTTCGATCGCATCGATGTCTACTCCGATTATTTTAACTCCATAATGCTCCCATAGTCCAGCTTTTTGGCATTCTATGGCCAGATTGAGCGCTGTTTGTCCTCCCATAGTAGGTAGTACAGCGTCAATATTGTGCTTTTCTAGGATTTCTTTAATGGATTTTTTAGTGAGTGGCTTGAGGTAAATGTGGTCTGCAGTGACCTTGTCAGTCATAATCGTTGCCGGGTTGGAATTGATCAGAATGACTTCTATACCTTCTTCTCTTAGTGAACGCGAGGCTTGTGATCCGGAATAATCGAATTCACATGCTTGTCCAATAACAATAGGTCCGCTTCCAATGATTAAAACTGACCTGATGCTCCTATCTCTTGGCATGTAAAAGTGTTTGTGTGGTTTGCGAAATTATGCTTTTGTATAAATTGGCACAAAGTTAAAGCAAAAACGTTAGAATCAAAATCACATTTCGCCTACACCTGCCATTCGATTACTTTATATGGTTAATTATTGGCTAATAATTATTTTTCTGGTTACAGATCCTTTTTTAGTAGAGATATTTACCAGATAAATTCCAGATGGTTCATTATTAACATCTATTGAGGTAGATAGCGAATTACTTCCCCCTTCAAATTGATTTTGATAGATATTTTGACCTTGGCTATTAAACATCTTTATGGTTAATTGATCCAGAGGTCTTGAATCTTTTATGGATAATGAGAGTAAATTTTTTGCTGGGTTAGGGTAAAAAATTAATTCCTCAAAGCTGAGTTTATCATCTACTGAGGCAATTGCATCTGTTTGCACTTCAAACTCATCGATGGCCCAGCCCCAGCCATTTATTTCACTGTCAGACATCAGCCTGATGCGGATGAGTACATTATCATTAGCCTTGAAATGACCTGATCTTGTCATGTTAATTACCCTGTACTTAAATAGCGATTGATTACCATCAGCTGAGTTGGCAAAAGACTGGCTCCACGCAGAATAGTTTTTTGAATCATAGCCTTCTATGAATGGGTGCCAAGTAGTGCCATTGTCTGCGGAACCTTCTACCACTACATAATCTTTGTAAGTAGCGTTGCCAGGTACACCAGAAGAATTGGGTTCAACTAATACTACTTCTTTAAATCCAATTAAAGGTTTGTTACCATCTATAGTTATAGGTTTCTTTAAAGTGTAGGTGAAATTGCTGCTGTCCCCTATGCCAAAACCTGTGTAGTAAGGATGCACTGATTGTATTAACGGAGAGCTAAAGTCTCCTGCATCAGTAATTTCAAAGAAATTGCCAATAAAATCATTTGCCGATGAACTGCCATTGAATGAATAAGATGCTGCAGGATTATCAAATTTGATATAGCTTACATTGAAAAAAGTATCTTCTGAAGGAAGGTAGGAGATGTTAGCTTCTGGTTCGTTATTATCAAACGCAATAATTCTGTATTGAATAGTTTCACCCAGTTGCAGGTTTTCAAGATTTAATACGGCTTCATAGGTGTTGGTTACATTAGGGTCAAACTGAAACACTGTGTTGGGAGATCCTTTATAGAAGAATTCGATGGCTACGCTGTCTACTTCAAAATTATCAGTAACCTCAGCAAGTACCGATAAACTAAGATTGTTCAAAATATAGTCTTCATAATTATGCCTTATCTCAGGCCCTTGCTGATCGGTTTGTATTTGTAAATTGTCTATGGCCCAGCCCCAACCATGAGCAAACTGATCTGAGTGAAGCCTGAATTGTACCAGAATTTCTTCTCCGGGCTTAAAGGTTCCATTAGCTAGCATGTCAATAGTTCGCTTCTTATACATCGATGATGAGCCCTGAGTAGTGGAGTTATTATCACTATCCATATTAGCATTGTAACTGGCGAGCCAATCTGAGTTGCTCCTGCTATCATAACCATTGGCAAAAGGGGTCCAGGTGCGGCCTCCGTCTTTGGAACCTTCTACTATTACATAATCGTAGAAATCAGTACTGCCAAAGCTTGCGGTACTTTCTCCAGGCTCTATTAGAACTACCTCCTGAAAAGTGATTAGAGCATCTCTATCATTTAAAATAATAGGTACTCGCATCATGTAAGTATAATCGCTTTCGAAGTCGGTTCCGGTGCCATCAAGGTAGGGGTGATCAGAATGGATAGCGCCATTTGAGAAGCCTGTAGGTGTGGCAACACTAAAATTTTTACTTATAAAGAAATCATTAGAAGGGCTATTGAAATTATTATGGTATTTCATCACTGTAGGAGCCAAGGCTACTACAGGAATTGAAATGCTTCCACTGTTTGGGTAAGTAGCACTATTTGCTGTTCCTGCCTGATCTACGGCTGTTATGCTGTAATTAAAAACATCTCCTTCCCCAAGGTTAAAAGAGGTGAGGTTTACCGTAGTTTGATATAAGCTGTCAAATTCATCAACCAGTATAAATGTTTCTGTTTGAGTAGTCCCTCCATTTATGTTATAGTTAAGTGTAACTTCTTCCAAAGGAAGGAAATCTCTTACTACTGCTTCAAGAACCAGTTCATTATCGGTGTCTCTTACAAAGCTGGGTTCTTCATGCGTTATGATTGGAGCCTCTGTATCAATATCGCTTTTGAAAAAGTAGAAAAAATCTGGAGCTGCCGAAGGTTTGGAAAATGTTCTTTCTAGGTTGTCGTTTACAGTGATGTAGTAGCTGTATAAGGCCCCGTCTAGCTTGATAGAGGGTATTGAGGCAGAAAATTCGTTTGAATTACCCGTAGGTGTCATGGTTACTAACTTTTCTGCACTGGAGAAAGCATCATGAGAGTAATGGAGGGTCACGCTATTCTCATCATAGCCATTGTCGCTATTGATGGAGGCAATTACTTGATAGTTTTCAGCATTAATATCTTCAGTATTGGGTAATTGAGTATGATTGATATATGTATAGGTCCAGCCCATATCGGTAAACATATCCATAGTGATGGGGCCAGGGGATTGCATAATTTCTTGCGGGCCTATTTGAGGCGTCATTAAAGCATTGGCGGTATTGTTATAGGTGTTTTCATCTAAGTGGGCGATGCTAGAGCCACTGTTCCATGAAATTGGAGCATACAGTTTTACGTCGCCATGGTTGTTACTAGCAATTGGAGAGTTAAAATATACACTTCCATTGGTGACAGCACTACCTAATTCGCGGGAAGGGTTATTGTGAATGTTCATTAAAGAAACCTTGCTGGCATTGGCCACATAAGTATCATAGATAAAAGGGAATACCTCACTACCTCCTAATCCATAGCTGGCTATGCCTTCTTCGTAACCAAATGAATCAACAAAGCCAAGGCCATGGCCAATCTCGTGGAGTACTACAGATACGAGGTCATACTGGCCTGGGGCAGGGTTGCCATCTGTTCCTAAGTACCAATCGAAGTCACTGTTGAAATTAGCTACAATATCGGCACTTTCAGGATCATTCAGGTCTCTGTTAGCCATTTTTTCGGCTAGAGCTACAGGGTACCATGTGTTTTGCCTCAATGCTCCTTCGAAATTTTGGAAGGCATTATTCCAGCCCGCACTGCCCAATACATTTGAGCCCAATGGTCTCCAGTAAGCATCTATTTTTATAGTAACTGATGATTTTAGTAAAGATGCCCAAATATCTACAGCTCGTTGAAAAGCCGCACGGGCTTCAGGTGTGAAGCCGCTGCTATAATTTACTTCTATATTAACAGCGCTTTGGCGCGCGCTGCCTGTACTAGGTGGAGGTAAGATTCTTACACCACTGCTAATATCTGTGGCATAGCAAATAATTTCAAACTTCTGGTTGAGTTGATTCATGTCTTGCGAAAAACATTCAAGACTTTGAGCGAAAGCAAAAATGGAAAATAAAATAGATGGTAAAATCTTCTTCATACACTTGCTGTTAAAAACATTTAATATTCAATATAATACTCTTTGATAAAAAATATTTAATATCGAGCTATGAAAAATATATTACTACTTCTTTTAATAGCCATAATTTCATGTAAATCCGCCCAGAAAACTGAGTCCCAGGAAGATCCGGTTATTAAAATGGAGAAAACGCCCTGTTTTGGTACTTGCCCAGTATACACAATAGAAATATTTGCAGATAATACTGCGAAGTTACACGCAGTACAACATTTGCCTCTTGAAGGGAATTATATTGCTGAAATGAGTGATAGCCAATTAAATTCGTTGGTCTCAGCTTTTGAAGGGGGCGAATTCTTTGCGTATGAAAAAGAGTATACAGCTAATATTTCTGACATGCCTACCACTTACCTTACTTTTAATCATAATGGAAGAGTGAAAAAAGTAAAGGATTATCATGGAGCCCCAGAATCTCTTAAGATTTTAGAGAAGCAAGTTGCTGAATTGGTTGATATTCTGGAATGGAAAGAGGTGAAAAAGTAATGCTACGAGTTTTTTAAAACTTTTTGATTTTCTGTGGAGGCATCTATCATTTTAAGCCAAATCACTTTCTCTCCATTATGGAGAGATTCATAATAGTAGGTGTTTTCTTCTAGTATAAGCCTGGCTTCTCCCAGCTCATAGCGAAGTGCTTTTACCAAATCTCCCACTTGCAGAGCTTCTCCATTTAAATCAAGTAGCCTGGGAAGCTTTTGCTCGTCTCTTTTCTTTGTGAATAATCCAAACATGATATTGACTCCAAAAATACATAAATAATTTTGGAGAGGAGTATTCTTAATGTTGGATCTTGATTAATGATTTTCTTTTAAGCTTTAGTAAGCTATTAATGAGAACAGAAGTTACATGCCCACCTGTTGTGGAAGAGTTATTACTTACTACTAATACCTCCCTTTTTGGTGAGGCCTCAAGTAAGTATTTATGCATCATTTTTTGGCATGAATATACAGAAGCTACCAACATAATTAGAATGCTGAGTGTGATGGCTTTATAATAGCGTTTTGTGATTTCCATACTAAGTGAAACGAAGGAAAAGTTATTTTGAAGGTTTTTTATGAAGATTGGAAGATTTACTGGATAAGCGGTTTCTTTAAAAGTATTAATATTGAAAATTTGGCATATATGTATTGCTTTTGTTTTAATGATGATATTTAATGATGTATATCTAATTTTTAATGTAATTATTAAGTTTTTGTTTCACTTGGTATTTTAGGCATAAGGTTTTTTTAAGGGGCTTCAACTTTATGGTCAATGGGGGATGATTTCGAATTTGACATTTTTGAAATAGCCTGATGGCAAGAAGTTGCTGTAGTTGCCAGAAAGCATAACAATATTAAATTTCCCATCTTTGCTGCGCTTAGCTGAATATATACTTTTACTTTCTTAAAATTTAAAGGAAGGCGAATCTTGATCTAAGGTATTTTTATGGATGAAAATAATATTCCGACTTATACAGTCGGGCAACTGGCTTTACGAAATGGGCAGGATAAGGATGATATTTGGGTGGCTTATCAGGGTAAGATTTATGATGTAACCGCCTCCAGGCTGTGGAGAAGTGGTCAGCATTATGAACACTGGGCAGGGCAAGACCTTACCCCTGAGCTGGAAGATGCGCCTCACAATGAGAATGTCTTTGATAAGTTTAAAGTGGTAGGTCTGCTTAAAAAATATTTATAACCCGCCATTGGCCTTTAAATCGGTAAGGCAATTAGTATCTAAGGAGGGAGGATTGCTCATGCCTAAAAAATCACTCAGGTCATTACTGTTTTCTACAGTCCAGTACATCAGGCAGTCTGCGTTATTACAATGTTTTCCATGAGCATCATCCTGATGTTGAGAAACCATATCAGTGCCGTTATTTACCAGCCCTAAAATATGACCAAATTCATGCTGAGTTACCGTGGAGTTTAAGAGATTGGTGCTGGGTTGACCTAGGCCGCCGCTTAAGCTTTTAATAGTTTTTTGAAAAATGGCCATAGAGCTGTTTTGGTAGGCTATTCCAAGAACTTTTGAAGAGGAAGAATCTTTGTCATACCCACCGTCTAGAAAAACAAAATATGCTGCCATGTTTGAACTGTTGCTGAATTGAGTTCGCTTATCTTTTTCAAGGGTCCTGATTTCTTCGGCGCTATAAGTTGTTTTTCCTTCAGCAGCAATTTCATTTTTAATGAATATTATACCAGAGGGCTTATTTAATATTGAAGAAAGAAATTTTTTTAAATTATCTAAAACCTGGTCTGATGGTTCGTAGCCAGCCATATACTGTATCTCTATTGTAAGGCTTTGATAATTTTCATCCGAAAGAAAATCCTGAGAGGATGCTCCTACAGGTAGAGAAGTGCTTGCAGTAGGTTGCGCATTATCATCATCTTTACAGCCGGTAGTAGCAAATATTAATAAACATATCAGTAGTGCTGCGCATTTTAAATTCATAAACCGATAACTTTATTTTTTTAATATACGAAAAAATAGTCATTTATAGATCTATGATATTAATAGCCGATAGCGGTAGTACCAAAACAGACTGGCGCCTTATAGATTCACAGGGAGCGGTAGAGCAATATAAGTCAGCAGGGATAAATCCATACCAGCAGAAGGAAGAAGATATAAGAGCTGAGATTATGGAGTCATTAAAGCCACAAGTAAACCATGAAGTGCATCAGGTATTCTTTTATGGGGCAGGGTGCTCTTCTAAGGATAATGTAGCTTCCTTAGAGCGAGTGTTTGCAGAGGCATTTCCTAATGCGATAGTAAGGGTGCATCATGATTTGCTGGGTGCAGCCAGGGCGCTATGTGGTCATGAAGCTGGCGTAGCATGTATATTAGGAACAGGCACCAACTCTTGTTTATATGATGGACGCAATATTATCAGCAATGTGCCCTCTCTTGGATATGCGCTGGGGGATGAAGGTAGCGGTGCTTGGTTAGGCATTAATTTAGTGTCAGATTTTTTGAGAGGCGATATGGATTCTGACCTGGCGGATAAGCTCGTGAAGCAGTATGAGTTAACTAAAGAAGTAGTGCTGGAGAATGTTTATAAAGGGCCTATGCCTAATCGTTATCTGGCTAAATTTTCTAGGTTTTTATTTCATCATGTTCATCACCCTTATGTTTATCATCTTGTGCATAGAGGTTTTACCATTTTTATAGAAAAGAATGTGAAAAAGTATGAGAATTTTGAGCAGTTGCCTGTACACTTTACAGGGTCTGTAGCTTTTTATTACAATAATATTTTGAGACAGGTGGCGGCAGAGCAAGGAATAATTTTAAAACATGTTATTGAAAGTCCCATCGCTGGTTTAACATTGTTTCACAAAAATAGTATCATAGAAAAAAGATGAGTACAACCGAGTCAAGTTCTAATTTTGATAACCTGGAGCAGATGAGCATTCAACAGTTGCTTCAGAATATAAACCAAGAAGATGCCAGTGTGCCTAAAGCAGTGCAGCAGGCTATACCACAAATAGAAGCTCTGGTAAAGGAGATAGTGCCAAAAATGAAGGATGGTGGTCGATTGTTTTATATAGGAGCGGGTACAAGCGGCAGGTTGGGTATTTTAGATGCCTCTGAGATTCCTCCTACTTACGGCATGCCTCATGATAGAGTAATAGGCCTTATTGCAGGTGGAGATGGGGCCATAAGGAAGGCAGTGGAATTTGCTGAGGATGATGAACAGCAAGCCTGGAAGGACATGGAGGTATATGATATTAATAAAGGAGATGTTGTTATAGGTATTGCGGCTTCTGGAACTACGCCTTATGTAATAGGAGGGGTGAAAAAAGCTAATGAGCAAGGTTTAGTAACAGGTTGTATTACTTGCAATGCCGATTCAGCTTTGGCCGCAGAGGCAAAATTTCCTATAGAGGCCATAGTAGGGCCAGAGTTCGTTACTGGCAGTACTCGAATGAAGGCAGGTACTGCACAAAAGCTGGTACTCAATATGATTTCTACTTCTGTAATGATACAGCTTGGCCGCGTGAAGGGCAACAAGATGGTAGACATGCAGTTAAGCAATAATAAACTTGTAGATAGAGGTACGCGTATGCTCATGGATGAGCTTTCTATTAGCAGAGAGGAGGCGGAAAAGCTATTGAAAAAACACGGCTCAGTAAGAAAAGTAATAGATAACGTAAGGTAGAATGCACGAAATAGAACCATACTATAGATGGCTTCATCTTTATAACCCGGCAGAAGATAGCCTTTCCCCCTTTTATGGGAAGGAGTATAATCATGATCTTTATTCGGAAAATATTTATGGTTATTACATAGACCCTGCATGGGATTTTATAGGATCAGAAACACTTTATATTAAAGTGCTTTACACAGATTATGATGAGGGATTTGCTATCATGGAATTTATAGGTGAGTGGAATGATGCTATTAACAATGATATTATGCATCTGAAGCGAAATATTATTGAGAATTATGCACATCATGGTGTCAATAAATATATTTTAATAGGAGAGAATATTTTTAATTTTCATGGCTCTGATGATAGTTACTATGAAGAGTGGTTTGAAGATGTGGAGGATGGTTGGATTGCGGCTGTTAACTTTCCTGAGTTTGTACAAGAGGAACTCAAAAATTATAATGTGGACATGTACATTAATATGGGAGGGAGTTTGCAGATAGATAAATGGAGAACCATGGCTCCAAACCGTTTTTACATTTTGGTAGACCAACTTATACAAAGGCGTCTTTCTATCTAATCATACCTTTTCTACCTCCGCCATTTTGGATATGAGGTATTTTAGGTTTGAGCTCACTTCGCA
The DNA here is from genome assembly GCF_016757215.1 of Fulvivirga sediminis. Classification (GTDB taxonomy): domain Bacteria; phylum Bacteroidota; class Bacteroidia; order Cytophagales; family Cyclobacteriaceae; genus Fulvivirga; species Fulvivirga sediminis. The sequence continues at coordinate 520,038 of NZ_JAESIY010000001.1, forward strand.
GCATACATATCGCGTTCTTCGTAAGCTTTCTTTTCTAAATACGCGGTTCTTAAATTTAAATAGCTCTCCGGTAGGTATGTCGCTCAGCTGGAGGCTTACATGGGTATCATGCAGCCTCAATGCAGCCATTAGAGTATGGTCATTGCAGGAAGAGGCTTTTGGGTTTTTTAAATATTCCTTAAGCGGCTGCAGCACAGTTTGTGGAAATACATCTGTGGTGAGCATGGGAGTCATCAGTTTTCTAAAGTTCTTCTTCCATTCTGCTCCATGAGGTTTTACTGTTCTTTTATGGATAGAGTAAGTCACCAAATGGGCCACTTCATGAATGTAAGTAATAAGGAATGAGTAGGGATTAAGGTTATTGTTTACAGAGATACTCTGTTTGCCGGTAGCAGGATCAAACCTATAGTCACCTAATTTAGAGGCTCTTCTTTTTTTTATTTTTAGAGAAAAGTCATTTTCATGCCAAAGCCAATGGCAGTAGTCAATGGCCTTTTCAGGCAAATGTTTTTTTAGTGCTTCTTTAAATTTCTTTTCAGAACTAGTCATTTCCCGCAAAATAAATCAAAAAAAAAGGCTTTAGAGAAACTCCCTAAAGCCTTTTTTAATAAAAGATATTTTTTATTCAGTTTGAGCTTAACTCTACTGAACTTCTTCTTCTACTTCTTCAGCAGATTCTTCCACAGACTCCTCTACATCTTCAGCAGCCTCTTCCATGCTGTCACCAGCTTCTTCTACAGACTCCTCTACTTCTTCAGCAGCAGATTCTTCTTTTGCTTTGTTATCACATGCTACAAATGCTAATGAAAATGTAAAAGCCAATAAAAATGTTAATAGTTTTCTCATATATTTCAGGTTTTGAATTTGGCTCTAATATATGTACAATCTAGATACCTGTCAAATAGAAGTTATTTTTTTCTAAAAAATAACCTGATTGGTACACCTTCTAACCCGAAGTTTTTTCTGATTTTATTCTCCAAAAACCGCTCATATGGCGCTTTTATGTACTGTGGGAGGTTGCAGAAAAAAGCAAAGGTAGGAATTTGACCAGGAAGCTGGGTGACGTACTTAATTTTGATATATTTTCCTTTTAAGGCGGGTGGTGGGTACCTTTCTATCTCAGGGAGTAGGACATCGTTAAGCTCAGAAGTAGATATTTTTTTGGTTTTATTGTCATATACTTCTATTGCTTTTTCTATTGCCTGAAAAATTCTTTGCTTCTTAGTAACGGAAGTAAAAATTATAGGAATGAAATTTAACTGACCTAGTTTTTGCTCAATGCTCTTTTTGTAAACATCTGCTGTTTTAGTGTCTTTTTCAATCAAATCCCATTTATTAACCATTATCATAATCCCCTTATTATATTTAATGGCCAAGGAAATTATGTTCATGTCTTGAGCTTCTAAGCCTCTTTCAGCATCTACTAAAATCACACATACATCGCTATCTTGTAGTGCTTGTATGGATCTTAATACAGAGTAAAACTCAATATCCTCTTTTACCTTTGATTTTTTTCGTATCCCAGCGGTATCAGTAAGTATAAAGTCTTTGCCGTACATTGTATAGCGCGTATTGATAGCATCTCTGGTTGTGCCAGCTTCATCAGTAACAATAGTACGATCTACACCTAATAGTGCATTTAGAAAAGATGACTTTCCTACGTTGGGTCTACCAAGTATCGCTAGTTTGGGTATGCCTTCGTCAGGGTTTTCGTTTCCTTCATCAAAGTGTTCTACCACTATTTCCAGCAGTTCTCCAGTTCCAGAGCCACTGGCTGATGATATAGGTATCACCTCACCCATGCCTAAGGCATAGAATTCGTTAGCCATATGCATACGTTCGGTAGTGTCTGCTTTGTTCGCCACCAAGTAAATGGGCTTGTTTGAAGAGCGTAAAACATTAGCAAAATCTTTATCCAAGTCAGTCAGCCCCATATAACTGTCTACCATAAATAAAATTACTGTTGCTTCTTCTAGAGCCAACTCCACCTGATGTCTTATCTGAGACTCAAACTTGTCTTCAGAGCCAGTAACATATCCTCCAGTATCTATTACGGTGAAATGCTTGCCAGTCCATTCTGCATAGCCATAATGACGATCTCGGGTAACCCCACTTTCATCATCCATGATGGCCTTTTTCTTTTCAATTAACCTATTGAAAAGTGTTGATTTGCCAACATTTGGTCTGCCTACAATTGCTAATATATTTGCCATGTTTAAATTTTTCTAAAGGAAATTAAGATCGATACCCAAACCTTTTAAGGCTTATTTCTTTTTTTCGCCAGTTTTCTGCAACCTTAACAAAGGTTTCAAGGTGAATTTGTTTATCGAAAAATTGTTCTAATTCTGTTCTGGAGGCGATACCTACTTTTTTTAAAGCTTCACCACCTTTTCCTATAATAATGCCTTTTTGGCTTTTCCTCTCTACATATATCTCAGCCCTTATTCTAATAATGGTATCATCTTCTTTAAATTCAGTAACCACTACTTCTGTGCTGTAAGGGACTTCCTTTTTGTAGTTCAAAAATATTTTTTCTCTTATGATTTCTTCTACAAAAAACTTTTCCGGCTTATCCGTAAGCTCATCTTTAGGGAAATAGGCCGGGTGCTCAGGGAGTAATTCCACTATAGTATTAAAAATAGTGTCTACATTTAAGCCTTCCAAAGCTGATACGGCCAGATAGGCATCGGCCTTTATATTTTCTTTCCAGTAATCCAGCTTGTCGCTGGCCTGCGTGCCTTTGGCCTGGTCTATTTTATTAAGAATAAATATTAAAGGCTGATTGATCTTTTTTAATTGCGCTTCCAGCTCTTCGTCATATTTTTCATAGATGTCAGTAACAAAAAGAACTACGTCCGCATCTTCTAATGATGAATAAACAAACTTCATCATAGAGTTGTGTAATTCATACTCAGGCTTTATAATGCCCGGAGTGTCAGAATATATCACTTGAAAATCATCACCGCTGATTATACCCATTATTCTATGACGGGTAGTTTGTGCCTTAGAGGTTATAATAGATAATCTTTCTCCTACCATTTTATTCATAAGAGTAGACTTACCTACATTAGGTTTTCCTATTATACTGACGAAACCAGCTTTGTGAGATTTTTCAACCATACTTCTTATTTTTTGCAAAGGTAGTCTTTTAATTCAAAATGATCCTTTTAGTTATCTTCTGAAGGGGAATTTTAAAATAAATGAATTTTTTTTACGCCATCTCTTGACTTTGTGATTCCCGACCACTACATTTGTAATCCTTTTAAGAAACAGTAAGGTGAGAAACTTAAAAAGATAAGTTTTGAAAATAAAAAAAGCGATATAATTTAATATTAAAGATACATCGCGGGATGGAGCAGTTGGTAGCTCGTCGGGCTCATAACCCGAAGGTCGCTGGTTCGAGTCCAGCTCCCGCTACTAAGTGAAAAGCCGGTTATTGAAAAATAATCGGCTTTTTTTATGCCTTTTATTTTAGTGACTGGTCAACTGATTTAAAGATTTAGATGAAATACACACCATTGATTTATTCTTGAATAAGAATAATTTTCTCAATCAATTCTAAGTACTTTATTTTTTACACAAAAAAATATTCTAACAAGGTCTTAGTCGATTCGGAATTCTAACTGATTCATGATCCCTGGAAAATTTAATGTATACTTTTCATTCATCTAAAAAGATGAGCAAGAGTGACTTGCTAAACCTTCTGCCAGAAGTTTTTATTAAAAAGCATTAAAACGGTGAAGAGCTCCAGTCTGCCCAATAGCATAAGGAAGGAGAGGAGCCACTTACCGAAGCCTGTAATGTCATGAAAGTTGTTTACAGGCCCCACAGCTCCTAAACCAGGGCCTATGTTTCCTAGGCAGGTGGCTACGGCGCCAAGCGCAGTGTCGAATTCCTCTCCAGTAAATGATAGTAAGAATACTCCCACTCCATATACCAAGAGATAGATCATGATAAAGGCAAGTACGTTATAAGTAATGTCTCTGCTCACAGCTATGCCATTAAGACGTACAGGTATGATGGCTGATGGATGTAGCTGTCGCTTCATTTCTAAAAATGAATTTTTAAACAATAAAGTATGTCGTACCACTTTAATACCTCCAGCTGTGGAGCCCGCCGAAGCTCCCATAAACATAAGTAAGAAAAATATTATAGTGAGAAATGGAGCCCAGGCTGTATAGTCAGCCGTAACGAAGCCCGTGGTGGTTATAACACTTACTACTTGGAAGAGTGAATCTCTAAATGACTTTTCGAAGCTTTCCCATTTGGAAGAAAACACAAAGAAGGATATAGAAATAGAAAGTATAAGGGTGATGAAAAAGTAGTTTCTAAATTCTTCATTGTCCCATGCTTTTCTGAATTTTCCTTTCAGGCCAAAGTAGGTGATGGTAAAGTTAGTGCCTGCCAGAAACATGAATACAATGATTACATATTGAATGTAAGCTGATTCGTAATAGGCTACACTGGCATTTTTGGTGGAAAAGCCACCTGTAGCCATGGTGGTGAGTGAGTGATTGATGGCATCATAAAAGGTCATGCCTCCTAGGGTAAGTAAGATGGTTTCTGCTATGGTGAGCCCTAAATACATGAACCAGAGTCTTTTAGCTACTTCTTTTATCCTTGGTTTCATTTTATCTGGTGAGATGCCAGGTGCTTCTGCTACAAAGAGCTGCATGCCTCCTATGCCTAAGATGGGTAGTATGGCTACAGCTAGAACAATGATGCCCATTCCCCCGATCCATTGAGTAAGGCTTCTCCAAAATAATATTCCTTTTGGTACGCCTTCTATGTTGTTAATAATGGATGCTCCTGTGGTGGTATATCCGGAGATGGTTTCAAAGAAGGCATTCGTTAGATCTGGTATGGAGCCAGAAAGCAGATAGGGTATGGTGCCGAAGAAAGACATGATTAACCAGCCTAGGGTGACTATGAGGTAGCCATCTTTTTTCTTTAATTCTTTATTGGTGTTTTTTCTGGTAGAGACTGTCATTATGCCGCCAACAAGTGCGGTGATGCCTCCTGAGGCGGCCAGGTGCCACCAGGCTTCGCGATAGTAAATCGAGAAAGGAAGACATAGAAGCATGAAAATGCCATTGAAGATCAATAGTATTCCGAGTATATTTAATATTAATTTAAAATTGAACCTCATCTATATATCTTTCTTTGTTAATATAATATATTTTATTTTCAGGAAGTTAGCTTCTCCTGAAATAACAGGTGAATAATGCTGGTGCCTGTAATGCTAAGCTGCTGAAGCATTATAATTGATAACAAATATTTGCTCGAATTATTTAGGCTTGCAAAATTATTAACATGGATCGTATCGCCAATAGTGGAGCTAATATTTGCTCGCCAGCTGTTTATGGTACTCATAAAATGGGTAGGATCATAATCCATATAATGATAGCGGGAGTCATTTTTTCACACTTCTGTGAGGCTTTTTTTATAAGGACTGAAATTCTAACAATTTTACTGACTATGGAAGGAGCTGCTGATTTTTTGATAAATAAGTTTGTCCGGAATATAGCTATAGAATTGATTAGAGCTAGTATGTCTGAAAGGGTGCGATTGAATTGGAGGCCTAGTAAGGGCATGTAAACTTGTGAGGTCTTTATTTATTTGAAAAATTCCTCTACGTCATGAATGCACTCTGGCCTGCATAATACTACGGCGCGGTCTTTAGGTCTAAATTGAAAGTCGCCCATGGTAGTGTATCCTACTCCATTTCTTACAACCCCTCCTATTATGGCTCCTTTAGGGAAATCTAGTTCTTTAATCTCACGCGTAGTGATTTTTGATCCTGCCTTTACTATAAACTCTAGTATTTCAGCATCTACACCATGAATGCTGGTAAGAGATATAACATCTCCTTTTCTAATGTATCTGAAAATGAAGTTGGCTGCTATGAGTTTTTTATTGATCATAGTGTCTACTCCTATGTTTTGAGATAGATGTATATAATCAATGTTTTCAACCAGTGAAATGGTTTTTTTTACATTATTATTTTTTGCCACAAGGCAGGAAATGATATTGGTTTCTGAGTTTCCTGTCACAGCTATGAAGGCATCCATTTCTTCAATGGCCTCTTCTTGTAGCAAGTCTACATCTCGGCCATCACCGCAGATTACCATCACATCTTTGAGTTGATCTGCTAGTTCATGACATTTTTCTCTATCACGCTCAATAAGTTTTACATTAAACTTACGGCTGAGCCTTTTGGCAGCATGAAAACCTACTTTACTGCCACCAAGTATCATTATATTTTTGATCTCTTGCTTTCGTTTTCCAGATAGCTCTAAAACTGTATCTATACCATTGGGTTGAGCTATGAAATAAGCATGATCTCCTTCTATGAACTTATTATCTCCATGTGGGATAATAGTTTGGCTATCTCTGAGAATAGCTACTGTAACGAAGTTTTGATTAGGGTTAAGATGAGCGGCTTCTATTAGCGTTTTGTCTTTGAGCTTGCTGTTTTCATCTACAGTGACTCCAACTAATGACAAGCGGCCTTCATCAAAATCAAAAGTATCAGTAAGGGCGATTTCTTTTAATAGCCTCTTGATTTCTTTTGCTGCCAGAGATTCTGGAGAAATGATCTCATCTATTCCTAAATCAGCCAGATTTAGTTTTTCTTTATTGAGGAGGTATTCTACATTCTGGATTCTGGCTATGGTTTTTTTAGCTCCCAGGTGCTTACCAATAATAGTAGTGGTGATATTGGTTTCTTCAGAAGAGGTTACGGCTATAAGCAGATCAGCGTTAGCTACATCGGCCTCTTCGAGAACAGAATATGAGGTACTACTGCCTTTAATGGTGCTTACGTCAAGGTTGCTGGCGGCTTGCCTTAACCTATCTCCGTCCATGTCTATGAGAATAATGTCTTGTTCTTCATAAGCAAGGAGTTTGGCTAAGTGAAAGCCTACATCACCGGCACCGGCAATAATTATTCTCATTGTTCTGTTTTGTTATCCTTAGTTACTTTTTCTAATCTGATTCCGGCAGCAATAATGTCAGGCAATGTATCTCTTCTCATAAACTGCTGTAATGTGATTGTATATTTACCGGAGTTATCAAAGCTATAATTTTTAAGTATAGGAAACTGATGGTCGAAAACATCACCTAGCCCGTCACCGTAAGGTTTTCCTGTTTTTGGGTCAAACAGATCATTATTGATCAGTTGAGAATCTAATTCTTTATCTGTACTATCTTTAAGAGAATATTTCACATAAATATTTTGAAAAGGATAAGAAATCGTATTCCTTATGTTGTAATAAATATTATAGGTCAGTGTAGAGTCTTTAATATTAAAGTCAAATGTCTGAGTTGAATCAGCTAACCATTCCTTATTCTCAAAATTTTTATTTTTCTCGTAAATCCTGTTCTCGTCACAGGCTGCTAATGCTCCTAAAAAAGCAATTAAAATGATAAATGCAATTCGCGTCATTTATTAGTGTTGTTGCTAGGCTTGCGGCCTTTCCTTCTTTTGTTTTTGTTTCTTTTCTTTCTCTTGTTGCCAGCTTTTTGGTTGAACTTTTTGTCCATTTTTTCCAAGTCGCTGTTGAGGCTGTTTAATTCTCCCTGACCAGGAACGTCATCTTCTAGCAAGGAGGCTGGTTTTTTGCCTTTGCTATTGAGCGCTATGATCTGATTAACTCTGTCAACATCAATAGGGTGCCAAGTGTTTTCATCGTCATAGCCAAACCACATGATTTTTCTGAAAATATCTGTTTTTTGCAGCTTAGCTACTCCCTTCTCAGTTAAAAGAGGTTTTTCTAATTCAGGGATATCTTTTAGGGCTTCCATGTAAGTGTCAAGCTCATAATTAAGGCAGCATTTTAGGCGCCCGCATTGGCCGGAAAGCTTACTGGGGTTGAGTGACAGGTTTTGGTATCTGGCCGCACTAGTAGAAACACTTTTGAAATCGCTAAGCCAGGTTGAGCAGCATAGTTCTCTTCCGCATGAGCCTATACCTCCAAGCCTTCCGGCTTCTTGTCTCAGGCTGATTTGGCGCATCTCTACCCTTATTTTGAACTCACCTGCTAATATTTTTATGAGCTCTCTAAAATCTACCCTGTCATCAGCTGAGTAATAAAAGGTGGCTTTGCTGTTGTCTGCTTGATACTCGATGTCAGAGAGTTTCATTTCCAGTTTCAGATCTTGTATTATCTGTCTGGTACGGTAGAGTGTAGGCATCTCTCTCTTTTGTACCTCTTCATATTTTTCTAGGTCCTTTTCATGAGCTAGCCTGTATATTTTTCTTATCTCATCCTCAGTTACTTTCTTTTTTTGCATCTGCAGGCGAACAAGCTCACCTTGCAGAGATACGTATCCCAGGTGGTGGCCATTGGGTACATCTACCACCACGGCATCACCAGTATGAAGAGTAAGGTTCTCAGCATTTTGAAAAAATTCTTTCCTTCCGCCTTTAAACCTTATTTCTACTATATCAAATTTATCTACTACTGGCAAATCCATGTTGGATAGCCAGTCAAATACATTCATTTTATTGCAACCTCCGGTTTGGCAGCCTCCGTTATTGTTACATCCTGCTGCTGTTCCGCTGGTTCCACAAGAACTACATCCCGCCATAGCTTACTTTTTATATTCTTTTATGCACATTAAAGATAAAGAATATAGCATACTAATCTATTCGTAGGGCTAAAATATCTTTTCCGATGTCTCTTCTATAATACATATCTTTCCAGCTGATATGCTTAATGGTCGAATATGATTCTTCTAAAGCATCTTCTAAGGTTTTTCCCTGACCAGTTACTGCCATTACTCTACCTCCATTAGTTAGAACTTTGTAACCGTCTTGTTTAGTGCCCGCATGTATAACTAATGCATCAGGTACGTTGGCAAGCCCTTCTATTTCAAGTCCTTTTTCATAATTTCCTGGGTATCCGCCAGCTACTAAAACCACGGTAGTGGCATAGTTAGAGTCAATATCCAGCTTATACTTGTTGAGATTGCCTTCGGCAGCTGCGGTAAACAGGTCAAGCACGTCACTTTTTATGCGAGGGAATACTACTTGTGTTTCAGGGTCACCCATACGCACGTTGTATTCTATTACATAAGGCTCGCCGTTTACATTCATGAGGCCTATAAATATAAAACCTTTATAATCTATAGATTCTTTTTTTAGTCCACTTAGAGTAGGTGCTATTACTTTTGCTTTTACTTTTTCTAAGAAGCTGTCGTCTACAAAATTAACAGGAGAAACTGCTCCCATACCGCCGGTGTTTAAACCTGTATCTTTTTCACCGATACGCTTGTAGTCTTTTGCTTCTGGTAGTAGAACGTAATTTTCTCCATCAGTAAGTACAAATACAGAAAGCTCTATTCCATCTAAAAATTGCTCGATAAGTACTTTTTCACTTGCTACACCAAACTGCTTGTCTAGCAACATAGATTTTAATGAATCTTGGGCTTCTTGCAGACTTTGAGATATTAATACTCCTTTTCCTGCGGCCAAGCCATCGGCTTTGAGTACTATTGGGAAATCACAACCTTCCAGATAAGCCAGGCCTTCTTCCAATGTTTCAATAGTGAAGGTTTTAGATGTAGCTGTAGGAATGTTATTGTTTTCCATAAAAGTTTTGGAAAAATCCTTACTGCCTTCTAGTTGAGCACCTGCGGCATCTGGGCCAATAAAGCCAATGCTTTTAAGGGCTTCGCTAGCTTGGAAGTAGTTTCTTATGCCTTTGACCAAAGGATCTTCAGGACCTACGATTACTAGTTCTATGTTATTAGCTAAAACAAATTTGCCAATAGCATCAAAATCGTTTACATCTATATCTACATTATCGGCAAACTGCTGAGTGCCTGCGTTTCCAGGGGCAACAAATACAGTGTCGCAGTTTACACTTTGAGAAATTTTCCATGCCAGGGTGTATTCACGCCCTCCGCTACCAAGAATTAGTACGTTCATATTTACAGGTTTAAACTGAAGCAAAATTATGAAATTATTCAGGGCTAAGGTAACCTTTAAAATCTAAATCTGCTGAAAAACAAAAAAGGCCACATGAGATGCGGCCTTTTCTTAGGGTTTTATAGGGTTAATTAGCATATTCTGAGAGAAACTTAATTCTCATTAATCTCAATTCTTCTTCAGAATATTCTTCATTATCTTCGTCTTCCAATGCTACGGCAATACTATCTGTTTCAGCATTGAGGAAGTAATCATAAAGGTCATCTTGTCTTTCTTCATCCAGTATATCATCTATATAATAGTCCAGATTGAGTTTAGTGCCAGAGTAGCAGATGTGTTCGATTTCATCTAGCAATTCATCAAAAGAAATGCCTTTGGTCTCCGCTATTTCTTCCAAATCTATTTTTCGGTCTATCTGCTGAATGATAAAAATCTTCATCTTAGACTTGTTCACCGATGATTTTACCACTACTTCGCTGGCCGTAACTATGTCATTATCTTCTACATACTTGGTGATGGTTTTAAGGAAGTCTTTGCCGAACTTCTGCACCTTGCCCATTCCTACTCCGTTGATTTGAGCCAGCTCAGCCTCATTAGTAGGGTAAATAGTGGCCATTTCTTCTAAAGAAGGGTCTTGGAAGATAACATAAGGAGGTAGCTCTTTTTGCTGAGCAATGGTTTTTCTAAGGCTTTTTAATATATTGAATAGGTTTTCATCATAGGCCTTAGAGGTGTTAGTTACTCTTTCGCTTTCTTCTTCCTCATCTCCAGCGTCTACATATTCATGATCTTTTGCGAAAAGAATAGAATGTGGTGTTTGAAGGAATTGCCTTCCTTTATCACTCACTTTTAGAACGCCAATATTGTCTATATCTTTTTGAAGTAGTTCATAGATAAGAGATTGTCTCACTACTGACTTCCAGAAGTCTTTGGTCTCTTCGCTACCTTTTCCGTAAACTTCCAGCTTATCATGATTGTATGAGTTTACATACTGATTGGCCACACCTCGTATCACGTCTACCAAATGGTTTAATCCAAACCTTTCTTCAGTGACCAAGGCTGCTTCTATTGCAATTTTAGCGAAATCTTTGGCTTCATATCTTTCTTTAGGATGAACGCAATTATCACAACCACCACAGTTTTCCGTTTCAAATTCTTCGCCAAAGTAGTGAAGTAGCTGTCTTCTTCTACATACAGGAGATTCTGCATAGTAAGACATCTCTTGCAAGAGTATTCTGGCGTTGTCACGTTCTTGCACTGGCTTGTCCTTGTTAAACTTCTCCAGTTTGTTAATGTCATTATGAGAGTAGAACATTAGGCATTCACCCTCTAAGCCATCTCGCCCGGCACGTCCTGTCTCTTGATAGTAGCCTTCCAGAGATTTAGGAACATCATAATGCACCACAAATCTTACATCTGGTTTATCTATACCCATGCCAAAGGCAATAGTTGCTACTACTATATCTAAATTCTCATTAAGGAAGTCATCCTGATTTTTTTCTCTTACGGCCGGGTCTAGTCCCGCATGGTAAGGAGCTGCGCGGAATCCATTTACATTGAGTAGCTCGGCTATTTCAGCGACTTTTTTTCTGCTTAGGCAGTATATGATACCACTTTTCCCTTTATGAACCTGTAAAAATTGCACTAGCTGTTTTTTGGCGTGCTTTTTAGGTTTTACTGTATAGAAAAGGTTGGTTCTATTAAAAGATGATTTAAAGACATCCGCATTTTCCATTTGCAGGTTTTTCTGGATGTCTAGTTGCACTTTTGGGGTAGCGGTAGCTGTAAGGGCTATAATGGGTAAGTTTCCTAGTAAGCCTATTATTTCTTTTATTCTCCTGTATTCAGGTCTAAAGTCATGTCCCCATTCTGAGATACAGTGAGCTTCGTCTACTGCTACAAAAGAAACATTGGCCTTTTGTAAAAAAGCAATGTTTTCCTCTTTGGTTAAAGATTCAGGGGCTACATATAATAATTTAATCGAGCCATCAAGACAATCTCTCTTTACCCTGTTGATCTCACCTTTAGAAAGGGTGGAATTTAAGAACTGTGCGTTAATGCCAAATGCATTTAGCTGATCCACCTGATTTTTCATTAGAGCAATAAGTGGCGAAATTACAATGGCCAAGCCATCAGTAATTAAGGCAGGTAGTTGATAGCATAAAGACTTCCCTGCTCCCGTAGGCATTATTACGAAAGTATTTTTTCCTTGTAAAATATTTTCTATAATGGCCTCCTGGTTCCCCCTAAATTGACTATAGCCAAAAACCTCTTTTAGCTTACTCTTTAAATTTTCCTTCTCTTCAACCAGCGTCATAATCTTTGATAAAATTTAATAAATCATCAATGTTTTAAAATATTGTTCAGTAGATATACTCTATATTCGGTTCAAAGTACCGTAGAAACCCACGTGGGCATTTATTCATGATTTTTTTATCTTTGGTGTGTTTATAATCACCAATAATGCAAAAGTAAATTGAAGGTACTAAAAAATATTAAAAAAATTGCCGAAAAGGTACTTCTAAATGAGGCCGAGGCTGTCCGAAAACTGGTTGATTTTGTTGATAACGATTTTGAAGAGTGTGTACGGACAATATTTGATTTAAACGGTAGGGTGGTAGTTACAGGTGTCGGGAAGAGTGCTATTGTAGCTAATAAAATTGTTGCAACTTTTAACTCAACTGGTACACCTGCATTATTTATGCACGCTGCGGACGCAATTCATGGTGATTTGGGCATGATTCAGAAGGATGATTTGGTGCTTTGCTTATCAAAAAGTGGTAACACTCCTGAGATAAAAGTACTCGTGCCGTTAATAAAGCGGACTGGTGCTAAGCTGGTGGCGCTAGTGAGTAATGTAAACTCTTATCTGGCGCAGCAGGCAGATCATGTTCTCAATGCTACTATCGATGAAGAGGCTTGCCCTAATAATCTAGCCCCCACTACTAGTACTACCGCTCACATGGCTATGGGAGATGCTCTTGCCATATGTTTGCTGGAGCTACGAGAGTTTTCAAGTGAAGATTTTGCTAAATATCATCCTGGAGGATCTCTGGGTAAGCAACTTTACTTAAAAGTGGATGATATTTATGAAAATAATGAGCTTCCTTTAGTAAAAGAAGATACCTTAGTAAAAGATGTAATTATTGAAATTTCTTCAAAGAGGCTCGGGGCTGCTGCAGTAGTAAATGATAATAAAGAATTGCAGGGTATAATTACGGATGGAGATTTACGTAGAGCCATTGAGAAAGGTCTTAATATAGAAAAAAATAAGGCTTCTGAAATTATGTCCACCGGGGCTAAGACTATGGAAAAAGGAGATTTTGCTGTGAAAGCTCTAAACATTATGCAGCAAAATAGTATTAGTCAGATAATTGTCCTTTCAAAAGGTAAGGTAGAGGGATTTGTACATCTTCATGATTTGCTAAGAGAAGGAATTATTTAATTCGAATAATAAAAACTAACATAATAACCGCAGATGGAAAACAAATATTTGGTGATAATGGCCGGAGGGATAGGAAGCCGCTTTTGGCCCTACAGCCGTAATAACCGCCCTAAACAATTCTTAGATATTTTGGGTACGGGAAGGTCTCTTTTGCAGATGACTTACGATCGTTTTTTACCATTAATTTCTAAGGAAAGAATTTTTATTGTTACCAACGGAATATATGCGGATCAGGTGAAAGAGCAACTCCCTGAGCTTTCTGATGATCAGGTATTGAAAGAACCTTTAAGAAGAAATACGGCCCCTTGTATAGGTTATGCTTGTTATAAAATAGCACAGAAGGAGCCTGAGGCAGTAATTACTGTGGCACCTGCTGATCATGTTATTTTTAATGAGGACTCATTCAGGTCAGTGATTAATATTGGAATGCGAGCAGCAGCTGATAAAGATAAGCTTATCACCATTGGCTTAAAGCCCAACCGACCAGAAACGGGTTTTGGCTATATTCAATATATTCACTCAGAAGATGACGTTAAAAAAGTAAAAACTTTCACGGAGAAGCCTGAAAGAGCCTTGGCTGAGAAGTTTTTGGAGAGCGGTGATTTTGTTTGGAACTCAGGAATTTTTGTCTGGAGTGTAGCCGCTATAAAGGAAGCTTTTAATCAGAGTTTACCGGAGATGGCAGAACTCTTTGAGGAGATGGAGAAGGACTTTTATACCGATAACGAAGATACTGCTTTGCAGACTACCTATGCACAGTGTGGAAATATATCTATCGATTATGGTGTAATGGAAAAGGCCGATAATGTTTTTGTGGTACTTGGTGAGTTTGGGTGGTCAGATTTAGGATCATGGAATTCTCTACATGAGCTATCTGATAAGGAAGGTGAAAACAATGTGGTTCAGGCTAATGCACTTTTATATGATACTAATAACAGTATTTTAAAAGGGCCCAAGGACAAGTTGATTATAGCACAAGGCTTAGAAGGATATCTGGTAGCTGAATGTGATAATGTACTATTAATCTGCAAAAAAGATCAGGAAGCAAAGTTCCGTGATTTTGTTGCAGATGTAAAAGATAAAAAAGGAGCTGAGTTTTTATAAACTCTCAGCCCCTTTTTGCCTTATGGCCTCATAAATGGCTATTGCCGCAGATACGGATACATTTAGAGAGGCTATATTTCCTGCCATAGGTATTTTACCTCTATAGTTACACATTTTTAGGTATTCAGGTGAAATACCGTTTTCTTCAGACCCTAAAAGTATAGCCACTGGCTGTTTAAAGTCAATATCATAAATGTAGCTATCGGTTTTTTCTGTACAAGCTACTATTTGAATACCACTTTCCTGTAAATATTTAATGGTAGTTTTAAGATTGTCTTCCCTGCAGACCGGAATATAGTTCAGTGCGCCAGCTGATGTTTTCATGGCATCATTATTAATAGCCGCGCTGCCTTTGCTGGGCACAATGATAGCGTCTACACCAGAGCATTCGGCCGTTCTGGCTATTGCTCCAAAATTTCTTACATCAGTAACCCTGTCGAGAATAATAAAAAAGGGTTCCTTTCCTTTTTGATATACTTCATTTATAACATTGTCCAGAGAGGCGTAATTCACAGCTGATAAAAAGGCAATGGCTCCCTGATGGTTTTTTCTGGTCACGCGGTTAAGCTTTTCCAGGGGTACTTGAGATATAGGTATATTGTGAGCCCTAGCTTCTTTCATTAGCTCTTTCGTGAGGTCATTAAAAAGACCTTTTTGTACTAGCAATTTATCTATCTCTTTGCCAGAATTAATGCTTTCCAGAACTGCTCTGGTTCCAAATATGTATTCTTTATTGTCAGCCATATAAATTAAAGTCTCCCTTTTCGCCACAAATCTATAGCTCTATACCAATTTGCCGCATGTTTTCGCTCTCTAATTAGTGCAAAATTTTTATCACTGAATATGTTTTGTGCATTAATAAATTTAAAAGTCTGGCTAGGTAGCTGTGGAGTAGCCTTGTATAACCAATCTTCTCCATCGTTGGTTAGCTTTACTTCATCGGGCATACCATAGATCATATAGATCATGCCCATATCTGTTTTCCAGCCCTCTTTATAGCTAGTGAAGAAGTAGTTAGCCTGTTGGGTTCTTTGATAATATTTTTTAATGATTAGCTTAGCCCTTTCAGGCGAGTTGGTCAGGTCTAGCCAAAATTGATCAAACTTTTTCTTATCACCATTTACCTGAAGTAAGTCTTCATACTCTTCTTTAGTGGTGATGTATCTAAGAGGTATGACTAAATCTTCTATTCTCACCATTTTAG
Organism: Fulvivirga sediminis; assembly: GCF_016757215.1. Classification (GTDB taxonomy): domain Bacteria; phylum Bacteroidota; class Bacteroidia; order Cytophagales; family Cyclobacteriaceae; genus Fulvivirga; species Fulvivirga sediminis. Next base: position 535,725 of record NZ_JAESIY010000001.1, read on the forward strand.
GGTAATATTTGTCTTCCACTCTAAAGCTTACTGCTATGGCAGAGGTGGTATCTTGCTGAATGAGATACAGCCCTTTCTGTCCTAGTAATAGCTGGTTAGAGTTAATACTAATAATAGAGTCTATTTCCATTGCTTTTGGAGGCTCAGAGGAACTCGATGGCATAGGTGGAAGTGCCGGAGGAAAATTATTGTCGTAATAAAATGCGAAAAGATTATCAGGATAATTTATAGAATACAGTCCTGTAGGAAGCCAATCTTTAAAAGTTTGGCCAGGCATGAAATATTTGAAGGGCACATCATCCGTTGGTCTTACGTAAGAGAAGTATGTAAAACCTGAAGACTTGCTCAAAATCTGCGCTACAATAATATCGCCTTCAATTTCCTTTGGAAAGGTGAGTTGATAGTTGTAGCTGTTTTTGACGGTATTTATGTTTAAGGTATCTATATGCAGATTGGGAATAGGAGTTAAAGCATCATGAGTGGATGATGTGCTGAAAAAGCTAATGTCATAATCTTTAATGGATGAGTACTGTTTATTTACCTTTAATAGCAGATTATACTCTATATAATCTTGCTTGATATAGGCTTTTTGAGAGGTTTCAATTTCGTTATCAGGATTATACTTAAAAGCAAAATTCACTTTTGATAACGAACTCTGAGCATAGCTCTGAAACCAAGTAAAAATTGTGAAAAGTAAAATTGAAAATAAACGCATAATGATAGTTAATGTGCCGTTTAGATGTTAGTTGGTGGGTGGAAGTTACATGTTTTGCAGTTTAAAATAAAAAACCATTAAAAGGTATTTGTTTTAATTCGTTTACTTTGTTGTAAATAATAAATATAATGAGTGTTTATACTACCGAGATAGCTTCTGATAAAATTGCTTCTGATAATCCTATTCATCAAAGACTATTAAAGGCCTATTATTTGGCTGAAGAATATGTTCATGGTGATTTATTTGAAATAGGATGTGGAGAGGGTAGAGGTATAGCCCTGCTTAAAGATAAGTGTAAAAGCTATACAGCCATAGATAAGATTCAGGAAGTAATCGATCAGCTCCAAAAGAAATACCCGGATGTGAAACTGATACAAGGAAATATACCTCCTTTTGCAGGGATTGCTGATAATTCTTTTGATGTGATTATTAGCTTTCAGGTGATAGAGCACATTAAAAATGATAAGTTGTACCTACAAGAGATTCATAGGGTATTGAAGCCTGGAGGAAAGGCACTTATTACCACTCCAAATATTAAAAAAACACTTACCAGAAACCCTTGGCATATTCGTGAGTACAAAGCTACAGAGCTTGAAAATCTAGCTAAAACAGTGTTTCCTAAAGTGGAGATGAAAGGTGTAGCCGGAAATGATAAGGTGATGGAGTACTATGAAATGAATAAGAAGAGTGTGGAGAAGATTACCAGATTTGATATTTTAAATCTTCAATATAGATTACCTGCTCCTTTATTGAGAATTCCTTATGATTTACTGAACAGAATGAACAGGAATAAACTAAAAACCAGTAATGATAGTTTGGTTAATCAAATACACCATACTGACTATTTGCTTACAGATCAGGCAGACGGAGCACTTGATTTATTCTGCATCATGGAGAAATAAAAATTAAAATATTGGACATAAAAAAAGCGGGCTTCAACCCGCTTTTTTTATGCTTTATTATTTTACATCCTTCGTCTATCGAGCTGAAGGTTGCCAAGAGCTTTATTATAAGCCTCTTCATATTTCTGAGCCAGCTCACCTTGACCTGTGCGGTTAAGGGTTCTTTGTAGTTCGGCTAACACCAGTAGATTTCTTTGAAGCTCCATTCCTAGTTCTGAGTTTTCAGCAATTAGGTATTCAACCATTTCTACGGCTCTGTCACCAATAGTTTCAGCTATTTCTACAGCCTTATCTTTTTCTCCCACTTCAAATAATAGAGCTATAGTGCGAGTGGCCGTATAGTCATAAGGAATCGCTTCATCTGGCATTGTTTTCAGGCTAAATAATAGCGCTTTTCTTGCTTTTTCGGTTTTGCCTTCATTAATAAGAGCAGCAGCCAGAGTGTTAAAGCTAGTGCGGTGATTGAGCACAAAGTTTCTGTAATCTTGATTGTAATAAACATCAGGATTATCCAATTCACGATAATAGAAGTTGTTCATCAGATTATCGTACATGGTTTTAGTGTCTACAAAATCCACATCAGGGTTAGGGTTTTTTACCGGTAAAATACGGTAGGCATTACCTTCCTGAATGGCATACTGGCTAATGTCAATGTTAAACTGTTGAATAGAGGTGTTGTTAAGGTAAATCGGACGCTCCCAGTCTGCAGAAGCTATAACATCTAGTATTGCCAAGTCCTTTTTCTCTAATGCATTTTTGCCTCTTTTCAGGCTAAACACCATTTTGTCTACTAAAAGGCTATCCATACCTTCTGGTACTATTCCTAGTTTTCTAACTTTATCTCTGTCAATATTAAGAGAGAACGTGCGGCTAGGAACAACATTGGCAGATCTGTACTTAGTTCTTAGGCGTTTATCATTGTCTTTCAGAAGTTTTAGGAATTGCTTTAAGTCAATAACTTTTAACCCCATGTCATCATAAGGCAAGTAGTCATTAAGACCATTTTGCTTATAGTTTTCAAAAGTTAAAGTATAAGGGAATGGTTCAGATTCATATACCTGTCTCATGGTTTGGCCAATGTACCAATCAGTATTATAGTAGCTTAATACTACTACTCTTACATCGGTTCTAAAACCTTCTACTTCTTGAGCATACCACAATGGGAAGGTATCATTATCACCTCCGGTATATAGAATAGCATTTGGAGCGGTAGAGGCTAGGAAGTTTTTAGCAGAATCTACAGAAAAATAACGATCATCTCTATCATGATCATCCCAACCTTGCTGAGCCATAATGGCTGGCCCGGTAAGGCATAAAATAGTAGCGATCATAGCAGCTAGCTTGCCACCAGTGTATTTCTTCAATAATTCAGCTATTGCCAAAACTGAGAAGCCTATCCATATAGCAAAGGCATAGAAAGAACCTGCGTATATGTAATCTCTCTCTCTAGGTTCTATAGGTGGTGAATTTAGATATAAAATCAAAGCTATACCTGTTAAGAAAAACAGCATAGTTACTACTGCAAAATTCTTTTTGTCTTTAGAAAGTTGGAATACTAGTCCAATTATTCCTAAAATGAGAGGAATCATAAAGAAGTTGTTTCTAGCTTTATTAGTGGCTAATTCTTGAGGTACATCCTTAAACCAGTCAGTTGGTCCGAGCCAGTCAGCATCTTGAATGTCACTTTCTCTACCAGCAAAGTTCCACATGAAGTAGCGCATGTACATCCAGCCCAGCTGGTGTTTTAGCATAAACTCTATGTTATCTACAAAAGTAGGTACTTCACCTTCTGCTAGGTTTGCAACTTCGCGATATCTCTGTATATGCCTTGGATCATTACTATACATACGTGGTAGAAATGTCATTTGAGAAGGATCATACTCGTAAGAAAACTTTCTATCTGCTATTTCATATTTATCATCACCTTTTACATATTGAGGAGCCCCTTCTTTGGTGCCTGTAACCTGAGCAGTAAAGTACTGACCGTATAAAAGCGGGCGACTTCCATACTGCTCACGCTTTAGGTATTTTACGAAAGACATTACGTCTTCAGGGTTGTTTTCGTCAATAGGAGTGTTATAGTTAGAACGAATTACAACTATGGCGTAAGAAGAATAGCCTATAAGTATGAAAGTAAGGCCTAATAAGGCTGTGTTTAATATTGCTTTTTGATGAGTTAAGGAATACCTTATTCCGATAATAAGACCACCAATTAATAGTGCTCCTACGAAAATAGCTCCAGACCCAAAAGGTAGTCCCATCGTGTTTACAAAAAATATCTCAAAAGTACCCGCCAGACTTGGTAAGCCTGGTATGATGAGGTTATTAATTAAAATAATTAGTCCACCACTAATAGCCATGGTCGCAATCAGACCCCATTGGGTAGGGGTATGCTTTTTGAAATAATAGATGAGTCCTAAGGCAGGAATAGTTACCAGGTTAAGTAAGTGAACTCCTATGGAAAGTCCCATCATGTAGGCAATAAGAATAAGCCATCTGTTAGCTCTGCTTTCGTCTTCAATAAGATCCCACTTTAAAATGGCCCATACTACAAATGCAGTAAAGAAAGAAGACATGGCATAAACTTCAGCTTCAACAGCTGAGAACCAGAAAGAGTCAGAAAAAGTATAGGCAAGAGAGCCTACAGCACTGGCACCAATAATCAACCAAGTTTGCTCAGAAGATAACTTCTCGTTTAATTTTATTTTAAGCATTTTTCTGGAGAACATAGATATAGTCCAGAAAAGGAAAAGTATAGAAAAACCACTGCTAAGCGCGCTGGAAACATTAATCCAGTAGGCTACCTGGGTGCCATCACCTAGGGCCAGAAAGGAGAAAATTCTGCCAATGAGCAGGAAAAACGGTGCTCCAGGAGGGTGTGGAACCATCAATTTGTAAGATACTGCAATGAATTCACCGCAATCCCAGTAGCTGCCCGTGCGCTCTAAGGTTAATAGATATACAATGGTAGCTATGGCGAACACGATCCAACCAGCAATATTGTTGACTCTTTTAAATTCCATTAGGATGTTAAATTATTAATTAGAAAGCGAAAATAAGGAACTATGCACAATTAACCATATTAAGGGCTAATTAGTATGCCAATAAGAAATTATATAGGAAAACAATTTTATCAATGGCAATTATCACTTATAAACTATGAGGTAAAAACCTAGCCAAAGTAAGAAGAACAAACAGTAAGACGAGAAGACAATGCTATAGGCTATTTTTTTTCTCTTTCCGGCCATGTGATGAATGCCACTTGCCAAAATAAACCAATATATGATTTCAAAAATATTTAAAGCTTTCAAAGGGTAAAACCATCTCTTGGGAAGATTATATGGATCAAATAAATTAATCAATGAAATGGGGTAGAAAGATTTGATTTCAAATAGATTAGGATCTGGATTTATGATAAGGAACCAGACTATTTTAAGTATTTCTGGTGCCAGAAAAATGAGCTCTGAAATAGCCACAATCTGCCATACTTGACCAAACGTGATTTTGTAGCCAAACATAAAGGATCCCACCCATAATATAAATGCAATAGAGGTGAATTTAATGAGATAAATAATAGGAACGGAAAGGTATTGAAGGGTGTTAAGAAGTTGAAAAACTCCAATTTGTCCACGAGACTCCAATACTTCAAAGGCAGCGGTATTGTTTTCGATTAGTACTTTTTTAGCTATCAATAGCACTAGAGTGGCTGCACATATCAGCGCAAAACCTGCCCATTTATTGATATCAAAAAAGGAGCTATTTGTGGTGTAGTTTTTGTTCATTGGTGCAAATTAACTGAAAATACATTTTTTCTTCTGCCGTTCAGAGTCACTGGATACCTTTTAGCCGTTTAAGGCAAGGATTGTAAATATCATAAGGCAAAGAAAAAATAAAGATATATCTTTATGCTACTAATTATGAGGCGGTTTTTAATATTATTCCTTTGTTCAGCACTATCTTTTTCTTACGCTCAAAGTGATGAAGAGCAAGATAAGCAGGTGATATTGCTCTCTGATATGCAGCTTCAGATAGAGATTAATCAGGCCATGAACGATCTTTATAATTTCAAGTTTGCCAAGGCTGAGCAACAATTTCGTTGGCTAAAACAAAAGCATCCAGGGCATCCTTTGCCCTACTTTTTATTAGGTCTTAGTGAGTGGTGGAAAATAATGCCTGATATGGATAACACTAGTCATGATGATACTTTCTTGGCTTATATGGACAGTGTTATAACCATATCTGAAAAGATGTATGATAAGCCTAAGCATAAGGTGGAAGCATCCTTTTTTCTGGCTGCAGCCTATGGATTTGAAGGCAGGCTGTATTCTACTGAAGAGCGCAAGAAGTGGGCTAAATCCGCGGTGGTTGGGAAAAATGCACTTAACTATATGAATGAGATCGAAGATGATGCTGATTTAAGTCCGGAGTTACTTTTCGGAAAGGCACTGTATAATTACTTTTCCGTTTGGGTGCCCGAGAACTATCCACTACTTAAGCCAATTATTGTTTTTTTTCCAAAGGGAGATAAAAAACTAGGAATAAAGCAATTAACTGAGGTTTCTTATAACGCATTTTACACCAGGATTGAAGCAATGGTATTTCTAATGCGAATACTTAATAGTTACGAAAACAATAAACCTAAAGCACTACAAATAGGAGAATACCTACATACTACTTATCCAGACAATCCATATTTTCACCGTTATTATGCCAGGTTACTTTACTCATCTGGTCGATTTAGTGAGGCTAAACCAGTGTCAGAAAAAATCATTGAACGTATAGATGAAGACATGATTGGTTATGAAGGTACTAGTGGCCGATATGCAGCTTTTTTTCTCGGACAGATATACGAGTCTGAGCATAATAGCGAAAAGGCTAAATATTATTATATAAGAGCTAAAAACTTTTCAGAAGAAATTGAGGCTACTGATACGGGCTATTATCATTATTCATTACTGGCATTAGGAGATATCTACAAAAAAGAAGGTAATGACCTAGAGTCGAAGCGGTACTATAAGCTGGTGAAAAAGCAAGCTAAGCGTAAAGACGATGTCCATAGAAAGGCTCGTGAAAAACTTCGTGACTTTTAGGTTTGCTCTATGGAATTAAAAGACTTCATCGTTACGCCCATTGTTCTATTTGTGGTCTACATTTTAGCTTATATAATAAGGCCATACGTGAGTAATGAAACCACCGTAAAGTATTTTATCCCTGGCCTAACAGTGAAAATAGTGGGGGCCATAGCTGTAGGAATGGTGTATCAATTTTATTATGGAGGAGGAGACACTTTTGCTTACCACACCCATGGTAGCAGGTGGATTTGGAAAGCATTTAATGATTCCTTTGCTTCTGGTTTTAAAATGCTTACCGCAGATGGTAATTACGAAGGGATTTATACTTATGCTTCGCATATCTGGTATTTTAGAGATGAACATTCTTACTTTCTAATAAAAATTGTAGCGCTTATAGATCTGATAACTTTTTCTACCTATTCTGCTACGGCTGTAATTTTTGCAGTGCTCAGCTTTTCAGGGATGTGGGCTATGTATATGACTTTTAACAGAAAATACTCAGAAATGAGTAATTGGCTGGCTTTAGCAATATTGTTTGTTCCTTCTGTTTTTTTCTGGGGTTCTGGTATACTTAAGGATACTGTTACATTAGGAGCATTGGGCTGGATAACCTATAGCTTTGATCAACTCTTTTTAAGACGAAATTGGAATATAATGAATATGATTGTGCTGGGGCTATGTTCATTTTTGATTTTACAAATTAAAATCTACATATTGCTTTGTTTCCTGCCGGCACTTATTCTATGGTACTTTGTCAGTAAAATTGAGCAAATCCAGTCCTTGGCATTGAAGCTTCTGTTCGCTCCCTTCTTGCTGGCTGTAGGAATAGTTGTAGGGTACTTTGCTATAGAAATGGTTGGAGAGCAAAATTCTAAATATGCTCTTGAGAACGTTGCCACTACCGCTCAGGTAACAGCCTATGATATTCGCTATGGCTGGGGAGCGAGACAAGGAGAGAATTCCGGATATACGTTGGGAGAGCTTGATGGTTCTTTTGGTAGTATGATAAAGCTATTTCCTTCGGCTGTGAATGTGTCTTTATTCAGGCCCTACCTTTGGGAAGTTAGAAATCCTTTAATGTTGCTTTCTTCTGTCGAAGCCATGGGCTTTTTATTTTTAACACTATGGATGATGTGGAAATTTGGAGTAAGGAATTTTTTCCAATACTTATTTCAACCAGATGTATTATTTTGTATTACATTTTCGGTAGTATTTGCCTTTGCAGTAGGTATCTCATCCTATAATTTCGGGACGCTTTCCCGTTATAAAATTCCTCTGATGCCGTTCTATTTGGTGGGTTTAATTATTATTTACTATTACTCCACTTTAAATAAAGATAAGAATTCAGAAGAAACGGCAGAGACCGAATAGTTCCTTTCGATTTTAACCCTGGCTTGTTCTCCCATTCTTTGCCTTTTTACTGAATCGTGTAGTAATTCTCTTAAATACTTTAGCCAATCGATATCTGTCTTACACAGATAGCCATTTATTGCATTGTCAATAATTTGATTATTTACACCTACAGGAGAAGCCAGCGCAGGAATTTCAAGAGCCATATATTGAAGGGCTTTGAAACCACACTTTCCTTGCGACCAAAGATCATCAGTGAGTGGCATAATCCCTATGTCTATTTTTTGCAAGTCAGCAATTTCACTCTGTTTATTCCAAGGAGTGAATCTTAATGATTTTAATTTAAAATTTGGCTTTTTGTTAGAAATCACTAAAAACTCAAAATCATATTCTTTTTCTAGCTGCTGAATTACAGGAACAAGAGGTTTGAGATATTGTAGTGTGCTGTGTGTGCCTGTCCAGCCGATGACTAATTTTTTAGAAGTAGAAGAGTCCTTGGAAGATGGTGTGTGCTGATGTATAGTATCAATAGTAGTGGGTATGACAACCACGTTTTTGCAATAAATTGCCGCAAAACCTGCCAGAAATTGATTCCCGGCACTAACTTTCCAACTCCATTGACAAATACGCTTCACTTTACCTTTCCATTTTATTTTACTTTTGATAGAACCTACTTCATCAGGATCTTCCAGCCAAATAGCATCGTCAAAATCGTAAATTATCTTTTTATTTAATATTTTAGATATAAACCACTCAAAAACAGGAGGTCCGGCAGGCGATGCTTCTCGGTGAATAAAAATGAAATCGTATTTATAAATTTTAAATAAAGTTAAGAAACGGGTTACAAAACCTTTAGTGAGATGATAAAGTTTGAGGATGAATTTACCATCTTTGTATAGAGTGAACCATCCTCCTTCGGTTAAAAATGGCTGAAAATCAATGCTAAAGCCTTTGTTTTTTAATAGCTTTAGATACTGTTCAAATCGAAAGCGTTGACTCGGAGCTTCTCCGGGAGGATAAGGAGTGATAAAAAGTATAGACTTAGAATGCATAAGTTAGTAGTTGATGCAAATAAAAAAGGTTTACGCCTAAATCTTAAGGAATTATTTCAATATAAAGACTTATTTTTAATTCTAGCCTACCGAGACCTGAGAGTAAGGTATGCTCAGACTGCGTTAGGCTTAGTTTGGGTGTTTATTCAACCATTGGCCACTTTATTAATATTTATAATGGTTTTTGGTAGAGCTATAAAGGTAGATACCGGAGACGTGCCGTATCCTCTTTTTGCAATATCGGGAATGGCTGCTTGGAGTTATTTTGCTTTTGTATTAGCACAAGCAGGAGATTCTATCATTTCTGCGCAAGAAATGGTTAAGAAAATTTATTTTCCACGGTTAGTAATTCCTTTATCTAAAGCAGTTGTTGGACTAGTGGATTTTTCGATTGGTTTGTTTTTGGTGTTGATACTGATGATTATTTACGGTTTCACTCCTTCAATTAATATCATTTATTTTCCTTTGTTTTTAATCATGGCCATGATATCTGCCCTAGCGGTAGGCATATGGATGAGTGCACTAACCATTCGTTATCGAGATTTTAAGCATGTAGTGCCGTTTCTGGTTCAGTTTGGCCTATACGCCACTCCTGTTGGGTACCCTTCTTCATTGGTGATGAATAACCTTCCTGATTGGGCTAATATATTATACTATGCTAACCCGATGGTAGGGGTGATTGAAGGATTTCGGTGGACTTTACTAGGGCAGCAACCTCCATCAGCATATAGCTTGATTTCTTTTTCAATAATAATTATTTTGTTTATATCGTCGCTTTTTTACTTTAAAAAGGTGGAGCGTATAATGGCAGATGTAGTCTAAAGATGGGAGATGTAGCAATAAAAGTCGAAGGGCTAGGTAAAAAATATGAGATTGGCCATAAAAAAGAAGGCGATCTCAGAAATGCTTTCGGTGCTAAATTGTCAAAATTACTAGGCAAGACCAGTAGCACGAAAGAAGATTTTTGGGCACTGAAGGATATTGACTTTGAAATTAAAAAGGGCGAGGCAGTAGGCATTATTGGCCGAAATGGAGCCGGTAAAAGTACCCTTTTAAAAATCCTTAGCAGGATTACAGAACCAACTACAGGTAGGTTTGAAATTAATGGCCGTGTGTCTTCACTACTTGAAGTAGGTACAGGCTTCCATATGGAGCTTAGTGGTAGGGAAAATATTTACCTAAATGGTACTATCCTGGGCATGAAGCGAGCTGAGATTAAAGCCAAGTTCGATGAGATAGTGGCCTTTAGTGGTGTTGAGAAATTCATTGACACCCCTGTGAAACACTATAGCTCAGGTATGAAAGTCCGTCTTGCATTTAGCGTAGCAGCTCATTTAGAGCCGGAGATCTTAATTGTAGACGAGGTATTAGCAGTAGGCGATGCCGAATTCCAAAAGAAATGCCTCGGTAAAATGGATGAGGTGAGTAAGAATGAGGGGAGGACGGTTTTGTTTGTGAGCCATAACCTTTCTTCTATCAGGCAACTTTGCACTAAAGGGATATTACTCCATAATAGCAAGGTAGAGATGTCTAGCAAGATAGGGAATGTGTTAAATAAATACACGTCTATGGGCAATCAACATAATTCCCATGAATTTATTGCGGACAGTTCATTTTCGGAAGATGTAAATTATATCAAACGAGTTCATTTAGATTTTACAGATCATTCAGGACAAAAGTTGCTTATAGTTAAAGTGACAGTTAATAAAAAGGTTCTGGATGATAGTTTGCACTTATTACTAAGGGTTTTTAATTATGACAATGTCGCAGTTGGTGCACTTGATAAAGTTATTAGTTCGGATGAGAAAGAGTTCATAGTAAAATTGTCAAGTGAAATTTTTAATAAAGGGCAGTATTATTTAAATCTAATATTGTATAAACCAGGTCAAGAGGTATATGACAAAGTTGAAGAATGCTGTCAATTTGAAGTTCAAGAGAACTCAAAGAAATTATCACATTTGGAAGATTTTAATGTTGGTATTATAAAGTTTGATGAAATTATTTAGCAACATCAGTGCACGTCTGAGACACCTGTTCAGTAAAAATAGTGAAGTGAAGAGTCTATTTTTTACAAGAGAAATTCTCACTCATGACAATTTTCATATTGGAGAATTTACTTATGGAAAACCATCAGTTCTATTTGCGGATAGTGACGCCAGTTTACATATTGGAAAGTTTTGCTCGATCTCCGATGATGTGACAATTTTTTTAGGGGGAAATCATAGGTATGATTGGATTACGACTTATCCATTTAATAAAATTCCACATTTCCATGAAAAGTTCTGTCATATAGAAGGGCATCCGAGTACTAATGGAGACGTTGTTATTCAAAATGATGTTTGGATCGGTAGAGGTGTTACTATTATGTCGGGTGTGAATGTAGGTAATGGAGCTGTTTTGGCAGCTGGCAGTGTAATAACTAAAGATGTAGGTCACTATGAGATTTGGGGAGGAAATCCGGCGAAAAAAATTAAAAGCAGATTTTCTGATGAAATAACTAATCGGCTTCTGCAAGATTGTTGGTGGGAGTGGGGCATGACCAAAATTGAGGAAAGAGTTGAGTATTTGATGTCAGTTCCTAAAATATGAAATATTTTAAAAAACTATATAGAAGATATAAGCTTGGTGAGTATTACGAAGAAGTTGTGTTTAAAAATAAGCATTATTTGGATGCTCAGAAAGGTTCAATTTATCAGGCAACAAGTGACAAAAAGCGATATGATGTTATAAATCATTTATTAGCATCATTAAACCGAGAAACATTCTATCTTGAAATTGGTGTTAGGAACCCTCAGGATAATTTTAATTTAATTAAGGCGAATGTTAAATATAGTGTAGATCCTGGTTTAGAATATACCCAAAATCCTGTTGATTTTAAATTAACTAGTGATGATTTCTTTGAGCAGTTGGATCAAGGAGCTCTATTATCGAAATCTATAAAATTTGATGTAGTATTTATAGATGGTATGCACCTAGCTTCATATGTTGATCGCGATATATCTAATGCGTTAAGATACGTAAAGGATGATGGGTTTATTGTATTGCATGATTGCAATCCTCCAACTGAATGGCATGCGAGGGATCAATATTTATATGAGTGGACGCCTGCGAACAAGTATTGGAATGGATCTACATGGAAGGCATTTGTGAAGTATAGAAAAATGAATAATTTATCTAGCTGTTGTATTGATATAGATTGGGGGGTTGGTCTTATTTCAAAGGGTAAAAATATTGGAGAGCCGACCTCAATAGATGACGAATTTTACGAATACTCTACATTTTGTTTGAGTCGTAAAGAGGTTTTAAATTTGATTTCTTTTGATGAGTTTAAATTAATGGTTGACCGTTAATGAAGATTACTGCCGTAGTTGTAACTTATAATTCAATTAAATGGATTCAAAAGTGTATAGATAGTTTACTGTCGAGTACGGTAGAAGTTACCGTCGTAATAGTGGATAACGCATCTGATGATGAAACAATTGATTTTATAAAAAGTAATTATCCACAAATAACTCTTATCAGCAATGATGAAAATTTGGGGTTTGCAGCAGCGAATAACATAGGACTGAAACTTGCTCAAACTTCTTGCTCTGATTTTATTTTTTTGCTCAATCACGATGCTTGGGTTCGAAGTGATACTATTGAAAATTTGGTGTTGCGGGCTAAAGAAAACTCAAATTACGGAGTATTGAGTCCTATACATTTGAACGCAAGTGGCGAAATGTTAGAATTTCTCTTCAGTACTTTTATAAGTAACCCTTCAGATGAAGGGAGAAAGTTTTATTCAGATTTAGTTTTAAAACACCCTATAAAAAAAGTTTATGAAGTTGATTTTATAAATGCAGCAGCTTGGTTGATACCTATTAAAACAATCGAAATAGTAGGTTTATTCGATTCGTTAAATTTTCCGCATTATGGAGAGGATAATAATTATTTACAAAGGCTTAAATATTTTAATCTAAAGGTGGGCTTGGTGCCTTCCACTTTTGCCTATCATGACACAGAAGATAGAGAAGGAAAGCACAATGATAAAAACTTTAAGCGTCATCTAGCCATTAAAAAATTCAAGGTTTGTGCGTTAGATATATCTGAAAGTTATAATTCTAAAGATTTGAAGAATGAAATATTCATGGGATTGGAAGATGTAATTAAGGCCATTTTTAAAATACAGTTTACTGAATCTATAAGTAGATTCAAGATTTATAGAGAGAAACGTGAGCTATATAATAATAGAAACTCTATCATAAGTAAATATAAGCAAAGCGGGTTTGATCCTCAATTATAACTGAAATGCAATTATTTCGTTTAAGCCCTTTTCTTCCGATATGTATTATTTACAATTAATTTTCGAGGCATCTTTTGTATTATAGCAAAAGGTTAATAACCATGATTTTTAGAATGACTTCATTAACTGTGATAATGGCTGCGTATAACGCCGAAAGATATGTCAGTGCTGCTATCGATAGTATTCTAAATCAAACATATACTGACTTTGAGTTAATAATCGCTGATGATGGATCGAATGATAAAACTAGAAAGATTATTGATTCATATACTGATCCGCGAATAGTTATAAGTCATAATCAATTTAACAGGGGTAAAGTTGCTACGGTGAATAGTCTTATTGAAAAAGCAAGAGGTCAATATTTAACTATACATGATGCAGATGATATTTCTCGTCTGGATCGGTTCGAATTGCAAATAGCTGCTTTGGTTGATGATTGTCAAGTAGATATGGTTGGATCAAATTATATCTCATTCATGAGCAATAGGCTGATGTCAACCTCTAATTTGCCGCTTGATAGCGAAATGATCAGTTCATTTTTGGAAGATAGAAAACCGGCTCTTCATGGACCTACCACGATATTAAGAATGAAAGTTTTAGATAAAGTAGGGCCTTTATATAGAAATTTCACGCATGGAGAAGACATTGATTTTAATTTAAGGTTTATAGGTTACTTCAAGGCTAAGAATTTATGTGATCCCTTATATTATTACAGGATGAACAAAACCTCACTAACAAAGAGTATCCGTTATTTTAATAATGAGAGAGTTATCAATAGCGACCTAATATATAAATTGCATGGAATTAGATTAAGAACTCCCAATATTAACGATCTTGAGAAATTGGAAGATGTTAAGTTGGAACTGCTGCAGAAAACAATAAAAGATCCTTCATATCCATTTAGATTTGGTGCTAATTATTTATACCATCAGGGACTTAATTTGAATAGTTGGTTATTAAGTGTAAAATCAATTACTAATAATCCTCTTGATTTCAAGAATTATGTTTGTTTTATGGAAATTAGCTTTCTTACTATAAAGTCTGAAATTCGTAACTTGATATCTAGAAAAAAGAGATTTTTGAATATTCATGAAATTAATAAAAAATGAATTTGATTGATCTGGTTAGAAGAGTCCTCGTCAAAATACTGCGAATTGATAAAGACTTTTTTCTGCGGGAAGAGCTGAAAGAATATAAAGTAGATTCTGAAAAATTCTGTTGGAACGACATCCCCATCTACTTGAGGAATTCAGGATCCGATTATAGGGTGTTTAAACAGGTATTAATTGACGAGGAATATTCGTTTTTTAATCATCTCATAAATTATTATTTAAATGGTTCAGTTAAGAATTTGGTTGATGCAGGTGCAAATATCGGCCTGACAAGCTTGTATTTTCTAAGAAAATATCCACACGTACAATTAATGCTTATAGAAATGGATAGTAAGAACCTCCAGGTGCTGAAAAGAAACTTAACTGGTTTTAGTGATCATATAGTCGTAAACAAGGCGCTTTGGATTCATTCAAATGGGGTTGTTATAGATAGAACTTTCAGGGACGGACAGTCATGGTCATTAAGTGCTAAGGAATCCCATTCAGACTTGGAATTGGTCGAATCAGCAGTACTTTTAAATATTTTGAATGACCACAAATGGCATGAAATAGATGTGCTTAAAATTGACATTGAAGGAGCTGAACAAAAAATAATCATTGAAGAACCTTCATTTATTAATGTAATCGACAAGACCAAGCTTTTATGTATTGAAATCCATGACGAAGTTGCATCTCGAATTCAAATCTGTGACTTTTTAAGTAAGGCTGGATTTCAATTATATTCAAAAGGAGAAACCGTGTTTGGTGTTAATAAAAAGTTATGCGAGTTTCAGTAATTATTCCTGTATACAATGCATCTAATTTTATTGAAGAGTCAATTGTCTCTATTCTAAATCAAACATATAATAATTTAGAAGTGATTGTATGTGATGATCACTCCACGGATGGAAGCTGGGAAATTGTATCGAAGATTGATGATGAAAGAATTAAGGTTTATAGAAATTCAAGTAATCTCGGTTATCAAAAGACGATCAATTTTCTTTTTAAAAAGGCTGGCGGTGACATTATAGCTTTTCAGGATGCTGATGACGTATCACATTGTAAAAGGTTGGAATTACAGTTGGAAGGACTAAATAAGGGGCTTGATTTGATTGGGACTAATTATGCCGTGATTGATCCAAAGGGTAATATAATCCGTAAACAATTAAATCAGGAGGAGAATACTGATCGAATACAAGGGGAATTGATAAAATGTAATTTTTTTCAAAAGCCCTCTATTATGTTCAGAAGGGAAATTTTGAAACGAGTTGGGGGCTTTAGGGAACAACTTCAACCGCTTGGAATTATCAGTGAGGATTATGATTGGTTGTTGAGAATTAATGAAAGCGGATATAAGATGAGTAATATAAACTATCATCAGCCATTATACCTCTATCGGTCAGTAGGCACGGCGATGACGAAGGGGTTTAAAAACCCTACTCAATTTCTAGGTCATGATATTGTTAGGTTTTTAGCTAAAGAAAGAGGAAACTCTGAACCGGACTCTATTGAAAAAAATGATCTGTCTGAACTGGTTAGATACATTAATGAATTAAAAATTCCTTTCGAAGAAGACCCCTCTTTATTTTATAGGAAAAAGGCCGAAAACTTGATGTTTTCCGGTCTTAACAAAGAGGCTATTCTCAATTCTTTTTATGCTGTAAAAGAGAGGCCATGGTATTTTGTCAATTGGCGAACTTTACAATATTGTATTAGAAAAAGTTTGTTTTAGTTTTGAAAGTACTTCACATTACTTCTTGGTATCCATCCTATAATAATCCAAAAACCGCATTATGGATTTATCGACATATTGAGTCTTTAAATTTGGCAGGCTGTGAAAATACAGTATATCATGTAGAATCAGCCCGAAGTTTATTCGAAGTAGCTTTAGGGAAAAAAGAATTGCTAGGTAATAAGAAATACCTCTTTTCATCCCAAATTGCACCTTGGTTTTTATTAGAACTAATAGCAATTGGGATGGTAATTTTGGTGCTTTTTCGTGAGAGAAAAAGCAAGTTCGACATCATCAATTTTCATATTGCATATCCCAATTTAACATATTGGCATTGGATTAAAAGGTGGGTGAAAACACCAATTGTAGTTACTGAACATTGGAGTGCTTATCATAATAATTTTGGAATGGCATCGGCAGGTGATGTGCCAAGGATACAACATATTTTTCGACAAAATATTCCGGTGATTTCTGTTTCAAAGGCTTTGTCAGAAGATATAAAAAGGTTTTCTGGGGCTAGCTTCCCTTCCTTCATCGTTCCTAATATTGTAGACGATGTTTTTTTAAATAATAATAGAGTAAAGAGAAGAGAGTTTTTTTTTATGATTAGTCAATGGAAGCCACCAAAGGATCCTTTCCCACTTTTTAATGCTTTCGTAGCTTTTAACAGCAAGAATGATAATAAGTATGAGTTGCAAATTGGAGGGTATGGTACATTGTATGATGATATGATACAATGGAAAAATAAGAATGATAAGCACGGGAGGCTTATTTTTTTGGGGAAAATGAATGCAAATCAGATTGTAGATAAGATGCAAACGTGCGCTCTATTTCTACATCCAACCAATTATGAAACTTTCTCAGTGGTTTGTGCGGAGGCTATTAGCTGTGGGGCTACGGTAATTGCACCCAAAATTGGTGGAATACCCGAGGTTATAGGTGAATCTGGGTGGTTGTTGTCTTCATGGTGTGAAGAAGACTGGTTCCATGCTCTTTGTAGGGGTGTTCAGTTTGATGACTTGAAGAGAGGATCATCTGCCCCTAAATATACTCCTCTAAAGATTGGCTCGCTTTATAAAAATATGATGAAATCAATAATCGATAATAATTAATTATAGTGACCTTATCCAACAAAAATATCTTACTAATTTCTCCTGAACCTTGGAATCATGTTTTTGTTTCAAAACACCATTATGCAGTAAACTTGTCAAAAAAAGGGAATAAAGTGTTTTTTCTTAATCCCCCCTCCAGCAGTAAGTATAAGATTACTAATTCTAGATATGAGGATCTCTTTATAATCAATTATTCAGGATTTGTGAAAGGACTTAGATTCCTTCCGACCTGGCTGCAGCGTTATTTTATCAGCATAAAATTCAATAATTTACAAAAATTGTGCGGAGTTAATTTTGACATTGTATGGTCTTTTGATAACTCAGTGTTCTTTGATTTTTATGCGTTACCCGAAAAAGTATTATGTATCTCTCATATTGTGGATTTGAATCAAGATTTTAATACTAGACAAGCTGCAACTACTGCTAAAGTCTGTTTTGGTGTAATACCTGATATTGTAGAAAGGCTTTTTATGTATAATACAAATACATATCTAATTACTCATGGAGTAAATCTTTCAGAATATTCGTCAAACATAGTTACTCTTCCAGGAACCAACGGAATTAAGGCCTTATACGTGGGGAATCTAGCTATGCCATTTATAGACTGGGACTTATTGCAGCAGGCCGTAATAAGTCAACCTAAAACAGATTTTATTTTTTTGGGGAGTAACATGGATTTTGTTCCTGAACCTTTCAAATCTTATGAAAATACATATATTTTAGAAGCTGTTCCTCCTGCCGAACTATGGTCGTATTTGAATGCTGCAGATATTCTGATGTTGGCATATTCGGAAGAATATTACGTGACATATGCATCGCCGCATAAATTTTGGCAATACTTGGCAGTAGGGAAGCCTATAATTACTTCTTATACAAAGGAATACTTGCCTTTTGAGGATTTGATTTATATGGCAAGAACTTCTGAAAGTTGGTGTCAATTAATTGGAGAAGTGATTGAGAACCTAACTAATCACAATACTGAAGATTTGATATTAGCAAGGAAATCCTTGGCAGCAGATAATTCATATGAGAGAAAAATTCAAGAAGTTGAAAAATGCTTGACAGAAATCCTTTAGTCACAATTATTATGCCTGTCTTCAATGCCAGGGATTTTTTGTGTGACAGTATAAATTCGGTTATAAGTCAATCATATTCAAATTGGGAGTTATTAATAATAAATGACGGTTCCACCGATGAATCAGAGGAAATTATTAATTTATTCAGTGATGAAAGAATTTTTTACTTTAAGAAGAGTAACAATGGAGTTAGTTCTGCTAGAAATGTAGGTTTACAAAATATGAGAGGAAAGTATTTTTGTTTTTTAGATAGTGATGATTTACTTTCTATTAACAGTATTAAGGATAGGCTTTCTGTTTTTTTTGATGATGATCGTGTCGATTTTGTTGATGGGCGTGTTCAGATCTTTGATCAAAGTGTAGATAATGTCATAAGAGAATTTGTCCCTAAATTTGAAGGTGATCCATTTAATAGTCTGGTAAGATTATCTGAAGAATGCTTTTTTGGAATAACCTGGATGATTAAAAATAGTGCTCATGTGCATTATAACTTTCGCGAAAATCTTACACATGGTGAGGACCTATTGTTCTACCTCTCGATATGTTCTGGTAAATTATACAAATCAACAGACAAAGTAATATACAAAAGAAGAATAGGTCATGAATCCGCCATGTCGTCCCTCACGTCATTAGAAAACGGATATTTTAATCTATATAATATCTTATGTCATTGGCCTGAGGTCAACCAGGTTCAATTGAAATACCTCTTAAGAAGAATTAAAAAAATTATGTTTAAATCGTATCTAGGTAGAGGAAAAGTGCTTAGGGCATTAAACGTATTACTTAGATGAATATTCTGTATATAGGTTACTGGTCTGTCTATGAAGGGTTGAGTGAGGCCAGTATAAGGCCTGCCTTAGCTGTATTAAATCAGTTTGAGGCAGTTCAGAACATTGTTTATGTTTCAATAGAAAGAAATGTTGCAAAGGCTGAGTGTAATTGGAAGCTGGATAAAGTAATACATAAACCATTTTATTCACCATATAAAAGTTTTTTTAGGGATAAAATAAGAGATTTTAATGTTCTGCCTAAACAACTAATCCTTCTTTGTAGAGAGTGGCATTTTGATAAGATTATTTGCCGAGGGGCTCCTGCTGGGGCTCTGGGTTATCTCATTTGGCAGAAGACAAAAATTCCATTTATCGTTGAGTCTTTTGAACCACATTCAAGTTATATGGCAGCTAGTGGTGTTTGGAAAAGATGGGATATAAGATACCTCATTCAAAAGTATTATGAGTATAAACAAATTCGAACTGCAGAGACATTAATAACGGTTTCTAATAGTTATAAAGATTATTTGGTAAATACTTATGGGAATAGCAATATCGTGGTTATTCCTTGTGTCGTAGATGGCGAAAGTTTCCAATTTAGTAATAGAGCTCGAAATGAGTTAAGAAGAAAAATGAAGATTTCTCATGAGGCGGTAGTTGGAATATATGTAGGGAAGTTTGGCGGCTTGTATTATGATGATGTAGCCTTCAATCTATTTAAGAATTTTATTGAACAACAAAATGTTTACTTAATAATATTAACTCCTCAGGAAAAAACAGAACTATATGCTCTATTGTCAAAGCATCATATAGATTTGAAAATGGTATTTATTACAAATGTACCTCATTACACTGTTAAAGATTATTTGAGTGTTGCTGATTTTGGATTTTGCTTGCATCGAAGAACTAGATGGTCTATGGCATTTTCTCCAATAAAAAATGGAGAATATTGGGCAAACGGATTACCTATTATTATGTCAACTCAAATTGGCGATGATTCAACCATTATTGAGGAAGTTAAAGGAGGGGGTAAAGTAGTTGACTTTGAAGAATATATTTCGGATGAAGACTTTCTTGAAATAAAGCAAATTATTAAAGATTATAATATTGATAGGATTAATAACGTGTCAAATCAATTGGCTAAGAAGTACAGATCAATTGAGAATTTGACGAGGGTATATAAACAGGTAATAAATAAGCTATGATAGATCCTCATAATTTTCAGTCTGTAATATCAGGCGAACCTAATAATAGAGTATTATTCGTATCTGGGATGCATCGATCAGGAACCTCTTTAGTTTCTCAATGGCTTAATCAAAATAATCTATTTATGGGTGATATGCTTTTGAGTGGATATAGTGATAATAAATATGGTCATTTTGAAGATCTTGATTTTCTAAGGTTATCGAGTAATGAGTTGACAAGAATGGGATTGCACTCAACAGGACTTATTTTGGAGGGTGACAAATTTAAATTTAATCATTATAAGGTAGAATTATCTAGATTGATTAATGAAAGAAACCGCCATCATGAAATTTGGGGATGGAAAGAACCCCGGTTTACACTATTCATGAATGATATAAAGGAGCATTATATTCCAAATCTTAAAGTTGTCGCTGTTTTTAGAAATCCAATTGAGGTGATAGAATCTTTATATAAGAGATTAAGTAAGAATAAATGGTATTATACTCGGAATCCTATAAAGAGATTAGCATGGTATATCGATATAGATCTCAATAGGAATAAGTGGATTTCAACATTCCAAAAAACTTACATTGAATATAATAAAAGCATCATAGATTTTCAGTATAAAAATCCCAACGATGTAATAATAACCGAAGTAAATGATTTTGTTGGAAATGAGAACGAACTAGTGCGGTGGTTAAAGGATAATATTGGTTTAGAGATTAAAACCACGATTAAAGAAATTTACGATGAAGACATTCTGCATAAGACCTCGTATGAAAATAAAAATACGGTTCTAAAGGAAGCATTTGACATTTATAAGCAATTGAAGTCATTGAGTATATGATTGATGTTTCTGTGATCATAGTTAATTATAACACTTTGCCCCTTACTACCGCCTGTATTAATAGTATATTGGAGAATACATCTTTAGGTGTTACATATGAGATTATTATTGTTGATAATAACTCTAAAAATAACGAAGGAGAAGAACTTGTTAATAGATTTCCAATGATTAAGCTTATTCAAAACTCTAAGAATGTTGGTTTTGGCATTGCCAATAATCAAGGGATGAATTATGCTAAAGGCAGATATTACTTGTTATTAAATTCGGATACTTATTTCTTAAATGACGTATTAACCAATGCTGTGGCGTTTGCTGATGAAAATCAAAAGCAGTACAAAATTTATGGCGCAGATATTAGAAATAGTGATCTATCATCACAAAGGTCTTTCTTCTTAGGAAGAAGGGATGATGTTTTGATGGCATTTAAGATTGGGGTAATTAATTCTAATCCATTTTTCTATAAGTATCTTAACGCAATTCCTAAAGCTGAGTCTAGAGAGATTGGAGGATTGTATGGAGCCTATATTTTTTTGGATAGGATTGTATTTGAAGAGACAAGAGGATTCGACCCTGATTTTTTCATGTATTGTGAAGAGACGGAATGGTTTAGAAATAGACTTAAAGACCGCTACCGGATTAAGCTATGTGAAAGATCAACAGTAGTTCATTATGGAGGAGGTAGTAGTAGACAGACCATCATTAATGATCAGAATTTATTGTCTGATTTTTTATACTGGTATAAGATCAGTTATCAGGCATATTGGGTGTATGTGATTGGGGTATATTTTAACTCCTTATTTACCATCTTTCTTTTACCATTAATGTCTAAGGTTGAAAGACAAAGATACTTTAGGATTGTAAAAATTAGATGGAAGTTTGTGTTTAGAGTTTTTTTTGACATTCCGAGATATTCAAATAAGTATGGTAGTAGAGATAATTCACTGGTGGTATAAATGTAAACGTATTTCCTGGTTTAAGGAACTGGTAGCATTCACATATATATTGTTTCTGTCTACTATTGGTCATGCACAAATTGCATCCTTTTCTTTACCGGCTAATTCTTGTTTGAATCAAAATATTTTAATAAATAACCAAAGCAGTGATTACGATAGCTTAAGATGGAATTTTTGTAGCCCCCATTTGCTAACCTATGATTATAGTAACATTTCAATTGGTAATTCCAACGTTTATCGATCAAATGCATTTGCAATACTGCCAGATACTTCAGTTGCTGTATTTTTCTCCAATGGTTCTTTAAGAAAGGTAAGCTTTGAAAATGATTTTTTGGAATCGATAAGCTCAGTTCAATCTATAGCGAATAGCGGCGGATCATTTTCTTCCCCAAATGACGTGAAAGTTGTTAAGGAAGATGGAAGGTGGGTTGGCTTTGTCTCAAATGAATCGGGGACATCTGGAGTTAGTAGACTGTTTTTTGGATATGAAATAGGGTCATCTCTTGAAAGTTTTGATTTTATTGAGGGAGCATCACCATTGACTGGTACATCAGCGCTTGAGGTAATTAATGAGGATGATCAAAAAACCTTAATAACCATTAAAAATAGTAACGGTGAAGTAAATGTTGTAAATTTTTCCAACGGTTTTTTAAACCAAGCTACTAGTCAATATACTTTTAGCTTGAATGGACTCTCTAAAATTCAGAGCATATCTAAAAGAAAAAGAAATGGTGTATGGGAGTTTTTTGTTGTCAGTAATGACCAAAATCTGTTATTAAAACTCGTTTTCAACCAGGGTTTAGACCAACCACCTTTAGTTGAGAATATTATTCTAGAAAATCATAATCTCAACTCTCCTTATAGAGTTTCTTTCATTAGGGATGAAGGTAGAAATGTTTTGCTGGTCCTTAATTTAGGGGATAGAATTGATGTTTTAGTTGAGGAAGATGAAGGTTGGGTATTTGTAAGAGAACTATCAGTTGCTAGTGACAATATTATAACATTATCGGCAGTGGAAAGAGATGAGCCTGTTGTGCTGATGACATCAATTGCCAATTCTGCTTTATATCGATTTAATTTTTCGGGACAGTGTTATAGCTCTTTAAGAACTTCTAATGCATTATTTAACCCCTATATACAATTTTCACAGTCAGGAGTCCACCCAATAACCCTAACAGTCTTTGACGAAAACGGCAACTCCGACCAAATAACAAAAACCATAACCATAACCGACTCTCAAGCCCCAGACATCAACTTCAATAACGAAACCATCTGTTCCAACACGCCAGTGGAGTTCACTAATATTAACAACTCAGGAGGCATCACCTCTTACAACTGGTCTTTCGGAGATTCTAATACATCTACTGAGGCAAATCCGAGTAATCAATATGCTACTTCAGGGGATTATACGGTTAACTTATCAGTTGAAAGCGCTAATGGCTGTAGCAATTTTGTTGAGAAGGACATTACAATATATGATGAGCCGGTTCCTTCTTTCGATTCGCCCACAGGGCTGGTTTGTACTAATGATGTATATACCTTTAAAAATACCACCGATGGCAGTTTTGGCGGAAATTTATCATGGAAGTGGAAGGTAAATGGCGATTCTGTTGCCAATACTCAAGACCTTAACTATGAGTTTCCTACTGGAGGGTATAAAGAGATTAAGCTAATTGCCAGCATCCCGGGCTGTGCTGCAGAAGCTATTGATGTTCTTACTAATATAAATGATGGTCCCGTTCCTGCTTTTCAGGTTAATGATGACTGTGTAGGCACCCCAATGCAGTTTAGTAATCAGTCAGAAGGAAATATTACGAACTATCATTGGGATTTTGGTAATGGATATACATCTAGCTTAGAAAATCCATTTTTTGAGTATGGTGACCCTGGCACTTTTGATGTTACTCTTAATGTAATCAATGATGTTGGTTGCGAGTCAGATTTAACAAGAAGTGTCAGTGTTTATCAGTTGCCAAATGTCCAGTTTAATAATGAATTAGCGTGTGAAGGCTCTCTTACCCAATTTATAGATGCTTCCGAGGTAGGGGATGCTAACTTGCAGGCCTGGAGATGGGAGTTTGATGATGGTGAGTTTTCAACGGAGAGAAACCCTACTCATAATTTTGCTGCAGATGGAAGGTATGATGTGAAGTTGGCGGTCACCACTACCAATGGTTGTAAAGATTCTATTCAGCAGCCAGTGTCAGTTAACCCAGCACCTGAAGTTGATTTTAGCTATGATAAGTTATGCTTAAAAGAGGTGGTAGAATTTACGGATCAGAGTGAGCCGGTACTTGGGTTTGATAATATCTCGTGGGCTTGGGATTTGGGTGGTGTTTATAGTGGGGAGCAAAATCCTAGTATCACTTTTCAATACCCAATAAATTATAACATTGGCTTAACCGTAACTTCAGAAAACTTATGTTCTGCTACAAAGTATAAAACCATTACTGTTAATCCTGTGCCTGATTTGTCGTTCGCATCTGAATTTAACTGTGACAATGCAGAAACTCATATTTACGATATTACTGATTATGGTACTGATGTCGCTGCTATGCGAAAATGGAGTTATTCTAATGGCATTATAGGTGCCGATTCATCTATTTATTATGCTTTTGATAATGCAGGAACCTATAAGCTCAGTTTGTTAGTAGATACTCAAAATGGATGCACTTACGAAAAAGCATCTAATATTTCAATTTATGAAGCTCCTATTGCACAGTTTAGTTCATCTATCACTTTTGGAGCACCTCCTTTAGATGTTGACTTTACTAATGAATCCATTGGGGCGGAAAACTACAGATGGTATTTGGGAGATGTGGCAGAAAGTACTGATGAAAATGTGTCTTATAATTTTGTGGAAGAGGCCGATTACTGGATAGATTTGGTAGCTTTTAGTGCTGAGCAATGTACAGATACAACTTCTCAGATGATTAGCGTACTAGATCCTAATCTGGAATTAGAACTGGCCAATGTGTTTTATCAGGATGGTGTTATAATCCTTAACCTCAAAAATAATGGTACGATATCTTTAGATAGCATCAGTCTTAATTTGGATATGGGGAATGAGGTGATTATAGAGCGGATATTTCCATTAGAGCTGTTACCAGGGCAACAAAAAAACATTACCTTGGATTTTGCTATTAACCGTTTAAACGCTGCCTACTTATGTGTTTCGGCTTATGGTATGGTTAAAGGAATAGTAGATGCAGACTTTAACAACAATACACAGTGCATTCAAAACGCTGATGGGGAAGATGTTGTAGTATTACCTCCCAGGCCTAACCCATCGCCTGATGCTGTTTTTGTAAGAGTAGTAACATCCAAACAGACACCAGGAAGCTTCTTTTTATATGATGTAAGAGGACAGCTTGTAAAGCAATTCGATTTTTCAAGCTTAAAAGGTTATAAGCTGATAGAATTTAATGTTAGTGACTTAAGTAATGGCTTTTATCTGTTGAAATCAGAAGTAGGTAATAGTCGGAAAGCATTTAGATTAACGGTTAAACATTAAAAAACTATTTTGCAATAGTTGCAGACTTATTTCTATATCCTTACATTTTCTGGTTATCTTCGCGCCAAATATTATTTGGTAAATCAATGAAGGATAAAGTAAAATTAGATAGGATAGACCTTAAAATACTAAAGATTTTGCAGGCCAATGCTAAAATCACAAACGCACAGCTGGCTCAAGAGATAGGACTTTCTCCTGCTCCTACATTAGAGCGTGTAAAGAAATTGGAGACGTCAGGCGTTATAAAAAGCTATCATGCAAAACTTAATACACAAAAGGTTGGGTTGGGAGTGAGTACTTTTGTGATGGTTACACTGAAGGGGCATAATAAAGATAATATTGAGATTTTCACTGAAAGTATCAGTGAGATTGATGAGATAATAGAGTGTCATCATGTTACCGGATCTGGAGATTTTATATTGAAGATAATCGCTGAGGATATAGCTGCTTATCAAAAACTAATGTTAGAAAGAGTTACTAATATTGAAGTGGTGGATAATATGCAATCTCTGGTTATTCTATCTACATTTAAGGACAGTAAAGTAATGCCTATACCATAAACCATGGAAGAGAAGAGTTTAATACTAACGGATGATCAAGTGCGCCAAAAGATTAAAAGGATGGCGTATGAAATATATGAAAATAACTTTCAGGAGAAGGAAATAATATTAGCAGGTATACACTCTCAGGGATATGAATTAGCTAAATTACTGCAAAATGACCTAGAGGTTATAGCTAGTTTTAAGGTTAAATTAATAGGCTTAAACCTAGATAAATTCGCTCCTACGCAAAGTGATATCAGTTTAGACTGTGATACAGCTACTCTCAAAAATAAGTGTATAGTTCTCATTGATGACGTTATGAATACAGGTAGAACTATGGCTTATAGCCTAAAAGCTTTTCTTAATGTAAAAGTTAAGAAAATAGAAACGGCGGTATTGGTGAATAGAAGTCATACCCAGTTTCCTATATCTACCAAGTATGCAGGCTATGAGCTTGCTACTACTATTAATGATCATGTAGCCGTAGAGTTAGATAAAAATAAAAAGGTTGTATACTTACAATAATTTTAAGTAATTTTTTAGCCTGTTGTGTTCGAATCACAACCTATTTTCAAATAACTTTTTCTTTTATAAAGCATTGAAATTTGTTGAAGTTACTGATCTACTGGAGTGGCTGAATAAGCCAACCCATCTTATTCGAGATGGAGAATATGATGATCATCAACAAAAAGAAAAAGCAATTTTTTGGGAATGGGACCTCGAAAACAACAGGCTTTATTTATCTCCTGAATTGCGCCAGCTTTTTGGGTACGGTCAAGATAAGCCTGTTCCGATAGAGGGCTTTTGGCACAAGCATATCCACCCCGAAGATTTAAATAAAGTAATCAATCACTTCTTGGATTTTATTAATGGTCTGCTCTCTCATTATGAGCAGATATTCAGAGTTAGGTCTATTAATGGTAGCTACATATGGGTGCAATCTGCCGCTACCCTTAAGAGGGATGATAAAGGAGAAGTTACATGGGCCAAGTCTTACTATACTGATGTCACTACACTAAAGGAACAAAAAGGATATACTAAACTGGGCAGTGACAAGTATAGAAATCTATTTCAAAACTCTATGATAGCTATGGTGAGGAATGATCTTGCCACTGGAGATATTTTAGAGGCTAATGATAAGTTTTGGGATCTGTTCTCTATTTCATTAGACAAAAGAAATGCTACTAAATGCCAAGACATAATAGGTGAAAAGCATGCGAAATTAATTTTTGATTTATTAAAAAATGAAGGCAGTATAGACAATCTCGAGCTTGAGATTAAAGACTGGGGCCCCACGTCATTGTGGATTTCATTTGGGGCTATATTGTATGAAGAGGAGGGGGTGGTAGATTGTATTATTAAGGATATCACCGAAACTAAATCTAGCCTAATTGAATTACAAAAAGTAAACTTCGAGTTAGATAGCTTCATTTATCATTCTTCACATGATTTACGATCTCCGCTTAGGTCTATTTTAGGTTTAATAGATGTATTTCGGTTAGAGAAGGATGAGAAGATTAAACTAGAATGTATAAGCAAGATTAAGTCCAGTGTTAAGCGGTTGGATTCTCTGGTTATAGATCTACTTAGTATCTCAAGAAATGATCGTGTTAACGACCCTCACGTATCAATTAATTTTATGGTTGAGATCAATAGTAGTATTACTAGCTATTACTATACTCGCGATAATGAGGGCTTAGAGATTATTACTAATATCCACCAGCCGGTAGAGTTCTTTTCTGATTTAACCAGGATCAGAGTTATACTAAATAATCTGATATCAAATGCTATTAAGTATCGGTCTAGACATAAAGAATATTCTTATGTAAAGGTTGATGTGACGGTAGATGAGGAAAAAGCAATAATAGAGATCGAAGATAATGGGGAGGGAATAGAGGCATCTAAAATGCCCCATATATTTGATATGTTTTATAGAGCTACGGAAAAGAGTGAAGGCTCAGGCCTTGGACTCTATATAGTGAAAAAAGTGGCCGATAAGCTTAATGCTGAAATTAAGGTCAGAAGTGAGGAATTAGAAGGAACAAATTTTAAGTTTGTGATTCCAAATACAAAATGAAATATACATGTCTATACATAAAAGTGATATAAAGAAGATTACCATTCAGCGTCTTCATGAAATGAAGAGACAAGGAGAAAAAATGTCTATGCTTACCGCATATGATTATACAATGGCTCGCATTCTGGATGAGGCCGGGGTAGAAATACTTCTTGTTGGTGATTCTGCCGCTAATGTTATGGCTGGGTATGAAACTACATTGCCTATTTCTCTTGATCACATGATTTATTATGGCGCTTCTGTAGCAAGAGCATGCAAGCGCGCTATGGTGATTGTTGACTTGCCTTTTGGAACTTATCAGGGAGATCCGGAAACGGCCATCCGCTCGGCAGTGAGAGTAATGAAGGAAACCAGTTCTCATGGAATAAAAATTGAAGGAGGAGCAGAAATAGAGGAGTCTGTGAAAAAAATATTAAGTGCAGGTATTCCTGTTATGGGCCACTTAGGATTGACTCCACAGTCTATTAATAAATTTGGAACATTTTCAGTAAGAGCAAAGGAGGAGGCAGAGGCTAATAAGTTAATTAGCGATGCTAAACTGCTGGAAGAGTTAGGGTGTTTTGCTATTGTATTGGAAAAAGTGCCGGCTACTTTAGCAAAAACAGTTGCAGAGCAATTAACCATTCCTATTATTGGTATTGGTGCAGGAGCAGGTGTAGATGGTCAGGTGCTAGTGGTTCAAGATATGATGGGTATGAACAAAGATTTTAAGCCTAAGTTTTTGAGGCGTTATGCTGACTTACAAACTATAATGACGGAGGCAGCCGCCAATTATATTAATGATGTGAAGTCTGGAGATTTTCCTAATCAAGATGAAAGCTACTAGTTATTTAATAGCTTAGTTCAGGTTGCAGGTGATGATCTTATTCTGTTCGTCTGCAACTTCTCCAAACCACACTACCGCATACTCTTTATAAATTCCTATACCAATTCCTTGCCAATGGGCCTTTTCCCACATTCCTGAGTTGATGATCAAAGGATTATGAGCTGGACTTTTTTTCCACCCTTCAAGCCCTTTTTCTGCTTTTGCTCCGCCACTATTAAAGTAGGCAATTTCATAGCCTGAGCCAGTGTAGCCCGCTATTTCTTTTGGTTTATCCCACATACATTGGGCTTGCTTATGATCATTGGTGTAGCAGCATGGGGTCCAGGCGCCTTCATCAGACCAGCTGTGAGGGTTACACTTTCCTTTAGGGTCAAAATCATAATTTTCAGAAAGATCCTTAGCATGAGCTTGTGCTACGGCAGTGAGTTTAGATGAAAAAGCAATAGGGTCAAGCTCCTTTTGCTTACGATATTCGTTTATTATTTCGTATAACTTTTTCTCTTCCGTACTTACACAAACATCTACACGTGTTGTGATAGGGGTGAAAAATGATATTAAATTCAAATGAATAAAAAAAAGAAGGGACATAACTGTTGGATGAAATATTTGCTTTAAGATACTACAGATTACGTAAAAATTAAGTTCAATAATCGTAATGCATTAATCTAATTTCACATTTAGATACCACCTTTAAAATTGTTAATTTAGCATCCCTTTAAAGAAGGTTTAAGACATATTCAATAATCAAAAATGGCATAATAGATCATGAGTGACAACACAGCTAAAATAATTTATACCATAACTGATGAGGCCCCCGCCCTGGCAACTCATTCAT
This sequence comes from Fulvivirga sediminis, assembly GCF_016757215.1. Lineage (GTDB taxonomy): Bacteria > Bacteroidota > Bacteroidia > Cytophagales > Cyclobacteriaceae > Fulvivirga > Fulvivirga sediminis. The sequence goes on from NZ_JAESIY010000001.1 coordinate 565,661, forward strand.
TCTTACCGATAATAAAGGCATTTGCCGGACAAAGTGGCGTAAACATCGAAACCAGAGACATTTCTTTGGCAGGAAGAATCATAGCTAATTTCCCAGAAAAGCTTACTGATGTGCAAAAGATACCTGATGCCCTTGCTGAACTAGGTGATCTGGCTAAGAAACCAGAAGCTAATATCATTAAATTGCCGAATATCAGTGCCTCTGTTCCTCAGTTGGTGGCTGCTATTAAAGAATTGCAAGCACAGGGTTATGCTTTGCCTGATTACCCTGAAGAGCCTAAGAATGATGAAGAAAAGGAGGTTAAGGCTAAATATGATAAGATCAAAGGGAGCGCAGTTAACCCTGTCCTTAGAGAGGGTAACTCTGATAGAAGAGCTCCAGGGTCTGTAAAGCAATATGCTAAAAATAACCCTCACAGTATGGGTGCATGGTCTTCTGATTCTAAATCTCATGTGTCTACCATGAGTGAGGGCGATTTTAGAGCTAATGAGAAATCGGTTACTATACCCGCAGATGACAGTGTAAAGATCGAGTTTGTAGATAAAGAAGGAAAAACTCAGGTACTTAAAGAAAAAGTGGCTCTACTCGCAGGTGAGGTGATTGACGCTACTGTAATGAGTAAGAAGAAATTGATAGAGTTTCTTAAGGCTGAAATAGCTGATGCTAAAGCTAAAGGGGTACTCTTTTCTCTGCATATGAAAGCCACTATGATGAAGGTTTCAGACCCTATCATTTTTGGCCATGCTGTAAAAGTCTTCTTTGCAGATGTTTTTGAAAAACATGGAGAGGCTTTAAAATCTGTAGGAGCAGATGCGAATAATGGACTTGGAGATGTTATCGCTAGAATAAAAACACTTCCTGAAGATAAGAGAGCTGAGGTTGAAGCTGATATCGAAAAAGCCTTAGCCGAAGGACCAGACGTGGCTATGGTGAATTCTGATAAAGGAATTACTAACCTGCATGTACCTAGTGATGTAATCATAGATGCTTCTATGCCTGCTATGATCAGAACCTCAGGCCAGATGTGGAATAAAGCAGGAAAGCAACAAGATACTAAAGCCGTAATACCTGATAGCAGTTATGCTGGTGTATACGATGCTACCGTTGAATTCTGTAAGAAGAATGGAGCATTTGATCCTACCACAATGGGTACTGTACCTAATGTGGGGCTTATGGCTCAGAAAGCTGAGGAATATGGTTCTCATGATAAAACATTTGAAATACCAGCTGATGGTACTGTTAAAGTAATTAATAAGGCAGGGGAGACTGTTATCGAGCATGCTGTAGAGGCTGGTGATATCTGGAGAATGTGCCAGGCTAAAGATGCACCTATCCAAGACTGGATTAAGTTGGCGGTAAATAGAGCTAGAGCTACTAATACACCTGCTATATTCTGGTTAGATAAAAACAGAGCACATGATGCTGAGCTAATCGAAAAAGTAAATAAATACTTGCCTGAGCATGATACTGAAGGCCTTGATATTCAAATCATGTCTCCAGTAGAAGCTACAGAGTTTACCCTTAAGAGAGTTAAAGAAGGAAAAGATACTATTTCTGTAACAGGAAATGTTTTAAGAGATTATTTAACTGATTTGTTCCCTATTCTGGAATTGGGTACCAGTGCTAAAATGCTTTCTATAGTGCCGTTGATGAACGGAGGAGGATTGTTTGAGACAGGAGCAGGAGGTTCGGCTCCTAAGCACGTAGAGCAGTTCATAGAAGAAAATCACTTGAGATGGGATTCTTTAGGTGAATTCTTGGCTTTGGCCGCTTCTTTGGAGCATTTGAGTGATGCCTATAATAATAATGGCGCTCAGATCTTAGCCGATGCTCTAGATAAAGCTACCGGTAAGTTCTTAGAAAATAAAAAATCACCATCTCGTAAGGTAGGTGAGTTAGACAATAGAGGTAGCCATTTTTATCTGGCGCTGTACTGGGCAGAAGCTTTGGCGGCACAGTCAGAGAATGAGGCTTTAAAAGCTACGTTTGAAAAAGTGTATTCTGAATTGCAAGAGAAAGAAACTCAAATAGTAGATGAGCTAAACGGAGTGCAGGGAGAAGCAAAGCATATCGGAGGTTATTATAACCCTGACTACCAAACTACTTCAAAGGCTATGAGACCTAGCCCTACTTTAAATGCAGTGATAGATAGCTTAATCTAAACTAAGCATTATACAACAAAAAAGGCATGCCCTAAGGGCATGCCTTTTTTGTTTGTAAATAAATTGATGGTACCTCCATATTGGGAGATAAAGACTCTGTTGGCTAAAAAAAAGGTTTATTAGTGTGTAAAAGTGATTATTTTCAGAATTTATGATTAAAAATTAGGCTTTAATTTGATCATATTGTTATGAAAAGGGTATTTTCGGATAAAATTTAACCTAAATAATCTACTTAAACCTATGAAGAGATCAGTCTTGCTTTTAGCAATGATAATGTTGCTGTCATGTCAAAAAATACTAGCCCAAGGGGTGACTACAGCCAGTATAAGAGGAACGATAACTGATGGAGAGGGCGCTACCCTGCCCGGAGCCAATGTTATAGCCATTCATGAACCCACAGGTGTAGAATATGGCACCTCTACTAGGTTGGATGGAAAGTATACCTTACCCAATTTAAAGGTTGGAGGGCCTTACGTCATCAGAGTTAGTTATGTAGGGCATCACCCACAGGAGTTTAAGGGAATTGAACTGGTGCTGGGAGAAACCTTTGTTTTAAATATTTCATTAGACCCTGATGTTACCACTTTACAAGAAGTAGTGGTTTCAGGTGCCGGAGATGATACTTTTAACAGTGATCGTACTGGAGCAGAAGTGGCCTTTTCCAATGATCAAATAAAGAAGCTACCCACTATCACTAGGTCCGCTAGTGATATTTATAGACTTACCCCATCTTCTGATGGAAACTCCTTCGGAGGTAGAAATGATCAGTATAATAATTTCTCATTAGATGGATCTATCTTTAATAATCCTTTCGGGTTAGATGCAGCAACGCCAGGTGGTCAGGCCGATGCTCAACCTATCTCTTTAGATGCTATAGAACAAATACAAGTGTCTGTGGCACCGTATGATGTTACTCAATCGGGTTTCACCGGGGCGTCCATAAATGCGGTTACTAAAAGCGGAACCAATGATTTTCATGGTACTGTGTTTGGTTTTTTTAGAAATCAGGATTTGCTGGGGAGTAAGGTAGAGGGAGAAGATGTGCTGAAAGCTGACCTTAGGCAGGTGCAGGCAGGTTTTAGTCTGGGAGGCCCTATTATTAAGAACAAGCTTTTTTTCTTTACCAACTTCGAACTAGACAGAAGAGAGGATCTTGGTTCTAGTTTTGTAGCCAACAGAGGTACTGGCGCTGTAAATGAATCACGAGTGTTGGCTACAGATTTAGAACGAATCAGCTCTCTATTATACAATCGATTTGGATATGAAACCGGACCTTATGAAGGCTTTACTTTAGACACCAGAAACCAAAAAGGAATAGTGAAGCTAGACTATAATATTAACAACAATCACACCCTCACCGCGACCTATAATTTTTTAAGAGCTTCTAAAGAAAAACCTGCCCACCCCACGGCTTTAGGAAGGAGAGGACCAGATGCAAATACTCTTCAATTCAGAAATTCTGGCTATCAGATGAATAATAATATTGATTCATGGCTGGTAGAATTAAGGTCTTTGTTTGGAAATAAATTTTCAAATAAGCTACAGGTAGGCTATACCCATTTCGATGATTATAGAGATCCTTTTAGTACGCCTTTCCCACCTATTAATCTTACTAAAGGAGGTAGTAATTATATAATTGTTGGGCATGAGCCTTTTTCTATTAATAATACACTAGATCAGCAAGTATTTCAAGCTAGTGATAATTTCGAAATGTATTTGGGTGATCATACTTTCACCGTTGGTGTTTCTTTTGAAAAGTTCATGTTTGAAAATTCCTTTAACCTAACGGCTTATGGGCCAAGTATTTTTTCCTCAACCAACATTGAAGACTTTATTACTCAAGTTAATAATGGCGAATGGGATGCTACAGTGGCAGAAGCACGTGCTACCTATGATTTTAATAATGCCAATGATGGCTGGGCCATGGCAGAAACAGAAGTAGGCCAATTGGCATTTTATGCACAAGATAAATGGTTAGTGAATGATAATTTTACCCTTACTTTAGGAGTTAGGTTCGATAAACCTTTATATTTCAATACTTCTGACAATATTCCTCCTAATACTGATGAGGTCGTCTACTACGATGAAAACGATCAGCCGGTAACTTTTGATAATACTAAATTGCCAGATGCTACTATATTGGCATCTCCCCGAGTAGGTTTTAATTGGGATGTTATGAAGAACGGAACTTTACAGCTGCGTGGAGGTAGTGGTGTGTTTACAGGTCGTTTGCCTTTTGTTTGGATTGGGAATCAAGTTGCTAATCCAGGCACGGGATTCTTAAATGTTACAGCACCAGATTTTAAATTTCCTCAGGTGTGGAGGTCCTCTTTAGGCGTAGATAAGGTAATTAGCAAAGGGCTAGTAGCTACGATAGATTTGAGCTATACTAAAGATATTAATGCTATGATGGTGAGAGATTATAGCTTGAGAAAACCTTCCGGACAGTTAGGAGGAGTCGATAACAGGGATAGGTATCAGCCTGAAGATATTGTTACTTTCAACGGAGGAGTTGCTTCAAACTATGTGTTCACGAATACAGATAAAGGGAGAAGTTTTAACATGACGCTGGAAATAAAGAAAAAATGGGATAATGGTTTATTCGCGAGCCTTGCATATAATTATTTAGATGCTAAGTCTGTATCTTCAATAGAAGCGGAAATATCCAGTGATGCTTTCTCAATTAACCCAGTAGTGGGTAATGCTAATACAGCAGTATTGGCTCCATCGATTTATGGAAATAAACATCGTTTTGTAGGTAATGTAAATAAAACCTTTAAATATGGGAATGACCATTGGTCCACTACTTTGTCTTTATTCTTTGAATATGCGCATGGTGGAAGATATAGTTATACCTATGCTGGCGATTTGAATGGAGATGGTTCGGTATTAAATGACCTGCTTTATATCCCTACTGATTCTGAGCTAGATCAAATGAACTTTATCTCATCCGAAAACAGAGAAGCCTATAGAAATTATATTCAGCAGGATGATTATTTAAGTGATAACAGAGGGAAGTACGCTGAAAGATATGGAGCATTGAGTCCTTGGTATTCTCGCTTTGATTTCAGACTCTTACAGGATTATAAATTAAATAATGGGAATACTATTCAATTTAGTTTAGATGTACTCAATGCAGGTAACTTATTAAGCTCAGATTGGGGAGTGAGGCAAATACCACGTAGTGTACAGCCGGTTAGTGTAGTAGAGGTTAATGGTGCGGGAGAGCCTACCTATAATTTCAATGAAGCTCTGAACAGTACCTTTGTTACTGATACTGGACTTATTTCCAGATGGCAGATGCAGCTCGGCCTGAGATATACTTTTTAATAAAACAAAAAAGGGGCTGTTTCAGCCCCTTTTTTGTTTTATTAAAATCCCAGCATTTTTATGGCTGTAATGGCAGCTTCATCACCTTTGTTGCCATGCTTACCTCCAGCCCTGTCTAAAGCTTGTTTTTGATTATCTGTAGTTAATACCCCAAATATTACCGGCTTGGCAAATTTTAGGTTAACATGAGTGATACCTTGAGCCACAGCATCACAAATAAAGTCAAAATGCCTGGTTTCTCCTTGAATCACGCAACCAAGGCAAATTACTGCATCAATATCTTCCTCTGCAGCCATCCAGTGTGCTCCGAGGGTTAACTCAAAGCTACCCGGGACATTTTTTCTTATGATATTGTTTCTATCAGCACCGTTGTTTATGAGGGTTTCATAAGCTCCAGAATAAAGAGCTTCTGTTACCTCATCGTTCCACTCAGAGACTACTATTGCAAATTTCTTATTACTGATATCTTGAATATTTTTTGAACTATAATCACTTAAGTTCTTTTGAGATGAAGCCATGTGTATTTAGAATTTTCTTCAAAAATAAAAAAGGGATAAAGATTATACCCTTATCCCTTTCAATTTCTTTTAAGCTATTGCTTACCTAGCTTTTTATGCGCCAAGTCTAGCCTTATATTTCTTAGCAGTTTGGATTAGGTTAGAATCCCAGTAATTATTAATAATCTTATCGTAAGATTCCTTAGCCTCATCAACCTGATTTAGTTTTTCATATGCTAAAGCTGCTTTCATTAAATACTCAGGAGTAAAATACTTATTAGGTTTATAATCAGCTGCTTTTTGGAAATAGCTTGCAGCACTTTCAAACTCTCCTTTTTCCATGTAAGCATCTCCAATTAAGCTATAAGCGCGGGCCTGAACTAATAGATCCCCGGCACTAAACTCCTCTAAGTGAGATATGGCATCATCAAAATTACCTTGCTTAAGGTAAGCCGCTCCTACATAATAATGTGCAAGATTAGCCGCTTCAGTAATACCGTACTCATCTATAATATCTAAAAAGCCTAAACGATTACCATCTCCATTAAGGGCTAAGTCTAAACTGTCACTTTCAAAATAATACACAGCCTGAAACATTTCATTTTGTGCTTTATCATTTTGAGAGTTTTTATAATACTTGAAACCGAAATATCCTGCTACACCTACCACGAAAATGGCGATTATAGCGAGTACAATGGTTTTATTCTTCTCTAGGAATTCTTCAGTTTTGGTTAACTGATCGGCAAGAGCTTCTGGATTTTCTAAAAGCTCATTGTGATGTTCGGTTGTATTATTTGTCTTTTTGTCTGCCATCTGCAAAAATTTAAAGGCTTCAAAGCTAGTGATAACTTTACATATAAGAAACAGGAATCTTAAAAAATCCTGTTCCTTCTTTTATAAGTCGTATTTTCTTAGTCAGTTACGAAAGGATAATCTTCTTGAGCATAAACATCTCTGAAAGCTTCTTCTTCTTTAGGGAAGTCAGATTCTTCAGCAAATTTTACACAGTCAGCTACTTCATTTTTCACTTTCTTTTCTATAGCAGCAATATCGTCCTCACTGGCATATTTATTTTCCAGTATGGTTTGTCTAACTTGCTCTATAGGATCTTTCCCTTTGTACTCTTCTAACTCTTCCTTAGTTCTATATTTAGCAGGGTCAGACATGGAGTGTCCTTTGTACCTATATGTTCTAAACTCTAATAAAGTAGGTCCTTCTCCTTTTCTTGCTCTTTCGGCAGCACTTTCCACAGCTTCATACACCGCTTCTACTGACATACCATCTACAGGTTCTGAAGGCATATCGTATGATTCACCTAAAGTATATAACTCAGTTACATTGGAAGTTCGTTTTACAGAAGTTCCCATCGCATAACCATTATTTTCTATAACAAAGATTACCGGAAGCTTCCAAGTCATTGCCAAGTTAAGAGCTTCATGGAATGCACCTTGTCTTACGGCACCATCTCCCATATAGCACATGCATAGCTTGCCAGTTTTGTTGTACTTTTCTGCAAAGGCAATACCTGCACCTAAAGGCACCTGACCACCTACTATACCATGACCTCCAAAGAAGTTGTTTTCCTTGTCAAACATGTGCATTGAGCCACCTTTTCCTTTAGAAATACCAGTTTCCTTAGCAAACAGCTCAGCCATAATTTTTTTCGGGTCTGATCCTAATGCGATAGGGTGTGCATGATCCCTATAAGCGGTAATGTGTTTATCACCTCTTTCTAATGCTGAAATAGAGCCTGCTACACAAGCTTCTTGTCCTATATACAGGTGACAAAATCCTTTAATTTTTTGTTGACCATATAACTGGCCTGCTTTCTCCTCAAACTTTCTTAAGAATAACATGCTCTCGAACCAGTGCATGTAGGTTTCCTTATTGAATTTGGATTTGGCCGAGGATTTAGATTTTGACTTTCCTTTTGTTGTAGTTGCCATAATAGTAAATTTGAATCCAATAATTTGGATTGCGAAAATAAGTAAAAAAAGTTAATGCACATTGAAAAATTGAGTTTGTTTGGTTTTAAGAACTACGAAGAAGTAGCACTCACTTTTTCAAATGAAGTGAATTGTTTAGTAGGAGAAAATGGAAGTGGGAAAACCAACCTACTGGATGCCATACATTATCTGTCTATGACTAGAAGTGCATTTAACACTATTGATAGCCAAAATGTAAAGTTTGGAGAGGAATTTTTTTCCATTCGTGGAGATTTTAGACTTTCCGAAAAAGCACTACCTGTATTGTGCTCTTATCAGGAGGGGAAAGGAAAAACCTTTAAAGTAAATAAAAAAGAATATGCACGTTTAAGCGAGCATGTTGGCAAGTTACCCGTAGTACTGATTGCTCCTAACGATACAGATATTATTAGAGATGGTAGTGAAGCCCGTAGAAAATTTTTTGATGCTATTATTAGTCAGATAGATGCAGAGTACCTTGATAACCTAATTAGTTACTCAAAGTACTTGAAACAACGCAATAGTGCGTTGAAACGTTTTGCTAACGTAGGACGTACTGATTACGAGCTATTGAAAATATATGATGAACATATTATAGGGCTTTCGCTATACATTAACCAGAGGCGTAGTGATTTTATAATCGATTTTGAAAAATTATTTCAAAATCATTATGATAAACTTTCGGAAGGAAATGAAAAAGTAAGCATACACTATAGATCCGAGGCATCAGATTCTGATTTTAAAGAATTATACAATAATGCTCTAAGGAAAGACTTAGCTTTGGAGAGAACTACAATGGGCGTGCACAAAGATGATTTTCGATTTACTATAGAAGGGAAGCCCCTGAAAAAATTTGGTTCTCAAGGACAGCAAAAAACATTTTTAGTATCCTTGAAGATGGGACATTTCGATATAATCAGAGAATTGAAGGGTTTTAAACCGATTCTTTTGTTAGATGATATATTTGATAAATTAGATTCTCGCCGTATACAACACCTCATGGAAAGAGTGGTGAATCATGATTTCGGTCAAATATTCATCACAGATGCAAGAGAAGAAAGAACGCGTACAATATTAAATGAACTTAAAATCTCAGCTAACTTTTATAGAGTAAACCGGGGTACAGTGATACAATGAAGAAACGTAATTTCGATAAATTCGATAAAAGGAAATCAGACATTTCATCAGTAAAAGAGGCGATCGATTCTCTGTTAGATACTTATCGCTTAAAAGGCAGGTTTGATGAGGCTCGCTTAGTGGAGAGTTGGGCCAAGCTTATGGGCAATACTATAGCTAATCGCACAGGTAAAATTTTCATTAAAGATCAGGTGCTTTTCGTTGAAATACTATCGGCTCCATTAAAGCACCAACTCAACCATTCTAAGATGGAGATCATGAAAATATTAGAAAAGGAATTTGGGCATAAGGTAATTAACGAAATTCTTTTTTATTGATAAAATGGCTCTGAAGGCTGTTTTTAGAAAATTTTTAAAAAAAATACACTTTTTTTTAGCCGAAAGTTTGAATAAAAGAAAAAAGCGCATAGATTTGCACTCTCTTTGATCAAAAGGCACACAAAAACAGCCGAAAATCAAAGGAGTTCTTTATTAGAAAGATGCTTTGGGGGGATACCAGAGCGGCCAAATGGGACGGACTGTAAATCCGTTGGCGCAAGCCTACGCAGGTTCGAATCCTGCTCCCCCCACTCTTTTATAGATTTAATGTTTAATACAGATCTTGGAAGTGTTTTGAAAATTACTTCTTTTCCAAGAAATTTGTATGGAATTCAAGCGGGAGTAGCTCAGTTGGTAGAGCGACAGCCTTCCAAGCTGTAGGTCGCGAGTTCGAACCTCGTCTCCCGCTCTTTTTGAGTTCAAGGTAAAGCGCCTGCCAGTTCTCGGCATTGGGCCAAGAAGCCTGCCTAGAGGTAGGACATTGTTTAAATAATGTATTTCCTGGCTCAGAAAATCAGCCGAGATAGCTCAGGGGTAGAGCGCTTCCTTGGTAAGGAAGAGGTCGGGGGTTCAATTCCCCTTCTTGGCTCTTTTGGTTTAGAATTAATTTCTTGGCCGTAAGGGTAAGTCGAATGATGTAGGGATCATTTCCGTTTATTAGAGATAATGGCGGTAAGATGGTTCTCTATACGCATTTAGAAAGAAGCGATAATTTAAATAACGAATATAATTTTAACTAAACTAGGGATTTTCAAATATGGCTAAAGAAAATTTTGACCGTTCAAAACCCCACGTGAATATTGGTACAATCGGTCACGTTGACCACGGTAAAACTACTTTAACTGCGGCAATATCTAAAGTATTGTCAGACAAAGGACTTGCTGATAACAGAGATTTCTCTTCAATCGATAACGCTCCTGAAGAAAAAGAACGAGGTATTACAATTAATACTTCTCACATTGAGTACGCTACTGAGAACCGTCACTATGCTCACGTTGACTGTCCTGGTCACGCTGACTATGTAAAGAACATGGTTACTGGTGCTGCTCAAATGGACGGCGCTATCATCGTTGTGGCTGCTACAGACGGTCCTATGCCTCAAACTAGAGAGCACATATTGCTTTCTCGTCAGGTAGGTGTACCTGCTCTTGTGGTATTCATGAACAAAGTTGACTTAGTAGATGATCCTGAGTTATTAGAACTTGTTGAAATGGAAATTAGAGAATTACTTTCTGATTACGATTTCCCTGGTGATGATCTTCCTGTAATCCAAGGTTCAGCTCTTGGAGCTCTTAACGGAGAGCCTGAGTGGGTTGCTAAAGTTGAAGAATTGATGGAGGCTGTTGATAGCTATATCCCTCTTCCTGAGCGTCTTATCGACAAAGATTTCTTAATGCCTGTTGAAGATGTATTCTCTATCACTGGTCGTGGTACTGTGGCTACTGGTAGAATCGAAAGAGGTGTTATTAACTCTGGAGATCCTGTTGATATTCTTGGTATGGGTGCTGAAGGACTTAAGTCTACAGTTACTGGTGTTGAGATGTTCAGAAAGATATTAGATAGAGGTGAGGCTGGTGATAACGTAGGTCTTCTTCTTAGAGGTATTGAAAAAACTGACATTAAGAGAGGTATGGTAATCTGTAAACCAGGTTCTGTAACTCCTCATAAAAAGTTTAAGGCAGAGGTTTATGTTCTTTCTAAAGAAGAAGGTGGACGTCACACTCCTTTCTTTAACAAATACAGACCGCAGTTCTATTTAAGAACTACTGACGTTACTGGCGAGATTATGCTTCCAGAAGGCGTTGAAATGGTTATGCCTGGTGATAACGTATCTATTGAAGTTGAGTTGATCAACACAGTAGCTATGGAAAAAGGACTTAGATTCGCTATCAGAGAAGGTGGTAGAACAGTGGGTTCAGGTCAGGTAACTGAAATCATAGAATAATATAAAATATTCTTTTAAAAGCGTTTCGATTTTTATCGGAACGCTTTTATTTTCTTAAACTTTCTATTACCTTTGCAAACCATTTTGAGGTGGTATTATCGGAAGTCATTTAAAGAACTTTAATAATTATCCTCATAATAGAACAAAGTAACAGAAATAAACGGGTGTAGCTCAATTGGTAGAGTAGTGGTCTCCAAAACCATTGGCTGGGAGTTCGAGTCTCTCCACCCGTGCAAAACATTAAAAAGTAAGCCAGATGCAAAAGTTAAAATCTTTTATTCTTGAGTCGTATGACGAAATGAAAAACAAGGTTACATGGCCTAAGTATAGTGAATTACAGAGTAGTTCTATATTAGTGCTTGTAGCATCTTTTATTTTTGCGTTATTAATAGGCTTAATGGATTACGTTTTCCAAACTGGGATGGACTTATTTTACGACCAATTTTAATCAGACTAGATAATGAGTGATCTTAAATGGTATGTGGTTAGAGTCGTAAGTGGTCAGGAGAAGAAAGTCAAAGCTTATCTTGAAACTGAGGTAGAACGTGAGAAATTGACTGATTTTGTTCCTCAGGTATTAATACCTTCAGAGAAAGTTTATGAGATGAGGAATGGAAAGAAAAGGGTAAGAGAAAGAAACTTTTTCCCTGGTTATGTTCTCGTTTCTGCAGATCTGAGCAATGGAGAAGCTAATCACTTGGTAACAAGTGTTCCTGGAGTTATAGGATTTTTGGGAAACAATGGTACAGGATCTTCTAAGGACCCTGTTCCTTTACGTCAGTCTGAAGTGAATAGAATCTTAGGTAAGGTTGATGAGATTGACGAATTCGAGGAGAAATTAGAAACACCATACATAGTCGGCGAATCTGTGAAAGTAATGGATGGTCCATTCAGTGGTTTTACAGGTACTGTTGAAGAGGTTTTTGAAGAAAGAAGGAAACTTAATGTCATGGTTAAAATATTTGGCAGGAATACCCCTGTTGAATTGAACTATATGCAAGTAGAAAAATTAGATTAAGATAATGGCTAAGGAAATTAGTGGATACTTGAAATTGCAGATAAGAGGTGGCCAGGCTAACCCATCACCTCCAGTTGGTCCTGCATTAGGTTCTAAGGGTCTCAATATCATGGACTTCTGCAAGCAGTTTAATGCTAGAACGCAAGAAAAACAGGGACAGGTGTTACCTGTTTTGGTAACAATCTATAGCGATAAGTCATTCGACTTCGTAGTAAAAACCCCTCCTGCGGCAGTGTTGCTTTTAGAGGCTGCTAAAAAGAAAAAAGGATCAGCCGAATCAAACAGGACTAAGATTGGTAGTGTTACTTGGGAGCAAGTGCAAACCATTGCTGAAACTAAGATGCCTGATTTGAATGCTTTTGAGGTTGAGTCAGCTATGAGAATGGTAGCAGGAACCGCTAGAAGTATGGGAATAAAAGTAACTGGAACAGCTCCTTGGAGTTAAAATAAAAGCACAATGGCAAAACTGACAAAAAATCAGAAAGCGGCTCGCGAAAAAGTAGACTCTACTAAAGAATATGCTTTAGAAGAGGCTTCAAGTCTGGTGAAAGAAATTTCTTACACTAAATTTGATTCTTCAGTAGATCTAGATATCCGTTTGGGTGTTGACCCGAAAAAAGCTGATCAAATGGTGCGTGGGGTTGTTACATTGCCTCATGGTACTGGTAAGGATTTAACCGTTCTTGTTTTATGTACTCCTGATAAGGAACAAGAGGCTAAAGACGCTGGAGCGGATTACGTAGGTCTTGATGATTACATTAAGAAAATTGAAGGTGGATGGACTGATGTAGATGTTATCATTACCATGCCTACAGTAATGGCTAAAGTGGGTAGGTTAGGTCGAGTTTTAGGACCAAGAGGCTTAATGCCTAATCCTAAGTCTGGTACCGTAACTCTAGAAGTAGGTAAAGCTGTTCAGGATATTAAAGCTGGTAAGATCGATTTCAAAGTTGATAAGTTTGGTATCATTCACGTGAGTGTTGGAAAGGCATCTTTCTCTCCTGAGAAGATTACCGAAAACATTCAGGAAATGTTACAAACAGTTGCCAAGTTAAAGCCTGCTTCTGCAAAAGGAACTTATTTTAGAACAATTAACATTTCTTCTACTATGAGTCCTTCGATAACTATTGACAAACAATCAATTTCAGGATTAAAATCATGACAAGGCAAGAAAAATCAGAAATTATAGATTCTCTTACTGAAAAGTTCAATAAGAACCCCCATTTCTATATCACTGATGCGTCGGGTTTATCTGTAGGTCAGGTAAATGCTTTTAGACGTGTTTGTTTCGATAAGGGAGTGGAGTATGGAGTATACAAAAATTCTTTGATCAAAAAAGCTTTACAAAACGTAGAGGGAGACTTCGAAAGTTTGAATGAAAGCCTGAAGGGATTCTCTGGGATTTTGTTTTCAGAAGAGGTGGCTAATTTGCCAGGAAAAGTACTTACTGAATATAGAAAGAAACAAGGTGTTGCAAAACCTTCGTTAAAGGCTGCTTCCGTAGATAGAGATTTCTTCTTTGGTGAAGAGAATCTTAAAACTTTGAGCGAGCTTAAGTCTAAGCAAGAGCTCATTGGTGAGGTTATTGGTTTACTTCAATCACCTGCTAAGAATGTTGTTTCTGCTCTTCAAAGTGGAAAAAATATACTTGGAGGTTTGATTAAAACATTATCCGAACGAGAAAATTAATTAATTAAAAAAGAATAATTGACTAAATAAGAATAAAATGGCAGACGTTAAAGCACTTGGAGATCAACTAGTTGAACTTACAGTAAAAGAAGTAAATGAACTAGCAGAGTACCTTAAAGAAGAGCATGGTATCGAACCTGCTGCTGCTGCAGCCGTGGCTGTTGCTGCACCTGCTGGCGGTGATGGTGATGCTGCTGGAGCTGAACAAACTGAATTTGATGTAATCCTTAAATCACCAGGTGGAGCTAAATTGGCTATCGTGAAATTGGTGAAAGAATTAACTGGATTAGGTCTTAAAGAAGCTAAAGAAATCGTAGATAGCGCTCCTAAAGCTATCAAAGAAGGCATAGCTAAGGATGAAGCTGAAGCTCTTAAAAAGCAGCTTGAAGAAGCTGGGGCTGAGGTTGAGTTGAAATAAGCCTTGGCGACATACTCTAGGTCGTCTAACAAAAAGTTAGACCCCGGTATTAATCGGGGTCTTTTGCTGTTTGTAGATACTTTACATTCAACAAACATTAAGGCGCAGGAACTTTAAAGTTCTTACTGCCATTTACAAAATCTTGTAATTTAAATTTTAAAAGCTTTGGCTAGTAAAAAAGAAAACGCAAGAATCAGTTTTTCTTCCATTAAGAAGATTATAGATTATCCTGATTTCCTTGATATACAGTTACAATCCTTTAAGGACTTTTTTCAGCTAGAAACACCGGCAGAAAAAAGGGAACAGGAGGGATTATTCAAAGTTTTCTCCGAGAACTTTCCCATTACTGATTCCAGAGAAAATTTTGAGTTGGAGTTCATTGATTATATTGTTGATCCTCCAAAATACTCTGTTGATGAGTGTATCGATAGAGGGCTTACGTACTCGGTGCCCTTAAAGGCCAAATTGAAGCTTACCTGTAACGATGAAGATCATGAGGATTTTGAAACTATCGAGCAGGAAGTGTTCTTAGGGAATATACCTTATATGACCAAAAAGGGTTCTTTTGTGATAAATGGAGCTGAAAGGGTTATAGTATCTCAGTTACACAGATCCCCTGGTGTGTTCTTTGCTCAAAGTAAACATACTAATGGTACAAAGCTTTATTCTGCTAGAATTATACCTTTCAAAGGGTCATGGATAGAATTTGCTACCGATGTAAACAACGTTATGTATGCTTATATCGATAGAAAGAAGAAATTCCCTGTTACTACCTTGCTTCGTGCAATAGGCTATGGAACAGATAAGGATATACTTGATCTTTTTGGTCTTTCTGAAGAGGTGAAAGCCACTAAGAAAGATTTGAAGGATGCTGAAGGAAGAAGACTTGCTGCCAGGGTACTTAAAACTTGGACGGAAGACTTCGTGGATGAAGATACTGGTGAAGTTGTTTCTATTGATCGTAACGAGGTGTTACTCGAAAGGGATCACGTGCTTACAGATGAGGATATAGAAACTATTGTAGATTCAGGTTCTAAGTCTATTATTCTTCATAGAGAGGACGTAAACGTTACAGATTTTACAATTATTTTCAATACGCTTGCTAAGGATAACTCAAACTCTGAGAAGGAAGCTGTTGAACAAATCTATAGACAGTTAAGAAATACTGAGGCTCCTGATGAGCAAACGGCTAGAGACATTATTCAAAGTTTATTCTTTAGTGAGAAGCGTTATGATTTAGGAGAAGTTGGTAGATATAGAATAAATAAGAAGTTAGGTCTTGACATTGACTCTGAGCAAAGAGTACTTACTACTGAAGATATTATACTTATCGTAAAGTATCTGATAGGGTTAATTAACTCTAAAGCCGTAGTAGATGATATAGATCACTTAAGTAATAGAAGAGTAAGAACTGTTGGAGAGCAGTTATATACTCAGTTCGGTGTAGGTCTTGCTAGAATGGCTAGAACTATCAAAGAACGTATGAACGTTAGAGATAACGAAGATTTTAAACCTGTGGACTTGATTAATGCAAGGACATTATCTTCTGTTATTAATTCGTTCTTCGGGACTAATCAGTTGTCACAATTCATGGACCAAACTAATCCTCTTGCGGAGGTAACTCACAAGAGAAGAATGTCTGCTTTAGGTCCTGGTGGTCTTTCTAGAGAAAGAGCTGGTTTCGAGGTGCGAGATGTTCATTATACTCACTACGGTCGTCTTTGTACAATTGAAACACCTGAAGGACCAAACATTGGTCTGATTTCCTCATTATGTGTTCACGCAAAAGTGAATAATATGGGCTTTATTGAAACTCCTTATAGAGAAGTAAATGAAGGAAAGGTAGATATGACAGGTGATGTTAAATACCTAACAGCCGAAGAGGAAGATACTCATAATATTGCTCAGGCGAATGCACCTCTTAAAGATACTGGTGATTTTGTTAATGAACGAGTAAAGGCAAGATTTGAGGGTGACTTCCCTGTAGTAGAACCTGCTGAGGTAAGGTATATGGACGTTGCGCCTAATCAGATTGTATCAGTTGCAGCATCTTTAATTCCAT
The DNA here is from genome assembly GCF_016757215.1 of Fulvivirga sediminis. Classification (GTDB taxonomy): domain Bacteria; phylum Bacteroidota; class Bacteroidia; order Cytophagales; family Cyclobacteriaceae; genus Fulvivirga; species Fulvivirga sediminis. The sequence goes on from NZ_JAESIY010000001.1 coordinate 582,200, forward strand.
TCTTGGAGCATGATGATGCTAACCGTGCATTGATGGGATCAAACATGCAGCGCCAGGCGGTGCCATTATTGAAGCCTGAAGCTCCAATAGTAGGAACAGGGCTTGAAGGACGCGTAGCTATAGATTCTAGATCTTTAGTGTTAGCTGAAGGAGATGGAGTAGTTGACTTTGTTGATGCGAAGAAAATCGTTGTTAGATATGATATGACGGAGGATGATCTTCTTGTTAGCTTCGATGAAGATACTAAGACTTATAATCTAATTAAGTTTAGAAGAACTAACCAAGATACATGTATTAACCTTACTCCTATCGTTAAAAAAGGAGAAAGAGTTTTGAAAGGCCAGCCATTAGTAGAAGGTTATGCTACTCAAGGTGGAGAACTTGCCTTAGGAAGAAACCTAAGAGTTGCTTACATGCCTTGGCAAGGATATAACTTCGAGGATGCTATTGTAATCTCTGAGAAGGTGGTTAGAGATGATATTTATACATCAATCCATATCGATGAGTATGAGCTTGAAGTAAGAGATACTAAACGTGGAGAAGAAGAACTAACCTCTGAAATTCCTAACGTTAGTGAAGAGGCTGTAAGACATTTAGATGAAAATGGTATCATTAGAGTGGGAGCTGAAGTAAAAGAAGGCGATATTCTAATTGGTAAAATTACTCCTAAGGGTGAGACTGATCCTACTCCTGAAGAAAAGCTTTTGAGAGCTATATTCGGAGATAAGGCTGGTGATGTTAAGGATGCTTCTCTTAAAGCTTCACCATCATTGAGAGGTGTAGTTATAGATACAAAGCTTTTCTCTAGACCGAAGAAGGATAAGGAGTTAAGAGCTAAATCTAAGAAGGAGGTTGAAATCCTTAAGAGCAAATACAGCAAAGAACTTCTAGGGTTAAGAGCTCAGATGATCGAAAAATTAACTACGCTGTTGGATGGTCAAACCAGTCAGGGCGTTAGGCATAAATTTGGAGATGAGCTTATTAGCAAAGGAGTTAAGTTTTCTGGTAAAAATATAGAGCACAATTTATTCCCAGAGAAGAACATTTATAAGGATGAAAGTACTTATAACGTTCCTGAGGAAGTTAACTTAGTTTCAGATGTTATCCTTGATAATTGGACTACTGATGAGAGAGTTAATGATATCGTGTTCAAGCTTGTGAAGAGTTATAACATCAAGAGGAATGAGATCGCTGGTGAATTTAAGCGTGAAAGATTTACTCTTGAAGTAGGTGATGAGCTACCTGCAGGCATTGTTCAGCTGGCTAAAGTTTACATCGCTAAGAAGCGTAAACTGAAAGTAGGTGATAAAATGGCAGGTAGACACGGAAATAAAGGGGTTGTTGCTAAAATCGTTAGAGACGAGGATATGCCATTCCTTCAAAACGGAACGCCTGTGGACATATGTTTGAACCCTCTTGGTGTACCGTCAAGGATGAACTTGGGTCAGATTTATGAAACTGTTTTAGGCTGGGCCGGGTTAGAATTAGGTAGAAGGTATGCTACTCCAATTTTTGATGGAGCTTCTATGGAAGAAGTAGCTGCAGAATTGAGTGAAGCAGGTTTACCTGATTATGGTAGAGCATATTTGTATGATGGTCTCACTGGAGAGCGATTTGACCAACCAGTAACAGTAGGTATAGCTTATATGCTTAAACTAGGTCACTTGGTAGATGATAAGATGCACGCTAGATCTATCGGACCTTACTCACTTATTACTCAACAGCCATTGGGAGGTAAAGCCCAGTTTGGTGGTCAGAGATTTGGTGAGATGGAGGTTTGGGCACTTGAGGCCTTTGGTGCATCAAACGTGTTGCAAGAGATACTTACTATCAAGTCGGATGATGTTATTGGTAGAGCTAAGGCATATGAGGCAATTGTTAAAGGAGAAAACATGAAAAAGCCAAATATACCTGAGTCGTTCAACGTACTGGTACACGAACTTCGTGGATTAGCGTTGGAAATCACTTTAGACTAATATAAAAATTACATGTGTTCAAGAGGTGAGAGCCTCTTGAACATAGACATCAAATATTCAAATTATGTCATTCAGAAAGAATAAAAAGCTAAACCTCGACTTTTCCAAGGTTACTATCAGTTTGGCATCACCTGAGTCTATCTTAGAGAGCTCTCATGGTGAAGTTACTCAACCTGAAACTATTAATTACAGAACATATAAGCCGGAAATGGGTGGTTTGTTCTGTGAGCGTATTTTCGGGCCTGTGAAAGACTGGGAGTGCCACTGTGGAAAGTATAAGAGGATACGATATAAAGGTATAATTTGTGACAGGTGTGGTGTTGAAGTTACTGAAAAGAAGGTAAGAAGGGAAAGAATGGGACATATCGAGTTAGTTGTCCCTGTGGCTCACATCTGGTATTTCAAGTCGTTGCCAAATAAAATTGGTTACTTACTAGGGTTACCTACTAAGAAGCTGGATCAAATCATTTATTATGAAAGGTATGTGGTTATTCAACCAGGTATCAAAGAAGAGGATGGTATAGCAAAAATGGATTTCCTTACTGAGGATGAATATCTGGATATACTAGATAAGATGCCTCGTGAGAATCAATTGCTAGATGATGATGATCCAAATAAATTTATTGCCAAAATGGGAGCTGAGGCTCTAGAGATGTTATTGGCAAGAACTGAGTTGGACACTCTTTCTTATGAGTTAAGGCATCAGGCTGCAACTGATACTTCACAGCAAAGAAAAGCTGAGGCTTTAAAAAGACTTAAAGTTGTTGAAGCTTTCAGAGAAGCAAAAACTAGAATTGAAAATCGTCCTGAATGGATGGTGATCAGAATGGTACCGGTTATTCCTCCTGAATTGAGACCTTTGGTTCCTTTGGATGGTGGTAGATTTGCTACTTCTGATTTGAATGATCTTTATAGAAGGGTAATTATCAGAAACAATCGTCTGAAAAGACTAATTGATATAAAGGCACCAGAAGTAATTCTTAGAAATGAGAAAAGGATGCTTCAGGAAGCAGTGGATTCACTGTTTGATAACTCAAGAAAAGTCAATGCGGTAAGATCTGATGGTAATAGAGCTTTAAAATCTTTAAGTGATATGCTTAAAGGAAAGCAAGGACGTTTCCGTCAAAACTTATTAGGTAAAAGGGTGGATTATTCAGGTCGTTCTGTAATTGTAGTAGGTCCAGAATTGAAACTACATGAATGTGGTTTGCCTAAGGATATGGCAGCGGAATTATTTAAGCCGTTTATCATCCGTAAGCTGATAGAAAGAGGTATCGTTAAAACGGTGAAATCTGCTAAGAAAATAGTGGATAGAAAAGATCCGGTAGTATGGGATATTCTTGAGAACGTATTGAAAGGACACCCTGTATTGCTTAACCGTGCTCCTACACTTCACAGATTAGGTATTCAGGCTTTCCAGCCTAAACTTATAGAAGGAAAAGCTATCCAGTTGCACCCATTGGTATGTACAGCATTCAACGCTGACTTTGATGGTGACCAGATGGCGGTACACGTACCTTTAGGTCAAGAGGCTGTGTTGGAAGCTTCGTTATTGATGCTTTCATCTCATAACATCCTAAACCCTGCTAATGGAGCACCTATAACGGTACCTTCTCAGGATATGGTGTTAGGTCTTTACTATGTAACTAAAGGACGTAGAGGAACAGAAGATAACCCGGTATTAGGAGAAAACAGAAGTTTCTATAGTGCTGAAGAGGTTATTATAGCCATAAATGAAAAAAGGCTTTCTAAGCATGCATATATTAAGGTTAGAACTAAAGTTCGTAACGAAAAAGGTGAGCTAGAAAACACTTTACTGGAAACAGTAGCGGGAAGGGTTCTTGTAAACCAATATGTGCCGGAAGAAGTAGGCTTTGTTAACGAACTCTTAACTAAGAAGAAGCTTCAACAAATTATTTCTGACATCTTTAAGGTATCAGGAATGGCTAGAACAGCTCACTTCCTAGATGATATTAAAGAGCTTGGTTTCCAGATGGCTTATAAAGGCGGTCTTTCAATGGGACTTAATGATGTAGCTATTCCAGAAGAGAAAGAGGCGCTTGTAAATCAGGCGAAAGAAGAGGTTGATGCAGTATGGAATAACTACCTTATGGGTCTTATTACTGATAATGAGAGATATAACCAGGTAATTGATATCTGGACCAGGATCAATACTCAGCTTACAAATACTTTGATGACTCAGCTAGCTGAGGATGATCAAGGATTTAACTCTATCTATATGATGATGCACTCAGGCGCAAGGGGTTCTAGAGAGCAAATCCGTCAGTTAGGTGGAATGAGAGGATTGATGGCTAAGCCACAAAAGAATCTTGCTGGTTCTGTTGGTGCTATCATTGAAAACCCTATCCTTTCTAACTTTAAGGAAGGTCTTGATGTAATAGAGTACTTTATTTCAACTCACGGTGCACGTAAAGGTCTTGCCGATACAGCATTGAAAACTGCGGATGCGGGTTACTTAACCAGACGTTTGGTTGATGTTGCTCAAGACGTAGTAATTACCGAGGATGATTGTGGTACTTTGAGAGGTCTTACTGTATCTGCATTGAAAGACAATGAAGATATAGTGGAAGCATTATCTGAAAGAATCTTAGGTAGGGTATCCGTTCATGATATTTACGATCCGATTACAGATGAATTAATCTGTGAATCAGGTGATGAAATTACTGAAGAAATAGCTAAGACTATTGATGAAAGTAATATTGAGGAAGTAGAAATTAGATCGCTCCTTACTTGTGAAACTAAGCAAGGAGGATGTGCTAAATGTTATGGTCGTAACCTGGCAACAGGTAAGATGGTGCATTCCGGAGAGGCTGTTGGTGTGATTGCAGCACAGTCAATCGGAGAGCCAGGAACTCAGCTTACTCTTAGAACTTTCCACGTTGGGGGTACTGCTTCTAACATTGCGGTAGATGCTAACATCAAAGCTAAATTTGATGGAGTAATCGAATTCGAAGGTGTTAGAACTATCAAAACCACTGACAAAGAAGGTGAGAAGATAGAGGTAATCATGGGACGTACTGGTGAGATCAAAGTAGTTGATGAGAAAAAGGGAACAGTGCTAATGACTAACTACGTGCCTTATGGAGCTTTCTTGAAGGTGAAAGAAGGGCAGAAAGTAGAGAAAGGTGATGAGCTTGTATTCTGGGATCCTTATAATGCCGTTATTCTTTCAGAATTTGATGGTACTATTGAGTTCGAATCAATTATAGAAGGAATCACCTATAAAGAGGAGTCAGATGAACAAACTGGCCATAGAGAAAAAGTAATTACAGATACTAAAGATAAAACTAAGAACCCTGCCATTAGAATTAATGGTAAGAACGATGGTAAATCTTATAACATACCTGTAGGAGCTCACTTAGCTGTAGACGATGGGGATAAAATCAAAGCGGGACAAATCTTAGCTAAGATTCCAAGAACTATGGGTAAATCAAGAGATATTACAGGGGGTCTTCCTAGAGTTACAGAATTGTTTGAAGCGAGAAATCCTTCAAATCCTGCTGTAGTTTCTGAGATAGACGGTGTAGTAACTTATGGAGGTATAAAGCGTGGTAACAGAGAAATCTTTATCGAGTCTAAAGACGGTATTAAGAAGAGATATCTGGTGTCGCTATCTAAGCACATACTTGTGCAGGATAATGACTTTGTGAAAGCGGGTTATCCTTTATCTGATGGAGCAATTACTCCTGCTGATATTTTGGCGATAAAAGGACCAACAGCGGTACAAGAGTATTTGGTAAATGAAATTCAGGAAGTATACCGTTTGCAAGGTGTGAAAATTAACGATAAGCACATTGAGGCGATCGTAAGTCAGATGATGCAGAAAGTACAGATTCTTGATTCAGGAGATACCAGTTTCTTGACTAATGAGATAGTTGATAAGTTTGTGTTTGGAGAAGAAAATGACTTGGTACTTGATAAGAAAGTGGTTACCGATGCTGGTGACTCTGAAAACTTCAAGCCTGGTCAGATAGTTACCCCAAGGGAGCTAAGAGATGAGAATTCTACGTTAAAGCGTAAAGATTTGAAACTTGTACAGGTAAGAGACGCTATGCCAGCGGTATCTAAACCTACCTTGCAAGGTATTACTCAAGCTTCATTGAAAACAGAAAGTTTCTTATCAGCAGCATCATTCCAGGAGACTACAAAAGTCTTGAGTGAAGCAGCAATTAGAGGTAAGGCAGATCAACTGTTAGGTTTGAAAGAAAATGTTATTGTAGGGCATTTGATTCCTGCAGGTACAGGACAGAGATATTTCAAAGATGTAATTGTTGGTTCTCAAGAGGAGTATGATGGATTGGTTGCATCTAAGGAAGATGCAAAGCAAAAAGAACTTCAGAATAACTAATTAGAAATGGCTGACGATAATAAAGAAAAGAAAGATAATCCTAATCAGATCAATATAGAGCTTTCAGAAGAAACAGCTGAAGGTGTATATGCGAATCTGGCTATGATTGCTCACTCAAACAGTGAATTTGTAATAGACTTTATTCGTCTTATGCCAGGAGTTCAAAAGGCAAAGGTTAAATCCAGAATTGTTATTACTCCGGAGCACGCTAAACGTTTGCTTAATGCTTTGAATGATAATATTCAAAGATATGAGGATACGTTCGGCCCTATAAAAAAGACTGAAGAGGCACCAAAGTTCCCCTTAAATTTTGGGGGTACAGTAGGAGAGGCCTGATAAGCTTTATAAAAGGATATTCAAAACAAGACTTTCCTCACAAAACAGGGAAAGTCTTGTTTATAATTGATAATTAATTTATTTAAACTATTTGAATAATTGGACTGTTTTTTTACCTTTGCAGTCCGAATTTTAAAAAAGGTATAAAACTAAAGATTATATAATGCCTACTATTCAACAATTGGTAAGAAAGGGGAGAAAGAAATTGGTGTCTAAGTCGAAGTCACCAGCTCTTGATTCGTGTCCTCAGAGAAGAGGAGTATGTACAAGGGTATATACTACTACCCCAAAGAAGCCGAATTCGGCTATGAGAAAAGTAGCAAGGGTTAGACTTACTAATGGTAAGGAAGTTAACGCTTACATTCCTGGTGAAGGACACAATTTACAAGAACACTCTATTGTGCTTATTAGAGGTGGTAGAGTAAAAGATTTACCAGGTGTTAGGTATCACATTATTCGTGGTGCGCTGGATACAGCCGGAGTAAATGGTAGGCTGCAAAGAAGATCAAAATACGGTGCAAAAAGGCCCAAAAAATAAATCAGTAGAATAGAATGAGAAAAGCTAAACCAAAGAAAAGGTATATTCTGCCAGATCCTAAGTTTCAAGATACACTTGTTACCAGGTTTGTAAACTACCTAATGGTGGATGGCAAAAAAAGTATTGCGTATAACATTTTTTATGAAGCTGTAGAGCAAGTAGAAAATAAGACTGGTGAAAATGGTCTTGAAACCTGGAAGAAAGCATTGAATAATATCATGCCTTCTGTAGAGGTGAAGAGTAGAAGAGTCGGAGGTGCAACTTTTCAAGTTCCTATGGAAGTGCGTCCTGATAGAAAAATTACTCTAGGAATTAAGTGGATGATTCGTTACTCTAGATTAAGAGGAGAAAAAACCATGCGTGATAGGCTTGCGGGTGAAATTATTTCTGCCTCTAAGGGTGAAGGAGCTGCTGTGAAGAAGAAAGATGATACTCACAGAATGGCTGAAGCAAATAAAGCATTTTCACACTTTAGATTTTAATATCTTTTAAAATGGCAAGAGATCTTAGATTAACAAGAAACATAGGTATCGCTGCACACATCGATGCTGGTAAGACTACAACTACAGAACGTATTCTGTATTATACTGGAGTAAGCCACAAAATTGGTGAGGTGCATGACGGTGCAGCTACTATGGACTGGATGGAGCAGGAGCAGGAAAGAGGTATTACTATTACTTCTGCTGCAACTACTGTATTTTGGCCTTATAACGGAGAGCAGTATCACATTAACATTATAGATACTCCAGGACACGTTGACTTTACAGTGGAGGTAAACAGATCACTAAGGGTTTTAGATGGTCTTGTATTCCTTTTTAGTGCTGTTGATGGTGTTGAGCCTCAATCAGAGACAAACTGGAGATTAGCTGATAACTACAAGGTTGCTAGAATCGGATTCGTAAATAAAATGGATCGAGATGGAGCAGACTTCTTAAATGTATGTAAGCAAGTGAAGGAGATGTTAGGAACTAAAGCAGTTCCTTTACAGTTGCCTATCGGAGCTGAGGCTACATTTAAAGGTGTGGTAGACCTAGTTGAAATGAAAGCTATGGTTTGGAATGAAGAAGACCTTGGTATGACATTTAGTGAGGTTGAAATTCCTGCCGACATGAAAGAAGACGTAGATAGCTACAGAGAGCACCTGTTAGAGGCAGTGGCTGAATACGATGAAACTTTGATGGAAAAGTATTTTGAAGATCCTGAATCTATTACTAGAGACGAGGTTATTGCAGCTTTAAGAAAGGCTACAATTGATTTAGCTTTCGTTCCAATGTTGTGCGGATCTGCTTTCAAAAACAAGGGTGTTCAAACAATGCTTAACTATGTGATGGAATTATTACCTTCTCCATTAGATAGAGATAACATTGTAGGTACTAATCCTGATACTGAAGAAAAGGTTTCTAGAAAGCCTTCAGTTGATGCACCTTTTAGTGCTCTTGCATTTAAGATCGCTACCGATCCATTTGTAGGTAGACTTTGTTTTGTTCGTTCTTACTCTGGAATGTTGGATTCAGGCTCTTATGTGTTTAACACTAGAACTAATAAGAAGGAACGTATTTCTCGTATTTTCCAAATGCATGCTAACAAGCAGAATCAGATTGATAAGTTACATGCTGGCGATATAGCCGCAGTTGTAGGATTTAAAGATATAAAAACAGGAGATACTCTTTGTGACGAAGGTAACAAGATCGTACTTGAGTCTATGGTATTCCCTGAGCCTGTAATTGGTTATGCTATTGAGCCTAAGACACAAGCTGATGTGGATAAGATGGGTATGGCTATTGCGAAGTTGGTAGAGGAAGATCCTACGCTACAAGTGAACACAGATGAAGAGACAGGTCAGACCATTCTTAGAGGAATGGGTGAGCTTCACCTCGATATCATCATGGATCGTTTAAGAAGAGAATTTAAAGTAGAGGTTAACCAAGGTGCTCCACAGGTGGCGTACAAGGAAGATATCACTACTTTAGTTGATCATAAGGAAGTATATAAGAAGCAGTCAGGTGGTAAAGGTAAGTTTGCGGATATCGTATTTAAACTGAGCCCTGCAGAGCCTGATGAGGATGGGAACATCAAGCCTGGTTTACAGTTTGTAAACAGCATTACTGGTGGTGTTATTCCTAAGGAATTTATTCCTGCCATACAAAAAGGATTTGATCAAGCAATGGTGAATGGACCTTTGGCTGGATATCCAATCGAAGCAATGAAAGTTGAGTTGTACCATGGTAGCTTCCATGATGTGGATTCAGATGCATTATCATTCGAATTGGCAGCTAGATTAGGTTTCAAAGCAGCAGCTAAAAAGGCCGGACCGCAATTGTTAGAGCCGGTAATGAAAGTTGAAGTAGTAACTCCTGAAGAGTATATGGGATCAGTTACTGGAGACCTTAACAAGAGAAGAGGTATGATGAGAGGAATGGATACTAAAGGTAATTCTCAGGTTATTAAAGCTACAGTGCCGTTATCTGAATTATTTGGATATGTGACTGACTTAAGAACGATTACTTCTGGTAGAGCTACTGCATCACTAACCTTCTCACATTATGACCCAGTTCCTAAGAACTTGGCAGAAAAGGTGATTGAAGATGTAAAAGGAGCGGCTGTTAATTAATAAAGTTATGAATCAAAAAATTAGAATAAAATTAAAGTCTTACGATCATAATTTGGTTGATAAATCTTCTGAGAAGATCGTAAGAGCGGTAAAGACTACCGGAGCTGTAGTTAGTGGGCCTATTCCGCTTCCTACAATTAAGGAGAAGTTTACTGTGTTGAGATCGCCTCACGTTAATAAAAAATCAAGAGAGCAATTTCAATTATGTACTTATAAGAGATTAGTTGATATATACTCTAACAGTACTAAGACTGTAGACGCTTTAATGAAACTAGAATTGCCTAGTGGTGTTGATGTTGAGATCAAAGTTTAACTGTTTCAATTAAGAAATAAGAAGGCCCTGCTTGAGTTAATTAAGCAGGGCTTTTTTTATGATAAAAATCAAGTTCTTTCAAGCCTTTATGGTGTTAGTTTCCGTTTTACTGGACGATGAATTGACGAATATTTAATGTATTTTAGCATGGTTGAACACTAAATGAAATAATATGCCTGATATTTTATATGATGAGGTTCCGTCATTAGATTTAAATGATTTTCGCAATGGAACTGACGCTGAACGAAAACAGTTTGTAGAGGACTTAGGTAACGCTTACAATAATATAGGGTTTGTAGCAATAAAGGGACATTATCTTACCAATGAAATGTCGGAGACTTTATATGCTAGTATAAAGAAGTTTTTTGCTCTTCCTGATGAGGTTAAGCAGAAATATGAAATTGAGGGTTTAGCAGGGCAGCGTGGCTACGTTGGAAAGGGAAAAGAGCATGCCAAGGGAAGAAAGACAGGAGATCTTAAAGAGTTTTTCCATATTGGCCAGGAGGTGAAAGATGGAGATAGCATTAAAGATGAATATCCTGATAATGTTGCTGTCAATGAGCAGCCAGAGTTCTTGGAGATTGGCATTGAAGTTTACGAGAAGTTGGAAAGAACTGGTGTGGAGATGCTTAGGGCTATAGCTCTTTATTTAGGGCTTGAGGAAAATTATTTTGATGATAAAGTAAGAAATGGAAATAGCATTTTGCGACCAATCCATTACTTTCCTATAGAAAAGCCTGATGAGGTGCCGGAAGATGCTGTTCGAGCTGCGGAACATGGAGATATTAATCTAATTACCTTGCTTATGGGGGCTAGTGCGGATGGTTTACAGGTTTTAAGGAGAGATGGCGTATGGATTCCTATCACTGCATTGCCAGAGCAGCTAGTGGTAAATGTTGGTGATATGCTAGAGAGGTTGACAAATAAGAAATTGAAGTCTACGATACATAGAGTGGTTAATCCTCCTAAAGATCAAATGAAAAGTAGTCGCTTTTCCATTCCGTTTTTCATGCACCCAAGATCAGATATGGATTTGACGTGTTTAGATAATTGTATTGATGCTAATCATCCCAAGCAATTTGACGATATCACTGCTGGCGAATTTCTAAATCAACGATTAGCTGAAATAGGCTTAAAGAAGTAAGCGTTGTTCAAGCGAGTTAGATATTTCATATTCCTACGTGATGTGCTAGTGTTGGCTGTGAGTGCTTTTGGAGGACCGCAGGCGCATATTGCCATTATGTTTGACCTTATGGTTAAGAAGAGGGGATATCTTACTGAGGAGGATTTAATAGAGCTGAATGCCTTATGTCAGATTCTCCCAGGTCCAACGTCCACCCAAACGGTTACTGCCATAGGTTTTAAGATAGGTGGACCTAACTTGGCTTACTTAACATTACTCGTATGGATAATACCTGCAGTGACTATCATGACGGTTGCAGGTATTACCATATCTCAGTTAGAATCTACTGAATTCACCCGTTTTATTCAGCCAATGGCTGTAGGATTTGTGGCTTATGCAGGGCTAAAGATATCTCGCAAGGTCGTTAAAACAAAGACCTCTGCTGTTTTATGGCTATTGGCCTTAATAGCTTCATTGACTTTTGGTTCTGGTTCTCCATTTGCATTTCCTGCAATGTTAATTATTGGAGGTGCTTTTACTGCTTTGAAATATAAAGCACAACCCATAGAAGAAAAAGAAGGCATAAAAATTCGTTGGGCTAATTTTATTCTTTGGGCCGGTTTTTTTGTTTTTATAGCGGTATTAGGACACTTTACAAGATATAGACCTATTCTTCTTTTAGAGAACTTTTATCGTAATGGGAGCTTGATCTTTGGAGGTGGACAAGTGCTCATTCCTTTTCTTTACGGTGAGTTTGTTGAATTTAAGCATTACTTGACCTCACAGGAATTTTTATCCGGTTATGCTTTAGTTCAGTCAGTTCCAGGGCCTGTGTTTTCTTTTTGTTCCTATATAGGAGCATTGTCTATGAAGAACTATGGGATTGGTGGACAAATATTAGGTGCTATCTCTGCTTCAGTAGGGATTTTTTTGCCGGGCACTTTTCTTATTTTCTTCGTAATTCGTTTTTGGGAGAGTTTGAAGAGGTATCGTATGGTTAAGGCTTCTTTGGAAGGAATAAATGCTGCGAGTGCAGGTATGGTGGTATCGGCTGCTTTTTTGATGTTTCTGCCGTTAGAGGTGAATATACTTAATATATCAGTAACTGTTTGTACCTTCTCTTTACTAACCTTTACTAAGGTTCCCCCTCCCGTGATTATTCTGTCGGGCCTTTTAATTGGTTTTGTCTTTTAGAACGCTTAGCCCTCTTTTAAAAATAAAGTTATTTGTGGAGTCTTGCAGGCTGTACATATAAGTGTGGTATTTTATTCGAATAAGGTTGATAGTGAAGTAGAGGTTATATGGTCTTTCTTTTTACTTTTGCTAGAGAATGATTAGCCATTGATTTATTGATAGAATTAGCTTAGAAATTGAGCATAAAAAAAGCCCGATTGTTATCGGGCTCTTTATGTCTTAACCTAACTTAAATGTAATAGGTAATATAATTCTTTGCTTTACAGGCTTTCCTCTTTGCTTTGGAGGACTCCACTTTGGTGCACTTTTGATCACTCTTACAGCTTCTTCGTCACAACCAGCGCCTATACCTTTTACAGCTTGAACATCGGTTAAAGTACCATCGGTGTCCACTACGAACTGAACGAATACTTTTCCTTCTATACCCATTCTTCTAGCTTGAGCAGGGTATTTTAGTTTGTCAGCAACGAACTTGTAGAAGGCAGGATATCCACCTGGTGGTTGCGCTGGATCTTCCACTATTTGGAAGATTTCTTCGGCAACTTCTTCTTCAGGAGCTTCTTCAACGATGATTTCTTCAATTACTTCTTCTTCAGTAATTTCAACATCAAGGTCTACTTCAATTTCCTCTTCGATTTCTTCTTCATCGGGCACCTCTATAATTTCAGGTTGCTGAACTTTTGGAGGTGGTGGCGGTGGCTGTTCTGTTGGTGGTATTTCCAACAAGTCTTCAAAATCATCTTGAACTTGAGCCGTTTCTACTTGCCCACCTTCGTCATAGTTTTTGAATTCAAAAGCAAAAACTACAAGACACATGGCCAGCAGTAGACCTATCTGGAAGAAAAGCCCAGATTTTCTTCTCAAGTCGGCTTTTTTAGTCTTTTTGGCTTCCATTATTAGTTTTATCTACTCTTTTTCGTGTTAAAAATTTAATGAGTGTATTACTCAAATATACAAAATAAAATTTATTAATAACTTATGTTCTAAGCTTATTCATTAGGTAGAACAAAGATAATCCCAAAATAGCTCCAATAATATTAGCTATTGCATCCATTGCTTCCATAGATCTACCAGGAATAACACTTTGAATAAGTTCTATTGTGAATCCATAAAAAGCAGAAAATAATACCCCTATTATTACGGCCTTATTGACTTTGGCATTATATCTTGGATGCCTGTAAATTCCATTTATGGAAAGAAAGGATAATACAAAGAATATAAAGGCATGCCCTAGTTTGTCATAATCAAAAAGGCCTACATCTGGAACAGATTCACCTGGAGTAAGTGTAAGTACTAGAATCAGGAGTGACCATAGAAATGCTCCAATGAGGTATATATTCACTTCTTATCCTCCTATAACTTCTTTGTATTCGTCTGCAGATAATAATTCTGAACTATCTGCGTCAGTTATTTTTATTTTGATTAACCAACCCTTTTCGTAAGGATCTTCATTTACTAATTCAGGAGCTGATTCTAGTTCTGAATTTACTTCTTCTACGGTACCACTAACTGGCATAAAGAGATCTGATACAGTTTTGACAGCTTCTACAGTACCAAAAACTTCACCTTTTTCTACTTCTTCTCCTTCAGTTTCAATTTCCACATAAACAATATCTCCCAACTCGCCTTGTGCAAAATCAGTGATACCCACAGTAGCAGTATTGCCTTCGATTTTCACCCACTCGTGGTCTTTTGTGTACTTTAATGATTCAGGTATGTTCATAAGTTGCTTTATTAAGTTAAGATCCAAAAATACATCCTTATTTTGTAATGCTAAAATTTTACTGAGCTAAACTAAAACGTAATTGAAAGCCTGCTCGGGTAGTTGTTCTTCTGAACGTACTGGAAATTTTAGGCTCATTAATGCTTCTTTCAAAATAAAATTGAATGTTTAACTTTTCATTAAGGACGTAACTAACATTTGGTCTCAGTTGAAAGTTTAGGTTACCATCTGTAACTGTATTTACTTCATCTATTTTCCGTTGTATTGTTTCTGTATCTCTTACGGTTACATTCAGTCTGAATGTAAGATCATTTTTTAAAGAGATAACTCTGCCTTGTGATTTAAATGGAAGTTTAAAATTGGCTTTGGTAAATCCTACTTCTAGTACCACATCATTGCTTTTCATTTCCGTTACCTGAGCATTGGTTAGTTGTAAAGCCACATCTCTTGCTACTTTATATTCAGCCCTTACTGAAAGCCTGCTTTTTGTTCTAACATTTATACCTATTAAAGGAGCAAATTGTTCTCGGATCACTACTTGGTTTATGAAATACATGGCATTGAATTCACCGTTGATTTGCCGAGCAAATTGTGTGCGGTTATATGATTCAATGTCATTGTTTAGGTCAATCCCATCATTATAGGAAACTTCACTGCTGTAGTTAGATACGGTGTAGTCCGACTGGTAGCCATGGGTGATAGAGATTGATTGAAATATTTTAGATAATGCCTTAATCTTTCCTAGGCCGGCATAATCTATTCTCCAATTTGGTAACGGTGTTTTGGGGAATGGGCTCAAACTGGTGCTGCTAGGGCTTCTGCCTGAATATGCGGCAATAAAAGCAGGAATAAGTACATCTTGAGAATTAGTATCGTACCTCACCCCAGTTTCTTTTTCAAACTCATCTAAAATTTCAAATCTATATTTCTCAAAGTCTTGAAACACAGGTGAGTTATTTCGGCTATCATCTTTTTTAAATGCAGTGGCAATACTTAAGAAGGAAACGGAATAAGCTCCGCTTCTAGTTTGACCAATGCTTTCATACATGGTAGAGTCAGCATTCATATGAAATATTTCCTGGTATGAGGCACTTTTTGTTTTCTGGATGTTAAGTTGAATTTTTAGATCTTTAAAAGGTTCTACATTTGCCTTGATATTATAATCTACGGTTTTAGTTTGAGTGAAGGGCGCGGTGAGTTCATTGTTTTTTGTAATGAGTCCTTGGTTTGCCAGTCGGTACCTGATAGATGGATCTTGCGAACCTAAAATAAAACCCCAGCCGGGCTCATTAAAGCTGCTGTCCATGCCAAATAAAAACGGTCGGCCGGTATAGCCAGGAAGTAAGGTGCCTTCTCTCAATGTATAACTTCCATTAATAGATCTTACCGCCATGAGCATCCTTAAGAAACCTTTACCAAATTTATTTTCAGATTGTTTAGTCTCTGTACTATCCTGTTCTTGGTTTCTTCGTAATGAACTTCTTCTGGTATTTCTGGTAGGACTATTGATTTTTTTAAGAAAGCCTACTTTATTATATAATTTCACCAGATCAAGTTTTCCTCTTGCAGTATTGTCTCGGCTATTTTGTAAGGTGTTTCCAAAGTTTAGAGCTTGATCTTTAGGTTCAGTATATAGAGGTCCTGCTTTCCATGAGTAACCAGCCTGATATTGGTAGTCTGTAGCTACCCAGTCAGTTAAAGGGATTTTGTCTATAGGCAAATGATAATTGGCACTAATACTTTGATCAAAGTTTTTCAAACGTCCCAGATTTTTCAGGTTGGTCATAATTGAATCCTGATACTGATCGGCGGTGATCAACTTTCGGGTAGATTCACTGATGCCTCCTCTAGGGTCTGTGTCCGGCTCATCAATAACAGCGGCAGCTCGAGCACTATAATCAAGCGTGAGGTTTTTAGTAAGATCCCACTGTAAATTATAGCTTCTGTTAAAGTAAAAATATTTCTCAAAGTTAGTCTGAGTAGATACGTTCTCGCTGTTTCTATAAACTGTTTTTTCAAGTCTACGCTGGAGTTCACCCCTTACGGCAATATTGCTTGGGAGGAAGTTTATATTGAAATCTTTAATGAGCTGAAAGTATGGCTTATCGAGGAATTTAACTTTTTGAAAGGGTTCCCAAGGTTTGGATTGCGTACTATAGTTATAGGCTATGGCTGCATTATAGTTTTTGTAAAGCTGTTGCCTTAGGTTAAAATTGTGCCTTAGCATTTCGCTATAGGCATAGCTAAAAGATAAATTCTCTATATCATAAATCCTCTTTTTAGCTTCTGGGTTAGTTTTTACCTTTCTTACGTTTGTGAAGTTGATACTTTTTCTAGTAGTTACGTCTGTAACTATGCTTTCATATTCTGCCTTCTCTTCTACACTTTTGTTGAGTAAAGAGGCTTCTAAAGTAATGTCAGGGTTAGCTGGATCAAATTTTGGCTTAATGGTAGTTTTTTCATAGCTGACGTACATCGGTATTTTTAGGCCTAATTGTTCAGGCAGAAGCTTATCTACATTTACATTTGCAGATACGTCATAGGCGGTAGTTTCTTCTCTGGTCCTTTCTGCAATTTTAGACTGAATGCTGCCAAAGCCGAAAGTAGTATGACGTGCCGTGGCTGTTATATTTGCAAAGTCAGCGAGCTTGGCGTTTAAAGTGGCATTTGCTGCCCAGCCTTTGGTACGGTCGAAATCGGTTACACGTAGCTCATTACCCCAAACGATAACGTCTTTGGTTTGCCCGTTGTCTTTTGGGTTACGTACTCCTATGGTCAGCCAAGTCACAGCACTCATATCAGGGTTACCACGTAGTCTTATTCTATTATTACCAACTACTCTGGGGCCATCTAGAGGGAATAACTCCCTTTTACTGATACCATTGGCATCCCGATCGGCTTTTAGAGAGTACAGCTGATTCATGTCCATATCTATTTCATTAGCCTTTGGCCATATTACTTCAGGGTCGGCAGATGACGGATTTGAAATTTTAAGAGGAACTTCTATCTCATAATAATTAGAGTCTACATCAGATCCTAGTCTAAGAAAAGCGGTGACTTCATCATCGGCTGCATTTTCACTGTTGGCATGTAAGAACATTTTTATTCTACCGTAGTTGATAAGGTCAAAGGCCACTTGTTTAAAGGAAGCCGCAGCATGCCCATCTTCCAAACCGTCCACAGTAAGTTGTAATGCCTGCTCATTCAGTCTTCTTTCCACAGATGATGTGTTATCTCTATCTCTATTGATTCCTGGAGGAGTTACATAAGGAGAGGTGTTAATACTTCCAGCTCCATTTTCTTCCACATTTACTACTGATACTGTTAGGTCATCATATCCGAGGTTATTATCATCTATAGTACCAAAGTCAGCATCTTCGATAGGGTTAGTGTATCTTCTCCAGCGGCTGGCTACAAAGCGGAAATTAACCATTCTTAGCACTACGGGCTCTTGCCAATCAGTTAGGTATGTTCTGATGTATTTGATTGATTTAAAGCCTGAGATGTTTCCATAGCTATTCAGGTTAGATTGTCTGATAGGAATTCGGAACAGGTACCATTTAACCCCATCATTTGTAGTGGCTTGATCTACCACGTAGTTGTTTTTCTCTAAATTTCCTGGATCAAGGTCTACTTTGTATTCATAATATTCTTCAAGCGTATTTAAAGTATTATCTCCATTAAGATCTTCATTGTCAGGAAGGGTAGAGCCAGATTCGGTGTAAAGAGCATTACTGCTAGAAACAACCGGAGAGTTGTTTTCCATGCCGTTAAAGCTTTTATATCTTTCGAGTATACCTGCATTTTTCTGATCTAATTCATCTCCTAAGAAATATTTAAAATTGTCACCGGCAGGGTCTTCAAGTTGTCTGAACTTTTGCGGGTATTGCTGGTAGTTTCTTTCTTTTTCACTGCTTAGTCCATTTAGACCAACATCTTGATTGGCTCTTGCAGATTTTGAGTTGTCAAAAGCATTTGTGAGAAACTGTTGAGTAGTAGTGAACCCCCAAGGGCTGATTTCTTCAACACCCTCAGGTACCTCAAGAGAAAACCCATCAGCAGGTAGACCGTTTTCAAAGCCATGCTTATTATCCGGAATTATATCCTCTGAAATAGTTCCCAGGTTAAAGTACATATCACCACCAGTAGTGTTTGGCCTGTTGTTTCCTCTCCCGTCATTGATATTTCCGTTGGAATTGTTTATGAAAGGGTCCATTAACCAGAACTCGATGTACTCTATATTGGCTTTGTCAAAATCTATTTCAGTATTAATCGCGCTGGTTATACCTCCCCAGTTGTTCCTAATGCTGGTGTTATTATTGAATATTCCATTATTATCAGTTTCGTTGCTATTAAAGTTGTATTGCCCTCTTTCTGCCGGGTAATAGGCTAAATCAAAAGTCTGCTGAATGTTAATGACATTAGCATCTTTGTTTGGAAAAATCTCTTGAGGAATAACTTGCCTTACATAATTGTTCTTGAGCTCTTCATCAGTGATGTTACTTGGCTTTCTTCTGTCGTTACGGTAAAATAGGTTGTCGATGGTGTACCAAGCTAATCGAGCTCTTTTGTAACCATTTTCCAGATTTGTTGATTCTCCGAAGAACCTATTGTCATCAGTTTCAGGTGTGGCAGCTAGTTTCCATGTATTAGGGTTACTCAGAGAGTATGGTGTGGCTGAACTTTCAAAATCATCGATATAGGAGGTGCCTTCACCATCAACTATGTTAGAAGTTCCTGGTATTAACTGTGCAAACTCTGCATTAAAAGAAACGCTGGAAGGTTCCTTGGTTTGAATGAGAGGGAGCTTGTCTAACATTTTGGTGAGAAAACGAGACTCTTTTTGAATGTTTACATCAAAACCATATTTGGTATTTCTAATGGGTTCATTGCCTACACTTATTCTAGAGATAAGAGGTCTTTCATTAAGGTGGAGCAAGGTGGCTCCTAAGGTTATATCATCATCTAACTTGTAGTCGAAGCGGGCACCTAGTAAAGTTCTTGATTGAAAATTAAATAAATCTGCTTTTTCATAGGAAATAGTAATCTGCTTTCCTGAATTAAGTACACCTTCATTTAAAATATTTACTTTTCCAAAAGTATAATCTACCTGATAATCTACTCCTTCTTGAAGGGGGGAGCCTCCGGCATATACTCTAACAGAACCTTCAGCGATGTTAAACCCTGGAATCACTATTTCAGTAGAAGATCCTGCCTGATACTTTCCTACAATTACATATTTGTTTTTATTGGAAACTAGTTCTGCATCAATTTTGGTTTGCTCGTAAAGTTCATTATATACATACTTATCAATTAAAGTCTGTCTTCGGCCGGGAGGATCGCTTTCAAAAGCTTCTCTCAGTGGATCAGCAAAAGGTTGCAGGTTAGGGAATATGATAAGGCCATTTTCAGAGTCAATAGTTACATCTTCCACATAATCAAAATTACCGTCAGGCTGAGGGTCTTCATTTTGATTTAATCGGTCAAGGTTAAGTAGCCTGATTAATGGATCTTGGCTAGCCTTAGCTCCTTCTTGAAGTTGAGGGTTGTCAATACCAGTGTTATCATCTCTGTATATTACTCTCAGTTCAAAACCCTCTTCCTCTATGTTAGTGCCACTCAGATTATAGATGTTTTTCATCATTAAGTCCCATGTAGGTATAGGGTTATTCTGCGGGTCAGTTATGCTTATTTTCTTTGGACGTAGTAATTTAAGGAAGATAACATTATTTTCAGGCCTGTTGCTATAGTCATGAGATAGCTCACCTACTTGATAAGTTTGACCTCTATAGCCATACTGGTAAGATACCGCCAAAGCCTCATCATTTTGTAATTTTCTGTTTAGGGTGATATAGCCCAGTTTAGAATGATAAGTGTATTCTGTCGGTTCTAATTTACGTGCGCTGCTAATTTTTTCATAATCAAGACCATCTTCTAATCCTAGTCCTTGCAGGGCTCCATCTACCTGGTCAGCACTTTTGGATATACCTGATAAAGTCTCAAACAAGCTGTTAGCTCCATTATAGTTAGCTTCCGTTACGGTACCATTACTCCAGCTATCTCTGTATAGGTTTTCTGTGCTTGGTTCTGCCAAATCCATTAGACCTACTACATTTCGCAAAGTTTGCGTGTTATTATTGGTATTAACTACATATACCTCTACGCGTGTAACATTTATTGCTGAGTTTATGTTAGGAATGGTAGATAGCCATTTTTCGTAATTATCACGGAAAAAGTGACCTAGGAAGAAGTGACGGTTTTCATCATAGTTAGATCCTTGTATTTCAAATTCTCGGCCTTGGGCACCTCCACCATCAATGGTTATGGATTCTGATTTACCTCTTTGAGTAGAGGCTACGGTAGTTACATAGAGGTCTCCAAATTGCATTTGAGCCTTTATACCAAACAAGTTCTGAGCTCCGCTTATCAAGCTATTGTTTAGGGGTAAACTTACATTACCGATTTCAAGTTTTTGAAGTATGTCTTCTTCATACCCAGTATATTCAACTTTTAGGTTGTTTTCAAAATCAAAGGAGTTGTTATTGTCAAAGTTGGCCGTTACTTGTAGTTTTTCACCTACTTTTCCTACCACGTTCATGCTTATCTGTTGGTCAAACTCAAAGCCCCCACTTCTTTGTTGTCTTATCGGAATATTGGGATTACTTATTCTTTGCCATCTGCCACCAAAATCCAGAGTAACAAAACCTCTTGGTATTATTTCTACGTAAGTACCTCCGAATATTCTGTCGAAGATAGGGCTGATATAGATTGGAGGAATTAAGCTTCTACCGCTCACAGCACTCTCTCCGTCTAGTCCTTCAGACCTACTTTTCCAATAATCTTTTAGCTGTTGTTTTTCCTGATGCTGTTTGAACTCTTCAAAAGTCATAGAAGAGGTAGGCCTATAGTTTACATCTCCTATTTTTTCATAGATGGTGTAGTTCATACTTGTATCTATGTCTACATCCAGCTGTAAACTGGCAGGATCTTGTAACATTAAAGGCGAAGAATTCGTAGAATTACTAAAAGGGTCACCGTATCTATCCCGAGGCTCATAATTGGGCTTTCTGGAAGGTGAGTACGGCGCTGTAATGGCAGAGTCCCGTTTTAGAGTATCTTGTTCGGTTGTGTCTTGCTCCTGAAGTAGTAAGTATTCCAAACTTTCTATGGAACTAAAGTTGAGACCTTTAGAGCTAACAGAATAGTCTAGTCCTACCCAAATTACAAAAGCACATAATGTAGCAAAGAGCGACTTATGAAATCTCTTAAATATCAAAACTGAAAGTTGGTTTAGTCTAGGCGTTTTTTAATGAAAGCTTGATTAATTCTTCCAATGTAATTGTATTTTTCGAATTTTTAAGGATGCGATCTATACTTTTTTCAGCAGAAGTTTTATTAATACCAAGCGTTAGTAAGGCGGATAACGCCTCAGCTCTGACTGTATTGTGTGATACTGATTTTAAATTTTCAGATCCCTGAATTAAAGTGTCTTTTTTGAGTTTATCCTTTAACTCTAGTATTATTCTCTGGGCAGTTTTACTTCCTATTCCTTTTACTCCTTGAATAGTTTTTACCTCCTCATTTACAATAGCAGCTTGTAATTCTGAGGCAGAAAGTGATGACTGAATCATAAGTCCTGTACTCGGCCCTACTCCCGAAATAGAGATTAGGTTCAAAAACATTTTTTTATCATTGTCATCGGCAAATCCAAAAAGGGTCTGAGAGTCTTCCTTTATATGTAAGTAAGTGTGGAGTAAGATGTTTTCTGCATCTTTAATGCTGGAGTAGGTACCAAGTGAAATATTCACGTGGTACCCAATTCCATTAACATCTATAATAACATAAGTTGGATCTTTGTAAACTAATTTTCCCTTAAGATAGGTGATCATTGTTTGGGATTATTTTTATGGTATAACTGCGCATCAACTACTGCGATAGCAGCCATATTTACTATTTCTCTGATAGAGCTGCCAAGCTGCAATATATGAACAGGTTTATTCATTCCCAACAAAATCGGTCCAATAGCTTCGGCGCCACCTATTTCCATCAATAATTTATAAGCGATGTTTCCTGAGGCCAGATTAGGGAATATCAGCGTATTTGCCCCCTTTGCAGCCAAGGCACTAAAAGGATAATTGTTTTGCTGCATTTCTTTATCTATAGCCACATTCGCCTGAATATCACCATCAATAATTAAATCAGGGAATTTTTCTTTAGCTAGTTGTACGGCCTTTTTTGCTTTGTCTGGCACATCACCTTTGCTACTGCCAAAGTTGGAGTATGATAGTACAGCTACTCTTGGTTCAATATCAAAGAATTTAACGCCCCGAGCGGTCATTCCAATTATGTCTACCAGTTCTTCTGGAGTAGGATCTACGTTTACAGTAGTATCAGCAAAGAAAAAGGTTCCTTTTTTGTTTGCTATAATATACATACCTGCCACTTTTTTTACATCTTTTTCCATACCTATAATCTGTAAGGCAGGAAGGATGGTTTTAGGGTAATCTTTGGTAAGTCCTGAGATAAGGGCATCAGCCTCATTATGCTCCACTAGCATAGAGCCAAACATATTTCTTTCTTTCATTAGCTTTTTGGCCTCAGCTAATGTAACTCCCTTGCGTTTTCTCTTTTCATAATAAGAAACAGCAAATTTTTCAATTTTATCCTTTTCCTCAGCAGTATCAATAATAGTAGATTCTTGTAAATCTAAACTATGCTCTTCAATAAGTTTTTGGATAGATTCACGGTTGCCTAATAAGATAGGGAAAGCAATTTTTTCATCTTGTAAGATTTGTGCAGCTTTCAATATTTTAAGATCATGGGCTTCAGCAAAAACTACTCTTTGTGGCTCTTTTTTAGCTCTATTAATGATTCTGGACATTAATTTTTCATCAATGCCTATTCTTTGCTGAAGTTCAATATGATAATTTTCCCAGTCTGTAATTTCTGTTCTAGCCACACCCGTTTCAACGGCGGCCTTAGCCACAGCAGGAGATATAGTAGTAATAAGTCTTGGGTCTAAAGGTTTAGGTATTAAATACTCTCTACCAAATTGAATTTTATTATCTCCATAAGCCTTATTCACTAGTTCTGGGACTGGCTGCTTGGCTAGATTAGCGATGGCATGAACTGCCGCAAGCTTCATTTCTTCGTTAATGGAAGTTGCTCTAACATCTAGCGCACCTCTGAATATATAAGGGAAACCCAATACGTTGTTAACCTGATTAGGATGATCTGAGCGACCAGTAGCCATGATGATGTCCTTACGAGTGCTCATAGCTAAATCATAAGCAATTTCAGGGTTGGGATTAGCCAAGGCAAATACTATTGGATTTTCAGCCATGCCCTTTAGGTCTTCAGCTGTAAGTATATCTCCAATAGAAAGGCCCAAAAACATATCTGCTCCTTTCATAGCTTCTTGAAGCGTATCTATTTCAGTGTCTATAGCAAAGGCGGCCTTTGTTTCATCCAGATTTGTTCTTCGAGTGTTAATCACTCCTTTACTATCACACATGATTATGTTCTCCTTAGTAGCTCCTAAAGAGATATACAATTTTGCGCAAGCGATGGCAGCAGCTCCGGCTCCATTGACTACTATTTTAATCTCCTGAATTTTTTTATCGATGATTTCCAGAGCATTAAGTAGGGCAGAGGCAGAAATGATAGCAGTACCATGTTGATCGTCATGCATTACAGGAATGCTCATTTGCTTTCTAAGTTCCTGCTCTATTTTGAAACTTTCAGGAGCTTTAATGTCTTCAAGATTAATCCCTCCAAAAGTTGGCTCCAGAGATTTTACTATTTCAATAAATTTATCAGGATCTTCTTCATTTATTTCAATGTCAAAGACATCTATACCAGCAAATTTTTTAAACAACACTCCTTTACCTTCCATAACAGGTTTAGAGGCATCTGCACCAATATTTCCAAGTCCTAAAACGGCTGTACCATTAGAAATAACCCCTACCAAGTTCCCTTTAGCGGTGTATTTGTAGGAATCATCTTTATTAGCAGCTATTTCTTTACAGGGTTCGGCCACGCCTGGCGAGTAAGCTAATGCTAGGTCTAGTTGCGAACTAAGTGACTTTGTAGGTACAACCTCAATTTTACCAGGCTGATTTTGAGAATGGTAATTGAGCGCATCTTCTTTTCTTATTTTAATAGCCATAAGTATTGATTAGCAAAGTATAAAATAGGCATAATATTCTCTGAAGCATATCAACATGATATCATGTTGATATGCTTCAGAGAATATATTTATAATTATTGTTTTTTTGTTCTAAAGGTACAAAAGAAAGATTATTTAGCCGAAGCTTGAGCGGAGCCTTTTGTGTCAAAAGTGGATAAAATAACATCCATTTCTCTCATGAATTCACGTTGGTTTTTTCCGGGGCTATAAACAAATCCTTCAATATAGTAAATCCGATTCCGTTCCTCATCAAGGATGGTATAGCTTATAAATGGACCTCCCATAGTTACATTATTGGTCCTCCAGATTCCTCTCATCTGCATGGCGTATTTGCCTTTAAAGGTTTGGTGCTCTACCAAAACGGGAACCTGAGATACATTAGTTTCAGTTATTAGGTGAGAATTAGGTTCATCAGGATCTCCAAAAAGCTGCTTTTTAGCTATAGAATCTCTTAGTTGAATAAGTTGGTCTTTCTGAAAAATATTCTCAGAGGTATAGGGACGATAACTGATGAAAATATTTTTGTCATTTTCAGCATTCATTTGTCTGAACCATACAAAACCATCTTCATTTAAAGCCAGCTTGTAAGCAAAAGGCAGTGTCATAGTGCAGCCATGTTCTTTCTCTAATAGCTCAGTAAGGCCCTTCGGAGAATTGGCAAATAAGGTTTCTGATAGCCTTTCTTTTTCTGCCTTATTGAAGAATTTCTGAAGACTATTTTTATTCTCTCTGATATGCTGAGCTAGTAATTTACTAGTCTGACCAAAGAGATACATTACTTCTTGCCCCTTAGCATATTCGTCTTCAGCGGTGTGAATAAAAAGATCTTCATTTTTATTGATTCGATCCAGAGATGATTTAGTAAAGTAGTTTCTTAATATTTTCGACCCACTACTATTGTCATCCGTGGTCATCACAAAAACCAAGTTTCTAACTGATTTCAAAAAGCTTGTTAATTTTCTAGGATCAACATGGTTGATCTTAAACATTTGTTCTTCTCGTGGAAGGCCGGGTACATCTTGCTTAAATGTAGATTTGATGGCATCTCCTACTTCTCCATTCCATTGGGCAGAATCCATTACTATAATGATTTCACCGGCACCACCGCTGGCATCAGGAAGTAGTCCTTTATTTTTTTTGCCTGTACCGGAGCATCCGGCAATAATCAAGATTATTAAGGTTATTAAGCTGATATTTTTCATTGCTGATATTTGTTTCCGGCCTCTGGTAATGACCGTACCTAATTCATTGTTTCCTATAGTAATAACCCGCCCGGGGCGATTCCGTCACTATAAAATAAAAAATAATAATATTTGTTAGTGATGGAAGCTTCCTACTATTTCATTACAATGAAGCTCCCTTCTATTTGCTAACAATAAGTTTTTGTCCTGGTTTAATATCATTTGATTTTAGCTGATTTATTTGTTTAAGTTCAGCTAAAGTAAGGTTATTAAACCTTCTGGAGATATCCCAGAGGGTATCACCTGGTTGCACTACATAAAATTTTGAGCCATCAGCGTTGGTGCTTACTACCGAAGTGCGGTGAGAAGAAGCTGGAGCTGCATGCCCTGAACTTTGCCAAATGGCTAACCTCTGACCGATGCGAATATTATTGTTGTGCAGGTTGTTCCATTTTTTGATGTCACTAACTCTTACATTATACCTTTGAGCTATTTTACCTAGCACATCTCCATACCTTACTTTGTATACCAACTTATCTCTACCATAAGTACTACCTACAGTGTTTTTGGCCAGGTACTCTAATTCTTTTTTACCAACTTTTGAGGCTGAGTCAAGTATGGCGGTCATGCTGTTCATATAGTCGGCCTTGATGTCAGCAGGAACTTTGAACGGGTAGTTATTTGCATTTTCTGGTATAACATTTCGTTTTAGTCCTGGATTTAGCTTTTGGATATCATCTAAGCATAGATTAACCTGATTCGCAAATGTTTGAAAGTGTAAATAGTTAGATACATTTAATGTGTCAGATTCTATTTGATACTCTAGGTTATCTTCTAAAAAGTTATGCTCATGAGCGTAGCTCATAATATAATCAATAGCTATAAATTGGGGAAGATAAGCTCTGGTTTCTCTATGGAGGTAAGGGTATATTTCCCAAAACGTTTCTTTATATCCAGATCTTCTAATGGCTTTACGTACATTTCCTGGTCCTGTGTTATAAGCGGCAATAGCTAATTCCCAATCGTCAAACATATTGTATAGCTGTTTCAGGTATCTGCATGCTGCTTCTGTAGATTTGTCAGGATCCATTCGATCATCCATATACCAGTCCTGATGTAAGCCAAAGTGTCTCCCTGTAAATGACATGAACTGCCATAGGCCCACTGCCTGAGCTCTAGAAACGGCCGTAGGGTTAAGACCAGATTCTACTACGGATAAGTATTTTAGCTCTTCAGGCATATTATACTTCTTCAAATACTTTTCAAAAAGAGGGAAGTAGAGGTTTTTTCTTTTGAGTATCATACGTGTATACTCACGATCTTTCACTGCAAAGTAGTTTACAAAAGCATGAACTCTTTCATTATAGTGTAACGGAATCTTATTTTGTATACATGATAACCGATCTTTGATGACATCAAAATCTACTTCTCCGGGAATGAATTCGTATTCTGATTCGGGGAAATAGTAATCATCAAGTGAATCAGCCTCGAATATAGCTAGATCAATAGAGGAGTTGTCCTCTTTATCAGGAGTTCGCGATACACTTATGGTTCTATCAAAAATGGAAGCATCGAAAACTGATGGGTCATATTGAGCATATGAAACAGACGATGCACAAAAAAATAATAATAGTGCCGTGAAATTACTTCTCAATTGAGATTGATTAAATAGTTTGAAAATGCTAGTATTTTTTCTTCTTGAAAGTCATCAGATACTATCTGAAGACCTATTGGTAATCCACCGTTATCTTTTCCATTAGGAATGGAAATAGTAGGTAGTCCGCTTACTGATGACTGAACGGTAAATAAGTCAGCCAAGTACATTTCTAAGGGATCTTCGCTATGTTCCCCTAACTTAAATGCAGTAGTAGGGGAGGTAGGTAACACTATAAAGTCATATTTAGATAAGATTTTTTTTGTCTCATCTCTTATCATTCTTCTTACTTTTTGCGCTTTAGTGTAATAAGCGTCATAATAGCTAGCACTAAGAACAAAAGTTCCAAGCATGATCCTCGTTTTTACTTCATGACCAAAGCCTTCACTTCTGCTTTTTTTATACATAGATTCCAGATCGTGGGTATGAGGGCTTCTAAACCCGTACTTTACGCCATCATATCGAGATAGGTTGGAGCTAGCTTCAGCAGTGGTGAGGATGTAGTAGGTAGCCAGTAGATAATCTAAAAGAGGGAAGTCTACAGCATCAACTTGGTGGCCATTGCTCTTCAGTTTTTCAATTGCTTCTACTGTTTTAGCTTTAACTTCTTCATTAATGCCTTCAGCTTCCATGGTTTCTCTGATATAAGCTATTTTATATTCAGAGTCTGGAGTGAGATTTTGAGAATAATGAGGTACTGGCTTTTGAGATACAGTACTGTCATAATCATCTTTTCCAGCTATCACTTCTAACGTAGCAGCTATGCTGTCTACATTTTTAGCTAGAAGGCCTATGCAGTCAAAAGAGGAGGCATAGGCCATAAGCCCATGCCTTGAAATTCTTGAATAAGTAGGTTTAAGACCTATTACACCACAAAAAGCTGCTGGTTGCCTTACAGATCCTCCTGTGTCAGAGCCTAAAGCCACAAGACACATATCTGCCTGAACAGATACTGCCGCTCCCCCGGATGAGCCACCCGGTACGCGTTCATTATCAATGGCATTTAATACGGGGCCAAAAGCAGAATTTTCATTGGAAGATCCCATGGCAAATTCATCGCAATTGGTTCTGCCTATAATGATAGCATCTGCATCTATAAGCCTTTGTACAGCGGTACCGTTAAACTGAGATTGGAAACCTTCCAGGATCTTGCTGGACGCCTGCAGGCCGTGATCTAGATGGCAGAGAACATCTTTGATAGATACTACTAAGCCAGCTAAAGGGCCTGCAGTACCTTCTTTTATTTTTACATCTACTTTTTTGGCTGTTTCTTGAGCTTCTTCAGTGTATACTTCTAAAAAGGCATTAAGATACTTATGATCTTCAATGTTTTTTAGATAATACTCTACCAGCTCACAGCACGTAATTTTTCCTGATTTTAAATCTTCTCGTATAAGATTTAAAGATGTGTATGGTTCCAAAGGGTTGTTTTGAGCTTTTTGATTGAATAGATCAGTTGAAACGAAAATGAATTACCTTACATTTTCCTTAGGGATATCTCTAGGCTTTTCTTCTTCTCTCCTTCTATATTCTTCATCTCTTCTTCGGTATTCTTCATCCCTTCTAGATGAGTCATCAATGTCTCTTTTGATCTCATTGGTAGCATCTTTAAATTCTCTTATTCCACGCCCAAGACCACGAGCTAATTCAGGTATTTTCTTAGCACCGAAAAATATTAATACTACCAGGATTATAACTACCCATTCCCAGCCTCCAGGCATAAATGCTAACATGCTATTCATTTCCGTATTTATTTAAATTAAATGTTTTTTTCTGCTTTTTTATTCACCGATATACAATAAATCAGTGTGCCTTAGTTTTTTGACTATTCAAAATCAGGCCTCTCACAAAGATATACATAAATATTCCATGTGAAAAAACGTTTGTTTGTTATAAAAGATATTTAATAAGTAAAAAGTTCGTTTTTTATTTTCTGGTTAGCCATTGTTGTGGATCTGTGGCCTGAGAGTTTTTCCATATTTCGAAACGTAGTTCTGAAACGCCATCTTTATTGGTAAGTATGGTGCCGATCTCTTGTCCGGTAGAAATTTCTTGCCCTTTTTTCACAAATACATCTTTAAGGCCAGCGTAAACTGTGAAATATCCTCCGTGGGTTACGATTACGGTATTTCCTATTAAGGGAACAAAAGCAACGGTTTTTACTTCGCCTGTAAATACAGTTTTTACTTTTTCATTTTCTTTAGTTTGTATGTAAATACCGGTATTGTTAAGAACTATGCTTTTTAACACGGGATGGTTTTGCCTGCCAAATTTCTGAGAAACGAAGCCAGATACAGGCCAGGGTAGTTTAGATTTATTATCAGCAAACTGGTTGGCTAGTTTAAGGCTAGCTTCAGAATCTTTCTTTTCTGCTACTTTAGCCTTAGCCATTTCTTCTTTTATAATATCATTGATGATTTTGTCTAGCCTAGCTACAGCATCTCTTCTTTCTGTAAGATCATCTTTTAACTTGTTTTCTTGGCGCTGAAGATTTTTAACCAGTTGGTTTTGGTTTTGCTTCAGGTTAGAAAGGCTCTTATTTTCCTCTAGCTGCTCAGCTAAAAGATCATTCTTTTCGGTCATTTTACTTTTAATAACTGTAACCTGAGCCCCTAGCGTTTCCTGAACTTTAACTATTTCTTCTGCTTGGTTTTTTCTTGCGTCACTGTATTGTTCCATATACTTTAAGCGCATGAGTAGCTGGTTAAATGACTTAGCCGAAAAAATAAAAGTAAGTTTGTTAAAACCCTGATTAGCCTTATGTGCAGCATACACCATGGCTGCATATTCTTCTTTTAACTTTTTTAGATCTTGCTCAAGAGAAGAAATAATCTGATTGTTCTCTTCTATTTCTTCAGTGAGTAAGGTAATTTCTTTTCTGATAGATCCGATGAGATCTTCTTGGGTTTTGATCCTTTGGTTAAGCGCATTGAGCTGACCTAGCGTATTTTGCTTTTTACCTGTGGTTTCTTTCAGGATCTTTTCAGCTTCTTCTATTTTTTTCAGGTTCTCCTGTTTTTCTTTTTGTAACTGGGCTTTAGATTTTTGCCCGAAAGAAGGATAAATCCCGCAAAATAAGATGAATACGAAAATTAGACTCAGGTTTTTACTTGCGCTCATACTTTTTTGGAATGCTAAAAGGAAACTTGAGTTCTTTGTCTTCAATTTCTGCTTTGCTGTATTCAAATTCTATGACAGTTTTTAAGCTGCCTTTTTTTGTTGAATATAGAATTGACACTAATGCTGAATAAGGAAACGCGTGTTTTTCTAGCATCTGAAAGTCGCTATATTTCATTTCAGCAGAGTTTTTTGATGCTTTTTCCTTCATTTGTATCTTTTCTATTTTCATGGTTTTAGGGTTAACATAGTTTTCTACAGCTATAGGCCCTAATTTTTGTTTGAGTAAATAGAAATCTTCGTTTTTTTCTACATCGTCATTTTTGCTTCGAGGCACTATTAAATTACCCAGAACGATGGCTTGAATCGTGGCATAATTAATCTCAAAATTAAATTGCTTACTTAAAGAGTCATAGTTAAAGACAGAATATTCTTTTTTCATCATATTCATGAGAGTGATCGAGTCCTGATTGATGAGGCATCGGGCTCCTTGTATGCCTACAGCAGAGAAAGAAATCCATATAACGCTATCTTTTCTTATACGAATATTAGCTTTGGCTTTTAGGTCGGTTTTCTCATCCTTATAGTCTATGCGAGCTTTGCCTGAGAAATACTCAAAATCAACTTGTTGAATGTCTAGCTTGTTGCGATCCAGAAAATTCCATTTTATACCGGTTGTTTTTTTGCTGCACGATGCAATGAGCAGTAGGCCTACGATCAGGATTAGAGGAAAGTATTTATTCATATAGTTTTCTGTCAGCAATCTTTTTATCTATTAGTTCAGATTTTGGATTCATTTCTTTGGCTTTTTGCCACTGTTTTACTGCGGCATCGATCTGCCCCAGTTTATAGAGTATATCTCCGTAATGCTCATGAAAAACAGCCGTAACTTCTCCCGTGTCTATTGCTTGTTCTATGATTTTTTTAGCCTCTTTGTATTTGCCATTGGTAAAAAGTACCCAGGCATAAGTGTCTAAATAGGTAGGATTGTTAGGGTTATTTTTTACGGTTTTTGCAGCCATTTTTTCGGCATCTTCTAGTCTATCTTTCCTTAAAGCAAGAAAATAGCTATAGTTGTTTAATATAGCATAATTTTCAGGGTCAAAATCTAGAGCCGCTTCGTAGGCTTTATCTGATTTGGCAAACTGCTCAGTGCCGTTATAGGCATCTCCGAGCATGGCATTGAAAGCACTTACTAATGATAGGTTGGAGCTCGAGAGACGTTTTCCTTGTTCTAATGCATAAACAGCCTCTTGGTAATTTTGCTTGCGCAGGTTAGCATATCCATTGAAGTAGTATAGTGAGCCTTGGTTGGGAAACAACTCTAAAGCTTGATTGGATAGCATAAGTACACTGTCTGTTTTATTTTGCTGACTATATATTTGTAATACATTTTGCCATACAGCGAAGTTGGATTGGTCTAGCTCTAAAGATTTTAAATACGCGTTTTTAGCCTTAGCTAATTCTCCTACTGTTTGCAGTATATCTGCATAAATAATGTGAGAATCCGCTATTTCTGGGTGAGCCTCTACTAATAATTCTGCTAGTTTTACTCCTGAGTGTTTCAATTCTTCTGGAGTCATAGTTACTCTGTACTCTGCCAGAATTTGGATTTTTTCTTCAATATCAAGAGAGGGGTCTTTAAAGGCTATTTCAATATTGTTAATAGCTCCTTCCATATCACCTTCTTTTCTGTCAAGTTCAGAAAGCACTAATCTGGACTTCATGCTGTTTTCAGGGTTTTCCTGTGAGAAATTTTCCAGTAGAGCTCGGGCTTCTTTGCTTTTGTTATTCGTCAGTAAAACCTCAGCCTGATTCAGTACAAATTCTTCTTCTTCAGGGTAGAGGTCTATAAGCTTTTGTCCTTCTAGTAGAGCTTGGTCAAAGTCGTTATTCTTCAGATAAATTTTTTGTTTTTGACCAATGACGTCTTCATTAGGACCATAGTGTTTTTCTATTCTATCATAAACTTCTACGGCTTTGTCATAATCTTGTTGATAAAGGTAAATAGCAGCCAGTTCAAACAAGTACTGATCAGTATTTTCTATTGAGGAGGTCATCTCTTCATAGGTAGCAGCGGCATTTTTGAAATCGCCTATCTGGGTATAGATTTCACCGGCCAGCACATAAAAATACTTGTTGCTGGGTTCACTTTCTAGCGCTTTTTTGATGTTTATAAGGGCCTTGTCCATTTCTTGACCAGCGGCATAGATTTGAGCCATTTTATAATGGACAGTGGCATTATCAGGTGCTATATCTAAGGATTTTTGAAAAAGCACCAGTGCTTTGGAGTAATCTTCAAGGATGAAATATTTTTCACCTTCAGTGAAGTAGTACTCTGCATCTTTAAGTTTTGATGCAGAGTTTTTACCTTTTTGCTTTTGAGCTATACTGTGGGCTGGGGCCATTAAAATTATAATAGCACAAAAAATAATTTGTATGATAAAGTTCTTTTTGCTCCAGCCCATAGAGAATATTATTGAAAACTATTGTAATCTCCTATACTAAAATCATCCGATTTGCCTTCAAAAGTAACGAAATTTCCTAAAATCGAGTTTTTGAAGTTGGCATTATTTATTTTAGTATTAGTTTGAATGATAGAGTTCTGCACAATAGAACTCTTAATAATGGTGTTTGCTCCTATAGAAGTATATGGTCCTATTACCGAATTTTCTATCTCTACATTATCACCAATGTATACTGGAGGAATTATTACACAATTCTTTTGTTTAAAACTTTCAGATACCAGATTTTGATCTTTTAGGTATTCCAGATACCTCATATTGGTGAAAACTGTAGCGTTTTTATTACCACAGTCTAGCCATTCTGTAACCTGACCAGGTACAAACTTAGTTCCTTTCTTTTTCATGTTTTCTAAGGCTACAGTAAGTTGATACTCACCTTTGGCGTCATGAATTTTATTATCTACCAGATATTGTAGTTCATTATGTAGGGTTTCACCACTCTTGAAGAAGTAGATGCCTATAATGGCTAGGTCTGATACAAAGGTCTGTGGTTTCTCTATAAAATCAGTGATGACGCCGCTATCGTCAAGCTTTACCACTCCAAAATCAGAGGGGTCTTCTACTTTTTGTACCCAAATGATACCATCTTTAGAAGTGTCTAGTTTAAAATCAGCTTTAAACAAAGTGTCGGCAAAAGCAACAATTACATTTCCTTCCAGCAGCTCTTTAGCGCATAGTACTGCATGCGCGGTTCCAAACTTATCATCCTGGTAACATATGATTCCTTCGGCTCCTACCGTCTCCGCTATTTTTAGTAAATCTTCTTCTACCTGGGGGCCGAAATCACGATCTATTATAAATCCTATTTTGTCTAGTTTATCATTTCCCACCTTAGCAATATCTTCTACTAAGCGCTGTACGATGGGTTTTCCTGCAATAGGCATTAAAGGTTTAGGAACAGTAAGTGTATGAGGACGCAGCCTTGTTCCGCGGCCTGCCATCGGTATAATTATGTTCATGGGTTTGCGTTTATTTTTCTTTCTTAACTAAAATAAAGGTTAATTTCTAACCAGTTTGGGCTTTTCTACCAAGTAAATGAATACCACTATTGACAAAGATATTGCCAATTTTACAATGCTATCTAGCCAAAAGTTCTCCAGTTTAAATAATTGTGTGCCTGAGGCTATAATGCAGGATATTATTATATAGACTGAGAGTATTTTGAAATTGTAAGGTATAGGGTATTTTTTATTACCTATCTTATAGCAGATTATGGTCATGCAAAGATAGCATAATACGGATGTAATGGCACTGCCTGTGTAACCAATAATGGGAATAAGTAAGATATTTCCTACTATAGTAATAGCAGCTCCGAACAGGCTAAAGTAAGTGCCATACATTGTTTGGTCGGTCAGTTTGAACCATATGCTTAGGTTCATATAAATTCCATAGAATAACTTGCCTAAGAGAAGTATAGGTACTAGGTATAGAGCACTTCTATATGCTGAACTTCTAAGGAATACGAACCCAATAAGTTCTACGTTAATACTTACCATTAAGAAAATAAGCAGGCTTAACAATACAAAATAGTGCATGATTTTAGCGAATAGCTCGGGTGCTTTTTTGTCTTTAGCATTGCTAAAAAAGAAAGGCTCACCAGCATACCTAAATGCTTGAATGGCCAACATCATGAATATGCTTAGTTTGAATGTTTGGCCATATATGCCCACTGCAGCTGTGCTGGTTATACCATCATAAAAATTGACAGGCAAGAATTTTTCTATTAGTATTTTGTCAAGTTGTTCGTTGAGCATCCCTGCTAAGCCAGTAAGCAGTATGGGGGAGGCATAAATAAGTATAGGTTTTAGTTTTTTCTTGTTAAAGGTTAGTTTGACTTTTAGTAGCCATTTGCCTAAGATGGCTAGGAGCAAAATATTGGCAATCAGATTGGCTAAGAATATATAACCAATGCCCAGATCTGGCTTATAAACGGATTCTAGCCATCCAGATCCTTCCCAGCCTTTGCTTATGATTAAAGGAATGAGGTATAGAAATAAAATTTGTAGGCCTACATTGATGATAATGTTTATTATCCGGGCAGAGGCAAATAGCTTAGCTTTATTTTCAAGCCTAATTCTAGCAAAAGGAATAGCCAATAGGCCGTCAATCCATAAAATTATGGCTAACCACGTAACTAAATTGGAGGCTGTAGGGTAGCCTGCCCAAGTAGCTAATGAGTCAGAGAAAATAATGATCAATATAGATAGCGCCGTGCTACAAAGGACTACAAATGACGCTGTAGCATTATAGGTTTCTTCCTTATTGTCTTTAGTGGCAAACCTGAAAAAGGCTGTTTCCATTCCAAAAGTATAGAGAACAAGAAAGATAGCGGTATAAGCATATAGGCCGGTTACAACTCCTAAATCATCAGGGTTAGGAAATAAGTCAGTATGTATAGGTACAAGCGCATAGTTTAGGAGCCTCCCTAAAATACTACTAATGCCGTAGATAGCGGTTTGGCTCGCTAAGCTCTTTATTTTACTCATAAAGAAAAAACTCTACTCGCCTTTAAACTCAGGCTTTCTTTTTTCTATAAAGGCCATGGTTCCTTCTTGAAAATCTTTGGTTTTAGTGCAGTTAGAGAAGCTGTTAGCCTCTGTTTGGTATCCATTTTCTTCTGCATAAAATGCATTAACACAATTGATAGCCATGCCTACTGCAAGTGGTGCTTTTGATACAATTTTAGACATGATCTTTTTACTTAGTTCCATGAGCTCGTCTTGAGTCTCTACTACATGGTTCACAAGGCCAATGTTTTTAGCTTCATTAGCGCTGATCATATCTCCGGTAGCTATAAGCTCAAGGGCCTTGCCTTTGCCTACAAGTTGAGTAAGTCTCTGTGTTCCCCCATATCCAGGAATAATACCTAGCGTAACTTCTGGTTGTCCAAATTTGGCGTTTTCAGAAGCTATTCTTATATGACAAGCCATGGCAAGTTCACAGCCACCACCTAAGGCAAAGCCATTAACGGCTGCTATAACTGGTTTTTCGCATTGCTCTATCAAAGAAAATATTTCTTGACCATTTTCTGCGAATTTTCTGGCGTTTAGTTCATTGAGTTCAGCGATTTCTTTTATATCAGCTCCTGCAACGAAAGACTTTTCGCCAGCACCTGTTATAATTATTCCTCTTATCTCTTTATTGTCATACGCCTCTTGTATTGCTGTCCTTAGTTCGTCTAAAGTCTCTGTATTTAAAGCATTTAGGCTTTCTGGTCTTGAAATGGTAATTATCAAAATGCCATTTTCAATGGCTTCAGTAAGGTTCTGATATAAGCTCATAGCACTGCTTGAATGTTTGACCCAAATATACGAGAGAATGAGGAAAGGAAAAACTGATCATTTTTCATGTAATAAATAACATAAAATAAAATATTTATTTACTTAACCATCTGATTTGAGATGTCCATTTCTTGTTGTTTTGTTGGAAATATCCAATATTATTGACTTTGATTACTTATTGTGCTTTCTATTTTACTATTATAGTTAAAATAACTATTTAAATTACATAGGTTACTTTTATGTGGTAATATGCATAAAATAATATAACATTTAGGATTATGAAAGCGATTTTAGGATTTGTGTTGTTGATAACTGCCTTTAATTATGCGAAGGCACAAGAGGTTTCGAGAGATAATTATACCGGTTCATGGTCTTCTAACGGCTCTTGGGTAGATGGTTCAGCCCCAGAAACAGCGAATTTGCCCGTTACCGCCAGAAACTTTCAGATTAACGGATACATTAGTGTTGGTACTGCGCCTGCCCCAACTCCAGGGTCAGTTACAGCTTTGAGTTTTCAATCGAACAGAGATGCTTATGATTTTAGGGTTTCTGACACTTTAGTAGTATACGGAGATGTTGTTTTTACTAATAAATCAATGAATCTTGTGATTGATCCAGGAGCGGTGATGATTGTATTAGGTAATCTTACTATGGCCAATAAAATAGAGTTGGCATCATCAGGTAGCTTGGTGGTAAGTGGTGATTTTTATAAATCAGGTTCTGCAAGTCAAGGTGATTATACAGGGACAGGAAATGTGTACGCGGGCAGTTATTCAGGTGTTGCAGGAGATTTTGTGCCAGATTCTTCTGAGAAGGATGTAGCAAACGACTTAAGAAACGACTTTCCTGATATTTATGATTTTGTGCAAAATAATGGGAGTGCACCTCTTCCTATCAGTTTACTTTCTTTTAACTATGAGTTAGTTGATCAAAACGTCAGTTTGGAGTGGAAGACAGCTTCTGAGGAAAATAATGATTACTTTACCCTTCAGAGGTCATCTGACGGAAAGGTTTTTGAAAACATCGCAAAAATAGCGGGTAATGGAACGACCAATGAAGAGCAAAGCTATTCTTATTTAGATGCCAACCCAATTTATGGAACTTCTTACTACCGTCTGTTGCAAACGGACTATGACGGAACTGAGCACAATGTAGCCATCCAGGCAGTATTTAATAGTAGTGTGAAGTCTTTTGCTATATTTCCTTCACCTGCAGCAGAGGGTCAGGATATAAAAATATATACCGGAGCCGATCACTCTGAGGCACTGAATGTAGCGGTATATTCAGGAGCTGGCCAGCTGCTGTATGCTCAAGAGAGTCATGCAGAAGCTGGTTACACAGTACTTAACTCCGGATTGAGAAGTGGATTATATGTAATTAAATTAACTTCAGGTTCTCTTACTAAAACAGGAAGATTAATTGTTGAGTAGTTCTTTAAGACCTTTTAAAATTGACAGCGTCATTTTTGGAAGGTCGTATTCATGTTGCCAGTTCCAGTCTTTCCTTGCTTCGGAGTCATCAATAGAATTGGGCCAAGAGCTGGCAATTTTTTGCCTGAAATCAGGTTGATAGCTAATTTTAAAATCAGGAAGTGATTTCTTAATTTCATTGGCTATTTCTTCAGGAGAAAAGCTCATTGCTGAAATGTTATAGCTCGATCTTACTTTTACATCTGCCGAATTGGCTTGCATAAGGTTAATAGTGGCCTTGATAGCATCATTGATATACATCATAGGCAGATAAGCGTCAGATTCTAAAAAGCTTTCGTATTTATTTTCTTCAAGAGCTTTGTAAAATATGTCTACAGCATAGTCGGTAGTGCCACCTCCAGGTTTTACTTTATAGCCGATCAGGCCAGGATATCTAAGACTTCTAACATCTACTCCAAATTTATTATGGAAGTACTCACACCACCTTTCGCCGGCTAATTTGCTTATACCATATACGGTGGTGGGGCTCATTATTGTATTTTGAGGAGTGTCGTCTTTTGGAGTGTCTGGGCCAAAAACAGCAATAGAACTAGGCCAATATATTTTATCAAGCTTTTTGTCTCTTGCTAGTTCTAAAATATTGAGTAGACTGGTCATGTTGAGATCCCAGGCAAATTTCGGGTCATTTTCTCCCTTCGCGGAGAGTATGGCCGCCAGGTGATAGATTTGAGTTATTTGATGCTCATCGATGGCATTTTCAATATCACTTTTATGCATAGCGTTAAGTATAATGCATGGGCCACTTAAAAGATCTCCATCTGCAGGCCTTACATCTGATGCTATAACATTATCATTTCCATATAATTCTCTAAGGGCTAAGGTTAATTCAGATCCTAATTGTCCGCAGGCGCCTGTTACAAGAATTTTATCCATCACTTTTATCTAATTTTTTTTGTGGTGCGAAATTACCAAAAAACCTTTAAAGCAAATGATCCTTATGAGCAAACCTTATCTATGTCATAAATTTATATATTTGCCTTAATGAGCTTCGAAGAATATTTATATAAAAAGAAGATCAATCATGATCAGTTTAAAGAGCAGGATATAGCTCTTTGGACTAATCTTAAGGGGATCTTTGAGCAGGTTCATCCAGATAGTTTTACATCTCAAAAGAAGTTTCTTTTGAATCCTTTGAGGAGGAAGTTTCCTGTTACTGAAGAGGTAGAAGAGGTGAAGGCTGAAAGAAAGGTGCCTGTAAGCATCAAAACTACTACCGATGCAGAGCCTGAAGAACCTGCTAGGCCAAAGGTAGGTAAACCAAAAATGGCTAAGCCAAAAATAGGAGCAAACACGAGTGGAGATAAAGGAGCATCAAAGCCCGTAATGAAGCCAAAAATGGCTAAACCTAACATTTCTCAGGACGAGGGAGTTGATAAGGTGAAGTCAAAACCTAAAATGGTGCGACCAAAGATTACTAAATCTAAGGCTTCCGAAAATGAAAGCTCGAAAGGTAATAAAAAAGCGAAGCCTATTATTAAGCCAAAAATAAAAAGAGAGGTTGAGGCTGAAGGTCAGGATAATGAGTTAGGAGAAAAGTCGAAACCGGTTAAGCCTAAAATGGTAAGGCCCAAAATTCCTAAAAAAACGAACGAAGAAGATGGTGCTAAAAAGGAATTACCAGAGAAGAAGCTAAAGCCGGTAATAAAACCGAAGATCCAGAAGCCTGTTATTAAAAAGAAAGATGAAAATTCTTTGCCAGCGGATACAGTTGAAGATGAAAAACCAAAGGCAAAACCAAGACCTGTAATTAAGAAAAGACCAAAAACAGAATAATAATCTATGTACGATACACTGAAGTTAAAATTAGAAAAGGAATTAGCTTCTATAAAAGAGGCCGGATTATATAAAAAAGAGAGAGTAATAACTACCCCTCAAGGAGCTGATATAAAAACTACTGAAGGTAAAGAAGTTATTAATTTTTGTGCTAATAATTATTTAGGGCTTTCTTCTCATCCGGAGGTATTAAAAGCGGCTAAAGCTACCATTGATACTCATGGTTTTGGAATGTCTTCAGTACGATTTATTTGTGGTACGCAAGATATCCATAAAGAGTTGGAGGAGAAAATCTCCGAATTTTTAGGTATGGAGGATACTATACTTTATGCTGCAGCTTTTGATGCTAATGGCGGAGTTTTTGAGCCATTATTAGGTCCTGAAGACGCTATTATTTCTGATGCATTAAATCATGCATCTATTATCGATGGTGTTAGACTGTGTAAAGCCATGCGCTACAGGTATAACCATAATGATATGGCTGACTTAGAAGCTAAACTAAAAGAGGCAGATGAGGCAGGAGCTAAAGAAAAAATAATAGTAACAGACGGTGTGTTTTCCATGGATGGAACCATTGCTCAATTAGATAAAATCTGCGACTTAGCAGAGAAATATGGAGCATTAGTGATGTCTGACGAGTGTCATTCTACTGGCTTTATGGGCAAAACGGGTAGAGGTGTACATGAGTATAGAGATGTTATGGGGAGGATAGATATCATCACAGGCACTTTAGGAAAAGCACTTGGAGGTGCTTCAGGTGGCTTTACATCTGCCAGAAAAGAAATAGTAGAGCTATTAAGACAAAGATCAAGGCCTTACTTGTTTTCTAATACGTTAGCTCCTTCTATTACAGGTGCATCGATTAAGGTGATAGACATGCTAAGTGAGACCACAGACCTTAGGGATAAGTTGGAGTGGAACACTCAGTACTTTAGAAAGGCTATGACTGAAGCAGGATTCGATATAAAGTCGGGCGAGCATCCTATAGTTCCCATCATGCTGTATGAAGCTCCTTTGGCTCAACAGTTCGCTGAAAAGTTACTAGAGAAAGGCATCTATGTAATAGGCTTCTTTTATCCCGTAGTGCCTAAGGGGCAAGCAAGGATAAGGGTGCAAATTTCAGCAGCTCATGATCAGGCTCATTTAGATAAAGCCATAAAGGCGTTTACTGAAGTAGGTAAAGAGCTTGAAGTGATAAAATAAAATTTTGATTGAGAAGGTCGCCAAATTGAGGCGGCCTTTTTAATTAAATGCCAGCTTTTGCTTCTCCCTTTATTTTAGAGGCTTCTTTTTCAACTGCATCTTCTTCTTTTGCTTCTTTCTCTTTTGCCTTTTTCACTTCATCAGAATGAAGGTAATCATTTACTTTTTTTCTAAGCTCTTGGGGAGATAGGTTGTGTGTGAGCTTACCGTTTCTTGCTAAAGAAAACTGCCCTGTTTCTTCAGACACAATAAGTACAATAGTGTCAGTGACTTCAGACATGCCTAATGCTGCTCGGTGTCTTAGACCAAACTGAGCAGGTAAACTATCGCTCTCCGACACGGGAAGTACACATC
The DNA here is from genome assembly GCF_016757215.1 of Fulvivirga sediminis. Classification (GTDB taxonomy): domain Bacteria; phylum Bacteroidota; class Bacteroidia; order Cytophagales; family Cyclobacteriaceae; genus Fulvivirga; species Fulvivirga sediminis. The sequence goes on from NZ_JAESIY010000001.1 coordinate 623,150, forward strand.
TTGCAGCTTTAATTTTTCCTTTAAAAACAATTACAGCACCGTCGTGCAGCGGGCTATATTTATTGAAAATAGATAAAAGAAGCCTTTTTGATAGTTGAGCATCTATGATATCTCCTGACTCAGCATAGAATTTAAGCTCAGAATCTTTTGATATTACTATTAACGCCCCTGTATTTGATCCGCCCAGTGTTTTTGAAGCTTCTATTATAGGCGTGATGTTGTAAGTTTCTTTAGCGGCTCTTTTTTTCCATATGAAAAGGTTGTTCCAAAAGTCACCTTTGTTGAAATCGGTGGTTTTTCCTACAAGTAGTAAGAACTTTCTGATTTCGGGTTGAAATAGGATGATGGCGGCTAGTACACCTACTCCCATAAATTGTCCTAGAATGAGCCCCAGCAATTCCATTTGCAAGGCACGGACGATCAGATATAAAAGATAAAGAGATAGTACACCGAGGAAAATTTTCACTGCCACGCTTCCGCGCATAAGTTTGTAAACCTGGTATAGTAGTACACTTACCAGCATAATATCGAAGATGTCAACCCAGCTTACTTCTAAAAAACCTATGCTAAAAAGTAATATCAATTTATTTAGTTATATGTCAAATTAAAAAGTTTTACCGCCTCCACAGCTTCTTTTACGTCATGAACCCTAAGGATTTTAGCGCCGTTCATCAGGGCCATCGTGTTTAAAACCGTAGTTCCGTTCAGTGCTTCTGAAGGCTCAATGTTCAGCTCTTTGTAAATCATCGATTTACGAGATATACCTACTAACAAAGGTAGGCCTAAAGAATCAAAATAGTGTAAATTTTTTAGTAATACATAATTTTGATGCACAGTTTTTGCAAAACCAAATCCAGGATCTAGTATTATATCTTTAACGCCTTTTTCATGCAGATTGCTCAAACTTTTTTGAAAAAAATCAATGATGTCTAAAAGAAGATCATCATAGTCCGTTTCTTTTTGCATAGACTGTGGGGTGCCTTTCATGTGCATGAGTATATATGGCACTTGGAGCTGGGCTACTGTGTCAAACATTTTATCATCTAATGTTCCGCCAGAAATGTCATTGATGATGTCTGCGCCTGCATTTACCGCAGCTTCTGCTACAGCAGCTCTAAAGGTATCTACTGAAATAATACTTTCTGGGAATTCCGATTTAATATTTTTAATGGTTGGCGTTATGCGTTTAATCTCTTCTTCTGTAGAAATATCAATAGCATCAGGGCGTGAGGAATAACCTCCAACATCAATCATGTCAGCACCATTTTTAAGTAATTGACTAGCCTTTTTTAAAGCCTCTTTTTCATTGTTATGCTGGCCTCCATCAAAGAAAGAATCTGGTGTTAGGTTTAGAATTCCCATAACCACAGGCTTGGTCAGGCTAAGCAGATTTCCGCCAATGTTAAGCGTACTTTTATTTGAAAAAACTGTATCTTTCCCCACTTTTGAAATAAAATAATAATTTAAAAACAAGCATTACCGGTGATAGATAAAACCGTTAGCGAATATAGGCAGGTTATAGAGCAGTGTAAAGAACTTTTCGAAAAGAAAACAAAAGATTATGGCACTGCATGGAGGATTTTGAGATTGCCTTCTATTACAGACCAAATTTACATTAAGGCTCAGCGTATCCGTTCTGTACAGGAAAAGAGAGGCATGCAGAAGGTGGGTGAAGATATTACTTCTGAGTTTGTAGGCATTATTAATTATTGCATAATGGCCGTTATACAGATGGAGTTGAAGGATAATGATGCTCTGGAAATTCCTTACGAGCAGTTGGAGCCGGTGTATGATCGAGTGGGTGAGGAGACTTTAGATTTGCTAAAGAATAAAAATCATGATTATGGTGAAGCTTGGAGAGAGATGAGAGTAAGTTCAATTACTGATATTATTCTAATGAAGCTACTCAGGGTAAAACAAATTGAAGATAATCAAGGTAAAACTTTGGTTTCAGAAGGAGTAAAGGCCAATTATCAGGATATGATTAATTATTCTGTTTTTTCATTGATAAAGCTGAACTACATTAAAAATGATTAGAAAAGCAATTGACATTTTTTCGAGGGTTTTCGTTGGAGCATTATTTATATTTTCTGGCTTAATAAAGCTCAATGACCCTGTTGGTACTAAGATTAAGTTAGAAGAATACTTCGATGTTTTTTCAACTGATTTCGGATCTATATTTGAAATATTTATTCCTGCAGCATTAGTCATTGGTTTGATTATGATAGTGCTTGAGGTGGTGCTGGGTGTAGCAGTGTTGTTGAATTATAAAATGAAAATTACCACCTGGGTGCTGCTCGGACTTATGGTGTTCTTCACTTTTCTTACCTTCTATTCAGCTTATTTTAATAAAGTAACGGATTGTGGGTGCTTTGGTGATGCTATTCCTTTAGATCCATGGCAGTCTTTTTGGAAAGATGTTATACTTATGGTTTTTGTACTGCATCTTTTCTGGTATAGGAAAACGTATCGTCAGGCGTTACCTGCTAAGGCTGGAAATATCATAGTAGGAGGAGTTACCGTGCTTAGTTTTATAATTGGTATTTATGCTATTCAGCATTTGCCTTATATTGATTTCAGGCCTTATAAAATAGGAGATAGTTTACCAAAGAATATGATCGCCGCAGAATCTCCTATAATAGAATATACTTTTAAGGATAAGGAAGGAGAAGAAGTGAAGTCTCAAAAATACCTAATGCCAGATGATGGGTATGAGTATGTTTCTTCTGAAGTGATTAATGAAAAAGAGTCTACACCAAAAATTACAGATTATCAGGCTGTAAGTGTTGATGGCGAAGACTATACAGAAGAGAGCTTTAAGGGGTATAAATTGGTGTTGATTTTTTATGATACAAAAAAGGCCAATAAAGATCATATGGAAGAGATAGTTGCTTTGGTTAATAACCTGAAAGCAGGTGTAGAGCCAATTGTTTTGACTTCTGCCAACCCTGAAAATTTTGAGACTTTCAGGCATGAATATCAGTTGGCGGCCCCATTCTACTTAACTGATGCTACTGTGCTTAAAGCAATGATAAGAGCTAATCCAGGTGTGATGATGCTTCATGATGGTGTGGTTTTAGGAAAGTGGCACTATAACGATGTGCCTGAAGCCAATGAGGTGAATGGCCTTGTTCAATAGAAAAATAGTACTCATAGGTATGCCCGGTAGTGGAAAAACCACTGTAGGTAGGCAGCTTGCTCAGGAGATGAATCTCGCCTTTATTGATATGGACGAGGAAATTGTAAAAAGAGAAGGTAGGAGTATAGCTGAAATCTTTTCTGCAGATGGCGAAGATTACTTCAGGGAGGTTGAGAATAAAGTACTTCAGGCTATTTTAGGCGGCTCGGAGCATTGTATTGTAGCTACAGGAGGCGGTGCCCCTTGTTTCTTTGATAGTATGGAAGTAATTAATAAAAATGGCATAAGTGTTTTTATAGATGAAACAGTAGAAGAGTTAGTTGTCAGAATGGGAAGGGGGGAAGTAAGTAAAAGGCCCAAGCTCTATTCAGAAAAACAAAATGTTAATGAGCTTTTAGAAGAGCTGTTCCAGAAAAGAAAACCCTTTTATAACCAAGCCGGTTTGAGATGGAGTTCTGAAGAAGGCTTGCAGCGCTTGATAGAAAAAATAAAAAAGGCTGATTAGATATCTAATCAGCCTTTTTTAAGGACTAGTCATGAATGTTTTTTAAAAGAAGAATCCTACTGAGATAGTAGCTGCAGTTCTGTTGTTATCCACTGCCGCTTGAGATGCTCCGGGATAAGGCGATATTTGAAATTCATTATTTAAGATTCTGCTTAAAGCAAGATCTACAAAGTAATCTTTAGTTCTTATCCCTGCTCCAATCGAAGCTTTACTAATGCTTTCATCTATGTGATTATCTGCAACGGGATCTCCAAAGTAAGAATACCCACCCCTAACTCTGAAAGTATTAAACCTTAATTCTATACCAGCGCGATAATTGTAGGTGGCCTCAAGTCTATCTACTTCGCTGTTGCTGTCTTGGAAACTAATGCCATCGCTTCCTCCTGATAAGTTTGCTCCAGCATAGTTAACTCTTTCAATATCACCAGTAATAAAACCTCTTTTGCCTAAAAAGTAAGTAAGGCCTCCCGATAATTTCGAAGGAGTTCGGAGGTTATAATTGGCATCATATACAAAAGTGTGATATGAGTATTCAGGTCGTATAGAAGTGGCGCCTGTGTATGATGCTGATAGTGTTGTCTCTTGGGTTTGATCTAAGCTGTAGAGGCTTGGTGTTGTATAGGTAGCTCCTAATAACAAAGAGTTAACAGGTCTGCCAATAACTCCTATGATGGCATTTATACCAATACCATTTTGTGTGAATTTATCAGTTAATGTTAACTGTCTTAAGGTAGTTTGGGTAGGTTGCTCAATGTACTCACGTTCAACCTCTCTGTTTACAGAAAGGATACCTAAGCCTCCTCCGAAATAAAGTCTATCATTATAATTGCCACCATAAGCTAGAGATATTTGGTAAATACCACCTCTAGATTTGATGCTTTCCTGTTGTCTGGTTTTAAAGCCTTTTTCGGGATAGGCAGGGATGTAATTTCCATTGTCATCTACCCGTAAATTACCATTTCCGTCTGTAGCATAAATATCTCTGTCAATTATATCTCCATCAGGAGTTTCAAATTTGTCAATTAAATATGTTTTATAAGCTAACTCAGCAAGATCATTATTAAAACCTATACCTGATTCAGAGTCTGGATAAGAATTGAGTACCGAATACTCTATAAAATCACGAGGAGAATTAGGATCTAGTGCTAGGCTCCCATCAGCGTCGGTCTCATTAAAGGAATAACCTTCATAAGTGAATTGCTGCTGAAAATCAGCAATCCTATTCAAACTTATCCCAAATGAGCCGCCTCTCCATTTACTCTGTACAAGATCTCCTTTAGATCTATTAAATACTACCCCCATATTAGCAAAATTAAGATTTAGCCTAGAATCTTCTGTAGATGTTCCTAAGTAGGATGATGTGGTATTCATTACATTTATCGTAGGGCTAAATGAGTATTCAGAACGATTAAAAAAACCAAGCCCTGCCGGGTTAGATGAAGCTGAACTAATATCTCCTCCAAGAGAAGTTTGTGCTCCTCCTAGTCCTTGCATTCTTGCACTACCTCCGGCATATGTTCTGCTCATCATTAATGCAGTACCTGCATGATTACCGGCATCATAATACCCTATGCTCAAAGGTGTAGTTATATCCTGTGCTTTTGCTATAAAAACAAGGCAAAGCTGTGCCATGCTTATAAGAATAAGCTTTTTCGTGATTTTCATAATTTAAAACTAAATTTCCGTCTGTTATTCTTAGTTACCTCTTGAACGACTGCCGCCAGAACTTGATCTGCTTCTGCTTGCTCCTGAGCTGCTACTTCTGCTGCTAGGAGAATAGCTTCTAGAACTTCCAGAGCTTCTTGATCTTGAAGGTGCACTATAACTGTTATTGCTTCTGCTTCCCGAAGATCTGTTATAACTAGGGCTAGAAGATGAACCTCTAGATCTGCTAGGTGCACTATAACTACGATTACTATTCGATCTACTAGGGCTATTGTAGCTTCCGTTAGAAGATGAACTTCTAGATCTGCTAGGAGCACTGTAGCTACCATTTGATGATCTGCTAGAAGAATTCGAATAGTTTCCTCTACTTCTTGAAGGGCTGCTAGAGGTATTATAGTTAGATGAAGATCTCGATCTAGCTGTATATGATGTCCTTGAGCCATTAGAAGAACGGTCGTTGCTAGATGAGCTTACAGACTGTCTTGATCTTCTGTAATATCTATTTTGAGTATTACTATAATCTCTACTTCTAGAAGCGGTTCTTCCATTTGACACTGAAGTTGACCTGCCATTGCCTGAAGAAGTTCTACTTCTGCTGTTAGTGGTGGCTACTCTGCTTCTTGATGGGCCGGTGCCTCTTCTATAAGTTCTGTGGCTTCTAGATTCATTGTTGTTATTAATTATAACTACATTTCTGTAAGGGTATCCGTAATATCCACCATAGTAGCCTCCATAATATCTGTCATAGTAAGAAGGGTATCCGTAAAAAGGATCATAATAGCCTCCATAAGAACCCCAGCCATAGCCTACTGAAACTCCTGAATGCCAGCCTCCACCCCAGCCCCAGGTGTTGCCGAATCCTAAAGAAACATTCCAGCCAGACCTGTATGGTCTATACATAGATCCATATCTGCCATAGCCATAATACGGCCTGTAAAAAGGATCAAATGCTGTTCCTTGATAGTAGAAAGGATCATTGTAATAAACGTCAGAATAGCTATTGTAAAAATTTACGTTGCCAAATCTATCTCTTACCGGAATCTGGTTGTTGTAATTGTTATTGCTATACGAAGTATTAGAGTAGTTTGGATTACTGTTATTGTTGTTGTTATAATCCTCATCATAATATTCATCTTCAGCATAGTCGCTATTGCTATTATAATCTTCCTGAGATTTGGATTGGTAGCGAGCGATGTACTCTGGATTAACGTTTTTAGCAGAATAACTTGACGTAGGATCTGAAGAAAAGTCCTCTACCTCTTTGATATCTTGAACTACTTTATCCTCAGCTTTCACTTTTTTCACCTTCACCCTGTCGTCAGAGTTAAAGTACAAGTCATCATATTCTTTATTCTGAGCGAATAGCGCTGGTATAGATAGCAGCGATAAGCCCATTACTACAGAAATTTTTTTAAGGTATGTATTCATGGCTGTCCTCGTTTTGTATATAAACATAATCCTTTATACGACAATTCCAAAAAACAGATATATGTTAAGCGCAGAATATCTGTATATTTGTTGCGCAATTGGATTTTTAATCTAAATTACATCAAATTTTATACCAAAAATTATTATGGCGAAGGGACTTCCAAAAAGAAGTGAGGACTATTCTAAATGGTACAACGAATTAGTAAAAAAGGCTGACCTGGCAGAGCATTCGGCGGTTAAGGGTTGTATGATCATAAAACCATATGGATATAGCATATGGGAGAAAATGCAGGCAGCGCTTGACAAAATGTTTAAAGACACAGGTCATAGTAATGCTTATTTTCCATTGTTTGTGCCCAAAAGTTATTTAAGTAAAGAGGCAGATCACGTAGAGGGCTTTGCTAAAGAGTGTGCCGTTGTGACGCATTATCGATTGAAAAATGCAGAAGATGGTAGTGGAGTAATAGTAGACCCGGATGCGAAATTGGAGGAGGAGTTGATAGTAAGACCCACTTCAGAGACAGTAATTTGGAGTACTTATAAAAACTGGATTCAGTCATACCGAGATTTGCCTATTTTGGTTAACCAATGGGCTAATGTGGTAAGGTGGGAGATGAGAACCAGGCTTTTTCTAAGAACAGCGGAGTTTTTATGGCAAGAAGGTCATACTGCTCATGCTACCAGAAGAGAAGCTGAGGCCGAGACTGTTCAAATGCTAAATATATACGCCACTTTTGCGGAAGAGTTTATGGCTATGCCAGTGGTTAAAGGTGTGAAAACTGAAAGTGAGAAATTTCCGGGAGCTATTGATACTTACTGTATTGAGGCTCTAATGCAGGATGGTAAAGCTCTTCAGGCAGGTACTTCTCACTTTTTAGGACAGAATTTCGCCAAGGCCTTTGATGTGAAATTTGCAGACAAGGAAGGTAAGCTGGAGCATGTATGGGGTACTTCATGGGGTGTGAGCACCAGGTTAATGGGGGCTTTGATAATGGCACATTCTGATGATGAAGGATTAGTATTGCCTCCTAAATTAGCGCCGATACAAGTGGTGATAGTGCCTATTTTTAAAACAGAAGAGCAGCTAGAAAGTATCAGAGAAGTTGCTGATGGTTTTAAACATGAGCTGTTAAAACTTGGTGTAAGTGTGAAGTTTGATGATAGAGATACTAACTCACCAGGTTGGAAATTTGCAGAGTATGAGATGAAGGGGGTACCTGTAAGAATAGCTATAGGACCTAGAGATATTGAAAACGGTACTGTAGAAATAGCCAGAAGAGATACTAAGGAGAAGAAAGTAGTGTCTAAAGATGAGGCAGTTCAGTATATCACAGATTTAATGGAAGATATTCAGAGAAATATCTATGCTAAAGCTATGGACTTTAGAGCCGAGTTGACTACAGACGTGTCTTCTTATGAAGAGTTTAAGGAAGTACTTGATGGAAAAGGTGGTTTTGTATCTGCACACTGGGATGGTACTGCTGAAACCGAAGAGAAGATAAAAGAAGAGACCAAGGCAACTATCAGGTGTATACCTATGGATGCTGAGGAGGAAGATGGAGTATGTATTTACTCAGGAAAACCTTCTAAGAGAAAGGTATTATTTGCTAGAGCTTATTAATTTAATCCTAATGATCATATTGAGTGTCTTAGCTTATAGTAAGTCTATAAGTTAGGGCACTTTTTTGTTTTAGTATTATCGTATAAGCGCTTTTGCTTTATGAATAAACCACCCATTATACGCGTCATAATTCCGGCTTTTAACGAAGAAAACGGAGTAGGAGAAGTGATTAATGAAATCCCTAAAGAATTAGTGGAAGAAGTAATAGTGGTGAATAATGCTTCTACTGATGATACTGAGAAAGTGGCGCTACGATCTGGAGCTACTGTATTAAAAGAGCCTGAAAAGGGATATGGTAGGGCCTGTCTCAAAGGTATTGCTTACTTGCAACAAACTGCCAAGACTGATATTGTTGTTTTTTTAGATGCAGATCACTCTGATTATCCGGAGGAGATGATAAACTTAATAAGTCCTATAAGAAAAGGAGAGGCTGATTTGGTTATAGGCTCACGCGCTCAAGGAGCTAAAGAGAAAGGATCTATGACTCCACAGCAAATATTTGGAAACTGGTTAGCTACATACCTATTAAGGTTACTTTATGGAGTGAGGTTTACTGATCTGGGGCCATTTAGAGCTGTAAAATATGAACAACTGCTATTGCTTGATATGCAGGATAAGACTTATGGGTGGACTGTGGAGATGCAACTTAAGGCTGCTAAGAAAAGGATGAAATGTGTAGAGGTGCCAGTCAATTATCGGCAACGAATAGGGTACTCAAAAATATCAGGAACTATAAAGGGTACTGTTATGGCAGGTTATAAAATCATATGGACTATTTTTAAGTATTTATGATTTTTGAAGTTACAATACTGTCGCTGTATGTTCTGTCATTGGTCTTTATCTGCTTTTTTAGCCTCGGGCAGCTTCATCTTACCTGGCATTACCTAAATGCTTCTATAAAAAAGAAGCCATTAAATCCACTAAAAGAATACCCCAGGGTAACGGTTCAGTTACCGGTTTATAACGAAAAATATGTAATAGAGCGCCTAATTGATGCCGCTTGCTCTTTTGATTACCCAAGAGAGTTGCTTGAAATACAGGTGTTAGATGACTCTACCGATGAAACGGTAGCTATAATAGCCGATAAGGTTAAGGAGTGGAAGTTAAAGGGTATAGATATTAACCATGTAACCCGGGCAGATAGAGTGGGATTTAAGGCTGGTGCATTGGCTTACGGCTTAGCCTTGGCTAAAGGAGATTTTATTGCCATTTTTGATGCGGACTTTTTGCCTAATGCTTACTTTTTAAAGGTTACACTGAGTGAGTTTTCTGAAAATACAGGTATGGTTCAGACCCGCTGGGGGCATATCAATAGAGATTATTCATTTTTAACTAAACTGCAAGCATTTGCTCTTGATGCTCATTTTTCCGTGGAGCAGGTGGGGAGGCAGCATGCAGGTAGCTTTATTAACTTTAATGGTACAGGTGGTATTTGGAGGAAGCGATGTATAGAAGATGCAGGAGGTTGGAGTGATGATACGCTAACTGAAGATCTCGATTTGAGCTATAGGGCACAGCTCAAAGGCTGGAAGTTTAAATACCTGGAGCGGTTTGATTCTCCTGCGGAACTACCTGTGATAATGTCAGCAATTAAGTCTCAGCAATACCGATGGAATAAAGGAGCCGCTGAAACTGCTAGGAAGCATTTTAGAAAAGTGCTCTCGGCTAAAATGAGCTGGATTAATAAGATTCATGCCTTTTTTCATTTATTTAATAGCTCTGTATTTATGTGCGTGTTCGTATCTGCGGTGCTGAGCGTTCCTATGCTTTATCTATCAGCCCAGAATGAATATTATCACAAGGTATTCACTTATGGATGGGTGCTTCTGATCGGTTTTTTTTCTATAGCTTTTTATTATCTGGTCGCTACTGTTAACTCAAGAAGAGGGCTATCGAAGTACTTTTTCATCTTGTTTCTCCCTTTTTTGGTGGTGTCTATGGGGCTTTCTCTTCATAATGGATTAGCTGTATTAGAAGGCTTGTTGGGTAAGAAAACACCTTTTGTGAGAACACCTAAATTTAATGTAATTTCGAGTAAAGACTCTTGGGAAGGAAATGTCTATGTGAAATCAAAATGGAGTATAATTACACTCTTGGAGGCATGCATGAGTTTGTACTTTGGGTTTGGGATAGTATTAGGAATCTATCTTAATGATTTTAAATTATTATTTTTTCATTTTATGCTAAGTATGGGATTTGCCATGGTGTTTTTGTTTTCAATAAAACCAATAAAACGTGGGTAAGGGAAAGCGGTATCTGATAGTGGCTTTAGCTGTACTCGTTTCGTTATTAGCTTATAGTTTTTTAATACTCTACGTAGAGCGGCATGATAACCTTGAATTATTAGGAGTTTATACAGTCCTTTTTTTGAGCTACGTGGTGCTTATTGCCTTTAGGGAAACGTCAAAGATAGGTTGGCTAGTTGCTTTTGCAATAGTTTGTCGACTTTTGTTTATGATAGACTTACCTGCGCTTTCAGATGATATTTATCGCTTCGTTTGGGATGGCAGGTTGCTGATTCAAGGAATAGAACCTTTTGCCCAGTTGCCTAGTTATTATATGCAGCCAGGTAGTGAAGATGTTCCAGGCATTACTAGTCAGTTATTTGCTTTACTAAATTCACCTGACTACTATACGGTTTATCCTCCGTTGGCACAAGATATATTTTGGATAGCGGTTAAATTGTTCCCCAACTCAGTAATGGGTAGCGCAGTAGTAATGCGCTTATTTATAATATCAGCAGAATGTGGAAGTATTTTCTTGCTTATAGCCTTACTTAGAAATTATGGTTTGGATAAGCGCAATGCCTTACTATATGCTTTGAATCCGCTTGTGATTATTGAGCTTACGGGTAATTTACACTTCGAAGCCATCATGATTTTTTTCTTATTATTGAGTGTTTACTCCTTTAGTAAAAATCAATTGTGGCCTTCGGCCTTATGCATGGCTTTGGCTATAGCCACTAAGCTTATTCCTTTAATCTTTTTGCCGATATTTTTACGCTATCTCCCTTTTAAAAGATGCCTATCTTACTATGGTATGATCTTCCTTTTTACGGTTTTGCTATTTCTGCCCATGGCTCGGCCAGATCTCATTCATGGTATGACCACTAGTCTGGCCTTGTACTTTCAAAAGTTTGAATTTAATGCCAGTATCTATTATTTGGTTCGATATTTTGGATTTAGAGCCGTTGGGTATAATATTATAGGCATGGCAGGTAAAATACTGCCATTACTTACTCTGGTTTCGATCTTATTTTATACTTATAAGCATAAATACAATTCCGCTACACCTGGGGTTATGCTTTGGTGTCTTTTCATATACTTGCTCTTCTCTACTACTATACACCCTTGGTATATTACCCCATTACTAGTTTTGTCAGTATTTACTCAATATAGGTTTGTGGTGATATGGAGCTTCCTGATATTTTTGAGCTACTTAGGCTATTCTCAAGTAAGCTTTAATGAAAACCTTTGGTTAACAGGATTTGAGTACGGAGTTGTTATTTTTTATTTGTTTTATGAAATTTATTTAAAGAAAAGGGTGCAATTTTCTTTTCACATTTTACCGAAGCACGAATGAAAAAGTTATTGATAATTTTTGTAAAGAATCCTGAAATAGGAAAGGTTAAAACGAGGTTGGCCAAATCAATAGGAGATAAGCGAGCTTTAAATGTGTATCTGAACCTTCTTATTCATACTCAGGGAGTTACTGATAAGTTAGAGGAGGTAGATAGAGCGGTCTACTATTCTGATTTTATAGATGAAGAAGACCAGTGGGATGCTGATGATTATCAAAAATTTTTACAACAAGGCAATGGCTTGGGAGAACGAATGGCCAATGCTTTCCGCAGGGCTTTTCAATCGGGGTATGATTCTGTTTGTCTTATAGGTACAGACCTTTATGATTTGAGTGTAGACCTAGTTAATAGTGCTTTTAAAAAGCTGGAAAGCTCTGATGTAGTGATAGGCCCAGCTAAGGATGGTGGTTATTACCTTATCGGAATGAAACAGCCACATGATGTATTTGACCTGAGCCATTGGAGTACGCCTAATGTGTTTAGTGAGACAATGAAGCTGATTGATAAAAATGAGCTTTCTTGCAGTCAAACTAAACTGCTGAATGATATTGATATTCTGGAAGATCTTAAAGGGACAGACCTGGAAAGACTTACAGGTTTATGATAAATTGGAATAGTGGCATAAACTTAGCAGAGGTTGATATAGTTAATTTCATTAATAAAGCTTTAAAAAATCGGTTATGTTCTTGAATGAAATAATTATTTATCCTATTAAATCCTTGCCGGGTGTTCGTCTTAATGAGGCTAAAGTAGAATCACGTGGCCTTCAGTATGACAGGCGTTATATGTTGGTAGATGAAAATAATCGGTTTATTACGGCTCGAAAGCATAGTGAGCTATTATCTTTTGTTGTGACCATGGAGATGAATGGCTTTAAAATTAAGGACCGAGAATCTGGCGACTGCTTAACGATTCCTTTTCAATATGAAAATGGTAAGCCGGTGGAGGTGTCTATTTGGGATGATACTGTGGACGCGATAGAGTGTGAAGAGGAGTGGGGTAGCTGGATAGGGGAAAAGGCTGGCCTGGCCTGTAAGCTGGTTTACATGCCAGATTCATCACAGAGGCGAATAAGTGGGCAATGGTCTACAGGTGATGAAACGGTAAGTTTTGCAGATGGATATCCCATACTCATGATAGGGTCGGAGTCACTGCATGATATTAATGAGAAAGCAGGGGCTCACCTGAGTGTAGATCGATTTAGAGGAAATCTTATTTTTTCAGGTGGAGAAGCTTATGATGAGTTGCGCTGGAAAGACTTTAAAATTGGCTATAATAATTTTAAGGGACTGAAGCCTTGTGTCAGGTGTGTGCTTACTACTATAGATCCTATTACAGGAGAGCGAGGAAAAGAACCTTTAGCCACTTTAGCTAAACAAAAGGTGGACGGGAAAGTGGTTTTTGGTCAGCATGCAATACCGATAGATTTTGGAGAAATTAAAGTAGGTGATGATATTGAGGTCTTATCTTATAAAGATTCTCCCTATGATCCGCTTTAAAATGGCATTTGGTGCTTAACTTTGACATCAGATGTTATACGTAAAAGCACTACACGTTATATTTATTGTTACCTGGTTTGCGGGACTATTTTACATAGTCCGGCTGTTTATTTATCAGGTAGAGGCCAATGAAAAACCTGAGCCAGATAGATCTATCCTTATTAAGGAATACAAAAGAAACAGTAGCCGGCTGTGGTTTGGTATAACTTGGCCATCCGCTATACTTACTTTAATATTCGGGACATGGGTGCTGAGCTATGTGCCTTCTTATCTGTCGCTAGGCTTTATGCACATCAAGCTTGGTTTGGTTCTTTTGCTTTACGTTTATCATTTTCTTTGTCATAGAATATTTAAATCCTTGCAAAAGGATGAGTATAAATATTCTTCTCAGCAATTAAGAGTATGGAATGAAGTAGCCACCATTTTATTGGTCGGTATCGTTTTTATTATAATATTAAAAAGTGCATTAAGCATGATTTGGGGGTTGGCAGGACTTATCGGCTTTACGGTAGTTTTAATGTTGGCCATCAGATTATATAAAAAAGTAAGAGAGAAAAATGAAAAAAGCTAAGTTAGAAATAATAGTTGCCGTAATAATCGCAGCACTGGCCGCCTCATGTGGAGGCTCTAAGGAGTCTGGAGATAAGAAATTACCTTATTTAGGAAGGCATGAGTATAGTGAAACAGATACCGTATATCATACTGTTGCTGATTTTAGATTTGTAGATCAGGATAGTAACTGGGTGAGTAATGATACTTTTAAAGATAAAATCTATGTTGCGGACTTTTTCTTTACTTCATGTCCTACCATTTGCCCTAAAATGGATGCTCAGATGCTGCGTATTTATAATACTATTCAAGATGTTTCTGATGTTGCCTTAGTTTCTTATACCATTGATCCTAAGCATGATAGTGTAAATGTGTTAAAAGAGTTTGCTTTGAAATTAGGAGTGGAGAATACCGATAAATGGCACTTCCTTACAGGAGATAAAGATGCTATTTACCAGCTTGGGCAAACCAGTTATATGGTAAGTGCTTCAGAGGATCCTTCTGAGCCAGGAGGTTATATCCATAGCGGAGCCTTTATTTTGGTAGATAAAGATAGACACATAAGAGGGGTATATGACGGCACTAAGCCAGAGGATGTTGATGTTTTGATGAAGGACATAGAAGTGCTTAGAAAAGAAAGTTAATATGAGAAATTTACTTGTACTTGTAACGGCCTGTACCTTCTTGCTTTCATGTGGAAAATCATCTAACAGTTCCTCAGAGTCTGGCTCTATCATCAAGGAGGCAGAGAAAGAGCCGATGGTTTCCAAAGGAGATGCAAAGCTTGATCAATACATTTATGCAGGCAAAGAGTTATATGATACTCATTGCAGTAACTGCCATCAGGAAAATGGAGAAGGGCTGGCCTCTTTATATCCACCCATAAAAAATTCTGATTATCTGGATGGCAGAATGAAAGAAGTCCCTTGTATTATAAAGAATGGGATTTATGGCGAAATTACTGTCAATGGAAAGGTGTTTGATCAGGTAATGCCCGGTAACTTTAGGCTTACAGATCTGGAAATTGCTGAAATTACGACATTTATATATAACTCTTGGGGTAGGTCTGAAGGCATACTAAATGTTAAAGAAGTAAATAAAATTATGAAGGAGTGTAAGAAAGAATAGGTTTCTGCAATCTCTTAAAGGAAAAGGCCTGAATTTAAAATGGATCAGTTTGATGCCAAATAAATTCAGGCCTTTTATGTTTGAGCTACTTTTAACTCTTTATAACGGTAAAATACTTATGGCTGCTCCGCCACCCGGAGCTAGCTTAACTTGGAGCTGAGAAGAATTGTTTACATCTTCACTGCTTATTACATATTCAGTGGGGTTATCATCCCAATGGGCATTTTCACCATCAGCATAAATAGTAGCTTTGTAGGTTTTGCCTGCATCCAGAAAATCAAGATTAATGGTTAGCGCTCTGGCTTCTTCATTGGTTATGGATCCTATAAACCATTTATCAGTGCCTTTCTCTTTTCGGGCGATAGTAACATATTCTCCTACTTCTCCATTGAGTACTTTCGTTTCATCCCAATCTACTCCTACATCTCTGATAAATTGCATGGCATCATCATGAGCTTCATAATATTCGGGAAGGTCAGCAGCCATTTGTACCGGGCTATAAATTACTACGTACAAGGCCAGTTGCTGAGCTAGCGTAGTGTTTACCTGATTGTCTTTTTTCCACGGGTCTAGCTTGATGTTGAAAATACCAGGGGTATAATCAATAGGGCCGCCCAGCATTCTGGTGAAAGCAATGGTTGGCAGGTGGTTAGGGGGATTTCCTCCGTCATTAGCCCAGGCATTAAATTCCTGACCTCTAAGCCCTTCTCTGGAGATAAAGTTAGGATAGGTTCTTCTTAACCCTGTTGCTTTAATCGGTTCATGAGCGTTGATTGCTATATGGTACTTCGCTGCCGTCTCAAGTGCTTTTTGATAATGGTTTACCATCCACTGGCCATGGTGATATTCTCCCTTAGGTATAATCTTGCCTACATAACCTGTTTTTACTGCATGTATGTCTAGGTTTTTCATTAGTTTATAGGCGGCTTCCATCTGCTGCTCATAAGTACGTGGCGCTGCAGAGGTTTCATGGTGCATGATCAGTTCTACACCTTTCTCTTTTCCGTAGCGCACTACTTCTTCTAAATCATAATCAGGATAAGAGGTAACAAAATCAAAAACACCTTCTCTGTCTTCAAAGCCAATCCAGTGCTCCCATCCGGTGTTCCACCCCTCTACCAGAATGCCATGGATATTATTTTTAGCGGCAAAGTCTATGTAGTATTTTGCGTTTTCGGTGGTGGCGCCATGCTTACCATGAGGCTTGGCCTTATCGGTAAAAGATCCCATATCTTGCTGTGCACTCATATCCCATGTAGATTTGTTCAGGTGCATCTCCCACCATATGCCCACATACTTCGTAGGCTTAAACCATGATACATCTCCCAGCTTATTAGGCTCGTTCAGGTTAACGATAAGCTTAGATTCAATAAGGTCACCCGCTTTGTCGGCTATTTGTATAGTACGCCATGGAGTACTAAAAGGAGTTTGTTGTTTTACTTTATATTCTGTGTTTTCAGAACCTACGAGGTTGCTTTTCATTTTAAAAGTAGCAGGATCTACTTGTAAGGTCATGTCAGAGTAGTTGATCAGACTGGCCTCATGAAAGCTTAGGTATAAGCCTTCAGCTGTTTTCATGGTCACAGGAGTGTTCACTGCATTCACAGGAATGTAGGTCTGAGCCAGGTTAGGATGATCCCTTTTGGTGGTGGCATCAATTTCTGAAAACTTAGATTTATTGTATAAGTGCTCGTAGATGTCCCAATCGCCAGGTTGCCACCATACGGTGTGATCACCTGTGAGTTGGAAATCAGTGTTCTCATTGGCAATAAGCACTTCATTCATGTTTTCCTGCTTAGGAAAGGCGTATCGGAAACCAACACCGTCATCATACACTTTAAAAATCATAGAAAATTTCCTTTGCAATTCTGATGTTTCCTGCAATTCTACAGTGAGTGAATTATACTGATTGACTACTTCCTTCTGTTCTCCCCAGGGCATTGACCAGGTTTCGTTTTTCGTATCGGTAGTAGTGTTTAATACTTTAAGGCTTCCTTTGATAGAGGGCATATTGGTGAAGTCAAAGCTTACCCAAGACGAGTCTATCACCGACTGGTTTTTGTACATTACTTTGTAGCCTGCCTCCCCTTCTTTATTTAAGAAAAAGGATACAGAATTATCTCCTGAGGGAGATTGAACAATAAGTGGAGCTTCTGATTCTACAGCCATTTGACATGATAAATTTATAGTCAAAAATACCAGTAGTAAAGCATGAGGTATATATTTTAACATTGAACTGTGCATTTGGTTATTTGCACTAAGGTATTGAATATATAACTCTTTTTTGAGACAGCTCTTTTCAAATTTGCGTTCAAAAAACCTGATAAAAGCCTTTTTACATCAGATTGTTGAATTTCGGAGAGCGCAAACGGTTGCGAAGAAGAGCTGATTTTTTTATAAGTTATAAAACTTCTTTTTTGAAAATTTTCAGTTGTCCTACTATTATAATACTTACAATTACCAATAAACTCCAAGAGGTGATTTTATGCCACTCTACTATTTGCCAGCCATTATGCTGGTAAGCATACCTCCATGCGCCAAAGAAGGTGGCAATATTTTCTGCCAGCCAGATGAAAAAACCGATGAGAATGAAGGATAGAATAGCTGATATTTTATGAGTTTTACCGTCAAGAGTAAAGCTAAATTTGGTTCTCCAAAATATAATGATGAGTGCCGCTATAATGTATAATCTAAGGTCTGGTAAGTAGGCATTGGTGATGAAATTAAGATAGATGGCAGCACCTATAACAATAGCTAATATTTTTTTAGGCCAATGTAGAGCGGTGAGTTGGAGATTTCTCCAGGCCTGACAGATGTAGCTACCAACACTAGCATACATAAATCCAGAATATAACGGTACACCTAAAAACTTAGAGTACGCTGAATCTGGGTATGACCATGAGCCATGATGAACCTTGTGAAGTTCCATGACTAATCCAAGTATATGAAACATAGAGATGACATATACCTCATCTTTAGTTTCCAGGCCTGTTTTATACATAATAACCTGAGCCAATATACAAATAATTAGGAGCAGTTCATATCTTGGGATATACCCAGTAGCTACCGAAGAAAAGGCCAGTGAAACAAATATTATTACAGGAAATATGCATGAAATGGCTTGTAACCAACCAAACAGCAACAGTTTCTTTAAAAAAATAATGAATGAACTGTCTGTGCTATTGCCAGAAAGTCTAATAGCTATTTGTTGATGTATTCGTTTCAATTATCCATTGAGGTCAATTGTCAGATGATTTCAGATGGTTAGCGAGTCATACGACCAGCTACTCTGAATGGAAACATCAAAATGGCTTCTACTATCTTAAATACTCCACCAATGGCAAAGCCCAAAAGCTGAAAGGGTAGTAAAATAAGCCATACAAAGAAAGCCAATATGGCTAAAGGCCAGCAAAGAGCCAGTAGTATGAACCAGAGTAATATGGAAATTAAGAATCTCATAATGGTTTTTACGAACCATAATAAAAAAGGTTTTAATATTGTTTTATTGAGTTTTCTGGATGGTTAGGGGATGTTAAAAAAGTGAAATTTTAGTTGAATATTACATGAAATAATCCGAAATTGGGTGGCTTGTTTAACTATCTAAACGACGCATGCTATCTACCAAAAGTCATTTTCTTGCTGAATCTTTACACAAAGTTCTAGACCGAGAAGGGTCTATTCTTGATATACTCGAAGTATATGGTGCTGTGAAAACAAAAAAGAAGCTAGCAAAAGTGTATAAGTATATGCTTGATGAATATGACTACTTGCCTAATGAAATTATTGGGGAGCGTTATTCATTGAATGAGCTTTGTGCCGTGGCAGCTACGGAAAAATACATTAGAGAACCAAACGAAAGAAATAAAGAAGAAAGGGATAAGTTCTATAAATTGATCGCTTACCCCCTTCCTGTTTAGTCTTTTAAGCTTTTTCAGGTACTAACACCGGAAGCCCGGCTTCCTCCATGGCCTTGAAACCACCATATACGTTAATAGGATGTCTAAAGCCATTTTTCTTCATGAGAGAAGCGGCTATCATACTTCTATAGCCCCCTGCGCAGTGTACAAAATAAGTTTTGTCTTTATCTAATGCTTGCAGGTTAGTAGGCATCTCTGATAAAGTTAATAATTGCGCTCCTTCTATGTGCCCATTATTAAATTCGCCTACCTTTCTTACATCTAATATTTCAGAAGATAGCTTCACTTTTTCAGGCATTATACTTTCTATATTATCTAGGCTTTCAGGCCAGTTTTTTATTCCTCCAGCCAGGTAGCCTTTTACATTTTCATATCCTACACGGGCCAGGCGTATTACGGCTTCCTCTTCCATCCCTTCTTCAGTTACTAAAACCAGTGGTTGATTGATATGGAACAAAGAGCCAACCCATACGGCATATTGGCCATTCAGGCCAATGTTAATAGCTCCGGCTATAAAGCCTTTTTCGAAATCATCAGGCTTACGGGTGTCTAGTATAATGGCTCCATTTTCAGTTTCATTCAAAAAATCATCTACAGATAAAGCTTTGTTGTTTCTTTCTATAATCTCATCAATAGATAAATAACCTTCTTTGTTGATTCTTGCGTCTTCAAAGAAATATTGAGGAGGAGGTAAGATGCCATCGGTTAATTTTGAGATAAAATCTTCTTTGGTCATCTCTTGCAGTGCGTAGTTGTTCTTTTTCTGGTCACCAATGGTAGAAAAGGTTTCTTTGCCGATATTTTTGCCGCAGGCAGATCCTGGACCATGTGCAGGGTATACAATCACGTCGTCGGCCAATGGCTTTATTTTTTTATTCAGAGAGTCATACATCATAGCGGCCAGCTCTTCTTTGGTCATAACACCATCTAGCAAATCAGGTCTGCCCACATCACCTACGAAAAGCGTGTCTCCAGTGAATACTGCATGATTTTCAAGACTTTCATCCTTCAATAAAAAACAAGACGATTCAGGAGTATGTCCAGGGGTGTGGAGTACTTCAATGGTGAGTTTACCAATGGTAAATACCTCTCCATCCTTAGCAGTGTATACATCATAAGCAGGCTGGGCTTTTGGGCCATAAATGATAGTTGCTCCGGTTTTTTTTGCTAAATCTATATGTCCGGAAACAAAATCAGCATGAAAATGTGTTTCAAACACATATTTGATTTTCGCACCTCGCTGATTCGCCATATCCAGG
This sequence comes from Fulvivirga sediminis, assembly GCF_016757215.1. Lineage (GTDB taxonomy): Bacteria > Bacteroidota > Bacteroidia > Cytophagales > Cyclobacteriaceae > Fulvivirga > Fulvivirga sediminis. The sequence continues at coordinate 643,440 of NZ_JAESIY010000001.1, forward strand.
TAGGTTTGAATTTCTCGGAGAGGATCTATAATGGCCGCTTCTCCCTCAGATTCAATGTAATATGCAGCCTCAGCGAGACAAGAAGTATACAATTGCTCTATATACATGGTTCTAATTTTTTATATTGCAGTTGCAAAATATTATGTACGGGTATATCCCAAATTATTTAGAACAAATATCGCAAAAAATAGCTATTTTGTCATGACCACGACATTGAGGATGAAACACTTATTCTTACTTTTTAATCTCATTATTTTATCATCTTCCTTTGGCGTTTTTGCCAATGCCGGAGATCCTTATAAGCTTTTTGAGGATCAAGGCAAACAAGGTCTTAAAAACACAGAGGGTAATGTTGTAATACCAGCTAAGTATGAATCTATTGGCTGGAGTAAAGGTGGTTTAGAGGTGGTTAATAACACTGTTGGCTATAAAACAGCAGAAGGATGGGGCCTAATCAGCCTTAGTAATGAAATAATTACGAAGCCTGAGTATATGCAAATTTACCCTTCAGGCAGGAGATTGATTATAGCTGCTAAGAAAGGGAAGGTTTCACAAAGGGAGTTTTTAGGGGCCATTTCTACTGATGGAAAAGTAGCGCTACCATTTAAATATGCTTCTATCACTATATCTGACCTGAGAGCCATAGTTTCTAATAAAAGTGGAAGGGAATACCGTTATGGAGTGGTTGATCTGGGCGGAAAGGAAATATTACCAATGAATTATAAGGAAATTATTCCTTTGGGGAACTTACGGTATGCCGTTAAAAATCAGAATAATAAAACCGCTATCTATAATGACAATGGTAAGCAGATTGTTGATTTTTCTTTAGACAGCATAAGTCCTTTTAAAGCGGGTTATGCCGTGGTTTTTGAAAACCACGAAAGAGGACTTGTAAATACCAATGGAGTAATGGTTAGCCCTGTTGGAAGTAAAGATTTTGACCTCAGCGGAGAGGTGCCCAAGAAGTTGGATTTTAATACATGGTTCATTCTTGATCAAGATCAGACAGAAATAGATACTTTAGCCTTTGATGATGTAGAGCCCGTAAGCGAAGATTATCTGCAGGTGTATTGTAATGAAAAAACCTGGCTTATAGATAGTGTAGGTAATGCACTTACTCCCAAAAATATTGATGAGTTGGTTTACACACCAGATGGCTTAATGGCTTTTCGTAAAAAACAAAAGTGGGGAGTGATGACTCAAGACTCTAAAGAGGTGCTTTCCGCCCGTTTTGACTCTGTTTATTTGAGTAATGATATGATTTATTGCAGAGAGAAAGTAGGAGGGGTGAAAAAATGGTCATTGTATGATGTGCATGGAGTTAAAAAGTCTACACAGTTATATGACAACATTGGGCCGGAAACCAGTTATATCTATCCTGTGAAAAAAGGTAAATATTGGGGTTTCATCAATAGAGCAGGTGATGAGGTGATTCACTGTGTGTATGACGAGGTAACTCCCGTAATTGATGGCTACCTGATGGTGAAATTTCATGGAGAATATGGAGTGATAGATAAAGTAGGCCGTTGGATTGTTTTTCCGCAGCCTAAGTTTATTAAGGTTATAAATGATGACTACTATCTGGAGCTGGATAGAAACCTTACTAATTTGAAGAGTTTTGAAGACGGAACTGTTTATTTTACTCAAAACAAGGTGGAGGTTTTTGAAAACTATCTACTAGAATACCTCAATGATGGATCAGTATGGAAAGTAGATTTTGAAGGACGAATTTTAAACAAACCTTCTGCCAACGAAAAGTATCAGGAAGTGAGAAAGCCTACAGAAGGCTTTTATCCTGTAAAGATAAATGGGCAATATGGTTTTATAGATAATCAGAATAGATTACGAATAGCTAACCGATATGATGATGTAGGCAATTTTAGCGAAGAGCTGGCGGCTATTAAGCTACTTGGGCGTTGGGGTTTTATTGATAAACGAGAGCGAATAGTGGTGCAGCCTCTTTATAATTGGGTAAGTGGATTTGAAGATGGTTTAAGTATTGCGTCTACAAACTCCGGCATGGGACTCATTAATGCTCAGGGAACCAAAGTGTCTGCTTTTGACTATGATTCTGTTTATCATGAAAGCAATGGGCGATATGTTATCATAAAGAATGGTAAAAAAGGCCTTATTAATAAGGCGGGCAGGCTCATCGTAAATCCTAAATATGACGAGCTGGTTGACTTGGGTAATGGAAGGGTTATTGTGAAAAAGTTCAAGAAATATGGTGTTATTAACTTACATGGTGTAGATGTGATTCCTCTTATCTATGATAAACTATATTTTGATAAGGCTCATTCACATTACCTGGCCATGAAAAAAACTGAATGGAAAGAAGTAGAGCTTCCATAATTTTACTACTTTTATCGCACTAAGTGCTCTCTTATGTTAGAATGGATTACTGTTACTTCCCTGATTATAGTAGGGATAGGTTTGATCGTTATTGAAGTCCTCTTTGTGCCAGGAACTACTTTTGTAGGTCTTCTGGGGTTTATTGCCGCTTTATTCGGAGTTTATTTAGGCTTTGTCTATTTCGGTGTAGATATTGGTATATGGCTCACGGCAGGAGGCTCCATTTTGTTAGGGGTGTCGTTATACTTTAGTTTTAAAGGTCGTACCTGGGAAAAATTTTCACTAAAGGATACTATTTCCAGTAAGGTAAATGAAGGCCTTACCAGTGTTTTAACAGTTGGAGATGAAGGAGTAACGGTCTCCACCCTTAAGCCAATAGGCAAGGCCGAGTTTACAAATGGTCTTTTTGAAGTAAAATCTTTGGGTAATTACCTAGATACCGGCACCAAAATAAGAATCATAAAAATTAGTACTAATAATATTTTTGTAGAACCAATTATTTAATCATGGAATTATCAGGTATTGGCATTGTCCTTATTGTTTTCCTGGGGATCGTCATCTTTTTCGTATTTCTTTATTTTATTCCTGTAGGGCTATGGATTACAGCCCGATTCTCAAATGTTAAAGTAGGCTTGTTCGAGCTTATGTTTATGAGAATTAGAAAGGTGCCTCCCGGGGTGGTGGTTAACTCTCTTATTACGGCTACTAAAGCAGGCCTTACAGTAACTACTAAAGAGTTGGAGACTCACTATCTGGCTGGTGGGCATGTTCCATCTGTTATTAAAGCACTTATTTCTGCTGATAAAGCCAATATAAACCTTAGCTTTAAACAAGCTACGGCTATTGATCTGGCAGGTAGAGATGTTTTTGAAGCTGTTCAGATATCAGTAAACCCTAAGGTAATTACTACTCCTAAGGTAGCCGCTGTAGCCGCCGACGGTATTCAGCTGATAGCTATTGCTCGTGTTACGGTAAGAGCGAACATTCAACAGCTAGTAGGTGGTGCTGGGGAAGATACTATTCTTGCTCGTGTGGGTGAAGGTATAGTTACATCTATCGGTTCTGCTGGTACTCATAAAGAAGTGCTAGAAAATCCTGATAAGATCTCTAAATTGGTATTGCAGCGAGGGCTTGATGCTGGTACGGCCTTTGAAATTCTTTCCATTGATATAGCTGATGTGGATGTTGGTACTAACATTGGTGCCAAGTTACAAACAGATCAGGCTTCTGCTGACTTGAAGGTGGCTGAAGCTAAAGCTGAAGAAAGAAGAGCTATGGCGGTAGCTCATGAGCAGGAAATGAAAGCTAAAGCTCAGGAGGCAAGGGCCAAGGTGATTGAAGCTGAGGCAGATGTGCCAAAAGCTATGGCTGAAGCCTTTAGAACTGGGAACCTCGGTATTATGGATTATTATAAAATGGATAATATAAAAGCTGATACCGAAATGAGAGAAGCTATTGCTAAACCAGGAGGTGGCTCTAGCGGCTCTAAAGACAAAGGCAATAAATCATAATTGAAAATCTTAAGTTAATAAAGGCTATCGAACTCTCGATAGCCTTTTTACTTTTTTAAATGGTGTATTAAAATAAATATTTTGACGTTTCAACGTGAAATGCTAAAATAATTTTTGTCAAGAATCAATTAAGTATGATTTTTACCGCCATTGTTTAGAAATGTGTAAATTGATGATGCCCAGATTCTTAGTGAAAGCTAATATTATGATGTGTTGTTTCTTCGGAGTGTTTACTGCTAAGGGACAAGTGCATAGGATAGATAGCCTTAGAGCCGTGATTTTACAGTCAAATGATACTATCAGGATCAAAGGGTTGATTAGTCTGTCTATGGCTTATCAAAATTCCGATCTTGATTCGGCGTTACATTATGCTGAAAAATGCTTGCAAGAGGCACAAAAGTTAGGTTATAAAGAAAGTCTTGGTGACGCCCTCATTAACCTGGGTCGTTTAAAGAGAGACAAGGGGCAGTATGATGTGGCCTTGGAGTATATTTTTAAATCGCTTGATGTTTATAAAGAGCTGAGAGATAGCGTGAGAATAGGTAATGCTATTAATGACATCAGTATTGTCTATGGTTATTCCGGAGATTGGGAGAAGTCATTACAGTATTTTACAGAAGCGCTTGATCTGTTTCGCAAGGCTAATGATCTGAAAGGTGAGGCGCAGGCATTGAATAATATAGGCCTGGTTTATCTTCAGTATTTTGATGACCTGGAAAAAGCGGAAGAATATATTTTGAAATCCTTAGAGATAAAGAAAATAAGGGGCGAGAAAAAGGATTTAGGTACGGCTTATGGTAACCTGGGTAAGATAATGGAGGAAAATAAGGAGTATGAAAGGGCGCTGGACTATTACCGAATAGCAGGTGATTTTTATATAGAGGTTAATAATGATATTTTCTTGATAGAGAATAGGCTGGATATGGCAAATGTGTATATCCAGACAGACAAGCTTCGTCAGGCATATGATACTGCCAAGGTGGCGTTAGATCTTGCATTAAAAACACACTCTAATATTGCTCTTGAAAATGCCAGCAAGGTGTTGGTGAAGATAGCGGAGTTGCAAGGTGATTATGAAAAGGCCTATACATATTTGAAATTCAATATGGATGCCCGTGACTCACTATTACGCGAGAATAACAACCAGCATCTGCAGGAATTGAAGCAAAGATACAATGCCGAAGACAGAGAAAATCAGATCAAGCTATTACAAAAAGATAAACAGATACAGCAGGCTAACCTCAGGCAGAAGGATATTCTTACTTATGCCCTTATTTCTGTAATTATATTGGTACTTATCATTCTTGTATTGGTGTATTGGGCTTATCAGTCTAACAGAAACAAGAAAAATATTTTGGCGGTAAAAAATGCGAAAATACAAACGCAAAAGGAACACCTGATGCAAATGAATAAAGGTAAGGATCAGCTTTTTTCAATCATTTCTCATGATATAAAAAGTCCATTAAATTCCCTGAAAGGCTTTTCTAATTTATTGGTGAATAATATAGATATGCTCTCAAAAGATGATATTCAGCAAATGGGGGGTAAAATCAACCAATCATTAAATAACCTTAGTGAATTGCTTGATAATCTTTTGGCTTGGTCTATCAGGCAGACAAAGACACAAAAGCTGGAGGTTGAGAAGGTGGACATTAATGATCTTATTAGTAAAAATATTGAGCTTTATACTTTAATGGCCGTTTCAAAAAGAATTACCCTGTCAGATTATAGTGAAGAGGGTGTGTTGGCGCTGGCTGATAGTAACTCTATTCATACTGTAGTAAGAAACCTCATAGGGAATGCAATCAAATTTTCTTACCCAGATGGAGAGATCAAAATCCGTGCTTTTAACTACCAGAATAAAGTGAAAGTATCAGTGATAGATAATGGCGTGGGCATGTCTCAGAAATATATAGATCGCTTATTTGATTTGGGGAGTAAAGATAGTCAGGTAGGAACCTCAAATGAGAAAGGAAGCGGATTGGGGCTTATTCTTTGCCAGGAGTTGATTAGGGATAATGATGGAGAATTTTATGTAAATAGCGAATTACAAAAGGGCAGTACTTTTTCCTTTACCCTTCCGAGGTTTATTGAAAAATAAGACTGTTGTTTCTGTCTAAATTTTCCGAAAAGGTTAGTTCAAAACTTCAATTTTACTATTACTAATGCGGATAGGTTTTTCAAACCTATTGTCAGGATCGTCATTTTCTAGTTTTAAGACACCCCTGGGGCAAACCGAAGCACAAACACCACAGCCCACACAAGATGCACGCACAATATTCTGCTCTCTTTGAGCATACCAACGCACATCTATTCCCATTTCGCAGTAGGTGCTGCAATTACCGCAGCTGATACATTGGCCTCCATTTGTAGTGATTCTAAACTTGGATTTAAACCTTTGAATAATGCCTAAATATGCCGCTAGTGGGCATCCAAAACGGCACCACACTCTACTTCCCATTACAGGATAAAAGCCTACACCAACTACTCCCGCAAAAACGGAACCTATTAAAAATCCATAAACAGACCTTATATAATAAGTGTCTAAACCCAAAAGACTACCGCTTCCGGTGAAATAAGTGTATAGCGTGCCTGTCGTCATCATTATGGCAAAGGCCAATACTGCATGTACCATCCAGCGTTCTATTTTCCATGATTTCAAAGATTTATCAGATAGCTGCCTGTAAGGGTCTCCTAGTGTTTCGGCCAGCCCACCGCAGCCGCATACCCAAGAGCAGTACCACCGTTTGCCATAAAAATAGGTGATTACCGGTACAGCCACCAGTACTAGTATAATGCCCCAAACTAGCATGAACAATCCCAGTCCTCCGCTATTGATCAGGTTCTGTATATTATAATCAAAGAAAAAGGTATAGTTTAAAGGCCATATATTTTTCAGATCCATGCTGGGCTGGTTCAGTAAGATCAGTATTTCAGGTATTAAGAAGGCGAAAGAAGTTTGAAAAAACATCACAGAACTGGTTCTTATTATGTGGTATTGGCTGTGCCTGTATTTAATAAACATTCTTATACCCATCACAATAATGGCAATAGTGTATAGTAGACCATAGAAAAACCATTGGCTAGCAGGGCCACCGTTTAATACTTGGCTTACAGGATCTACCATAATCATCCAGTTAGTCATGTATTCAGGGTACCAGTATAATAGTACATAAAACAAAATGAGCATAACTCCTATGCTGTAGCCGATCCAACCTCTGCTTGTATGAGCGCTTTGAAATACGCCATCATTCTTAATGCCTGGTAGCTGACTTAGCTTAGGTAGAATGTAAAGCATTGCCGCGAAGATGCCTAGCCCAATGGTGAGGCCCAGCCAAAGAAGGGGGCTGTCTTTTATAGGTGTTGAATTAGCTGCTCTTGTAATAGAAAGCTTTAGGGTGTTCAATTTATAATTATCAAAACCCAGGTGGCTGTTAAGGCTTCCATTTATGCTTTTTGTAGTTCCTTGTAACTCTTCTTTTAAAACCTTTTTGTTCTCATAAGTTTTACCGTTCATCCAGCTGGTGTAGGTTCGCAGCTTGTCTTTTTTGTAGTTATAGATGCTGTCATTAGCAAAGTTAGAGGCCAGTATTTCATTGTTAAAAGTGATGTTTTCATTAGGGAAACTGGCTATGCTGTGTTCCAAGTCAGCATTAGAGATGCTAAAAGTGCTTTGTATATTCTGGTTAGCGCTATCTAATACCTTCTCTAAGTCAGCATTGAAACTTATACTTGATGTGTATTCATGGTTTATGATAGGGCTGATGAAATTAGAGACCTTGGAATAGTCTTGCGGCGATAGTACTGTTTCTAATTGAGAACGACTGATCTCATATTTATTGATAAATAACATGGCCGCTAAAAGAGTACATGCTAATATAAATAAACTCATTCCTGCTTTTTGGATCAATAGGGTGCGCATAGTGGGTCAGTTTAGAAGATGCCTGCTATTCTTTTTCTCTTGTGTGGCTTCACTTTTAGTTCAGGGTACTGTTGATTAAATTGTTCTGTTATCTCTTTTTCGTAAGAGGCGAAAAATTCAGGGTCAAAGTTGGCGGCTTTTAGGTTCTCAATCACTTGTTGTATGCTGGTAGGCTTTCGCAGCCAGCTATCTAGTAAGTTATGTCTTAGCCTTATTCCGAAAGTATTAACCCCTAAAAAAGCATTTGTTTTATGATGAAAGCAAAAATGCATGGCTTTGTTTCCTGAAGGATGCTCCCAGTAAAACCTATTTTCATGTGGCTGGGCAATATGGGGTACATGTCCATAGGTTTGGTATTCTATATCAAAAAACTTGGCTGAGTTATACCACGGCCCGGGTTGATAAGCCTTTGGAGAGCGGCATATGGTTTGGGCTACAGTCTCACCCATTATTTTTCCTGTGTACCATACTTGCTCTATGCTAGGTCGGTTAGCTATTGGCTCTATTTGTTCTGCGCAGTCTCCTATGGCATATACATCAGGAATATTAGTTTGTAAGAACTGATTAACCAAAATGCCTTTGTTAGTGCTAAGTGCGGAATCTTTAACTAATTCTATATTAGGATGCACTCCAGTAGTTATCCCTACAAATTCACATTCAATAGTTTCTCCGGAGGAGGTGATCACGGCTTTTACCTGTTCGCGGTCATCTGTAACTATTTCTTTTAGCTCAGTAGACAGTCTTAGGTCTATTTGATGTTTTGATATATGCCTACCTACTAAATCAGCTTCTTGGTATGGAAGGGTGTTGCGCCAAAATTTTTCTTCTCTTACTAAAAATGTGGTCTTAATTGATTTTGAATGAAGCATTTCTGCCATTTCCACTCCAATGAGTCCGCCGCCTACTACTACAGCCTTAGAAATATTAGTAGTGTACTTCTGAATGTTTTCGAGATCTTGCAGACTTACCATGGTGCAAACGCCTTTTGCGTCTTGTCCCGGCCAGTTAAACTTGTTGGGTTTGGAGCCTGTAGCCAGTACTAAAGAATCATAAGAGATGTTTTCACCTTTAGCTAGCCGAAGCTTTTTTTCTTTAAAATTGATGCTAGATACATAATCATGCATCAGCTCGATTTTATTTTTCTTCCAAAACCAATCTTCATAAGGTTTGGTATGTTCGTACTTCATGTGGCCCATGTAAATGTACATCAGGGCTGTGCGCGACCAAAAATGTTCTGACTCAGCAGAAATAACGGTGATTTTAAAATTACTGGCCTTTCTTATGTGTCTGGCAGCAGTAATACCCGATATCCCATTCCCAATAATTACAACATGTTTCATAGGCCTTTTATGTTATCGTAAAGATCATCAATCATTTAAGAAATAAAAATGAGGCTGACGTTTATGGATAAAAAACTCACTTCGTCGATTATTGATTGCTGTAGGTCGGAATATTTTCGTTAATTTGATCATTCAATGAATTCATTACATTGTATTGATATAAGGATTATTAAAATTGTTTTTTTTATTGGCTTGATTCGTAATTTAAGATAGGCTTTAAATAGCAACTTGTTTCCCAATAGGTTGAATTTTGTTTTTTAATAGCATCAGTGATGTTGTTTGTAGTTGAGCAGTAGATTTTTTAGAGATAGAGTGATTTTTTTACAAATAATAATTTTTTGAGATGAATTTAAAGTGTTTTCGAAGTCTGGTTTGCATTGTGTTTATTTTTTTATTTGCAGCTTGTGGAGATGATGACAGCAATGATGTAACACCCGCTCCAGGTCCTGGTACGCCTACCGCTGGTCCTAATAACCCTGATAATGGAGAAGAAGATGGAGGAGATGGAAGTGATGGGGAAACTGAAATAGTCATTACAGTCAGTGATTTCGTTCTTAGTATGGACGAAAACCCTCAAGCAAATACTTCTTTAGGTTCTATTACTGCGGAAGTTAATGAAGGTACATTGTCTTTTGCCATTACTACTGAAGAGCCTGTAGGAGCTTTGACCGTGGATGAAGAAACAGGTGAGCTTTTGGTGGCTGATGAAAAACTGTTCGACTATGAAACTTATAAAGAGTTAAAAGCTACTGTAGAAGTGTCAGCAGAAGGAGCGGAGTCTCAAATCGTGTCCGTTACAATTACCCTTAAAGATGTAAATGAGTTTGTAGGTTTTGTTACTACATGGAAAACGACATCTGACAATGAAAGTATTACTATACCTGTAAACCCTGATTTTTCTTCAAGCTATAAAGTAAATTGGGGAGACGGTTCTAGCAATTCCGTTATTAACTCTTCTACATCGCATGAATATGCAAAAGCAGGCACGTACTATGTGGAGATAACAGGCTCATTCCCAGGAATAAAATTCAAAGGAAACTCAACAGAGAACTCAGCGAAACTTATGACTATAGAGCAGTGGGGTAATATAGCATGGAAAAGCTTTAGTGGAGCTTTTTATAAATGTGTGAATGTGACAGGTAACTTTAAGGATACTCCTAATTTAAATAATGTAACTAATATGAGAGAGGCATTTGTGGAGGCCAAGCTTTTTAATACTGATTTAATTGGATGGAACGTGAGTAATGTTACAGACATGGGGTTAATGTTTGCTCAAGCCACTTCATTTAATCAGGATATAAGCAGCTGGAACGTGGGTAGTGTAACCAATATGTCTAGTATGTTTCTTGGAGCTACAGCTTTTAATCAAAGTTTAGGAGATTGGGATATAACTTCTGTCTCTAATATGACCAATATGTTGTTTAATACTAAACTTTCAGTAGCTAATTATGACGCTACACTACAAGGATGGTCTCAGCAAGCGGCTATCCCAGGCGTAAATTTAGGAGCTCAGGGGCTGGAATACTGTGATCAGCTGGCCAGAAATTCGCTAATACAAAAGAGTTGGACTATCTCAGGGGATGCTTTGTCAGCCTCTTGTAATTAAGATTTCATAATTCTAATTTAATTTAGGCAGCATTTTTCGGAGTGCTGCCTTTTTTAATATTTTAAGAGTTTATTGAGGTGAATAACCAGTTCTTCCAGCGTATTAGTAATGGCTATACCTTCACCTTCTATCTGCCAAGTAATCTCATCGTTTTCTAAAGAAAAAGAAACGGTATGCTCTGCGGCAGAATCAATTTCAAAACCATTTCTTTCCAAGGCGTTTTTTGTCCAAAGGTATTCATGCCCCTGCCCGGAGAGATTAACTTTTTTGCCTAGACTTCTTTTTTCTAGCTGGCCAGTTCTAAGATCATAGCCTTTTAGTTGAAATACCTTATCAATGGCTCCGTTGAGCACCAGATCTTCCGGAATCCCTGAAATAATAGGGGCGTTGAAGCCAGCTAGCCATAGTCGGTCGGCAGTTTGGAGGGCTAAGTCTAGCTCATGGGTAGCCATAAGTATGGCTTTACCAGTATTTTCTGCTAGCTTTTTCAATAAATTGATTACAGCTACTCTGTTGTTTAGATCGAGGTGGGCAGTGGGTTCATCTAATATGATGATAGGTGTATCTTGGGCTAGTGCTCTTGCAATCATTACTTTTTGTAGTTGTCCATCACTAAGCTCGTAAGTCTTCCTGTCTATAAAAGAGGTTGTTTCAGTGAGCTTAATGGCTTTTTCAATGGCTTTCAGGTCTTTTTTGCTAAAGTTAATATTCCAGCTTACGTACGGATACCTGCCAAGTGCTATCACCTCTCGTGCAGTAAGGTTGCCAGCATTTATTTGGTCTGTTAAAACCAAGCTGATGCTTTTGGCCATAGCTTCAGGGGTTATTTGGTTCACTTCTCTTCCATCTATTACTATTTGACCGGATAATGGTTTTTGTATACCTGAAATGGTTCTTAATAAGGTTGATTTACCTACGCCATTGGGCCCCATGAAGCATATGAGCTGACCATAAGGTAGCTTTAGGTTTATCTCTTCCAAAATGGGTGATACTACTTTTTTAGAAGCATACCCTACTGAAAGATCTTTCAATATCATGGCTATATCATTGTTTTCTATAGGTATCATTTGCCAAAGGCCCGGTTAATATTTTTTTTTCTGATAAGTACCCATACCACTACCGGAGCCCCTATAAGGGAAGTTACAGCATTGATAGGTAGTACAAATTCGCTATTAGGAATTTGAGAAACAATATCGCAAATAAACATAGTGATTATTCCGCCCATAGCTACAGCAGGGAGGGTGTACTTATGATCGGAAGTGTTGATCAAAAGCCGAGTAAGATGAGGCACCGCTAGACCTACAAAAGCAATAGGGCCACAAAAAGCTGTAACGCTGCCAGCCAAAATACTGGTGCTGATAATAATAATGAGCCTTACCTTTTTAATATTCACTCCCATGCTGAGGGCGTAGTTTTCGCTGAGCAGAAGGGTGTTGAGGGGTCTGATCATGGAAAAAGAAAGGCCTATGCCAGCGATGACTATAGGGGTGAGAATTATGATCTGCTCCCAGGAAAGGCGGCCCAAGCTGCCCATAGTCCAGATGAGGTATATTTTTATTTCTTCAGAATTGCTGTAAAACTGGAGTACACTTACAATGGCGCCGGTAAAGCTGCCAAACATGAGGCCTATGATGAGTAAGGTCATGCTGTCTCTTACTTTAAAAGAGGCTGCCAATACCAGAAATAATACTAATGAAGAGCCTATGGTGGAGGCTAAGATGATAAGCCAGCTGTTCATGTAAAACGAGAAAACAGCACCTAGAATGGATCCGGCCATTACCATGAGAGCTACACCCAGGCTGGCTCCTGTGCTTATGCCTAAAACAAATGGCCCAGCAAGCGGATTTCTGAAAAGCGTTTGTAACTGTAGCCCGCTTACCGATAGTGCTGCACCTACCAGAAGTGCGGTGATGGCTCTGGGCATGCGAAACTGCCAGATAATGTTAGTCCAACTGACTTTAGAGCTCTGCCCGGTGAAAATGATTTCTAGAATTTCACCTACTGGTATGTGTACACTTCCTAAAAACAGGTCTAAAATGAATAGAACTAAAATGCAAAAAGGTAATGCTACCCGAAGCGAGAGAGTATATTTTCTTTTCTGGGGTAGCAAGTCGTTCAAGTTAGTTTAGCTTTTTGTAGAAGAAGGTTTCGTATTCAGGAAGTAATTCGGGGTGCGCTATTTTTACCAGATCACTCAAAATTAAGTCAGGGCGAGCAGCTCCGGTTTCGAAGTAATCGTTACCTCCGTTTTTATTAATTCTTTTTATGTAGGCATATACTTCATTGTTTTTAAAAGCTTCAAATTCACTATATCTGGGGTTGGCTTGAGTAAGTTCTGCCAGGCTTTTGTATTGGCCTGCTCCTACCCATAAGTCAGCTTCAGCAGCTTTGTCATATACCGCTTCGAATGCCAGAGAGAGGCTGCCCGTACTTTTATCTTCTTTCCATAAATAATCAATGCCAGCTTCGTCAAAGAAGCGAGCCGCCCAGCTATTTCCTCCAGACATGTACCAAACATCATTATACACAACGCCAGTGAAGGCCGTTGGTTTATCACTCAAGCCTTTAACCTGTTCTTTCACTGCCAGGTATTGCTGCTTAATCTCACTATATTTTTTTTGAGCCAGGTCAGCTTTGTTAAAAAACTCGCCTATGAACTTTATCCACTCGGCTCTTCCTAATGGTGTTTCTTCCAGGTAAGCTGCCTGCAACACTACCGGTATTCCTAATCTGCTTATTTGCTCTAAATCTTGAGAGTTTCCATTCATCGTATATCCAAATACCACCTCAGGGTCTACCTCTGTAAGAGTTTCCATGTTTATTTTGGAGTCCATACCCAGCTCTTTGATTTCGCCAGATTCTACTCTCTGTGTGAGGGCTTCGGACGAAATAAATTTGGTGCTAGGGAAGCCTTTTAGCGTATTTTGAACACCAAGCATTTCTAAAGACGGCAGATGCACAGTGGCCGTGCAAACTACTCTTGATACTGGAGTGCGCACCACAACAGTTTCTTCACTATGCTCAGGCACACTTTCTTCTTTAGGTACCAACAGATAGCGAGCCGGGGTGCTAGCGCCTTGGTAAGGTTGCTTTACTTCTATGTGAGTCACTTTGCCCTGCCGGGTAATGGAGAAATTAACTGCATCTTCTAATGCTACACTTTCTTGGGTTGAAGATTTACTTTGTGATGATTCGTCAGTCTCTTGTTTTTGGCTACAAGAGAAGAGAAGGCAAGTTATGGTGAAAATATAAACGTTAAATCTATTCATTTATTAAGAGCGCTAAAGTAAATGACTATGACAAACATACAGTATTATGAAATTAATGTGCAAGTAAGAGGCCTTTGTTGGTTTAAATAAATCTTTAGCTACCTTTGTTAAGAATGTTGGTTTATTGCCTCTGTAACAGGACGTAATAATTAAAAGGGAATCCGGTGATTCATGAGAAAAGGCCGGAGCTGTACCCGCAACTGTAAGCTCAATATAATTCATCATTAATTCTTAAAGCCACTTTTATAAACTGATGGGAAGGCTCAATGATGAAGAGTAAGCCAGGAGACCTGCCATATTCAATTTACAACGAAGCTTTCGGGAGTTATGGCTTCAGGCAGATGCCCATGCATTCTATTTTGGTGCGCCTTCCTGTCTCCTCACTTAAAGCTTCATGAATGATCATTTATGAGGAAAACAATCTTTTTAGGGATAATTTTTTGTTGGTGTTTTCAAATTGGGATTGCGCAGGAACAGTCGGATTCTTTATTGCTTAATGATGTTATTATTTATGGTATACCTAATAAATCATATATAGTAGGTCAGAAGGTGGTGGAGGTAGATAGCTCTCAAAAAGAAATGTATAGATTTAATACATTGGCAGAAATGTTATCTGTAACTACTCCTGTTTATCTAAAATCCTACGGAAATAATATGTTATCTACTATTTCCTTTCGTGGCACAGGAGCAAATCACACTGCGGTGCTTTGGAATGGTTTTAATATTAACTCACCGACTTCTGGGCAAACAGATTTTTCATTGATCCCTTTAAATAGTGCGGATGAAATTTACGTTCATTATGGTTCAGCAAGTGCTTTGGCTGGCAGCGGCGCTCTTGGAGGGTCGATTCATTTAAATTCTCAACCAGAATGGGGGAAGGGGTATAAGCTCTCATTAGGGCAGTCTGTGGGGAGCTTCGGTTCCAATGGTACTCAGCTTTTGTCAGATTATAGCGATGATCATTGGCAGTTTAAGACTAAGGCATATTATAAGCAGTCTGATAATGATTTTGAATACTACATGCCTATAAGAAAAACCGAGATAAAGCAAAATAATGCAGCTTATACTTATTTTGGATTCAATCAAGAGATTAATCACAAGATATCAAGTAGTCAGCAGTTATTATTTAATGCTTGGTTTAATAATAATGATCGAGAATTGCAGCCTACTAATGGCAACTTAAATAATAATGATGAGCAGCAAGATCGAAGTTTAAGGCTGGCTGCTTCTTATCATAATAATTCTAAAGTCGGATATTTTATTTATAGGCTAGGCTATTTGAATGACTACCTTAATTATAATCGATCGTCATCCATTACTAAGACAGGGCAGCTACTGAATGCAATTTCATATGAAAAGAATGTTTCAAAATATTTTCGTGTGAAATCAGGTGTTATGTGGAATCACATCAATGCTGATGTAGATGGGTACGGAGATGATAAGCAGGAGGATCGATATGACATTTATGCTTTAATGTTATACAAGGAAGGAGATTGGGAGGCAGGCTTCAATGTTAGACAAAATATAGTGTCTGGGTATAACTCACCGTTGGCCCCATCTGTATCTGTGGCTTATTTAGGGATAGATAATATTAAGTTTGATTTTCAGGCGTCTCGCAATTACCGTATTCCTACATTAAATGATAGGTATTGGGATCCGGGAGGAAACTTAAGTTTAAAGCCAGAGGATAGTTATAATGTGGAAGTTGGGATGGCTTATACTGAGAAAAGGTTCTCATTTAATCTGAATGTCTATAAAATGTGGGTGGAAGATTGGATAATATGGATCCAGGAAAGTAGCTACTGGACCCCCAATAATTTGAGAAAAGTGCATGCTCAGGGGCTGGAGTTAAGTGCTAGCTATGGCGTTTCATTCGGAAAATTGAATTTAAAAAGTAGCTTCATTTATTCTTATAACCAAACTGAAAATGTAGATGCTGTGAGCGCAGGAGATGTTACAGTAGGTCATCAATTAGCTTATACACCAAAGCATAGGCTTACTTACAGTTTACAGGCGAATAGGGGAAGTTGGTACGGACAGGCAAATGTTCAATATACTGGTATGCGTTATACGGTAGGTCATGGAGAAATGGACCCATTCGGAATAATAGATCTACAATTAGGAAAGAGGTTTAAATGGAATGAACATACATTTAACCTGGCCGGGAAGATCAATAACCTTGCTGATCAGGAATATGTGCTTTTGGAAAATAGGGCTATGCCTGGTGTTAACTATGAACTTAACCTTGTATATAATTTTAAATAAATACTATGAAACAAATTAAACTCTACGCTTTACTAATTTTTGCGTCTCTTTTTGCTGTTGCGTGTGGCGATGATGATGAGGGACCTTCTTTTTCGCATGATGTTGTTGTGATTAATGAAGGTAATTTTTCTGCCGCTGATGGCTCAATTTCTGGTTATAACTATGAAACAGAAAAAGTAGAGAACGGGCTTTTTGAAGCTGCCAATGATTTTGAATTTGGAGCCATAATACAAAGTGTAACTAAATATAATGGAAAATATTATGTGGTTGGTAACTCTACAGATGAGTTAGTTGTAGTTAATGGTGAAGACTATTTATTGGAAGGGACTATTACCACTGATTTAGCCATTCCTTATAAATTTGTAGCTGTTGGAAATAAAGGGTACATATCTAACTGGGGCACACAAACACCCGATTATAAGTATGTAGATGCTTTTCTTACAGTGGTTGATTTGAGTAGTAATACAGTAACTAAGAAGATAGATATGCCTTCAAAAACTCAAGGGCTATTAATTTTTGAAGAAAAGCTATACGTTACTCATTCTGCTTCAAATACCATATCAGTGTTAGATATTGATACAGATAAAGTGGTAGAAACCATTGAGACGGAGGAGCGTCCGGATGCCATGGTATTGGACAAAAATAATAAAATATGGGTGCTTTGCAGTTCTGGAGCATTAGTTCAGATAGACCCGAGTACCAATAAAGTGATTAAAACGATAAAAGAGATTACTGCTTTTGGTTATAATGAGAAGTTAGTCATTAATGAAGCTGGCGACAGGCTTTACTTCATAGGAGGAAACGAGATATTTACTCTCGGAATTGATGATACAGTGGCACCAGAAAAAGGTTTGGTAGAAGTAACTACCGCTTATGGAGTAGGTATTAATGGTGATAAGCTTTTTGTAGGAGATGCAAATGCATATTCTGGGCCTGGCACGGTTTATATCTATGATTTGGAAGGTAATGAACAGTCTTCTTTTACTACTGGGTTCTTACCTAATGGCTTTATTTTTAACTAATGAAATAATATGAATCGCATTGTCTCTCTTCTTCCCAGTAGTACAGAAATAGTAGCGGCTCTAGGCCTTGGTCATAGGTTGGTCGGTAGGTCACATGAGTGTAACTACCCACTGTGGGTAGAGGAGCTTCCTGTGCTTACGGCACCTAAGTTTGATACTAACTGCTCTAGTGAAGAGATAGATAACAGCGTTATTGATTTGCTCAAAGAAGGCCTGTCTGTTTATGATATTGATGAGGAGCTACTACAGCAACTCAATCCTGATTTTATACTCACTCAGTCGCTTTGCGATATTTGCGCGGTAAGCTTGCAAGATGTAGAAAATGCGGTTTGTAAGCTTACCTCCTCAGATTCTCAGTTAATAAGCCTGCAACCTAACGAAGTGAAAGATATCTTTGATGATATTCTCAGAGTAGGAAAGGTATTGGGAGTAGAAAGCAGAGCGGAGGAGTTGGTGAATGAGATTGCTCAGCGGTTTGATACTATCCGAAAAAAAGTAGCAAAGGTTAAAAATAAACCTACTGTAGCTATGGTGGAATGGATATCACCTCTTATGCTGGGTGGAAATTGGATTCCTGAGTTGGTAGAGCTTGCTGGGGGAGAGAGTTTATTCGCCAAAAGCGGAGAGCACTCCCATTATCATGAATGGGAAAGTGTGGTAGAAGCGGATCCTGATATCATAGTGGTGATGCCTTGTGGTTTTGATGTGGAGAGGGCAATGGAGGAGATGTGTCTCCTTGCTGAAAAGGAAGGATGGAATAACCTTAAGGCTGTAAAGAATGAAAAGGTGTTTGTAGCAGATGGAAACCATTTTTTCAACAGGCCAGGGCCGAGTATTGCCGAATCGGCCGAAATTTTAAGTGAAATTTTTTACCCTGAATTATTCCCTGCTAATCATAAAGGGACGGGGTATGTCAACTATAGTTTTTTATATGCAAAATTTAGAAGAGAGAATAGCTCATTCCAGAACGTCACTGTTTAAAGCGGTATTTCCGGGTACTGTAAATCATTATGATACATTTTTCGGAGGCACTGCCTTGCAGCTTATGGATGAGGTGGCTTTTATAGCGGCTACCAGATTTTCAAGAAAGAGGGTGGTTACGGTATCATCAGAAAGGGTGGATTTTAATCACCCTATACCATCAGGTACGCTCATTGAGCTTATTGGGGAGGTGATAAAAGTAGGTAATACCAGTCTTAAAGTAAGGGTAGATATTTTTATAGAGCAGATGTACAGTGAAGATAGGGAAAGGGCTATAACAGGAGAATTTTCTTTTGTGGCCATAGATGAAAATAAGAAGCCGGTTAGCGTATTATAATTCCGCATGAGCAAGAACAATAAGGATAATGAAGACATGTTTTATATTGAAAACGGGCTCTATGTGTTTACAGAGGCCTATCATTTGAAACGTGGCTATTGCTGCAAAAATGGATGCAGACATTGTCCTTATGGTTTTAAAAAGAAAAAATAAACAATTCTATTAGCAATAAACCTAAAATATCAATCAGCTGGAGTGGAGGCAAAGACTCTATGCTCGCTCTTGATCGCTTAGTAGGAAGTGATGAATATCAGGTACATCATTTACATACGGTGATAGATGCTGAGCTGAAGCGAGTAGGACTTCATGGAGTGCCTGAGGTTCTTATAGAAAAGCAGGCGGATGCTTTAGGCTTTCCTTTACATAAACTCTATTTGCATAAAGATGATAGTCATGCCACTTATGAGAAATTAATTTCAGGCTATATTGACCAGTTGAAAGCTGATGGGGTGGAGTTGATCATGTATGGTGATATCTTTCTGGAAGATCTGAAGGCTTTTCGTGATACTAAACTGGCTGGTGCTGGTATGCAGGGCGTTTATCCGCTATGGAAAGAGAGTTCTCATGATTTAATCAACGAATTTCTGAGTAAGGGCTACAAGACCAGGGTTTGTGCGGCGGATAAAAAGCATTTTCGTGCTTCTCAGGTGGGGAAGGAGATCAGTCAAGATTGGCTTCGTCAGGTGCCTGAGCAGGTGGATGTCTGTGGGGAGAATGGTGAGTTTCATTCTTTTGTTTACGATGGCCCACTATTTTCAGCTCCTGTGGTGCATCAGTTGGGTGAAGTGGTGGAGAAAACCTATACCTTTAATGTAAAGAATGAGGATGGCTCTGTGAGTGAGCATAAGTCATCATTTTACTTTGCCAGTTTGTATTAATGTGCTAACTCTAAAAGCTGGCGTGCTGCTGCCTGCGGGGTTATGGAGCCTTTGCCTACCTGGCTTTCAATTATCTTTATTTGATGCTTTACTGCCGGAGTGCTGTAGAAATTTTGCTGTAATAAAAAGCTGATATTCTCATGTAGCCAGCTGATATTCTGCTGCTTTCTAAGCTCGTGCAAATGAGTATCCATGTGAGAATAATACTTTTGGATGAGATCGGTAATGCTTTCCATTCCATCATGGGTGAGGGCTGAGCAGGTGAGTACTTCAGGTTGCCAGCCTGTTTCACTAGGAGGGAAGAGATGCAGCGCATTTTTATATTCTCCCTTAGCCCTATTACAGGCCGCAATATTGTCCTGATCTGCTTTTGTAATAGCAATGGCATCAGCCATCTCCATAATGCCTTTCTTTATGCCTTGTAGCTCGTCTCCGGCGCCGGCTAGCATGAGTAGCAGAAAGAAGTCTACCATCCCTTTTACGGCCACCTCAGATTGTCCTACACCCACCGTTTCTATGAGTATGTGGTCATAGCCTGCTGCCTCGCATAAAAGCATGGTTTCTCTGGTCTTGTTAGCTACTCCTCCTAATGAATTGCCGGTGGCTGATGGTCTTATAAAAGCGTTAGGATGATGGGATAGCTTTTCCATTCTTGTTTTGTCACCCAGAATGCTGCCGCCACTTCTCTGGCTGCTAGGGTCAATAGTAAGTATGGCTAATTGATGGTCTTTTTCGGCAAGTAGTAAGCCTAAAGACTCTATAAAAGTGCTTTTGCCCACACCTGGCACACCTGTTATGCCTATTCTTTTAGATTGGCCTGTGTGAGGAAGTATTTGCTCTAAAACTTGTTCTGCTAAGTCAAAATCAGAATCCAGCCGGCTCTCAATCAAAGTGATGGCTCGGCTAAGTATCACCTTGTTGCCTGAAAGCACGCCTTCCACATATTCACTGATCGCTAACCGTTTTCTTCTTGGCTTCATAGATATGGTGTCAATGGCTTTAAATTAAATTATAATATCTAAAACTGCTTAATTTTTATACTTTTACTCGGGTTATACTTTTAACGGTTACAATTTTGGCTTCATGAAAAAGCAATTCTGGATCGATTCCGCACTGGCCACTATCTTCATTTTTTGCATTATGTGGGTGATCTTTAATGTTACTCAATTTAAAATTTTTGATGCATTTGATCCTATAGGAGAGGCTCTCGATGATATGGATATTACGGATATTGCCTTTTCTAATCTAAGAGAAGATCCACTTCCTGATACTAATATTGTAGTGGTTAATATTGGCTACCTGAGCAGGGCGCAGTTAGCGCATGAGATTTCAATCATTAATAAGTATGATCCTAAAATTGTGGGTGTCGATGTGTTTTTTGATGGCCTAAAGGCGGATACATTGGGTGATGTCCTATTAAGCAGGGTATTAGGAGAGGTGGATAGTCTGGTGTTGGTGTCGGAGCTTCTTCAAACAGCTCAATTGGCTATGGAGCATCCGGGAGATGAGCATTTCGACTCTTTGCATATTTCTCATGAAATTTTTAATAGTAACGCTCACTATGGGTTTTCTAATTTGTTTACAGATGCTGAAACTCAGGAAGATTTTAAGACTTGTCGTGCTTTTCCTCCTCAAAGGAAGGTAAGAAAGGAAAGGGAGGAGTCTTTTGCTGTGAAAATAGCTCAGTTATACTCGCCCCAAAAGGCTTCGAAATTTTTGAAGAGGGATAATTCCCTCGAAGTCATTAATTACAGAGGCAATATCATCGATCCCTTTACCACAACCGATTATCCCAATAGATTTTATGCGCTTGATGTAGAAGATGTGCTCAATGAAAAGTTTGAGCCGGGACTCATAAAAGATAAAATAGTGCTTTTGGGGTATATGGGAGAGGATTTTTTTGATACTTCCTGGGATGATAAATTTTTCACTCCTCTTAATAAGAAGTATGCTGGCAAGGCTAATCCTGATATGTATGGAGTAGTGGTGCATGCTAATATCATATCTATGATTTTAAATGAAGATTATGTTAACCAGTTAAATGATAAGAAGGGCTTAGGGATAGTATTGGCTATACTCATCTGTTTTGTTAATGTTGTGCTTTTTTCTTACATCTATTACCGTTTGCCAGACTGGTATGATGGGATAACTAAAACGATTCAGTTGCTTGAAATCGCCTTTATTTTGTTTGTGAGTGTCATCCTTTTCAGTGTTTACAGTTTCAAGCTCAACTTGGTTATTACTTTGGCGGCCATTGCATTAGCAGGAGATGCACTTGAAGTTTATTATGGAGTGGTGAAAAATATCTTCAATAAAGAAAAGAGAAAGCAGCTGTTTACCATAAAGCGTAAAGCTGTATAGATTGTTATTCAGCAATGTAAGGTTGTTCAATCAAAATAGCAAAATGTTCAAACGTAATTTTCCATGAAGAAATTTAAGCTCTTAAATCTAATTCTGCTTCTGCTTATGGCAGGTGTGGTTCATGGACAGGATTATGCTTTTAAGGTTTTAGCTAATAAAGGAAACAATAAATTTAAAAGAGAGGCCGAGTGGCAAGAGGTTAAAACTGGAGCCGTTCTACAAACCCTGGATGATCTCGTCCTTTCAAAAGGTGCTTATGTGGGTTTGGTACACCATTCTGGAAAAACATTGGAGTTAAAAACCCCCGGTGCTTATAAGGTTAAAGACTTGGAAGAT
The DNA here is from genome assembly GCF_016757215.1 of Fulvivirga sediminis. GTDB lineage: Bacteria > Bacteroidota > Bacteroidia > Cytophagales > Cyclobacteriaceae > Fulvivirga > Fulvivirga sediminis. The sequence goes on from NZ_JAESIY010000001.1 coordinate 665,620, forward strand.
ACATTAAAAGGGGTGACTTCTGGCGCTGCGGGTAAATATGCAGATTTCGTTTTAAGTAAAATGACAGCCGAAACACAGAAGAATCGGTTGAAGTCTACTGGATCTGTTACCAGGGAAATAACAAGTGCGCAGCAGAATATTATTAAGGTTTATATGCCGAGTTCAGGAAAAGTGTTGAATAATGAGGTGGTTGTAAGGTGGGATTCTTTGTATGCCGAAGCTGAGTATATAGTTACTTTTAAAAATATGTTTGAGGATACTCTTCTTACCTTGGAAAGTAATCATAATAGTGTGACGGTAAATCTTGCTGATTCACGTTTGTCTAAACAAAATGTGATCATTTTTAATGTTAGCAGTGCCGATGGAAATAGCTCTTCTAAAACCTTTGCTTTGAAAAAATTGAAGCCGGAAGAGCAGGTGAAGATAAATGATTCGCTTAAAAACCTAACAGAAGAAATAGATCAGGAAAATGCTTTAAGTCAGTTTATCCTTGCGGGATTTTATGAGGAGAATAATTTGCTTATAGATGCCATGGGGAGTTATGAAAAAGCCATAACACTGGCGCCACATGTGGAAACATATAAGTTAGCCTATTCTGATTTTATATTAAGAAATAATTTGGAAAACTAGTATATCAATCAATATGAGAAGAGGGCAGCCAATTGGCTGCCTTTTTTGTTTTAGAATTAATTTACTTTAATTACTCGAGCTTCTTTCTTAGGGTTGATAGGAAGGGTTATCTTCAATATGCCGTTGTCATAAGAGGCATCTATCTTTTCGATGTTAATCTCTTTAGAGAGTTTAAAAGATCTTTTGAATGAGCCATATTTTGACTCTATTTGCGTAGCGCTTTTTCTTAACTCTTCGCCAAGACTCCTTTCACCGCTTATGTTTAGCAGATCTTCGCTCAAGTCTATTTTAATATCTTCTTTGCTTATCCCTGGTGTATATAAATGTAGCTCTATTGAGTTTTCATTTTTGAAAATATCCACGGCAGGAGTATAAGTTTCCTGGCCTTTGGCTCCTTCTCTAATGAAATTTTCGATCATGTCGCCAAATGTTCCTGAAACGAAATTGTTCAATGGGTTGTATCTTACTAGTGTCATGGTGTTATTATTTTTTAAGTCCTTGAATTTTTTTTCGATTTATAATTAGTTCTTAGTGAAAACTGTACCAATCCTAAAATTATGCGAGTATATCGTTGAGATGAAGACATTATGACATTAAAAAGTGGTAAAATATCATAAAACAAGACATTATGTCATTTTTATGAATCAATATTCTGTGAAAAAATGTCTTTGGTTTTATTGGTTATGGAAATATGCAGGTTTAGTATTTTCTTGTGTGAGTAAGAGAGTCTGCTAAATTTTTTAATATTCAATTATGGTAAAAATTCAATAAATACGGTTTCAGAAAATTTTTTAAGATTTTTTGAAATTAATTGTTGCATATTTAAAATCGATGACGTAGAATTGCACTCCATTTAAGGGAAACACAAACACACTCCCCCTTAGCTCAGTTGGTTAGAGCGGCTGACTGTTAATCAGTAGGTCCTTGGTTCGAGCCCAAGAGGGGGAGCCTTTCTGGGATCGCTTGCAAAAGCGGTCCCTTTTTTATTTAAAATCCCCTTTGTTTTGAAAATTAGGCCATGTTCCATTATTTAGGAAGTGGTTCGATATTCCGATTCATTAAATTTATAAGAAAGTATCTCTACTTATTCTATTCATGCCTTTTGCTGACCTTATTGCCTTAAAACATTAAAATGGCAGCGCCCGCGACGAAAATGATGAAGGCCCCGATTTCTATCCAGAATGATATTGTAATTATTTTCCCAAGTATTTCTAACTTGCTTTCATATTTATCAAAAGTTTTAACAGTTTCACTTGATTCAGATGATGGGCGCCTATGTGCTGACCTTAATTTTAGCATGAAAGTTTTAAATTCCTCTTTAGCTAGAGGTAATTTATCTCTTAATTTCCTAGTGTCATATTTTAAATCTAAACTATAGATTCTAAGGTCACCAAGATACCTCCCCTTAATTTTGTCATATTCAATTAAGGCTATCTTATGTGTTAAAAAGAGGACAAGTGAAAAAATAAAGAGTATTTTACTGAGATCAGTTATGGCCAGCTCATAGCAAGATAAATGGTCTCTAAAAAACTCAGAGTAGTATACGAATATAACAGTTGTTAAAGTTAGGATCCAACTTAAGGCATTGTTCATTTCATCTAAAATTTTACCGTCCAACAAAGTCATATCTTCAATATGCTTTACTGAGTCAATAATCATTTCCTTTAATTCATTATCTCCTTTTGGATCTATAGTCATTTCCTTTGATTCGTTTTCTTACATTTGATAACCTTTTGTGAAAATGCTGACTGGTCTATGTGCTAAATTTAAATCTTCTACAAGATAGTTGAATAAGTGTTAAAAGTTATTCTGCAATGCATACTAGTTCAGAAATTCGATACAATGTACTTAGATCCTGCGTGAAATGGTTCGAGAAATCGATTAAAGGGGGAGCAAAAGCCTGACGAAAGTCAGGCTTTTTTCATTTTAAGCCTTTCTGTTTTTCATTTCTCTGAGAGTGATTTCTACTTTTTTATCTGTAAACATTCTTTTGCCTTTTTAAGCGCTGTATTAGTTCCGTGATCTTGGGTGTTGAAGCTCTTAAGAGCGGAATTAGGTTATGAAAAGATTAATTTTCATAACGTTTAGTATTTTGAATTATGTATATTGGAATTTATATAAATCAAAAAGGGGTTTTTGTGTCATACGGATGGACCTAATTGTAAAAACTTAAATATGGAATTGAATCCATCAGAAGTCAAAACTTTATTTGATGTAGCAAAATACCCTTGTTATTCGGCAAGTGTAGAGTTCCCAACGCAAGGCGAATATTTGGAAATTGAATTGCAGAATGATACTGGCAGAATTAAGTTTCAATCAGACATAAGTAGGAAAAATAAAATCGTCAATAAGGCTACACTGCAACTGAGGTATAAGAAGACTTACATAATACGAAGATTGGATTTTATGGGTAACCATACAAATCCTCCAGCCCCTGCACCAGACAAAATTTTTTATGGTTTCGAGGAATATGTCTGTTTACGAGAAGACCATATACACTTTTATATGGATGGCTTTGGTGAAAGGTGGGCATTGCCTTTGTCTAAAGTCCCTGAGATAGGTATTACAAAAGAAGATGACTTATATGAGAAAATGATAAAATTTTTCACTTACTGTAAGGTGGAAGACTTGCGGGTTAAGGTAGTTAAAAATCTCATCTTTTAGTAAATTGCAAAGATGATAGAACTTGTAAATTCGTACGTTGACTGGATAAAGAAAGGAATCTCGTTGAGGGAAGTTGGTGATGGTTGGCATGAGATGATAACTCCTTTTTTAAATCATAAAAACGATATGATTGAGATTTATCTTAGGAAAGAGTCAGACGGTAGTATTTCTATTTCAGATGCTGGTGTAACACTTAGTGAATTGAAATTAAGTGGGATTGACATTGATAGAAGTGAAAAAAGGGCTAAGGAACTTGATATAATATTGCGATCTTTTGGGATTTTAAGAACAGAAAACAATGAGTTAATAGCAAAAACCACCACTAAAAATTTTCCACAAGTAAAACACAGAGTAATACAAGCAATTCTTTCCATTGATGACTTGTTCGTCCTTGCTAAACCCAAAGTAGAAAGTTTTTTCATTGAAGATGTAATCACTTTCTTCGAGTTGAGGGATGTTATTTATGTTAGAGATACTACTTTTATTGGTAAAAGTGGATTTAGCCATAAATTTGATTTTACATTACCTAAAATAAAGCAAAGAAAAGAAGTTGCTATAAAAGCTATCAACACACCAAGAAAAGATAGAATCGAGAGTGTAATGTGGATGCTTGAAGATACCCGTTTAGTAAGACCTGAGACAGAAGGACTGTTAATACTAAATGATGAAAATGAGATTTCTTCTGAAGTACAAAGAGCATTAGAAGAGTATAATATTAAATATTTTGAGTGGTCAAAGAGAGAAGACAATATCCCAAACTTAGTTGCTTAAAACTAGGACTAATGAAACTAAAAAAAATATGGTTTGCCGAAAGTTCCACATATGTGGATATTGAAGTTTGATTTATGATACCTATTTAGGTTGGGTGTATACCAGTGATGTAGGTTAAAACCGTGCAAGTGTTTCCATTTGATTGCGGTTCGATTTATTTCACTTTAAGAGTTCGCTGATTGTTATCGGCTCCTAACTAGGGGGCTTTTCTCTCTATGGAGAGTATGTTGACGATGTGGTGTATGTATGCTATGCTTCGGGAGGAATGGTTGTCAAAAGAATAGGCTTTAACCAGGTGGCTTTATTTTCCTTATTTGACAAGGTCAATTGATGATGCTTCTGTTTTATTCGCCAATCATACTTAATCTTGGTGAGAGGTAATTTATAGTTCACTTTTTAGGTTAAAAGTCAATTAACTTCAGCTACATTAGAGAACTTATTTATCATTAACATATTCTTATGCCTGTTGCAACTATAATCGTCATTGCCGCTATAATTATAGGTCTTTGGTTGTTCTTCTTCATCTTCCCTATTGATTTATGGGTTACGGCTATTTTTTCAGGTGTTCGGGTTAATCTTTTAGACTTGGTGTTTATGAGGTTTAGAAAGGTACCGCCCAAACTTATCGTGAGGTCTTTGATATTAGCTACCAAGGCGGGTATTAAAGGTGTTACTTCCAGTCAGCTCGAAACGCATTACCTGGCTAATGGTAATCTGCAAAATGTGATCAAAGCGTTAATTGTTGCAGATAAAGCTAATCTTGAAATGAATTTCAAACAGGCTACTGCTATTGACTTGGCTGGTAGAGATGTGTTGCAGGCGGTGCAGGTTTCAGTAACTCCGTACATTATTGTGGTTCCATCTATTACAGCGGTTTCTGTAGATGGTATACAGCTGATTGCTGAGGCCAGAGTAACGGTAAGAACCAATATTCAAACGCTTGTTGGTGGGGCTGGAGAGGCTACTATTCAGGCTCGTGTAGGTCAAGGGGTAATATCACGCATAGGTATGGCGGAGAGTTATCTGGAAGTATTGGAAAAGCCGGAGGAGATTTCTAGCAGAGTCTTGGCTAATGGACTAGATGCGGGGACGGCTTTTGAAATACTGTCTATTGACATTGCTGATATTAATATAGGAGAGAATATTGGAGCCAAACTGCAAATAGATCAGGCTCGGGCAGATTTGAGTGTGGCTAATGCTAAGGCTGAAAAGAGACGCGCTATGGCTATAGCACAAGAGCAGGAGATGATGGCTCGTATTCAGGAGGCTAAAGCCAAAGTAATAGATGCAGAAGCGGAAATACCTGCGGCTCTATCTGATGCCTTCAGGCAAGGGCAATTATTCAAAAAGCGGAACTAGTCATTTGAGTGAATTAATTTAATTAATAAATGTTATTTAATATAAAATAATTAATATATTTAGTATTAATTATCTGTAGTAATATATTAATTAATATCATTTTGAATAATATTTTAAGATTGTCGCTGATTGTAATGGCAGTATTGTTAATCACATCATGTGTTAACACGAAAATCACCAACTACTATGGTACTCCCAGGCTTATTGAAAATTCGCGAATCTTGATTCTTCCCACGAAGGGGATTAAAGATTACTGGTCTCAAAATTTGTATGAGCAGACTAAAGTGCAATTTAAAGATACCGAAGCCAGGCTTTTATATTTGCCAGAAGAAGAATATAATCTCATAAAATCGGGCATAAGTAAGGATATGCTTGATCATCTGACGCTTTCTGACAGTATCACTTTGTCGGAAATTGGAGATAAATTAGGGGTGAGATACATAATTGAAACTCGGTTAAATAATTTTAAAGATGGATCAATTTATGAGTTTTATGCAGAAAAGGAACTCAATCAATACAACGCATCTTATAACTCCGATGATGAATCAAGTGAAGCAGATATGATTTTTAATGTTTATGCTATCGGTTCCAAAAGTATAGAAGCTAAGTTTTTGGTGCATACTTCTATCAATTCATTAATCATTAAGGAGGATGAAGGCGCCGAATCACATGTGAATGTTACCAATAAGATGACAGCCCTTTATGATGTTTATAAAAAAGCCTTTAAAATGATCAAGAAAAATATGGTTTCCGCTAAATCATAAATAAAGTAGCTCTGTTTTGCTGAGCTTGCCCGGAGACCCTTCATCTCTACTTAAGAACTATAATACCTCTTCTTTAACCAAAAGGCTACTCTTACTAATATAATTAAAGCGGGGACTTCTACCAGTGGTCCAATAACACCAGTGAAAGCCTGGCCCGAGTTAAGGCCAAATACGGCTATGGCTACTGCTATGGCCAGTTCAAAGTTGTTACCGGCTGCGGTGAAGGCTATAGAAGCATTTTTATCATATTCGGCGCCCATGGCTTTGCTTATAAAAAAGCCGATTAAAAACATGAGTGCGAAGTAAATTAAGAGAGGTATCGCTATGCGGATAACATCCATTGGTATTTGCACGATCAGCTCACCTTTGAGTGAAAACATAGTTACTATAGTGAAGAGCAGTGCAATCAGCGTTAATGGTGAAATGGTAGGAATAAATTTCGTTTTATACCATTCTTCTCCTTTGATTTTTACCAATATTATCCGGCTCAGCAATCCTGCTAAAAATGGAATGCCCAGATAGATGGCTACACTTTCAGCTATGGTGGCAATAGATATGTCAATAGTGGCACCTTCAAAACCGAAAAGTGGAGGCAGCTTGGTAATGAATAACCAAGCATAGAAACTATAAGCAAAGACCTGAAAAATACTATTTAGAGCTACTAATCCGGCACCATATTCACTGCTTCCGTCTGCCAGGTCATTCCAAACCAATACCATGGCTATACAGCGAGCTAAGCCAATCAGTATTAAGCCTGCCATATATTCAGGATAGTCATGCAAGAATATCAGAGCCAACACAAACATCAGGGTAGGGCCTATGATCCAGTTGAGCAACAAAGAGATAGAAAGTATTTTCGTGTTTCTAAAAACCTGTGGTAGTAGCTTGTAGTCCACTTTAGCTAAAGGAGGGTACATCATCAATATCAAGCCAATGGCTATAGGAATATTGGTGCTTCCGCTGCTAAAAGAGTTGATAAAGGCCGATGATGATGGGAAAAGGTAGCCAATGACTACGCCTATTATCATGGCAAAAAATATCCACAGAGTTAGGTATTGGTCTAAAAAGCTTAATTTTTTATTAGTCACGCGATGAATAGTTTAACCTTAATTAGTGAGGGCAATGTAGAACTCATATTGCTAACGCTGCAAAGTTACAACTGATTTAAGGGCTACTGAAAAGGATGTCGCTTTTTGTTAAAGAGATGTTATAGGTAGAACATGAAAAAGCCTCATATCGTAAGATATGAGGCCCATAATAAAATAAGCATAATGCTTAGTAACTTAACTTAAGCTAAGGCTTCTTTTAAAGCTTTAGCGGCAGCAGCAGGATCTTCCTGACCATAAATAGCAGCTCCGGCTACAGCTACAGTAGCACCTGAGTTTTTAACTGCTTCTATGTTATTGATATTAACTCCACCGGCAATAGATACAGGTACTCCAGCTCTTGAAGCCTCATCTATTAAAACCTGAATAGAGTAACCAGGCTCAGCCTGCTCATCTAACCCAGCATGTAGCTCTACGAATTCTACTCCGAGAGCAATTACTTCCTGAGCACGCTTCACTCTGTCTTTTACACCGATAGTATCTACTACTACCGCTCTATTATATTTTTTAGCAGCTTCTACAGCTCCTGAGATGGTAGAGTTACCAGTAGCTCCCAAGATAGTGATGTAATCAGCCCCTGCTTTAAAAGCCATTTCAGCTTCAAGACCACCAGCATCAGCAGTTTTGAAATCAGCAAAGATCATTTTATCAGGGAAAGCTGATTTCATAGCAGTGATTACGCTTAGACCTTCACTCTTGATTAGAGGAGTTCCTAATTCGATGATGTCTACGTAAGGTGCTACTTTAGTTGCCAAAGCGATGGCGTCTTCTGTGGTAAGCAAGTCAATTGCTACTTGTAATTTGGCCATAATGTTATATAGTTATTTTATTTCGAAATTATATTTATTGTTAAATGAGATTTACTCCATGTTTGCGTGTCTTGTCCATAGTTCTTCTGCGGAGCTACCATCTATATTCCATAGCTCGTGGATTAGCGCATCGAACAGTAATAAAAAGCCCTGCTCAAACAAGCTGCCGGCATATTGAGAAGACACTTTGGTGTTATGGTCTTGCTTGCCAGCAGCAGGTATGGTTACAGTATAATCTGCCGTTTCGGCTAGCGGAGAAGTAGCATTAGTTGTAAAGCATATCAAAGTAGCTCCTACTTTTTTAGCCGTTTCTCCTGCCTTTACTATAGATGAGGTAGTGCCTGATCCTGAAGCGGCTATAAGCACATCTCCTTCGCCTATGGCTGGCGTAGTGGTTTCTCCCACCACATAAGCAGAATATCCTAAATGCATCAGTCGCATAGCCGCTGCGTTGATCATAAAGCCTGTGCGTCCTGCTCCAATCAAGAAAATATTCTTAGCTTCGTTTAATGCAGGTATTATAGAAGTTATTGGTTCAAAAGTGAGCCTTTTAGATAGTTCCTGGTGCTCATTAAGAATCATTTCCAGTGCATTTTTTATAGCCTTAGCCTCAGTAGTGGTGGATGTATTCATGTTTATGAATTGATGAAAATGCCGTTAATTATTAATGGGGCAAATGTAGGGAGGCCTTAAGGGGGCCTTTGTACACGATCAGATAAATGTGTAGTACAATTTGCTAATATTGAAAGAGTTGGTGGTGATATTGTCTATTATTGTGGTACAATTTGGAAATGAGTCGATTTTAGGTTGATAATAAATAGTAGAGAATATGCTAAGTGATAAGGTTTTATTTATTCGAAATCTGGATCAGTGTCCTCCTTCTTATCTGGATGATCCTGGAAGAAGAGAGTTTTTTGAAATAGTATGGTTGCATGATGAGGAGGCACTACATGTTCCTCAGCATGATTTTCAAACCTTAAGGGGAGATTGGATTTATCTTATTCCTCCTTACCGTGTGCATCAGCTCAACAAGGCAGGCAAGAAAGGGGTGCTAATTTCCTTTAAAAGAGAGCTTTTGGAGGGAGACCTAAAAGAGTTTTTGCTGGATGTATTTCGTATGTTCAATATTCAGGGTGAGTTTTCTTGTTTGCAGGTAAATGAAGAAAGCTCAAAAGGTCTTATTACCGTTTTTGACCTGCTGAATGAAGAGTATAAGCGTTCTGCTATGAATATGACTATGATCAAGGCCTTGCTCAAGGTGTTTTTATTGCAACTTATTCAATTGAAAGAGCAGCATTTTACCAAGCATGATATTCATGAAAAGCGGGTGTATGAGTTTATGCTTTTATTAGAAATGAATTATTTAGAGCAAAGGAATATTGATTTTTATGCTGATAAGCTGGGTATAAGTGCGAAAAGGTTAAATCAGGTTCTTAAAGATAAGTTGAACAAAACAGGCACAAATCTCATTCATGAGAGAGTGGTGCTGGAGGCAAAACGTCAAATTATCCATAGTGAGAATACCATAAAAGAAATAGCGTTTAACCTGGGCTTTAATGATCGATCTTATTTTAGTCGTTTCTTTAAGCAACATACCGCTAAAACTCCACAGGAATTTCAGGAGGAAGTGAAAGAGCATGTACGAGCACATGCCAATACGTTGATTAATTAAAATATAGATGAAAGCAGCAAGCTTAGTAGATATTAAGAAGGAACTTAGAGAAATGGATAGCGAGCAGATGGCAGCTATGTTGCTAAGGCTGGCTAAATTCAAGAAGGATAATAAAGAACTACTTACTTACCTCATTTTTGAAGCTCCAGATGAAGATGCCTACATTGATCTGATAAAAGAATATGTAGATGATGCTCTGGATGAAGTGAATACCCATTCCTACTATTATGCCAAGAAGAATATAAGAAAGATACTACGGCAGCTTAATAAGTATATCCGTTATTCTGGTGAGAAAAGAACGGAGTTGGAGCTGCTGCTTTATTTTTGTTTAGGGGTGCAGAAAAGAGACATAAATATTCATGGGGGTAGTGTGCTCAAGAATATGTATCAATCGCAGGTGAAGAAAATAAAAGCAGCTTATGGTAAGCTCCATGCCGACTTGCAAACAGATTACAAACAAGAAGTAGAGAAAGCAGAAGACTATCTTTAAAGAGGGTTAAATGAGTGATGTTTGTTATCTTTAATTATCACTTATAATAAACCCTCAATTCATGAAATATCTTAATATACTGCTGCTTTTGTTTGTTGTTTCTACAGCAGTGAGAGCACAGAGTTCTTTACTACAAAACCCTTATAGCCGTGATCATATTAGCCTTAATGGGCCTTGGCATTATATTGCTGATCCTTATGAAAACGGATATTACAATTATAGAAGAAAAGCCTTTGACGAGATAGGTAACAAAAAGGGTGGTTACTATGATAATCTAAAGCAAAATAATCCTATGTCTTTGATAGAGTATGATTTTGATCATGCTCCTACTCTTGATGTTCCTGGAGATTGGAATTCTCAGGTAGAAAAACTGGAACTCTATGAGGGTACGGTATGGTATCAGAGAGCGTTTGTGGTAAGCCCCGAGAAAGGCAAAAAATACTGGCTTTACTTTGGCGCCGTTAATTATGAAGCTCATGTATATCTGAATGGTAAGAAGCTGGGCACTCACAAAGGCGGATTCACACCTTTCCAGTTTGAAGTAACTGACCTGCTCCATGAGGGGGATAACTTCATAGTGCTGAAGGTTGATAATGCCAGGCATCAAGACGAAGTGCCTACTGTAAATACTGATTGGTGGAATTACGGAGGTGTTACCAGAGATGTTTTGCTCATCAATACTCCTGATAGTTACATTCAGGATTATCAACTAAAACTAAACCCTGCAAATAATAAAGAGATTCGCGGTTTTGTGAAGGTGGAAGGGGAGGAAAGTGAAGTGAAGGTTGCTATTCCTGAGCTGAAAGTAGATAAAGCTATTGCTGTAGATAGAAATGGCTATGCTTCATTTGCTATTCCTGTGAAAAAAGTGGTTTACTGGAGCCCTGAAAACCCTAAGTTATATGAGGTGCAAATAAGTTCTTCTAATGATATGGTGTTAGATAAAATAGGGTTCAGAACTATTACCACCGAGGGGACTGATATTTTGTTAAATGGAAAGTCAGTGTTTTTAAGAGGCATTTCTATGCATGAAGAAAATCCATTCTTACCAGGAAGACTTAGGGGAGAGGGAGATATTAAAATGTTATTTCAGTGGGCTAAAGAACTCAATTGCAACTTTATTAGACTGGCCCATTATCCGCATGATGAAAAAGCGCTGAAGCTGGCCGATGAAATGGGCTTGATGGTATGGGCGGAAATACCTGTTTACTGGACTATATCTTGGGAGAATGAGGCTACTTATAAAAATGCGGAGGCTCAACTTACAGATATGATAGTTAGAGATAAAAATCGAGCATCTATAATGATTTGGTCGGTAGGAAATGAAACGCCTGTGAGCGAGCCTAGGATGAAATTTATGGGAGGCCTAGCGGATAAGGTGAGGTCTTTAGATGATTCCAGGTTAGTGGCCGCTGCGCTAGAGGTATCCCAAAAGGAAGGTGAGATGGTTTGGACCTGTGATGATCCGCTGGTAGATAAGATTGATTTAGTTAGTTTTAATGAATATGCAGGTTGGTATTGGCTTACTCCTTCAGAGTTGAGTAAAATAAAATTTGAATTTGATATTGATAAGCCTGTTTTTATCTCTGAATTTGGGGCAGGTGCTTTAGGCGGTTTTCACAGCGAAGATAGAGTGAGGTGGTCAGAAGAGTATCAGGAAGACCTTTATATCAAACAGATAAAATTACTTACCGAAATTAAACAGCTTAGGGGTGTGACGCCCTGGATTCTGGTCGATTTCAGGTCTCCCAGAAGACCGCATTCAGTATATCAAAACTTCTGGAATAGAAAGGGGCTGATATCAAACACAGGGGATAAGAAAAAGGCCTTTTTTATCTTAAAGGATTACTATCAAAAGCAGGAAGAGGCTTACAAAAAATAGTATCTATTTTAAATCATGAATAAGGGCGAATGTTCAATTAAGAAGCATTCGCCCTTATTTTTATAAAGGATTCTGAAGGTCACCTAAAACGAAGTGAGAAATAGGAGTTATTAATAATTAGAGTTTTGCAAACGTTTTCGATTGAAGTGTGGTTGTATCTAATACCTACATACAACAAACGCTAATTATTATGGATAAACTTATCATTCAAAAGCCTTCACTAAAGTTTATGGTAGAAGTGTCTTCCAGTGAAGGAGAGTTGATTTTTAATGTTAATCGTTACATAGATGCCAGCCATCAGGAAGAAATGGCTTTCAGTGCTCAGTTGGCTAAATATGATGCCATTAAATGTAAGGATCGCTTTCATAATTGTCATGAGCTTATTCATAAGTTGCTCAAATTTATGCAGACAGAATTAGCTCCGGTAGGAGACAAGCCCAAAGTAAAGATGACCTTAAGGAGAAGCAGAACGTTTGGTAAATACTAGCGAGCTAACTTACCCTCTTTTACACTAGGATATATTTCTTCAAAAGATAGCAAGTTGTTATTGAAAGTACGCTTATAAATATGTGTTCTGTTGAGTTGTTCTATGGAGCTATTACCAGAGGCTGAGAGTAGTTCAATAAAATCTTTTAAGGTTTCTTGGTGATAATTTTTCACTCTTTTCCATTTTTCTGATACTACCAATCCTTTTCTTAGGTGAGGTTTGTTAGAAGTAACACCTGTGGGGCAGTTATTAGTATCGCACTTTAGAGCTTGTATGCAACCTAGTGCCAGCATCATTCCTCTCGCGGAGTTGCAGATATCTGCCCCCATGCTTAAGGCTTTGTATATATCAAAGGCAGTAAATATTTTGGTAGCGGTTATTACTTTAATGTCTTTTTTGAGATCGTAACCATTGAGCATATCTACCACAAATATTAAAGCTTCTTCCCATGGCATACCTACATAGTTAGAGAAGTCAATGGGGGCCGCTCCTGTACCACCTTCAGCGCCATCTACAGTAATAAAATCAGGTTTGATGCCTGTCTTACGCATTGCCTCACATATTTCTATAAACTCATCTTTGTTACCTATGCATAGCTTAAAGCCGATGGGTTTACCTTTGGAAAGGTCACGCAATTCTTTAATGAAATAGCACAAGCCTTGAGCGTCATTAAATGCAGAATGTCCTGGAGGCGATAGGACGGTAGTATGTGGTTTTACGCCTCTTATTTCAGCAATCTCTTCGTCATTTTTAGAGGCTGGTAGTACTCCGCCATGACCAGGTTTGGCTCCTTGAGATATTTTTATTTCTATCATTTTTACCTCTTGGCGTTCTGCCTGCACTTTAAACTTCTCAGGAGAAAAATTACCATCCTCTGATCTGCAGCCAAAGTAGCCTGTGCCCACTTCATATACCAAGTCACCACCTTGGAGATGGTATGGAGAGATACTTCCTTCGCCTGTGTCATGAAAAAAGTGACCTTCCCTTGCTCCAATGTTGAGGGCAGTGATCGCATTTTTACTTAAAGCTCCGTAGCTCATGGCAGATATATTAAAAATACTGGCCGAATAAGGAGATTTACAATCTGGCCCGCCCACAGTAACTCTAGGGAAATCATCCAGTTTTTTTGCTGGATAAATGCTTTGATGCATATATTCATACCCAGGCTCATTCAGGTCTAGCTGAGTGCCAAAAGGGTGTGTGGCTGTCTGTAATTTAGCACGTTGGTAAATGTAAGCTCGATGATTACGATCAATAGGCTTACCATCGGTGTCTGACTCTACAAAGTACTGATGTATCTCCGGGGAAATCAGTTCGAAGAAGTATCTGAAGTGGCCCAGTACAGGGAAGTTTCTTAATATGGTATGCTTCTTTTGTAGAAGATCATAAATGCCCAATAAAATAAAAGGGCCAATGATAGCTAATGTCCAGATGATGGGAGGCCAAATAAAGAAGATAGCAATGGTTAGGCTTACTAGAACGAGGTTTCCAAAAATGAATATATTGCGCATGTATTAACTATTTTGTTTTTAGGGCTACTTTTTTCTTGAGTCTGCTTACCGGATCCTGCCTAAATACTTTGTTCATCATTTTATATAATTTAGGGTGTTTACGCTTGAATAGCCTTGGCCTTTGGAAGAAGTATTCACTAATAACGGGAAAGAACTCCTCTTTGCTAGTGCCTCCATAGGCGTTAATGTCAGATTTATTTTTTCTTATTTTTTCAATTTCTCGCTGTAATGCCTCCAGCCAGGGTTGGGCATAGCTATGCTCCATTAATAGACCAGGAATTCCATCAATACTACCATCAGAGTCATCTATAAGGTGTACAAACTCATGAATTCCAACGTTAGACTTGCTTTGCGGATATTCGAAACCGTAGTGCAAATCCTTTTTGGAAAGGATCATTTTTCCATTCATTACACCATTGCCCACCATTCCTGAAATATTACGTCCTTTGCCTTCTAGCTGATATTCGTGGTTGAAAGAGTTGGGATATATGAGTACTTCAGTAAGGTCATCATAGTTCCAGTTAGGAAAAGCAAATACGGGGATAATAGCACTGCTAGCTACTAACAATCGGTCTGTGTCGGTAATGTCGGTTTCAACGCCTGTGATAAGCTTTTCTGAGATAAATATATTGATTTCCCTTTCAAATTTAGACTTGTCTTTCTCAGTTAATCCACGGTAAAATTTCACTTTATCATTAAGAATATCTCTCCATTCTTGAGAAAATTCCAGCTTTATTAACTTGTTTCGTTTTCTTACACTTCTGGTAAGCCTATAGAACAATAGGTAAGCTGCTATGAGACAGAAGGCCGCTACTACGGGCAGCAAACTAATGTCGTCGCTGTACAGAGGGTAGCAAAAGATTAATAGGATGGTAAAAGCTCCTGCACTTAGGAAATAATCGAACCAATCAGGTTTAAAGTGTTTTTTCATTTTCTAGGGTATTGGTATGTGCTTCTCATATTTTATGAGAGTACCAATAGTTGATTATAGTTAGGTTTAATGGTTGTGCTACCTGCAAGTTTAAAATAGGCAGGGATAGAAACGTGGTGGATAAAACAATTTCCACAGACAGAAGTAGTGAAGCGATGTTTTGCTATCAACCCCCAATTTTCTGTGGTAGTGATGATAATGTTTTTAACAGTAGTTTGAATGTTCAGCGTTTCATGAAAGCAGGAAAGACCTCCTAAGATAAAAGCTTTATTATGAGCTGGGTGACTAATAATAAATTGTATTATAAAGTACAATGAGGTGCCCGTACTTCCAAACATTATAAGCAGCGCAATCATTAGCCATGTAGTGAGTATTATTTGATTTACGCTTTGTTTCGAATTATCCACCAGGTTTCTCTTTGCTAAAATTCATATAGAGAAACGTATATTAATGACCTATGTTTAATAAATGCCTTAAAATTCGCTATTGAGCGGATTTTTTAACGTTTTTTAAGACATCAAATAGTACTTCGTTGAGGTGATTCAGAGCTTCTTCGTCTTGAATAATGTAATCTCTTAAGCCATTTTCTACAAAGGCATGGCTGATGTCAAACGGCAGGTCATTCAATACCACTATCTTTTGCTCAGGGTTAATTTCCATGATTTCACGCAGGGTCTCATGTCCGCTCAGAGCATTAGGCAAGCCGTGATTAATGAAATAATTGAGCAAAATAATATCAGGCTTTAGGTTCAGGTGGTTGATCGCACTTTGGCCAGTGGCAAAATTTCTGATTTTGAATTTAACCAGAGTATCATTAGGTAATTTGAGTTGAAGTTTGCTAAAGTGGGTATTTAAAATTTGAAGAAACATAGGATCGTCTTCTACAATGAAGATGAGTAAGCTATCTTTTAACAAATTTTCATCCATACTCTCAAGTTCAGAAGGAAACTTTAAATCAATAATATCATCTGTAAGTGGCCATTTAGTTCTGTAATGATCCACTTTACTAAAAGTAAAGCCAGGCATAGACGTTAGTACAAAGTTATAAGTATTAAATGCTTTAAGGTTGAAAATGTTTACTAGCCATATCGTATTCTTCAAAAATAATATAAAACATTTATTTTTTGTAAATATTTCGTCTTTTAGTTTGGGTAACTAATTGATTATAAACGAAAAATGCCATCTGAATAGTTCAGATGGCATTTTGATATATAAATAGCTTTAACTATTCTCCAAGAAATGGATAGCGATAATCAGTAGGAGCATTAAATGTCTCTTTAATAGTTCTGGAAGAAACCCATCTTAATAGGTTTAATGCAGATCCTGCTTTATCGTTAGTGCCTGATCCTCTGGCTCCTCCGAATGGTTGCTGACCTACTACTGCGCCCGTAGGCTTATCATTGATGTAGAAGTTACCAGCAGCGTGTACGAGTTTTTTCGCGGCTAAATCAATGGCATATCTGTCAGTAGAGAAAATAGCGCCAGTAAGTGCGTAAGGAGATGTGCTGTTTACCAGCTCCAATGTATCTTCGAAGTTTTCA
This sequence comes from Fulvivirga sediminis, assembly GCF_016757215.1. Classification (GTDB taxonomy): domain Bacteria; phylum Bacteroidota; class Bacteroidia; order Cytophagales; family Cyclobacteriaceae; genus Fulvivirga; species Fulvivirga sediminis. The sequence goes on from NZ_JAESIY010000001.1 coordinate 682,237, forward strand.
GCATGGTAAACATATATAGTTACCACAGGGCCGAAAATTTCCTCACACATGGTAAGTGACTGAGGATCTTTAGTTTCGATAACTGTTGGTTCAATGAAGTATCCTTTAGACTTATCATATCCACCACCAGCAATGATTTCATTCATATCATTTGCCTTGGCTTTATCTATATAACCAGCTATCTTATCAAAAGCATTCTCATCAATAACTGCATTAACGAAGTTAGAGAAGTCTTCAGGACTACCTACTTTCAGTGTTTTTATGTCTTCGATTATATAACCTTTTACTTCTTCCCATAGGTTAGATGGTACATACACTCTTGAGGCAGCAGAACATTTCTGTCCTTGAAATTCGAATGAACCTCTTACTATGGCAGTGGCCAGACGTTTAGCATAGGCTGATTTATGAGCCATAATAAAGTCTTTACCTCCGGTTTCTCCTACTATGCGAGGGTATGTTCTGTACTTATCAATATTCTGACCTATAGTTTTCCATAGTTGTTTGAATACGGCAGTACTTCCTGTGAAGTGTAGACCTGCAAATTCAGGGTGATTAAAGATTACATCACCTGCTACTGGTCCATCTACAAATATAAGGTTGATTACCCCATCAGGTAAACCTGCTTCTTTAAATACCTGCATGATTATGTTAGCAGAATATACTTGAGAATATGCTGGCTTCCATACTACGGTGTTACCCATTAATGCTGCTGAGGCAGGTAAGTTACCCGCTATAGCAGTGAAGTTAAAAGGAGTGATGGCAAATACAAAACCTTCCAGAGGTCTGTATTCTGTTCTATTCCATACACCAGGAGAAGAAGAAGGCTGATCATCATAGATCTGCTGCATGAAGTGTGCGTTGAACCTTAAAAAGTCCACTATCTCACACGCTGAATCGATCTCGGCCTGAAAAGCATTTTTTGACTGCCCCATCATGGTCGCAGCATTTATTTTATTTCTGTAAGGTCCGGCAATAAGATCAGCAGCTTTAAGGAAAACGCTGGCTCTGTGTTCCCAGCTAAGAGAAGCCCAAGCCTCTTTTGCTCCTAATGCTGCATTTATGGCCTGCTCTACGTGGGATGAATCTCCCTCATGAAAATACCCTAGCACATGCTTGTGATCGTGAGGAGGGGTCATCGCTATTTTATTTCCGGTAGTTACTTCTTCGCTACCAATGTACATAGGTACCTCTACTTCCTTTGCTCTCGTTTCTTCCAGCGCTTTTTTTAGCGTTTCTCTTTCTGCTGTTCCCGGTGCATATGATAATACCGGTTCATTGGTTGGAGTAGGTATCTTGTATATTCCTTTAGGCATTGCTTAAGTTAATTATTTAGTATTACAAAATTTTTTTCACTAGTAAATCTACTTTAATAACTTAACTAATCGCCTGATTGTTACAAAATATTCATAAGTTCACTAAGGCAGCTGATTTCCGTAAGTTGCTTTTCCTTATGGCGGTTACGCTCCGGATTGAAGTAAATAGAAGCAATATCAGCATTTCTGGCTCCTCTAATATCAGCATTCAAGTTGTCTCCCACCATGAGTCCTTCATAATTAGCAATGCCAGCTACCTCTAAAGCATGATCAAAAATCTCTTTGTTAGGCTTCTTATACCCAATACTGTCAGAGGTGATCACGCCCTTAAAATAAGAAGTTAGGTTGCTGCTATTGATCTTTATCTGCTGTACATCATTAAAGCCATTGGTGAGTATGTAAAGTTGATACTTACTTTGCAAGTAGCTGAGTACATCATGGGTATAAGGGAAAAGGTTAGTTTTGGTGGGGCATAGCTTCAGGTAAGCATCTGATATTTTAAGTGACAGCGGCTTATCCAACACCTTAAAATGATGAAGTATTTTATGAAATCGTTCTTCTCTAAGTTTGTCTTTATCAATGAGGCCATGATTAAACTGATCCCAAAGGCCGTAATTTACTGTGGTGAATCGTTCTATAAATGCACTGCTGCTAAAGCCCCCCAGCCTGTATAAGTCAAACTGCTTATATAGCTCTTCCAGCGCTTCGGAAGCGTTTTTTTGGTAATCCCATAAAGTGTGATCGAGGTCGAAGAATATGGCTTTATAGTTCATTCACGTTGCCAGTTTTTGGTTTCCAGCTTGTTAAGCGCCAGCTCCCGGTTAGAATACATCGTTTTATAAGTCTGTAGGTCAATTTTTAAGGTTTGGTCTTTTTCTAAAAACTGGAATATCTGACTGATAATGTCATAGACCTCATCTTTAAGGTGATAAAAAACCCATTGATCATGCTTGCGGGTACTTACTATACCTGAGTTTTTTAAATAAATAAGATGTCGAGACGTTTTAGTTTGTGTGAAGTCTAGAATTTGCTCTAAATCAGAGATGCACATCTCTTTATTTTGAAATATGAGGAAAAGTATCCTAAGCCTGGATTCATCAGAACAGGATTTGAATATTTGGGAACCAAACGACAAGCTGAAATTTTTTAACCTCATAAATTTACAACGGAGTAAAAGATGTATATTATCAAATTTAAAAAATAATTAGTGAACATTATAAGGAAATTTACCGTTCAATTGATAACTTCGGAATTTTGCACAATGCCCGTTTTGATGACTATAAAAAGCCACCACAGAAATAATTCATCCCTTATTTTCTTATTAATGTTGATACTTTGTTTAGGTCTGTTGTTTTCCGCACAAAACACTCAGGCTCAAGGTAAAAAACGAGTGATACAATTATCAGGAATTATCTTGGGAGAAGACAGTGTAGCCGGGGTGCCCGGGGTAAATGTCTATGTGCCTAAGGCCGGTAGAGGAACTTCTACCAATAGGGTGGGCTACTTTTCCATGCCTACACTAGTAGGAGATGAGATAGTAATTAGTGCGGTAGGCTTCGAAAAGCAATATTATAGAGTGCCCGATACCGAAGGAGATAACCTTACGATATTGGTAGAGTTGATTTCTGATACCACCTTTTTGGAGACGGTGGAAATCATGCCTTTCCCCACAGAGGAGATTTTCAAAGAGGCTGTGCTGGCGCTGAACTTGCCGGTGAGCGAAGATGTGAACTCACAAAACCTGAATGATGAATTACTAGCCCTTATGATGCAAACCACACCCATGGATGGCTACGTAAACTATCGATATTATATGGATAACTGGGCAATGTATCAAAACGATAGATTCGGCCCCAGGCCCAATCCACTGCTGAATCCCTTTAATTGGGCTCGGTTTTTTAAGGGCTTGAAAAATAAGAAAAAGGATTAGTCAATCCTTTGCTATAAAAAATAAAAATTTCAGTATAATTGCAGCCCATTAAGGAACGGGATGTGGCGCAGCCCGGTTAGCGCACCACGTTAGGGACGTGGGGGCCGCTGGTTCGAATCCAGTCATCCCGACGATTTTACAACAACAAAAACCAAAACCCCTTAAAACATATGTTTTAAGGGGTTTTTTGTTATTACCCCACCAACTAAACACAAAGAAAACCAATAAAAATGTGCCCTTTTCGTGCCCCCTTTTTTATTGCTATTTTTAGTGTTGATGATGAATTAATGTATTGATAATCAATTGATTGAGATTTATTGAATGAACTCGATTGGTTCTAAATGACCTCCGTTTCTGTGCCCTTTTTAAAAAGGGCACAAATGAAGTCAAATTACATTAAACACTATGTTATATGAGGAGTCAGTCAACATTTGGTTTTTCTTTTTATGTTAAGAAGTATAAGAAAATAAGCGGTCAGGTGCCTATTTATGTGCGTATTACGGTTAATGGACACTCTGTGGATATGTCTATCAAGCGCAAGGTGCATCTGGAAGATTGGGATGCTGTGAAGTCCCGAGTGCGTAAATCTAGCAATGGGAGCGATATTTTAAATAGTTATATGGGTACCCTGCGTAATAGATTATATGAATGTATAGAAGAGCTGGAAAAGGAACGAAAAATAATTACAGCAGATGCCATTAAAAATAGGTATACCGGGCAGGATCAGCGGCGCAATTCCTTACTTCAACTTGTAGAATATCATAATCGGGAAATGAACTATGAGCTTAAGGAAGGTACTATGAAGAACTATCGGAGTACTGAAAGGTATATTCGTAAATTTCTTAAATCCAGACTTAGAGTAAAGGATATCTACCTGGAAGAGTTGAATTATGGTTTTATTAAATCCTTTGAAAGGTATATCAGAAATAATCCTTTGCAATCGAACTTACCCTGTACGCAGAATGGCACAATGAAGCATATGGAAAGGTTGTGCAAAATGATGAATCTGGCCTTACGGGAAGAATGGATAACTAAAAACCCGTTTATTAAATACCAACTGAAATTTAGGAAGACAGAAAGATGTTACTTAAATCATGATGAACTGCAGCATATAGAAAGTGTAAAGCTGACTAAAGATAGGTTGGTGTTAGTAAGAGATGTGTTCGTTTTTGCCTGTTATACCGGGTTGTCATATATAGATACCTTGAATTTATCGACAGATAATATTATTAAAGGAGTGGATAATGAATTGTGGATTACAGGTAGACGCCAAAAGTCTGATAAGCTATTTTCAGTACCGCTTTTGCCGAAAGCATTAAGTATTTTAAAGAAGTATAAACACCGCAATGATTTGCCAATGAAAGGTGAAGGCAAATGCCTGCCAGTATATTCCAATCAAAAGACTAATCAATATTTAAAGGAACTGGCTGTACTTTGCGGAATTAATAAAAATCTCACCTTCCACACCGCCCGGCATACCTTTGCTACTACCATTACCTTGGCAAATGATATCCCGATAGAAACCGTGAGTGAAATGCTTGGCCATACGAAATTGAGTACCACGCAAATTTATGCTAAAGTGATAAAGCAAAAGATCAGTAGAGATATGGCGGGGTTGAGGGAGAAGCTTAGGTAATAGTTAATGAAGCAAGAAGGTTTCAAGGCTTATCAGCTGTAATTTTAGGGTGATCACGATTCAGAAGATAATTGAATTTAGGAAATAAAGGGGGTATTATCTAATACTTAATTTGAATTGAGGCGATTGTTCGTTTATGAATTGAAAATGCATACTGAATCAATTAATGTTAAGTTAAAGTGGTTTCAAGTCTTTCTTTCCATTTTTTCCAGTCAGGCATTATTTTTTCTTGAAGTTCGTAGAATGCACTTGTGTGGTTGTGATGAACCAAGTGACACACCTCATGAATAATGACGTATTCTATACTTCCTTTAGGTGCTTTGATTAATTCAGGGTTTAGAATCACTTTTCCTTTGGGTGTACAACTTCCCCAACGTGTAGGCATTTGCCTGATTTGAAGCTCTGGCTGATCGATATTGTATCGATTAAAAAGCGGTAGTATCTTTTTTAGGGTTACCTCAAAGTGAATAGTAGCCTTATCTCTGTACCATTCTGACAGGAGGTTTTTGGCTGTTGTATTTTCTTTTTTCAATACCAATAGCCTTCCTCTAAACAGTTTCACTTCATTGGTTGCAGCCTTTTCAATTCTAAGCTTGTACTGCCTTCCTAAGTAAAGATGGGTTTCACCATTGATGTATTTGCGGGGTGGTGTTAGCGGATGATAAGAAAGAAAATCAAGTTGCTGCTTGATGATCCAAGGTGCTTTCTCCCTGAGTTTTGTTTTCAATTTCTCCTCTGTGGTGTCGAGGGGAGCAATCACCTGTACTTTGCAATCGGGATAAACCCGAATGCCGAGTGTTTTGCGATCCTGATAAGAGAGTTCATACATGATCTCTCTAGAGCCAAAAGCTAAGGATTCTATGGTGGCTGTTTTAGACATATTTCAACTTGGCTACTTTAAGTCCTTCTTCTACCAATTCATCAATCAAATCAAAAGGCAACTCAATGTCCTGTTGGGCTTTAAGGTCAAACAGATAGTCATCAATATCAATCTTAATTCTGCCTTCTATGTCTGATTTGTTTATCCAGTCAATAATAGGCTTGCCGTTTTCAAAGACTATGGATTTGATTACCTGATCGATACCTTCAGCCATTATTGCAGCTATATTTTCCGACCCTTCACTACGTTTTAAATGTCCTTTGAAAATCTCATTGACGAGGTTGTAGATGGCAATACCCGTGTCATTTCCAGCGAGGTTTTCAGGTACATTGTCCTGTCTGCCATTATGGAACTGATCTTCATATTCTCTTGCTTTGTTCAGATAATCGGCTTCTGAAATCCGGTGCTGGTGATAATCTTCTATGGTATCCCGAATAAGCCTTGATAGCTTCTTGTAATACACAGGATCTTCATTCATCTTCACATTGATCGCTTTGATTGTCCTGCTTGCAATGTGATCCGCTTTGGCAGCTTTGCTGGTTATCTTCTCAACTTCACGGTCTCTTTCTTCTTTGTCAAAAATGTTGACCATTTCAGTGATGCGAAGAATTTCACCTTCCGTGGTGATATGCTTGTCAATGAGCTTTTGAACTTGTGGCTCATATTCCTTGTATTCCAGATCATCAAAGTATCTGCGTTTGACAGAGATTCGCAATCCAAGGAAGAATTTGGTGTCCTGCTTGTACTTGTTGATTTGTTGCTCCGGTGTTTTACTAATGAACTCAAAGCTGGATAGAGCTAGCTTTAGCAAGCGAGAGAAAGCAGATACCTTTTCATAGAAAATGTGTCGAATAGCTTCATCCTGCAAGAGCTCTTCATAAGCAGGTTCGTCATACTTGTTTTTGACTTCTTTGAAGATGTCCCATACTTCTGAATGAGCCTGTGGTAACTTCTTGATTTCTTCACTGATGTTGGTCAATGTACCTTCCAGATCAGCATTATCATAGTTGTTTGTACCTGAGTAGGTTTCTAATGCGCTGTCAAGATTCTCCAGATTACCATAGTAATCTATAATTAAACCATGTTCCTTGCCTGGAGCTAAGCGGTTTACTCTCGCAATCGCTTGTAATAGTGTGTGTTCTTTGAGCTGGCGTGTGAGGTACAAAACGTAGTTGTTGGGAGCATCAAAGCCAGTAAGTAGCTTGTCAACCACAATGATTATTTCAGGGTGGTCTTGCTTTTTGAATGAGTTAATTAATGACTTTTCATAGTTATCCGGACTGCCATATTTATCCATCATGGCTTTCCAAAACTTCAATATCAAATCGTCACTTTCTTCAAAAGCATCCTCATAGTTCTCTCGCACATCAGGAGGGGAGATCAGGACTTCACAGGTTACTTTTCCAATTTCCTTGATAAACTCACGGTATCGGATTGCTGTGGTTTTATTGGGTGCTACCAACTGACCTTTGGCCTTCAAACTACCAAATAGAATATCCTGAACGTTTTGTTCGTAGTGGTCTGAAATATCCCAGGCACGGGCATAGATTACCTCCTCAGCTTTGTTCAGTTGATTGGTGGAGCTAAACTTTCTCTTGAGTGCAGCTTTACCATAAGGGGTAAGCGGTTCGGAAACCCGATCAAAGTAATTGTCCAATGGTTTTTCATTCACTTCAATCAGGTTGTGACGACCTTCATAAAGCAAAGGAACTACGGCTCCATCTTCAACTGCATCAGTGATGGAGTACACATCTATTAGGCCACCAAAGCGATTCGCTGTGCTCTTCTCTTTCTTCATTAAAGGTGTTCCGGTAAAGGCTATAAAGCAGCCTTTTGGAAATACCTTTTGCATTTTGATATTGAATGTGCCGTATTGACTTCTGTGGCCTTCATCTACCAAAACAAAGATGTCGGGTGAATCAAAACCTTCTTTAGCTCGGTTGACAGCCGCTTCAAACTTGTGAATCAAGGTAGTGATAACCGTATCACCTGTGCCAGAAAGAAGCTCTACCAAGTGTTTGCCTGTTTGAGCGTTCTCAACTGGTATTTGACATTTTTTGAACGTCTCTGTGATTTGATCGTCCAAATCAATCCGGTCAGTAACCAAGATGATCTTAGGATTCTTGATTTGAGGATGCGTAGCAATCAACTGAGCCAACATGACCATAGTGAGGGATTTGCCACTTCCCTGAGTGTGCCAGATTACACCGCCTTTTCTTAATCCTTCACTATCTGTTTTAACTACCTTGTCCAAGGTATTATGAACGGCAAAGTATTGCTGATACCTCGTGACTTTCTTGATGCCATCGTCATATAATGTGAAGTTGAAGAATAGGTCTAAAAGTCTCTCTGGCTGACAAAAGCTAAATAGTAGCTTGTCCTGCTCTGTTACTGCCTGTTCTTCCTTTTCGAGGTTCTGGAAGAAAGTCCAGACGTTCTTGTAGCGTTCCTGAAATAGCGTGGTTCTTTCGTTGGTAGGAAGTGGCTGATTTTTTAATGTCTGGAGTTTATCCAGCCATGCAGTTTCCTCTGCTTTGGTTTTAAAGAGTTCTTTCCAAAAACTCCAAAACTCTTTCTGGGTGGCAGTTGTAGCGTATTTGGCTTCATGGGTAGCCAATCCCATCACCAGGTTGGAGTATTGATACAATGCACGTATTCCGTCTTCCTGCTGATTCCTAAGGTGCTGCTCAATTGATTTGTCGATTGGGTCTTTGATTTTTGGGCTTTTGCACTCAATAACCACAACCGGAATGCCATTGATGAACAATACAATATCAGGACGGTAATGCTCGCTGCTGCCACGTCTATGTACACTAAACTCTTCTGATACGTGGTAGGTATTGTTTTCAGGATGTTTCCAATCAATGTAATGGAAAGAGAAGCTCTTTTTATCTCCTAATACGGACTGCTCAAAGCTCCTGCCTAAAGTGATAAGTTCATAAAAGGCTTTATTGGCAGCAATAAAACCATCCTGAACCGGAAGGTCACGAATGGCGAGAATAGCGTTGTTTACGTTGGCATCAGAAAAGGGAAACTCTTTGCCCTTGTATTCAATGGTGTTGATGACTTGAAGTTGATCCTTCAAAATGGTCTCCAACAGCACATTGGATGTCCTGCCTCCTCGGGCTTCTAAAGCCTGCTCTGGAGAGAGGTATTTCCAGCCCATATTCATAAGCAGCTTCAGTGCGGGAAGCTGTGATATATGGTCTTCTTTGAATGATGGTACTGCCATTATTGTAAAGCTTTAAAATCGATTGCCAAATATTTTCCGCCACTTTGTTGTGGCTTTTAATTTATTAGGAGCACTAACAGCATCTGCTGCCAATGAAACCATTTCGCCTATTTCCTCATAAAATGCGTTCTTCTGAGACGAAGTAAGACGATGCATTACATCATCACCTGGGGGGACAGGCATAATTGCATTCCAGGTCTTCTTATTGTGTAAATACTCCATGATCGCTGATGACGTATTAAAAAATGCTACATCATCACGACCGTTTTTTTCATAGCACTGTATAGCCCAAAGAGTCAATGCAAGACCACTCGGGAACTTTTTCCCAGTTTTAGCTTTAGTGTGATCAGACCATGCTTTTAAGTAGCGAATGATCCGAATTAGCTGTGGCTTATTGCTGGTCTCTTTTTTAAACCATTCAATAAAAGCTTTCGGCTCGGAATGTTCCCATTCATATCCCCTTGATCCAAAGTATGTTTTGTTTGAATAGGAATCTACGTAGTAGATAGGAAGGTCAATGTGAAAGTCTCGAACATAGTTTAATCGTACAGAATTCGCTTTAATGGTCACTCCTTTACTGGTATGTCCTATGAGAGCTTTTTTTATGTGATTTTGAATGGTTTCAACATTCATATTTGGGTGTTTGGGAAAAAACACACCGAGATCGACATCACAAATTGTGCTTCTATTTTCAATGACAGTTCCCATTTTATAAGAACCTTGTATGTAGAAATTTGGGATTGGAAGGTTCGTATACTTTTCAAAGTAAGCACTCACCTTTGAACGGATTGTATTGTGCGCACGTCTTAGATTGGCTACTTTATCAGGATGTATGGTTATGGTCTGATTGAACTTTTTGAACAAATCATCACAATTGGAGTCATCTGTTATCTCGAATTTTTCATCAGATTTAAATACCTCCTTACCAACCACGTAGGCAATTCCTAGAACTATAAGTCGTATTAACCAAGGATTCATTTCTTATCGCCTTTTTTATGTCGAACTTCAGGGTGCAACCATTTACCTGTAAACAGGTACAGTTCGTAAAAAACGAACCATTCGTGAGTCCAGGGAATTATAGTATCATACAAGTGATGGGAAGAGCAATTCCAAGTCATATCTTCAGGATAATAAAGACATAAACTTGTGTCGGTATACATGTGTATATCGTCATTGTATGCAATTAAGGGGCTAGTAACCGTAACCTTTGGCTTACTTAATGGGGCATACTTTATTCTGTAGGAATAAGTGATGGATTCCTCAGTAGGCTGATAATTTCCATAACAATAAAGGATGCCGTTGTTGATCTTGCAGTCTAGAAAATCATAATGCTTTTCAATGAGCTTTTTCTCGACATTGACAATTACAATTGGATTAGGGCGATATTTTTGGTGAAAAGCCATTTATCCTCCGTAATTCCTATGTGGTTTGTGATCAACTCCCTGCGATTCCTGAATTTTACCATCTCTATCTGTTTTGGCACGCTTATCCAGTATGCTCGTTGCAAGGGCGGCCAATGAATTGGCTTGCTTGTCAACATCTTTATCCGCACCATCAGGAAAGTATGAACCCAAATGTTTTTGCCATAGCTTACTTGCCTTCAATTGGTTTGTTTCTTTATCAATTGCTTTATCTGCATCCTCGATAAACGCATCAATCGCTTCAAAAAAGTAGTCCTTGTCTCCGGTGTAGTTTTCAAGAAGATCGTCTTGTGGTGTTGTTGGCATTATGCATGTCCAAGACGATTTTAACGTGCTTCTAATTCCTTTGAGAGTGTCTCTCAATGCAATGTCGTCTCGATCATTGTATTTGATATGGTTGCTTGCCAGAACAGTCATAGTTAGTCCATTCGGCATCTTCTTAGCCCTATTATCACACCATGCTTTTAGGAACCTAACAGTTCGTACAAGCTGACCTTTCGTATCTTTCTTTGTACTGAACCAATCTTTAAACTCTTTCGGATCACTTTTTGACCATCCGGTATTTTTAACCGCCAGATGTGGATTTTCGGTATCATTAGTTTCGCTTTCCTTGTAGTAAACTGGAAGGTCAATATGATAGTCACCTTTATAAATGACTCTGATACATCTTGATCTATGTTGTGGTTTTTCCGAGGTTTCGTCCTCTACAGCGTCCCAAACCCAATTCTGTATGGTCGTGGCAGTTTCTTTGGGTTTAGGAAAGAAATAAACACCATTATCCAGATCACAAGTATCTTCCTTCGTTCGGATCATTGTACCCATAGAATAGGAGCCCTGTCCACGAAATTTTGGTTTGTAGTCAGGATGTTTTTCCTTAAAATGATTCCGAATCTTGTCCCTTAACGTATCACGAGAAGTCATGAGTTTAGACTTCTTGGTAGAAGTAATATTCAGATTACCATTAAAGGTTTGAAAAAGATTGTGGCAGTTTGACATATCTTATTGGGTTTTGTAAAGTTTCTCTTCATTGAAAAATTCCAGAATTTCATCTTGGATGGCGTAGTGATAGCCATCTTGATCGCCCATTCCTTTGAGGGTCTTTAATGCTTTTTGGTCGGTTCTATCCATGTCGATAATTCCGATGTGTTCTTTTGAGAGTTTGGGTGACGGGATTCGATAATATTTACCTGGCGGATTTATGTTTTTAATGACTTTTTTCAGAAAGAAATCATTAAAGAAGGCTTGACCATCCATTGATGCTTGAAAGAGTTTATTTCCCCAGTGTCTAAAAGATCTTGATTTTTTCGAAGTAGACGCCCAGCCACTCGGTTGTTCAACGCTTGCTACTGAAAGTATGCTGAAGCTATCAAATGCTTTTCCGTTACCCACAAAATGGTCTAATGCCTCAAGAAGGCCACATAAGGAAGGATTATTAGCCCAAATACCACCATCAGCATAGAGAATATTATTTAACTCATGAATGGGTAGATATGTGGGCGCAGCAGATGTAGCCAATGCTACATCTACCATTGGAATGTCCTTATCCATGAAAAATTTTCCTTCTTTGTGAGGAAATTTGAAAACTCTTGGTTCGCCTTTGATTAGGTTGAAACTTGGGATACATAATAAAGTTTCAGCTTGCCCCATTGTTTTATTTTCAAAAACCTCCTCAAGAATGCGTCTTAATGCATGGTTAGAAAACTTACCTCTAAGTATAAGTTGTTTGATAAACTGCCATTTACGCTGGATAAATCTTACTTGTCTTACATTAGAGACAGGGAATATTTCATTCCCTCTTTTGTAGTACAGGTCGGCTAATTGTTGAGCAGAAATACCAATACTAAGTCCAAGTGCAATTAATCCTCCTGTTGAAGTGCCACAAATCATATCAAAGTGGTCTTTTATCTGCTTGCCAGTCTTCTCTTCAATACGAGCAAGTACCGAAGCACTATAGAGACCTTTAATCCCACCTCCGTCTATGGACAATATTTTAAAATTCTTCTTATCCATCATTCATTAATGGGTTTAACTCTAATCTCACCTGTCAATAGCTTTTGCATTAAGCCTTTCTTTTGCTCTTTCAGGGTGTCTAATTGTTGCTGATAAAGTTTAAGTTCTTCATCAGCTTTTTGAAGAACCCTAGTGATAGCCTTTTGCTCGTCAATTGATGGCGGGGTAAGGACTTTTACAATCTTAAAATCTTTGAACTTGCAGTTTAATGTGTCACTAACCAATCCTTGTGATTTTCTGAAAAACTTATGAATGACTTCATCTAGTTTAAATAGATAGGCAAAAAATTGAGCGTCAGCATTTTTCTTTGGTGTTACAATAGTGTAGGCAGGGCTTACAATTCCTTCCAATGAAGATAGAGCACTCCGTCCTTGCCACATTCTCATTGTGTTATAGCCAATATCACCGGGACATATTCTTTTATATTTTGATTTATCCTCGTTGGAAGTATCCTTTTTGTTGGAGTCAGTTTGGGGGTAAACTCCAATCTCACCAACAGAAAGTAATGGCAACTCGGGGTGATTGCTTTCTTTTCTCTCTTTAAAGTAATGCTCGAGGTGTTGCTCTTTCCACATTCCATCAAAACCTTTTAGCCGTTTCTTTCCAGTAAGCAGTTGCTGGGCTAGTCCTTTGTTTCGGAGTTTGAGTTCATCAATCAGCTTCTGAGTTGTAGAAATGGCTTGATCCCACGTGTTGAGGATTGCGGCAATTTTTTGTTGTTCTTTAAAAGAGTTTGGTATTGAGATCTTTATCTTTCTAAGCACTCCAATTGACAATTCCTTTAGAGCACTTCCATTCAAACTTTTCTCTAATAAGGCTTTGGAGTGAGGAGACGTTAGCTGTTGAATAACAAACCTACTTGAGTAGCATTTTTTTGTAGCAATCAAAGCAACACCTCTTGTTAGGTTAAACCCTTCTAATTTTTTTGTTACTAGTGCCGCTTGACCAATCTTTCCTCTTAGTGCAATGATTATATCTTCCTCTATGAGAATTGTTCTTTTATAGGAATTGCTTATTTGATGTGATGTAGTAATTAGATTTTCAGTGGACACTGAGCCATCAATAAGATCAGTTACCCTAATGCAGTTGATGCCATCTTCAACAGGAGGTCCAGTTTGGACTATTCCGTATGAAATAGGCCTTTTAGAATCTACAATATCCTGTAGATCGAATAAATTCCAATCAATTGGTATTATACCGTATTTAGTTCTTTTATATCCTAAAGGCAATTCCATAATCTATCTAAAAACCTAATTCTTTTAAGTAATCATCCATTTGTCCTTCTACTTTGGTCAACTCCTTTTTCAATTCCCTGATATTACTTTGAGTAGTAGGAATATCCACTTCCTCTTCTTCCTCAAATGTGTCCACATAGCGAGGAATATTGAGATTGTACTCGTTTTCCTCCACTTCCTGAATGGAGGCACGGTAAGCGAACTTTTCCTCTATCACTTCACCTTCTTCTGTAGTTAAGGGAGAGGCTTCTTGAAACGCCCGGTAGGTATCGACAATCTTGTCAATGTCCGTATTACGCAAGCGATTCTGATTAGTGCCTGATTCATACCCTTCACTCGCATCTATAAAGAGAATGTCCTTGTTCTCACCCTTGGCTCGGTTGAATATGAGTATGGATGCAGGAATACCAGTACCGTAAAACAAATTGGCAGGTAAACCAATGACTGCTTCCAATAGGTTTTCTTCAATCAATTGCTGCCTGATTTTGCCTTCGCTACTTCCTCTAAAGAGCACCCCATGCGGTAGAATGACACCTACGCGACCTGTATCGTGATAGGTAGATTCGATCATGTGTGTAATGAAAGCATAGTCTCCTTTACTTTTTGGAGGAATACCTCTATGGAATCGCTTAAACTGATCTGCTAAGGCATCATCTGCTCCCCATTTATCAAGCGAGAATGGAGGATTTGCCCCAACGATGTTTCCTTTCAGTAAGCTATCTTCTTCCAGTAGTTTGGGATTATTTAAGGTGTCACCCCATTCAATGGTGGCATCATCAATCTCATGCAGAAACATGTTCATACGAGCGAGAGCCCAGGTGCTTCCATTGATTTCCTGTCCAAAAAGTGAGAAGTTTTTACTACCTACCTGCTTGGCTAATTTGATCAAAAGAGACCCTGAACCACAGGTTGGGTCTATGATGCGGTCACCCGGTTGTGGATTGAGAAGTTTGGCTAATAGTTTTGATACCTGAGCTGGCGTATAAAATTCTCCCGCTTTCTTTCCGGCATCACTGGCAAACTTTTCAATCAGGTACTCATAAGCATCACCTATCACGTCATTATCCTCCAAGTGGGAGGGTTGCAGGTCAAGTGCAGAGAAATCTACCAAGAGGTTTTTGAGCCTTCTGTTACGGTCTTTTGTTTGACCAAGGTTGGCTTCTGAATTGAAATCAATGTTGCGGAATACACGCTCCAATTTGCTGCGGTTGGCATCCTCCATGCTTTCAAGAGCGGTGTTGATCAGCTCGCCCACATTGGCAGCATTGCGGTTTTCAAACAGATAGTCGAAAGTACAGGTGTCCGGAAGTTGGAAACGTTCGTTTCTCAATGCTCGCTGCACTCGTATTTCATCACCATTGTACTTTTCTGCATAGAAGTTCTTTTTGTCCTTCCATACGTCCGATACATACTTTACGAAAAGCATGGTTAGGATATAGTCCTTGTACTGTGAAGGATCAATCACACCTCTGAAGGTGTCACATGCTTTCCAAACAATGTTGTTGATCTCGCTTTGTGTAATCGGTTTTTTACTCATGCTTTTTGATGGATTATATTCTTAATGACTGCCTGATATACTTTTTGCTTTTCGGAAATGATCTGTTTGGATATTTCCATGTCTTTGTAGTGTAGTTGCTTAATAGCAATGGTCTTTTGCTGCAACTCCAATGATGGGAGCTTCACCATAAAAGCTTCCAATTCAGATTTCCGAATGGAAGGGATCGAGCTGCCAGCTCCCAAGGTTTGAAAGTATGCCTGTGTTTGAGGTATATTAAATAAGGTGGTAAGGAACTCCGGTATTACCCTTGATTGGTCTGCTTTGATAACAAAGAAGATAGAGGAGGCAATGGCTGGACCAAATGATTTATCATAAGTCCAGGCAAAGTTTCTCATTCCTTTTCCTACCAAAATAATGTCACCATCATCAAGTAGGTGAGATTCATTCTTTTGGTCGATCTGAATAAAAGTGTCTATCTGCTCTGTTTGATTTCCCCAATCATCAAAGTGCTTTGCCTGTAAATAGACAGCATTACCCTCATCAGAGGGTTTTGTGTATAAACCAAATTGTAGTTGGGCAATATCGCTGAGTTTTACCTTCATTTAATTTGTAGAATCTTTCAAATTAATATAAAGGTAGGATATTCTTTTAGTTAAATCAATTTATTTCTTTGTAGAAGATTTCAAATTTAGAAAATTGATTGAAATTATTTCATCTTATCCAAAATCTCTTTAAGTAGCTTTGTTTTTTCTTTTTCGCTTTCTAGTAATTCTACATAAAGCTTTTTATTCTCTTCCATTATCTCTAACTACTTATCTAGAGGATTAAAGTTGCATTTGTAGTTGTAAGCGTATGCAGCAGATTCATTATTAAAAGTATTAGCAATTATGTTAATAGCAGCTTCCTCATCAAAGTTTTCAATAGCTTCTATCGGCACTTTTAACACCTCTGTTACTTGCTTTAGTAAATCAGCTTCAATCTCTTCCTTTTGCTTAAGAAGAGATACTTTTCGTTGGTTCCAATCATCACCAAGTTCCATGGCTAGGCCGTCCTGTTTGATACCTAGCATTTCTCTAAAGCGCTTTACATTTCTTCCGTGGTGTATTTTCTTCTCCATAGGTTTTCAGCTGTTTGTTATACAAATATAATAAAACAAAGAATAATTTACGTAGGTAAAATACCTGCTTGCATTACTAAAATACCAGTTTTGTAAATGGTATAGTAAATTGTAGGTGTCTAGATTGAGTAAGATTTTAATGTTTTACTCAAACGCTTATCATTATGAAACTACACCTAAAACGTCCGCAATATCCATTCTTTCGTATGGAGGTAGAAGAAGATCTTATTCTTTGTTTGATCCAAAAGCAGCTAAATATTCATTGGTTTCTTAGTGATTTAGAGAATGTTGGCTTTGATCCATCGGGATGGCCTATAAGCCTTGAGTCTGCCATTTTTGCTCTAGTTGGCATCCGCCCAGATGACGATGCTTATAATTGGTTCTTAGATATGCTTACTGACCAAGTCAAAAAATTAGAAGAGAGCAAGACTGAATATTCAACTAGTGAAGCTTCTATAACTATTTTTCAAGCACTCAAAGGCAGAAGGGAGCAACAGGATAAGGAGAAGGCAGCCAAGCTGGCTTCATTATCACATGACAAATGAGCGGGGGAGAGTTAAAATATTGTTCTGATTGTCAACCGCTAATTGCATATATATCACAAGTGGTACAGCCGGATGCTGTCTATTGGTTAGGTGGTTTAGCGCATGAGCAGAAGAGTCAGACCATTTTTAGTTCTTCCATGATAGCTTCCAGCTTTTCAAAGGAATATTTTGTTTTAATCTTAATTCCTGAAAACGACGGCAAAAGCACGTATGAGTGGGAAGATATTATTGAAACACATTGTAAGCCTAGTGTTTCAATAACCTCCATAGTATTGCAAACTCATACTTTTGAGCATTGGCTACAGGCAGGGTATACCTTCGCTGTAAAGGTTTGCCAGCAAGGGGAACTCATTTATAATCAGTACTACCCCCAACTTAATAATACACATAATTCAAAGTGTACTGATGAAAATGAAATCAAAGCATTTTATAAGTTGGGTTTATCTAAGGCCAACGAATTCTTAAAGACGGCAGAGCTTTGTAGTTTATGTCAGCAAAACACTTTAGCTGTATTTATGCTACATCAATCTACGGAGCAAGGACTGACGGCATTACTTAAGGCAGGTGCAGGCTATCATCGTCGTACGCATAATCTGGGTAGACTAATTCGGTTATCATACTTGATTACCAGCAAGACACAACACATCTTTCCTCAAGATTCTGAACAAGATAAACGGCTATTCAAGCTTTTACAAAATGCATATTCCGATGCAAGGTATAAGAGAGATTATAAGGTTAGTAATGCGGATTTTTCAGTACTATTAGAGCGGGTAAAATCTCTGGTGAAGCTATTATGTAGAGACTTTCAAAAGGATGTTATTGTATGTAATGCTTCCTGAAATAGATAATAAAAAGAGGTTTGTTCTAAATCAATAAAAGTTGCTCTAAAACCTTCAATTTCATGTGCCGAGTTTCGAGGCTCATCATCTGGCTAAGCCAGATGACAAGATCCAAATGTATACATTTGTACATCTTGCTGTGGCCACCCCAACAGGCCACTCACTTAAAAGGGGAAGGTATATTTAAGTCGTAGAATCATCATATCTTTTACCTGTACCAGAGAATCAGTCTACATTTCTTAAATGCCAGTTCATATTAATATACAAAGTCTGTCAAGGGCAGTAGGGAAGGGCAGAGCTTGGCACTGTTTATATACCCTTTACAGGCTTTAGTATGGTGATATATTTTTGCGGTTAGAAATGTGAGCAGGTTCCGAATTACTGTATAGAAACTGAGCGGAAAAAAACAAGGGTATTGACTTACCTCAGGGGAATGGGCGGGTAAGTAAAAAGGCTTGTTGTGCGAGGTTGAATGGGGTGATTGCAGGAACGGAAAGAGCCTTATTCAGCCTTTAGGTTTTAATGAAAATGGTGGGGTAATAATAAGGTTAAGATAGTATGCCCAGTGGCCTATGCAGTGGGGCATTCTGACTTATTCTTATTGTGCATTTTGAGAAGGTGGTGAACGAAGTGTCGTAGTGAAGTGGCTTTGAGAAAAGGGGGCCATTGTTAGGTGTAGATTGAATATACATTTGGGATAGAAAATGAATAATTGTATTCAAGTTTTTAAATTTTTCAAGATGGCATGGAGGTCTTGCTTCGGAACAAAGTAATTCTATGAGATGGAAGCGGAGAAAGACGTGAGGTGTAGGCGCTATAAGAGATGAAGGTGATAGAGATTTCATTTCTAAGAATCACATGTAAGTTATTTCAATAAATAATATTACTATGTAATAATTAGTGTATATCTGTTTCATCTATTTATGATTAATTCATGTTGTTATAAATTATCATTTCATTAATGACTGATAATTAAATTGTATATTATATTTTTTGTACTAAAGTAATTATATATTGTATTTGATTGCATTTAATTTATGTGTACTATTTTAATGGTTATTAAGTTTTTTTGAGGTTTTTTGCTTGCCACCTTGCATAGTGAAAGTGAGATGCACTCATTTTATACTTAAAACTCATCACCTAAATCCACCAACAAATGAAAAAGTATTTACTGTTTTTATTGATGTTGGTTTTTAGCTTGCCATTCATGTTAAAAGCCCAGCAACAAGAGCCCGAACCAGATTTACCTAAGGGTAAATTATTTAAGATAGCAGAACGCCCTGCTATAACTGAATATGAAAGTCATCAAACTCTATTGAGCTTAAAATCCACTTCTGATTTGAAGGGCTGGAAAATTAAAAACATGAGGGAAGGACACCAATCTTTGATAGGAACAGGTAATTATCAAAATAACACTACCTATTCTTTAGTCAGTCCTGAACTGTCTATGCCAGCTCTAGAGAGAAGCGATAGAATTAACCTGTACTTAGATGAAGCATTTTCTCTAGAGAGTGGACATGATGAACGTATAGTGAAGATTTCGATCGATCAAGGAATGAGCTGGGATAAATTATCAATACAGAGCGGACTAAGTGAAGGTAAGAGCTCCATAATTAATCTAAGTAAATATGCAGGTAAAGATGTTATCGTCGCTTTAGAGATGACAGCAGATGCCTCTGATACTTATGATGGTTGGGAACTAAAATCATTAGAAATAAAGAGAGATAGATTAAAGACCATAATTTCAAGCAATAGTAATGCCCGCCAAATGGGAGTGCTTGATGGCGATTTACTAAGCCTGGACGCACAGAAGTTTCCTCGCTTTATTTTTGCTAACGTTACTGTTGAAGATGATGGTAATCCTGTTGCCGGACTTGATGAAACTAATTTTTCTATTGTTGAAACTATCAAAGATAGTGTAGATGATGTGCGTAATGTAATAAAAGATGAAACCTTTAAAGTTTATGCTCCAGATAGTTCTGAAATTAAAAGACCGGTAGATATAGTTTTCCTAATGGACAACAGTGGTAGTATGAGTTCTGTACAAAATCAAGTAGCTATTAATGTTGAGAGCTTTGTGAGTAGTTTAGATTCTAAGGGCTTTGATTATAGATTAGGACTTTGCCGTTTTGGTCAGAGTGCAGGACAAGGGGCACCTATTTTTCATAATAATGCTGGCTGGTATGATAATGGAACTGATTACGTAAATATGTGGAATTCCGTCAATGTATCTTCAGGTTCAATAGAGCCATCATGGGATGCTCTTTACTATTCTGCTCAAGAGTATTCATTCAGAAATGCAGCACAAAAAATCTTTATTCTTATAGTAAATGAAGCAGTTAATAATGGTCAAAATATCAATAATAGTGACATCACAGATAAACAACTTGTAATAGATCGACTTAATAATACAGGCATTCAAGCTTATTCAATAGTACCTAATAGTCAGGCCTTTGAAGCTGATTTTGGTTCCATTTCTGATGCTACTGGGGGAGAGTCCTATGATATAAACCAGAATTTTAATAGTATATTAGATGATATAGGAACACAAGTAGGTAATACGTATACCATAAGATATACCCCTACAAGCCCCTATTTTGATGGTTTGAAGAGAGAAGTGGATATTACAGTCGACTATAATTCATCTACCTTACTTTTGGAGGGTGAATATACCCCGGGAAAGGCTCCTATTATAATAAGGACGGATGCTACCTTGGATATTCACAAAGCTGCTCAGCCATCCGAAAATCCAATTTTGATTGAAGTGAAAATAAAAGATGAAATAGCTCCTTTTACATCAAGCTCTACTTTATACTATAGAGTTTTAGGTGCTAGTGTTTACACTGAATTAAATATGTCCCAAGTTAGTTCAGGTACTGGTTATTCTGTGTGGCAGGCAACTATTCAAGGACCTCAAGTTCTGGATCCAGGTATAGAATATTATATAAGGGCTACTGATACAGAGGCCACGACTACGGCGCCGGAATTTATAGAGGGTTACGGTTATCCTTGGTCATTTGCTGTCTTGCCAAATCTGCCGCCTCAAATAGAAAATAGAACTACTGTATCTAGTGTTAAGTCAGGAGACCCTGTCCATTTTGAAGTCGAGGCATCAGATAATACTAATAGTCTGTCTGATGTATGGATTTATTTAAAAACCGATAATGATATTAATTATCAGTTCTTTAGTATGCAGTCTATTGGCAACGATCTTTTTACTTACGATATCACTGCTACCACAGGGATTACTGAATATTTCTTTATTGCGGAAGATAATTTTGGTGTGAGAAGTTTTGCAGGAACAGAAATTCAACCTTTTGTAGTTGCAACAGATATACCATGGGATGTATATACGGGGTCTACCAAAAGACATACTATTAATGTTGCTGGTTTTGATCCAACTACGTTTACTCCATGGAGTATTGATGCTACTTTGGGGGGAGAAGTTTTACTGCCAGGAGACTATATAGGAGCTTTCTATACTACTACTGAGTGTGATGCACAAGGTAATTGTGAAACCGTGGAAAAATGTGGTGGGTTTTATTTATGGAATGGTAAACCTTTCTTCGGCTCATTCCCAGTATATGGAAATGATGCTACTGCGCCCGCTAAGAATGGTTTTGCTGATGGGGAAAGCTTTACTTTTAAAGTCTTCAGTAAGCAAAATAAAACAGTTTATGATGCTACTCATATTTTTAAAGCATCTTCTTTAAATACAACCTTCATAAATGGGGGAGTGGCTGATTTAGATACATTAAAAAGTTACTATCAGCATACTACCTATCCAAAAAAATATCTGAACCTTTGGTCATCGAACCTTACTCCTGTTGAGACCTCTTTCGATGATATAATGGCAGACTACTCTACTATCGTAAGAGAGGTATTTGATGATGATGGTAATAGGTGGGCTCCAGGTGATCCATCAAATACACTCAATACATACGTGCCAGGGTATGGCTATGAGGTATATATGTATAATAGTGGTGAAACCTTAAAGATTGAAGGTAGTAAAATTAAGCTTAATCAGCTTCAAGTAAATCTTAAAGGACAGCAACAAAAAACTTTGATAGGTTGCCCTTATCAATCACCTGAAAATGTTGAGGCAGTATTTTCGGCTTATGTTTCAGATGTATATGCTGTTGATAAATATATTAATGATGGCACAGGGTTCATTTCCATTGAAACTTATTCACCAATGTTTAATATTAATAATTGGGTGGATAAAAATATGGTGCCTGGAGAAGGGTATTATGTATTCTCGTTAGCGCCTAATTCTTCGTTTAGCTTCCCCGCTGCTACCGGAGTTTACACTTCTTCAAGAACCGCTCAAGTTGGCCAGTCTATTCCACAGAAGGTAAGGTCTACTGATGCTTATATGCATATAATGTTGCCTTCAGAGTCATTAGCACTTGAAGTTAAAGAGGGTGATGTAATTATGGCTTATGATAAAGCTGGACATAAGATAGGTGAAGCTATGGTGTCTGTCAGTGGAGTGTCAATGGTGTTAGATGGTTTAAGCTTGTCAGAGGGCGCAAAATTTGATCTTTGGTTGAGATCTCAAGGGAGAGAACTCAAGGGGATGAAAGTGGCCTGGAAGGTAGGTGATGGAAACTATCATAATCTTAAAATGGCAGTAGCAACTTCTACTGAAATTGTTGATATGGTGAATGGCATAAGCGTATTCCCTAACCCTGCCTCAAGCCAGTTTACTTTGAAGTATAATTCTGTGAGTGAGGAGGATATTATAATTAACATCACTGATCTTCAAGGCAAAAATATGCAGAGGTTAGAGCTGAAAGGTCAAAAAGACACCTTGCTATCTCAAAAACTGAATGTAGATTTTCTTAAAGACGGAATTTACCTTATTAGAATTAATCAAGGAGAGAAATCCCAAATTACTAAAGTAATAATTGACTAAATCATAACGGGCACTCTGTTCATAGAGTGCCCTTTTTTATAAATCATTTTTATGCTAAAAAATATTTCTTTTATTATAGCGCTATCACTTTTTGCTATTAGCACAGCTCAAGCGCAAATTTCTGCCTATAAGCCAGATAGTTTAACCTTGCTAAATTTTCATCAGCAGATGATGAATTCTGGATGGCCAGGCTTTTGGAATACCTCAAAAAATGTAAGAGAGTGGACAGGAGTTTCATATGATTATAATTCGGGTAAAGTATATGGGATAACGCTTTCAGGTGACTGGTTTAATCCTCACTTTAAAACAGATAGTCTTCCTGCCGCCATACAAGTTTTGAGCGCTATGGATTCGTTGGTAAGTTTGGGTGTTTCCAATTTTGACCTAAAATATTTACCCGAAGAGATAACTGACCTAGAGGATCTGAAAAGTTTGAGTTTGGGGTATAATAGCATTGAAACTCTACCAGATTTTATTAATGAGTTAGAACAATTAGAGGTATTATTACTTGGTAATAATGAATTTGCTGATTTTCCAGATCTCTCAGATTTGATCAATCTTAAGGTATTAAGTCTTAGCCAAAATATTCATTTAGAGCAATTTCCAGCATCTATATTAGAATTAGAATCATTAATTGATTTGCGTCTATCTTACAATTCCATTACGGAACTTCCTTCTTCAATCGATGAATTACAACAATTACAAAAGTTATATATACAGGCTAATGGACTAAATTCATTACCTGAATCTGTAGGTAACTTATCACATTTAGATCAATTGGTATTATCCAATAATCAACTTACAGCCTTGCCATCATCTATCAATAATCTCACAAAGCTGGAGCGTTTAGATGTAAACAGAAATCAACTTTCTGCTCTTCCTGCGGATATGTCAAATTTAACCAATCTAATTCAGATAGATATTTCTGAAAATAAACTCACCGAATTTCCGGAAAGCATCATTGGGCTGCGAGGTCTTAGACAGATTACAGCGAATAAGAATCAAATGGAGGGAGAAATCCCGGAAGACGTTTTTAGAATAAACAGACTACGTTTAGATGTAAGTGATAATAATCTTTCCGGGGAGCTGGAGGTAATAGATAATAATATCACCGAGCGTCTTTTAATTACTAATAATCGATACACCTTTCGAGATATTATAAATTTTTACGGACAGTTTAACCCTTCTTACATTGAGTTTCAACCACAACAATATATTGGCACCTATAGAACCTTAGAACCCAGTGCAGGAGAGGTGTTGGATGTTTTTATTAATAATTATATACCCGCATCAGGAAATACTTATCAGTGGTATAGAGCTGATAATATTGCTCTGACAGGAGCAACAAAATATTCTACTGAAGACAGTATACATATCTCTAGTTATGATGCTTCTGCCCACGCTGGCATTTATTACTGCATTATTAAGAACCCTTCTTTACCTAATTTAAGCTTGAGGAGCAATGTAGTAAGGGTATTAGGCAATGATAATGCTCCGGAATTAACTTATCAAGACCTGATATTTAGGGAGGGTGAAAGGGCCTATCTGAGTATTGCCGCAAAGGATGATTTCACTCCTATCAATGACTTGGAATATCGCTTTCCAGAAGAAACTGAGCATTTTATACTTAAAACAGACACTTTATACAGTCGTAGTTATGCCAAATTTATTTACCCTAAAACCGTAAATGGTTATGGAAAAGATACGCTTACTGTGGAGGTTGAAGATGAAGCAGGAAATGTGGCTATTGCTCAACTCACAATTGAAATGTTGTCTGATGAAAATGCTAATCCAGAGGTAAGCATGGATACAGTTTATATGAACCTCGCCCAAGATGCAGAACCTCCTTGTACACCTGGAACTACCGGTTGTAATGCATTTTATTATTTTACCAGTATTACTTATTTGAAATATTTTGTTACCGATGATTTTACAGATTACGACCGATTGACTTATAGAGTATTGGAGGCAGATTCGCTAAATGGAGAGGTAATACCAGGCAAAGTATATGTCCAGCCGATTATTCGCCCTGACGGAATTACACTTGATGCTAATGTCTTAGCCAATCAGGATACCAGCGTAACGATAACCCTACAAGTGAGTGATCCGGAGGGAGGAGTTATTCAAAAGTCAGTAACTCTGATGGGAGAAATTAACCCTACCAATAGAAATCCCGTAATAGAGGATATAACGGATCAGGTGATAAGTAGAGGAGCCAGATCATTTTCCATATTAAATTTAAGTGAATATAGTTCGGATGATTATTTGAGTAATGATTTATTAACCTGGCAAATTAGTCATTCAAATGTATTGAAGGTTAATTTATCTGATAGCTTGCTGGAAGTTCAGCCTATGTATGAGGACAGTTCTTACACTGCTCAGTTAGAAGTTTATGTATACGAAAAAACTAACTATAATCGAAGCAGCTCCACAACTGTGAATTACATTATCAAAGAAGGTATAGCGATATCAGGAATGATTACTGATGGAGCTGATCAGCCTTTAGAAAATGTAGAACTACAGGGGTTTGATGAGCCAGTGTTTACTTCGGCTACCGGGTATTATGAAGCACATGTTTTAGAGGGCTGGAGTGGCGAAGTTATACCTGTTAAAGAAGATTACCATTTCTCTCCAGAGTCACAAGAATATAATAACCTTCAGTCATCACTACAGGGTCAGGATTATCAAGCGGAGTATATTGGCAGTTATACCATTTCAGGTGTTATATCTACTGCCGAATCTGGCTTAGGAGAAGTGTTGATTCATGGTTTTACTAATGAAATTTATACCGATGATGCCGGCTATTATTCCGTAGAAGTACCTTATGATTGGAATGGTACAATAACCCCTGAATTAGATGGATTTAGCTTTGAGCCAACAAGTAGGACTTATGAGCAGCTTACTGCCAATTTAAGTAATGAAGACTATCAGGCTTACCGTATTACTGGTGTAGAAGGAAGAGATGCTGTACAGCTTTTAACTGTGTATCCTAACCCTTCATCTACTAGTGTCACTTTCATGCTTTCTGATGCACATTTCAATGGCGGGATAATAGAAGTATACAACACTCACGGTAAGAAGTGCGGTGCCATTAAGGTGGAGGCAGACACCAGCAGGTATGAATGGAAAGGTGCAGAACAAACCCCTGCAGGCATTTATTATGCTAAGCTTACCGTTAATGGGAATATGCTAAGTACACAGAAATTTATTATTGAATAATGAGCGGTGTGATACCATATCGCACATATTATAAAATCTGGATTTTACCATTGGCAATGACATTTATTGCCTTTACAGGATTATCACAGGTATTGAATACAGATTGGAGCTCTACTGCGACAGTGGTAGACTCCTGTAATATAATTTACAATGCTAAATTTCTGAATGATAAACAAGACTCTTTAGTGCAAGCAGGTTATTTGGTTAATGATTTTCAATACCCAGAAGAATTAGATGAAGAAGAGTATGTAGAGAGGGTTAAACAAGTGTTTTTTAAATCCTCATTGTCAAATGAGCATGCATTAAATCAGGGCATAAGCAAAGATGTTACATCTTTATCAGATTATAGCTTACCTATTCATACAATTGATAACATGGATTTTCTGTATGGTTATTCATTAGATAACTCTATGATAGATCAAGTAAAGCAAAGAGTATTTACAGAAGGAGAAAGGCATTTAAGTTCTAAAATAAAGGAAAAGGACAAGGAGGAAGTGAAAGCATTAGATGTGATGTCAAGATCTCGGCTTTGGGATAAACTATATTTTGATGGAAATATAGGAGCTTCTAATTTCCTGAACAATGATATTGTTTATCTGTCACCAGCTGTTGGCTATCAATTGTGGAATTCTGTATCCGTGGGGTTAGGCCCTGATATACAATGGAACGTTACCAATGATCCGAAACAACCAAATACTGATGTTGGTTTAAGAACATTTGTTAAAGCCACCTGGCTTAAATATAAAATTTATGCTCAAGCTGAGGATATTATTTATAAGCAGGAGGCAAATGAAGTGAAGAAAGGTTCAGATCATCACTTCTATTTTGGAGGTGGATATTTGCTTCCGTTATCATCAAAAACAGCAATTAATATATCAGTGCTCTACAATGTAAATGAAGAGCAAGGCAAACAATATTTTATACATTATTCACCATGGATATTTAGAATAGGAATAAGCGCATTTAAATAGTATCACGTACCAGCAAACCGCAATTACCATGATCAACCTAAACCTAAAAAATGGTATTGTACTGTTATTGGTCAGCCTGATGTCATCCGTTTGTTTAGGGCAGACAGGTCAGGCGACTTCAGTACCGTATTATATTGACCTCAATAATAGTGATCCATCAAAAGTCTATCAGATTATAGATGGGGAGTGCCATATAAAATACTTTGATAAAGAAGGGAAAGATGATTTTCTAAATGTCACTGTTTTTAATTGGAAGCATGAAAAGGTGGCTAACTACTCGTTTGGAAAAACCTATGGCCTTAACCATTATTTGGTGAAGATGGATTGGCTGGTTCCCAACCAAATATACTTTATTGAAGCTATAGCGGAAGGAGGGCAGTCATTTCAAATGGTTATTCAGGGAACTGAAAAACTCAAATTGCCACTACCTCATGCAGAGATTATAGTAAACCCGCTTGCATTAAGCTGCGAACCAGAAGCGGATAGCTCGGTAGAGTATTATGTTGATATCTCTGGGGGCAGATCACCTTATGAAGCTCAATGGTACGTAATGGATGAGCATATGGTGAAATTGCTGTATCAACCACGTAAAGAAATAATTAATGAAGAGGGAAAGGGTATGATGGTGGTGGTAGACAAGTCACCTTCATATCATGTGCTGCTTAAATTGACTGATGCCTGCGGCAATGAATTGAAGCGCATGGTCAGCATCAGTTGCGGAGAAAAGGACAAGGTCTTTCATTCCATTTTTGTGGAGCCAGTAGCTCTACCTAATGCTATCACCACCCATATCAGATAAGTGATGATACAACAAAAACACTTATATCTCTTTATAGCCTCTTTGATAAGCCTACTGGTATCATGCTCAGGAAAAATGGATAAAGCTGAATATGCAAAATGGGTGAAGGACTATGACCATGGTTTACACGCACATATAGCCAAAGGTGCTTATATTTTTGATCTGCAATATTTACCTCCAGAATACAAGTGGCTTCAGGAAGGTCACGGCCAACCAATGGAGGCTTTACCGGAAGAAAGCCCAATTGAGTACTATATCCTCAAGGTTGGCTTTAAGGATCATTCGATTGATTTAATTAAAGGAGTCTCTGAAGATAAGAATGTTTGGGAGCAGCGAGCTTACTATTTTTCTTATCAGTTTCAAGATAATATCTCTTTAGAACAGGACGGCAAACACTACCCCTGTGTAATGTTTCATTTTGAAAAAGCCTTTGATTTAAGAGCAGAAAGAAATTTTGTGTTGGGTTTTGCAGCTACCCATGCAGAAAAATCTATCCTAGTGATTGATTCTCCTGCATTTGGAGAGGAAACCATAAAGATAACTATTAATAAAGAAGACATTCCAACCGTAGACCTATGATGCATATATTCAATCAGAAAAAGCGGACGATATCATTATTTCTTTCATTACTAATGTGTCTGCAGTTATTATATACACCCTATGCGCAAGCCTTAACTTCTGGTCCAACTCAGCCTGAAGTCCAATCATTTCAGCCAGCAGGAGCAACAGAGATGGTCGATTTATTCAGTGGAGATTTTAGTTATAATATTCCACTTTTCGAACTACCAGGCCCTAATGGAGGCTATCCATTTAATTTGAACTATCAAGCCGGTATAAGTATGGATCAAGAAGCCAGTTGGGTAGGGTTAGGTTTTAACTTGAATCCAGGGGCCATTACCCGACAGATGCGAGGCTTGCCAGATGAGTTTAAAGGAGATGAAGTGTATACAAAAATGGCCATTGAACCCAGTGTAACGGTAGGTTTGGGAGCAGGAGCGGGAGTGGAGCTTTTCGGCAGTGACAATTTTTCATTGAATGTCGGCTTTAGTGTATCTCATAATACTTACACCGGCATGGGATATAGCATAGATGGCACCTTGGGATATGCTCAGTCTGTTGGCTCATCTATGACCTCTGGAGCCGCTCTCAAAGTAAGTTTGGACCCCAAAGAAGGGATAGGAGTGTCGCCTGAGTTAAGTTTAGACTCAAAGTTAGGGAAGTCTGGATTATCTGCGGGATATCATTCCAGACAAGGTTTTCAGAATATATCTATGTCACAAACCTTCCAGGATATAAAAATTCACAAGGGCATGACCGCTGAAAATAAGTGGGGGGCGAGCTTATCATTAGCGCATCCTTCCTATACTCCGATGGTGAGTATGCCGATGAAAAACATAAATATAACCGCTAAATTTCAGGCAGGAGGCTCTTGGTGGGGTGTGTTTGGAGCGCCTTACATTACGGGTTTTTATAATGAGCAATGGCTGAAGGATAATGGAAAAAGAGTAAAATCCAATGCCTATGGATATATGCATTATCAGCATTCGCAGAGTGATGATGATTTGTTGGACTTCAACCGTGAGAAAGATGGTATGGTTTCAAAGGAAACCCCCAATTTAGCGATACCCTCTTTAACCTATGATATCTATTCAGTAAATGGTCAGGGCCTATCGTCGATGTATCGACCTATGAGGAATGACTATGGCAGAATTCATGATCCTAAAACAGAATCCGTCTCTGTAGGAGGAGGTGTAGGTATTGACTTGGCACCTGCGGCTTCACACGGAGGAGCTAACCTAGATGTAAACCATTCTAAATCTACATCAGGTTTATGGAGTGAGAATAATAATATGCTATCCAAGGCGACCTTCCAAGAGAAAACTCTTAATCAGATTTACGAGCCATGGTATTTTAAAGGTCATGGAGAACCTACTGTTGATGATCTATCAACTTTAGAGGCGATTGGAGGTGAAAAAGCGGTAAGGTTAGAGTTGACAGGAAGTAGGATGAACCCTACTTTAAACGACACCTTTGAAAATAAAAACTGGAAGCAATCAGCTCCGTCCAATTCAAGTGCCAATAGAGAGAGGAAACCCAGAAGCCAGGTTGTTCATCCTATTACCAATGATGAATTATTGAATGGGGCTCAGGAAATGAACTCATTATTCAACATTACTTATATCAATAGGAGTGGAGTAGAAAGTAAGTTTATAAGGACCTCCCTGCCAGGGCATCATATAGCAGGTTATACCGCTTTAAATGCTCAGGGACTTCGTTATAATTATGCTTTACCAGCTTATAACCTCTATCAGGAAGATGCTAGTTTTAGTGTGAGAAAACAATCAGGACAAGTAGCGAGAGTCAATGTAGGAAATAATGGAGGCAATGATCCATCCTATCAGCATAATGGTACTCGTAAACAATTAAAAAAGACAGAGTTGCCCCCTTATGCTCATTCTTATTTGCTCACCTCTATTGTGGCCCCTGATTATGTTGATGTGACAGGTAATGGTGTGAGTACAGATGATTTGGGCTACTGGGTGAAATTCACCTATCAGAGGACTTCAGATTCGGGTAGTCCTTATCAATGGAGAGATCCGTATTCTATGGCTCATTTTCAAGAAGGTTGGATTACGGACCCTCGTGATGATATGGGGTCTTACTCCTATGGAAAAAAGGAAGTGTGGTATTTGTCTAAGGCAGAAACAAAGTCTCATATAGCCACTTTCGAAATATCAACTCGCAATGATGGTCGAGGAGTAGCTGCTAAGTTGCAGGATAGCAATAACAAAGGAGCCAGTCTCTATGCCCTCAATGGAATTAATCTATACACACGGTCTGCAGGCGCTTCATATCCAATAAAAAAGGTGAGGTTTCAATATGATTATTCCCTATGCCCAGGGGTTTATAACAATGCATCGGGGGGTAAGCTTACGCTTAAGAAAATGTGGTTTGAGTATGGGAACAGTACTCGGGGAAGTATGAGCCCATATGAGTTTACCTATAGCTCAACCAATCCATCATATGACTTTTATGCTTATGATCGATGGGGTAATTATAAACCTTATCCGTCGGGTAACATGAGGCATAATCGAGATTTTCCTTATGTAGATCAAGATCCTGATCATAAAGAAGAGCTCGACAACTATATGTCAGCCTGGAGTCTTACTGAAATTAAACAGCCTTCAGGAAGTAGGGTAATTATCGATTATGAAGCCGATGATTATGCGTATGTGCAAAATCGTACTGCTATGCAGATGACCGCTTTAGTGGATCCGTATTCATCTTCTAACGGGAGCCTTCAGAATAAATTTCTGCTCAGTAAGAATAATATGAAGATCCGCTTTAAGCTAGAAAGACCATTGCCTTCTTTCTTTCCTAGTAGCGATCATCGTAACGAAGTATTGAAATACCTAGATAGAGAAACAGAGCAGCTTTATTTTAAAAATTTTATTAACCTTCGTACGCCTTCTGAGAATTTTCATGAGTATATATCGGGCTATGCTAATATTGATTTTTCTCAAAATATGGGCCTTGAAAAAAACAGCTCAGGAGATTATGCATATGGTTACTTTTACGTTAAGTCTGAAGAGGGGTATCATCCATTTTCCTTAAGAGCTTTTCAGCATTTGCGAACCAACCAACCCGAGCTTACCAATTCAGGTAGAAAACTAGAACAAACTAATAGCACCTCTAAAAGAGTAAGTCAGATAAAAAGTCTATCGGGATTAGGCGCTCAAATACGGCAAATGTTCGAAGGTTTCTATAATTACTGTTATAAAAAAGAGTGGGGGCGAGAAGTTGTAGCCGATCGTTCATGGATCCGGCTAAAGACTCCTGATAAGATAAAATATGGAGGAGGGGTAAGAGTAAAGCAATTGACCATTACAGATGAATGGGCTGAGGATGAAGAAGGCTTATATGGGCAGGTTTATGAATATACTTCGGAAGAGAATGGAGAAACTATCAGTAGTGGAGTGGCAGCATATGAACCCATCATTGGCGGCGAGGAGATACCCTTGCGTTACGCAAAGAAATATGTGCAGACTGTTCCTTTGAGATCAGATAATAATCTTTATTTCGAGTATCCTATTAACGAGACTTATTATCCTGGCCCACGGGTAGGCTATAGTAAAGTGACGGTTACCAGTCTGGCATCAGCCTATTTGGCAGGGAAGGAAGTGAAGCATATAACCTTATCAGATGGAGATCCTCTTTTTCCTTCAGGTAATAACGTTACTTATGGCACTTCAGGCATGAAAGTGAGTGAATTTTACACAGCTAAAGATTTTCCTGTTATAACGGATGAGACAGATAAAGTCAATAAGCCATATAAGCTATCTGTTACAGTGCCATTTCTAGGCAATATAGGTATTTCAAGCCTGGCTAGCTCTCAGGGGTATAGTATTATTACTAATGATATGCATGGCAAGCCCAAGCAGGTCAGTAATTACCGGCAAGATAAGACAGGAGCCATCGAGCCAGAGCCTATATCCTGGGTTAAATATAATTATCGAGCTACCCCTAAAATCTATCAACAGAAGAAAATACAGTCTTTAGACAATGTATTTGTTGATAATGGAGATGGAACGATCAGCCTGGCTACCTCAACTGAAAAGAACAACGCTAATATCCCCAAAATGACTTTAGGTCAGGAGATGGAATTGTTTGCTGATATGCGACATTTTGAAGACAATGCCTGGACGGGAGGGGTGAGGCTGAACCTTGATATGGTCTATATTCCCTTGTTATTTGTAATAGTACCTATACCGGTGCCTACGGGCTGGCCAAGAGTAGGTAAAAATGAAACTAACCTAAAAACAGCGGCTACCAACAAAGTAATCTTCAAGTCTGGAATCTTAGAAAGTGTGGAGGCTTATAATGGAGGATCTTTAGTAAAAACTACAAACCTAAAATGGGATAAACTTTCAGGGGAGGTTCTACTGAGCACGGTTAATAATAATTTTGATGATCCTGTGTATACCTTTTCTATACCAGCTTACACTAAATATTCTGGTATGGGTGGCGCTTACCAAAATGTAGGCTTTGGCTTTACCATAGGTAACGTTCAGGCCAATCCTTATAAAAGTGATCTGTTTACATTTTCTACACCATCAAATGTAGAACTCAGCTTACATCCTGGTGATGAAATATTGCTTTATGATCATAACGGTGAACTTGAAAATCCTATTGGCAAAGGAATTTATATAGGTAGTGAGGGCGGTGAAATGATCCTTTACTCCAATAATTCATTAGCAGCTACAGAGTATAAATGTATGATTATCAGGGCAGGGTACCGTAACCAGCTCATGGCGAAGGTCAGTAGCATTACCGCACTAGATGATCCTTCTCAAAACCAGATGACCACTACCTACAGCAAGACTATTTCAATTCCAAAAGATTATTAATGATGAAAAGGTCTAACCCTATTAAAATATTACGGATTTTGTTGCTTTTACTACCTTTTGGAGTTAAGGCTCAAAATCAACCGGCACCGGGCACTTCTGACTATAGAAAAATGCAGGAGGCAGCTAAAAATCCGGTAGTTCAGTCTGCTATACAGAAGAATTATCCTACTCTTCAAAAGGAGGCTACTGAATCTCCTGATAAAACTGATCAGACGTCTAGATTTGCTCAATCTAACGTAGGACAGTCATTCTCATGTTCGGTGGAGAATCCTTTATTAGATCCTTCATTCAGTTATTTGCCTGCAAATGATGATAGTTCCACCTCCGTGATCAACATACCGTTTAATTTCAATTTTTTTGGCACAAATTATAATAAGGTATATATAAATAATAATGGGAATATAACATTTGATGAATTAGACTCAACTTACAGTTCTACCGGATTTCCCTCTCCACGAGATATGATAGCACCATTTTGGGCAGACGTGGATACCCGAAATAACACTGGTTATGTGGCGTATAAGGTTGAAGCAACCAGGCTTACCGTAATATGGTATAATGTGGGTTATTTCAGAATGAAATCTGATAAGCGCAATACTTTCAAGCTGGTAATAAGTGATGGGGCAGACCCTTATATAGGTGCTGGCAATAATGTTGCCTTTTATTACGGAGATATGCAGTGGACTACCGGAGATGCATCTAGTAGTGATAATGGTTTTTACGGTATACCGGCAACGGTAGGACTCAATAATGGACAAGGAAGTGGCTCTTGTTATTACTCTCAACTGGGAAGGTTTGGAAAGCCAGGTAGCGAATATATTAGCTCTACTGATATCAGCGGGGTGAGTTATTTGGATTATAAGTGTTTTACTTTTGATGCCTCTACTCTGGAGGATGTTGAAGCAGATTTTGACTGGCAAAACTTAATTTGCGCCGTTGATTTCACGAAATATATAAGTAATCCACAAAATTGTAATGTGATCCACCAGTGGGATTTTGGTGATGGTACAACCTCTCAAGAAGAAGCCCCTCTGCATAGCTATGCCTCAGCTGGTACATACACAGTGAAACTTAATGTGTACTATCAGTGTGCTGCCTGTCAGGGTAATTTCACTACGGTAACTAAACAGATCACCCTAGATCCTGATGAAGATTTATTCAAGGATACCGTCATTCAGGTGCCCACGGAGTTGAAAAGTAGAGTTATCTCCACCACTACAGCCACTTTTTCTGATACTTGGCCATTGCAATATGAAGCCAGTGGACTTAATGATAAGTCTGGCTATGCCAATGGCAGTGAAGGCGTTTGGCGTAAGGAGGCAGATTATGTATATAAAGTAGATAGAGATCAAACCAATCCTCCTTCCTTAAGAGATGGGGGAACATTTGAAATGGACCAGTTTAGCTGGGAATATGCAGCCATCGATGCTGTGCCCGATTGGATTAAGCTTAATACCATGACAGCCTATAGCCCTTATAGCTATGAAATAGAAAATGAGAATGTACTTGGCATTCACAATGCTGCCCTCTATGACTATGGAGGACATTTGCCGAGTGCTAATGGTGTAAATATGAGATATAGGGAGATGGCTTATACAGGTTTTGAATATTTAACAGGACAAGCATCAGGTAATTGGGTATTTGGTAACCAACCTTTACCTAGGTATAAATGGTATAGTACTGATTATTGTTACAAACATATAGTGGTGGTAAAAGCGAGCTTGGAGGAAATACAAGGCTATGATGAGGTAGATGTTTTTGGTCGAAGCTATTTCTGGTCAGGCTTCCCTTTTTATTTCTACTACAGGCATATACGTGATAATGAGATTATTTGCCGAAGAGAGCATCCCTTGCACCCAGAGTGGTCTATACTTATTTTGAAAAGGGCACTCTTTGAAGGCTCCTGGAAAGGACATGTTATGTTTAGAAATGACCTACAACCTATTGTGCAGGCAGATATTGACAATAATATGAGCCATAGTGGCTCTAAAAGTTTGAAAATTTCTGGAGATGAGACTTTTGAGCAGAAGCTGTTGGTTTTAGATTCAGCTAAAGAATATCAGTTGAGTGCGTGGGTTTCAATCAACGATCTACATAGGACCATTCCTGTTTTGGGGCAAAATATAGGCATTAAAGTGTCGGTTAAAGATAAAGATGACCTTGAGGTTACTTCCTTCATGTTAGAACCAGAAGGCAATATTATAGAAGGATGGCAAAGAATAAATGGATCTTTTACCTGCCCTATCACTAACTCTACTATAGAGCTTACTTTTAAGTCTGGTAGTGCTTCTATTGCTTGGTTTGATGATTTAAGACTATTTCCTTCAGAGGGAAATATGACGTCATATGTCTATAACCTAAATGATTATCGCTTACAAGCTACACTTGATGAAGAGAACTATGCCTCCTTTTTTTACTATGATACTGAAGGGAACCTTTATCTCACTAAAAAGGAGACTGAGGAAGGAATCAAAACTATCACAGAGAATGTAAGCTATTTGGTAGAACGCTAATAAATCAGATATGAAGCTTAATATAAAAACAACTTATGTCATCATTTTCACTAGTCTTTTAATTGCCATTGAAGCCACAGGACAGGACTTAAAGACTTCATTGGTGCAAATGAGGAAGGTCTATCAGCAGATGAGTGACTTGCATATAATGATGGAGGTTCAAGCTTTTCCATCCAGAGAGTCAAAAGAAGATGTTTATAATCTTCAAGTAGATATTAAAAAGAAAGGCGATAATTATCTCTATCACTATGGAGGTAATGCTATGCTGATGAATGATCGGTATCTCATTATGATAGATGTAGCAGCCAAGGAGATGGTTTGTAGTCGTAGAACAGATCATGCTGAAGATATGATGAAAGGTGCATTTCAGTTTAATCTAGACAGTATACTATCTTTTTATGATGAACCTGAATTTATAAGTAAGGATGGTAAAATAGAGCATTTTAAGATAAATCAAAATAAAGGTCCTGTCAGTGAGTTGTACCTGTCTATTGATTCTGGAACTAAACTATTAACAGAGATGGCCTACCAATACAGGCAAGGAGCTTATGTCAGAATCGATTTTAAACTTTTTGATGGACAAGCAAAACTAAGTCAAGCGTTGTTTAATGAACTTAATTACATCAGCCTGAACAATGGGGAGATGACCCCTTCTGATCCATATAAGAGTTACCATCTAGTTGAGAATACATCAAATTAAAATATAATTAACCAGGGCGGGATACAAGAGGGGAGTGTTAAAACTAATCAACCAAAGCCATGAGAAACTTCATTTCAAGAGCCTGTAAACTATTAAGGTATTCTCATATGCTGCTTATCGCAGGTTTTGCCTTCTTGCTAAGTAGTCAAGAAGTTAATGCCAAGAAAGGAGAGGCATGGGACACGGATACTACAGGTGTAGTTACTATGCCAAAGGAAATGCGCCTTAGCAGAACAGGTCGTTTACCTACTGCAGATTACGAACGGAGTTATCTACTTTCTGATCTTCAGGAAGATAATGCATATCAGATTTTCGAGGCTCCTCCCTGCCTTGAAGGTGAATACTATTTGACTTTTCAGTTGGAGTACGATCTTGGGGATTTAAATACTGAAATTGATTGGAGTACTGATATGAAAATAGTACTTCTCGATCAGCCTGATACCTCTTGGGTGCAATCGGCTAGATTAAGTACGGTCTCTCAGCACTTTGTAAGTACGGTATTTCATGATAGCGTGCTTGCTTGCAACTCTAATATACAGTTTACTATAACCGATAGGCAGGATACCGGGGTAGTAGCTGTTAATAATGTCTATTTAAATATATTGATGTTTAGGAAAGATGAGAATGTTTTCGATCCGGCTGTTAAACCTGCTCTAAACTATCAAATTTCCAGTAACAATATTTTTACTAGTTGGAGTTATCCTGCCTATGCTGGAGCTGATGAGTTTGAGTTACAGTGGGTATTTATAGGAGATTATGAGAATTTCACAGGGAGTTCATCAGCAGATGCATTTGCTTATAAGGAGCCAGTCAGCGTTTCCTCATCAGGTTATAGCTATCAGCATTTAGTTTATTATCCTGATGGCAGGCTATGGTTTAGGGTTCGAGCGATAGGATACAACCCTGATTATCCATCGTTTAAAATACTAGGGCAGTGGTCTTATGGAAGCGGCAGTGCATTATCTATCGATAATCATGAATCCGGAAAAACCTGGCAGCAACAGACTTTTTTTGCTGAAGAAGGAAAATATAAGAAGGTGATGCAATATTATGACGCTACCTTCCGGAGTAGGCAGACTTTAACCAATCAGAGCTCATTAGGTATAACCATGTTAGAAGAGACCTACTATGATTATGAGGGAAGGGAATCAGCCAAAGTAATGCCTGGGCCTGTGCTTACTAACTCATTAGATTATACTTCAGGGCTTAATGTATTTTCTCCTGGAAACACAGAGGTAGATAATCGTACCGGGGCTAATAGGAAAAAATTTCACTACGATAATGGTAGTTTAGAAAATAGTATTCTTTCGGATCTAGATGGAGCTTCAAGGTATTATTCACCTGCTAACGGGTTAGCACTCATACACCGTAACTACTTACCTGATGCAGAAGGGTTTGTTTATAGTCAAACTGAATATACCAATGATGGCACCGGTAAAGTAAATCGACAAGGAGGAGTAGGAGAAACTTTTAGAGTTGATGGTGATCATGCTGTTCGGTATTATTATGGTCAGGCGGCACCTGCTGAGTTGATTAGATTATTTGGAAGCAATGTAGGAAATGCCACGCATTATCGAAAAAACTTGATAGTTGATGCTAATGGACAAGTGTCCGTTAATTATGAAACACAAGAAGGGCAAACAATAGCCTCTGCTCTGGCTGGGGACCCTCCCTCAAATGTAGAGGCTCTTGAAAGCTATAATAATTTAGATCCTGACCCTGTTACTATTGATCTCTCACGAAAGAATAAATTCTATGGAAATAAATCAGAAATTGCTCATAAAATCCTCAATGTTAGTCCTAATACTAATTATACCTTTAGTTACAGCCTATCAGCTTTAGGGGCCGAATTGGGAGATTTAGGATGTCAGTCATGCAGCTATGATCTTAACATCTCCATTACGGACACAGAGGGGCATCCTATGGATCTTTCATCAGCTGCAGGCAATGAATCTTTAACAGGAGAGTCTTATGAGAGGAAAAATATTTCGGCCAGTAGTTGTACTAATGCAACTGTGGTTGATGATATAGATTTTTCACTACTCTTTACAGAAATTGGAGACTATACGGTTACCAAGACTTTAACTACCCGTGAACTGAGTTATGAGGAGATGCGCAATGCGGTGATAACAAATGATTCTATTACTACAGCCTTACAAACCATAATAGAGAGTTATACTATTGATTCAGCCGCCTGTGAAATTTGCACAGATTGTCCTGAAGTTGAAGATGCTATCAATGAAGCGATAGAGGAAGTGTCTCAGCAAGATTGTGACAATATATATCAGCAAATTATACAGTACTATGACGATAAGTATGGAGATGCATCGGATGCGCCCTACATTGTACCGGAGGATAGTATTATAGCGCATCCTCTCTATTGTAAATATGAGCTTTGCATCAAAAATAAACTTAGTAGCATATTTGAAAAACAGGTAGCCCGTTATGCTGATTGGACCGCCGCTTCTTCTGCCAATTATACTAATTTGGTGGACCTTGATCCGTTTTTTAATAACACCGACCTAAGTGGTGACGGATTTAAATCAGCCATTCAAAATAAATTGAACAACATTGATATTGGCACCATACCCTATGATTCCACAGGAAACGGGGTTGCTGATGATTCAACGACCTATGTAGGTACCATAGATCAGGTTAGTGATCCTAACAATACTAATTACTATGTGGATGAAAGAGGAAACCCAGATCCCTCTAATGGATATCATATTCTCTATTTTGATTTGATGGATAGGAGAGACGAATTAGATGATGAAACCTATCAACAACTCATTAATCAACAGAGATGGTCTCTTTATAAAAGTTTTTATTTTGAAGCTAAACGCAAGACAAAATTAGAAATACCTGAGTTCCAAAACTGTTTGGCAGCCAAAGAGGAGCTGGAGCAAATAGAAGAAATACCAGAAACGCCAGAAGGTTTGGAGCAGTGGGGTGAGGAAAATGGAATTGGAGCGCCAGTGAGTGCTGCTGAATTGGAAATGAATATAAGCAATATTGCTTTTAATTGTGGTACTCAGTTAAGCCAATCCGATAGTACTGCCATAGCAGGATATTTAGAATCTTATTTTAACGGACACTCTAATAACTTCTTCAGGTTCATTATTAAGTCAGATTTACAGTCTAGTCCTGAGTTATCAGCTATTCAATCTATACTAAGTAATTATAACTGTTCACTAGACAGTGTTGCTCAAGATGATCCTATTATATGCGACAGTGATCCTGAAAATTGGATTGTTAATCCTGGGTTGCTTCAGAATGGTAATGTTAATTGTCCTACTTCAGATATAGTAGCCTCTTGCTATAATGGATGGTCAGTGGCTACAGGTACGCCTAATACCAGTGTAGGAGGCGGATCCGGCAGGGCTTTTTTGTGGGCTTATCCGGGAGATGTAACATCAGAGGCATTGAGAGGTACTTTTGTAGAACCCTTAGAGCCAGGGGAGAAGTATGAACTGTGTTTACAATATGCGGTGTATACAGATAATGGTAATTTTGATTCTCCAATAGTGGATAATGTTTATATGCAGTTATCCAGGAGTACTCGTTTTTTGAATGCTCAGGGAATATTAGCTCCTGTAAACACGAGTAATCAAAGCGTATTTGCTCAAGTGGCAGATTCAACCTCTATCAAATCATATAATAAGTCCAGGTTAGCTGA
Organism: Fulvivirga sediminis; assembly: GCF_016757215.1. GTDB lineage: Bacteria > Bacteroidota > Bacteroidia > Cytophagales > Cyclobacteriaceae > Fulvivirga > Fulvivirga sediminis. The sequence continues at coordinate 722,097 of NZ_JAESIY010000001.1, forward strand.
TGTTACTGCCTTAGCCAATTGTTTTCTTCCCCAACCGCAATACATTGATCCGGTAATTATTGATGGCTCCACTAGCCCTAACGACTATGTATGGCTCAAGAACAATGCTAATTCCCCTGTCTATAAAGATACCTGCATAATATTCACTCCTACGCAAGCCAGCACTTATTTTTATTTGTCCATCATGTCTTGTACGGCTGACACTTACCAGGCGATCAACATAAAGGATTTAAAAGTTAGAAAAATTAGTCCTCAGCCTAATGGTGTTTGGTTTGAAGGAGAGTACGTATGCTTAAAATATGATACTACGAGCTCATTAGGGGCATTTTCATATACAGTAGATTGGGATAGAGAAGTTGCCTTATGTCAGGAGCGCGCTGCGGAAGAACGAGATAGGCTCGTGACTTATGCCATACAAGATTATTTAGATGAAGTGACCAGTAGTGTATATAATGATTATACAGCTTCATGTTTAGATAAAATAGAGGAAACCTTAGATTATACTTTTGAACAAAAAGAATATCACTACACACTTTATTATTATGATCAGTCGAATCAATTAGTACAAACAGTACCTCCTAAAGGAGTGCACCCACTTACACCAGCGCAAGTAGATGCCTATCTGGCAGGGAATACAATAGAGCCCAATCATTCCCTAAGAACATTTTATCATGTAAATTCTATTAACCAGGCCATAGAGCAAGAAATGCCTGATGCCGGAGTAAGTAAGTTCTGGTATAACCTTCAAGGCCAGTTAAGGCTATCTCAAAATGCTCAGCAAGCAGTTGAAGATCAATATAGTTACTCCAAGTATGATGATCAGGGTAGAATTATTGAAGTAGGTGAAATTGAGACTACGGAGGATATAGCCGATCTCACTGCTAAATTGGATAGTAGCTCAATTTTTCCAGAGGCACTAGATTATGAGCTTTCAGACGTAACAAAAACATTTTATGATGATCTAAGTCCAAAGATACAATCTGATCTACAGCAAAAACACTTGAGAAGTAGGGTGTCATGGACTGAAAAGATTGATCCTCTATCTTCTGATACGGTGGCTACCTACTATAGCTATGATAGTCATGGAAATGTGAACTCACTGATACAGGACTTGCCGGGGCTGGCGATAAAACGCACAGATTATGTCTATGATCTGATCAGCAGTAAAGTTAATTATCTGATATATCAGTTTGGCGAAGAGGATGAGTTTATCCATCGCTATAATTATGATGCTGATAATCGTATCACCGAAGTATACACCTCTGGCGACGGATTTATTTGGGATAGGGATGCCTATTATTTTTATTACTTACATGGCCCTGTTGCCAGGCTTAGCTTAGGTCAGTATAATGTTCAAGGTCTAGATTATTATTATACGCTGCAGGGCTGGTTAAAGGGGGTAAATATGCCCTATGAAGCAGATCTTGCCAGAGATGGATTAAATGGCTCAAGGATCGGTAAGGACGCATTTGCTTATGAGTTAGGCTACTATCAGGGAGACTATAAACCGATCAATCCAGCAGTGGCTATATCCGGTGAAAGAGATCAGGTATGGCAGAGATACAATACGCATACATCCTCAGACGGGTTATATAACGGAAACATTGCCTGGATGACCACCGATCTGCCGCAAATAGGTCTGGAAAATAATGACCGTACTAAAGGTATGCAAGCTATGATGTACCAGTACGATCAGCTTCATAGAATTAAAGCAGCATCTTCACTTAGTAATTATGTAGATGGTAGTGGCTTTTCGGCCAGATCAGGCAGCTCTCCTTATGATGTGTCTTATAGTTATGATGCTAATGGAAACTTCAATCAACTTATAAGAAGAGATGAACAAGCTGCGGTAAGCGACAACTTTCAATATAGTTATTATGATCAAACCAATAGATTAAAAAACGTTGATGGAAGTAGCAATCAAAACTATGAATATGACAACATAGGTAATCTTACCAATGATCAATCCGAAGGTTTAGAAATAACCTGGAATGCCTACGGCAAGGTACAGCAAGTAACTAAATCAGATGGTACGGTACTTACTTTTTCTTATGATGCTGGGGGTAATCGCATCAGTAAAACGATAGATAAAGATGGACATTCAATAAAAATAATTTATTCACTAGGTGCTGGAGGTAATGTAATGGCAATTTATCGAAATGACACTATAATAGAACAACCGATTTATGGAGTGGGGCGCTTGGGAATGAAATTTATGCGTTCAAAAAATGGGCAAAGGCTTCTTGGACAAAAATCATATGAATTAAGTAACCATCTAAAAAATGTACTTGTAGTAACGTCCGACAATATTCATCTTCTTAGGGATAGTAGTTGGACCGTTATGCGACAAGCTAGCGATTATTATCCATTTGGCTTATCTATGGATGGAAGGTCCTTCAATAGAAATATGAATTATCGATATGGTTTTAATGGAAAGGACCACGATTTTGAAATTTCTGCCTATAACTTTGGTTCAAGAATTCATAATCCACGAATTGCTCGGTTTCTTTCCATAGACCCTAAGTGGGCTCTCTCATTAGATGTGACCCCTTATGCATTTGCAGGTAATAGCCCTATCCTTTTTATAGATAAAAATGGAGACCATCCAATTATTGCTTGGTTGATTAGGAATTTTTCTATTGGTGTAGTGACTGACGTCATGATTCAAGCTTCTATCAACTGGTTGCTTAGTGAAGATGGGGATGTAGGGCAAGCATTTAAGGATGTAGATTACTTGGATGCTGCCTGGAATGGGGTGACCAACACTATAAAGTTGGGGAAGAAGGCCAAAATTGCTCTTAACGGTGGATATGCGGTAGCAAAGGGCTATTGGAAAAATGGTGCAGATTATACTTACTCTGATGCTTTGATAGACTTCTTGGTTGGAGGTGGAGCCTCTGCTATTGGTGATAAGTTAACATCATTTATAGGCAATAAGGGGAGTACTTATGTTTACAAGATATTAAAATCTAAAGGTTTAAAAGCAGGTCACATAAGACAAATTCTTCAAGCAGCTGGTTTTGGGAAAAATGTATGGAATTGGGAATCTTCGGGAATGATATCTACTGGAGCAGCTCGTGAGATGAGAGGTAATCTCATTGAAGATTGGCTGAGCTTCAGTGTTTACACTGCAAAAAAAGGCTTTAGACAAACTACTTATGCTAATAAATTGGTAGATTTCGTAAGCGACAATTTAAGTGTCAGTGTTAAATCAGTAAGATCAATGACTAGTTCATGGAAAAGTTCAATGAAGAAACATATTCAAAATCTATCTACAGTTAATGGAAATGTTACTTTAGATATTAGGTATAATATAAAAGGCGCGGATCAATCAATAATAAATGAGCTTAAAGAGTTTGGGGAAAATGCCGGAGTTGAAGTGATTCTGAAGCCCTTTAAATAACTACAAAATGAGGCTGGAAATAAGTTTTGAATTTTGCTCAGTATCTATTGAATTGATTGAGACCATTATTAATCAGTTTTGCTCTAGCGAGTTTAAGAATATTGAGGTAAATCAACATTTAGATATTCTCAGTGTCAACCCTCTAAATAAGACTGTTTCAACCACGGTTAAAAAGTCTTTTAATTCCCTTGTGGAGTTTAAAACTTATTTTGAATCGCAGAAATACGTTCACAGAGTAGTGTTCAATTATAAATATGAGGATGATTGTTTCGAGGTTTTAGAGAAGTCACGTATCTCATTTATGACAGACAGAGCTGTGAGAGAAGTTGAAGAGCACTGTAGGGTTATTTCACTTGCTCCTAACTTTTTGAGTGTATCATATTTTAATCCGAAGGATCAATTATGTGATGCATTAGGCTTGGGCTTTGGTTTCAAGCCTCTAATCTCTGATGTCATGTCATATTACCCGGGTCATCTGATGATAATTGCTAAACGGCAGATATCCGCCAGCCAGTTTTTGAGAAATATTGGAGGTGTTGATTATGAAGATTATACATTATTAAAATTATCAGAAAACTCGAAAGAATACACACGTAAGGTTGAAAATACTGGTTTGAAAAGTCTGTTCGGAAAAAAATATCACTATGAATTTTCCTCCTTTTTCGCTAAGCAAAAGGGTTTTGTTAATGAATTGCTAGATGCGAAGATCTTGGAGGCAGATAAGGAAACATCACTGAAGGCTGGGTATATCAGGTATCAAGAAATGCCTTTAAATACTGACGAACTGCTCAGCTACTTTTGGATTAATGATGATGGCAGAATTGTTCCTGAAAAATATGCATCCTTGCTGTTTTACAATGTTTCAGCTAAAGGGCAAACGATAAAAGAGAAGGTGATTAATAAGAGTGATGGACTTGTATTTCTAGAGAATCAACGGAAATGAAAAAAAGAACACGACTAGAAAGAGAAATTATTAGTTGCCTAGCTGAAAGGGTTAAAAATATCAATTACGAATTATATAAAGAGGATTATTCAGGAAATCTTGGGCATAAAATTGAATTTGTAAAGAAGGTAGCGGAGGTTCAGGTCTATATGATATTGAGATTTGTAAAGCCTAATTATCTGCGGTTACAAACCCAGTTGGTTGTTCATAGTGAAAAAGTGAATCGTGAACTCGACGGGTATGTAGAAGCTTATGATGAGCATGGAGTGCCTTTGATAAATTTTGACATTGAAGATTATTATGAGGAGGAAGAGGGAGAAGATGCTAACTATTTCTTTATTGATAAGGGAAAAATTGAAGTAGAGGCTTTAGTAAATCGCATGTATGAGCGCTACTTTATGAAGGCAGAAACGGATTTTATTCCTAATATGTCAGGCTTGGAAAAGCTAGATCAATTTATTAATGATGAAAGAAATTGGGAGGGAGATAATTTGGTATTAAGTCCTTTTTGTTTTCCAATACAGTTTCAAATAATTGCTGGTACTGTTTGTGCTGTTCTTTCTGGAAATAACAAATCGGATTTAATTGTTAATCGATATTTAGAATACTCTAGAAAAGAGTTTAGAGTAAATGAGGATTCATTGATTGATGGTTATTGGAGATATTTGGAAGATAAAATGCCTGAAGTAAGCATGTAGGGAGTATTATCCAAATAAAAAATAAATGATGAAGAACAGAAAAAAGTTAAGCGCGTGGAGTTGAATTGAAAGGAAACCCTCCTAGTGTGTGTAGCGAAGCAATACGCGTGCTAAATCCAGGCCGTTGTAATTGTCGGCCTTATTAAAAATATATTAAGGTCTATAAACTTTAGTAGCTCCACTTTTCCCTTTTCTTAGGCTAGTAGTCTTTTCATAATGTGCTGTAGTTTATCTAAGCTATTTAAATGACACTGATATTAAGGCAGGGTCACATGTACAGACATACAATACAGATGTACAAACCTTGTAACAAAACCCATAATTAACTAAATTGAAACAAGAACAATGGAGGTCAGCATAAAAAGCTCCAATTCGTGTTCCTTAAAAATTAAAATTCAGTTAAGTGATTGATATTCAATAGTTAATAAGGGGTAGTTGTAATCCAGTCATCCCGACGATTAGATAACCATCTAAGTACAAAACCCTCCAAATTTCACGATTTGGAGGGCTTTTTAATTTTACCCCCTCCAGTAAATCACCTTTATTATCAATGAAAATGAGACCTATACGGTGACCTTTTTTATTGTTTAAATTTAGGTCACCAGAAAGGGCTTAAATTATTGATATTCAGGTGGAATAGGTGTTCTTGTGGCTTTAGATGGATTTTTTTTGTAATTATTAATGCTTCAGAGTTGATATTACTAATTACCAATCTAGCCATAATTTAAACTGCCGCATTTTAATTCTGCTTACAATCACTTCCTTTTCTCTATCCCGTTTCAGAATGATTTTTGCCTTTTCATTGAAATACTTGTGGATACTTTCAATACTGTTGAGATGCAAAATAAACTGTCTGTTTACTCTAAAGAAAAACTGCGGGTCAAGTTGGTCTTCTAATTCTTCCAGATTGTATGGCACAACAATAGAACTACCGTCAAGCAGTTTAAAATATACTACTTTATGTTCAAGAAAAATATAATCGATATCCTTTACGGCAATTACCTTGTAATTTTCACGATAATGTAGCAGGAAACGAGTTTTGTATTGTTTATGCTGTGTTCGCAGCATAGTCAAAATGCTATTGACATCTTCAGTTGAAGTTAATGAACGATATTCATTTACTTTTTCAAGTGCTTCTTCTAATTCTTCAGGAACAATTGGCTTTAGCAAATATGCCGCTCCATAAACTTTAAATGCTTGAAGGGCATATTCGTCGTAGGCTGTGGTGAAAATAACGGGTGATTGAATATTCACATTCACTTGGGTGTAAATTTCAAAAGACAAGCCGTCGGCTAGCCGTATATCCATAAAAATCACATCAGGATGAGGGTTCGCTTTCAACCATTCCACGCTTTCCTGTATGCTAGGTAAAGTCGCTAAACAATTGATAGTGTGATCATATTTTTCAACAATACCTTTTAAGCGCTCTGCATTGTATTGTTCGTCTTCGATGATAAGGTAATTCATAACAATACTTAAAGATTTAATAAAGGTAGTTTTACTTCAAAGCTTGTTTCCGTAGTGGTGACTTCTGGTATTTTTCCGTATAGCAAAAAGTACCGTTCTTTTATATTTTTCAATCCCATTCTGGTGCTTTTATAGTCTATATTAATTGGTTGGAGATTGTTTTTTACTTTTAGGGATCCATCATTACAGCTATCAATGGATAGGTATAGTGGTTGTTTGAGGGTAGAAATATTGTATTTAATGGCGTTCTCTATTAACAGTTGTAAAGTTACAGGTGGTATGCCTTTGCTTTTGTTTGATTCATAGATGTTTATATTTAAGAAGATGGTTTCTCCATGCCTTATTTTGATCAAGTGAAAATACATTTCTACAAATTTCAACTCATCTTCTAAGGCTACTACATCCTTTTTTGCAGTGGTTAAAATATAGCGATATACCCTTGACAGATTAGATAAAAATGCTTGTGCAGCTTCTTGGTTGGTATCAATAAGCTGGGTGAGAATACTGAAATTGTTAAACAGAAAATGGGGGTCTAATTGTAATCTCAACACTTCTAGTTCTGCTTGTAAAGCATTCTCCTTCAAGTGATGGGCGTGAAGTTCGAGTTTATTACTTTCAATAACTTTGGCTTTCCATTTTTCAAAAAAGAAAAAAGAATGGTAAAAGCTATTTACAAAAGCAGCTACGGCCATGTTTACTACCAGGTAGTGTCTTACGCCTAGCTCTATGTCTTGGTTAAATTCTGAGTTTTCTGGCCATAGTGTATCATAAACAATGTTTTCAATATACAGCAAAAAGAACATGGCGGCTATGACCACAATAGTGGTAACAAGGAAGTGTATTGATATACTGTTTCCCGAAATCAAATGTTTGTTAGCCCAGCTTGCTAGCGATGTCACAATCCAAAAAAGAATGGTATACATAGCAATGCCGCCAATAATAGTTGCTGAAATTTCTGACCATTTTGCCTCTGTATAAAAATCCCACCAACTGCTTTTGGGGTTCAACAAGTACTGGATAAGGTTCGCTAATGCTAATGAAACCAGCACACCACTCCAGCGGAAAAAATGTTTCCAATGCGGACGAACCAGAATTGTTGATTTATTATTCATTTAATTTCCACCTAACGATTTGTATAGAGCAATGTAAGCATTTATTTCTTTCTGAGTAGTCATCGTATGTGCTAATTCAGCCTGTAAATAGCCTTGTTGCACGGCTATTACTTCTAGGTAGTTAGCATCACCAAACTTATACAGCATTTGAGCATCAGTGATGGCTCTATCCAGTGCAGATTTTCTGTTTTTAACTTCTACCATTTGTTCTTTAATCTGTTCGATATTGCTCAAGGAGCTGCTTACTTCTTCTACGGCATTTAAAACTGATTTTCTGAATTTGTATACCGAGGCTTCTCGTTGGTGCAATGCTTGCTCATAAGACGACTTGATACTTCTTTTATTGAAAATAGACTGGGTTAATCCTGCCGTAGCATTTCCGAATAAAGAAGCTGGAATGGAAAACCAGTTGCTTGTTTTGATGGTGTTTAATCCTCCTTGTGCTGTGATTTTGATACTTGGGTAAAAATCGGCTTTGGCAATACCCACTCTTGCATTGGCTGCCTGTAATAATAATTCCTGCTGTTTCACATCAGGTCGGTTCTGTAGTAAATCTGCAGGAATACCTTCATCTGATGATGTTAGAAATACAGTATTTGTGAAAGAACCTAAACGAACTACCTCTGCCGGATAGCTCCCCGCTAATGTCTGCAAGGCGTTTTCCTGTACTTTTATGCTGGCTCTAATTTCAGGAATAAGTGAACGTGTCTCTGCCAGTTGGGCCTCTGATTGCCTAATGGCCAAAGAGCTGACGTCTCCAACGGAATATTGTATTTGCAGCATATCAAACGTTTCCTGCATACTTTCCTCAACATCCTGTGTAATGCGCAGCTGTTCGTCTAGGCTTAGCAAGTTATAATAGGCCTGCGCTGTTTGAGCAATCAATTGCAGGCGTAAAGCTCTTCGGTTTTCTGCCTGACTTAAATAATTGGCTAATGCCTCTTCTCTCTGCCTTTTTAGTTTTCCCCAGAAATCGAGATCCCAAGATACTGATGGAGCCAGGTTGTATTCTTGAAATATTGTGCTTCCGGCGAACGAACCCGTCATACTATTTTTCGAAAGCCGTTGAACACCGGCGCTAATTTGTAGGTTGACCTCTGGAAGGTAGTTAAGTTTTAGGCTTTTCAGCACCGCTTCGGTGGCTAAAATATGTTCAGCCGCGATATGTAAATCAAGGTTGTTAGCCATTACTTTATCGATCATGTCTACCAGGATAGTGTCAGCGAAAAAGTAATGATAATCAGGTGTTTCCGTAGTGTCACTGTTCGTGTCTCTGGTAACAGTGCTATATGTATGAGGAAGGTTTAGCTCCGGCCGTGTATAATCTTTGCTTACCTTGCAAGATTGTGCAAGCAAGACTAAAATAAGTCCGGCTCCTATGTTTTTTATTATTAAGTTCTTCATCGGTTATGCTTTTATGTTACCTGAAACTTTTTCCTGTAAGCTTTGGAAGATCATATACAAAACAGGAACAATCAATACGCCTAAGACCACACCGCTAATCATACCTCCGGCAGCACTGATGCTAATAGATTTATTGCCAAGCGCGGTTCCTCCTTTGGCAAACATCAGAGGTATTAAACCTGCTACAAAAGCGAATGAAGTCATTAAAATAGGGCGTAGGCGCATTTTAGCCCCAGCAATTCCTGCCTCGAAAATAGACAGCCCGGCCTTTCGTTGCTGCAGGGCAAACTCTACGATCAGAATAGCATTTTTGGCTAATTGCCCCATTAGCATAATTAGTGCTATCTGCACGTAAATATTGTTGTCCAGGCCAGCAAATCGGGTAGCGATAAACACGCCCAAGACTCCCGTAGGAAGCGACAGTATCACAGATAGCGGCAACAGGTAACTTTCGTACTGACCCGCAAGAAGAAAATAAATGAAGAGAATACTCAAACTGAAAATGAATACCATTTGAGATCCTGATTTTTTTTCTTGCAGACTCAATCCACTATATTCATAGCCATATCCTTTTGGTAATTCTTGCTTGAGGACTTCATCTACAGCATTCATTACTTTTCCTGTGCTGGCATCGCCTGCGGCATTTACATTCACTGAAATGCTGTTGTATAGATTGTAGCGGCTTATGTCTTGTGGGCCAAATACTTTTTTAAGTTTTATTAATGTTGAAATAGGCACCATTTGATTCATGTTGTTGCGAACCATTATATTTTCTAAGGAAGATTCATTTTTTCTGTAATCAGCTTCAGAGCGCACATTTACCCTATACAGCCTTCCGAATCGGATAAAATCTGTGGTCTGTGACCCCGTCAAATACAATTGCAAAGCATCCATCACCTCTCTAGGGGTTAAGCCCAATTGCTGCGCTTTGTCTTCGTTCAGTTCTACTTCATATTGTGGATAATCGCTGCGAAAGCTGGTAAATGCCATGCCTATTTCAGGGCGATTGTTTAAAGCTTCGATAACTTTTCTACTTACCTTTTCAAAATCGATGATGTCACCGGAAGTCCTGTCCTGCAATACGAATTCCACGCCTCCTGCTGTACCGAAACCTTCGACAGCAGGATTACGGAAAATCATAAATTCGCCTTTTATTTTATTTTTCATTGCAGATTCAATTTTATACATCACCTCATTGATGTCTGATACTTCCCCTCGGTCTTCCGGTTTTTTAAGGGTAATAAAGCCCATGGCTGAATTGGGAGAAGCTCCGGATGAAAACATATTAAACCCGGAAACGGTACTGATGCTTTTTACTTCCGGCAGTTCTGAAACGATTTTCGTAGCCTTTTCCATCTCTACCGTGATAAACTGTAGGTTTGTGCCAGTTTGTAGGTTCACAGCAAAACTCAGGTTGTTATCATCCTCTGCTGGAATAAAACCTTTTTGGGCATTCGTCATCAAAAGAAAGGCACCAACGGAAACCAATAATAATGCTCCTAGGGAAATCACTTTTTTCTTTCCTAAAAACTTTACAGCTCCGATGTACTTATTTGTGAGTCTTTCAAAGCTGGTGTTGAAAGCATCTGAAAAACGTTGAGTAAATTTCTTATTTCCTTCGGAATGATGATTTTTCAATAATAAAGCACAGAGAGCAGGGCTCAATGTAAGGGCGTTTACTGCTGAAATCAAAATAGCAATGGCTAGTGTATAGGAGAACTGTTGATAGAATATGCCGGCAGGCCCTTTCATAAAACCTACTGGTAAAAATACGGCTGCATTTACCAAGGTGATGGAAATGATGGCTCCACTGATTTCGCTCATGGCCGATACCGTGGCGGTCTTAGCTGATTCGCCGGTTTGCTGCATTTTAGCATGTATGGCTTCTACCACTACAATGGCGTCATCTACTACTATGCCAATGGCGAGCACCAAGGCGAACAAAGTCAATACATTAACCGAAAAGCCAATGAGATAGATGAAAAAGAATGTGCCGATAATAGACACTGGTACCGCTATGGCAGGGATAATGGTAGAGCGAAAATCCTGAAGAAAAACCAACACAACTATGAATACCAAGATGAATGCTTCGATCAGCGTGGATTTCATCTGTGAAACAGACGTATCTAATCGATCTTTCATGTTCTGGATAAGGTCGTATTTGATACCATCGGGAGCATTGTTCTGAAAACGCTCCAGCGATTTTTTTACTTCAACGGCAATATCATTGGCATTGGAGCCACTGGCCTGAATAACGGCAAATACGATAGAGGGCATTCCATCGGTATACGTATCACTCGAATAATTAGATAGCCCAAACTCAATACGGGCAACGTCTCCCAGGCGCAAAACAGCACCATCGGTTTTTGATCGAAGAATGATCTTTTCAAATTCTTCAGGCCTATTAAGCTTGCCTTTATAGCGCAAGGTGTACTGTAACGCAGCATCACTTTCTTCGCCCAGTGTTCCTGGGGAGGCTTCAAAACTATATTGCTGTATGGCAGTTTCTACATCTGCAGGTACTAAACCATAAGACGATAACTTGGTGGGATTGAGCCAAACACGAACTGAGTATTCTTTGGAGCCAAATAAGCTCACATTGCCTACACCAGGGATACGCTTAAGCTCTGGGATCAAATTGATTTCCGCATAATTGGAAAGAAATCCCTCATCATATTTTTCGGGTTTTTCGCTGTTTACATTCACAATCATCAAATAGCTAGACTGCTGCTTAGTGGTGGTCAGTCCGAGCCGTATTACTTCCTGTGGCAGTTGGGCATTGATTTGTGCCACTCGGTTTTGTACGTTGACGGCCGCCTGATCGGGATCTACCCCTTGTTTAAAAATGATAGTCGTAGAAAAGCTGCCATCATTAGCTGCACTGGATGTCATATACTGCATGTTTTCCACTCCATTGATGGCTTGCTCTAAAGGAGTTACTACCGAGCGAATGACACTTTCTGCATTGGCTCCCGGATAAGTGCCCGATACGTACACCGTTGGTGGTGCGATTTCGGGAAATTGGGTCATCGGAATTCGTAGTAAACCTATAATCCCTAAAAGCACTAGAATGATTGAGATTACCGTGGCTAGTACGGGTCTTTTTATAATCTTGTTTAACATTTTTAGCGAATTTTAGGGATTAACTTTTGGCGAGATGGTGGCATTTTCAGGGATTGATGCCAGCTCATTGGCAATGACTTGGTCCCCGGGATTGAACCCAGACTTTACGATGTAAAAATCATCTGATTTGATATAATCTTTCAGGGCTATACGCTGCATTTGGTTGGAGCTGTCCAGCAGGCCTACCATAAGTTTGTCTTGCAGTTCGTAGGTGGCTAAAAGCGGTATTTTATATACGTTTTGCTCTGTAGATTTTAAAACTACTCTGCCTGTGTTGCCTGTTCTTAATAGTTTTTCTGGATTAGGAAAAGAAGCGCGAAGTATTACCGACCCTGTGGTTGCATCGAATTGCCCATCCATCATATCTATTTTTCCCAGGTGATTGTAAGTGCTTCCATCTGATAGTAACAGGGTTACATCCTGAAAACTTTTTAGTTTTTCTAATAATGTGGATCCAGGGCGCGAAGCATTTATCTTCAGAATTTCGTTTTCGGAAACCGAGAAATAGGCGTAGATTTCACTTACCTGAGATAATGTGGTTAAAGCCTGGGCGTCATTAGGCCCCACTAAAGCCCCCTGGCGATTGGGAATGCGGCCAATATAGCCGCTTACGGGTGCTTTTACTACAGTAAATCCAAGATTAACATCAGCAGAGGCTACCAGCGTTTCTTGTTGCTTCAAGGCTGCTTTTGCGTTTTCGTATTCGGTTTTTGCTTTCTGATATTGAAAATCAGCGACCACATTGTTTTCACTCAATACTTTATATTTATCCAGCTCAAGTTTTGACGATTCTAGCTGTGATTTGGCCATAGCTAAAGAGGCTAATGCTGTGTTTTTCTGTTCACGATACACGCTCGCATTAATGCTAAACAAAGCTTGGCCAGCCTTTACATAGGCTCCTTCGTCTACATATATTTTATCTATATAGCCACTAATCTGAGGGCGAAGCTGGATGTTATCTTTTCCCTGCAAGCTTGTTGGGAAGGCTTTGTTGATAACGGCATCGGTGGGTTGTAGTGTTATTACTTCTGCCTTAATAGTATCATGCTCTTGCTCAATTTCATTTTTGGAATTGTTACAGCTCTGAATAAAAATAGCGGCTGCTAAAAATAACATCAGGGCAGTTTGTTTTTTCTGAATCAAACGCTTCATTCGGGTCTTCTTTAATTTGACGATTTTGAATGTCAAAGCTAGAACCCCTTCTTAGTTATATTTGCTACAATCTGATCGAAGTGTGGAAATTGGAAACTGAAATGTGGATATTAACAATTAGGTTTTTTGTTGAGATGCGCTTTTTTGATTCATCATGTATTCGAAATGCCTTTTTTTCTCTTGTTATGGTTTGTTCTGAATTCAACCCTTTATATCGTAGAGCGGTTCTATATTTTAGCTAGAGTAATGTTTTGAGATACCCAGGGGCCTTTGGTGCACCTACACCTAATGTTGAAAACTGCACAAATAGATAATGTGAGTTGATAATGTTGTTTTCTTTTAAATAAATGGCAAACAAGCTTAATCTAACTTGCTAAGATAGTCGGAACAAAAGGCTCAAGCGATTTTCATGAGGTGAAGTAGAATCAGTAAAAGATACTGATCCTTCTAGGAGTGGAGTACGATTCTAGTGAGCTAAAGATAATCTTGTTATTATAATACATAAAATTTGTTGGCTGAATTTATTGTTACTGATGAAGCGTCTTCACCTAGTAATTGCAAGATATTACTTTCAATGGTTTCTGCTATGGACGTTATTGGTGTGTCCGTAGGGATATTCTCAAAAGGATCCTGCATTCTGAAGGCTGCTTTCTCTAAGAAAAAGAATACAGTAGATACAATTAATAGGATGAAAAATTGTAACATGAAGTGCTGTAATTCAAAAGCAACAGATAAAGAAAGGAAAATGACGAATAAATAAATGGTTGTATGAAGCCCATATCTATATATAGCAGGAAAGACAGTGTTTTTTATCCTTTCGCACTTACCCATGGATGCTGTGAGACTAGCAAGGGTCTCTTCAATTTTTATTTGTGAGAATTTGTCTATTTTCCCCATTTTGTGTAGTTCTCTGATGTTCATATTTTGAAGAGAAAGGAGGCATAATGGTTTGTGTTTATGATCATTTACTAGCTTAATGTCATCTTCAGATAAAAATCTTTTAGGTATTTTACTGGAGGTCTCTTTCCTAAGTGCTTGACCTAAATAGTAACCCCAGCATACTTGTCTGTAACTTATATTTTGTATTTCCTGGTTTCCTTCATCTACATACATTTGTAATTGCAAGACCAGAGTACGGGAATCATTCACTATTTCTCCCCATATCTTTCTTGCTTCCCACCATCTTTCGTATGACTGGTTAATCATATAGGATAAAAGTATCGATATGGCAACGCCTAAAGTAGTAGCTATGCTAATTGGTATGTTAGATAAAAATGAACTAAAGAAAAAGGGTAAAACAGCAGTGAAAATTGCTATTAATGAAACGAAGAACAAGGGGGTTTTTAATTCATTAAAAATATAAGATAATGGAATTTTATTTTTATATATCATAAAAAGAGTATGTTAAGTCTGTATCTTGAATTTAGGCTATGCTAATGAGTTGAAAAAACTTAAGGAGCTAAGCTGTGTGATGTTGTAATTGATGAAGCGGCTTCAAAAAATTGATATAAGCTATTATTCTAGCTTCAGCTGACATTATAAATATGCAGTATAATCATTGTCTGATTGTACTGTGGCTGTTAGCTAAGCATAGTATGGCATAATCCTAGTTGTGCCACTGTCTTTAATTATGTAAACTAAAAGATATAATAAAGCCCTTCTTTTGAGTGCGGCATTAATGAGGCTAAATAGAATTTTAGTGAGCGATTATTTTTGATGAACTGCTTCTATTCTCCCTAGTGAGCGAAGCATTTTTATATGATCAATAATGGCTGCCCAAAAGGATTTCTTGATGAGATAAGGAATACCATATTCTTGAGCGGTTGTGGCTACAATGCTTGATAGCTTATTGTAATGTGTATGACAGATATTTGGGAATAGATGATGCTCAATCTGATAGTTTAGCCCACCAATAAGCCAAGAAAAGGATTTACTTCGAGGGGAATAATTACTCGTAGTAGCGAGTTGGTGTACAGACCAATTGTTGGCAATAAGTCCGTTTTTATCGGGTAGAGGGAAGTCAGCGCTAGGCATTACATGTGCGGTTTGAAAAACAATACTAATGAGTATGCCTGTAACCATATGCATACTTATAAATGCTAGTAGTATTATCCACCAAGCGAGAGGCACCATAATTAATGGTAAAATTAGAGTATATGAGTAATACAGTAATTTCCAGGCACTAATTTCAAAAATGGTATTTTTATATTCATTTTTGCCTTTAAAAAAGCCCATTTTCTTATAGCGTTTAACTCTTACAAAGTCCTTACTGGTGATCCATGAAATGGTGGATAAGCTGTAAAAAAACCAGATATAAATATGCTGGAATCTATGGAGCCAATATCTTTTAGCGTGAGGAGAAAAGCGCAGAAAAAAGGGAGCATTTATATCGTCGTCAGATTCACTGATGTTTGTATAGGTATGGTGTAGTACGTTATGCTGAATCTTCCAAACTGAGGCATTCGCTCCAATTAAATTCATTGTATATCCCATCCATTGATTTACTTTTCTCTTTTTTGAAAAGGATCCATGTATGGCATCATGCATGACCCCCATGCCTATGCCTGCCATTCCTAGGCCACTAAGAATATATAAGCCAAACAGTGAAAATGCATTAGTAATAATTCCTGTATTAAGCATTATCAGCGGTCCGAAAAATAACATAAGCATACACGCAGATTTAAAGATCATCCGAGAGCTTCCTTGCTTAATTAGATTGTTAGTTTTGAAGTACTGGTTTACTCTTAATTTCAGTTGTTCTGCAAATTCAGAGTTTTTGTCAATTAAAAATTTTGGGGCTTTTGTCATGTACTGGAGTAACCTCCCCCATAGCCTTTAAGTTCAAAATGTTTAAAGACTAAAACAATATACTTACAAACATTTACTATTTTTTGGGCAGCTTTAAAGGGTAAAGCAAAAGCAGATGTTGCTTAGAGAGCATTGGAGCACTTATTCTTCAGTATCTACTTTATTCGCAAATTCTCTATGGGCTTTTAAATAAACAGGAAGATTGTCGCTCATAGAGGCATGGCCGGCGTTGGGTATTTCAACGTACTCAGCATCCTTAACCATTTTCACATATTGCTTCACATCCTCAGGGCGAGCTTCGTCGTACTGGCCTGTGGTAAATAATACAGGAACGTTAAGCTTTTTTAGAGCGTCAATGTTGTCGTAATTGCGTAAAGTTCCGGTAGCTCTAAATTCACTAGGTCCCCACATGTAGTTATAGATAAAACCACTGCCAGGTGCTTGCACTGTATCATAAGGATGCTTTGAGCTCTTCGTACGTAGCAGATGCTGGCTAGAAAAATAGGCATTAGCTTTTTTATAGGCCTCACTGTCATAAACACTATCTCTATTAGCTATTGCGATGGCCTGCTGGATGCTGTCAGGCATTTCAGAGACTAGCTGATTGGTGCCAGCTATCCATTTTGGAGTGCTGAAGTAGGGGCTATTAAACACAATGCCTTTGATGCCTTCAGGGTGTGCTTCATAGCACTCTAGCGCTAAAGCAGTACCCCATGAATGCCCTGTTAGGTAGTATTCTTTAAGTTTCAAATGTTTTACTACAGCATTTACCTGCTCTACAAAATTTTCCACTTTAAGTAGTGAAGTATCAGTGTGGTGGGTAGATTGTCCACTTCCCAGCTGATCAATCATAATTATAGGACGGTCATCGGTAAGAGGCTCCATGTCAAAATAGCGGCGACTAGTGCCCCCGGGGCCTCCATGTAGGCAGACATAGGGAGCTTGGCTTCCTTCGCCCATAATGCCGTACCAAACTTTACCACCTTCTACATCTACAAGCCCGGCACCAGGTTTTAAATAGGGGGTAGACGATTGCTTGGTGTTGCAACTAGCAATTAAAACAATAAGAAATATGGTAAATGAAATACGCATCTTTATAATTTTTTTGTGAAGTTATAAAAAATAACCAAAGGCTTTTAGGGCCTTTTGATGGGTGGTTGGGAGCATGGGAGGTCACCTATATGAAAAGTCTTTCATTATGGAAAACCTTCCTAATCACTACACCAAATCCTTATTAAAATAACCACCCCTGTTTTCTTTCCTATCTATTGACTGCTCTATGATGAGGTAGGCAATAGTTACCAGGTTTCTCAATTCGCAGAGCTGTGGAGATAGTGTGGAGTTATCATACAGATTCTTGGTTTCTTTGTATATCAGGTGCAGTTTTTCTTTGGCTAGCCTAAGTCTTTCGTTTGATCTTACAATGCCTACCAAATCACTCATAAGGGTTTGCAGTTCTTTACGCATGTGCGTAATTACTATTTTCTCTTTCGGTTCTACCGTTCCTTCAGCGCTCCACTCGTTTATCTCTGCTGGAATTTCAATTGATTCGTATTTTTTGATACCATCCTTGTAGCACTTATGGGCATATACTAGTGCTTCCAGCAGTGAGTTAGAGGCTAGTCTGTTAGCTCCGTGCAGGCCTGTGTTGCTGCATTCACCGCAGGCGTATAGGTGACCTACATTGGTTCGGCCTTTCATATCTACATTAATACCACCACACAGGTAATGAGCTGCCGGTACTACGGGTATCATGTCTTTTTCGGCATAAATACCCAGGCTGGCACATTTCTCATAGATGTTAGGGAAATGCTTTTTAAAGGCTTCCATGTCTAAGTGTCGACAATCCAGGTATACGAAGTCATCGCCACTAATTTTTAGTTCAGAGTCAATGGCTCGAGCTACAATGTCACGAGAGGCAAGCTCTTCTCTTTGGTCATACTTATGCATGAATGCTTCGCCAGATTTTGTTTTAAGCTTAGCTCCAAAACCTCTTACGGCTTCTGATATTAAAAAAGAAGGTGAAGCCCCCGGGTTGTATAACGAAGTAGGATGAAACTGGATAAACTCCATGTTTTGAATAAAGGCTTTGGCGCGGTATGCCATGGCTATGCCGTCTCCGGTAGCTACTAATGGGTTAGTAGTGCTTTTGTAAACATGGCCTGTGCCTCCGCTAGCCAAAAGAGTGATTTTTGATAAAAGCCTTTCTATCTGTTGGGTTTTCTGATTGAGCACATAGGCTCCGTAGCATGTAACCTCACCCGGTTTTACTTCAGGCTGTTCTTTAAAATGATGCTCTGTGATCAAATCTATGGCAAAATGATACGACAGAATTTCTATATTAGGCATAGAGTGCACCTGTTCGAGCAATGCACGAGACATTTCCCAGCCTGTAACATCTTTATGATGAACTATGCGGTTGACAGAATGACCACCTTCTCTGCCCAGATCATAATCTCCAGATGGATGCTTATCGAACTGGGCGCCCCAATTCGTAATCTCTCTAAATCTTTTTGGACCTTTTTTGACCACCATTTTCACCACCTCCTTGTCGCACAGTCCGTCTCCCGCTATTAAGGTGTCAGTGATATGGTTTTTAAATGAATCTTCGTCTTTATCCAGCATTACAGCTATGCCTCCCTGTGCATATCTGGTGTTAGATTCACTCTCTTCTGCTTTGGTTACTATCGTCACCTTGGCATCGGGCCGTTTACTAGCCACTTTTAGCGCATAAGCAAGTCCGGCTAGTCCGGAGCCTATCACTAAAAAGTCAGTATTAAATTTCATAATGGCATCTCTTTCTAAAGCACTTGAGCTTTAATCATGGCTTAAATGTAAGTGATAACAATTGAATTTTTTGTTAAGATATGCTCAGCATCCTTTCAATTGGCCTTCTTCCTTTTTCTATCACTTCTTCTGATAGGATAATCTCAGGAGACTCGTACTTCATGCAGAGATAGAGTTTTTCTAGGGTATTTAGTTTCATATAAGCACATTCACTACAAGCGCAAGTGTTGTCTTCGTTGCTCGGGGCAGGTATCAGGATTTTGTTAGGCACTTCTTTGGCCATCTGATGCAGAATGCCGGCTTCTGTGGCTACTATAAATTCTTCACCTTTATCTTCTTTTACAAATTTTAATAATTGAGAAGTAGAGCCAATAAATTGTGCAGTTTTCAACAGGGGCTCTTCAGATTCTGGGTGTGCAATAATTTTTGCTTTAGGATGCTTCTTGTGAAGATCAAGTAATCTTTCTATAGAAAAGGCTTCGTGTACCATGCAAGAACCTTCCCAAAGCAGCATGTCTCTTCCTGTTTCTTTTATAAGGTATTTTCCCAGGTTTTTGTCTGGTGCAAAAATAATTGGCTGGTCTTTAGGGATGGATTCGATGATCTGTACGGCATTAGATGAGGTACAGGTAATATCACTTAAAGTTTTGATCTCCGCCGAACAGTTGATGTAAGTAATTACAATATGATCAGGGTGCTGGTCTATAAACTTTTTGAATTCAGCAGGAGGGCATGAGTCAGCTAAAGAGCAACCGGCTTTTAGGTCTGGTAAAAGCACTTTTTTTTCAGGATTGATGATTTTAGCAGTTTCTGCCATAAAGTGAACACCTGCAAACACAATGGTTTCAGCATCGGTCTGAGCCGCTTTTTTAGCTAAGGCCAGACTGTCTCCTAAATAATCAGCGATGTCTTGTATTACGGCCTCCTGATAGTAATGCGCCAGAATTACCGCATTTTTTTCTTTTTTTAGCTTTTGGATTTCTGCTACTAAATCAAGCTTCTCATCCACTTTGAGGTTAAGATAACCTAGTTGATTAAGATTTTTCTTTGCTTCAATAATGTTTGGTGTCATTTTCTGTTTTCCTCTTTTCCCAAAAGTCTAAATAACTTCCAGCTTAAAAAATATGTTTACTTATTCTGAAAATAATTGGTCAGTAGTAGGCTAAGCATTCCATTCGCGGTTAACAATGGGTAAATTTAAGGCATTTTGATGAATGGGTTGCCAGAAATGTATATTATAGCCTTTGAAATGTTATTTTAATTGGTGGTCGAATTGAAATACTGCGATTTGGAGACCTTCCAGAGAGGCGTTCCAGTGAGACTATATGTATGAGAAAGGCCTTGTTCTTATTGTACGCATAAATTGTAATTTCACTTTTTTCATAGTAATGGAATGATTTCATTTTGATGAAATGCCTATAAAAGTGAGTTATGACTTTACTGCTTTGCTCACGCCTATTGATTTTACTAGGGGTAGGAGTAGCTCACATTAGTAAAAGAACGCATGGGTGTTTGCGGTTTCTATGTTGATTATTTTATTAATACAGCCGTGTTATCAAGGGGTGCGGGTATTGTTTCCAATATTACCTTTCGGAATATTCTTCTTGTTGAAAGGATTAGAGGTTTTAGAGGGGGAATACGATTTTCATTATTTAACTCTTATTCTTCTCATATTCCTATGTTTAATGCAGCTGATGATCAACATAAAAAATACAAAGACTTATGATTGCTAAGGATGCAAATCAGAGCTACACTTTAGGAAATGAGGCAGATGTATGCCTCTTTTAATCAATTGCCTGAAGATGCAGTAATAGCTTTTGCAAAACCTAGGCTGATGAGGCTTTTTTTCTGGCCGTAACGCAATAGAGATGAGATCAGATGGGTTTCCGAGTTCGCCAGCACAGTACATCTTACGGAGTAAAGGTTTAACTCCTCTTCATTATAAAGTGATAATTGAATCTGAAACTTTGTTTTGTTAAAGAAGTGGATGGTAATAATTATGTATTTGTTTCTTTTTATGTAATATTATTAATTTTAAATTAAACATGTAATTTGTATATTTATTTAATCGCATATTTATTCCTGATTGTGCCAATAGGAATATAAATTGGACTGTAGTTAGTGTGCTGTTTATATGTTCACCCTTTAATAATTATAAACATGCATCAAAAATTAATCTTATTGTTAGCCCTTACTTGTGTTACCTCTTTACAGGTGTTTTGTCAAAGTACTGAGCCTGTTAAAATAGTAAAAACCTCTAATGACACTATAGAATTTGTTACCACGCTCAGGTTATATCGAGGGCAGAATATATTTCCAGATGATGATAAGCCTTTTATTAAAGGCCGTTTGAATGGAGAGAAAACTAAGCTGCCTAAGTCAGACATGAAGAAGATTATTTTGAGAGATGGGACAGTGTATAGCGTGTTGCACAATAGTAATTCTCACCATATCGGCTTTTATCTTACTCGAGGCGAAAAGAGTTTTTTTAAGTCATATTAATATGCTAGGTCCACTTTTTACACGGTATATGGACCTCAGGGCTCTGTGAATAAAACAGCCTCAGTAGTTTACTTTATAGAGGAGAAAGGCAAGCTGAAAGTGTTGGATAGAAAGATTGGCTTAAAGGAGCTTGCTGAGGAGTGCCAAATGTTTGACTCATATGTAAAGGTTCAGTATCGAATAAAGAAGGATCGAGAAATAGAAGACGCTCTTTATTATTATGATCTTAACTGTAATTGAATAGCTGGATCTAATTTTCGTTATCATCGCTATCATTTTCCTGAAATGGAATTGTGTAAATTAAACAGGCTGTATCAAAAGCAATTAGTCAGTCAGATTGAGAGGCCGGAAATTTTCTCTATATTCAAATAGAATACATTTCAAATGCTTATATGTGGCATTTATTAAGAAAGAGGCTAGTTTTGATAGCATCTTATAAATGTAATATATACACTTACAATATTTCAGTAATGCAGACACAAAGAGAGAAAATGCTGGCGGGTGAAAAGTACTTTATCAATGACCCTGAGCTGGTGGAGATTAGGCATAATACCAGAGAGTTGGTAGATGAATTTAATGGACTTGCACCCAGAGATGCAGAGGGAAAGGAAAGGATACAGCGCAAGATTTTTGGAGTTATGGGGCATGGGGTGCATATAGAAAAGCCTATGAGAATAGATTATGGTGTAAATACAGTGATTGGAGATAATGTCTTTATCAATTATAATTTCACTTTGCTAGATTGCTGTCCTGTAACCATAGGCAATAATGTTTTTATAGCACCTAACGTGCAAATTTATACTGCCTGCCACCCTATAGACACAGAGGAACGTAAAAAGCACATTGGTTTTGCTAAGCCCATTACCATTGGTAATGATGTGTGGATTGGCGGTAACTGTATATTAATGCCAGGCGTAACTATAGGCGACGGCTGCACTATTGGGGCGGGTAGTTTGGTTACTAAAAGTATTCCTGCCCATACGGTGGCGGTAGGTTCTCCCTGTAAAGTTATCAGGCAGATTAAAGATTAATAAAAGGCGTTTTAAAAAAATCTAGCTGTAAGTGCCGTGAGCTATTTTACAGGGTATAATGGCTTAGAAAAAAAGCAAGAGGTGGTTTTAAAAGTATCTTTAACTCAATTACTTTTGATGCCACCTCTTACAATTTCATCTATTTAATATAAGTAACGAATTCATCTTTTTCAGTTCTTACTTTTTTCAAGTTTAAAAGCCAATCTCCTTGCTCATCTCTATAACCTAAAGGAAGGATCACAGCACTTTTTAACCCTTGCTTATCCAGTTCTAGCAATTCATCAAGCTTTTCATTTTCAAAGCCTTCCATAGGCGTAGCGTCTACTTTCTGCTCGGCAGCAGCAGCAATAGCTAGTCCAAAAGCAATATATGCTTGTTTGGCGGCGTGATTCATGTGCCATTCCTTTCCTAGTGGTTCATATCTGTTCCATAAGGTGTTATGATAATCATCCATTTTATTTTCAGGAAGACCTCTTTCCGCCACAGTCTGTTTAAATACTTCACCCATTCTGCTGTGAGAGTATCCATCCCAAGAGGCGAATACAAGAAGGTGAGAGCAGTCAGTAATTTGACTTTGGTTAAAAGCAACAACTTTAATTTTTTCTAAAAGCTCTTTGTTAGTAATAACGAATATTCTGTAAGGTTGTAGGCCAGAAGAAGAGGGCGCTAAACGAGCTGCTTCCAAAATATAATCCACTTTCTCCTCAGGTACTACTTCACCATTCATTTTTTTGGCTGCATATCGCCACTGTAAATCTTCAATTAATGACATTGCTGTTAATTTTTAAATTCTACTAAAAATTCAAGTACTCAAGATTTATTATACGGTATAACTGGTAAAAGGTGATAGGGAATTATAGATAATTAACTTTTATGTTGATATAGTCCTTGGCCTGGAGGTGTTTTATGCGCTTATGCCAGTACCTTTGAGATAATATAAGGCATCGAATCTTTTCATTTTAAAAATCAGAATGTCTACAGCTCTTATAGAATAAGAAATTATAATGTGGTTAACCTTTTAAAGCAATCACCTTTTTTAGAATGAAATTAAATGTCAATTTACTCCGAACTATAGTGGAAAATAAAATAGTATTTTTAATATTATTTGTATTAATAACGACCTCTTCGTACTCTCAAACAAAAGAGGATAGATATATTAAACTATCACAATTTGAATCAGAAGAATACTTGGCAAATCCTGTGAAAACAGGGAATGCCTATTTAATACACCACCAAGACAAGGGAAAAGTTAGAAGTTTAGAAATCAAAAAATATAAAAATGGGCAAAAGGATGGAGAATGGTTAGCCTTTTTAAGAACTATTGGAGCATTTGATTTGGTTAATGTTACCAATTACAAAAATGGTTTAAAACATGGGTACTTTTTTAATACGGACAATCATGTTTATTCCGAGGAGGGGTATTATAAAAAGGGTGAAAAACATGGGGCTTGGATTAAAAAGAACTACGAGGATGTAGAAACCATTGAAACAACCACTTATAAAAAGGGTAAAAAGCATGGGGTTTATAGCTTAATTCAAGTTATTAATGAAAAATCTGTAGTATTAAAAAAGGAATACTACAAGCATGACAAACTCATAAAAGAAACGGTCAATTCAACTTTGCCTAAACTTTGAAGGTTAAGAAAGATGGCTTAAATCCCACTAGCCATAATTTTAGACTGCCAAGTCCCTAATGATCTCTATAGTCTTTGGCACGGCAGTAAATATCACCCCTGTAATTTATAAGAATAGAGAAACAGCTGTAGGGTGCGCTTGTGTTGTATGTGCTAATGCTTATACTACTGGAAGTGCTCAAATTGAAGGATGAGGAAGTCTTTAATAGCACTTTCTTTAATCCTGATTTTATGGGATGAAAGCTCTTTCCTCAGCCATACAAAATAAAAAAGCCCCCAAAACTCTGGAGCTCTGGAGGCTTTCAACCTAATCGGGACAGCTAGATTTTAGTGGCGCTAAATCATTTCCACCCGCCACCTAATGCACGATATATGTTAACTACAGCGTTTTTTTGCTGCATTTTAGTTTCTACCAATTCAAATTTTGATTCTAATGCATCTCTTTGTGTCATTAAAACTTCCATATAATCAGCACGAGCCGATTTAAACAGGTTGTTAGAGATAGTGATAGAGCTGGTAAGAGCATCTACTTCCTTAGATTTTAGATCATAACTTTTTGACAGATTATCGATTTTCGCCATTTGATTGGCTACTTCTATGTAGGCATTTAAAATGGTTTTCTCATAGTTGTATACTGCCTGTACCTGCTTAGCATTAGCGCTGTTGTAAGTGGCTTTGATCTCATTTCTGTTGATCAAAGGAGCCATTAGGTCACCTGCCACTGAGTATATTAAAGACTCAGGGGTAGTGAGTAAGTATTTAGCATTAAAAGCATTATAACCGACACCAGCGCTGATGCCCAATGAAGGGTAAAAGCGAGCTTTTGCTACTTGAACATCTAGCTTAGAAGCTGCAAGCTCTTTTTCTGCTTGTCTGATATCCGGTCTGTTAGCCAATAGCTGAGCAGGTAGCCCTGATGTAATCTTCTCTCTGATGAAATCATCATTACTAAACACCTCATAGTCTCGCTCTACATGTTGTGGGTAGCGACCTACCAGAAAGTTGATCTTATTTTCAGCTTCTACTATTTTCTGCTGAATATCAAACTGAAGGCTTCTGGTATGGAATACTTCCGCTTCAAACTTTCTTACCGCCAGCTCGGTAGCTCTACCTGCCGTTTTTTGCATTTTTACTATACCCAAGGCGTTACTTTGGATCTCTATATTTCTCTTTACTATGGCCAGTTGGTTGTCTAAGGCCAGTAGTTCATAGTAAGAGTTAGCTATTTCTGCTATAAGGTTAGTAACCATAAAGTTTTTGCCTTCTATGCTAGATAAATAGCGCATAAGAGCAGATTTTTTGGCATTACGAAGCTTTTTCCAAATGTCCACTTCCCAGTTAGCCACTGCTTCTATGGCTAAGTTGCCAAGCGGATCTGGTGTTTCTACCCCTGGCTTTATGTCAGTAGTAGCATCGTTAGCTCCTTGGCTGGTGTAGCGGCCTACTTTTTCTAAATCGGCTCCTGCTCTTACTCCTAAAAAGGGTAAGTACTCACCTTTTCTGGCTCTCACTTCGTTTTTAGCAATATTAATTTCCTGCAAAGTGATATTAAGCTCCTGATTATTGCTTAAAGCAGAATCTATCAAAGCTTTTAAGTAAGGATCAGAAAAGTATTCTTCCCATTCTATGGAAGCCACATTGGTAGAATCCTGCGAGCCGTTATAACTCGCAGGGGCTTCCATGTTGGCTGTTTTTTCTATTGCCGTAGGAGTTTTGCATGCCGCAAAAGAAAGTGCTATGCACGTAACTCCTATGTATTGATATATTCTTTTCTTATTTATGGTGTACATAGTCTTCTGTTAATGGATTATCATCTTCATCTTTGATTAGCTTACGTCCAGAGGCTATTTTTCCGAATATTACATATAGACCGGGTATAATTATTACCCCGAATATGGTTCCGAAAAGCATACCTCCCAGAGCTGATGAACCGATCGTGTGGTTACCAATGGCTCCGGCTCCGTGAGCTAATATCAAAGGAATAAGTCCTGCTATAAAGGCAAATGATGTCATGAGGATAGGTCTGAAACGTACCCTGGCACCTTCTATGGCTGCCTCTGGAATGGAGTAACCCTCTCGGTATTTTTGCACAGCAAACTCAACAATAAGTACGGCGTTTTTACCTAATAAGCCTACCAGCATGATCAGACCTACCTGAGCATAAATGTCATTAGCCAGCCCCATAACTTTGAGCAGCAGGAATGAACCGAAGATACCCATAGGTAGAGATAGTAATACTGCCAGCGGTAATATGAAGCTTTCATACTGAGCAGCCAGCACTAAGTACACAAATACTGATACTATTATGAAAATGTATAATGATTCATTTCCTCTCTGAGCCTCATCATAAGATAATCCTTCCCAAGCAATATCATACCCTCTTGGCAGGCTGGTGGCAGCTACTTCTTTAATGGCTTCAATAGCATCTGCAGTAGTATAGCCTGGGGCCGGAAGCCCTCTGATGGAGGCCGAATTGTACATGTTATAACGAGTGATTTCATTAGGCCCCTGGCTTTTCTTTAACTTCATAAAGGCAGAGTAAGGAACCATTTCACCATGGTCATTTTTAATAAACAGGTTCAATACATCTGAAGGCAGTCTTCTGAATTTAGGGTCTGATTGTACGTAAACCTTGAAGAACCTACCAAATTTAATGAAGCCTTGTTCATATGTACTACCTATAAGAATGTCAAGGTTTTCCATGGCGTCGCCTATTGATACTCCTTTTTGCATTGCAGCTTTGTTATCTATCTCTAGTTCGTATTGAGGGTAGTTAGCCGCAAAGAATGTGAATACACCAGTAAGCTCTTTTCGCTCTTTAAGATGAGCAATGAAATCTTTATTGATTTCATCAAAATCCTGATAGTCA
Organism: Fulvivirga sediminis; assembly: GCF_016757215.1. Lineage (GTDB taxonomy): Bacteria > Bacteroidota > Bacteroidia > Cytophagales > Cyclobacteriaceae > Fulvivirga > Fulvivirga sediminis. The sequence continues at coordinate 749,030 of NZ_JAESIY010000001.1, forward strand.
GTATTGGTTGTTTTATCTAACAAACGCATAGAAAAACCACCTGAAGAACCGAAACCAGGAATGGCAGGAGGCTCGAAAAATTCTATGATGGCACCGAGTCCTTTTGATTTTTCTTCAAGCTCTTCCATAATTTCAGTAACAGAATGCTCTCTTTCTGACCAACCTTTTAAGTTGATAAGACAGGTACCTGCGTTAGAGCCACGGCCTTCAGTCATGATCTCATAACCAGCGAGTGAAGTCACAGATTCTACTCCATCAATTTCTTCACATATTTTCTGTAGGTTACGAGAAACCTCATTAGTTCTTTCTAAGGTAGCTCCCGGAGGGGTTTGTATGATAGCATAAATAGTACCTTGATCTTCACTTGGAATGAATCCGCCAGGTAATATTTTATTTACCAGGAATATGCCCACGCAGAATATCAATAATACTCCCCATGTTACAGATTTTCTATTAACGATCTTTTTCAGGAGGTTGGCGTACCTGCCAGTAAGCTTCTCAAAACCCCTGTTAAAGCTATCTAGCCCGCGATTAAGTATATTTCTTTTCCTTTCTTTACCATGATTGTTTTTCAATAACATGGCACAAAGTACCGGGGTAAGCGTTAAAGCGATGATAGCGGAAATAACTATAGAGCTGGCCATAGTGATAGAGAACTGACGGTAGAAAGTACCCACTGGGCCAGACATAAATGATATTGGTAAGAATACAGATACCATTACAGCGGTAATAGCTATGATAGCACCGCTTATTTCTCCCATTACCTCTTTTACCGCCTTGTAAGGGTTGAGGTGTTTCTCTTCCATTTTAGCGTGTACCGCTTCTACTACCACAATGGCATCATCCACCACAATACCAATAGCCAGTACCAAAGCAAAGAGTGTTACCAGGTTAATGGAAAGGCCAAAAAACTGTATTACGAAAAAGGCTCCTACTAACGATACAGGTACCGCCAGGATGGGGATTAGTGTAGATCTCCAGTCTCCCAGGAAGATAAATACTACTATAGCCACAAGAATGAAAGCATCTCTTAACGTATGAATAACCTGCTCTATAGAGGCATCCAGAAATTTAGATACATCATAAGTGATTTTATATTCAAGTCCTGGAGGGAAAGTCTTCTCCATTTCTTTCAGCTTTTCTTTTACAGATGCGATTACGTCACTGGCATTACTACCATAGTTTTGTTTCAGTACTATAGAGGCAGATGGGTGTCCATCAAGGTTAGAGTAAATATCAAAGAATTCACTACCTAATTCTACTTTGGCAACATCTCTCAGGTGTATACTTTCACCGTCGGCATTGGCCCTTATTATAATGTCTTCATATTCTTTAGGGTCGCTCAATCGACCTTTATAGGTTAGCACATATTCTAATGATTGAGACTCAATACCTGAACTACGCCCTAACCTACCAGGGCGACCCACTATACTTTGTTCTGCCATGGCTTCCATCACCTCATCTACAGAAATGTTGTAAGCCCTCATTCTATCCGGGTTTAGCCATACCCTCATAGCATACCTACGGCTACCGAGTATTTGGGAGTTGGCCACACCTTCTGTACGGTTAAGCTCAGGCACCATTTGCACGTTAGCATAGTTGTAGAGAAATTTTTCATCCATGCTTTTGTCTTTCCCATAGATGTTAACATACATCAACATACTGGGCTGTATAGGGGTAATCACCACACCTTCTCGCTGTACTAGCTCTGGCAGCAGTGGCATTACCTGGTCTACCCGGGTTTTAACCCGTATTACCGCCTGGTTAGGATCTGTGCCAGGCTCAAAAATTAATCTTAACGTGGCCTCACCAGCACTTGTAGCATCGGTGGCCATATATCTCATACCCTGCACACCATTGATTGAGTTTTCAAGAGTGATAAGGGTAGATTTTACTAGTACATCAGCACTGGCACCAGGGTAGGCTATGGCTACGTTTACGGTGGTAGGTGCTATCTGTGGGTACTGCGAAATAGGCAGCTGCTTGATAGCCAGCGTACCTACAAAAACTATTATGACCGATATGACAATGGCAAAAACCGGCCGGTGTATTATCTTTTTAAACATAAAATCTTGTTTTTACTGTAATACTTGATTACTCTGCGTACAGGTCCAGGCTATTGATGGCCGTTTGTGGCTTCACAAAATCATATTCTATTTTGTCTCCATCTTCTACCAGGCGCAGACCTTCTAAGAGAATTTTGTCTCCTTCTTTAAGCCCGTCTTGCACTGCATATAAATGCGGCATTTCTGCCTTTATAGTGATAGGTCTGGCTTTTACGATGTTCTCATCAGTAATCACAAAAACATATTTTTTCTCTAATACTTCGAAAGTGGCTTTCTGTGGTATTAATAAGGCGTTTTTCAACTCGGTAGTCATTAAAATGCTGCCGGTTTCTCCATGTCTCAAAAGCCTGTCAGGGTTAGGAAATGTAGCTCTGAAGGGGATGTTACCTGTTTCATTGTTAAAGTCAGCTTCAATGGTTTTCACTTCTCCAGGATAACTGAAAATCTTATTGTTAGCCATAAGAAGTTTCACATTCATGGTGCTGTCTCCTTTTACTTTCGTTTTATAATCAAGGTATTCAGCCTCTGGTACGTTAAAGTATACCCACATCTCGCTGTTGTCAGAAAGGTTGGTAAGCAGGTCTTCCTCGTTGATCAAGCTCCCTGGCCTTACATGAAAACGGTCTATAATTCCATCAAAAGGAGCTCTTATTTGAGTGAACCCTAAGTGTACGTCAGCCAATTGTAGTTCTGCATTGGCCTGATCATATTTGGCCTGAGCTAGCGCTAGTTCATTAGGAGATACAATATTGCTGTCTGCTAATGATTGTGTGTTTCTTAACTCTATTTCTGCAGCCTTGGCTTCAGCCTTAGCTTTTAGCTTTTCTGCTTCATATAGTTTGGGCATAATCTGAAATAACAACTGCCCTTTTTTTACATTTTGACCTTCATCTACATAAATGTCATCCAGATAACCCTTTTCCTGTGCTCTAAGCTCTATATGACGGATAGATTTTATTTGACAAACATATTCCTTGGTCAAAGAGGTATCCATCTTAATAGGGCTGGTAACAGAAAACTTTACTTCTTCCTCCGTTTTTTCTTTCTCTGAGTGGCAACTTGTGAAACACAATATGGCACACAAGCCCATAAGCATAAGAATTTTGTTCATAATAATTCTGCTTTTAAAAATTGCTGTTTAAATGATAAGGTTGTATTGTAAATTGATTTTGGTATGATTATTTACCATACCTTGTGGCGTTTATGCTTAGCATAAAGCCATTTTTTAAAAATGTATTGTATAGGGGTAGAGGCAACGGGGTGTCGCCTCATTAGGTAATTTATATCACAGTCTGATAACTCTCAGTAAGAGAAACCATTTGTATGAAGAGTCATGAGAAAAATGCTTCCAAAAGGGCTCTCCAATTTCACAAGACTCAAAAAAATCAGCTAGTAGCTCATGAAAAATATCGCTAAAGTAGTGCGTTATTTCGAGGTGCTTTTTCCCGAAAAGTAACTCATTTTCTTCTACTTCGTTTTCGGTAATTTCTATGATATGCTCCCCAGGGTGCTGACCTTTTTTATTTTTTTTAAGGGTATTGGTTTTACCAATAAGATTATTCGGGGAGGGCTGCTGAAGCTGCTTGCGAGTGCAGACATAGTTAGACTGATCCTGCTCCTGAGACAGGCTCATCAGGGTGTTTTCGCTTATAAGAGAAAAGCTTAAGAAAAGGAAAAATCTAACTATCCACTTTTTCATCGGACTTCAAACGTACAGAAAAGCAATATGCCAGTCAAGAGAGTACACTCGCCTAAGAGGGTATGGCAATTTTAGAAGATGCCTGTTTACTAAAGTCAGAACGGTTGAAAAGCCTTTTTTTATTGATTTTAGACGGTTTTTCGACGGGGAAATGTGGGATTTATGCCAATTGTTAATAAAAGTTAAACTTCTGTTAAGGCCGTTTCTCCACCTTGATTTGCCAAAAAAATGCTTTTATATGACTGTTGATATTTTGCTTTTTTCACTCAAAGAAATAAGGATGAATCACTAGGTTTTAAAGATCATTTTCAATCTGAAATATCAGTAAAAATTACGCTTTTAATCAGAACCCTACATGTAAAATAATTACTTGGGAATTGAGTGATTACGACGGGATTAAATGGGTAAATTATAATTAATGTGCTGAGTAGCCATACGCAAAAATCAATGCTCTCTTGCATTTCCTCAGTTCAATGAATTCAAATTATAAACTAAACCTATTACAGTTATGGAAAACGACTATTATGGTGAAGGAACCCGATCGGTACCATTCACTTATTTAAGATGCGTCTATGTTTTTATTATCCTTTTCTTTATCAGCACTTTCACCACGTATGGTCAACATACCTGGAATACCGTGGCTATTGGAGGTGGTGGTTTTGTGTCTGGTATTATAGCGGCCCCTAATGATCCTAATGTTTTTTATGCACGCACAGATGTGGGAGGGGCCTACCGTTGGGATGAAGCCTCTGCCAGCTGGGTATCTTTGCTAGATTGGGTTTCTAGTGATGAAAGAGGTCTTTTGGGGGTGGATGGAATAGCTATTGACCCTAATGAGCCAGGAAGGGTATATATGCTGGCCGGTACTTCCTATTGGAATAATGGAAAAAGCATGTTTCTAAGGTCTGATGATTATGGCAATACCTGGGATAAAATTGATGTGACCGATCAATTTAAAGCACATGGTAATGGCATGGGAAGAGCCAATGGAGAGCGGGTGATGGTAGATCCAAATAACAGCAATATTATTTTTTGCGGTACCCGATACAATGGCCTTTGGAAAAGCACTAACCGTGGTAGTTCTTGGTCTCGTGTTTCTTCTTTGCCAGTAACCACTACTCCTAATGGCAGTGGAGTATCTATAATTACATTCGATGCTACCAGTGAAGCAGAAGGGGTAAGTCAAACTATTTATGCGGGGGTATCTAGGCCAGATGATAATTTATATGTGAGCCATGATGCAGGTAGCACATGGGAGCTGGTAGAAGGGAGGCCCGTTCAGGTAGATATTATGCCTCAGAGAATGGCTATTTCAAGCAATGGAGAAACGCTTTACGTTACCTATGGTAACGGTGGAGGCCCGCACCCGATGCTTTGGGATGGTGTTACTGATTATTATAATAGAGGAGCCGTTTATAAGTTTAATGTTGCTACTGGTGTTTGGACAGATGTTTCTCCTCAGGATTTTATGCAAGATCTGGATAAGATAGCTGAAGGAGAGGATCAGGTACATTATGGTGCCTATAGCGGTATTTCTATTGATCCTAATGATGAGGACAGAATTTTGGCTACATCCATCAATAGTTATCGCGGCCCTCAGTATTGGGAGGTTGACGGCACCTATGAGGATTCTTGGGGCGATAATATTTTTCTTAGTGAAGATGGCGGTGAGACGTGGAGGGAAATGTTTAGGTACTACTGGCAAGAGGGGGGCATTTTTCCTGATTATGATATGATGGATGATGGTGGCATACCTTGGATAAGAGGAAATAATATCCATTGGAGTGGTGCTATAGTGATAGATCCTTTTAATTCAGAAAGGGCATTTGTAACTGCAGGTAACGGAGTTTGGGCTACAGAAAATTTAAGTGATTCTTACGTTACGCTAGAGTGGAGGGGTAGTTCTCAAGACACTCTGGTGCATGGCAAGGCCATTTGGCAGTTTATGTCTAAAGGTATTGAAGAAACAGTGCCTTCGGATGTTGTAACTATCCCTGGAGGCCCTACAGTTTCAGTAATTCTTGACTACGATGGTTTTGTTCATGAAGATTTAGATGAATATTCTCCTTATGGTCGCCATAAAACCAATGTTTCGGGTTCATTATATCCGCTAGGATCTACTACAGGGATTGATTACGCCGTGGAAGGAGAGGTACTGGTGAAAACCGCCCGTGCCAGGGAGGTAAGTACAAGGTATAATACAATTCCTATCGGTCCTGTGCAGTGGTCAGAAGATGGAGGTCTTACCTGGACCACCCAGACGTATATCACTAGTCCGCCAGACTCACTAGGTGGAGGTAAGGTGGCGATCTCTACCGATGGCGAGGTTACTTTATGGATGCCAGAGCAAGGAGATACTATGTACAGGTACGAGAATGCTGCCTGGACTGTGGTAGACGGAGTGTCTTTTGAGGGAATTAGACCGGAAGCGGATAAGGTAAATGTCAATAAGTTTTATACATTCGACCCTGCTGATGGTGGTTTTTATGTCAGTACAGATAAGGGAGTTTCATTTACTAAGACGGCAACGCTATCTGCCGGTTATTTTGAAACGGTAAGGGCGGTGCCAGGTTACGAGGGAGATGTTTGGGTGCCTTTAACTGAAAATGGCCTTACCAGAACTACCAATAGCGGAGCGTCTTTCACTCCTATTTCTTCCGTATCATACTGTGAGGCTGTGGGGTTAGGAAAGGCGGCTCCAGGAGCAAGCTACCCTACGGTTTTTATATTTGGAACAGTAGGCGATGTTACAGGAGTGTTTATGTCTACCAATCAGGGTGCCTCATGGGTGAGAATAAATGATGATGAGCATGAATATGGAGGCTTGGCCAATGGTGAGTTTGTTCAGGGAGATTGGAATGTTTTTGGAAGAGTGTATATGAGTACGGCGGGTAGAGGGATCGTGTACGGAGAACCTTCTGATGGGCAGCCTGTAAATACGGCACCTACAGCTTTGTTTAATGCCGATCCGGTTTTAGGTATGGCTCCCTTGGTAGTTAATTTTGATGGTAGTGTTTCTTTTGATGCAGATGGAGATTCTCTAACCTACGCATGGGATTTTGGGGATAGTAAAAAAGGCTCGGGAGCGGAAGTAACTCATACTTATATGGCTTCAGGCACTTATACAGCTACCCTTACCGTGTTTGATGGCCAGGCTAGTGATGATTATAGTCTGGATATCAAAGTAAACTCATCGGATACTGTGTCTAATTCCATTCCTGTGGCAGCTATATCAGCTTCAACTACCTCAGGAGAGCTGCCGCTGGCCGTAACCTTTGATGCTTCCTCATCTACTGATGCTGATGGCGATTTGCTATCTTATAGCTGGGATTTTGCAGATGGTAGCCAGGGAACAGGAGTAGAAGTGCTACACACTTTTTCAGAGGAAGGAGTGTATGAAGTGCTGCTTACTGTAGATGATGGAAATGGAGGATCTGATAGCGATACTCTAGAAATTACCGTTACAGCTCCCGATGCAGGAGGAGGAGATTGTGAGTTTGGCACACCATTGTCAGCAGCTTTACCTTCACTGAATGTTACTTATGATCATGTTCATGTTATTGGTGCGGGAGGCCCCTCGTTGAGTAATTTTGCTAGTATGGGAATTAATTGGAGCTTGCCAAGTAATGCTGTTTGGCAATTTTCTATATCTACCAATAATGGTTCTCCAGGCTGGTGGAATGATTTAAGAACCGTATCCTCCATTTCTTTTGGTACCGCTTCTCCGGCAATTACTTTTGAAGACTCAGGATTCTCAGGCCTCGATGGGTCTTATTATGTGGCTATTGATGGAGATAATTTTGTGATGGTATCTCAAGGTGGGGAGTTTGCTATTTACTTCAGTAATAGTGCTACTCCACCTTCATGCTCTGCCTCTGCCCGTATGGCTAATGTTGCGCGATCAGTAGAAGCTACTAGCTGGGTAGTGTATCCTAATCCTTTAAAAGGAGAGCGATTACAAGTGAATTATCCCCTTCAAGATGACTCTGAGGAGGTTACATTATCAGTGATGAATTCTTCTGGGCAGGTAGTCTTTAGTAAGGTTTATGAAGCAGGAAATGAGGAGATTATTCATGCTGAGCTAGAGTTGAGTGGGTTAAATAAAGGCTTTTACCTGTTGCAGGTGAGGGAAGGCAACCGAATAGAAACAAAGAGTTTTGTAAAGCCTTAATGTAGTAAGTGACATGTAAAAGAAAGGCTGCTTCATTTGAAGCAGCCTTTCTTAATATGAGTTATTCTACAGTATGAGAATTATTCTATAACAATGGGTAGGGTAGTTACTTTACCACCATCTATCACCCTTACCAGATACATTCCTTTATGGAATCCGCTGGTGCCTATTTCCAATCTGTTCTCTCCTTTGCTGATAAACTGGGCTGTTATTTTACCAGAAAGATCCATTACCATGATTTCGGCATCAGGATTAGTGCCTTTCAAATAAAATCTATCTTTGGCCGGATTAGGGAATATTGAAATTTTATCCATAGAGCTATTCTCGTCAGGACTGGCCATTCTGGCGGCGGCACTAGTGCCGTTTATTTCAAAGTGAGACCATGCTACTGAAGATTCATAATGAATGTAGTATTTACCATCAATGGCCGCAGGGAAACTGTTAGACCAGGTATTAGTATAATCTACACCATTAATTTCTACTAAAGTAGTATTCCAAGAGTTGATATAGTTAATGTTGCCGCTTACTACCCAGCAATACTCACCGGAGCCATCCTGGCTGAAAGGCATAGTTATAGCAGTAGGCGAGTCACAGGCTAGATCAGGGGCATCTTCTACTACTATGTCCTCTGTGGCAGTGTCAGAAAATTCTCCATCTGATACGGTGAGGGTTATGGTATATGTTCCCGGGGTTGAGTACGTTTTAGTAGCAGTTACTCCACTACCAGAGGTACCATCTCCAAAGTCCCAGCTATAAGTTAAAGGATCAGAGTCAGGATCTGATGATGCACTGGCATCTACAGCTACTGTTAGAGGAGCCTCTCCTGAGGTAGGGCTAGCAGTAAAGGCAGCAGTAGGAGCGTCATTGCCAGGAGAACCCACTTCTATGGTTAGTGTAGCCTCATCAGAAAGTCCTGCGCTGTCAGTTACAGTAAGCGTTACATCATATGATCCTGGTGTTGTGAATTCATGAGTGGCAGTAGCGCCTGTGGCTACACTTCCATCTGCAAAATCCCAAGCGAAAGTAATAGGATCTCCGTCAGGATCGCTTGACTCAGAACCATCAAAACTTACCAGTAGTGGTGCGTCTCCAGAAAGTACATCTGCAGTGGCCACGGCATCAGGAGCATGATTGACATCTGTGCCCTCTCCGAAGAACAGGCCATAAATAGCATTAGCAGTAGCTACATCCACTTGAGCCCAAAATCTATGGTATTTAGTAGTGTAGTCTGTGCCTGAGTTATAAGCTGCTTCCAAAGCAGGGAAATCAGGATCATTTCTGTAGTCAGAACGGATATCTAAGAATTCGATGCCTGGTTCTATATCATCACCATTAGGCATTTCTCCACTCCAGCCAGCAGGCACATATACCTCTTGCTCAAAGAAACGGTCATAATCACCACGGCTCTCTAAGTTAGAAACACCTATGCCATCTTCTTCCCAATAATTATCCCATACTCTGTCTAGCAGTTCTTTAGCCAAATTTTGAGCGTCGGTATCTAAAGTGCCCCATTTTTCAGTGGCAGCTGCATAGTAAGTAAGCGTTTTAGCTAAGCAGCCGGCCACACCTACATCCTGAGTGTAATCTACCACAGAAACATGTAGGCCTGTATTAGGCATTGGGTTAGCGGGGTTCCATGTATTAGGAGCTCCAGACCACTCTAGCGTAGCAGGCAGTTGGTATGATCCGCCTGAAAGCTCTACTACAGAAAGCACCCAGTCTACCCATTTTTCCATTACCGTTGCAGCACGAGGATCATCTACTATGTAGTAGTACTCTGCTAAGCGTTCCATAGACCATGCTTGCCATCCAAACCAGGTGTTACTTCCGGGATCATTGTAAACGGGACTTTCTGTATAGGCCATATCATAGAAAGTAGTTGCTCCTGCAGGGTATGGGCTATAATCTCCATTCCAGCTATTAGTAGCTCCACCTGCTATACCACCTTCATCTGATTGCAACCACTGGTAAAATTCTAACTGACGATCTAGACTGGTGCTCCAGTCTCTGGCACCATTGGGAGTAATGGGCTTCAAAGGATCAAATTCGCTTAGAGCATAAGCAGCTACTGGGTTTTGATACCCAAAGTGACTATGGCTACAGCCTATTCTCCAGGCCCAGTTTTGCGAGGTAGAAACAGGTCCACCCCAAGAGTAGTACCAAGACATAAGATAATGAGCACTTTCATAGCCTGTGGCCCCAGGAGCAGAAGCACTTTCTACACCAAGAGGTTTGAAATATTTGTCAAACATAGCCAACCTTAAGAAGTCCCCCATTTTACTTGCATCCGCTAAAGGTAGAGTGGTTTCTGGGTTCAACCCTTGTTCTTCTGCCCATAGGTAAGCCCAATACATTACTTGTACTGCTCTGGCATCAGCATCAGGAGCGTTAGTGTATTTCCATTGTTTAGCAGGTGCCTGAGATTCTTCAGTAAATAAGTCCAGGTACCCGTATTGACCTCCAAAGTCGAATTCTTCCCAAGAAGGATGCGGTATAGTTTCCCATACTGATTCTTCTTCTCCTCTTTGGAAGGTGTTGATATATGAAGGGGTGCTTACACCGTCGCCTTTATTACCATAACCATAGAAGTTATCGCTATCCAGTATCCAGTGCATGCCGTATACTCTATTTCCGTAGGCTGAGGTAAGCTCAGAAGAAACAGGATCCTGACCTACAGGAATGCCCGATTGTAACGGGGCAGGATAGTATGATGGTAAAGGAAATTCTGCTGCATAAGTGGCAGGAGAGTTCGGGTTATAGTTTCCGGCTGTAGGCTGCAGGTCAGTAGTAGGGATGATGTTGTCATCCATATTTTGCCATGCAGCATTCAGAGGTTGCCAGTCGCCTTCTATTCTGCCATAAAGGGCTTCCATCCATAGCCAGTAAGAGTAGGTTTCACTTACAGTCTCATGTCCATAGTCTGGTGCTTCTACAATGAGCGTCTCTACAGAGTGGTAAGGAACACCGTCAGGGCTAAAATAGCCATTGGCGGGGTTGTTTACCTTTTCTCTTAGCTGTAAAAACCGCTCTAAATATTCGTTGGTTTGGCCCACGGCCGAGTGTATGCTCATGATAAAGCACACCATGCATAATGAATAGATGATTAATGGTTTTTTCATAAGTGTTATCGTTTATTATGATTAAAGGTTTGTTTTGAGTTAAAAAGATTAGGCAATACAAGTGCAGGCTGCTTTTGAAAAGCTGCTACCCTGCACTTGCCATATTTGGTTTTAGTCTTTGAAGATTACTTGTTCGGAGTGAATAACTTCACTCTTATGGAGTACCTGAAGTGTATATAGTCCAGGTGCAATTTTTGGTTCTACCGTTGTTTCTGTATTTCCGATATTGTTAAGGGTTTCTTTATAGATTAAACGGCCTTGATTATCATAAATAATTATCTGTATGTTTTCATACTGCGAAGTTTGTATAGTGATAGCGCTGGCAGTAGGGTTAGGATAAATCTTTATGGAATTATCAGTTATTTTGCCAGATGCCAATCGGGAGCTACTGGTGTTACCATTGATCTCCAAATGAGAATAGGCAAAATCACCCACATACTGGATATAATAATTGCCATTTATTTTTGAAGGCACGTTGCTAGACCATGTATTAGTATAGTCTGTTCCATTGATTTCTACCAAACCCGTATTCCAGGAATTAACATAATTGATGTTTTCTGAAGTTATCCAGCAGAAATTGCCCGATCCTTCATAAGTAAAAGGAAGGGAAATTTCTGTGGCATTTGAACAGGGATCTTCACTGTCTGATGCAGACTGAGTAATAGTAAGTAAGGCAGAAAGTCCTTCTCCACTTATGGTGATTTCAGAGCTTCTTTCTTCCGAGTTATTTGCATTGACTGATACCTCTATGCTACCGGAGCCACTGCCTGAAGTAGGTGTAATGGTAGCCCAGCTAGCAGTGCTGGTAGCTGTCCAGCTGATGTTTGATGAAATATTTACTGTGGCTGATGTAGCGCTGGCATCAAACTCTACTGAAGCTGTTGATAGTGTTAGAAATAAGCTGTCTGTGGTAGAGGTTTGAGATACTTCAATGGTTCGAGTAATACTATTTCCTGAAAGAGTGATGCTGCCGCTTCGGGCTGTAGACTCGCTATTTTCAGAAACAGATACAGTTAATGTGCCGTTTCCAGAGCCACTCGTAGGTGATAAAGATATCCATGAGGAGGTGCTGCTGGCTGTCCAGGAGATATTTGATGTAATGGAAATTTCTAAACTAGACTCTGCTGCACCAAAAGTCATTGAATTGGTTGAAACGATAAGCTCATCGGTAGGTGGTAATACATTGCCGTTAGGAATCATAGGGGCCAGGTAAGGAGCTAGTTTTTCCATTTTCCATTCTACTATATTTCCCCACGAGTAGTCTAAAAGTCCTCCTGTATCGCCAGAGTTAGGATTCCAGCACCAGAAGGTCCATGAGTAGTCGTTGCCCATGTACTCTAAAAAGGTGTCAAACCATTGTTCATCCAATCCTTCTGAGTCTCTTATTCCAAATTCTCCCACCAGTAAAGGAGAAATGTCCTGATTGTACAGATATCCGAAATGCTCATCCCATATGCCAGCCATATTGCTGGGGAAGGCAGGGTCTGTGAACCAATCCTGAGGATATACGGTAGGACCATACTCATGAGGAGAATACATCAACTTATTAGGTACATCTAATTGTACGGGATATTCTGCGGCTCCGATGAGATTACCTCCCCACCAGTACACATCTCCAAGGTGCTCTTCTATTCCTTCTACCAAGATAAGTACATTAGGATTAACCGCTAAAATTGCATTTCCGCACCTTTCAGCCGCTTTGTTCCAATCGGTGGCAGGGTTAGAGTTACCCCAGGTAGCTCTATCGTGTGGTTCGTTATTCAGATCCATGGCTATAACGGCATCATAGTTTTTATACCTATCGGTCATAAATATCCAGTCATCTATCCATTGGCTTTCTGGTACGGCAGCGGTATACCATAGGTCTTCTTCCAGGTAAGCACCAGGGGCGCGTGAGTGATTGTCTAAAATGATTTTCATGTCATTTTCCTGACACCATTCCACAATAATATCCATAATTTCAATGGGCTTGGATTTGGTGGCGGCTTCAGCATTCATAGGGCTGATGCCTGTATAAGGATCTGTACCAAAAGTATTGACAGAGATGTTGGCGCTCGGCGCCAACATGGCGTTACACCAGGGTATACGTATACAGTTAAAGCCCTGATCCTTAATTTGAATCAGCATGCTTTTAAGGTCTCTGGCCCACAGTCCGTGAGGCACCAACTCATTAGTTTCAAAGCCAAACCAGTTAACTCCAGTCAGGCGCACTTCATTACCATTGGCATCTATAAGGTGGTCTCCCTCAGTACTGAGGAAGTTTTGAGGGAGACCTGGGGATGGAAATAGTATGAGTAGGATGAAGGTTAGGGAGAGTTGGTTTAGTAAGTTCTTAGTCAAACAGTAAAGTCTTTTCATATCCACGAGGTTTTTAGGTTTGTGTATTGAAGTTACTCCCTTTCCTAAATGAACATAGTGACTATTTTATCAATCAATTATACTATTGTTTCATAGTAGGACTATTGTCTACGCCTTGTACTATTGTCTCAAATGAGCTTCTGATGTGATACATGTGGGACATTATTGATACATAAAGAATATCATTTCTGTTCGGTCTGTAAAAATTCAGAAGGAGATTTTCCGTAATAGTTTTTAAAACACCTCGTAAAATAACCAGGATCTGTAAAGCCTACTTTGTAGGCAATTTCCGCTATGTTCAGCTGAGTGTTTTTAAGTAGGTCTAGCGCTTTTTGTAGTCTCATATTCCGAATGAGAATGCTCACTGATTGACCAAATTCTTTTTTTACTTTTTTGTAGAGCTGAGATCTGCTCATATTCAGCTGTGATGCCAAGAGGCTTGGGCCAAAAGAATCATCACTTATATGTTCATGTATAATTTTTTGAACTGAGCTGAGAAAATCTGTAGTGTAATTATTGTTGAGGCCTTCTTGGGTATCTTGAGAGCCATAGGTGAACAACGTGTGCTCTGCAATATTTCTCTTTAGCCTGATTAGATTGATAAGTTTCGTTTTCAGAAAAAGCATTTTCGAAGAATAGGCCAAGTAATCTTCAGCTCCGGCTGCCATGCTTTGTAGCATTTCTTCTTCTGATATTTTGTGGGTAGTAAGTATGACTGGTATAAAGGAGGTTCTGGGATCCGATTTGATTTTATGACATAGTCTGATTCCGTCAATTTTATTGTTTCTGGTTTTGGAGATAATGATATCGGGTTGTGTTTTTATTGCTATGAGAAAAGCTTCCTTATCGCTTAAGGCTTTTTCAACATGAAAATCAGGCGCGAGTTTCCTTTCGTAATTAGCATAATTTTCATCATCCAGAATTAATATCTGTGACAATGTTTTAGGCTTCTGATTATTGTTGAAAGGAGAGGAGTAATTCAGCAATCTGAAATGTGCTTGAGAAAAGGAATTTTTGCCACTATTTATGAATTCTATAAAATGTAGGTTTTTAGTGTAAACAAAAGGAAAGTTGAAATCAGGATTGAAGGTATATTGAGAAACAGAAGACTTTCTTTTTTTCTTTTTTATGTACAATACTATGCCTCCAATAATGATCAATGTTGCCAGGTAAGTGCTCCATGCTCTCCAGAACGGACGAGCCACTACTATGGTTAGAGATACAGGACTTTGCCTCCAAAGGCCGTTTTTATTAGTGGCTTTAAGAAGAAAGGTGTATTGCCCAGGAGATAAATCATGATATATCACTTTTAAGTCTTTACTTCCAGAGTGCCATTTCTGGTCTTTACCTTCTAATTTATAGCTGTATTGAGTCTGTGCAGGGTTGCTTAGGTTAATGCCTACATAGTGTAGTACAAAATTATTTTGATGATGAGGTAGTTTTATGGTGTTGGAATGCCTTGGCTGAAGTAGTAGCTTGCTGCTATCCTCCTCGTTAAAACTAATAAGTTGAGTGAAAAATAGTGGGATTTTAGGTGTGTCACTTACTTCAGGAGAAGGATTAATGGTAATAAGGCCTTGGTTGCCTCCGAAGTGAATTTTTCCATCTCCGCCAATGGTATAAGAGCCATGGAAGAGTTCATTATGGTCGAAATTATCATTATTTCTTACAGAAACGAATCTGTCTGATCGTGGATCATAGGTGTAAATCCCATTTTTAGTGGCTGTCCAGATGGTGCCGAACGGATCTTCTGTGATAGCGGTAATATTGGGTTCCATGAGCCCTGAGGCGGAGGCATAGGTCTTGAAATGGCCACTAAAGGCGGTATCTGTTAAGTTGAGGCCATCTTCAGTTCCTACCCACACCCTTTGCTTTTCATCAATGAAAAGAGTACGGACCTGATTGTGAGATATGTTGCTGTTTTTGTCATTGAAGGTTTTTAGAGATTGGTTTTCGGAGTTGTATAGGGTTATTCCAGCTACACTCCCTATCCATATCTGGTTTTTAGCATCTATGGCTAGTGTATATAGCCAGTCGTTGGCCAAGCTATATTCCCACTTGAGGTAATTAGCCTTTATTACTTTCACTTGTTGGGTGAGGGGATTATACTTAATGAGACCATGACCATGAGAGGCCATCCATAAATTACCGTTTTTATCTTGCTTTATATCTCTTATGTCTAACCTATCTTCTTTGTCCAAGCTATCTTCAATGGGTATGCTTGTAAAAGTTTTTTGAATGGACTCATATTTTTGCAGGCCACCGTCATAGGTTCCTACCCAAATGTTATGCTTATTATCTTCAAATATGGAGTAAACAGATCCCTTTCCTAGTCCGCTACCTTTGTTGGGTTCAAAGTAAGTGATCTCTTGCTTTTCACTGTTCCAAAGAGAAATGCCTCCTGAATAATATCCTATCCAAAGATTTTGCTCATGGTCTTGCATTACTGCAGAAATACTCTCTAGTGATAGTGCATCCTGTGTTTTGAAGTGCGTAGTAATTGGAGCTGTTTTTTGATACGGAATGACTTTTACTCCTCTTTGAGCCAGTGCTATCCATATATTTTGTTCATTGTCTTCGTAAATACATTTACCCGTGTAATAAGCAGAGGCTGTATTCTTAAATTTTTTATGAAGAAAAGTGTCATCGTTATGTGTGCTGAAAATTCCAATATCGGTGCCGGCCCATAAAGTGCCATTTGGTTCTTTATATAAAGCTTCTATGCTGCCCGGAAGCTCATCAAAAGTGGCTTCTTTAAGGCCTTTTGTTTGAAGGTCCATTATCTTTAGGCTACCATCTGATTGACCTATCCATATTTCATTTCCTTCTATTAATAAAGAATTAATCTTATTTAGCTTATCTCCATTTTTAGAATCTACTTTTTCTAAAAAATTGCTGTGGGGGTTAAAATGATACAGACCTTTGTTCATATATCCCACCCATATATTACCATCTCTATCCGTCTCTAAGGTTTGAATATGGTCCCCATGCATTTTTGTTTTTACATTTTTGAGTATCTTTTTTGTATACAGTTTCGCCGGAGATGTTCCCAGTTGCTTTTCAAGGGCAAGGGAGAATTGAGAGATATTGGGGAAAATGATGTTTTTGATAGGTTTTAGCTTGTCGATTACACTAAAGGGTGTGCCGTCATCTTTTAATTTTAGAATGCAACTGTTATCAATAAGCACTTGAGTTTCGTGAAAATAGCGCTTAAAGCGGTTGTTTTGCTTGTTATAGAGGTTAAGCCCCATGCTGGTTCCTATCCAGAGTTGGTGATTGGCGTCTTCAGTGATGCAGGTAACAAAATGATTAGTAATAGAATGTGAGTCGTAATTATTATGAGGAAAATGCTCAAAATTTTGATTTTCGGACAAATACCTGTTGAGGCCTTTAGTTTTGGTGCCTACCCATAAAGCGCCTGCATGATCTACGAACAGAGCGGTAATGTGATTATCAGATATTGATGTGCTGTCTTGTTCATTATGTTTAAAGACTTTGAAAGAATACCCATCAAATCTATTAAGGCCATCGGTAGTACCAAGCCATAGATAGCCATCAGGAGTTTGAGCAAAGGAGGTTACATTATTACTCGAAAGGCCGTCTTTTTTAGAATAAATGCGAAAATCCTCTTGCGAGGTCTGACTAATAGCCGTACTAGCTGCCGCCAACAGTATGATTATGAATAGTAAAAGTCTCATCACTCTCCTTTTTCAATTGCTTTTTACTCTACCAGTTAAATAGATAGATTTTCAATAAAGAATAAAGCCACCAATACAATCTTAGAATACAAGAAAGCTAGTCACAACAGAAAGGAATAGGCAGTATTGCCGTTGAGCTGGAGAGGATAATTATAATAACTAAGTTGGGCTGTAGATTTAAATAGTAGCATGAGGTTTAGGTTTATTTTAGCTAGAATTTAAATAAAAAAAGCCTATTTATACTTATATAACATAGTGATAACATACATCAGAAAGTTTAAGTAAATCTATTACTTAATATAATATATAAGTAGAGTTAAATCATAAAAAAGCTCAATTCTGTATGAGAATTGAGCTTTTAGAAAGTATTTTTTTTAGTGTTTAAGCAGAATTTCTACCTGCATTGATAATACCGAAAGAACACCTTACAACCATTTTTTCATAAACATCTATGTTAGCATCTTCTCCTTCAGCTTCTTTTATTTCTCTAATTCTGTTAAGAGCATATTGCTGAATCGTAAGTATAGGCAGCTCTATGCGCTGTCTCATTTGTATAGATACTCGGTTTATAGGTTTGTCGTCCATTAACTCAGAGGCTCCTGCTAATTTGAGCATATAGGATTTCGTTCTTTCAAATTCTTCATGAATCAAAGTCCAAAGGTCTCCATAGACAGGATGCTTAGCTAAGTAAGCTGTTAAAGGAAAGAAACACTTACACATGGCCATTTCACAGTTGTCAAGCAAAGTTTTGAAGAAAAGAGAGCTTTTGTATAGTTTACATATTTCGTCCCATTTTCCTTCCGCTTCCATTTGCTGCAAGGCATAGCCTACACCATAATATCCCGGTAGGTTTTGCTTTAACTGGCTCCATGAGCCTACATAAGGCACGGCACGCAGGTCATCCAAATTGAGCTTTCCTGGCTTACGCTTAGAAGGGCGGCTACCAATATTGGCTTGTCCGTAATATTTCAAAGGACTTACTTCATTCAGGTACTCTATGAAGGCAGGGTGATTTTTAAGGTCTTCATACGCCTGGTAACTCTTTTGAGATAACTGAAGCAGCAAGTCATCTTCTTCCTTGGTTTGAGTAACCTGTCCGGAATAAAACAGGTCGTTGCTGATACCAGCATGCATGAGCTGTTCTAAGTTGAAGCGAGCACTCTCTTCTGTGCCAAAATTGGAACTAATAGTTTGACCTTGTATAGTCAGTTGTATTTCTTTGCTAGCAATATTGCTACCCAAAGAGGCATAAAACTGATGTGTTCTACCCCCTCCTCTGGCAGGAGGTCCACCACGTCCGTCAAAGAATACAACCTGAATGTCATTGTCTTTTGAGGTTTTGGTTAGCTCTTCTTTAGCTTTGTATATACCAAAGTTAGCCATTAAATAGCCACCGTCTTTGGTGCCATCAGAGAAGCCCACCATTATGGTTTGAATGTCTTTTCTCTTAGTGAGGTGCTTACGATACACTTCATTTTTATATAATGTATTCATCACCTGAGATGCATTCTTTAAATCTTCTACTGACTCAAAGAGTGGTACTATATCTACCTTAAGATCATTGGCATCCCACCCTGCTAGTTTGAATAAACCAAAAACATTCATTACGTCTAGCGCACTAGTACTGTGGCTGATGATATAGCGGTGGCAGCCTTCCTCCCCATTTTGCTGTTGGATCAATTTCACAGAAGCGATAGTTTCCAGAGTATCTCTGAAAAGTTCGTCTTCAAAAATAGAAGGATCCACTACTTCATTAATATTGAGGATGGCTTCGATTTTTTCTTCGTCAGATAGCTGGGCATAGTTATCTGGCAATGCAGAGGTCTTTTTGGCTATTTCTGCCATCAGGTCAGTGTGTACCGAGCTATCTTGGCGAATGTCTAGTGATGCAAAGTATAGGCCGAATAACTCCACTTTTCTAAGCAGGTCATCTACCATTTCAGAGAAAAGGCCATTGTGCTTATCCCATAAGGTCTTTCTGATGTCCTTCAGGGTGCTGATCATTTCATCTTTAGAGAGATCATGATGCTTTTCAGGTGATGATAGGTTAAGGTGTATTTTCTCTTCCAACTGAGCTAATACATTATCCACACCTTTAAAAGTTAACCTTCTTCTGAGCAGGTGAACATCTTGATAATAAGATTTAAGTAAGCCCGCTCTTAGTTCAGCAGCTACTTTTTTAGTAGTATTTACCTTTACGAATGGGTTACCGTCGCGGTCACCCCCGGGCCAAAAGCCCATTCTTATTAGTGAGTTAGTCTCGTTTACAGCTTCCGGAAACTGAGATTTAAACTCAGACATGATTTTACCTGCCGCTCTATAAAACCTATGTCTTAAAAACCATATGAGGTTTACCGCTTCATCATAAGGTGTCGGTTTTTCTTTTTTAAAGAACGGTGTTTTACCCAGCTGCTGTAGTAAACTATTCACCTCGCTTGTATTATCCTGAGCTACAGCCCTGGAGAGATCATTAATAATACCTAGCACTTCACTAGGATAAAACTGCGTAGGGTGTGCCGTAAGCACAAGTCTTACAGAAAAGTCTTTTAGCTTTTCAGCTAGTTCGGCTTGTTTTTTAGACTGTACCACCTCTGATTCCAGGTGCTTTAAGGTGCCCACTCCTTTTAAATCATATATTTCGCTAAAAGCCGCCTCTTCTACAGCATCAAAAAGCACTATTTGTCTTTCTGTATATTGGATAAACCTGAATAGAAGATCTATTTGCTCCTGAGGGTCATCATAGGAAGTATTGTGTTTAAAAAAGGAATCAATTATTTCAACTGGGCTTTGGTTTTTTTTGAATCCATCTTCACAGTGAAGAAGAAAAGTGGACAATAAAATGCCTGTTTTTTCTACACGGTGAAAAGGTAGGTTGGTGAATAAGCTATTGTAGAGTTGAAACTTCAAGCCTACCTGCTTATTGTAATTTTGAATTTTGTTTATAGCATTCATAGAATCTATTTTTCCTTTATTTAGAGAGATTTTCTCTTGGGCATTAGCCCTATACATTGACAAATAAAAGAAAATTATGTTTAACAAAAATTCTTAGTTTATTCCTTCTTGGTAAAAAGGGCTATTATTCTACCGTTTAAATTTAAAGAATAAGAATTTTATATGGAATTTTTTGAAATAGAATCAAAAATATATTGGTATAGGCTGTGGTATTTATGAAATATTTAAAAAAACGCAACTTTGATGAGAACTGTAATTTTGATTTTTAAAAGGATGTAACTTTTTAATTTAGTGCCAAATTTCACAATATGAAGCACTTATACATTTCTATTATTTTCATTTTCTCATCCTTTTTTACGCTCAGGGGGCAGGAGCTCGCCGAGGGATTTGAACTTAGCTCTGGTAACTTTTATGGAGTGGAAGATAATTATAAAGAAATCTTCACCTTTATAAATGATAGTGCACAAATTTTAGGTGTGAAATTTCAGAAGAAAGGCGTAGTGTTTCAGAAATTTGATACTGAGTACTTGTATCAAATAAAGCAGAATACAGATGAAAGCATGTCTCGGCGCTATGTGCCACAAGCGCTGTTAAAAAAACAAGACAAGGTATATTTATTTTTCACAGATCAAAAGAACATACTGGCAGACTGGGATTTGTACATTAGTGAAGTTGATTTGGAGAATTTGAAGCTTAAAGAATATAAACTGTTATTTTCAGTGGCAAAGGGACTAAAATATGCTTTTAAAAGGCCTTTGTTTCACCCTTCTCTGTCCCAAGATGAATCAAAACTGCTTTTTGCTTATGGAGTTAAAAGTAGCGTCAATGATCAAGAGGCTAAAGTGTTGTCTTATGTTTTTGATGACAGGCTAAATGAGATGAGTAAGGGGATGTTAGCTTTGCCATATAAAAGAGAAGAGGTTGAGTATTTAGATATTTGTTTGGGAAATGATGGGGCTGTCTATAGCCTTATCAGCGTAAAGGAAAAATATCACTTTTTGAAATTTATGAATGGTGAGCTGAATACATATCCTCTGGAGTCTGATGAGTGGGGTTATATGAATGATATAACTCTCAGGGAAGATTCAACAGGTAACTTTATGATGATAGGTTATTTTGGTGCTCATATTGAAAAGCGGCACAGCTTGGCTAAAGTAGATAATGAAATGAGCGCCAAGGGGGTGCATATGGCTATCATTACCAAGGAAGGAGAAATTTTAAATGAGAATAAAGTTCTTTTCCCGAAGCAATTATTGTATGATGTGATGCCTAAAAGGGATTCAATTGAATTTATTGAGAAAGGCTACGACCTTGGAATAAGAAATTTGGTATTGAAAGAAGTTGAATCTAGGAAAGATGGTAGTTGGATATTATGGGGCGAGATCAGCTATATTTTGAGTGAATATGATATGGGAAAAATCAGGGATATCGTTCATTTAGAGGATATAGTGGGTATGAAAATAGATGCAGATGGTAAAATGGTGTGGGCTAAGAGTTTAAACAAACATCATATTGGGGGTGCTGATAACACGCACTCATACCAGAATGTAGGTGCTCTTTATACTTATTATGATAGTAATAAAACTCACTACTTTATTATGCCTGATCATATTAAGAATGCCAATATTGTGGATAATGAAAGGCCTGATATTCATAGAGGTGGAGCTGGTGGATTTATTTCAGTTTATACTATAAATGATGTCACCGGGGAGAAGGGGCATTACGTATTATTCGACTTGCGAAATGTTAATGGAAATAATTTGAAGCAATTTCATATCGATGATGTAATCATAGGAGAGGATCTAAAATTCTATTTTGAGACTTATATTGGCGACAAGAGGGATATGCTATATAAACTGGAGTTAGATCCTAAAATAGTAAAATAAGAAGTTAAACAAACTACCTAATGATTGGTAAATCTCAGGTAGTTTGTTTAAACATTCTGTGCAATACAAGGAATTCTCACTATTTAACAAAAGGCCATAGCCTTGGCTGTAGAGGGAGGATTCGAACCTCCACGGAGCGGTTAGTGCTTTAAGTGTTATTGGATACCTGAAAGAATTTATCCCGTGACCTCCACCCCCGAGACCGGAGGGCATGTCTGCCAGTTTCATCACCCTACAGTGTAGATCAATTCGTTAATTGATATTTCAAAGTTAATGAAAAGTCTTTTATATTCAAATAATCACAATAATTGCGCTTTATTTTTATGGTTTATTTAGTTTTATATCTATTTAGTTGATTAATTTTTAATTTTGCGGGTTTGTTCGGGTGGTGTTTTGAGAAAATCATAATTGTCTAAAAAGTTGAGAGCATAGAAAAGGCCCGGAATAATTAAAATTCCGGGCCTTTTACTGTTTTTATTTTTGGTATGGATTTATTCTTTTATGATTTTTTCTGCATACTGCTGATCTCCATCTTCTGCTAATATGATATAAGTTCCTCTATTTAAACCTCCTAGTTTAAGAGTGGTGCTTTCATTTTTAGTTTGCTCAGTCATTATCACTTTACCATTAAGGTCTATAACTCTAATTGTAAATTGAGAGGAAGTTTCAGGTAACGCTATTTTTAGCTTATTACTAACAGGGTTAGGAGAAACCTTAAATTGCATTTTATTGGCAATTTTTTCTTGAGTACTCAGGTTGTTAGTTGTTCTTGCTAAAGAAGAACGGCCATTAGAACATTGGTTGATGATAGAAGTAGAAGTATTGATACAGTTAGTATTATCTATAATTTCTACTGATAATTCTCCTTCTGCACAATTTCCTGGAGCATAGATGATTGTGTTTGTAGTT
Organism: Fulvivirga sediminis; assembly: GCF_016757215.1. Classification (GTDB taxonomy): domain Bacteria; phylum Bacteroidota; class Bacteroidia; order Cytophagales; family Cyclobacteriaceae; genus Fulvivirga; species Fulvivirga sediminis. The sequence continues at coordinate 771,888 of NZ_JAESIY010000001.1, forward strand.
AAAACATTGCCATTTAAATACCATGTAATTTTATCATAATTACCGAAATTGTATCCGCCAGAAGTGGTGGTTATTTGATATATTCCGGCACCGAATGGTTGAACAATTTTAAATTCAAATCCCCCATCACTTGCCGTAGATACCTTCATGGTACTGGCAGGAGTAGTTTTACAACCTACTGCTTGTACGCTTATAGTTCCGTCGGCATTGCCATTAGGTGCTACAGTTATAGAATTAAGATGAGTATTGTTAGATACGAATGTCCATCCTGAAGGGAGAGACCAGTTAAAAGAAACTCCTGTTTGGGCTTTTACGCTATAGGTTAGGCTGCCGCGAAGGTCTCCATCTGTTAAACAAGAAGGTCCGGTAATAACAGGTGTTTCAGGCGCATATGTAACTGTGTATGATCTTGCTTTACTATTAACACAACCAAGAGCTACTACTGAAACCGCTTTGTTTCCGTTAAAGAAATTGGCCTTAGTGGAGGCTGTGGGAGTCGAGGTAGTAAGTCTATTAGGAGTGAAAGTGCTAGGGAAAGTCCACTGGTAGCCAGTAGCATTATCAACAGCTGGTACGCTATAAGTTACTTCTTCATTAAAATCAAATTCTAAGCATGTAGGTCCTGAGATGTTAGCTGGTGTTTTTGGCTGAACAGATACGTCAATGCTGATAGCATCACTGCCACAGTTAAGAGATTTTGCAGTTATAGTACCGCCTTTATTACCAACTTTTAATGTAACAGTAGATAGGTTTCTATTGGCATCAGCATAAGTCCAACCTTCAGGCAGGGTCCACTCTACGTTAGTACTAGAATTAGAAACGGTGTACTTAACATAGCTGCCGGCTTCTACACATTCTTCTCCCGTTATTTCATTATTACTTCCAAAAGACCTGTTTATAACAAAGGCGGTGTCTAGCGGTTGATTACAGCTACCCTTTATTTTTAAAGTTACTTCCCCTTGTCTATCATCAGTCTTTATTGTGATAGAAGGATCGTTAGGGGTGGAGCCATTAGCAAAAGACCAGTTAGTGCCAGGGCCAAATCCCCATTCGTATTCTTCACCTTCGATAGCATTAATAGAAACTGTAAATTGCTCGTCGTCCAAAGATAAACATTCAGGAGGCGCTGCACTAAAAGTAGGAGTGGCAGGACCCTGTGCCATAGGAAGCTCATATACAAAGCCATCATTAAAATTGGCCATTCCTATATCAGCTTTTAAAATGTCATTACCTGTTAATTGCCCTACTTTAAAAGTAATTGAGCTGCTGTCTCCACTGTAAAAAAGTACATTCCAGTTATTAGGTACTTCCCACTTATATAAATCTATACCGATGCGTGCATTCAGGTTAACACTTACTAGTGGTTCAATAGAATATGTTACCGTATCTCCTGTGTTAATACAAGAGTTGCCTATAATGTTCGTTCTTTCTTTTTGTCCAAACTTTTTGAATATCTCTACACTTCTGCCTGGTCTACCACAATTAGATGGAATGGTAGTATCAGAATAGCTAACAATTAATTGGCCCTTTCCATAGCCACTTTTGTAATTGCTGTTTTGCGGAGAAGAAGCGATAGTCACTGTGGCTCCATTTTGAGATATAATCCGTAAGTCACCTCGGACAGACCAATTGATATCAGATATTGAATTGTTTGGATTTGTTAAAACATATTTGCTCTCGAATGAGTTTACGGGAATTATGTCATAATTATTAATAGATTCATATTCTCCGGTTGTTAGGCTTTTTACTATTTCCTGGGCTTTTGAATTCAGGCAACAGCATATACATAATAAAAACAATAAACTAAAAATTCTCATAAAATTAATGTAAGTTAAAATTGATATAGTTAAAGTATTCTTTATAGAGATTTGATGACCCTGATAGCGTGCGTATTTTCTCTATCTAATATTTTCATCACATACACCCCTGGTCCTAACTCTGAGATATTGAGTAGATGAGGTAGGTTAGCTTTTAGTTGCAGGTGATATGCTTTTATGACTTGGCCTGTGCTGCTAATTAAATTGATGTCTAGGGTCTTGTCTTGCTCACTCTTAATCCAGATGTGGTTTTGAGCAGGGTTAGGATATACTTTTAGGCCTGCCATCACCGGGTTTTGGGTGCTGGTAATAGAAGGTACATCTATATTTTCTACAGTAGTACTGCAACCTTGGCTATCAGCTACGCTTACGGTGTAATTGCCAGGAGCTAATAAGGCATTTTGTTCTTGAATGGAAGGATCTTCC
>NZ_JAESIY010000010.1 GCF_016757215.1 Fulvivirga sediminis
AGTATTATGATAGTAAAGATTTTAGATTTCATGTTGTAGTTCAGTTTTAAGGTTTTTAAAAGATTAATCCCATTGATGCGGATCCATAGAGTCAGATCCCTGTCCTTTGTATTTGTTGTTGTATTGAGAAGGTTCTATTTCTTCTTCGCTGCAGCTGTAAATTAAGGTGGATAAGAAAAGGATAGTTAAAATTGTAATTAGTTTTGTTTTCATATTATATTGGACTTTGGTTTGTTTTTTTATTTATTATATTTTATAAAAACACATAGTGAATCTTACATTACTATTTTTATGTGTTTGTTTGTTCAAAATTGTATTGTTGCAAATATTAGGGTTTCAGATAGTAATAAATTTATAAATCATGACTAGATCTTACAAGTGTACAGAATAGTTATATATAATTGTATTTGTCTAATGTTGTGGTGCGGTTCAAGTCATGTCAAATGCTGTGCGCAAGACATTGATAGTCTTTGGAGTAAGAAGTCTAGCCTAACTGAAGGAGATCAGGCGTCACTCTATATGGAGTTTTTTAAATATTATAGAGAGGTTGATGAAGATAGTGCTCTTTTCTACGCTACAATTGCTAGTCAATTTGCCCTACGGAATACGGATTCTCTTCTCATGGTTAAGTCTCTTAATGCTAAAGGATATTTGTTAAAGGCTAGGGGAGATTATGAACGTGCCATTAATGATTACGAGGAGGCATTGGATATAGCCATGAAACAAGGTTATAGTGATCAGATAAAGTATTTGCTTAACAATTTGGCTGTGGTTTATACTTTTTTCGGAAAGTATGATAAGTCCTTAGAGTACCATTTCAAATCATTAAAAATACGAGAGGATGAAGGGGATGAGCTTGAGGTTTCGGTAGCGTTAAATAACATAGGACTTGTTTATTATAAGATTGGCGATAATGAGAAAGCTCTGCAGTATTTTCAGAGATCTTACGCGCTAAAAGAAAAGCAAGATATTAATTATGATGTAGAAAGAAATCTTATAAATATAGGGTTAGCTTATATTGGTTTAGAACAAAATGAGAATGCCCAGGAAATTTTTTTAAAGCTAATAGATTGGTGTGGAGGGGAATGTGAGTCTCAGATAGAAGTGGAGGCTTACTCCGGGCTTGGTGTTACCATGTTCAATGAAGAGGAATATGATGAATCACTGAAAGCATTTGATAAATGCTTGACGTTAGCCATGACAGAGCAGAATTATATTTATGAAATAATAAGTTTTTACTACCTGAGTAGGATTTATATTATTCAAAATTCCTTTAATAAAGCCTTGCCTCTGCTAGATTCTGCCAATAGTTTAGTGGTTAAAACAGACGCTCAGGAGTGGAAAATGCAGATTAGTGATGTTTACTCAGATTTTTACTATAAAACTGGCGACTTTAAAAAAGCTTATGATTATCAGAGAAAATTCATAAATCTTAAAGATAGTTTGTTGGATGAGGAAGTGATTCAGAATCTGGCAGATATTCAGATTGAATATCAGGAAAGAGAAAATTTAGAAACTATCAGCATGCAGCAGTCCCAAATATCACGAGGAACTTCTTTGCTGCTTCTTTCTTCAATAATTATTTTTCTCGCGCTGGTTATCCTTGTTATTTTATACAGGAATAACTTTCACAGGAAAAAAGTGAATGAAAAATTATCTGAAGCAAATAGAATAATCGAAAGTCAGAACCACCAGCTTACTGATATTAATATGCAGTTGGAAGAAAAGGTTCGAGATAGAACTAAAGAGTTGAAAGATTCTAATGCTGCACTTTTGAAGTCAAATCATGAGTTGGATAATTTTATTTATAAAACTTCGCATGATATAAGAGGCCCTTTAGCCACGTTGCAAGGGATTTGTAATGTGGCCCTTATTGATATTAAGGACACTAAGGCAGTTGATTATTTTAAAAAGCTTGGAGGTACTGCAAAAAAACTCAATGAAATTCTTTCTAAATTATTGATTATTAATCAAATAAATAATTCGTTAGTCTCAGAAGAAAGAGTAGATTTCCATAGTTTAATTGAGCAAGTAGTAGCCAAGCAGAAGAAAAATGCATCAGGTAAGAAGGTTAAGATAATTAAGGAAATAGAGGCCAACCTATACTTTAAAAGTGATGTAGAGTTGCTGAAGATAATTTTAAATAATCTTATAGGTAATGCCTTTAAGTTTTATAATACCTCTGGGCGTATAGATTCTTTTGTTCATATCACTATAAATAAGCGAAGGTCTGATGGTGTAGAAATAAGAGTCATAGACAATGGCATTGGTATAGAGGAGGAGGCATCCATGAAAATCTTTGAAATTTTCTCCAAAGCGTCAGAAATGGGGGATTCTGCGGGTTTAGGACTTTATTTAGTAAAACTCGCTGTAGAAAAACTGGAAGGACATATTTCTTTAAAAAGAACAGAAGAGGGATTCACATGCTTTACGGTCAGGTTTTGAATTGTTAAAATTCTTATTTTAAAGATGTAAACGGATAATTTGGATCTTTGCGGCTCTTTCTTTCTGGTTAGTTAATAAACAGCTAATAAATTTTATCTTTGCAGCATTAATTCTGATAAATGATGCAAGATACTGATACGAACTTTAAAAGACATACTATTACTGCCGCATTACCATATGCCAATGGTCCAGTGCACATCGGACATTTGGCAGGGGTGTACGTGCCGGCTGATATTTATGTTAGATACCTGAAAAGTAAAAAGGAAGATGTAGTTTTTGTCTGCGGATCTGATGAGCACGGTGTTGCCATTACTTTAAGAGCAAAAAAAGAAGGGGTAACACCAAAAGAGGTCGTAGATAAATACCATACTTTGATAAAAGATTCCTTTGAGAAATTTGGGATCGATTTTGATATTTACTCAAGAACATCATCCGAGGTGCATAAGCAGACTTCAATGGATATGTTCAAAAAGCTCTATGACAAAGGAGTATTCGAGGAGCAAACTTCTAAGCAATATTATGATGAAAAGAGTAATCTGTTTTTAGCAGATCGCTATATCATAGGTACTTGTCCTAAGTGTGGCTATGATCAGGCGTATGGAGATCAATGTGAGAAGTGTGGTTCTTCGCTAAGTCCCGCAGAATTAATTAACCCTAAGTCGGCTTTAAGTGGAAATGAGCCTGTGCTAAAAGAAACTAAGCACTGGTATTTTCCTATGAATAACTATGAGCCATGGTTAAAAGAATGGATTCTGGAGGATCACAAAGAGTGGAAAGCCAATGTGTATGGTCAGTGTAAATCTTGGTTAGATGGTGGCTTAGCTCCTAGAGCTATGACTAGAGACCTAGATTGGGGAGTACCCGTGCCTGTAGAAGGAGCTGAAGGTAAGGTGCTATATGTGTGGTTTGATGCACCTATAGGATATATTTCCGCTACAAAAGAGTGGGCTGAGCAAAATGGTAAAAATTGGGAGACTTATTGGAAAGATAAAGACTCAAGGCTTTTACATTTTATAGGTAAAGATAATATTGTTTTTCATTGTATAATTTTCCCTAGCATACTGCATGTGGATGGCGATTACATATTGCCAGACAATGTTCCGGCTAATGAGTTTTTAAACCTGGAAGGTAATAAAATTAGTACCTCTAAAAACTGGGCGGTGTGGCTGCATGAGTTCTTAGATGATCTACCTGGAAAAGAAGATGTACTTAGGTATGTACTTTGTGCAAATGCGCCTGAGACAAAAGATAACGATTTTACCTGGAAGGACTTTCAAACTCGTAATAACAGCGAGCTGGTGGCTATTTTTGGAAATTTCATCAATAGAGCCGTGGTGCTTACTAATAAATATTATGACGGAGAGATTCCTGAAAAAGGAGAATTATTTGATATAGATAAAGAAACTATTGAGAAGGTTAAAGCCGCTCCTCAGAAAATAGCTAATGCACTCGATGCATTTAAATTTAGAGAGGCCTTATCTGAGTTTATAGATTTAGCAAGAACAGGAAATAAGTACTTGGCCGATACAGAGCCTTGGAAGCTTATCAAATCTAACCCTAACAGGGTAAAGACTATTATGAATATTGGTCTTCAGATAGCCGCTAATTTGGCTATTGTGGGAGAACCATTTTTACCTAAAACGATCAATAAATTAAATGGCATTTTAAATTTCTCAGGAAAACTTTGGGCGGATGCAGGTTCTGTTGATCTATTACCAGAAGGACATAAAATAGGAGAGGCTGAGTTGTTGTTTGAGAAAATAGAAGATGACGTAGTACAAAAACAGATGGACAAATTGGAAGCAACTAAAAAATCTAATGAGCAAGAAGTTCAAGCTGCTGTCACTAAAGAGCAGGACGCGGCTCCAGTGGAAGTTAACGTGAAGGCTGAGATTAATTTTGATGATTTCATGAAAATTGACATTAGAGTTGGGACGATTCTGGAAGCGGAAAAAATGCCAAAATCTAAAAAATTATTAAAGATGTTGGTAGATACGGGTATAGATAAAAGGACTATTTTAAGCGGCATAGCAGAGCATTACTCACCAGAGGAGGTGATAGGGCAGCAGGTGTCTGTTTTAGTGAATTTGGCTCCCAGAAAGATGATGGGGGTTGAGTCCCAAGGAATGATATTGATGGCAGAAGATACAGATGGGAAATTGAGATTTGTACAGCCATCAGAAAAAGTGAACCCTGGATCAGGAATAAGCTAGTAACTATAAGCTAATAATATAAATGAGGGTGTTTGGATTTTCTAAACACCCTTTTTTATTAATCATTAAATTCGTTCATGGTTCTGGTGCCTCCAATGGTGCAAAAGGATAAAGTCATGTCAATCGCTTTGTCCATCATGAAAGGAAGCTCCTCAAATTCTTTTTTGGTGAATGGGCTAAGGACATAGTCAACTTGCTGTCCCTTTGCGTAATTGTCTCCAATACCCATTTTTAATCTAGAATAGTTATTGCCTCCGGTAGTTTGTTCGATGTTCTTGAGACCGTTATGCCCGGCAGCTGACCCTTTCAATCGCAGGCGTAGGTTTCCGAAAGGAATAGCGATGTCATCAACCAATACTAATAAATTCTCTTTCGGTATTTTAAGCTCATTAAGCCAGTAATTAATAGCTTTACCGCTGAGGTTCATATACGTGGTGGGCTTAATAAGGTGTATTTGTCTCGACTTATACTTAAATTCTGCTTTCTCTGCTAAGCGTTCATTATTGAACTTAAAACCATGCTCATCAGCCATCCTATCTAATGTTAGAAACCCTATGTTATGCCTGGTTAGCTCATACTCAGCACCAATGTTTCCTAAACCTGCTATTAAGTATTTCATGCTTTTTTAAGATAATAAGGAGGTGTTTAAACTAAAAAATCCTGCTCGTGAAGAGCAGGATTTTCTTAAATAGATTTTTATAGACTTATTCAGTCTCTTCTTCAGCTTCTTCAGTTTCGGTAGTTTGCTTACCTCTAAGTGCTCTAGGTATTTCTACTACAGCAACAGAAGCAATTTTAGTATCAAGAATCTCGAAGTTATCTTCAGGGATCTCTTGTACTTTTATAGCTTTTCCGAAGTCTAAGCCGCTAAGATCTACAGTAATATGCTCAGGCATATTTTTAGGAAGCGACTGAATTCTTAAATGTCTTCTTTTCTTGATAAGAGTACCCCCTTTGGCTACACCTGGAGATTCTCCTTCAAAGTGAACAGGAATGTCCATTTTAATGGTTTTTCCTTCGAAGATTTGCAAGAAGTCAACGTGAAGCATTACTTCACTTACTGGGTGAAACTGGATATCTTGTAAGATAGCCTGATACTCATCTCCCTCAATGTTCAAATGCACAAAGTGTGCTTCATCTGTGTACACTAATTCTCTAAAAAGAATCATTGGTGCATAAAAGTGTATCTGCTCATCACCACCATAAATTACGCAAGGAACATTTCCTTCTGCGCGCAACTTCTTGGAATCTGATTTGCCGAGATTTGCTCTTTTATACCCTATAACCTCAACTGTCTTCATTGTAATTATAATTTATATGTGAGTAAATAAAATTCTTAAGAGTTTATGAATAATGAGCTGATAGACTCATGATCATGTATTTTTCTTATTGCTTTAGCGAAAAGGTCAGAAACGCTCAGCACTTTTATCTTAGAGCACTTTTCCTCATCCTTTAAAGGAAGCGTGTCTGTGATTACTAGTTCTTCTAGTACTGAATTTTCTATGTTTTCGTAAGCTTTGCCTGATAGTATTGGGTGAGTAGCTACTGCTCTTACAGATTTAGCTCCTTTATCTTTTAAAAGGGCTGCTGCTTTGCAGATAGTGCCTCCTGTGTCTATGAGATCATCTACCATTACTACGTCTTTCCCTTCTACATCTCCAATAAGTCTCATAGAAGCTACTTCATTAGCCTTTTCACGGTACTTATCACAAACTACCATTTCTGCTCTAAAGAACTTAGCAAAGCTTCTTGTTCTTTTTACACCTCCCACATCAGGAGAGGCAAAAATGATATCCTCTAATTTCAGAGATCTGATATAAGGAATGAATATAGAAGTGCCATCTAGGTGATCTAAAGGAATATCAAAAAATCCCTGGATCTGATCAGCATGAAGGTCGCAAGTCATGATTCTGTCTGCACCGGCAGCTGATAGTAGGTTAGCCATGAGTTTAGCTGCTATAGCCACTCTTGGTTTGTCCTTTCTGTCTTGTCGGGCATAACCGAAATAAGGAACTACTACCGTTACGTACTTAGCGCTCGCTCTTTTAGCAGCATCTATGAGTAAAAGTAATTCCAGAAAGTTATCGGCAGGAGGAAAAGTAGACTGTATCAAAAAGACGTCACTTCCTCTAACAGATTCAGTAAAGAATGGAGACATTTCGCCGTCACTAAATTTTTGAAGAGTGACTTCTCCTAAAGGCTTACCGTATGACTTAGCTATTTTTTCAGCCAAGTATTGAGTTGATTTTCCGGAGAAGATCTTTACTGATGACATCTTTTTTAATTTGGCATTTTTTTAAAACAAAAAAGGCGGACTATTAATGTCCGCCTGAGTTGCCCGACTAGGGCTCGAACCTAGACTCTTCTGAACCAAAATCAGACGTGTTGCCAGTTACACCATCGGGCAATCTTGTTTCCCTCATTTTTGGGAAGGCAAAAGTAGTATTAATTTTTAAAAATGAAAACTTCGGGGTGAAATTTTTTAAAAATATTTTACGGAGTCTGCGAAAGTATCTTTTTTCGCTCATCCATGAAGCCGTCAGCAAAGAATTGATACTTGTTTAGAATGGATTTTACAGCATTATTAATATCTCTTATGTCAGAAAAATTCACTCGGCCATAGTAGTCGGTGGCATAACCTTGCCAGATGGAGGCTTTCTGTTTTCTGTCAAAAATTTGAATGAGAAGGGTGCCTTCTTTCATGCCGATCTTTAGTTGGTTGTATTGGAGGTCTCGGTCTTGCCTGTTCATCCAATCTTCTATCTTGGGTTGGTCATAACCTCTGAAGTTAAGACTGTCTACGAATACGCGAAATGATAATAGTAAGTCTGGCTTGCTTTCTTTTCTTTTGTAGCCAAGAAATTTCATGTGAGAATCTATAGCCTTTTTAATGAGTTCGCCGTTAGAAGCTAGCTCTTCATTTTCAGCTTGTAATAAGAAGTCATAACTGCTGTATTTGTCAAACCTGCCTTTGTAGCTATAGTCATATTCTACAGGGAGTTCGCGGTAAGAGAAGCACGACACTAACATTAGAGAAAGTATTCCGGTGGATAGGGTATGATAGCGTGATTTCATAAGGAAGGGTTTTAAAACAGAGCCTAAATAAATATAATAAAATAGGCCCTGTTTTAATAATATTTCGTCTGAAATATATTATGAAATCCGCGAATTCAGTGTAGTTACTTATGTGTTTTTAACCAAGCTTTAGCGTTTGTAAATGCTTCAATCCATGGTGATACTTCATCCTTTCTCTCCTCTGGATAATATGCCCAGTTGTATGGGTATATAGAACGTTCCAGGTGAGGCATTATAGCGAGGTGTCTGCCATCTTTAGAGCATACTGCAGCTGTGCTATGGTCTGATCCATTAGGATTGCCAGGATAAGCGTCGTAAGCGTATTTGGCTACTATGTTATAAGTGGATTCAGATTCTGGTAATACAAACTTACCTTCCCCATGAGCTACCCATACACCTAGTTTGCTGCCACTCAAGGAGCTAAACATTACACTTTCGTTTTCTGGAATATTAACAGATATGAAGCTAGATTCGAATTTGCCAGAGCTGTTATGATGCATGGTAGGGTGATCCTTTATCTCAGGGAATAGAAGGCCTAATTCCATCATAAGCTGACAGCCATTGCACACTCCTAAGCTTAGGGTGTCTTTCCTACTATAGAAGTTATCAAGAGCCTCTTTTGCTTTTTCATTGTAAAGAAATGCTCCAGCCCAGCCTTTGGCAGATCCTAATACATCTGAGTTGGAGAATCCTCCTACAAAGACTATTAGGTTTACATCAGATAGATCTTCCCTGCCACTGATAAGGTCTGTCATATGAACGTCTTTCACATCAAAGCCAGCCATATGCATCATCCAGGCCATTTCACGATCACCGTTAACTCCTTTTTCTCTTATTATAGCAGCTTTATAACCAGTCTGTTCTTTTCTGTTTAAATCTATACCATACTGATCTAGTTTGCCCGTGAAGTGTGCAGGAAACTGATAAGTTAAAGGTTGCTTTTTATAATTATCGAATCTGGCTTCGGCTAGCTCTGCTCCAGTTTGCTTTTTATCTAACTGATAAGATGTTTTAAACCATACGTCTCTTAATTCTTTAACATCAAGGTCTAGAGTGGTCTCGTTATGATTTATGTTAACCCGGCTGCTGGTATTGGTTGTGCCTATTACATAGGCATTGATATCGGCCTTTTTCAAATCATTGACAATACTATCGTCAGCTACCTGTATAAGTACTCCTGGCTGTTCGCTGAAAAGTAGCTTTAAGCTATCTTTTTCAGCTATGTCATTTAATGATATTTCAAGCCCTGCGCTTTCTGTAGGGAAGCACATTTCAAGTAATGCCGTGATCATACCTCCGGCAGAAATATCATGACCTGCTAATATTTTGTTTTCTACTGTTAGACGTTGGATCTCAGTAAAAGCTCTTTTGAAGTAAGAAGCCTCTTTAACAGTAGGTGCAGTGCTGCCAAGTTTGTTAAGTATTTGAGCAAAACTACTACCACCTAGTTTATAATCATCACCAGAGAAATCTACGTATATGATATGCGAATTTTTCTCAGGCTTAAGGTTAGGAGATACCACTTGATTGATGTTGCTAACTTCTCCTACGGAACTTATAATAACTGTTCCGGGGGAGTATACCACATCGCCATCAGGGTATTTTTGAGTCATTGAGAGTGAGTCTTTGCCTGTAGGGATGTTGATTTCTAACTCTTGGGCAAATTCACTTACTGCTTTTACAGCATTATATAACCTGCTGTTTTCGCCTTCTACTTTAGCGGGCCACATCCAGTTAGCGCTTAAAGATATGCCTTTCAGTCCATGAGAGAGAGGAGCCCAAACTAAGTTGGTGAGTGCTTCTGCTATAGATAATTTAGAGCCGGCATCAGGGTCTATAAGTGCGGAAACAGGAGCATGACCAATAGAAGTGGCTATTCCTTTATTTCCTTTATAGTCTATTGCCATTACGCCTAGGTTATTGAGGGGTAGCTGCACAGGTCCACAAGTCTGCTGCTTTGCTACTTTTCCTGATACGCAGCGGTCTACTTTATTCGTTAACCAATCTTTACAGGCTACACCTTCTAGCTGTAATACAGATTCTAAATATTCTTTGATCTGCTCAGCATTGTATGCTAATTCAGCATAGTTGCTAGCGGTGTCTTCATCTTCCAGTATAGTTTTAGGAGATGAGCCGAACATATGAGATAGATCCCAATCTATAGGGTTTTTACCGGTCTCTTTGTTTTCGAACTTAAAATGATCATCTCCTGTAGCATGACCTACTGCATACATGGGAGAGCGCTCTCTGTCTGCTACTTTTTTAAGGTACTCAAGATCTTTGCTCTTCATTACCAATCCCATTCTTTCCTGAGATTCATTGCCTACAATTTCTTTGTCAGAAAGGGTAGGATCACCTACTGGTAGCTTGTTTACATCTATGGTTCCGCCAGTTTCTTCTACCAATTCAGAGAGGCAGTTGAGGTGCCCGCCAGCTCCATGGTCATGAATAGATATGATAGGATTCTCGTCGCTTTCTACCATAGCTCTTATGGTATTCATTACCCTTTTTTGCATTTCAGGGTTAGAACGCTGTATGGCATTGAGTTCTATAGAATTGCCGAATTCTCCGGTAGCTACCGATGAAACGGCTCCACCACCCATGCCTATTCGGTAGTTATCTCCACCAAGTATTACTATTTCATCACCTTTTTCTGGCGATGCTTTCAAACTATCTTGTTTTTTACCAAACCCGATCCCACCAGCTAGCATGATAACCTTGTCAAAACCGAATTTTTTGTTGTTTTCTTCGTGCTCAAAGGTGAGTAAGCTTCCACAAATAAGCGGTTGACCAAACTTATTACCGAAATCACTAGCGCCGTCAGATGCTTTAATGAGGATGTCCATAGGAGTTTGGTAGAGCCATTTTCTAGGTTCTACGTTCTCTTCCCACTTTTTGCCTTGCTCTAACCTGGAATAAGAGGTCATGTAAACAGCGGTTCCAGCTAAAGGTAAGCTACCTTTACCTCCGGCTAGCCTATCTCTTATTTCACCTCCAGAGCCGGTAGCGGCACCATTAAAGGGCTCTACGGTAGTAGGGAAGTTATGAGTTTCGGCTTTTAAGCTGATAACCGTATCTATCTCCTTAGTAGTGAAATAATCAGGCTTGTCAGGAGTCTTAGGAGAAAACTGCTCAGCTTTAGGGCCTTGAATAAATGCTACATTATCTTTATATGCCGAAACAATGTAGTTCGGGTTTTTAGTTGATGTTTCTTTAATCATCTGGAAGAGAGATTTGTCCATTTCTTTTCCATTGATGATGAATACACCATTGAATATTTTATGTCTACAGTGCTCTGAGTTTACTTGGGAGAAGCCAAATACTTCACTATCAGTGAGCTTTCTGCCTAGCTTTTCGCTAACTTCATCCAGATACGCAACTTCTTCGCTGCTTAGAGCCAGACCTTCTTTTTTGTTAAAGGCAGAAATATCATCTATCTCTATTACCGGATCTGGGCTCTTCGCGATGGTGAATAGCTGCTGATCAAGATTGTGATAAAGAACTTCCAGCATAGGGTCATATTCAGCTGACCGTTCTTCTACCTGGGTAAATTGCTCGATCCTTTTGATTCCTTCTATGCCCATGTTCTGGGTGATCTCCACGGCATTTGTGCTCCATGGGGTAATCATTTCTTTACGAGGCCCTACAAAATAACCCTCTAGGTTAGGTGCATCTATGATGTCTGCTTGCCCAAAAAGCCACTTTAACTTGTTAATGTCTGCTTCCTGGAGCTTTTGTAACAGGTCTACTGCATAATATTGTTGACCTTGTGATCGGAAAAACTGGATCATTAAAATTGGGGATTTGAATAGTTAATGTTTTTCACCCCAAAAGTAGAAAAAAGAATTATATTATGCCTTAACAATCAGTGTGTACCTGATCTTAACTCTAGATCACACCTTAATATTAAAAATAGTATTAAACCATTTTACGGTTGTTTTTTTAAAGAAAAAATAAACATTAAGCTGGGTATTATTCTTAAATAATAAAGCGTTATTTATTTTATGAGCAAAAATAAGGTTCTTATTAAGTATGGGGGCAATGCCATGCAAAGTGAAAGCTTAAAGAATGAAATAGCCCAAAAAATCAAAGTTTTACATGAATCAGGTTTTGAGGTGCTTTTGGTGCATGGGGGAGGTCCTTTTATTAATAAGGCACTAGAGCTGGCGGGTATAGAGTCTCAATTTTTTGATGGACAAAGACATACCAGTGCTGAAGCATTGGTGCATATAGAACGTGCTTTGAAAGGAGAAGTAAATAGCTCTTTAGTAGGGTTGCTTAATAATTCTGGTCTGAAAGCAGTAGGCCTGAGTGGTAAAGATGGTAAGTTGGCAATAGCTGAGAAAAGGTGGCACACACCTATTGCTGGTGGTGAAAAGATAGACTTGGGGCAAGTAGGAGATGTGAAGAGTATTGATACTGAACTGCCAGAACGCTTGCTGAAGGCAGGTTATATACCTGTGCTGACCTGTATTGCTTCGGATGATGAAGGTAATGATTATAATATTAATGCAGACATGTTTGCCGGTCATATGGCAGCAGCCTTAGGGGTAGATGAATATATTTTACTTACTGATGTAGATGGCCTTTTCGAAAATTTCCCCGATCCTCAATCTATTTTACATACTATGCAGCTTGATGACATAGAAAAAATGTATGGTAATATTATTACCGGAGGTATGATCCCCAAGTTGGAGTCTTGTGAAATAGCTATAAAAGGAGGAGCAGCAAGAGCTACGATCCTTAATGGCACTCAGCCAGATCAGATTACAGATTATTTATTGCATAAAAAATCAATAGGTACCACAATACATAAATGATGAGTTATACTAATGAAGAATTATATCAACAGGATAAAAGTAATTATCTCCCTACATTCAAACGGTTTCCTCTGGCCTTTGCTAAAGGTAAGGGTAGCCGGCTGTGGGATGTAGAAGGAAAAGAGTACATTGATATGCTGGCAGGTATAGCAGTTTGTAATGTAGGGCATAGCCATCCGAAAGTGGTGGCAGCAGTGCAGAAACAGGCAGCAGAGCTTATGCATATTTCTAATTTCTTTGTCACTCTTCCTCAGGTGGAGCTCAGTAAAAAGCTGAAAGAAATTAGTGGACTTGACCATGTTTTTATAACCAATAGTGGTGCAGAATCTGTTGAAGGAGCCATGAAAGTGGCACGTAAATTTGCTCATAAGCACGGAAGAGGAGGGGAGATTATTTCTATGGCAAAATCTTTTCATGGTCGCACTCTAGGTACTATAGCCACTGGGCAGGCCAAATATCAACAAGGCTTTGAGCCCATACCTACTGGCTTTAAGCAAGTGGAATTTAATAACCTCCCTGCCCTTAAAGAAGTCATAAGTAAGGATACGGCGGCAATTATTTTGGAGCCAGTCCAAGGTGAAGGAGGAATTAATCCGGTAGATAAAAGCTATTTGAAAAACGTAAGAGAAATCTGTACAGAGCAGGGTATAGCTTTAATATTTGATGAAGTACAGTGTGGAATTGGGCGTACAGGGAAATGGTTTGCTAAAGACCATTATGGCATACAGCCCGATATTATGACCCTGGCCAAAGGACTTGGAGGAGGTTTTCCTGTGGGAGCATTTGTGTGCTCTTCAAAAATAGGAGATGCTATTGATTATGGTGATCATGGAACCACCTTTGGAGGAAATCCTTTAGCTTGTGCATCAGCATTGGCTACTTTGTCTGTAATAGAGGAAGAAAACTTGTTAGAAGAAGCTACTAAGAAAGGAGAATGGGTAAGAGGTGAATTTGAGAATATGAAGGCTAAGCACGGAGAAATTAAAGATATCCGAGGGCTGGGGCTTATGATAGGTGTTGAGCTGACAGAGCCTGCTTTACCAGTAGTGAAGTTGTTATTGGAAAAGGGCATTATTGCTAATGCTACTGCCGATAAAGTGCTGAGGTTGGTGCCTTCACTTAATATACCTATGGAAGATTTGAAAAAAGTGGTGGAAGAAATAGAAAAGTGTTTATCAGAAACCATGATAGAACATGAGTAATACACGTAAGAAAGTAGCTATTGTAGGAGCTTCCGGTTATACAGGCTCCGAACTGGCCCGTTTTCTATTACACCACCCTGAGGTAGAAATAGAAATGATAACCTCAGAAACTCATAAAGGAAAAACCTTTTCAACTTTACATCCACAGTTTACAGGCCAGCTGGATATGCCGCTGGTTTCGGCTCAAAAAGTGGCTGATGAACCAATGGATGTTGTTTTCTTGGCCCTGCCGCATGGTGTTTCCATGAATTTTGTAAAGCAATGGTCCGATAAATCATTTAAGATCGTAGATCTCAGTGGTGATTTTAGGTTGAAAAATGCTGAAGTTTATGAACATTGGTATAAGAAAGATCATAATTACCAAGAAGGTTTTGCAAATGCGGTGTATGGTCTGCCAGAATTGCATAAAGAAGAAATCCGAAAAAGTGATTTGATAGCAAACCCGGGATGTTACCCTACGGCTTCTACCTTAGGTTTAGCGCCTTTAGTGAACGAGAAGCTGATTGATATACAGGGAATAATAATAGATGCTAAGTCAGGAATAACAGGAGCAGGGATAAAGCCTAGTCTTACCACTCATTTTTCTAATGTGAACGATAACTTCAGGGCCTATGGTGTAAAAAGTCATCGACATACCATTGAGATAGAGGAGCAGCTGGGCTTTCTTAATGAAGGAGAAGTAAAGGTTCAGTTTACTCCCCATTTGCTGCCATTAGATAGAGGAATACTGGCTACTAGCTACTCTACACCTCTAAAAGATATGACTCAGAAAAAATTGGATGAATTATATCAATCCTTTTACAGACAAAAGCCATTTGTAAGGGTGAGAGAATCTTTACCTACGTTGAAAGACGTTAGAGGAAGTAATTACTGTGATGTATACCCCATTTGGGATGAGCGCACAAATAGGATCATGGTTTTTTCTGCCATTGATAATTTAGTGAAGGGTGCAGCAGGGCAGGCTATTCAAAATATGAATATAATGCTTGGCTTTGAAGAGACCTTAGGCTTATTACAAAATCCATTGAAACCATAAACCAACAATACTATCGAAGATCAAATGATTCAAAATATTACAAATGTAAAAGGTATCAAATGCTGGGGAGCGCATACGGGTGTTAAGTCTATGAGGCGTGACCTGGCGATTATCTACTCAGAGGTGCCTTGTGCCGCAGCAGCTTGTTTTACCCAAAACAAGGTGCAGGCAGAGCCGGTTAAATTGAGTATAAAGCATATGAAAGATAACCGTGCTCAGGTAATAGTGTGCAATGCCGGTAATGCTAATGCATGTACCGGAGAGCAAGGTAGGCTTGGAGCGGAGGCTATGGCTAATACTGTAGCTGAAGAGCTGAAAATACCTGTAGAAGATGTAATAGTAGCCTCTACAGGACTCATAGGGGAGCCTTTCCCTACAGATGATATTGTTAAGGGTATCAAGGAGAATATTCATAAATTATCTAATACGGCCAAGGCAGGATCTTTTACAGCTAATGCTATTCTTACTACTGACACTTTTCCTAAGGAAGGTTTTCTTGAGTTTGATTGCGATGGTACCAAAGTGGCCCTGGCAGGCATGGCTAAAGGTTCTGGCATGATTCATCCGAACATGGCCACTATGTTAGCTTTTGTGGTGACAGATATTAACATTGATGAAAAGTTACTAGACGAAGTATTGAAGTACTGTGTAGATAGGACTTTTAATATGATCACCGTAGATGGTGATACCTCTACTAACGATATGGTAGCCGTATTGGCTAATGGCTTGGCGGGGAATAAAAAGATTAAAGCTAAGAGTGATCCTAACTATCAGCTATTTAGAGAAAAACTCATGCAGCTGCTTACTCACTTGGCCAAATTAATTATATCTGATGGCGAGGGAGCATCTAAGTTTATAGAGTATAAAGTAACGAAGGCCAGAACAGAGAGCAATGCACGAACTTTAGTAAAAGCCATATCAGATTCTACTTTGGTAAAAACAGCTATGTTTGGCCGTGATCCTAATTGGGGTAGAATTATAGCTGCTTGTGGTAATGCAGGAGTTCCTTTTGATTATACTAAAGCCGATTTATACATTGGAGATAATAGCAACCTGGTGCAGGTGCTTAAAAGTGGTACTCCTGCCAATTATGATAAGGCCTATATTAAGAAATTACTTCGAGACTCACATATACGTATAGTATTAGAGTTACACAAAGGAAGTGAAGAGAGCACCGGTTGGGGGTCAGACCTTACCACAGATTATGTGATGTTCAATTCTGTGTATACTACTTAAATAAAACAAAACAGCCACTGGTACTAAACTTTCCAGTGGCTGTTATTTAACATCAGAAATACTTTTTGTAGTTATCTTCATCCATCCAAAATTCACGACACTTTTTTATCTGTTCGTCTTTAAAGCTTTCGTCGTTTTTTAACTCTTTCCAGTCTCCATAGCCCAGCTGCTCAGCTAGTTTATAGAAACGGTCTCCTTGTCCATTCTTTTTGTCCTGAACCATTACACTGATGAGTGGACGATTCTCTTCATGCTCTTCTTCCGAAATCTCGTCTAGAATAGTTCCTAAAAGTTGTTTCTCATGTTTAATGTCAAGGTTAAGGCCTAGCTCAGTAGTGTTTATCAACCTCCTGTATGAAATAGGAGCACTATCGGTTCTGGCCAATTGGATTAACTTATTTCTTACTCTCGAATTCAAACTTTTTCAGATCTTGTTTAACAAAAAATAATAGCCAATTTTAAGAAAAATTAAAATTTTTAGCCACTTACTAACCACTAATGTGCTCAGAAACTTTGTGAATCAGATGATTATGGCCCGATTTTATTGAAACTATTTTATAATCGGTGATTTTTCTAAGAAGCGGTTGTATAGTTTTGTGGGTAATTACCTTGTCTCTACTGCCTAGATAGAAAGTAACAGAAATGTGATTTTCAATTAACAATAGGCTGATTGCCTTCATTTTAAATTTTAAATGAGAAAACACTATCCAGGAGTAATACACTTTTTTTCGTTTTTCTAAACTGTCCATTTGGCTGGCCGCAAATTTTGATAAGCCGCGATCAATGATCCTTAATTTTTCGCCAGCTTTCAGAACCCTAAAAAAAATTGCAGGCTTATATATAATGCTTTTAAAAATCTTCTTCGTAACTCTTACTGATGTGGCTAGCTGGTACCATCGGTTAATTTTAATTCCATCGGGGGCGATAAGTATGAGCTCAGTAATACGTTTTGGAACGGCTTCTAGAGTAGCTAATGCAAATTTAGCACCTATACTGTACCCCATTAGAGCTACTTTTTCAATATTTAGACTAGAGAGAAATGCCAAGATTATTTCTGTCCAGGTTGATTTGCTTAGTGGAGTTTCACCAAAGTGCCATAGGCTGTTACCATGAAAAAATAGATCGAAGCTGTATATAGTGAATTCTTTGGCCATAATATCTGCCATTGGTCTGAATGCTCGACCGTTCTGACCAAAACCATGAAACGCCAACATCACTTTCTTTCCACTGCCGTAAGTGTAATAGTGTATTTGATGCTCTTTATAGTGGAAAGTATTTTCAGACATAAGGCAAATCAAAAAAAAAGTATTCACTTATAAAATATTTTATAAAATCATACGACTACACTAAGGATGTCAGTTGATGATTCAATATCGATAAATATTCATATGGCGCAAAGTCAGAAAGAGACCATAGAAAAGGAGAGAGGAAGACTTCTCAGTTTTATTCGTGCCCGTGTGAATAATATGGAGGATGCTGAAGATATTTTGCAGGATGTCCTATACCAGTTTGTTGATGGTTATGGAACTATTCGCTCTATAGAAAAGGCTACTTCTTGGTTGTTTAGAGTGGCCAGAAACAAAATTATAGATTCATATCGTAAGCGTAGTGTCAGGTCCGATAATGTGAAACTGGATCAAGTCGGTTATGATAGTGAAGAAGGTAATATCATGTTAAAGGATATTCTGCCTGATATAGGTGACACCCCTGAGGAAGTTCATTTCAGGGAGGTAATTTGGGAGGCAATTACGGCCGCGCTGGGAGAGCTCCCTGAAGAGCAGAGAGATATTTTTATTCTTCATGAATTTGAAGATCAGAGTTTTAAGGAGATCTCTTCCAGGTTAGGAATACCTGTGAATACACTTATTTCGAGGAAAAGGTATGCCATATTAGCACTAAGAAAGAAATTAGAGAATTTATATAAGGAGTTATAATTATGAGACTTGGAAAAGGAAAAAAGATAGCCTTAGGAATAGTTGCAGTTTTAGCTTTTGGAGCACTATTTGGCTATATAGTAATGATCTTGTGGAACTGGCTGGTGCCTGAGTTATTTCATGGTCCAAGCGTTACTTATGGGCAGGCAATAGGATTGCTGATTTTATCTAAATTACTTTTTGGAGGGTTTCACGGTAAGGGTGGACGCAAAGAGAGTTTTAAGGAAAAATTTAGGCATATGAGCCCAGAGCAGCGAGAAGGGTTAAAACGAAAATTTGCTCGAAAATGGAAATGTGATTTTCCCAAAAAAGAATCTTCAGATTTAAGCACTAGAGAATCTTGAGAAGTTAAGTTTTTGTTAAGAATTAATATTTTATTATTAACGGAACTTAGGAAACTATTTAAATATCAAAAGTTTCTTTAGTTTCGCCGCAAAATATGATTGCTTGTGGATACTAAAGAAAGGATTTTAAGAGAGGGAACCGCCTTATTTAAAAAATATGGGGTCAGGAGTGTTACTATGGATGACATAGCTAGGGAACTGTCTATTTCTAAAAAAACCATTTATCAGTTTTTTAAGGATAAGGATGAGGTAGTGACCTTGGCCATGAAGGATTTTATAGAGCAGGAAAAAGAAGAGTACGCAGCACTAATTGATGTGAAAAATGCTGTGGAAGAGCTGGCGCTCATTACCAAATGTATACTTGAAGATCTCGATGATATTAATCCCTCATTAATATTTGATTTACAAAAGTATCACCCCAAAGCTTGGGCTATCATAAAAGAATTTCAGAATAATTTTTTGAGAAAAGCTGTGGTGAGAAATATAGAAAATGGCATAAAAGAAGGGATTTTTAGAGATGGTCTTGATCCTGAAGTTCTGGCGGTGCTACGGGTTCAGCAGATACATATGGCCTGCGATAATCAGCTATTTCCTCTAGATAAATTTTCTATTTATGATACGCACATGAAGTTATTTGACCACTATATCAATGGCATAGTAACCGAAAAAGGGAAAGAATATTATAATAATTTTTTAAGACAAATAGATATACCAACCACAAACCATTACTAATAATGAGATTTAAATTAAGTTTTGTTCTTGGGTTTATGCTTTTAACGGTGCTGGCCAGGGCTCAGGAAGATACCCGGGTGGCTTTTTCGTTAAAGGAATGTATTGATTATGCTATGCTGCATAATCAGGATATTCTCAATAGTGCTATAGAAAAGGAAATAGCTGAGACCCAGGTAGGCGAAACCTTGAGTCAGGGGCTGCCACAGGTAAATATAAATGCTGGTGTTAATTACAATTTCGAACCACAAAAATCTTTACTTGATGTTAGTACTTTTGACCCCACCATACCTGCAGGAAATGAGCAGGCGGTATCTTTTCAGCAGAAGTATGATGGAAATGCAGCTGTAAGCTTAAGTCAACTCATTTTTGATGGATCCTTCTTTGTAGGGTTGCAAGCATCTAAAACATATAAAGAACTTTCTACTAAAGAGTATATCAAAACAGAAATAGACGTGGTAGAGGCTATCTCGAAGGCATATTATAATGTACTAGTTAGCGAAGAAAGACTGATACTTATAAGAACCAACTACAGCAGAGTAGATACTATGCTATACGAAACCAGCGTGATGCTAGACAATGGTTTTGCCGAAAGAATAGACGTGAGCAGGCTTAAGGTGCAGCATAATAATTTAAAAGTAGAGCTCGAAAACACAGAGAAGCTTTTGGATCTTAGCCGTGATATGCTGAAATTTCAAATGGGCATGCCTCTTGCTCATCCAATAGAGCTTACTGATGAACTTGAGGAGGTAGTGTTTGAAGATCCTTCTACAGATGGAGATTTTAATTATGCCAGTAGAATTGAGTATTCTCAGCTACAAACAAATGTAGCTTTAGCCAATTTAGACCTAAAAAATAATAAGATTAAATATTTACCTACCCTCTACGCTAACTTAAGCTATGGGTATAATACTCAAACAAGTGATCAAGATTTGTTATTTAAAAGGGAACGTTGGTTGAACTACGGCTTGGTAGGGGTGTCTTTAAGCATTCCGGTATTTGATGGATTCCTGAAGAGTAATAAAATTCAAAAAAATAAGCTGGAAATAAAACAGCTAAACAATTCATTCGAACAACTTGAAAATTCTATCGACTTAGAGATAAAAGAGGCCAGTATTAATATGCAAACCTCTCTTAAGCAGATGCAGGCTCAGAAAGAGAATATGGAGCTAGCCGAAGAGATTTATGATGTAACCAGCATCAAATATAAGGAAGGTGTGGGATCTAACCTGGAAGTGGTGGAAGCCGAAGCAGATTATAAAGAAGCCCAAACCAATTATTACAATGCATTATTTAATGCCTTGGTAGCCAAAGTAGAGCTGGAAAAAGCTTATGGCCAACTACACAAATAAGAGAGTCAAACTATTTTTTGAAAACAAACCAGACATGAGAAATACAG
Source organism: Fulvivirga sediminis (assembly GCF_016757215.1). Classification (GTDB taxonomy): domain Bacteria; phylum Bacteroidota; class Bacteroidia; order Cytophagales; family Cyclobacteriaceae; genus Fulvivirga; species Fulvivirga sediminis. The sequence goes on from NZ_JAESIY010000010.1 coordinate 20,434, forward strand.
CATTTTATTACCTAGCCATGATTACTTTGTTTTTTACAGCCTGTAGTAAAGAAGGGCTTGAGGCAAAGAAAGAAGAACTTCAGTCTTACAAGGATGAGGTGCGTGAGCTTAATTCAAAGATCAAAGAACTGGAGACCGAAATAGCCGCTCTAGATTCAACTTCTGTTAATGATGAAGGAAAAGCAGTATTAGTAAATACCAGAGTAGTAAAAACTACAGACTTTAAGCATAAAATAGAAGCAAGAGGCTCTGTGGAGTCTCGTAGAAATGTGATGCTTACCTCAGAAACAGCCGGAACCATAGAAAGTGTAAAAGTAAGAGAAGGGCAACAGGTACGTGCTGGTCAAACATTGATTGTACTTGATGCAGATATTTTGAGAAATAACATAGCTGAGCTTAAAACTTCTCTGGAGCTGGCAAAAGTAGTTTATGAAAGACAATCCAACCTTTGGGATAAAAAAATAGGCACTGAAATTCAATATTTGGAAGCTAAAAATAATAAAGAAGCCGTGGAGAGAAGATTAGCCACTGCGTATTCTCAGCTAGATCAGGCGGTGGTTAAAGCACCCTTCGCCGGTGTTATTGATGAGCTGCCAGCCAGAGAAGGTGAAATGGCTCAGCCCGGTGTGAATTTGGTGAGGGTAGTGAGCCCTGAAATGATGTACATAGATGCTGATGTTTCTGAAAGGTATATTTCTGATTTTAAGGTAGGGGATGAAGTAGAACTTTATTTTCCGGTTCAGGAGAAAAAGGTTAGCTCAAAAATATCTGCTGTAAGTGAGGTGATTAAGAGTGATAATAGAACATTCTCTATTGAAGTGAAACTTCCTAAACTAGATTTTTCAGTAAAGCCCAATCAGGTAGTTATTCTTCAGTTAACAGACTATGAGGTAGACTCTGCCTTAGTAGTGCCTACAGAAATTATCTTGTCGGATGGTGATAATAACTTTCTTTATATAGCTGAGAATAAGGGTGATAAAACAGTAGCAAAAAAGACTGAAGTGAAGGTGGGAGAGAGTTATGATGGTGTAACTGAAGTAAAAGAAGGTCTAAGGCAAAATGATATTATAGTTATAGAAGGTTACCGAAGCTTAAGCGATGGTGTGGCCGTGAAATCTGCCGATAAATCAACTAAAACAGCTCAATTAAATTAAAGCTTGCTGGTATGTCAGACATCAATACAAATAAAAATAACCAACCATTAAGCGGCGAGTCAAACTCAGAAAAGGAGTTTGGCCTTACCAAGCTTTCTCTTAATAATAGAAATACCGTTTTCTTCCTACTTTTTCTGGTAGTGATTATGGGTATTTCTGCTTATATAAATCTGCCTAAAGATAGTTATCCGGAGGTGGAGCAGCCAATGGTTTATGTGGGTACTACTTACCTGGGTAACTCGCCGGTAGATATAGAAAATCTTATTACCAGGCCTCTGGAGAAAGAAATTAATGATATTTCGGAGGTCGATAATATAAAATCTACGTCTGTTCAGGACTATTCTACTATTATAGTAGAGTTTCAGTCAGATATGGATATAGCAGATGCTCTTCAAAAAGTAAAAGATGCTGTAGATAAGGCTAAACAGGAACTTCCTAATGACTTGGATAAAGATCCTAACGTATTTGAAATGGATTTTTCTGAAATGCCCATCATGAACATTAACCTTTCAGGAAATTTCCGTGTAGAGAAGTTAGAGGATATTGCTGAGGATCTTGAGGACGAGCTGGAAAAAATCAGTGAGGTATCATCAGTAGAAGTGAGAGGAGTAGACGATAAAGAGGTCAAAATAATGGCTAATCCTTACCTTATGGATGCACGTAAGGTGAGTTTTTCAGATATTACCCAAGCAGTGCAAGCAGAGAACGTTACTTTTTCTGCAGGTAACATAAAAGAAGGAGATATAAGAAGGACGATTAGGGTAGTTGGAGAATATAAAGACCCTAAAGACATGCTGGATATTGTGGTGAAGCATGAAAATGGTAATATCGTATACCTAGGAGATGTAGCCAAGATTGAGTTTGATTATGTAGACCCGCAAAGTTATGCCAGGCTGGCCCTGAAACCAGTGGTGTCAGTAGATGTGATCAAAGGAAGTGGTGAAAACCTGTTAATAGCCACAGACAAGATCAATAAGGTGTTGGATGACATGAGGCCTCAGTTTCCGGAAGGCTTAGAGGTGACGATTACGAATGATCAAAGTCAGATGACCAGAGACTTGGTAAATAGCCTTGAAAATAACATTATTTCAGGGGTTATACTGGTAGTGCTGGTGTTGTTATTCTTTTTAGGTACCAGAAATGCCCTTTTTGTAGGGGTGGCTATTCCGGTGTCTATGTTTATCACTTTTCTTATTATGAGTGCGCTGGGCATTACCATTAATATGATGGTGCTTTTTTCGCTCATATTGGCACTGGGTATGCTGGTAGATAATGGTATAGTTATCGTGGAAAATGTGTACAGGCTAATGGAAGAAGGCCTTTCTCCATGGGAAGCTACTAAACTCGGAGTAAGTGAGGTTGCTTGGCCTATTATTACATCTACAGCTACTACCTTGGCGGCCTTTTTGCCTTTGGCAATGTGGCCAGGACTTATGGGGCAGTTTATGAAGTACCTTCCAATAGGGGTTATGATCACGCTTACTTCTTCGCTTTTTGTGGCATTGGTTATTAATCCTGTATTAATATCTGTGTTTATGAAGATAGAAGATGGTAAAAAGCAGGATCACACCAAAGTACTTAGAAACACAGGCATATTTGTGCTGCTCGGAACCTTGTTTTTAATATTTGGCGTGGCTTGGTTAGGAAATTTACTGGTATTCATGGGCTTGCTTATTTTACTTAATGTATATGTGCTTATGCCTGCGAGTCGTAGGTTTCAATCAGGTTTTTTGCCTTGGTTAGAAAATGTTTACTCAGACGTATTGGCTTTTGCTCTTAAAGGGTACAGGCCCTGGTTATTTTTCTGGGGTACTATTTTCTTGCTGTTTTTATCTGTAGCGCTCAATGTGGTAAGCCCTCCCAAGGTGCTTTTCTTCCCTGAAAATTTACCTAAGTATGTAAATGTATTCATAGAGTTCCCTATAGGTACTGATATTGAGAAGACTAACAACTTTTCTAAGCATATAGAAGAGAAAGTTATAAACGTGGTAGAGCCTTACGGAGATGTGGTAGAATCAGTAATTGCCAAAGTGGGGCAAGACACAGGAGATCCTAACGATCCTTCATCTTTTGGATCTACTGATACACCTAATAAGTCTCGTATTACAGTGAACTTTGTGGAGTTTAAAGATAGGGACGGAGTAGATACAAGGGTGATTATGGATAGTATCAGGCAAGCAGTAGAGGGGTATGCTGGGGTTTCTATTTCAGTAGATAAAGATGCAGCGGGCCCTCCGGTAGGTAAGCCTATTAATATAGAAGTATCAGGAGATGATATAGGTACTCTGATTGCTATTACAGATAGAATGAAAAATTTCATTAATGAATCAGGAATTAAAGGTATCGAAAACCTGCAAACGGACCTTGAAACAGGTAAGCCTGAGCTATTGGTGAATATTGATCGAGACAATGCTCGCCGTTTCGGTTTATCTACCAGAACCATTGCTAATGAAATAAGAACAGCCCTTTTTGGTATGGAGATCAGTAAGTTTAAGCAAGGGGAAGATGATTATGAGATACAGTTGAGGCTGCAAGATGAGTATAGGTATGATTTGGAGGCCATAAAGAACAGGGAAGTTACTTTCAGAAATGAGAAAGGTCAGCTAGTACAAATTCCTATTAGTTCCGTGGCCGAAATGAAGTTAAGTTCTACTTATGGTTCAGTAAAAAGGAAAGATCTCGAAAGAGTAGTTACCCTTTATTCTAATGTATTGCAAGGCTATAATGCTACCGCTATAAATGCTGAAATTAAAGACTTGTTACAAGACTTTGAAATGCCAATGGGCTATGATTTTAAATTTGGAGGGGAGCAGGAAAAGCAGGCAGAAGAAATGGAGTTCCTAACTCAGGCATTATGGCTGGCGGTGTTCATAATATTCTTAATTATAGTAGCCCAGTTTAATAAAATTACTACTCCGGTTATTATCATGTCTTCTGTAGTGCTAAGTACAGTAGGGGTGTTTTTAGGGCTGTTTGTATTTAGGATGGACTTTGTAGTGATAATGACCATGATCGGAATTATATCACTTGCTGGTGTGGTAGTAAATAATGCCATTGTGCTCATAGACTTTATTGAACTTATTAGAGCAAGAAAGCAAGCCGTGCTTGGAGTAGATAAGCTATCTTTTGAAGATATTAATGCAGCTATAGCTGAAGCAGGTAGAACTAGGCTTCGTCCCGTACTTCTAACCGCTATCACTACTATTCTGGGGCTTATACCTCTTGCGTTAGGTATCAATTTTGACTTTGTCAGATTCTTCAATGATTATAACCCTGATTTCTATATGGGAGGGGATAATGTGATCTTCTGGGGGCCAATGTCATGGACCATCATCTTTGGACTTACTTTTGCCACCTTCCTCACCTTGGTTATTGTGCCTATTATGTATCAGTTCTTTGCTAAGATAAATAGGAAGTTCGGGGTAAGTTAAAAACCTCAGTAAGGGCCGCTAATGATAACTTTTCATTAGCGGCCTTTTCTTTTACAGTTTTTGAAGGCCTAACTTTAAGCCATATTTAAATTAATAATGCAGAAGCTAATGGTTATAGCGATGGTGATGGCAGTGTTGCTGCTCATGGATTATTATGTCTATCAAGGTATTTTGTTTGTGATGCAGAATAGCTCAGATCAGGCAAAAAAAATAGTTCGTTATTTATATTGGGGGCTTACAGTGGTTTCCTTTTTGGTGATATTGATTTATAATTTAGGAGACCCTGAATGGTTTAAAGGTTCTTCCAGAAGCTTGATTTTTACAGGTCTTTTTATTAATTATTTTTCAAAGTTCTTTGCTATACTTTTTCTATTTACTGATGATCTTATCAGAGGTGTAAAGTGGCTGGTTGATTATTTTAAATCTCCCGAACCGTCAGGTAAAGGTGAGCCTATTACAAGAACGGAGTTTTTAACTAAAACAGCCTTGCTGGCCGGTACAGTGCCCTTGGTAGCCATGAGTTATGGTATAATTTCAGGAGCGCATGATTATCGTTTCAGAAGAAAGACTATTTATCTGCCTAACTTACCCAAGGCTTTTGATGGCATCACTATAGGTCAGGTTTCTGATATTCATTCAGGTAGTTTTTTCAATAAAACAGCTGTAAAAGGCGGAGTAGAAATGCTACTCAGAGAAAAACCGGATATTATATTTTTCACAGGTGATCTGGTGAATAATGAGACCAAGGAAGTAAGGGATTATATCAATATTTTTGATAAGCTACATGCTCCATTAGGGGTTTATTCTACTACGGGTAACCATGATTATGGAGACTATGCTACATGGTCATCAGCAGAGGCTAAGAAAAAGAATTTTCAGGATTTGATAGCAGCTCATAAGCAAATGGGCTATGATCTACTCATGAATGAGAACCGCTTTATAAAAGTAGATAATGAACAAATAGCCATTTTGGGTAATGAAAACTGGGGAGCTGGTCGTTTTTCTAAATATGGAGATTTGGATAAGGCATACGCAGGTAGTGAAGAGGCTCCTGTAAAACTGTTGTTATCTCATGATCCTAGCCATTGGGATGCGCAAGTAAGGCCACAGCACCCAGATATTGATCTGATGTTTGCAGGGCATACCCATGGTTTTCAGTTTGGCGTAGAGCTGGGAGATTTTCAATGGAGCCCCGCACAGTATGCTTATAAGCAGTGGGCAGGATTATATCAGCAGGGAGAGCAGTATTTATATGTAAACCGAGGCTTCGGCTATATTGGCTATCCCGGGAGGGTTGGAATGCCTCCCGAGTTAACCATTATTACTTTAAAGAGAAAAGCTTAATCATTCCATTACTTTTTCCCAATCATCAGAAGAGGAAATAGTAATAGATCCATTCTTTTTAACCAATATAAAATCAAGCATTACAGGAGTTCTGCATCCTTGAAACTGGGTGGCTCCTGTACTTTTCATCAGCACAGGGTATGAAAGCCCGTATTCTCTTTCAAATTTTACTATTTCGTTATTTTCATTGAGTAGAAACCCCCATTCCATATCAATGGCGCCTTTTTTACAAGAAGTAGGAGCAAAGCCGAAAATGTCATAGTTGTACACTCCGGAGCCATCTTCATTAATCTGTAAATAGCCACTTTTTCTACCGGCATACTTGCCATAAAATTCCTGCGGTACTTCAAAGGTGGTTTTTACAGCAGTGCCATTGTACTCTATCTCTCTGATTTTTTCATTAGAATTAGAGAAAATGGCGGTAAGGCTGATAAATAGAAATATAAGTGTTTTCATTTCTTAAAAAGGCAAATCATCTTCATCTCCGTTAGTAACCCATCCTGGCTCTTCCATCGGTCCTGGATCTTGCTGTGGTGGTGGAGGCATATCACCACCAGGAGCATTGGCGCTTACGCCTTCCAGCTTCCAGGCTTGTAGTGAGTTGAAATATTTCACTTCACCCTTAGGGTCAGTCCATTTTCTGCCTTTTAAGTTAAAATATACATCAATGTCATCACCTACTTTATAAATATCCAATAAAGCACACTTGTCTTGGATCATTTCAAACTTCAAAAACTCTGGATACTGAGGGTTTTCAGCATACTCTAGTACAAACTCTCTTTTTTGAAATGAACTTGTAACTTGCTGAGTACTAGAAATCTCGAGAATTTTTCCCTTAACATTCATGAAAAACTAATTTTATTATTTAATACTTGTTGATACAACAAAGGTAATATAATAATGACCCGATGTTATCTTTTTTTTCTGAATATAGCCCAGAAAATTATGATAAACAATATTCCTCCAATGGCCATGGTTAATAGCGTTGATGCGTCTATTAATTCTACTCCGTTCATAATTTTATTCCTTTTTGTAAAGATAAGGCATGCAGATCATTCCTAATTATATTTTTATATATTGCTGGTTTTGGTAAACTTGTATGCTTTCCATCATGAATAGAACAGAGTGAAAATAAGCCATAAAAATCATCTTTTCGGAGCAGTGATTTTCGTAATCATTGCTATGGTACTCTGGTTGAGGATAGCAGTGGAGGCTACCCATTATATCTCACCTGATTCAGAATTTTATCTCCGAGTAGCGGAAAATTTATTAGCAGGTAAAGGGCTGGTGGCTCCATACACTTATCCTTTTAGTGATGCCACAAAAGAAATATATTTTGCTGCATGGGCTCCTGGTTATCCTGTGTTTATAGCTTTTTTGTGTTGGCTCAGTGTTGGGAGTGTGTCTGTAATTGTAGCCTCTAAGCTTATTAATTTGATGGCGCTGGCAGGCATATATTGGTTATTATATAAATGGGTAGGTCATAGAGCATGGTTTCCCTTTTTGTATTTCTGCTCTTTTGGAATGCTAGAAGTGTATTCTTACTCATGGTCTGAGCCAGTGTTTTTGTTTTTTGTGGTTTTATTAGCCTATCAGATTAAAAGAAGCAGGTATAATCAAGATAAGTGGCTTTTTATAAAAGTTACGGGCATCCTCATTATACTGTTTTTGATAAGGTATGCCGGACTTGTTTATTACATTGGATTAAGCTTACTCATGTTTTTTGCATTTTTTAGAAATAGGAAAAAGCTAGCTTTACATTATTTAACAGCATTATCTATTAGCAGCATAGTAGCATTAGCCTATTTTTATAATAATTATTTGCAAATGGGGGCTTATACAGGTGGAGAAAGGGTGTTTCCGGAGCAAGTGAGTGATCTTGGGTTTATTGGAGATTTGGGCTATGGTCTTTTCAATGCTTTTTCGATCGCTCGTAATTTTTATTTTGAGTTCGAAATATTTTACTTCTCTCTACTGGCTTTGCAATTAATTTTAGTAGCGTTTCTTGTAGTAGAACGGCGAATATTGCAAAGGCCTTTTATTAAGAATAATGATGATGTTTGTGTTCTATGGGGAAGTGCAATATTTTATTTATTACTTATTATCATTCTTAGAAGGTTATCTCCTTTTGATCCCTTTGACTATAGAATATTAAGTCCATTTATGCTTACTTTCTTTTTAGCGGTGTTTATAGCTATTCTCAGACAGGAAGCATTTTTTCAAAAAACCTATAAATGGATTACAGCTTTTATGCTTCTTTCTTTAGTAATGAACCTGCCAAAAGCGTTTTTATATGAGAAGCTGCAAACACTAATTTCTCATGTTATCTAAAATCTGAGTCTCATTTGTACTTTTAAATCGGTCTTAGTATCACCTGTTATTTCTTCTAGTCCTGAGCTTATGCGCTCTTGGTTTCTATAAAGGGTTTGTGCGTATTTTATCCAGAAGTCTAAGTGCTGATTAATTTTGTATCGAACCACTATATATTGACGGGTACCCTTGCCATAATAAGCAGGTATAGAAAAGGAGTAAAGCACGTCCCTTTCGTAGGCATATTGCCTGTTTTGATAATCGTCGGTATCAAATAATGCCAGCCTGGTGCTAATGCGTAATTTTTTAAGGTCAATGTTTAAGTCTTGAATAAGGGCCATGCCGTGTGTTCTTTGTTCTGCAAAATTATAATTGCTGAGCTGAAGCCTTGTTTTTAAAGAAATGATATCATTGGCCTCTATGTCAATATTGAAAATGTAATTGTCTTTAATGCCATTGGTGGTAATAGTCATAGGCTGTTCGGGCAAAGAATAGTTGTTGGCTTTTGATTCTCTTCTATACTGAAAATATAGTATTGATTTTCGGTTGGGTTTATAATTGGCCCTAGCCAGGTATTCATAGCCCCCTGAAGGACTGCTAATGCCAAACTTTAGCCAAGGGAAGTTGAACTTGTCAAAGTAAGCAGATAACTGAAATTTTCTAAAGGGAGAATATTTTAAGCCCCAATACCACCCCTTTTCATTAATGTTTTTGCCTGCTGCTTCCGCAAAAGCACTACCATAAAAGCTATGAAAATTTCTCTGGTAATTTCGTAATACCACAGAGCATTCTAATGTGCGACTTAGGTTGAGAATCATGCCTCCTATAGCTCCTATTCCGCCACTTTTGGAGCGAGCTGCTTCACTGAAAAAGGCTAAATTATTCCAGTTGTATTGAACGGAGACCCCAAGGTTATGATTTTGGATACCCGTAAATTCAAATTGATTATACAGATAAGGAGATTTTATTAGCGCGGTGCTGTAATGGTTGTTTAAATAAGTAATGCCTACCTGTAGGTTGTCATTCGCATCTTTGTATAGCAGATGAGCGCCAAGGGTCTGTTCTGTAATTTGATTTTTTGCGGCTATTTCAGATTCAGTTCTATGAAATCCACTGCTTTGCACTGAAGAGATAAACTCATAATAACTATCAGCTGAATCTGACCTTATTACAGCATCCTGATGTAGGCGTGAGTAGAAGGTGGTAAGTTGCCATTGGGGAGTAAAAGCATAAGTAGCTGTGGCACCTCTGAAGAATCCGGTTTCTACCACGGAAGTATAAGGTCTGGCTCCCAGATTACTCCTTCGTACAGTAGTTATGGTTTCCCCTCCTTTTCCTATATTGAATCCGGAAGAAAGTAGTAGGCCTTGTCCAAATTGCAATTGATAATCACCAATGATAAGGTTCCGAAGTTTACCTTGATTCTGAAGTTGAAAGTGAAAACTGTAAAAGTCAAATCCATTGGTTTTGCTATTAAATGCAAGTGGTTCTCCGGCATCTTTTTCTAAGGTATACCCTAAACTAAAGTCTTTAGTATGACTTACTCTAAACCTATTGTATAACTTATAAGGAGCCCCTTTATACCTGCTGGTGCTCGTTTCTGTAGGAGGAGTATATCCCTTTTTCGTTTCTAAGGTTCTTTCATACCGTACCAAGAAATAATTGTTAGGTTCGTTTAATATTCGTTTTATTAATGAGGTTTGATCTTTATTTAGTCCATAGTCTTTTACGGTTATGAAGGGTATCATCTTTCGAATATCACCCATAGTGAGACCAGGAATGGCCTGCAATTCATAGATAGAAAGTAAGTCTCCATATTTTTCGCGATAGCTTATAATGTTGTTAATCTGCTGATCATTCAAAATATACAAAGCACGCAAATCATCCTTGTCTGCCTTATTTATATTAAGCGGATGCGTGTAGTAAAGAAGGAGAGACTCATAGAGTTCTTCATAGTTCAAATCACCGTCTTGAACAGAGAAGATGTTTTCAATAAATAGTTGTAAATCAAAGTCTTGCTGCTTCTTTTGAGGAAATGCACAAGAAGATATGTAAATGCAGAGAAAAATAAAAAGCCATCTCATTGATGTGATTTTATGATATGAGAAATGCCAACCTGATGGGTAAATCCAAGTTTGTTGTTATTGCTTAATGCATAATCTACTTTTAAACGCGAAGTGAAGAAACCAAGCCCAAAGTACTGAATAAAAGGTGAGGTTTGAGCCCCAGTTCTTAGCGCTATATATTTAAGGAATACATATTCAAGGCCTAGTTTTAAAGTAGTATCATAGTCAATATCTTTCTCTACTTCGGCGTTAAGGGTAACTGCAGCGGTGGGTTGATAGGAAACCCCGGCTTGCAAGGAGATAGGCACACGCTCATTTTCAAATTCTGAAATTTGTGGTTGGTTAACGTTGTTAATGTATGCACCCACTAGAAGTTGATCTGATAAACTTGCGATACCCCCAAAGTCTATTGTTACAAAGCTTTTATTGCCATAGCCTTCCATGTGATACTGGCTGTAGTTAAGGCGTATGCCTAAGCCTGCTAAGCCAAAATGATTAGCATAGTTTAAGGATAGTTCTTGTTCATGGTAAAGGTCGTCTCCAAATTTCAAGAATGATAGGCCTACCACTCCGGTAGGTGCAGGAGAATAAATACCTGCGGCAATGGTATTTAATCCTTCTATTCCATATTTATTTTCAAATCCTCCTATAGCCGCTAAGTCTGTCAATTCGCTCAATCCGGCGGGGTTGTTGAATAGTGACCACCCATCTTTCATGGTAGAGGAAGTGAAACCCATACCTTTAGCTCTGGCCCCAAATTGATGAGTGTTTTGAGCGCTTACGCACGAAATTAATAGCAGGAGAAAGAGCAATATGAAGACAAGCTTTTCCAAATTATTTAACTTAGAGTTACTATAATAAATTAATAAAAATCACTTTTTAAGTGAAGTAGATGTAATGAAGTTGCTGAAAATCATAGTTTTATTGTTTTTTCCTTTTAGTTTATTCGCTCAGGATTCATTGAGATATAATGATGGAAAATTGAAGGGAGTAGGCGCTTTAGATAAAGGCAAAAAACAAGGTCATTGGGTTTTGTATTACCCTAATGGAGAGAAAAATGCCATTGAAAATTATAATGAAAAAGGGCAGTTAGATGGGGAGGTGATTTACTATAATACAGAAGGGAAAAGAATAGGGGAGGAACTTTGGAACGCTGACCTATTGATAGATTCGGCTTTCTATTACCATAACAATGGGCAGGTAGAGAAGAAGGGGAAGTATGAGAAGGGGCAGTACGCCGGGGTCTGGAAGTTTTATTATCCTAATGGGCAATTAAAAAGAGCGGTTTCGTATGTAAATGGCTGGCCGGAAGGAGACTGGAAGGTTTATAATGAAACTGGGGTTTTGATTCAGCAGGGAGCTTATGAGGAAGGAAAGGAAACAGGAGAATGGAAGTTTTATGATGACAAAGGAAGACTAGAGTTTATTGGCAATTATGAAAAAGGTGAAAGGGTAGGTACATGGTATCAAATTTCTCCAAAAGGAAAGAAGAAAGAGGTGAAGTATTAGAATTCTTTTCGAAAGTGAACAAATAGCCCGTGCTCCATTTCTCTATTCATGGAATATTCCAGCCTAATTACAGTGTCATAATAAGAGACAATGTCAAAACCAGCTCCGTAGCCAAATAAATAACGGTCGGTTAACATAGTGTTTTGATTATAGTTGGTTAGGTTTTCAGAGTAACCCATGTCAAGATATAATTTGAAATAGATGTCAATAGGCACTGTTTTAAATTGATCAATAGGAATAAAATTAAGGTCTGTGCTAAAGCTCAATAGCCGTTTTTTAAGTGTAGACCTATTGAGTAAAAATGATTTTGATTCTACTACATATAGCTCATATCCTCTAATAAAGTCATTATAATAACCTAAACCCTTTAGATTGGAATAGGGTTGGTTTTCTGGAAAACTAACATAGGCTGAGCTGTAATTGGACAAAAAGTAGTCTTTTCCTAAATCCATATACTTAGAGTACTGCCCACCAAGCTCTAGTTGATTAATATCATTATAAAGACCTAGGCCATACTTTCGGGCAAAAGCTGCAATTTTTAATCCTTTCAACGGATATGTAACATTATTACGTTTATCATACTCAAAGTTATAGGTAATGCCGAAGTATTGCTGCTTTCGGTCATTATCTAAATAATAATTGGGATTCTCTAAGGTTACGGTGTCATTTACCCAATTATCAAAGAAATATAAGTTCACTCGGTGGGTAGAATAAAATGAGTTTCTAAACTGGTAGCCCAAACCATATTGTTTTTGAACTCTCAATACATCTTCAGAGTCTAAAAATTCTCTTTTATGGTCTACAGTTCTATAGGGTATGTTTTTATTTTCGGCATAAGAGTATAAGAAAGAAATGCCATGTCTCTGAGATTTATCTAAATAGGGCACATAATACGCCACTTCAAATTGCTTGGTATATCCAAACTGAGCCACGAGCTTCAAACGCTCATTTCTTCCTCTTACATTATTTTGGAATAATTTTAACCCATAATTGACCCGGCTAAGGTCATGGTTCTGATTTTGCCACCAGTCATTGAAATTCCTGTCTACCAAATCAAAAATAGGAACAGGAAAGGTATACCACCGCTCGCTGACTTTGACTATTACGTCTACCTTATCATCTTGAAGTTCCAGTAATGAAACTTCAACAGTGTTAAAGAGGCGGGTATTGAAAATTTTATTTCTGTCTTGTTGAATAATATCTTCTAAATCAGGCTCATAGAAGTATTCTCCAGTGTGGATGCTCATCTCCCTCAGTATAATAGACTTCTTTGTTTTTTTATTGCCAATCACAAAAATGTTGTCAATATAAACATATTTGTTCTCGGTAGAATCAGTTTTAACCTGCTGAGAAGGTATACTGTCATAGGTAGGAAAGGTTTCTGCTTTCAATACCGATGAGGGAGAATAAGTCATGAAAAAAGACAGTAGAAATACAAGCATTTCTGTTACCAGGCCAGGTCGAAAATATTTAGTTAAGTATTAAAAATATGAAATAGTATCGTATAAACTAAACGTTTAGCGCTCTGTATTTTTATTAATTATTCTGATAATTCTTTTTACGCGCATAAATTAGTATGATAATGCCACTTATAATCAAAGGGATACTTAGCAATTGTCCCATATTTAGCATCAAATTCTCTTCAAAAGGAAGCTGATTTTCTTTGATGAATTCATAAAGAAAGCGCATGCTGAAAATGACAGTAAGGAGTATGCCAAAGAGTAAGCCTGGTGGCGTGTTTAGCTTTTCTTTATTCCATATTCCAAAAAGTATGAAGAATAATATCAGGCAGCTACATGCTTCATACAGTTGAGCTGGGTGTCTTGCTATTCCATATACTATTATAGAGGCTTCATAATTTCCAGAGTTGTTGTAGCTAATTAGAGGGGAAAATTTAGCAGAAGGGGGATAAAAAAAGTGTTGATGGAGAAAATTCTTGCTTCTTAACTGAGTTAAAAAATGGCCGTTTAGAAAACCTTCAATACCTTCTTTAGTCTGAACGTCTGGGTGTGGTTTAAAGGTTAAGGTAAGGTCTATAGGCATATAGCCCGGTTCTATAGGTGGGGCCAAATGGTTTTGTGTATAAGAAATGCTTTCTATAGGGCTACTATCTTCTTTAATAAACTGATTTAAGTTGTTCGCGAATACCACACCGAAGCCCGAGTGAGTAGGCTTGCCTATAATTTCTGAATTAATAAAATTGCCTATTCTTATAAAACAGCCGCATATGGCTACTACTATGGCTATTCTATCTACTACCTGCAAAAAGGACTGATTAGGCCTTTTTTTTTTTTTTTAAAATCAGCTTTTTAGCTTTAAAAGGGTTTATTTTAAACTGAAAATGACTATAAAACCATAAGGCTGCTAGTATGCCAATACCTGCCCCATGGCTTGCTAGCCCTCCTTCCCATACTCTAAAGATATACCCCGGATCTTGCCATATTTTAGAGGGGTTATTAAAGAAATCATAAAAAAGAACATGGCCAAGACGTGCACCAACTACCGTAGCTATAAGCAAATAAATAGTTAGCGTTTCTACATCTCTTTCTGGCTTTCCTTCTTTTTTGAAGATATAGAAAAGAATCTGTTGGCTAATAATGAGTCCCACAGTGAAAAGAATGCCATAATACCTTACGGGGTATTCGCTAACAGGCAAATGAAAAAATACAGGATTTTGCTCCCAAATAATGTAGCTCAAATTAAACATATAAGCTGTAGCTGTTAATAGTTGTTGAGCGCTTCCAATTCTTCTTTAAAGCTTCCTGATAAAATCGGGAATCTACACCAAGTGCGAGGGTCCACGTTAAAATCATCTACATGGAAAGATGGCGCTATGCGTTCCCTTTTCCACTGATTTCTAGCCCATAATGTGTAAAATCTAGTAATATGCTGCTTGAGTAGATCATCAGTCTCCAGGTTCAAGAGAGATAAGGCTTTGAACACCTCCAAAGGCGATTGATGTTCCTTAATGGCCAGCTTCTCAATTTCCACTATGATGTGGTATGGCATGAGATCCGTTTCGTCAGTCTGTTTGTTTTCTAATGGTCTCAGCTCTGCACTTGGCTGTAGTGAGTTAACATGAGATAATGCCGAATAGCCCAGTTCTTGCTCTGCCCATTTTAGCCAGCCGATAATAAAATGTTTATCCACAGCGGCAATAGGAGATATACTGCCACTGGTATCTCCGTCCATAGTGGCATAGCCTACATCGCCCTCACTACGGTTAGAGGTGGTAAGTAGCAGGGCATTATTAATATTAGCCAGCATCCAAATAATGGGAGACCTGGCCCGAGCCTGAATATTTTGAAGCGTAATGTCATCTTGCTCCCAGGTTAGGGGCCTATCAATGGCTTTTTCTATTTTTTTAGTGTATGAAGATACTTCCTCATCAATGAGCCAGTGATAGAAAGTCGCTCCCAGTTGAGAAGCCAACTCTTTAGCTGAGTTAAAGGTGTCTTCTGAACTGTTTACAGTGCCTTGATAAGCACAAGTAAAAATCGCTGAAACAATCTCATTTATATCCCTAGAGTCAATGGAGCTAAGGCCGGCTTTGGATAGAAAGAGGTCTACGCCTAGCTCTGCAACCCCTCTTCTTACCATTTCAGCTACCAATACTGCTATAGAAGAAGAATCAGCTCCTCCGCTTAATGAAAGTATAAAACCTTTGCTACGGCTTTTTCTTAGGTAGTCATACAGAGCGAGGGTCTCTGCTTTTAAAAATTCAGTATTCTTGTCTCTGGCATATTCTGACGGGGCAGGATAGGTTTCATTCTCATTGGAGAAATCCACATCTGCATAGATTAGTTCTACATCCTGAAAGGAGAGCCAGTTATTTCTTTGAATGAGGGTGCCATGTCTGGCTATGAGTATTTCACCATCATAAATCATTCTACCTGCTTCATTGCCTAGCAGGTTAGCATATAAATAAGTGCAATGGAAATTCTTAGAACTTGTTACCACCAGCTCTTCTCTGGCGATAGTTTTATCAAAAGCGAAATGGCTGGCACTGGGGTTAAGAATGAGGTTTACCCCTTTTTCATACAGTTTGCAGGCAGGTCTTACTTCTCGCCAGGCGTCTTCACATATCTCAAAGCCCATTTTGATATCACCAAACTCAAGAACTATGTCTCCAAAATCATAGGTTTTATCATTAATGGTTATTTTATCTACTTTTTCAGAAATGCCAGGTGTAAACCAGCGAGGCTCATAATGTACTCCATCATTAGCCAGATTTTGTTTTACATAGAAGCCTAGTATCTCCGTATCTTTTATAATACAAGTGGTATTATAATTTCTTCCTTCAAACTTTATGGGTAGGCCTATGGCTACTATTATGTCGGTGCAAAGAGGTCTTACTTTTTCTAGTTCTTGTAGCGCTCTGTCGTAAATCCAGTTGCCTAAGAATAGGTCTTCACAGCCGTAACCTGTAATACATAGCTCAGGAAGGCATAGAATTTCCACCTTATTTTTCTGAGCTGTTTTTATGGCTTCAGCTATATGTTTATGATTACCTTCCCAGTTTAGGGCTGTTTGGTTAAGTGTTGCTCCTGCTAATTTTGTCATGCAAAGAATGATTTTATAGGAGCGAAGATCGGAATCTTTACTCCAACTTCAATATTTCACAGGTTTTTTGAGCCGCATTTTGTTCTGCTTTTTTCTTGCTGGCTCCTACTCCGGTAGCCATGGGCTCATCATCTATGTATACCTGTGCGGTAAATTCGCGATGCTGTTTTTCTGCTTTTACCCCTACAATCTCAAATTTAAGGTCTTTGTTTTCCTTTTGAGACCATTCTATGATTTTGCTCTTCCAGTTAGGGTTAGACCTAATGATCTCATTAATGTCAAAATAAGGAATAATGAGTTTTTCCAGCACAAACTTAGTGCAGAAACGGTAGCCTTTGTCTAGATATACGGCACCAACAAGCGCCTCCAAAGTGTCTCCATAAAGAGATTTATGAGATAAGGCATTCTTTTTATTTTGGTCGTATTCTACTAGCTGGTTAAGACCAATTTTTCTACCTAGAGTATTAAGCGATTCTCTGTTTACTATACGTGAACGTATTTCTGTAAGGAAGCCTTCCTCTTTAAAAGGAAAGGTCTTGAAAAGATAATCAGCTACTATAGCGCCCAGTACCGCATCACCTAGGTACTCTAATCTTTCGTTAGATTCTTTAAGACCACGGCTATTTACCCTGGCCATAGAGCTGTGTTTTACGGCTAGCTGGTATAGCTGCAAATTAAAAGGCTTACTACCCACAATTGTTTTAATTGCGGTAATAAGCCTTTTATCTTTTTTAGTTCTTTTTCGAAAAATGTTTACAAGGCGAGATACACCACGATGCACTATTCTTGGATTTTTCTAAAAATTATAGAGGTATTGTGACCTCCAAAACCAAAAGTGTTACTCAAAGCAACATTAACGTCTCTTTCCTGAGCCTTATTAAAGGTAAAGTTTAGTTTATTATCCAAATTATCATCATCAGTAAAATGATTGATGGTAGGAGGGATAATACCATTCTTTATGGCAAGTATACTTGCTACCGCTTCAATGGCTCCGGCAGCACCTAGTAGGTGGCCAGTCATTGATTTAGTAGAACTAATATTTAAGTTATAAGCATGCTCCCCAAAAACCTTTTTAATGGCTAATGTTTCACTAATATCGCCTAGTGGAGTGGATGTACCATGCACATTGATATAGTCAACATCTTCCGGTGAGATTTTGGCATCGGCCAAAGCGTTGATCATCACATTAGTAGCACCAAGTCCTTCCGGATGTGGAGCCGTAATGTGATGAGCATCAGCGGACATACCGCCACCAATTATCTCAGCGTATATTTTTGCACCTCTTGCTTTTGCATGTTCATATTCTTCAAGAATGAGCGCTCCAGCACCTTCTCCCAGTACAAATCCTTCACGATCTTTATCAAAAGGTCTTGAAGCAGTTTCAGGAGAATCATTTCTTTCAGAAAGGGCCTTCATGGCATTAAATCCACCAATCCCGGCTTCTGTTACCGCCGCTTCGCTACCACCAGATATAGCTACATCCATATGTCCTAAACGAATGTAGTTTAATGCATCTATTAGAGCATTAGTGGCTGAAGCACAGGCAGAAACAGTAACAAAATTAGGGCCGTGAAACCCATATTTTATTGAAATGTAGCCGGCACTGATGTCTGCAATCATTTTAGGAATGAAGAAAGGGTTAAAACGCGGTGTGTTATCATTGTTCGCGTAACTTTTAACTTCTTCCTGAAAAGTCATGAGTCCTCCAATACCAGAACCCCAAATTACCCCTGCTCTATTCAAGTCGATAGAATCCAGATCTAACTGAGAATCTTTGATGGCTTCATCAGCCACCACCATGGCATACTGAGTGAAAGGGTCCATTTTTCTGGCTTCCTTTCTTTCAAAATAAGCTTCAGGATTATAGTCTTTTATCTCGCAAGCGAATTGCGTGCGAAATTTTTCAGGATCAAATCTCGTAATACGGGCTGCACCACTTACTCCTTTTGTCAAACCAGCCCAGAAATCCTGGGCGGTGTTTCCGACAGGCGTAAGGGCACCTAAACCTGTAACTACTACTCTTCTCAACGTCATAAAGTAGGGTTAGAATTATATAAAAGGGTGTTTTAAATTAGCTTTTAACGTTTTCTTCTAAATAAGAAATTGCTTGGCCAACAGTAGAGATGTTTTCTGCCTGATCATCAGGGATTGAAATGTTGAACTCTTTCTCAAATTCCATAATTAATTCAACAGTATCTAATGAGTCGGCTCCTAAATCATTTGTGAAGCTAGCTTCAGGAGTAACCTCTGATTCCTCAACTCCCAACTTATCAATAATAATTGATTTAACTTTTTGTGCTATTTCAGACATGTGTTTAATGTTTTAATAGTTAAAATATCTGCAAAGAAATGCATTAAATATAATAATGTCAAACAATTTATTTAAAGTTATTATTGATGTAAAAATGCCGAATATTCACCCAAAAACTTATAATATTCGCAAATTTTAAAGAACTTTGAACCGTGATTAACAATTCTTTATTCTGGGTTGTGATAGGGCTAAACGAATCAGGAATATTCTTTTTTCGTGATTTTGTCCACGAAAGCAAATTGATTACACACATTATATTATAATATACTGAGTGAAAAAGACCAAGTTGTTCATAGAACACGTGTATGATTTTGACCTTTTAGGAGTGATATCCTCTGTCAGATTCTATAAAATGGCTTGGTGTATCAATAAAACCTTGTCTGTAAGACTAAAGAAAGAAGAAGATATTTCTCTTGAGGTAAAGAATGAACGAACATCATTATTCGGAAATTATATATTCGAAAATGAGAGTTGTTATTTACAGTTATATAAAAATAAATCTTTAGATGGTGAGAATGCCTATCTTATTCCAGAAATGCAACATTATGACTATCTTATAAAATCGTCTCTGGAGTATCAATCGTTTGCGGCTGAAGAAATAATAAAAGCATTGAAAGAAGTCACATGGATTGAATATATTGCCGCTATCGAAGTAAATAATTTAAAGTCAAAAGACAACTTTTTAACTTAATATGGATCAGGAAATACACTTTAACAAAACGAAAATTGTGGCTACAGTGGGCCCAGCCTCTAATGATAAAGATATGCTTCGAAAGCTTATGCAAGAAGGGGTTGATATTTTTAGGTTGAATTTTTCTCATGGTACGCATGAAGATCACTCAAAAGTGATTCAATATGTTCGTGAGTTAAATGAAGAGCTAGGAACCCATGTTTGTTTACTTCAGGATTTACAAGGCCCAAAAATAAGATTGGGTGAAGTAGAGAAAGATGCAGAAATAACCACTGGACAGAAATTTATTATTACCACCGAAGAAATGGTTGGTACTAGTGAAAAAGCCAGTACAGTTTATCAAGGCCTGCCTGATGATGTAGTACCCGGAGATATGATACTTATCGATGATGGTAAGATCGAACTTAAAGTGACTGGTAAAAATGGAAGAGAAGTTGAAACTGAAGTTATTTTCGGAGGTAAACTGAAGTCCAGAAAAGGTATAAACATGCCTTATACTAAGGTTTCTGCTCCTTCATTAACAGAAAAGGACATTGCAGATTTAGAATTTGGTTTGCCTCATGATATTGAATGGGTGGCACTCTCTTTTGTAAGATCAGCTGAAGATATCCGTGACCTTAGAGGAAGAATTAAAGCGGCTGGTAAAACAAGCCGTATTATAGCTAAAGTAGAAAAGCCTGAGGCTATTAAAAATATAGATGAGATCATAGAAGAAACTGACGCCGTGATGGTGGCCAGAGGAGATTTGGGTGTGGAGATCTTCATGGAAGAGGTGCCTATGGCTCAGAAAATGATTGTAGAAAAGTGTAATAAACTGGCTAAGCCTGTAATCATTGCTACTCAAATGATGGAGAGTATGATTGAAAACCCAAGGCCTACCAGAGCTGAAACTAATGACGTGGCTAACGCGGTAATGGATGGTGCAGATGCACTTATGCTTTCTGCTGAAACTGCAGCGGGACTATTCCCTGTGGAGGTAATTCGTAGTATGGTGAAAACTATTACTAGTGTAGAGAGACAGGCTGACGTATACTTTAAGCATGAGATGCCTGAAAAAGAAGATCCATTATTCCTTAATAATGCTTTAATTCTTAATGCTTGTAGGTTAGCACAGTCTACTAAGGCCACTGCTATTGTGGGTATGACCGCTTCTGGTTACACTGCCTTTAAATTGGCTGCACACAGGCCTAAAGGAAATATCTTCATATTTACTCATAACAGACCTTTGCTTAATACCATGAACCTTATTTGGGGCGTAAGGGGTTTTTATTATGATAAAGCAGAGTCTACAGATCATACTTTCGCTGATATAGAGGAAATCTTGAAAAGCAATGGATACATCCAGCAAGGTGATGTGTTTATTACTACTGCAAGTATGCCTTTAAAAGAAAGAGGAAGAACAAATACTATTAAGCTAAATGTAGTGGACTAAAAAGTTCTCTTATAAATTATAAAGAAGGCTGCTCTTTACTAAGGGCAGCCTTTATTTTTATATTAGCTTTTAGTGGTATAATTATAGTTCATTGCTAGGAGGAACTAATACCACGCTTTCTTCTTTATCAACCGCCACCATACCTGCTGGGTCACCTTTTCTTTTTCTTACAAACTTTCTTGGTGTAACTATCACAGGGCATAGGGTGTCATTTTTTCTTTTGGAATAGTATGCCGCCAGTTGCGCTGCTTTTTCTATTACATGCTGAGGAAATGTTTTTCCTGCCTGATGCTTGATGAGTACATGGGAGCCGTTCACATCCTTGGCATGGAGCCAAAGATCATCTTTATAAGCATATTGCTGAAGTAGTAAATCATTGTTTCTCGCATTTTTTCCAATCCAAAGGTGCCAGCCGTTATAAACAAAGCTCATAAATGGCTTTGGTTGCTGCTCATTTTTTTCTGAATTACTCTTTTTAGTAAGATTTTTTAAGGCTTTAATGTCATCAGTGCTCTCTATAGTCTCTTTTTTTAGCATAAGCTCTAGTAGAAGGTCTTCCTTTTGAGATAGATTTTTCTCCAGGGCTTTTATTTCTAGTGCCTGATTTTTAGATTTTCGGTAATAGTTTTCAGCGTTTTTTTGAGGTGAGAGGTCTCGCTTTAGCTTGATGTTTATGGGCGCATTGTTATCGTAGAAATTATCTAGAGTGGCTTCTGCAGAGCGGGGAGGTATAGCGTGCAGGTTAGCCATAATAATGTCGGCAAGCTGGCTGTAGTTTTGGTTTTGCTCTATTCCTTTGAGCTTATCTCCGGTTTTTTTGATATATCCCTCACTCTTTCTGATGCTTTTTTCTATATCAGAAAGGAGTTGTTTTTTGAGCTGACGAATGCTTTCATCAGAAATATATTTGATGAAAAAGTGATTTATTGCAGCCACCGGATCAGAAAGTTCTTCGATTATGGAGCCGGTTTTAATGAGGCTAAGCGTAAGTTTCGAATTGATTTCTGATACAAAGAAATTTGGAGATTCGAGCTGTTCTACTGTTTCTTGTATGGCCTTCCATTGTTGCTCTATGGTTAGCTCTTCGTAGTTAATGCTTTTGAAGTACTCTTTTATTACCGGTCCAAAAGTTGGGTAGAGTTTTTTGAAATTTCCCTGCTCTTTTAAGAAGTGATCATAGCTTTGATCGATAGGCCTATCAAGTTCATTAATACTGATATCAAAATCATTTTTAAGGCCTTTTTTGAAGACTTCTATAATAGATTCTTCATTGAAAAGAATAATATTAGACCGATTGCCATGCATTTTGAAGAGTAGCTGATAACCCTCTGTAAATTGTAGGGCAAAGCATCTCTCGTTGACAAACATGCGTATACCAGTCACTTTTTTGCCTATGAGATCCTCAAAGAGGTCTACACTGTTTTTTCTGGCTCGGCTAAAGTTATTGGGCAGTGAGAGGCAGCAAAAGGCAGGTGAAAGATGAGCTTTTATGTAAATATCGTCTTTACCAGCAAAAGCAAAGATAAGCTCGTTTTTATTTTGAGTAAAGCATTCTACTAGTTCTGCATTATTAAGTTGAGAAGAAAGTGAATTGGTAAGATGCTTTAAAAAGTAGTAGTTATTATGCATCAATTAAATCTCTATTGTTAATCCATCGTAAGCAAGATGAACGTTTTCAGGGAGAGTTGGTTCTATTTCTTTATGCAACCCCATTTTGTGGCTGATGTGAGTGAGGTAGGTCTTTTCCGCATTTATTTCTTTGGCGAGCTCCAGGGCTTCTTCCAGGTTAAAATGCGAAATATGTTGTTCTTGTTGTAGCGCGTTTAGCAGTAGCACTTTGGAGCCTTTTATTTTTTCTTTTTGCTCTTCGCTTATGTAGTTGGCATCGGTGATATAGGTGAAATCTTTTATCCTAAAACCAAAAACAGGAAGCTTATAGTGCATCACTTCAATAGGCATAAATTCAATTCCTTCTACCTCAAAAGGCTGTTCTGTGATTTCATTTACATAGATTTGAGGTACTCCCGGGTATTTCTTTTCAGCAAAAGCATAGCTGAACTCTTGCTTCAGCTGATCTATTACTCTGCTGCGAGCATAGATAGGCATATCCTTCTGCTGTTTGAAGTTGAAGGCGCGTACATCATCCAAGCCTGCTGTATGATCTTTGTGCTCATGGGTGAAGATAACGGCATCCAGCTGTGTTATTCTTTCTCTTAAGACCTGATGTCTGAAATCAGGTCCTGTGTCTATAATAAAGCTTTTGCCATTTATTTCTATGTGTATAGAAGTGCGTGTTCTTTTGTCATGCCAATCCAGAGATTTGCATACTTCGCAGGTACACGCTATAACTGGTACCCCTTGAGATGTGCCGGTGCCTAATGTAGTTACCTTCACAACTCAATGGAGGTTTGTGCCAGTTCATCATATAGCTTTTGGTTTTTCTCACTGAGCTGATCCTTATTTATGGATACGGTTTTTATAATGTCTAACAGGCAATTGATCTTACCATCAAGGGCAAAATATTTGTTTACCACTATTACTCTGTTGTCATTAAGTACGCACCAGCCAGATTTGAAATTACCTTTTTCATATCTTAATATATACTCTGTCTCAGCAAGCAGATCTTCAAGCTTATTTAAAAAGTGATTAGAGTATTTGATAGTCATTTTTTATCAGCTATGTTTTTTTACCGCATTAACTAATGCGTCATAATCTAAAGGTTTTATTAGGTATTCGTTAATGCCGGCCTCGTCAAAGTCAGTTTTTGAATAGTTTTTGTAATTCCCGGAAATAGCTATGATAGGAATATTAGCTTTGTTGCTGTCTTTAAGACCGCGTATTTTTTTCGCTAATTCCATACCGTTAGCTCCGGGTAAAATAATGTCTAATATCAAAACATCATAATTACCGCCTTCTATTTCGCTTAAAACTTTAGTGCCGGACTTTATCCCTTTAAAGTCATACCCCTGTCCCTGAAAGATTTTCTTTGATAGGGTTTGGATTACTGGACTGTCATCCGCAAGTAAGATTTTCTTTGCCATCTAATATCAATTTAAGTAACTAAATTCCCAACTACATTTAAAAATGAATTATACAAAACTTTTAAGGTGGACAGGTCTGCTGCAAAATTATGATAATTTTTTGTTTTTATCTTGTCTTCCATTAATTCTGCTTGATATGCCATTTTTTCTACACCTAAGGTAGATGCATTGCCTTTTAAGGTATGCAATAGAACTAATGTTTCTTCAAACTGTTCCCCCTCGAAAGTTCTACGTATACCTTCTAGTTGTTGTTTACACTCCTTATCAAACTCTAACAATGTTTCGTTTAAAACCTCTGTGCCCGCATATTTACGTAAAGTTTCTAAAGTAGCCATATCAATATCAGATAAATGTTCACACTTTGATTTTTCGTTATAGGTTACTTCTGGGGTGTTTCCACTAGTCCAGGCTTCTACTTTTCTAATAAGTACAGCTGGTTTTATAGGCTTGGCAACGAAGTCATTCATGCCTGCTTCCATGAATTTTTCTTTATCACTGTCTATAGAATAGGCAGTCATTGCTATAATAGGAGGAGTATCAGGACATTCCTGTTTAATCTTAGTAGTAGTTTGGTAGCCATCCATATCTGGCATCTGAATATCCATGAGTATAATGTCAAAGACATTATTTTTACAGTATTTTAATGCTTTGGCGCCACTGTTGGCAGTGATTACTTTGCATCCGGCATTTTTGAGTATTTCCTGAGCAAGATCAAGATTTACTTTATTATCATCTACCAGTAGCACCCTGGGGTGGTGGTTTAGTAATAAAGTAGTGTTTCCTTGTTCACCAGGCACGAAATCAGTTACCCGTTTGGCCTGAAAAGTGAAATAGAAAGTGCTGCCTTTTCCCGGCTCTGATTTTAATTGTAGATCTCCGTTGAGTAGTTTAATTATTTTCTTGGAAATGTGTAGTCCTAATCCCGTGCCTTTATAGGATTTGCTGCTGGAGCTATCTAGCTGGGTGAAACTGGAAAATATTCTTTCCTGATCTTCAGCGTCTATACCAATTCCTGTATCTGTAACGCTACCGCTTAATGTAAGCGTATTTTCGTTTTTTTGCTTCTTTAAATTGAGTTCTACATGCACAGTGCCATTTTCAGGGGTAAATTTAATGGCATTAGATACCAGGTTAGAATAAATCTGAATGAGCTTGGTTTCATCAGATGAAATAAGCTTTGGTACTCTGGCGTCTACATGGTGAGTGAGCTTCACTTTCTTTTCTTCCGCCTGTTGATTGTATAATAACTGAATCTTGTTGAGGAGTTCTTTGCTGTCTATCACTGAGTGGTTAACCGTCATTTTTCCTGCTTCTATTTTAGAAATATCCAGTAGATCGTTCAGTATATTAAGAAGAACCTCAGAGGAGCTTTTAAGAGCTTTTAGGTGATCTTTCTGCTTTACAGATAGGTTAGACTCATCTAATAAGTGCAGCATACCCATGATTCCGTTGAGCGGAGTGCGAATTTCATGACTCATGTTCGCCAGAAATCGTTCTTTTATTTTTAATGATTTCTCCGCTATTTCTTTAGAGCGCTGTAGTTCATTGTGAGTTTTGGTGAGCTCAGAGATATCTCTTGCTACGCCTTCTACATAGAGAGGAGAGCCTTGATCATCATTAATAATTCTAATATTACAAATGCAGTGTATTAAAGTACCGTCTTTATGAAATAGATCCGCACCAAAGTTTTTCAGGCTTTTTGCTTCTGTGAGCTTACGAATGAGAAAAGCTGTTTTTCGGCTGCTTCTATAATAATGAATGATATCTTTGCCTAATATTTCTTCTTCCTGATATCCAATAATATCAGTAACAGAGGGGCTAAGCATAATGATCTTCCCGTCGAAATCAAATCTGAAGTATAAATCTTGGAAGGATTCGAAGATGTTTCTAAATTTCTCCTCACTTACAATGAGGTTTATTTTAGATTGCATCTTGTCGGTAATGTCATGGGCAAGGCCTGATATACCTATTATTTCTCCCATGGAATTATAGATAGGAGTGAGGAATACTTCTTTCCAGGAGTCCCATCCCTCTGCTTCAATCCTAATTTCAAAGTCAATGGACTTTCCTTTTAGGGCCTCATCATATTTTTTTTTCCAGAAAGTATCTGCTTCTTCAAATTTTACTTTTCCGCGGCTTTCATATCCAATGAGGCTGTCAGCGTCTTTTTGAAGAAAGTGCCTGAAGTAATTTTGATTAAAAGAGATGAGCTCTAGCCCTGTGTTTACAGCCCAAATAATTAATGAGCCACCTTCCAGAATAGCATTAGTAAAAGCAATTTTATTTTGCTCGTCGTAAAGGCGTTGCTTCAGTTCATCTACCTTATGTTCCAGCTTCTCCGTTTTTTTGGCATTACTCTTCACGCTGTGAATATAGTTAATTAAAACTTAATGTGAGTTTGACACAATAGTCTTTTGGAATAGTAAAGTTAATAACAGTATTTTTGTTACAAAACTGAACGTGAAATTCTTAATCGTAATAGTAGGCCCAACAGCAGTAGGTAAGACGAGTTTTAGTATAGAAATAGCCCAATTTTTTAATACAGAGGTAGTTTCTGCAGACTCACGGCAGGTGTTTAAAGAGCTGGAAATAGGCACGGCCAAACCTACTATGGAAGAACTGGAGCAGGCTAGGCATCATTTCGTGAATTCACATTCTATCCATGAAGAATTGAATGCCGGTGATTTTGAGAGAGAAGCGCTGCTGTTGCTGGATGAGCTGTATGAGAAATATGATGTAGTAGTGCTTACAGGAGGTTCTGGGTTATACGTAAAAGCACTGACTGATGGGATGGCTGAGATGCCTCAGGTAGCAGCTGAGGTGAGAGAACAACTAAAAAAAGAGTTTGCTGAAACTGGACTTGAGGGGCTCGTGGAAGAACTAAAAGGGAAGGACCCTGAGTACTTTGAAGAAGTGGATGTGAATAATCCGCAACGGGTGATACGAGCATTAGAAATCATACGTGGTACCGGGACTAAGTATTCTGAGTTAAGAAAAGATAATAAAAAGCAAAGGCCATTTCATATTATTAAGATTGGGCTTGAGCGACCCAGAGAAGAGTTATACGAGCGTATAGACTTAAGAATGGATCAAATGATCAGTGAAGGACTGTTTGAAGAAGCGGAATCATTTCATAAATTTAAACATGTAAATGCACTGCAAACGGTAGGGTATAAGGAGATATTTGATTACTTGGAGGGCACTTATGATTATGATGAAGCAGTGAGGCTACTAAAGAGAAACTCCAGAAGATATGCCAAAAGGCAGCTGACATGGTTTAGAAAAGATGATGAAACTAAGTGGTTTCATCCTAAAGATAAAAAGGCAGTCCTTAGCTATATAAAGCAGCAAATGGCAGAGGAAAGATGAAATTTTTTTAAATACAATCACGTTTACTGATAAAACAGGAAGAAATGAAAAGAATTTTTTTAAGTGTTTATGCTACGTTATTACTATTTGTTTTCATGGGAAGCTCTGCTTTTCTTATGCATGAAGAGGTAGAAACAAAATCTAAGGCAGAAGAAGGTGCAGTGAAGTGGTATAGCTTTGAAGAAGCTGTGGCGAAATCAAAAGAAGAGAAAAAGAAAATATTTATAGATGTTTATACTGATTGGTGTGGATGGTGTAAGGTAATGGATAAAAACACCTTTAACCAGCCAGAAATAGCCCAGTATTTAAATGAAAATTTCTATCCTGTAAAGCTTAATGCCGAACAGACAGAAGATATAGTATTTAAAGGAACTACCTATAAATTCGTGCCTTCTGGAAGGAATGGGTATCATGAGCTGGCTGCTGCATTACTTCAAAATAAATTAAGCTACCCTACTGTGGTATTTTTAGATGAGGAATTCAACATGATTCAACCCGTTCCTGGGTATCAAAAACCTGATATGTTTGATCAGATTATCAAGTTTATTGGTGGAGATCATTATAAAAACACAAAGTGGACTGAATGGCAACGGCAATATGGTGCTGCCAATTAAGCTTTCATTTTAGGTAGAGATAAATTGTATTTAATGGCCACTATTCTTATCACTATAATGGCAAGTACGGTGGCTATATAATTTATATTCTGAGAGAAAATCTGATACTTATCCAGTAAGAAAAATACTAATGCGCCTATAAGGCACGCCGTAGCATATATTTCTTTTCTGAAAATAAGCGGGATTTCGTTGCAAAGCATATCCCTAATTACCCCACCTACTACAGCTGACACCATACCCATAGTAATAGCTAAGCCTTCATTAATCCCCAGATTAAGGGTTTTTTGCATGCCGCTTATGGTGAAAAGTGCTATTCCTACGGTATCAAAAACAAAGAAGGTTCTGTGCATATTTACAATGTATTTTCTAAATATGAAGGTAAAAGGCAGAGCCAGAAGTATTACTATGGCATAATTAAGATCATGAACCCAGGTAATAGGGTAGCTGCCGAGCAGTACATCTCGTGTGGTACCACCACCTACCGCGGTAACAAAGCCTATTACCGTGGCTCCAAAAATGTCCATATCTTTTTTTGCAGCTAAGCGAATGCCGCTTATTGCAAAAACAAAAGTACCGATGATGTCAAGTGCGTAAAGTAGATTCATAAGTGGAAATGTTCAATGTTAAATAAAATATTTCACGTATAAAGTAGACTACTATTTGTATTTTTTATTGGAGGTGCAATTACTTAACTTTGTGTTTCCTCGAAAGTCGAGGATTAAAATCAGAAAAATAAAATTACAAATCATGTCTGAAGCAAAAAAAGGCGACAGAGTAAAAGTACATTATACTGGAAAACTAAAAGACGGGTCTGTATTCGATTCTTCTAAAGATAGAGAACCTCTTGAGTTTGAGATTGGCTCAGGAATGATGATTGCCGGTTTTGATAAGGCGGTTACAGGAATGAAAGTTGGAGATAACAAAACAGCAGATATTCCTGCAGATGAAGGTTACGGGCAGAGAAATACAGAGATGGTTGTAGAAGTGCCTAAAGCTCAGCTTCCTGCAGATCTTAACCCTGAAGTAGGGCAGCAATTAGCTATGCAACAGCCTAACGGTCAGTCTATTCCTGTTTTAGTAACTAAAGTAGAAACAGAAACAATAGAAATTGATGCTAATCATCCATTAGCAGGAAAAGATCTTGTATTTGATATAGAACTGGTTTCTATTAACTAATAGTTTTAAGAAACGAGCATAAAAAAAGGCATAGATGATAATCTATGCCTTTTTTGTGTTTTAATGATTCTGAATTAAACTTCTTCAGAATTATTTTTTTTCTTGGTTTTAAGAGAGTCTAATAAACCTAATGCTGCTCCAAAACCAGCCAGGCACGCCACTATTGTGATAAATAAATCAGCTCCGTCTCCTATATATTTAATATCCATTGTTCTAAACTTTTGGGGTTTCTTCAAATTCAAATAACGAGTTCAAATTTAAATTATAATCCCGGTATATTAAAGTATTGTTTATTGTTTTTTGGTAGAGGCATGCATTATCATGAATTCATGCCTCTGTTCAAATCAAATTTCTCTAAATAGTCAGCCACGCGTCTTACTACCATACCTCCCAGTGATCCATCTACTACTCGGTGATCATAGCTGTGAGAAAGGAACATTTTATGTCTGATAGCTATGGCATCGCCATTTGGTGTTTCTACTACCGCTGGCTTTTTAACTATAGCTCCTAATGCCATGATACCTACCTGTGGCTGCACTATGATAGGCGTACCCATAACATTACCAAATGATCCTACATTGGATATGGTGAAAGTACCGCCAGAAAGTTCATCAGCCGAAAGCTTATTCGCTCGTGCTCTTCTTGCCAGATCATTCACTTTTTTGGCTAAGCCGGTGAGATTAAGCTGGTCTGCATTTTTAATAACAGGCACTATAAGGTTGCCAGAAGGCAAGGCTACGGCCATACCTATGTTGATGTCCTTTTTCTTTATTATTCTGTCGCCATCTACCTGTATATTTATCATTGGGTAATCTTTGATAGCTTTTACCACAGCTTCGATAAACAGAGGAGTAAAAGTTAAAGTATCGCCTTCTATCTCTTTGAAATCTTTTTTGTACTTATTTCTCCAAGCCACCACATTACTTACATCGGCTTCTACAAATGAAGTAACGTGAGGTGAAATACGCTTAGAATCCACCATACGCTCAGCTATCATTTTGCGCATACGATCCATTTCTATGATCTCATCATTAGCGCTTATAGATACCGAAGCTCTTTTTGGTTCAGGAGTAGCCACTTTAGTAGGTGTGCCATTGGTGGATGGTGAAACAGACTGTGTGCCTCTATTTTTCACATACTGCAGTATGTCTGATTTGGTTACTCTGCCTTCTTTACCCGAGCCTGAGATGGTTTCTAGCTCCGTCATAGCTATGCCTTCTTCTTTGGCTATATTTTTCACTAAGGGAGAATAGAAGCGGCCATTTTTATCTTTAGAAGTAATATCATTTCCGGCCTCTGCGGTTACTGGTTCTGCAGGTTCTTCCTTTTTGGTAGTGGTTACGGATTCAATGTTTTTCTCTTGATCAGAATCATTGTCATCACCGTCAGTAGTGATAATGGCGATGGGCTTACCTACTTCTACTACCTCTCCTTCTTTAGCCAGTATTTCTTTTATTATTCCAGCGTGAGTGGAAGGTACTTCCGTATCTACTTTATCGGTAGCTACTTCTAGTACAGATTCATCTTGTTCAATAGTATCACCTTCTTTTTTAAGCCATGAAAGCACTGTGGCCTCCATTATACTTTCACCCATTTTGGGCATGATTAATTCTACTAGTGCCATCTATTAATGTTTAATGATTCGTTAAATTGTGCTATTGTTATGTGTTGCCTATTCTTGTTTTTCCAAAAGGCTGATTCTTATGAGGTTCAATACTGCTATGGCAGTAGCTTTAATATTGACCTCTCTGTCTTTCCATAACTGTAATTTCTTGGTTATTGTTTGTTCGCCATCAGCAAAAGCTATCCATACGGTGCCTACCGGCTTCTCCGCGGTGCCACCATTAGGCCCCGCAATTCCACTGGAGGCTACACCAATGTCAGCTCCTAATTGGCGCCTAACGTTATTAGCCATTTCCATAACAGTAGCTTCACTTACAGCACCATCAGCTTCTAGCGTTTCTTTTTCCACCCCTAAAATACCAATTTTTAAATCATTATGGTAAGGAATTAATGATCCTCTAAAATATGAAGAGCTGCCAGGTATTCTGGTTACAAGGTGAGAAATGTATCCGCCAGTGCAACTTTCTGCTATCGCTAAGGTTTTGTTCTGAGTTGTTAATATCTGACCTATTACGGCTTCTATGCTGTCATCATCATAACCATAAATGTATTTAGATACATAATTATGAAGTGCTGTTACCTGATCATTGACTTCACTTTCTAACAGGCTTCGGTCATTACCTACAGCCGTAAGCCTAAGTCTTACCTGTCCCATACTGGGCAGATATGCCAGCTTAATATGTTCAGGTAGGTTGTCTTCCCAATCTTTGATCATTTCGGCTAACCATGATTCACCGATGCCTATGGTTTTTATTATTTTGTGATAAATAATATCTGTATTAAATACTTGCTGAAGTTTGGGGATGATAGTGTCTGTCATCATGCGCTTCATCTCATGAGGAACGCCAGGCATAGAAACGAACACTTTACCATTTCTTTCAAACCACATACCCGCAGCGGTACCTAAAATATTGCTTACCATCTCACAGCAAGTGGGCAGGGCGGCTTGCTGGCGATTGATTTCTGTGAGTTCCCGACCTTTTTCCTGAAAGAAGGAGGTTAGTTCTTGAAGGGCTTTTTCATTCATCTCTATGTCGCAGCCAAAGTATTCCGCCAGGCAGGGTTTGGTAAGATCATCATTGGTGGGGCCCAGGCCACCGGTGATCAGAATGATGTTAGCCCGGGATTCGGCTTCTTCAAAGCTTTTAAGAATGTCTTCTCTGGAATCGCTAACAGTAGTTTTTCTTACTGTTTTAATACCTACCTTGTCCAGTTCGGCGCTCATCCATTGTGAATTGGTGTCAGTGATTTGGCCATAGAGAATTTCATCACCTATGGTTAGTATTTCTGCTTTGGTTTTATGCATTTTATATGTTACTAGCTTTAGGGATAATCACGTAGTTTTAATCCTGCAAAGCTAACTATTATAGATTATAATCGGTGGTAATCAAACCACAGATACCAAAAGTTTATGCCTCTTATGCACAATACGAACTAAAAAGTGATGGATTGAGTGCTCAATCAAATTCGTTTTATGTAAATTGTTATTTAAACAAAGAATATGATGAAGAAGATTTATTTTTTAATGTGTTTGTTTGCTCTGGCCCTTATTACGGCTTGTACTACGGCACAAATTAATAAAACGATGGGCGGAATTAATGATGCTCTGGGAAGTGGGGGAGGCTTAACTACCGAGCAGGTGGTGACAGGGCTGAAAGAGGCTCTTATAAAAGGGATTAGTAATGGTTCTGCTGAGGCGTCTAGGGTGGATGGTTATTTTAAAAATCCAGAGATAAAAATTCCTTTTCCGCCTGATGTCCAAAAAGTGGAGACTAAACTACGACAAATAGGCCTTGGCGGTGAGGTAGATAAGTTTGTGATGCAGCTTAACCGGGGAGCTGAAGATGCTGCTAAAGAGGCTAAACCAATATTTATTTCTGCCATAAAATCTATGACTATCCAAGATGCCTGGAGTATTTTAAAGGGTGAAGATGATGCTGCAACACAATATTTGAAGAGAGTGACCTCCAGCCAACTAAAGGAGAAGTTTAAGCCAGTAATAAAAAATTCATTAGATAAAGTAAATGCTACTAAATATTATAGCAGCATAATTACTTCTTACAATAAGATTCCTCTTGTAGAAGATGTGAATCCTGATTTGGATGACTATGCTACTGATAAGGCTATTGAAGGTCTATTTACTTTGGTGGCTGATGAGGAGAAAAAGATAAGAGAAGATCCGGTAGCCCGTACTAGTGAGATTCTTAAAAAAGTTTTTGCTGCTCAGGATTAAAAAAAAAATAAAGGAGGGCATTATTGCGCTCCTTTTACTTTCATTTTTAATGTATAAACGCTTTTGCTGGCTGTAATAAAGAGTGTGCTGTTATCCGTGCCTCCGAAGCAGATATTTGCCGTCCATTCTTCAGGCACTGGGATGTATGCTATTTTCTTGCCATTTTTGTTGAAAACAGTAACGCCTTTTCCTGTTACATAGAGGTTTCCTTCGTTGTCTAAGGTCATGCCGTCAGAGCCCATATTGGTGAATAGACTTTTCTTGGTAAGTTCCCCTTTTTTATCGATGTTATATCTGAATATTTTATCAGCTCCGATGTCAGCTACGTATAGTATTTTTCCATCAGGAGTACCTACTATACCATTAGGTTGCTCGTAGGTGGAGGTTACTCTGCTTAAAGTACCATTTTTAGTAAGCAGATAGACATATTTCCCATCTTGCTGCATTTCAGGGTCCCGAGTCCAGTACTCTCTTTTGTATAGAGGGTCGGTAAAATAGATGTTGCCATTTGGTGCTATCCAAAGATCATTAGGGCCATTGAGGAGTTGGTTGTTGTACTGCTCGATGATCACTATATGATTTCCATCCTTATCTATAGACCAGAGTTCATTATTCATATCTGCGCAAGATATGAGCTTGCCTTCCGAGTTGAAGTACATACCATTAGAACGGCCCGACTCCGATAGAAACGTAGAAAGCTCATTGGTCTTTGCGTTCCACTTGATGATCTCATTGTTGGGTTGGTCAGTGAAGTACACATTACCTTCCTTATCAGCAGCGGGTCCTTCTGTAAATGAATAGGAGCTACTTAGTAAGGCGAGTTCTGCGCCAGAAGCAATAAGGTTGTTTTCGTCTAGTAATTGTGCCGTACTCATACTATGAATACAGCAAAAGAGTAGTATTGCTAATAATTTATTCATGAAATAAAGATAATGAGATGATTTTATATTTTGCAGGCTACTTTTAAAGATAGCGGATTTACAGATAATTTGATATCCTCTTTTAAAGGGTAAGGGTCTCCATCCAGATGTATACTTTTCTTTTCTGCATCTTCCAGCAGGTGAATAAGAGCTTCTTTTCCTTGCCATGTTTTATAATATCTTGACCTGGTAAGTGTTCCGTTGAATAGGTGGAAGATAAGTGAAGGGTAATACCAGAAAGGAATTTTTTGCATAATGCATATGTCCATTAATCCGTCGGATATTTCTGCTCCAGGAGCAATATGAGCATTGTTTCCGTACTGAGAAGAGTTGGCTATGGAGATAAGGAAAGGTGCTTTTTCTATTTTTTCCTCTCCATCAATAATTAGGCGATAGCCGGTAGATTTAAATTTAATGATCTCTTGCAGAGCCAGCATACCATAAGAAAGGAACCCTCTTTTTTTGCTTTCGGCGAAGAGGCTGGCAATATGAGCATCAAAACCAACACCAGCTACATTCACGAAAATGTCATTATTGAAGTTAATGGTGTCTATTTTTTTTGAATGTTGATCGTTCAACAAGCTAATGGCCTTTTTAGTATTCAAAGGAATTTTTAAATGCCTCGCAAGTCCGTTGCCAGAGCCCAGTGGTATTATGCCTAATGTAGTTTCACTATTTATAAGAGGGCCTGCTATTTCGTTTATGGTGCCATCACCACCTACAGCTACTATCATGTGGTAGTTGTTCTTTTCTTTTTCAGCGATCTCTCTTCCGTGGCCGGCATATTGAGTGTAAAAAATTTCATACGAGATCTTTGAGCTGTCAAGGCAGTAGTCTAGCAGGGCAGGAACCCCTTTCTTTTGGGTAGTTCCAGATTTTGGGTTAATGATAAAAAGGGCCTTTTGAGTTTTCATTAGCGTTTATTGTAATCACTATATAAATGCTGCATGAAGGCCATACTAGGCCATAGCAGTTCCTCTGTTTCAGCACCTTCTTTTGTTAGGTATCTTTTGCCTGTGTTGTCATAAATTAGTTCCTGCTTTTCATCTACATAACCATAACCGTTGTTAAAGACAAATACAGCAAAGTCATGATGGTTTTTATCCAGAATATTCTGACTAAAAGTAAATTCAGGGTCTTGCTTATCAACCTGGGCAAGTATGGTGTTGGCAATGTCTGTCTGGCTGCCAATTTCGCTGATTACGGTATCTTTCACGTTGAGTGCTCCACCTAACCATATCATTGGTATTTTGAATCGGCGAGGGTTAGCTAGCCCCTGATTATCAGGCATAGGATGGCCATGATCAGCTGTGAAAACGATAAGGGTATTATTCCACCAATCCGTTTTTTTAGCCTCTTCAATGAATTTACCAATACATTTGTCAGTATAATGAGCGGAGTTTAAAAATTTCGAAATGTCATCTTCACCTTCTATGGCTGTTTCCATGGGTACATCAAAAGGTTCATGACTACTTAGTGTGAGCATTACCTTGAAAAAAGGCTTTTGGGCAGCATTGGTCTCTTGCAAGAATTTATCAAAAACATAGCCATCGTGCACGCCCCATTTACTGCTGTTCAGTGAATCAGGGAAGCTTCCGCTATGAGTAGTATTTTCAAAACCAGCATTACTCAGGTATGACCTGAAATTGGCAAAGTTGATATTACCACCATAGGTGAAGCTGCTGGAGTATCCCATTTGGTTAAACTTTTTACTCAGATAGGGCAGACTTTGTGTCTTTTTCGGATATTTAATAATTGACCCTTTGGGCTGAGCAGGATAGCCACTAAGTACAGATACTATACCTTTATCAGTACGATCGCCAGAAGCATACATATGATCAAAAAGAACGCCTTCTTTACTCAGGGCACTAAGTTCAGGAGCTACGCCAGGTACACCACCTAAAGGTT
Source organism: Fulvivirga sediminis (assembly GCF_016757215.1). Classification (GTDB taxonomy): domain Bacteria; phylum Bacteroidota; class Bacteroidia; order Cytophagales; family Cyclobacteriaceae; genus Fulvivirga; species Fulvivirga sediminis. The sequence goes on from NZ_JAESIY010000010.1 coordinate 56,129, forward strand.
CTATTAACCTGTATGTGAAGCTTTCTAAAATAATGATGATGACGTTGGGCTGCGAGGTGTTTAATAGGGGAATAGTCTCCCCAGAAGCAGCGTATAGTTCCTTAAAATATTTATCAGTAGTTTCTTTATCCAGATAGTTTTCTGGGTAGTGTAGGCGGTTAAATTTGCTCACAGCATAGCCTGTGTTCCAGACTACATTAATAGCCGTATGGTTGGCAAAAATATGTTCGTTATCAAAATATACTGTACCTACATTAATAGGGGCTACGCCTAATGAACCTCTGATGGGAAGTATTAAAAAGGCAGTGAGAAAGAGTTGAATCAAAGCCGTTTTCCAATTGCTAGGTTTTAGACCTGCCAGTTTAGGGTAAATAAGTTTGGTGTAGAGATATATAAATGCTCCAAATATTAGCAGCCACATAAGAATAAGAACAGTTATAGCCAGGCCGTCTATAGCTATGGTGGTGTCCTGACCTATATATAACAGAGGAGTGGCATCTAGCCTGAAGCCCCAGTGTTTATACATTTCAAGATCAAGAGTGAGGATGAAGCTACATAATAGCAGAAGTATAGAGGTGTAGGTGTGAAAACCGACTCTTATGATTTTATTCTGCAGAAAGGGCGATGCGGTGAGTAAAAGGCCGGGGATAAGCAAAAAATATCCTGTTGCTGATAGGTCTAGTCTTAACCCATTGAGCATGGCCAGAATAATTTCCGAGATGCCTAATGCGCTAGTCTGATCAAAATAATATGCCATGAATATAATTCTGGCTGCAATGAAAAATAATAACCAGAATATGCCATATCTTAAAAAAAGTAAAGCCCTTTCTTTCATTCTAATACCTCTTCTTGTTAAGCGAAGGCAAAGATAATATTAATTTAATATTTAGTGGCTACGTATTGGGAAGGTACTTGTGGTTAATGTTGACAGGTTTTTACTTTATTTGTAGCTATGAACGTGTATGAATATAGAACCAGAGGGAATTCCTATCTTACTCCTATTATTGAAAAGCTTATAGCAAAACCAATAACCAGACTCATAGGCGAAAAGGTCAACCCTAATATCATTTCTGTAGCAGGACATTTAGCGATATATCTGGCTCTATGGCTATCTTTTTTTAAAATATTTGATTCTCATTATAATTTAATAGCCATTGCTGTTTTGGTCACATTTCAGGCTTTATGTGATAAAGTAGATGGCGTGCTAGCACGTATATTAGAAAAATCATCTCCGATGGGAGAGTTTATAGATCATTTCTTTGAGCTTTTTAATCAAGGGGCTCTGCTTTTGATATTTTATAACCTTTATACCATACATGAGCCCGTCATTTTGATAATATTGATGGTAGCCATTGTGCTTAGAAATATGGTGAAGTATTATGAGCATTATAAGACTAATATGCTGGTGTATAGTAAGGTAGCATTTATGGAAATAAAGGTAGTGGCAGTAGTAATACTTTTGCTGTCTTTGGTGCCCTCCATAGAGAACTTTATTAATTTTCCTGGCTTAGCTTATTCTGTTATAGAAATAATTAGTGTTTTATTGATCGGGGGTAATTTGGTGGGGATACTCATGAACATTCGGCGTATACCTCAGATTACTTATGGTATGTGGCTTTTTATAGGTTTGCTAGTGATTGTAGCGGTGACCAATACTTTACTTAACAATAGTATAGCTGCACTTTTTATTATACTAACATACGGAGGTCTCTATGTGGGAAGGCTGTTATCCACTCAGTTAGTAGATGGTATAGAGAGAAGCCCGGATTTCTTTCTTCCTTTGTTCCTCATTATCCAATATTTCCTTCGTTTTATTGATAATACCAATGCTCTTCATTTGATGGTCATTTACTTATGCGTGAATATAATTTTATTGACTACGAAAACATTTGGAGCTTTAAATAAGGCAAAAGAGGAGGCTAGTAAATGACCAACCTCGCCCTATAGTTTATATCGCGGCCGCTTACCGTATAAATATAAATGCCTTGGGGTAAGCCCTCTAGGGTAATGGCATTTCTTTCAGATAGTAGAGGTTTGCTTAATATATGCTGGCCTTGGGGGCTATATAGATCGAAGGTCACTGTTTCATCGGTAAAGTTTTTGGTGAATATGCTGATGTTGCTATTACTTTTAGCGGGATTAGGGAATAGTAGGACTTCTCTTTCTGTAAGAAAATAAACTGCTGCTTCAGGGCTGAAGATCTCATGCCCTGAGTTGAGTATTAATTTGGCTTGATAATGATTTAACCCTTGCTGAGGATGGATGTCTGTGTAGGTTATATTGTTGGAGGAAGGTGTTATTTGTGCAATATCTACAAACCTATCTCCATCTTTCCGTTGGAATATTACTTTACTGACCTCATAGGTAGTGCCTAGGTTTAATGATAGATAGACATTTTTATTTTCCTGATCTTCGTAGGCAAGGAAATTGGCTATGTAGCAGTCTACTCCTTGGATACGATAATCAAACGTGGTGCGCCTGATTCCTTTCAGGGTGTCATTAAGCATAGGAGCGACACTAAGCAAGTAGTCTGTAATCTGGTTTTGATTAAGGATAATAGAAGTGTCACTGGTGGTAGTAATAGGGGAGATATAATGGCCTTTGGTTGAGAAAATGGTATAGCCAGAAGCTTCTGGAAGATTTCTCCAAATTAGCATGACCGAATCTGCACAGTTAAACCCAATATTAGTTGTCATGGGGCGAGATATAGTGAAATGGTCTGTGTAAAAATAGCTGCCATTGATATTCATACGAGCTTGTGCTATCGTTAAGTTCTGTGGAGGCTGCCATTGATAGAGGCCCTTTGCTAGATCTATTTCTTTGCTAATAATCTGCCAAGACTTTCCGTGGTTATAGGTAACTTCTAAAGACGCATCTTTATTTGTAAAAGTAGTCTCCCATCTGAAATAATTGTTCACAGCTCCTTGAGCCGGCATGTTGTCACTGCCGGTAGGGGAAGTCCATGTAAACTGATTTTCTTCATCCCATTGATAGATAATGTGAAAATCTTGGCTTTTGAGTAGAAAATTACTGTGAACTTTTATTTCATAGTTGCCTGCGATTGGATTCTCTAGAGTAATCTGTTCTACGTTGTTCAGGTGGTCCTCTTTTCTTTTAGGTAATTGTATTAGAGAGTCATTGTGAGGGTAGCTATTGAGAACCCATGGTAGCCATTGAGAGCCTCCTTGATGCAGAGAAAGATCTAAGTCATTGACCAGAGCAGTGTTAGCATTAACCTTTGCCGGAGGATCATTCCAGATGAGCATGATTTTTAGGTTTTTGACTTTTTCAGGTATTTCCAAATTGTAATTTTTTTCTTCGTTAGTAGATATCGTGCCTGAAATAAATTGCTGCTTTTTGAGTGTTTCAATGCCTCGTTTGGCGTTGGCACTGCCAAAGCCTGTGAGGAAATCTATTCCTTCCGGTCCGGCATCATCGGCACTGTTTAGAAGAATGCCCTTTAGTAGTGAGGCTGGCGGAGTGTCTGCGAGATTTTCAAAGTAGTACTGTTGCAAGGTGGCTAGCAGGCCAGATACTAATGCAGCGGCAGAGGATGAGCCGCTGGAGCTATAAGCTGAAATCTCTGGTTTGATGCGTCCGTCGTAGGCTGGCCCTTTAGACACATAAGGGTCGTGGTGAAGAAGGGTATCAATGGAGCCTACGGTGATGATGTTTTTGGCCATTTTGAAATTGCCAGTGAGGTTGGCGTAGCCAGTGGTACCTCTGTAGGTATATATGGAGTCATTAAGTGATCCGCTGTTGCCTACTGAAAATACATGCAATATATCAGGGTGTTCTTGACAAAACTGGTCATAAGCCTCTGCTTGTGGGCCATAGAAGTTTTCTAAAGTAGTGCCGTAAGAATGGTTTTGGAGGTAGATGTGGTTATCAGAAAAGAAGGAAGAGTCATCAGGAAAAATATTAAGGTAGCTGGACGAAAATATGTGGCTACCCCAAGCTACACCCTTATTATAAGGAGAGGTATTTCCGGCTCCTGCAGCAATAGTCGCCATTTCCGTAGCATGAGTGCTGCTGGAGGCTTCAATGTTGTTCATTAATCGGCCTTTTAAATCAAGGTCTTCATGATCAATAGCTTGTTCTTTAATAGAAATGGAAATTTTTTCACCATTAAGAGATGGATATAGGTGGTGTAGATAATTTATTTTGTTTACACTGAGGTTAAGATCAAATACGGAACTTTCTTCTTTTGGATTTAGGTTTGTTGGTGATATGAAGATTATTTGGTCGTTTTTTGTAAAATATTCTTCTGTTTCGTTTTGGCGAGATAATAGAATGAAGGTACTGGTTTCCGGGTAGGCTGCTATTATATTAATTTTTTTGTCATTATTCCATAAATTCTTACATAGGTCAAAATCTCTAACCTTTACTGAAATATACTTTGAAATAGGGTTGTTGATGGTTGTGAAATCATAAGGGTACTTCCATTTATTATTTACTGCCACATATCTCTTAAGATTGTGGCAGGCTTCAATGTTTTCAGAATAAAATATAGCAGTATGATTGTCCAGAGGCCTTATCAGTTCTAACTGATCATTGTTAATAAGCCGTTCTTTTTCAGTCTCATTATATTCTGCTAGAAAAAAGCCTTTGATAGGAGACTGCTCTATTTTTTTATTATTTGAATTAGGGTGATGAAGTGCGTATTTATTGACAAATACATCCCATTGGTTAGAGTCAGGCTGCTGGCTGTACGAGGTAAATGGTGTGAAAATAATGACAAAAGTGTAGAGTATTTTTTTGTATACATTTAGTGGCATACTGAAAGAGATATTTAGAGTTTAGGTGAAGTTGTAATATTAGGAAATAAAAGTTTTTCGAATTTTTAAAATCTTGTAATATGGTACATAAATGAGGTCAAGACTAAAAAGTAATTTTTTTTGGCCTCATTCTGTGCCTACCTTGCGACGGCAGTGATGCTGCGATTAAACCTAAACCGAAATTTTATGAGATTTAACAGTGTAAAAGCTGGTATACTATCGGTATGCCTTCTAAGTACTTCTTTTATGTTCACTTCTTGTGAAGAAGATCGAAAAGAAGTGGAGCCCCAGCAAGATGGCAGTGAAGAAATTTCCGCTGCAGTTATCCAAAGACTTAAGGATTTACATTTTAATACTGAAGGTATTCAATTAGTGAATGGTGATTACCTGGTAGAAGGTGATATGATCATCACTCCTGAAGCATTGGAAGAAATGTCTGATCCTGTAATAGTTGAAGGACCCAAAGGAGAGCAATATAGAACTTATAATTTGGTAAGTACTCCTCGAACTATTAGAGTATTAGGATATCAACTCAATAGCACTATGAGTCAGGGGCTTAATAGAGCTATTGCCAATTTTAATGCATTAAATTGTGGATTTACTATGCAAAGAACCACTAGTACTTCTAATTGGGACATAGCTGTACAAAGTTATGGCAGTGGAGCTGGTGGAGTAGCTGGCTTTCCTTCAGGAGGTAATCCATATCAGTATGTTAACGTTTATCCTGGCACTGCACAGTATGGAGTGAACGTAGTTGAGCACGTTATGACTCATGAATTAGGACATTGTATGGGGATGCGTCACTCAGATTGGTTCAATAGAGCTATAAGCTGTGGATCAGGTGGTAATGAAGGTACTGCTGGTGTTGGTGCTGTTCACATCCCTGGTACTCCTTCTCAGCCTAGTGTTGATGCTAACTCTATAATGTTGTCATGTTTTAGCGCTAATGAGAGTGGAAACTTTTCTAACTATGATAGAATAGCATTAGAAACCATTTATCCCAACTAATTATTGAGAATTAAGATCATTATTAAATAAATTATTTATTAGGCATCACTGTAAAAAGCCGGGCAAAGAGCTCGGCTTTTTTTGTGGGAAGGGCTATGGAAAAGTACGTGTATCAAATCATTGAAAGGGTTTATCATTAAGTGACGGTCTATTAAAATTCTTGCTCAATACTTCCGATGAGTGAAATATTTTCAAAATAATGTTTAGACATTGAAACCAAAACGAATTAGGCTCGTTAATATTAATGTTTAAACATTGAAATTGAAGTTATAATATAAAACCTGTAAAAATGGAAGCTCAAGTAAAAACAAAATGGGTATTAGACCCTACACACTCAGAAGTTAGTTTTAAAGTAAAACATATGATGATATCTACTTTAACTGGCTACTTTGAGAAGTTTGAAGGAGACGTAGAGACGGAAAATGATCAATTTACCAATGCCGAGGTAGAGTTTACTATAGACGTCGACTCTATTAATACCAACAACCCAGACCGAGACGGACATCTTAAATCTGATGATTTCTTTAATTCTGCTGACTTTCCAAAGGTCACATTCAAATCAAAATCTTTTGATGGCGCAAAGTTATTAGGAGATCTTACTATAAGAGATGTGACTAAAGAAATAGTGTTAGATGTAGATTTTAATGGGGTGGCTGTAGACCCTTATGGCCAAACTAAAGCTGGTTTTGAAGTAACAGGAGCGATTAATCGAAAAGACTATAAATTATCTTGGAGTGCTGTTACCGAAGCTGGTAATATAGTCGTTTCAGATAATGTGAAACTGGTTATGAGTGTTCAGTTTATAAAACAATAAGTTCGAGATGAAGTATCGGAGCCTCAGTAGTGAAGTTGGTTGTGTGAAGTTGTGTAGCTGCGGTTCTAATTAGAAAAAGCCCGGAATTTTACTGCCGGGCTTTTTTGTTTTCTACTATTTCTCTTAATTCTTTTTGAAAGAAATTTCAGCCTGTAGTCCCACTTCGCTCCATGTTTTGCTTACGCCATCAGCTCCTGTATGAAGTGCTTCACAAGCCTTGTTGATAGAAGCTACAGCATCAAGTGCATCCCAATCTTCCAAGTTCATTACTCCCTTGAAAGTGTAATAGGTATCTGAAGTTACTTCATAAGTTAAGGGGATGTTAGCCGTTTTACCATTTAAAGTAATGTCTACAGATGCACTTTCTTTGTCTTCACCAAGTTTAAAAGTACCAGTAATGTTTTCTGTGTCGGTCATTACTCCAAAAAAGAAAGAAACAATTTTAGGATCTCTGGTTCCTGTAGCATCATTGGTATTAAGGCTTTTCACAGGTATGCTAAACTCTGTGCCATTCAGTGCCTCTAAAGGAGTAGCTCCGCTATTGGTTTTAGTAAAGTTTATAGTTTTGAATGCTCCTCCTACAGGTACTTTGTCGGTGGTTTTATAAGCAGTAAAGTTTACTTCTGCTGATGATTTTACTATAGTAAATTCTCCCTCTACACTGCTAGTTTCTGTAGTTTCAGAGGCATTGCTTTCTTCTCCGTTTTTTGGTTGGTTACAGCTAGTAGCTATTAAAAATATGCCCATGCATATTATTGCTAATTTTTTCATTGTCAATAATTTTTTGTTTTATGATGTTGATTTGAAATTATATCTGTCCTTAATAAAAAAAAGGTACGTCTTATGATTTCAATAAGGTGCAAAGCTATTTGTTTAGATTGAGCATACTTCAGGTTTTAACATAAATTAATATCTTCTTTTATATCAAAAGCGATATAAATTGATGAGAGGAATTTTTTTCATTCGTATATTCCATTTTAAAATGGGTAACTTCGATGCCTTAAATGAAAGCATAGCATATATCTTATGAGTATATATAAAGAGATTGAAGAAAAAATAAAGTCGGCTTCTAATATTATTATTACAGCACATAAGTCTCCAGACGGAGATTCAATAGGAGCTTCATTAGGGCTATTAAATTTCATAGAAAAGCTGGGGAAAAATGCCTCGGTATGTCACCCTGATCCGGCTCCTGAGTTTTTATATTGGCTAGATACTTCTTCCATACTTTTTATGACAGAAGAATCTGAAAATATTACTGATTTGTTTCAAAAGGCCGATTTAATCTTTAGTCTGGATTATAATGCTACTGATAGAGTGGGGCCTGAAATGCAGGTATTGTTGGAGCAGTCAGAGGCTGAAAAAATCATGATAGATCATCATCTTAACCCTGCTGAATTTGCTGATATAATGGTTTCTGAAACAAAGGCTTCTTCTACGGCCGAGTTGATTGCTGAACTGATCATTGAATCTGGAAATGAGGATCTGCTCAATGAACAAATTGGTATTCCTCTATACCTTGGTATCATGACAGACACTGGAGGTTTCAGGTTTTCATCAGTGACACCTCGTACCCATGAGATATTGGCCAAGTTACTGAAGGTAGGAGTGCAACACCATTTAATTCATGAATTACTGAATGATAATAATACCTTAAGCAGGATGCGATTACAAGGCTATGCCATGAGCGAGAAGCTGCTGGTTATGGATGATTTTAAAGTGGGTATTATAGGTCTCGCTAAAGAAGAGTTAAACAGGTTCGGCTATCAAAAAGGAGATACCGATGGCCTTGCTAATCAGGTTTTATCCATTAGAGGGATGAGAGTGGCAATAGTTTTTACCGAGCGAGATGGCATGATGAAAATTTCATTTAGATCAAAAGGCGAAGATTATGTAAATGTACTAGCAGCAGAGCATTTTGATGGAGGAGGCCATGCCAATGCTTCTGGAGGTAGAAGTGACTTGCCAGTGGAGGAAACCATACAGAAATTAATGAAGCTGGTGCCTAAGTATTTTACTAAATGATGGAGGGGGAGAAGGTGGATGATTTAAATTGAAATCTGCTTAATAGTTGATATGAGTTTATTAAAGCAAGTTTTTAAATGGCTTTTATTCTTACTGCTACTTCCGGTGGCTTACCTTCTTATTGCCTTGTTGCTAACTTTTATAACCGTTAATGGCGACCACGAAGCAGCTGAAAAAGGGAAAGCTGTTTACCTAAATACTAATGGAGTACATCTAGATATTATTTTGCCTAAAAATGATGTTGATAGCCAGGTACTAAAAGATCTCAGGTATTATGAAAATGAAAACTATCTGTCGTTTGGCTGGGGAGATAAAAATTTTTACATCAACACGCCATCATGGGGAGATTTAACTTTTAGCAATGCTTTTGAAGCACTGTTTATGAAAAGTAGCACCCTGGTACATGTTACCCGTTATAAACAAAGGCAGTCAGATTGGGTAGAGGTAAAAGTAACTGATAGCGAATTACAAAATCTGAATAAGTATCTGCTGGCAGCATTCAAGAGAGATAAAGCCGAAAATAAGCAACTATTACTCAATAAAGGATATAGTCCTATTGATGATTTTTATGAAGCAAATGGAAATTATACCTGCTTTAATACCTGCAATAGTTGGGTAAATACAGCCTTTAAAAATAGCGGCCTCAAAGCCTGCCTATGGACTCCCTTTGACTTTGGTTTGATGCGGAAGTATGATTGAGAGAATTTAATACACCTCGATCGTAATTATATATAGGCTATGACGCCAAAGATTCCAATCAAATACACATATTTGCCAAGAGACTTGTCTAGTACGGTACACCCCACAAAGTCATCCTGAGGCACTCGAAGGATAGACTTTCTGCAGGCTTAGACTGCATACTTACTTATTACGTCACCATTTCAGCTTTTACACTCTACTCTTCGACACGGCTCAGTGTGGCTCTATGGGTAGTTTTGGTTTGTTGGATTGCAGTTGTATGTTATTGATGGTTTGAGGGTGAACTATGTTCTAGCCGATCATTTATGATTACATAAAATGAAGAGTTAAATAAAATAAATACCATTGCCAGCCAGAAATGATGTATTATGGCCAAGTAGATGCTTCATATTAGTGAGCAATTAGAACGAATATTTTAGGCAGTTATGTGTATACCAATCATTTAAATTGGCAGGGAAAAATGATAAATATTCGTTATTTTGCAGTTATGAATATAGAAGCTAGAAAATATCATTTGATAGAGAGGTTGATGAAGTGTGATGAAAATGAGTTGAGAAAGATTGAGATTTTTCTAGAGCAGGAATCCGCTCTGTCGGCATCGTTGGATAGGTCTTTAAATCAAGTGCAGGAAGGTAAGGTTATTTCGCATGATCAGGTAAGGAAGAAATATGAGAAATGGCTTTAGAAATTGTTTGGACTGAAGAAGCCAGTGAAGGACTTGATGAAATAATTACTTATTTAGAAAGGAAATGGACTCAAAGGGAGATTAAAAAATTCTTTGTCAGGCTTGAAGACTGTTTGGAGAAAATATGTAGAGCACCGCATCAGCCGAAGGATTCCCTAAGAAAGCCAGGAACAAAAGAATATCAGCATTCACCTCACACAACCATATTTTATACTTACGACGATAAAGTGGTAAATATTTTAAGAATATGGACCAATATGAAGAATCCCAGTAGTATATAATCAATTTTAATTATTTGTCTTTATTCTTTAACATTGATCTCAATTATATTGAGTCTATCCATCAGTAAATTCTACTCAATAACGCATAGTTGCCAAGAGATTTGACTAGCATGCTAAACCCCCAAAAGTCATCCTGAGGCACTCGAAGGATAGACTTTTTGCAGGCTGAGAGTGACTCTGATTATAGTGTTTAAATCATTGACGACTCCATTGCCACCACTAACACTCTTTTAAAGCCTAATTTCCCAACATTCCAGAAGCTCACCTGTTCTATTTCTAATGTTATTACAATTCACTGAAATAGGAATTCACTGTCCGCAGGCAGATATTTACATAGATCCGTGGAGGCCTGTTGATAGGGCACTAATTACGCATGGGCATGCAGATCATAGCCGTCGGGGGCATAAGTATTACCTGTGTACAGAAGCAGCCATGCCGGTAATCAAATACCGATTAGGGCAGGATATTAATGTGGAAACTGTGAAGTTTGGTGAGGTGAAAACCATCAATGGAGTGAAGTTTTCTTTCCACCCTGCCGGGCATATTATAGGATCTGCTCAAATCAGGGTGGAGTACAAGGGAGAAGTTTGGGTAGCATCTGGTGATTATAAAGTGGCTGCTGATGGGCTCACGGAGACTTTTGAGCCAGTAAAATGTCACACTTTTATTACAGAATCTACTTTTGGTCTGCCTATTTATAAGTGGAAATCTCAAAAGGATGAGTTTGAAGAGATTAATAACTGGTGGCGTACAAATCAGGAGAATGGTAAAACTACGGTGCTCACAGGTTATGCCCTGGGTAAAGCGCAGCGAATTATTCAAAATCTGGATCATAGTATAGGCACGGTGTATACTCACGGAGCGGTAGAAAATGTTAATGAAGTCATTCGTAATCAAGGGGTAGATTTGAAGTCTACAGTAAGAGTAACACAAGATATTCCTAAAGAAAATTTTAAAGGCAATATAGTGGTGGCCACTCCTTCGGCTATAGGCTCTCCCTGGATGAAAAAGTTTATGCCTTACAGTGTGGGTGTTGCCTCTGGCTGGATGAGCCTGCGCGGCGCCAGAAGAAGAAGAGCGGTAGACCGAGGCTTTGTTCTGTCAGATCATGCTGATTGGGATGAGCTCAATACAGCTGTAAAAGCTACAGAGGCTGAAAGGGTATTTGTCACTCATGGCTATACCAATATCTTCAGCCAATGGCTCAATGAGCAAGGTATAGAATCGGCGACAGTAGAAACGCAATATGAAGGGGAGCTGACAGAAATAGGGGAATCCACCGTAAAAGAAGAGGAGGAAGAAAGCTCATGAAATATTTTACTGAATTATTTACTCGCCTCGATCAAACCACCAAAACGCTGGTTAAGGTAGATGCCCTGAAGGAATATTTTCACAAGGCTACTGATAAAGATAAACTATGGACTATCGCCTTGCTTTCTCATCGCAGGCCCAAACGAACGATCAATAGAAACTATATAAAAAAATGGGCCGCTGAGTTTAGCGAGTTGCCGTATTGGCTTTTCGAAGAGAGCTATCACATAGCTGGAGATCTGGCAGAAACCATCGCTTTGATATTGCCCAGTCCAGAGAGTCGTACGGATAATTCACTCACTTATTGGATTGAATACATACAGGCATTAGGAGGCTTGGAAGAAAATGAGAAGAAGGCTCAACTCAAAAGCGCCTGGCTGTCATTAGATGCTACCGAACGCTTTGTATTTAATAAACTGATTACAGGGGGCTTTAGAATGGGTGTTTCTCAGAAGCTAATGGTTCGTGCTTTGGCTAAATATACGGGCATTGATGAGAGCAGCTTGGCACATCGGCTTATGGGTAATTGGACACCAGAGACTACCACTTTTCAGGATTTAATACTTTCTGAAGATGCTAATGAAGATAACTCAAGGCCATATCCTTTTTATCTGGCTTATGCCCTGGAAGATGAAACTGAGTCGCTGGGAGATACAAGTCTATGGTTCGCTGAGAGGAAATGGGATGGCATTCGTGGACAAATTATAGTGAGGGAAGGAGAACTGTACGTATGGTCCAGAGGAGAGGAGCTGGTTACAGATAAGTATCCTGAATATGAAGTTTTAAAAGAAAAGCTGCCGAACGGCACTGTTTTAGATGGCGAAATTTTGCCTTATAAAAACGGACAACCTTTACCTTTTAATCTGCTGCAAACCCGAATTGGTCGTAAAAATTTAACAAAAGGTGTATTGCAAAAATCACCTGTGATATTTAAAGCATACGATGTGTTGGAGTGGCAAGGCGAAGATATTAGGCAATGGCCTTTAGAAAAACGACGTACGCAGCTGGAGTCATTGGTGGGTGACGTGGGTGATCCGGTGTTGCATCTTTCTGACCTCGTGATTTTTAATGAATGGCGGCAGTTGGCCGCTGAGCGAGATAGAAGTCGTGAATTTTTCAGTGAGGGGATTATGCTTAAGCGAAAAGATTCCACCTACAAAGATGGCAGAAAAAAGGGCGATTGGTGGAAGTGGAAAGTTGATCCTTTAACTATAGATGCGGTGATGATCTACGCTATGCGGGGCAGTGGAAGAAGGGCCAATTTGTATACTGATTATACCTTCGCCGTTTGGGATGGTGAGCAGCTGGTGCCCTTCACTAAAGCCTATTCTGGCCTTACTGATAAGGAAATAGGCCAAGTAGACCGTTTTGTGAAGAAAAATACCATTGATAGATTTGGGCCTGTTCGTAGTGTAACGCCTGAGCTGGTGTTTGAAATTGCCTTTGAGGGAATTAACAAGTCTAGCCGCCATAAGTCAGGAGTAGCGTTAAGATTTCCTCGGATAAAACGTTGGAGGCATGATAAACCCAAAGAAGAGGCTAATACATTAGAAGAACTACACCAACTGCTAGAGGTGTATGGTTAAAATAAAAATAGATTAAATAATTTGAAAAACATGGAATATAAGAGATTAGGAAAATCAGGATTACAAGTAAGTCGCCTTTCTTTAGGCTCTTGGCTTACATTTGGAAAACAGATCGAAGATAATATCGCTGAAGATCTCATGAAAATAGCATATGATGCAGGAGTTAATTTCTTTGATAATGCCGAGGCTTATGCCGGAGGTAAATCAGAGGAAGTGATGGGAAGTATCCTTAAAAAAATGGGGTGGAGAAGAGATAGCTATTCAGTTTCTAGTAAAGTCTTTTTTGGAGCAGATGGAGGTGAAGGAAATCTGAAGCCCACTCAGAAGGGGCTTAATAGAAAACATGTAACAGAGGCTTGTCATCAGGCTTTAAAAAGATTGCAGGTAGATTATCTTGATTTATACTTTTGCCATAGGCCAGATAAAGATACACCTATTGAAGAAACTGTTTGGGCTATGCATAACCTTATCCAACAAGGGAAGGTGTTGTATTGGGGTACCTCAGAATGGAGTGCTCAGGAAATAATGGAGGCACATATGGTAGCCAGACAATATAACCTTATAGGACCTACTATGGAGCAGCCTCAGTACAATATGATGGTTCGGGATAAGGTGGAAAGTGAATTTTCCAGGGTTTATGATACGGTCGGTTTAGGTACCACCGTATGGTCGCCATTGGCATCTGGGCTACTTACAGGTAAGTATAATAATGAATCTCCAGAAGATACTCGCTTTAAGTTTGAAAGTCTTGACTGGCTAAAGGACAGTACTTTGGTGGAGGAGAAAATTGAAAAAGTACGCCAACTTACGGCTCTCGCTAAAGAGCTTGATCTATCCATGCCTATTTTGGCATTAGCCTGGTGTTTGAAAAATGATAATGTAAGTACTGTGATACTCGGAGCTTCTAAAACTAGTCAGCTGGAAGAAAACCTGAAGGCAGTTGATGCTACCAGTAAGTTAACCTCTGAAGTGATGGAGAATATTGAAACCATTTTGGATAATAAGCCAGAATAATTTCAGTAGAAGGTTATAAAATAGGGGCCAAATATCATTTGGCCCCTATTTCTAAGAATAGTAAGTTTATTTACATATCCTTTTTAAACTTGTCATAGCTCTTTTGCATCTTTTTCTGGGCTTCTTCCAGGTTAGAGGCTTTCAATTTCTTTTTACCCATAAAGACAAACAATATAACATCAGACTCTGTACTGATAATCATATTGATATTGTAAACTATTGGTGTTCCGGTATAGTAAGGAATGTTTTTCCAATAAATATAATCAGTTGAATTTTCTTTTCGCTTCTGATTAATCTCCGCTTCACTTACCATTTTAATATCACACAAAGACCAGCCTTGTATAGCTTCTTTTAAATCTTCATTTTTCTTATCAGCCTTTTTCTCATCTTCATATTCTGGTACCAGAAATGTTTTTTTAGGCAGGGTTTCATATACCTTTACAAAGTTAGATTTATACTTGTTTTTCATGGCTTTCACAGATTTGTCACCTGATTCTTCCATCGCCAAAGCGCCTTCCAGAGAATTATTAAGCATGTTGATAATTAAGATCAGATCATTTTCATCAGTTATATCTAAGTCATTAATAACTGTGCTTGCTATGGGGCGCTTTTTAGGGTATGCAGACCAGATTTGAGCTGATATGTTAAGTACTTGGCCATCCTTTCTCTGTTCCATAAACATTAAAGCCAAGGCATCTTTCGGCTTTTCTTTTAGAAATTCTTTTGGCTCAAATTTTTTGATGATATAGTCTGTCGCATCATAAGACGAATTTTTCATGGCATTACTCCATAAATTCGTTAACTCCGTAGCAGATCGGCTGAGTCTTTCATATTCCTTGAGTTTGTCTTTTTTTATTAGCCTTTTCATGGCTTTATCGCTAAGATCAAACTTGGGAACCCATAGTGTACGTCCTTCAAGTAAGGTGTAGTCAAACTTTTTTATAGGGTTAAACTGGGCAAAAGAGCTATTAATGCAGCTTAATAAAATGATAATAAAAATTGGTAATTGTTTCATTTATTGATAGTTGATTTTAATGAGAGCTTTCAAATTATTATTAGAGTTTTAGCTAATAAGTAACCATGATATATATTTTAAATGCTAGCTAATATGACATGCGTAATAATTGAAGTATCTAAATGCTTATGAATTTGTTATAAACAAAATGGCAGAAGAAAAAGCATTAATTCCTATAGCAGAAGGATGGTTTGAAGATCAGGGCTGGAAACCGTTTCAATTCCAGAGAGAAAGCTGGCACGCCTATTTGAGTGGTTATAACGGATTGGTAAATGCCCCAACTGGCAGTGGTAAGACCTACTCACTGGTAATGCCTATTTTATTAGAATACATTCGTGAGAATGGAGGCGCTACCAGTTCAGTGGGTAAAAATGGATTACGGGCCATTTGGATAACCCCCATAAAGGCGCTAGCCAAAGAAATAAGTAATTCTGCACAGCGTGCGGTGGCGGGGCTGGGACTAGATTGGCAGGTGTCTTTACGTACTGGCGATACTTCTCCTGCTGATAGACAAAAGATGAAGAAAAATCCTCCTGAATTTCTCATCACTACGCCTGAGAGTTTGCAGCTAATGCTGGCTCAGAAAGGGTATCCTAAATTTTTCAAGAACTTGCGGGCAGTGGTTTGTGATGAATGGCACGAACTTATGGGGTCTAAAAGAGGAGTACAAATGGAGCTGGGCTTGTCTAGGCTCAAAACTATTTGTCCTAAGCTGAAAATATGGGGTATTTCGGCTACCATAGGTAATATGGATGAAGCCGTGCAAGCCTTGCTGGGAGCATCTCTTGATAAAGGCAAAAGTAAAATTATCAGATCTGATATTAAAAAGGTCATTGAAGTAGAGTCTGTTTTACCAGATACATTGGAAAAGCTGCCTTGGGCAGGTCACTTAGGTGTAAACCTAATCGATAAGGTGATTCCAATTATAAAAAACAGTAATAGCACCCTTATTTTCACTAATACCAGGTCTTTTGCTGAAATATGGTATCAGAAGCTATTGGATAGAGCTCCTGAGTTGGCTGGTACCATGGCGATGCACCACGGCTCTATCAGTAGGGAGCTTCGAGATTGGGTAGAAGATGCCTTACATAACGAGCAGTTAAAGGCGGTGGTTTGTACCTCTAGCTTGGATTTAGGGGTTGACTTTCGCCCGGTAGAAACTATTATTCAGATCGGCAGCCCGAAAGGCGTTGCACGGTTTATGCAACGGGCAGGCAGAAGCGGTCATCAACCGGGAGCACTTAGTAAGATTTACTTTGTGCCTACGCACTCGTTGGAGCTGGTAGAGGCAGCAGCATTAAGAGAGGCTATCAAAGTGGGTCTGGTAGAAGATCGAATTCCATTTATTCGCTCATTTGATGTGCTCATTCAATATTTAGTGACTTTGGCCGTATCTGATGGTTTTGATGAAAGAGAAATCTTTGAAGAAGTAAAAGAAACCTTCTGTTATAATAGTATTGATAGAGATGAGTGGCTTTGGCTGCTGAGTTTCATTACCACAGGCGGCAGCTCCCTTACTGCTTATGACGAATATCGGAAAGTAGAAATAGAAGACGGACTTTATAAAGTAACTAATCGTAGAATAGCCATGAGGCACAGGCTTTCTATAGGTACTATTGTGAGCGATTCTTCATTGAAAGTAAAATATATTACAGGAAAGTATATTGGCACCATAGAGGAGTGGTTTATCGCCAGGCTTTCTCCGGGAGATGTGTTTTGGTTTGCAGGCCGAAATCTGGAATTTGTAAGAATAAAGGAAATGGTAGTGCAAGTGCGAAACACTAAGAAAAAAGCAAAAGCGGTACCTTCATGGATGGGCGGCCGAATGCCACTGTCTAGTCAAATGTCAGTTATGTTAAGGAAAAAGCTGCATGGGGTCACTCTAAAGGGCAAAAAAACAGATCCCGAGCTTAATTTTTTAATGCCTTTGATGGAGCTACAGCGCAAAAGATCACATTTGCCGAATAAAGATGAGTTTTTAATAGAATATTTTAAGAGTAAAGAAGGATATCACGTGCTTATGTATCCTTTTGAAGGGCGCTTTGTACATGAAGGTATGGGAGCCTTGCTGGCTAAACGCATTTCGGAAATAACGCCAATCACTTTGAGTATCGCCATGAATGACTATGGCTTTGAACTCCTTTCAGATAGAGAAATACCCATCTATGAGGCTTTGGAAACGGATGTGCTTACGTCTGATAACCTATATCAGGATATACAGGGTAGCATGAATAGTGTGGAAATGGCCAGACGAAGATTCAGAGATATTGCTTCTATATCAGGCCTGGTGTTTAAAGGATATCCAGGTCAGCAAATAAAAGATCGCCACCTTCAATCTTCTTCACAGTTATTCTTTGATGTATTTCATGATTATGAAGCTGATAACCTGTTGCTTCTGCAGGCCTATGAAGAAGTAATGGATTTTCAGCTGGAAGAAGCTAGAATGAGAAGAGCTTTAGAACGGATACATCAGCAAAAAATAATAGTTACAGAGCCAGAAAAGCCCACGCCGTTTGCTTTTCCTATCATGGTAGATAGAATGAGGGAAAAGTTATCTTCAGAGAAATTAGAAGACAGGATTAGAAGAATGACTCTCGATTTTGAAGAGTGATGTAACTTTTTCGGTTGAATAGTAACATTTATCGATAGGCAGTG
Organism: Fulvivirga sediminis; assembly: GCF_016757215.1. Classification (GTDB taxonomy): domain Bacteria; phylum Bacteroidota; class Bacteroidia; order Cytophagales; family Cyclobacteriaceae; genus Fulvivirga; species Fulvivirga sediminis. Next base: position 74,000 of record NZ_JAESIY010000010.1, read on the forward strand.
TAGCCATTTTTCTTTATTCCACGTTTAAATACTGATAGAACGTGATAATTTAATAGTTTTTATATGTCTAAATTTCAAGAACTAATCAACGGTAATAAGCCAGTACTGGTAGATTTCTTTTCCAGTATAGCTGGTTCCGGCAGAAGTAGGGATCCATTGCTTAATGAACTGAAGACAGAAATGGGAGAAAAGGCGCGGATAGTAAGAGTAAACGTGGATAATAATAAACATGCTGCATTTACCTATGGCGTTAATGGGGTGCCTACGTTCATTCTGTTTAAAAGTGGCCAAGTGCAATGGAAACATTTTGGGAAAACCGCCAAAGATGAGGTGAGCGCTATTCTTAACCAATTTGTTTAAAAATAGTGTCAGCTCTTAGTTCTTCTAAAGAATGAATGTAACTCGTGGTAATGATGTTATTACTGCGTTGTTTTATGAAATTAAGAACTAATGTATCTTCCTCTGATAAGTTTAGAGGCTGATCGAAGGGTATTTCCATACCCTCACATTTATAATAATCATACGGGGTTTCTTGCTTTACTAGTAGATTTTTGATGGCTATGGCATGTCCTTTTCTATCTAAAGTATTAGAAACCCCGCTAATTATTTTAGGATTGGTTTCAAACCCTATGTTGAAGATGTAGTTTTCCTTTTCGTTCCATTCAAGGTTTTCGCATTCTATATATAATGCGCCATCACGTATTACCATGTTGGAGCTCTCGTATTGGTGTCCTATCGTTTTCGTTTCTATAGTTACTATATGCTTGGCGTCTTCTTTTATTACAAAGGGAGTTTTTATCAGCACCCTGCTCTGGTCTGATTTCTGATAATACCTAAAATAATGCCCTACAAAATGTTTTCTTAATAAAAAACGGGTGCCATTATTGTTTTTGTCATGATATAGCTTTGTTGCTTCACTGCTCTCCTCCTCTGTACTTTTCCAATAATCCCAATCATTGATGCTAATATTTAAAAAGCTTAGCAGTGCGTTTAACTTTCTGTCTTTCGCATTGCCATTATTCCAATAGCCTTGTAATGTTTTTCCACTAATCCAGATATATGGCTTTTGTTGGTTTGTCATTTTTAGAAAGTGGATAAACTCATCCATAGTCTTGATTTTATATTTGAATTTGATGCTTTCAAATTCATTCTCGCCAAACAGAAGGTATTCTTTTATAAGTGAGGGTTTGCTAATTATATTTTTGGTTATTTCCTGATTGATTTTTCTAGCTATTCTTTCGAATACTGTGCGAGTCATGCCTTTCCATTCTTCAGTTTTTTCTGGTACGCCGGGAAGTTCACTCATTATAATTGCTTTTTCAACTCTGGATTTGATTCTATGTGGGATCATTATTAGCAAAACATAAAGTAAATGTTAAGAATAATAATGCTAAATGATGGTATTTCAAAATTTAGTCACTTCAGGCAGGGTAATGATGACTATGATTTGACTTAAAATTTTTATTCAATCGATTGATTATCAGTTAAATAGTTTGTTTTAGAATTATAATTTGACTGTTTTTAATTTTTCAATGACTTCTATAAATAGAGGGTTACTAACTAATAATCTGCCTATGAAGAAGTGTTTTGCTCAATTGTTATTGATGCAGGTCATGCTGTTTACACTTTGTGTTGATAACATGGCACAAACCATTACTGGTAAAGTTTCTACGGAGGAAGGTGAATTGCTTCCCGGTGTATCTGTGATGGTAAAGGGCAGCTCCATAGGCACAGTAACCGACCTAGGGGGTAATTATACTTTGGATGCAGGTGAAGAAGCTGCACTTTTGATTTTTTCTTTTATTGGATATAAAACCGAGGAGGTGCCCATACAGGGAAGAAGCCTGATTAATCATATTATGGAGCCAGAGGCTACCGAGCTGGAAGAGGTGGTGGTTACTGCTTTAAATATATCTAGAGAGAAAAGAGCATTAGGCTATGCAGTGGAGCAGGTGGGAGAGGCCACTATTGAAAAAAGTGGACAAACTAATATAGTAAATGCACTGCAAGGAAGGGTGGCAGGCGTTACTATCCGAAACTCTAGTGGTGCGCCAGGCTCTGGAGCTGATATAGTCATCAGAGGCATGACTTCATTAGACCCGAATAGGAGTAACCGGCCGCTCTATGTTATTGATGGTGTGGAAATTAGTGATGATGTAGATGCTACTTCTATTTTGCCCAGCTCAGGATCTAATTCTACTAATTCAGCATCTCAGGCCAGTGTCGCCAATAGAGCAGTGGATATCAATCCAGGAGATATTGCTTCTCTTACTATTCTTAAGGGAGCACAGGCTACAGCGCTTTATGGTATAAGAGCGGCTAATGGAGCTATCATTATTACCACAAAAAAGGGAAAAAAAGGAGCCCCTCAAATAGATCTTCACTTTGGGAGTGGATGGTCTACTGTAAATAAAGTACCAAAAGTACAGCGTAGCTTTATAGATGGTTCGTATGCTTCCACCAATAAAAGAGATGGCTATTTCTGGGATAGCTGGGGTGCACCGGTAAACCCTGCCAATGATAATACTCATGATATTTATGATGATTTTTTCAAGACAGGTACGGAAACGAATTACGGAGGTAGTATAGCTGGAGCTTCTGATAACTTCAACTATCGCTTTTCTTTTGATAGGTTAAATCAAGAGGGGGTGATACCTAAAACGGATTTTGAAAAAACTAATTTTAACCTGACTACCAAAATTAATATTGCTCCTAAGCTGGAGGCTACGGCTAATCTTATGTATGCTAATACAGGTGGACACAAGCCTCATGTAGGAGATAAGTCTATTTTGAGTAACTTATCATATGTTACTCCCATGGCAGATATCAACCATTATAAGGAACCCTATTCATTTGCTAATAACATATTTGGAGGAATCATAGATCATCCACTTTACTTGGTAAATACTAATGAATATACCGATGCTGTTAACAGGTATATTGTGGGGTTAGGCTTAAAATATGAGTTGAATGAACACATTTCTATCAATTATAAGATTGGTACTGATATTTATAGCGATGAACGTAAGAGGATAGTAAGCAATGAAACCGATGAAGGCTCTCAGGTAGATGGTTTTGTAGTAGAGCAGCGTAACAGTAGCTATGCTATGACTTCAAATGTTTTTGCTCAATTAAAATATGATTTTGGAGAGAAATTTAGCTTTTCAAGTATTGTGGGTCAATACACCTATATTAGAGAGAAAGATTATCTTACGACCAGAGGCGAGGGGCTTGCGCTAGATGGTTTCTATAACTTGGATAATACTATCAATATTTATCAAGCGAATGATAATACAAAATATAGAAATGCCGCCGTTTATGGAGAGCTTACTTTAGGATATCAAAATTATCTGTTCCTTTCTGTTACCGGTAGAAACGACTGGTCTTCTACGTTGCCTGTGGCTAATAATTCTTACTTTTTTCCATCCGCAAGCTTAAGTTGGGTGTTGTCTGATATGATAATGATGCCCACAGCTTTGTCATATCTTAAATTTAGAGGTTCTTATGCAGTGGTAGGCAAGGACGCTTCACCTTATCAAACAGGCATTTATTTTGAAAAGGCCAGTAACTTTCCCTTTGGAGATGCTCTTGGCTTTAGACAATCTACCTTAATTGGAGATGAATCTCTTAAGCCAGAATTCACTAACACATTAGAGTTAGGAGCTGATCTGCGATTGCTCAAAAATAGGTTTGGCTTGAATTTCACTTATTACAAAAGCGATCTTACTGATATGATTCTTTCAGTGCCCATAAGTAATGCTAGTGGAGCCTCCCGCTATGTTACTAATGCCGGATCTATGACTAACGAAGGTATTGAGCTCAACCTATCCGCTACTCCCATAACGAGTGGTGATTTTGCCTGGGACGTAAACTTTAATTTCACTAAACAGAAAGGGCGTGTGGAGGAGATTGATGAGGGGATAGAAGAAATAGAGCTGTATTCCTCTTTTGGTATTACTAATAAATATGTGAGAGGAGGCAAGGTTGGAGATTTATATGGATATGTATATAGGCGATCTCCCAGCGGACAGCTGATAATAAACAGTGAAACAGGGTACCCTGAGATAGACTGGGATACCTTGAGGCTAGCGGGTAATGCCATGCCTGACTGGTCTGCAGGAATGACCAACTCTTTTAAATATAAAGGTTTTGAGCTTTCAGTGCTATTGGAATGGAAGCATGGGGGGGATGTGCTAGATATGGGAAGAAGAAATAGTATACGAAATGGACAGATTAAGGAGACGGAAAGACGCTTTGAGCAAGTAGTTTTCAATGGAGTAAATGAATTGACTAATGAAGATGGAGAGGTAATTGGCTATGAACCTAATACCACACCTACAGAAATTACTCCTGCTTTTTACAGATCTACTACTAACTATAACTATGCCGCCGAAGTGCTGCTGGAAGATGCCTCTTGGTTTAGAATTAGAAATATTAGCATTTCATATAGCTTCCCTAAAATCTGGCTGCAAAGCATTCACCTTAATTCTGCCCGACTATCTTTTATTGCTTATAATGTCTTGCTAAGTACACCTGTGAAAGGCTATGATCCTGAAACGAATTATTTTGGAAGTGGAAGTAATATTTATGGGTATACAGGTCTTAAAACACCGGCCACACGCAGTTATTCAGTAAGGTTAAATATTGGATTATAAGATATACACATCATGAAGAATTTATATATAAAAACAATCGTGGTTTTTCTGCTGGGGCAGCTGCTGGTATCATCTTGCAATGATTTTTTAGATGTCAATAAAGATCCTACCAAAGTAAAAGCTGAAGATGTGAATCTCGAAGCTTTATTACCTACCGTTTTAGAAGCTACTTCAGAGAGTCATTACGAGGCTATGAATGCGGCTTCATGTGCCACTCATCAAATTGATCAGTATTTTGGATACTACACTGAGTTTACCCTTACTAGTAATTGGTCTCGAGCGTATCTGGAATGCCTAAATACTTTGAGTGTGATGGAAGAAAAGGCTACTGAAAAAGAAGCTCCTCATTATTTAGGCATAGTTCGTATTTTGCAAGCCCTCAATTTAGGGTTGGTTACTGATACCTGGGAAGACGCTCCTTTGGCAGAGGCTTTGGCTGGTTCTAATAATATCACACCAGCCTATGATACACAACAGAAGATTTATCAAGCCATATTTGATTATTTGTCAGAGGCTGAGGAATACCTGAAGGTCCAGGAATCAACCTACCCTCCCGATAATGATGATATGATTTATGGGGGAGACCTTAAAAAATGGGAAAATTTACTTCATGCCCTGAAAGCCAGGTATATGCTACACTTGTATCACAAAGGTCAATTTACAGCTTCTGACATACTCTCAGAAGTAGATTTAGGATTTACTTCTAATGAAGATAATTTTCAATTAGCATATAATGAGGTGAATCTTAATCCACTCCATAGTGATGTGGCTCTGGCTAATGAAACAGGCAATTTCACTGTTACGCATGGCAAATATTTCGTTGACCTGCTCAATGGAGCTATATATTCTGTAGTGGATCCCCGCCTCCCCATTATAGCGGATAAAGGCGCTTCTACGGAATATCACGGACTGGCATCTTATGATCCTAGCACACCAGCAAGTACCACTGATCTTACCAGGGATACATGGTATGCCAAGGAGAATTCTCCTATTATTATGATGAGCTATTCTGAACTTAAATTCATAGAAGCTGAAATGGCGCTGGAAACAGATCCTGCCAGAGCAAATAAGGCCTATTTGGAAGGAATTACTGCGCATATGAATATGCTTGAAGTGGAAGGAAGCGAAATAGAAGATTACTTAAACAATCCGTCTGTGGATTTAGGCCTCAGTATAGATCTCGAGCATATTATGAAAGAAAAATATATTGCCTTGTTTCTAAATTTTGAAGTATGGAATGATATGCGTCGGTTAAAATATGATCCTAAAATCTTTCGTGGCTTTGAGGAACCTGATTACGGAGGTCGCTCAGAGCCTGCGGCAAGAGCACTTTACCCTGTTTCCGAGCAAAATAGAAATGCTACAAACCTATCATCTCATATTAGAGAGTTTACACAAGCAATGTGGAAAGACTTAGATTAATCAGTTACTAAAGAAATCAATATGAAAAGGATATTTTATATTTTGTTGATGCTTATAATAATGACTTCTTGCTATGAAGAAGAGTATTTTATAGATGACAATACTACCTCTAATGGAGATCACTATCCTGTTATTCAGTCTTTAGTAGTAGAGGGAGATGTGCTCTCAGGAAATTCATTAAATCTTATAATGCATTACTGGTCATTAGATCCAATAGATCATTTTGAATTGTATGCCACAGAGCCAGAGCAACAAGAGTCAATGGTGAATACTATTGCATACCAATATAGCTATGATGAAGAAACGGAAAGTGAGGTAATTTCTATTCCTTATGAAGTGCCAAATCTCAAATCAGGTAGTAATGTGGACTTAAGGGTTTTGGTTATTAATAAAAACGGTCTTACAAGAGAAGCAATCACCTCAATTACGGTAGAATGATTATTTGCGGAAGTTTAAAATAAGTTTTTTTGAGTGTTTAGGTGAATTAAATTACTGATATATAGTTGTTTATATGGTTAATCATTCAAATAATAAACCAGTAGAAGTGAAAATATTTTAAGAATGAGAATTAAAAATATAGAGGTTTGGCGCATGAATTTAGGTAATACCAGGCCTTATACTATTGCTTTTAAAACCGTAGATGATGTGGATAGTGTTTTTGTGAAAATAACATTAGAAAATGGTGAGTACGGTGTAGGAGCGGGGAACCCTAGTAGGCAGGTTGTTGGAGAGTCTTTAGAAGATACTCACGCCACTCTTAGTGAAGAGAATCTTGAGTTTTTAATCGGGAAGGATATCCGTGAAATACATGGTGTTTTATATGAGGTAATGGTCAGGTTTCCTGAGTTTCCGGCCGCAAGAGCAGCTTTAGATATCGCCTTGCATGATGCTTTTACTAAATTTTTAGGGGTGCCGTTGGCTCAGTTTCTGGGTCGAAAATTTAGAACATTAGAAACTTCTGTAACCATAGGGATTAAAGATGTGAAAGCCACTTTGGAGGAAGCAAGAGAATATTATGATATGGGTTTCAGGTGCTTGAAAGTGAAAACTGGCAGAGACGTAGATGAGGATATTGAACGTGTGGCTAAGTTGAAAGAGGTTTTTGTTAATAATGTGAAAATCAGACTTGATGCCAATCAAGGGTATGATCAGGCAGCACTTTTAAAGTTTTACAAAAGTAGTAAAGAGTGGAATATTGAACTTATAGAACAACCTTTGCCTGTTGATCAGTTGGATTTATTAAGGCAGTTACCTCAGGAAATAAAGGAAATTATTGCTTTAGATGAAAGCTTAAAATCCCCGGAAGATGCTTTCTTATTGGCTTCTCAGCCCATTGCGGGTAGAATATTTAATATTAAATTAATGAAATCAGGAGGAATATTTCCCGCTATGCAAATGGCTAATATTGCTAGGGTCGCTCATATTGATTTAATGTGGGGGTGTAATGATGAAAGTGCGGTTAGTGTTACAGCCGCTTTGCATGCTGCGCTATCATTTTCCAATACCAGGTATATTGATCTGGATGGCAGTCTTGATGTGGTGACAGATGCTGTTACTGGGGGCTTTAAAATAGACGAAGGCTGGATGAGTACTACTGAAAAACCTGGTTTGGGTGTAGAGCTTATATAGATAAAACAGAAAAGGTGTCCTTAAGGATACCTTTTCTGTTTTATGTTAAGATTACTATTTCTTCTTTGTTAAGCCCCAAATTAAATTCACATTGTTTATAAGTGTTTTTAACTCATCAGGTTTTAAAGCTTGTTTAGGGTCATCACCAATACCATATTTAGGATCTACGTGAGTTTCTATTATGAGTCCATCTGCACCATAAGCCATGGCAGCCATTGAGGCAGCGCACACATATTTGGCTCTTCCTACTGAGTGTGAAGGGTCTACGATTACCGGAGCCCATGTTTTTTCTTTCACAAGAGGAGTAATGCTTTCGTCAGGATTGTTTCTATATCCATCTACTTGAGGAATAGTACCTCTTGGGCAAAGCATAACATTAGGATTACCTCCTGCAGCTATATATTCAGCCGCAGCAATAAGCTCATTGATAGGCCCCATGGCTCTAGATCTCTTTAAAAGCACAGCTGTTTGAGTTCCTGCTGTTTTTTCTCCTATTTTTTTAAGTAAAGAGTAGTTAAGAGCATTTCTAGTTCCTATTTGTAGTATGTCCACTTTAGCATCCATGGCTACTTCTAGCTGATGCTCATCCATCACTTCCGTGTCGATAGGTAAGCCAGTTTGCTCTCGTGCTTCAACTAAAATTTTAATGGCACTATCATCTCCCTGATAAGAATAAGGCATAGTACGGGGTTTCCATACACCGCCTCTAATCGCTTTAGCGCCAGCTTCTTTTACCGCATGAGCTGTTTCAAGAAAATAATTAGGATTGTTAGGGTCGATAGTACACTGTCCGGCAATAATAAAAGGCTCAGTACCTACTATTGAATTTCCAACTTTAATCTGGTGGTGGGTTAATTCAGAATGAATATCCATCAACTTATAAGGAGAATCAATAGCATCAAACCTGTCAATATAATCTAACCCAAGTATTCTATTTATCATTACTTGTTCTCTCTCTTCACCTAATAATGCATAAATAGTTCTATGTATGCCTTCTATTGGTTGGATCTTGCAATTGTATTCATTTACAATGTCCTTGATTTCCTTCAGTTGTTCTTCTGTTAATTTCGGTTCCTTAGGTATAATCATATTGCCTTCTGTTCTGTTCGAATCCAAAAGTAGTAGTAATTATATAAATTCAAATACAATTATCTTAGTTTCGTTATTTTAAGTCATAATTTTGTGTATTTGATAAAAATAGAGCTTTTAAATTGAAATACTCAAAAACATTTAATGGTATTTATGTCATTGATATAAAAGGCGAACGATTACTTCTGTTGCCAGAGAAGGCCTTGCTATGGGAGAAAAGGGGCATTCTTTTATTGGCAGATATGCATTTGGGGAAGGTCAATCATTTTAGGAGGTCTGGTATTGCTGTATCTTCAGAACCTAATAATCAAAATATAGATCGCTTCATTAATCTACTTCAAAGGTGGAAGCCAGAAAGGGTTTTGTTTATGGGTGATCTTTTTCATAGCCATTACAATGCAGAGTGGGAGGTGTTAGGCCAAGTGCTTAAATACTTTCCGGCAATTTCTTTCGAACTCATTATTGGTAATCATGATATTATGAGTGAGTATCAGTATTTAAAGCATCAGTTAATACTTCATGAAGAACCTTTATATATAGGACCATTTTCATTATCTCATGAAACTATAGAAGAGGAAGCTTATTATAACATCGCTGGTCATCTGCACCCCGGAGTAAGGTTGACAGGAAAGGGAAGACAAGCTTTAAAACTGCCTTGTTTTTATTTCGGATCTCAACATGGTCTTTTACCGGCCTTTGGAGAATTTACCGGCCTTGCATTAGTGAAGCCTAAAAAGGAAGATCAAATATTTGTGATCATTAATGAGCAAGTGCTGAAGGTTTAGATTATTTATGAATTCCTATAAATAGAAAAAGGCTGCCAAAATTGACAGCCTTTTTTATATTTAGTAAAGGTTTTTAGTTTTCACCTCCAAAGATGAATGCACCTAAACGAATTCCGAAGTAGCTGTTTTTGATATCATAAGTAAACGTTCTTCCTTGCGAATCACTTGCTGTGCCTTCACTCTTACCAATAATATTGTAGTCAAAGTTGATGTTGAAGTGTCCGATATCTATGCCAAGTCTGGGGTAGAACCCAAATTTATTTTCAGATGCATCTGCACCGGCAGAGCCATTGTTGGAAACAGAAACACTAGCAGATGAAAATAAACCAAATCCAAGACCCACATAAGGGCGAACTTTTGAATCACTTAAATAGTACTGACCGTTCAAGCTGTAGGAACCATTAGCTGAAACATCAGCACCGGAATCATCAAGACCCCTTGCCATCCAAGCAGACTCAATTCTTAGGCCAACAGCAATGGCATCATTAATTCTGTACGCAGGTTCGAAATCAAAAAGAACACCACCACCTCCATCGCTAGGATGAGCATACCCTAAGCCTAAACCTAATTTGAAAGGCTTGTAATTTTGAGCGCTAACTACTGCTGAAGAGCAGGCTAGAAGCACTAACGATAATAAAAAATTTCTCATAGTATAAAGTGAAAAATTGTTCAACATTGGAAATGTATACACTACCTGTCATTCTTAGTAATCGTTATATAAATATTCTATTATATAATAAGTATAAATATATTTATAAAGCTTGTAAAATGATTATTATGTATAAATAATAATAAAATAAATGTTTTTTTTGTTGGTTGCTTTGAGCTCATTTATTTTTTTTCAAAATGGCTGTAACAAACTGAAAAATGGGTCGTCTTGCTTCTGAATATGAGTTTGGAAATTTTCAAAAATAAAGTTCTACCTGTTAAAAATAAGCTTTATCGCTTTGCTTTAGGCTTCATAAAAAATGAGGACGAGGCGAAAGATATAGTGCAGGAAGTTTTTATTAAAATTTGGGATAAAAAGGAGGATTTGTTGGCCATTGAAAACATAGAAGCGTGGTGTATGCGTGTAACTCGTAACCTTTCTCTGGATAAACTCAAATCCAAACATAAAAAGTATACAGATTCATTAAACGAAGAGTTTGATAAATCTGACGATAAAAATCAGACTCCTTATAGGAGTACAGAAATTAGTGATACTATGAGCATGATTAATCTTTTTATAGAGTCATTGCCTGATAAACAAAGGCAGATTATTAAGCTTCGAGATATAGAAGGATATAGCTATAAAGAGATAAGTGAAATGGTTGGGGTGGATATGAATCAGGTAAAAGTAAATTTATTTAGAGCCAGAAAGGCAATTAAAGAGAATCTATTAAATATCAATGCATATGGACTTAGATAGAATAGAACATCTGTTGGCTAAATATTGGGAATGTGAAACCTCTCTTGAGGAGGAAGACGAACTGAAGGAGTTTTTTACTCATCAGCCGGTTCCTGGACACTTGAAGTCAGTGGCTTCTCTATTTCAATATTATGAGGCTGAGGGTGAGAAAGATGAATTGGGAGCTGAGTTTGATGAGCTCATATTGGACGAATTAGAAAATAAAAAGTCTGGAAAAGGTAAAGTTATAAAGTGGGTGAATGATGCCCTTAAAGTAGCGGCAGTCTTATTGATATTGGCCACTGCTGGCTACTTTATGCAGAAGGAATATCAGGATAAAAAAGAGAATTTAGAGCCTTATGTTACCGGCACCTTTGAAGACCCTGAGAAAGCATTTGAAGAGACAAAAAAGGCTTTAATGCTTATTTCTAAAAACATGAATGTAGGTAAGAAGCAAGTGGAGAAAGTGGGTGTTTTGCATGAAGCGCAAAAGAAAGTAAAAGAAACAGAGACATTATAAATATTAAAACGGAGAAGAAATGAAACGATCAATTTTAGTGCTGTCTATAGGTGTGCTGCTCTCATTCAGCGCTCAAGGTCAGGATGCCATAAGTAAATTTTTCAGTAAGTATGAAAATGATGAGGAATTCACCCAGGTATCTGTAAATAGTAGAATGTTTGAGCTATTTACCAATCTTGAAATGGAGTCAAAGGAAGACCAAGAGGTGATGAATGCGATTTCTAAACTTAAAGGCATAAGGATATTAGCAAAAGAAGATGCTAAGGATGGTAAAAAGCTATATAAAGAGGCCTTTCAGTTACTTCCAAAAGAGGAATATGGGGAACTTATGTCTGTCAGGGATGGAAGTACTGATCTGAAATTTCTGATAAAAGAAAGTGGAGGCAAAATCAATGAATTATTAATGATCAGTGGAGGAGAAAAAGAGTTTTTCATCCTCAGCTTATTCGGTGAAATAGATTTAAAACAAATAGCTAAAATTTCCAAGTCTATGGATATTCAGGGGCTTGAAGGCTTGGAGAAATTAAATAATAAGAAGGAATAGATACTTTCAAGGTCAATTGAAAATAAACAACAACAAGCAACACATTAACAACTCAAAATAAATAGATTATGAAACGTTTAATTATCTCAGCATTAGCTGTAATACTAACAGCAGGTATTTCCTTTGGGCAAAGTAAAACCATTCAAAAATTTCACGAAAAGTACAAAGATGATCGTGATGCTACGGTAGTAACCTTTACAGGTGGACTGTTTAAATTACTCGCCACCGTTGCTTCTTTGGATGAGCAGGATGAAGATTCGCAGGTTATTTCCCGCATAGCTGATAATATTTCTTCATTAGAACTGGTTTCTATTCCTATGTATAAGTCAGGGTTTAAGAGTGAAGATATAGCCAAAATGAGATCTGAGCTCAAAAAAGAAAAATATGAAGAAATGATGACCCTACGAGATGGTTCTGATCATATTTACTTCATGACTCAGGGAAGTGATAGTGAGATCAAAAATATGCTCATATTAATAAGTGAGGAATCTGACTTTATGGTGATGAATGTTAATGGAGAACTGGACCTTAAAGATCTAGCTTACCTGGCTAAGAAAAGGAATAATTTGAATTAAGCAATATATCATTTAATCATGAGTTGCCTGGTGTGTTTCATGCCAGGCAATATTATATTACAGCCATTATGAAATTACTACTCTTGATGTTAGCCGTTTTATTGCCATTGGTTTTATCTGCTCAAAGCAAAACCACACGAGATTTTTCAGAAGATCATGAAGAGGGCACTTCGTTCTTTTTTTATAAAAACACTTTAAAAATGCTTAATCAAACCGATAGCGAAGAGTTTGATGAGTTGATTAAAGATATTGATAAGATGAAGTACTTTGTTGTAGAAAAAAAAGGAGATAACATTAATAAAGGAACTTACGCTGAGCTCGTAAAAGGATATAAGTCTGAGCAGTTTGAGAGCCTTATGAATATGAGGCATGAAGGAATGAAAGTTGACGTTTATATCCAGGAAGATGAGGGGGTAACTACCGGATTGGTTTTTTTGATGAACGATGAAAGTAGCTTGTCAATTTTGGATATAAAAGGATCAGTTCCTCTTAATAAATTGGCTAACATCATATCAAAAGTAAGAGAGTTTAAACCCTGATTAATGGAATATAGTGGCTAAAAATCGATATTTTATGGCTTTTGTTCTAAAAATACTATCTTAAACGCTTCCAAACTATAAACACCAGTCAACTTTGAATACAGTACTTGAAATTAATAATCTTACTAAAAAATACGGACGGATTACTGCTGTGAATAACCTTTCTCTTTCCATAGAGAGAGGAAGTGTGTTCGGTATTCTAGGCCCGAATGGCAGTGGTAAAACTACCACGCTTGGTATACTGCTCGATGTGATTAATAAAACCAGTGGAGAGTTTAGCTGGTTTGGGCAGCCACCTACTAAAGAAGTAAGAAAAAGAATAGGAGCTATTTTAGAAACGCCAATATTCTATCCTTACCTCAATGCGGTGAAGAATTTGGAAATAGTGGCGGAGATTAAAGGTGTTCCTAAAAGTAATATTGATATTTCATTGCAGAAGGTAGATCTTTTTGAGAGAAGGTTTGATAATTTTAAAACTTACTCACTAGGTATGAGGCAGAGGCTATCTATTGCTTCCGCACTGCTATGCGATCCGGAAGTGATGATTCTTGATGAACCTACCAATGGACTTGATCCTCAAGGTATTGCTGAAATAAGAGGGCTAATCCAGCAAATAGCTAAAGACGGTAAAACCATTATTTTAGCCAGCCATTTGCTAGATGAAGTGCAGAAAGTATGCTCTCATTTTTGTGTGTTAAAAAGAGGAAAGCTACTGCATGTGGGTACTGTAGATGAGGTCACTAAAGGAGCAGAATTGGTAGAGGTAATGGCTAATAATCCAGCTCTACTTGAGCAAGCGTTACAGCAGTTTAAAGGCGTGAAAAACATTAGTAAGGAAGAAGATAAATTTATTGTTACACTATCAGAAGGGCAAAGTGCGGCTGATTTGAATCAATTTTTATTTGATCAAAAATTAGTGGCCACGCACTTACTTACCCAAAGGAAAAGCCTTGAAAAACAATTTTTAGAAGTATTAGCCCAATCAGACCATGCTTAAGTTATTAAAGATAGATTTACAGAAATTAGCCAACTACAGAGCTTTTTGGGTGCTCAATATCATGTATGGGGTGTTGATTATTAGCATTCCTGTAGTGGTACTAGAGTTCATGAAGTGGCTTAAAGAAAAAGGGGCTGATTTTAATAATTTTGATCCGATGAAGATACCAGTGCTACATTTTCCTGATATCTGGCAAAATATAACTTATGTATATACATTCCTGAAAATTTTTCTAGCTATTGTCGTTATTATATCCATTTCTAATGAATTTAGCTATAAAACCATCAGACAGAATATTATAGATGGGTTTAGTAGAATGGATTTTATTAAATCTAAAATGAGCACCATTCTATTATTGAGTTTGGGGTCAGCTCTGTTGGTTTTTATAACCGGGCTCCTTACAGGACTAATTTATACGCCAGATCTTGAGATGGGGAATGTTTTTGATGGCAGTGAGTTTGTACTTGCTTATTTTTTGGATCTTTTTTGTTATTTAACACTGGCATTTTTGCTTACAGTATTGCTAAAGCGGTCGGCTCTCACGGTTTTTATGTTGCTACTATTTAGCCCTATTGAAAGAACTATAGCAGCTTTTTTTCCGGCCAACCTCAAATTTATCACTGAATATTTCCCAATTCATGCTATTAATAATTTAATAGCATTTCCTTTGTCAAGGTATTGGTTTCAGGAAATACAAGATTATGTAAGTCTCTCAGCAGTAGGAGTAGTATTGATCTATATTGTAATTTTTGTTTATGCTATATATTATAAATTGAAATCGTCAGATTTATAAATTCAGTACTTTTTCTTCTTGATGTTATTAACTCACTTATGTAATAATTTTTATATTAGCGATTTAATGATCGTATCAATAATGGAGGCCTACAAAGTTATCAAACAATACAAGGAAACTGTCATTGAGACTTGGATGAACCGAGTCAGAGATGAATTGCCAGAAGCTAATAAACATGACAGCGTAGCTTTGGCAAATGATATACCTTTTTTTTTAGATAATCTAGCGCTCGTTTTAGAAGGGGTAGAAAAACGAGGATCACATGAAAGTTTGGAGCATGGTAAGCTCAGGGCTTTGTTCGATAATTATTCATTGTTACACGTTCTTAGAGAATATAGGATATTAAAGCAGGTTATATTTGAAACACTTGATGCACATTGTGAGCAAAATGTAAAGGATCGAAATGCAGTAATGGATGCTTTTGATGTAGCTATAGAGCAAGCCGGTGAAATGTTTTTTCAGGTGAGGAATAAAATAGAAGCTAAGGCCAGAGAGCAAGTAGAGCATGACTATAATAAGTTACAAGATAGTGATATGCTCAAATTGGAGTTCATAGAAGGTCTTTCTCATGATATGAAAAATCCTATCACCAATATAAAGTTAGCAGTAGATTTGCTAAGAGGTAAAGAGTTGGCAGAAGAAGCGGAATCTATATTAAATCTACTTTCCAAAAATGCAGATAAAACAGAGGTGTTGATCAATAGTCTGAAAAATATCAGTTTTATTAATAATGAAGAAGGATTTCCCGTCACCTTGGATCAGGTAAACCTTACAGGCAGGCTTCAAACATTTGTGAAAAATAATCGTGTACGAGCCGATCATCAAATAGAACTGGAGGTAGGCGAGCAAATAGAAGGGTACTGGGATATTGAGGCCTTATTAAGAGCCTTAGATAATTTATTAGAAAATGCTATTAGGTATGGAGATGTGTCGCGGCCTATCACTATTGGAGCTCAGCAACAAGCCGAGTTTGTAATTATATTTGTTCATAATTATGGTAAGACTATCCCTTTTGAAGAACAAGCAAAGATATTTTCTCGCCTTTATCAGGTAAATAATTCTACAGGTGTTGGCCAGGGATTAGGCTTAGCCACCGTGAAAGAAATAGTGGAAGCGCATAATGGAAAAGTAGAAATATCCTCTTTAGAACAAGATGGAACCACTTTTAAGCTCGTTTTACCAGTAGATTCTCGTAGCTAAGACTTCATTTATTATCACTGCATCATATTTGTAGTGATATTAATATGATATCAGTATTAACCAAAACTATAGGGCTAGGAGCTGTAACCGGATTGCGGTCTATGCTTGGCCCTGCAATGCTATGTTTTTATTTGAACAGAGAGCCTCAATCCTTTAAGAGAAGGGCCTTAAAATTATCTTCACTACAAAAGGTGACCACCGTAATGGCAGTAGGCGAACTGATAGGAGATAAACTTCCTTTTGCTCCTGATAGAGTTAATCCTACGGCTCTGGCTGGTAGAGCGCTTATGGGGGCTTTGGTAGGAGCTATATTATTTAAAGACGGAGGTAAATCCGCTTATAGAGGAGGAATAATAGGTGGTGTTACTGCCATGTTGGCTGCCGGCGTAGGTTATTATTTGAGAAAAAAGGTAGGACAGGCTACCGAAATAGAGGACCCTTATCTGGGAGCAGCGGAAGATCTGATAGCTATAGGCTCAGGCTTCACAATGGTTACTTATTAATTCTAATTTCCATTTTTAAAAGCTTTGACGCCAGCTGTTACTTTAGCGCTTACCCTGTTCTGTCGGGGTACTAAAGGACATGAATATTTGCTGTTATAGACACAATAGGGATTATATGCTTTATTAAAATCGATAATAATTGTATCTCCTTCAGGTATTTTTAAACTAATATACCTTCCTCCTCCATAGGTTTCCTCCCCGTTGGTTTTGTCAGTAAAGGGTAAGAAAAGGTGATCTTTATATTCTTCTGTTTTTCTTAAATCATGGCTCTGGTAGATTTCAAGCACTACTTTTATGGTGTCTATCATAAAATGAGCTTCACCATATTTCTCATAAATGGGCGAACGATCAGTAGAAGTTGCCATTTTAAAAGGTTTCTGGTTCGGGGTTCTCAAGAACTTAGCTTGTATATAAAAGGACGTGTCAATGGCAAAAAAGTCCAGTCCTTCAAAGTGGCGAAGGTCTTTTTTTTCTAGCGGAGAGCTGTCTTTGTTGGCATATTCTTCATTGAGCTCATCTTGAAATTGGTGAATGCCTCTGATAATGTCTTCTTGCTTATTTTTCTGAGCAAACAAGCTTAAATGACTGATGAGAAGAAGAAAAGAAATAATTTTTAATCTGAACATAGTGAAAGTTAAGATCATTTAATAAATGAAGCTTAAATTAAAGGCTTATAGATCATAAACCCATGAAAAAAGTTTACATATTATTTTTACTATTGATAGCAATGAATAGTTATGCTCAGGAACAAGAACCTTTGGAGATAGCTTTATACCCAGAAGGTACTCCTAATGCTTTAGGTAATAAAACTAAAGACATTCCCATGTTATATTACTACCCGTCAGCCTATGAGGGGGTTCTGAAAACAGCAGTAGTGATATGCCCTGGAGGAGGGTATACTCATTTAGCTATTGAAAAAGAAGGATTTAAAATGGCTCAGTGGTTTAATAGTTTTGGCGTCTCAGCCATTGTTTTGAAGTACCGACTGGGCGGAGATGGATATAAAAACCCGGTGCCTTTACAAGATGTACAACAAGCTTTAAGGGTGGTGCGATCTAAGGCCGAAGAATGGCATATTGCCACTGAAAAGGTTGGAGTAATGGGTTTTTCTGCAGGTGGTCATCTGGCCTCTACAGTGGCTACTCACTGGGATCTTGGAGATCCTTTGGCTAAAGATCAATTGCAGAGGCTTAGCTGTAGACCTGATTTTGTTATTCTTGGTTATCCTGTAGTAACTATGGAAGATGATTTCACTCATAAGGGCTCAAAAAAAGCACTTTTGGGAGATGAACCTGATGCAGATCTGGTGAAAAAGCTTTCAAATGAAACACAGATCAATGAAAAGACACCTCCAGCTTTTATTTTTCATACTTATGAAGATGGCGCCGTGCCTGTTCAAAATAGCTTACAGTTTTATTCGGCCATGGTAGCTGCTGGGGTGCCAGGAGAGCTGCACATATATCAAAAAGGAGGGCATGGACTTGGTTTCGGGCCAGAATCTTCTTCTTATTTTACCTGGCGCGAAACCTGTAGCCGATGGTTGGAAAACATCAATATGGTAGATGGAGCTATTGAGTAATTAATATGCCGATAGAGATTTCTAATCCGGTAAAATCGACCTTAGAATCGGCCCAGTCTACATCTTTTGTTTTTAATGTTCCGGTCATTTCTCCTCCAGTGTAGCTGCCTTTTAGTCCTAGGTCAGCATCACCTATAAAGTAATTAGCTTCTAATGATAGTCCCCATCGGCGAGTTACGTATACCACATATTCAGCTCCAAAATAATAGCCTAAGCCAATGCCATGGCTATAGTCGAAGCTGGAATTGGCAACAGCCCAGCCTTCAAATTTACGTATGGCGCGGTCCATATTGCCATAGTTAAGCTTATTGTCAAACCCATAAAAACCAAAGCCGCCTCCTTTTACTCTGAATTCTTGTTGCTTTCCTACAAACTGAAGAGCCAGTTCTAAAGGGATCATAATGGTGAAATTAGGGCCTAATAAAGCTTCTTTGCTTTCAAAATCATCAATGTCTTTTATATTCATGCCACTCATTCTATAAAGGGAGAAGCCTGTTTGTATGGCAAAGTAATCATTCAGGTCTACGCCTACACCTCTTAGTGAAAATGGACTAATGGGCGTGGATAAATAACCATTTTTAGGTAAGAAATATGAGAATGAAAGGCCTACCTCCTGTGCTTTTGATGGAGTGATAGTGAAAATGAAAAAAATACTTAGAATAAAAATACTCCTTTTAAAGGTTTTCAGAGTCATTACTATAATTGAATTTGTTAAATTAAGATATCTGTGAATATTTTGCAGACACAGTATACAAAAGAAGTGAAAACGCTCCTTACATCCGAGTGATTAACTTCAATTGTATTGATCACATGTAAGTTTAATTTATATTATGTTTTTAAAATCAATATACACACTAATACTAACGGCTTTTTGTCTTTCTATATGGAGTTGTACTACTCAGGAAAATTCGCAAAAGGCAGATCTTATTATCCGAGGCGGTACTATTTACACTTTGGATGAAGGGCATCCGAAGGCAGAGGCCATAGCTGTAAAGGCAGGAAGAATTATAGCGGTAGGTAAAGAGGCAGATGTGGAATTGCTCTCTGGTGATAGTACAGAGTTTATAGACTTAAAAGGGCAGACGCTGACTCCTGGTTTTATAGAAGGGCATGGGCATTTCATGGGCCTTGGTTATAGCGAACTTAACCTTAACCTGATGGATGTCTCTAGTTATGATGAGCTCGTAATGCGTGTAAAAGCGGCAGCAGATAAGGCAAAGCCTGGTCAATGGATCATAGGTAGAGGGTGGCACCAAAGCAAATGGACGCCACAGCCGGATCCAATGGTGAATGGGTTTCAAACGCATGATAAATTAAGTGCGGTGTCTCCAAATAATCCTGTTTACCTTTCTCATGCCAGTGGGCACGCAGGCTTTGCTAATGCTAAAGCTATGCAGCTAGCTGGTGTAATGCCGTTAGCTCAGGAAAGCTTAGCAGAGCAGCAGGTAGAAGGAGGGGAGATCATTAGAGATGAAATGGGAAATCCAACAGGAATTTTTAATGAAAGGGCTATGGAGGTTATTACCAGGCATATCCCTGAAAATTCGGAAGACAGGGACATGGAGGCTTTAAAGCTGGCTATCGAAGCTTGTCATAAAAATGGGATTACCAGTTTTCATGATGCTGGCATTGACGGAAAAACCATTGATCTTTATAGAAAAGCTAAAGAAGAAGGGGCTTTAAAACTGAGAATGTATGCTATGGTTACGGGTGAGGATACAACTTTGGTTGAAAGATGGTTTAAGCGTGGGCCAGAGATTGATACTTCTGATTATTTATTGACCATCAGGTCAGTTAAGCTGCATTGCGATGGAGCTTTAGGATCACGAGGAGCGTGGTTATTAGAAGAGTATGAAGATAGACCGGGACATTACGGTATGGCTACTGTACCTATGAAGTATGTTAGTTATATATCAGATAAGGCACTGAAAAATGGTTTTCAGGTTTGTTCTCATGCTATCGGAGATAGAACGAATCATGAAATTCTCAATATATATGAAAATACATTTCATCAAAATTCACAAGAAGCGAAAGATAGCAGATTTAGGATAGAGCATGCTCAGCATTTGGCTCCTAAAGACATTCCTAGATTTGGCAGGTTGGGCGTCATTCCTGCTATGCAGGCCATACATATGTCTTCTGACAGGTCATGGGCTATAGATAGGTTAGGGGAAAAGCGGATAAAAGAAGGAGCTTATATGTGGCATGACCTTTTAGAAACTGGAGCTAGATTGATAAATGGTACTGACGTGCCGGTAGAGCCTATCAACCCGATAGCCTCTTTTTATGCAAGTGTTAGCAGAAAGACATTGCAAGGAGAACCGGAGGGTGGCTATGAGCCAGAGCAGAAAATGACCAGAGAGCAGGCATTAAAAACCTATACCCTCAATGCTGCTTATGGGGCCTTTGAAGAAGATGTTAAAGGTTCTATTGAAGTCGGTAAACTGGCCGATTTTACCGTCTTTTCAAAGGATATTATGACCATTCCAGAAAAAGAAATTTTGTCCGTTCAGGTTATGATGACCATCTTTGAAGGCCAGGTTGTATACTCGACCGAAGACAAAAAATAACATTCAATAATTAAATATTTTAATATGAAAAATTTAAAGAACTACTATTTCCTGTTGCTAATGGCTATTGCTACAGGCTTCTTATTTTCTTGCGGAGGAGCAAAAGAGTCAGGAGAAGACAATGGTGAAGTGGTTGCAGATACTGTGGAAGGTGAGGCTGTGAGTGATACTAGTAAGACCATCGAAAGTCCTAGAAAGCAAGCTGAAGGAGAAATAGGAGGTGTGAAGGTAGTGGTTGACTACGGTTCGCCAGCAGTGAAAAATAGAGAAATTTGGGGAGGACTAGAAAAATACGGAGCTGTATGGAGAGCGGGAGCTAATGAAACTACTTCTTTTGAATTTAGTGAAAACATTAAGGTGGGAGACAATGAAGTGCCTGCAGGAAAATATGGTTTTTATCTTATCCCTAATGAAAATAACGAATGGGTGGCTATTGTTAATACTGATTGGAATAAAGAAAAGCATGGCGCTTGGGGCGCTTATAACTATAATGAAAAGCATGATGTAGCGAGAGTAAGCATTACCCCGGAATGGAAGGATGAAGTGACAGAAAGGCTAACTTATTCAGTAGTAGATAATGGTGTAGTACTAGAGTGGGAAAAAATGAAACTCACTATCCCTTTAGAGGCAGCACAACAAAACTAAGTTAGTGTTATCTATTTCTAAACCTACGCTTATTCTTGATGAGGAGAAGTGTAGGTACAATATAAAAAGGATGAAAGAGAAGGCCGATGCTAATAATCAAGACTTTCGGCCTCATTTCAAAACCCATCAATCTAATGGCATAGGTTTATGGCTGAAGGAGGCCGGAGTACAGGCTATCACAGTATCTTCTTTGGACATGGCTTTCTATTTCTCACAGGCAGGATGGAACGATATTACCGTTGCATTTCCTTTCAATGTATTGGAAGCGGGGGAGCTTCAAAAATTTCCAAGTAATTGTCACCTGACTTTATTAGTAGATAATGAACAGGCTGTTAGTTGTTTAATAGCTCTAGGCTTACCTTTATCTGTTTTTATTGAAATAGACAGCGGTGCACATAGAACGGGGCTTTCAATGTCGGATAAGGGCAGTATTTTAAAACTTATTATTAAAGTGAGATCTTCAGAGAATCTCAGCTTTAAGGGCTTATATTCTCATGCAGGTCATTCGTATCAGTGCAGAGGTGAAGATGAAGTAAAGACTGTTCATAAGTATTTACAAGACAACCTGAAAGCATTAAAGCATACCTTGGTTGAGGCAGGTGAAATATATGTATGCACTGGAGATACTCCTACTTGTAGTGTTGGAAGTCATTTTGCAGGAAGTGATGCCTTAAGCCCGGGGAATTTTGTGTTTTATGATGTGATGCAAGCGGAAATAGGGGCATGTTCTTATAATGACATTGCTGTAGCTGTGGCCTGCCCTGTAGTATCTAAAAATGCAGAACGTAAAGAAATTTGTATTTATGGTGGCGCTATACACTTTAGTAAAGACAGTGTTGAAATAGATGGGAATCAGTCTTTTGGGCAGTATGTTGAAAATGTTGGAGAGCTTGGATGGGGTAATGTTGTGCCTGGCTGCAATCTAAAAGGCCTTTCTCAAGAACATGGTATCCTACAGGTTACTGATGCTGTTTTTAATAAAATAAAAGTAGGCGATGTGGTGAAGATTTTACCAATACACAGTTGTTTGGCTGCTCAGTGCCTGGGGCACTATATGACCACCGGAGGAATGTGGGTGGAGCATTTTGTAAGTATAAAATCTCAAAGGTGAGTGATTTGCACCTTTGAGATTTGAAGTTTTTAATTTAAGTATTTTTGTGCTTTATTTTTCAGCATTTCTCTATCAGCAGTGATTGACGGATCACTGAAAATTTTAGAAGAAAGCTCTGCAATTACCCCTTTTTTGTAACCAAGCCTTTCTGCTATATCCTGACAAAATACAATTTCACTTTTGAATACTTGTCCGTCTACTTTCATCAATTGAACTACATGATACAAATGTTCAAATTTTTGATCAGGAGTAAGCATGCTTAAATCACCAATTGGTCTTTCAGGATTTTTAAGCATCTCATCAATTTCTTCTTTGCTAACTCCATTAGACTGGCCAATGATATGAATAAGCTTTGCTTCTTTTTCCGCAACCTCGTTATCACTGGCTGCCAATTGTATAAGCACGTTGAGTTGTTCCTTAACCATATTAGTAAAGTTATTTACGGTGTATTGAGTTGTTTCCATTAAAGTTATTAAATAAAGTAGTTACAAGATAATTAAACTTCAGATTATTATACAGTTAATAGCGTTTGATCTAAGAGTTTAGCCATGTGCTAAAAATAGATGAAATTATAATATATATCGTGTTTTTCGACATAAGGTAAGCGCTGTTTTTTTGAATTAGAGGTTTGGTGTATATTAGAAGCAGAACCTATGATGAATAATAAGACTATATTTATTTCTGTGCAACCTGGGAAGAAGTAGGCTGTCTTTGATATGAATATAAAATAAGCTTAATGATGAATAGTATTAAAATGATAGTGTCTTTATTAATATCATTCTCCTTGATATTTTCGGTGCAGGGGCAGGATGTGGAGGAAAGAAATCTAGAATCTTTTCATGAAATTCGAACTGGGCAGGCTATAGATGTTTACCTCAAAAAGGGTAGTACCGAAAGTGTGAAAATTGAAGCTAAGGGAATAGATTTAAATGATGTAGTCACTTTCGTTTCAGGAGGAAGGTTAAAAATAGAGCTCAATGATGGACATTTCCGAAATCACTCTGTAAAAGTATATGTAACCTATGTGAATCTTGATGGAATATCGGCGAGTTCTGCATCGAGCGTGTATGGAGAAGATCAAATTGAAGGTGAAAGTATGGATATAGGAGTATCCAGTGCAGCTGATGTGGAGGTGTCTGTAGCCGTAAATCAGCTAGAAGTGTCAGTTTCAAGTTCTGGTGACCTAGACTTGAAGGGCAGTGCTAATTATGCAGAAATAAAGGCCAGTAGTGCAGGAGGCATAGATGCTTATGATCTCAAAGCTAAACATGTTAGGGCTAGGGTAAGTAGTGCTGGTAGCGCGAAGATCCATGCTTTGCAAGAGATTGATGCAGATGCATCTAGTGGAGGCAGTATAAGATATAGAGGGAACCCTCAAAAATCTCAGACCAACACTAGTAGTGGAGGATCTGTGAGAAAATCAGACTAAACCTAAGCCGAAGTAAGTGCTTTAGAAAGAGGTTTTAACACGTTCCTCTTGTAGGTTAAGCTCTAGGTTAGAAACGGCATCATCAAAATGCTTCATATATGAACTATCCACAGTATTGTTCATAGACTTTCTTATGTTCCAATTGATTTTTTTAAGTGAAAAGTTAATCATAATAGAAAGTGTTTTATTCATAAAGTGAAAAATGGTATAATTTTTCTGTTTTAGTTGAAAGACAACAAAATCGTTGCCAGGTTTCCCTTCCAACGCAAAAAATGTAAAATTGGATATTGGTTACACGATTACTGGAAGTATATTCAGTTAATTAGTAAAATATACATGTCAATGGTAAAAGTCTTTTAATCCCTATTGGGCGTGGATGAGATATAAATTCGCTTGCTGTCTATTCCCCTTGTACGAATTTTTTGAAAGATAATATGTATTGTCAATTCATGTGGTTTATTCTGTTGTTTTATAATTTTGTCATTTATAAAAAAGAAAATATGACGGAGAGAGATCGGGAGTTTATGTCTCGGGCCATAGCTTTGGCTGAGGAAGGTATGACTAAAGGAGCAGGAGGGCCTTTTGGTGCAGTGATAGTGAAAGATGGTAAGATAATAGCGGAAGGTTTTAATATGGTTACTTCTACGAATGATCCTACTGCCCATGCAGAAGTAACAGCAATAAGAGACGCTTGTAAGAAATTAGGCTCTTTTCAATTGACAGATTGCGTTATTTACACCTCTTGTGAACCTTGTCCTATGTGCTTGGGAGCTATATATTGGGCTCGACCTAAAAAAGTGTATTATGGTTGCACCCGTGAAGATGCCGCAGCTATAGAGTTTGATGATCAGTTCGTATATGAAGAGATCGCTAAACCTATGGAGGCCAGAGAAATAGAATTCATTAATATCCAACGAAGTACTGCTCAGGAGGTATTTAAGAAATGGAAAGAAAAAGATGATAAAATCAGTTATTAAACTGATGCTATTGCTCTTTGATTAATTTCTTGGTGATGCTATTATCTTGATATTTTATTTTAACCAGATATAATCCTTTTTGAAGGTGAGAGATGTTAATTTCAGACTCACCTTTTCTTTTAGTTAATAAAAGCTGTCCATTAGCTGAGTATATATTAGCTTCACTGTCTGCTTTTGAAAATTTTAAGACCCCCATAGCTGGATTGGGATAAATATTGATATCGTCAGGCTCTAGAGTATCAATACTGCTGACGAGAGAGGGTTGATGTATGGTAGTTTTAAATTCATCATAGCAGCCCAAATCATTGCTAACAATCAGGCTAAGTTCATGGGCCATATCATTGGGTAGAACAAAAAGAGGGTTAGGTTCGGTGCTAATGGTATCTTCATTTAGTAACCATAAATAATGGTTAGCATTAGTACTCATATTATCGATACCGATGCCTTCTACTGTATAATTAGGAGTGTAATAAGCTCTGGGCGGAAGAAAATTAATCTTTACCTGACTAGGTTCGCTCTCAAGAAGTTGATCTACGCCAGTGACGTATAAAATGGTGTCTTTGTTAATAAAATCAAAAGAGAACTGATTTCCTTTGTGTAATAGTTGAGATCTTGATGCATCGTTGTAAAAGTAGAAAAGCTCACCATTGCCAGGAGCAATTGTTATTTTACTTTCCTCACACAGGCTTATGTCTGTAATTTCAGGTTTAGCGGATGGTGTTGGTGTTATAAAAGCTTCACTTCTCTCATAACATCCCAATTCATCTTCGGCCAATAGAGTTACAGCCATTGTACTTGGCAATAAACTGTAGTCTAATGTAAGGTCAGTATTTGAGCCTTCTTCTATGCCATTAATATACCAGCTGAATGATGTTTCATTCAGGCAGTCGCTGTAAAGATGTAACAGCTGTTTCTTTTGCAAGTTTAATGTATCTAATGTGTAGTGAAAAGATGCTTCTAGTTCACTGATATTAATATGTACTGCTTTAGCATTACTTTCATAAGTGGAGTCTATACTGGTGACGTAGATGATGGTGTCGTTCTTAAGATTGTTTAAATACAAACTGTTTCCTGTGTATAGTTTATTGCTAAGAAGAGCATCGCTATAAAAGTTTAAAACACTTGCATTGCTGGCAGTAAGGGTTGTTTCTCCTTGCTGGCACAAGCTCCTGTCTTCAATGTCTGGAAGGTTACTTTTGTTACTTACCTCTAGTTGTTTCGTAGTACTCTCTATACACCCCAAATCATTAGTAGCTGTTAAAGATATTTTATAATTGCCGGTTTTCGGGTAATTCATAATGGGGTTTTGATTATTAGAAGTAAATCCATTGCCGAAATTCCAATTCCAGCTTACTGCATCTACACTTAAATCAGTAAAGGTGGCTTTGCTGTTTCCTGTTTCATCTATCAGAATAGGATCTGGATTAATAGAAAAGTTAGTGTTTACCAGTTTGGGAGCTGCTTGCACGGTGTATATGTCAGATTCTAAATCAGAATCTTCATTACGAACATAAAATTTCTGTGGAGCCTGTATTATGTCAGTGCCAAGAGATTCTCCCGTATAAACGAGATTTTGTAATTCAGGATCGGAGTAGAAAGAATAGATGTCCCCGTTTGGTGGATTTATAGAGGTGCTTTCTCCCTTGCATGTGTAAGCCGTATATAACAAAGGTGGGTTAGACAGGTAGGAGTTGTATTTTATTTTAGCATCCTGAATATTGAGAATTAGATCGCTCAAGGAGCTTGCAGCTGAGATTACTAAAGTTACTTTTTGAGATTTTTTTGCAGCTATAGAAATAGTAGCACCATTTATTTGAGATACATCATTGCCTGTATTTGCAGTTCCCGCTTCGGTGATATTGACACCTTTAGAGAGGAAATTGTAATAGGTAGCCTCATCAATTAAAGCGCGTAAGTCACTGCTATTACCATTGAAGTTTTTGTTATCCAAAGCTGAGAAAATGGGCTGATCTCCTTTTAGTAGAGCAACTCCGGCGTAAAGGTTGTCATTTATATTGTCTTTAGCATACCCTAGTAGGTTTTCCTGATCCCAGTGGACAGAATTGTAATTTTTATCTCCCAGTACCCAATCACTAAAAAGGCCTACATGAATATTATTCATATCCTCAGAGCTAGTGTTGATAATTCTGTATTCAAGAATAAAATAATCTTTATCCTTATATGCCAGTGTTTTTTGTTCAATTTTAAAAGGACGGGTAGGATCGATGAATGAATTTCTGATGTCAAGATCTGCCTCAGAGTTTCCATACAATTTTATGTTCTCTTCAGTGCTAAAGTCATGATTTCTATGGGCAGTGAATAAATTAATAGGCAAGTTGTCTGATAACTTATTTTCTTCATAAGCTAATCCTATTCCAATATTGTCTAGTATTCTTTGATTTTGATAAGTAAGACCAACGCCTTTCATCTGGCCATCAAATTTATAACCCAGATCACCATTACTCATTAAGGTTAAAGACATCTGATTATTAGTAGCAGTGATATAATCAGGTGAACTGGTAATGGAAATATTTTGAAAATCAGTGTAGGCTCCTCCAGAGAAATTAATGCGGAATGATAATTTGGTATTAGGAGGTAAATCATCACTTACTATTACCTGAAAAGGAGACGAAGTGTTGGACGTGCTGCTTAGAGTCTCTAAAGAACCAATCTTAAAGGAATTTTGAATGATCGATACATAGGGAGAATTAGATGTGAGAGTGACCTCGGTACTGGCATCTGACACGGCTAGATAATTAATGAAGTCAAAGGCTATATTTACAGTGTCTCCATGAAAAATGTAGTTGCCATAACCATTATTATAACTGAAGTTTGTTGCTCTTATTGAAGGGCTGGTATTGTCAGTCAGAGTCCTTAGCATATTTAACCTGCCTTTGCCCAATTTTCCGAAGAAGGTTGAATTTTTAGCATAGATGTCGTCAGCTGTTACCCTTACTTTTTCCATAGCTTGTATGGCGTTTAGCTGAGGGAAGCGAGCCCTTACTAAGGCTACAGCACCTGCAACAATAGGAGCGGATAATGACGTGCCATTTATATGGTCATAACCATCGTTCATGCGGGTGGTATATATGGCTTGGCCTGGAGCTACCAGATCAATATAGTCACTGTAAGTGGCGAAGTTTGCCTTTTCATCATTGTTATTGGTGGAGCTCACAGAAAGGACATTGTCAAAAGAAGCGGGGTAGAAGTCAAGCTCGGCAGGTGTATTTCCCGCAGCTGCTATAACCGCAGCATCTTTTTCTAACACAGCATAGTTAATAATGTCTTGGCCATATTGACTATATGGGCCTGGGTCGCCCCAGGAAAGGTTGATAACTTTACACCCTAAATCAGCTGCCAGTGCTATAGCCTCATATCCGAGATAAAACGAGCCAGTGTTACTTCTATAAATTTTAATAGGTAAAAACGTACTGTTAAAGCCTACCCCAGCTATGCCTTCTCCGTTATTAGTACTTGCTGAAGATGCTCCTGCTACATAAGTACCATGGTCATGGGAGTCTGCCTGTGGTTGGTTGTCATTATTAGCAATGTCCCAGCCTGCGAAGTTGTCTATTAGACCATCATTGTCATCGTCAATGCCATTGATAGGGTCACTGTAGTTGTATTTAATATTATTTACCAGATCTATATGATCCATGTCTACACCAGTATCTAATATGCCTATTACTACGGAGGTGTCACCTTTTTCCAGGTCCCAAGCATCATAAGCCTTGATTATGTCTAGATAAGTTTGTTTGCCTTCTGGTGTAGCTGCTTGCGGATCATTAGGCACATATAGTGGCTTAGGGGTGAAGTAAGGCTCAGCATATTCTACTTCATCAGATTGGAGTAGCTTGTTAATGGCATCTAACAAATCGCTTTGTTTGCTGATATTTACTTTGTAAATATTGTCAAGAGAGGTTGTTGTATAGGCTCTTCTGCCAGTGGCTGTGGCGGTATTTTTTTTAGGGAAAGCGGGTGACTTGGTAATTATATCGTTGCCAAGAATTTGATCAATAATGCCTGAAGATGGAGTAGAGCTTAATTGCGTCGTTCTGCCTAAAGAGTTACTCTTAGCTCTAAGCTTAACTACTATTACTGAGGGTTCGTAGTCTTCAGTAGTTACGGTTTCCGGCAGTTTATAAGTTCTTTGCTGGGCAAAGCTCAAATAGGAAACAAACACCAATCCCATTACAATTATCAATCTTCTCACAACATCACTTTTTTCATTTGTTTATATGTTTTTTCTTGCATAGGTAAGCCATGGGTATTTAAATTATTTCCGCCTGTAACGATTGCAGAAAATGTCTTTAAAATCTTATCTTAGGAGAGAGACTAATTAAAATAATAACATGGATTTATTTAATAAATATAAAAAGCTCTTAGAAGAAGCTATTAAGGCGGTTCATGAGCGAAAATTTTTCGCTGCATTTCCGGAACAACCTTCACCTAAAATATATGGAGAAGATGCTGATGAGGAAGGGCGAAAAAAATATGAGTCACATCTAGGAAAACGGTTTGAAGAATTATTGCAGCAGGGGAGAGCCAGCTGGGGAGGATCTGAGCAATCTCCTTATCTTCAGGAGCCTTTAAATATTACTTACCCTGTTACGCCTGTTGATACGTTAATTGCGAATTCTGAAAAGGCTTTTGAGCAATGGAGAAAAATCACCTTAGAAGATCGAGCAGGTATATTATTAGAGTCTTTAGAGGGGGTGAAAAATAGGTTTTTTGAAATTGCCTATGCTACTATGCATACTACAGGTCAAGGTTATATGATGGCTTTTCAAGCTTCAGGCCCTCATGCGGCTGATAGAGCCTTGGAGGCAATAGCCGTGGGGTATGAAGAGTTGAGCCGTTTTCCTCATTCTGCCTTTTGGGATAAGCCTATGGGTAAGTTTAATATTCAGCTTGAAAAAGAATGGAGAGCTGTTCCTAAAGGAATAGGTGTTGTTATAGGGTGTTCTACATTTCCTACCTGGAATTCGGTGCCAGGCCTGTTTGCTGATCTTATTACAGCCAATACAGTAATAGCTAAGCCGCACCCCGGAGCTGTACTGCCGATGGCTATAGTAATAGCAGAAATTCAAAAGGTCTTAAAAAATAATGGCTTAGATCCTCATATTTGTCAACTAGCTATAGATGATAATGCATCACTGATTAGTAAGGAGCTGGCGGAGAATGATAAGGTGAAAGTGATAGATTTTACTGGAAACTCTGAATTTGGTGCCTATTTGGAAGGATTGAAAGGAAAGCAGGTATTTACTGAAAAAACGGGGGTTAACTCTGTGATTTTGGACTCTGCTGATGATATAGACAAGGTTGCAGCTAATTTAAGCTTTGCTCTTTGTTTATATTCAGGTCAAATGTGTACTGCGCCCCAGAATTTTTATGTCCCTGAAAGTGGTGTTGACACGCCTAATGGTAAAGTTACTTTTGATGAATTTGCTCAGAAGCTTAAAGAAAATATTCAACAGCTTATAGGTAATCCAAAAGCTGCGCCGTTTGTGCTGGGAGCTATTCAGAATGAAAAAACCTATAAGCGCTTATCCGACATAGAGCGAAGTAATAAGGTGTTATTAAAATCTACAACTTTGGAAAACCCTATGTTTAAGAATGCTCGAACCGCTACTCCAGTGGTTTTAGAAGTGGAGGCAGAGGATAGTGATTTATATGGAAAAGAGTTATTCGGTCCTATCGCCTTGTTAATAAAAACAAAGAGTACAGCTCATTCTATCCAATTAGCCAAAGATTTGGCTATCTCACAAGGAGCTATCTCTTGTGGAGCATATACCATAAACCCTGAAGTAAGAGAGGAAATAGCAGATCAAATGGCGCTGGCGGCTACTCCGGTCTCATTTAATTTGACAGGGGCAATTTATATGAACCAAAATGCAGGGTTTAGTGACTTTCATGTGACCGGTGGTAATCCTGCTGGTAATGCATCATTTACTAATCCAGAGTACGTGTTAAGGCGTTTTACATGGGTAGGGCACCGAGAGCCTGCGCGCGTATAGAAGTCGGAAATCCTTCTTAATGCGCCCTTTTAATGGTAGCAATAGATATAGTTTTGAAGATTTTTAAAAGTTTTACGTAATATTGGCCATTCAAAATTTTATAACTTATTAGTACAACATTATGGCGAAAGTAATCATAAACAATCACGCAGAATTTGAGGAATTTATTGGAAAGGAAATAGGCGTTTCTGATTACTTAAAGATTAATCAGGATCAGATTAATCAATTTGCAGAGGCTACTCTAGATCCTCAGTGGATTCACATTGACCCTGAAAGAGCAGCAAAAGAAAGTCCTTTTAAATCTACGATAGCTCATGGCTACCTTACTGTTTCAATAGCTCCTTATTTATGGAAGCAAATAGCTGAATTCAGAAATGTAAAGATGATGATCAATTATGGTATTGAAAAGTTGAGATTTAATCAGCCGGTACTGGTAGATAGTGAGGTGCGACTTGTAGCTAAGTTAGAGTCTTTGGCCAATTTGAGAGGAGTAAGTAAGGCGCAACTACATGTAACGTTGGAAATTAAAGGGAATCCTAAGCCTGCTTTTACAGGACTATTGGTATTTCTTTATCATTTTGAATAGTGAGCGTATAACACATAGTTTTAATTTTGTAACGCATTTATTATTTATAGGATAAAGACTGTAAATAATAAAATCTATAGGTTTAGATTATTTATAGTTGATGTACTGTTTGGGTTTATTTTATATTACTGAATATTTAAAAAATTATATAAATTCAGTTATTAAATAATTTAAATCCTAAACATCATGAATAATGTTATTGCTACACTACTGTGTTTCATGATTTGTGATTGTGCCTTTGCGCAATTTCAGCGCTCTTTTGGTACCTCCGTACCAGAAGAAGGACTATCACTTACTTCATTAAACGAAAGAGATTCAAAGTACTTGTTTGCAGGCTATTCTGAAAGGCTGCTATTCGGAGAATCTGACGCATATCTAACTAAAACAACTCTCTCAGGCTCTCAGATGTGGACCTATGTATATGGAGGAGATCGTCAGGATTACTTTACATCGGTTCGCACTACTTCTTTTTTACAGGACGAACTGACCTATGTGGCTGCGGGGCAAACGTATAGCTTTGGGGCTGGAGGTGGAGACGCCTGGATCGTAGGAACTCGTCGAGATGGTCAGCCTGTCTTTTCAATGGTATATGGGCGTGAGGGAGAAGATATTTTTTACGATGTAAAGAATAGTTTCAAAAGAAAATTAGATAGTGATGGGTATATTGCTGTGGGAAGTACTGATAGCTACAGTGAATTTTTCCCTGGAGATAACTTATATGTAGTGAAAACCGATGTTTTTGGTAATCTGCAAAGGGCAGTGGTCATCGGAGCCCGAGGCAACCAGGTAGGCTCATGGATAGAGCAAACCAGAGATGGCGGCTATATAATAACCGGTTATACCACTAATTATGAATGCTCCTATAGCCCGTTATTTAAAGGATCTCAAGATATTTATGTGTTGAAGCTGAGAGAAGATCTCACCATGCAATGGGCGCAAGCATTTGGTTTTTCAGGCGGTAAAAGTCCGGTTAGAGGAATGAATGCCGGTACTTGTGTGAAAGAAACAGAAGAAGGAAGTTTTGTAGTTACAGGGTTTACTAATTCTTTTGGGTTGGATAATACATATGATGCATTTTTAATGCTTTTAGATCCTAGAGGAGGTTTTCAGTTGATGAAAACTTATGGTACTGAATGTGAAAATGAGATGGCGTATTCTTTATCAGTAGGTCCCAATGCGGATGGAAGAGAGTCTATTACCGTATTAGGAACTAATTATTCTGTAACCTCACCTACCTACGAGGCTATGATGTTTCAAACAGACTTGGCCTTAAATCTTCTTTGGGCGAAGGAGTACGGAGAAAGAGGAGATGATCTTGGCTATGAACTTACCAAGTATAATCAGAGGTGGTTTGCTTTTGTAGGATACACCTATTCTTTTGGGGCGGGTAACTCTGATGCTTATTTAGTAGAAACTAGCTTGTCAGGAAAAACAGAGACCGGTTGTGAAAGAGAAATTGGATTAAAACAAGTATATCATCAGCCATGTAATGTACGTGTGGGTAAGCCCGTGTTTGTAGATGAGTATAAACGATCTGATTTGGCCTTTGAGCGATATCAGTTTGAAGAAGATGGCTGTGACCTTAGAAGTGGATCAGTTACCATGGAGGAGGAGATAGGTTCGGTAAATGTTTACCCTAACCCTTCTGAAGACTATGTAATAGTGGAAGTGCCGCTGAGTTCTATTGTTTCTGAAATTAAGATGAGTAAAATGAATAATGGAGAGGCGGTAATGGTTGATTATGAGTCTGCCGATTCAAAACATCTGAGGCTGGATACATCAGGTCTGGATAAAGGAATTTACATTCTGGAGATAACTACGAAAGAAGGGGAGAAGATCAAAGCCAGAATTGTTAAAGAGTAGGGTTAATTAGTTTTATACGTTGTTAGAAAAGGAAAAGCCACCCCGCACGGTGGCTTTTCTGCGTTTATTCAGTCTCTATTTTTGTTTTTCTTTAGGTAATGTTCCAAATACTACATCCCACAGCAGAGTAGAAACTCCAAATGC
This sequence comes from Fulvivirga sediminis, assembly GCF_016757215.1. GTDB lineage: Bacteria > Bacteroidota > Bacteroidia > Cytophagales > Cyclobacteriaceae > Fulvivirga > Fulvivirga sediminis. Next base: position 107,559 of record NZ_JAESIY010000010.1, read on the forward strand.
TTTATCTTCGGGGTGCTTATAGTGGTGAAGCAAATGATACTTCCATAATCTTTTTAAAGGGCCGTAATTAGGGGCTTTATATCTGTGCTGGGCATAGTGAAGAGAAATGTATAGCAGGTATCCTAGTAAAAAACCAGGGAAGAAAGCTACGGCATTAGCTCTCATGATCAGCCAGAAAATGCTGTAAAAGCCGGTTAATAAAATTAATGCAGGTAATGGAGGCATTGCTAATCTGGTAGGGTCTTTAGGGTATTGGTGATGAATGCCATGCCCCATATGTTGAATCCTTCTCATTATTTTATTTTCTGTTTTCACATGATAAACATATCTGTGTATCCAGTACTCAAGAAAGGTCCATATAAGCCAACCTGAAAAGAAAGTCCCTAGAAATTTTAAAAAGGGCATTTGAGAAAGCCCTAACCAACAAAATGATATGATGATAATAGTGTGCATGGTGATAGGTACGGCCACATGCGTTCTAGTGAACTTTTCAAGTATCCCATTTTTGAAAATTTGGTCAGTACCTTCATTTTTAGGCCTCAGGTGCTCAGGTATCTTGTTAAAGCTGTTCTCTATCATATTGTAAAGAAACGCCTGGCGTATATTTCTGTAAATGATAAAAGTCAGTTTTTAAATGGACGTTTGTCAGCTTATAAAACCTGTGTTTTAGGGAGGGGAGGAAAGTGGCGGAAAGGATTCACCACCCCAGTTCATTAAAGCAAACTGGGATGGTGAAAAAATGATATTAGTTAATCTTTTTCAGGTCTATTTTGAAAATAAGTGTAGAGTATGGGGCTATAGAGCCGGCTCCACTACTGCCATAGGCATATTTAGACGGCAAGAACATGGTTATAGAGCCACCCTCACTAACATAGGGCATCAGTATCTGCCACCCTTTTATAAGGTTACTCAAATTAAAAGACGAAGTGCCACTATCAAAGGTTTCTCCATTAAGGAAGGTGCCTTTGTAGGTTACATTTACTGAACTTGATGAGGTTGGGAAGTTGTCATTTCCTTCTTTTTCAATAATGTACATAAGACCTGTTTCTTCATCTACTTCGGCTGTTAAGTCTTTGTCATCTAAATATTTACGGATCACCATTTGCTCATAATCGAAAGAAGGTTGCGTGCCTCTGAAGGTTACATCTAACCGCATAGGAGTATTGGCAGGTAAGTCACCATCAAAAGCAGCGTTAGTGCCGTATCCGTAGTAAGAAGGGATAAACATGGAGCCTTTGCTGCCTACGGTGAAGTATGGGGCCAAGATGTAGTATCCGGCTATCCATGTATTTGCTCTAATGTAAATACTATCTTTTTCATAGAATTTGTTTCCGTTTAGCAAAGTACCGGTAATGTCTACCAGTGTTACATCATCATTCGAGATCCTGTCTCCATTTCCTTTTTCATTGATGATGTATTTTAATTCAGCAGAGGAAGTATCCGTTTGGGCGCTTAGGCCGTTTTGTTTTAAGTAATTCGTTATCTCTTCTTGTTCTTGTTTATACTGATCAGCTGCATTGAAAGACTCGTCGTCATCATTACAGCCTGTAAGAAAAAAGGTTAAGATGAGAGAAACGGATAGTATTATGGGTTTAAGTTTCATATGTATTTAATAATTGATTAAATGAATTAGAATATATAGCATTTTGTAATATGCAATTTTGCATAATTTTAATGAATATATTTTCTAGTCATTTACACTTTAAGTGTTTTAAAGGTTCCAATCCCAGCCAATGATATGCCATTCATCAGTGATGTCTTTAAAAGTATGTATAGTCTTGAAGCCTACTTTTTCATGAGCTCTGATAGACCTTGGGTTGCTAGACGAAACCTCTGTGAGGCAAATATCATATTTATGTGAATAGCTCTTTTTTTGCTTGTTATACAGGCTCTGAAATACTCCCATGCCTCGGTGCGATTTGGCTACACAAACCTGACCCATCACATAATAATTGCAGTCACTAAGCTTTTTGTTTTTATATGTAATATCTTCAAAAGCTTCAAACATGGGGGTGAGCACAGGTAGCAGGTATTTAAACTCTTTTACCATCACCAAGGCGTAGCCTATCACTTTATTGTTATCAATGGCTATTACCTGGCTCGCTTTTTCATTCATTTGCCTAAGTATTGATAAGGTGTGCTTTACAGTGACAAAACCTTCGGTACTTTTGGTCTCTGAACTCACATTTGCTAGATGATTTTCTCTTTGAAGATCAAGAATGCCTAGCAGATCCTCATCATTATCAGCAAGTTTTGTTGTTATAGTTGTCAATCATTTAAGGGTTGATTTGTAACTAATTTAAATGATTACAATTATTTTAAATAATTCAGTGGTGAAATAATTTCATAATTAGGGTTTTCTTCAAAAAGATCTTGAAGTACACCAATATGTGCCTGTCCAAACATGATGAGCAACCGCTTTTTGTCAGTTTTAAGCTGAGTATTGAGGATGTTGGAGTAGATTTTTAGGTTTCTATTGTAAAACAAGGTGATATATTCGGCTCCGATGTACTTATTATCTATTTCGCCAATATCTACAGTGTTTATGCCATCACTAAACTCCCCGTTCATTACGTAAGCAGGCAGGTTATAAAACAGGTGATGGGTCAAGTCAATGATTTCAGGTTTGTTTATGTATTTGATATAATCATAGATAGACATGCTGTCATTTTGTACGCTTTGCTTTAATGGTCTGGCGGTAGTTTGGAGCTTTTTTAAACCATCCATAAATAGATCGAAATGGTCACCGCTTTTAAGAAGCGATTGGGAGGTGGAATTATCATTATCAACCGCATGGATATGATCCAATCCTAACAATTTTCCAAGTCGATACCCGACCTGGTAGCTTTCTCGAGCGCCAGTTTTGTATGCTTTGAAATCAACGTTTCCTTTTAAATAGGCAGTATATAGACTGTCTTCAAAATCTTGTAGCTTAGGGTCATCTTCTACACCAATGAAGTCTGGTTTATATTTCTTAAGGGCATTCGTCAGTTTAATGAGTTCTGCTTGCTTTTTATCACTGAAGATGTCAGAAGTAGGCGTTCCATTATCCATCTGGTTTAAATGGTCGAAGCCTACAAACATGATCTGTATTTTGTCTTGTTGCTGTGCCCGTAATTGCACGAAGAATGAGATGAATAACGGGAGAAGGATAGTTTTTATTGGAATAGTTAATTTCATGAATTAAGAATACGACTTTATTTTTAATTATCCAATTTTTTGAAATTTCTTGCTTGCTTTAGTAAACTATAAACGCACACAAGGAGAATATCATTTAGTGCCTTTTCATTCTATGTCTTTTATTTAATAAACAATATAATTATAAGATGTTTAAAGAGATATGCCTATGGGGAGGTTTGCTTATCCGCTTAAATATATTTTTCTTTAATTCCTCAATAATGAATGGATGGTGAGTAGACTAAAAAAGGCTTTTATAAAATCAGAATCTGGAATAGATATTTTGAAATTCAAGATCAAGGAGAAGCTGAAACTGAATAATCCCGTTTTTATTTATCCTTATCGAGGCTTTGGAACTTCTGAGCTGGTTCATCTACACGGTCGGATTCTTGAAAAAGAAGATATCATTCATGAGCCATCAGACCTGCCAGATACGACTTGGACCAATCTGAAGAAGGTATGGAAGAGGTATGAGAGCGATGAGGTGCCAGGTGTGGAGGTCAAAGGTCTGTTATATGGTGTAGAGGCTAGTGCTGTAAGTGATGATGAAGGATATTTCACTTTAAGATTCACCAACTTAGATCCTACAAAACTTACCAATGGATGGCATACGGTAGACCTCAAAATTACTGATATGCCATTTGATATTGAGTTTATTGAAACGGCCACCGCCGAAGTTGTTATTTCTGATCAGCAGAAGAAGTTCGGAATAATTTCAGATATAGATGATACTATAATTCAAAGCGATATACTGAAGCCACTGAAAATGATATCTAATGTGCTTTTTAAAAATGCAAAAAAAAGGATACCATTTGAAGGGGTGCAGGAGCTGTATAAGAGGCTTTCCTGTAATTATTTGCATCCGCTACTTTTTGTTTCAGGAAGTTCATACAATCTTTTTGATATGCTCACCAATTTTTGTGAGCATCATGGCATACCTAAGGCTCCGTTTATTATGAGAGATTTGGGCTTTGGGCCGGATCAGTGGCTTAAGCAAGACTCACAGGAGTATAAGAAACAAAGTATTGAGCTGATTTTAAATATTTTTCCAAATCTAAACTTTGTTTTAATTGGAGACAGCGGTGAAAAAGATCCGGAGATCTATCTTGATATTCATGAGTGCTATCCTGGGAGAGTGATGGCTATTTATATTCGACATGTTCATTCTGACTTGAGGCGAAATGAAATAGATGAAAGAGTGAAAGGTCTGGATATTCCCTTTCTACTTATGCAGAGTTCTCAGGAGGCTATTGACCATGCTGCTAAAGTGGGCTGGATCTAAAAATAATTTGCGCTCAGCTTAAATCGTTTGCCAATCTTATATTTTCTTTTTTTAAGATATTTAATAGCGAAGGCCGTCGAAATGAGTACTCCGGAAGCTATTAACACACCAGGATTCCAGGTGCCTTTCTGGTCATTGATAACGGTTTCGTTAAACCGATCTAAAAAGGGGAGAAGCACCCCTGCAGTTAATAATTTATAGTGAAAATTCTTATTGAAAGATTTTTGTGAGTAAATCACTTCGATCTCACTCACATCAACCTTAGCTTGCTCAACAACTATCTCATTTGACTCTGCTTTTACAGCGTTTAACTTACCGGTATAAATATCTTTATCCCCTTTCAGTTTAAAGGCAATGACATCATCTATAAAAAACTCTTCTTTCACTTTATTGGATTGCTTTCTCACAATGAGGTGAGATTGGCTGAAAGCTGTAAGTTGAATAAGTAATAGTAAGGTTAAAGTGAGAAGTTTCAATTTTATTATTACTAGGTAATTGTAGTGGTTAACGAGAAGATGACATTTATATTATTTGTAGCTATGTTTATGTTTAATTATAGCAATAATTATTTGTCTCCCTCTTATTTTAAAAGCTTCAAAGCAGTAATAATTAAAATAATTGGAAGAAGAGTTGTGATAATTATGCCTGTGATCCATATAATGAGTGCCTTTTCTATTGTTAGAAATAAGAATAGCATTAAATATGGCGCCTAGATTTAATACCCATTTAGGTTTTCTTATTTGGCTTATTTATGAACTGTTAATTAAGCGATTATTAAAAGTTAATATAGATATGAATTCAAATAACCAACCCATTATTACTCAACTGACACAACTACTAACTGTAGGTAACGCCCACGCCTCTTTTGAGCAAGCCGTAGCTGATTTGCCTGAGGAATATCGAGGTAAGCGCCCTGATGGATTGCCTTACAGTATTTGGGAGTTAGTAGAGCATTTACGTATCGCTCAGCATGATATTCTGGATTTTTCGATCAATCCTGATTATAAGGAAATGGCTTGGCCGGATGATTACTGGCCTGAAAATCAAACTCCTGAAAAGGCGGATGCCTGGCACACATCTATCAAACAGATTCAAGAAGATAAGTAGAAATTTGTAGAGGTAATATCAGATCCAAAGGCCGATTTATATACACCCTTCTAACATGGCAGTGGCCAAAATTTATTAAGGGAGGCTCTTCTTATCGCTGATCATAATAGCTATCATGTAGGCCAAATAATAGTGGTTAGAAGGCTGTCTTCATAGGCTTGTTTTTTAGGATCAACTTCTGTTCCTATCTTATTAAGAGCGTATGATTTTAATGCTTTAGCTAATCGTATTATTTCTTTCTGATTTTTGGCGCTTAGCACATCAGAGGCTTCAGTATCATTATATATTTGATTGAGATAATCAAAGCCAATAAACATGATTTGTGTTTTCGTTGATGATTGACCGTGACTGTTTGAGATGGTTAAGAAGGGGACTGCATAAAGAAATGCAAGTGCAAATATTTTAATAATTACATTTTTGAGTAATCCATTAAAGTAGGTAACAATTATCCTTTTACAATAAAAAATACTGAATAATGTAATGTGTGGGTCATGATTTATATTGTATTCATTTTTTATATGATAAAGTGGGTTACTTAAAAATACTGCTACTTATAAACTTTGTAAATACTAAACAATATTAATATGAAGACAAGATTACTAATATGTGGGTTATTGTTTATTACTGGTATAAGCCTCGCGCAAAAGTATAAGGTGAAGAAAGATGTTCTTTACAAAGACAAAGTAGTAATTGGGAAAGTGACTGGTAAAGTAAAAGAGTTTACAGTTTTTGATAATAATGATGCCCCTATATTGCATGCTAATCAGGGCTATTTTAAGGCCAGGATTCCGGGTCAAAAAGATATTTTATGGATGGATCTTGAATTTCCCGCTTTAGACAAGAAGGTGAGGATCAATAGTATGACATATTGGAGTGTGAAGAATTTCTTAAATGTAGAACTTTTTGGCAAGGGAGTACATCTGTATGATGATGGTTTTAATACGAACGACATTGACACTTTTGTAGATGTAGCTGAAAAAGTACGAAAAGATACCATGGAGGTGGTTGAAGTGCTTAATTATTACAATGTAGCGTTGTCTAAATTAGGAATGCCTAAAAAGCCAGACGCCTCTTTGTATTTTGAGAAAATCTATAATTCCAGGAACTATTGGATTTATCAAATCTATAGGAATGAAGGTGAAGAGGGAGAGGAGAAGAGATCTATCAAGATAGGTAAAATGGAGTTCTCTGGAGTAGCAGATCGTTCTATTGCCAGTTCCACAGGAAGCGGTAAAAAAGTAAATGAAATGAAGATTTACCGAAAATTAATAGCTGAAGTAACAGGGCCAGATTCTAAGTATTTAGAGTATACCGATGGAAATTATTTGTTGGCAGCCACTATTGATTTAAATGATGCATTAGGTGAGCTTTATTTGTATCAAGATGGTGAATATATGTCGAGAATGAAATATGAGGTAAAAACAGGTGATAAATCTGAAGGAACTATCGGTAAATCAGTAGCTAATTGGATGTTTAGCCATGGTTATTTGTAATACAGAGTTTAATGATTGAGGAATAATTTCATCTGTTTTTTTAGTAAACTAACAACTAAGATTATAATAATGAGTGGAATAAATATCAGAGCTATTAATCCTGTGATCCAGTTATCAGTTTTATGATCGTCTCTTATATAATGCGATAGAGATCTAAAAGCAGGATTTATGAGGCTGTTAATAATTGCTCCTAATGAAAGTATCAGTCGGTTTATTCTGGATATGTAGCTATTTTTTAACTGTACGGTGCTGAGGTTGTTTAGTGTATGAACCCTTCCTAAGATAATTAAGAAGGCAATTTAAAAATATACTACAATGAACAACCAAATTAAATCATTAATAGAGCAGGTTTCTTCACTTTTAAAAGGAGGCAACGCCCATGTTACTTTAGAACAGGCAGTGGCTGATTTGCCCGCAGAGTATCGAGGTAAAAGGCCAGACGGGCTGCCATATAGCGTGTGGGAGCTGGTGGAGCATATGCGATTAGCGCAGGCAGATATTCTTGATTTTTCAACAAATGCCAATTATGAAACCTGGAATTGGCCAGATGATTACTGGCCTGCTGATGCGGCACCGGCCAGTGAAGAAGAGTGGCAAAATTCTCTAACTCAGATCAAGGAGGACAGAGATAAATATATAGCCCTTATTTCAGATCCTGAAGTTGATTTATATACACCCTTCAAACATGGCAGTGGACAAAATCTTCTCAGAGAAGCATTATTGATAGCTGATCATAATAGCTATCATGTAGGGCAAATTATAGTGGTTAGAAGGCTGTTGGGACAGTGGGGCTAGCCAAGGAAGAGTTTTATAGTATTGAGATTTGGTGGTAAAATTAAATCTCAATACTTACTCAAAATTATTCTTTTACATAGGTGACAAAGTCAAAGCTATAGGCATGTTTTTCGTCTTTTGCATGAGGAATTCTTTCTTTTTCTATCCATTCCAGCTTGTTGAAAGTAGGAAAAAAGGCATCTCCATCAAATGAAGCATGAATTTCGGTAAGATACATCACGTCAGCATGTTGTAAGCCTAGCTCGTATATTTGACCGCCTCCAATGATAAATACCTCAGGTTCATTGTTCTTTCTGGCTATTTCAAGCGCATCTTCTAGTGAATGAACAATCTCTACTCCATCAGCCGTCCAGTCATTATTTTTAGTCATAACAATATTGGTACGGTTAGGCAGAGGGCGATATTTCTCAGGGATAGACTCAAAATTTTTTCTTCCCATAATAACATGGTGGCCAGACGTTTTTTCCATGAAAAAACGCATGTCATCCGGTAAATCCCAAACCATGTCATTGTCTTTTCCTATCACAAAATTTTCGGCTATAGCCGCTATCATTGATATTTTCATTCGCTTATTTAATTATTAAAAAATATTTTCACCTCAAGAAACAGTCTCATAAGAAACTGAATTTTACTATTCAGGGTTATTAATTCACCTGATTTCCTCTTAAAAAATCTTCAATGTTCATTCTCTTTTTTCCTTGTATCTGGAGCTCTTTCACATTAATGGCGCCATCTGCAGTTCTAAAGCGAAGGTACGTTTTATTGTCACTATCATATTGTCCTGGCACTAAGGATTTTAGTCTTTCATCTAAAGGGGTTTTTTCTACGATAAAAACTTTGAGATTTTTATCGAGAATCTCCGTCCAGGCAGCAGGGTAAGGAGAGAGGCCTCTTATAAAGTTGTACACCATTTCTGTAGGCTGATCCCATTTTATCTCACAAGTTTCCCTGAAAATTTTCGGCGCTGATTTCAATTCCTGGCTTTCGTCCTGATTTATTTGCGGATAACTATCAGCTTGAATAGCTTCTACAGTTTTTAATACCAATTTAGAGCCTAGCTGCATTAAGCGTTCATACAGATCTCCTACAGTATCATTTTCACGTATGGCTTCTTTTTCTTGAAAAATGATTTTGCCCGTATCTATTTCATGCTGTAGAAAGAAGGTACTCACACCCGTTTCTTTTTCACCATTTATAATGGCCCAGTTAATAGGAGCGGCACCTCTATATTGTGGTAATAAAGAAGCGTGTAGGTTAAAAGTGCCTATTTCCGGCATATTCCATACTACTTCTGGCAGCATACGGAAGGCTACTACTATCTGCAGGTTAGCATTGTAGCTTTTTAGCTCTTCTATAAACTCTGGTGCTTTTAGATTAGTAGGTTGAAGTACAGGGATATTATGTTTTACTGCACAATCTTTCACCGGGGAAGTAGTCAGTTTCTGTCCTCTGCCTTTAGGCTTATCAGGAGCAGTAATTACCGCTACCACATTAAATTGATGCTCTACTAAAATTTCAAGTGATGGCACGGCAAATTCTGGCGTACCCATATATATTATTCTAAGGTCTTTCATGTGCTATTTCGTTTGTGAGGTGCAGGCATCATATGCCTCAGCCTGACCCTATTAAAGGCTCGTTTGAGTAATCGGTTATTTGGTTCAAGCAATAATTTGCTTCCTTTTGCTTTTATTAAAGGCAAAATATCTGCAAAGATTTGCTCTTCAGGTGGTCTTTCCAAGGAGCTATACATAAATTTCCTTGTAATCCTTTGGTATTAGTAGTACATGCTAATGATTTAATTACTTTCTTTGCAGTTTGTTTTAGGCCATAAATAAACTATTAAAGTATGCTTTCAGTACAGAACATATCCTTACAGTTTGGTAAACGCGTATTATTTGATGAGGTGAACATGAAGTTTACCGAAGGAAATTGCTACGGAGTAATTGGAGCCAACGGTGCGGGTAAGTCTACCTTTTTAAAAATATTAGCAGGTGATGTAGATCCCAACTCAGGTACGGTGAGCTTAGAGCCGGGCAAGAGAATGGCCGTGTTAAAGCAAAATCACTTTGAATTTGATGAGTTTTCTGTTTTAAATACAGTGATGAAGGGCCACAGCCAGTTGTGGAAGATTATAGAGGAGAAGGATGCTATTTATGCTAAACCAGACTTTGATGAGAAAGATGGAATAAGAGCATCAGAGCTGGAAGCAGAATTTGCTGAAATGGACGGATGGAATGCCGAGTCGGATGCAGCAGCTTTACTTAGCGGTTTGGGAATAACCGAAGACCTGCATTATTCATTAATGAAAGACCTAAGTGGTACTCAGAAGGTTAGGGTATTATTGGCGCAAGCCTTATTTGGTAACCCTGATGTACTTATTCTGGATGAGCCTACTAACGATTTGGATATTCATACCATTTCATGGTTAGAAGACTTCCTTTTAGATTTTAAAAACACAGTGATTGTGGTTTCTCACGACCGTCACTTTTTAGATACAGTTTGTACTCACATAGTGGATATTGACTATAGTAAGATTAATACCTTTACGGGTAACTACTCTTTCTGGTATCAGTCTAGCCAGTTGGCACTTAGTCAGAGATCTTCTGCCAATAAAAAGGCAGAAGAGAAGAAGAAGGAGTTGCAAGAATTTATTGCCAGATTTAGTGCTAATGCCTCTAAATCTAAGCAGGCTACCAGTAGAAGAAAGCTATTGGATAAGATTAATGTAGAAGATATCAAACCTTCTTCAAGAAGATATCCGGCCATTATTTTTACTCAAAACCGTGAGGCAGGAGACCAGATATTACAGGTAGAGGGGTTAAGCAAGTCTGTAGAAGGAAGAACCCTTTTTAAAGACCTTGATTTCTTTGTGAATAAAGGAGATAAGATTGCTATCATCAGTAAAGATAGTATGGCCACCACAGCACTGTTTAAAATATTGGCTGGAGAAAGCCAGCCAGATAGTGGTGAATTTAAATTTGGCCAGACCATTACATCTGCCTACTTGCCTAATGAAAATGAGGAGTACTTTGATAATGATCTCAATTTGGTGGATTGGCTGAGGCAATACTCAGAAGGAGAGAAGGACGAAGTGTATATCAGAGGCTTTTTAGGTAAGATGTTATTCTCAGGTCAGGAAGTATTGAAAAAGAGTAATGTGCTTTCTGGAGGTGAAAAAGTGAGATGTATGCTTTCTAAAGCGATGCTTTCTGGAGCTAATCTATTAATCATGGATGAACCAACCAACCATCTGGATCTGGAATCTATTCAGGCGCTAAACAACGGTTTGGCAGAATTTCCTGGCACTGTTTTATTCACATCTCATGACCATGAGTTTACTCAAACCATTGCTAATAGAGTAATTGAAATTACACCTACAGGTTACTTAGATAAGCTTATGAGTTTTGATGACTATATAGAAGATGATTCAATTACAGAGCAGAGAGATGCAATGTATAAAGTATAAAAGCTTAAATTGATAAGTGAAAGGCCTCGAAAGAGGCCTTTTTTGTTTTACATTATAATTGAAATTATGATTGACCTTGCAGGATTAGAAACTATAGAATTTCACGATGTACGGGTAGGAAGGATTGACTACAATGAAGAGCCTCTTGGAAATATTGAGATTGAAATTTTTCAATGGAATGAGGAGGTTAATGATTATATCATTATTCTTTTGGTTTTTGGGGAGCTTAGTAGGGTAATGCCTCAATCCATTTCATGCAAGGAGAACGATGAGTTAAAAGTGTATTCGTTTGATTATTATGTGGAAGACGAGCTTTTTTATGGGGAATTCACCTTTCTTCATGGTATAGGAGGGCATAGTAGTACCTTGGAATTAGTTTGTAAGTCTGTGATCATAGAATTCAAATAATTGAATTTGATTATGTAATAAAATATGAAGCAGGAAGTTTAAATAATTGAGATTAAAGAATATCATTCTCCTTAAAACCACGATCTGAAAATTGAACAAAAAACACGTTGTACTAATATTGGTGATTGTAGCAGTTATGGCTGCTATATTTTTTTATACCGGTTATCTAAGGTTTAGCTATCCATCTTTAGAAGAATACCCTATACAAGGGATCGATATTTCTCACCATCAGGGTAATATTGATTGGGAGAAGTTAACCAAGGAAAATATGGCATTTGTATTCATAAAGGCCACAGAAGGAGGGGATTACACTGATCCTAAATTTGTTGAAAATTGGAAAAATGCTCAGCAGCAGGATATTGAGGTGGGAGCCTATCATTTTTATCGATTATGTAGGTCGGGAGCAGAGCAGGCGAGTCATTTTATAGCTACAGTTCCTTATAATTCTAATAATTTGCCGCCGGTGGTAGATTTAGAATTCGGGGGTAACTGTGAGACAGATCAGTCTCCAGAGCAACTCATTAGGGAGATTGATATATTCTTGGCCTCAGTAGAAGATCATTATCATAAAAAGCCTATAATTTACGCGACCCAGAAATTCTATGATGAATATCTGCAAGATCAATTTTCTGAAAATCCTATCTGGCTTAGGGGAATTTTCGGGAAACCATCTCTAATAGACGGCAGGCCTTGGACCTTTTGGCAGTTTGCTAACAGAGGTCATTTATCTGGGGTAGAAACCTATGTAGATATTAATGTATTTCATGGCTCGGAAAATGACTTTAATGAATTGGTGAAGGGGAATTGATATTCACCTATAATGATAAGGGTTGACCGAAATTATTTACTTCACTTCCTCTTCGTTTCTTTATTGTAACACGTATTTCATGGTCTGATTGATAATCAAAACCAAGTCTATCATCACCTATTATAGCTGCTTCTCTATCGAGATTATAATCTTAAAATAAGACCGAGCTGAGTTTCCAGTTTTCCTCCCTGCTTGTCATTAAATCCTTGCCTGTAAATTTTTAGTAAAATATAATTGGCTTCATACCTGTTAGTTGTGATTGAGAAGGTAGGTTTTCATTTCTTAGGCAAGTATTTTTGAGTCGTTAAATTTGTAGATAAAGCTATTTTTTAAAAAAATCAGATGATGAAATTACCTAAAAATATCGATAAAATTTCTCTGTTTACAGCCAATGAAATAGGCCCATACCCTCCTAATGGATTTTTTCCCTTTCATGAAGCCGAAATGGGTAACGGAGATTATTATGGGCTTTATTGGGAGTTTGGTAAGGAGAATGATGAACCAGTTATCTGTGAGATGATTCATGATGAAGGTAGTATTAGACCGAGATTTTCTTCTTTAGACAAATTCCTGGAATGGAATAGCTTATATGAGGAAAATGATTTTGAATACCCTGATGAAGAAATTGAAGATGACAACTTTCTGTACGCCCATCTGAATAAGGGAAATGAGTGTCTCAGACAAAATAATATAGAAGAAGCCATAAAGTACTATCAACTTGGCACTCAAAGTTTCGGAGAGGTGAGTGAAAATTGGTTTAAGCTGGCTTCTCAGCAGAAGAGATTAGGAGATGAACTGTCATTTCAAAAAAGCCTCATTCATGCTATAATCTCTAATTGGGCCATTGAGATTCCTTCTCAGAATGCTCTGAGAATGCTTAAGAATTTAAAACCTGTAGAGGAATTAAAAGATCATCCGCTAATTAAAAAAAGGGAGCACCTATCGTTCAGTTTTGGCGGTCAGAAGGTAAACGACGAGTATGTTGTTTTGAATGAAATGATAGAAGAATTGTATCAAATAGGGGAAGATAATGCTGGTTTTCTGATGGAGCAAAACTATGCGCTTATGATGTACTGGGAAACTTCTTCATTTCAGGAAAGGTATAATTTCGATCTTACGGACTGGAAGAAAAAGTTTGCAGTAAAAACTAAGCATAGGTTAATAACAGAGCTATCATAGTCTCTAATTAAAAATTTCATGAATACAATACCCGAAAAATATATTGAAGGTCTTAAGAAGGCATATTTAGAAAATAACGGCAGGGAACAGTGGGAGTACTTTGAGAATGTTATCCATGGTGCTGACTTTGCAGTAATTGATCAGTTGAAGCAAATTTATCCTGATGTTCCTGAGGCATTAGTTGACCTTTTGAAATATGTGGATGGTACCTATTGGAGAAAATATGGAGATGCAGAGATAACGTTTTTCTTTTTGGGTTCTGACCTTTATGAGTATCCTTACTATTTACTATCGGCACAGCAAATGATAGAAAATAAGCATATGGCTGCTGAAAATTATTCTGATTATATCGCAAGAGAATATGAGGAGGTGGAGATTGATGATAAGATAACGAATAACACAAAAGACATTAAGTGGCTTCATTTTTCTGACTGCATGAATAATGGAGGAACCTCTCAGTTGTTTATCGATTTTAGCCCTTCTGAAACTGGAGAAAAAGGCCAGGTAGTCAGGTTTTTGCATGATCCTGATGAATTTAAAGTTATAGCCTCAAGTTTTGATCAGTACTTGCAAAAAGTGATCGACCAAGGATATAATTTCATTAATGTGGATTTGATGGCGTGATGCATCTTTTGGTTCAAAAGAGTACTACTGATATGAAGTAGCCTTTTAGATCAGAGTACTTTGATGCCGCTCTAGATGAGTTATTTAGGGTAACCTTTTATTATCAGAAGGAATATATTCGATATCAAAGCTGCAATTTTTTGGCTATTGACATATTACAAAGTATAAGGCCTATTTTTTATTTTTTTATATGACTGATTATAAGTCCCCTTTTCCTGTGCTGAGGTACTCAGGTGTAAACTTACAGGATATTAATGACCAGACTCTGATTAAGGCTAAGAAGGTGCTTTTGGTGGAGTTGGAGCATTCAGATGAATCGATTTTAAACGTAGAAGGGACTAAGTGGACAAAAAATGACATTATAAATCTCTTTGAAGCCTTATCAAATGTTGAACACTTAACCTATTATAGGTGGATTGATGAAAACCCGGAATTGAGAGCCTTACTCGAGAACAATGTCCTGAATTTTAATGATGAGCTGTATGATGAAAAAATATTTCAAAAGGAGGAAATAGAAGGGTTTAAGTCTTTTATTTCTCCTTTTCTTGCTCAGCCTTTAGGAAAAAGCCTTAATCAGTATTTTTTAAGGCAAGAGTATGCTAAGTGTCATAAGCTCTTAAAAGTTACAGAATTGATAGAATCATCTTATTATGATGCCACCTTCGGAAAGTTGCAAAGTAGTATAAAGGGAATGGTTGAGGAGATTAGAATAATGAAGATGAAAGGTGTAGATCACTTTAGGGAGCAACAATGTAATTTCATTAATTACTACTTTGTTGAATTCCTTAATAGTTTACCTAATTCTTTTGGGTCTTTGAGAGAAAACTTTGCCTTGGCTGTCATCAGTCTTTCTGTGGTTATTCAGGGTCGTTACGCAGTCCTTTGTAAGCGTCTTTATTTGTCGCTACGTGTGCTTGATTGTTCTGCTGAGGCTAAAGAGATAATTGAAAATAATCTTAAGGTTTTTGAAGAAAAAGTAGATGAAATACGACGAATTACCTCAAATGATTCGGATAGTAGCTCAGGCGGCGCTCCTGTATTTTCGGGTGTTTTCATGATTGTTGTTGTTTTTATTGTGATATTAAAAACGTGTAGTCATAATGTTAAAGGCAGCAGGAGCAAAGCTGATTATGATATGGATTGGGCTAATCCTGTGATTCAGAAAGTAGCTCACTTATCAAATATGAGTACTTTGAAAAAATGGAGTAACCAACAAATATCTTCCCCAGGCTCAGTGATATATGACAGCATTGCGGTTATTGATAATTACCCGTATGCTGGAGAGTATCATGATCTGTTGGAATATAGGCCAACAGGAGGTAGGAAAATCTCTATCTCTAATGCATCTACTTATGATGTGGTGGTGTTTTTATCAACAAAATGGTACAACTATTCCGCTTTTTTAAAGGCAGAAGAGGAGATTTCTTTTCAAATAGCGAGGCATGATTATTTACAATTTTATTTAGGCAACGTGTGGATGCAAGCTTCAACTTCATTTAGCAATAATAAAACTGATCAGAGAGAGTGTTTCTCAAAAGTAGATTCTACCACTATCTCATTTTTAGATAAGATATGGCAAAATAGATGTACAGTGAAATCTAATTGTGGGGCTTCCCATTTTTCAATTTCGCAATCTACCAATAGTACCATTCAATTTTCAGCTGATAAAAAAAGCGGTCTGGTTGAAGTGGATAATTATTTTCAACCAGATTAGGAGAGTAGGCCAGCACTTATTTAGCCTACTCCGGTTCCTTTAAAGTTATTTAAAAAACTGTTTTCTTTCATCTCAGGTAAGAGATGGTGAAGATTAAAAGCTATCACTTTTAGTTCTTTGTAGTTTTGTCTTTCCAAAGCTTTTTGTCCCTGATCTTTTAAACTGTCTGCTAACTTTTTGTCTTTATACATCGAGTTGTTTATTCGGGCAAGTTGATAATATAAATCAATAATTCCTTCATCAGAGTTGATGTAGATATCACTTCGGAGTACTTTTAATTTTTTAATCAATTCTTCTATCAGGAAAATGCTTTGCCCTTTCACAGCTTCGTTTTCACTGCTAATTATATTGTTAAATTTGGCTTTTACCGATTCATCAGGGTGGGTTTCTACCTGTTTTCTTACTGACTCTTTTAATTCGTAATATGCAATGCGCAATTTAGTTAGGCGTGCATCTTTATTCAGGGAATCAAACTTCTGAGCTAACCTGCGTTTTCTTTCGCTTATATGGTACTTTTCATCACCTGATAAAGTGTTTTTCATCAAGGCAAATTCCTCTTCTATTAGCATAGCTTCAGATAAATACTCTTTCAGCGTAGCGGCCCCATCATAATCTGCTTGAGTCTCTTTTTCTCTTAAATCTTTTCTTATTTTATGAACTAGTAGAGATAGCTCGTCTTCGAGTTTGGCTTCACTAACATATTTTTCTGAAGAATTAAAAACCTGATCAAATTCCTGATCGGTCTGGCTTAGATAAACACAAACTCGGAGGTCTCGAGATTCAGATATTTCCATTCTTATCTCTAAATCTGATCCCTTTACTAAATCCATGTCTAATTTCGCAGGATCGATCTCAATAATACCAATGGTTTGATTGGTTTCAGGTAAGGCGTATAAGTCTCCTTCAAGTACATTTACTATTAATTTATCTTCTCCATCTTTATAAATGGTTTTTGATACTTCTCTATATATCGTCTTGTTTAATGGAAGGATACTATTCTTTGGAAATATAACCTCTAGCTTAGTACGCTTATTTTCTAAGTCGTCAACTTCAATACATATGTCATGGGGTAATGGCTGTCCATCAATGCTGAATTTTCCATGTAATATGCTTATTATAGGAATGTTAGTACCAACGGGTTCATGATTACTATTTAGTATTTCTACTTTAAAGTTATTTAATCGATCGGGGGCAAGAGTTAGAAATTCTCTAATCTTGGATGAGGCTTTAATAATGCCTGTGTCATAACCTCCATCTTCTCTTCTTATTCTATAGAAGTGGTCTTCTAAATCATCTTCAAAATCTACTAGTAGTACTTCTTCAGTATCCATACTTGATTTAGGATAAGATACCTTAGCTTGAAGCTGAGAAGTGGTTTCATAATTATTTTCGGTAGATGTAGAGACTTTTAATTTTTTCTGTTTTCCTGCTGCATATTGCGCTGCGCCTACCGCTACGGCAGTGGTAGGGTCTACAGAGGTGTTAACTTCAGTTTTGAGTCTCATCTGTAGCAGTTCTTGTACTCTGGGTATATATGTACTTCCTCCAACTAATATTACTTGCTTAATATCAGAGGTTTCAAGGTTGTTATCAGCAAGGAGTTCTTCAACTAATGTTAAAGTATAAGATAGCTTTTCTTGAATGCAAGTGTTAAACTGATCTCTTGTTACCATAAGGATAACCTCTTGCTCTATTCCATCTTCATCTTGTATTTCTATTTCAACGTCTACACTTTCTTTCACCGAAAGCTGTTTTTTTGCCTCTTCGGCTTTAAGTAAAAGAATTTGGTATAGTCTTCTGAAATTCAGCGTTCTATCTTCATATTCCTTTTGTAGGTATGCTAGTTCAGGGACTACAAATATCTGTTTTAAAAAGACATCAGTAACCAAGCGGTGGTCAAAGTCCAAGCCGCCTAAGAAGTTGTCGCCTCTGTGGTCTACTATTTTTAAATCTTGCTCATTAATAGAAGCTAAGGCTACATCAAAGGTGCCGCCACCCAGATCATACACTATCCAGTGCCCAGATTTCTCTGATCGATCTCCTTTGTTCACAAAGGCTAGACAAGCAGCAATAGGCTCTTGTAGGAGCACTACTTCCTCGAAGCCGGCTTCGTACCCAGCTTTTTTGGTAGCATTAGACTGTATCGTATCAAATGAAGCAGGTATAGTGATTACTACTGAATTCAGTTCTTCTCCGCTGTGAACAAAGTTTTTTAGCTCTCTCAAAACATGAGCAGACAGCTCTATTGGAGTCTTGGTTTCAGAAAGACTATTAACAAAAAAGGATTCTGAGGTGCCCATTTTTCTCTTAAATCCTCCAAATACATTGTCAGGGTCTTTGCCTAGCAATTCTCTTGCTTTGTCGCCTACAATGATCCTATTTCTTCTGAAACCTACTACTGAGGGTAAAGTTTGTTTGAGATCTAATGGGTTTTTGAACACTTCTACACCTGCATGGCTCGCCTTTGCTATAGCAGAGTTAGTGGTGCCTAGGTCTATAGCAAAATCAATAGTACTACTCATGTTTTATTCTGGCTTTTGTTCAACAATGACCACGGCTTTTTGAATTATATTGGGTGCATTATTGGTTTCTGTAAAAATAATAGGTTTGATTACTTTGCTTATATACATTTTTCCTTCAGTGAAGTCACCTATGATGTTGGCTTCACAATCAGTTCGTGTGTCATTGTAATCTTCATTAATAGGATTATGAAAGGTATACCCTAGTTCTTCGAGGTGATGTTTGATCCTACTAATATTTCTGCTGACGTTAATGAGATCGCCTTTAGTTTCAAGTTTTTGATTGACTTCGTGTACTTGGTTGATGATTCCAATGATAGCTTCCATAAAAACAATATGTTGGTCGTAAGTAATTAATAAAAAAATAGAATGCCGTTTAAAGTTAAATTAATATAGCTCTCAGTTGCAATCTTTTAGAATTTCATCTGAATAAAATAATGAAATGCTTTTAATTTATTACTCTTACTAATCTTATTAACTGCTTTCATTTTAATTCATGCTTTCAATGGGTTTTCTCAAAGCCCTTGTGAATGGTTTGTCGATCTTCAAGATAGTTTAATTGAAATTCAGAAGGAGGAAGTAGCAAACACACTAAGCCTGGATTCCAGTTATAAAATGTGGCAAAATATTATGCTTCAGAATAATTATAGTTATAGCTATGTTGTTAGAGGAGCTGATCTATTTGATAGTAATTCAGAGAGCTACACTTTTTTTAAAGTCATGGATAATGTCATAGTTGAAAGAAAGCACTATAGCTATAGTATGTATGGTTCTGGATATGAAACAAAATGTTATCCTTCAAAAGAGAATTGTGAATATTTAAAAAGGATAGAAGAAATAAGAAAATCGGACTCTGAGAAAGCTAAGGAAGCTTTGAAGAATCATTTAGAAGAGCATTATACGCCAATATTTAAGAAGAATTTTTATAACTGTTGGGAAGAGTATGAGGAGTTTGTCGGAGCTCATAAACGTTTTGGTTCGGCTCCTAGAACCATAGATGATTTATACCATGATTGCAGGTCATATCAAGCTGAAAGTGAAAAGAATAATGACTACATATTTGAGTATAAAGTGAGTGAAGATGGGGTTCTTTGTGAGTGCTATCTCAAAAATGAATTGTTAATGGACGCACAGGTTCTCAAGGGAGTAAGTATTTTAAGTGTAGATTTTTAGTCAAAGTATTTTGATGGGCTATTTGAAGTTCAAACCTTAGCAATGTCAATATTTATCTATCATGTAAAGAAAAAAGCTCCTGATTATCAGGAGCTTTTTATCATTATTTAGTTTCTAGTTTCGCTGCATTTTCATCGGGGTCTCTCGCATCTTTTTTCAAGTACATCATTACTAGCCCGAATATGATGAACGGTATGCTGAGCAGCTGCCCCATGTTAAACATCATGCCGGCTTCAAAGGCTGATTGATCTGCTTTTACAAATTCTATCAGGAATCTTGCTATGAAAAGCAGTGTAAAGAAAAGCCCAAATATAAAGCCATTGTGTCTGTTTGATTTTTTAAGCACAATACTTAGGATTACGAAAATGCTGAAATAGGCAATGGCTTCATAGAGTTGCCCTGGGTGGCGAGGTACGTTGTCTACCTGCTCAAATATAAATGCCCAGGCCACATCGGTAGGTTTACCAATTATTTCTGAGTTCATCAGATTCCCCATTCTTATGCAGCAACCAGCCAAAGCCCCAACCACACTGAGCCTGTCAAGTAACCAAAGTGGTTTTACTTTATACTTTCTGCAGAAAAGGATGGTAGCTATAAATACACCAAGAATACCACCATGGCTAGCTAATCCCTGAAATCCAACAAAGCGGAAAGGGTCAAACTTCACCGGAAGGAAAATTTCCGCGATATGTTGAGAGTAATAATCAAAGTCATAGAATATACAGTGAGCCAGACGAGCACCTATAACCGTGGCTAGCACCAGGTACATAGTAAGTTTTTCTAAATAGGTTTCATCTAGGCCTGCGGTTTTAAATTGCTTTTTGAGTAAGTAAAAGCTGAGTACAAAGCCTAGTGCGAAGCATAGTGAGTACCAGCGTAAGGCATAAAAACCAAGGTCTATTATTTCTTTGCTAGGATTCCAATGTATGTAATCTAAGGAGAAAATATTATTCATTATCTGGGTAAAGTAAGTATTTAGTTCTGATTGTTTTATATTTCTTGAGACCTTCTTCCCAAGTCTGTTTTATTTCTTTTTCAGAAAGCCCCTCTTTAATCTGAGCCTGTAGCTGATCAGTGCCAGCCAAGGTGTTAAAATAGGGCTTAAAAAAGTCTTTACGGTTATATTTTTTATAAAAATTGATTAAGTAATCTAAATTGAGACCCCCTTTTACATTTTTCTTCTTAGTAAAATTAATGCCATAGCAGGTTTTACCTTCATGTGGAGGCTCGTTAGACATGCCCTTGATGCTAGTGGGAGTAAACTTATCAGGCATGTCAGTAAATGCTGGGTGACCTATTTGTAAAAATGGCTCATAGGTGCCCCTGCCAACGCTTACTACAGTGCCTTCAAAAAAACAAAGTGAAGGGTAGAGCTCTATGGCTAGGTCACTAGGTAAATTTGGAGATGGTTTTACGGGTAGTGAATATTGATCTGAATGGTCGTAATTCTTTACCGGGATTACTCTCAAACTGCACTTTTCACCTCCTTCAAGCCAATTTTCGCCATTGATCATCAAGGCCAGTTCGCCTACAGTGAGGCCATGCAAAACAGGAATGGGGTCCATGGCAATAAATGATTTGAACTTTTCAGTTCTTATAGGGCCATCTATGTACATGCCGTTGGGGTTGGGGCGGTCTAGTACAAGCAAATCGACCTTATTGGTAGCGCAGGCATCCATTACATAGTGCATAGTGCTGATGTAGGTATAAAAACGAGTGCCTACATCCTGAATATCAAAAATAATAATATCAAGGCCTTTTAGATCTTCATTAGTGGGCTTTCGGTGGTTGCCATAAAGAGAAATGATCGGCGTATGAGTTTTTGCATCCATGCCATCTTTTACCAGTTCTCCATCAGCAGCCTGCCCTCTAAAACCATGTTCTGGAGAAAATACTTTTTTCACCTCAATGCCAAGGCTAAGTAAGGTGTCTACAAGGTGTGTTCCCCTAATTTCTGAGGTTTGATTCACCACCAGGGCTATTTTTTTCCCTTTTAAAAGAGGAAGATAAGCTGGTAGGTTATAAGCACCAGGCGTGATTGGCTGAGGGCTTTTGGGCTGTGAAAAGCTACAAGAGCACAAAACCATAAAAAATGATAGCAATAAAACGAGCCTGTTCATTAGTTATTCTTTAATTTGCGGTAAACTGCGGGTTAAAATTAATCATATTCTTGAACCTCTCTTATTTTATATCTAAAAGAATCGCTGCCAGTGGCAAGGATAGTTTTTCTTCCACTATTCACAAAATAGCTGTCGGCAGCATCGGCGTAGGGCTGGCAGTAATGATTATCTCTTTCCTCATACTGAAAGGTTTTCAGGATACGGTAACGGATAAGATATATAGCTTTAGCTCTCATTTGCTCATTACTAAATACACTTTGGGTAATTCTTATGAAGAAGCGCCTATTTCTATTAATAATGAACTTTATAACAATTATAAGAAGTACGATTTTATAGATCATGTGCAGGAGTATAGCCATAAGGCAGGTCTTATAAAGACTAACGATGAAGTGCTCGGTATTATTTTTAAAGGAGTAGGTACTAGCTTTGATCAGCAGCGCTTTAAGCCTAATCTGGTAGAAGGTAGGTTTGTAAAATTTGACTCCTCAGGGTACTCTAAAGAGGTGCTCATTAGCCGCATTATTTCTAATAAGCTTAAATTGAATGTTGGAGATGATGTGGTAATACATTTTTTTCAAAATCCCCCGAGGGTAAGAAAGTTGAAAATTGTAGGCATTTATGAAACGAACCTGTCTGAATACTTCGATGATAAATTTGTGATTGGCGATATAGGGCTTATTCAAAAGCTCAATAATTGGGCTGATAGCGTAGCCGGCGGCATGGAGGTTTTTGTAAAAAATGAAAGCAAAATAGATGAAGGGGAGTCTAAGCTGGAAGATATTGTAGATTATGACCTTTTTGTAGAAAAAGTGAGCGATAAGTACTTGCAAGTATTTGATTGGCTGCACCTAATCAGCAGACAGGTGAATATATTTCTAGCCATTATTTTGTTTGTAGTCTGTGTAAATATGATTTCTATCATACTTATACTCATTATGGAGCGAACCCAAATGATAGGTCTCTTAAAAGCCTTTGGCGCTAATAATGGACTGATAAGGAAGATTTTCTCCTTTAATGGTATGCAGCTTATAGCGAAAGGGCTGCTGCTTGGTAATTTATTAGGGGTAGGCCTGGGAGCAGTTCAGTATTATTTTCAGTTAATCCCTCTTAATCCGCATGACTACTACATGAGTTATGTGCCTATTGGCTGGAGCTGGGAAATAATAGTTGGGCTTAACCTTCTCACTTTTGTGGTAGTGAGTTTAATAATTATCGTTCCTACTACGGTTATAGCCAGAATTAATCCTATAAAGAGTATTAAGTACGATTAATAGTGTATAAGCGGAAGTGTACACCTCCGCTTATGAGTTTATTATTTCTTTTTGTTGAGGAGTGTTAATGCGAGTATAGCCAACCTACCAATTACGAATATTATAACTCCATATAACGTGCAAATCATAGATACTTTTAGTCCTCCGGCGAGTAATGCGCTAGATACATTTTCCATTTTTGAAATGGCATCGAAGGCTTGAAAAAGTCCTGTGAGCTGGCCTAGAATACCCCAGACTAAGGAGAGAGTGGCTAGTTGCTTAACTATTTCATTGTTTTTAGTAATGGCTGACAGCTCTGAGTCATTCATTAAGAGTGTTACTCCCCTAAAGATGAAGGCTGCCATAGCTAAGCCCATTAGGGTTAGTGGAATAGTAAAACTGACTCCTCCTTCAATTATAAAGTTTGCTAGTATCATGTTAAATATTATTCAGTGAAACATGATTCAATTATAATATTATTCATGGCTTCAAAATTTCTGTTACGATGGATCACTGCTTTATCAATGGGAATGACAGCTTGCTGAGCTTAAAAGTGAAAAAGATGTCATAATTAGCGAAAACGATAGTTAAATTGGTAATTCATCGATGAATTTTTAAAAATAGCTTTATTTAGAGCAACTTGCTTGCTATTATGTCCACTATAAGTAGAAAAAGGGCGATACTAACCATTATAATCCACTGCATATTTTGGGCATTGGTCTTTATTTTCTATGTGTATTATTTCGGTTACCACTCATCGGACCTGTATTATGTGCTGGGCTTCGTGAGTTTTTTAATGCCCGTCACCATTTTATCAGCCTATTACATTAATTATTATCTTATACCTCGTTTTTTGCTGGTGCGGAGGTATTTGAAATTTACCCTATACGCAGTATATACTTTTATTATCACTACTTATCTGGTGATGGTTTCTATATTTCTGGCCTTTATTTTTTTGGCGGACTATTATTACGATAATATGTCTCCTCTGAGTCGTAACTACCTGTTTATTTTTGTGGGAGTATTTCTTGTTATCTTTCTGGCAACAGCACTGCGTCAGTTGCATCATGCTTATCAGGTGCAGGGGCGTAATGGCGAACTGCAAAAGCTCATGCTGGAGGCTGATTTAAAGCTAAAAACGCAAGAGCTACAGTATTTGAAGAGTCAGGTGCATCCGCACTTTTTGTTTAATATGCTCAACACCTTATATGGAATGGCCTTACGGAAGGATGATCAGTCTCCTGCTACTATTCTTAGACTCTCTAACCTGCTAGATTACATACTATACAGAGTGAATCAACCGCATGTGACGTTGGGCAAAGAATTGGAACATTTGATAGACTATGTGGAGCTCGAAAAGCTGCGTGCAGGAGACAGAATAAGCGTGGAAATAAAAGCCGATACTGCCGATCATTCGTTTGTAATGGCTCCTTTGTTATTGATTCCTTTTGTAGAAAACAGCTTTAAGCATGGCAGCTATTTAGATGGAAATCTAGAGATCAATGTTGAAGTAGAAACTAATGAAGACGGTCTTCTTTTTAATATTAAAAATAGCAGTAAAGCTAGATCTCAAAATCATAAAGAGGGTATTGGTATCATGAATATAAAACGGAGGCTGGAATTAATTTATCCGCAAAATCATAACTTAGAAATAAGGCAATTAGCTGATTGGTTTGAAGTAAATCTGGCCATTGGCAGATTAGATGTTAATAGAACTGTAGAAGAAATATCATAGAAATGAATTGTTTGATAGTAGATGACGAACCCATAGCTAGGGAGATTATGCGCACGCATTTACAGAAGCTGGGCAATGTGAAGATAGTGGCTGAATGTTCTTCGGCTATGGAAGCTTTTGCTCATTTACACCAAACACATATTGACCTTGTTTTTCTTGATATTAATATGCCCGAAATCACGGGGCTGTCATTCATGAAATTGCTAAGTAAAGACGTGAAGGTTATTTTCACTACTGCTTATCGTGAATATGCCGTAGATGGATTCGACCTGGAAGCGGTAGACTATTTGCTGAAGCCTATTTCTTTCGAACGATTGCTACAAGCGGTGCGCAGGTATTATAAGGTGGAGGCTAAAAGGGATGAGGGTGTTCCCACTAAAAAAGAAGGGGAGAGGGATCATTTCTTTGTTCGTGCTGATCGTAAAATGGTGCGTATAAATTATGCTGATATCCTTTTTATAGAAAGCTATAGCGATTATGTGAAAATTCAGACAATAGCGGAAACCGTAGTGAGTAGAGAAAATATTAGTGCTATGGAAAATATTTTACCGGCAGGAGATTTTATTAGAATTCATCGTTCTTTTATAGTGGCTAAAAATAAAATAGAGGCCTATACTCATGAGATTATAGAGATAAAAGGCCGAGAGTTGCCTATTAGTCGTAGCTATAAAGAACAGGTGTTATTTCAGCTAAATCAAGCAGGGGGTTGATATTTCTTAAACCAACTGTTGATCTTGAGTTGTATTACACCAAAAAAGGCTTCTTTAAAGATAGAACCAGACATTTTTGATTTGCCTCTGGTACGGTCGGTGAATATTATTGGCACCTCATCTATTTTAAAGCCATACTTCATGGCAGTAAATTTCATTTCTATCTGGAAGGCGTAACCTATAAACTTGATTTTATCCAGTTCTATAGTTTCAAGTACTTTTCTTTTAAAGCAAACAAACCCTGCGGTGGTATCATTAATAGGCATGCCGGTAATGAAGCGGACATACATGCTTGCAAAATAGCTCATCATAACCCTTCCCATAGGCCAGTTAACTACATTCACTCCTGTGATATACCTAGATCCTATAGCCATGTCATAATTGCCAAGTGTACAGGCCTCACGTAAGTTTAGCAGATCTTTGGGGTTATGAGAAAAGTCAGCGTCCATCTCAAAAATGAAATCATATTTCTTTTCTATGGCGAATTTAAAGCCCGTGATATAAGCGGTGCCTAATCCTAGTTTGCCTTGCCTTTCTATTATGTGCAAAGTTCGGCCGTTATGATCTTTCTTTTGTAGCTCTTTTACTATAGCTCCGGTGCCGTCAGGAGACCCGTCGTCTACTATGAGAATATCAAAAGGGTGACTCAACTTAAAGACAGCATCTATTATCAGTGCGATGTTCTCTTTTTCATTGTATGTAGGAATAATAACTAAGCTGTCAGTCACTGCATTGATTGTTCGGGGTCCATAAAAGACGCTAAAAATACCAAAGTTCATTGAAACGAAATCAATTCAATTTGATTTTCTTCATTTATATCTGATTTTTGCAATCCATTAACTAAAAAAAACAAGGTTTTGAATAAGTGTGTCTTTTTGGATCGTGACGGAGTGATTAACAAAGATTATGTTGATTATGTATATACTCCTGAAAAGTTTGAGGTTTTGCCTGGGGTGAAAGAAGCCTTGGTAGCATTGAAAAAGGCTGGTTATCTGTTGGTTGTAATTACCAATCAGTCTGGCATAGCCAAAGGTATTTATACCCGTGAGCAGATGCATGAGTGTCATCAGCTTATGCAGAAGGAGTTTGATTTTATGATAGATCATATCTATTATGCACCCTGGCACCCTACAGTAACAGAGAGCCTAACCCGCAAGCCGGGCACGCTCATGTTTGAGAAAGCTATAGCTAAGTTTAATATAGATACTGATCACTCCTGGATGGTAGGAGATAAGGAGCGGGATCTGGTTCCAGCAAAAACATTAGGAATTAAAACTATTCAGGTAGATAATGATGATAGCCGAATGGCTGATTTCAAAGCCCTGAATTTGGCAGATGCTTTAGAAATAATATTTGGATAAAAACAATGAGGCTGTCTTATTTAAGACAGCCTCATTGTTTTTAGTATCCTAGTATTTTAAGCATTGCTTCGCTTTCTTGCTCTTCATTAAAAAGGTGTGTTTCTATTTCGCCTTTTTTGTTCTTATCTATCAATACATGCTTAGGAGCAGGTATCAGGCAGTGCTGTATGCCTCCGTATCCACCTAAAGACTCCTGATAAGCTCCTGTATGGAAAAATCCTATATAAAGCTTTTCACTTCCCTTAGGGTCAGACATAGGCATAAATACATCTCCTGTATGGGCCTCTGAGTTATAATAGTCCATACTATCACAAGTAAGTCCACCTAAGTTTACCTTATGATGTGGCTCATCCCACTTGTTAATAGGAAGTAAAATATACTTTTGGTTCAGTCCCCAAGCATCAGGTAGGTGAGTGATGAAAGAACCATCAATCATATACCAAAGCTCCTTGTCGTTTTGCAGTTTCTGATCCATAATAGAGTAAAGCACAGCTCCACTTTCTCCTACTGTAAAGCTGCCAAACTCAGTGAAGATGTTAGGCACTGGCACATTGTTTTTACCACAAATCCATTTTATGTTTTCAATGATTTGCTCTACAATGTATTTGTAGTCGTACTCAAAATGTAAAGACGTCTTAATAGGGAAACCACCACCTATGTCAATAGTGTCTAGTTCTGGACATTCTTTTTTGAGCTCGCAGTATTTAAAGATAAATCGGCTTAGCTCACTCCAGTAATAAGCTGTATCCTTGATCCCCGTGTTTATAAAGAAATGCAATAATTTAAGCTTCGCCTTTTTGCTAGGCTTTATCTGATCTCTGTAAAGTGTGTTGATGTCTCCATATCGAATACCTAAGCGAGAAGTGTAAAACTCAAATTTGGGTTCTTCATCAGCGGCTATGCGTATACCTACATTATAACTGCCCTCTACATTTTCTTCATAGTGCTGGAGTTCATTGAGGTTGTCAAGCACTGGTATACAGTTTTCAAAGCCATCATTTAACAGCTCACTGATATATTGCTTGTACAGTGGTCTTTTAAAACCATTACACACAATATTGGTGCTCTTCTTAATCTTCTTTTTCTCATATAGCTTTCTTACTATGGGAATGTCAAAAGAAGATGACGTTTCTATATGAATGTCATTTTTTAATGCCTCTTCAAGGATGAAGTTGAAGTGAGAAGATTTTGTACAATAACAATAAGTATAGTCGCCCTCGTAATTATACTTCTTAATAGCGTTGTTAAACAGCTGTTTAGCATATTTAATATTCTCGCTAATCTTCGGCAGATAAGTAAGTTTTAAAGGTGTACCATACTTTTCAATAATATCCATTAATGGTACATCGTTGAAAAACAATTTGTTGTTTTCAACCTTAAATTCCTCCTGAGGGAATTCGAACGTTTGCTCTATTAGATCAATATACTTTTTCACACTATTACGTTAATGCATTCTCGGGTTATAATGTTACAAATTTTGTTAAGATTCTTTGAATATACCAAGTATATTGGCAACCAATTTTTTAAGAGGGCTAAAATTATGCAATCACACGGCGTATAATTAAATTAGAGCCTTTCAAAAATAGATGATCAAAATACTATATGATAGATATTTATGTTAACGATGAGACTTCTGAGCTAAAGGCCGTTATACTGGGTACGGCTCAGCAGTTAGGTGGTGTGCCTACAGTAGAGGAGGCATATGACCCTAAATCTATAGAGCATATAAAAAATGGCACATATCCTACAGAGGAGGTAGTGCATGGTGAGATAGAGGCGTTTGCGACTGTATTGAAAAAACATGGTGTAGATGTATACAGACCAGAAGTACTGGAAGATTGTAATCAGATTTTTGCTAGAGATATTGGTTTTGTAATAGAAGATAAATTTGTTAGGCCACGGATTTTGAAAGATCGTAAGGATGAAATAAAAGGGATTCAATATGTGCTGGAGCAAATTCCTGAAGCTAACCAACTAGAAGTGCCCGAAGGATGCCGCATAGAAGGAGGAGATGTGATGCCCTGGCATGAGCATCTTTTTGTAGGATATTCCAAAAAAGAAGATTTTCAAAAATATGTGGTGTCAAGAACTAATGAAGAAGGGGTGGAATTTCTTCGAAAAAGCTTTCCAAATAAAAAAGTAAAGGCTTTTGAGCTGAAAAAGTCAGATACTGATCCAAAAGAAAATGCTCTTCACCTCGACTGTTGCTTTCAACCAGTAGGACTTGATAAGGCTATTATTTATAAAGGAGGGTTTAAAAATGAAGAGGATTACCAGTTTTTGGTTGACTTTTTCGGAAAAGAAAACGTGTTGGAGATCACTAAGGATGAAATGTATTACATGAATTCTAACGTATTTTCTATAAGTGAAAAGGTAGTAGTCTCAGAGCAAGGCTTCACCAGGTTAAATGCATGGTTAGAATCTCAGGGCTTTACAGTAGAAAGGGTGCCTTATTCAGAAACAGCAAAAATGGAAGGGCTTTTAAGGTGTTCCACTTTACCATTAAAGAGAGTTAAAAAATAAAACATGTCTAGGCAAACAACAGATACTATTATGATGATTAGGCCGGTGAAGTTCAGGTTTAATGAACAAACGGCCGTAAATAATTACTATCAGAAAGTGCTGGATAAAATTGCTCCTGAAGAGGTGCAAAAACAAGCGCTGGCTGAGTTTGATGACTTTGTAGTAAAACTAAGGGATAAAGGTATTAACGTTATCGTTATCAACGATACCTTAGATCCTGATACACCAGACTCTATTTTTCCTAATAACTGGATCTCTTTTCATGAAGATGGAAGGGTAGGGTTATACCCTATGTTTGCTCCTAACCGAAGGCTGGAAAGAAGGGATGATATATTGGCTATTTTAGATAACGAATTCCAGCTGAGCATTTCAGAAATAGAAGACTTTTCTTTCCATGAAAAGGAAGAGAAATACCTGGAAGGTACAGGGAGTATGATTCTAGATAGACCTAATAAAATAGTATATGCTGCTATTTCTGAGCGTACTAATGAAGAAATACTAGGAGAGTTTTGCCGTAAATTTGGGTTTAAACCGGTTAAATTTACCGCTTTCCAAACGGTAGAGGGTAAGAGGCTACCTATCTATCATACTAATGTGATGATGTGCATAGCAGAAACCTTTGCCGTGATATGCCTGGACACTATCGATGACGCTGCACAGCGCAAAGAAGTAGAAGAGTCACTCAAACAAACAGGCAAAGAGATTATAGAAATAAGCGAAGAGCAAGAGCATCACTTTGCGGGAAATATGCTGCAGGTGAGCTCGTCTGACGGAGATAAATATCTGGTAATGTCAGCGGCCGCTTATCAATCATTAGAGGCATCACAAATTGCAGCTATTGAAAAACATTGTCCTATCATACATAGTTCTTTAGATACTATAGAGGCACTAGGAGGAGGCAGTGCCAGGTGTATGATGGCTGAAGTATTCTTACCTTCTCATTAATAATTTAAATAAAAAAATAACGACTAAGATGGCCCAAAAACCCATTACTGAATTTATTGAAAAACACTATTTACATTTCAATGCTGCCGCTTTGGTAGATGCAGCGAAAGGATACAAAAAGCATTTAGAAGAAGATAAAAAAATGCTGGTATCGTTAGCTGGGGCTATGAGTACAGGTGAGCTAGGCAAGTCATTGGCTGAAATGATCAGAGAAGATAAGCTGCACATTATATCATGCACAGGAGCTAACCTGGAAGAGGATGTGATGAACCTGGTAGCGCATTCTCATTATAAAAGAGTGCCTCATTACAGAGATCTTACACCTAAAGAAGAGTGGGATCTTCTGGAAAAAGGACTGAATAGAGTAACTGATACTTGTATACCTGAAGAAGAGGCTTTCAGAAGAATACAAAAGCATATTTTTGAAATATGGAAAGATGCAGAGGAGAAAGGAGAAAGGTATTTTCCTCATGAGTTTTTATTTAAACTGATCAACTCAGGGGTATTGGAGCAATATTATGAAATTGACCCCAAAAACAGCTGGATGATAGAAGCAGCCAAGAAAAACCTACCAATGGTAGTGCCTGGCTGGGAAGATTCTACACTGGGTAATATATTCGCCTCTTATTGCCTTAAAGGCGAGTTGAAGCCCTCTACTATGAAGTCAGGTATTGAATATATGGTTTGGCTGGCAGACTGGTACACACAGCAAGCAGAAGACAAAGGCATCGGTTTCTTCCAGATTGGTGGAGGTATAGCTGGTGACTTCCCTATCTGTGTGGTGCCCATGTTATATCAGGATATGGAGAGAACAGATACTCCTTTCTGGAGCTATTTCTGCCAAATTTCTGACTCTACTACTAGTTATGGGTCATATAGTGGCGCAGTACCTAATGAAAAAATAACCTGGGGTAAACTGGATATTGATACTCCTAAATTTATTGTGGAGTCTGATGCTACTATTGTAGCTCCGTTAATATTTGGTTACATACTAGGCTGGTAAATTATAATTTTATGACAGAGAAGCAGGAAGAAAGTTCACCTCATTTATTAGTCACCCGTACACTGGATATGGGTGATTATGACCGTATTGTGGCGATAATGCATAAGTGTTATCCTATGATGAAGGGAGATATCTGGCTGAAATCTCAGATCAAAAAGCTGATCAGGATTTTTCCGGAAGGGCAGTTATGTGTAGAAGATCGGGGCGAGGTAGTGGCTTTTGCGCTCTCTATCATAGTTGATTATAAGAAATATGGTGATAGTCATAGTTATGAACAGATTATTGATGATTCTAACTTTGGTACTCACACCGCTGATGGAGATGTGCTCTATGGTATAGATGTATGTGTAGACCCTGATTACAGAGGCATGAGGCTCGGACGTAGGCTT
Source organism: Fulvivirga sediminis (assembly GCF_016757215.1). GTDB lineage: Bacteria > Bacteroidota > Bacteroidia > Cytophagales > Cyclobacteriaceae > Fulvivirga > Fulvivirga sediminis. The sequence goes on from NZ_JAESIY010000010.1 coordinate 139,340, forward strand.
TATGACATGCGTAAAGAGCTATGCGAAAATCTAAATCTAAGGTCTATCGTAGCCGGGGGGCGCATACCTAACTATCATAAATACAAAGATCAGTATACCCCTAAAGAGTATATTCAGAAAGTAAGGCATAAGGAAATTTATGATCCTGTGCTTTACTTCCAAATGAGTAATGACTTTCACGTAAGGAAGATTCTTAAGAATTATATTCCTTATGATAAGGCATCAGGGTCTTACGCTGTGCTTATTGAGTGGAACAATATTTACTATAATGAAGATGATACCCATTTCGGCAATCAAAAGAATTTTGCTCGTATAGGGGCAGTACAATGGCAGCTGAGAGCGGCCCGATCTATAGATTCATTCTTTGAAAATGTGGAGTTTTTTGTGGATGCTGTGAGTGGTTATCAGGCAGATTTTCTGGTCTTTCCTGAGCTCTTTAATGCTCCGCTCATGGCAGAGTTTAATGAAGATACCGCAGCAAAGGCTATTCGTAAGCTTGCTCAGTACTCTAATGAGATAAGAGATAAAATGGTAGAATATGCTGTTTCTTATAATATTAATATCATAGCAGGTAGTATGCCGGTGTATGAAGATGAGAATTTGTATAACGTTTCTTATCTATGCCGCAGAGATGGTAGTTATGAGGCGCAGTACAAGATCCATGTTACACCTGCCGAGCGTAATGACTGGGGTATGATAGGTGGAGATAAAGTACAAGTTTTTGAAACCGATACGGCCAAAATAGGTATTTTGATATGTTATGACTCGGAATTTCCGGAGCTAAGCAGAATTCTGGCAGATCAGGGAATGGAAATCCTTTTCGTGCCTTTTGCTACTGACATGCATAATGGCTATAACCGTGTTCGTGTTTGCTCTATGGCCCGAGCTATAGAAAATGAGTGCTATGTGGTGATCTCCGGTAGTGTGGGTAACCTGCCTAAGGTGGTGAATATGGATATTCAGTATGGTCAATCAGCAGTATTTTCTCCTTCTGACTTTGCTTTTCCCCATAATGCCATTGTTTCAGAGGGTACGCCTAATACAGAAAATACTATTATAGCCGATGTGGATCTTAATGACTTGAAGCACCTTCATATGCATGGTAGTGTTCGTAACCTGTTAGATCGTAGAGAAGATCTGTATAAAGTGAAGTTTAAAAAATAGAACGAAGGATAATTTCTATTTTAATATAGCCAAAAAGTACGTTTTAGATAAGCGTAGCTTACCTTTGTATTTACAGAGGTGCGATTTTCTAAATTATTAATAGTGAAGGCCCGTGTAGGGCCTGTCATTTTTCAAGGATGATCGTATCTTTGAACAATATCCCATACAAGTAATAAAGCATAATTTATAATACTCAATGAGTCTGGATTTACAATTAAAGCAAGAGATTTCTAAGGCCTTCAGCAGCCTTTTTGATGCTGAATTAAAAGTAGAAGACATTAGTTTACAGCCAACCAGGAAGGAATTTGAAGGTTCACATACTTTCGTATGTTTTCCTTATGCCAGGTTGTCTAAGGCTAAACCTGAAGAAACAGCCAGACTCATAGGTGAATACCTGAAAGAAAATGTAGAAGCAGTAGCCGATTTTAATGTGGTTAAAGGCTTTTTAAATATTGTATTTTCTGATGCTACATGGGTACAGGTGTTTACAGACATCTGGAAAGACGAAAACTTTGGTCAGTACTCTGATAATGGCAAGGAAGTGATGGTAGAGTATTCATCACCTAATACCAATAAGCCGCTTCATCTGGGGCATTTAAGAAATAACTTTCTGGGCTGGTCGGTGGCCGAAATTTTAAAGGCTAATGGTTATGATGTGCATAAAGTGCAGATTATAAATGACCGTGGTATCCATATCTGTAAATCAATGGTGGCCTGGTCTAAATTTGGTAATGGAGAAACTCCTGAGTCTACCGGAAAGAAGGGTGATAAGCTGGTAGGAGACTACTATGTGAAGTTTGATCAGGAATATAAAAAGCAGATTGCCGAGCTTGTAGAAGGCGGCATGGATAAAGAGACCGCCGAAAAAGAGGCGCCTATTTTTAAAGAAGCTCAGGCCTTATTAAAAAAATGGGAAGCTAAAGATCCTGAAACCTATGAGCTGTGGGAAACGATGAACGGCTGGGTATACGCCGGCTTTGATGTGACCTACAATGCCATGGGTGTAGATTTTGATAAACTCTATTATGAATCTAATACCTTCCTTTTAGGAAAGGATGAAGTGGTTAAAGGCTTGGAAAAAGGCATTTTCTTCGAAAAAGAAGATGGCTCTATTTGGGTAGATTTAACAGAGGAAGGCCTTGATCAGAAGCTTTTGTTGAGAGCTGATGGCACGTCTGTATATATGACGCAAGATATAGGTACTGCTATTTTACGTTACCGTGATTTCCCTAACATAAGCCAGCAAATTTATACCGTGGGTAATGAGCAGGAATACCATTTTAAGGTACTCTTCATTATCCTTGACAAGTTAGGGTATGAGTGGGCAAAAGAATGCTACCACCTTTCTTATGGTATGGTAGATTTACCTTCGGGTAAAATGAAGTCACGTGAAGGTACTGTGGTGGATGCAGATGAGCTGATGCAGGAAATGACTGACACCGCTTGCCAGCATACTGAAGAGTTAGGTAAAATAGAAGGTTTTAGTGAAGAACAGGCCAAAGAATTATATTATACTTTGGGTATTGGGGCATTAAAATACTTCCTTTTAAAGGTAGATCCTACTAAGAGAATGCTGTTTGATCCTAATGAATCGATTCAGTTTCAAGGTAATACAGGTCCTTTTATACAATATACGCATGCTCGTATTTCGGCTATTTTGAGAAAGGCCGAACAAATAGGAGTGGTGCCTACAGAGGAAGATTTGAAAAATCTTAACGAGCTACAGGCTAGTGAGAAAAACGTAATATTCCTTTTAAATGATTATATGAAAAAACTGGCTGAAGCAGCGGAGAATTATTCGCCGGATGCTATTGCTCAGTTTGCTTACGACCTGGCGAAGGAGTATAACCGTTTCTACCAGGAGGTATCTATTTTTAATGAAGAAGATCAGGTGGCTCTGAAGTTTAGAATCGCCTTCTCTTCTGTGGTAGCTAAGACTATAGCTAAAGCTATGGGCTTATTAGGCATACAAGTGCCCGAAAGAATGTAACAGATATGGAAATAAAAGCATGGATAGTAGCCTTCAGGCTTAGAACACTCCCTTTGGCATTGGCCAGTATTTGTATGGGTAGTTTTTTGGCAGCGGCTAATGGTTTTTTTAATGGTTGGGTTTGTGCTTTCTGTATTCTTACCACCATATTATTGCAGGTGCTTTCTAACTTGGCTAATGACTATGGTGATACGGTAAACGGGGCTGACAGTGAGCACAGAGAAGGACCGCAACGCATGGTGCAATCTGGTAAAATAACCTTATCAGACATGCGAAAGGCCATAGCCTTGTTTATAACTCTTACGCTGGCTAGTGGTATTTACCTTTTGTATTTGTCTTTTGGGTTTGATTTACAGGCTTTTATTTTCTTTTTTGTACTGGGAATAATGTCTATCCTGGCAGCACTGGCCTACACCGCTGGCAGAAAACCCTATGGCTATATAGGCCTTGGAGATTTATCCGTAATGCTCTTTTTTGGGCTTACCGGAGTCTTAGGCTCTTATTACCTATTCGCTCAGCAGATAGACTGGTTGCTTTTATTGCCAGCTGTGAGCTGTGGTGTGTTTTCCGTGGCTGTGCTTAACGTAAATAATATAAGAGACATAGAGTCTGATAAAAAGGCAGGTAAGTATTCAATACCTGTGCGAATAGGCAGAAAAAAAGCGGTGATTTATCACTGGACATTACTGTCTATGGGAATGTTGTCAGCATTAGCTTTCACGCTGCTTAGCTTTAATTCCTGGACTCAACTGCTTTTTGTTATTACCATTCCGCTGTTTGTGAAAAATGCTTTGGCAGTAAAAAATAAAACCAAACCCGCAGATTTAGATCCTTATTTAAAGCAAATGGCACTTAGCACTTTAATGTTTGTGCTGTTATTTGGCTTAGGGTATATGTTAGCATAAAGAATCTTTATCGTTTATAACAAAAAAAAGCCTGTCTTTATTAATCTAAAGACAGGCTTTTTTTAATCAGGAAAACCGGTTTCTTAGTCAGTGATTTTAATGGTGCTCTTAGTGCTCATAGGTATTTGCATACCGCCGGCACTGGCTGTTCCACTAAGCTCTTGAGTAAGATTGGCTTCAGAAATCCAACCGCTTTTCTTATTTACTTTTATGTCAGAAAGCATAGTGCCACTCATGTCGTAGGTCATCTGCATACCATTCACATTGGTAGGCTCACTTCCAGATTTTATCTTGGTGTTACCAGAGATAATATAGTCTTCACCCGTAGCTTTCTCATATTTATAAGTGCCATTTAAGCTGAGCTCCATCATAGTTTCTACCTCACTGGTAACGTTCCAAGTGTCACCTGGAGCTACTTTTTTAGTGGGGAAAATCGCAAACAAAGATTCCATGCTGTTAGTTAATGATTCTTCTCCAAAGCTCTTTTTTAGCTGATCTTTGATTTGATCTTTCTGTTCTGCAGGTATTTGATCAAAACCATCAACGGCTGAAAAAACATTGTCCATATTGCTGACTTCTTTTATATGACCAGTTTTATCCATTTTGATATTAAAGGCTTTACCTTTCATGCTGGCTAATACCTGAGACATCATATCTGCGTCCTCTCCATTTTCAGAACTATAGGTCATATCCATCTGAGGCATTTTCATTTCCATAGTCATGCTCTCGTATTTCACATCCATAGAGAAGACATTATTTTGAATATCAGTCACTAAAAAGGACATTTTGTTGTCAAGGTTAATATCCATGTCTACTTGCTGGCCACCCATATTTTGATTTATTTTCATGGCATAAACACTATGCTGTTTGTACTCCTTACCTTTTTTTAGATTCAGAGCTATGTTTGCCTTTTGTGCAAAAGAGGAAATGCTAATAAAGCAAAAGCTTAATAATAAAATTCGATTGATTTTCATATACTGTTATTTTATAAAATAGCTCATAGAGTACCTTCTCTATAAGTTGGCTTTATATTATAATCCATAACTAGCCTTTTTTGTTAGGATTTAGGTACAAATAAGGGCTTTTCATTTAGAACAAACGTGATAAGGAAGCCTTAAAATCCATAAAAGGTCATTATACAAGTTGAATATATCAGGCAGAAAAGTCTGGCACTTTTAATAGCCCTCTTTTACTTATGCATTTTCTTTTTGATGAGGAAATGGTAATGATATTGCCAAATGATGCTTGTTAAGGGTGAAATATTTAATAAAATATGTATGTTGGTGCATATTTTTTAGAAATGAGATACCTACTGTTTTTTGTATTATTAGTGCCTCTCACCGTAATGGGGCAAAAAGATGATAAATACAAGTTTTTAAGAACTGATTATCTGGCTGTTGAACTGCTAAGTCCCATACATTTTCAGACTCCACGATTTAAGCTAGAGTACAATAGAAGTTTTTTACCCCGCTGGGATGCATCCATTACTTTAGGTTATGGAAATGCTAATCTGGCTCCCAACTATGCTAAAGATGAAGACAACTATAGACTTTTTGAGATACGGCATGCCTGGAAGTTTCAGCTAGTAAGGAAAGGGTCATTTCGCTATTTTCTTTCTTTAGAAGGTTTTTACATTCTGCATAAGGACACTTACCATGAATCCTGGATATATTTTAATGATGAAATTGGGTATTTGGTTTATAAACAGGCCGATTTTCAAAGAGAAAAGCTGGGTGTGCTAGCTAAAAGTTCGTTTCACTTCATGTTCGGCAATAGATTAGGCTTAATTCTGTATGGTGGATTAGGAGTGCGAGTGAGAAATAACAAGTTTTCAAACGTAGTACCCTTAAGATTATCCATAGAGGAATTTGAAGACGAGTTTGGGTTTAATATAAAGTATAACCAAGAGGAAGGTAAACAATTCAGTGGGGACTTTACCTTAGGAGTTAGAGTAAGTTATGCGCTGAAGTTTAGGTGAGAACGCCCTTCAGAATTATTCACTTTCTCACCACCACAGTCATTTCGACGAAAGGAGAAATCTATTCACCTCGAAGTGAAGACTAATGAGGCATTAGTGCTTAAGCTATTGCAGTTATCCGTTCTGTAGGTCACAGCGAGTAATAATCTGTTATTGTATCGAACTACTCAAGGCTGTAGGCCTTAAATACAAGGATCTCTCCTGTCGTCGAGATGACCACATTCTTTTATTATGATGCCACTTCATGGTTTAGAAAGGTCCAATGTGGATTGAAGGATTCAATGAGATTAGCTTTTTTTGCTCTACTCCATTTTTTGATTTCCTTTTCCCATTCTATAGCTGCTTGAATCGTTGTATGCCTTTCATAATAAATCAATTTGTAGCAATAATACCTGCCAGCAAATGTTTTAGGTTGCCCTCTATTTTCAAAGTGTTGTAGTAATCTAGTGTAAAGGTCGTTTGTAACTCCAATATAAAGAGTCGTTTTTTTGGGGTTAGTTATGATATAAACAAAATAGTTGCCCATGTATTAATATAATCAATTCTTCATAATTAGTCACTTTCTCACCCCCACAGTCATTTCGACGAAAGGAGAAATCTATTCACCTCGAATTGAAGACTAATGAGGCATTAGTGCTTAAGCTATTGCAGTTATCCGCTCTGTAGGTCACAGCGAGTAATAATCAGTTATTGGATCGAACTACTCAAGGCTTTAGGCCTTAGATACAAAGATCTCTCCTGTTGTTGGGATGATCACAGTTTGTAGCATTTAGTCATTTCAATCCCCAACATTTGGTTCAACCGTACAAATTGAAATGACATTATCTGTAAACATGTCATTGGTACGAAAAGAGAAAACCATTAATTTCGAAGCAATGAACGAGGCGAAGTAACGAAGATTATAATAAGAAATGCCAAGAATTTATTTATGTACGCATATCAACGCTCCCGTGCAAAGATGTTTTGATCTCTCTCGTAGTATTGATTTACATATGAAATCTACCAGCCATACCAAAGAGTTTGCTATAGATGGTGTTACTTCAGGATTAATAGGATTGCATGAAAGTGTGACTTGGAAGGCAAAGCACTTTGGTGTTTGGCAAAAACTGACAAGTCGCATTACTGAATTTCAATACCCTGATTATTTTGTAGATGAAATGGAAAAAGGGATATTTAAATCATTCAGGCATGAACATCATTTCAGGAAAAATGAGGATGGGCTCACTGAAATGGTCGATAATTTTGTGTATTCTTCTCCTCTGGGAATCTTAGGCGTTGTTGCTGATAATCTGTTTTTGAAGAAATATATGAGTGACTTGCTTTGCAGGAGAAACCATATGATTAAAGAAGTAGCTGAATCAAATCAATGGCTAGGCATATTGAAATAAAGCTTTTATTTCTCAGGCGCATAAAGGAAGTTCTTTCCTGGTTTTGCAATGACTCAAACGTTACTAGGGCTTTTATTAAATGAAAAACCTGACAAAATGCAGCTTTTTTTATGTTCAGGAGGCATATCTGCTTTGATAAATGTGCGTTAACTTTAGCATATAAACATTGAAATATTGATAATTATGAAACGAATATTAGTTCCAACAGATTTTTCAGACCAGGCAAAATATGCTCTTGATGCAGCACATAGAATAGCCTTGAAAACTGGTGCTGCGCTTGTTTTAATTCATGTTATTGAAGATGCTACGGTTACTTCCGTTCATTATACCGGAGAGGTAGAGTTGCCAGAAATGACTGACCGGCTGTTTATGATGCGCATGATTGAAAAGGGAAAGAAAAAGCTTGAAAAGCTAGCTACTAGTGAAGCTTTTTCAGATATAGTAGTAGAACAGGAATTGCGTATTGGTAGCCCATATCATAACATCAGGGATATTGTTAGTGAGCAGGAGGTGGATTTGGTAGTAATGGGTACCAAAGGAAGTTCTGGTGTAGAGGAATTTTTGATTGGCTCTAATGCAGAAAAAGTGGTGAGGCATGCTAAATGTCCTGTGTTAACTATTCACGAAGAACTCCAAAACCATTCTTTGGAAACTATAGTATATGCCACTGCTCTTGATGAAGATGAGATTGCATCTTTTGAAGTAGTAAAGATATTCCAAGCTATGTATGGGGCTAAAATTAATATTGTAAGAATCAATACACCTAATAATTTCCAGCCTGATAGAGTTGCTCTTAAGGAGTTAGAAGAGTTTGCCGAAAAATTAAAGGTGGATAATTATGAGCTGAGAATCTTTAATGATAACTCTGAAGAGGAAGGCATTATTTACTTTGCGGAGCAGGTAAAAGCAGATCTGATTGCCATGGCCACTCACGGAAGAACAGGACTATCACATCTGCTGGGAGGGAGTATTGCTGAAGATGTGGTGAACCACACCAGAAGGCCAGTACTTACCTACTCTTTGAAAAAATAAATTATTCTATTCTCTGTGAATATAAAAGATATTTAAATGGAACAAGAAGGTGTGTAGGTTTGGCTATAAAGTTGAAGTAATACTGAGCTTAAAAGTTTATTCACCGCTGTCGATTGTATAATTTTACACTCACATGTCTGCAGAAAGTTTCATAATTTATAGATCCTCAGCGGGTTCTGGTAAAACTTATACCCTTACCAAAGAGTACCTTAAGCTCGCTTTAAAGAGTACGCGTTACTACAAGTACATTCTGGCAGTGACCTTTACCAACAAGGCCATGCAAGAGATGAAAAACAGGATCATACAGAAGTTGCATGAGTTTTCTGAGGGTAAAATGGATGGTATGGCTGAGGAGCTTATGGCTCATGCTAACTTAGATGAAACCACTTTTCAGCTAAAATGCAGACAAATTCTTACAGAGATACTCCATGGATATTCACACTTTTCTATTAGTACCATAGATACCTTCTTTCAGAAGGTGATACGGAGTTTTGCTAAAGAGCTGGGCCTGGCGGGTAGCTACAGGTTAGAATTAGATGTTGACCTTATACTTATTCAAATTGTTGACGACCTGCTTTTCGAGGTAACGGAGAATAAACAGATTAGAGAGTGGATCATTCGGTTTGCCCGTGAAAATTTGCAAGAGGGCAATAACTGGGATGTAAGGAGGAACATTAAAGACCTGGCAAGGGAGCTTTTTAATGAGAGCTTTAAGTACATAGAGGATGAAATAGCGGGGCATGATCATTCTTTAGTGAAGAAATTAAAGACCTCTATAGATGAAATAATAGCTGTTTTTGAGAATAAAATGCATAGCCTGGGAGCTGAGGGCTTACAGCAGCTGAAGGGCAATGGCTTGGAAATTGAAGACTTTTCTTATGGCCGAAGTGGGGCTATGGGACACCTGTATAAAATTTGCAAAGACAACAAATCTTATGAGCCTGGTAAACGGCTCTTGTCAGCATTGGAAGGAGGCAGCTGGTATAAGAAAACTTCAAAAAAGGCTGATCTTATAGATATGACCTTGGCTTCTGGTCTGGAAGATATACTACGGCAGTCAGTAGATTATTATGCTCAGCAGTTTGAAGTATATAGTACGGCACTGCAAATTAAGAAATTTCTTTATGGCTATGGCCTGCTGGCAGACTTAGCCCGCAAGCTTCAAGAGTATAAAAAGGCAAATAATGTGATGCTTATTTCTGATGCTACTCGTTTTTTGAAAGAGCTGGTGCAGGATGCAGATACTCCGTTTGTGTATGAAAAGGTAGGTTCTTTTTACAGGCATTATCTTATCGATGAGTTTCAGGATACCTCCGGCTTTCAGTGGGAGAGCTTTAGGCCATTAGTTGACGATAGCCTAGCACAAGGGTACAAAAACCTGGTGGTAGGTGATATAAAGCAATCTATTTATAGATGGCGTGGTGGAGATTGGGAGTTGCTTTTGAGGAAAATAGAGAGCGATATTGGGTCTAATAGGACCACTAATAAAGTACTGGATACTAATTTTAGAAGTGAAGCCAATATCATTCAGTTTAACAATAGCATTTTTAAATTGCTGCCCCAGGTGCTTATGAATGAAGGCGGAAGTGATCAGGATCCGGATTGGCAGGTGCTAGATCAGGTATATGAAGATACTTATCAGAAAATACCTCCGCATAAGCAGGAAAACCCCCAAGGTTATATCAACATTACCTTTTACAAAGATGAGGAAGACGATAAGTGGAAAGACAAAGTAAGCCGTCAGTTGCCTCAAGTGGTAGAAGAACTTCAAGATAAAGGAGTCCCTCTCAAAGAAATAGCCGTTTTGGTACGGAATAATAAGGAAGGAAAGACGGTGGCAGATTACCTGTCTGACTATGAGCACTCTGCCCAGGCAAAAGAAGGCTATAGATATGATGTGGTATCTAACGAATCCTTGTTTTTAGTGGCGTCACCGGCTGTGCGCCTGGTAGTTTCAGCACTGCGCTACCTGGCCGATGCGAAGGATAAAGTGGTACAGGCACAGCTCGTATATGATTATCAGAAGGCCGTTAAAAAGTCTGCCGAACCAGTGAGTAAGCTCATGCAATCAATTGGCAAGGGTAAGTTTGAAGAGTGGCTGCCAACGGAATTTTTCTCTCGAAAGCCTTATTTAATGCATTTGCCTTTTTATGAATTGGCAGAAGAACTGATTAATATTTTTGAGGTGAATCAGCTACATGGTCAGTTCGCTTACCTGCAAACATTCCAAGATCTGATATTGAAATTTACCCAAAATGAAAAAGGAGATGTATTCTCATTTTTAGAGTGGTGGTATGAAAAAGGCTCCAAAGCAAGTATTAAGGTAGCTGATGATCTTGATGCTATTAGAATAATGACTATTCATAAGTCAAAAGGATTGGAATATACCTCCGTGATAGTGCCATTTTGTGATTGGGAAATAGATCACCAACGTTCTCCTATTATCTGGACGGCCTCAGATCAAGAGCCTTTTAATATAGGACATTTGCCCTTAAAGTATAAAAAGGATTTAGCCGCCACCGTCTATAAGGAGGATTATGAAGAAGAAAAAATAAAGGCGCACTTAGATAATCTTAATGTTTTATATGTGGCCTTCACCCGAGCTGCACATAACCTTTGGGTGATGGCTCCTGATAAGAAAAAGCAAATATCTAAAGTACTGAGAGACACTCTGGCGAATAGTAGTTTCGAGTTGTATGAAGCCTGGGATGAAGAGGAGAATGTCTTTGAATATGGCAACAGAGATTATAAGTTTGAAATAGAAGAGGAGCATGCTGCACCAGCGCTCACTTTGAAAAGCTATCAGCATTTTGACTGGCGACAGAAGATAGCTGTAAAAAACGCAGCTAAAGATTTTACAGAAGCCGATGATCGGAGGGTGAAGATCAATTATGGTATTCTTATTCATAATCTGCTGGCCAGTGTAGAGGTGATGGCAGACCAAGAGCGTGCGTTGGAAACCTTACGCTATGAGGAGGGTCTTAATAAGGATCAGATAAAAGAAATATCGGGTCTTTTAAAGGATTTGTTGGCTAACCCTGCCGCAAAGGGATGGTTTACCGCTGATTGGAAAGTGTATAATGAAATGCCTATTATTTTGCCCGGTGCAGAGTACCGACTTGATAGGGTAATGATCAAACAAAATAAGGCCATTATTATTGATTATAAAACGGGTATACCCAAAAGTGAAGATCAGCGGCAGATGACTAACTACAAATCTCTACTTTCTGAGATGGGGTACGAAGAGGTGCAGGGATATTTGTGGTATCTAGGAGAGAATAGGGTGGAAGAAGTATTATAAGCTGGCCTTATTTATTAAAAGATGCCTTTTAGGCTAACAATTTTTCGTGGTAGACATTATTATAATGTTGATTTTAATTAACTAACCATGAAAAAACTAGCCAACCAAACCGCCATAATTACAGGATCAAGTTCAGGAATAGGTCAGGCCATAGCCATTGCTATGGCTAAAGAAGGAGCCAATATTTGTATTAACTACCATAGCAGTGAAGACGGTGCCGAAGAGACTCAGAATGAAATAGAAAAAGTAGGAGGCTCCTCTATTATAGTACAAGCCGACACCAGTAAGCCGGATGATGTCAAAAAAATGTTTGACCAAACAATAGATGCTTTTGGAACAGTAGATATTGTGGTAAGCAATGCTGGGGTACAAAAAGATGCTCCTTTTATGGAAATGGAGTATGAAGACTGGAAAAAGTTGATTGATATTAACCTGAATGGTCAGTTTCTCTGCGCCAAACAAGCAGCCAAAGAATTTATTAAAAGAGGAGTAGTAAAGGACCGATCAGGGGCTGCAGGTAAGATTATCTGTATGAGCTCTGTGCATGACATTATCCCATGGGGTGGGCATATCAATTATGCTACAGCCAAAGCAGGCATATTGATGTTTGTGAAAACTTTAGCACAGGAGCTGGGCCCACATAAAATAAGAGTAAATGCGCTGAGTCCTGGTGCTATAAAAACAGATATTAATAAAGAGGTATGGTCTGATGAGGAGGCTAGTAAAAAGCTCAAAGAGCTGATACCTTACGGAAGAATAGGAGAGCCTGAAGATATAGGTAAGGCCGCTGTATGGCTCGCCTCTGATGATTCTGACTACATGCAAGGACAAACGCTTTATGTTGATGGAGGTATGACCCTATACCCCGGTTTTAGCGATAACGGATAAAAAATTTATGAATAAAGAACAAAGTGACTATAACCCGATAGCTAACTATGGGGTAATTGGTAATCAAAATACCATTGCTCTGGTGGGAATGGATGGAGCTATTGACTTTATGTGTTTTCCCAGGTTTGATTCGCCATCAATTTTCGCCTCTATACTTGATAAAAAGAAAGGAGGTAGTTTTCAGATTATACCTGATCTGAAAGAGGTTGATTACAAACAGCAATACCTGCCGGAAACTAATGTATTAGTCACTCGCTTTCTGGCTTATGAGGGTATGGTGGAGATCACTGATTTTATGCCTGTAAAATCTCAGGAAGGAAGCTGTGAATTGATCAGAAAAGTGACTGTCATTCGGGGTAAGGTAGCTTTTAAAATGAAATGTGAGCCGCGCTTTGAATATGCCAAAGAAAGAGGAAAGGCGATAGCTAAAGATGATAAACAAGTCTTTTTTGAAGATGGAGATCAGGCTGAATTTATTCGTTTGGTTTCTGATATACCGTTAAAAGCAAGTGAACATGATGCTTGGGCTGAATTTGAGTTAGAAGAAAAGGAATCTGCTTGTTTTGTATTGGAAGCAGTGCATAATGAAGATGAAACTGATGAATTTGGTGCAGATTTAAATGATCGTGTGCACAGGCTTTTTATAGAAACCGTGAATTACTGGAAGAGTTGGGTGGGAAAATCGAAATATCAGGGCAAGTGGCTGGATATGGTTCAGAGATCCGCCTTAACATTAAAACTTCTTACCTCACATAAATACGGTGCTCCTGTGGCTGCGGCCACTTTTGGTTTGCCAGAGCATATAGGTGGTACAAGAAACTGGGACTATAGATTCACCTGGATAAGAGATGCCGCCTTTACTATGTATGCATTTATACGCATGGGATATACTGAAGAAGCAGGCCATTTTATGGATTGGATTCGCCATCAGTTTGATGAAAACATGCAGGATGGCAGTGAACTACAGCTTATGTATGGCGTAGATGGAAAGGCCGAATTAAAAGAGATGGAGCTTGATCATTTGGAAGGATACATGCATTCTACTCCTGTGCGAATAGGAAATGAAGCTTATGATCAGCTGCAAATGGATATCTACGGAGAGCTTATGGATAGTATTTATCTCTACGATAAGTATGGAGAACCTGTTACCTATAAATTCTGGGAATCGTTAAAAAGGCATATAGAATATGTTTGTGATAATTGGCAGGTGAAAGATCATGGTATCTGGGAGATAAGATCAGAAAAAAGAGAGTTTTTGTATTCTCGTGTAATGTGTTGGGTGGCGGTAGATAGAGCTATTCGTCTGGCAGAAAAACGCTCTTTTCCTTATCCTTTTGAGAGATGGAGAAAGGTTCGTGATGAAATTTATACTAATGTGTATGAAGACTTTTGGAATGATGATTTAAAAGCCTTTGTACAATACAAAGGAGCTGATGTGCTAGATGCCTCAGCCTTGCTGATGCCTCTTGTTCGTTTCATTAGTCCATATGACCCTCGCTGGCAATCTACTATGGAAGCTATTGAAGAAGAATTGGCCACAGACTCATTGGTATACAGGTATAATACGGAGCATGATATTGACGGTCTAAACTCAGAAGAGGGAACATTTTCAGTATGCTCTTTCTGGTATGTAGAGTGCTTATGCCGTGGTGGGCAGGTAGAGAAAGCCAGGTTGTTTTTTGAAAAGATGCTTTCTTATGGTAATCATCTGGGGCTTTATGCAGAGCAGATCGGATTGCGAGGTGAGCAATTAGGAAACTTCCCTCAAGCCTTTACGCATTTGGGGCTGATAAGCGCCGCTTATGCTATCAACAGAGCTATTGATAATGATAAATGACAGATAGGCAATAATTACTGATCGGTAGCTAATATCACTGAGCTCAGGAAGATACCTCTATAAATTTTATTAGCTTCGCTCTTACTTTTAATGATAAAAGAAACAACTTCCTTCTCCCGGTTTTAAAGAGAGGGTAAGAGCAAAATTGTCTATGAAAAGATTTATCCAGGAAATAGCTGAAGATATTTTGCAAAAGCATGGAGCACACCTGCCTGATGTAACAGTGATTTTTCCTAACAGAAGGGCGGGACTTTTTTTAAGAGAAAGTCTGCGAGAACTGGTAGATAAACCTACGTGGTCTCCTAATATTATCTCTTTTCAGGATTTTATAGCTCAGCAGGTGCCTACACAGGTTGCCGATAAACTCTTTTTAACGCATCAACTATTCGATGTGTACAATAAAATAATGAAGACCAAAGAAGGGTTTGACCGATTTTATTATTGGGGGCAAATGCTGCTAAAAGATTTTGATGATGTAGATAAGTATCTTGTAAATATTGAGAATTTATATACTAATCTAAGTAGACAAAAACAGCTCGATCTCACCTTTGATTTTCTCATGCCTGAGCAGAAGGAAATTATTCAACGTTTTTGGCAGGGGTTTGATCAGACCAAATCAGAGCAAAAAGAACGATTTGAATTTGTTTGGGATCGACTATTTAAGGTCTATACTGAGTTTCAAAATCGCCTAAAAAAGCAAAACCTGGCCTATGAGGGTATGCAATACCGCTATGTGGCGGAAAATCTTGATAGGTTAGCATTTAAAAAAAGTAGCGGTCCGGTTATTTTCGCCGGCTTTAATGCGTTGAACCTGGCGGAGGAGAAGGTGATAAGCTTCTTCCTTGAGAGAAAAAATGCAGAGATGATCTGGGATTTGGATGGGTACTATCTTGAGGATGACAATCAAGAAGCAGGCACCTTCCTGAGGGAGTATAGAAATAAAAATATTTTCGCGCCTACTTTTCCGCAAGATGTGCCTCATTTCTTAAAACATAACCCTAAGGAGATTGAGGTGGTGGGAGTGCCTCAATATGTAGGGCAGGCCAAGGTGGTAGGTCAGCGGCTGGGAGAGTTACTTGCTGAAGATCCGCATTTGGATCTTCGTAAAATAGCAGTAGTGCTGGCAGATGAGGCGTTGCTTTTTCCTTTGCTTCATTCTTTGCCAAATGGAATAGAAGCCATAAATGTAACCATGGGTTTTCCCTTAGCCTATGCACCTATTAACAGTTTAATAGAACATATTCTGGACTTGCAGCGCACTATTCGTCATGATCCTGATGGTAATATTCTGTATAGCTTCAAACCAGTACTGGCCATACTGCGGCACCCATTGGTTCTCCCTTTTGATGCCGAAGAAATAGAAAAACTGGCAGAAACTATTGAATCAGATAATAAGGTTTTTTTAGTACAGAGTGATCTGATAGAACATCCTTTAATCAGCACCATATTTCAGGAAGCAAGAGATAAGCTAGTTACTTACCTGTCTATAATTTTGCTGGTGCTTCATGGCGGCAAGGAGAGTACTGAGATAGAGATCGAATATATACATCATTTTTATCAGATTCTAAATCGATACGAGGAGCTGCTATCAGATGAGGATAAAAAAACAGACCTGTCTTCTTTTAGCAGATTGTTTAAGCAGCTGATTAGTACGGAGAGATTGCCTTTTTCAGGAGAACCGCTCAATGGCTTACAAATCATGGGGGTGCTGGAGACCAGAAACCTCGACTTTGATCACGTGTTCGTACTGTCTATGAATGAGAACTTTTTCCCTTCGCAGGGAGGTAAGCATTCGTTCATTCCTTATAATCTTAGAAAGGCTTACGGACTGCCTAATTTTGATCAGCAGGATGCGATCTATGCCTATCTTTTCTACAGGTTATTGCAAAGAGCTTCTTCTATAGAGTTTTATTATAATACTGAAGGCAATGACATGGGCGGTGAGGAGATGAGCCGTTTTTTGCAGCAACTTATTCATGAGTCAGGCTTTGAAATAGATCAGCGCGTGCTGTCTAGCTTTGCAGAGCTGGAAGAGCGCCGCGAAATAGTGATAGAAAAAGATGAGGAGGTGCTGGAAAGCTTAAAGCGCTATTTGCTTAATAATGGTCGTTCATATCGTAGATTATCACCCTCAGCGCTCAGTACATATTTAGATTGTCGTTTACGCTTTTACTATCGCTACGTGGCAGATTTGTATGAGAAAGATGGTATCGATGAAGATGTGGATGCGCGCTCATTAGGCAATGTACTTCACTACGCTATGGAGGTGCTGTATGATGATTATATCAAAGAGAGAAACAGCGGTATTACCATAAGAAAAAACGATTTCAAAAGCCTTAGGTTAAGGTTGGAAAGAGCCGCTGTCAAGGCTTTTAGGCAGCAGTTTTCAGTAGCTGAAGATCGGATATTTTATTTTGAAGGCAAGAATATCATCGCTAAAGAAATCATTAAGGATTTTATGAGCAGTATCCTTAAACTAGATGAAAACTATGCTCCCTTTGATCTGATAGGTGTAGAAAAGAAATATGAATTAGATCTGCCAGTTCACCTAAACAATGCAGAGGCTGTGGTAGGCCTGCGAGGTACTATTGATAGGCTGGATAAAAAAGGTAATAACGTGCGGCTTATCGATTATAAAACCGGGCAGGATAAACATAATTTTGATGAAATAGCATTGCTTTTTGATAGGAAGAAAAAGAATAAAGTAGCCTTCCAAACCATGTATTATGCGTTGCTTTATCAGAAGGAAAAAACTCCTGAAGAGGTGATGGTGCCAGCTGTGTTTAATAAAGATGCATTGTTCCTTGGAGAAGACGTGTTGCTTGCTCATAAGAAGTTGGGTGAAGTGAACAATGCTGAGCTTTTTCTGTCAGAATACACAGAACATCTCAAGGAGCTGCTAGCCGAATTATTTGATCCTGATGTGCCTTTTGATCAAACTGATGAGGAGCAGAAATGTAAGTTCTGTGCGTATAATAATATCTGCGCCAGAGGGTAATTGATAAGGTATTGTTAAATATAGTATTCACTTTAATCCTAAATGAAAATGAGGTTTTTATTGCTAGTAATTTTAATGTTGTTTACCATATTGTCTAATGCCACACCTACTAAGTTAGTGGTAAGAGCAAAAGCTAAAGATGCTAAATTTATAGGGTCATCCATAGGAGGGGCTTTGGTGGTGGTTCGTAAAACAACTACCGGAGAAATACTCGCCGAAGGAATGACTCAGGGTAGCACAGGCAATACCTCTTTGATTATGAAGGAACCGCATGAACGATACAAATCTTTGGTAGAAGATAATACAGCCAAATTTGAAGCACTGTTGGATATTGATGAGCCTGTATTTGTTACCATAGAAGTTACAGCCCCTTTTAATCAGCCACAGTCATCCGTGAGGGCCTCTACTCAGCTGTGGCTCATTCCAGGAAAGGATATAGATGAGGAAGGTGTGGTGCTGGAAATTTCAGGTTTCATAGTGAATGTGATTACACCACAAACTCATGAGTCCTTATCTGGCGGAAAGTCTAACATTTCGGCTAATATAGTTATGATGTGTGGCTGCCCGCTTACTAACGGCGGATTATGGGATGCCGAAAAAATAGAGGTAAAAGCGATTATAAAACAAGAAGGTGAATTGCTAACGGAGCTGCCTCTTCAGGTTAAGACAAAACCGAATACTTTTGAACAGGAATACGCATTTTCAAAGGCAGGCAATTATGAGATTATTATCTATGCTTATGATGCAAGAACAGGAAATACTGGCGTAGGTAAAGTGAATTTTATGGTTAGTAATTAGAGTTGAGAAACATTTGAAAAATATTATCCTCTTTATGCATTTGTTCATAAGAGGTGTAATCGTTAGGTAGTGGTATTACCCTGCGTCCATTGTTAAACATAAATTGTTTTTTCAAAGGATTATCTTCTTTACTCAGGTCTTCTTTTACTTTTTCTGCAATAGGGCGTTGTTGAACTTGCCAAAAGGTGGGTTCATAACTTATCAGCGGGTTAATCATTTCATTATAAAGGATCTCCCGTTGATCATAGTTTAAATCTGGGGCTTTGTTGTCTCTAAATTCTCCACCCTGTAATTGTATAGACTCCTTTAAGGTGTCAGTATTTAAGTAGTAAGAAGTGTTTAAATCGGCCTGCTTAAGATAATATTTGTTATCTATTTTTATAAAATCAAGACTGAAATCAGTTGCTACACGAGAAATTTTGCACGATTCATAAAGAATGTCAGAAGCATCCTGATCTTTAATTTCTATTCTTAAAAGAGCAAAATCGTCAGCTTTAATAAAAGCTTGGCCGCTGTAAGAATGCTTTTGTGATGATAAAGAGCTAAAGCCTATTACTAAAACATCAGAATTATCATACACCGTGAGACTGTCAATGGTATATCGGAATTTGTTTTTGTTTTTCTTATTAAAAGGGCCATCATATAAATACTCACTTTTAGCTCTGGATAGCTTGTCTATTTCTAATGTTCTTTTTCGCTGAGAATTACATTCTGAAGGGAGCTGATATTGCGAGCGCCGCATATTTTTCCATTGTGCAATGTCGTAAGAGAATATAGAGTTTTTGCGGTTGTAAGAAGGGTTATAGCCTGATATTAAAAATACTCCATAAGCTTCTGTATACCCCTCATAGTCACTGTTTACTTTTATCGTTTCTTTATAAAAACCATAGAGGTAATATGAGTCTTTTCTAAGGAAATCATCAAGGCCTTTTTCTACACTATTTACTATGTCTTTCGGATCTTCCTTTTCTGCTAAAACTACTATTTCACTAAGCATAGTTGTTTTAGGGTTTAAGAAGATAGTATCTGTTTTTTGTTTGATGATGTTTTCGACCTTGTCTTCAAAACTTTCAAAGCCAATGTTAGAAACAGACAGTGTTTGATGCAGGTAGGAGGTTTCCTGTGGTAATAAAAACTGGCCATTTCCATTCGTACTGAAACCGTACTGCATCTTAGGGAAGGCGATTGTAGCAAAGGGAATCGGCTCATGATCTTCTGCATTGGCTACAGTGATTTTAATCCTTTCCTGGGCCTGTAAAATCTGGAAAGATGATAGTATACTGATGAGAAGGAGTAGAGTTTTATAATAACTATAGTGTTGCATGAACCTTATATTTCTATTCAATTTTAAACGGTATTGCGGCTAACTTGTTTTGAATAGGGGAAATAAGAAACGGTTTCTTATAAATTGAGTGAAGAACTTGCTAATTTTGATTAAAAATTAAAAAAATATGTACTATAATTCTATTATTGAAGCCATTGGAGATACTCCATTGGTAAAACTAAATAGCGTTAGTAAGGGTATTAAGGGGACTATCTTGGCTAAAGTAGAATATTTCAATCCAGGAAATTCTATGAAAGATAGAATGGCTCTTAAGATGATTGAAGACGCAGAGAAGGATGGTAGTCTGAAGCCGGGAGGTACTATTATAGAAGGAACCTCTGGTAATACTGGGATGGGACTTGCTTTAGTGGCTATTGCTAAGGGTTATAAATGTATTTTTACACTTTCTGATAAGCAATCTCAAGAGAAGATAGATATACTTAGGGCCGTAGGAGCGGAGGTGATAGTTTGTCCTACCAATGTGGAGCCGGAAGATCCTCGTTCATATTATTCTGTGGCAAAAAAACTACATAAAGATATTCCTAATTCTATCTACCCTAATCAGTATGATAACCCTTCTAATGCCGCAGCGCATTATGAAACTACGGGTCCGGAGATTTGGCAGCAAACTGAGGGGAAAATTACACATTATGCGGCAGGTGTAGGTACAGGAGGTTCTATGTGTGGTACGGCTAAGTATTTAAAGGAGCAAAACCCTGATGTAGTATCTGTAGGTATTGATAGCTACGGTTCAGTATTTAAAAAATATAAGGAAACGGGCATTTTTGATAAAAATGAAATTTACCCTTACATGACTGAGGGTATAGGTGAGGATATTTTACCCAAAAATGTGGATTTTAGTCTCATCGATCATTTTGTTAAGGTTACTGATAAGGACGCAGCCATCATGACTAGAAGATTAGCCAGAGAAGAAGGTCTTTTCGTAGGTTGGTCTTGTGGTTCTGCCGTGTATGGAGCTTTAGAATATGCCAAAGAAAATCTGCAAGAAGGTGATACTATGGTAATTATCCTTCCTGATCATGGTACCAGATACCTGGCTAAAGTGTATAATGATAGCTGGATGAAGAACCATGGGTTTGATGAAACAAGAGAATATGCTACGGCTAAAGATATTATTACCCGTAAAAATGGAGCAGCGCAACTTTATTCGGTAGAGAAAGCCATGAAAGTTGGTGAAGTGATGAAAGTCCTTAACCAAGAAGGTATAGACCAAGTTCCTGTAGTGGAAAATGATGAGTTTGTAGGAAGTGTTTCTACTACTAAATTGTTAGAAAAGCTTATTGAAGACCCTGAATTGAGGAATAAGCCGGTGTCTGATATTATGGATGACCCTATGCCTTTTGTGGCTATGGATAATACGCTTGATGTGTTATCATCTATGATTAACAAAAATAATAAAGCAGTTTTAGTGCGTGATGTTAGCGATCAGGTACATATCATAACCCAGCACGATTTATTGGCTGCTATAAGTAATTAAATATTGGCATAGTACTTGCAATGATTTTTGCAAGGTTGATAACATGTTAATGTAAGTAAGTTTTGGGAAAAGGCCTCACTTTTATGAAAGTGAGGCCTTTCTTATGTATACCGTACCATGATAGAAATAATAAATAGTGTGATATAAAAAAAGCTCTGACATCAAATCAGAGCTCTTAGTTTTTATGAGAGTTATATCGTAGGGTTATCTTCAGCGCCTTACTGCACCAGAGATCAATGAGATTACAAATAGTACTAAGAATACAAAGAATAATATCTTAGCGATTCCTGCGGCACCTGCAGCTATTCCTCCAAATCCAAAAAGGGCTGCTACTAAAGCTACTATCAAAAATATTACTGTCCATTTAAGCATAATTGAAAATTTTGTTGGTTTCTGATTATCTATAGTATAATAATTTGGCCAAAAACGACATTTAATATAATGGTCTGATAATCAGATACTTGTAAAATAAATAAAATTCTAAAATTTCTGTTTATTGTAGAATTTTTGATAAATTGAGTAATATTTTGCTCAAACAATCTAATTGTTGTAGTGAAAACTGAACCCTACGAACCTGATTTATGAGGAAAGGCAATTTGTTTATGTGGCTAATTATGTTTTTCGTGGCGCCTTCCTTGGCTCAGGAAAATGTTATTAATGATCTTTCGCTAGCTTTTAAAAAAGCTAGGTCTGAGAAGGAGAGGATAGATTTATTAAATGAGCTAGCCTATCACTATACCTATAGTAATCTAATGGCGGCTAGTGATGATGTTGCAATAAGCTATGAAGCATCAAAGCAGGCGGACTATCAGTTTGGACAGGCCAAAGCATTAAATGTAAAAGGGACGATTGAATGGAATCAGAGTAATTATGCTGAAGCTCTTAAATTTTTCTTGGAGGCACTAGATCTTTTTAAGGTAGTAGGAGATAGTCATGGGGCTTTGATTTGCTACAATAACATCGCAGAGATCTATAAGAAATTAGGAGAAATGAGAAAAGGGCTGAAATACCTAATGAAGGCCCAGGCTCTTCAATTAAAGGCTTATGGAAATATGCAGCCTCTTATTTCTGTAAATATTGGTGAGGTATATTTACACGAAGGTAATTATGATTCAGCTACTTTTTATTTCATGGAGGCGCTAAATAATGATGATATCTACGATAGGGCAAAGTCATATGCCTACGATGGTCTTGCGGGTGTGGCGCAGGAAACACGAGATTTAGATGCCGCTACTTATTTTAATAAGCGCGCTTTGGAGATTAGAAAGGCCATTAATGAACAGCGAGCAGTGAGTATATCTTTTACTAAGCTGGCAGATTTAGCCGCCTTGAAAGATGATTATTCTTTAGCACTGTCTTATTTTGATAGCGCCTTAGTAGAGGCTCGAAAAAATCGGGCTAAAGATCTTAAAATGGATATTTATGAAAGAAAGGCCCAAATGTTTAGAAGGAAAGGCGACTATGAAGAGGCTCTTCAAAATTATATGAGTTATGCTCAGTTAAAAGATAGTGTTTTCAATGAACAAAAAGCCAATCAAATGGCTCTATTGCAGACTAGGCATCAAACAGAGCTTTTGAAGCACGAAAATGAAACTACCATGCTGGCGCTAAAATATCGGAATCAGATTATTTTTATAATAGTGCCCCTTTTATTGGTCACACTTTTGATCAGCTATTTACTATATAAAAAGCGTAAGGCTCAGAAATATGTAATTCAGGAGTTAGCAGAGAAGAACAGTCATATTCAAATGCAAGCAGAAGAATTACAGGCACAGTCTGAGAAGGTGATGATACTCAACAACAATCTTGAAAATTTAAATACAACTTTAGAGGATAAGATAAAAGAGCGTACTCGAATATTAAAGGAACAGAATAAGGTGTTAGCCGAATATGCTTATATAAATGCACATGAACTGCGTGCGCCTGTGGCTACAGTTATGGGGCTGGTCAATTTACTTAAGAACTCTAAAATTGAAGGAAAAGAAAGAGAAATCATTGAATATCTCGCTAAGGCTTCTTCACAGCTTGATTCGGTCATAAAAAATTTAAAATATAGACTGGAGCGCCATGATGATAGCCTTATAGAAGATGAGGAAGTTCATTAAACTAATACCAGCCTTCTTTTGCTGGGTAGTAATTCTTTAAGTTCTGGTGGTGGACCAAAGTGGTTTTTCAAAAAGTTATCTAGTTCATCACGGGTTTGCTCAGATAGTAATTCAGCTATTTCATCCAGTGCAGCACCGCAAATCATATAAGGCATATGATCTAGCTCCATTTGGTTGCCTTTGCAGTGAGCGTATATCTGATACTCTTCAGATTCTTTTTGAGATTCACCTTTGAGCATACAGGTTTCCATCCAGGCTTCCGGGGTGCCAGGGTTATTTTGCATGATTTCCATTCTGGATGGGAGATCTATATTGTTCGCAAAATACTGCTCTATGCTTTGCATAGATTCTTTTGATATTTGTTTTCTTAGCTTTTCTGCGCAGGGCAGGCAGATGGCATATTCAAAAATAACATCCTGAGCTTTGAAGCCTTTATAATTTTTGATGGCTTTTTCTATAAAATACTCACTGTCATCGCCCAATAAATACTTATCACATTCTATACAATGGTCAAATGGCTTTTCGGAGCTGAATGAATGAAACACTTTGGGGATTTCTATCAGATTTGTATTATTATCTTCCATGCTATAAATCTAAGAGATAATATTTGAGTAATGAAATTACCGTTCTAAATTTCAAAGGGCTCACTTTGAAATGGATGGCGATGAAACTCTCTCTGGGGCCTGTTTGTAGTAGTCAATGTGCGACTTGTCTTTTTTTCTGTACTATTTTGTAACAAAAAATGTCAAATCCACTTATTAATGTTTAAACATTGATTAAATTTGAGTCATGAAAAAGATTATTCACAGAGCTAATACAAGAGGTCATGCTAATCATGGCTGGTTAGACACCCATCATACATTCAGTTTTGCAAGTTACTATGATCCGTCTCGAATGAATTTCGGAATGCTACGTGTATTGAATGATGATGTAGTTTCTGGTGGAGCTGGTTTTGGGAAGCATCCACATGATAATATGGAAATTATTTCTATTCCTCTTTCAGGTAGTCTGAAGCATGAAGACAGTATGGGTAACTCAGGAGTAATTGAAACTAATGAGGTTCAGATCATGTCTGCAGGAACAGGGATTGTACATTCTGAGTTTAATCCCAATGAAAACGAGAAGGTGAATTTCTTGCAAATTTGGGTATTTCCAAAGCAACATAATATTGAGCCCCGTTATGGTCAAAAGGCTTTCAACCCAGAAGATAGGTTGAATAAAATTCAAACAGTGGTAAGTCCCGAACAAGGAGGTGATGCCCTATGGATTAATCAGGATGCTTACTTTTCATTAGCAAATATGGAAGAGGGCTTAGAGCTTACATATGATTTAAAATCACCTCAACATGGAGTATATATATTTAATCTCTCAGGCGAAGTGGCAGTAGGAGATGAGGTTTTGGCCAAGAGAGATGGCATGGGCATATATGAAGTGGATCAATTCACGCTTCAGGCAAAAGAAAAGTCAGATGTCATTCTGATAGAAGTACCAATGACGAGCAGAGGGTAGAGGAGAGAGGTACTATTTATTTGAGTTTGAATGAGGTCTTTTTTTTAAGGCCTCATTTTTTTTCTTCATACTTTTCTATAATTGCCATCATGGCATTATATACTCTTTCTTTCAAGAAGGGTAAGTCTTTCAGTTCGTATTCTGAGGCGTCAATTTCATCTCCAAAAACCACTTTAACACGACCGGGTTTTAGGTTAACTGTGCTGGGGGGCATTAATTTTCCCGCATTTATGATTACCGTAGGCATAATGTAAGCTCCTGATTCTATAGCTATTCTAAAAGCCCCATCATAAAAAGGCTGAAGAGGTAAGGTCGTTCTGTTTTGGGTTCCTTCAGGGAAAATAAGAATAGAAATGCCGTCTTTCAGCGTTTTTGTAAGTTTCATCATACTTGCTTTTCTACTTTCTACGCTTGAGCGGTCTACGATTACCGTTACCAGTTTTACTATGATGCCAAAAATAGGAATTTTAAGAAGCTCCTTTTTTGCCAGTGGCCTAAATTGCCTGGTGATTGCCTGAACCAAACCGGGTAGGTCAAGGAAAGAAGTATGATTACAAGTATATATGTATGATTTTTTCTTATTTATCTTATGCTTATCAATAATAGAATATCTGATAAATGTGAAAAAGCTAAAGATTAATGACCATAACCTGAGACCAAAAAAGCTGGCATTTCCATATTTTGCTCCCAGCATAATTGGGAATATGATCAGGGGTAACAGTATTATCATGAATACGGTGAAGATAAGTAGCACCCATATTCTATAAAGGAATAAAAATATTGTCTTAGCCATTTTCATAAAAGCCGTGAAATTACGAAAAGCAAGTTTATTAATAGGTCTATTAATAGGTTTTCATTTCAAATTCTAAATTTAGCTTATCTTAACCGTTTTTTGAGGTTAAAAAATTAGCTTTTCATTTAAAATAATGCTTTTTAAAGGTGCTTTTTTAGAAAAAACGAACTATCTTTAAAATGTAACTAAAAAATGTTTAACCTCTTTGCTTGCAAAAAACAGCTATTACCCGATAGCTGTTTTTTTTATGTCTATCGCTTAGTTCTAAAAAGGATGGGTGAATGGAATTAATCTTGTTTTGGAAGTTCTTTTTGCTCTAGTTCCACAAATTTGGTGAGGCATTGGTTCACAGCCACTGCTATTTCATATTCACTGGAGTTTATTATGAAATTTTCTTTCAGCTCGCAGTATACCATAAAATCTTCTACTTTATCTTCAGGTAAGCCCGTAAGCTCTATCACTACTCTTTTGTTATACTTTTCTTTGGCTAAAAGCTGATTGTCATATGCCCTTTCATAGCGCTGTAATTTTTTCTTTTCTTTAGCCTCTTTGCTCACCTTGTTATAAATAGCAGAAAATGGTCCGCCTATTGATACTCCTCCTTCGGGTTGAGTCCACTTAGGGCGAGTAGGTGTATTAAGCATTACAGAAGTTTCATTATCCTTAACTATAGGGGTTTGCATGTTTAAAATGGCTTGCTTCAACGCTTTTTCATCTCTGTAAGCAAATACTTTTACAGGCTGAAGCTCCATGGTAGAGGTATTAAGCTCTATAGTAAGGTCAATTTTATTAGTCTGTACGTTTTCTTTGATTGTATAGGCATAAGGCTCAAATCCGATTGACGAAAACACCAGAGTATCGGTTTTGTCCATAGTTATCCAAAATCGCCCTTCTGTGTTACTAACCACCCCTTTATTGGAAGTTTTGTTTACCACATGAACAAAAGGAACAGCAGAATTAGATTCTGCCTCTATTATCCTTCCGGTAATTTCTATATTACTATTCTGACTATATGCAAATAGGCCTGTAGTCAATAATAATATTATCAAGAATAGGGGTCTGAGCAATTTCATATTACGTGAAGATAAATAAAAATCAGTATTTTTTTATTACATTATGTCTGTTCGTAGTATACATGTTCTTAACGAACCGCTTTTAATTTTTAATATTTTTATCAACAAAGATTTTTTTAATGAAGAACATCTGCGCATCAGCCTTATTTTTAGTCTATAGTTTAGTTGGTTTTGCACAAGAGTATAATGAAAGGTATGAATTAAAAAACCTGGGCAGAAAAGTGAATACAGCCTACCATGAGGGCGCTCCTGTGATCTCGCTTGACGGTAAAACGCTTTATTTTTTCGTTCATAATTCACCAGACAATACCTATGGAAAAGAAGGTAGTCAGGACATCTGGTACACACAGCTGGATGCCAACGGAGAGTGGGGCGAAGCCAAGCATATGGAAAAGCCACTCAATCAACATCATTCTAACCAGGTGTTTACTGTATTGCCAGATGGCACACTTTTTATAAGAGGAGGTAATTCTAAAAATTCAAAAGGTTTTTCGTTTACCAAAAAAGAGGGTAGCGAATGGGCTAAGCCTGATGAAATCGATGTAGATGACTTTAATAATATGAATCAGGGTAAATTTTATGGAGCTACTATGTCATCAGATGCTCAGTTTATGATTCTTTATTTTAGTGAAAAGTCTAATGGTACCTTTAGTGATCTTTATCTAAGCAAAAAGATTGAAGGAGACAAATGGTCAAGACCTGTGAAGTTGGCCAAGAACTTGAATACTGAAAGGGATGAATTTGCTCCTTACCTTGCTCCTGATAATAAAACCTTATACTATTCTAGTAATAGAAAAGACATGGGTATAGGTAGTGCTGATATATACAAGACTGTAAGGCTTGATAACAGCTGGACAAAGTGGTCAGACCCTGTGAATGTGGGAAGGCCCTTGAATACCAGTGCTTTTGATTCTTATATGTCTATAGATGCTTCAGGTCATGTTTTTACAGCGCAGTCTGGCAGAACGATCGATGGTGGAAATTTGGATATTTTTCAATTGATAGAAAAGGATATTAATATTTCTCTTAGAGGAATGGCTTTAGATGCCAAAACACAATCACCAATAATAGCTCAGCTAATTATAGATCATGACGGAGATCTGGACAGCCTGGAAATAGATAATCTTAATGGCTATAAAGTAAAGCTCAAAGGCGAGGGAAAGATTAAATTTTCGGTGTCGGCAGAAGGATATCATCCTGTAAAAGCTGATTTGCTGGTGAAAGATGTAATGCGTGATACTACCATTATTAAAGATTTTATGCTTAAGGCACAAAAGCAAAATCCTATGCTTACCGTAAATGTTTACAACGCAAAAACCAATGAGCCTTTAAAATCAGAGCTTAACATCAGATACAGAAAGAATAATAAAGACTTTGTTAGTCAGGAGCTGCCTAATGGTTACTTTGAGAAGGAACTTACGGAAAAGGGCTGGTACATGCTCAGTGCTTCTGCCGAAGGCTTTTTAAATGCCAGCGATAGTATTCAAAATCTGGATAAGTCTGGTAGCCTGCTTACCAAAGATTTATATCTTTTACCAATAGAAGTAGGTGCTACAGTGAGGTTGAAGAATATATTCTTTGATTTTGATAAGACTACTTTGAAGCCTGCATCATACGTGGAGCTCAATAAAGTGGTGGAATTCTTAAAAGATAACCCATCTGTGGAAATAGAGATTGCAGGCCATACTGATAGCAAAGGATCAGATGATTATAACCTTAACCTGTCTCAAGGTAGAGCCGAAGCAGTAGTTAGCTACCTAACAGAACAAGGAATTGATAACTTCAGGTTAGTAGCCAAAGGTTATGGAGAAACTGTACCGCTGGAAACTAACGATACAGAGGAAGGTAGGGCAACAAACAGAAGGGTAGAATTTACGGTGCTGAAGAAGTAAAGAGAAATAAATTTCATAAAAAGCCACTTCGGAAACCGGAGTGGCTTTTTAATTAGTGTCTCTTCTAACCAAAGCGAAGAAGTTGTTATCTAGAGGTAGATAGCCATATTCATAGCAGAAATAGTAGACTGCACCAGCCTTGGTAGTATAGGTGTTGGTGTAAAAATTAAAATCAAATCCTTTTTCCACTAGTCGGTCACGGTGGGTTTTAGCTTTTCCTTCTGGGGTGAGTCCCATGAGAATTCTTCGATTTTTCCTCAATGTAGTATTTACTGTTCTGATATAGTTATTACTATCACTATTGAGCTTATTGTTGTATGCATTTCTGCATAGATCTGAACAGAACTTCTTATCCGCTCTTCCAAAAATTGTAGCTCCACATTCTAAGCACGCTTTTTCCTCCATATCGCAAGTGTCTGATAATAAGATGTATATCCGTTTATAAACGTTTACAAACGCTTGTAAGTGTAATTTAAGTGAATGTAAACATTTATCATACGATTAATGCAATTACATCTCTCTTACTTTGCTCTCATCATTGGCTATAGAAGCCGAATTTTAAAGATTCTTTATTTATAAAATGAGTATTATGAAAAATTTAAGAAACAGCGTTCAGTTAATTGGCAGATTAGGAAAAGATCCTGAAGTGAAGAGTTTAACCAGCGGATCTACGCTGGCCACTTTTACATTGGCTACTACAGAGAGCTATAAAAATGCTTCGGGCGATAAGGTGGAAGAAACGCAGTGGCACAATTTGGTGGCTTGGGGTAAAACGGCTGATATTGCTTCCCAGTATCTTAAGAAGGGGCATGAAATTGCTATTGAAGGTAAGCTTGTACACAGGTCTTATGAAAATGCCAAAGGAGATAAGAAATACGTGACTGAAATTAATGTAAACGAGATATTAATGCTAAATAAAAAACGATGAATATGATTATGGGCTGTCCTAAGAGAAAATTTCTTTTAGGACAGCTAATTGTCAATCAGGCTCTGCTATAGAAATGTTCATGGGAATACCATCAGAAGCTTTTTGTATTATTACCTTATCCTTCCCTGTGTTACCGAGCTTCCGATATTCTTCTGGAGTAAGCCCGGCCCGCTGAGCGTAGACCTCATAATAAGCAGCTTTAGCGGCATCTAATATGGTTATAAACATTTGCTGTGTAGTGGCACGATTGGTTTTTATGGATATAACTGCTGCACTGGGACTATCACTCAAATTTTTATTCTTTCCATGATTCATTATAAATTCTTTAAGCTCCTCTTTCAGGCCGTAAGGAGTATTCCGTCTTTCTCCCTCTATCATTAGTTGATCCTGAGAGTTGATAAGAATTTTAAAGATGTTTCTTTCATGCATTTTTTGCACGGGCTGGTCATTAGTATCTGGGGGTAGCTGTAGGGTAAGCCCCTTGTCACTAGCGATGGTGGTAGTAATCATAAAAAAGATTAACAGCAAAAAGGCAATGTCGGCCATAGAGCCAGCGTTAGCCTGAACAGGTGTTTTTTCAATAATAGATTTCATTTTTTATCACTTTTTATTGATATAATCGTGATAAGATTGAAAGTCACACGCTCAAAAGCTCTGATCATTCCGTATTTTTTCTACTTTTGCAACTGATGAATTTTATATACCCACAATTCCTCTACGGTCTTTTTGCGCTAGCTATACCTGTAATAATTCACTTATTCAATTTTAGAAAGACTAAAAGGGTATATTTCTCCAATACCAGATTTTTAAAGAAGGTAAAAGATGCTAGTAGTGCTAAGCGAAAGCTTAAACATTATCTGATACTGGCCAGCAGATTGGCCTTTATTTTCTTTTTAGTGATAGCTTTCGCTCAGCCGTTTATCCCTTCTGAAGAGGATGCGGATGCCTCTACTCAAACTTTGATTTATTTAGATAATTCTTTGAGTATGAGTAACGAGGTAGCTGAAAGTATTTCTGCTTTTGATGAAGCAGTTAGTTATGTGAATACACTGGCGGATATTTATTCTGCCTCTCATGAGTATAAAATCCTCACCAATGATTTTAATAGTTACTCCAATAGCTTTAAAAGTAAAGGCGATATTAGTGACCTAACTACAGAAATAAGGCTTAACGGAATAACTCGTAGCTGGGAAGAGGTGAAAGATCGCCTTTTACTGGACCTGGAGCAAGGTCAATCTTATGAAGTATTCTGGATTTCGGATTTTCAGAGCTCCACATCAGGTAACCCTAACACTATGACCTATGACAGTGGATTTCATGTTAACCTTATTCCGTTAAATTTCACTTCGCATAATAACGTATATGTAGATTCCGTCTACCTGGACAATCCTTTTTTAATAGGCGATCAGAAGCTTAAACTTAATGTGGTGCTAAGAAATATAGGAGCAGATGAAGTGACGGATCTGATAGTAAAGGTATTTGTAGATGAGGTGCAATCTGCAACTTCCAGTGTTGACCTTTCTCCGAATGGTAAAAGCACTACTACTTTTGATCTGGCTATAGACCTGAAGGGTGATAACAAGTGCCGGATAAGCTTCGAAGATTTTCCAGTTACTTTTGATAATGACTTCTATTTTACCATCAATGGAAGCCAGAAGATCGATGTGCTAGAGATCAAAAACCAACAGAAGCTAACTAATATTGAAAGCGTATATGGTAATGAGAAGCTTTTTAATTTTAAGAGTTTCAGCTATTCTAATTTAGACTATAACCTTATACCCGAAGCTGACTTGGTAGTAGTAAATGAATTAGATAGAATAGATCCTTCATTGGCTGGTGCATTAAATCAGTACATAAGCAATTATGGTCATGTGGTTTTTATTCCATCCGTAACTCCTGATATTGATAGTTATCATCAGCTTCAGCAGCTAGGCAGGGTAAGCCGAGCTGATTCCATAAGTAAAATGGCTATGGCTTCACCAGATTTTGAAGATCCTTTTTATGAAAATGTGTTTGAAGAAGAAAACGTTAATGTAGTGATGCCTGAAGCTTCTCCAATAATTCATTGGGGTAATGATCGTACCGCACTGTTACGTTTTAGGAGCGGTACGCCTTTTTTATCTAGGTTAGGAACCCGAGGAGGGGTGTATGTTTTTGCATCTCCTTTCTCAGAAGAGTATACAAACTTTCAAACACATGCTCTATTTGTGCCTATCATGTATAGAGCTGCAGTAGAGAGTGCTTCTGCGGAAAACAGACTGTATAATTTTATAGATAACCCTGTTCTTACCTTCAAAACCGATACACTAAGTAATACTGATGATGTTTTTAAGCTTGTGCGAGATGGAGAGGAAATGATTCCTATTCAGCGCATTAGTGGTAATGTGGCTTACTTGGAGGCTCCCAAATTCTTTTTATCATCAGGTTTTTATGACCTTACCTTTCAGGGAAGAAAAATCACTTCATTGGCCTTTAATAATTCTCCGGCAGAGTCTGATTTGAGGCAAATTAATAATGAAGAGCTAAAAAGGTTATTTGATGGTGATGTTTCTATGCTAAGCGTAGATAATAATGACCAGTTTAGAGGAGAATTAGAAAAAAAATATATTGGCCAATCTTTATGGAAATATGCTGTAATATTGGCCCTGCTGTGCCTCTTGATGGAGGTTTTATTAATTAGATTTCTACCATAAAAATTTCATTTTTAATAAAAAAGAATGAAGAGTATACTTATTAAATCTGCCCGTATAGTGAATAAAGAGTCATCTCATCATGGCAAAGAGGTGAATGTACAAATAAAAAACGGGAAGATATCTTATATAGGTGATGATGCGCCTAACTCTGATGAGACAATTGAAGCACAGGGAATGATACTGAGTGCTGGCTGGTTTGATTTACAGGCGGTATTTGCAGACCCTGGTCATGAGCATAAAGAAGATTTGCTTTCTGGCGCTGCCGCAGCGGCGGCAGGAGGTTTTACCGGAGTAGCTTTGCTGCCTAATAATAAGCCGGTAACTCAGGGTAAAAACGATGTTAAATACCTGAAGTCTAATAATCAGGATACCCTCACACAGGTTTACCCGATAGCAGCGGTAACGCTTGACTGCAAAGGGGTAGAGCTCACAGAGATGATTGACCTTCATGTGGCCGGAGCTATTGCCTTTTCAGATGGTCTGCGCCCTATATGGCATACTGATATTTTACTTAAATCTCTACAGTATTTACAGAAGTTTGATGGCGTGCTCATCAATAGACCTGAGGATATTCATTTGAATATGTTTGGTGTGATGAATGAAGGGATAAGTAGTACCCAGCTCGGTATGAAGGGCATGCCTACCTTGTCTGAAGAGCTTATAGTGCAGCGAGATTTGGAATTGTTAGCCTACGCAGGAGGCAAGTTGCATCTCTCAAATATCTCTTCCGCTAAATCTATTAATCTTATAAAGGAAGCAAAGAAAAAGGGTTTACAGGTTACTTGTGACATGGCTGCCTACCAGCTTGATTTTGATGATGAAGACCTTATGTCTTTTGATACCAACCTTAAAGTGAACCCACCTTTCAGAACAGCAAAGGAGAATAAGGCATTGTTCAAAGCATTGAAAGAAGGGGTGATTGATGTACTGGTTTCTGCCCATAATCCACAAGATGAAGATAGCAAGAAACTGGAGTTTGATCTGGCTGATTTTGGAATTAATAGCTTGCAAACTGTAGCTCATAATATAGCTACATTGGCAAAAGATATAGAATTGGATACTTTGATAGAAAAAGTAACTGCTGCCCCCAGAAAGATTTTAGGACTTTCAAACCCTGTGATAGAAGAAGGTGAAAATGCAGAATTAACACTGTTTTCTCCTGATTATGAATGGAAACTAGCGTATAATACCAACTTTTCGAAGTCTGAAAATTCCCCTTACTGGAATAAAGCTATTAAAGGAAAAGCTATAGCTACTTTTAATAATGACAAAAGCTATATTCATAAGCAGTAGCACCAATTAAAAAATTTAATAAGAGAAGTAATCGTAATATAAAGGAATGAAACCTATAGTTAAAGTGCCATTGAAGTTTGGCCTGTTTGGAGCATTGTTGGGCATGGTAGTTATTTTGGTGCTTTATTTTATCAATCGCCATCCTTTATTAATTCCACCTCATCTAGATTTTAGAATATTACTTTTTGCCGTGTTTATATTCTTTGCTCTTAAAGAGTTTAAAGACTACTATAATAATCAAATGCTCAACTTTTGGCAGGGTATGGTCATCGGTTTTATTGTATACTTGGTTATAGGCGTGCTAGTGGGGTTAGGCTTAGTTATTATCTGCCAGCTGATACCAGAATTTTTAACCTCTTATATTGAGGGTACTATTCATGGGATGATGCTTAATAAGGAGCAACTTATTCATGGAGAAGAGATTACTATCACTGAGGCCCAGTTTAACGAGCAGGTAGAGGAAATGCGCAATGCTACATCTGTTGTAGTGTTTTTCGATTATTTAGGTAAAAGCCTTTTTATCGGATTTCCTATTACTATTATCATCTCTATTTTAATGAGAAGAACCGAAAGTAGGTTTTCTAAGTAGCTAAAAAGCCATTTAACATTAATTAGTGCCTTGTATTTCAATCAGTTTTGAAATAAATGTAATTGGAAGTAATTTGAAGGATTACTAAAGATCTAATAATTAAAATCAATCACATTTGCTATGAGTACATTTGATAATCAGGAGCTTGGAGATAAGGTTTCGATAAAATCAGTTGCCGTAAAGTGGGGTGCTATATCAGGCGCTATAGGTATTGTTTTCTACCTGATACTTATTCTAGGTGACTTAATTATGACCAAAGGAGTAAGCTACATTGGTCTTATTCCTTTCATTGTTGTTATAGTGATGGCTCACAAAGAGTTTAAAAACCAGGGTGATGAATTTATGACTTATGCTGAAGGGCTGAAGATAGGGCTGATGCTCAGCTTAATAGGAGGACTAATACTAGCCTTATTCTCCTTTATTTATGGGCAGTTTATTGATCCGGGTTTAGCTGATAGAATGATGGATTATATTGTGCAGGAATGGGAGAATCAAGGAATGAGTGATGAGCAAATAGAACAGGCCATGGGTTTTACCAAGTATATGTTTAATCCATATCTGGGTCTAATTATTGTTATTATAAAAAATGTTTTAGTAGGTTTTATCTTATCTTTGGTCATTAGTGCTATTACTAAGAAGAATAATCCAGAGCTTGAGGTATAATTATGCCATATGATTTGAATATTTCAGTAGTGGTGCCTCTTTATAATGAAGAGGAGTCATTGCCAGAATTATGTAATTGGATAAGCCGTGTAATGCAAACGCACGGCTTTACTTATGAAATTATTTTAGTGGATGATGGAAGTACAGATACTTCTTGGGAGGTGCTTAATGAACTTTCTCAAAAAAATACGAATATAAAAGGCATTCGTTTTAATCGTAATTTTGGTAAATCAGCCGCTCTAAATACAGGCTTTAAAAAGGCCAAAGGTGAGGTGGTTATCTCCATGGATGCAGACCTGCAAGATAGTCCTGATGAAATACCAGCCTTATATGAGATGATTACAGCAGAGAAATACCATATGGTGTCTGGCTGGAAGAAAAAGCGTCATGATCCGCTTGGTAAAACTATCCCTTCTAAATTTTTCAATAGAATAACCCGAATAATCTCAGGAATTAAGCTCCATGATTTTAACTGTGGACTAAAAGCTTACCATAACAGGGTAGTGAAAAATATCCAGATTTATGGTGAAATGCACCGCTACATTCCGGTAATAGCCAAATGGAATGGATTTTATAAAATAGGAGAAAAGGTAGTAGAGCACAGAGCTAGAAAATACGGCTATACCAAGTTTGGTTTTACTCGTATGGTGGGTTTGTTAGATTTATTATCTATTACTTTTGTTTCTAAATTTAAGCGTAAACCCATGCACTTTTTTGGCACTTTAGGTACGCTTTCTTTCTTCGCTGGTCTTATTATAACTATGTTTATTATAGGAGATAAACTATATCGCTTGCATTATCATATGCAGGTAAGAGACGTTACAGCTCAGCCGCTTTTCTTTTTAGCTTTAGTCGCTCTGATAGTTGGCGTTCAGCTGTTTTTGACCGGCTTCCTGGCAGAAATGATGGCTATGAAATCTCAGTCTTCTAACGAGTATCTGGTAGTAGAGCAAATAGGAATAGATAAATAAATGTTTTTTTCTGTAATTATTCCTGTTTACAATAGGCCTGATGAAATAGATGAGCTCTTAGATAGTCTTACTAAGCAGACTTATGACCATTTTGAAGTAATTATTGTTGAGGATGGTTCCACTAATAATTGTGAAGCAGAGGTTGGTAAGTATGCATCACAACTAGATATTACTTATTACTCTAAACCTAATTCAGGGCAAGGCTTTAGTAGAAATTATGGGTTTGAAAGGGCAAAAGGCGAGTATTTTGTGGTGTTTGATTCAGACTGTCTTATTCCTGAGCATTATTTTGAAACTGTACATCAATACCTGAGTGATCATAAGTTAGATGCTTATGGAGGTCCTGATCGCGCACTCAAAACTTTTACACCTACCCAAAGGGCTATTAGCTATTCTATGACTTCATTATTTACCACCGGAGGTATAAGAGGTGGAAAGAAGCGAATGGGAGCTTTTCATCCCAGAAGTTTTAATATGGGTATTTCTAAAGAAGTATTCGAAAAAACCAATGGTTATATCATTACCCGAATGGGAGAAGATATTGAATTTAGCATCCGGATTATAGATCAAGGTTTTAAAACTGGTCTTGTAGAAGATGCCTATGTTTACCATAAAAGAAGAACAAGCTTAAAGCAATTTTACAAGCAACTACACTTTTTTGGTAGGGCAAGAATTAATATCAGTAGGTTTTACCCCGGGGAAATTAAATTAGTACATCTGTTCCCGGTATTATTTACTTTGGGATTTATTTTTATGTGGCTATTGCCAGTTGTGAGTACTCACCTATTTCTTATAGCGGCTTCTTTAGTTACCTTTTATTTTGGGCTCATATTTCTGGATAGCCTTTTTAAAGAAAAGAATTTAAAGGTGGCTGTGTTGAGCGTAGGAGCGTCGTTTACCCAGCTGTTTGCCTACGGCGTGGGCTTTTTGCAAGAAGGGTGGAGGAAAATCACAAAAAAATAAAGCCTGATTTTAAGCAGGCTTTTTGCATAGGTAGATTATTTCATTCGCAGGTAAAGCGTATTTTTTAACTTGTTCTGCGGGCAGTTCATATACAAACCTATTTTCATCTACTTCAAACCCCGCTCTTCTAAGTCTATCAGCATAATCCTTTCCATAGAGCCTTACATGATCATCTTGTCCATAGGCTTTTTCTCTATCTCTCGGATTGGTGATTGATTTATCTTCGAAAGTTTCATCTGGCACAGGAGAGAAAAAAGGCACTTGCAAAATAGCCCATCCACCTGGTTTTAGTACTCTGCAGATTTCGCTCATCGATTGAATGTCATCTTCTACATGCTCCATCACATGGTTGCACATGGCAGCATCAAAAGTGTTGTTGTCAAAAGGTATGTTGTGCACATCCATTTTTACTTTAGCCAATGGCGAAACCAAATCAGCGGTGATGTAATTTTCGCCATGCTGAGCTTCAAAAGGCTTTAAAAAGCATTGTTCAGGGGCAATGTGTAAAAAATGGATTTTCTTATCGAAAAAGTCTGTCTTTTGTTTAAGAAATAACCAGATAAGGCGGTGCCTTTCCAGTGATAATGAATCAGGGCAAAGGGCATTAGGACGTGGTTTTATACGTCCATAGGGTAAAAACTTCTTGTAGCTTTTATTTACAATAGGGCATGTTACATTATTACCACGTAAGAAAAGTCCCATTACTTTCAGGGCTGGTACACTTACTCTTTGCAATACGGTGCGAGGCACAAAACGGATGATGTAACTGATAAGTTTTTTCATAATGGCTGACAAATATAACTAAATCAGCAGCTTTTTTAATTCTAATGAGCCGATCAATATGCTATAATTTTCATATGTAAGATAAGTACACTATATTACCAAAATATAATTCATGGAGTTATATTTTATATTTGTTATGCAATAATATTAATTAGATTCGTTTATCTCAGCGATATTCAATGTTCACTGATTTTAAGATTCTGTTAATCCATTCTAAAATTATTTAATACTTATACTATCCATTCTTATGAAGAAGATTTTAATCATTGGAGGTGCCTTGGTGGTGCTTTTAATTATTTATTTTTTAGTGTTTGGAGGGAGTAGTGCCACAGATTCACAGCTGATGGCTACAGTGAAAAAGGGAGATTTTGAAGTTAAAATTATAACTACCGGTGAGCTGGAAGCCAAGAACTCAGTGGAGATTCTCGGCCCCTCCGGCTTAAGAAATTTTGGTATATATCAGGTAAATATTCAAAGTATTCAGGAGGAAGGTACTGAAGTGAAAAAGGGCGGTTGGATAGCCACCTTAGACCCTTCTGAACTACGAGGTAAAATTACTGATGTACAGGCCGACCTTGATACCAGAGAGTCTGAATATACCCAGATGAAGTTAGATACTACTCTGGAAATGAGGCAAGCCAGAGATGAGCTTATCAACCTGAAGTATGATGTGGAGGAGAAGAAAATAGTATTGGAGCAATCTCAATACGAGCCTCCCGCCACTATAAAACAAGCTCAGATATCGGTAGATAAATCAAAGAGAGCTTATAATCAGGCTAAAGAGAATTACAAAATTAAACTCGAGCAAAATGCCACTAAAATGCGCATATCTGCCGGCAGGCTTAATAAAGCTAAGCGTGAGTTGAGCGAGCTGATGGCTTTAGGTGAATCTTTTCAGATAAAAGCACCAGAGGATGGTATGCTAATCTATCGGAAAGGCTGGGACGGTAAGCCTATTAAGGAGGGCTCTCAGATTAGTGCTTGGGATCCGGTGGTAGCTACGTTGCCTGATTTATCTGTAATGTTATCAAAAACCTACGTGAATGAGGTGGATGTAAGAAAAGTAAAGGTAGGTCAGAAAGTAGAAATTGGTTTGGATGCTTTTCCTGAGAAAGAATTAACAGGCAAGGTGATCAGTATCGCTAATGTAGGGGAGCAAAAACCTAACTCTGACGCCAAGGTATTTCAGGTAAATATAGAAATTAACGGTTATGACCCTTTGCTACTTCCGTCTATGACTACTAGCAACACTATCATAACCAAGCGTGTGGCAGATGTTTTGCATTTTCCTTTAGAAAGTCTTCATAGCAAGAATGACTCAATTACCTATGTGTATAAAAAAGAAGGCATCAATATAGTAAGGCAAGAGGTGCAAGTAGGAGAAACTAACACCACTGATGCTATGATATTGGCAGGTTTGGAAGAGGGAGACCGTATATATATGTCTGTTCCAGATGATGAAGAGGGAAAAATAGAATTGCTCCCTGAATTGAACGGGAAAAGAAGTAAACCTTCAGGTATGGAGGGTGCTGACGAAAAAGTAAAGGCCGAAAGTAAAAATAATATCTCTGCACAAGAGGTAAACAACTAAAGGTTTATGAATATTGATAAACGACTTTTAGCTAATTTTCATATTGCGCTGGAGGCTGTAATAGCCAACAAAGTGCGTTCAATTTTAACAGCCTTAGGGATTATTTTTGGAGTGGCTGCAGTAATAGCCATGTTGGCCATCGGTAATGGTGCTCAGGAAGAAATACTGGAGCAGATTAAGCTGGTAGGTGTAAATAATATTGTGATTTCTCCGGTGGTGGAGCAAAAGGAAGAGAAGTTATCTGAAGGAGCAGATGGCAACCAAAAATCAAAGTTCTCCCCGGGCCTTACCCTGAGAGATGTTGCTGCTATTAAAGAAGCTATTCCTTCAATCCAGACTATCAGCCCTGAAATAATATTAGAGACTTATCTCATAAAAAATGGTATTAGAAGGTCTACCAAGTTAGTGGGGGTAGAGCCTAGCTATTTTAAAATCACAAATTTTGAATTACAAGCAGGTAAAATGTTCAATGAAGACCATCTGCTCCGTGGTGCTCCGGTATGTGTAATAGGAAAATCTATTCAGGCTAAGTTTTTCCCTACTCAAAACCCTATAGGTAAAACTATTAAATGTGGTAATAACTGGCTTACCATAATAGGAGTTCTCAAAGAAAGGATAATTAGCGAGCACAGCATGAGTAATCTGGGTATAAGAGATTATAATATGGATGTATATACTCCTTTGCAAACGGTGCTTATCCGCTATAGAAATCGAGATCTGATTACTCAGTCTATGATACAACAGGCTAATCAATCTAGTTACGGTATAGGTAATAATAACGATGAGAAGGAAGGTGCCAGTGAGGTGGTTAATTATCATCAGCTAGACAGGCTTACTGTTCAGGTGGATGAAACTGATATGCTCAACCCTACGGCAGACGTAGTTTCAAGGATGTTGCAAAGAAGGCATTTTGATGTGGTGGATTTTGAAGTGGAGATTCCTGAATTGCTACTGAAACAACAGCAGCGCACTAATGATATTTTTAATTATGTGCTAGGCGCTATAGCTGGCATTTCACTTTTGGTGGGTGGTATTGGTATCATGAATATTATGCTGGCCTCTGTGTTGGAAAGAATTAAAGAGATAGGTCTAAGACTGGCCCTGGGCGCGAAAAAAACTGATATCGTAAACCAGTTTTTATTTGAATCTATCATGATTAGTATTTCAGGCGGCATTATAGGGGTTATTTTAGGGGTGAGTTTGGCCTACACAGTTTCGAGAGTAGCAGAAATTCCCACTATTGTTTCTTTTTCATCAATCATTTTATCTTTTGGCGTAGCTGCTACCGTGGGTTTAATATTTGGAATAGCCCCGGCCCGAAGAGCTGCCAAACAAGATCCTATTTCATCATTAAGATATGAGTAATTTCATGAGATATATTTTAATTATTGCTTTTTATGTGATGTTAAAACCATTACATGCTCAAGTGCAGACTTTAACTCTTGAAGATATCATAGAAAGGGCCAAGTCTCAATCTCCTGCTTCCAAGCAAGCAGAAACACGCAAGGAGAACAAGTATTGGCAATATCGCTTTTATAGGTCTAACTATAACCCTCAGCTAAGGCTTAGCGGATCAGCCCCTGATTATAACATGGATTATTTTAGTAACCGGTTAGACGATGGTACCATTGTTTTTCAAAGCAGAGAGCAGATTAATTCCTACGTGAATTTGGGCATAGAGCAGCCTATTAGCCTTACTGGTGGTACTGTTTCTGTAAATTCTAATCTCAATCACTTTAAAGATTACAACCAAAATCTCACCCAGTATAATTCTACTTTATTTAATGTAATGCTGGAGCAACCTTTGTTTGGCTTTAACCAACTGAAATGGGATAAGAAAACTGAGCCTTTGAGGTTTGAAGAATCTAAAAGGGAGTATGTTGAAGAAATGGAGTCTATTTCATCAGATGCGGTTGATTATTTTTTTGCTTTTCTGAGTGCTCAGATAAACCTGCAAATAGCTCAGTTTAATCAGGCTAATAATGATACTATATACAAAATAGAGCAAGGCAGGTATAATATAGGAACCACTTCAAAAGATAAGTTACTACAAGTGGAACTTCAGCTTCTTAGGTCTAAGCAAGATGTGGCTCAGGCCAGGCTGGACATGGAGACATCTATGCTTCAATTACGAGCTTTTATAGGCTTACAGGGAGGCGATACTTTTTCTTTATTATTGCCAGAAACCGTGCCTAAATTTGAAATTATATATGGAGAAGCACTTGATTATGCCAGGCAAAACAGAGCGGATTTTGTTGCTTTTGAAAGACGAAAAATGGAGGCCCAGCGGGATGTAGCTCAGGCTCGGGCTCAGCGTTTTCAGACTGACCTTACCGCTTCTTATGGTACTAATAACGCTAGTCCTCATGTAGACCAACTTTATACAGACCCTAACAACCAGGTGCGTGCTAATATTAGTTTTAACATACCACTGATAGATTGGGGAAGGAATAAGGCTAGAATGCAAACGGCTTTAGCTAATCAAAGACTGGTGGATTATACCATTGTGCAAGACGAGCAAAATTTTGAGCAAGAGATATTAACTCAAGTGAGGCAGTTTGATGTGCTTAGAACTCAACTTGAAATCACCA
Organism: Fulvivirga sediminis; assembly: GCF_016757215.1. Classification (GTDB taxonomy): domain Bacteria; phylum Bacteroidota; class Bacteroidia; order Cytophagales; family Cyclobacteriaceae; genus Fulvivirga; species Fulvivirga sediminis. Next base: position 180,878 of record NZ_JAESIY010000010.1, read on the forward strand.
AAAAATCAGATGAAGTGGCTCAGGAACGGTATGTTGTAGCACAAAACAGGTATCTGATTGGTAAGATTGATATTACAAACCTAAATATTGCACTTACAGAAAAAGATGATGCCAAGCGAGGGTATATTAATGCTCTCAGAGCTTTCTGGTCAGCTTATTATAACCTCAGAAGACTCACGCTTTATGATTTTGAAAATAGGGAGCTGCTATATGTTCCTGAAGATCAATAATGATAAGGGAGATTAATTGGGTTATATTTGCGGCATGAAAAAGTACATATTTTTCATTTGTGTTATGCTATGGTTGGTAAATGTAAGATCTCAGGCTCAAGAGAAATTGATTTTTGGAGATACAGGCACTACTAACACTGACCCTACCTACAGGCCCAGAGATAAAGATTATAAGCAAAAAAGGCTGGTGAGTATAGTGAAAACGGATACTAAAGGTCTATTGCTAGGTAACAAATGTATGCGAGATGTAACTACTGCCATGGGTTTTGAATATATAGCACAACCCAAAGGTCAGCCAGGACATTTAAATGAGTTTGCTCGTTTTTGGCATAACTTCGGCTCTAAAGTCACTATTTTCTTTAAAAATGGACCTTTTTGGAAGTTTAAGTTGAAGAAGAAAAGAAAAGAATGCAGGCAGCAGATGGGGGATTTTACGGGGTAAGGCGGCGAGGCTTAAAAGTATAATTTCAGAATGTAGATAGCATAAAAAAGCCACAGCACTTAGTGCTGTGGCTTTTTTTATGCTGTTCGGAGTTTACATTCCTGTGTAATTATAAGGAGTAATTACCCTTAATTCAGCTTTTACGTCGTCGTTTACATTAAGCGTTTCTATGAAGGCTTTTATGGAGTTCTCAGTAATAGCCTCATTGGTTCTAGTCAAGTCTTTTAAAGCTTCGTAGGGCTTAGGGTATCCCTCTCTTCGTAAAATAGTTTGAATAGCTTCTGCTACCACCGCCCAGTTGTCCTGAAGGTCAGCTTTAAGAGCGGCTTCATTAAGCTCTAGTTTACCTATGCCTTTTTCTAATGATTTTAAGGCAATAATCGTATGAGCTAGAGGCACACTGATATTTCTTAGTACCGTAGAGTCAGTGAGGTCTCGCTGTAACCTGGAGATGGGTAACTTAGCTGATAAATGCTCAAAAATAGCATTGGCTATTCCCAGATTGCCTTCTGCATTTTCAAAATCAATAGGATTTACCTTGTGAGGCATAGCAGAAGATCCTACTTCTCCGGCTTTAATTTTCTGCTTGAAATAGTTAGAAGAAACATATTGCCAAATGTCTCTGCTGAAATCTATAAGTATAGTATTGATTCTTTTTAGATTGTCAAATAAAGCGGCCAAATGATCATAATGCTCTATCTGAGTGGTCGGGTGGCTACGCTCTAAGCCCAAATGTTCTTTCACAAAATGGTCGCCGAAGCTGACCCAGTCATTTTTAGGGTAAGCTACATGGTGCGCATTAAAATTACCAGTGGCCCCTCCAAACTTAGCTGCGTAAGGAACGGTTTTTAATAAGTATAATTGATTTTTGATGCGCTCAGAAAATACTCTGAACTCTTTCCCTAGCCTGGTCGGTGATGCTGGCTGCCCATGGGTTTTTGCTAGCATCGGTATGTCTTTCCACTCATCAGCACAGCTGCTTATTTTGTCATGAATAGAAGAGATGAGTGGAAGTACTACAGCTTCTAAAGAATGCTTTAAAGATAAGGGAATGGCCGTGTTATTAATATCCTGAGAGGTGAGTCCAAAGTGGATAAACTCTTTGTAGTCACTAATATTGAGGCTGTCAAATTTTTCTTTGATAAAGTATTCTACAGCTTTCACATCATGGTTAGTGATTTTTTCTGTTTCTTTAATAGTGAGAGCATCCTCTTCAGAAAATCTCTTGTAGATATTTCTAAGGTCGTTATAAAGAGACTGGTCAAAATTCTTTAATTGAGGTAAATCTGCATTGCACAAGGCGATAAAATACTCAATTTCTACCCATACTCTATATTTAATCAGGCCGAACTCAGATAAGTAGGGAGATAAGGTTGAAGTATGTCTTCTGTATCTTCCGTCTACAGGCGAAAGAGCTGTAAGTGTATTTAATTCCATGGCTGGTATTTTGTTAAAGAAGCCGCAAAATTAATAAAATACCCTTTAGCAGAAGGTAAGAAATGAAGATTTAATCATCTGGCTTTTTTGCAATTTTTGTAGTTTTGTGCATACTTTTCAAGAACTTAACAGTCTTTTGCTCTGTAGGTGAAATGGAGTATTCTTAATATTAGATTTAAAATTGTTACCATGGCATTTAGTTTTTTTAAAAAAAATAAAAAAGAAGATAAAGGGGCAAATAAGGCTACAACTGATAGTAGCAGATATTATGATTTGACCGTTAATGATATCATTCAGGAAACGAACGATGCAATCACTATTGTTTTCGATATCCCCAAAGTAAATTTTAACTATAAATCAGGTCAGTTTTTAACACTTATTGTTCCCATTAATGGTAAAGAGGTGAGAAGATCTTATTCTTTGTGTTCTTCTCCGTTTCTGGATGAGAAGCCTGCCGTTACCGTAAAAAGGGTAGAAAATGGCTTGGTTTCTAACTGGCTGCCAGATAACCTCAAGGTAGGAGATACCATTAAGATTATGGAGCCAATGGGTACATTTACTACTGAGTATGTTTCTACGAATAAGAGGCATGTAGTAATGTTTGCCGGAGGTAGCGGTATTACCCCTATTATCTCTATTACCAAGTCTTTGCTTAATCAAGAGCCGGATAGTATCATTTCCCTCATCTATTGTAATCGCAACCTGGATAGCGTAATCTTTAGAGAAACACTAGAGAAAATGGAAGCCGAACATGAAGGGCGCTTGAATGTAATACATGTTTTAGACGATGCGCCTATGAACTGGCAAGGGCACTCTGGATTCTTAACTCATGATATGCTTTTGAAAATATTTGAAAGGATACCTCAGTGGGGAGAAGAAAAAACTACCTATCTTATGTGCGGACCTGAAGGTATGATGCAGAATGTACTTGATATATTGGCAGAACAGAACATAGATAAGTCTAAAATATTTAAAGAAAGCTTTGTTTCTGGTACTTTAGATAAGGCGGAGAAATCTACCGATGCTGCTGACGGCGAGGTGGTAACCAGAGAAGTGACGGTGATGTATTCAGGTGAAGAACATAAATTTGAAGTGGAGCCTAGCACTACTATTTTAGAAAAAGCACTGGATTTAGGAATAGATCTTCCTTTTAGCTGCCAGAGTGGTTTATGTACCGCTTGTAGAGGCAAATGCCTTTCTGGAAAAGTAAAAATGGATGAAGAAGAAGGTCTTTCTGAGGCTGAGGTGAAGGAAGGTTATGTGCTCATGTGTGTAGGACATCCGCTTACTGATGATGTAGTGATTGAAGTGGGTTAATCACCACTTAAATTTCATTTAAAAAATAAAAAGAAAGTAATGAGTAGAGATATAACTATACCAGAAAGAAAACCCAGAACTTTTTTGCCAGAAGGCTTTAAAGTAGAAAATTGGGAAGGTTTGGAACCTTACTTCAAAGATCTTCTGGAAAGAGAAATTAGCAGCAAGGAAGAATTAAAGAGTTGGTTTAAAGATAGGAGCGAGTTAGAAGCTATCATTTCTGAAGACATGGCCTGGAGATATATTAATATGACCAGGTATACTGATAATGAAGAATACACGCAGGCTTTTCATCATTTCGTACAGCAGATTGAGCCTAAGATAGCTCCTGTGTCAGATAAATTAAATCAGAAGGCGGTAAATAGCCCCTACCTGAAAGCGCTGGAAAGCGAAGAGGGCTATGATATCATGATCCGCAGTTTGCGTAAGGATATTGAGATATTCAGAGAAGAGAATATCGAAGTGTTTACTCAAATACAGACGGAGACACAGAAGTTTGGTCAGATCAATGGAGCTATGACGGTAGAACTAGAGGGTAATGAGCTTACTTTGCAGCAAGCCGGTGTTATTCTCCAATCTACAGACAGGGCTAAGCGCGAGGAGGTATATTATAAAATTGCAGAAAGAAGACTTGAGGATAAGGAAAAACTCAATGATTTATTTACCACTTTAATACAGCTTAGAGATAAAGTGGCTCATAATGCAGGCTTCTCTAACTTCAGAGACTATATGTTTAAGGCTATGGGCCGTTTTGACTATACGCCTCAAGATTGCTTCGATTTTCATAGCTCAGTGAAAGCGGAAGTGGTGCCTTTGCTTAATGACCTGGCAGAAGAGAGAAAGCAACAGCTGGGTGTAGATGAGTTGCGTCCTTGGGATAAAGCTGTAGATCCGCAAAATAGAGAGGCTTTAAAGCCATTTGCAGGCAGTAAAGACCTAACTAATAAAACCATTGAATGCTTTAAGAGACTTGATCCTTATTTGGGAGAATGCCTTGAAATAATGGATGAAATGGGGCATCTAGACCTTGAAAGTAGAAAGGGAAAATCTCCAGGAGGGTATAATTATCCTTTAGCAGAAATAGGCGTTCCATTTATATTTATGAATGCTACCTCTACGCTTAGAGACATGGTTACTATATTGCATGAAGGTGGACATGCCGTGCATTCATTCCTTACCAGAGATCTGGAATTGACTGATTTTAAACACGCCCCTAGTGAAGTGGCAGAATTGGCATCTATGAGTATGGAGCTGATCTCTATGGATCATTGGGATTTGTTTTTTGATAATGAAGAAGATCTAAAAAGAGCGAAGAAAGAGCATCTGGAACAGCTAATAGAGACTTTGCCTTGGGTGGCGACCATAGATAAATTCCAACATTGGATTTATGAAAACCCTGATCATACAGAGGAACAAAGAACGGATGCCTGGAATGAAATATTTGCAGACTTTTCTGATAACATTACTAATTGGAAAGGGCTGAAGCAAAACAGAAATTTCTTATGGCAGAAGCAATTACACCTATATGAAGTTCCTTTTTACTATATTGAATATGGCATGGCGCAACTAGGAGCGATAGCCGTATGGAAAAATTTCAAAGAAGATAACCAAAAAGGCCTTGAAGGATATATAAATGCCTTAAAGTTAGGTTATACGAGATCAATACCAGAAGTATATGAAGCTGCTAACATTAAATTTGATTTTAGCAAATCTTATATTAAGGAATTAATTGATTTTGTTCACTTAGAAATAGGTAATATTACTTGAGGCCATATTGCCGAGGTTTATCGTACATAGAATTTCTTAGAACTCCCTGCTCTAAACAGGAGGAGTAGAGAGTTCTAAATGTTATAAATCATTATCTATTTTGATTTAGATAATTTTTTTATTGTATTTAACTGCCTGGGCCTACTCTAATTTCCGGTCCACCCACAACAGTAGCCAGTTCTTTTTTAGATAATTTTTTTATTGTATTTAACTGCCTGGGCCTACTCTAATTTCCGGTCCACCCACAACAGTAGCCAGTTCTTTTTCTGATAATTTTTTCATTTTGATAAAATTAAAGTTGATAAAACGTATTGTTAATGATCTTAATTGTTAAGTTGATTATTGTTGATAATCAGTCTCTCTCTCGTATTTTCATTTCCGGTCCACCCACAACAGTAGCCAGTTCTTTTTTAGATAATTTTTTCATTGTTATAAATTTTAAAGTTATATAATACTAAGATTATTTTTTATCAGTGCTGATTATTGTAGTGTNATTTTAAAGTTATATAATACTAAGATTATTTTTTATCAGTGCTGATTATTGTAGTGTGCAGCTCTGAGTTTTATTATTACCTAATCATCATCAAGGACGACGGTCAATTCGAAGTTCGGGTCCACCCACAACAGTAGTAAGTTCTTTTTTAGATAATTTTTTCATTTTGATAAATTTTAGATGATTAAAAAATGTTTAAAAACTAATGATAATTATTATTTGTAAGTTTTGCAAACAATTTTAAAAATTAGTTATGGTTTTATAGGGAAAGATTATAGTTTTAAGATTTGATTTATTATAAGTTTTAAATAAAATCTATTGAAGAAAAGACGGTTTTTTCCATTTATAAAGCAGGCAGGTATGATGGAGTGTGGCACCACTTGCCTGGCTATGATTTTTAAGTATTATGGTTATTATGACATTAAAAGTTTTTTAGCTGGCAAGGCAGAGGTGAGTGCCCAAGGTATAGACTTGTTCACGCTGAGTGAGCTGGCAGAAGGGTTTGGTTTTGAAACTGATGGTTATGAATTAGAATATAAGTATTTACAAGAGATTCACTTGCCATGTATTGCTCACTATGAAGGAAATCATTTTGTGGTTGTGTATCGCTCTTCTGATAAATATGTTTGGATTTCTGATCCGGCCATAGGTAAATATAAGCTAACAAAATCAGAATTTAACGCCAAATGGAATGGGGTAGTACTTGTACTTAATCCTACTGATAATATTTTTAAGTATAATGAACTTACTGAGTTAGTAGAGGCGGAGCGTATTAAACAGAAAAGTATTGTACGTGAGGTTTACCTTCCTTCTTTACTTTCATCAAAGAAACTTATAATACAGATACTTTTAGGTACATTTATCTTGCAGTTTTTGGGCTTGGTTCTGCCATTCTTTACTCAAGCTATTATAGATCATGTATTAGTAAATAAAAATGTTAAACTATTATATGCTATTCTGGTAGGGCTGGTATTGGTTTTTTTTGCTCAAATATTCACCACATATGGGAGAAATATGCTCCTGGTTCAGCTTAAGGCAACTTTTGAGCGTAAGTTTTTTAGTAAATTTTTTGATCATCTCATTAAGTTAAATCAAATATATTTTGATAATCATAAAAAGGAAGATTTCATCAATAGATTTCAAGAAAACTTAAAAATAAGAAAGGCATTAAATCCCTCTGTGTTAGAGGGCTTATTAGATTTGGTTTTTATTTTTTTCTATCTAATCATTCTCGTTTCTTATCATTGGCTTTTAGGTTTAATTGCTTCCATATTCATTCTGCTCTATGTTTTATATGCTGTATTTTTCTTTCCTAAATTAAAGAATCTTGAAAATAAAGTATTTGCGGAAAATGTTAAAACCATTGGTCAAGTGATGGACACGCTTTTGGGTATCCAAACGGTACGCCTTTTAGGGATAGAAAAACTTAAATTTTGGAAATGGAAAAATCAATATACTAAGGCACTTAATAAAGTATTAGAAACTGAGCGGCAGTACATTACACTTAATACTATTTTAAATGCTATATTTTTCACAAGTAGAACTAGTATATATTGGTTGGGAGCTTACTTTGCTTTCATGAATGAGATATCAATAGGTCAGTATATTGCGTTTATAACTATCTATACTATGGTTATGAACTCTTTGAGTAGGATAACCCAAATCTCATTTTTATTCACCGAACTAACAGTAACTTTTGATAAACTAAATGATGTATTTATTCAAGAAGTAGCAGATTATTCGCTCGAAAACAAAAAAGGATTGAAATCTGCTGATCTTTTGAGTGTCAAAAATGTATATTTTAAATATCGAAGTAATCAAGAGAATTACATACTCAAAGGTGTAAATGTTGATATTGAGCATGGAGAATTTGTGGGGATAGTTGGTAGAAATGGTTCTGGTAAATCTACTCTTATAAAACTAATAAGCAGATTGTACGATCACTACACGGGAGAGATTACCATTAATGGACAAAATATAAAAAATATTGCAAGAAATGAGTTAGTAAGAAAGATGGGAGTTATACCGCAGGAGGTATTCTTGTTTGATGGTACCATTAAAGATAATATTAAATATGGAAACTTTGAAGCTACCGATCAGCAGGTTATAGAAGCTGCAAAGAAAGCTGACTTACATGATTTCGTAAAGCAGCAATACTTGGGGTATAATCTCAAAGTAGGAGAGAATGGAACAGGTCTTTCAGGAGGGCAAAAATTAAAAGTGGCTTTTGCTAGATTGTTTGTGGCAAATCCTGACATTATTATTTTAGATGAAGCAAGTAGTGCCTTAGATGTGGAAACGGAGATGAAAATTATGTCTAATATCAAGACATACTTCAAAGGAAAGACCATTATTTCTATTGCTCATAGATTAAATACCTTAAGAGGTGCAGATAGAATTATTGTATTGGATCATGGAGTAGTAGTGGAAAATGGAAGTCATGAAGAGTTGTTGGAGAATGAAGGGGTGTATAAGAAGTTTATTGATACTTATATTAATTATTGAAAATGCAAAATAGTTATAATGATCTTCAGCCTCAGCAGTACAAGGAATTATATAGGGAGGATGATGTGCCTTTTAATGATGTTAGTGAGTTGTTAGTGAAAAGACTAGTTTATATAGGGGTAGTGTTCTTGCTAATTATTGTGGTTTTGAGTTTAATTATTCCTATACCTAGAGAGGTTAATTTGAATTTTAAGTTGATGGGAGGAATAAACGAGAAAGTTTACCAGTTTCCTCATAAAGTTTATATACAGGAGGTTATGGTTAATTCTGGTGATAAAGTCAATTCGGGACAACCCTTGATGACTATTAGTTCACCAGAAATATCTAAAAGAATAGGGGAGATTGAGCAAGCAAGGCATAATTTAAATAATTTTTATGAAATAAAAGCTCCTGCAATAGCTAGTCGAATAAAGATGTTAGAGACTAAAGCTGAGGGGTTACGCAATAGCTTAACTAAACTAAAAGAGCTGATAAGTTTAGCAAGAAACTCTCAAGTTGAAGAGGAAGGGAACTTAGAAGAGCAGCTTCAATTGTCTAAAAAATCTTATGAGCGTAGTCGTGTTTTGCATGATAAGAACGTGATGTCAGATGCTGATTGGGAGAATGCATTAGCTAGTTATAAGATGAAAGAGCAAGAACTGGTTCATTTTATAAATAGTTCAAATTTGCAAATTACTGATTATCAATATGACTTAGAGACTTTGGAGACTGAAAAGGAGAGTATTTTGATAGAGGTGCAAAAGATTAAGGCGGAGGAAAAGGAACTAGAAGGTGAGTTGTTAAGTGCATTGGCTTTAGCTCAGAGACAGTTGCAGCTTGATTATGGTAAATGTATGGTCAAGGAAAATAGTATAACCTTAATTTGTGATACCTTGGGTCAGGTCTCTTTCTTAACTGTTAAAGAGTCTGAATTGAACCCTGAGGAAATTGGTTTGAAAGTAATTAACGGGAAAGAAAAGTATATTGCTTATGCTTTTGCTAATCCTGTTCAAATAGGAGAGTTGCAAGATAATCTAAAAGCTGTATTAAAATTTGATGCTTATCCTCATTTTTACTATGGCAGTATAAATGCAAAGGTTAAATCCATTAGTTCTAGCACTAATGAAGAAGGCTTTTATTCCGTGAAGTTAACCTTGGATAATTTGGATGAGCGTTTCCCGCAAATGGTAAAGGGAATGACAGGTACTGCTACTGTTGTTATCCAAGAAAAGGTGGTGCTTGATTATTTACTTTATCAGTTATTGAAATAATATTACATATAATGATGATATAATATTGGAATTGATTTATACTTTATTATATTAAGCTAAGAAACTATCCTGCTTTGATGAATTTAAAATCAATTGGTTGAGGCTTAGTTTTTTGAATGTATTTATGCATCTTTATTTTTTTTGAAGCTATGGTTTGGTAGATATTAATTTTTACATGATAATAAGACCTGCTAATCTTAAAATTTTAGGTTAGTGAGGAAATAGCTAAATTATAGCATTCAGTTAAAAGATTAAGGCGACAAAAGTTTTATACTTGCATTCAAGTAGTTTAGGTTTTTATTTTAGTTGATACCGGAACTAATAAAATGTGACATAGCTAACATTTTATTTAATTAAAGAAAACCGTTCACTTTTCATCTGTTGTTTTTATTCTAATTGTAAACCGTTTTAATTGGATTATAATACAGTATTATACGCTTATACGCATATTGAGGTTAAATAATAAAGATCTATGTTTTTTTATAAGCATTATGATTTGAAGTCTGAGCCTTTTTGCTTAAAATTAACCCTAGAAACTTAATTTTTAACCTTAATTGTTTATAGCATGGCTAATATGGATGCGAATGCGCATATTCTTGTAATAGTAGATACACAGGCTACTATTAAAAATTATGAATCAGGTAATTTTGAACCGGTTATTTATATGGTGGATGATGATCCTACACCAGATAGTAATCAAGGTTCTGTTAATCTGATTACAAATGTTGCTCCTGAAGGGATAGTAACATGGAAACCAACCTCGATAAATAATGATGATGAAGTGGAACTCACAAGTTTTGACGATAGTAAAGGCTGTCAGGATTTCTTTAAAGATTTACCAACTCAAGATAGAGGAAGTAAATCTTGGACGGGAGAAGTGGCTGAATTAGATGCTGGTACTTCCGCTAGTTATGGCTTCTATTTTAAAATTAATGGTAACTCTAATTGTAATGGTGAGAAATTTTATTTTGATCCTCAGTTGAGGATCCAGCCAAACCCACCAAGTTGATTTATGTCAATAAGTATAAAGAAAGTATGGAAGGTCGTAATTATTATGATCCTTCCGCTTTTCGTTTTCACAAATAGCTTTAGTCAAGATCTGGCTAGAGCTGATAGTTTAATTAATGTTCTGGGAAGTAGTGATTTAGTTTTGGCTGATACTTTGAAGGAGCGTATTCTATGGGGAATATATACTACTCATCCTAATCCTGAAGTGGTAATTAAGTATGCTGATCAAGCTATTGACCTAGAATTGAATAATAATTATCCGGATAATGTAAAGAAGGAAGAGTGGTTAGCGCTGGCCTACTTAAATAAAGGACAAGCATATAAAATTAAAGGTGATTTAGAGGAGGCCTTAAGAAATTTACTGAAATCAATGAGGTATGCGAATGTCACTCACAAGGATCATTTAAGAGCTTCAGTATATAATGAGATTGCAGGGGTTTATTTATTTCAGACAAACTACTCCACAGCTATTGAATATTATAATTTATCTATTAATATTTTTAGAATATCTCATGATAGCATACAATTAGCAACCACCCTTTTAAATACTGGTGATCTGTATCGTTTAAATCAAAAGGAGGATTCCGCATTACTTTACTTTGCTGAGTCTAAAATTATCTTTGAAAAGAATAATTATGACATAGGGATAGCTTATAATGAAGGAAATATAGGACTAGTCTATGCCCAACAAGGTAAATATGATTCTGCAGAGATGAATTTGGCTAATGCAATAGGTACCTTAGAGAGGTTTGGAGATAAATACCCTGTTGCAGTCTATAATATCTCCATGGCAGATATCTACAAAGATCGAGGCGAGTACAAAAAAGCCTTAAAATACGCTCAAAGTAGTTTTGATGTAGCCATTGAAGAAGGCTTTAAGGAGCAAGTACGTGATGCTAGTCAAAAACTATCAGAAATTTATTCTGAATTAGGCGACTATCAGCTAGCCTTTGATTATCAGGGTAAATACTATGCTTATAAGGATAGTGTAGTAGATCAGGAAACCATCCGTAAAATGGCGGATATGCGCACTGAGTATGAGGTGAACCAGAAGCAGGCGGAAGTTGACCTTTTAGAGTCAGAGAAAAGAAGGCAAAGTATTGTAGCAATTTCGCTTGGTGCCGTTGCGGTATTGGTGGGTATTGTGGCCTTCCTTTTATATAAAAATAACAAACACAGAAGACAAGCTAATAATTTACTTCGAGAGCAGAAAGAAGAAATTGAAGCTCAGCGAGACCAACTAGATGAATTGAATAGTACCAAAGATCGTTTCTTTTCTATCATATCTCATGACCTTCGTGGCCCTGTGCATGCTTTTAAAGGCATGAGTAGGCTTATTAAAATACTGGTAGAAGAGGAAAATATTGAGGACTTAAAAGAGCTGAATGTTCATTTTGATAATTCAGTGAATCAACTTTCCAGCTTATTAGATGACCTGCTAGATTGGGCTGTGGCACAGCAGGGGAATATACCAGTTAAGCCGGAAAAGGTAGAACTAAATAAATTAACAGATGATTTATTTGAGTTATTTCATAATATGGCACGAGCCAAGGATATTGAATTAACCGCTGATTTTAAAGAGGACTTAGTGTTGCATGCAGACATGAATTGCCTGAATACTATTCTGCGTAATATTCTTAATAACGCTCTTAAATTTACTCCCGATAAAGGTAAAATTAAACTTACAGCCGAGCGGTCTAACGGAATGGTGGCTATATCGGTAGAGGATACTGGCATTGGAATTTCAAAGGATAAACTAGATAGCCTTTTTAAACTTGATGGTAATAAGCGCTCTTGGGGAACGCAAGGAGAGAAAGGCTTAGGGTTGGGCTTGCAACTCGTTTATCAATTTACAGAGCTTAATGGCGGAAAAGTGACTGTAAAGAGTGAAGAAAATAAAGGAAGTATTTTTACTGTTTATTTACCCGCTTATATTGATTGTTAATACATCATTAGATATCCACTCATTTACTTATCATAATTACTAATATAATACTAAATATGGTTTTTATTATCATATATGGTAATGTTCTGAAAAGATATGCTTTTGAACGAAATATCAAAAAATCATGTTAATATTAAACACAAATTAATTTATCAAGTTATCAAGTTGCAGTGATTAACGGAGGTGAGGTATAAGAGTAGAAAATGAAGGCAGTGTTTTTACTGTATATCTGCCTGCATATCAATTTAAGTAGAAGTTTTTACCCTCTTACTTTATCTAATAGCTCACTTAATTGTTTGGCTTCTTCTTCTGTAAGGGTTCCTAAATGATCATTGTGCTTTTTCACATCAGTGTCCATGCTTTCCAGTAGTTCGAGGCCTTCAGAGGTGATGATCACATCTACTAACCTTCTATCGTCAGGGCACACGGTTTTTTGAACCCATCCTTTTAAAGTAAGTCTGTCTACTATTCTGGAAACATCTGAGTTTTTGTCTAGCATTCTATCTTTTATGCCAGAGGTAGAGATTGATTTAGGGTGTTGGCCTCGTAGTATTCTAAGGACGTTATATTGCTGGTTAGTAATATTGAAAGGTTTGAAAAAGTCCTTTTGCATATTGTTAACATAGCCAGAGGTGAAAATCAGGTTAAGGGTGGCTTTCTGACATTCACTTGTAAATTTTGATTGCTTTATTTCTTCTTCAAATTTCATGTTTATATGTTAGGGAGATTTCAAAAATAGAATATTTAGGCTCTTAAAGTCAAGTAGAGGTTATCGAATTATTAACAAACTTATGCTTTAATAATTCAATAACCTCTATATGATATGTTTGATGTAATGTTTTTAAGACATTTTATGCCTTTTTTTGTAATTCTACGTTAGCAGTTATTTCTACATCTTCTCCTACAAGAAGACCGCCTGCATCAAGAGTAGAATTCCATGTCATGCCATATTCCGTTCTATCGATAGTGCCTGTTATTTGGAAACCAGCTTTAGTGTTTCCGTAAGGATCTACTATAGTACCATTATATTTAACGTCAAAGGTAACAGGTTTAGTAACTCCTAAAAGCGTGAAGTCTCCCTCAAGCTTATATTTTTTTCCACTTTTCTTAAGTTTTCCTTTAAAAGTTAACTCAGGGTATTTGGCTACATTGAAGAAATCAGCAGATTTTAGGTGTTCATTTCTTTGTTCAACATCGGTGTCAATAGAGGCTGTTTTTGCTGTGAAAGATATCTCAGCGCCATCAAAGTCATCAGATGAAGAAACTACGCTACCGTCAAATTCTTGGAAAGAACCTTCTACTTCACTTATAGTCATGTGAGACACACTAAAACCTATTTTAGTATGTGCTTTGTCAAGATCCCAATTAGTTTGGGCTGAAACTCCTGTTGCGGCAGTTATTACTGCTAGTAAACTGAATAATATTTTTTTCATCTCTGTTATGTTTTAATGTTTATGTCTGCAAATATATATAATGTTTTAACATTAATGTTTAAACAATGAATATTTTTTTAAAAAAACGACCTCGGAGAATTGAGGTCGTTTTCAAATACCGATAAATTTATTAATAATTAATAACTTTCAGTCTTAGGTCTTGCTTCTTTAACTACGATGGTTCTGCCGTCGAATTCTGATTCATTAAGAGTGCTTATGGCTTCTTTAGCCGCTGCATCATCAGGCATTTCTACGAATCCAAAACCTTTAGATCGTTGTGTTTCTCTGTCAAAGATTACTTTAGCTGAGGTCACTTCACCAAAAGCTTCAAATTGTCTTTGTAGGGCTTCGCTAGTTGTTCGGTAGTTTAACTTTGCTACAAAAATGTTCATTGTAAAATAAATTAAATAAATTAAAACTGCTTGAGAAATATAGTGTAGCAAAGGTCGTTTTTTTGAAGAGCCAACGCTATTACTTTATAAATGCACAAACATTAATATAAAGATAAGAAAGAGTTTGATTAAAACTAATTATAATGCCATAAGATTATTATGTTATTTGATCATAATTATATTTATTCCATTAAATAATTAGTTTTTAACATGAAATTAAAAGCATTTAATTAATTATTCAGGAAGGGCTTCTCTTGTTTTTTTGTCAAGTAATTTTAATAATGTTGGCATTCTATAGGGGCCATCCATTTTTTTGATGTTGTCATAGGCTTCATCAGCGCTCATTCCTGCAGCTGTAATGTAGAGCGGATTTTTGCTTTCTCCCCTATGCAGTTCTCGCACTAATTTGCTGTTTTCATGGAATCCCGATTTGGCTACTCCTATAATCGGCACTTTCGGATCTAGGCTTTGGTACAAGTGAGCGCCTAATCCAGGCTTGCCTTTATCGGTTAAGGTTACATAGCCATCAATAATAATAGTGTGAATGGTATGCTCTACCTTTTCCAGTAAGCTGAGGATGCATGGTAGTTCTCTTTTGTAAAATTCACCAGGTTCGTAGTCCGCTACTCCTTCGGTTATTTCTGACAAGATGCTATATGGGGCTGCGTCTTCCCAGTTTTCAAAGAGAAGGCATACTGTTTTTGCTTTGTTACTAAAGTAAAAGGAGTCAAATGCTAAAATCATTTTGAATTGTTTTTTAAAATCAAATTTCCGGATGGTTATAGTTTGATGTAGAAATCTTTTGTTAAAAGCTTATAAGGTGTTGTCCATTCATTGCTGGGTGTATAATGTATTAATGAGTCTTCAATAGGTGCTTTTTTCACTTTAGAAAATTCCAGTAACCACCTTTCCTGAGGTTTACGTTCTTTGCTGAAAAAGCCAGTTTTCCTATTGATGAATAATTCAAAATCATTTGATTTTTCAATTAGCGACAAGCCTTCCTGGTAAGGAAGTATCACACTAAATTTACCCTGTGGTGTTAATAAATGGTTGACAGAGTTGAGCAGCTCTTCTTGGCTCAAGGTATGGTTGTGCCGCGCTTGCTGGCGGCCTTCTGATTGTGCTTTAGTGCCTCCTTGCTCAAAATAGGGAGGGTTAGATATGATCAGATCATAATAATGCCTTTCTTTTTTATTGCTTAGTTCTTGTATTGATATTGTCTTAGAAGAGAGTCGATCACTCCAGGGAGAAACCTGAAAATTCATGCTGGCTTCTGCTGCGGCTGCTTCACTTACATCAATAGCCTCAATTTTACATTGATTGCATCTTTGAGCAATCATTAGGGCGATGAGCCCGGTTCCTGTGCCTATATCCAGTACCTTCTCGGGGGCATCAACAGTGGCCCAGGCGCCAAGAAGAACACCATCGGTACCCACCTTCATGGCTGTATTTTCTTGTATGATAGAAAATTGTTTAAAGTCAAACTGATGTTTTCTGCGCATGCTCTTCCTTGTAAAGCTCAAAATTACCCAGAATATGCAAAGGATTGACAATACAGCCTAAAACCTTTCATTTTAGATGGGGAATGATATCTTTGTTAGCCTCTAAAACCATGAAAACAAATGTCAGTAAAACAAACCTATAAATCAGATTTAGAAATAGCACAATCTACGGAGCTGAAGCATATAAAGGGCATAGCACAGTCAGTAGGTATAAGTGAAGATGACCTTGAAATGTATGGAAAATACAAGGCAAAGCTTCCTTTACATCTGGTTAATGAAGAGAAAATAGCTCAGAGTACGCTCATTTTAGTTACCGCTATGACACCTACACCTGCCGGAGAAGGTAAAACTACCACTTCTATAGGTTTAGCTGAGGGACTCAATAAATTGGGTAAGCAAACTACTGTAGTACTTAGAGAGCCATCTTTAGGTCCTGTATTTGGCATGAAAGGAGGTGCAGCGGGAGGAGGTTATAGTCAGGTGGTGCCTATGGAAGATATTAACTTACATTTTACTGGAGATTTCGCTGCTATTGAGAAGGCTAATAACTTATTGGCAGCACTGATCGATAATAATATTCAAACTAAGACCAATAATCTCGGTATAGACCCTCGTACCGTAGAGTGGAAAAGAGTGATGGATATGAACGATCGTGGTCTCAGGAATATAGTTACTGGTATGGGCGGTAAGTCAGGAGGTATGATGCGTGAGACTGGTTTTAACATTACCGCGGCCTCTGAGATTATGGCTATTTTATGTTTGGCCAAAGATATTGATGATCTTAAACAAAAGATTGGTAACATCTACATAGGAGACACTTTTGATGGGAAAGCTGTTTTTGCAAGAGATCTGGGAGCGCAAGGGGCTATGGCGGCGTTGTTAAAAGATGCTATTAAGCCAAACCTGGTACAGACGCTAGAAGGAAACCCCGCCATAATTCATGGAGGTCCGTTTGCTAACATTGCACAAGGCACTAATTCTATTATAGCCACTAAAATGGGAATGTCTCTTACGCCTTATGTAGTTACTGAGGCTGGCTTTGGCGCAGACCTGGGGGCAGAGAAGTTTCTTAATATTAAGTGTGGTTATGCGGGTTTTTCGCCTAAAGCGATAGTGGTGGTAGCTACTGTAAGAGCTCTGAAATATCATGGAGGTCAAAAATTAGAAGACCTCAAAGAAAAAAACACAATGCACTTAGTGAAGGGCTTGGTAAACCTGGAAAAGCATCTGGAAAATGTCAAGTTATACGGTGTTCAGCCTGTGGTTTCAGTTAACAGATTTTCTTCTGATTCTGATGAAGAAATAGAAATAGTAAAGGAAAGGTGCGCCGAGTTAGGGGTGAAAGTGGCGGTTTCTGAAGGCTGGGAACATGGAGGTGAAGGTACTACTCAGCTGGCAGAGGAGGTGCTTAAGGCAGTGGAAGAATGTACACAACCTTTTAAGCCTGTATATGATTGGAACTGGTCTGTAGAAGATAAGATAGAAGCTGTGGCGCGTAAGGTGTATGGAGCCAGAGAGGTGGAGTTCTTACCTAAGGCTAAGCAAAATTTAAAGAAAATAGCACGTATAGGTCTCAGTGACAAGCCTATTTGCATAGCTAAAACTCAAAACTCTTTGAGTGATGATCCTCATGAGCTGGGAAGGCCTCAAAATTTTACGCTTACAGTGAGGGAGATAGAAATTGCAGCCGGAGCAGGTTTTTGCATTCCTATAACTGGCAATATGCTTAGAATGCCCGGTCTGCCAGCAGTGCCTGCTGCTATTGATATGGACATAGATAACAATGGTAAAATATCTGGGTTAAGCTAATGATATATTAATTTGTGTGATAACCTCAAGCCGAGATTTGAGGTTGGCAGTAATTATAAAAAAAGGCGTGTTATGCGAGTGGAGGCTACATCTATTAACAAGTTTACCGATCATCACTATCAAACCGTGCCTGATTTGTTGGCGGTGGAAGAACCATTAGAGCTGAGATTAGGCTTTGGAGAGGAGCATATTCGTAAAGAGCAAAGGCTCATGGTAACTATGCGTACGCCAGGAAATGATGAAGAACTGGCTGTGGGCTTTCTTTTCACGGAAGGAATAATACGCTCGGCTCAAGATATTCTTTCGGTAAAACATTGTAATCGTTTAGAGAGTGAAGAGGAGAGGGGAAATGTGATTAGGGTGGAACTGCACCCGCAAGTGAAGTTTGACCCAGAGGCTGCCCAAAGGAATTTTTACATGACCTCCAGCTGTGGAGTATGTGGTAAAAGTTCTATTGAATCGGTACAGCAATCTTGTGAAATGATCAATGCTGTTTTGAATGTTACTGAAAAAGCCATTATGGATGCCCCAGGCCAGTTAAGAGAAAAACAGAATGTTTTTGAGCATACCGGGGGGCTTCATGCTGCGGGTTTATTTAGTGAGGCGGGAAAATTGATCAGACTTAGAGAAGATGTAGGCAGGCATAATGCTCTTGATAAATTGATTGGCAGTAGTCTTTTAGATTCCTCATCAGCCTCACTTAGAGAAAGTTTTATTTTGGTAAGTGGAAGAGCCAGTTTTGAGTTGGTGCAAAAGGCTGCGTTAGCTCATGTGCCTATGTTGTTAGCTGTAGGTGCCCCTTCTAGCCTTGCCGTCAATTTAGCCAGGCAAACTAATATGACACTCATCGGGTTTATTAAGTCTAGCGGTTTTAATATTTACCATGGAGAGAAAAGGGTAGGGAAGAAAATCGAGCATTTTAAACATTAAATTAAGCATGAAAATTAGAATTAAAGGGAATTCTTTAAGGTTTAGGCTTTCTCAAAGTGAAGTAGCCATTATAGGTAAGGAAGGTGTGGTTAGCGACAGTGTTGATTTTGGAGATAGAAAATTGATTTATGGGATGGAAGTTACTGAAGACAGTGAACTATCTGTAAGTTTTAATGGCACCTTTGTGACCATAAGAGTGCCAGAACAAACTTTATCTGAGTGGGTTAATACTGATAAGGTAGGTTTTGATGCAGAAATATCCTTGCCTCAAGGAGATATTTTAACAGTGCTGGTGGAAAAAGATTTTCAATGCCTTAAAGCCCGACCGGGAGAAGATGAAGAGGATCTTTATAAGAATCCTTTGGCTCAGTAAATTGTAAATGATAACGCTATGGATAAGAAAAAGATAAAGGCACAGCCTCCTGAAGGTCATGATAAGTTGTTATATGGTCAGAAAACAGAGGTGGCCGCTGGAATAAAGGCCATAAAATCATCTTTAGAACATGTTTTTGGAGAAGTAGGAGTGGTGGAAGGTTCCAAGGCTCTGCTTAAGCTGAATCAGTTCGATGGTTTTGACTGCCCTGGGTGTGCCTGGCCTGATCCTGACAAGCATAGATCCATAGCTGAATTTTGCGAAAATGGCGCCAAGGCGGTGGCCGAAGAGGCTACTAAGGCAAGGGTTGATGGTGAATTCTTTGCAAAATATTCTGTTCAAGAGCTTTCTGAATGGTCGGATTATGAAATAGGTAAGAGCGGAAGAATAACCGATCCTATGATTTTAAGAGAGGGGAGTGCCCACTATGAGCCCATTGCTTGGGATGAAGCTTTTAAAACTATAGGTGGCCACCTTAATGCATTGAATTCTCCTGATGAGGCAATATTTTATACTTCAGGAAGAACTAGTAACGAAGCTGCCTTTTTGTACCAGCTTTTTGTTAGGCAGTTTGGTACTAATAATTTGCCAGATTGCTCTAACATGTGTCATGAATCTAGTGGCACGGGGCTGACTGAGACAGTGGGAATAGGCAAAGGATCAGTCAAGTTAGATGATTTTTACAAGGCAGAGGTGATCATGATCATGGGGCAAAACCCTGGCACGAACCATCCGAGGATGCTAACGGCACTTGAAAAGGCAAAAAGCAAAGGGGCTAAGATCGTTTCGGTAAATCCACTTCCTGAAGTAGGTCTTATGACTTTTAAGCATCCTCAAAATGTAAAAGACATGCTTGGGAAGGGTACTAAGCTCACAGATCACTTTTTGCAAGTAAGAATTAACGGAGATGTGGCTCTCTTAAAAGCGTTGATGATAATGCTTTTTCAGATGGAAGAGCAAAACCCGGGAAAAGTACTTGATCATCAATTTATAGAAGAAAAGACTGCAGGGTATGAAGATTTTAAAAATGATCTATTAAATCATGATTTAGATAACCTTATTAGCCAGACAGGTATAGAAGCACCTGCTATAAGGGAGGTGGCTGAGCTTTTGGCTGCCAAGAACCAGATTATTATTTGTTGGGCCATGGGCCTTACTCAGCATAAAAATTCTGTAGATAATATTCGTGAAATAGTAAATCTACTTTTGCTAAAAGGAAGTATAGGTAAGCCGGGAGCAGGAACCTGCCCAGTAAGAGGTCATAGTAATGTTCAAGGAGATAGAACTGTAGGGATTTGGGAAAAACTTCAGCCGGAATTCGCGAAGAAACTTCAGGATACTTTTCATTTTGCCCCTCCTGAAAAAGACGGTTATGATGTTGTTAAAGCGATAAAAGCAATGCATGAAGGTGAAGCCAAAGTGTTTTTTGCCATGGGAGGAAATTTTCTTTCTGCTACGCCTGATACTGAATACACGGCTAAGGGATTAATGAATTGTGACTTAACTGTACAGGTATCCACCAAACTTAATAGAAGTCATTTAGTTCATGGTAAAACAGCTATAATACTTCCATGTCTTGGTAGAACAGAGCGAGATATTCAGTCGTCGGGTCAGCAATTAGTTTCTGTAGAAAACTCTACAGGAGTAGTACATAGCTCCAGAGGAAATAAAAGGCCTGCTTCAGATAATTTATATAGTGAGCCTAGGATAGTGGCAGAATTGGCCAAGCACACTTTAGGAGATAGAAGCACTGTAGATTGGGATGATATGGTGGCTAACTATGATAATATAAGAGACGGAATAGAGAAGACCTGCTCCGGATTTGATGATTTTAATGAACGAGTACGGTTGCCTGGAGGATTTTATCTACCCAATGGAGCTAGAGAGGCGGAGTTTCATACCGATACAAAGAAAGCGAATTTTACGATTAACGAATTAGCCGATCATCAGCTCAAAGAAGGTCAATACATCATGATGACTATCAGAAGTCATGATCAGTATAACACCACGATATATGGCTTGCATGATAGGTACAGAGGCGTTCATTATGATAGAAGAATAGTGCTGATGAACGAAAAAGATATGTCCAAGGCAGGGTTAAAGCCAGAGCAAAAGGTGGATTTAGTGAGCGTGTATGATGGTGAGGAAAGAGTGGCCAGAAGCTTTTTGGCGATTCCTTATGATATACCTACTCAGTGTGTGGCGACCTATTTCCCTGAAGCTAATGTGCTAGTGCCTCATAATAAATATGCTACAAAGAGTAATACCCCTATTTCTAAGTCTGTAGTGATAGAAGTAAGGAGTTAATGGCCTTAATTGCAGGAAAATAAGTGGCATCAAAAGTTCTAGACTGAACTGATCTTTCGCTTTTGATGCCACCTAGTTATAAATATATCGGTGTTAATATTTCTGTACTTTTATATCCACTAAAAGACGGTCACTATTGCGTTCTTTAGTTCTAATAGCTCCTTTTTTTCCTTCAGCTGTTTCAAATAAAATCACATTAGGGATGGAATTGCCGCTAAAGCTCTCTTCATCATCTTTAGTGATAGAAAATTTTGATAAGGCTGCATCATCCTTCATTTCATTAAAATCTTCTGCGGTCATTATAACTTCACTTTGATAGTTCATAAAATAAGTTTCTGAAGCATTAGGAATATCAAATGATGATGAAGTTGGACTTTGGAAGAAGTTAACAGAATGGCCGAAGCTGCCAAAAGTGATATCTATAGAAGCTCCATTTTCTTCGGTAACTTCACTATCAGTAAACTTTTTACCATCTTTAATAGAGAAGAATCTTCCGTAGCTATCATCTGATTCCAAGCCAAATTCTACATTTGAAAACTCAATTATAGCATTATTTCCTTTTATGTTGATAGTAGCCGTTTTCTGATCTCCCCGTCCACGTGACGCCTAAGCAGTAAGCGTTATTTTAAATTCTCCTGCTTTATCTACCATGATTTCAGAGGGAGTATGTTCTATAGAGGTCATAACTGAGGCTCCTTCGGAAAATTCCCATTTGTAATTATATGCACCAGTAGAGGTGTTTCGTCATCATCAGAGCAAGAGAATACGAGTAAACTTGCAGTCAAGATTAATGTCAGCAATTTGTTTATAAAAAAATATTTATTTTTATAGTTTAAAAAATATTTCGCGAGTCTAAGTAAAAAGACTTTCAAAAGATAGGTTTATAAGGATACATAATATAATTTCTGATAATAAAAACTTAATTATGTGTTTTTTTTAAGGATTTTTAATTGACAAGATTAGAATTTTTTCCTTGAAAATATGGTTACAATTGGCCTTTTAAATTCATTAATTTGCTCAATAACCATTGTATATTGTGCCTAAACTACCTAAACTACCCTATTTAATATAATTTATGAGAGCACTTTTTATTCTTATTATAAGTGCAGTAATTACTCTAACGTCATATTCTCAAAGTTTTCAAAAGACAATATATGGAGTTGAGGAGGGGTTGGTGACTCATTTGATTAAAGCGGTAGAGTTTGATTCTCTAGGTTTTTTATGGGTGGGTACAGATGAAGGCCTCGTTAGGTATGACGGACGCGAGTTTCAAAACTATCCTCAGGCTACTCCAAGTAGATATATTAAAGATATTATTTATACAGGAAACCAATTGCTGGCCGTTTCTGATTTGGGTATTACAGAAATTGTTCCTGGCATTTCTGAAGTGCAATTTAAAGAGTACTTTAAAGGAAGTATCTATATGTCTGATAGTACTTTGTGGTATCCTAAAAAGATTTTCATAGATAGTAAATCTAATAAATGGGTATCAGAACCTGCCAGCGTGGTAAAGCTTCAGGGAAAGCGCTTGACAAGATACACATTTGATGCCAGTGAGTTTTCACACAGCTTTCTAGATTCCTTCTCTTTCTTTGAAATGGAAGATGAGTTATACGTTATTGCCTACGGAGGTCGTATGTATCGCTATGATGAAGAGGATGATGAATTTAAAAGAGAGTCACTGAAGTCAGACATTCCCTTAATGAATGTAAATGTATGTTTAGATTTAGGAGATACTATCCTAGTGGGTAATATAAGTGGAGTGCATAAAGTATGGCGATCTGAAGATGGGTTTCATGGTGAAAGAGTGGATGAGATCCCTGTGAAAGAGGTGGCTAATATAGTAAGGTATGACAGTACTCAGATACTTATAGGTACTTTTCAAAATGAGCTTTTATTAGTAAAGGAGCGTGACCTTTCTGTTCAAGATAAGTATGATATTTTAAGATCTAATGATATTTTGGTCAATAGCGACGGCCATTTTTGGGTAGGGTCAGATGAAGGTCTTGTCATGCTTAAGAAAAATTACTTTAGACAGATTAATAATAGTGATCATTATATTGAGGCTATTATGCCCTTGGATGATAAGGTTTACTATTCCCACAAAGATGCGCTTATTAAATTGGAGCACAATGAAGATGGTTATGAGCAATCTACTATTGTAACAGGGAATAATGAGTTTTTTATCGCTATTGCTGGGATAGGGTCTGATGTTTGGGTAAGTAATAAATTTAACATATTACACCTGCAGGAAGATGTAATTACGGATACTGTTCGGCTATCCAATCAAATGAGTTTTGTGTCTTTTATGTATGCAGATAGTAAACATAATCTATGGATTCATCAGCAGAATATGGACGGTATCTGTAAGCTGGATCCTGAGGGAGTGCTAAAGCATTATAAAAGTAAAGACGGTGTTGATGGTATGCTGATTTCTGGCTGTGAGGTGAATGGAACCTTATATTTTGGTGGCATAGGTGAAGATTCTTACCTCTATAGGTATGATGAAAAATCTGATCGTTTTGTTAATGAAAGTGTGCCTATAAGCTTTGAGTTAAGTGATAATTTTGAGATATCAGATTTAGCGGCCAGGAACGATACGCTTTGGCTAGCTTCCACTGATGGTGTTATTCAATATGTTAATGGCACAGTGAATAGGCTAGAGTTGGGAAGCATGACCACCATTCCTGTAAGAGCTGTAGCACTGGAAAGTGAATTTGTGTGGTTGGTCAATACTATGGGGGTTGTTAGGGTTGACCTCACTAATATGCAAAGTTGGATCTCCTTTGATAAAGATTCTGGGCTGCCTTCTAGTTCCGGTAACCCCAGAGATTTGAGGGTTGATGATAATGGTACTAAATGGGTAGGTACGGCTCTTGGGCTATCCTCTTCAATACAGGGCGGCCAAAAGTTTAATAACACACAAAAGCCTTTTTTAACTGATTTGATTATTAATGGAAGAGAGTGGAGCTTAGATGATATTAGCAATAAGTCCATTCCTAATCATTCAATAGTTGAGCTGCATTTTCTGTCGTTGACTTTCCCTGGTTCTTTGCTTACTTATCAGTATAAAATAAATGATAGCGCACCATGGGCCGATCTTGAGTTAAATAATATAGTTAAGCTCAATGAGCTTGACGCCGGCACATATACACTGCAGATACGAGCTCGGCAAAGTGGAAACTATTTATGGAGTGAGTCTGAAAAGATTGAATTTACTGTTGCAGAGCCTTTTTATTCAAGGAGGTGGTTTGTAATAGCTTGTATTGTCACTGCCTTTATAGTTATTTATGCATTATCTGCGTACTATTCTTATAGACTTAGGAAGGCAAAAGATAAGTTAAATGCCATAGTAGAGGATAGAACTGCCCAGCTTAAGCTTTCTAATCAGCAGCTTCGCCAGACCAATAAAGAGTTGGATATGTTTGTCTATTCAGCCTCTCATGATTTAAAAGCTCCATTATCTTCAATGATAGGCTTGCTTAACCTGTATAACCTGGAAACTACTCAGGAGTCTAAAGATGAGCTGATACAGAGAATGAGGGAAAGTATTCTTAAGCTAGATTCTTTTATAAAAGATGTGATAGCTTACTCTAAAAATTCTCGTCTTGATGTTATTAAAGAGGAGATTGATTTTAATGAAATAATTAGTGAAGTTTTTAGTGTATATAAATACCTAAACCATTTTAATAAAATTAAAAGAGTAGTAAGAGTGGAGAGGGGGGTATATTTTTCTGATAAAAACAGGCTTCGGATTATTTTTAATAATTTGATTTCTAACAGTATCAGATATTGTGATACAGATAAAGAAGATTCTCTAATAGAAATCTTGGTGAGTAAGAAAGATAACTTTATATATATTACCGTTACGGATAATGGGATAGGTATTCCTGAGCAATACCTAAGTAATATTTTTGACATGTTTTTCCGCGCAGATGAATCCCGATCCGGCTCCGGACTGGGTCTGTATATAGTGAAGGAGGCTGTAACATTACTTAATGGTGAAATAGAAGTAGAGTCTACCTTTGGCCAAGGCACCTCTTTTAATGTGAAATTACCTGCCTAGAAAATCAATTTAGATATAGTAGGAGTTTACGTGGGTTAGCTTGATAGTCTGGATGGAATTGTCTTATAGCCTAAAATAGAGTTAGCTTTTCGTAACATTATAAGGAGTTATAATGATCACTTAAATAACCTTTTATAGTAAATGGTGAAGACATGAGGAGGGTATGGTGCTGAGATCAAATGATGGGCAGGAATAATTAAGTTATTATCTTGCCCTAATTTTAGCCTTCACTACCCTTGGAGATTGTTCAGCAAGGACATAGGCCAGATATTCTTCATGGTTGATTTTATCGTTACCTTTAATAGAAGCTATGATTTTTTCGTATTGATCAAAGCCAAGCTGCATAGAGGCAAAGGTGTGAATAGATTCCTGGTCGAGCTGTGCCTTCAAACGGGTGGCGAGTAGTTGAGAATCTTGAAAGTTGAGTATTACTATTTTTTCTAAGGAGGCTGCTGTGGCTGATTTTTTGGCTTTAGTTAGCCAATCATGAATAGTGAGTACACCTTGATCAAAAAACGTGACATTGACTTTTTGAATAATAGCCTCAAAGCCAAATACTCCGAATATTGAATACCAGACCCACCTGGGGCCAGCTAATAAAAATGATGTTTTGGTGCTGCCAGGAGCTGGGAGGTTATTATCTATTAAGTTAGCGGATAGCAATGTAGTGATAATATTACCTATCATCATAATAAGAATGTAAAAGACGAAAGAGGAAGTGATAATACTTCTCAGATCATTCGTTTTTGCATCTATTGATATTTGTATGGTTGCTAGTAATACTGATAGTAAAGAGCTTACAAGGAGCGCGCAGGCTACGTCATTCATCTAACCATTTTTTCGATTTCTAATCCTTCTCTGGTGGGATAGAATTTATCAAAATCATGAAAAGCTGAAGGTTGTCGGTTAATTAGGCCAAGCATCTCGAGTTCATTCAAACTAGCTTCAATAGAGACGGGGTTATATTGTCTCTCCAGTTCAGATCTGGATAATATCCTCGACTTCAGAATTCGTTTAAACAAATTCAGCATATCTGGTTTTGCCAGCAAACTAATCAATTCATTATCTCTACCCATGGTGTTAAATATATCGCTTTTCTATAATATAATCTATGATATTAACGATTTATTGATGATTATGGTTCTGTTTTAACAGATGTCTTTAGATGAAAAATCCTGTAATATGAAGATTTATAGGTGATTGTGATTTTTTAGTGTCAAAATTACCCTTAGCTCTTACTGGTAATAGTATCTGCTTGAAGATAATTTCACAATGTATCTGATTTCTACAAAGACGATGGCACCTTCTGCTTTTTAGTTTTAGTATGATCATCACCTCTTCCAAAAAGAGAAGAGGTGATGAGTTGCTTATAGGTTTAATGTAAGCATCGAGTTAATTCTTCCAACTCATAGCTATCATTTAGGTCCGGACAGTAAGCAATATTTCCATACCCTTTAACAAAGTTGAGTGTGTTTTCATTGGAGAGACTATAAATCACTTTAAACTTATCTCCTGAACTGAAATCTCTAAAATCCAAATTTAAGGTGGTGTCTGACTTTACTTTTAAGCTAGACTTATGGGTGATCTTCCGCTTTTCATCTAAGATGATCATATCAAAATACGTTTCGGACTTAGGGTAAAGGCGTAAATTTAAGTGATCAACTACCGGGTTAGGGTAAGCTCTAATTCTTAAATTAGTTTCGTTAGAGATTCCTGAGTTGGTTATTGCAGTCTCATTTTGCTGCTCGGCTAAAATTCCAAAACCTTCTATGTTCTCGTTATCTGTAGAAAGCCATTGGTCTGAAGGGTCAAAGCCGAATTCCCCGTTATCTACTCCATACTTAGTAGTTAATACAAAAGAATTAATTCTGAGTACTGACTCATCATCTTTGCTGCAGGATGCTGCCAATATGGATGAAATTGCCAATATATAAATGAGTGTTTTAGCCATTAATATTTAGTGATTATTAATAAAATTCAATTGAATGCTTTCTCCATTTTCTCTACAATCTTATCGTTACAAAGATTGCCTATGCTACCTTCATGGGTATGATGCACTTCTTTGCTGGGAGAATAGTTGCCTTCTTCTATCTCTTTTCCTACTTTTTGGTAAGCCTCTCTAAATGACAGACCATTCTGCACTTCTTTATTTACTACTTCTACGCTATACAGATAATCATACTTAGGATCATTAATAGCTTCTTTATTGATGATAATATGCTGAAGCATGAATTCACAAATCTGGAGGCATGATTTTAACTCGAAAAGGCCTGCAAAAAGGCTTTCTTTTAAGAGTTGGAAATCTCTATGGTAGCCGCTAGGCAAGTTATTAGTGATCAATGTTAGCTCAGTAGGGAGGGCCTGAATTTTATTGCATTTTCCTCTGATCAGCTCAAATACGTCAGGATTCTTTTTGTGTGGCATAATGCTAGAGCCTGTGGTGAGGTGAGCAGGGAAAGTGAGAAATCCAAAATTTTGACTCATATACAGGCATACATCCATAGCAAATTTAGCTAAGGTGCCCGCTGTACTGGCTAAGGCGAAGCTTACCGATTTTTCCAATTTACCACGACTCATTTGGGCAGCTACGGAGTTATATTTTAATGTAGCGAATTCTAGCTTTTGAGTGGTAGATGTTCTGTTGATAGGGAAGGAGCTTCCGTAACCTGCCGCTGATCCTAAAGGATTTTGATCAGATATTTTGAAGGCTGCATTTAGAAAATGAATATCATCAATTAAGGCTTCTGCGTAAGCGCCAAACCACATGCCGAATGAAGAAGGCATGGCGATTTGCAGGTGTGTGTAGCCAGGGATAAGCACGTCCTTATGCTCATTACTTAGTGAAATTAAACGATCAAAAAGATTCTTTACCAGGCTTTTGATAGTGAATACTTCCTCTTTACAGAATAGGTGCATGTCTACCAAAACCTGATCATTACGAGAGCGCGCAGTATGTATTTTTTTTCCAGCCTCACCCAGCTTTTCAGTAAGTTGATGTTCTATTTTTGAGTGTACATCTTCAAAGCTTTCCTCTATAGTAAAGTCTCCCGATTCAATATTGGTAAGAATGGCTCTGATTTCTTTATCAATGCCTTTGATATCCTCATCAGTGAGTATGCCCACTTCATGCAGCATTTGTGCATGAGCTAGTGAGCCTAGCGCATCATATTTTGCCAGGTGTAGGTCTAGCTGACGATCATTACCTACTGTAAATTCCTCTACTGCACTTTCTATTTTATATCCTTTATCCCAAAGTTTCATGTCTATTTTGTTTGTTTATTAACGACTATGTTGAAACACGATAGGCTTTATTTGTCAAAAAATATTGAAATATAGCCTAAAGTATTATGAGTGTTTCAGGCGTTAATCTTTTAAAAATCTTTCTAATAAATCTATGTAAGTATCTATGCCTTCTTCTATCTGGTGAACATAAATAAACTCATCTGCCGAATGTGAACGCTTAGAGTCTCCCGGCCCAAGTTTTATGCTCGGTGCGTTGATTAAGGCTTGGTCTGACATGGTAGGTGATCCATAGGTTTTCATGCCTTTTTCAATGGCTTTTTTTACCAATGGGTGATCCATGCTGATGCCTGAGGGCTTTAATCGGGTGCTGCGTGGTGTCACTTCACTTAGCGTGTTTTCTTTTATAATCTCTAGCAAACCTTCGTGAGAGTAAGCATCGGTAAGGCGAATGTCTACTACAAAGTGGCATTCATCTGGCACCACATTGTGCTGGGTGCCAGCGTTTACCTGGGTTACATTCATGTGTACAGGTCCCAAAGTAGGAGACACCTTTTCAAACTCATATTTCCTAAACCACTCGATGTCGGTTACAGCTTTGTAAATGGCATTTTCACCTTCATTTCTGGCGGCATGGCCGGCTTTACCTTTTGCTACACAGTCTAAAACCATAAGGCCTTTTTCTGATACAGCCACCTCCATACTGGTGGGCTCTCCCACAATGGCCAGGTCAATAGTACCTAATAATGGTAGAATGCTTTCAATACCATCTTTGCCGGACACCTCTTCTTCGGCAGTAGCCGCATAAATGAGGTTATGGGTAAGGTTTTCCTGTTCGTAAAAATGAAGGAAGGTAGCTAGCAATGATACTAAAGGACCTCCGGCATCATTGCTGCCTAACCCATAAAGTTTTCCTTCCATTATTTCAGCGGCATGAGGATCTCTCGTATAACCAGAATTTGGTTTAACCGTATCATGGTGTGAATTAAGCAAAATAGTAGGCTTTTCTGTAGAGAAATGCCTGTTCTTAGCCCAAATATTATTTCTACTACGTTGGTATTCTATATCTTTCTCTTGTAAAAACTGCTCAAGTAAGTCTCCGGTTTTGTCTTCTTCTCTTGAGAATGAAGGAATGGAGATGAGTGATTTTAAAAGTGAAATAGCTTCTTCTTTTATTGTCATAATAAGCTTGTGCCTATAGGAGAGGTTAAGTTCAGCGCATGTTTTACAGTTACACCTACATTGTGTCTTTTAGCTAAAAAAGCATTGTCCAGCTTAGGTATCATACCTTGGTGGATTACGCCATCATCTTTTAGTTGCTGAAAGTGCAAATAGGTAAGTTCTCTTATAAGGCTGTTATCATCTTCCACATCGAGCAGTACACCATTTTTTTCGAAGCAATAGATCAGTTCAGTATCATATTCTCCAGACAGAGCAATGGCTAGAGAAGAAGCCATGGTGTCAGCATTGGTGTTAAGCAGTTGACCCTGTTTATCATGAGTTAATGCACAAAATACGGGTACCAGGCCTCCATTAATTAAAAAGCTGAGCTTTTTTGTATTAATATTAGCTACGTCTATATCGCCTACAAAACCGTAATCTACTTCTTTTACAGCTCTTTTATGAGCAGTTATGGTGTTAGCATCGGCCCCTGTTAGTCCTATTGCATCAGTGCCTAAGCTTTGAAGTAGTGCAATGATATTTTTATTTACAAGTCCTCCGTAAACCATAGTTACTACTTCTAAGGTAGTAGCATCAGTCACTCTCCTGCCATCTACCATTTGAGTAGGTATTTTTAATCTTTTGGATATGTCTGATGCTATTTTACCGCCACCGTGAACCAGTAATTTTGCGCCGTCAAGCTGCCCGAATTCTTTGAGCACAGTTTGCAGCATTTCCGGATCATCAATAACATTTCCTCCTATCTTAACTATGGTTAGTTTCGGTTTCATAAGTTTTCTAAAATTTCCTGTAATACGGCCTGAGCGGCATATTCTCTATTTTTTGCTTCCTTGTAAATCATGGAGTTGTCAATAACCTCATCCGTGGCTATTACATTTCTTCTTATTGGTAAACAATGCATAAACTTACCATTGTTAGTTAAGCTCATTTTTTCAGAAGTTATTCTCCAATCTTCTTTTACTTCTGGTTTTTCACCATAATGATGATAGCTGCTCCAATTTTTAGCATAAATAATGTCCGCATCTTTAAACGCTTCTTCTTGATTATAAGATACATTAGCTCCAGCCATAAATTCATCTGCAAGCTCGTATCCTTCTGGGCAAGCGATGGTGAGATCAGCATCAGTTACTTTTACCCATTCCGCAAAAGAATTAGGTACTGCCTGTGGTAATATTCTGGGGTGTGGTGCCCAGCTAAGTACTACTTTGGGTTTTTTAATGCCTATTTCTTCAATAGTTACCAAATCAGCTAGCGATTGTAACGGATGGCGTGTGGCAGACTCCAGGCTTACCACGGGTACATCACTATATTTTATGAAATTAGAAATTACTTCTTCGTTATAATCGGCATTTCTGTCTTTAAGGCCAGGGAAAGTTCTTACACCAAGTATATCTACATATTGGCTCATTACTTTTACCGCATCTTTAATATGCTCCTGACTATCACCATCCATCACGGCTCCATCATTAAATTCTATTTTCCACCCGTCTTTATCTATATTCATATTAATGACGTTCATGCCCAGGTTCATGGCCGCTTTTTGGGTGCTCATCCTGGTTCTTAAACTAGGGTTGAAGAATACAAGTCCCATGGTTTTGTTTTTTCCTATGGGATTAGAAAATGGATCTTTTTTTATATCTATTGCCTTCTTTACTAACCCTTTCGGGTCTTCTGTGTCCTTAACGGAGATGAATTTCTTCATTAGCCTTTATTTTTCCTATTGCAGTATTTAATTTCTGTATAAACAAATTAGCATCATTTTCACTTAGACTCAAAGGAGGAAGAAGTCTAAGTACATTGGGGTGAGATGCTACCCCCGTAAAAACATGCTCTTCTTGAATAAGCACTTGTCTTAATTTTTTTATTGGAAAGTCAAACTCAATTGCAATCATGAGTCCTCTTCCTCTAATTTCTTTTATTTCTGGTATTTCTAAGAATTTACTTAGTAAATAGTTGCCCAGTTTAGCTGCATTTTGAATCAGTTTTTCATTATCTAAAACCTCCAATACTGCCAGCGCGGCAGCACACGCCAGGTGGTTGCCTCCAAATGTAGTACCCAGTTGCCCTTGTTTAGCTTCAAACTCAGGGCTGATTAATACACCGCCTATGGGAAAACCATTCCCCATGCCTTTGGCGGTAGTGATCAGGTCTGGTTTTATCTGAGCATATTGATGGGCAAAGAATTTGCCGGTGCGGCCATAGCCTGACTGAACCTCATCTAATATTAATATAGCATTATATTCTTTGCAAAGCTTACTTAAGCCTCTTAAAAACTGATCATCAGGGATATGAATGCCTCCAACCCCTTGTATGCCTTCAATAATAACAGCGCATACGTTGCCTTTGCTCAATTCATCTTCTACAGCCTCCAGATCATTCAGCTCTACAAAAATGGTATGATCAGTTTTGTTGATGGGGGCAGAGTAATTTACGTTGTCAGTAACTCCCACAGCAGCCGAAGTACGACCATGAAAAGCCTTTTTGCAGGCGATTACTTTACTCTTATTCGTATGAAATGAAGCCAGTTTTAATGCGTTTTCATTGGCTTCAGCTCCAGAATTGCATAAGAACAAATCATAGTCTTCATAATCAGATAGCTGCCCCAGCTTTTCTGATAGCTCTTTTTGCAGTGGTATTTGCACCGAGTTGGAGTAAAAGCCTAACTGCAGTAGTTGCTCATTTATTTTATTTACATAAACAGGGTGAGAGTGGCCAATGGATATAACGGCATGACCTCCGTAAAAATCCAGGTATTCCACGCCATTTTTATCTATTATTTTGCAGCCTTCGGCTTTTACCGGTTCTATATCTAAGAGTGGATATACATCAAATGGCTTCATGATTTTTTCATTTTATTAATTCTGTCATAAGAAGTTACAAGGCCTTTTATCAAAGCAGAGCTGAGTCCATTGTGCTCCATTTCATTGAGTCCGGCAATGGTGCAGCCTTGTGGCGTTGTTACTTTATCAATTTCTTGTTCAGGGTGGCTTTCACTGTTATTGAGTAAGCTGGCAGCGCCTAGGCAAGCTTGCACAGCTATTTTTTGAGCGTCTTCAGCATCAAAGCCTAGCTGTACACCTCCTTGGGTGGTAGCTCTGATAAATCGCATCCAAAAAGCGATGCCGCTGGCGCAAACCACTGTGGCGGCCTGCATCAGGTTTTCTTCAATAACCATAGTTTTACCTACACAATTAAATATAGTTTGAACAGCATCCAGCTTACTTTTGCCAGCTTTATTGCAAGCTATGCAAGTCATAGATTGCCCTACAGCTATGGCTGTATTAGGCATAGCTCTGATAATAGGTAGGTCAAAGCCAATCATCTCTTCAATTTCTTCAGTTGATACTGCAGTAATTACAGATATCAGCGTATGTTTATCTTGGTGGATAGCTGGCTTTACTTCATCAATTACATCTTTTAATTGCTTGGGTTGTACAGCAAAAATGATGATATCAGCATCTTCTACGGCCTTCCTGTTGTCTGAGGTGATGGTGGTAGCTGGGTGGCTAACGTTTTTAATGGCATTGGTGTCTCTTCTGGTGAGAATGGCCTGGTTGTTTTCTAATAGTCCGCCAGTTTCCAGCCCTTTGTATATGGCTAATCCTAAATTGCCTGCCCCAAGAATGGCTATAGATTGCTTTTGCATGGTTAAAATAAGTTAGCTTTGAGTCTAAGTCCGGTGCTTTGGTCTAGCCCAAACATGAGGTTCATATTTTCCACGGCTTGTCCTGAGGCACCTTTGAGTAAGTTATCAATAATACTGGTGACAAGTATTTTATTCTTATGCTTTTCTACACTTACAATGGCATTATTAGTATTTACTACCTGCTTTAAATGTATGCTGCTGTCAGTCACCGTGATGAAGGCTGCATCGGCATAAAATTCCTGATATAGTTTTAGTGCCTCTTCTGCGGTGCCATCAAAGTGAGTATAAGCTGAAGCCAGAATTCCTCTACTAAAGTTACCTCTCACAGGAATGAAATTGATGTCTTGATCAAAGTCAGCTTGAAGGCTTGTAATGCTCTCGGTGATTTCTATTAAGTGTTGGTGTTCAAAGGCCTTGTAAATAGAAATGTTGTTGTTTCTCCAGCTGAAATGTGTGGTGCCACCAGGGGCTTGCCCTGCTCCGGTAGAGCCGGTAATGGCATTTACATGTACTTCTTGCTGAAGTAAGCCTGCCTGTGCTAGTGGTAGCAATGCTAGCTGTATAGCAGTAGCAAAACAGCCTGGGTTAGCTATGTTCTGGGCGTTAATGATTTTTGAGCGGTTGAGCTCTGGCAAGCCATATACAAACTGCCTATTACCTAATTGAGATTGGGCTTGATGTCTGAAGTCTTGACTAAGATCAATGATTTTTGTAGAATCACTGAAAGTATGGTTGTCTAAAAATTCTTTCGATTTTCCATGACCCTGGCATAGAAACACCACATCGGCCTCTTTTATTTCATCTGTGAATTTTAAGGGTGTCTGCCCTAGCAGGTCATCATGAATGGAGGTGATGGCTTGTCCAGACTGGCTATTGCTATATAGGTATGCTATTTCAGTATCAGGGTGGTTGATGAGAATTCTAATAAGCTCTCCAGCTGTATAACCAGCCGCCCCAATTATTCCTGCTTTAATCATTGTTTAAGTATTTAGTTAGAGCTGGTTTGTGCAAAATGCCAGCAGAAGAAAGCCAATGCTGTGATTGTTTAGACATTGGCTTTCTGGTGTTTTTATAATTCGTTTACGGCGTAGAAAATTTTGGTCTGGTTGGCCAAAATTTTAGTAAAGCCTTTGACATCTTCACCGCTCCAGCCTTTGTTCATTTCTCCGTAGTTACCAAATTTAGAAGTCATAAGATCGTGCTCAGACTCAATGCCTAGTAAGGCAAATTGGTAAGGGCTGAGCTTAAGGTGCACTTTGCCAGTTACAAACTGCTGGGTATCATCCATGAATTTTTCAATATTGCGCATAATAGGGTCGAGGTACTGACCTTCATGCATCATCATGCCATACCAGCTTGATAGTTGTTCTTTCCAGTGCTGTTGCCATTTGGTAAGCGTATGCTTTTCTAGTAAGTGATGAGCTTTAATAAGCAATATTGGGGCAGCTGCTTCAAATCCTACTCTTCCTTTTATACCAATAATGGTATCTCCCACATGTATATCTCTGCCTATGGCATATTCGCTACCTATTTTGTTTAATAGTTGTATAGCCTTCGGAGCACTCATGCTTTCTCCATCAATAGCCGTTATTTCGCCTTCTTTAAATTCTAAAGTAATGCTTTTAGGCTCTTTATTAGTGAGTTGGCTAGGGTAAGCTTCTTCTGGCAGAGCTTCTTTAGAAGTAAGCGTTTCTGCACCGCCTACGCTGGTGCCCCATAAGCCTTTGTTGATGGAGTATTTGGCTTTCTCCCAGTTCATATTCACCCCATGAGATTTTAAATAATCTATTTCTTGCTGGCGTGAAAGCTGCAAGTCACGAATAGGGGTGATTATTTTAGCTTCAGGAGCCATAATGTTGAATACCAAGTCAAAACGAACCTGATCATTTCCTGCTCCTGTGCTACCATGAGCTATATATTCTGCATTATTTTCTTTGGCATACCTTGCTATGGCCATAGCCTGAAAAACTCTCTCCGCACTTACTGAAAGGGGATAGGTATTGTTTTTTAGAATATTACCGAAAATAAGGTATTTGATAGCTTTTTGATAGAACTCATCTACCACATCGATGCTTTCATGATGCGCTACTCCAAGTTCCAAAGCATGTTTTTCAATTGCTTTAAGCTCCTCCTGATCGAAGCCACCGGTGTTAACCAACACAGAGTGAACTTCCATGTTCAGGTCGTGTTTTAAATATTTTACACAATAGGAGGTGTCTAGTCCTCCACTAAAAGCTAAAACAACTTTACTTTGGTCAGCCATGATAATTTATTAGAATTTTTAGGATCTTGATTATTTAATTTTAGTTTGATTTTTCCTTTCAGGCGATCAGCGCCATCTTTTAAAAATCCTGTGAATCGCTTCCATCTTTCTTCTTTAGTAAGCTTGGCAGAAGTGGACTTAGTTTGCCTTGCAGGATCGTAGATCATACCTGTGCAGAGGCAGTGAGCCCTGTTAGTACGAGTAAGGATGTCATAGTTTTTGCAGCTCTGACAGCCCTTCCAGAAGTCTTCGTCAGTAGTGAGCTCTGAGAATGTTGTAGGTCTATAGCCTAGGTCAGAGTTTATTTTCATCACTGCCAAGCTGGTAGTGATTCCAAATATTTTAGACTCTGGATATTTCTTTCTTGAGAGCTGAAAAATTTCGTCTTTAATGCGCTTGGCCAGTCCTGTATTTCTAAAATCAGGATGTACAATGAGACCTGAGTTAGCTACATACTTACCATGCCCCCAGGTTTCAATATAACAAAACCCTACTGGCTGATTGTCAGAAATGGCGATAACCGCTTTTCCTTCCATCATTTTAGCGCTTACGTATAGAGGTGAACGCTTAGCGATACCGGTGCCTCTCTGGGCTGCGGCGCGCTCCATCATGTTACAAATTTCTTCCGCAAACTCAAGATGATCCTCGTTCGCGATAGTGAGTTTTATTTCCGACATTATTGAAAATCGAAATTATTTAAGTGAATGCCTGGCGGCAAAAATTTAAAATAAATATACTAAATGGTGTGTGTGATTGCGCCGGGACGTACCCACGCATAGATTATATTACCCCAAAAGGGGCCTAAATGTCCTTATCCTAAACTCAGGGGCATACACAACCACAGCCGGAGAAGCTGGGTAGTTTTTTAGTGTATATGAGTTAGTACTGGTCATTTGCATTCAAAGGTTAAAAACTTATTTGGAATAACCAAATAAATAAACTTGTAATTTTATTTATCCTTAAGACTTTATAAAACTGAAAAGTCACATCCAGATAATAAAAGTTTACAATTTATTAATGTTCAGTATTTTAATTAAATATTAAAATATATAACTTTATTTTGTAATTACAGTTTAAATAAAATATATGATATATTAAATAAGTGAAATAAAAAATAGTTGGCTATGAAAAATAATTACCTAACCTACTTCCTCAGTGCATTTTTGGCTTTAGCATATCTCTTCTCGACGGAAGCCATTTAAGAGCTATCTTAATATTATTAAAAATGCAATGGATGATTTTCCATTGTATGTTGCACCTATCTGACATGTGATTATAGGCTGTTGGCAAATTAATATCTCTAACTCAGAGTATTAAGCGGACTGTCAGTAAGCAGAGTGGTATTGCTGTCTCTTTCTCTTTATTGTAAGAGATGAGAAGAAGCATGCTTAGTGCTTTGTCTTGCTCAAAAGGTTCATCATGATCACTCATTTTGATGGCCATACGAGTATCATATTCCCATCATTTATAGGCTTTCACTTTAATTATTTAAATAAGTGTGAAATGATATTTTGCGCGTATTTATTTGAAAATCAAGAAGCTATAATGGATGGTTTGATTCATCTTAAACTTTTAAAATTTAGTCTACCATGAAAAATTTAATCACAAAAACCATTTTGCAGATCCTTTTTGCGTTGGTCTGTACCTTATCTTATGCTCAAATATCTTTAGTGAAGGACCAATTTTACGGCTCTTTTTATCCATCTGAGTATACTTATGACTATAAGTTTACGCAAACAGATGAGGCTGTTTATATCAGCGGAAGTCAAGCAATTCTTAGAACTGATGGAACAGAAACAGGAACTTATATTATGGAAAGTACCTCTACTGCTGATTTCTTTAGCTTAGAAAATTATGTGTATTACAGAGATGACTATGCTTCTTATGATGTCTATAAGAGTGATGGTAGAGCATATGCTTCTAGTTTGTTTCGATCATACTATTCTGATACCGTATATAACTTTTGGGGTACGGTGTTCTCGGAAGAGATAGCCGTGGTGGGGATTGTAAGTAACAATGAAGGTTTTGTAAGTATTATTTATCCTGATGGTACTAATAAGGATTATCATGGCCATTATAGTTGGGCTACTCGGCCTTATGTTTTTGGCGATGAGGTGTATTATAGAGGTACTACAGATTCTACCTTATATGGCATATATCGGATAAAAGATAAAGAGCAAGAGCTCCTTGGTTATACGCCGGAAAAACTCAGTTATTATGAACCTTTTGAGGTGGTCGAAATAGGCGATGACGTGTATAGTTTAATAGTAAGTGATAAGACTAATGACTATTCAGATGGGCAATATACAGAATTATGGAAGGTGAATGAAAATGATATTGAACTCATTTCTACGTTTCCTGATAACTTGATAATCGACGAATATGTAAAAGTAGGTGATTTTAGTTTTTTCAAATTTGCAGAACATGATTATAATGATGGTCACATATTAGGCTATCAAGTATGGATTTCTGACGGAACGGCTGAAGGAACTAAGAAATTTATGACTGGCAAGGCTAACCTGATAGGAGGGGATGCTAAGCTTTTTGTAAGTAATGACAAGGGCTTTTGGAGTTATGATGTGCTTACAGGTGCCAGGGAATATCTTGATTCTAAAGGACTTGAGAAACATGATTTGAATCATCAGTATGGAGATCAGATTTATTTTTGGAAAAATAATGGTCACAAGGTTGAGCTATGGACTACTGATGGTACCTCTAAAGGTACTAAAATGATTTTCAGAAATAAGGTTAATATGCTTGTTTATGAGCCGTCAGCAGTGCATGATGGTATGGTGCTTTTTGTAGCAGAACATTACCCTACTAGTCCTGATGAATATGATCCTGACCTAGATTATGGCGCGGAAATATACAGATATCCTATTGGAGTGAGTAGGGTGATGTCTTTTACGCAGGGAAAAAAAAATAACGGAGGTAAGATACCTGAAGAGCGTAGTGATGCAGGTAATACCTTGGCTAACCCTCAGGAAAATAATGATTATAACTTTGTGGCTCTGGGTTTTGGAGGAAGCATTACTTTAGAGCTGGCTAGTAAGGTTTGGGATGACGGCACAGCAGAGCCGGATATGATCCTAGTAGAAACCAGCTATGGTAGGGCCGATCAATACTGTTATTCTGATGAGGATAATAATTATCCTGAGCAAGCTTTTGTAGAAGTGTCAGAAGACGGCATCAGCTGGTATAGTTTACCTAACCTTTATTGTAGAACATCTTTTATTGATATTAAGCCAGCCGTAGACCAGGGTATGGAATATGCCCGTTACATTAAAATAACTGATGCTTCCAATAGCTCACTCTTTCCCCCCTCAGCAGATGGGTATGATGTAGATGGAATAATTATTAACAGGGAGATAGTAGAAGCAGCTAGTAAGGCGCTTGTTGATGCTCGTATAGCAAGCAATGATTTGACTAATGGCTTCAATCCTGCCTTTTTCAATACTTTGCCTAATGAAGAGGAAGAGTCTTCTAATGGCGTTTCAGCTTTGAAAGCCTATCCTAACCCTATAACCCAAGGTCTGGTTACTCTTAGTGTATCTATGGATGTAGCCCAAAAAGGAAGCA
>NZ_JAESIY010000011.1 GCF_016757215.1 Fulvivirga sediminis
CCATATTACCATTGATTTTTGAGACAACATAACTCAGATTAGGAAAGGGGCTCTACTTTAGAGGTGCAAATATAAATTTGATACTATCAGTACCGGCATAGTCCTATTGGCAGATAAAAAAAATGTAGTTAAATGTTGCTATATGTTAGATCAAGCAGGAAATGATTTTGTAATAGGGTTTTCAAGCCAAATAACCTGATTATTTACGAATGGTAGATTCCTGTAAATGTCAAACAAACAACTCTATCTGTAAGCCGTGTGAGGGAAAACTTTATCCACGGTTTGATGAAGGGGGTGCTGATAGTTCGATTTTACTATATTTATAGAAAATGAGGGCTATTAGGCTCTACTATGGCATAATCTACAACTTATGAAACTCTTATTTTACCACTCTTACTTTTAATAGGCTCTTGTCAAGAATCAGGGTTGGATAATGATTGTAATCAAATTCCCTCAAGACCTTTATTTCGATTTATTCTTGAGAGTGAGAGCGACATTGAGTCTGATGATTTTACCTTGTTTTACGAATTCTCAACTGACAGCTTAAGCGTATATAATGAAGGATTTATGGATAGGGATACTTTTCAAATTGATCTCGATTATTCATCCAAATTCACATTACAAAACAATAAAAAGGACTTAAAATATATCATCGAACATTCTGTAGTAGAGAGAAAAAAAACTGAGTGTGGAATAATTACGGTTCGATCAATAAATATTAATGATTTATTCATCTGCGAAAACTGCAACCTGGATATAACATATCATGTCAAGTAAAACTACAAATTATACTTTTCAATCCCAGCTCGATCGTAATTATACTGCCATTGCTATCTTCACGGGCATTTGTAATGCCCTTATCATCAAACTCAAAACCAAGGCTTTAAAAACCCCAAAAAAGGAAAAAAGAGCCACGTCATTATTTTTATAGATCAGCTATCCTGGTGGTAAGGGAATGTTGGCCATGAGCCTAATGGTATGAAGCAGTACCACCATGCAGAGCATGGCGTAGGGGCCGTAGGGGAGGCATAGGACTCATAAATGGGTTTATGCACAAGTCCGCCCCAGCTCGCCATAAAATAGGTTGAATGTTTACAAACGCACTTCATTTTCGCATACAACAAAGTCAATATCGGCTACATCGGATTTATTTCTTCTGCTGAACTTTGAATAAATAAAACACATAAAAATGAAAGCAGTAATAATCAACGAATTTGGCGGAACGGACGTATTGAAAATTGAAGAAGTAGAACGTCCTGTTCCAGCAGCAGATGAAATTTTAGTAAAGGTTTATGCAAGCGGTGTAAACCCTGTGGACAGGGTAGTCCGTGAAGGTGGCAACGATGTATTGAGACCTTATTTAAATTTGCCCTTAATTATAGGTTGGGATGCATCAGGCATAGTAGAAGAAATCGGGAGCAACGTTACAAACTTTAAAAAAGGCGATGAAGTATATGGCATTCCTAACTTTCCTGGCAACGGTAGCTATGCAGAATATATTGCAGCGAAAGCAAGCCAGTTTGCACTGAAACCTGAAAGTCTTACTTTTAATGAGGCAGCAGCCATTCCTTTAACGGGGCTTGTGGCGGCTAATTCAATTTTTGACTTTGGAAAACTTGAAGCAGGACAACGTGTTTTTATACAAGGTGCATCAGGCAGTGTAGGAAATTTTGCAGTTCAATTTGCCAAGGTAAAAGGTGCTTATGTAATTGGTAGTTGTTCCACGGATAATATCGAATTTGTAAAACAACTTGGCGCGGATGAAGTAATTGACTATAAGACACAGCACTTTGAAGAGTTATTGCAAGATATTGATGTTGTATTTGAAGCTTCATCAGTGAGGGATAATAATGAGCGCTTAAAGAGTATAGCTGTATTAAAAAAAGGCGGAATTTTTATAAGTGCTAATGTAGACTTCCCTTTTGACGATGCAGTTAAAGAAGCAATGGAAAAAAAGAATGTCAAAGGAGAATTTCTTGCTGCACAAACAAATCACCTGACATGGCTCAATCAATTTACGCAGTGGATTAACGAAGGCAAAGTAAAAGTAACGCTAGGCAAAGAGTATTCTTTAGAAGAAGTTGCCGAAGCCCACGAGGAAAGTGAAACCGGACAGGTTCGTGGAAAATTCATATTAGAAGTGAGAAAAGAAAACTGAAATGACCATAAAGATAAAAACCATAGCCGAATTTCATCAATATAGAGGTTTACCCAAACCTGAACATCATTTAATTAGTGTTATTGATATTGAAAACGTCAAACATTGGCATGCTGATGAACCACAGAATTTGGCATTGGATTTTTATGTAATTGCCCTTAAAAGAGTTTTGAGTAAAGGAAAAGTTAATTATGGGCAAAACCAGTACTATTATGATGAAGGCATTATGTCATTTATGTCGCCCAATCAGATTTTTAGTATTTATAAAGAAAAAAATGAAGAATTAAAACAATCGGGGTGGGTGTTACTTATTCATCCCGATTTTCTTTGGAATACTGTATTGTCAAACAAAATTAAGCAATACGAGTATTTTAAATATTCAGCAAATGAGGCATTAATGCTTTCAGAAAAAGAAGAAAAAACGATTGTCGGAATTATTGAAAATATTGAACAAGAGTATCACTCAAACATCGATAATTTTAGCCAAGACATCATCATTGCCCATTTGGAAACACTATTGAATTATTCTGACCGTTTTTATCACCGTCAATTCCTAACACACAAAAAGGTAAATCATCAAATTCTTGATAAGTTTGAAAAATTACTACTGGATTACTTCAAGAATGATACGGTAACTGAAAAAGGCTTGCCAACAGTGCAGTATATTTCTGAGGAATTAAATGTATCTGTAAGTTATCTAAGCCGTTTGCTTAAAACCTTAACCGGACAAAGTACACAACAGCACATTCACGACAAGCTAATTGAAAAAGCCAAAGAAAGATTATCAACAACAACATTAACTGTTAGCGAAATCGCCTATGAATTAGGCTTTGAACATTCACAATCTTTTAGCAAGCTTTTCAAAACCAAGACAAAAGTTTCGCCTTTGGAGTTCAGACAATCATTTAATTAAATTCCTTCTTTTTATTTTTCAGCAGATGCACAAGTTAGTAACTACTGACAACAGCACATTAAAATGCCAATACTATCCAACTGGTTCTTCAATGGTTAATTCAAAGGAAATTTGTGGTTATTCTGAAATTGACAAATAGGGAAAGGATCAATGAAAATTTCAATGTATTTGACTTTGAGTTATCTGCCGATGATATGACAACTATCAAATTGCTAGATAAAGGTAGTGGTCTAATTTACAGTGTTTAAAAAATATTTGAAAATTGGACTACAACAATGACCAATTGGGCTACTTTTTATAGAACGACAATCAAGAATTTTGTACTGAAATTTAATTCAGTTCTATAAACATTTAAAAAAGAATTATGCAAAAGAGAAAATTAGGAAACATTGGATTAGAAGTTTCCGAATTAGGCTTTGGCTGTATGAGTTTAAACTTTTTAGACGGTAAAGGTCTTGATAAAAAAGATGCTATAACACTACTACACAACGCAGTGGAAAGAGGTGTTACGTTTTTTGATACCGCAGAAGCCTACGGACCTTACACCAATGAAGAAATTGTTGGTGAGGCATTACAGCCTTACAGAAAAGATGTTGTCATCGCCACAAAATTTGGTTGCAAAGATGCTAGCCCAGCAGTAGGTTTAGACAGCAGACCCGAAACGATCAGAGCCGTAACCGAAGCATCATTAAAAAGGTTAAAAACAGATTACATTGATTTGCTTTATCAACACAGAGTTGACCCTAATGTTCCAATAGAAGATGTGGCAGGAACTGTGAAAGACCTGATAAAGGAAGGCAAAGTAAAATATTTTGGTTTATCGGAAGCAAGTGTCACAACTATCAGAAGAGCACATTCAGTTCAACCTGTATCAGCATTACAAAGTGAATACTCTTTGTTTTGGCGTGAACCGGAAAATGAAATCATACCAACTCTAGAAGAGTTAGGAATTGGTTTCGTTCCGTTCAGTCCTTTGGGCAAAGGATTTCTCACAGGTATCATCAATAAGAAACTAGAAGATGTGGACCGCAGAAATATTATCCCTCGTTTCAGCGAAGAAAATATAAAGGCCAATCTGGTGCTAGTGGACGCACTTTCTGAAATTGCTCAGCAAAAAAATGTTACGACTGCACAATTAGCATTATCTTGGCTCTTAGCGCAGAAGCCTTGGATAGTCCCCATCCCAGCAACCACAAAATTACATCGTTTAGAGGAAAACATGGCAAGTACAAATATTGTATTGACAGCCGATGAACTTGCAAAAATTGATACGATGGTAAATGGAATTACCCTTGTAGGTGACCGCTATCCTGAATTTTTAGAAAAACAAATAGATAGATCATAAAGTAAAACCAACTGTAAGCAACGATGAGTTGTGTGTGCAAGTCAAATAAAGAGCTTGCACACATAACCTTAGACAGCATGCTAAAGAATATGTCTGTCAAATAAAGTGATTATAATGGCAACCAAAAAAATGCAAACACAAGCTGACATAAATCATATTAAAAGTATATCGCAATTGATGCGTATCCTGGGACTTTCTGCGCCATTGCACCCAATGGTTGCATTGGTTGATTACAATCATGTCTCGATTGACATGTTTCCAAGAGGGCAAAAAATAAGTCTTGATTTTTACAAAATTTCCTTTAAACCTACCTTCACAGGACATCTAAAATACGGACAAGGATATTACGATTTTGAAGAGGGTGGATTGGCATTTTTGAAGCCGAAACAAATTGTTTTTTCACCAGAAGACCTAGAAAGCTATGAAGGTATCGCTTTGTATTTTCATC
The DNA here is from genome assembly GCF_016757215.1 of Fulvivirga sediminis. Taxonomy (GTDB): domain Bacteria; phylum Bacteroidota; class Bacteroidia; order Cytophagales; family Cyclobacteriaceae; genus Fulvivirga; species Fulvivirga sediminis. Next base: position 4,865 of record NZ_JAESIY010000011.1, read on the forward strand.
CGGACTTTGTCCGAAATTACCCATTAGGAAAAACAATAAATCAACACGGATTTTTCTCTTATGATGTTTCAGAAGCATTATTTTTATCGGCAAAAGAAAAAGAAATTATAGCCAATTTATTTACTATAATAACTAACGAATTGGACAACAATATTGACAGTTTCAGTCAAGATGTTTTGGTGTCGCAAATAGAATTGTTATTGAATTATAGCAATCGTTTTTACAACCGGCAATTCATTACGAGAAAAGCCATCAATCACGATATCATATCTTCTTTGGACAGACTTTTAAACAGCTATTTTGAAGAAGAAAACGGTCTGAAAAACGGATTGCCCTCGGTGAAATATATCAGCACAGAATTAAAGCTATCGCAACGCTATCTGAGTGATATGTTGAGTTCATTGACAGGGCTAACTACACAACAATACATTCAAAACGCAATCATAGAAAAAGCCAAAGAAAGATTATCAACAACAACATTAAGTGTTAGCGAAATCGCCTACGAATTAGGCTTTGAACATTCACAATCTTTTAGCAAGCTTTTCAAAACCAAGACAAAAGTTTCGCCTTTGGAGTTCAGACAATCATTTAATTAAGGCAGTCTTGGCTGTATTTGCCGTCTTCATTATAAACTATCTGTATATATACAATGAAACTTGATTGAAAAGCAACTGCAGGAAGATCATTCTACTATTGGGCCGTTCAAGCGAATCTTCATCAAAAAAAATTATGGACTTTAAAAAAAAGCAAACTGAAGCTAATTTAAAACCGGGGGATCGGACGGTACCGGAGCGCAAAATTCCAGTACCGCACAGGGATATCAGTGAAAGAGCTCAAGAAATGATTGCCGCTCCATATAATGTTTTCATCGATTGGAATTTGAATCCTCCCACAAAAGACGATTGGAGTAAAATTGTCACGAAGGTAAGTGAAAGTTCAGCACCAGCGGTTAATAAATTGATTGAAGACCTGGGTTTAACCGTTGAACAACTTCAGATTGGAGGTGTAAAGTGTTATAGATTAACTCCTGAAAACATCCCTGAAAATCATCGCAAACAGCTTGTAATTGTGGCGCACGGAGGTGCCTACGTATACGCTCCTGGCATAGGATCGGTTAGAGAAGCAGCCATGTTTGCCGCTTTTGGTGGCTACACTACCATCTCGGTTGATTACAGTTTATCTTACGAGAATCCTTTTCCTGGCGCCATTGAAGATATGATTGACGTTTGGCGGGCAATACTAACAGAGTACGATCCCCGTAGTGTTGCAATGACTGGCACTTCAGCCGGAGGTGGCCTTATTATGGCGACCATTTTAAAGATTAAAGAGCTAGGACTTGGCATGCCAGCAGCAATAGCTCCGTCTTCCCCATGGGCTGATCTTACCGAAACGGGTGACAGTTATAAAACCAACGAATGGCTAGACAATATTCTCGTGAGCTATTCAGGTTATTTAGGATTAGCCGCAAAACTTTATGCCAATGGCAATGATCTTAGTCATCCTCTTTTATCGCCGATAAACGGGAATTTAGAAGGTTTTCCACCGACTATCTTGACTTCAGGCACACGAGACCTCTTTTTAAGTAATACAGTAAGATCTCATCGTAAATTAAGACGCGCCAGAGTGCCTGCTCAATTACATATCTATGAGGGTATTTCTCATTCTCAACTTTCCTTTGATCCAGACCTTCCGGAAACACGAGAAGCCTATGGTGAGATTGCTGCATTTTTTGATCAATACCTGATTTGGTAGTTTCTGACATTCTTTACTACTAATCATATTCATTCAATCTGAAAATCGAAGACCTAACTGATGAAAAGCAATATGGCAAAAAGCGGCTACCACAAAACAATAAGAAAAGCAACCCTTCCAGCTAGACCGTAATTATACTGCGATTGCTATCTTTACGGGCATTTGTAATGCCCTTATCATCAAACTCAAAACCAAGGCTTTAAAAATGTCCAAAAAAGGAGTAAAGAGCCTAATGATTATTTTATAGATCAGCTATGCTGGTGGTAAGGGAATGTTGGCTGTAAGCCTAATGATATGGAGCGGTACCACCAAGCAGAGCATAGCGGGAACTAGGGCTTTCACCCTTTGGAATAATTTCGGTATCTTCATACCAACATGCCCATGACGGGCACAACATAATGGAAGTAAAAAATGACTAATTTTATTCTTACTGCAACATTGATTCTATTTTCACTGTCTGTTCAGTCTCAGCCAAATCTTAGCCTTAAATTTGATGATATAGCATCTGGAAAAGTATTTCTTATCAATAAACAAAATGAACTGATTGATACCTTACTCATAAATAGTGGCAATGTTACTTATGACGCAATCATACCGACCCCAACTCTATTTTATCTGATTGTTGATGGGTATAACACAAAACGGCCATTACCATTGGTGCTTTCAGACCAATTGACTGAAATCGAGTTCAAGAACTTTAAAGAAATTAATGAAAACAGTGTTAATGAAGCTTATCCAAACAGACCCTTTTTTGTTTTAGATCCTAACAATAATGCTGCATTTTATGAGTTTCTGTCTAACTGGAAGCACTTCTATAACCTGATTGAAAAGTTGTCAGAGAATGACTCTCCTGAACAATTAGAAAAAAGAAAAAACGCATACGATTCCTTTTTATCACAGAATAAACAAATCATTAAAAGCAATAGTGATCAATATATCTCTGCCATTATTATTGATTTTCTTCTTCGCAATAACTTGCTTCAGATTGAAACGCTTCAAGAATATTATGATGAATTGAGCCTATCCGTTAAAGGATCCTATATGGGATTTAAAATTGGAGAAAAGGCTGGTAACGCTGGGAGATTGCAGCCAGGTCAGCCAGCACCATTATTTGAACTAACCGATAGTGAGGGTAAAAACTACAATCAGCAAAGTCTTACTGGGAAAAATGTGTTACTTCATTTTTGGTCATCATCATGTGCTCCCTGTATCAAAGAAGCTCCTGATTTGTTGAAACTCAGTAGAGACTATGCTAATAATCTAGTTGTTATAAATATCTCTCTGGATACAGATAATGAGAGATGGATAACGGGAATTGAAAAAGCAGGAATTGGGCACATGATTAACGTCTGCGACATGCAAGGTCTGAATAGTGTAATCGCCAAGTCATATGATGTCACTTTTATCCCAGTCTACTACTTAATTGATACCAATGGTAATATTTCCTTAAAAGGAACACTTGAGCAAGTTACAGAGAAAGCCAAAAATGGCATGCCCTAATTAGAATAGACGGCTTTGACTCAGATTCAGTCAGAGAGCGCCTTTCACCACTTGGGGTGCGGTTCTCTTACCTTGGCCTGTTCAGTGAATATCGTTTTTGTTCTTCTGTCTGCTTAAGAAAAGTCCATGCATTCTCAAAAAGCAGTATGCCGCCAGCACTATCGCAATTATATATTGCTACTTTCACGGGCATTTGTAATGACCTGATCATCAAACTCAAAACCAAGTCTTTAAAAATGCTCAAAAAAGGAGTGAAGAGCCTAATGATTATTTTTATAGATCAGCTATGCCGGTGGTAACGGAATATTGGCCTTAAGTCTGATGATATGGAGTGGTATCACCATGCAGAGCATGGCGGGAATGGTGTGATTATTTATCAAATGAAATTTTTTATCGTGTAGCCAAATTAAGGAAAGATAAAAGCCAGTTCTTCCAACAGGTCACTTCCATATTTCTAAATTACAGAATGAAAATATTAAAGAAGACTTCTCAAATAATAAAACTAAGGAAATGATTTCAATAGTAACTAAGGGAATAATAGAAGGAATTAAAGGATTGAAATAATGAAGAAAGTAATTGTCATAATATTAAATCTTATTTTCGCGTCTTGTGGTGCTCATTTTTGAGCGTCAGACCAACTTAAGAATCTTTCCAAGAGAGCAAGCTTCAGCCTCTTAATGTAGGATACTAAGTATCAAATGCATTTCCTTGGTATGTAAGTTATGTTTAAATTAAAGAATTGATTTGGAAAATATAGAAAAACATCGAAATGGATATACCATTTCCACAGATAAGAGCAAATTGGATATTATAAGTATTCATAACTTCCTGGCCAATGAGGCCGATTGGAGTAATGGTATACCCATGAGCACTTTGAAAACATCTATCGAGAACTCACTGAACTTTGGGCTGTATCATGAAGCTCGACAGATCGGGTTTGCTAGAGTAATCTCAGATTATTCAACAATTGCTTATTTAGGAGATGTTTTCGTACTTAATGAATATCGGGGGCAGGGTTTAAGTAAGTGGTTGATGAATGAAATTATGAATCATCCTAACCTTCAAGGATTAAGGAGGTGGATTTTATTGACTAATACTGCCGAATGGCTCTATAAAAAGTTTGGCTTTAAAGAGTTGCCCCACCCGGAATTTTATATGGAAAAGCATAACCCTAATGTATATAAATCCTAATCTTATACTTATAGTGATTCTTTATGTTGTAATATTCCGAAGCTGCCAGAAAGGACTTCTTGTGTACTAAGTTATGAATAATAGAATGTATGGCAGTTTGATGGCTTTGGGCGCTTGTATGCTAACCATCGCAACAGCTTTTGTAATGCCAGGAATACAAATTGATGCTGTGTTTTCTTCGAGTTTAGTAAGTGATTTTGTAGGAAAGTATTTGATCAATATTGAATCTTCTGATTATTGCATAGCAGAACGGATTTGGGTATGCGCAATATATTTATTTATAAGTTTGGGTATAGCTACAGGTTATTTTCTGATTTTAAGCCAACGGAAAATAGGACTTTTAACTTTAATTGTACTTTTAGGCATTGAGTTTTATTTGCTACAAACTCCCTTTTTTATTTTCGAGGTAGGTTCATACTATAATTGTAAGTCTGATGGGCAAACAATTATGGCTATTATGGCCAGTTCTCCTAAAGTAAGTTTGGTGCTAATAGGCTTTGGAATTATTTATGATATAGTTAACAATAAAAGGAATAAAAAAACTAGAGATTAATATCATGAGGTAGTTGCACCTTATAGAAGTGGAGGGGCGGTTGAGAGGATTTAAGCATTGAATAAAGTGTGTATAGGGCTACTATGGCAATAAGATATTTAAGGAAGTTTGCTGAGTTTGTAAGAAAGCTATACATTCTAAATAAGCATTTCCTCTACGTTTTTGCTATTATAATAAATTGCAAAAGAGCTGACCAGAATGCTTCCAATAGTGTTATAATCGATACAGTATCTAATGAGACTCTAACGGGTAGGGTGCATATGACTAATCCAAAAATAACCCCTTGCCTTTGGGTGGAAACTACAGAAGCAAAAGCGGTGGCAGATTACTACCTTTCTACCTTTAAAGATGGGAAAATTAAAGAACACCATCAATATGAAAATCCGGCAGAAGCAGATGGCTGAAAATTTGAAGCCGCTAAAATAGAAATGGCAGGTATGGAATTGAGTATTCTTGCAGCAGGTCCATATTTTAAGTTTAATGAATCCGTTTCATTTGTTATTAACACCAAAGACCAAACGGAAACAGATTATTATTGGTCTGTACTAACAGCTAACGGAGGGGATGAAGATTCGTGTGGTTGGTGTAAAGATAAATATGGTTTGTCCTGGCAGGTGGTTCCTGTTGAATATTTTGATCTTATCAACAGTGATGATCCCACGGTCAGAGAAAGGGCGGTGAAGAATACTATGAAACAAAAGAAGTTAATTCTTTCAGAGCTTCGATGATTTTACCTAATGAGGCAAACAATAGGAATATTGCTCTATTAAGCACGAGCCTCTGGCCCGTACTTTAAAGCATCTATAATTATCTTCTTCCTAGTGTGGTTTTCAGGCTGGTAATCTACATTAACTCAGCTATTCTCTCTATATGTAGCCTCACATGGTCCTTTTATAAGCTTTCTTTACTAAACAGCAGACTCCTCTTGCTTGGCGTCTTTTTTAGATTTTCTGTAAAGGAAAGAATGAAATATATTACGCTTAGCGAAACGATAAGGATTGCTCGCATTGAGAAATTTGTTGAAAACATTGCTGTTTACTCCAAAGTACTCATAAGTAGAGCCATCTGTAAAGTTGATTTCCAGCAGCAGCCCTTTATGCTTATATCCGTCTATTCCTGATTCCGTGGTGGTTTTGGTATAGGCATCCAGGTTGGCCTCTTTGGTCTCGGGGGCAATGCTAATGAGAAAGTGGTAGGCATCGATAATTTTAAGGCTCATCACTTTCGCTTCTTCTGCTTTTTCATCGCCCTCCTGAAATTTATCCGGATGCCACTCTTTTACCAGGTTTCGGTAGGTTTTTTTTAGGTCTTTCAGATCTATCGCTGAATCGATGTTAAACAACTTTTTGTACTCTTTAATGCGCTTCATTATGACCTTTTTTAAATGGAAGTGCGAAGCTACATATTAAATATAAGATTCTATGATTTATTTTTCAGTATGCTTTTCCTGGTATGAGCCCAACGTACTGAAACAATTGGCATATATGTGATTCTTTATTGCTATATTATAATTTAAGTTTCATTTCATGTAAATAAAATAATAAATATAAGTTATGAGATATTTAATAATTATGGTGCTGGCATCCTTGTCTTCATCAGTAGTGGCTCAAACTAATTTTATTAATGTTAAAACGCTTGGCGCTTATGGCAACGGTATTAATAATGACTATGCTGTGTTACAGCAGGCCGTGGACAGTGCAGCTTCTATTGGAGCTACGGTTTTCTTTCCTGTAGGTAATTATAAAATTGATCAAACACTGGTTATTCCTGCAGGAGTTTCACTGCTGGGGTCAGGAAGGGGCATTACTGCTACAGGTACTCCCGCTTTAGGTTCTATCATTACTAATGCTGGTACATCAGTTACTATGAGTGTAAGAGGAACCAACGTTATGATCTTAAATATGGTCATTTATGATGATAATAATGCGGGTGCTGGTGGAGGTATAGAAATATTGGCTGATGGTAAAATAGTAGAAAGCGTGGTGCTCAGAGAGATACTCATTTCAGGTTTTACTGATGGTGTGGCGCTTAAGCTGAAGGCTATTAATGCTGGGGGCATCACGTACTGCTCGTTTTATGATGTGCGCATACGTTATGGTGCCACTGGTGTAAAGATAGAAGAACAGGCAGGTTCTTTTGTTAATTCTAATTCATTCTACCATGGAGCTATTTCAGGTGATGGCTTTGATTATGGCATTCATGTTTCGGGAGGGAATAACAATGTTTTTAACGGTACAGTAATAGAACCGAAATCTTCTCTGTATGGTCATCTTGTGGTTGAAAAAGGTGAATTTACAGGCATCCGCATCAGGATAGAGGGGAGTAGCCAGCCGGATAGTATACCTCTAGTGGAGTTTAAGGCAGATACCAGAAATAGTTATGTTAGTGGAATATACTCGGGAGGCCTGACTATAGATGATGGGAATAATTTTATCGGTTTTAGGTCTGCCAAATCCTTGTCTCAGCAGGTGGGAGGTAATAATCTCTTTCAAAATGCCGTATTTTATGGTGTTAAAAATGGGCAGGTGCCTTTTTGGGAAGTTTCAGGGATAGATACTTTAATGGAAGTGAGTCAGGTTTATTTAAAGGATATGAATGTAATACAGGTAGAGGTGCCTGCTGGCACTTCAGGCTACTTAAGGCCTGCCCCGATTTATTTGCCTGACCCCAAGTCTTCTCCAGTTTACGGACAAGTAAATTTTGGGGCATTTATAAAAACCAACGCTAAAAATTTGGTCACTACCACCAGTCGTTCTCCTTCTGGTTTGGTTACGGGTAGTTATCATCCGGGAGATGATCAGTGGCATTCTATTGGTATGACTAGCCTGGTAGATACCGTACAGTCATATAACCCTAAGTTTTATTTTAACAATACTACGGGTAGTAAACAGACCTTTTTGATTACAGCTCCTGTGTTGAGCTTTGGTTATACGCAGCCTCAGACAGATCATTACCTCACTTCTAATGGAGGAGTTGTGAATGGTACCATCACTTATGGTGTAGGGCAGAATTACCAGCTTTCGGGAGGTTTTTTAGTGTTACCAGCAGAAGGAAATGTTTTTACCATAACCGGGGCAGTATCCATTACTCGTATTAATCATTTAACTTCAGATAGAATGCCGGCTGGCACTATGATCACTTTGCTTTTAGACTCTGGCGCTACAGTAACTAATAGTGCCTACATTAAGCTGGTATCTTCCTATACCGCAGCTAATAATGGATCTATTACTTTGGTTTCTTTGGGTGATGGCACATGGAGGGAGATATCACGGGCGGGGAGTTAATATAAACTTTGGTCAGCAGAAAGTCAGCCCTTCGAGAGCCACAGTTTGACTTTGTTTTGGTTAGTAGTCCACAACCAGAGGTCATGCTGAGGCCCTCGAAGCAGACCGGCCTCATTTTCTTAAGTTCTTAATGTTCTTGGTGAGCTACATCCTTTTTCTTATAACCGAAAAATTCAGCTATTTTATGATAATTAGGTGCCTCTACTCCCAAGCGATCAGCGATTTTTACAATATCAAAAATCAATTGTTCACGCTCATCGGGTTTGCCTGCAGCCAGGTCTTTTTGCAGAGATGCTGTAAATTCATCAGCCAAATGATTCAGAATTTTTAAGTTCTCTTCTATTAGATTGTAGTCATTGGTGAAAAAGGCAGCCTTTTTAATCTCATCAAGCTCATTTAAGAGTGCTTTAAACTGTTGGTTATACTCCTCATTTTCCCTCATATCTTTAGCGTTAGCCTTATGAAAAGAGCCTACTGCAGCAAAAGCTGAGGTGAAACATAGTTTTCTGAAGATGGCGCTATAGATATCAGGCGCGTAAGTAACATCGATGTCGCTGCTAGTCAGGTCATTTTCTAGCTGAATAAGAGCAGGGAACTCAGCTTTTTTTTTACCATTAAATCCATACACAATTCTAAAAATCTTATTATTTTGTGTGATTTCTCCAGGGGCAGAGATATAACCTGTTACATAAATACAGCCATCACTTATTTTTCTGTTAGGAATTTCTTTTCTCAGAATATTGCCAGCCTCCATGGCATTAAGTATAGGTATGATGATGGTGTTTTCATCGCTGGCCTTTTCTACTACGGGGGCTATTTCTTTGAGGCTATATGCTTTTACACAGATAAAAATAGCATCATACTGTTTATTATCCAGTTCGTCAGCTTTAACAACTTTGATGTCTTTTACGGTATTGGTGCTGCCAGTATAACTATGAATGATGAGCCCATTTTTTTTAATCTTTTCAAGATGAGTTCCTCTGGCTATTAGCGTTACATCATGGTTGGCTTTTGCTAAATACCCTCCAATCAGTCCACCGGTGCCTCCTGCACCTACAATTAAATATCTCATTATTCTAATCTATTGGTTAGTAAGTTATGAGTCTAAGTTAATTGATATGAAATTATAATAGGGTGTGATTTAGCCTCTATGCTTAAAATAGATGTTATATTAAAATATTATGAGTTGTTTTATGTCCTAAGCAGAAGAAAATATGGTCGATTAGGAGTCGGCAGGGGGTGGATTTAATGGTAGACCATGTTGTTTGCGAAAGCAAGTTTAATAGAAGGGTGTTTTTAAGGAGGATTTCGAAATGCATTTACGGAGATTGTAATTCGAAATCCTCTTTTCACTGTATTTTAATGCTAAGGACATTAATGTTGGCTAAAGAATTTAATCCTTTTCAATAAAAGCCATGGGAATCTCTACTTTAGTTTGGTCCCACATCATGACCAGCTTAGCTTTTTCATTACTTTGCTCAAAGGCCATGGTAAAAGGCTCCCATACTACACCAGGCTTCACACTTGAAGTGGGTACTTCAAACCTAAGTGCATCGGCTTCCTGATTGTAATTATAAGCACCCCATTGGCCCAGTTCCTTGTTGATGATGATAGTCCATTTATCAGCATTCGGAATACTAAAAATCGAATAAGTGCCTGCTTTTAATGTGTCTGTCTCATTTAAGAGTACATCTCCGGTAAGGGTAATTTCTGTAGCTTCGTTAGCGCCTGTTCTCCACACCTGACCATAGGGTACCAGCGTTCCAAATATTTTTCTATTCCTTTTATGAGGCTGAGAGTATGTTACTTTTACGTAGGTTTCTTCGTACTTCATGGTGATAATAGCCGTGGGGCTGGGGCGAGGGGTAATGGCCTCTTGAGCAAATACACTGCAAGAAATTAGTAACAGGATAAATGTTATTAAGGGTGTTGATTTCATAATTTTCTCAGCGGTTTCTTTTTTAAATGGTTAAATATAGTCAACTTTCCATCAAATACTATACCGCCTAAATTTAGGATTTTAGACAATGAATAAACCAGAGTTTGACGATATTTTCATGGAGTTGGCAGTGAATCTGGCCAAAAGATCGCATTGTATCAAGCGTCATGTAGGCGCAGTTCTAACCAAGGATACGAGAATAATTTCGATAGGTTATAACGGCCCTCCTGCCGGTACTCATAATTGTGATTTGGAGTGGCCTGAGCATGGGTGCCCCAGAGATTCAAAGGGAGGCTGTTCTCTGGCTATTCACGCTGAGCAGAATGCTCTTTTGTATGCTGTAAAAAACAAAACGGAAGTGAAAGGAGCTACTATGTATGTAACCCTGGCCCCATGCCTGGCGTGTGCTCGTATCATTTATACTATGGGGGTAGAGAGGGTGATTTTCTTAAATTCTTATGCTGAATACAAAGGAATAAAAAGCGATGAGGGGGTAGACTTTCTTGTTAAATTTGGAGTGAAAGTGGAGCGCTACCAAGGTAGCATTGCAGCGGTTACTGAGATGATTTAAGCTCAGTAACCTTGACTTAGTCTTAGATTATATTTACCTCAGGGTGTAGTTCTATCCCAAATTTTTTCATTACAGAAGCCTGAATTTCCTCAGCCAGAGCCCAGATGTCTTTGCCTTTTCCTCCGCCATAATTCACTAGTACCAAAGCCTGCTTTTTGTGTACTCCTATGTTTCCATTGGTGTATCCTTTCCAGCCAGCTTTTTCTATAAGCCATCCGGCCGGTACTTTTACTTCATTATTGGGTAGTTCATATCCTGGTATTTCCGGGTGGTCCACTTTGAGGCTTTCAAAAGAAATTTTAGTAATAGTAGGGTTTTTAAAGAAGCTGCCACTGTTGCCAATCTCTTTAGGATCTGGGAGCTTACTCTTCCTTATAGAAATAACGGCATTGCTAATATCTTCAATAGTAGGAGATTTGATTTTTAGCTCTTCCAGCGTGCTTTTAATGGCCCCATATTCTATATGCAACTGATGGTCTTTTCTGGTAAGCCGGAAAGTAACATGAGCTATTATGTATTTGCCTTTAAGGTTTTTTTTGAAAATACTCTCTCTATATCCAAATTGGCATTGATCCTGGTTGAAGGTTTCAATTTCTCCGGTTTCTATGTTTACCGCCTCCAGAGACTCAAATATTTCTTTGAGTTCAATGCCATAGGCCCCAATGTTTTGCATAGGAGCAGCACCCACGGTACCTGGTATTAGTGATAGGTTTTCCGTTCCGCCCCAGTTTTGCTCTATAGCATAGGTAACGAAATCATGCCACGCTTCTCCGGCACCTACCTTTACTAAAACATAGTCATCCGTTTCCTTAATAATGGATTTACCGGTAATGGTATTTTTAATAGTAAGGCCGTCAAAGTCTTGGGTTAATAATATATTACTACCTCCACCCAAAATTAAGAGTGGGTTGGCTTGGGCTTCCTCTGTCTTTAACGTTTCTTGTAATTCCACTATGGAATTTACCTCAGTAAAGAGCTTGGTTTTAGCTTCAAGGCCAAAGGTATTGTGTGATTTTAGGGATATATCTTTATGAAACTGCATGTATTGCGAATTACGGAATTATTGGGGAATATAATAGCTCTGTTTTTCGGAAAAACACTTTAATGATAAGTAAATCCAAGAAATTATAAAACCTCTATCCCTAACTTGTGAAAAGGGGTGAGTTTTTTATCGTCATGATTACTGGTAATAATCGTGCTGATTTTATCAGCAGTACATACCAAATAAGGTTCTGCTGTATCTAGTTTTTGTGGAGTGGCCAAGGCTACAGTTTGTAAAGATGACTCTGTCATCACTTTTTTTACTTTACTTTCTTCATAGTTGGGTGCAGTAACTCCATGCTGAGCATGTAGACTGCATATGCCAAGAAAGCACAAGTCAGCTCTAAGGTCTTTAAAAAAGGTAATGGTATCATAGCCCACGGTTACAAAAGCTTCGCTAAAGAGCTGACCGCCAGCGAAGAGAACATTAATGTTTTTACGCTCTTTTAAAATAGTCACTACTGGGAAGCTATTGGTAGCTACCGTCAGGTGTAAATCGTCAGGTAGCATATTTGCAATTGCCAAAGTGGAGGTGCCCCCGTCAAATATTACCGTTTGTCCGTTATGAAACAGAGGAATAGCCTTTTTTGCCATACTTTTCTTGGCTTCTGAATCATAATCAAGTCTATCGATAAAGTTGTGAGGGTTAGACGAATGAGCTATCGCCCCACCTCTTACAGCTTTTAATTTTCCTTGTAAGTCTAGTTCTTTAATATCTCTTCTTATAGTATCTACGGATACCTTTAATAGGTTACTGAGCTGATCTAGATATACTTTGTGGTTAAGGTTTAGCTGATTGATAATTTGCTGGAATCTCTCTTCTTTCAACATTTATTGCAAGTTATGGCAAAAAAATAATTTACACATGCAATAATATGCTTTTTATATTTAACTTTGATGCAAAATATTGAAAAATAAAGTAAAATGAAAGAATGAAAAAGTCTGTAGCTATAGATATGGATCACGTTTTGGCTGATATAGAACAGCAGATGATCAAGTGGTATGCTGATCAATATGGAGTGCTGGTAGCGAAAGAAACTTTAAAAGGAAAGGCGGAGCAAGAGGCATTTCCAGATAAGGAAAAGTTGAGGAAGCTATTATTTATGCCAGGCTTTTTTAGAGATACGGAGGTGATTGAAGGAGCAATAGATGCTGTGAAAAAGTTGATTGAAGATTTTGAGGTTTACATCGTTTCAGCCGCCATGGAATTTCCACAGTCATTAGGTGAGAAGAAGGAATGGCTTACTGAACATTTTCCATTTATTAGTTGGAAGAACATTGTTTTCTGTGGTGATAAAAGTATTATTGATACTGATTTTATGATTGATGACCACATGAAGAATTTAAATTATTGCAAAGGAAGAGGTATGCTTTTTACGGCAAGTCATAATGCTAATATTGAGTATGATGTGCGAGTAAACAACTGGAAAGAAGCTTGCGATTACTTGTATCAAAACCGTTAAATTGATTGGATAATTTAAGAAAATCTCGGATAGGCATTGGAGCCGTATTTTTTGCTTATGGCTTATGTTTCGCCAGTTGGGCATCACGTATACCCAGCATACAGCAAGCTATGGAGCTTTCAGATTCTGCACTAGGTCTGGTGTTATTTGCGTTGCCTGTTGGTTCGTTAATTTCCTTGCCGCTTTCTGGTTATCTGGTGGCTAGGTATGGTAGTAAAATTGTGGTGATCATCTCTGCTAGTATATATACATTTGCACTTACGGGTATTGGCTGGGCTTTCAATCTTTTTACATTAATTCCAGCACTTTTTGCATTTGGGCTGGTAGGTAATACGCTCAATATAGCTATAAATACCCAAGCGGTGAGTCTGGAGGGTAAATATGGAAGAAATATTCTGGCTACATTTCATGGTATGTGGAGTCTTGCAGGATTTGCGGGAGCGGGAATAGGCGCTTATATGATTGCTGAAAGTATACTTACCCAATATCACTTTATGATAGTGTGGGTGCTGGCCTTGTCTATTTTGCTTTTTAGTTTTCGGTTTTTACTGTCAGAAGATACTGCTGATAATGAGCCTAAACCCATATTTGCGTGGCCAGAAAAATCACTTCTGCTGCTGGGTATAATCGCTTTTTGTTCTATGATTAGCGAAGGGGCTATGTTTGACTGGAGCGGAGTGTATTTAAAAAAAGTAGTGCAAGTAAAGCAAGATTGGGTAGGTATTGGCTATGCAGCTTTTATGGTAGCCATGGCTGGCTCCAGGCTGGTAGCTGATAAGCTCACCCATCATCTGGGAGTGACTAAAATGCTTCAGGTGAGCGGCTTGCTTACGGGAATAGGTCTGCTGATTATTGTGATATTTCCTAAGTTCATCATTTGTGTAATAGGCCTTTTAATAGTGGGTGTAGGTGTTTCGTCAGTGGTGCCTCTGGTGTATAGCATGGCAGGGAAATCTAAGCAGATGTCATCTAGTGCGGCACTGGCTTCTGTATCCACGTTTGGGTTTTTGGGCTTTCTGGCAGGGCCTCCTATTATAGGGCTTATATCTGGGGCGGTGAGTTTAAAGTTAGCTTTTGCCTTACTTTCTTTGATGGGAATCATAGTCTTTTTGCTGTCTCGGAAGCTTTCTAAATAAGAAGGGCTTCTATGTGAAAACTAGCCTGTCTGCAAGCTCTTCATTTAGGAGATGGTATTTTATCCATGAAAAATTTAAGGATCAAAGAGAGGTCATAGTTTTAAAATAGGCTAATACTATTTTATATCAACTTGGTATCAACTAATTATGGTATTATATATGCAATAAACAGTAGAGTACTTTAAATGCCTGAGTGGTATGCCTTGTAATAGGCAAGGAAAAGATAAATAGCTGTGCAGAAAGGGTAGTATTAAGATGAGGATATAGCAATATCTCGCAGGTATGTGAAAATTAATACACATATAATTTAGATGATAAAGCAAATAGGTATTTTAAGCATAGTGACGTTACAGATCCTTGTTGGGTGTAATAATCCTCAAAGAGAGCAGGAAAATACTAAAAGTAATATAATGGAAAGCATTGCTTACCATGAATCAGAGAAAGTAAAAGACAAGAAAGTAGCAAGTGATAAGGGGGAGATAGACTGGGTTGATTATACCGCCTCTGCATTTCACTTCACTCTTGAAATGCCTAATACATGGAAGGTAGACGAAACAAAAAACAGTAAAGACGCCACTGTGCTTACCATGTATAGTTCTGGTTATGATCTGGTGGCCAATCCACCTTTTGACTTTATAGAATACCCAAAAATCACCTATATCACTGTGCATCCTCAAGGTAGTAGTTTGCCAAAGCTTTTGGGTAGTAAAATTAACCTGCAAGGATGGAATAAGGATCTTCCTGTAGATTTTCAGCTGAATAAGGATTCTTCAATGGTGTATATACTAAATACCGGAGAGCCATGGGCTTATTTATTGAAGCCTTCTAATCCTCCTAAAGGTTGGAGCGAGAACGGATATATCTTTGTTCATATGGGCGTTTCTGATTTTTTAGCTCGTTGTTTTGATGTAAATGGTAAGCCTAAATCAACGCATGATTTTGATATGTCTACAGGAGATAAAATGACCTACTACGGAGATGTAAAGGAGGCTGATAAGAAGATTGTGCAGCATGCCGTCAGTTCATTATATTTTTTTAATGGTAGAGGTACACGTCAGGATATAGCGCAGCTTATACAGGTAGATTGGCCTCAGCCAAATGATACCATCTCGTCACCAATTACTATTAAAGGAAAGGCCAGGGGGGATTGGTATTTTGAAGGAAACTTTCCTGTAGTCTTAAAAAATGAAGATCAGAAAGTGCTTAGTGAAAAGCCAGCTAAGGCCAAGGCTAAATGGATGACCAAAAAGTGGGTGCCTTTTGAAATTACTATAGACTATGATAAGCCTAATCGTAATCAAGGGTTTTTGGTACTCAAGAAGGCTAATGCTTCAGGTAAGCCTGAAAATGATAGGAATTTGTCTATTCCTGTGGTGTTTTCGGCTAAGGAGTAGCCTTATATTGGCGATCTTTCCGTTTGTCCTGAGGATATGATTAGTTGCAGATTTTCTTTTGTGTCCCACTCGCGAGCTCCGGTTTCACTAAAGGATAGTTGGCCATCCTTAGAAATAATAAAGGTAGTTGGTAAGCCCTTAATGTCTAGCTGTTCCAACGGCATATCCAGTTTCGCAAAGGTGAGCGCATAATCATGGGTCTTTAAGAATTTTCTTATTTGTCCTAATGGCTCATTAGAAACCATCAAAAATATCACATCATCTTCTTTTAGCGCTTTTTTAGCCTTTTCTAAAGAGGGCATTTCTTTAATGCATGGCACGCACCAAGTGGCCCAAAAATTGATTACCAGCGTTTTGCTTTTGTACTGTGAGAGATCAATTTTATCTCCTTCAATGGTCTTAAGTTTCATTCCTTCTAAGATGTTGTCTGGTTCGGAGTCTGAGGTCTCTGTGGTGGCTCCAGTACATGAAATTATAGCTAATACTACTAATGGAAGTAGTAACTTGGTTAAATGCATAGTTTTGGTTTTTCTAATATAACAAAAACGTAGAGATACTGTTATGTTCGAAATCCTTGAAGCTAGAAGTTTAAATGGGGCAGAAAGCATCAATCAAATGCCTTTTGTTTTACCTGTTGCCGTCAATCTTTTGTAATTAATAATTGACCGTACATCAATTTTTTTGGTTAAAAAACTGTTATTAATAGCGATTGGCTGTAATATGAACTAGATTTATCGCCTAAGTATTTACACAATGAAAAATAACATCTTATTAATCGTTTTAGCTAGCCTGTTATTTGCCGCATGTGGTAGCGAATCAGATTCAGGCGATGATGATATGTATACTGGCAGAGAGCTTACCTACAATTTGTATCAAGCCTCTGAATATCCTACCCACGGATCAGTTGTTTTTAAAGAGTTATCAAATGGCAGGGTAGAAGCAATCGTACATTTAGATGGCACTGAGGGAGAGTCTATGCATCCTGCTCATCTGCATTTTGGCAATATAGAAACTGAAAATGCGGCTGTAGCGGCTAATTTTAATGATGTATCAGCTGAGAGCGGAGGTAGTACTACAGTAGTGAATACCCTGACGGATAACAGTGAGTTTACTTTTGATGATATTGAGAACTTTGATGGTTCTATAAAAATACACTTGTCCGCTACTGGAGATGGAGAGAAAGTAATATTAGCAGCTGGTAATATAGGAGCCAATAAAACAACTAAAATACTTCAAAGTGGCAGAGTGGAAGTAGCAAACTGCACTAATGAATAAGATCTAGAAACTGTGCTACAGTTTATATATTTATTAAAAATGAAGGCCGATCTGATTGAATTAGATCGGCCTTTCTTTTTAATAAATTATTGATATTCAATTAGCCCTACTTGTTATTTGGCCTTGTCCGGCTCGGTAAGGATATTTAGAAAATATCATAGATACACCCTCTCTTATTTCAGTTTGCTTATTTTCAGTTTGAGGATTTAGAGTTCCAGAGGCATACCCTTGCCATACTAGCTGTCTTTTGCTGCGATCAATGATGTCTATCACTATACTTCCTTGTTTGGTATTAGAAGTTTCGACATTGTTTCCCCAAGAGTAATAGCCGTAATATGGGTAAGGGTTGTAGTTTTTACTAGTGATCTTTTGTTCTACTATTACCTGAGGGTTAATTAGTAAATCTGGATTCTCGCGGGAAAGGGTATAGCCTCTACCCATCATTTCTTCTTCTATGGATTTTTTTAGCCTTTTCTTTATCAGTGTATTATAGAACAAAGGCTCACTGTTCTTGTCTCCGTTTTCGTTTTGAAAGTTATCCGACCAATAAAAGGTGTGATAACTACTGAAGTCAGCATCTCTATCATAATCCGTATTGACGGTGGTAGATACTGCTGTGCAACCTGTAAGCCATAATGAGATTAATCCTATGCCTAATATATTCCATTTCTTCATGTTTCCTCCTTTTTTGTTACTAAACTCACAGATTTGTAACAAACCAGAAGTAAAAAATGTTGATCAATATGTTTATAAATATGGATTTTTTGAAGATATTAAATAACTGATTGAGAGATGTTTATTGACGCTTATTGGCTAATATTCTAATATCGCAGTTTAGGCTTATCAGAAAAGCTTCCATTCCGTCACTGCGTTTATAATTGGCCGCTCTTATTTCCATTCCTTTCAATATGGATAACTTATTTTTGCTGAGTTTCATTCGTCCAATTCCATAGAGTGGTGAATAGTAAATACCAAGGCCAACTTTATGACTACTGAAACCAGAAAGATCATAGTCAGAAGTGTAATACGCTTGCTCTGACGAATGTTGCTGATAGGCAGCAAAGAAATTTGCCTTAGTCTGGCTATGGAATCTATAAAAGGGGCTAATGGTGAAAAATTGAGTTATGGAAATAGGTATTTCTATATCAGCCGTATGGGCCTCAATACCAAAATCATCGGAATAATAGCGGTAGAAAAATCTGCCGATAAGGTAATCATTAATATAATAGTTGAGTCTCAGACCTAGTGGATATTTCCAACGACTGTCTGGCAGTTTTTCTATTTTAGGAAGATCTTCCTCAGCAAAGTAAACACGGTGAAAAGGAGTAGATAATAAACCTTTTTGATAAACCAGATCGAAAAGGAGAGAAGCTTGCAATTTCTTATTAATCACTTGAGAGTAGGCCGTAGATAGGGAATACGAATTTCTCTTATTAGTAGTAATCACGGCGTTGTTGGTACCTCTGATTTCTTCTGGGAAAATGGGCAACCAAGTATCGAAGTAAGCACTTGCATTAATGCCCACTTCGCGGTTATGATCCATAGATGATACTGACCAGCCTCCTTTAATAAAGGTAGATAGGTAATCTGTTTCCGTAGATCCTCCTGCACTCACTGAGTACTGATGATTTACATTGTACTCTTTATTATATCCGATTTCCATAGAGGCTCGAACATCTTCTCTGGAGGCTGATGAAACCCTACTATCAATGTTGTCAGTGGAGGCGGAAGTATATACATTGAGGTGAGAATAAAAGAAAATAGCACTAACAGAATCCAGCGGTATATTAATGTTTATTTCTGTGGCTCTATCTTGTAGGTCTTGAGTGCCTTTTCCTCCAGTTACGGCAGCATGATCACCATCTTGGGTGTAGTAGTTAAATAAGAAATTGACATCTATCTCCTTTTTGTCATTCTCCTGACCATATGCTATACAGGTCGCCAGGCTTAAGCTTAACAATAGAAATAAGGACTTATTAAGATTATAAAACATGGAATCGCAGGCCTAATAGCAGTGAAAGGTTTCTGATTATATGTTTAGAGGATTCATCTTCTGGCTTTATGGTCATAGCCACGTATTGAAGCTGTAGGTGTAAAGACTTGTTTTTTCCTAACCCAAATTGATTAGAGGCACCTATTTTAAAGTAACTTTTCTTGTCATCATTTTCATGCCCAATGTAGTTGGCAGAAGTATTAAACCAGCCATAAGATAGCGATGGACCTAGTTTATAGTTAGGGCTTTGTATGAGAAAAAACTCAGTGGTGATAAAAGCCGACCTGAACGTAATATTTTTGCCCGTAACAGCATATTGGTTTTTTACAGCATTATCATTGTAAGCTATTAGCTCATGTTCATTTAACCTGCTATAGTTGATGCCAGCTCCCACGTTCCAATAAGCGTTGATGCTATAAAGAGCATTGAATCCTAAATCAAAATTGGCAATATAGTGAGACCGATCCCATTGATTGATATCACTTTTATCGAAAACCCACCAGCCGGCACCGGTACTAAAAGTAGGTACCATTATTAACCGTTTTTTGGGTTCATTTTGACTATAAACCTCAATGGATAGGCAGTATAGTATTAAAAAAAATAGAGGGTATCTCATGGACTATCAAAAATACACCGAATTTAGCTAAATATATGAGGAGGAAAATTAATAAATTATTTTCCAGGTAAAGAAATGTTAATAAGATTATAATATAAGAATATTGATATCAATATGATTAATTACTATATTGATATTATGGTTACCAGAGAGATCTTTGATGGCCTTTCTTTAAGGAAGAGGCATGCTGCAATTCAACATGGAGGCGTTTTTCAAAAAGAATGTCATCGTTTTGAGAAATGTTTGCAGCTCTATGAGTTAGGTGATTTTTTAGTTGAAGCTTGTTTTAATGATAAGTATGAACTTATTCAGATAGAGGTTATTTCACATACATCGGCTGTGTTATTTTATGACATTTCATGTCAGGCTTTTAGTTCTTCTATGGCAGGAAAGCGTATCTAATTATTATTCCTCCAAGGAGCCATATGTAGGCTATGATGGCTAATACTTTCAAAATACCTTCTAGTTTTCCCTTGTCAGCCATGGCATGTCCGTGATGATGATCTTGGTTTTTAGGCTTTTTGCTTTTAAACCATAACAGTATACCTGAAATCGCTACAAAGGCAAGGTTTAGAAAAAATGTATAATTAATCTTAAAGTGCTCCTGATCTTGCATGCCTCCACTTTTCTGTGTTTCTGGTAGTATGTCAAAAAAAGTAAAGCCATAATGTAATAACAAGGAAGTGCCTACAAGAGCAATAAAAAGAGTTAGCAATATATAAAGGGCCATTTTCCAACCGTAATATTTGGCGTTAATTCTTAATACAGGGAATACCACCAGGTCACTGAAGATAAAAGCCATTACTCCCGCAAAGCTAACACCATTTGAGTATAGGAGAGAGGCCAGAGGTATATTGCCCATAGAGCCAATAAAAGTGGTGAATGCAGCTACCGGGCCTACCAGTACATGCTCTAGCACTTGCAGAAATGAAAGGTTGTCTTGCCCGCTACCTCCGGTGCCTATAAATAGTGTTTGAAAAAAGCTTTTGGGAACAAACGCAGCTATTATGCCTGCTATGGTGAAACCTATGGTGACGTCTTTCCATACCATCTTCCATTCCATAACATACTGCATACCTACTTTATGCCAGCCTTTAAAGCTTTTTATCTCTTTACGCCAATCAGAGGAGTCCATGGTGTGATCTTTCTCTTCATTATTGAACTTATCTCTTACCTTTTTGATCAGTTTTTGGGGTTTAGTGATTTTTATGAAAACCCAGGAGACAAGTATTAATAAAAGACCTCCTAAATATTCACCTGCTACAAACTGCCAGGTCAGGAATATGCCTATCACTATTCCTAATTCTATAACCAGGTTAGTCGATGCCAGTAAAAAAGCAATAGAAGGTATAAAGCCAGCACCTTTTTTAAATAATGATTTAGTAGTAGCAAGAGCGGCAAAGCTGCATGAGCTGGATATGAACCCAAAGAAAGTGGCTAAACCTACTTCTTTTGCACTGGCGCCACCCATAGATTTTTTCATACGATCTTGAGTAACGAAAACCTGTATCATACTACTAACTATGTAGCCCAGAGCGAAAGCCCATAGTGCAGACCAGAAAAATCCTAGTGTAGTATAAGCTGATTCTCCCCATTTATCTAAAAATTCTGACATATCTTAATCTTTATTGACTATTAAAGAAGTGAAAATCATGAGTTGTCAATGCATAAACCCTACTATATAAATTGCTAAAACAGCAAAATGGTTATGGTTTATTTATATTTTAAGTACTTACTGTCAAGGTGTAAGCAGATATTTAGCTTTATTTTCAAGAATTATCGTTTCCAACTGTTTGGCATTATTCAGGTTTGCTCCTGTGACTAAGGTGTATATATGACCTGCGGTGGTAGTTAATTTAAATTCTGATACCGTAATATCCCCTTTTGAGACTCGGTAGGTGTGATTTCCTTCCTTTATTTTTTTTATATCTGTAACATGTGGGTAAGGTATTTCTTCAAACAATTTAGATTCCTCTTTCTTCAAACTTAATAAAGTGGAAGATGGGTTAATATTGACAAAACGTACGTATGCAGCACTAGTGCTTCCATCATAGTTATCTCTTAACATATACCATTGGGGCAAAAAGTTATTGTCATCCTTAGTTTCTCCACCTAATAATTTCTTCAATTTAAATAATGTGGTCTGCTGATTCGTCTCTATTTTGTCAGAAAGCATACCTGCAATCACCAGCGTGTAAAAGCCTTTTGCTCCCATAACAAATTCTTTTTCAAGTACTTTCTTGTTTTTTATGATGAGAGAAAATCTATAATGTTGAGGGGTGAGTTTAATGTAATTTATTGACTCACCATAGTCCATTTTAATGACTTTCTGTTGTCCGTTTTCCAGGTTAGTTACGGAAAGTTCAGCTGTGGGAGCTTCCAGGAAATTTACAAGCCTGAAATGAGCATAGTGATCTTGGGCTTGAGCATTCATAAACGGAAAAGAAGTAACTAGGGCTATAAGTAGGATAATAAGGTTATTTCTTCTCATTATTTTTCGAATTATTGATTTTAGCTAATATGGCTGGTCTTCCGAATATGATAATGGCTCCCAAGCCAGCTAGTAGGGCAAGGCTTAAAGGGTTAATAATGGCTAGCCGGGCGGTAAGTATAATCAGCACAATTCCTCCTACGATCATCCCTGTTATGGGAATCCATCTGTTTTTGTTAAGCTTTTTTACTGCGATATAGTTGACTGAGAGGAAAGTAAATAGGAAAATTAATGACGCAGCTTCTACCAAAGTAGATAGTGAACCTAAAATGGCCAGTAGAGCAGCCAGTATTCCGATAACTATTACTGAGCGATCAGGCACGTCATTACTGTTTTTATGGTCAAAGAAAGAAGGCATCTCTCCATCTTCAGCTACTCTGGCAGTTAACTTAGCAGTTGAAAATAGAGTAGAGTTAATAGCAGCCGATGTAGCGAGACCTGCAGCTATTATTATCATTATAAAACCAGGTTTTCCCAATCCTTCTTTTGCTGCTACTGCCAGAGCCACTTGTTTTTCATCTATAGTGGTAAGAGCTCCGGCTAGTATTACAGCACCTAGTGCCACAATAATGTAAATCAATATAACAAAAGCTACTCCTGATATTACTGCTGGGAATAGCTTTTTCTTGGGATCTTTGATCTCATCATACTCATAAGTAAGTAGTTGAAAGCCCTCGTAAGAAACAAAAATAGCTGCTGCTCCAATGGGAGCACTCCACGCACTTTTGGGTTCTGCGCCTGCCATTAATTGTAAAGAATCCCACTGAGTAAGGCCATATATGGCAAGAATAAGAAGGGCAATGAGATTAGCCCAAACGATAATGATTTCTACAATGGCTAACTTGCCAGCCCCCATAAGGTTAAGGAAAATCATTAAAGCAACTATGCCAATAGCTAATACACGAGTAAGCCATGGGCCAGCATTAAAAGCAAAAGTAACGTAATGACCGAAGGCAAATGCATAAAGAGCTATAGTTAAAACATAGCCTATAACCAAAAGCCAAGAGAGGCTTCCTGCAACGCCATTAAGGTTAATGTCACGTAAATACTCAAAAGCGCCACCGCTTTCTTCAAACTTATTAGCCAATTTTACATAGCTGTAAGCAGAGGTTATTGCTATTACTCCAGCTATTGCAAAACTTAGCCAAGACCACTGCATAGCTACTGCTACTACTACTCCTAAGGCAGTGTATATACCACCACCCACCATTCCTCCTACAGTAAGAGACCAGACAGAGGCAAATCCTAGATTGCCTCCTTTGGATGAATTACTCATAACTTAGCTTTTTTAGGCAGCCACGGCATTCAAATGCTCCTCACATAATTCAGCACAAGCTCTGCAGGCAGAGGCGCATATTTGGCAGTGGTCGTGGTCATGCTTAGCACATTCTTTAGCACAGTCAGTGCATACTTCTTTACAGAGCTGTAAAGCGGCTTCTGTGTATTCAGAATTGCCCGAAATATAAGCCGCAGTAAGAGAGCAGATAGCTGCACAGTCTCTGTCAGTTCTGATGCATTTAATCATGGCTTTAACATTTTCTTCTCCCAGGCAAGCGTCAGCACAGTTATCACAAGCGATAGCACATTCAGATAATTTTTTTAATAATTCGGTATTCATAATATTTCAGGTTTTCTTAGTTCATTTTTAAAAGTGTAATGTATACACATGGATGCCATGGCAAGTCTTGTACCTAATGTTCTAAGTCTCTTTAAAGGCCGATTTAAGGAGTTATCCTAGGGAAAGGATTCTACAGTTGGGGGAGATTTGTGCCAAATGGGTGTGAGGAAAATAAAAAAAGAGGCTGATAGCATCAGCCTCTTTTTATGCATTAATAATTAAGTGGACTTATATTTTTATAAGTTCTGCCGAAATGCTGTATTTAGTCACCAAATCCTTGGTAAACTTCATAGCTCCATGCGGCACGAATATTTGAAAGGCACCGTCTTTAATTGTGGCCATAGTGGATAATAATTTCCACTTATTCACTAGTTTCTGTGTGTCTTTCACTTTGTTTGACAGTTCAAAGTATGCTTTTTTCCCAGATTTACTTTTCGCAGTGATATCAGGAATAAATACGTCGTTGTTGTTTTGATTAACAAGTTTTGCTGGCGTATCAAATTCTGGTAAATCTGCTCTGATATTTTCAAAGCCCAGATTTTCTACTTTTTCAACTGCCATTTCTAATTTTTCCTGATATCCTGTTTTTTCTCTGTTTTGTTTTAGCATAAAGTCTGTTTTTTTGTTGCACACTGCTTAATAGATAACAAAAAAAACTGACAAAATCAAGTTTTTGAACAGATAGTTTATTAAATAATCCTATTTTATTTCAAATACCGCTCTTATTTCGGAATTAATAGTGATGTTTTTGAAATCAAGATTGCTTTGATAGTCCATTTCAGCAGATTCAGATTTCATCATTGCCATAGATCTTCCCATAATAGGAGTTGGTGCGTTATAATCAATTTCTTCTATCTCAAGGGCAGAACCTATTTCTTCATCTATTCCAGCTAATAAATATTCAGCTTTTTGTTTAGCCTCTTTTAATGCTTTTAATTTAAGGTCCTTTCGGTATTCCTCAATTTTTGAGTGAGATACCTCATCAATACCCATGCTGTGTATACCCTCAGGATCTAATTTGTCTATCAGGTCATTCATCATTTTTACGTTACTAACCTTTAGTCTAAAGCTTTTAGTGGCCATAAAATCATCACTGCGCTTTTTTCTAGGGTCCCAGTTATAACCATAGATATTTTCTACTTGCAGGTTTTCCTGAGATAAGCCTATGTTTTTCACAGCTTTCACCAGCTCTGCTTCTAGTTTGTTCATTTCCACTTTTTTAGACCCATCCTTATATTCTTTTAGGTCAATTCTTACATAAATTTCATCAGGAATGATCTCCATTTTAGCATTTCCTCTTACTTCTATTTTTTTTACAAGCATACCGTTATTGTTTACCATTTGCTGTGCAAAAGCAGATAGTCCTATAAGTAGCATAAATGAGATTAATGTTGTTCTTTTCATAAGTTATTATTCGTTGTTTAATAGTATAATGTAATAGGACACCATATTCCATAAAACCGTTTAAACAATTACCAATTTATTTTTACGGTTTCTTTCTTATCTGCTGATTCATAGATAGATGTGATTATCTTCATATCTCTTAACCCCATCTCTCCAGGTACTTTTGATTTTTTATTGTTCATTACACACTTGGCAAAGTCATCCATTTGTAATGTCTGTTGGTTAACAGGAGGGTAAGTGAGTTTTTCTTCACTGGTTTCTCCTTCTATGCCAGAATACGCATAGGCAGGTTTTAATTCCCACCAGCCTTTTTCTGCTTCCCCGCGAAGGAAGTTAGCCGTATCATAGTAGCTGGTAGTGGCTTCAGCAGTGGCTCCGCCAGGAAATTTTAAAGTAAAGTCAATAGACTGCTCTACATCTTTGAAAATATCTGGCCGGGTGACCTCACCATATTTGGCAGATACTTCAATCGGATTTTCACCCATGGTATAAATTGCCCCTTGTAATACATAAATACCAATATCCATCAGAGGCCCACCTCCGGCAAGATCTTGCTTGGCCCTCCACGCATGAGGATCGTTTAGCTTAAAGCTATGAGCTCCAGTTATCTTTTTAACTTTTCCATAGACCTCATTTTGTCCCAGTTCGCTAACTTTTAAGTTATAAGGATCAAAATGTAGCCTGTACCCTATAGAAAGATGCACATTATTTTCTTTGCACGCTGCAATCATTTGTTCACACTCTTCTACAGAAATGGCCATAGGTTTTTCACAAATGACGTGTTTCCCAGCTTTGGCAGCTCTTATGGTATATTCGGCATGCATAAAGTTAGGGAGTACTACGTATATAATGTCAATATCATCATTATTGGCTATCTCATCATAGTTTTCATAGTTATAGACATTTTCTTTTGGTATGTCATACTTACTCATCCATACTTGTTCCTTACTAGGGGTGCCAGTTACAATACCTGCCAGATGGCAATTTTCTGTTTTTTGCAATGCGGGAGCCAGTTGGTAAGTGGCATAGTTGCCCAGGCCAACTAGCGCTATACCCAGGCTGTCTTTTTTAGCGGCAGGAGCTTTACCTTCATTACTTTCAGATGGTTTGTTCTTTCCATTGCAAGCGAGAATAAAAGAAGACCCGAGAGACAGTGCTCCGGCAGCCATAGAACTCTGAATAATAAAATTTCTGCGGTTTTTTGATGTTTTTTTCATAGGTTTTAGGTGATTTAGTTGTTGTGAAGCTGAACGTCTGTCTTTGTAATTTTGTTTTTACAAAGGCAAAACTTAATCAACATATAAAGCGTTTATTTAAGATATGGAAACAAAAGCAAAAAAGACTAAGAAAGCAGCCCCAAAAGCTGATACTGCAGGTAAAATTCAAGAAGCCTATAAGAAACATGTTTTGCTTAATGGAGAAATGCCTCCTTCGGTTTTTAAGTTTATGATGGACTTGAAAATGCAAGAAAGCGAATTTTATCTGTATTACGGATCTTTTGCTTCCATAGAAAATTCTATTTGGCAGAAATATATAGAGGATACACTGGCCACCTTGCAGCAGGACTCAGTTTACCCTGAATACACGGTAAGAGAGAAGTTACTAGCTTTTTATTATACATTAATAGAAGTTCTTAAGCAGGATAGAAGCTTTGTGGTGCATACGCTCAAATCTATAAAGAAATCTCGCGAGCTTGCTCCGGCATTTATTAAAGGGTTTAAGACAGCATATTTACAATTTATACAGCAATTGGTTCAAGAGGGGATAGATAGCGAAGAGATTGTAAAGAGACCATTGATTTCAGAACGGTATAAAGATGGGCTTTGGCTACAGTTGTTGTTTGTACTTAGGTATTGGAGTAAAGATGAAAGTGCCAATTTTGCCAATACAGATGCAGCTATAGAAAAGTCAGTAAATCTTTCTTTTGAACTCATGGGTAGAGGTCCACTTGATATGATAGTGGATTTTGCCAAGTTTATGTATCAGTCACGATAATCATTTGAATGAAAGAACAAATAAACATTCCTACCTCAAAGGTGCAGCGAGCCAGTAAGTTTATAAAAACAGGGGCGAAGGTAGGTGGTAATTATATAAAGCACTACAGCAAGAAGCTTTTTGATAAGGACTTAAATAACGATGAGTTGCATCAGGAGAATGCCACTGATATCTACGAGTCTTTGAGTGAATTGAAAGGTAGCGCACTGAAGGTGGCTCAAATGCTGAGTATGGATAAAAATATGCTTCCAACGGCATACCAAGATAAGTTTTCCATGTCTCAGTATAGTGCACCTCCATTATCGTACCCATTGGTGGTAAAAACATTTAAACAATACTTAGGCGAATCACCAGAAAAGATTTTCGATTCCTTTACCCGTTCTGCGGTTAATGCAGCCTCTATAGGACAGGTGCACAGGGCTACTTTAAAAGGAAAAAAGCTAGCGGTTAAAGTGCAATACCCTGGTGTTGCGGATTCTATTAGCTCTGATTTGAAGATGGTAAGGCCCATAGCAGCCCGAATGTTTAACCTGGGGCGAGCAGAGCTGGAACAGTATATTGAGGAGGTAGAGTCTAAACTAATAGAGGAGACTGATTACGGCTTAGAGTTGGAGCGTTCGCAGGAGATTACTAAACAGTCTTCACATTTAGAAAATGTGGTGTTTCCAAACTATTACCCTGAGTATTCCAGTGAAAGAATATTGGTGATGGATTGGCTAGATGGGCACCATTTAAAAGATTGGATAAGTCATGGGCCTTCTCAGGAGTTAAGAGACAAAGTAGGTCAAGCTTTATGGAATTTTTATGATTTTCAGATCCACCAGCTCAAGCAAGTTCATGCAGATCCGCATCCTGGTAATTTCATTATTACTACTACTAATCAAGTAGGAATTATAGATTTTGGCTGCGTGAAAGTAATTCCTGAAGACTTCTATGAAAAGTATTTCCAATTGATGCGTAGTGATGTGCTTAACGGAGATTTTGATTTGGAAAAACTATTCCTTGATTTGGGATTTTTAGCTAAGACAGATACCCCTGAGCAGAGATCTTTTTTCATGAAGATATTTGTAGAGCTAATAGATCTTTTAGGGAAGCCTTTTAGGTCTAAAGAATTTGATTTTGGAGATGATGAATACTTCTCTCAGATATTTGAGGTGGGAGATAGGATGTCAAGAATGAAAGAAATAAGACACTCTAAAACAGCCAGAGGAAATAAGCATGGACTCTATGTTAACCGTACTTATTTTGGATTGTATAATTTACTTAATATGCTAAGGAGTAAGATTGTAATATCTTCTTAAAGGCACTGGTTCTTTACAGAGTAAAGTACTATAAATAGACAAAGAGGGCTTCCATATTCAATAAGGCGGCCCTCTTTGTTTTCGAGGTTATCTGATTTGTATAAAACTCAGATGTAGTGCTTTTTCAAGATACCTCAATTGTTTTATTTCAGGTGTAGTTACAATAGCTAATGAAATTCCTTTGTTTCCTGCTCTGGCAGTTCTACCACTTCGATGGGTATAATACTCTTCTTTGTCAGGCAGTTCATAATGAATAACAAATGAAAGATCTGGAATGTCAATACCTCTGGCAGCTAGGTCAGTAGCAATAAGTAGTTGAAGGCTCTCATTTTTGAAGGCTCTCATTACTTTGTCTCTTTCTTTTTGCAAGAGGTCTCCATGAATGGCATCTGCAGCCACATTTTTAGCTATCAGTTGCTTAGCTACCGTTTTAGTGGCCTTTTTTGTTTTACAGAATATTACTCCTCTATTCCCTTTCTGGGTTTTAAGAAATTCCAGCATCACCTGTAGCTTGTCCGCCTCTTGAGTTATTACAAACTGGTGTGCTATGTTCTTATTCACCACCTCTTTTTTATTAATCTCAATACGATGAGCGTCGGCGGCCATATGCTGGTTCACAATCTGCTTGATACCATGAGGCATGGTAGCAGAAAATAACCATTTGTTTTTTACATCACTCAGAAAGCCAAGAATCTGATCTAGCTCTTTTTTGAAACCCATGCTGAGCATTTCATCGGCTTCATCTAGCACTATTGTTTTTACATGCGAAAGATCAACAGCCTTTTTGTTAACCAAGTCAATTAATCGGCCTGGTGTAGCTACAATAATGTGAGTTGGTCGTTTCAGAGCTGCTATTTGCTTATCTATCTGAGCTCCACCATATACAGCCTCTGTAAAAATCTTATCGGTGTATTTGGTGAATTTAAATAGCTGCTTAGCTACTTGCTGGCCTAATTCTCTGGTGGGGCACAATATAAGAGCTTGTACTACCTTTTTAGAAGGGTTGATTTTTTGTAGTAGAGGAAGGCCAAAGGCAGCAGTTTTACCTGTTCCTGTTTGAGCTTGCCCTACCAGATCAGTGTCTCCGGAAAGAAGCACCGGAATTACTTCATTTTGTATTTGTGATGGCGTTATTATCCTTAACTCTTCAAGGCCTTTAACGAGCTTAGGGTTTACACCTAGTTCTTTGAAAGTGGTCAAAACAATGTTATTTAAATATAGTCTGCAAATGTACTCATTATGATGTTCGGTAACTAGTGTAAATTTTGTGGCGCTAAAAAAGAAATTATTTTTTTAGGATTAA
The DNA here is from genome assembly GCF_016757215.1 of Fulvivirga sediminis. GTDB lineage: Bacteria > Bacteroidota > Bacteroidia > Cytophagales > Cyclobacteriaceae > Fulvivirga > Fulvivirga sediminis. The sequence continues at coordinate 34,685 of NZ_JAESIY010000011.1, forward strand.
AAGGCATTTTATTTTTTCAAGAGATGGTTGGCAGCCAATACCAAAAACATATAGTTAGTAGCTCCACCACCCATTACATATTCTGTCTGTTGCCAAAAGAAGGGCCACACTTTTAGTTCTGGCAAGTCCGGGCGGATGAGAGCGGTTCCGGAAGCTACCCCGCCAGGGATATAACTCCACTCGGCACGGTTTACACCATAAGCTACAGTTACTGATTTCGAGCCAACCCCAGAGGCAAATGAAGAGGTGTTTTCTCCCGGATGCACTCCCAGTACAAAGTTCAATGCATTGATGGTAAGATCAGCAGGAGCTAATTCGGGCCATCCTGTGTGGAAAAAGTACTGTTCTACACCAAATCTTTGTAAGCCCCAACCTGCTCCCCAAATATTGGGTTTGTAAGGCACTCCAAAAGGTGTTTCTGTCTTTTGCTTTTTCAATTCCTGTTGAAAATCTGAGACGGCCTTAGCCATTGTGTTTTTAAACTTTTTATTGTCAATAGCATGGATAACATGACCAATGGCCCAACCGCAACCTTTCATATTAGAAGCGACATCAGGAGCCATTTTTATAAGTTCATCTTTAAAGTTTTGATCCCCTGTGGTGAGTATTATTTCTGAGAGGGCTAATACACGAGCATTAACTCCTTTGGCTTTTTCTTTCGCTAGGGAATATAGGCTTAATGCTGTTTTTAGACATTCATCTGCGAGCTGCTTATCTGATTTTATTAAAACCCTCACTGCAGCGGCTAGTCCTGCGGCTACATAGAGCTCTCTGTCTGGGTTCTCTTCCGTAAACACTAATCGATCATCTGGTTGTCCTTGTTGATTGTACACTGTGTTGTCCGTCATATTGGCGGCATCTCCAAGCATTACATACTGCCTGAGATCAGAGCATATGATTCCTCGGTATAGCCGGCCTATAGAGCGGTAGCCTCCCAAAATACTGGCCAGCCCATGCTTTATTTGCTGCAAAGCATCAGATTCTCCATCAGGAACGTGTATTTCAACCAATTGCCTCTCTTCATCTATCAGTGTAGCATCATAGTCCAGCCCAAATTCCTCTATCATTAGAGCCAGCATCCACACTGTGCCTATTTGAGACTCTACTCTTAGATCATAATCACCAGCATCATGCCAGCCACCGTGGTTAAGCTGTGGTACATGCTCTAGCGGTTTAAATTTGGTTAGGGTAGAAGGCCCTTGCACATATCCATCAAAGTGATTTGAGTCTATCGGAGCCATGAGGGCATCATCAAGGTGACAGCGACCATGCCATACCCGGTACTTTTCATTTACTCTCATGTGGCACATCTGCACAGGTAGGAAGTATTCTAAAGTGGGTTGCCAAACCTGGCGATCATAAACATCCTCACCAATTTTAAAAGCATGAGATTGTTTGCCTCTATATTCAAGAACGTACATGCCTGGTGTTTTTACATCGGTAAAATCAAAGGTTTTATATTGATACCTTAAAAATTCACCCCACTTCTGTGGTAAGACTGATTTTACTTCTTGCTGCCCATTTCTGCCTAGTTTCAGCAGTTTTATAGGAGAAGTTTGAAGGTCATCAACATCCATTTCTATCACCGCAATTTTTTCCTGATTAGGAGTGTACCCGACCTGAGAGACTTGAATAACAGGTGTATATTGCCAATTAGGAATAACATGAGGGGTTATTACCCATTCAATGGCTTTTGTTGTTTTATTAGCGGGTATTTCAGTTCTTACTATATACCAACCATTGTTATGATTAGAGCGACCATCCCATAATTCAATCTCTTGATCTGATGAGATCACCATTCTTTGCTTGTCAGTTTCGGGAGCTATAGTAAGTTCATGACCCGTGGCAAGAGGTAAGTTTAAGTTTTCATTATTTATCTTTTTAATAGGCCCATAGGGTTGGACGGGAAATATACCGTATTGATCATCCATAATAAAGCTTTTACCAAACAGGTCACCAGGAAATAACTCCAGGTTGAACCCCATTTTTCCTGCCCAATCAGCAGGAATAGGCTCTTTCAGATTTACTGAAACCCTGAAAGAACTATTTTTTAACGGCTCTACTTCTACATCATATTCAAAATGTAGATCTGGATAATTTATAGGATTGAAGCCAGTTCCGTTTTTAGAGGAGTCTGGGTACCATAATTTTTGTGATAAAATCTGATTTTCTCTGTCAACATTAAGCTTACCGCCCTTGGGCATAGGAGACCATTGCCCCGGAGAGATCTCTAGTCGCACATCTCCATTAGCGGCAACCCTAATTCCGTGCTGTATGATAGTCACTCCTGTCTGGTGGCCATCAGGGTATATATCACTAAAAACAGTGACGTTGAGGCCCGGCATGTCAAAATAATTTTGATCATTAAGCTCCAGAGAAGGTTGCGCAAATAGCTCTGTGAGCCCCATAAATGCGATTAGTAGGAGGAGAAGTTTCATAGCAGTAGAGTTTTTAATAAATATAAGGAATTATTAACAAGAGGTAAGAATTATAACTTATCTAACATCAATTATTATTGTGAAGTTGTTGGTAGGAGTGAGCAGAACTGTTAACTTCAACGAGGAGAAGGGGGTTCACTATAAACTAAACTGATTTAATGAAATTAGCCATAATTTTCCTACTGGTGTTCATTACACTCCAAACATCTTACTCACAGACCGACAGTTTGAAAAATTCCAAGCTATCTTTTACAGCGGATTTTCGATTTAGAATAGAGCAGGACTGGGATTCTCGTAAGTCAGATGGTTCCTATCGAGATGATCGATCTCGGTTAAGGTATAGACTTAGGCTTGGAGCCAGTTACCAGTATAATGAATGGGCTTCTTTTGGCACTAGAATAAGGACCGGGACCTACAGCAATCAGCAAGATCCACATATTACTCTCGGTAGTGGCGGAGGGGAGTTCGAAATATTACCTCTTGGCTTTGAAAAATTATATTTTAGAGCAAAGTATAAATGGTTTTCTGGGTGGATTGGTAAGAATACTTATCCTTTTGAAAAGCAAAATGAATTGTTTTGGAGTGATAATGTCTATCCTGAAGGTGTATTTTTACAGGCTCATTTCAAAAAGACATCATGGCTGCCTTCTTTTGATCTGAAAGGCGGACATTTTATAATAGGCTCATCAGGAAGATCATTTGCTGATGATGGGTACATGGAAGCAATTCAGCTGGTGAGTAATTGCTTATCTAATCGATTAAAAATTTTCCCAGCCTATTATTACTTTCATAATTTACCTCTGGTGCCAGATGGCAACCCTAGTGAACTTATGAAATATTCCATACTACATTTAGGAGCTAATTATAAAATAAGTAAGACCCCGGCTATTACTATAGGAATAGATTACTATAATAATATGCAGAATTATCATCATGTTGAATCGATAACTTCAAAAGTTAAAAAAGATAAAGAAGGTGTAGTATTGGGGTTATTATACGGAGCCTTATCTAAAGCGGGTGATTACTCGCTTGGCCTATACTATACCTACCTTGGGCGATTTTCAGCTGTAGATTACATGGCACAGAATGACTGGGTGAGATGGGATTATTCTAATTATGACTCTCCGGCGGGTCGGCTAACTAATTTTCAAGGTATTGAATTTATGGCCGGCTATCAGGTAGGGGATAATTTCACATTGAAAATGAGGTATTTTAATGTGAAGCAACTGGTTTCTTATGGAGCTGAAAGAGAGAATGGTCAGCGCGTAAGATTAGATATAGATATTGCCATTCATTAAATCGGTTTAACTCCATGTATTGATATATTTTTATATTTTATTTATAAATTTCCTGACAATCGATTGCGTAATATTTTTATTGTTTATAAATTCAGCGTTGAAAATACACTTAATTGTACATTTCAATCGATTGTTTGTTTAGCAATCGATTGTGGTGATATTCTTTTTCATGCTTGAAATTAATTAGAATACAAAAACTACTATAAAACGATTAATTAAACTAAACCCTACTACATGATGCAATCATATACACTCCGATTACGGGGTAGGATCGTGCCTGGACTGATCATGCTCCTTATCTTTATAACCACATTTTCTTACTCACAGACACAGATAAAGGGGAGAATCACCGACGATGCAGGTTCTCCATTACCTGGGGCTTCAGTATTAGTGAAGGGTACTAGCAAAGGTACGGTCACCGACATTAATGGTGATTACACACTTTCGGCTTCTCCTTCAGATGTTCTTATAATTTCTTTTATCGGCTACCAAGCTAAGGAGGTAACCGTGGGATCTCAAACAACACTTAACGTGACACTCGCTGATGATACACAGCAGCTTAGTGAGGTGGTGGTTGTGGGGTATGGTACCCAGAAGAGAGCTGATGTAACTGGAGCTATTGCTTCCGTAGACGCAGAGGAAATAACCTCTGTACCGGTAGCTACCGCAGATCAGGCGTTGCAGGGACGTGCACCTGGTGTGACTGTAGTTAATAATGGATCTCCTGGAACAAATCCTACTATAAGAATTAGAGGACTTAGTACCGTTAACAACAATACTCCATTATTTGTAGTAGATGGAATTATAGTTTCAGGTATTGGTGATATTAACCCTTCTGATATAGAATCTATTCAGGTGTTGAAAGATGCATCTACTACCGCGGTATATGGATCTAAAGGTTCAAACGGCGTAGTCATTGTAACTACAAAACAGGGTAAATCAGGAGCTGTTAAAGTAACTTTCGGTAGCTACGTTGGTAGTCAATGGACTTCAAATCGTTTTGACCTTTTGAGTACGGATCAATATATCGATTATGCTACGAATATAATGACTTATGATGATAATACACCTCCGTCTAGGTTTACTGCACCTCAATATGCTGAGCTATTGAATAACAACACTGATTGGCAAGATGAGATATTCAGAGCCGGTTTGATGCAAAATTATAATATTGGTGTTTCCGGTGGTGGAGAGAATAGTAATTATAGAATATCTGCTGGCTATATCAATCAGGAGGGTGTGCTTATTGAAACTGATTATGAGAGATTTAATTTAAGAGGTAATAGTAATTACACTCTTGGTAAATTTGAATTTGGACAGACACTATCATTAGCCATTAGTGAGCAAAGCCCTGAAACAAACAACGGAGGTCGTTCTATTCTTGAGCACGCTATTAAGAGCGCTCCTTATCTTCCTGTGACCAACGTGGATAATCCAGGAGGCTTTCAAGGCCCAAATACCAGTATTGACGGACAAGATGCCGAGAATCCAGTGAGAATTTTAAAGTTATTCCAAACTACTAATGAAAGAAGCACAGTGTTAGGTAATGTTTTCGCACAATACGAAATTATAGAAGGGTTGAAATTTAAAACACAATTAGGGGGAGAATATTCAACCTTTCATTACAATAGTTTCACACCAGCTTATGACGATGATTCTGATGGAGGAACTCATACGTCCAACAGAGCAATTATTTCAGTTAGTGATGGCCAATTATTAACAACAAATTTCACTAACAGCTTAAATTACTCAAAGACTTTAGCAGAGAAGCATAATTTTGAAGTGCTCTTACTTACCGAGTGGATTACCACCACTACCAAAAATCATAACGGACGAAGTGAGAATTTCTTAACCAATGAAATTAATCAGATAAATAACGTCAACCAAACCTTGCAATCCTTCACGGAAGAATACAAAAGATTTGGTTTGCTTGGTCGGATAAATTACAACTATGATGGTAAGTACTTATTTTCTGCCTCATTTAGAAGAGATGCATCTTCTCGCTTTGGAGAAAATGAACGATGGGGTTCTTTCCCTTCATTATCATTAGGATGGAGGATTAGCGATGAAGCCTTCATGTCTGATGTCAGTTTAATTAGCAATTTGAAGTTGAGAGGAAGCTGGGGAAGAACTGGTAATGATAATATCGGGAACTACCGTTATTTAGATGTAATTGAAGATGTTTTCTATTATCCTATTGAAGGTAATGCTGTGCTGGGCGCAACCTATGGAGGCCTGCCAAATCCTGATTTGAAATGGGAGCAAACTACCATGACTAACATTGGTTTAGATGCAGGAATTCTGGATGATAAATTAACTTTTACATTTGAATATTATATTAATAAAAGTGATGAGTTGCTTCTGCCTAGATTATTACCTACCTCTTCTGGTTTTCACCAAGGTACATTTATCGAAAACATTGGTTCTATGGAAACCAAAGGAGCAGAGGTTGTGCTTGGTTATAACGACTATTCAGGAGATTTTCAATGGTCGGCATCACTTAATCTAGGAACAAGTAAAAATGAGGTATTAGATCTTGGTAGCAATGATTTTATTCAAGGAGCTGATTTTGAAGGGCAAGCGATTACGAGAGCTCAAGTGGGGCATCCTGCTTTTGGGTTCTATGGCTGGAAGTTTGACGGGATATTCCAAAATCAAGCAGAAATAGAGGCTCATGCAGATCAGTCTGGGGTTCAACCAGGTGATTTTAGAATAGTTGATGTTAATAATGATGGTGTTATCAACGATGAGGATAGAACATTTATAGGAAACCCATTCCCAACGTTAACTTATGGTCTTAATCTATCTGGTTCTTACAAGAATTTTGATTTAAGTGTTTTTATCAATGGTGTTAGTGGAAATGATATTTATAATACTAATATCTATGATTTACAAGGGATGACTCGTCTGTTTAATTCAGGAGTGGAAGTTCTAGATAGCTGGCAAGGAGAAGGCACATCCAACACTATACCTAGAGTGAGAGGCGCAGGTACCAATACTCAGGTGAGCAGTCGTTTTGTTGAAGATGGCTCTTTTGCCCGATTAAGAAATATTACTTTAGGGTATAATTTGCCAACTAATATTTTCAATGGGAAGATTTCAAAATTCCGCATTTATGTAAGTGCTCAAAATTTGGTTACGATAACAGATTATAGCGGACTAGATCCTGAAATTGGAGCTTATTCAGCGTCTGCCCCCAATACACCTCCCGGAGCTATCGGATCGGTGGCTACAAATGGTAACGGACAACCTACAGCTAATTTTACAACAGGAATTGATTTTGGTAACTACCCTGTAGCCAAATCAATTATAGGGGGAATAGAAATCACATTTTAATCGAATCCATCATGAAAAAATATAAATTAATACTTACAATATTTATTCTTATAGGGGTAGGTATGGGCTGTGAAGATAAGCTCTCACTAGAAAACCCTAACAAACAAACTGCATCAAGTTACTGGCAGAATTTGCCACAAGTTCAAGCGGCTGTAAACGCCATTTATGCGAACTTGCAAACTAATGGCCTTTATTCTCGCCATATGTTCTTTGCCATGGATAATATGGCTCATGAAAATGAGGGTAATTCTCAATTGGAGGCTGATAAGAGACAGTATCTGGAGTTTAAATTCGATGCCTCTCATGGCGGAATTGGAGCATTTTACGAAAGTTGTTTTCGAGGAATAAATAAGGCCAATTATGTCATAACTAATGAGGATAAAATTATTGAAATTTCGGATCTTGTTTCTGATGAACTTCGTGTTAAGTTTCTTGGGGAAGCGCGATTTTTAAGAGCATTTTATTACTTCCTCTTGGTTACTAGGTTCGGTGATGTTCCTTTGGTTACGGAGGTGCCTACCTCAGGGGAAGGTAGACCTATCACTTCTAAAGAGGAAATTTATACTAAAATTATCATCCCAGATTTAGAATATGCCGAAGAGAATCTTTTAGGTAAGTCAGAGATGCAACCAGGCAGAGCTACTTCAGGTGCCGCTAGTGCTTTACTAGGAAAAGTCTACTTGTATAGAAAAAATTATGAAAAGGCTAGAGAAGCTCTATTAAAGGTGGTAGGTAATTATAAGTTGGTCGATGATTATGAAGATAATTTTTTTGAAGAGACTGAGCATAATGACGAATCAATTTTTGAAATTCAGTATAATGATGATTTGCCAGATGCTGATAAATGGAATTCTGATGTAACTGGTGCTGGGTTCAATGAAGTAACTTTTAGAGGTCAAGAGTATGGATGGAAAGATTGGTTCAATGTTTATCCTTCAGACATGTTATTAGATGAGTATGAAACTAATGACCCACGTTTTGAGGCTAATTTTTATACGGAGGGAGATGTACTGGAGTCAACGGGGCAGACTATAATGACAGGAGCTGTACCAGAAACAGTGCCTGATGATCAGATATATATTCCAAGCGGCAGAAGAGCAGGGTGGAGAAAATATCAGAACTATTATAAAGATGCCAATGAAGATCAGGCCTCAGGTATTAATTTCAGAGTGATTAGATATGCGGATGTTCTTCTAATGTTGGCAGAGATTGAAAATGAATTATCTGGTGATGGTGTTGATGCTATTGGCTATTTAAATCAAGTTCGTGACCGTGTGGGCATGCCTCAATATGGATCAACGGAAATGAATCCTATTTATCCTGTTAGTACTAAGCAAGAAAGGTTTGATGCCATTGTCCATGAAAGAATGGTGGAATTAGCTGGAGAACAAGCCAGATTTCCTGATTTGGTGCGCTGGGGATTAGCTGCTGATGTATTATCTCAATTTGGATTCGAAGCCGGGAAAAATGAAATATTTCCTCTTCCTCAAAGGGAAATTAATTCAAATGATAAAGTGACTAACGCAGACCAAAACCCTGGCTACAATTAAGACAATATATTGAAAGTGACCGGCTTAAAGCACATTATAAACTTCCTACCTTATGCTTTAAGTCGGTCATTTTGTTTTCAAACCTATTATAACCTAACAAAATGCGCTCTACTAATCATCTTGCTTTAGCAATTTTATCTTTAATTGTTATTTGTTCCTGTAATGAACAAGCATCAGAAAAGGAGCATCAAAATTATTCCCTAAAGGGCACTTTATTTAAAAAAGTATCAATTGACCATTCTCAAATAAATTTCAACAACCAACTAACAGAGACTGATACCTTCAATTATTTCAACTACCCTTATATATATATGGGAGGTGGAGTGTCCGTAGCCGATTTTAATAATGACGGTCTTCCTGATATTTATTTTACAGGAAACATGGTGGAAAACAAGCTGTATTTGAATAAGGGGGACTTAAAATTTGACGACGTTACAGTAGCGTCTGGTACTGCCGGGGATGGCAGCTGGATGCACGGTGCTACTATTTGCGATATTAATAACGATGGATTGAAGGATATCTACATCAGTATAAGTGGTAGAAATAAAGTATGTAGGAATCAGCTCTTCGTAAATCAGGGTGTAAATGAAAATGGCATTCCTGTTTTTAAAGAGCTTGCCAAGAAATACGGTATTGATGACCCCGGACACAGTACCCAAAGTACTTTCTTTGACTATGATAATGATGGAGATCTCGATTTATATGTAGCAAATTATCCTATTACGGATTTCAAAACACCTTCTTTTTTCTATAGTCAGATGATTAAACACCCGCAGATGCATTCTTCTGATCACCTTTATAGAAATAATGGTGATGGTACATTTGTCAATGTTACGGAGGAAGCAGGGTTGCTGTCTTTTAGTTTATCCCTTAGTGCCACTGTCACTGATCTCAATAACGATGGTTATAAAGACATTTATATCTCCAGTGATTTTGCTAGTCCTGATTTCTGCTATATCAATAATGGAGATGGAACTTTTAAGGATGTTACTGCCCAGTCTTTGAGACAAACCTCTTACTATGGAATGGGTACCGATATAGCTGATTTTAATAATGACGGGTATATGGATATTCTACAAGTGGACATGACTCCTGAAGATCACAGACGTAATAAAGAAAACATGGCAGGGATGAACACAGCTGGCTTTTATGAACTGGTAGACTTGGGACTTCATCATCAGTACATGTACAATACCTTGCAGCTAAACCGGGGCTTAGACGATGCGGGAAATCCTCAGTTTAGCAATATTGCTAAGATAGCTGGGGTCTCTTCCACTGATTGGAGTTGGTCTCCTTTATTTGCTGATTTTGATAATGATGGTTGGAAGGATATTTTTATCTCTAACGGTACTCGAAGAGATATTAATAACAATGACTTCTTTAATAAACTAGATGCAGAACGTCAGGTATACTTTAAGGCCACCACAGAGAAGTCAAAGAGCAATGAACTGGACAACGTTCACAAAATGCCTTCAGAGCCTATTGCTAATTACATTTTTAAGAACAATGGAGATCTTACTTTTGAGAAGAAAATAGAAGCTTGGGGGCTGGAGGAAAAAGGATTTTCTAATGGAGCTACTTATGCCGATCTGGATAACGATGGTGATTTAGAGTTGATTATCAATAACATTGATCACGTAGCAGATATTTATGAGAATAGATCTAATGATGTAGGTAAACACTATATTAAAGTGAATTTCGAGGGGCCGGATCAGAACAAAATGGGTATAGGAACTAAGGCAACAGTATGGTCAGGGGCCCAGATGCAAGTATCTGAACTTACTTTGAGTAGGGGCTATCAGTCATCAGTAGAGCCAATACTATATTTTGGTCTAGGCGAAAATACTAAAATAGATTCTTTGTTAGTGGTGTGGCCCAATGGTAAATATGAACTTAAAAAGCAGGTAGCTGTGGATCAAAGTTTAACTTTCAATTACAATGAAGCTAATCACGTGTATGAAAAACCTGCTCTGGATAAACCTCTTTTTACAAAAACGGATGAAGCCCTCTTACCAAAGCATAAAGAGAATACATTTAACGATTTTGATGTGCAAGTTTTACTGCCTCATAAGATGTCTAACTTTGGACCAGCGCTTTGTGTTGCTGACGTTAACAAAGATGGGTTAGATGACTATTTTGTGGGTACTGCTACAGGAAGTAACGGTGCTATTTACTTGCAGCAGCCTGATGGCTCTTTTGAGAAAATAGATTTCCAACCGGAAGAAGATAAGATGTATGAAGACCTGGGCGCTACATTTGTAGATATTGACAATGATGGAGATCTGGACCTTTATATTGTTAGTGGAGGCTATGAATTTAGAGATGATAAAAATTATCAGGATAGAGTATATGTAAATATTGATGGTGAATTTACTAAAGCTACCTTACCTCAAATTACTGGAAGTGGATCTTGTATAAGACCTTATGATTATGACGGTGATGGAGATCTTGATCTTTTTATTGGAGGACGATTATCTCCTGCTAATTATCCTTACCCTGGAACCAGTTATTTACTGAGGAACGACTCTAAGAAAGATGATGCTAATTTCAGTGTGGTAACTGAAGATGTCATTCCAGGCATTGCAGAGGTCGGTATGGTTACAGATGCTATTTGGACTGACTTCAATAATGATAATAAAGCTGATTTAGTAGTGGTAGGGGAGTGGATGCCTATAAAGGTGTATATCAACAAGGGAAATAAGTTTGAAGATCAAACTGCTGAATTCTTCGATCAAAATATGACTGGCTGGTGGTTTAGTATTGACAGCGGAGATTTTGATAATGATGGTGATACGGATTATATAGTTGGTAATCTGGGTAGAAACTATAAATATCAAGCGGCAGAAGGCAAGCCATTTAAGGTTTATGCTAACGATTTTGACGATAATAATGAAAGTGATATTGTTTTGAGTTATCAGAATAGTGGAGACGAGTACCCTGTAAGAGGTAGAGGCTGTTCTTCTCAGCAAATACCAGCTATTAAAGCTAAATACAAAGATTACAAGTCATTTTCCCAAGCAAACGTTGTGGATATTTATGGTGATGAAGAATTAGAAAACTCATTGCATTATAGTGTAGAAAACTTTGGTAGTATCTATTTGGAAAATACCGAAGATGGCTATAAGGTTCATTATTTGCCTAATGAGGCTCAATTGGCTCCAATAAATGATATTTTGGTGAAGGACTGGAATAATGATGGTCAGCTGGATATAGTTGTGGCAGGTAATCTTTTCTCTTCAGAGGTGGAAACCCCTAGAGCTGATGCTGGTATTGGTTTATGCTTATTGGGAGATGGCAAAGGAGGCTTTACACCTCTTAGTTATGAAGAGAGCGGTATTTTCATGCCTTATGATGTGAAGCAGATGTCGAAAATCACGGTTGGGGGAAAAGAGGGCTTTGTCTCTGTTAGCAATCAAGGTCCTACACAGATGTATTACATAGAGAAATAGCAGCTTTCTATTATTTCGGACTAATTGTCAATGAAATTCAATGGATTTGATTAAATGAATATAAAGAGTGGTGCAGTTGTATTTAGGCTTCTGCACCTCTTTTTATAAATGAAGTGTTTTAACCTACTCATTAATTAGATTCAATTGAGCAGAATACTCTTTAGAATCTTAATATCACCACTTTTGAGCTTCGAAATGGAATTTCATCTTCTGCAAAAACTTTATGTTTTGATGTGAGTTGCAGCTCTTTCCATATGTTGGACATTTTCCCTTTCCTTAAGTGTTCTTACCTACTATAGGAGCTATAAATTTGCTATCAGTTCGGTGGGTCACTGCTTATTTTGCCTACATAAATTAGACGTATATCAATTAAAATGTGCTTCTCTTGAGAAAAGGCTGGATGTTATTTAGTGTTTTAGCCGATATAAATTCAAAACGGAACCTTTATGATAACAATGGTATAAAAATTGTAAATGTAAAAGATTAATAGGCGATAACAGCTTTAGTTCCATTCTCAAATAACTAACACTATGAAAAAGAATAAACAGGCGTTCATTTTGTGTATAGGTGTGGTTTTAGCCATTTTTCTTTTGATGGTTATTAAAAGAGATGTGACCTCCAAAAGTGCTTCTATGGAAAAGGTGGCCTCTTCCATAGAAGCTGAAGACTGAGATTGGTTAATACTATTATGCTGCTCTTTTAGCTTTTTCCCATACAGCAGACTGAGAGCCTTTCATGTACCTGAAAAATCCTCTGAAGACCGCGTAGTTCATCATGCTGAAATAATAAGGAATAAAGAATATTTTCAGCTTTAAATTATTGTTTTGCAGAAGCCAGCCTATAATAGAAAAGGCATAAAAAGCTATTTGACACACCAATATCAGTTGATATAGCGGGATTTGAAGGTAAGCCAGATATATATTAGCCAATAATACTAGAATGAGACATAGTGGAGCTAAAGTCCAGCGAAGAACGCGGTGAGAGATGTACTGAAAGCTTAAGACGCCATATTTAAAAATATTAAGCAGCCCCTTTAACTTTACTACAGCTTGTATACCTCCTGCAGCAATTCTTATTTTTCTTTTTAATTCTTCCTTCACCGAAGCTGAGCCTGATTCCATAGCATAAGCATCAGGCTCATATACTACTTTGTAACCTTCCATAGCCAGAGAAAGGGAAATGTAAAAATCCTCAATTACGATATTTGTGTCCACCGGGTGGAATAATTCTGTCCGTATAGCGAACAGTTCACCTGCAGCTCCAACTACTGAGTGTAATTCAGAATCCCATTTCTTTAACTTTGATTCATACTTCCAGTAGAAGCCTTCGCCAGAGGCGGCAGCTCCATCCTTGTCTTTAGACAGTACTCTTTTTTCACCTGCTACCAGGCCTACTTTTGAGTTAGCGAAATGTCGGCCCAGGTTTCTCAAGGCATCCTGATTTAAAAGTGTATTGGCATCAGAAAATACCGTAATATCCGTTTTTAGATAAGGTATCATTCGGTTTACGGCCGCTATTTTACCACTTCTTTTATCTTCATGGTGGTGTTCTACCTCAGGATATTCTTTAATAATATCCATGGTGCGATCTGAAGAGCCGTCAGTAACTATAATTACTTTTAGCTTATCTTTCGGGTAATCAAGGTTGAGCGAGTTAGCTATCTTTTCTCTTATAAAATCTTCTTCATTATAGGCCGCTATAACATGAGTGATGTTGGGTAGAAAATCCGCGTCTACTTCTTTATGAGCTGAAGAGAAGGCCCTCTTTAATTTAACCAATACGAATAATAATATACCGTAGCCTAGGTAGGAGTAAAATATGATAAATATTCCTAGCCAGAAGCAAATTTCTATAGCAATTTCCATTAAATATTTTTAGTCATTATGAACACGCAAAAAAGCGAGTTGTTATCATTTATCAAAATTTTTTATGCAAACTAAGTATTAAGAATAAAATGGCTAGTGTTACTAATTCAATAAATCATTAATAATATTCTATAATTGCAGTTATTTACACATTAAGAGAAACTTCATCAATATTGGAGTTAAAAAAATAAGATAGTGTCTTTTTGAGTTTGCCAAATTATCAGTAAGTTATTTTAATCTCTATAACTTTTAATCATTTGTAATGTTATAGCTTTTGATATTGCCTGTTTTATTTATGGTTGGTTTATAATGAAGCAAATTTTACTATTTAAAAATAAAGTTTTTCTACTATCATGGTGCTTATGGGTGCCATTTTTAGCGAAAGCTCAAAATCCATATATTAATAGTACTCCGGTAGAAACTGCTACTTATGGAGAGTCTTATTTATATGAAATAACTACAGGAGGTAATGACTGGTTCCGTATTTTTATTGAGCTAGAGTCTGGAGAGTTACCGCGCGGAGTTGAACTTATTGACAATGAAAATGGCACTGGAGCCTTAACCGGGATCCCAGAAGAATCTGGTGAGTTTGATATTGTACTTAGAGCAAGAAATGTTTGGGGTGGGAATAATCAGGAATTTACGCTTACCGTAAATAAGGCTGAGGCAACAGTTGCATTAACCTCTCTTAATGCTACCTACAATGGGGATCCGCAGGGCGCTGGTTATATAACAAGCCCGGAAGGTCTGGATGTAAACTTAACCTATAATGGTAGTACTGATCAACCTGTAAATGTAGGTCAATATGCTGTACAGGCTCAGATAGATGATCCTAATTACTCAGGGTCAGCTTCGGGTACCTTTATAATATCAAAAGGCGTAGCTACTATTCAACTTACCAATTTGCAGCCTGTGTATGATGGGAGGCCACAACCCGTAAGCTATACTACCATACCTGAAGGTTTACCTGTAGAAGTAAAATACAATGGTTTAAGCACTGTACCTGTAAATGCAGGCACCTATGTAGTAGACGCACGAATTACTCATGGTAATTACCAAGGTTCTGAGTCGGCTAATTTAGTGGTGGCCAAAGCCGAAGCCACTGCGCGAGTTAATGGACTTAACCAAACTTATAATGGTCAGCCCCGGCAAATATCAGTAAGTACCATACCTGCGGGTTTAAATTATAGAGCTACTTATAACGGAGCAACACAAGCTCCTACTGATGCGGGGAGTTATGATGTAGACGTAACTATTAACAACATTAATTATGAGGGCTCATTTACAGGAAAATTGAATATTCTTAAAGCCGATGCGGCTGTTTCTTTAAGTAATTTAACCAAAACTTATAATGGATCGGCACAGCAAGTAGGCGTTCGCACATCTCCAGCAGGGCTCTCTTATCAGGTAACTTATAATGGGGCCGCAAGAGCTCCTACAAATGCGGGAACTTATAATGTAGTAGCCAGCATCACTTCTAATAATTATAAAGGAGAAGAAACAGGAGTTTTTACTATTAATAGAGCAAGAGCCACGGTAAATATTTCTGATTATAAAACCACTTATGATGGTACACCAAAGCCATTAACGATTACTACCAACCCTGCAGGCATTGGAGTAGCAGTAACGTATAATGGAGAATCTGCTGCCCCTTTAGAGTCAGGTACATATCAGGTGGAGGCAAAAGTAAGTAATAGCAATTATACCGGAAGCGGTAAGGCTAACCTGGTAATAGATAAGGCTACGGCTGAAATTAAATTTGGTAGGTTAATAGTTGATTATAATGGAGAGCCTCAGGGTGCTAATGTTACCACTGTTCCGGAAGGTCTAAACGTACTTATTACTTATGATGGGCAAGATAGGGAACCCAGAGAAATAGGTACATATACTTTGGCAGCGCAGGTGGTAGAAGATAATTACTTAGGAGAAGCCAATGCTGCTTTTACAATTAAAGAGCCAGAGGGTTCTAATTCTCCTCCTGTACTGACTAACATGGAGCAAAGCCCCATTATTTATCAACAGGGTGACGGCGCTGTAAGAATTACAGAAGGTGTAATCATTAATGATTTTGACAATGCTTATCTTGTTTCTGCCAAAGTAAGTATAACCACAGGTTTTGAACCGCTTTATGATGAGCTGGGCTATGATATTAAGAATGAAAATCTGGTGATAAACTTCGATAAGAGCAGTGGTATATTAACCATTACGGGTGAAGAGACACGCTCTAATTACGAAGAGCTATTGAGAAATATACGTTATTCTAATTCCTTTTTTGGAGAATCTAACATAACAGAGAAGACAATATCCATTACTGTGAATGATGGTTTTAATGACAGTAATGTAGCTTCGCGACAAGTGAGTATTACGGTTTTGAAAGATCTAGGTATTGTAAATGCCTTTACTCCGGGAAATGGAGATAGTGTTAATGATACCTGGTACCTCGAAAACTTAGATCAATATAGCTCTGTGCAAATTAAAATTTTCGAAAGAAACGGTAGGGAGGTATATCACTGTCAAGGAGCAGACTGTGCCTGGGATGGAACCTACCAAGGAAAAGACCTGCCTTCAGGTATGTATTTTTATACCATTGACCTTAATAAAGGGGTGAGAAAATTTCAGGGCACTGTTACTATTTTAAGATGAGAAAGTTAAGAGCATCTACCTTACTATTAATAATATTAATGGTATCAGTTAAAATGGCAAAAGCCCAGCAAACAGGAATATTTTCTCAATATTACCTAAATATGCCATCTCAAAATCCGGCTTTTACGGGTATCGATCCGTTTTTAGATGTAAAAGCAGGTTTTAGGCAGTCATGGAATGACTTTGCAAATAAAAACAATGCATATTATGTTACAGCCAATGGCTCTGTAGGCGAGAAATCAGGATATGTGCTTAAGAATAATGCTTTAAGAGTGAGTGATGAGTCTTTTACGCCAAGTCAGAGCGCTAGAAGGCATCATGGCCTAGGCGGAATGGCCCTATCTCAGACTATAGGAGCTTTCAAATACTTACGCTTAAATATAAATTATGCTTATCACTTGCCCGTATCTGATAACCTGAACCTTGCGTTAGGTACTCGCATAGCATACAGCTCTCATGAAATAGATTACTCTGGTATGGAAGTAAGAGATCAGGTAAACGATCAGTTGTATCAAAGTTTGCTGGCAGTGGGAGCGGGGAAGTTTCAAAATATGCTGATAGACTTCGGAATTACCATGTATTCAGATAATTTCTATATTGGTGTCTCTACGGTTAATTTAGTTAATGAAGATGCTGGTAGTGACCAAGTAGGAGATATTGAAGAAGAGAAAAGCTATAAGGCTAATATCGGCTATGCATGGCCACTTAATCCTAACTTTGATTTATTACCCTCAGCTGATTTTACTTATAGTGATCTTTATGGGCTTACCTGGCAAGGAACTGCGAGGCTTAGATTTAAAGAAATGGTATATTTAGGTTTTTCCTATGAGAATGATGTAAGAGCATCGTTATTATTTGGATTATCCTTTGAAAAAAAATATAGTTTTCATTATTCTTACGATTACTTTACTCATGACCTAAACGACTTTAATAAAGGGAATCACGAATTTGCTATTGGAATATTTTTATTTAACAAATACTCTAAGAATTCTAAATTTTGGTAAAGTTGTGTATTGAATGAGAGTTTACTTAATCGTATATATGTTATTTGGTTTCTGCCATTCCTTAATAGCTCAGGCTGTCCATTTTTCAGAACCTAAAAAGCTTGGTGAAAATGTTAATTCTGAGGCAGAAGAAATGAGTCCTATGCTATCATTTGATGGGAAAACGCTATATTTCAGTCGTGCTTTTGATGATGATAATGTGGGAGGAAAATATGCAGGTACTGATATCTGGATGAGCCAGAAGTCTGAAAGTGGAGAGTGGACAGAAGCAACAAATAATTTAGGAAATTTAAATAATAAGGATAATAATGCCGTTATTGGTATCAAAGATCAAGGGATTGTTCTTTACTTATTAAATTCCTACAATAGAAAATCAGGAATATCTTTTACCAAATTGGTAAATAACAAATGGATAAAACCTGAGTTTATAGAAATTCCGGGACTGACTAAAGAGGGCTTTGTAGGCTTTTATGTCTCTCCGGATTATGAAGTGATACTAATTTCTTTTGTAGGACCAGATACACATGGTAAAGAAGATTTATATGTGTCTCTAAAAAAAGATGGCGAGTGGACTAAACCGGTTAATCTGGGAGCTACTGTTAATACCAGCGGATATGAAATATCGCCATTCCTTTCTCATGATAAGAAACGCATTTATTTTGCGAGTAATGGCCATCAAGGTTATGGCGATGCTGATATTTTTATGTCTGAGCGTCTCTATAATAGCTGGACTGTATGGACTATTCCTCAAAACTTGGGGAGTAGTATAAATAGCGAAAAATTTGACGCCTATTTCTCAATTACTGAAGATTCAACTGTTTTTTTTACAAGTAATAGAGCAGGAGGGTATGCTGATATTTATGAGTCTAAAATCGTTTCTAAAGACAATGAAGGATATACTGATATGAAAAATTTGTTGAAGGAAACCCAGGGACTTCTCAATCAGTTAAAGGCTGATAATGAAGTTCATAGTATTGACTTTGGCGAAAACGAAGCTCAGCTTAAAAATGAAGATCAGGCCAAAATAGAAGAGTTTATAGCAACCTATGGTGAACAGCAAAAATTTATATTAACTTTCGACGCGAAGCAGGTGATAAGAAATAATTCTTTAAAATTACTTAACAATAAGCGTCAGTCAGCGGTTATGAACTTTTTAATATCTAAAGGATATGATATCAATAATGTAGTTATTGAAAAAGATGGCTCTGAGATTCAAAGTCAAACAAATAAGAATAAAAACACACTTTATATAATTCATCTTAAATAAAAAAGCGACTAATAGTCAATCATGGATATACTTATAATTTTCAGATTATTATTCAGGAAAATCTGGTGGCTGGTTATAATACCGGCAGTGATAATCGTCTTAGCAGTTGTTCTCACAATTAACATGCCTTTAAAGTATCAGTCTACAGCTCAGTTAGCTACCGGGTTTACCCAAGAAGGACAAATACAGGTTACTGATGAAAGGATGAATTTAAGAGATGCAGGAGTGAAGTTTAGTAACCTTGTTGAAACCATGACTTCTGAGTTGATTCTAACATTATGTACTTATAAACTTGCTTTGCATGATTGGAAAGAGTCAGACGTTCCGTTTAAGACTTTAGATCCTGATGATGAAGCTGCAGCTCTTCTCACCCCTCAGAGCAAGGAGAAATTTATTAAAATAATAGAAGAGAAGTACGAAAAAATGGAGCTTCTCTCTAGCTACAGTGCTGAAGATCAGATGCTTATTGAAGTTTTGGCTGGCTATGGTTACTTAAGCTGGCAGCTTATAGAGAACTTATCTGTTTTCAGGGTAAGAGATACTGATTACGTAAAGGTTCAATACTTATCTTCTAACCCGATAATGTCGGCGTTTGTAGTTAACAATTTGAGTAAAGAGTACATCAGGTATGAAAACTCTTTGAATAAAAATTTCTCTGGTCAGTCAGTTGATTTCTTCAGGAAACAGTTTGCAGCTAAGGAACAAGCATTGCAACAAGCTACTAAGGCCTATAATGATTTTAAGACCGCTACTGGTGTGCTTAGTTATGAAGGGCAGAGTGATGCTCGTATCACTCAGGTTTCTGAATACGAGCTTATGAAGGAAAATGCTGAGAGTGAAATATCTAGATTAAGACTATCTATAGCAGATGTAAACAGAAGATTAAGCCAGCTAAATAGCGGTGATAATAGAGCTGAGATTAATGGTAAAATAGTAGAAATAAGAAATAAGATAGATCAGCTTAACGAGCAGTATAGGCAGTCAGGTTCTACTGATACAGAATTGGCTAATTCAATAAAAGATCTGAAATTTCAACTTCAGGTTCAAATGACGCAGCTGGCAGATCAAGAGGCATTAGAGGGGGCTGGTTCTGGCTATACTAAGGAGCAGTTAGAGCAACAAAGGGATGAGTATCAGCTGGCTCTACAAGTAGAAAGAAATAAAGTAGCTCAAATTAATAGTAAGTTAAGACAATTAGGATCTAATATGTCTGGCTTTGCAAGTAATGAAGCTCGTATGGAAAGGCTCAGAAGTGAACTTGAAAATGCTAAAGATGAGTATAATGAAGCTCAGAGCAGATATAACACTGAGTTAAGTAAAGCTATGGTTTCAGAAACTTCTGTTAAACTTATTATTGCGGGTCAGCCAAATGGAAACCCAGAATCGAGCAAAAGATGGATTATAGTACTTATGGCCGGAGTAGCTAGTTTCTTTATCTGTGCATTTGTGATTGTTATCATGGAGTTTATGGATGCCAGACTCAAAACACCTGTTCAGTTTAAGAAATTGGTAAATATGAACTTGATAGGAACCATTCCTTTTATACCAATAAAAGATCCTGAATTGCCTCTTCTGTTTAAAAACAATAAAGTAGAAAAGCCAGAAAGAGAAACTTTCAAGCATTTTCTGAGAAAGTTGAGGTATGAAATGGAAAGAAAAGATGATTCAGTTTATCTTATTTCCAGCAATAAGCAGGGAGAAGGAAAGACCTTTATTATCCTTTCTCTTGCCTTTTCTCTAAGTCTTATTAAGAAGAAAATACTTATTATAGATACCAACTTTAGAAATAATGCTCTTACCCGAATATTATTGCCAGATCAGGCTGATAGGAAGCGCATTAAGGCCGGACAGTTTTTATTAAACTCTCCTGACTTTAATAGGGAAGAAGGTAAAGATGCCAAATACCAAAAGTCTGAAAATAAAGCAGATACAGATGAAGAGTTTGTGAGTGGTATTGTTTCTCCAACAGCTCATAGGCAGATTCATATCATAGGTAACACAGGTGAGCAGGCTTCTCCTTCCGAAATTTTTGCAGGGAGAGATTTCCAGAACATGATTAAACAATTGAAGCTTAATTATGATTACATCTTTTTAGAAGGTCCATCACTTAATGAGTTTTCTGATACCCGAGAGCTTATTGAGTATTCAGATAAGGTAGTTACCGTATTTTCTGCTGATTCAGTTATTAAGCAAATTGATAGAGAATCTTTAGAATTTTTAAATGGAATTAAGGACAAGTTGAGTGGAGGAGTACTCAATAAGCTGGATATTAAAGATTTAAAGCAGTAGTAATGCAGGATAATTCATCCAAAAAGGCAGGGTTAAAAATTATTGTCATCAGCTTCGCTTTGATAACATACCTGTATATTTTTTATACAACACTATTTAATTGATGAGTAAAATTCTTGAAGTTTCTGAGAGGAAGTTATTCGGAGTGCCAGTGCTATTTTTCGCACTGTTAATATTCTGTGCCATGATAACATCCCTTATCCCTCTATTTGGATGGAAACTTTTTGGGGTAGTATTAGGTGCAGTGGTGGGGCTATCCGTGGTAGTAATTGCTTTTACAAGCTATAGATTAGCACTAATGATATTTGGTGCCTACGGATTTTTGCTATTTTTGATAGGGGATACCCTACGGCTAAACTTGCCAATGGGTGTGCCTTTCGAAATTTTGATCGGGATAATTTTCATTGCTATCCTTGTTAAAAATAAATATTCTGAAATTCATGAAGAAGATAGCAACCCTTTTGCCAATGCTTATGGAGTGACTCTATTACTTTTTTTAGGTTTAGACCTTATCTTAATTGTAAATTCTCCATTGGAAAGCTTTATACCTTCAATTAGGTCCACCTTCTCTTTGGTAATGGGATATTATTGCTTCTATAAAGGCTTTAAGTCTAAGCAGTTTATTAAGAATTTTATTGTACTCATATTGGCATTATCTTTTTTTGGTGCGTTATATGGTTTGCGACAGGAGTATGTAGGACTTACTGATGCAGAGTGGCAATGGTTAACCAGTGATCCTAGGAGATTTCAGCTATTCTATATCTGGGGACATGTAAGAAAATGGTCTTTCTTTTCAGATGTAAATGCATGTGGATTAACCATGGCCTTTACCGGTATATTCTCTATTGTAATGGCATTTGGTCCATTTAAAACTACCAATAGAATTATATTGGTAGTTATGGCAATAGCTATGTTGTTAACCATGAGTTACTCAGGTACAAGAACAGCCACAGCTATGGTGCCTTTGGGCTTAGCCTTTTACTTTTTGCTCACTATAGATAAAACTCGCACATTACTTATTTCAGCTGCGGTAATACTCATATTCGGAGCACTTATATTCGGCCCTTTTTATGGATCTACACTTAATAGAATAAGATCTACTTTTAATTCAGATGATCCGTCACTGAATTTCCGTGAGTATAAAAGGAAGAAACTCCAATCTTATGTATTGTCACACCCTATAGGTGGTGGTCTGGGTACTGCTAATGAAACTGCGGGAAGGTTAAGTACAACATATGACCCAGATAATGGTTATTTAAGAACGGCTCTGGATAAAGGTATACCCGGTCTGCTTGTACAGTTAGCCTTGTTTTTTGTCTTTATGATACTAGCAACAAATGCTTTTTACGATATGAAATTTGAACGCAATAAGGCAATAACAGCTGCTTTTATGGCTTCATTTTTCGCAATTACAGTCGCTCAATTTTTTCAGGATGCAGTGGAACAGAAACCTATTAACTTGTTGATATTTTCTGGTATAGCAATGGTATTAAGACTGAAAGAATTAGACGATAAGGGCGAGCATATATAAATTATATTAATAATCAAATAAATTACAAACCTTTAGTTAGGCTTAAAAAAACTTTTATAAATGAAATCACTGACCTTTACTCTAACTCTTATTTTAATTAGCCTATTCGGGCTAAATGCACAGACTATTGATTATGATAGAATCGTTTTGCCAGAAGATGCTCAGGACATTACCATTGAAGAAAGGTTAGTGCAGTTGGCATGGCAAAATCATCCGGATAATAAAATCTTATTTAGAGATAAACAAGCGGCTAAATATAACATGAGATCTACCCAATGGTCTTGGTTAGAGCAGATTAATATTTCTGGTAACTTAAATGAGTTTACACTTGATAAAGATAGCGAGAGAAATAATTTTTACCCTCGATATAACTTTTCGGTAAGTTTTCCTTTAGGAATGTTTGCTACAAGGCCGTTGGCAGTAAAGCAGGCTAGAGAGATGTATAAAATTACTGATGATCAAATAAAAAGTAAGATGATTCAGGTAAGAGCTTCTGTTTTAAGTAGCTATGAAAACTACAAGACTAATAAAGAGATTTATGAGATAGAGGCTAGTGCTACTCAAGATATTGAAGCCAGTTTCCAGCTTACCGAGCAAAGATTTAAAAATGGTGAAGAAAGCTTGGAGAATTATAGTAGTACTCTACGCTCATTTAATGATCAGAAAAGAAAAGAAATTAATGCTCGAAATGCCTATAATTTAGCTAAAATAGAATTAGAGTCACTGATAGGCCTTAAATTAGAAGAGGTTCTATAACAGATAAATGATAAAGTGAAAAGGGCAATTTTGTGAAGAAACTTTTAGATCTATTTAAGACAAGTAGAAAATCTTACTGGGTAAGATCTGGTACTTATACGCTACTCGGGCGCTCCAGTAATTTGATATTTGGTTTTGTTAACTTTCTCGTATTAGTAAGAGCTCTAACAGTAGATGAGCTTGGTACATATACGCTGTTCATGACTATATGTACCTTCATGGAGTTGATAAAAGGCGGGTTCATAGGTAATCCTTTAATACAATACTCATCTACCCTTACGGGGAATGAGTATACCAAAGTGATTTCTGCATCACTATTTCTCAATATCTGCATTAGTTTACTTCAGGTAGTGGTAATCCTCGTTTTCGCATTTTGGCTGAGCGATTTTTGGTCAGCCCCGGAATTGAAGCAGATGTTCATTATCTATGCAATTACTTATGTAATTAACATTCCGTTATCTCACATGAACTGCATACAGCAGGCCAATTTTGATTTTAAAGGTAGCTTCTATTCTAATTTCTTTAGGCAGTTAATCATGTTCTCATTTATACTTTCATATCTTTTTGGGTATAAATATGATGTGGTAGACCTAAGTTATGTGCAGTTAGTAAGTATAGCGGTAGCTTTGGCTTTTGGTGTATATTTTGGGAAACAATACTTCTCTTTTGATAAGAATATATCGAAAGAATGGTTGGCGAAATTATGGAATTATGGTAAATATACTTTTGGTACTAACGTTAGCTCTAACTTCTTAAGAAATATAGATTCATGGATGCTGGCCAAAATGATATCGCCCCTTGCTACAGGATTTTATAATCCAGCCATACGTTTGGGCAATTTGTTTGAAGTGCCTACTACTACGCTAACCTCCATTGCTTTTCCAAAACTGGTGCAAAGAATAAAAAATGAAGGTGAGGGGGCAGCACGCCATCTATATGAGAAATCAACAGGGTATATTTTTGCGATTATGTTACCTGTAGTATCGCTGGTTGTAATTTTTGCTGATTATGTGGTTTTAATTATAGCAGGAGAGGGGTTTGAAGAAACGGTGCCAATTTTACGAATAACTATGCTTTATGGACTGATTGTTCCCTTTAACCGACAGTTTGGAATTACTTTGAGCGCTCTAGGAAAGCCTCATTATAACTTCTATTTTGTGTTTGGAAATGCTATTGTAAATACAATACTGAACTACTTTTTCATTAAACAATTTGGTCTGATTGGAGCTGCCTTGGCCACTCTTACTACATTTTTACTTACATTGATCTACAATCAATACTACATCCATAATAAGCTTAATGTAAAGTGGAAAAGGATATTTGGCTACAGCTTGGCTTTTTATAAAGTAGGATATGCCAAGGCTAAATCAATATTTTAATTAGAAAATGCAGAAACAAGATAATAGAGATATCGTTATTTTAGCCCTAACACGCAGTGATGCTCCTTATTCATCTACTACTACATCTTTGGCTAAAGAGTTTTCAAAGCATCAAAGAGTGTTTTTAATTGATAACCCTGTTACATGGGCGTTTGCATTGAAAAACTTTAGTAGTCCTATTGTAAAGAGGCGTATTAAGGCATTCTTTGGCATTAACTACACGCGTAGCTGGGTAAATGAAAATCTGATTGTTATAACTATGCCTCTCATGTTGCCTATTAACTTTTTACCGGCAGGTAAATGGTATGATCGGCTTGCTCGTTTCAATAACTGGCTCTTTATGAGAAGGTTGAAGAAGGTGTTTGCGAAATTTAATATTAATGAATATTTATATTTAAACTTTTTTAATCCTTTTTACACACCTCAATTTCCCAAATCTTTGGAGCCTAAAGTTAACGCATATTATACTTTGGATGATATCTCTCAATCTGCATATGTTAGTAAACACGGCCCAAGACTAGAAAAAATTGCTTTTGAAAAGTCTCATATCAGTTTTGGAACTTCAAAGATGCTTACCAGTAATAACGAAAAATATGCCCGGATAATGAGATATTTGCCTAATGCAGCGAATATTGACTTATTTAGGCGGAAATCCACTTCCAGCTATAATTTACCGGCTGAGTACAAAGGTATCGAGAAGGATCTAATAGTTTTTACAGGTCATTTAGATGTAAGAAATGATGATGATATAATTAACAAGATTGCTGAATCTTTTCAAGATAAAATACTGGTTATAGTAGGGTTTGTTTCTTGGAATGATAAGCAGCTGGCAAGGTTAACTAAGCATGGTAATGTTTTGTTTACGGGGAGTAAGCCTATCGAGGAATTACCTCATTACCTTCATTATGCAAAATGCGCCATTATTCCATTTAAATGTAATAAACTCACAAATAGTATCTATCCTCTCAAAATTAATGAATATCTAGCCGCGGGTTTACCAGTAGTGTCTACGCCATTTTCGGAGGACATTCGGAGTTTTGAAGATGTCATATCTATTGAAGCTTCTCCTGAAGGCTTTGTTAAGGCCATATCGCAAGAGATACTTCATGATAGCGAAGATCTCAGAGAAAAAAGAATTCGCTATGCAGAAAGTAACTCTTGGTCTAGTAGGGCCCAGTCTCTCCGACAGTATGTAGAAGAAGTTAATACTTCTTCTTAAGTAATTCGAATTTTTCTAGTAGTTGCTCTACTTTGGAGTCTAAGATGTTAGATCTACTTAATTGTGGTTCTAACGTTTTTATATGTTCCATTTTATCAACTAATTTGTTTATCAAAAATGCACTTTGGTAAACTTCGTAAGAAGATAAAACTCCAGACAATAATCCGTTAGGAATTTTAACTTTCATTTTACCTCTTATTACTTCTCTCATAAAATCAGTGTTATGGTAATAAGAACCCACTTGGAAAGGGCTATAGTTCATTTCTAATGAAGAACACCAGTCTGTCCACTTGAAGTTGTTAATGCCTTTATATGATCTTACAGGTATCCAGGGTACCCGAAGAGCGTCAGCTACTATGGCAGCATGCATTGCTTCAGCTATTACTACTTCAGATTGCTTTATTTTTTTTAGAACAGTTTCAGGATCTTCAGTTGGGCTTATGTAATTAATACCACTTTGCTCAGCTATTTTACGCCAGTCAAACTTCAATTCACTTTCCCAATGTGGCATAAATGAGAATTTATATTTCTTCTCCTCATTATTGACTTCCATATTTCTTAGGAGCATAGCACCATCTACTACTGCTAAGCTTTTATCAATGTTCAAAGCTTCGCAGGTTTTTGGACCTCTTACACAAAAGATGTCGTAGGTGTCATCTAAAGTAGGTATGCTACCATAGGCATAACCACTGCTAAATACAACCTTTTTTGGAGCTGTTTGGGTTTCTCCGAAACCTAAAATAGAACCGATTCCCAAAAATTGAATGTCTGAATTCTGATCAAAAAAATCTGGTAAGTAATGTTTAAATATTCTTGGGTTTAATGCATCGCCAAAATTTGCCGATTCATAATAAGTTAATTTCATAATAAATTAAGGATGGTTGGTTTTAATACTCACTAAGTTAGGTTTGGAGATTTTTGGTTAGTTTATGAAGTAAATGAATATATTTTAAACATTTAATCCGTAAAGTGATTTATTAATAATATAAATTTAGCTTAAGTCTATTTTTAAATATATTTGAAATAACATCTATATCTAATCAATGTTTAGAATTAATAATCCAAATTGGATAAATAAGGAAATTTTGAATGTGAACAGCGTAGATAAGTATTCCGAAGAATTCTTATTACAGCTGAAAGAACGCTTGCGTAAGGTTGTGAGTGATAAACCACAGGTAACGGTATGCATTGCTGCTTGGAATGAAGAAGTAAACATTGTAAGATGTCTTGATTCTTTGAGTCGTTCTAAGTCACAGACACCATTTGACATCTTAGTTGTTAATAATAATTCAACAGATCGTACACAGGAGATGTTAGATCAGCTAGAGGTACAAAATGTGTTTCAAGCAATTCAGGGTTGTGGTATTTCTCGTGAGCTAGGGCAGCAGAAGGCTAAAGGTGAATACGTGCTATTAGCAGATGCTGATTGCCTTTATCCTCCTTTGTGGGTAGATGTTATGATGAAATACTTGAAAAAGCCTGGTGTTGTAGTGGTGTATGGTAAGCACTCATTTTTGGGTGATGAAATAGTTCCAAGATGGAAGTTTTCATTTTACGAACTGGGTAAAAGTGTTATTACAGAGATAAGACATGTAAAAAGACCTTATTTGAATGCTTATGGTATGAGTATGGGGTACTTGAAGAAATTTGGATTGCAAGAAGGTTTTGTAACTAGAAACATAAGGGGAGAGGATGGAAGAATGTGCCTGGATCTTATGAAGCACGGTAAGGTTATGATGGTAAGAGATGGGCGAAGTCGTGTTTGGACCAAAGAACGGAATTTTGAGAAAGATGGAGGTTTATTCAATTCAATTCAGAAAAGAATGTTGAGAGAAGCGGTGAGGTTAAGTGAATACTTCAAAAAACCAGTGCCTCATGATACGAAAACTTCTGAGAATAATGAATTAACGACGGAGGAATATAAATCCGCTTTAAAATCAAAATTAGGTTTAAAGAAAAGTAAATCTTCAAAATAGAAATTAAAAAAGTATGGCAATAGATAAGGCTTCCGTCAAAAAGAAATGGATGAATTTTGCGGAAAGAAAGCTCAGGCTTTTTAGAGATAAATTTGTAAGAAAATATAATAAGGAAAAATTACCAACAGAAATATATAATGAAGATCAAAAGTTTTATTCTATAACTTTTTGCATAACTTGTATGAACAGACTCTTTCATTTGAAAGAAACGCTGAAGAAGAATATAGAAGACAATATTAAATACCCTAATGTGGAATTTGTTTTGATTAATTATAACTCTCAAGACGGGTTGGACGAATGGGTTAAGAATAATATGCAGAAATATATTGATCAAGGTATTTTATCGTATTACCATACCACGGAGCCCAAAAACTTCCATGCTTCTATTGCCAAAAATCTGGCTCATAAGGTAGGTAAGGGAGAAATCCTATGTAATTTGGATGGAGATAATTTTACTGGAAAAGATTTTGCGTATTATATTAACTATATGATAAACAAACACGGAGAAAATGTGTTGCTTCATTTTAAAAAGAAACCATTTTGGGGCACTGAAGGCAGAATTGTTATGTCACGAGTTAACTTTTTTAAATTAGGAGGGTATGATGAAACGTTTTTGCCTATTGGCCATGAAGATCATGATTTGATTAATAGGGCTAAGGCTTTCGGACTAGAATACCATAACATACAAATAGAAAATTTCCTCAGATACCTCAGCAACTCTACTTTAGAAAAATCCATTAACTGCGACGAAGACCCAGAGAACTACTATAACTATGAATCTGGAAACAGAAAAGTTTCCGATGATAATATAGCCAATAATAAACTGGTGGCTAATCTTGAGGCGGGATGGGGAAAGGTTCCTCTAAGCAAAAATTTTGACAAAAACTTTTTAATATACGAATGAAACCAGGATACAACTTTGAAAATGTTGGTCTATTAATTACTCACTATAACAGGAGTAAATCTTTAGAAAGATTACTTAAAAGCTTCAAGGATTATGGGGTTAGTTTTGGTCAAATTGTGGTGTCTGATGATAATAGTAAACAAGAGCATCAGAATAGAATAAATGACCTTAAAAATATATATGGCTTTGAATATATTACAACCACTCAAAATAAGGGTTTGGGAAACAATATTAATAAAGGGCAGGATCTTATAAAGACTCCATATACTTTATATGTGCAGGAGGATTTTTATCCTAAAGATTCATTTCCGGAGAAGTTAGCTAGTACACTTCAATATATGGAGGATGATAATAGTTTAGACGTAGTAAGGTATTATGCTTATGGGGCATATCCATACCTAGAAGATTTTAAGGATGGTTTTGCTACAATGAGCTTCAAGGTACTTTACCCTGGATATGGTAAGTTCTTTTACTATAGTGATCATCCTCATTTAAAAAGGACCTCATTTTTTGAGAAGTTTGGTAGGTACGCTGAAGGACGTAATCCTGAGCAGACAGAATATAGAATGATGATGTCGTTTTTAAAGAATAAAGGAAAGGGAATTTTTTATAAAGATCATAAGAGCTTGTTTCATCATGGCAATAGTGAGGATGAGCCAAGTACGATGCAAAGAAATTCATTGAGAAGAAGTAAAAATCCCGTTATTTCTTTTGTTAGAGATATTTATAGGCATGTAAAGTTCAATTTTGATTATCTTTTTTAATCAAAATTGAACTTTAGCCTATCTGGGGTTAATACCCTGTTTCTATGGCCCCGGGCTCAAAACCAGTACCTTGGGGTCTTTTATTACCCTTGAAGTCGAAGTTTATTCCAAATTCAGAGACATCTGTTCCTACTCCAATAAGAGGAGAGTCCGCTGTTAACTCAAAATCAATAGAGCCTTCATTGAATAGCACCGAGTTTATATCTCTTGTGAAATAATTATTTCTCAGATCAATTTTCACTTTATCACTTAATTTGTGAATATAAGAGTCATTACCTTTTTTTGAAGTATTGTCTTTTTCATACTGGTCAAATGCCCCTGGGTTTACAATAATATTATTGATGATATGGTTCATATCAACTTTATCAGCATAAATTTTAATCCCATCCACCTTAGGGTTTACTATTGTATTGTTAATGAAGCTAAACCCTGAACCTGTAGTATAACGTTCGTCACAAAAAATCCCATTTTGTCCTGGACTTACAATCACATTATTGAAAACCACATTATCTCCCAAGCCAAGCACTATTATTCCGTTACCTGGGCCATCTGCTATATAATTATTAAAGCATAATCCGCCTGTACCTTCACCTATTTGTATCGCGTTGTTTTGAGATCCTTTATTTTCTCTACCGTAGTGCTCTATATGATTGTCATGAATGCTGGCACCTTGCGTGGCACAACCTACTTGTATTGATTCCCAGCCAGAATTAATAATTCTGTTTCGTGCTACTTCTAATCCTTTAATTTCATGTGGGTAAACAACACCACATTGGCTTGTTTTTTTTCCATTAGCGAAAAATGAGTTGCCGATATACATACCTTCACCTCCGGTTTCATGAATATAATTGTCATGGAACTTGACATCTCTCATCGTAAAATTGCCTTTTTGTGTAGCAGGATCACAATAAGGGTCAGTTTTAGCCATAATGCCGGCAAAGCCTATATCATGAATTTCCATGTGGTCAACTTCAAAGTTAGTACTAAGATCACTAATTGAAATTCCCTGCGTTTTAGTATTACTCAGTTTTATTCCAAAAGCATGATCATTGGAGCCTGTGCCTGTAACTCTGAAATGGCTACTTTTACCAATATAAATAGCATAGTCTTTACCCGGCAAGTCTACTATAGCCTGTCCTCCGCAGTTAGTTATTATCACTGGGTTAGCTGCAGTACCGTGAATATTAGAGAGGCTAATTGGTTTTTCGTAGGTAACAGCTGCATCTAAGCATATGACGTTTCCGGGTTTAACACCTTTCTTATCACCGTCAAAGCCGTAGACGGAACCTGAAATAAAAAAATCGCAAGTGGAACAGTCAGTAGGAGCACAGCTACCATCATTAATAGAAGCCTCTGGATTATAATTATTTGCTAGTACGTTAGTGCAGCCGGGTGAGCCTTTTTCAAACTGATAACGAGGTAACCCATCATCCGATCGGCAGGAGAAGAGACTGGAAATGAATAAAATAAATGCTACAGACACGAGTTGGTTAGTTTTGTTTTTGATTGATAACATAACGTTAACTTTGGTTACGGCGTATGCTTTTAAGAGCCGAATTTTAAATTTTATCTTTTAGTTAGGCGCACTA
The DNA here is from genome assembly GCF_016757215.1 of Fulvivirga sediminis. GTDB lineage: Bacteria > Bacteroidota > Bacteroidia > Cytophagales > Cyclobacteriaceae > Fulvivirga > Fulvivirga sediminis. The sequence goes on from NZ_JAESIY010000011.1 coordinate 65,942, forward strand.
TTAATCTTCTGTAGCTCTGCTTCTATTTTTTCTTGTTTCTCTAGCAAGATATTTTTTATAGTTTGCTTTGCTACAGGTACACTAATAGTTGTTAAGTAATCGTTTTGATTCAAATATTGTAACCCTTTCTGAATTTGTTTTGACTTAATTCTGTGTGTAAAATAATCTCTAAATAATTCTATATTCACACTTTTGATAGATATGTTCGTTTTTATTACATCAAATGCTTGCTCTACATTACTAATTTTCTTTTCGTTTAGTTCAGCAATGACATTTTTTACTTGATCAGGATCTACTTCATCTACAATTTTAAGAAGCTGATCAAACGTTAAATCTAGCTCATGAAGCTCCTGTGGTAGTTTGTCAATGGCAGCATTAATTTCTTCTTTTTTTTCTGTGGCAACTTTATTTAGAGGACCTGGGACCCATGTTTTTTGGTCGGAGGTTAATGCTTTAGCCATCTCTTTTGGTAGTATGTGGTATACATAAAAGTAAGCAGCTCCTGCTATTATTATGGCCAAAATTAATAGTGAATAAAGTAATCTTTTCAAATTTATTTGCAGTTTAAAGTGGTTAAAATATTGGAGATATCATACTCGTATAAGTTTCCACCTAAAAGTCCCTGAAAAAGTTCGTCTGTAATGATCAAAGTGTTAGCATCTTTAAATGCTACTGCCTCCTTCTGACTGAAGTTTTGCATATTTACCTCTTTTACTTTTCCTTTGAAAAAATTGTTTCCTTCAAAGCAGGTGAAGAGCCAGAATTTTCCATGACTTAACAATATCAGCTTTTTTTGGTCTCTACTTAAGGCTGCTCCCGTGATCCAGTTTTCGAACATAGGACCATCACCTAGAGATAGGGAGTCTATAAGTTTAGCTTCTACCTCTGTTTCGTAATTGTTAGCCGGTAGAACGTAAAGCTTTACGTTACCTTTAAACGGTTTCTCTCTACTTTTACTGAATAGGTATAAAGAGTCTTGATAAGCAATCATGGCTTCAATATCAAAACTCATTTTATTTTCAGGAGGTGGGAATTCTTTTTGATCTGATAACCTAAATCGGATGATTTTGGCGGTTACAATATTTTTAGTGACGCTGTCAATATTATCTATTCTATAGATTCTAAGGTTTTTTCGTTTATTATGGTTGTTCCCAAAATCGCCTACAAAAAGATTGCCTTTTTGATCGAGTGCCAAGTCCTCCCAGTCAATGACAGAATGATTTAGATGGATAGCTTTTATGATTTGGCCAGTAGTATCAATTCCATATACTACAGGCAAACCATGGTCATTAATAGTCCATATAGTGTTTGATTTGGAAACCTCAATGCCTGAGGAGCTTTGTAATGTTTTAGAAAGCTTCCCCAGTGTTTTGAAATGAGGATTCTGTGCACTGGTTAGGTGCACAGAAAGCAGTATGATAGTGCTTAAGGATGTTAATAGCTTCAAAAGTTTGTTTCAATTTTGGTTGAAACTATAATGTAAAGCCATTAATTGATAAAAAACAACAAGAACACTATTTTAAAGTATAAACTTCAACATGGTCTGTTCCATAGCCAGTAGGAGCAGGGAAGGTTAAGTCTATTTTATAGTTATTCATCATACATTCTCTAACAGCATAAGGGAAAAAGCTATCTACTGTAGGCATATCTTCGAATATAATAAGGTCGTATTGTTTATTAGCTACTTTTTCGCAGAGCATATCTACTTCTCTATCAAAAAGCGCTACATCTTTATGATACCATAATGGATAATTAGGGCCAGATTCTAAATCATAATCCCATTCGTAGGCTAGGAAGGTGAGATTGCTCATATTGAGAACTTTCATATCACCTTTTTTGAAAGCATCTAGTTTTTCGGTTTCTTCTAAGCCCTCAATGGTCTTTTGGGGTAATTTTATATGCTTTAATGATTTATATTTAGATAGTTGCCAAATAGTGGGTTCTACCTTTACTGTATCAGATTCCGCCATCCAATTGCCTTTAGCTACCGCATCTTCAGGTAATTCTGTCCAGCTTTTTGGTAATACTTTCTTTATTGCTCCAGAGCCATATTTCCAATAATTTTCTGATCTCCAGATGAAAATGAAAACACAGAAAAACAGGAATAATCCTACTTGAGAAAAGTTATACCTTGCAGGAAGGCTATGTAAAAGATAAGCCACGCCGAATGTAGTAAAATAGTAGTTGACCGTGACAGGGCTGAAACTAGTTGTTTGTATGATTAATGCTTGAAAAAGCAAGCCAATAGTAAGTAGAGAGAATATGACTTCTGTTTGATTTTGTATAAATTCTTTGATGTTGTTGAACCTGAAAAATATAGCAGCTAAGCATGCTAATAAAAAGAATTTCTCCCAAACTGATTCTCCGAAAATATCACCCAATAGTATGAAAATGTTTATTCTAGAATAGTGAGGCGATTGCCCATAGTTAAACCAGTAAGAAAAATCATATTGTAGAAATGGCACTATGAATAGTAATAGCCATGCGGCGAAAGCGCCAAAGAATATTAAAGGTGTATCTAATCTTTTATTAATGAATGAGTAATAAAGCACGATGACAGATATAATGATTAATGCTAGTCCTCCACCATCTTGCTTAGTAAATATACTTAGGCAGGTAAAAAAGGCTGCTACTATTAATTGCCAAAAACTGTCTTTCGTAGTGGTGTACCTTATGATAAAGAAAATAGCAAAAATTTCAAATATAAATACCGTATGATTATACCAAGGCCAAAAATTTATAAGAACAAAAGTGAGGCACATTACTAAGATTGATAGAAATACCTTAGCTTCGCTCATCTTTAGCATTTTGAATATTGATGATATAGCAAGTAACGATAAAACATTTAAAAAAGCCTGGGCTATAATTAGGGTGTGCATGTAAGGGCCAAAGATCTTAAAAAAGATAGCTGGTATAAGCCAAAACCCAAAACCGAGCGGCATTCCAAAGTCTTTAAACGGAATTTGCCCTAAGTACATTCTGTAGGCACCTTCCCATGTAAGGAAGATGTTTACCCGGTACGGTAGGTTAATCAATAATGGTAAGCTGCTGAATGCAAGAATTATAAAAATTCTCAAATAGACAATGTGCCTTTCTTTAAGTTTTTGTTGTAGAATCATAGAAAAGATTTGTTAAAGCCATATATTTAAGCGACAATATAAATATATTAAGGTGGTGCCTTTTGGGCTAAAAAATTAGATGATGTTGGTGTTTATTAAGTTGTTAAGAGCTGGTCAATGGGTTAAAAATTTATTCATATTTATTCCTGCTTTTTTCGCAGGGGTTTTATTTGATGTATATAATTTTTCATTGTTAATAACCGCTTTTGTGGCCTTTAGTTCTGTTGCGAGTGCAATATATATATTTAATGACTACAATGATATTCAAGAGGATAGAAATCATCCTGTAAAAAGGTATCGTCCATTAGCCTCTGGTGAAGTGGCTGAGGGGGCGGCGCTCACGGTAATGCTAGGCTTACTTATTTTTGGGTTATGCATTGCTTATTTAGTGAATATATCCTTTTTCATTATTCTAATGAGTTATTTGATTATTAACTTCGGTTATTCTCAAGGCTTAAAACGCATTTCTATTCTTGATATTATACTTATTGCTGTTGGCTTCGTACTAAGAACTCTAGCCGGAGCTGTGGTGGCAAATGTGTTGGTGAGTCATTGGCTCATAATCATGATCTTTTTATTGGCCTTATTTCTGGCTTTAGCCAAAAGGCTGGATGATGTAATAGTCACTGAGCAGGGCGAGGGCAGAATGAGCCGAGTGAATGCCAAGAAGTATAATTTGCAATTTATACATTCAGGTATTTCTATGCTTTCGGCCGTGATAGTGGTAGCATATGTAATGTACACACTTTCGGACGATGTGCCAGAGTATTTTTCTTCTGACTGGTTATACTTTACAAGTATATTTGTAATTACCGGTATTTTGAGGTATTTACAAATTACATTAGTGGAAGGCCAAAGTGGTTCACCTACTCAAATTCTTTATAAAGATAAATTCACTCTGATCAATATTGTATGCTGGCTGGTGAGTTTCTTATTTATTATCTATTTCTAAAATACCTTTATGCAGACAGTTCTAATATTGGGAGGCACTTCCGATATAGCCTATGAATTAGCTAAAACTCATATTGCAAAGCAAGATGAAGTAATTTTAGCCTCTAGGAATATCGCTAATCTTGAGGTTATTCAAAGTGATTTAAAAATACGATATGAAGGGGAGGTGCAGGTAGTGAAGTTTGATGCGACTGATACCTCTAGCCATAGATCTTTTTTTTCAGGATTACCTGATTCAATAAGTGTCGTCTACTGTCTTTTTGGGTATCTTGGAGATAATGATTTAGCTAAGACATCATGGGCTGAAGCTCAGCAGATAATAAATAGTAACTATGTAGGAGCTGTGTCTATTTTAAATATAATTGCCGAAAATTTTGCTAAAAAGAGAGAAGGGGTGATAGTAGGAGTCAGTTCGGTAGCTGGGGTGAGAGGAAGACAAAGTAATTATATGTACGGAAGTGCTAAGGCGGGCTTTACTGCATACTTGTCAGGCTTGAGAAATAGTTTGTATAAAGATGGTGTGCATGTGCTCACAGTACTACCCGGTTTTATGGACACAAAGATGACTGCAGGCATGAATTTACCAAAGTTGCTAACTGCATCTCCTGAAAATGCAGCCCAAAAAATAGCTAAGGCTGCTCAGAAGAAGAGAAACATCGTTTATGTACTAGGTAAATGGAGGTATATAATGATGATAATTAGTAGTATTCCTGAGCCTATTTTCAAAAAGCTAAAACTGTGAGTAAAGATCTGGTGCTTTTTGATTTTGATGGTACATTAACTACCAAAGATACACTTCTGGATTTTACACAATTTTCATTGGGTAAAGGCCGGTTTGTAAAGGGTATGTTGAGGTTACTTCCTTCTATGACTGGGCTAAAGCTAGGTCTAATACCTAATTGGAAGGCGAAAGAGGAGTATTTAAGCCATTTTTTTGGGGGTATTTCTTTGGAACAATTCATTGCTTTAGGTAAAGAGTATGGAGAAAAGAGAATACCACAACTAATTAGGGAAAAGGCTCTTTCTTCAATTATTGATTATAGAGAAACGGGTGTGCCCATGTATATTGTTTCGGCATCATCTCCGCTATGGATAGAACATTGGGCTGAAAAGTATGATATAAAGGTACTGGGTACCCAGTTAGATGTTTTAGAAGGTAGGATTACAGGAAAAATTGATGGTAAAAATTGTTACGGTCCAGAGAAGGTAAAGAGAATACAAGAGAATATTCAATTAAGTGATTTTGAAAATATTTATGCATATGGGGATAGCTCTGGTGATAAGGAAATGCTACAACTAGCTACCCAATGCTTTTATAAATATTTTTGATTCAGGTGAGTATTGATTGTCAAAACAATAAGATCTAAGAAACAAGAAAGGCTACTTCTGATGAAGTAGCCTTTCTTGTTATTTCAAGTAGAAGTTATTCTCCTGCGTGATTTATTGTTTTACAAACCTGTAATTATAGGTCTTATTGTCTAAGGTTATTTTTACCAAGTATAAGGCCGGTTTCAAGTTTTCTACACTTACTTCCTGCACACCCGTACTTGCGTCTACTTCTTTCTCTAAGATTGTTTCTCCAATCATATTTATAATTTGCATATGCGCCTTTGTAGGAATTAATTGCTCAATAAATAGTGATTTACTCGCAGGGTTAGGGTATATGCTCAAGACATCAGATAGTGTGTTGTTTACACCTGTTACATAATAATCAAATGAATCTGAAACCTTGCTACAAGCTTCGCCGCTGACTTTCACCTTATAGCTTCCAGAAACTTTTGGAGTATATAAATGCGATTTAGCTCCAGCAATAGCATTATCATTTATATACCATTGAATGTTGCCACTGGTCATTTCTGCTAGTTTTAATGCTTGTCCATTGACAATAATTTCTGGTTTTTCTATTTGTTCTACATTGATCTTTATTGGTTTTCTATCGCTTGTACATCCATACTCATTTACACTTTCTACATATAAAATGTGATTGGTATTTGAGGTATATGTGTATGACCCTTCAGCACTTTCGTGAATTGGGGTATCTGAAGATTCATCATTAAACCATCTGTAGGTTCCTTTACTTTCTAAACCCCTTGCTGTTAGGGTGATATCTGAGTCAGAACAAGTTGTTATTTCTGACTCTACTACCAAGCTAGGGGTAGGGGTTAAATTAATGGTAGCTTCATCTGTAATAGTTACGTATTCGCAGTTAGGGAAATTAGCCTTTATAGAGAAAGAGTTATTTCCCGACACTAACAAATCACTAGGCACGGTGACTGTAGCACTATTTGATTCAGCAGCACTACTCTCAGCTAGAAGTTCGCTACCTCTCCATACGGAATAGATCACGCCTATTTGAGCTGATTGAATGTTGATATCCAAATCGTTATTGCTGCATTGAGTCGTTCCGGATGCAAAGCTAAAGTCTGTAGTTGTACTGATTTCAGGTCTTTCAAAGATCAATACAAACCTCTTACTATCTCTACTTGCTTCATCTGTAGTTACAGCAAAAGTATATTCAGTATCCTCGCTTAAGATAGGAGTGGAGCTGGAATTGTACCTATCTAAAAGGCTAATGTTATAATTTTCAAAAGTATTTAACTCTTCAAAATTAAGCGTATATTGACCGTTGGTAATACCTGCCATGTCTAGTTGTACATGCTTATCACAGAAATCACTACTCATTTTGTTTATGGCTAGTTTTAAGCCATCAGATGATAATGATGATAAATTTAAAAACTGATTGGTTTGCTTCATTGCTTCACGCAAAGGTTGATATTCATCTACATCATTAGAGTTAAATTTGATATAAGCTTTGTCCGTTCTGTTGGTGCTGGATAGTTTCACAATCAGGTAATTGTTCAAGACCATGCCTTCACGGTGGAATTCAGAAGCTTCAAAGCTCTTAGCATTTTCATTGATAGAAAGAGTAGCATTAGCGCTACTCGCCTGCACCCAGAAAGATTGCCCTGAGGCTATCCTTCCTGCAAAACTACTGTCTCCTAATCCTTCAGTGTCCCAATATATAAAGTCTCCATTAATGTTGTCTTTAATGGCTACCGAAATACCAACATCTGATCTTGTCCAACCTTCGGAGCCCCATTGTATGGTAGACATGTAAGGGTTGCCAAGCAGGTTCCATCCATCATCTATTGATTCAGTACCTCCCTGAATAGCATAGTTGAAAGAACCTTGTACTAGAGGCCCTTTAAATTTTAATGTTAAGTTGGCTCTTCCTGCGTAATTATAGAAGGTATATCCTCTGCCCACTTCGAAAAGCTCAGAGTTGGTAGTGGTGGGGAAATCTTCCCAAGCACCATTGGTAAATCTGTATAATGAAGCATCTTGTCTTCTATTATTACTACCTTCAAAATCTCCGGTTACTCTCACGAATTCCTGTAGATCTGCTACAGAGGTGCCTTGCACTGAGCTGGTCAAATATCTCCATATTCTGGAGGTATAACCAGGTATGTACCTTTGGGCTTCTACACTTCCACTAATAAATCCTGAACCTATAATAGGCCCTACATTAGCTGTTGTTTCATTAGTAGAAAGTAATATTAAATTGCCGTTGGTGTTAAGCCTTCCGTTTACTACATGTAAAAGGTCTCTAACTTGCAATGTGCTTTTAGCATTTACAGTTCCACTGCCTGACTTATCAACCTTAAGGGTGCTAAGGGTATTGGCTGTAGGGTTAAAATATAAATTCGAATTCTCTGCAGAATTGGTAGTTATATTGAGTAATCCTCCGGATGTACTAATGGTACCAAGCTCATTATTCGGGTTGATACTTCCACTTCCTTGAATGTATAAGTTACCATCATTAAGGTTAAGCGACGCTCCGGCAGATATACTTAAACCACCACCACTAGAAGCTCCAAGGTGTATGTCAAAGTTAGGACTGTCACTGTTAATGGTTAGCTGTGAGCTGTCAGAAACTATTATCTTATAAAGAGATAAGTTGGCTTGGTCAGTACTAAGTACTTGAGGGCGCTTATTGTTGAATCTATAAGTGATCAGTTGACTTTCATCTTGAGGTTCATGTGCGCCTACAAGATTCAGATCTCCTTTTATGCTGATAACTGTAGAGTTAGGAGCTGCCCCATTTAGTATAACATCTTCAGCAATAGACAGATTACCATAAACATTAATGTCTCCTTCCATCAGATTTTTAGTGGAGCTAGTACTGTTTAAAGATATGTTACCATAGTTTGCAATTGGTATTGTATTGCTAGATCCGCTGAATACTACCGTAGAACTACGGTCAAGTTTCCCTAGTTTAGGAGCTGTATCCGTGTTGATATTGATCGTACTGTTTGCAGATGCTTCTAAAGCAGCAGCAAGTGCTGCATTAATATCTAAGATTACGTTTTCGTCAACCATCATTTTAGAACCTTCACCTGTAATTGTTAAAGATGAGTTCAGAGATACATTTTTATTGATCATAAAATGCTGGTTGGCAGCGCTGAAACTGGAAGGGTTCGTACCAGATCCATCTGTCTCTGTTCCCCAATTGGATAATACCGTTATATCAGCTGCGGCAACGGGGTAATAAACTATCTCGGCACCTGAAGATAATGTGTTTACTTCTAAGGATTCAGAAAAGTCAGATTTGTTGCCATTTTTATCTACAGCTCTTACGGAATATACGTATTCAAAGCTAGGGGATAATTCTGCAATATTGAGAGATATCTCAGGTGTTGTGTTAATTAATTCTCCATTTTGATATACTTCATAATGTTTGATTCCCACATTATCAGTAGAAGGAGTCCATGAAAGATCAAAATTGTTATTATCGATATTGGAAGCTAGTAAATCTTTAGGTATGCTAGGAGGTGTTTCATCTAGAGCAATTTCTAATGAAGTATGAGCTCCAATAACCATTCCATTCAAAAATCCCCAGGTCGCATTATTTTGATCCGAACATTTAGCATATACAGTAATAGAACCATCTGCATCAGGTTTTACTGAATTAATAGTAACCGTGTTTTGTGAGTTGCTATTGGCTAAAAGAATAACCGTTGTTTCATTGATAGTGTATTCTGCAATTCCAGTTGCTTGAGGGGTGGTGTAGGTGCCATCTTCAGAGCCAATGAAAGTAAAGTCAAATACATAATCACTATTCATTTGGGCGAAAGTGAATGGAGTAGGTATGGTATAAGGTTCAAAGTAATAGTACCCCTGTAGCACTGCATCAGGGTATATACCACTGTTGTCTCCTGTAACTACTCCAGTTTTGTTACTGCTTGCCTCATTTTCTCCAATAATAAAGTCCACAGTAGTGTTATCACCTGAGTCATCTGTTAAATTATTGATGGTAACACCAGCTTCAGGTAGCGCATTGGTGTTATTCCAAGGGCTAGGAGCCTGTAAATAACCATTTAGATTGGTGTTAAAGTTCAACAGAATGTAATGATCATAAGTGATAGCTCCTGCTTCAGGGCTGTATCCACTGGCTATAGAAGTATTTACAGCTCTTATTTTGTAAACATAAGGAGTATTGGCGGTAAGTCCAGAGTCTGTATATTCTGTGACATTGGCAGAGGTGGAAGTAATTAATTGAAAAGTGCCTCCCCACTGATTTGCTCTGTATATCTCAAACCCTGTTTCGTTAACACTGTTGTCTTCCCATGAAAGTTTTATATCTGTTCTACTAGTAGCATTAGCTGTGAAATTTCCTGGGGTGATCAGGTTTGTTCCATCAAATTCTTTAATAATTAGGGCATTTAGAAGAGCTGCCGTTGATCCTGTTGCTTTTGCTGCAGTAATGGTAATTTCACCCGCTACTGAAGGACTTAAGCCTTCAAAAGAGACGGTACTCTTATTATTGTAGGAGGCATTGAACTTCTTAGTTGTTCCTGAAATAGTATAATTGCCAGAGTGATCATTATATGTGTTTATACTGGCAAGAATATTTACATTGTAACTTTTAGAAGCATCAAGACCGGTTAACTTAACACTAGCCGTGCTAGAGGTATACCATGCTGTTCGGAATACGTTGTCTTCAAACATAAGACTATTATCTTCACTTACAACTCCGTTATTGTTGCTTCCTGACCATCCGGATCCTACAGAAATACCAAATCCTGAATTTTGATTTTCTGCATTTTTAAGGTTATTGTAAGATGTGCCAGATGAAGGGTTAGCTGATAAGTTGTTCCAGGGCAACGTAGCGTTGTTTGCATTATTAATGTTGATATAAACCTGTTGTTCAAACTGAGGATCAACTACAGTAATGAAAAACGATGACGTGTTGCTAGCATTGAAGTTGTCAGTTGCAGTTACTTCAGAATTACCATAAAATCCTAAATCAGTGATCTCAGGAGTGAAAAATAACTCACCGGTGCCATCTCCGTTATCTTGAAAATTAACGAAATCTGGTAGCCCTTCAGAAGAAAGTGTAATCGGATTGCCCTCTTGATCAACAGCAGAGATATTAACGGTTCTTGTTTGATTTGCTTTAATCACAATATCAGATAAGTCTGCCAATGTAGGAGCTGAATTTAAAGTGGTTATTATGCCGAAATTTGTTTCAGCAGTACCACTTGGGTTTACAGCCCTCACTTTGTAGTAATAAGTGCTGCTACCAGATAAGCCGGAATCAGTATAGGTATTACTGTTAATAGAGGTGGTGCCAATAACCGAGTATGGGCCACTTTCATTGCTTGCTCTTAAAATTTCAAATTTAGTTTCATTAGTTGATTGGTCAATCCAATCTATTTTGACACTATTACTCGATAGCGCCGTTAATGATAAATCTGAAGGTGCAGTAGGAGGTGTTCCATCATTATAATAAGCATTTACTACCATGGCATTCATGGTTATCCAAGTACCTGTGGTTCTTGTTACAGTCATTACAATAACTCCATCTGTTGTTGGCTTTATTCCAGTGAAATTAGCCGTTTGAGTGGTGTTATCAGGTATTGACAATGTTCTGTTCACACCATTGATTGAATATCTAACAGCCCAATTAGGATCACTTACATTCGAGCTAGCTATATATGATGAAGAAGCGCCTGAATAGAATGAAAAGTCATATAAGAGGGATGGGTTAAGGTTTCTCAATTCCATGGTAAATGTTTCGCCATTTTTTCTTTGTATAAATGACTGTATTACTGCATTTTCATAAATACCATTTGTTAGATTAGGGTCTGTATCCCTTCCTTGCGGGAATTGAGTTGTGTATGCGATATCAATATCCGTAGCGGTTCCAGCCGCTGTTACCAGATTCTCCTCCAAAGCATTGTTAAAACTCACATTGTTCCATGAATCTATAGGTTCATTGGAAGCCGTAAAGTTAATGTTTAGTGAAAAATATGGATTAACGGGGTTGATGGTTACGTTGAAGTCTCTTTCGGTTATTCCGCCGTCGGTATCTGATGCTGCTACTCTCAATATATAACTACCAGAGGTCATTATTGATGGAGATAAGGTAATAGTTCCTGTTCCGTCTCCATTACTTACAATAGAGGCCCAGCTAGGTTTATCAATGAGAGTAAGCTCAATAGCTGTATCTTCTACATCTGTAGCTACTACGGGAACAGTTTGAATGTACCCTGCATCCATTGTGACATTGTCTATAGCAGTAATGACCGGATTGTTATTGTTATTAACGGTTATTGTAAATGTTTGATTGTCAGAATTCAAACCATCACTAACGGTTAATTCCAAATTGTACACTCCTTGATCAGATTCTTGAGGAGCAAGTGTAAGCTCTCCTACACCATAACCATTGTCATCAAAAGAAGCAAATGAAGGCAATGGATTGGTAAAAGTAAAAGTAAGAGCATCACCATCAGGGTCATTTGCTTCAATATTCAAAATAATTGAAGTGCCATATTGAACGGATCTATTTAAGATAGTAGACAATATAGGGGCGCTGTTAGCAGTTGTAGCACTCGCTTGATTAGAGTAATTTGAGCTAGATCCCGGCCCAATGGCTCTTATCTTATAATAGTAAGTATTGTTTCCGAAAAGTTGGTTGTCACTATATGAAGTGGCATTGGCTTCGGTGGTAGCAATTAGAGTGTAATTCAGGCCTGATGTTGAGGTAGTTCTGTAAACTTCGAAGCCTGTTTCTCCAGTGGAGTTGCTATCCCAAGTAAGATTGATCCTATTATTTGAGACAGCCACTGCTGCAAGGTTCTCAGGGGCAGATGGAGCTGCTGGGTAGTTGTCAGTAGTAGCACTTGCCGGGCCTGCAAACTCAGAACTTGAGTTACTGTTTATGGCCTTTATTTTATAGAAATAGGCAGTGTTACCTTCTAATCCAGTGTCAGTCCATGATGTTTGATTAGCTTCAGCAGTATACACTACCGTGTAGGTGCCATTCGAGCTTAATGATCTATAAATTTCAAAGGCAGACTCTGTGCTACTGTTATCCTCCCAAGTAATATCAATAGAGTTGTAACCTGTAGCTGTTGCCGTTAGAGAAGAAGGATTGGTAGGAGGGGTAGGGAACGTAAAGTCATCTTCAAATGCTTCATCTGGAATTATAGATTTGGATAACCCCGGCCCAGACCATCTTACATTGAGACACTTTCCACTTCCATTTTGAAAGTATCTAACTTTGAATGCATGACTTCCTGCACTCAGGGTTACAGAACCATTAACTTCTTTACAACCATGGCCACCATCATTATTAACTACGATGTTGCCATCAATAAATAAATCAGAGCCGTCATCAGATTCGGTGTAGAAAATGTAATTACCTGCAACAGGAATTTGAATGTATCCATTGAAAATTAGAGCGAAATTGTTGTTGCTGGTTGCCGGTGAGAAGCTGACATTAGCAATATTACCGCTGGAAACATAATTATCATCAGTGATATCATTTACTGAATTAATATTGGACGAGAATTCATAATAGTCATAGTTTAAACCATCATTAATAGTGGCTGCTTGAACTTGATTACTAAAAGGGGATATATTGCCGGCATAATCCTTAGCCCTCACCTTAAAAGTGTAATTGGTTTTAGTCTGCAAGCCGGAGCTAGTATATCGAGTAGACGAAGTGGTACCCGTTAATGAGCCATTTCTATACACTTCATATTGAGTTACCCCGTTGTTATCAGTAGAAGGAGTCCATGATAAACCCACGCTACTTTCAGTAAATGAAGTGACAGATAAAACAGGAGCAGAAGGCGGCTCGGTGTCAATAATAGTTATAGCCGAAGTTTCAGCAGTGTAGCCTGATGCACCTTCATTATTAACAGCACGCATTTGATAATAGTAAGTGGTGTTAGGCTTAAGATTTGTATCTGTATAAGAAACAGGGTTAGCCTGATTGTTTGCAGACAGTATGCCTATGAGCGTATAACTACTGCCTGAAGTGGTAGACCTGTAAAGCTCAAAGCCTGTTTCATTTGAAGAGTTGTCATCCCAGTTGATTTTTATACTGCTGGAAGAGATGGTATTAGCAAAGAAGTTGGATGGTCTTGCCGGTGATCCAAGTCCATTTGAGGTAACTATATGAAGTTCGTTTGACGGATTACTATAACATGCAGTGGGCTCAGCTCTATATTCAGTAGGAGTTTCTCCATCAGCTTCAAAGCCAGATTGACTAGGTTCTCTAGTTACTAATGAATAAACACCACCAACACTAGTGGTGTAGTTTTGGTTTGTAGCTCCGCTAATATTAACGCCATTTCTTTTCCATTGATAAAAAGCTTTGTCTGCCGGTCCATATAAGGTCACGTTTTGGCTGCCATCTAATGAAGGAAGGTGTAAGCTTCGCTCGTTATTATTGATGGTTGGAGTAGGGGAAGGGGCTTTATCGCCATTAATATTAACAGGTTCAGACCACTCAGTCCACCCAGAAGTGCTATTTCTTTTGAATCTCACGTAGTAAAGACCCGGTTCCACTACATTAATTTCATTCACACCGGTGGCTATTGGAGTATCACTGGTGTTATCCTTGGCCCACTGATAATCTGAAAATCCAGAGGTTATACCAATGTTTACATCAATTTCTCCTTCGTTACAAAATGAGTTTTGACCATAGAGTACTGTTATGGATAATTTAGAAAACTGCAAAAACCAAGGGAAGAAATCTGATTTTGAATAGACCAGCCCCCAGTTATTATGTCCCTTGTCAGGAAAATAGCTATATCTTATGTTGCCTCCTACACTTCTTATATCACTAACTGTTTTGTTACCATGATAAGGGGTAGGATCATTGTCTTTTCCTCCTTGAGACTCCCAAGCAGGAATGAATTTGTACTCTTCTGGAGGGTAAGATGTTATACCTGATAAAGCGCAAATTCCTGCGGTTAGCTCAGGATATTGCGCTCCAAACATCCATGCAGCCCGTGCTCCAGCAGAAATCCCGTGTATGTAAATGCGGTTAGGGTCTACGTTATAATCAGAAATTAGCTTTTCAACAATCACTTTGGCTCTATACACGTTACTCTCGCCCCAGTTTGCTCCTGAAGAATTGTGCTGAGGATATAATAAGAACCCAGGAAAGGTGTTGTTATCTACAGAACTTTTATACTTCGGCCCTCCAAAGTATAGTTGCTTTTCGTTATCAGTTCCTCTTTCTCCTGATCCATGGAAAAATAAGATCAAAGGATATTTTTTAGATCCATCATCAGTATATCCATTAGGCCTGAGTAGCCTAAAATGCATATTGTCAGCGGGCGCATATTGATAGGATTCAAATGCATCTGTATTCCATGATAGAGAAGCAGTGTAATTATATGGTGTAAATTCATCTGCATAAGGCAATACCTCATCAACGCAGTAGTCATCTAACTCTTCTGAGCACTCTTCATAACTACTTAAAGAGGTGTCAGTGTAGTGACTATTTTCTTCACAATAATCTTCAGTAAAGGCACTTGAATTACTATTATATCCTAAGCAAAATAGTGCAACTAAAATAAAGGAGTAAAATTTTATCATATTAGGCGAGGCGTTAGACTCAATTGTGTTTTGCAATAAAAAATGTCATAAATAACAGGTTATTATCCATGATTCATTACATCTGTGTTTTTAAATTTAAGTTGTATTATTTTCTATGTGTAATTTGCGAAATTACCTTATTCCATATTGCTACGTTAAGAAACATAACATTTTTTTTCATGAAAAGTTCTCAAAAAGACTTTATATTTTTCAATTTTAAGAATTGTCTTTCATACGCATAATAACTGATTATTGAAACGATAAAAGTTACTGTAAGACATAATAACAAAGTAACAATACCATTTACAAAGGGTTTGCCTAAACCTTTATCAATAGCCATTATCACGGGAAAATGAAAAAGATACATTCCGTATGATACTTTCCCTATTAGCAATAGAGGACGGGAGGTTAGTAATGATTTTTTTTGAGACGTAGTCAGTTGCCAGATTATTGCTGCAAAGAAAATGTTCAATATGGTGTAAGACCATACATGTTGGTAGTTAAGTAATCCGTGGATGAGGTAACCTAAGCTAGAATAACTATTGGTGTTTAATGGATAGGCGGTGAATAAGTTGATAAGACCTAGAACTACGCAAAGGGCTAAAGAACCCCAAATCCATTGTTTTTTGTGTGCACCTAAATATTGTTTTCCTAAGAAGTTTATAAAACCTCCTAGTGCAAAGGCATCGAAGTGACTCAGGCTAAACCAATATACAATATTACCTAGGCGATCCTCTGTGGGAGCTATATCAGCGAAAGATATCGCTATAACTAACCTTAATAATGGAATGCCAACGAGCATACATGCAATAACTTTTTTGAAATTCCTTTCTGATAAGAAGAATACTACAAATGGCCAAATAAGGTAAAATTGCTCCTCTACAGAAAGTGACCATAAGTGCACGAATAACCTATTTACAGTCCATTCTGGTGAGATAATGAAGAAATTATAGGTGTAAGTGAATAGGTATGGCGCATTCTGCGGTAAGTCATCTGGCTGGCCAGTAGCCAAGAAGAGCATTAGTATAGCTATTAAATAGCCAAAATAAAGAGGGAAGATCCTTAGAAGCCTTTTCCAATAGAATGTTTTAATGTAGGAACCAAAATTTTTTCTTTTTTCTTCTAGTAAAATTCTGGTGATCAAATATCCGGATAGTACAAAGAAAATCTGAACTCCTACCCAGCCAATTTCAAAATCGAAATCAATGAAGCTAACTTTACTAAAATGGAAGGTGATAACTAGTAATACTGCAATGGCTCTCAAACCATCGAGTGAAGGAATGTAAAATTTACTCATATAAGGTAATAATTGAAATATTGGCTTTATTTGATTTTTAATATCCAGGCATCATGAAATCCTCTTTTTTTTCTAAATGCCGAGCGTACCTCTTTTGCCAATTCCTGATCTTTTTTATCATAAAACACAAAAACGTAGTATAGGTTTTTTTTATCGTAAATTCCTATGTCAGCTACGTGTCCGTGATCCATACTTTTTTTCGCCACTTTCATTGCATTGTTAAGATATTTAAAAACTCCTATGACCACATAATATCCTTCTGTCATTGAAAGTGAGTATGAGTTTCTGCCAGAAAAACCGTTATCAAATTTAGGAGATTCTATGTCTGCTCTATCTATGACCTCCTCAATTTCTGAATTTTCAGCTTTTTCTTCCTCTGAAGAGCTCAGATCCGCAGTTTCATTTTCTATTTCAGGCGTTTCCTTCTGCTTTTCATCAATGGTTACTATAGGAGTGGGGGATTCTTTTTGCTCAGCTGTAACTGTATTTTTGACTATATTCTTACTAGGCTCTGAAGGTATCTCTGTTTGACTTTCTTCATTATTTTCACTGTTTGTGTTGGTAGTTAGAAGAGGTTGTTGTATCGACTCATCTTTATGTGTGTTTTCTGAGATAAGCGGTTTCTTTGGATTCTTATTTTTCCCAAAGCGGAAAGCTAATTGTAACTCATGAGACCCTGATGATAGATCTGCGTTACTCATTTTAAAAGGGGAGAACGAATAATCATAGCTAAAGCTTATAAGATCGCTTAAGTTCATACCAAGTATTATACCGAGACTGTTACGATAAGAAGCTCCTGCCCATATTTTTTGTTCATAGTATATAATTCCGGCTCCTTCAAGTTGATTTTCCTCATATTTATAATCTCTGTATAATATTAGTGGTTTAAAAGAGAATTTAGAAGAAAGCTTGAAGTCATAACTAATAGAATAGATTCTGTTGTCAATTGCGCTTATTTCTATTTCATTAAACTCAGAATAGTTAAACTGATCTGAATCAAAAATTTTAGGCATTGAGAACCCTATTTGTAGTCTGTTATATTTATAGACAATTCCAAATTTACCATTTAGGTAATAATTGTTATCATAAGCTGAAATAATGGCAGGATCAGTGGTATTGAGTTCATCTGTGGTCAGGTTGAGCATGTTTTGCCCTAAGCCACCTGAAATGGCAAATCGCAATGACTGCTCTGTGGTCATATTAAGTTTATAACCAAAGGACAGCAAGGCTGAGCTGGAGCGTACCGCTACAATCTCCTGAGAGTAAAATTCCGCACCAAAAAACCAATTTTTTTTCGTTGGAAGCTGGAAGTTGAGCCCTATTGTTTCGGGGGCACCTTCAATGTTCATCCATTGCTTTTTGTAAGTAACAAATAACTGATTGTATCCGCTGATACCTGTAAAGGCAGGGTTATATACAGCAGGGTTGAAGAAGTTTTGCCTGAAAGAAGATAGCTCTTGTGTTTGCCCTGTATGGGGCATAAACAGAAATAGGGTTAATATAATAGACAGATAACCTTTGCTCCTCATCTTTTTCTTGTTAATAAATTATGCGTACTCCTCCTCTTCTGCTTCCTGACCTGGTCGATATCTCATAGAAATAAGGCCCTGAGGGTAATAACCTTCCGTTTGAAGTGCCTCCCCAATCGTTAGTGTAGTTCTTTGAATGGTAAATCTCATTACCTTTTGAGTCATATATTCGTAGGTCAACTTCTCCTAAAGCCTGAATGTTGACTATTTCCCAGTAGTCATTAATACCATCTCCATTTGGACTAAACAGCCTGGGTATATTTACATCTTCTATACTTAGTGGTAGTACGGTAATTTTTATTGTGTCAGTATCAGTAAGCCCCTGATTATCAGTTACGGTAAACTTAAACTGATATTCGCCCTCATGCAGTCCTCCCACCATCAATTGAGCAAAATTTAGTTCTGAGGTGGTGGTATTATCTCCTGAAATTTGCTCCCACTCATACCTACTTATGGTGCCGTCTTCATCCGTACCTGAGCCGTTTAACACTACCGAGCTAGTGGGGGAGGTAATGGTAATATCTTCACCAGCATAGGCAACCGGAGGAATAAAACCATTGGAGTTAACTACGCTTATAGTTACTTCATCTGAATCTACCGCGCCTTTATCATCTGTTACTTCATAGGAGAAAGTATATACACCTATTGTATGGTTGAATCTTCAGGAGAATTGATCATAACATTAGAGGGACCCGATACCTGAGTCCATCTTCTGGACATGATTTTGCCATCTCTATCACTGCCTCCTCCAGTTAAGTAGGTTTCGTTTTCAGGCAATACTATTTGCTGATCATTTCCTGCAAATGCTACAGGGGCATAATTGTCTGAAACCAGTAAAGTTACCTCATCGAAAGCACTATGCCTGTCATTATCTGTAACCGTGCACCTAAAAACATATGTGCCGTTTTCAAGTTGATCTATGATAGTCTCTGATAAAAATGGAGATTGGATCGTAGCTAATGAAGGTCCTGTTCTTTGTGTCCATTCGTAAGATACAATCGTTCCATCAGGGTCCGATGCGGTAGCGGATAAAGTGGCTACTCCTGGTAATACCAAACTTTGGTTGGTTCCTGCATCTACAATTGGTCCACGATTTGGAAGTACGGGCAGTACCGTGATTTGTACTTCGTCAAAATCCCGGTCGCCTTCGTCATCAGTAACAGTGAGTCTTAAGACATAGGTTCCTTCTATTAAATTCTCAATTTTTATGTTGGTGGTATTCGCGCCTATAATAGTTGCTGTAGATGGAGCGGAAACCATTGTCCATAAATAGTCTGTAATCATTCCATCAGTATCATAGCCGGCACCGGTTATTTCGACACTATTGTCTGGAAGTCTCAAGGTGATATCTTCGCCAGCATCAGCAATAGGGGATAGGTTTGGATTTTCAGGGTTAACACGGACATTTACCTCGTCAAAGCCTTGTAAACCGGTGTTATCAGTGGCCGTAAGCCTGAAAACATAGGTGCCTAATATGAGATTATCGGCAGAAAGAGTAGTTGCCCCCACACCAGATAGATCAGCGGTATTAGGGCCACTAATTTGAGTCCAAGTATAGTTGTTAATTGTTCCGTCTTCATCCAAAGCACTTCCTATAAAAGTGGTTTCGGAGGTGGGTTGATAAATGGTTTGATTTTCACCAGCGCTTACAATAGGTGGCTGATTTGCAGGAAGAGGCTCTACTGTAATATTTACCTCATCAAAGGCAGTGCTGCCATCATCATCTTGAATGGTAAGTCGAAAAATGTATATACCCTCAATTAAATTGCTTATTTCTATAGTCGAATTAGTGTTGTCAGTTATTGTAGCTACATTAGGGCCACTTTTTTGAATCCAAGTATAACTCGCAATGCTACCATCAGCATCAAGTCCTTCGCCAATTAGCTCTGCCTCATTGGTTGGTAATGTAATCACTTTGTTTTCTCCAGCATCAGCTATTGGAGGTTTGTTGGCGGGAACGGGTCTTACAATAACTTTTATATTGTCAGAGGCACTTGCATTATCATTATCGGTCACTTGGCAACTGAATACATATATACCTTCAGAAAGATCTTGAACAGTGGTATTGGATTGATTAGGGTTTAGAATGTTACCAGAAACAGGACCACTAACCTTAGTCCAGGAATAAGACTGTATGGTGCCATCAGGGTCGGTGGCATTAGCAGTTAAATTGATACTATTTACGGGTAGTGTAATAGTTCGTTCATTGCCTAAATTGACCGTAGGAAATTGATTGCCGGGATAAGATCTTACGGTTACTTTCACATCATCAGTTCCCTTATCTCCTTTATCATCCGTTACTTTGAAATTGAAAACATATAATCCTTCTTGCAAATCACTAAAAGTTGCAATGGCTTGATTAATATTAGTTCCCTCTGCTGTAGAAGGGCCGGCTTTTTGGCTCCATTGATAATTAACAATGGTTCCATCGCTATCCGTACCGTTACCAGTAAGAGTAATTGATGATGTAGGAAGCGTGATAGTCCGGTCTATTCCTGCATCAGCAATAGGAGGGTTATTAGGTGGTTCTGGCCTTACTGTGATTCTTATGTGATCAGTATTTGAAGCTTCTTCATTGTCTTCCACATATAAAGAGAAAATATAAATACCTGCCACCAAATTATGCAAAGTGATTTCAGGCTTTAAGACATCAGTTGTGGTGGCTACATTCGGTCCGCTTTCCTGTTCCCATAAATAAAAAGTGATTTGTCCATCAGGATCGTTGGCTGAGCCATTTAATGTTAAAGAGGACGTGGGTAGAGTTATGGTTCTATCTGGCCCTGCTGAAACTACCGGAGGTAAATTCGGTGAGTTTACTATTACACTGACTTCATCTGTAGCAAAAGCGCCCTGATCATCTTGTACAGTTAGTGAAAAAGTATATATACCTTCTACTAGTCCTTCTAGATCCAAATTTTCTTGATTTACCTCTTCATATCCAGCATCCAGAGGCCCACTAATAAAATCCCAATGATAACTAACAATAGTACCGTCAGAGTCAGAAGCGGATCCAATAATGGTAGTGCTGTTGTCAGGCAAAGTAAGAATGATATCTGAGCCGGCATCTGCTGTTGGAGGGATATTGATAGGCTCAGGGTTTACTGTAATAGTAATTTGAGTACTGTTTGTAGCATTATCATCGTCTGTGACAGTAAAACTTATTACGTATATACCTTCAGCTAAATTTTCTATGTTGATAGATGATTGATCAGAAGGCATCATAGCAATGTCGCTAGGGCCACTTATCTGCTCCCACAGGTAAGCTACAATGCTGCCATCGGAGTCAACTCCACTACCCGTTAATATAATATTGTCTATGGGAAGGGTAATGCTTTCGGTGTTGCCATTATTAATAATAGCTATGGGCGCATTGTTGGCTTCAGGAAATACAGTGATGGTTACCTCATCAGTGTCTGATTCGCCGTCGTCATCAATTACTGTAAGTGAAATTAGATATGTGCCTTCAATAAGTCCACTAATAGTAGTAGTAGCGGTGTTATTGCTTGAAAAAGTAACAGCGCTCGGCCCTTGTACTTTTTGCCATGAGTAGCTAACAATGGTTCCATCTGTATCCAAACCGGCACCAGTTATTTCTACAGTATTATCAGGAAGGGTTATTGACAGGTCATCAGGAGCTATAGCGGTAGGAGGATCATTAGGGGGAATAGGTAGAACTGTCAAGACCATTTCATCAGATGATTCATCTCCATCATCATCAGTAACAGTGAGGGAGAAGGTATATACTCCTTCAGCTAGGTTAGTGACATTAATCTCTGGTGCAGAATTGTCATCAATACTTGAGGTGCTAGGCCCTTGAACTTGTTCCCAAAGATAATTGGTGATGCTGCCATCAGAATCTGACCCTAGCCCAGAAATAGTGATGGAAGAAGTAGGTAGGGTAATCTCTCGGTCAGGACCTGCATCGGCATTAGGAGGAGAATTGGGGGGTATTGGTAGTACGGTTATAGTTATTTGATCCGTGTCGGTGTCGCCATCATCATCTTCTACTGTTAATGAGAAAGTATATACCCCCTCTACGAGGCCTGTGAGTGCTAAACTGCTTTGATTCAGACCTGAATTACTGGGTGAATTAGGTCCCGAATTCTGAGTCCATGTATAGGATACTATTGTGCCGTCTTCATCTTCTGCGCTACCATTAATCGTGATCGAATTGGTAGGTAGAGTAATAGTACTATTGCTTCCCGCATTGGCAGTAGGTGGAGAGTTGGATGGGGAAGGAAAAACGGTGACGGTTAAAGCATCTCTACCAGTAGCCCCATCATTATCGGTTACTGTTAACATAAAGCTGTAAGTCCCTTCAGTTAGATTAAGAAGAGTTATGTCTTCAGCGTTAGCATCAGAGATATCGGCTGTATTAGGTCCCGATTCTTGACTCCAACGGTATGCGACGATTTCACCATCTGTATCTGATCCGCTGGCATTAATTGAAACAGAATTTTGAGGTAAAGTGATCTCTTGGTTGGGGCCTGCGTTGGCAGTAGGGGGTAAGTTAGTGGGTTCAGGTAAAACATTAATTATTACCTGGCGAGAGGCTGTGAGATTATCATTATCTACCACAGTTATTTCTAAGCTGTACGTTCCTTCTATCAAATTGTCTATAGTTACGGTAGCAGATGTGGCACCACTGATGCTAGGTGAGTTAGGTGCAGAAAGAATAGCCCATTGATAACTTTCTATGGTACCATCTGCATCTGAGGCATTTGCGGTGATTTCGATTTGATTTTCTGGGAGTGTAATATTGTATGTATCATTGACAGAAATGGATGGCGGAACTTCAGGAGCGGCTCCTCTAGATTGTAAAAGCAGCCATTGATACAAATTAGGCGTATGTAGGGCGTTATCAGAGCGGTATGCTCTATTCCAACAGCCAGCGTGTCCCACTCCGGGATAAACAGTAAATATAGGTTCTGGGTTGGCATTGAACCTTATCATTCCATTAATAGGGGTGCGGCCTTGATGTAGTGGCATTTGATTGTCTGCTTCACCATGAAAGCCCCATACAGGTAGGTGAATTTCGGCTAAGTAGGATGTCTCCTGATATCCTCCACGACCTGGGGCAGGAGCAATAGCTGCAAATCGGTTCGGATGATTTTCTTCTGAATAAGACACTTGCCATGCTCCTTGCCCTCCCATACTTAGGCCAGTTAAATATACTCTATCAGGGTCAACCCTGTAGTTATCTATAGCCCAGTCAACAAATGGTATGGTTTCAAAACCCTGCCAACCATGTCTGGAAGTTTGTGGGCAAAGAACAATAAAGCATTCAGTGATGCCGTTTACTTCAAAACAAATCTCTTCTCCATTATTAATGAGGCTAGGGGTTCCATTCCTTTTTATTCTTTCCAGCTGACCAGGAGAACCATCTCCTCTTTCTCCATGGCCATGGAGAAAAATCATCAGAGGATAGAGGTTGTTATTTTGGTCATAGTTGGGAGGGAGGTATTCTAGATAGCCCAAGCCTCCAGGCATTCTTCTGGGGGTAAGTACCTGGCCATGGCTATTAAATACCAAGAAGATAAAGCATATAAGTATAAGACAAATCAACTTGTCTCTATATATCATCAGTGCTTAGGGTCAATGTATCGTCAAAACATCTGTGTCCTTAGTTTTCAGGAATACCGTTCCTCTGCAATTTCAGTCAATTTTAATAATCAATTGAAAACCAATTACTCATATTCATGCATAATTTGAAATATACAAAAAAATAATTGAATGAACCAATAGCTTGAAGCCGATATAATGGTTAATTGTGCCTTGCAGAAATATGGAAGGAGGTGTTTGAAATAAAACCAGACCTATTAAGTCATTATTCTAAAGGTTTTTTATATTCCAAAAGAGTGCTTTATAGTAATTTCTTAAGTGTGCCCATTGAGAGTGTACTGTGTACTTTAATGTCTGTTTGGGGGTAACTACAAAAACAAAGAATAGCATAAATATGCTGAATTGAGCCATGTTATTGGCTCTTTTCATAAAAAGTACACGATTCCTATTGTGGTAGTAAGCTTTTAAAGGACTTTCTTTTCCTACTGAAATAGATTCTTTATGAAATATAACTCCTTTAGGGTTGTAAAAAACTTTGAAACCTGCTTTTACAGCTCTATTAGACCAGTCAAGCTCCTCATAATAAAGAAAGAATTCATCTGGGAGCATGCCTACTTTATCTACTACCTCTTTTTTTACTAACATAGCGGCTCCATGGGCATAGTTAGTATAACCAGGGGTATCATGTTGGCCCTGATCTTTTTCTTTTTGGCCTATGGCTTTATTTCTGCCAGTGAAAGAATTTATTTTAGTATATCCCGCATATTGTATTAAATCCGGCTTATCAAAATACATGATTTTTGGACAAACAATACCTATAGATTCATCTGCTAAAAAAGGTTCTAGCAGATGATCTAGTAAATCAGGAGTTACTTCAGTATCATTATTCACTACAAAGTAATAATCACCTTTGGCTATTTTTATGCCACTATTATTTCCTCCAGAGAAGCCTAAATTTTTTTCATTTCTTACCACGGTCACTTCGGGGTAATGTTGCTTTATGTATGCTTCAGGGTTTTCCAGTGAGTGGTTATCAACTACAATAATCTCGTAGTTACTGTATTTTAGTTGCTTGGTAGACTCCAAGAACTCACAAGTAACCTTTAGCTGATTATAATTTAAAGCAATAATGGATATTAAAGGCTGTGTCATTAGGTTTAAGAGGTGTGTGGCGTATGTATAAATTTCTTATTAGCCCCTTTTAATTTAAAAAGTATTAATAGCATCTTCCAGAATATAAGAGGAAGTGAAACTATAGAGATTAATAAGGATTTGTTAAAATAGCTTCTAGGTATCGCCATTAGTATGCTTGTAGCAAGCAAGGTGAAAATTGTAATCCATAGATATATGTGTACAGGGAAATCTAATATATATAGTGCTAGGGCGGCAATGAATAATATAGTGGTTAAACCCAGGTTAATTAATCTGGGTAACTGAATATTTCTTAATATGGCACTATTAAAGTGAGTTAGATTTCCTGAAAACATTGATGCAAATCCGCTTCCAAAATATCTTTTTAGGTAATAAAATTGGCTTGAAATCCAACGTTTTCTTTGGTTTTCGAATACTTCAGGTTTCTCCACTTTTTCATCTAGTACGAAGATATTTGAAGCATATTTTACTTTAAAACCATTAAGGATTAATTGTACTTCCAAGTCTCTGTCAAATCCGCCTATGGAACTCATGCGCGCCAGATGAGTTTTTACCAGCTGGTAGTCGAATGACATGCCTGAGCCTTTAAGAGAAGAGGAGAGTCCTAAAGCTGTACTTCCCTTACAAAATACATGGTTATTTATTTCTTCACTTAGGCCGTCTAAGTATGACAAGGTGTTATTTTGATTCTTTGCAGCCCTTCTTCCTTGAATGGCCTTATAACCTTGCTGATGCAGGAAGTTTGCACCTTCAATAAAGTTCTCAGACATAACGTTATCAGCATCTAAAATGATAGCGTTATCATATTCATCCCCAAGTAATTCCATTGCCTTATTTAGGGCTTTTACCTTAGTACTTTTTTCGAAGGATACTTCTATTACTTTTATTGGTAATTGCCTTAATTTAGCTAATGTCTCATCTTTAAATGAGTCAGCAATAATTACTATGTCATAGTAATTATGATCATAGGTTTGCTTTAGTGCTTCCTGGGCTACTTGTACTATTACACCATCCTCCTTATAACCAGGGATTAGAACGGCAAACCTGTTCTTTTTGTCCGCTTTGGCTAGCTTGGGGGCTTTGTAAAACAATCCGGCAGTTGAAAAAAAGAAACTATAGACAGAAGCATAGCCAAATATTAAAAGTAAGGCTACTTCAATAGAGTTGTAAATTAAATACAAAGTTCTTAAAGTTAGTTCGTAAAAATTTAAACGTTTTCCTTTTGTAACAGAGCAGCAGGTGTTTTTAGCATGATTTTTAAATCATACCAGAAAGAATTTTTATTAGCGTATTCCATATCTAAAGAAACTCTTTCTTCTTCAGACATATCTTCCTTACCTCTTTTGGTAATCTGCCATAATCCGGTGATTCCCGCTGGAGCAAGAAATCTTAGGGCCCATTGGTCTTGAGTAAGTTTTTCAGCCTCATATAGAGGGAGAGGTCTGTTTCCTACTAAAGACATATCCCCTTTTAGTACATTGATGAGTTGAGGGATCTCATCAAGACTAGTTCTTCTAAGAAAACCACCTAATTTAGTGATTCTTGGGTCATTCTTTACTTTGAAAAATACACCTCCGTTATCAGATGCAGCAGCATACTGATTTAAGTGCATCATTTCTTGGACGAGGTGGTCAGCATCTTGTCTCATACTTCTAAATTTATAGAAGTTGAAAATCTGATAGCCTTTGCCTGCTCTTTTAGATATATAAAAGATAGGCCCTTTTGAATCTAATTTAATAGCTATAGCTATAATTAACAAAACGGGGCTAATCAATAGCAAAGCAGTACCAGATATGGCTATGTCAAAAGCTCTCTTCATAGACCACATCTTAAATGTATCATTATTATGAAGGAGAGGTATTTGCTCTCTACCTACTTCGTGAGTGCTTTCCTGTGAAAGCTCTTTCAGTCTTGATAGAAAGTCTATACGGTGGCTTAATTCTTTAGCACTGATGTTATCGGTATAATAATCTTCTGCTCCGATTTTTATAGCCTGATCTCTTTCGCTTTCATCAAAGCGCTCAGCCAAAAATATCATAGGAACATCTTTCAGCACGGTTGATTTTATTTGCTCAAACGGCTCAAGAGTCTGAATGTCAATATTTGAATTAACAATCAAAACACTAGGCAACTGATCTGGCGTGCTATTCTTTAGCCAGTTATATGCCTCCATGGAAGATTCCATGTTGTCAATCGGATACCCTTCTAGTCTTAAGTCAAGACAAAGGTCATCCCAGGCTCCTATAAATAAGATTTTTGCCTTATTAGAGGCATTGATCTCATGGCTTAGGTTGTTGTTAGTTGAAGCCTGAAAATCCATTACTCGATTTTCACTCATAATTTATGCTTGCTTTTTATTGTTCATAACATTAGTAATGCTCTCAATTAAGTGCTCTGGATTAAATGGTTTTACCAAATAATCATCAGCACCAGCTTTTAAACACTGCTCCTTAGTTACCACATCTTGTCTTGAAGAGATAACTATAATAGGTATTCCTGTATATAAACCGTTAGTCTTTAAATTAGTTAAAAAATCTTTACCGTCTATTACAGGTAAATGAATATCGGTTATGATAACATCAGGTTTGCCATACATGTTCATGTGCTTTAAAGCATTGCCAACATGACTAAAGGCATCTACCTCAAACTCTTTTTCAAGCATTTTCTTGATGAGCCATCTCATTGCCTCATCGTCGTCAATAATAAGTATCTTTTTTTTCATTGAGCCAACTAGTTTTCCACCGGCCATAGTAAGTTTTTTTTAAATAGTACTGAATTTTATTTGTCCACTTCAGTAACTGATATTATGACCAACCACAGATAAATCAGACTTGTTTTCTTATTTCTTAAATAATTTTAATTTCCTTTAAATAAGAACTTATTTTATCTATATAATTCAAATATAGGTATAGAAGTCAGTATTTTCACAGCAAAACGAAGCTTAAAAATTTAACCAACCGGACTTAAGATAAGTTAAATTTTTTAGAATACATTACATGAATGCATCTCCCTTTTCATTCGCTTTGTAATACAAGGGTAACCATTTTTAGATAAAAATTATATTAGATAGAATTAAAAAATTAAAATTAGCTTTTTAGTATTTTTATAATGTAATGTTTCATTCTATTTCTTATGAAATTATATGTGCTATTGGCTGAAAAGGCCATGAAGTTCAACATCTATTTTATTTACAATATGGGCAAAATCTTCAGTGTTTGCCACGTAATCGATATTGTTCACGTCTATAACTAATAGTTTGCCATCCTTATATTTATCTATCCACTCCTTGTAATGTTGATTAAGGTTTTTTAAATAATCTAGACGAATGGCATTTTCATAATCCCTGCCTCGTTTTTCTATTTGACTTACAAGTTTGGGGATATCTGCTTTTAGGTAAATAAGTAAATCAGGAGCTTGTACATGCTCAATCATAGATTCAAAGAGAGCCAGATAGTTCTGGTAGTCGCGGTCATTCAGGTAGTTCGACTTATAGAGGTTGGCCGCAAATATATAAGCGTCCTCATATATAGTTCTGTCCTGAATAGTAGTTTTATTACTTCGTCGAATTCTCTTGATTTGGTTGAAACGGCTATTGAGGAAATAAATTTGCAGATGAAAGGCCCATCGAGGCATATCTTCATAAAAATCTGATAAATAGGGGTTATTGTCTACAGATTCCAATTCTGCTTGCCAGTTATAATGTTTGGAAAGCATTTTAGCGAGTGTGGTTTTTCCACAGCCTATATTTCCGCAAATAGCTATGTGCATCGTAATTTATATTAGAAAGGGGTGCAAAAGTATTATATCCTTTTCTAACTAAAAATTGCAAGCAGAAAAAAGACCGGACTGGCCGGTCTTTTTAAATAACCTAAACAAAACTTTTATATAAGATTTACTGCCAGCAAAGCTATATTTTAGTCATGTATGTGTTGTTAAAAGTGAAATTAAACCTTCATTATTTCTTGAGGTAATATTTAACTATTAAATAATTTATGGTTTATCATTTCTTTTTCTGGTAGTATCTGAAATGATGGTTTGACATACCTTAGCTTGGGCCGGCTATTGTGATCATGTCCAAAAGCGGGAATGGGCGATATGATCATTAGCACTACAAACTCTATTTTATTATTTGCAATTTTTTTGTGTAGTGAGAGGTTTTAAATATTGTAATAATGCTGTTGGTTGAGAAGTTACTTTTTTAAAGCTCTAACAACATTACTACATCTGTATATTTTTCATCCCCCATAAAGAAATCCATTTTTCCCATTTTATCAAATCCATTTTTTTCATAGAAATGAATAGCTCTTGGGTTTTGATCCCATACGCCCAACCATAGAAACTGACTATGTTGCTCTCGTGCTATTTTTATGGCCTGATTGAGTAGTACTTGTCCAAAGCCTTTGCCAAGTACTTTACCTAGGGTGTATATTCGTTGTAGCTCTATGCTATTTTTCTCCTTATATCTCTGCTGAGCATCTTTGTGATTTAATTTGAGATAGCCTATTACCTCTCCGTCATGTTCTGCCAGGTAGAATTCAGAAAAAGGGTTGTTCAGCTCTTTCCACAGGCGTTCTTCACTAAAAGCATTTTTTACATACTCTTTTACATTTTCTGATGATTCTCCTGCTAAAAAAGCCTCAAAGTAAGTGGCCTTGGATATGTCTAACAGTTGATCCAATTCATTTAAAGTACACTTAATAAACTTTACGTCGTTCATACATTTTTTAAGAAATCATTGCTAAATAGCAAGGGATAAAAGTATTAGAATTTTTACGATTTTGTAAAGTTACATCGGTATTTTTTATGATACATATAATGTTAGAGCTGTGAATAGAAAATATTAGACTAATAAGAGGACCTTTGCAATAAAGGAAAGCTTATATTCGTGCGTTATTTTGAATGATTATGGATCCGAATTTTGAGTCTGACAAGACAATAAAAGAAATTGATATTGAGCAATGTATTGACACTTTGAAACTGTTAGTGTCAGACAGAGAGAAGCTTGTGCTTTTACCTGAAGATAAAAAAGTAGAATTAATTACGCTAGCAGGTAAATTATCTAGGCCGGATAGAGATGAGATTAGAAAGCGTAACAGGGTAAAAAGAAAAGCTCAGAAGGAGGTGGTAAGGCAGCAAGATAAAGAAGCAAGGTCTACCACTGGAATTAGAAGTGCAAGAGAAGCGGTAGTTTTTACCGCACCTAAACTTCTGGAAGGGCATGAGCAAAAAGAAGGTAGAACCATGAGTTCGCCTAGAAACTGCTACGTGTGTAAGAAGGAATATACAGTACTTCATCATTTTTATGACTCTATGTGTCAGGAATGTGGAGATTTAAATTATGCCAAGAGATTTCAAACGGCTGATCTTACAGGTCAGGTGGCCTTAATTACAGGTTCTCGTTTAAAGATTGGTTATCAGGCTACTTTAATGATGCTTAGGGCAGGTGCCACGGTTATTGCTACCACTCGTTTTCCTGCAGACTCTGCCATAAGGTTTGCTAAAGAAACAGATTTTTCTGATTGGGGACATCGATTAAAAATTCATGGATTAGATTTAAGGCATATTCCTAGTGTAGAGCTCTTTGCTAGCTACATAGAGCAGCAGTATGACCGGTTAGATATATTAATCAATAATGCTGCGCAAACTGTAAGGAGACCAGCAGGTTTTTATGCTCACCTGATGGAGAATGAACGCTTGGGATTTCATGATCATTCGAAAGAGGTTCAAATGCTTCTGCACGACCATGAAGACTTGTTACATCACCTGTTAGATAGCGGTAAGGAAAATAAAATGGGCCACCTACCTGTTACCTGGAATAGTCAAGAGCCGGGTATTGGTATACGAGCTTCAGCACAGCTCTCACAAGTGCCTTATAAATTTGATAATTCTCTGGAGGCTGCAGAAGTATTTCCAGAAGGTAAACTAGATGCTGACTTACAGCAGGTTGATTTAAGAAAAACCAATAGCTGGAGATTAAAACTTGGCGAAGTTCATACCCACGAAATGCTTGAAGTACAGCTCGTGAATTCTATAGCGCCATTTGTACTTTGTAATCGACTGATTGATCTGATGCAAAGAGACCATACAGGGAAGAAGTATGTGGTGAATGTAACTGCTATGGAAGGTAAGTTTTACCGTTTTAAAAAGGAAAGCCGTCATCCGCACACCAATATGGCCAAAGCAGCTTTGAATATGCTTACTCACACTGCTGCCGGAGATTTAGGGAAAGAAGGTATATTTATGAATGCGGTAGATACCGGTTGGGTTACAGATGAAGATCCCGTAGAACTAGCTAAAATAAAGCAGGACAAGCATGACTTTCAGCCTCCTCTGGACATTGTAGATGGCGCGGCACGTGTTTGTGATCCGTTTTTTGATGGTATAAACACTGGTAAGCACTGGTGCGGACAGTTTTTAAAAGACTATTTCCCTATAGATTGGTAAACCGAGTAGGAGAGATGGCCTACCTTTGAGGTAATGAAAAAATATTATTACCTCATTCATTTTCAATTTTTAGGCTTTCGATATCATGGTTGGCAAAAGCAGCCACAGGTAAAGACCGTGCAAGGAATGCTGGAAAAGACCCTTAATTTTGTGCTAGGCCATGATAATTATCGTACTTTGGGTTCCTCACGCACAGACGCTATGGTGTCCGCAGAAGTAGGAGTCTTTGAACTGTTTACCCGAGAGCCCATTGATACTGAGTCTATTTTCAACTTGTTAAACTTAAACTTGCCCAGTGATATAAGAGCGCTCAAAATTGAGGAGACTGACAAAGATTTCAACATCATACAGCATTCCAAAACAAAAGAATATCTGTATCTTTTTTCTTTTGGAGCAAAAAACCATCCTTTTGCTGCTCCCTTTATGAGCTACATTATCCAGAATTTAGATCTGGATGTGATGAAGCAAGGGGCCAAACTGTTTCAAGGAGCTCATAATTTTAAGAACTATGCCTATAAACCTTCAGAAGTCACCGTTTTTGATCGAGTAATTGATGAAGCTGAAATTGTAGAGAACGATCTTTATAAGGCTAACTTCTTCCCAGAGAAAAGCTACATATTTAGAGTAAAAGGAGAGGGCTTTATGCGTTATCAGGTACGACTGATGATGGGCGCCTTATTTCTGCTAGGCAAAGGAGAGATTACTCTGGCGGACCTACAAAAATCTCTGGAAGATCCTGATTATGGATCATTTAGCTATATCGCCCCGGCCTCGGGCTTGATTTTGAGGGGCGTGGAGTTTAAGTAAGATGAGTAACTTATTTTATGATACTTCACGAAAGTGGAGAGACAATTGGCGCTTAAGATTGATATAGTGACATATATAGGCTTATTTAAGAATTGAATTTTTGGAGAAATTTGGTGATTGAGTTTTTTTCAAAATCACATAAAAAGAAAAGATCATGATGAGGTATATTGTATTTTTATTTGGGCTAATAATATTTACTGGTTGCAATAACCAAAAGGAAGACAATGCCGCTTCGGAAGCGCAACCCTCTACAACTCAACTCTACTATAAAGATCTCATTGCAGAAAAAACGCTCACCAAAAATGAATACCAGCATTTTAGAAAAGAACTGCAAGACAAGTATGCTGATAATAGTGCTGTTACCTTTCATCTTTATGATAAAAACACTAAAGAAGATTCTGTTATTCAGGAGTTTAAGTATACTGTAAAACAAGGCCATAAGTATCTATACAGCGGGTCTAAAGCGGCTTTGTTTAATTATTTGGATTCACCTTTTCCTAATAAGGAGCTTACAACGCTTAATGGCGATAAAATTACGTTGGCAGGAGGAGAAAAGCCCATGCTAATTAATTTTTGGTTTACTCAATGTGCTCCATGTGTTAAGGAAATGCCTATTCTCAATAATTTGCAAAACAAGTATAAGCAGCAAATGGATTTTGTGGCGATTACTTTTAGCAAAGCTGAAGAGGTTGAGAAATTCCTGTCCAAGCACCCATTTACATTTACCCAAGTAACTAATGCAGCCAGTTTTATTGATGAACTAGGCATTATGGATTATCCCACCACGATATTTATTAATAAAGACGGAAAACTAATCTATATAGAAGCAGCCGTGTTGGGCAAAGGAGAGGAGTTTGAGCAGTTGATTGAGGAATTGATTTAAAACAAAAAATCCCCTAACAAGAGGGGATTTAATAATTATTTTAAGTTTGGAGGCTATTAATAAAGTACTCTAAACTTAATAGTATGTTCTATTTCTTTCAAAGCTTCAATTATATGCGGATCATACTCCTTATCAATGTCGGTGATTACATAACCAATAGTTTCATTAGTTTTAAGATATTGACCTACAATGTTGATATCATGATCAGCCAGTGCTTTATTGATTTTCGCCAGTATGCCGGGCATATTCAGGTGAATATGAATTAGGCGATGCGCATTATCTAATGATGGCAGCTGGAGGTTAGGGAAGTTCACGCTGTTAGAAGTGCTTCCTGTGTTAATGTATTCCATGATTTTACTTGGAACAAACTGAGCAATGTTTTCTTGCGCTTCTATAGTACTACCTCCAATATGCGGGCTTAGAATAGTGTTAGGCAAAGAGCGTAATTCTGAAATAAACTCATCTGCATTGCTTTTAGGTTCCTCAGGGAAAACGTCAATAGCTGCTCCTGCTATTTTACCACTCTCAATATTTTTCTTCAAAGCAGCAATATCTACCACATGACCACGGCTCAGGTTAAGGAAGATAACATCATCTTTCATCCATTCAAATTCCTGTTCACCAATCATGTTTTTGTTTTCAGGGCGACCGTCTACATGTAGAGTTACAATGTCAGAATTATTAAGTAATTCCTCTAGAGAATCAGCTTTGCGAACATTACCCAAAGCCAGTTTTTCTGTAACATCATAATAAGTAACAATAAGCCCTAACGATTCAGCTAAAACTGACAACTGAGCGCCAATATTACCATAACCGATAATACCTAACTGCTTGCCTCTGATTTCATAACTACCTTTAGCGGATTTATCCCATTGTCCTTCATGCATTTTAGCAGAGCGATCGAAGAGCTGTCTCATCAGAACAATAATTTCTGCTATGGCTAACTCCACTACAGATCTGGTATTGCTAAAGGGAGCATTAAATACAGCCACACCTTTTTTAAGGCATGCCTCCAAGTCTATTTGGTTAGTGCCAATACAGAAAGCACCTACGGCTATCAATCGGTTAGCACTTTCCAGTACTCTGGCTGTAACCTGCGTTTTAGAGCGTATACCTAATATGGATACATTCTTTATTTTTTCGCAAAGTTCGTCTTCATCCAGGCCGGCAGGGTAAACTTCTACATTATAGCCTTCTTCCTTCATCAGCCTAATGGCCTCTGGGTGGATGTTCTCCAACAGAAGTACATTAATTCTATTTTTGGGGTATGATATAGCTGTATTCAATTTATTCAAGTATAAAAATTCGTCTAAACTAGGAGTAATATGATCTGCCTTTTCCAATACACTGGCTCTTTCTACATTTTCAGTGAAAGCATAAAACTTGTTAGCCAGTCCGGAAGCTTTGATTTCATAGTCGGTGTATCCGTCTCCAATCACATAAACGTCTCCGTGCAGATCTAGTTGTTTAAGTTGCTCTACTTTTCCATTATTAACAGAAAGTACATTGTCTTTATCAAAACCAATGATATCTCCCTTGTCGTCAAATACAAATGAATTAGCAAATACGTTCTCAGCTTTTACACCATATTCTGTTACAATAGGAACTATGAAATCACGGAAACCATTAGAGATAATAAAAATATTTTCTGATTCCGAGGTTAAAAATTCTCTGTTTCGCTTGAAACTTTTTGAAACAAGCTTTTTCAGCGCGTCCACTAATGGGGCTAAATGCTTTTTGTTGGCTCCTAAAAGCTCTACCCTTTGTTCTAAAGACTCTCTAAAAGTGAGCCTTCCGCTCATACCTTCATCGGTGATATCTTTAATTTTTTGCACGCGCTCCTCTTTCTCAGGATTTCCGTCCAGAGCTATCTCTGCCAATACATCTAATGCCTCTACCTGAGTAAAAGTGCTGTCGAAATCTATGACAAAATATTTATTACCGTTTTGCATGGTTTTATTTTATTTCGAGAACGAAATAACGGGATATACTTACCTTTTGAAAGTGTTTTGGTGAAAAATATTATAGTTTCAATATCAATCGTTTGCAAATGTATAATTCATAAATAATTTCCAGATTACTTATTCTATCTTTCTTAAGGGTATCGGTTATCACTATACGGTGGCCTTAATAAATATCAATCGATTTACCAATTCTTCCTTATTTTTAACTTAAACCACTAAGATTATTTACTCGTGGTGTACTTAACAGAATAAATATTTAGGCGATTTTACATGGAAAAATTTTAAAAATTCTCAAACACAGGATGAAGCACAAAATGGTGCTTTTCCATGCAGTTATTCTTGCGGTTACTTATTTGTAGTTACACTTCTTCTTTATGCCTACCAAAAGATATACTTCTTTAAAGGAAAAGCCATTGTGTTTAATGAAGGGCGAATATCTAATTGTTATTCAATTATTTACAATAATGAAATGGTAGAAATACTTTGTGTTATAATTAAGGACTTTACCCAGGCAGCAGAAAATCTGGCGGCTTCCATAGCATCATTAATTACAGCTACCAAAACCAATTTATTATTGGTTGAAACTCAGAATAAAACCACTGAGCTCGCTTCTGTGGAAGAGGAGGTAAGGCAGAAATTGGAAGAGATGCAAGCCACTAATGAAGAGATGAATAGAAAGGAGAAAGAATGCCTTTCACGAATCAATGATCTTGAAAATGAAATAAAGAAGCTTAAGGGATATTTTACGTAGTTATATGAAAAGGCCGTTTCTGATTTAAAGAAAGCGGCCTTTTTTGATTTAAAAGCTATTACTTTTTCAAGGCTTTATACTTATTAATTAAGCCATTAGTAGAGCTGTCGTGAGAAGTTACTTCTCCTTCAGCTTCCAGCTCAGGTAAGATTTTCTTAGCCAATTGCTTGCCTAGCTCTACACCCCATTGGTCAAAACTGAAGATATTCCAGATTACTCCCTGAACGAATATTTTATGTTCGTACATGGCAATAAGGCTACCTAGTGTTTTAGGAGTAAGTTGCTTAAACAAGAATGAGTTAGTAGGCCTATTTCCAGAAAATTCCTTGAATGCAGGCAAGAAGGCTTTTTCTTCTTCGCTTAGGCTGCCAAGCTCTTCAAGTACTTCTTCTTTAGTTTTACCATTCATCAAAGCCTCTGTTTGAGCAAAGAAGTTGGCCATGAGCTTATCGTGATGATCTCCTAATGGATTATAGCTTATAGCAGGGGCCAGAAAGTCGCAAGGAATAAGCTTAGTACCCTGATGGATAAGCTGATAAAATGCATGCTGACCATTAGTACCAGGTTCTCCCCAAATGATTGGACCTGTTTGATAGTCTACAGGTTCTCCATTTCTATCTACAGACTTACCGTTACTCTCCATATCTCCTTGCTGGAAATAGGCAGCAAAACGATGCATGTATTGATCATACGGCAATAAAGCATTAGATTGAGCTCCGAAGAAGTTGTTATACCAAATTCCTAGTAAACCCAGTATTACAGGTATATTTTCCTCAAAAGGTGTTGACTTTAAGTGATTATCCATGGCATGGGCACCTTCCAATAATTCTTCAAAGTTTTTATAGCCAATAGTGCAAGCTATTGATAAACCTATTGCAGACCATAAAGAGTATCTTCCGCCAACCCAATCCCAGAACTCAAACATATTCTGTGTGTCTATTCCAAATTCTGCTACAGCCTCAGCATTAGTAGAAATAGCTACAAAGTGTTTCTTTACATGATCCACATCTTTAGCTTTCTCTAAGAACCAATCTCTGGCACTATGAGCATTAGTCATAGTTTCCTGAGTGGTAAATGTTTTGGAGGCAATCATGAATAGTGTGGTCTCAGGATCTGCCTTTTTTAAAGTTTCGGCTATGTGAGTAGCATCTACGTTAGATACAAAGTAAGTGTCTATATTCTCTTTTTTATATGGTTTTAAGGCTTCTGTAACCATTACTGGGCCTAAATCAGAACCTCCAATTCCAATATTAACAATGGTGGTGATGTTTTTTCCTGAGTATCCTTTCCATTCACCACTGATAATGGCGTTAGAAAAAGTTTCTATTTGCTTTAAAACTTTATTAACATCAGGCATCACATCAGCACCATCTACTTTTATAGGCGTGTTAGATCTATTGCGTAGGGCTGTATGTAGTACCGCGCGCTTTTCTGTTTTATTGATAAGTTCACCTGAAAACATGCCGTCAATCGCTTCCTGTAGCTTTGTTTCTTTGGCAAGCGAGATTAAAAGGTCAAATGTTTCCTGATTAATTCTGTTTTTTGAAAAGTCGAACAGGATATCTTCAAATTGCAAGTTGAACTTATTGAACCTTTCCGCATCTTCTTTAAAAAGGTCTTTCATGTGTACCTGTTTTATCTCTGAAAAATGTTTTTCCAGTTTCTTCCAGGCTTCTGTTCTTGTGGGTGTAATATTTGGAAACATAAGAATCAATTTTAAAACTTTAGTAGGGCGAATTTATGAAAGTGCCCAAAACAATGAAATATAAACCAACTATAAATGTGAAAGTTGCTCAGAAGTGTGGTTTTTATGAATAAAAACGCACATCCATAAATTGGAATAATTTCCTTCCCGAAGATTTCTGCAACTAAGAAAATGATGCTTATGTCATTTTAGGCACTTTTTGGTCATGGCACGATAATTCATAATAAAATTATATGATTATAAATCATGTAAACAAATTCTGTTTATTACATCAACAAGAAGTTGATATGGTTTAACAGTAACCGAAGCGATTGAATAGAATTGGATTTTGCTTGGCTGTTTCAGATTAATCATGAAAAGAGGCATTTTTTTACTAACGAAGGAAATTATGAAAATTAGAACTTCAATATTAGTCACTTCTTCAATAGCACTCGCCGGAGTGTTGGTGGCAGCTATGGTGTTTTTTGTGCAGCAGAGGATTATACGCACTTATGAAGAATATATGCCTTATACGGTGCTCGGTGACGAAGTGGAGGGGTTAATCACTAAGTCTCACTTGCATTTAGAAGAGCATTTATCAGGTACTATGGCTGTTGATCTTCAAAAAGATGTTTTTGCCGGTTTTTCACAGGCAGATAAATTATTGAATCAAGCAAAGAATGCTGAGGATAGTGAATTAGGTAAATTCCATGGTTTGGAAGATAAGAAAGTAGATCAGCTTATTAATCAGAGTATTAGTGCCATTAATAGGTTAAAGTCATTAGCGGAAAAAAGGGTTAGTAATAAGAAAACTACTGTTAAATCTGCTTTTAATGAGACTTATGATTTGCTAGAGATAGATCTGGAAAGTTTGATAGCCCATGTACAGGAGAAAACAGAAAATGATGTTGCAGATCTCAAGTTACTATCTTTAATATGTATTGCAGCTATTTTGCTGGTGGTGTCATTGCTGGGTGTACTCACCTATAAGGTGCAAAACCGAATAGAAGTTGCAAGAGAGATGAATGAATTAAAGCTTCAAAACGAAAATGAACGTATTAATAATCTCACTAATTTCGTGGAATCAATAGCTTCTGGTGACTTTAGTACGGCTTTGGAGGTGAGCGATGATGATTCTTTTGCCTCCACTTTAGTGAAAATGAAAGATCAGCTTTATGCCGGCAAACAAGAAGATGAAAAAAGGAATTGGATTAACTCTGGTCTTGCCAAATTTTCTGAGTTGCTAAGAAATAGAGATAATCTTGAGGAAGTTGCAAATGATATAGTAAGTAATCTTGTAAGGTATTTAAAGGCTAATCAAGGTGCTCTTTTTGTAGTTGAAGAAGAAGAGAGTGATCAGTATATGGAATTGAAGGCATCTTATGCTTATGATAGAAAAAAATATATAAAGAGGAAAATATACCGTAAAGAAGGTCTTGTAGGGCAGTGTTGGTTAGAGGGCGATAAAATCCTTTTGAAAGATGTGCCTCAAGACTATATGAATATTACTTCAGGCGTAGGGGATGCAGTACCTTCGGAAGTAATCATAGTTCCGCTAAAAATTAACGAAGAGATTTATGGAGTCATTGAATTAGCGTCGTTTTCTGAATTTGAAAATTATCAGATAGACTTTTTAGAGAAGGTGGGAGAGAATATAGCCGGAACTCTCTCTGCTGCTAAAAATAGTGAAACAACACGTGCATTACTACAATCTAGTCGAGAGCAATCTGAAATGCTCAAATCTCATGAAGAAGATTTGAGACACCATGTGGAAGAACTAAAGGCAACTCAAGAAGAAATGGAACGCGTTTCAGGAGAAATGTCGGAACAGATAAAAGCAGTAAATACAACACTAGGTATTGTAGAGTTTGACTTAAAAGGAGTAATTAGAGATGCGAATGAAAAATTCATTAATTTGGTAGGTTATACTAAAGAAGAGTTGGTGGGCAATCATCATAGAATGCTAGTGAGCTATGAAGATTCTACAAGCGATTCTTATGCAAGCTTCTGGTCTAAATTATCAAAGGGAGAAGCTTTTACAGGAGAGTTTAAGAGAATAAGTAAAAAAGGTAAAGAAATTTGGATAAAAGGTATATACAGCCCGGTTTTAAATACCAATGGAGAACCGATAAGAGTAGTGAAATATGCATATGATATAACCAAAGAAAAGAATCAAGGAAAATATATGGCTAAGATAGCCAATGAAATGTCCGAGCAGCTAAGGGTTATTAATGCTACCATGGCTACGGTAGAGTTTACTATGGATGGCACTATACAAGGTGCTAACCAAAACTTTCTTGACCTTATGGGGTATGAAAAAAGCGAGCTTTTAGGAAAACACCATAGTATGCTAGTTGAAGCCAAAGAAAGGGACGGAGAGGATTACAAAGCATTTTGGAGTAGACTCGCGGCAGGAGAGTCTTTTAATGGAGAATTTAAAAGAATAAGACGTGGAGGCTCACAAGTATGGATCAAAGGAATGTATAGCCCAATATTGAATAATGAAGGGGTGCCGGTAAAAGTGTTAAAAGTAGCTTACGATATTACTTTGGAGAAAACTCAGGAACGAATAATGAAAGAGCAACTACAGCAGCTTAGAGACTCTAGAGCTCTTAGTAGTAGTGGAGTAAACTAAGATTTTATAAAAATGATAATTAAAATCACATTCCTAAGGGGTGTGATTTTTCTTTTTTTTGCTAGATTCATGAAATGAAATCTTATTTGGCTTTCACTGTCTTTTTCTGTATTTCATTTCAATCTTTTTCACAGACCAGTTATTCTAACATATCTAAGGCCTGGTCAAAGAACTCAGTTAATGCCGTTATCTTTCGAAAGAACTCGCTAGTGACTTACGGAGAATATCAGTTTGCCGCTTATTATTATGAGGATCGGTCTGTGGTATTGGCTAAACGTAAGCTTGGCAACAGGCAGTGGGAATTCAGGAAAACTCAGTATTTTGGAAATGCACAAGATGCTCACAACACTATCAATATCATAGTAGATGGCGATGGTTACCTTCATGTAGCGTGGGACCAACATAATAATCAACTACATTATGCCGTGAGTAATGCTCCCTTGTCGCTAGACCTAGGAGCAGCTATGAGCATGACCGAGCAAGACGAGGACTATGTTACTTATCCAGAATTTTATAAAATGCCTTCCGGTGATTTAACTTTCTTATATAGGAATGGAGAATCTGGGAGTGGTAATTTAGTACTTAAAAGATACAATTTAAAACAAAAAAGATGGGAGGGCCTTCAAAGAAATCTTATCGATGGTGAAAATGAGAGGAATGCTTACTGGCAGGCCATCGTAGATAATAAAGGAGTAATTCATCTTTCTTGGGTGTGGAGAGAAACCTGGGATGTGGCCACTAATCATGATATGTGCTATGCGAGATCTAGAGATGGAGGTAAAACCTGGGAAGATTCTAAAGGCAAAGTTTATCAATTGCCAATTAACCAAGCAAATGCAGAAATCATTTATAAAATACCTCAAAATAGCGGTTTAATCAATCAGACTTCGATGACTGTAGATGCAAAAGGAAATCCCATTGTGGCTACTTATTTTAAAGATAGAAAGACCGAGATACAACAATATCAAGTGATATATTTTGATGGTAGCTGGCATTGTTCAGCCGTATCAAAAAGAAAAGAAGGCTTTGATTTAGGTGGTGGAGGAACCAAGAAAATACCTATTTCCAGACCCCAGATTTTGTATGGTAATTATGATGGAGTGCCTTTTGGGATGCTAATATACAGAGATCAGGCCAATGGTAATAAGGCTTCTGTTTATATTAACCCTGAATTTCCGAGAGGAGACTGGTTTTCGATAGATCTATGGAATAAGAGTCTGGGCGATTGGGAGCCTACATATGATTCAGAGCTTTGGAGAGATTATCAAATACTCAGTCTCTTTGTTCAAAATGTAGAGCAGGTAGATGGAGAAGGCCTTTCTGAGCAGGAACCGTCCATGGTTTATGTACTCGATTTTAAGCCTTACCTAGATTTGAAGAATAGGAAATAATCATAACCTCAACCAATAATGAAAACTACTTTCACTTTTTTAATTACTGTATTTTTATTTTTTAACGCTTGTACTCCTGATAAATTAGCCGAAATGAGTCGTGAGAACTTTGAAGATGGAGCTTCTCAATATAAGTATATGATGAAGAAACTACCTGACGGAGTTTTTCCTAAGACATTTGAAAATGGAGAATTTAAAACCAGTGGCAGTGGCTGGTGGTGTAGTGGGTTTTATCCAGGTTCTCTAATATATCTTTATGAGCAGACCAAGGATGACAGCTTGCTTATGGAAACTAAGCGGATCCTGGAAATTCTAAAAAAGGAGCAATATAACACTACTACTCATGACCTTGGCTTTATGATGTATTGCAGCTTTGGTAATATGCAGACAATAGATCCCAAACCAGAATACAAGGAGATATTATTGAATAGTGCTAAGTCACTTTCATCTCGGTTTAGCGAAAAAACGGCTTGTATAAAGTCATGGGATTCCAAAAAAGAAGATTTTTTGGTGATTATAGATAATATGATGAATCTGGAACTGCTTTTTTGGGCTACTCAAGAAACAGGAGATTCTACTTATTATGATATTGCGGTAACGCATGCTAATACTACTATGGAAAATCACTTTAGACCAGACTATAGCTCTTATCATGTTTTAAATTATGACTCACAAACAGGAGAAGTCAAAGAAAAAAGAACCGCTCAAGGCTATGCTGATTCTTCTGCCTGGGCTCGTGGGCAAAGCTGGGGGTTATATGGTTATACTGTAGTTTATCGTTTTACTCATGACGAGAAATACCTGAAGCAAGCAGAACATATCGCCAATTTTATTTTGAACCATCCTAATTTGCCTGAAGACAAAATTCCTTATTGGGATTATGATGTTCCTAATATACCCAACGCCAAGAGAGATGCTTCTGCTGGAGCCGTTATGGGTTCTGCATTTTTAGAATTAGCTAAATATGTTGATCAAGAGAGTGCAGATAAGTATAAAGCTGCAGCTAAAACTATAATAGAAACATTATCTTCTCCAGAATATAAAGCGGAGATTTGTACTAATGGAGGTTTTGTGCTTAAGCATAGCGTTGGTCATTTTGATCAGGGTACTGAGGTGGACGTGCCGCTTACTTACGCTGATTACTATTTCTTCGAAGCCATGAAACGCTATTTGGAGTGGTAGTTTAAGTTTCAGAATACCTTAGAAAAAAGAAAAGACCGCCTCTATTAAGTGAGGCAGTCTTTAACGAATCAACCAGCAAGGTTATCGTATTTATCTTCTTTTCTATAAGCCAGATAGAAGAGCTGTGGCAAAACTGTAAATGATAATAGCATACAGATGATTAGCCCACCACAGATCATAATGGCCAGAGGTTTTTGTACTTCAGAACCCATTCCGTTAGACAAGGCAGCCGGCAGGAGTCCAAGAGATCCCATTAGTGCTATCATTACTACAGGTCTGATACGGCTGTA
The DNA here is from genome assembly GCF_016757215.1 of Fulvivirga sediminis. GTDB lineage: Bacteria > Bacteroidota > Bacteroidia > Cytophagales > Cyclobacteriaceae > Fulvivirga > Fulvivirga sediminis. Next base: position 108,482 of record NZ_JAESIY010000011.1, read on the forward strand.
AACTCCTTCTGAAATAGCCTCTTTTAATGGCATTTTAGCTTGTAAGTTTTCTTTCATTACGGCCACCAGTATAATACCATCAATGGTACATACTCCAAAGAGGATGATAAAACCTATACCTGCAGATATGCCGAAGATGGTACCTGTAAGCCAAAGCGATACAAAACCGCCTAAAAAAGCGAAGGTAACGGTAGATATGGCTATGAGCATATCCTTCACATTGCCAAAATTCATGTAAAGTAAGAATACAATGAGTAAAAGAGCCGCAGGTACAATAAGAGTTAACTGCTTAGTAGCTCTTTCCTTACTTTCAAACTCACCAGCCCATTCCAAACGGTTGTTTTTAGGGAAATGAAGTTGCTCATTCACTTTTTTCTGAGCCTCAGCAATAGTACTACCCAAATCTCGGCCTTCAATACTAAAACCAACCGCAGTGTAGCGGCTGCTACCATCTCTATATATAAATGCAGGGCCTGTTTTAAAACTGATATCTGCTATTTCTTTCAGTTGTATCTCTTTGTCGGTTAGGGTAGGTATGAGTATATTCCCTATAGAAACTTCGTCATTACGGTAGATTTCATCAAAACGTATCTGAATGTCAAATTTTCTTTCATCTTCATAGAAATAAGACGCTGTTTTTCCTCCAATGGCCATTTCTACTACGGTTTGAGCATCTTCTGTATTCACTCCATATTGAGCCATTTTCGCTTCATTGAGCTGAATTCTGAGTTCAGGGAGGCCAATGTTATTGTATACTTTTATGTCTGCAATGCCATGAACCGTTTTTAAAACTTCAGCTACTTCATTGGCCTGATCTTCCATTTTATATAGGTCATCGCCAAATATTTTTACTACCAAAGAGCTTTTTACTCCTGCCACAAATTCTTCTACGTTATCCTGAATAGGTTGGCTAAACCCAAAATTGATTCCAGGGAAAACCTGCAGGCTGTCTTTCATTCTGCTAAGCAGTTCTTCTTTGGTTTCATCTCTTGCCCATTCATCCTGCGGCCGTAGTTCTATATGAAACTCATTATTGAAAAATCCGGTTGGGTCAGTTCCGTCGTTAGGTCTACCAGTTTGGTTCAGTACAAATTTCACTTCATCAAACTCCCTAAGCTTTTTCTTAATTTCTTTCCCTTTTTTTACAGATTCCTTTAAACTCACACTGTTAGGCAAAGTAGCTCTTACATATACGGCCCCTTCATTAAGCTGAGGAATAAACTCTGTACCATAATTCATAAAGTGAACTATACAGGCAATGAATATGGCCGCAAATGTGGCTAGTGTAAGCTTCATGTGTCTGGTAGTCCACTTAAAGAGTTTATAAATATTCTCTCTGAAGAAATTGACCACTGGGTTATTGATCGGTTTTACATTCTTCTGTAGCATCACTTTACACATGGCAGGCACAAAAGTAAGGCTGAGTATTAAAGAGCCAAGCAGTGCATAACCTAGTGTATAAGCCAGTGGAGTGAACATTTTTCCTTCTACCTTTTGAAAAGAGAAGATAGGGAAGAGGGCAATGATCAATATCAGCTGAGAAAAGAAAATGTGTGGAGCTACTTTACTGATGCTACTTTTAATAGTTCCTGATTTTATCAGCTTGTTGAATTTTGTTAATCCATACTGAGTGGATTTTTCCTCGAGCCTCACATAAACGGTTTCTACAATAACCAGTGTACCTTCTAGAAGAAGCCCAAAATCAAGAGCTCCCATAGAGATAAGGTTAGCAGGCAACCCTTGTATTCTTAGTAAAGTAATGCTGAATAAAAAAGATAATGGTATTACCAATGCCACGGTAATGGTGGTTCTCCAATTAAATAGAAAAATAAGCACTATCACAGAAACCAAAATGATACCTTCCATGAGGTTTTTACTCACCGTTTTAACGGTAGTATTTACCAGTTCTGTTCTGTCAATAAAGGGTTTAATTTTTACATCAGAAGGTAAAATTTCATTGTTGAGCTGATCTATTTTTTCTTTCAGTCTTTCTATTACGGCTGCTGGGTTTTCACCTCTAAGCATTACCACTATGCCTTCTACTACATCCTCATTATCGTCAAGACTTACCTGGCCGAGTCGTGGTTTAGCCGTTTTCTTTACAGTGGCAATGTCTTTAACTAATACCGGCACTTCTCCTCTTACATTTATAAGTGTATTCTCTATATCACTGATAGAAGTAAGAAGCCCCACACCACGAACCACATAGGCTTGTGTTCCTTTTTCAATTATATCACCACCTACGTTTATGTTGCTTTTTGAAATAGCTTCGTAAACATCAAGCGGAGAAAATTCATATTGCTTTAAGGCTACAGGATCAACTTGTATTTGATAGGTCTTTTCTTCACCACCAAAACTTTGTACGTCTGAGATGCCAGCTACAGCTAGTAGTTCCCGCTCTATCGTCCATTCCTGGATAGCTGTAAGCTCTTTAATTGGGCGATTACTTTCTATTATATATCTAAAAATCTCCCCGGTGGCACCATATGGCGGATCTATTTCCGCATCAGCACCTTCAGGCATATCTACACCCTGTAAGCGGTTAGAGGCATATTGCTGAGCATAAAAATCGTCTACTTCATCATCAAAAATAACGGTAACCACAGATAGGCCAAACAATGAAATAGATCGGACACTAGACTTTTTAGGAATAGTGTTCATTGACTTCATAATTGGTAAAGTAATGAACTTCTCTATTTCCTCTGCACTACGGCCAGGCCACTGGGTAATAATCCTTGCTCTGGTATTAGTTACATCAGGAAATGCTTCTATAGGAGTGTGGATGTAGCTTATTATACCGGCTATAGCTAATAGTATAGTGAGGAAAAATACGATAATAGAATGGCGCAACGCAAAGGATACGATTCCATTGGTGAAATTTTTCATAATATTTTTTTTAAGGAATCAGATTAATGATTATGATCTGTTATTTAGATGCGTAGGCGTTATACCATAAGAGGGCATCATGATCTACAATTGTTTCACCAGCTTCCAAACCTCCATCTATAAAGTACCCGTTGGTATCTTGGTGGCTTATGGTAATACCTCTTACTTCCAGTTGACATTGATTGCCTTCCTTGGCTACTATCACATGGTAGCTGTCATTATTAAATATTACGGCGTTTTTGGGCAACCAAAGGGCTTTCTCATTCAGCTCTCTATGAGCTGCTATGTTTACGTTTAATCCTGGTTTAAGCTTCATACCTTCATTTTTTAGGATGATTCTAGCTTTCACTACATTTTCTTCTGGATCTATAACTTGAGAGATGTTATTTATTTTTCCTGTAAATGAGGTTTCAGAAAAGGCATTACCAGTGATGGTAACTTGCATACCTTCCTCTACATGAGGGATGTCTTTAGCATACACGTTAGCATTAATCCAAACTTCGTCTAAGTTTGATACCGTAAAAAGTGGCTCTGAGCCGGCGTTGATTTGCAGCCCTGATGCCATATGGTTAGCTACAATATAGCCATTAACAGGTGCTTTGATCTCGAAAACACCGGCTTGAGGTTTTGGGCTAAATAGCTCTAGATTAGTCCTTAAATTATCTATCTGAGACTCTATTTGAGATACCTCACTTTGCGACATGATCAGATCTTTTTCAGAGGATATGCCGTTTTTGTGAAAGCTTTCGGTAGACTGTAATTCGCGTTGAGCCACTTTGAGCTGCGCTTGTAGTTGCTTCAGCTCAGCCTGCATAGCATTAAGCTCAGTACTTTTAATAGTAGCCAAAACTTGTCCTTTTTTTACTTTATCACCTAGAGAAACATAGGTGTTGGTGATTACTCCATCTACAAGGCTTACATATTGTAGTACATTGTTGGGGTTGTAATCTATCTTTCCGTTTAAGGTGATTTGGTAGTTAACGGATTTTAAAGAAATCGGAACTAGTTGATGTATTTCCTCGGCCGTGAGGCAAGGTTTCTCTTCTATTACTGCGGTGTCTGGCGTAGTGTCTGTGCAAGAGGCTAGTGCAATACAAATACCTATTAAAAAATATGATATAATCCTTTTTGATTGACTCTTCATGATCCTTTTTGATTTAATTTTTTTGACGATGCTGTAGATTAAGGCCTGTGATGTAGTTGAGTTCTTCAAGAGCCGTTAAATATTGCATTTGGTTTTCGAATATGATGTGCATGTTATCTATGTAAGCCTCCATAAAGTCAAGATAACTGAGCATATTTACTGTCTGATCTTTAAAAAACTGGTTGTAAGCAGCCATAGATTTATCCAGGTCACTTACATAAGAAGCGTTAATGGTTTCAAAGAAGCTGGCAATTTGTTGTAAGTTTTTGAGCTTCTGCCTTACCTCACTTTTTACTTTTAAAGTCGCTTCTTGCTGTATGAGTTGTGCCTGATCAATTTCGGCTTGTGCTCTTTTAATGCCTCCTTTGTTACGATCAAAAATGGGTAAATCTAGGGCAAAGCCTACACCTACAAAGTCCTGCATAATATTTCCTCCACGGTCATATCCTACAGAAAGGGTTAAGTCTGGTGTTCTTAGCGCTTTTTCGTAAGCATACTGTTTGTTGGCTTTGTTAACCTGGTGGCTAGCTATTAGTAAAGATGGCTGATGTTCTAGTGCCAGCTCTTGTAGTCGGGTAACCTCTATCTCTTCAGGGTTAACACCGTAGTTAAAAGATTCATCAAAAATCTCAGTAAAAGATAATGCAGTACTATCATCCAGATTGAGCATTACTATGAGTTGGCCTTCCTGGTGATTGAGCTTTTTGTTAATTTCAATAAGCTCATCCTTCATAGCCATATGGGTTGCCTTCAGCCTTATTAAATCAGCCTTATTTATATTTCCTTCTTCATATTGCTGTTTATAAGAATTAATGAGCATAGCCAGGGATGAAACCTGTCGTTCTAGTAAGTCTATATAAACTTTGCTATACTGAAATTCAAAAATAGTTTCTCGGAATTCTGTACGGAGAGACAGGAGAAAGTCTTCAAGATAAGCATCAGCTATTTCTTTGTTTACCTGCTCTATGGCAATCCTCTTTTTTCTTTTTCCGGCTAGTTGAACCAGCTGTACTATCTGGGCACTGATCTGTCGTTGCCTACCAAAGGATTCGCTGCCGAATAGTGATGGAAGAGTTTCCCCCGTTTTTTTTTGATAGCTCGTGCTCCAAAGGTTAACTTCATCTATTGTTAATGTAGGGTTGGGCCATACTTTGGTTTGTATAACTTCAGCTTCAGCTATATCTATATTGAGTTGCTCTGCTAGCAGACCCAAGTTATTCTTCAAAAGAAGAGCCTCAGCTTCATCTTGGCTCAGTGTTAGTTCTTTCTCCTGAGCATAGCACAAGGCTGATGTAAATAGGATAATAGAAGTAATTATAATGTTTTTCACTGCTTTCATTTTTTAATTGGTGCAAATGAAGCAGATAGACATTAAGGTAAATTTTAAGCTACATTAAAAATAGATTAAAATCAGGTGAGTTTTTCTAAGAAAAGGATAAGGTCATAGTAGTACCTTTTTTAATAGTGCTGTTTATTTCTATGAAAATTTCATGAGCTTCCAATATGTGGTAAGCGATACTGAAGCCCAAGCCGTTGCCATCAATCTTTTCGGTGTTTTTACCTCTGTAAAAAGGCTGCTTAAGAAATTTTATCTCTTCAGGAGATATACCGATACCTTGGTCTTTGATATCTATTTTTAGCTTGTTGTTGATCTCGTATAGTTTTATAAAAACCTGATCGTTAGAGAATTTAGCGGCATTTTCTATAAGATTAAATAAAGCCATATAAAGTAGCGTTTCATTGGCTTTAATAGAAAGGATCTGCATTTTGTCAGGTAAAATATTGATTTCCACCTGAAAGCGATCCTGATATTTAGCAAACAAATCTTCTATGATTTCCCAGATAGTTTCATCTACTCTTACCTCATGTTTATCTTTTAAATTTCTTTGTATACCAGAGAGTAAAAGCAAGTTTTTAAGAATGCGCTCTAACCTTAGTGCAGAATGCAAGGCATTTTCAGCATTTTCTTTGTATTCATCATTAGTTCTGGGTCTTTGCAAAGTCACTTCTAGTGTGTTGATAATGGAAGCTAATGGTGTTTTAAGTTCATGAGAAGCATGATCTACAAAGTTTTTCTGCTGTGAGTAGCTATTTTTTATCTCTTTCAACAAATTATTAAATGCCGCAAAGAGTTTTTCCAGTTCATCGTTCGTCTTTGAGTAAGAAAGTAGTAGTTCTTTAGAATTAAGATTTAGGGTATTTACCTGGTGAATGATGTTTCTGACAGGCTTGTAAGCGTATTTAGCCATTTGCCAGGTGAGCACCGTGATAATGAGCATGCCTGCAAAAAAGACAGAAATCAATATGGTTAGAAGAGAGTTTTTTTGCTGTTCTATTAAATCATTTTGCGCACTTACTATCACCACAAAGTCGCCCTGATTATCTTTATAAAACAGACCATAATAGTAAGTTCCACCAATAGAAAATTGATGAGAGGCCTTCTTTTTAATGATTTCCAGCACCTCAGGGTTAATTTCTAATTGAGTTTCAGTATTAAAAGCAGTGGTTTTGCTTTGATCATAAATGCTTATTTTTCGCTCAGGATTAAGTTGATAAAAAGCGTTCTGAATGGGTCGGAAATTTACCCTGTTGAGTTCATCTTTTTCTAAGTAAAACATGCCGGCGATACGTGCCGTTCTTGAGAGATCTTTGTAAAAGATGCTTTCTGATGATCTTATAAATGATTTGTATGTAGTGATAGAGGTAAATGCGAATACGAAACCAAAGATAGCACAGGTGATTAATATGATTTTATGTTGAATTTTCATTCGCTATCAGTAATCATGTATCCTCTTCCTTTAATGGTTTTTATGAGCTTTTTTTCATTAGGAAGATCTATTTTATTCCTTAAATAAGAAATGTAAACATCAATAATGTTGGTATAGGTGTCTTTATTGGTGTGCCATACACTTTCTAATATCCTTATACGGGATACCACTTTGTTCTTTTCTTCTAAAAGACAGCACAAAAGCTGATATTCTTTTGATGATAATTGAATAGATACGCTTCCTCTGTAGATTTTATTTTTACTTTTATCTACTGTTAAGGTGTCGCAGGTGAGGATTTCATTCGGTTCCTCATGGTTTTGGTGAAACCTGCGGTGAAGTGCATTAATACGAGAAACTAGCTCTTTGAAATGAAAAGGCTTTACTATATAATCATCAGCTCCTTTGTCCAGAGCAGTTATTTTGTCGTCAGTTTCTCCTAAAGCACTGAGCATAATAATCGGAGTCTTATTCTTTTTAAAGCGGATCATTTCACAAAGCTGGATGCCATTAATGCCAGGTAGCATTACATCTAGGATGATAATGTCCCATTGTTCTTGAAAGACCCTTTCTCTGGCTTCTACACCATCAGTAATCCATTCTGTATTAAAGCCTTCTTCTATAAGTCCTTTTTGTATGGATACGCCTAATTTCTGATCATCTTCTACAAGCAGAATTTTCATCTTTCAAAGGTAAGTCAGTTTACATAAATGCGATAGGTAATTGGATGTTAGTTAATGGCTAATTAAATAAAATTCTTCATAGAATCGGAGGTAATGCTTATGCCAATTCTTTTATATTAGTTTATAAGAGATATATTTAGTGAATTTTATACAAAGGCATGGGAATAAGAAGTAAGTTAACTTTAATCATTATAGCACTTTGCATGGGCGTAGTGATAGTTCTTACTTCCATATTTTATTTTGAATTTGATGCTGCCCTGAAGGAACGTGTGTTTTTACAGCTTTCATCTGTTAAAATGCTCAAAATTGTACAAGTGAGAGAAACTTTGGCCCGTAAGGCACAGGAATTCTCACTCTTTATACAGAAAAAGGAGGTAAAAGAGTCTTTTCAACAGATAGAGTATTCTAAAAGCTGGCCCCATAAAGTGGGAAAGTATATACTCAATGATAAAAAGCCTCAAAATGAAGAGGTGCTTATACATGATATTTCTGTTCAGGATTCCTCAGGTATTATTACACTAGCCTACACCACTAAATTAGATTCACAGTATGTAGTGGCAATTATTCAGATACCGGAGATACAGCAGGTTTTAATGGAAAGAACAGGACTTGGAGAAACGGGAGAGTCATATATTGTAGGAGGTGATTATAGGCTAAGAACTCAATCCAGATTTTATCCTCAAAAAAAACCTTTGCTTATAAAAGCTGAAACAGAAGGTGTTAAAAAAGGATTGGCAGGAGGTGAAGGAACAGCGGTTTTTGAAGATTATAGGGGAGTGGAGGTATTTAGCGCTTATGAGGCTATTAGTGCGTTTGGTTTACAGTGGGTATTACTGAGTGAAATTGATCATGATGAGGCTTTACTTCCATTAAAAGTATTGCATACCAATATTTTATATGTTTTTATTATTGCCTCCATTGTAGTGTTTTTCATATCTTTTTTAGTAGCCAGAAAAATAGTGAAACCTGTCTTGCTTATGGCTAATCAGCTCCAGCAAATGTCAAGGGGAGTACTGGAGCATTCTGGTGAAACGGTTTCAAGAGATGATGAAATAGGGGAGATGTTTCATGCCTTGGGGCAGTTGGTAGAAACGATGGAGCGCACTATAATTTTTGCTAAAATGATAGGAAATGGAAATTTTAGGGTAGCGTATAAGTTGCTGAGTAATGAAGATAAACTTGGGAAATCATTGTTACAGATGCGAGAGCAACTTAAGAAGTATCGTGAGCAGGAAGAAAAACTGATCACAGAAAAGCAGCTTTCCTTATTGAGAGGTCAGGAAATGGAACGTTCGCGATTGGCTAAAGAGATTCATGATGGCTTAGGGCCTCTACTTACCAGCATGAGATTGCGTATACAGGCACTTTACCTGTCTAGTGAAAAGGAGAAAGAACTGCTGGATTTGTTAGATCAAACTATTAGTGAAGTGAGAATAATGTCTAATAGACTAATGCCCAGTGTGCTTGAAGATTTTGGCATTGGAGAAGCCATCGCTAATTTGATTAAATTTCTTAGACCAATGGTGGAGGCTTCAATATATTATAAAAATGCGCTTACCGCTCCTATGAATATTTCTGATGATATAAGTATTTCTTTGTATCGTATAGTCCAAGAGGCTTTAAATAATGCCATTAAACATGCAAAAGCATCAGAAATAAGGCTCTCAATAACTCAGTTTGATGATTTGATAACCTTGTTTATAACAGACAATGGTGTGGGCTTTAATACAGATGGTAATCATACGGGACATGGTTTGCAAAACATGGCGGAGCGAGTAGCTTTGCTTAATGGCTCTTTTGAAATTACTAGCAATAAAAAGGGGACTACTATTGATATTGAAATCCCACTAATATGAATAAGATAGAAGTTATAATCACCGATGATCATAAACTGTTTCGAGATGGATTGAGGTCTATTTTGCAGCAATTTGATGATATTGAGATTATAGGAGAAGCCAGTAGTGAGATAGAACTTATGCGAATGCTAAAAGAGGGGTATGATCCAGATATTGTGCTCATGGACATTTCCCTGCCAGATGGAAATGGTCTGGACATTATCAAGCAGATGAAAGAGGAATACGTTAGCATTAAATGTGTGGTAATAACCATGCATGCAGATGGGCAATATGTAGTGAAAGCTGTAAAAAATGGCGCCTACGGCTATTTGCTTAAAAGTGTGGATCAGGCAGAGCTAGTGGAGGCGATTAAGACAGTGGGCTTGGGTAAGAAATATTTTAATGCAGAAGTATCTCAGCTAATGGTTACTGATATGGCGCTGCAGCAAGATCAGGAAACTAACCTTTCAGAGCGAGAGCTAGAGGTGCTACGTCTGGTAGCACAAGGCTATACCACTAAAGAGATCGCCAACCAATTATATGTGAGCGCCCGAACGATAGAAACACATCGGGTAAATATTATGAGAAAACTGAACGTGCAAAATAGCGCTGAAATGATCAAAAAGGCAGCTAAATGTGATTTGATTTAGCACTCAGTATAAATACTGATTAACATTTACAAATTTTTACTGAACAGCGAGGTCACCCGGACCACGTATTAATAAGTAAAAGAGTGAAAGTTATGAAATATTTAATGATTATGACGATGATGCTGGCTTTTGGGTACGCTAATACCTCAGCCGCACAAGAGAAGGAGAGAAAAGATTTACAAGGACCTGCAGCTAAAAATTATAAGGTCTGGAAAGACAAATCACCTAAAGCGACACTCGTGACTACACTTGGAGATGAACTTCAGGGGCCTATAGCCAAGAATCAGAAAATATGGAAAGCGGAGACAAAAGAAGAAACTATTGAAGTGACTAAAAGCTCACGAAATAAAAATATGGGCCCCAAAGCCAAAAATTACAAGTTGTGGAGAGATAACGATTAACTACTTGTTTCAAGTTTGACCAATGAAAAAACCTGAAGAGCTTAAAACGTCTTCAGGTTTTTCTATATAAAACCACCAACGAAAATGGTTTGAAAAAAATAAAAGCCATTCTCACGAAGACTTTTCTATTGTACCTTTAACTGTACTGATAAGGCATTACAAAAAATGGTGTTTCCTTATGGCACAATATTCTGCTTAGTATATCCTGATAATGTTTTCCACGGCTGGGTTGGCAATAAAAGTGATTAGCTCCAAGCATCGGTATCATTTGAATAGTGCGAGGTATGCTTTCACTGTAAATCACATATTTTGTTTTAGATAGGGCCGGAATTTCTTTCATAGCAGTGAGGTAACTATGAGCTTTTAACAGAGGCATGTCATAACTAATGAAGATAAACTTAGGAGCGGGGAGCCCCATGGTTAAATGCTCTCTGAGCTCATTAAAGTTTTGCATGTATTGAAGGTTATCTTTTATTCCGGCATCTTTTGCGGCTTGTACCAACATCTTATACTCCTGTAACCGGTCATCAATAATTAAAGAAAATGCCATAATTTGAATGGTTATATTTTACATTATTTTGGCGGTATAGGTGATCTTGAAAGTTGGAATCGATTTCTAATACTGAATTTAACTAATTTTGGTTGAAAAAATGGATTATATTAAAAATATTTATTTGTTTTTTGCGGACATCCCTTTTTTTATGAATTTCAATCTAAGTAATTCCCTTAGTTGTGTGTCATGTTTTGTTTATACTATAATGATTTATTTTTCAATCCTAATAGTCATTTACCTGTAGCGGTGACTCGGTGAGCAAATGCTTAATAAAACGTTTTATATTTGTTTCCGTTTTCAATATGATACATGCAGTTAAACATAGATAATATACTTTTAGTAGGCTCTCTACTTTTATTAATAAGCATTTTTGCAGGAAAGACCTCGTATAAATTTGGGGTTCCTACGTTGATTTTATTTTTGACAGTTGGTATGCTTGCTGGCTCTGATGGCGTGGTGGGAATCAATTTTGATAACCCGCATATTGCACAATTCATAGGTATAGTTTCTCTAAATTTTATTCTGTTTTCCGGTGGCCTTGATACCAATTGGAAAACCATTAAACCGGTATTGAAGGAAGGTATTATGCTTTCCACGTTAGGAGTATTTCTTACTGCAATCACTATCGGTTTGTTTGTATGGTGGGTTACTGATTTCACCATTTATGAAAGCTTACTGTTAGGTTCTATTGTTTCATCTACTGATGCCGCTGCCGTTTTCTCAATACTCAGGTCTAAGAGCTTGTCTTTGAAAGAAAATCTAAGACCTACCCTGGAGCTGGAGAGTGGGAGTAATGATCCCATGGCTTATGTACTTACTATTTCATTCTTGACTTTGGTGCAGTCTCCAGAGAAGGGCCTGTGGTCAGTTATCCCTATGTTTTTTATGCAAATGATCTTGGGAGCTGTTGCTGGTTTTGGTTTTGGCCGTATCATTAAATGGATAATTAATAAAATCAGGCTAGACTTTGAAGGTCTTTATCCTGTATTGGTGATTGTATTGATGTTCATTACCTTTTCAGCTACTGATTTTGCTGGCGGGAATGGTTTCTTAGCTATATATATTAGTGCAGTTTATCTGGGAAATCAGGATTTGATACAGAAAAAGACAATCCTTAAAATGTTTGATGGACTAGCCTGGCTCATGCAAATTGTACTGTTTCTTACGCTAGGACTTTTGGTTTTTCCTTCCCAAATATCACCAGTAATGGGAATTGGCTTACTGATATCTGCCGTTTTGATTTTTGTGGCGCGCCCTTTAAGTGTTTTTATCAGTATGTCTTTTTTTAAGATGAAATTGAGAAGGAAATTTTACATATCATGGGTAGGGCTTAGAGGGGCCGTTCCTATTGTTTTTGCTACCTATCCTTTGCTTGCCGGCGTAGAAAAGGCTGATATGATCTTTAATTTGGTTTTTTTTATTTCTGTTACATCTGTGCTTATTCAGGGTACTTCGTTAGGGGTTGTGGCCAAGTGGCTGAAGGTAGTATCGCCAGAAAAAGTGAAGGAAATTGCTGCTACTGAGAGATTTGTCTATGACTTTCCAAAAAATACAATGGAAGAAGTAGAAATATCTGGTTCGAGCAGGGTTACGGGTAAGAAATTGGTTGAGCTAGGCTTTCCTTCCAATGCTATTATTGCTATGATTAAAAGAGATGACACATACCTCATTCCAAGAGGTACTACGGAGCTACAAGAGAAAGATAAGCTAGTCATTTTAGCAGAGAATGAAGAAGGATTAAGAGCTGCTAATGATTGCCTGCTGGGTTCTTTAGATATATAAAATATTATGCTATCTATAATTAAAGTTAATATTTAATCATAAGGCAACTATTTCAAGTTTTTAAGGTTATAGCTTAAAATTTTATAATCATGATTAAACGTGTAATTCTTTCTGTCGTTATTGTTCTAACCCTAATTAATACTTCTATAGCTCAAAGCAAGTATGAAGTGGATAATCAAAAATCTAAGCTAAAGGTGCTAGGTTCTTCTACTATGCATGATTGGGACGCAACGGCTCATGAAGTTTTTGGTAAAGCTGAGATCAATGTAAAGAATAGTGAAGTGGAAATTCATTCGCTTTCATTTAAACTCAAAGGTGAATCCTTAAAAAGTGAGAAGTCTGGAATGGAGAAAGATATGTATGAAGCACTTGATACAAAGCAACATCCGTGGATAGTTTATCAGTTTAAAAAAATAATTGGCATGGAAGATGGAATACTTTCTACATCGGGCACTCTTACAGTTGCGGGTACTTCTAAAATAATGGAGATTCCTGTAGAAGTGAAAAAGACAACTGATGAGGTAACATTTATGGGTGAAATAGCCTTTAAAATGAGTGAATTTGGAATAGAGCCACCTACGGCCGTTTTTGGAGTATTAAAAACGGATGATGAGGTAACAGTTAATTTTAATATAGTTTATAAGGTTATACAATAAACTGATTTTACCACGTTTAGGTAGGTAGGACTGCAAAATAGTAATTATAAGATCCTGTCAACCTCAATTGACAATAGTTAAACACATATAGATTCTGAATTATTAAGGGATCTATTATGATTTCTTAAGATTTACAAAATACTATATCATTCTCTTTCTGTAAAGTGTAGGAAAATCCCACACAATGACTTACAATGTGTTGAAAAACTCCACACTTCTTACTACATTTCAGTTTAATAGATTTTTTTAAGTTGAATTATATTTCTACTTATTTCTTTTATTAAATACCTCATAAGTAGGTTTTTATCATATTGTTTGTCTTGCGAGTACATGCAATGGTATAGTTGTTGGCTTATTTGGCGAGATCAGTAAATATTAATTTTGATTTGATGAGAAATAGAACTAGTAAGAAGTATATAAATTTCAACAAGTTTTTTCGAATCGGTTTAGTTGCTTTAGTGGCTTTTAACTTTGTCAGTTGCCGAGAGAAGGAAAAGAAAGATCATGGGCTACCTCTTCCTGTTATTACATTAAAGGAGGAGAAAGCGGCTAAATCTTTTCAGTATTTAGGAGCTATTGAAGGTGTTGATAACGTGGATATTCGACCGCAGGTAGATGGAATATTAGAGGAAATCTATGTTGATGAAGGAGATTTTGTTAAAAAAGGCCAGGCCTTATTTAAAATCAATAGTCAGCCTTATGTTGAGGATTATAAAAATGCCATGGCCAATGTACAAGTGGAAAGGGCTAAATTAAGAAAGGCTAAAACTGAAATTGAGAGAATAAGGCCTTTGATAGATAATGAAGTTATCTCAAAAGTGCGTATGGAAACGGCTCAGGCAGATTACGAAGTGGCTAAGTCTTCCCTAGACAGAGCTCAAGCACTTGCTGCCAACATGCGTATAAAACTAGATTTTACTACTATATACGCCCCGGTTAATGGCTTTATGGGTAGAATTCCTAAATCGATCGGAAACGTAGTTAAAAAGACAGATGATGAACCTTTAACGGTTTTATCAAATGTACAGGATGTTTATGTCTACTTTTCTATGAGTGAATCTGACTACCTGTACTATGAGAGAATGAAAAAAGATACTACTTCCAGAAAGTTAAATACAGAGGTAAAACTAGTACTCGCCGATGGATCTGTTTATGAAAGATCTGGAGTAATAGATGCTAACTCAGGTCAGATAGATAAATCTACTGGTTCAATTAGTTTAAGAGCTAAGTTTGATAATCCTGATACCCTTCTGAGATCAGGTAATACCGGTAAAATTATAATGGAGCAAATTTATCCTAGCGCCATCCTTGTCCCTCAAGGAGCTACTACTTCTATTCAGGATAAGAAGTTCGTGTTTGCTCTAAAACCAGATAGCACTGTTGTAAGAAAAGAAATCAGTATCGAAGGAAGAACAGAAAAGCAGTACATAGTTAGTGCTGGTTCATTAGAGGCTGAAGAGAGAATAGTGGTTTCTGGGCTAGATAAGCTGGCTAACGGTGTTAAGGTGAAGCCCATGAAAGTGGGACGTTTAGTGTTAGATAACAGAACGCTAGGGCAGAGATAAATTTTAGTAAGAAAGGCCTAATCTGAACTTTTCAGAAACAAAAATTATCTATATGTGTTTTTTTAAAATGTGTATAGATAATTTTTTTATCCATTTTGATCAGAACATGATGGGTAACCCTGATCTCTTTTGCAATCAAGCATTCTTAGATCAGGATAAATATGCCTTTTCTAATCCGGTTATGATAATACCTAAGTCTTTCTTACCATCATTAATTCTACCCTTATTTATTTCAATTCTTTTATAAATTAAGCAAGAAGATACATGTTAAAGAAGATAATAGATAGGCCGGTACTTACTATTGTTATTTCGATAGTGCTGGTGTTGGCTGGTGCCGCCAGTATGATGCAATTGCCGGTTGAAAGATTTCCTGAAATAGCACCTCCTAGTGTAAGTGTGCAGGTAAACTACCCTGGAGGTAACGCAGAAACAGTAGCTAAATCGGTTCTTCTGCCTATAGAGGAGGCAATCAACGGAACAGAAAATATGACTTATGCGAACTCTACAGCTACCAACTCTGGTAAGGGTAGAGTTACCGTATATTTTGAACCTGGTACAGATCCTAACTTGGCAGCGGTAGATATTCAAAACAGAATTTCTGGGGTTGTACAGCAGATACCCCCGGAGGTGGTAGAAGCTGGTATTACGGTTTTAAAGCGTATGAAAGGTACGTTAATGACTATTAATATCTTTAGTGAAAGCCCAGAATCTACTTATGATGAAACTTTTCTTAATGCCTATACCAGAATTAATGTAAGAAGAAAACTAAAGCGGATTGAGGGTTTGGCGGAAGCCTCCATCTTAAGGTCTAGAGATTATGCCATGAGGATATGGCTGAACCCTGAGAAAGTGGCTCAATATGGCCTTACTCCAAGAGATGTATATGAGCAAATAAGAGATCAGAGTTTCGAGGCGGCTCCGGGTAAGTTTGGAGAAAATTCTGATGAGGTATTTGAAATCGCGCTCAAGCATACGGGCCGATTTAGTGAGCCTGAAGAATATGAAAATATTGTAATTAAAACTGAACAGGATGGATTACAGCTTCACCTTAAAGATGTAGCGAGAATTGAGTTCGGAGCTTCTAATTATACCAGTCAAAACAGACTTGATGGTAAGCCTTCAGTAACCATAGACATCGTTCAGCAGAGTGGAGCAAATGCTGTGGATATTGATCGTGATGTACGAGCCGTTCTGGAAGAG
The DNA here is from genome assembly GCF_016757215.1 of Fulvivirga sediminis. Lineage (GTDB taxonomy): Bacteria > Bacteroidota > Bacteroidia > Cytophagales > Cyclobacteriaceae > Fulvivirga > Fulvivirga sediminis. The sequence goes on from NZ_JAESIY010000011.1 coordinate 124,602, forward strand.
CAGGCTAAGGTATTCCCCGAAGGCATAAACTATGAAATTACATATAGTGTTCGGGATCAGATAGATGAATCTATGGGCCATGTGAAACAGACGCTTATAGAAGCTTTTATCCTGGTTTTCCTCGTTGTATTTATATTCCTGCAAGATTTTAAGGCCACTTTTATTACGGCTATCACTATTCCCATTTCACTAGTGGGTACTTTCTTCTTTCTTTCGCTTATTGGGGTTTCTATGAACGTACTGAGTATGTTCTCTATAGTACTTTCAATAGGTATTGTGGTGGATAATGCTATTGTGGTAGTAGAGGCAATTTATGAGAAGATGCAGCACCATGCCATGACGGCGAGAGATGCAGTGATGTCTGCTTTAAGTGAAATTACCGGTGCTATTGTTTCTATTACTCTTGTAATTTCGGCGGTGTTCTTACCAGTTGGTTTCTTACAAGGACCAGTGGGCGTTTTCTATCAGGAATTTGCTTACACCATTATTATTGCTGTGGTCATTTCTGCTATTATAGCTTTGACCTTAGGCCCTGTATTGTTCATATTGCTTTATAAGAAAAAGGACAAAAAGGCAACTGAAAATAAGCTTGTAGCTAAAGTGCAGCAATCTAAGCAAATACAGCAAGCCAGAGATATAGGTAACAAAGGACTTCGTAAGTTCGATGTGTTTTTTGATAAATTGACTAGGGGCTATGTTAATCTGGCTAAAAAAGCCATTAAATTTAAATGGGTTAGTTTATTGGGCTTAGCCGCAGTAGTGGGTATAACGGTATTTCTTGCTAATAGAACGCCTAGTGCATTCATTCCTACTGAGGATGATAATTTCCTGATTTTCACTATGTCTATGCCAGAAGGAGCTTCCTTGCACAGAACTAACGAAGCTCTAGTACAGGCAGATTCTATACTAAGGCAAGAGCCGGCCGTTGCCAGTGTCAATACCGTATCTGGATATAATATTGTGAACAGCTCGGAGAGTCCTTCTTCCGGTATGGGTTACGTATTATTAAAAGATTTAGATGAGAGGGGAGATATTAAAAAGATAGATGATGTGGTGAGACATCTTCTAAATAAACTTAACGTAATAAGTGAAGCCAGAAGTATTAACATGTATCCCAGACCCACAGTACAAGGTTTTGGTAACTTTGATGGGGTGCAAGTGATGCTTCAGGATCTTGCTGATGGTGATCCTGCTGAGTTTGGTAATCTTGTCAATGAGTTTATCGTAGAGCTATCTCAGCAAGATGAAATTGAAAATGCCTTTACCTCTTACAATACTAATTTCCCTCAGTATAAGCTAGATATTGATTATAAAAAGGCAAAAGCTCTTGGTGTTAGTGTTAAAGATATGATGTTTACCATACAGTCTAACTTTGGTAGAACCCGAATAGGAGATTTTAACAGGTTTACTCGTCAGTATGGAGTGTACATGCAGTCTGACATTCCTTTTAGAGAAAGCCCGGAGGCATTTAACTCCATTTATGTGAGAAATAAAAAAGGAGAGATGGTGCCTGTTAATACCATTGTTCGTCTGGAGCAGGCCTATGGTCCTGAAGTGGTGAATCGTTATAACCTGTATAATGCCGCCAAAATTAACATTACACCAGCTAAAGGATATAGTACAGGAGATGTAATGAATAGAATAGAAGAGCTTACTGAAAGTAAGTTGCCCGCTAGTCTTAGCTTCGAATGGACTAGTATGAGTTTGGAAGAAAAGAAATCGGGCTCAGACTCTACTATTGTGTTTATCATCAGTAGTATATTGGTGTTTTTTATTTTATCTGCCCAGTATGAGAGTTTTTGGCTGCCTATGGCGGTTATGCTTTCATTGCCTACAGGTATATTAGGAGTATTTGCTTTCATTAATCTGGCTGGTATAGATAATAATATTTACGTTCAGGTTGGTGTTATAATGCTCATAGGTTTATTGGCTAAGAATGCTATTCTTATTGTAGAATTTGCAGCGCAAAAGAGGGCCGCTGGAGCGGAAATATTAGATGCAGTGTTAGATGCTAGTGCTTTAAGGCTAAGGGCCATTGTGATGACCTCATTGGCTTTTACAGTAGGTTTGGTGCCGCTTATGTTCTCAGAAGGTTCTTCAGCTATAGGTAACAGATCAGTAAGTATAGGTACAGCGGGAGGGATGCTTTCAGGAGTAATTCTTGGGGTAATCATCATTCCAGTACTTACCTTCATATTTTTACAACTAAGTGAAAGGTATAACATCAAAACCAAATAAGAATTATTGTAGTAATGAAGTTTTCAAAACAATTAATATATATCTGTTTAGTAATTATTTCGGTCACTGGGTGTAAAGTAGGGGAGAAATACCAAAGGCCGGAGATGCGTAAAGTTGATGATTATTATGGCACCGCTCAAGATAGTATTCATGTAGGAGAGAAGCTGTCTCAAATCAGTTGGAAAGATTATTTCGCAGATTCTACTCTCATAGCACTAATAGATTCTGCACTAGTGAATAACATTAATATGCAGAAGGCAGTAAAGCAGGTGGAAATTGGCTTTCAAAACTTGGAGCAGTCTAAGGCGAATTTTTATCCTACTTTGGGTTTTACCCCTTTTGATTTCAATCGTGAATATTATTCCGAGAATTATAATAACTATGGTTCTAACCGTGCCAGGAGAAATCATGGAGATTCCCCTCCAACTACCTTGTATACAGAAAGGCTAGCCTATAGTTCAGCACTTTCAGCTAGCTGGGAAATAGATATCTGGGGTAAGTTTAGATGGCAAAAAGAGGCCGCCAGAGCTTCTTATATGAAAACAAAAGAGTTTCAAAAAGCAGTGAAAACAGCTCTTGTGGCAGAGATAGCCTCTATCTATTATAATATGCTGATGATCAACTCTCAGATAGCTGTGGCGGAGAAAAACCTAGAATTGGGGAATAGAACGCTGAAGATAGTGAAGTTACAGTTTGATGCTGACGAAACAACCTCATTGGCGATTCAGCAGACGGAGTCCCAGATTCTTAGAGCTAGGTCTTTAATTCCAAGACTTGAAAAGGAGTACAGAGTGCTTGAAAATAGGCTAAATCAGTTGCTAGGTAGATATCCTCAACCCATGGGCATAGAGAAAGGGTTGGATCTTGTGCATCTGGCTAGTGATTATGATACTGGGGTGCCTGTAGAGCTTATTACTAATAGGCCAGACGTGGCTGCATCCGAATATCAGTTGGTGGTGAGTAATGCAAGGGTAGGTATTACCAAAGCCATGAGATATCCTTCTATATCTTTAAGCGGAGGAGCTGGATTAAACTCCTTCCAATTTGAGAACTTCTTAGATCCTTCTGGCTCTGCATTTGCTCTTTTGAATGGATCAATACTCATGCCCATCTTTAAAAACAGGAAGCTTAAAACTAATTATTTAGTAGCTGTTAAAGAGCGTGAGATGGCTATTCTTGATTTTAAAGAGAAGTTTCTGGAAGCTGTTGGAGATGTTTCTGATGCATTAATTACTATAGATAAATTGCAAGATGAATATAATATAGCACAGGAGAGAATAGAAGTTACCAGTAAAGGAGTTCAGGATGCCTCACTATTATTTGAAAGTGGGTTTGCCAACTACCTGGAGGTTATTAGTGCTCAGGAAGATGCATTACAAAGTGAATTAGAATTGGTAGACCTTAAACGGCAGTTATTTCTGGCTAATATAGATCTCTACAGAAGCCTTGGCGGCGGATGGAAGTGATAAAGATAAACTGCTTGAACGCTAAGAAGTAGTTAATAAAATAGTTTAGGTTGAAGGAGATATTATCCTTTAGTTTAAACTATACATAGATCCGGAAAGGGCAATGTTTAATAGCATTGCCTTTTTGGTTTTAAAACCTTAAACAACTGGGGGTGATGTTCTTAATTATCTATTTGCTATCCGATTTGCACTTATCGACGCTCTTTTTAGAAAGTCTATTGGAAGAAATAAAATATAAGAATCTCAAAGAAAGACCGGCTCTATATTAGTGTTAGAGCGTTGGGGCAGGTACAAACAAAAAATCCCGGCATTGCCGGGATTTGTGGTAGCGGGGAGCAGAATCGAACTGCCGACCTCAGGGTTATGAATCCTGCGCTCTAACCATCTGAGCTACCCCGCCATTTTTTCTCAAATTTATGAACAATTCTTATAACTGTTCTCTACTTTAAGCGTAATATTTAATATTACTTTCTTACATTTAACCAAGACACTGCCTTGTTGTTTGTTAAATGGAGCGCAAACTTACGCATAATGTGTTTTATTTTCCAAACGTATGGCGAAATTTTTATTTATATTGTGCGAATCATTTTTTTCGTATATATTTCAAATTACTTAACTATCTGATTATGAGTAAACATCTGTTTACAGCTGATTTTGAAATTAATGCATCTGCCAAGATGCTTTTTCCCTATTTAAATACTCCCAGTGGTCTCGCACAGTGGATGGCCGATGATGTAAATGTTAATGAAGATAAAGTATATAATTTTATCTGGGATGATGAGGATCATCTTGCAAAAATGGTTTCACATAGAACTAATCAATATGTGAAGTTTGAATTTATTTCTGACAATGAAGAGGATAAGGATGATGCTTCTTATTTTGAATTGAGGCTAGAAACCAATGATTTAACACAAAGCACTTTTATTAAAATAAGTGATTATTCTGATATGAATGATACTGAAGAGCTAATGGATTTATGGGAAAGCTTGGTAGAAAACTTGAAAGAAACCGTTGGAGGTTAGTATTATAGAACCTTTTAATTAATTTTGGCCTCCTTTTTGATGAAAACAAGGCAATGAAGAAGATAGATAAATTAATAATTTCCTCATTTCTGGGGCCCTTTTTTCTGACATTTCTGGTAGTAGTGTTTATTCTACTCACCCAGCATATGCTCAAATATTTTGATGATATAGTTGGCAAAGATTTGGGGTTTGATGTGCTTGCGCAGCTGTTTTTCTATTTTGCTGTGTTTATGACCCCTGTTGCTATTCCTTTGGCAGTATTGCTTTCTTCACTAATGACTTTTGGAAATTTAGGAGAACACTTCGAGCTTACAGCCATTAAGAGTGCTGGAATTTCTTTGTTAAGAGCGTTGCTGCCTATTTTTGTTTTTGTATTAGGGTTAACAGTTTTTGCCTTTTATTCAAATAATTATTTTGTACCTAAAGCCGCGCTTGAGGCCTACAGTCTACTCTATGATATAAAGCAAAAAAAGCCTGCTTTAGACCTGAAAGAAGGAGCTTTCTATAATGGCTTACCTGACTTTAGTATTAAAGTGAATAAGAAACATGAAGATGGACAGACCATAGAAGACGTAATTATTTATGATCATAGAGGGAAGAATGGAAATAAGAATGTCATTCTGGCTGATTCAGGTCAAATGTATACCGTAAATAATGATAGGTACCTAAAACTTGAGTTATATCATGGTAATCGATATACAGAAGGTGATAATGGTACCGAAGCAGGAGTTAAATCTAGTAAGGAAACTTTCAGTAAAGCTAAGTTTTCAAGAAGTGAATTTGTTTTAGATTTATCTAGTTTCGTGCTTGATAGAACTGACCAGAGTTTATTCAAAGGGAATCGTATCATGCGTAACCTTTCGGAGCTATCAGACGGGGTAGACTCATTAAATAAAGGTATGTTAGAGAAAAAGCTACAAATATATGCAGAGGCACCTTATGCGTTCTATTATCATATGAGAGATAATCCAGTAGCTATGCCTTCTTACTTAGAAAAATTTAAGAGTGAGTCTGATTCAATAAAGGCAGAGCAGCAGAGATTGGCAATGATAGAAGCTAATAAAAGGGACAGCATTAACAAAATTAACTCTAAGGAAGAAGAGGCGGCGCTTAGTAGAAAGGCGCAGGATGACAAAAAGAGAGATGAACCCAAAGAAAAGAAAGCAGTAGTAGCACCGAAAGAGAAAGTTCATAAAATGAAACCTGCTACTTCAGTTGCTAAAAATGTTGATAAAAAGAAGCTTCCTACCAAAGTAAAGGTAATAGAGCAAGACTCTGTAGAGCAGGATTCAGTGATTACAAGAGAAGCAGTAGTGCAGCAGCTAATGGCTGAAAAGCTGGACCGTGATAATAAAGATGCTAATAGTATTATAGAGTCTTCTCTTAATATGGTTAGGCAAACGAAAAATAAGATTCAGGCCAGTAATAGCAGGATTGAAAGGTATAATTATGAAAAAAATGTGTATGACATACAATGGCATAAAATACTTGCTAATTCAGCTGCCTGTATAATTATGTTTTTGATAGGCGCTCCTTTGGGCTCTATTATTAAAAGAGGAGGCTTGGGTATACCCGTACTTATTTCTATTGTTTTCTTCATAGTCTTTTATGTGATGAGCATGACCGGTGAGAAGTGGGCGAAGCAAGATATGGTAGAGCCTTCATACGGAATATGGGCAGCCAATTTCATATTATTACCCATTGGCTTGTTCTTTTTAAGACAAGCTAGAAATGACGCCAGGCTCTTCGATGCTGACTTTTATAACGTGGCGATTGACAAGGTGAAAATTTGGTTTAGCAAGTTCAAAAAATCAAAATAGCACTAGGAAATGTTATTATTTTGTTAATATCAATTAACTTAATATCTTTGCGCTTTGATTTAAAATAAAACAATTTAATTTAACTAAGCATGTATTTAACAAGCGAAAAGAAGCAAGAGTTGTTTGAGAATCATGGTCGGTTAAAGTCAAAAGCGGATACTGGTTCACCAGAGGCGCAGATTGCACTTTTTACCTACAGGATTAATCATCTTACTCAACACATGAAGAAAAATAAAAAAGACTATTCTACACAGCAAGGTCTTTTGAAGTTAGTAGGTAAAAGAAGAAAGTTACTTAACTTTTTACACAAAACGGATATCACAAGGTATAGAGCGATTCTTGCCGAGTTGAATCTGAGAAAGTAAAAAAAACTTAAAAAAGGGAATCCTAGGATTCCCTTTTTTAGCTTATTTCGTGTATCTTTCCAAGTAGCGGCTCCCCAAGCATCCCTTAATTTAGAAAATATTTTTATTCAACAAATATGCAATTGAACGTAATTAACAAAACTATTAGTTTACCCGATGGGAGATCCATAACAATTGAAACCGGTAAATTGGCTAAGCAAGCTGATGGATCCGTAGTAGTAAGAATGGGCGACACTATGTTGCTTGCTACGGTGGTTTCTAAACCTGAAGCTGGAGAAGGTGTTGACTTCTTGCCTTTATCAGTGGACTATCAAGAAAAATTCGCCTCTTCTGGTAAAATACCAGGAGGTTTTCTTAAAAGAGAAGGAAAATTATCTGATTATGAAGTTTTAATCAGCCGTTTGGTAGATAGAGCCATTAGACCAATGTTTAATGATGACTACCACGCTGATACTCAAATCGCTATATCATTAATATCAGGAGATCCTGATGCTCTTCCTGACGCTTTGGCCGCCCTGGCTGCGTCATCTGCATTGATGGTTTCTGATATCCCTTTCAATGGCCCTATATCTGAAGTGAGAGTGGCTAGAGTAAATGGTGAGTTTATTGTGAACCCTACCATGAGTCAAACTGGTGAAGCTGATATGGATTTAATAGTGGCTGCCACTATTGATAATATCCTTATGGTGGAGGGTGAAATGAAGCAAGTGTCAGAAGACGAGATGCTTGAAGCAATTAAGGTAGCACATGATGCTATTAAAGTGCAGTGTGAAGTGCAACTTGAATTGCAAGAAGCAGTAGGCAAAGCACAAAAAAGAGAATATAATCATGAAGTGAATGATGAAGCGCTAAAAGCTAAGATGCATGAAGAACTTTATGAAAAAGTATATGAAATAGCGAGAAAACCTAGGCCTAAGAAGGAGAGATCGGAAGCTTTTGATGAAATATTCAACAACTTCGTAGAAAGCCTGCCTGAAGAGGAGGAAATAGACGGAACTATGCTTTCTCGTTATTATAAAGGTATTAAGAAAGAGGCTTGTCGTAATCTTGTGCTTAATGAGCGTGTACGCTTAGATGGTAGAGCATTAAACGAGGTGAGACCTATATGGACTGAGGTGAATTATCTTCCTTCAACTCACGGATCAGCAGTGTTCACAAGAGGAGAAACTCAGTCATTAAGTACAGTGACCTTGGGTACCAAAATGGATGAGCAGCTGATAGACGGAGCTATGTACGAAGGTTCTAACAAGTTTATGCTTCACTATAATTTCCCTGCGTTTAGTACAGGAGAAGTAAGGCCGAATAGAGGTCCAGGGCGTAGAGAGGTAGGTCATGGTAACCTAGCTTGGAGAGCTTTGAAAGAAGTTCTGCCAGAAAAAAATTCTTATACCATCCGTGTAGTTTCTGATATATTAGAATCAAACGGTTCATCATCTATGGCTACTGTTTGTGCTGGCTCATTAGCTCTGATGGATGCAGGTATACAAATAGAAGCTCCTGTATCTGGTATTGCTATGGGAATGATCTCTGATAGTGAGACCGGTAATTTTGCTATTCTTTCAGATATCTTGGGAGATGAAGATCACTTAGGAGATATGGACTTTAAAGTAACAGGTACCGAAAAAGGTATTACTGCTACTCAAATGGATATAAAGGTAGACGGACTTCCTTATGAGGTACTGAAACAAGCACTAGAGCAAGCAAGAGAAGGTAGGCTTCATATTCTTAATGAAATGAAGAAAACTATTTCTACTCCTAATGCTGACCTTAAACCTAATGCACCACGTTCAGAAGTGCTCATCATTGATAAAGATATGATTGGTGCAGTAATAGGACCAGGAGGAAAAGTAATTCAGGAAATTCAGAAAGAAACCGGAGCCACTATTGTAATAGAGGAGATAGATAACAAAGGTCAGGTGAGTGTATTTGCTGTAAATGGCGATTCCATGAACGAAGCCTTAAAGAGAATAAAAGCAATTGTAGCTCAGCCTGAAATAGGTGAGGTCTATGATGGAAAAGTAAAATCTATCATGCCTTTTGGAGCATTTATCGAATTCATGCCCGGAAAAGACGGCTTACTTCACATCTCTGAAATTAAATGGGAGAGAGTAGAGAATATGGAAGGAGTAATGGAAGTAGGTGAAGAAGTTAAAGTTAAGCTTGTTGAGATAGACAAGAAAACGGGTAAGTTTAGACTATCAAGGAAGGTATTATTGCCAAAACCAGAAAAAAAGGAGTCTAAATAAGGATTATTCGGTAATAAGTGCTTGTCATTTGGAACTTAATTTTATAAAATTGATGTTTTCCTAAAGGTCAATTAGTATTAATCAACCCAGACTTGAATGAGACAGCTTAAGATTAGCAAGCAGATTACCAACAGAGAGAGTCAGTCTCTGGATAAGTATTTACAGGAAATAGGTAAAGTAGACCTGTTAACTCCTGATGAAGAGGTAGAATTAGCTCAGCGGATCCGAGAAGGAGACCAGCTGGCTTTAGAGAAACTCACTAAGGCTAACCTTAGGTTTGTGGTTTCTGTAGCCAAACAATACCAAAACCAGGGCCTTTCATTAGGTGACTTGATCAATGAAGGTAACTTAGGACTGATTAAAGCTGCTCAGAGGTTTGATGAGACTAGAGGATTTAAATTTATATCATACGCTGTTTGGTGGATTCGCCAATCTATTTTGCAGGCTTTAGCCGAGCAATCTAGAATAGTGAGACTTCCGCTAAACAGAGTAGGTTCATTAAATAAAATAAGCAAAACTTTTTCCGAACTGGAGCAAAAGTATGAGCGTGAACCATCACCAGATGAGCTTGCCGAGGTACTGGAAGTAACTACTGCTGAGGTAGTAGATACTATGAAGATATCAGGTAGGCATGTATCTATGGATGCTCCCTTTGTACAGGGCGAAGAAAATAGCTTATTGGATGTTTTGGAAAATGACCTTAATGAAACTCCAGACTCGGAGTTAATGAATGATTCTCTCAGGAGAGAGGTGCAAAGAGCTTTGTCTACTTTAACACAGCGAGAAGCGGATGTTATTACTTTGTATTTCGGTCTTAATGGAGAGCACTCTATGACTTTGGAAGAGATAGGAGAGAAGTTTAATCTGACAAGAGAGCGAGTAAGGCAAATAAAAGAAAAGGCCATTAGGCGTTTAAGACATACATCCAGAAGTAAGGCCTTGAAACCTTATTTAGGATAACTATCTTAGGATAGTAAAAATCAATCAGGCCTCATGCTTTTTTTTAATAGTATGAGGCCTCTTTTTTTTATATTTGTATTCTAATGGAATGGGAATGAAGTTGAAAGCCCGTAAGTAATTCATTAAATTATATTTTAGAAATAAAAGACTTAATAAATAATGACACAAGAAAACGCTAAAGTACTTATTATTGGTTCTGGTCCTTCTGGTTATACTGCTGCTATCTATGCAGCCAGAGCTGGTTTGAAACCTATAATGATTACAGGAGGGGAGCCTGGTGGACAGCTTACTACTACCAATGATGTGGAAAACTATCCTGGTTATCCAGATGGTATAAATGGGCCGCAGATGATGGTGGATTTTCAGAAGCAAGCAGAAAGGTTTGGTACTGACATTCGCTATGGAATGGTGACTTCAGTAGATTTTTCTGGTTATCCTCACAAGGCTGTAGTGGATGATAAATATGAAATTATTGCCGAATCGGTAATAGTGTCTACTGGTGCCAGTGCAAAATATTTAGGTTTGCCGTCTGAAGAAAAATACTATAATAAAGGAGTTTCTGCTTGCGCGGTTTGCGACGGCTTCTTTTACCGTGGTAAGACAGTAGCTGTAGTTGGTGGAGGAGATACAGCTGCAGAAGAGGCTACTTATTTAGCTAATCTTTGCCCTAAAGTATATCTACTGGTGAGAAAAGATGAGATGAGGGCTTCTCAAATCATGCAAAATAGAGTGGAAAAAGCAGAGAATATAGAAATACTTTGGAATACTGAAACAGAGGAGATTCTTGGAGATGAAGAGTCTGTGACAGGTATGAGAGTAAAGAATAATCTTACTGGAGAGACTAAAGACATTGATATTGATGGTTTCTTTGTAGCTATTGGCCATAAGCCAAATACCGATATATTTAAAGATTTTCTGGAGATGGATGAGACAGGTTACCTAAAAGTAATACCTGGTACTTCTAAGACAAATATAGAAGGTGTATTTGCTACAGGTGATGCTGCTGACAAAGTATACAGGCAGGCCATAACGGCAGCAGGTACAGGATGTATGGGCGCACTTGATGCGGAAAAATTCCTTTTAGCCAAAGAAATGAATGTAGTGTGATTTTGTAGAGATGAACAATTAAAACACAAGAGGCTGCTCATTAATGAGCAGCCTCTTGTGTTTTAATTGTTTTTTGCTTATTATTTTTGAAACCGATCAGCGACTATTAAATCTTTAGTGCCATGGCTCCATGAATAGAAGCCATTACCGGTTTTTACTCCTTTATGACCTGCCTGTACCATATTCACTAAAAGAGGGCACGGGGCATATTTCTGATTGCCCAGGCCTTCATATAACACGTTCAATATAGATAGGCAAACATCTAAACCTATAAAGTCAGCCAGCTGCAGAGGCCCCATGGGGTGAGCCATGCCTAGTTTCATAACGGTATCTATTTCTTCTACTCCCGCTACTCCTTCAAAAAGGCTATAAATGGCTTCATTAATCATAGGCATAAGTATTCTGTTGGCCACAAATCCAGGGTAGTCATTAACCTCTACAGGTACTTTTCCTAAAGTTTTGGACAGTTCCATTACAGTGGAGGTAGTCTCGTCAGAAGTGTTATAGCCTCTTATTACTTCTACCAATTTCATTACAGGCACCGGGTTCATAAAATGCATGCCTATTACTTTTTCCGACCTTGATGTAGAAGCAGCTATTTTAGTAATAGAGATAGAAGATGTGTTGGACGCTAAAATGGTGTTTGGATCACAGATAGCATCGAGATCTTTAAAAATCTTAAGTTTCAAGTCCGTGTTTTCCGTTGCAGCTTCTACTACAAGTTCAACCTCCTTTACGCCTTCCTTAGTATCAGTATATGTGGTTATATTTTGCAAGGTGTTATTCTTATCTTTTTCTGAGATTAACTCCTTTTTAATCTGTCGGTCTAGGTTTTTCTCTATAGTAGCAAGAGCCTTTTGAAGTGCATCTTCTGATAAATCAATAAGAGAAACACTAAAGCCATTCTGAGCAAATACATGGGCGATGCCATTACCCATGGTGCCAGAACCAATTACAGCAATTTTCTTCATGAGATTAATAGGGTTTTGAGTATTGTTATTGTCAAATATAGTAATGAAATTAAGTTCTTTCTCTTAAGCGAACAAATCTTAGTGATATAGGTTATTTGTTTCACTTTAAACTTGGTTGTAAAATGTTTACAGAATTTAAGAAATTTATCTCAAGGGGTAATGTAGTAGAGTTAGGAGTAGGGCTTATTCTTGCTACCTATTTTGGTGCTATAGTAAAATCATTTGTAGATGATATAGTTATGCCTCCTGTTGGTCAGCTCATAGCGGGTATTGATTTTTCAGAACTAAAGTATAAAATAGCAGAAAGAACGCTTGAAGATGGTTCGTCTCAACCTGTAACTATCAATTATGGGTTGTTTATAAACACGGTCATTACGTTTTTTATAGTAGCTCTGGCTGTATTTTTACTTACTAAGATTTATAATAATTTTTTGCAGAAAAAGAAGGCTGAACCTGCGGCAGCAGAGGCTGCGCCCACTAGTCAGGAGCAGCTTCTTATGGAAATAAGAGATGCAATAAGGGAGCAAAATAGAATTAAAGAGTAGTAGGATCAATCTTTTCTTTAGCTTTGCATTATGGAAATAGGTAAATTTTACGAATTAGAAGTAGTGAAGGAGCTGGACTTTGGTGTTTACCTTAAGTCTGATTTTGGGGAGATATTGCTGCCCACTAAATATGTTCCAGAGAGTGCTGCTATAGGAGATGTGCTCAATGTTTTTGTTCATAGAGATTCAGAAGACAGGCTACTAGCTACTACTTTGCGCCCTAAAGGTGTGCTTGGTGAATTTGTAGGATTAAAGGCCACTGATATCACCTATCATGGTGCTTTTATGGACTGGGGGCTTGAAAAAGATCTTTTTGTACCAAAAAGTGAACAGCATATTCCTTTTGTAGAAGGCAAGACTTATGTGGTGAGAATATGCATGGATTATAAGTCTGATAGGCTGGTTGGAGTTTCAAAAATTAATGCATTTTTGAAAGGTGAGCACGATGAAGACCTGCAGGAGGGTGATGAGGTAGATTTAATAATTTATAACCGCACTGATGTAGGATACGCTGCCGTCATCAATCAGAAATATAAAGGACTCATTTATGAAAATGAGGTTTTTGAACCTATGAGAATAGGAGATGCGAAAAAAGGCTATATTAAGAAGCTGCGAGAAGATGGCAAGATCGACTTAAGCTTGAGTGCAGAAGGAAAAAAAGCAATTGACCATAATAGTGAAGCGGTTCTAGAAGCACTGAAGAGCACTGATGGCTTTTTGCCTTATCATGATAAATCAGATGCTGATGACATCAAAGAGCAATTTAATATGAGTAAGAAAGCTTTTAAAAAGGCTATTGGTTCTCTTTATAAAGAAAGGCTTATTACCATAGAACAAGGTGGTATTAGACTTTCATGAAGGCGTTTGTTTGGGTACTGGGTATTTGCTTAGCAAGCCTGGCTGTCCTTTATGGTTTTAAAGAAGAGATCAGATTATGGCTCTTGCCCAATACTATTATTTTAAATAAGCGTGGTCCGGTTGATGCGAAGGGCTTGCGTATAGATTGGGCAAGTGAAGCAGCAAAAGACACTATTACTATATTTCTAGAAGGAATGGAAACACACGAACGCTATGAAGCAAAAGGGAGGAATGTGTTTCTGTTGTATTATGATGAAAAATTAGTTGGGGAATTTGAACAGTTTAAAATGTCTGCTAATACTCCCCATACTTATATTTTTTCCATCACAGCCAGAGAAGATTCTTTATTCACTGGCCTTAAAATTTTAGGCCCGGATATTAATTGACTACTCTCGGTTTTAAATGTGGAGGCACTTTAAATGATCCTCTACTATTTACATCTAATCTAAGTATATCAGTAGGTTTACGACATAGTATAGCTCTATCATGATAAACCGCAATAGGAGCCTTTAGCAAATAAGGGTTGTTGCAAAGCACCTCTAGCCACCCTGTCATAGTAAAAGTGTTACCTCTTACTTTGGCTTGATAGTTAGCATTAGACTTGTCCAATAGATCTTTTGGGCGTAAATCCAGCATATTCACTATTTCCTTCCATAAGGTTGTGGTTAGTTTTACAGTGGATAGGTTTAATTCATTGATATTATTAGAAACAGACCTGGCATAGGCCCTTGTTTGCTTACTTGTATTAGATGAATAATCGTAATAAATAAGCAGTAGCTCATTGGGGTGAAATTGGAAACTTCTCATATGTTCATGGGTTTGTGTATTAATAATATACAAATAATATCACCCCAAAACAAGAACAAGCGTTGGTAACTACTCCTTGTAGATCTGCACTTCTTTAGCCATACCAGTTGCATTAAACCGAATGCTTAGATATATATGCTGCTTGCTGGCAGCGGTGCAGTGCTCAGGATCGATAATCTCATAAATGAAAAACTTCTGGTTTCTTTTGTATAACTCGTTTTTATCAGGCTTGCCTAGTAAAGAGATCATTTCATCCTGGCTTAACCCTTTTAGTAGGTCTCTATGTTGTTCTAATGAATCAGTCATTTCTGCTCTTATCTTTTGGCAGCCATTAGTGTCTTGTTGCCAAAGGTTTTCATCAAAACCCGGGATATTTATTTGTTTAGAATTGCAGGCTGCTAATGCAATTAAAATGAAGCTTAATAGATATTTATTCATGTATTTTTCATTTGTGACAAAGTTACAGTGATATGGCGATCATTCACCATCAGGAGCCTAATAAAAAACAGTTATAGAGGAGAGATATAAAATTAGGTTTATTTGTAAGGGAAAATGGCTACTCATGTAGAAATAATAATCTAAATTCGCAGCCAAAGAGATTGTTGTTATGACGCGTTTGATAAAAGCAGGATGGTTCGTTTCCCTATTGGTGAGTTTGGCTGCACTATTGTATGTTTATGCTTCTATACCTGCAGAAGTAATTTATAGACTAGATAACTTCGGAAATCCTGTTGGGGAGATTTCCAGAGAAACTTTCTTTTATGTTTCTCTCATTATTCTTGTTATTGCCAATTTTTCACTCTATACAGTATCCAGATCATTACAGTATAAAGATGAGTCCATAAAGAATATTATGACCAGCTGGCAGTTGAGCTTTGCTGTTGTGCTTAATTTCTTTTTTATAATCGTATGGAACTTCATATCATTAGTTAATAGTGGTGAGCATTATGCTTATACTAACTCAGGCTACTTAATATATGTGGCCTTAGGGTTGATAGCCCTTTGGGTTATAGCTCTCCCTGTGATCTTGATTAAGAAAAAGATTTCATCTTAAATATTACTGCAGTTAAGTTTTTATAAGCTTCTGATTTTAAGTTTTTTATAGGGGTGTCTCTAGGCACTGGTTGAAGAGGTGCGTGTCACTTCTTTCTATTTGAACTCTTGAATAAATGTGAAATTTGGTGTTTATTCGCTAGATGTGTTAATGGATAATTAAAAGCAATAATGGCCGAGGAAAAGAAAATTGAATATACCGAAGACAGTATTAAGTCGCTTGATTGGAAAGAGCATATCAGGTTAAGACCTGGTATGTACATCGGAAAATTAGGTGATGGATCAGCTCAGGACGATGGTATTTATGTTCTGGTAAAAGAGGTAATAGATAACAGTATTGATGAGCATATGATGGGGTATGGTAAAACCATCGATGTGAAGATTACTGATCACCGTGTAGAGGTTCGGGATTATGGTCGAGGAATTCCACTGGGAAAAGTGGTAGACTGTGTGTCGAAGATAAATACCGGAGGTAAATATGATTCTGGTGCCTTCCAAAAGTCTGTAGGCCTAAACGGAGTGGGTACCAAAGCGGTGAACGCTTTGTCTGACTATTTTAAAGTACAGTCTTTCAGAGATGGAGAAACTAAAATAGCAGAGTTTAATAAAGGAGAGTTGGTACAGGAAGAGGAAGTGAAGAAAGCCAGTGGCCGTAATGGTACACTAATAGCTTTCGAACCTGATGCTTCCGTATTTAAAAATTTTCATTTCAGACCGTCTTATCTGAATGATCTTATTTGGAACTATGTTTTCTTAAATGCCGGGCTGACCATCAATTTTAATGGAGAGAAATTCCATTCAGAAAATGGTCTTAAAGACTTGTTAGAGAGAAAAACAGATACCGAAAATATAAGATACCCTATTATCCATTTGAAAGGTGAAGATATTGAATTAGCCTTAACACATAGTAATCAATATGGAGAAGAGTATTATAGCTTTGTAAACGGGCAGTATACTACTCAAGGAGGTACTCACTTGGCTGCGCTGAGAGAGGCCTTGGTGAAAACCGTAAGAGATTTTTACAAGAAGGATTTTGATGCTACTGATGTGCGAGCGTCAGTGGTAGGGGCTGTAGCTGTGAGGGTGCAGGAACCCGTTTTTGAATCTCAGACTAAAACCAAACTGGGGTCCCATAGTGTAGGCCCAGATGGTCCCACCATGCGTACTTTTGTGAATGATTTCATGAAAAATCAGTTAGACAACTATTTGCATAGAAATAGTGAAGTGGCTGATGCATTATTAAAAAGAATCTTACAGTCTGAGAGAGAGAGAAAAGAAATAGCGGGTATTAAGAAACTGGCTAATGATCGTGCTAAAAAAGCTAACCTGCACAATAAAAAACTGAGAGATTGTCGTCAACATTATAGCGATAAGAAGGGCGATAGGGTAGATGAAACTATGATCTTCATCACTGAGGGAGACTCGGCTAGTGGATCTATTACAAAATCAAGAGACGTTCAAACTCAGGCCGTATTTAGTTTGAGAGGTAAGCCTCTAAACTGTTTTAACCTCACCAAGAAGGTGGTGTATGAAAACGAAGAGTTTAACTTGCTGCAACATGCTTTGAATATCGAAGACGGAATTGAAAATCTTCGCTATAAAAAAATAGTTATTGCTACTGATGCGGATGTGGATGGAATGCACATTAGGTTGTTACTTTTAACCTTCTTCCTTCAGTTCTTTCCTGATCTTATTAAACAAGGGCATGTTTATATTTTAGATACGCCTCTTTTCAGAGTGCGAAATAAGAAAGAAACTATCTATTGCTATAGTGACGAGGAGAGAAGAGCAGCTATTTCTAAACTGGGTAGTAAAGCAGAAATCACACGATTTAAAGGACTCGGAGAGATTTCTCCGGATGAGTTTAAGGGTTTCATAGGAGAAGATATCAGGTTAGCTCCAATCCATTTGACCAAAGATACTACTATCAATCAGTTGCTTAAGTTTTATATGGGTAAGAATACCCCAGAGCGTCAGAATTTCATTGTAGATCGCTTGAGAGTGGAGAAAGATATTATTGAGGAAGGAAAGGAAGTTGCTTAGTTTTGTAAGAATAATGCAAAATTCTGATTTTTGTATTTTTATTGCAAAATAAGTATTATTGTAATATTAATGCAAAAAGAGAAGTATTATATTGTGATGGCTGACATTATTGATAGCTCTGACAAAGCCGGGGAATCATTAATGCAGCACTTTAAGGAGATGGTCGCTTCTGTCAATGAAGAGCTTAGTGAGAAGATTATTTCTCCGTTTACTATTACTTTGGGAGATGAGTTTCAGGGAATTGTAAATTCATTGCAGACAGCGGTAGAAGTGATCTTTCTTATGGATGAGATACTGCTAGAGGCAGAACAAGCCTATAAGCTGAGATTTGTAATTAATTTTGGCGTTATAGATACACCCATAAATAGACATCAGGCTTATGAAATGCTAGGTGATGGACTCACTGTGGCACGTCGTACTTTGGGGGAGTTAAAATCTGCAGAAAGCGATATTTTAGTTGCAGGCATAGATAAACGAGTGCAGGAGAACTTGAATATGGCATTTCAGCTGTATAGAATGATTTATGACGATTGGAACTCAAAAGATAGGCCTATTGCCAGGAGCTTTATGAAAGAGCCTGATTACAAGAAAGTAGCCGAAGCCTACAGTAAGGATATTTCCACCATGTGGCGAAGGCAGAAAAGTCTTAAAATTGATGAATTTAATATAGCACGGAAACTTATTCTTAATCTTAGCACATGAACATGACCCTGTTAATTATTCTTGTTATTGTTGGTTGTGAAGGGGTATCAGTTTTATTATTTTGGTTACTAGCCAAGATCAACCATAAAGGACATAGTAGTAATAAGGTGAATACAGGCAGTGTGGTTAAAGGAATGGCAGAGAGAGCATTTATTACCTTCACTATGATAAATGGAATAACGCAGTCTTTAACACTTTTTGCAGCTCTGAAAATAGCCACTCGTATTAAAGATGAAGAAAATAAGATTTCCAATGACTATTATTTATTAGGAAACCTTTTATCTATAACACTGGCAATAATATATAGCCAGTTGATTATAAAATATATTGGATGATAATTTTTTAAAATAACAAATGGCCGAGGAAAACGCTGAAAATAACGAACAAGAAAAAAATGATGATATCATACATGATATAACCCCGGTATCGGGTATGTATGAAAACTGGTTTTTAGATTATGCCTCTTATGTAATATTAGAAAGAGCCGTGCCTGCTATTGGCGACGGTTTTAAGCCTGTGCAACGCCGTATTATGCACGCCATGAAAGAAATGGATGACGGCAGATTTAACAAGGTGGCTAATGTTATAGGTAGCACTATGCAATTTCACCCTCATGGAGATGCTTCTATTGGGGATGCCATAGTTAATTTGGGACAGAAAGATCTTCTTATAGAAACACAAGGTAACTGGGGAGATATAAGAACAGGCGATAGTGCTGCAGCACCTCGTTATATTGAAGCCAGACTTTCTAAGTTCGCGCTGGACGTGGTGTATAACCCACAAACCACCGATTGGCAGCTATCATATGATGGCCGTAAGAAAGAACCTGTTACGCTCCCCGTAAAATTCCCTTTATTATTAGCCCAAGGAGTAGAAGGTATTGCTGTGGGGCTTTCTACAAAAATATTGCCTCATAACTTTTGCGAAATCATAAAAGCGGCCATTGATCATCTAAAAGGTAAAAACCCTTCGATATATCCAGATTTCCCAACCGGTGGTATGGCTGATTTCTCAGAGTATAATGAAGGAATGAGGGGAGGCAGAGTAAAAGTAAGGGCCAAAATAGAAGAGTATGATAAAAAGACTCTTATTATAAAAGATATACCTTTTGGTACTACTACTACCAGTCTTATAGACTCTATCATTAAGGCTAATGATAAAGGTAAAATAAAAGTAAAGCAGGTAATTGATAACACCGCTCAGGATGTAGAGATTTTAGTTTCTCTGGCTCCAGGGCAATCTCCTGATATTACTATCGATGCGCTTTATGCATTTACTGATTGCGAAAGTTCTATTTCGCCTAATGCTTGCGTTATCATCGATGATAAACCACATTTCATGTCAGTGAATGACATACTTAAGATCAATACCGATCAGACAGTAGATTTACTGACACAAGAGCTGGAAATTAAAAGAGGAGAGCTAAGAGAGAAAATACTCTTTTCTTCACTTGAGAAAATATTTATTGAGAACCGTATCTATAGAGATATTGAAGAATGCGAAACATGGGATGCGGTATTAGAAACTATAGATCAAGGACTTGAGCCTTTTAAACCTCAGTTTTATAGAGAAATAAACCAAGATGATATCATTAAGCTTACAGAAATTCGTATCAAGCGTATTTCTAAGTTTGACGCATTTAAGTCTGATGAGCTTTTGCGTAAGCTAGAAGAAGAGCTTAAAGAAACCGAATATCACCTGGCTAATATTATAGATTATGCCATCGCTTATTATTCTAATTTATTAAAAAAATATGGAGAAGGTAAGGAGCGAAAAACAGAAATCAAATCATTTGATGCGATTGATACTACCATTGTAGCGGCTAATAACCAGAAGCTTTATGTGAATAGGCAAGATGGTTTTGTGGGGTATGCTCTGAAGAAGGATGAGTTTGTATGTGAATGTTCGGACATAGATGATATTATTGTTATCAGAAGAGATGGCAAATGTGTGGTATCAAGAATAGCTGATAAGGTATTCATGGG
Source organism: Fulvivirga sediminis (assembly GCF_016757215.1). GTDB lineage: Bacteria > Bacteroidota > Bacteroidia > Cytophagales > Cyclobacteriaceae > Fulvivirga > Fulvivirga sediminis. Next base: position 144,790 of record NZ_JAESIY010000011.1, read on the forward strand.
TAAAGACATACTCCATGTAGGTATTTGGAAGAAGGGCGACGATAGGATGACCTATAACTTAGTTTACCTGGATGGTAAAAGCGGCCGCTCAATGATAAAAAGGTTTAATGTTACGGCTGTTACGCGTGATAAAGAATATGACCTTACTAAAAAGAATAAAGGATCTAAAGTACTTTATTTAACCGCTAACCCTAATGGAGAGGCCGAAGTGATTAATGTAAAACTTACTTCAGGTTCAAAGGCCAGAAAAAAAGTGTTCGATTTTGATTTCGCAGATATTGATATCAAAGGAAGAGGAGCAGGCGGTAATATACTTACCAGGTATCCTGTAAGAAAGATTGAGCTAAAATCTGAAGGGGTTTCTACACTTAGTGGTCTTGATATTTGGTATGATGAATCAGTTGGTCGCTTAAATAAGGATGAAAGAGGAATCCATATCGGTAATTTTAACGGAGATGATAACATCCTGGTGATTTATAAAGATGGTAGCTATGAGTTAACCAGTTACGAACTTACAAATCATTACGAAGGAGCCAAAGTGCAGCTGATAGAGCGTTTTGATCCTAAAAAGGTAGTTTCTGTGATCTATTATGATGGGGAAAGTAAGAATTACTACGTTAAACGATTCCAGATAGAAACTACTACTATTAATAAGAAGTTTAACTTTATAAGTGAAGCTGCAGGATCTAAGCTTTTAATAGCCTCTACTTTCGATAAAACTACCATAGAAGTAGAATTTATCAGAGGTAAAGGAAAAGATTCAGAATCAGAAGAATTAGCACTAGAAGAGCAAATCGATGTAAAAGGTTGGAAAGCTATGGGCAATAAATTGTCGCAGTTTACTGTTAAGAAGGTGAAGTTTATTGAAGGAGAAAATATTAAAAAGGAAGTAGCTGAAGATGATGAGGATGATGATGATACACATGGAGTAGGGGATACAATCGAATTGTTTTAAAATTCTGGATTTCAATATATTACATACTTAATCAAATGAGAAAAATACTCCTGCAACGGCTTGTAGGAGTATTGCCGTTTTTGGATGAACATACTAAAGTCTTTTTTAAAAGTTTTTGCATTTTTATTTATATTTCTTCTGTTAATAGTACTAGTTACCAATTTATGGATTTACTTTGCTACTAAAGATCAGATATATACAGATATGCAGGATCTTCCCACTGAAGATGTGGGTTTGGTATTGGGCACAAGTAATTACCTAATGAATGGAGATCCTAATCCATTCTTTAGGGAAAGAATGAAGACCGCAGCCAAGCTCTATAAAATAGGGAAGATAAAACATATATTGGTAAGTGGGGACAATAGGAGTAGGTATTATAATGAGCCTATAAAAATGAGGAGGGCGTTAATAAAGCTGGGAGTACCAGCAGACGCTATTACTCTTGATTATGCAGGTCTAAGAACGTTAGATTCAATAGTGAGATGTAAGAAAATTTTCGGTCAGGATCATATTATTATAATTACTCAGTCTTTTCATGGGTTACGTGCACTGTTTATCAGTAATTATTATGATATTGAGGCAGTAGTAATGGGAGCTGATAATATTTCTATTTCCATGATGAATGTGAAGATGAGAGAGTACCTGGCCAGAACTTTAGCTGTATGGGATCTTTATATTGTTAAGAAAGAGCCTAAGTTTTTGGGTGAAAAAGAAACCTTGAACTTCTAATTGAGGTTCAAATATTATTTTATTAAACTTTACTTGATTGAAAAAGAAAGTTAATTTTTTTAGTCGGTGTCTAGTGTTAATGCTAGTTTTTGCACCTTTTATTCAAGTCTTTGCGCAGAAAACGGTAGTGTCTGGTAAAATTACAGATGCTGGGTCTGGAGATCCTATTCCTTTTGCTAATGTTATGTTTAAAGGAACAGACATAGGTACCACAACCAGTTTTGAAGGTCAGTATACTATAGAAACTTCTAAAAGGGTAGATTCTTTGGTAGTATCTTATATTGGCTATATTACTAAAACTAAGGCAGTAAGTAATACCGTGCAAAAGCTCGATTTTCAGCTTGAAGAAAATGTAGTGAATTTACAGGAAGTAGTTTTTGTAGCAGGAGAGAACCCTGCTTATGAAATTATGAGAAATGTAATACGTAATAAAGATAAGAACGATAAGCGCTCTTTGGATGCCTATGAGTATGAAACCTACTCTAAAACAGAGGTAGATGTAGATAACATTACTGATAAGTTCAAGAAGCGTAAAATCATGCAAAAGATCATCAGTGTTATGGACAGCGTAGAGCGCATGGCGGGAGAAGATGGTCAACCTATTTTGCCTATTTTTATTTCCGAATCATTGTCTAAAACCTATTATAGAAACAATCCGAAACTGAAGTATGAAAATATTCTTAAGACCAAAATTACCGGTGTAGGCATCGAAGATGGTACGCTGGTATCTCAGTTTATAGGAAGCTCGTTTCAAGAATATAATTTTTATCAAAACTGGCTCAATATCGTAAGTAAAGAGTTCGTATCTCCTATGGCTGATGGGTGGCGACTGTATTATGATTATGACCTTACTGATAGTGCATATGTAGATAGTGACTTTTGCTATAGGTTAGATTTCTTCCCAAAAAGCGAACAGGATTTGGCTTTTAAAGGTACTATGTGGATTACCAAGAAGGATTATGCTTTAAAACAGATGGATGCCACAGTAACTCAAACCGCTAATCTTAACTACATTGAGAAGATAAAAATTCAGCAGGAGTTGGCACCTACTAAAGCCGGCCCATGGATTCCTGTGAAAAACCGTGTGCTTCTGGATATAGGAGAGGTTACCGAAAATATGGCTGGTGTGTTGGCTAAATTCTATACCAGTAACAGGAATATTATGGTAGATGACCCTAAAGATCAAACCTTTTATGCCCAGCCGATTAAGATCGAGGAAGATTTTAATATTAATAATGGTAATGATTTTTGGAATGAGCACAGGCATGAACCACTATCATCTACTGAGCTGAATGTCTATAAAATGATCGATACGCTGAAAAGCATCCCAGTGGTAAAAACCTACACTGAGATTCTCAAAGTGGCTATTAATGGATATAAAAAGGTAGGTAAGTTAGATATTGGACCATACTTAAATTTGTATGCTAACAACACAGTGGAAGGCCATAGATTTCAATTAGGATTCAGAACTAATATTGACTTTAGTGACAAGTGGGTACTGGGAGGCAGGTTGGCATATGGTACTGAAGATGAGCAATTTAAATACCAGGCCTTTGTGGAGAATATTATAGATCGGCGTAAGTGGACAACCATAAGAGCTGAGTATACTAAAGATATAGATCAAGTAGGGCTGGCAGCAGAAGATCTTATGGGTAATTATATCTTTCTTGCAGCTACCAAATTTGGCAAACTCATAAGACCTTATAGATATGAGCAAGCTAAGTTAAGTGCTCAACGTGAGTTATTTAAAGGGTTCACTCCAAAGCTAGTATTTAATTATAAAACATTTAATCCACTTTATAATTTTGCTTATTACACACAGCCTGGGCCAGATGCTCCTTTAGCCACTGCATTTAAAACTTCTGAGGCCATCGTAGAGGCTAGATACGCAAAGGATGAAGTATTTGTACAGGACGATAATAACCGTATAAGCCTAGGAACTTTAAAATGGCCTATTTTTACCATGAGATATACCCGTGGTTTGAAAGGTGTTCTAGGCAGTGATTTTAATTATAATAAGCTGGGGCTGAATGTTTTTAATGACTTAAAAATGGGCTTTTTTGGTACCAGTACCATATCAATTACAGGTGAACATGTGTTTGAGAGCTTACCATATCCCTTGTTAAAAGCACATGTAGGTAACGAATCTATTTTTTATACCAACGCTGCTTTTAACCTCATGAACTATTCAGAGTTTGTGAGTGATACTTATGTTTCTCTTAATTATAATCATTATTTTCAAGGGTTTATACTTAATAGAGTTCCTTTAATGCGTAAACTGAAATGGCGTTTACTTGCCACCGCTAATGTTATTTACGGTCAGCTGAGTGATAAAAATTTAGCTCTTATACCTCCTAATACAATTACAGGTGAAGAGATGCCACCAATACACTCGTTTCAAAAGAACAAGCCTTATGTAGAGGTAGGCTATGGTGTGGAAAATATATTTAAAATTATAAGGGTAGACTTTTTACACCGTCTCAATTACTTAGATAATCCTGATGTCTCAAATTTTGGTGTAAAGATTAGTTTTCAGTTTATATTATAATAGTTATAACTTTACGAAAGTGAAACTATACCAAATGCGAATTTTACTCATTTTTATTCCCTTAATAACAATAAGCTCTTGCGTAAAGTATTCCAGAGACCCTATGGAAACTTTGGAGATGAAAGTGGATACTGATCAAACGCTGGAATATTTACAAGATTTGGAGTCTGATTATGCTAGTGAGCCTCAGCTTTATTATCAGTTGGCCAGAACATATTACCAAAAAGGCAACTATGCTGCAGCAGATAATAATATAAAAAAGGCGATTAATCTGGCTGAAGGAAACCCAGACTACTACTACCTGGAAGGTAAAGTGCAGCAGAAACTTAATCACTCCAATAGAGCTATAAAATCATTACTAACAGCGGAAGCCTTAGGCATGAAGAGTTTTGATTTATACCGTATTTTAGCTACAGAATACCTTAATGAATCACAGGTGGATAAAGCGAAAGCCTCTGTAGAAAGACTTTTGCAATTAGAACAAACAGGAGAGGGATATCGGCTAAAAGGAGATGTGATGCTGGTAATGAATGATACAACGGATGCCATTGAAAATTATGATAAAGCACTGAAGTTAAATAGTAAGGAAACGGCTTCTCATTTGAGGTTGTATGATATTTACGCCCGGCAGCAGTTATATGATAAGGCCGAGTATCATATCGATAAGTTACTGCAGATTTCACCTAAAAAGACAGCCTACATTGAAAATAAAGCCTATCTATTGAGTAATACCGATAGGCTGGATACCGCTAAGTTACTTTATAAGACATTGGTAGAAGAGAGGGGAGAATTAAAAGATCTTTATAATCTAGCTAATACCTTTTATAAAATGAGAGAATATGATTCTGCACAGCTAGTGTCTAACAAGGCTTATGAAGAAGATAATAGCTTTTTAGCTGCCCGATTGATCACAGCTCGCTCTTTGGATAAGCAGAGACAGTATCAATTAGCGATACAAACTTATGAAGAAATACTAGCAAAAGACTCTACTAATAATTTAGCACAGACGGAATTGGAGGTTTTGCGAAGAAAAGTTGCATATTTGTGGCGTTTGCAGCAGGAGAAGCAGTCTCAGGAAGAAACCGGCGATAATCCTCCTGCAGCCGTAGAGAAAAAAGAGGTTACAATAGAAGAATAATTATAAAGTATGATTAAGATCACATTACCTGACGGCTCAGTTAGGGAATATGAAAAAGGAGTAACAGGTTATGACGTCGCCATGAGCATTAGCGAAGGGTTAGCCAGAAATGTGCTTTCAGCTAAAGTGAATGGAGAAGTATGGGATGCCAGCAGACCTATAGAAGAGGATGCTACGGTGCAACTTTTAACTTGGAATGACGATGAAGGAAAATCTACTTTCTGGCATTCTTCTGCTCACTTATTGGCAGAAGCACTGGAAGAGCTATATCCCGGCGTAAAGTTCGGTATAGGCCCTCCTATAGCTAATGGCTTCTATTATGATATAGACTTGGGAGACCGTGTTCTTGGAGAAGACGATTTACCGGAGATTGAAAAGAAAATGAGTGAACTGGCTAAAAACAAAAGTCAGTTTATCCGTAAGGACATCAGTAAAGACGATGCCATACAATATTTTAAAGAAAAAGGTGATGAGTACAAACTTGAGCTGATTGAAGGGCTTGAGGATGGTAAAATTACTTTTTATGAGCAAGGTAACTTTGTAGATCTATGTAGAGGACCACACGTACCTCATACAGGTATTATCAAAGCTATTAAGCTTATGAACGTGGCTGGAGCGTATTGGAGAGGAGATGAGAAAAGAAAGCAGCTTACACGTATTTATGGTATTACTTTCCCTAAACAGAAAGAGCTAAAAGAATACTTAGAGCTGCTTGAAGAAGCTAAAAAGAGAGATCACCGTAAACTCGGTAAGGAACTGGAGCTATTTACCTTCTCTGAAAAGGTAGGTATGGGGCTACCTCTATGGTTGCCAAAAGGTACTCTCTTAAGAGAGAGGCTTGAGAATTTCTTAAGAAAAGCTCAGATTAAAGCAGGGTATGAGCCTGTAGTTACGCCTCATATTGGTTCTAAGCAGTTATATGTTACCTCGGGTCACTATGAAAAATATGGAGAGGATTCATTTCAGCCTATAAAGACTCCTAATGAAAACGAAGAGTTTTTGTTAAAACCTATGAATTGTCCTCATCACTGTGAAATCTATAACTCTAAACCACGATCTTACAAAGACTTACCTGTGAGATTAGCAGAATTTGGTACGGTATATAGATATGAGCAGAGCGGTGAATTACATGGTTTAACCAGGGTAAGAGGCTTTACTCAAGATGATGCTCACATTTTCTGCCGGCCAGACCAGGTAAAAGAAGAGTTTGTAAAAGTGATTGACCTTGTGCTTTATGTGTTTAAGGCTTTAGGTTTTAACGATTATACCGCACAGGTTTCATTAAGAGATCCTGAAAACAAAGCTAAGTATATAGGAAAAGACGAGCTTTGGGAGAAGGCCGAACGAGAAATACAAGAGGCTGCAGATGAGCGCGGCCTTACCACTATAAGAGAAACCGGAGAAGCTGCCTTCTACGGACCTAAGCTAGACTTTATGGTAAAGGATGCTTTAGGTAGAAGCTGGCAACTAGGAACTATACAGGTAGATTATAATTTACCTGAGAGATTTGATTTGGAATACACAGGATCTGATAATCAGAAGCACAGACCTGTGATGATTCACAGAGCACCATTTGGGTCTCTGGAGCGATTTGTGGCAGTATTGATAGAGCACTGTGGTGGGAATTTCCCATTGTGGTTAGCTCCTGATCAAATAGCTGTATTACCAATAAGTGAAAAATATCATCAGTACGCTGAGGAAATATATACAAAATTGGGAGAAAAAGACATAAGAGGTTATATTGATAACAGAGATGAAAAAATAGGTAGAAAAATTCGAGATGCCGAGGTGAAGAAAGTGCCCTTTATGCTCATAGTAGGAGATAAAGAGCAGGAAGATAACCAAGTGGCAATAAGAAGACACGGTAAAGGTGATCTTGGAAGTATGTCTTTATATGATTTTGTTAAACATTTTCATAGTGAGAGTAGTTTAACAGAAGAAGAAGGTGCTAAATTTAATGTTTAAGTACAGTTCACCTTTGAAAAATTAAATTATATATCGATATTTGCAACCTGTTTTTCCCAATTAAAATAAGGAGGTCAACATTAGTAAACAAAAATTTCAAAGAAGGGGCTATCGAGGGAGAGTAGAAGAGCCCTACAAAGTAAACTCGAAAATCCACGCATCTCAAGTGCGAGTTGTGGGCGACAATGTGAAGGTAGATGTCTACCCCATTGAGCAAGCCCTGAAAATGGCTCGTGAGCAAAATCTTGATTTAGTGGAGATTTCACCAAAGGCCGACCCTCCGGTTTGTAAAATTATAGACTACTCTAAATTCAAATACGAACAAAAGAAAAAACAGAAAGAGATCAAGGCGAAAGCTCAGAAAACTGTGGTTAAAGAAATTCGTTTTGGTCCTAACACTGAAGAGCATGATTTTAACTTTAAGCTGAATCACGCTCAGAAGTTTTTAAAGGAAGGTGCTAAAGTGAAAGCTTATGTACACTTCGTGGGAAGAACAATCGTGTTTAAGGAAAGAGGAGAAATTTTACTCTTAAGGTTTGCTCAAGCTTTAGAAGATTATGGTAAAGTAGAGCAAATGCCGAAGCTGGAAGGTAAGCGTATGACTATGTTCATCGCAGCTAAGGCAGGGAAGAAATAGAATTAAAGAGATACAGATCTGATAAATTATATATTAAAATGCCTAAAGTAAAAGTTAAATCAGGAGCTAAGAAGAGATTCAAGCTTACAGGAACTGGCAAAATTAAAAGAAAACATGCTTTTAAAAGCCACATCCTGACCAAGAAGGAAACGAAACAGAAGAGAAGTTTGACTAACATGGCTCTTGTTCATAAGTCAGATGAGAACAATGTTAAAGCAATGCTTAACATCTAGTCATTAAGACTTCAGGTTTTAAATTATTCACCAGGTTTATGGCTTTAAAGTACTTGCGAAAGTAGGACGCCCTGAACCAAAAACATTTAAGAAATGCCAAGATCAGTAAATCACGTTGCCTCGAAGGCAAGAAGAAAAAAAATACTTAAAGCTGCTAAAGGTTTCTTTGGTAGAAAGAAAAATGTATGGACAGTAGCTAAAAACGCTGTCGAAAAAGGTTGGACTTACGCTTACCGCGATAGAAAAGCTAAGAAAAGAGATTTTAGAAAACTTTGGATTCAAAGAATTAATGCCGGAGCAAGATTGCACGGCATGTCTTACTCTCAATTTATGGGTGCTGTTAAAAAAGCAAACATTGATCTTAACAGAAAGGTGTTAGCTGATTTAGCTATGAACCACCCTGAAGCTTTTGAAGCTATCGTAAACAAAGTAAAATAAGTCCTAACCAGCAGATCTGTATTGAAAACCTGACCAATTTGGTCGGGTTTTTTTATGCCTTATAATTCATGATTAAGAAACTAGAAATAATTTTTGTGGTACTGTTCCTACATGGAATATTACTTCGCTTCATATCTTTAGAATGGAGTAATGAGCTGATAATAGTGTCTGGCATTATGTTATTTGTTATTTATTTACTCTTTGGTTTTTCAATTTTCACCAATGTGTCTCCTAAATCAATATTTAAAGGTGGGTTTAAAGGAACACCAGTTTGGCAAATTGTCATTTCAATTTGGTCGGGTCTGGTCATGGTTGTGTCAATGTCTGGTCTTTTGTTCAGGGTGCTGTTGCTCACAGGTGCCGATGAAATGTTGATCTTGGCTGTGATGTCTGTGAGTGTTACTACCATATTTGTGGCGCTAATGATGTTGTTTAAAAAGCAATATCTTGATCCTTTTTATACTCGATTTTTTAAAAGAATGATTCCTGCTTTGATATTCTCTTTAATTTTTGTGGGTATATCTAGTGCTGACTTATACTATATTTATACTAAAGATAATCCCGAGGAAGCTGAAAGGATAAAGCAAAAAATGGAAAGAAGAGAAGCCGAAAGAAACAGATAACTAGCTATGGCTTCTCTTCTTTTAAGGTGAATTTTATTGATTTCTTAACTCAAATTCTACTCTTCTATTTACTTCTCTGCCTGATTCTGTGTCATTACTGGCTATGGGTAAGGTTTCTCCTTTGCCTACGGTTCTTATTCGCTCTTTATCTACACCTCTGTCAGATAGGTACTTGCGCACAATTTCAGCTCGCTTAATCGAAAGCTCCTGATTATAAGGTGCTTCACCCAGATTACATGTATGTCCTGTAAGAGTAATATCAAATTGAGGGTATTTTTTTACAATTGAATACACTTGGTCTAAAAATGCCTTTGACTCTTGATCCAGGTCATCTGAGTCAAGCTCAAATCTTACTGTTCGTGCCATAACCTTTTTCTCTTCAGAAGTAAGCACTTCGTCTGGAGTTAATGGGCGATCAGGTTTACTTTCTGCGGGTTCTTCTTTGATGATGGCAGCCTCAGCTTCCTCCTCCTCAATCTCTTCTTCCTCTTCTTGTATTTCACTTTCTTCTTGTATCTGTTCCGCCTCACGTTCTTGTTCTTCTTCTAATGCTTCTTGCGTAGACTCCGTTTCTTCAACCATTTCAGTAGTCTTTGAGTAAGTTCTACGTTGCTTCTTTTTTAGACGTAAAGCAAAAGCAAGTTCAAAAATTCCGTTTTGTCCTGCGCTTAAATCGGTACTTATAGGTAAGTCATAAGAGAGGCCAATGGTAATGTTTGGCTGTTCGTAGGCTATTGAAAATACTGTTAGGTCATTAGTGTTATACCATAGGCCTAGTTCTATCTTTTTCTGACCTTCTTCTGTTCGATCTAGCTCATATCCGAACCTAGACCCTATGTTGAAATAATTATTGCCTGCTTGATTGATCCATCTGAGGTTAGGCAGAACGGAGAACTTTTCTCCCTGATATACTTGGTATCCTGCTGTGGCTTTTAGGCTAAGTGGGAGCTTATCTTTATTATCTTCTATAAGTGATATATTAGGCTCTATAGCATTAAACATGGCAGCACCAAGGAAAGCTTTTTCTCTACCGAAGTCATCTAAAACAAGATAGTGTATGCCACCACTAAGAGTAGGATATGAAGTCGTTTGGTTCAATACTCCATCAGATGAAGAAATATTTGGATCAAATACTCCATTTTCAAATTGGTCATCTGTAACGAAATTACCATCGGTTTTCCTGCTGAAATATCCACCCTGTATGCCAAGGCTTAACTCAGAATGCTCCGAAACACGGATGCTGTACGCAACTCCCAGCAATCCACCGTTAGTATTTAAAAAATCAGAAGCTTTGTCGTGTAAAAAGCTCCCAGCTAATACCAAACGATGATTCCCAATTAATATCGGGTAATAAAGAGATAAAGAGGAAGCGCTGAAATTATCACCAGCCTCTATATTTTGATTTCTATAGTTAAGCATGGCTCTCACATCCTGCTCTGTTCCTATTTGCCCAGGGTTAGTGAAAAATGGAGTGTAATGAAACATTGAATAATTGGCTTCTTGAGCGAATGTTTCCAATACGATGAATGATATTAATAGAAAAAATAGGAATGATTTTTTAAAATTGATCATGACTGTATTTTTTAATGTCGTAGAATTATCTTGCTAATCTTATTACACCGGCGTCTTTTCCATTAATGGTAAGTGCTGATCCATCGGAAAATGTTCCTTTTATCACCCAGACGTAAGCTCCTTGAGGCTGTTCTTTGCCTTCGCTGGTGCCGTCCCAGCCTTGCTGCATGAGAGTGTTAAGGTTAGTGGAGCTAAAAACTTCATTGCCTTCTCTATCATAGATGCTCAAAGTGATCTCTTGAACATCTGCTCCCCCTCTTAATAAGAAAAGGTCGTTTGTTCCATCATTATTCGGGCTGAAAAGGGTAGGTAAGAAAAATTCGCCGGCCTGTATTACAAAAGTTTGTGAAACATCAGCCGCGGCCTCATAGAAGTCATTTCCAGCCTGACTGGCCGTTACGGTTACCGAACCTACCCCAAGAATAGTAATAACGCCATTAGATAAAGTAGCCACACCAGAGGAGGGAGAAGTAGTGATGGAGAAAGTAACAGGTTCATTAGAACCACCACCTGTTGCTTGCAGCACTATAGGATCTGCACCTACTCTTTTGTCAGGAATAGGAGCGAAGGTAATGGTTTGTGCAAGCTTTTGATCATCATCTAGTATGGTGTAGGTGTGTTCTACGATGCCCCCGAGTGTAGCGTTAGTAGGGTTAGTCAGTGTAATAATAATGGTTTCATTATCCTCCACTAAGTTGTCATTGACAATACTAATATCAATAGTACCAGAGGTACTGCCAGCTGGTATGTTTAAGGTGCCGCTAGCAAGTGTGTAGTCAGTGCCGCTGCCAGTGGCTGTGCCAGAAGAAACAGCGTAATCTACAGAAATGGTGTTGGCACTAGCTATAGATAGATCTACTGTCACGCTCGGTGTACTTGTTGCCTCTGATCCTTCACTGTTGGAGGTGTTGAATGCTATCAGAGCAGCTTCTTTGTCCACCATATCGTTAGCTGCGCTGCCAGTATTGCCAGCAGCATCCGTTAGAGTTACAGCTACAGTAAGTATCCCATCGTGGAGCGTGCTCACATCAATGGGGCCTACAGCCTGAGAAGGAGGAGAGGAGATGCTTCCAGAGCCTGTTATTGGTGTGCCACTCCCAGAGCTGGATATAGTGTAGTTAAACGAAGCTGCTTCAGCATTACCAATTTGAAAGCTTATCGCTTGGTGATTACTTTGATCAATAAGGCTTTGGTCTATGCTTACGGTATAGCCTGAGGGAGGTGTCTTATCTAAATTAAGGGTTAGGCTATTGTCGGTGACCTTGTTTCCTGCTCCATCTGTAACGGTGATAGGTATACTTAAAGATGGGTTTTCTATTAAATTACCACCCGCATCTACATCTGCAATGGTTATGGTATAAGTGCCGTCACCATTATCGGTAAAGGTAGCGGTTGAACTAAAACCAGGGTTGATTATTGAAAGGTCGGCGACTACATTTAGACTAGATTCTCCCATGTCTACAGAGATGGTAAGGCTTTCACCAGAAGTGTAGGAGTTATCACCACCTCCATCATCAACGGAGTTGAAGGTGGGTATAGTGGTGTCTTTACTTGTATTGTCTGTAGCTGCAGGACCAGAATTACCGGCTTGGTCTGTGATGGTGACAGACAATGAGATGGTTCCATCTGCTAAGGCTGATAAGTCTATACCCGTTACCTGCTCATTGGCACTGCTGATGGTTCCGCTGCCTGTAATATTTGAACCTCCACCATCACTGCTAAAGGTATAGTTGTAAGTTGCTCCAATCTCTGCGCTGGAGAAGGTAAAGCTGACTGCAGCTTCATTGATTGAATTAATAATCAATTGATCAATAGTGACAGTGTACCCAGATGGTGCATTTTGATCTAGAACCGCAGAGTTGTCACTTCTGGTGCTTCCTGTATTTCCCCCTGTGTCGGAAAGAGAAACCTGTACAGTTAAATTACCATTAGTGAGTGAACTCACGTCTACTGATATACTTTGAGTACTAGTGTTGATGGTTCTTGATCCTGTAACGGTGAAGGTATTACCATCTCCCGAGCTGAATATGGAGTAATTGGCGGTGGTTCCAATCTCTGCACCGGATATAGTGAAAGATGCAGAGGCTGCTTCCGTTGAATTGATGAAGGTATCATCCCATGCTACTGAGTATCCTGTAGGTGGACCGGAGTCTTTAGCTTCATTGTCTGTTGCATTGGAGCCTGTATTTCCTGCTGCATCAGTTAAAGATATGGTTAAGGTCACAGTTCCATCAGAAAGTCCACTTAAGTCATAACCTGCTCCGCTATTATTAAATTGTTGAGTAGATGTAGCCACGGTTTCAGTACCGGTAACAGGAGTGCCTCCGTTGTTACTTGTAAAAGAATAATTGAGCGTAGTACCTGTTTCTAAGCCAGAAGCCTGAAATTCAATGATATTTTGATTGATGACATTAATAATGGTTTCACCTAAAAGGTCCATGTTGACTGAATATCCGGTTGAGGGTACAGTGTCCTTGATCACGGTATCGGTGGTGGCCGATCCGGTATTGCTATTGTTGTCAGTAAGTGTTACGGACAGTGTTAATGTACCATCATTGAGGGCGCTGAGGTCTATTCCACTTACTTGTTGTGTAGCAGAGAAAATAGAGCCAGATCCTGTCACGTTGGTTCCACCTCCTGAGCTTGAGATGGTATAGTTATAATTCGTGCCTATTTCTGCTCCACTAAATGTGAAGCTGATAGAATTTGAATTATTTCCGTTAACGGCCATTTGGTCAAAGGAGACTGTGTAGCCTGATGGTGCGGTGGTATCTTTGGTTTTGGTGTCGGTGGCTGTAGCTCCTACGTTTCCGCTCCCGTCAGTAAGTGTAACTGATAGTGTGATGGTGCCATCACCTAAGCCACTAATATTTATACCTGTAACTTGGTCTGATGAAGTTGAAATGACGCCAGATCCCGTAACGTTGGTTCCACCACCAGAGCTGCTGAAGGTGTAATTATAAGTGGTGCCAACTTCTGCACCAGTAAATGTAAAGCTTACATTATTTTCATTGCTGCTATTAATAGAACTCTGATCTATGGCTACTGAATAACCTGTAGGTACGGAGGTGTCTTTTATTTCTGTATCAGTAGCAGCACTGCCAGTATTCCCTGTTACATCGATAAGTGTTATGGATAAAGTGATGGTGCCATCATTAAGTCCGCTAATGTCCAAGCCAGTTATTTGATCGCTGGCCGTGGCTACTGTACCTGAACCAGTGACATTGGTTCCGCCCCCTGAGCTGCTTAAAGTAAAAAAATATGTCGCGGATACTTCTGCGCCAGCTAGGGTGAAACTGATACTATTTTCATTAATGTTATTGATAGGGCTTTGATCGATAGATACTGTATATCCACTGGGGGCTATGGTGTCTTTGGTTTTGGTATCTGTGGCTGAGCCTCCAGCATTTCCTGCTATATCTGTTAAAGTAGCTGTTAAGGTTATCGTACCATCACCTAGGCCGCTCAAATTTATACCAGTTATTTGATCGGTGGCCGTAGTAACAGTGCCTGAACCTGTAACATTAGTTCCACCACCAGAACTGCTGAAGGTGTAATTATAAGTGGCGCCTATTTCTGCTCCAGCAAAAGTAAAACTGACGGTAGTTTCATTGCCTGAATTAATAGCGGATTGATCGATGGATGCTGAATAACCCGAAGGAGCCGAGGTGTCTTTAACTTTGATATCGGTAGCGGCTGCACCGGTACTGCCAAATGGGTCGGTAAGTGTTGCAGAAAGGGTAATGGTCCCATCATTTAAACCACTTAAATCTATACCTGTAATTTGATCAGTAGACGTATTTATGGTTCCAGATCCGGTCACATTGGTTCCACCACCGGAGCTGCTAAATGTATAGTTGTAAGTAGCACCAACTTCAGCAGATGCAAATGTAAAGCTAACCGATGACTCGTTAGCATTATTTATTACAGATTGATCTAAGCTAACGGAATAACCGCCTGGAGGAGTAGCATCTTCATCAATAATGGTTAGAGTAACCTCTTGAGTTCCATTTTCTGTGGCATTAGTAGGATTGAGCATCTCGATGATAACTGTTTCGTTACCATCTTCTATTCCATCATATTGTGAGGTCAATCTAATGCTGTCCATAGTTTCTCCTGGACTGAGGGTAATACTACTTCCTGTTATAGAATAATCAGTGCCGCCTCCTGATGCAGTGCCTTTGAAAGAGAGAGGAATTACAACCGTAATCCCGGCAGGAGCATCTATTACCCCTACAATATAAGCCTGTCCTCCACTTTCATCGACTATAGGATTGTATATGTCCCTCAATAGCAGTGATGCTAGAGGCGGTGAATCGTCATCAATAATCGTAAATGTTTCTTGCTGAGTTCCGTTTTCAGTTCCATTGGTCACAGATAGAATATCGATAATGACAGTTTCATTCGATTCGTAAAGAGCATCAGGTATATTTACCATGGAAGTAGATCCTGTAGTGTTGCCCGAGCCAATGGAAATGGTGCTACTATTAACAGTGTAGTCAGAATTAAGGGTTGAGGTGCCTCCAAAGCCTAGTGTTACGTCAGTGGTGGCGCCATATACATTTGAAAGGGTGGCTGTAATAATTGAGGCAGTGGTGTTAGACTCCTGTCTTGAAGAAGGACTGATAGAAAGTGTAACAGTAGGCACGCCTAAGATATTTAACGTAGCGATGTAATTGCCATTACTATTTGTGGTTCCATCATTTACTTCAAATTGGAAAGAGGTTGGCGTAGCTCCATTTTGGATGTATTGGAGATTTCCAGCATCAAGATCAGCTTTGCTTATCATATCATTCGCACCAACTTCTTCCCCTCCATCATAGCTGTCGTCATTATCGGCATCCACGTAAAGAGTTCCTGCTGTAGGTATATTTTCTAAGAGTATTTGATTCAAAGGGTCACCATCGCTATCATTATAACTAAAATCTGCCGTACTAAACGTGTAGGTTAAATTTTCGAAAGGACCATTTGATGCTGTAAAGCTCGAGGCAGAAGGAGGAGTATTTGAGGCAACAGCAGGGCTAATGGTTATTTCATCTATAATAATAGTGACGTTACTGCCACCGAAATTAGTGAAGCGAAATTCATCAATATTTTGAAAATTTGTATTGGCGGACAGGTCCACCACCGTGAAAGAGCTTGACGCAGAAGCTGAGGCAGACCCCACTGATACCCCATTCCTATAGGCATCGATTACATATGAGCCCGCAAAATTATAAAATTGTGCTCTGAAATTATTTAAAGCGAATTCAGAGCCATCTTCACTAGCAAGATTGATGGTGGAAGCATTTTCAATATATACAGAAACCGTACTAGGAGTGGTTGAACCGTTATGGTTAATGGATCCACTTCCCGCACCATCAACAAATATACTCCAACCTTGTACAGTACCACTTCTGGGAGCAGGAGCATATGGAGCTATATTTGTAAGGTTAGGATCATCGAATGTGGTAGTGCCCATGATTGGTTGGGATATGGCCGAGGACCAGAGCAAAGTTAATAGTAAGATGGTAATTAACTGTTGAGTAGAAGCTGTTTTCATAAATCGTGTTATTGTGATTAATAGTTCATTCAGTGTATAATCAAGCTTTCTTCTTTTGAAGAAAGACTGGAGTAGAATTTTTCATTGGTTTTTACACCTAATGCAGCAAGTTTAAATCCGGTAAGATAGGCTTCAGGAGTTCTAATAACATTGATTCTCAGGAATCTGTAATCAGCACAAAGAACAAATATGCCATTTTGGTTGTCAGCATAAACTATGCTGCCAGGTGCCATCAGTGTACTGTTAGAAACATCTGCAGGGCTGACCTCTAGTATATGCACCAATGAGCCTCTAAAAAGCGTCACTGCCCCTCCATATTTAGGGTTGCAGGCATTCACCAGTGATTCCACGCTATCAGCAGACTGCTCTGACCACCTGATGGAAATATGATCTGATTGTGGTCTTGGCTTAGGGTCATTATGTTTTTCAATCTGAAGCTCATGACCGTTTACCAGTTTTGTTTCTATTGATGATAATAGGTCTAAAAGCTTTATACTCAATCTGGCGCCTAGAAGACCCCAGTTTTCACCAGGGAAAACAGGGACATTAATTTCATTGATCACTGGTCCGTTATCAAAGCACTGATCCATAAGGTGTGCCGTGATGGTGGCTGTAGAAGACCCTTCACTTAAGGTCCAAAAAAGAGGATCTGGCCCTCTGTTATTAGATAATTTACCAAAATGGAAGTTTACAGTTCCATATCGAGGGAGTGTTATAATTTGAGAGGGAAGAAGAAAAGGAAAGGTTATGCAATAAGCCAAATCAGGAGAAATGGCTGTTAGCCAATCCATTAGCGTAGAGGTTAGTTCAGTCTCTTTTACATATATAAAAGGAATGCCTTGTTGTTTAGCAAAACTTTCTATGGGTAAAGCTTCTTGAGCATCTATTGGTAGTATAACTCCCTGTAACATGCCTTTTTTACTGAGCTCTAGTAATAATGGGATGCCCCATGAACTGCATGTGTATACTACCGTTTTCATAGGCTATATTGATTGTTAGTAAAACATATAAGGATTGGTAAATGCTGTTTTGGTTGCTGATAGCTCTCGCATCACATCATTAGAAATGTGAGAAGATTGCACTACGGACATACACTTTTTATTGCTTAAGGAGGTGCCTTCGTATAAATGTATGTCACCGGAAAGCTCATGGTTTTCTGGGTTTATACTGAATGTTTCCTTTGCGAGCTTCAAAGAAAAATCACCCCAAGTATCCAATATCATTTGGTAATCGTGCTTATCATCTGTGAGCGATTGAGCACATGCGTAAAGTAATGCTCCACATCGATAACCTAGAATGAGAAAAAGGTCAGGGTTAGTTTCTAAATATTCATAGGCTCCCTGAGTCAGGTTTTCATCGGTGGAGCTCAGGCTTTCTGCCTGCATGGCCCAATATTTCGGCTGATTATTGTTGTTTGTGTAAAATGGGGTCACTACTAAATGTTGGTTTTCCCATTGGGTGTTATCAATGAAATGGTTGAGTAAACGAGGAGGGAAGAATAGTGCAGGAATACTATCTTTGGATATAATTGGGAAATTTTCTAACTCAGAAATAAGTCCAGATCCTTCAGAGGCATTTAAAAATATTTCATTTACTATTTTTCCATTATCTGCGCCTTTCCTGAAGCCCCTAAGAGGATCATAGCCAGAATCATATAAGGAAGATATAATAGCGAATTTATAGTTATAGTTTTCAGACAAGTACTGACCTAATAGGAAGTATGATTGCCAAAATTGAAAGGTATTTAAAAATAGATTTTCCGGTATTATGGACGATCCAATAATAGCCTCGCCGAGATTGGATACAAGAAGTGGTATCTTATAAGAATGGAGAAGTTGTGCTAACTCCACTGCTACGATACTATTAATATGAGCAGCAATGGCCACCACTTGATGTTCTAATATAAGCTTTTGTGTTTTTTCACTTACACTGGAGAAGGAGCCTACACCAATATCTTCGAATACAAGCTCCACCTTGCCACGTTCAAAGTGGTTTTTGAATATGGTGAAATAGAGCTTAATCCCATCGACTACGCTAGTTCCCGCTTTTGGGTATTCTTTTGATCTAGGTACTAGTACCCCGATCTTGATGGTACCCTTACTTCCTCTTTTCTCCAACATATATTTTAATATCTATTAGTTTCTAGAAGGATATTCACCCTGATAGCAGATGATAGGTAGAACACACGTCCAAGGTTGCATATTCTCATGCGATGAATTTCCTCCAGTTAACCCTATTGTAGTTTGAATAGGATTAAAACTGATGTTGGATATAACTACTGCGTCATTGGCCATAGTAGCATTAGAAGACGTTTCATAAATAGGGGCTGCCTGAGATAAACCTGGATAGTTTCCTTCGGGAGTAATAGTGTTCGATGCGCTATTATTTACCTTAACGGTGGCAGTTGCACCATTAGCGATTGGATTACTTGTGGTGGCACTATGTGAGTGAGATGGAATTTCAGTAATATTTAGAGTTACGGACTGGATACCTCCCCTTTGACCATTTGATCTGGGTGTAAGACCTGGACCTCCTCCGGAGCCTACAGGTACTCTTCCTCTGAGATCTGGTAATGCGAATGTTGTTCGCCCATCTCCACCGTAGAGGGTGCCTATGAGGGAATAAAAGGCAGTAAACTGAGATATGGCAAGTAGGCGCCCGTCACAAGGGAACCAATTTCGAGGGGCCCAGTTAGGACCGAAGTAGCGAATTTCTGAAATGAATCCATCCATAAGTTTTAATATTTATAATATATTATTAATTTAATTAAATAATGAAATAAATAATAGTTGATGTATTATAAATGTATTAATAATGTATTTAGGAAATGATTACTATCAGGCGGTGAAGCAAGTTATACTTCATGATCTAGAGAAATGGGCGCCTAATAAACCACTTCTGGAGGGTATTTGCGAAATCTGGTCTGGATATCCTTTGGTTTATGATCGATCTCTCATGAGTATCAAAGGTAGTAAACCGCTTTATGAAGTCTGGAAGCAAAAGTATTTTTTAGATGCTTTCGTCTATGCGCATATTTACCGCCATGGTATTGGAGGGTATGTAATTGCTCAATCTTATCTGGGATTTAAAGAGTTTCCTGTATGACATGAGGTAAACAATTCTTTTCAAAGAGCCTAGGTAAATATCATAATTCTGCAAGAGAATTATATATGTTTCATCTAAAATAAATATAACAAAAAAATCATATTAATACATTAATATAATGTAATTGTTTAGTGACATGAAACGCAAAAGGTTAAAAATTATATTAAAAATATTATATATAAATAAGTGATGTTTAGTGTAAGAATGTTCACTCAAAACGAAGTGTTTAATACTTTTAAATAGGTGGCTGAAAAACGACAATTCTCAGTCTGACAGCATCTAGTATAATGAGATTACTAGGCGAAGATGCTGTACGCCAGGCAGGTCATGATCATGTCAGAGATTTAAGTTTAGGTATAAAAGGTATATATTGGGCTGTGTTTATAGAACCTTCCACTTCAGTAGAAGACATGGGAGTAGATGTATCATAAAATACAAAAAAGCAAAATCTAATGAGTGGTTAAGTATGCACCTGTTACCCTATTTTCCTGATAAAAATCAGTAATAGGTTTGATGTATGCCTTCACTCCATTTCTCTTTATTCATCACCTTTGAGTATCCTTAAAAGATAGAAAGTGATGAAACGTATACTTGTACCTGTCGATTTTTCAGAGCAGGCTAAATTTGCTTTAAATTTTGCCTCTGAGCTAAATGATATCCATAAAGATGTTAAGGTAACTGTATTACATGCAGTAGAACACCCATTGGAAAGCTATCTTGACCCTACAGGGCTGGCCGTAGGTATGGGAGCTGATGCTGAACTTATGCAGGTGATGAAGGAAAATGCTACTAAAGCCATGAAAACTTTCATTGAAGAAACATTGAATGAAGCACAAGCGCAGCAAGTGAACTTCAAAATAGTAATGGGTACAGCCTATGAATGTATACAAGAGGAGCTAGAGGAGGAAGACTATTATATGGTAATCATGGGCACTAAAGGAGCTAGTGGTATTAAGGAGATGTTTGTGGGGTCAAATGCTGAAAAGGTCGTGAGATTGGCAAACTGTCCGGTAATTACACTTACCAGGCAAGTGTGCCTAAAGACTATTAAAAATATAGTTTTTGCTACGGCTACCTTGGCTGATATCTCTAAAGAATTATTGGCTGAGATAAAGCAACTTCAGGAACTGTTTGATGCCAGAATACAGCTGGTAAGAATCAATACCCCTAACAATTTTGAACGAGATTCTGTGGTGAAACAAGCACTACAGCAAATAGCAGATAGGTATAGGCTAACTAATTATACCTTAAATATTTATAATGATCAATATGAAGAGCAGGGCATTATTGCTTTTGCTGAGGAAATTGGTGCAGATATGATTGCTATTGGTACCCATGGCAGGCAAGGTTTGGCGCATTTGCTATATGGCAGCCTGGCAGAAGATATCGTTAATCATGCATCTTATCCTATTTGGACTTATCACATATCAGAAACAGTATGATTCAGGTGGAGGAGAAGGTATTATGTCATCATTGTGGAGAAGAGTGCCGAGATGAACATATATATTATGATAATAGAGATTTTTGCTGTGTAGGATGTAAATCTATCTACGAGCTTTTTCAGGAAGATGATCTTAAAGAGCTTTATCAAAGCAGGAATAAATCTAACCCTCATTTAAGAGGTAAATATGATTTTTTAAGAAATGATGAAATCAAGGAGCAACTCCTTAATTTTCAGTCGGCTGATCATAGTATAATTCATTTAGATTTGCCAGATATACATTGCAGCTCATGCGTATATGTATTAGAAAACTTGAATGAATTTCATGATGGTATTATTCAGACTAAGGTCAATTTTATGAAGAGAGCGGCCGAGGTTCACTTTGATCCGCGCTACATTTCTTTGGAAGAATTGGCTATTTTGCTATCATCCATTGGCTATCCGCCCCAATTTAATGCTGCAGATGGCCTTAAAAAAGGTAAGAGTAAGAGGAATAGAATATCGTTGAAAATAGGGGTAGCAGCATTTTGCTTTGGCAATATAATGCTGTTGAGTTTTCCTGAGTACCTGGGCATAAAAGACCAGATGTCTCATGATTTTGATCGCTTTTTTAGTTATCTGAATTTATTTTTGGTAATTCCAGCCTTTTTCTTTTCAGGTAAAGAGTATTTTATTTCCGCCTATAAGGGCTTAAAAAGAAGTTTTGTAAATATTGATGTGCCTATAGCGCTCGGTATGGCCATTCTTTTTTTGAGAAGCGCTTATGAAATCATTTCTGCTACCGGAGCGGGGTATATGGATTCTTTGGCAGGGCTTATTTTCTTTTTGCTAATAGGTAAGTGGTTTCAAAACAAGACTTATGAAAACCTCTCTTTTGATCGTGATTATAAGAGCTATTTTCCTTTGGCAGTGCTTAAGCGAGATGGAGACCAAGAAGTGCCAGTGCCTATACAGCAGGTGAAGGAAGGGGACGAAATCATCATCAGAAATCAGGAGATAATACCTGCTGATGCTGTGCTATTGAGCGATAGTGCTAATATAGATTACAGCTTTGTTACTGGAGAGCAGCGCGCCGTGAAAATGAATAAGGGTGATCATATCTATGCTGGAGGTAGGCAAGTAGGCGAACGTATATACTTGAAAGTAACAAAGGAAACGTCTCAGAGCTATCTTACTAGTTTATGGAATAGCGATACTTTTTTACAGAAAAAAGATTCCGTATCTATGATTGACCGGATAAGTAAATATTTCACAATAGCTATTTTTTCTATTGCTATAGTGGCTTCTGTGTGTTGGTATTTTATAGATCCGAGTCAGATATGGCTGGTGTCTACCTCTGTTTTAATAGTGGCTTGCCCATGTGCGTTGGCGCTATCGGCACCTTTTACTCATGGTAATACCATGCGAATTTTAGGTAGAAATAGGTTTTATCTGAAAAGTGCTGAAGTGGCAGAAAAATTAACGAATGTCAATACCATAGTCTTTGATAAAACAGGTACTATAACTACTGCCGGTGATCATAGAGTGACGTATTCTGGGACAGCTATGAAGTCTTTGGAAAAAAGCATTTTGAAAGGAATGACGGCTAACTCTACTCACCCGTTAAGTAAAAGAATTTATGATTCACTGGAAGGCGTAGAGCTACTTCGTGTTGATGATTTTAAAGAAGTAGTAGGTAAGGGGATCAGTGCTGTTTTTGGTAAGAAGGTATACAAGCTGGGATCTTCATCATGGACTATGCATAATAACAAAGTGAGAGAAGGGAGTGTGTTTTTCTCTGAAAATGATCAGCTAATAGGCTCATTTCAAGTTACTAATTACTACAGACCTGGTCTTACTAAAATGGTAGGGGACTTGTCTCTTTTAAAATATGACCTTGAGTTGCTTTCAGGAGATAATCATCAGGAAGAAAAGGTGTTAAAAAACATATTACCGCAGCTTCGATCTATGCTTTTTAAACAGAAGCCTGAGGATAAGCTCAATTATGTGAAATCATTACAACAGCAGCGCCATAGAGTACTCATGCTGGGAGATGGACTGAATGACGCAGGAGCGTTAAGTCAAAGTGATGTAGGTATAGCTGTGGCAGAAGACGTGTCGGCTTTTTCTCCTGCCTGCGATGCGATTATTGAAGGGGCTTCTGTAACTAAACTGAGTGAGTTTTTACAATACGTCACAGAAGCTAAAAAGATAGTAATTGCTAGTTTTATAATATCTTTTCTTTATAATGTAGTGGGCTTATCTTTTGCAGTATCGGGCTGGCTTACTCCGGTGTTTGCCGCCGTATTAATGCCTTTAAGTAGTATCACTGTAGTGGCCTTTACAACCATAGCCGGTAATTTGCTGGCCAGAAAATTAAAACTATAGTATGTCTGTAATTTTTGTATTGATATTAGTAAGTATGGTGGTAGCAGGCGGTTTTCTATCATTGTTTATCTGGGCCGTAAAAAGTGGCCAGTTTGATGATACCATGACGCCATCTATGCGAGTGCTCTTTGATGATAAAAAGAAAAAGAAAATGAAGCAGCAGGCTAATTTGGAGGAAAATCCTTCATAGCCTTTTTAATCACTTTTCTCATTTCTTTCTTGGTAATATCTTCTCTTAAAGAGATTACTTGTTTGCTGGTAGATTGCCATACAATTTGTTCGGAAGCTCTTTCAGTAATATCAATGACCAGAGAGCCTCTTAAAAAGTGGTAGTAATCTTCTTTTTTATACGGATCGAGATATTGAAGGTCTTCTTCCTGCACCCAGCCCGTTTTGGTAGAATCAGGGGCAAGTATAATGTGAAAGTCCAGAAGTAAATCAGAGGTATCGTCTATCTTAATAAAGCCCTTTTCTTGCATTTGGTACGCAATTTCATTAGCCACCATATTCATGTGGGCAGAATCAACAAGGCCCCTTGGCCCTTCATAAGACGGTTGGCAACCATTGAGCCAGCACCATGATCGGTCATTTTTAAAATTGTGCTTGCTATTATAAGAAGTTTCCACCTTAAGAGAAGCACAGGCGCTAAGCAATACCAGAAATATCCACCACGCTTTCATAGAGTGAGAGAGTTGATTTTGAGGTAAATATAATGAAAATGTAGGGATTATGATATTTGTCAGTTTTTTACGTGAGTGGGGTCATTCCGCTGGCCAGCAAAAAAGGCAACATTTGTAACCTATAACATAGTCATCAGGCTATTTTGTGGAAAAGGCAATCAAAAAACATCACAACAAATGAAAATTCCGGAAACGCTAATATCAAAATACAATGTTCCTGTACCAAGGTACACTAGCTATCCTACCGTGCCTTTTTGGGAGGAGAAGCATGTAGATAGAACCCAGTGGCTGAAGAATGTAAAGAAAACGTTTAATGCCTCTAACGATGAAAATGGTATCAGTCTGTATATCCATTTGCCATATTGTGAGAGCCTATGCACATATTGTGCTTGTAATACACGTATTTCAAAAAACCATAAGGTTGAGGATAGTTATATAGATGCTGTTTTGGCCGAGTGGAAAATATATTGCCATACTTTTGGTAAAACACCAGTAATCAGAGAAATCCATTTGGGAGGAGGTACACCTACCTTTTTCACTCCAGAAAATTTACAAAGGCTGATAAGAGGTATTTTGTCTGACTCAAAACTCCACCAAGATTATGCTTTTTCATTTGAAGGTCACCCTAATAACACCACTTATGATCATTTAAAGGCACTCTACGAAGTGGGCTTTAGAAGAGTAAGCTACGGAGTACAGGACATGGGTTTAAAGGTGCAAAAAGCTATAAACCGTGTTCAACCGTATGAAAATGTGAAAAGGGCCACGGAAGATGCCCGTGAAATAGGGTATACCTCTGTTAATTTTGACTTGATATATGGTTTGCCATTTCAGACCGAAGCAGGTGTGTTAGACACCATGGCCAAAACACTAGAATTGAAGCCTGAGCGTATTGCTTTTTATAGTTATGCTCATGTGCCCTGGAAAAGACCAGGACAAAGAGCTTATACAGAAGCTGATTTGCCGGATAGTGCTGAGAAGAGGAAATTATATGAATCAGGGAAAGCACTATTGTTAGCAAATGGCTATTATGATATAGGTATGGACCATTTTTCACTGCCTGGAGATGACCTGTATAAGGCTTATCAATTAAAAACATTACACAGAAATTTCATGGGCTATACAGCTAATCATACAGATCTTTTGGTAGGGTTAGGAGCCAGTGCCATTGGAGATGCCAGCACGGCGTATGCTCAAAACGTAAAAACTGTGGAAGAATATAAAGAGATAGTGGCTCAAGGTGAGCTACCATTAGAAAAAGGACATTTCCTCACAGAAGAAGATATACTAATTAAAGAGTTTATTCTCAATATTGCCTGTAAAGGTGAGCTATTCTGGGGGTATAATCCTGATATTTTAGATTTCAATGCATTATTTCAGTTAAACTCAATGGCTAAAGAGGGCTTAATAAAGCTTTACGATAATGGCATGAGACTGACCGATCTTGGTATGGCCTTTTTAAGGAATATATGCGCTGTATTTGATAAGAAACTTCAGGGTAAAAAAGAGAACAATATGCCTCTATTTAGTAAGGCTATTTAGGGGGAGTTGTTTCATTACTTTTCTATTAAAAGGTCGCTTTTAGCGACCTTTTTTTATGCTTAGCATTATGCCTGTTAAAGAAAGAATTACTTTAATACTTTCTGTTTCAGTTATTTTGGTTAATATTCACCAGGCTTTTTGGGCTTGCTGTCAATGATTTAGTATGAAAATACTTAAGTTTATTTAGCGTTTTCTATAAGCATAATCACTAAAAGACAAGATCAGCCCTTGATTCGAGAGAGGTTAACTAAGAATTATCATAACATAATTATTGAGCCTGAAAACGTAAAAAGAATAGGCAGCTAAAATTCATGCAAAACAAACTACATTAAAATGGGAGGGATGCTACACCCAAAGGCACAAGGAAGGTTAAATGGACGGATTGCAGGACTGGATAATTCCAACGACGGTACAATCTCTGATGTTTTAAGCAAAGAGAAAAGGGAAGTATCTGAATATAATTTGCGTAGCGGATACTTAACTGGGTTTGAGGAAGGATATGAAAGCGGACAGAAATTAAGGACAGCACTGCAAGAGGATGTTATTAGTAAATTGCCATTTCAGGAGAAGGTAAAGTGTCTTTCATTTTTATTGAAGCAGCAAGAAAGATGCAGAGCAGATTATACTCAATCATTTATGGCTAATATTATACATTGGGAAGAAGCCAATATGCCAGTTAGTCTCAAGTCTGAAATTGAACATTTGCTCAGAGAAGATAAAATTCAAAGGTCGGTAGATAAATTGTTCCAATACTTTAAAGACCACTACCAGTTAAAAGCATTCATGGAGTTTCATAAGCTTTATGATCAGCTCAAAAAGTTGAGGACAGACAAAAAGAACAATAAAAATCAGTCTATTGCTGGAGCATTGCAGGGCTTGAAAAATGAAATTCTGCGTTGGGTGGAGTAGAGAGTATAGTTTGATATTTGTATTTCTTGTCTGATTTCACTTTATCTTAAATAATTCTTCCAGTCCTTTTGAGATCTTTGTTAAAAATAGAGAGAGATGAGTTGGATTATACTGGTTATTGCTGGTTTGTGCGAAGTGGCTTTTGCCTTTTGTTTGGGTAAAGCAAAAGAAGCTACAGGTAATGAGATGTACTTATGGTACGCAGGTTTTCTGGTTAGTCTTATCATGAGTATGGCGCTTTTAATAAAAGCTACTCAGAATTTGCCCATAGGAACGGCCTATGGTGT
This sequence comes from Fulvivirga sediminis, assembly GCF_016757215.1. Classification (GTDB taxonomy): domain Bacteria; phylum Bacteroidota; class Bacteroidia; order Cytophagales; family Cyclobacteriaceae; genus Fulvivirga; species Fulvivirga sediminis. The sequence goes on from NZ_JAESIY010000011.1 coordinate 171,501, forward strand.
GTGGACAGGAATAGGAGCAGTAGGAACCGTTCTTGTAGGGATAATCGTGTTTAAAGAACCGATAACATTTCTTCGCTTATTTTTCATTACTACTCTAATTTTATCAATTATAGGTTTGAAGGTAGTGTCTCATTAATGGTTAATTCTTAAGAAGGAGTTGCAGCGTACACCGGAATCATTTGTTGGTTTTTATTGAAATTCATCGGGCATTGTCTTTTAAAAAGTAACTATGTATAAAAAATATTGAAAATGTATTAAATTAGGCGCGGTGTTTCTTATTATATTTTTTATTTTCTATAATCTTTTTTTTAGATATCATTAGCTTAATAATGAAGAAAGTTCTCTTAATTCCAATAATCCTATTTTTTGTTGCTTGTAGTGCGGAAAATTCTGCTAAATATGAGGTGAACGAAAACTCTGAAGTAGAATTTGAAGATGCTCTTGAAATTCCTGCAACCGAACGAGCTACACGGCCTGCACAGCAGCAGCAAGCACCAGCAGAGGAGAAAACACGAAAACTGATTAAAACTGGCGGTCTTGATTTTCAATCTGAAGATATAGATAAAGATTACCAGAAGATTCGAGCATTACTTCCTAAATACAATGCTTATATAGAGCACGAAACTCAGTTAAAAGATCCTTATAGAATAACTTTTGATGTAACTATAAGAGTGCCATCAGCAGTTTATGATACGCTATATTCAAGTTTAACATCATTGGCTTATCGGGTTGATAATAGACACTCTAATGTAGAAGATGCTACCATGAAGTACTATGATTTGCTGGCAAGAATCTCCAATAAAAAGGCTCTTGAAGCGAGGTACGTATCATTATTAAAAAAGGCCTCTAAGATTAAAGACATCATGGAAATAGAGGAGAAATTGAATGAGACCAGGGTAGATATTGAGCAGCTACAGGGGCAATTTAACTACCTGAGCAAGCAGGTAAGTTATAGTACAATCCACTTAAAGTTCTATGAAATTATACCTTACGAAGCCAGTGAATATAAAGAGGATGGATTTGGTACAAAGTTGCTGAAGGCTTTTAAAAGTGGATGGGAAGGTTTACTTTCATTTTTAGTTGCCTTAGCAGTTATCTGGCCTTTTATTCTTGTGCTGGTTAGTGGTATTTTTCTGTTTAGAAAACTTAGAACACGCAATAAGCAAAGAAGAGAATAAGACGGCGTTTTTAATATATTAGTCGGTTTTCAATAGGTTAAAATACATTTGGCATTAGCCCTAAATCAACCTTTTTTTGATGAATTCTGAATTTAAAATTGCGAGTAAAGCCTTATTCGCTCTTTTAGGTATTTGCTATATGCGTTCACTTTTAACTCATGGACTTCATTTCCTTTTACTTTTATAATTATCATAATAGCGATGCTGGTTTTGGTGTATTGGGAGTGTCGATTAGGGTTTAATAGATATAATCTTCATGCAATAAGAGAGATGGTTTTTTGAGTCTAATATTGAAATAATGCGTAAACTTGGGAAGTATTGTTATGTGTAATTAGTTTATAAATTATGTGGAAGACATTATTTGGACCGAAGAAGTCTAGCGAGGAAGTGGAGAAAATGAAGGAGCAGGCAGAAAGTGGAAATTATAAAATTTATCCCATTCTTAAACCTGGCGATTGGGTAGGAATTCAGGCGGGAGCCATAAAACAGACGTTGGTGGGAGATGAGCAAAACCCTGAAGTAGTTATTGGGTTTGGTTATGATACACCTGAAAACTTTGTTTTCCTTACTCATAAAGATCTTGAACAGAGGGATCCTAATCAGATTCTGAAAGAGGCTTATCAAAATTTAGATGATTATCATACCGAATTTGAGTACTCACAAGCACTTGATAATAAGGTTTTGACTTCCAGTGGCTTGGATTTTTCTAGTGAAAGGATTCTTTCAAAAGAGCATATGCTGAAGGCGCATCAAATGCTCAATGCAGATGAAATATTGGTTACTATTCCACGTAGAAGGTGCATGATGGTGGTAGCTAGAAATTCAGAACAAGAGCTTTTGAATACTTTCGTTGGCTTGCATCAGAATGCTTGGGAAGATGATAGCTATGGAAATGCCCCAATTGCCAATATGCTTTTTGTATTGCAAGAAGGGGAGATAGTAGGCACTATTCCATTAAATGGATAATCAATAGACTTGTATACTTCACTATAGGTGTATATTATATCAAGGGTGTTGTCTCAATAAGATAAAACCCTTGATATGAGAGAAATAAGACACATCGTTAAAGCTTACTCATCTTTCAAAACCTCTACCGGGTTGGTTCTGGCGGCTTTTATTGATTGGTAGCCTATGGTAATCCAAGCGATTAAAATGGTGGCCAAGCCAGCTATTACATAAGTTACAGGCCGCTGGTCTACCTTATAAGCAAAGTTAGACAGCCAGATGTTCATGACGTAAAAGGATATAGGAACGGAGAGTACAAAGGCTATTATGATCAATAGTGATAAGTCTTTAGATACCATCACTAAAATATTTTTAATGTTGGCGCCGAGTACTTTTCTTACCCCAATCTCTTTAAATCTTCTTTCTGCCACGAAAACAGAGAGCGCATAGAGCCCCATGCAACTGATGAAAATAGAGATAATGGCGAAATATTTAATCAGATTGAAAGTCTTGAAATCACTGTGATACTGCTTTATAATATGATCATTGAGCAAAAAGGCTTCAAAAGGAGTGTTCGGGATGATCTCTTTCCAGATCGACTGTAAGTTAGCCTTGGTGGTAGCATAATTTTCTGTATTTGCTTTTACTACCAGTTGTGGTACTTGTCCGTTACCACAAACCAACATGGTTGGCTCTACATTTTTATGCAAAGTGGTTTGGTTGATGTCATCTATCACGCCAACTATGCGGTAGGCGTATTCTGTGCCGTTCCATTCATTGTGCAAGGTTTGTCCTATAGCATCATCCGTGGTAAAGCCAAACTGCGCAGCGGCTTCATGGTTGATGATTATTCTGAATGATAAGGAGTCATCTGTCATTCCGGCTTTGAAATTTCTGCCAGCTATGAGATTCATATCCAGCGCCTTAATGTAATCCTCGTCGACCCAATTTTGATAAATACGAACAGCATCGTCTACAGTCTCTCCACTTTTGTAGAGAAAAATGTCACTGAAGATAAATTCTCCGGGGATATTATTTCCACCACCTACCTCAGAAACTTCCGCTAATGTTTTGAATCGGTCTTTTAGAACCTGAGCTTGTTTATTTAAATCATTGGCCAAGGGTATGACTATCTTTGAATCGGGCTGAAAACCTAAGTCCTTATTCTTAATAAAATCTACCTGATCGGAGATAACCAATATGGCGCTGATAAGCACAATCGAAATGACAAACTGACCTATTACTAGTACTTTTCTTAGTACCGCGGCGCTTCCTTTGTCTTTGTTTTTGCCTTTTAAAACCACTGTAGGCTTAAAAGATGATAAATATACAGCCGGATAAATGCCTGCAGCAAAAGAAGTTACAAATAAGAAGATGATCATGTACTGAATGATGGGAATAGTGTTTTTTGTATCAAGCGCAATAGGTTGATCTACAAGCTGATTAAAAATAGGTAAGGTGAGGCTTGCCAGGCAAAAGCTGATGATTAACGAGATCAGCACCACGATGAATGATTCGCCCAAAAACTGGCCAATCAATCCTTTTGAGGATATGCCCATTACCTTTCTCACGCCCACCTCTAAAGCTCTATTACTGGCCTTAGCTGTAGATAAGTTGATGTAGTTAACACAAGCCAAGGTAAGAATAAGTACGCCAATGGCTATTAATACATGGATGAAGGTAAGACTGACTCCGTGACCACTGCTTTCAAAGTAGCTGTCGTTAGTGTGAATGTCTGCAATAGGTTGTAAAGCCATTTTTTTATCCATTCCATAAGCTTTCATGTCTTCCGCACCATTTTTTCTGAAAATTTGGTCTATCTTATCTACCACGGTTTCTGCAGAAGTACCGTTTTGAAGCCTGACATAAGTGGCGGCCAGGTTGTTTGTCACCCATTGAGATGACAGATTCTCTATGAAGCCATGCCAGCCTGTGTTAATTAGTGAGATGATGAAGGAAGGGGTCAGGTGGGTGTTATAAGAATCTTTATCATAAACGGCAGTAATTTCATAATCTGTTACGCCCATGCCGGTACTAATTTTTACGGATTTGCCTACAGCATTATCTGATGCGAAAAGCTTCTCAGCCCATTCTTTCTCTAATACCACAGCGTTAGGGTGGGGTAAAGGCGTATTAGGATTGCCAGCAATGATATCATATTTTAATATATCGAATATGGATGCATCTGCCGCAGCACCACCTTTAATATAATAGGAATCCTCTCCAAGATCGATAATGTCCTTACCAAAAAGCTCTGTATTCAGCACCCTAGCTGCTTCCTCTACTTCTGGAATCTGCGCTTGTATAGCTGGCGCTACAGGCACTGAGCAGTGAGCTGCGTGGATTTCACTACCGCCTTTTTGAGTTATATAAGCCGTAACACGATAAACATTTTCACCATGATGATTATCATAACCTAGCTGCTCTGATACATATAGAAATAAAAGCAGGCAACAGGCTATACTTACAGAAAGTCCCAAAATATTGATCGCAGTAAAAAGCTTATTTCTTACCATGTTTCTAAGCGCGATTGTGAAATAGTTCTTTAGCATAAGCAGGGTCTCTAATTTTGACTAGCGATAGTCAATATGTATGCCATATGAATAAGTGTCTTTATTTCAGAGGTTTATGTTTTTCATGAGGTTATGTTAATTAATACTATCGCCCATGAGCAAACACTATTGGTCGTAATCGTGCAGTAGCTTTGCTCTGCCGCACGACATTTATTTTTGAGGGCTGTGGCTGATTAGGTACCCATTGAACATTTGAAAAAGTATGATTAGAATTAGGTGAGTTCAGAGCATTATATATCGTTCTTAGTTGGTTCACCCACCTGCTAGAGGAAGGGGTGGATTTACGATATATTGAAACGTTATTAGGTCATTCTTCTCGTACCAAAGCGATTAATACTTACATAGCCTTGAAAAGTATAAAAATATTGAAAATTTACTAGATTAGGGAAAAAGATATATTGCAAATATATGCAATTGAATATATTACTATGTTATGATCAATAAGTGATCAGAAGTTAAACCAATATGAGCGAAGAAAAACTGATAGATGAATTTCGGAAATTTAAACCAAAGCTCAGTGACTTAAGCACACGCCTTGAAGCGCTATTAAAAACTTTAGTAGCAAATGAATCCATCCAGTTTCATCAAATTACCTCAAGAGTAAAAACAGAAGATAGCCTTAAAAAGAAAATTCGGAGAAAAGAGAAGTATTCAGACCTAAATCAAATAACTGACTTGTTAGGAGTTAGGGTGATAACCTATTTTGATGATGATGTAGACCGAATAGCTCATATAATATCAGATGAATTTGAAATTGATGAAAATAACTCCACTGACAAGAGAAATACCGACTCAACTTCCTTTGGATACAAATCCCTACATTTTGTAGTTGAGTTATCTAACCAACGGTTAACTCTGTCCGAGTGGAAAAATTATGTCAATTATAAATTTGAAGTACAAATCAGGAGTATACTTCAACATACATGGGCAGAAATTGAACACGATTTAGGCTATAAAGCATCTTCTGAAATACCTATGCAGGAAAAAAGAAGTTTTGCTAGAATCTCTGCTGTCTTAGAAATGGTAGACCAAGAGTTCAGAGCTTTAAGGGATCGCTTAATTGAATATGAGACTACATTACCTTTGCTTATTCAAGAGTCTCCGGAAACTGTAAAGATTGATAGGGCTTCTGTAAATGAATTCATCAAGAACAACGCATTATTAAACGAAATCGATTTAGAACTAGCTCGGCAGATTAATGTGAAAATTGATCAAAGTGAATCCAAATTTCCTTATTCAGAAATGATAGATTTCTTCGAAATTAAAAACATTAAAGAGTTGCAAGAGATACTAGAGCAGAATCGAGAGGGATTGATTCAGTTTGCTACTGAATATCTTAACAGAGTTGATTCTATAGTAAAAGGACAGAGTCTATACATTTTGCCATATTTACTCACCGCTAAAACAGGAAACAAAACCAAAATAGAAAACTATATAAAGGCTTTATCAATAGGTAAGGATTCTGAAGCCATAGCTAATAGGATAATGACCACATATCAGGTTACACAAAAAAACACTGACCATAACATTGGATAGAGACGAATGGCCTATGCTACCTCATCCCACTGGTCGTAGGTTAAGCGAAGCGGTCCTACGACCTATTATTTGCAAGAGCATTTCTGAGGCTGCAATGCACTGGCAGTATTTCATGAATACAAGTTCGAGCTTAAAGAAAGTAATTTGAGCGGACGCTCAAGCAATATATGGATCGTAGCGGATGCTACGACCAGTTGGGAGGGGTAAAGTACGCTGATATAGGAAAGATGGATTTTGAATTCGTTAGAAATTTTAGAGAGCTTAAGAACTAAGCAGATATTGAAAGCATTTGAAATAACATACATAACCAATTCATTGATGTTAAAATATTTAGATTATGTAAAGATTTACATCGGGGCAACAAGAGATAGCTGATGTATTGTCTCAAGGCAGTCTGGCTCAGGTCATTCGTGTTGATAATACTAAAAGTATCGGAGATACTTATGGTGATATGGTTGTTCCAGAAGATAGTCCATTTCTAATTCACAATGCTAGGAAACTAGCGTCTGATCAGAATTTAAGTTTAAAGTTACAATAAGGTTTTATGAATAAACAAAAGGTCCTAAATGACATCGGCTTTATATTGAATAGGGTTTCAAGCCAACTTGGATTTGTCGAAGGACATAACATGCGGTGCTTCAGTTGGGGCTATGATGAAATTGTTACCTCACAAATTAATGTTAGGCAATTCGAAGGGACTTTTAGACTTGTGGTTTTCTTAGTTCGAAGAATCTCCTTTATTGAAGAACTTTGGGAGGATTTTTCAGGTGTTCTTAATATACCAAATATAAAGCATAGTACTTTCACATTGCCTAGTGTTTATTGCTTCCCAGAGTTAACTGAACAAACATACAGTCATGAAAAATCTCCTTGGATAAAGTTTTCTATTTCTGAATCTGGTTTGAAGGAGTTTGAGAGTGTATTGTCTTTTTTGATTCGGGATAAGTTAATTCCTGAGGCTAATGAATTGTTGGATTTAAAGATTCTAGATAACGAAGTTAATGGAAGTGTTGAGGTTGCTCCCGATTTGACACAATACATATTTAATAGCGATGGATTTCTTTTTAGACGAATTATACTAGCGTATCTAACTAATAATCCACTGTTTGATGATATATGTAAATACCATGAAAGTTTTTTTGATCAATACAAAGAGCTGAGTAAATCTCCAGGATATGAATATTTTGAAAATATACCTGATGTTTATGATAAAGTGATTGAAAGGCTTAAAGAAATCGAACCCTTGGATACACCTGTTCTTGAAACAAAATAAGTATTTCAGCTCGGTCGCAATTATATTGCGATCGCAACCTTCCTGGGCATTTGCAATGCCTTTAGTGCGCCATTTTCAATAGATTACTTGCTTTAGTGGCGTTACCAATACCTTAAATAAGATGTTGTAATGAAATTGCCACCAAGCGGTTGGGGGAGGAGCAGAAGATATTCGAAAGTTTCCTAGTGTGAAGCATTTTTCAAATGTGCTGAGATTGGCTTCCAATAATAAAATCAGCGGAGAAAAGTTATTATCCAGTAAAGTACCTAAAGGTAGCAGTAGTGATAACATAAGAATTTAGTTAATTTATAAAGTCGGATCAAAGCTCGATTAATTAAATGGCGTGTAAGGTGCAAATCATCAACCCCATCAGAATTCTGGAGATAGGGACATTGTGAAAGACCATTTGGCGGAGCTATAAGCTACCCCGTATACAATATTTTAATTATCCCAAAGACTGTCCCCGTTCCGACCTTTCAATTTAGCGGCTGTTGCCTCCCAAAATATGGGTAAGGCATTTTTTTGCTTTTAACTAAATAATAAGCCAAATTGAACGGTTTTGTTATATACAATGTGTAACAAAGTCGGAATAAGCCCACAATAGACTTTAAACAGAAGTAGGCGTTAACTAAAATCAATTATCATGGCAAAATCAAGCGGTTTAAAAAATGCTCCGAGTACGACTGGTAACAAGTCTGGCGGAGGTAGAGGAAACAATCCTCCAAAATCAGGTTCTTCAAAAGGAGGCTCCTCAAAGGGCGGAAGTTCCAAAGGAGGCAAAAAGTGAGAATTAAAAGAAAAATGGGGCATAGTGAATTATGTTCCCATTTTTCAAAATTCTGTTGAACCTTTTTGGCCGAAACTTGAGACTGGATAAATAAAAACAAAAATCAACACTAAAATCGAATAAAATGGCTTTTAAAATTGGAGACGTTGTTCAACTAAAATCAGGTGGACCAGAAATGACTGTAAAAGGTGTTATCGGAGACGCAAATAGTCCGTTATCTAAGACAGAAAATGCTGCTCTGAAAATGGCAGGCAATGAGGGCGGAGATGTTTACTCCTACTGGTCGTAGGTTAAGCGAAGCGGTCCTACGACCTATTATTTGCAAGAGCATTTGCTCGGAATAAGATCAGTGGACTGCTGAGGCTGCAATTCAATGGCAGTATTTTATGAATACAAGTTCGTGCTTAAAGAAAGGAATTTGAGCGGACGCTCAAGCAATATATGGATCGTAGCGGATGCTGCAACCAGTTGGGTCGTGAAAACCAATCATTAGTTTAGTATTCGATAACACATTTTCATTTATGAAAATTTCATTGATACAAATAATTTGAATTCTCACATTTCGTTTTGGTTATATAAAAACTATTTCCTTCTGAAGCACCAATATCCCCTCTTGACTTTAAGTTATCAACATTGGATTACTACTAAAAGTTTTCCTGCAAATCAGTAACAAATGTTGATTATTAGGTTGAATCTAAGTTTTGAATACAACAATCATAGATTTGATTATGCCTAACTTTTCATTTATCCCAACCTTTGCTTCATAGAAACAAAAGAGCTCTAGAATATAGGTTCAAGATATTATTTGTTGACCTATGCAACATTTTTCTACGGCCACCACGGTACTTGAAAATATGCCTTACTCTTTAATGCAGTCTCTGGCAAAACCAATAATGAGACTTTAATTATAAACATTAAAAATATGTCTGATTCAAAAAAAGAAAATCTATCTGATTCTCAAATAGACGAAATTCTGGAAAATATGAGTGATGCATTTAAAAAACTGCCCCGCTCACCAATTCTATACAAACCTTCTGAAGTTGGTTTGTCTTACGAAGATGTCACATTCCCTTCTATAGATGGAGTTCCGATAGAAGGATGGTTTATACCATCCGAGGGTTCAGATAAGATGATTATAATCAATCATCCCATGGGCTTTACCCGTTCAGGTCTTCCTTCACATCTGGAACCTTGGAAATCAATCTGGCAGGCTAGCGGAAATGATATGGAAGTTAATTTTATGCCTGATTTAAAAATACTTCATGAGGCGGGATTCAATATACTAGCGTATGACCTGAGAAATCATGGCCATAGCGGTACAGGTAATGGAGGACTCATCTCTACCGGAATTTTTGAATCTAGAGATGTTCTGGGTTCAATTCGATATGTACGAGGAAGGCAAGGTACTAAACTCATGAAAATAGCCCTGTTTAGTCGTTGTTTGGGTGCTGATGCTACATTATACGCAATGAAGCAAAATCCTAGAGATTTTGAACAAATACGATGTCTTTTGGCGGCACAACCTTTAAGCGAAGAATATATTCTAACTAAACAATTAGAGCTAGTAAATATTCCTAAAAACCGCATTAAGGATCTAGATAATAAGATCACAATTAAAACAGGCTTTAGCATTGAAGATAGAAATGCTGGAAAATGGGCGAAAGATGTATGTATTCCCACTTTTATTTATCAGGTGCACGATGATTTGCTCACTGATCCTTATGACGTACAGGAAATGTACGATAACATTCCGATTAAAGATAAAAAACTTCAATGGATTTATAATACTACTGCACGCTGGGATGGTTACCTAGAATTTCAAAGAAGGCCTGAACCGATGCTACAATGGTTTGATGAACACCTGTAAATTTTAAATCACTAGTAATCATTCTTGACCACAAGAAAAATCAAAATAAATTAATTAATAAAACTAAATTTTATAGAATGAAAGACGCAACGGATGAATTATCAAATTTTAAGGATAACAAAATCTCCCAACCTTCAAGCATTAATGGCTTCGTAGAAAGTGAAAAGGAAAAGAAAATCATCTTGGAAAAGCGCGAAAAGTGGAGACAGGCTTTTGAGGCCAGAGATGTAGAGGCGATTATGTCTTATTATGTTGATGACATTTTATCGTATGACTTGATGGCACCAATTCAGTTTGAAGGTGAGAAAATGTGGAGAGATAACTGGATCAACTTTTTTAAATTCTTCCCAGCTGAAATTAAGATAACTCTAGAAGATCTAACCGTATTTCAGGAGGGAAATCTAGCAGCAATTCGTGGCCTTACAAGACTTACGGCAACAACCGCGGATGGAAATGAAGTTGATATGTGGGCTCGGGAATCTAATGTACTGCGTAAAATAGATGGTGAATGGCTAATCGTTCATGATCATATTTCTGTACCCATGGATTTTGAAAACGGTATGGCTTTAACAGACCTAAAACCCATTGGGGTTTAACTAAGTTAAGTAAGGAGTCTTAAAATAACTGCCCCAATATGACGGGGCAGTTTTAAAACATAAATGTTTTATTTTACTAATTAGCACCATATCAAGATGAAAAAAATATTTATTACGGGAGCAACGGACGGTCTGGGTTTTATGGCTGCCGAAAAACTTATAGAACAGGGTCATCAGGTGGTACTTCACGCAAGAAATAAAACCAAGGCGGAAATAGTCCATCAAAAACTTCCCAACGCAAAAGCTGTTGTCACCGGGGATCTTTCCAGCATATCCCAAACCTATAAAATCGCAGAAGCTCTAAACCGGCTGGGAACAATGGATAGCGTAATCCATAATGCTGGGGTTGGTTTTAAGGAACCATACCAAGAAACAGAAGACGCACTGCCTCATGTATTTGCAATAAATAGTCTTGCCCCTTACATTTTGTCGTGTTTGATTAATAAACCCAAACGGTTAATCTATACCAGTTCAGGTATGCATGAACAGGGAGATACAAAGTTGGAGGACTTATTGTGGGACAAAAAGAAATGGAATGCTGCACAGGCATATTCCGATACCAAACTACATAATATTTTATTGGCATTTGCAGTTTCCAAACGCTGGCCTGATGTATTTTGCAACGTCGTATCCCCAGGATGGGTGGCCACTAAAATGGGTGGTGCGCATGCTCCCGATGATTTGGAAAAAGCTCCCGAAACACAAATATGGTTGTCTTCTTCAGAAGAAAAAGATGTTCAAATTTCAGGTCAATTCTTATACCATAAGAGACCGAAAAACTACCTGTCGGCCGCTAATGATACCCAACTACAAGACAGATTTATAGATTTTTGTGAATCGTTAACCCTCATAAAAATTCCCTAACTGATAATCTTGTTAAATTATGGCAAAGAAAAATAATTCATACAGGCTTAATCTTGAAGCACTTTCCCTAAAAGAAGAAGGAATAGAGAAACCTTCCATTACGCTTGAATTTGAAAATCACGATGAAATATTTACTATTATAGAAAACCTAAAAGAGAAGAATCCTTTTGGAGGTAAAAATCAGGCTGTTGAGTTTGCTATAGGAATTAAGTTATTTGCCGAAGTAATGATTAGAAACAGACAACACTCACTGTTTGAAGATTTTTTTGTGGAGGTCAAGACTTTTATGAAAAAACTTAAAAGAATTTAGGGTATAAATTCATTATCTTCAGCTACTATGTACTATGTCAAGAGAACTTCATCCTATAAACACAATTCATCAATATCATAAAGTTCGTGGTTTGGGTAAACCACTCCATCCCCTCATTAGTATTGTTGATTATAGCCAATTAAAAGTATCTAAAGAGGATAATTTGAAAAGTTGGACCTACAATTTTTACACCATCTCATTGAAGCGGAATTTTGAATCTGCAATCAAAATGAACTATGGTCAGCAAGAATATGATTACGATGAAGGCATTATGTTCTTTATGGCACCGGGACAGCTTTTTAGTTTCGATGTAAATGAGGAAACTTCACACGAAAAATCCGGTTGGATGATCCTAATCCATCCTGATTTTTTATTGGGGACGACCTTGGCGAAGTCAATTAGAAAATATGAGTTTTTCAGTTATGCCACTCATGAGGCACTTTTTTTATCAGAAAAAGAAGAACAGCTTTTAAATACCATCATCGCTAATATAGAAGCAGAGTATCAATCTGTTATAGACAAGCACAGTCAGCAGATTATTGTGACACAATTAGAAACGCTTTTGGCTTATTCAAGTCGTTTTTACGAACGTCAATTTGCAACTAGGATACCTATGAGCCATCATATTCTGGAAAGGTTTGAAGAAATTATTAATGATTATTTTAAGGATGAAAAATATATTGAGCAAGGACTTCCATCGGTCAAGAATATTGCAGATCAATTGTATTTAAGCCCTAACTATTTAAGTTCCTTATTGAGGCACTTAACCGGGCAGACTACACAACAGCATATCCACGTTAAATTAATTAACATCGCTAAACAAAAGCTCTCTACCACAGATTTGTCTATAAGTCAAATTGCTTATGAATTGGGCTTTGAATATCCGCAGTCATTTAGCAATCTTTTTAAGAGTAAAACCAATATTTCTCCTAGTGAATTTAGGAAATCTTTTTAACGGACGAAACCCGTTAAGCAAGGATGTTAATTGAAAATAAATTGATTAATACAGGCAATTTCCAAAGGGAATTCTCTGGAGACCAATTAATGGGTAGTTAAAATTTTTATTTATATTCAAAAAAGGTATTTAAAGCGTGGAAAGAAGATTATTCATATTCTTTCCATTTCCTTAAGGGGCTGCTGGGTAAGCATTTTTCAAGTTGGCTGAGATTGGCTTCCAATAATAAAATCAGCGGAGAAAAGTTATTATCCAGTAAAGTACCTAAAGGTAGCAACCGACTAAAAATAGCTTTACGAAATGCAGCCAATTCCACTAGTAATATAAAAGACTCAACACCCCTCAGGGACTTTTTCAACATAATCAATTTCAGATAAGGCAAAGTCTCAGCATTGAGTGCCACGGCAAGGAAGCTGGCTGTGATCATTTGGAATATGGTTGTAAAGGTGAAACCCTATGAAAATCCAGACGGCTATTTGTATCTGGATCAGAAAAGAAAATTGGGTTTAGTAAAGCGGATTAAAAACAAATTGATAAATTCCAGTTGACTATTGAAGTATTGGGAATAGTAAATACCTCATAATAAATGTAATGTGTAGATGTCAGTCAAAATACAGAAAAAACTAGAACCTCTCTTGGTATTTTGATTTCATCCTCAATCTGACTACAAAAATCCTTAATTAGCACACACAGGCCAAATACCCCCCAGCGATATTTGTATCTCAAAATTTAAAGAAAATTGAAATATGAAAATTGTATTGACGGGTTCTTTGGGGCGTATTGGAAAGCCGCTCACTCAGCGTTTGGTAAAAAAAGGTCATTCAGTTACTGTAATTAGCAGTAAAGCTGAAAGGCAGGATGAGATAGAAGCGCTTGGAGCAACAGCCGCAATTGGCAGCATGCAGGATGTTGATTTTTTAACCACCACATTTAAAGGAGCCGATGCTGTGTATCTGATGATCGCCTGGGATGCTATTGGCAACATCTTCGATAAAAACATAGATTTTCCTACAGAATTCAGTCGTATTGCCAGCAAATATAAGCAAGCCGTAGAGCAATCGGGTGTAAAAAAGGTGGTGCACTTAAGTAGTATTGGCGCCCATACCGATGAAGGCATTGGTAGTCTCTCTGTGTACAAAGGTGTTGAAGGTGTCATGAATCAACTGCCTGAAGATGTGTCCATCAAATTTATGAGGCCGGTTGCCTTTTATCCTAATCTTTTCAGATTTATGCAAAGTATGAAAACCGATGGAGCTATTGTGCAAAGTTATGGTGGCGATACGAAAGAACCCTGGGTTTCACCGGTAGATATTGCAGATGCCATTGTAGAAGAACTTGAAAAGCCTTTTGAAGGTAGAAAGTTTCGCTACATAGCCAGTGATGAAGTTTCGCCCAATGAAGTGGCTGAGATTTTAGGAGAAGCCATAGGAAACCAGGATTTAACATGGAAAATAGCTCAGTCTGAAGAATTACTGAATGGTTTACTTGCCGCAGGCATGAATGAATGGGTGGCCAAAGGTTTTGTAAACATGCAAGCCGCTCAAGGAAACGGAACACTCTACGAAGATTTCTATAAAAATAAACCAGCACTTGGTAAAATCAAGCTTACAGATTTTGCCAAAGAATTCGCCTCAGTTTATCATCATTAAATTTAACAAACCTGAAATCGATGATTCACAAAATCGAATTCAAAATAATAAGCTAATGATTAAAAAAGCACTAATTACAGGGGCTAATAAAAGTATAGGATTTGAAACAGCGCGGCAACTTTTGCAACAAGGATATTATGTTTATTTAGGTAGCCGTAGTATTGAAAAAGGAAAGCTGGCCATCGAAAAATTGAAGAACGAAGGACTCACCAAAGCAGAACTTATTCAGTTAGATGTAAACGATTCTGCTTCGGTAGAAGCGGCAAGAATAGAATTGGGTAAAAAGACCGATGTACTGGATGTATTGATCAACAATGCGGGCATTAATGGCGGAATGCCTCAGGAGGCGTTGAATGCAAGTATTGAGCAGCTACAAAATGTGTTTAATACCAATTTGTATGGCGTGGTGAGGGTGACCCAGGCATTTATAGATTTATTGCAGAAATCAGAACAGCCTCGTATAGTCAATGTATCATCTAGCGGGTGCTCGCTGACGTTGCATAGCGACCCTACCTGGAAGTACTATGATCATAAATCTGCGGTGTATGCGCCATCAAAAGCGGCTTTAAATATGTACACCATTGCATTGGCTTATGAGTTAAAAGACAGCAACTTTAAGGTAAACGCCGTTTGTCCGGGATTTGTAGCTACTGATTTTAATGGGCACCGTGGCACCGGCACCATTCAGGAAGCAAGAACGCGTATCGCAAAATACGCCACCATTGGGAAAGACGGACCCACGGGAAAATTCTTTAGCGAAGAATATAATCCAGAAACAGGAGAATGCCCTTGGTAGAATTTCAGCCAAACAGATTGTAAATTTGTAGCATGAATAAAGAAGATAATAGCTTCAAAATATTTCAGTCTTTATCGGACTTGCATCGGGTGCTTGGCTTACCAAAGCCAATGCACCCGATGATAAGTTTCACAGACCTGAAAGACATTAAAGTCTTGCCGGAAGAGTTGGGTAATGCTTACATACTCAACTTTTATAAAATTTCGTATAAATCAGACCTTTGCGGACAGGCAAAGTACGGGCAGCATTATTATGATTTTGGCGAAGGCGGGTTGGTTTATACCGCGCCCAATCAAATTTTCGAATTAAACCATAATCCTAGCAATGGTTATTTATTACTGATACATCCCGATTTTTTCTTAGGTTACCCATTGGTCCATAAAATAAAACAATTTGGTTTTTTTAGTTATTCAGCCAATGAGGCGCTGCACATTTCAGAGCAGGAAAAGGACACCATATTTTCTGTTTTTAAGATCATAGACGAAGAGCTAAGAAATAGAATTGATGACTTTAGTCAGGATGTAATTATCTCACAAATAGAATTATTGTTGAATTATAGCAATCGATTTTATAAAAGACAATTTATAACTCGGAAAGCGGTAAATAACGACTTGCTACAGAAGTTGGAAGAAATACTGGATAATTATTTCAACACTGAACAAGCTTTAAAAAATGGTCTACCAACCGTGCAATTTATTGCCAAACAACTCAACATCTCTCCAAGTTATTTAAGCGACCTTCTACGCTCTTTAATAGGGCAAAGTGCTCAACAACATATACACAGTAAGCTGATTGAAAAAGCCAAAGAAAAGCTTTCAACTACAAATTTAACGGTGAGTGAAATAGCCTATGAACTGGGGTTTGAACAACCTCAGTCGTTTAGTAAACTGTTTAAGACAAAAACGAAACTTTCTCCACTGGAATTCAGGCAATCTTTTAACTAAATCAATAGCAGGCAAAACAAAATACCTCAGTTAGTCTATGATTATGGATTAGCTAATGATCACTATTGCCTCAGACACGGCATTATTATAGTATCTTCATCATTTTAGTGATATCTTGTTTGTGATGGTTTAAAATGAAAAGGTGTCAATTTATAGCATCAGCCACCTTCAGGCCCATCTCATGAATCATTACTCATCCCACTGGTCGTAGGTTAAGCGAGGCGGTCCTACGAACTATTATTTGCAAGAGCATTTGCTCGGAATAAGATCAGTGGACTGCTGGGGCTGCAATGCACTGTCAGTATTTCATGAATACAAGTTCGTGCTTAAAGAAAGGAATTTGAGCCGACGCTTAAGCAATATATTGGATAGTAGCGGATGCTACGACCAGTTGGGGCCGATTAGGTATAGTTAAATTTGAAAAAGTATGATTAGAATTAGGTTAGTTCAGGCCATCATCTATCTTTTTAGTATTTAGATTTCGACATTTATTGCAATATCGGGCAGAGGCCTTAAGCATACTGCTCACTGGGCCGTAGTCAAGAGATTCTGCAAGAATGTTGACCTTAAGCCTAATGATATGAAGCAGTATCACCATGCACAGCATGGCGAGAACGGGGGGAACTGGCGCAGTAGTCTTAGTTACTTTCTGGTTTCCCGCAATCTCTCGGCTGTTACTACCTGAAGACTATTGCTGAGACCTCTGGCTAGTGTAAGTTAAATCAACCTTCTTCTTCCTTCTCCAGTATTTTGGTTTAGGCCATTTCAATAAAACTTTTTATGCCTTTGTATTACATTTATACTTGAAATTATTAAATTTCAGGCTTGATTATTGAGATAATGTTCGTTTTTGAACGCTTATGATTCTAATAATCAATGGTTTATTAATGAAATATAGGAGTGATGCAGGCATATACACTATAGGTGATAGATAAGTATACCTAGCTATTGCTCCTTAAGAAATGAAGCAGAGCGTAAGCTCTAAGAAAATTATGGCAGGAAAACTAGCGGCAACAGTGGGAAGTAATCATACCTGTGCTATGTGTACTGGAACCACGCCTCACGTAGGTGGCCCAATAACCCAGGGAGAACCAAATGTTTTGTTTAACGGTAAGCCTGTAGCAACTATAGGCAGTATGTGCACCTGCGTAGGGCCTCCTGATATGGTGGTACAAGGAAATCCTACAGTTTTAGTGAATGGAAAACCGATTGCTTGTGTCGGAGATATGACCGCTCATGGAGGGGTAATTGTTTCTGGCGAAGCCAATATAATAGTAGGCAGTAGTACCCCTGCATCTCCTACTGCAGTGATGCCAATCAAAAAAATTCCCTTCCCGGAAATTACCATTACAAACAGGTTGACAGGTAATTCTGATGAAGCAATTGCCAACCAGGAAAAAATAAAAGAGCTCGCTGAAAATAATGAAGGACCACCGCAGATCTACAATTTACAATGGATTAAAGAGGAAAAAGTGGTTGCGTCTTCTAAAGTCTCAAAAGAGGTGACGTTGCGAGCTTCTGTTAACAATATAGCAGATGGAGAAAGGGTGGCCTTTAAGGTTAAAAAAATGGCAGAAGATATAAATAGCTCTTCAGGCGAATATGAAGAATTAGTGGAGGTTGCAGGTACTGTAAAGGATAAAATGGTGGAAGTGGTTTGGGAAGTTGACATTACTAATAAAGCGAAGAAGAAATCTAAAATTGAACCACACAACAATGACAAATTCCAAAGACAATATCCTGACTACGTTAAGCTTTGAATGTAGCTATGGGGACATAGTAACGCAGGAGGAGCCTAAAATGAAGATAAAAGAGCCTGGTGTTTATTTGCATTTTTTACGCTTTGGCTTGTTCGATAAATCGGTCGATCATACTGAACAGCAATATATTCAATACGACACTGACATTAGTGAAGAAGAAAAAATAGCTCAAAGAAAAGACGAGCAATTGCTCTTGCAATTAGAAGGACTAAATATCGAAAAAAGTATAGTCAAACAAGACAATACTCACGTAGCAACTCCTTCTCAGCAAGCACCTAATTCTAATAATGGAATTGATTCAGCCAATGTGGCAAAAACGATAGTGCTTGATGAAGTAGTAGTAAAAGGAAAAAGAGATAAGCTGGAAGGATTGCCCGAGCTAAAGAATTTTTATCATGCTAAAACCTCATTAAACGAGGGGTACATATACCTTATAAACAAAAATAATCTTAATGAATATTTTGAATTATATGTACATCCTGATGGTGTTTTACAACATATTAACTGGGACTATAGCAAAAATAAAGGTAAGGGTGGTAAGTTGCTGGATGTGCGGGTGCCTGATAGCAGCGCTAAAGAAGTTAGGGCTAAGAGAATAGATCCTCCAGGAAAAGAGCTGTGGGTGGCTTACTCCGCTACACAATGGTCTAGAGAATACCATAGTATGATGATAAATGATGAGGATTTGCGAAAAAAGCGCATGAAACTCATTAAGTGTGAAGCTATAAAAAAGGGAGAAGAAGGAAATAAACCAACAGAAGAACATGAAATAGCACCTGTACCTTATAATCAGATATATGCGGTATTTCCAGATAAGGAGGATACAAGAATAGGAGATATGCTCCAGGCTTGGGATGATATCCATCGGGAAGAAAAACAAGAAGATAAAAATGGTGATAATGACGAATACCAAGACTTGTTTTTTGTTTTAGATGATCCTATTGGAATGGCTCAAGATGTAGCGAATGTTTTAAACATAGCACATGATAAACACAGGGCCACGGTAGAGAGTATGCAAACCGGTGAAAGTGAAAGTGAAATATTCAATAGGCTACAAACAAAACCTGGCACTATGTCCGATTTTATTAGCACTGAATATGGCCAACAGGCAAATGCTCTTTTTACTAATGCGCTTACTTTACACAAATTTATTCATCAGAGCAATGAAGAGATTAAAGATAAGTTTGAGGACCATGTAGACTTTGATAAAATCAATAAAATTTTAGGGTTTGAATACCGGGCTAAACAGCGTGAGACCATAGCTGCTATACGTAAAGATTACCTGGAAATTATTAAAAGTGATTACTACAAAACTGCTTTTGTAGATGGGCAGCGGGGTAGCGATCAGGATACTTTTGAAAATCGCTCTATTATTGCTTCTCAGCTATCTTTATTAACAGAACACCCACAGCATAAAGATCGGTTTATAGACCCCAATTATGATTATAAGGGAAATGAAGATGCTGACTTTGATGATTTTATAGCGAATTCTGTTAATTCTGAGGATGAACATTTTCAGCTGTTTACTAAAGAAATTAATTTAGATGAAATTAGCCCTAGTAATAGATTATTAAATAGTGGGATTTCTCTTACTGTGGGAGCCATTAAATTATTAGAAGATGTAAGTACAGCTTACACACGGCATGCTTATTTGGTGGAGGATACGGAGATTATAGACAAAACAGTTAAAGCATTTAAAGATAGTAATGGCTGGAATATAAAAATTAACACAAAACAATTAGAGAAAGCGTTGTCTAAAGCTAATAAAGGGTTATTCCCCCAGTTGCTTGAGCAAGAAGGAGTGCGATTTGGCAACAAGGGAAGAATACTTAAGATTAGAACTTCTAAAACCCTGGCACAGCAGGCGGCTAAAGGTAAATCTATACAATTAACTACTCAGGGATTAGGGAGCAATACATCAAAACTGGTTAAAAATATTATAGATCACCCACGCTTTAGAAAATGGATGGCAGGAATAGAGCTTGTTAATACGGTTATTAAGGGTAAAGCTGCTTCCAATAGGTCATTAAAAGAGGGGGTTGGTTTTGTTGGGTCGCTTGCCAGTTTAACCGCTGCCGTTTTGGCGTACAAAGAAGCCTGTTTGAAAGCGGCCAGTGGTTCGGAAAAGACTATCATTAGCTTGGGTAAAGGGGGTAAGGTAGCGGGTCCGGTAGGGGGAGCAATATCTACAGCCATGATTTTTTCTGATATGGTAGATAGTTTAAAGGTTAATGATAATGATGCGTCAGTGGTTTTAGGGCTTTCTGGCCTAGTAAGTGCAGTATTGGTTGTTGATTCTGTTTTTCTTACTATCTCTTGGTTTAATGCAGTGGCTTCAGGTGGTTTGGCGGCAGCTGCAGGGACTTCCGGTATTTTATCTGGTGGTATTACTATTGCTTTAACTATAGCTTTATTTGCAGGGGTAGGTTTAGCTTTATACTTAACCGATAGCCCATTAGAAAAATTTATAAAAAATAATATATTAAGTAAAGAAAATCTTTGGAATAGTAACACTGCTGTACCCTATAGGTATGTTAAAGAACTCTATAGCAAAAGAGAAAAGTTGGTAGACACTGAGGTGGCACGTTGGCGTGATTTTGTAGTAGCTTCAGATGATTTATATGATATTTTAATAAGCTATAAGGTAGAAGATACCCCTTCTCTTTCTGATATCGTTGATCTTGAACAAAAGGAGGATCCTTCATATGGAGATAAAATTAAACACTTAATAAGGTCGACATCAGGACTTTTGCTTCAAGCTGCCAAAACATTTACTATTTCGGTGACTTTACGTAAATTTTATGACGATAAGAGTGAATTTAGGTATGCTTTAGCTTTCTTTCCTGAGGAGATAAAGACTCACCCTCAACAAAAACCTACCTTTTTGCTGAATACAAAAACAGAGCTGGATACTTCTAATGGTTTATATGCCTTAAAAATTACCTATAATTTGAATTCGAAAATTTTGAAATCAATAAAATTTGGATCTGAGTTTATATTTTTTAGTAATACCTTAATTCATGAAGAGTTTCATGAGTACTGGCCCAGTCAAAGAGGAGGTACACGTTATCATGCCTATAAATTTGATGCCGATTATAAAACGGCCGGTGTAGCCATAAGCCCTAGCACAGCAGGAACTTCACTAGGAATAATGTCCTCAGATTTGTTATCAGCCTATTTAGGTAAAAATGTTAGAGTAGGTACCGAAGAAGAGCTAGTTTTACCTGAAACCTGGAAATGAAGAACTATGCTAGGACACATGACCAAACGCATTTCTGCGTTACCTAAGAGAAATAGAAAAGATGTTGTAGGTGAAGACACAGATGTACTTGCTATAAAAGCCACGGATGTGGAGTATATTGAAAATAGAACTTATAAAGGAAAAGGAAAAGGTTTTAATTTTGATTGGATCTGGGGGGGAGGGATTCTCATCTTATTCCTTGTATTCAGACCATGGGAGGGAGGCCCACTGCTATATTTGTTTTTAGGTGTGAGTGCCGTATTAATTTTTGGATTTTTATATCATTATATAGCTCCCAAGAGGTACTTTATCGCCAATCGACAAACGGGTATGTTAAAACTTCCCACTTCGGAAAAGAAAGAAGCAATTTGGGTAGCTTTTGCTGATGGCTTCGGTTTTGAGAAAACGGTATATGCCAGTAGTTTTTATACCACTTTATATTTTATAACTAAACCAGAAATAAAGCCAGGACGGGTAATTGAATTAACTACTCTGGAAACAGAAGATTATTGGAACTTTATAGTATGGTATATGGATAAGAACAGGCCTTTACCACCCGGTAAGGCCTTTGATCCTTACCGTGAGCAAGACTTCGAGCGGAGAAAAGCGGCAGGTTTTCCTAAACCCTTATACCCAAGTAGTATTCCTACTCCTGAATTTACAGAAGCACAACAGAAAGAACGTAAAAGAATCGGGGGGTGGTAGAGATTTTATGGAGTTGATGTTGTTTGCAGGTTACCTATGCTAGGACACATGACCAAACGCATTTCTGCGTTGCCTAAGAGAAATAGAAAAGATGTAGTCGGTGAAGGCACAGGTATGATTGCCATTAAAGCTACGGAGTTAGAGTATATTGAAAATAGAACCTATAAAGGAAAAGGAAAAGGCTGGTCGTTAGATTGGCTCTGGGGGGGAGGGATTCTCATCTTATTCCTTGTATTCAGGCCATGGGAGGGGGGACCACTGCTATATTTGTTTTTAGGTGTGAGTGCAGTATTAATTTTTGGGTTTATATATCATTATATAGCTCCTAAGAGATACTTCATCGCCAATCGCCAAACGGGTATGTTAAAACTTCCCACTTCGGAAAAGAAAGAAGCAATCTGGGTAGCTTTTGATGATGGCTTCGGTTTTGAGAAAACGGTATATGCCAGTAGTTTTTATACCACTTTATATTTTATAACTAAACCCGAAATAAAGCCGAGCTTATCGTTTAGTTTAGCTCTGTTTGAAACAGAAGATTATTGGAATTTTATAGTATGGTATATGGATAAGAACAGGCCTTTACCTCCCGGGAAGGCCTTTGATCCTTACCGGGAGCAAGACTTCGAGCGGAGAAAAGCGGCAGGTTTTCCTAAACCCTTATACCCAAGTAGTATTCCTACTCCTGAATTTACAGAAGCACAACAGAAAGAACGTAAAAGAATCGGGGGGTGGTAGAGATTTTATGGAGTTGATGTTGTTTGCAGGTTACCTATGCTAGGACACATGACCAAACGCATTTCTGCGTTGCCTAAGAGAAATAGAAAAGATGTAGTAGGTGAAGGCACAGGTATGATTGCCATTAAAGCTACGGACGTAGAGTATATTGAGAATAGAACATATAAAGGAAAAGGAAAAGGCTGGTCGTTAGATTGGTTATGGGGAGGAGGTTTTCTCTTTTTTTTAATTGTGCTTAGGCCTTGGAGGGGAGGGATGGTGTTATATTGTTTTTTAGGATATTGTGCAATATTGATGTTTGGATTTTTATATCATTATATAGCTCCTAAGAGGTACTTCATCGCCAATCGCCAAACGGGTATGTTAAAACTTCCCACTTCGGAAAAGAAAGAAGAAATCTGGGTAGCCTTTGCTGATGGCTTCGGTTTTGAGAAAACGGTATATGCCAGTAGTTTTTATACCACTTTATATTTTATAACTAAACCCGAAATAAAGCCGAGCTTATCGTTTAGTTTAGCTCTGTTTGAAACAGAAGACTATTGGAATTTTATAGTATGGTATATGGATAAGAACAGGCCTTTACCTCCCGGAAAGGCCTTTGATCCTTATCGTGAGCAAGACTTCGAGCGGAGAAAAGCGGCAGGTTTTCCTAAACCCTTATACCCAAGTAATATTCCTACCCATGAATTTACAGAAGCACAACAGAAAGAACGCAAAAGAATAGGGGGGTGGTAGAGGTTTTATGGAGTTGATAATATTTACTGATAACCTATGTTAGGACACATGACCAAACGCATTTCTGCGTTGCCTAAGAGAAATAGAAAAGATGTAGTAGGTGAAGGCACAGGTATGATTGCCATTAAAGCTACGGACTTAGAGTATATTGAAAATAGAACCTATAAAGGAAAAGGAAAAGGCTGGTCGTTGGATTGGCTCTGGGGAGGTCTCATTTTCGTCTTTTTTCTTGCACTGAGGCCCTGGGAAGGAGGTGCGGGATTATATTATTTTTTAGGAAGTATTGTTCTTCCAATTTTTGGTTTTATATATCATTATATAGCTCCTAAGAGGTACTTCATCGCCAATCGCCAAACGGGTCAGTTAAAACTGCCTACTTCGGAAAAGAAAGAGGAAGTCTGGGTAGCCTTTGCTGATGGCTTCGGTTTTGAGAAAACGGTATATGCCAGTAGTTTTTATACCACTTTATATTTTATAACTAAACCCGAAATAAAGCCGAGCTTATCGTTTAGTTTAGCTCTGTTTGAAACAGAAGATTATTGGAATTTTATAGTATGGTATATGGATAAGAACAGGCCTTTACCTCCCGGAAAGGCCTTTGATCCTTATCGTGAGCAAGACTTCGAGCGGAGAAAAGCGGCAGGTTTTCCTAAACCCTTATACCCAAGTAATATTCCTACCCCTGAATTTACAGAAGCACAACAGAAAGAACGCAAAAGAATAGGGGGGTGGTAGAGGTTTTATGGAGTTGATAATATTTACTGATAACCTATGTTAGGACACATGACCAAACGCATTTCTGCGTTGCCTAAGAGAAATAGAAAAGATGTAGTAGGTGAAGGCACAGGTATGATTGCCATTAAAGCTACGGACTTAGAGTATATTGAAAATAGAACCTATAAAGGAAAAGGAAAAGGCTGGTCGTTGGATTGGCTCTGGGGAGGTCTCATTTTCGTCTTTTTTCTTGCACTGAGGCCCTGGGAAGGAGGTGCGGGATTATATTATTTTTTAGGAAGTATTGTTCTTCCAATTTTTGGTTTTATATATCATTATATAGCTCCTAAGAGGTACTTCATCGCCAATCGCCAAACGGGTCAGTTAAAACTGCCTACTTCGGAAAAGAAAGAGGAAGTCTGGGTAGCCTTTGCTGATGGCTTCGGTTTTGAGAAAACGGTATATGCCAGTAGTTTTTA
>NZ_JAESIY010000012.1 GCF_016757215.1 Fulvivirga sediminis
GAACAGACAATTGCCCTGATAGGATTTTCACCTATTGGATTTGTACCACTTCGTGGCACACCAACGACCAGCTATGATGAGTGGGGATTAGATAACACTAACCTCTCGTCTCGCGCATAGCCACGCCTACGCGGCCCGGCCTTGATTTAAATTTAAAACTTGTGGCGGACTTTCCAAGTGCCGCCAAACTTTCCTGACCGATAAAAACCCATTCATTCATAGCGCATGTTGTGCATAGTGTTACTTTTTTAATAGGGGTACGACTGCTTTCAATATCTTTTCAAAACCGCCAATTGAAACCTCTTCCTCTTTGCTTTCAGACACACCGTCTGAATGATTATTGCCAAAATATTTTTCAACAAGTTTTTCTTTAATATTCTGTTTTTTATCCTCATCCAGGATTTCTATAAATGGATTTATTGAGGCAAGCTCTAATTCAGATCTTCTGTTAATCGTTTCAAGTTTTCTGTGTTTACTTGATTCTTTAGCTGCATATGTGGCAGGATAAGATAATGCTGCCGCAGCAATTAGTCGAATCAGGGATTTAGTCCAATCAAAACCACTACTACTAAGGTCAATAATAGTCCATACTAAAAGCCCCGAGAACACAGCCATAAAAAAAATAGCAACCCACCTCCAAAAATTTGCTGAATCTTTATGTTCATTAGCGATTATTTGGTAATTGCCCGTCACACCCACATTGCCTATAACATTGACGATACTTTTTGCTTCAGCTAATTTCGTTTCTAGTTTCTCAATTAGTTCAGTTGTGTCTGTATCAATCTCTTTTTTTATTGATTCAATCTCCTTTTTAAACGTCTGTTTGTCTGTGTCTATCTCAGTTCTAAATGTTTTTCTATCGGTTTCGTATTCTTGAGTTGCTTTTGTCTTAATATTTGTGAACTCCGTTTGAAAGTTTGAGTTCAAGTTTTGAATTTCTGATTCTTTTGCTTCAACTAGCTTAAAAAGCCTTTCAATTTCCTTGTCCTTACTTTCCAGATCAGTTTTAAACTCTTGGAGCGTATTCGAAAGTTCTTCATTCTCACTTTCAAGATGTTCATATTTATCAGAAACAGATTTCTGAAAATCTGCAATGACTTTTGAGAAATTAAAATCATTTTTTGAAAATGGTAAAGGAAAATTTCTCGTTTTATTTAAAGCCGAATTGAAATTGTTTGTCGCGTTGTTAAGATGCCCAACATTACTGTTGCCTAAAAATGCATTTATTTGTTGGAGACCTGCTTCAATTTCGCTACTCAGTGAGTTCATTTCAGCCTCTTGAACGAGAATAGGTATGGTTAACTTGATTCTATCACTTATATATTGATGTACAGACTCGAAAAAGGATAACTTGTCGAGTTCAATTTTCTCCTTAATCTCATCTTCGCTTAGCCTTTGCGATAACTGTTCGATTTTCTCAAACAGTTGATGACTTTTGAAATTTTCTGGTGTCATATTTTTGTTCTGGCATTATGCACAACATCCGTATAAGGGAGACAAACACCCCCTATCACAGTGATCATGAAATTAAGTTAAGGAAAAATATTATTTAACAAATGCCATTTTCCGAAAATCGATTTGATTACCTACAATTTATCTCTTCAGTATGCCTTAACTAGCCGAATAGTATACACTTAATATTCTTTTCAGGCAAGTGAAATATGGTCAGTACCAGCTATAAGAACCACCACAACCTAAGCAGTGGTAATCATATTAATGCTAACCACCTATTCCTCCTCAATATATTCAAAATTCCCTTTTTCAGGTGCCTCTAACATTTTCCTCTCACCCATTACATCTGTAGCCTTGGTATAAATAAAATGATAACACCAAATAAAGAACTCTTCAAATGTAATTTCTTCTTGATATCCCGTTTTCTCATATCTCTTTAATATAATCTGTGTTTTCCGTAATACATCTATATGCTTAGGCTTGATCGTAGAAAGAAAATAGTGATTTTTATAAAACATCACAGCTAGAGATGGAGCCATATTTTTGGAGGCATGATGAACTGAAATAAAAAAGATCTATATAAACGAAGTCTTCCTTAATAACAACAACCTTTGCTATGATTATTAACCAGCATAGCGATCAGCTTAAATTTATCAAACATAAAAAATTCACCTTTTTGTTGGCTATAAAAAAAATCTTCCTACATTTACATACCAAACGTTCGGTTTTATGAAAGACTCTAAAGAACAGATACTAAAAACCTCACTGCTTCTTTTTTTGCAAAAAGGCTTTAAAGAGGTCACGATGAAAGAAATTGTAAAAAACTCAGGCTTTTCAAAAGGCGCTTTTTATCATTATTTCAGCAGTAAAGAAGAGGTTTTTAAAGAAGTAATAGAAGTTTATTTCAGCAAAATGCTTCATTTGGATTATGAAACCCTACCCTCCGATTCATTAAAGTCTTTTTATGAAGCTAATTTGGATATTCAACATAAGCGTGACAGCATACTTCGGAGCTGGTATCAGGAAACTTTTGAGGGTGATTTTCCTAATAATCTATATTATATATTATTTGATGCCCTTCGACTGTTGCCGGAAATTAGAGAACAACAACATAGAAGAATTCATGAAGAATTGAAGGCTTGGGAAAAAGTAATTAAAAAAGCAATGGCTAACGAGGAAATTAAAACTACACTTTCTTCAGAAAATTTAGCTAAGCAATTTGTATACAGCAGTGACGGCATTGCAATGCATATGGTAATAAGCAGTAGTTCTGATGAACTTTTTAAAGAAGTTAAAAACATATGGGATAGCCTTTATCAAAGTTTAAAACCATAAAACTTTTGGTGTCATTAACATACCGGACGGTCGGTATTAGCTATCTACCAAACTAAAATTGCAAATATTAACATATTTTTTTAATCATAAACATACCGAACAGTCGGTTTTATAAATGAAGCAATATAAACAATTATTTCTCCTACTAGGGATACTTCTCAATACCTTTCTGCTGGCAAGCGCTCAGGAATCAAAGGAGTTATCTTTGAAAGAAGCGCTGAACTATGCTCTCAGCCATAAGGCAGAAGCCAAAAAAGCACAGTTAGATATTTCTAAAAGCGAATATCAAATTCAGGAAAAAAAGGCTGAGATATTGCCTACCGTCGCATTGGATGGCAACCTGATTAATAATCCGATTCTTCAGGAAACTGCCTTACCGGGTGAAATTCTTGGAGAACCCGGCACCGTAGTAATGGCACCGTTAGGACAAAAATGGAATGCCGATGGGGGAATTAATTTAACTCAGAAATTATTTGATCAATCGGTTTTTATCGGATTGAAAGCGGCAAAATCCAGCCGGGGGTTTTACCAGATCAATCAGCAACTTACCGAAGAAAATGTAATCGAAAAAGTAGCTTCACACTATTACCACACCCTCATTTTACAAGCCAACCTGACTGCGGTAGATACCACCTATCAAAATACCGTAAAGATTCAGCAAATCATTACAAGTCAATTTGAAAACGGACTGGCGAAAGGAATAGATGTCAAGCGTATTCAGGTAAAAGTAGCTAACCTTCAGGCGCAGCAACAAGAACTTCAGAATTCTATTCAAATCAGTAAAAACACACTCAAGTTTTTAACTGGCTTACCTATGGAGATGATGATTACTTTAACAGAAGAGTCCTCTCCCCTCCTACCTCAAATTGAAAAAGAAACTTTTGATGTCAGTTCACTCAACGCCTATCAATCGCTGACGAAAGAGAAAGAGTTACGCAACTATGCGGTACAGGAAAGCAAGGCGGCCAATTATCCTACGCTTGGTCTTAGTGCTCAATATCATTACCAGGGTTTAGGCGATACCTTTCCCATTGGAAAGGATGAAACCCAGCAGGTGTACTGGACGGATTATTCCAGCATTACCCTTAACCTGCATATCCCCATTTTTTCGGGATTGAAAACACGCACCAAGGTAAGACAGGCACAACTAGATGTGGAAGCCCTTCAACTGGACATAGAAGATAAAGAACTATCGCTTCGGGCCGATTTCGAAAACGCAAAAAATCAAATCAGAAGTAGTGAGATTACCATAGAAAATCAACAGCAAAATGTAGTGCTGGCAAAAGAAGTGGTCGAAGATATTCAGAATAACTACACGAACGGGCTCGCTCCGTTGACCGATGTCCTGGATGCGGAAACTTCCCTGATTGAAGCTCAAAATACTTATAACAAGGCGGTACTCGATTATCGCCTGGCGCAACTAGACTATTTAAAATCAAAAGGCGAATTACGAACCCTCTTAAAATAAGCAGAAAATGAAAAAAATAATATACAGCATACTCATTGGTGCCATAGTCCTTGGTGGGGCGATATACCTCCTTCTTTCCAACAAAGCACAAAACCAGCAGGAAACCGCTTTGATTACTCAAAAGAACGATGCCATTAGCGTTAAAGTCGATACGGTAAAACGCGTCAACCCACAACTCACCTACAGGAGTAACGGAACGTTTAAACCGGAACAGGAACTGATAGTCACCCCCGAAACTTCAGGCACTATTTTAAAAATTATGGTCAAAGAAGGCGACCAGGTGCGCAAAGGACAAACCCTCGCTTATCTCAAAAAAGATCAGGCCAAGGTATCCTATCAGAATGCCAATGCCAACTACCAGAATGCCTTAGAGAATTATGAACGTTACCAACGGGCATACAAGACAGGCGGAGTAACCCAAGAGCAATTAGAACAAATGCAATTGCAGTTGGACAACGCGAAATCAAGCTTAGAAAATGCCAATTTGGATATGGAGGATACCCGCATTAAGGCTTCGATAAACGGTGTAATCAATAAAAAATTCATAGAAACGGGAGCTGTTGTAAATACAGGTACTTCTCTTTTTGAAATTGTAGATATCACTACTTTAAAACTTCTAGTAAGCGTCCCGGAACTACAGGTTTCTAATATTCAGTCAGGGCAGCAAGCGCAGATTCAATTAAACGTTTACCCCGATACCACATTTACCGGCCGCGTATCTTTTGTGGCCGCAAAAGCAGATGGTTCCCTTAATTTTCCGGTAGAAATCACCTTACAAAACAGCCAAAATTATCCTTTAAAAGCCGGAATGTACGCCACGGCCATTTTTAATTTCTCTTCCGAAGAATTACAACCGATCAGCGCTATTTCCCGCAATGCCTTTACGGAAGGTTTGGGCGAAAGTGAGGTTTTTGTAGTAAAGGATAACAAAGTTCAATTACAAAAAGTACGAACAGGAAAAAACTTCAATAATCAGGTAGAAATTCTTGACGGTTTACGGCTTGGGGATGTGGTCGTGACCAGCGGACAGATCAATTTAGAAGATCAATCTGCTATACAAATTATTCAATAAAAAAGATATGAAATTAGCAGCAATACCTATCAAACGTCCCACAATTGTAGTGGTTCTTTTCACCATTCTTATTTTAGGCGGACTTTATAGCTACAGTAGGTTAGGCTATGAATTGTTACCAAAATTCAGCCTCAATTTAATTACTATTTCCACTCCATATCCCGGAGCTTCTTCCAGTGAAGTGGAAAATTCGGTGACCAAGAAAATCGAAGATGCTATTTCCTCGGTGGAAAATGTAAAAAAAATAGAATCGAAATCTTTTGAAGGGCTTTCCACCGTAAGTTTAACCCTGACTTCGGATGCCGATGAGAATGAATCTTTGAATGATGCGCAGCGTAAAATAAATGCGATTGAAAAAGACTTACCAGAAGATGTAGATCCGCCTTCGCTTAGTAAATTTTCGCTTAGCGATTTGCCCATTATCACAATTGGTGCTACTGCCAATATGGAAGAAACAGCATTCTACGATTTACTGGATAAAAAAATAAAACCGGTGCTTTCCAGCACCAAAGGCGTAGGCCAGGTCACTGTGATTGGTGGTTCTGAAAGGGAAATACAGGTGAATATTGATCCTGAAAAAGTAAAAGGTTTCAATCTGACCTTGCCCCAGGTGGTCAGCATTATTTTGAGCTCCAATATTGATTATCCTACCGGAAATTTAAAGACCCGACATAATCGAGTGCTCATCCGTTTATCGGGTAAGTATGAAAATGTGGAGGAGCTACGCAATTTGGTGGTGAGTTCCACCGATGGAATTCAGGTACGGGTACGCGACATCGCTGAAGTAAGGGATACCCAAAAAGAGGTAAATAAAATTGCCCGGGTAAATGGCAAAGATGCCATTATAATGCAGGTAATGAAGCAATCGGACGCCAATGCTGTAGAAGTGAGCGAAGCCATTCACCGCAGTTTACAAGAAATGGAGACGCAGTATGCCGGCAATCAGGTGAAATTGCCCGTTGTAGATGATAGCAGTGAATTTACCTTGCAAGCCTCCGATGCGGTAATGCACGATTTGATATTAGCGGTGGTATTGGTCGCCGTGGTAATGCTGTTTTTCCTGCATACCATACGTAATGCTTTTATTGTAATGGTTTCTATTCCCGCATCGCTTATCGCTACGTTTATCGGGATGTACCTCTTGGGATATACGCTCAACCTAATGAGTTTATTAGGCCTTTCGCTGGTGGTGGGTATTTTGGTAGATGATGCCATTGTAGTATTAGAAAACATTTACCGCCATATGGAAATGGGGAAAAACCGCGTGCAGGCCGCTTATGACGGGATGATAGAAATCGGGTTTACCGTTTCAGCAATTACGCTGGTTATTGTGGTGGTATTTCTCCCTATCGCGATGAGTACGGGGTTGGTTTCCGATTTAATTGCCCAATTTTGTGTTACTGTTATCCTGGCGACCTTATTTTCTTTGCTTTCTTCCTTCACCATTGTTCCCTGGCTTTCTTCCCGATTCGGCAAACTAGGAAAAATCACAGGTAAAAATTTCTTTGAAAGAATCATTTTAGGCTTTGAAAAAGGACTGGATAAATTCACCCATTTGGTAAGTGGTTTATTAAAATGGTCGCTGATTCACAAAGGAAAAACCACCCTGATTGTGATGGTATTATTTATAGGTTCGTGTTCGCTTTTGGTAACGGGCTTTATTGGTGGTGAATTTCTTCCTCCGGTAGATCGCGGACAGTTTGTGGTACAACTGGAACTCAACAAAGATGCTTCTTTGGAAACTACGAATCTGGCCACTCAAAAAGCGGAAAAAATACTGAGTCAACATCCTGAAGTTAACCGCTTAGTCACTACTGTGGGGCAAAGTAGTGACGGCACTGTCGGCACTCAGGAAACTCCTTTTAAATCTGAAATTACGGTAGCCTTAGTCGATAAAGCTGAGCGGAATGATAAAACCACCGTATTTGCCGCCCAAGTGAAACGGGAATTACAACAAGCCCTGGTTGGGGTGAAAATTAAAACCGCTACGGTAAGTATTGTAGGAGGCGCTGATGACGCCCCGATATCCTTGACCATTACTGCTCCCAATTATGCAGATGCCCTGGAATTTTCTAAAAAAGCCCTGGATTCTTTAGCCAAAGTTCCGGGAGCTACCCAAATAAAAAGCAGTGCAGAAAAAGGGAATCCTGAAGTGCAGGTTTCCATAGACCGGGACAAAATGGCGGCTTTAGGGATTGGATTGCAGGATGTGGGAATGGCTATGCAAACCGCTTTTAACGGCAACACCGATGGGAAATTCCGCGCCGGGGCTTATGAGTATGACATCAACATTAAATATAATGCAGGGCATCGGTTGTCTATTCAGGATGTGCGCGATATTTCTTTTGTGAATGCTGAAGGCAAACGGGTACAACTCTCCCAATTTTCGACTATTACTGAAGGTACCGGACCTAGTTTTCTGGAACGTCGGGACAAAAGTGCCGCAGTGACTATTTCTGCACAAGCGGCAGGAAGACCTTCCGGCGATATTGCTGCCGATTGGGAAGAAGCTTTTGCCAAGATTCCGCGAGACAATGGCGTCAGTTATATCTGGGGTGGCGATATGGAAAACCAGTCGGATAGCTTCGGAACTTTACTCATTGCATTATTAGCCGCTATTATACTGGTCTATCTTATTCTGGTGGTTCTATATGACAGTTATCTCTACCCATTGGTAGTGCTATTTTCCATTCCGCTTTCTTTTATTGGCGCACTTTGGGCCTTGGCACTGACCAACAATGCACTGAACATATTTACCATTTTGGGAATTATTATGCTTATTGGATTAGTGGCAAAAAATGCCATTCTTCTAGTCGATTTCACCAATCATCAGAAGGCAGAAGGGCAAGATACTTTTACGGCCCTGGTGAATGCCTATCACGCCCGCTTACGCCCTATTCTAATGACGACCATCGCAATGGTGATTGGGATGATCCCTATTGCACTGGCTAGTGGTGCTGGTGCAGAACTCAACAATGGATTGGCCTGGGTAATCATTGGCGGACTTATCAGTTCACTGCTGCTCACCCTCATTGTGGTACCGGTAGTTTATGCCGCTTTCGATAAGCTGGCTCTAAAATTAAAAGGAAAAAACCGCCAAACAGCAGCCATCAACAATTTAGTAACCTCAAAAAATTAAAGCGATGCCAACAGCACCAAAATGGGTAAACGATGCCTTTGAAACACTGGCTTCTTCTATGATGAGAACGGTAGAAGTAGTAGGCACAACCACTATTACCCCACAACTTAAAAAAATACGTTTTCAGGGAGATTTTAAAACACTCCGTTTTGAAATCGGATACTCTATTTCATTTCGTATAAATGCAAAAGATACAAGACACTATACGGTTTCTTATGGAAATTGTGAAGAAGGCATCTTAGAAGTAATAGCTCATATACACGGCAATGCCCCCGGCAGTAATTTTATGAAACAGCTTAAACCTGGAGATGTCGTTAAAATGGCCATTCCGTTCGGTCCAAAACAATATGATCCTGAAATAAAGAAGCAACTAATTTTTGGGGATGAAACCTCATTAAGCTTAATGTTAGCCTTTTTACCAGTATTACAGCAAAACAAACATCAATATCAATTTTACATCGAACTGAACGAAGAAAACATATCTGTTCCGAAGATCCTTGGGCTGGACAATTACACGGTGTTTTCAAAGCATGAGGTATTCCGAAACAAAGAAAAAATCAGGGAGTTACCCATATTCAAAAATGGTGATTGGAAAAATGCCAATATAGTACTTACAGGAAATATAAACTCCCTACAAAACTTCAGAAAAGTATTCAAAGAACATAACCACAAAGGAAAGCCCTTTGTGAAAGGTTTTTGGCTAGAAGGTAAAAAAGGGTTATAAAATGGAAAAGACAGAACAAAAAGGAGTGATTCTAATTCCGGATTTTAGTGGATTTACAGATTTTGTATTGAGTCACAGCTTACATGTAGGAGGTTATATCACCGAGCAACTATTAAACACTATTATTGACAACAATATAATGGCATTTGAAATCTCGGAAATAGAGGGAGATGCTGTCTTATTTTATAAGTACGGTAATCCATCAGATATCTCGAGCATCATACAACAGGCTATTAAGATGAAAGAGGCGTTTAGTAAATGTCTGGAAGACCTACATCAGCAATTAAAAACGAAGATCGCTCTTTCTTTAAAATTTATTGTGCACTATGGTACCTTTTCTGAATACGTGATAGGGAAATTTAAAAAACTATATGGAGCTACAGTGGTAGAATCTCATAGATTGTTGAAGTACCACTACGTGAAGAATCAATCTTATATACTTTTTTCAAAAGAGTATTTAAGAGCTGTAGAAAATGAAAGTAGCAAGATAATTCGATTCAATAGAAAAACAAGAATAGATAGTGGCGATGCTTGTGTTTATAACTCTCCTGTGGGCCTAATAAAATACATTTGAATATGAATTGGAAAAATAGTTTAGCAATAGCAAGTGGATTTTTTACAATTGTTTTCCTTTCCATTGCCTTCGCATTGCTAGAAAGTCAAATATATCCGGAATCCACTGAATTATTTGGCAGAACCGATCTGAACATTCACGAGTGGTATTTACTTCTTTTAAAATTAAGTGCTAACCTTTTTAGTTGTTTTTTAGGCGGGTTGGTCATCGCTTTTATAAGTAAGAACATCCAGAATATAATTTGGGGCTGTGCCTTTATCACCCTAATCATTATTTGGCTATGGTATAGTACAAAGAGTCCAACGCTATTTTGGATTCTTTCAATCATTGGAATTTTTCCCAATATGTATCTGGGGCACCGTTTGGGAGGAAAAAATTGAGACTCAAAAGTTTTCTAATATGGCTATTGGCATTTAAAACTTATAAATCAATTCTTCAAAAGTAAAATGTCTATATTCATTAGATAGCAGAATCAAAAAAGCCTTCAAAATCAATGACTTTGAAGGCTTTGCTATTTTGTGATCCCGCAGGGACTCGAACCCCGAACCTACTGCTTAGAAGGCAGTTGCTCTATCCAGTTGAGCTACGGAACCATTATCTTAAAAAGGGCGTTTTTAAAGCATCTAGGCTACTTTTAACCTTTTTGCCTGCCCCTATTGTTTAAGGTGGTGCAAATATAAAACTCAGAATTAAAAACACAAACTATCTCTCAATAATTTTTAATTTTATTTAACATTTTCTTATTTGATGATCCTAACAGTGATATCATGAGGGGCCGTCTCATCACCTCCAAAATATGGAAAAAGAAGATAATTAGACGATTCAGTGCAGTTTCCTCCCCTTTCCATTTCCACTTCATGTTTTCCATTTACAGTGAAAAAATATTTATCATTAGCAGCGGTGATTTTGTATTCATTCGTTTCATTCAATTCCACCGAGGTAATAAACTCATAGCTTCTCACACCACCCGCATAACAGTAAGCAAAAACTTGCAGTTCATCATCAAACCATCGCCACCCAAACCTGGCACTATTCTCATGATGGTGAGCTCCACAATCAGAGAATCCCATCAACTTATTGATATCTGCCTGATTGGCTTCGTCTACACTACTATATACTGCAGAACTGTCAAAGAGAGCAGTAAAACTCAATTCATTATCTTCAAATTTTTCAGGAATAGGGTTTGAACTATGGCTTCCTTCTTTTATCGTATGATATTCTCCTGAAACAATCTCTAAAGGGTTGTCAATCTGCACTTCGCAAGCCGTAAAAAAACACAGGCACAATACTCCACATAAAGCTATTTTCATCATTTCTATCTTAGGTATCTAAAATTTGTTTTTTTCAATCCAAAGCGTACTCCCAGATTAAAGGAATAAAGGTGGCCTGTTTTAGTTCCGATAAATGCTTTACCATCTACCGATGACATAAAACTCAAATCACCCGCTGCCTCGGCAAAAAAATGTATGAACTCCAGCTCTGATTGCAGCTGATATTCTACACCAAGGCCAAGAGATAAGCTCGTGCTCTGCATGCCCCCCAAGTAAGACTCAGGGCCTCTTTGTTGCCCTTTATCTCCCCTATCATCTTCATCAACATATGCACCATAAAATTTGTATCTCTGCCTTCTCACACCAGAGATTACATATGGAGCAATGCCTTGCGGCTTTATCCCAAACGCTCTTAAAAAATAAAGGTGATTTGTAATTCCAAATTCAAATAAGTCTATAGTTTTTTGACTAGAAGAATAATACCAGCCGGCCACGTTAAAACTTATTTGATCAAAATCATTACCAATAACCAATGAGCCCTTTCCACCTTCCTGCATGGTCTGGTAACTATGCAACTGGTCGATTTTACTATCAAAAGTGATACTTTTAACACCAAACGAAACTCCTATTCCACGGTATTTTAAAAATGACCTATCAGCAGGATTGAATTTCTTCTCCCAATAGATATCCTGCTGACCATAACCCTGAGAGCAACACAATAGGTTGAGCCCCATGAAAAAAATGATGCATAGAATAGGAAATCGAGTGTTTTTAGCCATAATTAGTAATAATATCTAGTACAAAGATGATCATCTGAGTGCCGCTTTCTTTA
This sequence comes from Fulvivirga sediminis, assembly GCF_016757215.1. Taxonomy (GTDB): domain Bacteria; phylum Bacteroidota; class Bacteroidia; order Cytophagales; family Cyclobacteriaceae; genus Fulvivirga; species Fulvivirga sediminis. The sequence goes on from NZ_JAESIY010000012.1 coordinate 11,868, forward strand.
AGGGTTTGCCCTGATAAATGAAAATCAGAAATTCAACCAGAAGAACGACTAATTAAAGCCAATAGAGAGTATTTAGATGATAGAACGACAAGAATTTGAAATTCGTTTGGTAAGGTACTCTAATCTCCCTACCTCTTAGGGGAAAATATTTATAGTACAGTCACTTAGTACTAAAAAAAAGCTCTAAGTGTTGACACTTAGAGCTTTTGAATATTATTGATTTTAGATCAATCTATTCATCTTTAAGACTATTAACAGGATTAACCACTGCCGCTTTAAATGATTTATAACCTACAGTAATTACCGCAATAAAAAGGGTCACTAAAAAAGCACCAATAAAAAATAATGGACCTATTTCCACTCTGTAATTAAAATTTTCCAGCCAGGAATCCATCACATACCAAGCTACAGGAGCCGAGAGCAAAAAAGATATAGCTATCAGTTTGAAAAATGACCAGGAAAAGATACCCACAATATTAGCCACTGAAGCACCTAATACTTTACGAACACCAATCTCTTTGACCTTTTGGTTAATCATAAAAGAAGCTAAAGCAAACAGCCCTAAGCAACCTATAAATATGGCTACCCCTGAGAAGAAACTAAAGATCTTAGCCATTTTCTGCTCCTCTTCGTAGAAGCCTGCAATGTAATCATCAACAAATTTATAATTATAATCAAACTCAGGATATAGCTTTTGCCATATGGCTTTTACCTGCTCATTGGTGCTACTAAAACTAGAAAGGTTCACCTTAACCGTAAGCTGCCTGTAACTATTAATTGAACTCATAAATATGACGGGAGTAACTTTATCATGTAGGGACTGAGAATTAAAATCATCAATCACCCCCACAATAGGCACGTGTATACCATGCACTTTAATCATAGTTCCTAAAACCTCCTCCTCTTTACCTTTGTAACCTATATATTCGAGCAGATTTTTAGTGATTAACACTTCATTTAAGGTATCAGATGGGTGCACATTTCTACCCGATAAGAGATTGATTTTGTAAATATCAAGATAATCATCATCTCCATATTTAATAGATGAATAATAATCCTCGGCATTATCAGCTATATGAAAGTCACTTACTGACACTGAAGAAGAACTTGGATTAGTATAGACCAAGCTCGCTTGCTCTATGTTGGCTAATCTCTCCAACTCAGCCTTCAATACTTTTTTCTTATCAGGGTCTCTTTCAGGTATTCTGATATTTACCAGAGCTTCTGTAGTAAAGCCAAGATCCACGCTATTGAGCAAGTTCATTTGGCTAATGATGACTATGGTACCCACTATAAATACCTGAGAGATAAAAAACTGAAAAACTACCAGTCCTTGCCTTAAAGAAAAGGCTCCACTGTGTTTGGTGGTAATCAGATTTTTCAGCGCTAAAGCAGGCTTAAAATTAGAAAGTACCAAAGCAGGGTAAAAACCTGCCAACAAGGTGATAAGCAGCGAACCTGCCAGCACCTGAACTATAAACAAAGGCTCTCCCCATGGAATATCTAACGCTACCTGCATGAATGGATTTACGTACAATATCATAAGCTCAGAGAGACCAAGCCCTATCATCACCGCCATTAACACTACGGCCAGTGATTCGGCTAAAAACTGAAGTACCAATTGCATTCTGGTACCTCCCAGCACCTTTCTCACCCCTACTTCGCGCGACCTGCGAACGGCCACTGCTGTAGATAGGTTAACAAAATTAATACAAGCAGTTAGCAGTAGAAATATAGCAATAAAGACCATGACCAGTATCTCATTTTTATTGGTAGTAGAATATATATAGTTGCTATAATTATCATTAAAATGAAGGTCAGACATGGGCTGAAGGTCATAACGCTCGTCACCATTATCTTCACCGAAATTTTTGATGACAAACTCATCCAAGCGAGCACGATACCTATCCGGATTATCATTTTCAGCCAGTAAAATGTAGCACTGATCATCACTATCTACGCTACCCCATCCTCTCTCCAATACCTGTTTCTCAATAGTAGCATAAGATATAAAAATCTCAAAAGGCATATCACTATGAGGCGATGGATCAGCTATTATGCCAGTAATTTTTAACTGTGAATTCTTGTTATAAATAATGGTTTCACCCAAGGCATCTCCATCAGGAAAAAACTTTTTGGCTACCGCTTCTGAAAGGACGATTCTATTAGGTCCTTCTAGTGCAGATGCTATATCTCCCTGCTTCCAATCTACCGTAAATACATCCAAATAGCCCTGTTGCGTAAAAGCCAAACGCTCATCCCTCAGTTCAAAATAATTAGGCTTATCAGAATCAGGATTTATAGTAAACAGCTTAGTGCCGTATACATTTCTCACAAAAACCACTTTCTCAAATTCTGAGAAATCTTCTTTAATAGCATCGGGCAATGGCCCTGGTACTCCCGGAGTATAGTCCCGTTCTCCTCCTGCTCCATCAGAAGAGTTGACTAATCGGTAAATTCTATCTTTGTTAACCTGAAAATCATCAAACGTATTAGAATACTGAGCTAACATTAAGAGCACTACACTACAGGCAATACCCAGCGACAGCCCCAGCACATTCACCACAGTGTACAGCTTATTTCGCGAGAGATTGCGAAATGCGGTTTTAATATAATTTTTGATCATTGAAGTTGTTATTTGAGTTTTACGATTGTTGTTATTCGTTTTTCAAAATATCTATAGGGTTGTAAAAGGCCGCCTTTAGCGCATGAACTAAAATGGTAAGCTGAGTAATAATAAGACATACTGCCAGCGTTAGCACAAAATACCCCATACCCAGAGTAATTCTGCTTGTAAAATCACTTAACCAATTATTCAAAAAGTAGTACGATACTGGGGCTGCAAGAACAAATGCAAGCAACACCAGTAATATGAAATTTCCTGACAGTAAAAAGACTATCTGCTTTACCCCGGCTCCCAGCACTTTACGAATCCCTATTTCTTTCATCCTTGTGTTCACCATATAAGACATCATACCTAATAAGCCTATACTGCCTATGAATAAGGCCACCACTGCAAAGGCCGTAAAAGTGCTAGCCAATTGCTTTTCGCTTTTGTAAAAACTTTCGATTTTATTATCCAGAAATTGGTATGAGTAGACATAATCAGGAAACTGCTCTTGCCACAGTTCTTTTACTCCCGCCAAGGCGGCCTCCAGATTAGAATAATTCACCTTAACACTACCCTGATTAAATGACACCTTTTGCCTCCACATAGCCAATGGCTGCTGCTCATACTGCAACGGCATAGCACTAAAATCTTCCACCACTCCAATCACTGGACCTAGCGTGCCCCACACGCTCAATTCTCTACCCAAAATATCCCTTGGATCTTGAAAGCCTAGCTGTTCTGCCGTAAGGCGTGACACTATATAATTCCTTACTGAATCTGTCATATTGATATTTCTACCTGCTAAAAGCGTTATATCATAAATATCAAGATAGCTGTCATCTATAATTTTAACCTGCACCGCTAAATTCTCATCATTAAGATTAGCTACTCCTCCCCAGGTATTTTCTGAAGCTGCGCCCGTATTAGAGAAGGCCACCTGCTCAACTCCTGGTACCTCAGAAAGAGAAGCCTTAAAGCTTTCATATTTCATTTGCTCAGCATCTGGAATACTAAACTCTAGTATTGCTTCTGTATTAATGCCCATTGGAGTGTTTAAAAAATGATCTACCTGCCCAGATATTACTATGACTGCCATAATTAAAGCCTGAGAAATAAATAATTGTACTACAATTAATACCTTTCTAAAAGACAAACTGCCCGCCTTACTACTGAGGTTAGGTTTAAGTGCTAATACAGGGGAGTAACCTGATAGCACCATAGCAGGATAAGTGCCAGCTAAAAGTGTTACCAAAATCAGAAATAGCAACAGCACTGTAAAAACAGAGGGCGTATATACCAAAGAAGGAACTTCATAACCAATTAAAGCAGAAATATTAAAAAACAATAGCTCTACTACACCCAAAGAAATTAGCAAGGCCAAGCCAGTGATAGCCATGGTTTCAAATAGAAATTGAAAGAACAAAGCGCCGCGACTGCTGCCTAATACCTTACGAACACCCACCTCTCTCAACCTCTTAATAGCCATGGCGGTGTTTAAATTCACGAAATTAATACATGAAGCCAATAGTAACATGGCACCAATAATACTCAGCGTGTATATACTCTTATAAGTAATGGTTCTCCCAATAAAATTAAAATAGCTTTTATTAAAGTGAACATCGGCCAATGGCTGCAAGCCTAACTGGCTTTTCTTCGGATTGTCTTTATCATGATTGGAAATATAATCAGCAATTTTATCAGAAAATGCTGAGGCATCGACTCCTGGTTTCAGTTTGACATAAGCTTGCGTAGAACTGGAGGTACCGCCCCAATTGTCATCCCAAATCCTTATTTCTTTGCCGATCTCAAAAGACATGAGCATTTCAAAAGGTAAATCCGTATTTATCGGTGGGTTTTCAATAATCCCAGTGACTTTAAGATCAAAGTAGTTTTCTATGTTAACTACATTACCAATAGCCTCGGTATAACTTCCAAAATACTTATCTGCCAAATTACGAGACAGCACCACACAGTAATTGTCCTTTAAAGCGGTTTCCGGATCACCCAAAAGAAACTGATAATTGAAAATTTTAAAATAATCATTATTAACAAACGCCTGCTTGCTAGCTTCCTCCTTATACTTTACCTGCTGTCCGCCCTGCATAACGTTTATCACACCAGAAACCTGATTATTATCTACCATAGTAAACTCTTCCACCTCAGGAAAATCCTCTTCAAAAGTCAGCCTCAATGGAAAGGGAATACCAACTTCTTTACTTACCTCATCTCCCACTTTTTCTTCAGTAACTAACCGATAAATGCTATCCTTGTCAGCATGGTGGTTATCAAAGCTTAGGTTAAAATGCACAATCAGAAAAATAACTAATGAAGCACTAATACCTACAGCTAAGCCTAACACATTGATAATGCTATGGCTTTTATTCCGAAGCAAGCTTCTGATGGCAATGCGTATAATATTTTTAAACATGATTAGGTGGTTAATTAGGTGAAATGGTCTAGAATATTGATAAAAGTGTAAGCGCTAGATTTAATGAATTTTTCATTTAACAGGTATAATTAGAATGATAAATCACTCTTCTTTAAGGCTCTTGACAGGGTCTACCACGGCTGCTTTAATAGACTGGTAACTTACCGTAAGCCAGGCGATAGATATGGCACAAAATCCGGAGATAGCATATATTTCCCAGCCAATATCTATTCTGATCACAAACTGCTCTAACCACTTACTCATCAACCACCACACTACTGGTATAGAAATAAAAAGAGAGATTATAATAAGCTTAGAGAAGTTGCTATTGAGCAAAATCACTATTTGTGCTACGGAGGCACCCAATACTTTTCTAACTCCTATTTCCTTATTTCTCTGAGCTGCCATAAAAGAAGCCAACCCGAAAAGCCCTAAACAGGCTATCAATAATGCCAGAGTAGCAAAAACACTAAATAATGAGCCTAGCTTTTGATCGTTTTGGTACTGTTCCGCAAAGCTTTCATCTAAAAAGACATAATCAAGCGGAACCGATTCGGAAAGCAATTTCCAATTAGTCTCTAATGAAGCTATCACCTCCTGCAGCCTTTGTGGGTCATATTTTACGGCCAACAGCCTATTGTCATTGAACAGGTTGGCTTCCGTATGAAATATGGCTAAAGGCGGAATTTGAAATTTCACAGAAATCATATTAAAGTCAGACACCACTCCTATAACATGAAATTCCACAGACTCAAAGTACTCAACTTTCTGCCCAAGTACATTATCTAAGCTCCAGCCAAAAGCCTTCATAGCACGTTCATTAATGATTATGGCTGACTTATCCGAAGGGTTAGATTTTACAAAATTTCTCCCTGCCAGCAGTTGCATATCCAGCAAAGGCACATAATCTTCATCGCCTTTCACTGTAGCTAATGATATTTTTTTCTCTGACTGACCTTCTCTGTAGAAAAGATCCTCAAGGGCGTTTGAAGTATTCCCTCCCATAACACTGCCTAATGCTGCGGCATGAACTCCTGAAACCTTATTCATCTCTTGCTTAAAGGCATTCATTTGATCGTGCAGCTTATCTACCTCTTTCACTACTAACACATGATCTTTATTCATGCCCAAATCTGTAGTCTCACAGTATTTAAGTTGCTTATAAATCACGAAAGTACTTGCTACCAAAATAATGGCTATGCTAAACTGAAATACCACCAAAACATTTCTTAAACCGGCGCTTTTAGCTCCACTGGCTACGTTTCCCTTCAAAACCCTGGCAGGTTGAAAAGAGGTGAGATAAAATGCTGGATATAAGCCCGCTAATACGCCTAATAATAATGGCAATACCACCACTGCACCCAAAATGCGAGCATCAGACATAATACCGGTACTTAAATTTAGATCTAAGTAATCTACCATAGAAAATCTTAGCAACTCAGCAAAGCCCAGCCCTATGAGCGTAGCTATCGAACTCAGCATAACAGATTCCAATAGAAACTGACGTATAAGGTGCGGCCTGCCTGAACCCAAAACCTTCTTCACACCTATCTCTTTAGCTCTATTAGCAGCTCTGGCAGTGGTTAAATTAACAAAATTGATACCAGCCAACAGCATAATGAATATCGCTACTGTTCCAAATATATAGATGTAAGTCATGTCACTAACCTGCTCCAGATTACCTCCTACTGACGCATTAAGATGAATATCTTCTACTGGTTGCAATTCAAAATCCAGTTTACCTTTCTGGCTTTCAAAATCTGCCATAGATATCCCTAACCTTTTAAATGCATCTAAGGCATATTTGTGAGCCAGTCCATGCATGCCTTCTTCTACCTTTTCTACGCCATCTTTCAACCTGACGTAAGTGTACATTTGCGTCCAAATCCAGCTCCATTCAAAACGCTTCACATGAGGATTGGTGGGCATAGATAACAGTAAATCGAAGTGAATATGGGCATTAGTAGGCTGCTTTTCTGCTACCCCTGTTACCTCCACAGGTGTTTTGTCATCACCTAGCAATATGGTTTTACCTAAGGCAGAGTCATCTCCAAAAAATCTGCGTGCCGCTTCTTCTGAAAGCACCACGGCATTCATCTGACTCAAAGCTTTATCAGGGCTACCTTCCTGAAGTTTGAAACCAAAAAAATCGAAGAAATTAGAATCAACAGCCAATATGCTAGTTTCCCTGAAGGAATTATAGGCACCTCCATGCTCTATATTAACAATGGCAGCATTCGGTGTATTTATCCTTAGGGTGGCTTCTACTTCCGGGAACTCTGCCGACATAGCATCAGCCACTGGCGGCGGTGTACGGCTCATCCAGCCCCCCTCCGGGTCCCAGATATTAGTTTGATTTACGCGGTATATCTCACTTCCATTTACATGAAAATTATCATAACTTAACTCATGCAATAAGTAAACACTAATAAGCAGAGCCACTGCCACGCCTACGGATAACCCAAGTATATTCAGTCCAGCATAAAACTTATTCCTCAAGAAATTCCTAATCGCTATTTTGAAGTAATTTTTAATCATGCTATGTAAGTGAAGTTAATTTTAATTACTTATTACTTGCCAAAAGAAATGCCATCCCCTTTAATATGTAAATTGACCACATTTTGCCTGTAAGATGTATCAGATACATGACAACCGACTGTATTAAAATTGATACACTTTTAATCTTCTTTCAAGCTGTGAACAGGGTTGGTAAGTGCTACTTCTTGTATCCTCTGGATAGCTCGGATCGCAGACAAATTAATAAAGTTAACAGCGGTTAATATTAAGATAAAATGCTAATAGAAATGCCACATCAATTTTCTTGTTCTAAACAGTATTTACAGATAATTACTGCATCAAAAGCATGACAAATGAGTGCATTAGAAATAATAAAAGTTAATATAAAAAACAAAAGGCTACTTTTTCAAGTAGCCTTTTGTTTTTTATCACCAGATTCTATTAGTATAAGTCGATACTTAAATATTCATCTTCACCTGTTATTAATTGTTCATTTCCCGATATTTTAATATAATTCTCTTCGTTCTCATACCAATAAACTGAGAAATAAACACTTTCAGGCAAATCTATATTAGCTCTACCATTTTCATCTGTAGTAACTGTTATTCCTTGCTCTAGCTTTTCAGGAAAATCATAAATCAATTCATTGACTTCATTATTCTGATAAATCAATATTTTCTGATTAGGAACAGAAGCATTTTCATCACTATTAAGTGTGTAGAATTCCATATTCACGGTAAAATCTTCGGTATCCCAAACTAGATCTTTATTTTGATCAGCAATTACTTGAACTATTCTTTTGAATTCATACTTCAGCCGCTCTTCTTCTAAATAAGTCTCAGCTGAAACCCAGTAATCTCCTTCCTTTAGCTGCTCAAAATCGATGACACCTTTTTCATCAGTAATACCTTCTTTAATGATAAGATCATTTGCCTTCGAAATAACTTTAAAATAAATTCCAGACAAAGGAGTCCCCTTTTGCGTTAATGTTAAAGTCAGATTAGCACTATCTTTAATTGTAACTTTTACTTCATTATCGTCTTTACACCCAAACATAAAAACACTTACAAATAAAAGTATATATAATTTCCTCATTGATTAATTCAGTTAACTGTTATTTCATACTCAACTTCTCTCACATCTCCAGGTGAAACATTTTGTCTCCCTAGGTAATTATTACTTTCTCCATCTAAATAATAGATATAGAAGCTCTTAGCAGTTGGTAACTTTAAAGAAACGTGTCCCTCTCCGTCAGTAGTGTATTGCATGCCTCTATCCATAATATCTTCAAAGGGCATATCTGAATCAAACCCAAATGCATTCTGAACTATTAACAACTGAGCTCCATTTACCAGCTCATCAGTATCAGCGTTAATTATTGTAATTTCTAATGTCCCTAAATGAATATCACTTTCAATATTAATTTGTTTTTCAACTGCTTCTCCGGCCAATACCTGCACTCCAAGATAAGTTCCTGGAGTGTATAATAGACCATTATGATTAACATACCAATCAATTAAATACTCACCTGATCGAAGGGTTCCCAAATCAACATTACCCGCTTCATCAGGCTCTAAAACTTCCAATAAGCTTTCAGTTGATGCTGGTAAATGCAACATTAGCTGACCATCTGCAACCGGTGCACCTTCTCCATCGACTAACTTAACCAGTAAATTACCGCTGGAATTAAGAACTACATCATAGTCCTCATCGTCATTACAACCCCATACCAAAATGGCTAAGGTGAATAACATAAAAAATCTCTTCATCATATGTTTTTAAGTTATCTAGTAAAATTGATCGCAATTTTATATTTTTTTACATGAAGACAAAATAATTATTTTCATGTTTTATATAAATCTTTCAACTTACCTTTAAAAACATATGAATACTTATCAAAATACAAACAAGCTAAGAATTAGGATCTTATACTTTATCAATAATTGAATTTTCATCGATTACTTTATCAACATCACAACACTTATTAATAATTAAGTCACACCTTACTAATCATCCTTCAAAGAATCTACAGGGTTAGCCATAGCAGCTTTGATGGACTGAAATCCTACTGTTAGCACAGCTATCAAGCCATTAATTAAGATACCTACTAGAAAATATAGTGGGGATAATTCGATTTTATAGGCAAACGATGAAAGCCATCCGTCCATTGCCCACCAGGTAATGGGAGCTGCAATGAGGAAGGCTATCAATAACAAGATCATATATCCTTTGCCGAACAGTAAAAATATACTAGATACAGAAGCCCCTAGCACCTTTCTTACACCTACCTCTTTAGATTTTTGTGTTACTAAAAATGAAACTAAACCAATAAGGCCAAGACAACCTATGGCTATGGCGATACCGGCCAGTATTTTAAATAAGTTAAATATGGTTTGTTCTGAATCATAATTTTTACTGACCACCTCATCCAAAAACTCATAGTCATAAACATACTCTGGAAACACTGAGGCCCAACTTTTCTCGATATGAGCCATAGCACCAGCTAAATTACCAGCACCTACTCTCACACCTCCTTCAAAATAAAAAGGAGGAAACTGACACATAATTAAGGGCTCTATTCTTGCCTCTAATGAAGCCATATGAAAATCCTCAACCACTCCAACTATAGGAGCATCAATCCCATTTATTCCAAACTGTATATTCTCACCAATAGCATCATTAGGAGAGGAAAATCCTATCTTCCTAGTCATACTCTCATTTACAATTAACTCATACCCTTCTTCTCCTTTTTGAATATGAGTAAACCAGTTTCCTGCGGCCATCTCCAGGCCATAGGTAGTTTTATAATCTATATCTACCGCCTTTATCTGAGCATTCATATTTGACTCATCTCCCTCTGCCCGAAAGTTAGACCCTAAATTATTACTTGAGGTAGGGGCTCCCAAAGCAAAGGACACACTGTTCACCATATTACTTTTCAATAATTCATTTTTAAAAGTTTCTAGTCTTCCCTCATCTCTGGTGGGCAAAGAAAGTATGACAATCTCATCCTGTTTAAATCCCAGTGGCTTGCTATGAAAATAGTCCATTTGGCTGGCTATAACCAGAGTAGCAATTATCAGCACTTGAGAAACCACAAATTGAAAACCCACCAGCCCCTTTCTCAAAAACAGAGATGTAGTATTTACATCTGTAATTTTGGTTTTCAACGCTTTAGCCGGCTGGTATGACGCTAATATGATAGATGGGTAAAGTCCCGATAACAAGGTAACGGCAAGCACTAAAAGAATGTAGAAAACTATAAATTCAAACTGAGTTACCGCACTGATACTCAGTGATACACTCATATAATGATTAACGAAAGGCATCACCCTTTCTACAATACCCAATGATAACAAGGCACTGGTAAGGGTAATTAAAAAAGCCTCTGATAAGTACTGCAGGGCAAGCTGACTCTTACTAGCTCCAAGCACTTTTCTCATACCCACCTCTTTGGCTCTCTTTATAGCTAAAGCTGTGGACAGATTAATAAAATTAACACAAGCTATGACTAAGATAAAAACTCCGATGAACCCTAGCACCCAAACATAAGTACTATCCATAGTATAGGTGAAATTATCTTTGGCAAAAGTCTGGTTAAAGTGGATATCCTTCAAAGGCTGTAAATAATAAAGGGTCTCACTGTTCTCAGCAACTGGTTTATATTTATCCCTCACAGCTAATAGCCCATCATTAAAATACCGCTCTGATCCATTTTCCGGCAGCACTACATAATTATATATACCTCCATTGAAGTCCCAGCTAAAAATATCAAGTCCAACAAAATCTTCCGACAATGTGGGATATGATACCAACATTTTAAATTGAAGGTGAGAATTGACAGGCAAATCCTTCATAATGCCCACCACCTGCACATCTTCTTTTTGATTCAGTTTAAAAATTTTACCTAAAGCATTTTTACCATCAAAATGATCATTTGCCAAAGACTCCGTTAAAATAACCTCTCCCTTACTACGCAAAAGATGCTTTTTACTAGTGGCTATCAACTCATAATCAAACACATTAAAAAAAGCTGAGTCTGCAAAAGCTATATCAGCTTGTGTCCATTTATCTTCGTTAAATGACACTTGATAACTACTCGGCTGATAAATTTGGGTTACATGTTTGAGGTCAGGCAGGTCATTCATTAGAACCGCTGCCATAGGTGAAGGTACAGAGCCTTCATACTCCACTCCCGAAGCATTCTGTCCTTTCGTCACTACACGATAAATTCTATCTGCCTGTGTGTTAAAATCATCAAAACTCAACTCATTATTAATGAACAGAAATATAATGATACAAGTACTGATTCCTACGGTAAGTCCCAGAAGATTAATTATAGAAGAAACCCTGTTCTTCATTAAGTTTCTTACCGTTAGCTTAAAGTAATTTTTTATCATTTTCTGCTGGTTAATAGTTTTTAATCATTTCAACTTAAAAACAAGATGTTCAATGAGAATACCATTATTTTAAATGCCTGAAAATCATAATTTTACAAAAAAATGACACTTTAAGTGTATTGTAATCGTTACACTAAATTGTTTGTTTCTGATACACTTTAGTAAGTTTATCACACCAACTCCATATTATGAAGACACAAGGTAACATTTTAATAGTAGATGATGACATTGACATACTGGAAACTGCTCGCATGTTTCTAAAGCAGGAGTTTGCATCTGTTGACATAGAATCGCAACCTGAAAAGATTGCCGGCCATTTTGAAAGGAAAGATTATGATGTAGTACTGCTAGATATGAATTTCAAAAAAGGAATGAATGATGGTGAAGAGGGCTTTTATTGGCTCAATGAGATTTTGAAAATGGATCACGATGCCAGCGTAATCCTGATTACAGCCTATGGTGAGGTAGACCTTGCAGTAAAAGCCATGAAACAAGGTGCTACGGATTTTGTACTTAAACCATGGAAAAACCAGAAGCTGCTCGGCACTATCAATTCCGCTTTAAAACTCCGTGAATCTCGCAAGGAAGTAGAAAGACTAAAGGAATCTCAAAAAAGCAGCCCCCAGCAAGGAGGTTCATTTATAGATCTCATTGGAAATGCTGATGCTTTAAAAAGAGTAAAAGATCTTATCAGAAAAGTAGCGGTCACAGCGGCTGATGTTTTGATCCTCGGAGAGAATGGTACGGGAAAAGAAGTTGCAGCCAGAAACATTCACCACCTATCAGACCGTAAAGACGAAGTTTTTATACATGTAGATTTAGGAGCTATTAGTGAGACACTTTTTGAAAGCGAGCTTTTCGGGCATGTAAAAGGAGCCTTTACTGATGCCAAGCAAGACAAACCCGGAAGATTTGAAATAGCCCAAAAAGGAACTATATTTTTAGATGAAATAGGCAATTTATCTCTCCCTTTACAAGCAAAACTGCTTACCGTTCTCCAAAGTCGCAAAGTAAGAAGAGTAGGTTCTAATAAAGATATTGACTTGGATGTAAGGTTGATTTGCGCCACTAATATGCCTATTAATGACATGGTAGCCGAACAGACCTTCAGACAAGATTTACTCTATAGAATCAATACTGTAGAAATAAGGCTGCCTGCTCTACGTGAGCGAAAAGATGATATACCTCTACTTACAGAACATTTTCTTAAAATTTTTGCATATAAATACCACAAGAGGAATATCAAAATTGCAGATAGCACTTTGACTAAGTTACAAACTTACCCATGGCCTGGTAATATAAGAGAGCTACAACACGCTGTGGAGCGAGCTGTAATTTTAAGCGAGACAGATATCATAAATAGTGTAGAGCCTTTTATTTCTACACCCCACAGGTCTAGCTCTATTATGAATGAAGAAAAGACACTTGATGAAATGGAAAGAGACTTTATTTTGCAAACGCTAGAGCGGAACAATGGCAATGTAACCAAGACAGCTAAAGTGCTAGGCCTTAGCCGTACCGCCCTATATCGCAGAATGCATAAACATGGTATTTAAGGCATAAACTTAAGACATACCGGGGTAGGAATCTCTGACTCCACTCCTATATCTATAAGCTTTCCTGTTACATCATCAATTTCGTAAGTAATAACATTTCCCGTGTTTTGATTAGCTACTAATAAAAATTTACCAGCAGGATCTATAACGAAATTCCTAGGACCATCACCTTTAGTTGTTTGATGCCCTATAAGTGTAAGTTCACCAGTTTCAGAATTTACCCTAAACATGGCCAAATTATTAAACTTACCTCTATTACTCACATATAAAAATCTTCCATTAGGCGTTATATGAATATCTGCTGAGCCTGCGTCTACCATTGTGGTATCTTCTACAGCAGATAAAGTTTGAAAAGGTCTTAACTCGCCGTTATCTAAGATATCAAGAGTGGTTACCGTTCCTTTAAGTTCATTAACCACATAGGCCACTTTCTTAGATGGATGAAAAGCCAGATGCCTTGGACCTGATCCAGGTCGTAGCTCTGTATCTCTTCCTGTGGCCTCAAGTGTATCTTTACCTTCATCTAGCTTGTAAGGGATGATTTTATCAATCCCCAGATCCACTGCATAAACATAGCCACTCTTGGTAGGCCATACGCTATGTGCATGGGCAGACTGCTGTCTACTGGTTAAGCCTTTGCCGCTATGCTTCACAAACATTTTTTGAGACAAGGCCCCATTATCATCAATTCCTAGTAAAGTAATAACACCATCTGCATAGTTCGCCACCAAAGCATAGTTTCCTGAAGGATCTATGGAAATAAAGCAAGGAGCTCCTCCCTCTGATGGCACATGGTTGATTTCTCTTAATGTGCTGTCTGTAGTAAACTCATAGGCATAGACATCTCCTTGCGGCAAACTGTCGGTACCCATGGTTTCACTTACTGCATAAACATACTTGCCATTATTATGAATGGTAAGGTAGGAAGGATTTTTAATTCCTCTATTGATTGAGACCTGGCTTAGCTTACCAGTATTTTTATCCATAGTATATACATATATACCTTCTCCTTTTCCATCAACGTGGTCTTCTTTCTCTGTGTAAGTACCTACAAACAATAATCTTTTATCACTTTCTGGCATCATGGCAGTAGAATCTTCATTACTTGTTTCCTTAACACCTTTTGATCGCTCACACGATAGACTTACAACTCCTAACAAGGATAGTACAATAATTGATCTTAGCATTTTCTAAATTCATAGTTAAGATTGATGCTTAAATATAACCATTCCTATTAGAAATTCGCCCAATTCTATTAATTGAAAACATTATTATCTTTGAAAAGAGACACAAATAAGACATCTATGCAGTTCTTTTAAACGCTCAAATGAAATTTTATAAAAAATTCAGTTTCAAAGTAGTTATCAGGATTATTTTCATTTTAATAGTCATGACAGCCTTTGCTAGCATATTTGGAGATTCCAGGCTGTTTTTCAATCATATTATTTTGTCTCTGATCATGATGGCACAAGTGTGGGAGCTAATCCGCTTTATCAATTTAACCAACAGAGAGCTTTCCAAATTTCTACTCTCCATCAAACATAAAGATTTCACTGTCCACTTCAATAAAGCTACTGTTAGTGACTCTTTTAAAGAACTCAACCAAGCCTTTAATGAAATAATAGCAAGTTATAAGCAAAGTCAAATAGAAAATGAAGGCCAATTTCACTACCTCAAAATGGTGGTTAATCACATAAACGTAGGTATACTTTCTATAGAAAATGAATTGGACATTGTGTTAATGAACAAAACCGCGGAGAGCTTACTTCAAGCCCAAGGCATTAAAAACTGGAATATACTTAAAAGCAAGCATCCGTCTTTCGTACATGAGATCAACCAATTACAAAATAGTGGCCGAAAACTGGTAAGTATAGAAAGTGGCAGTAACAGAACGCTTTCTGTGGAAGTAAACTCCATGCAGTTACTTGGTAAGACCTATAAACTGATCACTTTTCAGGATATTAAAGATGAAATAGAACAAACAGAAATAGAAGCATGGCATAAGCTCATTCGTATTCTCACCCATGAAATTATGAACAGCGCCACTCCCATTTCTTCACTTACAGAAACTATGCAAGGCATGCTTAGTAAAAACGGGGACCAAATACCACTATCCGACTTAAATGAAGAAATTATTGATGATCTGCGCTTTTCGCTCAAGACGATACAAAAGAGAAGTGATGGAATGCTTGCCTTTATAGATGATTACAGAAAGCTAACCAAAGTTTCCAACCCAAGACTAGAAGAAGTGGATGTGAGTGAACTATTTCAACACATACACCTGCTTATGAAAAGGCAGATGGATGAGAATAACATTCATTTCAAAATGGCCTGTGATATACATACCATTAATCTGGACAGGCATTTGATAGAGCAAGTTTTAATCAACCTGATTACTAATAGCATACATGCACTAGAAAGGAAAGAAACCCCTGAAATCAGCCTTACAGCTCATTATATGGGAGAAAAAGCCTGCATAGCAGTGACTGATAATGGTAGCGGCATACCAAAAGTGGAGCTATCTCAAATATTCGTACCCTTTTATTCCACAAAAAAACAAGGATCAGGTATAGGATTAAGTCTCTCTAAGCAGATTATGCACCTGCATAAAGGCTATATCAAGGTAGACTCAGAAGATGGTAAGGGCACTACAATAAGCCTATACTTTAGAGGTTAGGTAAATAGCTGTTGGTCTATAGACTTGGTTACTGCAGACTGTACGTCGCCCGTGTGAGCAGTGCTTTTATTTTCAATAAGCATAATTTTACACTCTTGCTCAGCAGAAACACGATGATTCACACCTCTCTTTACTATAAACATATCACCAGCATTCATAGTAAAGCTGTCCTCTCCTTCCACCTCAAAAAGAAGATTTCCTTCAATGACGTAAAACATCTCATCTTCATTTTTATGATTATGCCATGGAATATCCTCACCCTTAATTTTAGCCAATTTCACGTACACATCATTTACCTCTCCCACTACTTTGGGAGAAAAGTAATCATGAATGCTATCAAATTTTTTCAGAAGATTAATCATAAAACAATAATAAATAATTCTATTGGCTTAAGGTATCTTAAACTTACATTTCTATAATACCTTATGAACTAGAAGTCTCCATCACCTCCATAATCATCACCATCTGTCTTAGGCGTGCTTTTCTGATTAAGCCTATAAGTAAAAGTAAGCAAAAACTGCCTTGATCTCCATTGAAATTCAGACTCCTGATAAAAGTTAGAACCAAAAGTCTCTCCCCTGTATTTACGAGAATTAAGCAAATCCCTCACATTAAGAGCAATAGTTCCTTTATTATCCAGCACCTCTTTACTTAAGCCTGTATCTATAGTATAAAAGGACTTTCTCTTACCCTGTGTACTTCTTTCCGGGGCTCTATAACGACCACTGAGCTGAAAATCAAACGCATCAAATAAGGTCATTTTAGAAGTAACTCTGGCAGACATGGTGTAAGCATCACTAGACAAGTCCTGTCCCTCATAATCTCCATCTGTAGCCTGGTGATAAAAGTTAGCATTACCATTGAGCTTCCACCAGTTTCCTACATCCTGAGATAAAGTAAACTCCACACCGTAAGAATTTCTCTCACTCAAGTTCTGAGGCTTAGAAAAAATAACTGTATCTCCGTTTACACGCTCTTGATAACTCACTCTATCTATAACATCTGTAGTATATCTATAATACACACTACTATATACAGAGCCTGACGGCCAGGTTTTCAAATATCCTAATTCATAAGCATCCGTATATTCAGGGTCAAGGTCAGTATTACCTGATCGAATGCTTCTTGGGTCTGTGTAACTAAAGAAAGGATTCAGACTCCAAAAGCTAGGCCTGTCTAATCTACGGCTATAGCTGGCTTGAATGGAATTTTCATTAGCTAACTCATAAGTAATATGTGCACTAGGAAAAAAGCCAATGTAATCCTTATCTGCACGTTCATCTGTAGTTACCAGCTGTGTGGTTATGTCAGTAAGTTCTGATCGTACTCCTAGCTGGTAAGAGAAATTATCTATTTTATTGCCATAGATAAAATATGCAGCATATATATTTTCATCGTATTTAAAATTGTTACTAAAGTCTGATAATTGCTCAAACTGCCCCTGCTCATTCTGCTCCTCTACCATATAGTTGTTATCAATACTTCTTATATTGGCTCGTAATCCTGCTTCCAGCTTACCCTTATCTGAGAATGGATATACGTAATCAGTCTGAAAAAGAATGTTTCGTTCAAACTCTTCGTTATATGATCTTTGAAAAAGATTGGGATTGAAATCCTCTCCTGAGTCCGCTAAAGCTCCTTGCCTCTGCTCTGAGTCTTCTACTTCATCACTCTCTCTGTATTGTAAATCAGCGGTAAGCTTATGTCCCTTATCATTAAACTCTCTGGTATAATTAAGGGCAAAATCCATGTTATCCTCATCCTCCTTCTCATTATCTGTACGCAATGAATCAGCCAAAAGCACCCTATTTCTGTCATAGTTCCTATAAATAAGATCTGTAGTATTATCTTCATCCGAAAAACGATACAAGGCAGAGGCGGTAATAACACTTTTGTCATCTAAGTAAAAATCTGCTCCTGTTCTAATATTATGAGAAAATCCTTCTCTGCTCCTATCACGATCGGTGGTTCTGTAAGTACTATAGCCATCATTAAAAAACTCTTGCCTATCAAAACCAGAACCGGGGCTGTTCCTGTAGTTAGTACCGTAATTAAAGAACATATTCACCCATTTTTTTCTATAATTCACATTGGCAGATACACCAAAGTCTGCAGGATAACCTCCATTCACCGTAAATGAACCATTTACCCCCTGATTTTCATCCTTTTTGAGAATAATATTGATAATACCCGCGTTACCTTCGGCTTGGTACCTGGCAGATGGATTGGTAACTACTTCTATCCGCTCTATCAAATTACCCTGTAACTGCCTTAAGGCATCTGTGCTACTAATTCCTACTAGTCCTGAAGGCTTGCCATTCACTAGAATTTTAACATTAGAACTACCTCTTAAACTCACATTACCTTCAATATCTACATTTACAGAAGGCACGTTATCCAATACATCTGCCGCGCTAGCTCCAATGTTACTTAAATCTTGACCTACATTAAACACCCGTTTATCGAGCTCCATCACCATCTGGCTCTTTTCACCTTTTACTACTACTTCCTTTAACGTTTCCGTATCAGGATTTAGGGTGATTGATCCTAATTGCACCTCCTTATTACCAGCACCCAGCTCCACATGAAAGTATTTTGGGCTATAGGATATAAACTCCGTTCTAACAATATATTTACCCTTCTTTTTAATAGAAACAGCAAAGTTACCCGTCCCATCAGTAACTCCTCCGGTAACAAGGCTACTATCAGTTCTTTGCAACACACTTACTGAAGCATATTCAAGTGGCTTACCACTGTCTCCATCTATAAGTTTACCTTTTATTTGAAAACCGGACTGGCCAAAGACAGGAATCAATGAAGCAAAAAGCAAAAAAACTGGTAGAAAAACTCTCATAGGCATAGATAATCTGAATGTATAGAATACAAATGTACAACAGGTAAACGATCCAAAAATATGAAAAACTAGAAGTTTTAAATTGTAGGCCTTTCCTTTTTTAAAAGGTTAATATATAGTGTAAACTATATGAAAGCTTAACAGTAAAACGGCCACCATGTTCATTTAATTTCTATTTAAATTATATATAAAGTCAGTTTAACTACTTTTAAAATAAAGAATCTCGATAATATATATTTATGCCATCATCAGCATTATTATCACCTAGAAATTAGAACTCCGCTAGAACTGCTTATTCAGTTTTCAACAGACACTCAGCTCATTTATTTTATTTGAAATCATTCTAAATAACTTGCCTGTAAGTTATAGTTAATTTAAGTTTGCTTCAATTTTAAATCAGTCTAAATTAACACAAACATAAAATGACTAAACTTTTACTGACACTTTGTGCCATGGCACTGGCTTCCGTGTCTGTTTTTGCTCAAACAGGAACCTTAAAAGGAACCATCAATACGTCAGACAATAAAGCGGCAGCTTATGTAAATGTCTATTTAAAAGGAACAAATAAGGGCACATCTACTGATAAGAATGGTAATTACACCTTAAGAAACCTCTCCCCAGGAGATTACGTGCTTGTAGCTTCTTATGTAGGCCTTAAGAAAAAGGAACTAGAAGTTTCCGTATCTCCCAATGAGATCACCCAGATTCCGGTTTTATTACTAGAGATAGATTCTGAAGAGCTCAATGAAGTGGTTATACAAGGTGATAGAGCTACTAATAAGTTTGCGGAGCCTGAAAGTGAGTTTGTGGCTAAAATGCCTTTAGAAAACATAGAAAATCCTCAGGTATACAATACTATCGACAGTCGTTTATTAAAAGAGCAGGTTATCACTAATTTCAATGACGCACTGAAAAATGCTCCTGGTATTACTCGCGTGTGGGAATCTACCGGTCGTGGTGGTGACGGTGCAGGGTATTACTCCATGAGAGGATTCACCGTACAGCCCACTATGATGAATGGCTTACCTGCGCTTACAAACGGAGCGCTGGACCCCGTTAATATGGAGAAAATTGAAGTGATAAAAGGACCCTCAGGAACACTATTTGGCAGCAGCTTAATATCGTATGGAGGACTTATAAACGTAGTGACTAAGAGGCCTTATGAAGAATTTGGAGGAGAGATCAACTATATTACCGGTAGCTACGGATTAAACCGAATTACCGCCGATATTAACACCCCTTTAAACGATGATAAAAGTGTTCTCTTGAGAGTAAACACGGCCTATCACACAGAAAACAGCTTTCAGGATGCTGGTTATAAAAAATCTTTTTACATAGCTCCTTCCCTCACCTACAAGGCTAACGATAAATTAACCTTCTTGATAAACGCTGAAATATTAAATGCGGAAGCAGCTAACGCTCCTATGATATTCTTAACAAGAAGTGAACCTTTAAGACTGCATTCCATAGATGACTTTAAAGCTTTGGGGTATAATAATGAAAGATCGTTCACAAGCAATGACCTTACTATGAAAACCCCTTCTTTCAGTTTACAAGGGCAGGCCATTTATAAAATCTCTGAAAAATGGACCTCTCAAACTGCAGTATCATCAAGCTCTGCTAAATCTCAGGGCTATTACTCTTACTTGATATCTTTAGATGCTACTGACACTACTAATGCCGATTTGATGACGTTGGGCTTAGGCGGAGAATTCTTTTCTAGAAAAATCAGTAGACAAAACTCTACTACCCTAGGCACCGACATTCAACAAAATTTTATAGGCGATTTTGAAATAGGGTCTCTAAGAAACAGGCTCGTAGCTGGTGTTGATTTTTTTCATAGAGAACTGATCAACAATAGTACAGGATATCTGCAAAATGGCACCATATATTTCGGTACTGAGAGTGTAGCGGAGGTAAATGAAACCCTTTATGGCATCACAAATCCTCGTTTTTACCGCACTAATTATGATGATGGCATCCTTTCTCAACCTGGCGCAAATGCTGCTTTAGCTGGCTCTGGTGTAAGTAATAGCCAAACACAACAGCAAGTACTGAGTGCATACGTTTCAGACGTACTTAATATTACGCCTAACTTAACTGCCATGGCTAGTTTAAGGGTAGATAGATTTATGGATAAAGATGATAGCGACAACGACCAGACTACATTATCTCCTAAATTTGGATTGGTTTATCAATTAATACCTAATCAACTATCTGTATTTGGTAACTATATGGATGGTTTTAAAAATACTACACCAAAGGTTCAAGGAGACCAGACTATTGAAAATTTTGATCCTGAACACGCCAATCAGTGGGAAGTGGGTGCAAAAATCAATATGTTTAATGAAAGACTTTCTGCTACCGTCAGCTACTATGACATTCAGGTTTCTGATATAATAAGAACAGATCCAGAGCGTGCTAACTTCAGTATTCAGGATGGCGAGTCTTACAGTGAAGGAATAGAAGTAAGCATCATAGCAAACCCTATTCAAGGCCTAAACATTGTAACAGGTTACAGCTATAACGAAGCAGAAACAAAAAACACTTCTCCTCAAACAGATGGAAGAAGATCTCCAGATGCAGGTCCAAAATCTTTATTTAACTTTTGGGCCAGCTACTCACTAAATCAAGGCTCTTTACAAGGTCTTGGGGCAGGTGTTGGAGCTAACTACGCCAGCGAATACGCAACCACCAATACGCTAGTAACAGGCAAGTTCACCCTACCATCTTATACTATTTTCAATGCTTCTCTATTTTATAATACAGATAAGTACAGGCTAGCATTAAAATTAGACAACCTAACTAATGAGGAATATTATACTGGTTGGACTACGATCAGCCCTCAAAAAACAAGAAGCTTAAGCGCTAGTTTTGCTTATAGGTTCTAAGCATTCAAAGTTATAGTGAATATAACAAAAGAGGCCGTATGCATAATACGGCCTCTTTTCATTTCTAGACGATTCGTCAGAGCATCACTATTCTCTTTCAGTGGAATCATTTACGGCGTACCCTTGAGCAGCTTTAAGCACTTTAAGCCTAACCTTAGTAGTACCGCTATCCATCATGTTGAGCCTTTTGGCTGCCGCTCTAGACAAATCTAATATTCTATTATTAACATAAGGCCCCCGGTCATTAACTTCTACAGTTACCACACTATCATTATCCAAATTTTTGACTTTTATTATAGTGCCCAAAGGCAAATGATTATGTGCTGCAGTAAGGCTATCATTGGAGTAAAAATCTCCACTGGCTGTTTTTTTTCCATGCAAACTGGCGGCATAATAGGAAGCCATCCCCTCCTGTTCATAAGGCTCTGGCCCAGAGGTTGACTTTTCCTTATCAGAACAAGCAAATAAGATAAAAATCAGACATAGTATTTTTTTCATCATTAGATATTTTGGCTCAAAATATTAAACAAATCTCAACTACAACCTCCTCTTATTCTCCACCGTTATTTTAGATCCTTCGGCCAGCATAACTGACTTGGGCTCCATTTTGCTAAGCACTCCAAACTCTTCTCCGTACAAGTCAGAAAAGTTCACGTCAATAGTATAATCTTGCACAGGATAGGCTTCCCAGCGAGGATGAGTTACTTCATATTCATAAGTGGCTTTTCCTTTGGCCTGAGTATACCCCCAATAATGCTCTGTGATAAACTCAGTTTCTGAGTTAGCAGGAATATGCTCAGGTTGTAAATTAGCTTTTACAGAAAAAACATTATTCTCCTTTCTATATTTCCAGGCATAAGTCACCTCCCTCTGATCTTGTAGCTCATGCCAATGATGGCTCATGGGTACAGTTTGATAATGCTCTTGATAAACAGTATTAGCTACAAAGGTAAGGGCTGGTTTTGGCACTAGCTCTTTTATAAAAACTACTCCCCGTCTCCACTCTCCCTTATATTTGGTTTTGACATAAAACCTAAGATTCACCTCCTCAAAATTAATATGAAAGGGTATCGGTACTCCCAGTAATTTGGTATTTAAGAACATAAAGCCCACCAAGCTTACATAACAGGTATTATTCCACAAATCGAGCTCAGTACCATGCGGGACATACTTTTCGAGAATTTTAGGATCTACTGCGTAATTCGCCAAAGCTAATTTCCTCCATTCGGCTTTTAAAAAACTCATAACTGATAATTTATTTCCACTTCCAATTTTGCTGATTGGAATAATCGGCATTGGCAAAATCAGAAATATACTTTAGTTTAGCTTCTAGTTGATCAATATCATTTACCCGTTCCTTTGGAATTATCAGAGCCTCACCACTTTTCACATTAATCAAAAAATGCTTTGGCAAATTCGTAATCTGATCAACGGTTCTATAGGCAAACTTAGACTGGGTATTGTCTTCGTCTTTGGAAATCAATTGATCCTCATAGAGTTCCAAGGTAATCGTTTTGCCAAATTGATCAGAAAATCTATCTCTTATGTACCTGCGGTAATGTCTCTTATAAAGCCATTTTAAGTACACAGGATAAAGAGCTAACACAATCACTCCTATAATGGCAAAATAGAGCGTAAGCCACATATTATCTTTTTGGTAAAAGAAAAATGAAAAGACAAACATAATACCTGTCATAAAAAACCACCTCCATTTTCTTCTATTAGCTCCTGATTTTGATTGAGAAGCCGTGTATAGCTGATGCGTAAGATAATCTTCTTCCTCTAAGCTAAACCTATACTTTTCCACTGACATGAATTAATAATTTGATTTTTAAATACTGTTTTACCAGTTAGTGATCGGCTAAATATACAGTTTAACTCTCAAAATTGCCCCTAAAGCACTTACAATTAACCTACTAAATAAGAAGTTCAATAAACTTCACATCTTCCTTCTTGTTATAAGCAAAGTAATACTATGACGCAGGAACCAACTCATGAATAATACTCAACACAATATACACCCTAACGTGCTTGCTACTATAGGAAACACGCCCATGATACATTTAATGAACCTCTGTCCTGAGTTCAATGTAAATATTTATGGAAAGATGGAGGCCTTCAACCCTGGAGGCAGCATTAAAGACCGCACAGCCACGAATATCCTTGTAGATGCTATTAATAAAGGAGAAATAAACAAGGATACTACTATTGTAGAATCCAGCTCTGGAAATATGGCCATTGGACTGGCGCAGACCTGCCTGATGTATGGATTAAAACTAGTAGTGGTTGTAGATCCACTTATTAATAAGCATACTTTAAAAATATTAAAGACGTATGGAGCTAAAATAGAACAAGTTACAGAGCAAGAAAATGGGAGTTATCTGAATGCTCGTTTAAAAAAGGTAGAAAACTTACTCAAGGTCGTAGAAAACAGCTTTTGGCCCAATCAATACGCAAATCATGCTAATCCGGAGGCTCACTATAACACCATG
Source organism: Fulvivirga sediminis (assembly GCF_016757215.1). Taxonomy (GTDB): domain Bacteria; phylum Bacteroidota; class Bacteroidia; order Cytophagales; family Cyclobacteriaceae; genus Fulvivirga; species Fulvivirga sediminis. Next base: position 36,294 of record NZ_JAESIY010000012.1, read on the forward strand.
AGAGAGATAGCTGAAGCGCTAAATAATCAAGTAGACTACCTCTTTGCCGCTACCAGCACCTGCGGCACTATCATGGGATGTGCTGAGTATTTAAAAAAGCACAACTTAAAAACTAAAATAGTGGCTGTAGACGCTATGGGTAGCGTACTATTCGGACAAGCTCCAGGGAAAAGGCTTATTCCAGGTCATGGAGCAGGAAGACCTTCCATATTGATTGATAAAAGTTATATAGATGAGGTGGTACATATTACTGACCAAGAATGCATAGAAGGCTGCCATCAGTTATTACAGAGAGAAGCCATACTAGCAGGAGGCTCATCAGGAGCAGTAGTTTCTGCACTACAAAAACTAGTTCCGTCCCTACCCTCTAATGCTAACTGCGCAATTATTTTATGCGACAGAGGTGAAAGATATCTTGATACTATTTACTCAACAGAATGGGTCAATCAGAATTTCCCTGAATCAAATACATTATTAAAACAACAAACATTATCACATCAATGGGCCTAGAACTTATTAAGGAGACTCAAGATGTTGCTATTAAGCAATTAGACGAAACCGTTTATATGGCTATCATTGGAGGCGGCCCTAAAGGCATGTATGGACTTGAGCGTTTAATAGCTGAGCTTAATAGCGAAGCTACTTGTGCTCCAGTAGAAATACATATATACAACCGAACTCGACATTTTGGCTCTGGCGATGTATACCGTACAGATCAACCATTATTTTTAAAAATGAATGTTCCTAACAGCGCTATAGACATCTGGCTTAGAGAAGAACCAGAGTGCCCAGTGAAGGACACCTCCACTTTTACAGAATGGATAAATCAGAACCCTGACGTTACAGACAACCTTGCTCCCGATGACTATTCATCTAGAGCAATAGTAGGTCAATACTTGGAAGATGGACTCAAAAAAATACTCTCTCAGCTTCCTCCAAGGGTTATTGTGAAACTGATTCAAGGTAGTGTTTCAGACCTAAAGAAAGTGGATAAACATTATCTGATTAAAACAGAAAGTAATAACTCTGGAAACTGGCACCCACACCATTATTCTCATATACTTCTGGCCACTGGGCACCCCTCTAAATCCCTTACTCATGAAGAGCAAGAATGGGTTCATTTCAGCAAAACAGAACCTCGTACTGGATACATTCCATTTATCTACCCTGTACAACAGGCCTTGCAAAATATTGACCCTGGCTCCACCGTAGGTCTCAAAGGTATGGGATTAACTTTTGTTGATGCTGTTTTAGCTCTTACAGAAGGACGAGGAGGTCAGTTTATCACTCAAGGGGAAAAATTAACTTATATATCCTCAGGACAAGAACCCTCCAAGATATATCCTTTTTCAAGGACTGGAATACCCATGATAGCTCGCGGCCCTAAGATAGATGCTAATCATACGCTAAAGTTTTTCACTTCAGAAAACATAAAAGATAATAATAGGCATGATTTTGAAAAAGACCTGCTGCCTCTAATCAAGCTGGAAATGAAATATGCCTATTATAACGTTCTTTTCCAACAGCATCAGTTCGATTTTAATGACATTTCTCTTACGGATAAAAAGCTGGAACAAGCCATTCAAACTTTCCATGAGCTTCACCCTGAAATTGCCTTTTTTGATATAGATACTTACCTAAACCCTCTTGAGAAAACGGATATTAAATCTGGAAATGACTTTCATTCCTTCACTGTAAGCTACCTGAGAAAGGGTAACAGTGAAGCAGAGATAGGAACAGAAAAAAGTGCCTTTGCTGCAGTATCTCAAGTATGGAGTAAAGTCACGCCTACATTCATAGATATTTTCAAATTCGGAGGTTTAAGGCCGCATTCTCATGAGAACTTCATCAAAAACTACTCTGGTCTATTAAATAGAGTCACTTATGGCCCTCCTGTAGAAAATATGCAGAAAATGGTGGCATTAGCGGAACATGGATTACTTAGTTTTCGTATTGGTCCTTGTAGTAATATAGCCCTTAACAAGGAAAAAGCATCTTTTGAAATTGAATCAAAAATAAATAAAGAAATTACCAGGGTGGATTATTTAATAGATGCCCGAATTCCTAAGATAGACATTGACAAAGCTAATCATGGCCTTTATTATAATTTACTAAAAAGAGGCGAAATCAAGCTTTTTCAAAACGAATGTAAGGAAACCAATCAGATGTTTAAACCTGGTTGTATGACTATAGAGCCTTCTGGTTATATTGTAGATGCTCATAATAATGTAAACAAGGCTATAGCTGCTACAGGAGCGCCCACTGAAGGTGTCACTTATGACAACGATGCCTTATCTCCTCACCGCAATAATTTTGTGAGTAAATGGGCCCGAAATATAAAAAATGAATTAAAAACTACTGCTCATTGATTATGCAAACCGAAACCTCATTATTACCTCCTCTAACACCTAAAGTACACTCATGGATAAGTCAGTTTATCAGTGACCCTGAAAGAGTCAGAAGTGTAATAAAGCAATACGGATCACCGGTTAATCTACATTCTACAACTCCTTTTATTGAAAATTATGAAAACTATAAAAGGGTTCTTGATAAATACGAACTTAATCACCTGATCTGTTTTGCCAGAAAAGCCAATAAGAGCAAATCCTTTGTGAAAGCAGCCTCCGAGCATGGATTCGGTGTAGATACCGCCAGTTATAGGGAGCTACTACAGTGCCTGGATGAGGGCATGGATAAAGACAAGCTAATACTCACAGCGGCCATAAAAAACAAAGAACTGATAGAGCTGGCCATAAAAAACGAAGTGCTGATTATAATTGATAATCTCGATGAACTTGAGCTTACGAAAAAACTATCTACTGAACTGGGCGTAGTAGCTCAGATTGGACTTCGATTAGGTGGGTTTCATATTAATGGACATAAGCTTTATACCCGTTTCGGTGTAGATATTGAAGAAGCTAAAAACTTTATGCTGGATCATATTCAGCAAGCAAACCAGATCCAATTCAGAGGCTTTCATTTTCACCTCAATGGTTATAGTATAGATGAAAGAGCAAAAGCCATAGCAGAAACTATTGCCTTAATTGACGAGATGAGAAAATATGAAATCTCTACTGAATTTATTGACATTGGCGGTGGGCTTCTCATCAATTATCTAGAAGATAGGGAGGAATGGGATGAGTTTCAAGAAGAATTAAAAATGGCTGTTCAAGGTTTCAGAGAGCCTATAACCTTTCAAAATAATGGTTTAGGGTATTCGATAAACGATGGTGAACTCATCGGAAATTTGGCCACGTATCCTTATTACAATGAAACTCATAAAGAAGATTTTCTGGAAGCCATACTCTCCTACCCCACAGGAAAAGGTGAGATAGCCACCTTGCTTAAAGACCGCAACATCACCATAAGAATGGAGCCCGGCAGATCATTGCTTGACCAGTCAGGAGTAACGCTAGCCGAAGTAGTGTTTAGAAAATACGACAGCCAAGGCAATTTACTCATAGGTCTGCATATGAATAAAACACAGCTCTTTAGCTCTAGCGCTGACTTCTTACTAGACCCTATAGTACTTAATTATGAAAGTAACGAAGACAGTGAACCTACCAGTGGCTACTTTGTAGGTGCTTATTGCTTAGAGCAAGATGTTATTCTAAAACGAAAAATTAATCTTGCAAAAACACCTGCTATCGGAGATATAGTTTGCTTTCCTAATACAGCTGGCTATATGATGCATTTTTATGAAACAGAAGCGCATTTATTCAATCTTTCTACTAACCTATTTCTTAAAGAAAACGGTAAAGTAGAGCGAGATTAAACATTATGCTTTTTATTAAGATCTATGCCTTTGTAAAAGGCTAGATCTTTGTTTTTTAACAACTTAGTCCAGAAGATAATCTGCCCCGTATGGTGCGAGAAATGCTCTACTGCATGCACTATAATACCTACCCCACTGTAATGATATGCCTGAACGTGTTTCAGGTCTGTCATACCCTTATCGGAACATTTAGAAATCACAGTTACAGCCTTATTTACAGTCTCTTGCAATAAAGCTTTGAGCTGCTCCTTATCCTGCTTATCAGAGCTTTCAAATTCCAAATCACGCTGCCTATTATCTTCTGTTTGGCCAAGTGTAGTAATGATGTATTGCCTCAAATTACCGCACAAATGAAGCACCAGATGCCCCACACTGTTAGACGAATCATTAGGTTTACGCCATATTTCCTCATCGCTAAGCATATCTAAACATGTGATATTTTTATCTAAAAATCCTTTCAGACGGTGTATGGAGTGTTCTTTGAGCTCATTACTTATATTTTCTGATGTCATAACTTATATTTCAAATACTCTAATGAATTGAATTTAAAGACATTTATTGTGAAATAAAAAAGGCGACTCAATCTCTTAAGTCGCCTTTTGATATAATTTATTGTCCCGTCCTGAAATAGCGTTACACCAAAAGTAACGATATGAAAGAAAGACAAGAGAATCAGTATGTTAAGCGTACTCAAAAAGATTACAGCTACGCTTTTAAATTAGCAGTAGTTGAAGAAGTAGAAAGAGGCCAGATAGGAATAGGAGCGGCACAAAAAAAGTATGGCATTCAAGGAGATGCTACCATAAGGAATTGGATAAGAAAGTATGGAACCGTAGATTGGGATAATAAATCACACCAAATAATGGCTAAATCTCCTGAACAAAAGTTACTAGAGCTTGAGCAGAAAGTTCGCTTACTAGAAAAGCAAAAGACAGAACTAGAGAAGAAGGCGTCTATGGCTGACAAAAAAGCTATTTTCTTTGATATGATGATTGACATAGCCGAAGAAGAGTTCAAGATTCCAATCAGAAAAAAGTATTCACCCGAGCAGTCGAACGATTTAAAATCGAACAAAAAGAAAGCTTAACAAGCACCTGCAGATTGTTTGGGGTGAACCGACAGGTTTATTATAGAGCAAAGAAAACCGAAGCCCAAAGGCGAGATACAGCGACTCAAGTAATTGAAAAGGTTCAGAGAATTCGCTTGAGTATGTCAGAGCTAGGAACAAGAAAGCTCTACTCGAAGCTTTATTCACAGCTTCGAGAGCTAGGAGTTGGTAGAGATCGCTTGTTTGCCATATTAAAAGCAAATCGGATGTTAGTTGTTCCCAAGCGCAGTTATCAGATCACAACAAATTCACACCATCGGTTTAGAAAACATAAAAACCTAATTGAACACATTAGCTATGGACGACCAGAACAAGTCTGGGTATCAGACATCACATATATTGGAAATAGAGAAAATCCTATGTACCTGTCTTTAGTTACAGATGCATATTCAAAGAAGATCATGGGTTTTGATGTATCAAATAGTCTTCATTCGGCAGGAACGGGAAGGGCATTAAAAATGGCAATTAAAAGCCGGAAATATAAAAATGAGTCATTAATACATCACTCAGACAGAGGCTTACAATATTGTAGTGACCTATATCAAAACTTGCTGAAGAAAAACAAGATAAAATGTAGCATGACAGAAAAATATGACCCCTATCAGAACGCCATTGCTGAAAGGGTAAATGGAATACTCAAGCAAGAGTTCATTAAAGGTGTTCTAGTCAATGATGTCGAACTAATGTCAAAATTAATAGCTCAATGTATAGATATTTACAATCATATGAGACCTCACTATAGCTGTTTTATGAAAACCCCAGAGGAAATGCACAAGCAGAGAAAAATTAAAATAAGAACATATAAAAAGAAAAAATAGCACTGCTGAATTGGGCAGTGCTACTTAATTATTTATCCTTGTATAAACTGTAACGCTTATTTAGGACTAGTCATATATTATTCTTTTACCAGAACATGGCATATAAGAATGTAAGAATAATCAATATAATGAAAGCAGATATATTAAAAGCAGGCGACGTTTTAAACAAGTCTTTTTCTATTACTATACCTTTAGGATCTACCATTCCTTTACCTTCTGAGAAACTAACAATGGCCATTATAATCATAGTAACGATAAGTGTAATTCCCATTTGATGCATAAATGGCAGCACCACGAAAAGAGGTGAATCAACCCAGCCATTTGGTCCTACTTTGAAGTACAAGGCAACAGGAATAGAAGCTAATACACCAATGATAGCTGCATTATTTGTAGCCTTTCTCCAGAACAATCCTAAAAGGAATACTGCCAAAATACCCGGGCTAACTATTCCTGTATATTCTTGAATAAACTGGAATGCCTGCCCCAAGTTACCTAAAGCCGGAGCTATTAAAGCAGCAATAACTAACGACACCGCAGCCGTAATCCTACCTACATTTACAGTCTGCTTATCATTCGCCTTTTTGTTGATATAAGGCTTGTAGATATCCATAGTAAATATGGTAGCAGTAGAGTTAAGCATAGAAGCTAAAGAAGACACAATAGCAGCTGCAAGAGCAGCCAGCACCAAACCTTTTACTCCTGAAGGAACAAGGTTCTTAATCAACCAAGGGTAAGCGTTATCATTAGCAATACCACCATCAGCAGCCAGGAATCCTGGAGATACCGACTCAGGAGTAAGGTTACCGGAAGCATCAGCATTAAGCACATAAGCAACAATACCTGGTATAACCACTATCAAAGGAATGATAAGTTTCAAAAACCCTGCGAAAGCAATACCTTTTTGAGATTCTTTTAAGCTTTTTGCTGCCAAAGTTCTCTGAATGATATACTGGTTAAATCCCCAGTAGTAAAGGTTGGCTACCCAAAGACCTCCAACAAGCACCGCAATACCTGGTAAATCCCACCAGGCATCTTTTCCATTAGGGGTAATTACTTCGCCTTTTTCCAAAATCATTGAAAACTTAGCAGGCACTTCGTTATACATGTATTTCAACCCAGCAATTATACCTCCATCAGGCACTAACTGATCAATAGCAATGTAAGCAGTAATGAGTCCACCTATCACCAGCAGTACCACTTGCAATACATCTGTCCAGGCTACAGCAGACAGCCCTCCCCATAGGGAATAAGCAGCGGCAAATATTGCCAATCCTATGATGCTCATCATCATATAGCTGCCATCTCCTGTACCTATAATGGTGTCTAGCGCTTTTGCGCCCAGGTACAAAACAGAAGAAAGGTTTACGAAAATATACAAGGCCAACCAGAAAATAGCTAAAATGGTTTTCAGGTTGGTACTATACCTTTTTTCAATAAATTCAGGAATAGTATAAAGTCCCTTTTCTATGAAAATAGGTAAGAAGAACTTACCTACAATGAGTAGAGTAAGAGCTGCCATCCACTCATAAGAGGCTATGGCCAACCCCACGGCAAATCCGGAACCAGTCATACCAATAAACTGCTCAGCAGAAATGTTAGCAGCTATAAGTGAAGCTCCAATGGCCCACCAAGGCAATGACTTACTAGCGAGGAAATAGTCCTCTGCATTTTTTTGGTGTCCCTTTTTGTCGCGAGACACATACAAACCTATTCCGAGAATCAACGCGCAATAGGCCGTAAAAATCACGATGTCAATAGTATCAAAATTCATTGAGGCGAAATGCTTTTATTTAATTGTAAGGGTTTAATAATAATTTATAATTATCACTTATCAATGTATATTTTCACATTGAAGTGGCTAATTTGGCCCAAATAAGCAGCACTTCAAAGTAATAAACTAACTTTCTTACTAATCTTTTACAATCGGTAAATGGTTTGAAACAGAGTGCTATAACACAGCATAGCCTCAAAACTATTAATTCTCATAAATTTTGAATCCAAATGATTTTTGACATAAGTATTTCTGTCTAACGATAGCTTTTCTTTCAAAGCCATAAAATATTTTTGTAGTTATTAAAAAAACTGATTGATAAAGTAATCTAAATGACCATATAATCGTTTAAGATAGGAATAAAAGCGTGTACTCATGGAAAAGATCATACTCACTTACTATAATAAAAAAGAGGAATACTTAAATGTTATTACTCACTTCGTAGGCTTTTTACTAAGTATTGCTGCCTTAGCTCTACTGGTTACTTACTCCGCGCTAGAAGGTACCGTGTGGCATATCGTTAGTTTTTCCATCTATGGTAGCAGTATGGCGGTTTTGTACCTATCTTCTACCCTATATCACGCAGCCAAAAAGAAGACTTTAAGAAGAAAACTAAATGTACTGGACCATGCGGCCATTTATTTACTGATAGCGGGCACCTATACTCCTTTCTGTTTGATTGCGCTCAAAGGCCCGTTAGGTTGGACTATTTTAGGCATAACCTGGGGCATTGCACTAATAGGCATAATTTTGAAGTTTTTCTTTACAGGAAGATTCAATAAAGTATCTACCATTAGCTATGTTCTTCTCGGTTGGATTGCTGTATTCGCCACCAAACCTTTAATAGAGAATCTGCCTACACCAGGCTTAATATACTTGCTGCTTGGCGGACTGTGCTATACCGTTGGAGCCATATTTTATTCTATTGAAAGAATCCCTTACAATCACGCTATTTTCCATTTTTGGGTGTTAGGAGGGTCTGTAATGCACTTTATAGCTGTATTCTTCTACCTGTTGTAAATTACTCCAGCATAGGGTTATACATCATCACTGCATGATTTTCTGTGATGAGTTCATCGGTATGGAGATTTACTCAAAAAATAATCTCTACTTATCATCTATTACGCGGGTTTTAGGCAAGGAGTCATGCCAACCTATGGCTCCATTTCCTCCAAAAAAAGAGAATGAATCAAAAGGTATGCACCTGGCAAAGGATCTGCCTATAACCTGAAGTAAAGATGGACGGCCTCTCTCTAATGTCACTACCTTGGTCTTAGTCACAAATTTGCCCACTGTTTTGCCAAAGCTGGCTTCCATTATCACGTGATAAAACAAATAAAGCACTGCAGCTATTAAGTTTAGGTTATTCTCACTCATTTCAGGACCTACAGTAAAAAAAACCGAGGATCAGAGTTACTAGAATCATTAAAAAATAATATACTATTGAGTCTATGATAAGATTGGCAAACCTTTTTCCTGCACTGGCTAGATTAATTTTCACATAGTCTGCGCCTTTCGTTTGATCAACAAAATCTAATATTTCTTCCATCTTATTATACATTAATTAAAACCATATTATAATTAAGGATAATAAAATTTAAATTCAAAATATTATATAACTTTATTTATTTTTATTAATATTATTAATTGATTTTATATATTTAATATAATCAATATTTAATTTCTTTATTTTTTATTTGACTCTTGATTCTGTAAAAAAACAACTTCTTCATCGGTAAATAATCTGGATCTAATCATAAACCGTACACCCAATGGAATTTCCAAAGAAAAGCTTGAACCTCTGCCTGGCGTTACATCTAACGTTAGGTGGGTATGCTTCCAATACTCATATTGGTCTCTAGACATGTAAAAAGAACAGCCTTCTACCTCACCCAGCTTCACATCACTTTCGCCTATTTTAAATTCGCCATCTTCAAAACACATAGGAGATGATCCATCGCAGCAGCCTCCGCTCTGATGAAACATCAGATCTCCATACTGACCCTTTAACTCATTAATGACCTGAGCAGCCCCCTCTGTTACATCTACTCTACTTACTTTATTTAAACTCATATGATTAATTATTAAAATACCGGTAAAAAATAATCATCTAAAATATGATCCATTTCTTACCGGTATAGCATTAACAAAAAATTACGGGACTATAAGCATCCCGAAATCGACCTATCTACTAAAAGAAACCTAACTTATTCTTATCATAAGAAATAAGCATGTTCTTGGTATTTCTATAATGATCAAGCATCATTTTATGGTTCTCTCTACCAAAGCCAGACTTCTTATAACCTCCAAAAGGAGCGTGAGCAGGATAAGTATGGTAACAGTTTACCCACACCCTACCTGCCTTAATGGCTCTCGGCATCTGATATATTTCATGAGCATCTCTTGTCCATAGACCCGCACCTAAACCGTATAGCGTATCATTTGCTATGTTTAGGGCATCGTCCACATCTTTGAAAGTGGTTACCGAGGTTACAGGGCCAAATATCTCTTCCTGAAAAACCCTCATTTTATTATGCCCTTTAAAAATGGTTGGTTTTACATAGTATCCATTTTCTAAACCAGAGTTGAGGTTTGCAGCCTCTCCTCCGCATAATACTTCGGCTCCTTCCTTCTTACCTATATCCAGATAAGACAGTATTTTTTCGAACTGATCATTAGAAGCTTGTGCACCCATCATGGTATCTTCAGCCAAAGGATGTCCCATTTTTATGGCCTTAGTTCTCTCTACGACCTTCTCCATGAATCGATCATAGATAGACTCATGTACCAGCACCCTAGAAGGGCAAGTACATACCTCTCCTTGATTAAGCGCAAACATTACTGCTCCTTCCACACATTTATCAAAGAACTCATCATCGGCTTCCGCTATGCTAGGCATAAAAATATTAGGGGACTTACCTCCCAACTCCATAGTTACAGGAATCAGGTTTTCTGAGGCGTATTGCATGATTAGTCTACCTGTAGTAGTTTCACCTGTAAATGCCACCTTAGCGATACGAGGAGATGTAGCCAGGGGCTTACCAGCCTCCGGACCATAGCCAGTTACAATATTCAGCACGCCTGGTGGCACTACCTCTTGTATCAATTCCATGAGCACCATAATACTCGTAGGCGTTTGTTCAGCAGGCTTCACTACAGTACAACATCCTGCAGCCAGGGCTGGTGCTATCTTCCAAGTAGCCATTAGCAATGGAAAATTCCAGGGGATAATCTGCCCTACTACACCAAGAGGCTCTTGTAAGTTAATGCTTACCGTATTAGCATCATGTTCAGAAATGGAGCTTTCATCTGCTCTAATAGCTCCTGCGAAATAACGGAAATGGTCCACACAAAGGGGTAAATCAGCGGCAAGCGTCTCTCTTATAGCCTTACCGTTATCTACCGTTTCTACCCTAGCCAGATAATCTAAATTATCTTCTATGATATCAGCAATCTTGAGTAATACTCTGCTACGCTCAGCGGCGGCCGTGGTAGACCATTTTGGAAAGGCCTTATGTGCTGCGTTGATAGCCTTTTCTATATCTTCTTTATTTCCTCTAGCGGCCCTGGTAAAAGGCTTACCGTCTATAGGGCTAATATTATCAAAATATTCACCACTGCTGGGAGCTTCCCACTTGCCTCCTATAAAATGATCATAGTGAGGCTTAAAATCAGGCCTTTTTACGGCCTTTTCTTCTTTTGTTAATGTTTCCATAGTAGCGTCTTTTAGTTATACCAACTAATGTGCAAAAAACAGCCTCCAAAATCTTTGCAAATGATCTAAATCTATGTGCTTAGCGTATAAAAAACGAAATAACAATCAGAAAACGATTTAAAAATATATTCAGACAATAAATAAGCCTTTATAAATCGTTATCTTTATTTAAAAGAGATTTTATGGAAAAGTACACAATCAGTTCATCGCCCACCAGAAAAAAGAGCTCGCTAACCACTCTGATAGAAAATAAAAGTGCTTATACATTTGATCGTTGTGAACTTAATTTCTTTGAAACACACCAATATGCAGAAAATGTAAGCCTTGCCTTCGACAGTTTTGCACTTACGAGTATGCTCAAAGGCAAAAAAGTGATGACGCTGCCACACCAGCCGTCCTTTGATTACCTACCCGGTGAGTCTGTAATTTTGCCTCCTGGGGAGGTAATGAATATTAATTTCCCGGAAGCCCGCCTAGACAATCCCACTCAGTGCCTTGCGCTCACCATTTCTGATGAGATGATAAAAAAGACGTTAGACAAGCTCTGTGAATATTTTCCTAAAGCTGACACTTGGGGACAATGGCAAATTGATTACTCCTCCTTTCATCTTACTAACACTCAAGAACTGGCTGACACCATTAACAGAATAGTGAGCATTACTAAAAAAGAAAAAGGTAAAATCAAGGAAATGATGATAGAGCTCACACTGCAAGAGATGCTAGTAAGACTCATGCAAACACAGGCTCGAATGCTATTTGAATACTCTTATAAGCAACTATCATCATCTAACTCTCTGGCAGCTGCCATAGAATACATTAAACTGAATCTAAGAGACAAAATAAAATTAGATCAGGTAGCTAAAAAAGCATGTATGAGCAGAGCGAGTTTCTTTAAAAAATTCAAAGAGACCATGGGTGAAACTCCCAATCATTTTATTTTAAAAGAAAGAATAAAGCTTGCTAAAGCTGCTCTAAAAAACTCCAATAAAAACATAACAGAAGTTTGCTACGCTAGTGGCTTTGAAAACTTGTCACACTTCATACGCACATTTAAGCAGGAAGTGGGCAGCTCACCTAAGCATTGGCAAATGTCTACCCTATCTGCGAGCTCGTAAAACACAAAACCGAGCTATGAGACCCGGTATTTGTGTTTAATGCAAATCTTTTAATCATTTCTAATAACATCAGCAGGATTCTTTAATGCAGCATGTATAGTTTGTGTGCTAATAGTTATTAAAGAAACCAGCACTAACACAAAGCCTGAGAAAAAGAATACCTCCCATGGCATATCTATATGATAGGCAAACTCTTTTAGCCACCGATCCATCAGATACCATGACAATGGTATGGCTACAGCATAAGCCACTAGTATTAGTTTCATAAAGTCTGCAGAGAGCAAGCCTGCTATCTGCATTAAAGAGGCTCCTAAAACTTTCCTAATCCCTATCTCCTTCATTCTATGACTAATGGCAAGCGCTGAAAGTCCCAACAAGCCTAAACATCCTAGAAATACTGCTAGGGACGTGAAAAACAAAAACAACTCACCCAGCTTCCTGTCATTAGCGTACAGCGCATTGTATTCATCATCAAGAAAAGTAGGACTGTAAGGAAGGTCTGGCAATATTTCGGACCATTTATTACTTATTAAAGATAAGGCCTGTCCCATATCATCTCCGCTAACCCTCAGCATCATTTCATTATAACTGTCATTTAAAAACAATACTAAAGGACCTACTTTTTCATGCAAAGGAGTGAAATGAAAATCTCCCATAACTCCAATAATTACTGTGTTATCAGATTTAAAATCGATACGCTTGCCTATAGCCTCTTCAGGGCTCCAGCCTAAAGCACTGGCAGCTTCTTTATTAATAATTACTGGCATTTCCAGAGCACTTACAGAATCAGTAGAACTTAGAACCATTCTTTTTTGATCTTGCTCCGTAAAATCACGCCCCGCCAGCAGCTGAATTTTCAAGGTATTCAAATAATTATATTCCACAGGATTAGCAGCTGTCATTACGTCCCTACCATCATTAGTGGTAAAACCATCTCCCCAGTCAATTTTAGTAGGTGTTTCATACGCCATAGTAATGCTCTCTACTGAAGATAGCTGCTCAAAATTAGATTTAATAAGATCATATTTTTTCACCGCATCATTATTTATAGGCAATACAATCACATGCTCTCTGGAATAACCCAGGTCAGTATTTTGAATGAAATGTAACTGCTCATAAATAACCAATGCGCAGATAATCAATCCTGCAGATACGATGAACTGAAAAACCATCAGTCCATTTCTGAGCCTAATTCCTGCTGCAGAGCTCTTCACCGTTCCTTTTAAGGTTTTTGAAGGCACAAGCCGAGTGAGTACCACGGCCGGATACATTCCTGCCATAAGAGATATGATCAGCAAGACAGCTACTATGATGAAAAAAGGTTTTACGCTCAACAAAATTGATATAGAATAATTTCTCTCCAAGATCACATTAAAAAAGGGCTGTAAGGCAGTGGCTATGGCTATGGCGAGTACAGCGGCAATAAAAACGCAAATAATTGCCTCACTGATGTATTGCATTAAAAGTTGACTACGGCTAGCCCCCATCACCTTTCTCACTCCTACTTCTGTGCCTCTCTCTACTGCTCTAGCTGTAGACAAATTGATATAGTTAATACAGGCAATTAAAAGAATAAGTGCAGCTACCACACTAAAAAGATAAACATAGGTGATATTAAAGTTGGGCTCTAAACCGGATAATTTAGAATGCAAATGGACATCAGAAAATTGCTCCAGATTGAAAGTTAGATAGTTACCATCAGAAAAACCCAATGCTGTCCGTTGGCCATCCATATAGCCTGTGATCTTTTGTTGCAGGCCGTCAAAATCACTCTCATTCTTCAGTAATAAGTAGGTAATGTAATTGGCTGATGACCACAATTCATTTTTATAAGCATTTAAGGAAGAAAATGAACCTATAAAATCATACTTAATTTGCGAATTTTCCGGGGCTTCTTCCACTATACCTGTCACTTCATAATCCCTATTATCGACTTTGATAGACTGCCCTATAGGATTTTCATCTCCAAAATACTTCATCACCATGGCTGGGGTAAGCAACACCTTATTGGGAGCATTAAGGGCCTTTGCAGGATTTCCCTTTAGAAGATGAAAAGAAAACATATCAAACAAAGTAGAATCTGCATGTAAAAATGCTTCTTCTTTAAAAAGCTTATGCTGATACTTGACCGTTCTGGGGGAATTATCAAAACGGATGACTGACTCAACTTCAGGAAACTCACGATACAAAGTAGGTGCTACTATAGACCCTGTTACTGCATGGTAGCTGTGCTTTCCTGAATAGACATATTCCATAGTTACACGAGCCAACCTATCCTTTTTCTCATGAAACTGATCATACCCAGATTCTTGCCATACAAACAATATCAATAGTATACTAAAGGCAAAACCAATTGCCAAACCTGTTATATTAAGAAACGTAAAACGCTTATGGCGAAGAAAATAACGAACTGCTGAGATAAAATAATTTCGTATCATAGAGTTTAGTTTGGTTACCTTGTGCCCTTACAAAGCAGATGCCACCTCTCAAAACTGTACATTTAACACATTTTATCAAAGTAAATGAATCAAACGTGCCCTTTCTCGAACACCCAACCCTCCGATATCGGACGCTAACAACAAAAATCCCGCGACCATAATGGCCCGGGATCCTACTCTCCAGCAAAAAATCAGTCATCTAACTTAAACTACTATTCTTCTTCAACCATGGGTATCTTTTAATGTATCTATATACAAGCTCTACTTTTATCAAACTTCTCTTCTAAAATGATCATAAGCAATTATACATGTGGGTGTCATCTTTGCTTTGATCTTAAGTAAAACTAAAAATCAAATTAAATTTTTTCAATGAGAAATTGCACGTATTTTATCACTACGCATATATACTTAGTGATGAGAATAAACTCGTAATGGAATGCTACTGAATAGGAAAATAGTTTATGAAAACCCAAAAATGAGTATCGTCGATTATCGAATAAAGAATTTTGACGAAAATAAATAAAACGGAGTCCCATTTCAGAAAATCCATTTTTTTTTATATTACCGTACTTTATTATTGCTTTTCCGAGATTCTGAAACCAGATATTTGCGCTTTTGATTAGGTATTTCCATGGTAATCCATGACCCTACCTCTACTTGTGAGCCTATATTTAATTTGCCATCAAGGTTATCTAAAGCCTCTTTAACTATAAATAATCCCAAGCCTGAACCAGCAGATAGAGAAGACGCTTTATAAAATAAATTGCATACCTGATTAATGTGTTTATCTTCAATCCCCACACCATTATCAAATACTGTAATTACTACATTATCATTTTGCTCCATCACTGTTACCTCTACCGTAGACTGCGCTTTGGCAGGATCTCTAAATGCAATGGCATTTTTAATGAGCTGATCTAGTATAATTTCTATTTTTTCTTCGTCAGAATAGAAGTAAAAGCTTTCATCCACATCCACTTTCCATTGTATAGATTTGCTTTCAGGATCACGGGTATATTCACTAATTATATTCCATATAAGCCTTTGCATGTCTATCCTTTCGTAGTTAGACTCGTAGTAGTTTATTCTGGTGAGATAAGCAATATTTTTAATAACAGTATCAAGACCAAAGGCAGTTTGTTCTATAAGGTTAACATACTTTTCTACTGTATCATTTTGAACCTCTCCTTTAATTAGGTTAACCAAACCCATAATAGAGGTAAGTGGTGAACGCAAATCATGTGAAGTACTGTATAAAAACTGTTCTAACTGAAAGCTTACCCTCTTCAATTGTGTGTTTGTGGTTTTTAAGTACTTTTCATACTCCGTATATTGTGTAAGGTCTAGCACTACCCAGTTATAAATATATTCAGCATTTCTATTTCTATGCACGCTAATATTGGCCAAACCTCTAATAAGTCCTCCATTGTTTTTCCTAAGCCAGACTTGCTCCGTAATCATATTTGTCTCAGAAGAATTAAGTTCTTCCTTAATACGATGAAAATCTCCACTTAGAATTTCATTAATTCCTTTCTTTCGGGCTGCTAATAGAGATGGATAGTCTAGTGTCTTAGCAAATAGCCTATTAAAATATATGAGCTTTCCATCTTCGGTACACCGAAAGATTAGCTCAAAAGTACTACTAGCTATCAACTTAGAAAATGCTAATGACTCCTTTACCAGGCTAGATATAGGGTGATTTTCCGACACTTGGTCTACTTTTGCAATGAAGTATTTTATCCCTTCATTCCTAAAGCAGCGCAAGCTAAGATTTACATATTCACTTTTAGTAAATATGTTAAAACTATGGGAACGGTTATGCTCACAGGAATTCAGAAAACTGTATACCTCTTCTTCTTGATCGATTTGTCCTGGGTAATTTAGAATTTCATCCAAGCATCCAACCTCTCCAAAAATTTCCTCAAATAAATCATTGCTTTGAACTATTCTCTTTTCGCTATTTATAATAGCTACTCCCTGTTTACCCTTTAACAAATGATCAAACACCCCGCTAAGCGTGCTACTCTTAAAATCACTATTGGGTGAAAGTTCCATATAAGAAGGCTTTATTAATGTCATGTATAAAGGTAATCTCATAGCAAGCCATCTTCAATCGCAAATTAATTGTATATTAGTATACGTAATATAAATCAATAAACACTACGAGTAACTACTTACACAAGATCTAATTCTGCCGCTTTATTAATGAGCTCCACCACATTCTTCACTCCTAACTTTCTCATAATATTAGTTCTATGCGTTTCAACCGTTCTAATGCTGATGAATAGCTTTTCTGCAATAGCATTACTGGTTAATCCCTGAGAAATAAGGGTAAGAATTTGCAGCTCCCTTTTGGTTATATGGGGCTGTTCTATTGGCGTATGTTTATGCGATCGGTATTGCTTTAAACGACTAAGCACAATATCCTGAGCAAAATGACTGAAGTAGCTATTCCCCTGCAATACCAGCTCGATAGTATGCCTAAGTTCCATTCCACTTTCACTTTTTATAACATACCCTTTCACTCCGGCGTCCAAACATCTACCTATATACTCTTCATCATCGTGCATAGACAGGATTATGATCTTTGCTTGAGGATCGATTCTTAAAATTTCCTTTGTAGCTTCAATGCCATTAATATCAGGCATTGAAATATCCATAATCACAGCATCTGGCTTCACCTCTTTATAAAGCTCTACTACGTGCTTACCTCTTTTCACCTCCCCGGCTAGTATCACATTATTCATTTTTTTAAGAAGGGTTTTAATGCCTTCTCTGAACAGGTCATGATCATCTGCTACGAGAACTTTATATTTTTGCATATTAATTTATTTAGGGATTTCTGAGATCACCAAAGTGCCCAATCCCTTGTTAGATTCAATTATTAGAAAACCATTCATTATTTTAGTTCTTTCCTTCATGTTAGCAAGGCCATGATGAAAAGTTTTTGTTTTTAAATCTTCTTCTTCCATATTATTATTCTCAATTCCTCTACCATTGTCTTCTATAGACAACCTTATGATATTGTCATCTTCTATTAGAGAAACCGATATCTGTGTTGCACCCGAGTGCTTGAGCGCATTATTAATAGCCTCCTGAGCTATTCTATAAAGGTTAATTTTTTTGTTAGCTACTATTTCATTACTTACAGAAGAGTAAAAGGAAATTTTAGGATCATAGATAGTATTGAGTTGCTTTATCAAGGCATTAAGCGCCGTGGCAAGGTCAAAATCTCTGAGCTTAGCTGGCACTAAGTTCTCCGACATTCTGGTTGCCTCCTGAATGGTATCATCTATCAAATGAATCAGCTCATCATCAAATTGCTTTGCATTTAAATAAAGCTTCATCTTTATTAAATTAAGCATTTGTCCCAAGCCATCGTGCAGCTCTTTGGCTATACGGCTCCTTTCCCCTTCCTGCCCTTCTATCATGGCGGCCATTCTTCTCACCTCCATATTTTCTTCCAGCCTTGTTCTCGCTACTCTGTCTGATATATCTTTAAAAAAGACCACTATTCCGGCATAATTCTCATTAGAATCCTGCATTTCAGTGAGGCTGCTTTCTACCGGTATCTTCTTGCCGCACTTTGAATGAACAAACATTTCATTTTTCAGCAAATCAGCACCTGAGCCTAAGACGCATTGTAATGGATTTATGATTTCTTCATCTTCTGCTGTAAATGAAAAGTGAAGTACTTTATAAAAAAACGTACCTTTTACCTCCTTGAGCTTATACCCCATCATGCGCTCCGCACTGGGGTTCATGTATGATATTTTAAAATCTTTGTCTATGGTAACTAATCCATCATGAATAGATTTTACAGTTGAGAAATAAAGCTGCTCTTGCTCTCTTAGCGTTTCCTTGGTCTGTTTTAATTCTGTAAAGTCGATAGATACCCTTCCTACCATAGCTACCTGCCCTACAGAATTTTCTACCGGAAACTTTAAGGTAAGAAACGTTCTCACCTCTCCTCTTATAACCAGATTCTGCTCAAGAACTACTTTCTTATTGGTGGTTAAAATTTTATGCTCTATAGGGCTCAACTTTCTTGGCACCAAAGCCTCATTCTCTACATTTCCCTGCATAAAATCATTAAGAAATGCCTGATTATAGAACATAAACCTACCTTGAGCATCTTTTACAGAAACATGAAAAGGAACAGTATCTAGCACCGTTCTTAAAATAGCCTTAGCGTTTAGCATCTCTGCTATAACCATCTTCACGTTAGATACATCACTTTGAATAGACATGTACCCCACAAGGTTATTCTCCTCATCCTTCAAAGGAATAATATCTAACTCTACCCAATACTCCTTACCACTTTTAGTGTAATTAATAACATCTATCTTAAAACGGACTGCATCTTTTATATTTTTACTCATAAAAGATATAGTGTCTACATTGGTAAGTGGCCCTTGCAAAACATCACCAGGCTTGCGTCCCACCACTTCATCCAACGAATATTCAGTAACTTTTTCAAAAGTTTTATTTACCCATGTGATAAGGCCATCAGCATCTGTAAAAACAATAAAATTGGTAGTGTGATCTGCTATCAGCTTTACACGTTCCATTTCATCAGTAATATATAGGGTATCCACTACCATATGCTATTGATTATCAATTTTGTTAACATGGATATATATATAACTACCTAATAATCCCTAAGTAGATCTTATTATAAATTATAAAATAATATTAGCAAAATCCACACTAATCAAATATATATTAAATTATAGCTCTTTTATAAAAGTAATTATCATATTATGTTTATTTTATTTTAATTAACTTGTTAGTAAATCGGTTGATTACCCTAAGCCTATGAAATTTAAAACCGTATCTTTTTCCGGTTGGCTGGTATTAATACTCTGCAGCTTTGTATCACTAGGATGGTGGCTACAAATCACATTTTTTGTAAGCATAAAAGACAACCTTCCAGCCACTACGCTTACTACTACTTGCATGCTTGTGTCATTGGGTATAATACTTATAAGAAAGAATGGCGGTGTGGCTGATAAACTTTCACTTTTTCTAAGCTATACTACTATTATAGTAGCCATATGGATTCTGCTGGAATATAAAATACAGCTACCCAAGATCGAAAACATATTCACTACAAGTCATGATTTTAAAACTGAACTGAGTCAAAGACCTTCGCCGAGAACATTAATAACCGTAATCATAGCAGGGTTAGCCTTATTACTTACTTCTTATAAAAAAAATAAACAGTACTCTTATGCCCATATCCTATGTTTTATAGGAATTAGCATCCCCTGGGCAGCTATTTACGGACACCTATCCTTTTTTAGCCCTTTTTATACCAGCATGCCAAGCTTAGGGGTAGGGATGTCTCCTATTACCTCCATATGCATGATAATAATATTCATAGGTATTTTTAATGCAGACCCCAAAATTGGCCTCCCTGGTTTATTATTAGGCCCTACCCTAGGTGGTAAAATCATGCGCATTGTGCTTCCTGCGGTGTTATTGCTCCCACTCTTATTTAGCTGGTACATTGGTTATAGCTTCCTTCATTATGATAATGTTAATACTGAACTAAGGGTTATACTCAGTTTAGCGCTTCTCAGCTTGATTACCTCACTACTGGTGATATATACTGGTTACATCATTACACAAAAAGATGAAGAGAAAAACCAACTAGTAATTGCTCTTAAAGAATCAGAAGAGCGCTATAAACAGGTAGTAAATGAAATATCAGATTACTCCATCATCAGGTTGGACCTCGCGGGGAAAGTAGACCTATGGAATAAAGGAGCCACGCGCATAACAGGCTACGATGCTAATGACATTTTACAGAAGCCTTTTTCTCTCCTATATCCAAAGCACTATAATGGCAAACCTCGAGAGCTACTAAAATCTGCATTGGCTAATGGAAAAGTAACTGATGTTGGATGGAGAGTAAGAAAAGATGGCTCCAATTATTGGGTTAACACTGTCATATCTCCACTTTACGATACCGAACAAGCACCCATAGGTTTTGTAGAAGTAACTCAAGATCTCACAGAAAGAAAAAAGACCGAAGAAAAATTAATCGCTTCTGAAAAAAAATTTAAGAATCTGCTTCACAGCACTCCTGATGCTATGGTAATAGTAAACCAAAATGGGAAAATCACCTATTGCAATCACCTGGCTTCCAAAATGTTTGGTTATACTCAAGAGCAGTTTATAGGAGAACCAATAGAAATGCTTATCCCTGAAAGGTATCAAAAAATCCATATGCAACACCTCGCTGAATATTTAAAACACCCCAAAGCTCGGATGATGGATAATAACCTTACTTTATTGGGCATCACTAAGGAGCAAAAAGAGTTTCCGGTAGAAGTATCATTATCTCCTATCTATACAGAAGAAAACGAAATTCAAATAGCCGCTTCTATTCGTGATATTACTGAAAGAATTAAAAAAGAAAATGAAAGGCAGGAATATTTCAAAAACATGGAAATATCTCAGAAACTAGGAAAAATGGGATACTATGAAATTGATCTAGACTCTGAAAATGCCACTTTATCTGATAACTACATTAGCCTATTCGGATTGAACAGTAATCAATCATCTATAGCAGGAATGTCTGGGCATGTATATGCTGAAGATTACTTAGCTGTAAATAAAAAATTTCACGATTCCATTCTTCACCATCAATTCTTTCAGGCTGATTATAGAGTTAATAATGCACAATCGGGAGAGGTCCAATACGTTCGAAACAACTGCTATTTCACCTATGACAAGAACAGGCCTCTAAAAGCCATCGGTCTTAAGCAAGACATAACAGAGCAAAAGATAAACGAGCAAAGGATAAACAAACTCAATGCTGAGCTGATAAAAACCAATAAAGAACTAGAGGCTTTCAGCTATTCTGTATCTCATGATTTGCGTGCTCCTCTGAGGGCTATAACTGGTTTTAGCAACAAGCTACTAAAAAAACAAGGACACCAACTCAACACAGAAGGAAAGCGATTGCTCGATATCATTGTTAAAAATACAGTACAAATGGATAGGCTAATAGACGATATATTAGCCTTTTCCAGAATATCCAGAGAAAATTTATCTCTATCCAAAGTCAATTTAACCCAGCTATTTAAAATGGCTTATGACACACATAAGTCTTTAGAACCTGAAAACCGACAAATAAAATTCACTTTAAAACCTCTGCCAGATGATGTAGTTGGGGACTCGGTAATGCTGCAGCAAGCAATAACTAACTTGATGTCCAACGCTATTAAGTATAGTAGACCAAGACAAGAATCTTTGATTGAAGTAGGACATACCAATGTCAATAATGAACGCACATTCTATATAAAGGATAATGGAGTAGGCTTTGACATGAGACACAAAAACAAGCTATTCGGGGTTTTTCAAAGACTCCACAGTGAAAAAGATTTTGAAGGAACAGGCGTAGGCTTGGCAATTTGCCAGCTTATCATCCATAAGCATAGGGGAGAAATCTGGGGTGAAAGTGAACCTGACAAAGGAGCCATATTTTATTTTACCATAAAAACCAATCTAAAGTGATAGCGCAGGAATATATCGAAGTTATTTACATCGAAGATAATATGGCCGACGCTGAGCTGGCTATTGACTCTTTTCAAGAGCACCGGATGGCCAATAGAATCCACCTACTGGAAGATGGACAAGAAGCCCTGGATTTCTTTTTTGGTGAGCGTTTTAAAGAACTAAGCGCATTACCAAAACTTATAATACTAGACCTTAAACTGCCTAAAGTTGATGGATTAGAAGTGCTTACAGAGCTTAAAAAGTCAGTCCTTTTCAAGGATATACCAATAGTTATCCTCACCTCGTCTAACGAAGACTCAGACATACGCAAGGCATACGAACTGGGGGCTAACAGCTATATAGTAAAGCCTGTAAACTTCGCAAAATTCACAGAAACGATTAAGCAACTTGGCCTTTACTGGCTGCTCCTGAATAAACCAAAAAAAAGTTAAATACATGAAACTGAACGCATTTGAAAAATTTAAAAATATGAGGGTGTTGGTATTGGAAGATTCTCCCGAAGATGCTGAACTCATGCTTGATGAACTGGAAAAAACAGGTTTAATTATCGAGGCCATAGTTACTATGACCAGGGCAGACTTTAAACATAACCTAATTAATTTTAGTCCTGATATTATATTGGCCGACTATAGCCTGCCAGAAATAACGGGAATAGAAGCACTCAGTATCTCCTCTGAGGAATATCCTGACATACCATTCATATTTGTAACTGGCACTATTGGTGAAGAAATAGCTGCCGAAACCATCCTCAATGGAGCCTCCGGATTAGTATTAAAATCAAACTTACACAAACTACCTGATGTACTAATGGATGTCTTACATAAGAAAGGCAGGTGGTACAGCAAAAGACTGGAATGGGTAAGCAAGAGAATACATCTACGTATTGAAAAAAACATAGAGGCACTAAACAGAATAGAAGAGTTTATGCAAGCCCAAAATCCGCCTCAAGATATTTCAAATGACCTGAATACCGCACTTTCAGACCTACGTCAATTACGGGAGGATTTCATTAAAGAAGATGATAATTCATTAGGCTTAAATTAAAAAAACATGCCACACACAAGTAACGAAAGTAATCAGACTTCACATAAAACAGAAAATAACCACGGCCAGATAGAAACGAAAAAGAGCACTCTTAAAAAAAACGCCACGTTGAACATAGTATGTATAGGTGCTTCTGCGGGAGGTTTAGAGGCCATCAATGCTTTTTTTGACAAAGTACCTCATAACCCAGGGCTTAGCTTTGTATTGGTACAGCACCTCTCTCCCGATTACAAGTCTATGATGCCCGAATTATTGGCTAAACACACAAAAATAAAAATAGCCAAGGTTACTAATGATATGGCTGTGGAGAAAAACTGCATCTACACCCTACCACCTGATAATAATATCTTTATCAATAACGGCAGGCTTTATCTGGAAGCCCGAGGCAACCCTAAATCACTTAACCTGCCCATCAATAACTTTCTTAAATCTTTGGCAGAAGATCAAAAAGAAAGGGCTATAGGAGTCATTCTATCCGGTACAGGAAGTGATGGCACCCTGGGCATTGAGTCAGTAAAAGAAAATGGTGGTATGGTCATGGTCCAAGACCCCAACACTGCTGCCTTTGATAATATGCCCAAAAGCGCAATAGCTACTGGGTTAGTAGATTTCATCATGGAACCAAGCAGAATGCCAGATGCAATCATTAAATATGTAAAACATCCATATATACAAGAGCTAAAGTACCTAAGTGCTGATCATGAAAGTGAAAAGGGAGATATTCTTAATCAAATTCTCACCTTGCTCCATCAGAAAACCAGACTTGATTTCAGGCTTTATAAAAAAGCTACTGTCATCAGGCGTATTGAGCGCCGGATGAGCATAAGAAATATCCTCAGCAAAGAATTATATCTTAAATACCTAAATGATTATCCCGAAGAAATTGACTTACTGGGAAATGACATCCTGATTGGCGTTACAGGCTTTTTTAGAGACAACAAAGCCTTTGAAGAATTAGATAAAAATGTACTCTATAATTTAGTAAAAGATGTCAACGACAAAGACATAAGAATTTGGGTAGTAGGCTGCTCTACCGGGCAAGAGGTGTATTCTTTAGCCATGCTAATAAAAGAACAGTTTCATAAGCAACTCAAAACGCCCGCCATCAAGATCTTCGCTACTGACATAGACCAGAGAGCCATAGATAAAGCCAGTAAAGGAGTATACCCAGAAACTGTTATTGAAGAAATACCAAAAAACCTTCTTTTAAAATATTTCACCAAGGTAAATGATACCTACCATGTAAAAAAGGAGCTGAGACAAATGGTAATATTTGCACGTCATGATATATCTAAAGACCCTCCTTTTAACAATATTGATCTGGCATGCTGCAGAAATCTGCTCATATACATAGAGCCTCCATTGCAGGAGAAAATCCTCACCTATATTCACTTTTCGCTCAATGCCAATAGTTATCTATTTCTTGGCAGCAGCGAAACCCCCGGCATGTTGTCTAATGCCTTTGAAGAGGTAAGCAAGAAATACAAAATCTACAAAAACTGTATGACCACGCGTATTATTGACGTACATCGGCTTAATCCGTTTGAAAAAAGCAAAAAACCTAACTTAGAGCCTTCGAAAAGCCCTCTACCTCGAACCTTCAATGAAAGCAAGATAGTATCTAACTTTAAGGATGCGCTACTGGAAGATATGGTCCCTCCTACTGTTTTTATCAATGAAAATCTGGATGTAGTGCACGTAGCCGGAGAAATAGACCGCTATATAAAGTTACCTAAAAAGCAGCTTACCCTCAATGTTCTTAAAATGGTAGACGAACAAATTTATGTCAGCACAAGTAACGCCATTTCTAAGGTAAAATCACATAAGAAAAAATTCACCTCTCCTATTATAGAGTTCAATGTAGGTGATGAAAAAAGAGCTATTAAAATAATAGCCAAACCCTATGTTGAACCTAATAGCAAAAACAATTATATTATCATTTGCTTTCAAGAGCTATTAGAAGGAAATACCGCTCCACAGGTTTCCACTGGGAAGCACGCTAAAACAGACCTTTCCAAAGAAAAAGATGCTCATATTCGCCGGTTGGAAGAAGAGCTTAAAGAAACTAAAGAGTATTTACAATCAACCATAGAAGAGCTTGAAACCTCAAATGAAGAACTACAAGCTACCAATGAGGAGCTGATGGCTGCCAATGAGGAGCTGCAGAGTAGTAATGAAGAGTTGCAAAGTGTAAACGAAGAGCTTTATACTGTAAATAATGAGTTTGAAAACAAACTTATTGAAATGACCGAACTCAACGATGACTTGAAAAACTTCTTACAGAGCACACAAATTGCTACTCTGTTTCTAGATAATGACCTAAACATCAAGCGTTTTACTAACGCCATTACTGAGCTCGTGAAACTGAACAACAGTGACATAGGCAGATTTGTAGGAGACTTTAGTAATGATTTTGATGGCTTTAATCTGGTAGAAGCTGCTAATGACATACTCAATAACTTCACCGCCAAAGAGGAGGAAGTGGTAACCAAAAACGGTGAAGTGTACCTTATGCAAGCCATTCCATATGTTACTTCTAAAAAAGAGATCAAGGGAGTGGTATTTACTTTTGTAGATGTAAATGAGCTTAAAAAAATAGAAAATCAACTTACACATAAAGCTCAGGAGCTTGAAAGAAGTAATATAGAACTTGAGCAGTTTGCATACCTGGCATCTCATGACCTTAAGGCTCCTATTACTAACCTGGATTCTCTAATAAACATTTTAGAGGAAGAAGAGTGTGTTACCAAAAACGGCGTTGATGTTTTTATGAAACTAAAAAATGCAGTAGCCAGAATGAAAAAAACCATCTCTACCCTCAATGAAGTAATAGCCGTTAAGAAAAATCTCAACCTACCGAAAGAAGAAATAGTACTGGAAGATATGCTAAAAGAAGTTCTTCAGGATATAGAAGAAGATATTAAAGCCAATCATGCTCAAGTAAAGGTTAACACCAGCGCTTGTACAAAGGTGAATTTCCCTTCCGTCCATTTGCACAATATACTACAGAACCTACTTACAAATGCTATTAAATACAGTAAATCCGGCGTCAATCCAGCGATAGAAGTCAGCAGTAACACGGAAGATGGTTTTTGCTGTATTACGGTAAGTGATAATGGCCGTGGATTAGACCTTAATCACTATGGAAAAAAGCTATTTGGACTTTTTCAGCGCTTCCATTTAGATGTAGAAGGTAAAGGAATAGGACTCCACATTACAAAATCAATCATAGAAAAATATGGCGGTAGAATAGAAGCCACTAGCGAGGAGGGAAAAGGAACAGACTTTAAAATATATTTAAATAAAAAATAAACAAAACACTATTTACAATTATGGATTATAAAAATAAAATTACGTATTTAAAGGTATAGTATCTTTTAAAAAATATTGCTTTATTGTATTCAGATATAAGTATTGGTAAACAAGAGGGAGATTATGATGGACTATAACAATATATTAATTATTGACGACGACGATACCAGTAACTATGTGGCAAGTCAAGCCATTAAGGCGCATCTAAAAGATATAAAAATCACTTCTGTAGCCAATGGCATGGAAGCTATTGATTATCTTAAAAAAAACACCAATAAAATGCCTAAGTATGTATTACTGGACATTAATATGCCTCTCATGAATGGCTTTGAATTTCTTAGCTGGTATGATAGTAGCATATTTAAGGGAACAACCAAAATAATGATGTTCACCACCTCTATCAGAAAAAAGGAAAGAGACAGAGCTGGCAAATTTTCGGACGTAATTGCATATATCGAAAAGCCACTGTCCAGACATATTATTTCTGAGTACATGAATTTTGAAAACTTAGACTAATAACGTCTGGTAGCTACTAAACTAGGCATTATTCTATACGTCTTTAATACTACTACTTATACAAACTACACCATAAGTAGTATTAACCTTGTATTTGTTACAGTTTAAGAATAAGTAGCAATAGCCAAAATAAATGTGGGAGGAGAATGTAAAGATTAGTGATTACCAATGTATATCACCAAACTATTACAAACGATAAGGTATATGTTCCATCTGTACTACAACTAAGAAATACGAGTTGTATTGGGAATAAAGCGTAACAGCTACAACACTGTTATTTTTAAATATGATTAGTTATCATAATCTTATGTGGAGTTTATTCAATTTCTTTAAATGAGTATACTTTTCTCCTGAAGAACAGAAAAGGGAACATCACTCTTGATGATACCATGAAAGAGCAAAGCACTCAGCCACCTTCTTTATTCCTTTTGCGTCACTGATCATTACTTCAAACTAAACATTCCTTCGTTCCTATTTAAAATAAAGAAAGTGAACTGATTTGCTTTGCAATTCAAAACCAATTTAACAACTGTTGCACTCACACAACAAGATCAAACTAAAACATATCTTTACAACTAACGCGCTTTGAGAAGCCTATCCTTCAGCTCCACTAAGCATGGTGTAATGTTAAGGCTTCAGTGAGGGAAGCAAAAATAAGTAGCGTTAAAAAATGTTATTATTCCTAAAGAGATGTAAATAAACCAGTTATCGTAAAAGAATTGACTTAAAAATCGCAGTTTTGATCTAGCAGCTCCTGAGCTTCATCTAAGCCTAAATCAACCGCCTTTTTAAAATCTTTGCACGCGGCAAAACGATCATTTTGAAGCTTATAAAGCTTACCTCGTTCCATATAAACCATCGGGGCTTTGGCATAATATTCCAAACTAGAGGTAAGGCTACCAATAGCCTCTTGGTATTTATACAAGCCCGAGTAAGCAAAGGCCAGGTTAGAATAATAGCTCGGATTCATTTTATTGATTTCAATGGCCCTATTATAACAGTCAATGGCCTGGTTATAATCTTCCGTATAATAATAGCACAACCCCATGTTATTAATCAACTCATCATCCTCATCATTTAGCTTTTTGGCTATCTTAAACTCTTTTAAACTACGGTCATATTCACCTTTATAAAAAAATGAATTCGCAAAGTTTTTATGATATTGAAAATTCTGAGGATCGTCTTCAATGGCCCCTTCAAAATAAAGTGCTGCCGAATCATAATCATCCATTTGAAAATATGCTACGCCTAGCTTATTCTTTAAAGAACCATGATCTTTATACCCCAAGCTCATAGCCGCTTTATAATCTCTAACAGCCTCATAAGTTTCATTTTGCTGTAAGAATAAAACAGCCCTATCATGATAGTAATTAGGGTTATTGGGGTTATACTCAATTGCTTTATTTAAGTTAAACAAAGCGCTATCGCTCTGCCTTAGCGAAAACTGCGTATATGCCCTATTGTAGTAAGCCTGAGCATAGGTACTGTCTATCGCAAGGGCATATTTAAAATCATCATTAGCCTGATTATAATCCCTTAAAGCATATTTACACAGGCCTCGGTAGTTAAAATACTCCGCCTTGTGTGGGTTCAGCTCTATAGCTCGCTCTAAGTCTCCAATAGCTGGATAATACTTACCCAGATTATAGCGAGACACTCCTCGCTGATAGTACAGAAAGTCATCATAAGAATTAAGCGCTATGGCTTTTGTATATAGCTCAATTGCCCTTTCGTAATTACCTGATTGAAACTCCTGATTAGCTAAATTAGTAGGTGTTAACTCCTTCTCTCCATCTACAATCTTACCTTCATAATTCTTGGGAATAAAAAACAACTCATTTTCAATGTCAAGTCCTGTTTCCATGGTTTCTAAAACCAATATTCGGGCATCATCTCCTACCTTATAATCTACACTGTGCGTGCACATTACTACTCCTCCAACTTCTTTATATTCCTTAAAAACAGATAGTCCAAGGCCTATTTCTTCCCTCACAAGATAAAAGGAATCTGTATCAAAATAGAAAACCTGGACATCCTTCCCATCAGGACTAACCAGCTTTACCCTATGAGCATTTCTACCATCCAAATTAGCATATTTCAGTTCAGCTGCTGCATAGCCATTATCAATACTACTCAAAAAGCTATTTTGTGTTAATCCCTGCTGATTACTAGCATCTATCATCACTAACGAATCAATAGGATACTTCTCTATTTCCTTTTTATTGGGGTCAGAAGACCAGGCATATTCAGGGTTCTGAGCCTGTATTAGCTTTAAATTCTGGAAAGATATTTCCATATAAGTATAACCTCCAGGCTTAAAATAAGAGACCATAGGTAGCTCTACTTGCCCATAGCTAATGGTACCTGTATATTTTGTAGAAAGACTTGCGACAGTAGATTTCATAAAACTTCGCTGTTTTTCAACAATTTCATCTAAAAAAATGTGAGATTCTTTTCCTATAGAGGCTATTCCATATTTTTTACTATTCTCATCACACCTATGCTCAAATGAAGACAGCTGACCTGCATTAAGTGTGGTGGATTTCATGATTTTAAAAGAAGCCACTTCCTCATTTTCAAAATATGAAGTACCTACAATAGTGTCACTGGGTTGTATTTTGAACTTATACAAATTAGCAGATACCTTTAGATAACGACCCTGCACTAGCCTATCTTCTCTAATAATCAAATACTCCCCCTCTAATGAGCCCGAGAATTCCGTTTTAGTATTATAATAATCCGACCATAAAAATTCCCCCTTCACTTCACAACCTTTCGTTTCTGTTATACTCATTTTCATAAGTAAAGAAGGCCCTGAGTAATTACTAAACTCACCGTACCATTCACCTTCTAAATACTGTATCTTACACTTCTCCTTACTAGCATAAGCAGATGAAATATGGATGCACAAAACAAAAAAACTCAGGATGCTGATTCGCATTTTGAAAAGAAATTACTCTAACATCTATTATTTAATCTTAAATGAATTTCAAAAAAGAAGCTTTTGTAACCTTAAAGCAAAGCAAATTATCCTATCCCAAGTTTATTATAAAACTCCTCACACAAAAAATGAAAAAAACATCAAATCAATACGACCTCAATACATTCCATTACTAATAAAACATATAATTATTAAAACATACAGACAATACTTTCACAAATTCTGTTTCCTAAAAGTTACCACCCATATCATTTATGGATATATGATCGAAATAATTTTAAGTTAACAGATCTTATTACCAGAAGTCTCTTGCCTCGATATTTTGCAGACTAACTATAAGGTACTGTGTCAGTGTATTGAAAAAAGAGTTTAGAATACAAATAATATTTTTGTAACTTAATTATGTGTTTAACATATGATATCTGTGAATATGAAAGGTGATTTTTTATTTATTCTGTTGTTTGTCTTATTGTCGTCGGTGGCTTTTTCTCAGCAAATTAACACCAACTGGAACACTGATCTTGAAGAGGCTCTTTCCGCCTTTCATGATTGTGAAAATGAAAGCGAGGATTGTTACCAATATATAGGGAAGTCATTAGCTACCGTATATAAGGTGAATGATTTTTACAGCAAAGCGAATAGCACATACATGCCCGTAGCTGAAATTCATGAATATTTAAGTAATAATAATGCATGGAGTGAGCTAGGGCCTGCTTATAGCCAAGACGCTCTTCAGAAAGCGCAGCAAAAAGCTAATGATAAAAAAGCAGTGGTGGCCGTTTACATTAATAACGAAGGCCTTGGTCATGTAGCATTAATTCTTCCTGGAAGCCTTCAGCCTTCGGGCTCTTGGGGGTTACAAGTACCAAACGCTGCATCATTTTTCGCAAAAGATCCTTCGCGTTCTTTTATTAACAAGGGATTATCTTATGCTTTCGGAAAAAGCATTATTAAAGATGTGAAGTTATATACCAGAAACTATTGATGAAACAATAATAACTGAAACAAGCAAACTAGCTCCGTGAAATTTCATTTTACGGAGCTTTTTTCATGCCTTAACTACAAATTGTATTATTAAAATTTTAACTATAAATTCTAATAATAGTTAAAATGTAATTGAAGGCCTCGCTTTTATCTAATAATTGACTTTTTTAATGAAAATTTTAATTAACAATGAATAGTATTGCATTATTAAACATGATATTTTTGCCCTAAAAATTGAATTCGAATGAGATTGATGCAGCTCGCGCGCCAGCTGGGAACATCACAGCAGGAAATTGTAGATTTTCTTATCACACATAACATACAAATTGAACTTCATGGTAATTCTAAAATGCCAGAAGAATACCTGCCACTGATATATGAGCATTGGACTCCTGCTGCGGAAGAGAGTCTAACCCCTGCTGCAGAAAAAGAAGAAGAATTACTTGCGGAAACTGAAGCCAACAGTTATGAAGAAACTTTGCATGAAGCTTCTATTCCGGAAGACAACTCACATGAGACTGAAACTATTCAAGAGCCTGTTGTCACTCAGCACACTACTCCCACCCCACCTATAAACACTGTTGATGATCCTGAAACCGAAGCAGAAAAGCCTGGTGTAACCATAATCAGAGCCAAAAAAGTAAAACTAGAGGGTATTAAAGTTTTAGGAAAAATAGACTTGCCTGAGCCTAAACCAAAAAAAGAAGAAACCCCAAGCGAGAAAAAAGTAAATCAGGAAAGAGAAAGGTCTAACAGAAAACCGTATAAAGACTACAACAGAAAAGGGAAAAGGCGAAAACAACCCGAAAGTTACGAGCAAAAGCAAAAACGCCAGGAACGAGAAGAACTAAAAAAGAAAAGGGTTAAAGAAAAGAAGCTTAAAGAAAAGAAGAAAAAGTATTACGAAGAAAATATCAAAGTCAAACAAGCGCAATCTTCATCTAAAAAGAAAACAACCAAAACTGCAGAGCAGACTCACAAAAAAAAGAAAAGCGTGGAAAGACATCCTAATCCTCTAAAAAGATTTTGGGCTTGGCTGAACGGAAAGTATGATCAATAGTTGATAATATTCCTCATGCCTTGCACAAAACACCACATATGATCAATAAATAGCACTGGTATGTGCTTAATAAACGCATACTAATAATTTACATCATTTTTGTGAGCTATAAGTTATGTTAAACTAACCACCACTAACTTATGAAATCTCACACACTATTATTAAGCCTCCTACTTAACCTAGGATTAATTTCAACAGCATGGGCTCAAGCTACACCCATTGAAGAAACGCAAAACAACAGAATGAAGTCATCTATAAATGCCAAGTATAAAGGTGTTGATTATGACAATATCAAATGGAAATCCACCGCTGATGGCTACTATCAAGGAACGTTTGATTATGAAGGCAGAGACCTCACCACCCAGTTTGACAATAATGGGCAGTGGGTTCAAACCTCAGAAACTGTTACCATGGATAACATGCCCCCCGCATTAAAAAATAATCTATCTGATTATAAAACCTCGAGCATAAAAAGTGTCAATAAAATAGAAACCGCTGACAATTCCACCTACTACGATGTAGATGTAACAGGAAGAGAGCCAATGAGGTTTGACAAATCTGGAAATCCCATCAAAAATGATTAGAACACATTAAAGTGCAAGAGAAACGTTAAAAAAGCCTGGATTTACTTCGGGCTTTTTTTGTAATAACTGAATTTATTGATCGTTAGTAGGTCTAATTTATTTAGATTTTCCATATTGGCAGTATGAAAAAAATAATCATTGCAATTATTCTACTCTTAGTAGCAGGTTCTCTATTCTATTATCTTTATTGGTCTCCCGTTTATAGGCTGAAAGCAATGAATGTTATTCCTTCAAACGCAGCTTTCGTCATGGCTAGTGATCAGCCAGTAAATAGCTGGAATGACATTAGCAACAGCCAGGTGTGGTCTCACCTCAAAACTAACCCTGAATTCGCCTTGATTACTGATTATGCCAACTATATCGATTCATTAGTACAAGAAAATGACTGGCTGGATTATGTGGGCAATAAAGAACTTCTTATTGCGGCTCTTCCGGTTCAGAACACGTATGACTACGCCTATGTCATGGATCTCTCACGGGTATCTCGCCTAAAAAGTGTACAGTTTTACCTCCAACAAATATTAGATGATAACTACAAAGTAACTTATAGAAAATATAAAGGCACTGACGTTACTCAAATTTATGATCGCGATTACAAGCAAACTATTCATATCTGTTTTCTTGAAAACCTATTGGTAATGAGTTTGA
The DNA here is from genome assembly GCF_016757215.1 of Fulvivirga sediminis. Lineage (GTDB taxonomy): Bacteria > Bacteroidota > Bacteroidia > Cytophagales > Cyclobacteriaceae > Fulvivirga > Fulvivirga sediminis. The sequence continues at coordinate 69,653 of NZ_JAESIY010000012.1, forward strand.
ATTCTAACCCTATTGAGCAAATTATCAACCAATATGTAGAGCCTCAATCGGAAGATATATATCTGAGTGAAGTGACTAACGAAGTAGGTTATGGCGGCATGATCAGGGTATATATTAATTACCGCAGCTTTATGAATTATTTAGGCCAATTTGCACTAGAAAATGCAGGCATGAATATGCTCAAGCAATCGCTCAGATACAGCGGATTCAAAGGCAATGTAGATAACAGCGGCATCCTATTCAAAGGCTATACTAATGTAAATGACACCGTAAATTCATACCTTAAAGCACTATACACTTCCGGCAATGGCTCTCATGAATTTCTGAAAATAGTACCAACAGCTTCTCCTTATTTTGTGTCACTAGGCTTTAAAGGTTTTCCTGAATTTGTAGAAAACCTTGAAGGTGCCCTAAACAGCAATCCTGAACAAAAAGAAAGTTACAATGACAATAAAGAGCTCACTGAAAAATTTCTAAAAATCGACCTTAACGAAACTTTTGTTAATTGGGTGGACAATGAGGTCGTGATGCTCCAAACTACACCTAGTAGTAAGGTCGGCTTTCAGGAGTATGCCATGCTAATAAAGACCAAAGACCCCGAAGAGGCCGACAAAGGACTGCGAACTATAAGAGAACAAATCAAAAAAAGAACCCCTATAAAAATAAAAAGCATTGATTATAGAGGGTCTGCCATCCGGTATATGGCCATGAAGGGCTTCTTCAAAGTATTTCTCGGCAAGTTGTTTGACAAATTTGACAAGCCTTATTACAGCATTGTTGATGATTGGGTAATTTTTTCTAACCATCCTCAAACGATTAAAAATATTATAGATGCCAAAGAGGAAGAAGAAACCCTGTACTATGATGATAATTTTATAAATCACTATGACCAGCTGAGCGAAAAAAGCTCTATCTACGCCTATGTAAATATGGTAGAGATCTTTAATGACCTGAAGCCTCTCATGGAAATTCAGGAATGGAAAAGCATGAAAAAAAATGAAGAATACATTAAATGTTTCTCTCGCTTAAGCCTGCAGCTGGCGCCTGAAGATGGCAATGTTTTTAAAACCGTATTTAACGCCAGCTTCACTGATCCTTCTTTACTCCTAGTAGACGGAAAAACAGCTGAGACTAGTCCAAGAAGATATCAGGCCGAAATTCAGAGAATACCTAAAGAAAAACTACCTTGGGCCAGCAGATACACTACAGAGCTTAAAGAAATAGATAAAATAGTGATCCCTAACCTTTCTGGAGATGAATATGTAGCTAAATATAATAACGGTAACCCAAAATATTTAATAAGCATTAAAAACGGATGGAAACATGGCCGCTTTGAGAGCTACTTTGAAAATGGGGAAGTAAAATTTAAAGGAAAGTACAGAGATGACAAAAAAGACGGAACCTGGCGTGTTTATGACGAAGAGGGAAATTTGATAGAAAAGCTTAAGTATAAAGAAGGCCAGCTGGATGAATAAATCCTGGCTGGCCTTAAATAAATAATTGACAAATAATGCTTTAATTAGGTCTTATCTCCTTTTCTGGAAATAGACTCTGCTTCTATAAAGATTCTCCTTATTTCCGGATGACTGGTTTTTATTTTCTTTTCCAGCTCATCTATACATGTTTCTATCTGCTCCGCAGACAGCTGCTTACTAAACTGTACATTTACTGCCAGCAATACTTCAGATGGACCAAAGTGCATGGTTAAAGGGTCTTCTATTCTCAGCACCCTTGGATTTTCTTCAAAAATATGTTTAATACTTTCTATAACCACCGCACTAGCACCCTCACCTACCAGAAGTCCTTTACTTTCCGACACTAAAAATATAGCTACTAACGTTAGTATTACACCTATTATTATTGATGCAATACCATCAAACATAGGATTTTGATATGTATGCCCTAAAAACACGCCAAAAAAAGCCACTATTATACCTAACAAAGCAGCAGAGTCTTCCAGAATAATTACAAAAATGGAAGGATCTTTACTATTCCTCAACCTGGTAAAGAAGCTGAATTTGGATTTCTTTTTAAGAAAATTCTTCATAGCTATTACCCAAGAGGTGCCTTCAAACAAAAAGGCCATACCCAGCACTGCATAATTCCAGGTTGGATCAGACTGCTCCGTGGGTTGCCCAAAGTGATGTATACCCTCATATAAAGACATTCCCCCTCCTATGGCAAACAATAATATTGCTACTATTAATGACCAAAAATATAATTCCTTGCCATAACCAAATGGGTGCTGCTTATCTGCGGGCTTTTTACTCTTGCTTAGGCCCAGTAATATTAAAAGTTGATTGCCAGTATCCACTACTGAGTGAATACCTTCAGAAATCATAGCCGAACTCCCAGTAAAAGCGGCTGCTATAAATTTTGTAATTGCAATTAATAAATTGGCAACCAATGCACCATAAATCGGTAACTTTGAGGATTCAGTGTTCATGTACTGTATTTGAGGTGAATTCTATTCTTCTAATATGTTTTAATTAACCTCAATTAACAGATTTCGTTTAAAAAAGGTAGAAAAACTAATAAAAATGGACTGCATTTCTAAGAAAAGATGTTACGACACCCCGGAGCAGGCTGAAGATGCATTACTCGGATCTCACATTCGGTACAACCATTCTAAAAACAGTGGCCCTATTAATTATTATAAATGTGAGCATTGTGGCTGCTATCACCTCACGTCTCAGGGTGAAACAAATAGCGCCCTTACATCAAAAAATAATAAAAGTAAGATAAAGCTCGCTCAGGAAGCTAGTTATTGGGAAGATAAATTCAGGAGATAAAAGTTAACTCAAGTTAATTAAGTGTACTGAAAGGCCCAATAGATCAATAAAAGCTGTAAGGGTAATCTAATAATCAGTAGCCATTTCGGAATGCGTTTAAACTTTTCAGACCTCAGCATATAGAAATGTACCGGCAGGAAAGCTATCAACATCAGCATAATGAGCCATGCTGATATGCTCTTCGTTTCTTCAAACAGCAACCCTGCTCCAAGCACTATTTCTGCCACGCCACTGATATAGACTAACAAAAGCTTTTTAGAAAAATATGGCGGAATAATACTCACATACATCTTAGGCTTAACAAAGTGAAAAACACCCGCAGCCATGTATACCATCGCCATTATATATATCCCTATCTGCATAATTTCCTTTTTTCAATTCTATTATTCTTAAGCCACTTACTTAATAAGTCAAACCATCATTTGTACTTAAGGTTTAGCCGTTTAGGAACATTTCATTGATTGACCCCGTTTTATTAACAAAGCAATTCAAAATTAAACCATTTTAATATGAATACTTTAGCATTTAAAAACGGAGATCAGATGCCGGCATTAGGTTTAGGTACGTGGAAATCTGAACCAGGCAAAGTAAAAATGGCGGTATATGAAGCTATTAAGGCAGGTTATAGACATATAGACTGCGCTCCAATTTATGGAAATGAACCAGAAGTAGGAGAAGGAATAAAGCAAGCAATAGAAGAAGGAATTATTTCAAGAAAAGAATTATGGATTACGTCCAAACTATGGAATGACAGCCATAAGCAAGAAGACGTCATTCCTTCTTTAAAAAAGAGCCTTCTTGACTTACAATTAACTTATTTAGACCTCTATCTAATTCATTGGCCCGTAGTTTTAAAAAAAGGCACGAAATATCCCAGTTCCGCTGATGATTTCCTGAGCACGAATAGTGTACCCTTAACAGAAACATGGCAAGGAATGGAAAAGGCTCAAAGAGAAGGCTTAGCTAATCATATTGGGGTTTCCAATTTTAATATTGATAAAATAAAAAATATTATTAACGATTGTAAAATAAACCCAGAGCTCAATCAGGTAGAAATGCATCCTTTTCTACCACAGCAGGAGCTCTGTGATTACTGCATGACTCATCGCATTAATGTAACAGCCTACTCTCCATTAGGATCAGGAGATAGACCAGACAAAATGAAACAAGACAATGAGCCAATACTTATGGACAATGAGGTAATCAACAGTATAGCTGCTAATCATAAGCATACTCCGGCTCAAATATTAATTGCCTGGGCCTTACATAGAGGAACGGCTGTAATACCTAAATCCACTAATAAAGAGCGAATAAGACAAAACTATGAGGCCTCATTCATCAAACTTACGCAAGCAGATATGAATGAAATTGATCAATTAGATTATGAATATCGATTTGTAACTGGAGAAGCCTGGGAGATGGAAGGCAATAGCTACGTAGCTAAAAAATTCTGGGACTAATTTATATTTATCTTGTTTGTTAATATAATTCAATAGATAGGTATATTTACACTACTAATATTGGCTATCTTATTTACTTTCACATATATTAGCAAACTTATGACTGATAGTACATTACCGAGCCTGCAAAACTGCGAAAAAGAACCTATTCACATTATAGGAAAAATACAAAATATAGGTTTTTTTCTTGTGTTGAAGCAGAAAGGGTGTAAAATTATACAAGCCAGTAAAAATGTAGATAAGTTTCTAAATATAAATTATAAAGACATCATTGGGAAGTCAATCTCTGACATTCATATAGATGGTCTACCCGAGGTGGTTAGCACTTTACACCTTTCTCAGCCTCATCCCAATACCCTTATACTGCCTAACCAAGAAAGTTTTAACCTTCTAATTCACTCTTGGGAAGATAATTACATCATGGAATTTGAGCCTCAAACCATGGATAGTACTGACTATGATATGCAGTATTTTCTTGGGGCTGCCATGAGTAAAATTCATAACAGCGCCAATGTACAGAGCCTTCTATATCAAACCGCTGAAGAAATAAAAAAAACCACCGGCTATGACAGAGTGATGATTTATAAATTTCACTCAGATTGGCATGGAGAAGTAGTATCAGAAGCTAAAGAGGATGACATGGAATCTTACCATGGTCTGCACTATCCAGCTTCAGATATCCCTGCACAGGCCAGAAAATTATTTAAGACTAACCCCGTTAGGTTTATACATGATGTAGAATCTGAACCTACCGAACTGTATCCGAGTATACCTGAAGGCGAGAATAAACCGACAGACCTATCGTTATCATCTTTAAGAAGCTCCTCCCCTATACATATTCAGTACCTTAAAAATATGGGAGTTGGAGCATCTCTAACCATCAGCTTACTTATCAATGACAAGTTATGGGGCATGATTGCTTGCCATCATAAATCCCCGAAATTCATTGATTTCAAGTTAAGACAGACCTGTCAGTTTATGGGGCAGTTGTTCTCATCTGCATTACAACTGCACCTGATGGATAAAGAGAACGAAGAGCTTGAAAAGAGTAGAGAGATTGGCTCATTGCTCGCCGGATGGACGCTTAGAGAATATAGTATTATTGATGGTCTTACCACACATAAGCATAAACTTCATGAGCTAATAGATTGCTCTGGGGCGGCTATTTTTGCTGAAAATAAGATATGCAGAATGGGCAATGCCCCTGCTGAAGAACATATTAAAGATCTTGTAGAATGGCTAAACGAAAACCAGAAGGAAGACATTTTAATTACCGATGAGCTTTCATATCGATACCCAAAAGCTTTAGAATACAAAGAATTAGCTGCCGGTCTCATCTCTGCCAGGTTATCATCCGGACTTGGGGAATACCTCTTGTGGTTCAAACCAGAGGCCTTACAAACCATTTATTGGGGTGGCAACCCTGATAAAGCGGTAAACCTTGAAGGAAATGGATCTTTTGCCTCCATTTCTCCAAGGCAGTCATTTGAAAAATGGGCTCAGGTAATGGAAAACAAGTCTGACCCTTGGACCAATGCCAACATAAGTGCAGTTGTAAAGCTCAGAGAAGATGTGCTTCAGGTAATTATTAAAAAAGCCAATGAAATAAGAAAACTGCATGATCAGCTGGAAGAAGCCTACAAAGAGCTTGATGCTTTCAGCTACACCGTATCTCATGACCTGAGAACACCACTCACTGCTGTAAAAGTTTACTCTGAAATTTTGCTTGAAGATAGAGGTGATCTTTTTGATGATTCCGCCAAGGACATGGTAGGAAAAATAATAAAAAATGCAGATCGTATGACAGATCTAATAAAAGCCGTACTTCATTACTCTAAAATAGGCAAAATAGAGACTACCTTTACCACTGTTAAAGTAGATGGCCTCATATCTCAGGTAATGGATGATTTAAAAACTTCGTACAAAGAACAGGTTATTGAATTTAAAGTGGGTTCATTACCTGACATTTATGGAGATGAAATCATGGTAGGCCAAGTATTTAGTAATTTATTATCTAATGCGGTGAAATACTCCAAAAAGAAGCCCAAGTCTATAGTAGAAATTAATGGAGAAGAAAAACCGGAAGAGGTGATTTACATCATTTCTGATAATGGGATTGGCATAGATATGCAACATATTGGTAAGGTTTTTCAAATATTCTCCCGACTTACAGATGAAGAAGGCTATGAGGGGCATGGTGTGGGAATGACCATAGTAAAAAGAATTATGGATAAACATCAAGGTAAAATATGGATAGAAAGCCTACCCAATGAAGGATCTACTTTTTATATATCGTTTCCTAAAAAATTAGCTTGATAAATAGTTTGTAAATAGAATGAATAAAGAGGAGGAGATACTAAGCATTGCAGTGTGTGATGATGACAGAGACACCTGCGATCTCATCAAACTAATAGGCGAACAGCAAGGGTATAATGTATACCCATGCCTGACCCCTTCTGAGTTTAAAAACAAAGCCACAGACCATGACATCCATGTTATATTTATGGATATCAACTGGGGATTGGCTGATGGTGTAAAAATGGCTAACGAACTAAAATCTGACTATAAGGTATATGCCTTATCAGGAGCTCATAATATTAGCCAGATAGCTACAGAGCATGAATGGGATGGCTTTATAGAAAAGCCATTTTCATTAAAATATCTTCGAGAACTACTTAATAATTTGTCAGAAAACCTATGATTGCTGAACTTCTGAAAAATGAAACTGCAGAGCTGCACAAGCTATCTGAGAAGAACAATTATTTCCGTGAAATATATAACTCAACTCTTACATTGCAGCAATATGAAACAATGCTTATTAGAAATTACTGGCTTAATTTGAATGTAGAGCAAGCGGCCCAAAACATTAGCGAAGTAGAGAGCCTCTCTACCTTAGAGCTAGCTAAAAGAAAAAAAGCCCATCTAATAGTAAAAGATTTGAATAATCTGGACAGCCCGTCTATTGACTTACCAGAAGAATCTTTTCCTGAGCTTAATAGTGCGGAAATTATGGGCGCTCTGTATGTAACCGAAGGGTCTACACTCGGAGGAAATATTATACTAAAAAACCTTATGAAAAATAAGGCTTTTGACGGCAAAAACATCTTCAACTTCCTTTCTTATTACGGTGAAAACACAAGCTCTTACTGGAAAGTTTTTTTAGAGACATTGATTCTATACCATTCAAAGAATAGGGATAAAGAAGATGATATTATTAATGGGGCAAAAAAGGCATTTGAGTACTTTATAACACTTTCGCACCAGCTTAACTAAGAATAGAAGAAATATAATCTTTTAAATTTTTCACTGAAAAAGGCTTTCGGATTACTCCGTCTGCCTTCACCTTCTCTGCTATCCTCTCTATTTCATCGTTGGCAGAAAACAGCACAACAGGTACGGATTGAGTGCTACCTTCTTTTCTCAAGAGGTTCACGGCCTGCTCTCCGCCTATATCTGGTATCCATAAATCCATTAGTATAAGATCAGGATTAAGCTCTGTTACCAGCTCTACAATGTTCATTACATGAGGTGATGTTTTCACATTATAGTCTTTGTTGAGAATAAAAGTACATAGTTCTAATATATCTTTATCATCATCACAGATCAAAACCGTTTTCTTCATGTATATAGCGCTTAATAATTAAACAATTGGTAATTCTATAAAAAATTCGCTTCCTTCACCCTCTTTACTTTTCACCCCAATAGTGCCCTCATGAGCTTCTATTATTTGTTTAGAAATATACAGCCCGATTCCCAAACCTGATGAAAAATCTTCCTTTTCCTGCACCCTGTAAAACCTTTCAAAAATCTTTGACTGGTACTGCGGTGGTATTCCATTGCCAAAATCCGTGACTTTAAAGCACACCTTACCTTCATTGACCGATGTGGCTATAAGTACCTTATTAGCATTGGATGAGTATTTAATGGCATTACTTATCAGGTTAACCATAACCTGCTCCAGCTTCTCTCCATTTCCTCTTACCTTTACATTTGTTTTATCACCTTTAAATATGACATCATGCTGATTTGAAAGTGGTGTAGAAATATCAGTAGCATTCACCACTACCTGATCAAAATCCACTTCAGATAGCTCAAAATGAAGCTTACCTGTCTGTATCCTAGTCACATCCAGAAGATCTCCTACTAAAGAACTTAGCCTCTTCATACCTACCAAAGCCTTTTCTGAATAAGTTCTTACAGTGCTTAGCTCTACTTCCTCATCAATAAGTAGCTCCTTTAAAAGCTCCATATATGCCTTGGCTGTAGTAAGAGGAGTTTTTAATTCATGACTAGCAATACCCATGAACTCATCTTTCTTCTGCTCTATAGTTTTTTGCTCATGAATATCAGTGGCTGTGCATATCCACACCCGTATACTTCCATCTCTTTTTAGTAATGGCGTGATCCTTACCAGGTGCCAATGGTAATTTTGGTTACTGTCATACAATCGATATTGAATAGTATATTCTATCTGTTTATCAATCGCCTCTTTCCAGGTTTTTTTAACTTTTTCTAAGTCTTCTGCATAAATACATTCATCCAAATCAACATTACTGTAATCCTCTCCTTTTACATCGAGATAAGTTTTTAGCGTATAATTCATATACGCAATGTGTCCTTTATGGTCTATAGTCCATATTTTTTGAGGCATGGACTCGGCCAGTGTTTTAAAGAACTTGGCACTATCTTCAGCTACCTTTCTATTCCTTACGGGCTCTGATACATCTACTCCATAAATAACTATATCAGGCCTAGAACTATCCTCTGAAGCCAGAGGTGCAAAAGAAAAATTAAAGTATCTGGATTTTTTATTATCTTTTTTAGCAGGATTAAGATTATATTCTACCTCCTTCATATGAAATGCCTTTCCTGTCTCCTGCACCTCATTAATAGCCCCCATGAATCCTAACTTCATAAACTCTGCGTTGGCATTGTTCATGGATCTACCTTCTAGCTTCTTATTAGAAAATAGGTTTTGATAACTAGGATTAACGTATTCAAATATTAGAGCATCTCCCGTAATTACTGCTATTAAATCAGGTGAAGCCATGGCTATTTGCTCCATCATCTGCTTTTGGCGAGTGAGTTTTTGAGAAGCCACTCTCAGATCTACATAAGCATTTTCCAGTTCCTCATTAGTGGCTTGTAGCTCTTCATTAGAGGTTTCCAACTCCTCATTAGAGGCCTGCAGCTCCTCATTAGAAGATTGTAGCTCTTCATTTAAAGCCTGCAGCTCCTCATTAGTAGTTTCAAGCTCTTGCACCAAAGTATTCATATGCTGCTTATTGCTAATCAGCTCATACTCAAGCTCCTGCATATGCTGAACGTTCATATGAGCATCTTCCAGTTCCTCACTGGTAGATGCGAAGAAAGGCTCCACAATATCAAAAGACTCAAATATTACCATGAAGTAAGGGTGACCGGGTTTTGAATATATCAAAGGTTTTACTATCAGCCTGGCCAAATGCTTCTGATCTCCAATGCTATACCTACGCACTTCACCCCTGGCTATTTTCATAGACTTAATAGCCTCGGTCACCAAAGCACGAGCAACTATTTGCAAATCTTCAGTAATCAGCCTTAACAGGTTCATATTAGCTAAACCTGGTCTGATCTTAAGAAATTCATTAGTATCGCCTGATATCTCAATGATATCCATATTTTCATCTATAATCACGTATGGACTTTCATAAGTGTTATAAACGGTCTCTTTCACCATTTCATGAATAGAAAGAGATTCATTTTTCAGATTCCTAGTAGCTGATATTTTCTTATCTACACTGAGAGGCTTAGTGCTGGGGAGTTTGAGTGGCTTTAAAGAGGTACGCTCTTTTCGTGAGAATATGCGATATTTGGCATTAACAGTACTGAAAATATTTTTATAATTTCCGACCGTCTCTGACTTACCTAAGAATAAAAGTCCATCGGGTAAGAGTGCATATTGAAATATTGGAAATATATGATTTTGAAGTCTTTGATTGAAATAAATAAACAGATTCCTACAGCTTACCAAATCTAATCTTAAAAATGGTGGGTTACTGGTAATATCGTGCTTTGTATATAATATTGATTGTTTAATATCTCTAACGAGCTCATAATTCTCACCTGATTTTTCAAAATATTTGTTAATTAGCTTCTCAGGTAAATTCTCCAGCTTTTCTTTTGAATATATCCCTGATCGAGCGTCCTTCAAGGCATTAGCATTAATATCTGTCGCAAAAATCTGCAATTTAATATCATAGCGATTAGTTTGTATGAGTATTTCATTAATCATTATAGCCAGGCTTACACTCTCCTCTCCTGTGGCACAGCCAGGCACCCATACTCTAAAACGTTCTCGCTTATCCTTAGTTTTTATTCGTTCTTCAATCTCCTGCTCTAGCATTTTAAATGCTTCGGCATCTCTAAAGAAGGAAGTTACACCTATCAATAAATACTTAAAAAACTCTTCTAGTTCGTCCTCATTATTCCTAATATAGTTAAGATATTTCTCTACACTCGAGAAGCCCTTATCATGAAGCCTTTTCTCCAGCCTTCTTACTATAGTAGACTCCTTATAATTACTAAAATCAGTTCCAATTTTAGCCTCAAGCAGATGGAGTATAGTGCTTATGTCATCGCTAGACTCAAAATCATCTTCTTGCTCTTCTTCCACCCCTTGTTTATTATAGTTCTTTACAAAAGGTTTATTTTTTATAAGGTTTAGCAGGTTACTACCTATTTCTGATGGCGGAAGCACCACATCGATCATACCGGTAGTCATAGCCGCCTGGGGCATTCCTGAATATTTGGAGCTTGCTAAATCCTGGCTTATGGTAAGTCCACCAGCCTTTTTTAAAGCCACTATTCCCTGGCTGCCGTCTTGGCCTGTACCAGACAAAATAATTCCAACAGCTTTTTTACCATAAGACTTAGCCATGGAGGTAAATAACTTGTCAATGCTCGGCCTCGGTCCATGAGCTGAAATATCAGTTATTTCCAAATGAGTATCCTTTATGATAGCATCACAGTTAGGCGGCGTAACGTATATATGATTGGGCTCTAATAGCACTCCATCTTCTATAGCTGTTGTATTTAGTACAGTCTTTCTGCTTATAATCTCTGTAAGCATACTCTTATACTCAGGGCTCAAATGCTGAGCAACTATAATAGCCACATTGTCCAACCGCTCCGGTAATGACTCCACTAATTCTTGCAAGGGTGCTAACCCTCCTGCAGACGCACCTATCGCTACCAGATACTCTACAGTATTATTCTTCTCCAATGATTATTCTCGTTATAAAGACCCCAAAACAAATAAGTTATTTTATAATTAATAACTTCAAACGATAAATTGTTTAACAAACAAATATGAATATTGTATTATAGTTAAAAAAATTTATGGCCTCTATTTGGATAAATGCTGAAAGGAAAATCGTAGACGTGGACGATTCGTGGGATATTTTGGCCAGTAAAAACCAAGCCGATGAACTCTTAAGCGATTCTATTAAGGGAAAATATATCACTAGTTTCATTAAGGGAGATCAGATAAGAATGTTTTTAGATGCTATGATAACACGCGTAAATATTACTGAAAAGCCATATGTACTGCATTATCGTTGCGATGGTCCTCATAAGGCTCAGTTTATGCGCATGATGGTATCTAAAGAAAACGATGACCGCTTTCTAATAGAGCATGACCTTATTAAGTCCGAGAAAATTGATCCAGAAATACTTTTTAAGGAAGATGCTACCTCCCCTCAAAAAAGATGCGCTGTGTGCGGTAAAGTTAATTTTAAAGACGGATGGTTCGATGCGCTTACCAATAGAAAAATATTTGGTACTACTCATGAGCTAAAAACACAATCTACGATATGCCCGGACTGTGAAGATAAAATCCCACACTAAAATAAACTTCATAGATTATTTTCCCTCTCACGTATACAATTATCCCCACCCTAAAACATAAAAGTTATTTAAAAGGCCTATAAGCCAGTGGCATGATATTTCCCTCTACTGATTTAGTTGTAAACTATCACCTAAATCAAATTATTATGTTACGATGGATTGTAATTTTTCTTATAGTGGCTTTAGTGGCTGCATTACTAGGTTTTGGCGGTATAGCTGCAGGAGCAGCGGCCATAGCTAAAATCATATTCTACATATTTCTAGTACTGCTAGTTATTTCGATAATCATGCATTTCGCCAGAAAAGTTTAAAAAAAATAGTATATTAAAATGAAGGCGGTTGATTACAACTGCCTTCCTATAACCTACTACTGATATGACTGAAAAGATTGATAACATACAAACTCTAATAAAGATCAATGTAGAAGCTAATGAAGGCTATAGAACAGCAGCAAGCTGTGTAAACGACGGGCTGCTAAGCACATTTTTAAACAATAATGCCATAAAAAGAAAAGAGTTTGCTGCAAAATTAATGGAGAAAGCAAAACTTAAAGAGGTCAAAAGCGGATTATCATCTGACTTACATAAAGTGTGGATGGAGATTAAAAGTGCTCCAAAAAAGTTCAATGGTAAAGCGGTTTTGGAGGAGTGTGAGAAAGGAGAAAAACATGCATTAAAAGAATATGACAAAGTACTTTCGGGCAAAGACTTCCCCAAAGACCTTGCGGATATTCTTGAAATTCAAAAAAGAGAAATAAAAAGCAACCTAGAAGAAATTAGTTCATTAAAAAAAGAGCAAAAAGAAGAAGATGCTAATAGAAACAGAGAAACACCTGTTCCTTAATTTTTTATATATACCTTAAATTTTAACATTCTATGGCAAATACTATGGGACCTGAAGAGATGTTAATAAATCAGATTGAATTATTAACTGCGGAAGAAGAAAAACTGGAAAGGCTTTACCAGACATATTCTAATAAGAAAAAGGTAAAAATGCACCTCGATGAAGTGAGAAGCAAAAAAAGTCGACTTTACAAACTATGTTCTATTATGGGAGTATCTAATTTTAAAATAGTAAATACTACCTTTGACTAAAATTTTGAAACAGGAGACTATAGAACCTCGTTAATCAAATAACTGTGGGTAAATTAATACCCTTTCTACATATTGTTGATTAAGTATTTCCACAGACATTAAGTATAAACCTGTTTTCCTCTATGATAAAAGAAGTTTATTGATTTGGCACAGAGTTTATATTATTATTATTAATCTTTCTTAACACAAAAGATTAACACTAATAGACCAACAACCACACGAATAAAAGCCCGGCTAACACCGGGCTTTTGTTTTATCAAAACATGAGGATTAAAGCCTTGTTTATATATTAAACTATACCTACTGAATAAATGAGCGAAAAAGAACAATTAGGCCTACTGGATATGCTGAAAGGCCTGGACCTAAAGAAGTTAAAGGAAATAAGTACTCACATAGATCTTAAAGAAATATTCACTTCCATTTCTAAAATGGACAAGGTGGAGATGTACAACCTGATGCGTGCTCTGAAGGCAGGCAACAAAGAGCAGAAGATTCCTGAAGTTAATTCTGATTTCTATGACCTGAACAGCCTGCTTACAGAAGAAGAGAAAGCGATACGCTTAAAAGTACGTAAATTCATGGAAGAGGAAGTAGAGCCTATCGCTAATGAATATTGGAAAAAGGGAGAGTTTCCTCATGAGCTGATTCCTAAGATGGCAGCGCTCAACATTTGCGGCCTCACTTTCGATGGAGTAGGCTCAAGCAATCAATCTTATTTACTGGAAGGCCTTATATCTATGGAAATGGCCCGAATAGACACTTCAATAAGTACTTTTTTTGGAGTGCAGGCCGGCTTAGCCATGGGGTCTATCTATTTTTGTGGGTCTCAAGAGCAAAAAGACTATTGGCTCCCTAAAATGCAAACTATGGAAACCATAGGAGCCTTCGGATTAACTGAACCATTAGTAGGCTCTGCCGTAGCTGGGGGGCTCACCACCACTGCTAAACGCGAAGGAGATACCTGGATACTAAATGGTCAAAAGAAATGGATAGGCAATGCTACCTTTTCAGACATCACTATTATATGGGCGCAAGATGTAGATGACAAGCAAGTAAAGGGCTTTATTGTAGAGAAAGAAACGCCGGGCTTTCATCCTGAAAAGATTGAAGACAAAATGGCTCTACGCACCGTTCAAAATGCAGTGATTACTCTTAAAAACTGTAAGGTTTCTGAGGCTAACAGATTGCAAAAAGCTAATTCTTTTAAAGACACCGCCAAAGTACTTAAAATGACCCGTGCCGGAGTAGCCTGGCAGGCCGTGGGCTGTGCCATAGGAGCCTATGAAAATGCCCTCAAATACGCTACTAATCGCGAGCAATTTGGTAAACCAATTGCCTCTTTCCAGCTAGTACAGGATCTACTGGTAAAAATGCTAAGTAACCTCACAAGTATGCAAACTTTGGTTTTCCGCCTTTCTCAGCTTCAAGATGCTGGAACCATGACAGATGAACAAGCCTCGCTCGCTAAGGTAACCTGTACAATGCATACAAGAGAGATTGTGAGTCAGGCACGTGAAATCATGGGGGGTAATGGCATCTTACTAGAATACAACGTAGCTCGTTTTGTGGCGGATGCTGAAGCGGTATACTCTTATGAAGGCACCAAACAGATTAATTCCCTTATAGTGGGCCGAGCCATTACTGGATTAAGTGCTTTTGTTTAATTCTTACTGATAGGTACATAGGCGCATTTTTTGGTTAAAAAAAAGGTTTTTTAGGCTCGATTTCCTTATATTTAATATATAATAATTTATGCAAACGATTGAAGGAAACGCTATACATCCTAGAGTCATTGGCTAGCTCTATTTTAATTTTTTCTTTTACACACTAACTAACTATGGAGTTAAACTATAATAAACTAGCCATGGTGGACAAAGGATGCATCAAAGAATTAGACGGAAACTTAAACTATGGCTGCTATATAAAAACAGGCAGACTGTTATCTCTGGTATTGCATACACTAAGAAACAGTTTTACCTATCACCAGTCGGCTCAGTTTATAGAACAATTATCTAACCCGTTAAAAATAATTTATATTCAAAATTGGAAGATATGTCCACCTGGCAAACCATTAAAAAAAATAGACCATATAACAGAGGTAGCCTTTCGGAGGAATCGCTACAAAGATTTATGGCATAATAAGATGGAAGCAAATGAGGCCATAACGGCTACATTAAAAGTACTATATAAGCATATTGATTTTACTTCTACGGACTTTTTAGAAGATAGTTTGAAAAAAGAAATCATGCAGTTATGTACTATTAAACAATAACTTAAATAGCTACTACCATGAATAATTCAAGATTAGCCTATTGTATCAGGCGATGTGGATCGCACTGGAAAGTAACAGAAAACCACAGCAGAGAAAGTATTTACTCTGCAGATGATTTTAACACGGCGCTCAATACCACCATTGGTATTGCCAAAACTAATCTACCCTCAGAGGTGTGGATTTTTTCAGAGCATGACGAGTTAGTTGAAAAAAGAATTTACCCTAACTTCTCTGATATTTATGTTTAAATAAATGATAATAGGTGCAGAGATTGATAAAGTAAGAACATTCCTTTATTTGCAAAGAAATGTTCTTACTGGTATTTTTTAAACAGTATCTAAACGGAAGCCTATAGTAGTTCCTTTATTGACACCTTCGCTGTCGATGTATATTTCACCCCAATGCCTTTGTATGATCTCTTTACTGATATATAAGCCTAAGCCAATACCGCCGGTATGGTTAGCTTCATCTACCTGATAGAAACGATCAAATATCTTATTCATTTTATTCTTATCTATTCCTATTCCCTGATCATGCACTTCTAACCAAACACTTTTATCATCAGTGTTAAGCGATACTTTTATCTCTTTATCAACTGGCGAAAATTTCACTGCATTAGATAAGAAATTCAATATTACCTGTTCCAGGCGCGGCTCGTCTCCTTTAATGAATTTATTGGTATCACCTTCCACTATTATAGTATGACTTGTAGTGGGCATAAAATTATCCACAGTATTCCTCACAAGAAGGTCGAAATTGAGTCTGTGAAAATCGATTCTCACTTTATCTGCTTCCAAACGGCTTACATCCAACAGATCAGAAATCAGCTGATTTAATTTAACTAAAGACCTGGAAGCCTTTTTTATATAATTCTTAACATCACCCTCAATATTGTCTTCTTCAAAGCGCTCTTCAATGAGCTGAACATACGCATTTACAGACGTGAGAGGAGTTTTTAACTCATGACTGGCCACATTAAGAAACTCGTCTTTTTTCTTTTCGACCATTTTCTGGTCGTTAATATCCACTGCTGCTCCTATAAAGCCAAGGAACTTGCCATTGGCATCAAAACGTGGTACTCCTTTATCAAGTACCCATCTATAACCATTCTCCTTCACGTTATAAAGACAGTACTCTACATTATATTCTTTTTTATTCTTAAGTGCTGTTCTTAAAGCAGAAGTATATGCCCCTCTATTTTCGTCTTTAATAAAATTTAACCAGCCCAGCCCCTTCAGCTCTTCATCTTCAGCTCCTGTAAATGAATTCCACTCTTTGTTAAAATAGTTGAATTTTTCATCTATATCATATAGCCAAATCAAAGCTGGGGTAAGATCAGCAATTATTTTGAAGCGCTCACTAAATTCCTGCAACCTATCACTCAAACGCTTAATCTTAGTAATGTCCTGAGTCAGATACATGATTTTATCCACCTCTCCGTTTTTCTGTAAAGGTATGGCCGTAAGGATGTATTCTAGATCATTATACTTAAAGGTAAGCTGTTGCTGGACTCCATGGTTAAATGTATCTCGGAAAACAGACCATATTTTTTGCTTAGTTCCCTCATCAGGATTATAAAACATGTGCTTTTTACCTACATAATCATCACTTTTCAAATTGGCCAGGTCCAGCCCCTGCCCTCCTACAAACTCCATCACAAAGTCCCTATTAAGTATTCCTATGGTACCATTTGGCAAATTATCTGTTACTGCACGGTATAAGATCTGATTGTGCTCCAGCTCGTCTTTTATGTGTATTAGTTGCCTTTCCTTATCTAAGAGATTATCATTAGAAATCCTAAGCTCACTATTAGCAGCAGAGAGTTCTTCATTGGCTGATTGTAACTCCTCGTTGGATGTTTCTAGTTCTTCGTTAGAAGACTTCAGTTCTTCATTGGCTGACTGCAACTCTTCATTCAGAGATTGTAACTCTTCATTAGAAGATTCCAGCTCTTCTGTAAGAGTTTGCAAATGCTCTCTTGCAGAAGCCAGCTCATGCTCCAATTCGTCAATTTTATTTATATTATAATCTTCAGGAGAAACATCCCTATCCATGTACTTATAGATACCTTGCAGGTTAATTTTTTCAAAAATCACCATAAAATAACCTGGTGCATTTTGCCCCGCTAATGGCAGTATTTTGATCCTCACATAGTGTATCTGATCAAACAGATGGAATTTAATAATGCTACTTGCCTCTGTAACTTTAGACTTTTTCACTTTGGTAAGCAGCGCATTAAGCTCAAGTACCATTTCCTTATTGACCATTTTCAGGAGATTAGCACTCATGGAACCTTCACTGACCTCCAGGTAAAGTCTTACGCTTCCTCTTATCTGTTTTATTTCGGCATGCTCATTAATGATTACCAATGGATTCTCATAATATTCGAACAAAGTCTCCTTGGCCACATTCATTAATGACAAATGGTTAGAGGGCTTATCTTTAGGCCTTTTCTTGCCACGAATATCTCCTCTAAACTTGCTAAACAATAAAGGATATAATGGATTACCCACTGCCCTTCTAAATATTTTATGCTTTACATCCTGCTTATCAAAAAGCTCCTGCATTACACTGACGCTTTCGGACTTACCCAAAAACAAAAGGCCATCATTTTTCAATGAATAATGAAAAATTTTAAGCGTTTCCTTTTGAAGATCATTATTAAAGTATATCAAGAGATTTCTACAAACTATACAATTGAGCTTCACAAAGGGAGGATCTATGGTAATATCATGCTTAGAAAATAGTACCATCTGTTTCAATATTTTCTTTACCTCATAGCCTTTTTCTGTTTTTTCGAAATACTTTTCTTTGATTTCGGCGGGCATATTCTCCAGGCTACTTGCATCATAAACGCCTTTACGGGCTTTTGCTAGAGCTTTCTCATCAAGGTCCGAAGCAAATATTTGGACCTTCCGTTTTTGTATCGCCTCTCCTAAAATCTCATGAAGCAAAATAGCTATGGTATAAGGCTCCTCACCAGTAGCACAACCCACTGACCATATTCTGAAGGCCTCATTAATAGGAACTTTCACCAGCTGATTCTTCAGCTCCGCATGTAGTGATTCAAAAGATTCTTCATCTCTAAAAAAATCAGTAACCCCGATCAGTACCGTCTGGAAAAGTTCTTCAAGCTCATCCGGAGTTTCTTTCAGATAATCATAATACTTGGCCAGGTTATCCATTTCTAAACTCTCCACCCTCTTGTCAAGCCTTCTCATAATGGTGGTAGACTTATATTTAGTAAAATCTGTGCCTGTCCGCTCTTCCAGCAGGGCAAATATATTCTCTAGTTTGTCACTATAATCGAGGTGTTCTGCAGCCAACCTTTGATTAGTCATAGATAATAAGATTTCGTCATACATATCTGCCGGAGCCACTATACTATCATACTCATTGGTGCTAATCACCGCTTGAGGCATATCGGGCTGCTGCGCAGTTTGTGGGTGTTGTACTATAATTGTTCCTCTGGCATCTCTAATGGCTTTTGCCCCTTTTGTCCCGTCGTCTCCAAAACCAGAAAGCACTACTCCTATGCTCCTATCTCCATATTCTTTAGCCATGGAAAAAAAGCACTTATCAATAGATGGTGCAACTCTTCTAGGGCTTTTTAATAAATCTAGACATATCTGGCCTTTTTCAACGAAAACATCACAATTATGTGGAGTAACATAAACCTTTCCTGCTCTGGGTACGGTACCATTTTCAACCTTAACCACTTCCCAGTGACTTTTCTTACTCAGCACTCCTGTGAGTTCACTGGGATAATCAGGGTTCAAATGCTGAATAACTAAAATGCAAAATTCCTTAACTCCCTCCTCTATTGGCAGATGCCCTAAAAAATTTGACAATGCATCTATACCTCCAGCAGACGCTCCTATTCCTACTATAAATAATTCCTTTTTATTGACTTTAGTCATAAATATTAGCTGCAATTTTAGGCAATACTATAACACATACCTTCCTATGTAGTTTAATTGAATAAATGATAGATTAAATATTTCTACACACTTTTCAATATTAGCTATTCCTTGAGACTTACTACTAACGAGATAAAATTATTTATTAAATAACGACATACGTAGCACTATTATTGAATAAGTCTTTGAATAGTAAAGAGATGAAAAAAAAATGAAAAAGAGAGTTTTAATTTGCGATAACGACCCTGATATTGTAGAACTTGTGAGTTTGATACTTAAAAGAAAGGGTTTTGATGTTTTTTCTTCAGATAATTGCAACAAAGTGAATCAGAAAATAGAGCAATATCACCCAGATCTTATCATAATGGATTTATGGATTCCTGATTTAGGTGGAGAAAAAGCCACAGAAATGTTGAAAAATTCCACCGATTATAAACACATTCCTGTCGTAATACTTTCCGCGAATAATGAAATTGCTAATATTGCCAAGCGCAGCGGTGCTGAAGATTACCTTGCTAAACCCTTTCATATAGAATCGCTGGTAAAGAAGGTAAATCGATATATTGCAGCTTAATCCTTTTTGTCGTTTTTATCCTTGTCTTTATCCTTTTTAGAGAATAGGTTAAGTAGCCAGCTGTCGTTGATGGTCTTCATTACTTCATCAAGATCATCTGTACCTTTTTTTACATTTATTATTGTTTGCTCAAGATCTTTCGCTACCGTGCTGTCATTAAGCAATTTATCAATAGCGCCTTTGCTGTTATTAAGCTTAGTCATAAAGTCTTTCAGCTCACGGCTGGCTTGCGCGATGCTTTCGCCAGCAAAGTAAACAGAATCTAGCGTATGATCAATTTGCTTGCCCCAAGTGCTATCAGAAAGTGCCCTAGCAATCAGGCCATCTCCGTGGTTTACTTGATAGGCCGCTTGTTCTACCTGCCGTGTAATTCCTGCGGCATGTCTTGAACTTTTTTCTAAAGAAGCTACCATTGATGTTACTCGATGTGCCATAGTTGTATCTGATACTACCTTTCCTAGTAAGCCCTCTGCATTCTTTATCTGGTTACTAATAGCGAGCAAATTAGCTGTTAAATCTTGTGCATTATCTGAGGTTTGTTTAAAGGAAGCTACCACATCATCCAGGCTCACGGGTTCCTTACTTCTTAGCTTATCATCTTTAGCTATACTTTTTGCTTGAGCTGTACCTGCTGATATGCTTACTATTTTATTGCCCATAAGTCCATCAGAAACTATAGAGGCAAAGGCATCATTTTTAATAAACTGAGCAGATTCTTTATTGATAAGCAGTACTGCCCTTACAGTAGAGTCACTTACAATTTCTATGTCCTTTACGGTGCCGACTTTTATTCCTGAAAAGCGTACATTATTCCCAGGCTGCAGGCCACTAACGTTTTTAAAAGTAGCGGAAACGCGTACTTTATCACCAAAAAGCTGTTGCTGGCTGCCCAGAAAATAAACTACCCCTATAAAAAAAGCTATGCCTATAACTATAAATATGCCTAGCTTAACATCCTTTTTTATGTTCTTTTCCATTTTTTTGGGTTCAAATCATTCGAAAAAATTCTTCAACCAAGGGTCATCTTTGCTACTGAGATCATCATAAGATCCTTCAAAGGCAAAAACGCCATCTTTAATTACTTTCATTCTGTTAGCCGTAATTTCTGCACACTTCATATCATGAGTGATAATAACTGATGACATCTTGTATTTATCCTGCATCTCTAATATGAGATGACTAATCTCCTTTGAAGTAGCCGGATCTAAACCCGTAGTAGGCTCATCATACAGCATTATTTGAGGCTGTAATATAAGGGTTCTGGCCAGCGCTATTCGCTTATTCATACCTCCAGAGAGCTCAGCTGGCATCTTTTTTCTGGTATCTTCCAGCCCCACATTCTCCAGTGCTTCTTCTATCCTTTTTTCTATTTCATCATTGTCTGGCTTATTAGGCAGCCTCTCTAAAGGGAAACGCATATTCTCTTCTACCGTCATGGCATCGTATAACGCCCCTCCCTGAAAAAGAAAACCAACCTTTCTTCGGTATTCATTAAGCTCATCATCCTTATGCAGTGATCTAATATCAGTACCCAGCACCTCAATATCACCGTCATCTGGCTCTATTAGCTTTACAATACACTTAATAAGTACTGATTTACCAACACCACTTTTGCCCAGAACCACCAAGTTTTCACCTTTTTCAAGGTCAAAGTCTATCCCTTTAAGTATTTCATTACCGTCAAAACCCTTTTTTAAACCCGTTACTGATATTGCTTTTTCTTCCATATCAAATAAACAATTGAGTAAGCTGCACGGCCATCAGGTCTATCACAAAAATGAACATAGATGATATTACCACCGCCCTGTTAGCGGCATTTCCCACTCCTGTGGTGCCTTTTGAGGCATTTACACCTTCATAGCATCCTATTATACCTATGGCAAAACCAAAGAAAAATGTTTTAGCCACGGCAGGCACAATATCACTGAAAACCAGCGCTCCTAAAGACTGATGGTAAAAAAGCTGCACGCTCACATCGCCTTCAAGATTAACGCCTACATAAGATCCTATTAAAGAAACGGCATCGGCATAAAACACCAGCACGGGCACCATAAGTGATGTGGCAATTACCCTGGAAACCACCAAATAATTAAATGAATTAGCTCCTGACACCGTCATGGCATCTATCTGCTCTGTAACTTTCATTGAGCCTAGCTCTGCGCCTATTCCTGAGCCTACCTTACCCGCACAGACCAGCGCGGTGAGCACCGGACCTATTTCTCTGATAATAGAAATGGAAACCATGGCGGGTAGCCAGCTTTCTGCCCCAAACTGTTCCAGAGTGGGTTTTGTTTGAAGAGTCATT
Organism: Fulvivirga sediminis; assembly: GCF_016757215.1. Classification (GTDB taxonomy): domain Bacteria; phylum Bacteroidota; class Bacteroidia; order Cytophagales; family Cyclobacteriaceae; genus Fulvivirga; species Fulvivirga sediminis. Next base: position 91,957 of record NZ_JAESIY010000012.1, read on the forward strand.
ACCATACCGATTATAAACCCTGTGGTAGTGACTAAAAATAAAGATTGGTATCCTAACTTATAGGATTGATTAATAATTTCTCTTATTTCTAGAGGACCCCTAAAAATTTGCCGGAAAAAGAGCGCCGAATAGCGCCCGATTCCGGCAATATTAATGAGGAATTTCTGTAAAGAATCAGGTAATGATTCTGTTATTTTCATTTTTAGTAATTAGTCGGCATTAATTACACCACAACCGATCCTTGCTCCGGCAGCACCTGAAGGCTGAGAAGTGAAATCATCTGCGCCTGCATGTATGATCACAGCCTTTCCTACTACGTTAGAATCTATTTCTCCGCCTATGGTCCAGTCTTCAGCTACAATGGATAAAGAACCTTTTCCATCTTCTCCTACTGTCATGTTTCCAATATCACCTTTATGGAATGTTTCAGAACCTCTTTTTCCGTGATCTACTCCTGTAGGGTTCCAGTGGCCTCCGGCAGATTTACCATCCGCAGCACTACAATCACCTTTTTCGTGAATATGCACTGCATGCTCTCCAGGCTCCGCATTTTCTACGTTTATTTCAAATGCAATACCATCAGGAGTTTCCGTGAAAGTAGCTGTTCCTGTTATTTCACTGTCAGACTTAGCTTCAATCATTGCTGTAGCTGCTTTCATCTCTACATCTTCAGTAACCGTTTCTGTCATGCCCGTGTCTTCCTTTTCCTCCATGGAATCCATATTGCCACTGTCTTTGTCTTTACTTCCTGGGCTACAAGCTATTACTGAAACTGCTATACCTGTAGCTAAAAAAAAGCTTCTTAATTTTCTCATAGTAATTCTCTTTTAGTTGGTTATTTTTTTACTGATTACTCAAGTAGCTCCCTTCTTATTTTTCTGCTACTGAGTAATACCTAAGAAATGCGCTCACCCCTGCTATTGTTATAGTATAGCTCCATTTTTTTGATTTATCAGCACCAATAAGAGCAGTTAGTAACTAAAGCATTTTCTATTCTCAATAAAAACAGACTACTTTGCGTTTTCAGCTAAAGACTTTTGAAAAGACTCATTTACATATCAGTAATTATTTTCATGCTGCTTATAGCATGCAACAGCACCAAGTATACCACGGTGAAGCATGTAAAGCCAGTGAACAGAAATCGGTTTTTTGATAGAAAAGGTGATAAAAAGAAAAAGAGAGTAAAATATGTAAAAGTAAAAATCCTAAAAAAGTCACCTACCGTAAAACCTAAAAAGCCTAAACCTCCCAAAAAGAAAAAGCAGAAAAACACAGAAGAATTAGCACCATCAGATTCTACAAAACTTGAGTCTATACCCAATGAACCAGACAGCACAGGAATACATTAATGAAGGAGTAATGCACTCCAAGAAAAATGACTTTGCTACAGCCATTGAAAAATACAGCCATGCTTTAAGCATTGATCCTGCAAACGCTGAGGCCTTATATAACCGAGCCAAATGCTATGTAAAACTGCAGCAGGTTGAAAAGGCCCTTCAAGACTTTGATACGCTTATAGATAACCATAAGGAAGTTGCTTTTTATTATAGCGAACGTGCGGTGGTAAGGCACTTAAATAAGCAAAACGACAAAGCCATGGAGGATCTGGATAGAGCTGTAGAACTTGAGCCAGATAAGCCTTTCCGGTACTCTAGCCGTGCATTCATAAAAGAAAAAATGGGCAACTTAAAAGGGGCTTTAGAAGATTATGAAAAAACCATAAGTCTAGACCCTGAAGATGCTATTGCGTTTAACAATAAGGGCCTGGTAGAAGAGCAACTCGGCTATATGGAGCAATCAAAGAAGAGTTTTCACAAGGCCGATTCACTAGATCCTAAAAAAACATCCGAAAAGCAAACTTCAATACCCGAGCCACGCCAAGAACCTGCTTCAAAAGTAAATATTGAGCAAAAGCAAAAAACTACTTCTATTGAAGTTATAAAAGGAGAAGAACCAAAGTTGACGGTAAAAGGCTATCTTCATCAGGTTAAAAAATTAATTAGTGACAAAGAAGAACGAAAACAGTTTAAACAGTTTATTAAAAATACATTAACAGGAAAAAAAGATTAATTCAACCCCCTAAGAACAGTATCAATATTCTTTCTAAAAAACATCTTTAAAGGCTTTATCTGCGCCATATGTGATCGTACTATAGAGCCATAAAGTATGGATACAAACAAATTAGCCAACTCGGTAGTATCACTCATGGCGGTTATTTCTTTATGAAAGATAGCTTCCAATACAAACTTCTCCATCATCTGAGGTATTGATAAAATCTCTATCTTACTCAGGCTTTCTTCATTAGGATAAAGCAATTGACGCTCTACAGCCCGCAAAGGAAACGGTGATGGAGGTCGGTTCAGGCCCATATAATAGCTGATCAAACTTAAGATTAAGCCTGGGTTCCTGTCTATAGTATCTGCCATCTGATCAAAAAGAAAATAAACAGCTTCTAGCCCCTCTTTAGGTGAATGATGTAAGTCTACAGCTCTTTCAAGACACCATATTCTTAAGTAGTATAGTAACACATCGTCCTTCTGAGGGAAATACTTAAAAAATGTCACCTTAGATACACCCGCTTTTTCACAGATGTCATCAACATACAATTCGGCAAATGAGCCTTTGCCTACAAGCTGCTTAGAAGCTATTAAAATATCTAATTTTATTTTGGCGGATTTACGCTCTCTTAGACCTACTCCCATAAAAATTTAATTGCAGAACAATATAAACGTTATTCTTCACAAATCGCATCTAATTCTATAAATTTCACTATTAAAGTCCGATATTAGAAGAATTTCTATCCTAAATGATATGCATTCTAGAATTTACGGCTTTCTCCTTATAATAATTGCCATAAGCTGTAACCCTCCTGAAGCTTCAGAGTCGTTACAAGTACAAGGAACCATAGCCGACAGTGCCATGGTGGTATCAGCACATCCGCTGGCTACGGAAGTTGGTTTAAAGATCTTACATAAAGGAGGTAACGCTGTAGATGCCGCCATTGCTGTACAATTTGCTTTAGCAGTAGTATACCCTGTCGCAGGAAATATTGGCGGTGGTGGCTTTATGATTTACCGAGATAAAGATGGAAATACTGATGCTCTGGATTTTAGAGAAGCTGCTCCTTTAGCGGCACATAGAGATATGTATCTGGATAAAAACGGAGACGTAATAGAAAACTTAAGTACACTAGGGCACCTGGCAGCAGGCATACCGGGCACAGTAGATGGTATGGTGGAAGCCCACAAAAAATATGGCTCCATGCCTTGGGAAGAACTAGTACAACCAGCTATTGACCTGGCAAGCAAAGGTTTTACACTCACTAAAAATGAAGCAGAAGGCCTGAATGAAAATTACACTGACTTCTTGGCCTATAATACCACGGCTGATCAGGAGTGGATTACTGATCAATGGAAGGAAGGAGATTCGATACAATGGCCAGACCTGGCTAAGACCCTTACCTTGATTCGGGATAACCAAAGAGAGGGATTTTATGCAGGAGAAACAGCCCAACTGTTAATAGCAGAAATGCATAGAGGTAAAGGCATTATTACTTTTGAAGACCTGGAAAATTACCATGCCTCATGGAGAACACCAGTAATAGGCCAATACAAGAAATATAAAGTAATTTCTATGCCTCCTCCCTCCAGTGGCGGCATAGCTCTGATGCAACTACTGTATATGATGGAAGATTACCCTTTAAAAGAATGGGGGTTTCATAGCCCTAAATCGATCCATTATATGGCTGAAGCCAAAAAAAGAGTGTATGCCGACCGTGCTACACACCTCGGTGATCCGAATTTTCATCTGGTTCCACAAAAGGAATTACTGAATAAAAAGTATCTAAAAACCAGAATGAAATCTGTGAACGATAACAAAAGCACTCCTAGTGACTCTATTAGCTCCGGTTTATTTACTCCTTATGAAAGTGAGGAAACTACTCATTATTCTATAGTAGACGCACAAGGCAATGCCGTTTCCATAACTACTACTCTCAACGGAAGCTATGGCTCAAAAGTAAGAGTGGCCGGTGCTGGTTTCTTTTTAAATAATGAAATGGATGACTTTAGCATTAAACCTGGCACCCCTAATATGTACGGTCTGGTAGGTGGAGAAGCTAACGCGATAGCACCTTTCAAACGCATGCTTAGCTCCATGACACCTACTATTTTAGAGAAAGATAATGAACTGTTTATGGTAGTAGGTACTCCCGGAGGAAGCACCATTATCACATCTGTTTTTCAGGCTATCATCAATGTTACAGAGCATGACATGAGCATGCAGGGTGCTGTAAATGCTGGTCGCTTTCATGATCAATGGAGACCTGACTTGCTATTTATTGAAAGAAATGCTGTAGATAAAAATGCCATTGAAAACTTGAATTAATGGGTTACAGTGTAGATGAAAGGAACTCCATAGGCAGAGTTGATGCGATTTTGGTATTACCCAACGGGAAACTGGAAGGTGCCGCAGACCCTCGTGGAGATGATGAAGCTATGGGGTATTAATACCTATAATTAGGCTGTTATTGCTAGGCGGTTTAAGTGATAATTCTAAATTTGCCTTTTAATTTTTTTATATAGTTTAATTTTTTTATTATGGATCAAATCATAGACAGGCCTACCGAAAACACTCCTAACGGGAAGATTTATAAAGATAGCGGAATCACCCTGGGTACTTTTCTAGGAGGACCTTTGGTAGCAGGCTATTTAATGGCAGAAAACTTCAAGAAATTAGGAAAAGAGCACTTAGTGAGCCAAACATGGATTTTCACTATAATATTTTCTGCTGGGCTAATTGCCATTCTACTTTTAATTCCTGATGATATTAACGTTCCTAATATGATATTCCCGATAATGGAAGTACTATTAGTGCGCTATTTATTTAACCTCCATCAAAAAGAAGACGCTGAAACTTATGTAGAATCTGGTGGTGAATACTATGGCTGGGGAAGAGTGGTAATTATATCTATAATAGGATTTGCCCTTACCATAGCCGCTATTTTCTTTACTGTTTTATTCTTTTAATTAAATCCTAGGTACTCCTACCTGCTGGATCATAAACAAAAAATGACACAAAAAAGAGGCTTGCCACTACGGAAGTGGCAAGCCTTTTTTATTGCATTTAAGCAAAAGGATATTCATTATGCCTTAATTAGAAATAATATTATTTTGGCGTTTCTTAAAACAACAAACACAGGGCTTTGAGGCTAACACTTTACTCTTAGCTAAAATATCTATTAAACTCCCAGATCTGGGAATTAAAAAAAACAGAATATAAGGTTTAATAAAGCGACATATTTAAAACTTAATGAACAATAAATCAATTAAGTGTATTACTTGAAATTACCCTACATCATCAATAGCAACCACAGATTTAAATATAAGTTTATATTCATATCATTCAATTACAAATAAATTAGCATTCATTTGTTTTATTTAATTAAAACATTCTTCATAAATTAAATGGTTACTTTCAATCGTAAACTGTATTTAACTTTTGAAAAACATAATTTATTTTAACATGAAACAATTTTTATTAACCATGGCGCTGATAGCATTTTTGGTATCAGCTCAAGCTCAAACTTTTTCACCTGCCTTTCATGGCTTTTCTAAGAAAAAAACAACTTATATTACTAAAAAGGATGGCACTGAGTTGACTGGAAGATTAAAGAGTCTTTCGTGGAAAAAAGGGCTCATTAAAGAAATCAAGTTTGAAGATATAGAAGCCGGAAAAAAGGTAAAAATCAAACCTGAAGATATAGATCACATGTATGTTCCACCAAGTGCCATGGCTAAATTGGCTCAGAAAATGGATGCTGCAACTGATTTAACTAAAATCAGAGATAATGAGCTTTCATCTGAACATTTAGAAGATGGTTATCTGTATATGGAGTCTTCAAAAGTACAGATTAAGAAGAAAAAAGTGATGGATTGCATGCTTCAAGTTGTTAACCCTACTTTTAGTGGAAAAATAAAAGTGTATAATGATCCTTTCGCTAAAGAAAGTGCTGCAATAGGAGTTGGAGGGATGACACTTGCTGGTGGTCTTGACAAATCTTACTATATCAAGAAAGAAGGAGAAACTATTGCAAAAAAGATAAGAAAGAAAGATTATAAAAAGGACATGGCGGAGCTTTTCCCTGAGTGCCCTGAATTACTTTCAAAATATGCAGCAAACCCAGACTGGTCAGAGTTTGAAAAATTCATATACGACTATTCTACTATGTGTAAATAATTTTCTAATAACAAAAAAATGCTTGCCACTACGGAGGTGGGAAGCATTTTTTTGCATTGCTGATATGTCAATTGAAATCAGTTTTTCGTAATTGTGAACTCCACTCTTCGGTTCAGCTTCCTGGTCATGGGATCATCATTATCAGCAATAGGTTTGCTACCTCCATACCCTTTACCAGAAATTCGTTTTGAGGCAATTCCATGGTCTACCAAATACTCCTTCACGGCCTCTACCCTTGCCTTAGATAGTTTTACATTATACTTTGGTATACCTCTATTATCTGTATGCCCTTCAAGCCGGATTTTCATGTCTGGGTTTTGTCTCATTAAATCTACTACCAGATCTAGCTCTTGAAAAGAACTTTCAAGAATAGTTGGTTTAGACTGTTCAAAAAGCACATTTTTAAGGTTTACCTTGGTTCCTACAGAAATGGGTTGCAGGTCATAATTGATTTCAACAAGCTTCATTTCTCCGGTATTCACTTCTAAGTTTTCTCTCTGGCTTATATAACCAGGGGCATCTACCCTCACCTGGTATTTACCGGAAGCTGGTATATTTACAGAGTAATAACCATTTTCAGCGGCAGTAGTCACCTCTTTTTTAAACTCTAGTTCCTTACCTGAGATAGTAACAATAGCGTTAATGGATTGGCTGTTTACTTTATTAAGCACCTTACCATACATAGTCACCTCATTAGCTGTCGCCTCCGGTACTTCAGTTACTTCCGTTATCTGAACTACAGGCTCTTGCTCCATTTGAGGTTGTGCCATCATTATAGAATCTATAGGCTTTTCTGTGTAAAAACGAATATCGCTGTAGCCGTCACTATTGATGGTAGAAGCATATAAAGCGAAATCATCATACGGTCTATAGCCTGTTTCTCTACCCTTAGTATTCAGGGCCTGCAAGGCTTGTGGCCTTGACCAGTTTTGCCAGGTATTATCTAACCGTTCAGAAACAAAAATATCACTACTTCCTTTTCCCCCATGTCCGTTAGACGCAAAATAGAGTGTTTTATTATCCTCTGAAATATAAGGTGTAAACTCCTGAAATTTGGTATTAATAACGTCACCCAAGTTTTTAGGATCAGCCCAGCTACCATCTGGCTTACGCAGACATACATAGATATCTTCAGCACCTCTGGTACCATAAGATTCTAGAGACAATACTAATACCTGTCCATCTTTAGAAAGGTACCCCCCCGGGTTATCTGAAAGATTCTTAAAATAAGGAATTTGGACGTCTTGCGGGGCAGACCACCCCTTTCTAGTCTTCTTAGCCTTAGATATACCTTGGGTTCTTACTAGTCCATTTTCTTCCTTATAATGATTATGTAAAATGATAGTTTCGCCATTATCTTCAAAGCCAATCACACCATTCCAGTTACGATTATTAAGCTCCTTCACATTCTGAGGCTCAGACCACTGATGATCATCAGTAAGGGCACTTACCCAGATATCTCCTTCGTCTCTTATCCCTCCTATATTAGAAGGGTGATTTCTTCTGGTAAAGTAAAGTTTTTGTCCATCTGGAGACAGAACGGGGTTTATCTCATCATATTGAGAATTTACCGCAGCCAATATATTTTTATCCTGGCTTTGCCCCAGTCCTAACGTAGATATCACTGACATTAAGAACAGGACACAAAAATTTTTAATCATATTTTATAGCACTTAATTTAAAAATGACAAGGATTGTATAACACTAGGAGAATTTCAGCACAAAAAGAGGCTTACTCATAGAGTATGACAAGGTGCTGGTAAGACTTTTATGAAACATATCTCCGAGAAACCCTCTAGATTTTCTGAACACCATAAGCAAATCGCTGTTTTCTTCCTCCATATATTCTTCAATTCCTAATCCTATCTCATCTTTAAACTCTTTATTCACGAAGTTTATTTTCTGGTATTGGATGAAGCTCCTCAGATCACTGACGAACTCCTTATATTCTCTATCATTGTTCTTTACATTGATATGTAATACACTTATACGCGCATCAAACATAGTAGCAAATGAAATCACTTCTTGTATGGCCTTTTTATCTTCAGCCATAAAATCAGAGGCATATACTATTTTTCTAAAGCCTTCAAACGAGGCTTCTATAGGAATACATAAGGTGGGTATTTTAGCCTTTTCAATAACTTCTTCGGTATTACTTCCCCAAAACATGTCATTAGACCTGCTAATGCCAGTGGTACCCATAACACACAAGTTATATCCATTCTTAAACTCTTTTAGCAGATTATCCATCAAATCTCCCAACTCCAACTTATATTCACAGCTTACGCCATCTTTCTTATAATCTTCATTCATTCGCTTGACTATGCCTTCTAACTTCACATCAGCCATATTTAAGCGCTCCTTGAAAGTCTTACTTACAGACTTTTCATCTAGTAATTTATTAAAGTCAGATTCTGTAAACACATGAATAAGTGTAAGGTGCGAGTGAAACTTTCTAGCTATTTCAACCGCATATTCCAGTGCATTCAACGAGGTGTCTGAGAAATCAACGGGGCAGATTATTTTGTTCATTACGACAAATATAGTACATCAATTATTTATTTAAAATTGTATTTATTATCTCCTGAGCTTACCCAAGAGTTATTTTTAATGGAAAATCTCCATGGCAAAAGCGCATCTTCTTCCGCATACCTTACACCTATTCTAGCACTTCTTTCTATGGTATCATCCTTTACTATTAAGCCCTTTTCCAGCCATACTGTATCCTGTGTCAGATCCTGCTTATCGTGCTCCATATCAATCCCTAAAGCTTGTGTCAGTTTACCTGGGCCTGAAGTCAGTTGTCTATCCTTAGTAGCTAACCCTCTACGCTCCATCATAATATCTAGACCTTCTACCGGTTCGATAGCCCTAACAAGTACTGCTTCTGCTACTCCACTTTTATTTGTAACTACATTAAATAGCTTGTGAATACCATAGCATAAATATACATAGCTTATACCCCCTTCCATAAAGAGTGTTTCAGTTCTTTTCGTTTTTCTTCTATTAAAAGCATGACAAGCCCGTTCCACTTCAGAATAAGCCTCCGTCTCTACTATAATACCTGCTGAATATTCATTATTAACCTGAGTACACAATTTCTTACCTATTAAGCTTCTTGCTACCTCAGTAACTACATCATGAGTGAAAAAGGATTTCTTCAGTTTCATATCTAAACATTAACAAAAAAATGCGTATTTCGTTACTCAGAATAATCAACTAATATAACAGGCTGCATTCTGTTAAAAGATGTACCTGTTTGTAATTAAATTTAACAACATTACAAAAATGAAAAACTTATTATTATCAGCCTTTGTGCTTTTGAGCGCTATATCTGCTTATGCACAGATCCGTATACCTCAACCCAGCCCTACTGCTACACTTACACAAAATGTAGGTCTCACAGAAGTTGAAATTGTATACTCAAGACCGGGCGTTAAAGATCGTAAAATATTTGGCGACCTTATTCCTTATGGTGAAGTTTGGAGAACAGGCGCCAATGCTTCTACTAAAGTAACATTTAAAGAAGAAGTAAAACTAGGTGGCGAAGCTGTTCCTGCAGGCACTTACGCTCTTTATACCATACCTGGAGCTAAAGAGTGGACTGTTATTGTACATAAAAACACAACCTTATGGGGAGCAGGAAACTACAATAAAGAAGAGGATCTTGTAAGATTCACCGTTCCTGCGGCTACCACAAAAGACTTCACAGAAACCTTCACTATTGATTTTAGTGATTTTACATCTACTTCTGCACACTTAAATATTAAGTGGGAAAATACTCTGGTAGCTATTCCTTTAGAAGTTGAGGTAGAGAGTAAAGTAATGGCACAGATAAAAGAAGAGATTCTAGAGGCTGAGGGAGAAGTAAACCCAGAGCTATATGCAGGTGCAGCATCTTATTACCTTGAAAGTGGTAAAGATTTAAAACAAGCACTTATATGGGTGGATGAGGCTATAAAAGCTAACCCAAGCGCTTTTTGGCTTATACACAGAAAAGCTAAAATTTTAGCGAAACAAGGAAAGAAAAAAGAGGCTATAGCTACTGCTAAAGAATCTATGAAAATGGCCAAAGAAAGCCCTCAGGGAGATTTTGGTTATGTTAAGAACAACGAAAACCTTATTGCTGAAATTAACAAAAGCAAATAAGAATTCACCTATAAACACTAAGGCCGCTTCAATAAATTGAAACGGCCTTATTTTTTTAGTAAATAAATTGTTTAAACTTTTAGTACTTGGTCTACCACTTCAACGGTTTTCTCTTTACTTAAGTAACCAGAGAACAACCTATGCAGTCCTTCCTCATTCTGAAAAAGCAAAGTAGGAAAACCTGACGCTAACGGCGCTGCCTTTTGAAATTCTGAACTAGTGGTTTCAACATTTGACTCTGAGAGCCATTCCTCATTAAACTTATCCACATCCATACCCTGTTCTTTAACAATAGGATGATATGTCTCTACTGCATCTAACCTCTGACCCTCTGCAAACATGACTTTTTGCACAGCCTTAGCAAAAGCAAATGTTTTTTCAGGATAGTTGCTTTTCACCCAAACAATGGCTGCAGCAGGCTCTAAACTACTAAAGGTATAACTAGGATCTGCCGTGAGTTTATAAAACTGCTCAGACACATATGCTCCTGTAGTTGACTCCATTCTGGGGGAATGGGTTTTTATAAAATTTTCCAGCTGTGGCCCTCCTGTAGGGGCATTGCTTCCGAGCCACATGCCTCCTACCATAAGCTCAAAATCAATCTGTCCTTCATATTGCTTTTGCACCTCTGTGATGCCATCACCATTACCATAGCACCAGCCACAATAAGGATCCATAATATAAATTATCTTCTTCATCTTAAATTCATCTCCAATTATGTGACTTTTTGTACGTGTATACAAAAATTGAGTTGCATTGTATATTCTTTAACTCATTTGTTTTACATAGCTTCAGCGGATAGAAATGAGATTTTTCATTTTCCGCTTTCACCGCTAATATTATAGATTTAAAGCAATTCAGCACTCAAAACACCTCAAAATAAGCGGGCTATTTAGCAAAGAGCTGGTCTATATCTTGAAAAGCTTTAAACTCTAATGCATTACCAGAAGGATCTTTAAAAAACATGGTGGCCTGCTCTCCAGGCTCTCCCTTAAAGCGAACATAAGGTTCGATAACAAACTGAATATCAGACTCCTTCAGTCTCTTAGCTAATTCCTGCCAATCTTCCATAGAAAGCACTACACCAAAGTGAGGCACAGGTACCGAATGACCATCTACAGGGTTATGATTGTCTTCAGCTGTTACATCAGCTATATGCAAAACCAATTGATGTCCATAAAAATCGAGATCAACCCAACGATCAGAAGAGCGTCCCTCCTTACAATTTAAAGTAGTATTATAAAATTTTCTAGTTTCATTTAGCTCCTTTACAGGAATAGCCAAATGAAAGGGTTGTATTTTTTTCATTTCATGCTATTTAATGACTATAAAACCGCATTATACGTAATTATATACAACAAAAAAACCGCGGCTCTTTCAAGCCCCGGTTTCATTCACACAATTAAATCCTACTATTTTTAATTTACTATTAACCTTCCTGTAGTCATTAATACTCCGTATTGATCATGTAGCTGGTATACATAAATTCCTGAGGTTAAATGAAGTGGCTTCAAATCCACTTTATATTCTTCGATATTTTTTACTTCAGCTTGTTTTATTCCGAGACCATTATATAGCGTAAGATCATACGGGTACGTCATATCACCAGCAAAGCCTATTATGCCCTCCGATATGAACAATGGATTTGGAAATACATCTATGATGCGTTGAGCCGGATTATGATATACTGTATGCACAATATTAGTGGCTATGGCGCCATCATAATCAAAATAAATATTAGCCTGATTAAATATAGAATCTCCATGCACCAGATTATCTGATGGCTTTATTTTAAACTTGATGAATCCATGGCTGCCTTCTTCATCTGAAGTGCTGTCAGGCAAATTAATATGATCGAAACTCCATTTTATAGTTCTACCTTCTATACGTAGGTCACTAATATTATGGCTTACTCCTATCATTTCAAAAGTGCTAAGGTCTAAGTGTGAACTTATTTGATCAGCAACCCTCACAAAAGTAGCAGGATAATTTCCCACATTTTGAAAACGAATCAGGTAAGTAAGATCTCTATCCAACCTATTTATTTTTGACTCTGAAACCCATATATCATTCGGATCAATTGACCCCATTACCTCACTGATATCATTAATGGTATTGGTTAGTAAATCACAATCTCCATTAGATGCTTCTATATTAAAAGTAGTTGTTAACAACTCTCCTACTACGGAAGACAGATTCGTTTTGGTAACTACTTCAAATGTTCCTTCTTCAAACGCCCCCACATTACCTATGTTCCAATTATATTCCTGACCATTATTACCACTCCACATAACATCACTATTAACTACTTCTACGTTCTCAGGGAAATTTATGGCTATTTGAACATTTTCAGCCAAAGTAGTTCCTGTGTTCTTGTAGGTTATTATAAAAGTATTTTCGAAGCCACGGTGCAAAACAGAGGTTCCTGCATTAATCACTAAATTGGGCAGCGTACAAGAAGACGTTAAACCAAAATTATTGTCGCATTGATTTTGACCCGCTGTAGCAATGTTAACATTATAACCAGCGCTATTACAAGCCGACCATCCATTATCTAAATTTGTTGATATTTGATAGGTTCCTGTTGCCAAAAAGGTTTGATATTGACCTCCATTGTTAGTAGTTAATTGATACGTTTTTTCAGATGAAGTAATAATTATTTTTTGATTTGGAATCCCTTTTTCATCTACGTCTTGAACACAATTACCATTAGAATCATGGTATACCACCCCACACACTGTACTTCCAGCCTCTTCTACTATTTCATGGCAAGTACCTGAAGGTATCCCGGTCAAATGCTGCACTATACCTGAAGGCCACTCTACTATTACCTCTTCTGCCTGAATAGCGTCTCCCAAACCAAAATACGCTTTCATAGAATTCTGTGAACCTACACCTCCACCAGACTGTGAAGTTATTTCCCTCACCTGCCATATAGTCTGTCCATATATATTAGCTCTTACCTTTACCTTGGCTCCTATACCGGTACGGTTAGAGGCTGTTCCTTTTAACGTGAAGCAAATAGACTGATTACACCGTCCACGGCTATTGACGTAAAGCTGATTAGGCTCTCCTGAATGATTGGCTACAAAAATATCCTGATCACCATCGTTGTCGTAATCAGCTACGGCCGTTCCAAACGACTTTTGAGTAAGAACGGTAAGATCATTTTCCACCTTTTGAAAGGAGCCATCCCCATTATTGATATATAAATAATTTCCCTCTCCAGCATCATTAGTCACATATAGATCCAAGTCTCCGTCGTTATCAAGATCCGTCCAGGCGCTACCATGGGTATTACCTCTATCGGTCACGATCGCTCCTGTAGTCACTTTCATAAAAGTACCATCTCCCTGGTTATTGTATAATGAATTCACTTTCGTGCCCGCGTTAGCCACAAAAAGATCCATATCTCCATCATTATCATAATCTCCCCAGCTGGCACCAACCGAACCTAAAGCCTCTGATACAATTACATCTCCTTCCACTTGAGTGAAATTTCCATTGCCTTCATTTTTGAACAGAAAATTTGGCTGATCCCTATTAGGAATAAACACATCTAGGTCTCCATCATTATCATAGTCTGACCAAGTGGCTCCTATCGAACTGGAAACAGCTTTTACTACATTAGCATTGGTAATTTTAGTAAAGGTACCATCACCATTATTATGATAAAGCCTATTAAAATTGGTTTGAATAATATCCACTACAAATAAATCGAGATAGCCGTCATTATCGTAATCTACCCAGCTCGCACCATGATCATATCCTTCATCAGCAGCAATATCACCAGAAGTAACTCTGTTAAAACCTCCATTTCCTTGATTATTATATAGTAAACCAGGGCTACCAGCATTAGTAGCTATAAAAAGATCAAGGTCTCCATCATTATCATAATCCCCCCAGGTAGAAGCTGTAGCCGATACCATATCATCAGCAATTACATTTTCTATTTTGGAAAAAGTACCATCACCATTATTATGGTACAAATTACTGGTCTTACCCTTCTCATATTCTGGAACAAAGAGGTCTTCCCAACCGTCATTATCATAATCTCCCCAACTAGCGCTCCAGCTACTAGTAGTACCAGTAGATAAACCGGAATTGGTATCTCTCTCAAATTTAATACTGGGGTCTACTGCTAAGTTAATTTGAGGCAAATCTTCGCCACATGCTGCTTGCCCATTTACACTTACCTGCACATACTCTCCTACTTTAAATAAATTCTTGAGGGATAAGTTAAACCTTAGCCTCATAGTATTATTATTAAGATCTAAAACACCTGGCAATCCGTTATTCCCTATTTCCGAATCAATTTCAGCAATATTATAAGAATATAGATTGTTTTGTAATGAAGGATCAGCAACTCCCCTATATGCAGCACTAAGATTATATTGTAGCTCACTAGTAGCCACCGTATAGGTAATACTTTCTGAAGAAGGCAGCACAAAATTCACCCTAAGACTATCTACTATAGCTAGTTGTACACTTTTCACTTCTACTTCCACTCCCAAGTCATTAGAGCATTCATCGCCTACAAAAGCATCCTGTATTCGCACCTGAAACTGCGCTGGCTTAGGCTCTACAGATAATTTGGTTTTTACATAAGCACAAGTAAAGCTCTCAAAATCAGCCGGATAACCAGAGCACTCATACCCCGCATACACATCAAACCCTTCTAAGTTGCAAGCTGAATAAGTAGCTGTAATATAATAAGTTTTAGTGCTTCCTAGTGCTATTGCTCCTAACTGATATATATCTCCTACCAGCGGCATAGCATTATTATTTTGAGCATCAGTAACAGCCACTACCTGAATATTCCCTGAGCTAGATTTCATATGCAGCCAGGCATTATTGGCTGAAGAGCTATTTGATATATTCTCCACGTTAACTGTCCAGGTAACTGTTTTACCTAAACCATCTTCCTTAGGATTCAACGGTGTGAGTCTTAGAGATGCCGGAGCATATTGCACTTTATCATACTGATTAAGCACCCATTCAGATGTAGAGCCACCTTCTAACCTACTAGCCCGATCAAATGTATAAGCCCAAGGCATTTCTTTATATACGCCAGCCTGAACATCACAGGTAGGTGCTATTTCTATGGCCAATCTACCTCTAAAACCATCATCACTTAAATTTAAACTACCTCCTTGATCTTCATAATACTGTGAAAGATCAAAGTATAATTCACGACCTACAGAGTCATCTGGCGTTATACCATAAACACTTTGAACTATACTGGTATTTGTAGCCTTGGTTATCCACTGTGCAAGATTGATATTCAGAACTTTATAGCCCTCCGGTATAGTCACTTTAGCTTCTTTTATCTTGGCCCAATTTCTATACTCGTAAGGAAATAAATTACCTCCTTGATAATTTGAACAACAATCACCTATGCTTAAATAGTAAAATTGATTGATGTACTTACTGCAACTCGTAATAGAGGTAAAACTTCCTTTACTTACGGTAAAGTAGTAGCCCATAAAAGTGATGTTCTCATCATAAAAACCGCATTGAAATTTATCTGCTGAGTTATTAGGGCTAGACACCTCACTCACATAAAATTCATTATTGACGGTAACTTCCTGAATCATACCTCCCAGGTTGGTATCTAAAGTGTAAAAAACAGTAAGTTCCACAGAATCAGAATCTCCCCATTGAAAATTAATCAAATCATTATTTCCATTGGCTATTAGTGTGGGAATGCTAAAATCCATATCGAATACACCCACATCTGCAGAGCTATACTTTTGTACATCTACACCCGATGCATTGTAATAGGAACTAGTGCTTGCATCATAAATTTTAACACTACTTGATATTGGAGTTAAATAAGCACCTAGCGGTATAGTAGATTTAGCATAACCATAAGTCCAGGCTGGGTGCTGAGGTGAGGTTTTTATAGTACCATAAAATACCGCTTTTATAGTATCATTAGTCATCACCCTATTAGATTTAATTTTTGACATATCTAAGCTTCCGGAAACATCAGGAAAACCATCAGCATTATTATCCGGCAAGCCATAGCTAGATCTTTGTATCGTAAAATTATGAAAAGCCATACCTTCAGTACATTCTGCAGGACAGATTAGTGTAGTACTTACCGTTTGATCACAAGCCATCGCTACTTTGCAAATATCACCGCAATTAGCATCAGCAATAAAATACACTGACATAGAAATATCCTTACTACCATTACCCGATAGATTACAATCTGCTTTGAGCTTTAGATTAATTTCTGTCTTATTGAGCTCAAAACCTGAAGGTAAAGGATATTGAGCCACAAGATCTCCACTACCGGCATCATAAGTAACGGTAGTAGGGTTCCATAGATACGGGGTACTAGCCCACTCTAAATCTCCCTCCAAATCTTCATAAACCAGACCATTGGGTAGCTTAAAATGAACTTCATAATATGCAGTATCTGCAATTGGATAGGTATTTTTATGACCCGATACCAAAAATGTAAATGTCTTCTTTTGGCCACCCGAAATATGTGCAGGTGTTTCTGTAAAAAAACTCATAGAAGCCTCCACTGGATCCTGGCCCGTAATGGTATTGGTATACGTTTCATCACAATTATCCGTATATCTCACCGTGCTTTTCCATCCTCCCAGCTTAGCTTTGAAACATGAGTTTATACAGCAGTGCTCGGTATTCCACATTAAGTATATACTTTCTCCATCTGGTATATTAGGCAAACTCAGCGTAACTTTTCCTACTGAACCAGCACCAAGACAGCTATAATTGCCTCCGGTGCTTGTAGGTTCTGAAGCCACCGGAGAAATTGAGATCGGAGTACCAGAAATGCCCACTTTATACTGAATACTATTAACATCTATTTTGGAGAAAATATTAGGATCATAACCATTGCCGCTAGAATTAAAAATGTCTACTTCTACATTACTAGCTACTCCTGAACTGGCATTAGCCACCTGTAAAACCTGAGCACTAGGCTGTGAACTATAGCAGGTATTAAATTCTGCGGTAGCTGTTTGCTTTAATACAGGTGAACTATAATCCAGATATACGTTTCCATAAGTGGTAGTTTGCTGGCAGCTCACTCCTTCTCTCATCCAATATGCAGATATATTAGATGTAAATGTCTGATCTGCACAGGCCTCTCCATAAATGGTTTGCACTATGTTAATAGTTTCGTTACTATCAAAAAAACCATTTCCGTTACCTATAGATTGAAAATCAACAGAAGAAAGCTGAATTAGTGAATCTCCAATTAGGGTTCCTAAATTTATGGCCGTAATATCCATGTCCATAGGATGTAGATCTTTAATGTAAATATTATCAGTACTGCCATAGCCTGCATTAACTATAGTAATAGTCCTCTGAAATGACTCCCCATTAGGCAACGTCTTATTCTTAGGAGTAATACCAGTTATAGCAAGAGAGGGGTATAATATATTATAGGCCTCTGAAATATGTGTAGCCTCCAACGTGGAAGAATTTACAATGACCGAATTTCTGAAGACATTACCTGCCAGTTGGTAATCAACAGCCGTGCAAGTTCCTTTATATTGTATCGTTAGGGCGTACGACTGTCCATTAGGTAAATCCACTGCGGTGAAAACAGGATTCTCCAAATTGGAAATATCGCTTTCCGTAATTTGGAAACCGTTCTGATATGTAACACTACCTGCAAGATATTCTATCCCTTGCGGAAGAGACACCTGAATAGAGACACTTTGAAGCACTTCCCCTGAAAGATTCTC
This sequence comes from Fulvivirga sediminis, assembly GCF_016757215.1. Lineage (GTDB taxonomy): Bacteria > Bacteroidota > Bacteroidia > Cytophagales > Cyclobacteriaceae > Fulvivirga > Fulvivirga sediminis. The sequence goes on from NZ_JAESIY010000012.1 coordinate 110,073, forward strand.
AATACTAATTTGGTAAGAATTACCCTCAGGACCGATATTTAGCTCTTCTTGAGGAGATGAAGTGATGTTGATTTGGCCAAACCCGTGATATCCTGTTATAAGTAAAAGACCCGATAAGGTATAAGTAAAAATTCGCCACATACCGTCTTACATTTATGATTCTCAGGTAAATCATAAAAAACAGCACCACCAAATTAAACTACTGATTATCAATTAATTAAAAATAAAGGAAATAGTGATTATTCGTATGTAATGGAAACAATTACAAATTTTGGAAAATTCGGACTCACCCCATCTGCTATAATAGAACGACTACATCATAATTGGACATCAAATCCTGTTATTCGGCCTTAGCAAAATTCAATGCATAGTGAATAAGATGTGAAAGAACTACCACTAGAGCACAACCTATAACATTATACCATAAATAACTGATTGACAAAACATTAAAACATATTATTACAACTATTTGAGATATGATGGCCGCATAAAACACGGCATTGCCTTTTATATATTTAATGAAAAAGGCGATTAAGAACATACCTAAGATTACACCATAAAATATAGAACCTAAAATATTAACCGCTTCTATCAAATTCTCTACCAGGCTGGCAAATAAGGCGAAGCAGACTGCCAATATACCCCAAAATGCCGTTAATAATTTGGAAGCTATGAGGTAGTGTTTATCAGAAGCTTCCTTTTTAATAACCCGTTTATAAAAGTCCACCGAGGCAGTAGATCCCAAAGCATTTAACTCTCCTGAAGAAGATGACATGGCCGCCGAGAATATTACTGCCAAAAGTAAACCAACCACACCTTCTGGCAGATAATTGGTGATAAACGTAAGGAAAACATAATCAGAGTCTTTTGTCTCTATATTTTCATCATAATCTTTTAAGAGACCTTTTACCTCTTGTCGGATTTTCTGTTCTGATTGCTTAGATTCATTTACCTGATCAGTGTAGGTAGCTATTTGCTGCTCATCGTTTTTATTAAGAGCATCAACCAGATTAACAATATTTGTCTTTTTCTCTTCAAAATTAGCGGAATACTGTTCCTCTAAAGCCTGAATATCGGCTCTGTATTCACTAGCTCTCAACTGCTCCATTTCCACTGCTTTAAAGAATACAGGAGGCTCTTCAAACTGATAGAATACGAAAACCATTACCCCCACCAGTAAGATAAAGAACTGCATAGGCACTTTAAAAAGCGCATTAAATATTAACCCAAGCCTACTTTCTGCTACTGACTTAGCACCCACATATCTCTGCACCTGAGACTGATCCGCTCCAAAGTATGACAAGGCCAAGAAAAAACCACCTGTAAGTCCCGTCCAGATAGTATATCTCTTTTCTGGATCGAATGAAAAATCAACCACATCTAGCTTTTCCATTTTACCAGCTACGTGCAGAGCATTAAAAAAAGAAACATTATCAGGCAAATAGCTTACTATTATAAAAAAGGCCGTAAACATACCCAGCATGATAACCGCCATCTGATATTTCTGGGTGATACTCACTGCTTTAGTGCCGCCGCTCACGGTATATAAAACCACCAAAATTCCTGTAAAGAGAATAGTATAGGTAAGATCCCAATGCAGCATGGTAGAAAGAATGATAGCCGGGGCGTAAATAGTGATGCCCGCTGCAAGTCCTCGCTGTATGAGAAACAGAAACGCTCCTAGCAACCGGGTTTTCAGGTCAAAGCGTTGTTCTAAAAATTCATAGGCAGTGTAAACATTGAGCTTATAATAGATCGGCACAAAGATGGCGGCTACTATAATAATGGCTATAGGCAGGCCAAAGTAATTTTGCACGAAAGCCATTCCTGATTCGTAAGCCTGGCCTGGTGTAGACAAAAAAGTAATAGCACTGGCTTGAGTAGCCATTACCGATAGGCCAATAGTGCCCCACTTTAATGAGTTATCTCCTTTAAGATATTGACTTATATTTTTACTACCTCTGCTCTTCCATAGGCCATAAACAACAATTAACGAGAGCGTTCCCAGCAGTACAATCCAATCTAAAACACTCATGAAAAATACCTTGTAAATAGATGAAAAATGAGAATAAGTAAGGCCAAATTAATGACCACCAGGAAGTACCAACCCTTCCATGATTTAAACAATGGTATTTTCTCAGGACTTTTCGGCTGATTATTCTCCATAAGTAGTTAGTTGGACTTATCTACCTTATTATCAGAAGGTTTATCAGACCCTAGCGAGACTAAATTAACAAACAGCCTATAGGCGCCCGGCACACCAGCAGGTAGCTCTCTAAACCACGAGTAGCCTGTATATATATAATGACCTTTCCCATATGGCGCTATTAACAGACCTCCATTTTTAGGGCTTTTCTTTTCTTCTTTATCGTTACTAGAAAGAATGGCCTCGTAATGACTATCCCAACTATTAGGAAAATAAAGGCCTCTCTCCTGCACCCACCCGTCAAAGTCTTTACTACTTATTTTATTAGGATAGTTCATAACCTGATGATCAGGCTTCAATATTCTTACTTCTGCATCTTCTTCGGTCACTCTATCTCTGGAAAGCTCTAATGGATAAGGAGCAAAATGATCAGTTTGTAAATGATAACTGTTATTGTATTGAACAATTAAAGTTCCTCCATTTTTAGCATACTCAAGCAGATCATTCATATAGTAAGAAATTCTTTCATTGGTGTTTAAAGCTCTTACTCCCAAAATCACCGCATCCATTTTTTTAAGATTAGCGGGAGTGATGTCGCTTTCATTCAATTCCCAAACTTCATAACCTATTTCTCTAAGTGCAGCAGGTATAGCATCTCCAGCACCTTGGATATAACCAACCATTTGTCCTCTCTTCTTAATGTCTAACTTCACCACTTTAGCGGTCGCAGGCATCATAAGCATCTGATTAGGAATATGGTCATAGTCAATATTAGTAAGACTGTTGCTATAGGCTTTACCTTCTATCTCTACCACAGCCTGAACATCTCCAGTACTTTGCTCTGCCGGAGGCAAAAGCTCAAACTTGTAATGCGCTTCTCCCCATTTTTTGGCTATAGACAAATCATAACTTTCAGGATTAACTTTCCAGCCTTTTGGTACGTTTAACTTTAACTTTCCGCTAAGCTTATCTTCAACTGATTTTACGTCTACTATTACTGTTTTAGGCTCATCACCAGAAAAGATATATACTCCTTCGTTTAGATTCATAAAAACAGGAGGAGTTACAGCAAACGGTCTGTAGAGCTCACCTCCTACAGGATCGTTCCACTTGTATACCACAGGTACTGTATAGTTGATTTTCTCACCTTCTATATTAAGGGTAACCATAACTTGTAACGCAGGATCATTTTCAGGCTTTCCTCTCAACTTTTGCTCTTCTACTTTGTACATACCCAAAGTACCTTCCTCTCTGAGCCAGTAAGGTTGAGAATAACTAGCTTCGTTAGGTATGGTATAAACATGAGAAAAAGAAAAATCTTTATTCTCCACGAGCTTGGCATTTACTATGGTATCATTTTGAGCTGCATAATAAATTTGTTCCAAAGTGATATCGATTGGAGAGCGATTGATTACTTCCAAGGAGAGTTTCACTTCTTTACCTGGTGTTACCGCATAGTCATCAGCCACAGCTTCAATATATAAACCTGTAACCGCTTTAATGAGATAATCTACTTCCTTTAATTTTAGTTGCTTCCAGTAAGGATCGTTTAACTTGCTTATAGCTTTCCTTGCTTTGATTAAATCAGATAAAATTTCTGAAGGACGGGCTGGATTGTATTTTTCAATGGCCCCAGATATTATTTCGCCTATTTTTTCTCCTCCTTTGACCCTTTTCCACGAGGTATCTATTCCTTCAAATATATCTTCTTTGGCTTCATCACCCATTATATATTCTAAAAACTCCTTAGACTCACCTCTGCTACCACTAGAGCCAAAGCCCTGACTTTTATGCTGGCTCCTGCTTATAGCCGCTATTTCGGTATATGATTTACCTAACAAAGGGCTATACTTTCCTACGTCAATGGTTAGTACACCTTCTTCTTCACCCGTCATATTGGGATTCCACCATCTGCCCGTGTTAGTATAAAGCCTTTTGGTTTGCCATGTATCTACATATTTAAGCTGATCAGGATATTTAGATTTATCAGCGGCTGCTTTAAATGCCTTTTCGGCGATTATTGCTGAAGTAGTATGATGACCATGCCCCGCCCTTTCATCAGGTGGGAACCTGGTAATGACTACATCAGGCCTGAAGTTTCTAAAAACCCAAACGGCATCAGAAAGCACCTGATCTTCATCCCATATTTCTAAAGTCTCTGTAGCTGTTTTAGAATAACCAAAGTCATTAGCTCTGGAGAAAAATTGCTTTCCTCCATCAATTCTTCGGGCAGCTAAAAGTTCCTGTGTTCTAATTACGCCTAGCCCCTCTCGTATTTCAGGGCCTATGAGGTTTTGACCACCATCTCCACGGGTGAGTGCCAGGTAGCCAGTATTGGCAAAAGTTTCATTTGAAAGATAGGCAATGAGTCTGGTATTTTCATCATCAGGGTGGGCAGCCATATAGAGCACATTACCAAGAAAATTCAGTTTCTTTAACTTAAGTAATACTTGGGCAGCATCAGGCTTATCTGGCTTCTGAGCATAGGCAGTAGTTATAAAAAATAAAGTAAAGGCTAATAGTATTGATCTCTTCATGGTTATGAAAAAGCTTTTTTGTGGCTTACGATTGCAAAGATTAAAGGTTTGGGAAAGATATCAAGTAATTGGGAAGAAATTACAGGAATGGCAACAATAAAAAAAGCCCGGCAAAAGCCGGGCTCTTAGGTTTAGTTTAAGTTGATTACTGGTTAGATACTGCTAACCTTCTATAAAATACCTGATCGCCAACTTGAATACGATACAGATACAAACCTTCTCTCAGACCTTTTCTGTCATGCATTACATCATGATCTCCGGCCATCTGCTTTTCATTTATAATAGTACGAATCATTCTACCATCGGTAGTAAGAATTTGTACATTTACATCACTAGCTTCATCAAGAGAATAACGAAGTGTAGAGGTAGCATACATAGGATTAGGATAACTGGTCAAGCCAATTTCATTTCCACTGAAAGCACCTTCTACGCCTGTAACTCTACCTACTTTAGTAAGGAAAGTAGTTGAAACTGCTCCTCCTTTACCATCTTGGGCGTCTACCGTTATTTCAGACTCTCCTGAGTTATGCTTCACTAAAATAAGCATATCTTCAGCCAAGACTACAGTTACTACATCTTCATCACTTGATAGTGCATTATAAGAAAGTACATCCCCATCCGGGTCTTCAAACATTTCAGAAAGATTGAACACTACAGATTCCAGATCTGCTGTGAAATCCTGATTTTCAGTTTGTTTAACTACCACTGGGCTGGCATTTGCTTTTCTTACTCTCACTTCAAATGAAGTACCTACCATATCACCATCTTCGTCAGAAGCTATAATACTTACATAGGTCTTTCCTTGTTTTAGCGGAGTAATGAATAAAAGTTTACCTTCTATATCTACATCTACAACGGCATCGTTAATAGCCGTAACTGTGTAAGTAAGAGGTTCCATATCAGGGTCAGTAATATAAGCTGAAAGATCAATTATATCTGTTCCTCCACCCATATTGTATTTCTGAATAGGAATTTGCCCCACTATCATAGGAGGTCTGTTCACATCTATTACTTCTACTACAAAAGAAACTGTAGTGGTTTCCAGTGAATTATCAATGGCAGCTACCGTAAAGGTATAATATCCACTTTGCTCAAAATCAGGCTTAAATTTCAGCACAGCAGAGTCTGCAGATGCCTTAAAAGTAACATTAGGGTACATCTCTTCAAGAGTGTATACTAATATTTCTCCATCATAATCTTCAGCCTTAAACGTAATAGATATTTCCTTTGACTCATATACTGAAACAGTATCTGTAGGATATTCTACAAACTCAGGCACCTGATTAACATGCACTTGTACCGGAATTTGCACCAAAGGATTAAAAGGATCATTGCTGGCTATTGTGATACTAGCAGAGTGATCACCTGGGCCTGCATCAGCAGCACTTACAGTCACTTCTATTTGCTCTTCTTCTGCAGGAGCTACTTCACCTGCTTCAGGATCTAGAGTTAACCAAGGAGAAACTGACTCTAAAGCTCTCACTTTAAAGGCCACCCCTGGAATATCAACTTCAGCAGGTGTGAAACTGACTCCTCCGTTGTTGCTATACATAAACAAGCCTTCTACTCCCGAAATATTACTATTAATACCTTGAGAATAGATGATGCTTACAGGATAATGGAATACTACCCAGAATACTTCTCCTTCATCAAATGATTGAGGTGAATTTAAAGATATCAACTCAAATTGACCATCAGTAGTACCTGTTGGTATCTCTTGTGAAGTTACAAGCTCTCCAAGAACAGGATTGTCTCCACCAGCATATACTTCCATTACCACAGGATCTGTACTACCTTCTGTTCTGAAGAAGTTTCTCACATGAGTAAGAGTAAATCCAGAAGCAGGAGCTTCAAACTTAGTAGCTGATGAAAATGGTAATGTTTCATCTGGTATACCCACATAATCCTCAGCTGTCAAGTTTGGATCATAAGCTATAGAATCAGTGAACTCAATTCCTTCATCATCCATTCTCGCTGCAGATATTACCGGCTTAGCATGAGCAAGACCAATAGGCGCATCAGATGCAGTGATATGAGCATACTTTGGCACTTTGGCAAAGCTAGAAGCATTGGCTCCCAGGCTGTATTGCACCGTAGCATCGTAAGTAAGTAAGCTACCACCGTTATTGGCTACTGTAATATAATCAGATACCACTTCATCACTTTTTAACTCAATATAAAGAGAGTCTCCAGGTATGGTAGCAGTAAATACTGGAGGGGCCACTCCCTCTCCTAATAAGGTTACAGCATATGTGCTGTCAGATTTACTATCACTGTAAAATATAAGACTTGCACTATACTCCATTAACGACTCTGGCATAAAGGTCACACTAAGCGTTAGCTCATCATCAGGATCCAATGTAAATGGAGCCTCACCTTCCACCACAAAGCCTGATCCATCAACAAATAATGAATCTACTGTAAGCACCTTAGAACCAGGGTTAGAAAGCGTTACTTCCATTGTTTTGCTGAATACAGAATCTTCGTGAACATACACTTCTCCGAAATCTAATGTATCAGGAAGAGCCACTAAATCAGGCATTCCACTTACTGTAAGCGTCACTGGTATAGATACTTCTGGCGTTTCAGGATCATTACTACTAATGATTACATCATCTTCATAAACACCATCATTAAGATCAGAAGCATCCAAAGTAACTGCTACAGTTACCATTTCACCAGGAGCCACTTTACCCATTACTGGCGGCTCAAATAATACCACAAGCTCATCTTCCAAGTATGCTGTATTGAAAGCTACCTGAGCACCATCAGTACCTGTAGCGTTTTCAATACCTATAGTAGATTGATTAAGGAAGCTAGCTGTTTCTACATCAGCATATTGCAGCTTAATATTGCCGTTTTTATAAATGATCATCTGGAAAGTAACGGTACCTTCTGAAGATGAACCATAACGAGCCACATCTGTAAACTGCACAATCAACATATCGTCAGAAGATTCATAAACAACCGTTCCTGATATAGCTCCAGGCTCAAGGTCATCCCACAAACCTGCAATAATATTATTTATACTATTGGCTGTAGGTATCTGAGAATTAGATGCGGTACCACCACTAATTTCTGAAAAGCTTAATAGTCCATTGGCCGATACCCATACTGAATCATAGGTATTTCCATAGAAATTAAAGTCAAATCCTATTGGCACTTGAACATCTCCATCTGCAAATATTCCTGAAAGCACATCATCAGTAATATCTACTCCCGAATCTTCAATATCATGCCAGTCATAACTCGGGCCTGATCCATTTTTATTATCCGCCCAAGTATAACCAAAGCTATTATCAGATCCAGCTCCACTTCTTACGGGGTGTCCTGTACGTGTATCTTCATCTTCTTTGGAAAGGTAAATATTTCCAAAATCGATGATAGGAGCATTAGAAGCTTGCTGTACTACCTCAGCTTTAAACCAGTAAGTACCAGCTAGTGAATAGATTAACTCATAGCCACCTGTATTTTCTATGGTTATGGTATCATAGGCCATTTCTCCTGCTTCTACAGAAGCAAATATTGAATCTGGCGACACTACTATTGCTGGCGGAGTAACTCCTACACCCGACAATGACACTGTTAACATCTCGTTACCGTCAGAATCGTCACTATTGATAACTACCTCATCAGTGAATAAACCTTCCGACTCAGGCGAAAATATCACAGGGACGTTAATGCCACTTCCTGGCTCAATTGATACAGGGCCATCAAACTCTACCTCAAAGGCTGAGCTACTGTTAGTCATACTGGATACTTCCAATGCTTTAGAGCCCTCATTGATCACAGAGATAGTGGCCTGCTGCGAGGCATCAATAAACAATGTGTCAAATTCTATGGATTCTGGCTCTACATGTATTAAAGGATAACCTATTGCAGTAAGCTCAAAAGGCACTTCCACCACAGGGTTGAAAGGATCATTACTTGCAATTAATAAATTACTGGTATACTCTCCATCATAAAGACCAGTGGCATTTAACGTCACCTCTACACTTACAGAAGAATTAACTGGCACTACACCTATTAAAGGATCAGCATCAGTAATAAACTCGGGTTGAGGAGGCATAATAGATACTGCAAGACTATCTTTCACGAAAGCGTTATTAAACACAACCTGCAAACCATCAGTAGCATCGGCATTTTCAATTCCTACGGTAGCACTTTGATTATCATTTAGAGTGCTCATACTGCTATAGAAGAAATTGATACTTCCGTTGCTGTATAATACCACCTGAAATGTAGCTGTACCAGAAGAAGCATAGTTCCCTACTTCCTGATATTGAACAATTAGTCTACCCGATTTCACTTGATAGTAAATATTTCCTCTTTCAGATGAAGGGCGCAAGTCATCCCAGAAAGGAGCAATGAAATCATTAGGATCATCCTCTGAAGGAATTTGATCATTGGTATAATCAGTTCCATCAGTACCAAAAGTAAGATAACCGTTAGAGCTTATTATAACCCTATTCTTCTCCTCACCGTAAAACTCAAAGGTAAATGGCAACTCTATTTCGGTTGATCCATCATCACTTCCTTCAATGATTTCGGTACCAGTAGAAGATATATCATCCCATGTATATAAAGGACCTCCTTCTTCATCGCTATCTATCCATCGGTAACCAAAGTCAAGATCTTCTCCTGCTCCTAATAACACCGGATGACCTCTTCTAGAATCTACTTCATCTTTACTAGAAAGCTCTATGGTTTCTATTTTTGAAGTATTGTTTTTCTCTATACTAGTATCTGACAATAATCTTTCTACTGCTAATTCAGGAAAAGAGAAAGTAAGTGGATAGTTACCATAGTTAATAATTTCAATAGTCTTAGTAGTACTATCCCCAACATCAAGTGTGGCTGAAATTACCTCTTCAGGAGTAACTCCTATTACTGGAGGTGATGTTCCCACCCCTACCAATGGTATCTCTAAAGAACCTTCCGAAGGATCATTACTAGTAATATTTAATGTACCATTAATATTGCCGGCGTAAGAAGGACTGAATGACACAATTAATGCTGCCTCCTCTCCAGGAGCCAATGATAAAGAAGATGGTTCAACATCAAAAGCAAAACCTTCTACTGAAACATCAGTAAGCTCTAGATCTCCGAAACCATCATTTACTATGCTTACGGCCATCTCCTTAGTGTTACCTATTAAGACACTACCAAACTCCAAAAACTGTATATCTGTAACTAAATCAGGCATCTGACCACTTACAGTAACTGTAGCAGGAATACTGGCTTTAGAATTAGAAGGATCATTATTATCTGCAATAATCTTTACTCCGTACTCTCCATTACCTATTGATGAAGCATCGAATGTGATAGTTACTTCCTCAGATTCTCCGGGAGCCACAGAGCCTCTTACAGGATCAAATGTAATCCAATCGACTCCAAGACCTGAAGCACTTAGTGCTCTTACCTTTAAAGCATAAGGAAGGCTGCTATAGCTAGATCCTCCATCTGCACTATAGAAGAAAGTATTAGGCCTTGGGGTTATATCTGTATCAAAACCTTGAGGGTACATAATTCCTGTTGGAAATTTAGCTACCACCCAGAATACATCCCCTTCGTAAAAAGTCTGAGGTACCTCTAGCGGAATAGTAAAATATTCTCCTTCCTCACTAGCAAGGTTCACTTCTTGAGAAAGAAGCAATTCCATAGATCCTAAATTCTCTCCTGAGTAAATTTCCACTATGGTAGTAGGCTCCGCTAATGTCTCCGTTCTGAATAAATTTTTAACATGAGTTAATGTAAAAACAGCTTGTTCTACATCAAATCTTACCGCACTGGTAAATGCATTGCCATTGGTAAGTCCTACAAAATCTTCCGCAACATTATCTGGCTCATCGTATGCAATTGAATCAATGGCATCGATAGCATCAGCATAAGGATGATATTTGGAAGTTCTTGATACTCCTGCCGTTTTTGTGCTTATTCCTTCGGCAGTATTACCCACACCATAAAGCTGCATATCCATTCTTTTCAATCCCTCTCCTGGATATAGCTTAGAGGTAAAAGACTGGCTTTGGCTTACAATAGCAGCAGACATAGTATATTCCAGATTGGCTCCGTCACCTTCATTCATTAAAGTTATATCAGCTGTTGCTACCGGATTTTGCATAACGTTAATATCAATATCTAGTGATTCAGGCACAATAGAAATCACTGGAGCGTTTTCTGTAGTACCACTAGCTATGTTTGAAATTTCAGAAACATTACCAAAAAAGTCTGCTGACTTAATTGCAAAATAGAAAGTAGAGCTTGCCCTTAATCCATCTATTTCAAATTCTTCTAACGTACCTGCAGAACTTGGTGAAGGCTCATCTCCTACCTGAGTGGCATCGCTAAAGTTCTCTTCCGTAATCGGCTCTGTAGAATATCTGATATCGTAAATACTGGCTGAACCATTACCAGGATCAGAAGGAGCTGTCCAAGTTAGTATTATTGAGTTTTGATAAACATCAGCAACCGCCAAATCATCAATCGGCTCTGGTGCGGTACCATCATTCTCCTGAAGGGCATTGAAAGCATTTAAACGTCCTGATCCAAACCCGGCAGGCAAGCTTGATAATTCATCGGCAGTCTCAATTATGCGACTCCACACTTGCTGAGGTGTAATATTACCAGCAAACTTAGATACTATCAAAGCAGCCACCCCACTTACATGCGGGCAAGCCATTGAAGTACCTGTTAATGATCCGTATTGATTGTTAGGCAGTGTACTATAAACATTAACAGCTGGTGCTGCTACTTCCACCCAATCGCCGCGGTTAGATCCAGTATATTGATTATCATTATGATCAGTACCCGCTACAGCCAAAACCGGCTCATAATATCCAGGGTACCACTCATTATCAGAACCACTGTTACCGGCTGCAAAAATAACAACCCCCCCTTGCATAGGACCATATGGATTACCATTTTCATCATAACCAGCCTCTGCTATAAAATAGTCGATAGCATCAAGCACTGATTGTTCAAAATTACCAGGGCTAGTATAACCCCAGCTATTTTGGGCAATAACGGCACCATTATCAGCAGCATAAATAAAGGCCACATCAAAACCACCACTAGTAGTAACACCAAATGTAGTACAACTCATAAGCCTTATACCATCGTCAGCCCCGCTACCACCAGCTACACCAGCTACTCCTACGCCATTATTGGTTTCAGCAGCTACAGTTCCACCCACATGAGTACCATGAGTATCTCCTGGTATCTGTCCTGTACCATCAGCGAAATTATAACCATTAATATCATCAATGTATCCGTTATCATCATCATCAATGCCATTACCAGGAATCTCTCCATCATTGACCCACATATTACCCTCTAGATCAGCATGATCTACATCAATACCACCATCTATTACAGCTACTATAACATCGTTACTACCCGTTTCAAGTCCCCATGCCTGAAACAGGCTGATGTCAGCACCTGCAGTACCTCCTGTCTGGCCAGTATTATTATAATGCCATTGTAAATCCAGCTGAGGGTCATCAGCCAGAGTATCCAAGGTATTTACGCCAGCAGCCTTCATAGAAGACTCTTCAACGCTGCGCTTTTTCTCTAAAAAGACCTCAGCTATCTGTACCTCAGGGAGTCGTTCGTAAGCACTTCTTACAGACTCCATAGATTTATTAGCCGAAGATTCCGGATATGAAATTTCATACCAAAGATGAAGGCCATATTTACGGTGCTTTGCTTCATACTTACCTCCATGAGCAAAAACTCTTTTCATAGAAACAGTATTACTCTTTGCATTTAAAGCATCTAAGGCAGGGAAACCAGTTACTACATATCCTTTGCTGGATTTATTTAAACTGGACTTTTCAATACTGGCCGCTGCTTGCTCGGTCAGCTTTAATCTCAAGGTTTTATTATTAGGGTTAGATTGTGCCGCAAGCAGAAAAGGCAGCATCATTAACCCCAATAAAAACAGCCAATGCCTATACAGCATGGCTCTATCAATATAGATGTTTTTCATTTAGTTGGTTTTAGATTGATTAATACACCCGCATAGCTGTATCAGGTCACTTAATGTGACAGATAGAATAGTATTTAGGGTAATAATCTGGTTGTTAGAAATTAGGTTGAAAACTTACCCGGCCTGAATATGAACTAATTCAAATAGTTAGAAAATTTGAAAGGGAAGGATTTCCCAAGATGTGAAAAAATGATTAGTCTTTTTTCAGTGTCCGAGTCAGATACGAGATCCAAGCTAAGTAAAACCGAAAAAGACTATTAGGTGGTAAAGGTTGAAATAGGGAAATTTTATTTCCATGAATCCAATATAATAGATTTATTATTCTACACCTAATTATTTTTGGCAAATTTAATTCTTAATATTAAATTATTTTAACAATAATTTTAGTTTTACCCTACAAAAAAAGCCAACTCTTTAAAGAGATGGCTTTACTCACAATAATTCCTTTGGTAAACTAAATCTAGTTACAATATTTCTTTAAGACTTGATCTGAATTAGAGGCTCCAAGAGACTTAGCCATCTTAAAATCTGAACATGCCTGGCTACGTCTTTTCTTTACAACGTTTAGTAGTCCTCTTGAAAGGTAAGCATCTGCATATTGCTTATCAACACTGAGTGCATCATTATAAGCCGTTAAGGCTTGGTCTAATTGCCCAAGCTTTTGAAAAGCCTTCCCTTTTAATGTATATGCTGAAGCATTATTTTCATCATACTTCAATGATTTATCAACATAAAAAACTGTATTCTCATAATCATTTTGTCTATAATAAAAATCGCTCGCTAAACTCATGTAAGCATTGGCGTTCATTGGATCTTCGCTAAGTACTTTTTTAAAGTCTGCCACCGCTTTTTCACTTTGGCCTAATTCCTCATAAGCTCTACCCCTATTATATAAAGACTTTACATGAGCAGGCTCTAGTTTCAGGTATTCGGTATAGGCCTCTACTGCCTTGGCATAATCACCCTTTTTAAAATATTTATCGCCTAACTCTGATCTTTCGTCTTTACAGCTAAAGATAATGAGGGCCAATAGTACTACTACAAATGTTTTCTGCATAATTAAAAAGTTATAAAAATAGGTATTAATAATACGCTGATTTACATGTAAAGGGCAAATGTAAGAATAAAATCATCAAATTGATTTCAAAAAATCTGATAGTGCACTCCAATATCCGTCAGAGTCCTGATATTCACTCCACAAAGCTTTTGCTCCATGATTACCGGGTGTTTCTGGCAGATAATATTTCTTATTAGCTGAAGGAATAGCCACGTAAATACCCCACCAATTGTTTTTTTCACTTCTACCAGAGGTCACAAATACGGGCTGAGTTATCTTTGAGGCTCCGGATGTAATATAATCACGACCTACTCCTTGCGATGAAAAGTATTCTCCTGGAGAAAAAGCAATAACGGCATCCACGTCATCAGCCATCTCTCCGGCCATCTTAAGAGCCAAAGATGATGAATATGAACTACCCCAAACAATTATCTTTCCTTTAGTAAGATGGGCTCTGGCATACTTTACAGCAGTCTCCATATCTCTGTAAGAGTCTACATAGCGAGTATTTTTAGAAGCTTTTAATGCATTAATGTTAGTTTCATTTTGCACATCATTAACAGACCCTCCTGAGCGAAGATCTACAGCCAGGCAGCTATACCCCAGCGCATTGAGCCTGGGAGCTATCTCCATGTATTCACCCCGACTCCAATCAGCCTGATGAAACAAAATAATAAGAGGTGAGGTGCGTTTTCTAACAAAGTAAAAATCTGCTGACATCTCCACTCCATCTGAAGATTTGAAATGCAGCACTTCCTTTTTCACCCCTACCGATTGATTGTAGTTAAATACCAACTGCGACCACAAAATCAACGATAGTGTTACAGCGTACATGTAGTAAGTTTAGGTTCGATATAATTCTAAGTTTAATATTAATTCAATTTATTAAGGTCATTTCTTAAGTTCTTATAATCGCTAAGCTCTAATCCGGTACTACCAATAAACATCTTGGCCTCTATTTTCAATGGAATTTTATTTTTATCATTTGAAATCCACACTAATATGGAATCTTCTCCATCAAACAATTTATTATCAGGCATAATAGGGGCCAGCTTGATAGCTTTAAACTTACCTGCTTTTGTTTTGACTTTCTCAGTTCCTTTGTATTCTACATCCAGCTCATAGAAGGTATCTTCAAAAAATCCGCTCATAGTAAATCTATCACCCTTCTTCATTTTTGAAAAGTCCATAGTTCTCAGGTACAAGTACCCAGCCAGCATGTCTCGGATATTTTCAGGAGCGTAGTAGTAATTGGGCTCTTTATATTCGCCAGTCTTCTTGTCCTTTACTTTAGCTTCTATCTGATTAGAGCGATGATCAAACCTGATCACTTCATTTTTACGGTAATTACCCTCCTTAATATTTCGATAGGAAATATGTGGAACTAGTGCAGCAGAATCTACATATGCCCCCCAGTGGTCATCTACTTTAGCTACCCAGTCTACCATACCTGTGGTTTTGCCATAAACATCTATTTTATAACAATCCCTATGGTTTACTTTGTAGAAGTTGTCTTGAATAACCATTTCTGCTTCACCAATAGAAAAGATCCCAAAAGTGACTTTGTAGGTGAGTTTCTCTCCTGTGTAAAAGCTCTCATTAGGAACATCGGTATAAACACCTTCATCTCCCACCGTAAAAGCAGAAAAGGTTATAAATACTAGTGCAAGTTGTAATAAGTTCTTCATGGCATCTATTATTCGTTTATACCATACCAAAGAACAAAGTAAGTGCCAGACTCTATACGACTACATTATTTTCTCGTAATGCGTCATTTAAAGAGGTTTTTTTATCGGTGCTTTCTTTCCTTTTACCGATAATTAGCGCACATGGTACCTGAAATTCTCCTGCAGGAAACTTCTTGGTATATGATCCTGGTATCACCACTGATCTTTCTGGCACATGCCCCTTCATTTCTACTGGCTCACTTCCTGTTACATCTATAATTTTAGAACTGCCTGTAAGCACCACATTTGCTCCCAGTACAGCCTCTTTTCCTACATGTACTCCTTCTACTACTATACATCTTGAACCAATAAAGGCATTATCCTCTATAATAACTGGTGCAGCCTGCACGGGTTCTAGCACGCCACCAATACCTACTCCACCAGATAAATGAACATTTTTACCAATTTGTGCACAACTACCTACAGTAGCCCAGGTGTCTACCATGGTACCTTCGTCTACATAAGCTCCTATGTTTACATAAGAAGGCATCATAACCACCCCCTTATTTAAGAAAGATCCATAACGAGCAATAGCATGAGGCACTACTCTCACTCCCAACTTCTCATAATTATTTTTAAGCTTTATCTTATCATGAAACTCAAAAGGACCAACCTCTATAGTCTGCATTTTCATGAGTGGAAAATATAAGATCACAGCCTTCTTAATCCAGTCGTTAACTACCCATTCAGAACCATTAAATTCCGCTACTCTTTTGGCTCCAGCGTCCAGCTCGCCTACAATAGTTTTTACTGCTATTTGAACATCTTTTTCTTTCAACAACGACCGATCGTCCCAGGCGTTTTCTACAATTTCTTTTAATTCCATTAACAATTATTAATTAATCTATTATCATTACCTCTGATGAAAAAACACAAACTTGTCATCGGCTCTATACTAAAACCTGTAGATGACACTAGAATGTATGAAAAGTTTGGCCTTTCATTAGACCAAACAACTAAATATGATATTAATATCATAGGGTTTTACTCAAAAAAACTTCCTAAAGAATCAAATATCAAATTCCATCCTATTTTTCATTTCAAAAGACTGCACCCAAGCAGGCTCTTAGCCCCCTCCAAATTCCTTAAAAAACTGATTGAATTGAGGCCTGAAATCGTGATCATTAATTCTCATGAATTATTGCTGACCACCACTCTTTACAAAATATTTTTTGGGGCAAAAATCATTTATGATGTAAGAGAAAACTACTTCAGAAATCTACTCTTCACCCCCACTTTTCCTCTGCTTTTAAGACCCCTTTTGGCAGGCTACGTGAGAGCTAAAGAATACCTCTCCACCCTCTTTTTTGATCACTATATTTTGGCTGAAAAACAGTACGCTGAAGAGTTCAGTTTTAGCAAAAAAAAACATACGATAATTGAGAACAAATACCTCCCTCAACAGCACTTTAAAACACCAACAAAAAGGCCTGAAAAAACTCTTGAAAACAGCGAGAAAATCAGGCTGATTTTCTCCGGCACTATCGCCGAAAGCACAGGTGTTTTTGAGGCTATTTCTTTAGCGAAAAATCTGCATAATTTAAACCCAAAAATAGAACTGAAAATTGTAGGATTTTGCTCTCTCCCAGAGACGCTAAAAAGGGTAAAATTAGAATTAAAAAATAGTCCATTTATAACTCTAATAGGAGGCGATCAACTCGTATCTCACCAAACCATTTTGTCTCATATTCAAGAGGCAGATTTTGGCATAATTTGCTACCCAAAAAACAGGAGCACCATCAACTCCATGCCTACTAAACTTTATGAATATTTAGGCAACCAGTTACCCATCATTTTGCAAAATCATGAAAGGTGGGAGCAGCTAAGTCAGCAGTATAACGCCGGCATTATCATCAACTTTAGAGAGGTGAATTACCATGAATTAATCTCAAAAATGGAGCAGACTGAAAATTTCTATTCCACCCTTCCCGGAGAAGAAATATTATGGTATTCTGAAGAAAATAAACTTACAAATCTTATTGAGATAGAATCTAATAATATTCTATAAATCAAATACTTAAACACTATCATTTAAGTCATAAATTGAATACGGCTTTTGATCAGAAAATCATCTTTTCACTCGGCATTCAGCTTAAAAAGGAATGTTTTGAAATCAAATTTCATTTTTAGACTAATCTAAAAATAGAAGAAATATCCATTATATTCCGATAATAGCAGTTTTTTGAAAATATTTAATTTAAACTAAAAATATTTTTTAGATAAATCTAAATCAATATATTTGCTATTAAATATGGAATTAGTACTAAGTTTTACAGAAGAGAATTATCTTAAAGAAATATACCATTTGTTTCAGGAAAGCAACACTCCTGTCTCCACTAATGCTATAGCTGAAGTGATGAACACCAAGGCTGCGTCCGTCACAGACATGATCAAAAAACTATCGGCTAAAGGAGTGGTGAGTTACCAAAAATATCATGGAGTAAAGATCTCAGACAAGGGTCAAAAAGCTGCTCTTCAGGTGATCAGAAAACACCGACTATGGGAAGCCTTTTTGGTAGACAAATTGAAGTTCAATTGGGATGAAGTTCATGATGTAGCAGAGCAGCTGGAGCACATCAAATCTCCCCTCCTCATCAAGCGCCTTGATGAGTTTTTAGGACACCCAAAATACGACCCTCATGGCGACCCAATTCCTGATGAAAATGGAGAGTTTAAAGCCAAGCCTCAGGCCCCACTTTCTACAGTAGAAAATGGAGCAGAAGGAGTAGTAGTTTCAGTGAAAGATGCGAGCGCTTCTTTCCTACAATATGTAGACAAAATGGGTATCTATATCGGAGCTAAAATAAGGGTGATAGAGAAGGTAGAATTTGATGGTTCTTTAGAAATTTTGATAGACAATAAAAGGACGGTTTTTATCTCCAAAGAAGTATCGGAAAATATTTGGATTACGGAATAAATTATGATCTCAGACAAGCACGATTTAATGAAGTCTTTAGGGGATGCAAATGCCTCTATCAACGCCTCCAATAAAAAGGGATTTTGGAAAAAACTTTTCGCCTTCATCGGCCCCGCCTACCTGGTAAGTGTAGGCTATATGGACCCCGGTAATTGGGCCACTGATATAGCCGGTGGAAGTGAGTTTGGATACTCACTGATATGGGTCTTGTTGATGTCTAACATGATGGCCATTTTACTACAAAGTTTGAGTGCTCGGCTGGGGTTAGTTCGTAAGATGGACCTGGCCCAGGCGTCGCGCGCAACCTACCCTCGTTTCGTAAATTTCTGCCTCTACATCTTAGCGGAAATTGCCATCGCTGCCACTGACCTGGCAGAGGTATTGGGCATGGCCATTGGCCTTCAGCTTCTGTTTGATCTGCCACTGCTTTGGGGGGTAAGCCTTACCGTAGCAGACACCTTTTTGTTTCTCATCTTACAAACCTATGGCATGCGTAAGATGGAGGCTTTCATCATCTCTTTGGTAGCTATTATTGGAGGGGCCTTTCTCATAGAGATGATCTTCGCCCAGCCTGATATGGGCGAGCTCGCCCAAGGCTTTATCCCAAGCATCCCCAACCATAATGCCCTTTACATAGCCATTGGTATCATAGGAGCTACCGTAATGCCTCACAACCTCTACCTCCACTCCTCCTTAGTACAAACCAGAAAGATTAACCCATCCCCTAAAGGAATATGGTCTGCTATCCGTTTTAACATTATTGATTCTACCGTAGCCCTTAATCTGGCCTTTTTTGTAAACGCCGCCATCTTAGTGCTTGCTGCTGCCACCTTCCACAGAAATGGAATGTTCGATGTTGCAGAGATACAAGATGCACACAAACTACTATCTCCTATGCTTGGCTCTAAATGGGCCGCCATCTTATTTGCGGTAGCCCTTATAGCCGCAGGACAGAGCTCCACCATCACAGGTACCTTGGCAGGACAGATCGTAATGGAAGGCTACCTACACCTACGCATACAACCATGGCTCAGAAGGCTTTTAACACGCCTTATAGCCATCGTTCCAGCTTTCCTGGTCATCTATATCTATGGAGAAAAAGAAACCGGCAAAATGCTTATTTTCAGCCAAGTTGTACTTAGTCTGCAACTAGGCTTTGCCGTAATCCCACTGATACACTTTGTATCAGACAAAAAGAAGATGGGAGAATTTGTGATTAAACTATGGGTAAAAATTGCCGCATGGATAATAGCAGCCATCGTGGTTGTGCTTAATGCCAAGCTGGTAATAGATGAATTAAAAACATGGATGACAGAGTCAGGAAGCAATGCCTACATCTTATGGCTCACGGTAGTGCCATTAGCCCTAGCCATCACAGCATTATTGCTTTACATCACCTTGAAACCTTTAATAGCCTCCAAAAACGCTCCTAAAACCAGAACACCTCATGGAGCATATTTACCTATTGATTTTCATAAAGAAAGAGAATACAAAAGAATAGCCATTGCAGTAGACTTTTCAGCTATTGATAATAAGGCTATTAATAGCGCCCTATCCCAAGGCGGTCATAAAGCTGAGTATAGCTTAATCCATATTGTAGAATCTGCGGGTGCTTTTGTAATGGGCAGCGACATACATGACTTAGAATCCACTCAAGATGCACTATACCTCAATAAGTATGTAGAGCAAATGGCAGAGAAAGGCTACAAGGTAAAACCTCAACTAGGCTTTGGAAACCCTAAAAGAACTATTCCTAAGCTGGTGAAGAATTTCGATGCTGACTTATTGGTAATGGGCTCTCATGGCCATGGTTGGTTTATGGATATTTTATTCGGGACCACCGTAAGCGGCGTGAGGCATAAGCTAAAAATACCTTTGTTTATTGTGAAAGAAGAAGAGTTAGAAAAGACTTAAAAAAAGGGGCGCCTCCAGCTATGGACGCGCCCCTTTTTGCCTCTCAAATAACCGACCTACTCCCTAGCTACTATACTTACATCTGCTCTGCGATTTTCCTCAGGATCACCACCACCCTCAGCTTTTACAGCACCAAAACCTTGTGCTACTATCCGCTCTTCAGGTACGCCATGACTCACAAAATAATCTAACACTATGAGCGCACGTTTTTGAGACAACTGCAGGTTATACCTCGGATTACCGTCAGCACTGGCAAAGCCTGAAATATTGATATCTAATACTTTATACTTATTCAGTAAAGATATAATACTATCTAGCTCTTCTCTATGGACCTCATCAATAGCACTTTGAGCAGCATTAAAATAAATACGATGTGCATGATCCATGAGCTTCATCTCATGTGCTTCAAATTTCGCATCAACAGGCAAACTGGGCATATTAGTAGCATTTGATTCTTCACTACTCAAGTTTTCTATCTCAGCCCGTTCTTTTTCTTTTTTAGCTTGAGCAATAAGTTCTGAACCTGACATTTTCTTACCAGAGCCATGATATTTCACCCTAAAAATATCAGTAAAACCTAAGCCCCCTTCTCTCACAGAGCTATAATACCCTATTCTGCCATCTTTTGAGGCTCGGAAATAAATCTCATCATCAGGTGTATTTACAGGATAACCGAGGTTTTGAGGCTCAGACCATTCTCCTTTTAAGCTATCGTATACCGATTTAAAAATATCATAGCCTCCATAACCCTTATGACCGGCACTACTGAAATAAAGGGTTTTCCCATCATAAGCCAAGAAAGGGCTTTCCTCATCAAACTTAGTATTAATTACAGGCCCCAGGCTTTTAGATTTATACCAGCGGCCTTTATCATCTTTAATGCACATATAAATATCTATGCCGCCAAAACCTCCCGGCCTATCACTGGTATAAAATACCACATCTGATGAGGATGTTTCTGTAATGGAATTTTCTGAATAAACTGATGAATTAATTTTATCGGTAAGAAATTTGGGTTCTGTCCACTCACCGTTTACAAAGTCACTATAAAAAATATCACCTCTTCCCACATCTTTATACAAATACAGCCTGTTTCCATCTGCTGAAAGCGCAATATTAGCATCATGGTACGCTGTATTAATGGGCGGTCCTATATTTTCAGCCTCACCCCATTTACCCCCTACTTTTCTGGAAATGAATATATCTTCAAAATAAAAATTATCCTTATCCACATCCGCACTAGTGTTCCCCTCTTGGCGGCGAGAGGTAAAGATCATAACGGTTTCATCTTCATTCATTACTGGGGCGTAATCAGGCCATACAGAATTGATGCCTGGCTCCAAAACTTCCACCGAATATCTAGCTGGCTGATTAATAATCTCCTTACCGTTATTACATTCTACAATTCTTCTGCGCACATCTTCTGGCAGCACTCGGTCTCTACCACGATAATGCCTATCATTAGTAACCTTGTGTTCATATTTTTTATAATAATCCAAGGCCTGATTAAAATCTAGCCCATAATGATAGGCTCTCCCAATCTGATACCATATATCAAACCTGTAAGATGGTTTTTTTTCCTGGACCCTCAGCAGGTACTTCAGCGCCTGATCTTTATTAATGGTTTCTAGGTAAAGCTGGCCTGCCATCCAGTTTGCTTTCACATTATTAGGATCTAGCTCGGCAGCTTTCACAAACAATTCTTTAGCTATTTCAATAGCTTCTTTCTGCTGGGAATAAATTTGACTGGCTTGTTGTAGATACTCTTCCGCCAGAGCTACAGGATCTTCCTGAGCATGAACTTGAGTACAAAAAAATAGACAACAGCTTAAAAAATAGTAAAAATGCTTCACTTACTGCTACTTGATATATTAAAAAAGGTCGTTGATAACTTCAACGACCTCCTAATATAATAGCTTTGACCTTTCTATTCAAGTAAGCTAACCACCTTTCTGTGTTTCAAACTTTAACTAATTCAAAGAAAAGGCAATTTTACCTGTGGTATGCCCAGAGAGAATTTGCTCAAAGGCATGCTTAACTTCATCCAATTTATACGTCTTCTGCATAGGCACTTTCATATTACCAGCCTCTATAATTTCACGTATATGATCTAGCTGTCTTGAGTTAGGCTCTACAAAGACAAAGGTGAAATCTACCTGATCATCAATATCTTCTCCAGGGTTGGCAATGGATACTATTTTACCACCTTTCTTCATACATTGAACCCCAATTTCGGTAGTATCCCCTCCTACTGCATCTAACACTAAGTCCACGCCTTCTTTAAACTTATTCTTTACCTCTTTCTCTACATCCTGATTTTTATAATCAATACAATAATCAGCACCCAGCTCCTTAAGGTAAGTATGATTATCTTCGCTAGCTACAGCCACTACGGTAGACCCATGATACTTGGCGAGCTGTATAGCAAATGTACCCACACCGCCAGACGCCCCTAGTACCAGCACAACATCTTCTTGCTTCAGTTTTCCGGTATCAAAAAGGCATTGATAAGCGGTAAGACCAGTAAGCGGCACTGAACCCGCCTCTTCAAAGCTGATGTTAACGGGCTTTTTAGACAAATAACTTTCTGGCAAACAAATATATTCGGCAAAAGTACCCTCTCCTACTTCTGGCCTTCTGGCATAAGCGTATACTTCTTCTCCATTCATGAATCTTCTAGCTCCGTAGCCACATTCCTCTACCACACCAGCCATTTCCCAGCCAGGCACTAACGGAAAGTGATGCTTCATTCTGTCTTTCATATATCCATTGGTGATCATAGCATCAACAGGATTAATTCCCGCAGCCTTAATTCTCACCAAAACTTCTCCTTCTTTAGGCTCAGGCTTCTCTTTAGTAACAACTTCTAAAGGCCCTTCAAATTCATTTAATATTAGCGCTTTCATATTTACTTATTTAGATTGTAGTATTTAGTTATTAGTATTTCATCATCGGCATTATTTATGCCGAAGAATACACCTATCACTGTTATACTAACAGCTGAGCCGTGCATCTGTTCCCTATTGTGCTTACATTTGCCAATCAATTAAAAAGGAAACATTTTGAGTCAGCATATAGGATCCACTGAAGATACAATAGTAGCCCTTTCTACAGCACCCGGTGTAGGTGCGATAGCAGTCATAAGGCTGTCGGGCGATGATGCCATTAAAATCTGCAACAGCGTATTTAAAGGTAAAGACCTGGAAAAGCAAGCAACACACACTTTGCATTTCGGCACTATAAGAGATGGAGAAAAGGTTATTGATGAAGTGGTAGTTTCATTGTTCGTAGGTCCAAAATCATTCACTAAAGAAAATGTGGTGGAGATCAGCTGCCACGGCTCCCCTTTTATAGTAAAGCAAATTATAAAAGTGCTGCTCGCAGCCGGCTCCAGACTGGCATTACCGGGTGAGTTTACCAAACGAGCTTTCCTTAATGGTCAGTTTGATTTGGCTCAGGCCGAAGCGGTGGCTGATCTGATCAATTCTGATTCTGCAGCTTCTCATGAAGCCGCGCTGAACCAGATGCGCGGTGGCTTCTCAGAGCAAATTCGTCAATTGAGAGAGGAGCTGATACACTTTGCGTCTATGATAGAGCTAGAGTTAGACTTTGGTGAGGAAGACGTAGAGTTTGCTGATAGAGACGATTTGAAACAGCTGATCAACAACCTACTCAAAGTGATCAATGCACTGATTGAAAGCTTTGACCTGGGTAATGTAATCAAAAACGGAGTACCTACCGTGATAGCAGGTAAGCCTAATGCTGGTAAATCAACATTGCTCAATGCTTTGTTAAATGAAGAAAGAGCCATAGTATCTGACATAGCCGGTACTACCCGAGATGTTATTGAAGATGAAATCAATCTGGGCGGCATCACTTTTAGATTTATAGATACGGCCGGAATTCGTGAGACAGAAGACACCATAGAAAAAATTGGTGTAGAGCGCACCCAAGCTCAAATGAAAAAGGCCTCTCTTATTATATATATGATTGACCTGGCCAATGACAATGTTGTAGACTTTAACCGAGACATCAACAAGTTGGAAAACATGGGCATACCTTTTATAGTGGTGGGCAACAAGATTGACAAAGCGCAACCAGAGTTAAAGGCTGCTGTAGAAACAGTAAAAGGATCAATACTCATAGCTGCCAATACCAAAGAAAATCTGGATGCTCTAAAAGATAGAATTCTTGAAGAGGTTAACCTTGATAATTTCAAATCTGGCAACACCATAGTCACCAACATACGACACTATGACAATCTTCTAAAAACCAGAAATGCCTTGCAAGACGTACTCAATGGCCTTGGCAATAATATCACCGGCGACTTTTTGGCCATGGATATCAGACAGTCACTACACTATTTAGGAGAGATCACCGGAGAAATCACTACTGATGATTTGTTAGCGAATATATTTAGTAAATTTTGTATTGGAAAGTAAAAGTCTGAAACACAGATAACCCTGATGATAAGATTAAACGGATAATGATGATCATAACAAGTCTCAAGAAAAATCAGCATAATCCGCCAAATCTTTGTCCTGAATGATTATAAGGGAATTAAATCATCAATTTACATAATCTTGACACCACCACCTTAAAGGATGTATTTTGAAGAATAAGTTCAACTTTTACTAAGAATTTGCTCGAGCATATTATCACTCCATTGAAAATTCGCATTTGCATTAATATAATTTAACTCCCCATCAAATACTTCAAAAATCTTGACAGGCACGAGCTTACTTACGTCATAGAAGTGAACTTCATCAAACACATGAAACTGAGATAAGATCATGCTATAAGAACTTGCATACCTACCTAAAACCGTCTTCTCCGACACTGCATTTCCTAAGTGTTCCGCTCTCCACTTCACTCTATTAATCAGTTCTTTAACATCATCTAAATAGTAGAAATGGCAAAATGCTTCAGCTTTGTATATATTGATATACGACGTTATAAATCTAAAAGCCTCAATGTTATGTAAATTACTTTCAATCAAAACCTGCTGATCAATATTCAGAGCATGTTCAATATAAACATCAATTATATGACTTAGCTCTATTTGAGAAGGAGGTTTTTGATGCAAACGAGTCTGATCACTATAAATTTGATCTGGGTTAATAAACACAACCCCTTTATCTGAACTAAAGGTATTACCTAATGTAGATTTACCTACACCATTTGGCCCACCCAAAACATGAATTTTAGTACCCAATAATAGTTTTAGTATCTGCTGAGGTATTATAGATCAGGTCTGTATCCGATACTGAAGAGGTTAGATAAAAACCTTGATAAATAGCTTTTACATTAAAATGTGATATAGAATTATTTTTAGTGATAGCAGCAACAGCCTTCTCTCCCACATGCTGTATACATGCTTCTGAAATACCCTTAGTTGGTTTTCTTTTAGCATTAATTTCCGCTATTTTATCTTTATCTATCATTGTTGCATCTTTTAACGTACTTAAGAAACTAAAAGTTTTGCTAAGATTCAAGTGTATTCACCAATTAATTCTACAGCAAATATTAATGGTAACCAAAAAACATGAAACGCCAATAAAAGAATTGGACGGACATTTTTAGCATAACGATGGACAATATAATAAGCTGAATACTTAAACCTATGACATCCGTTATCCTAAAGAATTAATATAATGGCCAAAATCAAAAAGCTACCTTCTTCTGAGATTTATCAAATAGAAGCCATGATACCCAGTTGGGATGAGCAGACTTTTGAAGTAAGCACTAAATCTCCCTATCGCATTCTAGCCGTAAGGCCAGACATGAGCCTGCATGAGCTAGGCTTGGCCGTGCTTAGTGCTTTCAAGTTTGACTATGATCACCTTTTTGGCTTTTATGAAAACTTCAATAACCCTCTTAAATCAAAGGTGTCTTATGAAATAATGGAGGATACGTATGAAGAAGATGATGAATTCATAGTACTAGACTCCTCCGCTCCTGTTACGCTAAATATGGATGATTATGTAGTAGCTGACATTTTCATCAGGAAAGGAAAACGTTGGCTTATGCTTTTCGACTATGGTGAAGCATGGCATTTTTGGCTGAAATTTATAGGAAAAGAGTATATTATACCCAATAAAAGCTACCCCTATATCTTAAAGTCTAAGTATAAGGCACCATCACAATATCCTGATGACTATTAAACTGCAAAGCCTTTCTAACAGTCATTCAGCAAAACACCCTGCCTACCACAAATCTTTCCTACATGAAGGCCCTAGGAAAAATATTTTTCCTTATTTATGCATAAAACCAAGCTTACAAGCATGATTATCAGCATAATAGTTACTATTCTACTCGTTTTTTATGGCGGCATTCTCATTATGTCTCCCATGATGATTGCCTCTCAAGGCTTCTCCGACTCGCTTTCATCCATAATTACAGCCTTGGTATTTCTTGGTTATCCTGTTATTATATTCTTACTGATGACCATTTTTAATCTACCTTTTTATGGCATGGCCTCTTTCAAGTGGCTCATTGGCTTTTCAGTGCTTTTCTTAGTCACTATACTCATTTATCGCATTCCTCAATTGATTATTAATATTAAAAGAGGAATTCCCAACACCGGTTACTACATAGGTGAAGAAGCTGTTTATCTTAACGGTAGCGCAATAGAAAAGGCAGACCCCAACTCCTTTGACCCCATGAAAGACGTGGCTTACTATTCCAAAGATGCTCATCATGTATTCTACCATAAAAATATAATTCCTGATTCAGATCCTTCCACTTTCATGAAAGTTCCCTCTGAAAATGAAGACGGACATGGTAATTATTGGAAAGACAAAAATCAGGTGTATTTAGATGGCCATATCCTTAAAGGAGCAGACCCAAAAACTATGGTAGTGCTTAATTCATTATACGCTAAAGATGCTAAACAAATGTATTATAATGGAAAGATTCTACCTGATGCCAACCCCGAAACCTTCTATTTCTTAAGTGACGGCATTGGTTTGGATAGAGAAAATGCCTATGTGTATGGTAAAAAATCCACCACAAAAACAGATATTAAAACCCTGGAAGTAGTAGATACTGACCAGTCAACTTCATTTTTGCGTGATAAAAACAGCATTTATTTCATCATATTCCATCATGGTGATCCCTTGCTGAAGGTGGAAGGCGCCGATCCGAAAACTTTTGAATATATGGAAAGGGGTTATTCTAAAGATGCTCATCATGTATTCTACCATGACAGTAATTCGAGACAAGTAAAGGTGCTTCAGGAAGCTGATCCAGCTACCTTCACAGTAGGTTATGATAATTCCACCCAAACCGAAGCCAGGGATAAAAACCATTCTTATATGAACGGCGAGACGGTAGCACCAAACCAATAATGAAACACTAACTTGTCTTCAAACTTTATTAGACGATGAAAAGCGCTGTTTATAACAGCTCCAAAGCTCCACTAAGAATCAACTATGTTTAGTATAGAAGTAGTTTCTCAAAATTTAAGATGGATAGCGGCTATCTACAAAAACCGCACTGAAGGTGAAAAATACCTAGAGAACCTGAAAAGCTTAGGCCATGCAGTAGAAGAACTTGAAATGCCTCACCTCCACTCCTTCCCCGTCTATGCCATAGAAAGGATGAGCGAAGGTTCTCCCCAAAACTGCTTTGAACACCTCTCAGAACCGGAGTACCTACAACTTATAGAACATCAGCAGAAAAACAGATCCCAAAAGGATGATTTCGAAGCTTACTTCACTGTCTATCACTTTTCCACCGCACATTTTCAAGAGCCTTATGAAAACAGCTTAATGGGAGCTTTAGATCATATTCATGTAGATGATTATTATCTCGATAACGAACTGGCCCGTTTAAGCCTGAGCGAATCCTACATAGAAAGGATGGCTAGCGATTACAATATCGCCGCACTTTTCAATCTTTTCGAAGATTTAAAAAACAGCTCTGACAAGGAGACTAAATCTAACCTGGCAGAGGGTTTACTAAGTCTATTCGCCAACATGGATTATGACCATGCCTGCGGAAAATTAACCACTGATGGCATTAATTATTTACTACCTATCTTAGAAAAAGCCAAAATACTATCTAATGAACCTCTATTAACATACTTCAGCAGGGCCTATCTCATACTGCTCCAGGAAGCCATTAACAATCAAGAGCCTGAAGAAACCATTTTGCTATATATGGAAAAGGCCATTGAAGTTAACGAATCTGTCATTCATTCTGATGATGAAGAGCTACAGGAGGCTTATCATAATCTGGCAATGGCCTTTGAATTAATTCTGGAACATAAGCCTTCAGCATATTATTTAGAACAGGCTTACCATAATATTCAAAAATCCATAGCCATGGACACCAATAATGGAGATTGGCAACTTTACCTGCGATTAATCTTTATACCTATAAGCGCCACAGCCCCGAACGATCAAAAAGCTATAAGCACCCTTCAATTATCAGAAAAATCAAATTTTCAGCAGTTTGCGGAGGAAAAATTCATGCAAAACAATAATATAAGCATGACTATCTGCCAATCAATACACCAACTGAAAGAGCACCTGAAATGGCATAAGTTACCTGAGGCGTTATTTCCAGAAGATTTATATAGTCCTTGGATAGAAAGAGCACTAGACTGGGAAATTAACTCCTCAGGCCGCATAGAAGTCAATGAAAATGCTCATTTTTTACACAATGAAGGCATTCGTCTTGAGCGGATTGACCTACTAAATAAGGCCGCATATCTATACCAAAGATTAATAGATGCCGTTGAGTCACCTGCCTTTGAAGTATATTATCTGGCGAAGAATGCGGAAGCCATCTCTGACATTTACCTAAAGCAAGGCGAATTAAACAAGGGTTACTTATACCGAAACAAAGCCACAGAAATTTATGAGACCCATATTGATACTGTGATGAACAACTATTCTACCCACGCTCACTATACCGAATTTCTATTTAGCAATTACTTTTTCGATGAACCTATTCACAAACCATCTATTGAAGAATTGGAAAAACATGCGGTGTTGTGCGAGCATGAAGGCAATGGACATTACAGCAAGCCCACAAGCCTGAGAATAAAATTAGCTTTGCATGAAAACAAAGAAGAGAAAGCGATTTTTCTAATGAGCCGATTACTCATCTTACTTGAGTTATTATACGACGAGGTTAATGATTTACTTGATACCACAGACGCATCTAAACATCCTTCTTTCTATCAACTGCTATTAGATACGAAAGCCCTTTTTCAAGAAATAAGCGATCATTATTATTACCATCCCAAGTTGAGATGGGATGACGTGAAGGACATGTCCCCTGACACTATTATTAGCACCTGGGAAAATAGAAAAGCAGAATTGAAAGAAAAATTCAAAGCATAAGGTTTGAATACCGACTCTAAAACTTCTTAATCAGCCTATTAAACTCTCTTTTGATAAAAAAACATCACTTTTTATGGTGTTTATTTAATTATATATACTATAAAATGTTAGTCTCCACAGCAGAGACGTGTAATTGATAAAAGGTAATGAGTAGAAAGTGGACCCATGCAGATATTCCTGATCAATCAGGTAAAGTAGTAATAATAACCGGAGCTACCAGTGGTTTAGGCAAAGAGGCCAGCAGAGTGCTGGCAGAAAAAGGAGCTACGGTAATAATGGCGATAAGAAATACAGAAAAGGGCGAAAAAGTAGCCCATGAGATACGTAAAGAGCACTCCAAAGCCAAGCTAGAAATCAAAGAGCTTGACCTGGCCAGTTTGAAATCTGTAGAGAAATTCTCTAAAGAATTTATTGAGCAATATGATCAACTACATATACTGATCAATAATGCAGGAGTAATGATGTGCCCATATTCCAAAACGGCAGATGGGTTTGAAATTCAAATGGGCACCAATCATCTGGGACATTTTGCCTTAACAAGGCGATTAATGGCTCCGTTAAAACATGCTGAAGGTTCTAGAGTAGTATCAACCTCTAGTTTGGGACATAGAATGGGAGATATCAATTTTGATGATATCAACTGGGAAAAAAGGAAATATAATACCGCTAAAGCTTATGGAGATAGTAAGTTGGCTAACTTATATTTTACATATGAAGCGTCAAGAAAATTCAGTAATGATCCTAGTGCTCCAAAAATGGTAGCTGCTCACCCCGGGGTAACTGCCACTGACCTTGGCAGACACGTTAAATTTGCCGAAATTTTCAATGCAATCATAGCTCAGAGCGTACAGAAAGGCACATTGCCTACTCTGAGAGCAGCTACAGACCCCTCGGTTCAATCGGGTGAATATTTCGGCCCAAGAAGTCTCTTTGAAACCCGAGGACACCCTAAGAAAGTAGATTCTAATGAACTTTCTAAAAATACAGAAAAGGCTCAAAAGCTTTGGGAAATGTCGGAAAAGATGACGGGTGTAACCTTCTAAGAATTCTTT
This sequence comes from Fulvivirga sediminis, assembly GCF_016757215.1. Taxonomy (GTDB): domain Bacteria; phylum Bacteroidota; class Bacteroidia; order Cytophagales; family Cyclobacteriaceae; genus Fulvivirga; species Fulvivirga sediminis. Next base: position 140,766 of record NZ_JAESIY010000012.1, read on the forward strand.
GTTTTCGAAATAAACATGAGGTCGGGCTGATTCATTTAACCCGACCTCATTATTAAAAGGTTTCAATTTTAAAACCTGTAAAATACTTTTATAAACCTATTCTATAAAGGATAGCATTAGACTCATCGGTTACAGCATAAAGCGCTCCGTCGGCTCCTTCTAAAACATCTCTAAAACGGCGTCCTTTATCCTCTAACAAGCGTTCCTCTCCTACTACTTTTTCATCTTCAATGACCAGCCGAACCACATGCTTACCGCTAAGACCTGCCAGAAACAAGTTATTAGTCCATTCTGAGATTAGATTTCCAGTATAGAAAGTAATACCACTGGGAGACACTACAGGATCCCAATAATACACGGGCTGCTCCATTCCTTGCTGCTGCGTTATGCCTGCTCCAATAGGTCCACCTGAATACTCAATACCATATGATATAGTAGGCCAGCCGTAATCATCACCAGCCATGATTAAGTTAACTTCATCACCTCCTTTAGGTCCCATTTCAGACTCCCACAAATCGCCAGTAGTAGGATGAATAGCCAACCCTTGCGGATTTCTATGGCCGTAAGTATATATCTCAGGCAATATTCCTTCCTGACCGATAAAAGGATTATCGGCTACCGGATCACCATCAGTAGTAATCCTAATTACTTTTCCTAAGGCGGCATCGAGCTCCTGAGCCTCTGGCCTGGCAGGTAAATCAGAACGCTCACCAGTGCTTACAAATAAGTTACCATTAGCATCCCATGCTAATCGACCTCCGTAATGCAAAGTACTGTTAAAAAAAGGAATGGCTGTATAAATAACCTCGGCATTCTCAATAGTACTCTCATTATTAGCCAGTCGGCCTTTACCCACTGCCGTAGCAGTACCTCCCGGACCGTTTAATGAAAAAGTCCAATATACCATTCTGTTGGCTGTAAAATCAGGATCTACGGCTACATCAAGTAATCCACCCTGGCCAGAGCTATTTACAGAAGGTATGCCTGTAATCGCACCCCCCACCTGACCGGAAGTAGAAATAATACGCATAACCCCTCTTTTTTCCGTTATCAAAATTCTACCATCAGGTAAATTGGTCATACCCCATGGATTAGATAAGCCGCGCGCAAATTCTGTAACCCTATATTCGGTTTCTGTAGCCACCCCATTAATTCTGGTTTGTCCCTTAAAGGCTGGGTCATAGTCTGTATTAGGAGGCTTGGTCTCTACTGGGTCTAACTTAGGAGTACCCGGATTTTCTGAAGGAGGTCGGCCATCATCAGAACTACAGGCCAAGCCAAGGCCGCTAAGCACAACCAACATAATAAAGCCAATTATTGATTGATTTCTCATAATTTTTAGGTTTAGGTTTTAAATATAACTCCCATCAAAAGTTTAATATTGAGCCTTGCAAGCAATACGCCCCTACACTCTCAATGGTTACTGGAGTTATAAGCTAAAGCGAAGCAAGAAAGTTCTAAAATAATGCTACAATTTGGCTAATATTAAGTGATCTCAGATTCTCGAAATCTGACTTACTTATTATTATAGATTTACAATTCTATCAGGTATGCAAAGTGTCTATAGCTTATTCTGGCTGGGCATGCATTGGAAATATCTATTTTGCAAAACAAACTAGTTAACCGCAATTGGCCTAGCCACATCATTGATAGAATTTATTGAAGAGGTGTTATGAATGCCTAATAAATATGAGTGGTAAGCTGAAGTCAGCTCTACGAGTTCAGCAAATCATTTACCCTTCTAATCTTGTTCTCGTAAGTGACTTTTTTACTTCTGATGTACAAGGTAGTGCCCAGCATGGTAAAGAAAAAGATTGCAATACAAGCACTAGCAATTTTAATAATAGTAGAGCGCTCCTTATCAATTTCTGATTGCTTCACATCTTTGTAATGATTTTGGATCTCAGTATCGAGTAATACCTGCAGTTTTTTGTAATCCAATTGATCAATCACTTCAGCCTTGAGTTTTTCTTGATGCCTACGTATATCCTCTATTCTGAAAATATCATTAATCGACAGCTTGGCACTTTCCTTAGCCATTGCTCGTTGAGATTTAGATATTAGGTCTAATGTATTAATTAAATATTCGTTATACACCTCTTTATTGGTAGCATTAACAGCTTCATTGAAGATAGCAATAGCTTTACTATGTTGCTTTTGCAACTGGTATAACTCACCCTCAACGTTTAAGCGAAGTAATTTGTGATTATTGTCTACCCTATTCTCTAACTGTTTAGCCTTTTTTAACCAATTCTCTGATTCTTCAAAATCACCTTTTAAATTAAGGGCATTTGCCGTATTGACAAAAAGCAAATGTTCCTGATCAGTAGTGATTCCTGGAAAGGATAAGGCTTTTTCATAATATGAAATTGATTGAGTATAATTTTCAAGATCATGTGACATATTAGCTAACTCCCTATATATTTTGCTTAAAATAATTCCAGAAGGTTCATCCATTTTACTTTGAGCATCAATGGCCTTTTTAAAATAACTATTAGCTTCTTCTTCTTTATTTAGCTTATTGTTACAGGTAGCAATGTTTGAGCAAACTAAGCTTAGATTATTCCAGTCTTTTTCGTTTTCATAGATTAGACTTGCTTTTTGGAAATATGGCAGAGCCAAGTCGTAACCTTGTATATTATAAAAAACATCTCCAATGTTATTTAATGCATCGGCCTTCCATAAATTATTGTTTAATTCACTAAACAAATCAGATGAGATAATATAATGATTAACCCCCTGCTGATAAAAGCCCATTTGTCTACTCAGCATTCCCTTCATATAGTGTCCCCTTGCCTGAAAGTATTTGGAATTAGCTTGTTCTGATAAGGATATGAGTTTATCTATGTAATTATCAGCTAATTCGATGTCATCAGTTCTGTATTTCTTAGATAACTCATAGTATAAGGCCATTTTTTGATTAACTTCTAATTGATCATTTTCAAGCATAAGTTCTAAGGAATGAACATCTTCTGGGAGTTCTTTCGAATTGGTGATTTCCTTATCGGTGCAGGAACTCATTATAACACAATAAATAAAACAGTGTATAATATAGTGTTTCGAATGGCTTAATAAGTACTTCATTAGGTGCTAGGTTGATTTGTGGGCTTTATATAATTGGAATCTAATCTCTGGGGCCTATTTGTTCCGTGCCACCGCCTGGTTCAGTATCATGAGTAATTTCATCATATGGATCTTGGCAAGATGTAGCACTCAAAAATACCCCTAGGATAAATAAGAGCGATATTAATTTTACAATTTTCATAGTCGTTCATTTATGTTCAGGCTGTTAATATAGCTTTTATTATTCACTTTCTAAGTCAACAGAAACGTATCCCCTTAGAGGTCTATACATTATAAGCGTATAACTTACATATGTATATATTGAATTTTCAACATACACTTTTCTTCATCTACAACGCTACACTTGCTTCCATTAGAACTCTTTTAGTATTGCTATTCAACGCTGCTCCATCCGAAGTCTGACACAATCTATGAGTAATAAAATACAATTAGAGCTCGCTAACTATAACATTTAAACAATTTTTCAATTCAAAAAATCACTATCTGATTTTCTATGCTTTAATATAAGCATAATTATCAATTAACCATGATTAAATGATATTCCTAACATATAATATATGTTTATAATGCCATTCAGTAGCAACAATCTTTATACACAAATAGCCTAAAGAGTTGAATATCTTACATGGGGTAAAAATGAATTTTTATTACCAATAGACTATTTTTGTATATGTGAAGTAAAAATAAGAAAGCTCATAGTGACAGGCTTTCTTTGTCTCCTTCAATGCATCTCTGCCATGTAATTGATACCATCTTATTTCTCAAACTGACTAGGTATATCCTGTAATAATGACCAATTAGAGTCCGGAGAATCCTGACCTAGCTCCCATAGTGTTATACCTTTAAAGTCATTTTTTCGTAGATAATTCACCTTTTGTGAAATTATATTTCTAGAATCAAAGAAAATATTGTGGCCGTCTCTCTTGATATTTCCAATATCGAGCTCCACTTCTGAAGGTGAATATCGTTTTATGATATCAGCATAGGTAATGGTCTCCGCCAAGCCTCCTGCTTTGTTCAAAAAATCTCTTCCATAAAAGGGTATTCCTACCACTATTTTATTTTTAGGAACTCCAAACTCTAAGTAACGATTTAAGGCATTTTCCATATCTTTTACAGTAGCAGGGTGACCTAGCGGAGAGTTTTCGTAGGTACCTAAATTGTCAAAAGCCATTACTGAAATCAAATTGAATATATTACTCATACGATCGGCTATATCTCTGTAATGGTAAGCTGCCCAACCATAACTACCCGTAACGGAGGTAGTAATAATATTGGCGGAAGGAAGTGCATTTCTTAACTCTCTATAAAAAGGTAGCAGCTGGTTACTTTCTGAGTTATCTACTGCCTCTCCTCCTCCTATAAATTCGTTATAATAGATGTCTATACCATCCAATTTATTATTACTGACAAATGATACTATGTTTTTTATAAGTTTAGTTCGCTTATTCTTATTTAGTATTACATTGGTAAATACCCTTTCGTTTCTTCCTGGATATTCTCCAGCACCGCCAAGAGAAACTAATATTTTCACATTATTTGCCTTTGCTTCTTCCACATAGTCAGAGAGCTTGGCCATATCTGAAAGGTCTAAAGTACCATCATTTTTAGGATAAATATGAGCGTATATAAAGTGAGTGATTTTATCCCATTGCACCTCGTTATTACGATAGCTAGGGTAATAACCTACTACTACTTTATCTCCATTAAAAAGCGGCTTTCCGTCTACTATCAACTGAAATTGCACACTTGTATACTTTCCTTCGGCATCTTCTACATAAACATTTACAAAATACTGCCCTGATTCATGAGAGCTAAAGATGAAGTTTTCTTCTTCAGAATTCACCGAATCATCTACAGTCCAAACGTAGGACAAAGGACCTTTTGCATTTTCGAAATCCAGATGCAAAAGAGTTTCTTCATCTATATTTAAATTTATTGTGGTCTGTACTTCTGCCACTATTAGGTCAAGATCGGGGGAAGAATTATCTTCATCATCACTACAGGATACAATTCCTAACTGAGCCAAAAGCAATATCAATAAAACATATATCTTCATCTTAACTAATTTTATTGGTTATTAATTTTTTGATCTTTAAAATTTTGTAGCATCTTTCTGACATTGTTATTTATTCTACATCCCACCACAGGGCTGATAACCATCCATTAGGATATTTGCTATTAGCCTCTTCAAAATGTTCAGGATTAATTATTGACTCTCCTCCAGGATAAGGTATTCTCTTAGGCATAACTCCGTTGGTGGAAGACTCTGGCCTGGTGATAGGCTCCAGAGCAGGCATTCCCGTCCTTCTATAATTAGCATAGGCTTCAATCCCATTTAAAAAATGTGTTAGCCATTGCTGAGTTATGATTTCCTCGAGCTTATTATTAGGTGTAAGTGTTTTACCTTCTGCAAAAGAACGTGCCTCTGCTGCATTAATGCTGACACCGTAGGCTGTCCATTGTAAAATACTGGCCCTGATGCCATTTTGGTAATAATTCAGAGCATTGCCTTGTATCAAGCCTCTTACTACTGCTTCAGCCAGCAATAATTGAGTTTCTGCATATGAAATATGAAGATATGGAGCATCATTACGATATAGCAACGGTCTTAAAAGACCTAAATTATCTGCCCCTCCGGGATGCTCGTAGCTGAAATTGTTAGCATCTAGACCTTCAATTCCACTGATATTCCCCGGCAGAAACCACATAGTCAATCTAGGATCTCCCTGCAAATTCCGTATTAACGTTTTTGTAGGATGGTCCATAACACTTCCATTACCTCTTAGGGCTTGCGATAGGCCATTACCATTTATTTGAGCTCCTGCCGTTCCGAATTCTACATCTTCATGATGACCGTAACAGCTATCATTATTGTTCTGAAAAATACCATTGGCAAGGGCTGATTCTATTTCAGCAATAGCTTTTTCTCTATCTACTAAAGCTATTCTCATGGCACACCTTAACCTTAAAGAATTGGCTAGTTTTTTCCATTTTGATATATCGCCCTCATAAAAATTATCACCAGTTATCTTATCTGCCTGCTCTCCATCATCTAATTGATTAAACGCCTGATCCAGCAGTTCAAAAAAATCGTAATAGATATCCTTCTGATCATCATATGCCGGGTAGAATATGCCTTTATAATACCCCTGACCTGCCTCACTATAGGGCACATCACCATAGGTATCTGTCAAACGCTGAAAAACCATTACTTTTAAGATTTTAGCTACTGCATTTACATTGGCGAGTCTTTCTTCGTCCTTAGTTCTCTCTAGCACATCTACGAGGTAGCGAACTAATCCATTACTGTAATTAGATTGCCAAAGAGCTTCTTCATAAGCAGCATTATGATTAAAAAAGGCTCCATAATTAGAGACAGCGGATGAACCTCCTAAATGCTGAACAAAACCTTCTCCGTATACCAGGTTGGTTCTCCATTGCTCTAACCTACCTCCAGAGAGAGATGCCTGTATAGTAGTAATAAGAAGATTAGGGTCTAAGGTGGGAAAAGCTTCTTTATTAGTATTAGTATCTCCAAAAAGGTCATCATCCGCACAGCTACTAGCTACCAACAAAAGACAGATAAAGGTGATAACTTTTATAAATTTAGAATATCTCATTTTTTTAAAATGTCATTTGAATGTTAAACCCATATGATTTACTGTAAGGAAGTGAGCCATACTCTAAACCCTGTCCGTTACCAGCAGTGTAGGTCGATTCAGGGTCTATATTGGGTATCTTGGAATGTATGGTCCACAAATTACGGCCTATGAAACTGATGCGTAAAAGGTTTATTCTGGGAACAATATTTTGTAATACCTTTCTGGGTAGTGTATAGCTCAACGCCAGCTGCCTTAACTTGACGTAAGAGGCGCTGTAAACAAAAGGCTCTGGTGTGGCTGCTGCATCATCGCCAAAAAAGGAGCCCCAATAGCTCTGAGGATTAACGGCTATGGTATTCTTTTCATAGCTCACGTTACCTTCACTATCTACAACCTCTACTACACCATCTACCACATACCCTGCTTCTGGCTGTAGTTTAGTAATCTCTCCTAGGGTAAGGCCTTCGTTCAGCTTCTGCTCAACCCACTGATTGTATTCATCTCTACCTTTCACCGTTTGATCTAACAAACCAGCGGCAGCGGCATAGGCATTAGTCATAGAATATACATAACCTCCAAATTTCATATCCATGGTGGCCGCCAGAGCAAAACCCTTGTAAGATAATTCTTGAGTAAACCCTAATACCCAGTCAGGCGCTGCTTTGCCAAAGGTTTTATAGGTAGGATTTAACTTAGGTAAACCATTTTCTCCTACTATCACCTCACCTCCGGGTGATCTCAGGAAACTTTGCCCGTAGAGTTCTGACGTACTCTTGCCTTCTTGGGCTATAACCTGCACACCTGACCATCTTCCAATTGATATAACCTGGTTGTTTATTTTTCCATTGAGGCGGATAACTTCATTATTATTTTTGGCGATATTTAAGGTAGTATTCCAATTAAGCCCTTGTGAATTTTTAAGTATACCGGCGGTAATTACGGCTTCTATTCCATTGTTTTTCACCTCTCCTATATTTTGCCAGGCAGAGTAGTAGCCAGACGCTTGAGATATACTCAATACTGTAAGCTGATTTTTAGTAATTGTTCTATAATAAGTGAAGTCTAACGCTATTCTGTTATTTAAGAATGACAGATCGGTACCTATTTCAAAAGTATTGGAAATCTCAGGCTTTAATTCACCATTGGGTATAGTTCCCCCTGGAATAAAACCTAATGGATTTCCCAGTAAAGGTTTGGGACCGATGGTATAATATCTAGACGTAGCATAGGGCTGATCAGGAGCCTTTCCTGTTCTGGCCAATGATGCCCTTAACTTACCAAAAGTTAATACTCTTGGAGAAACCTGTAACATCTCAGAAAAAATGAAACTCCCAGATATGGAGGGATAGAAAAAAGAATAATCATTTTTAGGCCCCGCATTAGGCACGTTAGGTGTGGCTAAGGTGGAGTTCCAATCATTTCTTACGGTAAGATCAAGAAATAGAAAGTTATTATAATTAGCTCTTAAATATGAAAAAACCGATTTTACTAATATCTCCTGATCTACTTTGGGGCTTAGCACCTTATCTGAAAAATTTGAAAGATTATTGACTCCACGCTGAAGCATACCTGTAGCTGAATACCCACCATCTACTCTTGCTGAATTTCGGTGATTCCCTCCTACCGCAGCAGACACATCCACTCTACCAAAGGTTTCATTGGCAAATAAAATCCCTTGAATATTATATTCCTGAAAAGTGACCTCTCGATTAGTGAGGCTTCCACCTTGTTTGCCCGGCAATTCGGTTCCTCCATTTAAAAAATCAGTAACATCATGACTAAACCTGTCTAATCCTACATTAAAATCTGCCTTGAGCCAGTTTTTAATCATATAGTTAGCATGGAAATTACCTAAAATCCTATTTTTATTAGAATGATTGGTGTTTTCCGCTATCACAAAATAAGGATTTAGAAGATTAGGGTTAGGGTTCCAATTGTAGTAGTTTCCTTGACTATCTTGATAATGTTTAAGCCATGACTCATCTATATTAGGAGCCAAGCCAGCTAATGAAAATCCGATATTATTAGGATCATCGGCCAGTGCAGGGCTATTATCTAGCTCTTCTACAATATAAGTGAGCTTACCTTCCATGGTGAGCTTACCCATCTCCACAGAAGTACTCAGAGCGTAGGAGTTTCGCTCGAATTCATTTTGAGGGATTACTCCTTGTTTTTTTAAATTGCCATAGCTAAAGCGGTAAGTGGTATTATCAGCGCCTCCAAAAATGCTAAGGTTATGGTTATAAGACACTCCATTTCTAAAAAAGTCTTGAAGATGATTATCTACCTCTTTGTAGGGTTTGTAAGAGCCATCAAATATTCTTATTCTCTCCGCATCGGCAAATTTAGGGCCCCAGGCTCTTACTGTGCTGGCCTGTATGCTTCCGATATCATTAGGATCCGGCAGCTGACCATTAGAGCCAGATCCGTAAGAAGTCTGGTTATCTTTGTATTTTGCATTTACATGCTCCAGGGTGAAAGTTCCATTGTAGTCTACACTAAAAGAATTGGCTTTCCCTTTCTTTGTGGTAATTATAATCACGCCATTGGCTCCTCTTTCTCCATATAACGCAGAAGCAGCTCCTCCTTTAAGTACTGATACATTCTCTATGTCATTTACATTGATACTCGACAGCCCATCTCCATTATCTAACCCTCCAGAAAATTTCTCTGACTTGTTATCTGTAATACTGGCAATACCAGAATTCCCTATATATATACCATCAACTATGTATAAAGGCTGGTTATCTCCATTAATGGAATTATTACCTCTTATAACTACACGTGAACTACCACCTAACCCTGTGGCAGCCTGAGTAATATTTACTCCCGCCACCTTTCCATATAAAGATTGGGCCACGCTTAATGTAGGATTATCTGCAAGTTCGTCTCCCTTTACATTCTGAAAAGAATAGCCTAATTCTTCTCTGTTTCTCTCTACCCTAAGTGCTGTTACCAACACCTCATCGAGTTCAGAGGCTTCCTCTAAAAGTGTTATATCAATAACGCTCCTATTATTAACTTCTATATCTTGCGTACCATAGCCTATATAGGAAATAATTAGAGTGGTGGCAGGGTATGAAACCTGTATAGAATAATTACCATCCAGATCAGAGGTTACTCCATTAGTAGTACCTTCCTCCACAATATTCGCCCCCGGAATAGCCAGTCCTTTTTTATCTGTGATCTTACCTTTAATCACATGCCGCTGGTTAGTTATTTTTCTTATAATGATGGCTCCATCATTTGTAATCTTGTAATCACAATGTATTGGAGAAAGCGCCTTGTCTAGTAGTTCTATTAGCTCCACCTCTCCCTTTTTGTAAGCTATAGAGGTTGCATTTTTTATGGATTCATCACTATAGATAAATGTGAAATCAGTCTGTGCCTCTATCAGCTCAAAAATTTCAGAAGTTGTCTTAGCTCCATCATTAGGAATTTTGATTAGAACACCTTGTGCAGATGCATTACCGATAGCGAAACTAAAGGCTGATATAAGCAAGAATAATAAAACTATTCTCATGATAATTAGATGTGGTTTTACAGTAAACAATAATCATTATAAACCCTTATAGATGTTCTTGATTCTTGAAGTGTAGTAGCTTATTCCATGTGGTTATAGAGAATCACAGTTTAGCTTCATTTAGAATGAAACTGCTCATTGAATTTCAACCACGCTCCAGTTATAAACATACTTTACCCTGGTACTATACCGGCAATGAATGTAAATACAGCTCAAATCAGTTTTAACTTCTGAGCATTTTCTTCATACATTCACTTGCTTAATAGTAAAGAATAATGAACAAGAAATCTGGATTGAACTTTACAAACTTTAGAGTTTCATTTCCTTACAAAATGAGAGCATGCTAAACTTTTACAAAATGATAATGCCAAAGGAATTGGCATTAATAAAAAGGGTATTCTGGTAGTTTTCATTAGGTTAAAGGCTTAGGTTCTTGGTAGTATTTCTCGGCTAAATCATTGTCAAATTCACTTCTATAACGGACTTAATAAGTCTCTTATATGCAAAATGAGAAAATTAGCCATTATAAACTTAAACAAGACTGATATAACTATAAATAGTGGTAATGCTAAGGTTAATTATCTATTTAATGTATAAACATTAATCTAGTAATGTTGTTTTAATGACACCTATTGAAAGGTAAAAATAATTTTCTGTCGGATATTCATGGTAGCACTGTGATTTCATCTGATTAGTTGATTTGGTTATGCACATTTTTCAATAATGATAGTTCCTCATCACCAGAATCCTGCTCTAATTGCCAAGCGGAAATACCTCTAAAATTATTCATCTTCACATAATTTATTTTCTCAGAAATAATTGATTGCGAATTAAAGAAAATATTATGGCCGTCACGATTGATATGACCAGTGGCAAGCTCAGTTTCAGTAGGTACAAATCGTCCTAATAAATCCAAATAAGAAATAGGGCGAGCTATTCCTCCTGATTGCCTGAGGAAATCTCTACCAAAAAAAGGAACTCCGAGTACTAGTTTGTTTTGCGGGACTCCAAAATTCACATACCTGTCAAGTGCATTTTTAGCATCTTCCAGAGAGGAAGGCCTACCCAATGGAGAGTCTTCCCAGGTGCCAAAATTATCAAATGCCATTACGGAAATAAAATCTGCAACATCTGCCATATCAGCTGCTATATCTCTATAATGATATGCCTTCCACCCATAACCCCCAGTAACAGAACATGTAATAATCATATCATAAGGCAAAATATCTCTTAACTCCTTTAAGAATGGAACCATATTATTTAATTGCGAATAATCCACAACGTTGCCTTCAAACTCATCGTACAAAATATCAACACCTTGCAGTTCATACCCGACCAATAGAAAATAAATGAAATTAACTAAGTTTTTACGCTTTTCTTCATCATTCAAAACATTGGTAAATACTCTATCTCCTTTGCCAGGGTAATTATCGAGACTCCCTAAAGAAAGTAATACTTTAACATCATGCTTTTTGGCTTCTTCTACATAATCTTGTAAACGAGATAATTGGGTTACCTGTAAGGAACCTTCACTAGTTGGGTATACATATGAATATATTAAATGCGTAATTTTATTCCATGGCACTGGTTCTGAACTGCTAGTAGAATAATAACCGGCGATGACCTTATTTTTGGCAAACTCGTCCTCCACTTCTATCTTAAATTGTACATTTGTGTATTTGCCTTGGGCATCTTCTACATATACGCTAATAAAGTATTGTCCCGCTTGTGTAGGAATGAATGGATAAATAGGTCTTTTAGAAACAACTTTATTTCCTATAGTCCAAACAAATAACAACTCACCAATAGCATTTTCATAATCTAATTGCAACAGTAGTTCCTCACCTACTTTTGCAGTTAAACTAGTTTCTACATTCTTGGTGATCAAATCCAGGTCTGATGCTGAATAATTCTCTGGAGAATCATCACTACAAGACATCATTAACATATAGACTAAAAGGAAAAAAAAGCGTATTTTCATTTGTATTACTATGAATTAAATATCTTTAATACTTCATATCATTTTCAATCAATTAATATCCCACCAAATATGAGATAACCACCCTTCGGTATATTCTTTTGCTGCTATTTCATAATTATCACCGTTTACTACAGCCTCACTCTCAGGGTATCTTAACCTACTGGGCATTACACCATTTGTAGCAGAGCTTGACCTGATAATGGGCTCTAACACGGGAAGTCTGGTTCTGCGATAATTGGCATATGCCTCCATGCCATTAAGAAAATGGTTCAGCCATTGCTGAGTTATAATTTCTCCTAACCCATTATCAGCTGCAAGAGTTTTTTCTTCTGAGAAGCTCTCAGCTTCCTGTATGCTAACCCTTGCACCATAAGCAGACCACTGTAATATACTCGCCTTTATCCCTTCTTGATAATAAACTTCGGCATTACCCGGAATAAATCTTTTAACGACTGCTTCTGCCAGCAAAAGTTGTGTTTCTGCATATGAAATATGCATATAGGGAGCATCATTTCGATATAAGTAAGGCTGAAGTACGGCCAGTTTTTCAGCCCCTCCAGGATGCTCCCATCTGAAATTATTAGGGTTAATTCCTTCAATATTTCCCAAGTTGCCAGGCATAAACCATATATCCTTGCGCGGATCTCCCTCCAGATATTTTATCAAGGTTTGAGTAGGGTGATTTAAAACACCGCCGTTACCTTTCAAAGCCTGAGACAAACCATTACCATTTAGTGAAGCACCTGGTGTACCAAACTCTACATTTTCATGATGCCCTAAACAACTATCATCAATGTTTTCAAAAAGACCATTGGTAAGTGCTATCTGAATTTCTTTAATGGCCTTGGCTTTATCCACCATAGAAATCCTCATAGCACACCTCAATATCAGTGAATTAGCTAATTTTTTCCATTTAGAAATATCACCATTATAAAAGTTATCACCTGTAATTTCATCTCCCTGAGAACTTTCATCAAATTGATAATATGCCTCTTCTAGTAGGGCAAAAAAGTTGTAATAAATTTCCTTTTGACCATCATATTTAGGGTAATATATCTTCCTGTAATAGCCTAGCCCTGCTTCAGAATATGGTATAGCTCCATAAAAGTCTGTTAATCGCTGAAACACCATTACCTTCAAAATCTTTGCCGCTGCATTCAAATTCTTAAACGCATCATCATTTTTAGTCCTTTCCAAAATATCAACCAAGTGACGCATGACCCCATCACCATAATTAGATTGCCAAAGGGCTTCTCCACAAGCAACATCAAAGTTATATATAGCGCCATATTCAGTAACCTCTTTTGATCCTCCCAAATGCTGAACCATACCTTCTCCATAGACAAGATTGCCTCCCCACTGCTCTAGCCTGTTACCCGAAAGAGAAGCCTGTACAGTGGTAAAAAGTAAGTTTGGGCTCAGTGAAGAAAATGCTTCTTTATTCGTGTTTTTTTCACCAAAAAGCTCATCATTACCACAGGCTGAAGTACCTATTATGATTACAATGAGGCTCAGAAAATGCATGAACTTGATTTGTATTCTCATCTTTTAAAATGTCATTTGAATATTGAAACCGTAAGACTTACTATAAGGAAGCGAACCATACTCTAAGCCCTGTCCATTTCCATTGCTGTAGGTAGACTCAGGATCAATGTTGGGTAGCTGGGAGTAAATAGTCCATAGATTTCTACCTATCAGGCTTACCTTTATCCGCTCTATATTGAACCTACTTTTTTGAAGTAAACTACGAGGAAGATCAAAGCTTAAAGTCAATGAACGTAGCTTGGCAAATGAAGCGTTATAAATAAAAGGTTCAGGCGTAACGGTGGTATTGTCACCTGCAAACAACTGCCAATAATCTTGAGGATTTACCGGTTGTGTATTCTTCCTATAAATCACATTTCCATTAGCGTCAACTAATTCTTTCACACCATCTACCACATATCCTGCTTCAGGCAAGAAGGAATCGATCTGTTCTGGTGTCAGCCCTTCGTTAAGTTTTTTTTGCACCCAGTCATTATATTCACTCCTACCCTCTTTCGTGATATTTAATAAACCGGCGGCAGCGGCATTGGCATTGGTCATAGAATACACATGCCCTCCAAATTTCATATCTATGTCTGCCTCTAATGTGAATCTTTTGTAGGAAAAGTTATTGATTACACCTAGTATCCAATCTGGAGTTGCCTTTCCAAAACTTTTGTAGGTTCCGTTCAATTTGGGCAATCCATTTTCCCCTACAATCACCTTACCTTCAGGTGACCTTAGTAACTGCCGCCCCATTATCTCTGTAGTACTCTGTCCTACTTGTGCTACCACTTGAGCCCCTCCCCACCGCGCCATTGATATTACCTGCATATCTGTATTATCATTGAGATGAACAACCTCATTATTATTCTTTGCAGCGTTAAGGGCCAGGTTCCATGTGAATCCAGAAGGCTTATTCATTATTTTAGCAGAAATCACCGCTTCTATCCCACTATTTTTCACTTTTCCTATATTTTGCCACGCCGAATAAAAGCCGGAAGTCTGTGAAATGCTTAATACGGTAAGCTGATTCTTAGTGATGGTACGGTAAAAAGAAAAATCCACCGTTATTTGGTTATCTAACAATGAAAGATCTGCGCCTATCTCAAAGGTGTTTGATATTTCAGGAGACAATCTTTCATTAGGCAATCTGTCATCATTAATAAACCCGAGAGGATTGTCATGCAATGGCTCCGCTCCCACAGTATAGTAGATGGAAGTAGTATAAGGAAATTCAGGAGCTTTACCCGTACGTGCCATAGATGCCCTTAATTTTCCAAAACTCAGCAGTGATGACGATACATTCAGCACCTCAGAAAATATAAAACTACCAGAAATAGATGGGTAGAAAAAAGAATAATCATTCCTATACCCAGAATAAGAGACTAAAGGGGTAGCAAGTGTGGAATTCCAGTCATTCCTTGCCGTAAAATCAAGAAAAAAGATCCCATCATAGTTAACCCTCCAATAAGAAAAAAGTGATCTGACCATTATTTCTTGATCTGTTTTAGGACCTAAAACCTTTTTTAAATAATTAGACAGGTTTTTAACATCTTTATCTATCATCCCTGAAGCCACATACCCTTCATCCACTCTATTTGAACTCCGATAGTTACCTCCTAAAGCTGCAGAAACAGATAATTTATCATACTCAATTTCAGCAAATAGCACACCTTGTACATTATATTCTTGATACGATGCGCTCTGATAAGTTAAACTACCTTCTCTATTACCGGCCAAGTTGGAGCCTGCCCCCATAAAATCTGATACTTCATGATTATACCTGTCTAGACCGACATTTAAATCAGCTCTGAGCCAATTGTTTAAATGGTAATTGACATGTAAGTTTCCAAGTATACTGTTTTTGGAAGAATGATTGGTATTTTCCGCAATCACAAAATAAGGGTTCAATAAACTTGAATTAGGATTCCACTCATGGTATTTACCCTCACCGTTCCTATAATTGCGAAGCCACGCTTGATCTATATTGGGCGCCAAGCTAGATAAACTGAAGCCTAAATTATTAGGATCATCAGCCAGAGCAGGTCTATTGTCACTGGTTTCTGGCACAAAAAATAAATTCCAGTCTACTGACATTTTACTCTTTTGAATACCTGTACTTATCGTAAATGAATGACGCTCTAATGAGCTAGTAGGTATTACTCCCTGTCTCTTAAGGTGACCATAACTAACCCTATAGGTAATATCATCTGCCCCTCCATATAAGCTAAGGTTGTTATGATAAGAGGAGCCTGTTTTAAAAAAATCTTCGATATGCTTATCATTATTCTGGTAGGGCTTAAATGATCTATCAAAAATGCGAATCATCCGATCTTCTCCAAATTTGGGTCCCCACGCATTCACGGTACCATAACTAATAGCGGTTAAGTCATTATAATCTGGCAATTGTCCTCTTTCTCCTGAACCATATTCTCTTTGGTATTCCTCGTAGCCAACTTTCGCCTTATCTATAGTGAATGTTCCACTGTAGTCTATACTAAGGGAATTATTTTTCCCTTTTTTTGTGGTAATAATGATTACACCATTAGCTCCTCTCTCTCCATACAGTGCTGAAGCTGCACCTCCCTTTAAAACTGATATTTTATCAATGTCATAAGGGTTTAAGCTCGATAGTACATCTCCATGGTCCAACCCACCAGCATATTTATCTGATTTGCCATCAGTAAGACCTGAAATTCCAGCATTGTCAATAACAATACCGTCTATCACATATAAGGGTTGATTATTTCCAATAATAGAATTATTTCCTCTGATGACCACCCTTGAACTGGCACCCAGACCGCTCGCCGTTTGAGTAATATCTAAACCAGCTATCTTACCATACAAAGATTGAATCATATTAGAGGTGGGGTTATCTCTAAGCTCATCTCCGCCCACATCCTGAAAAGAATAGCCAAGTTCTTTTCTTTTTCTTTCCACCACCAGTGCTGTTACAATTACCTCATCCAGCTCTGAGTATTCCGGCAAAAGAGTAACATCAATAATACTTCTGTTATTAATGTCGACATCCTGAGTGCTGTACCCAATGTAGGAGATTATTAACGGAGCCATTTTATCAGAAACGGTAATGTCATATTTACCACCGTTATCAGAAACAACACCATTAAAAGTTCCCTCCTCTACAATATGAGCTCCTGGAATAGCATTCCCATTGACGTCATTTATAGTGCCTGAAACCCTATAGCCACGCGTGTAGACTTTGGTAATGATAATAGTATCTTCACTGGTTATTTTATAATCACAACCCATGGGAGGTAATACTTTTTTCAATAACTGATTAATCTCTATTCTGCCTTCCTCCAAGTAAATAGTTGGTGCATTGGTAATGGATTCATCACTATAGATGAGTTGATAGTTGGTTTGAGTCTCTATCAGTTCAAATATTTCAGATACCGTTTTTCCTCCATTCTGGCTTATTGTTATGGAATTATCCTGAGCGAGAACAATAACTGTGTACATATTTAAAAACAACACAAGGAAACCAAACAAAAAAGATATTCTCATAGCTAAAGGCTATTGATTTTTTAAACTACCAAGTATAATTTAAGTGTTGCTTTTGCTATTTTCTTAACTCTATAGGCATATATCCACCAGCTCAATCATTGAGGTATGAGTACATAGCTATAATGAAAATATCCCATTTTTTTGCATGTCTCAGGAATGACTTAAGCTAGTGGTGATGACATAATCAATGGAGAGCAACACAGGTGTACTAGATTGATTATTAGATATGGACGAACAAATTTCGGTAATAGTTAATACTCCGGTATAGCAATGACTGCACCTGTCTTTCTATTGAAAGTAATAACTTAGCATATACAGTTTACAATAGCAACAAAAGAGACCTTTGCTCCAAACAGCTGAGGATAAGATGCTACGAATTTTTTTATTATTTATCATTAGGTTGTGGCTTAGGAATATGGATTATTAATACGTTTAGGCTTAATTCATTTCAATGTTTATAAAAGTAATGTAAGTAGCTTATCATATGTGAATTTAAATAAAAACTAATAATCGCAAAAAGCTTAAAATGCCAAGAAAGGAGTAATTAAGACATATATACCTCATAAACGATTAACTATTAACGGGATATACTTTTTAAAAATGATTCATGAAATTTTTGTTAACCTTGGCATTTTCAAAAATTTCATGAATCATTCGACTATACTTATTTCTTTCCCCTCATAGATTTACCCATCAATTTATTATTTATAAGTTGGTTTGGTAGTCCTTTCACCTGACCCAGTATGGTATTTCCTGCCTGCGAACCAAGATCCGAACCTTGACCTACCAGAATATTTGCATATCTAGGCACTTTGAACACAATAAATATCATTACCACCTGAAGTGCCATAGAAAATATTATGTCGCTATTAGAAAATTCTGTGGTCTCTAAAGGAAGTAATATAATAATGGTTTGTACTATGCTCAGCATGGGCAGCCACAGCAGCACTGAAATAAATCCTTGAAACCAACTGCCTAATACTTTTTCATTTCCCACTATTAACGAAAAGGCAAGTGCAAAAGGGCCAATCATCAGATAAATACACTTCACTATGAGCTGCCTGAAGAGGATATACCCTCCGGCTATAGAGGCAATAAAAAACACAATTAGATGTATGAATTCCAAAAAAGGATGCACTTGAATAATATCATAGATTCCTCCTCCATCTACCCCCCCAGCATCCTGAGTATAAGTGATTTTATCGCGAAATTCTGTCTGCATACTACCAGGAGCACCTCCTCCCACCTTACTGGCTCCATCTACCACTATTTCGTTAATCATGCTTATGGGTTCCTGGATCAGTAAATCAACCAATTCTGTATACAGCACTATTGCAGCCAGCGTTAAACATGGACGAACCAGTGTGGCCACATCTAGCTTTTCATTTTCTCCCAGCCAGGATTTAATGACATGGTACCCCACAAAAATCACCATTATAACTCCTGCTAGCATTTTCACCGATGGTAAGATAGCTTCCACGAACATCAGAATTTTCGGTTCTAACGTAGATTCAAAGTTGGTTAATGCCGCATAAAAATCCATATTTCTATTTTTTAAAAGTTTTATTAACTGTTATTAAGTTATTCACCTCATATTCTATTGAAAGAATATTTCTTCTGATCTTCAATGTCCTGATCAGCACCTTTAAAAAGGTAGTGTAATTATACCCTGGGCCGCCAGATAGCAGCATCGCTGGAATTAAAAATTTATATTCGGACCTTACCTCCTTAAGATATCTTTCTTCCATCTTAAGCTGTGACTCCAGCTTTTGCAGCCTCAAACGGGTAATGGTGGCAGCTTTCAGCTTCTTTATTTTCCGTTCTGTTTCATCGATTTGTTTTTCTGAAACTTCTATCACGTTTATCGTAGCCAGCATCATAGGTGTAGATTTAAAGTTTGCTTTAACCGTTCTTCTATCATTAAAATCCTTTTCCTGTTCATGCAAGAGCTTCAGCAAGCTGTTCTGTTTACCTATAATTACCAGCTCATCTGTCAACTGCCCGTTTGAAACTCCTTTTTGTATTGCTCCGTCGATATCAGTCACTGACCAGGTTTGAGCCTGTGAAGAGGCAATAAAAAAAGCCAATAGAAGGGTGAGAGTAACTTTAATAATCTTCATGTTCTATTGATAATTGAATAACTTTTTCCAATGAAGATAATAAGAGTAGTATCCTGTCTCCCTCGCTTATAAAATTATTGGGCTGCAGGTAACTATTAGCATTTTTAGCTTCCCTTGCTAATATCACCTGCATGAAAAGAAGAATTTTAGACCTTTTCATAAACTCGTGATCATCGATAAGTTTCACCGTTTTGTATCGGGTAGCTATCAGGTCATAGCTATCGGTATTGATGAATTTATTGATGCTTATCTTTTCTGCTATATACATGGGATTATAGGTAGTAAGATGCAGCTGCTCTTTGGCCAAAACTTTTTCTACCCCAGCCAAAGCAACCGAATTAGCAGCAACTGTTGCTGTCATTTTCATATTGACCTTATTTATTTTTCGGTAAAAAGGCTGCGCTAATATATCTGTCATCGAGCCTGTTACAGGAACCTGAGCGCTTGTACTTAAGAGCCCTGCAAGCAATATGCAACCGGATAGTGTGATTAGCTTTAAGAGTATTAGGCTAGCTTTCATTTCTTTAATTTTTTAATGTTTGAATCAATTATAACTTTTGAGTTCCTTGATAATGTGTTTCTTGTCAGCACTATCACTGATATTATTTTCCACTATATCCAACCTCCTGTTTATTTCTGTTAGGGTCCGCATAGTATTTTGAAGTAGGTTTAGCTTCTCACCATAGATGACCAGTTTGTGTTGCTTGAGCATTTCCTGTTTAAGGATGTAAAGGCTCTCTTCTAAGCCTTTAAGCAACTTATTATTAGGTATTCTTTTAGAGTAAAATTTTTTTTCATCAAGTTCCGCATTACTCTTTATCAGTTCCTTAAGCCTTTCCTCACTTTTATTTATGCTTCCGTTTATTTTAGTAATTACTATGGCTCCGGCATAATAGAGGGCTCTTTTATTATAGGTTTTGGCGTAAGATCTCACCGAACTTTTCAGCGAATTTTCCGCTACACTAATTGAGCCGTATAGAGCGGCTGCCGCTATTCGCTGAGGCATTAACCCCATGTCAGTCACAGGCAGGTATATCAAATTCGCCGGTTGTGCTAGGGCAGGCATGGTTAAAAGTATAAAGCCGACAATTACCATTAATTTCTTCATTTCTTTGGGGTTATTAGGTTGTAGTATTTACTTATGCTTTTATCATCTTAGTTCAAATCGTTTAAAAGAACATATAGAAGAAAAAGGTCTATCATTTTCAATAATTTACCTTCATCCATGGTAGAATAAGCCGCTGCTGGTAACAGCAACATTTTTAAGGTTTCCTTATCGTTATTTAAATACTCTTTGATCAATTGCTCTCGTAACCGGTATATTTCCTGTCTGCTCTCGGCGGTAATATTTTTATAATCCAACTTTTGCAAGAAAGGAAGCACTGCTTTGTCCAGGCTCAGGTTTTTCATATAGGTTCTTTTATTTTCTGTCATATATTTTCCTTTAGAAAACTCTGAAGCCATCATTTGCTCTGACATGCTTAGTGCTAATGTGCCTGCTGACTTGGCAATAAAGCTGCTGGAATGATCATAAGAAGTCTTATTATACTTAGATTTAATCAGTAATTTTTCCTGTATAATAAGGGCCTTTAGTAATGTATTTATACCTGTGTTCGCCCCATTTCTGGCACCTAGTGTCCCATTTAATATCCCCAGTTTTGTGGCAGTTTTAACATCAATGGGTTCTACTATATTATGTCCTATTAATGATAGCTGTCCGTAACTGTGGCTAGTTATCATTATGAGTAGGCCAAGTATTATTAATTTTCCTGATTTCATATGTATAGTATTAAAAAGAGGGCGGCATGCATTTTACCCTTCATACTGGAAGTCCCTCTTTTTCTTTTCCTTTTCAGATTCTCTTTTTATTTTATCCAGCTCAGTGATGATGATTCCGGATATGTTGGCATACTTTTGCCATATCAGGTCTTTGACCCCCTTTCTCATTTCATAGAGTGGATTTATACTAAGTAATTCGAAAACCACGTCGTGAGCCTTTTCCAAGTATTTTACTTTCTCCTCACACAGTTTTTGCTTATGCCCTACAAATGGTTCACACATATCAGCGTAGTTCACGAAGTATACATATTGCACAGGTTTACCCAGCTCGGCGGTGCCAGCAGTTTCTACAGCAGTACCTATGCCTGTTTTGACATACTCCAAACTAGTTTTATTTTTAGCTTTTCCCAGCGCACCAGCCGCAGTAGATTCTCCTATTAAAACAGGAATACTCATAAGATCCAAATAGGCGGGGGGCAAAGGAACCTGTGCCATAGTTTTTGAAGCTGCAAGGATTAATATGAATATCAAATACTTTTTCATTTTCATGTTGGTTTAGTTTTAGATTATCTTAAATTTTCTTATTACAAGCTGTTATTTAGGAGCTGAATATGGAGTGTCAGTAACCGATTCTTTGAGCGCAGAGAGGCGGCAAGAATCAACTTTATGCTTGTAAAGACTTTCGTTTATAATTTTCCGCCACAGCACTTTTACTTTTTCCTCATCCCAAATGGTAGACGCTTCATATACCTCTACCTCACACTCCTGCTCCAGCGTAGTATCTGGCGCAGTGGTCAGTTCATTGATACTATGACTCGGATAAGATACATCTGCAAAGCCTATACAAAAGACTATCAGTATAAATGACAATGTGTTTATCAGTACTTTCATAATTATCTGTTTTATAGTGGCCTATAGGTTATTTAGCACTTGTACATAGCTAAGATTCCTTATTAAAGAGTCTCCGGTTGTAGAAGCTTCTTCCTTGGTATGGTAATGGTTGTAGACCTACCTCCGTTCTTTTCCAGAATGTCTATCTGTAGTTTCTCATCATTATTGGGGGTGAACTTGTCAAACACAAAAGAGAATACTTCTATACCGCCTGAACCCTTCACACGTTCAGCTTCGTTGCATACCAGTACGGGCCTTAGTACCCTTTCCTGGTAGACAATATCCTGTGCAAATCTTTTATTCTTGATGAAGCGGAAGAGAAAATGATCGATGTCCAAATCAATAGTGGAGAAGTTTTTAATCTCTACACGTATAGAGATATAATCGCCTTTATAGAAGATGCCCGAAACTTTAGCCAGTAGTAAATCGGTATTCCCTTTTATATTGTAATTACTCACGGCTTTTCTACTAAAATGACATACCTCATATTTACCCATATCTCTGTGATCCTCCTTTACTGAAACATTATAGGATTTCTTTTGAGGATCTAGCTGATAGGTGGTGTTGGTGATATCTCGTTTAAAATATAGAGGAATAGAATGATAATCACCACTTTGGGTAATGATGGTAATATTTGTTTTTGTCTCCTCTTCATTTTCAGTAAAATCGCCACCTATATGCTTAATCTTCACCATATTCTCTACAGTATCAGTCACGAAATACCGAGAGCCTATATCCAGGTATTTTATTTTATCATCAAAAATCAGATGAGTAGTCTTAATGTCTGAGATGGCTATGGGTTTGCTACTTTCTATCTCATCAAAAATTTTCTGCTGAGAAAAGGCATTAAAATGTACGATTAGTAGCGATATGATTGTAAAAGATGCAAATTTCATTTCTATCTTTTTTTATTATGGGTGATGAATTCATTAAGCGCTAGCTTCATATTCTTGTGCTTAGCATACCTATCGAATATGAACTGGTTTTCATTAGCATTAGAAGAGTAGCAAGCGTATCTTTCTTCAGAAACACTCACTTTGTACACATTAGAAACATTTCCTACTTTAACGAAAACCTCCCTCTTATCCGTAGAGAATAACTTTTCCAAATCTGCTTCATTAAATGAAAGGTGGGTAGCCAGCTTATCTTTAGATGCCATTTTCTTTTTATGAGACAGCAAGAGCATAGTATCTGTATTATTAATCATAGCTGGGCCGGCGGCAGTATCAATAATATCCTCAATATCCTGCGTGGCAATAGCCACTTCTCCATAATGCTTCCTCACTGTTTTATACATATAGCGTATAAACTCTGCCATCTCCCCTTTTGAAATTGGCTTCCAACACTCATCAATAAATATGGATTTTTTGATTCCTTTAAGCTGTCTTATTTTGCCCATCACTACATCTATAGAGAGCATAGTGATGAGAGGAAACAGCACAGGATGATCTTTGATATTATCCATTTCAAATACGATAAACCGCTCTTGTAGCAAGTCCACAGGCTGCTCAGAGTTGAGGATATGCCTGTACTTACCGTCATAAAAATCACGCACAGAGAGGTCAAAACTCAACTTATCAAAGTACTTTTCTTCATTATACTCTACCCTGTTTTCCATCACAAACTCATAAAAAGTAGAAAGTTTGGGGAAGATGTTTTTATGCAGCTTGAGATTAGCATAATAAGCATCCAGGTAGAGGGTAATAATCTGTTTCTCTTCTTTGGTAAATGGGCTTTCGCCTTTCCATAAGAAAAGCACAAGTGATACGAGGAATTCCTTTTTATCTATATCTATTTCTCCATGAACATAGAAGGGGTTAAACTCCATAGGATCATCCACATCATAGGTATAATATTGCCCCCCTACTAGGTTGCACAGTTTTTTATAGGAGTTTCCAATATCAATCATCACTATGTGATGGCCTTGCTCATAGTACTGAGAAGCTATATGATTGATAAGAAACGACTTACCCGTACCCGAAGGGCCGAATATCAGGCGGTTCCTATTCACAATATGTCCTCTCTGCACAGGTTCGTCCCAAAGGTCTAGCCTTATTGGTGCTTCATTTTTCCGATCACACAGTAGTACGCCATCCTTAAAACTCTCATAGTAGCTTTCAAAATTCATAAGACTTGGGATCTGCTCAGAAAAACCTATAAACTTGTACTCTTCAGGAATGCTGACTGCCGCCCCCGGGCTACTGTTGAGGTAAATATCTTGAATAGAATACTTGATGTGGTAGGGAGATATGTCCATTTCACGAAAAGTATTCTCAAGGATGTTTTTACTTTTCTCAAGTTGCTCCTTATTATCTTCCCAAATAATAATATTAAGGTGCTGCTTAATAAACTTGAGTTCTTTAGCAATGGCCTCTTCTACCAGATCTTCCATATTACTGTAGTAAAGCTCATTTTCTTTAGATAGCATGGATAAACTTTTGAAGTTGTTCATCTTGGTCTTGATAGACTTAAATATATCTTCAGATTTTTCCACGTAAATGATCTGATTGTAAATGTGGTTACACTCCAGCCCCAGACATAGAGATTGAATGTAGGGCACAAAGAAATCTGTACGCTGGGTGGAATATTCTTTATTTCTGATAGCGCTATCCACTGTTACCGGAAGGTCATTATTAGAAGTAAGGGCATACACCTCTCCTACATTATTGGCCACCTGAAGCTGACGATCAAGAAATATATCTTTAAGCTTATTCCCACCATTAAGCGATAGTGAAAAATACTTTCCTACCAGATCAATAATCTCATCAGTATCCAGACGTGACGCACTGAAATACTCTTCTTTAGATAAAAAAGAAACACTAGTATCAACATCAGATATGAAGCTGGTAAGCCCTTGAAGGTACTTTTCATATTTTGACTTGCTATTGGCAATACTCACCTTGTTTTTAGCGTCTTTGGTAAATATCAGATAGCATTGGTGTGTGAGTATCGGTTTTTCAAAGTAGAAAGTGTTGTCACTACGAGAGAGTATGTTGGTGCCATCAGCAATAGGATCTTTAAGACTGGTGACGAAAAAGTAATCTTGCTTTTGCAATACTGTACCTGCTGGTAATGATCGTATCATCTTATCTACAATAGAATTAATCTGATCCATGGCCTCCTTGTCTAATGAGTATATCTGAGGCATTTTTAGTTCGTACACTAAACTTACATCTCCAAACTTAGAGACCAACAGATCCTGCTCTACGGAATAAATCGGGAATATTTTCTCTATATTAGTTGTCATTATCGTCCTGGTTTATGGTTAGCCATATGTGATATTTTCTGGGCACAAATACTTTTCTGTTATCAAAAACCTCTCTGGCTACTTCTTTAGCTGCAGAGAGTACAGCCACCCGATCCAAAGGCTCTCTTCTGTCACCATTTCCTAAGATGGGCTGCTGTTGCTGATAAGTCTGGATGGCTGCACGGTAAACATCTTTAGAAACATTAGAAGGGATTGAGAAAAGTGTTCTGTGATTTAAGTGAATACCTTGCAGTCCGTCATAATCATAAACATCCAGATTAAGGGAGTACAATTTATTATCACGCTTATATTTATTGACATTGATATTCAAACGATTACCTTCAAACATTACCACTCCGTACATGACTGCACCCTTTGGGATTCTAACATTATGTTTAGGTAGTACAATAGATTCCTTAGTTCTGAAAGCAATAGTAGAACCCTGCTTAAAAACACCCTGATCAATAGTTTCTGCAGGTATTAAGTTTTCTGCAGGCGAACCTTCCGTGGCCGATGCGGCCCCGAAGAAAAAATCGCCATCTTTAGGTATCTTTTTCACTTCCGGCTCAGGAGGAGACTGCTGCATCTGCATCTGGCCCATGTCATATTGAGCATTGGCTGCATTCAGGTTGCTCTGTAACTCCATGAGCATACGCAAATCATCTTCAGCGCTTGAATTTTCTTCAAATTGAGAAGAAGGAAGCTCTTCTGTATCTTTAGTCATTTTCTCTTTCAATTTTTGTAAAAAAGAAAGGTTATCTCCTAAAGAGTCGTAACGGTCACGATCGTATTGATTAGATTCATCATAAAGCTCCTTTTTGGAGGAACTGTCCAGCTTACTTAAGTTCAAGTCAGGAGCATCAAACTCCAACCCCTCGGCTATTCCATTTCCTGAAGAGGCATAACTGGGAGATATTATCGATTTTAAGGCAAATACTAATGTGCCTGCCAGCACAAGCCCCACTACCGCGACAATTATTTTCTTATTATTATCCATTGCTCATTAATTATTCATAGGTACTGATTGATCTTCCACTTTTTCAAATTCCCAGCCCGAATCAGATGGGAGAAAAAGACATTTTTTATTCAGCCTTACTTTTCTTTTTCTAAGTATCATCATTTCCACAGTTTAGATTGTTTTGCTTGCTTTGCTGATCTATACTCTTCTATAAAGAATCGATCGTTGATAACCTGTTTAGATCTTAAAGCCTTACATCTTAAAAACAGACCTGTTGATTTGTACCCTATGCTTTTCTCAAATTTTTTCATTCAAAAATTATCGACTAAGTAATTTTATAATTGGCATTGGCAATAACCAGAAGCAAGATGGATGGATATGCTTTATGGAAAGCCCAATGACGTACCAGACACCATAAAAAATTGTCATGCAATGCCAAAGAGTAGCATTTCCTTCTAAATAACCGTTCAACAGCGGCTGAGCTTAGATGTGATACAGGGAAAAATAAATTGAAGAAGATACCTAAAGAAGAAAGGTACCATCACACAGAGTATTAAAGAAGACTAAAAACACATAATAACCTGGCATACAATGTATTAAACCTAAATATTCATTAAACCTTCTGTGGCTAAAGATTGAAATAGAAGAAGCTTTATTTCCACCTGTCCATTATAAGGGTCCAATATTTAAAGGGGTCTATCTTCTTATCTTTAAGCAAAATCTCGAAATGCAGATGTGGTCCAGTAGACCTCCCTGTAGACCCAACATAGCCTATGATTGTTCCCTGCTTCACCTCTTGGTCCTTTTTCACTTTAAAGGCTGTCATGTGTGCATATAGGGTTTTATAGCCTTCATTATGATCAATGACTACTACATTACCATAGGTAGGTGAAAACGAAGCGCGTATAACCTTACCATTGGCAGAAGCATATATAGGGGTTCCTTTCTTAGCGACCATATCCAGTCCGGGATGAAATTTATCTACTTTAAGTATGGGGTGTTTCCTCACCCCAAACCCAGATGAAATCCTGATAAAGCTTTTTTGCGGTAATGGAAAGTAAACGGGGCGCTTGTCCATTTCCATAGACTTATAACGATTGATCAGTTGTTCTTTCTGTCCTGACTGAGAGCATGCTGTGTTAGCCATACTCAACATAAGCAGAATGACACATATTAATTTATATCTGAATTCCATTTTTACGTTATAATATAGGGATGAAGAGTTCTTATTAGCCCTGTGAACTCCAACATTTAGAACACTAAAGGCATTGTAATCTTTGAAACTGACTTATTCTGTGGTTTCTTCCTGCTGCTCCTGTTCCACTGCTTCTTTATTATCAGTATCACCAGTGGTGGCAGCCTCTGTAGATTGTTTTTGATTATTTTCAGCCTCTTCTATTTCATACAATTCATTTTCCAGTATGATGTCAATTTCATCTACTATCCGCTGAAAATTACCGTCCATCAGTTCTTCCAGATTATCTTCTTCAATTACCTTAGGAATATGAGTTTTCACCTGGTCGGTTCTTTTATCTACTTTGATATGGCCTCTGAATATTTTCTGCTTTATTTCTTCTCCAAAATTGTCCGCCACTATACCCACAAATTCCCCTTGAGATAGCTGAGAAAGTGTAGACACAGGTATAGCAAAATCCATACTTTCGTTGATGCTATAAGAGGTCGTGCTGGTATCTACAGTCATATTTTTAAGTCGCTGCTTCTTTTTACCAAAGATCTCCTGGAGTTTAGTGGCCGTACCGCTCCTCACCGATCCGCTGAAGATATTACCAACAATATTGAATATAGTTTCGGCCACTTTATCACCATAATCCCTCTTGAGCTGCTCCAGATCTTGTGCTCCAATAGTGGTAGACACTTTATTAGACCTGGCGGTAGCTATCAGATTATCCAGCCCCATAAAGTACATGGTAGGTAACTCATCTATAATAATAGAAGATGGTAATTTATTTTGTGTATTCACCACTTTGAGTAACTGTGTGGAGATAAGCCCCAGCGCCGGTGAGTTGGTGGTCTGCGTGGCAGGGGAATTAGCCAATATCATAATTTGAGGCGCCTCAGGATTATTAATATCCAGGGAAGCATTCATTTCAGGGTACACATTGTTACCCATTACCCAAAAGAGTTCCCTCGTAGCCAACTGCGATAGCGGTATCCTGGCCGTAGCAGTTTGTCCTGATAGCTGCTCATAGGCTTGCTTTTCCAGCGCATCAGCAAAAGGAGTCATGAAAAATCTGAGCTTAGGATATCTTTGAAAAACTTTAAATACTTTTTCATCTGGGCAAGAGGCCAAGGCTATGGCATGAGGTAGCGTACAGAACTTACCGTTCTCATATAATTTCAAAAAGTATATACAGCAGGCAAAGTATGATATGGCAGACTGTGCAAAGAAGTCCTTCTTAGTAATCCACTCTTTATTAAGGTTATAGAGTACGGTTTGAGACGCCTCGATGGCATCTGCTGTTTTCTTTATGAACTCGGGGCTAATGGGATTAATGAAGTTAGAGTATTCGATATCATCCAGTGAGATAACTGTAAACTTAGGCTCTACTTTGTAGGTATTTTTATAATACTCGTAAAATCCATAAGTCTCCTTGGCGAGAGATGGAAACTTAAAATCATACACCATCATGGAGAAGTTCTTCATGATATGCTGCCGTATATATTCCTCTATTACCGAATATGATTTTCCAGATCCCGGGGTACCTAATACCATTGTGGCCCTGAAAGGGTTCACCACATTTATCAGGCCATTTTCTGTTTTTAAGTTTACCGAATATGGATTTTCCTTATACTCTTTCTCTTGCTGAAATATGAGATTCTTATTATTAAACTCATCTTTATTAGAGAAAAAATTAAAATGCTTTCTGATATTTAAAAAACTCCAGATAAAAACTACCCAGGAAGCCAGCGTAACTATTAAGTTTACCGCCACATGAACTTTAAAGCCCCCACAGAGCACAAACAAAACAAATGATACTATTAAGAATATAGCATATTTATTTAGATCCGGATCCTCTTCCGGTTTCTTTTTTAAGCTTATGCCAAAGGCTCCTAAAACAAATACCCCCAAAATGATTATGCGCAACAGCAAGGCGTTGGAGAAAAGGGGAAACGTTCTAAATATTTTTTTTATGGCTGCGTTCAAACTTGTATTAGTGAGGCCCAAGTGATAAAAATCACTATAAAACCTGGTATAAATATCTAATGACAGTAGCATTAAACACATGACCATAGCGAAAACAATGACTACGTCGATGGAAAATTTATCTTTCATAAATACGTATCTTTTTTAATTCTTATTTGATTTATTGAATTACTATGTGCTTCTGTATATAAAACAATGAGCCCTTCATACACCCTACTACTTTTTGAGGATTTCAATAAAAAAATCAAGTTTTACTTCCGCAGGTTACGTATTTAGCGAGGCTGAGGAAATTCGAATGAATTAAAAAAGGTGAGAGTATATAAACCCTATGAAAATTTGTAAACCGATATCCAGTGAGCAGGCATGGCCTACTTAGTTAATGTATAAAACTGAATGAACTGCCAATCAATATCGACCACTAATTAGTTAACGTGTTCCTATTGCCCATTATAATTATGGCCACCTTCCTGTACTGGGAGCCAGCCTCTGATTATCATAGCAGTGTGGCCACAGATAATTTAAATGTATACTCTCCTTCAGTAGAATAATGACTATTTTTGTATTCATTATTAATGCACCTTATAGAGAAAAGCCCATCATTATTGAGGTAAAGCCTAAAAGCATGGATAGAACGGACTTCAAAGGATTTTTCCGGGTTTGAAAAGGAGTGATAAACCTTCTTCCTATATTGAAAAAAGAACAAATACCAAGACTGTGAAAAAAACTATGTGGTGAGGAGAAAGTAATTATTAATTTCAATTAGTGTATACTGAT
Source organism: Fulvivirga sediminis (assembly GCF_016757215.1). Lineage (GTDB taxonomy): Bacteria > Bacteroidota > Bacteroidia > Cytophagales > Cyclobacteriaceae > Fulvivirga > Fulvivirga sediminis. Next base: position 170,946 of record NZ_JAESIY010000012.1, read on the forward strand.
CAAAAGGGAGGAACTACCCTCCCTTTTACCATGAAGCCATGCTTAGTCCCTATAGCCGCCAAGCACTATACTTCTAGGGTTTGACTCTAAGCTTTTTACCTTTATCAGTAATTTGTACGTTAGGGGATACCTCTTGGGAATGCCCACTGCTGCTATTACTTTGTAGCGATTCATTGGATGATCTTTTAGCAATAGGCTTGGTCATATCAATCATATGAAAAGCCTTATCTTTAGTTGTATACTCCAGGGGAGTATCGGAGTTAAAAATATCCGTATTCGCATGTACTACTTTTTGAGCAGCAGATTTTTCCCCTGCCTCTCTGGCAACATTAGCGCTGGTCTGGCACCTCACCAGGTTCAATACATCCGGATTTTTAACATTCATTTCATGTTCCAGTGGTTTTCCCTGCTGGCCATGTTCAAAATGAGTATGCACTTGAGAACCATCGGCAGGCCGTGCATAAATACTCCTATTAGCACCCGCCGCCTTCATATCTTTTACTCCTGTAAAAAGTGGCTCTCCGGCTACTTCTTCAGGAGCAGAATAAGATAATCCTTCTTTTTTTGGTTGGTTACTTTCCTGAGTTTGATCTTGCATAGTTTAAAATTTAAAGGTTAATAAATCAGCTCCCGAAAGATTTAATCCCTTGGTTAGCATCCAAATGGAGTGTATTAAAGTCACCATTCTTATCAGATGCACTGATAACCATTAAAGGATACCCTCAGGGAGCCTTTACTCTAAAAACAATCTTAATGCCTGAGACCCTATACAAAATATAACTGATTTAAAAAATCAAGCAAACCTTAATAAACCAGCTGATAACTTAGACAGTCTTAGCTGTAAATAATTCGCATAAAAAGAAGGACTCACAGCTAACTCATAAGATGCCCGGGAATCCTTCTTTGTTACTAATTGATCTCCTGAAGTAATGGAGTATACAGACCGGGTTCAGTCATGGTTATTTTCATGGAATAAACCACACTCTTCCGAAATCCGTGTGTATGAAGAGGATCTTTAAATGCCCACAGCTCTGCCTCTTCTCATTTATCTACCTGTAGCATTATCACACCCGTGATATATCCTATTGGGTTTATCTTGTGCTCAGATGTCAATTCAAAATCTGTGGGGCCGGCCAGCAATAACTTACCCTGAGCCTTAAATTCATTTCCCCTGTCGCACTGCTCTAGCAGCACTCTTTTCCCTTCCTCAGAAGCTGGGTCTTTCCAGCCGTTCAACGTTTCGGCCATAACTAGGAAAACCTGTAACGGTTGGTCATTTAGCGCACTGTGTTTCATAGTCATGATTGCTTGGAGTATCTACTTAGCTGGTACTGAAAATTTCAAAGCAGAAGTGGCCAGAAATGCAACAAGAATGAATAACAGTAATATTGAGTTACTAAAAGCACAAACAGAAGCCCTCAAAAAAACAACAGCAGAAATAAAAGCAGCAAATGGCAAACAACCTGTGCCACCTGTATAAAGTAGCCCTCTCTCACCAAACTCCTCCTTCTACATTTAAAGCCAGTGGGAATATAGCAACTTCGTATAAATACCCCATAGGCGGGACTAGCGATGTTCCGCAGCAGCAACTCCCAAAAGTTCTAAAAGCAAAAGCAGTTCGAGCGTAGAAACAAGGGCGGATGATAAAACCGGTAAGAAGAAACATGTGCATGTGCGAAAGCAATAATAGGATCAATGGCGATTATTATCTTTAACAAATAATGATTAACAACAAGCGGGCTGCCCTCATTGAAGGCAGCCCGCTTGTTGTTAATCGATGCTGCAAGCTTTTTAAACTCATGCCTCTTCACCTAACTTCACTAATGCCTGCGGACATGGCTCCTGGAAGTGCCATCCTCCCGGTCTGAGCGCCGTACCCTTCGCTCCGAACGTTCCCCGTGCCTTTCGGAGTGATGAGTTCTGCTTTCCGTAGCACCCTCGTGCCTTTCTGAATGGTGCCTCCTTCTTTCGGAATGGCCACCATGCCTTTCAGAGCGATGCCTCCTTTCTTCCGGCTGTCCTTCCCTCATGTCTGACCTGCGCTCTACCCTGCTATCTCCCATACGCTGCAAATCAGGCACATCTCTACTTGCTGTTGAAGTGCTCGCCGTAGGTTGCTGGTCAGGGGTTTCCTTATACTTTTCAGCTAATGTTGCCACCTGCGATTGCTTTTGGGCCAGGTATTTGTTGAACTCATTCTCTACCTTACTATCCTCTACGCCCCTTAGTGCATTTCGAATACCATCTTTTAACCGGTTTGCATCTAAAAATTCCAATACATCAGGCTTGTCAAAGCAAGACAGCAGGTGATCATGCTCCATTAATGCTTCTTGCATAGCACCGGCAAAATTATTCACCCTACGCTCCCTTTCTGTAACTATACCCAAGCTATTAGCGTAGTAAGCCTCTTTAGATTCTATTAATTTCTCAGGGTCCAGGAAGTAACTACCGTCCCTTTTTAGTGCTTTACCATCAGCACCTGTTTTACAAAATACCTTTGCAAACTCATCAGCCAGGTCTCTGTTCACTAACTCAAAGCCATATTCCAGGTTTTCAGTTTTTGAAGGCAGACGTTCTCTTTCCCCCTTGATCAGGATCATGTTGCTTTCATTTTTCTCAGCGCCTTTAAGGAAAATACTATTTGCCAAAGCTTGAACCTGTTCTATTTTTTCGCTATCACTGGTCAAAAGCCCTCCTAGCTTCTGATTGATGGTAGCTTCCACCGCCTCCCTGGTGATCATTAAATCAAATTGTGGAAAAGCATCCGGGTTTCTCTGTTGCATACTTACTGCTTTTTGTATCAAAAAACTTTTGATAGGCGTGGAACAGTCTCCTTCCGTTACAGCTATTTGCTGAAGCAAATCTTTTAAAGCGTCTGAGGACCGATCAGGACTTAACAATTCATTAAGTACTTCCTTTGCGGGTGCAATAAAAAGATTTGGTCCTTTCGATAAGACCGGAACCCCTTCCAGGAAACTAAATATAACCTCCTTAGTGGATATATCACTGCCATGTGCATCTTTGAAGGTACCCAAATCCAGGCTTTGAATGCGATCATACAAGTGATCACTGTTTTCTTTAAAAATAGTAGCCAGTATCCCTCTATGATCCTTGTTTTCCTCTGTAGCCATAAGGTTGGACAATACAATAGGGTCTTGCTGAAAATGCGTTCTGAGCGCATTAATCTGTTCTGTAGGTATGGAATTACCTCCTAATGACAACACATTCAGGTTTTTTAAAAGCGTTAGCTGCAAGGGCAAATTAGTCAACCGGTTATCACTCAACATGAGTTCCTTGACTTTCGTTAGCAGACCTATTTGAGGAGGCAATACCTCAATTTTATTATTATAAAAAGAAAGTTGCTTCAGTTTTTTACAAAATCCGATGTGCTCAGGAATAGCAGTCAGGCTATTATTAGTCATATTAAGCATCTCGAGATTGGTGCATTTCCCTATTTGAGGAGGCAAATAAGTAAGCTCATTGAAACTGAAGTCGGCTTTCTTAAGGTTCGTCAGCCCCTTTATTTGTTCAGGCAACTCCGTGAGCTCATTATGGTTAACATAAAGTGATTTTAACTTAGACAAACGTCCTATCTCCTCGGGCAATGCCACAAGTGCATTCTCGGACAGATACAGTTCTTTCAGCTTGGTGAGCCTACCAATATCAGCGGATAAAGTTTCCAATGCGTTTCCGGAAGCCATAAGCGTCTCGAGGTTAGTAAGGCCCCTAATTATCCTGGAAGGTATGCGTTCAATTTCATTATCAGATATATCCAGTGTTTGGAGACGGGTCAAATTTTTCATTCCCTCGGGTAAAGCGCTGAGTTCATTTTTGCCTAAGTCCAGGTATTCGAGCTTGGTAAAACGCCCTATATCTTCAGAGATCTCCTTAAGGTTATTCTCCATTAAATACAAGTGTTCAAGGTTTACCAGTTTACGAAATGAAGACGGTAATTCATTAATACCGTTACTGTCTAAATCAAGTACTTTCAGTTTAGTTAAATTACCTATACTACTGGGGAAAGAAGAGATATGATTATCACCTAAGCCCAAATCTTTAAGATTAGACAGAAGGGTTATTTCATTAGGAATAGTAGTTATTAAATTATCCCTGGCCTTTAGTTTTTTAAGGTTTTCCAGTTTGGATATACCCGCCGGTATCTCCTTTAACTTATTACCACTTATATATAATTCTTCCAGCTTAGGCAATCTGACCATTTCCTTCGGCACATTCTCGAGGCTATTCTTAGAAACATCCAGGCTCTCCAGCCTTTTAAGATTTTTAATGCCTGAAGGTATGTAGGTAAGTCCATTATCACTGAGGTTTAACGATTTCAATTTCAAATCGCCTAACCCACCTATCTCATCCGGTAATGCAAAAATTTCATTTTTGCTCAAGTCCAGTTTCTCCAGTGATGATGCCTTTTTTATAGAAGGCATTAAATCTATCAACTCTCCCGGGTTTAATCCCAAACCACTTAAATTAAGTGATTTAGAATTTTTTGAGCGGCATAGTTTGATCCTTGACTTCGCTTCTTCAAAATTTGTTTTCATAATACATGTTTAGTTTTGTTAGTATCTAATTGAAAACAAGTTGCTCATACCAAGACCCTATACTTTTTGACTCTGAAAAGAAAATTAAGTGAAGCGTAATTTCAAAAAACTGACGTAAACTGGTCATGGAGAATTTTCACCCTTATATTTTTGCCTGGTCAAGATTAAAACCACCTTTTTAGAAATAATCATCGTACCCAGCAAAATGAGTGCTTTCAAAATGTTACTTAATTTCCATTCACTGTTTTTCTACATAAGAATACTGGGTTATTTGTGTTGCTTTAGTAGGCAGCGTAGTTTTTCACCGTGCATAGGGGTAGTTAACATATAATGACACTAAAGTAATAAGCACCATAGTAAGGAAAATGTCTTTTAGCAGGTTATCTAAATTTTAACCTCCATTATTCTTTAGAATAATCGAAAGTAGGACTAGTTGAGTATACATATGTACAGCCATAATGTAATTAAAGTATTCTTCTTCCAGATGTAACATGACGTCTTCGGTGTAAAACTACTATCAGCCCTTATGAAAACTACTTTTTGTCTTGCATAGGCTGGCTTAAAGGTTTCTTGCATGAACTCCATCCAGATACTCAGCCAAAAACTCTCTACGATTTGCTTGGGGTCATATCCTCCATTAGATCCAAGAGATGGAAGAGCCAGTTCGGCTAATTTTTTTCGTATCCCAACCTGAACGATAAATTGTTTTATTAAACTCATTCCTCCAAAGGGTGTCACTACCTTTGAGGAATATTCAATGGATAAAGACCGTAAATTTGATTAACCTTTTGGGGGATTTTTATACAATTCTCGAAGAATTTCTTAAACTTTTAGTTTACTAATGGATGATCCGGTTTAAATCCAATAAAATTCTTACTTACATCCATTCAATGCTTATAAACTGAGCAGGTATTAATAATATAAAAATAGGAGGTGAAGAATACCTGTATTTAGAGGTTAAATGAAAGAAATATGACAATTGTGCCGCTATCCGCTAAAAGATTAATTATGTATATTCTTTCTATAAAACAAAAAAACCACCTTCAAATTAACATGAGGTGGTTTTTATAATCTAGATAAGCCATTCAATATAAAATTAGCTTATGCTTAATGTTACAAACTTGGAGACCGACGTTTCGCAGGAGATGTGGCTCTAGAGTTATTCAGGTTTTCACACTCTTGAATTTTATTTTGATTATATAAGTTCGTAAACTTTCCTACAGATGGAGCTTTAATAAGTTCTTCGCATACATCCATCAAAGTCATATCAGGCCTCTTGCCTGTAATTTTCTCTAATAAAGTTGATGTAATAGTTTTCATGGACTGTCTTGCATCATCAATATTTTTAACACTTTCAAAAATCTCCTGTAACTCATTAATTTTGGGACCATAAGATTGCCTTATTTCCACTCCCAATTCTTTTCTAAGATCATTGTCTGTAGGAAGATTTTTTCCATCAACTTTCGGCCCCTTAATAAGCCCAATAACTTCATATTCTTCTTGGAACATGCATATCATTTTTGCGCAATCTTTAGCCAAATCACCTCCCATGCCGCCAAAAACATTACTTTTTGCATGTTTTGTCAAATCCGGATCTGCAACTGCCGTACCTGTTGCATTTCTTAATGCATGCATCATTTCATGAAAGTATGTTACCTTAGTAAAATCATCTACCAATTTAACATCACTTGCTGTTCCTTTACCATAACTTTCCTTATTGCGGTATGCCTTTTTTATCTCATCTATTGCTTCACTAAATCTCGGTGCAGTAGCATTTTTCATATCCCCTAACCCATCAGATCTTGTTATTGAAACTATACTTTTGTCCTGTAAAGATGTATTTTTCAAAGCACGTTGTTCTCCGAGGTCATTCAGAAGTTCTTGGGCTTCTTTAGCGATTGGGATCTTCAATAAATCTGCGACTACTTCGCGAAGATGAGCATAGTAGGCTCTAAACTCTCGTTTGTCTTGGTCACTATTTCTTCTACATCTAAAATAAGGAAGATCGGGATGAATTTCTACGCTATATTCACTACTACTTGAACTGGCTTGGCTATCTGTCGAACCTTTTCTCTCTAACCCGATTTTCGTCATAGACGAGAGATCACTAACATTTTGATTGTTTTCCATAATTTGATTTTTTAAAATTTCACTCAAAAGCATTTGCCTTTATCTCATTGAAAACAAACAATTACCTATAGACCCTATAATAATTTAATATTAATTCAGGTAATCTATCCCATCAATTACATACCAAGCTACTATGTAATTGAAAATCCAGAATTTAAATTGAGTCGGAATTTCTTTGATCGCAAGAGTCTTGTACTGCTACCTCTTAAACAAAATAACCTTTACACAAGTCTTGCTATTTAGATTTTAAACTTATCTAAATAAAACTTTTCGTCCGACCTACCAATTATTTTATAGCTTGAGAGAAAAATATTAGAGTTATAAGTATCAATAATGGGTGATAAGGCCACTGAAAACTCTTGCCTTTAAAGTTAACACTGTTAATATACACTCAGCGGGCAATTTTAAATCTTCAGATCGAACCAAATATCTATAATTTACCTCAATGTCTAAGCACTGAGCAGCGGCACTGGATAAGCAGTGCTTCTCTGATCTGAATCCATTAACAAATATTATTTTATAAACTGAAATGGATGTACTTAACACAAGTAATCATAACTCACTTTAAGGTTAATTCACCAAAACAAACATCTGAATATCAATTATTTAAAATAAAAAAGGATATAATTCCCCGGAAAAATTAAAATATTTCATAGGGTTTATTCCCCGCTATTTGTCTTCAATACGAAACCAGTTGAAACACACTGAATAAACTGAATGTAAATAGCAACCTAATGAAACATAAAATCCCTAAAGAATTAGAACG
>NZ_JAESIY010000013.1 GCF_016757215.1 Fulvivirga sediminis
GTAAATTTAAGTTTCTTTTTTGAACTTAAACTGTTGACCTAATTTTTGGGGTATGATCATTCAAAGTTCCAGTTTTCATCTCTTGGTTCTGTTGTAGCGTACATGAGTGTCTCATCTAAATCCAAAATAACTAGGATTCTTTGGTCATCAGTGCCAATCATGTCCACAATATCTACATTGTTTAGCTGTTGGGGTACGAGCAATTCCTTTGCAATTTGGGCATCTATTCAGTTCAAGTTCATTTAAATGCTGATCATAAATCCTATTAGCTACTGTTTCTAAAAAGGAAGAATAGCCATCTCTTAAGAGTTCAAGTACATTAGGGTCTGTTGATGTGTTGCATCTATACAGTTCGCCAAATCGACTATCTCTATCCTTATGAGGTAAAAATTTAGTTTGAGCTATGTGATGTTCACTCGCCTTCTTTTCTAAATCTGTCCAGTAGTTATGACAGTACCTTGATATATATTCTATTATGTCAGGGTTACGATCCATTGCTGATAACGCTAAGATATGGAGCTGAAGCCTCCGAGCATAATTTATAGCGTTAAAAGTAGCTTATCTGCCGGTGCCATCAAAGTATCAAATACATACTGAGCCATGAAGATTAAAAACTCCCACGAGCAGGAGTGAGTAAAAGCACTTCAGTTTCCTGGCGGCAGACAAGTGGGATGTTGAGCAGGCACTTTGCAGACGACTAAGTAAGGCCATGCGTCCATATCGTTTGTTATGTGGCTTTATATCATTATCCAGCCAGCTTTAAGAAAAGTTAGTTTGGCGTCTTTCAGAAAGTCGTCAAAGGTTCCGTCATTCTGCCAGTTCGGGTTCTCAAGTTCAAACAAATAAACCTGAGGGTTCGCTAGTTTGACGTTCATAAGTGTTCTGTCGTAATGGATAAACCTGAATCGTTTCACGGTTGGGTTATTAGACAGAAAATCTAGCTCTTCAAGATCTCCAATTTTGAGTTCAGTTAACCCGAAAAGGGAAGGGTATAAAAACCCCTGTTCAAAGATTTGTTGACAGTTCGAATTCTGATCAAGAAATATTATCGACCCAGTTCCAAAGTTAATTCGATTGTTCGTGGTTGTTATGGTTCCGTCAAATCTTGGATACTCTTGCTTCTTGTATTCTTTCCTAAAAAGTTCTTGGGCCCAATAGTCTTCCTGTTCTCCCTGAGTTTCGAAAGGAGGCTTCAAACTTGAAGTTGGTTGGACCTGTTGACTACAACTGAAAATACAAAAAACTAGAAGGGGTAGAAGAAATGGTTTCATAGTGCACTCGTGCCACATAACGGTTTGGCTATGCGCAGTGTCCCGAAGGGCATTGCGTATAGGTGTTGTTGTACCACGTTATAATTTAATATTCCACTTCCATTGTTCAATTCCATTACTCGTTAGTTGAGCAGTTGTTTCGTCATCAGTCCAATGCATAACATTTGAATATTTTATGGATTTGGAGTTCAATAGAATTTTAACTGTTTGATCAACTATACTTCGTCTGTCTGCCGCCTTGGAGTTTTCAGCAAATGAAATTATCAATGCCTTTAAATTTTCTATTCTTCCAACGTTTGAAATGTCTTTAAGTCTTAAATTATTATGTATTTGAACCTTTTTTAGCTTGGTCAAATTTGACAATTCAGGAATTATCTCCATTTTCGACATTCCTTCAAATTCTATTTCCTCAAGACTTTCAAGAGAGTTCAAGAAGTCGAAATTTGGTATTTGACGAACACGACTAAGTTCGATTGACTTTAAGTTACTCAAGTTGGAAATCGAATCAAGGTTTTTATAACTACCAAATAGTAGCCTGAGTTGCTCCAAGTTTTCCAAATCAGATAAGAAGTCTAAGTTGTCCAATTTTACCCCTCTATACGTTAGTTTGATTAGCTTCTGTAGATATTTGGTGTTTTCAAGTCCCTTTTTCATTCCATCAACGTAAAGTGATTCCAGATCGCTAAACTCACGAATGAAGGACAGGTCAACAGCTGAAGATTTTGTTTCTTCAATACCAAAATGTTTCAGCTCGGTATTTGAAAGCAATGGAGAGTAATCTTTTGTATTAAATGAGGCAATTGTAAAATTTCTAATGTTTGGTATTTCCTTGTAGAAGGATAAATCTTGTTGGTCGTACCAAAGAACGCGAAGACCTATATCTGGGTATTTTTTAAAGAAATCATTTAAAGTTTCCCAAGTCTGCTTTGAAGGGTTCTTAAATTCATATAACTGAAGAGAATGAATATTTTCCTCAGCGATAATTTTAGGAATATCAGTCTTTTTGAGGTCGGAATAAATATTGATGTTTCCGCTAAAATTCCGCCATTTTTCTTTTTTGCTAAAAATTCCCATTAATTATTCAGTGTTTTTCAATGTGGTACAACATCCGAGTATATGCAATACACAATACTCCATTAAAATTAATTAAGTAATTGATTATCAGAATCATACCCACTTACAAGTACTTATAAACGTTTATAAATGCTTAATATCGTATAATTTCCAATCCGTTAACTTAGTAATTTCAACAAAAAATATCCCATACATCAATATAAATAATCTCAAACCTCTTCATCCCTAAGTAAGAGATCAGTGGGCTTACGTAAGGGATGTCAAGAAAAAGGTCTCTGAAGATGAGGAAGGTGCCCATGATAAGCTAGTCATGAGATGGTGTATCGTATTGAAAAGGCACGGTTCCCAATCGTGTAACTACGGCCAAGTGACTGAGAAGGGCTATTGACAATGCTACAAACCAATTTTCGACTTATTTTATTACAATTCAATCGAAATTATTTTAAATTATGAAGATTTTGCAAATGACTATATTGTGTTTGCTCTTTTTAATTTTTTAATTCCATAAAATATCACCATTCATGAAGAGATTTTTTAAAAAGCCCCTTTTTATGGCTCTATTTTTCGCCTTGTTTATATGTTGTAATGACAATGATGAGCCCACCCCTGCTTCTGACGACAAGCCTACTCTTACCCCCACGGAACCTGAAAGCATTGATTCATCGTGCGATTTAAAGGTAGTGTACCGTGATTCTAAGAATAGCAACAGAATAAGTACTTCATATGTCAATGATGGTTACGGGTCTGACACTGTGGAGTACCGGGAATACGCCGATAGTTCATTGGTTTACTACATGACCTTTGAATACAATAGCCAAACTCAGGTAACCCTAGCCAAAAGGTTTGATATGAATGGTGTATTGGGAAGTGAACAATCTACTGAATATTGGCCAACAGGTAAGAAGAAGATGACAAAAGTGGTTCGTAAAAAACTCGAAACCTTATATGATAAGACTAATACTACCCAAGAATCATATTTTGATGAAAATGGGAAAATTATAGAGTACAAAAATTTAAATAATTCAGGCTCTCTCATGAACCATGTAGTCTACACCAACACATATGACGAAGGAAAATTAGTTAAAGCAATCCGTGATGACCTATTCTACAATTACGATGCTATTGTAGAATACTCATACAATTCTGATGGATTAATTGATGAAATGGTAACAAAAAACATGAGTGAAGAAGTGACTGCCAGGACCAAGTATGAATACGGAGAGGGTATTAACGAGGTTAAAAGATACAGTAGCGACGGTACAGTATTAATAGGGTCTGAAAAGTTCTTTCGTGATGAAAACGACAAGATATTAAAAACCCAATCGCTCGAGGCTGATGGCTCCATAAGAAACGAGCACCATTATTCTTATAAATGCTCTAATTAAACCCATTCTTTTTAAGAGAAGGTGAAAAAAATCAAAAGCCTCTTTCAACTATGTGCGCATACTGTTCATTTCCCTGTACACAGGTGCCATCTTTCTTTAATTATCATTTTAATAGTGCGTAATTTTCATTAATTTAAGTAACCACAGATTGCTACCAGAGAACGTCTACTTGTAGAATCTTCTGGAAGCAATCTGTGACTATTTGTTAAACCTAAACCTACTAAATCAATGAAAAACCTATTATTGATGCTGTCAGCATTATGTCTGACGGGCACATTGGCTATTGCACAGCTAAATGTAAACTACACCATTTCACCCCAGGCGGACCGAAAGCCCATAAGTCCACTTATTTATGGTTCTAACTGGGAGGAAACAGCCAACCCAAGCACCGATGAAAATTACACATTTGTGCGCATGGGCGGCAACCGTGCTACTGGCTATAACTGGGAAAACAATGCCTCTAACGCAGGTGAAGATTACTTTCATGTAAATGACAATTTCTGGCCCTGGTATTTAGACATCACTGACTCAGAAGAACCCGGCATAGTAGTAACTACCATTGCAGACCAAGCCAAAGCCAATGGCGCTGAAGCGCTCATCACTTTACAGATGGCAGGATATGTTTCTGCAGATAAAGATGGTGAAGTAGAAACTACAGCGCCCAGCCCACGCTGGTACGAGGGGGTATTCGAGAAAGGCTCTGCCTTCAGCCTTACCCCAGACAAAACAGACGACAAAGTATATATCGATGAATTTGTTAACTTCTTAACTGATAAATATGGATCTGGAGGCCTAAAGTATTCTCTGGACAATGAACCTGATCTATGGAACTCTACCCACCCTTACATCTACCCTACTCAACCTACCATTGCAGACTTGATTGATCGCTCAACCGCATTGGCCACGGCAGTTAAAAATGTAGATCCTCAGGCAGAAATTTTCGGGCTGGTTTCATATGGATTTAACGGCTACCTTTCTTTCCAAAATGCTCCTGACTGGCCAGCTTTAGAGGATGATTACTCTTGGTTTATAGATTATTATTTAGAGGCAATGAATGATGCTAGCACCGCCGCCAATCAGCGACTAGTAGACGTAATAGACCTGCATTGGTACCCAGAAGCAACTGGAGACCAGCGAATTATTAACCCTTCCGCTAATTCTACTGCTGATAAATTAGCCCGATTACAAGCTCCTCGTGCTTTTTGGGACCCTGACTACACAGAAAACAGCTGGATATTCCAATACTTTGACAGCTTCATGCCTCTTATTCCTACTGTTCAAAACTCTATTGACACCTACTATCCCGGCACTAAGCTTTCATTCAACGAGTTTCAATTCGGTGGCTATGAAGATATTACAGGCACCATAGCCCTTACCGATGTATTAGGCATATTTGGTAAGTATGATGTTTATGCTGCTACTCATTGGTCTGACCCTGGTAGCTTCGGAGCTTTAGCATACAAACTATACAATAACTATGATGGAAATGATGCCACCTTCGGAGAAACCTATGTTGATGCTGCTATGGATGACAAAATCAATAGCTCTATATATGCTTCTGTAAGTGGAGAATCTGATGAAGAACTTCATGTTATCGTATTAAATAAAAGCATGACGTCTTCTATCAGTGGTTCTTTTGATATTTCTGGCAGCTCGGTTAACTATACTACTGCCACTATTTATGGAGTAGAAGAAGGTACTGCCGCTATTATTCAAAAAACCGACTTAAATGTTTCTGGCAATGAGTTCAGCTATTCACTACCTCCTCTTTCTGTATACCACTTCATCTTAACCAGCGATGGCAGCTCCGTACCAGTAGCCAGCGTAAGTGTAAGCCCAGAGACTGCCACCATAGGCATAGGCGGCAGTGTTGAACTTACCGCTGAAGTATCACCTGCAGACGCTTCCAATAAATCTGTTACCTGGAGCTCTACTGATGAATCTATAGCTGCCGTAAATAGTGCAGGACTTGTTTCAGCAGTGGCCGAAGGCAGTGCATACATAATCGCCACCACCGTAGATGGCAATTTTCAGGATAGCAGTTATGTCACCGTTACTAATGAAACCATACCTGTTACAGGAGTTAGCATTACTATCGCTTCCACAAGTATAGAAGTAGGCGGTAGCACACAAGCGACCGCCACCGTATCACCAGCTGATGCCACAGATACTTCTGTAACCTGGAGCTCTTCAGATGAAAGCATTGCCACAGTAAGCCCCAACGGACTTATCACTGGCATAGCAGAAGGAAGCGCCATTATTACCGTTACTACCACAGACGGTGGCTTTACTGATCAGGAAGCCATTTCAGTTACCGAAGGGTCTTCTGATTTCTGTACAGATCCCACTTCTATTTCACTACCTTTCTCTAAAGATGGAACAGGAGAATTTTGCTTTGTCACTACCGAACCTGCAGCCTACATCAATTCATGGGGACTGGAATTATTAGAGATCAACGGAGTAGACTACACCAATGTTTGGTCTAACAGCCTGCCTTCTGCTCAAAATGGAGAGTGGTCCATTCATTATATAGGAAACTTCTCCTGGTCTCATTTCGAAATAGTAGGCTCTGCCCAAAGCATTGCAGCGAGAACAAATAACGACAAGCGTTTAACTCCAATAGATGAGACTGATCAGATAGAGATTTTTCCTAACCCTATTAAGGATCAGCATATGTGGTTGAAATTCAAAGACCAATCCAATAACAGTATTGTCATATCTTTATATAATTCGGCTGGCATTCAGGTGTACCAAAAAGAGCTATCCACCCAACATGCTGACGAGCAAATGTATAAAATAACCGTGGGTAACTTACCTGTGGGCCTCTACACAATAAACATAGAAACAGACCAAAACCTCTATGTTAAAAAGCTTTTAATAGAATAATTAAAACCCCATTAGGAGTGCCGTCCTAGGCACTCCTTTTTTATATCTCTCATTAGAATGATTGTTTAACCTAAATGAACCCTCTCATGAAAACGCACCATTATGTTAAAATGGTTACTCTACTGCTACTTTCCTTTTTCTATTACAATACCTATGGTCAGCTGGCAAAAAACCAAAGCAAATTTCTGGGCAGCACACACACCCAAGGAGAGACTCCCTTAAACTTTGATCATTACTGGAATCAGCTCACACCTGCCAATGCAGGAAAATGGGCCTCTTGCGAGCAAAATAGAGATGATTTTAATTACTGGCTATGGATGGACAGGGCCTATGATCATGCTCGTGAGTTTGATTTAGCATTTAAAGAACATACACTGGTATGGGGGCATTCTTCAGGTGAACCTGCCTGGATGCAAAGTTTACCCCAAAACGAACAGATGGAAGAGGTATTAGAGTGGTTTGAAGCCCTTTCTGGACGCTACCCGGACCTTGAGTTAATTGATGTGGTAAATGAACCGCTACATGATCCGCCCTCATATGCACCCGCCCTGGGTGGCGCAGGCTCCACCGGATGGGACTGGGTAATATGGTCCTTCGAGCAAGCCCGGATTTACTTTCCTAACGCCCAGCTGATACTTAATGAATATAACGTATTAAATTACACTAACACCTGTGACGATTTTCTTGAAATTGTAGAGCTCTTGCAAGACCGTAACCTCATCGATGGCATAGGTCTACAAGCGCATAGCTTGGAAAATATAAACTTCTCAACTATACAAAGAAATATGGAATTAATGGCCTCTACCGGCCTGGATATATACATTTCTGAGCTAGACCTAAGAGGTAATGATGCCACTCAGCTGGCTTTATATCAACAGTTATTCCCTTACTTCTGGGAGCACCCTTCGGTAAAAGGAATTACCCTTTGGGGTTATTTAGAAGGCGATATGTGGAGAAATGAAGCCTACTTACTTGCTGCCGATGGTGTTACCGAAAGGCCTGCCTTACAATGGCTAAAAGACTATTTTGATTATGATGATGACACCCCTGGCCCCTATGTGATCAACACTTATGCAGAAGGTGGCGGATCGATCAACCTATCTCCACAGCAAAGTAGCTATGCCAGTGGCACCAGTGTAACAGTAACAGCCGTTCCTGAACCCGGATATATATTTAGCAACTGGGGAGGAGACGCATTTGGTTCCACCAACCCTACTACTATTTCCGTAATCTCTAATAGATCCATCACTGCTTACTTTGCCTTTGAAGGGGCTCCTGACACCGTTTCGCTAGACTTATCAGTGACAGGTAATGGCTCCATCACTCAAACACCGGAAGGTAGCAGATTTGTAAAAGGCACAGAAATAACCTTAACTGCTGTGCCTGGTGCTGGCTATGTTTTCCAAAGCTGGAGCGGTGATATAACAAGCACAACAAATACCATCAATTTTACCCTTGGAGAAAACACTGCTGTCACAGCCACTTTTACCGAAGAAGGAACTAACCCCACTAGTTGCGATAATCCTTCACCCATTTCTACTCCATTTATGCAAGAGGGTGTAGGTGAATTTTGCTTTGTCACTTCAGATCCGATCGGCTCTATTAACTCTTGGAACCTTGAGCTCTTGGAGATCAACGGAGAAGACTATACCAATACCTGGTCCAATAGGCTGCCCCCTGCCCAAAATGGAAATTGGTATATTCATTATATAGGAAAATTCTCCTGGTCTCATTTCGAAGCCACAGCTCCCTCTCAGTCAAATGCCAGGGTAGCAAAAAATATTGAACAGATCAGTGCATGGCTATACCCTAACCCTGTGAAGGATGAATTACACATTAGCTTATCGCAGAGTGAAGGCCAAACTAATTACATCAGGCTATACAATCAAAAAGGCATCCTTATCAAGGAGTCCCTTACAAAAGAGAATCACATAACGCTATATACCAACAACTTACAATCAGGAATTTATCTACTAACCATTCAAAATAACTCGGATTTTATAAGAAAAAAACTCATCAAAGAATAAACATTTCAAATAAAACCACCTTCTTAAATAAGGTGGTTTTTCTCACTAATTAGTAACTGGCAGACATGTCAGTTATTTTTTTTAACAATTTTAAAATTAGACATTATTTCATTTTTTGTTTAAAATTAAAACAAATACACTAAATTTGTCTAAAGATAGACGTTAACACAATTTTTGTTGAAAATGAATTCAAAAGAAGAGTTTGTAAAGTCGCAGATAATTGCTTCATCCAGAGAGGTATTCAAAAAACTAGGTTATGCTAAAGTAACCATGGATGATATCGCCAAAGCATCAGGAAAAGGCAGAAGCACATTGTACTATTACTACAAAAACAAGCGGGATGTATTTGAGGCTTTTGTTAAAGAAGAATATAATGAAATCATTGAAAAAGCCCAGCAAAAGGTGAGTAAAGAGAGAACCATCAATGAAAATCTTTTTGACTACAACCAGTTAAAACTATCCTTTTTAGCCAAAAAAACGGCAGAATACAAACATCTGTTATCGGACCTTAAAGAAAACGAAGACATTCTTACCAAGGTATTCCTCCAGATTCGTAATGCTGATATTAAACTGGTAGAAAACTGCCTAACCTGGGCCATGGAAAAGAATGAAATACAGCAAATTTCAAAAACCGACCAGGAGTTTTTAGCCCTAGCCATTATTACGGCTACCGGCAGCTTAGAAAAGGAAATGTTTTTATATGATTCCATCAAAGACGATATGTTTGATCGGCTACACTGGATCAGTGATCTGTTGATTAAAGGACTACAATAACACAGAATTTATAATTGATTAATAATATGAGCAATTTACGTACAAATTTTTACTACTGTCTGCTGCTGGCAACCTTTGCCCTCACAAGCTGTGACAAGAAGGAGGAGAGCAAAAAGGCAGATCCAATTATAGTAAAAACGCTAACTGTAGGAGAACAGGGAACTTTCACTCCCCATGAGCTTAGTTATAGCGGTGCTATTTCTGCCAACAAAAGTGTAAACATCACCTTTCAGGTGCCAGGCACTATCGAAGAGATTACGGTAAGCATGGGTGATTTTATTCATAAAAATGACCTCATTGCAAGAATCGAGTCTACCACCTACCAGAATCAATATGAAGCCAGAAAAGCTCAGGCAGAACTAGCCAAAGAGAATTTTGAGCGCATAAACGAAGTCTACAAAAAAGGCAGTATTGCAGAAATAAAAATGATCGAAGCCCGGTCTAATTACAAACAAGCCGAATCTGCCGCTACCGCAGCCTATCAAAATGTAAAACATACTAAGGTATATGCACCATTCAGTGGCTATGTAGGAGCTAAAATAATGGAGGCCGGTGATCTGGCTAGCCCAGGCATGCCTGTAATACAGCTGCTGGATATTGATATGGTAAAAGCTATGGTAACACTACCTGATCAGGAAGTAAACCAATACCACAGCGGAGACAGCGCCCGCGTAACTATTGATGCGCTAGGTGATCAATCTTTTACCGGAATTATATCTGAAGTTTCTGTACAATCTGACAGAGCCAACCCTGTATATACTGCACAAATAAAAATTCAAAACAAAGATCATAATATAAAACCAGGTATGGCTTGTGAAGTGAATCTTTTCAAAAACGACAATAACAAGTCAGAAAAAAAGACCTTAGTAATTCCTATATCAAGCGTTTCTGTTACTGATGATAATAAGAACTTTGTGTACATCATAAACACTAAAGACAGTACCGCTCATCGTAAATATGTTACCACCGGAGAGCTGTATGATAACGGCATAGCCATTAAAGAGGGCTTGCAACCAGGAGACCAGCTCGTTACATCGGGCTACCACAAGCTCACTGATAAAACTCCTGTAAAAGTCATTCAATAATTTTTTAGCCTAGTCATGAAAAATAAGCACACATTAATAGAGTGGGCCATGAAGCATAAGGCTTTTCCTTTGGCTCTGGCCTTCACCTTTGTAGCCATAGGTATTTTAGGCCTCTTCAAAATGCCGCGAAACGAATTTCCGGAGTTCACCATAAGACAAGGCCTGGTGATAGGCTACTTCCCCGGCGCCAGCTCAGCACAAGTGGAAGAGCAGCTCACCAGTAAAGTAGAACAATACCTATTCGGCTATAACGAAGTAGATAAAACAAAAACCTACTCCTACTCTCGTGATGGTGTCATGTACATCTACGTAGAGGTAGCTAATCGCATAGACGCTAACGGCACCGAGCAGTTTTGGAATAAGCTTAAAAATGGTCTTTTTGTCTTTCAACAACGGAGCCTGCCCTCAGGAGTACGAGGAGTAATAGTAAACAGTGATTTTGGTAATACCGCCGCCATGATTCTGGCTGTAGAATCAGAAACAAGGCCTTACAAAGACCTGGAAAAGCATGTAGAAGATATTGAAGACAACCTCAGACAAATTGAGGACATGGCCAAAATCAGCCATTCCGGAGGTTTAACAGAACAAGTTTCTATCTATGTAGACCAAAACAAACTGGCTACGTATCGTATCAGTCCGGCTACACTTATGCAAAGCCTGCAAACACAAGGCGCTATAAATGCCGGTGGTTCACTGGAAGGGCAAGACTTTAACAGGCCGATACATCTAAACACTTTTCTGAAAGATGAAACGGACATAGCTCAGCAGATCATCAGAACCGATCAGAATGGCAATGCTATAAGAGTAAAAGATGTAGCTCAGGTAAAAAGAGAGTACGAAGAACCTGACTCCTACATTTACGCTGATGGAACCAAAGCCATGATCATTACCCTGGAAATGGCTCCCGGTAATAACATTGTGCAATTCGGAAAAGAAATAGATGAGCACCTGGAAGCCTTAGAGCAAAACCTCCCTGAAGACATCAAAATCAACAAAATAGCGAACCAGCCAGAAGTAGTTCACCACTCTATTTCGCACTTTATGAAAGAGTTTGGCTATGCACTGATCGGCGTTATTTTGGTATCTCTTCTTCTGCTTCCTTTCAGGGTAGCATCAGTAGCTGCGGCCACTATACCTATCACCATATCATGTACTTTGGCGATTATGTACTTGCTGGGCATGGAGCTTAACACTGTAACCCTAGCGGCACTTATAGTAGTACTGGGTATAGTTGTAGATGACCCTATTGTGGTTATAGATAATCATGTAGAAAAGCTGGATGAAGGCCATTCTGTTTGGAAATCAGCCCTTAACAGTGCTATAGAGCTATTTCCTTCCGTATTTACAGCTACTTTAGCTATATCAGCAACCTTTTTACCGCTGATATTCTTCCTTTCAGGTGTGGCTGGCGACTTTTTGAGTACCTTCCCTTTCACCATAATGATTGCGCTCTTCCTTTCGCTGTCAGTCTCTGTGTTGTTAGTGCCCTTTATCAATACCGTTTTTATTAAAAGAGGTCTCCACAATGACGAAAAAAAGAAAAAGAACAAAAAGTCTATGCTAGACAAGCTACAAGACGTGTTCGACAAGTCAGTAGAAAAAGCAATGAACCATTACAGGTTAACCGGTGTGTTGGGCATTTTATCCATTGTAGTAGGCATCTTTCTTTTCTCGCTACTAAGTCAGGAGCTATTCCCAATTATTGAAAGAAACCAGTTTGCCGTAGAGATTTCATTAGCTAAAGGTAAAAACCTGGCTGAAACCGAAAAAGTGGTAAAGAAATTTGAGAAGATCCTGGAAAAAGATGAGCGAATTCTGAACTACACCAGCTTTATTGGCAGCAGCTCACCCAGGTTTCATATGGTTTATGCCCCTAAGCTTCCTGCAGAAAATTTCGCTCAGATGCTGATTACTACCACCTCTGACGATGCTACAGAAGAGGTATTAAGAGAGTACGACAAAAAGTATTCTGAAATGTTTCCTGATGCATATTTGAGAATGAAGCAGCTGAATATGGTGAACAAGCCTGCCCCGGTAGAAGTGCGCCTGTTTGGTGATGATATTCCTGAAATGAAAAAGTATGCCGACCAGATCATAGACCTGGCGCGTGCCACACCTGAGACCATTTGGAGCCGCAGCAATTACGGTGAAATGCAAAAATCCATTAAAATAGACATAAAAGAAGATGAAGCTGCAAAAGCAGGACTTACCAAAGAAATAATAGCCAACACCATAGCCATGAATTTGGAAGGCATTTCTGCTACTCAAATCTGGGATGAAGATTACCCTGTTGAGGTAAAAATAAAGTCTACTAATAAAAAGCAGCAGAAACCTTCTGAGTTGGAAGCACTCACCATCATATCTCCAGAAACCGGAAGCATAGTTCCTTTAAGACAGGTAGCAAATGTAGAGCCCAGCTGGAATCAGGAACAGATTGTGAGAAGAAACGGTATGCGCTGCCTTACTGTAAGAGTAGATATTGAAAAAGGAGCAGTTGCCAATGAGGTGTTAAACCTTCTTAAACCTAAAATTAAAGCGCTCAACATTCCTAAAAGTATAAGGGTAGATTACGGTGGTGAGTTTGAAATGCAACAAGAAAACTTACTTCCTATGGGTATATCACTGCTAATCAGTGTGCTGGTTATATTCCTGATATTAGTATGGCACTTTAAATCCACCAAACATGCCTTCTTAAGCTTTATGACTATGCCTTTGAGCATTTTCGGAGCAGCATTAGGCTTGGTGCTGATGCAGTATCCGTTTGGCTTCACCTCCTTTTTAGGACTGCTAGCCTTGTGCGGTATAGTGGTAAGAAACGGCATTATCCTTATAGATTTTGCTGATGAACTGAGAAAAGAAAGTGGATACAGTGTAAAGAAAGCAGCCATTGCTGCTGCACAGCGCAGGATGAGACCAATATTCCTTACCTCTTCTGCCGCGGCCGTAGGGGTTATCCCTATGATCGCCAGCCGCTCCAGCCTGTGGGGCCCACTTGGTACGGTAATAGCCTTCGGACTGATGCTCTCTATGGTGCTAACACTTTTTGTGCTCCCTGTTTTATACTGGCTATTCTTCAAAAAAGAAGATGAGCACAACGATGAAGAATCAGGTGTACAATTATCAAAATCTTAAACAGCCATGAATAATAATAAAATATATAAAGGCTTTTTTCTTCTGATGTTGCTTGGGCTAGCCCCATATTGGAGCCAGGTACGCGCTCAACACAACACTGTTACATTAGAAGAAGCCAAAAAATCAGCTTTACAATATAGCAATGACATAAAAAACGGGAAGCTGAGCATAGAACAGGCTGAAGCCATTAAAAGCCAGGCCTTATCCAACTACTTTCCCACCGTTCAGGCTCTGGGAGTGGGAATATATGGCTTCGATGATTTCGTGGAGCCGATACCTCCATTGCTTAATGAGGGAATAGATAATGGCTATATGGTATCTGCCGTAGCCTCTGAAGTTATATATGCCGGAGGCAAAGTACGCACTGGCAACGAGCTGGCAGCAGTGCAAATTGAGGCTAGCAAAATAAGAGCAGAGCAGTCAGTAGACTCAGTAATATTACTCACAGAGCAAAAATACTGGCAACTGGTTCAGCTTCAAGAGCAGCAAAAAGTGATAGCAGCCAGCAAAGTATACTTAAATGAACTGATAAAACAGCAACAAGACCTGCTAGATGCCGGACTAATACCCAGCAACCAGCTCTTGCGGGTAAAAGTAAACCGCAGCAGGCTTTTACTTCAAGAGAGCAAGGTGAATAACATGAGAAAGCTAGCCTTACTTGATTTCGCCTTGTACACTGGCATTTCTTATGACACTACTTTGGTAGCTCAAGACAGCCTCCATGCTGTAGCTGCTCCGAACGCTACTTACAACGCTCCTGCGCTAAACCTGGAAAACAACAGTAATTATCAGCTGGTAGAAAAATCAATAAAAGCAGCGCAGCTACAAACCAAAATGGCCAAGGCAGATAGGTTACCCCAATTAGCTGTAGGCATAAGCACTACCAGGCTGGGCGTTTTTGATGTTAATCTAAGCACAGGATTCGAAACCGTTGGTTTTGGAGTTTTAAGTATTCCTATTTCTAACTGGTGGGGCAGCGCCAAACACCGTATTAGAGAGCGCGAAATTCAAGAAAAAATTGCGGCTAATAATTTCAGAGACATTCAAGATAAGATTACTGTAGGCATTATGCAGAGCTGGTATAATTTGCAAGACGCCTATAAACAAATAGAGTTTGCTCAGGAAAACCTTAGCTATGCTGACGAAAACCTGAAAGTGCAGCGAGATAATTACACTAGTGGATTAAACAATCTTACCGATTTGCTCGATGCACAAAAAACCCAGCAGCAAGCCAAAACGGAACTTGTGAATGCTTACGCTCAATATGAAATAAATGAAATAATCTATTTGCATAGAACCGACCAAATAGATACAGTACTAATGGACGAGTAATTGTAGTTACTCAGTAATACAAGGGCGATATTTACTTCGCCTTTGTATTATGTTCACTGTTCAAATCAAGCTTGATTATTCTTCTCTTATCTTTATTTTCACTACCTACCACAATACGCTGAATGAGCTTAGGCATTTTTTCCGGCGCCAACACATAGTCCGGATGGTCATAGATAATACTCTTTAAAGGCATACTTTCGAAAATTGCGGTACCTGGATCTTGCACCAATACTACCCCCCCATTCTTTTCTATCTCTGTGCATCCTTTCGCTCCATCACTACCGGTACCAGACATCACTATTCCCACCATCTTATCCTTTACCTCTTGGGAGAGTGCCTTAAAACTTTCGTTTACCGTAAAATTCATTATCTCTTCATCCTGCCGCTTGATTAATTTTAATTTACCCTTTTCTAAAGTCACAGAATGAGAGGGCGGACATATGTAGATTTTATTGCCCATAAAATTCATCCCATCCTCAATTTCCACTAATTCTACCGGTGTGATTCGCGAAAGAATTTTAACCAAAAGGCTTTTATGAGATCTTAAAGCATGCTGTATTACGATATATGACTCATCATAAGTAGTGTGCAAATTAGAAAAGAATGCCTTTAAAGACTCTAGCCCACCTGCTGAGGCGCCAAGAGTCACTACATAATTATAATTATTCATATCCGTTTATTTTATGAGTAATCAATAACACTGAATAATTCAGCATTCTACACTATAATTTACATCAATTATTGATCCGTAAAAGCTGTTCATAACATATTCCGATAGTATTTGAATGTAAAAAGGAAATGGAATAGATTAGCAATATATGCAATTAGAAGATCATCTTCCAGACAATTTTTTGCTCATATCAAAACGTAAAATGAAACTGTTACTGAAAATTATACCCTTACTTTTTGTTGTTTCTTCCATTCATATTTCTCAAGCACAAATCTCTGCTTCCAAAGTATTTACAGACCATATGGTACTGCAAAGAAAAGCGGACATTCCTGTTTGGGGCAATGCAAAAGCGGGAACAAAAATCACGGTAGAACTCAACCAGCAAAAGCAGTCTGCCTACGCTAATGCTGATGGCCAATGGCAGATAGACCTGCCCGCCTTACCAGCCGGCGGGCCGTATATATTGAATATTTATGAAAACGAGTCCACCTCTCCTACTGTAAGCTTTAAAGATGTGCTTATTGGAGACGTGTGGCTGGCTTCAGGCCAATCTAATATGGAATGGCAGGTACAGCAGGCTATGAATGCCGATGAAGAAATCAAAAATGCTGATTATCCGCAAATTCGCTTTTTGAAAGTAGAGCATGCTAAAGAAATGGAACCGCAAGCTGAGATAAAAAATGGGAAATGGAAAGCTATAGATCCCGCCAGCGTTAAAGACTTCTCTGCCGTTGCTTATTATTTTAGTAGAAAGATCTATACGGATATCAATGTGCCTTTGGGTATTATCCAATCAACTTGGGGCGGCACGCCTGTAGAAGCCTGGACCAGCCGTGAGCAACTGCTCTCTTCTTCGGTCATCAGAGACCGGGTAACGGCTAATGACACCATCACCACTGATCATATAGAAAAAGATAGCCTTGATCTTATAAAATTCTGGGAGTTAGTTTACAACCCCCATAACGGCACCGAGAAGAGCATTCCTAAAAGAAATTATAATGATTCTGACTGGCCTACAGTAGCCATGCCTATCACTATTAAAAACTGGGATGTACCACCTTATGAAGGAATGGTTTGGTTGAGAAAGAACATAGACCTGCCTAAATCCATGACCGAGAAAGACCTCACTATCAACCTGGGGCACCCTGAACTCAACTACTCCTTGTATTTTAATGGCACTGAAATTTGCAAAAACGTATGGAATGCTGAGCCGAAACACTCTTATACCATTCCTGAAAAAGCGGTAAGAAAAGGAAAAAACACTATAGCTGTACGCATAGCTTATTTATGGGGTGGCGGTGGCTTCAACCCTCCTGCTGAGGAAATGTACATCACTGATAACAAATCTAACATAAGCCTTAACGGCGAATGGAAATACAAAAAGGATTTGGAGCCTACTATTCCCACTATCATGAACTACCACCGCTATTCTTCATACTTATATAATGGCATGATTAACCCGGTTATTCCTTATGCCATAAAAGGGTTTATCTGGTATCAGGGGGAGGATAATGTAAAAGAGGCCACAGATTATGACAAGCTTTTTCCTTTGCTTATCAACGATTGGCGCATAAGGTGGCAACAAGGCTATTTACCTTTCATCTATGTGCAGCTGGCTAACTACATGAACCGTAAGCAAGAGCCATCAGAAAGTGACTGGGCGGTGCTTAGAGAAGCTCAGACCAAAACCTTAACACAGCCAAACACAGGAATGGCTTGTATTATTGATATTGGAGAGGCGGAAACCATCCACCCGCTCAACAAGCAGGAAGTAGGCAGAAGGTTGGCGCTACTGGCCGAAAACATGGTGTATGGTAAGCAGGTACAAGCTTATGGGCCCATGTTCAAAAACTACTCTCTTGAAGAGGGAAAAGTGATCATTGAATTCACAGAAACCGCTGACGGCCTGTCCATTAGTAAAAATTCCGATAAGCTAAAGGGATTTGCCATAGCAGGAAAAGATCGGCAGTGGCACTGGGCTGAAGCTGAGATCAAAGAAAATCAGGTGATTGTGTATTCACCTCAGGTAAGCGAGCCGAAAGCAGTGAGATATAACTGGGCAGATAACCCGGAAGGAAACCTTATCAACTCCAGCGGCTTGCCAACAGTTCCTTTTAGAACTGATAACTGGCCTACTGTAAATCAAAAATAGGCCTTTTTATAAATGAGAAGCGGTATCTTTTTCTATGCTAAACCAGAAAAGATACCGCTTTTTTATTTTCACACACCTTCACAACCAAGCTACTTCACTCCTACCAGCTGAGCCTGTTTTTCAAAAGCAATCTGCTGATTAAAGCGCTTCACTATTTCATCATAATACTCCTTCACTTTAGGGTACTCCTCGGGTTGGTATATAGATTTTTTAAACATATAACTGGCATTGACCTTCACTACCTCACCTTCATTTACATAATTTACATCTATATAAACTAATTCATTATTTAATTTATAATTTTCCGGAAGTGCCATCACGGCATACCCTTCAGGCACTCCTATAAGTGCTTCATACTTCCTTAAACTGGCATAAACCATGTCTATAGGGTAAGTTCTATTTTTCTGATGCAATTGATTTTCCTGAATAGGAAACTTCAGAAACGGGCTCAATATTATTTTAGCATTAATAGCTCCAAGCTCTGATGTTGCATTAAAGGATATTCCATAAGGTTTATCATTCTTACCATAATTAAAAGAAGCCATTGATTTTACACTTTTAAAGCCGTCTTTCAAGAATGCATTCGTTAGCTTTTCTTCGTTATCTTCATAGTTATATTTATACTCAAAGGCCTCATAGTCTGTAGTCTGAACCGTGACAAAATAATTTGCCTCTAGCTCATTGAGATTCAGGTCTGTATTGAGCCTAACCGTTAAATAACTAGGCATATCATTTTCAAGGTTTACCCATGCAGGCATTTCTTTAAGCACCAGTCCTCTGCCATTAATACACCATATAGGCAACCTATGGAAAGGCACAAAATTCTGAACCGCGTCGGCTAAGAAAGATTTACCGTCAGCATATACCATCACCACCACGTAGTTGAAAAAATGATCAAAAGGATAATCAGCAGAAATTTTACCATGACTACGGGTGCTTAATATTACCGGATAAGCCTCTAAACCAGCCTCTTCCAATAGTGACAGCAGAAATAAATTGATCTCACCAGAAGAACCCAGCCTTTTATCTACCAAGTCCTTAGCACTTTGGTGTGCATATTTGGTGAAGATTTTATTAAACGTAAATTGATTTCTTACGAACTCAATTAATGTAGCCGCCTTCGCTGTTTCACCCAGCCCACCCAGGCTCATTTCTTCGAGCAACTTTTTTGCTTGCTTTTGGCTACTCTTTATGTATTTTCCGAAATGCTCATTTTTATAAAGGCCTTCACTAAGCTCAGGCCAGGTGGTCATAATTTCGCGCTCCCCTCCCTGCGGACTATGAAATTTTGCCAGCTGAAAATCAATTTTCATAATGTAATCATCCATAGACGTGATGAAGCCTTCATTTTTAAAAGCAGGAACATCTTCCATAGCATAGGTATGTACGTAGTCAAAGAATTCAAAACCACTGCCAATATTTTGTCCGTATGACTTAGACACGCTTCCATACTTCCTTTTGATCTTACTTACTTCAGAGTGATGATAATCGAAATTTCTTATACCTTGTGCTATGTAGATATATTCGTAAAAAGGCACCATTTTCGCAGTATAGCAGCTATATACAGTAGGAATCACATCTTGAAACTGCCAATCTGGTAAGTTAAAATGAAAAGGTGTTTCAAGCTCATATTGATACTCTATCACCGTTCCTACTTTCACATCTGGAAAGGCAAATTTCTTCACATTCCACCTCTCATTTATCTTTTCTTCGTAGATGCTTTTAGGGTTTAAGCTCTTCTTTACTATTTCGCCATTTTCCTTATTATAAGTATAAGCTTCAATATTTCTAACTATCTCTGTTTTACCATACCCATCTTTATAAAATGGAATTCTTACAGTAGCATAATCTACCCCCGAACTCTTCAATACCTTGATTCTTTTAGAGCGAACAAACTTGATATTATAGGTTTCATCAAGAAATTCAGAAACACCTATATCAAACAAAATCACTGCTTCCGCATTAGGATCTTTATCATAAATGCTCATATCCATTTCCGGATCACCAACTTCTGTAAATTCTCTTGAAAACGTATGTTCCTGAGCCCACAAGCAAGCTGGAAGCAGAGCAGTTAAAAAAATCACAAATAATATTCTCATTACAGTGCAGTTAAAATAGTGGATGAGCCCTTTTTAAAGGTCTTAATGGTATGTATAAAATGGTAAAATTCTTTGTATTCAGACAATGGATAATTGGCCATATATAACTCGAACCTCCTCACATAAATCACCTTATTATCTTCATGAAAGCACGATAACTCAAACCTCCCAAACTTGGATTCCACCTCAAAGCTTGCTGGCAACGCCAAAGAATATTTTTTCAGATCATCGATCTCATAAATAATTGAATCAACATTATTAATGGGGTAATTAATTCTTAAAGGCGACTTTCTTTCTCCCGGCTCTTCCAGATTCATATTTAAAACCTGAGGGCTAAGGACTTTCATACCTGCCACATGATGAAACTGATCACGCACCTTAAAATCCAGATTTACAGGCAGATGATCACTATCTCTGCCTACAGAATCAAAATGCCATTCCATCAGCTCTGATTTAGGAATATCCAGATACTGACTAAAATAGTCGTGCAGATCACCGCTATTATAATTTTCTTTCATGTAAAGGTAATCTTCAAATAAAGGTCCTTTTAATGCTCTCTTCAGATGTAGTTTTCCGTTACCTTGTGAATTTATCGTATAATGATACTTATCCACGGTGAGGCAGTCCTCCCTCTTTAAGGCTGGAGTTTTCACAAACTGGCTATTAACCCCATTCACCATAAACGCATGGCGGTTCTGTGTAAAAGTACCCAAATAGTTAAAAGCATTAATTTTAGAGGTATTTTCCAACCAAATGGTATCTCCCTCCAAAGGCACCATTAAAATAACATGGTTAAACTGCTGACTGGGAAAGTCCTGATTTACCCTGCGCTGATTTTCTCCTGCTGCAACCAAAGTATAATATGAGGGTATGTTTACATAAGACAGCATGGCCTTCATATAATTAGTAAGAGCCTTACAGTCACCATACTTATTTTCGCAAACATAGGTAGCCGAATAAGGCTTCATACCTCCAAAATCTATGTCCACATTAATATATCGAGTATTATCTTGCAGGTAGTGATATAACGTTCTCACTACCTCCCTTTTATCCTCCACCTCTGCCACGAGCTGATCTATGGTATTTTTTTCAATGGAAGTCAATTCATCAAGCCCCACATTTAACTGATCTATCCATTGCCCAAAGTCACTCCAGCTTCTTAAGGCGCCCTTCACTCCATAATCAAACTGGGCAGGCACCACCGCTACCACAGGAATAAGTTCCTCTACAGGAGAACCAAAACTCTCTCGCCCCTCTATTCCTGGCAGGTCTTCTATTTTCCAATAGTCTACACGCTCATCTTCAGCAATACTAAATTCATGCTTAAGCCTATCATCATAATCCATATAAACCTCATAATCAACAGGATGACGAATAGCAAGCATAGCACTTTCTACTGACAAATTAGGCTTTACATAGGGAGACCAGTAGGCTACATACATATAATCCTTTTCCGAGTACTCATAACTATACTTGATCCTGTAAGGGAATTCATGCCATATCAGATCAAACTCCATGACCATATCATCGGCATGAAAGGCATCAGAAGAAAAATTATTATGAATAATAAGATCTTTGTTCTTTAATTTTCGAATAGTATTTCCATACAAATCCTGAATCTCAGCAGTGAGCAATTTGGTATTTCCTTTTACATAAGGTATGCTTATTTTGCCTTCATGGGCGTAGTGACTATTATTTATCTGATATAGACAACTCTCACGCACCTCTAATGTACTATTACGCTTTACATAAACTTCGGTATTACGCTGTACCAATACCGCTTGCCCTTCGCTATTGCACCAGCAAAAAATTAAAACTAATGCTATAATAATTTTCATAAAACCAAACTAAAAATACCACAATGCTAATTATCAAATATTAATAATTATATCAACAAAAATATTAATAATCATTAAAGCGTCATTATTAAGCTCCTGAAGCAATCTTTTAACAAACCGTTAACCCGGCTTCTTTGGCTACCATAAAAGGCGTGATTAATTTCGGCACCAAGTACCACGTGGATAGATCAATCTCAAACCCGAATGTTTACGGCTACTCAGGAAAAGGCCTATTCTAAGTAGACAAAACATTTAATTAAACTAAACCAAATGAAAACACTGAAACGTACATCGTTATTCGGCAAGGCCATTATTGCCTTATATTTTACCTTATTTATGAGCTGTAAAGATCATATCATAGAAGAAATGACAGATGAAAAAGCTGCCGCAGAACAAGCTGCAGCCAGCAACACACAAGCCAGAACTTCAGCTGATGCCCTGGTAAAAAGATGGGCTCCCATTCATTATATGGATGTAGACGTGACCGGTACCTATGCCGAAAATGGCACGTCTGACTACATCACAGCCATTAATTATGATGGCGACTGGAATGCCGAAAACAACTGGGATAACTTATCTACCTACAGCAATGACCTTTATGCACATGTGTATTATTCAGTAGTAGAAACCTCCACCCACTGGTATATCATTTATGCTTTTTTCCACCCCAGAGATTGGACTGACATTGCCTTGCTCTATTACTTAGACCAGCATGAAAATGACTTAGAAGGAGTGCTTATGATGATAGAAAAGGACGGCAGCACTTACGGAGCCTTACGCGGAGCTGTTACGGTAAGCCATTCTGATTTCTTTTCTTTCACACCTTCCGGCAGCCCATTAACTAACGGGCATGAAAGTATAGATGGCTCCTTGCTGCTTGCTAGCTATAATGGAGAGATGCACCCCGTTACAGCTCAGGAAGCTAAAGGCCACGGGCTAAAAGCATGGCCTCAATACGATATCAATGGTGATGGTATTATTTATTATCCTTCTATGAATGATTTAGCCGAAAAACCTGCCGATGAATATGATAACCATGTAGAGTATAAGCTAGTCAATATATTTGAACCTAATGGCCTTTGGGCTCAGCGCAATAATACGGCCTTATTTTACAATTCTGGAGGAGGGTTTAAAGGCAACAACTTTAAAGATGGTGGAGCCAATGCGCCCTGGGCCTGGAATGATGGTAACGATGGCATTATTGAAGGAGGAGAAATGGCCACTGATCCAGCTAAGCTCTTTGACAACTACTTTGATGGCATTAACAACATTTCTCACTTATACATCAGTAACTTTTATAACCCTAATGGCGGTGGAGTAGCCACCCTATATGAAAACTGTAACTACAATGGCTATGCTGTAAGTTTGCCTGTAGGTGATTATACCCTGAGCGAACTAGAAAGTAGAGGCATCTCTAATGA
The DNA here is from genome assembly GCF_016757215.1 of Fulvivirga sediminis. Lineage (GTDB taxonomy): Bacteria > Bacteroidota > Bacteroidia > Cytophagales > Cyclobacteriaceae > Fulvivirga > Fulvivirga sediminis. Next base: position 23,147 of record NZ_JAESIY010000013.1, read on the forward strand.
CGATGTATCTTCGTTAAGGGTAGAAAGTGGGTATAAAGCCATTTTATATTGGGATAACAACTTCTCTGGAAGCTCTTTAACCAAAACCACTAATGACGGATGCCTGGGCAACCAAGGATGGAATGACGAACTGAGCTCTATAAGAGTAATGCGCAATTAAATTTTTCAATTAATAAAAAAGTATGGAGTTTCATAAAACTTACCTTTACAAAAGATGTAGAAAAGTTTTATGAAACTCCCTTATTTTAACATGAACAGATCAAATGTATTCACACTCATTTTTATAGCAATAGCTGGATGCCTTTGCATTTATTGCTCTTCTCCCAAAAAGGAACTATCGAATGCAAAACTATTAAGAAGCCCTTATTTGCAATGTGCCTTTAAAGATAGCCTTACCATACTATGGAGAACAGACAGTGGGGAAGTTTGCCATGTAGAATACAGATCTTCAAAGCAAGAACAGTGGAAAAAAACCACCGGTACCACCCGCACTACAAACACTGAAGTAATTGAAAATGAAGTAGTAATACACGGACTCGTACCTAATAAGAAATATGAATATAAAATTTTCACGAACCAAAAGGAGCTACTGCAAAATGAAAGCTTATGGTTCCGCTCTCCTTTAACCAAAAAAGATACAGCTTTCACCTTTTTTGCAGTGGGCGATATAGGTGAACCTGTAGATAAAGGTGGCACGCCCGATGTGCTGGCTAAAGCCTTGGAGCCTCATGTGGATTCATTAGATTTTGGCCTGTTATTAGGCGATATCGTTTATCCTGACGGCTCCAGCCAACGTTATGACAAAAACCTTTTTCAATATTTCACTAAAGTGTTTCCTTACGTGCCTACTTACGCCTTGCTGGGCAACCACGATTGGCAGCTACCTGATGACTTCACTAAAGAATGGAAACTCCCTCACAACGAGCATTATTACAGCTTTGAATATGGAAAAACCCATTTCATAGGCCTCGATTCTAAGGTTGGAGACTTTTATGATTATGAAAAACAAGTAGAATGGCTTAAAAATGATTTAAAAAACCGAGCGAAAGACACCGAATGGACCATTGTTTTTCTACATCACAACGGCAAATCGTGCACTTATAAAAAAGATTATGATCATGTGGTAGCTCTATATCCCGTTTTTGAAGAAGCAAAGGTAGACCTGGTCTTGAACGGCCATGCCCATACCTACGAACGCCTTAACCCTATGAACAGCCAAGGCGACCCCATACAGGAATATATTGGCAAAACAGAAGCTTATCATAACCCGAAGGGTTTTATAAGCATTACTGTGGGTAGCGGAGGCAAACTAAGAGGCATAGGCTCTGACCCTAAACCCTTTACACCAGATCCCGAGCACTGCCGACACCCGAATCTGGTAGCTAAAGCCAATCATCTATGGGCTTATCTACAGCTGAGCATAGAAGGCCGCACTTTAAAGGCTAAGGCCATTGGCTCCGAAAAAGGTGATATTGTAGATGAGTTTACTATTGAAAAATAAGGCTTTTAAAATAATGTAATTGGATAATGACATCAGACCGTTTAATTTGGCATACTAAAAGAATAAACCCTCTATGCAAACGGCGATTTTCACGTTACTAGGCACCATTTTAGGTGGTCTGATATCCTATTTCCTGCAAAGGCAAAAGTTCTCTCATGACTTAAAGATAAGGCGCGAAGCGGATAAGACCGATTTTATGGCCGAAACCACCGCCCGACATTTCCTAAGCCACAAATCATACACAGATCGTTCATTTGATACTTTAAAAAAACGATTAGGTGGTTTTGATGACGACGAGCTGAGAAAAATCCTGGTTCGTGCCGGAGCCATAAGAGACATACGCCATGACGGCACAGAATGGTGGCGCCTACTCTCCAGAATGGATGAGTATATAGAGAAAAAGAAGGCAGAAAAGGAATAGAAATAAAATGAACCCTACCGAACTCATAGTTCTTAATCTCACTGAGATAAGAAGAAAAAGCATACAGATATGGAAGAGTCTTCCTGACAGTTATTATAACTGGCGACCTGACGTAAATGCGATGAGTGCTATTGAAATGATCAGACACGTTTTAGAAGCAGATTATGGATGGAATATTATCATCAATCAAGGAGATATGACCAACTACAAAACTCCATGGGAAAACAGGCCATTTATTAGTGTGGAGGATGAAGTTAAATTTGCAGAACCTTATAGAGAAAATTTATTAAATAGTGTTCGTAAATTTTCAGAAACCGAATTAAATGAATCTCAAATTATTCACCCGGGAAATGGTGAAAATAAAATACTCGGAAAATACTTATTGCGAATTGGTTATCACGAATCTGTACACGCAGGACAGTTTTTATCCTATTTAAGAGCCATGAACATCAACCGGCCACCAATATGGGACTAGACAAGGAAGTATTGGCGGCTATCTTTTCCTCTATAATTTTGAGATTTATATTTGTTAACCCAAAAGCACAGTAACACTCAGTTATCATCTTAATACAGGCTAGCCCACAGTCCGATGAGTCGTGCTGCATAGCCAAATTCACGTATCTCATTAGTACAATCAAAATTTACTTTGTGGATAATTAATATCACTGCAATTTCATTAAAGCCTATTCCTCTCTTCTTCGTTACTTAAACGCTTCTGCGTGTTTTTCAATTTTCTATTGCCAAACCTATAACTAGCAGAAAATTTCAAACGTCTATTGTCATAATAATTGTTGTACTTTTGACTCAAGCCATTAACCACACTGTTTATAGTCCTTCTGTCTGTCTTGAAAATATCTGTTACCACCAGTGCCAGTTGTAAATCTTTATTTAAGCACAAGGATTTAAAAGCAATATCAGCAGCATAACTTTCAGTAATTTTATCAATGCCGCTCACACCTGGAGCAGAATACCAAAAATTCAATTCTCCTAGTAAAGTGTGATTAGCATTTAAATAAAAGGAATTATCTAACTCTAGATAAAAATTAAACCCTTCCTGCTCGGCCCTAGTATTTGCCAAGTCTGACTTTATTTTGGTGTAGTTCAAATCATATTGCCAGTAAGTTTCAATCCATTTAAACCCGAACGTATGAGATTGCGACCAGCCAATACTGTATTCCTGCAAAAAATTTCTCATTACAGTAGCCTGAATATTGTTATCACTATTGGCCAATGTTATCTGATCGCTGCCGTCATCAGTTAATGATATATAAAGTGCGGTACTGAGGTTGTCTTTATACAAGTGAGACAGTTCAAAATTATCAACAAAAGAAGGTTGAAGAAAAGGATTGCCTTCCGTGTAAGAATAAGGGTTTGAATACCAGCGAAAAGGATTTAATTTAGAATAACCAGGCCTACTTATGCGCTTGCCATAGTCAAAGGAAAATGAGTGCACATCGTTAGCATTAAAAGTAACATATGCTGTAGGGAAAAGCTTATAGTAATTATTTTCATTTACCTTGCTAAGGGTTAATGAATTTCCTTCCGTCTGAGTAAATTCTATGCGCAGTCCGAGTTTAAAATCCCATTTATTAATAGATTTACTGGCACTAGTATAAAGGGCCTCTGTATTTTCATTATATTCAAAGATGTTAGATTGAGCCTCATCTTCAACCATCACATGCCTAATCATTTTATAAGCACTTAAATCACTCCTGTTTTTAATAAACGATAGCTTGCCTCCAAACCCTAAAGCAGCAAAACCAGTAGGCCACTCCACATCAACCCTGGAGGTAAATGACTCCAAATCCAAATGAGAAACGTTCTGAAAAGTTTCAGAATTGATCGGATCAGCATTTTCTATTAAGGTACGGGTAGTGAAAGTTCTATTTAGATCTGTACTATAGACCAGATAATCTAAATCAATGGCTACTTTACGACCGGAGGAATCTAAATTAGCTATGAAATGACCATTAAAATCATGATAATAATTATCATTATCAGAATAAGCCTTTGTTTGTAATAAGGAATCAATAGTTTGATCAGAAGCTAATACCTTAGTTTCAGTATTCTCCCCATCATCTGGTCTACTTACTGCTCCCATGTATTGAACCCCGAAAGTAATATGGTTGCTCAGATCATAATCTGCTCCCGCTCTACCAGAAATCTGCTTTCTATAGTATCGTATATCAGTTTCCGTATTCCAATTTTGATCAGGAAACATTATTTCGTTATCCTCATCTGCATGAATAGAACCATCTGAACCTTCAATATTAAAAAATGTGGCCCACTTATTTTTTTGATAAGTAAGGTCACCTCCAAGATTAAACGTAGAATAGGTAGACTTTTGATAAGTAGACCTGACCAGACCACTGAAATAGTCTATTTTAGCCTTTTTGAGCACAATATTAATAAGACCACTGTTACCTTCTGCCTCATACTTAGCCGGAGGATTAGTAATTACCTCAATTTTTGTAATATTATCTGAGGTTAAAGTATGGAGATAGTTAGAAAGATCTTCACCTGTTAGAGGAGACATGCGGCCGTTAACCAAGACTCTCACCCCTTTTCTTCCAATTATTTCTACTTCATCTTGCTGTATACGAACGCCTGGAGTTTTCTTTAAAACATCAATAGCATCTCCACCCACTGAGGCTATACTATTTCGCACCTCAAAAACCAGTCTATCTACTTCTTTGTGAATAGAAGGCCTCTTGGCCAGTATTTCAATCCCCTCTAATTGCGTCTTCTCTTCAGAAAGCACTATGGTTCCTAAATTGGCAGATTTGGCTGGAGCAATCTTTTTATGCCAGGTTATGTAGCCCACAAAGCTTATTGTGAGATCAAAACTATCGGCATTTTTCAACTTTAATATGAAATCCCCCTTTTCATCAGTAACAGTACCAACTATTAAGGCACTATCCGCTTGCTGTGCAATCACATTGGCAAAAGCAACGGGTTTATTCAGAGAATCCACTACATTTCCGTAATACGTTTGAGCACATATCTGATGAGACAAAAAAACAGAAAGAATAAAAACTAGCAGGTGTCTCATAAATTTATGATTACAAAATTCCTGAACTAAGTGTATCTATACTCATCCAATGCCTATATCTTAAAATTGAATATTATTTACCTTATCTGGAGCAAAAGCGCATCTAGGATCAGGGTAATCCCAATTTTCTTTACCATAGGCCTTAATAATATCAACCCAGCACTTGTTAACATCTGTATGACAGGATTCAAAATTATTGCACCTTTTACACAAACTAGAGTCTGACATGAAAGATCTCCAATAATAAAATCCTCATTCCAATATAACTGCTCACAAATGGTGATCTGGCCATCTGGCATGATGAATAAAATGCCGGACCCACATCATTTGATTCATATTTTCATACGAGAATAGTGAATAATTATGATAATTAAAATAGGTTAAACTTATTTTTTATTAAAAAAAGATAATAAAATCATAGCTCTACGGAACCCATTTTTCACTGAATATGATAATCCTAATTCAGGGTTATCAATAATTTAGTAGAAGGCTGACATACTGAAATAAATGGACGTAAAACGCGAAAACTATATCAGAAGATTAGAAGCATGAACACTCACCACAGTTTTTCCTTTACCTGTGTCATCTACATCCTTAAATTAAAACCCTTTTAAACTGTAGAATCACAAAAAAAATTATACCCATTATACACGGTTGGTTACGAACTCACCCTTTTCAGCCACAACCTTGTTGCCCCAAGCGGTAATAGCCTCCAATACAGGCGCAAAGCTTTTACCAAAATCCGTTAGACTATAAACAACTTTGATCGGAGGTTTCTGACCATATACCTTCCTCGATACCAAACCATCCTTTTCTAGTTGCTTTAGCTGCAAGCTTAATGTCATTTCTGTTATAGAAGGAATTTCTTTACGCAATTCGCTGTACCTCTTCGAACCATCCTTTAAATGGTATAGAATCACAGCTTTCCACTTCCCTCCTACTAAATCCATTGTAAGACTTACTGTACAAGGGTAAACTTTCCCCTTAAGCTCTACAAAATCACCAACACATTCTTCTTTCATAGTCATTTTTTCAGCACCTATCCATTTTGATAGTTATTGCAATATACATAAACTAAAACTAGGTTAGCAACTAAAATAATTATAGTATAAAACAGATCTTAAAAACATGGCATTAATCATATTGGCGCACCCTAATTACGATCAGTCGTTGGCGAACAAAACCATTATAAATGAGCTACAAAAAAGCGATTTAGATATTGAAATCAGGAACCTGAAAGACTTATATCCTGATTATAAAATAGAAGCTCATGCAGAACAGCAGGCACTATTGAGACATGAAAATATCATTTTTCAATATCCTTTTTACTGGTATAGTATGCCGGCCATTTTGAAGCACTGGTTTGATGTAGTTTTTGAGCATCAATTTGCTTATGGATCTCAGGGAGATAAGTTAAAAGGAAAAAACTTCATACCCAGCTTTACTGTCGGTTCATCAGAAAGTAGCTATACGGCACTGGGCTTTCAGCATTTCCGAGTGCATGAGTTCTGCAAACCTTTAGAACAAACGGCTTATCACTCCCAAATGAACTATATTGACCCTATCTATTTCCATGGTACATCGGTGGCCGCTGGCTATAAGGAAGAAGATATTAAAAGCAAGGCAAAACAACACTCAAAAAAATTAATAAAACTATTAGAATCAGGAGAAAAACAGGTAGCATAATTTATTCACATAATACACCTCTCTCAGAGTGGCACCATAGCAGCGAAATCATTGACACGGTTAGACCGAAACAGCCAAGCCCAATAAAACAATCGCTTGGCTGAAGGCAAATGACTGCTGAGGCTACCCCTCATAGGACTGAAGTTTGCAGCAAAATTTACTGTAAAAATACTTTAAAGTAAAAACTAATGAGTCAAGTCGAATCAAACACCTCATCTGTAAAAAATGCTGCAAAAGGATTCTTTCATTCCTTTCGAGAATTAACCACTTGGAAGCCAGGGGATAATTTCTTAACTAAAACAGGGAAAGTGCTCCTACATATTGTGGGTATTTTCCTTCTCATTGCCCTAAGCCCTGTTCTTTTATTTTCTCTTATTGTAGCCTTTTTAATAGCATTATGATCAAGAGATTTCTCCATTATAGCTTTTTGGTGCCACTTATAATCTTTCTGAGTCATCAGTTGCTCGAGGGCATTTTTAAAATTAGCGTCCCCTTCATTGATTATTACGTGGATCCATTTTGCATGAGTGCACTCGCCCTACACCTACTGGCGGCAGAGCGATATTGGTTTTTCGATCAATATATGCATAGCATTGACATCATTATTACCACTGTTTTTTTAGCAATCGTATCCGAGGTATTATTTCCATATCTGTCTGATCGATTCGTAGCAGACGTTTTAGATGTATTAGCTATTATTCTTGGTTCTTTATGGTATGTAATTACCAGACCGCATTCTCATATGCCCGAATAAGGCACAAGTGGACACTTGCGCCAGGTTTTATAAACTTTGGAACAGTTTGGGGGCTATGATTATAGATGCTCTATTCATTCCTCGGTATATCAAAGGTTTTTATTGCAGCATTAGAATCGAAAAACGTTATGCCAGCTACACTGAGTGATTCATATCCAGGCCGTTTGGCTGCTGCTATCCATTTCTTAACTTCTACAGCCTCATAATACAGCAACCAATCTGTGGGGCCTTCTAGCTCAATCAAATCCTTGATCTCTTCTAATTGATCAGATGTTAACCCGTCATCTGCAATATAGCCATGATTATTAAGGTCCAGCAACATAAGTATAGAAAAATTATCTGCTGAATCGATTAGTTTTTCAACAAATGAACTTGACAGTTCAAGCTTAAACTGTTTATAGATCCACAAAGCCCATAGCGTTTCATAATGATGATTGAAATCACTATGATATTCTAAAAGCCTCCTTAATGTTGTTTCTAGCTTATCTGTTGATACAAATCTTCTATAAGTTTCAAAGATTCGGGAAGCAATTTCCAAAATTGATGGTTCAATCAAAATAGACTTTAAAAGTAGTGATTCAAATACAAGCCACCTTTTTTCATCAATTTCCGTAGAGCGTTTCTCAAAGGTTCTAAGTGCATAACTAAATATTGTACCAGACTTTTCAGGATTTTGCTTAGCCAATCCAAATAAAACACTAAAATACTGCTTTATATTACTTGTATTCAATTTGGTAAATGAAACATCATGAATTTCCTTAATCCACTGATTTTGAAAAGCAAAAGGAAATTTTTGAACCTTTAGCTTACTCTCATTAATTGATAATTGCAAATCAGCAAGTACTTGCTGCAAATACTTTAGTACCTTTTGAGCCATTTCCTCCGTCTCTAAATAGATATTGTAATCATCAAAATATCGGAATGCTTTTACCTTTGGAAATTCACTCTCTAATAAATCATCTAAATAAACTGCGATGATTTCCGATAAAATATGAGAAGTATCTGGCCCTATTGGAATTCCCACCGACTGATTATCTTGAGCGTACCGAGTATAGTTATCAAGTTTATCACCAAAATCATAAATTGGAAAATCTGGTTCGGTTGTCTTGCTTTTTTTTAGCCTCCACAGCTGTTTGGCTCTATCTTTTCCAAGGAGTGCCCACACGAATGAATGAGAGTATATTGAAGGATAGAACTTGGATATATCCAATTGGAGTTCATAGAGCATGTCAAAACTGTCTATGATAATCTTTTCTTTTGAATTATCAAGCCGATCATAGTTTGTTTTAATTGCTCTATTACTCTTACTTAAAACATATTGCCCTGCTTTTTCATTTTCAATAACTTGACTGTGAGAAAATCTACTCTTTGAATAATGCCTCTTAAGAATACTCCAATTTCTAGTTTCGCAAAGATGTCTCGAAAGTTGAATGTAGTTAGAGGGGTGCGGTAAACTCAAGAGTCTTCGTGAATATTGACCTTTTGGAATTGAAAATTCAATGCATTTATTTGTTTCAAAGTTTAGACCAGTAATTCTCTCATAATTCTCTCCAAATGATACTGATGTAAAACATGGGGGAAGCTCTTTAAATAGATAACCATATGAAAGTAGACGTTTAATATCCATTTATTAGTAATTAGTACTTGCTATGCTTATCAAAGCATGCAAGCATCCAGAAAGCCATATTAAAATTCGCATAAACTTAAGTTAATAAAATTAAATATTTAAAACATAAAAAACCTCATCACTTCACTACAATCCCATATTTAAATAGCAGTCCGGCTAGTTCTGATTGGGAGAATTGTGCTTTTTTCAGTCTGTTATTTTCGGGGTCTATCAAAAAATTGAAGGAGGTACTTAAGTCGGCCTTTTCCAGGTTAGTTCTGTCAAAGGTGGCTCCGGCGAAATCACATTCATAAAAAAGGCTTTCTGACAAGTCTGCTTCTACCAGGTCTACCTCGTGCATAGAGCAGCGTACCAGCCGGGTTTTCTTCAGCGACTTTTTATAAAAAGAGGAGAAATTTAAAATACAATCTTCAAAAGCCACTTCAAAAAGGAAGTCATTACACTCATCAAAGTGAGCACCTATAAGCTTGCAGTTTTTAAACCGCACTTCGCGCATGGCACTATCAGCAATTTTTATATTGCTCAGGTCGCAACCGTCAAATTCACAATCTACAAAGGTAATTCTACTCAGATCAGCTCCTGCAAATGAACACTGATGGAAACTACACTCTTCATATTCTATGGCTTCAAGGCCTGCAGTAAAATCTTCCTTATTAAAACTCTCCTCTTGAATGGTATTCATTTATATCTATTACTTATTGTTTATTATGCTTAACTCACAAAAACACATAACTCCAGCAAGCATTTTCGCTCCGGGTGCTCCTGCCAATTACTATGATAAATTTCAAAACACGGTCTTTCTGCCACCTGATATTCATTGGCATTAAGCCACATAAACATGCTGGTCCAGACTTTTTCCAATTCATCTACTACCAGCTCCACCTTAGCTGCCACGCATTTTCCGCCTTCAAAATCCATTTTGAGCACCTCTCCTTCCTGTTCTATTTCCTCATTCAAAGTAATAGCCGCACTAAACCGGGCATTTTCTTCAGGGGTAATTTTCAAACTATCATGATATATCAGCATCAGTTTAGTGCTGGGAAAATCTAGCACATTTCGTTTATCTGCCCATGATAAAAGCTTGCTAAAACTATCGCCTATATTATTACAATCACCAATATGACTAACATAAGCCAATAGCTCTTTTTCTCTATCCAGCAGCCGTATGTCGGCCGCATTAATAAACCACTTCAATTGTTCTTCCATACGGTAAAGGTAAGCTTCAAAAGAAAGGGGCTCTTGTCCGATCTTGCTATGATCCATTTTGGCATATCTATCCGGACTGGCCTCTCTAAATTGTGAGGGACTTACGCCATAATGCTTTTTAAAAGCCTTAGAAAAGGCAGCATTATCAGCAAAGCCCACCTCATATGCAATACCTGTAATAGAAGTATGAGAACGCATGAGTAGAGCGGCAGCTTTCTCCATTCGGCGTCGCTTTACATAGGCCAAAAAAGGCTCCTGGGTGAGCGCTTTGAAAATACGGTGGAAATGAAAAGGAGAATAGCATACCTGGGCGGCCATCTCATCAAGCGTAAGTGTTTCTGATAAATGATCATCAATAAACTGGAGGGCTTTTGCAAGGCGCGAAAGGTGCTGATTTATCTGATCATTCTGCTTCACGCCTTTAAATTAAAATTTAGTTTCAAGGGAGACAAATAGTGCTCCTTGAAACTAAATTTCTGATTATTCTACTCACTCCTCAACGACTTCACAGGATTAGACCGGGCGGCTCCCCAGGCCTGGTTAGCCACAATAATAACGGCAAAAGAAAGGGCTATAAAGCCTGTAAGCGGAAATACCCACCAGTCTATATTGGTACGAATAGGGTATCGATCTAAGTAAGAATTGAGAAGCCACCAAGCCAGCGGAGCTGAAATTATAAATGAAATAATTACCAATCTGCTAAATTCACTGGAAATAAGCGCTACCAAACTACCTACCGAGGCCCCCAGTACTTTTCTTATGCCTATTTCTTTGGTGCGCTGTTCTGCGGTAAAACTAGCCAGACCGAACAGTCCTAAACCAGTAATAATAATGGCCAGGGTAGCGAATATACCCGCTAACCTACTGGTAAGGTTGATAGTGGTGAATTTCTTAGCAAAATCTTCATCTACAAACCTATACTCAAACGGATAGGCAGGATTATATTTCTCAAACACACCCTGCACCTGGGCTAATGAGGCCTTTAAGTCATCTGTTTTGTTTAGCCTTACTGTAACCAGATTATCACTCCAATTGCGATCTATAACAATAAACATTGGCTTGATCGGGTCATATGGAGACCCCATAAGGGTATTATCCACCACTCCTATCAGGGTACGTTTCTCACCCCAAAGGTCAAGCTGTGTGCCGATAGGATCTTCCAACCCCATAATGTCCAATGCGGCTTTATTAATGACTATTGCTGAAGAATCACTTTTAAAATCTTCCGAAAAATCCCGTCCTTCAAGCACTTTTATGCCCATGGTTTTGGTATAATCATAATCCGCTGCAATGGTGGTAAAAATCACCCTTAACTCTTCTGGTTTTCCAGGCCAGCTCAAAAAGTTATTAGATGTAATAGAAGTGATGGAGCTATTGGATTTGGTTACAGACTCTACCACCCCAGAGTTTAGCAGCTCCAATTTCAAAGGTCTATAATTTTTGATCATTCCATTATTCATAGGAATAGTCAGTAAATTTTCCTGATTATAACCTAAATCACGACTCTGCACTAACTGTATCTGTTTATAAATTACAGCGGTGCCTATGATCAGTAAAATGGCAAAACCAAACTGCAGTGTGACCAATACTTTCCTAGGTGTACTACCATTTTTACCCACCTTCACTTTACCTTTTAGCACTTTTACAGGCTGAAAAGAAGAAAGATAAAACGCAGGATAGCTCCCAGCCACTATGCCTACCAATAAAATGAACGCTATGGCAGCTGTCCAAAACTCACCTGAGAGATAATCTATAAAAAGCTCTTTTTCTACCAATTGGTTATATAAAGGAAGAATCAGCTGAGCCAGCAATATGGCCAGCACAAAGGAGATAAGAGTAATAAATATAGATTCACCTATAAACTGAAGTACTAATTCCATTTTTCCGGAACCAACACTTTTTCTTACGCCCACTTCCTTAGCTCTGCGTTCAGATCTTGCCGTAGCCAGGTTCATAAAGTTAATACAGGCTATAAGCAATATAAATACAGCTATAATGGTAAAGAGCTTCACATAATCGTTCATACCTCCCTTAGCCACACCATTTTCAAAATTAGAATTGAGTCGCCAGTCAGCCATAGGATGTAAAAATAATGATCTCGGCATATCCTCCTGTCCATTTTCTGTTAGCAAAGGAGCTACAGCTTCATTAGCCGTTAGCTCATGGTCTGCATCGTCCAGCTCCAAGAAAACCTGAAAAGAGTAATTCCCCCAGTTGTCTTCATTTTCTTCCACCCATGGCTCAATGATCCGCTTAAACTTCCATGGGTATAGATATTCAAATTCAAAGGAAGAGTTATCGGGGATGTCTTTAAGTATTCCGGTAACTTTTAATTCATGTTCATCATCAATACGCACGAGCTTGCCCATAGGCTCCTCATCTCCAAATAATGACTGAGCCAAAGACTCTGTTATTACTATAGAATAAGGCTCATCCAGCACGGTAGAGGCATCTCCTTGTAATAATGGATATTCAAACATTTCCAAAAACTCTTCACTCACGGCATGTCCATCTTTATTAAAGCGGGTATCTTTCCAGCTTAGCAAATGAGTAGCTCCCCAGCTAGTAACGGCAGAATTAACAATATTAGCCTGCCGATCTTTAACAGCCTCATAAGTGGGCAATGGTATAGACCTCCAACTATTGATCTTACCATCAAATTCAGCATGAACCCAAACCTGGTATAGCCTGTCATGCTTAGGAATAAACTTATCGAAAGAAGTTTCATGTTTTACCCACAGTAAAATAAGGACACTGCAGGCAATACCAATAGCCAGACCTGTAATGTTGATAAATGAATAAACACGATTTTTTAAGAGGTTGCGAATAGTGACTAGTAAGTAGTTTTTGAGCATCGTAGTTGATTTTTAAGGTTTACTCAAGGTTTCAGAAATGGTGACGCCATTATGAAAACCCATGATCAGCCAAAAGACCAGCCTCAAAATAAAAGGTTGCACAAAGCCCCACATACCTTATATTTTATATGAATTTCGGCAGAAAACCCAATATAACATATATTAAACCTAAAAAATTAGCTCATCAGAGAAAAAGTGAGATTTATATTTTCTCCAATCACTTATCTAGTCCAGCTGTCAGCATCAAGCAGACTTAAAAGGATATTTCAATCCAAATCATGAAAACTCCGCTATTCTACCCTAGTACGAGCTTGATAATTTTATGATCAAACTCAAAGAGAAAATTAAACAGATGTTTACTACTTAAAATTAGTCTAAATAGTTGCTCTTATCTTAGATCTAACATACATTTGCCTCTGTTTAGAATGAGTTTAAATAAAAATAATATTTCGGTAAATTGAGGCTTTGCCTTGAAACTTACATTCACCATCAACCAACTGATAATTGTTAAACTGTGCTTAGTGCTTTAAAATTTCAACGAACCGATTGAAGGCATTTATTTACGAAGAAGGAGCGGAAATCACATCTGCTGCGGAGGTATTCGGAATCTTTGACCTTAAATCTTAATTCATCTTTAGCAACTTTCACAACCTGCAATTAACTTCATAGGTTATTTTACTATTTTAATATGAAAGCATACAACCTAATACTTTTATTCTTACTCCTCACCTCCAAAGCCACCTTCGCCCATTATTTATGGATAGAAACCAGCGAAACGGGCAAAAAAGGCGAAGAACAGACTATAAAAGTTCATTATGGAGAATACACTTATGGTGTAGTGGAAGATCCTAATGGAGAAAACTTTGCGGCAGTTAAAGATTTTGAGCTGTGGGTAATAGCTCCTTCAGGAAAAAAACAGCCTATAAAAACCACTATAAAAAAAAATGCCTTTGTGGGTTCTTTTACTCCTAAGGAAAATGGCGTTTATACGGTAGCGCTAAACAATAAAGAAATTGATGTAATAGATTATACTCAATATGATTTTGGCATTTTCAGAACACACTATCACTCTACAGCCAAGGTAATTGTGGGCAGCGAAGTAAAAAGCTCGGCCACTACCAATGACTCTGGCCTGACCATAGTAAATGCCAGCACCGAAAAAGCTAAAGCAAACGCAGAAGTATCACTGCAGGTTTTATATAAAGGCGAACCTGTTAGCGAACAAGAAGTAGACATTTACATTGCAGACTTATGGAGCAAAAAACTTACTACTAACGAAAAAGGAATAGTAACCTTTAAGCTTCCCTGGGCCACCAAATACACTGTAGAAACCACTAGAAAAGAAGAAACTCCTGGCACTTACAAGGGCAAAGACTATGAGTTTATCTGGCATTGTGCCACTTATTGTATTCCTTTATAAGTGAATATGATTACGCTAAGCATAATATTAACTTTCATTGGTTTTTGGTGCTTCTACCAAAACTCTAACCGCGCAGAACTATCAAAACCAAACGGCTTTGAAAAATGGTTGCGCGGCCATAAGGAACAAAGCTATATTTCCGGATTATTTGCCTTAGTATTAGGTTTTGTATTCTGCCTTTTCTCCTTTGGAGTAACTTCTGGCATATTCACTTACATACTTACGCTCACGGTAATAGCCAGCTTAAGCATTATTCTTGGCCCTTTGGGGTATGTAAACCGCTGGACCATCAGCATTTTTTTAGTTACAGCATTAATTTTTGAAACTGCCTTCTAAATGCCTGCCAACAAAAAATATCTCAACCCTTCATTCCACCAAAGGTTCGCTAAAATCACTGCGGGTTTCATTGGCGGTTTTTTAATCACCAGCCTTCTATTTCTGATATTCGCCTTACTTACAGACCATGTGGCTATTTTAATCACCTTGAAATTTGCCGGTTTTATAGTATGGTGCACACTCATGATTCTCCCCTTTCTTTTTGAAAATGGCTGGAAAGCATGGGCCTTTTATTTCATCGCCTTACTCGTGCTAGGAGCTACCTTCTATTTTTTAAAGTCAACATCACCTGAATTATTATCTGCCTTATGAGTAATCGTATATATAACGTATTGTTTCATACTCATACCATAAGCGGACTGGTAATTAGCGTAGCACTCTTTGTTATTTTCTTTGCTGGCTCCATCAGCTTTTTCAGAGATGATATTGTGAACTGGGAGAGACAACAGCCCATTGTTAATAACACACAAATGGATGTGGACTTTGATACTATGATGGATTCCATCGCCGCGTCTACACCACTTTATGGCAGAGATATAACCCTTAGCCAAATTCATCAGGAAAGAAGGGTGATGGTATCAATTACACCATCAAAAGATACCACCGCAGAAGAAGCCGCCCAAGCCAGAGCCTTCTTCTATCAAGATCCTGCCACACAAAAAAGCTATAGCTACTTTCAAGATATTACACTGGGAGAGTTTATCTACCGACTACATTTCTTTGCACAGATTCCATACCCTTATGGCTATACTCTCGCTGGAATAGTGGCTTTCTTTTTCCTTTTTGCCATTGTTACCGGAGTAATCGTTCATTGGAAAAAAATCATCAGCAATTTCTACCTGTTCAGACCCAGGGCCAAGCTCAAGACTGTATGGACAGATGCGCACACCGCTTTAGGGTTAATAGGCCTCCCTTTTCAATTTATATATGCCGTTACCGGAGCCACACTTATTATAGGTTCCACTATCATGCTCAGCACTGCTACCTCCTTTTTCTATGATGGAAATAGTCAGGCTATGTATAAAGACTTATCTACAGATGTAGCGGCATTACCATTCACCAACAACCCCATGACTTTCAAAGGATCATTTAATAATATGATCGCTGAGGCAGAAAGCCAATGGGAAGATGTATATGCCAACAAGGTAGTAATTCAGAACTACGGAGATGCGAACATGCAGGTGGCCGTAGATGTGAAGCCTATCAATAAAAAGCAATTTTCAGGATTGGGACAAGTAGCGTTCAAAGCCAGTAATGGCCAAATCGTTTTTAAAAGAACCCCTTACGGCGAAACACCTTACATAGCCAGCGTACAGGATTTTCTGATAAAACTACATTATGGCAATTTTGGAGGCTACGCCCTCAAAGTCATCTATTTCTTCTTTGGCATAATCACCTGCTTTGTTATTATCTCCGGAGTATTGATATGGGTAGAAGCTCGTGATAAAAAGAGTAATACAGTTTTTAAAAGAAAAGCGAATAAATGGGTAGCTAGTATTTTTCTGGCCATCTCACTAAGCATGTATCCGGTCACGGTGATTAGCTTTTTGGCCATTAAACTATTTAAAAATGTAAATGATCCTGCCCCGCATTTATTTATTTATAAAGTATACTTTCTGAGCTGGCTAGTATTATCTGTTTTATTCTCCATTAAAAAGAATAACTATTTCACTAACAAATGGTGCCTGATCTCTGGTAGTATTTTAGGTTTTATGGTACCGATAGCCAACGGCATAGTTACGGGAGATTGGCTTTGGACTACCTTTAATGAGCAGCAAATACAAATATTTGTGGTAGATGCCTTTTGGTTGATCACTTCAATAGTTACCCTTATCATCTGCTTCAAATTGAAGCCAGGAAAAAATAAAACGGCCACCGCAACCGAAAGTACCACGAAAAAAGATAAGCCTAAAAAACAGTTTAAGTCAAAAGTGAAAGCGAAAGCTGTTTAATTTTCAGATCAAGCCTTTATTTTGCCATTATGAGATTAGATGAAGAGCATACTTTTAAGGCAAAGCATAGTAATATTAAACTGGTTGCTACTCATTTGGATGAACCCCATCCCGGACACATGATATGGAAATTTCATTTCTATATTAATAATGATTTAGTTCAAAACCCATGTTTAAATTATAAGTGGGGTGGTTTATATCCTGATTTAGACCATTTCGAAATGGAATCAGAAAATGGAAGGTTTATTTACTTACCAGTAGAAAAAACACTTCTCTATGATGTGATAAAAAATCAATTCATAGCATTAGAAGATAAAGTGGACTCTAAAAACAACCTATTTGTGATGAATAAATTTTCAGAAGGACGCTTAATCATTATCCACCAACGCGGCTTTCAAGTTATTCAATTGCAGAACATGCACACTTTAAATGTCCTTTTCCCAAATGGCGTCTATCACTTACAAGAGGGATACTACATTGATGATATTTTGGTTATTAAATATAAAGACTTAACTGATTATAAGGAATACACCAAAAGGTATGACTTCAATAAAATGGCCTTTGAGGAATCATATGGTGTACAATAAAGGTTCTCAGCTTGTACTAGACATATAAATTAAGAATAAGCTCTCCCCTCATGTTAAAATGCCTGCATGAGGAGTTGTACATACCTCACAATACATCTTCCTCTGTACATATAAACACCTTATTTATAGAAATATGAAGCAATCTTTTCATAAATAGATTCCTAAAAACTACAACGCCTTACTTTAATACCACCAAAACAAACCCAACAAACTGATTAACAATATTTTGAGTGAATATTCAAATAAACCTCTCATGATTAATAAACCTATAATTTTCCATTTTTAAGCTATCTATTATTCCCCCACCTTGGGCTTTTATCACAACTCATTAATATGAACAGATTAGACGGAAAAGTAGCTTTAATTACTGGGGGAAACAGTGGCATTGGTCTTGCAACGGCCAGAGTATTTGTACAGCATGGAGCCAAAGTCGCTATCACCGGTCGGCGAGAAAAAGCTTTAGATGAAGCCATGAAGCTCATTGGAGGTAATGCCATTTCTATATTAGCGGATGCTTCAAAAATATCAGACAACAAAAAAGCCATTGAACAGACTGTAGAAGCCTTCGGAAACATCGACATCCTCTTCCTAAATGCAGGAATAGCCAAGTTTGTACCTATAAGCAGTATATCAGAAGAGCATTTTGATGAGCACTTTAATACCAATGTAAAAGGACCTTTTTTTACTATAAAAGAAGCTCTCCCTTATATGAATAATGGCAGCACTATTATAACTAATACTTCAGTAGCAGGAAGAAAGGGGTATGTAGGTACAAGTGTCTATGCCGCTAGTAAGGCAGCCTTGCGCTCTTTGAGCAGAGTACTGGCTAATGAACTAGCAGAAAAGAACATCCGAACTATGAGTATCGCCCCCGGCCCTGTTACCACAGATATATTTAGTAAAATGAAACTCAGCAACGAAGAGTTTGATATAATGGAGCGGCAATTTATAAATCAGGTACCTCTTGGACGCTTCGGATCTTGCGATGAAATAGCAGAAACCGTTCTCTTTATGGCCTCTGATGCTGCCTCTTATATTAATGGTATAGAGCTTAACGTAGATGGAGGTATGAGCCAAATATAAAAAACACATCCAAATCCGGCTACAAGCCGGATTTGGATGGTTCATTGAGCGATTAATAGAGAGACTATAAGAAATTAACTATATTGAGGTAGCAATAACTGGATAGTAGTACCTTCTTTCAACTCACTGGTAATCCGCATTTCGCCTCCTATTTCATCTAATAATTCTTTAACAATATATAAACCTATACCTACGGTCTTATAATCAGTATCTGCACTATAAAAAACATCAAAAACCTTAGGAATGACCGTTTTTTCTATACCTATACCATTATCTTCAATTTCAAGAATAAGATACTCACTCTGTCTTACAGCAGTAAGTTTCATACGATTCAACTTCTTAGATGAATCCTTAAAGAGCATACTATTTCTGAAAATATGCCTCAATATCACCTTAAGCACCTTTACATCTCCCTTCCAAGTTAGTTCTTCAGAAATATTATTTACCAGCACCACATCAAAAAATCGGCTCTCAAGAAGCTCGAACCATACATTTGTAGTCAGTAATCTGAGGTTAATTACATTGCTTTCGACTTCAGCAAGCTTCAACTCGGCCATTTCTTTAATGCAATGACTCACATAACGCATTTGCTGAGTTTGCGACTTAATTTCTCTATAATGAAAATTTCTATACTTAGTGCAAAGAGACTCCTTCTGCATTAAGTTGGTCATTCCATCGATAGATTTAATTTTATCGTTCAGGTATTTCGTGAATTTTAAGGCAAATGAATTATTATCCACCTTGGGCTTAGAGATAGCCTCAGCAGTAAGATTTTTCACTCCACTGCTCACCCAGCTCTTATGCTTTTTTAGTGCTTGCTTTACCACATCTGGCAAAAGATCAAGATCTTTTTTAAGAACGTAGTTATCTACTCCCAGTGAAAGTAGTGACTTAGCTGTATCTTCTGGCAGTGTACCTGTGACCACCAAAAACGGAACACTCTTTCTTTCTTTTTGACAAATCTGCAATGCATCCATGCTGCTAAAACTTGCCATAGCATGGTCTGAAATAATCAAATTAGGATTTGATTCATGAAGGGCGTCCAGGAACTCATCCCTAGTATCGACACAGTGTAACGAACAAGGAATGTGATTCTTTTTCAGAATCCGTTCCATTAAATAGAAGTCATCCTTAGAGTCTTCTATTACGAGAATATTTATAGTTTCCATGACCCATTGTAGTTAGTAGTAGCGTATAAATACAAAACTATTTCTTTATTAAAATAATTTCCATAGGTACATACACGTATTTAATGCAACTATAAATTATTTTAATTAAAATTAAGAATAAATAGAGTCATAATAAGCTGATTACCAACGCATTGAGAATTGAAGCCAAAAAAAAAGACCATGGATAAAAGCCTGATTTTGGAGTTCAGGCTAGCGAAATTAAATTATGATTTTTGTCAGGATTCCTATTCATCAACCACAAACAGCTCTTGATCAATGCCTTAACTATAAAAGACGAAATTGAAGTAATATAAATGCTTTCTATCACTCCCCTTCCTTCACCCCGAAAATAGTCTCGAGTTTAGGCTTAGTGTTACCATCTGAAATAAGAATTAGATAATCTCCTGCGCTAATCATCTGGCCTTTACTAGGGTTTTTAATAATTTTCCCATGGCTGACCATACCAATGGCTACCGCATTAAACTTCTCTTTGAGTTCATGAAAGGCATCCATATACTCTGCACCAGCCAGCTTATTATCTTTCAAAATTCTATATTGTTGAATGTCAGAATCAAAGCCTGAAATACTAGTAGTAATAAGATCTTCTGTATAAGAAGCCACAAATGGCTCAAAAATATAGCTAGCCACCAGGCGAGAGGCTACTTCACTCTGTGAAATTACGTAGCGAATTCCCGCATTTACAAAAGTATCTTTGAGTTCTGGATTAATACAGGTAACTACGATATTGCTATTAGGATAGGCCTTCTTCAAGTTAAGTACAAATACCAGAGTTTTAGTATCTTCCTCAAAGTTCACATATACGCCTTTGGATTTTTTAATATTGACCTTGTCGTAAGCTTCCATATTATAATAATCAGCAAAAAGACAGAAACAATTATCTCCCGGAAACACATCTTTTATAAGGTCCACATCTGCTTTTGAGTTAACCACAAAGGCAACTTTATGACCAGAATTAAATATTTGTTCTGCCACTTGCCTCCCAAAGGAGTTCCAGCCAATTATAATATAATGTCCGTCAAAGTCTGTACCCCAGAAACCATATTTTTTCTTTTCCATATACTGATTAAATTTACTGGTGATCTCGCCTATTACATAACCTAATACGCCTATACTTCCTATTATTACAATCAATCCCACTACCTTCCCGATAGGCGTAACAGGATAAAAATCTCCATACCCTACCGTAGTAAGCGTAACTATGGCATACCAAAATGCATCTGAAATACTCTTAATATTAGCATCTGGAGACTGCTTCTCCACCACTCCGATCAGGCAAATAACACCGATGTAGGCGAGTGACGCTAAAATATAGTATTTCCATTTTTTCATGTATTTTTATTTTTTTATCATGAGTCTCCGGGACTACTCTCAGTCATTTCTGGTGTTTCCCATTTGATTTCGAAATCCATAAGCCCAACTTGCTCTCTAAACAGGTTCGTCTTATCCTTATTACAGCCACTGAGTTCTATATAACACCATCCGTTTTGAGGAAAAGTATGAATAGCCAAGTGTGATTCAGCCAAAAGCCAAATAGCTGTGTAGCCCTGAACTGGGAAAAAATATTCAGAAAAATTTAGCACATGAAATTCGGTGCTGCTCAGCAACTTATCAAAAGTTTCTTTTAAATATTCAGGCTCTATGGTTTTTATCCATAACCGAAGGCTATAGATATGCGCCGTTACTGACTTATGCTGTGGTGTAATGTGCTCCATATCTTCCATTAGTATAAATCCCAGTTCCCTTTTAAGTAATATTTATAAAGCACCGGATCATGTATTCGATTAACCTTCACTGGGCCTTTATTATCTCCCACATAAATATCTTTTCCAAAAGAAGTAATAAGCTGCATGGCTTCATGGTCTATCCATTGAGTATCTACAGAAAACTGAAGCTTTTGCAAGGTGTTCTTCAGATCCTGATAAGGACTAGCCTTTTGACCTAAGCTCCAGCCCCACTCTCCCATTGTAACTACCTGGTTGTGTAATGGCACTGTAGTGAACCCGGCCTCTTTCATGGTTTTCCCTATGCATAAGAATGCTTTAGTGGCAAAATAAGGGCTACCTGCCTGAGTTACAATAACCCCCTGAGGTCTTAGCAGCTTATAGCAACTTTTATAAAACTCATAACTATACAGCCTGCCTAGCTCCACTGTACGAGGATCTGGTAAGTCAATAAAAATAGCATCGTAAAACGAAGTATCATTCTGTATAAACTGATAGCCATCTGTATTAATGATATTTACCTTCTCATTATTAAGAGAATTATGATTAAGCTCTGTGAGTATAGGGTTATTTTGCCCCAAGGCAGTCATAGCAGGATCTAAATCTACCAAAGTGATATTTTTAACACTAGGATATTTCAATATCTCCCTGGCAGCACAGCCATCACCACCACCTAATATTAATATATTTTCAGGATGTGGGTGCAAGGTGAGTGCCGGGTGCACCAATGGCTCATGATACATCACTTCATCTCTGGTAGAAAGCTGCTGATTTCCATTTAGATAAAGCCAGTAATCATCCTTCCATTGAGTCATGACTATTCGCTGATAGGCGGTCTGTTTAGTATATACCACCTTATCCTTGTACTTAGACTGCTCACCATACAAAATGACAGGTTTAGTTACTAGGAGCCCAGCCACCAGAATAACTAATATAGCTGAAGCAGAAGGCAGTAATAGTTTCTTATCTGAATCGCTCATCACTTTTCTTAGAGAAATAATCAACGCGATAGCTACCAGTAAGTTAACCAGCCCTAAAACAAATGGGGTGTACATGAGCCCCAACACCGGCAAGCCTATAAAAGCAAAGAATACACCTCCTAAGAGACTACCGTAATAGTCATTTTCCAATATCCCTGAAATATTATACTTCAGCTCTTCAAACTCATTATTAATACGTACTACTAGGGGTACTTCCATACCTATAAGCATACCTATACCTATGGAAAGAACGTATATTAAAGTCTCATAAGATGTACTCCAAGCGGACATGGTATACACAGATAATGGAGCAAAAGAAACCAGCAGAGATAAGGCAAATTCTACAATTAGAAACCATTTTAGCAAGTGCTGATTAAACACTTTACTGATTCGGCTACCCACTCCCATTGAGAAGAGCATCAGAGAGATAATCATAACCCACTGAAAAATAGAATCTCCTAAAAAATAGGTAGCCAGTGTAGAAAGTATGTATTCTGCCACTACACCTGAAAAGCCTGTAGCAAAAATGGCTGCTTTTAACAGCGTTGACCTACGGCCAAGTATATTTTTTATCCGTCCCTTCAATATTTACAATCCCTCTTTTCCTCTACAAACACCAAGTGATAAGCACAGAGCCGCCTATGTAAGCAAAAGCTTCTATTATGGCTGCACCTATATTGGGCTTCTCCTGATTCACGATTTCATCGGTTAGATTTTCACCCGGCAGCAAAATTTTATCGGTAATGTATCTCATCACTGGCAATAAAATAAGACCAGCCACCACTTCTAGCCCTGCCTCAGAGAGGGTGGCATCCCAGCTTTCAAACTCACCCATCAGGCCAAATTTGATAAGGTTACCCATAGCTACCAATGCACCGGCAAAACCAATACCCACTGCCACATTATCTTTTTCTATATGCTCATGAATATCATAAGGAGTGATAAGATTATATACCCAACCTGTAAGCAACAGGGCCAGCTGACCTAAAAACCAGAAAGCAAGCGCCGAAATGATACCCGCAGAGATACTGCTACTTTCTCCAGTAACGGCCCCGAAGATAATAAGACCAGAAGCAATAGAAACAGCAGCTTCTACTATGCCTGTGCCTTCATTCTGATCTTCAATAATCTCTTTTCTTACTGAAAAACGGCTTAATAAAACCTTATCTGTTATAATAATGGAAATATTTAGCAATACTATCGCCAGTGCTCCATAAATAGAAATCACTATTACATCATTCCATAGCCCTTGAGATGGCCCTACTATAGCACTACCTATAGCTATTAACAGCCCCACAAAGTAGCCCACGTGTGATAAGCTAAAAGCCAGGTTATCTTTTTTAACCAGCTCCTCTTTTACATTTATGGAACGATGCAATAACTGATAGACAAACTTGCCTATTAAGAAAAAAATGAAAGCCAGAGCTATGTATATAACGGCCTCATATACTACAAATGAAAATTCAGAGAGACTCATAAATTATTAATATTTTCAATATGGAGTGTATTATTTACCAAATCCGCCACTTCTAGACCTAAACGATGATCCGGATGATGACCTTGAAGAACTGCGAGATGTTCTGCTATAGCTGCTTCCTGATGAATATTTTCTAGAGCTAGAAGCAGAAGTAGATCTCGATACTCGGTTCCTCACCTTATCCTTAAAAGTAGGTGGTTTAGATGCCCAGGTGGTATTTCTTCCTGAGCTGGAAGAGGTATAATTCTTTGTTCCATAGATGGTTCTGCCTGAAGGGCCATAATATGACCTGCCCCTTCCATAATAACCTCCATAGTAATCATCCCAATAAGATCTTCTTACAGGGTAACTCATCATATTAAACATAGAGCTAAGAAAGGCGTATTTACCATAAAACTCCCAGAAGGAAGATCCATTTCTATTCACCCAATGTCCATATTTCTGATTACCAACATAGTTAGTATACCCCGCAGGAGCAGCTTGCTTATGAACCACACCATCTTTTTTAGAGGCGATCTCCATTCCCATGTCATTCAGATGCTGCTTAAAAAAACCAGCAGACACAGGGTACCACTCCGTTTCTCTTGCCTGTACAGTGTCTGGCTTCTCTACCACTACTCTGTACTTATGTTTATAGCTATCTCCAGAGTCACCAGCATCCATATCATATAAAATAATAGAGAAATTCTGTTCGTCAGAAAGAGATTTTATTAACTCATCTACAGGAGACTTTTCCCAGTTTTCCATCTGTCCTGAGTCTCTGTAATCATTACCGCTGCTACTACAAGCTTTTATAACTACAAAGCCTATAATTACCACAATAATGAGTTTTACAAATCCATTGTTCATTTTTTTCTTTTTAGTATTAGTGGGGCCATTTTCATGATCAGCCACTCTCGTTCATGTATCTCCTGAAGGTAATATATTAGAGATTTCAAATTCTTTTATATATTTCCCTGCTGAAGCTTCAAACTCTTTTTCGCCCCATTGCTCTACAGTAAGTATATATTCCCCGTTTGAATCTTCATAATCCCAAGACACAAACTCTTCCCAATCGTCACTTCTTCCTATATCATGAAAATATCCGGGAGATTCTTCTTCCAGATAGTAAGTTCTGCCATCATAAGTTAATTCAGAAGGAGGCTTTTGCTCAGACATCAGTTTATCTACCACTTCTGAACCAAGCGCCCTCACTTTGATTTTTGATGAAACAGACAGTTCGAGCTCATCATCTTCTTCTAAAGATAAAAAGAGGGACTTTTCTCCATTGCTGATCTTATACTCTCGGCTGAAATAATTATCACCCCAATCGTATTCATAAATATTATTGACCTCCCAGGTAGAGAGATCATAATCAAACACAAACCCTACATCTAAGTCCTGCACCCTGATATCTGTACTATCATAGTGCGGCTCTTTATCTTTTTTTCCGAAGAGGTTATCAAACAAGCCCATTTGCTAATTATTTAATTACTGTTCTTTGTTTTTCATCTTAGCCTTTAGCGCTTCTAATGAAGAAGATGCCTTGAATGACTTCTCATCCAGAGCAGAGTCTATCTCATCATCAAGGCTTTTGCTTTCATTAGCTATTTCGCCATAGGCTTCTGCCATAGCCTCTTGCTGAGCTACTTTCTCTTTCATTTTTTCCAGCATACTTACCGTGCTAGAACTGTCTATACCAGACATCTGCTTATTAATTTTTTGAGTAGCCTGACTCACGCGAGAACGAGCTTTTAGTGTTCGCAACTCATTTTCATATCTGGTTATTGAAGATTTTAACTTTTTCACATTAGCATCCAGCTGTGAAATATTGGTTTCAAAACGCTGCACCTCTTCTTCACTCCTTATAGCACTCTCAGTGGCTTCCTCTTTTCTTGTAAGTGCTTCAGTGGCTAACCTGTCAGCCTCCGCTGGATCTAAATCTCCTTTTTCAGCTCTTTGTAAAAGCATAATAGCCTTCTGCTCATAAGATTGTGCCGTAGCCTTATGGTCATTAAGATCCCTTTTGCTTCTTATTGCCATCGCTTTCACTTCGGCCAAAGCCTGCAAACTCTTATCTAGATCCAGCTTTAGATCCCTTATACCCTGCTCAGTCAATTTGATAGGGTCTTCTAATTTATCTATTGCCGCGTTAGTTTCGGCTTTACCGATAGTAAATAACCTGCTAAATATTCCCATTCTTCTTACTTTTAATTTTTTGAAAATTCTATAATATCAGCTGCATACTCACTTAGCAATAACTCCAATGAGTTTAGCGTTCCTTCTAACTCGTTAAGATCAAGATTCTCCAGCTGCAAAGTATCTCTATAAAGTACTTTAGTCCCAGACTCATCTAGCACAAAGGCTCCATGTATTATCTCTCTGTTCTTTTTAAGTAATTTCTCAAAAAGCTCTAATGACTTGTTTTTCACTTCGAAAAGTACCCCTTCAATAATCAAAATAGGATCTTCACAGTCTATGATAAGATTAGCTATGCCTGAGCCATCTTTCTCCACTACAAACAACTCATCCTGAGTGTCTTCATGAAGCAGGGTAAACTCAAGCTCCAATAAAAACGATTTTACTTTTTCAAAATTTGCACTCATCTTTAACTAATATTTTAAAATAACAAGTTTATATATTTATTGACAAACCACATAAATTTTAAGACAAATTCGGGCCATTGGTAATATTTGAACTTAAGCAGAACTACCTACTGATCAGCAGCACTATGCTCATCAACTATCATAATATCACCTTTTACTAATAGCAGCCAACCTTGCTAGCAGTGGTGGATGGGAGTAATTTACAAAAACATAGGCCGGATGCGGATATAAATTACTCAAATTATCAACCGAAAGCTTCTTTAATGCGGTACTTAACGAATCTCCATTATACGTATCTCGTGCAAAGGCATCAGCTTCATACTCATTTTTTCGACTAAAAATATTCATAGCTATCCCCAACAAGGTGCTAATAGGAGAATAGAGTAATCCAAAAGCCAATAAATTTAAATGCACACCCATTTGCTCCGCACCAAGAGCTAGAGATAAGTTTTCATTATAAATCATCTTAGACATTAAGAATAACATTACTCCTATCTGTAGGATAGAAATAGCAAAGCCATACAAAATATGCTTTTTCTTAAAATGCCCCACCTCATGCGCCAAAATAGCCACCAACTCCTCATTAGTATGATTATTTATTAAAGTATCATACAGCACTATCTTCTTTTTTTTGCCCAACCCAGAGAAGAAAGCATTCGCCTTATTAGACCTCTTAGAGCCATCTATTACATAAATACTATCTAAAGGAAAGTCTATCTTCTCACTATAAGTCTGTATAGCACTTTTGAGTTCTCCATCTTCCAGAGGGGTGAGTTTATTAAAGAGAGGTAAAATCAGTGATGTATAGAACATGTTCACAAATAATATAAACACAGAAGCGACAAGCCAAAAATACAACCAGAAATTCTCTCCAATATTCAATATAAGGTACAGCAATGCACCTATTAATACGCATCCCAGTACGGCAGAAAGTACATATCCTTTTAATTTATCAAGCACAAATGTCTTGGGAGTAGTTTTATTAAATCCAAAACGCTCTTCTATCACAAAAGTACTATACCATTGAAATGGTAGATTAACAACATCTGACACTACATATAGAACACCAAAATATGCTAATGAAAGCCATACTTCATTATCAAAATATGGTCTAAGTAGCTGATCCAGATAGCCAAAACCACCAAGTGAAAGCATTAAAAAAGAGATAATAAAACTGAAAGAAGACGTAATAAAGGAAAATTTACCCGATACCTTCTGATACTCCTGCGACTTCCTGTATTTACTTTCATCATAAAAAGAAGCTATTTCTTCAGGTAAATCCACCCTTTTAGACTTATGGTTGAGGTAGTCTAATAGCTGATCTACCATAAAATCTATAGTAATAATGCCTAAAATAATATAAAGAATAATATCTGGTGCCATTCTAAAGATCTATATAGTTAAGCCCAAATATAGTAAAGTTGAGGGAGAAGCCATTTTCTCATTTTGAAACACCATCCCAATCAGAGAAAATAAAAAATTACACCCAAAATATAATAAACTGAAATACAACACCTTATAAAGTGTGGTATACAAATTGGTGCTGCAGAATACAAATTAGCAAGTCTAAATGAATAAACGCACAAACATATTTGAGAAAATAAAAATGATTATCAAACATCCTTACTTCATACCCGTGGTGGTTTTTATTCTCGGAGTTATCACTATAACCGTAGAAATCTTACTTCTGATAGCTTAAGTCTATTTAGAATGTTTTAAAATAGCTCACCATGATTGTTTGATTAGTTTTTGGCTTGTACCTTTGAGAACGTCAAAATGTTACAACTTAAACTATCAAATTATACAAATGAGTTGGTTCACGAACGCTATTTCTAGCTCCTTGGGAAGAAAACTTCTCATGGCTTTAACGGGATTATTCCTTATCGTATTTTTAGTGGTTCACTTAATTGGTAATTTCCAATTATTACACCACGATGGTGGCGAGGCATTTAATATCTATGCCAAATTTATGACCTCCAATCCTCTTATCAAAACTACATCCTACTTACTTTACGCCACCTTCATTATCCACATAGTATGGGGTATCGGCTTGGTTATGAGTAATAAAAAGGCCAGGCCTGTGGGATATAATGTAACTAAAGGTTCTACAAATAGTACCTGGAGCTCTAGAAACATGGGCTTACTAGGCACTATTATTTTCATCTTTTTGGTAATACACCTTAAAAACTTTTGGTATGAAATGCACTGGGGAGGTATACCCACTGTAGCGTATGCAGGAGAGTCTTACAATGACCTCTACACCGTAACAGCCACTGCATTTTCCGAATGGTGGATTGTAGCTATCTACACTGTTTCTATGATTGCTCTCATGTTTCACCTATATCATGGGTTTAGCAGTGCTTTTCAAACTTTAGGGCTTAATCACCCTAAATACAATCCTTTAATTAAAGGTGTGGGATATGGATTTGCCATTATTGTGCCGGCTCTTTTTGCCGTTATACCCATTATTATGTTTTATCAAAGTATTTAAAACAGAACTCTTAAAAGCTTGATAGATGAAATTAGATTCTAAAATACCAGAAGGCCCTATCGCCGAGAAATGGTCAAAGCATAAATTCAATATAAAATTAGTAAACCCAGCCAACAAGCGTAAGTATGACATTATCGTAGTTGGTACAGGTTTAGCAGGAGCTTCAGCTGCTGCATCTTTTGGTGAACTAGGTTATAATGTGAAGGCTTTTTGCTTTCAGGATAGTCCCAGAAGAGCGCACAGTATTGCTGCTCAGGGGGGTATAAATGCTGCCAAAAACTATCAGAACGATGGCGACAGCGTTTTCAGACTATTCTACGATACCGTTAAAGGTGGTGACTACAGATCAAGAGAAGCTAACGTTTACAGACTTTCTGAAGTAAGTGTAGATATTATAGATCAGTGTGTGGCTCAAGGGGTTCCTTTTGCCAGAGAATACGGTGGTTTATTAGCTAACAGATCTTTTGGTGGAGCACAGGTTTCCAGAACCTTCTACGCCAGGGGCCAAACCGGACAGCAGCTATTGCTAGGAGCATACAGTGCACTAAGCAGACAAGTAGCTAACGGTAAAGTAAAAATGTATGCTCGCGAAGAAATGCTTGACCTGGTAATGGTAGACGGCAAAGCGAGAGGTATTGTAACCAGAAACCTGGTTACTGGTAAAATAGAATCTCACAGCGCCCATGCCGTAGTTCTGGCTACCGGTGGTTATGGTAACGTATTTTACCTTTCTACTAATGCTATGGGCTCTAACGCTACCGCAGCATGGAGAGCACACAAAAAAGGAGCTTATTTCGCTAATCCTTGTTTCACGCAGATCCACCCTACTTGTATACCTGTTTCAGGAGATCATCAATCAAAACTAACTTTGATGTCTGAATCTCTAAGAAATGATGGCCGTGTATGGGTTCCTAAAGAAGTTTCTGATGCAGAAAAAATCAGAAAAGGAGAGTTAAAACCAACTGATCTTCCTGAAGAAAAAAGAGATTATTATCTGGAAAGAAGATATCCTGCATTTGGTAACTTGGTTCCTCGTGATGTTGCTTCTCGTAACGCTAAAAATATGTGTGACGAAGGCAAAGGAGTTTCAAAATCTGGATTAGCAGTGTACCTTGACTTTGCCGATGCCATTAAAAGAGATGGCCGAAGTGCAATAGAAGGCAAATACGGCAACTTATTCGACATGTATCAGCAGATCACTGGCGAAAATCCTTACGAAACACCTATGATGATTTATCCTGCCGTACACTACACAATGGGTGGACTTTGGGTAGACTATAACTTAATGACAACCGTCGATGGTTTATACTCTTTAGGAGAATCCAATTTCTCTGATCATGGGGCTAACCGACTAGGGGCCAGCGCATTAATGCAAGGTCTGGCTGATGGTTATTTCGTAATCCCTTACACTATTGGTGATTATTTAGCTAAAATGCCTTATGATAAAGTTTCTACTGATCATGAAGCCTTTAAGCAAGCTGAAGCCGATGTAAAAAGTAAGATAGAAAAACTACTTTCTATAAAAGGAGAAAAAACCGTAGATGACTTCCACAAAGCTCTTGGACACATTATGTGGGAATACTGTGGTATGTCTAGAAACGAAGAAGGCTTGAAAAAGGCCAAAGGAGAAATACAGAAATTAAGAGAGGAATTCTGGCAAAATGTTAATGTGATTGGTTCAAACGATGAGTTAAACATCAGTCTTGAAAAAGCTAACAGAGTGGCTGACTTCCTTGAATTGGGTGAATTAATGGTTGATGACGCACTGTACAGATCTGAATCTTGTGGTGGTCACTTCCGTGAAGAGTCACAAACCGAAGAAGGTGAAGCAAAGAGGAAAGACGACGAGTTTTCTTTTGTTTCGGCTTGGGAATACAACGGTCCTGAAGCACCTGCTACCTTGCATAAGGAAGATTTGGTTTTTGAAAATGTTAAATTGACCCAAAGAAGCTATAAATAAGTACAGGGATAATACCCATTTACTTTTAAAAGTTTTATTATGAAAATCACATTAAAAGTCTGGAGACAAAAAAACGATAAAGATAAAGGCTCATTAGTCACTTATCAGTTAGATGATATTTCTGAGGACATGTCTTTTCTTGAAATGTTTGATGTCTTGAATAATCAACTTGAAAGAAAAGGAGAAGCTCCTATTGCCTTTGATCATGATTGTAGAGAAGGTATCTGTGGTGCTTGTAGCATGTATATAAATGGTAAGCCACACGGCCCCAAACAAACTACTACCTGTCAGCTTCACATGAGAAGCTTTAAAGATGGTGACACCATAGTAGTAGAACCTTGGAGAGCAAAAGCCTTCCCGGTAATCAAAGATTTAGTAGTAGATAGATCAGCTTTTGATAGAGTGATCTCTTCGGGTGGTTATGTATCGGTAAACACAGGTGGTATACCTGATGCAAACGAGATTCCTATACCTAAAAAAATTGCTGACGAAGCTTTTGATGCTGCTACCTGTATAGGTTGTGGCGCTTGCGTTGCCGCTTGTAAAAATGCTTCTGCTATGCTTTTTGTAAGCGCTAAAGTGTCTCAATTGGCTCTATTACCTCAAGGAAAAGTAGAAGGTAAAACCAGAGTAGAAAACATGGTAGCGCAGATGGACGAAGAAGGTTTTGGTGCTTGTACTAACACGGGTGCTTGCTCAGCTGAGTGCCCTAAAGGTATTAGTTTAGAAAACATAGCCAGACTTAATAGAGAATATTTTGGTGCTAAAGCTAAATCTGATAACCAGTAAGTTATAAATTATATTCAGTTAAAAATCCCTTGAATTGCTAATTCAAGGGATTTTTTGTTTTATGTCTCTACAGTCTCCGGCATATACTTATACACCAAAGCTGCCGCCACCAGAGCCGCAGCCCCAGTTACAATAAAGGGTAATTCAAAAAACTCATTCACTAGAAAACCAGTTATTAAAGGGCCTACAGCTATACCCAAAGCAAAGCCCATGGTTATTATGCTCATTTGCCTTCCCTCCCCTCCTTTGCTTGACAGGTCTGCAGCTAATGCAAATGCTGGGGCTGCAATTCCGGCGGCAGCCACTCCTTGCAGTAATCTTAAGATTATCATTTGATACATCTCCGTCACCTCTCCCATAAGAATAGTACTTATAGCCATTAGCACCAGCCCCATTAAAATGAAAGGCCTTCGTCCTCTTTTATCAGATAAATGCCCCAAAGGAACCTGAAAAAGCAAACGCCCCACCATAAGCATACTAAAAGCTACACTAAACCCAAATGCGGTAATATCCAATCGCTCATTAAACTGATTCTCTAATGTGGTAACCATAGAAAAACAGTTAGCCATAGTAAAAGTAGCCAGCGCAGCTGTGAGTATTCCCGGGGTATATAATGACCAATCAAAAACACCTGACTTTTTAGTTTTGATCACAGGCTCATCTACCTTCACCTCATTCACCCACAGAAAAACCATAATTACAGATACTAATATAAAAGCAGCTCCAGCTATAAATGCCGAATTAAAACCGTAGTGAACCTGTAAATAACCACCTATCACTGGCCCTATAGCAAAGCCTATCATCCGTGAAGTACTGTATACCCCCATAGCTCCTCCTCGAGATTCCTTTTTAGAAACCGCTGTAATTATAGAAAGTGATGCCGGTATCGTAATTGCAATTCCCACACCTTGCAAAACTCTCAAATACAATAGATGCATAAAGTTCTCTGCTACAGTAAACCCTAAAGTTCCTGCACACACTATCAGCATGCCTATAATAATAAGTGCTTTTCTCTTATTCAAGGCATCGCTTATTCCTCCCATTAGTGGTTGGCAAAAAGAGGTAACAAATCCATATATAGAAATAAGCAACCCCACTAGCACTGACACAGAAAGATCTATATGTTCAGTCGGAATCTTAGCCACATATACCGGAATCAAAATAAACAATATGCTATTTCCCATAGCATCAGCCAGGCGAGCAAAAGAGAGAGCCAATATAGTTTTATTAAGCCCTACTATGTCATTTATCGCTTTCTTGAAATTCAAATCTGCTGTATTTAATATTTAAAGTTTACTTAGTAAAGCATTTACAGGGAAATTGTTCCGATCAAAAGCACCTTCTTAACCTCCCATTACAGCAACAGCTAACACTCAAAAATTAGTAATCCATTTAGCAAACAATCAAAAGCCCCAAAAAAGAAAAACCTGAATATGATCTATATTCAGGTTGGTAGTTATAAAACTCATTTAATAAGTCTATTTCTTCTCTTCTTTTAATTTCACTATCTCCTTTTGCAATTCCAGTACAATAGAAGCTAGCTGCTCCGTAGATACATCCTTAGAATCATCAGCATCAGGAAATTGCACACTTATATAAGCCTTACTCGCCCATATTTCTAAAACTTCATCGCCTGAAATCTGATACGGAGCGTATTGCCGGTTATCTGACACTAAAAAAAGTTTACCTGTATCTTCCAAATAGTTAAATACACGCTTATATACTATCCCATCGTTTTGAGTTACCAAAATATAGGTTTTGCCGTTTTTTATATCTCTAATATCATCAATATATTGACCTATTATAATAGTACCTGGCAAAATAGGAAGCATTGAATCTCCTGTTATCTCAAAGGCTCTGTAAGTACCCGTAGATAATATAGGTAGGTTGAATTTCGGCAGTTCCTTAATATACTCCGGGTCTGCATAGCCGTTGAGATATCCGGCAGCAGCCTTTTGAGGCACCAGTTCTATATTTTCTTTTTGCTCCTCGTTAACTGTAATAGCTAGCACTTCTTTCCCTCTTTTGAATTTACTTACGATCAGTTCTTCATCAGAAAGCTTACTAACATCTTTATTAATGAGTATATCCACAGAAGTACCAAATAACTGAGCCATCTTGATAAGATTACTTATTCGGGGGTCTGCCCTCCCCTCTTCATAAGCTCCCAAAAGTGACCTTTTTATACCCAGCTGCTCTGAAAACTGCTCTTGGGTAACTCCCATTTTCTTTCTAAGATATTTGATATTATCGCTTATCAGGCTCATTAGTTAACTATTAAAAATCAATATAGAATCTCTATTCCTCTTCAGAGGTTCGGCTAAGTTATATAAATGGCTGTGATAATATGCATCCTTAGCATCAATATATCGCATTTCTTCTTCAATTGAACTTACCACCTCCTTCAAGGTTGATCCTGACTCCGCTAGCATGTAGCCATGCCAACGAGACTGATTTGAAGAGGATACTACAAACTTAATCTGGCACTTGCCAGACTTTAGTTTCTTACTGTACAGCTTGAGTTTATAATCTGAATTATTCATATTACTAATTTTATTAGTATTTGATTGCAATAATGCGACTATTATTCAAAATAGCAAATTATAATACTAAAAAAATTAGTTTTACTTAAAGATGACTATTCGGCTTCCTAAAATCTAAGGATTATTTTAACTTCACAAACTCAAAATATGGAAGACAGTTACAAACATAGGGGCATGCGCCGGTCACTGGTTAAAATTTTAAAAACCAAGGGAATTACCGATAGCGGTGTGCTTCAAGCAATTAGCAAAATACCAAGGCATTTTTTCTTTGACAACGCTCTGTTAGGTCATGCCTATCAGGATAAGGCCTTTCCTATAGGAGAAGGCCAAACAATATCTCAACCCTATACGGTAGCATTTCAAAGTGAGAAGTTAGAAATTCGACCTCAAGATAAAATACTGGAAATTGGTACAGGAAGTGGCTATCAGGCCTGCGTATTAGTGGAAATGGGCGCTACCGTTTATACCATTGAATATAATAAAGTCCTATACGAAAGAACCCGTAAGTTTCTTCCAAAGATGGGCTACAAACCCAAATTTTTCTGTGGTGATGGCTCCAAGGGATTACCCAGATATGCCCCTTATGATAAGATAATTGTAACTGCCGGAGCGCCATCAGTACCTTCCAGCCTGATCAAACAATTAGCCGTGGGAGGAATT
The DNA here is from genome assembly GCF_016757215.1 of Fulvivirga sediminis. Taxonomy (GTDB): domain Bacteria; phylum Bacteroidota; class Bacteroidia; order Cytophagales; family Cyclobacteriaceae; genus Fulvivirga; species Fulvivirga sediminis. The sequence continues at coordinate 58,023 of NZ_JAESIY010000013.1, forward strand.
CTGATTATCCCCGTAGGTGATAATGAAAAACAAAAGATGCTCAAAATCACCAAAGTAGAAGATAAAAAATTAAAGAAAGAGGAGTTCGATTATTTTAGCTTTGTACCTTTGCTAGGTGATGAGGGCTGGGGCAAATAGGCTATCTATTGTACCCAAGCAAAACATCAGATTTAGATTTTATTCAAAGAATGTCAAAAAAACAAAAGAAGTTTGTTCGTGAGTCCTATGTGACCATGACAGAACTGGTTCTTCCTAATGATACCAATACCCTGAATAACCTCATGGGTGGAAGACTCATGCACTGGATGGATATTGTGTCTGCAATAGCAGCTCAAAAACACTCCAACAGAATTGTAGTTACAGCATCTGTTGATAATGTTTCTTTCGGAAAACCAATTCAGCTTGGTAATGTAGTCACTCTCAAAGCGAAAGTAACCAGAGCATTTAACTCTTCTATGGAGGTGCACATTCAGGTAGAAGCCGAAGATATTCCTAGCGGCAAAAAATTCGCCAGTAACAGCGCATTTTTCACCTTTGTAGCCGTAGATCAATCAGGTAGACCTATTGACATACCCGAAGCCATCCCAGAAACCGATGAGGAAAGAGACCTTTATGATGGTGCATTAAGAAGACGCCAGTTAAGATTGGTTTTAGCAGGTAGAATGGATCCTGATGAAGCCGTAGAGTTAAAGTCAATATTTAATTTAAACAAGGAATAATGTCTGATAACGCTTTCTTGAAATTTTTCATTACTGAACCTGTCTATAAAATAGCAGGTGAAGAGATCATTACTAATACACCGAGCCAAGAGCCCAAGGAAGATATAATTCCTGAACCACAAGCTGCGGAGAAAACCGAAAAACCTCAAGAAAAGCAGGAACAGCCCATTTCAATAAAAGGCACTAATTCTCTGGGGGTATTTGTTATCGTTAACGAACCCTCAGCTGAATTTATAACTGATCAGGATGAAGCCTTCTTAGGCAAAATCCTGAAAGCAGTAAAGCTAGATATCAGCGAGGCAGGAATTATCAATGCTCATAATAATCCAGGGCTTAACCAGCACACATCAATGGATCTTCAAGCTACAAAATTCCTACTTTTTGGTGTAGATGCTGCCAGTATTTTCAAAAGCGACTTTCCTCATTACCAAATTATAGAAGCAGATAATAAGGTATTTCTTAATAATCACTCCCTTTCTGAAATTGCAAAGGATTCAGAATTGAAAAAATTACTGTGGAGTGCCCTTCAAAAAATGTTTTTATAGACTATAAGTATCTTTTTTTTCATTTCATTATAAGGTTTGTTATTTTATATTTGTTAAGGCGACAAGGCAGCAAAAACTACCATAATTGCCTGTACACGCAAATTCACTAAACCTACTTTGCAATGAATAAGATCCTCTATCTTGTTCCACTTCTAGGATTGTTGGGACTCATCATCATGGCATTTAAATCTTCCTGGGTAAAAAAACAGCCAGCAGGAACGGATAAAATGCAAACACTGGCTAATCACATACGCGAAGGAGCACTTGCATTTTTAAATGCCGAATATAAGGTGCTCGCAATTTTTGTAGTTATAGCAGGCATTCTATTATCAATTATAGCATCACTAGTAGAAACCACTCATTGGTTTATTATCATTTCATTTGTAATAGGGGCATTTTTCTCAGCCGTAGCAGGCAACATAGGCATGAGAATAGCCACTGCAGCTAATGTAAGAACAACTGAAGCCGCCCGAACCAGCTTACCTCAGGCTTTAAAAATATCTTTCACGGGAGGCACAGTAATGGGACTCGGGGTTGCCGGCCTGGCCGTATTTGGACTAAGCCTGCTTTTCTCTCTCCTATTTATTTGGTTCATGGATGGACAATGGACTACAAACGGCGTTCATGACATGACAATGGTATTAGAAGCACTAGCTGGCTTCTCCTTAGGCGCAGAATCAATAGCCCTATTCGCTAGAGTAGGTGGCGGCATCTATACTAAAGCAGCCGATGTGGGTGCAGATCTGGTGGGTAAAGTAGAAGCAGGAATACCTGAAGATGACCCAAGAAACCCCGCCACCATAGCCGATAACGTAGGTGATAATGTAGGCGACGTAGCAGGCATGGGTGCTGACCTATTTGGCTCATACGTAGCCACCGTACTCGCTTCTATGGTATTAGGCAACTATGTAATCAGAGACATGGGCGGCTCTATTAATGATGAATTTAATGGTATCGGGCCTATTCTTTTACCACTAGTAATAGCAGGATTAGGAATCATATTCTCCATTATAGGAACCTTCTTCATTAAAATAAAGGACAATACAGCAAAAGAGAACCAAGTACAAAGTGCCCTTAACCTAGGAAACTGGAGCTCCATTATTCTTACCGCTGTAGCTTCTCTTTTTCTCATCCCCTGGATGCTTCCTGAAACTATGCAAATGAACTTCTTTGGCATCGGGCTTAAAGATGTAAGTTCTATGAATGTTTTCTACGCTGTGTTAGTAGGGCTTGCCGTAGGGGGACTCATATCCTTTTTCACAGAATATTACACAGGGCTAGGTAAAAAACCCGTACTAGACATCGTTCAAAAATCCGCTACAGGAGCTGCCACCAATATTATCGCCGGGCTCGCTACGGGTATGATTTCCACTTTTGCTCCAGTACTCCTTTTTGCTGGTGCTATTTGGGGTGCTTATGCGTTGGCAGGATTCTATGGAGTGGCCATTGCCGCCTCAGCCATGATGGCCACTACTGCTATGCAGCTGGCTATCGATGCCTTTGGCCCTATTGCTGATAACGCCGGGGGAATTGCTGAAATGAGTGAACTTCCCGATGAAGTAAGGGAAAGAACAGATATTTTGGATTCAGTTGGAAATACCACCGCTGCCATCGGTAAAGGATTTGCTATCGCCTCTGCCGCACTCACTGCCTTAGCACTGTTCGCTGCCTATGTCACGTTTACAGGCATAGATGGTATTAATATTTTTAAAGCAGAAGTACTTGCTGCACTTTTTATTGGAGGAATGATTCCGGTAGTATTTTCAGCATTAGCGATGAACTCGGTAGGTAAGGCCGCTATGGAAATGGTGAAAGAAGTAAGAAGGCAGTTTAAAGAAATACCCGGCATTATGGAAGGCACAAGCAAGCCGGAATATGGTAAGTGCGTTGATATTTCAACCAAAGCAGCCATCAGAGAAATGATGCTCCCTGGAGCTATTACCATAATTTCCCCTGTTATTATAGGTTTTGTTATGGGACCAGAATGCCTGGGTAGCTATATGGCAGGCGTAGCTGTTTCAGGGGTACTATGGGCTATATTTCAAAACAACGCAGGTGGAGCATGGGATAACGCCAAAAAATCTTTCGAAGCTGGAGTAGAAATAGACGGCCAAATGACTTTCAAAGGCTCTGAAGCTCATAAAGCAGCCGTTACTGGTGACACCGTAGGAGACCCATTCAAAGACACCTCTGGCCCCTCTATGAATATCCTCATTAAACTCACTTGTCTGGTAGGCTTAGTAATCGCTCCAATTTTAGGTAAAATATATCAAAACGATTCATCCCATCAACCACATCTTAACAAAGCAAAAACAGAAATAAACCTTGAAACAAAACACATAGGATATTCAATTACTACAATAAAAAAATAGTTTTAACATTAAAAGACAAGAAAGAGCCATTTTACATAGCTCTTTTTTGTTTTTATTCTTCTAATAAAACTAATTCGTTTAGATTTACATTTGTGACTACAGTTTAAGGACCGAAGCCCTTTATAATCAACTTATCAAGTTGTTAATATTTATTTTGTAATATCCTTTAGCAAATATTACTATGATCAAAAAAATCTTGCTATTATTACTTAGCATAGCTCCTTTCCTGTGCCAGAGCCAGGATATTTTAGGTAAATGGAAAACAATAGATTCAGACTCAGGAGAGGCTCAATCCATTGTGGAACTATATAAAAGAGATGGTAAAGTCTACGGTAAAATAGTAAAGCTATTCAGAAAAGAAGGTCAGGACCCTGACCCTATTTGTGATGACTGCCCAAAAGACGATCCTCGCTATGGCAAAAAAATCATAGGTATGGAAATCATAAAGGATTTAGAAAAAGATGGCTCTGAGTACGTTGATGGCACAGTATTAAAACCTGATGAAGGAAGAATTTATAAGTGTAAAATATGGCTTGATAATGGTAAACTAAACATTCGAGGATACTGGGGGTTTCTATATAAAACCCAGGAGTGGACCAGAGCCGAATAAAGAAATATATAGTAAACTAACCTCATTTTATGTACTTGATAGAATTTTTTTATAATAGTCTCATAAAGCAAAGGTTACCAGAGTATATTTATATGTATAAAACAGCAGAGCTCAAATGAAGGACAACGAGGTTTTCGAACGGATATGCCGTGGTGACGAGACTGCCTTGGAGTATCTTTACAAAAAGTATTACCGGATGATGACCAAATTGGTTATCTCCAATAGTGGATCAGAACAAGAAGCAAAAGATATTTACCAAGATGCTCTTGTTGTTTTTTGGCAAAAGGCTACCAGTGGTAATTTGGTCCTTACGTCAAAAATAAGCACCTATCTCTATAGTATTTGCCAAAACCTATGGAGAAAGGAATTAGATAGAAAACGACGCCTCTCTCATGAAGAGAAAGATGGAGAGGAGTACATTGATATCGATACAAAAGAAAGATCTAAGATCATTACAGACTGTATTGGACAACTTGGTGAGACATGTAAAAAAGTGCTAATGTTTTACTATTTTGACGGGTTATCCATGCAAGACATAGCTGATAAGCTAGGCTTTGCTAATACTAACACCGCCAAAACGAAAAAATACAAATGTAAAAAGAAATTAGATGAACTAGTCAAATCTCAGTACTCTGAGAGCGACTTCCTTGATTAATTAAATATGAGCGAAGTAGAAAAAATCGATGCTTATTTCGGGAACGAAATGACAGAAGCAGAACAGATAGACTTTGAAAACTCAGTTCAAAATGACCCTACTCTAAAAAAGGAATTTGAGTTTCAAAATGATATCGTTAATGCTTTACGAGAAACCCGAAAAGCTGAACTAAAAGCAATGCTCAACAAAGTTCCTGTATCAGGATCTATGTCGACCAGCAGCTCATTTAGTGTAGGAAAAATTGCTTCATTAATAGTGGGTGCCGCTATAATGGGTGTAAGCGTATATTTCCTTACTAATTCAGATGCCGCCGGAAGTTTAGCCACTGAAAGCACAACCGAAACCCAACCTGTAAAACCTGAAACCTTACTTGAGTCTGCAGTTCCCTCTGAAAAATCAAATTCTCAACAAGATTTGATCGCAACAGAGAGCACTCAATTATCAAGTTCAGAAAGTAATGACGCGACAGTGCAGAGTTTCTCTGGTGTAGAATCTTCACCTAAGAATTCTGAAAACAAAATGAATACTACGACCTCTTCTACTGTTGAGAGTGAAGAGCAAAAAGTAGTTGTTAGCAAACCTGAGATAAACAAACCTGTTATTTCTAATTTTAACGATGCTACAAACAACACTGATAGCCTTGAGGCTCCTGGTGGTAGCCTTGTAAACAAAACTTACAAGGAACAGCGTAGCATGGAAGTAGAAATAGAAGAAGGAAGTAAAAAGCACAACTTCCATTATCACTTTGTAAATGGTAAGCTTTTCTTACTTGGTGACTTTGATAAGAATCTATATGAAATCTTGGAAATTAACACCACAACTGACAAAGCTATATTCCTATATTATAAAGGTCTATACTACAACTTAGATAAGAATCAGGAAAAAATATCAGCTCTTACTCCTATCAAGGATAATAGCTTAGTAGAAAAGCTTGAAAGAATTCGTTCTGAAGAGTAAACATCTGAAAAGATTTAAACAAAGAAGCCTCGGATTATGTCTGAGGCTTTTTTATTTGATATACTTGGCTTTATTTTGCCACAGGTTTAATAACTTGGCTAACAATTATTAAATTTGAAACAATCAAATCAACTGCGTGGAAAAAGATCAAAGAAGCAAAAAGAAGAAAAAACTAGGTAGCTATCCATATACCAGTGTGATATTTAGTATAACGCTGGCACTTTTTGTAATCGGTTTATTTGGACTTCTTCTTCTGCACACGAATAGACTTACCGAACTTATTAAGGACAACATAGAGCTTCAGGTTTACCTTGATAAAGATGTTACCGATAATCAGCGTATTCAGATACAAAAGACGCTTTCCTCTAAAGATTATGCTGCAGAAAAAGATGATGAAGTACAAATCAGTTTTGTTTCTAAAGAAGATGCTGCTGAAGAGTTTATCAAAGAAACAGGAGAAGACTTCAGTAGCTTCCTTGGAGAAAACCCTCTTAGAGATGCATATGTATTAAAAATAGCATCAGAGTTTCAAAAAACGGAAAAATTAGATTCTATTAAACAAGATATAGAAGGAGTAAGTGGCGTATTTGAGGTTGAGTATGAAAAAAACATGGTAGAATCCATAAATGAGAACCTTGCCACCATAAGTCTCTTGCTAATTGGTTTTTCACTTATTCTTCTTATTGCAGTGGTTATATTGATTAACAACACGATTAAACTAGCTCTTTTCTCTCAAAGATTTTTGATTAGAAGCATGCAGCTGGTAGGTGCAAAATCTTCGTTTATTCAAAAACCTTTTCTATGGAGAGCTACTCTGCATGGAATCATTAGTGGTGTATTTGCCAGTGCACTGCTATATTTATTAATAAATTTCGCTTATAGCAAAATCAATAATTTACAAAAACTTTATGAGCCGGATAAGCTCTTGATATTATTTTTAGCCTTGTTTATTTTGGGTGCCCTCATAGGTTTTATGAGCACCTACAGAGCTATCAAAAAGTATCTTAAAATGTCACTAGACGAATTATATTAAAACATGGAGAATAAAAGCAAGCTTCCTTTCGGTAAAAAAAATTACACCTTAATGCTAATAGGGTTGGCTGTTCTAGTTGTAGGTTTTGTCATTATGAGCATAGACTCAGAGCCTTTTGGTTTTGGCTTCATGGGATTAACCCTTGGACCGTTAGTAGTAATGGCTGGCTTTTTAATTGAAATTGTAGCAATCCTTCACAATCCTAAAGAGCAAAATGAGTCTAATTGAAGCTATCATCCTTGGTATAATTCAAGGGTTAACAGAATTTTTACCTGTCAGCAGTAGTGGTCATATAGAATTAGGAGCCTATTTACTGAATATCCATACTAGTGACAACCTTCTATTTACGATTATAGTGCATGCAGCTACTGCGCTGAGCACCATAGTCATTTTCAGAAAAGACATTCTGGAGATAATAAAAGACTTATTTAAGTTCCAATGGAATGAGTCTACTCAATTTGCAGCCAAAATAGCGCTCAGCATGATTCCTGTTGGAGTTATAGGTGTGCTCTTCGAAGATAAAATTGAAGCGTTATTTGCTGGCAATGTCACTTTCGTGGCTTTTATGCTTTTGATTACAGGTTTTTTGCTTACGGTTACTTATTATACCAGCGATGGCACTAAGAAAGTAACTTTTGGTCGAGCCATAATAATCGGTCTGGCACAGTCGATAGCCATTTTACCTGGTATTTCAAGATCTGGAACCACTATAGCTACCTCTTTATATTTAGGTGTGGAAAAATCAAGAGCGACCCGTTTTTCATTCTTGATGGTACTACCTCCTATTTTGGGCGCTGCCCTATTGAAAACTATTGATTTCATTAAAGCACCAGAAGTAGCAGCAGACAGCATCTCAGGCATTACATTATTAGCAGGCTTTATTGCCGCCTTTGTTTCAGGCTTACTTGCTTGCCAATGGATGATTAAAATTGTAAGACAAGGAAAACTAATTTACTTCGCCGTATACTGTATTATAGTAGCGATAGTTGTATTATCAGTAGTATATTTCTAATGAATAACACACCTCCAGAAGGCTCAGTACTGCTTATAGACAAGCCCTATCAATGGACTTCTTTTGATGTAGTAAAAAAGCTACGCTATGCCCTCAAAGTAAAAAAAATTGGTCATGCTGGTACATTGGATCCTCTTGCTACGGGTCTGCTAATATTGTGTACTGGTAAAATGACCAAGCAGATAGAAACATTTCAAGCTCAGGAAAAGGAGTACACAGGCAAATTTTACCTGGGAAAAACCACTCCTTCTTACGACTTAGAAACGGAAGTGGATAGTGAAACCTCTATTGATCATTTGCATGAGCAGGAAATACATGAAGCCACTATCCCTTTTACTGGTATTATAGAACAAACTCCTCCCATTTTTTCAGCCATTAAGGTAAATGGGAAAAGGGCATATGAAGGAGCCAGAAAAGGAGAAGATGTAAAATTAAAGTCTCGAAAAGTAGAAATAAAAGCCTTTGAAATTACTTCTATTGATTTGCCAGAAGTAAGCTTTAGAATTGTTTGTTCTAAAGGTACTTATATAAGAAGCATTGCGCATGATTTTGGTCAGGCGCTTGGCGTAGGAGCTCATTTATCAGAGCTACGACGAACCCGAATAGGCGATTTTTCCGTTGATGATGCTAAAACAATAGAAGAAGCTATCAGCTAATGAAAATCTACCATGGCATAGATGATTTTAAAAAGCTCGATTTTGCAGTAGTTACCAGCGGTACGTTTGATGGTGTACATATTGGGCATCAAAAAATACTTGAAAGGCTTAATGAAATAGCCAAGAAATGTAACGGAGAAACTGTTTTAATCACTTTTTGGCCTCACCCCAGGCTGGTCTTATATCCAGATGACAGCAATTTGAAACTACTCAATACTTTCGAAGAAAAGGCTGAGTTACTTAAAAATCAAGGCATTGACCATCTTATTAGAATACCATTTACCAAAGAATTTTCTAACCTTACTTCGGAAGAATTTATAAGGCAAATATTAGTAGATACTATAGGTACAAAAAAGCTGGTTATAGGTTACGATCATCGTTTTGGAAAGAACAGAGAAGGTGGTTTTGAATATCTCAAGGCTCACTCAGCAGAATATGGTTTTGAAGTGGAAGAAATTTCCAGGCAAGATATCGACAACGTAGGTGTTAGTTCCACCAAAATAAGAAAAGCCTTACTAGAAGGTGATGCGACTACTGCCACGGAACTCTTAGGCAGACCCTATAGTATTAATGGCAGAGTAGTAAAAGGTGAAAAACTAGGTCGAATTATAGGTTTTCCTACTGCTAACATAGAACTTGACTTTCGTCATAAACTCATTCCCGCTGACGGTTCTTATGCTGTTAAAGTTATGTGTAATCATAATTTTTACAACGGAATGCTAAACATTGGCTATCGTCCTACGGTTTCAGGTACAAGACGGACCATAGAAGTAAATATTTTTGACTTTAACCAAGATATTTATGGAGAAAACGTTTTAATTAACTTTATTGGCCGCATAAGAGATGAAATAAAATTTGAGGACATTGAAGCCCTAAAGGCTCAGCTCAAAGAAGATAAATTAACAGCCCAAAAAATATTGTACAAGTGATATAAATTGAGTTATTATGAATCCGCAGGACACCCCAAAGCAACTATGGTCACCCAGTAATGATTTCATTAACCAGACCAACCTGTCGGATTATCTCAAATGGCTAAAGTCCTACAAAGAACTATCCTTCAGCAATTATCACGAACTCTGGAAATGGTCTACTGATCATATAGATCAATTTTGGGAAACCGTGTGGCAATATTTTAACATACAAGGAGGTGAGTACTCTTCCGTAGTATCTGGAGCAAAAATGCCTAGCTATAAATGGTTTGAGGGGGCCCAAGTTAATTATGCTGAGCATATTTTCCTATCCTATTCGGAGGATATACCGGCGATCATATCAAAAAAGGAAGGCCAGCCAGCCGAAGAAACTTCTTGGAGCGAATTAAAAATAAAAGTAACTCAAGTACAACAGCTACTCAAACAGTGGGGAGTGCAGGCAGGAGACAGAGTAGTGGCCTATGTACCCAACTGCTTAGAAGCTACTGTAGCTTTTCTGGCCGTGAACAGCTTAGGGGCTATCTGGTCTAGCTGCTCTCCTGACTTTGGACTTAGCTCTATTATAGATCGATTTGAACAAGTAAAACCAAAAGTACTGATAGGAGTAGATGGCTATAGTTATGGAGGAAAAAAATTTGATAAGACTTCTATCATCACCTCTATACAAAAAGCCCTCCCCTCTTTGGAGCATACTTTACTTATACCATATATCAACGCTGACATTTCTTCTTTAGATAACTATTATTCATGGAACGATCTTCCCTCAGCCGACAATAAAACGCTTGATTTCCATAGAGTTCCTTTCAATGACTCTATCTGGATTTTATATTCTTCGGGCACTACAGGAGCGCCTAAAGCCATCACACATAGCCAGGGAGGCATATTACTTGAGCATTATAAATATGTAAGCTTTCATCAGAATGTAAGACCAGGAGACCGATGCTTTTGGTACACTACTACAGGTTGGATGATGTGGAACTATATACAGAGTGCCTTATTATGCCGAGGAACCATAGTGCTTTATGATGGTAGCCCTGCTTGGCCTACAGTAGATGCCCTATGGCAAATGGCCGATGAGTTAAGAATAAATCATTTCGGCACCAGTGCCGGCTATATAGTTGCAAATATGAAAGAAGGGAAAAAGCCAGGAATAGAGCATAACCTTTCATCATTGATATCTATAGGATCTACTGGCTCTCCCCTACCTCCTGAGGGCTTTGACTATGTCTATGAACATATAAAACACGACGTGTGGCTAACTTCTATGAGCGGAGGCACAGATGTATGCAGTGCCTTTGTTGGAGGTGTACCTACTTTGCCTGTTTATGAAGGTGAGATTCAAGCCAGAGCACTAGGCTGTCATTTATTAGCCTATAATGAAAATGGTGAGCCTGTCACTAATGAAGAGGGGGAGATGGTTATAACCCAGCCTATGCCCTCAATGCCTATTTTTTTCTGGAATGATGAGCAGCATGAACGGTACAAAGCCAGTTATTTTGAAATGTATTCAGATGTTTGGAGGCACGGCGATTGGATTAAGATCACCCCTAGACATGGAATTATTATATATGGTAGGTCTGATGCTACCCTCAATAGAGGCGGTGTCAGAATCGGGACAAGCGAAATTTACAGGGCCGTAGACCAAATTACTGAAATACAGGATAGCCTGGTAGTTTGTATTGAAACCAAGTCCGGGGACTTTTACATGCCACTTTTTGTAAAGATGCAAAAAGATCAACCACTTACCCCTGAGCTTATATCTAAAGTAAAAAAGACAATTAGAGAGAGTTACTCCCCAAGACACGTGCCTGATGAGGTCATCGCCATAAATGAGATCCCTTACACCATCAGCGGAAAAAAGACAGAGACCCCTGTGAAAAAAGTACTTATGGGTAAGGATATTAAGCAAGCTATGAACAAAGATGCCTTGAAAAACCCAGATGCTATGAACTTTTTTATTAATCTCGCCAAAGAATTAGAGGTTGGTTAACCAAATCAATATACCTTTGCCTGTTCAAAAAAGAATGAGATAATGAGGAAATCAGAAATTAATTTCACTGTAGAATTAGATAAAGATAATATACCTGAAAAAATCAGTTGGGATGCCACTGAAAAGCCCGAAGGTGAACTTTCAGAAACGAAAAGCATTAGTGTATCTCTTTGGGATGATATTCAAAAGAACACTATGCGTATAGACTTGTGGACTAAAGACATGCCTGTAGACGAGATGAAAAGGTTTTATGTAGACTGCCTAGGGGGCATAGCACAAACGCTTCTTAACAGCACAGGAGATGAATTTATGGCATCGGAGATCAACAATCTGTGCGAGAAACTAGCTGAACATATTAGAAAAGAGACTGAGGGTTAATCTTGGGCTTCTATAAATCTTCGTAAACGATTCCGAAAAACTGATTAATACACTTAATTTTTAGAAGAATTTCTTGTACATTGAGTTAAAGACTGCCTTGCGCATGCTTGGCAACATTCTCATGATAACTTATTCGTTAACTCAATGACTATGAAAAAAACCTTTTATCAGGGAGTACTTCTTATTTTATTTTTCGTTGGAAGTATTCACTTAAGCCTAGCTCAAACCACACTATCCGGTACTGTAAAAGATGCTGAGACAGGCGGCCCTTTGGCAGGCGTAAACATAATAGTTAAAGGAAAAGTAATAGGTACCATCTCAGCACCAGATGGCACCTATTCCTTAACAGTACAAGAGGCCCCTCCTTTCACCTTAGTATTCTCCTTCATTGGCTACACCCCTCAGGAGAAGGAAGTTACAGGTGGTATTTCAAAGATTGACGTTTCTTTAGCCGCTGAAACCATGCTAGGCCAGGAAGTTGTAGTATCTGCTTCACGTGTAGAAGAAAACATCCTCCAATCTCCCGTTTCCATTGAAAAGATGGACATCAGGGCCATACAAGAAACCGCCTCCCCTAGTTTCTATGATGCTATTGCTAATCTGAAAGGAATAGATGTAAGTGCCCAAAGTATGACTTTCAAGTCTATCAATCCCAGAGGTTTTGGCGCTAATGGAAACAACCGAATAGTTCAGCTTATTGATGGCATTGATAATCAGGCCCCTGGTCTTAATTTCCCTGTAGGAAATATTGTAGGTATCAGTGACCTGGACCTGGAGAGCGTAGAAATATTGCCTGGAGCCGCATCTGCATTATATGGCCCTAACGCTATTCAAGGTATAATTCTCATGAATAGTAAAAGTCCTTTCGAATATCAAGGACTAAGTGCCTCAGTAAAGGTGGGTGTTAACCATGTAGATGAAGAAGATGATGACATGTCTGCCTATACTGACTATTCCATTCGCTATGCAAAAGCTTTTAACAACAAATTTGCTTTTAAAGTAACCGCTTCTTATCTCAAAGCGAATGACTTCAGAGGTGTTGACTATAGAGATCAAAGTAATCTGGTGGAAACGAGCCCAGAATATGACCCTAAACAGCCTGGGTATAGGGATAGCAATAGGACTTATGACGGTGTGAATGTTTATGGAGAACCATTAGTTAATCTAGGACAAATTGCCGATGGTGTTATTGAAGGTGGTGGAGCCTCTGGTGCTCAGATTGCAGCCATCAGACCTCTTATTCCGAATGGAGAAGCTGGCAATTTCACTCCCCTTGGTTTCTCCGAAAGAGAATTTGTAGATAACACTACAGAAAGCTTAAAAATGGGTACTGCACTACACTACAGAATTACTGATGAATTAGAGCTTATAGGTCAGTACAATCTGGGTTTTGGTAGCACTGTTTACACTGCTAATGACAGGTTTGTGCTAGATGACTTTTCCATCTGGACAGGAAAACTAGAACTCAAAGGATCTAACTTTTTCATAAGAGCATATACTACTCAGGAGGATGCTGGTGATAGCTATGCCGCTAATACCCTGGCTTCTCTTATGAATGCGAATTCATATATACCTGCCTATTTTCAAAACTGGGTGGGAGCTAGAACTAGTGGCCAGTCAGTAGAGGCCGCTCATCAATTTGCCAGAGACAACACTTCTCGCTTAGAAGTTGGATCTGCTGAATATAACGCATCATTTGATGAATTAAGAAGTACCCCTATTTCTGAAGGAGGAGCAAAGTTTTTAGATGAAACCAGTCTTTATCATGTAGAGGGTATGTATAACCTTTCAGAACATATCAATTTTGCAGAGGTCATTGTAGGAGCGAATTTTAGAAGGTATAATCTAAGCTCAGGCGGAACCCTATTTGCCTTGGAAAACATAGATACAGGCGATGAGTTCGATATCGATGAGTTTGGAGGCTACCTGGAAGTGAAAAAATCTGTAGCTGATGAAAAACTGGATTTAACTGGTTCCATCCGTTATGACAAAAATGAATACTTCAAAGGACAATTTTCTCCAAGACTATCTGCCGTATATTCTATGGGCGAAAACAAAATGCATAACATCAGGGCGTCTTACCAAAGAGGCTTCCGAATACCTACCACTCAGGATCAGTTTATCAATTTAGATGTAGTAAGCAGAAGGTTAGTAGGTAGTAATGAAGCGCTGGTTGATCAATTTAATTTCAGAACCAATGCGGTATACAATTTAACAGACCTGCAAGCAGTAAGAAATGGCGAAATGTCTATTGACGACCTTAAGCCATGGACAGATTTTGAGTTCGAAACAGAAAAAGTAAGCACTTATGAAATTGGCTATAAAAGTGTAATTAGTAACAAGCTAATGATTGACGCTTACTACTACTATAGCAGTTACACTGATTTTATTTCTGAAGTAGATTTAATACAAACGGCAACAGGCAACAACAACGCAGGACCTACTCCTCTTTACGCAGGTCCTGCAGCATCTAAGCAAGAGCTCGTGAACGGTACTGTTGATGTGGCGAGGTACGGATTTGATATTAACTCAGATGAAACTGTTAACGCCCACGGATTTGCGGTAGGTGTTGATTACACACTCCCTAAAGGCTTTCAGGTGGGTGGTAATGTGGCTTACAATGAGCTGATCAATGAAGATGATCTGAAAGAAAAAGGCTTCAATTCATTCTTCAATACTCCAAAATGGAGATATAACCTGAAGTTTTCTAACCGAAAACTGACTGATCATCTGGGGTTTTCCATTAATTACAGATGGCAGGATGCGTTCTTCTGGGAATCATCATTTGGAGAAGGAGTAATACCTGCTTTCGGCACAGTAGATGCGCAAGTAAGCTACAAGTTACCTAGCTTAAAATCCACACTCAAATTAGGAGGATCAAACATTTTAAACGAAAGGTATACCACCTCATTCGGCAACCCAAGAATTGGTGCTATCTATTACTTAAGCCTCACGTTTGATCAATTTTTCAACTAATAATATTTAGAAAATGAAAAACCTTAAAAATATTACTTTTCTAATGATCATCTCAGGAGCCATATTTAGCTGCGACACAGAAGATGAACTTATAGAAGAACGCATAAAGGACAACACTACAGAAATACCTTATACCCAGGGAGAAGCAGATTTCAGCAATTATGTAGCTATTGGCAACTCACTAACCGCAGGCCTTATGGATGCTGCACTTTATACCGATGGACAAAATAGTGCATTTCCAAACCTGATTGGAAAGCAATTAGTGGAAGCGGGCTTCACCTCATCATTTAACCAGCCAGATATTAACGCTGTCAATGGGTATAATATAAGCCTCAATAGTAATCCGGCTGAGGCCACCTATGGCAAGTACATTTTGGACACCTCCATCCCCGGGCCTGTACCAACTACTCCCGGAGATGTGATTACGCCCTATAGCGGTGACAAATCTGAACTTAACAATTTTGGCGTACCTGGCTTGAAAATAGCAGAAATAAACACGCCTGCCCTAGCTAACAATGGCTTTTACGCTCGCTTCGCTTCTAACCCAGGTACTTCTACCCTTATTGCCGACATACTAAGCTCTGACCCTACTTTCTTTACTTTATGGTTAGGTAATAATGAAATATTAAATTATGCTAATGCTGGAGGAACAGGAGATGATCCTCTCACCACCTATAGCCAAGCTCAGTTTACTACTGACTATTCTACTGTACTTGGTCAGCTGACAAAAAAAGAAGCTAAGGGAGTAGTGCTCAATATACCGCCAGTATTATTAGTACCATATTTTAGAGCTGTACCTTACAACCCTGTACCGTTAGATGCCACTTCTGCGGCTCAGCTTAACGCTGGTTACTCAACCTATAATAATGGCCTACAAGCAGCTCTGATGAATAATTTAATAGATAAAGAAGAGGCTGATCGTAGAACTATCAAATTCTCTGAAGGTCAAAATGCTTTTGTAATGGTAGATGAATACCTTACAGACCTAAGTGCATTTGGCCTTCCTAATTACAGACAAACAGAAGCTACTGACCTTATTCCTTTACCTACTTCCAATGCGCTTAGCACTGGCGTAGGCACCTCCTCTGCTGCAGAAGACAAATATGTACTCTCTCTGGAAGAACAAACTGCTGTTATCACTGCACAGGCTACTTATAATGCGGTGATCAGTGGTATTGCTACAGCTACTCCTGGAGTAGATATGTTTGATGTACAACCATTATTTGCTGACTTAGCTGGGCTTACTCCGGAACAGGCTAAAATGTTAGCACTCACAGATAAAGCTCAGGAAGCAGCTGACGGAGAAAAAGGATTAACTTATGAAAGTGTGAATATTGCCCCGGATTTTAGCCCTTCCGGATTATTTTCCACTGACGGAATACACCCGAATCCTAGAGGACATGCCATTATTGCTAATGAACTCATAAATTTTATTAATGACAAGTACAATGCTAACATACCTTTGCTAAACACGACTACTTATAGAACTGTATTATTGAAAAATTAGAATTTCTTGCTCTTAACAAGGCTCTCTTTGCTTAAAGAGAGCTTTTTTTTCGCCCTACCTAAAGCAAACGCCTTCATAGAGCGTCAATATATGTCAATTTACTTATTTAATTGATTTATTTAAGGTTAAATATTACATAACTAACTATCTAAACCTTCAATTCTATATATTAACAGTAATGTCTGAGCGAACAAAAATACCCTCCTCTACTTCAAATTTTGAAGAAATTGTTGAATCGCTAGAGGATATGATCTATGAGTTGGATAACCATGGCTGTTTTAAATATGCTAACGCCAGCCTGGTAAAATATTCAGGTTACTCTAAAGAAGAGCTTCAGCAGATACCTTATTTTAAAATAGTTAAACCAGAACAGAGAGATGAGCTTGTCAATTTTTATAAAAACCAGCGAGACAAAAAACAAGCAGATACTTACTTCGAATTTATTTTAGTCGCTAAAAATGGCGATGAAATATGGGTTGGTCAAAATGTGCATATGTCCTTTCAGGATGAAATAGTGACTTCCATAAGAGCGGTAGCAAGAAACATCAATCATTTAAAAGCTTCAACAGAGATCATTCTCAACAATGAATCGCAACTCAATGAATTAATTGCACATATAGACCTGTTTAACCAAATGACCCTTTCACTACACTTAAGTGAACAGGAGCAGATACACCAGGCCATTGAAATCCTCTCTACTTACTTTGAACTGCCAGTGGGCATTATCTGTAAAATTGAAAATGATCATTTCCATATAATAGATTTCTATACGAGTGATTCAGGGGTGAAATTAAACGCAGAGATAGGTCTTAAAAACACCTACTGTGCTCTTCCATATGAAGAAAAGAAAATTATTTCAATTGAAAACACATCCCATTCTACCTATGAAAAACGCGAGAGCATAGCCAACTTCAACGTAAAAACATTTATCGGTGTACCTATTTGGGTTAATGGAAAATGCTATGGCTCGTTTAATCTGTTATCCCCCACTCCAAAAGCGAGTTCTTTCAGCAAAAGGGAAATTGAGTTCATTTGGCTAGTATGTAATTGGTTAAGCAATGTAATAGAAAAAAGAGACTATGAACTGCTGCTTAAGCGACAGTCTCAGCTACTCAAAGACACCCAAAACATGGCTAACATTGGGCATTGGGAAGTAGACCTATTACAACAGAGCATCTTTTGGTCAGACATTACAAAAAGAATTCATGAAGTGGAGCCGGATTTCGTTCCTACAATGGAGGCCGCGTTTCAGTTTTATGATGAAAGTTCAAAGCCAGTAATAAGTGAGTTAATTAATCATGCTGTAACTAATGGAGAAGGATGGGAATGCAAACTGGGCATTATTTCTGCAAAAGGAAACCATAAATGGGTACGAACTATCGGCAGTGTAGAATGGCAAAATGAAAAAGTGAGCAAGCTGATAGGAGTATTTCAGGATTTCACTCATGAAAAAAAGCAAGAGGAAGAGCTTATAAGGGCCAAAGAAGAAGCTGAAAATGCATCTCAGGCTAAAGCTGATTTTTTATCGGTAATGAGTCATGAAATACGCACACCTCTTAATGCTGTGATTGGGCTTGCCCATATCTTGTTAGAAGAAAAGCCTCAAGATCATCAGCTTGAAAACCTAAACACATTAAAATTTTCTGCCGAAAATCTACTTTCACTTATTAATGACATCTTAGATTTTAATAAACTAGAAGCGGGAAGAGTGGATATAGAGGCCATTGATTTTAACCTTTTAGATACCATCAAAGGCATAAAACAATCTTTGGTACTACGGGCAAAAAAGCAACCTATAGATATTCAAACGAGAATAGACATTAAAGTACCCGAATACGTCAAGGGGGATTCCACACGACTAAGTCAAATACTTAATAACCTAACCGGAAACGCGCTAAAATTCACCAGCGAGGGTCATATCATTATATCTGCCCATGTTACTGAGGAAACCCAAGATACTATATCCATACAGTTCTCTGTAAAAGATAGTGGAATAGGTATAGCGAATGACAAACATGAACAGATATTCAACAAGTTTAGCCAAGCCGAAATAGAGACCACCCGAAAATTTGGAGGTACCGGCCTGGGCCTTGCTATAACCAAAAAGCTGATCAATATTATGGGCGGAGAAATTCGCGTGGAAAGCATTTTGGGAGAAGGGGCTAACTTTTTCTTCACTCTTACCTTTGAAAAAAGTAATAAAAAGGCCGTTGAAGAAACTAAATCTAACATTTCAGATATTAGTAATGAAAGCCTCAAAGGAGTATCGATTCTTTTGGTAGAAGATAATATAGTAAATCAGATGGTTGCTACAAAATTCCTTGACATGTGGGAGATTCAGGTAGACACGGCTGAAAACGGACTTGAAGCACTCTCAAAAGTCTCTGAAGGCACATATGACCTTATTTTGATGGATTTGCAAATGCCTGAAATGGATGGATATACTGCCAGTAGAGAAATAAGAGCTATGGGTGGTGATTTTAATAAGATACCCATTATAGCACTTACTGCATCCGCTCTGTCTGATATAAGATCTAATGTACTAGAAGCAGGCATGAATGATTTTGTATCTAAGCCGTTCAACCCTAAAGATCTATTTGAAAAAATAAGTCAAAACCTCAATAAAGAGCTATCTAAGACCAATTCTGCCTCTCCAAAACCAAAACCAAAGCCTCAGTTTATTAACCTTGCTAAGCTAGAGGCACTGGCAGATAAGAATATCCCGCTTATGATTAAGCTACTACAAACCTTTACACAGGAGATGATGAAATTTAAAGACAGGTATATTGAAGCTATGAAGCAAAAAGATATAGATGCTCTTAAATCAGCGCATCACAAAATTTCACCAACCTTGAAAATGCTGGAAATCCGTCTCTTAGAAACACAAATAGCAAAAGGTGAAGACTTGCTAAGCACTGAAGATTATGACCAAAGAGCAATGACTAATAATGTAATGAACGTAAAACAGCTCACAAATACCATCATTGATCTTTGTCATAAAAAACTAAATACGCTCTAGTTCAAGATTTTCTTCAGTATAGCAGAAGTAATCAAATAAGTGGGCTTCACTCCTTCCAGCCCCAGACTACCTGATGCCAGCGTACTGCCTGTAACCAGAGGGTTATCTGAAGCATAATAAGCATACCTTACTTTAATATCTTCTTTGATACTTTTCCTTATTTTAGCTGCTGATTGAATTGCTTTTTGATAATGAGCCCCTTCCATTTCCAGACCTACAGCATTCCAGGTGGAAGTAAGGAAGTGATTGAGTACGTCTCTGTTTTGCAATGAAGTCCCCATAACGGTAATCATAGTTCCTTCATAAGTAGATATTTTACCTTTAAACTCAGCCGGATCAAGGTCATTATCAATAGGGTAATTGTCTGCAGTACCTTCAAAAACATGTGCAGTAGGTAGCATAATATCACTCTTATTCCCTGTAAGAATTCCTGCTTTACCCATAATTGAAACCGATTGAATATTCATATCAAAAATATTCTTACTCGCCTCATAAGGCTTTAGCAGCTCATCCATACACTCAAAAGCTTGCTCTCCAAAGGCATAGTCCATAACTATGAGCACCGGTGGCTCCAATTTCTGAGCAGGTTTGAACTCCTCTGGTAAGCTATTAAAATCCACATGCGCCAAATCAAAAATCTGAACGGATAAATTGGTACCCGACTGATCTTGAATTTCATGCAGCCCATGCTCTAGCGCATACTCTTTAATTTGATTGCGCATTTCACTATTCTCTTCTTTATTAGTTAAAGAAGCCAGTTCTTCCAGAGAAGAGAACTTTTCGCCCTTTAAAGCTACTGAGCCATATATAGCATTAAGAAAACTATGTAAGTTAGCACTTATGATATGAATAGGCCGCTGATGCAATTCCTTTCCATAAATGTATGATTTTATCTTTCGAGCCCATTTCTCACCATATATGTGATGGCCAATTATCTCTCTCAATTTAGATGAAAAAGTAATTTCTCTATCTGTTGCTTCCAGCGCTTCATTAATGGCAGTTTGCCCCAGCCAATACACCAAATGATAGAGACTGTTACTATTTTTTCCTATGCGGAATTTCTCTATGGCCACCTGCGTCTCCTTAATCGTTCTACCCAAGAAGTTACTTAAATAAACCGCTGCTTTTTTCTCATCAAAACTCTTTCCTTCTTCTTCGAGCTTCACAATCTCTTCCAGCCTATACCAATCGTCGATGATTCTCCCTTTTTGATCCAAGCAGTGATTTTTAATTTTTTCGCCTTCTATGAACAGAAAAGTGAGGTGAGTAAGAATATCATAAATATCACTTCTACCACGAGTCATCTCTATGTACATACGGTCCTCATCTATCCGGTAGCAATTTCTTCTTCTCTTCACTGGTACCATGGCTACATGCCCCGCTTCTTCATAACCTTCCCTAGCTACTAATTTTATGAATCGACACTCTTCTATACCTAAGGGTAGTCTCTCTATTACATATAAAAGTCCGTCTAACTCCACCTTGCTAGGATCAGCTACCGTACCGTAAATTTCGGGCTTAAGGGTAAGCAATGCCTCTATCAATGATTTACCAGACACCCCTAAAGGCTTATAACTACCTCTAATGAATAAGTGTCTCATAGTTATGTACAAGCGCTCAATAGCAGCCCTTGATTCTCTCGTTCTCTCTTTCGATCCTGTCATTGTTATTTATAATATTCTGTAACTAAACTACTGAAATTTTTATCTTTAAAAGAACGAAAATTCCCGTATAGCCTACAAAGCTAGCAAGCTCAATAATTTTTGGCATTATTTTTCCAATTATTAATGATATGGAAACAATAATAACACACCCTTCAAGCACTAAAAATGATTTTGAACATATTGAAAAAATCTCAAATCTACTAGATAGTAAATTCACAATTCCAGGCACCAAGATCAGGTTCGGATTAGATCCTATCTTCAGCCTGATCCCAGTACTGGGAGACGCTGCTACATTTTTCATCAGTAGCCTATTGGTTTGGCATATGTCTAATCATGGCGCAAGCCAAAAAGTAGTTGTAAAAATGATGGGAAACGTAGCTATAGACACTCTCATCGGTTCTATTCCTCTAATAGGGACTGTATTTGATGTGTTTTTCAGATGCAATAATCGAAATGTAAAGCTCTTAAAAGAACACTATCAGGAAGGCAAACATCAAGGTTCTGGTAAAGGCATTATTGTCTGCTGGATGATTATTGGCGGTGCAATCATTCTAATTTTGTGTTATGCTATATTAAAATTATTGGTAGAATTTTTTCAATGGCTATTTTAGAATCTAGCTACACCAAAGCTTTATTTTTCAAGTGCTGAATAGCGTCGAATGAATGATTCATCACTAAAAAATCTGCAGATACCTTCTGCCCCATAGCACTAATTTCTTTTAGACGGGCCTCGTCTCTAACATGCCGAATGTAAATGGCCTTGACTTGATTAGGGTATTTTTCACACAGACTTGTGTAAATTTCGGGATCTTTCTGACCACTGTCTCCAATAAGAATAAACTCTAATTCTGGGTACATCTGAAAAATCTCTTCTACGTAGGATTTTTTATATTTATCAGTATTCTGCTTAAACCACTTGTCATTTTCTAAACCCAAATTTCTAAGTAAAAAAGGCGCTTTAGGTATGTTATGGTGCTTACAAAATTTAATAAGTAAGTCATAAAGGTTAAAAGAACTTCCGGATACGAAAAACAGCGGATTTTTGTTTTTATTCACTAGCAAATGATATAGCTCCTCCACCCCTTCAAAAGGAGTTCTGCTTTCCGAATTTTGAGTAAGCAGTGTATAAAGCTTTTTCACAGGGTTTGTGGCAAAACTCTGAATAATAGTATCATCAACATCAGATATAACCCCAAAATCAGCAGACTGATCACATACTAAAATTTCTCCCTCTGCATATGAAATACACTCCACATCATAAGGAATAGATTCAATTTCGATGGCTACTTTGTGCCAACCATTACTTAACTCTCCGGGTTGGTGGTAAAACTCAAATTCAAAATATCCCTCCTCATTGGCATACGCATTTACCTTCTTACCCGCCAAGGTAGCACTGAGTTGCACAAAAGGAATTTCATCACTTTCATATCTCTTGAATACTTTCTTAATATTTGCCCAAATAGTACTACCATTATTGCCAGAAGTATGCACCTCAGCTTCCTGCTCTAGTATTCTACCTGATATTACACTTCTAATACTATTACTATACCCTAAAAAAGGATATATGATCACTGTATCAAAAAGATTCAACTTCTCCTTGAGCTTTAATTTGAGATGATCTAAAGACGCCTCAACCCGACTTGCTTTTTCTTTTTGACTCATATTAGAAAAACACTATAGCACATAAGATGTTTTTAAATTCACCTATGTAAAAAAAGGGAACAATAAGTAAAAAAAGAGAAGTAAGAATTTTTATTTCATGGAATTCCCATAAAGAGAGTAAAAATAATATAAACTAAAATAATTAAAATACTTTCTAATAAAGTCTCACTCGTGCGCAATAAAACATAAACAATTGAATTACAGCAATATAGATTAATAAAAGAAATACCTTATAGGTAAAAACCCCTATTTAATTAGGGGTTTTTGCCTACTAAATATCTGCCCACCTTATTGAAATAATAACTAAATTGCTATTAGATAAGGAAAAAGTGCTCTATGTATGGTCCATATAAATCAATTAAATTTCTTGAAGACGAAAAAGAGTCTCCTCGATCCAACTGTATGCAAACAAACATTGTTACGGATAAAGTCATTTACATTTTAGAGAATACACTTCAAAGAGAAGCTTACAAAAGGCTAAAAACTCAGGAGAAGAGATTGCTTTTTTTTAAAGATCATTTCATTATTCGTGATCATGAATCCAGGAACCTATTGAGTTACCTTAATTGCGACAATGTGGAGGATTTCGAAGAAAAAATCAATTATCTGATCACTAAGATTGAACATCAAACTGCTTAGCCACAATTTGGGGAAAGTAGATATTTAAAGGCACAAAAAAACCACTTCAGTTTGATAGCATAATTATGCTAAGCTCTAAAGTGGTTAATTAAAATGTGTAATTATTTCTATTTTATGATATGAGTACCATCACTGATGTTCACATCATAAAAGTCAAGATCAATATCAAATTTAGCTTTATACTGAGATGCCAACTCTTCCTTAAAGGTAGGGATATACTCATTCTTCACCAGATTGATAGTACAACCTCCGAAACCTCCTCCCATCATTCTAGCACCTTTTACTTCCTCTTTTGAGTTAGCAAAATCTGCCATAAAATCAATTTCAGGGCAAGTAATCTCATACTCATTTTTCATGGCATCCTGAGCACTTGCTAGAATGGAAGAAACCTCATCAAAGTCGTGTCTTTTTAAAGCATCACAAAAACGTTCTACTCTTTCATTTTCTTCCACTACATATTTACATCTTAAATAAACCACAGCATCAAACTCATCTTTGTGAGTTTGCAACATTTCCATGGTTACATCTCTTAATGATTCTACCTGAGGATAATGAGACTTAAGCAATGCTACACCTTCTTCACACTGAGTTCTTCTCACATTGTACTCAGAGCTGGCTAGGTTATGACTTACATGACTATTGCATAACAACAAGCTATATTCCTTAAGCTCCAATGGAAAATAATTATACTCTAAAGATCTACAATCAAGTAAAATAACTTGATCTTCTTTACCCATAACACTGGCAAACTGATCCATAATACCGCACATTACACCCACATAATTATGCTCAGCTTTTTGAGAGGCTTTTATTATCTGCTCTTTTTCCAGACCCAAGCCAAAAAGTTCGTTAAGACCAAGTGCAGTACCGCACTCTAAAGCAGCTGATGATGACATACCTGCTCCTTGTGGTACATCTCCACTAAATACTACATTAAATCCGTCAAGCTCTTTTCCTATGCTTAACAGCTCACAAGCTGCTCCTAACACATAATTATACCATTTTTGTTCTACCTTAAAAGTAGGTTGGCTAATATCAAAAGAGAAATCCTCATCTTGATCTACAGATACTAATCTGGATTTTTTACTTCCGCTTTTACCTAAGGCCATATATATGCTCTTATCTACAGCAGCGGGCAGTACAAAGCCTAAATTGTAATCTGTATGCTCTCCTATCAAATTTATCCTTCCCGGAGATCTAACAATAATTTCTGGAGCACCACCAAACTCCTCCGAATAAGTAGATTTTATCTTTTCTAATATGGTTGTATTCATGAGTTTTACTTTAGAATGCAAATATATTCAATATTAACATTTTTAGAGTTAAATACAATTATTTTAAACGTATGTTATACGTTTATTTCTAAAAATCCGTTTACAATTGTAGTTTAAAGAATAATCAAAATTTACTAATATGTATAAAGCTGACCAGATGTGGGTAGCAATCGACTGCCTTGTATTTGGATATGATGTTCAGGAAGAAAAGCTAAAGGTTCTTTTATTTAAAAGGAAAGTTGATCCATTCTCAGGGCAGTGGTCTCTGATAGGAGGTTTGGTGAATTACAATGAAGATATATATGCCTCTGCAGAGCGTGTTTTAAAAGAGTTTACAGGTTTAGAAGGCGTGTTTCTGGAACAGCTACATACCTACGGCAAGGCAGATAGAGACCCTGGTGGACGTGTCATTTCCATACTTTTCTGGAGTCTCATCAAATTAGACCAGCTTTTTAAAGACACCGCCAACGCGCACGGTGCGAAGTGGTTTGACATAGACGAATTACCTCAAATGGTGCTAGATCATTGTCAGATGATAGAGAATGGCAAGGAAAAATTACGTTTCCAGGCTAAAAATGCACCTTTAGGATTTGAGCTTTTGCCTGAAAACTTTACCATGCCTCAGCTCCTTAGATTATACCAAGCCATTTATGATCAGCAATTGGATGACAGAAATTTTAGAAAAAAAATACTATCTACCAAGCTACTTGTAAAGCAAGATTTTAAAGATAAGTCCTCCTCGAAGAAAGGCGCTTATTTTTACCAGTTTGATAAAGAAAAATACCAGGAGTTAAAGAAAAAAGGCTACCATATAGAGTTTGTGCTAAAATAAGTAAACTTACTTTAGCACTTTTTCATCATAATCTATCTTGCTTAAAGCAATGGCATATGCACCTAAGGCTATGGCTTGGCTAGTGCCCAGTCTGGATAAACCCATGGGCAATCGCTTATCTGCTATGTAAGACACCTTTCTATCAGAAAATGGTACAGCTACCTCCTTAATATCATGGTTAAGAAAGTTCTGCATATCTTTTTCATCATCTATATTGTAAACCTTCGAAGCTAAACGAGGCAATTTTTCACCCTCAAAGTTTTCTATAGTTCCGTTTAGATGTTCGATAATTTTTGAAGCAATTAAACTATAGGCTCCTGCTATGCCTCCACCAATTACTATCACACCATCAAGCAGTGTGGCGGCATTAGCTAAAGACTCAGCTATGCCCAAGGCCATTTCATCATAGGCATATAATGCCGCGTCCCTATTCCCTGCGACTTTACCTATGGCTATGTCATAAATGTCCTTTGGGGTTAATAATTTCTCTATTCCGGCCTTCTGCGAATAGCTACGCTGCACCGCTCTAATACTCACCCCTTCCTCTGCTGTTAATCGGGTATCCATAAAATTACGCATGGCCCAAATTTCTCCACCTGCGGCGTTATCTCCCTCACAGAGTTGGTTATTAATTACTATTCCTCCTCCAAAGCCAGTGCCTAAAGTTATTCCGAGCAGGTTGTTATATCTTTTGTCTATACCCGCTTTCTCCAACCTCTTGTTCACTTCAGGCAGAAGCCCCATCATAGCCTCTCCGTAGGCAAAAAGATCGCCATCATTACCAATAAATACCGGAATTTGAAAGTGATCTTCTAACATAGGCCCCAAAGCTACTCCCCCTCTAAAAGCCGGTAAATTGGCCAAATCACCGATAATACCTGTGCGATAATCCGCTGGCCCCGGAAAGGCAAAACTTATCGCTGATGGCGCCATTGGTATCTGAGCCTTAACAGCTTCAAACCCTTCTAATATGGTATTTAAACAGGTATTTAGATCATGAGCACCAGAAGGCAATATTATGTCACCTATAATCTGACGTTTGTGCTGTATAGCTGAAAAAACAAAATTAGTTCCTCCCGCATCAAGCGTCATAACAATTCTGTCATCATCAGATATATTCATATATTTATATTAAATTATAATCACTTAAGCAATATTACCTTTCAAATTTAATTAAAAAATCGATTTAGCAATATAAAAATTAGATAATAAATAGGCAACTAAAATCAATGAAGTAAATTGATTTTAATAATAGTATATTTGAATTACATTAATACTAACATGAAAAAGCAGAAATTCTCAATTAAGGACATTGCTACCAGCCTCAATATTTCGAAAACTACGGTTTCTTTTATATTAAATGGCAAGGCTAAAGAGAAACGCATCAGCCAGCCCCTGGTGGACAAAGTACTTAAATTTGTAGAAGAAGTAGGCTATACTCCTAACCAATTTGCTCAAAGCCTTAGAACGGGTAAGACTAAAATATTAGGGTTGATGGTTGAAGATATTAGCAACCCATTTTTCGCTCAGATAGCTCGTAATATAGAAGACCGTGCTTATGAGGCAGGGTACAAAATCATCTACTGCAGCACTGAAAACGATAAAGAAAAGTCTAAGGAGTTTTTGCAAATGTTTCAAAGACTTGGGGTAGATGGCTACATCATCACTCCTACGCCAGAATTAGAAGAAGACATAAGGCCATTGGTAGATAGTAAGGCAAACCTCATACTCCTAGACAGAAACCTAAACAGCCTTGAGACCGACTACGTGATGGTAAATAATGCAGAAAGTGCATATGAAGGCACTAAGCATTTGATAAGAAATGGATTTAGAAAAATATCTTTCATCACTATTTCATCAAATCAAACTCAAATGACCGAGAGGAAAAGAGGCTACGAAGAAGCTATGAACGACCACGCTCTTCAACCTCTTGTACATGAAGTTTCCTTCAAGAAAAACTATACAGATTCTGTAGCTGAACTAAAAGCTATATTAAACACAGCGCCGGAGATAGATGCTATTCTTTTTGGGGCTAACTACCTTGGAGTGGCAGGCCTGGAAGCCATTTCTGAATTAAATATGAAAATACCAGAAGACCTTGGCGTTGTATCTTTTGATGACAATGACCTTTTCAGAATAAATAAGCCTTCCATCACAGCCATAGCTCAGCCCATTGAACAAATCTCAGAAACAGCAATTAATCGATTAATTGATCAGATAAATAGTGATCAGCAAGATAAAAACAAGAATGGCCTATTTCTATCTACGACACTAATCCCCAGGGAGTCCTCTCAAAAGTGAATAATAATAGAATAAAAGAAGTTACACCTTTCCAACGTTGTAACAAAGAAGAGTGTCTAATAAATAAACGCTAAAATCAACCAATAGAATGAACACAATAAGACCCTTTAAAACACTATTTTATTTAACCATCTTTTTATTCGGTACATTTTCACTAACGAGCTGCCTTGATTCTGATGATCCTACTGCAGAGTATACACCGATAAGCTTAATTGCCATATATCAGGGAGTACCTGATTTGGAAGTGGAGATTGAATTAGATAGTCAAACTATAACTACAAAGGCACTTGAATTTGAAGATTACACCAAATATCACTCTTACCCTGTAGGACAAAGAAACTTTAAATTTGAATCTAAAAGCGGAGATTCACTAGCTTCTGTATCTTTTAGATTTGAAGAAAATTATTATTATTCCATATTCCTATCAGGCACAGATACTACAGTACGTCCAATATTAACCAAGGACACTCCCATTAGCGGAGGTTTAGAAGATGAGGCTGCAGTAAGGTTTATCAACCTATCACCAGACTCTGATCTACTCGCTTTACGAGTGAAAGACTCTGAAACTAATTTATTTACTTACAGCCCTTTTAGAGCTGTCAGCAGTTTTTCAAAGCTCAATTCCGCTCCTACAGTATTTGAAATTGTAAATCCTGATGGAGATGTACTAGCATCTAGCACTAGCTACAGGCTTAACATGCGCAGCTACCACACGGTAATAGCACAAGGGTACGTAGAACCAAAAGACGGACTACCACGCTTGAAGATTAAAATATTATCTAATTCCAACTAAATATGATTGAAAAAGGGGTAGCCAATGTTTTACCCCTTTTTTATTGACCTGAATCATTACCATACATTTTTGAAGGCAAAACATTCTTTTTTTGCAGCTTAGCACACAATGATTCTAATCAATTATACTTATATCACCTCTCCTATCAGTGAGGAAATATATGCAAAATATAAGCACTTACTCTGTACATATGATCAGCGAAGAATAGAAGGTTTTATTCGCAAGCAAAGTGCTGATGCCACACTAGCCGGACGATTATTATTATTAGAAGCGGCTAAAGCCCTCAAATACTCCATCAACCTCAATCAAATTCAAATCTCCTCGAAGGGTAAGCCTTACCTAACCAATGGGCCATTTTTCAGCATATCGCATTCTTCTGATTATGTCATTTGCGCTACATCTACCAATGAGGAAATAGGTATAGATATAGAAAGAAAGAGGCCTTTATCAATAGAGGCCTTTCAAAGGCAGTTTTCTGAAACAGAGTGGAAAAGAATAATGTCATCAAAACACAAAAATGATGAGTTATTAAAGTATTGGTGTACCAAAGAGGCTTTTCTAAAAAAGATTGGTCAAGGACTAGAAGTAGATATGAAGGAAGTACAAATAGAAAAAGACAAGGTCTTGTATAATAATACAAGCTACTATCCTACTCTTATTCCATTTCATCAAGATTATGCCGGGGTTTTAGTTACTAATAATAAGCCCGAATATAAAATACAAAGTTTTAACTTATAGGGTACGTATTTCTGTGGTAGGCGAAAGCTTTCCAGAAAAAAATTGTATCAAAAGGAGATTACTGACTGGCAAATCAACTGAGACACTTAAAATCAATCTCTCCCCTCCTGATACAATTATATTTTTACGACTTAAGCCGTAGCCTTAGCGTAGTTTTCTTCCACTGCTTTCCAGTCTAGCACATTCCAGAATGCGTTGATATAATCAGGTCTCTTATTTTGATATTTCAAATAATAAGCATGTTCCCACACATCTAACCCCAAAACAGGAGTACCTTGCTGCTCAGCCACGTCCATTAAAGGATTGTCCTGATTAGGAGTAGAAGTAATTTCTACTTCACCATCAGCTGTAACATAAAGCCATGCCCATCCTGAACCAAATCGGGTGGCAGCAGCCTGATCAAACGCTTCTTTGAAAGCATCAAGGCTACCCCATTTTTTATCTATGGCCGCTTTTAAGTCTCCTGAAGGAGCAGTAGCCGGTGACGGAGAAAGAATGCTCCAAAATAATGAGTGGTTATAATGTCCACCTCCATTATTTCTAACACCTGCACCATATTTACTCACGCTTTTCAAAAGATCCTCTAAAGATTTTCCTTCTGCATCAGTTCCTTCTACTGCAGCATTTAATTTAGTCACATACCCACCATGGTGTTTTGAGTGGTGGATTTCCATTGTTTGCGCATCTATATTTGCATCTAAAGCATCGTAGGCATAAGGTAATGCCGGTAATTCGAAAGCCATAATTGTAATTATTTTATGTTGAACATTGTTTCATTAAACATTAGTAAGCATTTTTTGCTATTGCTTTTGCTTACATGAGACAAAATTATTTAATTTGAATAATTAAACAAGAAATCACTTGGAAAAATATTTAAGTTTAAACAATTACCCTTTAAATCAGGCTCAAAGACAGATTCTAATCTATCTCAAGCTAAACGGAGCTCAACCTTCAACCGTGATGGCCAAGCACCTTAAAATCACCAATGAAGGCACGCGTCTTCATTTGGTAAAGCTGATAGAACAAGGCTTGGTAAAATCTGAGCAACCAACAAAAGGCGTAGGACGTCCTACCTCCATCTATGACATAACTGCGCAAGGGTCCGCTCTATTTCCTGACACCCATGCAGATCTGACCACTCAACTATTACAAACCATAAAAGAGGAACTGGGAGATGAAGCCTTAAAAAAGCTAATTGCAGCACGCGAAAAAGATTTTTCAGCCAAATACAACAATGCCATCAAGGAAAATGACTCTTTAGAAAATAAGCTTGAAGCCTTGGTAAACATGCGAACAGAAGAAGGCTATATGGCTACCTGGGATAAAGAAGACGATGAGTATATTTTAGCAGAAAACCATTGCCCTATTTGCTCCGCAGCTAAAGAATGCCAAGGATTTTGCAGTGCTGAGCTCAACAATTTCAAAAAAGTATTTGGCTCTGATGTAGAAGTAGAACGATCTGAACACATTGTAAAAGGAGATCGCAGGTGCGCCTATAAAATTAAATCAAAGCATAAAGTCAAAACTGATTGATTTTTACCATATCTACTTTGCATTCTACTACCCTTTAAAAGGCCTCCACTCTTAGCTTTGTCTCAGTATTTAAAACAAAAACAATTACTATGACAAAAATAGCATTAGTAACAGGAGGTAGCCGAGGCTTAGGCAGAGATATGTCTATTAACCTGGCAAAAAAGGGTATTAATGTAATACTCACCTATAATAATAACGAAGACAAAGCCAATGAAGTGGTAGCTAAAATAGAGGCCTTAGGTCAAAAAGCAATAGCCTATCAATTAGATACCAGTGATGTTTCTCAGTTTGATACATTTCTTAAAAAAGCCACTGATCATTTACAGGAAAAGGAAGGCCAACCTAATTTTGATTTCCTCATTAACAATGCCGGAATAGGAATACATGCTTCCTTCGCTGAAACTTCCCAAGATCAGTTTGATCAGCTCATGAACATCCACCTTAAAGGCGTATTTTTCCTCACACAAAAGGCCTTACCGTTTATGAATGACGGTGGAGCCATTATTAACATCTCCAGTGGCCTGGCGAGATTCTCTACTCCCGGATATTCAGCCTACGCTTCTATGAAAGCAGCCATTGAAGTACTCTCCAGATACCAGGCTCAAGAACTGGGTAGCAGAGGCATTCGCTCCAATGTAGTAGCACCTGGTGCCATAGAAACAGACTTTGGCGGCGGCATGGTGAGAGACAATGAAGCTGTTAACAAAATGGTTTCCTCTTCGATAGCACTAGGAAGAGCCGGCTTACCTGAAGATATTGGCGCTGTAGTAGCCTTTTTATGTACTGATGAAGCCAAATGGATTAATGCACAACGTATTGAAGTTTCTGGCGGACAAAATATTTAAAGCAAAAACTTGGTTCTATTAAGTATATTTAATTACTCAATAGAACCAATTATCTTTACCAAATATGGAAGAAACGTTGACTTTTGAAGAGTTTTACCGAAAAAAACAAGGTTTATCACCAGATTCATCGATACCAAAATTACTGCCCTTTAACATATACAGGCTTAGTGAAGTATCCAAAGATAAGCCCATGCCCTACAGCAGAAAAGACTACTACAAAATCAGCCTGATCAGCGGAAAAAACAGGGTACATTATGCCGATAAAGTTCTGGAAGTAGAAGATAACATGCTGCTCTTTGCTAACCCTCAAATACCTTATAATTGGGATCCGCTCAGCGAAGACAAACACGGTGCATTTTGTGTCTTTACAAAAGATTTCTTCAATGGATATGCGCATATTAAAGATTATCCGCCGTTTAAACCCGGCGGCAATCCTATCTTATCCATCACTAATTCTGAAATGACCAGTCTTTACACTATTTATGAAAAAATGTTTAAAGAAATAGCCTCTGACTACAAGTATAAATACGATGTTTTAAGAAATCTCACCTCAGAGCTGATACATACAGCCATGAAGCTAAGACCTGCGAAGTTCGAAGCTACTCACACTACGGAGAGTAATGCATCAGAAAGAATTACTAATTTTTTCCTTGAGTTATTAGAAAGGCAATTTCCAATAGAATCTACCCAGCAGCGCATAGAATTAAAATCACCTGCCGAATTTGCCGATAAGCTCAACGTCCATATCAATCACCTCAACAAGGTGCTGAAGGAAAGTACAGGAAAAACCACTTCTCAAATTATCTCAGATAGGCTAGCCATGGAAGCTCGAGCTATGCTAAAACACACCCATTGGAATATCTCAGAAATAGGCTGGTGCCTGGGTTTTGATGATAGCTCTCATTTTATAAAATTCTTCAAAAAGAACACGCAAACTACGCCTAACTCCTACAGAGGATAATGTTTTAAAACTTAGAAGAGCCAGTTTCCGAAGAAATTACATGACAAGGTAATGTCACATTGAGTCAATTGAAATATCTGTCTGCTAGAAAACTAACATTTGGCACCCTAGCGCTCAAAAAATATGACATATCATTGGTTCGAAAGTATACATCAAGCTATTCCTATTCTTTTAAGTTAGACTATTCAAATAACAGTCAACTTGAATAATCTAATCTTTATATTATACCTATACTTTCACACAGCTATCATTGGACTTCGAACCACAATTCTTCTAACTTAAAAGCTACTTTAGAGACAGCCCCTAAGTCTTTTTCCACAAATCACAATCAACCTCCAGACTTTTTAGCTCCGTAGCCAGCAGATTTTAATATCTCCATCACTTTATCTCTAAAATCGCCTTGAATAAGAATCTCCCCATCTTTGGCTGATCCCCCTACTCCACATTTCGATTTGAGCAATTTTCCTAAGTCTTTTAAATCATCTTGAGAGCCAATAAAACCAGTAATTAGCGTCACCTGCTTGCCGGCCCTGGCTTTTTTATCTAGTTGTACTTTTAAATTTTGCTGTGATGGCTCCATAGTTTCCTCTTCATTATCTCCTTCATACTCGTATTCAAAATCATTGCTAGTGCTATACACTACGCCATCTCTATTCTTCCAATTATTTTTCTTAGCCATTTTGTATTGTTTTTAAAAGTCAGGACACGGTATCTGCATCACATTCTTCGGTGGTTTTCGTGGATCGCGATTAGACCATGAGTATGAAATAGACACTTCATGAGCTCCTCCACTACCTGCTCCTAATTTAGATATTGTATAATCGTAACTGTATCCAATATTGAATAATTCTCCATTGCCTCCTTTTTTCGTAAAACCTACTAAAAGTACAATAGACTCATTATTATTAAACCCTTCTAATGATTTAAAAGGCAGCCCTCTATACCATGTTCCTATTATGATAGGTTCCAGGGTGAGGTACAACCCCATATCCAACTGATCAAACTCTCCTTGCTTTTTATATTGAAAGGTAGGTGTTAAGCTTCTTTCTTGAGGTCTGGAATACAAACCACTACCCATGGTTCCAGATTTAAAAGGTATTTTAACCCCACCATGAAATGAAAACTTCATAGGTAATTCATTAGGATCTGCATCTTCTTCAAACGACTGGCTGGGAGTATTAAGATGATGTGCCGCCACACCTAACCAAGCATTTTTAGTATACAAAACACCACCTGCTGATAGGTCCACAAAGTTTTTACTCAGATCTCCAAAGTTTTCTCCTGAATCTCCACCTAAATACTCTCCGGTATCAGGATCGTATTGGCTACCAAAGGTAAGATCACTGAAATTAACATTCCTATTATAAAAAGCAGCCTGAAAACCTGGGCGAAAAGTAAGCCAATCTGTTAAGTATAGCTGATAAGCATATTGCAACCCCACCATGGTAGAATTCAAACCTGCTGTACCTTCCGTATCTCGCATCAGCAAAAGGCCTACCCCACTATTTTTACTTTCTATAAAACCATCTACATAAGCAGAAATAGTCTGAAAATTAGCTTCTATGGCTGGCCATTGATTTCTATAATTAATACCCACTCTCATCTGCTGGGTAGCACCTGCAAAAGCAGGGTTTAAGTAAAGCGGTGCCGCATAAAATTGAGAAAACTGAGGGTCCTGAGCGTTTCCTACCAGCGGAGCCAACAGCATCAACAAGATAAAAAATAGTAAATTTCTGCGCATGTAATATCTACCTATGATTGCTTTAAGCAGTAAAGTAATAAATAAATCCTAAATTAATTGAAGAATCAAAAATAAAGAAAGTTAAGTTCTTAGCATAACGCCATTTTATCGTTATTTGTATAAATTAGTATTGTGTATTATAATATTTTTCCCTTATTATACGCAATTAGGATTCACTTTTTGAAGTTAACAGTTAAACTAAATACACCAGGAATGTTGCACTCTCCTATTCGCAGTGTTTGTCTTTTTTTATTTTTATTAATCAGTAGTAGCTTTAATGCATTCTCTCAAAGTTACTCAGAGCTTAATTGGTATTTTGGCAACAATAACAATAGTTTTCGTTTCACAAGACCTAATTTCACTCCCGAACGTCTTTCCAGCGTACAACCTTTAGGCTTAGGAATGTCAGCCGTAGCCACTGACCCCGTAACAGGCTCTGTACTTTTCTATACTGATGGTCTTACTGTTTACGAACCTACAGGCACGGTAATGTTCAATGGCTCTATAGCTTCCGGAACAGCCCTTAGCCAGGGTATAGCCACCTGCGCCGTTCCTGGAAACGCAGGACAATATTACATCTTCACACAAGACCCTGCTGGCAACTTAATAGCAACCACAGTAGACATGAATGCAACAGGTAATGCTCTTTTCCCGGAGCCTCCAAAAGGAGAAGTCACCACTTCTTTTTCTCCGGCAGGGCTAACCAACCTTTCGCAAGGAATGATCATAATCCCGAACGACACTAAAGATGCATTCTGGCTTATTACTCAGGTAGCTGGGTCTGATACTTATAATGTATCAGAAATAACAAGTGCCGGGCTTCAACCTGCCACAGGTTATAACATTGGATCTGCCATTTCAGCTGGTAACTTATCTTTCAACCAGGCCACCAATTCTATTGCTGTGGCATCACCTGCTACTGAAGTTCAGATTATTAATATTGACAGAGCTACCGGAGCACTTACTGCAGGTGCTACTATAAGCGGATTCAATGGAACTTATGACACAGAATGGTCTAACAACGGCCAATTTCTATATGTATCAGGTAATTTTGGTGGCAACGAGGAACTAGTACAAGTAGACCTCAGCGCAACCCCAACCCCTACGACAGAATTAGTAAACACATCCAACACACTTACCACCAGTTACGGACTTCAAATAGCCCCTGACAGCGCTATTTATCACATATATGAAAATGCATCTGGCAATTTTCTCGTAGGAAGAATCAATGAGCCGGACACCATCGCCAGCCAGGTTCTATATGAAGACAGAGCATTTCAAAACACAAATTTCAATGGCCGCCAGTTCCCTACTTTTTTAGCGGAAATCAACCCAACATTCAGCGCTGACTTTACTTACTCTGGCACATGCCAAAATGAAGAAACCTTCTTCTACCCTACTATAGACCCTAGAGCTGATAGTGTTAGCTGGAGTTTTGGTGATGATGGAAGCTCATCTCAATTAGCTCCTACGCACACTTATCAAGAGGCCAATACATTTGATGTAACTCTTACCGCCTATCTTAATGGTGACTCTACATCCGCCACGCACCCGATAACCATCAATACCTTTGAGATACAGATAACACTAAGGTCTGATACTACATTTTGCCTTGTAGATTATCCTGCCAGTAGTTACTCTCCTAATGGCACCGGATCAGCGTCTGTAATAGCCCAAATCAGCGGCTCGCCCTCTTCTATAGTTTGGTCTAACGGAGATACTGGCAATACTTTAACCCCCGACTCCAGTGGCTATTATTATGTAATAGCTACGGACGGCTCAGGCTGCTCTACTCATGCAGGCATTACGGTAAATACTTATGGGGAACAAAAGCAGCGCTCCAATGTATGGTACTTTGGCAACCATGCTGGCATAGACTTTAACAGCGGTACTGCCGAGCCTATCCCATTTGGTGATATTGATGTTTTTGATGGCGGCAATCAGCTCACTACCCCTGAAGGCTGCACCATATACTGTGATAGAAATGGTGAACCCCTGTTTTATACTGATGGTGTAGATGTTTATGACCAGGAAGGCAACCTACTCACTCCTACTGACAAGCTGGGTGGCGACCAAGGAAGTACACAATCTGTACTTATAGTACCTTTCCCTGATGACGAGACGCTATTTTATATCTTCACTACTCAAGAAGTGTACGGAGACGGTACTTATGATCTTCAATATGCCGTATACGATCGAAAAGATGAAAGTAATAGCACCCTGGGAGCTATGGTATATAATGCCAATGGAGAAATGATAACTACCCTGGCTACTCGTGTAACCGAAAGGCTTACTGGTACCGAAAACTGGGTTATAGTACATGAATATGGCAATAATAACTTTAAAGCCTTCCCCATTGGAGCTGATGGAATCGGCAGCCCTGTTATCTCTAATGTAGGGCCAGTGCATGACTCTGAAAGAGAGTCTAGAGGCTACATGACCTTAAGTGGCTCCGGACTACTTGCCGTTGCTTACTCTGAAGATGATAATAATAATTTTGTAGATCTACTCCAATTCACTGACAGCACAGGGACAATAGAAGAACGCATTCTTCTTGAGATTAACAATCCTAAAGACGCACTTAATCCATCTTCTCCAAATGCCAGCGGACAAGTCTATGGCGTTTCCTTTAGCCCTGATGGTTCAAATCTTTTTGCCACAGTACAAGGCAGTCCTAGTCACATCTTCAGATGGAAAGTAGATACTACGACCTTAGTAAACACTACTACCCCGATAGAGTATATCCGTGATTCAGTAAGGCATGACATTGATGACGCAGCCACTACGCTAGGGGCGCTTCAGGTAGGCCCTGACGGAATGTTATATGTAGCGGTGCAAGGCCAGCAAGTGATATCCAGAATTACCAATCCTAACATAGATTGGGATCAAGAAATTAACATTGAAGATTTTGGCCTCTCTGCCGGTACATCAAGCGAACAAGGTATGCCTAACTTCATACAAAACATTAGCTCTCCTAGCCCGGGAGCTAGCATTTCTGTAACAGGCGGTTGTTTTGGAGAATCAGTTGTAATCAGCGTGAGCAACCCTCTTTACCTAGAACATTATCTGGTTAATATTTTTGATGACGAAGGTAACAAATTAAGAGGCCCTGTAGAATTAAACCAAAGCACTACGGAATTTTCATTTACTCCTCCTGCACCAGGCATCTATGAAGTAAGCACCACTATCACTAATGACTGTGATAATAATGAAGTGAATATGACTCCTCAAAACTTCATTATTAATCCTCTGCCTTCGTTTACCTTAGCTGTACAAAATCAACCATCTTTGTGTGGGCTTGCTGATGGTAGCGTACTGGCTAACTTCCCTAGCTTTAACGCGGCTACCAATCCATTAAGCTATACAGTAAATGGCCCTGTGTCTTATCCTGCTACAGAAGTTACCTCTAACACCATGGTTATTGAAAATCTTTCAGCTGGATTCTACACCGTTACCACTACCAATACTTTAACCGGATGTAGCGATACCAGAACCATTAGACTCAACGACCCTACAGGGTACACTCCTGATGACCTTAACATCAATACAGGCTGTAGTAATAATCAGGGAGTAATCAATGGCTTCACTTTTAATCCTGTCTCAGCCGCACCCGCCACGTACAGTTGGCAAATATTTACTCAAGGCTCTAATAGACTAGTAGCTTCCGGCACAGAAAGTTCTAATCTACCTTATCAGCCTCTTTCTACTGGTGAATATTACGTAGAAATCAGGGATGCCGGAGGCTGTCTCACCACAGCATCTGTCTCAGGTACTCCACCACCTGCTATAAACCTGAACTTACCTTTAGAATTTGTAAGTTGCGGAGAAACGGTAGCTCGCGTACCTTATTCTACTGCGAGCACTTCTACTCCTATTATTACTCCTCCTATGTCAGTAGAAGGCGATAGCATTATATTAATAACTGAGCCTGGAACTTACCAGGTCACCGCAGCTGGAGATGGCATCAATACTTGTGACACTACACTAAGCGTTACGGTGTTATTCCCTCAGCCAAATGAAAATCCATATAAAAGCAGATATGCTATTTGTCCTTTCGAAAATTCTTTAGCCAGAAAGTATCTTATGCTTGAAAACCTCCCTGGTGGCTTTATATCAATGAAATGGTATGACGAAGATGGTGTAGAAATAGCTCCGGGAGGCGCGAGCGGGGCCTCTACTGTAGATGGTTATCGTTTTTCCGCTGCAGGTGATAGCCTTATCGCTGAAGTAACTGGCCGCATTAACTTTGAAGCTACTAATGCAGAAGGTTGTGTTACAGAAGGCGTAATTGAAGTAGTAGAAGACTGTGAAGGCAGAATCAATGCCCCTAACGCCTTTAACCCTAACAGTGGCAACCCGGCTAATCAGTCATGGAAGATATTTCCATTTTTAGTAGATCCTACCGATTTCCAAATATTTATCTTTAACCGATGGGGAGAAATGATCTTTCAATCTGGCAGCTTATCAGAAATGCAAAACGACGGATGGAATGGCGGATATGACAATGATCCCGGCAGGCCTGTGCCTGGAGGAACATACGCTTATAAAGTGGAATTCCGTAGTGAGCATGAACCTGAAAAAGGTATTTTAGAACAACGTGGAGGAATAACATTAATTCGATAATTTTGTTGAGCAAGATAAAAACAGAAATTAAAATATGAAAAGGATAAACATCGCACTCTTTGCTATAGTAATCATAGGACTTTGTTCTTTCTCATCTGCCGATGTATTAAGAACTTCACTTAAACTAAAAGTACTCAATGAGCTTGGTAACATAGAGGAAGGTGCCTCAGTACAGCTGTATAGCTCTGAAGAAGATTACAGGGCTGAGACCAACCCGGTAACGGAAGTTCAGTATACTGACAAAAAAGGTGAAGTAAAATTCAAGGATCTTGAGCCTAAAACCTATTTCATTAATGCTGAAAAAGGTGATAAGAACAATATTGGCGCAGGCGTACAAACTGATGTATTGGAAGAAGGAAAGATGAATAAAATAACCATTGTTATAGAATAGTGCACCGACAAGATCTAATTAATAAATTAAACGCCTATCGCCCTGAATTTGAAGAAGAAGCCAAATTCAGGGCTTTGTTTTTAAGCTTCGTTCAAGCTAACATAGACTGCTTTGAAAGGTCATTACAGATAGGCCATGTTACCGGATCGGCCTGGATTCTTGATCTGAAAAGAGAAAAGACCTTGCTTACCCACCATGCCAAACTAGACCGCTGGCTGCAACTGGGAGGCCACGCAGATGGAGATCCTGATGTGGAAGCGGTAGCTATGAAAGAAGCCTTGGAAGAATCAGGACTCACGGACATCAAGCTGGTTAGCCCAGAAATTTTTGACATCGATATCCATACTATACCAGCCAGAAAGCAAGATCCAGAACATTTACATTATGATATCCGGTTCTTATTTGAAGCAGACAGCAGTAAGCCACTACAGATCAATCATGAATCTAATGACTTACAATGGGTGCCGATTTCTGACCTTCATCAATACACCACAGAAAGAAGTGTATTGAGAATGGCCGAGAAAACAATTGC
This sequence comes from Fulvivirga sediminis, assembly GCF_016757215.1. Lineage (GTDB taxonomy): Bacteria > Bacteroidota > Bacteroidia > Cytophagales > Cyclobacteriaceae > Fulvivirga > Fulvivirga sediminis. Next base: position 97,910 of record NZ_JAESIY010000013.1, read on the forward strand.
TTTATCTGGCAGCGATAAATAGCAGAATAAAACTTAATACCACTATCCAGAATAAGTAAGGCTGTAGCATAGGTATTATAATGTAAGACTGGGCCATCAATATCCACATTACAAATAAAACTACTGACAATACTTTCAGTGTTGATCTTGTTTTTGAGCTCATGTTTTTTGTTTTGATTGCTAGCTTAAAGATAAAATATTTTTTAAAGGCTCATACTATTGAAAAGCAATAGCCTGATAAACCTGTACAACTGAACAGATGTTATTACAGGCTAAACTTCATGCAATGAGGGCATTAATTAAAGTTTATATAATAGCTTTGTCTATTATATAATTTTCACAAGTGAATGGCAGAAATAGGAAAAGATATTGATTATGCTCAAAGTCTGCTAGAGCGTGGAGCTTTAGTAGCTATTCCTACGGAAACTGTATACGGATTGGCAGGCAATGCTTTTAATCCCAAAGCCGTAGCACATATTTTTGAAGTGAAGCAGCGCCCTGCTTTTGACCCATTGATAGCCCATACCCATTCTTTAGAAGCCCTTACAGAGCTGGTTACTCATATACCGGAAGCCGCACAAAAACTGGCCGACGCCTGCTGGCCAGGCCCTCTAACGCTGCTGCTGCCACGTAAATCTATCATACCGGACTTGGTCACTTCCGGACTTGAGACGGTAGCTGTTAGAATTCCAAAGCAAGAACTTACCCTTGAACTTCTTCGGCAGCTAAGCTTTCCATTGGTAGCTCCAAGCGCCAACCCGTTTGGATACGTAAGCCCTACTACCGCTGAGCATGTAAATGATCAACTAGGACATAAAATTGATTATATTCTGAATGGTGGAGCCTGCCAGATCGGCATTGAGTCTACCATTGTAGGTTTTAATGACGCCGAACAGCCAACTATTTATCGACTAGGAGGAACCAGCAAAGAAAGTATAGAAAAAGTAATTGGCCCAGTACATGTCAACGATCATTCCTCCTCTAACCCTAAGGCACCTGGAATGCTCGCTTCGCACTACTCTCCCGGAAAGAAAATTATCCTTGGCAGTTTTGAGGAGCTGCAAGCATATCCTAAAAATAAAAGCACTGCAGCCATTACCTTTAGTAGGCCTTTAGCTGACATAAACGAGGATTACGCGATCATTTTAGCAAAAGATGGTGAGGTAACTACCGCAGCACAGCACCTTTTTGCTGCCTTGCGCGCACTAGATAGGCCAGAGGTTGAAGTGATTCTGGCAGAAAAAGCTCCGGAGCACGGCTTAGGCCTCGCTATTAACGATAGACTGAAAAGAGCTGCGGTAAAATAACAAAACAGCATATTTTCACTTATCATTTGAGCTTTTCCTTGATTCTAATCAAGTATTCTTTCGGATTGTCATTAAATGACATATATCCTTAAAAAACTGACCAGCAACCATGCAGTTTAATATATAATTACAGATATTTAGAGCATCAAAAAAATCAGCTATATGAGAACAATAGACGATATTAATTTTAAAGGAAAAAAAGCCTTAATAAGAGTGGACTTCAACGTTCCTCTAAATGAAAAATATGAAATAACTGATGATACCCGTATAAAAGCAGCGGTACCTACCATCAAAAAAATACTTGATGACGGTGGCTCTGCTATACTTATGTCTCACTTGGGCAGACCAAAAGGAGGCCCTGAAGAGAAGTTCTCATTGAAACACTTAGTGAAAGAGCTTTCTGATAGATTCGGTAAAGAGGTGAAATTTGCTTCTGACTGTGTTGGTTCTGAAGCAGAATCTAAAGCAGCAGAACTTAAAGAAGGCGAAATTTTATTATTAGAAAACCTTCGTTTCCATAATGAAGAAACTAAAGGTGATGAAGCATTTGCCAAGAAACTATCTGTATTAGGAGATATCTACGTTAACGATGCCTTCGGAACAGCCCACCGTGCGCATGCTTCTACTAGCATTGTAGCTCAGTTTTTCGAAGAAAAAGTAAGTGGATATGTAATGTCTGCAGAATTAGAAAATGCTGAAAAAGTATTAAATAATCCTGAAAGACCTTTCACCGCTATTATGGGAGGAGCCAAAATCTCAGATAAAATCCTTATCATAGAAAAACTTCTTGATAAAGTAGACAACCTGATAATTGGAGGCGGTATGTCATACACTTTTTCTAAAGCAAAAGGCGGCAAAATTGGTAATTCTCTATTGGAAGAAGATAAAATGGATTTATCGCTGGAGTTAGTAGAAAAAGCTAAGGCCAAAGGCGTTAATCTTATTTTACCTTTAGACACAGTAGAAGCCGATGATTTCAGCAACGACGCTAACAAAAAAGTAGTAAAATCTGGCGAAATAGATGACAACTGGGAGGGTTTAGATATTGGACCTGATACCATTAAGCTTTTTGCTGAAACTGTAGCTAAGTCTAAAACTGTTCTTTGGAACGGCCCTATGGGAGTATTTGAATTCCCTGCTTTTGCAGTAGGTACAGAAGGAATAGCTGAAGCTGTGGTTCAAGCTACTGAAAATGGTGGTTTCTCATTAATTGGTGGTGGCGATTCAGCTTCTGCTATTAACAACCTGGGCTACGGAGACAAAGTTTCTTACGTATCTACTGGTGGTGGTGCTCTTCTAGAATATATGGAAGGAAAAGAACTACCTGGCGTAAAAGCTCTAGAGAATTAATTTTTAAGATTAAGATAACTATTTACAAAGCTATCCTGCATACCCAAAACAGGATAGCTTATTTTTTAACTGTATATGTCACTTTCAAAAGAAGAAAAACTCAGCCATTTATTTGATTTAATGAACATGGCGAAAGCAGATGATGCTATTCAAAAAATCGAATCAGTTTACATTTATAAGGTAGCCGAACGAATGGGCATAGACCAGCTAGAACTAGTAAAGCTGGAAACCTTAGGTGTAGAAAAAAGATCCTTTCCTAAAACTGAGCACCAGATCATCCCTCTTTTTCACAGGCTACTCATACTTATGTGTATAGATGCCAGCATAGATGACTTAGAAATTTCCTTCTGTAAAGACCTTGGCTTAAAGATGGGACTTAATCCCTTTGCTGTAAATGAAATTGTTACTCTAGCTTGCCAAAAGCAACCCGAGCATCTCAGCCCAGATGAAATCAATACTATATTCAGAAGATTCTACAACTAATCTAACTGAAGTTTTTGAGCCAAAAGAGCAGATGTTTTATATACCTGCTCTGCCGGCACAAGCAGCTGATCATGATTATTGATCTTTTCCCGCTGGCTAGCCACGAAGTCAGTTACATCTTCAATACTTATAATAAAGTCTTCATTAAACTTCTTTAAAATATCGCCCTTCATGCCCAGCTGAATGGCACGCCTTTCCAGCTTTTCTCCATTTGGTCCATGATCAGGATCCCACTGCAAGCGAACCTCAGTCTGCTCTAATGCAGCTTTCCATGCTTCGTGACTTTCATAAACCTTTCCATTGAAAGATGAATAAGTAGCCTCTTCCAATATATTTTCAAAGCCTCCATGGCTGATCTTAATAGCCAAAATTCTCTCCTGACCTGCCTTAGTAGCCCAACCTGCCCGATACATCATCCATAGAAAATTAGGTTTTATCCAGCTCATTCTGTCAAAACTATAATCAGTGCCACCAAACCTCTGGTGCTCCACCGCATACGCCGCTATTGAAGGCCTGAAAGCCTGATAAACAATAATGCCCTCATCATCATAACTAGCAATAATATGCTGACCCTGCTTAGGGATTCTCTCTTTATATAATTGATATTTTTCTGTTTTCATTCTTCATTGCGATAAATGCAACCTTCTCTGCTCATCGTACATTAAGTCACCTACATCTATCATTTCTCTTATCATTTCTAATATTACATCTTTACTAGCAGGAGGCATTTTAAAGATCAATTCATCCAGCGTATGGGGTTCACTGGTCAACATCTTTATCACCTCCTCCTCATATTGTCTTGCCGCAGCTCCTCCTCCCTCATTCTTATTCGCAACGCAAACATCGCACACACCGCATTGATCATAATCCATTTCACCGAAGTATTCTAAAAGCAATCGTGTTCTACACTCATCTGTGTTCTGCACATAATTGATCATAGCTTTCATCTTGCTTATAGCATTATCTTCACGCTCCTGAAGACGCTTTTGGTTTAACTTGAGGTTAGTAGCATCTTTACGCGGAGTACTAAAAAAGACTTGTGGCTTATCTTTTCTCTCATCATAATCCAGAATACCCAACTCCGCCAGCTTCTGCAGCATTTTCACTACTTCCTTATCAGAAACGCCTAGTAGCTTAGCTATTTGCACTTCAGATATTTTCATGAAATTATTAAAAAGCTCTCCTCCATATATTCTCAACAGAACCTTAATAAAGACATCATATTTAGCATTAGCTATCTGAAACTCATAAAGGCTACGGTTATCAACGGCGATGTGAATTAATGAAGGATTATAAAAGCTCTCATTAAACTGTATCAGCTCTTCCTCTTCCAGCTTCTTCAAAGCATAGTACACCTCCATGTGATTGAGCTGATACATATCAGAAAACTCCTGAATATCAAAGTTAAAACTCTGTCCCAATCCGCTGCCTACAGCCAGTTTATAATAATTAGCGAGACATTGATATACCTTTTTCATAAACTCAACCGATGGGTACTGCTGCCTTATTTTTTGCGCCAGATCCTCTAGATCAGATTGATTATGAATAATTACAGCATAGGCCTTTTTCTCATCTCTACCTGCTCTGCCTGCTTCCTGATAGTAAGATTCTATATCTTGTGGTAGCTCCATATGTACCACTACGCGCACATCAGGCTTATCGATACCCATACCAAAGGCATTGGTAGCTACCATCACTCTCCTTTTATCATTAATCCACTCATCTTGCTTTCTTACACGTTCTTCGTGCGTGAGGCCTGCATTATAAAAATCTGCTGATATGCCGTTTTTATACAAAAACTGAGCTATTTCTTTGGTTCCCTTTCTGCTTCTGGCATATACTATAGCTGTGCCTTTCACATTTCTAAGCACCTCTAGCAGTTTTCTTTCTTTATCCTCTACCTCTCTTACAGAATAAGATAAGTTACTTCTTGAAAAGCTCTTCTGAAATACTTGACCATTTTTAAACTGAAGTTTATCCTGAATATCAGCTTTCACTTCAGGGGTAGCAGTAGCCGTAAGTGCAATAACATTGACCTGAGGTATAAGCTCTCTTATTTCTGCTATATGTAGATAGGCAGGCCTAAAATCATAACCCCATTGAGAGATACAATGCGACTCATCCACTGCCAACAGCCCAACCTTCATTTTTTGCACTCTCTCCTGAAAAAGATCTGTTTGCAACCGCTCTGGCGAGAGGTATAAAAATTTAACAGCTCCATAAACACAGTTATCCAGCTTAATATCAATTTCTCTTTTACCCATGCCTGAATAAATGGCTTCAGCCTTAATCCCTCTTTTTTTGAGCTGCTCTACCTGATCTTTCATAAGAGCGATGAGTGGTGTTATTACTATGCATACACCTTCTTTCAGCATGGCTGGCACCTGAAAGCACACAGACTTCCCTCCTCCTGTAGGCAATAACGCCAGGGTATCATGCCCAGCCAGCACGGAATCTACGATTTCTTCCTGCACCTCCCTGAAGCTATCATAGCCCCAGTATTTCTTTAGCACCTCCAAAGTTGGTTTCATAGGCGCAAAATATACATATAGATTACAAAACAACCACCCTAATTAGCACAAAAAAAGAGGTAGCCGTTGTTTCAGCTACCTCTTAATTGTTTGTTTTGTTTAGGTAATGTAATTTTTATTGTACTGCCGCCAAAAGCTTTACTCCTGTATCTCCTAAATGTTTGGTGAGAATCTTTTTATAGGAAACAGTATTAGTATAGCCTCCGTTAGCCGCGAAAAATTCTTCCATTAATGGGCTCCAATCACTATTCTTTGGCATAATAAAGCCAAATCGTTCTGAAGACTTATCCCCAACAGGGTGCCTTTTTAAAGGTTTTCCTTGAGCTAGTGCATCCAAATAAAATGCTAAGTCAAGGTACGAAAAAGATTTGGGATCTGACAAAACTTTTTCTTCAGCTTCACGGCTAGATGACACATAAGCTATTTTCATAGCAGGAAAATAATTTTTCTTAATATCTAACAGCCTTTGCTCATTAAGTGTTCCTTTAGCCGCATAAGCAGTTAAACCAGCAAAGGTACTTTCTATATTACTCAAATCATTAAGGGTAGATACGCCTGGCTGAGTAATAAGAATAGCATTATTAGTAATAAATGGAGGACTAAATTTCAAAATTTTCTTTCTGGCATCAGTAATGGTGATATTACCAAGGCCAAAAACACCTGCATTACTAGCTTTCACTTTTTCAAACATACCGCTAAAACTAGAGCCATCTCCCACAAACTTAGTAGACAAGGAAACACCTTTAGTTCTATTCACATATTCAACAAAATCATTCATGATATCTATGCAGATGCCCGTTAATTGACCTGACTGATCTTTATAGACAAAGCCTGGCGTCTCTACATAGGCAAGAGAAATAGTGCCCTCTCCGGAAGACTGCACTTGCTTCCAGGTATCTCCACGGTACTGTGCATAGCCTGAGCTGCACACTAAAACAATTAAGGTTGACAAACAAATTTTACGTAGGTTCAAGAATACTTTCATAGGTTAATTAGTATTAAAGTAAGCTACTATGTTACCAAATAAACATCACTAATCCTATATTAACAAGCCGAAAACGATCCCAGAAAATTCATATAAATTCACCAATTAACCGATACCTTATTAAGAAATGAATTGATTCCCTTTCTACAATCATCAGTAGCTCTCGCCTCTGCATTTTTTCTAGCGGCATAGTCCAAACCCTCTTCCAATGACATTTCAGGCACCTTTGCAATCATCTTCTTAGTGAATTCCATTGACTGACCACTGTTATTCTTGATTAGCATTTCTGCGAAAACCTTCACTTCTTCTTTCAATTGCGTCACATTGACAATTTTATTAATTAATCCACAATTACTTGCATCAGAAGCAGTAATCAATTCACCTGTTAAAAGCAGCTCTTTACTCTTCATCTCCCCAATTTTTCTAAGTAAAAACACCTTAACTATTGCGGGAATAAAGCCAATTCTCACTTCAGTATATCCGAATTTGGCTTCAGGGACAGAAAATACAAAATCACAAACTGTAGCCAAGCCACAGCCACCAGCAATGGCATGTCCCTGCACCTGCGCTATAACCACCTTATTTAGTGTATATATCTGATAAAAGAGTTCTTTAAGGTGATTGGAATCCTCTAGGTTTTCTTCAAAGGTATTGCTCTGCAGCTGCTGAATATAAGCTAAATCTGCCCCTGCACAGAAGGCTTTCCCCTCAGCCGCAAGCACTACCACCTTCACTTGCTCATCTTCCGAAGCTCTGCTAAACGCCTCTTTTAATTCCGTGACCACTTCATAACTGAGTGCATTCCTTTTTTCAGGACGATTTAAGGTGATATACCCTATTCTATCTTCAATTTCGTATTTTACAAATTGCATATTTCTTCATTAGTTAAATATCTATAATAACGGCACCATCGTTTACCGATTTACATTCTACTTGTAATTTTTGAGCTTCCTTTTCAAGGTTTACACGCCTCCAATGATTAACAGCGCTATCAATAATGAGTTGATCATAATCAAAATTATCATTCACCCAAGTTAAAGACTTTTGAAAGCCCTTGCTTATCACCAACACGTCTGCCCTCCCAGGCTTGGCAAGTTTTAGCTGATCTGGAATGGAATCAGAAAGAATAACGAAAAGGGTCTCTTTCCATAAAATAAACTCCAGGCCATACTGTTTTCTATAACCAGAATAATTGAAACAAAGTATTTTTGAGTCCAAATGCCTACTTAGCCGGTTGCCACTCACATGAAAATCTATGGATGAATCACCCTCCTCAGGCTCATAAGCTACCAAATGGTGATCAGCAAAAAAATCAATTACGCTCTGACCTTGAATATCATAAAAGACCACCTTACTTTCTGCACTTTCGATCATATCCCAGACTCTCACCACACTAAAAAGTGAGGCCAATACTAATGAAAAATAAGCTAATCGAACTTTCTTCACTTGGAATAGCAATAAAAAAGTAACAATGGCCGCAATAATGAACACAGTCTCGACAGCGGAAAAATGGATGTCAGTAATTTGGGAAAAAGGCAATTCTTTTAGGTAAAACAGGGAGGTGTTAATCAACCAAACAATGCCCTGTACCAGCAACCCTAAATAATAAGCACCCAGCTCCCATGCCCCGATAAAAATCACACCTAAGCCTCCACACAGCACTATCAGAGCTCCAGGTATCACAATAATATTTGACAAGAAAAAATAGGTGGGAAACTGATGAAAGTAATAAATACCCAAAGGAAAAGTAGCCAACTGAGCGGCCAGTGAAACCGTGGTAATTCCCCAAGCCCAATCTGCTAATTTACTATCAAAAACATAAAGACCATAAAGCTTAGGCTGCACGTACACAATGCCCAGCACAGCCAAGTAAGACAGCTGAAACCCTACTGACATGATCAAATAAGGGTCAAATAACAATAATACAAAAGCCGATACAGACAGGGTATTATAAATATTGGTTTGCCTGCCTGTAGCCTGTGCAATTATTATAGCTGTAAACATGGTAGTAGCTCGTAATACTGACGCTGAAAAGCCTGTAAGCATAGCGTAAGCCCAAAGTAGTAGCAGAGAAATAAATGCTAGCAGCCAGGGACCATATTTTATATATTTAAGACTACCAAGAGCTACTGTAATTAAAAGGTATATTATACCTACATGCAGCCCTGACACCGCCAATACATGCATAGCACCGGAAGCAGCATAGGCTTGCTGTACTTCATCATCTACATCATCTTTTAGCCCCAATACCAGCGCCTTTACAATACCCAATTCTCGCTGACTTCTAATATTTTTTTCCAGCTGCTGAACTGCCCATAGTCTTAGCTGATAAGACCGTTTGAAAAATGCATTGGCATCATGCCCCACCAGGAAATAATCGCCTTGCCTAACAAAGCTCTGATGATAAATATTCTTATAGCTTAGAAATTGCTTATAATCAAACTCATATGGATTCTTGGGAGGTTCTATCTCATTTGGCTGTCCGTGTATGAGAAGCTCATCTCCATAGGCAAAGAGCGTATCCTTACGAAGATAAATGTACATTCTGGCCTTGGCGGAACACCACTTGCCCGAAGTCTGATATTGCATCAGCTCCGCCTCATACTGGTATGTGTTTTCTTTTTCAACGGGAGGCTTACTTATAAAAACGGTGTAATAATCTATCTCACCTGAGCCATTCAATAAATGATCATTATCAAGAGCCTGATTATGCCATAATACACATGCATAACCCAAAAAGAAAGTGGTAACAAAGCCCGCTACCGCCAGCCAATAATGAAAGTAAAAGAGCTTCTTCCTTAAAAGAACAAAAAGCACTAAATAGCCTCCACAACAGACTATAGCTATAATAATCGCAGCTTCTCTATCTAATAATGGATAGTAAATAGCCAGCAACACACCCGCTATAAAGCTGATAGCGATTCGTACAAAGGCATAAGGTATCCACTGAAGCATACCTTAATTTAATAAAAAACTAGCAGTAGTCTTTTATCAACCTCTTATGTAATACAGCTAAGAAAGGTTTAGCAATGTATTATGAAGTGAAATGTGATGACTTTCATGCTACCTGACCATTTTTTGATGTTCAATATCGCATTCCATAAACCGTTCGCCTTCCGGGTTAAAATCAAATTTGGCATAAAGTGGCATAGCAGAAACCTGTGCATTGAGATATAGTTTTTTACCTTCTGTATCTGGCAATGATGCAACATGCTCCAGCACTGCTTTCACCAAAGCACTTCCCACCCCTTTTCCTCGGCGGGACTTGATTACAGCAAATCTCTCCAGTTTTATACCATCAGCGGTTTCTCTCCATCTGGCGGCTCCGCAAGGCACCTGATCATCCCATGCTACAAAGTGATAGCTACTATCTTCATATTGATCATACTCCTCTTCTTCAGGCACATTTTGTTCATCTATGAAAACCTCCCTTCTTATATCATATACCTTCTTAAGCACTTCCTTGTCTGAGGTCTGTTCAGCTCTTATCATTCTCCTCTTTCTTTTCGTAATCATCATATGCCGAAATAATGCTCTTCACTATTTTGTGTCTAACCACATCTTTACCGGTAAGCTCCACAAAGCCTATTCCTTTCACATCTTTCAATATTCTTACCGACTCTATCAACCCAGATTTTTGCTTTTTAGGCAAATCTATCTGAGAGCTATCTCCTGTAATGATCACCTTCGAGTTAGGCCCCATTCTAGTAAGGAACATTTTGATTTGCATAGGAGTGGTATTCTGCGCTTCATCTAACAAGATAAAGGCATTATTCAAAGTTCTACCACGCATATATGCCAAAGGAGCTATTTCTATTACATTATTTTCCATGTAATACTTTAACTTCTCTGAAGGCACCATGTCAAACAAGGCATCATAAATAGGCCTCAAATATGGGTCTAATTTCTCTTTCAGGTCACCCGGCAAAAACCCAAGTGTTTCTCCCGCTTCTACAGCAGGCCTGGTAATGATGATTTTCTTTACCTCTTTGTTTTTCAGTGCCTTCACCGCCAATGCTACAGATATATATGTTTTACCCGTACCGGCAGGCCCCAAAGCAAATACCAAGTCGTTATTTCTCACCGCATATACCAGCTTCTGCTGATTTAATGTTTTGGGCTTAATAACAAAACCTCTGGTACCGTATATCAATACCTCATCCTCATCCGGCAGCTTATCTTCCGCCTCTTTAGTAAGGTAATTTTGAACATTTTCTTCTGTTACCTTTCCATACTTGTGATAGTGTGCTATAAGTGAGTTGAGGATATCATTGATCTTAAGAATTTCGGTAGTACTACCTTTAATTCTTATCTCATTGCCTCTTGAAACAATCTTGCTTTTAGGAAAAGCTGAAGCTACTTCTGATATGTTTCTATTTTGCACTCCCAGGAAATCAATAAGGGAGATGTTTTCCAGCGTAATGACTTTTTCTACCAAATGCTAATTAATTTTAAATCGGATTTTTAATGGTTAATTTTTGGTTAATTTTGCCTTATACAAAAATAGGCAATAACAATTTGCGTTCAAAACGGGTAGTTTACTATTAACAATTGTTATAAAAATAAATTTAAACCCTTCACTACTAAAATCCTTTATGCTTATATGGCCATAATCACCTTTTTGTCTGACTTCGGGGAAAGTGATCACTATGTGTCAGCCGTTAAAGCGAAAATATTATCTGCTAATTCCGGGATCAATATAGTAGACATCAGCCACAAAATTAGTACCTGTGACATTGCTCATGCAGCCTATGTTACAAAAGCAGTATTTCACGATTTCCCTAAGGGAACTATTCATATTATTGCTGTAAATTCTATTGGCCAGATAGGAGATAAATATATTGCTGCGGAGTTAGATGGTCATTATTTCATTACTACTGACAATGGCCTACTTGGACTTATTAGCGACCAGGAACCTCGAGAGCAGGTAGAGCTTACTCTTGAAGATACTACCACTACCTTCCCCGCCAAGCAAGTATTTGCACCTGCCGCGGCTAAGCTGGCAAGTGGCAGCAAACTGAAGAGCCTCGGTACTCCGCTCTCTAGGATTAAAAGAATGCTAGGCAGACACCTGAAGGCTAACAAACGCCAGATTAGTGGTAACATCATCAGGGTTGACCATTATGGTAACCTAATAACCAATATAGACAAGACCACTTTTGATATACTAAGCAAAGATAAAAAGTTTACAATCCATTTTAGCAGAGAAACTGTTAACAGAGTAAACAATAGCCTGAATCAGGTAGATGCAGGAGATGTGTTCTCAATATTTAATGATCAGGGATTGCTGGAGATAGGCATCAACCAGGGCATTGCTTCCGAGCTGTTAGGCTTGGAATATGACAGCCCTGTCATTATTAACTTTGAAGAATAAATCATGTTGATAAGAATAGTAAGAATGACATTTAAACCAGAAGCAGTAGACACTTTTCTTTCTGTATTTAATGAACATAAAGATCAGATAAGATCCTTCCCGGGATGCAGCCATCTGGAACTACAACAAGACTACCACCAACCTCATGTATTTGCTACCTATAGTTATTGGGAAGATGATAGTGCTTTAGATAAATACAGGCATTCGGATTTATTTAAAGGTGTGTGGGCAAAGACCAAAATTCATTTCAGTGACAAGCCTATAGCTTTCTCTCACAGAAGATTACAAACTCTCTGAGCAATAAATTATTCTCTATTTTCTGGACGATTACTATCTTCCCTGGGAAAGAACTTAATAAAAAGAATAATGCCAATTGTGGATGATATAATGCCAATAAGCACAAGCTCCACCGGGCTAAAATGAAAACCCATGATAACTACTGTTCCAACGACAATGATGGAAGCCAGTAAAATCGATATTATACTTAGTGCACCCTTCACTTTGGTTATTAACAGACATCACTAATATTTGTTAAGTAATTTTCACTTAAATATTGGGAAATATAAAATCTTTAAACATCTTTGCATCCCGATTCCGAAAGCCGTTCTAGAATAGCTTTTACAAAAAATGCCCAGATGGCGGAATTGGTAGACGCGTTGGTCTCAAACACCAATGTCTTCGGACGTGCCGGTTCGACTCCGGCTCTGGGTACTGAATCAGACCTGTTAGTATTTCGCTGACAGGTCTTTTCATTTTCAGAAGCATAACCATCAGATAAATAAGGAATTACACAAAAAAGAGAATTCACTCTTATGGTTCGATAATGGTCATTTTCAAAGTCAAACGCCACTCCCCCCGGAAACACCATGTTTTGCAAACTTCTTTTAACCTCTAGAGAACCGGTTTAGGCGTTTTTGAGCGCAGTGGTAATGCGTCCGTTTTAGTTTTTACTATCTTTCAACTTTATTAAAAACAGCACAAATCAAATAACATCATTAAACATAACACCTTCGAATTACTAATAGCAGTCGATTCTTATTTGATTTTTGTTTTGATAATAACTTAAAGGCTTATTGTTTTCGCCCATACTAATTTGCTCCAATCGATTAGTCACTTCTCTTTGCATAGCTATAGAACCACAGATCATGATCACCCCTTTATTTTTTAGCACCCGAGCTATGAGCTCGGTATCCTGCTCTATGAGATCCTGCACATATACCCGATCTCCCTCCCTAGAATAAGCAGGCAAAAACCTGGTCAACGAATTATTATCAAGGCATTTTTGAATATTCTCAGCATATAGCTGATAAGATTGGGGTGTTCTTGCTCCCCAATACAGGTGAGTTTCTACCTTATTCTTATTCTGAGCCAGCATACCTAAAAAAGGCGCTATACCAGTTCCTGTGCCTATCATTATAACCGGCTTTCTTTTAGAAGGAAAATGGAAATTTTTGTTCTTCACCAAGCTACCTTGCAAAGTATCTCCTGATGAAAGTTGATTAAGATAATTAGAGCAAACCCCTAAATCATGCCTTTTTACACTGAGCAAAATCTGGCCTTCTTCCATAATGGCCATAGAATATAATCGCTCATGCTCATCGGGTGGATAAATGCCTATAAGATCTCCTGATTTTACTTTGCCAGAATTCCTTTCCAACTCAATAAGAAAAGTATCATCAATGCTGTCTTCAGCATTGGTTTTGCTCAATACCATGAATGATCTTACCTTTTTCGGCTTCAGCTCTACCGGATTTTTAGCGGGCAGCTCTATGGCTAATGAGATTTTATTTCCTAACAACCTGGCCCACTGCCTGTATGCCTCCCAAGACCGGTTATTAATTGTATGGATAGCCATCAGCTCACTAGCGTATTCATTTTGACTCAGCATATCATTTACATCAATAGCATATTGACAGTAATCTTCATAAGCAAGCGATCCAAAGCCCACCACAGCATAGCTAAATTCTTGCTCAGGTGGTTGTTCTTCAAATTTCTGCATAAACTTAGTAGCATTAGCCGGGGCCTCGCCCTTGCCATAAGTAGAAGTGATTATGACTAGTTTTTCCATGCTTGGAAAGCGCTCATAACGGTTCATCTCTGTGATGTAGCTAGACTCACCATTTTCTAAAAGCTGCTGATGGAGCTGCATAGCAAAAGGAATGGTAGAACCTGTTTCTGATCCTATGAGGATAATATATTTACAATCGTCTTTCTTAAGATTGTTCTTTATTTTGGCAGCCTTACGCTTAAAAGTAAGCGCAAAACCTGAGTATATAAAAAAGAGTATACTGCAAGAAGATAGCCCTAGCACTATCGCCCACCACACATTACCACGACCTGTGTGCAACAACAGACTCAGCTCCGAAAGCACAGTAACCATAGGGTAAACGTGCTCTCCTAATACCTCTCCTGTAAACTGATTTACCAGCACTTCCTTATCTTTTAGCTGCAGCGTATAATAATCTTCTACGTCTGGTGAAAACGGGAACTGAAGACTTCTCACTTCTGATAGGGATGTATTTTTGAATATTGGAAACTCATTGGCTTTTAATGCGGGCTCTTCACTTAAATTTTCATAATCAATATCATAGGTAGGTCTGGCCACTTCTGGCAATAGAGAGAATTTCTCCATAGATAAATAAGTACCTGTAATAGTGATAATGGTAATGGGAATTAGCGCCAGCCTGCCCAAATAAGTATGATAGTATTGAAAGAAGTTCTCTTTTATAATTCTGGAAAAGAGTTTTTTGATGCCTTGCTGCCTTTTGAGCACCAAAATAAAACCGGTAATGGCTATTAAAAACAACAAAAAAGAGGTCAGCCCTATAATAAACCGGCCTGTACTTTTTAGAAACAGAGACCTGTGAAGCGAAGTGGTGAACTCAAAAAAAGGAGATTTCTCCAAAAGATCGCCTATTTTTTCGCCTGTAAAAGGATCAATATAAAAATCGCCCATTTCACCTTCATTATCTATTACAGAAGCTGAAACAAAGCCATTGTGATCTACTTTAAGCTCCAGCACCTCAAGGTAGTCGGCTTTTAAAGTAGTTACTGTTTCGCCCAAGCTTAAGTCGTCAGAATGCGCTATTTTGTAGCCACTAGCTTGCTCTGAGATAGGCTCAAATGATAGAATAATGCCCGTTATGGAGGCTAAAGCGATAAAAACAAAAGAAGATATAGCCAAAATAAGATGGCTATATCTCCATACAGAAATTATCATATTGATCTGCGAAAGGAATTAATATTGAGTTTTAAGATTAACCTGGAATCATCCTGATGTATCGGATATATCCCTTGCCTTCAAATTTGCCTTTTACATTTTCAGAAGTTAAAAGTATTTCGGCATCTTGCTCATAATATTTTTGTTCTTCTACTGATGTTTCGAAACGTATTTTATAACCAGTATCCAGCTTATCGTTATCAATATTCAGTACAAATATTCTTCTTTCTCCTCCGGCTATGCTTGCTCCGCTTGTACCATCTATTTCTTTATTATTTTCAAAAAAAGGCCACCATGAGGTAAGATCAGGGTACCAACGCTCATCTTTACCCATTACATGCAGCGTTTCTTCATACTCGCCTTCAGGGTTAATTAAAGACACCGCTATATAAGCGGCTTCACCTTCATAATTTACCAGCTGAACCATGCACTTATAAGAGTCTTTAATGGCTACTGATGACCAACTAACCAATGCTAATGTGAACAATAGCATAACCAATATCTTTACTGTATTTCTCATTCTGTTTATTTTAAAAATTCAATATCTGCCTTATTCTCAGCTAAAATCTCATTTTCTGAAGCTAAATCATGAACAGTCTCCTCAAAGTCCGTTACTACACTTTTATCTGCGCCATTTTCCACGAGATACTTTAAAATACTAGTATCAGTAGCTTTCATGGCTGCTATTTGTAAAGGTGTAGTGCCTTCATCATTAGCCTTATTAATATCCACGCCCATAGCTTCTACTTTTTGGATTAATGAAAGATTGTTCTTTTCTACAGCCAAGTGATATAAAGTGTTACCATTAGCCTGCTCCGCTTTAGGGTTAAACCCTTTCTTTTTAAGGATTTCATACTTCTCAGCAATAGGATCTCCTTTTTGCATAAATCCGCCTCTGGTTCTAAAAGAGCTGATTAAGTAATAGCCTACATTGTTACCCGCAACATCTTTCACTTTTACTTTAGCACCCTTATCTATTAAATATTTTACAACCTCCGGTGAATTACCTGCTACAGCTTTAGTTAGAGCAGTTTCACCAGCCTTATTAGCTGAATTAATGTCTTTTGATTTCTCCACTAACAACTTCACTATAGCTAAATCATTACCTGCAGCAGCATTCATTAGCGGAGTATTTCCTTGAGCATCTTTAGCATTTACATCTACTCCTTTGCTTATGAAATAGTTTATCACTTCGGGATCTTTAGATCTTGCCGCCGTTAGATGCAATGGCGTAACTCCCTCTTTAGTAGCAACATTTGGCTGAACGCCTTTTTCTTCCAGGTATTTAAAAACAGATAGGTCATTAGTTCCTCTTCTGGCACCCTGGCTAGCGGCAATCATTGCATTCGCTCCTTCGTTATTTTTGCCTTTATAATCTACTTCCTTTTCTATAAGCAGATCCATCATTTTTGTATTTCCTGTTTTAGCTGTGTAAAAGAAAACACCACTTCCATCTTTATCTTTAGTATGCAGATCTAACCCTTTAGAAGTGAAATAATCTACCATGTTGAAATCTGAAAGGTGAGGCACCAGCAGCAGTAAAGCCGTAGCACCATTATGGTTAGTTTCTGTAACCTTAGAGCCATTTGCCAGCAGCTGATCATAGATCTCAGGATTAGTTTGCCCGGTGGTGGCAGCAAAAGCCAACACGGTATAACCATGATCATCCTGCATATCAGTTTTCACTCCTTTGTCTATCAGGTATTTTACTACTTCAAGGTTTCCACCCATAGCCGCCCAGTGCAGGTAATTTCTACCATCATGAGTAGCTTCGTTAATATTGTCAGTTTTGGTTAATAAAAACTTAATAGTTTCTGTAGGCACCTTGTTAAGTATAGCGAACATGATACCGTTAAACTTAGCTCCATTAAACTCAGCTGGGTCGTTACCTCCAGCTATTTTCTGCTTCACCTCTTCTACAGAAGGCTTTGAAGCCCAATAGCTACGATCAAGAAAAACGTTCTTATCCTGAGCACCAGCTATAAAAGGCAGCATTAGAATGGCTATGAAAAATGTATAAAAATTGATTTTCATGGTTATGTTTTTTCTTTCTAAAACAATAGCAGATAAGGTTTACACCTACTAAAGAGACATTTAACGTCTATTTTAGTGAAGATGTAAACCTCACTTAATACATAATTATTTCCTTAAGATACCTACTGAACTTACTCCAGTAGCTTGTACTGTAATACCAGCTGTAGCTTTAGCCGTAGCCGGATCAATTACATAAACTACAGGATACTCTGAATCAACTGTTACAGGGAAGTACATTTTACCATCATGCGCCATAGGTAAACCAGTAGCATCTATCTGATCATAAGCAGGGAAATCACCACCTATCCAGTTAAAGGTTTGGTCTTCCATTTTTACAATTCCATATTGAGAAGCAGCTCCTCTGGAAGTAGGCTCCACATCATTATAGATCTCTAAAAAGAAGTAATCTTCAGTAATGTGCCATACTCTTCTGAATTTATATCCATCAGTAAGTGCTTCTATATTGAAGAAATAATTATCATCAAAATCATTGGCCCCATTGTTAATTCTTAATGCTCCTGCAGGGTGTGTAGTAGTTTCTTCATATGCACCAGAGAATACATATACATTATTGTCATCATCTTTTGCTATTTGAGAATAATATTGAGATCTGAATCTCCCTGAAGAATAACTCAATCTATCATCATGAAATTTTTGAACAATATTAAGGTCTTTATCAAAAGCGGCAACCCAGCATTCGTTAGGGTAAACCACTTCTCCTGTGCTACTACCACCCGTAGCATCAGGATCTCTGGGTGAAGATACGACTGCTCCTGAAAGGAAAGTGCCGTCACCACGATCTACAATACCTGAAAAAGTAGCTTGTTGTCCTTCATGAAAGACATCAAAAGTAGGAATGCTCTTAGTTTCCATACTCATAGTATTTACATCTATGAAGTTAAACACTGAACCATCTTGTCTCGGATTTCCTTCACCGTCTACTAGAGTGTTTCCTTCATCATCAACTAAAGTCTGACCACCTACTGAAGTGATGGCATAGTTTTCAAAAAAGCCATACGAAGTAAAGCGAGAAGATATCTGAAACTGCCCAATGTTAGATAATTCACGTTTGTCATTATAGTTATAACCAAGGCCAATCCCTGGGTCACCTTTTGCATAAACAAGACCTATAGCTACAGAAGGATCATCATTAAAAATCCAGCTATAACCTGTCATAGCCAGCTCGGTGCCGTTACCTACTATAGAAACCTCGCCAGACTCTAGGTCATCTGCGGTGACAATATATTCTGAATCTTCACTTGAAGCTGAAATGAAAAAAGTATAATCCTGATCACTGTCTACGGGATCAACAGAATCTGAATCATCATCACTACATCCAAATGATGAGATTAATAGAGCCCCCATTAATCCATATGAAAATAGCTTTTTATAAAAGTTAGTCATTATGATTGATAGTTTATTAATTAATTGATTTCGTTATTTATGATCTACTCTTAGAGAAGAAGTACCTGAGCTTTACAGAGAAGCTTCTGCCCGGCTTTTGCAGGCTATAATTATCATACAGAATAGTATCAGTAAAATTGTTAGCTTCTAAGGTGATATTATACTTGCCGCGCTTCATAGAGTAGTTTACACTCATGTCATGCGAAAGCTGTTCTGGAATTTCTATTTTTTTACTACCTAAACTGGGCCAATCTCTGTAGAAGGCATGAACATAATTTAGGAAGTAGGTTACGGTAAGCTTATCTCCTTTACCAAAAAGGTTATTTTTCATATAGCTCATTTCACCGTTTCCGAATAGGTACGGCACGTTTCTCATGCGATCATTATAGTGCAGAGATGGGCGACCGTTCTGATCATTCCCAACCTTATCTCTCATGTTCTGGTAAGTAAAAGTACCGCCTATAGCAAATGATCTCTTATAGAAATATCTTACTTCCAGGTCTACGCCTACATTCTGCACCTTACCATGATTTACATATGATGCCAAACCATTACTCTGACTTACATCTCTTCTGATATAATCTTCTGTATCTCTATAAATAAAGCCTGCATCTATGTATAGTGACTGCTTTTGAGCCACTCCCCAAGAAGGTGCATAAGTGACATTAAAATTAACATTTCGGCTGTTTTCTGCTTCCAGATCAGTGGTACCGGTTTCCAATACTTCATCTCCAAAAAGCTCGGTAGAAGTAGGCAGACGAACAGATCTTTCAAAAGACATTTTTAGTAACAAATCATTTTTCAAACGGTAATTAGTAACTAGGCCAAAACCATTTACAGAATACCTTCTGTTCTGCTGCTGATAGTAAGGTGTGTTGCCTACGGTTGTAGTATCCATGGGACCGGTAGTTACTACATGATAATTTTTCCCGAAGAGCGAGGCATTCCATTTGTCAGTAAGTTGATAATCGTAGGAAATACCCAGCACATTTTTAGTGTTAGACCTTTTCATAAAATCAGCATCAGAACTATTTTGGTCATTAGCTACCGGATCAGAATTTTTCCTTTCGAAAGTACTCCACAGGTTGTTAACTACTATCTGTTGCTTCTCTCCTATTTTATATTTTAGATTGGCTGTAAACATGCCTGTATTGTTTCTGAACTCACCCATAGAATAGTCACCCTCTCCTCTTGATCCTTTAGGCCTGTAATCTCCAGCCCAGTTATACTGGCGAGCCATAGTATCTATATTGGTCTGTTTTACTCGGCTATAATTGGCTGATACGGCAAGGGATAAATTCTTTATAAATAGATCGCTCTTGTAATATTCCAGAGAAGGAATTACTGAATGCGACTCTGTAGCCCTACCTCCGTAGGCTATCTGCATGATATTGGCATTTTGTATGTCCGATTCTTCCTGAGCCAAGGTGGCTCCTATTAAAAACCTATCGGCCCAGGGCTTCTTCACAAAACCAACCTTAGCAATTACCGTCTCATTATGATAGGTATCATGAAACCTTTCAAACCACTGCTCCTCATTAGAATACCTACTAGAATATGAGCCATCAGCATTTTCGGTAAACTCCAGCAGCTGGGTTTTTACATCATAATTATTATCTGAGTAGTTCTGAAAAGCATTTACATTAAAAGTAAAGCCAGATTTAGAGGTGGAACCAAAGTTTATATTAGTCTTATGGGTATTGAAAGAACCATAAGAATAAGAAGCATCCAAATAGGTATTAGCAGATTTCTTAGTAATAATATTAATAGCTCCCCCCAGCGCATCAGCTCCAAGTTCAATAGGCACTACACCTTTATACACTTCTATTCTCTCTGCCAGGTTTACGGGTATGTTATTGATTTGAAAAGCCGAACCGTAAGACTGCATAGGCAAACCATCCATAAATATTTTTACATGCCTACCGGTAAAGCCGTTAAGCATTACAGACGTTCTGGAACCTTGCCCTCCTGATCTTCTGATTCTCACCCCAGAAGATCTTTCTAAGGCCTGCGAAAGGTCTTTAGAGCTGTTTTCCAGCTTTTTGGTATCTATGGCCACCACATTATACGGAGATTCCTTCACCTCCTGAATAATAGACTTGCCGGTGATTTCCACCTCATCTAAAACCTGGTCTTTCTCCGTAAGGGTAAAGTCATAAATTAAAGTAGTTCCTGCCTCCACATCTACTTGAGCAACCTCTCTTTCAAAACCTAAAACAGTACATACCAAGAGGTACTTGCCTGCCGGCACTTTCAGCTCATAATTACCTTTAGCATCGCTTATAGCATTAAAATTAGTCTTGTCTATAAATAGGTAAGCATCAGGAATTATCTCTCCTTCTGAAGATTTAACCACTCCACTAATAGTAGCTTTCTCCTGGGCGAAAGAAGGAAAAATGCTTAAAACGGCAAGAAGAGTACTGAGTAAAACTGTTTTCACAAGGATAAAAATTTATTATATTAGTAGTGTTTTTATTTAGACTAATTTCAAATAACATTGCAAATGTATTATCTTGATCGATCAGAATAGATTCGGAATCAGAAATAAAACTTTCGAAAAAAGTATATAATGCGAATAACATCTTACCTTAAGAATGAGCAGTTGAACCTTTTTGATGTGGATCTGGATTCGCTAAAAACGAAAGGTAAATTATACACTAAGAATCTTCACTTTAAAGAAAAGGGACTGACTATCGATAGTCAGCTAGCCTACAGTGACCAGCTTTGCCTTATAAACACCAGCTTTTATAATCATCAAGAGATAGAAGATGTGTTCACTATAGAAGGCGAGTATATAAGAATTGGGTGTATTACCCGAGGGAGCAATCCTTTAATTACAGATTTGTCGGCCATAGACACGGTAGAATCATACCCTGGTTTTCTTAATTTAGTATATGGTAAGAATTCACGTTTGAGCATTACCATGCCCAAGAGTAATCAAACGCATTATATCACCATGGTCATTTCTATTAAATATCTGGAAGAGCGATTTGCTCATGAAAAGTGGCCTAAAAAAAGCCGTTTTTTCAAAGCCATTACCAGCCGGCATAAACCTGAAGGCGAAGTCAATTTCAAGGTGATATTCCCTCTGCATCAAATTCTTTTAGACATGGTAAGCAAGGCATGGAAAATAGAAGAACGGCTGGATTTTCTAGAGTTAAAAATCAGAGAATTTCTACTTACACTCTATTGCTATGAGCAGGAAAACCAACTGGCCTACAGTGAACTAAATCCGGAAGTACTTGATAAAATAAAAAAAGCACATTATTACCTTGAAACCAACTTCAGAAAAACGCCTACTATTAAAGAAATCTCCAGACATGTGCTCTTAAACGAATTACAACTCAAGCAAAACTTCAAAAATGTGTATGGCACTACCATCAGAAGCTTTATCATCGATTTAAAGATGAAAGAAGCACTTCACCTTCTTAAGGAACACAAAACCAATGAAATAGCTTCTATGCTGGGGTATAAAAGCTTATCTCACTTTATTACTTCCTTTAAAAAACATTACGGATCCTCCCCTAAGCAAATTTCAAAGCGCCAGTTAAATGTGTAAAGTGCTACTAGTAATTAAGTACTCATTGAAAACCTCGCTCAACTTGGAGTGCTAAACCGGACGTAAGCTCGCTACGATCAAAGGCGACAATAATTCTATTAAAAATATCTCAATACTCCCTACAGCAACAAAGCTATAATTATATTTATTTCAATTAAAAAGTAATTACATTAAAAATAACGTAATAATAAACTCCATTTATTAAAATTATTTGACAATAAAAGCTATTTAGTTAACTTTGAAATATCAATTAACGACTTGATCTACACTGTAGGGTGATGAAACTGGCAGACATGCCCTCCGGTCTCGGGGGTGGAGGTCACGGGATAAATTCTTTCAGGTATCCAATAACACTTAAAGCACTAACCGCTCCGTGGAGGTTCGAATCCTCCCTCTACAGCAATTAAAGGCAGCCTTAACAGCTGCCTTTTTTTATTGATAGTCTTATTAACTTATCCACTAAGAGTATAAAAGACCATATCCTTTCAAAACCTAAAGTTCTAAGTTTGTTTATATTGGAAAGTTTACAATAACTTAACAAAACAAGTAAATTATGAATCCTTTAAACTTTTTATATGTTAATAACAAACGATTGTAATCGTAGCAGATTAGCAATAAATTAATTAGTTTCGTAGAAATTACTCTAGATGAAAGTTCTATTCGCAATAATAATTTCAACACTTTCACTAACTGGGACAAGCTACTGCCAACAAATAGGCTTTAAAGATATTGATGAAAGCCAGCTTAGTCCCTGGACACCTCATATTGACCTGGAATATCAGGGCACCTATCATTTTGGAGATTCAGAACTGGAGTCTAGTCTGGTTATAGTGATCACCACAGAGGGAAGCTACGCTCAGATAAGATCGAAAACCTGGTCTTTAACAACCAACGACTGGTATTACGAATTTAGAAATCTGGACAGTGTCCAGATTATTGACAATCGATTTTTCTCCAGCCAAACCAATGGTGCATTCATGATTTACAGCCAGAATAATCAGATGATACGAACCTTAAAGATTGACTCTCCTTGGAGCGAAGTTATAGAGCCGGGGCATTATGAGTTAGGCTATAGATATGGATCCCTAAAAAGGTATTATAGTGGTGATTACATCGAAGGCTCCACCCAAATACTCACCACAAGGGAGCTAGAAAAACTATCTTTCAATGAGCTCACCCTATTAAAAAACGAAATCTACGCTCGTTATGGTCTGGTGTTTCATGATAGATCTTTGCGCAAGCACTTCAGACAAAAGGGATGGTATAAAGAGAAATACAAAAGTGTCGACAAATTCCTCACTCAACTCGAAAAAAACAATATTATTAATATTGAGATTGTGGAGAGCCAGACTTCTAGAAGTAATTAACACCTACCCCTCCACCTCTTCATCTGCCGTTTTAGTGAGGCAGCTTATCTCTTAAAATACCATAGACAAACGTGCCCAGAATAGCACTTAGCATTACTACTATAAAAACCGTAAGTCCATTCCCTATCAATATATACATAGGCCCAGGGCAAGCTCCTGTAAGTGCCCAGCCTAAACCAAAAACTATCCCTCCGAAAAGGTAACGCTTCCACCCTTTATCCTTAGGTGGTACATTAATCACTTCACCATTCATATCTTTACCTTTAAACCTTTTTACCAAAGCCAGCATAATAATACCTGTAACCACGGCTGAACCTATAACTCCGTACATATGAAAAGACCCGAACTTGAACATTTCATAAATACGATACCACGAAATCACCTGTGCTTTGGTTAATAATACCCCAAAGACTAACCCGAGAAAAAGATATTTTAAATACTTCATTATAAATCAAGAAAATAAGGAATGAGAAAATATGTACTAACAAGGCCTCCTATAAAAAAGCCTATCACTGCAATTAAAGAAGGCAGCTGCAGGTTACTAAGGCCTGAAATAGCATGCCCTGAAGTACAGCCTCCCGCATACCTGGCCCCAAACCCCACTAAAAACCCTCCCAGTACCATAAATAGAATACCTTCTAAAGACATCAGTTGATCCCAAGCGAATATCTCGCCAGGCGCCAGCTCCTTACCCGGGCTGTTAATACCCATCACCTCCAGCTCCTGCACCACCTTCTCATTGAGTTGCATAGGTTCTTCACTCTGAAGCCATAATACAGAAACCACACCTCCGAGAAAAGTACCTGCCACAAAAACCAGATTCCATACCTGCCCCCTCCAGTTAAACCTAAAAAAATCAGCGTATTTACCTCCGCCTCCTATACTACACATTGTTCTAAAGGTAGATGATATTCCAAATGCCTTCCCTGAGTAAATCATCAGGTACATCACTACAGCTATTAAAGGGCCAACCACATACCATGGCCATGGCGCTCTTAACATTTCAATCATAAAATAAATATTAGCTTAAAAGAGTAATTCACTTATTAATATATACACGCCCATCACCAGCACAAACCATCCAAAAATAGATTTGAGGTGATGAGCAGCAATTTTTCGAGACCAATACATGCCTATAAATATGCCTACGATAGCCAGTAATGAGAACTCAATAAGAAAAAGCCAGTCTATGCTTTGCTCTGTAGCATCTCCTATAAAACCTATAAGAGACTGGCTAGAGATGATAAGTAATGAAGTGCCTACTGCAGGCTTCATAGGCATGCCGGCGAGCAACACTAAGGCAGGAATAATCAAAAAGCCTCCTCCTGCTCCCACTAAGCCTGCTACAAAACCTACTACCGCACCCACAATCATGAGCACCAAAGGTTTAGTAGCTCTAGCCGAAGGCACATCATAACTCTTGGCTGATCGGATCATGGATATAGAGGCGGCTATCATTAATATAGCAAACAACACCATTATGGCTAGGTCTTTACTAATTGCTATATGAAACACTTGCCCTAGCTCATGAGGAATAGCAGGAATTAAAAATTTACGAGTAAAAAACACGGCAATGATGGAAGGCACGGCAAACAATATTGCAGGTTTATATTCAAGCACCTTTTTTCTAATAGCACTTATTGCTCCTACTCCGGCGGTAACACCTACCACAAAAAGAGAATAACCAGTAGCCAATGTGGGGTTTACGCCTAATATGTAAACTAACATTGGCACGGTTAAAATAGAGCCTCCGCCTCCGGTTAAACCAAGACTGAGACCTATTAACACTGCCGCCATATACCCTAAGAATATTTCCATATCTAAATTAATCTTCTCAAAGGTAATATGGTCACAGACAAAGTTTAGTAACCAAAATCACACATGCTTTTAATAGCTGCTTTCATTGATTTTAGTTACACCACGGTATGTCCAATAAATGATAGAAGTATAGCCTAATACAAACGGCAAACCTATACATGCTAAAATAAACATGGTTCTCAATGTATATTCTGATGAGGCAGAATTATAAATATCCAGATTATAATCTGGTGAAAGGTTAGATACCATCATATTAGGAAATAAGCCCAGAGCAAAAAACAGTATAATGGCCATCATCATCAGTGCCGACGAAATAAACCCCTGCAAAGGCTTATCTTTCACTAACGACCTATGGATATTTAAAATAGCCAGAAAATTCAATACCACCACTATCCAGGCAACTACAGAAACTACTATATGATTTTGCTCTATTAAAGGATGATGCTGATCTATAGGTTCTATAAAACCAAAAGAAAAGTTAGCCAGCATCTCAGGCCTTTTGAACATAGTAAAAAAAGTGGTGACGGCATATAATGGCACAAAAATGTAGTATGCTTTAAAGGCCCACCTTCTTACACGCTCCTTTAGCTCTCCTTCTGTTTTTAAATTAAGGTAAATAGCTCCATGCATGCTAAACATGATCAGATTAAAAACACCGGTAAGCAAAGTGTAAGGACTTATCAAATCAAGAAATGACCCCTGAAACTCCATGTCACTACCTATTTGAAAGCCCATGATTACATTACCAATGGCCACTCCAAATAAAATGGCGGCTAAAATAGAGCCTACAGAAAAGGCTACATCCCAAAATTTACGCCAGCCACGCATATCCTCTTTACTCCTAAACTCTATAGATACAGCTCTGAAAATAAGCGCAAAAAGCAAGATCATAAAAGGTAAATAAAAACCTGAAAAAGCTGTAGCATAAACATGCGGAAAGGCGGCAAAAAGCGCCCCTCCTGCCGTAACTAACCACACTTCGTTACCATCCCACACAGGACCTATAGAGTTCAGCAAAATACGCCTATCATGATCGCCTCTAGAAAAAAGGTGTAATGCACCCACTCCCAAATCAAAACCATCTAAAATAGCATAACCGGTAAGCAAAAATCCTACTATAATGAACCAAATAACCTGATAATCCATATCTATTTAAGGCTTTTATTAAATGAATCAAATTGTTCGTGTCTCTCTCTATAATCCGTTTCCATCTCTGAGTGTGATTCCGGCCCATGTTTTATCTCTTTATTGAGCACATACAACCAGGAGAAAAGTAACAGCATATACACCAGCCCAAATAAAATGAGAGATGTATACACTTCAGGAGCAGAAACAGCTTTTGAAATACCATCTTCAGTTTTTAACAGGCCATACACCAACCAGGGCTGCCTGCCTCGTTCTGCAGAGTACCACCCTGCTTGGTTAGCAATTACAGGCAGCACTACAGCAGCCACAAATATTTTCAACAACCACCTTTGATCAAACAGCTTTTTTCTCCACCATAAAAACAACGCTAAAAGGGTTATGCCAATAAAAAACATACCCAAAGCCACCATGAGGTGATAACTTTGAAACACACTATTCACCGGAGGGTGCTCTTCTTTAGGAAACTGATCCAAACCTTTTACCTCATAATCAGTATCCCAATCTAAAAGAAAACTTAGCGCTCCGGGCACTGCTATTCCTTTAGTTGTTTCTGTCTCTTCATCTACATAACCAAAGAGGTACATAGGTGCATTTTTTTGAGTTTCATAAAGTCCTTCAAAAGCAGCCATTTTAGCAGGCTGATGTTCATAAGCTACATGAGCACTTTCATGACCAATAAGCGGCTGAAGTAATGAAGCAATAGAAGCCACTACAAGCGCTATCACAAAAGAACGCTTGGCAAATTCCAGATGCTTTTCCTTTAGAAGGAAGTAAGCGGATACGCTTAATACTAAAAATGCTCCTTGCACATAAGCACCTACTATAGCATGACTAAACCGAGACATAGAAGAAGGATTAAACACCATCTGCCAAAAATCTGTGATCACCGCCCTCATAAAACCATTAGAATCCTGCACCAGTTCATAGGCCACTGGCGTTTGTTGCCAAGAGTTAGCCACTATAATCCAGAAGCCAGAGAGAACAGAGCCAAGAGCTACCATAGCGGTAGCAAATAAATGAAAGCCTGGCTTCACCTTATTCCACCCAAATAACAGCACTGCCAGAAACCCAGACTCTAAAAAGAAGGCAAATATACCTTCAGCTGCCAGCGGAGAACCAAAAACATCTCCCACAAACCGGGAATAAGTGGCCCAGTTAGTTCCAAACTCAAACTCCAAAACAATACCTGTTGCCACCCCTACAGAAAAATTAGCTGCAAACACCTTAATCCAAAATCGGGTGATAACCTCGTACACTTTTTTGCGTGTGAAGTAATACATAGACTCGAAAATCACCAGTAATAATCCCATACCTATGCTAAAAGGCGGGAAAATATAGTGAAACATAGCGGTGAAGGCGAATTGCAGCCTTGAAAGATCTTCAACTGTCATTCTTAGATTTTTTGAAGTAAATAAAAAAGGCTCCTATCCCAAATAGCAGCCCAATAATACCTTTTAATATTTTCTTAACAGGAACCTCCCCTATCACCTCAGGAAACAAGGGTAAACGTAATAGCAAATAATACAATGCTATCATTATAAAAACATAGATGAATAATACTTTATGCTTTTCCACGGTAACTGACAGACTAATTTATTGCGCTAAATTAGATGTCAACCATTAAAACTCCTTGCTAATTCCTGATTATTATTGAAGTGTGTAACATTCATCACTTAGTAACTATACGGCCCTGTAAATAAACACCTTACAGCCATTTTCCACCTCGCATCACACCTACTCACCCATCGCCTTCATTAATTTAAATACTCACACATAACAGATAACGATAAAATAAAAACTTAATCCTATTTTGAATATTTCTAAGAGATTATTTTACCATTCACGCATTTGAAATATAACAAATAATACTTATCATGTGTTAATAACATGTGAACTGATTAATCACTAAACCTATACCACTATGCTTTTTGACACCTATCACTGTAGTGGAAACTACGATGAAATGTTCACTCCAGATGGTGAATGCAGAGACCATTATGCTCCCTTCAAAGCCACCCTGGAGCATATGCCTAAGAAGAAACTTTATCGCCTACAACACTCCACGGGTAAAGCTCAAATGGCCATGGGAATGACCTTTAATGTATATCATGATAATGAAGGACTAGAAAAAATATTACATCTGGATATTGTACCTCGCATTATTAGCGGTGCAGAATGGAATAGATTAGAAAAAGGGTTGGAGCAACGCATATGTGCACTAAACCTTTTCTTACAAGACATTTACAATGACAGAAAAATACTTAAAGACGGCATAGTACCCAAAGAGTTAATACTCTCCAGCCGAGATTATTTGGAGCCTTGCGTAGGCCTTACTCCTCCTAAGTCTATATGGTGCCATATCACCGGCACAGATTTGGTAAGAGATGAAAAGGGCAAATTTTATGTACTGGAAGATAATCTGCGTTGCCCTTCAGGCGTATCTTATTTACTGGAGAGTCGTGAAATTGTAAAAAGGGCATTCCCTGAGCTATTTAATAAGCTAGGGGTAAGACCAGTATCCGACTACCCCATTAAGTTGCTTAATATGCTACAGTCTCTCACAGGAAAAGAACGCCCCACTGTAGGCCTACTCACCCCTGGAGTTTACAATTCAGCTTATTTCGAGCACAGCTATCTCGCTCAGCAAATGGGTGTAGAACTGGTAACGGGAGCTGACCTGATGGTGCAAAACCAAAGGGTATATATGCAAACCACCAAAGGTCTCGAACAGATAGATGTTTTATACCGAAGAATAGACGACACATTTTTAGATCCCCTCACTTTTAATCCTAACTCACTTCTAGGCATACCAGGAATATTTGATGCTTACAGAGCAGGAAATATTGCTTTTGCCAATGCTCCTGGCACTGGCGTAGCTGATGACAAAGCCGTTTATGCCTACGTACCGGATATCATTAAATACTATCTGGATCAAGATCCTATTTTAGAAAACGTACCTACCTACTTATGCGAAAAACAAGATGACAGACAATATGTGCTGGACAACATCCATAATCTGGTAGTAAAAGAAACCAATGCCGCTGGTGGTTATGGCATGCTCATAGGCCCCAAAGCAACCGTGGCTGATCACGAAAAATTTAGGGCTCTTATAAAATCGAACCCTAGAAACTATATCGCACAACCTACTCTATCGCTATCTACTGTACCAACCATTTCTAAAGAAAATATAGAGCCTCGCCACGTAGACCTTCGTCCGTATATTTTATATGGAGACAAAATAGAGGTACTACCGGGCGCCCTCACTAGGGTGGCCTTGGTAAAAGGCTCTTTAGTTGTTAATTCCTCTCAGGGAGGGGGCAGTAAAGATACTTGGGTACTATATGAATAATATGTTAAGCAGAGTCGCAGATTCCATTTATTGGCTAGGTAGATATTTGGAAAGAGCAGAAAATTATGCTCGTTTTATTGATGTTAATTACAATCTGATGCTAGACCTGCCACCCGGCATGGATGAGCAATGGGAACCGCTCATAGCCGTAACAGGAGATTTAGAAGATTATAAAAAAAGGCACCCTACCTCAGACCGAAAAAGTGCTATTTTCTTTTTGGCCTTTGATGAGGAAAACCCTAACTCTTTGCTTTCCAGCATATCACGAGCCCGTGAAAATGCCCGAGTAGTAAGAGAGAATCTCAACAAAGAAACATGGGAAAAGCTCAATGAAGTCTACCTCCAGGCTAAACAAGGCTACAAAGCCAAAATATGGCAAATGGATGACCCCAGAGGATTCTTTATACACATAAAATATGCTATTCAGCTGCTTTATGGTATTGCAGACACCACTGTAGCCAGAACAGAAGCCTGGTATTTTAACAGGCTAGGCCAGTATTTAGAACGTGCAGACAAAACCTCTCGCGTGCTAGACGTGAAGTACCACATTCTACTTCCAGCCCCTGAAGAAGTAGGCTCTCCATTGGACTACCTCCACTGGATGGCACTATTAAAATCGGTGAGCGGCTTTAATACTTACAGAAGGGCCTATGGCAAAATAGTACCTCATGGAGTAGTCGAATTTTTAATGCTTGATAAGTTCTTCCCCAGGTCTACCTTCTTTTGCCTTACAGAAGCCGAAGAGTGCCTTTACAAGATATCTGGCTACTCCGGAAAAGGCTTTAGCAACAGCACTGAAAAATATATGGGCGAACTAAGATCAAAATTAGAATTTGCAGATATAAATGATGTAATAAACAAAGGATTACACGAGTATATTGACGATATACAAATAAAAATTAATATAATTTCAAACACTATCCATGAAAATTTCTTTATGACTAGAGATAATCTTGTAGAACAAAAACAGGTAAACGAATGACTTACTGCTTAGGCATAAAAAACAGAGAGGGAATAATAGGTCTGGCTGATACCAGAATCACCTCTGGTACTGAAACTACGACTTCAAAAAAGGTATTTACAGTAAATAAAAAAAAGCACTCCTTTTTCATTATGACTTCCGGCCTACGCTCCGTAAGAGACAAAGCCATCACCTATTTTAAAGAGGTAATTGAAGAACAGGACGAATCCTTCACCAAACTATACAAAACGGTAAACAAATTTGCCGATCAAATTAAACGAGTAGCCACAGAAGATCGCGAGTCTTTAGAAAGGGCCGGCATGTCTTTCAACCTGTTCTCCATAGTAGGTGGACAGTTAGAAAAAGATACTGAACCCAAACTGTACCTCCTCTACCCTCAGGGAAACTGGATAGAAATAGGAGAAGGCACCCCCTTTGTTATTATTGGTAATACGGGTTTTGGTAATCCTATTCTTAAAAGAGCCTTACATTTTGATGACGACATGAAATTTGCACTTAAAGTAGCTTTTCTTTCTTTTGATGCTACACGCATAAGTGCTAATGATGTAGACTTCCCTATTGATACGGTTATTTTAAAAAATAACAGCTTTGATATGATAGAACACCGTTTTGATGGTAAAGAACTAAGTGAGCTCTCTGATTACTGGAATTCTAACCTTAAAGATGGTATTAACGGACTTTCGGCAGATATACTCAATGAAGCCTTCAAAGCAAAACATGAGAAAACCATGAAGATGTTATAAAAGCATGACACTTAAGGTTCATCATCGTACCAGCTATCATTATGAGGATGCAGTGTTTCTGGATCCTCATTATTTTTATCTAAAACCGCAGGTAAGAGCTTATTTAGATTTGAAAGATTTTCAGATAGAAGTATCTCCTACTCCTAAAGGAATAACAGAAAGAATAGATATTGAAAATAACGAATATTTTCAGGTGTGGAATCACAACAAAACCAATCACCTCGAAGTAATTGTAAATTCGACTATTTCTCTAAAAGAGTTAAACCTCTTTAATTTCCTCATAGATCCTCCTATGCAACTCAACAAAGGCAATATTTATAACAGTAGCGACATTGTCTTTCTAAAGCCTTACCTTACGCAAAGCATTCCTGCACATATAAAAAAGTTTACCACCAACCTGGCTGAGCAAACCAATTATGATCCTATATCTTTTCTAAATGCTTTGCTAGCAGAAATAAGCCAAAACTGGGACCACACCATAAGGATGGAACAAAACATATTACCGGTAGATCAATGTTTTTCCTCGAAAGAGGGCTCTTGCAGAGACTTAACAGCCATGCTCATGGATATGCTCAGAGCAATAGGACTGGCAACTAGATTTGTAAGTGGTTATGCCTATAACCCTGAGCTTGCCGAAGGCCATGAGTTACATGCCTGGGCTGAAGTACTACTTCCCGGCGCCGGCTGGATAGGCATTGACCCAAGTCTGGGTTTATTTACTAATGAGATGTACATTCCTCTCGCCACGAGCTATACCCCAGCCAACACTATGACAGTAAAAGGGCACTACAGGGGGCAGGTGAAAGCTATTTTAGACACTGAGGTAACGATCACTGAACAAAATTAAAATACAACCTAGAGGCTTTTAGTAACACTTCTTTCATGTATTTAGAAGAAGATCAAAGAGTAACATCATAAGGATTGTTTATATTTATTAACCAATATTATAAGATCAGTTTCACCTCATTACGTCCCAGCTTCACCTTACCTTGCCTTTCCAGCTGCTTTAGTAAGCGGGAAATCACCTCTCGGGTAGAGTTAAGCTCATGAGCTATTTGCTGATGAGTAACCTCTAACTTATGCGTATTTCTGGCGGATGATTTATCAATAAGGTATGTCCAAAGACGCTCATCCATTTTATGAAAAGCAACACTATCAATGGTAGAGAGCAATTCTTCAAATCTCTCCCTATAGGTGTTCATCACAAAATTCTTCCAGCTCTTATATTTAGTCATCCATTCATCCATAAGGTGAACGGGTAGCTGTATCATATAAGAATCTTCTTCAGCAATGGCCCTTATCTGACTTTTCTCCTGCGCCAAACAGCATGTAAGCGCTATAGCACAAGTCTGGCCTGGCTGCAGGTAATATAAAAATAACTCATGACCATCCTCGTCTTGCCTCAGCACTTTTATAGCCCCTTCATAAAGCAAAGGCATATTTTTAATAAGCTGACCGAAGTCCATAATTTTATTTTCAGACTTTACATGAACTATAGTTCCTTTACCCTTTATTTCTTCAACCAACCCGTCCTCATACAATTCCGGAAAATATTCTGATAATATTTCAGCTATCTGCATATATTGTTATTCTAAAGTAAACTCAATCTTTCACCCAAAATTTATGAACTAAATTAAGGCTTTTACATTTTTTTAAACACTTTTGTACAACCAACAAATCTAAACTGCGTTACGAACATACATGCCAAAGAGAAGACACCTTACTCTACGCTTAGTTGCTTTTATTATTTCATTACAAATGTATAATATAAGCGTAAACGTAAATACCCCCGTAGCCGGTAAGGATTCTGCAAGCATCACCACTTTCAAGGAAATTGAAACCATGGTAGAGCTAATATCAGAAGTTGTTTTCCATAAGCATAATGCTATACCTGACTCTCAAAATACAAGCAGCAATATAAACTTTGAAGAAGAAGAGCAAGATCAGATCTCTCATGGATCAGAATATCTTGTCCCTCACCCCACTTATTACCCTCAGGGTATTATTTACAAAAAAGGTTTGTACAAGGAAAATCTAAGCTTAAAGACATTTTTTCCCGAAGTAACCACACCTCCTCCTGAAGCATAACCTACTGCATCAGATTCAATACAATTACTTAATAATCAAATATTAAACCTTCATAGAATATTATCGGCACTCTGAATTTCTTCAGAGGCGATACTTCTATGTCTCTAAAATATATTTATATTCATTCAACCATGAAGAATAACCTATTTTCAAATATTAAAAGCGATTTACCAGCTGGACTGGTAGTGTTTTTAGTAGCTCTTCCTTTATGCCTTGGTATAGCATTAGCCTCTGGTGCTCCACTTTTTTCAGGGCTTATCAGTGGTATTATAGGAGGTATAGTAGTAGGAGCCCTCAGCGGTTCTCACATTAGTGTATCTGGTCCGGCCGCAGGCTTAACAGTAATCATTCTCACTGCTATTGATAGCTTAGGGTCTTTCCAGGCCTTATTAGCAGCAGTAGTTATCGCAGGTATTATCCAGCTTATATTAGGCTTATTAAAAGCCGGTATAGTGAGCCACTTCTTCCCTTCATCCGTAATTAAGGGTATGCTTGCCGCCATAGGTATAATACTTATTTTAAAGCAAATACCTCATGCCGTTGGTTATGACGCTGATTTTGAAGGAGATTTTTCCTTTTTTCAATTCGATGGAGAAAATACTTTTTCAGAATTAACTAAAGCATTGGAGAGACTAGAAATGGGGGCCGTATTAATTTCAACCATTTGCCTGGCCATATTTATACTATGGGAACAGCCCTTTACTCGCAAATACTCCTTCTTTAAAATTGTGCCTGGCGGGCTAGCAACAGTAGCTGCAGGCCTAATTATCAATCAGGCTCTTATTAATACTGGCTCGGACCTGGCTATTACAAGAGAACACCTGGTAAATTTACCTGTAGCCACTGATTTTGATGAATTTTTAGGCTTATTTATTCTACCTGACTGGACTATACTATCTAACTCAAAGCTATATTTGGTGGCAGTTACAATAGCCATAGTAGCCAGCTTGGAAACATTACTTTGCATAGAAGCGACTGACAAACTAGACCCTTACAAGAGAATTACATCTACTAACAGGGAGCTGAAAGCTCAGGGTATAGGCAATATTGCCGCCGGACTTATAGGAGGACTCCCTATGACATCAGTAATAGTTAGGAGCTCGGCCAACTTAGATAGTGGTGCTAAAACTAAGTTATCGGCGATTATACACGGAATTTTACTTTTTGTTACGGTAATTTTCATTCCGAATATTCTAAATATGATACCTTTGGCAGCTCTTGCAGCTATACTGCTGGTAGTAGGTTATAAGCTTGCGAGAATTTCGCTCTTTAAAAATATGTATTCATTAGGCTGGGATCAGTTCCTCCCTTTCTTAATTACGGTAGTAGCTATTCTGTTTACAGATTTGCTCAGAGGAATAGGAATAGGAATGGCGATATCTATTTTCTTTATACTTAGAAATAATTATCGTTCTTCATTCAAATTCGATAGTGCTTCCAAAGAAAGTGGAGATGGTAAAACCATTAACATTGCTCTGGCCGAAGAAATGACCTTTTTAAATAAAGGTAGCATGCTGGTAACATTAAGAGAAATACCTGAAAACTCTCATGTGGTGATTGATGGCACTAAAAGTAAAATTATTGATCATGATGTAAAGGAAGTTATTCAAAATTTCCAAGAAACAGCAAAACACAAAAACATAAACGTAGAATTAAAAGGTAGTGAAACATGGAAAAAACATATAATAAACTTATAGAAGGCAATAAAAAGTGGGCAGACGAAAAGCTGGGAATTGATAAGGAATTCTTTAAGAACCTTTCAAAAGGACAATCACCAGAATTTCTATGGATCGGCTGTTCTGACAGCAGGGTTCCCGCTAATGAAATTACTAATACTAACTCAGGAGAAATCTTTGTCCACAGAAATGTGGCCAACTTAGTAGTACACACTGATATGAACTTTCTAAGTGTATTGCAATATTCTGTAGAGGTATTAAAAGTAAAACACATTATTGTTTGTGGCCATTATGGTTGTGGAGGGGTACAAACCGCTATGACTAACAAAGATGCCGGGCTGGTAAATAACTGGCTAAGAAATATCAAAGATGTGTATGACAAATACCAAGATGAACTGGATGCCATAGAAGATGAAACTGCTAAGAATAACCGATTAGTAGAACTCAACTCTATAGAGCAGGCATACAACTTGGCCAGAACATCTATCGTTCAGAACGCATGGAGAGAACGCGATCTGCATGTACATGCATGGGTTTATGGGCTAAGCACTGGGCTCATTACAGAGCTAGGGGTAACTATAAAAGGACCTCAGGATATGCCTTCTATTTATCAATTCAAATACTAAATAGAAATCAAAAAAAGGGGTGGTAATTACCATCCCTTTTTTAATACTACATTTTCTCCACCCTCTCTAATTCACATTTTCTTTTCATTTAGAATTTTATGAAGAGTCACTGTAGTGCTTTCCACACTCACCACTATTATATAGTCTTCAATAGCTTAAGAAAATGACTAACCACACCTCCCTCTGATAGAAGATTTTCGTTTTTTATTAATAACTAAGAACATTTCTCTTAGCTTTATACGTTACTATATTTGAACATGCAGCCATATAATATGAAAGGAAAGAAACTCATTTTCTCGTCCGTTTTACTTATCACAATCTTTAGCATTTTTGCCTTCTCCTCTCCCGGCCAGCGCTATTTTGAGATTGCTAAAAACCTCGAAATTTTTGCTACTCTTTTCAAAGAGGTAAATGCTATGTATGTAGATGAGGTAAATCCTAATGAAACTATTAAAGTGGGTATTGATGCCATGCTAGCTTCTTTAGACCC
The DNA here is from genome assembly GCF_016757215.1 of Fulvivirga sediminis. Lineage (GTDB taxonomy): Bacteria > Bacteroidota > Bacteroidia > Cytophagales > Cyclobacteriaceae > Fulvivirga > Fulvivirga sediminis. Next base: position 134,442 of record NZ_JAESIY010000013.1, read on the forward strand.
TTATACCAACTACATTCCTGAAGACCAGATAGAAGATTACCGTACCATGAGCACAGGCCAGTATGCAGGTATTGGCGCTGTAACCGGCCGTATGAATGGGAAAATAAAAATCATGATGCTGGTAGAAGGGCATGCGGCTCAAAACAACGGACTGCGCATAGGTGACGAAGTGATTAAAATTGATGGCATAGATGTTACCAATATGAATAATGAGGAAATAGGCGAACTAATGAAAGGCCAGGCAAACACCTCAGTATCATTAACAGTGCTAAGATACGGACATGAAGACCCGCTTACGCTTGATTTTAAAAGAGAAAAAGTAAAAATCAAAAACGTACCTTATCATGGTATGGTAAGCAATGATATTGGTTACATAAAACAAACTCAGTTTACCATGCAAGCAGGCAAAGAGGTAAGTGATGCACTTAATGAGCTAAAAGAAAAAGGGGCTAAAAAAATCATTCTCGACCTCAGAGGCAACCCTGGCGGCCTATTAATGGAGGCTGTAAATATCACCAACGTATTTATCCCTAAAGGAAAAGAAGTAGTGAGTACCAAAGGGAAGCTGGAAGAGCACAACTCTACTTACAAAACGCTAAACTCGCCAGACGATACTGAAATACCTATAGCTGTATTGATCAATAGTGGGAGTGCTTCTGCCTCTGAAATAGTAGCAGGAACCATACAAGATTATGATAGAGGAGTAATTATTGGAGAGAAATCTTTTGGTAAAGGATTGGTACAGCAGACCAGGCCTCTTTCTTATAATGCTCAACTAAAAGTGACTACAGCTAAATATTACACCCCTAGTGGCCGCTGTATACAAGCCCTGGATTATAGCCACAGAAATAATGACGGCAGTGTAGGTAAAGTTCCGGATTCATTAAAAGTTGAATTTTTCACTCAAAATCATAGATCTGTGTATGATGGCGGCGGCATAGACCCGGATATAGAAGTGGAACACCAGAAAATAGCTCCTATCTCTCTCTCTTTATATAGCAACGGACTTATTTTTGATTATGCCTCTAAATACCATGCCGAGCATGATAAAATAGCACCTGCAAAAGATTTTGAACTATCAGATGCAGAATATGAAGAATTCACACAATGGCTAAAAGGTAAAGACTATGGCTACACTACTGACGCCGAGAAGACATTAAAAGATCTGACTGAATATGCTCACGAAGAAAAATATTATTCAGAAATTGAAGGTCAGCTCAAAGCTTTAAAATCAACACTTATGAGTAGTAAGTCTAATGACTTATATGATTTTAAAAATCAGCTAAAAACCATTTTAGAAGAAGAAATCACTTCTCGTTATTATTTAGAGAATGGCTCTATAGAATCTACCTTTGATCATGATACAGACATTAAAACAGCTAAAACGATCTTAAACGATTCAGAGAAATATAACAAGATTCTGAAATTGAATTAATCATCATGCAGCACTCTGCGCGCTCCCATGTAGCGTGCATTGTAGTGCCTGTGAGACAAACTGTCTATCACTACTCCACGACTGGTAGAGCTATGGATAAAGCTTATCTTACCATTATTATTAGATATGGCAATACCTACATGCCCTACCCTGTTTACTCCTTTTGAAGGACTTTTAAAAATTAAGATATCTCCTTTTCTAACCTCATTAGTATCTATCTCTTCACCAAACTCAGATTGCAACTGAGATGAGGCAGGTAAAGAAATATTGAAATTCTTAAATACATAACAAGTAAATCCCGAACAATCAAAAGCAGATGGCCCTTTAGCGGCATATCTGTAAGGCACTCCTTTTAATCGTAAAGCGTAATTAATAATACTATCTCTTCGATTTTTAGCATAGCCCTCTTCTACTTCTATACCATTAGTAGTATCCCTAACCATTGATGTAGGGTGATAATAATCATTCAGAAGATCAGCATTTTGCGATTTATTTATATTCATAGCGCTGTTAATCAGGAAGATGATCACTAGCACCACATAAAATAACTTCTCACGTAAAAGCTTCTTAATAATTTCCATATACAAGTAAACTCATTATTTCTGGTATATAAACAAAAAGCAGGCGAAATAATTCCCGCCTGCTTTTTTGGTATTTTTAATTAGATGATTATCTAAGGAATAACATCTCTCTATATTTCACTAAAGGCCAATCTTCATCATCAACCAGCATTTCCAGTTTATCTACTGCATAACGGATGGTATCAAAGTACTTTGCTTTAACATCATCACAATAACCGATAGCACGCTCACGAAGATCTTCCTCTTTATTTAACCTTCTTCTCTCATCAATCATGTTATATACTTCTTTTCTCAAAGTTTCGATATAACCAGAAACAGATTCTATAATAGAGATCACTTCTTTATTATTGATGCCAAGCGTTTTCAAACCTTCAGCATTCTTAATCAACTTATTTTGATAAGCAATGGCTGTAGGTATGATATGATTAAGTACTAAATCACCCATTACTCTAGATTCGATCTGAATCTTCATGATGTAACTTTCCCACCTAATTTCATTTCTGGCTTCCAGCTCCACATCATTAAGCACTTTGTGGCGATTAAACATTTTTCTAGACTTATCTGTAAGGTAAGCATCCAGCGCTCTAGGAGTATCTTTGATATTAGACAATCCTCTCTTTTCTGCCTCCTCAACCCATTCGTCAGAATAACCATCTCCTTCGAAACGGATAGCCTTAGATTCTTTAATATACTTTCTAAGCGTACTTACAATGGCCATTCTCTTCTCTGTACCACCTTTCATTTCTTTCTGCACATTTTCATAGAAGGCAGTAAGCTGCTCAGCTAAGATCAGGTTAAGGACAGTCATCGGAGATGATGAATTTTCATTTCCTCCTACTGCTCTAAACTCAAATTTATTACCAGTAAAGGCAAAAGGAGAAGTTCTGTTTCTATCAGTATTATCAAGAATGATCCTTGGTATTTTGTCAATACCCAGTTTCATATACATGTTTTCGCCTTTCTCTACTTTAATGTTACCTTTTTTCTCTAACTCATCGAGTACGTTAGTAAGCTGAGAACCGATAAACACTGACATAATAGCCGGAGGAGCTTCATTAGCTCCAAGCCTATGATCATTACCCGCAGAAGCTATACTAGCTCTAAGAAGGTCTGCATGTTCATAAACAGCTTTGATAGTGTTAACGAAAAACACCAAGAACAATAAGTTATCACGTGCACTTGAGCTAGGCTGAAACAAGTTCACACCTGTGTTAGTAATTAACGACCAGTTATTATGTTTACCCGTACCGTTAAGGCCTGCAAAAGGCTTTTCGTGAAATAATACTTTCAAGTTATGTCTTTCGGCAGCTCTAGACATAACGTCCATTAATAATTGATTATGATCTGTAGCTACGTTGATATCTTCAAACAATGGAGCGACTTCAAACTGACTTGGCGCCACCTCATTATGTCTGGTACTTACAGGTATACCTAGTCTATGAGATTCCTCTTCAAAGTCACGCATGAAATCATAAATACGAGTAGGAATAGATCCAAAGTAATGATCATCTAGCTGCTGACCACGAGCAGGGTTATGACCAAAAACGGTTCTACCTGCCATTACAAGGTCTGGACGACTGGCATATAGAGCCTTATCTATTATAAAATACTCTTGCTCTACACCCAAAGATGCTTTTACTCGAGTCACTTTTTTGTCAAACATCTGACAAACCTTTGTTGCCGCTTTATCTACTGCCTCTATTGCCTTTAACATAGGAGCTTTATTATCTAGCGCCTCTCCTGTATAAGAAACAAATATAGTAGGGATACAAAGTGTGGCTCCATAAATGAACATAGGTGAGCTAGGATCCCAGGCAGTGTAACCACGAGCCTCAAAAGTACTCCTTATACCTCCATTAGGAAATGAAGAAGCATCTGGTTCTTGCTGAACTAATGCGCTTCCTTTAAACCTTTCAATTCCTGATCCTGCATCAAAAAAAGTATCATGCTTCTCTGCTGTAGAGCCAGTAAGCGGCTGAAACCAGTGAGTATAATGTGTAACCCCCTTAGAAAGAGCCCATGACTTAACAGCCGAAGCCACAACATCGGCAGTATCAGCATCTATTTTTGTTCCATCCTCAATCACTTTTTTCACCTTTTTGAATATATCAGGAGAAAGAAGTGTTTGCATCTGTTTCAATCCAAATACATCCTGAGCGTAAAAATCTGAAATCTTGCCTTTCGACTCGAAATTTATCTTAGGTCGGTTATTTGCTAAATCTAATGCTTTAAAGCGTAAGTGTGCCATATTGGTTTTTTAGATTATTTTTTATGTTAGGTAAAACTATTAAATATTTTGTTTGAAATCTTAAAAGTTATCCAATTTTACACAACAAAGCCATTTTTTTAACATATTCACCCAAAAAAGATATTAAAAACTTAAAATCTCCTTCAAAAAAATGGCACTCCAGCTCTGCAAACGTTATAATTAAGTTTATAAAGTTATATAGATGCTAATCTTTTAATTAAATACAAAAAGAACTTGCCCATACTTCATGAGCCCCATCGATATAAAAAACTCTATTTATTCAATTATGCCTTTAAATAAAATCATAATATTCATTATTTATTTAACTGATATAGATTATTTTCACCGCCTATTTAATAATTAAGTTACTGTTGCAATCAATCAGCTTTTATTCACTCTCATTTATCTATGGCACATTTTAATTCCAAATGTATTGAGCTGGCCGGTTTTACTTTTAGAATATTTCTGCTTATTTGAGTTATAGATACATGTCTAAAAGTACAGGTCGAAATCTGATATCTTGGATATCGCAATTGAAAAGCTGGAAGGTGCCCCCTTCTATAAAACTGTTTCTTAAAATCTCAATAAGCGGGTTAGCCATATACCTCACCGCAAAAAAAATAGATGTAAAAGAGGCCATACACATAATCACTGAGTGTAATATTTATTGGCTAATACTGGGAGTATTTACGTTCAACTTATCTCAATGGATAAGTGCCGTTAGATTAAAAAATTTATTAGAAGAACTTGGTATTCAGGCCTCCTACTGGTTTCATATCAAGCTATTTTATTTTGGCATGCTTTATAATATCATACTGCCCGGTGGCATAGGTGGTGATGCTTATAAAGTGATTTTACTCAAAAACCAATTTAATAAAAGAGCAAGGGACATATTAAAAGCCTTATTTTTAGATAGACTCAGTGGCCTGGCTGGGCTAATCTTTTTAGCTCTGATACTGGCCCTGATAATAGACATGCCTTGGAATCCTCATCTCAACACACTTACTCTGGCACTATCTATATTAATTTATCCAGGCTATTTTTTAGCCAATAAGTTGATCTTCCCTTCCTTTACAAAGAGTTTTCTATTTGTAAACATTCTTGGAATACTTATGCAAGGCACTCAAATCATCTGTGCTTACTGCATATTACTGAGCCTTGGAGCTGAGAATAACTACCTGAGTTATTTACTAGTATTCCTACTCTCTTCAATAGCTACTATTATTCCGCTCACCTTAGGCGGATTAGGCATGAGAGAACTTGTTTTTATCTATGCAGCTGATTTTTTGATTTTTGACAAAGAAATAGCCATTGCCTTGTCTCTATTATTCTTTCTTATAACGGCGGCCTCCTCACTGTTGGGAATTTTTGTTAACCCAAAAACAAAAGAAAACACAGCTCATGAATTGCATACTTCTCAACAACAGCACTAGTTAGGCTTCTTGACAGCTAAGCATGCATTTCACAATCAATCTGGCAAGAATGAGTGTGAGCCAAGGGATAAGTATAATAACTGCTCATGGTGCACAGATACTTTCTGCAATCATTCTCCCTGTACTTAAAGCTAGAAGAAAACCCAGACTTCTGACCTGCTTAATTATTATTTAACAACTACAACCCTTTACTCAAAGCTTCATATCAGAAATAAGATCAAACACCCCATTATTTCAAGTAAAATAAATTACAATTATTATCTTTGACCGACTTTTTAAACTAATCCAAAATGAGGATGATTTTATTTTTAATTATTGCTTTAATGGCACTCCCATTTTCCTTTTTCACTAGGCTAAGTTCAAAAATGAAGCAGGTTTAAATATAACCGCTAACGATCATATAGACACGAATCCATAGAGGCCAAGGGTACAGGGCCCACTATTATTATAGATTACATACTTAATTAATATCAACACCATATTTTATGAAACAATTTTTAATAATTGCTGCTTTAGTATTACCATTTTGCACTTCATTGCAGGCGCAAAACTATTATCCGGACGAGGAAGTAGCCAATGAAGCTTTAAATAGAACCCTCGCCATACAAACATTTAACAGTGACGGCGAATACGGGGAAAGCCTTTCAAAGGCATTTAAAGATATTTTCACTAAAGAATGGAAACTTTCTGATGTAGAATTTATGACGGCAAAGGAAATGGAAGCCGCTAAGACCAATAAATCTTCCGACTACGTTTTTCTCAGTCATAGTGCTATGTCATTAGAGATCATTGAAAGAAACCTAAAAGCTCTTGATCGCACTGTATTTACCTTCTCCTTTTTCAACTTTTCTTTAGATTTATATGATACTAAAAGACCTACAAACGTTACGGAGATAGGGTTTGCTAATGAAGAGCTTACGAAAATAGATTTCTTATACCTATGTCAGCAACTACACCTTTTATTAAAAAACTCAGCTGACGGTGTAGCCTCATCAGATTTTTATAATATAGATGAGAACATTGAAGACCTACAAAAATCGACATTACTTATGCCTGAGCAGTTTTTCAGAGAAAAGGATATAGCGAAAATGGATTCTTATTATGAAAATAAATATGAAATATTAAATCCAGAAAAATTTGAAGAAGCTGTATTAAACAAAGCTGATGATACCTGCTACATCAAAATAATATGGTCTAATCAGCACAATGCATATACTTGGATAACCGTAGATGCAGCTGATGGAAGTATTAGATCGCTTATGTCTTTTGGAGGTGTGAAATTTGGAAGAAACCATGATGCTAATGACATAATAAAAGCAAAGCAGCTATCTAATATCCTAAAAAAATTCCCTCAAAAGGTTAATAGTAAATATTAATACTTTGAAGAGACCTTTGCAATAGGACATTCTTAACTCAAGCAATGTCCTATTGCTACTCTAACGCAAATTTAAAAAAAAAATACACTTAGCCCTTAATCTAAGAAAACACGGCACGTAGGAACGTGCGGGATAGCAGTACATCTATCAATCGAGCTTTTTTAATATTTGCATCCCTTCATCCCAATATGTATGCCTAGATGAAACATTTATATGTCCTGCCTTGTCAATATTCACAAACTCACTACCCCAACTGTCTGCGAAAAATTTATGTGGCTTACAAAAGCATCGCAATAGAAGCAACTTTATTTTTTTATACAAGGCCGAATTTAAATAGTTTACGTAAAACTTATGATGAATAACCAGCAGCGTTTATAGAGCTTTCAAACAGTCAAACATAGCATTAAGCCCAGCATGGCATAGGCAAAAGTTTAGCTTTCATTACCGTTATGAAAGCTTATTCTTTAAAGCCTCCACATTCTTTTTAGAGTTCCCAATAAAAATCTCTTGATCTATCAAAAAAACCGGTCTTTTAAGAAAAGTATATTCTTCCAAAATATAATTTTTATAATCATCTTCAGTTAATTGCTTTTCTTTCAAGCCTAATTCTTTATATTTTCTAGCCACTCTGCTAAACAATGCCTCATAACTTCCTGCAAGGTTTTGCATACCTTCCAGCTGCTCTGATGTAATCTTCTCTGTCTTTATATCTTGATAATCAAACTCTTCTCCGATCCCCAGCTCTTTAATAATACGCTTGCAGGTGTCGCAAGTAGAAAGATAATATACTTTTTTCATAAGATTTTTTGAAACCAAAGCTAAAACCTCAGGACCTACACTGCAAATTCTTATTTGTTTTTAATCCCTCCTATAATTATTTTTAGCCCAATGACTAAGGTAATATCATTTGTAAGTAGAAAAGGAGGTACTGGTAAAACTACCAATGCCATCAACCTGGCTACCATGCTCAATAATCTGGGACACAGTGTAGCTCTTATTGAAACAGACACCAACTACACGCTTAGCACGCTAAGAAAGATGGAGGTATACAAGTCTGGTGCTAATGCCAAATCCATTTTTGAAATATTGGGTTCTAAAGATGATAAAATTTCTGATGAGATTATTGCGCTCAAAGACAAGAGCAGGTATGACTTTATTATAGTAGACAGTGCTGGAAAGCCTACAGATGAAGGCATTAAAAAACTATGCCTGCAATGCGATGCTGTAATAGTGCCTACGAGCCTTACTCAAAATGACTTACTGGTAACTTACCAGACTATCACGGACCTGTCTCCGGCCAAAGACCTGAACGATAATTTAAAAATCATGGTTTTACCGAATAGAATCCATAGCATGACTAAAAGTAAAACTATTCAGGAAGCAATGGGTAACCTTGATGCCACTATTCTGGATGTATCAGTACCTCAAAAGAATTTATATGTAAATTTCAGCACCATATTAGCTGAAAAGGAATATTTACACATTGCTCAGGCAATTATAAAAGAACTATAAGTATGGCTAAAAGAAAAAATCCGCTTTCAGACTTAGACGCTTTTTTAAAGCAAGAAGCCTCCTCTTTGGTGAACCCTGAAGCCATTAAGAATGAGGACGAAAATAATGCGACTCCAGCAGCTGAGGCTAAAGCACCTGAAAAACCCAGCAAAGAGTTGATTATTAAGCTACTTCTGCTTTTGGCCGAAGAAGAAGGGGCGGCTTTTCAAGATTCTTTCTATGAAATCATTAAATCTACTCAGGAAACGCTGGGCTTACACTCTTCTGAAGACAAAATGTTAATGAATACAATATTGTATTTAAAAAACAAACCTAACTGGAAAGAAAGCATTGCAGACTACTGGGGCAAGCTGGGCGTTTAAGTTTATTAAAGAAGAGCTAATTATTATTTTCTCTATAGCGAAAATCCTAGCTTTGCAATCTATCATTTAATAGAAGTTAATAGATTATGAAATTTGGAACTAAAGCTATACATGCAGGCGTAGAGCCGGACCCTTCTACAGGGGCTATCATGACGCCTATATATCAAACATCAACTTATGTACAGGCCTCTCCCGGAGACCATAAAGGTTATGAGTATTCAAGAACTCACAACCCTACGCGAGATGCACTACAAAAGAGCATTGCGGCACTGGAAAACGGAAACCACGGCTTGTGTTTCTCCTCTGGCTTGGCGGCCATTGATGCGGTAATAAAACTTTTATCTCCTGGAGATGAGGTAATTGCGGCCAATGACCTTTACGGAGGTACCTACCGTATGTTCACTAAAGTATTTGCTAAATATGGCATTAAATTTCACTTCGTTAGCCTAGAGAAAGCAGATTCCATTTCTGAGCTAATCAATAAAAATACTAAGCTAATATGGTTAGAAACGCCTACTAACCCTATGATGAATATCATAGACATAGCCGCGGTTTCTGAAATAGCCAAAAAACACAATCTACTATTGGCTGTAGATAACACTTTTGCTACCCCTTACTTGCAAAACCCAATGGACATGGGAGCCGACATTGTAATGCACTCTGTGACCAAGTATTTAGGTGGCCACTCAGACGTAGTAATGGGTGCTCTAGTAGTAAATGACGAAAAATTAAAAGATGACTTGGCTTTTATTCAAAATAGCTGTGGTGCTACGCCTGGTCCTCAAGATTGCTTTTTGGTACTTAGAGGAATAAAAACACTACATATAAGAATGGATCGTCATTGTGAAAATGGCAGAAAGGTGGCCGAATTCCTAAAAGATCATCCTAAAGTAGAAAATGTATACTGGCCCGGACTGGAATCTCACCCAAATCACGAAGTTGCTAAAAAGCAAATGAAGGATTTTGGAGGTATGATTTCCTTTACCCTGAAAGGAGATAGCAAAGCTGAAGCCTTTAGAATAATGGAAAGCTTTAGATTTTTCTCTTTGGCTGAATCTTTAGGAGGTATTGAATCTATGGTTAACCATCCAGCCACCATGACTCATGCTAGCATCCCTAGAGAAGAAAGACTTAAAATAGGTCTTTTAGATTCTTTAATTAGACTTAGCGTGGGTATAGAAGATGCTGATGATCTTATTGCTGATCTAAAAGCTGCTTTAGCTTAAGAGGAAGTAGAATCGTCATTTGAGAAGTAAAAGGCAGTGGGGAATTTTAAAATAAACTCACTGCCTTTTCTATATTCAGAAATCAGCGTAATGGAGCCTCCGAGCTTCTCAACCAGGTTTTTCACAATTGCTAACCCCAAACCATTGGAGCTTTCACCTGCGGTAGGCCGAGCGCTAAGCCTCATAAACTTTTTGTATAAATTTTTCTTATCTGCTTCACTAAACCCTTGACCAAAATCTTTAACAGATAGTGAAAAATGGTCTACTTCTTTCACAGCTCTTAATATCACTACACCCTCAGGCTTAGAAAACTTAATGGCATTCGAAAGTAAATTATCCAAAATACGTGATAGGTATAGCTTACCAGTTTCCACTATTATTTCCTCCCTTGCCTCATAAATCTCTAATCCTACTTTTTTAGCTTCTGCATCTGCCAAAAAACTATGATACTTTTCTCTTAAAAAAGCGTTTACGTCTATCCTGGTAAGTTCTTCCTGCTCTCCATCTTGTTCAAACGCATTTAATTCCAGTAGATGGCTGATTAACTCCAATCCTGATTCTGCCACACCTTTTTGTAGCTCTAGCAAATGCCTCTGCTCTTCTTCCATCGAACTTCTGCTCAGGACTTGCGCTAATCCTTTTATTCTGCTAAAAGGAGATTTAAGATCATGAGCCACTATGCTCATCAAAGTATCTTTTTCATTGTTCAATTCAAGTAATGACTTATTCTGCTGGGTGAGCTTTTTATTTTGCAAACCTATATGCTCATTTTGTTGCTTTATCTGCACTTGGTTTTTTCTGATTTCTTCATTCTTAGCCAGTAGCCTTTTATTAATCTTTCTTAGTTTTCTGCCAGAATACCACAACATCAACAGCAAAAAAAGTGATGCTCCTATTACTATTATTAGCGCGATATTGGCAAATCTATGCCTCTCTAAGAGCGCTTCGTCTCGTATTTGCTTTGATTTCAATAATTCATTCTCAGCATCCCTTTTCCCTAGTTCCAGCCTGGATTCGATTCGCTCAATCTTAGCATTTAAAGCCGCATCATTCAATCTCTCCTTTATTTTATGATATTGCTGAAAATGATTAAAAGCACAGTTCACATCTCTCTGCCTTTTACATATTTCGGACAAGTAATATTGAATTTGCCATTCCAGATTAATATCTCTGGTTTTAGTGAGTAAGGCTTCCAACAGGTCTTTAGCAAGATTAAATTTATTTTTTTCATAATAGATCTTCCCCAATAGTAGGTCTAGCTGCATTCGCAAACTTTCATTACCAGACTCACCTAAATTATCTAAGGCTTCATTAGTATATATCAAAGCGCTATCATAGACCTGTTGATTAAAGTATAGGTTAGCCATTCCTAAATTGATATTCACCAAATTGATGTAATCATGTGATTTATGAGCCTCATACCGAGCTTTCGCATAATACTCAAAAGCGGTATCATACCTTGTCATTTCTTGATTGATAGAGGCCAATTCAAGCAAAATAGATATACGCCCACCAGTATTACCTTGGTGATTTCTTATATCTAGAGCTTTTAAAGATGTATGAAGGGCCTTTTTATAATTACCTTGCTGCAGGTATAGCTCTGAAAGACTTTTATAGACATAGCTCAACCCCTGTCTATCTTTATGTCTTAGAAATATATTTAAAGCCTCAAAATAATAATCATATGCTCTTGAATGATCTCCTCGGGTCATAAAAAGACGCCCCAAGCTATTTAACGAATGAGCATATTGAACAGAGTCCTGATGAACCAAAGCCTCTTCTGCTGCCAGGGTATAATAATCAAAAGCCTTAAGACCATCACCTTTATATGTATATGCAAGCCCCATATAATTATAGGTATTAGCCAAGCTCGGCGCCTCGTTTGAATGAATGGACTTTGCAATATTTACGGAAAGAGTACAGTAATACACAGAACTATCCGGATAAGACATTCTATACTCCCAAGCCAAGCCATTATAAATCCGAATCTTAGATGCTGGATCTAACTCTTTAGAAAAAGTAGTACGTAGACTATCTATAACTTCAATATCTTGCGCACTTATAGAACAGATAATAAAAAAAAGGAAATAAAATACAATTAGAAATCCTCTCATCTAAATAACCTCTTACTGCTTATTATAAGTTACATTAAATTTTACTTTTAAATTCAAAGATGTAAGTTAAAGCCATGTTTAAAATGTTTTTTCAAAGCCAAAAAACCTTACTAAAAAAAATAAACAAAAAACTGATTATCAATTAGTTAATTTATTAAAAATAGACTTGGCATTATCATTGTTTAATTATCAGTAAATCAAACAAAAATGCCATGAAGAAATTATTACTTATAGCTGTGGTAATGACGGGAGTTTCATTACATAGTAGTCAGGCTCAACAATTTATAGCATCTTTTGGAGCACAACATAGCTGGGGCGTTCCTTCTGTGGTTACTCATGTAGTTTACGATAATTATCACGGCTATGAATGGGTGCACACCAAAAGACATTACCTTCATGGCCAGCTCTTTTTTGATGTAGTCCTTCAGCAAAGTAACTATTTTATTGAATTAAGAGTAGATAATTTCGGGCATGTAGTTCGTAGAGAATATGTAGATTACTATCCTTTGCATGATCATATCTGCAGTAGTCACTGTGGCTATTACAGTAATTATTATAATAGTCACTATACTGCCTGCCATGATCACCACCACCACGGACACAACCATGTGGTGTATGTAAACCCTGCTCCTCGTCGTGTAGTGTATGTGCAGCCAAAAACTACCATAGTTTATAAAAACAGTCCGTCATACCATCACAATAGAGGCCGGTCAGTAGCTTCACACAGAAGTCATGTGTCTAATAGTAGAAGTGAACCGAATAGAGGTGGAAGACACTATAGCGTCAACAAGCATGAGTCTAATAGCAGATCAAGAGGATCTACAACTTATCAAAGTTCTATTTCAAGAAGCAGAGGAGCCAGAAGTACCACTGTAAATAATAGAAGTAGAGGAAATTAAAAAATCTCAATTAGTCCTTAAAAAGGCCACTCAGTATTTGAGTGGCCTTTTTAATGATTATTTACACTTAAAATCAACAGTATTTCTCTACCCACCCCTGTTTATATTCTACAAATTCTTTATAGGTGTTGTTTCCGTTTCTGTTATCCAACAATGATGCATAATGCAATGCCATTTCCTCAAACCACTGTTGTAACTTTTCACTATAGTATTCACCTTCATTGCCAGTTTGCAAATGCTCTAGCGGCAATGCTCCATTGATAGCCAGTTTTACTGTAGGCTTATCTTTGCGAGCCATGCATTTAAACATAATACCTGAGTACATGTAAAAGTAAACCAGCATAAAATCAGACTTACGCACCTTTAAAGATGGGAACTGAGCTTCAAAAATTTTTCTTGCTGTTACAAAGTCTCCTTTTACAGAAAGATAAGGTAATAACTGACAATAGCCTTCTACCTCCTCTGTAGCGCTATTAAGCTCCTTTAATGCTTTGTATGCCATATCCTCCGCCAGTTCCTCCTCTCCCATTTCCATGGCAGGAATTATCAACTTCGGATAGGTAATCATAGGGACTTCAGCACAAGTAAGTTCACCATTAAGTATTGGCTGAGCCATTTTCAGAGCTGTTTTATAATCTTTGTTATCAATATAGATATCCAAGATACTATTGAGCTCGCAGGCAGAGCAATCCATCAAGCGCTCCCATTTATTAGGCGCTCTTTTATAGGCTTCATAAGCTTCCCTGGCTTTTTCATTCTCTCCTATCAAAGAATATACTTTTAAAAAACTGTATTGAATAACTCTATCGGTAGCTCCAAACTCCCGGTAACGCCTTTCAAATTCGGTGAGTAAAGCATTAATTCTCTCTAATGGCACGTTATGAAAAGCAGGCAGTATATTGAGAACCCACTTAAAAGCCCATAATACTGAACTATATCTAAATCTGCCCGGATTATCATCACAGATTTTAAGGAACCACGGATATTGGGCTATCATTTCTTCCTGATAATTAAGAAAACAGCATTGTTGCAAAAATTCATACCTTGCCTCAAACTCTAAATCCAGATCTTTGAAAAACATGGCCTTTCTGATGCATTTAAAGGCCAAATCCTTATTATCAAGAGTAGTTTTTGCTCCTGCCAAATAGTTGACAGCATTTTGTACATCTTCTATAGTCTCTAAATTATTATAAGCTGCCATATCAATAGGTTTTATTTAAAATATAAATCAGATTATTGTTCATCCCTTCCAGCTCTTGCTGATTTAAAGGATAGTGCCCCATAAGCATGGCATTAAAATATAAAGACTGAATAAGAGCCTCTTCCATGCCCTCATGAGCCTTTTCTAAAAGCTTTTTTACAATCGGATTATTATAATTAAGGTAAAGTTTAGAGTTAAAAGAAGCTGACGGTTCATAAATAGCACCTGTAATTCCTGCCCACAGATCATTACTTTCATCCTGTATTCTCCCCACATCCCTATCCATAAGCTTTTTATTAGAAAGATTATATATAGCTGGTATATTCCCTGGTTCGAACTGCTTTATTTCTAGCTCACAGTCATAATTAAGAAGATAATCCTGTAGCTTCATCAACCGCTCCTGAGCCTTATCGTACACATCAATATCCAGTGGCTTAAGAATATTACCGAAATGCTCAGCATCTATTCTCTGATAAACATGATCTCTATCCTGCCCACTGGCTAGATGAAGAATATCTGCGTCATAAATATAGCCGGCATTGATTATCAACCTATTTTGAGCACGGGCGATAGGCACTATCTGCCTGAAATCATCAATATCAGGTACATAAGCAATTGTTTTTCCCCTTTTCTTAATCTTCTCTAAGCTAAGAGGTCCTTCTGAAGTAGGAAAAATAAACCAGTCTGATATGAAATTAAAGAAATCCAAATTACCTAATGCAGTACTCTTCAACGCCTGATTATGGATAGAAATAATATTTTCCAGTGACTTTGGAGAGCTTTGACTAAGCCCAATCAGATACTCTATAATAGATGCTCCCAGCTCCTCTCTTACCTCATAAAAAGCTTTATCCTTATACAAATCTTCTCTTGAGGCAGTGGGAGCCAGGTTAGAAGAATTAACCACGGCCCTCACAAAAAAGGCCCATTCTGGCAGCAGATCTTTATTATTTGTAGCAATGAGCATGTTTTTTATATACACATGGTTATGCTGAGATGTAGCTACGCCCGTAGGTCTGGGAAAAATATAACCAATGCCCTTGGTCTTACCTGTAGAATCAGTTAAAGGAATGTAATTAGAAAAGTGTTCATTAAAAGCCTCTCTACCAAAATTCAGGACGTTATCACCTTGAGGACCACCATTATTCCATGGAAAAGAGTTGAAGATGGTTTCTCTCCTCTCTCCGTTAATAAACACTTCAATAGGTATTCCTAAAAATTCACCATACAACTTCAATAGTCCTACCAGCTGATCTGGGGTCATTCTCAGATCATCCTTCATCTTTAAAGTAACCGTAGTACCTACCTCTTGTGGTATTTCTTCACTTACTTCAGTGCTGTAAGTACCATCTACCCGACCATTCCAAATGACCACCTCTTCAGCTTTTAAAGATTTAGTAATTACATTAATCTCATCTGTAACCATAAAGCAGGAGAGTAAACCTATACCAAACTGCCCTATGTAATCTTCTGATCTTCTTCTTAAAGCATCCTGACTTTTAGAGCTGGAGCCTATCCGTGACAAAAATTCTGTTACTTCCTCCTGATTAAGACCGATGCCATTATCTCTTACTTTCAGAACTTGATCATCCCCTCTATCAAATAGCTCTACTTCTATAAATTCTTTAAAAGTTCCTTCCTTTTTTCTGGCGCTAATAGCATCGACTGCATTTTGGAGCAGTTCACGAATAAAAACCTCCTTATGAGAGTATAGGTTATCAGAGAGCACCTTGAGCAACCCTGACAAATTCACTTGAAATATAGATTCCATCCTTCCCAATTTTTAAAATTGCTAGCTTATTTTATCCCTCTGCTTCATACACTCATGATTAATTTCATGGAAATCAATCAGAATATTTAACCATTGGGTGAAGCCCAAAACTATGTAATTAGATTCAAAATGAAACAATGATGTCTTATTACTAAGCTATTAGGCTGGGTATTTAATAGATTTAGGGCTCAGTTTAAAAAATATATAATATTTTTGCGTTGGAAATTTAACTAATCATGCGGGCAATTAGGGTTCTATTCATATTTCTTCTTTTCATCACCTTTCAAACAAAGAGTCAGGACCAAGATCCGCAAAAATATATCATCTTCAAGGCCTTTAGTCAGCTACCTACTGAAGTAGACCATTCCCTTTATCAGTCCCTAGAACAGGCTAGGCTACCTATGGAAAAACTGGCATACTTGGATACCATAGGAATAATCTTCCTGCGTACTGACTTGGTTGATTCTGTCATTTATTATGGCAGACAAATGAATCAGCTAATCAGTGATCTCGACCCTGAAGATGAGAATGTTAACTATTATCAACAGAGAGCTTATTTCTACGAAGGGGAAGGTAAACGTGACATCGGCCTTTTAGAGGATGCTATTGCCACTTTTATAAAAGGCATAGAATTGTCGGTATCAGAAGATAACACCATGCAGAAATTTCTGAAGTTAGGCCTCGCCAAGACCTACCTAACAAAAAGAGAAGATGCAAAGGCCAATGCTATTATTCAAAAACTCAGCACTAATAATGAAGAGCTTAGCCTTACTTTATCTATTCTGATCACCAAAGCTGATTACTATTTTAGCAGAAACCACCTAGATTCTGCTATGCTCATGTATAATAAAGTACTTGAAGAAGAGAAGATAGATAACTACCCTAAACTAAAACTACATGCTCAAGTGTATAGAGGCATCATTCAATCTGAAAAAGGCTATAAAGAAGAGGCGTTAACGATTTTTTTTGAATCCAAAGAAATAGCTCTGGAAAAAGGCTTTTATGATTTATACATCAAGTCAATACTCAATGAAGGAAATATTTACAGAGAAAAAAAAGAATATGATATAGCAGAAGCAGCCTTGAGTATGGCCTATATTAATTCTGTTTCTTGGAATAGAATGATTCTTCAACGAAGAGTAATAAGAGCTCTGGTGGATCTGTATGTTGAAAAAGAAGATTTTAAAAATGCCTTTAGTCTCATGACTCAGGATTCGTACATAACTAGACAAATATCATCACAACAAAACCAACTACAGCTAAGAGATATAGAGTTAAAATATGAAACATTGCAGAAGGAACGCAAAATTGATAATCTACAAAAAGAACAAATCAAAAAAGAAGCAGAAATAAGTAGACAAAAAACCATAAAAAATGCCATCCTCATTGGCTTTTGCATTATCCTCGCCCCTATCATTCTTTTACTTGTAGTATACTATCAAAAGTTACTAGCACAAAGCATGCTTAATAAGCAACAGGAAGAGCTCAATAAGCAAGAAGTACAATCATTATTACAATCTCAAGAGCTACAATTAGCAAAAACCTCTATAGTAGCACAAAATGAAGAACGTAGCAGAATAGCCCGTGAGCTACATGATAGTATAGGTGGCAACTTAGCCGGTATTAAGTTACAGATGAATAATATTACTCATCAGGATGCCTACATAAAACAACTGATGCAGCAGCTAGACGCCACCTATGAGCAAGTGAGAGAAATATCTCATAGCCTTATACCCAAGGCTTTCAAAGATCAGGCATTCACACAGTTAGTATCTTCTTACATTACTAATTTATCCAACGCTCAGGATATACAACTTCATTTTAGTGCCTACCCAGAATCAGAGATTGATCAGCTAGAACAAAAATTACAGGTAATGCTCTTTAACCTAATTAAAGAACTGGTTACTAATGCCTTCAAACATGCTCAGGCCTCTGTAATCAACCTTCAATTAAGTATTTTTACAGATGAAGGCACCATAGACCTACTTTATGAAGATAATGGAGTTGGCTTCGATCTTAACAAAACAGGTAAAGGTATTGGTCTAAAAAATATGGAACATCGGGTAGAAACCTTCAATGGAACGATGGCTATTGATAGTGCAGAAAAAAGAGGAACAGTGATAAGTATAAGTATCCCAAAAGCATAAAAAATGGAAAAGATGTATACGGTAATAATTGCAGATGATCATGCCATGTTCACAGATGGCCTTAAAAGTATTTTATCTAACGAAGCGGATATACAAATAAAGCTGACAGCATCTGATGGGCAGCAAGTGATCAACTACCTTAGAAGTCATAATTCAGACATTGACCTAGTTATTACTGACATCAACATGCCTGACATGAACGGAGTAGCTCTAAACGGCCTCATAAAAGATGAGTTCCCGCATATAAAAACGCTAGTGGTAAGTATGCTGGAAGATACCAAAAAAATAAAAACACTAACAGACTCTCAAGTTAATGGATACCTCTCTAAAAATTCAGAAAAGCATGAACTGCTCACAGCAATAAGAACCATCCTGAATGGCAGCAACTACTTCTCTGAGCGCATAAAAGAAGCTATGATGAAGGCCATGTTTGAGGCTAAGAACACCCCTGAGATCATCCTAACAGAACGAGAAAAAGAAGTAATCAGGCTCATAGCAAAAGAATATACCACTCAGGAAATAGCAGACACCCTATTTCTTAGTAAACACACCATAGAAAGCTATCGAAAAAGCCTAATCTCTAAGCTTCAGGTAAGAAATTTAGCAGGACTAACTCGCTATGCACTAGAAAATGGGCTAGTAGACTAATAAAGCATCCCTGAATATGGGGTAGATTAATTCACTATTTATGGTCTACTCCACATGACATTATATTCTCACATTTGCATCATAGTAATCCACAAAAAAACATTAAATACTATGATTTACGGAATCACATTAATTTTACTTAGCATCATCGCAGTACCATCTTTAATTCTTGCCAAAAAACCAAATGCTAAAGAATTATTAGCTAAAGTTGAACCTTACCAAGGATGGATAGGCCTTGTGTTCTGTTTCTGGGGAGTATGGGGTATCATCTCCGCCGTACTAAATATAGGCTGGCTTACTACTGCACCTATATGGTGGATCACCCTATTAGCTGGTAGCGTAGTTGAGGCAGGTTTAGGTTTTATGCTAGGCTTCGCTCTTATGAATAAATTATTTCTTGGAAGCAACCCTTCGGCTAAAGAAAAAGCAGCTAACCTGCGAGAAAAAATTGCTCCTAAGCAAGGTAAACTAGGTGTATTAGGAATAATAGTAGGATGCTGGATGATCGCAGCGTCATTCCTATTCACTGTATAATTAAAAACACTCTAAATGCTCTATCTCCTATACTTTCCTGAACAAGTATAATGGTAGAGCTGCAAGGCTGCCCCCACACAGGCAGCCTTGCGTTAAATAAAATCATCATAAACTGGTGACTTTCATTGATCTAAGGTGTATATAGGTCATAGAAAACATAACACTTACAATACATTAATTCTAAAAGTCAGGAACTGACATCAAACCTTATTATCAATGCAAAACATTTCATATCCGGTCAATTTCAAATTTAAAGTTTCAACTTTTGCCAATGACTTTATAGCCAAAGATGCTAATGAACAAACAATTGCCTATGTAAGGCAAAAAATGTTTAAGCTAAAGGAAGACATTCAAATTTTTGATGATGAGAGTAGATCTAAAGTAAACTACAGCATAAAAGCAGACAGGTGGCTTGACTTCTCAGCGGCATACTCTTTTAAGGATAGCAATGGCAACGAATTTGGCAAAATAGTGCGTAAGGGATGGAGATCAATCTGGAAAGCACGATATGAAATCATCAATAAAGAAGAGCAACATCAGTTTTCTATCAATGAAGAAAACGGCTGGATAAAAGTTCTTGACTCTATGATGGGAGAAGTACCTGTAGTAGGCATATTTACCGGATATATGTTCAACCCTTCTTACATAGTTACTGATAAGGCAGGGCAGCCTATAGTAAGACTAAAGAAGAAAGCATCTTTCTTTGGAAGGAAATTTGAATTAACCAAAGTTGGTGAAGTGAAGCCAGAAGACTCAGAAAAAATAATGCTAGGCCTTATGATGATGATCCTTCTTGAGCGTCGCAGAGGTTAAAAGATAAATTTAAGTTTTGAGAAAGCACCTTAAACATTTTTAAGGTGCTTTTTTGTTTTAAGCAAGTCATCATAACGTTCATCAGATTTCCCAATGACTGAGCAACGTTGATCAATCTTTTTGATAACTTTAATATCTAACAAAAAACTACACGCTATGACTGGAATGCTTAAACCTGAATCATTAAAAGACAAAACAATAATAATTACCGGTGGCGGCACCGGATTAGGAAGGTCTATGGGCAAATATTTTTTAGAGCTGGGTGCTAACCTGGTTATCACTAGCCGCAAACAAGAGGTTTTAGACCAAACCGCTCAAGAGCTAGAGCAAGAAACAGGGGGAAAAGTCCTTCCGATAGCCTGTGATGTGCGTAAATACGAAGAAATTGAAGCCGTTATACAAGCTAGTGAGGATAAATTCGGACAGGTTCATGGTGTTTTAAACAATGCCGCAGGTAATTTTATAAGTCCTACCGAAAGACTTTCTAATCGCGCTTTTGATATAGTGGTAGACATTGTTTTAAAAGGCACTTATAACTTTACCCTAGCAGCCGGTAAAAACTGGATTAACAAAAAGCAACCTGGTACTTTTCTAAATATTGTAACCACGTATGCCTGGACAGGATCTGGCTATGTGGTTCCATCGGCTTGCGCAAAGGCTGGAGTACTGTCTTTGACGCGTTCATTAGCCGCAGAATGGGCCAAGTATAACATCCGGTCAAATGCTATTGCACCTGGTCCCTTTCCTACTGAAGGCGCATGGAAAAGGCTATTTCCTGGTGACTTAGCAGAAAAAATAGATCCGTTAAAGCGTATTCCTCTAAAAAGATTCGGTGATCATCAGGAATTAGCCAACCTGGCAGCCTACCTAATGAGTGAATTCTCGGCCTATGTTAACGGCGAGGTAATTACCATTGATGGCGGAGAGTGGCTCAATGGGGCAGGAGAGTTTAACAACCTAGAAGCCGTACCTCAAGAAATGTGGGATCAGATGGAAAAAATGAGAAATAAAAAGTAGCAACTTCACCTTCTGTTTTCTACTCACAATGCTTTATACTATATCTTTGTCTGTTTATACAGAAAAAAGATTTTCAATGAAGCCTAGCGTCGGCTAAATGTGAATATGAAACTAGAGGAGCAATTAAACCAAAAACTGAGAGCCAGGCATGAGCAAAATTCACTCAGAAGCCTGGTTACTTCAGATCAACTCATAGACTTCAGCTCTAATGACTATTTAGGGCTAGCTCAATCAGAAGAGTTATACAAGCTCATTAAAAATAAATCTGACATCATAAAAAAAAATGGAGCCACAGGCTCAAGACTTTTAGCGGGTAATTATGACTATATAGAATATGTAGAAAGTAGATTATCTGAAATATTTCAATCCGAAAAGTCGCTTATTTTTAATTCTGGCTATAATGCTAACCTAGCCGTACTCTCCTCTATCCCTCAAAAAGGAGATACAATTTTATATGATGAAATGTCTCATGCCTGCATTAAAGATGGAGCCCGACTAAGCCTGGCCAACCGCTATAGTTTTAAACATAATGACCTTGATGACCTTCGAAAAAAAATAACGAAGGCCAGCGGGCAAATATTTATTGTAGTTGAATCTATCTACTCCATGGATGGTGACCAATGTCCTTTACCAGAACTCATTGAGGTCGCGAGAGAATATCAAGCGGAAATAATATTGGATGAAGCCCACAGTACTGGCGTAATGGGCCCTTTGGGCAGTGGACTCAGCGGATCACTTCAGGCTCAAGGTAATATTTTCGCAAGAATATATACCTTCGGGAAAGGAATGGGAATACACGGCGCTGCTGTAGCAGGTTCTGCAACACTTATTAAATATTTGATCAACTTCGCTCGTCCTTTCATTTACACTACGGCACCAGCCCCCCATCAGGTGGCTTCCATCGCAGGAGCTTTTGAGTTTTTATCAAACAACATCCACCTACAAACTACTTTAACAGCCAATGTTCAGTATTTTAAAAAATGTATTGCTCAACTCAATGGTAAATTTTCACTTACTCCTAGTAACCATGCTGTGCAGGGCATAATTATTCCTGGCAATGACACCGCCAGGCAAGCAGCTATATCACTTCAAAATGAGGGCTTAGACGTAAGAGCTATTTTAGCCCCTACCGTAAAAAAAGGAACGGAGAGATTAAGAGTTTGCCTGCATTCATTTAATACCCATGATGAAATTTACCATTTGATTGATAGCTTAGCAGCTTTATAATGAATTACTTTATATCAGCAATAGGAACAGATAGTGGAAAAACGCTGGCTTCGGCAATAATTACCAAAGCGTTAGGAGCAGATTACTGGAAGCCTGTGCAAGCAGGAGAACCCACTGATAGCAGTGCCATCAGACAGTGGATCGGCGATGAGCAAATTATTCACCCTGAAGCATTCTACTTAAAAACTCCGGCATCACCACATTATGCTGCAGAGTTAGAAAACATTGAATTAAAAATTGATCAGATTCAGGCACCTATAACGAAAAACCATCTGGTAATAGAGGGTGCTGGTGGATTAATGGTTCCCTTGAACCACTCAGAATTTATGATTGACCTCATTCCTCATTTCAATGCCGAATTAATTCTTATTTGTAATGTATATCTGGGCAGCATCAATCATACCATTTTATCATTAGAAGCAGTGGCCAGAAGAGGATATGCTATTAAAGGAATCATATTCAATGGTCCTGACATTAAATCCACCAAGGAAATTATACTAAATCACTGCCCCGCACCTTGTCTTTTGCATATTGCTGAAGAGGAAAAAATTGACATCGCTGTTATCGAAAAATACTCTGAACAGCTAAAGAATAATTGGAATGAACTGGATCGAAAGAGATAAACAAAGTATTTGGCACCCGTTTACACCATTATTAGGCGTAGATGACCCTTTATATATTAAATCAGCAGAAGGAGTTTATTTAATAACCGAAGACGGCAGAAAAATTCTTGACGCAGTATCTTCATGGTGGGTAAACCTACACGGCCATGCTCATCCTGCCATAGCCAAAGCAGTAGCAGAACAGGCTGCATCATTGGAACATGTTATTTTTGCAGGCTTTACTCATAAGCCAGCCATTACGTTGGCAGAAAATCTATTATCCATCCTCCCTGATAATCAGGATAAAATATTTTATTCTGATAATGGAAGTACCGCGGTAGAAGTAGCTCTAAAAATGGCTTTCCAATACTGGTTTAACAAAGGTGATGTGAGAAAAAAAGTAATTGCCATTGACGGTGCTTATCATGGAGACACATTTGGAGCAATGTCTGTTGGAGAGAGAGGAGATTTTACGAAGCCATTTAACGAACACCTTTTTGAAGTTGAATTTATCGATTTCCCAACCCCTGAAAATGAGAGTAAGGTGTTCGAGCATTTCAAAAATATAATTGAAACTGAAGAAGTGGCCTCTTTTATTTTTGAACCAATAGTACAGGGAGCTTCTGGCATGCGCATGTACAACGAGCAGTTTCTTGATAAGCTAATAAGCTACGCCCAGGATCATAACATTCTTTGCATAGCAGATGAAGTGATGACCGGATTTGGAAGAATCGGAAAACTTTTTGCTTGTGACTATATCTCAAGTAATCCTGATATTTTCTGTCTTTCTAAAGGCCTTACAGGAGGCGCCATGGCTTTAGGCGTGACATCATGCACAAAAGAAGTAATCGAAGCCTTTACATCGCAAGATTTACACAAAACCTTTCTACATGGTCATTCATTCACAGCCAATCCTATAGCTTGTGCAGCCGCTGTAGCAAGCTTTGAGCTGCTTACTTCACCGACCTGCAGGGTTAACCTTAGTAGAATAGAGCAAAAACACAAAGTATTTCACGCTAAGATAAAAGGACACCCCCGAATTAAAGATATTAGATATAAAGGAACCATATTAGCGCTAGAGTTTTTCACCGACAAGGACAGCTCCTACTTTAGTGAAATGAGGAATCAACTGTACCCATTTTTCCTCAAAAAAAATATCCTTTTAAGGCCTCTAGGCAACCTCATATATCTCATCCCTCCATATATAATTACTGATAAAGAGCTAGATAAGATATACGATGCCATAGAAGAGTTTTTAGCTCTCTAAAAGGTTAGTTATTGCTTTTCTTTAAATAATCCTCCAGCTTAGTCTTAAGCTCGGAAGATGCATTCGTATATTCAGGTGAATTACCTTTTTTCTCAGGAAACGTCTCAACATGCAAGGTTTGAGTAGGAAACGCGAAATTCACTCCTAAAGCTTCTGCTAGCCTTACTATTTCTAGTAAGACCTCATGTCTCGCCCTAAGCTCATCTGACCAGCTAGGTACTTTAAAAAAGATATAGAACATGATATTCAAAGAAGAATCAGCCATATCATTAAAGTGAATTTCAAAATAGTCCTTTCTCGTTTCAGGATGTTTCTTCACAATCTCCTTTAATCCTTCTACAAATACTTCTATTAGCTCTGGAGGGGTATCATAGGTAAGTGCAATATTAGTATTAAACCTTCTATATACTCGCAACCCATGATTGTCAATCATTTGATTAGTAATAATGCCATTAGGAATATACATCACAGAATTTCTGAATGTCCTAATTCTGGTCGAACGAAAACCAACCTCTTCAACTGTACCATCTACATTACCTGAAGTGATCCAGTCTCCTACCTGAAATGGTCTGTCTACAAAAATCAATAAAGAGCCAAAAAAGTTTTTAATAGTATCCTGTGCTGCTAAAGCAAAGGCCAAACCTCCAATTGATAATCCTGCAATAAGTCCTGTAATATCAAACTCAAGATTATCTAATATAAAAAGTGCACCCACTATAACCACAAAAGTCTTTAGTACTTTTCGTAATAATGGAACCAACTGATCATCTAAAGTACTCTCTGTTTTATCTGCCAACTTACCTAGGTAGATGCATATAATATCCACCATCTTATATAAAAATACTATAGCAAAAATCGGCCAGATGGCTCTTAAAGCAAGTATAACATATTTACTCATTGCTATAGGCAACTGAAGAACAGGTACAAGTAAAATGAGTAATGGAAATATAACTAAGAAACTTATTGGCTTGGCAACCGGTATAACAACTTCATCTGCAAGCTTTTTATAACCAAATTTAAATAAGAGCTGAAGAATCAATTTTTCAATAAGAAAGGTAAATAGCTTATGTAACACAAAAGCCATAAAAATCAATATCAAAATACCCAACATCTGCCAGATATAAAGTCCAAGTATTTTTTTGGTTCCTAATGACGGCAACAACTCCAATAATTTATCTGTCCCAAAAGGGTAGACCTCATCATGCCATTTGGAAATATTCCGAACAGCTTTTTTTGAAAAATACCAATTATCGCCCTCCTTCTCCACATATAACTCAGGGTATTTCTTAGTTAAGTAGTACCTATGCTTATTAGTTAAACTGTCCGTATAATTCGCTTTATGAGGCACTTCATCTAGATCAATAAAAATAGCATTGCCATCAAGTACTTGCTTTAATTTTATGGCAAGGCTTTCTGCCTCCTTTGAATCTACGAACTGGGGGTTAAACGTCTTTGCAGCTATATCAGGATGATAATTATCGTCCTGCAAGTAGCTTAAATGAGTATAAATAGTACTATATGGCGTCGATAAGCTATATTCCAGCGGGTCAGACTCCGCAGCTTCTTGCGCTAATGAAAAAAAGGACCAAAATATCAGACTAAAAAATATCAAAAACCTTCTCATGAATGAATATTGAAAGTTAAAACTCGGTTATTATAAATGAATTATCAGAAATACTATAAACCTGGTACTTGTTATTATTTTCAAAAAATAGCGTAGCTATTTCATACTCACTATCCAGTGGCTGAGCATTTACTAACTCACCTTTCTGATCATATATATAAGTAAAACCTTGCTGCTGATCAGTAATAGCATAGATTTTATTATCAGGGCTGAAATTATAAAATTGAACTTTAAGCTCTCCTGAACTCAGATAATCTTTTGACAAGATCTCTTCTCCATCAGCATTAATCAGCACCACTCGTCCTAAATCCTGCCTAACGATTAAGTAAGTTTTACTTAAAGCATCCTGAACAAGTTGAAAAGAAGTTTGCTTCGTAGGCTGGTATAATTGATCAGATTTAAGCACTTTACCCTCCAAATTTATTTGAATCAGCTTACCTTCTCTTGATAATAAAGTTAATACTGTTTTTGAAAAATCAGACCCATATTGCAAAAATGGTTTTGTATCAAACCTCACTCCCAGTTTCAAAGGGAATCCCTTCATCATTTCCCCTCTTCTGTTCATCACATTCACATTGCCATCTTGCTGAATAGCTACAATGCAATCTCTACCTCTTACCCTTACATGAAAGGGAGCCGTAGCAAGCTTTCCGGTGGTCTCTCTAGGAGTCCAGCCCTCTAACGCGACACCTTCCTTGTTATACAAATAAAGATTACCTCTCTCAGTACCTATCAGAAAACGGTATCTCTTAGACTTATCATAATCAACCACAGAGGCAAATTGGATCCTATCAGCTTCAACCTTTAGAGGATATCCATCAATGTAATTACCTAGCCTATCTATAATATGTAATCGATTGGGAGTAGCAAAGAAATACTGTAGTTTTCCATTTTTATAAAAATCAACTTGCTCCACATCCGAAATGATTGGCTGCCCCATAGAATCCGTCCATAACAATTCTCCCTCAGAGGAAATTAGTGAAACATTATAAGCCGAATCCTGAACAAATGTTTCCAGTGAATTATCTACATGATTCTTTACTACAAAAGGTTTAGTAATAAGCGGAAAATTACTCTGATAGCTAACCAGTGGTTTAAAATATTGATTCTTAACAATATATTGCTGCTTTTCAAAGGCCAAAGCAAGACTAGTATAAAAACTATCATCTAACCTACTAAACTGTAGCGATCCTAGTCTAAACCCTTTGAATATTGCGCCATACTTCTGAGCATATTCTCTCCACGAGGGATCAAAATCACCAAGTATTCCACTCCATGCACTTTGAGTATTGAATATCAAATTTACATTTGCCTCTTCCAGATTACTATCAAGAAACTTATTAAAAGCGACTGATCGCCCCCAAGTATTTTCACCTTCAATATCAGTAATCAACTGCTTTAAAGCCTGAATGCTATTACCAAATACAATATAATCACCGAGAACGGCATAGTAACACTCATCGAAACCTGAAAATAAGGGACCAAAAGCGTATTTTGGAAAATCTTCTATTTTAAGTTCTCTAATATCCAGATTCGAAAATTTCTCTACGTATACAGAATCACCTTCTACCTTTGCTAAACTCTCAGAGAACGTATTCAATTGATTCAGGGCCTGATTAATGTCTTTAGCACTTACATATACTAGCTTAGCTTCCTTGGCTGCACCAAACGTTTCTACAGTAGCAAGCGCCACCTCATTACCTAGCCAGGCAAATAAGTCATTAAATTTGAATTCATTAGTATCCTCAAAATGATTTCGCTCCGTCAAATATTCCTTGGAGTAGTGCTTCCAATATTCCTTCACTTCCTTCTGCCATGCTAAAGCATTAGAAAAACTGTATCTATACAATGTGGCTGTCAAATTAGGAATGAAATATTTAAGGTTGGAGGATGAAGGATCTTGATTTTTAAATGTATTTAAGAAATCAGACTTTTCCGTGGTTGTGAAACCATTAAAAAGAATTTTATCCTCATTTATTGATAAATCCAAAAATATTGATTTACCAAAATTTGATACTTTTCTACTATCCTTCCTTAAATCAGATTTTTGAAAAGCACCTATAAACTGTGAAAAGTTGCTTATATTAATGTAGAGATTTCCATCATCCTCAGTCAATTTTGGCATTTGAAAGACATCATTATTCACATCAATAAACTTCTGCGATACGCCTCCGTCCATTAACCTTACTACATCCTCTACAAGAAAAGGTGTAAAACTCCCAATAAAAACATTCTTATCTATCAAATAGGTGAACGTTCTCCCTTTAGAACTAATTTCCTGCAACTCATAACCTTGATATATTCTTTTATCAAAGGAACCACCATCTTTAAATGCCTCTAAAATACCTGTGGCTATCTTTTGACTTTCGACCGCTGACAAATCAATAAAATAGGTGAAATCAAACTTATTCTTCCCAATAACCTGCATAGAAATAAGGGTACTGCTCGATTTAATCAACCTATCTATATGTCCCTGACTACCCCCTATACTATCTAATAATTCGAGGTTGCTTTTGATCCTAGAAAAATCCTCAGCCTCAGCTAATGACTTCCAAATTGGAGTCTCTAAGAAATGATTCCAGCGTTCAACCAAATCCTTCGATTCATATACCAATATGGTATTAGAAGGTACGCGATCCCAAAGGTTAACTTTCTCAGAAAAAAGGGATTTTTCAAAATAAAAATAGCCATTGAGTGCTACTACAAAGAGGATGGTTATTATTAGAGCTATTCGCTTCACAGATTCTATTGATTTTAACACAAATTAAACTAAAAACAGTGACACCGAATAAAAAAACTCTATAAAACAAAAAAACCCTTTACTATAAAAGTAAAGGGTTTTGATAAAATCTGGCAACGACCTACTCTC
>NZ_JAESIY010000014.1 GCF_016757215.1 Fulvivirga sediminis
TCTTTAGTAAATTTAATCAAAAACAGCTTAACTTAATGTCCAGTCAAAGATAGCAGGTCCATACCTTTCTCCTCTCTGGCGCGTTTGAGCGTAGCGGTAACGCGTCCGTTTTACAACAATCTCACCTAATACCCTTCATCAGATATAGAATAATCTGATTTATTAACAGCATACCAAGCCCGTAGCTCTTGTAAGGCCTGCTCATAATTATCTACTGCCAGTTCTCCGTCTTCTGTGGGGAGGGGCTGGGCGGTGAGGTGTGGGGCCAGGTATTCCATTACTCTGTAGCCACAAAGGATGGCGACTTCGTTGTCTGGATCGGCAGACGTGCAGTTGTTTTCATTGCTGTTGATGATGGTGAAGAGATAATCAAAAGCCGCTTTGTTGCGGGTGTAGACTAGGTCTGGCACTAGTTCATAGACCAGGTTATCATTGACCGGGAGGTTTTCTAGGATGCTGATGATATTTTGAGCTGAAGCCTCATCTCCCATGCGAGATAAGGCTAGCAAGGCGGACCATTGTAGCCTGCGATTAGAGGATGCTGCATAGCTTTTTAAAGTATTCTCGGCTTCCGAAATATTCACATAGCCGATTAACTTGATGAGTTCTGGCTTGTGGTATTTTATAGTACTTAAGGCTGACAAAAGCTCTTGTTGATCTTTGGTTGAAAACAAGTCTTTATCAAACTCAGTCAGAAATTCTATGTTATCGCCTGCAAGGCCAGAATCCTTATCTTTTATACCTTCAATTAATGCTTCTATAGCTGTTTTTTTAATCTTTTGATTATCATTATTAGTGGCTGATCTATAAGCAATATAATAGGCCTTTCCTCTTACATCATCTATTGAGTCTTTGTAATACGGTGTAAGCTGATTCATTAAACCCATATCTCCAGAGAAAAACGCTGAAGGTATCTGTGGGTAAGAACCCGTTCTTACGGATTGAAAGTACGTATCTATGTTCTGGCTTTTTACTGTGAAGGTGCAGAGACAAGCTATGAATATGGCGAGTATTGTTTTTTTCATTGATTGATTATATTGATAACTTTTTGTGCAACCTAATTAGGTAGCACGCGTATTGCTATCGCTACGCGCGCTAGGGAGAGTACCACCATGCAGAGCATGGCGGCAACTGGGGCTAGTCTTCCTCAAAAAATTCCTTATTGATTAAATTACCGTCACTATCATAAACATACATCCACTTGGTTTCCCCATCTGGATAATTTTCATACTCCATCCTACGAATAATCTTTTCATTTTTATCATATTCTATGCATTCCAGTTCATTGCCTTCAACGTCTTCTATATAAAAAACCTTCTTTTGGATTAAACCTTCTTTGCTAAAACTTAAAATCGTACGATGAATTAGCTCCTTATTATTCCTTATTATTCTTACTGAATATGGCCTATCCACTGATTTCAAATCAATCCTTGCAATATCATCTTCAGAATCTACCTCAAAAACTATTTGATTTTCATATACCACTTTTCTCATAACTTAAAACTTTAGGTATGGTAATAAATCCAACTTTTCTCCTTCAACAATTATAGAGATATCTACATCTCCTAATTCTTGAAATTTAGCTTTATCAAAAGTTCTACCATCAGGAAGATTATCAAAATGAAATGATGCAATTTTCCCTTTCAATAAATCCTTTTCAAAATTCTTGGAAATCTTCGTAATCTTCCCTGCTCGTTCATTAATAATTCTGTAATTATCCCTAATATTTTCAACTATTTTATTAAAATCAGTTTGTTGTAAAAAGATCGCAATATCAATATCTTTAGGAGTAGTCTTGCGAAGTGAAGACCCCTGAACCCTTATATCGTATGTATTAATGCCTACCTGATCTAAAAGGCTAGTTACCTTACTTTTGAAAATATTAAAATCACCTAAAGTGTTGAAACCATATGGATAGCCTCTTTTATTAACTACACTTACCCAATTATCCATTTGTAGGATTAATTCGGAAGAATTAAAGTCCTTGATATCACCTATCCTTATAAAATCATCAGTAGTTTTTGCATCCAAACCTAATTCACCAGCTTTTCTAGCTAACTGAATAAACTCATCCTCTGTATATTTAGATGTGAATTGTTTCAGCCTTTGGACTACATCATTTATACTACCCCCAGCTGATGTAGCTTCCCCACTTATCTTAACAAAATAGTAACTCCCATTCTTCTGACCTACTTTTACCTTACCAGACAGGTCGTCTCCATTGGCTGCCAGCACCTTTACTTCATCACCCAGGCTTATAAAGTCATCACCTGCAGACATCAAATCGTCCAACCAGCCCTCATCCGCTATTTTGAGTACATCCTGACCATTGGATTTAGTCATGCTGGCTATGAGTTTTTCATCAGCACCTCTGCTGGCCACCATCCATATCTCATCATTGGAGCCGAGCATCAGCTTAACGGAGCGATCTGTCACTGAAGGCTGTAAGGTGTTATTTAGGAAGGCTTTAGAGTTTGAAGAAAGATCACCGACCAGTTCATTTAGCTTGTTAAACTGCTTGGCCTCATGCAAGAATTTTTTAATCTCATAGCTATTTGTGAAATTATCCGCATTCATTAACATTTTACCACTAGCTATCTTACTTACACCAGTAGCAATCTCCATCATTGGCAGTTCCATAAAGTAATGCTCCATAGCTAGGAAAATAGCCGAATTAATACCGTACTTCTTCTTGTATTGCCTAGCTGCATCTTCTGCACATATTGGCTGCGCTCTACCCACACTTTCGGCCTCCCTAATGGCTATCTCAAATCCCTTGAATTCCGCTTCATTAAAAAGAAAATATCTGGCTTTCAAATCTGAATATGAGTATGTGTACCTTCCGCCTTTCAAATAATCTATTGACAAAGAGTTATACGATACACCATCAGAATCATCATAATCCAGATCCTGCCACAAATTATATTTGGATAAAATAACCCCTTCTTTCGACGGACCTATATAAAAATCTTTCTCTAGATCTTTGATACTGGTCACGTTGTTTTCCTCCAGATAATCCTGTAGTGAAATGGTGGACATATTTGAGGCAGGGCTGGTTGATTCCTCTCCCCATGCGGAAACCTGGTTACAGTAATCAACCAAGTCGTCTACATCTTCCTTGGTAGCAGCGTTGGCGATAAGCGCATCAAACAGAAACAAACCTGCTCCTTTAACTACACGGTCTCTAGCTTCACACTCTCGGTAGCCTATAAATTGAGAGGGGGGTTGGGGTGGAATTATAGACTCTGTCACGTGATATCCACCCAAATTCACTGGTGCATTTGTAATATCGGATATCCATGTATATTTCTCACCACAGTAGCGGTCGTTAGTACTAAATATTTCTGCATACGCAGTAACAGAACCACTGGCTATGGTAAAGGCTGAAAATTCATAAGGGGAATTTTCAGGGGTTTCCAGTACAGTTTGAGTTACCCGGTTACCATACTGCTGTCTAATCCTGTGATATTCTGATTTATCAAAGTAATACCCAAAATTAACTCCGTTATAAAACAGGGCCATATATAGCTTACCATCCTGCTCAAACTCTACCAATGTCCCCGTTGTAGGATTAAATTTCAAATTAGTGATATTGCCTGTAGGTTTCCAAAGTTTTCCAGATGGGGCTGAAAAGGCGTAATCTTCCCCTTGCTCGAAATTTGTTTCAAATAAATTATCAAAAGAAAGTTCTTCCAAAGTAATTGAATTGGCATCTCCCTCCATCTCACTCTCCTGATCATCCTCAAACCACCCAATCATACTTTCGGGGTTATGGATGTAATCCCACTGGTATTTTCTTAGGCTTTTGCCTACGGGGTAATCCATTAAGTTACCGTTGGTTTGGCCCTTTCCTGTTACGTAAGCCTCTGAGCTGAAGGTATGGCGCAGTCTGAAGGCTCCGTGAGATAGTTCATGTGCTACCACGGCAGCCAAGTCAACACTTCCATTTTTTCTCCAGATGTAACCGTATTGTCTTTTGAAAGGCATAAACCCGTCACGGTCTCCCCCGTCCCCATCGATCACAAACAGGTAATATGCTTGATTATCAAAATTGACTGAGCGCTTAAACCTTCTATTAAATTGGCGCATCTTACTTGGAAAACTAGCCAATACACCACTGCTCTCCGGTACAGCTAAGTCTGCCAAGGTTTTGTCATCTACCGTGTATGAGTCAGCAATCTGTACATTCCATTCTGCTACCCCTTGCTTAAAAATATCGTTAATACCTTGCTGAATATTACCAGGAATAGAGGCTCCATTTACAGGAACTAATACTACGGTATTACGCTCCTTGGTATAGCTCACCATATTAAGCTGCCCTACGGTATATTCGGTTTCATTACCTTCTTCATCTTCCTGCACTACGTAGGCATATACCTCCTGTGTGGATTCGGGCATGCCTCCTACTAACATCACTTGCTTTTGGTTTTCTGCCTCTGCAGGTTGAGTGCCTAAGGTTCCTCCAATAGCACTTTTAAAAGCTATGACCTCAGGAAATGCCTGATCACCCTCTAAAATGGCATTTACATAGTCGATCTGGCCTGTTTCCATTGACTTCCAAGGCACATCATAGTCTGCACTATCAATAATAACCCTCTTATAATCTGTAAATACACTTTGGTCTTTGGTGTCGAAGCCATAGTTCTGACGACTGTAAGCATCAAACTTCACCAAATAATCCCACTCCGCTCCGGGCTCTAAAGCAGGAGTGCCGCTGGCAGAACTTTTACTCACTTTTCCTTCCTTATCTACAGTATAAGTATTGCCTTCGTCATCTGTGATCTGAGTAGGAATTTTTTCTCCGGTTTCCGGGTCTGTTTCTTGGGCAATCGTTTGAGTGGTGCCATCGTCCTTTTCCACTACTATATTTCCCGCATCATCTACCTTTACGGAGGCTATAGTGCCGTCTACTTTAATGGTAGTGCCGTCAAAAGGAGCTACCTGATCTTCTGGGTCTCCCCCTTCCTCTACAGCAGCATCACCTCCCAGCGCATCGAGATCAAACATCAGTGGGCTGTCAGCATTAAAAATAGTAGTTACAGCTCCGGTGATCATTTGCAGGTCTGTATTGATAAAAATACCGTCAAACTCTACCCTTACTTTTACATGCTTAAGCCATGGCATTTCAGCATGTCCCTTTCCTGAAAAAGTACCATTACTACCCGAGGCATTAATTACCCGTACTTCTACATCTCCTGCTTTAAAAATATCTCCTGGGTTAAGTTCAGGCAAGGCCTCCTGATTTTCCAGGTCAATATCTCCGGGCTGTGCCCCACAGGTATAGTTAGTTACTGGATTTTCAGAAGTAGCTGAGGTGACTACGCCACTCTTTCCGCCATTGTAAGCACCGCATAAAGCTGCCACCTGAAATTCATAAGTAGTTTCAGGTTGAAGTCCACTAAGGGTAATCTCTTCCAAATAGGTATTTTCAGACTTCCACTCATCATCACTTCCTTCTTTTCTATAATAAACCACAAACTCGGTTTGTGCAGGGGCTGTCTGCCAGCTCACTTTTATTCTGCTACTGCTCACCGTGCTCGCCTCTACTACTACCGGAGGAGAGCAGGCATCTCCATAAATAAATGAATAGACTTCACTGTACCCATCGTTTTTAAACAAGTCCATGGGCTCTATTCCATTTATAGCTCTGGCCCTTACCCTAAAAGCATAACGCCGGCCGGGCACTAATGGAGGCTCTGCTATGCCGTATACAAGGCTAGTACTGTAGGTAGTAGTTTCATAAATAGGCGGTGTGCTTTGAATAGCATTATTGGGGTCTCTTCCTTCTGGCCATAGTTCTACCAGTTCAAAATCATAAGCGGTAGAAAAAGCAGAGTTAGGTGAGCCGGTGTGCCTTGGCGTCCATTGAAAAAGTTGGGTTTGCGGATCTTGTACTCGTACCTTTTCACCATTAAAGGGTGTGTTAATAATAGGCGGGTCATTGAGCATGAGCCAGGCGGAACCACAAGCCATATTGGAGACTTCAGTTCCTAAATTATACTCAAGAACTTCAAAACAAATTCTATAGAATCCCTCCGGCAGTGCATTGCCCCTAACCACCTGATCTTTACTAATTCCTTGAAAAAGTAGATTTTCTGGATTGAAGTAGGCTCCTAAATCTGCCGCTCCCAGCATGAGGGGCATGCCTCCTTGTAAGAAAAGTGGCTGTGGTCTATAGTCAGGACGAGTAGTGATGGAAACACCCACGCCTTCTATGGTAAGCCTAAGTCTGACCTGCAAATCTTGCCGCGAGAGGTCTCGCAGGAGCACATTTAAGGCAAACCTGTTATTATCAGCTGCGGCATAATCTGAAAGGTATAATGAATAAGGCGGTGTAAGCTGAAAGGTAGCCTGTACTGGGTAAGATTGAGCGACTACCTGCTGGGAGAAAAAGTAGCCAGCAATAAAAATTAAAAAGTATATATATTTTTTCATCTACAATATTTTAATTCGCCTTAAGCACTACTTCTTCACTAAGTGCTGAAGATGATCCATCTGTAAAAACCGCTCCCACCTGATAGCGATACACTTCCCCCTTCTTCAATTCGTTATCAGTATACTTCTTTTGATCACTATTGACAGAACCTAACGGAGTTATAGGTGCCTCTCCTACAGCCCGATAAATAATAAATCTTTCTACTCCGGGTTGATCATATTCCCACCCTAGTGTAATTGACTGCTCATCTTCCTTTTGGGAATAAAACAATTTACCTATTCCTCTCTGCACCTTTCTAGGAAGCGGCGACGCCGATAATGGCTGAGCAGGAGTTGATTCTAAGCCAGACTCATCAATAGTAATAATGGTATATTGATAGGTTAACTCAGTATTCACGCCTGAATCTTGCCAGGTAGTATCCTGCGCTGCTAGCACCTGCATTAATGCCCACCTGGCCTCGGTATTACTCTGTCTATAAATCAGTTGATCCTTAGCGTCTTCTGAGCTACCAGGAATCCAAGTGAGTGTAATATTTCCTTCTCCAGGTTTTATTCCTGTTAAGACGGCACTCACTGGAGGGGTGAAGTCAGGACGTTTTATAGCAGCACTTTCAGAATAACCCGACGGGTTATAGTGCGTATCTACTGCCACCACTTTATAATAAATATTAGGCGTAAGGTTATTTCTGGATAGGGTATCATAAAATACGGTATCCTTAAGTGCAGCCTTAGTAATCTGTATATATTCCTGATTTTCAAAATTGCTTCTAAACACCCGGTATCCATATAAATCCTTTTCTGTGTTAGGAGTCCAGTTTAAGGTTACCAGTCCGGTGGTATCCATCTTACCAGAAACTCCTTGAGGAACAACTGGAGGAATACTATCAATAAGCAGCACCATATAGGGCATAGAGAACACCTCCTGCGTGTATTTACCTATGCCTTTGATTTGATAATAGTTAGTAGGCAATGGATTATCATCTATTATGCTTCCTTTTTCCAGATCAAGATCATCTTTCAAAAGAGTAAAAGATGTTTTATCATTTTCTGCTCTTAGTAATTGAAATTTTTCTATCTGATAGAGATACCTTTCATCAAACTCCCACTTAAGCACTACCATGTCGTTGAAAGCATTTCCGCTTACAATGGACGGTCTGGCTATGAGTTTATCCCTACCTATACCAGAAATTTCATTTGAGTAAGGCCCTTTTTGTCCAAAAGGAGTCACCCCCCTGATTCGATAGCGGTATTCAACATTATTTTGAGGTAAAGAATCTATAACATGCATAATGTGTCCCTGAGAAGGATCAGAAGACGCACTAACGAACGGAATATCAGACACATCTTTAAATTCACCTCCTACTTGAGCCCTTTGGATTTCAAAGGCGGTATAAGTATCTGAATATATATCTCTATCCCACTCCAGCGACACCATCAAATCGCTAAACTCCGCTGCCGGCTTCTGAGGTGTAGGTAAAGGTATTTCTTCATCTAATCCGGTATAAACTATACCTGTATTAATTGAAAGCTTCTCTTCAGGCACTGCACTATGTACACGGTATAAGTATCTTTCTCCAGCTTTAACACTTGTATCTTTATAGAAAAGCGCTGATTTTTCAGCTGCTTCTACCGACATATCAGCAGCGAACAGGGCAAAAGAATAACGCTGCTCCAGCTCACGTGATTTGTTAATAACAGAAACCATATCACTTCTATAATTATCAGATAGTTCAAAGGTTTCCCCGTATATTGCCTGCGCCGCTACACCGGCAAAGTTATCTCTATCTGCAAGCTCCTCCCAATCTGCCACTGCTGCTGGCATATGTGGTGAATCCCACAAAACAATAGTCTCTGGCTGTTTAAGTGCCTTTCCATTTCTCATCATGGTTACACGTTCAAGCCTATAGCCGTATTTATTTAAAAGCTGCCAGGCCACTGGTGAGTTAGGCGCCCATCGTAATAGTATTTGACCATCGTATGGCAAGGCTATTACCTTGATAGCATCTCCTTCATTATTCTGAGATTTAGCTTTCAATACTGCTAAAGAGACTATGATAAGACTCAGACAAACTATACGCATACCGATTAATATTCCTTTTAACTTATTCATGGGTTAGTTAATTTGAAATGAGATGGTATCATAAGAAGTGATGGTATTAATTCCTGGTAGACGATATTCTATATTCACCTTATAAGTAGTGCCTGTCTGCAACCCAGGGAAAGGTGTTTCCATCACACGCTTCATCCAATCATCCCCTTGTCCCAAACTAATCTTTTGAGTGGCCTGCTGCCTCACATGACTATAATCCTGATACATAATAAGTGGCAGGTTATATATAATAGTGGTATTTCCTGGTGTGTTAATTACCGTTCCTGATGCAGCCATATCAGCATCCAAATATAAATTCTCATCTTGCTGTTTTATATAAAGGGCTTTGTATGGAGGTACTCCATAAGGCATACTCATACGATCATTACTAAGCGATATTCCATTGATAGGGAATGGTGATGGGTATGCCAGTGGTTCAATCATATTTTTAAACCATGGAATATTTAACTCTGCACTAAAGCTCACTAATGGCAAATAATTACCCCCTCCTTTTATCTCATAAGTATCAAAGGTTTCTTGTCCTTCTACCGCCGCTTTAAGCTGATGAATAGTTGGCCTTATTGGCACCCTCCAAGTATTATAGATGTTGAGAGCGGCGACTTTTTCTTTAAAAGTATTGTAATTACTAGTCTGGAAAACCAAACTATATACTATCTTCTCCTGATATTGCTGTATCGTTCCTGTAGCCGTTTTTGTTTTAACCTCCATGGTGGATTCACCGATATCTTGAGTTACGGCTTTATTTCCCTGGGTTACATTACTATCCACACCATCTGATGTATTTAATGGCTGATTTACTATCTCCAGCTTGTAGATAGTATTAGTTGTTAATTCATCAGGAATATTAAAACTTATTTCATTACTACTATATGTAAAATCAAATTTCACGTCTTCCCCTGTACTAGAAACTATTCTTCCTATCTGATTCCATTCCTTGCCAGGATTAAACAGCTTAGGCATGCCACTAATCAAATGAATATAACCCTTATT
This sequence comes from Fulvivirga sediminis, assembly GCF_016757215.1. Lineage (GTDB taxonomy): Bacteria > Bacteroidota > Bacteroidia > Cytophagales > Cyclobacteriaceae > Fulvivirga > Fulvivirga sediminis. The sequence goes on from NZ_JAESIY010000014.1 coordinate 9,536, forward strand.
ATGCTCCCCGGGATGGAAATGAAGTTGCTGGTTAGTCGGATAACTATAAGCTACATTATGCTCAGGTAAATATTTTGGTTCTGCTCCGGTGGTAAACTGGGCTTCCTTTCTTTCTATCACCTTCTTACCATTTACAGTTACAGGAACCCAGGTATTATTAACATTCTCCTCAAAACTTACCTGCACCACCAATTTTAATTTCTTTTCACCAGGCAATATATCGGTTGTCTTTAAGGAAACTACATCATGAAAATTATTCCAGGTCATAGATCCTCTTAAAGCTTGAGCACCATCATACAACTTCATTTCATCTAGTTTGATTCTGAAAAGCTTTCTCTTTTCATCGAGATCCACCATTTGAAATTCTTTTTCCACCTCCATATCAAAAACACCCTGCACAGCAGTAAATACATCAACATCTCGCTCACTATCTCCGGGAGTAAGTTGACTAATTACATTAAGGTTTTCCAATACAGATCCTGTTTGCAGCTCACAATCATCTCCTATAGTCACTTCAAAACGACAGTGTCCACTCACCAATCCATTTAACACGCTAAATTCTCCTCCGACTACACCTTTCATCCAAAGTGGATTTGGCAATTTGGCCTGTAAAATTGCACCTGCCGCTATTTTTAATATTTCGAGCTTTCTCTTTTTACCAAATAGCTTCACTTTAATACCTATCTTACCCATAAAAGCAGCAAAAGCTTGTCCATTAGCATACCACCCATTTATACCTATAGGCTCACTACTACCTACACAAGTAGTGCTGCCATAATCTTTGAGCATTACATCAAAGCCTGCTGTGGCTGCAAACCTACCATAAAACATTAAAAAGCTCTTATCTCCGGTATCCATTCCAAAACGGGTTCCGAAGGCTATCCCTTTTCCTTCGCCTACCGCGTTAAGGTCATCCATATAGGTCATCATATCCTCACCTAAATCCAACACTTCCTGTACCAGTTTAGGAGGTGGGGGACTACCTGGAATATAATCACCCATCATAAAATAACTTTCTGTTTTTACCAGTCCCAGAATCTTTAAACCTACTGGGTCTGTAGGGCTTCCCACATGGATATACCAATCATCTGGGCTAACGTGCAAGACTGCCCAACCAGCTCTATTATTTTTACCAACCCCTTTAATAACGCCATAGGCTATATTAATAAAGGTTTCAAAATTACCATGTAAAGTTTTGTTTACTACATCATAATTGATGTGAATATGCGCGGATATGGCCGCCTTAGGCATAAAAGAGTTCGCTACATTATTCACCATACCTTCAACCATACCTGCCAGGCCCGGTATACTAATTGTTACTACAGGGGTCAAAAAATACGCATTCCCCTTAAAGTCTACTTCCCTAAGGCCTCCTCCTTCATTAAACGCTAGAGTCAATGCGGCATCTCCATTAAAAAGTGCCCCCTCAGTTGTACTTAAGGTTACCATAGCTTTAATACCCATTCCTGCCGTAGAATCTGGTATATAATTTACTCCAGAAAGGCTTCTGGCAAAAGGCCTTGAAACGCCTTCTGTTGATGGTTTAAGATGATAAGAAGCTCCTCCTCCAAAGGCATTAATTTTAACTGTTCCTATACTCGCCTTAGAGAGGTGAGCCAGTGCATCTGCAAACCAATATCGATAATTATGAACTGAACCAAATAGACCTACTGCCTGCACATTGACCGTGCCCTCAAGCAATCCTAGCTGCACTTCTCCATGGAAACCGCTGCCATAAATATCATCATCTTTGAACCAGGTCAGGGAACCGGCTAAACTAAAGGCCCCATTATCGATGCTAATTCCTATCTTATGGATATTTAATCCATCAAATTTCCATTTAGGTGATCTATAATTCTCACCTGACTCATCTTCCGTTCCACGATCATATTTACTGGAAAGAGTAAAACCAGCTTCACCTCCAAAATTGCCGCCCTTGCCGCCCGCGATACTTACATAGGCTGTAAAAGCAAGGTTTATCTTCTCTTTAGAAGCATTACCTACTATATCTGAAATACCCATACTAAAAGCTCCTATAGTCGGGCCCTTAATATCTGAAAGTGAGAATCCCTGTATAGAAATGTAAGGCTCTACTGTTTGAATATTGAGCCCTTGAAATCCCAGGTCAGGCACATTAACCTCTTTACCAACCCCTATGCTCATTTTACCATTAAGACTAACTTTTGGCAGGAATTTGCCATCCTTTAACTGAACTTCTACATAGGAAGATGAGAAAATTTCAACTTCTGCGGCTGATAAAAAGTCAAATTCCAATCCTTCCTCTGGTGCAGATATAGCAAAAGTATACTGATCATTTTGAGCTATCACTGCTTTATAAGCCAAAGGCTTGTCTTTTAGGATAGGCAGCTTAACTTGGCCTTCAAAACCTGCACTCACTAACTTATTAGACACAAGACTTAATTTAAAGGACTTAACAGAAAATGGCCATTTGTCCATTTTACCATCACCAAATAAATTATTTACCTGGGCTGTAGTGGTTATTCCTTGCTTATCTATTACCGTATTTAATAATGAGATTTTGACCGGTTCCTTTCCATTTCCCTTATTAAAGGCTGAAGGAAATTTAAGAGATAGCTCTTGTATAGATATTCCTTTCCAGAGTCCTCCGCTCATAGCACTCTCATAATTCTCAGGGTACTGCATATCTGGAAGAGCTCTCAAAGTACTATTATCTATAACTGCCTTATTTACGGTAAAAACGAAGCCTTGTAGGCCTTTCACCTGAAATGGCGGAATAGTAATCTCAGCAATCATATCATTCCAGTCCAGAATGTGAGTAGTAAAACGTCCTTTTACACGATCATCTGGGTTTTTAGAGGTAGAATCTGGAATAAAGAGATCTCTGCTAAATTCCACCTCTGCATCAATACCCATTGCTTTAAAACCATCACAATCCCACTCTATGAAGGTTTTTTCTCCTAACAAGCTCAAGGTTGTTTTTGGTCCTAATTTAACAGTTTGTTTCCCCAACAACCTTAACTGAGCTCCACTTGCCAGCCCCCCCTTCTTGCTAAAACGAATATTACGAGCCCCGAAAGCTATCTTCTTATCACTATCAGGTACCTCAAAAACCATAGACGCACTTAAATATGCTCCTTCTGGTTTCATTTGTAATTCACTGACAACTATTGTATAAGTAAGATTGCCTATCGTCTTTTTTATACCTACTGGCAGATCTAAAATTACATTTTCATCAAAAGTTTCTACAAACCTTTTATTTTCCTTTACATAGGCATCCATTTCAAATGCCTTAAGTTGTTCACTTTGAAGGGTATCTCCTAAAACACTTACCTCATTAAAAGTATCATCCTCTTCATAGGTGGGAAGCGAAGGCAGGCTTAAATCCCTGCTCATTACTTTACTATATTTACTTACCATCTTATGATGATAAGAAACCTCTTTCTTGAGAGGTTTAATACCTTCTGAGACTACACTTAGAGAATCTCCAGGTGCTGACCAGCAATGAGTAGTTAGTAAAACAAAAAATATGAGCAGAGATTTCTTCATCTTTGATTAATTAGCAGGATTATTAGTTAATGGTTTCGAAATGCACTTCTACACTTACAGAATCTGGTTCATCATCTGTAAAATACTTATAATGAAATTCCATCGTAGTCTCTGTTAAATTCTCCAAATCATATGGTGTATCACCTATCTCTAGCATTTGACTACCATCTTCACTTATATCAAATGTATAAGTTGCATTCTCATCTTCATCCCAACATGGCGTTTCATTTATATCTTCAATCCAGGTTAGGTCTGATTTAAAGGTATAAATGTTATCAAGGGCGCATTCTTCTGTTTCATCCACAGAATTCTCTAAAACCTTTACTAATCGCCAGTCTTTACTTGAATTATTAGTTATTAATTGAAGTGTTTCTTCATATGGAGTCAGTTGCTCTTCCGGAGTAACCTCATCATCGTCACTACATGCTGTGAAGGCTAAAAAAGAGGCCATTACTATGGCTGAAATTCTAAAAAATTGATTCATGGTTTAATTCAATAAAAGTTAAAAATTAAAACTATATCCTAGCGTTCCTGTAAACTCAGTAAAGTCAGGAGTACTCTCATCTTTTACTGTTCGCCTTAGTGTTACTAAATTAAGAGTGAGGTTATGCTTCTTTTTTAAGGTATAACTACCATTTGCTCTTAAGTTTATTACTGTATTGGTTAATGATGAATTAGAATACGAATTTACCCCTCCTAATGAGACACTTGCCCTTACCTTACGGTCAAAAAAGGTTCGATTTACCGCCAAAGAAGGACCTATCATAGAACTTTCAGCCATTTCACTTTTATTTTTAGAAGCATTAATTGAAAGAGCAAAAGAAGTATTAATGGCTGTTAACCCGATATTATATGCCAAATTCATATTATAAAATTGGGTGCCACTGTTTTGTTCTACCCCTCCCTGCTTGTCACTGGCATCTTGAAAATTAAAGTTAACATTCACACTTTCTCTTTTTTCTTTACTGGATGACATCATATACACCACCGCAAGACTTGCATTCTGTGAAATTTGGGTAAAATCCAAGGTATCCAGGTTATCATAGGGAGTAAGCTGATTGAGAGATTCAAACTGAGATCTTACGTTAGTATAAGTTTGAAAATTAGAATAAGAGCTGGTGATATTCAGCTTCTGAGTTGGTGAATAGGTGACATTCAATGATCCTAGCCATCTCCTCATGGCACTCACCTTATTATCATCGAGATTATCTCTCTGAAGACCACTATTAACCCCCATATTCAACTTTCCCGCAAACATAGACCAGTTGAGCTGAGCGGTAATATTCTCCATGTCATTATTAAAGTAATATGCTCCTAGAGTTTGGTAGCCTGGATCTATTCTTTCATAAGTGACACCTAGAGAATATACCGAAAACTGATAACTCAGGCTTCCTTTATAAGCATGATAATAGCTCGATGAAAACCGGGGTGTATATAATCCTCCCACATATTGAAAAATATTATTTGCCGCATCACTCTCCTCCGTATTAATATCTCTTGATAAGGCACTAGAGGCAAACTCGCCCGAGAGGGTAAGGCCCTCAAATATTTTTTTACTCCCTTCAATACTTAAAACCAGATTCTCCTGAGGCTTCAAATCGCTAGAAATAGTATCTACAGAAGAAGGATCATCTGCCGCTCTAAAAATGGTAGTTGAAACATAATCAGTTCCTTCTCCATATTTCACCTGCAAGCCATAACCCATTCTTTTATATGCTCCCTCTTGCAAACTATCTGCATCTACTGCTTTTACTAATCTTCCATACATGGCCTTCACACTCCATTTACCTTCTGGAGCCAACTCTACTCCTCCTCCAAGGAAAAGGTGTCCGTTTAGGGTATAAGGAGAAAAATTCATACTACTCCAACCTAGATGTGATGTAACCCACTTATACTTAGGGTGAAGCCCATATTGATTAAAAGGTTGCTGAAAGCTACTATTCTGATTAGACAGACTAAAGGAAAAAGGTATACTCCACCCATATATACTAAAGGCCAATTGTCCCGACATATAATATGAATAGGGATCTCTTCTTCGCTCAATACCATCTACAGCATATAAAATCTGATTAAGACTTATCCCTCCATTAACTTTTAATGCTTTGCCCTTACCAATACTAGAAAGGTCTTGACCTTGAACGTAGGATAGCGGCAGTACTAAAAATGTCAATAGTACAATTATCTTATTCATAAATCACAAATTCTACTCTACGATTCTTAGCTCTATTTTCATCAGAAGTATTAGGAACAAGCGGATCTTTATCTCCTTTACTAGTTGCCTTTAACCTTTCTTGTGCAATGCCCTTAGAAATAAGATAATCAATCACTACCGATGCTCTCTGCAAAGCAATCTTCTCATTAGCATCTTCGCTACCTATGTCATCTGTATGTCCTATCACCTCAAGATAGGTGTTAGGGTGTGCCTTGAGCAAGCTGACCAACTCATCCAGATACTTTTTAGCATCAGTATTTAATTCACTCTCATTAAATCCGAATTTAAAGTCTTGCCTTAATGCTATATTATAATCTCCTTTTTCAGGTCTATAACCAGAATCATTACCCGATGAATCCGATTTTTTATCCCTACCGAAATCAATATTTTTCACCTCTCCTATATGATAGTCATTGGTGCTTTCTAATTTATCTACGTGGTCTTTAGCATTTCTTTGGAAAACATTTCTAAAGGCAAAACTGACCTCGAATGCACTTCCTGCCACACGGGTATTACCAGTAGATGGCGTATCATAACTGATCCCTAACCTGAAAGAGGGTTGTTGAATTAAGATCCCGGCTCCAATACGACCTTGAGTTCTATAGCCTCCGTAGAATTCGAGATAACCATCTTTTATTAGATCAAAGGGATTCGTGTTCTCAAAATATTTTTTAACCTGAAGTCGTGCCTGTGTAAAATGTACAGCATTATCATATAAGTAATATCCTCCAGGACCAATAGAGATCCCATTATTACTAAAGAGCCTCCAATAGGCTTGAGCGCTATAGCTTCTCTCTCGTTTGTATGCTTCTTGCCCCCAGGATATATCAGGATTATTTAGATAATTAGTAGCAACACCTAAATATCCGACCTCTTTCCCTTCGTCATCTGTCTTATAGTAATTCAACCCTGCTCCAAGATTTAAAAAATTCCTTTTCTCAAAGGAGTCCGGTTCGCCAGTCGGTAATGAAGAATCAAAGCCGTCAAATCTATCCCATTGTGCCCCTGTGTAGATGGCTCCACTACTAAAGTATTGCTGAAACCAACCTACGTTGATACCAAAAGATAAAATTGAACTTCTGTTTAAATACACATTATAGGCATATCCTCCTTGCACTGCATTAGTAATGTACTTCATATCAGTCCCCGTCTGCTGACGAGTTAAAGATAATCCTATACCACTTCGCAATCGATCATCTGACGAAAACAAGGGATAGGTAGCGGTAAGTAATGACTGGTTCGCTTTTTCCCCTTCAGTTAAGGAAGTCTCTCTATACTGAGCGGTCACTCTCAACTCCGGATACAATGCTATTCTTGCCGGGTTAGTCTCTAAAATAGATTGCTCATATTGACTAAAAATCAGGCCTTGCCCATGTAGTTTTAAGGATGCCAGTACAATAAAGGATATCAGGTAAATTTCTCTCATGTGGTTATCTGGCTAATCTAAATGTTCCTTGTTGCTTATTTTTGTAATTCAAAGGTCTCCCATCGTAATAATTGCCTTGAATTTTCCACATATACACGCCTGAGGGCTGCTCTTCACCACTACTAACACCATCCCATTGATCATCTTCACTATTTATCGTTGCCAACCGCTTACCTTGAAGATTGAAAATTTCCAGCTTTACACTTTCAATTCCTATTCCATATACCTTGAACACATCGTTATTTCCATCTCCATCCGGACTAAAATAATTAGGAATAAAAATTTCAGCATTCACCTTCACCAGCACACTGTCTGTTAATGAGCAGCCATTATTATCTGTTCCTCGCACATAGTAATAACTACTTACCTGAGGGCTTACTTCAACATAGGCATTATCAAAGGGAGAGTGTAACCCCTCTTCCGGACTCCATTGGTATTCTATCGCCCCTGAGGCATTAAGGATTCCCACTTCATTTAGACCAATGGCAATGTCATTCCCTGCTTCCACTTCTGGTAGTGGATTTACTGCTACTGTTAAACCTGTACTATCAATAAGGCAGTCTTCTATGTAAGTCTTTAAAGTATAGGTAGTATTTACAGAAGGCCATACATTAGGGTTAGCAGCTTCCTTATCACTTATAGCATCACTTCCCTCCCATTCATAATGATATGGCAATAATCCACCTGAAGCAGTGGGGGAACCTCCCAGCTGAACAGTATCTCCCAGGCAAATCACCTTATCACCTCCTGAATTAATTACTGTTTCAGGATTTGCTTCTACTTCAATTGAAGTTTCAACAATACACCCTAAGGCTCTATTTACTGTTAAATTTATCAGTGAAGCATTTGCAGCATCTATAGTTAGTGTATCTTCATTAGAAATAGGTAGAGAAGATCCATTCATATACCAAGAGGGGCTATCTCCTGCCTGTTTATCACTATAACTAAGTATTACACGTTCACCACAATCTATTCTTTTGGCGGTTATTTTTATATCATAACAAACATAAAAGCTTTGTTCCTGAGCAAATGAAGAACTGTTATAACTTTGATCTACTGTCTGTACTCCCCAATAATAAAGTCCCTCTTCCAGTGAATTTAAATCGTAAGCAAGCCCTGTAATCTCCCCCATGTCAGGTGAAAGCAAGGTTCCTGTTGAGTTATCTGATAAAGGGCTTTTTATATCCTGAATACCGGGCTGACTTCCTACGTATAGATTATAAGTCAATCCATCTACAGCTGACTCTACATCACTACCTGCTACCCATGAAAAACGAGCAGTATCAGCAACCACTCCTACCTGAAGGGCTGAAGGCGCTGTTGGATTACTATTTGACTCCGAACTATTATTATGATATACGTTACTTATAGGCGAGTTAATGGAATATCCCGTAACAAAAAGATCTAATCTGCCATCATTATCAAAATCCACCCAATTAGCTTCGCCGGATATAATACCTGCTAAAGGGGTGGATGTATCTAGTAATTGACCATTATTATTCCTAAGCAAGTAGGCATTAAAATCCTGCCCGTTAAGCCCGCCATAATACAAGTCAATATGTCCATCTTGGTTATAGTCTCCAAAAGCGGCATTGCTCAAGGTAGCTTCATCAAAATTTTGAAATAACGTGAAGTTTACCCCATCATTATTAATATATAACTGCGTATAATCATTACCATATCTTGTTCCACTAATCCAGACGTCTGGAAATCCATCTTCATTAATATCTGCAGCTTTAATATTGCCATTACTTAGGCCAATCAAAGAAGTGGACGTGAGTGTAAAACCTCCCTTACCATCATTTAGATAGTAATATGACCGAGGTTGATTATTATTATCTAACCCATTCATTAAAACATCTTCCCATCCATCTTTATTGAAATCAACAACCACTATATCCCCCTGACTCATCCCTTCAAAAAGGACATTGGACTCTTCAAAATTGTCTCCCGTATTTTGATATAAAAGTGTATGTCTTTCACCCTCTTCATCTACTCCGCTAATAAGCACGTCTTTCAATCCATCGTTATTGAAGTCAATCACCTCAATATTACCAAAACCTAATCCTGTCAAAGTGTGACTTAACAGGTAAAAACCAGACTGCCCATAATAATATATGAGGCTTAAAGGATTATTTGAATCATCTACTCCAGTAATAACTATATCTGGCTTACCATCATTATTAAAATCTACAATAGCGATATCTCCATTGGATAGCCCTGGAAAACCAGAACCCATAGAGGAAAAGGTTCCATCGGTATCATTGAAGAAAACATCTGTTATTTTGGTATTATTTGCCTGAATTCCAAACAAAACCAAATCACTCCAACCATCTCCATTAATATCAGCCCAAGCTGATGCTCCATCTCCTACATCAGGAAGTTCATCATTAACTATGGAAAACTGCTGAGAATAGGAACTATTAAATGCAAACAGGACTAGTATTGCACCTGCAAAAAATCGCACCATATTAAACATCTATTCTATAATAATTTTTAGGGTTTTTGTTATATCTTTTGATTGTAATATTAGAAAGTATACACCTGGCTTCAAATCATCAAATTCAAATGGCACGTCATATTCTTTTGCTCCATCTCTTTCTTCAATAGCGATCTCCCCCTGACCTTGTAACCTTAAAAACTGAAGTTTTATAGGTTGAACTTCTGTAAGCATCACGTTAGCCGTAAACTTTCCGCTATTTGGATTAGGATAAACTGTAAATGACTTAATCGAATCATCATTTTTTCCAAATTCTTCTTTTGATGTTTCTCCGCTGGCTCCTGTAACTATAATTTCTTTACTCATAGATGCTTCACATCCTCCCAATTGAGTATTTAAGGTGATGGTATAGGTACCCGGCTCAGGAAATATCACTTGCTGATGATAACCATATTTCTCCATAGAGATAACTTCTTCTGGTATTTGCCACTCAGATGTGGTAGGTTCAGGGTAAGAAACATTGACTAACACTACCGTATCTCCAGCTACAGCCTCACTTAAGACTAAATATTCTGCGGATAGTACTTCATTACTGATTTCCAATTCATATTCAGCAGTGCCGGTACAGCCATTCATATCGGTAACTAATACTTCATACCTTCCTGGCATATCTGCCAATAAAGTCTGCGATATACCTATTTGTTCGCCTTCAAATATCCAGCTATAATCGCTACCAGGGTAGCCCGCATCTAAGAACACAGTTTGACCTTCACATACCGTACTACCTCCACCTAAGTCTGGGGAAATAGGTATAGGTTGCTCCAGGGTTATCACTTCAGAAAAAGTACACCCATTAGCATCCACTACATCTAATTGATAAACCCCTGCACACAAGTTATAAAGACCTGAACCAGAAACACCTCCTGACCATGTAAATTCATATGGAGGTGTACCTCCTTGTAATGAAACCTCTAAACTTCCGTCACAACCATCATAGCAAGAAGGCTCTCTTTTATCGACCAGAAGTTCAAAGGGCTTAGGTGCTGATATGTCCACCTCAATAAAATTGATACACCCCTCTGTATTTTCTATCTGGATAAGGTATGAGCCTTCGGGTAAATTCTCCTTTCTAATACCTTGAGTTCCATCAGGCCAGGTAGCTATATTTCCAGACTGCAATTCAAGTGCAATAACACCATCAGAAAGACCATAACATGTAACATGATCTACATTTATAGCCACTGGCTCTGGAGCATTAGTATTGGCTATCCCAAAATATTCTTGCTTAGTGCAACCATTATTATCTGTTATACTGAGTTGATATCTACCTGCTTCTGCATTTAATAAATCACGATCATTACTAATTTCTATCCCGTCCCCTTTCTTCCAACTATAAACATAGGGAGGAACTCCTCCACTTACATCAACCCTTACTGTTCCATCTTCTTCCAAACATTCAGTTGACGTTATTGCTAAAGGAAGTATGGTTAAAGAGGCAGGGCTATAGATATGCACCTGCTTAGTAAGAGGGCAATTTCCATAACTATCTGATACAATCACTTCATAATCACCTGCTGCCAAATCAGTAAAAACACCTTCTTCTAACCAAGTTCTCCCTTGATCAATAGAGTATTGATATGGAGGTACACCGCCTTGTGCTTCCAATGTAAAACTTCCTTCTGCAGCTCCGCTGCACAGCACATTATTCAACGAGGCTAATCGTACACTCAATTCATCTGGATCTTCTATTTGGATGGTCAAACTATCTACACATCCTCTGGCATCTTCTGCATAAAATAGATAATCGCCAGCCTCCAATTGACTGAATACTCTATTCTCATATTGCATGTCAACCTTAGTCAATCCATATTTATATGCCGCATTCCTCCATCCGCCTGAAGCTTGTAAAGTAATAGAGCCGTCAGCTGAACCAAAACATGTAGCCTGCTGCAGCTGATTATAAGACAAATCAAAATCCATGGCGGGCTCGTCGATACTAAAAGGAGAACCTGAGCGAGGGTATGAGCACCCATTATCATCCTTCACTAGCAAATAATAAAGCCCGGCATTCAGACTCTGCATATCAACTGACGCTGAAACTGCCATGGTATCTTCATGTAAAGTTTGTTTATATTGATCCTGCCACGTTAAATAGTATGGGGCGGTTCCTCCCTCAATTGTCGCGGTTACTGAACCATCTTCATCTCCTTTGCAGATAAGTGATGTGGATGACAATAAGGTATTTAGCCTATCAGGTTGTGGCATAAAGACGGTATCAAATCCCTGGCATCCATAATAATCTTCCATTTTCACTTGATAGTATCCCGATATCAATTGTTCAAAAACAGCACTATCTACAGGACTTTCCGTTGCTCGTTGCTCATCAAATGGAAACTCGAGATCTGGAGGGACCTCTAAATGTGTTAGGGTATAATAGTAACTTTGCCCTTGATATGGCAATCCTTCCTTAGCCAGCAAGCCTACACTAGCAGTAGCGCTACCATAACAGCTGGCAGGTAATATATTTCTAGCATCCAGAATTATTTCATTAGGCTGAGTTAGAGAGGCTGTGGTGGTCAACTCACATCCATTCGGATCTCTCATTAACACCTCATAAGTAGTATCTCCATATAAATTCCCTATAAAAGTTTCTTGTGACACGCCTTGCGTACTAGCCATCAAGTCTGCCCCTATGTATAACTGGTAAGGTGTGGCTCCTCCACTTAATGTGAAGTTAACAGTATCTGCACCCCCAAAGCAGCTTATATTATAGTACTCGCTATTATCGTTGGGGTTATGATATTCATTTGCAGGAACCACCTGTACAAATTTTAATGGATCAGGGCGACTAAGAATAATATCTTCTGTTCCCTCATAAGCACAGTCATAACGGTCAGTAATATCAAAAGTATACACAATATCATCACCGCTTCCATTTACAGGAGGTAATGAGGTATAAACAGAATCATCCCTATATTCAGAAAATCCTTCGTTTGAGCTTAGATGAAATTCGTAAGGACTGGTGCCCCCCTCACCTGATAAGGTTATAATACCATCTTCCGACTCATAACAAGAAACTTCTGCCCCTCCCACATATTTATAGGTTTCAGCTGTGGCTGTAGGTAATGAAGAGGGCTGCTTTATCACTATATTAGCCGTTGAATAACATTCAGTACCACTATCCTCATCCTTTACTTCAATGGTCAAAAGATAGCTGCCTGCAACTAAATCAGAAATTATCACAGGATTACTCTCACTAATTCCCCCTACCGGATCATCATTTCCTCCTTGGTCACTGTCCACAGTGATATATAATTCCCTATCATCATCCACTCTTTTAATGGATATGTAGCCTGTGTTATCTCCTTTACAAAGTACATGTTGGATATCAAAATACTCATTAGAATACAAAGGCTCTTCGTCCTTATTAAGTATGCCATCTACTTCTTGCGGCAAACCAATAATTGGGGGTGGTGGTGGGAAAATATCTACAGGTAAGCTGTTAGGGCTATAATCAAGATTAGTAACATTGTCTTTATAATATATTTTTACCGAATAATACTTAGTGACATTCTCACGTACTTCAGGGGTTGGTAATTTAATGGCATAAAGACCATGCGGTGAATTTTTAGTAGTGGTTGCAATCAACTTATATGCCCCCTCACCTGGAATCGTAGATTTTTCATACCACTCTAACTTCTCTATCCTATCTTCTTTAATTGGATAATTACCAGGCTTCCAAAAAATATAATAATTGTAATCAGATTCTCTATCGCTACCACATACTACTTGAGTCCCTGATGCTGTAGGATTATCTTTATCATATTCCCCCTCATATGCAAATTGAGGAGCGTGCATTACAGGAGGGGTGATGGTATAGCGAATCTTTGCACTATATTTAGTGTCAAAATCCTCTTTAGTCACATTAATTATACCTGATCCTATCTCTTCATCAATAGTAAAGCTAATTGGTTTTACAACCCACCTAAAATCATCATCTTCAGTCCCTCTACTGCAATCCATATCATAATGGTCATTGCCCATGCAATCCTTCTCATAAGCTCTGATGACTAAATGAAAGTCCAGTATCAAGTCAGGCCTATAATCAATCAAACTATCATATACCACATATGGAAGTAATGCTCCAACCCTATGAGAATCATAATTATCCGCCTCCGTTATACATCCTCCAGTGGGAAAATCATCAATACCTATAAAATCCATCCCTTTAAACAAAATAGCATCTAAAGCGCCATTAAAGGCACCTCTTTGCACCACCCCATCATAAGAATCTCTCTCTGGACCTGTACCCACATGCCATCTATAATCTTGGGTACCATCTGAATCTGAGCCTCCATAGCCACAGAGCTCTATTACTTCCAGCTTAATCCTATACTGCCCCTGCGCATAAGAATCCTGGGCACTCACATGCGTGGAAACAGATAGATTCAGTAGAAAGAAAGAAAAAATTAAGAAAGCTAGATTTATAGAAAGAATAGACCTACCCTTAAAGAAGAGTTTTTTCATAAAAGCAAAAATAAACAACAAAACCTCATTTATAACTGAAAGAGATAATCAATGAACTATTTAAATATTACATCAATAGAGATATGATTAAATCGTGCTACAAATAAAATATAACCAAAAAAAATTCCTTTTATGTTACATTTTATATTGGATTCAATATAAATTCTGAAAGTACTAAATAGGTAACCACTGTTAAAAGAGATTAATAATTTATTACATTATTAAGTAATTTTGTCCTTATTCAAGATAGGAATGAAGCCGATAACCATCTTCTCACATCCAACTAATTAATTTAAAAAGCTGAAATTCAATGAATTAAGATCATTTTACTCATTATCAAGAAAGGCACATTTATAACTGCGGAATTCATCTCTGCCTAATTCTGACTGCAATAAAAATATCCCCCTAATATCCCGTTTCACCTTATAACTCTCAGAGATTTATTTACTGCACTTTTTGCTTCTTCATTATTTAGGTAGGGCCCGAATTATTTTATATCAATTAGTCATCATAATGCAGTATACTCAGCGGAAAGACATCTTTTTCGTTTAGGACTAATTTTATCCCCCTTTTCTCAAACCCACGACACTTCGTTCACCACCTTCTCAAAACGCACAATAAGATTAAACCAGAATGCCCTACTGCATAGGCCTCATTACATTCTGGCTTAACCTTATTATTACCCCACCATTTTCATTAAAACTACGGGCTGAATAAGGCTCTTTTCGTTCTTGCAATCGCCCCATTCAACCTCGCACAACAAGCCTTTTAACTTACCCTCACACTCCCCTGGGTAAGTCAATACCCTTGTTTTTTCCGCTAAGTTTCTATACAGTAATTTGGCACCTGCTCACATTTCTAACCGCAAAAATATATCACAATACAAAGCCTGTAAAGGGTATATAAACAGTGCCCTACTCAGCCCTTCCCTACTGCCCTTGACAAACTTTGTACATTAATTATGAACAGGCATTTAAGAAGTGACGACTGATTCTCTGGTGCTGGTGGTAAACTATATTTCTATGAAATAGATATACCCTTCCCTTTTAAGTGAGTGGCCTGTTGGGATGGCCACAGCAAGATGCACAAATGTATACATTTGGATCTTGACCTAACGATAAGTGCCCATGCTCGGAACTCGCATAGAGTGAATGAATCATACCGAAGTTCTATCTATTACCTGTATAGAATTGGGATTGCTCACTTCCATAAACACTGACAGCTTAGGTTTTTAAATGTCATTCTGAATTCCTTTTTGGAAATAATATTGGTTATTAATATTTACTCACCTCTTTTATGCAGTATCAGAATGGTGGAATTGATTGGTTTGGTAAACCAGCGTTTCGTGAGACTTTTAAGACCCAACTATCATCCGTAAGCTGGACTTTTCAAATTTTAATAAAAATAGCTCATCACAACAGCCTCTGCAAATAGCTCTGTTAGCTTATGGATGTTAATGTATGGTATTTGCATTACTAGAGTTTTGTTAAGTACTCTAATATGCTTGAGACCATGGATTTTGCTTTATCAAAGGTGAAAATGAATGCTAAAACCGCAATTATGAAGGAAGCAATTTGAAGTCGATAGTTGGTCTTGTATGTGTTCAGTTCCTCCAAATGCTTGAAAATCTCGTTCGTGCTTTTTACTCTTGAATCTAGCGTTTGGTGAGACTTCGAATCTCATACGAATAGCTTGCTCAGCCTATATAAAGAGCAGTGGTAGTTATACCAGCAGCCACGAAGTTAACAGACAAATAGACTTCCATTCCATGGCAATTCTACTCCTCTCCATATTGTCAGACTTAGCATAAAGTATGTTATTGAAAGGACAGCAGTTAGACCATTAAAAACAGTTAATATTTTTATCCAATTGGGATTACGTTTTGCAATGATGTATGACGTTAGTAAAGTTAAATTCAAGAGTACCAGTATCAATATCATTCCCAAGTCTCCAAGCCCATGCCCAAAAGATAAGCAGCCATTAAATATTCCAATTGTCACAAAGAGTAAATACATAAATGAGACAATTAATATGAATAGGTTCAATTTCATTTTTTATGCGCCAACATCCGTATAAGGAGACACCTTATACATTTTATGGAGCCCAATCTAACTATTTTGCTCTAAAACTCATAATGCATCACCTGCAGCGTTTGGTGAGACTTTTAAAGTTCGATGCGGATTAGTGACCTTCTTATACTGAGAGTAATTCTACCACCATGCCGAGCATGGCCGCAACGAAGATCAAGATTTAGGTAATTCATAAGCCGAAAGTTTAAAATAAATCGATTTCAGCATTCATTAATTCGTATATAGGGTAGAGTTTTACAAATTCATTCAAAACAGTGGATTCTATATTGACATCTGATATTTGTTCATCTAAATAATAATAATCACGACCGATAATAAAATATTCATAGTCTTTCTCTGCGGTTAAAATCTCATCGATATCCTCTAATTGACTTATATCCCTCAAATTAATGTTTTTTGCAGCGCTTATCCAGTAGTCATTTTTTATCTCCATTAAAGAATCGAACAAACGTTGCTTCAAGTTTTTATTTTGCATTCTTCTTCTAAATGCAGAGCGATCTATAGAGCTACCATTGGGTTGTCCTAAAACCAGCCAAACTCCAACATTTTTTTCATGAATGATTACCTGTAACCTAATATGGTTTACAAATGATGCGTTCTCTTTGTCATACCCTCCTAACTGATCTTTAGATTTACCATAATGCAACCAAATTGATTGTATTGTCATTCCACTAAATCGGTTAATACTAGCTCTCGAGGTTCTATCTTGTTTTCTAGAATTCTGATAGAGTTCCTCCAAACCATAATTAGCGAATTGATGGTATATTCTATTATGTAGATCAATTAGTCTTCTTCTTGTATTACTTCTTAGTTTTTTTAATTCTACACTATTTCTCGTTCTATATTCAGGGCTGAAAATAGTATGGTGATCCAATGTGAAAAATTGACCGTTATTTCTTGTTACAGTGACTTTGATCTCATCAACTTCATTGTCAATTGCCTTTTGAAGTTCTTTGATTCTTTTGAATCTCTTCCTGTGTTCGTTAATTAATTCCTGAGTGATTAGAACTGCTTGGCTATCCATATTCCAGTACCACCCAATCAGTTCTTTACAAGTTTTCTCAGTAGTAATCTTAATGTTTAATTCAACATTATTTATCAAACCTCCAGTCGTTGCATTTGAGGACCCAACAAATGCAATAAGAGATCCATCCTTGTGCTTAATTATATACGTTTTAGGATGAAAGCAATATTCTGCTTCACGAACTTTAGCATTAAAATTATTAGAACAGAGAGATCTTAACTTTTCAAGTATTTTTGGAGGAGTTGGTAGATCTATTCCTACTAAATGATGTTGTACCACTTCTGTAGGAAGATTCTTAAAATGTTTAAAACCTCCATTGTTCATCATTGCAACAGCTGTCCAAATTTCCACAGCATTTACAAGCGCAGAACTTAATTCTTTTTCGATATCATCAACAATTTCTATCAAGAGAGTATTTAATAAATTAAAGGTTCTAATTAATATTTTTAATTTTTCTTGATGAATTTTTTATTCAACCTTTCAACCTCATCCATTATTTCGGTCAGTTTAAGTATTCTATTCTGTCTGGGAAGTTCTGGATGAATCCAAAACCTTGATTTGTCTTGCAACTGACTTGCTAAACCGGCATTAATCAACCGAGTGCATCGAGCTGCCTCGTTCCAAAGATTAGAGAGTTTTTCATTAGGAATATACTTACCGTCTTCATTTCTAAGGTAATTGTATGTTGCACTCCATGCTGCATGAATAGATGCGATTGCTTCATTGGTTTGCTCTTTATTCTTTCGTTTGTGTTCATGGAGCTTGTCCACGACCCAAGAAAGTAACCTAATATCTCCAACTGTACTCATAGCCTAGCTCCCTTTTTTAGACTTATGCTTCCCCAATTCCGCCTTTTTAGGGTCATAATAATAATGACTAAGACTTCCCTCTTTGATCTTCTCAACCATTTCATCTATAACGAATATTGGAACCAGAAACCATTCTCTAGCCTTGACTGGTTTCCCAAAACGATCCATGATCTCAATGTCTAATCTGGCAGGGCTGAAAAACCTGTGAATCACGGCCTCTAATTTCACTCGATTGATGTTGGCAAGCTTATAAGTAGCTACAATCTCGACATCAGCCATGAGGAATGTCGGATCATTCTTAGCGTTAATAATTCGCTTTTCGACGGCTCCTCCTGTTACACCTATTTTATGAACTATTTCACGACTCTCTTTTATGGTTGGATGATCAGATTTGCTTCTCAAAACGTAGATTGTTCCGCTTTCTTGATCGTCTGCACTGCTTTCACCGTTAAATAGTGGGCCCGAATCTGCTGGAGTGATGAATCTACTTGTTTCATCTTTATACATAGCTCTAATGAGCGATCTTAGAAGTATGTTACTCTCAGTACCATTTGCATATATCACTCTCAAACGCGAATCTTCTTCACCATTGGGTGCCTTGAAAGTGTCACCGATTTCAGCTATATATGCCATTTGTCCACCGACTATGATCCACTGAGTTTCTTTAAGATCTGTCTTAGTAAATCCTGCATCTTTTCTAAATCGGATAGTTGTTCTCAATCCATTATCAATGTCCTTTTTAACTGCTTCAAACAAAGGCTTAAACTGCTCAAAATCTTCGCATACTTCACGATTGGCGATTTCTTCAGCAGCACGCTTTTCTGCACGGGTTTTTACGTGTCTTAGATTGGTAATCGAGTTCTCCTCTTGACCATCCACTCCTAACTGAGCCAATAATTCATCATCGTCCAGATCATCCAATACCTCTTCCTCTACGAGGGTTGAGTCGTCTAGCAAATTTTGATGATCAATGTCTTTGACTAGAATCCTGCATTCTTCTTTCTTTCGGATTTGATCTAGTCTTACCGCGTAAAGCCGCTCGAAAATATCTTTGTCCTCTCCATGTTGTGGAAGACGTTTATTCTCTTCTACAAACTGCTGAATCTCCTCAAAACCTGCAATGATGCGCTCCTCAGGTGGTGTATGTTTGACAACCTTCTTGGCTTCAACCTCTATACCGAGCTCAGCCAATAAAGCATCATCTTCTTCTGTTAACTTCTTTTCCTTAGCCATTTGCTTGCTCTGATTTTAGTCTAGTTAAATATGCAATTCCTTCGGCCATTCGTTGCTCCCAGGGGTCAGCAGCTTTGATATCCGGTAGTCTTCCTCTCTCCTTCTTGAACTTCAAAGCTCTTTTAGCCAATTCACGCGCTTCATCCAAAGAAAGGTTTGGTTTCCTACCTGCAATTACTTGTGCCATGGCTTTGAGACTTTGCTCGTTCATGGCTTTGGAAAGTATGGAATACGCCTCGCTGAATGGATTGATACTGTCGATCCAGTCTACATCCAACTCCCTCACATCCATGGCAAATTTGCGCACCCCATCGATCAATGCTGTATTACCTTTGGCCTCCATTTCAGGATCATTGTTCAGCACCTTTTTGGCTTGCTGTGTGAGGTTAAGTGCAGCAATGGCATGCTGACGCACGGCCTCTTGATCTTCTGCGTCCAGCTCAGGATATTTATCTTTGATTATCTTGCCCATGCGCACCTGAGTAAGCTCTTGGGGAACAGTTTCTTCGTCAAACAAACCTCGCTCCAGGGCTTGCTTATCTTGGGCAAAGGCTGCTATTACCTCATTAAGATCTTCTTTGCAAATACGCTGTGCATCCTCACTTTTAGGCTCGGTCAGACCTTTGATCTCTATTTGATATTGGCCGGTTTCTTGATTAACTCCAATGTTGCAACGATCCGGATCGTAACCATCTACTCCATAGTCGTAGTTGGCATCTGGTTTCGAATCTTTGTGCTTAGGCACAAAATTAAATTTAGGTGCTAAGACTTGCTCCATTAGCAAACTCGCAGAGATGGCCTTTAAGGTATCATTCACCGCGTCGGTCACGGTTTCCTCCGTAGCATCTGGCTCAGCAATCAGGTTGGTAAAACGTGCATTGGTTTTATTAGGTGCATCACGAGTTGCACGACCGATTATCTGTACGATTTCTGTCAAACTGGAGCGATATCCAACGGTAAGTGCATGCTCGCACCAGATCCAGTCAAAACCTTCCTTTGCCATGCCCAGGGCTATTATAATGTCCACATGGTCTCTGTTCTTTTTCGCTTCTGGTAGTTTTAATGCGGCTGATACTTTGTTTCGCTTACTGGCATCATCATCTACCAGATCGGCAACTTTCAAAATCTTTCCTGCCGGAGTTTTAATCAAATGAAAACCTGTTTGTGCATCTACCCCTTGCCATTCACCTAGCTCATGCATGATGTGGTTTACTTCCTTGATCTTGTCGCCCATGCTCTCGCGTGAGTTGACATTGGGGATGTGGATGATGGTCTTTTCTTCAGGGTTGAGCACCTGCATGATGTCCTCTGCATAGGCACCACTGTAGAAGTAGTAGCCGATATTGAGTGTCTTGAGGTACTCATAGCCATTGAGCTGATCATAATAGGTGTAGGTTACAGATTCAAACTTCGCTTCATCCTCTGGCATCAGTACCGGATTGGCATCACCACGGAAGTAAGAGCCCGTCATCGCTACAATGTGCACCTTGTCGCGAGCCACAAATTGTTTAAGCTGCATGCCAAGCACATTATCTTCATCGGCACTCACGTGGTGAAACTCATCGATGGCAATGAGGCAGTCGTCAAATGCTTCTACACCAAAACGCTCTACCGCAAAGCGAAACGTGGCATGTGTACATACCAATATTTGGTCTTCGCTATTCAAAAAAGAATTGACCGAATTGACCTTGCTGCCGTCCTCTCCTGGTGAGTTACAGAGGTTCCACTTAGGAGCCATCTCCCAATCATAGTAAAAACCAAACTTCGTCAAAGGCTCATTAGCAAAGCTGGAACCAATGGACTTCTCTGGTACTGCAACGATGGCCTTCTTCACTCCTTGCTTATTAAGCTTATCCAGTGCGATGAACATTAGTGCACGGCTTTTACCAGAGGCTGGTGGCGACTTGATGAGTAAGTACTGCTCTCCACGCTTCTCATAAGCCTGTTCCTGCATGGCACGCATGCCTAGCTCATTGGAGGTGGTGGAGCCTCCGGTTTGTTTGTAGTTGACAGTTACAGAGGGTATGTGGTTTTTACTCATGCGGTTTTATTATTAGCGGTCATTTGGGTGTATAGTTCAAAAAGTTTTTCCAAGCGCTCAGTATCGTTTTTAAAACGTCTACCAATGTAAATACGCTCTAGCACTTCATCATTACGTTCATGGGCCTGGCGGAGGTCCGCTGGCATCTTGTCCGGATCGTACAGGTCTGCGATGGTGGCAGGAAAGTGCCGCTCTCGGGCGATGAGGATCTCCTCAGCGCAACGGGTCAGGTCTGCTCTATTCTTCTCTGTGAGAGTAGGAACTGGAAAGGTATTCCAGCCCATGGTGTTAGAATATCTTAAATCTGTCTTCATTTTACCACATACTGTGGTTATCCACACAAGATGTAGTTTAGAAGCGATGAGAGATAGGTTCCAGAGCTCAGGATTAAAAATCCCAAAAGATAGGTCTGTAATGATTGATCCTTGAGGTAAAAGACCAACAGGTATATAATCTCTGTTCTCAGAAGAAACCTTAGGGATAATAATTACCGTTTCACTACCTAATTGGCGCACTTCTCCGAATCTGTAAGGATATTTTGCTAATGATTTAGTCGTTTTTCTTTGACTTTCTAAACGAGATTTCCTGTTTAGTTCGAAACGATTTAGTAACCATAAACTCTCAGATGCATCGTCATTTTCACTTTCGTGAACCCAAATACAATATCTTGATATTCCTCTTATGAACTCTTGAGATCCGTATAATGGTCTTATAAATTTTACAGGAACATTATAATCTTTAAGTGCTTCACTTGCTTCTGATTTGGTCATAAGTAAATGTCCACTATCATTTGGCATGTTTCCAAAATTCATCTCAGGCAAACTAAATATGGGTTTAGATGTAGGCTGAACAATAACTTCATCAGCAGGTGTGAGGTATGCATTAATATGATTACACTCCTTAAGCATTGTGTTGCCGTGGCGGTCTAAACCATACAGTTTTTTTGACTTATCCCGATTGCGCGAAATACCAATTACATTTACTATAACAGCAGCATTATGACTTGCCAGATTCGTCCATTTAAAATTTGTATGTGCAAATTGTATTTCATTACCGGTTCTAAAAATTAAAGGCCAAAGTGTTGCGACTTGTCGTCCTTGACAAATGGAGTTGGTTGATACGAAAGCAGAAGCTGCATTGGTATGTCGGCCATATTCTGCCGCTTTCATAAACCAGCCAGCTACATAGTCCAGTGATTTCCATGAGGTGGTTTTGCCTTTGAATATCGCTTCCAGGTCAGCCTTTTGCTCATTTGATTGCCATTGACTCCCTAAGTAAGGTGGATTTCCACAGATATAGGTTTCACCTCCTTCATTTTTATAGTCCATTTCTGCCTGATCTGTGAGGCTAAACAAATTTTCTTGAAAATGCTTTACACCAGTTCCTGTAGGTGGGCATATAGAAAGCCATTCTACTCTAAGGGCATTTCCTTTATAGATCCAGTTTTTCACATCTAATGGAAGGAACTCGGCTAGTGCAAGCTGCTGTCCTCTATAAACCACATCGCACTGGTATTCTGCTATAATCAAGGCTAATCGGGCGATCTCCGCAGAGAAGTCTCGCAGTTCTATGCCTCGGTAGTTCGTGAGTGGTATCTCCGTCACTCGGTCAGCCTCACCCAGTCGTTCGTTGATTTCGTGCTCAATCTTTCTCAGTTCCTTGTAAGCGATCACAAGGAAGTTACCTGAGCCACAAGCTGGGTCAAATACCCGTATGCGAGAAATACGGTCTCTGAGTGCGATCAATTTGTCTTTGTGTTTTCCAGCTCCGTCAAGTTCTGCCCGTAGCTCATCGAGGAAGAGTGGGTTGAGCACCTTGAGTATATTGGGTACAGAGGTATAGTGCATGCCTAGGGCACCTCGTTCGTCCTCATCTGCCACAGCCTGTATCATAGATCCAAAAATGTCGGGATTGATCTTTTTCCAATCCAGGTTTCCCACATGGATCAGGTAGGATCTCGCAATCTTAGTAAAGCATGGTACCTCCGTAGAACCGCTGAAGAGTTCACCATTGACATAAGGGAAGGTATTTGCCCAGTTTTTTACAGCTTCTGCTTGCCTGTCAGCCATTTTGATGTCCATGGCCCGAAAGACCTCACTGATGATCTCATGGGTATCTGATGCATCGCTGGCACTCATCTGCTGCACCGTAGCAGTGAATAGTTTGTCCCCGTGAAAGATGTCTGTATCCTCAGCAAAGAAGCAGAATATGAGCCTCGCCAAGAAGTGGTTCATATCGTGCCTACGCTCAGCAGTAGCCCAATCGGGGTTGTGTCTGAGTAGCTCAATGTAGAGTTTGTTGAGTCGGCTGGTAGCCTTGATGTCAAAGGCATTTTCACGGATCTGTTTTACAGTACTGATACCTGCTAGTGGTAAGAAAAAACCAAAATGATTGTGAAATCTGGAAAACTCACAGACTATAGTCTCACCAGCGCTGAGTTCTTCAGCCTGGAAGTCCACCCCATCTGTCGCCAGGATAAATTTGGCTTTAGCATTTGCCGTTGCAGGGCTTTCTTTCAATGACTTTAGGGTGTCTGATACCTTTCCGGCCTCACATACAGCTATATGAATATTATTTTGCTGGAGTACCCCACCGTCAATATCTGATTTATTGTTGTTGCCAGTCCTTAGTCGCTTGATGGTGGTTTCCTTATTGCCAAAGGCTTCCAAAAATTGATATGGAAACTCTACAGGATCAAATGGCTGCTCTGCCATGAGCGATACCGCCTCTTCTATTTCTACTGCGTTCATTTATTCTTGTTCGTAAGAAAGGTGGTTTTTTAATAGTCTGTAAAATAATTCATTCTCTTATAGTTTAAAATATTTAACTACAGGAATTGAATAATCATTTTTTTAAGTTATTCTCTTTTTTTTCGTGATTTTCAGCCCATTGAAGATACCGATAATAAGTAGCTTTGGACAGGCCGAGTTCCTTTTGAATCTGAGAAACAGGCACATCTGAATCTCTAGTACGCTTCAGTGCTGCCCAGGCCTTTATCTTACCCTCTTTTGAAATACCGGGCTTCCTCCCTCCTTTACGCCCGTACTTTCTGGCATGTGCTAGTCCTGCCTTTGTGCGCTCGCTTATCATTTCTCTTTCGAACTCAGCAAAGGAGGCAAAGAGATTAAACATTAATCTGCCCTGTGAGGTGGTGGTGTCAATATTGTCATTAATACTCACGAAGTCTACTCCCATATCTTTGAAAGAGCCTACCAGATTCACCAGGTGTCGAAGAGATCTACCCAGTCGGTCTAGCTTCCAGACTACCACGGTGTCGCCTTTCCTTAGATGGCTGATCATCTTATCAAGTTCCGGACGTTCCTTGATGGCGCTTTGCTTTTCCTTAAATATCATTTCACAGCCGTACTTCTGCAGCTCTGAAAGTTGCACCTCCAGCTTTTGGTCTTGGGTGGAAACCCGGGCATAACCTATGTTCATAAAAGTCTGATTTAACGTTGGTTGGTGAGACTTATTTATGAAACTAATTTATGAAACTATTTTGAGGTATGAAAAGGAGTAAGTTGAAAAGTTTCAAAAAACGATCATAATCGGACTCCCTTCAATCATTTTTATTTATAATTGATTTTAATTTACTCATATCAGCACTCAACTTTTGTTCTACCACCTTAGCATAAATCTGAGTAGTTGAAATTTTAGAGTGCCCCAACATCTTACTTACTGATTCTATTGGCACACCATTACTCAAAGTTACTGTGGTAGCAAAAGTATGTCTAGCCAAATGAAAAGTAAGATTCTTTTTAATACCACATAAATCGGCAATTTCCTCAAGGTAAGAGTTTAATTTTTGATTAGACATCCCGGGCAATAAAGTTCGCTCATACATCACCTTAGGATGATCTTGATACTTTTCAATAATATCAAGCGCTTGCTTCAACAGCGGCACTCGAATAGTATTACTGGTCTTTTGTCTTTTTGTAAAAATCCATAATTCACCATCTACTCCTTTTGCAATATTATCAGGAGTAAGGTTCACTACATCAATATAAGCCAAACCTGTATAACAACTAAATATAAATAGCTCCTTCACCTGCTCTAACCGGGAAATACTAAACTTTTTTTGCTCTATTGTATGCAACTGTTCCTCGGTTAAATACCCCCTTTCAACTTTAATAAATTTTGGTTGATACTTTGCAAAAGGATCATGCTTCATCCACTCCATACGTATCGCAAGATTAACCATTTTACGAAAACGCTCCATATGTTTCATAATACCGTTATTCCCTAATGGCTTATGATGATCTTTAGGCTTCCTTTTACGAAGAAAAAATTCAAAGTCCGTAATAAACTTATAATTAATCTGAGCCAGATATACATCAGCTGTTGAACATTTGCTTTTCAGAAACCTTTCCAAATACTTCTGAGTCGTGAAATAATTTTTCATTGTTCCCCAGGCCAAAACCTCTTTCATTTCGGTATTATGGTAGTCAATAAGCTTACATAGTGTATGCTCTTTTTTATCAATTCCTAAAAATTCATTTCTAATAGCCTCTGCAGTAACCAGTTTATTTTGCAATACCATATTCTGATAATGCTGCACTATTTTACTTCTTACTTGCTCTAAATATTTGTTCAAATTTTTCACATCCTCTCGATTACCCCTAGCCAGGCCTTTGCTGGTATTCCAATTGCTTTCCTCAATGGAGCGCTTAATAGAAATATCCACTCTCTTACCGTTTACTGTAATTCTTGCATAGATTGGAGTTTTGCCATTATTGGCCTTATATTTTCTTAAATAAAAAACTACTCCAAATGTGTTTGTGTGGCCTTTCATCATACTTAAACTATTAATTTGTTTTTATTTGATGACCCGGGGGCACCTAATCAAAAGTATTTTTGATATCAAACAGAAATATTTGACAGCAAACAAAATGAATTAAATATCTATTAATCAGATATTTAACCCCTTATCTGTACCCCAAATATAAGATAAAAAAGGGGCACCGAATGGGGCACATTTTTAATGAAATTTAATGTTGATTATTGGTAGGATAAAATAAAAAAAACCTCTAAATCATAAGATTTAGAGGCTTTTGCGAGCTGTTGACTCTTTTTAGTCGGGGCGGCAGGATTCGAACCTGCGACCCCCTGGTCCCAAACCAGGTGCGCTAACCGGGCTGCGCTACGCCCCGAACTTATTTTCATCTGCGGAGAGAGGGGGATTCGAACCCCCGGTACCTTTACAGGTACGGCAGTTTAGCAAACTGCTGGTTTCAGCCACTCACCCACCTCTCCAAGGTTCGTTAACCGTAATTTCTTGCTTTTTTCCAACAGTATGCCGTCCCTCGTTTGCTCTTGTCCTCACTGCTTTCCCTAAAAGCGAGTGCAAATATAACATAACTCTTTTCACTTTACCAAATACATCCTAAAACTTTTTTAAAATATTTCTCAACCTACAAACTAAACCTGCTTTTAACCCGTTATTTGACCAGTCTTATATTTAATAGACTTGGTGTTTGAGTGCAGTTAGAGCTTTTTATATATTTGCCTCTTTGCCATCATTAATGGAAGTTTTTATATCATGAACTGGCTTTACTCCTTATCTGGCCTTGAAATGGCCTTTATATTACTTTTTGTCATATTCTACATCACCTACATTATTAGGGTAGTTAGAGTTGGCAGAAAATTAAGAACCCCTTTCGGACAGGTTTTTATAAAAACCGTAGTTCGTACTGTGTACTTTTCCCTACTCCTTATAGCTTTAATGGGGCCTTCTTTCGGAGAAACGAAAAGAGAAGTGAAATCTGTTGGTAAAGATATCTTTGTGCTTATGGATCTTTCTCAATCTATGAATGCCACTGATATACAGCCTTCCAGATTAGAAAAAGTGAAATTTGAGCTCAAAAATATTGTTGAGTCTTTTAACTCGGACCGTATAGGCATTATCATATTTTCCTCAGAGGCATTTATGCAGGCCCCTCTCACCTTTGATCAAAATGCTCTCAATCTCTTTATAGAAACTTTAAACACCTCTTTGGTTCCCAATGCCGGTACTGACTTCGCCCCGCCGCTACGCATGGCGCTAGATAAGTTAAATAATGAAGACTCTCCTATTACCCAGCAAAAATCTAAAGTAATAGTGCTCATTAGTGATGGTGAAGATTTTGGAGAAGACACCGAGGACGTGGTGAATGAAATAGAAGATCAGAATATTAAATTATTTACTCTTGGTGTAGGCACCTCAAAAGGCAGTAAGCTTATGGTAGGTGGTCGGTACAAAAAAAATAATGAAGGCAAGGATGTAGTAACTCGATTAGATAGCCGCACCTTACGACAACTTGCTAAAGATACTGACGGCAAGTATTTCGAAATCAACGAAAGCAATAATGATGTATCCAGATTAATCAATACGATTAACAACATTGAAGGCGAACTTAGAGACACCCGCCAGGTAGATGTTTCTGCTAATCGCTATTATTATTTTTTAGCTGCGGCACTTTTACTAATTTTACTAGACGTACTTGTTTCTGTAAAAACGATTAAGATTTAAAAAAGACCTATGAAATACCTTGTTCTCACGGTTTTAGTAATGGTAAGCTCCTCTTTTGGAGAGCTCGATCGTATCGCAAAAATCAATAAGCTAAAAAAAGAAGCTAAAGAAGCATATAACAGCGGAAATTTTGACAAGGCTATTGACAACTATCACTATCTGCTAGACACTTTGCAGATGGAAGACGATAACATTACGTTAAATCTGGCTAATGCCTATTTCCAAAAGAAAGACACCACCAACGCACTCAATAACTATGAGAGCATCATAAATAGCGATAATAAAAGTGTTAGCTCTGTAGCTCATCAGCAGATGGGAATTATGGCTAACAGGAGCAAGAAATATGAAGAGGCCTTAGATCATTTCAAACAGGCTCTAAAAGCTGACCCTACTAATGAAGAGGCTCGTTATAACTACGAAATGGTAAAAAAAGCTCTTGAGAAACAAAAGCAAGATCAAAACAACGAGGATCAGAACAAGGATAAAAACGACGAAAATAAGGACGAGCAAGATAAAAAAGATCAGGAAAACAAGGATCAGGACAATAACGACAAAAAGGACGGCGATCAGGAAAATAAAGACCAGGAAAATCAGGATCAGAAAAGTGATGATGAGAAAGGTCAGGAAAAAGATCAGCAAGACAAAGAAGGCAAACCTGACGAAAAGGATAAAGAGGGCGACGAGCAGAAGAAAGGAGAGCAAGACGACACCAAAAAGGAAAACGCTGACGAAAAACAACAAGCAGGAGAAGAGAACGATAAGAAAAAAGGAGACGAAGAGAATATGAGCTCTGTATCTAAAAAGCTTAAAGAAATGAACATGCCTCCTGAGAAAGCTCAAATGATTCTTGAAGCCCTGAAAAACAAAGAAATTCAATATTACCAGCAAAACAAGCATAAAGCTACTCAGCCTAAATCATCTGGCAAGCCCGACTGGTAAAAGCACTTTTCACTTCTCCTGCTAAGCACATCTCATGCTCAGTAGGGGAAGTGAAATCACTATTGTTTCCAAAACAATTACCCCGATTACTCAACCGAGTATTCCCTCATTAAAACCAATACTATTATGAAAGAAGTTTATATTGTTTCGGCTATAAGAACCCCCATTGGCAGCTTTGGAGGTAGCCTGGCAAGCCTTACAGCAGTGCAACTCGGCGCCACAGCCATTAAAGCCGCTCTAAGCAAAGCAGGTGTAGAAGGCAGCGCCGTTAACGAAGTGTTTTTAGGAAATGTCCTTTCTGCCGGGCTAGGGCAAGCACCCGCTCGCCAGGCAGCAGTAGGCGCAGGGCTAGGCTACTCGATACCGTGCACCACTGTAAATAAAGTCTGTGCCTCTGGCATGAAGTCTGTAATGCTAGCAGCTCAAAGTATTATGCTAGGCCAAAATGATGTGGTAGTAGCCGGAGGAATGGAAAGCATGTCTAACGTGCCTTACTATGTGCCCAAAGCGAGGTACGGCTACAAATATGGCCACGGCCAGCTAATCGATGGACTCATGCATGATGGCCTGTGGGAAGCTTATAACGAATTTCCTATGGGTAACTGCGCTGATAATACAGCCTCCGAAATGAAAATAACTCGTGAGCAGCAAGATGAATACGCCATCCAATCATACAAACGCTCAGCCGCAGCTTGGGAAGCAGGAAAATTCACTGAAGAAGTAATCCCCGTAGAGGTGCCACAGCGCAGAGGTGAACCTCTTATTTTTGATCAGGATGAGGAATACAAAAATGTAAACTTCGATAAGATCCCTTCTTTAAGGCCTGTTTTCTCGAAAGAAGGCACAGTAACTGCGGCTAATGCTTCTACTATTAATGATGGAGCTTCTACCCTGGTTTTAGTTAGCGAAGAAAAATTAAAAGAGCTTAACCTTACGCCGTTAGCCAAAATAACAGGCTTTGCAGATGCAGCACAAGACCCTTTATGGTTTACCACTGCACCGGCTTTGGCAATACCTAAGGCTATCAAACACGCCGGAATAAATGCCTCTGACGTAGATTATTATGAAATTAACGAGGCCTTCTCAGCAGTGGCTCTGGCCAATATAAAAGAACTCAACCTTAACCCTGAAAAGGTCAATGTAAATGGTGGTGCAGTAGCATTAGGCCATCCGCTCGGCTGCTCAGGAGCAAGAATAATCACAACCTTACACAGTGTATTAAGTCAAAACCAAGGAAAAATTGGCGTAGCAGGCATTTGTAATGGTGGCGGTGGTGCTTCAGCCAT
This sequence comes from Fulvivirga sediminis, assembly GCF_016757215.1. Taxonomy (GTDB): domain Bacteria; phylum Bacteroidota; class Bacteroidia; order Cytophagales; family Cyclobacteriaceae; genus Fulvivirga; species Fulvivirga sediminis. Next base: position 39,599 of record NZ_JAESIY010000014.1, read on the forward strand.
TGTTATTGAAAAGGTATAATAAGGCATTTACTTTCTCCAAATAATATCATCATGAGCCTTTCGTTTACATCGAAAGGCTTTTTTTCATTTTATCATGTCACTATCTTTGACTTATGGCTAAATTTTCATTCTTATTAATATTCATAATTCCTTTTACTGTACAGGCTCAAAAAGAGGTTCGTACATTTTATGATGAAGAGGGCACCATACTTAAAGAAGTTTACCATGTTAGCAATGATGATGGTGGCATTGAAGGTATCTACAAAAAGTTTTACCCTCAAAGTGAATCATTAGCTGTAGAGGGGCATTTCACCCAAGGAGTAAAAGATGGTATTTTTAAAGAATACTATGAAAATGGTCAGCTCAAAAGAGAGATGAAGTTCAATAAAGGACAGAAAGAAGGGCCTGTAGTAGTTTATAGCGCTAGCGGAAAAATCATTCAAACCGCCAACTTTCAGAATAATGAAATAGCTGATAGCCTTTACATTTACTACGACTCAGGCAGCCTTAAAAGCAGAGGGTATTTCGTAAATGGTAAGCCTGATGGTACTCTTCTTGAATATTACCCTGCTGGCAGTATTAAAAAGGAGATTTCCTACCAAGGAGGTTTTCAATCGGGCATCACAAAAGAGTATTATGAAAACGGGCAGCTGCTAAATGAAGGCAACTACCATAAAGGGGTATTAAATGGCTATTACAAAACCTACTATGAAAATGGCCAGATAGAAACTGAATCAGAAATGGAAGAGGGGGAGAAAACAGGCGTTTTCAAAACTTATACTAAAGAAGGCAAGCCCCTGCTTATCGGACACTACAAAAATGGCCTAATGGATGGTGAAAATATCGGCTATTATGCTGATGGCTCTATCGAACATCAATTCAATTATTCAGAAGGAAAAAAAGCAGGCAAGTCATTCTATCATAATAATGCTATCAAAACCATATACAAGCTATCAAAAGGAAATTCGGCACTCACCATTGAGCGCTATGACTCACTGGGGCATTTATTAGCTACCGAAAAATTCGAAAATGACAAGGCTCATGGCCAATGGATTGATTATTATGAAAATGGAAATAAAAAGAAAACCAAAAACTATGATAAAGGTAAGCTAAACGGCCTATTATCTACTTATCATGAAAATGGCCAAAAAGAATCTGAGACTGTATATCAATTTGATCTAAGAAAAGGCACTCATACTGAATATTATGACAATGGACAGGTAAAAACTTCCATGAGTTTTCATAACGACAAGCCCCATGGTTCCTTTAAAACGTATCATAAAAATGGCCAGTTAGAGATAGACGGAGAGTATGTAACCAACAGAAAAGTAGGACATTGGAAGTATTATAATAACAATGGAGAGCTGGAAAAAATAGAGACTTACAGCAGAGGTAAGCTTAAAAATGTTGACTCCGGCCCTTTTGAAGAGCAAGAAACAAAAGAATAAATTTTTAATCTGTTCCCGGCTACTTAAATTTGCGCCACCTATGAAATCCCTTAAAGAAACAAATTATAACTTCCCCGGGCAGACCAACTTTTACAGAGGCAAGGTTCGGGACATTTACTATTTTGATAAGAAAATGGTAATGGTGGCGTCAGATAGAATTTCGGCCTTTGATGTAGTACTTCCTAGAGCTATCCCTTTTAAAGGACAAGTGCTTAATCAGGTTGCTCAAAAAAATCTGGAGGCAACCCGTGATATTTGCCCTAATTGGCTAGAGGCTAGTCCTGACCCGAACGTAGCTGTAGGACTCATGTGTGACCCCTTTCCTGTAGAAATGGTAATAAGAGGCTACCTGGCTGGCCATGCCTGGAGAGAGTACAAAGAGGGAAAAAGAAGCCTTTGTGGTGTAGCCTTACCAGAAGGACTGAAGGAAAACGACAAACTTCCTCAACCTATCATCACCCCTACTACTAAGGCACACGAAGGACATGATGAAGATATTTCTAAAGAAGAAATTTTAAAATCTGGCTTAGTGTCTCAAGAAGACTACGAACAGCTAGAAAAATATACATTTGCACTTTTTGAACGAGGAACCGAATTAGCCAAAGAAAGAGGCCTCATCCTGGTAGATACCAAATATGAATTCGGTAAGCTAAACAATGAAATTTATCTAATTGATGAGGTACACACACCTGACTCTTCTAGGTATTTTTATTTGGAAGGATATGCAGACAGGCAAAACAACGGAGAATCTCAGAAGCAGCTATCTAAAGAATTTGTGAGACAATGGTTAATAGCCAATGGCTTTCAGGGTAAAGATGGACAATCAGTACCTGAAATGACTGACGAGGTTGTAAAATCGATTTCTGATAGGTATCTTGAGCTTTTTGAAAAGGTTACTGGAGAAGTTTTAAATAAGCAAGATTATTCAAACGTAGACACACGTATTGAAAATAAAATTCTCGAATATATTAAAACTCAGTAAGCTGAATATCAGTTTAAGGAAGAAGTATCTCAACTAAACCAAAGAAAAAAATGAAATATACTATAGATAAACAAGATAAATATAGCTTATTGAAGCTACATGAAGAAAAGCTGGACTCCAGCATTGCTCCTAGCCTAAAGTCAGAGTTAATTACCACTCATGCGGAAGGGGTAAAAAATATCATCCTTGATTTATCGGAAGTTAAATACACTGATTCTTCTGGCTTAAGTGCCTTATTAGTAGGCAACAGGGTAATTCAGGAAGATAGCGGTATTTTTGTATTGGCAGGACTTTCAGAACATACTCATAAACTCATAAAAATATCTCAGCTAGACAGTGTTTTAAACATACTGCCTACTGTAGAGGAAGCAGTAGATGCTGTGTTTATGAACGAATTAGAAAACGACCTGAAAGAAGGAGAAGAAGATCATTGAGTTGAACCTATAAATTTGTCTTTCGAACTAAAAATACTCGGATCCAATTCAGCCACACCTGCGTATGGCAGACACCATACCGCCCAGCTATTAAGGGTTAAAAGTCATAATTTTCTTATTGACTGTGGTGAAGGCACACAAATACAGCTTTCAAGGTATAAGTGTAAAGCGTTACGCATTAATCATATTTTCATAAGTCATTTGCATGGTGATCATTATTTAGGTCTGATGGGCCTAATTTTCACCATGCATTTGCTACAGCGCAAAGATGACCTCTTCATCTATGGGCAAAAGGGGCTTCAAGAGATTATTACTACACAACTGAAGTACTCAGACACTTCTCTTAATTACAAAATCCATTTTCATGAGCTACAAAATGACTGCTCAGAATTGCTTTTTGAAGACAAGTTACTCACCGTTCATAGCTTCCCCTTAAACCATAGAATAGCCTGTTGTGGGTTTTTATTTAAGGAAAAACCCAAACCTATTCGCCTGAATAAAGAGAAACTTCCGGAGAACATCAGTTTAGCACAAATAGGCGACTTAAAAAAAGGTCTTGACATAATAGACGATGAAGGCAATGTTTTATATAAAAACAGCGATATCACCCTTCCTCCAAGAAAAAGTAGAACCTATGCCTACTGTTCAGACACTAAGTATGATGAAAGTATTCTCCCTTATATCTCTGACGCAGACTTACTTTACCATGAAGCTACTTTCTTAGAAGAAAAAGCTATATGGGCAGAAAAGACCTTTCACAGCACTACGACTCAGGCGGCTACAATAGCCAAAATGGCGGGTGTAAAACACCTGCTTATCGGACATTATTCTGCCAGATACAAAGATCTATCTCCATTTTTAAATGAAGCTAAATCTGTCTTTGAAAACACTTCCCTAGCTACCGAAGGAGAATCTACACATGTGCCTGAATAAATGAAAAATATCATAGACAAGAAAACCAACCTCTTCATTATATTAGGAGGCATTTTTCTCACCAATGCACTATTAGCTGAGTTAGTAGGCACTAAAATATTTTCTCTGGAAAACACTATAGGCCTACCCCCTGCTCAAATTTCTATGCTCGGAGACTGGGTGCTTGATTTTAATCTAACTGCCGGGGTAGTACTATGGCCAGTGGTATTTGTTACTTCTGACATCATTAATGAATACTTTGGGAAGCAAGGGGTGAAAAAAATCAGCTACCTCACTATTATTTTCATCATATACATGTTCTTGATTATTTCAGTGGTGAGTTGGCTTAAACCTGCTCAGTTTTGGCTAGATGTAAATGCCACAGATGATGAAGGTAATGGATTTAACATCAACTACGCCTTTAATAAAGTCTTTTTGCAGGGTTCTCGTATAATCATCGGCTCCCTGGTAGCCTTTTTAATAGGCCAGTTACTAGATGTATACGTGTTTCATAAACTGAGAGCCATAACAGGTAGTAAAAAGCTATGGTTAAGAGCAACAGGGTCTACGCTCATTTCACAGTTGGTAGATAGCTTTGTGGTATTATTTGTAGCCTTTTACCTATTAGCCGCAAAAGACTCAAAATGGTCTCTTATTCAGGTATTATCGGTAGGCACTATTAATTATACCTATAAATTTATAATAGCTATAATTATGACACCTACCTTGTACATTATCCATTCATTAATAGATAAGTATTTAGGAAAAGATAAAGCCCATGAGCTCATGGAAGATGCTGCATCAAAAAGTGGCTCCTTTTTTTAGGAGCCTTGTTTTTCCTTATCTACCAATTCTTTAGTAGACACATCTGTATCACAAGGATAATCAAAGAGGCATTTTTCCTTCACTGCACTCACTACTTTTCTGGGCACCATGGCCTCCCATCCCTCTTCTCCTGATTTAATCATAGATAATACATTATCAGAAATAATATGCAAGTTATCTACATTAGCTCCTTTTATATTTTCAAGCTTGTCATTATCTATTAAATAACCAAACAAGCCCTTTAATTTAGATGGAAGCTCAAAGTTATCCAATGTGTACAGCTCCTCTCCCTCCTCATCTGGCTTAGTAGCTGGGTACACATAAATCTTCACATTATTGCCAAATAAAGTTCCGAATGCTTCCAGCACACCTCCTCTGAGGTCTGTATAATATTTCTCTTCAAAAACGCGCTGAAGGTTATAAATACCTAATATGATACCAATCTTTCTACCTTTAGTAATCTCAGAAAGATAATCTACTAGCTTATAATATTCAGGATAATTAGATATCATCACATTTTGCCCTAGCGAGCAAATGATATCCACCCTATTTAAGAAATCCGTTTCATCTATTTCACCTTCCATTCTTAGGTCACTGAGCGTGAGCTCCGTAAGAACCACTATTTTGTCTCTATCTACATCTGGCTCCCTTTTAAAATGGCGCCTAGAGGCCAGTAGCATATCCACATTCACATGTGTCACCGGTCTGAAGCGGCCTCTCAGTATTAGAACATTCTTCTTATAGAGTGCTTCTGAGGGCTGCATAGCATTGCCATCAGGTCCAAACATGGCTGCATGAGTGAACCCACTCTTCACAAGCTTAAGACTCATCAATCGGTTATCTACATGAGAATAATCAGGACCGCTAAGCCTAAACATATCTATTTCTATACGGCCCGGAGTAATGCCATCCATTAAAGACTCTAGCAACTGCTCTGCATCTTTAAAAAAGAAACAACCGAATATCAGGTTAACACCGATGGTACCTAATGCTTGCTGCTGCAAGAGCACATCATTATCACTCATCTTCACATGAAGAACACACTCGTTATACTCACCTCCTGGTGTACACTGAAAGCGAAGGCCTATCCACCCATGTGGCTGATTACTCCTTTTATAATTAAGTGCTTCTACTGTATTAGCAAAGGCAAAAAACTTAGTATTAGGTGCTCTGTGGGGCAATCTTTCTATGAGTAAATCATATTCATGCTCCAGCATTTTCATTAACCTGGGCTCACACACATATCGCTCACAGTACCCATATATGGCATCACTAAAACTCATGTCATAAGCTGACATAGTTTTTGCTACCGTACCTGATGCTCCACCTGCTTTAAAGAAATTTGCAGCTACTTCTTGCCCCGCTCCTATTTCCGCAAAAGATCCATAAATGTCTTTGCTTAAATTTATCTGAAGAGCTTTTTCCTTTGTGGTTAATTTTCTTAATGAGTCCATTCCTTTGCCTGTTCTTCCTCAAAACCAATGAGGTTATATATCTAAATACAAATATTTAATACGCCATGTTTTACACACTGCAATATTAAGAATAAAGGGGTTTACTATTAGACCATTTCAGTGATTAAAAGTCACCAATAGTAGTGAGAGATTTAATCCTTTATTTTTTTCAAAGGTAGCCTAGTGGAATGGAAATGGCCTATATTTTCATGTAATATTACTGATTTATTAACGTTATATAACCTTTTGTATAGAAATAGAACTTCGCGTTGTCTTTTTCTTTTGAATAATCATAAAATGTACATATTTTCAACGCCCGAAACTAAAATACATTATGGCAAACAGAGGAGGATTTAGTAGTAAATTAGGATTTATCTTTGCAGCTGCAGGCTCAGCAGTAGGGCTAGGAAATATATGGAAATTTCCCTACGAAGCAGGCTTAAATGGAGGAGCTGTTTTTTTAGTTATATATCTAATATTAACGGTAGTGGTATGTTATCCAATTATGGTTGGAGAGATCGCCATTGGAAGAAAAGCCCAGGCCAACGCCTATGGTTCCTATAAAAAATTAGGAGGGCGAAAATGGGGCATGATCGGTCTCTTTGGAATTATATGTGGAGTGATGATACTCTCCTTTTACAATGTAGTAGCTGGCTGGGCTTTTGGTTATTTCCTTGAAATATCTTTTGGATCACTATTAAAACAAGGCAACTATTCTGACTTTTTCAACTCTTATGTAGCTGATATTACAGATAATTTTATTTTCTCCTTCTGCTTTATGATTATAACTGCATTCATAGTAGTAAAAGGTGTGCAGGGAGGAATAGAAAAGGCTTCAAAAATATTAATGCCTGTTCTTTTTATTATTCTAATAGGCCTTATTATATATGCCATCACTTTGCCTAACGCTATGGATGGTGTGAAATATTACTTACTACCAGACTTCAGCACCTTTAGAGCAGAGGCTCTTTACTCAGCACTAGGTCAGGCTTTCTTTTCTCTTTCATTAGGTATGGGAGCTTTAATCACCTACGGCTCATATATTAGCAAAAATGATAATATTATATCATCCGCTGCTATGATTACGGTAATGGATGCCGGAGTAGCCTTCCTTGCAGGTTTGCTCATTTTCCCATTAATCTTTTCTCAAAACCTACAACCTACTGCAGGTCCAGGTCTCGTTTTCGTAGTGCTCCCTGGGGTGTTTGAAGCTATGGGACCTTTCATCGGTAGAGTAATAGGCGGTGGATTCTTTCTTCTTTTATGCTTTGCTGCATTAACCTCTACCATCAGTTTATTAGAAGTACCGGTAGCTTACCTGGTAGACGAAAAGAAATGGCCTAGAAAAAGAGCTGTTTGGCTGCTTGGCTTAATAGTATTTATGGTAGGTATACCTAGTATGCTATCTCAAGGAGCTGTAGAGCTTTTCACTAAGCTAGGTTTTTATGGAGATAAAGACTTCCTCACCTTTGTAGCAGAGGTATTTAGTGATGTCAGCTTACCATTAGGAGGTTGTTTGATGTCTATATTTATAGCTGTAAAATGGAAAAAAGAGAACTTCAGTGACGAAATAGCTCAAGGAAACCCGAATTATAAAGGTTCTTTTCTGGAAAAGTTTATTAACGTGATGATCACAATGGTGAGCCCTTTCATTCTTGCTTTCTTATTCATCAATACAGTATTGGCTAAATTCTTCGAGATAAGCATTATATAAGCAAAAGATATTTGATCTTGATAAAAGAAAGCCTCCTGAATAGATTATTCAGGAGGCTTTCTTTTTTTCATGAACTTCTTTTAAGAAGCACGAATAAAATGATTTTAAAATGATCAATCAATAGGCCTAATACACCAAATCAAGAGAATAGTTCGTGCTTTCTAATCTTCCACCTTATATACTCTGGCCACGTCATTTCTATGAATTCTTGGATTGAAGAAATGCAGTAACTGATCAAAGTGAGAAGGATTTATTTCTGTTTCCAACTGTAGCTTCTTTCCTGGAAACAAAGCATCTACACGCTTTTTACGATCTTCAAAATTTTGATCTCCTTTAAAAATAACATAGTTGGGACTTTTCTGCACACTATCCATCTCCATTTGGAGTTCTTGCACGGTCTTATCTGATCCTAGGCTAAAAACCATCTTATAATCCGGCTCCAGATACTTTTTTGTGGCTTTAACTTCCAATATTCCGCCTAAGTTATCTCTGAATTCATTATAATCTACACAGCCAGTCCCCATATAATACACCGGGACTTGCTTTACAGACCCCCTCTCACTTTCTACAATAACACTACGCACATCATTTTTATGATATAGATAATACATAGGCTCCACCCTGTCTCTTTTTGTAAAAGTAAGAGACATAGCTACTGCTGCTGTTATATTAATGCCCCAGAAAAAAGTCCACATCCCTCTATGCAATTTCTGATGTTTCAGCCAAAATTTTGATTTAGCCACAAAATCATTCCAACCAATTATGCCTATAATGATTAGCATAGGATACATAGGCAGGATAAAGCGTTCTTGCTTATTGGGAAATAAACTATGTACTAAAAAGAAGATAATAATTCCCACGTACATCATTGGCTCAATCTTCCTTCCCTTTAAAAATCCCCAAAGGATAAACACGCTCACTGGAGGCACTAAAAACCCGAAAGTAGTGAGTAAAAACTTGTGAGGACCGCCAGTAATGTAGTTATAAGCATTCTCACTATTATAGGTAAAATAGTCTACCACATACTGAAAAGGATAATCAAAGAATATAATATCAGGTATACCTATTATTATAAATGCGGTTATAAGAAACCCGAGCGTAAAAACTAAGCTACCTACCCATTCTTTTCTAAAAAGAAATATAATGCCTATACCTCCTGCAAATAGTACCGTATGCATCCTAACAACAAAAGCCAGCCCGAACAATGCGCCTGCAACAAAAAATATAAAAGTCTTTCGTTTATCCCTGTGTTTTAATAATAGGTAAAAGGCACCAAGCATAGGAGGGACACAAACCAACTCCGCCAAAAATTTAACACTTAAATAAGGCATAAACCACAGTAAAGCTAGCATCCACCCCACCAGGTTAGCTGCTTTTCTGTTAGATAGCATAAAAGTGATCTTATAGGCAAAATATATGGTTAGCAGCGAGTAAAAGGCATGAAAAATCCTTAAAACCGTAGTTTTCACGATAGGATCCATAACACCTACACCTTCCATCAACCATATAAATACGGCATTAATACCAGCATAAAACATGCTATGTTTGGGCGGATGATCTGACTCAAGCCAGTGAGGTATACCACTAGCCCAGTGCTGAGCGACTCGGGTAACACAAAAGTGATCATCATGAAAAGCATAGCCTTCTGAGAAAAATGAAGCCAGCAACCTTAAGAATAAGCCTACAGCTAAAATTACCGTCAGAGGATTACTTTGTATGTACTGCCTCCAGGAGGAATTACCTAAATTAGTCAAACCTTATAAATTTAATAATTGGCAAAACTAATTTTTTAATTCCTTGAAATCAAGGAGCTGAGAGGTGAGCGGAAGTAATAGTCTCAGTCTGAGAATATAATAGATTATTAAAAAGATCTTCAAAATTCAATACTGTTCTGTTAACTGAAAATTCCTGTGCTGTCTTATACCCTTCTACTTTCAGCTGTTCTGACAGTTCAGTATCATGGTAAACAGCCATTAATGAAGATGAAAGTTCTCCTATATTATTATCCTGAAATAGTAATCCGTTTTCTCTATCTCTGATCAAATCTAAGTTACCGGCCAATGAAGTAGCTATTACAGGCACTTTAAGGTACATAGCCTCCAACAACGCCTGAGACAACCCTTCCATTCTTGAGGGAAGCACTTTCACATCAAAAATCTTGTAATAAGCCAAAATGTGATCCTGACCTACCATTCCTTCAAAGAAAATATCATGTTTTAAATCAAACTTTTGGATTAATTTTCTAAACTCTGGAGTTTCTTCAATTCCTACAAAAATAACTTTTGCCCTAAAGTCCAAATCAGCCAGAGCTCGTAGAAGCTGCCCTTGCTCTTTAATACGCGCCACACAGCCTATCACAAAATCTACAGACTTAATACCAAACTTATCCTTTAATCTCTCCACCTGCAAAAGGTCAATATTGGCATATTTTTCAGGAGGGGTTCCGTTATATATGACTTCTATTTTATGTTCAGCAATGCCTTTTTCTAACAATGACTTTTTTATACCTTCACTCACCGCTACTATCTTATCAGCCCCTCGCATATAAAAAAGGCTCTGTATCCCTCCTAAACTCTTAGAAACCTGTCTACGGGTATGTACTATTTTTACTGGCAACTGATATTTCCATTTCGCCAAAATTGAGGTATAGCGATCTTTGCCTGACTGCGCGTTAATAATACTAATACTATATTTACTCACAGCATCTTTAATTTGCCTCATATTTTCGGCATCCCACTTAGAAGCAAAGGTCATAGCAATTACATGCACCTTGCTCTGATTTAGGGTATTATATATTAATGAATCTTTTCTGCAGCCTACATAGATATTGTGTCCCTTACGTGCCAAGCCCTGCGTGAGATAGATAATAGAATTCGTAGACCCTGCAATATCTCCCTGATAGGTCAAAAATAATATGTTCATAATAGAGCTCCTCCAAATGCAAACATTCGCATTTAGAGGAGCTCTATAAAAACAATACAGTTATGAATGTTTTAAGTTTTTATTCCGATTTTGAAGATTTATTTACTGTTATCCTTAAAATTAAGATTACATGAAGTAAAGTAGAGCCTCAAGTACTTTAGAGTAAGATCTAAAAATCCATATTACTAAAATGTAGTATATTGATTAAGAGATATTTAATTCAATATTATTGCAGTATTATGTCTGTTTAGCTTCAGCTTCTCTTAATTCTCTTCTTAGAATTTTTCCTACATTAGATTTAGGTAATTCATCTTTAAACTCAATCTTTTTAGGTCTCTTATATCCCGTGAGATTTTCTTTACAGAAATCTTTTAATTCTTGTTCTGTGAGCGAACTATCTTTTTTCACTACAAATATTTTAACCACCTCTGTTGATCGCTCATCAGCTACTCCTACAGCCGCTACTTCAGCCACTTTGGGATGATTGGCTACAATATTTTCTATTTCGTTAGGATACACATTAAAGCCTGAAACATTAATCATATCTTTTTTACGATCTACAATTTTGAAGAAGCCTTCCTCATCCATCATGCCCATATCACCTGTTCTAAACCAGCCTCCTGAGAAAAATACCCCTTCATTACTTTTATTCCAATATCCAGACATGATCTGCGGACCTCGAGCACATATTTCTCCCACTTCTCCATCTGCCAATTTATTGCCATCCTCATCAAAAACAGCCATTTCAGTGCCTGGTGTTGGCAAACCTATGGTACCCAGACGATGTTTACCATCCAAAGGGTTTACGGACAATACAGGAGAAGTCTCACTGAGGCCATACCCTTCTACCAGAGGAGATTTAGTAACAGACTCCCATTTTTTAGCAACAGCGTCTTGTACCGCCATGCCTCCACCAATACTGGTTTTTAAATGACTAAAGTCAACACTCTGAAAGTCCGATTGATTCAAAAGCCCATTAAACAACGTATTTACACCTGTCATTAGCGTAAACTTATATTTCTTTAATTCCTTAATGAACCCACTCATATCTCTTGGATTTGTGATGAGCACACTTTTAGCCCCAACTCTAAACATGAATAATCCATTAACAGACAAGGCAAAAATATGGTATAAAGGAATAGCCGTGATCATTGTCTCTGGCTTGTCTTTCTCCAAAAGAGGGTAAAACCAATGAGTAATCTGTTTTGTATGGGCTATTATATTTCCATGCGATAGTTGAGCTCCTTTAGACACACCAGTAGTACCTCCTGTATACTGTAAGAAAGCCAAGTCTTCACCAGTTACCTCAGGGCGGGTATAACTCATCTCTTTACCTTCCTTCAGCACATCTTTAAACTTTTTAGCCTTCGGAATATGGAACGAGGGTACCATTTTCTTAATATGCTTAACTACAAAATTTACTGCAAACCCCTTAAGACCTCCAAATAGGTCACCTATCTCCGTAATGATAACATGTTCAATAGGTGTGTCTTTCAAAACCTTCTCCAAGTTACTGGCAAAATTTGCCACTATAATCACAGCCTTCACATCAGCATCTTTAAACTGATGTTCCATCTCTCTGGGAGTATATAATGGGTTAGTATTTACTACTGTAAGGCCGGCACGCAGTGCGCCAATTAAAGCTATAGCATATTGCAGAAGATTGGGCATCTGTATAGCTACTCTATCTCCTTTTTGTAAGTGAAATTTATTTTGTAAATAAGCGGCAAAATCTCTTGACAGTTGATCTACCTCTTTATAGGTGAGAGTTACATCCATATTTACATAAGCTTCTCGATCAGCATATCCTTTGAAGCCATCTTCAAACATCTCTAAAAGAGATTCATATTCCACCGTGCCTAACTCAGCTGGCACACCTTTAGGGTAACTCTTTATCCAAGGGAAATCACTCATAAACAGTTTTATTTGATTCAATCGATTTCGAAAGTAGATAAAGATGCCGAAAAAAGGAAGAAATACCTTCTTTTCTAAATATGTTTATTCAAAAAAAAAGACAATTCTTGAATTAATTGAAACGAATAACGCTAATATGTAATGAAACCGCATTAGTCGGCATATCTATAACTATGGTTGTTTTAAAATTAGCGATGTACTAAAAATACTATAAAGTAGAATGCACAGGTATGATAAACTAAAGTGCTAAGCAAATACATTCAAATGCATAGGTGAAGTGTTTTTTTAAAGCCAAGTAAGTAAGTTTCGAGAATATAAGTTTACGTTAATCGTTGGTCACTAACCTTTCATTGTCAGGTTTGATTTCGGTTTTAACTATGCCATAATCAGCAGCCACCGCTTTTATTTCATCAGTATAAAGTATGGAAAGAATTCCCATGACGGGTAGAATTATGCCCACGGTTTTAATAATCTTGTTTCTCATTTGATTAGGGTTTTCTGAATTTTAGTTTAAAGTTATAGACAAAAGGCAATTCATTTCAAGGGGAAATTCCCCTATAAAACCTAATTATATTTACTTTCAAACACCATATTATATTACTATACAAATGTTAGTTTGTAAGTATTTGGCTCATTTTTTCATCAAATGATCACTTCATACAACACATAAAAGGGTATTTTCCGCTTTTACAAACCATGAAATGTCCACAATAAAAATCAGAACCAATTTGAAATTAAGCTGAAATTAAAGCCACATTATTGAATTGCTCCTATCTTCATAAGAGCAGTCAACTTATTTCATGGTGTTATATTGCAAGGTTCGTTCCAGCGCTTATAATAAACTAAATCAGCTGGCAGAATGAGAATAACTAATAACTGGCCGTAAGACTAACAACAAAAGGTGCAATTTTATCAAGAGCCATAACCTTTTCAACTGCATTTAATTTAATGGCCTCCTTAGGCATCCCAAAGACAATGCAGCTTTTTTCATCCTGAGCAATAGTATACGCCCCGGCTTGCTTCATAGCCAGAAGGCCTTTGGCTCCATCTCCCCCCATACCTGTCATGATTACGCCTATAGCATTTTTTCCTACGTACTGGGCTGTGGAGTTAAAGAGAACATCCACCGAAGGTCTGTGTCGATTTACAGGCTCACCATCGGTAATGCTGACATAATAACGGGCCCCACTCCTTTTTACATGCATATGTTTATTACCAGGAGCTATCAAGGCATGGCCCTTCAAGATACTATCATTATCAGAGGCTTCTTTTACAGTAATTTTACAAATGCTATTTAGCCTATTAGCAAAAGACTTCGTAAAAAGCTCCGGCATATGTTGCACTATGACTATTCCGGCACAATCTAAAGGCATACTTTGAAGAAAATCTAATAAAGCGATGGTTCCTCCCGTAGAAGCTCCAATAGCAATAATCTTTTCAGTGGTTTGCACCATACTCTTTGCTGCTGTAGGCACAGGCGCAGATAGCTGATTGGCACTTAGCTTTTTTCGTAACACGACAGCTTTAGCCGCTCCCTTTACCACATCGATAATCTGCCCCTCTGACTGCTCTATAGCCTCTCGGCTAAATGATGATTTCTTAATAACATCTACTGCACCTAGCTCAAGAGCTTGAATAGCCGTTTCTGTACCTCTATCTGTAAGACTGGAAATAACAACTACCGGAATAGGCCGTTGAGACATGATTTTACGTAAAAAAGTAATTCCATCCATCCGTGGCATCTCTACATCTAGGGTAATCACATCCGGAATCTCCTGTGCTATCTTCTGGGCTGCAATAAAAGGATCTGCAGCTGTACCCATTATTTCTATAGAAGGATCTTTACTTAGGGCATAGCTAAGTGCTTGCCTCATTACAGCGGAGTCATCTACTATCAAAACCTTTATCTTACTCTTCATAAAAAATGTTCAATGCTTTACTACATATTTTAAAAGAACTTCACCTGTATTGGTATTAAAAAGAATCCTTCTTCCCTTTTCGCCTCCAACATTAGAAGCAATAATAGGAATTTTGTGTTCCTGCAACACATCTTTAGCTACCTGTATATTATTCTTTGCTATTGAAAAGTTAGTATTTTCTCCATACTGCGATGCACCACCAAAAATCTTAGCTATAAGATTTTCCTTTTTAGCTCCTAAATTCAACATCCTTTTTAAAAGCTTTTCAATAGCAATGTTGCCATATTTAGGAGAGGCCAGCCCTTCCCCTTTCCAAACGGGCATCATATAATGATTTATACCACCAAAATCTTTGACTTTATCAAACAGACACACGGCAACACAAGATCCCAGCACCGTCTGCACTATGGTCGGTTTACGCTCTGCATAGATCGCTGAAGACAGTAAAAAATATTTTTCAGGCTGCTGGGTAGTCATCAGAACACTTCGTCATTACCAAATAAAAACTCATTCCATCCTTCCACTTGTGTATCTATCTCCTCATCGTTTTTAACTGATGGTAATGTAACTGTAAAGACACTTCCTTTTCCCTTGGAACTCTGTATCTCTACCGTACCGCTAAGTAATTCTATAATAGCATGTGTTACTGATAGCCCCAAGCCTTGCCCTCGATGCTGTTTTGTAGTACCATAATCTAACTGATAAAACCTTTCAAAAATCTTTTTTTGATCATTTTCACTTATGCCTATACCCATATCTTTGATATAGACCAATAAGTGATTATCCCTAAGCTCTGCGGATATTTCTATTTGCTGATCCGGCAGGCTATATTCAATGGCGTTAGAATAAATATTAGCAACCATAAGGTGAAACATGGCTACATCAGTGGTAAATGCTATCGGATCATCAGAGTGGACTTCTACTACTTTTAGATTCTTTTCTTTTGCTTTATATTCAAAAGAAGCGATCACATCTTTTATGGTAGAAATAACATTTACCTTACCATACTCAGGCTCTATCATACCTGCTTCTAGCTCCGCAGCCATAAAAATATTACGCATCTGGAATTCAAGATTAAAAGCCTCATTATGAATCAAATAAGCATTCCTTTTTAACTTCTTCATATCCACCTCGTCTGCCTGCATCAGAAAGTCAGATATACCAAGAACAGCTGAAAGCGGGTTAGTAATCTCATTTCGAATGTTTGACAAGAAATTAGACTTCAACCGTTCTGACTGTTTTAACTGCTCTCCCAACCTCTTCACCTCCTGAAACATTTTCTGTTCATCATCAGACGACGAAGCCTTCAACAGCCTATCCCTTAACTCATTAATTAATTCTTCATTCGATAATTTCATAAGCCCCTAATGTTCTAATTTTAATTCTTTTACCATGAGATGCTGGCGAACAAATCTCATCACATCCAATACTAATGCAACGCTTCCATCTCCCAGAATGGTAGCTCCGCTAAATTCATCCTGGCTTTCATAATGCTCTCCCAGCGGCTTCATAGCGGCCTGGTACTGACCAATAATATGATCTACGGTAATACACACCGGAAATTCTTCATAAGTAAGCTTAATGACCTGAGTAATGTCTCCTGAAAAAGCTTGGAACCCAAAACATGCCCTCGTATTTAATACCGGCAGCATACTCCCTTCAAAAACATACTTTTGGCTATCTTCTCCGTCTAATTTGGAAGTATATATTTCATAACATTTATCCACAAAATCTAATGGGATGATATATTTTGTCTCAGCAATCTCGACCAACATACCGTCTATAATAGAAAGAGTAAGTGGGAGTTTGATAGTAATAGAAGTGCCTTCATTGATTTTAGATGCAATAGTTACATCTCCTTTCAAAGCTTCTATTTTTCTCTTCACAACATCCATACCCACACCTCTACCAGAAACATCTGTAATCTCTTCGGCTGTAGAAAAGCCAGGCATAAAAACAAGCTCTAAAGCCTCTTTTTCTGTGAGCTGATCTCCTGAAATTATGAGGCCATTTTGTATAGCCTTTTTCTTAACACTTTCTGGATTAATACCTTGGCCGTCATCTCTTAACTGCACATATACATAAGTGCCAGAATAAAAAGCACTTAACTCTAATTTCCCTACAGGTGACTTACCTTTCTTTACCCTTTCTTCACTTGTCTCAATACCATGGTCTATACTATTTCTTATAATATGAAGAATAGGATCACTTATATTTTCGATTATTGATTTATCAAGTTCCGTTTCAGTACCAGAAGTAATGAATTGCACTTCTTTTCCCAGATCATTGCTAAGATCTCGAACCAATCTCTGAAAGCGGGTAACAAGTACCTGAATAGGCACCAGGCAGATTGAAAAAGCGTTATCCCGAAGTCTACGCGTAATCTTCTCCATATTTTCACCTAGCTCAGTGAGCTCCTCTATGCCTTTTTGCTCTGCTATCAAAGAAATCTGCGCCTGCGTAGTAACCAACTCACTGACCAGATTCATAAGTTCATCAAGCTTATCAGAGGACACCCTAATGCTGCTCTCTGTTTTAGCTATATCTTTTTTACTTTTCTTTATAGATTTCGAACTTTCGTTCAAATGCAATTGAACAATATTTTTTACAGCGTCATATCCCAGTATATCTTCATCAAGCCTTTTTGACTCTAAAGCACTTATCAATGGCTCAAAGTCAAGCAAATCTCCACCACAGATCATTTCTACTTGCAAATCGCATTGATCTTCGGCAAAAATAAAGACATCTTTAATCTCTTCTTTAGGCAGCTCTGTTGATATTAGCACTTCGAACTGAGTATAGCATTTATCTGGCTCTACCTCCTTTAAAACAGGTAGCGAGGTCAAAGACGGCAATACCAAGCATTTCCCCAAGGCAGACAGATCATCAATTAAGTATAAAGGGTTAGTTCCATTAGCGAAAATGCTTTCTTTTGGAGAAACAAGTACATAATAAGTAGCCATGGTAAGGGTGGATTCCGAGCTATCTAATTCTTCTTGCCCATTATCAACCTCACTTCTTAAGGCTTCTATTTTCAGCATTACCTCCTGATGCTTTTTCCTATTATAATCTTCAGACAGCTGCTGATCCATAAGGGAATGCTTCAAATGATCTACAGCTTCAAAAGTCACATCAAGAATATTTCTATTGGCCTTCAGCTCGTTATTTCTTATCTGATCATAAATAGTTTCTAAATGGTGGGTAATAGAACTGATTGTATCAAAACCAAACATACTGCCGCCCCCTTTAAGCGAATGCATAGCCCGAAATATCTCGCTAATGCATTGTTTATCTTCAAAATCATCTTCTAAACGCAACAAAGCTTGCTCGAGATCATCCATAAGCTCTTCAGCCTCTTGCAGAAATGTTTTTTGAAACTTATCCATAGCTTAGCGTATTACTTTTTTCACTATAGCTATCAGTTTTTCTCGAACAAATGGTTTCACAATCCAGCCGGTAGCCCCCACTTCTTTAGCTTTTTCCTTCTTTATAGCCTGAGATTCTGTGGTTAACAAAAGTATGGGTACGGTGCTATATTTTTCATTCGCTCTCACATTTTTAATAAAGTCAATACCATCTAAATTCGGCATATTTAAATCAGTAATTATTAAATCTACCGGCCTACTGGTATTCAGTTTATAGGTCGCATCTTCCCCGTCAAAACTTTTAATCACTGTGTAACCAGCATTTTCAAGTGTCATTTCTACCAGATCTCTGATGCTTTCGGAATCATCTACAATCAAAACTGTTTTACTCATGAATGTATCTATAGTTTATTCTTTAAATGAATAGAGAAGAAAAACCAGTATTCTCAATTAGTTGCCGTTCGGTATCTTCCAAATTAGCCTCCATATGAAAATTAATATTAGAAGACTGACAAGACTTTTTAAAAGCCCATATCATTTGTATTGCGCACAAATCCAACCCTTCCGGCCGCTCCAATACAAGCTCCACATTTTTTTGATAAATGGGCAATTCTGCTAATATTCTCCTTATATCATCTCCAAATCTTAATGTAAGTTCTCCTTGTATTTTAACGATAAGACTTTCATCCTCTTCAAAAACCTGCACTTGTGGCTTCATAATGCTAAAAAAAATCCGGAGTAGAAGCCTTATCTATTCCATTCTTCAAAGAAGCTACAATCTCCTCTGTGGTAACGGCACTATTGTCAAGATACATATCCAGAACTAATCTCTCAGACACAGTTGAATATAACTTATATAGCATATCTCTTTCCTCTTGTATATTTAAAAATTGGTACTTATGACAGTGATCACAAATAATGTCTAAATTTTCCGTCAGGTTCTTGCTGTACATAGTTACTAATTCTATAAACTCCTGGCGAATGGTAAAAGAAGGGTTTATTTTCTCTAGCATACGATTAATGCTCTTCAATTTTTGAATCAAACTCATTACGGCCACTTCCACCTGTAATTTACTGAGACCAAATACGGACCAGTCTTTACCAGCACAGTGTTCATCAATTAGAACAGGGCTTTCCAGGTCTATTCTAGAGTGAATCTGCCTTATATGCTCTACCTTCTGGGTTAATAAATCCAAATATTGTAGCTCTTCCGCTATTCGAAAAATCAAGCAATTATGTTTCTCTTCTCCTCCAAGCATAGAAATATGAATTTTAACATAATTGCACACATATAGGAATTCAGAGCTGGTAACCGTCAACAAATCATTTAGAATAAGGTCTATTTTGCCTAGATGACATCGTACATTCATTTCTTTCTATCTCTTACCCGTTAAACATGTCAAAAATCAAAAATAGGTGCTGATGAAAGGCAATGCTGAAAACGCCTTGTAGTTTATTGATGTAATACCATATTTAGGCACATACACAATAGGAGGCAAAGAAAAATCAGCAAATAGATTATTGCAATTAGGTTAGCAGTAGATTAAAGGCAGTTGGAACCTGTCATAACATTACTTCAGCCTACTTATATCAAAGGATAATTCTATATGCAGGTAGTATATTCACCCATTTAATCACCTCAGATTACATAGCTTGTGTTATTATTTCACTAACACCTTATTTTAATATTAATATACTAAATCTTTCCGAGGTAAACGTCATCAGCTACATTTTTATCTTTTTATTAATTTTTAATATCAGTGGTACGTCTTGACAGTATAAAAACTTTATTTTAATGCCAATAGCTGATTTACTGGAAGGGTAGAAAATTTGCTTTAAGAAGAGCTAATAACTTAAAAAAATCAAATCAAGGCGTGATCTTAGTGCAATAAAAAAGGCTGTCTAAATTTTTAGACAGCCCTTTTGCTTAATGTTTTATCTGCTTCGCTGCAGGCTCATCCAAGTACCAGACCAAGTTCCCTTGCTCAGTGTTGATAAGCTGCGAAGGATACTCTGAAGGTCTATAATCTCCCTCAATTACCGACTTTAAGGTTTCAGCTTTACCTTCTCCAAATGCTCCAAAGAAAATATTTCTGGCCTTATTAATAAAGGGGGCCGTTAAGGTTATGCGATCGGATTTTAGCTCTGCATTATACCCTGTATCTACCCACTTATCTTTTTCATTAATTACCTCTGTGCCAGGGAAAATTGAAGCTGTATGTCCATCTCCTCCCATTCCTAACAGAATTAGATCAAAAGCAGGGTCTTCATTTTTAAAATGCTGCTTCAAAATACGTTCATACTCCTGAGCTCCTTCAGAAGGATTACTTCTCCCATCCATCCTAAAGGTATTATCTTTAGGCAAGGGCACTTTATCTAACAATAAATCAAAGGCCATTTTTGCATTATTGTCCTCATGATCAAACGGCACACACCTTTCATCACCCCAGAAAACAAATGTTTTATCCCATGGAATCTGATCTACGAGCGGCTTCTCTGCAAGAAGCTTATAAAGCACCTTGGGTGAGCTACCCCCGGTTAATGACACATTAAACCGACCTCTTTCCTTTATCGATTGATTAGCAATATTTTTAAATTCTTCAGCCATTGCTTCGCTGGCCTCTTGTTGAGAATTATATACTTTAATCATAAAATCACTTCTTTTAGACATTGAGCCACGAGCGTCCATCTCTTTCTAATAGATCATCAGCCTTTTGAGGGCCCCAAGATCCTGCTGCATAATTAGGGAATTCTTTTTCTTTGTTATTTTCCCAATAGTTCAAAATAGGCATCACTATTTTCCAAGCTGCCTCCACCTGATCAGCTCGCATGAAGAGAGTAGAGTCTCCCTGCATCACATCTAGCAACAGCGTCTCATAAGCCTCTGGTGTCGCTTCGGTAAAAGCATCGTCATAGTCGAAAGTCATTCCTACCTTGTTCAAAGACATCTTTAATCCTGGCTTCTTAGCCTGCATACATAATTTAACACCCATAGAAGGTTGTATATTTATAGTAAGCAAGTTAGGCAAATTAGTTGTAGCCTCACTAGGGAAAAGCTTGTGTGATACAGGCTTAAACTGGATAGTGATAGAAGTATTCTTTTCAGGCATGCTTTTACCCGTTCTCAGGTAGAAAGGCACATCTTTCCATCTCCAGTTATCAAGGTATACTTTCATGGCCGCATAGGTCTCAGTATTAGACTCCTCTGCTGTTCCTTTGGCATCACGATAACCTTCTATTGTTTCTCCCTCTACCACACCTTCAAAGTACTGACCTCTTACGGTATCTTCCTGCACTTTTTCATCAGTAGAGAAAGGTCTTACAGAATGCAGCACATCTACTTTTCTGTTTTGGATTTCATCCGCCTCATACGTAATTGGGGGTTCCATAGCTACCATACAAAGCAACTGAAGCAGGTGATTCTGGATCATATCTCTAAGAGCACCAGATTTATCATAGTAGTTACCTCTATGCTCTACCCCTACGGTTTCAGCTACCGTTATCTGCACACTATCAATGTAATTCCGGTTCCAAAGAGGTTCAAATATGGTGTTCGCAAAACGGAAAGCCATAATATTTTGAACCGTCTCTTTACCTAAATAGTGATCTATTCTGTAAATCTGACTTTCTTTAAAGTGCTCACGCAACTTCTTATTTAAATGCTCTGCAGAATCGTAGTCACGTCCGAAAGGCTTTTCTACTACTATTCGGCTATTTTCAATGCTATTAGCTATTCCTGAAGTATTAATATTTTGAGCAATGGGCTCTATAAACTGAGGAGATACCGAAAGATAGAATATTCTATTGGCCTTAGTACCCCATTTTTCGTCATAGGCATCTAACTCTTCTGCTAGTCCTTTATAAGATTCAGGATTAGTAAAGTCAGCCTTATAATAGGTAATACTGGAAGAAAGCCTCTCCCAGTCTCCATTGCCTCTAAAATCTCTTCTTGAATACTTACTCACTCCATCCTTCAGAATCTCTCTAAGATCATCTGTAGTCCTATCATGGTGACTAACACCAATCATAGCAAAATTATCAGGCAACCAAGAGTCAAGCATCAAGTTATATAATGCAGGCACTAGTTTCCTTTGGCTCAAATCTCCAGACGCACCGAAAATCACTAACACTGTAGAGCCAGGTTTTTTTGTGGATTCAATCATGTTCACAATGAAGAATATTTATATAATGTTAATATCAAAATTTATTTCCAGATGGTATGAAATACACCCTCTTCACCTATTCTCTCATAAGTATGAGCACCAAAGAAATCTCTCTGAGCTTGAATAAGGTTAAGAGGCAGCCATCCGCTTCTATACAAATCAAAATATGAAAGCGATGCCATAGTAGCAGACATAGGTATGCTTGCGTCTACTCCCATTTTCACACAATCTCTAATATCACTTTGGTAAGCATTTAACTTTTTAGCAAGGTCATCATTAACCATTATATTTTTAAGAGAAGCATCAGCTTCAAAAGCCTTACGAAAATCTTCTAACATGGCTGCACGAATAATACATCCTCCCCTCCATATTTTAGCCACTTCAGCTATCTTCACCTCGTAGTTGTATTCATCACTAGCCTTTTTAATCATAGCAAAACCCTGAGCATAGGCTGTTATAAATGCAAACTTCAGTGCATTTTCCACCTTACCTATCACTTCTTCTTTACTTGCATCAAGCTTATATTCTTTAGCAGGGAATATTTCTCCGGCAGCTTCTCTTTCTTCTTTTATGGCTGAAATATCTCTGGCCACCACTGCTAGATCTATGGTAGGCGCGGGTACCTGTAAGTCCATAGCATTTTGAGAAGTCCACTTTCCTGTTCCTTTTGATCTTGCTCTATCAAGTATCTTGTTAAGAATCAATGTTTCTCCATCCTCATCTTTCTTGGCAAAAATCTCAGAAGTAATCTCTATTAGGAAAGAGTTAAGCTCTCCTTTATTCCATTCTGTGAAAACATTTTTCAGCTCCTCATCAGAAAGCCCTGCGCCAGATTTCAGCAAATGGTAAGCCTCAGAAATCAACTGCATTAAGGCATACTCTATACCATTGTGAACCATTTTTACGTAGTTTCCAGCGCTTCGATGACCTATAAAAGTCACGCATGGTTCTCCGTTAACTTTAGCTGCTGCTGCTTCTAAAATGGGCTTAATAAAATCATAAGAAGCGGCACTGCCACCAGGCATAATACTTGGTCCTCTACGAGCTCCTTCTTCACCTCCAGAAATACCTACGCCCATGTAATGAATGCCCTTCTCTGTAAGTGCATCATATCTCCTATTCGTATCAGGAAAGTATGAGTTACCTCCATCCATAAGCAAATCTCCTTTTGACAAAAAAGGAGTTAGCTCAGCGATAACAGAATCTACTGGCGCACCAGCAGGCACCAACATCATAATTTTTCTAGGTGATTTTAATGAAGAAATAAATTCTTCTGCTGAGGTGGTAGCCTTTACATGATCCTTATCGGCTTCTTCCGTCAATGAAGCTACCTTTTCTGTATCTTTATCAAGACCTATTACACTGTAACCACTATCAGCTATATTTAATAATAAGTTTCTTCCCATTACTCCAAGACCTACCATCCCGAAGTCGTAACCTGTATTACTCATTTCTTTAAGTATTTTTCTTCTGTTTGAATTAATTTTTGTAATCTTCTCTCGAACCTTCCTTCGCCAATGTAACTGGCACCTAAAAAGGCGTTGATAATCTCCATTACTAAAGCAGAGCCAATAACTCTACCACCTAGACAAAGTACATTCATATCGTCATGCTCCACGCCCTGATGGGCAGAATATGTTTCCGTGATTAGGGCCGCCCTTACACCGGGTAGCTTGTTAGCAATGATAGAGGCTCCAACACCACTACCACAAATGGCTATTCCTTTATCTACTGTTCCTGCTGAAACAGCCTCAGCTAAAGGCAATATTCTGTCAGGATAATCATCATTATTATCCAAAGCATCTGCCCCAAAATCTTGAATTGTATATTTGTTGGTGATATCTAGGTTAGAGGTAATCAGTTTCTTCAGTTCAAAGCCGCCGTGATCGGCTGCTATTCCAATTTTAAGCATAGCAAAAGTTAGTTCGTTGCTAATTATTATACTCCTCAAAGTAAAAAAAGGTTTTAAAATAAGTAATACACTTCTATTAATTATTTCAATAAGAAAAAGATTCTATAAATCAGATTTAATAATTTGAAATACTACAAAAGCATTTTACTTAGTGCGCATTCACTTGCAGCAAGCGTGATTTAAAATCCAAATTAATTTTATTAACCGCTCTTTTTCAATAGGTTACGATGTATTACATAAAGAATGAATAAATATTTCGACCTAAGGTTGTATGGATATGTGTTTATTTATAGATTTGCACTCCTAAAACAATAAGGCGCTGTGGCCGAGTGGCTAGGCAGAGGTCTGCAAAACCTTGTACAGCGGTTCGAATCCGCTCAGCGCCTCAAGTAATTTTAAAAAGCCTCTGATTATCAGGGGCTTTATTTTTTTATAATCTTTTGTACTTAGTAGCTTACTTATACTCATTTTACATAAACATTTCTGCGGTTTTCCATTAAATCAACAATAGCCAAATCGCTCTGCTCATGACACACCGACTTTGCTAAATCATAAATAGTAGCACCTCCATTATATGAATGATCTATATCGGCCCCATGCTTTAATAGTAAGCTAACAGCTTCTAAGCTAAAAGGGTGATTTTGAAAAGTCAACCTTAAAGGTGTTTCTCCATTTTCAGAAACAGAGTCCACATCAGCACCGGCCCGCAAAAGGCATTTGACCACTGGCACACTCTTCACCCTGGCGGCATAGTGTAAAGGGGTTGATCAAACCGTATTCTAAACATTTTTAATGCAACATCCATTTAGCTACCTCTATAGCAAGCAGAAATTATCAGTGCTTACATTTTAATGCTTTATAATTTTGGGTTGCATACCAAACAAAGCCTATAAATAAAATCACTTTCTAATTTCAATGTCCTTTGCCTATTTTTCTCCTTTTGAAATAGAACCATATACTCTAGATCATTTTCAATATTATTTTCCTCATCATAATTAGCATAGCTATTAATAATATCCTTAATCTCTTCTTCTGATGAAGATTTTAAACTCATTGAGATTTCAGATTTAATACCTGTTTTAAATTCCTCAAAAGCTATAAAAACATCATCTCCCTGATACCCAATAGAAATAATGACAGCCGTTTTACCTTTAGGCATAAGCATCTCTCTTTGTCCATCATTGCCCACATAAAATAGACCTCCACCTTTAGTATTTAGACGATATAGACTTTTAATGGAAGTATAAACCACATAAGAATGAAGCATGTCATATTTTTCTACATTTTGCACTTGAACCTCTAAGCCTTGATATCCCCATTGCTTTGCTATTACTCCCCTATCTATATTTATCCACCCCATTTCTGTCAATTCAAAGCCATAAGTTTCCATTCGATATTTTTCTCTCTGCCGCAGCAATTGCTTATATTCCTTCTCTACCTTCTGAGCCGCTTCATTCTTTGCATTCAGAATTTCGACTACCTCTTCCCGAGCTTTACGCAACTCCGCCTTAACCTTTGCTAAATGTTCGCTATAATAGGATTTCAGCAATTGCGAATACTTTTCAGCTCCTTTCACATTCGTCAACTTCTGTTTTGAATATGCTATAAAAGCTTTACGAAGCTCTATATTTTCCTCTTTTTCTGCCGCCATGCTATCTAAAACCCAAAGATCTTTGTCAAGCCCTTGAATGTAATCTTCTATAATATCATTTCTACATGTTCTAAAAATTAATTGAAGCCTTTCTTCAAACTCTCGTGTAGAAATCAGCGTATTCTGATATTTCTCTGATTTGATAACCCTAATAATTGCAGGGTCTATACTACATGAAAATGAAGAAATCGTATCAGTATCCGCATAATCAAAAAGCTCATCCTCTTTATTTCTATAATACTCCTCATTTTCATCTGTTATCTCCAGCCCTCGGGTAAGCTCTCTTCCATTTGATACTGATAAACTGTAATAGAGACTATCTATCAATTCAGGAGTAGCTACAGAATAATTTCTAAAAGGCATACCAGCCGTTACTTCAGCCTCAAAACCTTCAGGATAAAAATTGAGCGAATTAATGTCTACAGGTATCAGAAAGTTATCCATTTTCTTAGGAGCCTTCCAATCCATATTGCCATATTCATCTCTCTGACCCTGATAAACCATCATTTCTGGCTTTCTTTTATTTGTTGGCACTTGAATGTAGAGCGGATTTTTTTCATTTATAATAAGTGATTCTCCATTTAAAGAAGCATTAAGGTAAAGCATTCCTCCGGACTCTAAGAGCTTACCATTAGATGTGGTGGTAAGGTTTGATTGTAACATCTGATACATAGATAAAGCCTCTGCCAATTCTATTTGAATCATTCCCTGAACAGTTTCTCCATCGGAATTCATAAAACTTCCTTTAGGTACAACCACAAGCGTTCCTCCATCTCCCTCAACAACATTATCTTTTTCTGTGTCTATTTCGAAAAATTGATTTGCCACCATTGTCCTCTCAAAAGGATCTCCTGGATGATATTTTATAGCGTTTTTAAGTCGTGAGGCTTCGTTACTACACTTAACAAATGGCATTATCAATACCATCAACATAAACAGTTTAATTGTTTGTTTCATAAGGCCAACTATTCTCTTTTAGAAGGAGACTCTATATCTATCGATTTGTTACACCTACAAAAATGTAAAGATCTTTTATTCTACAGAAAACTATAATTCTATGTGAGACTACTAATTTACCCCCATTGTTAAAACAGTCATTCACATTAAGTAATTATTACTTATATATTTATTTAATGTTAAGTAACGCTAATATTTATATTTTTGCAGATTTAATGGTTAGTGTAGATTTTATGAGGGGTTTTATTCCATCACTGGTATTATTTTTATCAGTCCTATCTTTCGATATTTTGCAGGCTCAGGGTATTCACAATGACTCTACTGAAAACAAGCCGCCATGGCATATTAATTATGGATCTAAAGGATTTGAATTAAGATCTAATAACAATGCCTATTTGCTTCGGATACAAGGCCGATTGCAATTTCGTTTTGCCACACCTAATGACAGTGACCCTGTTACTTTTAATGACTTTGGATATGATAATACTCCTGCATTCAAAATCAACCGAGCAAGACTTAAGGTAGGCGGTCATGCGTATCAGCCTTGGCTAAAATATTACTGGGAATATGAGCTAGGCAGATCTAACTTGCTAGACTTCAGGATAATGGTAGAAAGATGGAAATGGTTTAATGTAAAGATAGGCCAATGGAAGGTAGAGTTTACTAGAGAAAGACGAATTAGCAGTGGATCTCAGCAAATGGTAGACCGGTCAATATTAAACAGAGCCTTTACTGTAGATCGGCAACAGGGAGTAGAGATATACGGCAGGCTTGATGGAGCCAGCATAGCAGATTTTAACTACTGGGCCGGTGTATTTACAGGAACAGGTAGAGGAACTCAAGAAAATGACGATAAAAACCTCATGTACTTTGGCCGCTTGCAATGGAATGTTACAGGAGAAAATTTAGGATTTAAGAGCAGTGATCTTTCTCTGCATAAAACACCTGAGGCCATTATTGCCTTATCAGCTGTGACTAATAGAAGTTCTTTTACGCGATTTTCTTCTTCAGGGGGTGGTTATTTACAGGGTTTTGAAAATGGTGAGCCTGGTCAGTACAGAATTAACCAGATGAACCTGGAAACCGCTTTTGTATATAGTGGATTCAGCTGGCAATCAGAGCTACATAAAAAAGAAATTATAGATAAACAAAAAAACAGCACTACGACCTTAAAAGGCTTTTACCTACAGGCAGGTTATCTGGCTCACCAATCAATCAAGTGGTGGCCAGAACCATTAGAAATTGCAGTAAGATATTCTAATTACAGACCCAACACCGGTTTAAACACCACTCTTGAAGAGGCATCTTTAGCCATGAATTGGTTTTTTAAAGGGCATAGAAATAAATTATCGATGGAAGTATCTCAGTTTGATATACAAACAAGCGATTACCAAACGGCTGATGAACTACGCTTTAGGGTACAGTGGGATTTATCCTTTTAAATTTCACGGAAGCTCATCGCAATCTTTTCTCATTTTAAGCTGACCAATACTAAAAAAACATACTACACTGATAACCAATAACTTCACATAAAACACTTTACAAATTATTGGTGTTAATGGGTTACTTATAGGTAAACGAAAGTCTATAAATATCAAAACCTAATTAGCACCTAAACCATGCTTCAAGAAATAATTCAAAACTTCTACCTAAGTCAGGAAGAGCCGAATAAGAGCTGCCTTATGGCTCTAAGAGACATCATTTTAAAACAGGATAATAACATATTTGAAACCATGAAATACGGGATGCCCTGCTTCTGCTATAAGAAAAAGGCATTTTGCTATTTATGGACAGATAAAAAAACCAAAGAGCCATATATACTTATGGTTGAAGGAAAATCCTTAAAACACGCAGTATTGGAACAAGGCAATCGCTCAAGGATGAAAATACTAAGAGTAAAATCTACTGAAGACATTCCTGAAAAAATAATCACTACCGTATTGAAGGATGCTTTAGACCTCTACAGAAAAGGAATTATAAAGGCCTAATACAACAAAATTTTCATCGCTTTTATTATCGGTAAGTAGATAATAACAAATCATCCATTGCCCCTCCCTACTTTACAGAAGCAGATAAATGACTCTTGGCCAGCTCAATTAATAGCCAAATGATACGCCATTCTTCTTTTTTCAATTTCCTATTATTACAACTCCCAAATAATCACCCTGGCAATTAATTCACCTTAATCGCAACATTGATTCATATGCAATATAGTTGCATTTAAGAGCCCTCCTTTGTATCCTTGCAACTTAAAGCAACAGTGCTGCATTTAAAATTCTACTTTTTAGCCACATGAGAGGCACCACAATTAAATCTTTATTCATCACCATACACCTTTCACTCTACGTTGTGCTTCTGGCATCTGGCCAAGAAATAACACTAACCGGTTTTATCTATAACCATGAAGGTGAGGCTTTAGAAGGAGCCACAGTTGCCGCTTACCCTGCCAAAACTATTGCTATAACTACGGCCAATGGTAAATTCTCGATTCCTATTAATTCAAAAAAAACAAATACACTAACGGTATCATATGTAGGCTACATTACGAAAGAAATATCACTTTCTTCCCAAGACTTCAAAACACCCATGAATATGCTCCTGCAACCTTCCTTACAAGAACTTCAAGAAGTAACTATAAGCTCCAATATCGATAAACTTGAAAGAAGAGAAGAAGCATTAAATATTGAAACTGTAAACGATGATTTTATAAGAAAGAACATGGGCGGTAGCCTCATGGAGTCTTTGGAAAGGTTACCTGGAGTAAGCAGCATAGGCATAGGCTCAGGTCAATCTAAGCCATTGATACGCGGACTTGGCTTCAATAGGGTATCCGTTATAGATAAAGGCATTAAGCATGAAGCTCAACAATGGGGCGCGGATCATGGTCTGGAAATAGACCAATTTCGAGCCTCCAAAATCAAAATACTTAAAGGCCCTGCTTCATTTATTTACGGATCAGATGCCATAGGCGGAGTAATAGACATACTACCTCCTCCTGCGCCTAAAGAAAACTCCCTTGCCGGAGCAGTAGATATTATCGGCAAAAGCAACAATAATTTACTAGGAGGCTCTTTCAACTTATACGGAAGAGGCCAAGCCCTATTTTTCAACACTCGTATTACTCATCAGAATTATGGAGACTACAAAGTTGCCACTGACAGAGTAAGCGTATACAACGCCCCTGTTATGCTGAATAACCATAAAGTTAGAAATACTGCGGGCAGAGAAACCAATCTACATTTGGATATAGGCTTAATAAAAGATCATATAAAATCCACCTTTTACATCACCAACACGTACAGTAAGAGTGGCTTTTTTGCTAACGCACACGGACTAGAACCTCGGCAGGTAGACCATGAATTACACGACCGCTCTAGCAGAGACATCCTTCACCCTTTCCAGAAAGTCAATCATTTCAAAGTCATTAACTCAAGTGAATTTATATGGTCTGCCAACCATAAACTAATTACAGAAATAGGCTATCAAAATAATTTACGTGAAGAAAGAAGCAATTATGTCAGCCATGGCTACATGCCCGCAACTTATCCCGACAATTTGAATATTGAAGAAGATCTGGAAAGAAAGTTTAATAAAGACATTTTATCTGCCAATTTTCGAGATATACTGTGGCTAGGCAAGCACAACCTCACCATAGGAATCAACTCCGCCCATCAAGATAATAAAATAAGCGGATGGGGCTTTCTTATTCCATCGTTCCAGCAGCTTAATACAGGAACTTATATTTATGATAAATACGAGATCAATAAACAATGGCTACTACATGCCGCCATCCGGTGGGACTACGCCAAAATACAGATAAGGGAATACTATGATTGGTTTGAATCAAAAAACGCTGAAAGCAACTCTGCTCCTATATATATTCAGCGCTCTAGCCATCAATCAAGAGACTTTAATAATCTAACATGGTCAGCAGGAGTCAATTACAACCATGATCAGCTTCAATTAAAGTTTAATATTGGGAAAAGCTTCCGCATGCCAATAGCCAAAGAACTGGGAGCAAACGGCGTCAACTATCACTATTACAGCTATGAAAGAGGTGATATAAATTTAAATCCTGAGCAATCATACCAAGCCGACCTTGGTATGACCTGGACTGCTCCCTCCTGGACATTAGAAGCAACTCCGTTTTTTAACTATTTCCAAAATTATATTTACCTCAATCCCACTGCTGATCATGATTACCTCTATGGAGCAGGCAACCAAGTATTTGAATACACTCAAAGCAAGGTGATGCGCTACGGAGGTGAAGTATCTGCCCATTGGAAATTATATAAAACCATAAGCACAGAAGTAGCTGGTGAATTTGTATATGCTCAACAGCTTAACGGCGAAAAACAAGGATTCTCACTACCTATCTCACCTGCTCCATCAGCACTTTTTTCAATATCCTGGTCGCCAGAAATAAAAAGGCTCAGCAAAACTTCATTTTCAGTTGACTACCGCGTTACAGCAAGGCAAAACAGAATAGTGCCTCCAGAGAAAGAAACACCTGGCTCACAAGTCATTAATCTCAGAGCCAGCACCAGTATTCATTTCGGTCAGCAGCCGCTTTTGGTGAGCTTACAGGCACGTAATCTTTTAAACAGCAAATACTTTAATCATACCAGTTTCTACAGGCTGATTGATATGCCTGAAGCCGGAAGAAATATAATACTATCACTGAACATACCTTTTACAATTAAATAAATAAAAATGAAGAACAAACAACTATTATTACGAGCAAGATTATTTTTAGTAGCTCTAGTATGTTTTAGCACTTTTATGGCTTGTAGTGATGATGACGACGACACGCCATCTCTACCTGCTCCAACTATTACAGATTTTGAATACGGAAAAGGCAGCTCTCATTCAACCGGCCAAGTAGGTTATAAAGGATCAAATTTGCACACTGAAGCAAAAATAGTAGCTGAAGCGTCTGTAAAAAGTATTACCTTAACTATTCATGGTCATGACCTGAAAATAGCTGATGGTGAAGTAGAATGGGACTTTGAAAAAGTGTTTACTGATGAAAAATATTTAGTAAAAAACCCTACTTTCCATGAGCACATAGCTATCCCTGCCAATATCCCTTCAGGAGAGTATCATATTACTCTGCTTGTAACCGACCAGGCAGGAAAAACCACCGAAAGTGAAGGACATCTTGAGATAATGGAAGGAGAGACTGACACTGAAGAAATCAGCTACAGTGACATTTCTATTGATGAAACTGTAGTAAGGGGGAAAGACCTACATACCGAATTTTTTATAGATGCCCATCATGGTATTCATCATATCATAGTAAACATACATGGCCATGACCTTACCGTAGGAGAAGGCGAAGAAGAGTGGCATTTTGAGCAAGAGTTTGAAGAAGGTTATCATGGAGAAACAGAAGTGGAATTTCATGAGCATATAGACGTTCCGGCCACCGCTCCTGTAGGAGAATACCATGCCACTTTCATTATTGAAGACGAAGAAGGTCATAAGCTGGAATTTGAATCACATATTGAAGTTGCTGCTGCTTCGTGATTTAATTATCTGGTTTTATCAGAGAGCTCCATTAAGCGAGCTCTCTTGGTCATTATTCAAAAAACAGTAAAGACATGAAATCTAAAACAACATATTACTTTCTACACTTACTATTCATTATTTTTGCTACAATAATTCTTTTAACCGGATGCTCTGATGATGACAAATCTCTAGACACCGAGTATCCTGTAATAGACCAGAGCTTTGAGGCCAATTATCCGCAACAGTGTAGTGAAATAAAAAAAGGAGAAAGCTTCACCTTCACCGCATACTTCACTGATAATCAATATCTTGGATCATACAGCATTGATATACATAATAACTTTGACCATCATAACCATAGTACAGAAGTTAATGATTGTGATCTGGCCGCAATAAAAACTGCTAAAACCCCATTCTTATTTATAAACAACTTTTCTATACCTGAAGGCCTAAAGGAATGTAAAGCAGAATTGAATATAAATATTCCAGAAGATATAGACAGCGGAGATTATCACTTTCTAGTAATGCTTACAGATGCGGAGGGGTGGCAGACCACACGAGGCATCAGCATAAAAATAACAGAATAAAAAATAGATAAGGAGGTGATATCAACCCTGTCATTTCCTTATACTTTAGCTTGCATTAGGCACTTTAAATTCTACTTGAGTATACAGTCCCTCCTCAGAATAAATTTTCACCTCACCTTGCAAAGTATTGATAATTTCCTTCACAATATACAATCCTAAGCCAGATCCTTTAGAAGAAATACAGCCACGACTGAACATATCAAAAGCCTGATCTTGAAACTGCAAGCCGATCCCTATGCCGTTATCCCTAAAGCTCATTCGTAATTCTTTTTGGTCTACATGAGCCTTAATAACCAGTAAAGACAACATCTTTTCCACATCCTGATAGAGAATAGCATTGCTTACTATGTTTGTAATTACAGTTTTTAGTCGATTAAAATCACCTTTCAATTCGGCTTGATTATCGAAATTTATTTCAATATCAATATTATCGGCATTAGGCAAATCACGTAAGTCATCCATCACCATCTCTAATAATTGCCTTAAGTCTATCCCATCTTTCTTCACAATAGAACTGCTATTATAGGAAAAGTCTATAATATCCTTAATGTAATGATCCAGCTTAACAATTGAATTTCGTATCTTATCCAAATAGACATCGAAGCTATTAGTACTTACATCTCTTTCTGCCAGATTTACCAGACCAAGAACAGAAGTAAGCGGCCCACGCAGATCATGTGATGATTTATACACAAACTGATCTAATTCATTTTTAGCCTTATTAATTTGCTCGTTACTCTGCATTAGCCTTTGGTTAACCTGCTTCATAGGTTCTATATTAATTACCTTTATAGCTACCCCAAAGGCTTTTTTTTCATTATCCTTTGCTAGCGTAGCATTGAGCAGCCACCATTCTGACTTATCTATTCCATCTGGCAGATTTATTTCTTCTTTTATCTCTTCTCCCTCCAGCACAGTCTCAAACCATAATTTAGCTTGAGGCTCATGCCTTTTATCCATTCTGTGCCATATAGAGCTCCCCTCTTCTAATGGCTCAAGCCAAATATTCTGAGCAATTCTATTAGCCACCGGATTAAAACTCAAAACATTTCCAGATAGGTCTAAAAGCAAATGCCCATCAGATGTATTATTAAAAAAAGCCTTAAGCTTCATCTCTGATGCAATTAGCTCCTTTTCCGCCTTTCTACGCTCAGATATATCAATACCCACACCTATAACGCACGGTTCATTTTGATATACGATACGCCAGCCATTCAAATAGTACGGAATTTTCTCTCCACTCTTTAATAAAAAGTCAGATTCTACCTCTGCATATCCAGTTTCAAAAATTTCACTGATCTTTTTCTTTATCAACTCCCTTTCCTCACCTTCCTCAAATAAATCATGAGCAGTAATTCTTTTTAGCTCTTCAGGGCTATAACCTGTCACTTGAATAAAGTTATGGTTCCATCTAAGAAAACGTCCTTTACGATTATATAAATAAAAAATACCCGGAAGATTATTGATAATACTATCGGACAATTCTTTCTCCAACGTAATCTTTTGCTTGGCTAACTTTTGTTCTGTCACATCTTTTATACTTCCCTCTAGCATCACCAGTTCACCCTCATCATAAATGCCATGCATGTTAAGCTGAATCCACACTTTATCGCCATTTTTTTTATTCGCCATTAGCTCCACTCCCTTTACAGAAATATTTTGCCGAACCTTGTCTAACAACATCTCCCGTAACCCTTTTTCACAATACAAATCAAGCCCAATATCATTGATGCTCTTTAGCATGTCATCAGGAGAATCATACCCAAACATCTCAGCCAGAGCCGGATTAGCAGCCATAAGCCTACCTCTTGGTTTAGATTGAAAAATTCCATCCTGCGAATTCTCAAATATCTGTCTATAATTCTCCTCTGCCCGCTTTAAAGACTCAAGCTGTTCTATACTTTTAGATATATCCAAAAGAGTACCTTGATACCTAATAATACGACCATGTTCGCTTCGCATCTCACTCATTTGAGGCAAAAGGTAACGCAGCGGTAGAATCTCAGGGTTTGTTCTAACTACCCGATCTTCAAGCGGCTCACCGGCTTTCATTAGCTCTTCATTCTCCTGTAAAATATACCTATCTTCTGGATGAAACCTTTGAATCCACTCTTCAACAGGTGGAGGCTCCAACGTATCAGGATCATAGCCCAATAACCTATACAACTGCTTAGACCAATGCCTATGACCATCTGCGGTGAAATACCAGCTACCCAAACTGACCTGCATTTCAGCCCTCTCTAAATTTTCCCGAGCTTCTACGAACAACTCCTTGGCTCTCTTTTGCTCGGTTAAATTTTTTATAAAACCGCAAAAATAAAATGAACGCTCATCTTCCACAGGCACCACTATCAGCTCGATATCTATTTCCCCTTGCTCCTTAGTAACTGCTTCTATCTCCACACGTTTTCTAAGTATAGGACCATTACCAGTTTTCATGTAGTAAGTAAAACCCTCGTTATGTCGTTTGTGATATCTAGCAGGAATAATGGTTTCAACCAAAGGCTTACCTAAAACCTCATCGGAAGACCATCCAAATACTCTTTCAGCCTGATCATTCCAAAAAGCAATATTCCCATCAACATCCATACACACTATAGAATCTAAAGAAGAATTTAATATCTGCAAAAAGGGAGATGAATAACGAGATTGGACCGCATGTGTGGCCAGCCCAGAAGTCAGAGTATAAGGAGACAATCGTTTCAACTCTAAAGTATTTAAAACCTGCTGAGCTAAAACCTCAAGCCCCTCAGCCTGCTCTTGAGTAACCCTATCATTTTTACCCCCTAATACACATAGTCCCCCCAGCGCTACTCCTTCTTTAGACCTCAAAGAGCACCCTGCTATATAAGAAACTTCCACTAACTGCTGTAACCATTGACTATATTTAAAACGGGGGTCTTCTTGAACAGAAAATAACTCTGTGACCCCATCTCCAGACATAATATGGGTTAATGGCGAATCATTAAGCAAACTATATTTACCTAAAAGATCATAACTAGCCTTATGCCAATGACGATTTTCACCGGCAAAATACAGGAGAATTTTATATTGCTTTAATATCAAATGTGCCAGACGAATAATCTCTGATAACATGGGGTCTGGGTAAGGATTGAGCACCCCATATTCCCTCAATTTATGCAGTCTCTTTTCTTCTAACGCTCTATACTCGTTTCCCGCTTTCATAAAGTGCACTCCTATTCACACATGAACCATTCAAAAAAACATTATTTATAATTTAATATTTTAAAATCAAATATTCTATTAAAAATTTCTGGTAATATCTCCTTTCAAAGGAATAGATTTACTTCCTTAAACTCACTTCATCTAAAATTTTACAGAAATAATAGAATTTAATCAATTTTACTAAATGATTGATGATAACTAAATGAGGGCATTTGCACTTTTATGAGATATAGACCCTGCGTTAGTGCTGAGATATCTAATACAGTTTTCTGGTAAGCGGGTACTTCTCTTTCTGTGATAATATTTCCACTGGTAGACAACAGCTGAATTTGAACATCTTCAGAATACTTATTTGCTACATAAAGCTGCGAATTAGCAGGATTTGGATATACATGAATAGGTTCTGATTGAGCAAAGTCTGCCTT
Source organism: Fulvivirga sediminis (assembly GCF_016757215.1). Classification (GTDB taxonomy): domain Bacteria; phylum Bacteroidota; class Bacteroidia; order Cytophagales; family Cyclobacteriaceae; genus Fulvivirga; species Fulvivirga sediminis. The sequence continues at coordinate 75,880 of NZ_JAESIY010000014.1, forward strand.
TGTTATTGCTACTTCATTTGTAGCACCATCATAATCCTCTTGAAGCAGGCGATAAATATGACTTCCTACCATTGGATTTTCATCCTTAAACGCATAATCTACCTGATCAGAAATCGTTCCGCTCCCAGGAACCCTACCAATATCCACCCATCTTTTTGTCTCTTTTAGATAGCATTGTAATATAAACCAAGCATTATTTATTTCAGAGGCAGTAGTCCATTCAAATACTAAATAATCTTTTTGTTGCTCTCCTTCAAAAGCAATAATCTCCACGGGCAGAGGGCTAATGTTAGAGCTCATAGTAAAATATCCAAATTCAGAAAGTCCTGCCAAGGTAACGCTATTGGAAACATCATCATGAACCGCTATCGCGGGAGACCAGTCTAAGCCATTTACAGAGGAGGCTATCATAGTTGTAACAAGGCCAGGATCTCCAACAGTACCCAAATAGGCATCGTCATAATTCATAGTGACAGTAAAATTATAATTAGGTGTTCCCACATATGAATCTACTATTTCAAAGAAAAAGTTACTAATGGAATAATCAAGAGGATTGGCAGGCCAAGCTCCACTATACATTTGTAGAGATAAATCTGTAGGCAAATCAGACCCTGGAAGAAACGTTACCGTTAACCAATTTCTCTGATTAACGGTAAATGTATAAGGTGTAAGAGTAGTGAATGGGCCTGTTTTATTTACTGCTTTAGGAGAAGGAGACGTAGCTTTGGCAAGCCCAAATTCATAAGCTCCCATATCTGGAGCTCCATCATTTACTGTAGCGGGACGGGGCTGCCCTTTAAAGTCGTCAGTAACCTTAGCATTATGCTTTGCCATACCATGAATATTCCAGCTATTGAGATTAGCAAAATCTGGCTCCAAGTTACTAACACTGATATAACCAGGGGCTGCAGCAATTGAAGAACTTGCTCTACCTGTAGCCGTACGCCAGCCAGCCATAGTGGTAATTCCTGCTGTAGCAAGATTACCATAAGCCCCTAGCGCACCTATATAATTCACAGTATGAGTGGTGCCTGCATTGATATACTGATCATTATAATCAAGTAAAGAAAATTGTCCTGAGCCTGCCTGTCCGTAAATACCTACTGCGCGAGCTTTACCTGAAAGTGAAGAAGCTCCTCCGAGCATATTTTGAATAACATTGCTTTCTAAATATACTCCTACAGTATTACTAGCTACAGCCACTCCAAAAGATGTGGATTGAACAAACTTCAAAGCATCTCCATATAAAGAAATAGAGTTATTATAAATTTCACAACCACTTTGCGTAAAAGTTAAATCTGTTCCTGTTTGCCCACCTATCCCTAATAGAATCGCTGCCGGATTTGAAAGTATATTGCTAGCACTAGTTGCACTGCTTCCATTACCTCCTATACCATGAATAACATTATTTTTCAATAATATATTAGCATTAGTAAGTCCACTATTTACACCTATACCGTGGCCAGAAAAGCTGTTAGCTCCTGTATAGGTAATATTAAAAACCTGGTTTGCTGAAACTGTAATATTTTTACTGTTCTTATCAACCATAATTCCAAAGTCATTAAAATCATCAGTTGACAATAAATTACCCACTTCATTATTGTTAATTGTACCATTATCTACACCTAAATAGTGAATTCCACGCTGAGTGATCGCATCAGCATTCACCCCATTAATGACATTATTCTCAGAAAATATATTTGTAGCTCTACTATTGATTGTATAGCTTCCTGCATTTCTATCTAAACCATCAATATGAATAGCCTCTTTCGCTCTGAAAAATTCATTATTATTGATGTTAATATTATTAAAGCGACCTTCCGTTATGTTAGTAAAATGGGCTGCAATAACCCCGTAGCCAAGACTCTGACTATTGGTTTTCAGAATAGAGTTTTTTACTGTTATGTCAGAAGTGGCATTGGTTTCATTACGCGCTCCGATGAAAACCGCCGCTCGCAAGGCTGAACTGGCATCATTCGCATAAATAGTGAGATCTCTGGTACTTCCTCCCACGGCTGCGGACCCATCTATGATAATGTTATTCACAGCATTTATATTGAAGACTCCTCTATCATTAGAGTATCCGGAGCCAACTATTTCAGGGCTAACTCCTGAGGCTGGTTTAAAGGTGATACTGTAGGTGCCTGCGCCTGTAAAAGGAGTAGCAGTACCATTCCCAATCACATAAGGGAAAGTTTCATAGCCAGAATCATAAGTTTCATCTGTCAGCAAAAATGCTACATTACCTGATAGACCATAAGTATTAAGATAGCTTATGGCGCTGGAAATTCTTGAAAAATCATTGCCTGATATTTTTCCTATTTCATACGTACCATTTAAAGGCTGTGGAGAATTGGGAGTTGAGGTAATAATAACATTATCAATAGCAGCAGGTGGCTGATTATCATTTATACTATTATTTACCCAATTAAATACCAATGCCACATTTCCAGAATTAGCAGCTATAAAGTTCTTTTGTGTGGTAGTAAGATTATATGAATACCTTCTCCATGTGCCCTGTAACACATAACTATCTAATAATATAGAATTTGACCCATTTAAGTTACCAGCAATAGGGGTAGTTACGGCTGCCAAATTAACTAAGTAAACCCTCATGTAATCTGTATTTACCAAGGCCAGGGATACTCCTAAACATCGCAAATCATAGCGTATATTGATTGATTGAGAGCTTGGTGTGGCAGGCCAATTTGGCACTACATAGACAGAGTGATCTGAAGTATTATTCTCATATTCATTAACAATTCCGTCTTTAGACACCGCATAAGACCTAGCACCTGAAGTTAAGGAGCTATTAATATTGAGAACATGCCATTCATTATCTGTTGCTACACTAGTTGTCTTTGCCCATCCAGGCATTGTTCCTTCAAAATCTTCAAACAGTACAACACTCTGCGCAGATACAGGTATGCTCAGCACCACTAAAAAACTAAACAGTAACAGCTTCATCACAATTATAATTAGGTTAATCAAATCATGAAGAAAATAACCTTTATTTATGTGAGGTGAAAATCATAAAAACACCAAATATTACTTAAGAAAGGGTAGAATTGAAAACCTTTTTTACTGAATTATTAAATAGTTATAGGCAGATATATAACAAAAAAGCCGCTTAGTAAATACTAAAGCGGCTTTTTGGAATTTTAATGAGGCTAATTAGTCGATTAACTCAACATTAACAGCGTTCATTCCTTTTCTTCCTCTTTCAACATCAAATTTCACTTTGTCGTTTTCACGTATATCGTCGATTAGTCCACTTTCGTGTACAAAAATATCTTCACTTGAATCTGATGGCTTAATAAAACCAAATCCTTTGGTAGTATTAAAGAATTTTACTGTTCCTTCTTGCATAATTGTTTATTGTATTAATTGTAATATATTCTTGATTAATTGTCAGACGGGTCTATAAAAGTAAAAGCCTTTCCAGACTTACCACCACGTCCTGTTCTTCCTATTCTGTGTACGTAGCTGTCAAAATTCAGAGGCAGTTGATAGTTGATTACGTGAGTTACATCACTCACATCTATTCCTCTTGCCGCTACATCAGTAGCTACTAACACTTTCACATCACCCTTTTTAAATCTATTCAGGGCTTTCATTCTGTAATTCTGTGACTTATTGCCATGTATTTGATCGGCCTTAAGTCCTGACTGATTTAACTTTTTGGCCACTTTATCCGCCATTCTTTTAGTTTCAGCAAAAACTAAAACCTTTTCAAACTCCTTATCATCGATAAGATCCAAAAGCATTTTGAATTTATCTTCACCGGCTGGCACATGTATAATATCCTGATCTATGTGGTCACTAGTCGTTTTACCACTACTCACCTTCACCTCTACAGGATCATGCAAAAGCATTTTTATCAATGATTTTTGAGTATTGTCAATCGTAGCTGAGAAAAGCATGGTTTGCTTTCTGTTGTGCATAAGATTAACCATTTTCTTAATATCATTAACAAAGCCCATGTCTAACATCCTGTCAAACTCATCCAATACAAGCGTATTAAGATCATTCATTTTCAAAGCATCTCTGCTTATCAAATCTATCAGTCGACCCGGAGTACCAATAATAACATGGTTCTTTCGTCTCAATTGCGACATATCTCTACCTACATTGGTACCACCAATGAAACTAGATACAAACAAGCCCAACCCTTTGGTTAAAGATTTAAATTCCTCTTCCACCTGTACTGCAAGCTCTCTTGTAGGCACTACTACTAATGCCCTACAGGCTTTAGGGTTATCTAAAAGCTGATTAATAATAGGAATCAGGAATGCCCCTGTTTTCCCTGTACCGGTATTAGCTACCCCCACCATATCTCTACCCTCTAACAAGAGCTCTAAAGTCTGATCTTGAATTTGCGTAGGATAACTAAATCCCTTCTCATATATATTAGCCTTTAGATTAACGTTTAAAGGCATTTCATCAAAACTACGAGTAGGAACATATTTGCTTTCTTCTTTCTTCACAGCCTTCTTCACCAACATCTTAGGATCTATAGAAGAAACTGCTTTTTTCTTACCAGTCCTTCTACCGTTAGGTCTTGAAGCATTGGTTTTAGAGAAACCATTGTTCCTCTTTCTTTTAGTTCTTATATTATTCATTTAATTTTTTTCTTGTGAAAACCACTTATACAATGCGTTATTAATTGTTATATAGTGGTTATTTAACAGGCATTTGAGACTTACTCTGTGGCACAGGCACCATCTCCATCCTACCTAACTGCCTGAGCATCTTTACATGATCCCAAATAGCTTCAACGAAGGTTCTTTTTGTATGATATGGAATACCATACTCCTTGGCTGTTTCTGCTACTATTTTTGATAATTTTTTATAATGTACATGGCAAATATTGGGCAATAAATGGTGCTCAATTTGAAAATTAAGTCCCCCAATAAGCCATGAAAAAAACCTACTTTTAGGTGAAAAATTACTGGTAGTTGCCAGCTGGTGAATAAACCAGTCACTAGCAATAATTCCATTTTCATCTGGTAAAGGAAAAGCTGTACTAGGCATAACGTGAGCCGTCTGAAATACAGTAGTAATAGCTAAACCTGTGATGAAATGCATAACAACAAAAGCTAACAGTATCATCCATGGCGCCAGAGGAACCATGATCATTGGCAACACAAGTACGTATGAATAGTACAAGAGCTTCCATGCAATTACCTTTGCTATTTCCTTTCTATATTCGGTTTTTGAACCAAAAAAGCCCATTTTTCTATACCGATACATTCTTACAAAGTCTTTTACAGTAATCCAAGACAGAGTGGAAAGACCGTAGAAAAACCAAATATACAAATGCTGAAAACGATGCACCTTGTACCGCTTAGCATGCGGAGAAAATCTAAGGAAAAAAGGCGCATTTATATCATCATCTGAATCCTCTATATTCGTATAAGTATGATGAAGCACATTATGTTGAATCTTCCAAATAGAGGCATTAGCGCCTATTAGATTCATAGTGTACCCCATATATTTATTTATTTTCCTATTCTTAGAATAAGCACCATGAATGGCGTCATGCATTACTCCCATACCTATGCCTGACATGCCAAATGCTGCCAATATATACATGGCAAATAGCATAAAAGGGCTCGTTACTATCCCGGTATTTACTATAATCAGAGGCACAAAAAACAAAGTAAGCATACATGCTGATTTAAACATCATCCCTCCGTTACCGTAGGGGCTCACATCATTTTTTTTGAAATATTCATTAACTCTGCTACGCAGGGTTTTTGAAAAGCCGGGGCCTGAATTAATTAAGAATTTTGGATTTTTGATAATACTGTTTTTTGATTTCTAGCTTGTACAAGCTCTTGGTAATAAGGTAGGAATAATTTTGCTGAACTAGTCTTTATTCTTAGGGGCAAGTGCCTGATGGGCGTTCTTTTGAAATATTTTAAATAATAGTGAAAGCTTTAACTTTTATAGACATTCCGTTTTTTAATCCAAACGACGTGTCACATATTTTAGTTCGTTTGCTCTGCTATTTATTTTTTTGCTCTAAATTATAACACTACTTGTGGAATAAGTATGTTATGAAGTGGTTTCTTGGTATTGAATACTATAATCTTATTTTTTTTTTACTTTACAAAGGTATACTAATAAATGACAATGCATACAAAAAGTTTTAATTTATTGAAATAATCCTGAGCTCAGAGTGATCTCTTTGACTCCTCCTCAACTTTATAATTTCAAAAATACTAGTCTCATTCTATCAAATAGCCACAAAAAAAGGTCAGCCCTTATCAGGCTAACCTTCAAATTATATTATTAGTATTATCAATTTCATTTACGCTCTTTATACTTCTCCAAGCCTGAGTTGAGAAAGGCGGCGTATTTATCAGCATCATATATAGCACCAATAGGCTTAGCGAGCAGCTCTTCATCAGGAGATAGTAGCACATAAAAAGGCTGTGAATTAGCATTATATACTGAGGCTTGAAAATCGCTCCACTTACCTCCTATGGTTTCAATATCCTTTTTACTATACTTAGAGTAGAACTGATCTTCCTCAGCCAGGTCTGTTTTATCATCTACATAGAGCTGAATAAGCACATAATCATTAGCTATTTTACTATATACATCAGGCTCTGGCCACACGGTAGCCTCCATCTTCCTACAGTTTACACAAGCATGTCCTGTAAAGTCAATCATCACAGGCTTACCTACTTTCTTGGCGTAATTAAGGCCTTCTTCATAATCATAAAAAGGCTTTAGGCCTAGAGGAGCATGGAAGATCTCTCCATATTTTCTTGGCTCACTATCATCTGCCTTGCTTGTATGTGCCCCAGGGTTTAGCGTAGCGGTATAGAGATCAAAGTCCTGAGTATGTTGCGGAGGCAGAAATGCCGCAACAGCAGTTAATGGCGCTCCCCACAAACCTGGCACTAGATAAAGAGCAAATGAAAAAGTAACTACTGCTAAAGTTAGCCTAGGAAACGACAGGTAATTTAATGCACTATCATGAGCAAATTTAATTTTACCTATGAGGTATAATCCCATCATACCAAATATCACGATCCAAAGCACTAAGAATACTTCACGATCAAACCACTCCCAATGATAAGCAAGATCAACATTAGAAAGGAACTTCAGTGCTAGGGCTAATTCCAAGAATCCTAATACCACTTTTACACTATTAAGCCATCCTCCTGATTTAGGCAATGCCTGCATCCAAGAAGGAAACATAGCGAATAAAGCGAACGGTATAGCAAGGGCAAAAGAGAAACCAAACATACCTACTGCCGGCCCCATGAGTTCGCCCATATTAGCAGCCTGCACTAGCAGGGCTCCTATAATAGGTCCTGTACAAGAAAAAGACACTATAGCCAATGTGGCTGCCATAAAGAAGATACCAATCATTCCTCCTCTATCCGCTTTGCTGTCCAATTTATTACTCCAGCTAGTGGGCAGAGTGATCTCAAATGCACCAAAGAAAGATGCGGCAAATACCACCAATAGCAGGAAGAATACTAAATTAAAAATACCATTAGTAGACAGAGCGTTTAGCGCGGCGGCTCCGAATATAACCGTAACAATAAGTCCTAACACTACATAAATAACAATAATGGATAAAGCATAAATCAATGCCTTACCTACACCAGATCCCTTAGAAGCCTGCTTAGTGAAGTAACTTACCGTTAAAGGTAACATTGGGAATATACAAGGCATGAATATGGCCGCTAAACCACCTAAAAAACCCGCCACAAAAATAGCCCACAGAGAGTTATCCTCTTCCTGAACATCTTCTATTTCTTCTTTAGGAGTGTCTGATCCTGAGACTATGTGATCATCAGCTTTTCCTACCGAATCTTCTATAACAATCTTTTCAGCTTCTTCAACTTTTACCTCGCTAGGCTTTTCTTCTTTCTCCTGAACATCATCCGCTTTCGCTAGTATTTTTACTTCATTTTCTTCTTTTTCAGCAGTCTTTGGTGCCTTTTCCTCTTTATTTACTTTCTCTGTTACTACACCGTTATCTTTAGATACTCCTATTACATTAAAATCAAATTCCACTTCTGTAGGGGGAAGACACTGCTGATCGTCGCACACCATAAATTCTAAGTAGCCTTTTACGTTTACTGGAGACTTATTGAATTCGACATTTTGCTTAAATACTGCTTTATTTTCGAACCAGGCAATATCCATTTCAAACGTATTATCAAACCCCTTGATTACGTCTGATACTTCTTCCACTTTACCTTTTAAGGTGTAATCTTTAGATTCATCAAAATGAAATGAAGTAGGGATAGGTCCTCCATCCTCAATAAACTGAGAATAAACGTGCCAGCCCTCATTTATATCGGCAGTAAAAACTAGCGTAGCTGAGCGCTCCTTCTGATTTTCAATTTTAAAATTCCATTTTACTGGCTTCAAAATCTGACCAAAAGATATATTAGCTACAATACATAAAAACGCTACAAATAGGTGCTTCATACTTCATTTAAATTTCGACAAAAAATCAACTCTTCTTCACGAGGCCATCAAGTGATGGAATTAAACCCTGTAAATTGGACAGCTGGTAACAATTATCCAAATTTTGCAGATTCTTCTTTCCATCCTGGGCATGAGAGCTCATACTAATGATAAGCCAACAATGATAGTACGTCAATATTCTCTGCTTAGTTGGTTTTGCCTTCCTTCTTTTCGAAAAAATCATTACCGCATCAAAAGCCAAAGATCTTAGAAAGCCTTATAGGGATATAATACTCAATTAAACTTCAAACTAAATTTTCAGATCAATAAAGAATGTGCCCACAACCTGATATAATAAAAAAAGCCTGCAGAACAATTTGCAGGCTTATTCATTGTCAAAAAGCATTTTGCTTATCGGTAAATATGCAAATGCGTTAAAACTCCATTAATCTCTTTATTAGCGGCACTATCTTGGGTAGGATAAGTGGCACTAATCTTTAGTACTTTGCCTTTTCTAAAGAAAGTTTCCGCCTCAAGCTCTATCAAATTACCATCTATTTCCTGCTTAATTAAATATACGGGGCCGATTCCATTTTCATTGGGCAAGACATTAAAATCAGTCATTTCATCTTCATACTCCTCTTTAGAAACTGCCAACTCCTTCATGCTAAATCTCAGCTTGTGTTCACCTTCTCCATTAACATACCCGAACAAGTAATCTACCCCTTCTTCCTTGGCTATTTGACTTTTATATTTTTTATAATTTGTATTTTTAATTTTCACTCTCATTTGCGGCACCAAATTATTAAGATAGATACCATAATATGGATCCTCCCAAAAGCTCTGTGCCTTCTTGGTTTTCTCGAGGTCTTTAGCTTCCGCCGCTTCCCACTCTTTTATATTAAGTTCGAGACTCTGATTGACCTGTTGCAGCTTAGCCAGTCCCCTTTCTTTATCTACACACGGAAAAGCTAATTGGAAAACCAATTTACCTTGCTGGTAAAATCCCATTAAAAAGGTGTGATATCCTGAATGCACCCAGTACACAGCAGTTTTATAGGTTTTATTTTTATTGAATATCTGAGTCTGTGTAAGATCGGCTTGATAAGACTCATGTATGGCATCCACCCCTGACATAAGCACATTACCCATTTCAGAATAAAAGTCTTTTATAAAGGCCTCCTCTGGCTCATACAAAAGAGCTGCATGTACAAAAGATTCTCCTAACTCAGGGTCTTTATAAATTACTGTCTCATCTATAAAAATATCTCTATTATCACCAGAGCTAGTAAGCTTTCCTTCTTCATTATAGAAGCCTCCCAAGAAAGGAAAAACTTGCTTTTCATTAGTAATTACTGCCTGATTTTCGTTATCTGCATATGGATTCCATTCTTCACCCAAAGGAGCTTTCCTCAACCACTGATGAATGTTTTTATTAGTAATATTCGCTATATCATCCGTCCACTCAAATTCCTTTTCATTACTATCACAACTCTGCATTCCCATCACTAATATTAGCAGAATAGCTATCAATCTCACCTTCATTCGCTCAATACATTCTTTAAATACTTCGCAAATGTATAACTTAAGGTTTAAAAGAAAGTAATCTTTTAGAAAAATGCTTTTAGCAGCTCTTCTTCACTGATATTGCTAAAATAGTCACTACTTTTCACTTCCTTAAGAGTACTTAAAACTACCTCTTCGCGGTGCTCTTTACCTATAAGCGCTTCTATTACTGGCTCTATTTCACGATTCACAAAGTAATCTCCTAGTATTTCCAAACTGGTGATAATTCCTTTATCTACATTCATGTGTACTTCCACATGTCCTCCCGTAGTTCGCACTCCATGTTTCAGATCATACTGAGGTGACTTTCCAAAATTCCACTCCCAGGTACTGTATTTTTCATCAGCTAATTTTTGAATGGCTTTTATGTCCTCTTCAGTTAATGTATAGGGCTTAGCATCAGGATACATGTTAATAATATGATCCATTACCTTTTTACGAAACTGATCTACTCCTATATCCTCTTTTAAATGAGAAGATATGTTGGTCACCCTACTCCTTACTGATTTACGCGCTTTATCCACAAATTTCAAAGGATTAACATTAAGAGCATCTGAAATATCTTTTATCTGTGAGGCATAGAGAAGCGTTCCATGATGCAGCACCCTTCTTTTTTTTCGGAATATATGCTCAGCATTACCTGAAAATTTCTGATCATCTATCAAAATATCATTTCTACCTGAGAAATAAGCCTTTACATCAAGAGTTTCCAATACATCGATAATAGGTTGATTATATTTTTTAAAATCCACCTTTGCCTCTTCATCTCCATAACCCATGATAAAAGTATAATTAATATTACCCAAATCATGAAATACTGCTCCTCCGCCTGTGAGCCTGCGCACCACTTTAATGCCACGACTTCTCACATTATCAACATTAATTTCGGCTATGGTATTTTGATGTTTCCCTACAATAATGGCATTATCATTACGCCATAACATGAAAATATTTTCTTCAAAATTTTTCAACAAATATTCTTCCGCAGCCTGATTGAAATATGGCTCAATACTAGAGTTATCTATACATAACATACGCTATTTCTTTTAGGGCTAAATTAGAGAAAAAATGACGCAAAGCTATATAAGATATGACTGCCATTTAAAGATGTAATGATTAGATTTTACAATCTCACACTTCAATACATTTATGCACTTAATCAGCTGCAAAACATCTTCTTAACACATCTTAAATATAACTTTTAAAAGACATAATATAGCTTTTAATCCTAACGACACCATTTTTAACATGTTAACTTTATTATTTTTAATTAATTTATTTTAACTTGCGCCTTTATTGTAGCTGTTATCAATTTTTTTAACAATAATTATCACTTATGAAATTTTTCAAACTTCTATTTTTATGCTCAGCTATGGGCTTATTAACGTATTGTTCTTCCAGTAACGAATCTGAGGAATCATCTACCGAATCTGAAAACCTTTCTAATGAAGAAGCACCAGCAGCGAAAGCGACCGAAGCACCCGCAGTATGCGTTTGGGATAATATTTCTGTAAGAAAAGAGGCTTCCTCAAAATCTAAATGGCTTACATCTATAAGTCTTGGAGAATCTTTAACCAGCTTGGGTAACACCGAGAAAGATAGTCTGGACAATGACCGCGAATACACTCAAATTCAGCTAGCTGATGGCACTGAGGGTTGGGCACTTTCTGACTTCATAATAGAAAATGCCAAAGTAGGTGTATTTTTAGAGGATGTTTTCATTTACAAAAGACCTGACTTACTCACTAAGACAGATAAAAAATTCACTCAAATGGATATTGTAGCCATCAAGTCTACTGAAGGTGATTGGCTAGAAGTAGTAGGTAAAAGAACTGGAGCCAAATGGATTCAAAACGGATGGGTTAAGAAAGCTAACATTTCAGAAAAAGATATAGACGTAGCTGTGGCCAAATTTGCTAAGCCTGCTCTGAATTTAAGCAACGATAGCAAAAAAGTAGCGGCTTTAGAAGAGATTGTAGGCAATTCTGATTTATCATCATCTAGTTTTATCTCCGTAATTAACAGAAAATTAGATGAGTTATCTCAAGATGACGAAATGTATGAAGAATATGCAGAAGACACAGATTATGAATCAGTAGAAGAAACTGAAGAATTATAAAATTACAAAGCCCCCATAATAATTATCTCCTATGGGGGCTTTTCTATATATGAAACAAATAACCTTCTTTTTAAATTAATTGACCTCTTCAACATTTACACTTTTACTATGTTGGGTCACTAGGAAATCACCTTTATGACGATGAAGCACCAACATTGCCTTTAACTGTTCAAACATAAATAAAGGTATTTTGACAAGCGCATTCCAAACAGGCTTAGGAGCATTTGTTAACCATAAAACGAAGAGGAAATTAAACACAAATGAAGCTGCTGCTCCAACTAAAATTAATGATAGCCAAGGGTTAAAAAATACCGCAATTAACGTCAATAAGCCTGTGCCCAATACTAATAAAAACAAAGGAGGAAAGGCACTAACCACTCCGAAGAAGACACTACCAACTCTACCCTTTAGCAACCCTACGCCAGCAAGGCTTGCCGCAGTTTGAAGATTAATAAAGTAGCTCTTAAACCACCTGATACGCTGCCTTTTTATCTGATCCTTTTTCTCTAATTTTTCGTCGTATACTAAAGCATCATAATGATACGCTATTTGATGCCCTTTCTCCACAATGAAGTTGGCAAATAATTTATCTTCCCCATATATCACTCCTTCCATAAGCTGCTCTACTTCTTCACTAAAAAGAAATGATTCCAGCAGAGAGGTGGAAAAAGCCATGCCTGATCCTGATAAATTAGAAGACGATCCCAATTTATAAGGAGCATATTTATCAACATAATTATGGTATATTTCTCCCATTTCATCAAGTGATGCAACGAATGTATCTAGATTTTTAGCCACTCTTCTACCTTGTACTGCCTTAAAACACTCTCTGTAGTCATTCATTTCTGCCAAAAAGTCTCTATGAACCAGATTATCAGAATCTAATACAATAGACGTATCATGATTTCTAACATAATTAGTGACGGCATACTTAATAGACTTAAGTTTAGAACTTAAAGCAGTAGCAGGTTTCAATACGGTTAATTTTGGGTTCTCTTCTATATCTCTACAGTCCTGGCAATCATCAGCCACCACATAAACATGATAGTTTGAATAATTTGATCTATAAATGGATGATAAGAGCTGAGGGACAAGGTCCACACTTTTGTAAGCGGTTATAATAAGAGCCATATCCCGCTCTTCTGTAGCAGAAGTAGGCTTTTTGGGATTGGCAATAAGAGAAAGTATTGTTACAATAGAGCTGAATAACAATAGTGATGCACAAATGCAGGTTAAAGCTGTCAATAGAACTGTCATTGGTTTATTTTTTTAAGGTATCATGTGTTTTAAATTATTTTTATCAAAATAAAACAAAAACCAAACATATAATAATTATCCTTATTTTATTTAGTCAAATTATTATAAAAAAAATTCAAGCTCTATCAAATCTCATTCACTCTCATTATAAGTACCGGATAATATCTTACCATTCCAATAGTCAAAACTAACTTTTTGAGAATCAGCGCCTAATAATTTGAGGTGGTAGACTTTATCAAGCTCCACTTTTGGGAAATTTTTTATAGTGTCTCCGTTTCTAAAAAAATACGCCTCTCTAACTAACGAATCTTGATAATATAGTGCGGATCGAAACCGCTCTCCTGTGGGATAATAGCTTTCCGATTTTTGATGCCTGAGACTATCTCTATATTCGGATTCCGCAGCCTTCCCTCCTCTTTTATAATAATCGACAAGAAGCTGTTCTCTATCGGATTTTTTAAAATAGATGGTTCTGAAATATTCTTTTTTTGGAGACAGAAATCTTTCTGGCGCTGACTCAAACACAAATTATACAGTTATAAAGCCTATTATTATTGAAAGAAAAAGCAATACAGATAATCTTCGGTTACGAGAGGACTGCTCCCTTTCCCGTTTCAGACGCAGGCTTACCCGCTCATTAACATCTGCTTCATTGAAATGATCGGTGTGGCTCTTATGCTCGTGCTCGTAAATATCCTTTAATGATTTTCTTTTATTTCTTAAGTCACGGTTTTGCTTAATAGAATCATTCATTCCTTTTAAAAAGCCACCAAGCATATTAAATACGATTAAAATTGTAAAACTTAATTTTAGGAATAACCTCAGATTAAAACGATAACACTCCAACTCAAAAGTGCTGCACAGAATTAATTCAACAAAAAAAACCGGAACTAAAAGTCCCGGTTTTTTTATGTAATCTATTCTCTTTTAATGATCTGCCTCGCAGCTACAGCCTACTCTCATATAGCTTTCAGCGGTTTCATGCCAATCGAAAGACTGGTTATATTTGTTATTTTCCCAGTAAAACTTAGTTCTCTCCCGCTCATGATTACCGACCTCATTCATGGTAGCAGCATCATACAACCTGCCATTAGCCATGGTATAGCGTACGGAGTTAGTGTTTGTAATTCCGTTTAAAGGGTTTTTATCTAACACTATTAAATCAGCGAGTTTACCTTCCTTTAAAGAGCCCACCTGCTCATCTATACCTAAATAATTAGCGCCATTGATAGTAGCAGCTTTTAAGGCTTCCATATTGCTCATTCCTCCTTGCTTAAGCATCCACAATTCCCAGTGAGCACCAAGACCATGCAGCTGTCCATGTGCACCAAGGTTTACCTTCACACCATGATCAGCTAAAGCTTTGCAGGTTTCTGACACCAAAATATGTCCATTTTGATATTCTTCTTCCGGAGCCATAGTTCTGTAGCGAGACCTGGAATCTATTATACCTCTAGGGTAGAACGTAAGTAATTTTTCGTCTTCCCAAACATTATAATTCTGATAGAAGTAATATTCACCGTTAAGACCGCCATAGTTCACTATCAATGTAGGTGTGTATCCAGAATTACTATTGCCCCAAAGCTCCAATACATCTTTATAAACAGGTGCTACTGGTATATTATGTTCTATTCCGGTATGGCCATCCATAACCATGGTCATGTTATGATAAAAGGTAGATCCGCCTTCTGGCACTACTAGCATGTTAAGTTCTCTCGCTGCCTGTATTACCTGTTGCCTTTGATTCCTTCTGGGTTGATTATAACTCTTTACAGAGAACGCTCCAAAAGCTTTTGTTCTTCTTAAGGCCGAACGTGCATCTTCAAGACTATTGATTTTTGCCTTAAAATCTCCATCTGCTCCATAGAGAATAATACCGGTAGAGAACAGTCTCGGGCCAGTCATCTCACCCGCTTTAATCAGCTCTGATAGCGCAAACACTGTCTCAGTATTAGCAGAAGGATCATGTGCTGTAGTTACCCCATACGCCAAGTTAGCATATAAAGGCCAATGTTTTTGAGGTGTGATTCCATAGCCAAAAGCACTTACATGAGCATGTACATCTACAAAACCAGGCATAATGGTTTTTCCCTGTACATCATACACTTTGGCTCCAGCTGGTATAGCTACTGATGCATCTCCAATGGCCTCTATTTTATTGCCATTAATTACAATGGTTCCATTTTCAATCACCTGATCGCCTTCCATAGTGATAATGGTGGCTCCGGTGAAAGCAATTATGCCTGACGGACGGTAACTATCGGCCTCAAGAGCCACTTTCACCCCTACTGTATCTACAGGAGGAATACTGTCAGGAGATCCTTCTAAAAAAGTAAACCTCTCATTAATATCATTGGTAAAATACTCGTCGCCTAAAGTCCAATGGATTTTTTTACTATCTGCTGACCAATGGAGATTAATACCAGCATCTCTAGTGATAGGCGCCACCGGCACAGATTTACTGTTAGGATCAATATCCAGCGTTTGTCCGGTTAAAGGAAGCGGAGCTAAATAAGCCTTATGCAAATTCATAAATGCCACCCACTTATTGTCAGGACTAGGAATTAGTCGGTTAGCATATTTCGACTCTACATGCGTAATTTCATTATCTCCATCAAGATTTACACTTTTCAACCTCTTGGTCAGATTGCCGAAAAAATAGCCCCCTGTTTGATAGAATATCCTATCTCCGCTTGCATTAAACTGAGGATACTCTCCCCCTTCAGTAATTCGCTGCCCTTCACCGCCGTCTATAGATATGCTATAGATGCCAGGGTTTTTATCAAATGTGCCGCCTAAGGTGCTATTACCCGATTCCTTCACATAAACTATGGTTTTCCCATCTGGTGAGATGGAGGGTGTGCGGTAGATACCTTTTTCTGAAGTAACTTCTACAGGCTGTCTTTTTCTTCCTTTTAAAGAAACCCTTTTAACCGCTCCCATATTTTCATCTTCCCAAGAAACATACACCAGAGTATTGCCGTCAGGAGTGAAAGCTGGCTCAAATTCAAATTCCTTTGAAGAAGTAATTCGCTCTGGCTCTCCGTTTGGCAGCTCCTTTCTATACAATCTACCTAAGGCGTTAAACACCAACCACTTTCCGTCTGGTGAAGTAACGGCATTTCTGATATCTTTCACCTCAAACTTGTCCGGATTAATATCTCTCTTAAATTTTAGAGCTTCTGCTATTTTAATGTTATTTTCCACTTCAAAGGGTATATCTGTTACCAGCGAAGTGCCTACCTCTATTTTCTTAATTTTTCCCTCCGCCCAGAAATAAATGTACTTATCATCTGGCGACCAATCGAAGTTTGGATAGGTGCCAAAAATAGCCCATGCTTCTTGCTGATCTTTATTGAGTTTATCATAAATAGGCCATTCTTCTCCTGTAGCCAAATCATGAAGATAAAGTACTGTTTTAGTACGAACCCTTTTTACAAAAGCGAGGTATTTACCATTATTTGATATAGTAGGTCTACATGCACCACCAGGGCCGCCAGTAACACTACTCACTTCTCCGGTTTCCATGTCATATCTATGGACCTGATAAATCTGGCTATTCGGGTCTTTGTTATATTGAAAATAACCTCCCGGATATACATCTTCACAGTAATATAAATATTTCCCATCTGGCGAAGCATACGGCTCATTTACATCTTGCTGATCGTTTTTCCTTTTAGTAAGCTGCAGCCCACTGCCTCCGGTAATATGATACATCCACATTTCTCCAGCCCCTAAACTACGCCCAGAGGTAAAATGCTTTCTGGCTATTAGATAATCACCATCAGGAGTCCAAATCGCATTATTAAGGAGTCGAAAGTCTTCTTTTGTAACTTGATGAGCGTCAGAACCATCAGTATTCATGACCCAAATATTATCACCTCCGCCCGCATCACTAGTAAATGATATCTTAGTGCCATCAGGATTAAACCTGGGCTGCACTTCAAACGGCAAGCCCGAGCGAAGGGCCGTAGCCTTCCCTCCTGCTGTAGGCATAATATAAATATCTCCTAACAGATCAAATACTACCTGACTGCCATCAGGACTCACGTCCAGATTCATCCAGGTGCCTTCACTGGTAGAAAGTTCCATTTCTTTAAAATTCCATTCTCCTTCGGGAACGGCCACATCCCACTCTTTTTTGTCTTGGGCAGTGGCTATTCCTGCAATGCATAATAACACGCAGAGGTATAAATATTTCATAATACAGTTTTGGTTTAAGAAAGGCGAAATATAAGAGATCAATAGTTAGAAATGAAGCAAGTATTTATAAGTGGTTATTTTAACAGCCCATTTTCAGAAATAAAGAATCACAGTAAAATACTATTTAGTAAATAGCTGTAATTATATCTGTATTTTAATGACATTTTCATACCTTTAATTACCCATCTTAAACAAACCTAACTCAAATCATAGATTATGGAATGGGATACTACCTTATATGAAGACAAACACGCCTTTGTTTTTGACTACGGCAATTCATTAATATCATTATTGAACCCGCAGCCAGGAGAGCGCATACTAGACGTAGGCTGTGGCACAGGAGAGCTCACCTACGAAATAAGCAAGCTGGGAGCCGAAGTGAAAGGCATTGACCTCTCTGAGGACATGATAAAAAGAGCCAAGGAAAAATACCCGAACGTACCTTTCTCTACTAAAGATGCTGCTCATTTTCATTTCAAACATGCTTTTGACGCTATATTTTCTAACGCCGCCCTCCACTGGGTAAAGAACTACCAAGGGGCGATTAAATCTATGTACAGCAGCCTGAAGCACGGAGGCAGAATAGTTTTAGAGTTTGGAGGAAAAGGCAACGTAGATACAATAATAAGGCAATTGAAAACAGAGCTTAAGAGGGCTGATTATGATCAGGCCGCTGCTTTGGAGCCTTGGTATTTCCCTTCCATTGGAGAGTACGCTGCTGAATTAGAAAAAGAAGGCTTCGAAGTAACCTTAGCCCAACTCTACGAAAGACCTACCCAACTAGCCGATCAGGAAAAAGGTATAGAAGACTGGATCACCATGTTTGGCAAAGTGTTTTTTGAAGGCATCAACAAAGTAGAACAGATACAAATAGCCAAGAAAGTACAACAGGGCGTTTTTCACCAGCTGTTTCATGACGACCAATGGTACGCTGATTATAAGCGAATAAGGGTGGTGGCTGTTAAGAAATAGTGGATTACTAACGCTCTATTCAGCTGAGCTCTTTAATCATAAAGTAAGGAGGTTTTAAAAATAAAGCAAGAATTTTAATCTTCCAGTCTAAGATTATCAGGCAATTCGTTTTTATCATCTGGCCTTACAGTGAAACCATTGTCTAATAAAAGCTTTTTACAGGCTTGAATGGCATTTACTAATCCTTCATCTACCTTATTGGCTTTAATACCTGCGATAACCAGGTTGACTATCTTTTGCCAATCTTCCGGCTTCACCTTTTTGTTTATTCCCGAATCAGCCAACACTACTACCTCACGCTCCAGCGCACTGATATAAATAAGCACACCAGTACGATCTCTGGTTTTAAAAATTTCCTCTTCTAAAAAAACAGTAGTAGCCCTATCAAAAACCTTTTGTTTCATAATAGTACTATCTACCATGCTTCTTGATACGGCCGGATACACCAAGGGGATGATAAAGCCTAAAAACATTAAAAGGATAAAAAATAAAGCATCTTCGAAGGGAGTTAAAGAAAAAGGCAACAGCCAAAAATAAGAAGCCAAGCCTAAAATTAACGCACCCAAAAAACCAAAAACAGCAGCCATCTTCCACCTGGCAACTTCATAATCATCACTTTGGGCAGTATAATAAGGTACTATTTCACCGGATGAAGCGGCTTCCAAGTCTGCTACAGCTAACCTGATTCGCTCCTTTTGTTCTTCTGAAAATTTGAATTTCTTTGATTTCATCATTTGATTATTTACCATCCGCCGGAGGCTCCTCCACCACCAAAGCTACCACCGCCGCCACTAAAGCCGCCACCGCCACTATAGCCGCCACCATAATATCCACCACCGCCTCTTCCGCCACCGCCGCCAGCATTTAAAAAGATCAGTGAAATTACAGTAATTATGACTGCTACAATCCAATTAATTAATATCACAGTTAGCACAAATATTATCAAAGCACCAACTATTAATCCTTTCCATTTCCCTAAGTATTTTTTAAGAAAATAATCTGCTGATATCATGACTATTATACCAAAAACAAAAAGAAATCCGGATATGCCTGAAATATCGTTATCGTCCTCTGCCTTGCTTGGCTCTGGCAGTGGCTCTCCATCAACTAACCCAATAATTGCATCCACAGCATCAGATATACCTAAATCAAAATTACCCGACCGAAACTGCGGCTTTATAATCTCTTCTATTATTCTTTTCGCATATGCATCAGGAATAGCCCCTTCCAGCCCATAACCTACTTCAATCCTTACTTTTCTATCATTTTTTGCCACGATAAGTATAACACCATCATCCACCTTACTTCGGCCAATCTTCCATTTTTCAGCCACTTTAATACCGAATTGCTCTATGGTTTCATCTCCTGTAGTAGGCAATAGCAATACTACTATCTGGCTGCCCTTTCGCTTTTCAAACTCTTCAAGATCAGTGGAAATAGCATTTATTTGGTATGACTTTAATGTACCTGTAAGATCTACAACGCGCCCCGTTAAGGATGGCACTTGAACATCCTGAGCTTTAAGTATAGCCGGAATGAACAACAGAAGAATTAAACTAAAGATATAGGGAGCTATCTTATGCACGAGTCAGCGAAATTTTATATTAGATTGCAATATAAACGTTTATATTTGATCAATAATTAAGATTTAAATTTACTCAATTATATACGAGCAAAATACAATTAAACATAGAAATATGAAAAAAGGACTTCTAATCACTATAGCTATAATAGTTATCCTGGGAATTATTATTTACAGCTTTTTCGGAGGCAAGTACAATAATATGGTATCTATGGATGAGCAGGTAGCAACTCAATGGGCTAATGTAGAAACACAATATCAAAGAAGAGCAGACCTAATTCCCAATCTGGTAAATACGGTGAAAGGTTTTGCTAATCAAGAAAAAGAAGTTTTCACGCAAGTAGTAGAAGCTCGATCAAAGGCTACAAGTATACAAATAGACCCTTCTAAATTAGATGCCGCGGCTATGCAAAAATTTCAAAATGCTCAAAGCCAATTGAGCGGTGCCTTATCAAGACTGCTTGTAACTGTAGAAAGATATCCGGAACTGAAGTCGAATCAAAATTTTCTAGAGTTACAGGCCCAATTGGAAGGAACAGAAAATAGGATCGCTGTAGAGCGCAGACGTTACAATGAAGCAGCTCAAAGCTACAATACCTATATCAGGCAATTTCCTAACAACTTGCTTTCTGGCATGTATGGCTTTGAAAGAAGACCTCTCTTCGAAGCTCAACAAGGAGCAGACAAAGCTCCTCAAGTCAGTTTTTAATAATAAAAAGCAGGAGCTAACCCTTCGAATGTTAGGAAAACTCACCTATAACTAAATTAGCAAAAACAAAAGCCCTGCAACCATGCAAGGCTTTTGTTTTTTATATAGGCAATGAGATCAAAGACCCCACACCTCTTCAGCTATAGCTACCATGTTCTTCACCTTTTCCCACTGCTGCTCATAAGCCAGTTTGTTACCATCTTCAGTAGATGAGAAACCACACTGAGGGCTGAGACACAAGTGCTCTAAGGCCACATACTCAGAAGCTTCTTTTATTCGGCTCTTAATAGTTTCCTTATCTTCTATATCTCCTGTTTTAGAGGTGATTAAACCCAGCACTATATTTTGATTTTTTGACTTTGCCAGGGGCGCAAAATCACCACTGCGTTCATCATCATACTCTAAAAAGAAACCATCTATATTTACACTAAACATCTCCTCTGCTATTACATCATAACCCCCAGAGTAAATCCAGGCAGAGTGAAAATTACCACGACAAACGTGCATGGTCACTAATAAATCATCAGGCTTATCTTGCAGTGCATTATTCAATATCTCGGCGGCCAATCTAGCTACCTCTACAGGATCAAGACCTTCTTCCTTTAGCGCCTTGCGCTGACCTTCGTCTACCAATGTTGCCCAATACACATCATCTAGTTGCAAATAACGACACCCTAAATCATAAAAATGCTTAATAGTGAGTCTATATGCCTCTGATAAGTCTTTAGCCAAGTCATAAATACTTGAATATACAGGCGTATTTCTAATATTGGGCTGAAAGAACATGTTAGGGCTAGGAATAGTCTGCTTGGCCACATAATCATCTCCAACATGGGCTTTTAAAAAGGCAAAGTGCTCAAAAAACGGATGATTAGGGTTATAGCGAATAGGCTCATATATGTCTATCAGTCGGCCAGGAGTGGTAATACCATGAAATTCATAAGGAGGGCCGTCTATCTGGCGAGTACCAAGAAAGTCCTTCATAAAATCAAAATGCCACCATGAGCGGCGGAACTCACCATCTGTAATGCTCTTTAGTCCTGATTCCTTTTGCTTTTCTATCAGTTTTATAATTTCCTGATCTTCTACCGCTTTAAGTGACTCCGCATCGATTGTACCAGCTGCAAATTTTTCTCTAGCTTCTTTAAGCGCCTCTGATCTTAAAAAGCTACCCACATGATCCGCTTTAAATGGAGTCAGTTTTGTGTTTAGGATTGTTCCCATAATTGATTTACTAATTATTGATTTTAAATGCTTTATAAGCTCTTTAAAATGCTTCGTAATGCTATGAGAAAAGAAAATTTGGAAGAATAAAATACAGAAATGACAGACTTCGCCTGTTATGACACATGCACTATCATTCATATATTCATTGTAAGACCGAAAGCTTCAAATCGCGAAAGCATTGTCCATTCAGAATAGGCAGGTCTCCTGACTTGTAACCGATTGATCAGCCTTCCCATTCTTGCTAAGTTAAGAACAGTGGACATTGAAAATGATCAATCGTTTGGCATGTTACTTACAGTTGCGCGACAGTTCGTGATTTTCACACGATTCCCTATTAATCTACCTTAAGTAAAACCTTTTCCGTTTGATGAAGTATGTAAAAGAACCTATGATGGGTAAAGTTAAAGATCCTTTTCAATTTTATGGCATGATTTGAGGCATGCTGTTGAAAATAGTGCTTATAAAGCTAAAGAAGTAGCTCTTCATATCGGCAATAACATCTAACATTAAGTCGTTTGTAGTCAGAGATTACGAACAGCGAGTTTTGCATCAACTAACCATACAAATTGACCTTATCAGCATATAGCTACTATTGGGCTGACTGCCTTTTTAAACTTCCTAAAGAATAACACCGACTGGATATTTATGCCATATTCAATATTAATCTAAAGTCAAATCCAAAATCCACAGTGCTTTTTACCCTAGTAGTCATCCTTACTAAAAAGGAATGACAGTTTTTCATGACTGAACTCTTTTTTCAACCTTGTATAATTGGGCGTGATTAAATTTTGATAAGTTTTGGGCGATATATTGTAGCCTTTGAATTTTGAAATATAATATTTCACTTCTTTCAGTTTCAATTTTTGGAAATACTCCGGAATATCATTTTCAAACGTGCAGCTATTAATTCCCAAGTATTGTAAATGTTGCAGATCAGCAATCCATTTAGGGAAATCGACAAATTGTATACCTTCTAAATAAAGGGTTTCCAAATTAGAAAACGCTTTAACGTAATCTGGAAGTGTTTCTATTTTATGATTAGGATTAAAATCAATAAGATCCAGGCTGGTTAAACTTTCCGGTATGGTTTTAATATCATCTCCAACCCCCATAAGGTGTAGCCTCTGCAAGGCCGTAAATTGATTAAGCTGAGCATAAGCTTCTTTATCAAAAGCATAACATAAAGACAACTCTATATCTTTTAGCTTAGGAGCCTCTAGCGCGGCCAAAGAAGACACCTCGGTACGCGATAGAGAAAGCTTTTCTAAATGATTCAGCTGCACGGCAGGAAATTCTTGTATTACCTGGTTCTGTTGAATAGAAAGCGCCTGTAAATTGGGCATCTCCTGAAGTAGTTGCAGCACATTTTCTGCCTTATAATTCTCGAGTTTTAACCCTTTTAACTGAGGAGCCGGGTGGGCATTAAGTGCTGCTTCGCTTCCGGCCTCATTTTCGATAAATAGTTTTTCAAGGTTAGGGCAATTCTTTAAAACATCTTTAATCGCTTCTGGCGACCATTTTAAGCGCAATTTTCTTAGGTATTCAGGCTTAGGAAGACAGGCCGAATAATCGACAGCAGGGGCTGAGAGGTCTTTTGGCAAAGATAGATCTAAAGTCTCTGCTATTATTTTACTGAAAAAACCCTCCATATCTGGAATGCTTACGGATTGTAACAAAGCCTTTTCAGTGTTTATGAATTGTTCTCCTACAATAAATTCTTTGATTTGAAGAAGGTAAAGATCATTAACTTGCTGAGGAAGTGCATCCGCTTCAATAATCAAATTCGGACATCTTTGAATTTCTAAAGAATCAAGTAAGGCTATACTTTTCAAACTTTCAGGAAGCCTCTCTACATCAGAATTCCATATTTTTATAGCAGATAAGTTAGGACATGCTCGCAGATTAGAGAATAAAGAATCGAATTTTTCCACACCAAAACAAGCAATTTTCTCTAACGCAGGTAAACCTTCTAAGCCGGCAGAAAGCTCAGGCAGCTCATTCATACGGTAGATTTCTACCTCTTTTAGATTCGAGAAACTTTCAGGATGTTGAAAAACATAGGCTAATAAATCTGCTCTGTGAAAACTCAGTTTAGCAATCTCCAGCGCTTTACCTGTATGTATAATTTTAACTGATTTATCTAATCGAATAGCTCCTATATTCGGCACAAAAGCACAGTAATCTTCAACCTTCTTAACCTTGGGCAATTTTTTAAACTCGGCTTTTTCTAAGGTTTTTAACTGCGGAATACATTTTGGTATTTCAATCAGGTTAGGGCAGTCGTAAACTTCTATTTCTTTCAGACTTTTTAAAGAAGATATATCCGGCAAAGCTTTCAAGTTCGCTAAATCCTCCAATTCCAATACCTGTATAGAAGTCGGAAGTTTTAATTGATCAATACTTGTAGTGGTTAACCCTTCTAATTGTAAGGTTTCAAGATTGCTGAGTTGCTGTAAATCTTGCGGTATTTCTAAAGTCACAGGCTCTTCTGCTTCGCTCTGATCAATAGAAAGCTCTTTTAAATGCTCTAATTGGCTGAAATATTTTGGAAACTCTTGCAAATATGGGGTTTTCAGCTTTAAAGTTTCTAAGTCTTTTAAGTTACTGAAGCTATCCGGCAATTGGGTATATGCTCCATCAATTTGAAGCACGTGTATCGAATTTAATGTCCCGAATTCTTCTGGAATACCGTTGGCAAATACATCTCCTATAAACAAGCCCGTTATACCTTGAAGACGTGTGATAATAGTAGGGTCTTTACTTATTTTTTTAGCAACACTTTCTTCATCTATAAAAAAGCGAATAAACCCTAATAACTGGTATAGTCTGCCAATAGGAAAATCAGGATCTATAGAGGCAAAATGTACCAGCGAGCTAATTATTTTACCAGTATCATCTAATTTTTCAGGAAGTTTATTACGAGTTTTAAAAGCTTTTAATTGGGCTTTGTTTCCATGTTTCTCGAAGGTCTCCGTAATTTCCTGTACAACTTCTTTATCTCTACTAAGTTTACCAATTATAAAAAGTTCATAAAGACTATCGAGCGGATAGTTACTTTTTTCTTGTAGATCTTTGTAGTAAGATGATATATTTTCTGGATTAAATTTCATGGCAATTTCATGTCTTTGTGCTATATGAACTTTGGCTCTTGTTTGAGAGTTTGACTGCCCCTCACTATCTATCAACCCGTAAATCAGGTTTATCTATTTTACCATATCATTATGGGTTCATCTTTCCATACAATCAGCCTGAATTCTTCATAGTGATTTCCATTGCCAATGGTGTGATCGTCTCTATGGCCTTTTCCTAGTTGTAGTTTATGAATCATGCCAGTGTATGAGCCTACCCATAAGGTCTTTTCATCATCAGAGATGGTCAGCCCGCTAATGGTTGACCCAAGAAAATGCCTCCAAATGCATTCACCCTGCTGGTTAAAAGCTTTGATATATCCATAGGCATCTCCTAAAATATATAAATCCTTTGTAGTAAGCCCTACATACACACGCATACCATCATCAATAATCTGGTAGTCCTCACTTTCCTCATAAGCTTCTATTTTTAAGCCATTTATGTTTTGGGTTGAAACTCCGATGGTGATCCCGTTGTAAAAATGACAAGAGTTAGTAATTAGCTGTTTGTCGTCAGCTGAGAAAAGACAAAAATGTGGGTAAGAAGATTGTGGGCCTACTTCACCTATTTGCTCTCCGTCCTGATTCAATATTCTGTGGTCGTCACATTGATCCCCTACCACAATGTATTCATTAGTGTTCGAGAGGGTGGCATTTTCCATATCGATATAAGGAGTCCACTCATCATCCTCTAAATCTGGAACGGGATGAATCATTTTTTCTTCGCTAGCCGATAGGATATAAATTCCCTCAGAAGTGGTTAATAGAATTTTACGCCCGTCATTAAAAGGAATGAGGTCCGTAATTGCCAATCCTTTTGTTTGGGATAATTCGAATGTTTGAATAATGCTTCCTTGCCATCCTTGTGTAGTTACTATTTTATGGTTGGAGGCTATAGCAAAAACATTGTTTCTCTTGGATTTGCCAATTGCATCAATTGATGCATCAAGTTCAACTACTTCTTTACCATTCAGTAAGTATGCTTGACGTTTGTCATAGGCTGTGCCAGTTAAAAAAATGATTTTATCATCTTCAATGAATTGAAGTTGCTCTATACTCTGGCCTTTTGATTGAAATAGCTTTATTAAAGGGGCATGTGCCGGAGGAAAGTTGTTCCTGAATTCTTCGGTGGAGTCATTTTTATTAGCTTCTCTTAATAGCTCAATGACCTCATCTGTTAAATGCTCTCTTCTGTCTTCGGGTTCTTTCCCTTTCCAATTATCCCAACCATTTTTTTCTCCGTACTCAACCATCTCATTGATCTCGGTAGCATAACTACTTCCCAATCTGTTCCACTCTTCCTGTAGTTTAGATATTTCTTTCATCTTATTTAAAAATCATATTTTGTTTTTGACTCCATTAACCACAGCAACATAAGGTGCTGTGTCTCTATTTTTTATTAAGCTCCGATATGAGTATTGATAGATAGTAGCACCGGAGATTTGATATTCGCTTTCCTTTGATACAAATTGCATTTTTCGTCAAAGCCACTCTGCTTCTATGCCTAATTTTTCAAAATCATCCACTATGTGCTCTTTGGCATAACATAAGGTTACTTTTTTTAAGTTGGGAAAGAGCTTAGCATCTTCTACACTTTCTATATCCCAGTAGTCCTCATCACCACCAGCAAAGGGGACTAAATTCATGTAAACATCATTACCGCCATCTTGATAGATCTCCGTTAGTTTCGGCGCCAGGCGTTTAGGTACAGGAAAATCTTTGAAATACTGCGTCACTTCTGCAATAGGTTCGTAGCCTTCTTCATCTATATCAATCTCCCTCTTGGTATACCATTTCGCAAATTCATGTACATCAAATTGAGGAGTTAACAGACCTTGGGTATACATCAACTCTTCTATCACCGCGAGTTTAAAGCCAAAATCGGTAAAGGAGATCAGCTCTTCATCGGGTGTAGTAATCACATATTTATCTTTAGGAATACCTGCTGCTCGGTCGTAAGGCTTGTACTCACTGACTTCAATGGCTTTGACACTCTCTTCTTCAATATCAAACCAGGCGCTTACGCCATTTACCACTACAGCGCCCGTAGTGTCTCCCTCAAACACTTTTACCCGTTTTCCTGGGTTTTGATGATAGTAATTGATAATATCCTCATCTTCAATATAAAAAGTGCCGGAAAAAGTTTGAGAAGGACTAAATCGATAATCTTCTTTCTCAAAACTGGCACTTATAGCATAAATGACATTTTTTTCTTTAGAATAACCTACTATACCGAGTTCATCCCACGTGTAAACACCACCATTTTTACCCTTAAAGAAACGAGGATTTTCACCTAGTACACTTTCTAAGACCGTTAAAGAAACGGGGAATGAAATGGATGTATTATTGATTTCAAAACCAGTTGAAGAGAGACGTAAATTTGCCATAATTAGTTAATTTATAATACTTTATAAAGGCTTTTTCTCTTTTAAGAATTTATCAAAGGAACCTGAAACTTTAGTTATTCCTCCCCCATCGTGGTAATAGGCCCATAACGAAAAACTACATTCCGGATCCAGGTAGAGATAGTCTCCATTTTCGTGCGCTATCACAAAACCCTTGGCTACCCGATCTAGCTTAACCCTGCCAAAATGTGCTGAATGTGCATACACATCTTCGGTAGTTTCTGCTTGAACTTGTGCGTAAAGCTTTAAACATTCATAATTAGCGGCTTCCCCCACTCCGTCCATAGTCCAACGTTTTAATAACTCTTCTTTACCCATCATATTCCAGATACGCGCATCATAGCGCCCTTTATTTCTAATTTGGGTGCCTTCGGGGTGCTCATCAAGAAATTTAAGATACTTGCTTGGTAATTCTTGTTGAAAGGTTTCGCTAAACTCTAATTTCATAGACCCTTGTGTTTATTAAAAGTATGGTCACAAAACTGAGCACATTTAAAGGAAATAAAATCACTGATTTCAGTGATATTGAATTTTAGGGGTGATCTTTTATTGAAAAAATACAGGGAAACCTATAGTGCCTCTGATAGGGTGAATTGACATCTTAGCTGAAATGGCAAATCATTGTTCACCTGCCCAAAGTAGGTATCCTTACTTCTGTAAATGACATAGTCTTTTCCACACAGTTGGATCGCAATCGAGTCAACTAGTGACACAAGTTGTATGGAAATAACCTTGCGCATCTGAATTCTTCATTTCTTCTTTAAATGAAGCTCGTCAGACGCGCAAACACCCAAAATTTGATTGGTGGTTAGAAGAAATGAGATAGTCAAGATGAATGTAAGTTCTTTCATTTGAAAATAGGTAACATCCGTTCTATTTGCATAATACTCATGCCACATAAAATTCAGTGTAAAATGTATTTTACATTAACCATTATGAACTGATTTATTAATTATTATACTTTTGAAATTATTCGATTTATCGAAGACGAATTTATCTCTTTCAACTTTTTGCAGTTGACTTAAATATGTTTCTGAAGGGTTCCTCAATGAGATTAAACCTAGATTATTTTCATAAGCCCACTTTATGAAAATCTTGAATTCATAGACATATCCTTCACTTTCATTATCTGAGGACATGATATTATCTAAGTCAAGATGTAACATTTTGACCTCATTACTATCCAGCCAATTAATTATCCCTCCATCTACAAGGTCAAGTATTGATCCAATTTCATGGGAAACAATCTTATTTGTTAATTCTTCAGCAATCGTATTTTTTTTCGTTTCTATGCAAGACTCAAATATTCTCTTTCCTAATACAAAATAAGGATTAAAGTTCGAGACGGTAGAAAAAATAGTTTCACTAAGCAAAAACTCAAAAAACTCAATGGCATTTAGTTTGGATTTACGAAAATCATCCAACCCGCTTGTACTTCGTTTGATATAGTCTTTGTACGGTTCGTTTAACTTTTGTTTCTGGATCTCTTTTAATTTCGGATGAATGCTTAAATCTAAATTCAATTCTGAAATAAACTGAATAGTCTGATGTATTATTTCATCCTTATCACTTCCAAAACCATTCAACCATTTTAATCGACTTTCGGTTAAAAAATTAGATAAGTAATTACGGATATCTTTTATAGCAGGTACAACTTCTTCTTTATACCGGTTTGAATCAAAAAGATGCAACGTTCTCCAATCTCCCATTTTATTTATTATTCATAACATCCATATAAAGAATCACAAAATACAGCTTGGTAGCAATTTTATTACGACCTCATGTTTCAGGCATTTGTAAGGCCTCCCCCACTAATGCAAGTAATCTATTAAAAATGGCGCACTAAAGCTATTACCAATGCCATCGAAGGTCAAAATCGTAATATATTTTTGATTGAATTGGGGTTTAAAACTTCCATCGATCAAAATACTTCAAGAAAATCTTACTGATGTTCTTCGCGTCATCGATTCCGCGATGATGCATCACCTCCAAATTTAGATTTTCATTCTTATGAGCATTCGCTAGTCCCATTGCTCTTTTTAGCTTATTAACAGTGGCATGTTGATGCTTAAGGCTGATGTGATTGGCAAGCCATCTTTTATCTAATTGATGCAAATCACAATCCTGTTCAAGTTGTTTTTTATCGTAGAAGCCCCAACTACATAATATGTATTTTTCATTGAGATTGATCCAATTTTTAAATCGATGTAAAGCCTCCGGGAAATGATCAGCCTGATCAATATCTGACTGCTGAATAGTAGTCAATTCTTGACAAAAATCTGATAAGATGGGATGTATGGCCGGTTTCACAAACGCATTAAATTGATCGATCATTTTAGCTTGTTCGCTGATCTTGACTGCACCAATTTCAATCACCTCCCTTTTTCTATCAGTTTTATTTTTCCAGCACGTTGCCTCTCGATCAAATATTATGTAATTCATTATTTTATAGGGCGTAACGTCCCATGTATGTGATGTAGCGACACTCTACTTCTACAGGCTTTAAAAATCTAAATAGTCAAAAATCATAGGCTTGAGAGCCAAATTCTTTTCAACCTGCTCGAAAAATATGATTTTTTGAGGGGATAACAAGTTTGCTACCTCAGAAACTAGATCACTAACGACGCTATAGCAACATTCAGATTGTTGTGCTTAGTTTTTTAGTCTTTCTGTGATTTTTGTTTCAAGTTCATCATCCAACTTATAATTAAATTCATCAAAACCTATTTCTCTCATTAATACTTGCTTTCCTTTAATAACAATGAAAATTCCAAACTTAGGAAATCCACTTAAGTCATTTTCACTTAGAGGCAAATCGCTAAAATCAATGACTATTTCTTCAGGTTTCAAATCTTGGTACTTTCTAATGAGCTTCTCTCTTAAAGAGATTATCTCTTCTGAAAATCGATTTTGTAGTTGTAGAATTTTTAATCCAATTATGTGATGTCTTGCATTATCAGTATTACAGTCATGAAGTCTAGAGTAAAAATCCAATATTAATTCATCTATTGAGGTATTTTCTTTTGGATATCCTACACTAAATTCCTCTCCAAAAACTTTAATTCTGATCGTTAAATTATGTTGTTCAAACTCATAGTTGGGATTGATTTCAAATGAAACATCTTGCCCCCTTAAAGTTAGATTTTCATCTTCCTTGATTTTAATAATGAAAGCCTTTTGGAGTTTAGTAAAGTCAATTTTCATTTTATTATATACATTCAAGCGTTTATTAAAGTGTATTTTTTTACTCAAATAATACCTGATCTCTCAATTCTGGCTCTTTATTTTACAGCTTTAGTCTTAGCATTTGGTTCAGATTCAATTCACAAAGCTACAAGATCTTATTTTTTCAAGATTTTGTAGCCCAGATCTGGGGGATTAAGCACAACATCCGCATAACGGAAACACATTCCCCTATTTCTTTTACAGGGTCAATCTAACTAATTAAATCTTAAAAATGAATAGCTGCGTTTTGTGAGACTTTTAACAGTTTGATGCAAATAGCGCTTAGGCCACACTATGCAAAAGAGCTGTGGTGATAATCACACCACCATGCCAAGCATGGCGGCAACAGGGGGCTATTACTTATACAGAGTGTTGGGATTTCGTTGTTTTCAATCATTCCAACCTTCAAATTCATTCATTTTCCAGTCATTTGGTTGTAATGAGTTTTCGTATTGCTTTAGCTCTTTATAAGCATCTTCAACAATTGTTTTGTTGTCATACCAAATGTCATCGGCAGGATAACAGCAAACCCCATCAGTCAATTCTGATATGATTGCTGAAGAAAGCGAAGACATTCTAAGTTCAAGCGAATTTTGTGCCCCCCAATAAAAGGTCAAAACCAATTTACAATCTGCAAGTTTTGAGTCTATCTCAGTATTTACATATTCAACCCTTTCTGTAGGTTTATTAAGTATTCTTTGAATCAATGTCTTTTTAGGTTGAATCAAGTCAAGCTCTTTTTGTAAATTGAATTCCTCCATATAGAACTCAAATCCCGATACAAATTCTTTGTCTTTGAATTCTTCGTTTTCAGTATTTTTAAACTTTATTCTAAAAGGTAAAAATCCGGTGTGATCAGCAAATGAAAAGTCTGGGTGAATTTCGCATTCCATATCAAACTGATTCATACGCTCTATCCATTTTGGAATAATTGAATCATCAACTTGTTTTACAAAAACATTTAAATCTAAACTCATATTATTAGTTCTTATGTCAATATCAGAGAGTGGGGAGGGAGAATTGAACCCCCATCACTTTTGTCTTGATGTGTTGTCTCTTTATATTATATTCTACAAGTCATATTGCTGTAGCCCCACACAAAAGCACCCACTCCGACAATAATGGTTTTTATAACATTCATAGGCTTCAAATTTTTTAGTTCAACAATCAGATTACTAATCATGAGGCTCATCCAAACTCTAAGCTTGTAACTATACTATAGATCAATTCAACATTTGCACACAACTTCTTATATATCTCTGTTTCTCTTTTTTAATAAATCCCAAGGATTTGGCTAGCGGCCAAGCCGATGATGGTGGCAACGGGGTCTCCGAATAGTGCCGAAGCTACGATAACATGCAAACTAGCTATGACATAATAAAACTTTTTAGCATTTCGTGTTTTTTAATACTTCATAGGTTCTATATAATGTTTCACTTTCGGTTTCTGAGAAATTATCCATAAAAGCCCAGTTCTCACCTAATTCTGTTATATCTCTTATACTGTCGAACGTAAATCCTTTTCGGTATTTATCAGAGTTCGTTAGACCAAAAAATTCAAAATCACATTTTAAAAACAAAGAATATCTACCCGTATGAAAAGCGAAGATTTCACCTGTATTTGGAATTATTAAAACGTTATGAATATCAAGCGAGTATTTGCATTCAATAGGAATGTTCACCCCGAACTCATCGAATAGAGCTACTCCTCCTTCGTCAAATCCGCTTCTTGATAATTTCCAGTTTCTAAAATGCAGCCAATTGTTGCTAAAATCAATTTTTAGAAAGGAAAGAAGCTTTTTATTCAATGGATTCTCCCTTACTTTTTTTAGTAATTCATTCATCAATTTTAATCTTATTCAAAGATTGACAGAGCTCAATATTTTTTTGAGTCCCACTTATTCTATTTTTATTCGAATTGAAGTCTTTTGCTATAAAATGGGTACAAATATTGATTGCATAATTATCTCTTGATTTATCGTCTTCAAACCCTCCTTTAATTTTCCATTGACTTACTTTAGTTTTGTACTTATCCGGTAAGTACCTTAGTTTTTCTCCTATATGAATAATAGTAACCTTTTCCGTTTCACACTTTAGGTATTCCATGATTAAGGTATCTACCCCTCGAAAATCACAGACAATGAACTGAACATTTTCATTAGCTAGTCTTTTAATTAATTTTAGATAAAACTCTTCAAAGTCTGAGTACTTTATATTTCCATTTCCAAATATGTAGACGATCATAATGTAGCTAATAAATACTAACATCCGTGTAACGGAAACTTATCCCTTTATTTCTTTTATGGGGTCAATCTAACTAATTTAATCTTAAAAATGAATGGCGGCGTTTTGTGAGACTTTTAACAGTTTGATGCATAGCTAGGACAGCCTGTGCAACAGAGCTGTGGGAGGCAGACCACCATGCTGAGCATGGCGGCAACGGGGGCTAAAAAAATAGTATTTTATATGATTTTTAAATTAAAGTAACGCCTTTGAAGGTTAAAATCGTAATATAATTATTATCGAGCTGGTTATAATTTCATTTTATCACTTCAACCCACATAATGAATACCCATCATTCTGTTCAGTTTTTATTCAATCAATTTAAATTGCTTTAAATGGTGTCTTATATGTTTGTTATGAAAAATTGCCCAATCACCCCATTGCATTTCTCCCATAACTGGGTTGATGGGTTTTGCGTTAGGGTATTTTTTCTTAAACTGCTCAAAGTCTTTAATTTCAGTAAATAAGTTGTTAATCGCCTCTTCAATATTTTCAAAATTTAGATCCAGTAACTTATCTGTTGGGAGAATCGGTGTTTTGAACCCCGGTTTCATTTCATTTTCAGTTTGAGTGATATATAATTTAATTTTTTCAGCCATTTCAGTTTGCAATACCAGTTTTTGAGGTGATTTTCCATTTGAAAACTTTACTGATAGAGCCAAATGTTCAATCATATGTTGTGGAGTCATTAAACCAAATTCAGGTTTTTCTTTCCCATCCAATTTTTTGAGCAAGTTTTTTAATTCTGTTTTATTTTCTAAAAAATTCATTATCAATTTCATTTTTTAATTGTACATAGCAAAACCACTCAATTTGGCTTGTTATTTAGTTAAAAGCAAAAAATTCTCTTACCCATATTTTGGGAGGTAACAGCCGCTAAATTGAAAGGTCGGAACGGGGACAGTCTTTGGGATAATTAAAATATTGTATACGGGGTAGCTTATAGCTCCGCCAAATGGTCTTTCACAATGTCCCTATCTCCAGAACTCTGATGGGGTTGATGACTTGCACCTTAAACGCCATTTAATTAATCGAGCTTTGATCCGACTTTATAAATTTACTATATTAACTAAATTCTTATGTTATCACTCTGGCCTTTTTTTGAGCCTAAAAATGTGGAATTCTGACTAACGTTTTTATAAATAATTAAGACTGCCATAGTCAGACCGAAATAGCCAACTTTTAAAGTTTTATGCGAATATCCAGACCATACTATGCAACGAAGCTGGGGTAATCATGCCACCATGCCAAGCATGGCGGCAACAGGGGGCTTGTTAGCATTCTTTAANCACCATGCCAAGCATGGCGGCAACAGGGGGCTTGTTAGCATTCTTTAAAAACATTCATAATTTCCTTCTTTTTCAAAACATGCTCTACAAGTTCCATTTATAAGTGAATCCTTAGTTGGGAATGCTAGATCACAAACAGGGCCACCTTCCAGATTATACAACTCCGCTTGGGTGCCGCTGAGTTGGTCGAAGAGACTCTTAAGTTCCAACGTGTCAATTCCCAATATTCCATAAACATAAATTGGGCCACATCCATTCCCTCCAGGAATGTATTTTATCCTACAGTCTTTAGAGGTTTTTCCAGTTGACAAGTCTATTGTTTTGTTAATTTCATTTTGGAGCCGCTCAATCCTGTTCTCAAGTTCAGATGTAGATAAACTATCATCAGAGTTACAGGCAAATGTTGAGCAGATAATCGCTAAAATTATGTAAGATGTGGCTTTCATATTCATTAGACACCCAAATCTATTTTTCAGTTGTAATCGTGAATTCAAACCTCCATCTAAGAGAAACACATTCCCCTTATTTCCTTTATGTAGTTAATCTAACTTAATGTTAAAAATGAATGGCGGCATTTTGTGAGAGCAATAACAGTTTGCTTCCTATGCAACAGAGCTGGCGTAAGCATACCACCATGCCGAGCATTGTGGCAACGGGGGTGTGCTCTCACTTTGTGGACAATACTAAAGCAGTGAAGTCTTCCGGTGCTTCCAAAGTTTGTAGAAAGCACTGCGTTCCAAAAGTCACAAAATCCCGCGAACTGAAGATTCCAAATAGCACAAATCTTTCTCGACGGCTGACTCACGGTCGAGTCCTGATGCCGTTTGTAGAAAGCACGTAAGCATATGCCTCATACAGTCTGTTATGTGGATTTTATGCGATATTGTACGTGTTCAGATGTTGCATAGGTTCCTTCCAAATACCACGTTAGCATGTCCTTAAAAGTCATATCGTTCACAGGATGTTCGGGTTTATAGAAACTCGGTTTATTCAGTTTGAACTTGTTTAGAGTTAGCAGTTCGATAGTCTTCATGGGAAGCCAAACGGAGAGAGTAAAAAGGTTGAAGAGTGCGGCTTTAGAGTCAAACAGTTCAGCCTCGGAATAGAAATATCTTTCGTATTCCAATCCCTCATGTTCTAGTTCGAACTTCTCAACAAATTGTTCAAGCAGAAAGTAGTTGTCATCACCAAAAAGTCCAAGGTCTTCAGCTATTCGCTGGTTCACCGAGTTTACTTCAACCCCTGAAGAATCTTCCAGAAATTTCTTAATGGTTGTGTATGCATGACGTAGTTTTGAGAATTCTATTTCTTTGGTGATCATTTTCTGCGTTGCTCTAATTCCAGAGTAGAGTAGAGCCTGATAGCTCTAATTTTCTATAAATATAGTAAAATAGAACTATCAGCGC
>NZ_JAESIY010000015.1 GCF_016757215.1 Fulvivirga sediminis
AAAGTACCTGGACCTGTCCATGAATAGCTATAGTCGCCGCTGCCGGCTGTAACCGTGAGGTTGATCTCACCATTATATGGAGTAACGCAATTTGTATTATTTTCTACTACACTGTTTATTGTGGGATCAACAGCATCATCTATCACTTCAATAGTGGTTGTTTCAATACAACCTGACCCATTATCTGTAACTTCAAGCTGATAAGCACCTGGCTCGAGTACTGATATATTTTGATCAGTTGAGGCAAAGCCATTTGGACCACTCCAAGCATAACTATAAGGCCCTACTCCTCCAGTTACTGTTACCTGAATGCTTCCATCATAAGGTAATAAACAACGTTCATTATTATCAACCACAGGAGTAATAACCAAATCAACTACATCCACTGTGACACTGCCATTCATCTCTACTATAGGGCAGTTATTATTTTGAGCCTGTACTGTCAGAACATCTCCATCACTAAAGCTTCCTGAAGGAATAGTTAATGAAATTGCCCCCCCTGTACCGGTAACAGTAGAACTTGCTACTGGTGAACCATTTACATTTACAGTATATTCTACTGTTTCAGGAGCTGGAGGTGTCTCACTTCCATCTAAATCAATGGTAACATCATCTCCAATACACACTTCTAATGGGGAAAGTGTTGTTATATTATATATGTTTGATGAAGGATCAGTTAACTCAATACCTGATGATGCTCCTGAGCATGATGAGTAAGAATCATCAACATTTATCGTATATGATCCACCTGAAAGACCAGATAAAGAAACTAAGGATTCGCCATCAACGGTGAGCGTATTAGAATAACCAGTAGAAGAAGTTACTACAACATCGAATAGGCCGTTTCCAGCGCCTAAATCTCTGGATCCTCCACTAATTGAAAAATCAATTTGCCCATTAGGGCTAATACATGAATTATTATCAGACTTTGAGTCTACATTTATAGTTATTGGTGAAAGCTTAACCAAAAATACTCCACTACCAACCCCCAATTCATCAATTTGATTCGAAGC
The DNA here is from genome assembly GCF_016757215.1 of Fulvivirga sediminis. GTDB lineage: Bacteria > Bacteroidota > Bacteroidia > Cytophagales > Cyclobacteriaceae > Fulvivirga > Fulvivirga sediminis. The sequence goes on from NZ_JAESIY010000015.1 coordinate 1,014, forward strand.
ATCTTGCAATGCAAAGCGATAATTTCCACTAGGCAACCCCGCGCCCGAATTATCAAAGGTAAATGAATCTCCCACAGCAATGGTCTGAGTTGTGCCTAAAATTACTGGACCAAAAATGAATAACAAATCCGCGCTTGGACCATCAGCCGCAAGCACCGTAAATGTAATATAGCCGTTGTTTAATCCATCGCAAGGGTTGGAAACAAATACTTCTACTTCTAAATCTCCATTAGTAAAAGTGTTATTTTGAGCACTAGCGTAACTAGCACTAAAAAGTAACAGTAAGACTAAAAAAAAATACCTCATCCTTAATCTCATTTAATTTTGAATTCTCCCCTCTTCCAACACCCTTTATCAGAGTATATAAAATACTTATAATCACCGACTGACAAATTTTGGATTTTCGATTTCCCTTCTGAAACAGGCTTACTATTCTTATCATATATAAAATAAGAGATCTTCCCTGCAGTGCTTGAAACCTTAAACTCAACAGATTTTTTCTCGACTTCCACTTCAACCTTGAAATTATCGCAATCAGCAATTTCTGTAAAAGAAAAACTAAATACAGGCCCCATTAATAGGAGTATTACTAAGGAATATCTAATAATATTATTCATTTAAGGAGATCTCAAAAGTTGTCAATACATATATATATACATATAAAAAATAATGTAACCAGCGCTACAACAATATTTGAACAATGATGATATTCAGAAACATCACTTTATAAAAAATTATAGTCACAGGACAATATAATTAAAGCCTCAGTAATATATAATAAAAAAGCTCAATTTCCGTTGCAAGAAACTGAGTTCATTGATGTGTTTTATACTTTATAATCGATAATTAGTATTTTCTATTGAGAATCTCGCTCAAGATGACAGCTTTACGAGCACCATTAGGGTCTTTTAAACTTTGTAAAATTTCACTAGCAACGGAGTTTTCCTCTTTCTGATCGTACTCACTAAAGTATTGTGATTTGGTAGGAATATCTTCAAGGTCAACCTGCTCATCAAGTGTTTTCAGATCCTTCGCTGCATTTATGGATTTTCTATATGTTTCTTCTACTCTTTCTTCCTCTTCATGATCAAACTCATCAATTTCTAATTCGGGCAATTCTCTTGAAGATGGTTCTGAAGAATTAGCTTCACCAGTAAACTCTCTTAATAGTTCTTCAAAGGTTTTGGTCTTTTCTACGTTTTGAGAAGAAGTTCTATTGGCGGTTCGTTTAGGTGCTTGAGATGACTGCTTTTTTTTTGCAGACTTTAAAACCCTACTTATAATAGCAATAGCAACAAAAACGATGTAAATAAGTATTTCCTTATCCATAGTGTTAACAAATTTATAATATTTAATTTTAAATTTGCTGTCTTTGACCCTAATTATGACTAAACAAAATAGGGCAACACCTATAAGTATTTAAAATAGAGATACATGCAACTTTCCAAACTGGAGATCAAAGGCTTTAAAAGTTTTGGCGACAAAGTAACTATTAACTTTGATGAGGGGATTACAGGAATTGTAGGACCTAATGGTTGTGGTAAATCAAATATTGTAGACTCTATCCGTTGGGTACTGGGAGAGCAGAGTAGCCGTACTTTGCGATCTGAGAAAATGGAGAATGTTATTTTTAACGGAACAAAGAAAAGGAAACCTACCCAATTAGCAGAAGTATCGCTCACATTTAATAATACTAAAAATTTACTCCCCACAGAATATTCCCAGGTTTCTATTACAAGACGATATTATAGGTCTGGTGAAAGCGAGTATCTTCTAAATGGCGTAACCTGTAGGCTTAAAGACATCACTAACCTTTTTCTTGATACTGGTATCGCTTCTAATAGTTATGCCATCATAGAATTAAAAATGGTGGATGATATTCTTAACGACAAAGACCACTCGAGAAGAGGACTTTTTGAAGAAGCTGCAGGGATATCTAAATTTAAGAAACGAAAGAAAGAAACCTTAAAAAAGCTTCAAGATACTGACGCGGACCTGGAAAGAGTGGAAGACCTACTTTTCGAAATAGAAAAGAACATGAAGTCTTTAGAAAAGCAGGCCAAACAGACTGAGAAATACTACCAACTAAAAGAAGAATATAAGTCATTAAGCATTTTGCTTGCTCGCCTTACTATTAATAAGTTTAGTGAGAACTATAAGAATTTAGGAAAAAGGATAGAGGCCGAAAATGATAAAAAAATAAGCCTTAACAAGCAAGTAAGCGAAAAAGAAGCCAGCTTAGAGAAAGCTAAAGCTGACATGATTCTTAAAGAAAAAGCACTTTCATCAAGACAAAAAGCCCTTAATGAGCACGTGAATAAAATAAGGCAGTATGAGAGCGAAAAAAAGATTAAGAATGAGCGACTTCGCTTCCTAAATGACAAATCTGATTCACTTAAGGATCAGATAGAGCAAGATCGTAAAAGCAATGAGAGAGCAAAATTCAGTCTTGAAAGTCTTACTCAGGAAAAAAATGCAGCGCAGAAGATCTTAGCTGAGATAGAGGCTAAACTTGGAGGATTAAAAGAAGAGTATGAAATTCAAAAAAGAAAAACCACTCAAATACAGCAAGAAGTAGATACTCTTAGAAAATCTCAAAAGAGCAAGCAAGAAGAAATGTACCAACTGAAAAAATCAGTTGAGATTAAAGAACTTCAACTCAGCTCATTAAAGCAAGAACTTGAAAAAACCGCCAGCGACACCAATCAGCAAAGTGCCAGTTTGGTTGAATTCGATCAAAAGGTATCTGCTTTGTCAGAACAATTAAGTGTAAAGAATAACCAACTTCAAAAATTACAGACTGAAGAAACTGATCTTCAAAGTAGAATTGAGTCTACTGAAAAAACCATAGAAGTAATTAGAGAGGAAGTCACTCAAACCAATCGTAAGCTGGATGCCAAACAGAATGAATATAATCTGACAAAATCTCTAGTGGAAAGCTTAGAAGGTTTTCCTGAAGCCATAAAATTTTTAAAGAAAAAAGCGGATTGGAATAAAAATGCACCTCTCCTATCAGACATTCTTACTTGTGATGATAAATATCGTGTAACGATAGAGAATTACCTGGAGCCTTACCTTAATTATTATATAGTAGAGAAAGAAGAAGATGCTTATGAAGCTATCAATATATTAAGCGAAGCAGCCAGAGGTAAAGCTCACTTTTTCATATTGGAGTCATTTGAAAATTTCACACCTTCTAATACTACCCTTTACGACAATGCCTTTCCTGCCACTAATATCATGGAATATGATAGTAAGTACAGAAAGCTAATGAGTCATATTTTAGATAGGGTATATATTTTAGAAGGTGATTATAAAAGTATCCCGAAGAATGATGAAAATATCTTCATTACTCAAAGTGGGAAAGTCACTCGCAGAAGGTTTAGTATATCTGGAGGTTCTGTAGGTTTATTTGAAGGAAAAAAGATTGGTAGAGCAAAAAACCTTGAAAAATTAGATAAAGAAATAAAAGAACTTAGTCATAGACTGGATAATGTGCAGCAAAGCCTCAAGGACAAGCAAAAAGACCTTGAACAGTTTAAGCTAAGTACCCGAAAGACTGACATTGAAGAGCTTAGAGAAGAAATAAAGCTCATCAATGAAGAGTATATCTCTATAAAAACTAAGCAAGAACAGTTTAGCAAAATGCTCTCTGATGCTGATATGCGGAAAGAGGATATCCTTGAAAAAATTGAGGAGCTTACTGAGCAAATAGCAGAAGACAAACCACGAGCTGAAAATGAAGAGAAATCTCAACTTGAAAAAGAAGTAAAGTTAAATGAGCTATCGTTAGAACTTCAAGAGGAAAATGAAATTCTAACTGAAAAATCATCTGCCTTCAATGAGCAAAATATTTCTTTCCACCAGCAAGAAAATAGAGTAAGGAGCCTAGAACAAGAAATTGAATACAAAACAGATACTTTTGAAAACAGCAAAGGCCGAATAGAAAAAAATCAGGTTGAACTAAAGGAAAATGAATCTGAAATAAGGCAGCTGCTAGATAAAGCAGAAACTAATGATGACGAACTAGTATCTATGTATGAGGAGAAAGAAAGCATAGAAGCTGGCGTAAATGAAGCTGAAAGAGAATACTACAATGTCAGAGGGCAAATCGATGAGGTAGATAAATCAGTTAGAGAAGTTCAAAGGAGCAAGGAAAATATAGATACTGTACTCATGGAGCTTCAGAATAAGCTTAATGAAACCAAGCTTGAACTAAACTCTGTAAAGGAAAGGCTTTCTGTAGAATTCAGCATTAAAGTAGACGAAATAATGGATGATGATTCTGAAGAGCCTACAGAAGTCAGTGAAGAAGATTTACGAGATAAAGTAAATAAAATAAAAGACCGACTCGATCGTATGGGACCAATTAACCCTATGGCAATGGAGGCATACCAGGAAATTAAAGAAAGAAATGATTTCATCACCAGTCAGCGTGAAGACCTTTTTAATGCTAAAGACTCCCTCTTAACGACGATTAGTGAAATAGATACCGTAGCCAAAGAAACTTTTATAGATGCCTATGAAAAAATCAAAGAAAACTTTGTTAAGGTATTTAGAAGCCTCTTCACTGAAGAAGATGACTGTGATCTTAAGCTCAGTGACCCAGACAACCCTCTGGAGTCTAGCATCGAAATTATAGCTAAACCAAAAGGTAAAAGACCGCTTACGATTAACCAGCTCTCTGGAGGTGAAAAAACCCTTACGGCCACCTCCCTGCTATTCTCCATCTACCTTTTAAAACCTGCGCCATTCTGTATTTTTGATGAAGTAGATGCTCCTTTAGACGATGCCAATATTGATAAGTTCAATAATATTATCAAGACGTTCTCCAAAGAATCTCAATTTATAATAGTTACTCACAACAAAAGGACTATGGCCAGTACTGATGTAATCTATGGAATTACCATGATAGAACAGGGCGTATCAAGAGTGATACCTGTGGATTTAAGAGAACTTGCTGATTAAATTTTAGGGGTTTTCCTGTACCAAATTTCAGTGAGCCCCTTAACATTCTAAATTTTGCATTTTAAACAACTTCCCACACAAAACTTCCCAACACTAATTCACTAAAAACCAGAGAGTTGAAATAATTAACATTTTCAGAATAATCCCCTATAAGTTCGTTCGTGCTGCTTGCGATATTTGAAATATAAAATTTTAAAAGCAAGAAATCATGAAATCAAAAGCCCTCTTTTTTATTCTCACTTTTTATTTATTCACTCCACCTATAGGAACACATGCTTTTCCTGAAATACATTATATAGATGATGATCAAAAAACGAAAAGTCAGTTCATTCTATCCATCACAAAATACCTACAATGGTCTACCCCTACTGAAAGTATAGTATTAGGAATAATATCTAATAATGATGAAATGTATAAGACCTTATCTGCTTTAGCATCGTCACGATCATCGGGTAAAAAAATTATAATTAAAAACTATACTGACGTCTCAGAAATTGAAGATTGTAATATTCTATTTGTCACTAAAGGAGGAGAATTAAGTGTTAATGAAATCCGACAGTTAGACATTACAAATTTGCTGGTCATTACAGAGCAGGAAGGGGAGAAAGATAGTGCGATTAACTTAATCAATAAAGAAGGCAAATTAATGTTTGAGGTTAATCGTGAAGTAGTAGGAAAGACGGGTGTAAAAATGGCCAGCAAACTTATGGATTTGGCCATTGTGAAATAGAAATGTGTGGGTTAGGCTGATAAAGGCTAAAGAGGGGCAGCAAGGCTCCTCTTTACATTATCACAAATAATGGCTGTAGCCATAGCTACATTCAAAGACTCTGCTCCACCATAAGCGGGTATTGTAATTTTTGAGCTTACCATTTTCTCCATTTCCTCTGAAATACCATGAGCCTCATTACCCATTAATAAAACCCCACCTTCACTAAATTTCACCTGATGTACATTTTCTCCACTTAACATGGCTCCATATACTGGTACACCAGCCTTTGACAATATTTCATCAAGCTCCATATACCATATATCTACACGCGTAAAAGATCCTTTAGAGGCAGAAATTACTTTTGGATTATAAAAATCTGCCGTATTTGGAGAAGCTAACACTTTAGATATGCCATACCAATCAGCTATTCTTATTATAGTTCCTAAATTACCTGGATCGTTGATATCCTCAAGAGCTATTACATATTCTGCTGGATTAATTATAAAGCTTTCTTGGACCTTCATTTTAACCACGGCTAGTGCCTGATTATTAGATTTTAAAGCTCCTACTTTCTCCAACTCCTTCTCACTTACTTCGATTGTATAAATATCTTTAGGAATAATACTATCTTTAATGAAATCATTAGTAACTATAAGCATTGTCACCTCAAAATCGGACCTCAACACTTCCTGAACACTTTTCTTCCCCTCTACTAAAAAGGATTGTTCTTCCTTTCTGTATTTCTTTAATTGCAAGGATTTAATGAACTTCGCAGTTGTTTTAGATATCATAAGCTATAAGTTACTAATAAGTTTGAGGGCACATTATATTTTTATATTCATAACAGGATTTCTACTGTCAGGATGTTTGGGCTCCAAATATCTTAAACCTGATGAAAAACTTCTCTACAAACAAAAAATAAAAAGTAGTAACGAGCTAGATAAAGAAGATCTAAATCAGCTATATGCCCAAAAGCCGAACCGACAGTTCCCAATAGTCCCCTTCTCTCCTTACGTATGGTTCTATTATTACGGTCAAAAAAGATACGATGCCGATAAGTATAAAGCCAAAAGAAATGAGACTAGAATTAAATGGAATAGAAAAATTGCTCAAGCACAGGCTAAAGAAAAAACCAAAAAAGTAAAAAAGCTCGAACGAAAAAAGCAGAAAAAAATAGCGCGAATTAACAAAACCATTCAAGAAGGCAATATCTGGATGCGTTGGGGTGAGCCTATTGCTGTTTATGACTCTTCACTATCCAGGCTTACCATGGACCGATTTAGGCTATATTTATATTCTAAAGGTTTTTTTCAGGCCACTGTAGACACTACTTTAAGGCTTTATAATGACAAGGTTTCCATAAAATATATTATTGATGAAGGAGAGCCATACACTATTGATAAAATAATGCTAGAATCTACCGATGAGGACATTATCCAATTGATCAAAAAGAATAAGGCTGATAGCAAATTAAAAATAGGGGATAATTATGATCAAAGTAAAATTAGTAGCGAAAGAGAATGGATTGATCAATTATTAAAAGATCATGGATATTTTGATTTTAGTAGGCAGTATGTTGAGTTTAACGTAGATACAGCATATGGCGGAAATAAAAAAATAGCGATTGAAACAGTTATTAACGAACCTAAGAAAGGCACACACAAAGTTTTCACCGTGGATTCTGTTAATTTCACTACGGATGCCAATACCACTACGACCCCTTCCGACTCGTTAAGAAAATCAGAAACTTACAATGGCACCACATATCGCTTTTATGAGAACCTCTATAATTTCAAAATACTGAATAGACGGGTTTTCGTAAAAAAAGACAGCGTATACAGCAAAAGCAATACTTTTACCACACAGAGGCAACTGGCCAACCTTGATCATTTCAGATTTATTAATATTAATTATGATTCTGCTGATGGTAAGTTAATTGCCAATATTTACACTAGTCCATTGAGCAGATACCAATGGACCAATGAAGTAGGAATAAATGTTACTCAAGGATTTCCTGGGCCTTTTTACAATTTATCTTTCAAAAAGCGAAACGTATTCAAAGGGTTGGAGATATTAGAGCTAAATGGTAGAGTTGGGATCGAAGGTGTAGCTCCCGCTACAGAAATTCAGGAAGTATATGCCAGTGTAGAAGCTGGGGTAAACGCCTCTTTAACTTTTCCTCAGTTCGTATTGCCGTTAAGCTCCAAAGCAAAGGAGAGACTAGGCCGGCTTAACCCTAAAACCAGATTACTTATTGGATACACTTATACGGATAGACCAGAATATGTAAGGGAAAATATCAATATATCCAATTCTTATTCATGGCAATCTGAAAAGCAAACGCTATTTAACTTCACCTCTACCGACATCAGTATAATTAACTCAGACCTTAGTCAAAGTTTCAGAGATACCCTTTTGGTACTCGCAGATAGAGGAAACCGCCTAATAAACACATTTAGACCTTCTTTTGTAAGTAGCATGAACTTTAGCACCACATGGAATAATAATAGCTACGGAATCAACTTTGAGAACTCTTCGTTCTTTCGAATTTACCTGGAAAGTGGTGGTACTAGCCTTAATTTTATAGATCCGGGGCCCATAGAAAGGCAAGGTTTGGAGTATTATAAATACATCAAACTTAGCATTGATAAACGTAAAATCAATCCTATTAATGAAAATACAACACTCGCCTATAGAATCAATGCTGGGATAGCAAAGCCTTACAGCGACAACCAGATATTGCCTTATGAAAAATACTTTTTCGCAGGGGGTAGTAATGGCATCAGAGCTTGGCGACCGAGACGTTTAGGACCAGGGTCCTTTTCATCGATAGACTCCGTTTCTAATCGGGTTACCTATAACTTTGAACAGCCAGGAGAATTGTTAATAGAAGGAAGTATAGAGCTTAGAAAAAACCTAATAGGTTTTATTGATTACGCTGCATTTATTGACTTTGGAAATATTTGGATGATTCAAAAAGATCCATCAAGACCAGGATCACAGTTTAAACTAGACAGGTTTTACAAAGAAATAGCTGTAGGTGGCGGCTTGGGTCTACGCTTTGACTTTTCTTTTCTGGTATTAAGGCTAGACGCAGGTATGAAACTCTACGACCCGGCAAGGCCAGAGGGTAAGCGCTTTATTACCTCTAGTGGATATTATGATGAGCCATTCACTCCTACTGCCGCAGAAGCTGTGGTATTGAATATTGGTATTGGGTATCCATTCTAATATTCCAAAAGCTCCGCCAGAACTTGCTCTACTTTACTAACATTTGGCAGCATTTGCTTTTCTAGCTCTACATTTAAAGGGATAGCGGGTAAATTAGCAGCCCCTAATAGCTGTACGGGCGCATCTAGGAATTCGAAACATCTATGACCTATACGTCCAGCTAAAGACTCTGCAAATGAATTCATGAGAGGTTCTTCGGTAAGAATAAAAGCCCTATTATGCTTTTTTACCGCAGTATCTATAGCATCCCAATCAATAGGATTTAAAGAGCGCAAATCTAAGATTTCAACTCTTCCCTCAAACTTAATTGCTGCTGCTTTGGCCCAGTAAATACCCATTCCATAGGTAATAATAACACAGCTAGGTACTTTTCCTATAATGCTGTCATCGCCTGATAACTCCTGCCTGGCTTTTCCTAAAGGTATGATATAATCTACTGAAGGCTCTATTGTTTTAGCCTCCTTGGTACCTGGCACCTTAGACCAGTAAAGACCCTTATGCTCCAGCATTACCACAGGGTTAGGGTCATAAAATGCGGCCTTCATCAAGCCTTTCATATCTGCAGCATTAGAAGGGTATATTACTTTTATTCCTCTTATACTTAACAGTACCGACTCTATGCTGCCAGAATGATAAGGCCCTCCACCTCCGTAAGCTCCGATAGGCACCCTTATTAAGGATTGTATGGGAAACTTACCTGCCGACAAATAACAGCTCTTAGAAAGCTCCTCTACGAGCTGATTAATCCCTGGCCAAATGTAATCCGCGAACTGCACCTCCACTATAGGCTTAGCACCAACCGCCGACATACCTGCTGTAGATCCAATTATATATGCCTCTTGAATTGGCGTATTAAACACTCTATGACTACCATATTTTTGGGCCAATGTAGCTGCCTCTCTAAAAACTCCTCCTAATGTACCCCCTACATCCTGACCATAAAAAAGAGCCTCCGGATGACTCTTTAAAATTTCTTCTATAGCATGTAAAGCAGCGTCTACCATTACCACTTTATCAGCCCTCTCTGGCATACGCTCTCCACTTTCCTTTGTAATTTCCGTTGGAGCAAACTCATGCATACTGTATGTTTTCACATCTGGGTCATCCGCTTGCAATGCTCTTTGATAGTCGTTAGCTACCACTTCCTTAGCTTCTTCCTCTATCCTGTCCAGTTCGGATAAAGAAATTCCGTTATCAACTAAATAAGCTTTCAGCTTAGGCAAAGGATCATTTTTTGCGTGTTTTTTTAAATCCTCATCTCCTCTATACCACTCTTTTCTAACTCCGGAGGTATGATGCCCTAGCAAAGGACATTTGGCATGAACTAAAAGGGGGCCCTGCCTTTCTCTTACGTAAGAAAATGCTTTTTGAATACCTAAATATGAATTTACAAAATCAGCTCCATCTACTCTAAGTCGCTCCATATGCTTAAAGCCCGACGCATAATCATAAGCATCCATATTCCTCATTTCCTTGCCTGTAGCTGAAATACCCCAATCATTATCCTGAACAAGATAAACGATAGGTAGCTTTTTCAAGACTGCCATTTGCCATGCTTCAGCCACTTCTCCTTCCGTAACTGCCCCATCGCCAAGAGAACATAAAACCAAAGGCTTATTTTCATCACTTCCCTTTACCTGCTCCAAGTATTGGATACCCTGAGCCATGCCCGTAGCCGGAATCGCCTGCATACCCGTAGCCGAACTTTGATGAGGAATAATAGGAAAACCTTCCCTTTTTAAAGATGGATGCGAATAATAAGTTCTTCCTTGTGAAAATGGATCGTCAGCCTTAGCCAATAGTTGTAACATTAATTCATATGGCTGAATTCCTATTCCTAAAAGAATCGATTCATCCCTATAATATAATGAAGCATAATCATGCGCTGTAAGCTGAAAGCCTACCGCTAACTGAATGGCTTCATGCCCTCTGGAAGTACTATGCACATATTTACCACACACTTCTCGGTTTTCATCATATGTCTCTGCCATTCTTTTGGAAGTACACATGAGTTTGAAGGCTTTAAGTAAAACTTTTTTGTTAATTATAGGCTTATCCTGAGTCATTAAAGATTTGGTTGAAGGCATAGGTTTTTCTTTTATTTGCTCAAGCTAACGACTGTTCGCTATATCTCTAATTTACGAAATTCGCAAAGAACATAGGCCTCTTTAGTATTTTTTACAATTATCAAGTCAAAAAAATCCTGAGTACTATTATAGAATTTAATAGTTTTGCCCTATGAGTATTACCAAAACAGACATTTCGGAGTGGTTTAAACTATTACAGGATGAAATCTGTAGTGCATTAGAAAAAACTGATGGCAAGGCACAGTTCCAAGAAGACCTCTGGGAAAGGCCCGGCGGCGGCGGAGGCAGAACTAGAGTAATCACAGAAGGTAATGTTTTAGAAAAGGGTGGTGTTAACTTCTCTGCGGTTGAAGGCACTACACCGGTAAACATACTTCAGGCCTTAGAACTTGAAGAATGTGATTTCTTCGCCACAGGAGTTTCTATTGTCATGCACCCAAGTAATCCATGGGTACCTATCATACACATGAATGTACGATACTTTGAAATGAGCAATGGAGTTTGGTGGTTTGGTGGCGGTATAGATCTGACCCCTCACTACATTGATAAAAAAGAAGCATTCTATTTCCATCAATCTATAAAATCAGCATGCGATCACCACAACAGTGATTTTTATCCTAGATTTAAAACCTGGGCTGACGAATATTTCTATTTAAAGCATAGAAAAGAAACTAGAGGTGTTGGCGGTATATTTTTCGACAGGCTTGGTGAAAGTGAAGGCACTAAAGAGGACCTTTTTGCTTTTGTTCAGGAAGTAGGTAAAAGCTTTGCTCCTATCTATGTTCATTATATGAACCAAAACAGGAATAAGCCCTTTACTGAGCTAGAAAAAAACTGGCAAATGCTACGCAGAGGTCGTTATGTAGAGTTTAATTTGGTTTGGGATAAAGGAACAAAATTTGGACTTGACACTGACGGCCGAACAGAGTCTATACTTATGAGCTTACCGCCGCAAGCTAATTGGGTATATGACTTTCAACCTCAGGAGGGTAGCAAAGAAAGTGAGACTCTCAAATTATTGAAGAAAAATATTGATTGGATAAATCAAAAATAAACTCTACCGTTAAACTTTAAAGACGCTTTATGTTAGATTGGTTAATCAAGCTTGATCAGGAAATATTCTTTTTTCTAAACGGACTACACCGAGACTGGCTAGATCAGGTAATGTTCTGGATATCTGATAAATATGTTTGGTTCCCCTTCTACGCTGTGCTTGCGGGGTTCATTATTAAAAAATACAAATGGCACTCCATTATTTGGCTTATCGGCCTAGGTTTGGCCATAGCAGCTGCTGATCAGATATGCTCAGGTTTTATGAAGCCATACTTTGCCAGACCAAGGCCCTCCAGAGATCCCCAATTCGAAGGGCTGGTGTATATTATCAATGGATACACTGGAGGCCACTATGGCTTTGCCTCTTCTCACTCAGGAAACGCCTTCTCTTTGGCTGCCTTTGTCTATTTTCTATTCAGAAATGAATACAAATGGATCTGGACTATTTTCGTTTGGGCCTTAGTGGTAGCATACAGCAGAATTTATCTGGGAGTACACTACCCTGGGGACATTTTAGTGGGTGGACTTATAGGGCTAATTGCTGGCTATTTATTTTACCTGTTAGCCGCTTACGTTTATAACAATAAATTTAAATCTGTCCAGACTTAGCGAGAAGCTTCTGAACATATTTACCGATTATATCAAACTCAAGGTTAACAGAACTCCCAACCTCTAAATGTTTCATATTAGTATGCTCATAAGTATACGGAATAATAGCAACGCTAAATTCCGTGTCTTTTGAGTTGAAACAGGTCAAACTAATTCCGTTAATGGTAATTGATCCTTTTTCTACCGTAAAGTACTCTTTGGAGAGATTATGTTCTATGGTAAAAAGCCAGCTTCCACCCTCTTCTTTGATGCTTTTAACCACGCCAGTCATATCGACATGACCTTGTACAATGTGTCCATCAAATCGCCCATTATTAATCATACAGCGCTCCAAATTCACAAGGTTCCCGGCCTTTAAATCACCAAGGCTAGTTTTAGTCATCGTCTCATGGATGGCAGTAACAAAATGGCTATCTCCATCTACGTCAGTCACAGTAAGACAAACCCCATTGTGAGACACACTTTGATCTATTTTTAATTCGGAAGATATAGAACTTTCTATTTCAAAATGTCTATTCTCCCCTTCTGTCTGGATAGATTTCACCATACCCAAACTCTCTATAATTCCGGTAAACATATGCTATTTATTAATTTACTGTAAAAGTAATTAAACCATACAGGCTAAAAAACTAATTGTACTAATACAGTTTCTCCCTCAAATCATTGACTATAAGAATCAGACAACTTCTCACGTTTAATTCTTCGCTTCTTTCTATCTCCTACCTGCAATATGATCAAGCCTCCGGCGGCACATAGAGCCATTACTAACACCATAGGTAAAGTTGTTCCATTATGCAGCACGCTTACAAGAGCAGTAACCAGACCTCCGAGCCCCATTCTGATGGCTCCCATCAAAGCACTGGCACTTCCTGCATTCTTGGAAAAAGGTGCCAATGTTAATGCTGAGGCATTGGGATTAGAAAGCCCATGCCCAGTAAGAAATATAAAAAGTAGCCCTATCAATGCATACATACTCAACATACCAAACATCACCCCTCCTACCATGAGCACACCTGTAACTACCTGATAGCTAATGGCAACTTTCATAACCTGCTTATTACTATAATATTTAAGCAAAATATGATTGAGCTGAGTGGAACCTATCATAGCAAAAGCGAGAATCGCGAATATCCACCCATACTGCTTCTCTGTAACCTGATAGATATTCATAAAAACATCTGAAGAACCAGCTATGTAAGCGAAAGGGGCCGATGTGGCTATTCCTCCTGCAAAAGCATATACTGCAAACTGTTTATCACTCAACACCGTCCAATAAGCTTTTACCACAGCCTTGGGTTTTAAAGACAGCGTCCTATCTGCAAGCTGGCCCTCTGGCAGCGCAAAGAATGCTGCCACCAAAATAAAAGCAGTTATAGCTCCTAAAACCAAAAACACAGAATGCCATCCATAAGATGCAACCATATAGCCTCCCAAGGTAGGGGCAATCATAGGTGATATAGCTATCACCAATACTAATAAGGAAAATGCCTGTGCCGTTTTCTCCACAGGAAACAAATCTCTAACCAACGCCTGAGCAGCCACCATACCTGCGCAGCCACCTACCGCCTGTATTAATCTCATAAATATAAGTTGCTCCACAGAATTAGTGTAAGCACAACCTATTGAAGCAATTACATAAATCAGTAAACCAATATACAATGGCCTTTTTCTTCCGAACCGGTCAAGCAAAGGCCCATAAAGTAATTGCCCAAGTGAAATTCCTATGAAGTAGCTGGTTAATGACAACTGTACTTTATCGATAGTTGAGTTTAAGTCTTTCGCTATAGACGGAAAGCCAGGCAAATACATATCAATAGAAAAAGGGCTTATGGTAGACAGAAGTCCTAAAATTAAAATCAATATAAAATATTGCGATTTTGTCATATCCAGATTTACTTAAGCCTAAGTGTACCAAAAACACTAAGCTTTTAAATGATTAAACCCTCTATAACGTAACCATGCATAATTAGTTTAACATTTCTAATTTATTTGCATTCTTTTTCTGTACCGATCATTTATTATGAAAGAAAGTAGAAAATGCTCATTATTTCGCGAAATGCTCTTAATTTTGCAGCCTTATAGAATAACCAGAAACATACATGTCATTAAAAGAAAAGTACCCCATTGCCCTGTACAACACTTTAAGTGGTAAAAAAGAAACCTTTGTGCCTTTGAATAAAGAGAGTGTAGGCATGTATGTATGTGGACCCACTGTGTATAGTGATGTTCATTTGGGCAACATTCGTACTTTTCTAAGCTTTGACATAGTGTACAGATACCTCATGTACATAGGTTACAAAGTGCGATATGTTAGAAACATAACCGATGTAGGTCACCTGGAAAATGATGCAGATGAAGGCGAAGATAAGATCGCAAAAAAAGCACGTATAGAACAGCTAGAACCTATGGAATTGGTTCAAAAATACACTTCAGGCTTTCATCAGGTGCTTGATCAATTTAATATTTTACCTGTAAGCATAGAGCCTTCCGCTACTGGTCATATCGTAGAACAGATTGAAATGGTGAAAGAACTCATAGCCAATGGCTGGGCTTATGAAGTAAATGGCTCCGTATATTTTGATGTATCTAAATACGACAAGTCTCATTCTTATGGCAAGCTTTCCAAAAGAAAAATTGAAGATCTCATGGATAGTGGCCGAACGCTAGACAGTCAAGATGAAAAAAGAAACAAAATAGATTTCGCTATTTGGAAAAAAGCGTCTGATAGTCACATTATGAGGTGGAATTCTCCTTGGGGCGAAGGCTTCCCCGGTTGGCACTTGGAATGCACCGTAATGAGCACCAAATATTTAGGAGAACAATTTGACATCC
This sequence comes from Fulvivirga sediminis, assembly GCF_016757215.1. Classification (GTDB taxonomy): domain Bacteria; phylum Bacteroidota; class Bacteroidia; order Cytophagales; family Cyclobacteriaceae; genus Fulvivirga; species Fulvivirga sediminis. The sequence continues at coordinate 16,506 of NZ_JAESIY010000015.1, forward strand.
ACGGTGGTGGTATGGACCTCGTTTTTCCTCACCACGAATGTGAAATAGCTCAGTCTGTAGGAGCCACAGGTAAAGATCCCGTGAGCTATTGGATGCATGCCAATATGCTTACCGTAAACGGACAAAAAATGAGTAAGTCTTTAGGCAATTCATTTTTACCTTCAGAACTTTTCGCAGGAGATCACAAGCTTTTAGACAGAGGTTTTAGTCCTATGGTAGTTCGGTTTTTCATGCTACAATCTCATTACTCTAGCACGTTAGACTTCTCCAATGAAGCTCTTATTGCAGCAGAAAAAGGCTATAAAAGGTTAATGGAAGGTTTGAAAGTATCTAAAAACCTCACTTATAGCAAAGGACAGATTAATCAAGAGCTAGAAGATTCTGTAAACTCACTTATAGATGGCCTGTTTCAAAATATGGGAGATGATTTCAATACCGCAAAAACATTAGCTGTATTGTTTGAGATCACTACGCTCATGAATAACTTCAAAGTAGGTAATCACAATACTGGTGACATCAAAGAAGAAACTTTCAATAACCTTATCAAACATTATCAAGGGGTTATTTTGCAAGTACTAGGCTTAAACGAAGAAGTAGAAAGCAACAATAACTTGGCGAATGGGGTTATAGAACTGCTTATTAATTTAAGGTCAGATGCGAAATCAGCTAAGAATTATGCCTTATCTGATAAAATAAGGGATGATTTAAAAGCACTTGGTGTTACCCTAAAAGATGGAAAAGAAGGCACTGAATTTTCAATTGATTAATAAGCCATGATAAACCTGCTGAAGATATTATTTATCATTCCGGTAAGGTTTTATCAGCTCGCCATAAGCCCGCTTTTGGGTCAAAATTGCAGACACACCCCCACTTGCTCACAATACACCATTGAAGCAATAAAAGAGTGGGGGCCTTTTAAAGGAACCTGGCTGGGTATGAAACGTATTTCCAGATGCCACCCCTGGGGCACTAGCGGATATGATCCTGTACCTAAAAAAGACCAAAAATAAAGAGGTTATATAACTAAAAACCTCCCTCCTCTTTTATCTCCTACTATTTAGCCATCCTTTTTGAGGCTATACCAACATATTTGAGCATATTTGTCTAAATCTCTAACGCTCCTAAACCGATGTTAAAAATAGATATGCACACCCATATTATTCCAGAAATAATGCCCAACTGGACAGAAAAATTTGGTTATGGAGACTTCATCTATTTACAACATCATAAAGAAGGAGTAGCTAAAATGATGAAAGGCAATCAGTTCTTTCGTGAAATTAAAGCTAACTGCTGGGATCCTCAGATAAGAATAGAAGAATACAAGCAATTCCACACGCAGGTTCAGGTGGTTTGCACCATCCCCGTCATGTTTTCTTACTGGGCTAAACCAGGCGATGGTCATGACCTCTCACGCTTCCTTAATGACCACATGGCCGCACTGGTAGAGACTTACCCTAAAAATTATATCGGATTAGCCACCATACCAATGCAAGATACCGACTTGGCTATTGAAGAGTTAGAACGGTGCAAACAATTAGGCTTTCCTGGCATACAAATAGGTAGCAATATTAATAATGAAAACCTTAGCGAAGATCGGTTTTATCCTATATTCGAAGCTTGCGAAGCTTTAGATATGGCCGTAATGGTACACCCTTGGAACATGATGGGAATGGACAGCATGGCTAAATACTGGCTTCCTTGGCTTGTAGGCATGCCTGCTGAAACCTCCAGAGCCATCTGCTCCATAATTTTTTCCGGTATCATGGAAAAACTTCCTACTCTAAGATTTAACTTCGTGCATGCCAGTGGCTCTTTTTTGGCTACAATAGGCAGGATAGAACACGGTTTCCGGTGCCGCCCTGACCTTGTAGCCATTGATAATGACGTTAATCCACGCAACTATATCGGAAAATTCTGGGTTGATTGTATTACTCATGATAAAAAAATGTTAGAATACATTTTAGAAACCCAAGGATCCGATAAAGTAACTTTAGGGTCTGATTACCCCTTCCCTTTGGGAGATCTGGAAATTGGTAAGTTTATTGAAGAAATGAATTTACCAATGGAGGTGGTTGAAAATATTTTTTGCAATTCCACGTTGGAATGGCTCAAATTGGAAAAGAAAGATTATATAGATGCATAAGCAATTATTACTTGTTAGTATTTTTTCACTCATCGCATGTATGAGTGTATTGGCTCAAGAAACCCAAGAGGAGAAAATTCAGCAAGCTATAATGGACCGGGAACAGGCTGAAAGATCTCAGATACTACAAAATATGGATCGTGGTGTGGCTATGATGGAAGATGGAAATTATCAGGACGCCAATGCCATATTCAAACAAGTATTGGCTAGCGTGAAAGTAGTACCTACTGAGTTATGCTTTTATTTTGGAAAAAACTCTTATCACCTGGAAAAATACCGCCAGAGTATTGACTGGTTAAACAAATATATAGAATTAAAAGGAACAACTGGACAGTATTATGACGAATGTTCTGAATATTTAGAGAAGGCAAAACAAGGCTTTTTAGGTGTTCAAAAAGACGAAAGAGAAGAAGTTAAGACCATTCTATCTATAAATTACGACATAGACTGCGGCCCCAGTGGCAAAGTAATATGCCCGGTGTGCAAAGGAAAAGGAGTAATTATTACCAAAGGCCAATTTAGAGATACTTATAAAACCTGCCCCTATAGCGATGACCACGGGCTACTTACCTGCGAAGAATACAACCAATTACTTCGTGGAGAATTAAAGCCTAAATTATAACAAAACCTATAAACCACCGCTACTTCACTTATCGGTTACCTTTTCCCAAATTAACGCATGACTAGGTACCAACTAGCCAATTGTTAATTGTTGGGTGAAATGTTAACTTTGTCGGATAAATCAAAAGACATTCTTGCAAAATGATCTTACATAATAGAGTTAATGGAAAAGTCCTTAAAGAAAAAATTAAGGCCAGTGATGAAAAACGCATCACTTTATCTTTTTACAAATACGTAAAACTATCTGATCCTCAGAACTTCAGAGATAAGCTGTATCATGATTACAGCCATCTGGGAATTTTTGGCAGGATATACGTAGCCCATGAGGGGATTAATGCTCAGATTAGTGTACCTGCTGAGCGGTATGAGGAGTATGAGGAATACATGAGCAATTCTGAAGAATTGCAAGGTGCACACCTCAATAGTGCCATAGAAGATGATGGCAAATCGTTCTTTAAATTAAAAATACAAGTTCGTAAAAAAATCTTAGCAGATGGACTTAATGACACTTCCTTTGATGTAACCAATAAAGGAGTTCATCTAACTGCTGAAGATTTTAACAAACTGGCCGAAGATCCTAATACTATCCTTTTGGATATGAGGAATCACTACGAAACTGAAGTGGGGCATTTTAAAAATGCTATTTGTCCTGATGTAGATACCTTTAGAGAATCACTTCCCATCATAGAAAATATGTTGGAAGACAAAAAGGATAAGAACTTGCTCATGTACTGCACCGGAGGTATCCGATGTGAAAAAGCTAGTGCATATTATAAGCATAAGGGCTTTAAGAACGTTTTCCAATTAAAAGGAGGCATTATAGAATATGCTCGTCAGGTAAATGAACAAGGCATTGAAAATAAATTCATAGGGAAGAATTTCGTGTTTGATGAAAGGCTTGGAGAGCGAATTTCTGATGATGTAATAAGCCATTGTCATCAATGCGGAAAGCCATGTGATGACCATACTAATTGTAAAAATGATGGCTGTCACCTGCTATTTATTCAATGTAAAGAATGTGCCGAAAAATACGAAGGCTGCTGCTCCGAAGAGTGTGTTGATATCATCCATTTACCAGAAGAGGAGCAGAAGAAAATTCGTCAAGGGATAAATAAAGGAAGACAAGTATTTAAAAAAGGTCGTTCAGAAAAGCTGACTTTTAAAAAATAAATTCGGCTCAATAGGTATTGATAAAAGCTTTGAATCATGTTACAGCAAAATGTGAATTTTCTGTACTTATGATTTGAACCATAAGATAAATGACTTCCCTCAGGAAGTGAACAAATTAGTGTTATTCAGCAAGATTAAGATCCTAAACAAGGGGTAATTAGAATCTATTTACCCCTTGGTCTTACTCTTTGTAAGCTATTGAAATAGCTAAATATTGTTAGTTCATTTGAGGTGAAGGACAGGTTTAAATGCCAAAATGATACTTATTTGATATGGCGCGCATAAAATACTACTACGACACGGAAACGTGTAAATATGAACGGGTTAAAGTCAAAAAACAAGACATCGTCCTTAATCTTCTAGGTTTAGGCTCTCTCATTGTGGCCGTAGCCGCAGGTCTCAATATGCTTTTTAGCAGCTATTTTGTTTCTCCTAAAGAGGTGATCCTGAAGAATGAAGTAGCTGAAATGGAGTTTTACTACGAAAACATTAACGATAAAGTCAATGACCTCCATGAAATATTGATCGCACTGGAAAAGAGAGATGACGAGATCTATAGAATGGTACTTGGCGCGGAACCCATTGCTCCTTCTATTCGAAATGCTGGCATAGGCGGTGTAGACCGATATCAAGAAATTAGAGACAAGGATATGATCCACGGAGAAGATATTATATCCCTCAGTGAAGACATCGATAAGCTACGAAGAAAGGTATATATTCAATCTAAGAGCTATGATGATATTATCGAATTAGCCGAAAATAAGGCTAAAATGTTAGCTGCCATACCTGCAATTCAACCCGTATCTAATGAAAAGCTTATAAGACTAGCTTCAGGTTTTGGTTATAGAGTACACCCTGTATACAAAGTAAAAAAGTTACACACAGGTATAGATTTCTCAGCCCCCATCGGCACGCCTATTTATGCCACCGCTGATGGAGTAGTCTCTAACACCACTATTAGCTTTGGCGGATATGGTAAACATGTAGAAATCGATCATGGCTTTGGCTATAAAACGCACTATGCTCACATGCATGAATTCATAGTGGAAGAAGGTCAAAAAATAAAAAGAGGGCAAATGATTGGTTACGTAGGCAACACTGGGGTCTCCACCGCCCCACACCTGCACTATGAGGTGATAAAAAATGACAAAAAGATTAATCCTATCCACTACTTCTTTAATGACCTAGATGCCGCAGAATATGAAAAAATCATTGAGTTGGCATCAATAGAAAACCAATCATTAGGCATGTAGTGAGAAAAATTATATAGAAATATTTTGTTTGATTAACAACTATTGACTTACTTAGCAATCGAATAAGAAAAAATGAACTTAAGCGTAAACAAATACCATCATCACCATCATCATTTCAACATCGATCTGATGCATGGAAGGTATATGTTTTAGCGTAAAAATATTTTAACAAAAAAACAGAAAAGGCTTACCATGTGGTAAGCCTTTTTTTGTTTTAAGACCATTTAGAATCATGACCAAGAAAATTAGAATTGCTATTCAAAAATCAGGGAGACTGCAAGAGCAGTCAGTAAAGTTATTAAAAGAATGCGGGCTAAGCTTCAGCAATGGACCTAATAGACTTAAAGCATCTTGCTATAGTTTTCCGGCTGAAATACTATTCCTAAGAGACGATGATATCCCTCAGTACGTAGAAGATGGCGTAGCTGATGTAGGTATCGTAGGCGAAAATGTTTACATCGAAAAGCAAAAAGAAATATCAGTAATAGAAAAGCTTGATTTCTCAAAATGCCGCCTAAGCATAGCTATTCCCAGAGAAAAAGAATACGGAGGTCCTCAATCTCTAAACGGCAAAAAGATAGCCACCTCCTACCCTAATATTGTAAGGCAATATTTAAAAGAACAAAATATTGAGGCGGACATCCATGAAATCAGCGGTTCCGTAGAAATTGCTCCGGGAATAGGCCTTGCAGAAGCTATTGTAGACATAGTAAGCACTGGCAGCACCCTACTGAGTAATGGGCTGAAAGAAGTAGAAACAGTAATGAAGTCTGAAGCCATATTGGTCTCTACTAAAACATTGGACCCTGAAATACAACTGCTTTTAGAAAAACTAATATTCAGAATAAAAGCGGTAAACACAGCTAAAAACAACAAATACTTACTATTGAACACTCCTAATGAATCAATAGAGGCCATTACCAACATACTGCCAGGCATGAAAAGCCCCACAGTAACTCCTCTTCAGCAAGCAGGCTGGTCATCACTACACTCGGTAATCAATGAAAATGATTTCTGGGAGATCATCGATCAACTAAAGGATCTTGGAGCGCAAGGCATACTAGTAGTACCTATTGAAAAAATGATCATCTAAAAACCGCTATCCGAAATGAACATTATCAAATACCCTGATCAGAAAGATTTACCTGAAATATTAAAAAGGCCTGTTTTTGAAACTGATTTCCTCGAAAGTACAGTTAAAAACATCATTAACAGGGTGCAAACCGGTGGTGACCTCACTTTGCTAGAGTTCAATGAAAAGTTTGACAAAGCAAAGCTAGAAACCCTTAGAGTATCAGAAGAAGAAGTAAAAGAAGCTTCTACCTTAATTTCTGATAAGTTAAAAGCTGCTATTGAAACAGCAGCTGCTAATGTTAGGAGATTTCATGAAGGTCAAAGGAGGTCAGAGCAACCCATAGAAACTTCGGTAGGCGTTAATTGCTGGAGAAAGTCTGTTGCCATTGAAAAAGTAGGCATTTATATTCCTGGCGGAACGGCTCCTTTGTTTTCTACGGTACTGATGCTCGGCATACCAGCTGCCATTGCAGGAAGCAAAGAGATAGTGCTTTGCACGCCTCCTGGAGCTGATGGAAAGGTGGCTCCTGCTATTCTCTTCACGGCAGAACTGGTAGGTGTAAGCAAAATATTTAAAGTAGGCGGCGCCCAAGCAGTAGCAGCTATGGCCTATGGTACAGAAAGCATACCTAAAGTAGACAAGATTTTTGGTCCTGGAAATCAATATGTAACTGCTGCAAAGCAAATGGTAAGCATGGATGGTGTAGCTATTGACATGCCAGCTGGCCCATCAGAACTAGCAGTAATAGCCGACAATTCTTGTGATCCTGAATTTGTGGCATCCGACTTACTATCACAGGCCGAGCATGGCAAAGACAGCCAGGTTGTACTTATTTCTCCCAATGAAGAGGTAATCAATGCCATAATAAAGGCAGTAGCCGCCCAGGTTGAGGACTTACCTAGAAAAGAAATTGCCTATGAAAGCCTTGAGCACAGCAAATTTATCTTGGTTAAAGATATTGACGAAGCCATGAATATTAGCAATGCGTATGCTCCTGAGCACTTAATCCTGGCTACCGAAGATGCAGTGCAACTAGCAGAAAAAGTAATCAACGCAGGTTCTGTTTTCATAGGTAATTACAGCCCTGAATCAGCCGGAGACTATGCTTCTGGCACCAACCATACTTTACCTACTAATGGAGCCGCACGCGCTTACAGCGGTGTATCCTTAGATAGTTTCATGAAACAGATTACCTTTCAACAGGTATCGGAAGAGGGCATTAAAAACCTGGGGCCTGCTATAGAGGCTATGGCTGAAGCAGAATTACTGCAAGCACACAAGAATGCTGTTACTTTAAGGCTTAAAAAATTAGGCGTATAGCACTATGAATATAGAAAACTTAGTAAGACCTAATATCCGCGCTTTAATGCCCTACTCTTCTGCCAGAGATGAATTTACTGGAAATGGAGAGGTCTTTCTTGATGCCAACGAAAACCCTTTTGAAACGGAAGTAAACCGGTACCCGGATCCATATCAGAGAGCTATCAAGGAAAATCTGGCACCTATCAAATCTGTTAGACCCTCTCAGATTTTTCTGGGTAATGGCAGTGATGAGGCTATTGACCTGATCATTAGAATCTTTTGCGAGCCAGGGAAAGACAAGACTATCATTTCAGATCCCAGCTACGGAATGTATCAGGTATCAGCAGGTATTAATAACATAGAAGTGATAAAAGTGCCGCTTAGTGAAAACTTCGAATTCATAGCTGAGAATATGTTAAAAGAAGCCGATGAAAACACTAAAGTGGCCTTCTTATGCTCACCTAATAACCCTTCTGGCAACGCATTAGACAGTGCTGAAGTAGAAAAATTTATTCAATCATTTGAAGGCATAGTTGTAGTAGATGAAGCTTATATCGACTTCTCTTTATCAGAAAGCTTCACGAAAAAACTAGAAAACTATTCTAGTCTAATTGTAATGCAAACTTTTTCTAAGGCCTGGGGGCTGGCTGGCTTAAGGCTCGGAATGGCTTTCGCTTCTGAAGAAATCATAAGCCTAATCAATAAGGTTAAGCCACCTTATAACATTAACATTTTAACTCAAAAAGCTGCTCTAGAAGCTCTGAACAACGAGGATAAAGTAAAGGCAGAAATTAAGCTTATACTTCAACAGAGGGAGTGGCTGCAAAATGAGCTTACCAAACTTGTGATAACTGAGCATATTTTCCCTTCAGACAGTAATTTCCTTTTAGTTAGGTTTAAAGAAGCTAAGCAACTCTTTGATTATCTCATAGCTAAAGAAATTATTGTAAGAGATAGAAGAAAAGTTCGATTTGGAGATAACTGCCTTAGAATAACGGTAGGTACCCCAGAAGAAAATCAAAAACTTATCACAGCCATAAAAAACTATCAACCATGAAATGAGCATTAGCCTCATCTCAACGCACAAGATAAACCATACAGATATGAAAAAAGCTTTGTTTATAGATAGAGACGGAACCTTAATTCTGGAACCGGAAGACGAACAAATCGATAGCCTTGAAAAATTAGAATACTACCCTGGCGTCTTCACCTGGCTGGGTAAAATATGCCGTGAGCTAGACTATGAGTTGGTTATGGTTACTAATCAAGATGGTCTGGGTACAGAAACCTTTCCTGAAGACACCTTTTGGCCTGCCAATAACCGCATGCTGGAAACCTTAAAAAACGAAGGCATCACATTTAAAGATATTATTATAGACCGAACCAGACCAGAAGATAACCAGCCTACCCGCAAGCCGGGAACAGCTCTTTTAGGTAAATACACTGGAGGTGGATATGATCTTGAAAAATCTTACACTATTGGCGATAGAATCACCGATGTGATATTAGCCAAAAATCTGGGTGCGCAAGGTATTTTCATTAACGATGGCAGTTTAAAAGAGCAGGTAAAAACCAATAATGTTGAAGACCACTGCGCCTTAATTACTACCAGCTGGCAGGCAATTTACGAGTTACTTCAAGAGCAGCCCCGCAAAGCCAGCATTAAAAGAACCACGAAAGAAACAGATATTGCCATTACTGTTAATTTGGAGGGCAATGGAAGAAGCGCAATAAATACAGGTATTGATTTTTTTGATCATATGCTGGAGCAAATAGCTAAGCACGGCCTGATAGATCTTGACATTCAGGTGAATGGAGATTTAAACGTAGACGAACACCATACCATTGAAGATACAGCCATTGCTTTGGGAGAAGCATTTCTTCAAGCACTTGGCAGTAAAAAAGGTATAGAAAGATATGGCTTCTGCCTGCCGATGGATGACGTTCTAGCGCAAGTAGCCATTGACTTTGGAGGACGTAACTGGATCGTTTGGGAAGCTGAATTTAAAAGAGAAATGGTAGGAAAAATGCCTACAGAGATGTTTTATCACTTCTTTAAGTCATTTTCTGACGCCGCCCGTTGCAACCTGAATGTAAAAGTAGAAGGAGATAATGAGCATCATAAAATAGAAGGTATCTTTAAAGCTTTCGCCAAAGCAATAAAAATGGCTGTAAGAAAAGATAAAGATAATTTCCAACTCCCCAGCACCAAAGGTGTGTTGTAAAATCAACTGACCATGAAAACTGCCATAATAAAATATAATGCAGGCAATACCCAGTCTGTAATTTACGCATTAGAAAGACTAGGCATCACGCCTATCCTTACCAATAATTTTGATGAGATAAGGGCTGCAGACAAAGTGATTTTTCCTGGTGTAGGAGAAGCCAGCTCCACCATGAAGCATCTGCAAGAAATGAAACTGGATCAGCTAATACCTTCTTTAAAGCAGCCCGTATTAGGCATTTGTCTAGGCATGCAGCTGATGTGTAAATATTCTGAAGAAGGAAATGTAAACTGCCTAAACATTTTTGACTGTGAAGTGAAAAAATTCCCAACCGATGCCTCTGAAAAAGTGCCTCACATGGGGTGGAACACTTTATATAACACTACTCAGCCATGGATTAATAATGACTTAGAAGACAAGCATGTTTACTTCGTACATAGCTTCTATGCGCCGGTAGTAGAAGAAACCGTAGCCTCTTGTGATTATATTTTACCGTTCAGTGCTGCCTTACAAAAAGATAACTTCTACGCCACGCAATTTCACCCAGAAAAATCAGCGGCTCAGGGAGCTAAAATAATAGAAAACTTTATCAAATTATGAGAATAATACCTGCAATAGATATCATTGACGGCAAGTGTGTACGATTAACACAGGGAGATTACGATCAAAAGAAAATATATAATGAAGATCCTCTGGAAGTAGCTAAATCATTTGAAGACGCTGGACTTCAGTACTTACATTTAGTGGATTTAGACGGAGCCAAAGCCGGAAAGGTAATCAACACAGAAGTACTTGCAAAAATCACCAGCAACACCTCTTTAGTGGTAGATTTTGGTGGTGGCATAAAAACGAATGCCGACATAGAAAAAGTATTTGATAACGGTGCCGCTAAAGTTACTTGTGGTAGTATCGCCATAAAAAACCCAACGAAAGTATCAGAATGGCTGGAAAAATACGGATCATCGAAACTCATATTGGGAGCTGATGTAAAAGACAGAATGATATCAGTAAGCGGGTGGACTGAACAAACCACCCTTTCCATAGAAGACCTATTACATAAATATTTGGATGACGGTCTGGAAGAAGTAATTTGTACAGACATAGCCACTGATGGCATGCTTACAGGGCCTAATCTGAGGCTTTATCAGGAATTGCTCAATATTTTTCCTAACATCAAACTCATAGCCAGTGGCGGCGTAAGCAACATCGATGATTTAAAAGCACTTAAGGCTGCCGGACTAGAAGGTGCTATTTTAGGCAAAGCCATTTATGAAGGAAAGGTGACTCTTAAAGAATTAAACGAACTCCAAAATGCTTAAAAAAAGAATAATACCTTGCCTCGATATAAAAAATGGACGTACAGTAAAAGGCGTTAACTTCGTAAACATAAGAGATGCAGGAGATCCTGTAGAACTAGGAGCCCTCTATGCAGAACAAGGTGCTGACGAATTGGTGTTTTTGGATATAACCGCCACTAATGAAGGAAGAAAAACCTTCAAAGAATTAGTTAAAGACATCGCCAAACATTTGAATATTCCTTTTACCGTAGGTGGCGGTATTAGTCATGTAGAAGATGTGGCTCCCCTACTCTATGCCGGGGCTGATAAAGTTTCTATTAACTCCAGCGCTGTTAAACGGCCTGAGTTAATTGATGAACTGGTCGCTGAATTTGGGAGTCAATGCATTGTGGCGGCCATTGATGCTCGCTATGTAGAAGGCAAATGGATTGTGCATACTCACGGAGGATCTAAACCTACCGACAAAGAACTCTTCTCCTGGGCTAAAGAAGTAGAACAAAGGGGGGCGGGCGAAATACTTTTCACCAGCATGGATCATGATGGGACGAAGCAAGGTTTTGCCAATGAAGCTCTGAGCCAAATGGCCAGCGAAGTAAGTATTCCCATAATTGCCTCTGGCGGAGCGGGTACTATGCCTCATTTTAAAGACGTATTTGAGCAAGGCAAAGCAGATGCCGCACTGGCTGCCAGTATTTTTCATTTCAAGGAAATAGGCATTCAGGAATTAAAAAAATATTTAAAAGATAACCATATAGCAGTAAGATAAATGGATAGTTTACAACCTGATTTCGAAAAACTCAATGGCCTGCTTCCGGCAGTAATACAAGATGCTTATACCAAAAAGGTATTGATGGTAGGCTTTATGAACGATGAGGCCTTTAACAAAACCAAAGAAGAAAAGAGAGTAACTTTTTATAGCAGAACCAAAGAAAGACTTTGGACCAAAGGAGAAACCAGCGGCAATTTTATAGAAGTAAAAAGCATGGCACTCGATTGTGATAATGACACACTACTTATTCAGGCCATTCCCGTAGGCCCTGTATGTCATAAAGGCAATGATACCTGCTTTGGAGACGAACCTAACACCTCAACGGACCTGGGGTTTCTTGAAGAGACTATTCAGGATCGAAAAAACAACCCTAAGCAAGAATCTTATACCAACTCTCTACTGAATAAAGGCATTAATAAAGTGGCTCAGAAGGTAGGGGAAGAAGCCGTGGAGCTCGTTATAGAAGCTAAAGATGATGACAAAACTCTTTTTCTAAACGAAGCAGCAGATCTTATGTACCATTACCTTGTGCTGCTAGCTGCAAAAGATTTCAAATTGAATGATGTGATAGAAGTTTTAAAAGAAAGACATAGCTAAACATAACACTACTACCCGCTTTTTCGATTTTATACATTCATAGCAAATACGCTATGTTCGATAAAAGAAAAAACGCGGGTATTTTTTATTGCACCACTCCATGCATTAGTGTTATTCTATCTCCTTAAAATTTCACAAACTCACTTGATTACCTTTATTAGAATCTCAACTTTTAGCATAAATCATCTAATCATTAAATGGATTTAGCACAACAAAAGACGAATTATTCGCTAGATTGTGAAAAATAAATTATTTTCGAGGTATATAACATATTTTTTTAATCAGCTTTCTTTTATAATCAAAATTATATTCCGATGAAAAGCAATCTTTTTGATACTACCTTTAATAATAATCTCGCCAACATTTGGCTACTTCTACTTAGAATTTCCATAGGTGCGTTAATGATGAACCATGGCTTACCAAAACTTGCCATGCTTTTAGAAGGTGGTGATATTCAATTTTTAGACTGGTTAGGCCTGGGACCAACCGTTTCTCTAACATTAGCTGTAATAGCAGAAGTAGTGTGCTCTGCTTTCATTATTTTAGGTTTAGCCACCAGGTTGGCTGTTATCCCACTAATTATTACTATGCTTACTGCTATATTTGTGATTCACGCTAATGATCCTTTTGCTAAACAAGAATTCCCGCTTTTATATATGATCATATATATTACTCTTCTGGTATTTGGTAGTGGAAAATTCTCTATAGATCAGAAAATGAACAGGAAAGGATATCGTTAAAAGTATAGTTTTTACTTCCTGATTATCTTGGGAAATTATAATTTCGCGATTCTAAAACTATTACTTATGGGAAGAGCATTTGAATACCGCAGAGCGGCCAAAGAAAAAAGATGGGACAAGATGTCCAAACTATTTCCTAAACTGGCCAAAGCCATCACGGTAGCAGCCAAAGAAGGAGGCACTGATCCTGACATGAACGCCAAGTTAAGGACAGCCATCCAAAATGCTAAGGGTCAAAACATGCCAAAAGACAACATCGATGCTGCTATAAAAAGAGCAGATGGCAAAGACGCTGATGCATATGTAGAGGTTAACTATGAAGGCAAAGGACCTCACGGCGTTCTTGTTTTTGTAGAATGCGCCACAGATAACACCACCAGAACGGTAGCTAACGTAAAGTCTTACTTCAATAAGGCTGGCGGCAGCTTGGTACCTTCAGGGTCTTTAGAATTTATGTTCAACAGAAATGCTGTATTTGAGTTTGATAAACCTGAAGGCATGGACCTGGAAGAATTAGAATTGGAGCTTATCGACGCAGGAATGGAAGAAATAGAAGAGCAGGAAGGCAAAGTATATGTTTACGGAGATTACACTCAATTTGGAAGTATTTCAAAAGCTTTGGAAGATTTGAATATTGAAGTAACAAAAGCATCTCTACAACGTTTTCCTACTACACCTGTAGACTTCTCTGAAGAACAGATGGAAGAAATTGAAAAAATGCTTGATAAGGTTGAAGACGACGACGACGTTCAGGCAGTATACACTAACATAGCTTAATGAAAGCTTCAAGTTTTGCACAACAGTTAAAAAGTCTTAACATAGTCCACTGGGCTATTGCACTACCCATGGTACTGGGAGGATTAGCAATATTCTCCCTTAACATGAACCAACCAGCAATAGCTCCAGGCCAGACTATAGACTATTTGATATACCTGCCATTATTGGCCATGGTAGTGATATTGCCTATAAGCAATATCATATACACCCAAATGCTTAAGAAACACTATCAAAAACCGTTATCTGTGAAATTTAAAGCTTATAAAAGTGCTTTTATCATTAGAGATTCGTTTTTTGAAATACCAGGGATCCTCACTTGCATAATAGCTTACATCTTAGGCAATAGCTTTATACTTATAATTATTCCAGCTATTTTACTGCAATTTTACTCTAACAGACCCGTATTAAAAAAGATCAGCTATGACCTGAGGCTTACCCCTGATCAGGAAAAAGAAATATTAGCCTAAGCTAAAATATCTTCATAAGCCCCATTAATGTGTACACGTGCACTGAGGTGTCCCTTCAAAGATTCTGGTTTAAGCAAAGAAGTTCCCATCAGCATTCTAGCACACTCCTGAATACCCTCTGTAATAGAAGGATGAGGGTGAACACATTCAGCTAACTCTTCCACACCTTTATCCATACTTATCAGCAAGGCTACCGCTTGTATAGCACTAGAGGCTTGATTCCCAACTACCCTCATACCTAAAAGACGCATTTTATCATCATTAGTTACTAATAGCTTTATAAAACCTTGCGTATTTCTCTTAGCTATTGCCCTGGGAATACAACGGTAGTCAAGAGTTACCACTTTATAAGAAATACCTTTTTTTATAGCCTGTTGCTCATTTAGTCCCACGCCAGCTACTTCTGGGTTCAAAAACATAATGGTAGAAATATTTTCATACATGAGATTCCGAGCAGGATCTCCAAAAATACGTTCAACGGCATACCGGCCTTCCAACTCTCCCACATTAACCAAAGCTATATCTGCTGTTAGATCACCTACTGCATAAATATTACCTTCACTAGTTTGAGTCTGATTATCTTCTACTCCTCTCTGATTTAAAGTAATATTTACATTATCGCTCCACAGATTTTCATAATTAGGCACACGCCCAACAGCTACTAGTGCCTTCTCTACATTAAAAACCTCATTAGAACCATCTGTATATTCAAGTTCATACTCTACCCTCCCGTGCATTACTTCCATCCTCACTAACTGCGAATTTCGATGAATATGCACTCCATTGTTCTCCATGTTACGTTCTATAACATTCACCACATCCTCATCTTCAAATGGCAAAATATGATCTCCTTTATCTATGAGATGAACTTTAGTCTTTCCAAAACCTGAGAATATCGTGGCAAATTCACAACCGATAACCCCTGCACCCACTATTACCATGCTTTCAGGAAAATCATCCAGCTTTTCTATACTATCACTGGTAATAATAATTTTTTCATCGATAGGTATATTTGGTAGCTTTCTAGGCCTACTACCAGTAGCTAAGATGATATACTCGGCCTCCACAATTTGTTCCTTACCATCTGTATCAGTTATTTGCACCTGATGAGGTGTAAGTAAATGAGCTGTACCTTCCCTGTAAGTAAGTAAATCACTCAAATGAGTATCTATAAGAGAAGTCATATTATCTAAAAGCATAGTCTGCCTTTCACTTACAGCTTTTAAAACCTCTCTTTTAATCTCATTAAAGTCAGCATCTGGGGGCTCCAGATTAAATCTGCTCAGGTGTCGGCTTACCAAATGAACATCTCTTGAAATTTCCCACCAAGTTTTAGAAGAAAGGGCACCTTTAGCAACCCCACCACCACCAATACTTTCCTTTTCTACCAGTAAAGTCTTCTTCTTAAAATCAATGGCCCGCATAGCTGCAGCATATCCTGCTGGCCCTGCACCAATAATTACTATATCATACTTTTCCATAACCAAAGTCTCTTATATAAATATACTATATCATAATATTTTTACTTCACTTCTAAGAGATAAATACAAATTGAGTTACATGAAAGTTACAACTTAAACAATAAAATTAAAATCAATATTATTTCTTACTTAAATCTTACATTAGTAGATATTTTGATGAATAATGCTAATATTATTATTTGCATTAAAATTTCTACTATACATTTCATTATTGATTAATATAAAATATTTATAACATTTATTATGTTTCTTTAAAATATTCTTATATTTTTTATTGACCATAGATCTAAATAGATATAATATTGCATTACATAACATTTATAACTATTTAAACTATTTACAAAATGAAAACGGTAGTAACTAAAAGTAAGGAAACGCAGAAGAAAGAAGAGTTAATTTCCAAATTAATGCAAAACAACAAAGACAATTTTAGCAGCCCTTGCCTGATACAGTGCACTGTGGTAGGAGATTAATAAACAAAACCAATGGGAGTCACTCTAAACAAGTGGCTCCCATATTTTTTTTGAAATTTTAATGCTAAAGAAATGAAACTGGAAAAGTATCTTGATTGTGAAAATGAGGAGTTAGTGATAGAAGGCTTTATAGATAGATACAACGTATCAGAGGAAGAAGCCCGAGAGATTTTTTTTGAAACGAAAAAATGGCTTTGGTTAGCCAACCAATGCATAAACAAAGAAGGCTTTAATCTTTTTATTGATGGCCCTTTACTGATCATTGATGAGATGTGGCACACTTTCATATTATATACGAGTGTGTATACGAAATTTTGCAAAAAACAATTCAATAAATTCATTCATCATCACCCCACCAGCAAAAGGGAGCAGGCCGAAAGAGATAAGCTAATTAGGGAAAATATCGATGCGAACCCTTACGAAGCAATCATAGAAAAGCAATACAGCCTAATTTATGATTACCTAGGGGCAGAGACTTTACTAAAGTGGTATGAGGCAATTCCTCAAAAATATACTGCTAGTTATATTAAGCAGATAAGAAAATATTAAATTCATTTTTTCTTTTACCACCAGTTAAAGTATTTTAGTATCCATTAACCTTAATGGATGCTATTTTTTTTTTTCGTAATCAAGATTTCTCCCTTCACCTGATACCGCGTATTAAGTGGGTATTATTACCATTTTGCTTTTTTCTGAGTACCCTATCCTTTGCTCAAAACATTCCATTTACCACTTATACTGCCTCAGACTATAATGCATCATCATCTAACTGGTCTATTACTCAAGATGAAAATGGTCTATTTTATTTCGCCAACTACCAAGGCGTACTAATTTTTGATGGCATCACTTGGGAGCTTATTCCTCTAGCTGGTCAAAACATTTGCCTATCCATAGCATATACCAACGGTAAAATATTTGTTGGTTCGAAAGGAGATCTAGGATACTTACAACCAGATTATAAAGGTAAACTTCACTTTGAATCATTAAATAGCAAGCTTTCTCAAGAGAACCAAACACAAAGTTGGTTTGATATAAAACATAGCCACGAGACCACATACTTTTATTCAAATCAGTGCATAGTAGGCGTGAAAAATGATTCCATATTTGAGATCAAGAGCGACCAAGGACCGTTTGGCGGACTTTTTGAAGTAGCAGATGAAGTATATACCTATGTATTTGGAAATGGGATTTATAAGCTTGAGAATAATACACTAAAAAAACTAAAAGGCACGGACCGGCTTACTTCTGAAAATATTGCATATATCGATGAAAAAGACCATCAACTCATTATTGCTACCAACAAAAATGTTCTCTATTCATACAAAAACGGATACACAAAAAAACTGAACAATGCCTCTCCTGAATCAGTGATCAGCTCCTTCGCTAGTAGCTCCAATCCGCCTCAAAAATATAATAAGGCTATTGGAACGCTTGGCAAAGGCCTGTACTTCTTAACCCCTCAGTACAATCCATTAAAAACTGGCTTTCTTGAAAATCAAACGATCAAAAAACTGTATTTTGATCATTACGGAAACCTGTGGAGTGCTTCTCAGGAAAATATATCACATTTTGAAACCTCCTCCCCTTTAAAAATTTCTAAAGACATTCGTAATGAAACCGGCTCTATCCTATCTTTAATTAAATGGAAAGGCTCTGTCTACATGGGCACTACTACAGGGCTTTTTTTGATAAAAGGTAATTCTATTGAAAAAGTACCAGGCATTAACGCAAAAGTCTGGAGCTTAATAGTCTTTAATAGTAAATTAATGATAGGCAGCGAAGTTGGCCTTTATCAACTAAAAGAAAACCTTCAAAAGGTATCCGAAATCAGATTAATATCTAATCTCAGCCATTGGAAAAACAACCTTATTATTGGTTCTCTTGGTCAGTTAAACATTCTTTCAGCAAGGACAGAAGAAACACCTGAGATAAAGAAGAAAATCAAAATGGGAGTGCGTCATTTCAATGATATTATGCAAATAAATGACAGCACCATATGGCTCCATTCTAAATTTGATGGTGTGTATAAGCTAGACCATGTTAATAGAGACTCTGTAATAATTAACAAATACACAACAAGCAACGGACTCCCTGATGTTAATGACATTAATATTTTCAATATAAAAGACAGAATAATATTTTCCACCAGCAAAGGTTTTTATCATTTCAACCCAGAAGACCAGACATTCTCTCCGGATACGTCTATTTCCAAAACACCCTACAAAATCACCTATGCTACAGAATCAGAAAAAGGTATTATTCTTTCTACTATCGATGAGCACAATTACAACAAACTAGTTCACCTCTCAGAAAATGGTGAGGAAATCACAACCCCATTTAAAAGGATTCCTAACATATCCATTGACTTGACATATTATGTTGATAGTACCTTATGGATTGCTGGAAGCAATGGGCTTTATACATTTGACTACCGCATAAAAAAAGACTATAGTAAGAGCTTCCCAACCGTTATAAGAAGGGTAA
The DNA here is from genome assembly GCF_016757215.1 of Fulvivirga sediminis. Lineage (GTDB taxonomy): Bacteria > Bacteroidota > Bacteroidia > Cytophagales > Cyclobacteriaceae > Fulvivirga > Fulvivirga sediminis. Next base: position 35,381 of record NZ_JAESIY010000015.1, read on the forward strand.
CCTCTCAGGACTCTGCCGTTTTTCTAGGCCACTATTATAGTCCTAATGAAGCAGCCGAAATTATTCCTTCCTTAGTATCAAAACAGACAAAGGGGTTTATTCCTAAACTAGACTATGAACATAATGAAATATCTTTTCAATATAGCGCTTCCTTTTATGAGGTGCCGGAAGGTAATGTATTTAGCCACTATCTGGAAAACGAAGATAAAGGATGGTCTCGCTGGGATGTTAACCATAAAAAAGAATATAGTCATTTACCTCCCGGAGATTATGTATTTCACGTAAAATCAAAAAATATATACGGAATTGAGGGTAAGGAAGCCACTTACTCTTTTACCATATTACCTCCATGGTATATGACATGGTGGGCTTATTTTGGGTATGCCATAGTGTTAGCATTCCTGATCTGGGGAGTAGTACTTGCCTATACCTATAGAGTGCGCATGCAGCGTCAAAAACTAAAGCTTATAGTAGCTGACAGAACCTTTGAAGTAATAAGTCAGAAAAAAGAGATCGAAAAACAAAAGAACCTTTTACAAAATCAATACGAGCAGATAAAAGTACAAAGAGACGATATACAAGCCAAAAATCTGGAGCTTAGCCAGGCTCAAAAAAGAACCTATCAAACTAATCTAGCACTACAAGAGCTCAACGGAAACCTTGAACTACAGGTAGAAGAAAGAACCAAAGAGATCCAAGCCATGCTCACAGAACTTCAAAAGACTAACAAAGAGCTTGATCACTTTATTTATAGAGCCTCACACGACCTCAAAGGCCCCATAAGCAGAATTAGCGGACTTACTACGCTGGCCAAGCTGGAAATTGAGGATGGCCCCACCAAAAATTATCTCCACTTGATTGATTATACGGCAAACAACATGAAAGGCACCCTTACTAAGCTCACTCAGGTGCATGACCTCATGACGGCCGAAGTGGTTATAGAGGAAATAGATATCGCCACCTTATTAAGTGATATTAAACATAGCCTGAAGCACCTGGATGATCAGGACCTCAACACTAAATATACCTTCGATTTTAAAGACAACTTATGCATCAAACATGACAAATACAGACTTAACATTATACTAAGCAACCTGCTGGAAAATGCTATAGTTTATAAAAGGCAATCACGTGATGAGCACAGCATACACATCAACATTAGAAAAAACGACAAGAACCTTATGATTACGGTCACAGATACGGGCATTGGCATAGAACCCGACCAAAAGGAAAAGGTCTTTAATATGTTTTACAAAGCCAATGATATTCATAATGGTAGCGGGCTGGGTCTTTACCTGGTAAAGCTGGCTTTACAAAAATTGAATGGCTCGGTTACAGTAGAAAGTAAAGTAAACACCTTCACCACCTTCACTGTACAGATAGGCTTAGCGGAGAGCCTTACTTAATACCATCGATAATTGGCCTTATTTTATTGGCTTCCTTCATAAAACCCACCATAATCTCTGCATCTTGAGCATCCAGCGCTTTTTTAAATTTCTGCAAATGGGCAATATACGTTTCTAACGCTCCTGATAAATTCTCTTGGTTCTGTCGAAAAATAGGAGACCACATTGCGGGTGAACTTTTAGCTAAACGTACGGTAGAAGCAAAGCCAGACCCTGCCATTGCAAAAATATGCTTCTCATCCTTCTCCTTGGCCAGCACAGTAGTACTAAGAGCAAAGGAGGATATATGACTCAAATGACTCACATAAGCAATATGCAAATCATGATCTTCAGGCTTCATAGTCACCACTCTCATGGCCAGATTTTTACATATTTCTTGAAACAAATTAAGCTGCTTTTCCCCACTCTTCTCTTCCTCGCAGAGTATCATGATTTTATCTTCAAAAAGAGTTGAAAAGGCGGCCTCAGGCCCCGAATACTCAGTACCTGCCATAGGGTGAGCCGCTACAAAGCATTTACGCTTGGGGTGAGCTACCACAGAAGCACATACTGCCCCCTTTGTAGATCCAAAATCAATGACCAAATGATGATCATCTACCATATCCAGAACCTGAGGCAAAAGAGAAGTGAGTGCATCTACTGGAATGGCTAATATTACCACATCTGACTGTTTTATAGCGTCTCCAAGGCTAGCTTCCCTATCAATAATACCCAGTCGTAAGGCACTCTTTATATTATCAGAGTTTTTGTCAACGCCGATAACTTCTACATGAAGCCTTCTACGTTTTACTGCTAAGGAGAAAGATCCTCCAATAAGGCCTACTCCTACTAAAGCTATTTTCATATTATTAAAGTCTTTTTAATGCCTCTTCATACACCTCCACACCACTACATAATGATATGCGCACATACTTTTTACCTTTATCGCCAAAGATAAAACCCGGGGTAATAAAAACGTGATTTTCATGTAAAAGCCGCTCCACTAAATCTTCGGCACTATGAACATCATCAGGTATATGTGCCCACACAAACATTCCTTGCTGATCTGCACTATAAGTACAACCCAACTTATCCATTATGGCCTGTGCTTTTACTCTTCTTTGAGCGTATACTTTATTTATACTGTCAAACCATTCATCTCCCAGCTTCAATGCCTCCACAGCGGCCAGCATCATAGGTTTAAACATGCCTGAGTCTACATTACTTTTTATCTTAAGTATAGCCTGAATATAATCTTTACTTCCTGCTACCCAGCCTATACGCCAGCCTGCCATATTAAACGATTTGCTCATTGAATTGAGCTCTAATGCTACTTCCTTAGCTCCTGGCACTGAAAATATACTAATAGGTTTACCTGAAGGAAGGATCATACTATAAGGATTATCATGACAAAGCAACACTTGCTTTTCTTTAGCCAATTGTACAAAGCGGCTCAAAGTATCAAAATCAGCGGGCTGACCTGTAGGCATATGTGGATAATTAAGCCACAAAAGTTTAATTCTGCTATAATCTAATTCCTGAAGATATTGCCAATCGGGCTGCCAGCCATTATCTTCCAACAGAGGAAAACGAATAACCTCTGCACCACACATTTCTGCCACTGCACCATAAGCAGGGTAACAAAGCTCCGGCACTAATACCTGATCTCCAGGATTTAGAAATGTTAAGGAAATGTGAGTTATTCCTTCTTTAGAACCTATCAGAGGAAGTATCTCAGAAGTTGCATCCAGCTTCACCTCAAATACTTTTTGGAGCCATTGACTGATTGACTCTTTTAGCTCAGGCAACCCAGCATAGGACTGATAACCATGATTCACGGGCTTATATAATTCTTCAGAAGCCCTATTTAGGACAGCTGCCGCAGGAGGAAGATCAGGACTACCAATGGCAAGGTTTAAAACGTCTTTACCTTCCGCCTGCATTTTACGTACCTCAGCTAGTTTTTGAGAAAAATAATACTCTTTTACCTGTCCGAGCCGATCAGCTGTTGAAATTATCATATTACTTATACTACTTTACTTTGTAATTTTTCATTTAAACGCATTTTCACTTCATCTATTGAGTGAAAAAGCTGCTCATATGACTCAATAATAAAGTATTTTTCCTGAAAAGTATCTTTTCTAAAAGGAGTATCTAATATTTGAGCTACATCATAGGCAAAATGCTCAGGTTCATCACTTAAAGAAAATCGCGTTTCTCCTACTGAGCTCAAGATTCCGGCTCCGTATATTCTTAATCCTGCAGGCTCTTTAATAAGGCCAAATTCTACCGTGAACCAGTAAATTCTTGAAAGTAATTCTATAGCTTCAGGATCATTAGCGTGAGCGGCTCCTATTTCACTAAGCGCCTGCAAATAATCGACAAACGCCTGATTGGTAAGCAAAGGCACATGAGCAAATACATCATGAAACATGTCAGGTTCTTCCAGGTAATCCAGCTCCTCCATCTTTCTGAGCCAGGTAGTGGCAGGAAACTTTTTATTAGACATTAATTCAAAAAACAATTTATCGTCTACTATACCTTCCACTGCTACCAGCTCCCATCCTGTGGCCTCTCTAAGAAGGACATTAGTCTCTTCAAAAGCAGGAATATTTTTATTAGTAAACTTCACCACATCAAGCCCTTTCATAAACTCTACCGTAGCAGCGCCGGGCATGTTTACAATCTGACGATCATAAAGGATACTCCATACTTGTTGGTCTTCAGCAGTATACTGATCATAAACCTGCTTCATGTCTTTTAAAGTAGGGATCACTCTTTTCTCAGATTTTGTAATTGGTTCCATCATTTTTAAAATTAGTTTAAAACAAAAAAGCCTGGCTCTCTTTCGGAACCAGGCTCGTTATATTCAGTTATTTTCTTTCTATTAGATCATGAACATACAACTCCCACTCCGAATGGTGTGATTCGGTAATAGTAGTAGTAATAATATTTGCTGTTCATATTTGTCATACAGGGACAAATGTAAAATTAATTTTCAAAAAATAAAACAAGAAAATAATTTTTTAATCAAAGGCTCTCTCTGAGTTCAAAAACCTTACGAATTTTATCAATCAATTTCTCTGACTGCCTAAAGTTGAGCGTCTGTTGACCATCAGACCAGGCTTCATCAGGCAGCTCATGGGCTTCATAGATGATGCCATCTGCTCCTGCCATTACACAAGCCAGCGCCACAGGCTCTACATGATCTCTAAGGCCTATACCATGAGAAGGATCTGCTATTACGGGCAAGTGCGATTTCTCTTTTAGAATAGCTATGGCATTGATATCCATAGTATTTCTGCTGGCACGCTCATAAGTACGAATACCCCTCTCACAAAGCATAAGATTTTCATTACCAGCAGAAAAAACGTATTCTGCAGAACCTAAAAGTTCATCAATGGTACCAGAAATACCTCTTTTGATTAGCACAGGCTTATCTACTTTGCCCAGCTCATCTAATAGATTGAAATTTTGAGTATTTCTAGCTCCTACCTGATAGATATCTACATAATCATACATTTCTTCTATCTGAGATACCTGCATTACCTCTGTGATAATTTTAATACCGGCTTCTCTGGCAAGCTTATACCATGTTTTTAAGCCTTCTATTCCCAAGCCTCTGAAAGAATATGGAGAGCTTCTGGGCTTGTATACTCCACCACGCATAATTTTAATATTGTTAGCCTTAAGGTGAGCTATGGTCTTCTCTATCTGCTCCTCTCCTTCTATAGAACATGGACCTGCCATTATAGCCATACTTCCTTCTTCTATAGTTACTCCATCACCTAGATCTATAGTAGTAGGCTTTACCTTCCACTTACGTGAAACCAACTTGTTATCGTCAGAGACAATATGGATATCTTCTATACCAGGCATCTGTCCTACTTCACGAATATCAAAATCGCTTTTACCAATGCCAATGATATAATCACCCTTCTGAGTTTTCACTTCGGTGGTCTTATATTTCAAAGAGTTCACCTTTTCAATGATACCCTTCTTTTTATCTGATGATAAGTCTTTTTCTAACTGGATAATCATAACTTAACCTTTAATATCCTTTACAAATTGATTAATATTTCCCTTTTCTATTCCTGAGCTATCTATGCAGTTAATAAAGGCACTGCCTATAATAGCTCCGCTACTATAAGTGCAAGCCTGCAGATAGGTATCATGATTTGAAATACCAAAACCGATTAAAGTAGGGTTCTTCAAATTCATATTTTTAATTCTTTCGAAGTAATTGATCTGCTCTACAGAAAAAGAGCCTTTAGCTCCTGTAGTACTGGCAGAAGAAACCATATAGATAAAACCATCAGTATTTTGATCAATTTCCTTTACTCTTTGCTCTGAAGTTTGGGGTGTGATTAGGAAAACATTTTTTATACCATGCTTCTCAAACTTACCCTTATAAACAGCCATATATTCTGCCATTGGTAAATCTGGTAAAATGAGTCCGTCTACCCCTACCTCTTCACAGTTTTCACAAAACTCATGAATACCAAACTGGAGCACAGGATTTATATATCCCATAAGAATAATAGGTATTGAAACGCTCTGCCTAACCTCTTTTAACTGCTCAAAAAGCAACTTAATGGACATCCCGTTTTCCAAAGCCTTTTTATTACTTTCCTGAATAGTAGGTCCATCTGCCACAGGATCAGAGAATGGCATACCGATTTCAATAATATCAGCACCTGCTGCTTCCAGATATTGAGCAATGGCCAGCGTGTTATTAAGTTCGGGAAAACCTGCCGTATAATAAACCGAAAGGACGTTTTTCTTATTTTGAAAAACATCATTTATTCTATTTGTAGTCATTGTTTCCATTTTAATGATCGTTTGGGGTAAAGGTTTGTATTAATAATCTCATCATAGTATTAATATTTACCCCACTTGATATAGGTTTCAAGATCCTTATCTCCTCTACCTGATAGGTTTATCACCACTATATCAGACTTTTCAAATGACATCTTTCTCAGCGCAGCCAGTGCATGAGCAGATTCTATGGCGGGGATAATACCTTCTAACTTACTTAGTTCTACACCTGCAACCATAGCTTCCTCATCAGTAGCATTTTCGAACTTCACCCTGCCTGTATCAAACAAATGAGCATGCATGGGGCCAATACCAGGATAATCTAAGCCTGCAGAAATAGAGTAAGGCTCTACCACCTGACCATCTGCGGTTTGCATAAGCAATGTTTTGCTACCGTGCAGCACCCCAGGCTTACCTAAATAAGATGTAGCAGCTGACTCACCACTATCTACACCTCTTCCTGCCGCTTCTACAGCTACCAATTTCACCTTCTCCTCATCCAGGTAATGATAAAACGCTCCGGCTGCATTACTTCCACCCCCTACACAGGCGATAACATAATGAGGATATTCCGTTCCTTCTTCTTCATTAAGCTGCCATTTCATTTCCTCGCTGATCACGCTCTGAAAACGAGCCACCATATCAGGATAAGGGTGAGGGCCGACTACCGAACCAATAATATAATGCGTATCTACGGGATTACTGATCCAATGTCTCATAGCTTCATTAGTGGCATCTTTCAAGGTTTTACTACCGCTTTTAGCAGGCACCACCTCTGCTCCTAATATGCGCATGCGCTCCACATTAGGCTTTTGTCTCTGCATATCAATCTCGCCCATATACACAATACACTCCATACCCATGAGTGCACATACGGTGGCAGTAGCCACGCCATGTTGGCCGGCACCTGTTTCTGCTATTATTTTTTGCTTACCAAGCTTCTTGGCTAGAATAATCTGCCCTATAGTATTATTTACTTTGTGCGCTCCTGTGTGGCACAAATCTTCTCTTTTCAAATATATTTTAGCCCCATATTGCTCTGATAGCCTCTTAGCAAAATACAAAGGGGTTGGCCTGCCTACGTAGTCCTTAAGGAGCTTATCAAACTCTGCTTTAAAAGCACTATCCCCGATGATTGACAGATAGTTATCGCGCAACTCCTCCACATTAGGGTATAACATTTCCGGAATATAGGCTCCGCCAAACTGGCCGTAGTAGCCATTTTCATCTACACTGTATCGCATAGCATTTTTTCTTTAAGCTGTTTTAACAAATTAATATTTTTAAGCCCTGGGCTTATTTCAAACTTACTATTCACATCTACGGCATGAATATGTACTTCTTGAATGTCAGAAACCTTTTCTATATTATCAAGGTTCACACCCCCACTAATGAAGACGGGTTTAGACAGGTGAACTTTCTCTAACCGAGACCAATCAAAACTCTTTCCGCTACCTCCATATTTATCAGTACGGGTATCAAAAAGGAAGAAGTCCACCACTTCTTCATAGACCTTAAACTCCATCCAATCGAGGTCATTATTTCCTGAAAAGACCTTAATTACCTGAACGCCTTCTTCTTTCAGCTTAGCACAGTACTCTACCGTTTCATACCCATGCAGCTGCACCAGATCAAGCCGATAAGTTTTTACTTTATGAAGCACCTCTTCTATGTCTTCATTAACAAAAACGCCTATTTTCTTTATAGTATTAGGAATATCATGCAAAACTCTAGGATCCAGATCTCCTACAAATCGAGGAGATTTATCATAAAATATGAATCCCACATAATCAGGCTTCAGGGCTATCACCTCATCGATGTTATCTCTAAGGCCACACACTTTAAGCTTTATATCCTTAAGCTTTGGCATAATTCACTTTATCATGAAGGCTCAACTTTTCAATAAAACTCTCGGCTGATTTCTCTGGTCTGGCTGATCGCATGAACCTTTCTCCGATAAGGAAACCTTCGAAGCCATGACTCTTGAGCAGTTCAATATCTTCAGGCTGATTAATACCGCTTTCAGCCACTTTCACTACCCCATGAGGCACTTTTTCTGAAAGAGAAATGGATGTGTTAAGATCTACCTTGAAAGAGGCAAGATCTCGGTTATTTACCCCTAACAAATCAATGTATTCATTAAACGAACGCTCTAACTCGGCTTCATTATGCACTTCTAGCAATACTTCTAAACCTAAAGAATGCGCCAGTTTAGCTAGAGACTTCACTTCTTCCGGAGTAAGCACAGCTGCAATTAACAATATAGCATCTGCTCCTATGGATTTAGCTTCAATAATCTGATACTCATCTACCGTGAAATCTTTCCTCAAAATAGGACAGAAATTAAACTTACGCGCAGTGGTCAAGTCCTCATTTTTACCTCCAAAAAATTTGGTGTCAGTTAATACTGATAAGGCAGAGGCTCCGGCTTGCATATACCCTATTGAAGTCCTTTCTATTGACACATTAGGGTTAATCACTCCTTTTGAGGGAGACTTTCTTTTTATTTCGGCAATAATTCCTGACTTATCCTCTCTAAGTATATATTTCTTTAGCGATACACTTTGTGTATGAAAAAAGATGCTTTGCTCCAATAATCTCACAGGAAACAAATTTTTCTTCTCGCTAACTTCTTTACGCTTATGCGCAACAATTTCTTCCAATATATTCATGACTTAATGTGTTGTATAGCTTTTCTTTTTATTAACTAAATTTTTAAATGCCTCTTTGGCCTTTCCTGATTTCAAAGACTCTTCTGCTTTCTGCATACCGGCCTCTATTCCTGCATCCTGATCAGCCGCAAAAAGAGCCATACCCGCATTAGCAATGATTACCGCCTCTTGTTCAGGAGTACCTTCACCATTCAAAACATTATTGAAGATTTTTGCAGCTTCTTCTACCGTTTCGCCCCCATAAATATCTGCTGCTTTTAATCTTGGCTTGTTGATATCACCTGGTGTTATGAGCTGCTCTCCACTGTTAGAAATCACCTTAAATCCTCCCGTAAGAGACACCTCATCATACCCGTCTAAGGAATGTAAAATCACAAATTGCTTATCAGTTCTTTGATACAGATACCCATATAAACGAGCTAACTCCAAACTAAAAACCCCCACTAGCTGCTTTTTAGGCCTTGCAGGATTAGTCATGGGCCCTAACATATTAAAGAATGTTTTTACGCCAAGGTCTTTTCTTATAGGAGCTACATTTTTCATCGCAGGGTGAAATAACGGAGCATGCAAAAAGCAAATATTAGCTTCATCAAGGCTTCTTTTCAATTCATCCGTATCATTGGTAAATTCATAACCAAACTGAGCCATTAGGTTAGAGGAACCACATACTGATGACACACCATTATTACCATGCTTAGCCACAGGCTGACCTGCTCCTGCTACCACAAATGATGATAGTGTAGAAATGTTAAAAGTATCTTTACCATCACCACCCGTACCACAAAGATCTATGGCATCATACTCTTCAATATCAACCGGTACACAAAGTTCCAGCATAGCATCTCTAAAGCCTTGAAGCTCATCTACAGTAATAGTCCGCATCATATACACGGTAAGAAAAGTGGCTATCTGGCTTTGATTATATTCACCTTGAGCCAGCTTCACAAGAATATTCTTAGCATCCTCACGGCTCAAATATTTATGTTCGATTAGTCTATTTAAAATATCTTTCATTTGATTCTTTTATTTTTCATGAGGGTGTTATTAATTCTGAATCCAGTTTTCCAACATCACCTTGCCATTTTCTGTAAGAATAGATTCTGGATGAAACTGCAGCCCTTTCACATCATATTTCACATGCGTAAGCGCCATAATATTTCCTTTTTCATCTGTGGCTGTAACCTCAATTTGATCGCTTACGCTATCTGGCACTACTGCCCAGCTATGATAATGACACCCTTTAAATTTGGTAGGCACTCCTTTAAACATATAATCATCAGTTTTGCTCACGGTAATATCACCCGCAATACCGTGCAGTACCTCTGGCATATTAAAAAGCTCACAACCATACACCTCTGCTATGCCTTGATGCCCAAGGCAAACACCTAAAATACTCTTAGTAGCACCATAAGCTTCTACTACAGCCTTTAAAATACCTGCTTCTTCTGGAATACCCGGCCCCGGAGATATTAAGATTTTGTCATATTTTGCTACCTCTTCAATGGCTATCTTATCATTTCTGAAAATATCCAGTTCCACATTATCCATCTCTCTAAGGATGTGTACCAGGTTATAGGTAAAAGAATCGTAATTATCTAAAATCAATACTTTCATCATCATTTATCGGTTTATCGTTTCAGCGGTAGACAATGCTTTTCTTAAGGCAGCCAGCTTGTTATTTACTTCCTGAAGCTCGCTGGCTGGTGACGATTTAGCCACCACCCCTGCTCCGGCCTGATAGTGTAGTTCGTTAGCTTTACTCAAAAATGAACGAATCATGATAGCATGATTAAAGTCTCCATTGAAACCTATAAAACCAATAGCTCCACCATAATAACTACGGCTCCTGTTTTCATACTTATCAATAAGCTTCATAGCCATGTGTTTGGGTGCACCTGAGAGCGTTCCGGCAGGGAAAGTATCTGCTACCAGCTTTAATGGTGATGCCCCCTCGGCCAACTTACCCGTTACTTTTGACACTAAATGAATAACATGAGAATAGTATTGAATCTCCTTAAACACTTCCACTTTTACCTCTTCAGAGCTTCTGCTCAGATCATTTCTGGCCAGGTCTACCAACATTACATGTTCTGAATTCTCTTTTTCATCAGCAAAGAGTTTGGTAGCCAGCTCTGCATCCGCAGAATCATTACCTGTTCTTCTGAAAGTACCTGCAATAGGAAAAATACTGGCTTTCCCATCTTTGATCACTATTTGTGATTCAGGAGAGGAACCAAATATTTTATAACTTCCATAATCGAAATAAAATAAATAAGGTGATGGATTAATTGACCTTAAAGCTCGGTACACGTTAAACTCATCACCTGAAAACTTGCTTTGAAAGCGTCTGGAGAGCACGATCTGAAAAACATCTCCCCGGTGGCAGTGCGATCGGCCATTGGTGAGGATATCGAGAAACTCATCATCAGTATAATTAGAGGTTTCTTCTCCCGTCAGTTCAAAATGAAACTTTGGATTACTATTGATATGAATGAGCGATTCCAGATACTGAATATCTATTTGCTGTTCTCCCTCTCCTTCCACACTATGTTCAAATAAATAAAGCTCATTTTTAAAGTGATCTACCACTATCACAAACCGATATAAGGAATAAAAAATGTCGGGCACATCTTCATTATCATTTTTAAAGTCCAGGTCCTCAAAATATTGAACACCGTCATAAGCCATATATCCAAAAAGGCCATTAGTTACGAACTTATACTCAGATTGATCTGTAGAAAAACTATCCTTAAATTGATTAAGCTCATCTAACAGATTGGTTCTGTCTACTTCTTTTAGTTCACTTGCTTTTCCTGGATAATCTAGCGTAAGCTCATTTTTTTTCACTTTAAAAGAAGCTATGGGAGAGCAGCAGATATAAGAAAAGCTATTATCAGTACCATGATAATCAGAGCTTTCCAATAAAATACTCTGAGCAAACCTATCCCTAAGCCGGAGGTAGATGCTCACCGGGGTGAGGGTATCTGCCAGTAATTTTTTTGAGGTCGTGTTGATTTTGTAAGTCATTTAATCTGAAAGGTTTAAAACAAAAAAAGCCCGCTGTGCGAACAGCGGGCTTTACTTATACTTTTAAAGATCTATAAAAATCTCATAATAACGCCGTTCACTTTTCTTTGTTAAGAAAGTGCCACCACCATGCGTTATTTGAGAATATTGTTGTCATATCTGAACCAAAAGTAATTATAGAATATTTAAATGCAAACAATTTTTAAATTTAATTGCCTGGAAAAAGATTAACCTTTTATTACCAGATCTTCACTCTCACGCTATCATCACGATACATTCCATCTCCTGGCTTTACATCAAAAGCCTCATAAAATGCTTCCATGTTAGATAGAGGCCCATTGGCTCTATACATTCCCGGTGAGTGTGGATCAGTATTTACCTGGGTACGCAAAGTCTCATCTTTATACTTTATTCTCCAAATAGTAGCCCAAGACATGAAGAACCTTTGCTGTGGAGTCATACCATCGATCAGGCCAGGATCTCCGTGCTCAGCAAGGTGTTTTTGCAGTCCGTCATACGCCACGTTAATCCCGCCAAGGTCACCTATATTTTCACCTAAAGTAAAAGCTCCATTTACATGAACACTATCTAAAGGCTCATAAACATCATACTGAGCTATCAGCTTACCAGTTCTACCTTTAAAGTTTTCAGCGTCTTCGTCTGTCCACCAGTTAACGAGGTTTCCATTAGCATCAAATCTACTTCCTTGATCATCAAAACAGTGTGATATTTCATGACCAATAACAGCTCCAATACCTCCATAGTTAACAGCCATATCAGCCTTATAATTATAGAATGGAGGCTGCAAAATAGCTGCAGGAAACACTATTTCATTAAACATAGGATTGAAGTAGGCATTTACAGTTTGAGGTGACATGGCCCATTCACTTTTATCAACTGGCTTACCTATTTTATTTATTTCTTCTTGGAAGCCAAATTTATAGGCATTCATAGCATTACCTACATAAGAAGCCTTTTCAGCATCGCTGATTACTTTTAGATCACTATAATCTTTCCACTCATCAGGATAACCGATTTTCACTGTCATTTTAGTGAGTTTATCCAAAGCCTTTTGCTTGGTAGAGTCAGACATCCAAGGTAAAGCCTTAATTCTATCTGCGAAAGCAAGTTTAATGTTGTCCACCATCTCCTCGGCTTTTTTCTTGGCCTCAGGAGGGAAAGTTTCGTCTACATAAAGTTTACCGATGGCTTCTCCTAATGATTGATTAGCAGTAGCCAAAACTCTTTTCCATCTTGGCTGCATTTCTTCTACTCCTCTTAGTTCTTTACTAAAGAAGTCAAAGTTGGCTTGCACAAAATCATGACTCAAGTAGCTCGCACTTTGATCTATCAAATTCCAACGCAAATATTCTCTCCATGTAGAAGCCGGCACCTCTTTTACTATCGCCTGAAACTCCTTCATAAATTCAGGCTGCATTACTATAAGGGTATCCACTCCTGTTACGCCCATATCAGCAAGGTATTTTTTCCAATCTATAGCAGGCACAATCTCCCCTACTTGAGCTAATGACATTTTATTGTACAAAGCAGGAGTATTTCTTCTTTCCACATTAGTCATAGACGCTTCTGCCAATCTGGCTTCTAAAGCCATTATCCTATCAGCTTCTGCTTTAGCCTCTTCCTCAGAGTCTCCCAGCATTTGTAACATCTTAGCTACATGCTGCACATACTTCTCTCTTACCTCCACTGATTTCGAATCTGTTTTAGTATAATAATCTCTATCAGGCAACCCTAATCCTCCTTGGGATAGATAAGTAGCTATAGCGTTACTATTTTTAAAATCAGCAAACACTGCAAACCTGAAAAATGGACCTCCTCCTATTTTTTCATTTTCAGAAAGGTACTCTTGCAGGTCACTAGTCGTCTCTATTTTCTCTATTTTTTCAAATATAGGCTCAAGTGGCTTTATTCCTACTTTCTCGGCTAAAGTTGAATCCATACCTACATTATAAAAATCAATGGCCTTTTTCTGATCTGTGCCTTCCTTATACTCACCGCCAGCAGACTTCAGTACGTTAAGCACGGTTTCATTGGTCATCTCTCTAAGTTCATTAAAGCTACCCCAACGACCCTGATCTCCAGGAATTTCCGTATCTTCTATCCATTTACCATTCACATACAGGAAAAAATCATCTGCCGGTCTTACGGTAGAATCTATATAGGCGGTGTTAATACCTATCACTTCTTCTTCAGCTGCTCCCTTGCCCTTTTCTTCTTTATTACAAGACACTACCAATAGCACACCTAACATGCTTACTGGCACAAAAGACTTCAAAAATTTAAAATGCATATTGTGTATTTTTATTTCCAATTACTAAGTTCTCATACAAAGCCCTACTTTCAGAGCTTTATTATGTTAGCGGTATATTGAATATAGCTATAACAGTGGAACTTATCTATTTCATATTCGTTTTTTAAATAAAAAACAAGCATTAATAACTATGGCAAGAGCATCATCAGAACTTATAGAGGCAATTAAAAAAACGGCCTCGAAGCTAGGAAAAAGCGATGTTTACCAGTGGGGACATATGGGCAGCTGCAATTGTGGTTTTCTTGCGCAAGAACTCACCCAGCTTTCTAAACATGAAATTCATAGCCGTGCTATGCAAAAATATGGCGACTGGAATGAACAACTTAATGATTACTGTCCTACCAGCGGCTTACTCATGGATGATCTCATATCAGAAATGCTCTATCATGGACTGGATACCGATGACCTTAAACATCTGGAAAAACTGAGCAGCCCAAAAGTATTAGCTTACCTTCCTAAGGGTTCCTACTTAAAGCATAATGTAAAGCAAGACGTAATTACCTATTTGCATGCCTGGGCCGAGCAACTGGAAGAAGAACTATTATCCCGAATAAAAATATCTGATCTAAACCAAAGGCCAATTGAACAGAATGTATGATCTTAGAGTCTATTACTCAAATATCAATGCATGCAAAACGTAGTTCATAACTATTACAAAAGACAATTTGATGATTTCACTGTGTTGGTACAGGTAAACCCCGTTACTTATAAAGGTATGGAGCTGACTATTCATAAAAACGGAGAAATCGAAAAAAGAAAAATGGAGTTTGACGAAGAAATTTATGATGACCTGGCAGCCGACGAATTCCAAGAGTCTAGTTCTCTGGAGTTTAACCTCTATTTAAAAGGCCTTGTAAAAGGTGGAGAAAAATAATTTAAAGAAAATGCCAGAAGTGTTTACGATTTAATGAAATCCTTTTACATTTGCAGTGGCAAATCAGTACGACCAGCTCCTGCTGAACTCCCCCAGGACCGGAAGGTAGCAAGGGTAGGCGGTTGTAGCGGTGCGATACTTGATTTGCCTTTTTTGTTTTCTGCAGTTTGTATTTATAGAAAATATATAACTCAACTTATCATTTATAATATACCCCTATGAAATTCTTTATTGATACCGCTAATTTAAAAGACATCCAAGAAGCATATGATCTTGGAGTTTTGGATGGTGTAACTACCAACCCTTCTTTAATGGCTAAAGAGGGAATTAAAGGCGACGAAAACGTAAAAGCTCATTATAAAGCTATCTGTGATATTGTAGATAACAATGTAAGTGCAGAAGTAATAGCTACTGACTTTGAGAGTATGATCAAAGAAGGTGAAGAGCTAGCTAAAATAGATGACAAGATTGTAGTAAAAATACCTATGATCAAAGATGGTGTAAAAGCCATAAAATATTTGACTTCTCAGGAAATCAGAACTAACTGTACTTTAATATTCTCACCTGGCCAGGCTCTTTTAGCCGCTAAAGCAGGTGCTAGCTACGTATCTCCATTCATTGGTAGATTAGATGACATCGCTATTGATGGATTAGCTTTAATAGAGCAAATTGTAAACATCTATGACAACTATGGTTTCTCTACTGAAGTATTAGCTGCTAGTGTAAGACACACCATGCACCTTATTCAGTGTGCTGAGATCGGTGCTGATGTAGTTACTTGTCCTTTGAATGTAATCACTAGTTTATTAAACCACCCGCTTACTGATAGTGGTCTGGAAAAATTCTTAGCTGACCATAAAAAAGCAAACAGTTAATAAAATATAATAGAGATGTCTTTCTCCTCTGACCCTGTAGTAAGAATAAAGAATGCTTCCATTTTTCAGGATGATAAAACCGTTCTGAATGATGTGAATTTCGAAATCGAAAAAGGCGAATTTGTTTTTCTCATAGGCAGAACAGGAGGCGGTAAGACATCTCTTCTTAAAACTTTATATGCCGATTTAGACTTACGCCTAGGCGAAATCAACGTAGCGGGCTACAACATAGGCAATATAAAGAAAAACGAAATTCCTCTTTTAAGACGAAAACTGGGCATTATTTTCCAGGATTTTCAATTATTCCCTGATCGTACGGTAGCAGAGAATCTCACCTTTGTAATGAAAGCTACTGGCTGGAAGGAAAACTCTAAAATGAAAGCTCGCCAGACTGAAGTACTCATGCAGGTAGGTTTAGGCTCTGTGGCTTCTAAAATGCCTCACCAACTATCTGGTGGCGAACAGCAAAGAGTAGTAATAGCTCGTGCCTTGCTCAATGAGCCTGTAATATTACTAGCCGATGAGCCCACTGGTAACCTTGATCCTGAAGTATCTCAGGGTATCTTCAAACTTTTTCAGGATATTAATAAAAGCGGAACGGCCGTACTTATGGCTACTCATGATCATACACTAGTGAAAAACTACCCTGCCAGGGTTCTTAAGTGTGATGGTGGTAAGCTGCTAGACTCTAAGCTGGAAAACTTTGAACTAAGTGCCAAGTATTACTAAAATCAAGCGCTCTTAGTCTCCTCATTTTCTTTCTCGTTTTTTACTTGATCCAGTTTTTCCAGCTGGCTATTGAGAATATCCACTCTTACTAGTAGGTTCAGTATTAAAGCATCTACCACCTTTTTACTGGGATTTTGCATAAGCTCCTCCTTAAGGACTTCATACATAGCATCTAACTTCTTTAAATCCTGTTCAAAGTCATCATCTACGCTGGAAGATTTAGACTCAAAATCATAAATAAGTCCTTTTTTCTCCGATATCTCCTGAAAGTAAAAAGACTCTACAGACTTAAACTCTTTAGTTAGCGAATTATCGGCTACATACCGAGGCTGATCTACAGCTTCTAACCTTATTAATAAATACACAGAGGATAAAAAGAATACTATAGCAGCGGCCTTCCATATCCACTGATAGTTACGTTGCTTCTTCAAGGGCAGTTGAGCTTCTACGGCCTCCCACACCCTATGAGAGGGCTCCTGATCATTAAACTCGTCCCTATTATCTTTAATGAAGTCGTCCAGCCTATCTTTCATAACTCATTTCCTCCAATAAAATCTGTTTCAGTTTTGCCTTAGCCCTGTTTAATTGTGACTTAGAAGTAGACTCTGATATCTTTAATATATCTGCTATCTCACTATGGTCGTAACCTTCCAATAAGTATAAAGAAAATACCACCCTATATCCATCGGGCAATTTACCCATAGCTTCTTTCACCTTATCTATCTGATAATTAATATCATCTGACTGGTCTAAAGTTTCTTCAAAAATATGATCCGCCTCACTTTCGTACTCCTCAAATGACAACTTTCTCTTTTGAATAAAATTGATGGATTTATTAATTACTATCCTCTTTAGCCAGGCTCCAAAGGTAGAATCTCCTTTATAGCTTCTTAGACCATTAAATGCACTTACAAAAGCCTCTTGAAGCACATCTTCGGCATCGTAGCGGTCATTCACCATTCTGAGACAAATGTTAAACATAGCCTTTGAGTATAATTGATATAATTGCCCGTAGGCCTGACGGTTTCCTGCCAGGCAATTATTTATAATGCTTTCATGTATGTTTTTAATTGGCTTCGTCAATGCTTATTATTCTTACATAAAAGACTACTGAAAAAAATATAAGTTGCATCAGGCGAAAGAAATATAATAAAAAAAGCCGGATGTTCTCAATGAACACCCGGCTTCAACATTTATAAACACTTAAAAATTACTCACTTAAGTCAATTTCCACTTTATCATCATTCACCATTAACTCAAATGCTCCTGCTTCTAGTAGTTTCTTACCATCTCTTCCAAAATAGCTCAAATCCTTCTCTGGTGAAAGGGTGAAATCTACCGTTTTGGACTCCCCTGGTTTCAAGTTGATTTTTTCAAACCTTCTCAACCTCTTCACGTCTGGTGTAACGCTACTCGCAACTAGATCACTGCTAAAAAGGTGAACTACCTCTTTACCTTCTACCTTTCCAGTATTTTTCACCGTAACAGACACTTTAATATCCTCTCCTTTTTTATAAGTGGCCTTGTCAGTTTTCAGGTTAGAATACTCAAAAGTAGTATAGCTCAGGCCATGACCAAATTTGAACTGAGGATTATAATCAGCTTCATAGTTATACACACCTTCAGCTTTTTTCTGCTCTTCAGAAGGTTTATGGATATAAGAAATAGTGGCATTAGGGTATCTTGGGTAAGTATAAGGTAATTTACCAGAAGGATTCACTTCTCCTAACAAGATATCTACCAAAGCATCTCCCCCATGATTACCTGGAAGATAAGATTGCACAATGGCGTTCATTTGCTGCTCAAATCGACTGATTATCCTTGGCCTCCCTTCGTTTAATACTAAAACGATAGGCTTACCAGTTTCAGCCAGTTTCTTAGCCAGCTCAGTCTGGTTTTCAGAAATGTATAAATCATTAAGGTCTCCAGGTTTTTCGGTATAAGTACTTTCTCCTAAACAAAGGATAATCACATCCGCATCTGCTGCACTTTTCACCGCCTCTTCCATTTGGTCTAGCTCGTCTTCGTAGTACTTACCACCATCTTTATAGCTCACGCCAGGCACAAATGTTACATTTTTTTCACCCATTTTATTTTGCAAAGCTTCTAGTATAGTGTTGTATTCACTGGCGAATTCAGGTACACGATCTCCTTGCCAAGAGTAGGTCCAGGCACCATTAAGGGTTCTCATGCTGTTAGCATTTGGTCCTGCTACAAGTACCTTTGCCGATTTATCAAGAGGAAGTACATTATCATCATTCTTTAATAACGTAATAGACTCAGCAGCCATATCATAAGCCGCCTTTCCAAACTCATCACTACCAAACTTAGGGTAATCTTTATAGTGAGTGGTAGGCTTTTCAAACAAGTTCAAAGCAAACTTCACTCTTAGTACTCTTCTCACAGCATCGTCAATTCGCTCCATGCTTACCTTTCCTTCTTTCACTAAAGCTACAAGATCATTACAAAATGGCTCATATTGGTAAGGAATCATAGACATATCAATGCCTGCATTAATAGCCAGCATCACAGCATCTTTATTGGTTTCTGCTATCCTGTCTCTTCTCTGTAAGTTTTCAATATCAGCCCAGTCAGTTACTACTAGCCCTTTAAAGCCCAATTCTTCTTTTAACAGTTTGGTTAAAAGATCATAGTTAGCGTGTACAGGCACTCCGTTAATAATACCAGAATTAATCATAATGGTATGCGCCCCCGCTTCTATAGCCGCTTTAAAAGCAGGCAGATGATATTCTCTCAATGCATCTTCAGGGATGTAAGCAGGTGTTCTGTCTTTACCTGAAATAGTAGCATGGTAGCCTAAGAAATGCTTAAGACAAGAGGCAATATGCTCAGGATCTCCTACCGTATTGTTATCTCCTTCATATCCATTAATCATTTCCACACCCAGCTGAGTACATAAATAAGGATCCTCTCCAAATGACTCCCACATACGTGAAAACCTGGGATCAAGACCTAAATCTAGCACAGGAGAGAAAGTCCATGGAATCGATCCAGCTCTAGTTTCATAAGCTGTAATTTCAGCTCCTTTTCTTACCAACTCCCTGTTTCTGCTAGCTCCTTGGGCTATCTGCTGAGGAAACATAGTAGCCCCTACTGTGTACGTAGCTCCATGAATCTCATCCACTCCATATAGAACAGGGATTTTAAGGCGGGTTTGCTTCATAGCTACCTTTTGAATACCACTGATAATCTCATACCAATGCTCATTGGTTAAAGCCTTATTATTGGCAGTATTTAGTATTGAGCCAATTTTATAATCTATAAGAGCCTTCTTTAAGGCATCCATATCTAACTCTACAGGATCATAGCTTGAATAAACATCATCTCCTTTACCTACTACATCCAGCGTAATTTGAGCCATTTGACCTACTTTTTCCTCCAAGGTCATTTTTTTAATTAGGGCTTCAATTTTTGCTTCATCATTTTTCTGAGCTAACACCAAATGGCTCAGTCCCATTAGAAAAAGCAAAGCAATCTTCATTTTCACTTTCATCCTTTTATTAATTAAATTTATAAACATATGTAGCCACTGCTCCTGCAGCCAGGCTAGCACCAAATCGATTTTTCTCTATTTCAATGTTGAATTCATGCTCTTCTTCGCCATCATTAAGCACTATGAGCACTAGGTCATTGCTCTCATTCTTAAAGGCTACATTGGGTAAGCCACCCACCTCATTAGAATGCACCCTATGAGCACCTGCTTTTACATACTTAGAAGCATGAGCTATAACATAATAGGCAGGATTATTTACCACCTCATTACCTTCTATAGTAACTGCTCCTAAACAACGGTCGCATCCCCCTCTATCAGTATGAGGCTTCAGTTCAGGATTAGATGATAAGTTCCATTCAAGGATAGTCTTACACCAGTTACGAGCTCCGCCTATTACCACTTCTCTGGTATGCCATTTAAAATCATTGGCAAAATCTCCAGGAGCACCTACCCACTGCTCTGTAAAATATAAGTTCTTATCAGGGTAAGCCTCATGCAAAGAAGATAAGGTATCTATATCACCATTATACAAGTGAAAAGCTGCTCCATCAATATATTGAGAGGCTAGCGAATCTTCATATATAGAAATCGGATAGTCTGGTCTATCTGCATTATGATCATAGGCAATGATTTTAGTGGCAACACCTCTTTTTTCAAAAGCAGGCCCCAGGTGATTCTTCACAAAGTCAGCTTGCTGCTCGGCAGGCATAAACATACTAGGGTTATTACCTGGATGCAATGGTTCGTTCTGAATCGTAATAGCATCTATAGGTATCCCTTCTGCTTTCATCGCCTCAATATATTTTATAAAATATTGGGCATAAGATTCATAGCATTCTGGCTTAAGGCTACCACCTCTGGTATCTTCGTTATCCTTCATCCAGGCAGGCGCAGACCAAGGCGACCCCATAATTTTAAGTTCAGGATTTATTTCCAAAATTTGCTTTAGCACAGGAATGAGGTGCGTACGATCCTGATCAATAGAAAAATTTTTCAGATCAAAATCTTCTTCTCCTATAGGCAAATCATTATAAGAAAAAGGCTTAGGATCGAGATCCGAAGCTCCTATGCTTACCCTAAGATAGCTTACTCCTATACCAAGGCTGTCTGTATGAAATAAGTTGGTAAGTAACCGCTTACGCGCCATGCTATCCATTTGCGAGATATGCCTGGCACTGCCTCCGGTAAGCGTATAACCGAAACCGTCCATTTGCTGAAAGACACTATCTCCATTTACACCAATAGTAACTAAGGAGTCATTTGGCCTATTACTTTTTTCTAATACTCCTAAGGTTAACAACTTAGATTTATCTGGAGTGGTAAGCATGTAATTCAATCTCTCTACTCCAGCGGGCTTGCTTTGATCACAACTGACACACGCTGCTAAAAGGAAAGTACAAGCCAGTACTTTCCTTGATGTTCTTTTCAACATGAAATTAACGTATAATAATTTTTTCGGTATAAGATTTATGGGAAGTGGTAACAGTAATAAAGTATAATCCGGCAGCTAAAGGCTCTTTTATTTCTATCTGCTCAAGGCCCTGCTGCACCTTCTGAACCATAAGCACCTTGCCTGAATAGTCTCTCAATGATATTTCCTTTTCCCCGACAGCATCTGAAAAACGTATATTTATGACACCTTCTGTAGGGTTAGGGTAGACTTTATAAACCAAAGCAGCTTCTTCTTCTACCCCTGTAGTCACTGGCAAAGACGCACCTATATAGTTAAGTCTAATCCAATTTACATTAAATAAAGAACTAATAGCCTTTAATCTGATATACTGAAAACCCTTCGGAAGATTAGCTACTGATCCATTTACAGTAATCCAGGTTTGCCATCCACCAGTCTTTTCGAATGATGTTTTGCTCACCTCATTTTCCGCTCCTTCATCATCAAGAGTAAGTAAAGCCACTGTACCTCCCTCATCTTGCGAAGACACTCTGTACTCTACTTCATAATACCCTCCTTCTGCTACATCTACTGCAAAGTCCAGATAATCACCTGCATCAGTATATGATAAATTAAGGCCTCCGCCTTCATCTTCAGCTTCTTCCCATTCAAACCCATTATTAACAAAGTAATCTTCCACCTCTATTTTACCAGGAATAGATAAAGGCAAGCGATCATTATCCAGGAAAATATCTATTGCCAAATCTTTAATTGGAGCCAATACAATACCTTCCGTTGTCTCCAAACTATTGCCATCGTATGATATCAAAATTTCATCTTCATAGTGAATTTCATCTTCCATATAAATATTTACCACCTGATGAGCCTGTTCATTGAGTTTCACCGACTCTATTGCAGCCGGCTGGCCATTAACAGTAGCTGTAAACCCATTTTTTTCAGGCATATCAACAAAGGATTGATTAAAAATGAGGCCTATTCTTTTTTTTTGATGAATCGCCTTTTTCTCCAAAACCTTTGGCTGCTCATTCACTTCAAATGGCCCCTCGAGTTGTAGGTAATTAAAGTTAAAATCACCTTCTTCTATTAGTAGCTTTATTTTCTGTTCTCCTTGGTTAAGATGAATACCTTCTACGGTGATGGTACTCCAAGCCTGATAGTCGCCAGTGTTAGGCATAGTTATTTGCTCTGATATTTTCACGTCATTAGCAAATAGAATTACCCTACCCAAGCCAGAAGGAGACGCCACTCTTAAAGAAATTTGATAACTCCCCTCCTCTTCCACATCAATTGTATACTGTAACCATTCGTTTGGCTCGGTCCATCCTACGTTGTAGCCGTTGGTTAGCTCATCAGAACAGCCCTCTATATCAACACCATCATTTCTATACTGCCCGCCATTATTCCAACTGGCTCCACCGGAATTTCCTGAAGTATTGGTAGCATCATTATCAAAATAAGCATAACCATTTTTGCCAAGATCATAATCTACAGCATATACAAGCAAGGGTTCATCAGAGGCAAGAACGTGACTTGTAAAAGGCTTAGTCTCATTGGTGTGAGGCTGTCTAATCAGCGCATCCACTACATCTTTTCTGTATTCACAATTTTCCAGCTTTGTGTTTTCAGCAAACTGCATTAGGCCTTGATAAGCCTCTTCTTGCGTAGGCTTTTCAGCTGATCCATTCCAGTAGTCAATTACATGTTGGTAGCCCTCACCTTTTTCAATTTTCAGAGGGTTATTCCCTCCTGTCTTTTTTAATGGCCACCATGACCACCCCATATCATTCTCCTCAAAGAGCTGAACAGCATTGGTAAACCAGGTATTAGAATTTTCACCTGTTTCACCTAACCAGATAGGCACATTTCTTTCATTTCGCATGTTCAACATGCCTTGAATAGCCCCTACGTCATTAGCATTCCAGTACTTATGATAACTCACTACCATGTTATCATCCCATAACTCTGGCAAGCCAGCATAGTTGTTTCCCCAGCAGTTTCCTTCTATGATAACGATATGTTTTTGATCAACCTCCCTTATCGCCTCTGTAACCCTTTTTTGGAGGTCCCATAAATCAGTATTGGCAGACTCAGAGCAGCCGTTAGGATCTCCTTCATGATCCTGAAATCCCCAGTTAGGCTCATTAATAATGTCATAAGCAGCTATCATAGGCTCATTAGCATACCTTTCAGCTAGCTTTCTCCATAAGGCCACCATCTTTTCCTTATTTGCCTCGCTTTCCCACAAGGAGGGTTTTGAGGGGTCATAATCATTAATATCAGCATTTTCTCCTTGTCCGCCGGGGGTGGCATGCAGGTCTAAAATAAGGTACACGTTATGAGTTTTGCACCATTGCAGCAGGTTATCAGTAAGCTCAAAACCTTTATCTAACCAGGTAATCTCACCTGCCTTTTCTTCCTGAATAGGCGGAGTAAAGAGGTTATAATGCATAGGCAGTCTTATCATATTAAAACCCCATGAGCTAAGAGAATCTACATCAATTTCTTGCATGTGGTTTTCCAGCCAGGCATCATAAAATTCATCTTTTTTCTCTTCACCAATAAGCTCCGTAATCCTCTTTTGAAGCTCAAACTGAGGCCCACCAGTTTCTAGCATATAACCCTCCTGAAGCATCCATCCGCCCAGGCCCATTCCTCTCCACAACACCTCTTCTCCACTACCACTATCTATAATGCGCCCTTCATGCGCCTTTAAAAAGCCTTGAGCCCCGGCATCATAAAAAAAGAGCGTTGAAAGTATAGAACAACATAGTATAATCTGTTTTTTCATAATATATCCATGAGTGTTATAAAACAGCCTGATCAAAATTGATCAGGCTGATTAGTTTTGATGACTTAATTATCGTGTACCTCTAAATTCAACTTCATCAATAGAAATACCTCCTTCACCCATAGAAGCTCCTCCTGTTCTAATGACCAAGTACTTGGTACCCCCAGTCTCAAATTCTATTTCTCCTTTTTTCCCTATTAAAGATCCTGAACACCCTATGACTGCGAGATTACCACTGAAAGGGCTGTTTCCGCAGTTGCTCCATGTATTTAACCCCATGAGATTTCCTCCATCTTTGTATTCAACTCCTTCCTCAGGCTCAACATCTCCCATGTACACTTCTAACCATACATCAGTAGCGCCCTTTCCTGACAAGTAAACTGAAAGGTTATAAGTTTTATTGGCTTCTACTTCAATAGGTTGATAAATACCTGCATGACCTTGACCACCCCCTGAAGCCACCATATGGCCTTCTTTCAGGCTAAAATCAACTTTTTTATCCGAGCTGATGAAAAATTTCGTCCAATAATCAAAGGCATCTTTATCCATCTTAGCCCCTTTTACTAAGTTACCTGCAGCAGGGTCTGCTGTTAGCACTTCAATCGTTTTAATATCAGAGATATCTCTGCCTCCTGCTGAAACAGCCATTACGGATATTTCATACATCTCTTTATCTGGCAAAAATAGAGTATCTACTTTCTCTCCCTTTTCAAACCCTTTTCCTATGTTCCAGTAAGTGATAAACGAATTGGGTGTTGTATCCTCTACCTTAAAGAAGTTGGGTTCACCTGGAATTGGGCTAACGGTGAAACTAGCCTCTTCAGGTTGGCCGAGAGACAGGCTGTCATCTTCTGGTGTACAGGAGCACACCATTATAGCTGCAGTTCCTAATAGAACTGCAGTATTATATTTTAAGAACTTTGAAATTTTCATAGAACAAAATTTAGTAGTTAGGATCTTGTTTGATTTTTGTATTGTTAAGCTCTAATAATGGAATTGGTAAAAACTCATTCTTACCTGCCACAAATCCAAAGTCTGCAAGGGCTGAAGCAGCTCTTCCATTTCTGATAAGATCAAACCATCTTTTGCCTTCACCGGCTAACTCTACTCTTCTTTCATGTAAAATATTATCTATGTTTACTGGTATAGAAGCTAAACCTACACGAGCACGTACGGCATCAAGTAACAATTGTGCACGAGATTGATTGTCTAAATTTCCGCTTACAATAGCTTCTGCCTCTAAAAGGTAGGTGTCAGCCAAACGCAATTCATAGGTGTTTTGAGGGAAATTAAGCTCATAGTTTCCGCCACCAGTTGACTTATCTTCTTTAAGCCCGGCAAATTTCTTTAGGAAGTAGCCGGTATTATCGTAACCTTTTGAATAGTTAACTACACCTGCTTCAGCCAAGCTATCTACATTAGAAATTGAATATTTATAGCGAGGATCATAGTTTCCGTTTTGTACAAAAGCACTAGCCAAACTCTCTGTAACAGGATTAAAACTATACCCTGAAATAAAGTCAGGAGCTCCTGCTGACTCATCTATCACAGAATAGTCTCTGGGGCCCACCAAGATATTCATCACATTACCTTCAGTACAGGCAATACAATCCCAGACGCCGTTAGAAGTATTGGTGTGTCCTATTTCAAAGATTGACTCGCTATTATATTCGTTTCCAACTACAAATAGATCTCCGAAATTCTCGAGCAATTCATACCCTCCTTCTTCACTCTTTCCTCCTGGAACTGTTCCATTTACAATGGCAAATTGTTCTGCCGCTAGAGCAAATTTCTTTTGATTTAAATATACTTGCCCTAAAATGGCCCTGGCCGCGCCCTTAGTCATTCTTCCTCCTTCTGTACTTACAGGAACGGTAGCCGGTAGCTTATCAATAGCCGCAGTTAAATCCTCTTCAATAAATGAGTATATAGACTCTCTTGAAACCTGTTCCACATCGTTTACATCTTCAAAATTGATAGGCTGATCAAACTTGGGAATACTTCTAAAAAACCTGATCAGATCAAAGTAGAAGTAAGCTCTCAAAGCCTGTGCTTCAGCTGCAAATCTCACCTTCTTTTCTTCACTCATAGGTACTCCAGGCAACTTACTAAGCAATATATTGGCTCTGTACACTCCTTGAAAACCTTTAGACCATAAATCTTCTTGAGGACCCGTGGCAGGAGTTAATTTGCTATAATCATTCCATGCTTGAAATGCTGCAATATCGCCTGAGCTACCACCACCCGCATAGTGATCATCTGAAGCAGAATTAAGAGCAGGAAGCTTATCTATATAACCACTTGAAACGAAACCTACTATATCATATACAGCCACTAGAGCTGCATAAGCCTCAGATTCGCTAGAATAGTAGAAAGCTTCTGTTGACTTTCCTGTTGGTTCTACTTCAAGAAAATCATCTGAACAGCCACTCACTATGATTAGAATAGCTGTAAAAAATGGGATTAATTTATTTGTATAACTTTTCATATCTTTCTATTCAATGATTTTAATTAAAAGCCTACACTAAGACCAACCATAAAAGATCTGGCTTGTGGGTAAACTCCTCTGTCAATACTCATTACACCACCACCTATCTCAGGGTCATAACCAGAATATTTGGTGAACGTAAATAGATTTTCTGCCATAATATATACTCTGGCATTAGTCATACCTGCTTTTGAAATAAGAGCTGAAGGCAAGCTATAACCTAGTTGCATGGTTTTAATTCTGAAATAATCACCTTTCTCCAGGTAAAAGTCTGATGGGTTAGTGAAATTACGATTAGGATCTTCATCTACTAATCTTGGATAATCGTTTGACGTTCCTTCTCCTGTCCACCTTCCCAAAGCACTAGTTTGGTAATTCGCTTTAATAATATCTAACCTTCTCAGTCCCTGGAAAATTTCGTTGCCTGCAACTCCTTGCCCGAAAACCATGAAGTCAAAGTTTTTATACTCAAGACTTAATGTAAGACCATAAGACCAATCAGGTATTGGGCTACCTATAAAGTCTCTATCCTTTTCATTGATCTCTCCGTTGCCATCTCTATCTTGCCATTTAAAGTCACCAGGCTTAGCATTGGGTTGGATAAGCTTTCCTTCTTCGTTACGATAATTATCAATCTCTTCTTGATTTTGAAAAATACCTAGAGTCTTGAAGCCGTAAAACGAATTAACAGGTTGGCCTACAGCTGTTCTGGTTATAGGATAGCTACTTGATTGAAAAGTTTCTCCGCCATCAAGATAGGCTACACCATCATTCAGATAAGTTACTTTGTTCTTTAGGTAAGATACATTTCCATTAACAGATAGATTAAATTCACCTAACTGTTTTCTATATCCTAGTTCTAACTCTAAGCCCATATTTTCCATATCAGCCGCATTTTTAGCTGTATTACCTACAGTTCCATAATAGGCTGGTATTCTAGGATATTGAAGAATTCCTGTAGTTACTTTTTTATACCAATCAAATGTTACAGTTAAGTCTTGCAGCACGGTGGCCTCAAAACCAATGTTGGCCTGAGAAGTTTCTTCCCATTTCAAATTTCTATTTGGAGGCGCATCAGGACTCCAACCATTACTATATGCTCCAGAATTTCCGAAAGTATAATTTCTTCCTGGGCTAATGGTTAACAGGTAAGCAAAATCTCCAATATTGTCATTACCTACTATTCCGTAACTACCTCTGATTTTAAGGAAATTAACAATATCATTTTCAGGCCAGAAATCCTCTTCTGAGGTTACCCACCCTATTGAACCCGACGGGAAGTATCCATATTTATTCTTATCACTGAATCTTGAAGATCCATCTCTTCTTACAGTAGCAGTGAACAAGTACTTTTCTTTAAAACTATAGTTCACTCTACCAAAAATAGAACTTACAGCATGCGGTATATTTTCATACCCCCCAGGAGCTGTAGATCTTACTGGCACATCAAAATTCAATGAGGCATCATCAAAGTTATCTACAGGAATATTGAATACCGTAAGGTTAACTCCTTTAGACCTGTTATCCATATAAGCACCTTGTCCTAACAACACTGTGAACTTATGATCATTGATGCTTTTGCTATAAGAAACTGTGTTTTCTAAGTTCCAATCTAATTTTCTATTTGTACCCCTGTTAAATGAAGTTTGGCTAGTATTAGTAGAGGAATTAAGGAAATAGATGGGTGTAAAAGACTCATCTCCCCAAAAAGACAGTTTAGCGCCTAAAGTGGATCTTAATATTAATCCTTCAATTGGCTCTGCTTGGGCGAAAACATTACCTACAATGTTATCAGACCATCCATAATTACCCAACCGGGTCTGCATGTAAGCTACAGGGTTAGTCATTTCTTGCCCTACCTCTGAAGAAATGCCATAAGGATAACCATTAGCATCTCTAACCACTCCAGGGTTAGTATATGGAGCAGTATTCATTAATGAATCATCTTTAACCACAACCGGAGTCAAAGGATCCAAATTAATCGCTGAACTTAATGGCCCGCCAAATTCACTATTTGTATTACCTAAACCGATGCTTTTCTCTCTAGAGTAACCCAAATTTTGACCGACTTTTAGCCATTTAGCCACATTGTGAGTAGAGTTTAGTCTAATATTATATCTTTCATATTCAGAAATATCTGAGACCACAATTCCCTCTTGATTTAAATAACCAAAAGACAGGTAAAATGTAGAAACATCATTACCTCCACTAAGGCTCACCTCATGATTTTGCCTTTTAGCATGATTGTTAAAAATGGCATCCTGCCAGTCTGTACCTTTACCAAATTCGGAAGGATTATCATAGACTATCCCTTTTCCTGCTGCTAAAGAAGCCTCATTTCTTAAAGTAGCATATTCTGTAGCATTTAATAAATCAAGTTTTCTCGCCGGCGCTGAAGTACCATAGTAACCACTATAGTTAACTTTCAAACCTCCCTTTTTTCCTTTCTTTGTGGTTACAAGTACCACACCTGCCGCAGCCCTTGCTCCATATATAGCCTGTGAAGCCGCATCTTTTAATACCTCGATAGATTCAATGTCCGATTGATTAAGATAACCAATGCCACCGTTGTCTACTACCACCCCATCAACAACCCATAAAGGATCATTATTATTTAATGAGGTAATCCCTCGAACACGAATGGTAGCGGCTGATCCTGGCTGGCCAGAATTAGCTGCGATGGTTAAACCAGAAGTTCTACCCTGTAAAGCCTGCCCTACGTTATTAATAGGTAAAGACTCCAAATCTTCTGCTCCTACGCTCGTTATCGCGCCTGTTACTTCTTTCTTTTTCTGAACACCGTATCCAACCACCACTACTTCATCCAGGGTTTCCACGTCTTGGCCTAAGGAAATGTTAAAAGTAGTTTGATTGCCTACCGGCACCTCTTGGCTCATATAACCAATAAAAGAAAAAATCAATATTTGATCCGAGGCAGCTTCTAAGGTGAAAGAGCCATCGATATCAGTAACCGTACCTTTAGAGGTACCCTTTATAAGCACATTCACACCGGGTATTGGCTGTGCCGTCTCTTCGTCCATCACTGTACCCGTGATGGTTGACTGCCCAAAAGCCCATTGCGTCAGCACCAAAAAACTGATCAATAAGTAGCATTTTATTTTCATACAAAATAAGGGTTAATATTTAATTAATTGGATTTCATTTCGCAATCGTTTTCACTCATGAAAATTGAAATGATTCTGCAATATATCCCTACTGATAATTAGCTCAAAAATTAGCACTACACTTCAATTACACCACCAAAAAATGTCACCTCGTCAACAACACTTCACAACAATTTATATTACTGAATATCAGTTGTTTAACTATACGTTTTTCTAAGAAAAATCAGACAATTTTAATCAATAGAAATACATATTTGATAATTATCAGTAATTTAGCTGCAATCGTTTGATAATTACTTCACAAAGCACATGTTATCAAGTACTTCAAAATATTGGATCACTCTCTTGTTCAGCTTTTTAGTGATCACCTTATCTCCTATTAAAGCTCAGGACTTGGTGAGTTCTATAGCAGGTAAGCCTGGGATCGTACACTACACCCAAAAAGACTTCAGGGCTGATCAACAGTTTTGGGCTGTATGTGAAGACAATAACGGCATTCTCTATTTTGGTAATAATGATGGAGCCATAATATTCGATGGAGAAACATGGCATAAGGTGAGTATACCTAATAACTCCTCCATTAGATGCCTTGCTGCTGACTCACTGGGCAATGTATATGCTGGCGCCTTTAATGAGTTCGGACTTATAAAAAAAGATAAAAGCGGTAATTACTACTATCAATCACTTTTTGACTCACTAAAATTTAATGATAGTAAGATTGAAAACCTGTGGGAAGTACACATATTAAGGTCTAATGTCATTTTTAGAAGCTTTGGCAAACTAATAGTTATCTCAGGCAATAAAGTAACTCAGTTACCCTCCAGAAGCTATTTTGTAAAATCCTTTGTGGTTAACGACAGTTATTACGTTCATGACCAAAAAGAAGGGCTTTACAAGCTTAATCTGGATAATATGCAGCTACAACAAAGCCTCACATATGCTCAGATGAAGCAAGAAGACCTTATCTCACTGCTTCCTATTACTAACAGCCGAGAAGTACTAGGAGTGAGCAAGACAGGTACAATTTTTAACATCGACTTAGATAAGGGCTCCTCCGAGCTGTTAAGTCAAATTTTCACAAAAGGATCTAACCAGGTGGAATCAGCCATCATGGGCAAAGATGGCTATTATTATTTGGCCACCTTGAGTGAGGGTATTCTTAAAATGGATCAGCAAGGCCATATATTAAATAATAAAGATTATTTACCCTCACTTCAAGACAAAAGTGTGCTTAACCTTTATCAAACCCATCAAGGAAACTTATGGGCGTTACTCAATCGTGGTCTGGATTATATTACCTTCAACTCTCCTATTTCAGCTGTATTTGAAGGGGCAAGTATTTATGATGTAAGCATTAATGAAAACGAAATATATCTAGCTACTAATCAGGGGCTTTTCTATTCCAACTCTGTCAATATACAAAAGCCTATTTTTAAAAAAATACCTAGCACAGAGGGGCAAGCATGGTCTATAGATAAGCACAAAGGGGATCTACTTGCCAGCCACGACAAAGGTATTTTTGTTCTTCAGCAGGGCCTTGCCCACAAAATTGGAGATGAAACAGGCATCTGGAAAACGATCCCTATTTCAGAAGATGAAAACACCTTCCTGGCGGCTACTTATAGCGGCTTGTTAGTCATAGAGAAAAAAGATGGCCATTGGGTATATAAAAACCGCATTAAAGGTTTTGACGAATCCACCAGAGACATTCTAGAAACAGAAACTCCAGGCACCTACTGGGTATGCCATGGCTTTAAGGGAGTATTCAGGATAAAAATGGATGAAAGTTATACCAGAGTTACTTCTGTAGAGCATTTCACTACCCAAAACGGGTTTAATTATCCGTATAGCATAAATGTGACCAGGTGGCAAAATCAAATTGTTTTCACTACAGATGAGGGTATATTCACTTACAACCAACGAAGTAATCAATTTGAGCCTTTTAAAGCCTTAAATGCGATCCTTGATTCTACTTACAATACACGCACCCTCATAGAACATGAAGATAAAACCTGGTTTATTCAGGATGACGAGGCCGGTTATTTCATTACAAAATATCCAGATGAGTTAGAAAAAGGCTATTTTCTTAGATTTAAAGGCGACTTTAATCGTGGTATGGAATGCATTGTTCCTGTAAGTGAAGACCAAGTGATGCTAGGCACCAAAAGAGGACTTTATTTATTTGACCTCACCTATAAAGACCGTGCCCAGGAAGCTCATACTATGATTACCAAGGCCCAATATTACAAAGAAGAGACTCAAAACAGCCTTACTTTAAATGGAGACAAACGAGTGGTTTTACCCAATGGCACGAATACTCTGCGCTTTGATTTTGCCGTACCTCAAATGCAAAACGATGCCGATATTCAATACAGTTATAAGCTAGAGGATGTAGACAATAAGTGGTCTGACTGGACACTAGCCTCTTACAAAGAATATGCTCACCTTATGCCGGGTAAATATACCTTTAAAGTAAAAAGCAGAAGCCTTATAGGCACCAAAGGAGATATAGCTAGTATATCTTTCGAAATATTACCCTTGTGGTACCAAACTACCTGGGCAGCCATTGCCTATTTCTTGATGGCTGTAGGATTAACAGCATTTATTATCAATTGGGTAAAAAAGAAAATAGCCAAGGAAAACGCCAAAGCCAGAGCGGAAGAACAAAAGGCTAAAAAGCTACTTGAGCTAGAGGTAGCACAGCTTAAATTAAAAGCTGAAAAGGATAAGATTAGCAGAGATAAGGTTATCCTTCAAGAAAATATTATACATAAAAGCAAAGAGCTAGCTAACTATACTATGCTTTTGGTAAAGAAAAAGGAAATTTTTTCAGAGATACAGGAGGACATTAAAGTATTACGCAGTCAGGTAAAAACAGAGGGGTCAAGAAAAAAACTTCAAAGCATGTATGCTAAGATTAATGATCATGTCATTGGAGAAGAATACAT
The DNA here is from genome assembly GCF_016757215.1 of Fulvivirga sediminis. Lineage (GTDB taxonomy): Bacteria > Bacteroidota > Bacteroidia > Cytophagales > Cyclobacteriaceae > Fulvivirga > Fulvivirga sediminis. The sequence continues at coordinate 68,367 of NZ_JAESIY010000015.1, forward strand.
GAATGTATTCGAATCTAATTTCGAAAAAGTTCACCATGACTTCTTTACCAACTTAAAAGATAAATATCCTGATTTAACCCAAAGAGAGCTACGCATATGTGCCTTTATTAAAATGAACCTGAGTAATAAGGAGATATCTCCTTTACTCAATATCTCAGTTCGCGGGGTAGAGACGGCTCGCTACAGAATCAGAAAAAAACTGCATCTGGAGCACGACTCTAACTTTACTGAATTTCTTGAAAAAATAGTTTCAAAGTAATGGTTATGGCCTTTCTGGCATTCCATTGTCTTTATTTACAAATTCTGAACTCAGCGGGTTTTGCCCATAAGCAGCTTGCTCAGCGCTGTAGTTAGGCGTAGATGAGATTGAAGTGGGGTCTTCTTCGCTTACATGCTGTATATGTAAAAGTGCGTTAGGGTCCTTCTGCAAATCTTTAATGTTTCTTCTATCTTGTCGTTTCATAATTATTCTTTATGCTCAAACAGACAAAATAGATGCCAGAAGTACCTAAGTAAGGAGTTTTCTGATATTATTCAATTTTTCCTCAGTTATAGGCTTTGATTGAAATAAAAGCACATCATCATTAGAGCTTATACGATCTTTATCGTAATCATTATCAGAGCTAGTAAGGACTATAATGGTGATTTTTCTCCTTACTTCCTCAGGAAATGAGGCAAATGCTTCCAAAAATTCGAAACCATCAATTACCGGCATGTTCAAATCCAGGAATATGACATTTGGCAATTCATTAGACTCTTTTTTAGACAAATAGTCGAGTGCTTCTCTGCCCGAATAACAGGTAATTACGTTTTCCGAAAAATGATCTAACTCTATCACTTTCTGGTTGATAAAAACATCTATTTCATTGTCATCTACTAACATGACAATATCCGCACACTTACTATTCATTCTCCGGATCTCAAATCATTAATTTTGTAGCGATATTACTTATTAACTAACATCAATGCAACTAAGATTAAAAAACATTTCAAATAACACATGAAATTTCCTTTTACTCAATAGTTGATAGTTTTGATATTTACCCATTCCTATTATTCACCAATAACCCTCTTTTATTACATAGCTATGATAGGGAATAATACAGAATAATATTTCGCCATTACCACAATATAAATCAAAAAATATAGGCATATGTTTTATTCGTACAAAAAAAATATTAAAATTGAACTTCAATCTCTATTAATCTATAACACTATGAATTACAAAAAATTAGGTACTGCAATTCTATCAGTATTAATAATTTTCGGCATGACCTCATGCGGTCAGAAAACCGAAAAAGAAGCAGAAGATGCTTCTGAAGAACTTGAAGCTGCAGAACCCGAATTAAAGGAGCAAATTGAAGAAGTTGTTTATGAAATACCTTCCCCTTCAGAAATACCTACTTTACTTGAAAGAACCGGCGCAGAGTATAACGGCTCATTAGTTAACCCTCAGGATAAAGCTGATTCTTATGCCTCTGCTAACGACAAAGCTGCTTTAAACTTAGGGGTTTATGCCACAGACATTGGTTATTTGGTTTCTTATGATAAATCTCAGGATGCACTTACTTACATTGCGTCATCTAAAAAACTAGCTGATAATCTTGGAGTTACAGGAGCTATAGATAGCAAGCTTTTAAGTAGATTTGAAAATAATCTTTCCAGAAAAGACTCTTTAATTATACTTATTAACTCTACTATTGATAAAACTGAATCTTACTTAAAAGATGATGAAAGAAACCAGTTAGCAGCGTTAGTGGTTGCTGGATCTTTTGTGGAAGGTCTTTATATTTCTACTGGTTTGGTAAAAACTTACCCTACCGATATACTTCCTGAAGACAAGAGGAATCTGGTACTTACTCCGCTTATTGATGTAATTTTAAAGCAAGAGAAATCAGTAAAAGATCTTTCAAAAATGCTTGATGCCCTTGAAAAAAGTGGCCCATTGGCAGAATTGAGCACTAAAGTAAAAGCTTTAGAAGCTGATTATGAAAAACTTGATATTGAAGAGCAGATCAAGAACAACCGGGCTGACCTTGCGCTTACAGACGCTACGCTACAGGATATAACTTCTAAAGTAGCTGAAATTAGAAATTTCATTGTAGAATAATATACACCATGTTAATTAACCTTAAAGGATCGGAAATTTCCGATCCTTTTTTTTGAATCATTTGATCACATGCACCCAGCCCACGCACCTGTACTCATGGTCTATAGACGCCTCATAGTAATACACACCTGAAACCAACCCATTAGCCTGCCAATCATTCTTATAATCATCCGTTTCGTATACCAACTTACCCCATCGATTATAGATTTGAAGAGATTTAACCACACTTTCAGGTAAAATTTCAAAATAATCGTTATCCATTTCCAAACCAGGAGTAATCACATTGGGCACTTTTATTTCGTAAAATGAATAACTATCACTGGCTTCATAAATACAAAATTCGTTCATAGCACTCAGCCTTACGGTATATTCTCCATCCTTTTCATAATAATAATCAACCTGATCTCCTTTTAGCTGCGTATCATCTCCCATAGACCATATAAATCCATTTCCATTCGTAGAGGTATTCTTTAACCTCAATGATGGTCTAGAAAAACAATCATATATTTTCTCTGCAGAAAAGGAAATGTCAAGCGCCGGAATTACATTAACGGTCACTTTTTCGGATTTAGTGCATCCGTTACTATCTATCATATCTACCCAATAGGTGGTAGTGTCATTAGGAGAAACTACAGGAGATGCTTCATTAGACTTGAAACTGCCATTTTTGGTAGACCAATGATAGCTTACTCCTCCCTCTGCGGTGAGCTTAAAACTGTTGTAAGAGCAAATGTCTCCCCCCTCCCCTACCTTAAGGTTGGATTGGTGCACCTTCACCTCCACAGTCATCACATCCTCTCCAATACAAGTAGTAGGATCTATGGCCTTTAGAGTAACTCTATACTTTCCAGGATTTTTATAATAATGAGGAATAGGTTCGGTATTAGTTACTGAAAGCTGCTGACCATCTCCAAAATTCCACTCATAGATTTCCCCGCCTATACTCAGATTTTCAAAAACAATAGGATCGGGCATACAAACTTCTGTTATACCCGGGGTATTCAGCTCAAGTGAGTTAGTCTGAACCACAGCTCTCAAAGACGCCAAGTCATATTTAAAAGCAGCATTATTACATCCAGAATTTGCTCCATTCACCACAGACCAAGCCCCGGCGGTAACATCAAAACTAGAACCTCCATAACAGCTGGCACACACAGACTGATAAACTATTCCCTTTTTATCGAAACGGCTGGTACCTCCATCTACATGAACGGCAGAAGCACTCCCTCCAAAATAGGTAGCGAATAACAAAGAGCTAGCGTCGGCATCTAAAGACATCAGATAAAAATCTGACCCTGAAGTACTTTGTCTGTACGCATCCGCAGTAGTGGGTAAGCCTGAAACAGTGAGGGTTAAATTATTAGAAATAGAAGTATTATCTTCCACCTGTGATGGAATAGAAGTATTAGCCCAGCCAGCAACATACAGATTGTTACAATCATTCACCAAAAAAGCCGTAGGAGATATATTGGGAGTAAACCTACCAGGAGTACCAAACATGGTTGAAAAGATTGAAGTAGATAAGTCTGCTGACAGCTTATGAATAAATTGGCCGCCCCCGCCATTGGCATATTTACCAGGAGTGATAGTATACATTCCTCTCGTTTGCCCTAATACATAAATGTCTCCACGGCTATCAAAATCCAACATAAATACCTGATCGTAATCTGATGTACCCAGATAAGTTGTAGTAAGAAGTAAATCACCCGCTAGATTAATACGAGCCACCCAGCCATCAACATCTCCAAAAGAAGTCTTAACAAAACCATCTCCCTTAATAATGAAATCTGCACTGATAGTGCCACCAGCAGCGTATACCGCCTGATCATTCACTTTCAAAGAATAGGTAGCATCAGAGCCACTACCTCCAAGGTATCCTCCCCAGACCAAGCCACTGAGATCAGCATTGAACTTGGCCACAAAGCCATCTACCTCGCCTCCACCGTAACTATCATTAAAGGTGGTCACTGAGCTAAACAGGTCTGTTGATGACGTAACTCCCCCAATAAAAATATTATCACTATCATCTACATAAACTTCTCCGCGCTGAGAGTCACCATAGTTAAGTGCCAATGGGTTTAAGCCTCGCATTATACCATCATTGCCATCTCCTCCGAAGTAAGTACTACCCATAAGCCGGCTTCCATCCTTACTGAGCTTAGCTACAAATACATCTGATCCATCAGAAAACTCCTCTCCCATAATGGTATACAATGGACTCCCTCCTTGAAAAGTATTCTGATAGGCATTCGATGTTATTGGAAAATCAGTAGAATTGGTAGATCCAAAAATCACCAGTTCATCATGGCTATTAATAATTAAGCTTTGAGGTACCTCTGAGCCACTACCTCCTAAGTAAGTCGCATACTCCAAGTTACTGCCTATGGAGTCATATTTCAAAATAGCGATATCCCAATTGCCTCCCCATGCCGTTTGAAATGCACCTGGAGTAGCCGGAAATTCGCCCATATATCTATCATTTCTATAATGATGGGTTATGCCTCCAGAATAGAGCTTCCCATTTTCACCATAAGTAGCGGTGGTACCCCAGTTATCTGCATTAGAGCCAGAATAAGTAGAAAATATCAAAATAGGATCGATAATAAGCTCCTTACTTTCATCATAACCCAAAGGAAAATCAAAAGAAAGCGTGTTTCCTTCAAGGACATATTCACACACCACTTGCTGCTTTAAGCCATCCACCTCCTGATAGGCATAGGGCTTATACTCTTCGATTTTACTTACTGTAGTCTCTAAAATCAAACTACCCTGCTGCAGGTAGATATCATCCATCCCAGAATACACCAGCTTTATAGCATTGGGGTCGCCGCCTGGCTTTATAATCAAATCATATTTTAGATAGCTGCCTTGAGAGTACAGCTCCATATCGGTTTGATCATATATGTTATTATAAAATAAGCTTTGAAAGGACTTAGCCTTAGTCACCCATTTTCTTGAATCAGTACCGTAGTAATAATTATAGTGGGTAGAATAAGGATGCTTCGCTTCTACATTTTCTGTATGAGCATTTTTAAACGTGACATTCACCACATGCATTTTTACATGATCATGTCCATTATCTTCTTCTGAAAAACCTGCTGACTTATAGTTTTCATCTTCATAGCCAGCATGCCTTTTATGAAAGGCTTCTCCATCCCAAAAAACATAAGAAAAACCAGACTTCCCAAAATAGGCTCTACCGTTACTTATGTCAGCTCCATAAAGTGATTTTTTTAAAAACTGCCCTTTATTCTCAACAAACCTAATACCTGGTTTATCCCTTGCTGTGACAGATAAATTAATCGCCAAAAACAGAGTTATAATAGTTAAGATCACTCGCAGATTCATGGCATTAAAATACCGAATTCAGCGAGAGTTTCCTAAGCTTCTTTCCTCAACACTTCCAAAGGTGATTTATTAATAACATCTCTGGTATTGAACCACCCTACTAACAGAGTAAGAACAATTACACCTATCCATATATATAACAACTCCAAGAAATTAGGCAGAAAGACTACTTTAAAAAAGTAAAGCGCTAATAACCAACCAGAAGCCACCGCCAAGAGCAAACCTACTAAACCAGCAAAAAAACCAAGGTAAGCATATTCCAGCAAGGTCATACCTACTATTTGCTTCTGAGCAGCACCAATGGTTCTTAGCAAAACATTCTCCTTGAGCCTTAAATATTTACTATTAATAACCGCTCCGGCCAATACTACCAATCCGGTCAGGATGCTAAAAAGGGCCATAAATTGAATCACAAAAGATACTTTCCCAAAAAACTCATCTATGGTAGCCAAAATCAAACGAAGGTCTATCAACGAGATATTAGGAAACATGGTCACCAACTCACGTTGAAAAGCATTAGCCTTGCCATCATCTTCTACACGAGTAGTGAGCACATAAGTTTGAGGAGCCTCTTCCAGCACTCCTGCCGGAAATACGAAGATAAAATTAGGCGGATCTTTCTGCCACTCCACATCACGTATACCACTGATGTAGGTCTTCATAGGGATACCTTGTATATCAAACACTATAGTATCTCCTATTTTTACATTCAGATCATCCTGCATACCCTCAGAAATAGTGACATAGATAGAATCATTAGAAAAGTGCTGAGGTGATCCTTCTTTTATTTCCTCCGCACTACTTAAAGAATCACGGTAAGTGACTCTATATTCTCTATTCACTGCCCAGTTTCTAATATTATCAGTAGTGTCATTTTTTATTTCTGCCACCGTTCTACCATTTACCTCACTAATACGACAAGTAACAATAGGAACTACCTGCTGTACGGGTAAATCATGCTCCTTTGTAAGCTTTATCACCTCTTCTCTTTGCGGAGGCTGAATATCGAAAAGAATAGTATTAGATTGATTTTCCTGCCCCACAAACTCTACCTGATTGAGCAGGTTAGACTGCGCAATATTGAGTGTGGCGATCATAAATACGCCTAAACCTATGACTACAATTAAAACCGAGGTCTGATTATTTGGCCTGAAAAGGTTAGCCAAGCTTTGCCTCCAGACAAAGCCCCAACCAGAAGGAAAGTATTTACGCACCAATTTCATAAGCAAATGAGCCATGCCTGCTAATGATGCAAAAGCCACTAATAACCCCAGAAAAAAGGCCCCACCAATAAGAAAACTACCTGACTGGTATGATGCAAAAGCAAATGGAAAAAGCAAAATACAAACCACTACTACCCATCTCAAACGTGAGGCGCTATTTTCTCTTGAAAAGCCAGACCTCAGCACACTCAGTGGAGGCACAAACCGCACGGCATTGAGCGGCAAAGCTGAAAACAGAACTGTAATAATAAATCCTAGCACCAGCCCTTCAGCTACTGATTCCCATGCGATTTGCAGGCTGAGATCAAGAGGAATAAACTCCTGCAATAGTGGAGGCAATGCAAACTGAATAGACACTCCCAGCACGATTCCCAGCACTGTACCGATCATACCTACTACTATGCTTTGAATAAAGAAAATATTAAAGGCTTGCCAACCTGAGGCGCCAATACAACGGAGCACTGCCACACTCGCACGCTTCTCTTTTACATATATATGTACTGAGCTGGCTACGCCTATACAACCTAAAATTAAGGCTATAAAGGCCAGAAGATTAAAGAACCTGTATAAATTTTGAACCCCTTTGCCCAAGCTTTCCTTCTTTTCCTGAACGGTATCAAATGAATGCCCATACTGCCTAATAATAGGCTTTAAATAAGCTTCCGCCTCAGCAGTTTCTTTTTCACTATTAAATTTAAAAAACTGGCTATAACGTACCCTACTCCCATATTGGACCAATCCTGTTGAATCCAGATACTGCTTTGAAATATAAACCGAGGGAGTAAAAGTAGAACGAATGCCGCCACCTCCTGGTATCTGACTTACCTCTCCTGCTATTTTAAAAGTGACTGTACCTAGCTTGATGGAGTCTTCAGAACTGACATCATAATGGCTGGCCAGGTTTTTATCTACCATAATGTAGCGGCCACTCTTTATTCGCTGCATGGCGTCTGATGGAGAAGTTTCTAGGTCTCCGTAAAACGGGAAATCTCCTTCAAGCGCCACTACTCTCACCAATCTTGTGCCCGGACTACTAGTCATAAACATAGCCATAGAGGCTAAAGATGCCTGCGAGGCCTGCTGAGAAGGAATAGAATCAAAGGTATCGACAAGCGCTTCTTCAAAAGCACTATTAGCCTCCACTACTAAATCAGCTCCGAGTAGTTCCTTAGCCTGATCATCAATATTTCGCTTTAAGTTTATATTAAATGAATTAATAGAAACCAACGCTGCTATGCCTATCACTATGGACAGGACAAAGAGAAACAGCCTGCCAAAATTCTTTCTGGCGTCTTTATAAGCCATTTTCCACACCCATTTATCTTTCAGAGGATGAGTCTTTTTCCTTTTGATTTTAATGATATACTCCATTAAGAAACCTCACTACTCTTCTTGTCTGACACTAATTTTCCGCCCTTAATCTGAAGTATGCGCTCTGTATGCGCTGCCAGCTCCAGGTTATGAGTAACCATTACCAGCGTGGTACCTTCCTGCTTATTGATATTGAAAAGCAACTCCGTAACCTTTTCTGCTGTTTCCTCATCCAGGTTGCCGGTGGGCTCATCAGCAAAAAGTATTTTAGGACTAGTAATAAAAGCCCTGGCCATAGCCACACGTTGTTGTTCTCCTCCTGAAAGTTGAGAGGGATAATGATCCATCCTATCGCCCAGCCCTACACGATCGAGCAGCTCACGACCTTTTTCCTTATATATTTTTTCTCCTCGTAGCTCCAAAGGCACCGTTACATTTTCCAAGGCAGTGAGCGTAGGCAATAGCTGAAAATTCTGAAATATAAAACCTACAAATTGGTTCCTGACATAGGCCCTGTCATCTTCTCCCATTGCATTGAGTTTCATCTCTGCCAGCGATACAAAGCCTGACGTAGAAACATCTAGTCCGGCACACAGCCCCAAAAGCGTGGTTTTACCACTGCCAGACGGCCCTACAATAGCCAGGCTCTCCCCTTCTTCTACAGTGAAAGAGACATCATCCAGCACGGTGAGGCTTCTACCGGAAGATTGAAATGATTTTGTGAGGTTTTCTACAATTAGTATTTTCGACATAGTATTTTTAAAACAAGCGGACGATAGGATCGTTTAAACATGCAAACAGCAGTTATCTTTCATCGGCCTTAGTTTTTGGTTTAATAATTGATGTACCAGGCTTTATCATCACTGACAATACAATGATTATGTTCAAGAAACAACTTATATATATACTGATCACAGGATTTTTTGTTTTATCAGCGTTTAATACTGAACAAAAAACCATTATTTTTTTTGGTGATAGCCTCACTGCAGGCTATGGTTTATCCAAAGAGCAGGCCTTTCCTGCCTTGGTAGAAGACAAGCTGGAAGCCAGTAACAAAAACTATAAAGTGATCAATGCCGGCCTTAGTGGAGAAACTACTGCTGGCGGCCTCTCTAGAATCGACTGGATACTAAAGCAGCCTGTAGATATTTTTGTGCTGGAGCTTGGTGCTAATGATGGACTGCGAGGTTTGCCTCTAGATCAGACCAGAAAAAACCTACAAGGCATAATAGACAAGGTGAGAAAGAAAAACCCTGACGTGAAAATAGTCATTGCCGGCATGATGGTACCTCCTAACTTGGGGCCGGAATATAGCGCCGAATTTCAGAAAATATTCCCTCAGATTGCTAAGAAAAATAACGCCACCCTCATTCCTTTTTTACTAGAAGATGTGGCTGGAGACAGTAACCTCAATCAGGCTGACGGCATACACCCTAACGTGAAAGGTCACAAAATAGTAGCGGATAATGTAATGGAGGTTTTGAAAGAGGTGCTGTAGATACAACTCTCTACAAAGCCTCAGCTGAAACTAACTTGAAAATCGCTAATACTATTTGAAAAATTGCAAATAACTCTGAGCCGCTAAACTGAGCGGCAACACTCAAAACCTTAATGGCCTTCACTTGAGGATTTTGCAATTTCACTTTTCATTTCCATTGATAAAGGGCTAAGTATAATAAGGAAAACAAATCCATTACTGAATAACAAGATGAATTTTTTGTTACTTTTATTCTTGTCTAGAAACACATAACCTCCTCTATAAAACCAAAAACCAATGAAACTCACCATCACCACCTTATTTTTCGCCCTATTGGCTCTTAAGAGCTATGGACAGGAAACCATAACCGTAGAATACACTGCAGACTACAGGGCACTGATTAATGGCCAACAGATAGACAACACCACTACCTACGATGACATAGTGAAATTACTTGGCGAACCGGAATTATATAAGGCCTATCCTACAGGTAAAAGAAAATACCATTATAAAGAGCTCGGTATTGTGCTAAGCACGGTAGAGGGTAATGTATTATCTATAGGCTTCAATTATAACTGGGATGGTGATAAGAATTTTCCGGAAACTTCTTTTGAGGGCGAACTGAAGGTAGGAGATATTTTTATAAACAAAAGTTCTCATGCTATCATCATTGAAAACCTGGCCGAGTTGGGAATAAACTGCCCTATCCCCCGCATGTGCATGAATAACCCGAAGAAGATCAGAAACCCAATTTTATTAGGTTTTGAAAATGATGAGATTACTCAAGTGAGTATTGAGTTTCATTAACCCTACTTTATTTTAGTATAATTGCCATTTAAACACCTAAATCCTTTTAAACTATGTCGTATAATAAGGGGAAATTTTCTATAACATTACTTTTTGTTATTATCTCCTGGTCAGCCATAGCACAAGACCAATTCATATCTCTCAAAGGAGGCCTAAACATCACTAAAATACAGTCAGATGGGTTATTTTCGCCAAACGATGCGCGCAAGGGCTTCGTTGCCGGTGTCGGATATGAATACCATTTGGGCACTGGTATATTCCTTGGTGCAGACTTACTCTATAACCAAAGAGGATATACTAATGATGCTTATTTCATGAGTGATAATGGAAGTAGCTCCAAAGAGAAGGTCACCTTTGAGTACGACTACAACTATATATCCATTCCTCTCAAAGTAGGTTATAAATCTGGCGCTACTAAAATATCAGCCTTTGGTAATGTGGGCTTAGTACCCTCTATACTAGTATATGCTGAAATTACAGAACCTTCGTTAGGCGAACTTCTAGAGGGGAAAACTACTACTATCACCAAAAAGGCAAGTAGGTTTGACCTTGCAGGAATGGCTGAAATAGGAGGCATTCTTCAATTCAGTAATGAAATTCATTTATTCACTTCAGTAGCCTTTCAACATAGTCTTACTAGCATAACTAATGACAACTATTTCTCAGAAAGCAAAGCTCGCCATTATGGTGTGATGTTAACCTTAGGCCTAAAAAAATCCATTTAAACGCTCTACTACAAACTTTATAAGTAATAACACAAACCTATTACCATCCCATAAATTACTTTAATAACTTTACATGAGCCAATAGTTTAAAAATTGGCCTATTGTTTACTATTAACAAACCACTACCAACATGATAAAATGGGGCATAATCGGTACAGGCACTATTGTCCACAAGTTTCTTAATGATTTTCCCTTTGCTGAGGGCGGACAATTAGAGGCCATAGCTTCCCGAAATATAGAAAGAGCCAATGAAGTGGCTACTGCTTATAAGATCCCTAAAGCTTACGGCAGCTACGAAGCTCTACTGAAAGATCCACAGATAGATGCTGTATACATAGGCACTCCACATCATTTGCATTATGACAATACCTTAGCTTGTTTAGAAGCCGGTAAAGCTGTGCTATGTGAAAAGCCGATTTCTGTAAACGCTAATATGGTTAAAGGCATGTTTGCTAAGGCAGAAGAAAAGAGGACCTTCCTTATGGAGGCTATGTGGACTTACTTTCTGCCTCCTATACTGGTAGCGAAGCAGTGGGTAAATGAAGGTCAGATAGGAGATGTAAAAATGATTAAAGCTGATTTCGGTTTCACCGGCACTTTCTCCGATGATCACCGGCTTTTCAACCCTAATATGGCCGGTGGAGCTTTGCTGGATGTAGGCATTTATCCTATAGCTCTGGCACTGCTATTCGCTAATTCTGAACCACAAGACATAATGGCCAATGCCATTATTGGCAAAACCGGAGTAGATGAGACCAACAGCATAGAAATTAAGTTTGAAAATGGTGTAATAGCTCAGCTAGCCAGCTCTATCACTGACAAATTCCCTAATAAAGGCTACATCTATGGATCTGAAGGCTATATCAAAATCCCTAACTTTTGGGAAGCCAAAACGGCCAAGCTACACCGCTATGATGATGAAGGCTCAGAAGAATTTGTAGATGCCCGAAAACCTATGGGTTTTAACTATGAAATAGAAGAGGTAAACCAGTGCCTTATGGAAGGTAAGCTCAGTAGCTCCACTGTGGGCTTAAAACAAAGCATGGATCTGATTGGAGTGATGGATCAGGTAAGATCAATTATAGGCTTGAAATATCCTTTCGAATAAGGGGTTTATGAACAAATAGGCCGTCTTCAACAATCGTAACGAGAATTGGTGAGTGTCACATTGAAGTACTCAAAAGCCTCTGTTTCAAGGAAATAAGGATTGCGAGTACCTCACTCTTACTTAATTCTCTTTTGACACAATATCTTTGGTTTTATATAGAAATCAAGAGATGTTAGGCATCATAGCTAATCGCCTTCACTTCAAATACGCGTTCTCCTTTTGCCAGTTTAAGAACGGCTTCCTCTCCTACTTTCTTTTCTATTAGCAACCGGGCTATGGGCGATATGAAAGCGATCTTTCCTTTATTGATGTCCGCTTCATCAACCCCCACTATCTGGTATTTCTGTAATTTGCTTACCCCTTTTATCTTTAAAGTAACCGTAGCTCCAAACCTCACTTCGTCGGCATACTGATCTTCTATCGGAACTATCTTAGCACTATTAATCCTCTCATTGAGTAAGTTTAGCTTAGCATTAATAAAATTGGTAGCTATTCGCTTCTCATTTTCATTAACACTATCAATATTATCTCTTTCCTTTATCAGCTCTTCTCTTTCTTCAAGCAGCAAATCCATCCCATTTCTGGTGACATAGTTAGTAGCTCCGGCAGGCAAATCCGCACGCGGCGGCACCATGGGTATTTCTTCCTGATCTTCTTCTTTTACAAACCCTCTACTCATATTCTTTCTCTTTTGCTTTATAAACAGATTATAAGGCTTTATGTTTTTTATAGCAAATGCAGACTTCTCACTATAAAAATCAAAAAAGAGGCTTGCTAAGCACACCTCTTTTTTGTCAATCAGATAATCATTCATTGCGTAAAGCTTCTATGAGCAATACAAACCCGAAAAGGTTACTTTATTTTAACTAAACACTTTGCTCTGACACACAAAATCGGTTTTTGGCACCTCTGTTTTGGCTATTGCTCCAAAGCCACCTGCTACTTCTGAAAAGTTTCTATAACCTCTAGCCTGTAAAATACTGGCCGCAATCATACTTCTATAGCCTCCTGCGCAGTGCAGGTAGAAATGCTCGTTATCATCTATATCTTTAAGCCACTCATTGATATAAGCTAATGGCTTATTATAAGCCTCATCCACATGCTCTGCTGCATATTCACTCTCCTTACGAACATCTATCACAGTGGAAGACTTGCCTTCAATTTCTTTAGCAAATTGCGCTGCTGTAATTCGATTTACGGTATCCACCTCTTTTCCTGCTTTTTTCCAGGCTTCAACTCCTCCCTTAAGATATCCTAACACCTGATCAAAGCCTACTCTGCTCAATCGGGTAATAGCTTCTTCTTCAGCTCCTTCATCAGTAACCAATAATATAGGCTGCTTTACATCTACAATCATAGCACCTACCCAAGGGGCAAAATCTCCCTTCAGACCTATATTTATAGACTGGGGAACAAAACCATTGGCAAAATCAGAATTACTTCTCGTATCTAACACTAAAGCTCCGCTAGACTCTGCTACTGCTTCAAATTCGGCTACCTCTAAGGTCTTCAACCCTTTATCAAGCACCTGTTCGAAGCTATCATACCCTTTTTTATTCATGGCTACGTTCATTCCAAAATAGGCAGGCGGAGGTAAAAGTCCATCGGTTACGGCTTTAATGAAGCTAGCCTTATCTGGCTGTTTCAACGCATAATTTACCTTTTTCTGATTGCCCAAAGTATCCACTGTTTCCTTCATCATATTTTTACCACAGGCAGAACCTGCTCCATGAGCTGGGTACACGGTAACATCATCAGGTAGTGTAATTATCTTATTGTATAAGCTATCATATAGTAATCCCGCTAGTTCTTCCTGAGTCATATGAGCTGCTTTCTGAGCCAAGTCAGGTCTACCGACATCACCGAGAAAAAGGGTATCTCCACTAAACAAAGCGGTTGGTTTTCCTTGTTCATCACGTAAGAGATAGCAGCTGCTTTCCATTGTATGCCCCGGGGTATGTAGAACCTCTATAGTCACATCTCCCAATTCAAACACCTGATGATCTTCTGCGATTATAGCCTCAAAAGCAGGCTGCGCCTTGGGGCCATACACAATAGGAGCTCCCGTCGCATTACTCAAATCCACATGCCCACTTACAAAATCGGCATGAAAGTGCGTTTCAAAAATATATTTGAGCTTTACATTATCTCGTTCAAGTCTATCAAGGTAAGGCTGCGTTTCTCTGAGCGGATCTATAATAACCGCTTCTCCCTTAGAGGTGATATAATAGGCTCCCTGCGCCAGGCATCCCGTATATATTTGTTCTACTTTCATAATTGATTCCTTCCATTTCGTTTTACAATACAAAAATGAGATACTTCCATTGTTTTTACTGTTACTTTTGTCACACAAGCCATATTTATATTACTTATCCTTATAAGTTCACTTGGGATAAAGCCCGCCACACATTACCGCTATCAAATATGTTAATAATTAAATCAATATTAATCCAATTAGCTTAATTACAGAATTTAAGTAAGATTTTTATGTGATTTTTTATTATATTATACCAAGCAAAATAAGAACACATGAAATGTAAATATTGCCAAACTGAAACCACAGAAGAAACCGCTGAGTGCAACGTATGCCGCTATCCTATTAAAGGAACTGAAAAAGAACAAGCTTCATTTGTAGCTAAACAGATTATACAAAAAAGGGAGGTTGAAGAGTCTTATGAAAAGTTAAAAAAAGCGAGAAATATTCTATTTATTATTGGTGGCTTTTATATTGTATTTCCATTTACTCCTCTTTCTGGAACTATAACACAGTTTGCTATAATAGTCAGTGTTATATTAGGAGTAATTTTCACGATATTCGCATTCCTTACCTATAAAAGTCCGTTAGTAGCTATAGGCATTCCCTTATTTCTTACTTTAGCTTTCTACGTGGTGCTATTACTGATAAATCCCATATTATTATTTACAGGTTTACTCTGGAAAATAATAATCGTGTCAGGGTTAGGTTACGGATTTGCTAGTGTGTGGAAATCAAACCAAATATTAAAAGAAAACCAATACCTGGCTTCCATTGTAAGGCCTGGCCAATCATAAATTTTCTGATAAGCAATAATTTTATAGTTTTAAGCAGTTTTAATTAAAACATATCTCATCTAATACTGAAAAGAGGTGGGTTTAATTACATGGGATTAAGCTTATCAGAATATGTAAAAAGGAGAAATGGAGTAGCTATGGGAAGCTCTAAATCTCTTAGAAACAACCTGTACCGTTCTTTAGGCGCCAGTAATTTCTCTCTATTTTGGAATTACTGGAATCCTATATTTGGGTATTACTTAGGAAATTTCATCTTCAAGCCATTAAAAAAATTCGCGCCTGTTTCTTTAGCCTTAATCCTTACCTTTGTATTCTGCGGGCTTATTCATGATGCTGTAACTACACTTCTACGCCAACACATCTCTCTGTTTTTCACCTTATGGTTTTTCTTTATGAGCCTAATAGTATTACTCACCCGAAGTCTTCAGCATAATTTCTCAAAGCAAACCTGGTTAACAAGAGCTGCCATCAACATTGCTTTCATATCTATATGCTTTCTAGCTACCTATCTAATCCTAAAAGTCGACTATTGAATCAGTAAGTCGCAAAACAACTGTTAATAGATTTTTTACTCTTCATATCGTAAAATATAAAAGCCTTGTTTGGAGATTATTGCTACTAATAAATGAGCTAGCCAAAACCTATTTCTTTTCCTCAATCCTAAGGTTATAAGTTAGAAAGGCTTCATGTCTAAAAGATAACTGATTCTACCACCACCTCTTCTTCATCAATAGGTATATCACTACATAGGTGGGTAACATGATTCTTGATCAAGTCACAAGCTTTCAAATGCCATGTTTTACCCTCTACCAAAACTGCATAACCTGTAACATCTATTTGGTTTAGGGCGATATTTAGCCCTCTTCCATCGGCCTTCAATACCGCTTCCTTTTTAGTCCAATAATTAAAGAATGCCACCTTTGAATCCTCGGCCTCAAAGATATTTTGATACTCGGTATCAGTCCATTGGTTCTTAAAATCTGATATTTTAATATCTGATATCTCCTCTATATCAATTCCTACCCTTCTACAATCAGAAATAACACAAGCCACAGCCTTCTTGGTATGTGATATATTGAAATCCAAATTTGTAAAATCAGGCAAATAGGGCCTTGAATATTGTGAATACTCCAAGTGCAGTGGAGATTTATAATGAAATTTCTCAAGGCCTTTTTGCAACAATAACTTCCCGAAGAGCGAAGCATGCCTATCTTGCCACATCACATACCTTAATATTTTTTCATGATGATCAACGGGTAGTAGCCTCAAAAGTGCTTGAAACTTCTCATCCTCTAAAGGTTGATCAAACACCGCAAAAAATAAATACGTCATTCGTTCTCAATATTACCTTATCATTTATCTACTCTAAATTAATATTATAATCCATTAAAATATCATTTTAAAGAGACGAAACAAAAGCTATTCACTTTACAAGTCCACCTTCTCTCCATCCTCTAATAGCCTAAAACAATTATTATCTTTTATCAAAAGACCTTCTGAACCGAATTGTGGCCAGTTTTTGTGATAATCTTTAGCATGCTTCACATCAATACCAATGACTTTATCTTCATAAAAAGATTTCACTTTATGTTGCAAGGTATGCCCTACAATTATCCTTTCTGCATTAAATGTATTTAACAGAGACTCAACATTTGCCTGCTCAAGGTCTTCCTTAAAATAACCGCGATACCAACATATCCCTTTAGCTGAAGAAATCAGCATTTCTGTCTCGTTAGCTTGTACTTTAGGATAAGGAGCGGTATAATAGGTAGACCTCAAATAACGATTGATCTGCTCTATGTTCAAATCCATATCCGCCAGATCTGGGTGCAGCCCACCATGAACAAAAAGGTTTCCATTGATCAATTCCATCACATTTTTACTGGAAAGCCACCTGCCCAACACTGACTTCTTTCCAAGTAAATCAGCTTGGGTTTTACCCAAAATAGAGGCCACAAAAGTGTACTTTAAAGCGGAAGCCTGATAATCGCCATACATGTTTTTTAGCTCATGGTTCCCTAGTATAAAATGAACCGTTCCTCCCTGAGCTTTGGCCTGCTGTTCCAGCTTATAAATAAACCAAAGCACCTGAGTTGTTGAAAAACCCCGATCAACAAAATCGCCATTAAGCACCAAGTGATTTTTACCGAAAATCCAGTTCAGACCTTCATCAATCACCTTATTATGAATTAAAAAATCTCGGAAAGTTTTAAATCCACTTTCAATATCAGATATAGCTATAATCTGCTGATCATCACTATATACACTTTCAGGTGATGTGAATTTCGCATTTATGGTGAAGTTGAAATATGTAGAATCTAAAGGAAAAAACACCTGAGCAGGAATAGGCTCGTTATGCTGATACTGAGTAGTATCTAAATAAAAACCTTCATCCTTATTCCCACGAATATAATAGGCCTGTAAAACACTGTCGCTTTGATAAAAAACATATGGCCCTTCACCATTAAGATTGATACGCGCATTATTATGGCCATATGATAGTTGAGCACCATGATAAATGCCCACTGGAATTAGAATGGCCAAAATCAACAAAAATGTAAGGCCAACATGCTTTAGGTAACGAAAAATTCTTCTTTTCATTTCAAATAAGTTTAATACGATTATTTTACCGCTACAAAGCTGTTTAAGATGATGGTTGACAAAGAATTAATGTGATGATCTGCCTGACTTCAAGGGTAAACAATCAATACATCGCCTTTTTTCAGTTGAAAACCAGATTGAAGGTTTTCATGATTAAAAAGCGGCTGTTGGTCACAAAAATTATCT
Source organism: Fulvivirga sediminis (assembly GCF_016757215.1). Classification (GTDB taxonomy): domain Bacteria; phylum Bacteroidota; class Bacteroidia; order Cytophagales; family Cyclobacteriaceae; genus Fulvivirga; species Fulvivirga sediminis. The sequence goes on from NZ_JAESIY010000015.1 coordinate 86,314, forward strand.
CCTTTTAGTCAAACTCCTTATTTTGCAGCTTGATGTTGAAAAAGAATTATTGGCTCGTACTGAAAGTATTGATATTTATAAGCATAGCAGTTCCGCTTGGGATCACTACTTATGAAATCATATTTCTGGGCCGAGAATCAGTGGTTTTTCTGGGAGACTACTCCGCAGCTGTCGGGTTTACAGTAATTATTTACTACGCGCTTCTTTTAGTAGCGGGCATAATCTGGGTAGTGATACAACTGAAATCAGTCTTCACGCTAAAAAACGAAATAGAAAAAAATGAGCTTGTACATCTCAAGCGACAAGTGAATCCGCACTTCTTTTTCAATATGCTCAACAATCTGTATGGCATAGTCGATCAGGATACAGAAAAAGCGAAAAAGCTTATTCTTACCCTTTCGGAAATGATGCGTTATGGCATATATGAAGGAGAGAAAAAGAGTGTACTGCTAGCCGATGAAGTAAATTATCTCAAGCAATATATTGCGCTCCATCAATTACGGTATCACAAAAAAGTGGAGGTGAGTTTTAGTGTAGATACCGATGATGATAAGATGGAAATTATGCCGCTGACGTTTATTATTTTGGTTGAAAATGCCTTTAAACATGGCGTAGAAACATTACGAGATAATGCATTCGTTAATATGAAGTTAAAAGTGAACAAAGGAATTATTCAATTTGAAATAGTTAATAATTATGCGGTTGATGGCACAGAAGCTCAACCTGGCATCGGTATTAAAAATCTCAAACGCAGATTAGCCTTGGCTTATCCTAAACAACACCAGCTGTTACTCAATGATGAAACAGCCATTTATAAGGCCTTTTTAGAATTAAAAAATGGATAAATACCTGATTATAGACGATGAGCCAGTAGCCCATGAGATCATAAAAAGTTACTGTGATAAGCTTCCTTATCTATCATTGGCGGCGCAGTGCTACGATGCTTTTGAAGCGCTGGAATATTTAAAAAAGTACTCCGTTGACCTGATTTTCTTAGATCTCAACATGCCGCAGCTCAAAGGCTTTGATTTTTTGAGATCACTTGCTAAGCCTCCAAAAATCGTAGTTACCACGGCCTACCAGGAATATGCCGTAGAAGGTTATGAACTTGATGTTATAGATTACCTCCTTAAGCCTTTTAGCTTTGAGCGTTTTCTAAAAGCCGTGAACAAAGCGCTTCAAACCGACACTCCCCTTACCGGAAATGACTCACCAATGACGGATCACATTTTTCTATATGAAGATAAAAAGCATATCCAGGTAAAGCTCAATGAAATACTTTTCATAGAAGCATCAGGCAATTATTGCAAAGTAATCCTAGAGAACAGCCAATTGCTGACCAGAACTAAAATATCAGAAATACTCCAAAAATTACCCGACAGCCGATTTATACAGGTTCATAAATCATTCATCATATCAAAAGAAAAGGTTGACAGTATAACCGGCAATATCATCACCATAGATGATCACATTATCCCTATAGGCAAGCTGTTTAAACCACAGATTGAGATTTTTTTGAAGAGGTAGGCTCTCTATTTAATGAAACATTAAGTTATACCTAAATTGCTGTAAGTGTAATATCTACCATAACTTACAATATTAGTCGCTCTAGCACTGTCATAAATTTTTCAAACCCTGCATGCTTTGTCATATACGCTTTTCTCAAGCCAAGTTGCTTTATCTGCTTATATCACTGGACAGTGTTTTATCATAGGCGAATTGAATCTTGCCTGACACATTCACCCCTTTTACATAAATCATAAACATTCAAAACAAATTAAAATAATAAGTCAAATTTTTATATATTTCAAAGTCATAAAAGAATATATACATGTTATAGCATGAGCGAATTAAAAAAATTCTTCAACCAACTAACCCCTCTATCAGATGAGAGTTGGGATAAACTTTCATTATTATTTACTCCAAAAACTCTAAAAAAAGGCGAATACTTCATTAAAGAAGGGCAAACGGCCAAGGAAATAGCCTTCATGGAAAATGGAATTGTGAGAGCGTTTTATAGAAACAATGAAGCCGTTGAATACAACAAGCATTTCTTTATCAGTCCCTGTTTTATTGGTGGCTATGCTTCACTTATCACAAAATTACCTAACCAAATATATCAGCAAGCTTTAACGGACTGTAAACTTCTGGTAGCCAATTATACTGCCATTAAAGAGCTTTATCAATCTTGTCACGATCTGGAACGAGCAGGGAGAGTGCTGGCAGAACATTTTTTTGTGCAAAAAGAAAAGAGAGAAATAGAATTAGTTTTGCTAGACTCAGAAAGCAGATATGAGATCTTTCTGAAGGAATTTCCTCATCTGGAACAGCAAATACCGCAGTATCACATCGCCTCCTATTTAGGCATTACTCCTACGCAACTGAGCCGTATTAGAAAAAGAATGTCACGTGCCAGGCATTTATCAACCTAGGTAAATGCAATTTGCTTCTCCTTTTTTCACTTTTATAAAAAAAAGCAAAGTGAAAAAAATAACAATTCTAATCATGTTCATATGCGCGTCAGCATATGGACATCAAAAACAAAATGTAATGGAAAAGCAAAAACCTTATACCATTTTGGTATTAATGAATGCCACCCCTGACTGGCTTTCATTGTCGAGAACAGAAAGAAGCGAGTTTCTTGAGAAAGAATTAAATCCAATTTTTTATAAAGTTGCTAAAACAGTAAACATCAGAATGTTTGACAGTGAATATTTTCACGCCTCTGTTTCAGACTTTATGATCATCACTACCTCGGATTTAGACGAGTACAAACTGATGATAGAAATGCTACGCGACACCAAGGTGTATGGAGTTCCTTACTTTGATATCAAAGATATTATAGTAGGTCAGGAAGAAATGTTTGAGGATTTTAACGAACTTTTAAAAGAGTAATAGCCATGATTATTACAGGTAGCACTATTCTAATCACAGGAGGCTCTTCAGGCATAGGTTTCGCTTTGGCCAAGAAGTTTTTATCACTAGGTAATAAAGTGATTATTACAGGCCGTAATCAGGGAAAGTTAGACCGAATAAAGGCTAATTTTCCAAATATCATAACTTTTAAGGGTGACGTCTCTGATAGAAGTTCACTGGATGATTTGATAGTATTTATTGAACAGCAACACGCTGAGATCAACATTCTGATTAATAATGCTGCTGTTCAATACAATTATGATTTTATAAGTGAGCCAGATCTCACTTATAAAATTGATTATGAGGTAGCTGTAAACATTAAAGCACCAATGACTTTAACAGGACTCTTACTTCCTCTTCTTCTAAAGAATAAAAACAGCGCCATAGTAAATGTAAGTAGCGGCCTATTTATTGCCCCAAAGCAATCTGCCGCAGTATATTGTGCCAGTAAATCAGCGCTGCACAGCTTTACCAAGACGCTTAGGTATCAGCTAGAAGATACTTCTGTAAAAGTATTCGAAATCATTCCTTCGCTGGTGGACACGCCAATGACAACAGGTCGAGGTAAGTCGAAAATCAAACCAGAAGAACTTGTGGCGGAGTTTATGAAGAGTTTTGAGAAAGATAGATTTGAAATCTACATCGGAAAAACCAAATTATTGAAATTTATACACAGACTATCTCCAAAAATGTCAGATAAAATCATGAAAACCACATAATTAACCCTTAACCAGTAAATCCATGAAACCTTTAATTGTTTTAATCATAACCTTTTGCATTGCCATTTTAATCAATAAAATTGTTAATGGTAATTATAATTTAGCATTGTCTGGTAGAATAGCGATGGCTGTTATGCTAGCCTTTACCGCAATAGCTCACTTTGCTTACACCACAGGTATGAGTATGATGATACCATCTTTCATACCCTTCAAAACTGAGTTGGTGTATTTGACAGGCATCATTGAAATTGTTGCAGCTATTGGGCTGTTATTACCACACTATAGAATAATCACAGGTTGGTTGTTAATCTTATTCTTTATACTCATCCTTCCGGCCAATATTTATGCGGCTATGTATCATGTTGATTTCCAGCAAGCCTCTCTGAATGGTAAGGGCCTTACCTATTTATGGTTTAGAGTGCCTTTGCAAATTATTTTTATTGTCTGGACTTATTTATCTGCTGTCAAAACTTCATTAGTTGAAACCCATCTGTCTTTCTAGTAAGTGTAATTGAATGAAAAGTATGATTAGAAGGCTGGTACTCACATGCATTAGTTTAATCATCTTTAGTTGCTCTGAAAAGGATATCATCGAAGATAGTAATGAGCTTTATATTCTGCCCGTGGTAGTGCATATTATTCATAATGGAGAAACTAAAGGAATGGGTAATAACTTATCTAATGACCGCATTTTTCAGCAGATTGAAACTCTCAATAGCGACTTCAGAAAGAAAAAAGGGACATTAGGTTACAGTAATGATCCATTAGCTGGTGATGCAAAAATTGAATTTAGGTTGGCTGAAATTGATCCATCAGGCCAACCTACGAACGGCATAACCAGAGTGAACGCTCAAGAAGTAGAATATGATATTGAGGAAGGTGGTTGGTTTTTTGACTACCTCCCTCATTATGCCTATTGGGATGATTCAAAATATTTGAATATCTGGGTATTTCCATTTGAACCTAATATTATTTTAGGGCAAGCTTCAATGCCCAGGGCCAATCTACCCGGTCTTACCAACTCAGACACCACTGGTACTACCGGCGTCATGATTACAACCGCTCATTTTGGTGAGTTTGATGTTGAAGGAGGTTCAAACCTGGGCCGATCTCTAACTCATGAAATGGGACATTTTTTAGGTCTTGAGCATTTATGGGGTAAAGTAGAATACGCACAATGCACTGAATATGATGATTATTGTAAAGATACTCCCTACGTTTCCAGCCGAACAGGGAGTTGTAAAAACACATCTAATGACATCTGCGATTCCTCACCTGTGCTGATTCATAATTACATGGATTACACAGATGATATATGCATGAATATGTTTACCCATGATCAGATAAGACGCATGCGTTTCGTAATAGAAAACTCAATTTCAAGGCATTTATTAACTATTTCCCCTGTAATAAGTAGAAATTAAACATTCAAGTATTCATATTTTCATCACTCAAAGTCTTTGCCCCGAAAAGTAGATATTACTTATTATTCAATGATCACCTTATTTCAGCAGATCTTCAATTAAGCTTTCTACCATAGACATTAGTGCCCAATATTTAAAGGTATCCCCAAACTGACACCAACGCGAGAGCCCTTCATTTGATATACCGACTTACTACTATATAATGAAGAGAATGGCAGTTCGAAATAAGGTGAGATTATCATCTGAAAACGGTGAATATTAATCGGATTTTCTACTCCTACCTGCACCGATCCTATGGTACTATTTCTGTCAAATAAATGACCAGATTTATTCAAGTCAGTTTTAGAAGAAACCACTTTCATAAGTCGGAAATCGGCAAAAAGGCTTCTCTCAACGGATAAAAGCCTTACTTTATGAAGAAAGCCTACACTTAGCCCTACATAATTAGTGCTATTTTGGACTTCATTATGAGAAACATTCATAAATGTGTTTACATCAAAAGAATCAGGAGACACATTGATTACCTCAACACTATCTGCTACCAAAGGAGTATAAGTATATGAAGTATTATCTCTCGTATTTAACCAACTCACCGTACCTGAAATAGAAGTTCGATCGGTTAGCTTGTATCTGGCTGATAGAGAAATCTCATAGCCCGCATTTTTTAAAGAGAGCTCATTCATATTATCTACCGATGAAATATAAAGCAAGTCATTTTGAGGGATTATGTGTTTAAAACTATAATTAACATCAGCCCCTAATAGCAAAGACCATTTAGAATGCTTGAGCTCCTTGTTTTGCTCTTCTTTTTCTTGCTTCAGTTCTTCGTCCTTTAGCTTTTCCTTTTTCAATTCTTCAGTCTTTTCAGACTCTAGTGAATCTGGAATTGAAAGAGGTGAACTCTTTTCAATAGTTTGCTCCTCTTTTGAATTTTTATTATGATTATCATCTGATGCAATACCGGAGTTTTCTTCATACGAAATAATGGGAGAATTTTTATCCTCTTTTTCCAATCCCGATGTTGATGAATCATTGTTGCCGGTTTTACTAGACTTGAGCTCAGAAGCACCCGCTTCAGCGGAAGAGCTAGTTTTATTTGAATCAAAATAGGCAGCCGTGTTTCTTCTTCCGTCTGATTTACTCGCATCATTTACAAGCTCCGGCACTAACTCCTCTTCAGAGCTAGTTTTCTTTTCTGAGGACGTCTCACTTTTTTCTGAAAAGATTTTTTCATTCCCTGCATAAGCATCTCCTCTAACTGTTTTTTGTGCATTAAGCGTATATCTCTCAGATTTAGCCTTAGTATTATTAATGCCTGACTTGCTTCGTTTCTCACCTTTTGAGTTTTTATCATCATTGCTACTATTCGACAGAAATATTGAAGACTCATTCACTTCGGCAGATGGTGGTTGAGCAGCTTTTCCTTTGTCATTGCCTGGAATATCACCAACTGTTCCATCACTTTCTGGGCTTTCATTCCCTTCATTTTGAGTTTGAAGGCTTATATTGTCATTAGCAAAATCATTCTCCTCCGAAGCACAGTCCGAGGAAGGCATGTCTCCGTCAGCCTGATCGGAAGAGACTGAGGTATTTGACACATCCTCTAACAGAAGATCATTGTTGCTATTGGACATCACGGTGGTAGTAGCCCCACCGCCTATGTTTATAAAATTAGAATCTAATAAATAATACCCACCTCCGATTAACAGTAGCAATGCCACAACAGATAAAGCATACCATTTCTTTCTGCTATTATCTTCAGCATCTAGCGACTTATTCAATTTTTGCCAGCCGTCAGCAGGTGGAGCATCTTCCCAACTCTCAAATCTATCTCTAAAGTGCCCCCCAAATTTATCCTCTTCACGCGATTGACTCATATCTTACTTTATTGGAATGATTAATTTTTGTCTTCATTATGTTCTTAGCCCTTGAAAGCTGAGACTTGGAGGTGCCTTCTGAAATATTCAGCTTCTCCGCTATTTCCTTATGACTATACCCTTCTATAGTATACAGGTTAAATACAAGCTTGCAGCCCAGGGGTAAATCAGATATCAACTCCAATAGCTCTTGCATGCTTAGTTTACTGAGTATTTTTTCATACTCCTGGTTATAATCCTGCCCTTTTGCATAATCAATAGAAAGATTATCTGCATATTTCTTATTCTTATGATAATAATTGATAGCAGTATTCACGGAGATCCTTCTTATCCATGCCTCCAGAGATTGAATCTCCTCCTTTGACTTCTTTAAAGAAGAATAGATATTGATAAAAGCCTCCTGGAAGATGTCATCGGCATCATCTCGCTCGGTGGCATATCGCCTACATATTCCTATAACTTTAGGCGCATACTCTCGATATAAAGCCTCCTGAGCTTTACGACTGTTCTTTCTGCAACCTTTTATCAAATCTTCTTTCATAAGCCAAATAAGACGGACTAACGCCGCTTAATCGTTTTACTATTGTCCTACCTTAATAGTTACTGTTCCTTCCACACATTCCTGCCCATAACACACCTGATAATCAAAGCTATCCACACCAGAGTTTTCGAAATTGCTATCTGGTGTGTATTTAAATAATTCCAAATCATAATAAATCACTTCACCAAAAGATGGCGATTTTATGACACTGATAAAGAGCTGATTATAGGCGATACCTTCAAGATCATCATTGCCAAGGATGTCGTTAATACTTAAATTCAGGCTCGAGTTATTATCTACCAATGCCTGATCAAATTGCTCCCAGGTATCAAAAGTAATTACGTTATTTATGACCTGAATCTGACCATCATTATACTCCGGCACAGCGATGCTTACTGTGGCACTAGAGCACTTGTTGCCATAGCAAATCTGATATTCAAAACTTGCACTACCATTAAACTGAGCTGAAGGAGTAAAGCTAAAGACACCATTTTGATAGCTTCCAGATCCGATCATTGAATTGGACATGGTAACGGTGAACTCAGAGGCAGGAATATTGAACAGTTCATCATTAGCAAGCAATTGTTCTAATGAGAAAGTAAGAGGTTTTTCACTTCCCCATGCTCCTCCCCAGTCTTCAAGCTCAGTGATATATTCATAAAAAGTATACTCAAAGAGGTCATTCTTGGCTTCTACTAGAATCACTTCCTCTTTAATAATATCTACTATCCCATATTTATAAAGATCAGGATTCTCTACAGTAGATACGCCATAGATAAACTGATCCGTCTGCATATTGGCATCAGTTACCGTATAAAGTATTATTCCATCAGTTATTTTAGCCGTTCCATGAGCAGGTGATTCTTCTATTTTCAAAGAAGCAATATCAAAGGTCTGATCACAGTTTTTATCATTGGCCAATACATCAATGATGAGTGAATTCTCTGTTAGATTAGCTTCATCATATACCGCATGAGTGACACAGGTACTCTCATCATCAGAATATCTGAACTCGACTTTACTCTCATCACAATCAACATCTATACAGGCCTTGTACTTTAAGGAGTCTGCTCCACTAATAAAATCCTGATTCGGAATATATTTAAGTAATCCGGTAGTTGTAATTGACGCTGTACCTCGAACTGGCTTCACGCTAATACTTATGGAAGCGTTACCAGTAAGTTGTGTAGACTGCAATAAGTCTAAAACAACCGGTGATCCGGGTGATAAAGACATCACTACGTCACTAGTATTATCTATCTGATTCTTATCAGGGTAAACATCTTCCTCAAAAGAATCACAACCAAAGAATACAAGGACGACAATTATGCTCCAAATGAGTTTATTTTTAACTAACATAGAAAGCGATTTAAATGAATAAGTCTTGCCTATATAGATGATGTCAATGCAAAGTGCTAAAAGGTTGGAATATGGATTTGCAACAAAAAACTGGACAATAAATTAAGCACATTTAGATTGGTTTTGTTTAT
>NZ_JAESIY010000016.1 GCF_016757215.1 Fulvivirga sediminis
TTTAGTAAATTTAATCAAAAACAGCTTAACTTAATGTCCAGTCAAAGATAGCAGGTCCAGGCACAGACAACCTTGCCACTTGCTTCGCTTCCAGGCACGACCCCAGCGCGTAAGGGACTTTCACCCTTTGGAACACTCAAGTTATTGAGCTATATTCATTCAAGGCACACACAATGTATATAAAAAATAGGCGAAATAGTAACAAATTCAAGGGTTTAGGCTCGTGTCAAACTTTATTCGTAACCGAAAGTTTGCTGCTTCGAAATCGCCTACTTTTCATATACTAACCGTTGTGAGTAATACTTGCTGTTATGGACAAATTAATAAAAGAACAAATTAACTTTCTCAGAACTCACGACATTTCGCTCGAACTTACTTACAATGCTGCTGGTCAAGGCAAGGCTGTTTACCATAACATAATGAAATCTCAGGGAAAAATTATTGCCTACAATGTCACTCCTTGAAACCTGCCGGCTCACCCCAAACAATCTGCAGGTGCTTGTTAAGCTTTCTTTTTGTTCGATTTTAAATCGCTCGACTGCTCGGGTGAATACTTTTTTCTGATTGGAATCTTGAACTCTTCTTCGGCTATGTCAATCATCATATCGAAGAAAATAACTTTCTTATCTGCATTAGATATTTTTTTCTCTAATTCAGATTTTTGCTTTTCCAGCAGACGAACTTTCTGTTCCAGCTCTAAAAGTTTTTGCTCAGGGGACTTAGACATCGGACAATGTGATTTATTCTCCCAATCTACAGTTCCATGTTTTCTAATCCAAGTTCTTATCGTTCCATCTCCCTGGATTCCATATTTATATTGTGCCGCTTTTATTCCTATTTGACCACTTTCTACTTCCTCAACCACTGACAGTTTAAAAGCATAGCTGTAATCTTTCTGTGTGCGCTTAACGTACTCATTCTCTTCTCGTTCTTTCATAACTTTACTTTTTATGTAACGCTATTTCAGGACGGGACAATAACTTAAAAAAAGCTCATAAACAGCTTCATAAATGGTGTCCGTAATTGTGATAAATGATGTATAATTTTTGGTGATAAACAGGTAAGTGTTGAGATGATTTTATGTCAAGATCAGACATTATTTTGTATGAAAAACTACCCAAAATTAGATTTTATTTTAATTTAAATATTTGATAATTAGTGACTTGGTTGTGTCTAATGATATGAGCGTATGGCGTATATAAAATAATTGATACGATGAAATTAAATATGTGTTTTAGGATAAATATTTTTAATATTAATTGTTCCGCTTTTAAGTTATTTCGATGAAAATCACATCTTAAATACGCGGCCTCTACGTTTGCTAATTCTTCAAGTATTTAGAATAAAATTTTGTATTACTAATGTTTTTAAAATATTAATGTATTTATTTTCAAACATATAACGTTTCCTGCCTATCGTATCTTTTTGAATTTAATACTATATCATACATATTTTTATTAAAAATAACGGTTTTCATGGATAATATTTTTTTTATAAAAAATTGTTTTCATGCACTTTGTCATTTGGAGAAGATGTCTTAGTATTGTGATCGTTTGGGTGGTAAAGGAGCAGACCTTCAAGTCGTTGTAATTCTTTTATCTAAAAACGCAGATGGTTGAGGAGCTGGATTCAATGGAACCAGTATCATTTTAGCTAAATCAAATGCTGATACTGGATTGAGGAACCATCTGTAACATAAATAAAAAAACAGCATAAATTTTCTTTACTAATACAGAACATCCATAATACAGAACATCCATAATACAGAACATCCAGGTGTTGCTGTATTTTCTTTAGAGGCAATTTGTCTCTGAGCAATCTTGCTATTCATTATTGAATGGTACAGGAAGGTATTAACCATTATTGTCTAAATGAAGCAGAGCCTAACTAACATATTAAGCAAAGCAGCCAACAACGGCACAGACGGGATATATTTCGTTATCAGTAGTGGTAATATAGAATATTTATCATATACTGAACTGTACGATAAATCTTGTCGCCTATTGCAGAGCTTACAAGAGAGTGGGCTTAAGCCAGGGTGCGAAGTGGTTTTTCAATTAACTGATAATCAGGACTTTATTCTTAGCTTCTGGGCATGTATTCTGGGTGAATTTATCCCTGTGCCGGTGGCTGTCGGCAATAATAACGGGCATAGACAAAAATTGTTTTCAGTGTGGGAATGTCTGAAAAACCCACGTTTGTTAGCTACTCGACAGTCTTTAAATCAGCTATTGAAATCAGATGAAGTGCGTAGCAACCCTCTTTTTGATGAGGTTCAGGCTAAGTCCATTATTTTGGATGAAAGATCTCTGGATGGAACTGTTCGTGGAAATATTGCAGAGGCCAGTCCGGAGGACATTGCATTTATCCAGTTTTCTTCAGGTTCTACTGGTACTCCCAAAGGTGTAGTACTTACACATGAAAATCTAATTTCTAATATTGAAGGAATAGCTCAGGCCGGGCAATATGCCTCTCATGAAAAAATGTTGAGTTGGATGCCGCTAACCCATGATATGGGTTTAATAGGATTTCATTTGAATCCTTTGTATTGCGGTATGTCGCAATGGCTAATACCTACTAATTTATTTATTAGAAGGCCTTCCATTTGGTTTGAAGTAGTAAGTGAGTACAAAATAGACATTTCATGTTCTCCAAACTTTGGTTATAACTACCTACTAAAACATTTTCCTCGTAATACTCCGGATTGGGATTTATCATCTATTCGATTGATATATAACGGAGCTGAACCGATCGACAAATTCTTGTGTGATGAATTCTCGTCTTTCATGGAGAAATTCGGGTTACCATCCACTGCCATAACACCGGTATATGGTCTAGCTGAGGCTACTTTGGCAGTTACAGTTTCGGATTTGAATGAGACTTCCGCGGCTCTTTACATAGATCAGAAAAGTACTGTTGTAGGGGAGGATGTCGTTGAGGTGGATGCATCTTTTGCTTCAGGTCTTGCAGTCACAAATGTAGGTACACCTATTACAGGTATGTCGATCAGGATTGTTGATGACAACAACAATAAACTGTTGGACGGACAGCTTGGGTATGTGAGAATATCTGGTATAAGCGTGACTTCAGGGTATTATAATAATCCTGATGTTACTAGCTCAGTCTTGGATGCTAACGGGTGGTTGTTAACTGGTGATATTGGCTTCATCAAAGAAGGAAAGTTATATATAACCGGACGAAGTAAGGATGTTATTTTTATCAATGGACAAAATTATTTCAGTCAGGATATAGAGAGAGTAGCAGCTTCGGTCGATCAGATAGAATTAAATAAGGTAGTTGTCACATTTGCTAAGGATAGCAATTCTAATAAAGAGAAAGTCGTAGTATTTCTTTACCATCGAGGGGCTATTTCCGATTTCCTTAATCTTTCCCGCCGACTTCAAAAGCACTTATACAAGATATTGGGCTTGAGCATTAATACTGTTCTTCCTTCCAAAAATATACCGCGAACCACTAGCGGTAAACTCCAAAGATTTGAATTGAGAAAGGCCTATGAGGAGGGTTTTTTCCAAGATGTTGAAGAGCAGCTGAATGAACTTACCAAAGGTGATACATCTAAAACGAAGTTGGAGTCTCAGGTTGAGGAGTATTTGGTAAATATTGTTTCGGAGCTTACTCAACAACCAGTTTCGCCAGAAGACGACATGTATTCGTTGGGCATAGACTCTCTAAAAGCTCAGACCATAATCAACAAAATACAGCTTGAACAGAAAGTTGAGTTACCATTATATACCTTTTACGAACTAGAGAATATTCGTGCTATTTCAAATTACATTGAGGAGGGTAATAGGAATTATGATTTGCCTGATAGCACACAGAGCTCTCAGCTATCCACATTGCCCTTATCAAATGCCCAAGAAAGGTTATTCTACGCCTGGTATTTAAATCAATCATCTACGGCGTATAATGTCCCCCTTGCTCTTCACATAAAGGGAGACCTCGATGTGGTAAAGCTCGAGCAGGCTATCAACTCAGTGTTAAGCAAGCATGAAGTTTTTACTTTTAAGTTTGTTTTTGAAGGGCAACCTAAGATGATTAGAAGACATTTCAATGACTGTAAGTTGAGTGCCTCTGAAATAGATGAAACTAATCGAGTGACTGATGTCCTCCAAGATCAGGTCAATCCGTTTAATCTATTGATGGATGACTTATATAGAGTCAGATTGTTCGGTCAGGGTGAGAATGATTTTATTCTCTTTATAGACTTTCATCATATTGTGGTAGACGGGATTTCTGTTGAAATTCTAATTAGGCAAATCTTTAATGCTTATGAAGGTGAGCTAGATAATACTACGCCAGTTCAGTACTCTTCTTTCATAGCAAGAGAACATGGCCATAGCGATGAACTTAATAAGGGTGAAGATTTTGAATATTGGACTTCAAAGATCAATGGTAATTGGCCAATTCTAAATTTTAAAACAAATTATCCGCGAAAATCTATTCCGTCCAACAAAGGTGTCACTGTACATTGGGAATTAGATCAAGGGACCGAGAATAGACTTCGGGAAATAGCCAAAGAGGCCAAATGTACCATGCATGTGTTGCTATTGGCATGCTATTCAAATTTTATATGGAAATGTAGTGATCAGAAGCATTTTGCAATAGGATTGCCTCTGTCGGGAAGAAAGGGCATTGACTTACAAGGAATTGTAGGCATGATGGTCAATACATTGCCTATTGAAGTGAGAATTGATGAAAAACTGACATTTCTTGAATTTCTGACAATACTTAAGGAAGAATTATTCCTGACCTACAAGCACAGCAATTTTCCATTTACAAGTTTGCTTAAAATGATGCCTGCAGCAATGAAGGACTCTAGTAGGACTCTATTGTTTGATACCATGTTTACATACCAGGGTATGTCTATTCCTTCTACTTTGGATAAGGATTTAGATGTTAAAAGGTTGAGTTTTGACCCGGGAATAGCTAAGTATGATTTATCCATTGAGATATTTGATGATGGAAACGAATTAACTGGAAGTTTTGAATTTTCTAATGATCTATTCAATGAGCAATCCATGAAAACACTTACTAAGTCATTTCTAGATTTGGTAAAGTCTGTTGCTCAACGTCCTGATTGCTTCCTGCTTCAGCTTAATCCAAAAGTCAAGACATTAGATGATGTGACTCCAAAAGTAACAAACCAAGAAATGGTGTCTGTTGTAGAACTTTTTAACAGGCAGGCCAATGATTATCCTGACAAAATAGCGATCTCGGATGGTGATCAGATAGTCACATACAAAGAATTACAACAGCAAATAGGACAGCTGTCGGCCCAATTGATTAATGAAGGAGCAAAGACAGGTGACCGAATTGCTATAATTGGCTCACGTTCCAGATCTGTAATTGGAGCGATGTTAGCTTGTCTACAAATAGGTTGCGTCTATATACCCATAGATAACTCTGAACCGGATGAAAAGGTCGGTCTAATAATCGAGGAGAGCGAAGCAAGTATACTTCTGACTGATGATAATTTTAGAAATGAAAGAGATTTTCTCGAGAATTTAAAAGCTTCTATCAACATAATAGAACTGAATTCATTGTCAAAGAATGAGGTGAGTTCAATACCGTTCGGCAATGTTAAAAGTTCTGACTCTGCTTATATCATATATACTTCAGGAAGTACAGGAAAGCCAAAGGGCGTTCAGGTATCTAATGAGGCGCTGTCAAACTATGCTATATGGGCAGCTGGGCAATATATGTTTAGAGATGACATGTCTTTTGCACTATTCACTTCTCTATCCGTTGATTTGACCATCACATCTATTTTTGTACCATTAATTACAGGTAATACCATTGTTACATTCAATGGGAATAATCCGGTTGATCAACTTTACGAGATTTTTTACAAAAGTCAGGCTAATGTAGTAAAGCTTACCCCTTCACATTTGCGAATAGTATTAAATCTAGATGCTAGTGTGAAAACCAACGTAGAGACGTTGATCGTAGGAGGAGAAGCTTTTGATTCACATTTAGCCAAGTCTCTCGTCAAAGTGATAGATCATCCACTATCTATATATAATGAATACGGGCCTACTGAAGCTACCGTAGGTTGCATGTGCTATAGGTTCGAACCTTCAGAATCAATTGAACTCCCAACGTTACCTCTAGGCGTATCTATTGATGGTATGCAGGTTTATTTATTGGATCAAGATCTTGATCCAGTGGATGATAATATGATAGGGGAGATTTATATAGGAGGAATAGGTCTTGCTAAAGGTTATTATAATGCGAGTGCTTTAACGGATAAGATGTTCATTGAGGAATCGCCCTATGGCCGGATATATAAAACAGGTGATTTGGCCCGTAAGGTCAATAATGAAATTGAATATTTAGGTAGGGCTGACAGACAACTCAAAATAAGTGGATTTAGGGTAGAGCCCAGTGAGATTGAGGAGGTTTTACTGCAGCATGATATGATATCTACGGCCGTCGTTAGTTTATCTGAGGGTCAATTAAAAGCTTATATAGGAATCAGCGAAAAGGATCAATTATCAGCTAAGGAACTTAAAGGACATTTGAACAATAGGCTGCCTCACTATATGATACCTTCTAAGTATTTCATAATTAAGGAAGTACCTATAAAGGCGAGTGGTAAAATTGATTATTCGGGTTTAAAGATGCTGGAGAATGAGGTTTTGCCAGAATCTTTAATTACAGCAAACGACAGCTCATTTTACGCGCAGGTACTTTTAGAAGTGTGGCAAGATGTGCTGAACAAACCAGAGCTAACAATTTATGATAATTTTTATGAATTGGGAGGTGACTCAATAAAGGCGGTACAAATATCAAGTCGTCTGTTTGAAAAAGGTTATTTATTAGATGGGAAGGATGTCTTGATAAACCAGACTATTCATGGGATTACTGATTTGATCAAAGAAGTTTCGCCCGGTAACGATGCAAATGAGAAAATTTCCGGGGAAAAGCAGTTGATACCTATTGATAACTGGTTCTTCTCTCATGACTTTACTAATCCGCATTACTATCATCAATCCGTAAGCTTAGAGATGAAGAAGCACCTTGATCCGAAGGTGTTGGAGTGGGCAATTTCAAAATTGGTGTTGACTCATGATGCATTAAGGTTGTCATGCAAAGACGATAAATTATTTATACAGGATAATATAGATGAGACTAATTTGGTTGAATATATCGACCTCAATCAAGATTGCCTCACTTTTGAAGAGGCTTGTACATCCATTAAGAAGTCGATTCATTTAGAAAAGGCGCCGCTTTTTAGAGTGGCACTTATAAAGCTGAAAGATAATAAGAACGTATTGTTCATTACATGCCACCACCTTCTTGTGGATGGCGTATCATGGAGAATACTACTCGGAGATTTATCTAACCTCTTAGATTTAGGTAGCACGGGTCAGGAGATGTACCTGCCTCCAAAGAGCTCATCCGTCATTCGCTGGGCAGAAGAATTTAACAGTATCGATTTCCCCGATCAGGATAGCGTATATTGGGAAGAAGTGCGTGATGTTGATTTTGAGATTCCATTAGACAATTTGATTGAAGATTGGTCTATCGCGAAGTCAAATAAGCAAATATTTAAATTAAGCAATAGTGACACAGATCAGTTATTAAACGCTTACGAGACAGCGTGGATAGAGCCACTTACGGTTTTGAGCACAGCTCTGGCATTTTGTCTGCAGGAATGGACAGAGTCGGATACATTCATCATAGAGTATGAAAATCATGGTAGGCACTTAGACTCAATTAATGTCAGTAGAACCGTTGGTTGGTTCACTTCTATGTATCCAGTTAAACTGCAATTAATAGACGCTGAACTTAATGAAATAGTGACTTCCATTAAGAATCAATTACAATTGGTTCCATCACATGGAATGAGTTATTCTTCATCTAATGATAACAAAGCAACACCCTTGGCTGAGATCAGATTCAATTATCTTGGTCACTTCGATACTGAAATTGAGTCAGCGTGGTACAAGCTGAATTTAAGTGAGTCTACAGGTGGTGACAATAGTTTAGAAAATAATCTAACAGCTAAACTTGAACTGAATGCCTGGGTAGTGGATGGGGAATTTAGCTTACAAATAATTTACAATAGCGATGCTCACAATAACGAGACAATAGAGGCACTGGGAGAGAGCATCCTTTATTATATAAAATTTATACTAGATGAGATTAATGAGGAGGTTCATTTTACGTCCTCTGATTTCGATGGGATTGAAATGGATGACGACCTCTTGAAGTCTTTATTTTAAAATTATGAAAGAAGTAAAATGTATTGTTTGGGACCTGGATAATACCATCTGGGAAGGTGTATTGACTGAGCCGGGTGAAGTGAAGCTTAGGTCTGGAATGGCAGAAGCTATTAAGGAGCTTGACAGGCGGGGGATTTTACACTCAATTGCTAGTAAGAATAATCTGGATGACGCCATGGCGCAATTAAAAGCTTTTGGTATCAGCGAATATTTTTTATTTCCTGAAGTCCATTGGGATGTTAAATCAGGATCTGTATCAAGAATTAAGGAGAATCTTAATATCGGTATGGACACTATAGTATTTGTTGATGATCAGGCGTTTGAGCGGGATGAAGTGAGCAGTGTAAATGCCGAAGTAGAAACCTTCGACGCGCTGGATTTTCATGCTCTTCTTGATAATCCCAGACTGATGCCTCGCTTTATTACAGAAGACTCTGGACGTAGAAGGTTGATGTACCAAGAGGAGATAGTAAGGAAAAAGGAAGAAGAAGTATATAAAGGGCCACAGGAAGGTTTCTTGGCTTCCCTTAACATGGAGTTTTCCATTAGTGAGGCAAAAGAGGAAGATCTGCAAAGAGCAGTTGAGCTTACCGAACGAACTAACCAGCTTAATGCCACAGGAAGAACCTACAGCTATGAAGAGTTACAATCCTTTATGACATCAGAGGATCATAGACTATATATCTGTGAATTGACAGACAAGTATGGTTCTTATGGCAAGATTGGACTGGCTTTGATAGAAATAGCCGATAGCTACTGGCATTTAAAGATGATGTTAATGTCTTGCCGAGTATTATCAAGAAGTGTAGGTACTGTACTGATGACCTACATCATGAACCAAGCCAAAGCTGATGATAAAAAACTCAGGGCAGATTTCAAGCAAACGGATAGAAATAAAATGATGTATGTAACCTACCGTTTTTCAAATTTCTCAGAATATGAGAATGACGGACAGGGCAACATTGTGTTTGAAAATGATCTTACACAAATACAACCATTTCCACATTATATCAAGGTCAATTTACCAGAAGATGTATGTGCAGAGTCGTCCGTGGCGGCTGAGTAGTTGAAAAATATAACCGGATAAAAGTAAATTTTTAATATAAAATGCAGCAAAAAGAACAACTACGACAGTTTATCGCGTCCAATCTCATTGTATTCGAGGATGAGGCAGATCTTAAAGATGACGACAATATATTCCAACTTGGATATGTCAATTCATTATTTGCTATGAAGCTTCTCAACTATATCGAATCTGAGTTTGACGTAAAGATCGAAACTGAAGAGATGGATATTAAAAACTTCAGCTCTATTAACAACATCATGGCTTTGCTAGACAAAAAGCTAGGAGTAAAAGAATAAATAAATTATAACGCAGTATATGTCCAATATAGTAGCAGGTCTAAAGGATGATGTGGCCAATATAACCTTTGATATCCAAAAGGTGAGGCAGTTTGTCAATGAGGAGATAAGGCCAATTACTTCTGAATTTGATAAGAATCAGCAGATTCCGGAAACATTAATAAGCAAATTAGCTGGTCAGGGGTATTTGGCATCAAATTTCCCAACAGACTTTGGCGGATTAGGGTTAGATCCTCTGCAGTACGGTCAGCTCACTGAGGAAATAGGTCGAGTTAGCCCTGCTGTGCGATCAGTATTGACAGTACACTGCTCTTTGGTCGGAGAAAGTATTATGCGTTGGGGAAGTGAGCAGCAAAAGAATACATTTCTTCCTAAAATGGCCTCAGGTGAAAAATTGGCTGCTTTTGCACTGTCAGAACCCTCCGTGGGCTCTGATGCTGGAAGTATAGCAACCAGTTACGTGAAAGTAGATAACGGTTTTGTAATCAACGGTAAGAAAAAGTGGATTACGATGGGTGCCAGAGCGAATCTGCTTTTGGTTATTGCAACTAGTGAAGGCCGAGTGTCAGCATTTTTGGTAGACAGTAATACAGTTGGGGTTGAGAGACACCAGATAATGGATATGATGGCCGGCAGGGCAGCTTATACAGCAGAAATATCATTTGAAGATGTTTTTGTGCCAGACGAAAATCTACTAGGCAATGAAGGTGGTGGATTTACTTATGTTGTCAATACAGCACTTGATCATGGCAGATACAGCATAGCATGGGCAGGGTTGGCTGTAGCACAGGAGGCATTGCACGCTATGGTTAAGTATGCCAGAAAGCGAAAGCAATTTGGTACTGGTATACATAATCATCAACTAGTGCAAGAGATGATTTCTAATGCTGTAGTTAACGTGGAGGCGGCAAGGGCTTTGTGTGTTAAGGCAGCCAAACTTAGAGCAGAGCAGCATGAAGATGCAACGATACATACTACTATAGCCAAGCAATTTGCATCAAAAACAGCAAATACAGTGGCTAGTGATGCCCTCCAGATCCATGGAGCTAATGGATTCACATCTGAATTTATTGTAGAACAATTATTCAGAGAAGCTAAGGTTTTTGAGGTGATCGAAGGATCAACCCAAATTTTACATCAGGTAATCGCACGACACGGACTCACCACATTCCATAAATAATTGATATAAAGTATGCTTATTTCGCATTCCCATAAATTTATTTTTGTTCATATCCCTAAAGTCGCAGGGTCAAGTATATCGCATGCACTCATACCCCACGTGCATTATAACCTCTGTATCGATAATGAGGAAAGAGAAAACATGGTTTCTTTTTTTGATCAGATCAGAGATATAAAATCACATGAGAACTTATCGGAGAACGAGGCTAAAACGGTAAACGAACTAATAAGTCATATTGGTAAAGTAAGTGATAGGCAATTTGTAGATATGTACAATGATTCTGACCCAGGTATATTTGCCAAATTGTTGCCATCGTATCTGAATGATCAGTACCCTGAGGTATATTCAGAGTTTTTGCTACATGATACGGCAAAGGCAGTGCGCGATAAAATACCTACCTCCATATTTAACGATTATTTCAAGTTTGCCGTAGTTAGAGACCCACTCGAGTGGCTGGTATCACTATATTATTATTGCCTTCAAAAGAAAGGAACATACCTCCATAAGTACATAGTGAGACTAGGATCTTTTGAAGGATATATCAATTATTTATATCAATGTAAAAGTGATAGTAAGACAGACAATATATTCGGTGAAATATACTGGGAAACCCTGTCAGATTATCTTTTCGATGATGATGATAACTGCATGGTCGATTGCATTATCAAAATGGAGAGTATCCATGAAGACTTTGCCAGAGTAGGGAAAATTCTTGGAATTGAAGCAGAGCTCCCTCATAAGAATAGCTCTAAACATGATCATTATTTAGATCACTACACTGATGAGACTTATGAGAAAGCCAAATTCATAATGAGCAGAGATTTAAAACTGCTTAAATATAAAGAAGACTTGAGTCTAGAGGAAAAAAGAATGAGCATATGCTAATATCTCACTCCCATAAATTTATGTTCTTTCATATTCCTAAAGTAGCAGGCATTAGCTTGTCGTATGCGTTATTGCCATACATTCACTATGATCTGCATCTGGAGGGATGGTCAAAAGCACCTATACTTTGGATTTTCAGAAAGCTGCAAAATATACATAGGCATGAAGATCTTAATTATGTGCAGAGACAAGGGCTTGTAATGGCTCTAAATAGGCTGGCCAAAAATGGTACGGAAAAGGTATATTACATATATATGGGTGGGAAAGCAGCAGTTTTTAACAGATTGGCTGAGTCATATCTTAATGAGTCAAATCCTGAAATATATTCGAGACTTATTTATCATGATACTGCTCTCGAAGTTAAGGAGCAATTGCCGGAAAAGGTCTTCAATGACTATTTCAAATTTGCCGTAGTCAGACATCCTCACGACTGGTTGGTATCGATGTATTTTTTCTTAAAGCAGAGGGAAGATATGATGTTGAATAAGTACGTCGAAAAATTTGAATCCTTTGATTCTTTTATCGAATACCTATATGAATTTAGAAAGGATAACAGGAAACTCAACCTTTTTGGTGATGTATATTTTCAAACCATCTCCGAATTTATTTTTGATAATGAGGAAAACTGCCTGGTAGACAAGGTTATTCGATTTGAAAACTTAAATGAAGATGTAAATGAGATTTGTGAACAACTGGATATAGAGGTGTCTTTGCCTCATAGGAATAAGTCGAAATATCAACATTATACAGAATACTATGATGAAATATTGTGGGATAAGGCTGTTTATATTCTGAAAAGCGATTTTGAATTATTAGGATATGAAAGTGCCTATCCACAACCATCTATTAACGAAAGAATTTTAAACTAAAAAGATGCTAAAAGAAGTAAAAACAATTGGAGTAATAGGAGCTGGGAACATAGGTTTGGGTGTGGTTTGTGATCTCCTGTTTCATGGATTTGATGTGGTGTTGGTAGATAACAATGATTCTGCATTAAAAAAGGCAGCTCAAGAAATATTTCAAACATTACGATTCGCTCCTATCATAGATAAGAGGTTGAACGCCATATCTGACGAGAATGAGATAGCAGCCAGACTTAACATAACAAGTGATTTAGAAGAGGTAAAGGATTGTGACTTTATTATCGAGAATATAACTGAAAAGAGAGAACTCAAGAAAACACTATACAGCCAATTGGATGAGATCTGCCGTGAAGAGGTATGCTTTGCTGCGAATACATCTTGTATTTCTATAACAGAAATAGGTGGATGGACCAATAGACCTGGGCAGGTGATTGGTATACACTTTATGAATCCATCATATCTAAAACTCACCGTTGAAGTTATCAAAGGTGATTATACCTCTGAAAATACCATAGAGGTAACCAGGACGATGTTGGAAGATATGAATAAGGAGCTAGTAATCGTTAATGATCTTCCAGGCTTCGTTTCTAATAGAATTTCTCACCTGTTCATGAATGAGGCTGCTTTTGTAGTACAGGATCAGCTAGCAAAGCCATCAGATGTAGATAAGATCTTCAAAGAATGTTTTGGCCATAAAATGGGGCCATTGGAGACCGCAGACCTTATCGGATTGGACACGGTAATGTATTCCCTTGAGGTATTGTATGAGAGTTTTCAAGATCCTAAGTATAGATGCTGTCCTCTATTAAAAAAGATGGTAGCAGGAGGTAAACTCGGCAAAAAAGTGAAAAAAGGTTTTTATGAATATAACTGAAAATAAAAAGATGACAGAAGTTAATCCAGAGATCAATAATCAGATTGTTGCATTTATATCAGCGCATACCGGAGTCAATGAAATTGATCAGCATGAGAATATTTTTGAATCAGGGTTGGTCAATTCTCTCTTTGCCATAGAGCTTATGACCTATATTGAGCGAAAGTTTAATATTAAGGTGACTATTCAAGACCTTAGCCTCGATACTTTCAGCACAGTTTCTAAAATAAACGGATTTGTCACTAGTAAGATGACCAGTAATGTATGAGTCTTTAAATGAGGCTCAGACTGCACACGTGTCTGGTTTTAAAGGCCTTCTTGATAAACTGAGAGAGAAATCAGGTGAGTGGGAGGAGAACCAGGGAGTGGATAGGCAGTCAATGGATATGATGGCCGAAGAGGGTATCCTTGGTGGCTATGTAAGTCAGGAGTATGGAGGAATGGCTTGGGACGCACTCACCTATGGTATGCTTAATTTTATGGCAGGCCAGTTTTCACCATCACTTACAGGGCTTTTTAATGTCCATTTCATGGTGACAAAAACCATTGAAAAATGGGGTACTGAGTATCAGAAGGCAAAATGGTTACCTAGATTAGCCTCAGGTGAAATTATAGGTGCTTTTGCACTTACAGAGCCAGAAGTTGGGAGTGACATACAGGAGGTCAGTGCCACTTATACAGCCAACGAACATGGTATAAGCTTATCCGGAACAAAAAAATGGATCACTTTTGGGGCGGTGGCAGATGTATTTCTGGTTTTTGGTAAGCAGGGTGGTCACGGCACGGTGTATCTGGTCGAAAAAGGCATCAAAGGATTTGAAGTGGAGCCTATCAAATCTATGCTTGGATTTAGAGGGGCTCATCTCGCTAAATTGAAGTTCAATGAGTGTATAGTCGGCGAGGATCAGCTTATTGGCAAGCCTGGGATGGCACTAAATTTTATTGCTCCGTATGCCTTGCGTTACGGAAGATTGAGTGTAGCATGTGCATCTCTTGGCATATTGAAGGGAGGCTTGGAGAAAGCTAGTGCTTATGCCAATGAGCGCATGACATTCGGAAAGAAACTTATAGATCAGCCGATACTTCAGGATTTGATAGCGAATATGGGTATGGCCTATGAGTCAGCAAAATTCTTCTGTCACAAAGCAGCAGAGTCTATAGAGCACGATTTACCCAAATCTCTGGAGGCCGTTATGGCAGCCAAATACTATACAAGTAAGATGGCCGCAAAGCATATTCCCGAAGCTATACAGCTGATGGGAGCAACAGGATGTCTGGAAGATAATATCCTTCCACGATTGTATCGCGACGCCAAGATCATGGAAGTCGTTGAAGGTAGTAATCCGGTACTTGTTCAGTACCTGGGCAAACATTTTGCAATTAAGTCAAGACAGGAAAAATTAAATGATTTCAACCAAAAACCTAGCATCTCTCAATACGACCTTGCATAAGGTTCTTGAAGATGCTGCTCTTGAATTTCCGGATAAAGTAGCCGTTAAGGATGCTTCAGGCAAAAGTTTAACTTACGCTGAATTTCTGTTAAGAGCTAAGTCAGTGGGGTATGCCTTGAGAACTGAGGGCGCAGTAAGGAATAAGCCTGTGGGCATATTGATGGATAGGTCTGCTGATATGATAGTAGCTATTTTCGGAATTTTATTTTCCGGTGCTCCTTACTTACCTCTGGATCCTGCAGCGCCAGCATCCAGGAATTCAAAGATATTGTCTCTTGCGGAAGCTACTTTGTTAGTGACAAGCAAGTTGACTGATGTCGATATGCCGCAAGGTGCTTATGGACATTTAATATTGGAAAATATCATTGCTGATACCCATGCTGAGAATGTAGACTTGGAGTATATTAATGATGCGGACGATCTGGCTTATGTGATTTTTACTTCAGGATCAACGGGAGATCCTAAAGGGGTCATGATTGAGCATCGGTCTGTAGTTAATAGACTGCAGTGGATGAAAGAAGAATATGAGCTGTATCATGAAGATGTACTCATCCAAAAAACACCTTATATATTTGATGTTTCTGTATGGGAGCTTTTCCTATGGTGTTTTGCCGGTTCGAGTCTTTATGTACTTGAACCAGGATATGAGAAATTTCCACAAACTATTGTAAGTGCAGTTGAAGAGCACAAGGTAAGTTACATTCATTTTATTCCGTCTCTTTTAAATGTATTCTTAAACTATGTTGGGCCAACAGAACTTAAAGGCCTTGCAAGTTTGAAATATGTATTCTGCAGCGGAGAATCATTAGGAGTAGCATTGGCAGAGAAGTTTTATGGTCAATTTAACTATGAACACATCAGGCTGGTAAATTTTTACGGCCCTACTGAAGCCACTGTAGATGTTACTTATTACAACGTCCTTCCTCAGGATTTAGGACAGACTATTCCTATAGGTCATGCTATCGCTAATACCGAGATACATATAATAGATGGCGATAATGTGCTGCAAGAAGGGGAGGTCGGTGAATTGGCTATTTCAGGTGTCAACCTCGCCAGAGGATATATCAATCAGCCGGGCTTAACAGATCAATATTTTGTATATCACGAACAATTAGGCAAAAGAATATATAAGTCAGGTGATCAGGCATCGATGAACTCTGATGGGTTGATACATTTCTATGGCAGAAACGATGATCAGGTGAAGGTGAGGGGGATAAGAATCGAACTTGGAGAGATAGAGAATATTCTATTGCGGCATGCATCTGTGGAGGAGTGTGTGGTGATATTGGATAAGAAAAGTGATAATGTGATGTTCATTGTGGCATACATTATTAATAGTGACAATGCGAATTTGGAAGACATAAAAGAGTACGTTAAATCTAGTCTGCCCATGTACATGATTCCTAATCGCTATGTTGAAGTTACAGATTTGCCACGACTGGCAAGTGGGAAAATTGACAGGAAACAATTGAGATCTGGCGTACTAACCAGCTGATCTGAATTTTATAATAAAAGTAAATTGAAAACTAACATATAACGCATATGCTATCATTCTTTAGGAGTATCAAAAAAAGGTGGGTACTCACTTTATTGAATATTATTGGTTATGGAGTGGGTGTGGCTGCTTGTCTCTTGGTATTGCATAATATACTTTATGAAACCAGTTATGACAAGTTTAATAAAAGCCATGAAAATATCTATAGGGTGCAATTAGATCACTTTTATAGTGATGTATATCAAAATTCAACGGCGATATCTTTTTATCCTATAGGGCCAGAATTACAAAACAGGTACCCAGAGGTAATTGATTTCACTAGAGTACAGATTGTCAACAATGCTACTGTGGAACATGAAGAAAACAGGTTTTTGGAGGAGAGAGTTTTCACGGCAGACAGCTCATTTTTCAGAATGTTTTCTTTGGATCTTATCAAGGGCAGTTTTTCAAACCTTAATAGACTAGATGTTTTTATGTCTGAGTCTTTAGCTCGAAAGTACTTTGGACAAGATGATCCTATCAATCAAATGATTACAGTGCTAGGGAGATCTTGCGAGGTAAAAGGCGTATATAAGGATCTGCCCCCCAATACTCATTTACAGCATGATATGATTGTAGTTAGGCCTAACTTCGCCAGGCTTGAAGAAAATTGGGCGGGATATGCATATCATACCTACCTAATGCTTGAGCCAGGTACAGACATAGAGCGCCTGGAAGACAAACTAAAGGCATTTAGTGAAGAGTTTTCTCAAGTTTCTGATGAACAGAGTAGTGTTGAATATTCCTGGAAAATGAATTTGATGAAGCTTAGCGATATTCATCTCAAATCTGATGTTGACTTTGAACATCAGGCCAATGGTAATATGACCAATATTTACATTCTCATCATTGTAGCCGCTTTCGTACTCTTAATTTCAGGTTTTAATTACGTCAGTCTTACCAACTCGATCAATGCCGAGCGTATTGGTGATGTTTTTGTCAGAAAGCTCCATGGAGCCTCTAAAGCAAGTGTATTAAAGAAGTATGCAGTTGAATCACTCATTCTTAACTTAACGGGAATCACTTTAGCTGTCATACTAACACTCATCTTATCAAGGGTTTCTGAAACACAAGCTTTAGACTTCAATTTTGCAATAGACTGGTCAAATCCTAGTTACTATTTATTGTTGGGAGGAGTGATTATCTTATCATTTATCTTTTCAGGTTTAATACCAGCTTTGGTATTTACATCATTGAACCCATTGAAATATTTGAAAGGTGAATATTTTAGAAGTAAGAAGAATAAGAATTTCGGGAAAGTACTATCCATGCTTCAGTTTGCCATTTCGTTCATTCTTATCTCAGGTGCATTTACCATAAATAAACAACTTAACTATATTAATCAGCATGATTTAGGTTTTGAAAACAAGGATGTTGTAGTGCTAAATACTCCAAGGATGCCTTATGAAGATAATAGAAGTTCCTTGAACAAATTTAGAACTGATTTGATGTCAAGCTCACTGATACAGGATGTAGGCTTTTCGGAATTTATCCCAGGTGTAAAGTATACTCGAGATGTTTCTATACGATTAGAGGATGAGCCTGCTGAGAATGCAATATTCTGTTACGCTCAGACTATAACCTCGGAGTATTTGAAAGTATATGATATAGATCTCAAGGCCGGTCGATCATTTGATAATGACAGAGATGCGGATATTGAGAGCATTATGATCAACGAAGCCCTGGCAAGAGAATTAGGTATTACTGATTATAATAGCCTGATTAATAAGATCGTTGTAATGCCATGGCATGAAGAATATAGGACTTTTAAAATTGTGGGAGTAGTTGAAGATTATCACCATGAGTCTATAAAAAATGCTGTTCAGCCATGTGTATTTGTATCATTACGTAATGATGGTCTTGCATATAATACATCGATTAAATTATTACCAAGGAAAGATGCAAAGGAAGTTGTACAGTTTGTAGAGACCACTTACAATACCAACTTTCCGGATAGGGTTTTAGATCTTTTCTACGCAGACGTATTTTACAAACAGCAATTTGAGTCTGACGTTCAGTTTGCTAACCTCATAGAGCTTTTTGCCCTCTTGGCCATCTTAATGTCAGGGGTAGGATTACTGGGACTTGCTTCAAACGAAACAAGAAAACGTACCAGAGAGGTAGCAATACGTAAAGTCAACGGAGCAGGAATGCGTGATATTACTAAGTTATTTGTCATGCACTTTCTGAAGCAAATTGGAGTGACTATGCTAATAGCACTCCCTGTAAGTCTATACATTGCCGATAATTGGCTGGATAATTTTGCTGCCCGTGTCGACATAGGCTTGTGGTTCTTTATTTGGCCTATATTAATTACCATTTTGATTTCAGTACTTTCTATGGGACACCATGTGTTTAAAGTCGCCATCGTCAATCCAGTGCGAATATTGAAAGACGAGAGGTAATCCTAAAATTAGATATTTCTTTTAACAAGCTGACATTCTGGATTTTAATAGTGGAGGTGATTGAAGCCCTGAATGATCAAAACTATTGTTCATGATGATAAAATACTGCTTAAAAACATTAAAACAAGCAACAAATAATGAAGTTAGACAAGCAAAATATTGAAGATCTATTAGAAGTTACGCCTTTTCAGGAAGGATTACTGGTACATTACTTGAGTAATCCCAGAGAGTCCAGGCAGTATGCAGAGCAACTCTACCTTAAGCTGGAAGGAGAAACCATAGATCCTGAATTATTTATAGAGTCTTGGGCTCAAATCCAGCAATCTAACGAAATTCTACGAACCGTATTTAGATGGGAAGGGCTATCTAAGCCAGTGATGGCAGTACTTAAAAAGACGGAGTTAAAACTGGAGGTAATTGACCTTACGAAAACAGAAGGGGAGCTTGAAGAAAAAATTGCAACACTTCGTCAAAGTGATCTCAATAAAGGATTTGACCTCAACGAGGTGCCTTTTAGGATAACGCTGATAAAATTAAAAGCTGACGAATATAGGATTTTGGTAAGCAATCACCATATACTCTATGACGGGTGGAGTACAGGTGTATTGTTACGTGAGTTTTTTGAGACCTATCAATCTCTGGTGACTGGAGAAATAGTAAATTTCAACTCCAAGTCGAAGTATAAGGAGTACATCCAATGGTGGAAAAAGATAGACCTCTCTAACGAAGAGACATTCTGGAAAGATTACCTGAAAGCATTCTCAGGTAAGTCCGAAATACCATTTGCCACTCACGGTAAGGCAATAGATAGAGAATCATTAACCCGAAAGCACATTTTTGATCTTGATGACAATATGGTGGAAAAGCTTAATACCTTTTCTCGTCAGGAAAAAATCACTGGTGCTACTGTGCTGTATACCGCGTGGAGTCTTTTGCTTGCTCAATTTAATGATGAGGATATAACAATAGGAACTACGGTATCTACAAGGCCCAACACTATAAAGGGTATAGAAAATACCGTCGGACTATATATCAATACTTTACCGCTTGTAGTCAAAAATGATAAAACTAGTTCTATTACTTCAGTATTGGCTGATGTGCAGTCATCATTAAATAAAAGAGCTCCTTATGAGATGTCATCACTGACAGGAATTGGGGAATATGTTCAGGGAGCAAAACAAGGATTTTTCGATTCTATTGTTGTAATTGAAAATTATCCTTTAGATCAGTCGCTTACTGAAAATAACAGTACATTAAAAATCACTGATCATTACATGGATTATCAGACTCACTATCCGCTATCGTTAGTGATCTCTATGTTTAATAATATCCAAGTTACTTTCACCTACAACGATTCTATATTTACGAAGACTGCATTAAAGCAGATTGAAGATTATTTTATTGTTATTGTTGATTTCATCATTGAGCATCCGAAAAAGCAAACGGCTGATATATATGAGGCTTTGCATCAGGTAGGATCAATGGAGTTGGATAGTAATCAAAAAGACTGGGAGTCGCTATCACTCATACAGAAGTTTGAGGAGCAGATTAAAGAGCGGTCAATAAAGCCAGCAATCAAAGGAGATAGCGGCATGATAAGCTATGGCGAATTGGACGGAAAGGTCGGCGCGCTGGTGAACATGCTTCAGGAGAAGGGTGTTGAAGCTCAGGATAATGTGTTACTCTATTTTGATACATCTGCGGAAGTGATAGTTGCCATGCTTGCCTGTATGAAATTGAACGTTACATTCCTTCCCGTAACATCAAATACTCCTGATGATAGGGTGAAATATATTGTTGCCAATAGTGGAGCCAAGATGATTTTAACTGACCTGAAGAGTCTGTCGAAAGCTAACTATCTGCAACTTGATGTTGAAGTGTTATGTGTATCTCTTCAGGCTTTGGATTCTGTAACCATGGCATCCGTACAAAGTAACCCTGAAGATATTGCTTATATCATTTATACCTCCGGTACTACAGGGCAACCCAAAGGAGTAAGTGTAAAGAACAGTGGTTTTAAAAATTACATCCTTGGATCAGTCGATAATTATGTGAAAGGGGAAGTTGTTAGTTTTCCTTTATTTACATCTCCGGCTTTTGACCTTACACTTACATCCATTTTTGTACCATTAGCCTCCGGAAATTCCATAGTAGTCTATCATGCGGATAATAGTGATTTTCTCATTGAAAGGGTTTACGAAGACAATCAATGTGATATTATCAAACTTACTCCTTCACACTTAAGGCTTCTAAAGGAAAAGATTGACTCCAAAAAGGATCGTAATGGATTCAAATCAAGATTGAAGAGATTAATAGTTGGAGGTGAGGATTTCAAAACATCTCTGGCAGAGCAAATTGATGATCTTTTCGATGGACAGATTGAAATGTACAATGAGTACGGACCAACCGAAGGTACGATTGGTTGTATGATTCATAAATATGATCCGGCTACAGATTTGCGTAAATCGGTTCCGATTGGTAAAGCATCTGTAAACAATGACATTTATGTTCTCAATGATCGGATGCAGCCGGTGGTTAGTGGACAGACAGGTGATATTTATATTGGAGGAGCAGGTGTAGCAGCAGGCTATGTCAATAATGAAGAAATGACAGCTAACCGCTTTGTATTAAATCCATTTTCAGGGAAAGAAGATAGATTATACAAAACAGGAGATTTAGCAAGGGTTTTGACCGATGGGAATCTTGAGTTTTTGGGTCGGGATGACAAGCAGATCAAACTGAATGGCTATAGAATTGAACTAGGAGAAATTGAGAGCAAACTTCTGCGCTATGGACAAAGTGTGGAGGATGAGGGAACAGATTTTAGCATCTCTACAGCCACAGGTAAATTAAGAGAACTGCATAGATGTAGCAGTTGCCTTCTGCCTGAGAATTATCCGGGCATTGAATATGATGAAAAGGGCATTTGTAATATCTGTAATGAATTTGAGCATTACAGCACACAGATCGAAAGTTACTTCAGGAAAGAGGAAGATTTTGAACAGGTTTCGGCTGAGATGAAGAGTAATAGTCAGGATTATGACTGTCTACTGCTCTATAGTGGAGGTAAGGATAGTACTTATGTACTATACAAACTTATCGACTATGGTCTTAAAGTAATGACCTATACTTTTGATAACGGGTATATATCAAAAACTGCCTTCAAAAATATTGAACAAACAACCAATAAGCTGGGTATTAAGCACTTCACTATTTCTTCTGACAATATGAAGAAAGTATTTGCTGAAAGTCTTAGGCAGAGTTGTAGTTCTTGTCATGGCTGCTGGCACGCTATCAATACCTTTGGTGTACAATTGGCCAATGAATATGGTATTAAGTATATCGTGTCCGGTCTCTCAAGAGGTCAGATCTATGATATGAGACTTGAAGGAATTTTCGAAGCGAGGGTTTTTGAGGAGGATGATATAGAAAAGCAATTGACAATATTCAGAAATCAGTTTCATTCTAAAGACAACAAGTATTCGAGATTACTCAATGTAAGTGTAAACGATAAATTGGATGGTGTACAATTCGTTGATTTCTTTAGGTATTACAATACGCCAATTAGTGATATTAGGAGCTATCTGCTCAGCAAAGGATGGGTTCAGCCTAAGGATACTGGATTTTGCTCATCTAACTGTCTTATTAATGATATTGGTATCTACACGCATATCAAAGAACGAGGATTCAATTTTTACACAGCACCATTGAGTTGGGATGTTCGCCTTGGACAAGCTACTCGTGAAGAATGTATGGAAGAGATCACGGCATTTGGATCTACGGAAAAACACGTGAAAAAGGTTTTGGAAGAAATTGAGTATGCTAAAGCATTTGAAATTGACGAAGCTATTGTAGTAAAGGAAGAAGATGAGGACGGTACAGAGACCCTAACGGCTTACATAGTATCAAATATTGAACCTAATGTTTCCGAACTAAGAACTTTTTTAAGACGTGAATTGCCGGAGTATATGATTCCGTCGCACTTCGTTCAAATAGACCATATTCCTCTCACGAGTAATGGAAAGGTAGATACTTTGGCGTTGCCGAAGACTTCTCATAACCGACCAAAATTAGGTAGCAATTTCGTTCAGCCTAGTTCAGCGGTAGAAGTGAAGGTTACTGAGATATGTCTTGAAGTGTTGAAAATTGATGAAATAGGTATCTATGACAACCTCTTTGATCTTGGGGCCAAGTCGTTTGACCTTACCCGTATAGCTAATAAGTTAAGTGATGCATTTGCTACTAAGGTTAATGTAATCACCTTATTTGAGAAATCTACGGTACACGAGCTGGCTAAGATGCTTAATAACACGGCGAAGAAGGAAGCTGAAAAATCGCCTAAGACAGAAAGAGTCTCACCTAACAAATTGAGACAGCGAAGAGCTTTGCTCAACAAGAAATAATTGAAGAAAATATAAACTCTTAGTTAGAGAATTCTGAATATTAAATGAATAATAAAGAAAACTATACCGGTCTCGAAATAGCAGTAGTGGGCATGTCAGGGAGATTCCCTGGGTCTAAAGATCTGGATGAATTATGGGCTAATCTCCGTGAGGGAAAGGAGTTGATCAGCTTCTTTACTGATGAAGAGTTAATGGCTAATGGCATAAGCGAGGATTTGATCAAGGACTCTAGATACGTGAAAGCGAAAGGTGTGTTAGAAGATGTAGAACTATTCGACGCATCATTCTTCGATTACACAGACAGGGAGGCTAATTTCATGGATCCTCAGTTACGAATTTTTCATGAGTGTGTTTATCATGCCTTGGAGAATGCCGGATATGCGGGAGCCAATAAACCGGTAACAGGTCTCTTTGCAGGAGCAGGTTTCAATCCCTTTTGGGTGGCCAATTTCTTGCCGGAATTCAAAAACTTTTCTGAAATATTCGAGATATCAGGCTTAAATGCAAGAGAATATCTGGCTACCAGAGTGGCCTATAAACTTGATTTGAAAGGGCCTGCCATGACGGTACAAACCGCTTGTTCTACCTCTTTGGTAGCCATACATATGGGTATACAGTCACTATTGGCAGGAGAGTGTGATATGGCTCTTGCTGGAGGAGTGAGTACTTTGTTTCCATCTATGGACCTACCCCGTAAATACGGTATGCTTGCGCAAGAGGGAATGATCATTTCTCCGGACGGCCACTGTCGACCATTCGATCAAAATGGTACGGGCTTCATGGGCGGCGATGGTGTTGGAGTGGTTGTACTTAAGAGACTTGAAGATGCCATCAATGACGGAGACCAGATAATGGCCGTGGTGAAGGGTTCGGCAATTAACAATGATGGTAATGCTAAAGCTGGGTATGCGGCACCGAGTGTTGAGGGTCAATCGGCAGTAATACAGAATGCGTTGGCTATTTCGGAAGTGGATCCGACTACTGTTAATTATATAGAAACACATGGCTCGGGTACGCAGTTGGGTGATCCAGTTGAGGTAGAGAGTTTGAGACGAGCTTATCATGCTAATGGTGAGCAGTATTGCGGTATAGGATCTATCAAATCTAATGCGGGACATCTTGATGCTGCGGCTGGTGTGGCAGGGTTTATAAAGACTGTATTGTCTTTGAAAAATCGTGAGATGCCGCCAAGTATCAATTTCAGTAAGCCTAATGAGAAAATTGATTTCGAAAATAGCCCGTTCAGAGTTAATGATAAGCTGATAACATGGGAAAGAGGAGAGGCCCCACGTCGAGCTGCTGTAAGTTCATTTGGCATTGGAGGTACTAACGCCCATATCATACTTGAAGAATATGAGGTAGAAGAGTCGGTAAAAGAGCAACAGGAACAGGAAGATGTAGTGCTTTTATCCGCAAGATCAAAGCAGTCGCTGGTCAAGCAAGCCGAGGAGCTTCGTCAATTTATTAAGGAGCAAAAAGATAATATATCGTTTTCTGATCTTGCCTACACTACACAGGTAGGAAGAGGATCATTTGAGTACAGGCGTGCTGTTGTTGGTAAAAATATAGACGAGCTATACAACGCGCTGGATCCTGAAGCCATCGAAAAGAAGACTGTAAAAGCCAAAAGCAATGTTTCACGTTCTGTGGTATTTGTATTTCAGGGATTGGGCGGACAATACGTCAATATGGGATTGGATCTTTACCTTAAGTATGAGACATTCCGACGTTCAATGGATGAAGGCTTTGTCCAAGTAAAGAAACATCTTAACATACACCTCAAATCCATAGTCTATCCTGAAAAGGGGAAAGAAAATGAGGCTAAAGAAAAAATCAACGAGTTTGAAATTGCACAGGTGGCAGTTTTTACTTTTGAGCGAGCGTTAGCTAAGCTATTGTTAGAATTTGAGGTTGAGCCAGATGTCCTTTTGGGATACAGCTTTGGGGAATTAGTCGCGGCCACTATTGGTGGTTGTATTTCTTTTGAGGAGGCGACGCGATTGATTGTGGCCAGAGGTAAGCTTGTTGGAAAAAGTATGGCAGGTGGTATGTTGAGTGTGCCACTGGCTTCAGCTGATATTCAAAAATATCTCATGCCGCAAATAGAGATTGCGATTGATAACGGCGATTCATGTGTGCTCTCGGGGCCAAGAGAGGAGATTGTAAAATTAGAAGCCACTCTAAAAGAGGACAGAATACTTTCTTTGATGCTTCCCGGACAATTTGCGCTTCATAGCTCAATGATGTCACCATTACTTCCAGAATTTAGAAGTATACTTGAAAGTATATCTATTCAGCCATCAGAGATTCCACTTATATCCAATAACACTGGTGACTGGGCTGGAGCAGAAATTACCCATACCACTTATTGGGAAAAGCAGCTATGTGAGAAAGTAAAGTTCTCAGAAAGTTTAGAGAAAGCGTTACAATTATCTAATGCTGTAATGATTGAGATTGGCCCCGGTGCTGATCTGACTTCGACTATTCAGCGATATTTGGAGGCTGATAAGGGGCATTATGCCATAAATCTTATCCGCCCGGAGGCTATGGGGATGACTGACCATAGATTCTTATTAAATAAGTTGCAAAGATTATGGTTACAAGGCCTGGAAATAAACTGGAGTCCTTTACATACTTTGGGGCAAAGGACACGTATATCCATGCCTGGATATGTATTCGATAGAAAAAGATACTGGTTTAAGGATTACCAGAAAAATACACCAGAGCTGGCGCCGAAAGCTGTAACCGCTATCGGTCTTTCCAAAAATGAAAATCCAGATGAATGGTTCTATTTACCGACATGGGAAAAAGTATATTCTTCTGATAGAAAATCTTTTGATGGTATATATAACTGGTTAATATTAAGTGACGGTTCAGCCCATACTGAACAGCTCATTCAGTCGCTGATCGCACAAAACCAGCAGGTGACCAAAGTTACCAAAGGAAGGAAATTTGAACGCGTAGGTAGAAATCATTATGAGATAAACCCTGCTATAGAAAAGCAATATGATTTCTTATTGAAAGAGCTGAAAGCGGAAGGCTTAATGCCTGAGAGAATAGTTCACCTCTGGAATGTGACTAATAGTGACGTATCAGCAACATCAGTAGATGAGAATATCACTACCGGATTCAATTGTCTGACCTCGTTAGCTAAATCCTATCACCGATATGGGGATAAGGAGCATGAGGTAGTCATCTATACGGTAACCTGTAATGTCCACCAAATTATTGGGAATGAAACATTGAATCCAGTTGGCGCGAGCATTTATGGAGCTAGCCGTGTGATTCCGATTGAATTTGACGCTATAAAGTGTATCAACATAGACATTGGGGATACAGCAGTAGTAGGATCCTTATTGGTCGAAGAATTAAAAGCATCGCAATTTGATGATCTGACCGTCGGATTTAGAGGTAATAGCAAATGGAGGTTGCAATATAGAAAGCAGCCGGTTATCAAGAGACAGAAGGTACTGGATCAGCTGTTTGAAAAAAAGAAGGTTATTGTCATTCTTGGCGGGCTTTGTAATAGAAGTAATATCGGATATCTCTACGCGAAATATCTCTCTCAACAAAATCAGGCAGATATAGTGCTGGTAAGTCGAACAGACTATCCTCCAAGAGAAGAATGGGATAATATTACTAAGGTTGCTCCTGATTTGGCCTCAAAAATCGACCAAATCAGGGAAATAGAGTCCTACGGAGGAAAAATACATACCTACTCTGCTGATATCACGGCACTCTCTTCGTTGGAAGAGGTGGTCAAAACCATCAAGAATGAAATAGGGGCTGTAAATGGAGTAATCAACGTAGCAGGCACTATGACGGGTGATTCCATGGGTCTTATAATAAACGAAGGTGCAGCCTCATCGATTCAGGTACAATTTGATATCAAGATTAAGGGGACGATCAATCTTTACGAAGTATTCAAGCATCATGACCTTGATTTTTGCATATTTAGTTCGTCACTAACATCTCTTATGGGGCCATTTTCTGCCTATGCAGCAGGTAATAACTTCATGGATGCATTCAGCTATTGGATCAAAGATAAGGTTAAGGGAAGATGGTTGACTATTAACTGGGATCACTTACTAGGCTTTGACGATGATCAGGAAGATCAACCTCTGGCTATTGATCATAATGAAATAATTGACGCTTTCGAGAGAATAATTTCTGATAGTCACCACAATCAGGTGATATTGTCTACGGCAGATATACAGGAGAGGATTGACAAAACCTACCGTTTGACAAAGGGAACACAGCGGTTCCAGAAAAGCAACCTTGCTGAATGGTATTACAAGCCTGTTTGGAAGAAAGCTGAAATCGAAACGGCTCAAGAGGATACCAGCTCCGCAACAATAATTTTTGCTGATGACATTGTATGTTCGAATAAGTTGGCAGAGTCTTTATATTCAGATAAACAAGCAGTGATATGGGTTAAAAAAGGAAATGATTTTTTCCATGATAATACTCAATTCACCATTGATCCTAATGCACCTGATCATTATGAGAGATTAGTGCAGTATGTTAATGATCTGGGGATCAAAGTTGACACAGTTGATCATTATTGGAGCTCTTATGCATCAGGATATACTGATACATATATTGGTTATAATTCTTTATTAAACTTCTCTCAAGCCTGGTCTAAGTATTTTGCAGATCAATTATCGATTCGAGTGATCACTACTGATATGCATTGCCTCGAGGACGGTCAACTAGTAAGTGCCGAAAAGGCTGTGATACTTGGACCTGTTAAGGTGATACCGGTGGAGTACCCAACTATTAAGGTACAACTTGTAGATTTTTCAGGAGGAGAATTAAATGCAGCAAGTGAGGAAGAAAAGACTGCCTTACTCAAGGCGGGAATAAATGTTTCATTTGAAAAAGGTAAGGAGATCGTAAGCCTTAGGGATGGACATTTCTACATTCAGAAATATTTACCGGTATCTCTGGAGATAGCTGAGGGTCAAATTTCAGTGAAGAGCGATGGCTTTTACTTGCTTACGGGTGGTCTTGGAGGAGTGGCTCTTCAAATTATTGAGTCTTTTTCAGCACTGGCACCGACTAACTTCGTCATCATTGATAACAGAGATTTTCCTAAAAGTAATCAGTGGGATGAGTTTTTGGATGCAGAGGATACTTGTGAGCAGATAAAAGAAAAGATACTACAACTGCAAGGGGCTGAAATGAATGGTGCCAGATTGTTGATTTATCAGGCAGATATTTGCAATGAAGAGGCGGTAAAGCAGGTATACGCTGAAGCCAGACAGAGATTCGGAGCATTAAATGGTTTATTTCATATTGCAGGTAGTATTGACAACGGAGGAATTATTCAGGGAAGGAACGCCAAAGATTCTGAGCAATACCTTGATCCTAAGGTGCGCGGTACAATGATATTGGAGAATCTTGTTGTCGATGAAAAACCAGATTTTGCGTTATACTTCTCATCCACCGGTAATATATTCTCCCGCTTGAAATTCGGTCAGGTTGCTTATAATGCGGGACATGAGTTTTTAGATGCCTATGTTCATACGCTCCGGGCTAAAAATGTCAATGCTTATAGTGTAAACTGGAATGATTGGCAAGGTACAGGTATAGCCGCTGAAGCTTCTAAAAATCACCAGTTTACTATCAAAGGGCAGTCCATTGCTTTTGAAGAATTACTATCTGTAAAACCAGTGGAAGGTATACACGCGCTGTTTGCTATTCTTTCAAATAACGAACAAAGAGTGGCTATCTCGGCCTATGATCTTTCTGAAGTAAGGCGATTCATAGACGAACTCAATTTTTCAGATGTTACCGAAACTCGTGAGAATAATTCATTGGGTTCAGGTCAACGTCCGGATATAGACACGGTGTATATAGCTCCAGCCAATGATGTCGAAGCGAACGTTATCTCAACATTTGAAACTACGTTTGGTATGTCAGGCATTGGAGTAGAGGATGATTTCTTCGAATTAGGAGGAGACTCAATCAAGGCGATCTCATCTATATCTATGATGCAGCAAAAATTTGGTTACGATGTGCCGGTAACGACGTTTTTTGAATTGAGAACCGCCAGAAAAATAGCCGAGTTATTAGATGGAGGTATTCCCCTGCAAGTACAGGAGACCGTTGTGGAAACAGAGGAAGTGGTCGATGGATTTTATGAGCCATTCCCTATTTCACCGATTCAGATGGCGTATTTGATGGGTAAGAGTGATCATTTTGAAATGGGAGGAATATCTACCAATGTATATCAGGAAAGTGAGCTTAGTGTAGATGTTGAATTATTGAATGAAGCTTTCAATCGCATATTGAACAGGCATGCGATGTTGAAAGTGGTTATGCTTCCTGATGGTACCCAGAAATTTCATAATACCGATCATTATGATATTCAGGTTAAAGATCTTAGAAACCTTAGTGATAAAGAACAGTCTGAGAATATTGAAGAAGAACGTGCCAGGTTAAGTAATCGTCTGTTTGATGAAACAGTATGGCCATTGTTCGAAATCTCTGTTTTCAAACTTTCAGACGATAGAAACTATCTCTTCTTCTGTTTTGATCACCTGATCTGTGATGCCGCCAGTATCATGATCTTTGTTAAGGAGTGGGGAATGTTACTGAAAGATCCTGCAAAGGAACTCCCGGCATTAAACTATACATACAAAGATTATATGAACAATTTCCATGAGTTGCGCTCAGGTGAAAAGTTTATAAAATCTAAAAAATACTGGTTAGATCAATTGGATGATTTTCCGAGTGCACCAGAATTACCATATAAATGTAATCCTTCTGAGATAGACAGGCCTAAATTCAATAGGAAAAGGAAACTCTTTACAACTGCAGAGTGGGATAAACTAAAAGAAGTTGCTAAGGCTTATCACAGTACACCATCTGTATTGCTGTGCACTGCGTATGCCAGAGTATTATCTTTCTGGAGTAATTCGCCAGAACTGGCAATAAACTTAACACTCTTCAATCGATATCCATTTCATGAAGATATTGACCGTGTGGTTGGTGATTTTACTACACTGGTAATTCTGGGTCTTGACATAAATCCTAATGCGCAATTTGATGAGCAGGTTGAAGGTGTGAGAAATAAACTATTGCAATCACTGGATAACCGTTTCTATGACGGTATAGATTTCATCAGAGAGATGAGAAGACACAGGAAAATGGGTACAAGTGCAATTATGCCTTATGTATTTACCAGTGCCTTATTTGGAGGTGATATCGTAGCTACTGAAGAAGATGCCATCCTTGGATTTTGGGGTGACCAGCGCGATGCTGGTATGGCTGTGTCACAGACTTCCCAGGTATTTATTGATTGTACGGCGGCAGAACTTAGTGGTGGTCTTGAATTAGTTTGGGATTATGTAGAGGATCTATTCGAAGAAGATATGATCCAGGCTATGTTTGATCAGTTCATTGCTTCATTGGAATCTGTCATCAATGATAGAAAAGTTCTGGCCTTAAAAGCTCCTGCCGATCATCTCGAGTTATTCAGTGATTTTAATTCTACTCAGGCAGAGTTGCCAGAGGTACAATCTGTAATTTCAATTTTTGAATCACGTGTGGAGCAATCACCTGATAATGTGGCTCTGTCATATGATGGACTTAGCATCACATACGCAGAATTCAATCGAAAAGTCAATCAACTGGCGAGAAAGCTGAAAAGTGAGGGTATTGAAAAAGGAGATGTTGTAGCGGTTCATATGCATAGATCTCTGGAGATGATGATCGGGATATATGCAGTTATGAAGACAGGCGCAGTCTATCTTCCTGTTCCGATGAATACTCCGACAGAGAGAATGCTCTATATTCTAGAAGATTCAAAAGCGAAAGCCGTATTGGTCAAGGATAAATTGTCAGCGGCGTTGGCAGCCGTGCAGGCTATCTTGATTGAGGAGGACACATTCGGTCAGTTGGATACAAGCAATCTTAATATATATATTGCAGGAGAAGATTTGGCCTATATGATATATACGTCAGGATCTACGGGCAAACCCAAAGGAGTGATGGTCGAGCACCTTCCTTTGGTGAATCGATTGAATTGGATGCAAAAGTCCTATCCATTGATTGCCTCAGATCAGCTAGTGCAAAAAACTCCGATTGGATTTGATGTATCATTATGGGAGCTATTTTGGTGGTCTTTTGGAGGTGCTAGTCTTTCTTTAATGATTCAGGATGAGGAAAAGTCTCCTATGGAGGTATACGAGCATCTGGTTTTACAAAACGTTACGGTTGCTCACTTTGTACCGTCAATTTTTGAGATGTTCCTGGATTATGTAAAAAAGGATAACCGCATCTACAAGTTACAACTAAGGTATATATTTTGTAGCGGTGAAGCTTTGCTTTCCTCACATGTAAAGGCTTTTAATGAGCTATTCAGTGGCTATTCATGTCAATTGATCAACCTATACGGACCTACAGAGGCTACTATAGATGTTTCATATTACAATTGTACCTCACAGTCATTGGAATCAACAGTTCCGATAGGCCGACCAATAGATAATATTGAGTTATATGTATTGAACGAAGGACTTCAGCCGGTGCCGTTTGGAGTTCCTGGAGAACTTCATATCGCGGGAGTCGGGCTAGCCAGATGTTATGTAAATGAAGGGTTGACCAAAGAAAGGTTCATTTATAGCGATTCAGTTACCTCATCCAGACTATATAAAACTGGTGATCTGGTCAGACTGAACAAGGATCTTCAGATCGAATACATTGGTCGTATTGATGATCAGGTGAAAATTAAAGGTAATCGTATAGAGTTAGGGGAAATATCCCAGGTATTATCTACGATTGAAGGTATCGACGGAGCTACCGTAGTGGTGCGAAAGTCCGAAGATGGTGAAGAGTATTTATGTGCATACCTAGTTGGTAAAGAGATGCCGGTTCAGGATATCCGTCAGCTTTTGGGGATCAGCCTCCCGGAATATATGTTGCCAGCTTATTATGTGTTTATGGACGAGATACCATTGACACCGAATGGCAAACTTAATCGAAACCTTCTACCAGAACCCGGAAAGGTAATTAATACAGGTAACATCTATCAGGAGCCTATCACTAAGATGGAGGTGCTTTTGATGCCTGTTTGGTATGAAAACCTAAAGGTCGACAAGGCCAGTATTAATGATAATTACTTTGATCTTGGTGGAGATTCTTTTAGGGCAACTTTTTTAATAACAGAGATTGAGAAAATTGCAGGCCATAAAGTGCCCCTTGCTCAACTTTTTAAAACACCAACTCTAAAAGAGTTAGCAGCACATTTGGAAACGCAAACTGAGGTGCGAGCAGGTATTACTAAAGCACCAGCTCAGTCGACATACCCATTGTCTGCTCAGCAGGAGCGTATGCTTGTGCTGAATAAGTTATCTCCTCAGTCGACTAATTATAATATTTCCACCGCAAAGATGATTATCGGTGATTTGGATATCGATCGGGTGGAGAAGGCATTTAATCAGATTATTGATAAGCACGAGATATTGCGTACCACTTTCCATGAAGAGAATGGTAGTTATTATCAGCTGGTGAGGAATGAGGTTGATTTTGTTGTGGAGACAATAAAATCTGAAGAGGTCAATGTTGATGAAAGGATTGATAATTTCATTAAACCTTATAACCTAAGTGAGGGCCCATTATTGAGGGTCGCAGTAATGACAGTTGAGAAGGATCGTCACTATTTGGTGCTCGATATGCATCATATCATTACCGACTTGATGTCATTAGGCTTATTGATCAACCAATTCATATCAGCCTACCAAGGCAATGAGATCAATGCTAGTGATTTTCAGTATAAGGATTATGCATATTGGCAGACCAATCAGGCTGATAATGAGAAAAGTATGCAGTATTGGAAAGGTCAGTTTGTAGTTGAAATTCCAACCTTAAATTTGCCAACTGATTTTTCAAGACCTAATGCGCCTACCTATGCCGGAAGCAGATTTACATCAACCTTTGATGAAAATCTGGTTAAAGCATTAGAAGCGATGAGCAGAGAGCATGATGCTACCCTGCAAATGACGCTTATGACTTCCTTTTTGATTTTCCTTCATAAAGTTAGTGGACAGAACGACTTGACGGTCGGGTCACCAGTGTTAGATTCAAGACCTGCTGAACTTGCCGAATCTATGGGGATTTTTGTCAATACCGTAGTATTGAGAAGCGAGATAGATGTACAGTTGACATTTAAAGAGTTACTCCAGCAGGTCAAAAATAGAATACTTAAAAACTATGAATATCTGGATGTTCAGTTTGAGGACCTGGTGGATGCTTTAGATATACCGAGAGATATCACTCGTAATCCACTATTTGATGTGTTGTTCGATTTTCAGAATACAGATACGAAGACTGTTAATCTTCCTGGGCTAAAAGTTGATGATTATCAAATAGGGAGAAATAATGCCAATTTTGATCTATCGTTGGTATTCATGAAGAACGGTGATCAACTTGAACTGACTATAGATTATAAGTCTGATCTCTTCATGGAAGAGACCATTCAAAATTATTTCAGCTATATCGAATATATCATCGGTCAGATCGTCAAAAGTGATGAATCTAAGATTTCTGAGGTATCTATTCTGACAGATGATGAAAAATTGAAGGTATTAGAGCA
Organism: Fulvivirga sediminis; assembly: GCF_016757215.1. GTDB lineage: Bacteria > Bacteroidota > Bacteroidia > Cytophagales > Cyclobacteriaceae > Fulvivirga > Fulvivirga sediminis. Next base: position 33,804 of record NZ_JAESIY010000016.1, read on the forward strand.
GTTTAATCAAACGCAACAACAAGTACCTCAAGAGTATATTTTAGATCCATTTAGAAGATCACTTCACGAGAATTCGGGCAATCAGGCAGTTTGTTACCTTGATGAGTCACTGACGTACGCTGAACTTGATGTATTGTCTGATAAAATAGCAGCATATCTGCAGCATGAGTTTAAAATCCAGAAGGGAGATTTTGTGGGCCATCTAGCCAATAAAGGCCTTTATACTATTCCTTTGATCTATGGAATAATAAAAGCAGGAGCTGTTTATGTGCCGATGTCTATGGATAATCCTCTTGAAAGAAGCAAGAGCATTATCAGAGAAGCAGACTTAAAACTGCTTATCTCCAACCATGCAGAAGTGGATCAATTGAAGGATATGTTAAATATCATTGATATTACCACTTTGGCGGATTTGGATTATTCAAACGATGTAATACCCGTTGCTTTGAAAGGGGATGATCTTGCCTATGTGATATTTACTTCAGGTTCCACAGGTACGCCTAAAGGTGTAATGATCGATCACAGAGCCTTGTACAATAGGATATACTGGATGCAGGATGCTTATTCTATTGACAGCAATGACACGCTCATTCAGAAAACGCCTTTAGCATTTGATGTTTCTATCTGGGAGTTGTTCTGGTGGTCTTTTACAGGAGCCACGCTCGTCATATTGCCTGATGGTGATGAGAAACAGCCAGAGAAAATATTGGATGCCATTGCCAAATATGATGTAAGTACTATCCATTTTGTGCCTTCTATGCTAAATGCATTTTTGCATAGCATGAAAGAGCTTCATGAGCCGATGTTAGGCTCATTGAACAAGATTTTTGTAAGTGGGGAAGCGCTGAGCGCAAATCATGTTGAACTCTTCAATCAAGTGATACTTGCTAGGGATTATTCATGTAGGTTGATAAATCTTTATGGTCCTACAGAAGCTACGGTTGATGTGACACATTATGAATGTACATCAGAGAACATAACTAGCAGTATTCCGATAGGTCAGCCTATTGCGAATATTAGATGCTATATTATTAATACAGAGAGGCAGGTAAATCCTGTGGGAATACCTGGAGAATTGTGTTTGGCGGGAGTAGGTTTGGCTCAGGGCTACCTCAATAACAAGGAGCTAACAGATGCTGTATTCTTAAACCTGGATGCAGTAGGTGAGAGAGTTTACAAAACCGGGGATTTAACGAGGTGGTTGCCAGATGGTAATATTGAATACCTCGGCAGAATGGATCATCAGGTGAAGTTGAGGGGGTATCGCATAGAGCTGGGAGAGATAGAGGCCCAATTGAGCACAAACGCTGATATAGAGCAATGTGTAGTCACCACACAAGGTGAAGGAGAAAATCAAGTGCTTTCTGCCTATTATAAAAGTACACGAGAATTGACAGATAAGGAACTTACTGAATTTCTAATTACCAAAGTTCCGTCATATATGTTGCCGCAGTATTATATAGCTCTTAATGAAATTCCGCTCACTACGAATGGTAAGGTTAACAGAAAAGCTTTGCCAGCTCCGGATATTAAAACATTGAGCTACGTAAAACCACAAAACGAGATAGAAGAAAAAATTTGTAAGTTATGGGCGGAGACTTTGAGTATCAACTCCACGGAAATAAGCACAGACAGAAGTTTCTTTGCTCTTGGGGGAAATTCACTAAAGGCATTGACCTTGATCAGCAAAATCAATACTGCTTTTGAGATAGAAATTCCTTTTATGGAGCTGTTTAACCACCAAACGGTTCAGGCTCTTGCTTCATTTATAGAATTGTCTCAGTGGGCAGATATCAATGATGAGATGAATAAAGATAAGAAAACAGAGATGGTGATTTGATATGAGTGTAGTAGAACTGTTACTTACATTAAAGAAGAATAATATCAGCCTTACCATTGACGAAGGTAATCTGAAGCTTGGTCTTCCTGAAGAGGGAGTTGATGAGCAATTGATTCAGAAGATCCGGGAGCATAAGGCTGACATTATAAAGTATTTTGGAGGGCTTTCGAAACCTTCTAAAGTAGAACAAATTGAGCATGTAGGAGAGCGCGATTATTATCCTTTAACTTCTGCTCAAAAAAGACTCTATTTTCTTTTTGAATTAGAGCCTAATTCCTTGGCTTATAATCAATTGCAAATCCTGCAAATTGAGGGTGATCTGGATGTTTCAAGGTTAGAGCATGCATTTCAAAAGCTTATTAATGCTCATGATTTATTGAAAACAACATTTAAAGTGATAGATGGGGTGCCTGTTCAAAGTTTATCCGAGCAGAGGCCCTTTGCTTTAGAGTGGTTTGATGGGAATAATCTTGATGAATGTGTGAATGAATTTTTGAGGCCATTCAATCTGAAAAATGAATTACTTATTCGAGGAGGATTAGTCAAAATTTCATCTAACACTTACTGGTTGTTAATCGACACCCACCATATTATATGTGATGGTATTTCTCAGGGAATACTGGTACAGGGGCTTATGGATGCTAATCATCATCAGCAATACCATCATTCAGGTTTAAGATATGTGGATTTTGCCATTTATGAACAAGGCGATTACTGGCAAAATAAGATAAAGGCTCAGGAGAGATTTTGGTTGTCTGAATTTGAAGAGGCTCTTATGCCCCTTAATCTAAGAACCGACTATCCAAAATCTGTCGGCCGTGATAGAAAAGGACGGGTGATAAAATTCTCGACAAACCGATCAGCTAGCTTAAATAGATTGGCAGAGGAAGAGAATGCGACTTTATACATGTCACTGCTAAGTGTAATCAAGGTGCTATTGTATAAACTCACTGGAAATAAAGACATAGCTGTAGGAACTCCTGTGTCTGGTCGCAATAATGAACAGCTCGATCAGATAGTCGGTATGTTTGTCAATACCTTGGTGGTGAGAGGAAACATCGATTCGGATAAAAGCTTCAGGTCTTTATTAAAGGAAACAAGAGATAAGGTGCTGGAATGTTTTTCCAATCAGCAATATCCTTATGAATCTTTAGTGGAGAAACTTAACATTGAAAGGGATCAAAATAGAAATCCTCTTTTTGACGTGATGTTTGCCTATAGGAATTACAACCTGCCAAAGATGAAAATGGAGGGAGTTAGCGTTTCGCCATTAGAGGTAGGCAATTATGGTACTGCACAGTTTGATCTTACTATTACAGTTACAGAAAATGTAGATGAATTAGATTGGCAAATGCAGTATGATGCCTCCATTTATAAATCTGATACAATGGAGCGCTGGGTAAAATATATTCGGCAAATATGCGAGGTAGCATTTCAAGACCCTGACAGCGCATTAAAAGATCTTAATATTCAACCAGAAGATGAGTATAGGGCTATTTCTGAAGTGAATTCAACAGCCATTGATAGATCAGAGGAATCAATTATTGATCTTTTTGTTCATCAGGCTCAACAATCGCCTGATAATATAGCTGTAAAGTTTGCTGATCATTCACTTACTTATCGGGAAGTTGATCAGTTGTCAAATCAGATTGCCAATTATCTTCTGACGGAGTGTAATTTATCAAAGGGTAGCAGAATCGGCTTTTTGCTGGAAAGAGAGTTATGGCAGATACCTTTGATTTATGGTATTATGAAGGCTGGTGCAGTATATATACCACTAGGGGTAGATCAGCCAGCAAACCGGATATCTCAAATAATTGAAGAGGGAGACATTGATCTGGTCATATCTCGAGCGACGTTAGAGGTAGCATTAGCAGAAGATTGCCAACTGTTAGATTTGGATATAGCGGCTAATGAAATTTTGAAATGCGCTGTGGAGCGTCCTGCTAGTAAATTTACGGGTAATGACTTAGCATACACGATTTATACGTCAGGTTCGACAGGTAAGCCTAAAGGCGTTATGGTCGATCATGGTTCATTGTTGAACAATATGCTATGGAATCAAAAGGATTATCCTCTATTTGAGGCTGATGTTTTGGTTCAGAAAACACCATTAGTATTTGACGTATCCCTTCAGGAGCTATTTTGGTGGTCGATCTCTGGAGCATCATTGATAATCATGCCTCCTGGAATGGAAAGAGATCCGCATTTGATAGCTGATCTGGTAGCAAGGGAGAATGTTACTGTGATTCATTTTGTCCCATCGATGATGGAGATTTTCCTGAATGTCTTGACTAGCAACGATATTGCTGAGCTCAAGTCTTTAAGATTAGTAATCGCGAGCGGTGAGGCCTTATTACCAGGGTTAGTTGAAAATTTTAACCTTAGTTTTGAAGAAATAGCTGGCATAAGATTGATCAATATGTATGGTCCCACAGAAGGTACTATCCATGTTACTCATTATGAGTGTCTGCCGGGCAAGAATCAGGATACCATACCTATAGGAAAGCCTATTGATAATATGCGTTGCCATATCCTTGATCCTGATGGAAACAAAGTACCTATAGGAGTTATAGGAGAACTATATCTTGAAGGAGCAGGCTTAGCCAGAGGTTATTACAAGCAACCTCAACTCACAGCGCAGTATTTTATAGCGGATGAGTCAGGTAATTCTAGAATTTACAAAACTGGAGATCTTGCCTATTGGAGGGAAGACGGAAACATTGAGTATTTAGGAAGGGTCGATCAGCAAGTAAAAGTTTTTGGTAATCGTATAGAGCTATTAGAAATTGAAAACCAGATCAGGAGAATAGAAGGGGTAAGAAGAGCTGCTGTAATTGTGTATGGTGAGGGTGCCGATAAGCGACTTGTAGCATATTATGAAGCCGATAATTCAATCACTTATCAAACGATGAGGGATAAACTCAGGACTGTTCTACCTGCCTATATGGTGCCCGGCCAGTATATCTGGATGGAAGCATTGCCACAAATTGCCAGTGGCAAAATTGACAGGCTTAGCCTTCCTGCACCAGTTGAGAGCACATATGAAGAAATAAAATTGCCTAAAACTACTCTTGAAAATAAAATTATCAAGGCATGGTCGCAGGTATTGCCTCTTAGAGAGGATGAAATAGGAGTTAATTTTAATTTTTTTCAGTCGGGAGGTACTTCATTGATGCTTATCAAGCTCAGTACAATACTTACCGAATCTCTGGGATACAGAATATCAGTACCTATGCTATTCAATCATCCCACCATTACTTCTTTAGTTGCGTACCTGCAGACTCAGCAACAACAATCTGAGAGGGATATTGAGGAAGTTAATGAAGAGGTAGATGAGATGCATGACATCTTAGGAACATTGGAGGACTAAACCTCCAAATAATTAATAATAGTAATTAGTCATCAGGCTAAATAATTGACCTAATGACGATTAGTAGAGACTTAGAGAATTAAATATAGATGAAAGATTATAGTGGTATAGAAATAGCTGTGATTGGCATGTCTGGGAAGTTTCCCGGAGCTAAGGATCTTAATGAGTTTTGGGATAACCTGAAGAATGGCTATGAGTCTGTAACCTACTTTACGGATGAAGAATTGGCAGAAGCTGGTGTTCCTGAATCAGAGTACAAGCACCCAGACTATGTAAAAGCCAATTCTTTTTTAGAAAATAAAGAGAATTTTGATGCTGATTTCTTCGGATATCGTCCGGAAGAAGCACGGTTGATGGATCCTCAGATCAGACTTTTTCATGAAGAATGCTGGAAGGCACTTGAAGATGCTGGTATAGACATTAGAAAAAATCAGGATAAAGTAGGTCTGTTCGCAGGAGGATCTCCGAGTCTTAACTGGGAAACTTATGCTATGTTTGCCAACGAGCAGAATTATGTAGATAGCTTTACAGCTTCCCAGCTGAAGGATATAACCTATCTGTGTGCTAGAGTATCTTACTTACTTAATCTTCAGGGGCCTGCATTTTATTTAAATACGGCTTGTTCCACATCCTTAGTGGCTATACAACGAGCCGTTATGAGTCTACTATTGCGGGAGTGTAAAGTAGCCCTCGCCGGTGGAGTATCTCTTAGTCACAGTACTAAAAGGGGATATTTTTATGAAGAAGGTATGGTTAGCTCAAATGATGGGCATTGCAGGACTTTTGATGAAAAGGCGATAGGAACGATTAGAGGTGAGGGCGTCGGTGTGGTGGCTCTTAAGCGATACAAAGATGCAGTAAAAGATGGGGATCACATTTATGCGGTAATCAGAGGAGCTTCGGTAAATAACGATGGATCGGAAAAAATGTCGTTCACGGCTCCAAGTGAGCATGGTCAGTACAAGGCTATTCTCAAAGCATACAATATGGCCAAAGTGGATCCCGCTACGATCAATATGGTGGAGGCACATGGTTCTGGTACGCCACTTGGTGATCCGATTGAAATTGAAGCATTAAATAAGGTGTTTGGTAAAACAGGTACAGAATGTGCCATAGGATCAGTAAAAACCAATATAGGTCACCTTGATGCCGCAGCAGGAGTAGCAGGTTTTATCAAAACGGTGCTTTCCCTCAAGCATAAACACATTCCTGCCAGCTTACATTACGAAAGCCCTAACCCTAAAATAGATTTTGAGCAGGGGCCGTTTTTTGTCAACACGAAGTTAAGACCATGGGAAAAATCATTGACACCAAGAAGGGCAGGAGTAAGCTCTTTTGGAATGGGCGGAACCAATGCTCATATCGTGCTGGAAGAGTGTCCTGAAAATTCTAAGGTCTCAAGCGATAATGATATTGACTGGATAAAGCTTTCTGCACATACTGCTGATGCTTTGAAGCGCAACGTATCTGCTCTTGCACAGTATCTGGAGAAAAACACCGAGGTAAACTTATCAGATGTTGCCTACACCTTTAATCAAGGTAGAGCGGATCTTAAATACCGAAAATCAATAGTATTTCAGGGTAGAAAATCATTATTGGAAGCATTATCATCAGAAAGATTGCTCAAGCATCCTGCTCTGGTCAATAGCCACCAATCGGTACCTAATGTATTTATGTTTGCGGGTCAGGGAGCTGAGTATGTCAATATGTGCAAAACCCTGTATCACGACTTACCAATATTTAAAGAGACATTGGACAACTGTTTTGAAATAGCCGCTAAATACATGGATGCCGACTTGAAGGCAATCCTTTTTGCGGAAACAGAAAGTTCTGATGGTCTCATTCATCAAACTAATTATACACATCCTATTCTATTTGCAGTAGAATATGCTTTAGCAAAATCAATTATGAGCTGGGGTGTGAAGCCTGATATGGTCATTGGACACAGTCTGGGCGAATATGTAGCAGCGTGCCTGGCAGGAGCATTTGATTTAGAGTCTGGCATTAGGCTCATTATAGAACGAGGCAAGCTCATGAAAACTGTGGCGTCCGGTGCAATGATGGCTGTGTCTGCTACAGAGGATAGATTGAATGACTTTTTGAAAGATCATAGAGGAGTAACTCTGGCAACAGCCAATAGTACAGAATTGCAGGTTGTGGCTGGAGATCATGATGCGGTGCAAGAGCTAATAAAGAGCCTCGAACAAGAGAATATATCCTGTAGATTGATCGCAGGAGCTTCTGCCTATCATTCGCATCACATGAACCAGATTGCGGATGATTATCGAAAAGTGCTTGCCACTATCGAAATGCAGCCACTGACTCTGACTATGATCTCCAATGTGGACGGACAAAAGAAAGAACAGGGAACAATTTTGTCAGCAGACTATTGGGTAAAACATCTGGTTAGTACCGTAAAATTTAAGACAGGTATTGACACCATTATGTCTGGAGGAGATGCCAATTTTGTTGAGATTGGTCCAGGAATAGAATTAAGTGTATTTGTGCGGTCTAACGCTATGCGTCATAAAGGGCATAAGGTTGTTGCTGTTAGTAGGCATCAGGATCATGATGCTACGGACTTTGATCATCTGTACACGGGTATTGGTAAGTTATGGGAGTATGGTATCGATATTGACTGGTCAGCATTCTATAAAGATCAGGAAAGACACACAGTATCACTTCCTGTTTACTCTTTCGATCAGCAACAGTTTCCAGCTGAGGTAGATGCTTATCGATTGATTACCGAAAGGATGAACCAAAATACCCATACGGTAGAGAATAAACTTGATCAGTGCTTTTATACCCCAGTTTGGGAAACATCAGATTTATACAGTAGTGATTCCGCTCAGGATAATTATAATTATCTACTTGTATTTGCTGAAGAGGAGTCGGCGTCTGTACTTATCAACACACTTAGAAAGGATGATGCAAAAACCATCATTATATCCAAAGGCAATGAATATGCGAAGATAGATGATGAGCATTTCACCATCAGGCCCAATGATAACAACGACTACAAATTACTTTTTGACCATTTCAAAGAAGAATCTGTTCGAATATTGTATTTGTGGTCTGTTGATGAAGCCAAACTGGATATTTCAGGCAGAGAGGATTTTATCTCTCAATTAGAAGTTCATTATTATCCATTGATTAATATCGCCAAGTCGATCGATGAAGTGAGTCTTCAAGAGCAAGTAACTTTGATTTCTGTCACTAACAACCTTCATCAGGTATTTTCCGCGGAGCAATTGTCTCCGGCAAAGTCCTTGCAATTGGCAGCCATAAGAATACTGTCTAAAGAATTTCAAAAACTAGCTTGTAGAAACATAGATGTTGATATTCTCAATGACAGAGTGATGGAAGATCTCGCTGCGGATATTGAGTCGTCAAGCCAGGATGTAGTTACTGCTTATCGCCATCAAACACGCTTTGTTCAGAGAATGAAGCCAATAGCTTTAGCACAACCAAAGAATGAGACAAATTTTGTATCAGGTAAGACCTATCTTATTGCCGGAGGTACAGGAGGCATGGGTATGAACTTCGCCCGTTATATCACGTCACAAGTCAGTGGTGTGAAGCTAATCCTTACTGGAAGAAGCGAATTACTATCTAAAGAATCATGGAAAGACGATAAGCAGCTGGTAGATCATCCGAAAGCCAGTGTGATACAATCATTAGTTGAAATAGAGAAGAGTGGTTCAGAAGTATTCTACTATCAGGCCGACGTTTCTGACATTAGCCAGATGCAAGAAGTAGTCCAGGATGTGGAGCAAAATATTGGAACCATAAGCGGAGTTATCCATGCAGCAGGCGGAGCAGATTTTGGAGGTATCGTATACAATAGATCAAGAGAAGATGATCTGAAGGTGATGCTCCCAAAAGCGGTTGGAGCCATAGTACTTAATCAATTGTTGGAAAATAGGGACTTGGATTTCTTTATCCTCTGTTCTTCTACTGCTTCCATAGCAGCTCCTGAAGGTGAGATAGGCTATGTAGCAGCGAACCTATTCTTAAATGCTTACGCTAAGCAGAGATCAGGTCAGCTTACGAATAATGTAGTTAGCATCAACTGGAACCACGTACGTAATGTGGGTATGGCCAATGAAGCAGCGAAAGTGCTTCGCAGCAAAGGTTTTAATGAGATAGTTGACAGTATTTCGGCTCAGGAGGCCGGAGAAGTATTAGAAAGATCAATAAATAGCGGAGTGGCCGAGCTGATGTTGTCAAGACATAAGCTGTCAGATTTTTATGAGATGTTGCCTGATAAGCACATTGATGAATCTCAACTGGATATATCAGATGAGCATATTTCAACAGAAGACTTGGGAAGTGTTGAGGAAGTACTTCTGCAGCTATGGCATTCATTTTTTGGTAAGCCTGATATTACCATAGATGATGATTTCTTTGATCTGGGAGGAGACTCTCTTAAAGCCCTGACATTGATCGGACGCATAAATAAAGCGCTTCATGTGAAGGTTTCGATTAAAGACTTCCTCAATCATAGCGACATTCTTAGTCTGAGCACATTGATTGAAGAGAGGCTAGAAGGTGAGAAAAGTGAATTTACATCTATTCCAAAAGCCATTGATAAAGAACTGTATGCTTTATCTGCAGTTCAGCGTAGACTTTACTTCGTATATCAGCTGGATAAGAGTTCCTTAGCCTACAATAGCCCTAAACTGATAAAGCTTGAGGGGCAGCTAGACAAAGAAAGACTTCAGAATGCATCGAAGCAGCTGTTTGAAAGACATAGCAGTTTACGAACCACCTTTGTTCTGAATAATAATGAGCCATACCAAAAAATAAATGATTCCGATACTTTCCAATTAGAAGTGATACCTTCATCAACAGGTAGTGTTGAAGAGGTGCTTAAATCGTTCGTTAGACCCTTCGATTTGGAAAAGGGACCTCTATTGAGAATAAGCTTGTTTGAGGAATCCCCGGAAGTCAATTACCTATTGGTAGATATGCATCACATTATCACTGATGGGTCTTCCCAGAATATTCTAATCAGTGATTTTCTCCATTTTTATAACAATGATGTATTGCCGGAGCTTCCCGTGCAGTATGTGGATTTCGCTGAGTGGCAACAAAAGGAAGAACAGCAACAAGCTATTTCAAAGCAGAAGGAATTCTGGCTGGAGCAGTATGCTGATGAACCTTCTATGCTGGATTTACCGATAGACAAAGCGAGATCTGAAGAAAGAAGCTATATAGGAGCCACCAAGGATTTTATGCTGACCGAAGAGGATTCATTGCGCCTGAGGAAGTTGGCAGATCAGGAAGGGGTAACAATGTATGTAGTATTACTAGCTGCCTATAAGGTATTTCTTAGTAAACTATGTAATCAGGAAGATATAATTATCGGTTCACCAAGTGCAGGCCGAAACCATCCAGATCTTGAGAATGTAATTGGTATGTTTATCAACACGTTACCAATCAGGAGCGAGGTGAAGCCTCAATGGACATTCCGGACATTTTTGCAGGAACTGAATAAAATAGCCATAGCATGTTTTGATAACCAGGATTTCCCACTGGACGAACTGGTTGAAGAACTTAAACTGGAAAGAGAAACTGGCAGAAACCCGTTATTCGATGTCGAATTTGTTTTCAAAAATTATGAAGAAACAACCTTTCAGTTAGGTCATCTTAAGCAAACGAATATTCCTCTCGAACATCGTGCTGCTTTTGAACTTATTCTTTCTACATACGAAATGGAGGGTAAATTCCATTTCAGATGGGAATATACCAAGGAGTTATTTCTGGAAGATACTATTGATAAGTTTACCGGATATTTCAAAAAAATTGTAGAGGCAATATTAGCCGATACTAATATGGAGATTGGTGATTATGAGATTCTGGAAAACAGTGAAAAGTCACGAATAATTGAGAATGCCAATGGGCCAGTAACACAATATCCGAGTACCACTGTGATCTCTTATTTTGAATCCATTGCAGAAAAGTATCTAGACCATGTGGCTGTACAGTTTGAGGGAAGTGATATCACTTATCAAGAACTGAACGAAAAGTCCAATGCTCTGGCCATCAAGATCAGGGAGGGCTGTTCAATGTCTAACCCTCGAGTGGCGTTATTATTTGAACCGTCTATAGACATGATTATAGCAATGCTTGCTGTGCTTAAAACCGGAGGCTCTTATTTGCCATTATCACCTTCAGCACCACAGGCTCGAACCGAACAGATCGTAAAAGACAGCAATTGCCAATTGTTGCTCTCGCAGTCTGATTTTACAGCAGATATCAAAGTATTGGTTGTAGGTGCAAATATGCTTGAAGGCGTGAAGGAAAATCCGGAGAGAACTGAGACGGCTGATGATAGTATATATATTATTTATACCTCTGGCACTACTGGCGAACCCAAAGGCGTGGAAGTGACCAATAAAGGTGTGATGAATTTTATATACTGGAGAATTCAGAACTATGGCTTTAGCACTGATGATCACACATTACAATTGCTTTCTTATCATTTTGATGGGTTTGCCTCAAACTTATATGCATCCTTACTTTCCGGAGGTAAGCTAACGTTAGTGTCTGATGACAAACGATTAGATACTACTCAGTTATTCAAACATGCAGATCTTGGTTCGGTGACGAATATGGTAGCAACTCCAGGGCTATACGGAGCGCTGATTGAAGGCATAGCTGATAAGAAGGATTTGGGAATGAGTCTTAGATTTGTAGTACTGGCAGGTGAAAAGGCTAGTCCAACTTTGATAAACCGAAGTCAGGAGCTTTTTCCGGCTGTGAAACTCCATAATGAGTATGGCCCTACGGAAGCTTCAATAGGAGCTACTTTTAATCAGGACATGCATGCGAATAATGTTTCTACAATTGGTCAACCGGTGGCTAATACCTCTTGCTACATACTTGGTAAGTCTGGTGAGTTGCTGCCTTGGGGAAACAAAGGTGAACTTTGTATCGGAGGTGATGGACTGGCTATTGGATATATCAATCAACCTGATCTTAATCAGGAAAAGTTTGTCAATCCGAAGCACCTTGAAGGGCTGCGTGTCTACAGAACTGGAGACTTGGCCAGGTATAATATCGATGGTACCATTGAATATTTGGGGAGGGTCGACAATCAAATTAAGATAAGAGGTTTCAGGGTAGAGCTTGAAGAGATCAGTAAACATGTACTTCAATTAGCAGGGATTAATGATGTGTATCTCGATGTATTTGAAAAGAATGGAGAAAAGTATATTTCAGCTTATTGTGCTTCAACTGATATTGAAAGCGTATTAGCCATCAAAGGCCAACTGGAAAATATACTTCCACCATATATGGTACCTGCATATTACGCTCATCTGTCTGTGTTGCCACTGACTAACAATGGTAAAGTGGATGTACAAGCTCTTAAAGAGGTGCCATTCTTAAGCGAGCAGGTAAATTCCAACGGAAAAGTAGCGAAGACAGATTTGGAGAAACAGATAGCAAATATTTGGAAAGATGTATTGAAAATAGATGAAGTACGTGTAGAGGATCGCTTCTTTGATATTGGAGGTACTTCACTCAATGTTATAAAATTGAAGCCCAGGATAGAGGAAATTCTTGGGAAGGAAATAGATATTATGGCGCTCTTCAAATATCCAACAATAGAGAAATTTATTGCGAATGTTTTTCCTGAAGAGTTTGCTATTGAGGAGGCTGAACTTGATCGCACAGATACATTGCGTCAGGGTAAGGCAAACAGACTTAAACGATTAAACAGAAAGAATTAACCTTTAAGAGGAATAATTAATAGAATGAATAAAATCAGCTTTGTGTTTCCCGGCGTTGGGTCACAATTTACAGGAATGGGTAAGGAGTTGTATCATGAATTTCCCGTATTCAAAGATACTATCGAAGAGGCTAGTGATTTGGCAGGAGCAGATATATTTAAAATCTGGCAGGATGGTGAACAAAAACTCAATGAGTTGAATTTTGCTCAGATATCTTTGCTCTCTATTTCATATGCTTCTTATAGAGTGCTTCAGGCTGAGTTGGATGTAGAGCCAGCAATGATGATTGGTCATAGTCTGGGTGAATATACCGCCTTATGTTGTGATGGTATTCTGAACTTCTCTGAAGCTATCCCATTGGTTCAAAAGCGTGGTGAATGCATTATTGCAACATCAGAACAGCTTGAGGGTACCATGTTATGGGTAATAAATATCGACACTCAGGTAGTAGAGGGAGTTTGCGAGCAGTTGAGGAGTGATGCTATTGAGGTGTATCTTTCTGCTTATGATACTGCTACACAATGTAGTATTTCATGTTACAATAAGGATATTTTTGCCATTGCAAAGGCCTTGGAAGACAAGGGAGCTTTGGTTTATCCTCTTAACTTGAGTGGACCATTTCATAGCCCGCTAATGCAGCAGGCCGCTAAAGATTTTAATACCGTTCTTGAAGGCTATACCTTTAACAGCCAGACTTCCAAAGTAATAGCTAATGAAACGGCTAGGCCTTATACAGATGATGTTAAAGGACATTTGACCAGACAATTGGTGTCCCCGGTCAAGTGGTTTCAATCATTGGGAGTTTTAGAGGCTTCTGGTTGTACTACAATCATTGAAGTGGGGCCAAAGGAAGTACTTACGTATCTAACGCAAAAGAGTGAGAAGCCTCTCAAAGCTTATTCATTCAATTCAATTCAACATCTTAATACACTGAAGAATGATTTGATGGTGGCAGAGGAAGAATATCTCATGAAAATTAGTGGATGCAGGGGCGTAGCTGTGGGTACTAGAAATTATTATCCAGAAAATAGTAATTATCATCAGGATATTGTGAGTCCCTATAATGAGATCACTAAGATAGAGAAGAGAATCAAAGAAGGTTATGAAGTTGCCTCTGAGCATCATCTCAAGCAAGCTTTGGGGCACCTAAATACTATCTTGAATAATAAGCGAGTTCCCCAAGATATTCAGCGCGCAAGTCTGGCGAAATTGCTTAGTGACAAATTTATCCACCTGGTATAAAGTCAAGCCAATAAAAAATATTTTATGTCATCAATTATAAACGAAAATGGACTGGAAATAGCTGTTATTGGTATGGCCGGCAGATTTCCAAAGTCAGCGAACTTGAAGGAGTTCTGGGAAAATCTTACTAAAGGAGTGGAAGGTATTACTTTCTTCGATGGCAAGAAGCCATCCCAAGATTATGTGCCTGCATACGGAGTTCTTGCTGATAAAGAAGCTTTTGATCCGGAATTTTTCGGATATTCAAAGCGTGAAGCCGAAGTGATGGATCCTCAGATGCGGGTCATGCATGAAGAAGTCTGGCGCGGATTAGAAGACGCTGGATATACCCCTGGTCTTCATAGAGAAAAAACAGGTCTGTTCTTATGTGGGTCGGCTAATCCATTCTGGGAATACCTCTTTTTTAATTCTCCCCAGTATGATGTATACGGAAGTTTTGCGGGGTCGCAATTAGTCGATAAGGATTATATCGCAACCAGGATTTCTTATAATTTAAACTTGACGGGGCCGAGCATTACACTTAGCTCCGCGTGTTCGTCTTCCCTGGTGGCGATTCATATGGCCGCACAGAGTTTGCTTAACGGAGAGTGTGATATTGCTATTGCCGGTGGTGTTTCCATTACAAATTACAAAAACGAAGGTTATGTGTATCAGGAAGGAATGATTAGCTCTCCTGATGGTCATTGCAAACCTTTTTCTCACGATGCGCAGGGCACAGTCGGAGGAGAGGGAGCCGGAGTAGTAGTGCTCCGTAGGTATGCAGATGCGGTAGAATCCAAGGATAATATACACGCGGTAATTAAAGGCTCGGCCGTTAATAACGATGGTAATGACAAAATAGGCTACACCGCTCCCAGTATTTCAGGCCAAAGCGAGTGTATTCGTACAGCACATCAAATGAGTGAAATATCACCAGAAAGTATTTCATTTGTAGAAGCACATGGTACGGCTACAGAATTAGGAGACCCTATTGAACTTGAGGCACTACAGAAGGCTTTCGGCCAAGTTTCTGTTGATTATAAATGCCCAATTAGTTCAGTAAAATCTAATTTTGGTCATCTTGATGCAGCTGCCGGGGTTACAGGCTTCATTAAAGCTGTACTCAGCTTAAGAAATAAAGTATTACCACCAAGCTTACATTTCGAACAGCCTAATCCTGCATTAAAAATTGAGAATACTAATTTTTATGTTAACAATAGGCTACTACCGCTGGAGGCCAATGACAGTCCTTTGCGAGCTGGCGTCAGTTCTTTTGGTATAGGAGGTACTAACGCCCATGTGGTTCTTGAGCAGTATATGGAAGAAGTAACATCTGCAGACAATAACGAAGGATTTTATGTCTTACCGATAAGTGCTAAATCACCTGACAGCCTGCAGCAACTGGAGCAGTCTATAGCTTCGTTTTTACAAGAAGATGGTGCTCCATCTCTTGAAAACCTAGCTTTTACGCTGCAGCAAAAACGTGAAAAATTTGGCCATAGAGCTGTTTACTCGGGGAATGGCAAAAATGCTGTCAAACAAAACATGCTGGGTGGCAACTTCATAGCCAAAGAAGAGGCTGTGAGAGATGCCAAGGTTACTTTTATGTTTCCAGGTCAAGGTAGTCAATATATAAATATGGCTCATGATCTATTCATGAAGGATGAAGTATTCCGACAAAAGCTAATAGCATCATTTTCAGTATTAGAGAGCTATTTGGGTACTGATGTAAAAAATATAATTCTGGGAACCACTGAAGAAGATGCGTCTAAATTAAAAGAGACGTGTTATCTCCAGCCCATTTTATTCTGCATAGAATACCATGTAGCACAAAAACTCATGGGATATGGTGTAAAACCATCTTATATGATAGGGCATAGCTTGGGGGAATATGTCGCTGCCTGTATTTCGGGCGTCTTTACTTTTGAGGACGCATTGAAAGTAGTTGTTGAAAGAGGTAAAGCTATGCAGGCGGCTCAGGCAGGTAGTATGTTAAGTGTACTGATGCCGGAGAACGTAGCGGAGACCTATACGAATGATCTTATAAATATTGCGGCCGTAAATACGCCTTCTCAGGTGGTGTTTACAGGAGATGATGAGGCTATAGAGCAATTAAATCTCAAGCTACAGACAGAAGGATATGAAGGTAGGAAATTAGCTGTTTCTCACTCCTTTCATTCCTACATGATGGAGGAGGTTAAGGATAGCTTCCTTTCGGCTTTTGAAAATCTTAAATTGGAAACTCCCAAAATACCTTTTATCTCCAATGTTACCGGAGATATAATAAAGAATGAAGAAGCTGTTAGTCCGGCTTACTGGTGGAAGCAGCTGAGGAATAAGGTGAGTTTTGCTTCCGGGGTTCAAAAATTATTGACACTGGACAATCCTGTTTTTGTTGAAATAGGCCCGGGTAATACGCTTTCTGGCTTTGCAAAAAAATGTGGAGCGACAAGGATAGTTCCTACTATGAGGTCGTCATCATTTAATGTTGATGATTACGAGTATTTTATGCAGTCTTTAGGGAAACTATGGGTACATGGTATAGATGTTAAATGGGGAGTGGCACCAGGGGCATCGGTTACCTCTTTACCTGCTTATCCTTTCGACAAGACTCAGTTTGATTACAAAAACTTGCTACCGAAAGAGCAGAATCTGCAATCAAAGTCAGTTATGAAGACCAGTAGCAGGGGAGAGATAAGAGATTGGTTATACGCGCCTACATGGAAGTTATCACCAAAGTTGCGTAAAGGGTATATGCCTGATCGAGTTCTTATCTTTGCCGATGGCCATTATGGAGCACAAAGATCTATTCTGGAAGTTTTTAAAAAGCATAGTTCAAATGTTGTACAGGTGAGATTTGGTGATAGTAATGACTTTAGCAATCCAGAAGATATCACCATTGATCCATCCAAGGATACGAGCTTTACAGAATTGATAAAATTCTTACAAGCAAACCATGCTATTCCTGAGTCTATAATTTATGCCAGAGGACTTGGCGAAATGGGTGAATTTGATCCATCAAAGGGTGAAGAGATTTTTGGTCAGTCGATGCAGCTCGGCTTTTTAAATCTTAGCAAACTTGCTCAGGCACTAACGCCACTTAAAAGACCTTTTAAGTTAACGGTATTAGGGAATCAAGCTTTTAGCATTCTTTCAAAAGATGAGATTAATCCGTTTACCAGTTTATTTTATGGCCCAGCCAAATTAATTGAAATTGAAGCGGATCATATCCAGACTCAGCTGATTGATGTGCAAATTGAAAATGAACTTGTTGCTGATCTTGATGCCATAATTAGTGAAGTTAACAATGATAGCTTTCATCCCGCGGTAGCATTTCGCATGGGTGATAGATGGGTGCCATCTTTTAATAAATTGTCTCAAAGCCTTGCTGAAAGGACTCCGGATGAGCTTATAAAAAAGGACGGAGTCTACGTAATGATAGGAGGTTTAGGAGGTATAGGCTTAGAAATGGCTAAATACTTCGGTCAGGGGGAAAATACCAAACTTATTCTAACAGGGAAAAATCCTTTGCCGGCACGTGAAGATTGGCAAAGCATTCTTGATGATAAGTTGCCTATCAGGGAAAATAAAGAATTAAAAGGTCTGAGCACTGATGCACAATCGGTAATTGCGAAAGGAGAGCGGGAGCTGGAACAAGACCTTGGCATACTCAAGATAGAAGAACAAGGAACAGTATTACATGATCTTAATGGATTCTGTGCGAGCAACACGATGGCGTATCTGCAAAGGAAGGCAGATCTAAATATAGGTGATTTTATAGATGCAGAAGCGCTTAGAAAATCACTTAATACAGAGCCTAAGTATGATAAATTGATTGGCTACCTCTTCTATCTTTTAGAGTCAGAAGAGTGGATAAGTGTGCAGGATGGCCAGGTTCAAATACATAGATTAAGTAAAGGAGATGAGCAGGAGTTACTTAGCGAATTTGTAGAACGCCATAAGACATTTGCTGGTTTATTTGAATTAGTATACGAGTGTACTAAAGCCTATGATGAAATATTAACAGGGAAAAAGGAGCCTGTATCTTTCTTGTATAAAGAATCTCCTCAAGGAATAATTGCAGACAAAATGCAAAATATTCCTGCCATAACAGATGATGAGTTATATCTGAAACTATGTAGCGATTTACTGCTTCCAGAGCTTTTCAAAACATTACCTCAAAACAGGAAATTAAGGATTTTGGAAGTGGGAGCTGGATCTGGGGCATTAACCAGTCATATTCTTCCTCTGCTTGATTCTGAAAAAGTGGAGTATTACTTCACAGATGTGGCAAAGGCTAATTTAATTAAAGCGGAGACCGAAGCAGTTAAAAGAGGAATTGATTTCATCAACTATCAGGTTTTGGACATTGCTTCAGATCCTGTTGCTCAAGGCTTCGCAGAAGATAGTTTTGATATAATGCTAGGATATAACGTAGTACACGTGCCTAAACATGTATCAGGCGCTCTAGATAATCTCAAAAGCCTTTTGAGGCCAGGCGGCTATCTTGGTCTCGTTGAGTCAACTAACATTTACAGCTGGACTAATCTCATATGGGGACTCGTCGAAGGATGGTTGGAATTTGAGGATGACAGAGTAGAAAATCACTCTCCTCTAATGACTGCTCAGCAGTGGCAGGATAAGTTGCTGGCTTGTCAATATAAAAATGTCGTGAGCTTTCCCGGAGTTAATTCTGAAAGAAACACGAGTCTAATTATAGCTCAAAAGGATATTCAGTCTCAATCAATAGCAAACTATGACGAGAAATTAAAACACCGTTTACGAAAGCTTATAGATCTTGAAGCTAAAGGTATAAGTTATGAACTAGCATATTTTGATATATCTGATAAGCAGTCGGTACAGCAGCAAATGCAATACTTCTATAACAAGTACGGCAGAATGGACGGCGTTATGCAGATGGCCGCTACGCCCGATGATTGCACGTTGCAAAATGTTAATGAAAGTTTAGCCTATAAGTTACTTAGCCCGAAAATAAAAGGTGCAATTAATCTTGTAGAGGCACTTGAAGATATTCCAGTGGATTTTGTGATGTTAAGCTCAGCGCTTACTTCATTTGTCTCTGCAGTGGGTCAAGTTCACTATTGTACATCTAACCTTTTCGTAGATGCTTTTGCACATTACGCTCATCGTAGCAATCCGTCAAAAAAAATTATGGCAGTGAACTGGGATCGCTGGGAAAGTATTGGTCTGGCGATAGAGGTAGAAAAACACCATAAACGTGTAACAGATGAAGATTTGATTGGAGGATTCACCGGAGAAGAGGGGCTGAAAAGTCTCAACTATCTCCTTCAGGTAATAGAGCAGCCGCAAGTAGTTATTTCTACTCAGATGGATGTAGACTATTTGAGCAGACTTGTCATCATGGATAGGAGCATCAAAGACAAACAGGAAAGTGAAACAAAATCACATGACAAGCAGGAAATTAGAGAGGTGATTAGAGAAGAGTTTAACAAGTTCATGGATGTGGACTCCAATCCTGGCAGCAACTTTTTTGAAATAGGACTAACCTCTTTGGATATCGTCATGATCAATGGAAAGATCAAGAAAAGACTTGATCTGGATGTGCAAATCACGGACTACTATACCTATCCTACCATCACTTTATTTATCGATCACTTTACTGCTGATGATACAGATCAGTCTGAAGGTATAGAGGAGAAGAAAAGTGCAAAAGAGGTCAATAGCAAATTGATGATGCTGAGAAAAAGGAAGAGCAAATCAGATCTCTGAAATAAATTAAATACGTAATCAACAACTTAAAAAATATTCCAAATCAAGATATGGATAAAGTATATCTAAAACAGAATGTAGTAATTGAACCTTTAATTGACAACTGGTATGCCTGGTCGCATTTGATTTCTCCGGCCACGGCAGCTATGAACATCAAAAACAGGCACATGGAGATTATGGAGTCATACGCTGAATCTCCGGAGTTGCATGAGATGGCCGTAGCTAATCCGGCTTTGCTGGGTGGACCGTTTATCGATTATCCGGAAAGAAGGGTTGAGGATATAGAGGATCTAATTGCCCGAACGAAGAAGGACAGAGCCAATATGTTTTATTTAGCCAATGCATTAGTTGAGCTGGATAAAATTTTACTTTCTTCTGCCAAAGGCTATTCTTTACAGGACCTATATAAGCAGGTTCCTGACATCCTGAAAGGTTATGTTGAGCTAGTTTATGATTTGAACAACCAACCATCCTACAGATTAATAGAGCCTTTGTTGTTCAAAAGCGAATTTTATGACAATTCCGCGCAAAGTCTGATGATGTCTCTCATCGATAAAGATGACAGACCATTTGTGATGAGTACCCCGAGGCTTGTGGATGATAAGAGTGTTGAATTAAGAATACCTTTCAATGCTGAATTAATAGACACTTTATTTGCAATGAAGGCTACACCGCGTCCTCTTCAGGAAGTATTGGACAAGGTAGAAGTTCCTCAAGAAAAAATTGAGCTCTTTAAAAGTTTCTTCACTACAGAGCAGCCTCGTGCCTATGAAAGCTACGAAGGTGATAGTATACGTTGGAGGTATTTTGGACATGCCTGTATACTTATAGAAGCCAATGGTTTTAATGTGCTTTTTGATCCTGTATTGAGCTATACTTATGAGAGTGATATTTCAAGATATACCTATGAGGATTTGCCCGAGCAAATTGATTATGTAGTCATTACCCATAACCACCAGGATCATATACTTCTTGAAACTTTGTTGCAGATCAGGCACAAGGTGAAGAATATTGTAGTTCCTAGAAGTGGAGGTGGTGCACTTCAGGATCCTTCATTAAAACATACTCTTACATACCTTGGCTTCAACAATACCATTGAATTGGATGAACTTGAGAGCATTGATACGCCTACTGGTATTCTTACCTCTATACCTTTCTTTGGCGAGCACGCGGATTTGAACATTCGAACCAAAGCAGCATGGTTGATAGAGATAAACAACAAGAAAATTATGCTTGCTGCAGATTCATGTAACCTGGAGCCAGCTCTATATGAGCATGTGCAAAAGCTATACGGAGATGTTGATGTCCTATTCTTAGGAATGGAGTGCGACGGAGCCCCATTGAGCTGGTTATACGGGCCATTACTTTCAAAATCTTTGCCGAGCGACATGGATAAATCCAGAAGATTGGCGGGCTCTAATTATGAGAGAGGCATTGATATAGTCGATCGTTTTGACTGTAAGGAAGTATATGTATATGCCATGGGACAGGAGCCTTGGCTTAATCATGTGATGGCAGTAAAATACACGGAAGACTCTAATCCTATTATGGCCTCGAATAAACTTATGGAGGTTTGTAAAGATAATGGGAGAGTAGCTGAACGACTGTTTGGAGAAAAAGAACTGGAGTTAAAATAAACTTATAATCCGATAACGCTAACGGAATAGCAATAAATCTATCATGGAAAGAACAGGAATGGAGGTCGCCATCATTGGTATGGCAGGTAGATTTCCAAAGTCAAAGAATATAGATGAGTTTTGGAGTAATCTGGTCAATAGTAAAGACTGCATTACCCATTTTTCGAAGGAAGACCTTATGGATGCTGGAATAGGTAGAGAGCTACTGGATAATCCTATGTACGTTAAGGCGAAGGGATATCTGGAAGGTATTGAATACTTTGATGCCAACTATTTCGGTTTATCAGCACAAGATGTGGTTTTTATGGATCCACAGGTTAGACTGTTTATAGAACTGATCAATGAAGTGCTGGAGAATGCAGGAATCAATCCTCAAAAGTTTAAAGGGCCGATAGGATTGTACGGTGGAGCCATAGATAACTTTGATTGGAAATTAAAAACTCATCTACAGCCTAAAGACAACATTGATCCTTTTTCCGCAGGTATGAATTCTACCAAGGATCTGATGACGACTCTGGCTTCTTATATATTTGACCTCAAAGGGCCGAGTTACAGCATTCAGACCGCTTGTTCTACATCCATGGTTGCTATTCATACGGCTTGTAGAAGTGTTTTAAGTGGAGAGTGTGAGGTAGCTCTTGCAGGAGGGGTATCGGTAAGTCCTTATCAAAAAAGTGGTCATCTATATAGCGATGGCATGTTCTTCTCGCCGGATGGAAAAATAAGATCGTTTGATGCTAATGCGTCAGGCTTTGTATTTGGCTATGGAGGAGGAGTGGTAGCACTCAAACCTTTAGAGGATGCTATAGAAGATGGTGACTACATCCATGGCGTTATTAAAGGTTCGGCGATCAATAATGATGGACGTCAGAAAGTTGGCTATGCCGCGCCAAGTGTACAAGGTCAGGCAGATGTAATAACCGAGGCTATAGAGATTTCAGGTATAGATAAATCAGATATGCGATATTTGGAAACTCATGGTGCAGCTACGCCACTTGGCGATTCTGTGGAGATAAGAGCGCTCAAAAAAGTATATGGCGATCAGGCTGCGGGTAGTATAGGTACCGGATCGGTAAAGTCTAACATAGGCCATCTCGATGCTGCTGCTGGCGTGGCTGGCTTTATTAAAACAGTATTGTCTGTTAAAAACCGAATGCTGCCGGCTACCATCAACTTTGATATACCTAATGAGAACTTGGATCTTATTAGCAGCCCATTTTTTATTCCGCAGCAGCCAGTATCACTTAGCGCGGATCAATTTCCGGTGTATGCCGGAGTTAGCTCAATGGGTATTGGAGGTACTAACGTGCATGTCATACTCGAGGAATATAAGCATGAAGTAAAGCAAGGCATAGCAGGAGAGCATGTGGTTGTATTGAGTGCCAAAACAAGTACTGCACTAGTTGAACAAGCCCGACAGCTTTACAGGCACCTGAATAATACCCCCAATGAGTCTTTGGCTAATATTGCTCATACCTTACAGGAAGGAAGAAAGGAACTGACTTTTAGGAGGGCAATCACGGTTGATAGTGTTGACCAATTGTTGGAATATCTGGCACTGGATGAATATGCTTATGGTCGAGTAGCTACTCATCCGGAAAAGTTGGTATTAGACTTCAGTGATTACAAATTCGACCAAGTTTCAGCATTATCTCTATACGATAATTCAAATATAGTTCGAAAATACATTGATCAGGTTTGCAGTGATCTTTCAGCCATAGGTCATCTTCAGGTATCGTCGAAGGATATTATCACTCACAGTGCGAAGTCGAATTTGCTTTGGCATTTATGCATGGCCAGATTCCTCAAAGAAGCTGCTGTCAACGTAAGCGTTGTTAAGGCTACTTCAATTGAGGCTCTGATGTATATGGTGGCTGGCAATAAGACAGCTGAGACTACCTGTCTCAAATGGATGGCCAATATTTATAATCAGGAGGTTTCAGCATCTGCAATATCTACGTTGATGCACGACCTTGGTAAAGGTGATCTTTCATTAGATGACTATAATGCTAAAAAGTTCTATAGCGTAGCTGAACTGAAGGAAGTAGCTGAGGAAGATCTTAGTCAGGATAAGAGATGTCTAATCGCAAAAGTGAGACATGATAGTTTTGTTACGTTGCTTGGACAGCTTTGGGAGAATGGAATTGTAGTTAATTGGAAGCTGTTACACGGCCAGAAGAAACCTTCCAAGTTACCTTTGCCAACATATCCGTTTGAAAGGAGCAGATATTGGATAGACAAGGATATCAAAGAGCTGACCCAGCAGCATTTAGCAAATGAATTGTTGAAAAAAGAGCAGTTGGAAGATTGGTTCTATCATAGCTCATGGAGTAGAACACCCCTTAAAAAGGGTTTGAGTAAACCTGATAATAGAGAGGTTTGGATGGTGCTTTCTGATAATTCTGGTATATGCCATGAGTTCTTACAATTATGCGAGAATGGATCAATAGAAGTGAGGCAGGTTAAACAGGAAGAAGGTTTAACAGGGCTACACCAGGCCTTTAGAGAATTTGATGGAGATAAGTTAAACAGGGTTATAAATTTTTGGCAGATTGATGATGCTTCTAGAGAATTTGATACCCAGGACTTTCTATTGGACACAGGATATAACACTGCTATTGCTTTGGCAAAAGCTATCCAAAATAAAGGCATCAACCAACCCATAACTATTCATTGGGTGGCAACAGGTCTATTCGATGTGGTTGGAGGTGAAAATATTAATCCTTGGGCTGCTACAGTATTAGGGCCATTAAGGTCAATACCTCAGGAGCAGCCTATAATCACATGCCAGGAACTGGATGTGAACACATCCTCGGCTGATTCTAAGATCGTCGCACGACAGCTATGGAATGAAATTTTACAAAAAAATACCATTTCTCAGGTTGCTTTCCGTAATGGGCATCGTTGGGAAATGGATTATCGTTTGGTGACTTCGCAGCAGGAACAGAACAATTCGAGTATCGTGAATGGTGGAGTTTATGTATTATCAGGCGGACTTGGAAATATTGGATTGACTATAGCAGATTATCTCACTCGTACTTATGATGCACAGGTTATATTGCTGTCCAGAACAGCATTGCCCACAGAGGAACAATGGGATAATATCCTTACGAAAGATAATAGCTCCGGTCTGGCAAAAAGAATAAACGCACTCAGAAAATTGAAGGAGCACACATCCAAAGTGGATATAGCTGTATGCGATGTGGCCAAACATGACGAAATAGAGTCAGTAATAACAAACATAGAATCTGAATATGGTAGAATCAATGGCATCTTTCATGCTGCTGGCTCCATAGGAGAAGATGCATTTATGCCCGCCATTGAAACTCCTCATTTGCAAGAAGCAGGGGCTAATTATAGGGCGAAGGTATTAGGTACTATCAATTTATATGAAGCAACAAAAAACAGGGATCTAGACTTTTGCTTGCTGATGTCATCCATAAGTTCAGCCCTTGGTGGTTTGGGATTTTCTGAATATGCGGCTACTAGTCACTTCCTCGAAAATTTTGCTTTGTGGGCGAACAGGAAATCTGATTTCTCATGGTCTAGCGTGGCCTGGGATAGCTGGCCGGTTACAGGGGGTAAGGAAGACACAGATATGTTGACCGATAAACTCAGGATGTCTGCAGAGGAAGCTGGTAAAGCTTTGGAGTATGCGCTGAATATGGGTAGTGATGATTTTGCTGTTATACATTCACCTACCGATCTAAATACGCGTGTAGAGCAATGGGTGGAAACAAGCGATGATGAGGAAAAAGATGTAGCTCGCGCACCACGGCCTGAGGTCAGTACCGAGTACACAGCGCCAGTCACACCATTGGAAAAGGATATAGCATCTATATGGATGAATGTGCTTGGGCTGGATAAAGTCGGATTGGACGATAACTTTTTCGAATTAGGAGGCAATTCATTAAAAATGATCGCTGTAGCCTCCAATATCCATAAAAAACTCAAGCGTAAAGTTGAAATTAAGAACCTCTTCAAGGCACTTACCATACGTTCGGTAAGAGCCTACCTTGAATCTTTGGATGAGGATCATTCATATCAGGCAATTGAAAGAGCACAGGAGGCTGAATATTATTCTTTAACTCCTGCGATGACCAATATTTATATGCAGTGCCAGTTTAAAAACATCGGCACAGTGTACAATATTGCTAATGGACTTTTACTTAAAGATCAAGTTGATGTTGGTCGTATTAAGAAGTGTGCACAAGCTTTGGTAGACAGACATGAGCCTTTAAGAACCTCATTTCACAATGTAGATGGTATTCCTATGCAGAAAGTGCATAAGGACTGTGAGGTGAACTTTGAGGTTTTTGAAGTGGAAGATAACCCTGGTGAAGTTGAGAATATAATTTCTAAAATGATCCGGCCATTCGACCTCTCAGAAGAAAGTCTCTTCAGAGTGGGGCTGGTACATGTGGCTAACAAACAAACCATTCTGGTTTTTGATCTACACCATATCATTTGCGATGGTGTGACGATTAGTGTTTTGGCTGAAGAATTTACTCAATTATATTCAGGCAAAAACCTTGAACCATTATCATTGCAACTCAAAGATTATATTGCTTATCTCCAAAACAACGAAAAAGAGGAAGCCGAGAAATTCTGGCTTGAGCACCTTGCTCCAGCAATACCTACGTTGCAACTCCAGACTGATTATGAGAGAAGTTTCAGACGGGAGTTTGAAGGAACACAATTTAGTTTTGAGGTAGATAAAAGTATCATTGATAAGCTGGATCAGACATCTACTGACAAATCAGTAACTCTGTTTGTAAAGCTAATGTCGATCACTTATATCTTGCTTTCCAAATATTCAAGTCAGGAAGATATAATCATTGGTAGTGGCGTAGCTGGTAGAAATCATCCGGATGTAAGCCGAACTACGGGATTGTTTTTCAATGCATTTCCGGTAAGAATCAATCAAAGCTCTGAGATCACCTATGAGAAGTTGATGGAGGAAGTAAAAGAATTGATGCTCAATATTTATGAGTATGAGAGCTGCGACATGGAGAGAGTATATAAAGAGCTCCAATTACAGAGAAAGCCTGACAGAAACTTTTTATATGATGTAGTATTTCTACTACAGAATTATCAAGCTTCAGGCATTGGTCTTGATAATACGGAGATCACTAATTATCCTCTTCCTGTACAGTATTCGCAGAACGATATCACTTTCCATGCTTATCAGCTGGAGGATAACGGTATTAAAATGGTGCTGACATACAGCTCTAAGCTTTTTAAAGAAGATACTATAAAAAGAATGGCTGTAAACTTTGAGTCAATTGCGAGTCAGGTTGCTGAAAACTCAGAAATAAAGATTTCAAATATTGAAATTGGAGATATATATGAAAGGGCAGAAGTGGATATGTCTGGAATGGACTTCGACTTTTGATAAGGGAACAATTATAAAGAGCTTCTAAGACGCTTAAATTACATTTTTTGAATATGAACACATCAACCGCAAATGTCAATATGAAATACTGGCAGGAAAAACGGAATTTAGATATAATTACTTCTCCCATCCTTTATGATGGAGGAGATCATGGTACTGATGGTATTATAGAAGGAGTATTTACAGTGAAGGACGATCTCGCTTCTGATGTCCTTAAAGCTAGTAATGAGAATGAAAAAGCACTTTACGTCATTTTACTGTCATCGCTTTTTGTCGTCGCCAAGAAATATAATCAGAAAGGATCAGCATTTTCGATAGGTCTGCCAGTAGATCAAAACGAAGGAGCAAAGGATAATATCTGGCTTCCTCTGATAACTTCTGTTGAAGAAAACACTCAATTCAGAGAGTTATTAAATCAGGTTAAAAAAGAATGGATCAATGCTTTGACGCATCAAAATGTACCTGTCGGGAACGATCCTAATGAGTCATTGTTCGATTGGGCATTAGGAATGAACAATCTACATCGTAGCCAAAAAGCATTGCCTGTTAAAACTTCTCTATATTTCAATGTTGATGCATTTGACAACAAAATCAAGATTAATTGGATAGCAGATAGTTCTCGGTTATCTACTGGATTAGTAGGTCAGGTATTGAATCA
This sequence comes from Fulvivirga sediminis, assembly GCF_016757215.1. Lineage (GTDB taxonomy): Bacteria > Bacteroidota > Bacteroidia > Cytophagales > Cyclobacteriaceae > Fulvivirga > Fulvivirga sediminis. The sequence goes on from NZ_JAESIY010000016.1 coordinate 61,418, forward strand.
TTGGCAGCACCTTCTGGCACAAGTTGTTAAAGATTTCAATCAAGAGATAAGCTCATTGTCTGTCATTTCGGCAAAGGAAGAAAATCTCGTATTAAAAGAATTCAATGGTACCCATATTGACAACGGTAACCATACATTAAAATCCCTTTTTGATGAGGTAGTTGATCAATACCCTAACAACCAAGCGGTGATATTTGGTGATAAGTCTATGACTTACGCTGAGCTCAATCAAAAAGCAAATGATATAGTCGCGCATCTTGCTGATAAAATGGATGGGCAAAAGCAAGCAGTGGCCCTTTACTGCCGTCCCTCTTTTGAAATGATCAGTGCTATGTTGGGGTGTATAAAAGCCGGTGTGCCTTACTTGCCATTATCTCCTCAAGATCCAATTTCAAGAGTGAACTTTATATGTGCTGATGCTGGAGTCAATCTTATACTGACTCATTCTGAGTTAAAGGATCAATTGACAGAGCAAGTCAATAATGATCAGATGTTAATAGAAGTAGACAATATTCAACAGCATGCAGAGTTAACCCCATTAACTGTTGATAGTAATGATACTGTTTATTACATATACACTTCAGGAACAACCGGTACGCCTAAGGGTGTAAATGTACTTCATAAGGGGGTTGTCAATTATACAACCTGGAGGATTAATAATTATAAACTCACACCTAATGATGTAACACTACAGGTGTTTCCTTATAATTTTGATGGGTTTGGCTGCAATCTTTATTCTACATTATTGTCAGGAGCTACGCTGCTATTGATGCCAGATGTCAAAGAGGTAGGTGCAGCAGAAATCGTCAGGTCACTAATTAAACATCAGGTAACAAACGGTTGTGTCACTTCTGGTGTTTACGATTTAATACTTTCTGAGTTGGATGAGAATGTAATATTGGATGCGTTGAGATTTGTGGCCTTAGCTGGTGACAAACCTTCAAAACCTCTTATTGAGCGTAGCCATCAATTGTTGCCTTCGGTTCAACTGACTAATGAATATGGTTTGACGGAGACCTCGATCGGAGGTACATGCAATAACCATTTACAGCAAAACAATCCAGGGGTAATAGGCAAGCCTAACGCCAATACCCAGATTAGAATTCTCAATGATCAGGGACAATTACTCCCGATTGGTGCAATTGGTGAGCTATGTTTTTCCGGAGATAGTGTTGCCAAAGGATATATCAATAGAGAAGAGCTGACCAGCGAGAAATTTGTTGATGATCCCTTTAATGAAGGTCAAGCAATGTATAAAACCGGGGATATGGCCAGATGGCTTCCCACAGGAGATCTAGAGTTTATTGGACGTCAGGATGACCAGGTTAAAGTACGTGGTTATAGAGTGGAACTGGATGAAATAGCGCATTACATAAAAGAAGCTTCTGGCGTATCTGATGCCATAGTGGTGCTGGAAACAAAGGATCAGGATAAAGAAGGATACCTTGTTGGTTACTACGTATCTGAAGAAGATGATGACCAGAAATTAGTCGAACATCTTAAGTCTGCTCTTCCAGAATACATGGTTCCGGCCTACTTAATGAAGATATCAGCGATACCTCTGACTTCCACAGGTAAGGTGAACAAAAAGGAGCTTCCTAAACCTGAAATACAGGTGACAGAATCTGAAGATAATCAGCCTATGTCTGTAGTGGAGATGGAGTTGGCAGAAATGTGGGCTGCAGTAATAGATGTTGAGGTCGCGGATATCAACAGGATAAGTGATTTCTTTAAACTTGGTGGACACTCTATCAAGGTTTTGAAACTCATTAGTCAGTTTCAAAAGAAGTTTGGTGTTACAATTGAGCTTCAGGAGTTTTTCGAAAATCCTACTATAGCTGCTTTGTCTGCTAAAGTTGATAAGCAGGAGGTAAAGGATGATGTGCTCGAATTGGTGGTGGACAAAGAAAATCGCTATGAGCCATTTCCTTTGACGGATGTGCAGTATGCATACTGGATTGGCCGAAAGGATTCATTTAATTTTGGGCAAGTAGGAGCACACGGTTACTTTGAGACGTTCGTGCCAGAGTTGGATATTACACATTTTCAACAGGTTTTGAGACAGTTGATTGACAACCATGATGTATTGAGAATGGTAGTGTCAGGTAATGGAGAACAAAGAATTCTTGAAAATGTACCACCTTACGAGGTGCGTGTATTAGACCTTAGAAAATATGATAACAAAGAAGGAGAGGAGCGCTTCTTCCAGTGGAGGGAAGAAATGGCGCATCATGTCTTTTCAGGTGAAGAATGGCCTCTTTTTGATGTAAGAGTAACTATTTTCGAAGATGAGACCTATAAAATCCATTATGGTACCGACGGTCTGGTAATGGATGCCGAGAGCTTAACCAAATTTGTATCTGAATATGAATTTCTCTATGCTAACCCAGAGGCAAAACCTGATGGTGTAAATATTTCTTTTAGAGACTATATGATTAGTGAGGGCAACTTTAGAAATGGACCTCTTTATCTTAAATCAAAGGAATACTGGCGCGAACGTATTGCGAATTTACCTATGGCGCCCGAATTACCAGTGAAATCTATGTCCAGCTTGCCTCAGAAGCCTAAATTTGCACGTAGAGCAGGGCATTTGGATAAAGTGGCGTGGGATTTCTTGCAGAATAAAGCTAATGCCATAGGCGTTACTCCCACAGTATTCTTGATCGGATGTTTTTCTAAGGTTCTCGATTACTGGTCTAAATCAAGCCATTTCATTCTCAATCTTACTCTTTATAATAGGATACTCTTTCATGAAGATGTAGATAAGCTATTGGGCGATTTTACCTCGCTCACTTTGCTCGAAATCGATTATAGAGGTAATTCTACTTTTTCTGATAAGCTCAAAAAGCTTCAAAAGCGAATGTGGTCTGATCTTGAACATAAATACTATGGAGGTATCGAAGTGCTTAGAGAGATGTCTCAATATCACGGTAACTCTGTAATGATGCCTGTGGTACTGACAAGTACTTTAGGCATTCAGAGAGACGAGATAGATGAGGAGGAGGCAATGACTGATGTGGTCAGTGATCCTATGAAGGAGAATTATGCCATTTCTCAAACACCACAGGTATGGATTGATTTCCAAATTGGCGAAAATAGCAAAGGCCTATGGTATAACTGGGATTGCGTAGAAGAGGTCTTCCCCCAAGGCATGTTGCAGGATATGTTCGAAGCTTTTGGCAATCTGTTGAACAAGATTGTCAATAGTGAAGCGTATTGGGAAAGTGTATCACTTATTGATCTTCCTCAAAAGCAGTTAGAAAGGAAGGAGGCTGTAAACAATACATGGGGAGAACGGCCAGAAGGTTTACTTCACGATGGATACAAGATCAAGGTTAAGGAAAATCCTGAAGCAGAAGCTATCATATCTGATGAGATTACCTTAAGCTATGCTCAGGTTGATCATTTGACCAATCGTATAGCACATCAATTAGTGTCGATGAAGGCGAAACCAAATCAATTGGTTGCTATTGTGATGCATAAAGGCTGGGAGCAGGTGGTGGCTACATTAGGTATCTTATCTGCAGGTGCGGCCTATTTACCAATAGACGCCTCATTGCCTAAGGAGCGTATCAAATTGTTATTGAAGCAAGGAGAAGTTTCAATTATAATTACTACTGATACCGTTGCTCAGGACATCGATTTTGGTGGCGATTATAAAGTGTTGGAAGTGAATAAAGAGCTTCTGGAAGAAGCGTATCAGGAAGCACCAAAAATCAGCATTCGCCAGGAAGACCTAGCTTACGTCATATTCACATCAGGATCAACAGGATTACCTAAAGGCGTAGTTATTGACCATCGCGGTGCTACTAATACCGTTCTTGATATGAATGAGAGGTTTGGTATTACAGAGCACGACAGGGTTCTTGCCATTTCATCACTAAGCTTTGACCTGTCTGTTTATGATATTTTTGGTGTGTTAGGAGCCGGAGGGGCATTAGTTATGCCTAAGCCGGATGAACTGAAAGATCCTGAGGCATGGTACAAGTATGTACATCAATATGGAGTCACATTATGGAATACTGTGCCTACACTGATGCAAATGCTAGTTGATTATGCAGAGAGAAGGGATGACGGAATTCCTTCAATAAGAAATGTATGGATGAGCGGTGACTGGATACCGGTTAATCTTCCAGACAGAATCAAAAATCTGAGCCCTGGTGTCAGAGTAACAAGCCTGGGAGGAGCTACAGAAGCGTCAATTTGGTCGATATACTATCCGATAGAGGACGTGTCACAAAGCTGGAAGAGCATTCCTTATGGAAAGCCACTGAAGAACCAACAGTTTTATGTGTTGAATGAAGCACTAGCAGTATGTCCCGACCTTGTTCCTGGAGACCTTTATATCGGGGGTATAGGATTGGCCAAAGGGTACTGGAAGGATGAAGAAAAAACATCCAGTAGTTTTATTACCCATCCTGAGTTAAGAGAAAAACTGTACAAAACCGGTGATTTGGGCAGATACTTACCCGACGGTAATATTGAGTTTCTCGGTAGAGAGGATAATCAGGTGAAAATACAGGGATATCGTATAGAGTTGGGAGAGATTGAGGCCGCTATTAGTGATCATCCGCAGGTAAGCGAGTGTCTGACTATTGCTAGGGGAGAAGCTGGTAAGGCAAGAGAACTTGTTGCATATATTGTTGGTGAAGAACAAAAGAACCAGCAGATAGATCATGTCAGCATAGTCTCGGATGATTCTGTCGCTATTAAGGATGAGAAAGATAGGTCAGTGTTCAAGCTGGAGAAACACAACATTAGTTCAGTTGATACAAAAGTTACCTATACTTTACCGTATCAAAATGAACTTAAACTTTATCAAAAGAAAGCAGATGCAGTAGAGAATAATGGAAATAAAGTTGCAATAACAAGAGAGAACCTTGGTCAACTGCTTTCTGCGGTAAGAGGTCAGGCTTATGAAGAAATGGCTTTACCTAAGTATTTCTATCCCTCAGCAGGTAGCTTATATCCTGTACAAACATGGATAGAGGTAGCCGAAGGAGCTGTTGTTGATATAGAGCAAGGATCGTACTATTTGCATCCGGAGAACTTTGAGCTTCAGCAAGTAAGCAATACCACCAATTTGGATGGAGGAGTAAATGTACATCTTATAGCTGACCTTGATGCCATAGAGCCTATGTATGGATCAATGGCAAAGGATTTTGTAAACATAGAAGCTGGTTATATGACTAACTTATTGATGAATTCCACCTCATCAATAGATTTGCAAACTATTGACCCTGCAGCTGCTGCTGAACTAAAAAGTTTACTGAATTTAAAAGAGTCTCATAGTCCAGCTCTTTCACTTCACCTCTCAGCGATTGAGCAGAATGCAGATGATTACATTACACTCAAGTACAATGAAAGAAAAAGCTATAGAGATTTTGAAGGTGGAGAATTAGATGCTATAGATATAGAAGTGCTTTCAGATAGCCTGATACAGGCCAGACTACCATTGAGTGAAGGTGAATACAATCCAGAAGTTTTCATGGTAGTAAAACCTAAGGCTGTTCTGGAAATGCAGGCAGGTGTATACAAACTAAATTTCACCTCAGCAACGTGGGAAAGACTAGGTAATGTAGATAGCCATCAATTATTTGCCGGCAATGAAGCACTACATAATTCGGCTAGCCTATCCATCCACTTTGCAACTACACAACAGGTAGAAAAGAGAGATATTCATGCTGGATTTATGTCGCAGTCGATCATGAATAGAGCAATCAAACAAAATGTGGGATGGTGCGCCATAGGGGTGATCAATGAGAGTGTAGCAAGAGAAGCATTCGGACTAACCCAAGAGCAAAAGGTCACCCATAGCCTTATAGGTGGCAAAGTCAGTCCGAAACAAATCGATGAAGTTCAGTCAAGTGAAAAAGGATTGGGTGAATCCTCTGAAGAGCAAATGAGAAATTACCTACAATCAAGATTGCCTAAATATATGATACCATCATATTTCGTGGTGCTGGACAAATTACCTCTTACATCTAATGGTAAGATAGATCGTAAATCATTGCCTAATCCTTCGACGAAGATTGATCATGAGTTTAGAGCACCAGAAACAGAGACCGAGAAGGCACTTGTAGGCATCTGGTCTGAGCTGCTTGATATGGATGCATCTCAGATCAGTACTAACAAGAGTTTCTTTGAGCTTGGAGGACACTCTTTGAAGGCCAGTCTTATGATGAACAAGATATTCAAAGTACTGAGTGTCGAGGTGCCATTAAGAGAAATCTTTAAAGAGGACACCATACTTAGCATTGCTGACTACATAGAAAATGAACTATGGTTGAAAAATAAGGATAGTCAGGAAGTTATTGAAGGTGATGAATTTATACTGGACTAATATTCGTATTTAAAAATTTTTATAATCAGGGAGTGAAGAATCTTTTAACGAAACTAAGAAATAAGCGGATTGAATTGACTGTGGTCGATGGCAAACTCAAGGTGAATGCCCCAACTGGGGTAATGACTAAGGATTTGCTTGAGGAGATAAAGAGCAGGAAAGATGAGTTGGTAGATCATATTCAAAAGGCCAATGAAATAAAACATACTAACATCCCCGTTGCAGAGAAAAGGGAAAATTATCCACTTTCCTCTGCACAAAAACGCCTTTACTTTTTATATAGCTATGATACCTCATCTTTAGTATATAATATTCCAAAAGTGATGAAGTTGGACAGAGATGTGGATGTAAATAGACTTACGAGTGCGTTTAATGTTTTGATAAACAGGCATGAAAGTTTGCGTACATCATTCATCCTGGAAGAGGGAGAACCGGTTCAGAAGATTCACTCAGATGTTAATTTCAAGCTTGACATATTAGATATCAGAGATGGTAACGTAGCGGAGCTGATTCCTCAATTAATAAAGCCCTTTGATTTAGCCGAGGCGCCTATTCTAAAGGCTACGCTCATAAGAGATGACAATGATGCCTGGCTTGTAATGGACATTCACCACATTATAGCAGATGGAACCTCTGTTATGATTATGGAAAAAGAATTGAAGGAAATTTATGAGGGACATCAATTAAATCCTTTAGACGTGCAATACAAGGATTTTTCAGAATGGCAGCTGAAAAGGCACAATGGTGAAGCTTATAAAGTGCAGGAAAGGTATTGGCTAGACAAGCTTGGAGAAGAATTGCCCGCCTTAAATTTACCTTTAGATAGTCCACGGCCTGATGTCCAGACCTTCAGAGGTGGTTTTGTGAATTTTCAGTTTTCGGAGGATAAAACCAAAGCATTGAGGATGTTTTGTGAAAAGCACAATGTTACCACCTTTACTCTAATATTGTCTATTTACCAGATCATGCTCTCTAAAGTATGTAACCAAGAGCAAATTTTAGTAGGAAGTCAGGTGGCCAGCAGAAATCATGATGAAATACAAGGTGTGATTGGTAATTTCGTTAATACTTTGGTTTTTCAGGGCTTTCCTGAAGGACCAAAATCTGTGATGGAATATGTTGAAGAAGTAAAAGCAAATGTCTCGGAAGGTCTGGCACATCAGGAATATAAGTTTGATGAGTTGGTTGAAAAAATCTCAACTAAAAGAGAGCCCGGAAGAAATCCGGTATATGATTCTGCCTTTGTATTTCAGAACTACTTTAACGAATACATGGAGAATCGGGAGGAAAGCTGGAAATACGAATCCTCTGAAAGTACCATCGCTAAGTTTGATATTGATCTCGAGTGTTTCGAAACGAAGGATCACTTCGATTTTACTATTCATTATTCTACTGATTTATTCAGGAAGGAGACTATCTATAATTTTATAGAATATTTTGAGGTGGTTTCTGATGTATTGATAAGTCAGCCTCAACTCAAATTGCAAGAGTTAGAATTATTATCTGCCTCGAAAAAAGAGGATATGATAAGTACGTGCATGGGTGATGTACACAGTTTTGACCAAAAGACGGTGAAGGAACTGTTTGAAGAAATGGTTCAGGAGTATCCAGATAAAATAGCCCTGATCAATGGAGAACTTACTTGGACATTTAAACAACTCAATCAGGAAGCCAATAGAATAGCCCGAAAGATTCTCTCCTCACCTATAGAGAAGAAGAGAGTCGCTATATTTGGTAAAAGGGACTTTAGCATGATTGCTTCGATTATCGGAGTAGTTAAAGCAGGGATGACCTATTTGACCATTGATGAAAATTATCCTGCTGACAGAATTCAGTATATGATTGAGTCGAGTCAGATTGAAGTTGTTATTAACACAAGTGACAAATCACTGTCAGAGAATATACAGACTGTCAGTACCATATATGTCGACGAACCTTCATTGGAAGGTCTCCACGCAGATAACCCCGAAGGAGTAACCATGACTGATGAGGCATATATTATCTATACCTCTGGAACTTCCGGACAGCCTAAAGGTGTCGTATGTCTTCATGATGGGCTAGGAGACTATGTGCAGTCCCTCTATCATAGTCTTGGGCTGCAAGGAAATGATGTTTTTCTGCATACGGCGACATTTTCCTTTTCTTCTTCAGTTCGTCAGCTTTTTATGCCTTTGTGTCATGGCAATACTCTCGTACTCGCACAAAAGGAAGAAATTGAAAATCCATTACATCTCTTTAGCACTATTGGCAAGCAATCGGTGAGTGTAATTGATCTGGTCCCTTCTTATTTAAGAAATTGCCTTGCTGTGCTTAGCAGCCAATCGAATGATGTTGCTGAGCGAATCTTAGACAATCAACTCAGGTTAATTCTTACAGCGAGTGAACCTTTACCAATAGCCCTTGTAACAAAGGCTTACAAATTTTTTAGTGATGACCTACAACTAATCAATATGTATGGTCAGACTGAAACTACAGGTATTGCAGCTACATTTCCAGTCACGAAGACACTGGTTTCAACTGGAGGAATCGTACCGATCGGGCGGCCAATAGCCAACTCAAATTGCTACATACTTGATAAAAATCAAAACCTCGTACCGAAGGGTGTGGAAGGTGACCTGTATATTGCAGGCCCACATCTGGCCAAGGGATATATTGTTGATGGCGGGATAAATGATGATAGTTTTTCTCACAGTTCTGCTTTTAATGAAAGAATTTATAAAACCGGAGATATAGCAAGGTACAATACTGATGGAATTCTTGAATATAAGGGTAGAAAGGATAATCAGGTAAAGATAAGGGGATTTAGAATCGAGCCCGAGGAGATTGCACAACTAATGCATGATATCGAAATCGTTAATGACGCCTTAGTTACTGTTTTACCTGAAGATTTACTTGTAGCTTATTACGTGGCTGAAGAGGAGGTTGAACCTCAATTATTCATAGATTATTTAAAGGAAAAGGTACCAGATTACATGGTTCCTGTACACTTTGTCTGGATTGAGCATATACCATTAACACCGAATGGTAAGATAGATAAAAAAGCACTACCCTTGCCATCTTTTAGTTCTTCTGAAAATCATTTGGAACCTATCGACGAGATAGAAGAAGGTCTTGTTGAGGTTTGGCAGGAAATTTTGAAGATAGATGCCGCCTTGATCAGCACAAACAAAAGCTTTTTTGAATTAGGGGGACATTCTTTAAAAGCCATTATCCTCTCCAATAGCATACATCAAAAATTTGGTGTGGAAGTATCATTGAGAGAGATATTTCGAAGACAGAATATTATACAGCTGGCCAGCTTTATTCGTGAAGCTGAAAAAGGCACCTACGAAGCTATTCCGATAGCCCCTTCCAAAGAATATTACGTGCTAAGCCCAGCTCAAAGGAGGCTATATTTCTTGAATCAAATGAATGCCGGAACATTGGCGTACAATATGCCTCAGTTTTTGGTGGTTAACGGAGATTTAGATTTTGAAAAGTTTGAGACAGCTTTCAAAAAACTGATAGATCGCCATGCCAGCCTTAGAACATCGTTTCATATGGTAGATGGCATGCCTATGCAGAAAGTACATAGTGCTGTCGATTTTAGTATTAACTATTCATCTGACAAAAATATTAATGAAACGGATTTGCATGCCAGATTGTGTCCCTTTGATCTTACTAAAGCACCGCTGCTAAGCGTAGATTTAATTAGGAAGACTAATGATAAATATTTTCTTATCGTGGATATTCATCACCTGGTTACTGATGGAGCCTCACAGGGAATATTAATCAATGACCTGAAGACGCTATATGAAGAGGAGCTTCCGGCACTCAAGACAGACTACAAAGATTACGCCGAATGGCAGAATACGGAGCAATATAGTGAAATGGTAAGGACCCAAAAGCAATATTGGGAACGACAATTTGCTACGTCTCCTGAAAATTTAGCATTGCCAACTGATTTTGCAAGGCAGGGACTTAATGACAGTGGTGGCTTTATAAATATTGGATTAGAAGAAGATGTTGTAAACAATATCACAGCCTTGAGTCAAGCACATGGCACCACCAACTTCGTCATGATCCTGACAGTGCTCAATGTGTTTTTATCAAGACTGTGCAATCAGAATGACATCGTCATAGGTGTGCCGTCTATCAACCGAAATCATGCCGATGTACAGGACATGGTAGGACTGTTTCTAAATACGCTTGCCCTGAGAAATTTCCCGCAAAAAGATCAATCATTTAGTGAATTTCTGGGTGAGGTGAAGATGAATATGCTGGAAGCTCAGGAAAATCAAAATTTTCAGTTTGAAGATCTGTTGGAATTGCTTGATATAGATAGGGATATTAATAGAAATCCCCTATTTGATGTATTTGTGAACTATCTCAATTTTGAGAGGGCCTCTGTGACCACCATGGGCGAATTGGAATTTGCACCACTGCAGGAGTTAGATACTGAAGTAGATAAAAATCAGTCAGTAGCTGTATCTCCACGGATTCATAGCAGGTTTGACCTTACATTTTATGTGTCTGAGGGTGAAGGACAGATGAATCTCTCGATGGTTTATAAGGCCAGTATATTCACACCGGAAACAATAGATTATCTTGCCGCACAGCTCAAGGGATTAATTTTGCAAATTGTTGATGAACCGGAGACAAGTATTGGTGATTTTACAATGTTCTCTACTAAATCACTGGAGAGGAGCTCTACAAAACTGTCTATTCAACAGGCATATGAGCTCTTCACGCAAGAAAGTGTCGAGTCAACTATAGATCGTAGATTTGAAGAACAGGTAGATAAGTATGGTACTCATGATGCCCTGAAAATAGGATCTCTCACGCTGACTTACAGTCAATTGAATAACAGAGCCAATCAGATTGCAGAGAGAATTCATCAGCTTTCTACTAAAAATGACGGTGTAGCATTACTATTTAATATGGGTGCGAATATGATCGTTTCCATGCTTGGGGTGGTAAAAACTAATGCATTCTATGTGCCTATAGACCCTGCATATCCGCAGGAAAGGATACAGTTTATGCTGGAAGATAGTGGAGCAAAGGTGCTTCTGGTAGATCATGAGTCATGGTCATTAGGAGAGCAATTCAAAGCAGTCAATAAAAATCTGATTGTCATAAATATTGACGAACTCATTGATGAACAAAATCAGGTAAATAATCTGGAGATTCAAAAGGATAAGGAGGCGAAGGCATATTTGCTTTATACTTCAGGTACTACAGGTCTACCAAAAGCAGTTGTTCAGGCTCATCGTAATGTGTTACATTTTTCCAGGGTATATACCAACGCTTTGCACATTGGCCAAGAGGATAGATTGACCTTACTCTCTACCTACTGTTTCGATGCATCCGTTATGGATATTTATGGGGCATTGCTAAATGGAGCGACGCTGTATCCATTCAATTTGAAGGCAAATGGTATTGCTGCATTCCGTGATCTTATCTATAAAGAAAATATCACTATTTATCATTCCACTCCTTCAGTTTTTAGATCAGTCTTTGATACTGAAGTATCTCAGAAAGTGCCTGAAGCAGTTAGACTGGTAGTGATGGGAGGAGAGCCTGTTGTGCCGAAGGATTTGGATATATACGTCAGTAAATTCAATGATGAGTGTATTTTTATCAATGGATTAGGACCTACCGAATCTACAATAACTTTACAAAACTTTATCTCTAAAGAGATGGCCATGTCTTCCCGAAGAAGGACTGTTGCAGTAGGACTTCCTGTTGAGCAAACTGAAGTACTTATTTTGAATGCGCAATATAAAGAAGCTGCAGTATTTGAAACAGGCGAGATCGTGTATAAGAGTGAATACCTTGCTTTAGGATACTGGAATAATCCAGAGGCAACGGAGAGAGCTTTCGTAGAATGTATAAATGATGTTAAGGGTAGGTATTACAAATCTGGAGATCAAGGCAGAAGAAGGGCAGATGGAACCATAGAATTTCTGGGACGAAATGACCGCCAGGTAAAAGTTAATGGCTACAGGGTAGAACTTGAAGAAATAGAAAATCAGATATTAAAGCACGAACTGATAAAGCAGGCTGTAGTCCAGGTTGACGAGTTAGGAGGCGCTAATTGTCTTATAACCTATTATACCTCATATACTGAAGAAGCTGTTGAAAATATAAAAAATTATCTATCGCAAAAAGTGGCTTCATTCATGTTACCCAGGTTTTTCATTTTTATGGATCAGTTACCACTTACTCCAAATGGTAAACTGGACAGAAAAGCCCTACCAAAACCTGAGCTTACTGTAGAGAAAAGTTGGACTGCCACCACAGAAACAGAGCGTCAACTTACTTCTATGTGGGCGGAGGTTTTAGAGACACCGAGTGAGTCAATACCAAATGATCAGAGCTTTTTTGAGATAGGAGGAGACTCATTGAGACTACTTAAACTCAGCGATATGATGAATAGAGAGTTTTCCCTGAACTTGGATATTGTTGATCTTTTTAGATATCCAACACTGGCCGGTATGGCTAATCTGATAAAAGGAGTGAATGGTGAGAGCAAAGTTGACCAAACCACAGATGAAGAAGTGGAAGGGCTATCAGACATTATGAATTTATTGAATTAATCTAAGCACTTAAATATAGCATGCAAAAATATAATGGAATGGAGATTGCGGTTGTTGGGATGTCCTGTCAATTTCCTGGAGCGAATGATGTATTAGAATTTTGGCAAAACCTAAAGGGTGGAAAGGAGAGTATAAAGCGGTTTTCCAAGGAAGAATTGTTGGCCGCTGGTGTGCCTAAAGATGTCATTGATAATCCAAAGTATGTAGCAGCAAGGGGGGAATTGTCAGGAGCTGAATATTTTGACTCAGAGTTCTTTGGCTATAGGGCTGCTGAAGCCAAGCTCATGGATCCACAGCTGAGACTCTTCTACCAGCATTGCTGGAAGGCAATAGAAGATGCTGCCTATGACCTGAATGACTATCAGGATAAAATTGGACTTTTTGCGGGTGGAGGGCCAAATAACAATTGGGAAAATGCATCTATTCTTTCTAATACAGAAGGTGAGGTAGAAGAGGTAACAGCCTCTCAACTGCGCAACATATCATACTTGAGTACTCGCGTTTCCTATAAGCTTGACCTTAAAGGGCCTTCGCTTTATATTAATACCACTTGTTCTACCTCATTGGTAGCGATCCAGAGAGCTTGCATGAGCTTGTTATTAAGAGAATGCAAGATGAGTCTGTCCGGGGGTGCATTTATTACCAATTATCCTGATCGTGGCTACCATTATCAGGAAGGTATGATCTATTCCGCAGATGGTCATTGTCGTGCATTCGATCACAATGCCAGCGGAACAGTAGCAGGAGAGGGTGTCGGCGTGTTGCTTCTAAAGCGCTTGGACGATGCGATTAAAGATGGAGATACCATCCATGCCGTTATTAAGGGAAGTGGGATTAACAATGATGGAGCTCAAAAAGTGTCTTATACTGCACCAAGTACAGAAGGGCAGCAAGAGGCCATTATGAAAGCCCTTAAAATGGCAAAAGTTCCAAAGGAGAGTGTATCCTATATTGAAACTCATGGTACAGGAACTGGCCTGGGAGATGTGATTGAAATAGATGCACTCAATCGGGTGTATGGAGAAAGTAAGACACCTTACTGTGCTATCGGGTCTGTGAAAACAAATATAGGTCACTTGGTTACAGCATCAGGAGTGGCAGGCATAATCAAGACCATATTAGCTCTTAAGCATGGAGAAATACCACCATCACTTAATTTTGAAAAGCCTAATCCCAAAATTAATTTTAAGAATTCTCCATTTTATGTGAATGATTCCTTTAAGAAATGGGAGAGAGGACAACATCCTCTGAGAGCAGGAGTAAGTTCATTTGGTATTGGTGGTACTAATGTACATATGATATTAGAGGAAGCTCCGGTCAGGGAAGACCAGGCTCAAGTGCCATCAAGAAACCTTCAATTACTTCAGTTTTCGGCTAAGTCAGAATCAGCACTTGATGCTGGTATGACCAGTTTTAAAAATTATTTACTGCAGTACCCTGAGACTAGCTTAGCGGATGCGGCATATACACTCCAAGTCGGTAGGTCAGAGTTTTCATATCGCAAAACTCTGGTGGTAGATTCCATAAGAGAGGCGATTACAAAACTTAGAATACCTGCCGATCTCAAAACAACTAAATCTTCAAAGTCAGACAAGAAACTGGCTTTCATGTTTACTGGACAGGGAAGTCAATATCAGAACATGGGTATGCAACTGATGCAGGAGAAGATTTTCAGAGAGCATGCCACGCAGTGTTTCGAGTTGGCGAAAAAACTCACTGGTAAAGATTTTTATGAAATACTACAGTCTTCGCCTGAAGAGGTTAACCAGACTGTGAATAGCCAACCATTGTTATTCATTATCCAGTATTCGCTTACCAAACAATTGATGCATTGGGGGTATAAACCTGATGTGTTGATCGGTCATAGCATAGGAGAGTACGCAGCCGCATGTATTTCAGGAATACTGGAGCTAAAAGATGCCTTGAAGCTAGTTGCCGTCAGAGGACAATTAATGCAGGAGCAGGAAAAGGGACAGATGTTAAGTGTTGCTTTGGGCAGGGAAGAATTGAAAAACTGGATAGCCGGCAGAAAGGATATCTCATTAGCAGCATCCAATAGCTCGGCTCATTCCGTGGTCTCAGGAAGTGATGATGCTATCGAACAACTTAGGGTGCAATTTGAGGAAAATGGAATACATTCTAGGTTACTTCATACATCACATGCCTTTCATTCATATATGATGAAACCAGTATTGGAGTCATTCCAAAAGTCGCTGGAAGAAGTGTCTTTTCATAATCATAGTATTCCGATTATATCAACTATGACGGGTAAGCCTGTTAATGGCGAAATGCAGCAGGCTGAATATTGGAAGGATCAGATTGTAAATGAGGTAAAGTTCTCTGGGGCTTTGGAAAGTCTTTTAGCAGAAAACTCACTGGCTTGTATTGAAATAGGGCCTGGTGATACCTTATCCACCTTTGTCAGATCACATCATTTAAAGGCAGATGATCACCAAGTGTTCAGCACAATCAGTAAACCGGATCAGATTGCTGATGATAATAGATTCTTGCTACAAACTGTTGGAAAACTATGGAGTACAGGCCTTAGACCAGACTATGACAACTTCTATGAAGATGAAAAGCGTAATCGTACTAACCTACCTACCTATGCTTTTGACAAAGTTAAATATCCGTTGTACGTAGATTCGTACAAGATGATTTCAGACCTTATTGTGAAAGGTGGTGGCGCATCTGAAAATCCTGCGGAGTGGACGCACAAACTGACTTGGGAAGTTGAGGCTAAAAATTCGGAAAGTATAGTTGCTAACAGACCAGTAATCGTATTTAGTAGAGATTCGCAGCTAGAGACTGGGGAGGACATATATTCTGTGAAACCAGGCACTCAGTATCAAAGAATTGGAGATAAGAGTTTCGAGATAGATGCTACCAATCCAGTTCATTTTGTGCAGTTATTTGAAGAACTGGGACTTGAAGATGTACGAATAGTATATGCATTGAACGACGAAAACAAGAAAGATACTAAGTCTAAAGTCGACGTTTGTTATTATGGATTACTCAACTTGGTCAGAGCATTAGGAGGGCGCTCCTCATCATCTATTATAGACCTCCTGATGATAACCTTTGATGGTCACAAGGTACTGCCAGATGATAATATCAATCCTTTCCAATCATTAGCAACAGGCGTAGCCAAGGTAGTTAATAAGGAGTATGCCAATATTGGCGTTATGCAGTTGGATTTTCATACTGATGATCCAGATTGGTTGTCTACCGCTCTAAGTGAGCCTATCTCAGCCGGAGAAATAGCGGCATACAGAAAAGGGATAAGATTTACTCATGGTGTTAAATCCATTACCCTTAGACCCAAAGGTGGTATTCCTACATTCAAAGATCATGGGGTATATCTTATCACGGGAGGTGCCGGAGGTATAGGTCTAGCACTTGCGCAGCAGATGGCTGAGGAGATAAATGATGCTCATTTCATACTTATTGGTCGTAGTCAGCTCCCTGATCGCGAGCAGTGGGCACAAAGTAATCATGAGACTATTAAGAGAATCTCTGAGGTTGAAAACGCCGGAGGACATGTCCATTATTTAGCTATGGATGTAGCGGATAAAAAAGCTTATCCGACCTTGAAGAAAACGATCAAAGAAATAGGTCAACTCAATGGTATTATTCATGCTGCAGGAACTATAGATAGGGGAGGAATAATCCAAACTCGTGATATGGACACTGACAACTCCTTGCTGGCTACTAAGGTCTACGGTGCGCTTAATCTCTTGGAAGAGATCGTACATGACCAATTAGACTTTTTTATTAATTGTAGCTCTGCGGCGGCGTTTAAAGCACCAGTCGGTGAAGTGGCGTATGTATCAGTCAATTTGTTTTTAGATGCCTTGTCTTATAAATATCCGTTTATAAAAAGTATAGGTTGGAATGCCTGGGCCGAGTCAGGTATGGCTGTTAAAGCAGGAAACGGATTAGTAGGTGCTAATAGCGTAAGTAATAAAGAAGGATATACACTGTTCAAGAATATACTGAAGAGTCATGAATCTCATGTTATTATATCTAGAAATACCCTGACGTCAGACCAGCAATTAGAAGAGGAGCTAATCAGTGATGCGGAGGAAATAGACAACCTTAAAGAAAACATCAACCAGTCGTTGTCAGTAGAAGACAGGCTAACTTCATTGTGGGAAAAGTTCTTTGGCAAAGAAGGAATTAAGCCTTTAGATGACTTTTTCGAACTGGGAGGGGATTCTCTGAAAGCTCTGACCATGATTAATTGGATTAAGAAGGAATTTTCAGTTGATGTATTGATCACTGAATTTTTTAAGACGTCATCACTGAGACAGTTAGGCGAGTTTATTGAAGATGCGCTAGGATCTGCCAGGGAAAATATTATTCCAAAAGCCAAACTAGCAGCAAAGTATCCGGTAAGTGCAGCACAAAATAGGTTGTATTTCTTATGGAATTACGACAAAGGCTCTTTGGGCTATAATCTCCCCCAGTTTGTAAAGGTGGAGGGCGATGTTGACAAAGACAGGCTATCAAAGGCATTTTCTGATCTCGTCGACAGGCATGAGATCCTGCGGACATCATTTGTTCATGAAGGGGATCAGGTGTATCAAAAGGTCAATAATATAAACTTTGCTGTTGAGTTTGCTGAGATTGCAGAGCACGAGCTTGATACTTATTTTGAAAATTTTTGCACACCATTTGACCTTACAAAAGCTCCATTATTGAGGGTAAAACTTCTTAAGGTTGACACAGGATTACATTATCTATTGGTGGATATTCATCATATAGCTACAGATGGTATTTCGCAAGGTATATTACTTCAGGAGTTTGCAGCGCTATATGCAGACGAGTCTTTGGAAAAACCATCCATTCAGTATAAAGATTTTGCCGTATGGCAAAAAGAGCAGACGACAGCTAAGAGCTGGATTGAACAAAAATCATTTTGGATGAGCCAATATGATGGTGAACTCCCAGTATTGGATTTGCCAGCTGACTATAAAAGACCAGTCGATAAGCAGAAGCCTGGAGGGAAAGTTAGTTTTGAGTTTGAGTCTCACTTACAGAAACGAATAGCAGCTTTTAATGAAGATCAGCATGTTACATCATTCATGTTTCTTTTTTCAGCATATAACCTATTATTAGGTAAATTAGCCAGAACCACGGATGTAGTTGTAGGTACTCCTACAGCAGGCAGGCCACATCATGACGTCGAGGGACTGGTAGGAATGTTCGTCAATACTTTACCTATTCGCAGCCGCTTTGATCATGAGATGACCTTCAAAGAGTTTGTTCAAAATGTCAAGCAGGTTTCACTTCAAGCCTTTGAAAATCAACAGTATCCTTTTGAAGAATTATTGAATGACCTGAAAGTACGAAGAGAAAGTAACAGACACCCGCTGTTCGATGTAATGTTCTCACTTCAAAATTTTGGAGGAGCGGCTATAGAGATACCTGGACTTGCACTCAAAAGGCAGGAGCGCAAATTGGGACATAACAAATTTGATTTGAGTCTTACAGGATATGAAGGGAAAGACAAACTTCTCTTTAATATTGAGTATTCAGGAGATCTCTTTGATGAAGCCACTATCCAACGCTATGCTAAGGGCTTTCAACAAATCATAAAGCAAGTCGCTGATAATCCTGATATTCTCATTGGAGATATAAGCTTGGTGGATGAATATGAATATAAGCGTGTGGTTAATGATTTTAATCAGACTGAAAAATTATATCCTGAAAATATTACTATTCTTGACCTATTTGAGAAGCAGGTGGCTGAAACACCAAATGCCAATGCGGTGCATCACGAAGATAGAGTCCTTACATATAGGGAGTTGAATGGAAGAGCCAATACACTTGCACTCCTTTTGAGTGAGAAGTATGTGATCAAATCAGGTGATATCATACCTGTAGTTATGTCCAGGGGCATTGATTTTCTGATATCTGTTATTGCTATATGGAAGCTAAAAGCTGCGCCTGCTCCGCTCAGTATTTATTGGCCAGAGGCAAGGATCAAAAATGCCATAGATAAACTCAATGCACCGGTTAGCCTTGTGAATAATGTAGGGATTGATGAAAGTGGTTTAGCTATTGGGGAAGAATTTCATATTGTAGAGGCTCACTTGCTTCAGGAAACTACAGCTAATTTTACCGACAAACCAAATCCGAAACTCCCGATTTATGTATTTCATACTTCTGGTACTACAGGTATGCCAAAGGCTGTAGTTGTGCCACATGAAGGGGTCTATAATCGATTGATGTGGATGAATGACCATTTCGGTAAAGCATCGGCTCAATCTGTCCTGCGTACAACAAAGCATATCTTTGATAGTGCTATCTGGCAGTTATTGTGGCCTTTAATCAATGGAGGACAAACTGTTATTCCATCTGAAGAGAGGGTTTTTGATTTGAAATACTTCAGCGATCTTATCGAAGAATATGGCATAACCATGACTGATTTAGTGCCTTCGTTATTCAATGAAATGGTAAGACAAATGAGGATGGGTAAAGCTTCTTTTGATCCGTTTGACCTTCGAGACATTGTCATTGGAGGAGAGGCAATAACCGCAGAGACAACCAATTTCTTTATTCAAAAATATCCCGGAATAAAAATCACCAATTTGTATGGGCCAACAGAGGCGAGCATTGGTTGTGTGTACTATCCTGTAGAAGGTGAAAAGGAAATCATACCTATCGGAACGCCAATTAGTAATACCAAAATCTATATTCTAGATCAGAATAAGCAGGTTGTGCCAGTAGGAGTTCCAGGAGAGATGTACATTTCCGGAGTATGCTTGGCAATAGGATATTTTGGAGATAAAATGATAACAGATGCCAAATTTGTTCCAAATATATTAGATGCGCAGCCCGGTAAAATGTATAAGACTGGTGATCTTGCCAAATGGCTGCCTGATGGAAATATTTCTTTCCTCGGAAGAATAGATGATCAGGTTAAAATAAGAGGTTATAGAATCGAGCTTGGGGAGATAGAGTCGATACTAAATAAGCTTAATGGAGTAAGTGAATCTGTCGTAGTAGTTCATGATAATGACCATGGCAATAAAATTTTGGTAGCGTATCTGGCTGCTTCTGAATTATATGATGAGACAAAAGCTAAAGAGTATTTAAAGTCACAATTACCTAATTATATGATTCCATCAAAGCTTATCATGGTAGACAAATTACCGGTGTCGGCAAGCGGAAAGGTCGATAAGGCGAAATTGCCAAAGCCTGATTTCAGGCAAGAGCGTAAGGCTCCCGCTAATGATGTTGAAAATAAGCTGGTTCATATATGGTCGGATCTTCTAGGAATATCTAATGAAGAACTGAGCGTTGATGCCAATTTCTTTGAAATGGGAGGACATTCATTGATGGCCATTCGTGTGGTAAGTGCAGTTAAGGAAGTATTTGATGTGCCTCTTACTGTTAAGTCCATCTTTGACCATCCAACTATCGAAGAATTGGCAGGATATATTGACGTATTCGCTGCCAAAGAAGAGGAAGATGAAGATGAGTATGAATCATTTGAGATTTAACCGAACGACTAATCACGATAAAGTTTTTATATAAGTTCCAATAAAATGGATGCACTAAATATTATAGAGGAAGCTCACGAAAATGGAATATCACTCTTCTTGAACGAAGAAGGTGAGCTAAAAGTGAATGTGCCGAAGGGTACACAACTTAGCCCTGAGTTACTGGCTAAAATCAAGGCTGGTAAAGAAGAATTAAAATCTTTTTTAAAGAAGGATATGGCTGTGGCTAAGTCAGTAAAAAAGGGATTAACTATTAAAAAGGTTAATCGGGCAGAGCTGGAAAGGATACCGCTGTCCAGCTCACAGGAAGCCTTATGGTTTATTGATCAGATAGACGGAGGGCAGGCCTACCACATTCCATTTTCTATTGAAATAACAGGTGACATCGATAAGGATAACTTGCAGAAAGCATATAGTGAACTTATTAATAGACATGAGCCATTAAGAACGATTTTCAAAGAAAAAGGAGGAATTCCTCATCAACATATACAGAAGCAGGGGCGATGGTGTTTTGATGAAACTGCAGCAGGAGAATTCTCCGAAGAGAGTTTCAATAAACTTTTAAAGGAACAACTACAAAAAGCATTTGATTTATCCCAGGGGCCGCTTATTCGAGCTAATTTAGTTGAATATTCAGATCGACATATTTTGCTTGTAGTTGTCCATCATATTATTTTCGATGGATGGTCTACAGCCATTTTTGGTAATGAATTAAGTCAGTTATATTTCAAAATACATGAGAACAGTAACACTGAACTCAAGCCTCTGCAGATTGAATATCCTGATTATGCAGTATGGGATAAGAGCCGCTTAAAAGAAGATTCTTTAAAGCAACACCTTAGTTTTTGGGAAAATGAGTTGAAGAATGTAGAAACAACCAGCCTGCTGGGAGATTTCAACAGACCTCAGATTTTATCTGGAAATGGTGATTCATTTGAGCATTATATCTCAGATCAGCTTGCAGCAGATTTAAAAGACCTGGCTTCGAAAGAAAATACATCTTTGTACATTCTTTTACTGTCAGCGTTCAACTTGCTGATGGGTAGATATACGCGAAAGGAGGATATCATACTTGGATCGCCTATTGCTAATCGTAACCTTCCTGAGACAGAGCCTCTAATCGGGTTTTTTACCAATACCCTTGTCCTCAGAAATGAGATTAAAAACGATCTGCCGTTTAACGAATGGCTAAAAGGTGTCACGGAGCATATATTTGATGTTTTTGAACACCAGGATGTTCCTTTGATTAAGATTGTGGAACATTTGAAAAATGATAGAGAAGCAACATCCATGGTGTTGTTTAATATCATGTTTTCATTGGCCAATTATCCAGAATCAGATAAAAATCAGATTGGAGAATTAAAAGAACTCGAAGAGATCACATCCCAGTTTGATCTTACCTTACGAGCAAAAGAAGAGCATTCTGGTTTTAGTTTGTCCGTTAATTATTGTACTGATCTATTTTTGCGATCGAGCATGAAAGAGTTTTTAGGTCATTATATCACAT
>NZ_JAESIY010000017.1 GCF_016757215.1 Fulvivirga sediminis
CTTTTGCTGATGGCTTCGGTTTTGAGAAAACGGTATATGCCAGTAGTTTTTATACCACTTTGTATTTTATAACTAAACCAGAAATAAAGCCAGGACGGGTAATTGAATTAACTACTCTTGAAACTGAAGACTATTGGAATTTTATAGTATGGTATATGGATAAGAACAGGCCTTTACCTCCCGGGAAGGCCTTTGATCCTTACCGGGAGCAAGACTTCGAGCGGCGAAAAGCGGCAGGTTTTCCTAAACCCTTATACCCAAGTAGTATTCCTACCCCTGAATTTACAGAAGCACAACAGAAAGAACGCAAAAGAATAGGGGGTGGTAGAGGATTTGTGAGGAGAACGGTTTTAAAAGTCTCAGGTGAGTAAAATTAGATTTAATCTTAAAGATTAAATAAATGTATATTTCAAGATTTATTTCTTAATTATTATAATAAATATATTTTAAATTTTTACTTTTTACTTTTACAAGTTTGTTGCTTAGACGTTTTAGTAGCAAAACACTATTTATATCTGATGAAGCTAATTATAACACTGTGCTTTTGCTGCATATTTTCTAGTAACTAGTTTTTGGTAAGCATTTTCAAACTCCTTTTGAAACTGCAAATAATAAAAAACTTGTGATTGTTACTGTTTCATGATTGCGTTCTGATGGGCTCTATCTTGTAACATAGTTTGTATTTTTTAATTCTTGTAATATAGTTTGTATTTTTTAATAATGAAGTATTCTAATATGAAGAAACTGATAACGTTCAGAAGAAGTTTAACGATAGTATCCTTTGCGACTTTGATTATCCTTTCCTCCTGTGATAAAATAATTGTTGCTGACAAAGAAACAGTAGAAAAAGAAAAAACAGAATATATAAATCAATTAAACGAAAAAGATTCTACCATCACGGAATTGACTGCAAAATTAAAGCGTCATAGTGAATTATTAGAACTGTTGCACAATGAGCTCTATGAGGAAACCGTCAATAAAAATTCTGTGATTGAACTTTTCAGGGGATTTGACTTCTTCGCTGATAAAGGAAAGTTATGTAAAACAATTGTAGACTTAATGAAGTTGCGTGAAAAAAATGCAATAACCATTTTCATGGGAGATCGTTGGTATTTTTACAAAGGTCCTGATTATGAACGTTTCAGCGCCAACAACGAATTAGGAGTGATGCGTATATTATGGAATAACATTGACCGTAATACAGCATACATCAATGCGTTTTTAACAGAAGATGTCAAACAGAGTATTTATGCCGTATTTGAGGACAATACGATTTATGAAGATTCGGGAATGTCGTTAATGGTAAGCGCTTTACTGACGGCTTATAATGAAATAGAAATGGGTGAAGAAAGTAACTCTCATTTCTTTCATTTGAAACAGATGTTATATGATAATTCGGAAGAATCCGAAAGTTATGAGCACTGGAAGGAATGCAGACGCATAGCCAATGAGTTATTGGTTAGTGAAGAAGTAATGAGTATTTTATCGGATGAAAGCTACGCAACTTCTTCTAGTAATTATATAGATGTTGATCATATGATTTTTTATACTTATTCTTTTTGGTGTAGAAGAGATAGGGAGGGTAATAGTGAAGCTGTTTATCAATTATTAAGTGAGTTCCATCAAAATGTAGCTAAATATTAGAAAAATCCTCTGCGCCTGTCAGACTTCTTATATCCGGGTGACTATCGTAAAATAGAAAGGTATTCCCTTTAAATAAAGGGACAAATGTCTGAGTCTGTACTTATGTTGTCGCGCTGTTTTCAAAGCATGCCTATACGATATGCTTACGGTCTTCTTCCATGAATTTTAAGATTTTCAGGATTTGTCTTGGCTTTTTTGCCTTTCAGTTATCCGGTTATTTTTAAGTTTGGGTATTAACCTAGCATTGCAAATGCCTCGGAAGATGTGACCCAGCCTAAGTGTCAAGTAGGTGGCTCAATTCTAATTGAAGTAAAACAAATTTAAAGCGGAAACAGTGCAATCTCTCAGCTTCAAATTACTTTTCTTTTACTGAAATTGTAATTCAAGATAAAGAAAAACCACCTTCTATATTGACATAGAAGGTGGTTTTGGTTCAGCCAAATTAATATTATCTATGAGCTGACTAGGTGCTATTTAACAAGCAGCTTGAGTGATCTGGTAGCTGTATTAGGGCTCATAATTTTTATGAAGTAAATACCTTTTTTCATATCAGAAACGTCCATTACCTCATTCAGTGTATTTTCCTGAATGGTAAGAGATTTGACGCAGTTACCCGAAATATCAGTGATATTAATAACACTGCCTATAAGGTTCTTATTCGCTCTGATCGCTACCGAAGTAGAAGCGGGGTTCGGGTACATTTCATACTTTAATACGCCTGAGGTCTCCACATCAAAAGCCGATTGATTTCCACAAGTAGTAATGTTTTTAGTCAGGTCATTGAAACTGTTAGTGCTTCTGGCACTAGAAGAACCATCATCACAACTTGGCGTATCTGATGAGTTGCTGAAGTAAATTGTATGTGCCTGATCAGTCGAAACGAGTACAAAGTTAGCCCCATCCATTATGGCGTAATAGGAGCCATCTAGGCCTTCAATCCCAGAATCAGTGATGGTTACTTGAGGTTCTTCTGTATTAAAGCTTTGATTAGTTACAGGGAGTAAGTCTACGTACCAGCTCGGCGATCCGTTATTAGTGTTGAATGAGAACTGATATAATCCATTATTAAGCATTGACCAGTTGATCATGAAAACGGATATATTATCAAGATTGGGTCCTCCTTCTCCCAGCACATATACGTGTTCATAAGACCTGTTTACAGCAGGTAAAGGACTATCTAAAGGTGCTCCAAAAGTACAATTGTTTGCATTACAATCAGGATCTTCCTCAAGATTGATGGTTGCTGAGACTTCGCTGCTTAATTCGCCATCGCTTACTGTTAGGGTAACGTTAGCAAGATCCAGATCACTATAAATATGTGAAACTCTCACACCACTGCCCGTGCTGCCATCACCAAAGTCCCAAGTGTAAGTCAATGCATCACCATTAGGATCATATGTTTCCGAAGCATCAAAGTCTACTTCAGACCCACCGCAGCGGCCGTTGTCACTGTCAAATGAAGGAACTGGAGGCAGGTTAGTACCGGTATCCGTGCCAAAATCTACGTCACTGGTAGAATAAAAAGCTTCTGCGCTTAACGATCGTTGCCAAATGGAATAGATGACATGTTTACCCGTTCTCACTGGTAGCATTACATCTATATTATCTATAGGAGAAGCACTTCTGGGGCCAGTACGTACCAGAAGCTCCAGACTATTCCATGTCAGTGGCTGATCCGGAGTCCAGTCTGCCTTGGTGATATAAACCTCGTAATAGAGCGTTTCATGTGGTGCAGAGTTGGTCCAAGTGACAGTAAATGGTCCTGGAGAAACAGGTGTCGCAATCCAGTCATCCCGAACTTGATCGAGCCCTCCATATTTATCGGGTCTACCAGCACTGGCTAGCTGACCATCAGGGATGATTTGTCGGTGCATGCCATTGGCATCCATTCTGGCTACTTCATTCCAATCGTAAAAGGCCTGAGTGCCATATTCTTCAATAGAAGCAATACAAGCGGGTGAATCTGGACTTTGCGGATCTTCTTGATAGCAAATCCACACCCGACTAGGAGGAGAGGTGACCGTACCATGTGCTAATACATATTGCAATGGTAAGGATAAGAGAATCAATAGAATAACAGTAAATAAACGAGAAGTAAATACGCCTGTAGAGATTTTCATGCTTTCAGGGGTTAGGTTGTGTATAATTTTATTAATATAAGATAGAAATATATAACGCCTTTAAAAAGTAAAAAAGCTAATTTCTCTTGAACTTATCTTACCCTGATTCGATTTGCTGCTGGAGAATGATGACTACTAATGAGGGCTCTGGTAGCTAAAAAAGGTTGATAATGAATATTTTACATCCAGAATTTGATTCAGCTAACCCTATGGCTACAGCTTACATATTTCTGTTTTAATCATTAGTTCTATCTCGGCCAGAAGATATGAATATCAATATGAGTCCTAACTTGGTGTATTAACCAGGGACTATATTCGCTAGTGTTTAACTTTTAATAGTGGAGTGATTCTCAATTGCGCTATTTTCCGAAATTTATCAATTGACGCCATTCTATGAAATGAAACAAAAATCCTTTAGATTCATCCCCATATTACATATTATAAATGAGAATCTGTTTGCCTGCCTTAAACAGTTGTCACTTTTTACAGTATAGCTAACACCGTTTTGGAAAGAAACATGAAGTTTAAAATTTATACCCTTTTATTTTTACTATTCACTTTAATATCGTGTTCACAAAAGGATACTTTCCAGCTTTTATCTCCTGATAAAGACCTTGGTATTTACGTTTCAAACTTAAATAATAGATGTAGCTTTAGCTTAATCTATAAAGGTGACACGCTTGTTAACCCGTCTGCGCTGGGTTTGCAGGTTATGGATACAAAATTCACAGAAAACGTTTCTCTTTCAGACTTTTCTGAAAAGCAATTTGACGAAACCTGGACCACTATAAATGGGAAGCAGCCAACTGTTCGCAACCATTATAATGAATATAGCATTAAGGTGGAAACAGTGAATAATCCGCAAAAATTCTATACTATTATCTTTAGACTTTATGATGATGGCTTTGCTTACAGGTACAGTTTAACTACAAAAGCCGCTAGTGATAGCTTGCTGATTAACAAAGAATTAACTAATATAAATTTCAACCAAGATTTCACTTATTGGGCCACCAATGGTGAGCATCATAACCTTGGCCCAATAACAAGATCGGAAAAGGAATTCGAAAACGTAATCCCTCCAGTGGTATTACAGTTTAGTAAGAAAAATTTTATAGCTATTCATGAGGCTGAAATCTTAGAATTCGCGCCTTTTACCGTAAATGCCACTACAATCGATCATTCATTCTCATTTAACATCGATTATTCCAAACGAAACACGTCCTTCAAAACCTCCTGGAGGGCCTTTATGCTAGGGGATGAAGCAGGTGATTTGGTAGAATCTGACTTGCTGGTCAACTTAAATGAACCCTGTAAAATAGAAGACCCCTCATGGGTCAAGCCCGGAAAATCACTCTGGGACTGGCGTGTGTGGGGATATAAGGCACCCGATGGCTATGAATATGCTCTGAATACGGAGTCGCATAAAAGACTCATCGATTTTGCCTCTGAAAATAATATTCAGTATTTACTCATCGATGCGGACTGGTATGGAGAAGAATTTAACGAAAACTCCGACCCAACCTCTGCCCGGGAAGGGATTAATATTGAAGAGTGCATGGAATACGCCTTGTCAAAACAGGTCGGTATCATCCTATATTTAAATGATGTAGGCGCCAAAAAGTTTGGACTGGAAAGGGTGCTTAAACAATTTTCAGATTGGGGAGCCATTGGCGTGAAATACGGTTTTATGACCGGTAGTCAGGAAGATAAGGTAAAACAGACCAGGAGAGTGGTTGAATTATGCGCTAAATATAAGCTAATGGTCAACTTTCATGATTATCCTATTCCACCAAGTGGTGACCGCAGAACCTATCCCAACCTAGTTACTAAAGAATTTTGTCATGCACAAGCTGATGCTATGAGATCGTACTTTCCAGAGACCGCTGTTAATCAGGTTTTAATTAATATGATAGCCGGACCTATAGATGCTACCAATGGATGGTTCGATCTCAACAATGCCCATTCCCGAGTGAGAGTATTTGAAGAAATTCCCGGTACAGTAGTGGCAGAAGTAGCCAAACTGATAACCAATTACTCTGGCTGGATGGTACTGCCAGATAGCCCGGAAGCGTATAGGAAAAAAGATGACTTATTCGAATGCGTTCGCCATATGCCGGCTCAGTTTGATAGCTTTAAAGTACTGGGTGCTGAATTGGATGAGTTTGTAAGTGTTGCTCGTAAATCCGGTAACAATTGGTTTGTGGGTTCGCTCACTAATAGAAAGGCCCGTTCGATTACATTAGATCTGAGCTTTTTGCCAAACGGGAAAAACTACGAGGCCACCATTTATGAAGACGCTGAAGGTTCCCATTTTTTAAAGAACAAAGAGTCTTATCGTGTGCGTAAAGAGCTTGTTGATTCAGAAAGTGAGCTTAATATACATTTGGCACCAGGTGGTGGTAATGCCATCTATTTTAAAGACGTTACTATCGCAAAATAGTAGTAAGGGATTGCAAAAGGAATAACTTAAGGGTTTTAAACTTTTTATGGACACAAGCACTTGTTCCAGTTTTTATTACTGATAGATAAAACTAGATTTAATTGATATTAAATAAGATCAATGTAGAATATCAACAACATACTCTGTTGCTTATTCTCACTGTAAATATGGTCGATGGCATATGGTTAAAATAGTATGAGATATTAATCACTGTTAATTGGGTAATTATTGAAGTAAGTAACTCATAGTCATCATTGGCATACAATTTACACTGTTTATGGATAATCATATTATAAACCTAAAATTTTTGCTATGACTAACGAATTAAAAGACCCTAAAACCTTGTATAAAACTCCACCTCATGATGAGCACATGCAGTCGGAGCCAGGTGAAACTACAGAAATGGATATTAAGCCTGATCATGGTGAAGACTCATATCAAGGATCTGGCAAGCTTACTGATAAGAAAATAATCATTACCGGAGGAGATTCAGGCATAGGCAGAGCCGTAGCCATTGCTTATGCCCGCGAAGGTGCAGATATAGTCCTCTCTTATTTGGAAGAAGAGGAGGATGCCAAAGAAACTGCCAATTATATCAAAGAGGCTGGTAGAAAAGCTATTTTAATTAAGGGAGACATTAGTGAGGAAGAGCACTGTAAACATATTATTGATACTGCAGTAGATCAACTAGGTGGACGTATAGATGTATTGGTCAATAACGCTGCTTTTCAAATGGCAAGAGAATCGTTACAGGATATTCCATCAGAAGAATGGGACTATACTTTTAAAACTAACATTCATAGTATGTTCTATCTTTGCAAAATGGCAGAACCCTACATGCAAGCGGGCAGCAGTATAATAAACACTACTTCAGTAAATGCTTATAATCCCACCCCTGTTTTATTAGCATATGCCACTACCAAGGGAGCTA
Organism: Fulvivirga sediminis; assembly: GCF_016757215.1. GTDB lineage: Bacteria > Bacteroidota > Bacteroidia > Cytophagales > Cyclobacteriaceae > Fulvivirga > Fulvivirga sediminis. The sequence goes on from NZ_JAESIY010000017.1 coordinate 7,136, forward strand.
TACAAAACTTTACGGCCAACTTAGCTCAAATACTAGGAAGTAAAGGAATAAGGGTTAATTGTGTAGCACCAGGACCTATATGGACTCCGTTAATCCCCGCCACTATGCCTGAAGAAAAAGTAAAGAATTTCGGGAAAAATACTCCGCTGGAAAGGCCCGGGCAGCCTGCTGAGTTGGCTGCTGTATACGTACTGTTAGCCTCAAATGATGGTAGCTATATCAGTGGTGCTACCGTACCAGTTACAGGAGGAAGAGTTACTATCTAATATTCTTTCACTCTAGCAATTAACTATCAAAAGATCATCAGGAGATTCTAAATCTCCTGATTTTTTTCTCTTCACAAACCACTGTAAAGATCATATTTCTTGAGGATTATAAATTTCAAATCTACCAAATCTCAATTTTAATACTTAAAAACCTATACCTATGCTACAAGACCTTGACTGGCTATATGCCGACATGGATAAGATCCTCATCACTTTATTTTCTACTATACTCATTTACATAGTTGTAATATTAATTACTAGACTAAACGGTTTACGAACTTTTGCAAAAATGAGCAGCTTTGATTTTGCCATTACTATAGCTATAGGAAGTGTAATAGCATCTACTATGTTATTGCATAAAGAGAGTGTGGTACAAGGTGTTGTAGGTTTGGCCACATTGGTAACACTACAATTTATAGTGGCCCGCACACGCATCAAAAGTGATGTTTTTGATACACTAATTACCAATAAGCCTATTTTACTGATGGATAGACAAGGTATTATCTATGAAAACCTGAAAGCTACAAGAGTTACTGAGGATGATCTTTATGCTAAATTAAGAGAAGCAAATGTGTTGAATAGGTCTCAGGTATATGCTGTAGTACTAGAAACTACTGGAGATATGTCTGTATTGCACAGTGAAGACACTAGTAAAAAACTAGAATCAGAAATATTAAAGGGCGTACAATTAGTACCCCCTAAAAGTAATTGATTAATCGTTAACTATAAAAGCATGGATTACACCTGGTAGCCATGCTATCAGTGTTAGTATAACATTAATGAAAAAGGCTTTGCCAAGGCCATGCTTCATAAATACAGCTAACGGTGGTAAAAATATATTTAAAATAATAGTAATTATTGACATATTAAGTTTTTCTAATTCAACTTTATAAACTCTGTACCTAACTAACCTACCAGTGTCTCTATTGTTATCGTAATGAGATCGAAGTCTATTATTCTACGCCGCATATAGATGGCATTTGGTAGTATTTAACAGCACACCTGATGATAGGGCAGCAGTTAGCTATTTATAAAGCACATTATTTATCATTAGCCTCATAATCATGCATCCTTCCGTTTTAAATATAGCTTTCAAGCCAAAAAACAACGCATAAAAGCATCTACATGCAACATTGTTATATTTGTACGCAAAAAATTGCTATCATTGCCGACTAAAAAATATAAAGGGTGGATTCTAGGATTTATTAGTCCTAAATCATATATAACATTTACATATCTTCTTCTAGAAATATATTTTATAGATGTTCATTTTCTAAATAAATAAGGGCTTCTATAAATGAATTATCAGCAGAAATATGAGAATTTCTCTGCTTGAAATGTCATAGTATGATCACCATTCTATCCTTAAAAGATTTCGATAAATGAAAATAAAATACTTACTTTTTTTCGCTTTAATCGGGTTCATTTCCCATTCTTATGCACAAATCAAAGTTGAGGGAAGCGTTCAGGACACAGAAGGAGAGGCCTTACCAGGAGTAACTGTTTCTCTTAAAAAAGAAGGAAAGCTGAAAGGAACTACCACTGATAAAGATGGAGATTTCACCATCTCATTGAAAAAAGAAGGCATATACCAATTAGAGTTTAGCTATATAGGGTATGAATCGTATCAACAAACCTTGGAAGTGAGCAGTGATGAAACTTATAATTTAGGTAGTATTCAACTCAAGGAAAAAAGCTATGAGTTACAAAATGTAGAGATTATAGGTAGAGTCCAGCAGAATTATACCAGTGACTATTCATTCTCCGCCACGAAGACAGGGATCAAAAATAAAGAGTTACCACAATCCTTAGCGCCTATTACCAAGGAGCTTATCAAAGACACTCAGGCTTTTCAAGTGGCTGATGCAGTAAAAACTGTTAGTGGGGTTTCTAATTCTAGTTTTTATAATGATTTCAACATAAGAGGAATAAGCCAAAATGAGTCAGGGCAAATTTTGAATGGCATGCGTACAAGACAATTTTTTTTCCTTCAGCCCATCACTTCTAATATAGAAAGGATTGAGGTGCTAAAAGGGCCGGCAGCCGTTACATTTTCTAGTGTAGACCCTGGAGGAACCATCAATATGGTTACTAAAAAGCCGCTTACTAAAGATAGAAAAGAGATTAGCCTGAGTGTTGGTAGTTTTAGCACAATGAGAGGAACCTTAGACTTTACAGGACCTATTGATGATGATAAAAAGTTACTTTACAGACTGAACGCTGCCGTGCAGAAGGCGCAATCTTTTAGAGATCTGGTTCGAAATAATGCCTTGCTCATCTCTCCTTCCATTAGCTACATTCCTAACGAGAGTACGGCCATTAACGTAGAAATGATCTACAGCAACAATACAGGCAACCTTGATCGTGGCCAGCCTATCTTTGGGGCCGAACCTGGCCTAACTGATCTAAACAGTACACCTATCAGTCTGAATTTGGGAGCGACTAACGACTACTTCAAATCTGAGCAATGGATCATGACCACGAGTCTTTCCAAGAAATTTTCAGACAAGGTAAGCTTCAATGCTGCTTATATGAAACAAACGTGGCAAGAGGACTTAGAAGAGCACCGTACAGAAAATAAGTTTGCCGTAGATAGTGAAGGAAACCCTCTTGATGACTTGGTAGCTATGAGATTTGTTCAGCGTCAGCAGTTTTGGGATGTTGATAACGCAAACGCATACATAAAAGTCAACCTTAAAACAGGAGGCCTAGATCACAAGCTGCTGGCTGGTTATGACCTACATCGCTGGCATAGAACTAACGGAGGAGGCCAAAATGCAGCGAGAGGTTATTTATTAAAAGATGGCACAGCAGCCATTAATTATGATCCTGCAAGGGCAAATGATTTTGAAACGATAGAAGTAAATGGTGTGCAAATGCCTAAACCAAATGTTTCCCCTTTTAATTTGAGAAACCCGGAGAACACTATAAAATACACTAATGCTTATATCGTTAACTCCGTGTATGCTATACCTGCTAACTTATCTATTACTGACGCCATATACATTCAAGAGCAATTAAAATTTGGTAAGCTTACCGCGCTATTAAACGCCCGGTATGAGTGGTTTAGAGACATGACCAGCTACAACCTGCAAGACGAGAAGACTTTTAAAAACATGGCCTTTATACCAAGAGTAGGGCTGAGCTATGCGGCATCTGATAACATCAACGTATATGCTACTTACCTGGAAGGCTACCAACCTCAGTCTAACACTGTTGACATTATGCCTAATACCGAAGCATTCTTCTGGTCCCCTAATTCGGCTGCCCAGTTCGATCCGCTTATTAGTGACTTGAAAGAAGTAGGAGCCAAGACCAATTTCTTTAATAACGATCTTACCATGAGTATGGCAATATATGAAATTAATCAGAAAAATGTTCTTGTTCCGTCAGTAGAGGATCCTGATCGTTTTACACAGCGAGGCGCCGATAGGAGTAGAGGTGTAGAATGGGATATGGCTGGTTATATATTACCAAATTTACGTGTAAATGCCTCATATAGCTATGTTAGAGCGCAAATTATGAAAAGTGATAAGCCCGAACTTATCGGTAAACGTAAAGAAAACGCTCCTGAACATAGCGCCGCCTTCTGGGGCCGTTATGATTTCATCAATAATACCTCTTTAAAAGGATTAGGAATAGGTTTTGGTGGTAAGTATAGCGGAGATAAACTCCCTGTTAATACCCGTGATTTTACCATCCCAGCATACACGGTCTTTGATGCCGCCATTTACTATGAACCTGCTGATTCTAACCTTCAGCTGATGGTTAAATTGAACAACGTATTCAATAAAACATATTGGTTAGGGGCATTTAACTACACTAGGTTATTCCCCGGAGCTCCTAGAAATGCTTTATTAACCGCAACGTATAGATTTTAATGTATTAACTCATACTAGCTGGTATATATAGCTTATAGGATCTACATGGTGTGCTTTGCTTGCTAATTGTGCATCTTCGTTACAGGCTAAGACACTGGTTTCCTCTTGAGTTTCAGACTATAAAATATATTCTAGCTTCTACAGAAGTTCAGTTACTAGAGCCTCTTTGTTATTGTACTGATAGGGTTAATTCCCTAGTTTAGTGCCTTTAGCCTCTGGGCAAATAAATAGTAGCCGACTGGGGTGTGTGCAATTCAAAAACAAAAAGGACATGGAGAATAAGATTACCAGATCAAAAAATGCACTTGTTGTGATGGCTTCTGATCAGGAAGACGATTTGGAGCTGAAAACCCTCAAAGAGAATTTTTGTGGGACTCTAGAAAGTAATTTATTCAATATTAAAGCTTCAGACTACCTAGAGGTATATGTCTGTGGTGATTTAGCAAAAATAAAAAGCCTTGACTTTGAAATCCATGTGATAAAAGAGCTTTCTTGTAATTATGACCAGTTAGATAATATTCAGCTAATAGACCTTGGTAAGGTGCCTTTGATTGTACACAATGCAGGGGTCTACTTCAAAAATCTATTTGGCGATAGCGATTATTTCAATATTATTCAATCAGAACATGTTTTTCAGGAGCTTACTGAGTCCACCAAGCAATCCAAAGCTTTGAGAAAGGGGATATACCTCACTACTATTACCAAAGAACAAACGGAGGATAATGATGAAATTCTACATTTCAATCTTTTACGCTGCTCTAGCAACCTAACTGGCCCTACAGACAACTTCCGCGAGACAGATCTCAAAATAATGGCGGCTTTAAATAAGGCCGCTAAAACCATTTTTGAAAAAGAAACCGAACTCAATCATGTATTAGCTCAGGTGTATGAAAACAAAAAAACAGAGGGAGGCAAAGAAACAAAAGCCAAAATCAAGGCTCATTCAGACAAGACAAAAGATATGCCTAAAGAAGGATTAATAGCCTTCTGTACGTTTTATGATAATTCACAATTTGAACACCTTGAACCTTCAAAAACAGATAAATACGATTGGGTTTACAAAGAAAAAAGCGGGCTTACAAGGTTGCTGTTCAAATTAAAAGATACAGTAGAGGGTGAGCTTTTAGCAAAAGAATTTAGTGTAACACTCTATCCAAATTCAGCATTTATCATCCCACTTTCTACCAATAGGCTATATACACATGAAATAAGACCGTCTATATTAAACATGGATAAAATACCTACCAGAATGGGGTATGTAGCACGTTGTTCTAATCTTAAAGCTCAGTATATCAATGATCAGGTGTATATTAAAGAAGGCGGGGAACTGCTAAAATTAGAACCGATGACAGATGAAACCATGAATGATTTAAGAAACTCTTATCTTAAAGAGAATGTGACCGAAGAAATGGTGGACTACAAAAAGATTAGGTTTAGCATGAACTCAGGCGATTATAAAAAACCTATCTTCTGAATGAGGGATTAAAGATTGACCATGACGAAAATTGGATTTCATAAAATAACCATTGACTTAGAAAGAAATTTGTTTGAAGAATTTTCGAACAGTGTTTCATTTGAGCCAACAGGTAAAGGCAGATTGTGTAATCATTTGGTATATGAAGAAAAGGAGGGGATTCCACTAGTAAGAACCACAACAAGCTTTAACAAGCCTGCCCACCATTTTTCAGCCAAACACGGCATGCTGGCAGATAAAATCAAAAGCCACTTTGAGGAGATCGATCATTTAGCCTCATTGAATTTTAATAACGCCTTGATTGAAGTCTACAATCAACATTACAAAAAGATGAAATACCATTCTGATCAATGTCTTGATATAGATAAGAACTCATACATAGCTTTATTTTCTTGTTATGAAAAACCCGAGGAATTGACTGAGCAATCCATTAGAAAACTTAAAGTGAAAGATAAGGATACCGATGAAGAATTCGAATTTGAGCTAACTCATAACTCTGTTGTTTTATTCTCGGTTACTACCAACACTAAGTATCTTCACAAAATAGTATTGGAGCCGGTAAAAGGATTGAAACCTTTAACTTCTGATAACAGGTGGCTAGGTATTACATTTAGAAAATCTAATACTTTTATCCAGTTCAAAGATGAAACACCCTACCTTATCAATGGCTCTCGGTTGAAACTGGCTGATGAATCACAGAAGAAAGCGTTTTTCGAATTAAGAGGTGAAGAAAATAAAAATCCGAATTTTGTTTATCCGGTGCTCAACTATACCATCAGCCCGGCAGACCTTTTACCTCCCATAAGCAGCAAAGTTTAATATTTTATAACCAATTAACTCTCTTATTAAAGCAAAAATCGGTTGGTGGCAGTTTTGAAAACAATAACGAAGGTTATTGCGGTTGATGTCACCGATCATAACTAAAAGAAAATACTATATGAATGGTCCTAATGCCGATATAAAATTCCCTCTTGAAAATTACGATAGACTTTGCTTCTTAAAGAACATTGTCAAAAACCCAAATATCATTGTTGGGGATTATACCTATTATGATGATTTTGAGAATGTGGAAAATTTTGAGAAAAACGTAAAATACCATTTTGACTTTATAGGAGACAAACTCATTATTGGTAAATTTTGCATGATTGCATCTGACGTGAAATTTATAATGAATGGTGCCAATCATTTAACCAACTCTTTCACCACTTATCCTTTTGCCATTTTTGGTAATGGCTGGGAAAATGCCATGGATGGAAAATCATACCCTAAAAAAGGAGACATCAATATCGGTAACGATGTTTGGATTGGCTACAATGCCACAATTATGGCTGGAGTAAATATTGGAGATGGAGCAATTATCGCTACTAACGCTACAGTAACCAAAGATGTGGAGCCCTACACCATTGTTGGAGGAAACCCTGCCAAAGAAATCAAAAAAAGGTTTTCTGAAGACATGATTACCAATCTTTTAGAAATAAAATGGTGGAATTGGGATATCGAAAAAATCACAAAGAACATTCAGAACTTAACCGACAACAAAATTGAAAATTTGATTGAATAAAACAGGAAAGCCTTCATAAGACTCGTTAGGTCTCTCATTAAGACAGCCTAGAATAAATAGTGCTAATTATATGAAACGGTCTTTATCTTGGATAATTAGGTCCTGTTTATAGTTACAGGCATAAAGGATAAAGGATTCACATCCGAATAAAACAGGAAAAGAATACAGAAATATAACTTTGTATTAATAATGAAAGAAAATGTATTTATAAGATTTATAAAATTCCTAAATTATTTTGGAAAGGATGAATTGCCATAGTTTCACCTTTACTTGTGTATTGAAGAGGCATGCTTTAATCATTGGGTAGCATTTAAATGACTGAAATGAAAATAGAAGGGAAGATAGTTTTGATTAATAATAGCGAAGATGAGGGCATATTATTGAATAAGGTAATACTTAAATCTTGTTATGATATAGAAGTTCAATTCTTTCAAGATGAGCAGCAGGCTTTGAATTACCTGATAAAAACAGAGGACAAGATTTTTCTAATCCTTTGCTCATATCAACTAGCTACATGCAATGGATCTGAATTCAAAGAAAAATTAGAATCTCACCCAGGCTTAAGAGAAAAAGCAATTCCTTTTGTATTCTACTCTCTATCTGCGGGGAAAAATCACGTAAAAGAGGCGTATAAGTATAACCTACAAGGTTTTTTTATTCAACCTATAGAAACTCAAGCCCAGGTAAAATTGATGGAAACGATCATCGGTTATTGGATCTTAAATTTGCACCCTCATGCCTAATCAATGAAATAAGAATACTGGAGGGTTTTTAAGAATTTGGAGCTTTTTTAAAGCAGCATGCATCTGTCAGGATCGACATAAATTTATTATAGGCATATTGTAAACCTTTCAAACTCTGGTTAGCACGGTACAGCCAGATACCCGGAAACGCAAACTCTAAACAATAGAAAAGTGAAGCTAAGTATAATACTACTACTTGCAGTTACTACTACGGCTGTATTTGGTCAAAGAAATCGGTCCGTTGATTTAAGATGGAAAATCGATAAAAAAGAAAAACTCCACTATGCCACTGTGATGAGTGACATCGATACAGCGTCAATAGAAGTAGACTTTTCAGAATTATTCAAATCTTTATCTGACAGCACATCAAATGGTTTAAAAAAAGGCATGAGCTTCTTTGATAAATTAAATAACGCCTTCAAAGACCTAGACTATGTCACCACCTTGTCCAGCGAAAAAGATGGCATCGTTGACATAGTCATGAGCACTCGGCAAAAAAATAATCAAAAAGAAACTGATTCTACAAGCAATAAGGAAGCAGACCTGTGGGAAATGATGGCCTCAAATGAATGGGTTGTACTTAGAGGTTCAGTTTACGAAACAGGAAACATCCATAGTTTTTGGGTTAAGAATAATCAAAAAAACCTTATTGCTACTTTCTTCCAACTTCCAACAAGAACCGTAAAAGTGGGGGACAAATGGTCACTTGATATTAACCTGATTGCCAATGACCAAAATTTTAAATATGATAGTGCTTATAAAATTAATGAAGTTACACTCTCTGACCTTAAAAAAGTAGATGGAGAAACATTGGCAGTTACAAAATACAACATAATAGAGTACGTAAGGGGAGATTTTTATTCACCATCATTATTTGGAAAAAAAGGCAGCAAAAAAGAAACTATGATGAAGTTCTCGCATCAGGGAATAGCTGAGTTCTCTGTTGAGAAAGGCAGATGGATTACTTACAACGCAATAATGAGTTTAGAAGCAACAGCAGTAATGACCGCTAATAAAAAGACAAAACTGACATTGATACAAGAATAAAACCTATCAGGCTACTAACCTTGGCGCTATAGTTTGACGTATGTTAGCTTCAATATTGAAGACTAAGACATAGCGAGAGAAGTAAGTGTGGTGAAAGAGGCGGCAAAAGAGAGCGAAAATATATAAAAATGTAGTCCCTCATATGTTGCAGCATAGCGTTGCTACTCACTTGTTAGAAGATGGTGCCAAATACAGTTGCTCCTGGGGCATAACTCAAACAAGACCACAGAGGTATACATATAGCTAACACCTCTATGAGATTAATCAGAAATCCTTTAGATTGATCCCCATTAATAAATAAGGGAATGTTATTTTTCCCTGATACGGATGTTGTGCTTAATTGTAATGAAACAAAAAATAATAGACATAATTGAACAGGAAATAAGTGAGTGGAATAGGCTCGAAGAGAAAATTCCTAACAAAGACTATGAAAATTTCGAATTAAAGGACTTTGATTATCTCGCAGATTACTATGAAAAATATGGTCAAGAATTTGAACTAACCAAGTTCATGGATTTCTGTGCTTCTCGTGTTTTGGAAGAGTTAGCATCTTCAGTTCAAAGGAGATCTATTTGGTATTGGGAAGAATTCAATGAAGATTTTATAATACCTCAATTCAAATATCTGTCAAGCTTAATCAAATCTTACCTTTATTTAAAAGATGGGAAGGAGTATAAAGTTGCATTTATAGTCATTAGAACATTTATTGAAGTTTCATCACAGTTCTATTCTTGTTTTTTAGATTTTGAATTTTTTAAAAAGTACCTATCAGAGGGAATTCAAGACGAATATAGAAATCACTGGTTCAAACATCTTAAACCAGAAAAAGTATTATCTGTTTTGCGGAGAATGAATCAGGATTTGAGGAAAGAGTACAAAAAGGATGGTGAATACACCTTAGGTGATTTAAGAGCTTTCATATATCCCTTCGAGTCTGAACAAAGAGAGATGCTCTACGAAATTCTCACATCATATGCGCATGGTAAACATGATGTAATCATTTCCAATTTAACAAGAGATAAAATGAACGAACTGAATTTGCGAATAACTGAATATATTGTTAGCTCAATTAACATGTTAAATATAGCTTCAAATCACTTTTTGGATAACACTAACTGTGATACTAGAAAACATGTGATACTTCAACAAGTTTGGCATTCAATCAAGTATAAAAACTAAGCTCAACAACACCTATACGCAATACCCTTCGGGATACTGCACATAGCTAAAACGTTACCATAAATCACAAAAGACTTGAACACAGATAAGGCACGAGAATATTTTAGACGATATGCACCTAGTGTAGCTTTTATAGAAGTCAGAAACAAACTAGGAGACATAGAAATAGGATCTGCATATCACATAGGTGAAGGTGTATTTGTCACAGCAAGACATGTATTAGACGTACCTAAAATATTAAAAATCGCTACTACGGTTAATCAGTATTCGGAAGTAAGTGACGGGAAGCAAACTCTGATAGATTTAGCTTGTGAATTAAAAATAGAAAAAGGGCCATTTTACCATGAAGATGAGGCTGTCGATTTGGCTTGCTTTATTGCTGATAAAAAGGACTTGCCTATTGTTCCACTCGGCTCACACCTTGATGACTGGATTGGGGATGAAATGGTATTGCATACAACTTTGGTCTTAGGTTATCCACCAATTCCATTTTCTCGTGAACCTGTCCTATTTGCAACAAAAGCAGAAGTAAATGCCGTGATTGACAAATACACAGGAGGGCATCCACAATTCATATTGTCTTGCATGGCTCGTGGTGGGTTAAGCGGAGGACTGTCTATCAACGAATATGGATTCTCAATGGGAATAATTGTAGAATCATTGACAAAAGACAATGAACCAACCGAGTTGGGATATTTATCTGTAATATCTGTGGAGCCGATTTATGTTATGCTTAGTCATCATGAAATAATGCCACAATGTATTAAAATAGATTGGGACTATGGTGACGGAACAAATTTGAGGGACAGGAGCGAACAAGATTTTGATAATCGGGAAGCTAATGATGAACCATTTTGAAATAAAACTTATGGTAATTGAGTAGACGGCTCTGACTCAAATTGAGCCAGAGTGTGCCTCAAATGTCGTTTAGTTAAGCAGAATTTGTTTAAGAATTAATGTTAGGATGCTTATGGGATAAGTTTTTAGTGTTAGTAATTGTGAATCTTTCATGTATGATAAATGACGGAACAAAAAAATCCTGTGCCTAATAACTAAGTCTTCGTGTGGCTCATCGAGCCCAACATGAATACTGTGTTGAGCGAACCGTGGCACTGTATGGGGATTAGTTTGTTTTGTGGTATCCCTTTGGGCTTAAGTTTATTTGAAAGAGAAGAAATTTCCTAAAAGTTATTGAGTGGGAAATAGCTTTTTAAGGTTATTGACTTTAGCCTCAGGTATTGTTCCAAGGGTAGTTTTGAGCCATTGTCTGGGTTCTATGTCATGGGCTTGGCATGTGGCAAAGAAGGAATAGAGTATGGCTGCCCACTGGGTAGTATCATATGAGCCGGCAAAGTGGTAGTTTTTTTCTGCCCAACGCCAAGGTCTGATTCTTTTTTCCACTAAATTGTTATCGATATTTCATGACCCATTGGCGGTGTATCGAACTACTCTTGGCCATAGTTTATGGGCGTAAGCCAATGCTTTTCCTATGCTGCTTTTAGTGCTGCATGAGAGTATTCTTTCTCTATAAAAATGATTTTAGTTCAGTAAGTATCGGCTCAGCTTGTTGTTGCCTTGCGACTTGCACCATTTCTGTACTTAGACCTTCTTCTTTACACTGACGTTATATAGCATAGAGTTTTTGTATTTCTGCTAATGCATATTCAGCTCTTTCAGGGTCATTTTCTCTGCCCTGATCAATTTTACGACGTGCGTGTTCCATGCAGCCCAAAAGGAAGATGTCCTCATTCTTATCAAAACGATCATAGGCCGCATAGCTATCTGTTTGCAGGCCGCTTTAAACCATCCGCTGATGGAGACATGCAAGTGTCTATAAAGGACTTCTCTATTATCAAGGTTTGCTTTTTCCTTCGTTAATATCCATGATCTTAGGTGTTATTTTTTGTCGTTCATGAAATTCCTACAAGGCCCATTAGGGTGGTTGTGTAGAAAGCTTACTTATAAAAACTTTAACGAAACGAATTAATAAACGAGAAGTAATTGAGCCGCCTGATCTGAGCCAAAAGGTTCAGGTCAGGCAATAAATCAATTGAAAAATAAAAATAATTCAGCCTTTATTTGTTTGGTATCAAAAGTTTCTATTAAGTTTGCACACATAATTCACTCCTAATACAGAAAGGAGGTCACAATGATGGTGCAGAAAATACATATCGCTTTATTGACCGGGATGTTAGCCGCTTAACAGCGCTAAGCTGATATAATTTTTGTACCCGGTCCCAACGATCGGGTTTTTTTGTGCCTTTTGCTGAGTAAGCAATATCTTCAAATTTTCCCGACACTTCAATCAATTAGTTTATGGGCCTATTCCTTTATGGAATTTGATTGCTGTCCAGGCAACGATCATTTGTAGTCATGTGCTGCAAGGGCTGTTATTTTTTTAATGCTTTATGGGCAAGATTAAGTTAAAGGGTAAAGACCTTCGAAAAATCAATTATTCGTCTAACCGATCAATAGCCTTGGCTATTGACGTAATGGCAAAACATTACAAACACAGCTCTAAAGAAGAGCAACTAGCGATATTAATAGATATCAAAAACAACTTTCAAAACTATCTGGATCATGAGATTCTGGCATTGATTGCTTCAGAATTTGATGATACAGACACCTTTAAGGAACGTGCAGAGATTGAACTGTTGAGAGCGCATGGTGATTTTGCGGTTTTCGGACGCAAGCATATTTCCAGTAACGCCTTTCAACAGATGGAAATGGCCATGCGTTTGCCTGTTTCCAAACGTGGAGCACTTATGCCAGACGCACATCAGGGGTATGGATTACCTATTGGTGGTGTTTTGGCTACTGAAAATACGGTTATTCCCTATGGCGTAGGCCTGGATATTGGGTGTAGAATGAGTCTGACACTGTATGATGTGGATGAGTCGTATTTGAAAAGACATGCTTATCAATTCAAAATGGCGCTTAAAGAGCGTACCAATTTTGGAACAGGAGGAGAGATCTCTTTTCAGCAAGAGCATGCCATATTAGATAGGCCGGAGTTTGCACTGACAGACCTGCTGCGTCAGCTTCATGGCAAGGCTGTAAAACAGCTAGGTACTTCAGGTTCAGGTAATCACTTTGTTGAGTTCGGCATGGTCGAACTGCACGATGGAGATGGTTTAGGACTACCACCAGGAAAATACCTGGGGCTATTGGCCCACTCGGGTTCACGTGGTATGGGAGCTTCCATTGCCAGATATTATACACAGATAGCCAGGGAGCAGTGCTTGCTGCCAAGGCAGGCTCAGCATTTTGCCTGGTTGGATCTGGATACGGAAGCAGGGCAGGAGTATTGGCTGTCGATGAATCTGGCAGGGGATTACGCTCAGGCGTGTCATGATCAAATTCATTACAACCTGGCAAAACAACTTGGACTGAAACCCATTGGAAGGGTTGAGAATCATCACAACTTCGCCTGGAAGGAAATACATCAAGGGCAAGAGTTAATCGTGCATCGAAAGGGGGCCACTCCGGCAGCTGAAGGTGTTTTGGGCATCATACCCGGCTCTATGACAGCTGCCGGCTACATTGTTCGGGGTAAAGGTGATCCTCATTCATTGGATAGTGCCTCTCATGGTGCAGGGCGTAAAATGTCAAGGAAGAAGGCTCGGGAATCTATTACTGGTAGTGAACTCCGGAAGATCCTCAGCAGAGAGCAAGTTACGTTGATTGGTGGTGGTCTGGATGAGGCTCCCATTGCTTACAAAGACTTGTCAAAGGTGATGGAGTCCCAGCAGCATCTGGTAGACGTGATTGGCCAATTTGAGCCAAGAATTGTGAGAATGGATAAAAACTGAAAGGATGAAAAACAATCAGACTATTTATATCCAGATCTCAGCAGGTAGAGGCCCGGCAGAATGCTGCTGGGTGGTTGCCCAGGCACTTAAGCGACTGATGACAGAGGCGAAGGCTTTGGGACTGCACTCAGAAGTGATCGACCGACAGGAAAGTATTCAGAATGGAACCTTGTACTCAGCACTTATTGCCGTTGCAGGGCAGCAGGTTTCTGCTCAATTAGCGCATTGGCAAGGGACCATACAGTGGATAGGGCAGAGTCCTTATCGGAAATATCATAAGAGGAAAAACTGGTTTATAGGTGTTTCCTTTTTTAAGCCAAAGAATCAGGATCAGCACTTGAAAGTCTCTGAGGTGGTGTGCCAGGCGTTTAGAGGATCAGGTCCGGGTGGTCAGCATCGCAATAAGGTGGAGACTGCTGTAAGGGCCACACATGTGCCAACAGGATTGAGCACTACCTCTTCAGAGGCCAGATCGCAGCATCAAAACAAGCAGCTGGCCTTCAAAAAGCTGGAGCAGTTGCTCAAATCTTTTGAAATAGATCAGCAGCGAGAATTGATCAACGAGCAGTGGATGCAGCACTTGAGCCTGGAGCGAGGCAATGCGGTATTAGTTTTTGAAGGAAGAAAATTCATACAGCGATGAGGCCTTTCAATAAAGTAACACAACGTGAGAGGTATGTGAGAAAGTTGCAGCTTGAGCGCAGGCGCCTGGTAGAAGCCAGGCGTCGGCTTGGGTATGTGGAGTTGGAAACACCTATTCGGCATGGATGGTATAAGCACCTGGTACTTAGAGATGACGTGAGTAGGCGCGTGGATGCTGCGGTGTTTTTGGAGATCTTGGACCAGTGTGGTACAGAATGTTGGGGTAGGGATAAGCGGCATGCAGATAAAGTATGGGATCGGGAAAACAGGGAGAATCGAGAGATTCAGTTTCCGGGTGTTCGTAGAATTGATTCTCGGACCTATAAAAAACTTTCTCCAAAGGCGAGATCCTGGTTTGACTTTTATGGTAATCACTGGCATTACCGATATGGCTTTATGAAGCACTATATGTGTACTGTGCCTCGGCATTTCTTCAAATTGGCCTATACCAGAGCCTATATCACTAAAAGAAAAATAATGGATGCTGATATAGAAAAACGGCTCGCTGAAATCGATTCGGAGCTAAGGTCGAATGAGCTTTATGATATGGTACATAATTTTAGTTATAATAATCCATGGACCAGCTGGCATTATCATAAAAGAATAAGAAGACGCTGTAAAATGGCCCTTGATCAGTATGATGAGGACGTTTTTGACTCTCAGGTCCATCGTAGTTACAATTGGTGAACAATTAAATCTGAACTTTTTAAGAAAAAATTTTTCACTGCGCAAAAAGGTTGCGCACTTGAGGCTCAGCTTTGTAACATCATTGAAAAACAAAGAGACAGGCCCAGAAGAAACGGAAGTCAAATTGGAGTTCAGGAAATTGAAACCTTTTAAAGCGTAAGTCATGAAATTTAACTTTATAAAAGCCGACAACAATCAAGTGAAAAACCACGAAGGAGAAGTGGCTTATAAGACTTCAGCAGAATTGGAGCTATACACCAGTGTAGTGACGGCCAGTTTGTCGAATAACTTTTATGAAAGTGCAGATGACAGGCTAAAAAGGATCATTCGATTGATTGGAGAAGTGTCTCCGCACTTCGTCGCTAAGCTGGCCATTTATACCAGAGAAAACATGCATTTGCGATCAGTGCCATTGGTGCTGCTAGCGGAGCTGTCCAAAGTTCATTTTGGAGACTCATTGGTAAGCAAAACCACTTCACGGGTGATCCAGCGTGCTGATGAAATTACGGAGTTACTGGCGTACTATCAGCTGGCTAATAGCAGGGAGGGAGAGAAGAAGTTGAACAAATTGTCTAAGCAAATTCAGAAAGGTGTGGCTGTTGCCTTCAACAAGTTTGATGAGTATCAATTTGCCAAGTACAACAGAAAGACGGAAGTAACTTTTAAAGATGCTTTGTTCCTGACTCATCCAAAGGCGATCTCTTCGGAGCAACAGGCTCTTTTTGATAAGATTGTTACGGATGATCTTGAGGTGCCATACACCTGGGAGGTAGAGTTATCCAAAATAGTACAAACTCAGTTTGCCAGTGAAGAGGGGCGGAAGGCCGCGGTTACTCAAAAGTGGGAGGAGCTCATTGCCAGCAATAGGTTGGGGTATATGGCTCTACTGAGAAACTTGCGTAACATTCTACAAGCAGAAGTAGGAGCAGAAGCTATCGAAAAAGTAGCTTCCCGTTTGGCCGATCCGCATGAAGTGAGAAGATCCAAACAATTGCCTTTTCGTTTTTTGGCGGCATATAATGAACTCAGAGGGTTGAAGCTCAACTATCTGTCGGTGATCATCGATGCCTTGGAAGAGGCTATCATGTCCAGTGCAGCCAATATTGTGGGGTTTGATCTTCAAACACGAGTACTGATCGCTGCGGATGTGTCCGGGTCTATGTACACTCCGGTAGGAGGGCGAAGCAAGATCCGTTGCTACGACGTAGGTCTGACGCTGAGCATGCTGTTGGCAGCCAAATCCAAAAATGTGGTGACAGGCATTTTTGGAGATCGTTGGCAGGAAGTGAGCCTTTCTACCAGGGGAGGCATATTGTCTAATGTGCAGGAATTGAACAGGATGGAAGGACAGGTAGGGTATTCTACCAATGCCTACCGTGTGATCGATGCGATGATCGCGGAAGGCAGGGTGATGGATAAGGTGTTGTTTTTTACTGATTTACAACTGTGGGATAGCCGGGCAGGAGGCTCCAGTTTGAAAGCGTCGTGGACCAAATATAAGAGGGAAGTAGCCCCACAGGCTAAACTGTATCTGTTTGACCTGGTGGGTTATGGCAACACACCGCTCAGTGTGGAGCGCGATGATGTATTCCTATTGGCAGGATGGTCAGATAAGGTGTTTGATATCTTGTCTGCCATAGAGGCCGGAGGTAATGCACTGACCGAGATAGAGCAAATAACTTTGACTTCAGCAGCAGGCTGAGGTTTGTTAATAGAATAATGGAGTGCCGTAGAGTAGTATTTCTTCGTTCCAAATAGGTAATGCCTGTGCAAATCAGGTCATGCGAAAGCATGTCGTCTAAGGAGTAGGACACCTGTGTTAAGAACTGCTCGCTTGTTGCCTCCATTTTAAAATACAGATCACATAGCTGATCAAAAAAAGAAGAGTGTCGTAGAGAAGTCATACTTCGTTTGGGTCGATGGGGTCGCAGGTTCGACTCCTGCCTCACCAATTGCTGGTGAGTAGCTCAGTGGTAGAGCACATGTAGACTTTTCGGGTTGTTACCTCTTCTTTTACTAAATGATAGGATAAGGATGTCGTAGGCGTGAATTACTTCGTCAACACAATATGGGAAGGGTATTGGAAGATTTCCAATAAGGGTGCAAATCCCTGCTGACAGGCTCCCGCTATTCAAGCCGCTAATTACTCTCTGTCCTTTTTAAATTTGAAAAATGGGTTAACATATGTCTTTACAGCTCTGATAGGCAGAGCACGTTAATGCATTTTATGGCCCAGTTTCCTCCCAAGACCAAAAGCTGGAAGGGCACCTTTTAGAGCTGCAGAGGTACGGCTGGGAAATGATATTTAAGGAAAAGCAAAGTGCCATCAAAGAACGTTCTGAACTTGATAAGATGATCAGCCATTTGAGAAAAGGAGACGCCGTGGTAGTCTAGAAGCTTGACCGCCTTGGTAGATCTCTTCGGCACCTGGTTAACCTGGTAGGTTCCTTCAAAGATATGGGAGTAGACTTCGTAAGTATCAACGATAATATAGACACCTCCTCCTCCCAGGGCAGGCTGATGTTTAACCTATTTGCCTCTTTTGCTGAGTTTGCACGAGAAATGATTAGCGAGCGCACAAAGGCAGGACTAGCACATGCTAGAAAGTACGGACGTAAAGGAGCGAGGAAGCCAGGTATTTCAAAAGAGGGTAAGATAAAGGCATGGGCAGCACTGAAGCACACTAGGGATTCAGATACGCCTATTGCACAGATTCAAAAGGAGCTTGGGCTTTCTAAAGCTACTTATTATCGGTATCTTCAGTGGGCTGAGGGTGGGAAGAAAAGGAAAATGTAATTTGTCACAAGATTTGATGTGGATTGCAAAATAATGGTTAAATATAATTTATGCATCATTTAATTTTATTTAATAAGAATTGAATAAAATGAATGACGAAAGTACGTATGAGTTTAACATAAAAGTTATTGATTAATTAGCTCTAGAGAAGTGAAAGAATATGACATTCAAAAACACTTATGGGAAAATAAGGAAACTTGGAGAGATTTTATAGAAGATATTAAGTTTCCCGACAAATATGACTTTCTCAAAACTGAAGGGAGTATTTATGAACGTACTCCAGATAAAGTTTTCTTCAATGAGGTCATTGATAGGTATATTCAAATATATGAAGGGGTAAAAGATTTGCAACTTGTTGGTTGTGAAGTACCATTAAAAAAGTCAGGTGATAGCACAATTCGAGCAGATCTTTTAGGGACTGCTGACTCTTGTATAGCAATTATTGAAATTAAAAAAAGTGCTCAAACAGAAAGGCAAGCATATACAGAACTCTTTGCTTATGCGTCCCATTTACAAGCTATTTTTCCAACAATGTCGACTGAAGACATACATTATGTTCTCATCTCTCCAATGGAAGAACGAATAGTTCGAGAAGCATCAATTTACAGTTTTCTATTCGATGAAAAGCCAGTTTTTGCTTTTATACCTATTTATGAAAACAATGATGCAAAAACACTTAAATTAAAACCTTGGATACCTAAAATTGAGGATATAATTAAAGTTACTGAAGCTGCGTTCTCTCTAAAAAATTTTGATGTTTTTAAAGTGGCTTGGGAAGAAATTGAAGGATGGAACGCAATAAAAAGAGAAAATAATCCAAGTGAAAAGGTGGTTGCTAGAATGAATAGAATATCTACTTATGCAGCACAATTAATGGAGACCAAAAGAGTACATGGGTTCGTATATACATGCCAAGGATACCCTGAAGCACCTTTATTAAATAATGCGATTGTTGTCGCAGGCTTGAATCCTTATAAAATTGCAAAAGATTATTACTTAATTCAGGAACTACAACTTAAGCCTCAAAAATTAGATTCCGTTTCGGATGAAAGTATAAACCTATTACAAATAATTCCAGAGTTAAAAAATAAAGCTGAAGAGATCATTGAAGAAAATGAGCATTTTTATAATTTGATTGTAGAATGGAGTAATACAATTGCTGGTATTGCATTTGACACCGTTAGGCTCATGACGACCAATGATAAAGAATTAAATGTTGAACGAGGATGGGGAGGAATGTCATGGAAACAATATCAAGCGAATATCCTAGAAGATGTAAACGTCTTTAATTATGATATCAAAGCAACTGGTTTACTTAGGAGGTTATGGGCTATCTATTCTCAGCAAGATTATGAGTATGTAACAAAGCACGGTTCAGATATGCATCCATATCTTCATCACGGTGATTTTCCTAACTTTCTAGTTGACAGCTTCAACGAGCAAAGATATTTCCGGGAGTTTTTATATAGCATTTTTGAAAGTTATAAAGATGTGTTAGACGAATTTGATGATAGTAAAGAGCGCCCATTATAACAAATGTTGCAGTCATAGTCATTTTGTCCAGTTAGCGCTCGTTTGTAACGAATGCTTTAGTAAGTCTCACATAACGCTGCTATTCATTTTTAATATTAAATTAGTTAGATTAACCCTATAAAAGAAATAAGGGAAGGTGTTTCCCTTCTACGAATGTATGGTGCAATTCCGAAAAACTAACGACTGAGAATAATAAATGGAGATATTGACGACTATAATTTCATTACTTCTTCTACTTGGGCTAATTGCAGTTCCGATTATTCTATTCCTTGGAATAAAAAAATGGAATCTACTTAAGTTTGACTTTGTTTTCTATCTCATATCAGGACTGATTTTGACCGCAGGAATTATGTGGACGTTTGCTTGGTGGACGGACTATTCTGATCAACTTTTAATGAGAAATTACGGATACAATTTTGACGCGATGAATGACATGCAAAGATTTCGAAACGTAGAAAGTGTCAATCTTGAGAAAGTTAAACAACTTGAAAAGGTATATTTTGGAATTGGATGGACATTAAAGGCAATAATGTTCTTTGTTTTATATTCACCGTATGTAATTTACGTACTTGGACAATTGGTAAGAAGAACTAGAAGAAAAAAGAATATGCAGCATACAAAACCAGCCCCCAGCCTCTAGCTCGGTCTTTATGTTCTGCAAATAGACACAAGCATTGATATGAAGTATTTTCCATAGCTCTTTAAAAGTCTCACCAAACGCTGAGGATAATTCACTATGAGTTTTTCGTTATAATAATTAGATTGACCCCATAAAGAAATAGCGTAATGTGCTTCCCTTGATGTTGGTATTCATAAAGGTACGATATATGGGCAGCGGCATTTATTTTAACCCACCTTCCGTTTCAATCCTCCAATGGACTAAAACACTAAAGTTTTACAATCCGTGGCAAATGGAAATTGGTAATATTCGACGAATGACCATTTTTCAGCAGGATTCTACATTGCATCCGAATCCTCATCAATCGAATTTTGCTAACTCTTTTTTCACTATCTAATTAATCATCTTATGAGGACCTTCGAGATTATTCTTTTATTGATCCTAACCATTTTGCCATTCATCAAGCGACCGATTCTGCGCTTGATTCGAGCTAACTACATACTCTTGGCATTAGGATGTCTGTTGTTAGTGCATCTGATGCTGGAAGGCTATCGCTGGCAGATGATTCCGGCTTATATACTTATCATCATTTTATCCTGGAGAATTAAGGTGATAGACTTGACCAATACGCATGAACGGTCATTTCTGAAAATCTCTGGCTTTTTGGGATTATTCGTCTTGCTTATAGCAGGATGGACATTACCATTGGTCTTACCTGTCTTTTCCTTTCCCACCCCTCGTGGAAAATATAGTGTTGGTACAACCACCACTTATGTTCAAACTGATATGGATGAAATCATCACAGAAGATGCAAATGACAAAAGAGAGTTGTCTTACAAAATCTGGTATCCTAGTAAAACAGATGTTTCCAACCGAAATGGTGAAAAATACTTAAACTATGGAGAACGCTCTGGATTTGCTGTCAAGTATGGATTACCCCCAAATGCACTAAATTATCTTGATCTCGTTGAGACCTATGCATATGCCGACATCCCAATGGCAAAAGGTCCATTTCCTGTTTTGATCTTTTCGCATGGGTACGGTTCGCAACCCTCAGGGTATTACGCATTGCTCACAGAAATAGCCAGTCATGGTTATGTGATCATTAATATGAATCACACTTATGAAGGATTAGGGGCAACCTTCCCAGATGGGGCTATTAAATACTTTGACTATGATTTTCAAGCTAAGCAGGAAGCTGGTACCTGGGAAGCGATGCAACCCTTGGTCAACGCTATGGACAGCAATTTTAATTTTGAAG
The DNA here is from genome assembly GCF_016757215.1 of Fulvivirga sediminis. Taxonomy (GTDB): domain Bacteria; phylum Bacteroidota; class Bacteroidia; order Cytophagales; family Cyclobacteriaceae; genus Fulvivirga; species Fulvivirga sediminis. The sequence goes on from NZ_JAESIY010000017.1 coordinate 28,637, forward strand.
AAAGACATAAAATCGTACGGGAACCTGTCAGGAATTATTGGTTTGGCAAAATGCAAGATAGATGGGCTACTGATATGATCTATACGATTGACTTGCTCGAGCAATGGAATTCTAGTGGTATGCTCAAGAGCAAACTGGATGTGGAAAATCTGGGTGTATTTGGTCATTCTGCAGGTGGAGGTTCTGCCGGTCAGGTGGCACTGAGAGACAACAGAATAAAAGCGGCAGCTAACCTGGATGGAAATCAATGGGGCCAAATGATTGACACCCTTTTTCATGTGCCCTTTTTGCATGTGACTGCCGATTGGCCTGAGCCACACATCAATTCGCATATCTATGCCAACAAAGGCACTGACTACTTTTACGATTGCAAAATATTAAAGGCAGGTCATCCCAATTTTATGGATATTCCATTTTTGATTCCGGTTAATGAAATTTCACAATGCGGTGAAATAGAACCGTACACGGGAATGGAAATAATTACTAACCTGATCATCGCATTTTTTGATAAGCATTTGAAGAAAAAAAAAGGTGCTGATCCTCAAAAAATATATGAGCAATACGAATTATTGGAAATGACTGTAATTAAGGGTGATTCCCTACATTAGTCGCAGATTTTATTGGAAGTATAAACTATTATGCAACGGATAAGCCCCGTTGCCGTCATCCTCGGTATGGTGGTGCGATTACTCGAGGTTCTTTGTTGAGGCTAAATCAGTAGTTTCTAGCTTGTTAAAAAGTCTCACAAAACGCTTATATTCATTTTTAATATTAAATTAATTAGATTGACCCCATAAAAGAAATAAGGGAATGTTTTGTTTCCCTTATACGGATGTTAGGCACAATTATAAAAGACAGAATATGAAAGATCTTTTTCCAGGATATTGTAAGAAAACAGAAGCGGATATTAAGCGAATCTGGGAACATGGTATAATTTTATTCGACACCAATGTTCTTCTTAATCTTTATCGGTATTCTGATTCAACTCAAAATACAATTTTAGAACTCATTAAAAGGTTCTCAAAACAAATATATCTCCCACATCAAGCAGCATTAGAATATAATAGAAACCGATATGAAGTTATAGCTGAGCAAGAAAAAGCTTACAATGAATTTTTAGAGAAGATTTCGCAAATCCAAAAGGATTTACAATCGACAAGTAAACCGCTCTTTCTTTCCACAAAAGTTGATAAAGAATTAAATGTGATTTTTGAAAAAGTTGGTGATGAAGTAAAAGAAAGTATTCAAAAATATTCCGATTTTTTAAAGTCTGATCCTATATACAACTCTATTTCAGAACTATTCTCAAATCGAATAACCAAACAGTTTTCCGAAGATGAATTGAAAGAGATATTTAAAGAAGGTGAAGAAAGATACAAAAACAAAGTGCCGCCTGGATTTGAAGATGAAAAAACTAAGGAGGGTAACAGAAAATATGGTGATTTAATTTTATGGAAACAAGTCATCCAAAAAGCTAAGGAACTAAAGAAGGATGTGATATTAATAACTGATGAAAGAAAGATTGATTGGTGGTGGAAAATAAAGGATGGAAGAAATATGGGACCTAGACAAGAATTAGTTGAAGAAATAAAGCTACACGCTAATGTCGATTTTCATATGTATTCATCTGAAAGATTTCTTAGTTATGGGCAATCTTTTCTGAAAGAGAAAATAAATCAGCAAGCCTTAGAAGAAATACAAGCCATGAAGAAAGCCGAACTGGACGAAATAAAACGCATCCAGTTTATGGAAAAACGAATTTTTGAGCGTGAACTAAAAGCAAAAGATGAAATAAACTTTTTAACCAAGAGAATAGAAGACGTAAATGAAAAAATGTTCAGTCTTAGAAAACATCAAGAAAGTCTTTTTAAAGATTCTATGGAATCTGATGACGTTAAAGAATATTTACATAGTATGAGCATTCACGAAGCGGAATTGAATGAAGAAAAAATGCATTTAGTGAGTAAATTAAAATCGTTACAAAAGCTTTTAAAAGAATCTGAAATTGACAGTAATGAAGATAAAATGCGATATATAAAATACTTCAATGAATTCAAACATAGAAAAGAATAAAAAAATAACTGTGCCTAACAGCACCTACCCAAAAGTGGCGGTTCAGTGGTTAAACAAGCTTTGTGTTTCTATCAAAGTTTGTGCTTGGCTGACAGTGAATCGCTTCCAAATCGCCACCTTCGGGTAGGTGCAAAACGTTGGTAGTAATTATAAATAGAAATGAAACTCAGTAACTCATTTAGTGGTGCTCTGCGAACATTTGCATATTTCATGGCAAGTGGAACTCATTACCAATTAGAAGGAATAAATTATTTAGATTTATACGGAGAAGAACCTAGTGCAATTGAGCAAGCATTTGCTATTTATGCCAACGTGATAGAATTAGATGAGGATGGAAATGTATTGAATGCCAAATATGCCGAAAAAAGAGCGACAGACTACATCAGATCTTATTGCGATCCAACTTTTGAAGTAAATCCACCTTATCAAAATTGGGAAATAGAATTACATGGACCTCTACCAATCAAAGATTTAATTTAACTAACAAGAAGGATTAAACTACTACCAACAAAATGCATCCATAAGCCTTGGTTGAAAGCAATTTGGAAGCTTTATGCTCCAGGATCTATAAGTGAAATTTGAACAAGAAACGCAAACATGGATGACCTGTGGATGCATCGGTAGTTAAAAGTCTCACAAAACGCCTCAATCATTAAATTTCAAAAGGTGAATTTGATTCAATAAACGCTACTAATATGATAAATTTCAATACATCAATCAAACTGTTATATTCAAAAGAGAGGAATTGATTGTTTCGAAGAAACCTTAATTGTAGATGATACCCGAGAAAATCAAAGTTTTACATAGTCCTAATTTTTTAGGCATACATTTTAATGAAAGGACTTTCTGAAATCCACCGGTGAAATATTCGTTTTTTTCTTAAATAGCTTACTAAATGATTGAGAGTGTTCAAAACCTAACTCATAAGCAATTTCACTGATGGATTGATTAGAAGTCGATAATTTTTGTTTGGCTTCGCTAATCAGTTTATCGTGAATATGTTGTTGTGTGCTTTGGCCCGTTAACGATTTCAATAAATTACTTAAATAATTGGGCGAAATGTTCAGTGCACCGGAGATGAATTGAACTGTTGGAAGCCCTTTTCTGATTAGATCATTATTTTTGAAATAGTCATTGAGCGTATGCTCTAATGCATCTAAAACCTTATGGTTGGTGATTTTTCGAGTGATAAACTGTCTTTCGTAAAACCTTTCAGAGTAATTTAACAGGGTTTCAATTTGAGAAACAATAATGCTCTGACTGAATTTGTCAATATTGTTATGGTATTCTTGTTTGATGTTTTCAATAATGCCATTAATCACTCGTTCCTCTTTATCTGATAGAAACAGGGCTTCATTTACGGCATAGTCAAAAAAATCATACTGCTTTATTGTTTTGGACAAAGCAGTTTTCCATAAAAAATCGGGATGAATGAGTAACAACCATCCTTGCTGTCTTAACAGTTCGTCTTTGGAATGCTCTATTCTAAAAACCTGATTAGGCGAGATGAAATACATTAAGCCTTCATTGAAATCATACTCACTCTGGCCATAACTGAACTTGCCATTAAAATCTCTTTTTAAAGAAATTGAATAGTAGTCCAGCACCATATTGATAGGCTCGGTGAAGTGCTTAATGTCCTGAACGTTAACCACACTAATTAATGGATGTTCAGGTGGCGGCAATTCTCTTGAGCGATGAAATTCGCTGATCGTCTTAAAATGACTTAATTTTTGTTTTTCCATCTCGCTTATGATTGATTTATTTAACGAGCCAATTACGGAATCTGTTTTGCAGCATACCCAATAAAAGTACCATCAACGGCACCAATATAATCGTGGATATCAGCGTCCTTATTAACTGATGATAGCCTGACAGATAGGGCATTATCAGAAAAGAAATAATATTCAATAAGGGATAAATACATATCCAGCTCAACAACATCATTTTCCATTTTGTGGGAGTCTTTTGTTGCATCCTTTTTTTATTTTACATTTTCAATTCTTCAGCAAATTCAATTTTATTGCCAAAAGGATCTTTAATGAAAGCTACACGTTTCCCGATGATAGGCACTTCAAAAGTTCTGACAATTTCAATATCCCTACTTTTTAGGCTTTCCATGGTTTTCTCCAGATTGGCAACACTAAAGCATAGATGATCATAACCACCTTTTACTTCTGAAGATGAATCATTTTCATTAACACCCAATACTTCTAGGATGAAATTGTTATCTCCAGGAGGCGCAATGAATGCTAGTTTCATTTCTCCTGCATTAAATTCTTTAACTAATCTAAAATCAAGGTTTTGCTGATACCAATCGATCAATTCTTTATATTCTGAAGTCCGAATGGCGACATGCCACCCCTTTAAATCCTTAAACAGGCTGGTTTGATTTGTTTCGGGATAGGCTAGCGTTATAATTGAATTTTCCATAACTATAATTTTATTTTTGATAATAAGTTGTAGCGAACTCAGTCGCGTATTCTTCTAATTTTACATTCCCTAATTCGGGTTTATTTTTTTCATAATCTTCTCCCATTCTTCCTGAACTTATGGCTGCATTGATCGCTACTAAATCTTGCGCAAATTTTTTGGGAAGCCCCCTTTCCGTTAAACTTTTTTCAACATCGGCATCTGAAAAAGGAACCCACTCTAGGTTAGGCTGATCAATCGCTTTTCCTAAAATGCTTGCCGTTTCCGCTGCCGTTTTTTCATCGCTGGCTACATATCTGATTTTTATAAGTTCATCTGCTGTTAATACTAATTCTTCGCTTACCGCCTTTGCTATATCTTCTGGATGCACCCAAGCGATTTTATCTTCACGTTTAAAATTTGAACCGATAATTCCGGTATTTTTGATCATTTCAATATAATTGAGCAGATTATAGTAGAAAGATACCGGACGGATGTAGGTTTTGTGTACAGATTGCAACTGGTTTAAAATCAGTTCAGCATGATGTGACCCTAGTATAGTTCCGGTGCCCTTGTCGAGATGAGCACCCCAACTGCTTAAAAATACAATCTTTTTCACTCCGGAACTCTGAATGGCTTCTCTATAATTTTCTGCAATTCTCTTATAGTATTCCAGACTATTGAACTCTTTGAAATTGGGAGGAATCATTAAATACACAGCATCGGCACCTTGAAATGTAGCACTTAAAAAGGAAACATCTTCAATGCTACCAATCGCTGCAGTAGCGCCTATTTCTTCAATAGCTTCATTTCTTTTTTTATTGCTACTTATTACAACAACTTGATTAGAATTGGAAGTCAGAATTTTTGTGAGCGGTTTACTTATATGGCCTAAAGAGCCGGTTACTATAATTTTCATTTCTTTTGCGTTTAAATTATAGAAACAAAGTTAGGGTTGTAACGAGACAAGGAAGTAGCCAAATCTACGTTTGCTGTGTCCTATTCTATTTTTAAGACCCTGTTTCAAAGATTTTCTTATTTTCTCTTATAAACTCTACAAACGTTTTGGGCTCAGACTTTGTAAGACGGTATACTTCTTTAGAGATGTCCAAAGCATGGCTTCTGGCTACTACTTCAGCAAATTGAACCACGGTGCCACTGGCAAACCAACTGGATACTCCGGAAAGCCTTAATAATGCGCGAAATGCCAGCTTAGGCAAGTTTACATATTTCACTTTCTTATCCAGGACTGTTGTAAATTGATCAGCGATTTCTTGCATATCAAGAGCTTCTGGTGCGGAGAGGTAATAGGTGGCCAGGCTGTGCTTATCTTCTGTTATAACGCAGAAAGCCACATTAGCAATATCATCAGTATGGATGTAGCCTACTTTACCCTTACCTGCTACCTGAGGCAGAAATCCTTTGGAAACAGGCTTGGCGGACGACAGGAAGTTTTGCATGAAGGCAGTTGGTTTTAGTATGGTCCAATCTATACCCGAATCGCGAAGATGATGGTCAATGATAGCATGAGACTTAGCCCATGGCACAGCAGATCTTACGTTAGCATCTGAAGCCGAAATTTTCACGATATATTTTATTCCTGATGCTTTGGCTGCATCAATGGCGCTCTTTTCCCATTTTATCATCTCAGGGTGGGGAGGAGTGAGTAAAAACAAACGCTCACAACCCTGCATCGCAATTTTCAGACTTTCGTAATCTTTAAAATTTCCTAAAACAGCTTTTATGCCTTCTTTTTCAAATTCTTTTATCTGTTCTTCCTTTCTGCACATGGCTCGAAAGGTATGTTTGTTCCCTGCAAGCAGTTGGCATAGTCTATGACCGATGCCACTGGTTGCTCCTGTTATTAATATCATAATTGATTTGAATTTTGGTTAAGTTTTGTGAATCTGGAGTACACCTATTTATCACTTGATTGTTTCATTCTCTGCATCCTCTTTGATGAGCTGGCCTGTGAGGCTTTCTAACCTCATTCCACTATTTACCATTTTGAGTTTTATATCATTAACCTGAACTCTGGCATTAAATAATGCAGTTTGCGTATCTCTGAGATCTAATGAGGTAGCCTGACCGTTACTGTAGCGTTCTTGTGTTCTGTTGAAGGTCTCTTCAAATGTATCCAAGTTGTCCATTTCACGCTCTAGCTGATTTCTCAGTATGGCCAGGGTATTGAGTTCTTGCAGTGCTTCCGTGGTTATCTGATCTTCAATGTCTTGCGAATAGATTTTCTGTGATTCAATGTTGATAGTAGCATTTTGAATCTCTCTTTTGGTTTTGCTACCATTGAAAATATTGTATTGTAACGATGCCCCAACGGTGTAGCCTCTATTTTGTAGTTCAGCCAATTGTTGCAGATCATTTTCCTGATAGGCATAACCATAGTTGGCAAAAACTTTGAGTTTTGGAAAAAGGTTGGATTGAGCTAAGCCCAATTGATCCTCTGCGATATTCACTCCCGATTGCGCCAGTTTGATATTAGGATTATTTTCTTTCACATTAGCAATTACCTGTTTTGGATCAGCTTCTTCTGGTAACAGATAGTTGATATTAACCCGATAGAGCGTGTCAAGAGGCAAACCAATCCATCGATTCAATTGCTTGATCCTATTGGTTTTGTTCAGCGCCACTTCGTCTAAAGAAGATTGGTCTTGGTTGAGATAGGTTTTGGCTTTGAGTATATCCAGACCAGTGGCTTGGCCAAATGCCTTACGATCTTCGATTTTTGCTAGTCTGTCAGTGGTAACCAGAATGGTCTCCTGCAATAATTCTTCCCGACTTTGCAGGCTGGCTATCTGCGTAAACATACCGGTTACAGCCACTATGGTCTCATTAATGGCTATTTCTTGTTTTAAATTTTCAAGTGTGCTTTTTTTCTTCAGAATGCTGTAGCTATACTTTCTGGCAAGTCCACTGATCACCACATAGTCGGCTTGGATAAGAACCGCAGCCTTTTTGGATTTCACGCCATCTTCATCAAAAGTCAAAACAGGCGGCTCGGGCTGGAAAGTCCTGATGGATAATTCCTGTGAGCTGCTGCTGTATTCTCCAGAGCCCATCAGGTTTACGGTTGGTAAGAAACCGGCATTACCTAAGTATACATTGTTTTGCGCCACTTCACTGTTATTGGCTTGCATCTGTAACTGTTTGTTGTTTTTCAAGGCCAGATCTACTGCTTGCTCCAGAGTGAGTACTTGGAGTGTCGGCTCCTCTGTAGAAACTTGCGCCTGACCTGTAACAGCAGTGGTAAGGGCCATCATAGCCACAGCTATAAATAATGAATAGGTATGTGTTACTTTTTTATGAAAGTTCATTTTTTTGATCTTTTACTTCAACATCAATAGAGGTAATGGTAGCATCTTGCTGTTTTCTGATTTTGGTGTAATACCAAAGCTTCATTCGATTGAAGGCCATAAAAACGGATGGCAAGAAGATTAATGTGAGCACCATGCCGAAAATGAGACCGTACGAAATAGCGATAGCTGTAGGCTTTAAAAATTGTGCACTTAGCGAGTTATTCAGCAGCAAAGGCACTAGTCCGAATACGGTAGTGATGGTGGTTAATACAATAGGTCTGAACCTCGATATAGCAGCATCTTTTAGGCTCTCTACCGAATTATGACCCACTTTAATGTTGTCATTATAAGTAGAAATAAGTACTAAGCCATTGTTAATGAGAATTCCCCAGAGGGCCACCATTCCTAATATTGAGAAAATACTCACGGGAATATTATGAATGAATGAGCCCCATGCCACACCAATAAAAGCGAAGGGGAGCATGAGTAAAATAGCCGCGGTTTTTGTTAAGGATCGGTAGTTAAGCAGTACAATGGTAATAATCAAAATAAAAACCACTATGGAGGGGCCTTGGCTACTGCCTTGGGTTTCTGCCGATAGCCGCGCTTCGCCCTCTAAGGTATACCGAATGTTAGGGTAGCGCTGCTTAATGTCTTTCAAAATGGTTTCTTCTGCATCGGCAATTACTGCGGGTACTGAAGTGAGCAGCGTGGCCACATCTGCTTCTACCCTGATTTCACGAATCCCGCTTTGATGATTGATTTCCCTTACGCCAGTTGCTTCTTCAAAAGTGGCTAGTTCTCCAATAGGATAGGAGCCACCCTCGGCAGTTCTGAGTCTTGCATCTTTCAGCTGAGCTAAGCTTTGCCTGTCGTCCGCATCATACCTAAGCCATACTTTTATTTCTTCATCTCCACGTTGTAAACTTTGGGCTTCCAGACCAAAAAATCCTTTTCTTATCTGATTGAAAACTACTCCTTCGTTCATGCCCAGGTAACGGGCTTTATCAGAAAGTGCCATTTCAAGTTCCGGGATTCCCTGCTTGTCCGTGTCTGTAATGTCTTTAAGGTCATCTCGGTCAGACAAGTACGCTCTAAGCATCTTCTTTGCTCCTCGAAGATCTTCAATATTAGAACCAAGGAGGGCAATGGATACGGGTTTACCAAAAATAGGGATGGTGCCGTACGCCAAGTTGGTCGCTTCTGGGATCGGTCCCACTTCTTCACGTATTTTATTGGCAATGTCAAAGCTGGTAACACCTCTTTCGTTGCCCTCCATCATATAAATATTGATCCTTCCCTGATCATTATTAGGTCCTACGATGCGTTCTGTATAGCGGATTACCTGTTGCTCATCATCGCGTTGGCTGGTATAGTATTCATTGACTTTCCAAACCGCTTTTTCTATTTTTTCCAGCTTTTTAGTGGTAATGGATCTGTCAGTCCCTAGTGGCAGCTCAATCTGAGCGGTGATTACATCCTGATCAAAGTTGGGAAAGAACGTGCCTTTGATGATACCGCTGCTTATCGAAACGATGGTCAGTGCCATGATAATGATTACTCCTATAATGCCTACTATCGGCTTGCTCAATACAAAATCTATAGTTTTGGCAAAATACTTATCGCGGAAGCTGATAAGAGAGTTGTTTGTTTTTTGGGTAAATTTCCACTGTCGGTCGTCTTTAGAAAGCGCCTTGGAGCGGGCCATGTGTATAGGTAATACAAAAACGGTTTCTAATAGGGCTACAAACAGGGTAGCACAAACTACAAATGAAATGTCGCTGAAATAATCTCCCAAGCGGCCATCCAGAAAGAAAAACAAGGAGAAAGCAATAACCGTAGTAGAAAGTGAAGCTACGATGGCAGGCACTACTTCCAATGTTCCGTTTAGGGCGGCCTTTAACGGAGAGGATCCATCAACATATTTTTGATAGATGTTTTCGGCTACCACTACGCCATCATCCACGATTACACCAAGCACTACAATCATTCCAAAAAGAGAAACCTGGTTGATGGTTAAATCATAAAAATAGGATAGGATGAACATGCCCAATATAGCCACCGGAATTTTAAAGGCTACCCAAAAAGCCACGCGAGGGTTAAGAAATAAACTTAAGACCAGCACCACTAGCAGCACCCCTTGCCAGCCGTTGTTCACCAAGGTGCCTATGGCCTGATCCAGCGCTACACTTTTGTCTTCAATAATTTTGGCCTGAATAGTTGAATGGGCCGCATTGAAGGTTTTAATATAGTTTCTGGCATATGCTGCATTATCCAAAATGTCTTCCTGATTTCTGCTGAAGAGGGTTAGAATCACTGCCTGCTCACCGTTCACGAATATCTGCCCGGGTTTATCGGCAAATTGATCTGCTACTGTAGCCACATCTGATAGCCGGATGATCTTACCATCAGGCGTGGTTTTAATGACAATGTCACTCAGTCCTTTAGCATTGTATGATCGGTTATTGAGACGCAAGAGTATATTCTGCTGACCTGTTTTGATCTCGCCACCAGAGGCTTTTATATTTTCCTGTTGGATGGCAGCACTCACCTCCTCAAAGGTTAGGTTAAAGGTCCTTAAATCATTTTCTCTAAAGCGAATTTCTATTTCCTCCTCAGGGTAGCCCGTGATAAAAACCTGCGAAATGAGCGGAGATATTAGCAGTTCATCTTGAATGTTTTTGGCATAATCCTTTAAATCTGACAGGCTGTTACTCCCTGTTACACCAATAGTCATGGTATAATTGTTGACTTCTTCTTTTACTATGACCGGCGTTTCTACTGGCTGGGGGAAAGTAGTAATCCTGTTAACCGCATTGGTAACATCTTGTAAGGCTTCGTTGGGGTCGGCATCATCTTCAATTTCTACACTCACAGTGGCAAAACTTTCGGTGGAGGTGGAAGTGACCCTTCTAATACCTTTGAGTCCGCGCAGGTTGTCTTCTATTTTATTCACCACATCCACTTCAAGCTCTTCTGGTGATGCTCCCCGGTAGACTGTAGTGATATTAATAAAGCTAACTGGTTCTGAAGGTAAAAAAGTAGAGCGCATCTGGATTACGGTGAGCATTCCTAAAACTATAATCAAACCAACAAATATGTTCGTGATCATCGGTTTTTGTATCAATTCTTTGATTATGTTTCTCATTTTACTTGCTGATTTTTAAACCTGATACCGGATTTTCAAATTTGTTCAGAATAAGCTGGTCACCTTGAGAAAAGCCGCGTACGATCAATGAATCAGGGAAATTGGCCAGTACCTCAAGTTTCCTTTTGGCGATAACACTATCTTGTAGGATGAGCACCGTGTTATCTCTTGCCAAAATATCTGTAGGGATGGTAAAAGCCTTTTCATAGGTATCTGCCTCTAGTTTGCCTTGCAGATAAGATCCTGATTTGATATTGCTTCCTTTTACTTTTAGGAATATGGGGATATTTTGAGTGCTATTATCCACTACAGCATTAATGCGCACTACTGTTGCTTTATAGACCTCATCATTTTCTGTATTTGAAAAAGGTATTTCTTGTCCTATTTGTAAAGCACTGGCGGTTTTAAAGCCCACTGCAGCTTCTATTTCAAAGTCATCAGCGCTTATGAAGGTGCCTAATGTTTGGCCGGGAGAAACTAGTCCTCCTATATCTGCCAAAGTAGAGGTGAGTACTCCATTGAAAGGCGCTCTGATTACATATTTTTTAAGACGTTCTTCCTGCGACTTGATGCTGTAATAGGAATTATAAACCTGACGTGAGGTTATGAAAAACTTTTCACTATCCGACTGTGTCTCCGGCAGTGGCGGTAAAACCTGACCACTATGATAAGAAGATACGTAGGCGAGCCATGCTTCATAATTATCTGGATAATCTGCCTTCAGATCTGGCATCATAGCGGTGAGCGTATTAAGAAATGCGCTTTTTTGGGCTTCCAGGTTGTAAGAATATTCGCGGCTCTCGATTCTCAGTAGTACTTCTCCTTTTTTAAAACTCGTGCCTGCCTTGAAGGACCTTGCTCCGGCCTGTAGCCTGCCTTGCACCTCAGCCGCCAATTGAACGGAATTAGCAGGAATAACGCGACCAGTAATGGGACCATAATTGGTAACATGGTTCAAATTGACTTCCTGCAGGTCGAGATCAGTATATCTAATGACTTTCACTGAGCTTTCAGATTGTGATTGACGCTGCTTTTGTTGCTCGGAATTTTTTTCACTACCACAGGAAATGAAAATCCCGGTTGATGATAGCATCGCGAGGAATAGTAATTTAATTTTCATATGTATTTAATTAATGACTGTTAGTCATTTTTATTTAAAAAAAACTTTAGTTAAACTACAATATATGCATGTGTGCTTTTGTCGCTATAAAGAGCTTTGACGCGTCTAAATTTTTCGAATTTTGAGACATACTTTATTTTTTGGTTTGATTATTACTAAACAACATACATAACTGACTAACAGTCATTTTTGTTTAATTTTTTTTTAGACCATTCCCTTTGTCATCATGTCCACGTATAATTGCATCATCTTATTTTGATCCAGTTCGTTGGAATTCTCTAGAAAAACCTTTTTAGCTTCTATAAACTGCATAACTCCCATGCAACTACCCCATATTACGTAGGTGCCATAGACTGAATCAATATCTTTTCTAATCACTCCGTTCTTCTTTTGGCTATCTAAATGATCAATAACAAACTGATTGATTTTATCACTTATCTTTTTATAGCCGTCCACCTCACTTCTGAATTCCGGCCGTTCCAAGTAGATGATTAAGTCGAAATATTCAGGATGATCTTGAGAAAAAGCATAACTGGCTAGTATAAATGCTTTGGTGTTTTCGATGCTGATCTCGCCAGGTCTCTGACTTAGCTTAAAATAATTAAGCAACAAACTCAACGCTTTGACACTGACTTCGGCTAAAATATCATCTTTGCTTACAAAGTATTTGTAGAAAGTTCCTTTAGCTATTCCCAGATAATCTACCACCTTATCGATCGTGAAATTTTTCACGCCGTTTTCTCGCAATATCAGATCTGCCGCACTGACTATTTGCTGGTTTCTTAAAGTGGCCTTGCTTTGATTTTTTTGTTCTTTCATTAAAATGACTGCTAGTCACTGCGAATTTATGAGTTGTCGTTTACTTTTCACAACTAACCTTAACTTTTTAATAAGCTTAGATAAATTTATCTATTCATATGGTTGTCTAGCATACTTAAATGTAATTTAGCATGTAAGATTTTGAACAGACCTCAGCTTGATGAATTGGAATGGATGATTTTAAAGATTTCATAAAAAGTAGGGTTTACATTAGTGAAACCGATCTCTCTACAATACTCTCAAGGTTTAAGCAGAAAGCGATTCGTAAAGGAGCTCTTTTATTGAGGAAGGGACAAATTGCTAATCAGTATTTCTATATAAAATCTGGAGGTCTACGACTCTATTATGGAGAATTTGACGAACAACATACCTCCTGGGTATTTTTTGCCAATGATTTTTTCACTGAAATTTCGAGCCTGCATGCACAAATACCTACTCGCTTTAACATTGAGGCTATAGAAACTACAGAGCTACTGGTGATCAGCAAGGCTGAAATGGATGAGCTTTATAAGCAGCTTCCGGTATGGCAAGAGTTTGGTAGGAAAATCTGGGAAGAGATGTGTATCAGGCAGGTAGACCAAAACCTGAATTATCAAACCTTATCCGCCAAACAGATCTATCTGAAATTACTCCAAAACTCTGATTTTGTTCAAAAAATACCAGTGAAGCAGTTAGCTTCCATTCTCGGTATTACTCCTAATGCCCTGAGTAGGATACGAAAAGAAATCAAGTGATTTCATTACCTACCATTTGGTAGTTTTTACAGGCCTTTTCCGCTCTACATTTGTGAAAATTAAAATTACAAATGATGAAAACTACGAATACATATTCCGATGAGGAGCTTATTAAGAAATGGCCTGGCTTTGTTAACAAATATGCTACAGTGAATGGTGTAGAGCTTCACTATGTAGTAGGAGGTTCAGGAGAACCACTAATCTGCTTACCAGGATGGCCACAAACATGGTACTCCTACCATCCGATTGCTCAGGAGCTGGCCAAATCATTTCAAGTGATAGTGGTCGACATCAGAGGCATGGGAAGCTCAGAGAAACCTGACTCTGGCTATGATAAGAAAACCATGGCCACTGATGTTTTAGCATTGATCAAACAACTCGGTCTGAAAAAAGCGCATATGATGGGCCATGATATTGGCGGCATGGTAGCCATGAGTTTCGCTTTCAACTATCCTGAATTCATTGAAAAGCTGATCGTTTTAGACGGAGCACACCCTAGTGAAGGCATGCTGCAAATGCCGCTCATACCAGCCCCAGGCACGTTTACCGAAAAAATGGATAGCCAGATGCCTTACGCGTGGTGGATGGGGTTTAACCAGGTGAAAAATCTACCTGAAAAGTTATTAGAAGGACGTTATCACTTGCTTCTGGACTACCTTTTTAAGTACGTGATGATCGATGATAGTAAAATGAGTGAATTTGATAGAGAAGTCTATGCTTCCGCCTATAACGAATCTACCAGTATCCGAGCTTCTAATTCCTGGTACCAAGCTTTTGCACAGGACATAGAAGATTCAAAAACCTATCAGCAACTGGATATGCCCGTATTAGGTATCGGCAGTTATGTAAGCTACAACTATATGAAGATGGGCTTGCCCTATGTAGCCAAAAACTTAGATGTGATAGGCATGATGGATAGCGGACATTACATGTACGAGGAACAGCCGGAGCCGGTAATTGATGCTGTGGTAAACTTCTTAATAGAAAAGAAAAATTAACGAATTATAAACGCAAGAATGAAAAAATCAATTTTAGTAGCAGGTGCTGCAGGTAATTTAGGTAATAGAATTTGTCGGGAGCTGGTAAAAAGAGAGGCTGCCGTAAGTGCCATCGTGCGCACATCGACTGATCCACTCAAAATAGAAGCTCTTAAAAAAATGGGAGTGGAAATTATAGAGGTGGATATGAGCAGCTCCGAGGAATTAACGAAAGCATGCCAAGGAAAAGAGGTCGTGGTTTCTGCAGTAGCGGGCCTGGCTGATGTGATTGTAGACTTACAGAAAAGGCTTTTGGACAGTGCCATACAGGCCAAGGTTCCGAGATTTATTCCTTCCGATTTTAGTACGGATTATAATGATTTAGTGCCCGGTGAAAATAGAAATTTTGATCTAAGAAGAGACTTTAAAGCCTATCTGGACAGCACTTCCATCAAAGCATCTTCGGTATTCAATGGTGCTTTTGCAGACATTCTCAAATACAGTACTCCGGCCTTAAACTTAAAGGACAGGAGCATTAGCTACTGGGGAGAGAAAGCCGACTGGAAACTGGACTTCACCACTATGGACGATACGGCTGCCTTCACTGCCGAAGTGGCACTGGACAATGATGCTCCGAGAAATTTACAGATCGCAAGTTTTCAGATCAGTCCTAACATGCTGTGGTCGGATGTAAAGGAAATAACAGGAGAGGAGTTCAGTCTTAGACGTCTATCAAGTATGGAGGATTTCGCAGCGTTTATCAAAAAACAAAGAGCTGATAACCCGGCCGGGGAAAACGAATTGTACGCGAAGTGGCAACAAAGCCAGTATATGTACTCTATGTTTTCAACACATCATCATCAGCTTGCTAATGGCCGTTATGAAAACTTAACATGGACTACTGGATTAGCGTATTTAAAGTCTTTTGTGAATAGGTAAGAGCTAAATAAAATCTAGTAATTGATACTGGTTTGACAATGGGGGTGTGATTTTGTGAGGTGATGTATTATTGCTACTACTGGTAAAGCCGATTAATAAAGCCTAGCTATATACCACTCTCATTGTCATTTCTACGATTCATTTCTCAATAACCAATTCTGTTTTTTCATGGCTGACAGAATGCATTTCTAAACTGCCTGGGGAGACTTGTGTTTTCGCCTAAAAAGTTTACTCAGCGCCCCCGTTGCCGCCATGCTGGGCATGGTGCTTTGATTACCACATCTCTTAATACAAGCAGACTACTTATCGTTTTTAAACTTTAAAAGTCTCACAAAATGCTCTGCCAATGGTATGAGCATATTAGCTTGGTATTACAAATGCCTGAGAAGAGGGGGCCGCAATGCATTCATGACATAGCTGGGATAAAAGCCTTCATTAGTCTCATATCTAATACTTGGATAGGTAATTTAATAACTTGGAATTCAATAATATAGAAGCCTCTTTTTGTTTATTAATTTTTTAGTATAATTTGTAATTAAAAACATAAAAATATATTTATATTAAATATTAATTTTTATTAATATATTTGATGCGTTAAATAAGTTGGCTTCTCGTATTGTGTATTTCTGTCCTAAAATTATAAAGAGCTCAGTATCTATTTTCTTTATCTTAAGAGTATAGAATCTTAAGAGTATAGATCAGTTCCAAAGGAGGTAATCAAAGAGACTTGTATAAATATTTCTAGTTACTCGAAAGGAATGAACAGTACATTAATTAAAAAAAATCATGAGTATTAGAAGAATTTTTTCGCTCGGTATTATTTTCTTGTTGTTTTTAAATTGTGAAAAAGACGATCACACCCCTGCAGAAAAAGAGGTAGTATTAACGATTACTTCCTTCAAATTTTTAGCTAAAGATAACGATGAGCTTACTGAAGATGTAGTAGCGCAGATAGATCAGGAGAAAAAGGAAATAACGGCCACTCTACCTCCCAATACAGATTTATCTGGATTAGTGCCTGATATCACTGTGTCTGAAGGAGCTATTCTTTTCCCAAGTCCCGGACCTAGGAATTTTAAAAGCCCGGTAGTATACAGTGTTCATCAAGATTTTGTTGAGGAGAGTGTAGATTATATCGTCAAAATTTCAACCATACCTAATGACGAAGCTAAAATTTATTCCTATAAGTTTTTCGCTAGTCAGAATGCAACAGCTAATTTAAAGACGGATGTAATAGGTACAATGAATGGTACTACTATCAATTTTGATTTTGGCAGTGAGGTGGACATCACCAGATTAGTTCCATATGTATACTTGTCACCTGGTGCTACCATATCGCCAGATATTGAACAGCCTCAAGATTTTACCACAGATGTCACCTACGAGGTTATTGCTGAAGACAAGGTGACTAAAACAGTGTATACTGTACATGCTACCAGAGAAAAAAGTAGTATTAACCTTATTTCCAGTTTTAAGTTTACCAATATTGATGGGGTAAGCTATACCGCTGCAATTTCAGGTGATAACATCAGCCTCCAACTTCCTGCAGGCACTGATCTCACCAGCCTAATACCGACCATAGAAATTGATAATAGAGCCACTGTTATGCCCGCAAGCGGAGTGGCCACAGATTTCAGTGATATCGTATCTTATGAAGTTACCGCCGAAGATGGTAGTAAGCGTACTTATGTTGCTAATATATCTGTGGAAAGGGTAGTAGAAGGAGATCGAGCTGTATTAGAGCAATTGTATAGAAATAATGAGGACGACAATCCTCCTGTTTACCTTGAATGGGATTTAAATGCCAAAGATATGAGCGATTGGAAGGGGGTAGTCTTGAAAGATGGTAGGGTATCCGAACTCGAAATAAGTGGGGGTATATACATGCATGATTTATCAGGAATTGGCCAGCTTTCCGAGCTTACAAAGCTGACGCTTAACAATAACGATATTAGCAGTCTACCTTCAGAAATCGATGAACTAAAAAAACTAAAAGAACTACATTTATGGTATAATAAACTAATAAGCCTGCCAAAAGAAATTGGAGATTTAGAGTCTCTGAAGAAATTGGATGTTAGTGCAAATAAACTTCGGGCTCTTCCGTCTGAATTGGGTAATCTCACTAATTTAAAATTTTTATATCTGGATCATAACGATCTGAGCACCATTCCTAAAGAGGTATGTGATATGCATTCAAAGTATGGTACCAATATCATGAAAGATGATAAGGCCCAGTGTGAACCTTGATGGTTATATAATCTTCAATAATCTCTTAGCGTGACTATTAAAAAAGCTCTTCTTGTAGATCGTTTTACTTCCTTCTGCGGTCAGAGCTTTTTTCTTACCAAACTCTAGTTGCCACCAGCGCGTGTAGCAACAGCAATACGCGTTCTTCCTAAGATGAGAAAAGCTTATTGGCCTCCTTGAAAACCTTCTGATAAATGATAAATTGGTCTATGACAGAGTGCTGGTGGTAGATAATTGGGAGCAAGCTCTACAAGACTTAAAAGGCTGGTTTGCCAACTATAAATCGGTTGGAGAAAGGGTATTAGATTGTTTTGAGGTTAGACGCTAATTTGCCGTATCAGAGACACTCGTGATCATTACATAGTTCGTAGCCAGAAAATACGAACAACTAGGGTTCAAAATGAGCTTTGAGACAGCCTGCCATTAGCGATAATATAACCTCAAATTCATTAAAGTAGATTTAAACTTGTCTTACTTAGATTTGGAAAAGTAAAATCATTACAATCCAACCAACTTTGTACAATCATTAAAATCAAAAATTATGAGTACAAAGAAAGTATGGTTTATTACTGGAGCCTCAAAAGGCTTAGGATTAATATTAACTAAAAAACTACTTACTGAAGGTTACCTTGTAGCGGCAACATCAAGAAGTAAGCAATCATTAATAAAAGAAATTGGCGAAGCAACCGAAAGTTTTTTACCACTTGAAATGAATTTGAATGACAACGCCAATGTTAAAAAAGCTATAAATGAAGTAGTAAATTATTTTGGCAGCATAGACGTTGTAGTAAATAACGCCGGTTACAGCCAAATAGGAACTTTAGAAGAGCTATCTGAAAAAGAAGTTGAGACCAACTTTAAAGTCAATGTATTTGGGTCTTTAAACGTTATTAGAAATGCTGCACCAATTCTACGCAATCAGAAGTCTGGTCATATTTTTAACATTTCATCCATTGGCGGTTTTGTTGGCAATTTTGCGGGCTTTGGTATTTATTGTTCTACAAAATTTGCCGTTGCAGGTTTTACAGAAGCATTGGCTGAAGAAATGAAACCTTTTGGAGTACACACTACTTTGGTGTATCCTGGCTATTTTAGAACCAACTTTTTATCTTCAGGTTCTATACAAACGCCTGCCAAACCTATTGATGATTATCAATCTGCTCGTGAAATGGAAAATGCCCATTTAAATGACATTAACGGTAATCAGCCTAACGACCCAGAAAAAGGTGCAGACGTATTAATTAAGTTAAGCGAGCAAAAGCAACCGCCAGTTCATTTCTTCATGGGAGAAGATGCTTATCAATATGCCAATTTAAAATTAAACGTCATTCAAGAAGCCCTAAAAGAAAATCAACCTTTAGGTACTTCAACAGGATTTTAGTAATGAAAAAATTATGCCCCATTCCACTACTCTGCTCATTGAGTGCTTAATTTCTGCCTGTTCTGTAAGAAAAACACAGCAATAAGGTATAAAGTACTGATACAGCAAAGCTTTACCAATATGCAAACTCAGAACGTAGTTTTTTTGATTCATTACCAAAAAGGTGTGGAGTGGATCGTAATAGTTTTAGTAACCTCTTATTCATGAATTTACATTGGCAAATCTATTGTAAAGGCACTTCGTTTTTAGATAATTAAGCATTCTCAAAATAAAAAATAGGTAAGCCAAATAATGAAAATTAAGAAGAAAAAAAGCTATAAATATCAGAGTATAGCAAAATAATTAAAGAGAAGTGGATAATAGCAAAACAGTATTAATAACAGTAGCTGGTTCAGGAATGGGATTAGCAACAGCTAAATTTCTTGTTAAAAATGGCTTTAATGTTTGGGCAGGAATTCGTGACCCAGAATCAACAAATATTGCAAAATCTAACACTTTACGTGATTATGCGAATAATCTGGATAAAGAAGTTCAGAAAACACGGCTTATGAAATAAACAAATTCGGCATAGAAACTAGTATCCTAATGCTTGGTGTTTTTATGGAAGGTACATCTCACTTTGCAACTGCAGAATTCCCAAAAGATAAAAGTCGTGATGAATCTTATCTTGAATTAAAAGATGATTTCGATAATTATGAAAAAGGTTAGAGAAACCTTTTCAGACAAGATGATGCACCTATAGAAGGGGTAGCTGAGAAAATATTAGAAATTATTCAACTACCTAAGGGAAAAAGACCATGAAGACCCACAATCGACTACTCTGATTACGGCGCAGAAGCTGTTAATGCTGTACGAGAAGCTATGACAAAAAGGGTTTTTGATATTATGGAGTATTCCCAATTACCAAAGGTTTCTATTAGCTAATAGAAAATAGTTTGAGAAAGAATTGGAAGCCTTAAGGGTAAACATTCTTACAATTATGATAGGACTGTCTGTATTTAATTGCAGAGAGTTCTCTCCTCATAAAACCTCTAAAATTTTAAAAAATGAATCAATGAAACATAAGGCAACTATAGAAGACGCTAAAGAATATATTGGAATGTGGGTAACCGAGGATGGAAAAATTCGCCACGAACTATTATCCAATAACCGTTATGACGAAGCAAGGGGAAACCGGGAAAGTGCCTACCAAGGTGATTATTGGGTGACTGGAAATCACATTGATTATAAAGACGATACAGGTTTTGCTGCAGATGGAGAATTTATAGATGGAATATTGTACCATGCAGGTATGATTTTATATAAAGAAAAATAATTACCTAAATTTAATTATGAAGAATACATTTCGCTTTACATCAATAAGTGAGTTTCACAATTATGGAAATCTGCCTAAACCAGAACATCCATTAATTAGTTTGGTAGATTACAGTAAAGTCAGCTATCCTACAGATACAAACGAAATTAAATGGATTCAGGAATTTTACTCCATTGGTTTAAAGCGAAATGTTAACCAAAAATTTAATTACGGGCAGCAGAAATATGATTTTGATGAAGGCGTTTTATCTTTTGTTGCCCCCAATCAAGTCCTAAAAATTGAAATTAATCAAAATATACAAGCCAAAGCATCAGGCTGGTTATTATTAATACACCCCGATTTTTTGTGGAATACTCAGTTGGCAAAAGTTATTAAAAAGTATGATTTTTTCGGTTATGCTGTCAATGAAGCACTGTTTCTTTCGGAAAAGGAAGAGCAAAATTTAGAGCAATTACTTAAAAATATTCAACAAGAATATCAGAGCAATATAGATGAGTTCAGCGAAAGCATCATTATATCACAAATTGAACTGTTTCTAAACTTTGCACAACGCTATTACGAACGACAATTCATCACTAGAAAAGTTAATAACCACCAAATTTTAATAAAATTAGAAGAACGATTAAACTATTATTTCAGTAACCAAGATAGCCTATATTCAGGAATACCAACGGTTACCCAAATAGCGGCCGATTTAAATCTTTCTCCCAATTACTTAAGTAATCTTTTAAAAGTAGTTAGCGGACAGAATACACAACAGCATATTCAAAATAAACTCATAGAAAAAGCCAAAGAAAAACTCTCTACAACTAATTTAAGCGTAAGTGAAATTGCCTTTGAATTGGGTTTTGAATACCCCGCATCTTTCAGCAAATTATTCAAAAACAAAACTCAACTATCACCAATTGAATTTAGAAAATCTTATAATTGAAAATCCTACAGCCAACAATGGGAGGATTGCTTAAAACTATAAAAATTTGTTGCTTAATACCGTGTCAGAGACACTATTGATCATTCTATAGTTCGTAGGCGCCGACTAAGAACAACTAGGGAAATAAGGCTAATAATAAAAGGATTTGTAAGCCAATACTTTACCAGCAAATTTTCAGCTGGCCCCGTTGGTTTCCATATGTCATTGTCTGAGCGCACTGTTTTCAACGAGTTCCATCACGGCTACAACTTTCTCCATATAAGATATTGGCCTGCGGGAGTCCGCAATCGCCTTAATACGAGGGGCAACAGATAATGCCTTTGTTCCACCCGAATCACGCCTCATAATTACACTTTCAAAACACCTGAGATTTAGTGGCAGGAAACGATTGAGATAATAATCGTGAATTATACGTTAATTTTTTGCGAGAATGATTAAATTAAGGTGTGTTACGTGGTGAGATGTTGAACTTTATTATTGGTTTGTAGATTTTTTTATGGATAGTTGGTTGTTTAAAAGTTATACTAATGAATTTAAAAACGGATGACTTGGTACCCTGAGTGACAAATCATTTTTAAATATCCTAAAATATTATCACGCTCATCAGTCAAAAATTTTACTGTTATGCTCATGAAAATTTTCATCAAAAGGAATAAAAGAAGAATGATATATTATTAATCAATTATTTACCTAAACCTTTAAAAAATGATAAAACGCAACTACTCAAACTACTCTCAAACTGCCTGCAAGGCAACAAACTATACCAGGTGGTATAAACGATGGCTTTATAGCCTTTTAATATTTTCGGCTTCCATAGTCGGATATGAGTCGCATGCACAAACAGATATTACTAATACTTATCTCTCAAATCCAGGGTTTGATATCAATTGTAATTATCTAGCGGGAAATTCCAATTCCATTTCCTCTTCAGCACCGCCATTAACTAATAATGTAAGTGGGTGGAATCTTGCCTCTGCCACTAGTTGGGGAGCCGTAGGTACCTTTGAATTTGGCTGGCAAGGCCTGTTGAATGGAAGTCAGGTGCCAGCCGCCGGTGCTAATGGCGCCAGTGGCTCAGGACAGGGGGCGCTCGGAACCACTATTGGTTGGGGAGGTGATATTGTCTACAGCCAGGCCGTTACCTTGCCAGCCGGATTATATGAAATGAAGGTGGTAAGCACTTTTGTGGGAGCCAATACCATTGCCGCTAACTTAACAGGCTGGGTGGCCAATGATGGCAGCAGTGCGTTATCTGATTTTACGTCTAGTTCCACCTCAGGAAACTGGACCACTACCACCATTTCGTTTCGTTTAACCAGCCAAACTGCTGGTAATATTCAGGTGGGAGTAAGAGGTGGAAATTCTGGAACCGGCTCTAACGCCAAGGTTTTTACCGATGAAGTAAAGCTGTACAGTCTTACTGTTACCAAAGTGGAATTACAGTCTCTGGTAGATCAGGCCAATACTATGATAGTCAAGCCTGAGCCTGTACCAGCAGGGTCAACGGTATATGCTGAACTGCAAGCAGAGTTGAATACTGCGCAGGCAGTTCTTAATAATGCATCAGCTGGAGCAGGTGATATTCTAAAGGCTGAGGACGCTATGAATGTTGCTATTTTGAAAGTGGAACAAGATGTTTACAGTGCTTCGCTTACCGTTTATGATAATTACAGTGCTACTATGCCCACCTTTAGTGATAGTGTAAAACTAACTGGTGTAGGCCAGATTACGCTGACCTCATCATCAGCCCCCATTGTAGGTGGTGTTATTGATTTTGCAACTACCGATACTTGGGTGTATTTCCCCAATATGGTTCCTTCCGCAGTGGTTAATGGGCCACTAGCTCATATGACAATAGAGGGTAAGGCTCCTGTTTTGGGGGATAATATTAGGGTAACTAATTACTTGGAAGGAGCCATGGTAATGGCGCACGCAAGTGACTATGCAGCATTAACGGTATACGCAGAAGGAAGTCAAACAGGTTCATCTATGGATTTGGTCATCAACCAGCATTATAAAACGGCTGAGCTTGGTGCTATGAATGATAATATTGAGTCTTTTATACTGAGAAGAGGCTATATGGCCACATTTGCAGCTAACGCCGATGGTACCGGAGGTAGCAGAGTGTACATAGCTGATGATACAGATGTGATTATAGACGAAATGCCAGAAGGGCTGGTAAATACTACTTCTATGGTGGTAGTAAGGCAATGGAGATGGACTACCAAAAAAGGATGGAGAGGTAGTGTAGCCGATGCTGACCGATTCAATTGTGGTTCATTTTATGATTACAATAATGCCGATTATGGTACTTTGGATAGGGAATATGTGCCTATGAGGCATAATCCTAATTGGAATTCTTATGATAACTTCCATGATAAATATTCATGTACGCACGCCTTGGGCTATAATGAGCCTGATAACTCGGTGGATGATGGCTTTAGCACTGTGGCAGATGCCATTGCTGCCTGGCCGGCTATGATGGAATCAGGTTTGAGATTGGGAGCACCTGCCACTACTGATGGTGGTTTATCCTGGACTTATGAATTTATGAATCAGGCAGATGCGCGAGGCTATCGTGTGGACTTTGTGGCATGGCATTTTTATAGGGCCAATCATACAGCACAGCAGCTTTATAATCAGTTATTAGCTGTTCATAACAATACTGGTCGCCCCATTTGGATTACCGAGTTTAACAATGGCTGCAACTGGACCTATAATGGTAACGAGCCTGGTGTGGATGAAAACGCTGAGGTGATTCAGGAATTCATTGCCATGCTGGAAGATGCTCCCTTTGTGGAGAGATATTATGTGTGGGATGGCTGCAATGAAACCTTAAGAATGACTAATTCAGGCACAGGGGAGTTGTACCCTGCAGGTGAGGCTTACAAAAACCAGGTGTCTACCATGGCCTATTCAGATGATTTTTATAATTCTCCCGTCACCAAAACCATCCAAGAAAATGAAGCAGGATTTTGCGGTGTAGATGGCACTATCGACACAGACTACGCTTACACAGGATCAGGAGCGGCCAACACTACCAACGAAGTAGGCAGCGGTATCGACTATAAAATCAATTTTATGGCCGATGGTACCGAAACACTTACCATTCGCTATGCTTCAGCCACTGATCGTCCTGGAAATATTTTGGTAAATGGTAGCGTGGTGGCCAGCCTGCCCTTTCTTTCTACCGGCGGCTTTGGCAATTATTTAGAGGCCTCTGTTAATATTCCGGTTCAGATAGGAACAACTGATATCAGAATAGAAGCTACTAGCGATGAGGGGCTAGGCAATGTAGACTATATAGAGATCACGGGCGGTTACCCTGCCAGCTGTGAGTCTAACCCGTCATATCCACTGATTATATCTGCCTCTGAAGAAGAGGAGGGGAACCCAGCTACTAATATACTTGATGGCAATGATGCCGATAATTCAAGATGGTCTGCATTCGGCTTTCCGCAAACCGTTATCATTGACTATGGCGAAATTAAAAGGATCACCGGAACGAGGGTTTCCACCTACCAGGATAGAGCCTATCAGTTCACTGTAGAGCTGTCTGATAATCTGTATTTCACTAATTCCTATGTGGTAGATCGTAGTAACAATACTAGCAACGCACAGCCAATTTCTGATAATTTTTCTGAAAAATCAGCTCGCTATGTTAGAATTACCATCACAGGAGCGTCCGGATATACAGGGACATGGTCGAGTCTTACAGAATTTGACATTGTGGAGAATTCCTCGAATACTACAGCTAAGTCTGGTAATGCCATGCTTGAAAATGCTGACAATGGCATGAAGATCTATCCTAATCCTGCTAGTGACGTGTTAAATGTCAATTTATCAGATGATTATAGCGGAGCAGAACTAAGCATCTATAATAATTTTGGGCGTATGGTTATGAAAAAAGATGCCCTTCAGGCAAAGGATCAAATTAATATTTCTGCACTACAAGCGGGTATATATTATATTAAAATCTCTCATCAAGGACGAGAAGAGAATTACAGCTTTATCAAGCAATAATTAGATCAAAGCTTTAAGCTAAAAAGGCAGGCCATTATGTGCCTGTCTTTTTTTGTTTTTCCTTATATGAACTCGGATATAGGTTTCAAAGCGTAACTTGTGGCACATCGGTTCATCAGCATTTTTTGTATGTTCCTTAGCAAGTTATATCTGTCTCTCTGCCTGAGAGGCGCAAAGGTCATGGAACATAACCAAATCTCTAACATATAGGAATTAAATTGGCCCTAAACTTCTAATTTCATTATCCAACTACTTATATTACGCTTGTGCTCACTCAATAAAACAATGCAGAAGAGAGTTAAATTTGATTTTGAACTACACTTTACCAATGGCGGAAGTATCAACGGCCAGGATTTCCAGCTTGATATTTATGGAAATGACATTTCCGACAAAGAACTTGCTGATCACCTAGTGAAGGATCTTAGGCTAGTGATGGTGGGACCAACAAAAATATTCAATAAAGTCATTTTGGAGGAACAGCATGAACAGAAATCAATCAGACAAAGCAATCCATCTGATATGTTGATCGATTTAAGCCATACGATCGAAGATGGCTTGGTTACTTACAAAGGGCTTCCTGCTCCAATCATTTGTGATTATTTGAGTAGAGAAGATTCAAAACAAGTTTATGAAGAAGGGACGCAATTTCAGATTGGTAAAATTGAAATGGTGGCTAATACCGGAACTTACATTGACTGTCCTTTTCACCGATATGAAAACGGTAAAGATCTTTCGCAGGTCAGTTTAGAATGTTTTGCTGACTTGGAGGCAATAATAATCAGGGTGCCACATACTCATACGAAAGAGATTACAGCTGAGTATTTGAAGAACTATGAATTAAGAAATAGAGCTGTTCTGATTCAGACAGGTTGGGACGAGTACTGGAATACTGAGGACTACTATGAAAACAATCCTTATTTGACTGAGCAGGCTGCTGAATATTTAAGAGATTGTGCCGTGAAGTTAGTAGGAATTGACTCATATAACATTGACGATACCAAAGGGAAAAGCAGACCAGTTCACACCGTGCTATTAGGCGCAGAAATTCTCATTGTAGAGCATCTTTGTAATCTATACCTTCTGCCAGAAGAAGGGTTTACATTTAGTGCTGTTCCACCCAAATTTAAAGGTGTAGGTACATTTCCGGTAAGAGCATTTGCCAAACTGAAAAACAAGTAATTGGATAGAGTAAACAGGTGCAACATAAAGCGTTTAAAATGCCCAATAACACCTAAAGAACGCTCCTGACAACAGGGAGGAATGGCTAACTTCCTTTTAACAAGTGCAGACCGTATTTTCGAAGGCTTCAGGTTAATAAATGCGAATGGTCTGTAGTGTCTGAGGCTCTATTATACACAAGTTTTCAACTTACTCTTTGAATCATTAAATTTACAAACCGAATGAGCAGGGTAGTGGCTATGGGGCAACGCTGCCTATGGCTGAAATTTTAATAAATAATGTTTACAGTAGAAGTAAAAAGTGAAAGAAAAGAAGATATCTGTCTATTAATAAAAGTTGATAATCATTCTTTCAACTATTTATGTGATTGTGGAGAAGCTAAGGCGCTTACGGTGAAAGAATGCCAGGATACTAAGGCTGTTTTTTTGAGTCATACCCACATCGATCATTTTTTTAACTTTGATGCTTTATTAAGACATCAAATAGGTACTGGCAGAAAGGTCATTATTTGTGGGCCAAGTGGAATAGCTAATCAGGTTCAAAATAGAATAAAGAGTTATTGCTGGAACTTGATAGAAGAAGGGGCCATTAGCTACGAAATTCGCGAAATCCAAGGAGACAAGAGCTACAGGGCAGTAAACCTAAACCCTCCATTATGGAATCAAGATTTTATAGGAGACTTTAATGCCAATCAAGTTTTTATTGAGAAAGATTTTGACGTTGAGTTTGAAATTCTAGACCATAAAACCGATTCAATAGCTTATTTATTTAAGGCTGTCGATAAAACTAAAATTGAACTGCATGAAGATTTTAAAGGTGGGAAATGGGTCTCAGATTTGAAAAAAGCTTTCGATGAAAATGATGAGACAGCTTCTATCTTAATTGACGGCAAGGAGTATGTTGCCAAAGATCTTTTTCCTATGATAAAAGTAGAGACAGGTAAAAAGGTCGGCGTCATCATGGATCATGCAGCTAGTTCAGAAAACCATTCAAAAATAAGGGATAAGTTTAGGGGTTGTGATGAAGTGTATATTGAGTGTTTTTACAAAGATGAAGACAAGGAATTAGCTGAAAAGAATCATCATAGTTATGCCTCCATGTCAGGGAAAATAATGAAAGAATGTGACGTTAAACATGCTATTCCGGTACACTTTTCTCGTAAATATAATGAGAATGAAGTTGAAGAGTTAGTAGCTCAGTTTGAGTTAGCAAAAGGCATTTCCTAAGCTAACGTTGATTTTTTTAAATAGAAAGATATTAATTACTGGCAAAATAAGGTGTGTATGACTACTATGAGCCCGGAAATAGATACAATAAAAAAGGCTGAGTACCCCGAAGTAGTGAATGTATGGGAGGCTTCGGTTAGAGCTACGCATCATTTTTTAAGAGAGGAAGATATTGAATATTTTAAACCTCTAATTTTAAATACCTATTTAGATGCCGTTGAATTAAGGTGCGTAAGAAACCATGAAAAAAGAATAATAGGATTTCTTGGTGTGGCTGAAGATAATTTAGAAATGCTATTTATTCATCCTGAATATAGAGGTCAAGGAATTGGTAAATTGTTGTTGGACTATTCTATTGACCATTTAAATGTTACTAAAGTGGACGTAAATGAGCAGAATGAACAAGCAGTTGGATTTTACAAACATTACGGCTTTTATATGATAGACCGTTCGGAATTAGACTCCTCAGGAAAACCTTATCCCACTTTACATATGCAATTGAAGAAGTAGAGCTATTTGTTATTTCATGCTGATCTGAGGAGCCACTCGTCAAGAGGGGGACAAATAGGACTACAGAAGAAACAGATAAGACTTTGATTCTGAAGATGGGGCATGATTTTGATTTAGAAGGAGCTCTTAATAGGGCAGACGAAAGTATTTGGGGAAACTCTACTTTAGATAATCCATACCCTAATTTAAAATAGAAAGTTAACACTAACCTTTGTGATACCATTTTTATTTCAAATTATCATGATCACCTCAATTTTTGTGAGCTTTTGGAATGGAATAAGAATAACCATAACCATTACCAAGCATTTCATGGAGCGTCACACAGATAGGAACGAATACTGGAGGTGGTCTCCTGTTGTATTACAGGCTAAGATAGAAAGTGGGGGAGTAGCAGATGTACTAAACGTGCATGGGTTCTTTATTCTTTCTTGAATTCTTAAATTAGCGGGCTGAATGAAAAGTTATTCATCTTAGAGGGGTATAATTCTGCAAATTATAGGCTTAGGTTAAATATAGTAATTATATAGATATAGGTTATGTTATATATTCTGATTTTATAAACAATAATGATAAAAATGAAATTTTTAAGATTAATTTATATGTTGGCTTTTGTGGGACTTTTCACACAGGCTTGTAAAACCTCCAAAACAGGAAGTACAAATGAAACAGGCTCGGCAACTCAACTGTCCATTTTTCAAAATAATAAGGAACACCGAATTAAGAAATATTCTGAAACCGCTGAATTAGATAAAAAAGAATTTTCATTGAGGTTTTATAACAAAAAATATGACGTTGAAAATAATAAATTCTATTCGGCACAAATAGCGGCTTTTATGGATAAATCAGAATTTGATAAGGTGAAAATAGGATTAGAAATGGCTGAGTTATCTTGTTTTGAACCAGGCACTGGTATGGCTCCAGCTAGAAGTGGAATATATGAATCTCTGATTTTGACAAATACAGGACACCACTATACCTTTTATGAGAACGAAGAAAGTAAAAGGCTTAATTTGTTAGACGACTCAGGAGACTTGGTGAAGCTGGAATTTGAGATCAACTCATTATATTACGATGGTAAGAAAGTTTCAATGACTGAAACTGATTTATCTGAATTTTATATAGCTTTCTTAATAGATAAAAACCTGAATGGAATAATCGATCAAGGAGAGTTAAATAAGCTTACTATTAAGCTAAAGTAAATTGCTAATATCTAATTTCCCCTATATTTTTAAACAAAAAGACAGTGCTGAATGACTCATGGCACTGTCTATAGTTTAATTTGAGATATGATGATGTTGAAGCCATGGTTATTCTTAGTCTCAAGCTACGAACACAACATAAGGTACTATGCTATGCCACTCTTTATTCAATATAAGTACGGTAAGGCCGGAATCACCAGCAGGAAGTAAGTAGCTCTGAATCACCCTTTTTCTGTATGTCTAACTTTTGCAGTATTCATTATCTTTTTAATGCTCATCGGGTGGAGTTAATACCTGCTGGTATTTTACTATAATCACATAGCGTACCATCTGTACGTTTCATAAAGCCTGTTGTAATTGAGCTTAAAATATAATAATTTTAAGTTTAAAATGAATCTGGTGAAATTTCATCTTTAATATGCTCCAAATTAAAGGCTTAGTTATTTTAATATTTTCTATTCTATTTTCAGAAGACTTACTTAGTCAGAATATTACTTGTAAGATCACAGGACAAATAAGTGGTAGAGATTCTGAGAGTTTAATTTTGGTGAAAGCGCAAGAAGATGCTCGGCATAATGGAGTTAAAATACCTATTGTAGATAATCGATTTAATTATGAACTAAAGGCTGAAAATATTGAAAAATATCAATTGATATTTGAGGATGAACTTCTAGAAGGTGCTTTTAGGCCAATTGATTTCTTTCCTGAAAATGGCACTATTCAATTTGATTTACATTCTTTTGATGAATTTGAGAACAATGAAGTGACAGGAGGTCAGCTTACCAGTAAAATGGTGGATTTTGAGAAACAGAGAAAAGATACTTTTCAGCCAAAAATCCGGCCTATTGAGTTGGCCATGGACTCTCTTAAGGGTGAAGGGCTGGTGTTGAATGAAAAAGCAAAATTGTTACTATCTGCTGCCGAAAATTCTGAAAATCCTGATGACAAGAATAGACTTTTCGTTGAATTTAGAACTTTAATGAAAAATAATGAAGGCTATTCTAAGGAAGCACTAGGCTATAAAATGAGAATAGATTCAGTTCATAAAGAAATACTGGATTGGCAAAATGAATATATTGAATCTAATCCTGACATTTTTTCTTATTCTTTATTATTAGAGACTTTTCAGCGAAAGCAATCTTTAAAAAATAAGGTTGATATGAGCATCTTGATAAAGCTCTATTCAATGTTTGCTCATAAATATCCATCTCACCCTTATACCAATCAGATTTATGAAATAATTGAAGCCATTAATACCATTGAGGTTGGAGGCCGTTATATTGATTTCAATGCCAACACATTAGAGGGGGAATCTGTGAGAATTTCAGAAGTCATTAAAGGTAAAATAGCCGTGATTGATCTGTGGGCTTCTTGGTGTTCGCCGTGTAGAAGGTTAAGCTTAAGTATGATCCCCGTTTACGAGAAATATAAGGACAAAGGATTTCTTATTGTAGGTGTTGGTCGTGAATATAACAATGCGGAAAAATTTACAGTTGCCATTGAAAAAGACAAATACCCGTGGTTAAATCTAATAGAGTTGGATGATGAAAATGGTATCTGGAACAAATATAATATAGGTAATGCTGCCGGATGTACCTACCTAGTAGATAAGAATGGAGAAATTCTGGCCATTCATCCCACTGCACAAGAGATTGATAATATCTTAAAAGAAATATATAAATAAGACGAAGTAATGGTAACTCTAACATAATTTCGGAGAGGTGTAATATAATGGAAACTATGACCTTAAGTGACCTACATGAAATTTTGGATAAAATTCAAATTGCTAGTTTATATACTTCTGGTAAGAAGGAATTGAGAACTCTAGTGGAGAAAGTTGAGCATGGCTCTCTGTTTGTTGAAGATCTAGGTAAAGAGCTAAATACTTATCAAGAATTGCAAGAATTAATAAATGATTATGATTCAAGCATTAAAATAAAAGAAATCATTTGAATGATTATTGACTGAAGTCCGCCTACCTAGCCACTTATTGGAAATCGCTCTAGCCAGTAAACCTCCTACTTATGTCCTCATAAGAACTACCCTAGTCTCACACTCACTACTCAAGAAGAAGATTTTTTGGAATAGGAAAAGGTATGATATCAATCATAATTTTATTTTATGATAAAATCAATTATTTATATTAATTTGACATATCCTTAACCTAACACTTATACCATGAGAACATTAATCCAATTGCCTTTCCTTTTTATAATCATAGCCGGGTTCTGTTTTACCAGTTGCAAACAGCAAGAAACACAACAGAAATTAGATCTGTCTGTGGAAACTGCTCATGGGGAAGTATCTGGTAGTTTAAACGATAGCGTCTATTCTTTTAAAGGTATACCGTACGCTACTGCGGCAAGGTTTATGCCTCCTCACGATCCTGAAGGGTGGGACAGAACGCTAGAATGCACAGATTTTGGTCCTGTGGCCAGGCAGGTAGTGCCTTGGTATCCTGATTCGGTGCAAAGTGAAAAAGAATTATTTAGTTTAAATGTTTGGACCAGAGGAATAAATGATGATAAAAAACGTCCGGTAATGGTGTGGTTACATGGTGGGGGATTTCATGTAGGAGCCAGTAACGACCCTATGACTTATGGTGAAGCTTTGGCTAGAAAAGGCGATATTGTTATGGTTTCGGTTAATCATCGTCTGAATATTCTTGGTTTTCTTGACTTGTCAGCATATGGAGAAAAATATGATAAATCTGCTAATGTGGGTATGCTAGACATTGTCAAAGCCTTGGAGTGGGTTCAAAATAATATCGATAAGTTTGGTGGAGATCCTTCCGATGTAACCATAGTGGGGGAATCAGGCGGTGGAGGTAAG
The DNA here is from genome assembly GCF_016757215.1 of Fulvivirga sediminis. Lineage (GTDB taxonomy): Bacteria > Bacteroidota > Bacteroidia > Cytophagales > Cyclobacteriaceae > Fulvivirga > Fulvivirga sediminis. Next base: position 61,013 of record NZ_JAESIY010000017.1, read on the forward strand.
GTAGGCACGCTCATGTGTATGCCCGCCGCAAAAGGCTTGTTTAAAAAAGCCATTATCCAAAGTGGAACTTTACTTAATGCTATGAGCCAGGAAAAATCACAAGCCCTGGCCGCTGTGGTTCTTGAAAAATTAGGGCTTACACCAAGTGAAGTAGAGAAATTGGATAGCATACCTTACCCAGACCTTGTAAAAACAGGTAATGCTGCCGTGGAGCAGATGGCTGGCCCTAGAAAACCGGGATCACCGGTGATGTTTGGCTTTGCGCCTTCCGTAGATAGTATTGTTCTGCTCCAGCAGCCTTTTAGTCCTGGCTTCGCTGATATTTCAAAGGATATACCACTGATGATAGGCTCTACGCTCAATGAATTAATGCCCGTAGTTTATGGAGAAAAAGAGCTAACGTTAGAACAAGCTGAAGAAAGATTGAAATCAGAATATGGAGACAAAACCCGTGAATACATTTCACTTTTCGAAAAAGCTTATCCTGATTATACACCTCAAGATCTGCTTTCTATTGATAAGGTGTTCAGACCTTATACGATTCGCACTGCCGATGCCAGAGCCGCAGAAACAGACGCTCCCGTTTATTCTTATTTGCTAGCCTGGAAAAGCCCGGTAGATAGTGCTTCAAAAGGATCTTTTCATGGTTTAGACATTCCTTTGGCATTTAATACCGTAGACCTAAGGGCAGACTGGACCGGTGAGTCCGAAGAAGCGTGGGAACTGGCTGATAAAATGAGTTCTGCTTGGATCAACTTTGTAAAGTCTGGTGACCCTAATGTGGAGGGAGTGCTCCCGAAGTGGGAAAAATATACTGCTGAAAATGGCGCTACTATGTATTTTGACAATGATTGCCGAATAGTGCATAACCACGACAGAGAATTGATGAATTTAATTGAACCAATGGATTAGTTTAGCTAGCATTAACACCCCTGTTTCTGAGAATAATAGTTCTTGGTACATGAAATTCGATTGAACTTTATGCCTTGCCAAAAATCCTAACATATGTTTTCATTGTATATAACATAGTTGTAGCAATCATTTAATCAGTTTAGGTGTCGCTAAAATTGAAAGGTCGCTATTTTATTCAGTCACCAATGTCTCTGTAATGTAAAATGAAGGGTTATGTTGCGTCGGTATTTCTTATATAATGGTGGTATTATGTTAGATGATCCCATTATTACTTTGAGAATTAAGTCTGTATGAAAGTTAAGTATAAAGAATTTGGCTGTGTAGGTGTATTCGGTATAGTGATTTTATTGATTTTTAGTGCAATGCTGATTTACACTATTATCATAACTACTCAGTCTTTAATGGTTTATAGTTGGACTCGGGGGGAGGCTAAAATGCTATTTTCTAAAATAGAATCATCTAGTGGAGGCGAAACCGATAAAGTTATCTGTGAATATGAATACCATGTTAAAGGGAATAGATTTACTAATGATAGATTGGCGGTTGGCTATGGCTTCAGTAGTAATATTGAGGATAATGGAAGAATAGCTAATCTCTCAAAGAAAGATAACATTGTTAAAATTTACATAAATCCTAGTGATCCTCAAGAAGCCAATTTGATAGCAGGACTACATCATTCCATAGTTTTTATGATAATTGTTAATTTATTACTAGGGTCAATAATATGTTTTTTTTCTTTACTCATTTTAGCTGGAGATAAAGTAAATATAGGCAGATTAACTTGGGGACTTGTCTTAATATGGGCCTGTGGCATTATATATCTGGTCACGAATCCACTAGATATTAGCATAGCAGATAAGATTGAGGTGGTAGAGGTAAAGGATGACGAAGGAATCTAGTAGTATAATATCAGAGAAGTACCGACTATAAGCTGGAGGCTGCTCATTATAAGGCATCTCAAAGGATATTTATTTATTACTCTGATATTTACGGGTGAAGCTCTTCCATAAAACCATGATAAGTTTATTTTTGTGGACCTTATTGTATCATCATCCCAGAGAACGTCTGTATTACTTCCCATGAAAATATTTGTTAAAATAGTTTGCTGCCTAATAATCCTATCCTCGTGTAAGAATCAGATTAATAAAAATGGAGATAAGGGTGTTTCTACTAGTGCGCAAAAAGATCATCTTCTTTTTTCTCGGGAAGCCTATGCTAATCAATTATATGGCTTTTGGCTAGGGCAATGTATAGCTAACTGGACAGGCTTAGTAACGGAGATGGACAAAATTGGAAACATCGGAGAGATAAAAACCGGTGATTTTTATACTCGTGAAGATTGGGGTAAGCCTGATCAGCCTAGTATATGGGGAGAAGGTGTGCCCAGTGACTTATCCGAAACTATTGATTTTGTTTTCATGGATGAGGATGAAATTTGGGGAGCTGATGATGATACAGATATTGAATATATGTACCAATATTTAATGTTGGTTAATAGTACCAGTAGGTTAACTCCTGAGCAAATACGAGATGGCTGGGAAAAGCACATAAAAAAAGAGGAAGAAAACTACTTATGGGTATCTAACCAAAGAGCTTTTGACCTTATGGCTGAAGGAGTTTTACCTCCCGAGACGGGCAATCCTATGAATAACGAGCATTATGAAATGATTGATGCGCAGCTTACTACGGAAATATTTGGTCTCTTGGCACCTGCTCGGCCAGATGTGGCCTCTAAATTGGCCCATCTTCCTATTCAAACTACAGCCAGAAAAGAGGCTGAATATATTTCAAAGTTTTATGTCACTATGTATGCATTGGCTTCTTTAAATGCCGGAAAGACGCTGAGTGACCGAATACATGCTATGGCAAAGGAAGCTAGAAAAGTATTGCCAGATAGCACGTACCCAGCCAAAATGTTTGATTACACAAGAGCGTTATACGAGTCAGGCATTCCTTGGGAACAAACCAGGGATTCGATTTATTTCAAATATCAGGTCAATCAGGAAGAGGGATATAACATCACCTCCAAGAATTTGTATTGTAATGGATGTTTCGCTGCGGGAATCAATTTTGCCTCTAGCTTGATAAGCTTGTTTTATGGTGAAGGCGATCTTAAAGAGACTATCAAAATCGGTACACTCGCAGGTTGGGATTCTGACAACCCTACGGCAACCTGGGGAGGATTAATTGGCTTTATGATTGGTAAGGATGGGGTAGAGAAAGCTTTTAACAGGTCTTTTTCCAATAGGTTTAATATTCACAGAACCAGACAAAATTTTCCTAATAATGGAATAGATACTTTTGAGAATATGGCACAAACCGGAATAAAAGTGATTGACTTGGTTGTGAAAGAGGAAATGGGCGGATCCATAGATCGTGAGAAAAATACGTGGATTATTCCCTTACACTCACCAATTTGAGAGTGATATTAGATTTAGAATTCAGTCCTAATTTATGAGAAGTAGTCTGTTTTTGAAAAAATAAATATTGGCCAGACCCTAGCCTGGCTATAAAGAGTATTAGGAAATAGTAATGCATTATGGAAATAGGTTTCTTCTTCATTTTTATAGGGTTGGTGTGTGGTCTTTTAATTTTTGGTATATATTCTCTCATTAGGGGGGCAAACAGATTTAAGCGATTGTTAAGCGCTCTACTCATTTTTTCTTATGGCCTTGGGTATCTTATTTTTCTAATGGGTTTTTCAGTTAATTCATATGATTATAGGGAAGCTATTGACCCCATAGATAATGGTTATACTCCCTTAGCTAAAGATCACCTCTTTTCATTTCTTACGTTTCATTTTCTAAGTCTTTTCGCGTTGGTTAAGGTTTGGAAAAAGGGCAAAAATCAACCACCTCTGTTGTTAGTGGTGTATTTAGCATTTTTGATGATAGGTATTATAATTAACCTATTACTGATAATGCAGCTGTTTGGGCACGAGAATGACCTGGCAGGCAATAGTGGTATCAGCGGATTTTTTATGGCAATGGCTCCAGCATTACATGTGCTTATTTCTTTTATTTTAATCTTGCATGTTATTAAGGAGGAAGCTCACGAGGCTGATAAAAGAAGCTTTAAAAACAGGTTTCTGAATCAATTGAATAATCGACTCAAAGGATCAAAAATGCTTCCTGTTTGGTCGTTATTGGCTTTATTCCCCATTTTATTTATGGTCACCATTTTACTCATCTTGCTGGGCCAAGAATATGATTCGTTAACCAAAGTTTTTACAGAAACTGCTACATGGAATTTTTCGCAAGAGACGCACCCGCCTTACTTAGATCATACTGGGCATTACCTATGTACTGTGGCGGCATGTGGTAGCCCTGAGGTGGTTAGGCCTCTTAGGCTAGGAATGAGACATGGAACTGAAATTATCGTCAATCGGCAGCTGCTTATTGCTAATGCTTTTGAAGACCTTATTCAGACCAAATACCCGAGAGTTCATAAAGTGATCAGAGGTAAGTATGATAAATATGGTTATCCTTTATCAAAAGACATCAACACAAAATTCAAATCTAATTGCACCTACCTGATCATGAAACCTTTAGAGTGGTTGTTCTTAATATATATCTATCTGAATTCTCAGAAACCTGAAAAATTAATTCGGAAACAATATAAAATGAAGTTTTAGTGTACTGTTCCAGATATGGGTTAATAGCGAGTACGAACACTCTTTTGAAGATAGGCTCTTGATGAAGCATTATAAAATGTGGGATGAAAAATGATTGGCTATTTACCGTTCATGGTATAATCTTGCCACTTCTAATTTTAAATGCAATAGGGTTGCGTTTGAGGTCTACTTGAATTAACATTGCTTTAAAATAAAAATTGCTATCTAGAGGGTTATACTTGATTGGCTAGATAGTTTCTGTAATTTTTAATTATTGTTCATGCTGGAAGCAATCAATTTATCAAAGAAATATGGAGAGCATCAGGCTCTAAAATCATTAAACTTAAATGTTCCTGCCGGAGAAACTTATTGCCTTCTGGGACAAAACGGAGCAGGTAAAACCACTACTATTAACCTTTTTTTGGGTCTTTTGAAGCCTTCGGGAGGTAAGACGCTGATCAATGGAGTAGAGGTGAATATGGATAAAAACACCACCAATAGCATGATTGCTTATATCCCAGAAGTGGTACAGCTATATGGTAATTTAAATGGCCTTGAAAATTTAGAATTTTTTAGTCGGTTATCGGGGCATAACCATAGCAAAAAATGGTTAGTGTCATTGCTTTCTAAAGCTGGCCTTAAAGAGAAGCATCATACCAAAAAACTATCGAGCTATTCTAAAGGTATGAGGCAAAAGGTGGGGGTGGCCATCGCCCTCTCTAAAAATGCTCAGGTTATATTTATGGATGAGCCTACTTCTGGTCTGGACCCACAAGCTACGGCTGAGTTTACAGCTATCTGCAAAGAGCTGGTATCTGAAGGAAAAACCATTTTTATGGCTACTCATGATATTTTTAATGCGGTGAATGTAGGGTCGAGGATAGGTATTATGAAGGAAGGAGAGCTGATTCATTCAGGAAAAACATTAGACCTTACAGCTATTGAGTTGCAAGATTTATATCTCAAAACTATCTGATACACCAGTTATTGTGAAAAGGTGATTTCATCACTGAGCCTGTAACATTCGAATATGAAAAAAAGGACATTACTAATTATTGCAAAACAGTTTTGCGCAAGTGTATTTAAATCAAAAGCCATTTATTTATTAGTGCTTACGCTGGTAGTGCTTTTGGTTATAGCAGCCAGAAGTGGCGTAGCTTACTATGATCAGAACCATTATAGGATAGACCACCAGCAGATGGCACGTGAAAGCTGGGAAGGCAATCCTGATAAGCACCCACATCGTATGGCTCATTTTGGTACTTTTGCCTTCCGGCTAAAGCATCCATTAAGTATCTTTGATTTTGGGGTAGAGAGCTTCACGGGTAATGCCGTTTTTCTGGAAGCTCACAAGCAAAATGTGGTGAACTTTTCAGAGGCTAGTTTTTCTACAGGTCTACTGCGTTTTGGTGAGCTGAGTATGGCCATGGTGCTTCAGACCATTTTACCGCTGATCATCTTTTTTATCGGCTACTCGGCTATTGTGGCAGATAGAGAAAATGGCACTCTTAAAATATTATTGACACAAGGAGCCAAATGGAAGGAGATACTGTTTGGAAAGGCCTTAGGACTTTCGGCAATCTCTCTATTGTTTTGTTTGCCATTTTTAGGCACTATCACCTTTATATTACTTACCGAAGAGCATGTGGTGCAGGATGATTGGATGAGATTCGCAATCATTGTCATCGCTTATTCGCTGGTTTGTTTTATCCTGTCTTTTATCACTATCTACGTATCTCTCAAAAGTGATTCATCTAAAAATGCTTTGGTAAAGCTGCTAGGGTTATGGTTGTTGATGGTAATTCTAGTGCCAAGAACGTCTCAGGCCATTGGGGCATATTTCTATGAGACTCCTTCTAAGGTAGAATTTAGAGCAGCTATAGAGCAAGATGTGCTAAAATATGGTGATAGCCATGATATTAATGATCCCTTTTTTAAAGCCTTAAAAGATTCTGTTCTTCAGGCCAATCATGTAAAAACTGTAGAAGAGCTTCCGTTTAATTATGGCGGATTTTTGATGAGTAAGGGGGAAAGAATTAGTGCTAATATTTATGGAGAACACCACAAACAGTTATTAGATCAGTACCGAAAACAGAACCAATTAACGCAGTGGTTGGCTATTATTAATCCGTTTTTAGCCCTTAAAAACCTTTCTATGTCGGTTTCAGGTACAGATTTTGAGTCTTATGTGCACTTTCAGGAGCAAGCAGAAGATTATCGTTATAAGTTAGCTCAGAAGATGAATAGCCTGCAAATGAAATACATAACACCGAATCCTAATGATAAAACAAAAGGAAGCCAGGTGAGCAGAGATCAATGGAAGTCTTTTTCTGATTTTCAATATACTCAACTTACCACTGAGGCGGCTATTTTGAATGTAAAAGTATCCATTATATCCATATTAAGCTGGTTCATATTTTCAATAGCTCTATTAGTTTATGGAGCAAAAAAAGCTACTGCAATATGAGTTTATATCTATTAATGTTCAGGCAGTTTGTTCGCACCAGAATTTGCCAGCTGGGGTTATCTATGGTGTTAGTGTTAGGCATTATCAGCATTTTTATAGGAAAGCAATTTCTGGATAAACAAAGAGCAACCGCCGCGCAAGTAGCAGAAACACAGCAGGAGCATATTAAGAGAAATGTAGATCTTCATAAAGATGATTTAGGCCTGTTGCTTTATTATTTGAAGTTTGCCGTGGTGAATGACGTGAGCCCATTGGCCGGTTTGTCTATTGGCCAAAAGGATATTAATCCTAGTGTGCAGAATGTGACCATACTTGCGTTGGAAGGTCAGAAATACGATGCCGATTTGGTCAATCCGGCTACATTGCTTTTTGGTAATTTAGATTTGAGTTTTCTTATAGTGTATGTGTTTCCTCTTTTAGTTATTGCGTTTAACTACAACTTATTGTCAGAAGAAGAGGAGGGAGGAACCTGGAAAATGGTGAGTGTTATGTCAGTGCATCGATGGCGACATTTATTTACTAAAATGTCCGTGAGGGCTGTATTACTTTTTGGTGTATTAATCATTTTATTCATTATTGCAGCAGGGATACTAGGCATAGAATATAATTTAGCATTCTCCAAAATTATACTCACCAGTATGCTCTACATTGCTTTTTGGTTTGCCATTGTAGCGTTCATCATATCACTCAGGCGTAGTTCTAACTTTAATGCAGTTGCTTTGCTTTTTTGCTGGTTAATATTTCTCATACTAATACCAGCTGTACTTAATAATGTTATAGTGAACAAGTACCCTATGCCCGAGGCATTTACTACTATGATTAAGCAGCGTGATGGATATCATGAAAAATGGGATACAAATAAACGCGAGACTGTCGAGAAATTTTATAAGCAATATCCTCAATTTTCTTCTTATGGTTTTCCTTCGGAAGCATCTAAGCTTCAGTGGTTGTGGTACTATGCGATGCAAAATTTAGGAGATGTAGAATCTAAAGAAGAAAGTGCTTTGCTGGAGGCAAAAGTATTAAAGCGAGATGACGTAAGTCAGACCTGGTCTATGCTGGTACCTTCTCTACATGCTCAATTAATATTCAACTCATTGGCTGGTACAGGTATGGAAAATTATCTTGACTTTCTGAACTATACAGAACAGTTTCATGAAAAAACAAGGTTGTATTTATACCCTAAAATTTTCTCTTATAATAAGGCCGAGGGAGTAGATTGGGATCGGTTTAAACCAGAGCATGTTAGCTTTGAAGCACACATAACATGGTCTCATCTTTTGCTACCATTTATTGGAGCTATATTTCTGTTAGTCTGTGCTACTCTTATCAGTTTTAGATATTTTAACAGCTGAAAATGAAAAGGATAGCTATATATATGAGCTACTAATATTATTTAAGAGGATTCTTGCTTTATGCAAGGGTCCTCTTGTAGTATAAGAGCCGGCTGTAACCCATTCCAATCGCTATTACTGTCCATTGCAGTTACTGCTTTCCCATAAAGTTTCAAATTCTATACTTTGGTAACTCGGGTGATTTTAAAAATTCTTTGAAATTTGTGTTTAATTAATTCTTATACAGTTTGAAATGAATATTTACGATATGGAATTTGAGTTTAAGCAAATACAAAAGCAAGACAAGAATAAAGTCTTAGCGTTATTTAAAGAGGCAGCAGAAAAAATTGCTAAGATGAAGGTAGATCATTGGCAATATTGGAAGAATCCACCAAAGGAAAAAATAGAATGGGTCGAGGAGGGAATCTCAAATAATGAATTTTACTTCATCAATGATCAAGTTGGAGAGAATATAGGGATGGTCAGAATTTTAAATGAAGATCAACTATACTGGGGCTACCAAAAAGAAAAAGCTAAATATGTTCACTCTTTGGTTATAAAAGAAAAATATAACGGGAGAGGGATTGGCTCAAAAGTACTTCAAAAGATTGAAGAAATAGCGAAATCTGACGGTTGTGCTTATATAAGGCTAGATGCAGATTCTAAAAATCTGAAGCTTTGCAAGTATTATGAAAAAATGGGCTTTGAAAAAAAGGGAGTAAAAGAGTTGCCTTTATCCTACTACAATCTTTATCAAAAGAAAATATAAAATGGTTAAATGATACCTTATAAAAGGTTAAAAGCCGACAATTTGTAGCTGCCGATAATAATAGATTCATACAGGATGTAACGGTATATCTATCTTTCATCAAGTTATCGAATTGGGACTGGTTTATTTATGTTCATGTCTATTATTGTGCTTATTCATGGATCTTCGAGCTTTGAAAGTTATTGTAATTTCTTCTCTAAGATGCACTTGCTCTGGACTATTCCCATTTGGCTAGGTCTTTATTGTTTATTTCTTTATTTAATGGGAGGTAAAAAACATGTAGTTTAATATAGAATAGACAGAGGTATTACTTATCCTGTTTTCAAGCTATAATAAAAAGACCATCACTATCCCTTTTAGTAAATTTCATTATCATCAAAATTTTTGGAGATTCTATAAAGGGATCATCTTATCATTTGATAACAAGAGATATGGGTAGTGAAAAGGCGATGAGAGGGGTTTTTAGATTATATACAGGATCATATGCCTCTGATTTTTATTCATATATCGTGTGGTATATGTACAAAGGAAGGTCTTTACCTCTAGGGGAAGTTTTTGATGAATATAGAGAAAAAGATCGCAAAGAAAGAATCGAAAGGAAGATACGACCATCATATAAAAGTGCATTTAACAAAAGAAACGTACAGCCAGAGGCAACAGAGCTAGCTTCTTTCTACTATGGCCATTATAAAGGATTTACCAGGTGTCAATAGCCTAACAGAGTGTTTAATTTCCATTAGTACACATTGAAAAGATGATTAAAATGAGTTAAAAACATTATATAATGGTATTTTACTTTCTTTTTGTGGAGTATAAATAAATATGTTGATTCAATTTTATATGTAATTTTGAGGGGGATTGATTTTAATTATTATTTTTGTCCTGAAGTTGAATATTATTTTTTGTAGTGAATTATTTTTTGAAAGTTAAAATTACAGGCTTACTGTCTGTATGGTTCCTAGTTTCATCTCAAATAGCGCAGTTAACAGCATGCCATAATACTCTTGTCGAAAATTCCACCAAAGGAAATATTTTATTGATATTCTTAGTGGGGCAGAAGCTACCATGGAGGGAACAACCAAATTGACTATAACTACTTAACCAATTAGAAGAAAATACTCAACGAGACTTGCTGTGATTTAGTCATTTTTTAGTTCATGTGCTAACACGTGAATCTGTATTTTCAGACAAATAGATTATTATTTTTTATCAATATATCACTTTTATTATGAGAATTTTAAATTTTATACTATTCCTATTATTTACTTTTTCCGCCCAGGCGCAAGAAACCTACCTGATGTGGAATGATGTAGAAACACAGCGCTTCGGCAATACCACACTGTTTAAATCAGAAAACAAATTTTTAAACGGGCCCTATAAATTGGCTGAAAATAGTGGTTCTTATACGGAGGCTACTTTTAAAAATGGAAAGATGATAGGAGCAAAAAAGAGTATGATTTTACTGGTAAGCTAGTTCAGGAGGTAAATTTTAATGATGAAGGAAAACCTGATGGTAAAAGCATATCCTATTATTCAAACGGAAAAGTTCACGAAGATATTAGTTTTAAAAACGGCTTGAAAGACGGCACCTGGAAAACGTATGATAAGCAAGGAAAGGTAAGGCAGACAGAAATATATAAGGAAGACTTAAAAGAAGGCAAATGGGTCAATAATACAAAAGATGCAAGCAGCGGTGTACATCTGATAGAAACAGAATTTTATAGAAATGATAAACCAACAGGTACTTGGAAGAAAGAGACGGAAGAAGGTAGGTTGCTATGGGAAAAGGAATACAAAAACCCTGAAAATTATATTCATAGAGAATATCATACCAATGGAAAGCTAAGTACTGAAGAGTTTTATAAAGATAATCGTCTGGATGGTACAGCCAAATATTATAATTCATCTAGCATTTTAATTAGTGAAAGGAAGTATAGCGAAGGGTATTTAACAGCCGAAGTGAGCTATTATGAAAATGGCAACAAAAAGGAAGTAGTTAGCTCTAAAGAAGGATATAAGCACGGGCTTTATCAGGAGTTTTCTGAAAATGGACAGCTGGAGGTTGAAGGGCAATTTGCGATGGGATATAAATCTGGTGAGTGGAAATACTATGATGAAGATATGTTGGAAGAAACATTTACATATACTGATGGTCATAAAAATGGCATCAGCAAAACTTATAATGAAGCCGGAAATGTGGAGAGTGAAGGGAATTATAGTAATGATGAGAAGACAGGTATATGGAAGCATTATAAGTTAAATGGGAAACTTTTAAGGGAAATTGAGTACAAGAATGATGAGGTAGTTTCCGAAAAGAAGTATAACTAACTCCCTTTATAATACCTGATGGTTAACCTGCTCCTATTGGTTTTTAATTAATAGGATCCATTGCGTCTCTGGTAATGAATTATGAATGTGTTAAACTGCTAGGAGTAGGTATTTTTTAACTCGATTTGAATTATTTTTTAAGCTAAACATTACAGATGAAAATAAGAATCATAATATTTTTTATGGCATGGGTGTCTATTTCCTGTGAAACCAAGGTGGATACTCAGAGTATTGCTACAGTTATAGAGAAAGATGATCTAAATAAATTTCAGCAATTCGTTTCAAAAATAAATTTGGACACTTGTGTATTTAGTATGGATGAAAATGCGCTTCATTATGCCATACGAATGGGATCGAGAAAAATTGCAAGTAGGCTTATTGATGAAGAATTTATGCTCAATGCAACCGATTCGCTGAAATTCACTCCTTTATTATTGTCAGCCATGCTCAATTATAAAGACATTACTGATAAATTATTAGAAAAGGACATTTCGATTGATAATATAGAAGAGTATAACGATTTGGCCGCACTACATTATGCAGTATACAATAATGACCTTAGCTTAGCAAAGAAACTCATTGCTAGAAATGCTAATGTTAATATAAAATGTAACAGTCGAATAGCTAGTACTCCTCTTCACTTTGCCATAGAAAGCGAAAATGGTTTAATGGCCAAATTGTTATTAGACAATAATGCCAGTGACACCATACAAGATGGTAATGATCATACTGCAATAGATTTAGCTTCCGAAACTTCAAACCCCGATATATTAAAACTATTTTATAAAAAAATGGGTGTGGATAAAAAGAAGGAATTATTTTTTAATATTACCAGAGGTTCAGGAGATCTGGCTTTCATTACCAAAATGCTTAGTGAAGGATGGATGTCTAAAGAAATAATGAATGATGCCCTCGTTTTTGTAAGTGATACTGCTGTTTCAAAGGTATTATTAGAGAGCGGAGCTTCTATCAGAAAGTTCCATTCTGAGTATAAATATGGAGCTATTCACTATGCAGCAATACGAGGGGATACAACTATGATTGGATTCTTACTGAAAAATGGTGCCAATATTAATCAGTTAGCAAAAGAGGGAACTGTTTCTGCTTTAATGTATGCTTCTCAATTGGGCAATGAAGTGAATAGTCTGGATGATAAATTGGACGAACTTGGTTTATCAGTCAATTCTTTTTTTTATGATTATCTAGGGGTAAGTGCTGAGAAGACCAGACAGAATAGTTTGGCATCCGTTCAATATTTAGTGGACAAAGGAGCTAACATTCATTTCAAAAATGATAACAATGAGGATGCATTGTTCTATGCCAACTCTTCATCAAACCATGACGTTTCTGAATATTTAAATGAACTACGGGTAAATTAAACTTTAAACTTACATTGATTAAAACTGAAATAACCCTGATGGTAGGTTAATCACAGCGGTGTCATAATCTACCAAGATCAAGAGCATATGCTCGGAATTAGATAAGTGGACTGCTGAGGCTACAAAGCAAAGTCAGTATTTCATGAATACAAGATTGTGCTTAAAGAAGGGGGGAGCGGATGCTCAAGCAATATATGGGATCGTAGCGGATTCTATGATCAGTTGTGAAAAGCAGGCTTTCAGACACACAAATTAGCAAATAAAAGCCGTCATTCCTGAATCATGGGGCATAGCATAATGATATCAGGAATCTCACTGTTCGGTTAGTGTTATCTGAACAGCGAGATCCCTGCTCTTCATTTCGTTGCAGCCGGGATGACGTGATAGAGTTATGACTAATCACTTCTTTGGTAATAAATACCTTTTTTTATCAGAAACTCACTCAAAAAATCCGGAGTCTTGTCGAGGCCTAACATTTGTTTCAACCGCACCAAGAAGAATGACATACTATGTGTTAGAAAAGATGCATCCATCCATACTTTTAAGTTAGACTTTTCAAATAGCAGCCAACTTGGATTATCTAGTCTTTACTTTCCTTACTTTTTTGCAATCGATTAAAAAAGTAACAAAAAAACTCTTTCTTGCTGTGAGGTCTTCAGCTCACTGAAGCATTTCATAGCTTCAAGATTACTTCGTCATATCTTTCTCGTAATTACCAGATAGTGAAGGTGACGATCTCACCCACCGAGTCACACTGAGCCGTGTCGAAGTGTAGACGATCGGTACTGATTCATGATTTAATTATATCTCAATCGTTTTGACATTTTCATGTAGGTACTATTTGATTATACTTTCACACAAGTGTCATTTCTAGTGAGAGGCAAATGTTATAAGTACCTGAAAAATATGTTTTGGAGAAATAGGAGGTTAGCGTTAGTACGATTACCGCTGCTTAGGTTTTTGTTGTCCTTATAACTAGTACTGGCCGTATTGCACTTACCAGAAAAGAATATTAAGTGTATAATATTCGGCTAGTTAAGGCATACTGACGAGATAAATTGAAGGTAATCAAATAGATTTTTGAAAAAATGTATTTGTTAAATAATATTTTTCCTTAACTTAATTTTATAATAGAGCGAAAGGGAGATATTTTTTCCCTTATACGGATGTTACCTGCCATTAGTGCAAGCAAAAAATGAAAGAGTTTAACTTAGATAACTGGGAAGCCAAGGAAGAAACAGAAGGACTTTTATTCTTCGCTCAACGAGCCCGTGAAATGCTTTTTGATTATACTTTAGATACGTTCAAACCTTCTGCACTTAATACATCATTATTATGTGAAGAGCTGCTTATTACAATCAAACAAGTTGAGAACGCTAATATTGAATCAAACAACCTGAATGCCATTCTAGATGAACTTAAATGGGCGTTTAGCAAGGACCCAGTAGCCAAAACACTTATAGAAGGGAGGCAAAAGGACTATATAGAAGACTTAGACCTTAATAATCGCAAGGAATTACAAACAAGAATACAACTCCTTTATAATAAGCTTAGAGAAGAAAAGTACATCTCAGCTTGTCAACTTTTTCTTACTAAGGCTACACAAAATGCTAATGAAAAGAAATTAATTGAGCAATTATCAAGACAATATATAACCGCCTTAATTGATTTTGGATATAGTCAAAGCTACTTATACAACAAGACAAGAGAGTTCTTTTTCGGCTCCAATAAAATCAACTCTTCTTCTGATATTGAGGAATTTTTCAAGTTCTTTCCTCTATCGAATGTAGAGTACGATCTAGTGTTTATTGGTAGCCCAATGTTTGAGCAGGTAAAGGATTCGTGTGAAGGGTTTGGAATAGAGATTCTTAAAAAAATTGATTTACCTGGATTGAAAAAATGGAGCAGAGAGTTTCTCGATAGTAAGCGTCCAAAACAGCTTTATTTAAAATTGAACGAAATCAATGCCCTTGATGAACAAAGTGCAAAAGAAATAGCAGAAAGTCGACTAACAAAAATATCGAACCTTTATGCTTTCTATCATCATAAGAAAAAGCTCTCTTGGTCTAATAAGGCAATTATATGTAGGTCAGAAAATAACAAGATTAATATTCTCTTATCTCCAACGACAGCAGCAATTACAAAAGGTTCAGACAATAGAATTGATAAAGCAGCAAAAAAGCTTAATCTAATTTTAAGAAGAATGGTTGAACTTGAACCAGATTCATTTGCAAAGTTTAACACGGTAATTGATTTGCATGGTATTGCAATTACTAACAGGGATCATGAAAATCAACTTCTAAACCTTTGGATTGGGCTTGAAACACTCGTTCCTTCCCAACCTGGAAAAACCAAAATCCATTCCGTAACTGAATGTCTCGTTCCATTTCTTAAGTTCAAATATTTGAACAGGATTATTGAATCAATTGGTAAAGACCTTGTAAGATGGAATAGGCCATTAATTGAGGAAATTGTTGAGACAATAAGTGGTTCTAAAGAATTTACGGATGAAGCATTTTTTCAATTAATAGCGTTAGCGGAATATGAGGATCAGCGTAGGAAAATTTACCAAGAACTAGGAAGTGAAATTCTATTAAGATACAGACTATTTACATTCAGTCAACACTTCAAATCAGGAAAGAATTTAAAAAGTCTAATTGATAATCACGAGAAAAAAGTCATATGGCAGATAAGAAGGGTATATAGAGCAAGAAACCTAATTGTACATTCAGGAAGGCATCCAAGAAATATTGAAACCTTAATAGAAAACCTGCATACATATTTAGATACCTTCTTGAATCATCTAGTTGACATGGTGGTTAATGACTTGCAAGTAACTTCAATTGGACAAGCCATCAAAGAAGTCAAACTACTGACGGAATACCATGATAGAATTTTGACAGATAATAAAGGTGATATTGATGACATGAGCATTTTTACACCAATTATAAACGGCAGGTAATCGTGTAGACGGCCGTGAGCCATAAGCTCACGGTGCGCCTCACACACCACCCGGCGTACGNTCATCATTATAGAAAATAAGTTAAGTACCCGTTAGCGCTCGTTTTATAACGAGTGCTTTACTAGCATTATCCAATTGTCTATAAAAGTTACACAAAAAGCTACAGAACCTTTCTGGCCTTATATGAAAAAAATCAATGCGGATAATTGATATATATATCACTATATTCAGGTCAATTAATCTCCTATATAATCAATTTCGAAATCCTCCGTTGCCGCCATGCTCGGCATGGTGATATAAATTACCAGAGGTTATTTGTTAAGACTAAATGAGTTGTTCCTAGCGTTTTAAAAGTCTTACCAAACGCTCACTCTATAGTTATTTATTAATAATAACTGTAGCTAACCATATTCTTAAAAGTTATAAAAATACCTAAGCTTGGGTATTTCGTGCGATAAACATAAGCCTTATATTTATCTAATGAATCAGCTGTTCCTATTGCTCTTTAAAGTATCACAATACACTGCTTTTCATTTGAA
The DNA here is from genome assembly GCF_016757215.1 of Fulvivirga sediminis. Lineage (GTDB taxonomy): Bacteria > Bacteroidota > Bacteroidia > Cytophagales > Cyclobacteriaceae > Fulvivirga > Fulvivirga sediminis. Next base: position 77,316 of record NZ_JAESIY010000017.1, read on the forward strand.
TATTAGATTAGGTGGATTGGGCTATAATAAAAATAAATAAGGGAATGTTTGGTCTCCCTTATACGGATGTTATGTGAAACAGCATGCAAAACCAAGAAGATAAGAAAAGATCAATAATTGTTTGTGTTTCTATTATAATAGGAACTCTAGCATTCTACTATCTGCAAATATTTATTGCTAAAAAATCGGCTGACGATATTCTCCAACCATATATAGATGGTGATGTAAAAATTGAAGCAGTTATTGTTACTATTAAAATCTCACCAGATCAAATCCCAAGCAATAAACTAAGAATTCTCAAAAATCAATATGATATAATTAAAAGCAAAAAAGAGCATCACCTCAAAATAACTCGGCTTATGAATGCATATTATTTCGCTTCAACCTTGCTTCTTGTTATTTCAACTATTGTTCTAGGGGTATTACTTTTAAAAGTTGCTGATGATGGTTTAAAAACAAAATCTAACCTCTTCAAAACGATATTTTATACTGTTCTCAGCCTAACAACTTTCTTTGGAGTATTAATTCAAGTTTTGGATCACAAGGAGAATATTGCCAGTAATAAAGCTACTTATATAGCATATTCTTCAACTCAATTAAAAATTTATAATTACCTCACTACTGATGGAAAAAACGATATGACAAATAGCGAAACCATCAACGTTGATAAATTTATCTCAAGCATTAATCAAGAAATAACCTCGATTAACAATATTACATTTGGTATTGAACACGATAGGGTAAAAGATGCCAACGATATCTTTAAAAATAATTAAAGCTTCACACAATCGTGTAGACGGCCGTGAGCCATAAGCTCACGGTGCGCCTCACACACCACCCGGCGTACGGTTCTCGTACCGGGCGGTTCATTGAATCTCTGGTTGAANGGTTCTCGTACCGGGCGGTTCATTGAATCTCTGGTTGAAGTTTTAGGTAATAATCCAGCATACTTTGATACCCTTTCTTTCTTAGTCGTGATATGGTGATAGTAGTTCTCAGTATGGGGCTTTGAGCTACTGCCCATCCACCCATTCTGGTTCTACTCCAAGCGTAAGCTTGTCCCTGTTTCACTCCTAATCGGATGAGGTTTTTGCGTTTCCGCTCCAGCTTTTTCCAGTCGTGCCAAATACAGTATCTCAGCCTGTTGCGAAGCCATTCGTCAAGCTCCTTCACCTTGGCCTGTATACTAGCCAACCGGTAGTGTTGTAGCCATCCGGTGAATACTTGCTTTATTTTGACTAATCTTTCAGCTAAGCTGTAAGGTTTGGTCTTTTTGGAACAAGCCTTGAGCTTACGTTTCAGGGTTTCCCACCCTGACTTATTGACTACCATTTGGTACTTACCTTTCTCTCCCTTTTTGTAGGTAGGCACAAAGGCATACCCTAAAATCTTGAAGTTATGAGGCCTGCATATGCTACTCTTTTCTCGGTTTATAGGTAATGCTAGCTTATATTTTAAGAACATATACACTATATTACCTGCTTTTCGAGCTTCCGTTTTTGACTTGGTATAAATACTAAAGTCATCGGCGTATCGAACGTATTTCAGTCCTCTTTTCTTCAGGTATTTGTCCAGTACATCCAACATAATATTAGACAGTAGAGGACTTAAAGGGCTACCTTGTGGCATTCCTTTTCTGCGCTTATACAACTTTCCCTTAATAAGGATCGGTGCACGTAGCCATTTGCGGATCAGCCATAGGGTAGTAGGGCATTTAACTTTGTGGTAGATAAGTTGTAAGAGTTTATGATGGCTTACTTCATCGAAAAATGCTTTCAAGTCGATATCTACAATATCCTGATATCCATGGTTGATGTATTTTCTGGCTTGTAGTACGGCTTGTTGCAGGTTTTTCTTCGGCCTAAATCCATAGCTGTAGGGTTCAAACTGTAGTTCAAACCTTTTGGCTAATTGTTGGCTAACGGCTTGTTGCAGCCATCGGTCTGTTACGGTAGGTATCCCCAGCATTCTGTTTTTACCATTTCCTTTGGGTATTGTTACCCCTTTGATAGCATTAGGTACATATTTCCCCTGTAGAATGCTCATGAGAATGTCTGTTTGATGAGCATCAAGGTATTCTTTCAGCTCATTAACAGTCATGCCATCCACACCTGCAGCTCCTTTATTAAGCACCACCTTTCGGTGTGCTTTGTAGAGATTTTTGGGTTGTAGAATTT
>NZ_JAESIY010000018.1 GCF_016757215.1 Fulvivirga sediminis
TTTCATTATTATGCTCTGTTTTGATAATGCAAATTAAGCGCATAAGTGCGCAGTGTTTATGTGTAGTTATATTTTTTTGTTAAAATTCAATTTAACATTACTAATTTTTATCAAGCCTACTAAACAAGAGACAGGTAATGGTTAAACTAATAAAAGAGGCTGAAATCATAGACACAATTACATGACCATATTGCGATATTTCTAAACCACACCAAAACCTAATAATGAGCACTAAAGCAGCTATTCCTAAAAAAAGGAACCAAAATTTCAGTTGGGTTTTTACTAATATCACTTCGTTCTTCGGAAGTCGAATAACTGTAAATACAATCAAAATTAAGCCTGCCAGTGTACTAATATGTTGTAAGCACTTAAAGTAAGGAATAGCGTATCCCCATAAGTAAGCATGATGAGTCAAACTTGGAATTGCTTTAACAAAATAACCATCTTCATGTGTAAACCCATCCCAGAATAGATGAGACAAAACTCCGATCAGTACTGAAAAAATCACTACAAAAACATGATTTCTAAAGTACCTACTCCAATTAAAATCTTTCCAAATTGAGATTCTTCTCTGAAAACAAAACGGCAGATTATCAAAAAACACATTTCGTATGATTCCATGAAAAATAAAGGCTAGCATAAGTGCCAGAGGTAAATCAAACCAGAAAATACCACCAAAAGTATGACTGTAAATACTATTCACCCTCATTCTAATAAAATATTCAAAATCTGGAACTATGCTACCTATAACCAGCGCTGTAAGAGAAAACCAACGCTTTGATAATCGCCTCAGAGGCAACACTATTGCAGGATGAGAAAAGGTAAAAGGCATAATTGATCTTATAATCTCTAACCAAAACTATTAATAAATAACCACATCCTATTCAATAACGAATCAAATCATGAAACTAACCTCCTTCTATTTTCGTTAGGTAAACTAACTAGTTTAACTAAATAATATGGACATATTAGTCGATGCACTTACCACAGTAATTTCAGGATTGCACAAAACCATAAGAAGGTCCTTTTCAGATAGTTCGTCTTTTTCTTTAACTGAGCTACAGACCATAGCACTTATTAACCGCAACGGAAAAATACTACCCTCTGAGCTTGCCACTAAAACCAAAATTACTACCCCTAGCATGTCTCAGATACTAAAAAAAATGGAAATGAGAGGCATTATCAATCGACAATCATGCGACTCAGATAAAAGAAAGGTATTCATTTCACTTTCTAAAGCAGGAAAAGATATTGTAGAGCAGGCTCGCTTTAGCAGAAATGAAGCTTTGAAAACCTTAATAGATGCACGACTAAATGTGGATGAAATTAAAATATTAGAACAAGCCCTGCCCATTCTTCAAAAATTAAATGCTTAGAAACCAATATGAGCAATATCTCAAACACTTTTAGGGCATTACAATCTCCCAATTTCAGGATATTCATCACTGGCCAAGCCATATCCAGGATAGGCACCTGGATGGAGCGCACTGCAGTGAGCTGGGTGGTTTATGAAATGACACATTCTACCTTTATGCTCGGCCTTACCTTGTTTATGTCTCAAATTCCTTCTTTTATATTTTCTATTTATGGAGGTATTGTGGCTGATCGTTTTAACAGACATAGGGTGGTAATGATAACACAGATAGCCTCTATGCTACAAGCCGGCTTATTAGCTGTATTGGTACTAACTGGGTATGCCGAAGTATGGTCTATCATAGCCATAACCACCCTATTGGGAATCATTAATGCTTTTGATGTTCCGGCCCGACAAACCTTGGTACACCAATTAGTAGATAAGCCCGAAGACATATCTAATGCTGTAGCCCTAAACTCTTCAGTAGTCAACATCGCCCGTTTGGCTGGCCCTGCCCTATCCGGACTAGTACTCAGCACCTTGGGTGCAGGCATATGTTTCTCTATTAATGCTCTCAGCTATTTAGCTGTAATACTTTCATTAGTATTTTTAAAACTACAGCCACAGATTATAAAACCTAAAAAACAAAGTAACTTTAATGAAATTAAAGAAGGCTTCTCTTATTTAAAAAACCACCCATTACTTGCTCCACTGACTTTATACCTGAGTGTGATAAGCCTATTGGTATTACCCTATAATACGTTACTTCCTGAGTTTGCCAAAGAGGTATTTCATGGAGGTGCAGCCACATTTGGCTCCATTTCCAGCTGCATAGGTTGCGGAGCTTTAGTAGGAACCATTTTTCTAGCTTCTCTGAAAGATGAGAGAAAGCAATCTATGGTTTTAATCACCAATGCCTTTTTATTAGGTGTGAGTCTCATTGTATTTGGCTTTGCAAAACAATTGAACCTGGCATTATTCATAGCCACTATTTCTGGCTTTAGTGCTTTAACACAATCCACTATTTGCCTTTCTATTATACAAACGAGATCAGACCCAGATATGAGGGGGCGCATGATCAGCTTGTTTGCCATGGCGCTATTTGGCACACTACCGATAGGCAGTCTTCTTATAGGTTGGTTATCTCATCTTATAGGTAGTTCATTTACTGTAATGATTCAAGGGGTAATATCCATTTTGATAGCCGCCTCCTTCTTTAAAGTTTTTAAAAACGCCAAAGACACGCATCGTCAGCTAGCTAAAAATGGAAGCTGAAAGAAATACATAATCAAATGGTATTTTAGCAAATAAAGTATAGTTTTAAAACACAAGGCCTTGTTTTTTTATATCAAAACAACTTAAGCTTTGGTTGAATATTTAATAAACCGATATAAATCATAGATCCATGTCAATAAGTAAAGAATCAGAACTAGTCGGAATGCAGAGAGTGAGTGAAATAGTAGCACTCACTCTTAAAAAGATGAGAGAATACACTCAGGTAGGCATGACCACCAAAGAAATAGACGAGTATGGTGGAGAAATCTTGAAGAGTTATGGTGCTAAGTCGGCCCCTTATGAAACCTATGGTTTTCCTGGCTATACATGTATAAGTGTGAACGAAGAGGCTGCTCATGGTATACCGTCTGGCAAACGTATTTTAAAAGATGGCGATTTAATCAATATTGATGTCTCGGCCGAGTTAAATGGGTTTTGGTCAGACAACGGCGGATCTTTTGTATTAGGTAATGACATCCATAACCATCAACCCTTAGTAGAAGCATCAAAGCAAATATTACAGAAAGCTATAGGTAATATTAAGGGAGGAGTCAAAATAGCTGATATCGGTTACCTTATAGAAACTGAAGCTAAAAAATCTGGCTATAGAGTAATAAAAAACCTGGCAGGGCATGGCGTAGGCAGAAGCTTACACGAAAAACCAGAAAGTATTTTAAATTATAGAGTAAAAAGCAATAGAGAAAGATTTAAAAAGAACACTACGGTAGCCATCGAAACTTTTATAGCTACTCATTCTACTCTTGCTGTAGAACTTGAAGATGGCTGGACGCTGGTAGGCAATAGAGGAGGATATGTTACTCAGCATGAGCATACCATCCTTATTACAGATAATGCCCCAGTCATTCTCACTGAAAACAATGAAATCTGAAATTAGCAGAAGCTTAAAATACTGATTTAACAAGTTTGAGCTGCAATGGCGGCTTAAACTTGCCATTTAACTCGGGTCAAAATAATATTGTTGGCAATATAAACTAGTAGGATTTTTTAAATAGACCACCCTAAGTTAGAGACTGGATCTACTCATAAATTCTCTCTGAGTTATTTCATAATATTAACCTTATTTTTATATGCCTCTACCGCCTGACGAAAAGTAAGCGGAACCTTATTTTTTTTTCGCCTCCATTAAAGTACCAGACACTTTCTCAAGATTTATTCCATCCAACCATGCCACCTCAAGCTCCTTCAATTTCACATTGATGTAAGCCTTTCTTAACACTATAAATGTATTTACTATGATCCCTAAATCTACACCTCTCATTTTCATAAAAAGTAGCTCATAAAATGAGATAGGTACATTAACGAACCTTGTGGTCATAAATAACTTAACAACATCTATATTACTAATCAGCTTAATTATGAAGTATAAGATGGAAAGAACACCAATGACAGCTATAATATTTTTAAGTAGTACCATATTTAAATAACTATACATAACTATGGTTATAATTTAAATATTTTATTTTTACCTGCGAAATATAATAAATATCGACATTCTAATTAATACCACTGGATTAGGAGGGCGAAACAATAGCCTTTAATCTATCATTTCAACAAACCCATTGCATCTATAATAGACCAAGAATGAGGATGCTGCTCTCCGTTTCGACAATAGCCTTGACCTGCTGTTTTGATCAGCTCACCCCTTTCATCACCAAACGTCATTTATAATTTCTCTGTTAATAGCTGAAAACTACGATAATGCTTTAATAGGTTGATCCAAATGAATCAAATAAAACGTTGCTAATTAAAGACAAACCCTGTCCAACAGATTTTTCATTTCTTCTATAGGCCTACCGTATTCACCCTTTTTGGTATCAATGGCACCTACCAGATAAGTCGTCAAGATGTGATTTAAATGTAAAATATCTACATTATTAAAATTCGCATCACAGTTAATCTCAAAAGTATATTTAACCATATAAATGAATTCTTTGATGGTACCAAGCACCTTTCTATTATTATTTGTAGCCAAAAAATTGGGTCTGCAGTATTCTGATATTCTAGAGACAAGGGGTTCGGGAAAGACTATCTCATCGTAAGCAAGTTGCTCGGTAAGGCGTTGGTAAAACAGGTTTTGAAAATTCATCAAATCCTTTTTCAGCACATCAAGGAATATTAAACTATAGTACGTAACATCATTAACCATAATGACACACTTCCTTCTATTCAGAGTAAAAAGGTGGGCATTCCAATTCCCAAAATCATCATTCGGTAATTGTTCTGACATTATAAGCTGCTTACCCAGCAGCTTTTCAAGTTTTTTGGTGCAATAGATATTAGCCATTAAATGGTTGATTTGATGTAGAATACTCAATAATAAAGGCCCTATATCCGCTAAAGCCTAAACATGGTGAACACTAAACTATACTATATTTCAAATTCAGGAAAATAGATTTGGATATTTATGCAAAACTAGAAATTTCACATACTCTCTACCTCCTTATTCAAACCTCCCAACTTTCCAACCTATAAGCGCTGTTCCAAAACATAAACTCTAACCTACTGGCAGCTATGAAGGCCTCTGTCATCTTCTGTTGTTGCGCCTCTGTACAGTTATCGGCTACTGAATCACAAATGGCTTTGGCTTTTATTACTAAACCTTCAAACTCATCTCCCGCATAGGTATCTATCCACTTTTGGTACGGATTGTTCTCTGCCTGCTGATTTTTATAAATATAGTTACCCACTTCCTGATAAATCCAAAAGCAAGGCAAAACCGCTGCCATAGCCACCTCTACCTGATCTAAAGCGGATGAACTTTTCAAAAAATGAATATAATGATGAGTCGTGGGTTCAATTTTACCGCGACTAGTCAAACCAAATTCTTGAAAATAAGAATCATGCAGTGCTTTTTCCACCACAATAGCACCTTCAGCAAAACGAATGAAATCTAAGGCATGATCTACGCTTTCAGTTCTTGCTCCTATTACAGCCAGGCTTCGGGCAAAATTTTCTAAATAGAAAGAGTCTTGGCCCATATAAAACTGAAACTTTTCTAAGGGCAGCGTACCATTTTGGAGCTCCTTGATAAAAGGCATCTCAATAATTTTCTGGTAAATAGGTGCTATAGTTTTCCAGGTTTTATCTGTCCATTTCATTTTTAATGAGTTTTTGAGGGTTAAAAAAATGATTCACCGGTCCATTGCCTTTGCCGATAGCCACATCCTTACCATGGTATATCGCTTGATGAATATACTCCTGACCTAAACTGACGGCTTCTAATAATGCTTTTCCCTGAGCCAGATAAGAGGCAATGGCAGAAGAAAGTGTACAACCTGAACCGTGAGTGTTATTGGTTTCATATTTTGGAAATTCAAAACTTTCAACACTTCCATCCGGCAAAAAGTATAGCGAGGTCAGCTTTTCTGATTTTAAATGTCCTCCTTTCAACAACACCGATTGACAGCCAAGTTTCATGATTTCCTTACCCGCAATTTTCATTTCATCCACTGTTTCAATCTTCATGTTGGCAAGAATTTCAGCCTCATCAAGATTGGGTGTCACTACATTGGCTATTGGGAATAACTGACTTACAATAGCCTGTATAGTCTCATCCTGAATGAGTTTATCGCCACTGGTGGCTACCATTACCGGATCAAAAACTACAGGTAATTCCGGATAGCGACTTAAGTACTCCACTATTGTTTTTACTAAGGCTGATGTATGTACCATTCCAATTTTCACTGCATTTGGAAAAATATCTTCTAGAATGGTTTCTATCTGTTCCCCCACCACCTCTTCAGGAATACCAAAAATGGATTTTACTCCTGTAGTATTTTGCACTGGCAATGCAGTGAGCACTGAAGTAGCGTAGCAACCTAATGCTGAAATAGTTTTCATATCAGCCTGAATACCAGCACCACCACTTCCATCAAAACCCGCAATGGTGAGTACTGAAGGGTATGTATATTTTTTAAAATTCATGATTTCTCAATTTCGTTTCTTAATTGTTCAGCCGCTTTTGCAGGATCTTGAGATGCGCAAATAGCTGAAACTACCGCTATGCAATCGGCTCCAGCCTTAATGACTTCCGCTGCGTTTTCTGCATTCATATTTCCAATAGCCACAAGCGGCTTATCGGTCATAGAACGAATTTTTCGAACACCCGACAGCCCCCATTCAATTATGGTATCGGTTTTAGTATCAGTTTTAAATACTGGGCTTATGCCTAAATAATCGGCTGTTTTGGTTTCTGAAGATTCCATTTGATTCAAATCTTCTATCGAATACCCCAAACACGCTACGTCTCTCCAGTTTTCTCGGATTTGACTAGGCGGTATATCCGATGTGCCCACATGAACGCCGGAAGCCTCTACCTGCCTGGCTACGTCCAAGTTATCATTAATAATGAGAGGCACTTCATACCGGTCTAAGACTTCTTTTAGCCAAAATGCTTTGCGCAGAAATTCTTCTGTTGAAGCGTTTTTCTCTCGAAGCTGAACCACATCTACCCCACCTTTTACTGCTTGCTCGGCAACCTTCAAAAAGTGATCATGCAAACAGGCTTCCTCAGAAATGACCAGATATAATTTATAAGGAAATGAACTAGCCACGCTTTATTTCAATTTTTAAGGTAGCAATAAATTCGGCCTTAGTGATATTGTGCAGCTTATCTAAAATATTCAACTGTAAACTGCCTGGGCCCTTACTTTCTCTGGCAGCTAATTCTCCGGCCACACCCAGTAAAGCCATGGCGGAGGATACAGCTTCCACTTTGTCTGAAATAATGGCCGCAAACGCTGCGACTAAAGCTGTTGCAGAGCATCCCATACCCGTAATTTTGGCCATAAGAGCATTTCCATTAGACAGATGAATTTCCTTTTCTTGATTAAGAATAATGTCGGTTTCGCCAGAAATACAAACGGTGGTTTGATAATTATCTACTAAAAATTTAGCTGCAGCCACAGCCTCATTACTTTCTGCAGAGCTATCAACTCCTTTTGTGGGAGTAGTATTATGATTGGCCAATGCCATGATCTCCGAAGCATTTCCTCGAATAATAGTCGGCCTCAGTTTTAATAAATCAGCTAAGGTTTCATTTCTATAAGGGGTGGCGCCTGCTCCTACAGGATCCAGCACCCAAGGTTTTTGCAATTGGTTGGCTTGCGTAGCGGCCTTTTTCATGGAAGTGACCCAATATTCATCTAAAGTGCCAATATTAACCACCAAAGCCTGGCAGATTTTCATCATATCTTCCATTTCGGCATGAGCATGAGCCATTATTGGAGAGGCGCCTGCAGCTAATAAAGCATTCGCAGTATTGTTCATCACCACATAATTAGTAATGTTATGAACGAGTGGAGATTGCCGTTTAAGATGCGCTATATTTTTCCAAAGGAGATCTTTCATCATTTATATATTTTGATACTTATTATAAATGGCTGAAGGATGAATTCCTCTAGAATAAGAAGAAACTGTACATAAACTTTTCCCTACGCCGGTACTAGCCGAATCAGGTTCAAAGGGACTCTCTCAATTCTTTATAGAATACCCCTAAAGCCATTTCAAAGGTAAGGATATTCATGTGAAATAAAGGTGTTTTTAATCTTTTGTGTGTATTGGTGATGGGTGGTGGGAATAATTTGAGGTGAAACAGAATGTGATATCATTTCGATCTCGTTCACCTACTATAAAATATAAGGTTGACAGCATTGCCATCAACCTTTATAAATCTATACGATTTAACTTATTTATTAATCAATTTTAGTATAAGTATCAACATCTCCATCGAACTCCCAGGTAAATTGAGTATCAGATTTTGACTTAACTACATATGATGCATCAACGCCGAATGCATTAAAATCGAAAGACTTCCCGCTAAATGTGTATTCGAGAATTGCTTTTGCCGTAGTACAATTATAACCAGGTACAGATAGCGTGGATTCACTAATTGTGAGTGTTCTTGTTATGTTGTCACACTCTTCATAATCACTGTTAGTAGAGGCTGTCAATTCCCACTCTCCAATGAATTCACTTTTCTCATAACTCGGAGATTCATCATCATCACTACAACTAGCAAAAAAAACCGAAGATGCGATTAAAGAAGACGCAAAAAGTAATTTCAGTATTTTCATAATTAAATATTTAAAAAATTTGGTTTTATACAGCTGTATACGTATAATAAATTATGAGTAACTCTTTAAAGGTTATATTTTTGAAATAATATACAAACTAACCTCCTATCCCTATACGGTAGAGATACTAAGAGTTTATGCAGGAATACCTTCCATTCCTTCTAACTTCAGTTGACTATTGAAGGGATTATAGGTTTTAGAAGGTGCGAGCCTACGGCCCACACCTTCTATTTTATTGCATTATTTTACCATCAATCGGCTTAAATAGGTCTTATCTCCTATAATTATTTTATACATGTATAACCCGCTAGATACAGCTTTCAAATCTTGCGTTACCTGATGATTTCCAGCCTCTTCCCATCCACTGGATACCGGATGGACTAGCTGCCCTTTGGTATTTACAATCTGTATCTCTACATACTGCCTTTCACGCAAAGCATATTTCAAAGTTGATGTATTATCAGTAGGGTTAGGATAATGCGTCACTTCGGATATAATATCGACCGGTTCGGCAGAACTTTTGGCTGAGGAGCCAAAACTCATGGCTGTTGCAGATGATCCATTGATCTCCACTTCGAAAGGAATGATAATTTCCTGCTTATTTGGATCATTGGTATTCATAACAATACTGCTACTGTAACTGCCATTAGTAACATCTCTGGCATCTACTGTTACATTTACAATGGCAGTATCTCCTACCGCTACGGTACCACTTAAATTAGAAACAGAAAGCATATCAATAGGCTTGTATATGCCAATAGCCAGCCCCTCCTTAAGAATTTGATCCTGAAAAGCCACTTCAACACCATCAGTAGCATCAGCATTTTCTATACCTACTGTTCCATAATAAATAACCCAATTATCAAGCATACCCTCTGGTCGTTCAAGATCTTTATAGTAAAAATAAATGTTACCTGAAGGGGTTAGTACTACTTGAAAAGTAAAAAAAGCATCTCCCCAATAAGTGAAAGTTGTTGTTCTATTGTACTGAACAATCAAACGATCCTCATTTACCTCATAATAGATGTTGCCTTTTGAAAAACGATCCCAAATTGGAGCTATGTAATCGTTCGGATCTTTATAAACATCATTAGGATCATTCTGATGAGGTATAGGATCACTCTCAGGATCCCAGAGGTTATTACCAAATGTAAGGTAACCGTACACACTTACATTCACCGAAGTTTTCTCTTGTCCGTAAAAATCAAATGCAAAAGGCAAATCGATTCCATTACCGGGTCTAATCTCCGTTCCTGATGTTGAAATATCATTCCATACAAACTCAGGACCATTTGGCTCCTCGCTATCGGACCAAGTGTAGCCATATTCAAGATCTCCGCCCAGTCCCTGTTTTCTCGCCAAAGAAATTTCGGCAAAAGAATAATTGAGTGGCTCTTGTCCATCATTAATTATTTTAATAGGCACGGTAACTAACTGTCCTTCTTCTGCATTGACCCATACTGAATCAGGAGTAACTATGGCAATAGGAGCATCTAACACAGTACTTGTAACCACATTAGACATGGCAGAAACATTACCGAAAAAATCTACTGATTTCACAGCGAAATAATAAGTAACACCTGATGCCAAACCAGCTACTTCTATGGTGTCTACCTCTCCGGCAGGTGACGGATATGGTATGTTTTCAAACTGGATAGCCTGATCAAAATTACTTTCATTGATAGGTGAAGTGGAGTATCTAAGATCATATTCTACCACATTACCATTATCTGCAGGAGCTATCCATTGCATTGTGACCGCAGTTTGAGAAGTGCTAATTACCTCCACATCAGTAATCGCTTCCGGCCCTGTGCTATCATTTTCCTGTAAAGCAAAATAAGCATTTAACCTTCCTCTACCAGAACCAGGGGCTAGTGATCTTACTGCATCAGAGGAGCGCACAATTCTATCCTTAACCTCTTCAGGAGTGATATTACCTGCAAATTTAGACACAATTAATGCCGCCACCCCACTCACATGAGGACATGACATAGAAGTGCCACTAGCTGTATTGTACTCATTATCCAAAAAGCCGCTCATTACATTTACCCCAGGTGCAGAAACATCGATCCAACTACCGTAGTTAGAAAAGTCTGCTCTTACATCATTATGATCAGTAGCAGCTACTGCTACTACCGGCTCATAATAGCCAGGCCACCATTCTTCATCTGTACCTTTATTTCCAGCAGAAAAAATCACGACTCCTCCTTGCATGGGACCTGAAGGGTTGCCATTTTCATCATAGCCGGCTTCAGCTATAAAGTAGTCTATCGCATCTAAAACAGACTGCTCTATCGCGCCTGCACTGGTATAATTCCAACTATTTTGAGAAATTACTGCGCCATTGTCAGCTGCATAAATATAGGTTTCGGCAAAGCCTCCTCTATTTTCATCACTAAATACGCCGCAAGACATCAGTCTTACACCATCACCGCTACCGCTACCTCCGGCAATACCAGCTACTCCGGTAGCATTATTAGATACACCGGCCACGGTACCCGCCACATGTATACCATGACTATTATAAGGAACCAGTTCTCCCCTATTATTTCCAAAATCATAGCCATTTACATCATCAACGAAACCATTATTGTCATCATCAATGCCGTTTCCAGGTATTTCGCCCTGATTTACCCACATATTAGCTTTTAGATCTTCATGGTTAACATCAAGACTCCAGTCTGTAACAGCTACGATCACCTCCGAGCTGCCCGTTTCCTCAGTCCAGGCCTCCAGTAGGCTTATATCTGCCCCTGGTTTACCACCGGTTTGTCCGGTATTATTATAGTGCCACTGCTCGCTAAAAAGTGGATCATTAGATCCATTTTCAAGGCTAAATCTTTTAGTCATGGCCTGATAATCATTAGCCGAGAAATCATCAATGTAGTCAATTGATTTATCAAGGATGAGCTCTGCCACCTGTATATCAGGAAGCGCTTCATAAGCTGATCTGACAGCACTTAAACTAGCAGAACTTGCCGTTCGAGAAGTAGATTTATCATAAATGATCTCATACCAAAGATGCAGGCCATGCGCTCTGTGTTTAGCTTCAAATTTACCAGCATCTCTGAACATACGACGCATTGACTTCACTTGATATTCTTCATTGACTTGATCTACACGGCTTAGTCCTGTGAGTAGCGTGCCGGATCTAGATGTTTGGAAGGATCTTTTCTCCAAGGCTGACGCCGCCTCCTCCGTGAGCTTGACCCGGATAATCTGAGAGGATTGATTCAACTTTTGTGCTTGAGCTATAAAAGCTAACAACAGCAGTACGCAAAAAAATAAAGTTACCACACCTTGCCGTGTGGAGATGACATAATTTTTCATGTTTATAGGGTTTAGGTTCATAATTTCAAAAGTGCTGCAATGAAGCAGGTTACTTCAAGTAGCCGCAACGCTTTTTTAATCATCCCAATATACCTTCACTGTTTAAACATTCATAGATATTACCATATTATTTTTTTGTTATGAAGGCTTTCTGAAGGTGATTTCCGGGTTTTTCATTACTATAAATCGCGTGCTATTATCTATCACAAAACTCAGCTGCCAGAGTCTTGATATCCTGGTATAATCTCTAGCAATTAGATGACACTAGATTTAAGGATAATTTATATTCCACAGGTAATTAGGATATGAAGCGTAACAATCCCTAGATTTCATATGCAAGACATGATTTCATAGCTCTTTGATTTATTCTTAACCGCTATTAAACATAAAAAAAGGAAATGGCTGCTGTTATGATAACCAATTTCGAGGCAGGAATCGAACCTGCAAATAGAAGGAAACAGCAGCCTTAGACCTTTATAAAAACAGGTAAGCAAGGTCATTATAATCTGATGCTCTACCAGCTGAGCTACTCCGCCATGCGAAGGATGGACTCGAACCACCGACTCTCAGTTCCACGTAAGAAGGAAATGACCTTTAGGCCTGTTTATATTTTGCGGTAAGCGAGTGCTCTATGTTTACCAATAAATTAGAAGGAAGAGCACTCTAATCCGCTTATAACTTCATGGTAAACGTTATTACTATTTTTAAGTTGGAGTTTAGAAGGAAGTAATAACTAGTCCATGAATAAGTCTATATCAATTCTGACAATACCTTTTCTACATCATCTGCATTATAGGTACAGTTTTTCACTCCGAAAGTCACATCAGCCATTTCAGGATCACCAACCATTTCGGCTCCGCGATATTCGGCGTTCAAGCAGGCCAAGGTATACATATCAGGTTTTGTATGCGTAAATTTGCTTACCTCACTACATAACATGGCCACGTTGGTTTTAGCGCCTTCTACATTGTTGTGCAAATCTTTACCTCCTACGAAAAGATCCGTCATCACTATCGCCTCCCTATCAATGTCTACCACAAAAGGCACTGCATAAGCTCCGGTTCCATCAAGATCAAACTTATTGACCACTGTTTTTATATCAAAAGTTTTCACATCTCCATTGGCATCCTCTCTACACATCCATCCTGCATGGCATTCCATATCTGCAAAGGTATTGCCCGCATAGCGGTATACCTGAGGGGCAAGATATTTCACCTTGGCAGACAAGTGCTTCAAGGTAATATCTATAAACTCAGCAGCACCATTTGGAGCTGATTGTATATCACCAGAGTGCACTATACCGGCCTCTTTTAGGTTAGTATAGCTCACGTGCCCCAGATAGTTCCAAGCAGCATCATACTGAGCTACAGAAAGGTCCAGGTCAGTACGCATACCGGCCTCTTTCCAATACACAAATAGTCTCATCACTTTCGTGAAATCTGCTCCTATCCTACTCCCTCTACCTACGGTAATGATTCCATCAGAAGCTTTTCTCTGCTGCAAAGGCACGGTATAGTTCATTAATTCAGGATCTATCCATACTTTTTTATTTTCCCAAGACTCCTTAGTAATTACCTTCTCTGCTATACCATTATCTATGGCTTCAATCACAGCTCCTGTTTGCTTGGCATCTAATTCCATAAAGGCATTGTTATCCAACACTTTTATTTTGCCCTTCTTATTCACCACTACTCTTTTTTCTGCATCATTAATAGTGTTAAAATAATCCCTCAACACCAGTAAATTCTTTAGCTCCATTTGAGTAATGACCTGCTCAAAAGCCTGCACAACTTCAAGCGTATGCTTTGGAAATCTTCTTAAAACTTCATGCACTTTTCTACCAAAAACTCCCGGTTTCTCACCCAAATGTTGCAATAGCTCCCCCACTTGGTCTGACAGTAAAAGGGCCTCGGTTTTAGATGCAAAAGTTTCTAACTTACCGTTACGCAAAGCATCAAAAGCCTTAGCGGTAAGCGGAAATTGTCTGGCATACTCACCAGGGTGTAAATACCTGCCTATCTCTAACCATAAGCCTTTGTATTTTTTGAAGGCTTCGACCAATCCTGCACTTTTTTCCAGCATAGCCAGCACTTGCTTCCGTTGCTTTCTGGAAAGCTTAGGAAACTTCACCTTATCAGCCAAGCTCACATCAGTATCAGTAAGTGCCGCGAACATTCTCAATACATCGACGGCATTATTTACCATTTTACCAATAGCTGCGTACTGCTCTTGCTCCCATAAATATTTTAACAAAAAGGCCTTAGTCTCCTTAAAGACCACCTGACGAGGATCTATAGAATCAATTCCAAAATACTCTATTAGTGTTATCAGATCAGTATGTAAATCCTGCTTTATGGAAGACTTTGAATACAATAATGATTGCAAATAAGCCTCTAATCTGGCTTCAAGTTCATCGTCAAAAATGATTTTAAGCTCTATCCACTCAGTATGAGAATCGCCTTTTTTCCAGGCGTTGGCTGCGAGCGCCTTTTCATAAAGTGCCTTAGTCTGCATCTGCGTAACCGGATCTGCCCCAAAGTCATCCAGATTAAAAAGCGACTGAGGTATAACCATACCATTTTCTAACTTTTCTCCAGACTGAAACAAGTCTAGCGCATTACCTAAATAGCCAAAAACTCTTTTAAAGAAATAAATAGCATCATCAGGCACATTATTAGGAAATCCTTTAAATAAAGGAACGTAAGCCACGTTTCCACCTTTCTTTTGCTTCAGTACGGTAATCAGATGCTTATAATCTAATAGAAAACCTGCTCCCGCTTCATCCAACATAGCCGGACTAGATAGCCTGTATCCCATTTTTGCTAACTCGGCAGTAAATACCAACTTTTGCTTAGGCGACCAACCATTACCTCTAGGCATGGTCATCAGGTTTAATCGGTTAAGTGCAATAGTTTTCATAATTGTTCCTTTGTTTCTTAATGATGATACAAAGCAACAGCACTACTGCGCAGCCTTTCTGCGTAGTAAAATTAATTTTGATTTTTTTTTGAAAATATTTTCTTTAACTACAGTGGCCATTGATCTACCCACTGACTTCCTTCCTTTATCACCTGCTCATCTTGTTCCGTAATCAGGCAGTCAAACAGCTGCGCTGAAATGGCCTTTTCATCTAAATCCTGACCGATAATTACCAGTTCATTCATTCTGTCTCCCCATTTTTTATTCCATTTGGCCATTATCGCCTCTTGGTTTTCCATGTACGCTGGGTTCATAGCTCTTTCCTTTAAAGGTACTGAAGCCCACCATCGGCCATAGATCTCAGCTTTTAAAGAACCTCCCGCCTGGCTCCACAGAAGGGCGTGGTCAGGTCGGGAGGCCAACCAAAAAAGGCCTTTACTACGAATAACATTTCCAGGCCAGCTCTTATTCACAAATGCCAGAAACCGCTCCGGATGAAAAGGCCATGCCGCCCTAAACACAAAGGAAGATATGCCGTATTCTTCTGTTTCAGGGGTATGTTCATTATTTAATTCTTTTATCCAACCCGCAGACTGCTCTGCCTTTTCATAATTAAAAAGCTTAGTGTTAATGATTTCTGACAATGGTACTTTACCATAATTGGTGGGTAAGAGACGAGCTTCAGGGTTAAGCTTCCTAATCATCCCCTCCAATAATTTTAGTTCATCTGGCTCTACTAAGTCTGTTTTATTAAGCAAAATAACATTAGCAAATTCTATCTGATCAGTAAGCAGGTTCACCACAGAGCGCTGATCCTGTGCATCATCAGTCATTTCTCTGTCTACAATCGTATCTGCACTGCCAAAATCTTTTAAAAAATTAAACACATCTACTACCGTAACCATGGTATCTAAACGACTAAATTTAGTAAGATCATACAGCTCATCACCTGTAGCAAAAGAAAAGGTTTGAGCCACAGGTATTGGCTCGGATATACCGGTACTCTCTATCAACAAATAATCGAATTTCTTCATTTTAGCCAGCTTCTCCACCTCTACCATCAGATCCTCGCGTAATGTACAACAGATACAGCCATTACTCATTTCTACCAGTTTTTCATCCGTTCGCGAAAGCTTCACTTCATTTTGCACCAGCTGACTATCTACGTTGAGCTCGCTCATGTCATTTACAATCACAGCCACTCTTAACCCTTCTCTATTATGCAAAATGTGGTTGAGCAAAGTGGTTTTTCCTGCCCCCAGAAAGCCGCTCAGCACGGTTACTGGAATTTTCTTAGCTTTTATCATTTATTATGGGTTGATTATGCTTCGAATTCGCCGAATAATTGTTACTCGCACTGCGCTCAAGATACCAGTTAAGCGCATGAGCAATAGACACTGTTATAGCTCCTAAAATGGTAATACCTTCATAATGGTGAAACAAGATATGCCCAAAGAGAATCAGCGCAAAGCCTCCAAGCGCCATAATCATAGGCTTAAAACTCTTATGGTGTCTTTTATAACCATGACGCAAAGCGTGAGCAGCAATTAAAACGCTGATAACAAAAATGGAAAATTCAATAACAGGGTCATGCATCACCTGCCAGCCTACCCAAGAAGATAAACTTAGAATTACAGGTAAAGCCATGCAATGTATGGCGCATAAAAAAGAAGCCGCAAACCCTAAAAAATCCCAATGAACTCCAACAAAACTATTTCTCATCTCTTCTTATATATATGCAACAATATTGCAAATATAGCCACTAAAACTATAAATGCAACTAAGTTGCATTTATAGTTTTATTCAAATTGATCTTTATTGGTATTCTTCGTTGATGGGCAGAAAGTCTACCCTTCGAGAACCTCAGAGTGACTTTGGATGGCAAATATCAATCCTTTGAGGGCCTCGGAATGACTTTGGTTGGGAATAATGCAATACCAGAGGTCAAGCTGAGGCTCTCGAAGCTTAGGCCGGATTCATAGAAGCTGACTGACATTATCAAACGTTTACACTTGGTAATAAGCATTAACTCATACACGGTCAGTAGAAAGTCTACCCTTCGAGAACCTCAGGGTGACTTTGGAAAGTGAATCTTAATCCTTCGAGTGTCTTAGAGTGACTTTGGATGGGGAACATCAATCCTTTGAGGGCCTCGGGATGACATTGGGTTGGGAATAATGCAATAACAGAGGTCAAGTTGAGGCTCTCGAAGCTTAGGCCGGGTTTATGGAAACTGATTTATATTTTCAAACGTTTACACTTTGTAATAAGCATTAAATCATAGACGGTCAGCAGAAAGTCTATCCTTCGAGAACCTCAGGATGACTTTGCGTAGGTGATAATATAATAAAAGAGGTCAAGCTGAGGCTCTCGATGCTTAGGCCGGATTCATGGAAGCTGATTATAGTTTCACATTTTTTAAATAAGCATTCTCATTGAATACCTTACCATTGTTATTCACAGAAAATAAAAGCAATAAGATCTATTTAAAAAAATAGCTATATTCTAAAATGACTGCATTTAAGAATTATACAGTATATATTCTTCTCTGTAAGGATAACAGCTACTACACCGGAATTACCAATGACATTAAAAGAAGGCTACTTGAGCATCTACAAGGTGTAAATAAAAACTCCTACACTTATCGGAGACGGCCTGTAAAAATGGTGTTTTGTGAGCATTTTCAAAATGTAAAAGATGCAATTGCTTTTGAAAAACAGATAAAGGGATGGAGCAGAAAAAAGAAAGAAGCTTTAATTAATCGAGAATGGAACAAACTCCCCGAATTATCAAAAAGGTATTCTCCAAATTAAAAGAAAGTCTACCCTTCGAGAACCTCAGGATGACTTTGGACAGTGAATTTCAATCCTTCGAGGGCCTCAGGGTGACTTTTGGTAGTGAATATCAATCCTTTGAGGGCCTTGGGATGACTTTGGTTGGGAATAATGCAATACCAGAGGTCAAGCTGAGGCTCTCGAAGCTTAGGCCGGTGCCGGTATTAAGGAAGCTGGATTGCATTATCAAAGGTTTACGCATTGTAATAAGCATTAACTTATCTACGTCCAGTAGAAAGTCTACCCTTCGAGAACCTCAGGGTGACTTTGGACAGTAAATTTCAATCCTTCGAGGGTCTCAGCATGACCTTGGGTAGGGAATAATGCAATAACAGAGGTCAAGTTGAGGCTCTCGAAGCTTAGGCCGGGTTTATGGAAACTGATTTATATTTTCAAACGTTTACACTTTGTAATAAGCATTAAATCATAGACGGTCAGCAGAAAGTCTATCCTTCGAGAACCTCAGGATGACTTTGCGTAGGTGATAATATAATAAAAGAGGTCAAGCTGAGGCTCTCGATGCTTAGGCCGGATTCATGGAAGCTGATTATAGTTTCACATTTTTTAAATAAGCATTCTCATTGAATACCTTACCATTGTTATTCACAGAAAATAAAAGCAATAAGATCTATTTAAAAAAATAGCTATATTCTAAAATGACTGCATTTAAGAATTATACAGTATATATTCTTCTCTGTAAGGATAACAGCTACTACACCGGAATTACCAATGACATTAAAAGAAGGCTACTTGAGCATCTACAAGGTGTAAATAAAAACTCCTACACTTATCGGAGACGGCCTGTAAAAATGGTGTTTTGTGAGCATTTTCAAAATGTAAAAGATGCAATTGCTTTTGAAAAACAGATAAAGGGATGGAGCAGAAAAAAGAAAGAAGCTTTAATTAATCGAGAATGGAACAAACTCCCCGAATTATCAAAAAGGTATTCTCCAAATTAAAAGAAAGTCTACCCTTCGAGAACCTCAGGATGACTTTGGACAGTGAATTTCAATCCTTCGAGGGCCTCAGGGTGACTTTTGGTAGTGAATATCAATCCTTTGAGGGCCTTGGGATGACTTTGGTTGGGAATAATGCAATACCAGAGGTCAAGCTGAGGCTCTCGAAGCTTAGGCCGGTGCCGGTATTAAGGAAGCTGGATTGCATTATCAAAGGTTTACGCATTGTAATAAGCATTAACTTATCTACGTCCAGTAGAAAGTCTACCCTTCGAGAACCTCAGGGTGACTTTGGACAGTAAATTTCAATCCTTCGAGGGTCTCAGCATGACCTTGGGTAGGGAATAATGCAATAACAGAGGTCAAGCTGAGGTTCTCCAAGCTTAGGCCGGGTTTATGGAAGCTGACTTGCATTAAAAAAGGGAGACTAGACAATCTCCCTTTTCAAAAATCTGCTTATACAGCTTCATTTAATAACGATCAGTAGTTAATCCTCACCAGCAAATTGGCATCATTATCAGGAACATTAACAAGGGTTCTCTCATTGGTTTGATCATAGAACCACGCTCCTGCTGTTGCTTCACTAAGGGCAGGCTGAGATTGAACCTGCTCCAGACTCTTATTATTTACCATCACCTCTGAGGGTGAAACCAAATTGCCTAGCAAATTAATGATAAAATAAGGCTCTGCCGGCGTGTATTTATCATAAGATCTCTGATATTGAATCTCTTTATAACCATCTCCATTAATGTTAGAGATTTGCGTAACTCTATACTCGCCTTTTTCCTCAGCATTCATAGTTATTTTATCATCTTGATAGAGTTGGTAGTTGCTTTCATTTCCGGGATAGATGAAGAATGTAAGCGGGTTAACCTCCTTCTCACCCACATATTGCTCCAACTCTCGTACTGGCAAAATAGCTCCTTCCCTTATATAAACCGGTACCAAATCTAAAGTTACATACCAATTGTAAGTACTTCCGCCAAGAGTCGGTTGTGGTAACTTACCACCATTAATATCAAAAACATACCAATTACAGCCGGCAGGCAAGTATACTTCTTTATTCCAATCTTGTGTTATGACCGGAGCCACCAGGAGATTTTGTCCTACAAAAAACTGCTCATCAGCATAAGAAAACACATTGGGGTCATTGACTTCATTCAAGAATAATGCCCTGCAGATAGGCATGCCTGTTTGCGTACTTTGATACATGGCATCATAAAACAGCTGTAGCAGCTGATAGCGCATATTAATATACTTTACGCAATTCTCCGGTACGGGTGAGCCATAGCGGTAAGGCTCCTGAAAAGTCTTGGTATATCCATCATAATGATTTCGGTACCAAGGCAAAAATGCTCCAGCAGTCATCCACCTGGTGAAAAGTTCATAGTTAGTCACTCCTCCTTCTTCACTACCAGATCCGTTAGCAAAACCGCCAATATCGCACCCTGAAATAGGCAAACCGGAAAGGCCAACATTAAGTACCTCAGGAATATTAATGGCTAGAAAATCCCAGCTAGAGGCTGAATCACCAGTCCAGATACCCGCATAGCGATGTACACCAGCAAAGCCACCTCGAGAAATAATGAAATTGCGTTTATTATAATTATACAAAGGCTTACCATCAGGACCTTTTTTATATTCCTTACTCAGTTTCAGCTTTTTAATTCCCTCATAGGTGGCCTGCACCAGATTAAGAGAAAAGGCATTATGTATTTTAGCATTGGGCTGATACATCTCCGTAACCTTATCATACATCATCAAATCGAGGGGAAGGGTTTTATCTTCATTATGATTATCTTCATTAGGGACTAAGGCAGGGCATGTCATATCCTGCCAAATCATATCTAAGCCCATAGTGAGTAAATAGTCATACTGCTCACCCCACCATTCCTGAATATCTGGCTGCCCCAAATCACAATAAAAACCATAAGTACCAAGTTCATTGGTGCCTTGTGGCTGTGCTGGTGTGGGATATTTAAATGGATTAAGTCCGGTATCTATTCCATAGCTTTCGTTGGCTAGGAATATCTCAGGACTCGGCGCCTGATTCGCCCTAGTGTTATAAATAAATGGCTTTACTTTTACGCCATCTTTATAAGTAGAATAAGGTGCATTATTAGGGTTAAGGTTCAAAATACCATCACGAGTAGGATATGGTGTTTTACTGTTTCCATTTTCATCTAACGGATTAGCAGTAATGATACCGGTGATATTCGTACTGCACTTAAAGCCCATTTCGTGGAGCTGATCAAACATCTCCTGCACATTAGGAAATTTATTTTCACTATTAGTAAAGGTTCTATAATTATTCTGAAAATCCACGTCAATATGCAAACCATCTATGGGAATTTTGGCAGCCCGGTAAGCCTGAGCTACACTGGTAAGAATCCACCGATCATAATAACCATAGCAGCCCTGCTGATACCCCAAAGCATACATTGGAGGCATAGCAGCACTACCGGTAAGCATAGAATACTGATTAATTACGTCAGCTATTACATTTGCATCCTCACTCTGCTGACCTACCATGATGTAGTAATCTAACTCCCCGTATAATGCTCCGAAATAATATTTGCCATCCATATCTGAGTAGTCATTAGATCCCAGATTAAAATAGGTCTGTGAAACATTATCTAGATAAATGCCATAGGCGTACTCTACTGATTGCTGCCCTTTACCTACCGCCAGGCAAAAAGGCATGGAATTATACAGCGGAGAACTAGGGTTTAATGGGCCTCCTTCATTGCCCGCTGGCACCAGCCTGCTACCATTGGCCGCCGTATTATTATAAGTGAAGTTATCATAATTAAAAAAAGTAAGTGTAAACTCTTTCTTATCTAGCTGACTCCCCGCTTTTTCTCCAAAACCAAAATAAGACTCTGTTTCTGGTGACTTCTTCAGGTTAGCAACAGCTTGATTACTAAAAACCAGATTCTTAGAATACGTGTCTTCAGTAATTACCTTCCCATCTTTTTGTACTGAAATACCGTATGGATCTAAACCAATTAACACTTGTAGCACTCCTGTATCAATTTTGAGCGTTCCACCATCATCAGGTAGCTCTTCCACCGTTATATTCACCTTACCAAGATCCCTATTCACCACAGCATAGGAGTTATCACTACTATACTTAGGGTTAACAACCGGCTTAAATCTTACTCTAATTGCCTGAGGGGATAAAAATGATACCTTTACCTGATAGCCCTGAGCGTTGGTAAGCAATATATCATTACCATCTTGCTTATAGGTAACTTTACCAATAATATTCCAACCATCTACATTAGGTTGAAATTCATTGACCTGTACAAAGGAGAAGTTCTCCTGCATTTGCACTACATTTTCAGTAAGTGTTTTGGTAAGCTTAGGGTCTACATGTCCATTTCCCTGCACTTTTTTTTCTTTAGTTTTTACAGCCATGATCTTTTTGGTTAGTTGAACTTTGAGGATGAATATTAATAATTAGGGTGTAGGCTCTTCTTTAAAATGTGCTTTCAGTTGTAATAGCCAACTAAAGTCTCCTTCTTGAGGGTTTCCGAATACAGCCACCTTATTTTTTGTTTTAGGGTCAATGGTAAATCCTGTGGCTATGGAAGCGGAGTAATGACATCCTATACAGCTTTCGGTACCAAAAATCATAGCATGAGTATTGACAATATCTGTATTGGAAGGAAAGCCCTGCATTTGAAAAAAGGCTGGCTCATTGGCATTATAAACATTGAATCCTGACAGGGTATCTTCATATGTAATTTTTCCACCCTGAATGTAACTTTGTCTGATTTTAAAAGTATCACTGGTAATAGTGCCTCCCTGGAAATATGTTTCCATGATCATATTAGTGAGATAGACCGGCGTAGGCATGCCTCCTGATTTATTAGATACCGATTCAGGCAAGGTGAAAACAGAGGTATCAACAGGATATGGTTTTGATTCAGGATCTGTAGGCCATTGCGCACCTATGAGATCATAATATTGCAGTTTAGATCCTGCTTTAGCCAGTATGGCATGCACCTGCCCGTTAAGCTGCTGCGTGGCTTCCGAGATAGGCAAAACTCTCTGTATTTGATTTTTAATGACTTTTTGGTCCTGATCAGGAAAAGTATTTACCGGACAAGTGGCACAATCAGGATCATAAAAAGATGGCTTAAGAGGCTTACCATTAGCTTCTTCCAAGGCATTAGTTTCCAGGTTATCTACATGTTCAAAAGTGGTCCAAATCCACTGTGGAGAAGTTTCTGTTTTAGTAGAAATATGCATACCTATCATCCCCACCTCTGCAAGCTTAAAATTTTCCGACCCTGGCTCGATCACATAGGCTTGTGTAGTGAAATACCTTGCCGGATCATCAACGCCCTTCTGCATAATTTTCCAGGCTATCTTCACCTCAAATACGCCTTCTTTATCAATGCTTCCTTTCGGGAAATCAACGCCTTCCGGGTGCGATTTTGAAAAGGCTATCTGTCCATCCAGATTATAGAGTTCATTGGCCACTATGTAATTGAATTCCTTTTTATTCATTCGCACTTCGTACCTCACTATGTTTCCACTTTGGTCCCAGATAGGAGCTGTAAAGGCCTGGTCTATTTCATCCACAGAATCTGCATAGTGAAACTCTGCCACCTTGCTGGTTCTAAACAGCACTTTTTTGGTCTTATCTAAGTTAACTGTGAGCCCTTCTGGTAACTCCAACTTGCCCCAATCCCAAGGCTTTGAACCGTCAGAACGAAAGACTTCAAAACTCTCCTTCCAGCTATACCATATCGGATCTCCGGGATCTGTAATTTTTGATTTTGGCTGCCCAGAAGCATCTGTAGGCCAGTTAAGGCTGATAAAAAATTGCCAGCTAAGTATTTCAAAAAGCCTTTGTACTTCGGCAAACTTACCATCTGCAGTGAGCTTAGCTTGTAAACCTGAATCTACATCATAGGGAGTTTTAACGGTGAGTGGCTCCGGAAAGTCGAGATAACTCTTTTTAGGAGAAGAGCCCTTGCCATCTGAATTAGCATGGGTAGTACATTGGTAAAAAACCAGAGCAATAAACGATAATGAAGCAATTACTAAAAGGAGTTGGTTTAGCTTTTTCATGTTTTTGACTTTGTTTAGGTAATCAATAATACAGGTTCCGGTTTAGGCTGTAGATGAAAAAGTAGGTCAGTTAAACTTCACCTCATTTTCGCCAAAAAATCATTGATCCCAAATCAAAAGGAGCATTTAAAACAACTCACGTGATATTATTAAAACATCACAATATAAACATAGTAAATTATAGTTAATAGCATAAAAAAAGCCCGGATAACCGGGCCTCTCAAAATCAATCTGTACTATTTTAAACCTTACGCTTGCATTCCTCCATCTATTGAAATTGTAGTACCATTTACATAACTGCTCTCATCTGAAAATAGGAAGGCAGTCATATTACTAATATCTTCTGCTTTGGCATATCTTTTTAATGGCACCGCATTTTCCATTTGGCTTTTTACTTCAGCGCCATGGCCTGGGTTCATGCCCTCTTCCAAAGAACGCATCATTCTGTTATCAACCACACCAGGGTGTATTGTATTTACCCTTATATTTCTAGCTCCAAGCTCTAAAGCAGCAGTACGCATAATTCCAATTACGGCATGCTTACTAGTATGGTAAGCTACCAATCCGGGACTACCCTGCAAACCTGCCACTGATGAGGTAATTACGATACTACCTCCATCTTCAATTTTAGGAATTACATGCTTCATTCCTAAAAATACACCTTTAACATTTACCGACAATACTTTATCGAATATATCTTCCGGGTAATCCTGCATAGGCTTAACTACTCCTTCAATACCAGCATTGTTAAAGAAAAAATCTATCTTACCATATCTTTCAATACAGGTATTTACATAGTTTTCTACCTGATCACTCTTGGTAACATCTGCTACGCAATATGAAATTTCCAGCCCTGTATCTTTAGCTTCTTTCTCTTTTTCCTGAAGTGCTTTTTCATCGATATCTACAATAAGCACTTTGGCTCCTTTTCCAGCAAGATTCTTTGCTGTCTCAAATCCTATACTGCCTGAACCTCCAGTGATCAAAGCCACTTTATTTTCAAAATTTGCCATATCTATAATAGTTTTAAACTGTGTTATTTTACTATTGCTAACGATTTTAGCCTTACACTGTTTCGCTACATATGTGTCTTTTTAACACATAAAACATAATCACGAATAAATAATTGATATACAGACAATTACAATAAAAAGAGTAACGTTAAATTTTGTTAACCAATTCATAACAATAGCATCATAGTGCTCAGATGCACGCTTTAACTTTTAAATATTTTACTTTTGCGTTCTCAACTAATATGACTAACTAATCATAAGTGTATGCCTGTAAATAGAAATGCGCTCATTCGCTATAACACTATAGATAAATGCCTTAGAAATAAATACAGACAGTGGACTTTAGAAGACCTCATTGAGGCCTGCTCTGAAGCCTTGTATGAATATGAAGGTATTGACAAAGGGGTGAGCAAACGAACCGTGCAAATGGATATTCAAATGATGCGCAGTGATAAGCTGGGGTACAATGCACCTATAATTGTAAAAGAGCGAAAATACTATCAGTATGAAGATCCTAACTACTCTATTAAAAACAATCCACTTACTGAAAATGACCTTAACAAGCTCAATGAAGTAATAGATATTTTACGGCAGTTTAAAGGGTTCTCTCATTTTCAGGAAATGAGTGGTATGATTCAACGGCTGGAGGACAAAGTGTATACGGCACGCACGCATGAGCACTCGATCATTCATCTGGAAACTAATCATCACTTAGTAGGTATAGAGCATTTAGACGGTTTGTATCAGGCTATTCAGAAAAAGCATGTGCTTATAGTTAAATATCAATCTTTTAAAGCTAAAAAGCCTCACAACATCACGCTGCACCCTTATCTTTTAAAAGAATACCGTAATCGCTGGTTTGTATTGGGAAGAAAGAGTGTAAAAGAGCCTTTACTCACTCTGGCTCTTGATCGTATTCAGGAAATAAATATCAACAAAGACCTTGAATTTATTGAAGATCCTGACTTTAATGCCGAAGAACATTTTAAGCATGTTATAGGTGTAACTGTAGAGCGAAACCAGCGTCCTCAAAAAGTACATTTAAAAATTGATCAGAATAATGCTCCATACGTTATCACCAAACCATTCCACCAGTCTCAGCAAGTTGTTTCGCAATCGGCTGAGGGCATAGAAATTACTATAGACGTAC
The DNA here is from genome assembly GCF_016757215.1 of Fulvivirga sediminis. Taxonomy (GTDB): domain Bacteria; phylum Bacteroidota; class Bacteroidia; order Cytophagales; family Cyclobacteriaceae; genus Fulvivirga; species Fulvivirga sediminis. The sequence goes on from NZ_JAESIY010000018.1 coordinate 26,012, forward strand.
AGCTTAATTATGAGCTGGAACGCGTTATCTTAGGCTTTGGAAACTCTATTGAAGTACTTAGCCCTGAAAAGTTAAGAAAGCGAATTAAGAAAATTCATGAAGAAGCCGCTCATAGTTATGATTAACCAGCAACGCATTGCTTCTGGTCATGTTTGAGCATTTTCTCAAAACATCGGCTCGCACTAGTACCTTCACAATAATTAGGGATGGAAGTATAGCCATGCTTTTTATAAAACTTAATGGCTTCCGGCTGACCGGTGCCTGTTTCCAATACTATTCTGGAGTAACTCATTTCTTTAGCCCAGTTTTCTAACTCAGCTAATAACTGGTAAGCAGCACCACTACCTCTATGATCAGGATGTATATATACCCGCTTGATCTCCACAGAATTTTCTTCAAATGGTCTAATAGCGCCACATCCTATAGCCACTTCGCCGTGATAAAGCACCACCGCCCAGCTAAGTCTTTTTTCATTGATTTTGGCAAACAATGATGGTTCCACCTTATACCTGCCTGCCAAATCTTCATTAAGCAAATCAGTTAACTTCTCATAATCTCTATGCTCACTATCCGTTCTAAACAGCTTCAACATCACATTTCTTTTATTTCTCGTAGCTGTAAAAATAGTTTAAGTTATAAATAAAATCACAAGAAAAATCACCTTACTATTTCACTTTCTCTAATTTTGATTGTCTTAGCTCATATAAAATCAGTATTGATGTATAACCCCAGCCTGAAGCAGCATTACCAAGACCTTTACCACTCTTCCATCAATCAGATTAAGAGCGAAGGCTGCTCCGTAGATCATGTGATTAATGATCCTAACGATGATAGAAATGGCATAACCTTGCTAGCAAGACCTTCTGAAACCGTAAAAACTAATGTTCAGCAGTTTCTTGAATCTCTCAAGGCCATTGAGCCTGAACAGTACTACTATCCCAACTCAGACTTGCATATGACCATCATGTCTATTATCTCTTGCTACAGCGGCTTTAGTATGGAGCAAATTAACACTCATGATTATATTGACCTTATCAAAACAGCCATCAGAAGCCTACCTTCTTTTAAGATTTATTTCAAAGGCATCTCTGCATCTCCCTCTTCCATTATTATATGTGGTTACCCTGAAAATGATGCTTTGCACCAGATGAGAGGCAACCTTCGAGCTCATTTTAGAAATTCAGAACTTGAACAATCCATAGACAAAAGGTATACCTTAAAAACAGCTCATGCCACGGTGGTGCGCTTTCAAAAACCTTTGGTTGACCAACAAACATATTTGAATATGTTGGATGAATTCACCACTCATGATTTTGGTTCTTTTACCGTGAATGAGATAGAATTGGTTTTTAACGACTGGTATCAGAAAACTGATAAAGTGCAGCAACTCGCTACTTTCAATCTTTAAGGCTTACCGATTCATCAGTTTTATTCACTTGCTCCACCAGCATAGAGGCGAAATACTTCACTCCGCTTTTTATGCACGACTCATCTACTGAAAAATCAGGGCTATGGGGCATAGCGATAATGCCTTTTTCAAAATTAGACCCTCCCATTAAGAAATAGGTCCCAGGTACTTGCTGTTGAAAGTAAGAAAAATCATCTCCACGGCCATCAGGTATTATACCATACAGTTGAATGGCACTGGCTGGCCCATAAATATTTGCCACGGTATTGATTGTCTGCAACGTGAGCTGCTCATCATTATCTATGTTTCCCCTCTCTGTGGAATAACCAATCATGTTAGAATGATAATAAACATCCTTCAGTAAATGACCATATTTGGACTCCTTGAATGCGGCTTTCAATTGATCGGGAATAGCACTTATACTCTCCTCATTACTAGCACTAATAAAGCCTATAATTTTAAGCTCTCCATCATTTTCTTCTACCTTAAAGTGTTTTTGAACAGTAACAAAGTCTTTAAAAATAGTATTAGGATTGCCGATCCCAATATTAGGATCCATTAGACTACTGTTGTCCCAAAACTTACTGTCTGCCGCCACGTTTTGCAGCTCAGAAACTCTCTTTTTCACAAAATCTGCAATTTCATTATTATCCTCCGTGGCCTTGAAGGTTAAGTTGATCTGCTTGTAATCGGCAAAGAGGTAGCCAGGCTTAGAAGCTATCAACCCGGCCGGCATAGGCGAAATATGGGCAGCATATATTTCTTCAGGGGAGATCACATTAAAAAGGCCGTCATCTATCATCAACTTCGCTCCTTTGTAATTCTCTTCAGAGGGTTGAAATATAAAATATATAGTTCCTTTGATATGCTCCTTTTGCTTAGCCAAAACATTAGCAATACCCAGCCCTATGGCAGTATGCACATCATGACCGCAATTATGGCCTATTTCATCCTTTTTAGCTGCAGCCTCTCCTGCCCCATGATTATGAATAGGAATAGCATCAATATCAGCACGCCAAGCGATCTTTTTACCGGGCTGTTTCCCTTTCAAAACACCAATAACGCTATAACCACCAATACCGGCTTTCACTTCTAGGCCCAAATTTGAAAGATACTGATAAATAAACTCTGAGGTTCTTTTTTCTTCACCACTCAATTCCGGGTGCTGGTGTATGTCTCTTCTTATTTCTACTAAACTTTCGTAAAGCGAGTCAGTGGCAAGCTGAATAGCGGTATGTACGTTTTGCAGCTCGCTGTTTTGCGCTTGCACGGCGGTATTACAAATTAAGAGACATGAGGCAAAACAAATGCTCTTAATCATAGACGAGTAATGGGATGTTTTTAAATTTTTCATATTACAAAGGTGGGTCTATCTGATGGCTTATACCTGTCACATATGTGACAAAGCTATTTTTGGGTTATCCTTTTTCTTATTCTGCTGAGTGATTGTCTTTCAATACCAAGAAATGAAGCCAAGTGCGTTAAACTCACTCTATTCATGAGATCCTCATTATCGGAAAGAAAAGCCAGGTATCGCTCTTCTGCTGTATTAAAAAGGAAACTCTCCACCCTATCGCTTAATATGGTTAAAACCATCTCTGCTATTAATCGCCCCTGCATTTCGCTACTTTTGAACCTACTGTAGCTCTCCTGAATTATTTCATAGGGCAGATTAATAATAATACAGGGTTCCAGGCACTGCATAAAGTACTTGGTAGGTTGCTGTCTTATAAAAGCAGGGTAATCGGTGACATACTCCCTCTCTTTGATAAAGCCAGTGGTAATTTCATTCCCTTTTTCATTGATATAATACCTTCTGAGCAAGCCGCTATTTACATAGCCCATATGTGCTTGCACCTCTCCCTTCTGCAGGTAAAATGCACCTTTAGGCCTGGTCTCCATACTTAGGTGCGGCCTAAGAAAACTTATTATTTCATCACTTAAATGGCCGAACTGTTTCAGGTATGAGTCGAAGTACTTTTGGGCTTCTTCCATTAATGCTAAAACTCTTAAGATTCGTAATGAGAAACTCAGGTCATCAGCTAATGATTATAAATAACCCAAGCAATAAACACTCAAATTAATGATTTATTAGCTTCAGGCCAAGTGAATGATTATCGATCTGTTTTTGAAGATTTTATAACCTCTAAATGTTCATCTGTGAGGGCATTAGCATCAAAAAAAGCTATCCCTTTAGCTCCATTTTCTTTTGCCAACTTTATTGCCTCTGCCATCTTAGCGGGCTCTATGGAGGGAACATATACGCCTGTGTTCAGCTTTGTACTGGTATTTTCCAGGTCATTCACTCCTTGCTGCGTAGCCCAGCCCACCCAGTCAAGCTCTTCATTATAGAAGTTATGATAGATCATAGGAAGCACTTCATCTATATGCCATTTATCCCATCGCTGTCTTACCATTCTGCCAGCCATTTCCGGATAAGGAAATACTGCTGCAGTCAGGTCTTTATTGTGCTTATGCACTACTTCGTAAGCATCATCCACCACTGCTTTTATTTGATTAAGCCTAAACTGACGCCATTCAACATCTAATTCCGGGTGCTCCATCTCCAAAGGATTCTTATGATGCATTTTTTCAAACGTGGCTATACATACATCGCAATAACAAAAATCAAACTCTGGTAACTCTGTATTTTGCTCCAGGTTGTAGTGAGGCAGCAGACCAATAGGAAGAAAAATATCACAATAACGGATATAATCAAGATGAACACTGCTCAGCCCTTCTACTGTTGACAAACCTTCCACCAAACTCAACACATGATTTCTGGAGGCCTCTCGGGTAGGACATAGCCATTGGTAATAGTCTACATAAGGTCGCGTATCAAAACACGATTTTCCTTCACGATTAACGGCATACCACTCAGGATGCTGAAGCGCCAGCTCATCGCCAGGTCTATTCATGGCCATAATCCAAGCATGCACTTCCAGATTTTCTTTGAGGGCCAAACCAGTAATATGTTGCATAGCCTCAACATTGCCATCCGTATTAACAAGCACTGCATCTATGCCACCTTCTTTCAGCTTTTTAAATAATTTGACATACTTGTTATCCTTTTTATCCTGATCATAATGCATCCAGGTCCAGTATTTAAACTCCGAATCTAATTGCTGAGCTACACTTTCAAAACCACTAAAAAGTATAACCATTAATATCAATACCTTTGAAAGGATCGAAATACGCATATTCTTAAATTTTTAGGTTATTTATAAATCAACAAGCCATCTTCACGAATAATAATAGCTTTTCCGCTGAAAGGATCATCTACTTTAAGATTCCATCCCGCACTGTGCTCCTCAAGTGTAATAGGTAAACTTCTTCCCTCCACCTTAATTTGTTTCTGAAATACCATTACATCATTACGTTCGATGATAGATCTGTACACTTGATATAGCTTCCAAACCACTTCATCTGAAGCCGTCAGCGTATAGTTTGTATTTTTTTTCTTAGTGAAATATACATACCCCCATAGCTCAGGCCGATGCATATCTATGGCATACTGAGGAGACCATACCCAATTATACTCAGGAAAGTAATTGCCATTTTCATCCTTCTTTCTGCCATACTTACCATCATCTAAAGAGTAATCCCAGTTAACACGAGAGAAGTTAATCCTCCATACTTTATCCTCGGGTGCTTTTAAATTTTTGGAAGCCTCTCCTAAGGCTGACCATGGCATGGCAATTTCTATAGACCACCCCAGATCAATATCCGCAGGATCATTGAGTGTTCCTTTTATGTCAACGGCAGTTTTCAAACCTTTGATATCCCAGTTATCTATAACCTTACTATCATTTCGGTAGGGCTTGGCCAGCCACAGGTCCCACACTGTGTTTAAAGCATTCATTTCAAATTCCAGATAGTTATGTGTGTCTCCATCTGGATTTATGAATATTTCAAAATCATTATTATAAAAAATCACCTCATCCCGCTGAGTAATATCAGCCCATACATGAGGTTCTTCCAGCTCGGCGTAGAAGTAAAGGTATTCATCATCCCAAAGCATCTTTACTTTAGTGTTATATGTAGGTTTTTCTACTCCTTCAATATCAATGAAACTGCTGGTCCAGGGAGCTTTATCCCAAGCAGGCTCTGATTTACCATCAATAGCCAAACTTTCAGAAGTGTATTGAGCATTATAAACATGCGGAAGGTTTTGGTGCTGCGCATGGGCAGAACTAAAAAATATCATAACCATTATTATCAAAAGAACATTATATATATGAGTCATTGATCATAAAGATACCCATCAGGAGAAAAGAGAAGAGGCGTAATTATGTGAATGGTTAAAGGCTTTGAAAAAAGCTTGAGAGTATGGCGTGTTCTTTTAATGCTACCTAAAGCACTTGAATAGAGAATAATTTATTACTTTTCAAATAAAAAAATATAATTAAAGATATGCTAGGTTTAAGAACAACAATCTATAAGGTGCCTGATATTAACGCTGCTAAAGAGTGGTATTGTAAAGCCTTCAAAGCCGTTCCTTATTTTGACCAGCCCTTCTATGTAGGGTTTAATATAGGCGGTTATGAACTTGGCCTCATTCCCTATGAAGGTGATGCTACAGCTGGCAATACAGTAGTGAGCTACTGGGGTGTCATTAACATCAAAGAGCAATATGAAAGGCTGCTCAACTTGGGGGCCACTGCCTATGAAGCTCCTGAGCAGGTGGGTAATGACATTATTACAGCTACCATTAAAGACCCATGGGATAATGTTATCGGTCTTATCTATAATCCTAACTTCAAACCCGGACCTTAAAGCTTAGGGTTTTAGAACTAAATTATTTTAAAACCCTCACTAACCTCCCTATTTATGGCCATTTTAAGTGGTATAGGCACCCCCTGAAAACCGTGATTTATAGTGTTTTACCCGAAGTAATTACCTCAATCATAGTTTAAAAACATGGATCTATTATAGCTTTGTAACATCAATAATTACTTGGAGGTATGAGGCTATTAAAAATCAATCGAATTTCTCTATGGCTAGTGGTTTTCATCTGCCTACTTTCCCTTTCTTCTTGCTTTGACATTATAGAGGAAATTGAGGTGAAACAAGATGGCTCTGGCAGCATGAGCCTAACGGTAAACCTGAGCAAAAGTAAAACCAAGCTGGCTTCCCTTATGCTGCTAGATAGCGTTAATGGCCATAAAATCCCTCAAAAGCAAGACATAGAAACGGCGCTTAATAAAGCTGTAGAATACTTGCAAGAATCTTCGGGCATCAGCAATATTCAAAAAAAGACCGATTTCGATAATTTCATTTTCTCTCTTAGCTGTGATTTTAAACACGTGAGAGATATAGATACCATCATCAAGGAGGTGACAAAAGAACTCAAGGTAAAGCCTTTCACTACCTCCTTCACTTATGACAAGAGCAGCAAAACATTTCAACGAGAAAATACTTTTAGCCCTACCGCAAAAAAAGAATATGCTGACTTACAAAGTGATGATCAGGAGATATTTGATGATTCTTTTTATACCTGTATTTATAGGTTTGAAAACGAGGTGAATAGTTATAGCAATACGAACGCTAAACTTTCGAAATCAAAAAAGGCAGTGATGTTGCGCGCTGCTGCTATAGATGTAATTAATGGAAGAGCATCTCTATCAAATCAAATCATTCTCAACAACTAGCGAATTATATTTTAAACTTATATTACCATACATAGATTACAATTTTTACGATGAAAAAACTATTATTCATACTCGCACTTTTCTCCTTTGGTATTACCGAAGGGCAGGAACTTAGTTCTTACGTGCCGGCGAGAGCCACCGTAGTAGGAAGCCTAAATGGCAGCCATATTTTTAAACCAGAAATATTAGAAAGGTTAAACAAAACCAACCCAGGACGAGAACTTTTAGCTGCACTATCTGACAAGCTAGGCTACAAGGTGACATCTTTGGATTCTGTAGGCATCAATACATCAGGCACAGCCTACTTTTATTCGCTACATACAGATAGTGTCATCTTCACCAACTTTATTTTTCCTTTAGAATCTAAAAAAGTGCTAGATGACATCTATAAAAACAAAGAAAATGTAGCTACGGGTAAATATACTAATGTGCAGCTATCTAATGGAACCTATGCCGCCTGGGATGATGAAAAGCTAATTATGAGTATGGGAGCCGAAGTGGCGAGCTACTTCTATGCATATGACTTTGAAAAGGTTAAAAAAGAAATGCAACAGCAGGCCAATGACAAACCACAAGAGAGCGACTATGAAATGACTGAAAGCGAATCATTGGTTTATGAAGAAGGGAGAACACCTTATTTGTATAACTATTCGCTGCAGATGTACTTAAACAAATATAACAGCACTACGCTTGATATTATTGAAAAACTCCAAGAAGGAACTATCGATAGTGATTACATTGAGAGTCTAAAAGAGCAAGACCTGAAAAACATATACTATTCTTTCGAAAATGTTGACTCTATCTATTCACCAGACCCCAGCTCACTGGATAAGTTTTTAAAAAGAAGAAGCAAGGATCTGGAAAAGGAAATCAGTCAACTAGAAAATAAGGATATACAAAAGGAACTCAGTGAGGTGATCGACAATATGACCTACTATAGCGACAGTTTCAATATCTCTACCTCTAGGTCTCCATATTCAGGGTATTATCAAGTTAACTCTGAAGAAAAAGACTACCTCATTAATAAATGGACTAGATTACAAATTAATTACGCCATGTACCCGGCCAGTACCCCTATCACAAAAAACAAAAAGTACATGGACCAGTTTGACTCAGAAGCAGTTATTAATATATGGAATGGAGACATGGGTGATTTGCTAAAGCAAATAAGCAGCAAATCTTTACCTACTATGAGTCCTCTCTCTAAAAACCCAACCAAGATATTTGAGAACTACGGACAGATAAGCAGTAATTTATATCTCAACGAAAAATCTGCCAAGATTGATTTTAATGTGAGCTTCAAAGATGAATTTGGTGAGTCTTTTAAAAAGATGTCAGACAGAAAAATCAACAAAAAATTCTTCAAATACATGAATGAAGATGAGCTTTTGGGCTACATGTCATACAACTTCAACATGGAAAACACCCTGAAAGAGTACCCTGACCTGCTAGCGACTCAGTATGGAGATATATTAGGTTCTAATTACATGGCTGAAGCTCAAATGCTGGCAGATGTATTTACTCTTGTAGTAGATGAAGAAGCTTTGGGAGATTTAATAAAAGGTGATGCACTCTTCTTAGTAAGCAGCTTTGAAGAAAAGGAATACACCTATACTGGCTATGAGTATGACGAAGATTATAATTACAAAGAGGTAACAAAAACTAAAAAAGAAACTTTACCTAACTTTTTGTTCATGCTCTCTACAGAATCTCCTGAGTTCACTGATAAGCTAATCAACTATTTATTAGTTAAGGATCTGGTATCTACTACTGACGAGGGCTTTTATCACCTGAAAGCGCCTAAAAGGGATATTCCTATGGATCTTTTCTTCATGATTAAGAATGACATTTTCTTCCTGGGTACTTCTGCAGAAGATATGTCAGCCATAAAAAAAGGAACCTATAAAGGATCGCTATCTAAAAAGCACAAAAAACTAATGAGACAAGGTAATTATAGCCTGTACTTTAATAGTAAAGCGCTGCTAGAGCAAATACCTTCTGAAAAAATGCATCTAAGCGAGAAAAAGGAGCAACAGTTTACTTACATGACTGAGAATGCCACTGATTTCTATATTAAGTCATCAAAATTTAAAAACAACACTATGCACAGCGAGTTAATAATGGAAGTCCCAGATAAGCACGTTGATGCCGCTACTTATCTTTTAGATTTGATTGATCACTTATCAAGATAATATGTTAAAATTCTTAAAAAGGGCAGCAATAGTTATGCTATTGCTGCTCCTTGCTTTATACCTTTATTTACAATTAAGACAGTCTCGGTCTTATAACAACATTCCCGAAGGAGCGAATCTCGTTATGCGAGCCAACATAGATCAGTTGTTCAAAAAACTGCTCTTTAACTCCTTAACTAACCCCAAGTATTACTACCAAAGCTCCTCTGACAGTACTGATACTGATGATGAGACCGAGGATCCTTCTTTCGTTATACCTGCCAACGTATTCGTTTACAACCTTGGCGCTACACCAAATACATTTTACACCTCGCTACACATTAAAGACAGTACTGGCATCCAGGCCTTTCTTAAAAAGAAATTATCTATAGACCAATATCTAGAAGAAGACAACTTCACCTATGGTTTTACTGACAACCATCAGCTGCAGGTTATCTATAATGAAGATAGGGCCTTCCTTTCTCTCTCTATAGACAGACAAAATGTAAAAAGCGAATTGAAAGATTTACTTTTTAATCTAAAGCCTATGGATAGAAACACCCCTATCATTACCGCCTTAAGAGATGCTGATAGTGACATAAGCCTACTTGGAGAAAGTAATGAGTTAAACGTTGATTTTAACACCGGTGAAGTAATTATATCAGGCTTAACGAGCTTCAATAAATACCTAAAGACGCCTAACCAGGCTTCCGTTAAACAACCTTTAGATAGCTTAGGGCTGCATGCCTGGCTTTCCGCCACTCCTACTGATGCCTTAGACACTTTATTTACTATTAACCATATTACCCTTTCAGGAGATACTCTAAGAACTTACTACCATAATGCTATAGATTTTCAAATAGCAGAAACAACCCTACAAAGTGACACCATAATCACTTATGACTATAATGATGATTTTGAGAAAGTCGAACAGAAAGAAATCAAAACATCTAAAGTACCAGGCATTTGCATAGCAATAAAATGTGATTCTGACGCTATGCAGCGATATCTTAAGAATAAGGGCATTTTAGACAATGCCAAAGTTAATGAAAGCTTTTTCCCTCTTTATAGTTTGAATACAACCCAAAAAGACTCACTGCTAATTATTCATAACCTGACAGATTACACGGCTAATTATAAGTCTTCGGAAAAAGTAATGGGCCTATATGTTGATTTTAATCAATTACAAACTCAGCTCCCTATCCTGAATGATAAGGTAGATTACCTATCGAAGGCAGAGTTATACGGATCAAAAGAAAAAGAAAAGCTTAAATTAGAGGGCAGTATTAAAATGACTCAATCTGATTTAAATGCACTCATACAGTTTATAAAAAAATAAAACATCTTAAAAAAGATGAGAACATCAATCGGGAGTATCCGCCGCTAGATATGACTGCTGCAAAAAATCATCACCAGAAAATATAGTTGGCTTTGAAATTTAAAAACAAAACTGTCAAACGCTGGATTATAGGTCTTTTTCTATCTTTCCTATTCTTAAATATTGTCACCATATTCATTGGTTATAGACTTACCCACTTTAGCAGTAATGGCAAGGCTATTGACACAAGCAGATACGATAAGGCAAAAGCAAGAGTACAAGATCTGGTGTACTGCGTAATAGGCACCGCTCGCCCTAAGAATGATGCAGTGCCTTATAATCCTTATGAAACCATTTCATTTGAAAGTAATGATTTAAAAATTGAGGGATGGTATATTCCTGCCAGAAGATCAAAAGGAACGGTAATTATGTTCCATGGCTATATTAGTGATAAGTCTAAGCTCATAGAGAAATCAAACAAGTTTCATGAAATGGGCTATACCACTTTTCTCATTGATTTCATGGGTTCAGGAGGTTCTGAAGGTCGCCAGACTACGTTAGGTTACTATGAAGCTGACCAGGTAAAAGAGGCCTATAAAATCATAAAAAACAGAAAAAAGGAAAGCAATATTATACTTTTTGGAACCTCTATGGGTGCCGCTGCAGTTATGAACGCAGTAAAGGACCACGACCTTACTCCACATTCAATTATTCTGGAGTCTCCTTTCGGTTCAATGTTAGAAGCGGTAGAAGCCCGTTTTAGACTTTATCATATACCTTCATTTCCATGTGCCAGAATACTGGTTTTCTGGGGTGGACTCATCAACGGCTTCAATGCTTTTGATCACAACCCTTATGAATATGCACAAGACATTCACGTTCCATCTTTAATTTTATATGGAGAGCAAGACGACCGGGTTACTAGAGAAGAGATAGATAATATATACAACAACTTGAAAGGACCTAAAAAGCTAGCAACATACCCTGAGGCAGGCCATAAGATACTTTTAAAAAATAGCAAAAATAACTGGGAACAAGATATAACTCAATTTTTAACCCGTAGTTCTGAACATGTTGAAATTTAATATTCGGTATTTTACTCTTACCATTCTATTATTCCTTACTGAAGTTTACATAGCCCTTTATGTACATGATAATATTGTAAGACCTTATATAGGTGATTATCTGGTAGTAATGTTTGTCTATTGTTTTGTGAAAAGTTTCTTTGACTTTCCGGTAGTAAAAACGGCTATAGGGGTACTCATTTTCTCCTATTTTATAGAAACTATGCAATACCTCAAAATGGTCAATCTATTAGGCTTACAAGATAACCGCCTGGCCAGAATAGTACTGGGCGTATCTTTTGAATGGATCGATATGCTAGCCTATACTCTGGGAATAATCACCACCATTGGCATAGAATTTCTACTCAACAAGAAAAGAAAGTAATAACAGAAGAATACTTCCAGCACCAGATTATGAGGTATGAATCAAAATGCTGGAAGTAATTCAGGTTATTTTATGAATATTGAAGCTCATATTTAAAGTCATCTACTGACCAATATTCCAGACATTTTCCTTTATGTATTCTTATAAAATCCATTACCTGAAAACAAGCCTCCTCTCCAGCCTGATGGCCCGGAATATTTCCACTATGGGTTCCTTTTACTAATTTTCTAGAGGCCACAAGGTCATCTTCAGATACAATTTCTTTCATTTCTATCCGAATATTATTGAAGGACTCATGCAGCCACCTGTTAAACATCACCAAGCTCTCTGCATTACAACTGCCATGAAAAGGCGTTCTGTTAATAAAGTCAGGATCAATTACCTGATCCAGCATAGAAAAGTCTCCTTGCTCAAGAAACTCTCTATTAAATCGAATTACAAGCTCTTTATTAGCTTCCAGTCTATTATAGGTCATCTTTCATGAGGTTTAAGTAACTACCCTTTTCTATTTTCAAAGAGGGTATACCAATATTGCCTCATTTTCAGTAAAAACCATATGACAAAAATCACTTGTCAGCCTGATCGCCGCTAGTGACTTTTTCAAATTCTTTACGGTTATTATTTACACCTATACTCGCTACCAACCCACTTAAAAAAGACTTAGTCCAGTAGTTGAATAATGATTTATTAGGATTACGCTCAAAATAGATTTTCCCATCTCTAAACTTAAATAAATGAGGGTTATTTCTATTAATAACAAAGGTATTTGCAAAAAAGGAAGCTATAGATTTCACTAACTTAGAATCACCCGAATGCTTATTAAGTATGGTTACCTTCAGATCTTCATAATGAAAATCCATATTCCCGTAAGCTACTTCCTTATCACCTTTAACGCTAAACATAAGGCTATTAGCATAGCCGTCCTTCACATCTATAAACGCATTATTCCGCGTGATATCATTAAAAACGGTTAAAGAAGTTTCGCCCATGTTTCCACCAAGGGTAAATTCTCCTTCGGGAGAAAGCATATCAAAAGTAACTGAAAGGCTCAAAGGGGCTTTTCCCATGACATTGGCACTTACATCAACCGTCATGTTCTTATTTTTCCTTAATAAATCTTTTCTGTTAGTCACATTTTTAAAGTCTGCATTTAGGTCATTAAAAGTAATGAAGCCCGGTTTCTGTGCTTTCTCTGCATGCTCATTATAGGTGATGTCTATATTTCTAAGCTGTATATTTTCTATGTTAAAAGGCCTGTCGTACTGCATTAGCGCCATTTGATACATCACCTTTTCCTTATTGGGTGCATCTGGCATATTTTTATCCCTAAACACATCTACCTGGGCATTCTCTATTAATAGTTGTCGGCTATCTATAATTTGATGGTTTAAAAACTTGTCTAAATTAATACCAGAGAGTTTCACCGTCTTGGCATCAGCTTTTATATAGTCGCTTTCATATTGCTTATGTTTAAAGAATTCGTCTCTGCCGTATACCGGAGAGAAATACATGTCTGTAACTGTAAGACTTGAATCTCGCGAACTAAACTTCACATTTCCTAAAATCAGTTTATTCAATTTATTTTTAGTGTAAAATGTGAGATTAGGTGTGGCCAATCTTATATTATTAAACACCAGTAGATTGTCGCTTAGATCAGTGTTTTCGTCCAGCTCAATACCGTAGACATCTATCGAGAAGTCATCTAATTCAAAATCCTTATTTTCCCTTTTCAGTAGTAAATCCCCATGCTGAAGGTCAAGATGCTTTATGCTTATGCTTTTTAACACTCCTCCTGACAAAAATTTACTCTTATCCTCTTTGTCTTTGTTCTTTTCGAGCTTAAGTATTGGGTGTGGTAAGGTGACTTTATTTAAAATCAGCCTTTGGTCTTCTAATAACTTATATAAATCAGGTATTGAGCTCTGTAACTGCGGTAGTTGGATAGATGTTATTCCAGAAAAATCAGAATAAGTGAAATCATTAATTTTAATAAGATCATCTCTGGAATCTACAACCACCCCTTTGAGCGTAACTGAGGCCTCTTTTAGAGGCACTTTAATCTCTTGTATGTTACCCGATATGCTCTGCATAAATGGAAGCTTACCCTTTCTTCCCCCCTCCTGAGATATCTTTACATTTTTTAGATCTGCACTAAAGTTGCTAATCTCAAAGCCGCTGTCATTATAAATATGAGCTTTATCCCAAGATACCTTTTTAACATTTATGTCATTAAATGTTTCATTAATGCGCCTCCTAAGATCTTCAATACTCACCGGCTGACTTCCATCAGATTTTTCAACTGTCTTCAAATGCAATTTCGGCTTGCGCATTACCACATGCCGGGCATATAAATTTCCATCATTAATGAGGCCATTGATATCCGCCCCCATTACAGCCAAACTATCTACTGATAAGTGGCTGTTACCCCCTACAATCAGACCTTTTACCGCCAGCTCATTTCTTGCACCAGAGATCCTTAGATTGCTTACTGAAATTCTCTTTTCTCCTTTATTCAACCATGTAGAGCCAAAATCACCATATACCCCATCTACCTTGGTTTCATTACCTATCTCCAAGTGAGCAAAGCCTGTAGTCTTAACATTAGTATGCATCCATTCTTCGCCATTTTTTATAATGGTCACCTCTCCTTTTCCAAGTTTAATGTTACTAAAAACGGTAGAAGAATGATTTTGACTTGTTTTACCAGCTCCGCTATTAAGTTTATCAGCATCTAATCTCAGCTTAAACTGCCTAACACTCACTCCTCTCATTGCTTTTTCCGGATTATTGACCAATATAGCCAGCCGTTGAGATGAAGTTTCTATATCATAAAGGTCTGCTGCAATGCCCTTGGTATGATTAATCTGTAACCTATCAATATGGGCCCTTGCTATATCTTGTTGTGCGAGTGTGACGTTACTAAGTTCTCCATAAAAACCTCCAGAAGGTTGTAATATTATTTGACGAGCCTTTATGATCATGCGAATGCTATCCAGATACAAGTTAGATTTATTTGGATAATTATAGATCTCTCCTATTGAAGTCTTAAGTCCCTTCACACTCACCTGATCTACCCCTTTTTTCACCAGACGTACACTGCCTTTGGTTATTTTGATACTATCGGCTTTTAGAAGATCGAAAATGTTATGCACCTGACTAGGTAGATCAAATTGCTTATTGGAATTATTAGCGCCGCTCTTCATATAATAAGTTATATCGGGCCTAATAGCCTCGACCTTATTCATTACCAATTCATTATTATCTATGAAATTTTGAAACTCAAAACCAGTAACTTCCATATGTGGTGCTACTATATTGATCACTCCGCCTTTCTCCCTCTTTTCTGCATCTGTAAGTCTATCAAATACCTCTACTGAGTCTACTTTAATATTCGATTTATCTGTGGTAGTAAAAAACAGGCTGCCAAACTTGAGTACGTGTACACTATCCGGCATAGTGTAGAGGTAATCTTTTAGCCCCACGGTAGCACTGTCATAGCCAATCTCACTATAGGCCAAAGTATCGATTTTTACATTCTTTACACGGGCAAAAATATTTCTTGCTTTGAACCGAGAAATAGAGGTAGCCCTATCCCGAAGGATATTAATATTTCCATCGTTGATATTAACATTGCTTACCTGAATAACATTAAAGAGCTGAGCTATAATCTTAATCAACTGCTCTGTAGAAGGACTTAACTCTTGATTAGGATCAGCACCATGAAAATTATCCATAGCAAACTTTGGAGAGACAAGATCTAAGCTGTCGATATCAAGAATATTTTCATCGTAAGCCTTTCCAAAATTTAGCCCCCTGAGCTTCAGTGCTGGCATCTCCACGTAATAGGCATTTTTACCTACTAATTCCGGCTGGTTGAGCTTGTCGAACCTTGGGTACAAATGCACATTAATAAGGCTCATTTTAGATTCTTTGGTAGACAGCAATACTGAATCAAAAGTTACTTCATGTATCGAATCTCTCAATTTAAAAGACTGATCTTTAAGCATAAGACTTATATGATCAGTATAAAATTTTTGATTTGAATTGGCCTTTTTTCTGTTCCAGCCAAAATTCTTTATAGTGAAAGATATATTACCCGCTACAAAATCATAGTAAGGAGATAGAACTTCTCTTTTATAACTAATCTTACCATGATTCACTTTAAATTCACCCAGATTAAAAGCCTTAATCTGCTCTGTTATGGTTTTATAAACATCTCCACTTTCTTTAGATAAGCCTAAGTTCTCTTCATTTCTCCTAGGCTGCGTTATCCACACCTCGGGATCTTTCAATGACATCGACTTTATCTTGAGCTCATCTTTAAAAATGATCTCTATGAGGTTTATTATATTGGCTTCCATGAGCGGCACTTTAGCCGCAAATAGGGTTCCTTTATCATTATCCTCTATTTTAGAACTATCAATATTTACCTCAAATTCAAAAAGGGTAGCCTTTGATTTAAAAAAATCTACTGCTATGCTATCATAAGAAATGCTATAAAGACCATCAGTTTTTATCTCTACCGTTTTCTTTATGCTCCTTCCCAGCAGATCATAAGCATAGTAATTAATTAGTTTCTCATAGGTGAGTAATACGGCAAACACGAGGACAAAAAGAAATATTAAAAGGCTGACCAAAAGTCCCCGACGAGACCTCCTTAACGAACGCAACTTAAAATATTTATGTCTTAATGTCATATATGCTTTAACCCTCTCTTCATCAGTGTTACTGATTTATTTGTATCTCGAGAAACTCTTCCTCAGGTACAAAGACACCTTCATTTTAAAAAGGTTTTCAATTCAACTAATTATTCACAGAAAATATAAGATCTTCAGTTTTCCAGTCTGAGTAGCTAACACCACCCTCATTTACTATAGCCAGTCTATAAGTATGATGCTTATCCCAGCTGCCATCCTTTTTATTTACCTCCAAAGAATAGCTGCTTCCATTTTTATTACTCACCTTAAACTGTAACCATTCATATCCTCCTGACTGATAGTCGTAACCTTGTCCGGCATCATTATAAAGTTCGCCCTCTGCCTTACCGTCTTCATTGATGTTAACATACAATGTTAATGAATCCGTTGAATATTCTTCGGTACTCTGTATAAGCTTGCTCATCGGCACAATGCTTGCATCTTTTAGCTTTACAGTAGCTTGATAGCCATCATCTTCATGCTCAAAAGGAATACTTTTCCAATCGCCTTTGGGCAACGCCGGATTTTTTGCCCAACTAGGGATCACCAACAGCTTGTCTCCTAACAGAAATGCCTCTTCTTCCTTTCTTAGTTTCTGGTCTTTCACATCAGCAAAAAATGCAGGGCGCATCACCGGCAGACCAGATATTGAAGCTTCATGAAAAAGTGTATACAAATAAGGCATCATTCTATACCTTCTATTCACAGCAGTACGAGAAACATCTTCTGTTTTTTTACCAAAAGACCAAGGCTCCTGTCTTACTACATCTATAGCCGAGTGATTTCTACAAAAAGGATAATAAGGAGCCAGAGACATCCATTGAGCCAAAAGCTCTTCATTGGCATCTCCAGTAAAACCACCAATATCAGGGCCGTTAAAAGGCTGACCAGAAAGGCCCAACGTAATAGTCATAGGAATAGACATTTTCATGTGTGCCTCAGATGAAACATTATCTCCTGACCAGGTAGCAGCATACCGCTGTCCTCCTAAATAGTTCGCTCTCGATAGTATAAAAGGTCTTAAATCAGGATTAGCCTTCATAATACCCTCTCTGCTGGCCTTCACCATGAGCAATCCGTATACATTATGATAACGGATGTGCTCACCAGCTGGCAGGTCTCCACCACCCCGGTGAATATTATCAAATGGCATGCTTCCTTCCGGGCCATCAAATACTGCGGGTTCGTTCATATCATTCCATATACCATCTATGCCCAACTTCATAAAATCCTGGTAAAGACCAGCCCACCATTCTCGTGTTTCGGGGCGGGTAAAGTCAGGAAAAGCACATTGCCCTGGCCAAACCTCTCCATTGAATTCATCGCCTTCAGCATTCTGTACCCAATGGTTACCCGCGCTGCCCTGCTGATAAACAGTATATGAAGAATCCCTTTTAACTCCCGGATCTATCATATATACAGCTTTTATATTCATGCTATGAAGATCATCATTAAGCTTTTTAGGGTCAGGAAAACCATTTTCATCAAATGTAAAAATTCGAAAACCATCCATATAGTTAATATCCATCCAAATAACATCACAAGGAATCTGCTTCTCTCTAAAACTCTGGGCTATCTCTCTCACTTGAGAATCAGGATAGTAAGAATATCTGCTCTGTTGATACCCCAAAGCCCATAAAGGGGGCAGTTTCATTTTCCCAGTAAGGTCAGCCAAAGCCTTTAAAACATCCTCAGGATTATCTTTTTCGATCACTATCACCCTAAATCCCGGACCTTGGGAGGTAATAGTAATAGGATTCTTAAGCTCAAAAGTCTGGCGATAGGTATTATCTGCTATTATCCCAAAACTGCTCCCATCGGGCCTAACCCCCAGCACCCATGGATGCGCCTGGTAAAGTTGCTTCCCATCGAACTTACCATAGCCGAAATTATCAGTGTTCCATAGTTTTATCTCAGTGCCGTTACGCCTTAAAGGGCCCGTTACTTCACCATTTCCATATAAATCTGTTCCTTTAGGAAAAGGAATCCTCACAATACTGGAAGTGTCAGTTGTACTAAATTCAGGTTTGACCGCCCAATCACCAGGAAGAGCATTAGTAAAGTTAAGATCCTTAATAACCGCCATTGAAGGCAGCGTTTGTACTGAATCAAACTGATCAGGATAAAAAACAGCAATATCTTCCGCTACCAACCCTTCTTTTTGATTTATTAGAACGGAGTTATCCATTTCTTTATGTCCACAAGCAGTAGCGACATAAATTAAAATAACAGCTAAGAATATATTTGAGCGTTTCATGAGGTTAAATTTGGGATAATACAATTAACTTTTAATGGCTAAAATCGTTCACCTGTTTATTAATTACAACCTAAAAATAGGCAATTTTTATGAAGGACAACTTTTCTACCCAAGCTAAAGGCTATGCTCAGTATCGCCCTGACTATCCGCAAGATCTTTACAACAGTATTTTTGCTCGTCTCTCCTCGTATTCCTGCGCTTGGGATTGCGCCACAGGCAACGGCCAAGTGGCTCTTCAATTAGCTGAAAAGTTCGACAAGGTAATAGCTACTGATATCAGCCAGACCCAGCTAGATAATGCTGTAAAACATGAAAACATTAAATACCATATAGCTTCCGCTGAAAATAGCCTGCTCCCAGATCAATCAGTAGATCTGATCACCGTAGCTCAGGCAATCCATTGGTTCAATCATAATGCTTTTCTCAAAGAGGCAAGAAGAGTGGCTGCACCACAGGCTTGGCTTTGCTACTTTGGTTATGGTCTCATAGATATTAATGAAGAAGCCAACAAAATCATCCGGCATATTCATGATGTAGTCATTGGTCCGTACTGGGATCCGGAAAGAGCTATACTCATGAATGAATATGATGATATATCATTCGGTTTGAACCATTATGAAAAGCAGTATTTTAAATACACACTACCTTGGACTATTGAGCATATGGAAGGGTATCTGAACACCTGGTCATCTGTACAAAAATACATTAAAGAACATAATGAAAATCCAGTACCTGCAGTAATAAAGCATTTGAAAGAAGTGTGGAAAGAAAATACTATCACCTTTCCCATATTCCTTCATTGCGGGCAACTATAGACAACAACCCGATTTTAATAACTACAACTATAAGCTCATTAATCTGATTGATAGCTGCCATTGATTCTGCTTGGTGTATGCTGACATTAATCTCCAAAACAGACACTAGAAAACGTAATAGTATATCTGATCTTTTTAAATTTTTCGAGACATCAATTATCCTTACTTTCTTCCAGTTTCTTTATAAAAAAAGAAGAGACAAAAAAAATTTCATATTTAAGTCGTAAATAATAGCATAATACGCATCATTCAACTAATTTCATTAGCCACCAACATGGCGTGTAATGACGAATATTAAAAAAGACGTGAAAAAACCCACCTATAGCTTTTTACCTAAAGGTTTTGCTAATGGTTTGCTCACCCTTTCAGAAAAATCTACAGATCCAGATCTTAAGCACTTCATCAAAGAGCATATGGAGTTCATTAAATATGCCCTGCCCTCTAACGATGAATACGTAAAAGATGTAACAACAGAAATTGACAATCTTAAAATTGAAGCTAATCAGCTCAAAAGAAAAAATGAAATAGTTTCTTCTGATAATTACCTGCTTGAACATAAAAAAAAGGAGCTACTTAAACTCATGGATCATCTGGAAGATGCTTATGAAAATATATGGCATAAAAATGAAGAGCTTAGCAGGCAAAAACAAAAAATAGAAGAGCAGGCACACCAGCTCAAAGAAGCCAATGAAACTATTACTGAAAAAAATGAGGAGTTAAAAGATCAGGCAGATTATTTATATAATGCTAATGAAACTATTGGCAATATGCATGCTATAACTCGCAAACAAAAAGATGAACTCATGCAGAAAAACATAGAGCTCATCAATTTAAATAATGAAAAGAACAGCCTTATTGGCATAGTGGCCCATGACTTGAAAAGCCCGCTTAGTCAGATCAAAGGATTGGTTAGTGTTATAAAAATTCATCCGGAAAGAATAGATGAAGAAACCATGAAGTACCTGAACACCATAGAATACAGTGCAGGTCGCCTTAATGATATGGTAACTCGTATATTAGATGTTGAATCAATGGAGTCTAACGTCCTTAATGTTCAGTTTACTGAAGTTGATTTGAGCGAAATTTTACTTGGAATAATTTCTAACTATAAACTAATTGCTGAGGAGAAATCCATAACACTGAATTACGAACTCAACAAGCCTATAATAGCTGAAGCTGATGAGGATTTGGCTTATCAAATACTAGAAAACCTTATCTCTAATGCTCTTAAATTTTCACCCAGGAGAACCACTGTTACCATCAACTTAACAGAAGAAGAAGGTCATTCACTTTTTGAAGTAAAAGACCAAGGTCCAGGGCTTAGTGAAGAAGATAAGAAAAAGCTTTTCAGAAAATACCAGAAGCTTTCTGCCAGGCCTACAGGTAATGAAATATCTACAGGCCTGGGGCTATCTATAGTGAAAAAATATACAGACGCCATTAACGCAGAAATCTGGTGCGAAAGCGAGGTAAAAAAAGGAGCAAGCTTTTTCGTTAAATTTAAACGAGAAGTTTAACTACTGTATTTCCTTTTCTTTTGAAGCATTTACAAATAGTATATTGCCAACCCCTTCATAACCTTTAAACACTTCTGCCCCACGCTGCTTAATAGCTTCAGCTCTGAAGCCCACTATTGTAAGGTCTGCATCCTGAGACTTATCGTTAATAATCTCTTTGGTACTCACTTCTAGTTTATGCTTTATAAGCTCAATGTTTTTGGGTGAGATTGGCAGTCTACCTGCTTTAATCATAGAAATAAGCATCTCTTCTTGCTCAGACATTTCCTTTTCATTCACCACTGCAAAAATTTTGATCTCTGCATTCTTCCAATCACGGTGACCCATAATGATATATCCCATCAAAATCATCAGGCTACTGTTTTTCAAATCGTTGGGGGTAAGCCAAATATGTATATTATTATTAAAGCCAAACTCTCTGTCTGATGATCCTAGCACACAAATATCAAACTCAGCCGCTTTTACCATAGTGAAGTTATCTATGATATCCGTTAGGTTGGCTGCATTATCTTTAGCAAATTCAAAGAGTATCATATTCACTTCCTTACCAGATACACTTGGCAACTGTATGGCCTGAGCCACCGCACTGGTAAATGAAGGTGAAATGAGTGTATCTACAAACACCTTGTTACGCGTAGCTCCTGTAACCTTTAATAACCTGCGTATTTGCTCCTGCGATTTTTGGTAAGAATCTTTTGAAAAATAGCCATTGATATAATGAAGATAGGTGCCAAATCCATATCGGTGCGAAATCCACCTCATAAACTGAAAAGCAGAGGGACGTTTGAAGAAATCAGATGAGATACAAATAACTGAAGGACGCCAACCCTCTTCTCCACGCTCAGCCTTCTGTAGAAAAACCTGAAGCTGCCTGCTCAACTGAAAAATTACTCCTTGAAATATTTTAGCCAACCCCTCTCGTGATTTACTGGTTTGAGTAACGAAGAAATAAATACCGGTCATTAAAATGATAGATATGATAGTATATTGAGCATTCATCTTAAACATTAGATAAACACACAATACGGCGCCTAACAATGACACATACCATTTGGAGCGAAATGAGGGACGGTATGATGGATCTGCTGCAAAATGCTGTAAAAAGGATATAAGGCATAATGATCCATAGGTGATCATAAAAAACATGGATATGATCTCAGCTACAGCATTTACATCTCCCAGACTTACAAAAATAATGGCTATAAGGCTGGTGACTATAGTGGCATTAATAGGATCATTAGAGCCTTTCTTTCCTTTGGCCAAATATGTGTTAATATGAGGTAGAGGAAACACCTTGTCACTGGCCAACGCCTGCAAAGTTCGAGGTGCCACCATGATACTGCCTAAAGCCGAAGAAATAGTAGCTGCTGCCAGGCCTATAGGAATAATCGGTCCTAGCGCTGCTATTCGCATCATTATTAAAGGATCATCCGCTAAATCTTCAGGAGCTGCAGATACGGCAAGTTTGTAAGCAATGAAAATATAAATAACCATACCCACAATAGTAGCTGCCAGCGTACCTAGTGGTATAGACTTTTTAGGGTCTCTTAAATCACCTGACAGGCCCACACCAGCCGTCATACCTGTAAAAGCAGGAAAGACAATAGCGAATACAGCAAAAAACGTATCCGGATTGTCAATATGATCAGTCCACTGAAGGTTGACCATGGCAGAATTATAATCTGTAGAGCCTACAAAAAACATGATAAGTGAAAGGAAAAGAATAGCCACCACCACATACAAGGCCTTCATACCTAAATCTGCTCCTTTTTTAATCATGAGTATGCTCAGTAAAATCACAGCAGGCAGACTAATAATTCTTTTATCAGATAAATTCAGGTCAAATTGCGCATTTACATAGTCAAACACAGGACCAAAAGCTTCGGCAAAAGCAATGGTATAAAAAGCAACACTGATAGCCTGGGATAAATAAAGGGCTATGCCTATAGCGGCCCCTACGTTAATACCAAAAGAACGCGAAATGATATAATATTCACCTCCTCCTTCAACTTTCTGATTAGTGGCTATTTCGGCAATAGCCATAGCAGTAGGTATAGTGACTAAGTTTGCAAATAAAATGATTCCGATAGTACCCGCAAATCCTACGCTGCCAACGGCATAACCAAATCTCAAGAACATAATAGCCCCCAAAATAGTAGATATAGCCGTAAAGAATACAGGACCCGTTCCGAACCCGACCTTCTTTTCTCTTAATGTAGTACTCATAACTTGATGCCAAGATAAAGGCAAATTCAAAGTATTTAAAATAAATTAAACACTTATCTTTGAGCACATGAAAGAATTATTGAATTTGTACAGGAAATATAAAGAGTATGTAAGAGTAGATCTGCTTATGTATGCAGCTATGATCCTAACGATAATAGGATACTTTATTTATGAACTGGCCAGCCATTAAAGGAAAAGCTGTTTCAAAATCAGAATTATTTTTACACAATCCTTTCCTTTAAAACAGCTTCAATAAAAATTTATATTTTCTTATGCTTGCGCAAATTGGTTACATCCAAAAGTAGAGCCTGTAATGTATTCTATCTCCTTAGAATTACCATCTACTGGCTTACCACCATTAAGTACAGGTATGATAAAGTCAGGGTCCATCTTTGACTCCACATGACTTAACTTGTTACACTCTCCGTAATTCTCTTTATGAGCAACTACCGGTGCCTCAGGCGCCCAATGGTTACAATTTTTACATACATTTTCCATAGTTATTCCGTTTTAGTTTATACTCATTTAATGAGAAAAAGCAGGAAAATGTTCATTGTGATTTTAATTTATAATTAAACTAAATTAACTCTACTGCTTATTTAGAAGGGTTTTATCAACCTCAACCTTATTAATGTAGATCACATTCCTTCGGTTGTCTACTGATTCATTCTGCTTGTTTAATACCTTCTGATATCCCCACACAAAAAAGGTATTATCATACCAGTGACTCACACCTCCTACTCCCTCATAGTCATGATCAAGCTCATCATTTTCATAGAGCATAGCCAGCTCATCAGAATCTTCTACAAGGCCTGTATTTCCTTCTGCTAATTTATAGGCCAGTTTATCTTCAGACTTATAAATAATGGTTATATCATCTCCTTTCACACGGTAGTCAGTTACAGCTTCTAATGAGTATGATTCTACCTCTTTTATCGCATAGCTGTTATCCCACACCAGCTTTCCTTCATCATCTAGCTTCACTATAATTGTTTCCAAATATTTGAAATGATTAGGCTCATGATTAACCTGATAACCATAAGGCCTTCTTACATACTGTTGCTGGCTAAAAGCATGATACCTGTTAAAACCTCGCGGATCATAATACGGTGAGAACATTGAAGGATCCTGATAGCGTTCAAATTCAGGATCATAGATTTCAGCGGCTATTATGTAGGCATCCTGCTCCTCTCTCACCTGATGTAATAGTAACTTGGAACTGTAATTAAAATCTTTGCCCCTCGCCTTTTTCTTCTCTATTTTCCTTTTCATTCTGGCCGATCTTTTTTCCCCCATATAATCGAAAAAATGTTCTAAATCTCCATACCCAAAATATATCATTTTTTCTCTCACCCCCTCTGGCTGTACTGTAGTGAAAAATATGCCTTGAGATGATGAAGTACTCCCACGGCTATATGTACCTACCAAGGCGATATTTCCACTCACAAAATCAGTAGTTTTAGCATCTACTATCTTATAATCAAATGGCACTTCAATTTCCTTTTCAAACAAGATCCTGCCTTCAGGACTATAAGTACGCATACGGAGGTAGTAACCATCATAGTTCTTTTCCCTTGTAAGCACATTAAACGTTCTATTATGATTAGCACGAAGGTCTATAACATCACTCCTATCTTTGAAATAGCCTGGTATTACTGAAAGGTTATCCTCACCCATAGTTAAAGAAACTAATGTGGGGCTATAGCGAACATAACCCGCCAATACCACCCGCTGCCCCACCACTATCATATGAGATAGCTCCAGCTCTATTTCATTTTTAATATCATAACGTTTTAAATCTCCAGTGGCCACGTGTAAGGTAATTAAGTGAAAATCACTTTTCAAGCCTTCATCATGCCTAAATAGCATATAAAAAATGCCATTGTTAAAGTCATATCCTCTGAATATAAAAGCACTTTCTATACCCACTTCATAATTATAACGCTCCTCCATAAGGGTATCTAGCAATATCGCCTTCCAGATCTTACCTTTTCCTTTTTCATAATGATCAGTTTCCTGTATCACGATCATTCCTTCAGTGCCGGCAGAAATAACAGTGAAGAAATCATCTCCGCTTTTTCTGTTCAGTTCGTATCTGCTAATCTGCTTCAACTGAGAGTGAGCAGTAAATGAGTACAAGAGAAAGAACAACAGTAGAGTGTTAAATTTCATAATGTAATGTATGAGGGAAATGGTTTAGAATACAACTGAAATATACTGATTTAGACAGTATCATGTAAACATCTCTCTAATTATAAAAATTCTAAATCACAGTTAGCCGTCAAATAATAGTGAGTTCAAAGAAATGTTTCCTTTATTTTGTAGTAGACCAATAAATGAAAATACCTTTTGGATAACAAATCAATTATAAAATTACTGAAAACCACGGCCCAGCTAATGGAGCTTCATGGTGAGAACGAATTTAAAATAAAAAGCTACAATAACGCCATTTTTAATCTAGAAAGAGAGTCCATTCAGCTGTCTAATCTCAGCTTGGAAGAACTAGAAAAAATTGATGGTGTAGGTAAAAGCATAGCAGCAGCTATTGATGAAATTAACCTAGAAGGCCACTTAGCAATATTGGAAAAATATCTTTCTGAAACACCAGAAGGAATATTAGACTTACTTAGCCTAAAAGGCATAGGTGCAAAAAAAATACACCTGATATGGAAAGACCTCAATATTCAGAATAGTGCGGAATTATTAAAGGCTATTGATAGTGGTGAGCTGGCTAAACTGAAAGGATTTGGGGATAAAACTCTAAAAAACCTTAAAGAAGCCATTTTATTTAGAAATTCACATCAAGGCAAGCTTCTATATGCTCAGGCCGAGAAAGTGGCTGAGGGGCTTATTAAAAAGATACAAGATGAGTTTAAAGATGTACTGATATCTACCTCTGGAGAGCTTAGAAGAAAAGTAGAAGTCATAGAAGAAATATTACTCCTTTGTGCCCCAACTGATGAAGGAAAGGTAAGAGCATTTTTAGATAATGATGAGGCCCTGACCACTGAAGAAGATAAGAGCAGCCCCTTTAACTGGCGTGGTATTCTTAGCCAAGAAAACACTGCAGTAAGAGTAAGGTTCACTACGAAAGAAGACTTTCAAAAACAGCTTTTTTTAACAACCAGTACACCAGCGCACATTCATACGCCTGTAAAAGAAGATAAAAGTCTATCTGACCTTATTAAAAGCACTGCAATAGCCTCTGAAGAGGATATATACAAATTAGCAGACCTTCCTTACATAGCTCCTGAATTAAGAGAAGGGCAATTTGAATTAACGCTAGCCGCCGAGAACAAGCTTCCGAAACTTATTGAAATGTCTGACCTTAAAGGCATTTTACATAATCATTCTACCTATAGTGATGGTAAGCATTCACTAAAAGAAATGGCAGACTATTGTCAGGAATTGGGCTATGAATACCTTGGCATTACTGACCATAGCAAGTCCTCTTTTTACTATGCCAACGGCCTTTATGAAAAACGCGTAAAAGAGCAACAAGCAGAGATAGATGAGCTGAATAAAAACTACAAAAACTTTAAAATATTCAAAGGTATAGAATGTGACATTCTTCCTGACGGTTCTTTAGACTATGACACCGAAGTATTGGCCAGTTTTGACTTCATCGTGGCCTCTATCCATTCTGTGCTTAACATGGACACTCAAAAAGCTACTGAACGTGTACTAAGAGCCGTAGAAAATCCTTTCACTACTATCTTAGGGCATATGACCGGCAGGCTGCTATTACAACGCGAGGGGTACCCTGTAGACCACAAAACCATTATCGATGCCTGTGCTAAAAACAAAGTGGTTATTGAAATTAATGCCAACCCAAAAAGGCTAGATATTGATTGGCGCTGGGTACACTATGCACTAGAACAGGGTGTGATGCTTAGCATAAATCCTGATGCCCACGCTAAAGCAGGCTATCATGACATGTATTATGGTCTCTGTGTAGGCAGAAAAGGTGGTCTCACTAAAGAAATGAACCTTAACAGCTTGTCTTTGAATGATTTAGAGTCGTACTTTACTACAAAGAAAGAAAAAGCTTTAACCCAAGTAGGATAATCCTCAACCTCATGACTAAAATACTTATTATACGTTTCTCCTCCATTGGAGACATCGTGCTAACCACACCAGTAATAAGGAACGTAAAAACCCAGGTAGAAAATGCCGAGGTACATTACTGCACCAAATATCAATTCAAGGAGATTATTGAAAACAATCCTTACATTGACAAAATCCACTATTTAAAAGATAGCATGGGTGATTTAGTGTCAGCTCTTAAAAAAGAGAATTATGATTACATCATAGATCTCCACAAAAATCTACGTACTAAGATTATCAAGACCAGACTTGCAGCCCGCAGCGCTTCTTTTAAAAAGCTAAATAAGGAAAAATGGCTCATGGTAAACCTCAAGATCAATAAGCTACCTAACAGGCATATTGTAGACAGGTATATGGAAACAGCTCAACCTCTGGGTGTAAAAATGGACAACTTGGGTCTTGACTATTTCATTCCTGACAAGGACAATGTGCCTATGGATTGGCTTCCTGAAAGCCATAGAAAAGAGTATGTTGCTTATGCTATTGGCGCTCAACATAACACCAAAAAACTACCTTTAAATCGCATGATAGAGCTTTGCGATAAAATCAACAAACCTATTGTGCTGCTAGGTGGCCCTGGAGACAATGAAACTGCTATGGCTATAGAGCAGTTCTTTGAAAAATCAGATAAATCTGAACCTATGGAAGAAGGGCTAGTGAAGCTTAACAAAAAAACGGTTATCTATAACGCTTGTGGCAAGTTTAATTTGAACCAGTCTGCATCACTTGTAAAACAAGCTCGCTATGTATTTAGCCATGATACCGGTCTTATGCATATAGCGGCAGCGTTTAAAAAGGAAATATTCAGCATATGGGGCAACACCATTCCTATGTTTGGCATGTACCCCTACCGAACTCATTTCACTATTCTTGAAAACAACAAACTAGATTGTAGACCGTGCTCCAAAATAGGGTATGACAAATGCCCTAAGGGCCATTTCAAATGTATGAATAACCTTGTTTTTGACTTTTTTCTACCCTAGAATAAGGAATTCAGAAAAGCTCTTTCACTTTTTCAGGAGGTCTTCCAATGATTGCCTTGTCGCCCTTAATCACTATAGGGCGTTCAATCAATTTTGGATGTTCCTCCATTGCCTGAAGCCAGTCATCGTCAGAAAGCTCTGAGCCTTTGTACTTCTCCTTATAGATTGCTTCGCCTGTTCTGATCAGATCATGGGGTTTTATCCCCAGCTTTTCTACAATTTTTTTCAGATCAGCTTTGCTGGGTGGCATTTTTAAGTATTCTACCACCTCTACCATATCTCCATGCTCTTCTATAAGCTTCAGCGTCTCTCGGCTCTTACTACACCTGGGGTTATGATATATAGTCAGCATCAGCCAGTTACTTTTTCGATTATCAAATTATGATTAGTATAAATACAAATATCAGCTGCTATATTTAGAGCCTCTCTTACCATTTCGTCTGCGCTCAGGTGAGAAGCATGCTTCTTCAACGCTAAAGCGGCACTCTGAGCATACATTGACCCGCTACCTATGGCAGCTACTTCATGATCTGGCTCTAACACATCTCCCGTTCCGGAAACAATCAAAACCTCATCTTTATCAGCTGTAATAAGCATAGCCTCGAGCTTTCTCAGATAACGATCCGTCCTCCAGTCCTTTGCTAGCTCTATTGCCGCACGTTTCATACTACCTCCGTAGCTATTTAGCTTTTCATCAAATCTTTCCAGAAGGGTAAAAGCATCAGCTGTTGATCCCGCAAAGCCAGTCACAATTTTACCTCCTTGCAGCTTCCTTATTTTCTTCACATTACTTTTAGCAACATAGTTACCCATGGTAGCTTGTCCATCGGCTCCTATCGCTACTTCTCCATTATGCACCACGGCCAATACCGTAGTAGATCTTACTTTAATTTTTCCCATCAGTTCTTTTAAATAAATAACCCTGATAGTTAAAAAACTACCAGGGTATATTGTTTAATGTTTTATATTCTTTTTACACCAAAATTCTCACCGGATTTTCAAGTAGTCCTTTTAGTGTTTGTAAGAAAGCTGCTCCTAAAGCGCCATCCACTACTCTGTGGTCAGCCGAAAGGGTTACTTTCATTACGTTACCAGGAACCACTTGCCCATCTTTTACTATTGGAGTTTGTTTAATACCTCCGATAGCCAAGATACATGAATCTGGCGGGTTAATAATGGCGGTAAACTCTTCTACACCAAACATTCCAAGGTTAGAAACTGTAAAAGTATTTCCTTCCCAGTCTGCTGGTTGTAACTTCTTGCTGTGAGCTTTACCTACTAGATCTTTTACCTCTGCAGAGATGTGAGATAATGACTTATTATCTGCAAATCTGATCACAGGCACTAAAAGACCTTCATCTACAGCTACAGCCACACCTACGTGAATGTGCTTGTTATATCTAATTTTATCTCCTAACCAAGATGAATTAACTTTAGGGTGTTGTCTCAAAGCCGCACTTACCGCTTTAATTACAATATCATTAAAGCTTATTTTCACAGGAGAAAATTCATTCATGGCCTTTCTGGCTTCAATAGCCTTATCCATGTTAATCTCC
Organism: Fulvivirga sediminis; assembly: GCF_016757215.1. Lineage (GTDB taxonomy): Bacteria > Bacteroidota > Bacteroidia > Cytophagales > Cyclobacteriaceae > Fulvivirga > Fulvivirga sediminis. The sequence continues at coordinate 56,167 of NZ_JAESIY010000018.1, forward strand.
ATGGTTATATAGAAGTGAGGAGCAGTAAATTTACTCTCAGCCAAACGCTTGCCAATGGTTTTTCTCATTTGAGAAACGTTCACCTCTTCGTAGCTTTCTTCTCCTACCACCTGAGGTATATTCACGGCAGTACCTTCGCCACCAGCAGCAGCCTGTTTTGCAGGAGCATCAGCTGCAGGAGTATAGTTTTCTATATCTTTTTTAACGATTCTGCCATGATCACCAGATCCTTTGATCTTAGTAATATCATAGCCTTTATCTTCAGCCATTTTCTTAGCTAAAGGAGACGCTTTTAACCTACCTCCATCAGTAGTCGAAGAAGTAGCCTTCTCCTGAGTAGCTGCTGGCTTGCTTTCTTCTTTTTTAGGAGCTTCTTTCTTCGCTTCCTTTTTCTCCTCGCCACCGCCAGAAGATTTTTTAGCTTTAGCCTGATGTGCTTTAAGAAGTTTTTCGAAATCAGCTCCCTTTTCACCTACAATGGCTAAAACACCATCCACTTCAACAGAGTCACCTTCTTCTACACCTATATAAAGCAAAGTACCATCTTCGTAAGCTTCCAGCTCCATAGTAGCCTTATCTGTTTCTACTTCGGCCATAACATCACCTGAAGACACAGAATCGCCTACCTTCTTTTGCCAGCTAGCAATGGTACCTTCCGTCATGGTATCACTCATTTTCGGCATGGTAACCACAGTTGCGTTCACATCAGAAGCATCAATCTCTTCTACCTCCTCTTCTTCGGCACCACTATCCGATGACTCTTCTTCCTTGGCTGCTCCATTATCAGAACCTCCGCTTTCAATCTCTTTAAGCAAGCCACTGATGTCTTCACCTTCCTCTCCGATAATAGCTATTACAGCATCAATCGGAACTGCATCTTTCTCTTTTACACCAATGTGAAGCAATGTCCCATCTTCATAGGATTCCAGCTCCATTGTTGCTTTATCTGTTTCTACTTCTGCTAAAATATCGCCCGACTTTACCTTGTCTCCCTCCTTCACTAACCAAGACGCGATTACACCTTCTTCCATGGTGTCGCTCATTTTGGGCATACGTATTACTTCTGCCATAGGTCTCTATTAAATTTTGTGCCAAAAATAAGGGTTAAAATCCCTTTATTCAAATAAATGATTTCAAATAAATATGATCTTTATCAAAAACTAATATTTGATATCAGTAGCTCAAACTTACTACCTCCTGAGCTATAATCATTGGCTTTTGAGTAGGAAATTCTAAATCCTAATGAAAGTTCTGGTGGGAATCGAAAAATATTTATATCAAATAAGAAATCTGCACCAAAAGATTGGTATTGCGCATCCCTTTTTACGTATATTTCTTGTTGATCATTTACCAGATCAATGCTACCAGCGCCATAATCATAAAACAAGTTAGTTCTTATTCTTTTCACATACAATATCGGCCCTAAAGTGAGATCAGGATACCAAAGAGGCAACGTATAATTAGCCGAAAGAGAAATAAAATCTTCCCAATTTCTATGTGAATACCCACGTGGAAGAGGAATCTGATTCCTGAGCAGATAAGTATCATTATTCAATGTGTCTAATTTCCACTTTTTATGCTGAAAAGCTCCTCTTACGTAAAAGCTATGATTAGCCAATAAGCCTGGGAAATACAAAGTGCCTCTCAAAGCAGTTTGCTCAGCATCATAATCACCTCCAAAAGGAGATGCCGTATGATTAATAGTAATTGACTGCCCCCATTTACTATTCAAATCACGAGCACTGGTCTTCAAAAGCCTGTAATAGTTTAACGTTGTTTTATTGGTAAGTAAGTCTCCATTAGCCTGCTGATCAATAAATAAACGGTCTGGTTGATTATAATCTGTAACACGAGTAAGACCAAAATTATTTTCAATAGTTAACTGACTACGAAATTTTGAACGCGTAAGTAATAACGGTATTCTAAACCCTGCATTCACTGTAGTTTCATTCCACTCGAATTCTACATCTTCTCCTTCAACCCTCTCTGTAGTAGAGCGACTCCCTCGGGTAACTTCCATATCTATTATAGGATACCATCCCTGATAACTTATTCCGGCAGAACCGTAGCCAGTCTCTTCTTGCACGTCATAAGTATAGCCTAACGAAATATCAGTAGTACTGAGTACATCTCTGGAAAACACGCCCACTTGAGCCCTAGTTAGGTCTGTAGTAGCATAAGGCCCCCAGCTATGGATATTGAACATATGCCCTAGCTTACTATACTTTTTTACAGGATATTGCTCATCAGGCACCTCATTCAGTATATTAGGATTTCCTTCCTGCTCTGTAAGCAGTTGAGGCAGCGTAGAGCGCCTATCTTCCACCTCACTTAGAGGCTTCCAAGTATCGACAGTAAAAGGAGTTTTAACCACGTCAAATCCATTCACGGTGTAATCGTTATAGTAAATGTATTCACCATCAGGAGAGATAGCAGGGTTATATGCACCATACTTGCTACTTGTCACTTGATAAACCTGTTCAGTTTCAAGGTCTTTCACATATATATTATCTATGCCACTGTATGGAGAATTATAAAATAAATATTGACCATATAATACAGGGTGACCAATATTTTCATTTGTAACAGATAGTAACACTTTTTCTTCACCAGAAGCATAATCGATCTTCACCACTTCTTTGCTTAGCGACTTTACTTTTACGGCCACTATGGCCTCATCGTCATCTGTCCAGCGTGCCATGGTATAAAGTGAATTATCAACGTCGGAAAATCTTCTCACCTCTTCACCACTCAGTCCATCAATCACTACCAAATAATTCTTTCCTTCAATAGTGTTAAGTGCTGTGACTATCTGATTGCTCTTGCTAGATAAGGCAGCGGCGGCATACCTACTTTTCCGGGTAATAGTTTTAGCTTTATCGTTAGCCAAATCCAGAGTTTTCACTACAGAGTAGTTCTTTTGCCTCCAGCGAGGATCATACCGGTACTCATTCCAAACCAATTGATCATTTTGAAGAGAAAGCATACCGGAACTGTTCATAATGCCCGGCGTATACACTACCTCCTCCTCTCCTTGAGCATTTAAAACAACAAACTTCTCTATTTCACTAATACCCGATTTCAACACCAGCACCCTGCCATCTGACAATGGCTGTGGATACTCATAATTTCTAAAAACTTCAGATTCTCTTTTATTAACGGTAGTAAATGGACTTATTTTCACTCCTTGCAACTGAGCCTTCCAAATACCCTCCCAATCATCCATCATTAATTCATAATTACCTACCAGATAAGTACCAGTTTTTATTTTTAGTGAATTAGAAAAAGTAAACGGAATAAATGGAAATGAAAAGGCAATATTGGTCACCTTACCCCAGATATCCTTATCCCCTGTCCTCTTTCGTAAGCTCCCTACAAAATGGTAACCTAAAACATAGTGATTAGGAATAAAGTCTTTATAAGATCCTAAGTGCTGTTTATGATAATTATATCTCTTTTTTCCGAGGGTATTAGCTCTAAATTCACGATTAAAAGATGGAATTCTTCCTCTTCCACTATTAGTCAAGGCTGTTTCCAAGGCTACTGCATCTCCCTCCCAAAACCATCTGGGAGCTGCACAATATGCCATTGCTGACTGCGTATTTTCACCAAATAGGTAGTAGAAAACCTTATTAAATCCTCTTTTACTTTGTTTATTTTGAACTACATGTCTAAACTCATGCACAGAGAGCAGATCAAGCCAGCGATTATTTCCAGTAAAATTATAATCTTGTGGAGGCATAGTCTGAAACTCTGATCTCCTTGGCCCCAGAGTAACAAAGCCGTTAGAAATGGTATTTCTGTTTTGCAAAATGACTGATATTCTTTTAGGCTCCCTTCCACCCATGCTCTCAGACTCAGGAGCTCTTAAATATTGTAGTTTACCAGCCACCTGCTGAGCTTGTTCATCAAAACCATCCTGATAAATAACTCTGAACCCAGGGGTAATAACTTGCTTCCACTTGATGGAGGTAGGAGAGTTATCCAATATCAGGTCTGTCTGCGCTGAAGCTGGAAGAAAACGCAAGAAAATCAGAAAAAACAATAATGACTTAATAGACTTCATTTTACAAAATTTCCTCCAAATTAATAAAAGCGCCATTCATTACAAGAAAAACTCCTTTCAAACATTAACAACCTGTATTTTATAATTTTTATTTATAAATTGATAGTCCTTATCATTCAAAACTAAACTTATATAATGAAAAAAATTTACTCAATCATTTTCTTCATATCACTGGTGCTGCTACAGTCTTGTGATACTTCTGAAGAAAATAAAAACTCAGCAGACGGTGAGTTGTCAATTGATTACGAAAAAGTGACTCTGAGTAATGGTCTGGATGTAATATTGCATGAAGATCATTCTGATCCGATTGTGGCAACGGCTATTCTGATACATGCGGGCTCTAACCGTGAAAAGCCGGGACGCACAGGCTTTGCTCACTTCTTTGAGCATATGCTATTTCAGCGTTCGGAAAATTTGCCACAAGGTGCATTTTTCAAAAATATCAATGAATGGGGAGGCACCTTTAACGGAGGCACATGGACTGATGGTACTGTATATTATGAAGTGGTGCCTAAAGATGCCCTTGAGAAAGTGCTATGGATGGAGTCTGACCGAATGGGCTATTTCATTAACTCAGTAACTAAAGCTAGCCTGGAAGGTGAAAAACCGGTAGTACAAAATGAAAAGCGCCAGCGATATGACAATGTAGCTTACGGTAATACGAGAGCAGTAATTAATAAGGCCTTATATCCTGCCTCACACCCCTACAACTGGCTTACTATAGGTGAGCTGGAAGACCTACAAAATGCAACACTTGATGATGTAAAAGAATTTTATGAGCAATATTATGGCCCTAACAACGCTACCTTGGTATTAACCGGAGATTTCAACACGGAAGAGATCAAAAAACTAATAGAAAAGTATTTTGGAGAAATACCTTCAAGAGGCGTAGACCAACCTTTAAAGCCTCAGCCTATCAAGCTAGATTCTACTATTCAGCTCTATTTCGAAGATAACTTTGCCAGCTTGCCAGAACTCACCATTACCTGGCCTACGGTAGAGCAATATCACAAAGATCAATGGGCTTTAGATGTGTTAGGCGACATTTTATCTGATGGCAAAAGAGCTCCACTCTACAAAGTACTGGTAGAAGAAAAAGAATTGGCTCCTAACCCTGCTGCGTATAATAGCAGCAATGAGCTAGCCGGCACCTTTACCATAAAGGTGAGAGCCAATGAAGATGTAAACCTAGATAGCGCCAAAGCTGCCGTATTTGAAGCATTAGCTATGTTTGAAAAAGAGGGAGTCAACCAAAAAGACCTGGATCGCATAAAAGCCGGACTTGAAACTGATTTTTACAATGGCATATCAAGCATACTCGGAAAAGCATTTCAGTTGGCCACTTATAATGAATACGCGGGTAGCCCTGATTATGTAAAAACCGATATTCATAACATAAAGGCGGTCACTAAAGAAGAAGTGATGGATGTATATAACAAATACATTAAAGGCCAAAACTATGTACTCACCAGCTTTGTACCATCAGGCAAGCCCAACCTAGCCGTAGGCAAAAGCACCATAGCAGAGATAGAAGAAGAAGCCATAATACCTAATGAACAAAGTGCCTTAGTAGAACAAGAGCCTAGCGAGGACTACCCTCGTACAGAGAGTTCTTTTGATCGTACGCAAGAGCCTCCTTTAGGAGATGCCCCATTGCTTACCCCTCCTAGTATCTGGACTAGCGAGCTCTCAAACGGAATGGGTGTATACGGCATAGAAACCAGTGAACTTCCCTTGGTTAATTTCAGCATAAAAATAAGCGGTGGTCATAAAGTGGATAATCCTGATAAAGTGGGGGTAGCTTATATGATTACTGATCTTATGATGGAAGGCACCAAAACCAAAACCCCCGAAGAGCTTGAAGATGCCATCGGTCAGCTAGGTGCAAATATCAGAATGTATACTTCCGATGAGTTTATTACCATTACAGCCAACTGCTTATCCCGAAACTATCTGGCTACGTTAGAGCTAGTTAAAGAAATTTTGCTAGAGCCTCGCTGGGATGCTAAAGAATTTGATAGGATTAAAAAAGCTACCATTAACAGCATACAACAAAGAGATGTAAACCCGAATGCCTTAGCTAATATGGTATTAAATGCTAAACTATACGGTAAAGAAAGTATATTAGGAACGCCTTCATCAGGAGATGTTAACTCCATTGAATCTATCACTATGGAAGATATGAAGTCATTCTACAATCAATACTTCTCCCCATCGATTGCTAATTTCCATATCGCAGGAAATGTGAGTGCTGATGATGTAAAAGCTTCTATTGCCTCCTTTGAAGAAAAGTGGGCGGCCAAAGAGGTGAATATACCAGAACCAGCTACTCTTCCTGTACCTGATGAGCCTCAAGTATATTTCGTAGATATACCGAAAGCAAAGCAATCAGTTATAGTAATCGCCAGACTTACCGTAGCGGGTGATGATCCTGATTTTTATCCTTTGACAGTGGCCAACTACCGACTGGGAGCAGGATCAGGAGGAAGGCTATTCCAAGTATTGAGAGAAGACAAAGGTTATACCTATGGGGCATATTCTTATCTAGAGATGAGCACCTACCCTGGGCCATTTGTAGCTTCATCTAGCGTGAAGTCTAACGTAACACTGGAGTCTTTGGAAACCTTTAAGGATGTGATAGGCAACTACGGAAAAACTTATACAGAAGATGATCTTAATAAAACCAAAAATGCCTTAATAAAACAAAATACTAGAAAGTTTGAAACTCTCAATTCACTTTTAGGCATTTTAGAAACCTTAAGTAGTTATGATCTACCACTTGATTACATAGAGGAGGAGCAAAAAACCTTGCAAAATATGACTATGGAAGACGTTCAAGGTCTGGTTAGAAAGTATATGGATCTTAAAAACATGACTTACGTAATAGTAGGTGACAAAGAAACACAATATGACAGGCTTAAAGTAGAAGGAATGGGCAGCCCCAAGTTAGTGAATAAAAATGGAGACTCAGAGCCTGCTATGTAATTAAAGACATTAAACAACACATAAGGCCATATTACATCTATTGTAATGTGGCTTTATTTCTTACACAAAATTTATTGGGCACCACTAGCTGAAATACTGTATCCCCTTCTAATGACCTAATCAACTCCACATGTCCTTTCAGCTTATAGGCAGTAATAAGTGCCACATATAATCCCAGACCTGATCCGGTAGAACGTTCTGTTCCTCTATAAAACATATCAAAAATCCTAGTATGCTGATCTTTATTTATGCCTATGCCGTTATCTTCAATGGTTATAGTGAGCGTTTGTTCGGTCACATGTGCTTCAATAAACACCTTAGAATCTGAAGTATTTTCCTTTTTATAGTCAATGGCATTTTTAATTAATGGAGCCAGCGCTCTATTAAGCAAATTTCTATCGCTGGTAAAGGGCGCTTCTATGTTAAAATTCAATTTCCAATCAATCTGACCTATCCTACAGCTATCTCCAGAATAATCTGTAATTATATTTCTAGTTAACTCAGCTATATCCACTCTATCAAAAACCAGAGTAGCTGATTCTATAAAAGCAAGGTGATTAATGTCACCCATCAGCGCATTTTGCTTTCTTATGGTTTTTTCCATTAGCAATAGGCATTCAAGCTGATGGCTACTAGCGTCTCTTTTAACCAGATCTACCAACCCTAAGATAGTGGAGCTGGGAGCTTTTAGATCGTGAGAAGTTCTATACATGAGCCTATCATATTCATAACTCACCCTCTTTAACCTCTGACTATCGCCTACGGTGAAGGCTACGTCCTGCACTATTAAGCAAGATAGATCAGTTTCAGAAGTTCTCTGCATAAACTTAATATGTACCGGCTTCAAAATGCCAGACTCATTTAACACTCTACCTTCAGCCTCCTGCCCAATACCTTCAGCCATCTTACGCCAGTAAAGCTCCCAAGATAGCATGGTAATCTCTCTGATGTAAAGGAACACTTTCTTTTGCTGTAGTTCCGCTTTGGAATATCCCGTCATTCTGGCAAAAGCAGCATTTACCCTTATGATATCTCCATACTTGTTCACCCACAGCAGTCCGTCATTTAGCTCATCTAAAAAGGGCAAAAACTCATTATCCTGCTTTTCTTCTCGCTTGGCAATATTCATGGCGAAAAGAGCTTAAACTACCTCTACGATAAGACTCTCCGGGACAATAAAGAAGGTGCGAAAACACAAAAAGGCGCTATCAATTGATCGATTATTCATATTTATTTTAGGTTTAAGTCTTATTATACAACAAAGGTGGTGAGTTATAACGAGCTTTTATTAAGGGTAGATTCTTATATCAGGAAATACGTATTACGCGTACCAGGAGCAGATAAAGCACTTAAAATGAAAAAAGAGCGACTGCTTATCAGACCGCTCCTTTTTACTTAACTAATCAACCTAAACCCTATTCTTAAATATTTTTAATTGTCTCTTGGTTTTCATCTTTTGAATATGTGGGACAAGTATACTGGCTACAAGATCCTATCATAAAAACCATCAAACAAATTATTATCATCACTATTATTCTTTTCATAATATGTTGTGTTTGACAACGATTACAATACAAATGTATAACAGAATAAAGTTTAATCAATCAGGGGAAATGCGTAATTTATTAGATAAGTGATAACCCTTATATGTGGTAAAATCTACTTAGATAAAGCACTGATAGCTAAAGCTACTGAAGCGTAGCGCAAGGTAATTTAAAAGTAGCCAACTTTTGAAAGGACTTACAAATGGCCATTGAAGTAATAAAACAAGACAAAATTAGGCAATTAGAAATCAAATAAATGTATAAAATACACCCATTTCCTCACATGCTAATGAAATAATTAAAATTAAAGTAGTAAAGAAAAGAAGCTACCTAAAAAAGAAAGGAATAAAATAAACTAATAGGTATAAAAAACGAACAGCCGGGACCTCTCCCGGCTGTTACCATGATTAATCTAAACCATTAATCAACCTAAACCTACTCTTAAAAATCTTTGTCTATTAGTTTAAAAAAATATCTGGATTGTGGATCAGTTATTTTTTTATTACACTACAAACCTACACATCTTCATGTAATATTTCATAGGCAATGCTACTTATTTTATTAAATACGTGTTTCCCTTATATATTTCTAACTGGTTAGAAATATAATTCTTGCCGCCGAGTATCATAGTCATTGCTATATCTAGTTCATCAGCAAAAGAATGTACTAGCAGATACCCTGCAGCACCTTTGTCAATTAAATTTTCAATAAACGGCTTTTCGGTATAAAAATCTAGCACCAGTATTGGTGTTGTTTTATACCTGGAATGCTTGAATATAAATTCCAGAAATTCCATCCCGAGAGAATAGGTGTCGATTATTAATAAAGACGGGTTGAATACCCTATCCAGCTTCGGAGAAGCGAGATCAGGAGAAGTTAAAAAGAAATTCCACCGCTGGAAGATCTCCTCTTCCAAGCATTCAAAAACCTCATTAGAACGACTGTAAAACGCTATATTCCTTAACTCTTTCAATATTCTCCCTATTCACAACGTGGTACAAATTTATCCATACGTTGGTAAAAAAAGTTAAGGCTTTTTGCGTATTTATAGCTCTACGTGTTTCACTTAACCACCTCTTAAATATTGTCAAACAAATTATTTTTTATAGCAAAAAGAACGAGGCCGGTAGAGTTTTTAGCTCCTGTTTTTTCCAATAAGTTTCTTTTGTGAACCTCCACCGTCCTCACACTAATGAAGAGCTTATCTGCTATTTCCTGATTAGAATACTCTTCCAATATCAATTTATAAATTTCTTTTTCTCTAGGGGTTAATGGGGTTGAAGCATCTCCTGATATTTTATTCTTTTTCTTAGCCAGGTTATTCATTACGGTCTGCCCGACTTCACTGCTATAATAAATGTCATCATTCAATATAGTTTCAATAGCACTTCTCATTTCTACTTCATCGCAGCTTTTGAGTACATAACCACGTGCACCTGCATCCATCATGGCTTTAATATGTTGATAATCATTATGCATAGTAAGTGCCAACACTTTAATGTTCGGGTTGATATCCATTACCTTACGGGTGGTCTCTATCCCGTCCATCTCGTCCATATTTATATCTATAATAACTAGATCTAAATCATTTTTCTCTACCGCATCTATAGCTTCCTTACCACTGGCCAATAATCCTACTATCTCATAAGAAGGGTTATCTTCAAGGTACATGGCTACTCCATCCCTTACCACTTTATGATCATCCACTATTAATATTCTAGTTGGTTTCATTATACTCGTATTTGAGGGGTACTTCTACAATTATTACTGTTCCATTGTTTAAACTGGATTCTACTTCTATATTTCCAGAAAGAGAGTTGACACGATTCTTCATGCTACGCAATCCGAAACTGCGTGTTTCATCTTCCATTTTCTCCTGGTAAAGAAACCCTACTCCATCATCCTCAATAGTAAGTAAAACTTCATCTTCATAAGCCATGAGCTGTATCGAAGCCTGACTTGCTTTTGAGTACTTTAAAATATTGTTGATAGCTTCTTGAGTAACACGGTACAAGTGAAGTTCAATATTTTTAGGCAATCTCTTTCCTTTTAGGTTGTCATAAAACTCAAAATTGATTTCGGTAACACGTTCTAAATCTGCCATTAAACTTTGGACGGACAATACATATCCAAAATCGTCAATACTCTGAGGCATAAGGTTATGTGCTATTTCTCTGCTATCTTTAATGGCTTCTTTTAAATAATTCAGACCGGTATTCAACTTTTTCTCTCCTGAATCACTCAAACTAAGATCTTTCTTTAATGAATTAAAATTCAATGATACGGTGGTAAGCTTCTGCCCTAGGCTATCGTGCAACTCCTTAGCTATTCTTTTCCTCTCCTTATCTTCGGTTTCTATAATAGTAGAAATAATCTTCTCTCGAGCATTCATACGCTCAGAAATATCACTAACAAACCCTTCTAAAATACCATTTTCCACTTCTCTTCCTTGCTCCCACACCCATTTTTTCTCTCCGCCTTTAGTCGTAATTTCATATTCAAGAGTATAAGGCTCTTTCTTCGACACCGCCTTTTGCACAGTACTCCACACTTCCTTTCTATATTTCTCTACTATCAAGTCTGCAAAACTTAATTTTGCTCTGGTGAAATCTGATGAATTATAGCCAGTAAGTTCAAGAGCTCCTTCGCTACTAAATATCATACTCCAATTCTCATCATTTCTGCACTGGTATACCATACCCGGCAGGTTAGACATGAGTGTAGCCAAGCGCCTTTGATTTCTTTTAAGAGCCAATTCTGCCATCTTACGGTCATGGATATCTACGTTAGTACCTATTACTCTCAAAGGTTTACCCTCACTATCTCGGCTCATGACCTTACCATGCACCATGATCCACTTCCAGCCATCGTTATAAGTCTTTAGTCTATGCTCTGTTTCATAATAATCAGATTCATTATTTAAATGACTCATCAATGCATAAAAAGTTTTATCTCTATCTTCTGGATGGATTCGCTGCGAAAATTCCGTAAAATTACCCTTAAGCATAGTAGGAGCAAAACCAAGCATAGAGGCATGGTATTCATTAAAGACCAGTTCGTTGGTAGTTATATCCCAATCCCACATACCCTCTCTCGCGCCTTCTATGGCCATCTGCAAGCGGTTTTTTGTTTCCGTCAGATCCTTAACCATTTCCTTTTGACGAGTAATATTTCTGGAAACATATAGAATATGAGTGCAATTTTTGTCCTTATCTAGAATAGGCACCAGATTAGACTCTGCCGTACCCCAATTGCCTCTGGGAGATTTGAACTGTTCTTCATAAACTATCTTTTGCCTACTCCTAACCACACTTTCAAGCCTGTCGATTCTCTCTTTAACTTCGTCCTCCTCCAGCTTAAGTAAATCTTTATATAGCTCACAAAGAGAAATGCCCAGAACTTTGTAAGGTGGATAATCCTGATTAGCCTCATAAAGCTGTCCTAAATACCAATCTGGCAACTTAGCCAGCACTATATTTCCATCCTCCTGCACCTCGAACAAGGCTATTAGCTCTGATGCATTATTATATATTAGTGAAAGCGTATGCTGTCTGGCCTTTATATCTGCGTAGGCGATTCTAAGATCGGCTGTTCTATTGGCTACCGTACTTCTAAGCACTTTAACATAAATAATAAGTTGAATAACCCCTAAGACCAATAAGCCAAAAACCATATAAGCCCAAAGGGGTATTCTTACAGTATGATCGTGCTCAAAATATTTACGAATGTTAGTGTAGTAAAATGAATTTTTATCTGCTTTCAAAACCCTAAGGTGTTCTTCCATAATGGGCATAAGAGTATTTTGATGCTTTGATTTTTGAAATATAAACGTAAGTCTGGAGGGAGAGAAAGCAATTGGTGTTTGCACCACATCATAAGAGGCTTCATTAATATCTCCGTACACCCTGTCAACTACTCCTGCATCTACCTTCTTCTCATCTAACATCCTAAAAATCTCCTGATAACTATGAGATAGATAAATATTGCAATTAACATCGAGTTCATCCAGAGAATGATACAAACCTTTGTAAGGGCTATTGATATATTGGCTCCTACTCAATACTGCTACGTTCTTATTGTTAAGATCAATAAGAGAAGTATAATCGGTACCTTCTCTACCGTATACTCTGGCCCAGGTAGAGACCACCCCTGAAGAAAGCACATCAAATTTGGCATTCCTATTTTCATAATCAGGATGTTCGGGCATAAAATCGATCTCACCTGTTTCAAGCCATTTATAGCATTGATCTAGCGTACCTACTTTATACTCTAGCTCCAATTTTTCTCGCTTGGCCGCATACCTTGCTATATCTACAAAAATACCTTGCGGTTGGTCTACACCGTCAGTATAAACCAAAGGATAGTTTTCATATACTCCCATTGTTATCCTCTGAGCCATTACACTCTGGCATAAAAACATCATCAGGATAATATAACAAAGCCGCATTACCATTGGCAGATCGTAGAATTAAAACTAAAAATCATCAATTAAGTGAAATACTTAATTTTCAAATTACGCAATTTCTCTTAAATAAAAACATCAAATAATGCGGACATTTGTAATGTAGTTTAGTTAGTGAAGTTGAGTGAAGCGAGAGAAGTGCCGTTGGTAAAGGGAAGAGAAGTGAAGTTGAATTAGAGAAGGAAGAACGGAGATTGAGGAGCAGAAAAGGCTGTCATTAGTTTGGCAGCCTTTTTCTTTTATTTATGACCATAAAAATCAATCATTAATATTTCTGCAAACGATTGCTAAATTAATGATTAATACTTAACTTCTACATAGTTGTAGTGTATTCATTAAATTTCTTTCGGTCATGAAAAATATTCTTTTTTTTCTGGGCTTTTCACTGATCATGTCTGGCGCAAGTTACGCACAAACAACCTGGATAATAGATCCTTCACATTCATCCATTCAATTTGAAGTACCGCATATGACAGTATCATCGGTGACGGGCACTTTCACTAGCTATGCGGGTACACTCACCTCTAAAAGTAAACAAGAATTTGATGGTGCTAAAATAACAACCACTATTGAAGTAAACAGCATCACTACCAATAACATGGAGCGTGATAAAAACTTAAAGGATGAAGATTTCTTTAACGCAGCGAAATACCCGGAGATAAAATTTGAGAGCACCAGTTTCACCAACACCTCAGGCAATCATTATAAAATTACCGGCAACCTTACGATTAAAGGAATAACTAAAGAAATAACATTATTAGCTGAGTTTGGAGGTATTATATCCATTAACAACAAGCAAAAGGCTGGCTTCAAAGCTACAGCTACTATCAACCGTTTTAACTATGGGCTACAGTGGAATGATGTACTAGATAATGGAGGGCTTATAGTAGGCGAAAAAGTAGATATTATTATTAATGCTGAACTTCTAAAGCAATAAAACGCTCAAAGCAAGCTTAAATAATTAAAAGGTTTGGTTAAGTAAGCATGTATGAGGCTATCCGTTGGCTGCAAGGCCAATGGATAGCTATTTTATATGATTGATTTCATTATTGCAACATAATGGGAGCAGGACTAAATGAGATGATGAAAATAATAAGCGATATCCAACCCAATAATTTTCTTTTCCAATCTAAAGGTTCTTCTACCAATGATTTAGGGTGGTGTACTCCTATAACCCTACCAAGTATAAAGGCGAACAACAACCAACCAGAATAACCTTCAACATCAGGATATAAATAAGCTATAAAAAATTGAACGGCAAATAGCACTACAGCATACATCCAAGTATCCTTTTTACTCTTCTGCAGTCCTCTAAGGGATAAATACAAGAAGCCAATATATAAGGGCATGCTTATAAAAAACTCGGGTAACCCAAAGAGACCTTCTTTATACATCATACCGTCTGCCGGAGAAATATAACCTAAACCTGCATAGAATAAGAAGGCAATGAATACTACCGAAGCCACTTTCTTGTGCCCTTTATAGCCCACAAGACCGTATAGAACATGTCCGCCATCTAGCTGACCAATAGGCATAAGATTTAACGCCGTAAACAAAAGAGCTAAAAAACCAGCTAAAAGTATAGGGTAATGCATAAGCTCTCTGCTATTAGGAATTTTTTCTGGTTCACTAACCAAAAGTTTCTCTAAGCCTACAAAAAGCAACGGCTTAGTGATGTATACGTTTTCGTATTTCTCAGGAGCGCTAAATTTAGGAAAGCCCCACTCTCCTCCTGTTCCTTCCTCTACAAAACGAAGAGAATCAGCTGTGCGAGCTTCTACATAACGTATGGAGTCCTGCTCTCGCTGAAACTCATAAGTATATACATGCTCGGCATAATTTTCTCCGAACTGTTCATATTCAGGGTGAATGCTATAAATATAATCAGGCTCAGGCAAATGAGTAAAACCATATACCAACACACCAAGTGCAATTACAAAACCTGCTAACGGACCTGCAATACCAATATCAAAATGAATCTTTTTAGACAATACAGGCTGCTTAATTCTGATTAAAGCACCCATAGTACCTATAAAAAGTGGTATGGGAGGTAGAGGAATATAATACGGTAAGGTCGTTTTTATTTTGTGATATTTGGCTGTGAAATAATGACCAAACTCGTGCACACTAAGAATTAGTAAAAAGGGCACCGAGTAAGGCAAACCATGGCTGAAGTCCGTCCAGCTGTAATCATTCCAAGGCCACATAATACCATGAACCCACCACTCACCTGCTAACGTGGTAGTGAAAAAAGTAACAATAAAAAGTAATGCTTGTAATAAATAAGTTCTGTTATTCTCCTTCATCAAAAACCTCTATTATGGTAGTCTCTCCCGTTATATGTATTGTTTGAATGCCTAAGTTAGCCGCTCCTGCAATATTATCAGCATTATCATCAATAAATAATGTCTCTTCAGGCTCCAATTGCTGCTCATTAAGTACCTGCTCATAGATGTCTGCATCTGGCTTGCGCTTATGCATTTGATGAGAATAATATACATGATCAAAAAACTCGTCAATAGAGCAATCATTTTCCTTTTCTAATATCTCTGTGAAACATTTAAGGTGAATGTCATTAGTATTACTAAGCAAGATTAGTTTATGATGTTTTCTTAAATCTTTGAGCAACTCAAGCCTCTCTTGTGGCACATCCAGTAACATGGCATTCCAGGCTTCATCCAAATCTTTATCACTATCACAACCTGTCATATTTTTTAAATAACTTCTAAATTCTTCATCACTAATCAGCCCCTTCTCATATTTTTTAAAATGCTCATCATGCAGGTACTTTTGAGTC
The DNA here is from genome assembly GCF_016757215.1 of Fulvivirga sediminis. Lineage (GTDB taxonomy): Bacteria > Bacteroidota > Bacteroidia > Cytophagales > Cyclobacteriaceae > Fulvivirga > Fulvivirga sediminis. The sequence continues at coordinate 72,021 of NZ_JAESIY010000018.1, forward strand.
ACCTCCTCCTTGCTAATGCCTGATAATCTGGCAAATGCATCAATGGTATTAGCTGGCTTAAGGTTAATTATAACACCCCCTAAATCAAAGATGATATTTTTTATTTCTTGTTCTTTCATAATTTTTTTTCAAAATGTTTGTGTAGTTCTCAGCAAATATGTAAGATTGCACTCCCAAATCAAACATAACAACAGCAAAAAAAGCTGATCAAAAGTTTGACGGGCCTATAGCTCAGCTGGTTAGAGCACTTGACTCATAATCAAGGGGTCCCTGGTTCGAGCCCAGGTGGGCCCACACACACTAAAGCCTTGTAAATCAAATATTTACAAGGCTTTTCTTTTAAAATTAAATCATCATATTTTAAGTTAAAACTAGCATTCGCATACTTTTTAACGATTTTGTCAATATTTAACATCTCCCTCTTAATATACGGTTGATTATTTTTTTAAATCTTTATTTATAACCCAAACCTATCTTAGTGCATTAAAAAAATTTAGCACATAGCTGTCGGGCTACCTTTACTAGTCAATCTAATTGACAAAATCTTCGAAGGCATTACAATATATTGAAGAACCACTGTCATAATGTTACTAGATTTCGATAGTATTCATACTCATTTTAAAAAAATAGCAAAAAGTTATCCGCAAATTTAGTTCTGATTTTCAGGTAGTTACAAAAAGGTTGTAAAAGTTGTTAAAAGGTTGCAACCCAAAAAAGTTTCAGAAAATACTTCTCTTTACAGCATTAACAAAAAAGAATAGCAAATGGAAGTAATCATTATAGAAAACGAAAGCTATAAACAGCTACTCGCACAACTTCACCAAGTAATAACAAGAGCCACACGAGATGCCATAATAGAAACACTTTCGGCAACTGATCCCACTCATGATTGGATCACAGCAGGCGAAGCAATGAAAATTCTTAATTGCAAGAAAAACAAACTCGTAGAACTTCGGGATTTAAAAGAGATCACTTCGAGTCAGCACGGGCGTAAGTATTCTTATTCCAAGCGTAGTATACAGGCATTCTTAGAACGAAATATTGTTTGATAATGGCTATGACTAACAACAGAACATTCTCCTTGTCGTTGCCTAAGATAAAATTAGATATATCATGCATAAATCATATATAAGCCTCCAAGAACTCCAAGACAAGTACAAGCACCTACCAGAACACAACTGCTGGACGTCCAAAGATATTCTTGCCTGGTACCGCACCTACAGGATCAATGGAATAGAGAAAAATGGTGAGATCCCTATCGAGGAAGAAAGCTACAATCGGCTAATTAATAAATCCCTGGAAGGAAAGTAATTTACCTCCCAGTATAAAATCACAAATATGCAGGTAATTAACTATTCAGGCTCGTTTCGGGCACTGGACAGTCACCTTAGTGTATAATGAAAGGTGCGAAAACCTTTCGGATAAGATAAGGGGCAGTGTTATACTGACAGCCAGAGAGATTATTCGTGTATATGCGGCTTCACTATTTCACTTAAAAATAAGCTCGCTGCAGGAACACCTCCCGGCACTAAGAACAAATAGTCCCCAGTTGGCAACCCTTGCAAGGGTATCATCAAGAACAATCCGCAGGCACATTGCTAAGCTGGAACAGGCCAATGTTATCGTTCGTAAAGCATTTTATGGAACACAAGCAGACTATGAACTCAAGATCAATCCCGAGCTGCTCTCAATAGCCCATTCCATTGACAATTCTAAGTCTGACCAATCCCAGAAAGGTAAGGAACAGAAAGTTAATAAAAACACTAAGTGGACAAATTGTCCGCTTACAGATTCTATTAACATTATAAATAATATAGTAAAAGCTGTGGACAATAGTTGTCCAAAAAGGCCTGTAACTACAAAAAACGACCCTGAAAACACTTTGAAGCGGCGTGAGCCTACGCTCACGGGTGGTGATAATCATGTAAAAATGCCACTTCAACAGATTATACCCCTAGAGATTCAGCTAAAATTTACCGAACAGAATTCTGGCAACGTAGTTTCAGGATACACCAGAGAAAAAGTACGGATCAACCCCCAATCATCAGGACAGTATTAAGCTGTAATTAAGTTCTACAATCATAAGGG
>NZ_JAESIY010000019.1 GCF_016757215.1 Fulvivirga sediminis
GGTATATGGATAAAAACCGTCCTCTTCCCCCTGGAGAGGCTTTGGATGCTTATCGAGAAAGGGATTATGAAAGAAGAAAAGCAGCAGGCTTTCCCCCTCCTCTATTTCCCAGTACTTTTGATACTCCTGAAGCCACCCCTGAACAGCAGCAGGAAAGAGAGCGTATTGGCGGGTGGTAATAAGCTTTTTGCAGTTTATACTATGGAACAAATAATAGAAAGCGATTATAAAAGAGAGATCACACACTCTGATTATAGTGATGCGCATAAAAAAATAAAAAGAGGTGGATGGAGCAGAGTATTAAACCTACACATAACAGAGAATAAAATTACTTTTCTCAAAGAAGAACTAGGACTTAAAGGTGGCCTTTTAAAAGCTAATGATAAATTTATAGAATTTGGAACATCACCACATATTACTCCAATATGGGTGGGGGGAGTTTTTTTTGCGGCCTTGATACTTATAATAAGTGGAGGAATAAAATTTCCAAATGAATTGAATACAGTCCAATTTATTATACCGCTAATCATTAGTTTATCTTGCCTTCTTTTTTTCGTGATTTATTACTTCACCATTCCTAAAAAGGAAGAAATATGGAACAGAGAAGACGGTTTAGTTACTTTCCCAGGGCTTATGTGGCAGAAAGACGTCACAATGCAGATAGAAAAAATCATGTTTCTTATGTCTGCTCCTAGCCATACAGGGGGCGGAGCATATATACTACAAATAAGAAGACCAGACCATGGGTATACTCCACACCTGGCTCCAATAGGAGGACAAAATTGCTACGAGGATCTGTCTTACCTTTTATGGTATATGGATAAAAGCAGACCCCTACCTCCAGGCGATATTTTTGATGCTTATCGTGAAAGAGATTATGAAAGAAGAAAGGCAGCGGGCTTTCCTCCCCCACTATTCCAAAGTACTTTTGATACCCCTGAAGCAACCCCTGAACAGCAGCAGGAAAGAGAGCGTATTGGTGGCTGGTAATAAGCTTTGCGCGGTTTAGGAAATAAAAGAAATTGAATAAATGGAATTCTTATCAAAAGTTATAAAACAAAAACCCAATAAAATTAATCTAGAATATATTACATCAAATAAAAATGTTATTACAGAAGCCAATGATCAATTTTATAAAGAAGATGTATCCTTAAAAGGCTGGGCTTCATGGATTTTTTCTGTAGTATTTAGTTTTGTTGCCTTCGTACTATTATTACTTTCAGGCGGATCAGGATCTCTCATTATTGAAATTATACTATTTATAGTTGCATTCATAATGCTTATATATGGCTTCATTGCTCCTGCCAGATTTAAGATTTACGACAGGTTAAACGGTATTGTATTTCTTCCTAATCGTATAGGCAAAGATGCTACCTTAAATTTCTCCACCAGCGTTGGGTTTATAAAATACATTAATTCCAGCCCAGGTGTTATGAGCGGCATGTTAAAATTACTGTCCAGTAGAAAAAGACCTCGTCAAGGAGGTTTTCTTGCCCAGCATAACCTAGATAATGTATGGGCTTTTACAGTTTGGTATATGGATAAAAACCGTCCTCTTCCTCCCGGAACTGCCTTTGATCCTTACCGTCAAAAAGACTTTGAAAGAAGAAAAGCAGAAGGCTTTCCTAAGCCCTTATATCCAAGCAACATTGCTACACCTGAAGCAACAAAAGCACAACAAGCAGAAAGACTAAGAATTGGAAAATGGTAACTAAGAATCAACATCAACTCCCTAAAGTATCATGGCTATTTGTGATACTTGCCATAGGTTTAATAATAAGCTGCGCTCAGTATATCGTCCCTTATATAGCTAATAACATATTAGGTGTGGCCAGCTACGGCCAATATAACGCGCAACTGGAAATCTTGAAATATGCAACTATTATAATTCATTTCATTTTTAATATTTTCATCTCTATCTGGTTAATTAATGCTGCCAAAAGTGATAAATCTAAAGTACTCTGGTTTTTCTTCGGCCTGGTTTTTGGCATACTGGCTATAATACTTTTCTATTTACATCTGCTAATCAATCAAATGCGTGATCTTCAAGCTTCCTTGGAAAGGTTAAATCTGCCTGAGCAAGGGCGGTTCAAAAAAGACCCTGAATGAATGGCTACTTGAAGCTTACTTTTGACAAACACATAGAATACATATAAATGCTTCCCATACTTTCTGTGAAAACAGGAGTATATTAGATATACAACTAAAAAAATGAAAAAGATAATATTAGACATAAGTAAAATACTTGCCAAATCATTCTTTAAATGGCTCTCCACTATTGCAATAGGTCTGGGCTTGTCCCTTATGGCTTTTACCATAGGCACTATACTAGTTATCAATGCAGCTGGAGATGGCCCTGGCTATCCTGGGGCAGCTCATACTGGAGGATTAGGAGCTATTATGGGAGTAATTATACTATTTTCAACTGATTTTTGGGCAATGCTTTTAGCTACTTTGAGCCTGCTAGTTTTTCCTTTTCTATATTTAAATATTGCTAATAAGGCGGCCTTACATGGGGCGGTATATCTATTATGGAAAAATAATATGGAGACATGGATTACTGAAAAATTCACTTTTTATGTTAAGAAGATAGTAAGTAAAGAAAATAGTATCGCGAAAAATATAGATGATAAGGCCACCGTGAAAGCTAGACTTATCAACTCTATTCGATCAGACCAAAGCACATCAAAGTGGCAAAAGAAAGTATTGACCTATGTTTTAAAAAAGATCAAACTAGAGGATATTGACACCCTTGCTGACGATGAAAAGGTAAGCGATTTTATCACAAAGAAAATTTTGGATTTTGTTTCTGACATTGGTGCTCCAAGCAACAAATTTCTAATCATCACACTATTAATCCATCTATTATTAATACCAATAGCGCTTATTTTTTAGATTACCGCTTGAAAAAACGATCTTTACTATCGTTTTTTCAAGACTAAATATTTATCAGAACATTCGCTTAGTCTGGTATATTGATTCATGCTGTTCCCGTAGTTTTGAATTATTATAGAGTTATCCTCATATTTACCCGATACGTCCTCCCCTGGGTCATCTCCTATCAATCTTTTAAAAAGTAAATACACTTGCTGATTATTCTTTAAAATCTCAATAGTCCCTTTTAACTTTCTCTTTGATGTTTCTAAATGATAGATGCCCCCAGATATATCAATCTGAAGCTGACAGTCATTGGCGGCCATTAAAATGTATTGCCCATCATATTTACTTTGATCAACAAAATTATTCTCTGCCTGTTTCTGCTCATTATTATATGATTTTAAAGTGGATTGCGCCTTCCCTTTTTCATAATTAACTAAAACCAGAATAGTTACCATACCGATTAACCCAAGTAGCCTCATCTCAATCGCTCGTTTATCACCTTGGGTATTTTACTTTCTTTACCTGCTTCTTTCATTTTTTGCACATAAATATGGTAAGCCTCCCTTGCTTCTTCCTTTTTACCAAAACCCCAATAAGCATCTCCCAAATTGATGTAAGCTACTGTTCTTTCCGGATATTTATCAATTATGTTATTCAACAGATACACCGATTCATCATAAGCGCCAAGTTGCTCCATATAATAGGCGATATCATTATAATACCCGATAGTTTCTTTTTTTAAGGGGTAGTTAGAAAGCAGTGTGAATATGAATTCCTCAGAAAGATTTTTGACGTAGTGCTTTTCTTTCAAAAGAACTTTCAATCTGCTTAATAGAGTAGCGTTTTCCAAACTACCTAGGTCTATACAGTCTTCCTTATCAGCTGTAATACATATCCTATTTGCCTCATGAGATAAGTTATAAGCGATAGATTTATTCACCTTCCATTCTCCATTATCGAAGGCGATGAAATAATTTATATTTTGTCCTCCTGCACCATTAAAAAAGGTTTTAATACAGCATATATTATTTCCTACGCTAAAAGCTGAAATGGTATCTACAAAATAAACTCCATCAAAGGAGTAGTTCTCGCCATGATACACATTTTCATACTCTCCTCCTCTTTTCACAAAAAACAATAGCTCATCTCCATTTTTATTATTAACCACCTTATCCAAGATGCCATCTTTATTAACGTCTATATCGAGTATTAAATAATCCCGATGATTTTCGTAATATTCCAATTCTTTAATTTCACCATTGGAAAAACTACAGCAAGCCTTCTCTACTAAAGAAAAATCTGCTGCACTACTTTGCAGGCAAATACCGCAGCTAAAAACCAACAATAAAATAATAGCCAAATTTCTACTCATCTCACAAATACTGGTAAAACCATAAATTACACCTTCTCTAAAATAGATAAGTAAAGTGTTTAATATCCCAATCTTTTTAATTCTGCTCGAATTGCTGAAGCATTCTTATATCTAGCTTTTACGTTGTCACCTTCTTGCCAGCCTTCAAATTCTAGCCCAAAATGGCCACTGATATCTGCCAAATAAATGAGTTTATCTTGATACACACTAGAATTTAGATCATCATAAATATAAGTTTGATATAAAGTACCTTCCGCTGTCAGTTTTATTCTTTGAGGCCATGTGCATAGCACAATAAGTTCCTTATCAGGATCACTATCCGCATTCGCAAAAAATACAGAAGCTATTTCTGCGCCGTTACCTGCCGGCAGGTAATTGTCTATCCTTATAAGGTTGTATTTTATTTCATCTTTTGAAAAAAGAATAAACCCTTCCACAGCATCATCATCATCTATTATGGTATTAAAAAATAGAATAATAGTTGAAACGTCTGCCACCCAATGAGTAGTTTCTATGGCAGGATGATTGCGTGAAACTTCTTCTCCATATAACTCATAGGCTACCCTATTTACAAAAACCTCCAAACCTTCACCCTCATTGCGGGTAAACTCCTTATTTACGTGACTTCCTAAAGTATCAGCCCTTACTATTTCATTTATATTCAATGAAACATCCGCAACTACACTTTCTGGCTTCCCCAAAAAAAAGATGATAAAAATAGCTGCAAGTGATAAAAATGATTTCTTCATGCATTTACTTTTCATGAACTGCTACATTCATCTACCTTAAAAACTTTCTTGGTATTTAAAAATGCCTTCTTCCTATCATCATAGGACTTAGTGGCAACATTTATCTTGGCAGTTACAGCGTCTACGTGACTTGGGCTACTACCCTTCATTGACTCTCTATAACATTCCTTTTCAAACCAATCTACTAAGCCAGCAAAAACAGCTTCTTTCGCAGAAAATTCATCTACTCCTATTGATAACTGCACTCCTGAACCTGGTATCAAATCATCTATTATTCTTTGAGAATTAGTATAATTAGTTCTGCCTGTAATTTGCAAAAGACCTCTTCCTCGGAAGCTCCAGCCATCTCCCTCATTAATATTGCCTAGTTTAAAGCTTTTACTTCGGTTATTATCATCATAGGCAATATTGGCTATTGCCTTTTGATCTGCCCTTTGAGATGATGGAATCTCCACCTTTTTCTTCACGGTGATCTCCTCATTAGTATTAGGATCCCATTTAATTACTTCCTCATAATAAATGTATGGGCCCCTGCCTATCTCATAAGCCCTCTTCATTAGCGATTTGTTTTTCTTAAAGCAACTGAATGGATAGCCTGAAACCAGAGCCGAAACTGAATAATTTAAACTTTCTCCTTTGAATGCTCCAGATAAGTTTGACCGACTCTCGACATATGCCTGAGCAAAAAAATGTGCTCTTTTTAAACATGTGTCTAACTCAAATATTTCATATAATTTTTTTGTAGAACCATCTTTAGTGACATAACTCCGATTAAACTCTTCTACAATTGCTTTCTTTTTACTATCTGATGCATCTTTAAAAACACCGGAAACCTCCTCAAAATCAAGGTCTTGGTAGCAACGACATGGCATTTTCCCGATCTTAAACCACTCGCCATCCACATCAAGCCACACATTGCCTGCTTTTTGTGCTTTTACCTCTCTCTTCTCTGCATTTCCATGATAGATGATATTCAAATCTTGCTGATCTTCTACTGCATGAGCATCCACCTGCAAACACAAGTTGGTTTTCTTATCTGCCACACAATCTAAAGCCTCCCTCCACTCTTTCATCTTATCCTTATCATCTGTATCAATAGCTATTTTAGCTACGGCCAAATCCCTAAATTCATCTTTATTGATGTACTCCGACTCACACATATTGCCAACTGTTGCGGTTATCACATAACCATAATTGCCATATTCATCTTTCACCGATACAAACTGACCGACCTCCGCCAAACACTTTTCTTTGCCTTGAATTACTTTTATCGTCAACTTATAACCAGAAAAGTTTTTGGTTTCTACTATCACATAAAGCTCTTTTCTTATACACCCGCTACTAACTGTAGTGAAATTCATCTTCTTCCTTTTCTCACGCCTAGCCGATTGGGTAGGCAGCGTAATTTTCTGACCTATAGATAATCTTCCTTTATTTTCTTGAGTTATACGGCTATCACTTTTCACAATAGCATTGACGGTAGTTCCCTTTTTCGCAGCTATGCCACTAAGCGTATCTCCAGCAACCACCGTATACACTTCTGGCACCGCTTCAGTCCTGCTTTCTACCTCCACCTCTTCAATAGTAGCCTCAGCAAAATATGCTTTAATGATCTCTGACTTTACCGCTCTTAAAGAGGGGTCTTCATATGAAGTATTTTGTTTTTTTCTGAAATTAAGCTTTGCCATAATATTTTCTATTTTCTGACATCTATTCGAGCTTACACTCACTTATGTGAGTACTAATATTTCACGATGTATCCTCCCAATAGACTTGGAATATGAATTCAACTTATTCCTTCAACCGATCTTTAATGTATGGAGGAATTTTGGTTGCCTTTCCTTTTTGATTCATGAGATGAAAATATTCTTTGTAAGCCTCTTTCGCCTTTTCCTCTTGATCCATTTTCCAATAGGCATCACCAAGATTAATATAAGCTACTACCCTCTCAGGATCTTGATCGATGATTTTATTTAGTAAGTAAGCCGCCTCAGCATAAGCTCCAGACTGCTCTAAGTAATAAGCAATATCATTATACTTTCGTAAATTTTCATCAGCAATTAAATTTCGATTTGACTGATCTACACTTAAAGCTGCGGCTTTTATTTTCACAAACTCTTTAGCAGTAAACCACTTTGCGAAGTAATCATACAAAGACAATACTGTTGATTTATTTACAACTTTAAGAATGTGACTATCTATACTCCATTGCTCCTCTTGAAAAAATCTCTCCTGTGTTTCTTCTCCTTCATAAATAGTTTCTTTTTGCTGAAACCAATTATTCAACTTTTCATCATACATATACTGTACATAAGCTTCATAACCATCCACTCCTGTAACCCATTCATAGGTTTCTATACAGCCCTTACCACAATTGTTGATTTGTGGCATAGAATGAGCCATTGGCATATCAAAGGTTTGTTTTTCATTATTCCCAAATAATACCGTACAGGCACAATAAGGCTCTTGCTGACCTTTTGTTTTATTGCAATAAATTTTATCCAACAAAGTATCGTAATCAAAATACCCCTCTACTTCCAAGTCATTGCCTGTCAACGTTTCTTGGATATCTATGCCTGCTTTACCTTTTTCATAGCCACCACAACATAAAAGGATAAATAAAGCAGCTGCAACTAATGAAGAAATTTCACAACCAATAATCATACACTTAATTCTAAAGCCAAACCTCGAAAATATTACAGTGCCTCATGAATTTCATATCAGTCACTTCAGATTCCAATGATTAAAACTATAAAATACTAACTCAATTTTGCTATCGATATTTAATGTACGCAGGAATTCTGATTACACTCTCTTTTTTATTCATTTGATAAATATATTTTTTTAAAGACTCTCTGTAACATTATCCTTTGTCAATAATTAAAAGAAGCCCATTATAATTCAATTGAATCTTAATGAGCTTTTGAGTAACACTTAAATTGGCTCAATTAGTCGCTATATCCAATTATTATTTCATCCTATGGTGAACGTCCTATTTTTAATGTTTCAAACTTTATTATTCCTGAGTAGGATAAATTACCTCGACATCACTTCTTTTAACATAACCAGTGGTCACCGATGATTTACCATCATAATATACTTTACACCACTCACCTCCTTCATCTTCCAGGTAAGCAATATCCCCCTTCAATAGATATGCTCTACGCTTTGTATCCTCAGAAGGCTCATCATGGAAGTAGGTTTTCACTGAGACCACCCTTGCCTTAGTAGAATAATTATAGATATTAAATGTTTTGATATAATCGACATCACCAACCTTTGATTTAGTTTTGAGAAAGGAAAAAATTTCACCAGGAAATGAGTATGATTTAGCAAAACTCACTTTCTCTAAGCTGTTTAAATCATTAATATTTGCTCCATAATAAAGATCATCATCCAACACCTCAAATGTATCAAAATATACAAGATGTCGTTTGCTAATATTTACAGTATCTATTTTTGAGCCTTGCTGCATTTGAAATGGCTCATATTTTCTTATTAAGAATTCACCAGTTTCCTGAAAATCATTGAAAGAACTTAGATTTACTGGCCTAGTGTCAGAAAATCCAATAGCCCCTTTTGTCAGAATTATACTATCGCTGTCTTTTATGATGATATCAATAAATTTATTTTCATAAATAACTTTAAAGTACTTATTATTATGGTCATCTTTTTTTTGACCTTCATGCTCTAAGTAATAAGAATAACTTTCCCATAGTCCCTGTATTTCCTGCAGATGTAACTTAGCACATACTTTGATTACATTAGTCTCGCTTGACCCTTCACTTACTTCTGAACTAGCCCCGCAACTTAAAACAACCAGTCCTATAACAAAAAATAGAGTCTTCAATAAATTACACATCATATTATTTATCTAAAATTTGATAGGCTTTTTTTGTATATTTATTTCTGAGGTCCAAACCGTTTGTTCCTCCGTTAACATCTAGAGTAACCGATTCAATAACCGCGTCAGCATTACCTTTATCAGCTTTTAAATTGGTGCTTTTATCGTCATCAATCCAGACAATCATAGAAGCCTTCATCGCTACATCTACATCTGTTTTTAACAGTGAAATATCATCCCCCATAAAATCTTTTGGATCTGATGGGTATCGCTTATTCCAAACTTTATGTAATTTTTTATATTTTCCTTTACCTGTCATATGTATAAAACCCACACCAAAATAATCGGAACCATCAAGGGTTGATTTATCACCATTCTCCAATCTGCAACCACTACCATAATAAAAGCCCATCATAGTTCTATATAACAATGATGGGCTTTTTGAAAATCGCTTTAATTTACTGAATTTTAATATCTAAAACGACTAGCCAATTTACAATGAAAATTTATTCTTGTAGCCGATCATGAACACGTGTAGGAATTTTACTTTCTTTACCGGCTTCTTTCATTTTATGAATATAAGAATAGTAAGCCTCCCTAGCTTCTTCCTTCTTACCAAGCCCCCAATAGGCATCACCAAGATTAATGTATGCTACTGTTCTTTCGGGATACTTATCAATTATTATATTTAGTATGTTCTCCGCCTCAACATAAGCCCCTGACTGCTCTAAGTAATAAGCAATATCATTATACTTTCTAAAATCAATTTGTTTTTCCTCTATTGTTTTTCGGTAACCACTTAAATCATTTCCCGAAATGTGAACATATAAATCACCTACAGTCTCATCGTAATCATAAGCGGTAGTATGTTTCCACCCCATATCTGTAGGAACACTGGCCTCTACCGCCTCCCCTTTTTCAATCAATTTTTTTATATTCAATTTCCCATCATTTACCATGATGGTGTCTTGCTGCTTAATCCGGTTTCCCAATTGCTCTATTTCTACTTTGCTTAATGTTTCCTTCATTGGTCTATTATAGTTTTGTTGAGCTTGACAGCCCGTAAACAGTGTAATTATTAAGAGTGTTGAAAAGATTTTTATAGTCATGTTTCTGAAGCATTGCTATTTTGTAAGAGTCTCCATTACCAGGCTCAAGTACTAATTTGTGTCAATTTACCATTAAGCTTGGCATATGAGAGTAATCCATAATATTTTCAGTCTGCCCTATCTTAAATGTGTGAGTGCCATTATTATCAATAACTATGAGATAGTCTAACGCTAATCAATCTCTACATTCTTCTGTTAAACAAAAAGGAGACTGCCACACAGTCTCCTTCAAAATATCTATATTAAAAAAATCTCCCCCAAATTGAACACTCCATTTTTAAGCCATAATATATAAATATCATACTTTAATATGAGTACAATTAGTCAATAATTCCTTATTATGCGCTCAATCCTCCTATAATAGATGTAGGATTTTACTTGTTTCACCTGCTTCTGACTTTGAGAGTATTCAAAGTAAAGCATCTTTCAGTTTATACCTAACCTTATAGAGAGACAATAAAATTTTATACATTTAGTATCCTATTTCTTTTAATTTTCCTAATAGCTTATTTATCGTATACTTGCTACATGAAGGACTCTTAGATATAAAAAATTGAAGGACTTTTGATGACGACCCCTAAGTTTTCCCTACAATTTAACTCCTTTCTAAAACCAGATATTTATCAGAACATTCATTTAACCTGGTATAAGGGTTTACGCTATTTCCATAGTTTTGAATGATTATAGTGCCTTCCTCATACTTTCCTACTATTTCCTCCTCCGGATCATCCCCTACAAACCCTTTAAAGAGTAAATACATTTCATCTTCATTTTCCTTAATTTCTATAGATCCTTTTATTTCTCTCTCAGTAGTTTTTACATGATAGTCAGATCCTGATATATCAATCACAAATTGACAGTCATTAACCCCTGTTAGAATGTACCTACCTTCACAATTCTCTTGAATATTTAAGATATTAACAGAGTGCTCAACTTCCGTTTTGGTTAACTCAGAAGCATCTCCATTTCGAATCTTACCATTACCACATGAAATTAGATTAAGGATTAAAAGAATTAATATTAACATTTTCATTCAGTTACAATTAAACTTTCCATAAAATTACGACTCATTGTTGGCTTCTTCGTTTTTCAAAATTGACAATCTAGATAAAATCGTACTTCTTATTACACTTCCATCATACCCATACCATTTATTGCTTAATTCTGGTTTCCCCGCACTGTCATGTAAATCTATAAATCTTTCATACCCTACAATTGCTTTATCCTTATCTTTTGTACATCCCGCTTTAGACAAACCTGGATCATGCCATAACCCCCAGCCGAAAACAGCCTTCTGATTATTATAAGCTTTACTATCCTCTAACACATAATTCGTATTATAATCTTCATTAACACTATCACAACTATTATACAATTCGTCAAAGCCTTTTTCAACCCATTCCAACCTATCATTATAACCATTATAGCCTCCGTTAATTGCAAAAGTTATATATATAAAATCATTATTATCAGCCTCATCGTTTAACTCTGCCTTCTGTCCCCAATACCAGCCTGCTGACCTTGCTGCATGCGGATCAACTTCAAGCTTTTCCTTATTTTCTTGAGTTGAAGAAAAATCCTCACTCACAAATTCCCCATAATCTTCATAATTAGACTTGAATGTCAACTGAATTAATCCTCGACCTTTAAACCCTCCATAATCCGATTCACTAGCACCAAGCTCCTCAGTATACCGCAAGCTTCCTGATTCATGAATTAATTGTGCTAAATAATGAACCCTTCGCAGACAAGTGTTGATGTCATTATCTACAAATGATTGATTAATACCATTTAAATGATTACTAATATTTTCATCAGTTGCATAAATAGCAATATTCTTAATTTGTGCCTTCGTAATATTCCTTGTACAACAACTTTCATTATTTAGAACAAACCACTCCCCATCAACATCAAGCCAAACATTAGGCACTTTTTCTCCTCTTACTTCCCCTTCTTCAGTATTACCTTTATAACTAATGTTCATATCTTCTTGGCCTTCTACTGTATGAGCATCTACCAACAAACATAAACTAGTTTTTTTGTCTTCTGCACAATCTAATGCTTCACGCCACGCTTCTAACTTATCCTCATCATCAGTGTCAATAGATATTTTAGCGATAGCCATATCAGAAAATTCATCTTTATTTAAATATTCAGAATCGCACATAGCGCCGACCGTTGATGTTATCAAATGACCATAATTCCCGTCTTCTTTCTTCACTGATAACGGCTGCCCCTCCTCCTCCAAGCATTTCTCTTTACCTTGCCTTACGTTCAACTTGACTTGATAGCCTGAGAAATTAGTAGTTTCTACCACTACATATAGCTCTTTACCTATATTTCCGCTGTCAACTTTGGAGAAACTTATCTTTTTCTTTTTCTCACTGGTTGCAACCTGGTTAGGTAAAGTAATTTGCTGACCTATAGACAAATTTCCTTTATTCTGATCTGTTAACGCACTGTCACTTTCTATAATGGCAGCAACAGTAGTTCCCTTTTTGTTTGCTATTTTACTAAGGGTATCACCAGAAACAACAGTATAAACTTCCGCCTCTGTTTCAGTGGTACTCTCTATTACAACCTCTTCAATAGTAGCCTCTGCAAAATAAGCTTTAGTTATCACTGGTCTTAAAATATTTAAAGCAGGAGTCTCCAGCGAAACATCTGGAAATTCCCTAAAACTAATTCTTGGCATAATTGGTATTTCTAATGTTTTGAGTTTTTATCTCTTATAACCTCTAATTTCAACTTGGTCTTATTCGAAGTAATTTTTACTCCTTCTAAAAAATCATTAGGTATAACCTCTCCATTATATTTAAAATCACGTTCGGAGTCAGAAAAACTCAAATCAATTATCTCTCCAACTGCACTCTTAGACTCAATAACGTAATAAACTTCGCTACCTATATAGGCATCTGCCTGCTGAATTTTTTCTCCATCTATTGTCGTAAAATAAGCTTTTTCAATAATTGGATCTCCTTTTTCCCGTTCCTCCGCCACCTGCGAAACAGGCGCAGCAAAAGTCTTTCTCCAAAAAGTGGAATACTCGGTAGAAGAGGCTGAGTCCTTAACGCCTCCAGCAGTTATTAGTAGAGATTCTGACATGGGAGAATTTCCCTGAGATACAAAGCTAGTACGGTTAACCACCACATGGCAGTCGTAAAAATGTATCCTCCTGCTTTTGCTACCTAACTGGTTGGGTACATATTCCAGTACTATTTCTTTTACATTATCGGTAGCGTTAACAGCTTTATCAAAAAATAAATTATCTCGGGTAGCTTCTATTACTACCTCTAAGCCGGAAAATCTGGGTGCGGCAGAGGGCCTTCCTGATTCATCTATCCGTTGCTTTAATCCATAATCAAACCTTATTACATTGTAGGTAGTACCTTCTACATGTAATTTTGCGGTAATACTCATAAGTTTAGAAGTTTAGACTGCAAACTACTTTTATCCTTTTTGAGACGGTAAAAAAATATCCTGATACGCTCTTAACCATCAGGCAAAAGTGGCCGCGTGAATAAAAAAATAAAGACTGTCTCAAAAGTGGGCTGAAGAGAACCTCCATCTGACTTAAACTTCACTTTTGAAACAGCCTCTTTATAACCTTTACATTTCGTTATATTCCGAATTCCACTCAGAACCATCATCACCCTTCTGTCCATCCATCTTAATCATGAAGTTTTTAGCCGGGAAATAAGGCTTCAAATGAATATCTAAATGTATTTTGTCTTTCTGAATATGATCTTGCTCAAAACGCTTTACAGAAAAATCTTCAATCAGCTTATCTGGTCCGGTAATACCATCTAAAAACTGCACTATCTGACCCATAAGCTCTCTTCTGGTTTTAGCATTGAAGTTTTCGAAAGCTCTTCTGTTTAAGAAGTCCATCAGCACTTTAGTAACGTAGTCAAACACACGCACTACAGAGTAAGTCTGTAAGCCCAGGTTATCTCCGTTAAACAAAGTCTTAGCTGAGAATGCCATTACTTTACCGTATTCAAAAACCATAGGAACCAGGCCTAATCTCTCAAGCTGAGAAATCTCGCCTTTTTTAAGGTCGAATTTAACACCATCTACCTCGTTCATACCACCAAACTTTTTACCGGCAGTAACCTGAGACATAAGTGTTTTATAGATCTTTCCTCCCAAAGCACTAGAGGGAGCTACATAAATATCTTCTTCTTCACCCACTTCGGCATTTTTACCTCTACCTACCAGCCAGTTACAAGTCATGATAACATTAGAGCGGTATTTATCTCCACCAGAAAGGTTAGCAGCCTCAAAAAGCTCCATAACATCATCTGGCTCATCAAGATGCTCAAAGTCAGTTACAAGCATAACCTTATTCTCATGCGCTATTTTAGCCCATTTCTCTACCACTTTGTTAGATCCTAAATAACCTGGCACTACCAATAAACTGTAGTTATCTCTAAGATCTAATCGATCATAATTCTGAACTAATTCCTCGTGAACAGCATCAATAAATCTTGTATTATCAAGATCTTTTAACTGATCTATCTCAGCATTAAGGATATTTACATTTTTAAGCTTTTGAGCCTCTGTATTCTTAAAGAAAAGGGCTACAGACCTATAAGACTGCTCAAGCTCGCGGGTTTGATCCAAAGAACGCTTCAAGTTCTTTTTAAGGGTTTCACCAGCCTGTTGAGATCTTTTTTCTGACTCATCAATCAATTCTGATAAATCGTCTGAGGTCTCTAATAAGTCGCTCCATATTTCGAGCGTCTTCTTCAGCTTTTGCCTTTCTAGTTTTTTAGAAGACTCTGTTAAAAATATTTTTTTTCTGGCTTTACGCTCAGGGTTCATATTCTGAACATCGTCAATACAAGCTTCCAAAAGGTCAAAACCACCATATTTGGCCAGTTTTGCTTCATTCCTCTTGAGCTCTTCTGCCGGGTTCTCTACCTGCTGAGCGCTTGCTGCTTTATTTTCTTGAACTGCCATGGTTTATTTCTCTTGTTCTAATTCTGCGATTAATGATTTAATAGAGTTTAACAATGCCTGTTTAGCTTCAGGATCAGCCAGAGCACTCTTCAATATTTTATTAGTTCTTAATTGCTTAATTACTTTTAGATATTGATGCTTTTCAGTATCAAGATCATTTAAAAATTTACTCTGTTCAATTATTCCATCTTTACCAAAATTTCCTAAGTGACTAAACTTCAAAGTTTCTTTCTTCTCTACACCATCAGCGTCTTCAAACTCCACTTCCACCTCTGGTTTATAATGATCAAAAACATCATCAAGAGTTTTTAATCCTGTCACAATTTCTGGCTTCAATGATTGATCCTGGGTTAGCTTTTGAATAAGTAAAGTCTTATTCTGACCAATTTCCGCTATGGCTTCACCAGCATCGGTCTGCACCTCTGTTCCGCCTATTCCGAGTTTATTATCCATAGAATAAAAAATTTATGTTGATAAATGATAATTTGTATTAACTAAAAATCTGTAATTACTTAACTATACTGCCATACTAGCTCCTCGCCCTCCACTGATAGGTTTACTACGCTTCCTTTAGCTATCTCGCCGCTAATAATTTTGCGAGAAAGTGGTGAGCGTAAATCTGAACGAATAACACCTCTAATAGGCCTGGCTCCATATTTTGGAGTAAATCCTTTATGAGCCAGTAAGCTTTTGGCGTCATCTGACAGGTTTAATGTGATTTCTTGCTTTTCTAAAGCTTTGTATAGATCTTTCATCTGCACATCAAAAATCCTGATCACTCCATCTTCTGTAATCGGAGAGAAAGGCACTATCTCAGTAAGCCTACCCAAAAATTCTGGCCTGAAATGCATAGACATAAGATCAAGCAGATCAGTAGACTTAGGAATCTCACCGGCAGAAAAAGATTGAGCGACATGCTCACTACCTATATTTGAAGTGAAAAGCACTACGGCATTTGAAAAATCGCCCGTCTTTCCTAATCGATCACTCAATTTACCTTCATCCAAAATCTGAAGAAATATATCAAACACTGAAGGGTGAGCCTTTTCTATTTCATCAAAAAGCACGATAGAGTAAGGCTTTTGTCTTATTTTATTTACCAGCAAGCCACCTTCTTCGTAGCCTACATATCCTGGAGGCGCTCCATAAAGCAATGCTGCCGAGTGCTCTTCCTTAAACTCAGACATGTCAAAACGAATAATAGCCTCTTCTGTCTGAAATAAGAACTCAGCCAATGACTTTGCTAACTCGGTCTTACCTGTTCCGGTAGGCCCGGTAAAAAAGAAAGATCCTATAGGCAAACCAGGTTTGCTCAGTCCAGACCTAGATTCCAATATAGCTTCCGTAACTGAAACGATAGCATGATCCTGCCCAATTACTCTTTTCTTGAGCTCATCTTCCATAGTAAGCAGTCTCTCCTTTTCATCTGTACGAAGCTTACCGGCTGGAATGCCCGTTTTATTAGCTATAGTAGCCGCTACATCATTCTGCTCTATATGCTCTTCTTTACTATCTACCTTACTTTGAAACTGGTCTAGCACATTTTCAATAGCCAAAGCATAATCTTCAACTGCTGTAATGCCCGAAACTGCTTCATCTGACCAATCTTCAAATAACAAATAACTAAAGAGGCCTTTTAACTCCATCCATTGCTTTTCCAGCTCAGCTAATTTTTCA
The DNA here is from genome assembly GCF_016757215.1 of Fulvivirga sediminis. Lineage (GTDB taxonomy): Bacteria > Bacteroidota > Bacteroidia > Cytophagales > Cyclobacteriaceae > Fulvivirga > Fulvivirga sediminis. The sequence goes on from NZ_JAESIY010000019.1 coordinate 16,597, forward strand.
GCCTCATCAGAGTTACTTTCTTTTATCTCTTTTACCTGTGTTTTTACCTTCTGCACATGATCAGCAGTGGTTTCCAACATGTAGCGTGTAGCTGACATGGTACGATCTATTAAATCAATAGCTGAGTCTGGCAGACTACGCTCTTTGTTAAATCTTTTTGATAAGCGAATAGCTTCCGCTATGGTACCCTCATCCACTTTCAGGCTATGATGATTGGAATACTTATCGATAGTATCAGCTATCATTTTCAAGGCCCTTGCTTCATTTGGTTCTTCTAAACCGATTACTTCAAACCTTCTAAAAAGGCCTTCGTCATTTTCTATATTCTTTCTGAAAGCATCATTAGTAGACGTACCTATAAATGTGATTTGACCTTTAGCCAGCTCAGACTTCAAAATATTAACCAAACCAGGATTACCATTTTCCTTATTGGTAATATTATTAATCTCATCGATAAGCAAAATAGGCTTAGAGAGACTTTTCAAAGCATTAAGTACTTTCTTAAACCGGTCTTCTATTTCACTTTTATAAGTGGCTCCTGATACCAGTTGTATGTAATCAAGCTCATAAATCTGAGCCCCTTTGAAGGCAGTAGGTACTGATTCGTTTACAACTACCTGCGTAAAACCATCAAGTAACACAGATTTACCAACACCCGGCTCACCTGTAATAAGCACATTAGGTTTTGAGTGCCTTCCCAGCACCTCTAGCATCATTTTTATTTCAGCATCTCTGCCAGAAATAGCCTGCAACTGCCCTTGATCTGCCTCAAAAACTTTATCTATACAATAATCTCCCAGCACAGATGAAGATACTCCTGTTGGCAAAACAGACCTTCCCGCTTCACTGGCACCATTAATAGAAGCTACTTTAGATACCTGAAGAATGTCCTCAGCTTTAATGGGTAATGTTTTGAGCTGCTCATAAGAAAAGCCAACCCCTGGTGTACATATGGCAATGAAGAGCGCCGTGGGCGTTATTTCTTCCTCACCCAGCTTGAGTTTTACACTATCAGCCTCATTAAACACTGATTCTACCGACCGATCTCCATCAATTGTATCGGAGATACTAGCTTTTTTGGGAAGGGATTCAATTCTTACATCACACCACTCTTCAAAATAATAGACATCCAAATCTAACTTTAAAAGCAGTGAATCTAATCCTGAATCTTTATGAAGAAGAGCCTTCAGTAAGTGAGCAGCATTATACTCATTATTATGATATTCCTTTGCCAAAGATTGAGCAATATGAATAGCAGTTTTACTTCTTTGCTCTAAAGAAAATTCCACTAACTGCATGAATTTAACAAATTAAAAAATTATATATATACTTATATTAGTGCAATACAAAAATTAAAGACAGCTACACTAAACTATTGACAACTTTACAAAAAAGAACTTAATTGATTAAATAAAAGTATAAAAAAAAATCATTTTTGCCTATTTTCATTATATAGTTAAACGTTTTATTACTTTAAACATATTTAAAAATATCAACCAATCTAGTTGGCATAATTTTCCAAGTCAAAAAATAATTTAATTAAATCAATTAGATATTCTGTCAATATTATCGATGAATGGAAGATAAAAGAGACGAGGTGCATCTTAAACACTCTATATATCAGCAAAATATAACTGCAAAATAAAAAAGGCGAGAATATTATTAGCAGGGCACTAAAATATCCTCACCTAAAGGGTAAAATTAAATACTGTATAAAATAATTTACAAATTAAATCATTTCCAAAGACTCAAATCACGGTTTAACAAAGATTCTGTCTTTTTAATATCCGGCTTATAATATTCAAATAATTCAGCCTGCGTTTTTTTATTAATATTCAAGCGGGTCAAATTCCTCTCGAATAATTTTCTAGATACCTTTTTTCGTTGCTCTTTATTTAAAAACAATCTTACAAAAGGCCTTAAAACCACTATGATTTTTTTTCCTTCAAATAAAAACTCATGTAACCACCTTGATTTAGGCACTCCAGACATATTATGACGAGCCGAAGCATCTACTTCAACATTTTTATCTACTCCCAAGAACTCAAAAACCTCCTTCATGACCGTAGATGGTGAAGAGGAAAGTTCTTCATTTAAGACCACTTTCACAGAACTAAAATTATCCATAAAAGCCTTGAGACCCTCATAATATTGGCTCACCGCTTTATAATGATATATCAACTCGTAGTTTTTGGCAATTCTTTCTGGCTCGGCCTTTAACCCCTCTTCAAAAGATAAGTGCTCTCTATCATCTCTTCTCAAATGTTGATAGGCAGAAAAAGAACGCTTAACCGGATGCCTCAGTAATATAATTATCTTAGGATCTCCGTAAAGCTTTTTTATAAAAGGAATTGTTTTCTCATGAAAATAAAAAGTATCAGCACTAGACTCTCCAATAATCTTTTCATCCTTCACATCTTTAAACAGATCTTTATATTGATCGAAATCTTTAATATACCATGCTTCTACCCTATCATCCTTTGGCCCACCTAAGGGCAGATCCGTCACTTGGCTGCTAATATATCTAGGCTCCTTAGTATGAGACATATACACCTCTGGGTGTTGCTCTAAATATTGATGTAAAGATGATGTGCCGCATTTGGCCACTCCCACCACAAGAAGGTTGGGTAATACAGGTTTATCCTTTTGATTATTCATTAAATATTTCGACTAAAATAATACTGACTCAAACTAATAAAAAAAATATTTATGACAATGCATTCACCCCCATAAGTATGTAAAACTTACGAAGAACCTACATTATCGTTTAAAATAAAAAACAGCAGCAATTACCAGTTGAGATTTACTATTTACTAATACAACTCAATGAACATTTTGTTACAACACTGCAACATTTAAAATAAAAATAGCAAAAAAACCCGACTGTACCGCTTGATGACTGACCTCCAAAGGATATCGTTCAAAGCAAATAAAATAGAAGATTGAAAACTTTCAGTAGATACTATGACTAAATCATATATAATATAGGCCTTTGCTCTTTAGAGAAAGCTGACCAACCCAAATTTGTAGATATACAAAATAGGTAATAGAATAATATGAGCCAGGATGATTAAGAAATACTAAATAAATTAAATCTACACCTTAAATCCATCCCGGATGGACTCAAAACAAAAAAAGGAAGCTAAAATAGCATCCCTTTTTTTTGTGACCTCGCCAGGATTCAAACCTGGAACCTCTTGAGCCGTAATCAAGTGCTCTATTCAGTTGAGCTACGAGGCCTTTTCAAAATTGAGATGCAAATGTAATCAATAATTCCTCTTAAAAAAAGCATTATTCACGTATACTTTTTTAAAAAACCTTATCTTTGACGCCTACAATAAAATGAAAGATTTCAGGTTAATTATACTATGAAGAAAATTTCGCTCTATTTCCTTACAGCACTTATTTCTGTTTCCACCTACGCTACCGGCACAGAACCATCAAAAAAAAATAAGGAGACCCCCTCAGAAAGGCTTCAGCCTATGAAAATCAGAAATCGTGCTGCCAGGCCTGATATTCCTGGTTCATTAATTCTCAACATAGGTTGGAATATATTGCAGGATAATTCTGAAGAGCTAGAAATCAGCACTTTAGGCTCACGTACTTTTGAAATGTACTATTTATACGATATGCCACTTGGTAATTCTGGTTTCGAGATAAGACCAGGTATAGGTATTGGCGTAGACAAATTCAAGTTTGACAAAAAAGTAACTATAGATCAAAGCGTGAATGCTAACGGAGATACAGAAGTAAGCACCGTTCCTTTAAGCGATGACTGGGATGTAGCTAAGTCTCAATTAGCTTCCAGCTATGTAGATATTCCTTTGGAAATTAGATTCTTTGCCAACCCTGATGATAAAAGAAGAAGCTTCAACGTAAGCGTTGGAGGTAAAATAGGAGTAAGATTTAGCTCACACACGAAAGTGAAATATTCTCATGAGGACGAAAATGCTAAGCTAAAGATTAAGAAAGATTTTGGCCTTAATCGTTTCCGATACGGACTTACTGGCCGATTAGGTATTGGGGGATTCAACTTATTCTACTACCAAAGTCTGTCTCCATTATTTGATGATGGCCCCGCCGGTACAGATGATGCCACCAAGATTACTGTAGGATTAACCTTCACAGCATTTTAAGCAAAAAACACGCAAAGCTGCCTCTCTAGAGGCAGCTTTTTTTATCTAGTTGCCGCTAAATTTAGGTTTTCGTTTTTCCATAAAGGCACTCACCCCCTCTTTATAATCATGAGTATTACCTGCTATTTCCTGACAGTAAGCCTCATATTCCAACATATCATCTAGCGAAGCATTTCCTGATTTATTGAGCATCTTCTTCATTAGACCTATTGCTTTTGTAGGTGCATTGGCATAATAATCTGCATAAGCCTTCACGGCACCATCAAGATCGGAGCCAGATACCACTTTATTTACTATACCCAACTCATAGGCTTCTTTCCCATTAGTTCGAGAGCCCATGGTACTCAACTCAAATGCTTTAGTACTACCTACTAGCCGTGGCAAAAAATACGATGAACCGGAATCTAACACCAGACCTATATTCACAAAAACTTCGGTTAGCACTGCCTCCTCCGCTGCCACTATTATATCACAAGCCAAAGCTAAGGAACAGCCAGCGCCAGCCGCTACACCATTCAACTTGCAAATAATAGGTTTAGGCATACCTTTCATTAGCCTGATAATAGGATTATACCTTTTATTTAAAGATTGCATGAAAGACTTATTTTCATCTATAGAAGCCTCCTTCAGATCTTGACCGGAACAAAATGCTTTACCAGCTCCAGTAAGCACCACTACTCTCACGGCATCATCTTTTCCAATATCTTTCAGTGCTTTCTGCAGCTCGTAAGTAATAGTGTCATTAAGCGCATTATACACCTCGGGCCTATTGAGAGTTACTGTGCAAACACCACCTTCGGTGGTTATTTTCAAATGTTCATACATGAGGATTAGGTTTTTGATTATAAAAAGTGCCAACAAAACCATTTTCTAAACCCAGAAAATGTCATCGGCCATACTTTCTTATAATATTAACAAGGCTGCCGCTAAATTGACAGAAAAACCTAGTAAACTTCCGAAATGAACTTCGGATGGTGAATGAGAATTAAGGTATAATCTAGATGAACATACTAACCCATGAAGCACCAAGGCCACCATTAAGGGAATAAACAGCATGCTATCAAGATATTTGTAATGAAAAACCAACAAAAATGCCAGCAAACCTGCGGTACCAGCACTATGTGCACTAATTTTATAGAAGCAAGTAACAATAGTAATGAGTAGAATAGTGACCGTCATAGCCCCAAACATCACCATGAAATTAACCCCAAAAACTGGCTTACTTATAAAGAAATAACTTGCCAAGCCATACCACATGGTAATAAAAGAAAACGGCAAAAGTCTTTCTTTCCTATCTTCCAAGCGTATACTGCTAATAGAATTCGTAACCTTGAGCATAAGTACACTTACAATAGGCAAGAGATAAGTTAAAACGAAGATAATTGCCACTACGGCCAGCACCGAACTTTGGCCCACCGGTAAAATTACTGAAGGCGCAAAAAAGTACAGCGTCAACACCAAAAGTGTAGCCATCAGTAAAGGATGGAACAATACAGAAATAAAATTAGCAATCTGCCTCAAACCTACAACTCTTTCCTTAACCTGGCCACAGGTATATTCATTTGTTCTCTATATTTAGCCACGGTACGTCTGGCTATATTGTAACCTTTAGCTTTTAATAGCTTCTCAAGCTTATCATCACTAAGCGGTTTCTTTTTATCTTCCTCATCAATAATCATCTTCAGCTCATTCTTCACCTCTCTACTACTTACATCCTCCCCTGAGTCTGTAGCTATACCTTCTGAGAAGAAATACTTAAGCGGAAAAATACCAAAATCAGTCTGTACAGATTTACTATTCGCCACCCTGGAAACAGTGGAAATATCCATATTGATGATATTGGCGATATCTTTTAATATCATGGGGCGAAGCTTACTTTCATCGCCTTCCAAGAAATATTCATACTGAAAATCAACTATAGCACGCATAGTATTAAGCAAAGTATGTTGCCTTTGCTTTATAGCGTCAATAAACCACTTAGCTGCATCCAGCTTTTGCTTCACAAAGCTCACCGTATCTTTTAGCTTTTTATCTGATTTATCACTCTTATCATATGCCTGTAACATTTCGGAATATGACCTGCTCACCCTTAGCTCCGGAGCGTTTCTAGAGTTTAACGACAGCTCTAGCTCTCCGTTATCATTAGAAAGAATAAAATCAGGAATAAGATATTGGGTTCTCACCAGACCAGCAGAGCTTCCCCCTGGCTTAGGATTGAGCTTTCTTATCAGTTCAATAGCATCTTTGACATAGTCTTCATCATCTATATCAAGCTTCTTCATTATTTTACTGTAGTGCTTTTTAGTAAATTCATCAAAGCACTCTCCTAATATTTTTTTTGCTACGTAAACATCTACATTCTGATCATCAGGTCTTCTTTCTAACTGCAAAAGCAGACATTCTTGCAGATCTCTGGCAGCTATTCCAGGAGGATCAAAATCCTGAATTTTACGTAAGATTTCTTCCACCTCATCTACATCAGTATCAATATTTTGAGAAAAGGCCAAATCATTAATAATAGAATCTACATCTCTGCGGATGTACCCATCACTCTCTATGCTACCTATTAGCTGCTTACCTATTACATATTGTCTATCATCCAACCTGAGAAACCCTAGCTGATCCATTAAGCGCTCATTAAGAGTAGAATGCATAGCTATCGGCATTTCCTTATCTTCATTGTCGCCGTCACCCTGCATTTTATAGCCACTAAAATCATCGTCACGCAGATAATCCTCCACATCAAGCTCATCATCTTGAGTCTCTGTCTCTTCGTAATCGTCTGAAATTTCTTCTGGCTCCTCTTCTTTTCCTTCTTCCAAAGCCGGATTCTCCTCCAGTTCCTCTTCCACCCTGCTTTCCAGCTCGGCAGTAGGGATCTGCAACAGCTTAATAAATTGTATTTGCTGCGGAGATAATTTCTGTTGTAAACTTTGGGTTAAACCAAGCTTCTGCATCCTGTGATTTTACTTAAATCTTGCTCTGAATAAATTTACATCAAAGTTATTATATTTCTATGATTCTTTGACTAAAAGCCTAAATTATCGTTTTTTTGCCGATCTATTTAAGGCTCTAGTAAGCATTAACAAATCAATTAAATATTAGTTGTGGAAGATCTAAAAAGAATCAAAATTAAGGAGCTAATGGATGCTCCCGTTGTCGGAAAAAAAGTCAATGTAAAAGGTTGGGTAAGAACCTTCCGTAGTAATCGATTTATAGCCATAAATGACGGATCCACAATTAATAACATGCAGGCCGTGGTGGATTTCGAAGCTATGGACGAGCAATTGCTTAAGCGTGTAACCACTGGTGCTTGTGTATCTGTAACAGGTGAATTGAAAGAATCTTTAGGCAAAGGCCAAACCGTAGAAGTGATAGTAGAATCTCTGGAAATATTAGGAGACGCTGACCCTGAGAAATATCCTTTGCAACCAAAAAAACACTCGCTGGAATTTTTGCGAGAAATAGCTCACCTAAGGGTAAGGACAAACACTTTCAGCGCAATTTATAGAGTACGTCATGCTATGATTTTTGCTGTGCACAACTTCTTTAACCAAAAAGGTTTTTATAATGTGCATACACCTATCATTACAGGATCTGACGCTGAAGGTGCTGGAGAAATGTTTCGTGTAACTACTTTAGACTTAACTAACCCTCCTAAAAATGAAGATGGAACTATAAATAACAAAGAAGATTTCTTCGGAAAAGAGACCAACCTCACTGTGTCTGGCCAGCTAGAAGGAGAAACGGCGGCCATGGGCATGTCTGAGATTTACACTTTCGGACCTACTTTCAGAGCTGAGAATTCAAACACCTCACGCCACCTGGCTGAGTTTTGGATGATAGAGCCTGAAATGGCCTTTTATGATATTAATGACAACATGGATTTAGCAGAGGAATTTGTTAAATACCTAGTGAAATATGCCCTGGAAAACTGTAAGGATGACCTTGAGTTTTTAAACCAAAGAGCTCTGGACGAAGAAAAAGGAAAGCCTCAGAACGAAAGAAGCAGCATGAGCCTTTTAGAGAGATTACAGTTTGTGGCTGACAATGAGTTTGAGCGCGTTACTTACACTGAGGCCATAGATATCTTAAAAAACTCTAAACCTAACAAAAAGAAGAAGTTCCAATACTTAATAGAAGAGTGGGGAGCCGATTTACAATCAGAACATGAGCGCTTTTTGGTAGAGAAGCATTTTGAAAAACCTGTAATTCTATACAACTACCCTAAAGACATTAAAGCATTTTACATGCGACAAAATAATGACGACAAAACGGTAGCTGCCATGGACGTACTCTTCCCTGGAATAGGAGAGATCATAGGAGGCTCTCAGAGAGAGGAACGTTATGATGTATTAAAAGCCAGAGTAGACGAGCTAGGCATACCAGAAAAAGACCTTTGGTGGTATTTAGATCTAAGAAAGTTCGGATCAGCCCCTCATAGCGGCTTCGGATTAGGCTTCGAAAGATTAATTCTTTTTGTTACTGGAATGGGTAACATTAGAGATGTAATTCCATTTCCAAGAACACCAGATAACGCAGAATTTTAATCAATTATATAAAGGAGGTTTCGACCTCCTTTTTTTTAATAGCACAAATAAAAAAAGTCGCCCTTTACCAGAGAGCGACTTTTGCTGCTGTATAGCATAGTAACCAACTTTAACTGTACAGCTCTTTAACTAATCAACCTAAACCTGATTCATTCATTTCAATTGGCATGCCACTAATTTTTAGGCCTAATTACCGCGTTTGAAGAGGTTCCTAATTAATTTAATTCCAGAAAAGAGAATATTCTTTCATTAATTGGAAGAATTAAAACAAGACAATGTACCGCTCACTCGAACTATCCTTAATTTCAAACAGTATAAACAAAAAAAGTCGCCCTTTACCAGAGAGCGACTTTTGTTGCTGTATAGTACAGTAACCAACTTTAACTGTACAGCTTTTTAACTAATCAACCTAAACCTGATTCATTCATTTCAATTGGCATGCCACTAATTTTTAGGCCTAATTACCGCGTTTGAAGAGGTTCCTAATTAATTTCATTCCAGAAAAGAGAATATTCTTTCATTATTTGGAAGAATTAAAACAAGACAATGTACCGTTCACTCGAACTACCCTTAATTTCGAACAGTATCAACAAAAAAAGTCGCTCTTTACCAGAGAGCGACTTGGACTGTATGGCCAAACCAACCACAAACCATACAGCATTTTAATCAACCTAAACCTGATAAGCTTAAGTCAATTGATATGCCATCGCTCAAATGCCTTTAATTTCAGTGAAAAAGGGATTTAATAATAAAAGAGCGTCCACAAAAAGGAATTTAGTTTTGTTAAATGGAAAGTTGACTTTAACTAAAAAAACTGGGAAGCCATAGCACAATCTAAATGACATAAAAAAAGTCGCTCTTTACCAGAGAGCGACTTGGACTGTATGGCCAAACCAACCACAAACCATACAGCACTTTAATCAACCTAAACCTGATAAGCCTAAGTCAATTGATATGCCATTGCTTAAATGCCTTTAATTTCAATAAAAAAGGGGATTTTATGATTTATAGTTTTCTGTGAGTTGGAAAATAATCTAAACTCTGGACTTAAAAGCCCCTCACACCCAGCAGCTCGTAATCTATATAGTTTTAATATTGATTTTTTCATATTGCTTCAATTATACATATTCCTAATTCCGACTTAGGGAGATTATGAATACTACAGTAAGAAAATCTAAGAACAGTACCACTCCCTACTTTAACTTCCAGAATTTTAAGCATAAAAAAAGCCGCCCTTTACCAGAGGGCGGCCATGACTGTATCGTTAAACCAACTCTAAACAATACAGCCCTATTAATCAACCTAAACCTATTAAGTTTAAATCAATTGATGTGCCATTTCTATTTTTCGTCAATTTGATCAAAAAGAGGCTTTTATTATTCAATAAATTCCCAAAAAAGGAAAATTATTCCTTTAAAGAAAATCATGAGTCCACTTTTGCAAACCTTTCGTCTCCACACATCCTCACCACTTTAGGCGTGAAGGTCCCCACTACCTCTACCAAATCCTGCTGAGCGGCCATCACCTGATGGATATCTTTATATACCATCGGAGCTTCATCTACACCCGAACCGATTACATGAACACCCGCATGCTCCAGGTGACTTTTCACCTCATCTCTGGTAATCATCTCTTTGGCCTTTCTTCTAGACATAACCCTGCCTGCCCCGTGAGATGCAGAATTGATAGCAGCATGCTCTCCTTTTCCTCTCACAATAAAACCGGGAGAAGTCATAGATCCGGGTATGATTCCCATCACTCCTTTACCCGCAGGAGTAGCTCCTTTACGGTGAACAATAATCTCATTACCTTCAGCATCTTGCTCTTTCCAAGCGAAGTTATGATGGTTTTCAATCATAGCTAGCGGTTGCTCACCTAGCGAAATGGCCATTCTCTCATGGATTTGATGATGACATGCAGAAGCATAATCACCTGCCAGATTCATTGCCAGCCAGTACTCTTGCCCATCTTCAGTATCAAGATCTAACCAAGCCAAATGTTTAGCTTCAGCCGGCAGTCTACATTTATCCATGGCCAACTTAGTGTAATGCCTGGCGATATTAGCTCCCAAACCCCTTGAACCCGAGTGAGACAACACCGCCAAATATTTACCTCTCGGCAAACCATATTCATTTTCAGCATCTACAATCTCAGCCACACCAAACTCTACAAAGTGATTACCTCCACCACTAGTTCCTATCTGCGCATAAGCCCTGTCCTTTAAAGACTTAAGGATATTGATTTCTCCAAATTCCGCTCTATCGAGCACATCATGTCCTTTGGGCCTTTTAAAAACAGCATTCCCAAATTTGCTATTATCATTCAATAGCTTTTTATAATAACTCAGGCTCTCATACTCAAATACAGCTGGCATATCATATAAGGTCATACACATTCTACACCCGATATCTACCCCTACACCATAAGGAATCACAGCATTTTTAGTAGCCAGCACCCCGCCAATAGGTAAACCATATCCCTGATGAGCATCAGCCATCAATGCTCCTGAGTGAGTTACCGGAAGCTTCATGGCTATTTCCATTTGGTTTACCGCACCAGGCTCAATCCCTTCAGCACCATAAGTATTATAAGGTATCCTTTTGGTATTTAACTGCTCTACTGTTTCTGCCTCCTCTTTTATAATCAAACATTTAGCGATTGATCCTAACTGATCATGCTTAAGGTAAAGTGCCGGATTTTGAACTACTTTCTCTAAAAGCTCCAGCTTAAATTTTTTGCTTTTACCTTTATATCCGGCCTCCATTGCTTTTTGGGCTTCACCTATGGCTCTTCCTTCCGGATAGCCAATTTGCTTCAGTTCTTTCCCTGTCAACTTTGTCGTTGCCATTTCCAATTATTTTTAAATTTCTTAATTCTTGTTCTTTTAATATCTTGCTTTAACTCCTTGGTAGTATGATTATCTACCGAACTCATTAAAGCTTTACGATAATAGCCTATCGCTTTTCTGTATTCACATTGCGTTTCTGCTATTTTACCTAACACGCTATAAACGTAATCCTTGTCTATTTCTTCACATTTCTCTGCTTTTAGCATGAGCTGGGTTAATGGCTGATATTTACGCTTTGCCCAGTATAAGTCAGCTAGGTTTTCATAAGCTTCTACATAAGAAGCATCGAAATAAATGGCCAACTGATAGTGTCGCTCTGCCATAGCCTCATTCACCTGATAGTAGTGATACATCCACCCCATAGTATAGTGTAACTTAGGGTATCCCGGCTCATCCGTTAACCCACTCATTAGCAGCTTATGAGCCAGATGGTAATCACCTTCATAAATAGCATCTTCTGCAAATGGTATTAAATCTTCAATATATTGATCATAAATGTTCATAATTTCAGAAAATTAAGAGGCCGTATCGTGTTTAATATTAAAATACAGGCCTCATATTATTTAGCAGGAGTAAAAATGCTTCTCAATTGATCAATCACCTGGCCGTTTCCTGCCACAGTAATCTCTCCGATTTTATCCGCAATTTTTTCTACATACTCCATTTCCTTTAGCTTATACAACATTTCGTTGTCTTCCATCAACTTAGCTGTGTTGAGCAAACTCCTGGTAGAAGCTGTTTCTTCCCTACGGGTTATCACATTAGCCTGAGCTTGCTTTTGCGCTACCAGCACCTGATTCATAATACTCTTTACATCACCAGGCAGTATCACATCTTTCACTCCAGCATCGTTGATTTTCACACCTAAAGCCACCACTTTTTCTTTAAGAGCATTCTTCACATAATCACCTATCTCCTCCTTTTTCTCTAGCAGTTCATCTAAAGAAAAAGTGCCGACATACTCTCTAAGAGCCAGTTGGACCATGGCGTACAGTTGCCTTTCGTAATCTTTATTGTCAATTACAGCTTTTTGAATATCCACTACCTTATACTGAATCATAAAATTGATTCTCAAAGCAGCCTTATCACTGGTTAGGATCTCCTGCCCAGTAATCTCCAACTGTACCTGCCTTAAGTCTACCTTTGAAACTGTTACGTTTTGGGCATTTTTCCAGAAGTAATATTCTCCGGGTCCTAGAATCTTCTCCTTTTTGTTATCAATAAAAAGTACACCTTTTTCAAAGGATTCCACTTTGCACACCCTCACAAAAGGAACGAGCTCTCGCCTATTTACCACCAACATATTTATGTCTTCGGTAATATCTACTTTGCTCAAATCCATGGTTTTAAATTCCCAATCGGTTACTCCTTTCCAGTAAGCATATCGCCCCGGAGTAAGTACACTGTTGAGGTTTCCATTGGTATATTGCAATACAATTTGATCATCCTTCACATCCACCACTTCTAGTAAGGACTTTAACTCATCATCTCTCAACAGGATATTCAAATCTATTGGCCACGGAAAGGACTTACTTCTATCATATCGGACCAATCTATCTAATGGACTGACCCAATGCTTTCCTTCGGTAATTACTCTTTTGTAATCGCCATTCCGGAATACTAATCCCACCACACCGGGATTGATCTTTATTCTAAACATGATCATTTCTTTTTTAAGTCAAAACTTCATTTATCATCATTGGTCCAATAATTTTCGGTTAAAGAAAATGTCAAAAGCTTACCATAAGCCAATGCGGATTTATGATTAAGCACAGCATTTCAAATGACTCTTTATTTTTAGCTCCCCCAAACCATCTACACTTCGAGCGCCTCATTGCTACCACACCGCGTTCACATATTTATGTATCCGGGTAATGCAGTTTTACACTTTAGCATTCTAAATGCACCTAGCTCTTCAGAACTTCATTACTAAAGAAGCATTTGAAAATGAACCATGCGATATCCTCATTCATCAGGGCCTTAGCCTATTTTTTTGAGTAAACCTCAAAGAGATTCACAAAGGCGGCCTTTGATCATTTTCAATGGTGTCAAATTTTAAAGAGTTTGACTTACTCTCCAATCTGGATTTTGAGCCCAAATTAAAACCAAGTTAAAAGCTTGGTGCTCTACCACTGAGCGACATACCCTCATCTAGGATATAATAACAGGAATCGAACCCGCTACATGCAACCTGCTGTCCTAACCGCTGAACTACAATGACTATATCGTCAAAGGAAGGAGTCGAACCTTCGTACACAGAGTGATGAAGAAACAGAAACTCACAATAAGCAGTATATTCCGAAGAATACTGTGGTGTCATACAGAAACACTCACCTTAGTCTTATTGCAGCCACTTTCCTCGTGCTCTTACCATTAGGTAAAAGATTTTAAATGTTGCCAAAAAAGGACTCGAACCTCTACTGTCAGAACCAAACTCTGATGTCCTACCCATTAGACCATTCGGCAATTTGTGGGAGCAGCAGGATTCGAACCTACTCAGCCGAAGCACCTGATTTACAGTCAGGCCCAACTCTCCAACTTTGGCGTGCTCCCAAATCAGGTAAACCGCTATTCCAAAGGAGCTTTTTCAAACATCACAGCACAAACGGAGTACTGCTTGTGGTCTTTAACCACTCTCCTATGTTTTTGAGGAGACACCAGTTTTGCCTCTCCCCTGGTTTACCTACAGGATAGATTTATCATCCTTTTATTTTCATTAGGGCATAAAAAAACCCCGACCTATTCAGGACGGGGTTTAATGATCTTCTCAAAAGAATATCACCTATTCCATATCCTGAAATTTATATTTTCATCATTCCAACTTTGATCAGCACGGTAATCTGAAAAAGACACACCTCTCCCCTTAAGCAAAACATCAAAACCAAATAATATTCTGTTTTCAATCATAAGCTGAAATATTTATCGCATAAAAAAACCCAGACTTTATAGGCCCGGGTTTTAATTTATATCTATAATAAATTAATATCTACCGAACCTACACCTGCATAAATCTATGCATAACCCATATTTTGTGGGCTCCATGCGATTGATATGTTGTGTGTATATTCTCATTTCTTTTTCGTTTACGAATGCAAGTATCGTAAAAGGATTTCAGAAAACAAAATAATATTTTGTTTTCTGAAATCCACAGAATCTCGAATCAGTTTAATCTTAGAACTAAAATCAGCCATTTAATCGTATTAAAGGCAATTTCATTTCAATAATTAGACTTAATTCAAATATTAAATACCTTAATATTAATAATCTACCTTTATCCTCTTAACCTCTTTCATTCCTTCTACTTCCAAAATAAAGTAATATGTTCCAGGTCCAGGAAAATCAGTAACCAAGAGATCTTTATGCTGTTTACCTTCATGGTCCGCCACTTCACTCAGACTATGAAGCACATTACCACTTTCATCTATAATGGTAAGTTTCACATCAGCAGACTCATTGGCAAAATATTCTAAGCTACTCTTATCTGTTAAAGGGTTAGGATAAAAGCTAGTAGTCACAAATTCAGCAGGCTCTTCCTCTATAGCCATAGGCATTTGTGAAGCATCATAATCATCCAAAAATCTGGAAGTTATAGTTCTCCAGCTATTATCATTAAAAATAGGAGCAGAATCTGAGAAAAACAGCGCTTCTGCATCTGGGTCTTTTTTCAAGGTAGCCTCAAACCAAGCCGTAACATACTTACGAAAAGAACCAGCACTGCCTACCCAAGAAAAATGACCATTTCCCTCTAAAGAGCCATAAAGCGCTGTAGTGGAAGAACTCATAAATGAAGTAGAAAACACAGCCAGAGGATTAGCCAATGCATCTATTGCTCCTACCATTATAAACATAGGGCAATTAACATCTTCGGTAGAATAAAAGAATGGAAAAGTAAAAGTAGCTGGAGCTAGCGGAGCTATAGATGTAACTCGAGAATCTTGCTTAGCGGTATTGATGGTACCAGCACCACCTTGAGAGTGACCAAAAGCCCCAATCGCCTGGGTGTTTAACTTTTGATAGTACTCACTTCCAGGATCTGCATTTTCCGCCAACATGTAATCTATACCCTCCACCATCTCATCTCCACTACCTACATTACGATCATCTGCAGCTATAACCACATAGCCCCAAGAGGCCATATGCCTCAACAGGCCATTATAGGTTATAGGAGTGGCCCCTGTTCCATTACCCCAGGTTAGTATGGGGTGTAGCTCCCCAGAACTCCCTAAGTTCCTAGGCTTGTAAATATCAAATCCAGAGAAAAGAGATCCTTCATTTCGAATAATTTCAACGGGATAAGGACCGGAATTCTCATATTGGGTAAAATTGCTTCTTTGAGCAAATGCCACTGTGCTCACCCATAAAAAAATGACTGATAAGGTAAATTGACGTTTTAACCTTGATAATTTGAAGTTTAGATTTTTGTACATAATTAATGAATTTAGGTTGTAATTAATTATGTATAATTTAATCATTATTACTTTACATTTATTTTCGTTTTTCAGTTAATTCTTACAAACCTAACTAATGTTAAATTATGTTCATCATAGAATATTACTATCATTATTAAACGTAAATATTACATAAAATACCCCAGCTATAAAAAAACCCGGCTATTTTCATAACCGGGCTTTTCCTATGTTTTTTCAGTCAGTCACTGCCGTTTAAGAAACTTATAAGTTTCTTTAAAGTGACCTTTTTCATCTCTTATAGCTAAAAAGTAATACCCCGGAGAAAGGTTATCTACTTTTACTCTGTATCTATTTTCTTCCACCTCTTCCACCTTTACCTCCACTACATTACCAATAATATTATGTACTGTAAATGTGGCGTGTTTTAATTCTGAATTCTCAATTTTGATATTAAGATAATCTATGGTTGGATTTGGGAAAAGCTTTACAATATTGGTTGTATTTTCTATAGAAGCGTTATCGAAACGTCTTACTTCACCTTTCTGAGCAAAGGCAAATTGCGATAATAATGCAATGGATAGTGTAAGTATAGTAAGCAGTAATGTTTTTTTCATAAGCTGTCGTTTCTATTCATTGTAAAGCCAGCAAAAATTGAACCATCTTCTCCATTTACAATATTGTTAATTCGCAATCGTTATAGTATCTCTCATAAGATACGAAAGTTTTAAAAAAATGTTCATTTTTTAATGAAAAATTTTAAAAGCAGCAGGTAGTGAATCCGCGACATCAGATGCTTTAATTCCAACAATCCCCTGATTTTCAGCTATTATATCTGCGGCTAATCCATGAAAAAACACAGCTAAAAATGCGGCTTCCGCTGGTTCATAGCCTTGGGCTAACATTGAAGTTACTACTCCCGTAAGCACATCACCCATACCACCCGTAGCCATACCTGAATTACCAGTACTATTGAAAAACACCTCACCTTGAGGAGTCGAAACAGAAGTATGAGCTCCTTTAAGAATAAGGATAACACCATGAGCCTGTGAAAACTTCTTTTGCATTTCAAGCCGTTCAAAATCATTATTCCACTTTCCGGCTAAACGCTCAAACTCCTTTGGATGTGGAGTAAGAATAGAATTCTCAGGCAGGGTATCCAATATTTCCTTATGGTCTGCTATTATGTTTAAACCATCAGCATCTACCACCAATGGCTTATCGAAAGATTGAATGGCCTGCATAACACTAAATACGGTTTCTTGCTCTTTGCCTATTCCCGGCCCAATGCCTATTACATCATATTTAGACTCTTCTGCATAGCTTGTAAGAAAACGTCCGCCTTCATCTACCTGAGCCATAGCTTCTGGTACTACAGACTGCATTATTTGATATCCACATGATGGAATATACATGGTTAGCAAGCCCACTCCTGACCGCAATGCGGCTATGGCTGAGAGGACTGCCGCCCCCATTTTACCATAGCTACCTGCCATGATCAACGCTCGCCCATTATTCCCTTTATGGGAAAACTTAGCCCGCTTTTTTATGAATGATTTAACAAAATCCGCATTGAGATAGTAATAAGATGTATTTTGCTGCTCTATTCCCTTGGAAGAAAGGCCAATATCTCTAACGATCCACTCACCTACATATTTAGCATTTTCAGGAAACATAAACGCCAACTTAGGCAACTGAAAAGAAATAGTATAATCAGGCTCAACGATAGCACCTGATGCAGAATGCTCATCAGCGAATAATCCTGAAGCAATATCTACAGAAACTATCTCCCCCTTAGCTTGATTCATGCTTGTGATCACATTGGCAAAAACTCCCTCTACAGGACGACTTAAGCCAGAACCAAACATAGCATCAATGATTATCTGACAAGCATGAAATTCAGGCACATTTACTTCATCAGCAATAGTATTGATTGATATCAAATCAGCCAGCCTACGCTCATTTTCAGTAAAGTCTTCAGATGCACTATCAGATTTTCGAACTACAAAAACAGTGATCTTATAATGTCTCTCATGAAGCATACGTGCTATTGCCAAACCATCGCCTCCATTATTTCCTGTACCGCAAACTACGGCTACCGAAAGCTTAGGATCATATTTACCTGTAAACCAATCCACAAATGCCGAGGAGGCTCTCTCCATCAAATCGATAGATTTAATGGGCTCGTTTTCAATAGTATATTGATCTACTTGTTGTGTTTGTGCAGCACTTATTATTTTCATGTGTAAACGCTTTATAGCAATAGGCACACATGAACAATTATTCTATGTATTACCTATCTACTTCTCCTAAAACTATATCTATAGAGCCTAGTATAGCTATAAAATCAGCTATAAGACTTCCTCTTGATAACTCAGATATAATAGAAAGGTTTACAAAACAACAAGAGCGCGCTTTACAGCGATAAGGAACATCACTTTTACCATTAGCTCTGAAATAGAAACCGAGCTCACCTTTCGGACTTTCTGCTCTAGCATACACCTCTTGCGCTTTTGGCCTTATTTTTTTAGGCACCAAAGCATGAGGATCAAAATCAGGTGTTCGTTTATGCTCTCCAGTTAATTTCTCCACACATTGCTCAATAATCTTTAAAGACTCTTTCACCTCTAGCACCCTCACATAGGTTCTATCCCAGCAATCACCTTTAGTCCCCATTAGACCTTCTCCTACAGGAACCTCAAAGTCTATTTCAGGATATACAGAATAGGCATCAACCTTACGTAAATCATACCTTAAACCAGATCCCCTAAGCATGGGGCCGGTCACGCCGTAATTTATAGCCAGATCTAACGGCAAAACACCCACATTAGCCGTTCTCTCTACAAATATTTTATTATCAATAATTAGGCGTTTGAGCTCATCTAGCTTTGGACGGAAGTAATCAACAAATTGCTTACATCTTTCCTCAAAACCTACGGGTAGATCATAAAAAACACCCCCTACCCAAATATAGTTATAAAGCATTCTGGCACCACTAGCCCACTCTAACAGTCTTATAATATGCTCCCTATCTCTCATCATCCACAAAAAGGGAGTGAAAGCACCAATATCCATAGCATATGTACCAATAGCCACAAAATGAGAAGCCATACGGTTGAGCTCAGCCACCAATACCCGGATATATTCTACACGCTTAGGTATTTGATCTGTTATACCCAGCATCTTTTCAACTCCAAGCGCCCAGGCGTGCTCTGAGTTCATGGCGGCCAGATAATCAAGCCTATCTACAAACGGCACAGTCTGATTATAGGGTAAGGATTCTGCGTGTTTTTCGAAACATCTATGCAAATACCCCAGGTGAGGCACCACATCTTTAATAATTTCCCCGTCTGTAATTACCTCCATGCGAAGTACTCCGTGCGTAGACGGGTGCTGCGGCCCCAGGTTCACTATCATCTCCTCACTCTTCAGATCACCCTCTTTATATTTATTGGGTTCTGATTTCAGGAGATTATCATCCTTATATTGATATTGTACTTGGTTAGCCACTCGTTTAATATTCTACTTTTATTCCTCTGTAATACTCCAGATTCTTATAGTCTTTTCTTAATGGATGCCCCTCCCAGTCTGCAGGCATCAATAGCCTTCGCAAATCCGGATGACCATCAAAATGAATTCCTAGTAAATCATACGTTTCTCGCTCATGCCAATCGGCTGTTTTCCATATATTTACTAAAGAAGGAGCCGCAGGATTTTCTCTTGGTAAGATAATTTTAAGCATTAATGAATGCTCAAATGGAATAGAATAGAAGTTATATATCACTTCCATCGTATTCATTTCCGGGCCATTATCTACGCCAGTAATACAAGAAAGCATATCAAAAAACAGGCTTTCATTCTTATATAAGACCTCACTAACCTGCAGTAGATCCTCAGACTTAACCGTGATCATTTTAGGAGATGCCTCTTCATTCACCTCCACTATTATCTCTTCACCGTGCTCCTCTCGGAGCTTAGCTATAATATCTTCAAACTGCATCTGCCTCCTTATCCATTAATTCTTCCAAGGCTGTAGGAGCCATCAATGTTTCATTTTTTATTTTCTCATGGAGCTTCATAAAGCCACCAATTAGCGCTTCTGGTCTTGGGGGACAGCCAGGCACATACACATCTACAGGTATAATTCGGTCCACTCCTTTTACCACATGATAGCCGTGCTCCCAATAAGGCCCACCACAATTAGAGCATGACCCCATAGAAACTACATATCTAGGTTCCGACATCTGCTCATAGAGCCTGCGAATCCTGTCAGCCATTTTAAAAGTTACTGTACCAGAAACGATCATCACATCAGCCTGCCTGGGAGAAGCCCTAGGCGCCATGCCAAAGCGCTCCATATCATAAGCTGCCGCACCGGTGGTCATAAACTCAATAGCGCAACAAGCCAAACCAAAAGTCATGGGAAACATGGAAGATAACCGTGCCCAATTTAGCAAGTCATCTACCTTAGTTATAATTACACCCCCACTATTAAATTGCTTATCCAGTAATCCCATATTTTCTATCTATTATCAGCTTTTAGTGGATTGGTACTTCTTATTTATATTATCATATAAGCCTTGAGGTACAGGAGACTTAAAGTCAGAAGGAGTAACATTTGCCTTTGGCCATTCCAGATAGCCCTTTACCCAGGCATAGGCAAGACCCAGCGCCAGAATAAATATAAAAACAAACATTTCTATTATTGAAAACCAGCCCCAAAGACCATCAGTAGCTTCTATATAATCAGCATTCCCAAATACGGTAGCCCATGGAAAAACAAATACTATTTCCACTTCAAAAAGCAAAAAAAGCAACGCTACCACATAAAATCTTATATTAAAACGACTCCACCCAGAACCTATTGGCTGCTCACCACTTTCATAAGACTCTAATTTCTGAGCATTGGGTCTGTGAGGATGTATTAGCTTGGAGCTAAAAAGGCCTCCCAGCACAAAAACACAACCACCTATGAGGAATATCAACACCTCTCCAAAAGCTGATATTTGTTCGTTTTCCATTATTAAACCAAAGATAGTAAACAGATTGGTGTTTTATTACAGAAATAGCGGTTTTCCCTTATCATCTCTATCATTAAACTCTATGATTTAATAAGTATTATTGATAAAAATCAGGAATCCAAAGCCGCTGTATTATCGTTATTTGCAGTAGACACAAACTAAAAGACCAAGACTATGAAGAATAAAGAAATTATTGACAAACTGAATGCATTGCTTGCTAATTACCAAATCTATTACCAAAACCTAAGAGGCTTTCACTGGAATATACAAGGTAAACACTTTTTCCAGTTGCACGCAAAATTCGAAGAATTGTACCTTGATTCAGCACAAAAGATAGACACCATCGCGGAGAGGATACTAACTATTGAAGGAAAACCTTTACATGCTTTTGATGACTACATTGCTACTGCCACTATCAAAGCCAAGAAAGATGTTCATGATGGAGAAGGAGCCGTGTCTGGAATTATTGAGGATCTTAATAACATAGTGAGCTATGAAAGAGAAATTAAAGAGCTAGCCGCAGAAGCCGGAGACGACGCTACGGAAGATTTGATGACAGGATTTATTGATGAGCAAGAAAAAACTTTATGGATGATGAAGGCGTGGTTGAAATAAATCACATTTAAAACAACAATTAACAACTGAAAAAATAGGGTTTATTAGGAGTGAGAGCACTTTTGATAAACCTTTTTTTATTTTTTTCAATACTTAAAATCTCTACTGACATAGGGTTGTCACCATGGGCTACTTTCTTTGAATTATAAAATTAAAATCAACGAAAACTATGGACTTAATGCAGTTACTATTAACTGAAATGGAACAAGAAGCAGTGACCACAAAAAAAATGTTGGAACGTACTCCAGATGAACAATTGGATTACAAGCCACATGAAAAAAACATGTCTATGAGATATTTAGCCACTCACATTGCCGAGTTACCATCTTGGGTACCTATGATACTAACTACAGAGGAACTCAATTTTAAAGAAAGTGAATATGTGCCGAAAGAAATTAAAAGCAATGCTGAGTTAATGAATTTCTATGAAAAATCATTAAATGAAGGGCTAGTAGGCTTAACAAAAGCTAAGTTGAATCAACTTGAAGAAACCTGGACTTTAAGAAACGGTGACACCATTCTATTCAAGGGTACTAAATATGAAATGATACGCCATACCTTTTGTCAAATAGTGCATCATCGCGCACAGCTTGGTATGTACCTCAGGTTATTAAATATTCCAATACCTGGAAGTTACGGCCCAAGCGCAGATGAACCTCATATTAACTAATAATTATGTGGGCTGCTCTAAACCAGAGTAAGCCCACTCTGTTTCATAAGCAATACTTAAGTGACTATATTGCGATCAAAATTGCTTATTAATGACCGAGAATAAAGTAGTGCTCATTCTTGGAGCCAACTCTGATGTAGCCAAAGAAGCCCTGAAAATATATATTCAGGAGAAAAACTATACTATAATAGCGGCATCAAGAAATATCGATCAGCTCAGAGAGTACGTAGCGACTAATGACTTACCAACTGAAAAGGTAAAGATTCTAAAATTTGATGCTACTGATTTTGACAGTCATAAGCAATTTTATGACAGGCTGCCCGCTAAACCTCACATAGTAGTTTATGCTGCCGGCTATTTAAAAGACAATGAAGAGGCCTTAAGAGATTTTGATGGTGCCTTCCAAATGATGAAAGTACACTATGCAGGAGCTGTCTCTATCCTCAATATTATATGTATGGATGAAACCAATAATCGTCTTGAACAAATTATCGGCCTATCATCTCTTTCTGGCGTACGTGGAAGAAAGAGCAATTTCATCTACGGCAGCACCAAAGCCGCCTTCACTCAATATTTCGCAGGCATGCGTCAATACCTTTTCCCTAGAAAAATCAAGGTGAACGTAATAGTAGCCGGCTACATCCGCAGTAAAATGACAGAGGGCTTAGACCTTACAGAATCTCTAATGCTTGAGCCAGAATTTATAGCCCGCGCAGTGGTGAAAGCCAATAAAAAGTTCATTATAGTGCCTGGTTACAAATGGAAAGCCATATATCACATTTTACGGATGTTGCCCGAGCAGCTCGTTGCCAGACTACCTTAATTTCTGTCCATGTTCAGCTACTTGCTTCACCCATTTGGCCCTTTGCTCAGAAGAGGACCCTTTTACTACTGAGAAACGGGTAACTTTAACAGGACCGACTCCACAAAATTGCAATACGCCCTTTTTAAACTGATTAATAGTAGGTCTCTTCATATAGAGATAATCATACCAGGCAGGAGTATCTGAGGTGATAATCATATGCCCAGTTTTTCCTTTCAATAATTTTTTTGGCAATGGCTTACCTGCGACATTTTCATAAGTAATACCGGGAAGAAATGTTCGATCTATAAATCCTTTCATTATGGCAGGGTACCCACTCCACCATACAGGAAACACCCACACCAGATGATCAGCCCAATGAATATCTTCAATAGCGCTCACCAAATCTGGCTCCAGATCCATACGCTTTCTGTATCCATATTGTAAATTAGGGTTGAAATTCAGTGCACCAATATTAAGCACCTTCACCTCAGCTCCGGCCTCTTTTGCTCCTATTGCATAAGCCTTAGACAAGGCAAAATTAAAGCTCTCCGCATCTGGATGGCCGTTAATAATAAGTATCTTCTTCATCTTTTTTATGCAAAAGAAGGCCTCCAAAATTACTTCAGAAAGGACATATGTCTAATTCGTCATAGCCTTTCTAATTCTGCTCAAATGCCTTTGAGTAATACCCAAATAAGAAGCCAAGTAGTTAAGAGGTACCAACTGCAAAAACTCAGCATGATTATTAATAAGATCTTCATAGCGCTTTTCGGCGCTTTCTTTCTGAAACAGAAAAAATCTCTTTTCCATGCGCACAAACTCGGCTTCAGCAAAATACTTCAACAATCTCAACCAGTTTCCCCCTGTTGATTCAAGCTCATTGAATAGAGTTCTTCGAAAAACAATCACTTCTGCATCTGTTAGTGCCTGAATATTTTCCTGAGTCTTTTCCTGTGTAATAAATGATGAATAGGCCGTAACAAAAGAGTTCTCAAAGAGAAGGCAATAGGTGACATCCTCCGCCCCACTAGAATAATAAAAAGACCTGAAAATTCCTGAATTCACAAATGCCACCTCATCACTCACAGCCCCCTGACGTATAAAAAATTCACCTTTCTTTATTTCCTTTTTTACACCTTGCTTGTAAAGCCATTCTATCTCCGCATCAGTGAGAATATTCAATCCTTCAAGATAGTCCCTCATAATATTTCGCTTTCATAAAGTTTTAACAAACATATGAAATGATTTCACTATTGAAACTTATATTTTACCGCTACTAACTACTATTTACCTCATTTCATATTTAAAATTAATCGTAATCTTGGCCTATTAATGATTGGTCATTAATTTTGCTTTGCTTCTATATCTGATTTCAGCAGAAGCATTTTTTTAACTTATAAACCTTTCACTTTTTTTCAAGAAAAGGCATTGTAATTTAAATAGAAAGAAGGAGAATAAACCTTTGACCCTCAACCTATAACACAGTAAAGGCTAAAAACTTCAAACTATTGTAAATGAAACCAAAATAAGAAATCAGCTAGCCCCTTTAGGGAATAACTTCAGCAAACCATTTCACTCTTTTTCAGAATAAATACAGGAAGTATCCGCCCCCATTATCAGCGGCAGGGTATGCATAATTATTCTATAAATATGAGTTCTAAAAAACTAACAAAACCGAGTACATTACTCTCAGCAACAGTAAAAAATGAATCAATTTGACAAAAGCAAAATCATCACCTTTGAGCTAGGCTCTGCTAGCTCTATTCAGGAGGCTCTCAATACATATCAGGAAATACTTAACACTAAACAGGCCTTTAGAAGCTCAACTTTTGATGTTGAATTTAAGGCTAAAACCGAAGATGGAGAAAGACGCCTGCAAACCAGTGACCCTAAAAATAGAGAGGTTTTAAAAGAGGCTCTATCTTATGGAAACGAGGATTTCTATACTGAAGAACCCATTGAAGATAATAAAGAGATTTATCTCTCCGAACCTATATTTTTTGCTTTAGCACTAGAGCATGAAGAAATTCTGCCTGACGTAGTAAAAACAGCAGAAGCCATGGTGGCCGCTATCCGCAGGGTTAATGACACTGATGAGGTATGGGTAGATGACATGCGTGTGTTTGGCGCAGAAGCCTTATTTTTACTAGCTGTTCAGCATCCTGAATATGCTTACCTGCTCGGGTCATACTTTATACCTTACTGGGATTTGGAGCATGCCACCGGTTATGAAGATTATTTATTCTCTTTATTAAAAAAATATGGCTGGACCAGAGACCTGATTAAAGCTTTCATATGGTGTGATAATGACCACTTCAGACATCATATGCTTGAGCCTTATGAAGTTTTCATGGATTCCGACATAAAACCCAATCCTGCTTTGGGAGATTTCTTAAAAGAAAACCCTGAAGAATACACCTGGTTTAAGCAAGCTATAAAAGAGCGCTTTGAAGCCCAACCGATGCTTTGCTACTCAGAAAATACAGTTATTGAAGAAGAAAATCCGGTACTTGGGCTATATATTTCTCTCTTCAACCACAACCGCAACAACGAGTATTATGGTGAAGATGAAGATCAAAGCCCCATTTTACAACAGCACTTCATTACAGACACGCTGGAAAACGAAGCGATGGACCTGCAATTAGAGATCAAAAAGGCCATTAATGCCCCTTTAATGAAGTATGATGAGCGCACTCAGGTAAATATAGATAGAGAAAACTTTTATAACAGAGATGTATACCGAGGTGATGGCACCAGAGATCTTAAAGAGTTTATTTTAGCCTTACCTAATGGTGAAGCAATATGGGATTATATTGAAGAAGGCGATAATGTAGAGATCCTTAGCCAAATCCCTAAGACGAATATGGTAGCCATAGCTGAGCAACACGCGCTCAACTTCTATTATCAAATAACCTATTCCGCTTTTCCTCCTTTCGGCCCTGAGCAAATCAACGAAGAACTTTATGACATCCTCTCTAACATTATATTCGATTTGGATATACAGGAAGAAGATGATGATGAAGACGAACAGATCACTAGCAACGGACTCAAATTAAAAATAAATGTCACTCCAGGTGCTGGCAATGAAAAATCAGACAAATTAGCCAAAAACGAAAAGTTCCTCCGCGTTCTCGATGTGTTTTACAGATTAATGGGTTTAAAAGAGATATCCAGTGAAATGCGAAATATCATAGCTGATGAAGAGGATTACCATATCATTTCTGAAGAGGATTTTTACAAGCGTTATAGTAAAAAAGCACCTAAGAAAAAAGTATGGAAGCTTTCTGAAGACGCTTTTGCGCCCGCCAGTGAAGAGCTAGACCATGACGCATTTAAAATGGTGAACCGCACCTTAGAAAAAGGTGGCCGTGAAATGTATGATTGCTCTAACTGGAAATCTGACTCACTCAGCACACAAACACTAGCTGCCTATCTGCTCAATAAAGACAGAGAGGCTATGGTTTTTGATGAATACTCTCAAAATCTGGTAACCCTGATAGGAAAAGGACCCTGGGAAAGCGCACTTAAAAAGCTAAAAAAACAGATAGACAAAAAGGCAATGTCTGATGAAGAATGGGAACTGATAGCGGACTACTTCACCGCTCCTATGATGCCAAAGGCTAACCAGGACACCATCCTTGACTTATTAAAAAAGTACCTGTACCGTGAAGAGTGCTATAGAGGCAGCATTACGCTGAACAAGTACTCAGAACACCAACCTAGTTATGCTTTATTCTTCTATAAAGATGCTTACCAGCATGTACTATTATGCTGCTATTGGATGAGATTTTTCCCGCCACCATTAAGAATACAGGCTGACAGAATATGGAAACTGATGGTAGCACTGGCTCCTCAAAGAGTCCTCAGGCTCGTTACTAAAATCTATTCTAGTGATTATTCTACCACCAGAATAGAAGATCGCACTCAAGAGGAGCGCATATTTAATGAATTAGAAAAGGCAAAGGTTCCAAGAGAACAGGTGGCTGCTTTCCAAATGTCTCAGGCACAAAGCACTCACTCTATATTAGAACCTTGCGTGGTAGATAAATACCTCTTCTGGCTAGACTTATATGATGAAATAGATGAGGAAAACCCAGGCATGATTGGCGCCTACCGTAAAAATCTGGCTATTGCTTTAGACAAAGGCCTTTCTTATATAAATGAGAGCTCTAAAATCAGGTATTACCGTGACCTGGCCTTGCGCAATCCTCGTTTCCCTTTTTCTCAGGATCATGACTTGCTCCGCGCCTTAAAAATATTTGTAGAGTTTAATGCTAAAGAAGAAGAAGCTGTAGATGCAGAAGCTCTTGCCAACCAAATCATGCAATACATGAATGGTGAACTGGATTATGCAATAGTTGCAAAGGCCTTTGAGGAAAAAATTGATGAGAGAGATTGGCAAATAGAGCCTTCAGAAAGAATAAGCCAGTATTCTGTGGCATCCTTCATCTGGTGGATTGAAAAAGAAAGGCAAGACCGACTGATCACTTTATTAGTAAACCATAGTGCCGATGGATATTCTATTCTGGAGTATGAACTATTCCCTGCTTATACGCACCAGCTAGTAAGAGAAGAAGAACTCGACATGGAAGAAATGCTCTCTTTATCTCCTGAGCAATACGGTGATGAGATAGATGGATACAAAGCTGGCATGAGAAAAATGCTCATAGACAAGGTGAGCGAGCTGGACATTAATCTCGAAAACTGGATTGCATTCCTCCTCAGAGAAGAAGCAAATGACGAGTATAATGAGGTGATTATATCATTAGCCAAAGAAGGGAAAATAGCTCCATTCCTAGGCAAGACAGGACTAAAACACAGGATGCAATTGGTTACCACACTGGCTGAAGCGGGTGAAAAAGCCCTTTTAAAAGACTTTGAAAATGACCCTTCCAGAAAAGTAAGGGACATGGTAAAACACTATAACTGATATATAAATGGCTTTTGAAGAAAAGACTCCTAAATACATCATTCATTATTCTCCCAATGACGTCACTTCTATGAGAGACGGGCTCACCACTTATGGTGAGCTGGTAGAATCAGAAAAGGCATTTAGTTCAGACTATTGTGTGGTGGTATTTAAACCAGAAGTGGAGGCCATACCTTTAAGCTTTTTTAAAGATCATCCGTTGATTATGAAGTTTCTGGATGAGGCTATATACCCTTGCGAAGAGGAAGAAAAAGAAGATCTAACCAAGAATACACTTACAGAAACGTTGTTTTTTGCTTGTGCCTTAATGCACCCTGAGCTTGAAGAAGCCATAAAGAAAACCTGCGAAAAATTCGTTGATTTCTCAAGACTCATTAACGACTCCGCTGAAATGTGGATTACCGTAGAATCTCCCTTCGCAATTTCTCCACTAAAACTTACAGCTACTTTATATCCTAAATACGGCTATCTTATGGCAGGCTTTCTTATCCCTTACTGGGATGATGAGCACATGGTGGAGCCACTATTTGAGCTAGACAACTGGGCCAGACCATTAGGTATTACTGAAGATACACTCAAGGCATTCTGTTATTGTGACAATAGTATGGCTCGGTCATACATGCTAGGATATGATGTTTATAATGGACAAGTTCCAGAAGACGCCATTGGCAGTCATTTCGATCTCATTAGTTTCTTTAGAGAAAAAGAAAGCAACTATCAGCTTTTTAAAGATTTGTTAGTTGAACGCTTCCAAAATCAGTCGTTCTTACAACATACTGATGATATCAGGTACGTCATTACCAACCCCATAGAGCATATGGTGCAGGAAATGATGATGCTCCATTATCCTTATGACTCCTGGGATGATGATTTTGACATAGATGAATACCTAACACAAAAGCTGGTAAATAAATCTGCCGAGGAAGAGATCGCGGAGCTCAAAGCTTATGTAGAAGAACGACTAGGCAAACCGATCGTATCCACGTCAGAGCCTCCGCAAGCAGGCAGACAAGGCAAGAAGGAAGTTTCAAAACCTGAACAGCCACTTACAAAATGGGAAACTTTCATTAAAAAAGGTTTTGCTTATGGAGATTCTTTATGGTCTTATATAGAAGAAGGCACAGATCCTTCGATCTTAAAAGCCATTAAGCATAGAGACATTTTTCAACGCGCAGAAGAGGCTAGCTTTGACATTTTAGAAGATTTTGAAGAAGTAGGCTATTCTCTAAGCAGCATGTGGACTGATCTGGATTTTCTATTCAATCCACTTATAAAGCGTTACAAAAAATGGTGCTCTCAAAATGGCATTGAAGCAGAAGAATGTCATGCTATTCTGCTTCGGTTAATAGAGGTCATTTTTCACCTTAATGGCAAAGCGCCATTTCCTCCTACAGTTAAAGATTGTCTTGTTTTCGATCGGAAAATTTGCAGCAAAGAAGAATACGAAACCAGATATGCTACAGATTGGCTAGTTGAATTAGAAACCAAGCTCAACTCATTTGTTAGCCGTAAAAGTACAGTTACTCAAGAATTTCTGCACGAATGCTATAAGTTGATTAGAGACAACCGCAAAGAGGCCAATGAGAAATTGCCCGAAACGCTGTTCGTAGCTCCTGCGCCCTTTAATGAAGATGATGATGACAACTATACTTCTACACAGCAATTTGGTACTGAAGAAGTATCAGTAATAGCTGCCTATATCATACACCGTGAATCTGAAAATACAGAAAGCACCAATATGGTGAGTGCAGCGGCTGATTACCTCAATAAGTACACAGTAGATGCTATTATAAGTGACTTATATCATGACACTGAGTTCCCTCAGCAGTATATCATAGATATGCTACAGTCTGATAAGCCTAACACGCTCACCGAAAGTCACAAAAAGGAAGCGCGAGCACTTATCCCTGTTATGAGCGCCTTTTCTGATTATATTAAAACAGGTGTTTATATTCAAAATGGCAAAAAGTTATCATTAAAGGCAAGTGAAAAAGCGGCTTTTGAATCCATAAAGAAGCACCTGAAATATGACGATCATGAGATTTCGGGAAAACAAAAAAATATAGAATGGCTGAGAAACTTCTCTGATAAAACGCAAAAGCTACTTTATACAGCCCACATTGGAGCGCAACATGAAGAGTTAGCGTGTACTGATGCCTTAGGTAGATTATTAAAGCTAGCCTTTCATCTGGCCCCGGTAAGGGTTGTTAACTTGTTATCTAAAGCTTATAAAACGCATGAATATCGCCTCGATCATTCGGGCAATATGCTTAATATGCTCGAGCTCTTTACGCCACAAGGGCTTTCTGATGCTGGCTATTGGGGCTATTTAATAGATGAATATGCTGGTGATGCTGACCCTAACAGAAATGATCACTATAAACTTTTGCTCACCGAATGGGTAGATAGGAAAAAACCAGCCCCTAGTAATCACTTTCTAGCCTCCACCATTCAAGAACAACGCAAAGCTCTTGATGAAGGAGTACAACTTCTTCCCAGAGACACACAGCTTAAAGTGCTCAATGATGCAGCAAGAGCATTTCCTGAAGATGATTTTACCAGAAACTATGATAACCTACTGACCGACCTTATCTCCAGGCAGCTCAAAAAGGAATTTGTGGTAGAGCACCCGGCTATTTACTTTAAAAACAGGCTTCAATCTGAGAGCATTTATTTTGAGTATATAGAATGGGATAAATGGGGAGGACACCCAGATTTGGTCCATCAAATCCTTAACGAAATAGAGATAAGCAAGCCTGAACACCTGGCAGATGAAAACCATGCTGAACAGGTAATCAACCTAAAAGAATGGGGACATCTTGTTTTACAAAAACAGGGTGATAAGCTCGTTCCTGTGTATGGAAAAGACTTATTATGGCTTATCCAAAAAGGTTTTAATGCAGAAAACGTACACCAGGCGCGTACTAAACTGATCATAATAGACACCTCTTGCCCACAAGCTAACTATGAGGAGCTGATTGAGTTTTCAAACTTAGACTTTTCTGCACATGTGCTTAGGCAAGCCTTGGGTTATTTAATGGGATTTACACCTCAGGAGCAGGCGGAAAAATTCATCAGGCATGGTATCAATAACTATTGGTTCCTCAATGGGATGAAAAATTATTACGACATAACTATTTCTGAGCTGATCCTTAAAACCAAGTTTCAACTGCAGATGGCTACCTTCCGTATGCTCGGCATGATTTCATATAAGCACCTGCAAATGGATTTGGGCATTCAGGATAGCGCCTATTTTGATATGCTAATGAGCATGAACGTTGATAGAAAGGCCATTTTCAAAAAACTGGTCAGTGAAAATAACATCTCGTTCATTAACAATCTGGCCAAAAGAACTGACATCAGGTCTTATGTATTAGAAGAGAAAATAGCCACGCAGTTACCTCTACTTTCGTCATTAGTTCACCTACCTGGTTATCATGCTTTTATACTGAGCCTTGCCAACAGCGAATCCTTAAAACTCAAGGATCATGTGCAGATGCTTATAGAAAGATATAAGCTCAAGCCTGATACTAATACGGCCTTCCACATAGTAGACTATGGCGTGTATGTAATGGGAGGCAATACTGATCCTGAAATTGGCTCTACCAATAAAACTGCCACTGAGCCAGAATGTACTAACCAAACTACGGAAATTAATGCGGAAGTAGGCATGTACTTTGGATTCCGATTTACAGCTACTGACCCCGAAAATGCTCCAAAAGTACTGGTGCATGATGTTAAGGTAAAACATCCGACTATAGACCCTGAAACGAAAGAAATAAAATACCAGACATCGGGCTGGCAACAGAATGGCTATAGCAATTCGAATATTTTCTTAGGCTGGTTCTTTGAAACAGAGGAGGAATTAATACCTGGCGAATATCAATTCACCGCACTAGATACTGATGGCAATATACTCGCAGAAAAAAGTTTTAGCGTATCCTAATTATTATTTTAACAGGAGTTCTGAATGCTCGGAACTCCTGTTAAATTTTATAAAATTCTGTTATCAATGATGGGTTAGATTACGCTTCCTCATTATCAGACTCCTCCTCCTTCTTCCAAAAGGCCAAACAAATGCCACCCGAAATGAACATGGCCACCAGCACTCCCAGTATCAATACATAATAACGATCACGAAAAAGATCATCTGAATCATAGCCAAAAATAAATATCAGTGAAAGTATAAAAACCACATCAAGACCTAATTGAATAAGCCAATAGGCTATTTTCCCTTTCTTGGTTAATTTCTCTATAAAAAATTTATCCAGCATTCTTTTATCATTCAATAGTTAAATTGCTAAGCTAATTTTTTAGAGGTAGATGGGCAAGGGGTAGATTAAGACAGTATCTCTGAGGTCTTTTGTTAACTGAACCATTTCACTGCCATGAACTGCCACTAAGAACTCGAGGAAAGCATGTTTTCTATCTTATTTCACTTCATGGCGCTACAGCAAGACGAAACTACTACTGAGTCACATTGAGTCGTGGTGGAGGATCGGTACTATGTTTTCATTCAGAATCAATAAATCCGCATTAAATGGTAAGAAGAGGGCATAAAATAATGTTAGACTGGAAGTATTTCTAAAAAGAATTATCAATAAGACAAAGCTCTTGTTTTACATGCCTGATACGTAAAACTCTAATTTCTTTCTCGGTAAACTTGTAAGCTACCCGATAACTATAACTTTCAAAAGCCCTAAAAGAGCCATTATTATCTTGCTTAAACCTGTCTTTTGGGTAACGTTCAGGGTTTCTTTGGCCTTGAGCAAGGCAGACAAAATACCATCTTCTACACGCTCAGCCATCTGGTAAGATTCTACACTTATCCTTTTCAAAGCCTTTTGTAAAAAGTCAACAGGCCTTTTGTTCCATATTATTTTCTTTCCATGAGCCGATCTTTTTCACGGCATCATGATGCGACAAGTAATCACCCGCCTCTATCTGCGCATCCGCCTCTTCTATTTCGGCATTATATTGCTCTAAAGTCGCACGCTGGTGTTCCTCCTTCCACTTGACCAACTCTGCAATTACAGATTTATCCTGTAATGAAGCCATCCACTCTAATAATTCTAACTTCTGTATTTGTGTCTTACTCATAGTTTAATTCATTTACTACAAATAACGAATATTTATCATCTTAGATCATTGAATGGAGATTATTGGAGTCCTTTAAACAAGGAATTATAGAGCGAGCGAGTTAACTGAAAATTCTATCTGGACCTGCTATCTTTGACTGGACATTAAGTTAAGCTGTTTTTGATTAAATTTACTAAAG
>NZ_JAESIY010000002.1 GCF_016757215.1 Fulvivirga sediminis
ATAAACAAAACCAATCTAAATGTGCTTAATTTATTGTCCAGTTTTTTGTTGCAAATCCATACCGGGTCTTTGACAGGAAGGTTTCGAAAGAAATATTTACCGTCTAGACGTGTTCAGCGTGACTCGGTAGTGGTATTATCTTGCTGTACCATCGTGAGGTGAAAGAGGTTTGGAAAACAGGCTATTATCAAGTCCTTAGTGGCAATTCATTTATATGAAATGCACCTGTGGGCGGAAGACCTCACAGCAAGAAAGATTTTTTTGTTACTTTTTTGCTCGATTGCAAAAAAGTAAGGAACACAAGCTATGGAATGTAGGCAGTAGATTAACCAAGCAAACAGCTGTATGAAAAGCTTTACTTAAACCAATGAATAGATGTATCACTAAATATATCCTGCTTCAAAGGCTAGATTATAGGAGTTAGCCTGCATTGAAGTAGAAGGAAATGTATAAATAGATATTTTAGCCTATTTCCATATCCTTGCATGAGGGCACAAAAAAAGCCGCCCTCTCGGGCAGCTCTTCACTTTACACAAAACACGTCTGGATTTTAATAATATACACCAAGGCTTTCTGGTGAAAATTCTTTCAGCTCATCAAGCTTTCCTTCCTTCACTTTTTTCACCCACTCAAAATCCTGTAAAATGGCTCTTCCTACGGCTATTAAATCAAAATCTCCTCTATCATACCTTCTCACCAGCTCGTCTAGGTTATTATTTTTCTCTGCTCCTTGGCCTGCAAAACTGCCTAAGAAATCTCCACTAAGGCCTACACTACCTACAGTAATGGTGGGTTGACCGGTAATCTTCTTAGCCCATCCAGCAAAGTTAAGATCAGAATCTTCAAACTCTGGCTCCCAAAAACGCCTCTGAGAACAATGGAAGATGTCTACCCCTGCATCGGCCAATGGCTGTAGCCACTGCTCCATTTCTGTAGGGTTTTGTGCTATCTTCACAGAAAAATCCTGCTGCTTCCACTGAGAAAGCCTTAAAATGATCACCATATCCTTACCTACCGCTGCACGCACCGCTTTTATTACTTCTATAGCAAACTTATTTCGTTTAGCAATGGTGTCTCCTCCATACTCATCGGTACGATTATTAGTGCCTGGCCAGAAAAACTGATCTATCAGGTAACCATGTGCACCGTGCAGCTCCAGCGTATCGAAACCCAACCTCTTGGCTGCAGCGGCAGACTCAGCAAACTTCTGAATAGCATCTTCTATATCTTCTACACTCATGGTTTCCGGGCCTTCCATAGGGTCAGGCATGGTAACGTCTGGAATAGTGGTATTTCCCACGTGCCATATCTGAGGTGCTATCTTTCCACCGTTAGCATGTACATCTTGCACCACTTTCTCCCAGCTATTAAGCGCTTCGCCATAAAAATTAGGGATGTCAGGGTGATTTTTAGATGAGGGTCTGTCTATTACAGTACCTTCGGTGAGAATGAGGCCTAAGTCTGAAGCAGCACGACGGGAGTAGTAATCAGCTACCTGATCAGTAGGTACACCCTGAGGTGACTTAGTACGAGTCATAGGAGCCATAACAAACCTGTTTTTTAACGATAATCCTCTATATGAGAATGGTTCGAATAAAGATTCTAAATTCATATCTTCAATTTTCTTTTCATGTCAATAATTTTAGTTACGAAAAGAAACTATTATTGGTTATATTTCGTAACCAATATCATAAAGAAAGTGGTAACCTTTTTGTAACTAATAGCTATGACGCGAAAAAAACTGGCGGAATGTAATTGCTCACTGGCAGATGCCATGAACTCACTAGGCACCAAATGGAAACCTATAATAATTTGTGCTATAGGCAAAAAGACATTACGTTTTGGTAGCATTGCCGCTCTCATCCACATTATTTCTCGCAAAGTGCTTACTGAACAGCTAAAAGAGCTAGTAGCTGATGGTATACTTTTACGAGAGGAGCATAAAGAGGTTCCTCCCAGGGTGGAGTACAGCTTATCCGCCAAAGGGCTGGAGTTATTACCCATCTTCAAACAATTAGAAACTTGGGAACAAAAGTATAAAAAGTGCGACTAGCTATTTTTCCAGGCGTTTAGTCCGCCAGCCAAGCTATAAACAGCTGTAAAACCCTTTTGCTTTAAAATATTTACCGCTCTCGCACTCCTGATTC
Organism: Fulvivirga sediminis; assembly: GCF_016757215.1. Lineage (GTDB taxonomy): Bacteria > Bacteroidota > Bacteroidia > Cytophagales > Cyclobacteriaceae > Fulvivirga > Fulvivirga sediminis. The sequence continues at coordinate 2,148 of NZ_JAESIY010000002.1, forward strand.
CTGACTGGCACACTACCACTATTTCCTGATCAGGAATACGATCATAATGATCTGTCAACTCTGAGAGAGGTATAAAAAGACCCCCTATATTATAGGCCTCCACTTCGTGAGGTTCGCGCACGTCAAGCAAAGTAAATTGATCTTTTAACTGCTTCTTTTTTACCTCATCCACTGACATCTCCGGCACCTGCCCTACCCCACAAAACCACTCATAATCAGATAACTCAATTATATTTTTATTAGCTGCATTAAGCGATATTTTCAAGGTGTATTGTGTATTTTCCAAAGTATTGATCACCAATAAACTACCTGCCCTAACCTTACCTAAACCTGTTATCATTTTAATAGCTTCCATAGCCTGATAGGTACCTATGAGACCCGGGAATACACCAATCACCCCTGCTTCTGAACAAGAAGCTACTGTACCAGGAAGTGGTGGTTCGGGGAACAGGCAACGGTAAGTCGGACCATTTTTATAATTAAAAACACTTACTTGTCCTTCAAACTGAGCAATAGCACCATAAACAAAAGGCCTACTGAGTATTACGCAAGCATCATTAATTAAATAGCGTGTATGGAAATTATCAGTACCATCTATTACCAAATCATAATGAGTAATAATTTCCAGGGCATTACTATTATCCAAAGCTTCTTTATAAACGGTTACGTCTATAAAAGGATTATTGGCTTGCAACCTCTTGGCAGCACATTCGGCCTTATTTTCACCAATATCATCATGTGTGTACAGTACTTGCCTATGCAGGTTGGAGATTTCCACTACATCTCCATCTATTATGCCCAAAGTGCCGACGCCTGCAGCAGCCAGATACAAGAGCGCAGGACAGCCCAAACCACCGGCACCTATCACCAGTACCCTGGCCGCTTTTAAGGCCTCCTGCTTTTCTGCACCAAATCCCTTAAGGATTAGCTGCCTGCTATATTGATTTTCTTCTGCTTTACTTAGTAACATATTCTAATGCGGTATCCCAGTCCTTCCAAACAGGCTCATAGCCTTTTGATTTGATTAATTGAGCTATTTCTTGTGGTGAGCGTTCGTCTGAAATCTCAAACTGTTCTAACGACTCTGGAGCCACTGCATAGCCTCCTGGATTAGTTTTAGAGCCGGCACTCATAGAAGTAATGCCCAGCTGAAAAACATGATCTCTAAATTTCATGGCCTCTCGAGTTGATAATGAAAGCTCTACATCCTTATTCAATAAACGGTAAGCGGTAATCTGCTGTACCAGCTGCCTATCAGTCATTTCCACTTTAGGCTCAAGTCCACCGGAAAAAGGCCTGAGTCTAGGAAAGGAGATACTATACTTGGTGCGCCAGTAAGTCTGCTCTAAATACCTGAGGTGCAAGGCTACAAAAAAGCTGTCTACGCGCCAGTCTTCCAAACCTATGAGCACTCCCAGCCCCATTTTATGCACCCCTGCCCTGCCTAGTCGGTCAGGCGTTTCCAATCGATATAAAAAATTTGATTTCTTCCCTTTTGGGTGATGCTTGGCATAATCAGCCTGATGATACGTTTCCTGATAGACTAATACAGCGTGTAATCCGTAGGGAATTAACTCATGATAATCCGCTTCATCTAAAGGCTGCACCTCCATACTTACGTTAGCAAACTGAGTACGAATTTGCTCAAGTACCTTTTTAAAATAAGGCACTCCCACCATTTTATTGGCTTCGCCCGTTACTAACAGCACATGCTCAAATCCCATTTTTTTTATGGCTTCTACTTCCTTATCAATTTCAATAGGATTAAGTGTTTTTCGAGGCAGCTTATTACCCAAACTAAAGCCACAATAAGTACATATATTTTGGCATTCATTAGAGAGATATAACGGAGCATACATCTGTATGGTATTGCCAAAACGCTGCAAGGTATCCTGTTTACTTTGCCTGGCCATTTCTTCCAGATAATTATCAGCAGCAGGAGATATTAGCGCCTTAAAATCTTCCAGATCACGGTTGGTTTTGGCCAAAGCACGTTCTACATCAGCGGCCTTTTTATTATAGATATCCGCTTTTAAAGCCTCCCAATCGTATTTTTCAAATACATCTTTAAAACTAGGCATCGATAAAAGAAGTTAATGGGCTACTGGCTTGTGCCTGATCGGCAATGGCTCCCAGCTTAGATTCATAAGCCATTCTGCCTGCTTCCACTGCCATTTTAAAGGCCTGAGCCATTTTCTCAGGATCTCCAGATACGGCAATGGCTGTGTTTACCAATACCGCATCAGCTCCCATTTCCATGGCTTGGGCAGCATGAGAAGGAGCCCCAATGCCCGCATCTACTACCACTGGTACCTGACTTTGTTCTATAATAATTTGTAAAAAATCAAGCGTTTTCAACCCCTTATTACTGCCAATCGGTGCTCCGAGAGGCATTACACATGCCGCTCCGGCTTCTTCCAGCCGTTTACACAAAACCGGATCTGCATGAACATACGGCATTACTACAAAACCTTTCTTCGCAAGCTCAATTGTGGCCATGAGGGTTTCCACCGGATCAGGTAGTAAATACTTCGGATCAGGATGGATCTCCAGCTTAAGCCAGTTAGTTCCCAAGGCTTCTCTTGCCATTTCTGCGGCAAATACAGCCTCCCTGGCTGTACGTACGCCAGAGGTATTGGGCAAAAGATCTACTGATCCTACAGCCTCAAGCATATCATCTTGCTCTGACCCTAAATTCACTCTTTTCAATGCCACCGTTACCAACTCAGTAGCGGAAGCTGTAATAGCTGCGCTCATTAAACCGGGGTTACTAAACTTTCCTGATCCCAGAATAAGACGCGAGTTAAATAATTTATTAGCTATTTTCAAATTCTTCATTTAATGCAATTTTTAATTTTTTGATGATATTGGTAGGCTCTTCAGACTTATTAATCAGCGAGGCCACTGCCACACCATGTACCCCAAGTGACCTTAGCGATGGCACATCTTCCAAAGACAAACCTCCTATAGCGATTACAGGAACCTGCAAGGGCAATAGACGCATGCGTTTAATTATTTGCTCATACCCCTCTAACCCAAGTATAGGACTCAGCTTTTCTTTGGTGGCGGTAAAGCGAAAAGGCCCCAAACCAATGTAATTCACCCCTTTTTTAATTAAGCCTTCTACATGCTCCCAAGTGTTTGCCGTACCTCCTATGATAAAGTCATCTCCTAAAAGCCTCCTTGCCTCCAGCGGGTCCGCGTCTTGCTGCCCGAGGTGCACACCATCGGCTTTTACTTGCATAGCTATATGCGGATGATCATTGATAATGAGTTTGGCTCCATATTTTTTACATATTTCAGCAGCCTGCTCAGCCTGCTCTAGTATATAAGCCTCAGAAGCTTCTTTGATGCGAAGCTGCACCCAACTCACCCTTGCTTTACAGGCTCGTTCTATCATCTGTACATGGTTCTCACCATGCGCTCCTTCTTGCGATATATAATGTAATCGGTCTATCATTTCAATTAATAATTTTGCTCAAAGGCCTTTTTAGCTACTTGCTGCATTTCATACATCCAGCTTTGGGTTGCAGCTAAGCCGCCCTCAAGCATATTCTTTAATTTGATGGATGATCTGCAGTCTTTCTTTCACCGTGGGCTTCGTCCACACCTCTCCTAGCAGTGCGGCGCCTGCAAATCCCATCTCTACTACAGTCCCCAAAAGATCTACCGTAACACCTCCCAAAGCCAGCACAGGAATATTACTATCTTTAGTCAATTCCTCTTTGAGCTGCTCATGATCAAACTGAGCTTTATAGTTCTGCTTAGAAATACTATTAAAAACAGGACTCAAAAACGCATAACTCAGCGGCCATTGATAGCTTTTCAATGCTTTCCAAGTATGAAAGGACCTCGACAGGCTACCACTCCAGTTACTTGCCAGTTTATGCTCTTGTGTACTTTTTAAGTGGAAGCCTCCCAATTGGAAAGCTTCCGCTAATTGAACGTTACCGTGCAATACAACCTGATTTCTGCACTCTTTTGGTAATTGTTCTAAGTAGTTACTCAACTCCGAATCTGAGTAATGAGGTTTTCTGATATGCAGGTGAAGTCCTTGATCCAGTATTTGCTTTACCGTATCTATTTCTCCTTCACAGTTACGCTCATGGGTGATGATCACGACCTGCATAAACTATTGCTCTAGGTAAATATTACTGCCTTGCTGTTTAAACTCAGAGGCCTTTTCTTCCATACCCTTTTCAATGGCACTTTCATCAGTAAGGTTATTCTCTTTAGCAAAATCACGTACATCTTGCGTAATTTTCATAGAGCAGAAGTTAGGACCACACATACTGCAGAAGTGAGCTACTTTGGCTCCTTCAGCCGGTAGGGTTTCATCATGAAACTGGCTAGCCGTATCTGGGTCTAGAGATAAGTTGAACTGATCTTCCCAGCGGAACTCGAAGCGAGCTTTACTCAAAGCATTATCTCTATATTGGGCTCCGGGATGTCCTTTGGCCAGGTCTGCTGCATGAGCGGCTATTTTATAGGTGATCACCCCATCTTTTACATCCTTTTTATTAGGCAATCCCAGGTGCTCTTTTGGCGTAACATAGCACAGCATGGCACAACCATACCAGCCAATCATAGCCGCCCCAATACCCGAAGTGATATGATCATAACCTGGTGCAATGTCCGTAGTAAGTGGCCCTAAAGTATAAAAAGGAGCTTCATCACAAGCCTCTAATTGCTTCTCCATATTCTCCTTAATCATATGCATAGGCACATGTCCGGGGCCTTCTATCATCACCTGCACATCGTGCTTCCAGGCTATTTTGGTGAGCTCACCCAGAGTTTCTAGTTCAGCAAACTGAGCCCTGTCATTGGCATCGGCCAAAGAACCTGGACGCAGACCATCTCCTAATGAAAAGGACACGTCATAGGCCTTCATTATTTCGCAAATCTCCTCAAAATGAGTATACAAAAAGCTCTCTTTATGATGCGCCAAACACCATTTGGCCATAATAGATCCCCCACGAGAAACTATTCCGGTCACTCTTTTCGCGGTAAGCGGTACATATTTAAGTCTTACCCCAGCATGAATGGTGAAGTAATCTACCCCCTGCTCTGCCTGCTCTATTAGCGTATCTCTAAATATTTCCCAGGTAAGGTCTTCTGCTTTGCCATTTACCTTTTCCAAGGCCTGATAAATAGGCACTGTACCAATAGGCACCGGCGAATTACGCAATATCCACTCTCTTGTCTCATGGATATTTTTACCTGTAGAAAGATCCATTATAGTATCAGCACCCCAATGGCAAGCCCACACTGCCTTTTCTACCTCTTCCTCAATACTGGAAGTGACCACAGAATTACCAATATTAGCATTGATTTTCACCAGGAAATTTCTACCTATAATCATAGGCTCTGCTTCCGGGTGATTGATATTAGCGGGTATAATAGCCCTGCCCTTGGCTACTTCATCTCTTACAAACTCAGGGGTAATGAGCCCCTTAGGCGTGTTAGCTCCAAAACTCTGGCCTTCATGCTGAACATTCAGATGATTCCACTCTTCAATTTTTTGATTTTCCCTTATGGCAATGTACTCCATTTCAGGGGTGATAATCCCTTTTCTGGCATAATGCAGTTGGGTTACATTTTGGCCTTTTTTAGCCTTTCTGGGGTTTTCCAGATAGGCAAAACGTAAATCATCAAGGGAGGCATCATTCAAACGCTGATTGCCATAAGCAGAGGAGATTCCTGTAAGCACCTCAGTGTCGTTTCTTTGGTTAATCCATGCCTCGCGAAGCTTAGGCAAGCCCTTTTTTACATCAATTTCCACATTAGGATCTGTGTAAGGACCGCTAGTGTCATACACCGTAACCGGAGGGTTTTTCTCTACCGGGGCTTCCGGGTTAAACTTCAAACTGGTATCACTCAAATAGATTTCGCGCATGGCCACTTGTATATCATGGATTTTGCCCGGCACATAAATCTTCTTTGACTTGGGAAATGGATCTCGGGTAATGCACTCCATCTCTGGAGTTTTGTCTATTCCTCTCATAACTCAATGGGTTTAGCCGCCCTGTGTAGCGGTGATGATTAATAATTGATCATGAGATTTTATAGACTTTTTCTTCCAGGCAGTACGTGGCACCACCTGCTGATTAACAGCCACGGCTACTCCTTGCAAATTTTCAAACCCTTTAAGAGCTAATACCTCTTCTAAGGTGAGGGAATCTTGATCTACAGAAAATGGTTGGTCGTTGATAGTGAAGTCCATAAAATCTTTTTTTAATAGAAATATGCACTTCAGAGATGAATAACGAGGATGAATTACCAGATAGCAATTCAATATAGATTTGTGTGTTCGCTACTTTTCCCTGCGCCCGCATTACCGGGATCAGGTTCTAAGGGTATTTCTCAGCCAGCGTATTGGCACCCCCAAAGTGATGTCTGCAAGGTAGGAAAAGGATTTTAAAAATAAAAATATTCACTATAACCTTACCATGTTCAAAAGAATAATGGACTGCAAAACCGATATTACATGTCAATTTTAGACTTTAAAAACTCAAAATATTTAGGGTCATCATCTTCAAAAATTTCTGATCCAGCGATGGCATAAGCCCTGGTTAGCTCTTCTGCGGCTCTTTTTTCATTACCTTGCTCCAGCTGACACTGCCCCAACCTCAGGTGGATAAACGGATTACCAATAGCTTTCGGACAATGCATGGCATAACTTAAATTATCCACTCCAGCTTTATAATCACCTCCTGAAAAGTTAGCATCTCCAATGGCTGTAAGTACCCATGTGGTAGCCTCCCAAAGGGTTTGTGGCTCAGGCAGATGATCAAAGGCTTCCCAGTATTTGGCTAAAGCTCCTTTTAGATCCTCCTGCTCTGCCAACTCATCACCTTCTTCACATAGTATGGTAACATGATCATGGATATTCTTATCAAGCTCTTTCATAGATTTTTTCAGTTAAAAGGGTGTTATATTCCCTATTGTTGATGCCTCAAAGCTATATTATTCCCTACTCAATTAAATCACGGGAATCAGTGATTATTCAGCATGGGCTATACTATTAACTGATTTTCTGAGTTAATAAATTTAAAATATCATAGATTAACATATCAAAGGTATTTTGGTATGTTTGGCATGCATCTATTGACTATAACCTTACATTTATGGATAAACAATTAACTAAAGAGCAGATAGAAGAACTAGAAAAACAACTCAGCTGCCCCAGTGGTGAAATGGGCACTGAAGTAGGTAAAAATATGAATGAAAGCAATATCGGGATGACCTTAAACACCATTGAATTTCTAGAACTTCAAAACGGACACCAGGTTTTAGAGCTCGGTCATGGCAACTGTGGTCATTTGGATGAAGTACTGAATGCAGGTAAGTACATGAAATATTTTGGCTTAGAAATATCAGAAACCATGATGCACGAGGCTAAAAACAATAACCAGAACCAGGAGGCTGAGTTCAACCTATATGATGGTATAAATATCCCTTTTCCTGACAATTCCTTTAATAGAACTTTTAGCGTAAATACGATATACTTCTGGGCTAATCGAGAAAAACTGATGCAGGAAATTGAAAGGACTTTAAAGCCAGGTGGCATTTGTATACTGACTTATGCGAATAAAGATTTTATGAAAAACCTTCCTTTTGTAGGTGAAAAATTCAGACTTTATGATCCCAAAGACCTGGAAGAGCTGGTAAGCATCACTGACTTACAAATGATACAAACTCTGCAAAAGGAAGAACAAGTAAAAAGCAAAGCGGGAGAACCTGTATTAAGAACGTATTCTATGACCAAATTAAGAAAGCCATAATTTAGAAAATAAGCTTTTAAATTTTCTTAATTCAAAACCTGTTTACTACCATTAACTTGGGCGTGCCACCTTATTCATGTGTGTTGCCCATCTTAGGCAGAGGCAAAGCGACGACATAGTCTATTCATAAGTTCACGCTCCTTTAAACTCTATCTCATTAATTTCCTCGTCCACTTGGAGCCATTCATTCTTATCAATATTACTAGTATCAATTTCTTCTGTTAAATGAAAGAATAAAAAGGGCTTAATCTCCACGATTCTTCTGTTATAGCCTAAGGCTCCCACATCCTGCATCTGAAACTCTATCCTATGTTGCTGATCCAGACGGTGCCTATAAATGATTTTTTGAGATTTCCATGGTGCTAGACCAAAGACTATGGCAGGGTTACTCATCACTAACACTATTAAAAATGTGATCACACATCCTATTATTATCAGTATTTTTCGCATTCTTTATTCTTCTTAATTTGATTCAACAGGATGGCACATAACCTCTTGGAAACCCAATTATTGAAAATTTCTACCTCTAACTACAAAGTTAAAAATTCTATCACTCCACACACGTGATTTATATGGTATGAGTGTACTTAATGGTTATTCATTTTTTAATAGATAGCTCAAAATAAGCCTTAAAATTGTATGAATGACATATAAGGCAGTGCTTGTCGGTGATTTCAAGATTTACGATTACTTGATGTGTCAAGTAATATCTCAAAACTCATCTGTTACTTCACTTATAGCAAAGCACAAAAGCCTTTTATCTAACTGTTGAAAGATATCAAAAACAGCGGTGAGACGATAATAAGCAGGTTAGCTTAGATGATTTATTGAGGCTATTAGCCGTTAATTCTTTTAATACGAATAAATGGAAACAAAATTACTACCATAGAAACGCCATATAACATCCCTTTTAGCGAGTCATGAAGGTGAGTATATTGAGAAATCAAAAATGCACTAGATATTAAGCAAAGCCCGGCTGCAATGAATAGAAGGTTTTTGTTGAGTTTACGTTTCATAGTACATTATTTAAGATTACTACGGCCTTTACAAAATAATAAGGAATCCATTACCTGTAGCCGATCTATATAGTTCTCTTCTAATCTAACAAACTTTCACCAATGCTACACAAACCAAATATACTCTTCAATGGAAGTTTGTTATGCCCCCTATACCCTAGCTCTGATAAGGAATTAATTTAGAGGCTGACTAAGATTTATTATAATTAGCCCCCATTACCAGGCAAAGGACCTCAAAGTAATCTATATATTTTAATTCTCAATAAATTTCATCACAAAGTCAGCTCTTTCTCTTACAGCCACTTTAGGTATTTCCACGATATTATATCCGTATCTTTCATAGGTTTCTCGCATTTGATCAAATGTCACAACTGCTTCTTCCCAATCCTGTTTTCGCTCACTATCAGTTTTATAAATTTCTTGCCATGGAGGAAGGATAAAAACAGTTTCATTGTACCTCCAGTTTTTAGCGTAATCATTCATTCTTTCACTAATTTCTAATTGAATAAGATCAGCGTAACCAATACTATCTAAGAATCCGCGGTCAAAAAAAATGGGCATCTTACGAGTCCTCAGATTTTCCTCTACTTGTTCAAAACTGCTTATAGAACGCTCAAACATAATTTCCTTATACAACTCCTTGTTCTTCCAGGGCAGTGCCTCTCCCCCATTTTCCACCTGCTCCTTAATCAACTCTCTAGCAATTTCAGGAATAAATTCATATCCCTGTGAGCTTAACTCCTCTAATAAAGTGGTTTTTCCAACCCCTGGACCTCCTGTAATCACATAGAAATTCTTCAATTTTTTCGGTTTTATCATTCTAAATTCCGATTTGTTTTTGATGATGATATAGCAAAATTTTATTTTAAAAGCTCTTTGCTGAGAATAGCAGTTACAGCAGATTTTTCAGATTGAAGGGCTGAAATTACTCACTATTATATCTATCTTAGGAAGTAAACCTCTGCGATCTTTCCATCCTTAACTTTATACACGGCTATGGCCTCAAATTTATCTTCCCCAAAGCCTGTAACTGACTCCTGATCAATAACCGTGTTACCTTGAACTATCCGGTTTACCAATTCGCAATGAAGATTAGTAACTTTCTCAAACATGCCCGAATACGCTTTTCGCATGGCTTCCTTGCCTTCCATTGTCAGTTTATTAGGAAACTCATATACCTTCACATCTTCTGCATAAGGCTCTAAAAATGCCTCAATATCTCTGGCATTATAAGCGTTGAGTTGTTTTTGCGCCAGCATCTCAGGAGAATCGGACAGAAGGGTATCCGTTTTAATCAAATTTCCTGATGAAATGGTATACTCAATGCCATCCACAAAATTAATTTCTGCGAGAGGATCTATATGAGTAATAACGAGATCGGCCTGCATCCCTTCATTAATATTCCCTAATTTATCCTTATTCAATATTTCCGCTGCATTTATGGTAGATGCTCTAATGATATCTATATGAGCCATGCCACTCTCTTTCATCCACTTTAATTCTTCAAAATAAGAGCTTGCATGGTGTGTCCCAACATTACCAGCATCGGTGCCAGTGGCTATTTTTACACCTGCATCATATAGTGCTTTTAAATTAGCCTTCCTCATACCATCTGCCACGGCCAGGCGCTCCTTCCCTTTTTCACCGTAGTTCTTATATTTTTCAATCAGCTCCTTCTTGCCAGCGATATGTTGCAGGTCAAATAATGATCCGAGCACAAAAGGATCGGCATATTTAAAGTCCGCCGTAGCGAGGTGGTTATTCTGAGAAAACACTTGGTTATACTTACCTGCCACAATAAGAGTAGGCACCAGCGTAACATGATTATCCTTTAGTAATTGGATAAACTCGTAATCAACGGGCTTATCATCTACATTATGTACCAAAAAATCAGCTCCTGCCTTTATAGCCAGCTTAGCTGTATTTAGCTCGGTAGCATGCACTGCCACGGGCAAATTATTTTGATGACTTTCTTCAATTCCTGCCTCAATAAGCTGATAAGTTTGGTCTGACGGAAGATCTGGCAAATTGATATACCATATCTTAATGAAATCTGGTTTATATGGCAGCTGTTTTCTTACCATTTCCCTAGCCTCCTCCTCTGTATTTACTTTTATAATGGGCGGATCTTCTATTTCAAAAGCTTTAGGCTGATAGGTAGAAATGAGCGGACCAGTAAGAAAAACATTAGGAGCCACATCTTTCCTACTGGCCTTTTCTCTAATATCATAATTAGCCATAGGTCCTCCTACATCATATACAGTGGTAATACCCACTTTCAAATATCTATCTAAGGTATTATCCAAATTCTCATGCATGTAGAGAAGTTCATTATTATATGGCCTAACATCTCTTAAGTCTATAGCATCTGGGCGAGTGTATAACCCTCCAGACTGAAAGAAATGAATATGAGCATCTATAAGACCGGGAATAATGTATTTACCACTAGCATCAAGTTCAATGGCACCTTCAGGCTTTTTTACTTTTCTCCCTATCTCAGCAATTTGGCTATCTCGTATCAGAAGATTAACTCCCTTTATATATTTACCCTTCTTTACATCTAAATAAGTAGCATTCTTTATAAAAACAGAAGAGTGAGTTTGACCAACAGCCAACTGAGCTATCAGCACACCTAGTATAAACAGAACGTTTCGCATAAATTATAGGTTAAGGTATAAAGTCTGAAGATAAAAAAAGGATAAGGCAAATAGAAAACTTTTGAGATTTCCTTAAAATACACTAAGGAAAGAAGGTATACATGGTTTAGCATCTTGCAAAAAACTGGTCGCAAGAAGGGTGATGTGCTTTATTAAACGTTTGCTGCTATATTAAAGCCCTAAGGGTATTTCAAAGCATGGAGCTACGTGAAGTTATAGGCCATTAAGAGCATACGTTTTTAGGTTGCGGAGCTGGCAAGTTTTACATTTGTATACCACTGTGCCGCTGAGAAGGCATTGAAACAATTATGATTTTACGAAGAATAGCCCTTTTATTGTTCTTATTATTTCAACTCGACGCATACGCAGCGAAACAGTTAGAAGGAGGATTATACATTGACAGCACTGGAGCCGCCACAATAGATCAAATTTCACATGCCGCTTTTACCCAGGTAACCTTTCCGTATACTTTACGGCCCCAGGACGATAAGGTTTATTGGGTAAAATTGAATTTGAGAGAAATTGAGGATTTTCTAGTGTTTTCAGATTGGTCGTTTGTTGAATTTTACACGGCGGACAGTACGGGCACCTGGACTGTCCAAAAAACGGGGCATTTGGTTCCTTACTTGGAACGAGATGTTCCTTTCAAAAATAAACTGTTATTGAGGGTACCCGAGCACAAACAAGCTTTTGGCTATGTAAAACTCTCTTTTTCCTTGAATAGCATAAGAATACCAAATGGAATAAAGCCTCTATCTGTTTCAACCCCCAAGCTGATTTCTGCAAACACTTCAGGTAGCTACATTGCACCTTTCCTGCAAGGTTTTCTACTGTGCATAATTATTTTTTTGTTCTTTTTGTATTCATACTCTCGTGAAAAAGCGCTTATTATTTTTATAACATATCTACTGTTGTGGGTGTACACCATAAGTCACAACAGTGGTCAGCTTATTGCCGTCTTTTCGTATATCCCTAATTTCCCGGCTTACATACCATTTCTTGATATTGCCTTAGGCTCATCCATCATTACTATTACTGCCATATTGGTAATGTATCATCTGATCGACTTTAAAACGCATTTCCCGCATGAAAAATTGGTTTTTGATATCTTTATGGGAATTTTGGGTCTTGTACCTATAATTGCCATGTTTACACCTGGCAAGTTTTATCTGGTGTTAGCCGACTATATAGTCATTTCCATTGTTGTTGTAGGCTTTTTATACATCTCTATAAGTGCATATCTAAAAAAAATACCATTTTCACTATTTTTCCTTCTAGCAAACTTACCCTTTTTCCTTGGGACACTCATATACCTCTTCTTTGCTACCGGGTTTGCACATATAACTACAAAATACGATGACCTGTTTCTTTTCTCTGGAGTATTGTGTCAGTCCGTTTTCTTTTCCATTATATTCTCGTTTAGATATAACCGGATGAAGTTAAAAAACACACAAAAACAAATGGCTATAGCTAAACAAAACCAGAAGTTGTCTACAATGACTCTGCATCTTTCCAGAAAGAATACAGTACTTGAGCAGGTAAAAAAATATTCTCAGCATTCGTCTATTGAGTCAGATTTTAAACCTTTATTGAAGATGATCGAACAGGACCTGGCATTTGATAAAAACTGGGAAACTTTCAAACTACATTTTGAACAAGTCAATCAGAATTTTTTTAACAATCTGATAGCACGGCACCCTTCTCTTACGGCCAATGATCAGAAGCTCTGTGCATATCTTAAGTTAAGCCTGTCATCAAAAGAAATAGCACAGCTCATGCACACGTCACTGTCAGCTGTAGAGAAAGCGCGGTACCGGCTGCGAAAAAAAATGGAATTGGACGGCAGTCAAAATCTATCCGCCTACATTCAGACCTTTTAGCTTCGGCAAAAAGTGTTCATTTTCAGACCTTCATATCACAATATATACTTCAGGTACACCCATTTTCTTTGGGTTTAACGAAAGCCTATTGCATTAATGAAGCTCTACCCAGAACCAGTTATGCATACATTTCAATACATCAAGCAGACCTAAAATGCGCTATTTTGATTCGCAAAGGGCATTGTCCAGTTAATGTCCAGGTGTGTTATTAGTTCAAAATACCAGAAAATTTAAACTTGCTTAAGAAATTAAAAGAGATGTGCACAGTGCAGTCCTCTTTATTTTGTATAACTAATAAATTGAAAAATTTTATGAAAATGAATCGAATTATTGAAGCATCTTTAGCGCTTTCACTGTTGTTTCTGGTGTTCTCCTGCTCAGATGATGAGGGCTCCAAGACAGATCCATCGGTGAATGTAAGAGATACGACTTTCGCAGTAGACGAAAACCCCATGGATGGTGCTTTAATAGGTAAACTAAACGCTAGTACTGCTATAATGCCACAGAGTGAACAGCTTAAATACACTCTCATCAATCAGTCTATAGAAGGAGCCATTGTTCTCAATGAAACCACCGGTGAATTTGCCGTTGCTGATTCGAGCGTTTTTAATTTTGAGGTTAATGCTAACATAACTGCTACAGTAGATGTAACTGCTGCGGATATGAGCAAAACAGCAACCGTAAAAATAAATATTAATAACCTCCCCGACGAATGGGTACAGGTAGGAACTGATATTTTAGGAGAGGCTGCAGGCGATCAGTTTGGAAGAGGCATAAGCATAAACAAAGATGGTACTGTGATGGCAGTTGGAGCGCCTAGAAATAAAGAAAATGCTTCTTATGCTGGCCATGTTCGGGCCTACTCCAGAGGTACTCTAGACGGCGCATGGACTCAGTTAGGTGATGACATTGACGGTGGCTCCGGCGACATGTCTGGGCTAGCTGTTTCGATAAATGATAGCGGAGAGAGGATACTAATAGGATCATACCAAGGATCCAGCAACTATTATCCTGGCTTTGCTTCAGCCAGAGGAGGGCATGCTCGCGTTTTCTCATTAGAGGGAGAATCCTGGTCAAAGCTAGGAATTACGTTAGGCGGATACAAGCTTTCGCCAGATGGAACTATAAATGATACAAACTTTGGCCAGGCAGTGTCTATAAGTGGCACGGGAGAAAGAATAGCGGTAGGCGCCCCATCGGTATATAATGGCAATAATTCCCGTGGATACACTGTAGCATTCGAAGCATCAGAGACAAATGGTTGGAAGCAGTTGGGGAACAGAAAAGAAGGCGGGAGCGTGAACGAACGTACGGGCTACGCCGTAAGTCTCAATGAAGATGGAACCATACAGGCTGTTGGAAGCCCGGAGAGTAGCGCCCGAAAAGGCCACGTTAATGTATATGAACTTATAGGAGAAGAATGGACGAGCATAGGTTCTTCCATAATTGGAGATGAAGCTTTGGACAGGTTAGGCATAGGTATAAGTCTTTCAGATGACGGTCAAATTCTCGCTATTGGTGCGGATGCTAGTGGCCAATCAGATAAACCAGGATATTTCAAGGTGTATAGAAATGAATCAGGCGAATGGGTGCAGTTAGGATCTACCATCTATGGCAGAGACGATGCAGATCGAATGGGACAGGGCATAAGTATTAATGGCGACGGCAGTACTCTTGTAGTGGGTGGTTTTGATTCAAACCAAAACGGAGATCATTCCGGATATGTAAGAGTGTATAAATATGACGAAGTAAAAAAAGACTGGATGCAAATAGGACCTGACTTTGAAGGAAAAGCGGGTGATCGTTTTGGCGTTGCAGTGTCAATAAACAACCAGGGAAATGCCATCATCATAGGTGCTGATCAATATCATAACGAGTCTCAGCCCGGATACGTGAGAACCTACTGGCTACGATAAACGGCGGATAGCTGCCAACAGAGGCAGAATGATGTATTTTGACCTTAGAAAACCTGTTGACCTGGGGGCAGGAAGTTATATCATCGCCTTACATGTACCAAATTCAACCTGGTATCTAAAGAGAGATTTCTTTTTAAATGCAGATACTGAAAAAGAAAGGTCGGCAGATGGAATTGTGATCGAGCGTCAGAGTTATCTTTTTAACAACGGAACATCAACATCTTTTCCCGAAGGCCTCGGCGATCCTTTTGAGGATGGCAATTTAAACAATGAAAATAATCTTCTTGGTTTGGTAGACTTTATGTACTATCGTCAGCCTTAGATTTATAGAAGCGGTGTAAAGTTTGTATGCTTATTGGTCTTTTAAGAGGGGAAAACACCAGCAGATTTGCTAGCGTTTTCTCCCTCCTAGTCTTAACTTAAGCGCAGCGGTCCTAGGACCTACCAGGAATAAGAGCTTTCGCTCAGAATAATATAATTAGATGGCTAAAGCTACAATTCACAATCATTATTTTCAGAATGATATTAGTTACGGTATGCAAAAGAATTTGAGCGGATGTTCAAGCTATATATGGATAGCATCTGACAACCAGATTGGATTAGCATTTACTTCATTAAAAGAATGTAACTTTCCGTGAAATATTTTGTAATATCATGCCACACTTCTCTTTCTACAAAAATTACTATACTTCAATATGTTGTCAGCTTCATCATAAGGAGCTTTAAATAATTTCCATGTACTATAAATGCCATAAAGGGATATTAACAGTGACTCGGTCATTACTGGAAAGAGTTGTCCATTTTATCTTTTTAGCAATTCCTTAACTAATAGGCTTGCCTCTTCGTTTGAATGTAGTTTTCCAACTTCAACATCCACCCCCCTCATCTATTGCTTTTTTTCAAGTATTGTTAGCTTTTCAATATGCTCTATCTCATATTCAAGTTCAACAGCTTTAAGAAGTTCATGCAACAACTGAGGATCACTAATATCCTTGAGCCGGTGCATTATTTTTCCTTTAGGTTTATAGATATATAAGTTAGATAGTTATAACTAAAGAAGCTAGAATGACGGTTTGAAATCTAACAAAATAGGGTTTCAAAAAATGCTGCTTTGTTTGGGAAGAAAACACCTCTAAATATGGTTAAGTTAAAGAGATATAGTCTCTATACTTTGAGCAAGGTATTAGAACGGGTGCTTCGGTGACTTTGATTAGCTATTAAATTCACCAAACATTAATCATAGTTTAACATCTGTTGTTCTCGATGTAAATAGTCCATTTTCCTCCTCCTCTCTTCATTCAGACATTCAATTTTATCATTTATTTCTTTTCCAAATTTCCATGGATAAAGATTTTTTAAAGCCTCCAACTTTTTGAAATAAATTTCTGTTATATCTAGTTTTTCTAGAAGCTCTTCAATAACCTCATTCTGGAAGAAAGATACATTGTCTACAACTACAGAATCTATTTCATCATGAAGTTTTTCAATGTAAGAATACATGTTATGATATTCCACCACTTTAAAAAAATCAAGCCATTTTTGCTTACTACTTAAATCAAGTAAATCCTTTGATAAATCAAACTCTATTTTCCTTTTATTGCCATTACCTGAACTAGTCAATTCTATACCATCCAATGATGATATTATTTTATGATAAATTTTATTATTTTTTAAATCAACCTTAAAATAAATTACGGGAACAGTAAGTTTACTCCAATAATCAATGTGGTCTTTTTCCACATATTCAGAGAAATTAGCGTTAATAGGACTTTGAGTCGACTTTACTTGAGCTTTTATTATCAATCCATTAGAATGTAAATCTTCATCAAGGATCTCAATTTCAGCATCAATACCAATATCGGCAGACATTATTCTAAAAGGGAAATGAAAATACTGATTAATCCAGTGACCTAAATAAAGAAGCCCAGAATCACCTGTTGAACTAGTAGTATAAAATTTCATCCTCAGTCTTCCTAATAATTTATAACCGATATAACCAAACTGATCTTAAAGCTTTCTTAAAATAAGACATTTCATACACTTATGTTAATAATCGATAAGAATATGTATGTACATCAATAGAAGTGACCTTAACCTGAAAGCTCTCACTCCCTTCTATATCCACCTATAATTTTATTAATAGAGGCTTCGTGCTGCTTGATGTTAAATTCTGTTTTTAATTCGGCCATACAGCTGGCGCAGAGGCAATCATTATACTGTTGAGCGAGGTAGTTTCTTTGCTCATAGGTAAGCTCCACTTTACTACACTGGCATAGGACAATATTGCCCACTTTACACTCAAAGAGGGTATTACAACGTGGGCAATATTTATCTTCATGCTTGGGCATAGAGTACTGCAGTGATTACACTCCTGTTTCTACACTTTCACGCATGCTTTTGGCGGCACTCACCATCTCTACCAGTGCTTTTCTGGTTTCTTCCCAGCCTCTGGTCTTTAATCCACAGTCTGGGTTTACCCATAGCTGATCTTCTGGCAATACGGCTTTTGCTTTTTCCAGTAGCTCTTCCATTTCTAACCTGCTAGGCACACGCGGAGAATGGATATCATACACCCCAGGTCCAATATCATTAGGATAATTAAACTGAACGAAAGCGTCTAGAAGCTCCATTTGCGAACGTGAACATTCTATAGTAATCACATCGGCATCCATAGCCGCAATGCTCTCTATAATGTCATTAAACTCAGAATAGCACATGTGGGTATGTATCTGAGTAGCATCACTTACGCCTGATGCAGCAATACGGAAAGCGCGCACGGCCCACTCTAAATAGGCTTGCCAGTCAGACTTCCTCAGCGGCAGCCCTTCTCTTATGGCTGGTTCATCTATTTGTATCACCTTAATGCCGGCTTCTTCCAGGTCTACTACCTCATCTCTTATGGCCAGGGCTATCTGATTACAAGTGGCAGATCTGGACTGATCGTTTCTCACAAAGCTCCATTGTAATATGGTCACCGGCCCTGTAAGCATGCCTTTCACCAGCTTATCTGTAAGGCTCTGTGCATAGGTACTCCATTTCACCGTCATAGCCTCTGGTCGGGAAACATCTCCATAAATAATAGGAGGCTTCACACAGCGGCTACCGTAGCTTTGAACCCATCCGTTTTGAGTAAACACAAAGCCATTGAGCTTTTCTCCGAAGTACTCTACCATGTCATTTCTTTCAAATTCGCCATGTACCAGTACATCTAACCCTATTTTTTCCTGCCATTCTATAGATTGAGCTGTTTCTTCAGCCAGGAGATCGTTATACTCTTTTTCAGAGAGCTCTCCTTTTTTGAATTTAGCTCTCCAGCTTCTCACTTCTTTAGTCTGAGGAAAAGAGCCTATGGTAGTGGTAGGATAAAGTGGCAGATTAAGCACAGACTGTTGTGTTGCTTTTCTGGCAGCAAACTCATGATCTCTATGCGTATCTGATTCTTTAATATTATTAACCCTGTCTTTAACGGCAGTATTATGAATCAATGCAGATGTTAGCTTGCTTTCCTGAGCTTGGGTGTTGGCCTGCAAAGCTTCAATTACATCCGCCTTATCTTCGCCTGATAGTTTACTAAGCGTTACTACTTCAGTCACTTTTTGCTTAGCAAATGCCAGCCAGCTTTTAATTATAGGGGTAAGTGTATCTTCTTTAGTTTCTAAACTAAGATCACATGGTGAGTGCAACAAAGAACAACTGGTTGCGATCATCACTCTTTCTTGCCCAATAGCTTCTATTGCCTTTTTAATCTGCTCCAAGCTGGCTATGAAATTATTTTTCCAGATATTTCTTCCATCTACCAAACCTAGCGAAAGAGTAAGGTTATCCGGGATTTTATCTAGCACTTCTGAAAGCTGCTCAGGAGCTCTTACCAAGTCTACGTGTAGCGCCGTAACAGGAAGTGAAACCGCCAATTCAGTATTTCCTTTAAGACCTTCAAAGTAAGTAGCTAATAATATCTTCAGCTTAGGAAATTTCTTACTGATTTCAGCGTATACCTTTTTATAAATCTCCTGAGTATGTGCATCTATATCAAGAGCCAGGAAAGGCTCATCTACCTGTATCCACTGCGCCTCTTGCTCACTAAGCTGTGAGAAAAGCTCGAAATAAACGGGCAGCAGATTATCTATTAACTCTAATCGGTTAAAACCTTCTTCTTTCTCTTTACCTAACAGCAAAAAAGAAACAGGCCCCAGTATTACTGGCTTAGTGGTTATACCTATGCTCTTCGCTTCTTTAAATTCATCTATTATTTTAGTAGAAAAGAGTTTGAACTGCTGATCTTTAGTAAACTCCGGCACTATATAATGGTAGTTGGTATCAAACCATTTGGTCATTTCCATAGCGGTAATGTCCAAGTCATTTTGCTGAAAACCTCGCGCCATAGCAAAATATAGGTCCAGCTCCGTTTTACCTTCTTTAAGGATCACATCATGATACCTATCAGGAATGGCGTTAACGGTAAGCGCCATATCCAGCACCTGATCATAGTATGAAAAGTCATTAGAAGGAACAAGATCAATTCCTGCATCTTTCTGAAGTTTCCAATTGTGCTCTCTGATTTCTTTAGCAGCAAGCACCAGCTCCTTCAGCGTAATTTTTTCATTCCAGTAGCTTTCACAAGCCCTTTTTAGTTCACGTCGGCTACCTATGCGCGGATAGCCAAGAATGTGTGTTTGCATTTTTTTAACTTTTAGTAATTAGATAAAATTCTAAAAGTTCGTTGCAAAATTTCGCCTTTGCTCTTGGCGATAACGGGAAGATACTGAAGAGAAGATGCACCGCTTCCATTACCAGCAGCATACACCTATCCTGTGGTTTTACAAGCTAGCATCAGACCTGACAGTGAGCTTCATATCGCGAAAGCAAAGTCATAGCGGAAAAGGCAGGTCTCCTGACTTTTAACAGCTTTTGCCGTCCTTCCCATCCTCACTAAGCAAGAACAGTGGATCACAAGGGCAAAAGCCTTTAGTGTTAATTACAGTTGCGCGACAGCTCTGGATTTGCACCAGATTCCCTATTAATGCACGTTAAGTGTAACCTACTCCGTTTGATGAAATTAAGTAAAGAACTTTACTGATAGTAAAAGTAAGTATTTCTTTTATGAAAAGACTCAGTTACACACAGAATAAACTATTTTTCATACAATTTACCCATTATTCTTCTGAGTTGATCCTTCTGGAGGATATGTTATGGTTCCTTTAAGTGCTTCTATAGCTTCTGGGGTAAAATTAGGTATTTCCATCTGCTCTTTTTCTCGCCATTCTTTCACTTTAGCGTGTATAGCTTCTGTTTTTTCTGAAGAAACACCCTCATCTTTAGCCATATAAATAGTTTGTGAAGGAAAGGCGAAACCTGTACCACTTTCTTCTACAATGTCCATAATACGAAGCAATAGATCTTCTTTCACCTCCAAATAGCCATTGTAGTCGGGCGTTCTTACATACGCGAATATTTCCAGCGGAAGATAATCAGGCCCAAAACCTGTAAAACGAATTCTGGCCGGATCCGGGTCCACCTTAGGGTGAGCATATAAGAGTTTCCTTATTTCTACCAGCAAATAGCGCATCTGATCCGGAGTGGTTTCATAGCGCATAGAAAGCACAGGGTGAAACCAAAACATATCTCGTTGGGTGTAGTTTTCTATTTTCAAAGAAGAGAATTCACCGTTAGGAATCGTCACTATGGTACGATCCAGTGTTCTTATTTTAGTAGAGCGCATACCTATTTGTTCTACTGTTCCCATAGTCTCTGCCACTTTGCAAAAGTCTCCTACTCTTATGGGTCTATCTAACACCAAAGTAACACTACCTACAAAATTTTCTACTGTTTTCTGCGCACCTAAGGCTATTGCAATACCACCAATACCAAGAGCAGCTATCCAGTTAGTAATATCAAAGCCTAATGCCCCAATAGCCATGATAACTCCAATAATAATGATAGACACATAAAAAGCTCTTCTAAAGAATATGATAGCACTGACCGCTGCCAAATTTCCTTTCAAGCTCATTTTGCGTTCCATAAAACCGGCCACAAAGTCTGCTATTCTCCATAAAAGCAGCAAAACAGCGGCCCAGAATACTATTACTGAAACAAAACTAAACTGCTGCCTCACCACCACGGAAATACCGAGGTATTTTGATACTTTGAGATATAATACTATGGCCAGGTAAAGTCTTAAAGGAAGGCTAAAAGCATCTACTATTCCTAAAAAAGACTCATGCTTTGACTTCTTCCATATCTTTTTCACAAAAAAGACTAACCCTTTAGACA
Source organism: Fulvivirga sediminis (assembly GCF_016757215.1). Lineage (GTDB taxonomy): Bacteria > Bacteroidota > Bacteroidia > Cytophagales > Cyclobacteriaceae > Fulvivirga > Fulvivirga sediminis. The sequence goes on from NZ_JAESIY010000002.1 coordinate 23,671, forward strand.
AGTACACCGCACAGAAATATACCAGCGCCACTATGACCCCCATAGCTAACCACTGACCAAGAGAGAACCCAAACCTTCTATTTTTTAAGAGAAAATTAGGTAATAATTTATTAATAACCGGCTCCTTAAAATTCTCCTTTTCTGAAGCTATTTTCAGTAAAGTTTCTGAGCTAAAGAGCCATATATAGTTTCCTTCTGTATCCTTTTTTCGTTCTAATAGAAGATTTATATTCTTGTTATTGACAGAAACATAGCCCACCTTATCAATTTGCTTCTTCAGACCATCTTCCAAATTACCCTGATCTTGGTCACTGATCCAGGCATTAGGAAATATGCTTCCTCCCTGATCCAGCATAAGCACCAGGCTTTTTACCAGCTCAGTAGCTTCATCATTGCTAGCTTCATAGGTGCCTCCTAAATCAAAATAAGCAATCGCATTTTTATATCTCCCCGCAGATATTGCACTCATAAAGCCATCAACCGTTCCCTGTGGTGATCTTCTACCCAGTGAATCTGCAGGAACCTCTTCCTCTTCTTCAGACTTTTCTACCTGAGGTTGGCCTAAAAACTGAGCCGAAGCACTTAATGACATCAACATCAAAAGCACAACAGATAATCTTATTTTAAAGAATGAGCCCTTTATAACTGACATTTTATCCATTCAATTTTTAAATATTCAAGACACAAAAGTAACTATTATAAAGCTATTCAAAATAGATTTTCTAAAGAAGTATAACCTAAGTCATAACCTTACAACAAAGAGGACAAATCTTCAATCAAATCATATTCATGTAAAAAAACACATTAAAACATGCTAAAGCAATAAGAAAAAGTTCGCTTCATTTCCTATTGGCAAAAACTTTAAAAACCAATAAGAACAGGTTGGTGAAAATCATCAATAAAAAAGAGTACCATAATAATAAGGTCAGTATCATCTCTCCTTTTCCCTCATAGAAGCTAGCATAAAAAAATGGCCAATGCAGAAATACACAATAGTTATGCACCGCAGACCAGCCAACATCACTAATGGCCCAATAATATGTTGATATTAAAATGAGTAAGGATACAGAAAATGATATCCATAACTTTTGACGGGGCGAGGTTTTAGACATAAATACAGCCTTTACCTCAAATTATTCTTTTTAATAAACTTATACAAATGACTTTCATCTACAAAGCCAAACTCAGAGGCAATCTGCTTCATAGCCACCGTACCGTGAGATAAGCGCTGCCTGATCAGTTGCTGTCTAAAGTTATTTACATACTCTCTTAAGCTAGTACCTACCTTCTCTTTAAACAACATGCCGATATAGTTATCAGAGTAATTAAAATGAGCCGACATAGCTTTTAGCGTAAGTTTAGCAGGATCATAAATATGAAGTTCAATATACTCAATCAGATCTTGCGCTACTCCTCTGGAAGCAGGCCTATCCATAGCCTTGGCACTGCAGGCATGGCTGTTACGTTTTAATATCAGCATAACTATACTGAATATCTGAAATATGATTTTCTTATTAAGCAACCGTGTGTTCTGATACTCTTGCACTACCATCTCCATTAGCTGATGCACCATCAATTTATCTTCCTTGAACTGTAAAAGGCTCCCAGTCTTTCGTTCAGGATGGCTAATCAGGTAATCTATGTCTTTATTCCAATCACCGGGCAGAGGCAGATCTGTATGAGCATTAAAATAGAGTTTAGTAAATTTAAAATAGATGAACCTGGTAGTCTGCTTCACCTTAAACTCATGTTCATCATCCGGCCCTAAAAGAAATAAATCGCCCTTCTTATAACAAAAATCGATATCATTAAGATAATGCCTACCACAACCCTTGGCAATATATACGATCTCAAAATGATTATGATTATGCCTAGGGTGCGGCCATTTATCTACCTCAAAATCTGTAATTACCAAATCTTCAAACTGCGTATATCGTTTCATGAATTTATCTCTCTCCTTTTCAAGCTTAGCAGAAAACCTCCTTATACATTTACCTAAATAACATAGATATATACCTAAACGGAATAAGAGCTTAAGCGTTATAACATTAAACGAATTTATAAAACCAATACCTATGCAAACCCAAAAATCAGCGTATGCCCTAGCCCGACTACCGATCGGCTTTAGTTTTTTTGGACATGGTATAGTTAGAATTCCAAAGTTAGATAGCTTTGCAAACGGAATGGCCCAGTCATTTCAAGAAACTCTGCTGGGCTATGACTTTGTATTCTATTTTGCTACAGTACTTCCCATCATAGAACTACTGTTGGGAATGGCCTTGCTCGCTGGCCTAAAGATGAAAGTTACTTCTACCACAGGAGTCATTTTAGTATGTGTACTCATCTTTGGTTCTAGCTTGCAAGAAAACTGGTCGGCTGTGGCTATACAGATATTTTATGGATTATACCTAGCTATTTTACATCTGTTTGCAGATAGTAATGGGTATGCTCTTGGTATTAAAAACAAGAAATAAGATGGATTTACAACTTAATAATAAAACTGCTTTAATTACTGGATCAACCGCAGGCATAGGCTACGGCATAGCTCGGGCTCTGGCTAAAGAAGGTGCATCTGTAATTATCAATGGCCGCAAGCAAGAGGAGCTGGTGGAGGCCATGGAGAAACTAAGACAAGAAACTGGCAGCGAAAACGTCAACGGTATAGCTGCCGATTTTGCTAAGAAAAAGGACATAGATAAACTATTAAAAGCAGTGCCTGATGTAGATATACTCATTAACAATGTAGGCATATTTAATCAGGTAGACTTTGCTGAGATCACCGATGAAGAGTGGTTTGAAACTTTTGAAATTAATGTAATGAGTGGAGTAAGACTGGCACGTCATTACTTCTCAAAAATGATGGAGAAAAATGAAGGCCGTATTATTTTCATCAGTAGCGAATCAGCTCTAAATATACCCACAGAGATGGTGCATTATGGCATGAGTAAAACTGCTCAGTTGGCCGTATCTCGCGGATTAGCCCGCCTTACCAAAGGAAGCAATGTAACTGTAAATTCTGTGCTGCCCGGCCCCACATGGAGCCGAGCCAATAAAAATGGCATTGAACAGCAAGCGCAGGACGAAGGCAAATCTGTAGACGAAGTGCTGAATGATTTCTTTGAAAACAGAAGGCCGACCTCACTTACGCAGCGCTTTGCTGAGGTAGATGAAGTAGCCAATATGGTGGCTTATGTAGCCAGCCCGCTCTCTTCTGCCACTAACGGAGCCGCTCTGCGCGTAGATGGCGGTGTGGTGAATTCAATCGTATAAAATAAATAAATTAAATAATTCTGAATGAACAAAGCTTTATTAGCACTTGCCATAGGAGGGTTTGGCCTCGGTACTACCGAGTTTGTGATTATGGGAGTACTTCCAGATGTAGCTGATGCACTGGATATCAGTATCCCGACGGCAGGACATTTTATATCAGCGTATGCTTTAGGTGTGGTGGTAGGCGCTCCTACCCTTACCATATTGGGTGGCAGATGGTCAAGCAAGACTATGCTTTTATTGTTAATGGCATGGTTTACTGTCTTCAACACGCTATCAGCACTAGCTAACAGCTATGAGGCTTTATTAGCATTCAGGTTTTTAGCAGGCCTTCCTCACGGAGCCTTTTTTGGTATGGGGGCCGTAGTAGCCTCACGATTAGCAAAACCAGGTAAATCGGCCAGAGCTATTGCCATCATGTTTACCGGACTTACGGTAGCGAACGTGGTAGGTGTACCCTTAGGCACTTACCTGGGGCATAACTATGGGTGGCACATTACCTTCTACATCGTAGGTGTAATTGGCATCATTACCTTGTCTTCCATTTACTTTTGGATGCCTTTTTTACCAAAGTCATCCGCTAAAAATGTGAAGTCAGAATTCTCTGTCTTGAAGAAGAAAGAGTTATGGCTAGGCTTTTTCCTTACCACTATTGGCACAGCAGGCTTTTTTGCTTGGTATAGCTACATAGCTCCACTGATAACCGATGTAGCGGGCCACCCTGAAAACATGGTGAGTTATGGGATGATTTTGGCAGGATTAGGCATGGTTCTAGGTAATTTTATTGGCGCCAAATTAGCCGAACAGTTCTCTCCTTTGAGGGCGGTTTTCATTGCATTAGTAGCTATGGTGATTTGTCTGGTGAGCAATACCTATCTGGCGCAAAATGAAATAATGGTCATGGTTACCACTTTCATCATTGGAGTAACAGCTTTTACAGTTTCTACACCTATACAAATGGTAATGATACAAGCCTCTGAAGGATCAGAAATGCTAGGATCATCGTTAAACCAAAGTGCATTTAACATGGGTAATGCCTCAGGCGCATACTTGGCAGGATTACCCATTGCTATGGGCTATGGTGTAGCCTCAGCACAGCTAGTAGGCGCTGCTATGGCACTCACAGGATTAGGCATAGCCGCAACACTGGCTCACGTGAGGAAAAATAAAAGAAAATTGAAGTTAGCAACTATAAATAATTAAAATTATGGAGAAAAGAAGATTAGGAAATACTGATTTATATACAGCACCGGTAGTTTTTGGAGGAAATGTGTTTGGATGGACTCTCAATGAAAAGGAATCTTTTGAAATGCTGGACGAAATCCTCAACTCTGGTTTCAATACTATAGACACGGCAGATGTATACTCTCGCTGGGCAGATGGCAATGATGGAGGTGAATCAGAAACCATCATTGGTAATTGGCTTAAAGCCAGAGGTAACAGAGACCAGGTGAACATTATTACCAAAGTAGGTGCAGATATGGGCCAAGGTCATAAAGACCTTACGGAAGCATATATTTTAAAAGCAGCCGATGCCTCTTTAAAAAGATTACAGGTAGACCACATTGACCTGTACCTAACCCACTGGGATGATGACAAAACTCCTGTAGAAGAAACTTTGGGCGCTTACGAAAAACTAGTGAAAGCCGGAAAAGTAAGATACATTGGAGCCTCTAACCTTTCACCAGAAAGACTGACAGCATCGTTAGAAGCCAGCAAGAAGAATGGCTTACCCAGATATGAAGTATTCCAACCAGAATATAACCTTTACGATCGCGAAGGTTTTGAAAACGGGGTAGCTAAGATATGTAAAGAAGAAGGACTGGGTGTAATCACCTATTTTTCTTTAGCTAGTGGTTTCTTAAGCGGTAAATACAGATCAAAAGAAGATTTTGAAGGCAAGGCCAGAGCCATGTTTACAGAGAAATACCTAAACGAGAGAGGTAGCAGTATTTTAGAGGCCTTAGATGATGTAGCTGCTAAACATAATGCCTCACAAGCTGGCGTATCTCTAGCTTGGTTACTGAATAAACCTAGTGTAACTGCACCTATTGCAAGTGCCACCAAAAGCAAGCACCTGCAAGGTTTTATAGAGGCTGCAGAGCTAAATCTTAGTGACGAAGACATGAAGCAGCTGGATGAAGCTTCTAATTATAACCAAATGGCTTAAGAAGAAATCTTTTTAATGTTGACATGTTTGGTTCGAACACTTGCCGGCACTATGCTGGCAAGTGTTTTTTTATAAGATACAACTTGTCGTAGCACAATAAATATTAATAACTAAAGGCTGTTTTTTTACTTCTATATTTGGCCTTGGTCAATATAGAAAAAACAATTACAAAGAAGTCCGTAGGACGATGATATATAATGGCAGTAAGAAGAATAACGGATAAGAACAAAAAGATAGCCACTATTTTGGCATATTCAGTAGTACCCCTCTCAGGTTTAGTCACAGATATTTATTTACCGTCTATGCCACATATGGCAATAGATCTGAATGTTCCAGAAAGCACTATACAGCTAACTCTTTCATTCTTTTTAATCAGTTATGGAATTACTCAAATTTTAGCAGGCAGCATTTTAGATGCCTTAGGCAGGTACCGAATAACCCTGCTCGCTCTACTTTTATTTTCACTTTCCAGTTTAGCCATAGCCGTTTCAAACAATATTCATGTAATACTGACCATGAGAGCAGTACAAGGGGTATGTGCGGGCTTTGCCGTAGTAGGCAAAAGAGTATTCTTTGTAGATGTATACGAAGGTCAGAAGCAGCGAAGCCTACTTTCATCCATGACCATAATTTGGGCCGCAGCTCCTATAATAGCGCCTTTTATTGGTGGTTATTTAGAAACTTATTTTACATGGAGAAGTAACTTTTATGTACTCGCTATATATGGGTTTATACTAATTATTTTAGAAGGTCTCTTTTCCGGTGAAACTATTAAGAAAACTCATCCATTAAGGCTAAAATCCACATTATCTGTATATTTCAAAATGTTCAAAACAGCCGATTTCGCGCTAGGAATAGGCATGACCGGCATTAGCTATGGCATGGTGATGATGTACAGCATGTCTGGTCCATTTATTATTGAGCATGAAATGGGATATGCCCCTGTCATCACAGGTTATATTTCACTTTTACTAGGCATCGCCTGGATGTGCGGCGGCTTCCTATCCAAATCTATGTTGGATTACAAGACTCACCATAAATCATATTCTGCCTTAAGCTTTCAGCTATTAATAGCCATGGTTATGATCATTGCGGGGTGGTATGGTCAAAGTCTCTTATCTCTTTCTATCACCGCATTTATGATTCACGTAGCTGCAGGTTTCATATTTAATATATTCTTCACCTACTGCCTATCCCGTTTCCCAGAATATGCAGGAATATCTAACGGCATTACAGGAGGAGGAACCTATTTTTTAACCTCATTTTTAAGCTACGGATCCATCGCTATTTTTCAGCCTATCCACGAGCAACTGTTGGGACAAGGTTACCTAAGTTTTGCTGCAGTAGGGTTAATAGCCTTTTCCTTATGGCTTACCAGCGCTAAAAAAAGTCGAATAACCTCCTCAAACATAGGCAATAAGTAAAAGTATCTCATATAACTCCTACTCACATTGACACCTCATAAATTATCAAAACAGCTGCTTGTACTCATGGCCACTAGCACCGGCCTGGTAGTAGCCAATAACTACTATAACCAGCCCTTACTAGGAGAAATGGCTCGTTCATTTCAAGTGGCTGAATCTGAAGTAAGCTTAATTCCTATGCTTACTCAAATAGGCTATGCTGTGGGCCTATTTCTAATAGTACCATTAGGAGATAAATTCGAACGTAAAAAACTGATACTTTCAGATTTCATATTTATCATAGCGTCATTATTAGCAGCTGCGGTAGCTCAAAACTTATTCACTTTAATGATCTCCAGCTTCTTTATCGGCCTTAGCTCCGTACTTCCGCAGCTCTTTGTACCCATGGCTGCGCAGCTATCTAGCAACGAAAAAAGAGGCGCTTCCATAGGTACCATGATGACTGGCATGCTTATAGGAATATTAGGATCTAGAACCATTAGCGGCTTTGTAGGTGCACATTTAGGGTGGCGGTCTATGTACTTCATTGCCGCTGGCATGATGGTTTTACTTTGGATACTTCTAAAAATTAAACTCCCTACACTTAAGCCAGAGTTTAGTGGAAACTACGCTCAACTATTAAAATCAATTGTATACCAATTTAAAACACGACCAAGGCTAAGAATAGCGGCTCTAAGAGGTGCATTTGACTTTGCCAGCTTTAGTATTTTCTGGACCACTTTGGTCTTTTTATTGGAAGAAGAACCTTTCAATATGGGCAGCGATGCCGCCGGGTCATTTGGTTTTGCAGGAATCGTAGGAGCCATAGCAGCTTCCTATGTAGGCCGCTTGGCTGATAAGTATGACAAAAGCAAAATAGTAATTGCCTCTGTTATTATTATAGCCATATCCTGGCTGATACTTGGATTTTCTCATGCGAGCATTTTAGGGTTAATTATCGGAGCCGTACTTCTAGATCTGGGTGTACAGGCCGTGCATATTACCAATCAGACCATCATATTTGCAGGTAATCCACCAGAAAGAAACCGGATCAATACTGTATATATGGTGATGTACTTTGTAGGTGGCGCCACAGGCACACTCATTGGCGGCCTCGCCTGGACCCATTTTCAATGGATAGGAGTTTGCGTTGCTGGGGGTGCTTTTGGGCTTTTAGTATTAATCGTTCATTTAGGGTTTGGCAGGTCTTTGAAGTGAGGATTTATGAATGAAAGCAACTGAGGTCACTATTCCACCAGTTCTTAGTTGTTTGCTTCTACCACAGGAAAAACGGCCATATAAACAACTTTAAACAGTCTTTAATAACCTGATATACAGCAAACTAAATTAGTCATCATTTAAAACTCTCCTTATTTTATTGAGTTTGTAATGATCTCTTTTATACACAAGCCGTTTGCGATTCAATGTAATAGATATACCTATAAGAACTAATATTAAAACACCTACCGAGGTACCAAGCTGATCTACAAATGCTTCTTGTTTTTGAGCCTTTCGCTCTCTTTTCTCTTCCTTCACAAAATCGTCTATTTCCTTTTCCAGTAAAAGATTAAGCTGTTGACGGCACTCCTCCTCCACCCTTTGGTAAGCCTCCACACTAATTCGTAAACTATCAGGCAAAATGGCCATCTGAGATTTAGATAACAACTGAAGGCTATTAGTCACATCTTTATTAGCGCAAACTTTTGTTGCGTAATGAATGGCCTCATTCAAAACCTTAATCGCCTTATCATGCTGACCTTGTAACTGATAGAATTCGCCTTCGATATTGTAATGCTTTAGTATAGATTCTTCACGCATTAGTATAGCCTCCTGCAATTCCTTTCCTTCCATAAGCCATTTTTCTGCTTCTGCGAAATTTTGATCATTCTGAAATGCATTAGCCATATTGAAATATAATCCAGCCTTGGCATCATCTGAGATACCTTCTAAAGAAAAGGCCTTTTTATAATTATCAACAGCCTTATCAAAAGCACCTTCATAATACTCAAGGTTGCCCGCTACTGTATATAACCACACGAGCATCTGTGAATCTTTCTTATCAAAGCTCAGCTGTTTGTCTATAGCGCTGTTAATATGCTTTCTAGCCAACTCCCACTGCTTATTTTCTATGTAGCAAATGGAAATATTTGTTTTCGTTCTTATATAAAATTTTATATCATTTTGACCTTCATAAATTTCGGCTGCTTGAATCAAATAATCTAATGCCTTATAATAGTTACCTATATCCATAAAAATCACCCCAATATTATTCAGTTCATCCGCACTTCTCAGTGTATCCTGAGTCTGTTTAAAAATTGACTTGGCCTTTAATGTTGCATTAAGAATATTAACATAATCCCGCTTTTGCCTGTATATCTTTCCTCTCAAAGACAAAGCCTTACCCAGCAGCGGTTTATTATCTACCTTCTGGGCTATCACTTCCACCTGATCTAAATGGTAATGAGCTAGATCTGGGTTTTCATTTCTATATTTTCTTGCCAGTTGATAATGAACCTGAAGCTTGGTTTCATCATCTAAATTGGTTTGAAGAAGACATTTGAGCTGTGCAGGGTCATCAGGAAGAGCTAAAGTGGATTTAGCCAATATAGATCCTGAAAAAAGGCTAATTAAAACTACTATTGAATAGATACATTTATCTATACAAAGGAACCGTCTGACTATCAATTTTATTATTTAGAAAATTTCTAAGCCATTAAATTACATACATAGATCCTTTATTAAAAAAGCAATGCATCATTTTATTTCCTTATAAAATACTTAATGGAAGTTTTAAAATTGGTATAATGAATATATTTTTCATTTTCCATCCAAAAAACCATTTCAGCTTCATCTGCTGATAGCCCTCTAGGCACATAGGGTCTTACATTATCTTTTACTGAGTTTTTAGTGATACTTTCTGTTGACCAGGATTTACCCAAGTCATCAGTCTCCCATCTTTCTATTTCAAAAATGCCATTGATCTCTCTTGAAAGGTACACTACGTGAGAATTATCTGGGTGCAAGCTCATGCCTCCAAAATAATGCGGCTCATATTCCCTCTTGCCTTCAGGTGTTTGAGGAAACCACTTACCTGAATCACATATTTTATAACTCTGCCACTTCCCTTTACGATAGCTCGCATACCAGTATTCATGATTATTTTCTGAAGGGCTTTTGGTATATAAAATCACCGGCTGATCCTTTTTATCAGAAGCAATATCAGCTATCCACGCCCTGCCTTCTTTTTCATTGGATCTAAATACTAAATCGGCCTCTTTCGGCTCAAAAGGCAGTGCCGTAGTGTCTCTTATTTTCTCTCCATCAGCTTTAAAGAAAGCTCCACTTTCATAATAAGCATAGTAAACAGAGTTAGTAGGCTCATCTCTTGGGTGCCCATCTGTAAACACCACATGAATCTTAGAAGTACCATTGGAACCATATTTAACATAAGGCCTATTATTAATATCAAAAGGGTAATTGGTAATAAATACCTTGCTCTGAGACCAGGTTTCACCATGATCATCAGACCACATCATATTAGGCTTAAAGCCTGTCCAGCGACCGAAGCAGTATATTCTGTCGTTCTCAGCTGTTAAGCGAAAAGGGTTAGCGTAGGTCATAGTCTCTCTGGGAAATTTCTCTAACTCCGCTTTGCTTATAGGATGGATAAATTGTGGTTTACTATAATTCGATTGATTTTTATAATCTTCTAAAACATTGATAAACAAATCCTTTCTACTATGTCTGGTATACATAGCAAGTATGTCACCTTCGCCCGTGGGCACAAAAGCAGGGTTATCATGATCATCGTTTTCAAGAAGATAATAGAGCTCACTAGGGTCATTTTCCAGTGTTTTAAAGTTAAACTTAGTGGCTTCAATAGTGCCATTAGATTTAACCCAACCCGTAAATATGTAATCTCCCACTTTAATGGCTCTGGGATCTGAAAACCAACACCAGGTGCCGTCATTAGTTAAATACCCCTTATTTCCCTGAGCAGATACTTTAACATTATTTATTAGTAAAATAAAACAAATGAAAAGACTTAGCTTCAATTTAATATTCATGTATATTATAAGTTACAACTTAAGATGAATTGAAAATTACATGATTAGATTTTCTACAAAAAACATATGTAATATTAAAAGCGTATTTATTACAGTTATTTATCATTTCATGACTATAATCATGTGACTTTTCTGGCACTAGCTCCCATGTCATCCTACCTTTGCCCGCCAAATTTCGGAGGAATTACATATGAAAAGGACCATTTCTCAGTTTGCTCTAGCGATAGTTTTTGTATTACAGTCAGCCTTTTTGGGAGCCATAATATTTGAGAAAACCAATATTCCTACAGTATTAGGGCTCTTGACAATTATCGGTGTACTTACTATAGTCGCTTGGAGAAAGATACCACACCACCGCTATGATCATTTATGGGAAGACTGCTGGCTCATCGCCTTTGTAGCCTCAGGTGCCGTTTTAACATTCTTTTTAAGTTCGGGTTTACATATGAATTCGGTAGTCTCAGTAGGACTAGTTGGCCTAGCAGCCTCTTTCGTACCCAAATTCACCGGAGACAACCTTCTGAGCCAACAGATACCTGCCGCTATTTATTGTGGTGCGTTTGTAGGCATGACGAGTCCTGACATCGCTCATGGTTATCAATTTATATTGCTGGCCGCCACTACTGCCGGTGTATTGCTGATTTTATCAAAAAATGTATTTCATGGCTATGGCGGAAAACTTGGCACCATGGCCTTTGGAGGTGTTGTTTTGGTAGCTATTATTTTAGAATATTTTCTTAAATGAACTATATCATTATTACTATCGCTGGTGTAGCAGGTGTGCTACTCACTTTTTTCGTGAGTCATGATCTGAAACAAGGACCTATTCGTGCTTCCGCAGGACTTTCTCTGCTAGTAGCCATTATTTTTCAACATACTCCATTGCTTCAAGATCTTACCGTTTGCGCAACTATTCCCTATGTTTTTATAGGTGGCTCCTTTATTGGTATGGTTTCTTCAGAAGTTATTCACAGTTATACTTTCCTAACCATCTCAGGTATAATATTTTCAATACTGTATATCAACGCTAGTCATTATTTTAACGGATATGGCGGAGCATTAGGCACTACAGCCTGCATATCACTATTGGTATCTATTAGCTTATGGATATACAGCAGACAAATCAGACATTGGTTTAAGCATAAAAAAACTTAAGCTTCTGTCCGCTACTTTTAATAGGTTATCACAATAAATTTCTAAACTCTAATATCATCTGCTTCGTTATTCTAGAGCAAGCTTGTAGATTTAAACCTTAAACAAACCAACACACATGAAATCAATAATAATAACCTTGCTTATTAGCATTTGCGCCATTAGCGATTCATCTATTTATGATTTTTCAATAGAAGCGCTGGATAGTGATGAGACTATTCATTTATCAGACTTCAAAGGCAAGAAAATATTGTTTGTTAACGTAGCCTCTAAATGTGGTTTTACTCCTCAATACAAAGATTTACAGAGACTCTATGAACTAAATAAAGATCATTTAGTAATTCTGGGGCTGCCTTGTGATCAGTTTGCTGGGCAAGAGCTTAACCAAGAATCATTAATCAAGGAGTTTTGCTCTAATAACTATCAGGTAACTTTCCCCATGACTACCGTGATAGATGTAAAAGGAAAAAATCAGCATCCTATTTACCAGTGGCTTACACAAAAGGATAAAAATGGATTAGATGATTTTAAAGTATCATGGAATTTCAACAAGTTTTTAGTAGACGAAAACGGTAAGCTCATTGCGCACTTCGATTCTAAGGTAAATCCACTAAATGAGGAGATTACAAAACATTTGAAATAAACACCCTTTCATAAACGTAAAAATAAGGTTAAGGCCAATGGCCTTAACCTTATTTTTTTATCATGCCATAGCTGGGTCAGAAATACTGTTTTTGCCTACCTCCAACCTACCGGCATAATGAATCTCTCCTGAGGGGTGCTTAATTTTAAAATCATACCACCCTTTTGTTTGAGAAGCATCAATTATCACCTCTTCCACATCATTAGGCTTTAATGAAAGGGATTTAAAACTTTCAGCATACACCTCTTGTACTATCTCTACTTTACCGCCTTCTGCACTCTTGATCACTAATTTAATTTGATCTTTATACTCCCTTCCTTTTTTCACAGGCTCACACATAATCACAGGAAAAGCTGCTCCTTTTTTCCCTTTAAATTCTCTGAAATAACCATTAGGACCATATACCTGCAAATGATATGAATCCCCTTCAAAATCATTCAAAGGCCATTGATACTCAATCTTATCACCGGACTTTACGGCAAACGCCCAGGTTTTAACTGGCTGAAATTGACCGTCAAAATCATTTTTATAATTGCCTGGAGCATAAACATTAAAAGGAGCTCCTAATGACTCTTCTCCAAATATTTCTTTAGCTGCCTCAAATCTGATCACTAAATTTTTACCATCTTTCGAGATGCTTGCTTCTGTATGAAGATCATATTTGAGTGCATTAGAAGGCTTAGTTCCGGCTTCCTGAGCTGGCAATTTTCCTGACTTCCTGCCTTGCTTAGATACTATTCTCGCATCAGATTCAGAAAATGGTAATACTTCACCTGGAGCAGCCTTAAACTTTGCATTATAAATTTCTTTGGTGAATTCGGCTTGATTAACAGAATCAGGAAAATCAACTTTCTCTCCATTATAAGGTCTAAATACTGAGGTTAAGTCGCCGCTTACTGCTCTTCTCCAGTGGCTAATATTGGGTTCAGAAATAGTCTTTCCTGTTTTCTTAGAAAGGAATTTCTCTAAAAATTTAATGGTTGAAGTAATGTCACACACTTCGGAGTTGACCCATCCGCCACGGCTCCAGGGTGAAGCTACTACTAACGGCACTCTATAGCCTAAGCCTACGGGGCTAGTCCTTGCTTCTTTATCAGAAAATCCTTCTTTTTGCTCTTGCTCCTTTGTTACAAACTCTCCGGTTACATCTAAACCTTGAGACACTTTCCCACTTTTAGCATTAGCAGGATCAGGAGCTACAAAAGGTGGGATATGATCAAAATAACCGTCATTTTCATCATAATTTAAGATAAAAATGGTCTTTTTCCATACTTCAGGGTTCTGGGTAAGGATATCTAACACCTCAGAAACATACCAGGCACCATACCAGGGAGCACTCGGATGGTCAGAAAATTTTTGAGGTGCCACTACCCAAGACACCATAGGCAATTTACCATTACTCACATCACTCCTAAACTGATGCAGAATATCACCTTTAGGAATATGCGTTTCTCTTTGCTCTCCATCATCTTCATAATGCATAGCTTGAACGCGATGATAATCCGAATCTGCAATATTGGTGGTAAAAGCCTTATTATGAAGATTTTTTCTCTCAGAAGATAGCTGATTGAATTTTTCAGGATTCCATTTGCTAACGTAATCTCTTATTTCGGTAAGTTCCTGTTCTTTCTTTGTTGCTTCATCCTTGTTACCTGCCTCCTTTAATGTCTCCCATTCTTTCAGCAGCTGCTTTTCTTTCTGTTGCAACCACTCATAGTGGCCTGCACTAAACCTTACTCCATACTGCTCAAACCACTCCAGATTATTATCAGTAAAATTGGCCAACAGCGAGCTATCCTCCACATTGGTAGGGAGGCTCACCTCATTTTGATATACACGCCATGAAACTCCTGCTTCTTCCAGCCTCTCAGGAAAAGTCTTCCAATTCACTTCATTATCATAACCCATTTCTCCATTTCTCACCTTCGCCTTATCTTGTGGGCCGTTGTGGGTTTTGCCTGTCCAGAAATAGTTTCTATTGGTAGTAGTACCCGTAAGAGAGGCACAAAAATGCTGATCACAAACGGTGAAAGCATCGGCTAGAGCATAATAAAAAGGAATATCCTCTCTGCTATAATAGCCCATAGTCATAGGAAAATCTCTAAACTCCTTATTGCCGGGCCGTTTCGCTTCTATCCAGCCATCATATTTACCATCATTACGAGCATCTACCTGATCTTCCCAGGAATGTGGCACACCGCCCATCCAGGTGATTTTAGTGTTCTTAATATCCAGACGAAAAGGGGCAAAACGATTCCCTTTATTATCTGGCTGTAGCCAAACCGGAAACTTACCAGGCAGGTTAATGGCTCGAGGATCATTAAATCCTCTCACTCCTTTTAAAGTGCCAAAACAATGATCGAAAGATCGGTTTTCCTGCATGAGCATTACCACATGCTCAGCATCATAAAAGGTGGTGCCAGGATTTGGAGCTATAGCCATGGCCTTATGTATTGAACCCGGCAAAACCTGCCAAGCCCCTGCTCCACCGGTAAGCAAAGCTACTTTCTTGAGAAAATCTCTTCTTGAATCACTCATTAAATTATAAATACAAATATTAGATATAGATAAAAAAGGTTGTCTCAGGCTTTTATTCATTCAAAAAAACCTAAGACCACCTAAAAGTAAGCACCACGAAATATTATGCTTATGAAGGATTGTTTCCTTTATGTTAAATTATTTATTTTAGCCACCAGGGTATCTCGTGAATATCATCGTTACTCTGCCCAAACTGCTTAGCTATGGCTGCAGAAACCTGCGCTGCATTGTAATTATATTCAGACTGTGGGTACATCCATCGGTAAGGAATAGAAACTCCTGAAGGTCTCCTGAAATTAGGTGTACCAGTCCTTAAATGCTCATAGTAAGCTGACCAGCCTATCTGCATAAATGACTGTAGGTATTTTTGAGTTATGATAAGCTCTAGTTGAGCCTCGGTGCCTATAGCCAGGCTAAAATTATTGATATTGTGAGACAAATAATCTACCGCAGCATCTTCACTTACATATTGCGAATAAGCTTCTGCATACGTCTCATAAAATTTAAATGAGGCTTTTACTCCGTCTATGTATAATGAAGCGGCATCTGCAGAAATCCAGCCCCTAACCGCTGCTTCTGCTAATATCAATTGCTGTTCTGCATAACCCAAAATCATATAAGGTTCATTTTCAGGATCTTGATAATAGCGTGCATTCACTCTTGAAACCCTACCCTCTGCAGCCTTTAGGTTGACATCATTATATTGGTCAGCAGGATCTCCGCCTTCATAAGCAGTAAAATCATCTATATCCTTCCCTGCTTCCTTGGCCTTCTTTGTTTGAGTAGCGTAGATAAATAACCTAGGGTCTTCACGGTCTTGTAGTCTTTTAATAAAAGTAGAATCCATATACATGCCTGAGCTAAAACTACTACTGTTAAAGTTTGGATACCTGTTATCTTGCTGATTCAGAAATTTTAACATGCCACTTTCATCCATGCTTTCCATTAATGGCTCATTAGCATAAACTGAAGCAAACTCTGTAGCCATATTAGTCCCATTCTTCTTAGATAGGGTAAGCATCACTTTTAAGCGAAAAGCGTTAATCAACTTTCTCCATAAGGTTACGCTTCCATCATAAATTATATCTCCGGCTATGATTGTATTACTCTTTTTTAAAATATCACTGCCCTCTGCGAGCTCAGCCAATATCCCCTGAAAAACTTCTTGCTGACTTGTATACGCAGGTTGATAGTTTTCTTTTACTTCTCCAGAGAGCGCATCAGTGTATGGTATATCTCCAAATTGTAAGGTAAGATTATAGAAATAATAGGCTCTAAAAAATTTACCCAATGCTACATAGGTTTGGTCTTCTATACGCTCCGCTTCTTCCATCATTTTAGTGACATTACGCAGCGTAGAAAAATCATCAAAATCACCACGATTCCATTTATAATACTGATAAGCATTTTCACCATCAGTCTGTACCAGCATTTTGATCGCATAAAGTGGATCTGTACCTATAAATTCCTGTGGCGCAGTCCATTCTACATTGGTAAGCAAGAGCTGAGGGTGCGATTCTGTAGGCGAGTTAGGATTTACATTCATCTCTTCCAGATCCCGGCAAGAGGTCATTCCTAAGGCAATTGCAAATATTATTAATAGCTTTTTCATCTTTCTATACTTTGATGGGTGATTCTTAAAATATGGCTTGCAGTGTAAATCCCACATACCTGGAAGAAGGATCCTGAAGGTCTTTGTCATCACCATAATCGGGATCTAGGTACGGCATTTTCTTCCAAATGGCCAGATTATACCCATATAATGACAGGTTGAGGTGATTCAATTTATCCGATTCTATAATATTCATCAAATCGTAGCTTACGGACACCCTCCTGAGCTTGAAATACGATCTATCAAAAGTATTAGCAAAAAACTCATTTTCATCTTCTGTAACCTTGGCCTGATAAGGATAAACCTGGCTCCAGGTTTGCCAGCTTACAGCGGTGGTGTTTTTCGAATAAGAGCGGGTATCAGAAATAACATTACCATTCACATCTCTGGTAAGCTCACCATCTGTAACATTAACGCCCTGAGGCACATAAATGGGCTTACCTGCAGCGTACTCCTCGTCTCTGTATTTGGTGGAGTTAGGATGCTTACCTCCCCACCACATTTTTTCTGCAGTAATCGAGTTTATAATACCACCCCAGGCACCATCTACATCTATGTTCACAGTAAAATCCTTTATCTTAAACACATTCTGAAGGCCTAATCTCCATGAAGGATCTAAATGACCTAAATTCTGCTTATAAGAATCTTTAGTAGGCAAGCCAGTGTTAGCATCAATAATCACCTGACCGTCAGCACTTTTTTGCCAAACAGTGGCATAGTAGCTATCTGCTCTATCTCCCTCTCTAAGATCTTCAAAGCGGTCGCTGGCTCCATAGATATCTGTTATTTTCTTCACTGACCGAGACCAGTTAAGCCCTATGTTCCAGTTGAAATCGCTCTTTCTAATAGCATTGTAATTTAACATTACTTCCACACCGTTAGTAGTATACTCGTTACCGTTCACCTTACGTGTAGAGAAGCCTGAAGCATCAGATATATTAAGGTCAATAATCTGATTTTCATCTAGAATTCTGTAATAAGTAGCCTCTAATGATAGTTTTCTCTCTACTAAAGAGGTGTTAAATCCTATTTCTGTAGTAGTAGATCTTGCCGGCATTATCTCTGAATTAATAAGACCTGAAGGATATTTAACTGATGGAGTTGATCCATAAGTTATGCCTTGTTGATAGGTAGCATAGATCTCATAAGGATTTAAGTCACTGGAAACTCTGGACCATGAACCGTACACTTTAAAATAATCTATAACGGAAGGAAAATTGATAAATTCTGATAACACTCCGCTTAGAGAGGCCGAAGGGTAGAAATAAGAATTATTAGCAACGGGTAATGTAGAAGACCAGTCATTTCTAGCAGAGAAATTTAGAAAAATAGAATTCATAAAGTCGAACTCTACAGTACCGTACACACTTTTAATAGCCTTTTCTTTCAGGTTATTAGTAGCCTTCACATTACCTTGCGTATTGCTCAGATTATAAATTTCTGGAACTATAAGACCATCAGTAGAAGAATATTCTTGCTGATATTTTCTATAAAAATCGGATGCCCCTGCATTAACAGTAAAACCTAATTGACTATTGATATCTTTAGAATAAGAGGCTAAAATGTCCGTATCAAAATTAAGCTGACCAGTATTCCATGTTTTGTAGTCTCCATTACGAGAGTCATCATAATTCATATAGGACTTTGGCGTCTCCCTGTCTTCAAAAGTACCTTGCTGGCGAGCAGAAACCCTTCCTTGAAGATAAAAGTCCTTAGTAATCTCATACCTAAGTTTCAATTTCCCATCGACAATGTTCTTGTTAAATTCCTGATTAAGTTCATTAGAGGCAAAATACACATTATTATACCAGGCATAGTTATAATTTGCCTGACGGTAGCCCTCTAACCCAGGCACATACATATGATCTTTAAGGTCTTGGCCATTCACATCATCTCCCATCCAAATAAGTATGGTATACATATGATTACTCGGCCCATAGCCATAGCGTGGGTAATTTGGCGAGTATACCTTGTTATAACTCACTGCAGCATCTAAGGTCAGATTATCGGCCAGATCAAAAGAAGAATTAAAAGTAAGTCCACCCGTATGCATAGAGGTATTAGGCACCCGGCCTTTCTGATAAGAATAGTTACCAGAAAAGTAAAATCGGGATTTATCTCCCTGATAAGCCACAGAAAAGTCATTTTTTGTAACTACTCCTGTTCCTAAAAAGTCTTTTAAATTATCATGTTGCACCCAGTCCGTAGGCACTCTTTCGTACCTTGATTTATCGTCATACACGGTACCAGCCACATTACCATACCACTGTATAATCTCACCCGTTTCTTTGTCTCTTATAGGACTGTTCCACTGAGGAACTTTAACGCCAGGCTCAAATTTAGGTCCCCAGATCATATCACCATCAGAAATACCTCCATCTGCCCCATCCCAGAATTCATATTTACCATTAGAACCATTTCCATATTCTGACTGTGTTTCAGGATATACCGTAAAACCAGCCGTAACCATATTACTGGTAGAAGCGGTAACGGTTAGACCTTGTTTTGAAGCATTTTTGCGAGTGATAAGAATAGCTCCATTCTGACCTCTGGAACCATAAAGCGCTGAGGCCGCTCCTCCTTTTAATACATTTATACTTTCAATATCTTCTGGTGAAATATCATAAAGATCAGTTTCTACCGGCACGCCATCTAATACAATAAGTGGCTCTTTGCCTCTTAAGCTAAAAGATGGTGACTGAAAAATTCCTGTAGGGTTATTTACCGTAAGCCCTGCCACTCTGCCCGATAGCGCATTACCTAAATTCATGGTGCTAGCCTCTTCTATAACTTCTGCATTCACCTCCTGGGTGGCATAACCCAGCTTTTTCTTTTGCTGCTTGATACCTATGGCCGTTACCACCACCTCATCAAGGCTAGTTTGCTCTTCTTGCAGCGTTACATCTACCTTACTGCGGGCAGACACTTCCACCTCTTGCTTTTGATAGCCAATAAAACTAAAAATTAAAGTAGCATCAGCCGAGGCTTCTAGCTGATAATCACCAGTAGAAGAGGAAACCGTACCTAAGTTGGTGCCTTTTACAATAATATTCACACCCGGCAAGGCGGTACCAGAAGCATCAGTAACCCTCCCCCTAATTATGTCTTGCGCAATTGCCCCTCCTGCGTAACATAACATCAAAATTAAAATAAACATTAAAGTTCTTCTCATAGTAAGTCAGATTGATAGTTAATAAAGCACTCATAATTAGATACTTATGACATGCTTAATTTTGCCACAAATCTATCGACTTAGCAAACTGGTAATCGAGAATACTGATTATGTGTTTTTTAACATTACGGATAGCACTTAACAGAAACAGAACAGCCTTGTGCTGGAGCTGACATTTTAAGAGTTAACAGGAAATTGATGGCAGCTATATGAAATTATAAAAGTAAAATTTAACAAATTCAATTATTGGAGGCATTTTTTAGAAAATGAAAAGAATGCTCATCTTGAAATTTGTTTCAGGATGAATTGATGATTAAAACAAAATTAAACTTTAGTTATCGAATTAAACCCTAGAAACCCATAAAGTATCTTCTTTAAGAAGGTATTAGCCAAAAGGCTTCATGGTTTGTTTATGTTGATTTAAAATGAGATAGTAGTTATACCAGATCGAACATTTTAATATAAAAGGATGGCTTAACTAAATTACTATAAAGCTAATTACCTTTCTAATATTACACCTCAAAAATCTTATTTAAACCAAGGAGCCTGGCTGGCACTTGAAGAAAAAGTAAGAAATATGGTAAATAAATACAAGGTGGTTTATGTTATGACTGGTCCGTTGTATGAGAGAGATGCCACCACTTCCTTTCGCTGATAAACCCCATAAAGTGCCTAGTGGATACTAGAAAATAATTCTTATGGAAATGGAAAATGGACATATTGAACCCCTTGTTTTTATTTTCGACCAGGATACTCCAAGGGGTTCTGCTCTGCAAAACCATCTTTGCACCATTGATGACGTTGAACTAAGGTCTCACCTTGACTTTTGTGGGAGCTAAGCGATTACAAGGTAAAAGCCATAGAAGCTAACAAAAATGAAGACTGTTTTGAGATCAATATTAAACAATTATAAAGAGATGATTGTGTTAAGGGCTTAGCGTTTTGTGAGATTTTTAAATCAAATTGCAAAAAGCTGAATCAGCTTATTCAAAGAGCTGAGGTAATCATGACTCCATGCTTGGCATGGAGGCAACGGAGGATGCAAAACCAGACGGCTTATCCATAAAAAAAGCCTCGCATTGCGCAATGACTTATATTATTTATATTCCTCTATAATAATTACATAAAAAATACAATCCATTATTATTCACTTTTTGAATCTTTAAAAAGAAAAAGATTACCATCAAGCTTGTTTTTTAAAACAAGCCATTCTGGATAGTGATATCTATACAAAGATGAATCCTCCCTATAAAAATTCCTTTGCGAAAGCTCGCCTCGCATTCTACTTATTGATACTTTGGATGTCATAGATTTAGTGAAATAAGCTATTTTAATACCTTCGTGGCTATCAATTTTATTAGGCAATTCATAATTACTTAATAGATTTGGAGTCATATGTATCTTATATATATCATATTCATTATACCCTGAGTCAATATCTACTCTTAACAAGAATTCTTTGCCCTTAAAACCTTGTGAATTGAACATGTTAATATAATTGTAAACGATCTCATCTAAGGCCTTGGTATTAACACTATCATCATAAGTATTTGTGCATGAAAAAGATAATGTAATAAGTATAAATAAAATTTTCATGAATTTAATATTCGACCCATCCATTATTTCTAGAATTAATAAAATGCTTAAATTCTTTACTTACGCCAGTATTTCTGATTTCAATATCATTATCATTTGCTATACCATATCCTTTACGAGTACTAGGATGCGTATGTACGTTACCAATTTTCTTACCTAAATCAGGTACATAATAACTATCTAAATCAAGGTACTCCTTTGACTTAGCAAAATCATTCTCATGACATTTTTCAATATATAATCCTTGGCCATCTTTACTTTCATAGCCCCAGGCATTCAACTCTATTTCAGTCTTAAATGAAATGAACTCCATTACAGCTAAACCTTCCTGCAAATATCCCTCTTTAAATATCAAACCTTCATACTGAGCATCTCCAGCATCAAATACCGTTCCGTCGTCCATTCTCTCTGTAGTAATTTCTTTAATATTACTCGAGCCTTTTGTGAAAGTTTTTGAACCGCCATCTTTTATGAATTCTCCATTTTCATACGTTCCCGTATAAATAACATCATCACCCTCGGTTTCCCTTATAAAAGTTAGACTGCCTGTTTCCGTATCTAAACCGTACTCATCTAACATACCGGTAGGATCAATCCTAATCAAAGGATTATTTTGAACATAATTGTAAGGAGTTAACCAGTCTCTTTTATCTGCTATAGGATCAATAACACCCCAACGGCCAATATCTGACATATACATCCTGGCACCGTAATCATCCCAGCCTAAATCAAGATCAGTTATACGTTCTTTTCCATTATAAAGATATTTATTAGGCTGCGCACTGGTCCTCTGATAAGAGTTAAAAGCCAAGCCAAAGGGATAATAATCATCTACCTGAATTATAGGAGATTCTTCTAATGTCAGCTGCATATCATCAAAGTAGGCTTCTGTAAGATTGGCTCCTTCGTTATTAAGATATACCATTATGTAGCCATTGGCAGGAACTGTGAAGTCATGTACCTTCATTTTATCAAAATTATCATTCTTTTCCGGCCTACTAGCCGCTGAGCCCCGAGCTAATGTGATCTTAAGCAAAGGTAACATCCAAATCTTTCAGCATAATATAATTATGGCCGAGCTGACAGCAGCATCCACTCCTGTACATAGAAGTCTAAGCTATTTATAAAATAGCACATTCATTATTAATGTAAAAAAATCAAATTAAACATAAAAAATATATAAGATAACTTGTAGATGATATGATTAAATAAAATAGTTTATTATTAGACAATATAAAGATTCTGAAACAAGTAAAAAGAAGTTAATCAACTGTAAATCAAATATTAAAGGTTACATATCATTAACCCTATTGATTTAAACATGAAGCTTCATTTAGTATACATTAATTTTTTAAATTTTATTAAAGCATTTCAGAATGAAAAAATCATTGAAATTTGGGGTTCTTTTGGTTATATATATTGCTCTTTTTTCATGTAAGGACGATGATGAAGTTGTTACAACTATTACTGCTTCGGACTACACTACTTCCATAGATGAAAACTCAGATACAGGAACATCAATAGGTACGGTACCTGCAAGCACAAATACAGGTGAAATAATTTTTAGCATAGATTCCCAGACACCTGCTGGTGCAATGCAAATAAATGCCGTGACCGGAGAACTCACAATTGCCGAGGCCTCTATTTTTAATTACGAATTAAATCAAGATATTAAGGCCATTGTAAGGATTAGCGTAGGAGAAATTTTTGAGTTATCAAACGTTACTATCAATCTGAACGACAAAGATGATATTCTACATATTTTATCTACTTCAATTGACTCTTATAATAAAGCTTCAGCCGGAGACTGGATTGAAGTAACAAAAGAAGAATATGATGCCCTAGAAAGCCAGATGTACAAAGTCTCTACTGCGGGCCTAAACGACACCACCTTCATATCTGATACTAATTTACTCAATTCTGGTGCAAAGGATTTTACACTATGCACGAGATCAAATGAAGATGACCTGAACGAAAGCATAGACATAAAGTCGAATGAATATATTTTTGCTTTTAAGTATGTAAGTATGACTGAAGTAGAGAGAAATTCTGATGAAGTTAAAATTTCAAAGGATGGAGATCCTTTAGTGCTAACATCTATAGGCCTACTTCCTACTCATTCAGGTATAGGTGTTCACTACTTCGTGCTAAAAGGAGCTTCCATAGCTAATAGTATGCCAGGTTATTTGGCGTTTTATTCATCAAATTCTACGGGTCACTCAGAGATAAAAGATTATTACCTAATGGCAACGAGTGGTAATGTCAATAAATTCTCTAATTATGTTGAAAATATTATTTATCAATATCAGGGATTAAAAACCTCTGTTAAACAGTGGTAATTATAAATACTTATTAGTAATAAAAGGCCTTTTATTTCCAAAAGGCCTTTTATTTGAAATATCAATTACAGAATAAACACATCAGATTAAGTCATCACGCTCAAGAAATCTCATCATAGCCCCTCCGAAGCCACAATATACCGAAAACCAGGCATTATCTCTATGATTTCTGCTGTACGATAAAGATCAACACTCACGCCTAGCATAGCATGTTGTGCTACCTTTTTTCTACTTTGGTTTTCAGGATCAGTCCACAATACGTTTTTATCTTCATAGACAGGGCGCCATGAAGCTACAAAGGCGAATATTAAATTATGCAGGATCAGTAAAATGAAAGCAATAGTTAGTACTATTCTCTTGGTTTTACTACTCCTATAAATATTGCCGGCTGATAAAATCAATAATAAAAAAGTGCCGCATAACACCACTACTGTAAATAGATCACGAATGACTCTATTTGTGACCTCAATAGGCACCCAATCACATACCCAGAAGCTTAAGGAACCAACAATCACGAAGAAAAAAATGAACTTTTGTATTTTGTAGGATCTCATACCTTTTATCCATACGCAAATAAGGTGTAAAAGGATGTGAGCAAAAAATTAGATTGGAATTAAATATTAATCTATGTGATTGAAAAAAGCCTCACCTTCCCTCATCCACCTGAATAATGCGCATGGGGCAGTTGGCTGCGGCTTGTAGATTTTCATCCAGTTCTACCATGTGTATATCTGTTTGAAAAATGCCTTTTTTCTCTATGCCCCCCACTAGATTGCAGCGACCATCGCGCATGGAAACACGCCAACGGTTGGGGGCTGCTTCTACGCATGCGTTACATCCTATACATTTATTCCGTTGAAAAAGTATACGAGGCATCAGGCATCTACTATTTTATACAACTTATCAGAGGCACGGACTGCATTTTCTATAGGCATAGAAAAAGTATCTCCTTTACTTACATATTCCACTGATAAATCTTCTTTTCTGAGCTCTTCTACATTGGCATAAACTACTCCGGTAGTAGGCCCGGTAATCAATATCTTATCTCCTTTGTTGAGTTGATGGGCCTCCAGCTGAAACTCACCCACCCCTATTTTGCCAAAATATTTTACTCCACGGCCAATGTAAATCTTCTTCTCAGTGGCTTTAGAGCCATAAGTATTATTCCATTCACCCATTTTACGGCCTAGGTAGTAGCCATCCCAAAAACCACGATTATATACTTTAGCCAGACGGTTAGTCCAGTCTTCAATTTTATCTGCGGTGTAAGTACCAGCCTCAATTGCATCTACTGCCTCTTTATAACAGCTTATAGTAGTATCCACATAGTCCGCTGATCTGCCTCTTCCTTCTATTTTCAAAATCTGAACACCTGCTTCTACCACTTTATCTATAAACCCAATGGTACATAAGTCCTTGGCACTCATTATATATTCATTATCTATGGCCAGCTCTGTGCCTTCATCATCAGTCACTACATAGGTTTTTCTGCAATTTTGAATACAGGCACCTCTATTGGCCGAGGCATTATGTGAATGCAAGCTCAGGTAACATTTTCCAGAAACCGCCATACAAAGGGCTCCATGAGCGAAAACCTCTATTCTGATCAGCTCGCCAGAAGGACCGGTAATCTGCTGTCTTTCGATCTCTCTGGTAATATGAGCCACCTGCCTTAAGCTCAACTCACGTGATAGGACCATTACATCAGCAAAAGCACTATAAAACTCAATGGTTTCTATATTGGTAACATTGGCCTGAGTTGAAATATGAACAGGAAGGCCAATTTTTCGGCTATAAGACATCACCGCATGATCTGAAGCAATCACTGCGGACACGCCGCTCTCTTTGGCCTGATCTACCAAAGTTTTCATAAGCCTGATATCATGATCATAAAGCACCGTGTTAATAGTAAGGTAGCTTCTCACCCCCTTTTCATTACATCTCCTTACTATTTCCTTAAGGTCTTCTGTGGTGAAATTAACAGAAGATCGTGCTCTCATATTGAGCTGCTCTACACCGAAATATACTGAATTACAGCCTGCATTTAAAGCTGCAGAGAGTGATTCAAACGAACCAACAGGTGCCATAATTTCTATCTTGCGACTTTGCATCTTACCTATTCTTTTTAAAAACCGGCCGCAAATTTAATCTGTTCTCAAATATGAGAATATGACATTTGTCAGTGATCGCTATGTCATATGTTGGCTTGTATTCCATTGAGACTCAAAATCACTTCTAGAAATAGCAAAGGATTCAAACTCTTCTATATCCAATGAGACCTCACTTAAACCACCATACTCATCTTCCCGAAAATGCTCATGATATTTAAGTACCGTTCCTGTGTCGTAAAATTCCATCTGCCTAATCACTTCTCCTTGATCTGTAGTTTCAAACCACCAGTAAGAAGTACCCCATGAATCATATTCATCTCCTCTTGATTCATTCCAATGCCTCTTAAAGTATTTCATACCTTCATTAATTCATCAAAATAAAAAACCGTATCAATACTGTCATTGATACGGCTTTAATTCATATTGAAATTATGCTTTTCTACCTTCTTTTATGCACTCTGCTCTACCATATTAAGCTCATGCATCACTTCAGAAAAGATAGTGAATGATTTCAACCTGTCTTTAATATCATAAACGTTAGAGGTTACTATCAATTCATTTACGCCAGTATCTTTCAAAAATTGAGCGGTTTTCTCTTTCACAGTATCCTTAGATCCCACAAAAGCATACTTCATCATCCTTTGAAAGGCCGGATTTTCTATAAGCTCTCTTATTTCCGGAGTCATATCAATAGGAGGCTGCAAATAGTCCATCTTATTGGTTAAAACACCTAGCATCATCCTAACCATAGAAGTAGAAAGCCTATCAGCTTCCTCGTCAGTGGCCGCAGCTATAATATTTACTCCTGCAATAGTGTAAGGATCACTCAAATATGCTGAAGGTTTAAAATTATTATAATATATATTCAAAGCATCAAACAGATGAGTAGGTGCAAAATGACTAGCAAATACATAAGGCAGTCCTTTCTCAGCGGCCAGATAAGCACTATCTGTGCTAGAACCTAAAATATACATAGGCACATCTATGCCCTCTGCCATAGTAGCTCTTACGCTTGCCTGAGCATTTTCAGGAGAAAAATATTCCTGAATTTGCTCTATTTCTCTAGGGAAATGGTGTACCGCCTGAATACGGTCTGGTCTAATGGCATGAGCTGTAGTTTGATCTGTACCAGGCGCACGACCAAGGCCAAGATCTATACGACCAGGGTATAACTGCCCTAAGGTGCCAAACTGCTCCGAAACGATAAGCGGCGAATGGTTTGGCAACATAATACCACCAGAGCCCACACGGATAGATTCCGTAGCTCCTGCAATATGACCAATAAGCACTGCTGTTGCAGCGCTCGCAATACTTATCATATTATGATGCTCTGCCAGCCAAAAACGTTTATAACCCAATTTCTCCACATGTCTGGCTAAAGCCACACTATTATCAAAAGAATCTCTAGGAGTACCACCTGAAAGAACAGGGGCAAGCTCCAAAACTGAGTACTTTATATCTTCTCTTCTCTCCATTTAAATTTGTCGTTTAAACTCTAAATATGAGTACGTATTATAGTATATGAAAGATGCTTAAAATAAAAAAAGCTGCATTCAAATCATGAATACAGCTTTATATTTTAAAACTAAGCCAACTTTCACACATGTATTAGCAAATCTTCTTCAGACTTGCCTGTTTTAGGTGCTGCTACGCTATCTCTCTTCTCTATCTTATCACTTAAAAGCATCATAGCAACACTCTTTAACCCTAATTCTTTAAGCCCCAACAGTTTATCAAGGCCCTCAGATTTAAAACTTTCTATTGGAGTGGCCTTCACGTTCGCTTTAACCGCGGCTACCAACCCTACTCCAAAAGCCAAATACGCCTGACGAGCAGCCCACAGAAAATTATTTTCAGGAGTATCTTTTATGTATTCTTCCATTTTAGCGCCCAGAGGTGCCAATTTTTCTGGCGTGAAATTTCTTACTTCAATGTTAATATCTATAAAAGTTTTCACTCTAGCCTCTGTCACCTTATCCCATGCTGCAAATACTAAGAGATGAGAGCAATCTTCGATTTCCTTTTCATCAAAAGTTACAGGAAGTAACTGCCCCTTTAACTCTTGATCTTTTATCACAAAAACCTGAAACGGCTGAACCCCCATAGAGGTAGGAGCCATACGTATTGACTCTAAAATCTCCTGCACTTTATCTTCCGTACTTATGTAACCGCTTTTCTTAGCAGTTTCACTCACTCTATCAACAGCGTCATTTATCCTCATCACTCACCAACTTCAATAATCTATGTTCCAACAGCGAGCAAAGGTAATGATTATTTGGTAGTTACTTCCAACTCTACGTCAATATTATTTCTTGTAGCGTTAGAATAAGGGCAAACTTCGTGCGCTTTTTTCGCTAATTCTTCAGCTGTATCCTGGTCAACATCCGGAATATTAATCTCTAATTTAACAGCAAGACCAAAAGCCTCTCCATTTTTACCAATGCTAACATC
The DNA here is from genome assembly GCF_016757215.1 of Fulvivirga sediminis. Lineage (GTDB taxonomy): Bacteria > Bacteroidota > Bacteroidia > Cytophagales > Cyclobacteriaceae > Fulvivirga > Fulvivirga sediminis. The sequence goes on from NZ_JAESIY010000002.1 coordinate 52,195, forward strand.
AGCAGTAACTGAAGTGGTTCCTGTTTTTACCTTAGCATTTTTTATCATCAGGTTCAATGCACTATCAAAACAAGCCGCATAACCTGCTGCAAATAATATTTCAGGATTTAAATTCTCCTCTGCAGGACCGCCCAACTCTTTAGGCATTTTAACATCTGCATCTAATACGCCGTTTGATGATTTAACGTGTCCATTTCTACCGCCTGTAGCAGTAGCCTGTGCTGTGTATATCGCTTTCATAATTGTATTATTTATTTTTGATTTAACTTATTTAATATTTCATTAAGTCTCGATTTCAGAAAATCATACTCTTCTTTATTCATATCCAAAGACTTTACTATTTCATCTGGAATACATTCTGCCTCCACTTTCATGTTCATACCTGAATCTGTAAGCCTTACTATTAAACTTCTTTCATCTACTTCGCTGCGCTTTCTTTCCAAAATACCCTTACTCTCCATCCGTTTAAGCAGTGGAGTGAGTGTGCCGCTATCTAAGTACAACTGCTCTCCAAGTTCTTTTACTGACAAAGCCTCCTCTTCCCATAGCACCAGCATTACCAGATATTGCGGATAAGTTATATCCAACTTATCTAGCAATGGTCTATAATGCGAGGTGAGCAGCCTTGATATAGCGTGCATTTTAAAGCAAATCTGATTCTCTAAAAGAAATTTATTCATTGCAGGCAATTATATTGTACACAATTTAATAACGTAAAAGCATTCTATAGGTTTCACGATTTTATTTTTTTTCAGTTAATAAGATTAGAATGGCAGCTTACTAACTGTGAGACTACCTCCACTTCACGGTAATGAAGCGCTCGTTCTTTTTAAAGCCATCAGGCACTCCCTTCAAAATATATTTTCTGAGTTTTGAAAGCAATAATTCTTTGGTAAAACTATTATGCACCACTAAGCTTACTTCTCTGGCTGGCTGAGGTTCTTTAAATCGTTTCACAAAATCATTATCATAGCTAGGGTGTACTGCCAACTCCGGTATCAATGTAAAGCCACTATGACTTTGGATCATATTTTTTAAAGTCTCTATAGATCCACTCTCAAAAGATATTCTAGTTTCAGTATTATTATGTCGCTCTTCATCACAAATATTTAATACCTGATTTCTAAAACAGTGACCTTTATCTAATAACCAAAGCCCTTTTCTTTCAATATTAGCAGGATCTGCCGCTTCCTTTTTCAATAGCAGATGATCTCGATGTGCATATACCAGAAAAGGCTCATAAAATAAAGGAATTTCCCGAACATGGCTTTCTGATAAAGGAGTAGCCATAATTCCAATATCTAATGTATTATTTTGAATACCTGCAATAATTTCCTCACTCTGAATCTCCTTTATTTCCAAATAGATATCTGGATGATCATCACTGAAATTTTTCAAAAATAACGGTAATAAATAAGGCGCTATGGTTGGTATTATCCCTATTTTAAATTTTCCTTTGACCTCATTCAATTCCTGATTTACCATTTCTTTAAGGCCTGCCACTTCTCTTAGTATTTGCCGTGCCTTAATAATAAAACGCTCCCCCATTAAAGTAGGTGCTATAGGCTGAGTAGAGCGGTCAAAAATATTAATCCCTATCTCCTCTTCCAGTTTCTTTACTTGCAGTGTAAGTGTAGGCTGGGCTACAAAGCAGCTATCTGCTGCTTTCACAAAATGTCTGTGAGTATCCAACGCTACTATATATTGTAATTGTTGTAAAGTCATTTAAATAGATTTTTATAAGATAGTGAGTGTTAATCATGCCTATTTTATTAAAAGATCAGAGCATCAAATAGCACCCATTTCACTTCAAATATATTTATTTTTTAAATAAATATATTAATTAAATCCGTTTTATAAATAACAAGCCGAAATTCACAGCTTTTAAATCAAATCAGTAATTACTTTTTATTAATCATTATCAACAATTGAATCAGTAGAAATTTCAATTCACTACTCCTCTATAAATATACAATCATGTAGAAATACTTCCTCGCGGAAATGACCCTACAAGGGCTTCATAGCTCAAAATGAGCTAAAACAGGCTTTGGCAACTAATTGGCAATAATTAAGGTACCACCAATGAGAAAGATCATGAAAATAATTATACTTACCATATTTACTCTAATCTCTGGAATTGTGTACGCTCAACCAGCCAACCTAGCTATGGCAGAAACTAATTCCGAAGGAATGGCCCGTATACCAGACGAAGAAAATAGTAACTCTTCAGCTTACCTTAAAAGGAAAGAGATTAAACATTTTATAGAGTCTAATTTTGCAAATAAATCTGAAAAAGCTCTTTATGTTAGTTGTAATGATGACAGTATGTATTACGAGCAAGACACTATAAAAATACACCAGCTACATAAAAATTATTACCCTAACATAGAGTGCTGCAAATTCATAGAATGGGGTATGATTTCAGATTCCAAATTTATTTGGACCGATCTCTCCACCTGCAATCAAAACTATGATAAATCGTACTACCTATCACCTACCATCATTAAGGTGATTGACAAAGGAAATTCTATATTCATAAGAATAGTAAGGAATGACTTAATAGTAGATACGTTTAAAGTAGTAGACATTGAAGAAAAACCATCAAGATATCACAATACTATTAACAAAACCTTATTACTGACTAGAGTAAAAACCGTTCGCAAATCATAATTACACCTAGGACGTCAGATAGAAAGCCGTACTTTTCATTGAGTACGGCTTTTTTATTAGCCTAAAGGCCACTTAACATGATGTTGATTTTTATAAATATCTTTGAAAGAACCAAGGCATAAACTCCTTTATATTATAGTAATAGTTAATGATGGTTCTATTGACTTAATTTTAAAACAGGTCAATTTATTTCAAGGTTATTGACAAATATTGTGATGAATAATCTACCCTCTATTAAAACAAATCGCCTTCTTATCAGAAGTATAAATGAAATGGATATTGAGAATATCTACAGAGGTCTGTCAGACCCTGAAGTTATACAATACTATGGCATAAGTTACAACAGCTTAGAAGCAACCCAAGAGCAGATGGATTGGTACGCAGCTCCTGACCAGTACTGGTGGGCCATAAACTCTGCTGATAATAAAACTTTTTATGGTGCAGCAGGCCTGAATGACGTATTACATCAACACCATAAGGCAGAAATTGGCTTTTGGCTTCTACCTCCTTTTTGGGGACAAGGGATTATACAAGAGGCACTGCCAGAGATCTGTAGATATGGGTACGATAAGCTTAACCTACATAGAATAGAAGGATTTGTAGAATCAGACAATGAAAACAGCAAGAAGGCATTAACAAAACTCAACTTTAAACATGAAGGAACTATGAGAGATTGTGAAATAAAAAATGGTCAGTTTATTAGCCTTGAGATATATGCAAAAATAAAGTGATAATCCTGAAGAATTATTCATCCAAAGTGCAGCAAAAAACTAAAAGTAATTAAGATTATATCAATTAAAACACATAAGCGTGGAGTCATTAGAAGAATTTTATAATCATAAATTTCTATTACCGCCCCAAATCAGGCATCATGAAATAGGCCTTTTTGACATTTTTAATATAGAAGAGAACATAAAGTTTAAATATGAAACCCCAGCTTACGTGCGCAGAGATTTTTATAAAATTATGCTATATGAAGGCAACAATATTTTTCATTTTGGAGATGAAAGTATTCCCGTAGAGGGAACTACCCTGTTATTTTTCAACCCAAGTACCCCCTATTCATACGAACCACTAACACCAGATACTAAAGGTTTTTTCTGCGTTTTTAAAGAAGAGTTTTTCGCAGAAAACCTAAGAATAAGCCTACCCAACTTGCCTTTATTTAAACCAAATGCCAAGCCCATTTTTAAGATTTCCAACGCATTAAAAGCAGACATCTACACTTTATTTGAAAAAATAAAAAAAGAAATAGACTCTGATTTCAGCTATAAATCGGCTCTTATTCAAAGTTATGTCTCTCAAATAGTATATTCTGCATTAAAATATGAACCGCTCCAGGTTAAACCTGGCCCCACAGATGCTAATGCGCGAATTACTTCTGTTTTTCTAGAACTACTAGAAAGACAATTCCCTGTTAAGAGCATAGATCAAAATTTCATATATAGAAAACCAGCACACTTTGCTGATCAACTAGCCGTACATGTAAACTACCTGAACAGAGCCTTAAAAAAAGTTACTGGAAAAACCACCACTGAACATATAGCCGAACGGACGTTGGCTGAAGCCAAAGCATTACTAAAACATACCCATTGGAATATTGCAGAAATAAGTATAGCCCTAGGTTATGAAGATCAGTCTCATTTCAATAGTTTTTTCAAAAAGCATACTCACTATTCCCCTTCCGAATATAGAAATATTTGAATAGCGCAAATTTTGGTTTGGCTTATATAAATTAAGCTCATAACGTCTCACCTAGTTTTGTGTAAAAAACTATGAAGAACACAAAAGTATGGTACATTACCGGAGCCTCAAAAGGCATCGGGTTAGCCCTAACCAATCAATTATTAAAGCTAGGACACCAAGTAGCTGCTACCAGCAGAGACGCTAAAAACCTGGAACACAAAGTAGATGAGCAATACTCAGCTTCCTTTTTACCATTAGAAGTAGATTTAAGCGATGAAATTTCCATCAAAAAGTCGATACAAGCTACAATAAAGCAATTCAAAAAAATAGATGTAGTAGTAAACAATGCCGGCTATGGTACTGGAGGAGCACTGGAAGAGCTTAGCCAAGTTGAAATCCAAAAGAGCTTTGAGATTAACTTCTTCGCTATAATAAAAGTAATACAACAGGCTTTACCTCACATGAGAAAAGAGAAAAGCGGCCATATAATCAACATTTCATCTATTGCAGGATTTGCACCTGGCACAGGGTGGTCTGTATATGGAGCAGCGAAAGCAGCCATAAACGGCCTATCTGAAGGGCTGGCCAATGAACTAAAACCACTAGGTATTCATGTCTCAATAATTTCTCCCGGCTGGTTCAGAACTGCATTTGCCAAAGATGAGTCGATTGAACTCAGTGAAAATCAAATTGAAGACTATAAACACGTCAGAGACGCACATGCAAAATTTAAATCAACTGACGGCCATCAAATTGGAGACCCGGATCAAGTAGCTTACGCACTATTAAAACTTATTGAAGACGAAAACCCACCTGTAAATCTATTTTTAGGTAGTGATGCACACGAAAGAGCTACCGCTAAAATAGGTACTATCATGAATAGCATCAATGAGTGGAAGCAGGTGTCATATTCTACTGACTTTAACATCATCAGTGAATAATAACCAATTATAAGAGAGAAAATAAGGCTTGGGTACAGAGTTTAACCCAAGCCCTATTCTATTCGGCTTCTGAATGATTTACAAAATATAATCTGTATAGACAAAGTTTGAAGCTTTGCTATCTAACAAATCTTTCAAAATCTTATTATTATAGTCATTATCCTTAGACGCCACAAAAGTACGGATAGAGAAAGACCTAAGGGCATCATGAACACTCAGAGTACTTGCTGCACTATCTTTTCTACCTGTAAAAGGATAAACATCCGGTCCTCGCTGGCAGGAGCTGTTCAGATTCACCCTGCACACCAGGTTCACCAAAGTGTCTATTAGTGGTGCAATGGTATTTACATTTTTACCAAATAAGCTTACCTGCTGCCCATAGCTGGAATCAGCCATATCATCAAGAGGCTCATCTATACTTTTAAAGGACAGCACTGGTATTACGGGCCCAAATTGCTCCTCTTCATACACTCGCATATTTTTAGTAACGGGATATAATACTGCGGGGAATATGTAGTTTTCTGTAGTCTTCCCTCCTCGCTCATTAATAATTGAAGCGCCTTTAGCTTCTGCATCATCAATAAGTTCTTTTATGTAAGCTGGTTTTCCTGGCTCGGGCAGCGGGGTTAACTTCACCTCCGGATCCCAAGGATTCCCAAACTTCAGAGCATCCACCTTTGCAGAAAACCTCCTATTAAATTCTTCTCTGACATCCTCATGCACGTAAATGATTTTCAAAGCAGTGCAGCGCTGCCCATTAAATGAAAGCGTGCCTGCAATACATTCATCTATAGCCAGGTCCAGATCGGCATCTGGCAATATAATGGCAGGATTTTTAGCCTCCAGACCTAACACCAATCTCAGTCTGTTTTTATGCGGATGCTGATCTTGAAGTGCTATAGCGGATTTACTATTGCCTATCAGAGCTAACACATCGATGCGTCCTGTTTTCATAATAGGAGCCGCTACTTCCCTACCTCTACCATAGATAATATTCACTACACCCCGCGGAAAGCTGCTCTTAAAAGCCTCTAACAACGGCGTAATTAGTAACACGCCATGCTTAGCAGGCTTAAAAATAGCGGTATTACCCATGATCAAAGCTGGTATGAGCAAAGCGAAGGTTTCATTGAGCGGATAATTATATGGCCCCAAACAAAGCACTACCCCTAACGGGCCTCGGCGTATATGCGCATGCACACCTTGGTGTTTATGAAACTTAGCACTATCTCGGTCTAGCTGCTTATAATCTTCAATAGTATCGTAGATATATTCTACCGTTCTATCAAACTCCTTCTCCGAGTCTGGCAGGCTCTTACCGATTTCCCACATGAGCAATTTCACCACCTCATCTCGCTTTAACTTCATCTGCTCCACGAAACGCTCCATACAACTTACACGGTCTGTCACCTTCATTGTAGGCCATATACCCTGCCCTTTGCCATAAGCATCGCAGGCTGAGTGTAGAGCTTCCAAGGCTCCTTCTTCGGTCATATAAGGGATACTCCCGAGCAAAGTAGGTCCGGATACACCATTTTCACCTTCCGAAATAATAGACGAGTATACTTCAGTGGTTTTTCCACTCCATTTTTTTAACTCGCCATTGACCAAATAGGTGTTTTGATGAATCAATTCTTTGATTTGATACTTAGAAGGAATAATTTCCTGAATCATTTCCATAGGCTTAGGTTTTAACATTAAAGTATTAGGTAGATTAGATAAATTGGACACAACCTTATCAGCTGCTTCCATCAATATAATAATTTAAGATTTAATCAGGAAAAATATTAATGTATCCCAGCCAGTGCATACCGCAAATGACCACTGCTATTAAACCAACAGCCATTAATATTTTATAAACCACCTCGGTATACACCGGGTCGTCTATCATAAAGTCCTGAGGGTTCTGTGCGCTATAAATGATAGGAATTTGATCACCCTTCTTATATTTCGGAGGGTTTGAACCAATATTTAATTTCTCAATAAATACCTCGTCGTTTTCAGTAGTATAATTAATGATAGGATAATACATATTTTTCTGTAGAACAAAATCATTTACCCTCGCCATGGTGCGCTTGCCCTTAGACATTAACTCCTGGCATTTAAGGTAAAAGTAAAGGCCTATTATAAAAAGTATGCCTCCTAGTATTAATGGAACCCATATTTGAATCATGTCGATAGCTTTAAATACTTCAATTTCAAGAATATAATTTCAACTATTTACACCAATACCTTACACGATTCTAAAATTAAATCAATTTAAAGAACAATATAAAGTTTTTCGTGGTTCATTACCTACATTAAACATAACAGCTAAAAACATGGAATATTTTAAATCACAAACCGATGAAGGTGAAATTAGCCTCTTCTACCAAGAACAAGGCCATGGTCAACCTGTAGTTTTCATACATGGCTGGCCTCTTAACCATGATATGTGGAAATTTCAGATGCAGGAGCTCTCTCAGCAAAATTTCCGTTGTATTGCCTATGACAGAAGAGGCTTCGGACAATCAGACAAGCCTAAGTCTGGTTATGACTATGACACGTTAGCGGCCGACCTTAACGCACTTCTCACCCAGTTGGATCTTAATAATGTAATATTGGTAGGCTTCTCCATGGGCGGAGGAGAAGTAGTGAGATACATCACAAATCATGGTTCAGATCGCATTTCTAAAATAGTGTTGCTCAGCTCAATAGCTCCATTTTTATTAAAAACTGTAGATAACCCTGAAGGAGTTCCTGAAAGTGCTCTCAATGAATTAGCCGCCAATATTAAAAATGATAGAGCTGCCTTTTTTAACGATTTTTTCAAAAGCTTCTATGGAGCTGACCAAGGCCTCGATGTAAGCCAGCCTGTATTAGACTGGACTTATCAAATGGCGATGGAAGCAGACTTAAACGCTACTTTAGAAAGCATTAACACCTGGGGGAAAACAGATCTCAGAAAAGAGATTCAAAATATTCAGGTGCCCGCTCTGGTCATACATGGAAAAAAAGACACTACCGTTCCCATTAAAGCTACTGCAGACCAAGCCACTAAGCTACTGCCTAGTGCGGAATACATAGTATATGATAATGCTGCTCACGGATCTTACTATAATATGATGGAGAATATTAATAAATCCATCATCAACTTTGTACATATAGAAGAAATGCAAAACGCATGAAATATGGGTTGTCTCATTTTCTCTATTCTCACAGTTACAATGAGGCAACCTTTACTACTGACGGGAAAGTTCTCTTATAATTTTTTCATGATCAGGATATTTATTTATCAAATGTGCCTTTGAAGGCATATCAAAATCTTTAAAATCAAAACCTGGGGCTACCGTGCAGCCTACCAGAGCAAAATCTCCGGATTGCCCTAAACGCGAGCCGAACCAACTATCAGCTGGCACTACATACTGAAACACTTCTCCATCACTTATATTTCTTCCTAGCTTTACCATTTCATACTTACCATCAGGATGTATAATGTGTATCTCCAAAGCAGATCCATCATAAAAGTGCCACATTTCATCTGACTTAATACGATGAAAAGCAGAGAAATCACCTTTGCCTAACATAAAGTAAATACCCGTACTTACGCTTCTTCCTCCTTCAAAACCGAAAAAATCCGCCTTTAAACCTGATCGATAAGTCTCTTTATAATATCCACCTTCGGGGTGTGGTAATAAGCCTAAATTATCTATCCAGTGTTGCTTTGAATATGTAGTCATAATCATAAATATATAGCACCAACATTATAAATACTAAAGTTACCTATGCCCTTTAGGGGTGAAATGTTAATTTTGAAACCCCAATAAGTAAATGTACCATGTACGATCGTGATGAAGAGAATAATGTAAACCCGCAGGAGCTGCCTATTTATCTTAAAGGAAAAGAGATCTACCACCTTACAGAACAGATCACTGACCTGATACCAGAGAATGAGTTAATGCTCTATACCTATAGGGAATACATGTTAGAGGATGCTTGCCAGCTCACGGCAAAGGTAGCTGGAGCTGAAGCGGCGGATCTATATGACTTACGCATGGAAAATGCTGTGCTCATAAGAAAAGCGGCTCGTGACCTAATAGCTCACTGTGGAGCCCTTGAAAGTATGGGATTCTCTCAAAAAGTCTATCTCAAACTGATCAGAGAAGCCATTGAAGAGTATCGACTGCTATTTATTGACTGGGTAAATACTTTTGATCAGCGAAATTATATCAAAGATCAATGGAGATTATTCAATCCTCCGGGAGTGGACATAGATGAAACCGATAGTAAAAATGATTAACTAATAAGTTTATGCATATTAACGACAAAACCAACAATAAACCTTACCTGCCATCAACTGAAAGGTATGACCACATGAGCTACAACCGCTGCGGCAAAAGTGGTGTATTGCTTCCTTCTATATCATTAGGGTTATGGCACAACTTTGGGTTTGTAGACAACCTTGAGAATGGTCGTAATATGCTTAAAACAGCATTTGATTTGGGCATTACTCATTTCGATCTTGCTAATAACTATGGACCTCCCTACGGCTCTGCAGAAACCAATTTTGGCACAATTCTAAAAAAAGATTTTTCTTCTTTGAGAGACGAGATGTTTATATCTACCAAAGCGGGTTACGATATGTGGCCTGGACCTTACGGCAATTTTGGCAGCAGAAAATACCTGATATCCAGCATTGATCAAAGCTTAAAAAGAATGAACCTGGATTATGTGGATTTATATTATCACCACAGACCTGATCCGGAAACTCCATTGGAAGAAACCATGCTGGCTTTAGCCGATATAGTGAGACAAGGAAAGGCCTTATATGTAGGCATATCTAATTATGAACACAAGCAAACAGCTGAAGCGGCTAAAATATTAAAAGAGCTAAAAGTGCCTTTTATAATTCATCAGGCCAAATATTCTATTTTAAATCGCTGGGTAGAAGATCATCTTTTAGATACGCTGGAAGACCATAATCTGGGATGTATTGCATTTTCACCGTTGTCTCAGGGCATGCTTACTGATAAGTATCTGAAAGAAATACCCAAAGATTCCAGAGCTGCCAAAAATTTCACTTATCTTGATTCTGAAGTGGTAAAAGAAAACCTGCAAAAGGTGAAGCCGCTAGCAGAGTTAGCCCATCAGAGAGGGCAAAAACTATCTCAAATGGCCATAGCCTGGTTGCTCACCCGAAAGCAGGTGGCCTCTGTACTCATCGGCGCCAGCTCTCCTGAGCAACTCAAAGAAAACGTGTTAGCACTTGAGCAGCCCAGCTTTACGGAAGAAGAACTACAGTTAATTGATAAATATTCGCTTTAGACGTATTTAAGTATATTCTATCATAGAATAACTAATAGAAACAAAAACATGGCAAAGAGGGATCATCAGGGCAAGATTAAAAATAAAAAAGCCCTGAAAACCACACTTATTGGTATTATCATCAGTGCAGCTTTAGCTATTATTAAAGCACTAGGTGGTATTTTGGGTAATTCTTACGCGCTAATAGCAGATGCTATAGAATCTACCACTGATGTATTCACCTCTGCCATGATGTGGGTTGGTTTAAAATGGTCTTCTAAACCTCCAGATGAAAATCATCCTTATGGACATGGCAAGGCAGAAGCACTGATATCTGTAGGAATAGGCATAGCACTTACATTTGCCGCCTATCTTATTGTAAAAGACAGTATATACCACATTATTGAACCTCATAAAACACCTGCGCCTTATACTTTAGTAATTTTGGTAGTAGTTATTGTCACTAAAGAGCTTCTATATCGCTTTGTTTTAAAAACAGGAGACGAAATAGAAAGTGGTGCAGTGAAGGCAGATGCTTTTCATCACCGCAGCGATGCCATTACCTCCGCTGCAGCATTTATAGGTATTTCAATAGCCATAATTGGTGGAAAAGGTTATGAAAAAGCCGATGATTATGCCGCTTTATTCGCTGCTATTTTCATCCTCATTAATGTATACCACATCATAAGACCCGCGATAGGCGAACTACTTGATGAATCTATGAATCCTGAGTTGAATAAACAGATCATAGATATCACCGAAGGTGTTCAAGGCGTGATTAAGGTAGAAAAATGCAACCTCAGAAAAATGGGACTTATGTACCATGTAGACCTTCATATATGGGTAAACTGTCATATTAGCGTGAGAGATGGGCACCAAATTGCCCACAATGTAAAAGATGCAGTGCAGCATGATTTACCGCAAGTTTTAGAAGCAATGATACATGTAGAGCCTGCCAAGGAAAATGGCCATCCAATCACAATTACAACTCAGAATAATTAAAAACACGGCTGCCACATCTCTGAAATGAGGATCTAGGTGGCCTTTTTATTCCACTAATCGTGTAATTTCTCCACACTTTTAAAGTTAAATCTTACGCTTAATCCCGTTTTTCGAGCAATTCATCGACAAATATTACATTTGGCATAATAATTCTATAGGAGTGTAGAAACCTAATAAGCATGACTATGGAAAAATCAGAATTGCTATTCACAATAAATGAAACCGTAAGTGCGAGCGAAGCCCTAGCTACTCTTAGTTCTAACCAATGTAAATATATGGACTGTCTGGGCGACACTATAGATTGTGCAGATGCTGGAATGATGCTAATCATGAAACTATCTGACAATAAAATACCAAGAACAATGATTAAACAATTCAGTCAAATTTGCACTGATTTGGCTAAAAAATGTGATAAGTATGAAGGATCGGAAGTCAATAATACTAAAAACCTTTGTTTAAAAAGTGTGAGTGCCTGCAAGCTCTACCTGGAAGAAGAAATACACCCTGACCACTATTTTCTATCACCACTTTCCTCTACTCCATTAATGACCGCATAAGCCGTCTGACAAACTAACCTACACCTTTAATAAGTGACCATCATAAACTTAACCACATTTATGATTTTCACAAGCTCGATTAATAAGGGTGATCATTTTTCATGATCACCCTTTAATCGAATAAAACCGTGATAAGGCCCCAAGCTATGACAATTTTAAAATTGTTGACCTAATTTCTCAACTTTCATCACCCTTTGCATGTTTGAATTTAGTATATTAAGAAAGTCTCTTTTGTAATTTCTAAAGGGATCAATTAAGTAAACGATTTTAGAAAAAGCCACTTATTTCTAAATGAGTTTTAACTAAATAAAAACGCTATGAGTAAACAGAAAGAAGAAGCTTTTCAGCAAATCACAGAATATGCCAGGAAGCTTAAAAACCAATCTCTGGACTTAAGGTCGAAATTAACCTCCCTGGTACTATATGCAGAAGAGGTTGATGATTTGAGTCAAGAAGAAAAAAATTGCGTATTGAGCATTTGTGAAATCATAGCTAAAAAGAACAATGAGCTTATTTTCACAGAAGAAAAACTAGAAGACGTTATACAACAATTAGGTAAAGGAGAAAGCGTTAATACGCACAATTACTCTCACTTTAATAGTTAATTTTATAAAAGGAAGAGTTATACCTTCTCTGGCAAATAGCGCCAATAGCGTCTGGGCACGTGCTTTAAATGTAGCTTTATATTGGCTCTTTCTTCTATGGACGTAGCCTTAAAATAACTCTTCCACCACAACTCAAATTCCTTTTCCTCTTCGGCTAGCACTAACCTGCTCACCTTATTACGCCCTTGCCACTGTGCATTTTCTAGCTTAACCTCCACTACCTCGCTCAAATCATAATAAATACCATATTGCCTCTTGGTATCATAAATAAACCATTGTTGGCTCTTGTATCTTTCTTTAAAATGGGGAGCCAATAACGTAACCACATCAAAATCAGGGGCTATAGTGGCGGCATAAACCCCATCTCGCGTTTTTTGAAACCGGACGAACGCATGCATACGATGTATCTCTCTATTAATCTTCTTTACCACCTGAGATACTTCTAACACATCAGAATCAGAAAAATCATTTTCTATATTTCTCTTAGACTTTATTGCATAAGAAATATATCGAAACAGCATCATCTCTATGCCTACCTGCTCTGATAGCCAACATTTATATATGCCATGAACACCATGTAAAGAAAGCTTCTTTTTAATACCTGAGAGCACTCTTCCGGCCTTGTGACCATCAGTAATTATAGTCCTTTTTTCAGCAAATAAGCTGGGTTGATGATTTCTTTCTCTGCAAATATCCGCAGGCTGAATTTTCAGATCATATATATCAAAAATGACTGTAAGAAATCCATCAAAACTATCGTCGTAAATGTAGATCACGGCTCAAAAAAGGGTTAATTGATTTCTCTTCTCACGAGCCGCTAAGGCTATTTTAATCTTATCAGGATCACTAGCCACTTCATTGAGAGGTCTTCCTGATACTTCAATAAAATATTGAGCTCTATTCATAGCCACCCCTATCTTCTTCAAGTGCTCATAGCCCAGCCTACTAAACCTTCTGGCTTTTATAATCATATTTACTGACTTCACCCCTACACCTGGTATTCGGAGCAGCATTTCTCTATCTGCCATATTTATATTTACAGGAAAAAGATGCATATTTCTTAAGGCATAGCTCATCTTAGGGTCCATGGTAAGATCAAGTTGCTGGTGCTGCTCATTAACAATTTCATTAACCTCGAAACCATAATACCTCATCAACCAGTCTGCCTGATAAAGTCGGTTTTCTCTAATCAATGGTGGCGTTTTAAGAGCCGGTAAGCGGTTATCATCACTTATGGGAATGTAGCCAGAGTAATAAACTCTTCTCAGTTTCTGATCAGAATATAAATTATTAGCCAAGTGTAAAACATCAAAGTCAGTTTCTGGGCTGGCACCTATCACCAGCTGCGTGCTCTGACCTCCCGGAGCAAAACGTGGCGCATATTTAAACTTTCTTTTTTCATCGTTATACAAACTGATACGGTTAGTAAGGTAATTCATAGGTTTGTACACCGAAGAATGATTCTTCTCAGGAGCTATCTTCTTCAATGACCTTTCACTTGGGATTTCCAGATTAACACTGAGCCTATCAGCATATAGCCCAGCCTCTTCCATAACCTCTTCACTACAGCCGGGAATTATTTTCAGATGAATATAACCGTTAAAATTATGCTCTGTTCTTAGCAATTTAGCTATTCTAATTAACCTTTCATTAGTATAATCAGCATTTTTAAAAATGCCAGAACTGAGAAAAAGGCCTTCAATATAATTCCTCTTATAAAAATTAATTGTCAGGTCTACTACCTCCTTTACAGTAAAAGCAGCGCGTGGCACATCATTACTTTTACGACTCACACAGTAAGCACAATCATAAATACAATAATTGGTAAGCAAGAGCTTCAATAGAGAAACACATCGTCCGTCTTCTGTATAACTATGACAAATACCCATTTGCGAGGTATTCCCGAGGCCATTGTTGGTATTTTTCCTATTACTCCCACTGGAAGCACAGCTCACATCATACTTGGCAGCATCGGCTAGTATTTGAAGTTTTTCATTAATGGAGAGTTTCATTAAATCAAAATTACTAATATAATTAGTAATTACTATAATAATTAACGGGTATTTTTAATAGAATAACAGTTAACTTTGCTCCTATGAAATTGGCCAAACTCAACGGGAAAGCAGAAATATTTTATAGCATACAAGGAGAAGGGAAGAACATAGGAAAGCCAAGCATTTTTGTAAGAACTTCGCTTTGTAACCTTCATTGCCGCTGGTGCGATACTGATTATACTTGGAACTGGGAAGGAACCCCTTTCTCACATGACTATGATAGTTTGCCCGGATATAAAAAATACAGTAAATCGGAGTATATCGAGGAGCTAAATATCTCCGAAATTACTTCTATTCTTAAAGAAATTCCTTGTAAGAATTTGGTGCTTACTGGAGGAGAGCCCCTTTTACAGCAAACAGAACTGAGTGAATTAATGGCCGCTCTAAGAAAAGTGGACTCAGGGTACTGGTTTGAAACCGAAACCAATGGAACCATTACTCCTCATGAGGAATTTGACAGGCTTATTAATCAGTATAATGTATCTCCAAAACTAGCTAACTCTAATAACCCTCAAAAGATAAGAGAAAAAGAGGATGTTTACCGCTTCTTTAGCAGTAATGAAAAAGCCGTTTTTAAGTTTGTAATTGCTACAAGTAAAGATTTAGAAGAAGTAAAAAGGCTGATCTCTGACCACAACATTGATACTCAAAAAGTATACTTAATGCCAGAGGGAACCACACAGGAAAAGCTCAATGCTAAACAGCAATGGCTTATAGAAGAATGTAAAGCATTGGGCACTAACTATACTGACCGGCTTCACATTCATATCTATGGTAATAAAAGAGGCGTTTAATAATCAAACAAAATAGGGATGAGGAATGTGACCACGCCCCAAAACAGCAAGCACAAGATCCCACCTACCTTTACAAAATCCGAAAACTTATAATCTCCCGGTCCGTAAATCATAGCATTAGTCTGGTAGCCTACCGGCGTAAGAAAACTAGTGTTAGCTCCAAAAAGAATGGCTATTATTAATGGTTCGGGAGGCATAGAAACACTTGCCGCCACTTTAATAGCTATGGGCACCAGTAACACTGCTGTAGCCTGATTAGAAACTATACCGGTAAAAAGAACCGTAAAAAGAAATAATATGGAAATAACAAAACGAGGGTTTGTACCCCAAGCCAGATGTGTGATCAAATCGGCCACTAACTGATCAGCTCCTGTTTTAGACATAGCTGTACCAAGAGGAATAAGACCAGCTAAAAGAAAGAAAACCTTCCATTCTACATTTTCATAGGCCTTTTTAAAAGATATGCATTGGGTAAAAACCATGGCAATAACTCCTAGCCAAGCACTGATTAATATGGGTAGAATATTACTGACCGCTAGCAATATTATACCCATCAGTATGAAAACTGACATAACCAGCTTATCCCTCCGATACAGATGTTTTTCAATACTCTCTCTAGCCATTCTCTGTATGGTTACCCAATCTTGGTGAGAATACAAGCTATCTTCATAGTCCATAGCAGCCTCCATCAGCAATATATCTCCTGATTTAAGCTTATGATCCATCATTTTCTGATGACTAATAAAACCACTTCTGCGTACCGCCAGAGGCACTGCCTTATAGTATCTTAAAAAACTTATATCTTTAATCTTCTGATCAAGCAAGTTAGAGTTTGGGGTGATTAAAGCTTCAAACCATAATGTTTGCTTCTCGTCTTCCTCCTCACCTTCCAGTCTTTTATGACTCCTGATCACCAGACCTTTGTCTTGATCTAACCTTAAAATCTCATGAATGTTAGTTTTGATAACTAAAACATCTCCTTCTTTTATTTTATCTACTTGTAAGGTAGGCAAAGTAGCATTCTCCCTGATAATTCTAAGGATGTCGAAATTTTCAGTATCTGATAATTTAAGGGCATCGGCAAGTGGTTTTCCTATAAGATTAGAACCTGGCACTATTTCTACTTCCGTAAGGTAATTTTTAACTTCTAACTCACCATCTATCAACTGCATCTTCTCTCTTTTTTTTCTTAGCATAAACCTGCCAACAAAGAGCATGTATATCATCAATACCACGAATAGAGCTACCCCCATTAAAGTAAGATCGAAGATTCGGAACCTCTCCAATCCATATCCCTGGCTAATTGAGTTAATCAAGAGGTTAGTAGAAGTACCTATCATGGTAGATGCTCCTCCTACCATGGCGGCAAAAGATAGGGGCATTAATAGCAGGCCAATATTCAGATTAGAACTTTTAGCTATTTTATAGGCTACTGGTATAAAAACTGCTACTACCGCAGTAGTATTTATAAAAGCAGATGCTACTGCTGCTGTAACCATCAAGACTATTAGAGCCCACCACTCTTTATTACCCGTAATCTTAATAATCCGATACCCCAGAGCATCTACAGCTCCTGTATTTTTGAGTCCTTCGCTGATAATAAGTAGAGCCAATACGGTAAGTGTAGCGCCATTACTAAAGCCCGAGGTGCCTTCTTCTACTGTTAGAATACCGGTAACCATCAAGCCCACCATTACCAGCATAGAGGTCACATCTACCGCCACCCAACCAGTAACAAATAGCACTAATGCTATCCCCAGGATAACAAATAGCATAATAATTTCTATACTCACTATTTACGAAGTATCTTTTTCTGAAATCTGAAATAACGCAAAGTACCATAAATAGCAAGCCCCAGACCTGCTAGTAGAACTACTACAGAAAGTACAGTAAACAGTACTGATACATAAAATTTAAAAATAAAGGCACTAATACCCAATAAAGCCAGAGCCGCCCGATAGTATGACATCAGCGTTCTCTCATTTGCCATTTGAGTTCTAATTCGTGCAAAATAATGCCTGTGATCCCTCATTTCCTTTGGTAACAATCTGGTTCGACTTCAATGCTTATTTAAAAATTGCTATTATGAAAACACATTTAGTCAAACTCTGTTGAAAATTTGCTGTTAAATTATTTTATTATATTTCATTAAACCTATAACCTATATCAACGTCATATGTTCAGTCAGATTTCCGATGCATCTAAATTAGTGGTAAGCAAACTGGAGGGGTGGTTAGATAAGCTAATAATCATGCTACCTAACCTGGTAATTGCCATTTTAGTAGTAGCTTCATTCTACCTTTTATCCAAACTGGTAGATCGCATACTCAGACAAATCCTTCATAAACTGATGCAGAATGAGTCTGTGGTCAAACTGATATTATCCATTACTTCATTTCTAATTGTATTAATAGGTCTTACAGTAGCATTAGGCGTTCTTAAACTAGACAAAACCGTCACTTCCATGCTGGCAGGTATAGGAGTATTAGGCCTGGCTCTGGGTTTTGCTTTTCAGGATGCCGCTGCCAATCTCATATCTGGGGTAATTATGGCGGTGCAAAGCCCCATCAATGTGGGAGACATTATTGAATCTAACGATACTTTCGGTGCTGTGAAAAGCATTGGTCTTCGCGCCACTACTATTTATGACCCTCAAGGACAAGACGTGGTAATTCCTAATCGCCTCATTTTTCAAAACCTCTATCGCCATTATACCATAAACGGACAAAGAAGGATTGATTTAAGCTGCGGCATTTCTTATGGAGATGATCTGGACAAGGTAGAAAAGGTGAGCATAGAAGCCATCAAAAAAATCACTTCTTTACAACCAGGCAGAGATGTTGAGTTCTTCTACAAAGAATTCGGAGACAGCTCTATTAATTTTGTAATCAGATATTGGGTAGACTTCCGGAGGCAACCGGATTATCTTAAGGCACAAAGTGAGGGAATAAAAAACCTCAAAAAGGCCTTTGATCAAAACGACATTACTATTCCGTTCCCTATCAGAACGCTAGATTTTGGCATAAAAGGAGGAGAAAAGCTATCCCAAGTTTTGAATAAAGAATAGACCTTTCTCCAGCCATTAATTTTATTTATTTTTTCAGATACTTGCTAAAATCTTTAAAGTTAATAGGATTAGAAGCTATGCCAATCTGAAATACATCCAGGGTACGTCTAAAATTGACATTGTAATAATCTTGTCCGTGGTAATATTTAGCAAAAAAGGATATTTCCGCTAACCATTCAGGATAATAGAAATACGTAACTTCTGATATAAGTCTCTTAGAAACATCTGCTGGAGAGTAACCTCCCATATTCCCAAAAATCCAACCGGCATGCATTCTAAATCGAGACCTAGAAAAGAAGTTATCATTGCGTTTACCCAAGGGTATCCTATAAATATTATACGTACCAAAAAAACGATAAACACCATAGAGATCATTCACTTCAGGCACGTACCATTTAGAAGGATAAAATCTAAAGGCTAATTTTAGGTTACTAATATAATCAATATCATCCCTTTTCCTGTTTTTAAACGTAGATATGCCCGCTTCCAAATATTCTACAGAGAAATTACCGGCTTTAAGATCAATTTCATCGGTAGCATTCCCTAAGCTATCTTCTTTATAAAAGGGATCATTTTGGCCATTAGAATGATGGCCTGCAGACACCTCCCAATAAGCGTGATCAAAAAGCACCCTACTCATAAAAGAGTTATCCCACTCAGGCATCTCCCTATAATAAGTGAAAACAGGATTATAAGAAGGGGTATAAATAGGAAAAGAATAATCATCATGAATTCTCAATGTTAGGTTGAGATTAAGCTCTAAGGCCCAGTTTCGAGCATTTTTTTTCACGAAGTAACTACCAGAAAACCTTGCCTCCGTGATTAAAGGTGGTAAATTTCCTAACCCTTGAAAAAGTGTTAGATAGGTAAGCTTTCTATCTGCATAGATCAACGGTAAGAATACTGTTTCTTCCTCTTGCTTAGCTGTATCTGCAATAATTGATTCCTGCCCTCTTGCGGCCAGCGAAGATACCAGCAGAGCCATTAATAAAATTTTCTTCATTATACGTTTTCCTTGTTCTCAGTATTCTTTTTAAGTGATAGAGCCAATATGATAAGCCCTAAAATAGCGGCTAGAAATGAAGCAATTAGAATGGATATTTTGGCTACCTCTATTATTTCACCATCATCAAAAGCCAAATTTGTAATAAATAAAGACATAGTAAAGCCAATACCTGCCAACATAGCGGTGCCAGCCATAGCTCCCCAATTGGCCCCTTTTGGCAACTGCCCTAAACCAAGTTTAACGGCCAGCCAGGAAAATAAGAATACTCCCATTAGCTTACCTACCACGAGACCAATCATAATACCATGACCTGTATCACTTGTAAACACATCAGTCCACCCTGACTCGAAGGCCACACCTGCATTAGACAAAGCAAATAATGGTATAATAAAAAAGGCATTAAATCCACTTAAACTATTCTCCAACCGTAAAAGAGGTGAGCGAGTAGCGATAGTGTAGTCTCTAATTTCATGAACTATATCCAGTTGTCTTTTATCTTTCAATGCACTTTTATGATCCAAATCTGTCTCATTCAACTCATCTAGTTTCTCCTTCGTTTTCTTTTTAAAGGTCTTAGTCCCCATCTTCACCTTAACAGGTATTGCTAACGCCAGTAGCACTCCCGCTATAGTAGCATGCACGCCGCTCATGAGAAATGCAACCCAAAGCACAATACCCAGAATAAGATAAATGCCTATATTTCGAACGCCTAAAAAATTTAGGGCAAAAAGCACTACCATTACTCCACCTCCAATACCCAGGCTTATCCATGATATATCAGAGCTGTAAAATAAGGCTATCACCAATATGGCACCTATGTCGTCCACTATGGCTAGAGCCGTAAGGAAAATCTTAAGTGCTGGAGGCACTCTTTTACCTAAAAGAGCTATAATACCCAAGGTATACGCTATATCTGTAGCCATGGGCACTCCCCAGCCATTAATATGATCACCTCCTGCATTAAAAAACACATATATTAAAGCGGGCACTGCCATACCACCAATAGCGGCCATTACTGGCACAGTGGCATTTTTAAAATTGGCCAGCTCCCCTACCAAAAATTCGCGCTTCAGCTCCAGACCTACCACAAAGAAAAAGATCACCATGAGACCATCGTTTATCCAATGGTGTAGTGATCTGTTTATACCAAATTCCTGACTAGCAATAACATACTTTTCCTCCCAAAAATGCTCGAAAGCTTCCGCCCATGAACTATTCATAATACCCACAGCTATCAGAGTGGCTAATATGAGCAAAAGCCCTCCTACGGTCTCTCTATCTGCAAAATTTTTAGCTGTAGATTTAACATAATCCACAGGGGTAGTCCCCACATGTTCTTTCATATTTTAATTTTAGTTATGTTTAGTTTGAAGTCTTTTTCCAAATAGAAAACATCAGATATAGGCCTGCGGCAACAGTAAGTATAATTACCATTAGGATTCCGATCTTAAATCCAGTAAGCTTAGATTCTTCATATTCTTCATATCCCTTTCTATCCTCCTGCTCTTCTTCCGTAAGCTTTTTATTTAAATTAGCCTCATGCTTGTCTATTTCAGTGGCATTAGTAGCACCACTGTTCACCCCAGATACACGGTTAGGAGCTGAAGATTCTTGCCTGATATAGGCCAAAATATCAAGTATCTCCTCATCTGATAAATACCTAAAATCTGGCATCACTGTATGGCTGTAGCTGTTATACAAGTATTGTGCATACTCATCTCCATTACCTATCACAGTTTGAGAACTCTTTATAAAATCTAGCAACCAAGGCAGTGGTCTACGATCTGTAACACTACTCAAAGATGGCCCGGTTTTCTGCTTACAAAACTCATGGCATTCAGCGCATTGATTACTAAATAGCTTTTGACCGTGGAGTACAGACTCATGATCTGTAGGAATATTAGCATCACTCTGAGCCTTATAGTAATTTATGGTTTCAGGCACCTTCGCTTTCTGAGCAGTCGCATTAATAGTTAAAGCCAATAATATTATTACTATTACACATCTACAGTTCATCTCCTCTTCAGTTTACTTATTCATTTAGTAAGTATTATGAATAAATTTTATGCCATTACATCTATGAGAGCCCAAGGCATTATTACCTCTAATTCTACTTTTTAAGTGTGAATAATAGTACACTTTACGTGTATATGCTTACCCAAGAAATTCAACATAAACAGATAATATCCTAACTATTGAGTGGATCAATATTTGATCCTATTAAAGCTTAAGATTTAGGTTTAAACTCAACATCACAGAAAAAATATACATGAGACTGAAGATTTCAGATACTGAAAATTTTACCATGGGGATAAAACACCTCATTAATGAAGAGTTGACATCATCTTACGAAGCTATCGAAAAAGTGACTACGGAAACCCGACACGAAACAATTCATAGTTTACGCAAATCTTTCAAAAGGATAAGGGCGATACTCCGGCTCATTAGAGAAAAAATCGGTAAGCAAGAGTACAAAAAGCAAAACACCTTCTATCGTGACCTTGGGAGGCAAATATCTGACCTACGAGATTCTACTTCGATTATTGAAGTACTTGATGATCTAAGAATTAAGCATAAAAAAGAACTAGAGACAGATGCCTTTGAACTTCCTCTAGAATCCCTAACTTATTATAGAAGACAGGCTACAAAAAAGCAGCTTGACCAAGAAGATAAATTAAGTTTTATTCAGAGTGCTTTGTATGATAAACTCATCGCTAGTGAAGAATGGATTCCTGAAATTGAGTCATTCACTGACCTTTCTCCTAGCTTACGTAGGGTGTACAAGCGAGGAAAAGAAGGATTAGCTAAATCAATAGAGAGTAAATCTCCTCAAGATTTTCATGAATGGAGAAAAAGAGCAAAATATCTAAGGTTCGAAATGGAAGTTCTCAATAGAATATGGCCAAAGCCAATGAAAGCTTTTGCCAAAGAACTACATGACATTACAGATTATCTGGGTACGGACCATGACCTATACTTACTCACAGAAAAGATAAACAACTCCGACGTACAATTTAAGAGCACTACTGAAAAAAGCATTTTAATGGCTCTTATAGAACATCAAAGGCAACAGTTGCAGGAATACAGCATATTGAAGGGTAAAAAATTCTACAACTTCCATAGCGATCAATTCATTCAATTACTTGAAAACGCATGGAACCTTCATCAAAAAAGAAAAAAGAAGGATAGCCTGCTCAAACAGGTAGTTTTGATCCATCAATAATATTTAATGAAAAATGCAGCACTCTAATGGTATGATTTTCGTTTATATAGTATTGGAATTCAATAGAGATAACTTTTAAATATAAAGACTATGATCATAGACATTAGAAATCACTTCAGAAAAATACCTCAAGCTTCTAAATATTTATCTACAAAGGAGATTGAAGAAAGATTAGACAAGGTATTAACCTATATGAAAATGGAAATTGCTGCCAGAAAAATCGCATTAGAAAAGTCCAAGTAAGAGATTCTCATCTCTTACTTGGACTTTTAATTTCTATGAGTGAACGCTACTACTTTACAAATTACTCTTCAGAAAATTAATTACGCCGCCCTTTAAAATAACATCTTGCTGTCTAGAACTGATATTATAAGTCAGTTCTATTTCTTTATTCTTGGTTTCATTTTTGGCTACTACAGGTTTATTATTTTTTATTGCCTCCCTTAAGCCTTCTATTACTATTACATCGTTTTCTTCAATACTGTCATAATCAGAAGGATTTTTAAACTCAAAAGGTACTATTCCGAAGTTAATAAGATTTTGCCAGCCAATTCTAGCATAACTCTTAGCTATTACGGCTTTCTGGCCTAAAAATCTTGGAGCAAGCGCAGCATGCTCTCTGCTAGATCCTTGGGCATAGTTCTCTCCTCCTATCACAATATGTCCCGTATATTTCTCTTTAGCCTTAATAGATTTTTCATGAAACTGCTTATCCACTACCTGATAGGCATATTTGCTAATCTCAGGTATATTACTTCTCAATGGCAGCACCTCGGTACCTGCCTTAAGAATTTCATCAGTAGAAATATTATCACCCATTTTTAGAATCACCGGCACCTTTACTTTATCTTCTAATTGAGGAAACTCAGGGATTGACTTTATATTTGGCCCTTTAGTCAGCTCCACTTTTTCACCTTCTTGAGCAGGGGGAATCAGCATTTGTGTATTAATTATTACCTCCTTAGCTTCTTGATAACTCGGATAATTCATAGCATATTTCTTAGCCAGATCTCTCGGATCGGTAATCTCTCCTGTAAGCGCAGCGGCCGCGGCTGTTTCCGGGCTACAGAGGTAGACCTGATCATCATCAGTGCCAGAGCGGCCAGGAAAATTGCGTGGCATAGTACGCAGGCTTATCTTACCAGATGCAGGTGCCTGCCCCATACCTATACAACCCATACAACCGGTTTGATGAAAGCGAGCTCCAGACTGTATTAAATTAGCTAATGCACCTTTTGCCGTTAGGTTTTGAATAACCTGTCTGGTAGATGGGTTAATATCTAAAGATAATTCAGGGTTTACCTCTTTATCTTTAATGATTTCACTCACCACCCAAAAATCTCGGAAACCAGGGTTAGCAGAACTACCTATTACGACCTGAGAAACCGGCTTACCAGCCACTTCACTTACTGGCACTACCTTACCCGGACTACTAGGGCAAGCTATTAAAGGCACCAACTCTGAAAGGTTAATTTCATCAGCAGCATCATAAGTAGCTCCTTCATCGGCTTTAAGCTCTTGCCACTGATCTCCTCTTCCTTCAGACTCCATGAAAAATTTAGTTCTTTCATCAGAAGGAAAGACCGTGGCGGTAGCACCAAGCTCCGTACCCATATTAGCAATCACATGCCTGTCCCAAGCACTGAGTTCCTTCACTCCGGGGCCATAATATTCAAGTATAAAGTCTCTACCTCCTTTAACATCGTAGCGCCTGAGCATCTCTAACACCACATCTTTAGCACTAACCCATTCAGGTAGGCTACCAGTGAGTTTTATACCCATTATTTTGGGCATTTTCACATAATAAGGTTTTCCTACTGCAGCCAGTGCCACATCTAACCCTCCTGTACCTATGGCTAACATGCCCAGACCTCCACCGGCACAAGTATGGCTATCTGAACCTAATAAGCTCTTACCAGGCACACCGAATCTTTCCATATGCACGGCATGGCTTATTCCATTACCTGGCCTGCTATACCAATAGCCAAACTTTTTGGCGGCTGATTGCAAAAACAGGTGATCATCAGCATTTTTAAAGTCAGTCTGCAATAGGTTATGATCTACATACTGCACGGCCACTTCTGCCTGAGTATCTACCGAGCCTATGGCCTCTAACTCCAGCATTACCAGGGTACCTGTAGCATCTTGCTGGAGAACATGGTCAATTTTTAAACCTATTTCTTTACCGGGAGTCATGGCTCCGCTTATAAGGTGAGATTTTATCAGCTTGTGCGCTGCACTAAGAGGTTGGTCCATAATTTATAGTAGTTTAGATTCATTACTACTATAAAAGCAAACAGGCTGAAAAATTGTTTTCAGCCTGTCTTATTTATAATATTTCAAACATCTTTTTACTATTCCACTTTCTCAATGACGCCACATGCTACTCTCTTACCAGCGGCCCCTGAGGGTTGTGATTCGAAATCGTCTGCGCCACCATGAATAATAAGTGCCTTTCCTACAATATTCGTACTATCAGCACCTCCTATAGACCACCCTACAATAGTCATTGTAAGTACACCTGTACTATCTTCTCCTACTTCCATATTATCAATATCTCCAGCGTGAAACTGCATATCTACAGGTCTCTTACCGTGCTCTACATCAGAAGGATTCCAGTGACCACCAGCTGATTTGGCATCTGGAGCACTACAATCTCCAGTTTCATGCAAGTGAACGGCATGCTCTCCAGGCACGGCATGGTTTACGGTTAGCTTAAAAGTTACATTACCCTCACCTAGATCAGTAAAAGTAGCTTCACCACTAACTTTACTATCGCTAGCTGGGTTAATAACTGCCTTCGCTTGCATCATTACCTTTTCTCCTGAAGAGACTGAAGTGTTTTCTTCTGCAACATCAGTAGAATCAGTATCGGTAGCATCCTCATTACTTTTGGATGGCCCACAAGATACCATTAAAACAGAACCTAAAAGAAGCGTAAAAGCAAAATTTATAATTTTCATAGCTAGTTTGGTTGATTAAACAATTTAAATAATCATAGATGATTCTTCACAAATGGTAGAAAATATTCTACATTAATCTACTATTTGCTCATAGGCATCAGAATGTTCAACAATGTGCTTTACAAAAGGACATGTGGGCTTAACCATCATGTTTCTTTCTTTAGCATAATCAAGAGCATGCTCTACTAAGCTCTTCCCTACACCTAAGCCTTGTGCGGACTCAGGAACATGGGTAGAGATATAATCAAGGTGATTTTCATCAATTTGATCATACTTCAGCACAGCCGTTCCGTCCTTTACTTTTATATAGAAAAGATGATTTATAATATCATGTTGAACATTCAAATTATTCATAACAAATTTTATTTAGTGACTAATTTCTCACCTTTATAGTGCAAATCATAGTCCATCTGGCTAGCTCTTATTACTTCATAAGCTTTTTCTTTGCCATAAATCTCAGCAATCTCAGTCTCATGCCCTTCTTCACCAGGCATTTGCTTATAAGTAAGGAAGTAATGTTTTAGTCTGTTGATCAATGAATCAGGACAATCCTCTAAAGAATGCCAATTTTGAAATACTTCATCTCCTTTAAGGATAGCTATAATTTTATCATCTGCTTCTCCTCCATCTATCATACGAAAACCGCCAATAGGAATTGCAGGCACTAGAATATTACCCTGCAAAATCGTTCTTTCTGTAAGTACACAAATATCTAATGGATCACCATCTCCGATAATATCCGTTTTTTGAGTAGCTCTCATACATAAAGAGGCTACATTCTCCGCACAGTACGTTTGTGGCACAAAACCGTATAGAGCAGGAACAATGTTTGAAAATTTTTGTGGTCTATCTACTTTTAAAAAACCAGATTCTTTATCAATTTCATATTTAACAGAATCAGCTGGTGTCATTTCTATAAAAGCATTTAAGATTTCAGGAGACTGCGTACCAGCAGAGATACCATGCCATGGGTGAGACATGTAAGGTTTAATACTATCGGACATATTTGCCATTTTTTAAAATTTAAGATTCTAACGTAATGTGTTTTTGATTGTTTAGTTGATAAGGATAAAATATTGCAATAATTTGGCTCACTTACCGAAAAAAAAAGTGTTTAAACGATAATTATTTTTATTGCTTTAAGTGAGTTTATTTTTTATAAAATTTGTTGGTTAGTTTAGCAGCACAATTTTGCAATTTAAACTATAGTATAAATATTGAGTGATGAAAATTAAACTAGTATTCATAATTTTTTGTATGGTCGGTTACAGTGTATCAGCTCAAACCCTAGATGACCAGTTTGCGAACCTAAAAGAAAACTCTGGAACATACAAAAGTTATAAAGTAATAGAACAAACCGAATTGGCCGATTTCTGGGGAGTAGTTCAGGATTCTGTGAGCCAATCTAAGCAAAAATTATCAGATGCTAACACTCAAATTATCAACCAGCAAAGTGAAATCGCAAAACTAAAAACTACTATCTCTCAGAAAGATGAAGCTATTGGGGCGAAGGATTATCTAGCCACCCATATAGAGGCTTTAGGCATAGACTTCGAAAAGGAAAGCTTCAAAATCATAACCTATACTATTATTATTGCGTTAATGATAGCTCTTGGTTTAATTATTTTCAAGTATAAAGACAATAATAAAGTAGCCAAGAAGAAAACGGGAGACTATGAAAGACTCCATGAAGAGTTTGAAGAATACAAAAGAAATGCGCTGGAGAAACAGATGAAGCTACGTAGAGATCTTCAAACCGAGAGAAATAAATTAGATGATATTAGAAGCAATTAATTTTAGATGAAAAAAAGCTTGATTACCCTCACCCTGTTATTTTTAATAGCAGGGTTTTGCAATGCCCAAAACCAGCCAGTGCCTGATTATGTTACAAAGCAGCAATTTCCTGATAGTGTAAGCCAAATGCAGCTTACCACCACTACAGGTGCTAAAGTTACATTGGAGGAAATACTAAAAAAACACCAAGGAAAGAAAGTGTTTTTAGACTTCTGGGCCAGCTGGTGTAAAGATTGTCTGGCAGGTATGCCTGACCTCAAAAAGCTTATAAGTAAAACTGATGGTAAAGTAGATTACGTATTCCTGTCCCTTGATCGTAATGAAGAACAGTGGCTTTCGGCACTGGAAAAATATGAACTAGTGGGGGATCATTATTGGCTCAACCAAGGCTGGAAAAACGAACTTACTAACTACATTAATCTAGACTGGATTCCCCGATATCTCATTCTTGATGAGGAAGGTAATGTAATAATGCCTAAGGCCATTGAAGCCAAAGACAAACGAGTAGAAGCTCTACTACTCAAGTAAAACACTCATGCCTGCTCTTATTGGCAGCAGACTATACAATACCAGAACCACTATAATGAAGCCGCTTGCAATAGGACGTTACTAAAGTCTTTCAAGCGGCTTTTTTAATAACACTCCCACTCCACACCTGTTATAAGTGTAAATCACTATACTTATGGCAGATAACAAAATAAATAAGCACGACCTCATTTGTGTAGGTGGCGGAATAATGAGCGCTACATTAGCGCTAATGGTAAAGCTCATAGACCCTAAAACGTCTGTTTTAATTCTAGAAAAGCTAGATCAGGTCTCTCAAGAAAGCTCAGAAGCATGGAATAATTCAGGTACAGGGCACTCTGCTTTTTGCGAAATCAACTACACTCCTGAGCAGGAAAACGGCTCAGTAGATATTTCAAAAGCCATCAGCATATTTGAACAGTTTGAAAAGTCTAAGCAGTTTTGGACCCACCTCACCAAAAACAGTTTAATCACAGACCCGCAGGCCTTCATACACAGTGTACCTCATCATGCATGGGTAACGGGAGAGCAAAACGTAGATTTTCTCAAGAAAAGATATGAAACCATGAAAGAGCATTTTGCCTTTGAAGAGATGCTTTTTTCTTCTGATCATTCTCAACTAAGAAAGTGGTTTCCACTCATTATGCAAGGAAGAGAACCCTCTGAAGTAATGGCTGCTACCAGAATGGAAATGGGTACTGAAGTGAATTTTGAATTATTGACAAAATCGTATTTTAAAATCCTTGAAGAAGAGTTTGACACCCCTGTTCACTTGGCACATGAAGTACTTGACGTAGATCCTGATGGTCATAAAGGCTGGATGGTAGAGGCGAAAAACCTTACCACCAACAAAAAGGTATACTATGATGCTGAACATATTTTTATAGGAGCTGGAGGTGGCGCACTACCGCTATTACAAAAAGTAGAAATACCAGAAAAGAAAGGCTATGGAGGTTTTCCTGTAAGTGGAGAATGGCTTTATTGTACCAATCCGGATGTAATAAAGAAACACCAAGCCAAAGTATACAGTAAAGCAGGAGTAAAAGCCCCTCCTATGTCTGTACCCCATTTAGATACCCGCTACATTAATGGTAAGCAAGAACTTGTATTTGGTCCTTTTGCAGGCTTTAATACTAAATTTTTAAAAGAAGGATCTTACTTAGATTTACCCAAATCCATCCGTTTTGATAATATTCCTTCGTTGTGGGGAGTATTCTGGCATAACCTACCACTAGTAGAGTACCTCATTAAGGAGATAAGCATGAAACATGAAGACCGGATGGAAGAGCTAAGGTCGTTTGTTAAAGATGCCAAATCTGATGATTGGAAGCTCAAAGTAGCTGGTCAGCGTGTGCAGATCATTAAAAAAGATGAAGAAGAAGGAGGAACTCTAGAATTTGGCACTGATATAGTGCATAGTAAAGATGGCAAAATCACAGCTCTGCTTGGTGCGTCGCCAGGAGCATCTACAGCCGTACATATTATGATTGAACTTTTACAGATTGCTTTTCCTGAAAAAGTAAAAGAGAACGAAGAAAAGCTCAATGAGATAATACCATTTTGGAATAAATCTATTGAAAGCCACCAAGAAGAGTTTAAACTCATACAGCAAGACAGCTTAAAAACACTGAAACTTAGTAATTATCCATTATAAAGTACCGCTCATATAACTTATATCATCACTTTTGTTCGGCATATTTATTATAGGCATTTTTGTTCACCCCTTTAGTTAAGCTCTACTAGGTACTTTTCATTTTATTTTAACCAAATACTAATTATGAAGAAACCATACTTATTGCTAGCTCTTTTATGCTTCAATATACTAGCCTTTGCACAAGATAAGTCGTTGTATGATTATCATGAAGCCTTCTCCCCTTCCTTCTATACTACCGGGGGGAATCTCTTCAGAAGTGCTGACGGCAGGCCAGGTCCAGAATATTGGCAAAATAGTGCTAACTATAATATAAATGCCAAATTTAACCCTTCCACCCAAAGGCTGAGCGGAATAGTAACCATCGATTACACGAATGAAAGCCCTAACAGGCTCGATCAACTTTGGTTACAACTAGTACACAATGGCAATAAAAAAGATAGCCGTGGTGCTGCTATGCAAGGATCTTATGCTGAAGAAGATGGCAGCAATGGTTTCACTATTAAAAAAGTGGAAATACAACAGGGTAATAGTTGGGAAGAAGCGGATTTCAGAATAATAGGAACCTGTATGCATATCAGGCTAAAAGATGCCACTGAGGCTGAAGGTGGCAAGATAAAAATAAGAATCGACTATGATTTTCTATTGGCCGAAAGAGGTCGATCAGGATATATGGACTCTGAAAATGGTGAAATTTTCGAAGTAGCTTACTGGTACCCACGCATGTGCGTATACGATGATCTTAGAGGCTGGAATACCTTACCCTTTTTGGGCAGCGGTGAGTTCTACCTCGATTACGGAGACATAGACTACACGGTGCTATTGCCGGAAGGTTATTTAATGGCAGGCTCAGGAGAACTTATGAATCCAGAAGAAACCCTTACCACGTCGGAGCTGAAACAATATGAAAAAGCCAAAACCTCTGATGAGACCGTGATGATCAGGTCTAAAAAAGACCTGAAGAAATCTGCCACTCAAAAAGGCAAAGACGGTTGGGTGAGCTGGCATTATACTATGAAAAACACCCGTGATGTAGCATGGGCTGCTTCTAAAGCTTTTATGTGGGATGCCGTTAGTGCCAACCTTCCTGACGGAAAAAGCACCCTAGCCATGAGCTATTACCCAGTAGAAAGTGCTGGTGATAAGGCTTGGGGAAGAGCATCAGAATTTTTAAAACGATCCTTAGAAATATTTTCCGAAAAATGGTTTGTATACCCTTACCCAGCAGCAATAAATGTAGGTGGCCCTGTGGGAGGCATGGAATACCCAGGAATAACTTTTGATAGTTATAAAGCCGCTGAATATACACTCTTTCTATTAGTTTCTCATGAAATAGGACATAACTGGTTCCCTATGATAGTAGGTACTAACGAAAGAAGAGATGCCTGGATGGACGAAGGTTTCAACACATTTATAGATATCTATGCTCATGAAGAATACAACAATGGCGAATTTTCTCCCAAGAGGGATGGAGAATACGCTCCAGGAGGAGGCAATCCTGCTAATGAGATTATACCTATAATCACTAAAGAAGGTGCGCAGCCTGTAATGAGCAAAGCAGACGCACTCAGAAGAGAAGATGTGCATCCATTAGAATATTTCAAATCCGCTTATGGCTTGGTATTATTAAGAGAGGTAATTCTTACCCATGATCAGTTTGATTATGCCTTTCAAAAATATACGCATGAGTGGGCCTATAAACACCCTTCACCAGAAGACTTCTTTAAAATAATGAACAGCTATACCGGTGAAGAACTAAATTGGTTCTGGAAAGGCTGGTTTATAGAAAACTGGAAGCTAGATCAAGAGATCATTAAAGTAGATAATGAAAAAGATCAAAAAGAGATTACCATTAAGAACAATGAAAAAATGCCTATGCCTGTACTATTAAAAGTAACACTGGAAGGTGGGGAAGAAAAAAATTACCACTTACCTGTAGAGGTATGGATGCAGGGTAATACCTACACATTTAAGGATAAGTTTGGTAAAAATATTATAAAAGCAGAATTAGATCCTGAAAAACAACTGCCTGATATTAACAGAGATAATAACATATGGAGTAAATAATATTCTATATATTAATAACTAACTCTTAATAAGCCCTTTACCTTCCACACCATGGTTGTTAAAGGGCTTTTTTTATGCCCTCTGAGCATTAAATAAAAAGAAATAAAGGGCCTTAAACATTATTTAAACATCCTCTAAAATCGGTTCAAATAAAACCTGCAACTATCAATTATATATAATTTTCACTAAATTGATATACAAACCATTGTACCTAAATTACTGATATGAGTAAGCATGAAGTAACAGAGAGAAATGGATATAATTCTGAACGTAGGGCTATATTTAATTTATCACCATTTCCCATGTTAGTGTTTGATACGGAATCTCATAATATCATTAGGGCTAACCCTATTGCTGAGCAAAAGTATGGATATACTCAGGAAGAATTCACTTCCTTGAAAATTACAGACCTCTTCACTCCTATTGATAAATTTAAATACATACACTGGCTCAACAATAACCCACCTTCTCAAGAAGCCATCTGGAACCACTCTAAAAAGAATGGCCAATACTTTTATGCCAAAGTATTAGGTGAATTATATTATGAAAATGACGTAAAACTTGCGGCTCTTTTAATCATAGATATCACTGAAGAGATCAAGAAAAAGGCTGAGATTAGAAATCATGAAAAAATATTGGCAGCCATATCAGATATTAACTCTGTACTCATTAATAACACTGATATTGAATCTGCCTTAGAACAAAGTTTTAACATTATAGGGAACACGCTACAAGTTGATCGGGTTTATTTCCTCAAAAATGAAGCATTTCACCATTTAAACAACTGGGAAGCCAAAAAAACAGTAGAATGGAGGTATAAGCTTGTGCCTTCCATATCACTAGAAAAGATACAATATAATCAAGCTCCGCGTTTTGTTAATACCCTTTCTCGCGGAAAAAAGATAATTACGAATGTTTCAGGGTTAAATGAATCAAACATTAAGAGCTTTTTGGAATCAGAGGGTGTAAAGTCTATGATTTTGCTACCAATGCATTTAAAAGGTAAATTCTACGGTGTGGTTTGCATTGATGATTGCGGCATAGAACGCTTATGGAAAGATAGTGACATCAACTTTCTCAACACTTGTATAGACTCTATGAGCCGGATTATTGAAATTAAAGATACTTTCAAGGCATTACAGGACGAGGAGAACAAGTTCAAATCATTGGTACAGGAAGGCCTGGATCTTATTGCAGTAATGGACACTGATGGCAATTACCTTTATGTTACACCAGCTTCTGTTTCAGGTCTGGGATACAAACCAGAAGAGTTTTATAACCACACGGTGTTTGACTACCTCCACCCTGAAGATATAAAAAAGGTGAAAATCTCATTATCAGAATCTATTCATAAAAAAACGGTTGATATCTCTCCTTACCGCTTTAAAGATTCTAACGGTAATTGGAGATGGCTGCATAGCAAATTCACCAACCTACTTAATGACCCTGCAGTAGGCGGTATACTCACTACTTCTTATGATGTAACTAAAGACATAAAACATGCTGAAGAGCTAAAAATGGCTAATGAGAGGTACCGATTAGCCTCTCTTGCCACACAGGATCATATCTACGACTGGGATCTAGAAACAGGAGAAGTGATGAGAACTGGGGAGTCTCTTAATAAAATATTTGGCTACCCTAAAGACATAAAATTCAACAGTGAATTTTGGAAATCGCACTTACACCCCGAAGACGTAGAACGCTGTTATGAAGACTTACACAATAAGCTCAACGATAAAGAAGAAAGTAAATGTTTTCAGCAATACCGCTTAAAACGTGGAGACGGAACCTATGCTCATGTGACAGATTCAGGTTATATTGTGCGAAATGAAAAGGGAAAAGCTTTAAAGCTTATTGGTGCTGTAAGAGACATTAGTGAGCAAATAAGAGAAAAAGAAGAAGAACAGTTAATTCTTTCCCTATCTAGCTGCATAGGTCATCCTGGTTCTTTAGAAATACGCATATATGCCGCCTTAGAAATCTTACTTCAGCTGCCGGAAGTTGAATCATGTGAAGCTTGGATAAAGTCCATTGATAATAGTCAAATCAACATGATTAGCTACGCCATTAAGGAAGATAAAAACATTAGTTTTTATCAGAGCTCAAATAATATTTCTTCTTTTAAATATGGAGAAGGATTACCCGGTCATGTATGGAAAATACAAAAAGCCAAACTATGGGATAATATCCATAAAAACCCCATGTTTATCAGAAAAACATCTGCAGCCATGGCAGGTTTAACTACTGCATTAGGTGTACCCATTATGTATAACGATCAGTTTTTAGGGGCTTTTCTACTGCTCTCTAAAACTAATAATGAAATGCGTCAATTAAAAGGTGTGTTGTCTAATGTGGGATTACAGATCGGGGCGCTAGTAAAACATAAAATAACGGAAGATATATTCAATAACTTCTTCCACATTTCATCTGACCTGCTAAGTATTATTGGTTACGACGGCCGTTTTAAAAAGCTAAATAGCACCTTCTACAAACTACTGGGCTATAAGGAAGAAGAACTTATTAATACAGAAGTGAAAAACATTATTCACCCTGACGACTTGAATACTTTTAATGAAATGTTAGATACAACGATTGATACCAATCGTGATTATCACAGTGAACTCAGGTTAATAGGCAAAAACCAACAAGTACTTTGGTTTCATTTCACCTCTCAAATTAAAAAAGAAGAGCGGGTAATATTTAATGTTGGCAAAGATATCACCACTCAAAAAGAAGTAGAAATCAATCTGCGCCAGGCTAATGAAAAGATAAAGAAAGCGCAAGAAATAG
Organism: Fulvivirga sediminis; assembly: GCF_016757215.1. Lineage (GTDB taxonomy): Bacteria > Bacteroidota > Bacteroidia > Cytophagales > Cyclobacteriaceae > Fulvivirga > Fulvivirga sediminis. The sequence continues at coordinate 86,873 of NZ_JAESIY010000002.1, forward strand.
CACAGCTCGGCTATTGGAGCAAAAAATTAGATGAGAACTTTGCTGAATGGTCTCGCGAGACCTATAAAATTTATGGTTTTCCTCCTGGGGAGTTTGTTCCTACCCTGGAAAATGTTACCAAAATTTTTCACCCAAATGACCGACACTTATTAGAGATAAAAACTGATGCTGATTATGATTTTCAAAACCGGATCATTACTGGTGACAATAAGATAAAATGGGTTCATCAGCACATTACTATTAAAAAGGATAAAAACGGGAAACCCTACCTGGTGGAAGGTACGGTGCAAGACATCACCAAGCAAAAAGAATATGAAGAAGAACTCAGGCTTAGTAAAGAGCGCTTTGAACTGGCTATGCAGGCCACTAATGAAATTATCTGGGACTGGGATCACAAGGCTGATATAATACAAAGAAGTCCTATTTATCAAAAAGTACTCGGCTACAAACTAGAAGAATCAATGCAATCTATTGATAACTCCTGGCATTCCATTATTCATAGGGAAGATAAAGACACCGTATGGAGTTCAATAGCTCAGGTAATGGAAGACAAAAGCCAAACCTATTGGCAGAAAGAGTATCGAGTCCTCAACTTAAAGAATGAGATTACTTATATTGTAGATAGAGGATTTATAATAAGGGATGAGCAAGGGAAACCTATCAGATCTGTGGGTGCTATTTTGGATGTTACTGATAGTCGGAAATATTTAGCTGAGATTAAAAAGCAAAATAATGCTCTCAAATCAATTGCCTGGATACAATCTCACCGAACCAGGGCACCACTTGCCAGAATCATGGGGCTTGTAAAGCTCATTCAAATGGAAAAGAACAATCCTGAAAACTTATCTGAGCTGTTAGATCATATGATCAAATCGGCTCATGATATGGATGACGTGATAAGGAAAATTCTTAAAAAAACAGATTTACAATAGGCTCTTTAGCTCTATTTATCAGTAGCCTGCAATGATGTAATCACTACCAAAACTTACTAATTTTTGCCAGGCTATCTTCACCTCTTCATCAAATTTAGTATCATGCTTCTCCACGGCTTTTATGAGACTCTCTCTCCATAAATCATAAAAATAAGGCTCTATATTCATATGATAACGATTATGAGTTTCCTGAATTCTTGTCAGGCCAGCCTTGCCCACCACATTTTGATTAGCATAGAGAATCATGAGGTTTAAGCCATGCTTTAGAAGTTTATACTGCTGTTCAAAATCTGTATCAGCAAACTTAGCGGCTACCTCCTCACTACTATTTAAAAAAAAATTATAGAACGTTTCTATAAGGTTACCGTCCTTAAGACATCTACCATAACTATCTTTAACCTTTTGGACTAAATTTTCATCTAATGTATTATCCATATTATTCTATTAAGAATCGGGAAATTACATGGTTTATTTTTAAACATAGCAAACCATCAATAAGATTATAACATGATATTTATCAGTATTTATTCATTTTATTGAGTCATAAACTTCTCTGCTGAATCAAACAAATGATGCCAGGCTTTATTTACCTTTGCATCCCAATCTTTATCATGAGCTGCAATAGCAAAGAGCATAGAATTCCTCCATTCTTTAAAATACTTTGGGTCAATATTTAAATCCATGGCATGCATATTCTTCAATTTTTCCAGCCATAAAGTAGCCTTAGCATCCCCCTCCTCATGCTCTATAATTGTTCTTATCACCTGCCTTAAAAGCTCGTTATGCTTTCCCATGTCAGTATGAGTAAACATGGGTGCAAGCTGAGGCGCCATGCTAAGCAGTTGGTCATAAAAAGTAAGTATTAGGTTAGGATTATCAGCCCAGTTCATATAGCTCCTTTTTACCAGCTCAATATCACGCTTATTCATTTCCCGGTGATTAGATTGTTTAACCTCACAAAATCATATATAATAATTTAGTACTTTTTGTCCCCATCTCCCAATACCATCTGTCTATAGAGTAAATAAATCATTAAATTAAATGAAAAAATATGGACAACTTTTTAATCCTAATAAGAGAAGACATTGCACAAGTAAGTAACTTGTCTGAGGTAGAAATGCAGGCTGATATAGAAGCCTACACCCAATGGGTAGAAAATCTGGCAGCCCACGATCACTTTGTTTCTGGAGAACCACTGGAAGCAAAGGGTAAATACATGACTAAAGAACAAGTATCAAGCGATGGACCATTTATAGAATCCAAAGAAGTAGTAACAGGTTTTATTCTTATTAAAGCTCGAGACCTTGATGAGGCCGTAGAACTCAGCAAAACCTGTCCTATTTTCAAAGGCAATGGCGGAGCATTGGAAGTAAGACCTATTATGAAATATTAAGATGAATATCACCAGAGAAGTCGATCATTTATACCGGGAGTATTCTGGCATGCTCGTTTCTTCTCTGGTGGCTTATTTTGAAATAAACAACCTGCAGGTGGCAGAAGATATAGTACAAGACACTTTTATCTCTGCCCTAAAAAACTGGCAGATCAATGGTATGCCTCATTCGCCTAAGGCATGGCTCTTTAAAGTATGTAAAAACAAATGCATTAATGAACTCCGAAAAAAAACTGTCTCCTTAAATATTACATCTGATCAAACTCAAGAATCTCCTGAAATATGGCTACCTAACGAGCTTAGAGATAGTCAACTTAGGCTTCTTTTTGCTACATGCCACCCTGATTTCTCTACCAAAGCCCAAATTATTCTTACGCTGAAAACTGTAGCTTCTTTTAAGGAAAATGAAATAGCCGTGGGTTTGGGTATGACTCGTGAAGCTGTAAAAAAAATCCTAACGCGCACTCGTGCTTATATCAAGAACAACAATCTCTTACTCAAGGTACCATTTAGACTACAATCTAAATTAAGGCTAACCATAGTACACCAAGTACTATACCTGATTTTCAATGAAGGGTACAAGGCTTCTTCTGGTAATAATATCATCAGAAAAGATCTTTGTCTGCAAGCGATGCGTCTTGTCCGGCTTTTATTAGATAGCCCTCAACTAAACACGGCAGATACTCATGCCTTATTTTCACTTATGCTTTTTAATGTAGCACGATTTAACAGCAGAACCTCTGAAGAGGGTGAAATGATAGAGCTAAAAGATCAGGACCGAACCCTTTGGGACCACCAGCTTATTATGACAGGGGTTAAACATTTGAATATAGCAAATCTGGCAATACAACAGGTAATATCTCGTTATCATTTGGAAGCAGGCATTGCCTCTATACATTGCCTGGCTAAAAATTTTGAACAGACTAACTGGAATAGAATTCTTATGCTTTATAGGCAACTTAAAAAAATGTATAATTCTCCATTTATTCAGCTTAATTACTGTATAGCGTTACATTATCATGGAGACTCAGAAATGGCATTAGAACTATTAAATAAAATAGATGGATTAGAGTATAACCTATCCTATTTATGCACAAAGGCCATGCTATATAAGCACCTTAATCAACATCAAAGAGCCATTGATTACTACCTTGAAGCGCTTAATGCGGCTCAAATACCTACAGAGAAGCATTCAATACAGAAAAAGTTAGATAAGCTTAAAACCTGGAATCCATAATAAAGAACGAGGCCTTTCTCTTTTTAAAAGGAAAAGGCCTCATGTTATTCTTTATACGAGTTTTTTGATCTGGCTAGTCTTTTATGATTACTCTGCTATGTCTATCTCTACTAAAATAGTTTGACACCCAATTAGTAAAGGTCACTATCTTATTTCTGAAGCCTATGAGAGAAAACAAATGAACCCCCAGCCATACAAACCAAGCAAAAGCACCCTGAAATTTCCAATTGGGCAGATCTACTACGGCCTTAGACCTACCTACAGTGGCCATGCTACCTTTGTTATTATATTTATATGGTTTTAAGTCCTCTCCTTTATGCATTCTGCTAAAGTGTTTACCTAAAAATTCACCTTGATCCACAGCCACAGCTGCTAGCTGAGGGTGACCTTTGGGAAATTCTTCTGAATGAAACTGAGCTACATCACCTAATGCATAGATCCTTTCAAAACCTTCTACTTGCCCAAAGCCATTACATTTAATTCTTCCTCCTTTGGCCATCACTTCATCTGGCAGTCCAGGTATGCTGGCAGCAGAAACACCACCCGTCCAAATGAGCATACGTGAAGGAATATCTCCTTTATCTGTTTTTACTACCTGCCCATCATAGTCTTCTATCTTAGTCTCTGTTTTTATGATTACCCCCATCTTTCGAAGGTATTCTTCTGACTTTTTAGAAGCTTCATCAGACATAGGAGGAAGTAGCTCAGGTAACAACTCTACCAAATATATTTTTGATCTCTCAATATTCAAATCAGGATAGTCCGCTGGCATAATGTACCTTTTAAATTCTGCCAAAGCACCCGCCATCTCCACGCCAGTAGGTCCACCACCAGCTATCACTATATTCATTAGCTCTTCTCTCTCATCAAGGTTATTGGTTAAAAGAGCCTTTTCATAATTTTCAAGTATGGTATTCCTCAACTTCATAGCCTGTGCCACGCTCTTCATGGGGTACGCATGCTTGGCTACATTCTCCATCCCAAAGTAGTTAGTTTTAGCTCCAGTAGCTATCACGAGGAAATCATAAGCTATACTTCCTTTATCTGTAACAAGCACATGCTCATGAGGCTTTATTTCCTGAGCCTCTCCCATTCGAAAATGATAATCTTCATGATCAGAGAGTACTTTTCTAATGGGATAAGCGATGGAATCCGCTTCCAGACCTGATGTAGCCACCTGATACAACAATGGCTGAAAATTATGATGATTATGTTTATCAATTAAAACTACCTGATAGCTAGATTTACTTAACTTCTTTACCAAATGAATACCGGCAAACCCTCCGCCTATTATCACCAGCCTCTTGCGCTGTGTCTTAGGCACGCCAAGGTCTACATTAACCTTTTTGGGAGCTTGTTCTTCTACAATAGTTTCTTCGTTGGGTTCTGTTAACACTAACTCTTCCATAATTTTAATTTTATAGGACTTCAATAATACCAGCTATACCCTGTCCTCCGCCTACACAAGCGGTCACTATTCCATACTTCTGCTTTCTTCTTTTCAACTCGTGTATCATTTGTACTGACAGTTTACAGCCTGTACAACCTAACGGATGCCCTAGTGCTATGGCCCCTCCATTTACATTCACAATATCGGGATCCAAATCTAGTTCTCTTATTACTGCTACTGATTGAGCAGCAAAAGCTTCGTTAAGCTCTATTAACTGTATTTCTGAAAGTTTCATGCCAGCCTGCTTTAAAACCTTAGGAACAGCCTCCACTGGCCCAATTCCCATTATCCTTGGATCTACTCCTGCGGAAGCACAGGCCTTAATGCGTGCAATTGGTTCTACACCGAGCTCTTTCACCATCTTTTCTGACATGATCAAAGTAAAAGCTGCACCATCAGACCTCTGAGAAGAATTACCTGCGGTAACAGAGCCTCCTTCTCTAAAGACTGGCCTGAGTTTACCAAGCACTTCCATAGAGGTATCTTTTCGAGGTCCTTCATCTGTATCTACTATGAATTTTCTGGAAACTCTCTTATCTTCTTCCTCCCAGACCTCTTCTACTTCTACAGGCACTATTTCATTTTTAAAAAAGCCATTTTCAATAGCATTGATGGCATTAATATGACTTTTATAAGCAAACTGATCCTGATCTTCTCTGGAAATCTTATACTGGGCAGCCACCTCTTCTCCAGTGAGTCCCATTCCTATGAAATAATCGGCATGATCTACAGAGGTTTTATAATTAGGAGATGTTTTCCAACCTCTGGTAGGCACCTGAGACATAGATTCTGCTCCGCCCGCTATGATACAGCTAGCCATACCTGACTGTATTTTAGCTGTGGCCATAGCCATAGTTTCCAGCCCGGAAGCACAGTAACGATTTACTATTACTCCTGGCACCTCTTTACCCAATGCCATTAAAGCAATCCACCGTCCCATTTGAAGGCCTTGCTCGGCCTCAGGAACGGCATTACCCACTATTACATCATCTACTTGGCTAGGATCCAGATTTGGCACTTGCTCCATAATATGCTTAATTACTGATACAGCAAGGTCATCAGCGCGCGTGTGCCTGAAGCCTCCCTTATCAGCCTTTCCTACTGCTGTTCTATATCCTTTTACAATATATGCGTCCATTGTATTCTTAGTTAAGTATTGAGAAATATTAGACGGAGTGGTCAATTCACCATTCCTTTATGATCGGTTCATCATTAATTTCTCAATGGTTTACCTTTTTTTAATAAACTTTCTATTCGCTTGAGGGTCTTTTTATTCTGAACCAATTCCATAAAAGCCTCTTTTTCAAGATTGAGCAAGTACTTCTCCGACACTTCCATTTCTCCGGTTACGTCACCGCCAGTCATTACATAGGCTAGCTTTCTAGCTATTTCTTCCTCATACTCGGTGATGTAATGGCCATATTTCATACCTACAATAGCGGTGTAGAAAAATGATAATGCACTTCTACCCAATACCTTCACTTTAGTCTTATCTGGTGGTGCATAACCTTTATCCAAAAGTTGCAACAAGCGCATTTTAGCATCAGTAACCACCCTTCTTTTATTCATTGAAATGCCATCTCGAGAGGTATCGAGATACCCCAAATCAAAGGCTTGATGTGCTGAAGTGCCTGTTTTAGCCTGAGCAATGGTCATGAGCCTGTGCTGCACATGTTCTGTATTTGGATCCGATTCTTCAAAAGAATCTGCCGCTCTTTTAGCAAATTCCTTTGTTCCTCCACCTCCTGGGATAAGCCCAGCACCTACTTCTACAAGGCCAATATAACTCTCTGCCGCAGCCTGCACAGCATCAGAATGCATGGCTATTTCAGCACCTCCGCCCAGTACGCGCCCATGCACTGCACTAATTACAGGAATAGACGAATACCTGATTCTCATAGACATTTCCTGAAATGATTCTACAGCCTTTTCAACTACATCAATTTTACCTTTAAAAGCATTAATAGCTATCATTCCCAGATTAGCACCTACAGAAAAATTCTCTCCTTCATTTCCTATCACCACTCCTTTATAATCTGTGGACTCATCCTCAGCCAAATCAATGGCTTTATTAACACCTTCCATCACGCCCAAGCCTATGGAATTACTTTTCGAGGTGAACTCTACTAATAAAATGTCATCTCCAATATCCAAAACATTACTTTCGTCATTAGAAAAAACAGTATGCTTATCACGATAATTATCCAGAGATATCACCTCATCACTACCTGGCACTATCTTATAAGCTCCAGCTTCCTGATCATAGTATTTCCTGTAGCCATCCTCCACTTTATAAAATGAATTGAAGCCTTTCATTTTCATGGAGTGCACCCAATCGGATGGCAGGCATCCTGCCTTTTCCATGTGCTTGTAGGTATCATCAAAGCCAAGAATATCCCATATTTCAAAAGGACCATACTCCCAATTATAGCCAGCTTTTATAGCCTCATCTACCTTATATAGGTCACCTGTAATTTCTGGTATTCTATGAGAGCAATAGGCAAATAGACGGTAATAAAACTCTCTAAAAAAAGCGATAGCCTTATCGTTATCACTACCGAATACATTGAGATACATCTTTTTAAAAGTACCTACGGTAGAAGTACTGCCAGACTCAAAGGCTTCCAGTTTATCCTCGGTGCTATCTTTTTTCTTTACCTCATCTATAATGGCAAACCGTGGCTTATCTTTTTCATGGTAAGACATATCCTCCAAGTTAAGGGCCAGTATGGTAGTATTGCCTTCTTTATCCTTCTCCTTTTTATAGAAGCCTTGGCCTTTCTTCTCTCCCAACCAGCCATTTTTAAGCATGGTCTGAATAAAATCAGGAAGTTTAAATATTTCTCTTTCTTCATCTTGAGGGCAATTATTATAAATACCTCCAGCTACATCTGCCAAAATATCCAGCCCTACGAGATCGGCCGTTCGAAAAGTAGCACTTTTGGGTCTGCCTACAAACTTTCCTGTTAGTACATCCACTTCCTCCACAGAAAGCTCCATTTTTTGCATCAGCTCAAGCGTGAGCATGGTACAATAGGTCCCTATTCTATTACCAATAAATGCTGGAGTATCATGACATACCACAGTAGTTTTTCCTAAATACTTATCTCCGTATTCACTTATAAAGTCCACCAAATCACGATCAGTGCCTGGCGAAGGAATGATCTCTAATAATTCAAGATACCTGGGAGGATTAAAAAAGTGAGTCCCCAGAAAATGCTTCTTGAAACTTTCATTTCGGCCCTCTATCAAATCATGAATGGGAATTCCTGACGTGTTGGTGGATACGATAGTGGTTTCTTTCCGGTGGCTTTCCACCTTTTCATATAAAGAGGCTTTAATATCTTTCTTCTCTACCACGGCCTCTATGACCCAGTCAGATTCGCCAATTTTTTCTAGATCATCATCAAAATTTCCTGTTGTAATACGATTAATGTACTCCTTTTTATACAGAGGAGACGGTTTCATCTTAGATACTCTTTGCAGGCTACCGTTGACAATCCTGTTTCTCACCTCTTTATCTTCTAGCGTAAGGCCTTTTTTCTTTTCCTCTTCATTCAATTCTTTAGGAGAGATATCCAGCAGTAGCACCTTCACACCAATGTTGGCAAAATGACAGGCTATCTGAGAGCCCATAGTACCGGAACCTAGTACAGTTACATGTTTAATGTTGCGTTTCATACTCCTCCTTTCCTCTTACTACCCAATCCATTGCTTGTGCCTTTTCATAGTTATCATAATATTTGATCTCAGCGGTAGTGAAAGGTTTAGCAAACGTAGAAAACCAGTTCAGCCAGCCCCTCTCTCCTACAATGGCTACCCTATTGAAATTCTTAAAATGTTTAGCATCAAACTTCAAATCTTCCCAGATGGCTCCTGGCTTCATGGTAGACACTTCTATCACCTCACAATAGATGTTGATTTTACCGTATTGATCAATTTTATTCTCTAGCAGGGGTACTACCACCTGATAATCTTCCTGAGTAAGCTTACCGGACATTTTTATAGCCACGGTATCTTCATATTTGTCTGTTATTATTTGAATCATGAATATTTTAATTTAGGTTAGTTTCGTTTTACTTATTTGTATGCTATCATGACTGCTCTGCCTCTCTTTTTGTAGATTCTTTTTTATGATTTCTACTGACTTCAGCATACATAGAATCTATCAAATCCTTATAATTTTTCTCAACCACAGCCCTTTTCACTTTTAAAGTAGGAGTAAGTTCTCCCCTATTTTCTGACCATTCTTCCGCCAGTAGCCTAAAGTCCTTTATTTGCTCTGTATGATTGAGCTTTTGATTCTTTCTATCAATCATCTCATTAAATCGGGCTATGACCTCATCACTTTTAATCGCTTTTTCCTTTGAATCAAATTTTATATTATTCTTTTCGCACCAGTTTTTTAGGTTATCGAAATCAGGAACTATTAAGGCTGTAACCATTTTCCGTCCCTCTCCCACCACCATCATCTGCCCCACCAGGTGAGACTCTTTCAGTACTTTCTCTATGCTTTGAGGTGCTACATATTTTCCTCCAGAAGTCTTGAAAATAGATTTTTTGCGATCTGTGATTTTCAAAAAACCATCATTCAACTCACCTATATCCTCTGTATAAAACCAACCCTCCTTAAGCACCTCCGCTGTCTTTTCTTCTTGCTTATAATATCCCTTCATCACACTTGGTCCTTTACACAAAATCTCACCATCCTCCGCTATTTTTACCTCAACATTATCTAATGGCGGCCCTACCGTGCCTATTTTTCTTTGATCTTGTTCAAACCTGTTTACTGCAATCACCGGTGAAGTTTCCGTGAGACCATAGCCTTCCATTACTGATATACCTGAGGCATTAAAAACACGATTCACTTTTTCATTCAAAGCAGCTCCTCCCGAAATAATAGCTACTATATTACACCCTAAAGCATCTCTCCATTGATTAAACACAAACTTATTAGCCCAGCTCAACTGCTGATTATACCACCAGCTCTTTCCTGTGAAATCATAACGCTGGGCCAAACGAAGTGCCCAAAAGAAAATAATCCTTTTGATACCCTTTTGTTCCTTCCCTTTGTCTACTATTTTTTCATATACTTTTTCTAATAAGCGTGGTACGGTGGTGAAAATGTGAGGCTTTATATCTTTAATATCTCGAGCAATGGTATCTACCTTCTCAGCATAATAGATAGATATGCCGGCCGCCATATACAAATAATTAAGCATCCGCTCAAAAACATGATTTAACGGCAAAAAACTTAAAGCATTATGCTCTGTAGTAACAGGCATGAGTGACAAGCAGGCTTTAACATTAGAAAGTATGTTTTTATGACTAAGCATTACTCCTTTTGGCTGCCCCGTAGTACCAGAAGTATAAACGATGGTAGCTGTATCATTTTCCTGCACGCGTTGCATCCTGCTGGCTATCTCATTCTCTACTTCAACCGTATATTCTTTGAGTAATTTGATATAAGAATGCTTATGATAGTCTTCTAGCAAATAAACCGGGAGGGTAGTATTAGAACTAATTTTCAGCCGACTAATCTTTTCAATCACCGCTTCATTATCAGTAAATACTATTTTTACTTCTGCATCATTTAAGATATATTGAATTTCATCAGTACTCATTTTGGCATACAGTGGCACTGTAACAGCCCCAATTTGCTGCACTCCATAATCAATGAAATTCCATTCCGGACAATTACCTGATATAATAGCTATTTTATCATCCTGCTTTACTCCTAAGCCTAACAGCCCCGCACTAATCCGATTTATTTTATCAACCACCTGCTCGGTTGAGTGATAAATCCATTTATCCTGCCGTCTTTTGGCCAGCATTACATCTTGAGGATACTCTGATAATTGCCATCGAGGAATTTGTGGGATCAGGTTTAGTTGATCAATATCGTATTTCATATCCTATCCTATAAAAATATTATACCGGAATATGATTAGTCATTTAATTCAAAAAACAGAGGTTTAACAAAATAGCCTGCTGTATAATGGGAATTTATACCTACACTCTGTAGAAATTAAAACATAGCACAAAATATATTTCTGAAGGGAAAACCTGCACCTAACGAATGTCTAAACATAATTTAGACCCAAAATGTCATATGAGTAATATTTTGGAGGTATGTTTGACATCTGTAAACAAATGGATCGAAAGATCATAACGCTAACTAAAAATACTCATGAACAAAGAAAAATTATCACGTATGAAATTCATTCCGTTTTTAGGAATCTTAACGCTTGCATTTTTCATCTCTACGGTCTCTTTCGGACAAGGCTTTTATGTAAGAGCGGGAGGTGGTTATTCTATTAAAGCATCTAGCTCTCAGTATAACGATTCTGATCCAAATTCAATTACCGGGATCGAACCTTCTACCAGAATTAACGTTAATCAGGACGGTACTACAGTGGAATCACTTAAAGGAACATTAGGAGAAGGTTTTAAGTTGGGAGCAGTAGCAGGATATATGTTCAACCAATACATTGGGGCTGAATTAGGTGTTTATTATTTCCATGGTTCTGAGCAAACCATAGGAGAAACGACTACACCTTTATCTCATTCTATTGCGAATGCGTATATACGAGGAATAGATGTGGCACCAGCATTTGTAGTAACACCTGGTTTTGAAGGCATCAACCCTTATGCTCGTGTAGGTTTACTAATTCCTGTTGCAGGTGATCTTACCATTGATACAAGTGTAGATCAAATGAATGCCGGACCAAATGGAGAAACTGTCATGATTCGTGCAGAATCTGAAGTACAACCTAAATTTAGTGTAGGTTATCAAGGTGCTATAGGTGTATTATTCCCTGTAAATTCTGGATTTGATATATTCACAGAAGTAGAATTTAAAAGCGTTTCTCTGAGAAGTGATGAAGCTGAAATCAAATCTTTCCGTACGACTATAAATGGCAACCCGACTCCCGGTGGACAACTTGAGGATTTACCTATGTCAGAAAAGAAGTTTATTTTTTCTGATGAATTTAAAGTTTCAGAAAACGAAAACGAAGCCAGAACCTTACCTACCCAATTTGTTAATGCTAGTGGTATAGGCCTTAACGTGGGTGTTAGATATACATTTTAAATAGAACGTAATTAATTAAGTGAAAAAAGTTTTTTTGATGGCAGGCCTGATACTTTTAGTATCGGCCTGTTTTGAGTACAACCCAAATCAAATCATCCTGGATAGTGATGAAAAGGATTTAACAGTAAAGAATCTTCAAAAGATTCAAGCAGAAGAAGCTCCTGAAGACACCATGCGATTTATTTTCATGGGTGATACACAGCGTTTTTATGACGAATCAGATGATTTTGTTAACAAGGCCAATTCCGTAAAAGGACTCTCATTTGTAATCCATGGTGGTGATATTTCTGACTTTGGCCTCTCTCAAGAATATAAATGGGTTAATAAGATCATGTCTAAGCTATACGTGCCCTACCTGACAGTAGTCGGTAACCATGATTTATTAGCCAATGGCCGAAAAGTATACAAAAAGATGTACGGAGAAAGTAATTATAGTTTCGAATACGGAAACTATAAGTTCATAATGATCAATACCAATTCCAGAGAATATGATTTCAATGGCAAAATTCCTGATCTTAATTGGCTCCAAAATGAAATCGAAGATAATCCTAATGACTTAAATATTATTGTTGTATCACATGTACCTCCTTTTGATGGTGATTTTGACCCTGAATTAGAGCATGATTATGCAGACCTTTTGGCCACCCATCCCAAAGTGGTACTATCCTTACACGCTCACACCCACTCCTTTTTAGACAAGGAATACTACAATGATGGCATAAGGTACTTTGTAACCACAGCCATGCTTCATAGAGGGTTCTCCCTCATAAAACTTTGGGACAACGGATTGGAAATTGAACAAATGGAATTTTAATGCTATGAAATATATTTTTTACTTAATACTATTCATATTACCTGCAACTACATTTGGCCAAACCTCAGAGAGACCATGGTATGTGCCTGATCATTACAAGCTACAGTTCGCAGGGAATATTGGCTTCCTTTCTGCCGGAGCAGGCTACTTGCATGGACATGATAAACTAGAGACTGATTTCATGGTAGGATATTTACCTAAATCCATTGGAGGAGATGACATCATTTCCATTACCCTAAAAAGCACATATTCACCTTGGAAGATAAAAACGAATTCAGATTATTCTATAGTTCCATTTTCAATAGGCCCATATCTCAGTTATTCCTTCGGAAGTCAGTTTGACACACTTTTACCTAATGAGTACCCGGATGGTTACTACTGGTGGGCTACATCTTTGAGATTTGGTGCATATATTGGGGGTAGAGTAACAAGAGACCTACCTGGTAACATTAATCATGTAGCGCTTTACTATGAATTAGGCACTTATGATCTGGAAGCACTTAGTTATTTACAAAATATGGACTATCTGTCGGTTTCAGATATATTCACCTTAGCCTTAGGCGTTAAAATAGGCTTATAAAAGGAAGCTAATTTACTAAAGGTCTTCTTACCAATTGAAGGCCTTTTTACTTTTTATTCCTTTTCTTATCCCACCATACATATACAAAAAATAGGACAAGGCTCACTACAGATGCCCAAATCATACCCGTTTTTAATCGGTCTGTATTTTTTCCTAGATACGCAATGAAAATTGTAAGTGGTGTAATTCCTATAAGGGTGGCCCCAATAAATTTCCAATACCCCACTCTGAGCATACCGCCCACAAAACTGATAGCATCATTAGATAAAAATGGACTAAGTCTAGTCACTATAACGGCCCAAAAACCATACTCATCCAAAAAAGATTCAACTTTTCCCTCTGCTTTGGGACCTAATATTTTCTTCACTACAGGCGGCCCTAAGTACGCACCTATAATATAACCAATGCTAGATGCACAAAAAACGGACACTAATATAATTAGGCTCCCCCACCAAGGACCGTAGGCCAGTACAGATACTACCATCAATAATGGTGATGGAATTACTATTAAGAACATCTGCACAATCATAGCCAGTACTATTACTACTGGCCCAAAAGCACCAAACTGGCTAACCCACTTGCTGGTTTTTTCTTTATCCTCACTCAAGAGTACATTCCATGCCTCCTGACAAAATTGCTTTACATCTGGTATAAGAAAGTAACATAACACTACTGCTACTACTAAACCTACAGATAAAATAAGAGGTAACTTACTTTTTTTTACAGATGCATTTTCTTCATCAGCCATTTATACACGTTTTTGTATATAAAACTGTCTGATTAAAGTAATGTTTATAAAATGCTGAAGGTAGCTTTAGTTTAAGCTATTCAGCTTCTGGTGCATTTCGATAAATCCTTCATTAATCGAAATCTCTCTATATCTGATTCTTTCTAATGTATTATCGATACATACTAAGAAATCTAATTTATCATTTTCTGATAATGAATTTAACCCTGATACCGGCACGATGTTCTTTCCACTCTTGTTATTCATAATTGTAAATATTTGATATTTGAATAAATTATAACATGTACAATGCCAACATCACATTAACACTGATTATCAGACAGTTACAACTATAGAATGTAAGAAATGAGTAATTTAGCATCCCAAAAAGAGAATTTTTATCAAAAAAAGGGAAATAAATATGCCAATATGGTACAAAACATACTTCACTCTTTCAAAGATTTGCTCTTAGTACAGAATCTATATCTGACGGCTCTCCTGAATAATATGGGATAGACGTGAAGAGTATTTCAGGATAAATTATGGTAGATACTGAATCCAAACCGGCTGTTGGACCCGTTGACTTTTCTAGCCTTACCCTTCTTATAGAAATGTAAGCAGATGAACTAAATAAAGAAAAAGTGGTAATCAAAATGCAGGCTACAAGGAGCAATTTGAGAATAGTATCCAAACAGGTTAAATAAGTCAGTATTCTTTTTAATGTAAATTTCGTACTCATGCCATATAAGTTTTAGGTCATGTCAACAACAGACAATCTTAATACTTCGCAAAGTATAGCTTGAGTAGCGGAATATCTAGAGGGAAAAGCACTAATCTAGAGGGGAAAAACCCCCTTGAATTAATACTATATCTTATAAAGATGGTTTTTTATCGCATAAAGTACAAGGCCTATCCTACTTTTTACATGCAATTTTTCAAATAAATTCTCTCTATATCCATCAATGGTCTTAGGGCTAAGAAACATTTCGGAGGCAATTTCTTTATAGGTCTTCTCTGAGCAAACCAGTTTGAGAAATTCAATTTCCCTTTCTTTCAATTGAATTTCATCATTTTCTGGCTTATGCATAGAAGTCATTACGGTATTTGCCACTTCATCTGAATAGTAAAAACCCTTTTTAACCACGGTCTTTAGTGCATTATGAAAAGCCACTGGATGAATATCTTTAAGCAAATAACCTTTGGCCCCAGCCTTAAGCATCCTTATAATGGTTTGCTCGTCATTATCCATAGATAAAGCCAACACCTTAATATCGCTGTAATCTGTATTAAGCACCTTCATGGTTTCTATGCCGTTAAGAACAGGCATATTAATATCCATAAGTGCAATGTGGGGAGCTTCGGATTGCTCTAGATTTTGCAGAAATTCCTGACCATTTTTAGCATGGTAAAGCACTTCAAATTCGTCAAATGTATTCACCAAATTTTCAAGCGCTTGCGCAAACAAGATATGATCATCTACAACTACTACCTTATATTTCATGGATAATTATCTTTGTTAAAGATAAGCATAAAATCGCATGTCTTCAGACATGCTAATCATATATTATACTTCAAAATCATCTGAGTCCCTTGCAAGTTTTGAGACTTAAAAGAGTACTTAGCTCCTATTAGTTCGGCTCTGGTTCCAATATTCTCTAACCATCTGCCATCACTTAAGCTATTAGAACTAAACCCTATACCATTATCAGAAACCACTACGGTCAGACTGTTTTTTGAATATTCGAAATTGACCTTTAACTGAGTCGCCTTAGCCAGCCCGATTACATTAGAGAAATATTCTTGTAAAATGCGAAACATGATTAACCGTTCTCGCTCTCCAAGCTCCTCTTCCTCTCCTTGAATATTCAGGGTTGCATCCAGAAACTTTAACCGATTAAAACGTTCCATTTCCAACCTCACAGCCTCTAGCAGACCTAACCCCTTTATCTTGTCTGGGCTAAGCGTTTTAGATATAAGCCTTATTTGACTCAAACTTGAGCCTATCAAATCGCCCACTTCATCTAAAGACCCTTTCAGTTCATCCGAAACATCCAAACTTAATAAATTCAATTGCATTCTTGCCGTTGACAATATTTGACCTACATTATCATGCAGTTCCCAGCCAAAATTCTTTAGCGCCTGCTCTTTAATTTCTATACGGCTTTTCATCACTTCTATTTCAAACTGCCTTTCCACTTCACTATTACCTTCCAAAAATCTGTGGTTTCGCTTTATAAAAACTAGATAAAAAACGACTAGGACCATGATAAAAATTATTACAACAATCACCCCCATAATTATATTTTGATCAATGTTTTGCACTCCCCTATTTCATCATTTTTATTTTACAATCATTCAATATTAAAGCCTTAAACTAATGAGGTGATGAATTACAAAGTAATATTACTCTTACTCTATAATCACTTTATGTGGTTTGTTGTGAAATCCAACCATTTCTTTAATCTAACATTACTTAATACCATCGATTAACAGGCTGGTATTTAATTATTTATTCATGAACCAACATTTAAGTTAGGTTCAATTATATATATAATCTCGTTAATAGCATTTAAAGACAATGAAAAAGGGGAATATTCCCCTATATCAGACATTTACCTTTTATTGAAAAACAAAAAATAATAAATGTCAATCAAACACTTCTTTAATTAAATTTCACTAAATTTCCGGTAGCTATGGTTGGATATAGAGAAGAGAAAGAAACGATTCGCCGATTAGATACCAAGGATTCAGCAACGCAAGGCGTAACACTACTTCCAGATGAAAAAGTGTGGGATGAGTTCAGAAAAGGAAGTGAGTCTGCTTTTATAGCCATCTACAATAGTTATTTTCAGATTCTATATAATTATGGCCGACAACTTAGCGGCGATAAAGAATTGATTAAAGACTGTATCCAAAACACATTTATTACTATACGTAAATCTAGGAGAAAGCTGCCTGCTGTCCTTTCTGTTCAAGCTTATTTAATAAAATCTTTTAGAAATAATCTTCTGCGAGAATTGAAGAAAAGTAACAGGAAGATCTCCAATGAAGCTGCCCCTCTAGATTTTGACTTACAAGCATCGGCAGAACATATCCTGATAGAAAAGCAAATACAAGAAAGTCAGATTCGGAAAATGGAAGAGTCAATAAACCAGCTTTCCTCGAGACAAAAAGAAGCTATTTATTACTATTATTACAATAATCTCACATACTTAGAAATAAAAGATATCATGGGTTTCAAAAGTATAGAGGCTACAAGAAACCTACTCTACAGAGCTATTTCTACACTTAGAAAATTTTTCTGATCTTTTTTAATAATTGGTGATGGTGTTTTATCCCCTTTATACTCTTAGGGGTATAAAACACAAATTATGCAAGGGGAGAAAAAGAGCATAGAACACTATTTACTCAACCGAGAGTTTAAAGAATGGGTACTTAATCCAAACCCAAATAATCAAATATTTTGGAAAAAATGGATTGAGGCCCATCCTGAAGAGCTATCTAACATTCACAAAGCCAGACAGATTCTACTTTCCTCTCAACATAAAGAAGCCGAAACAGTATCTGAAGAAGAAAAAAGCGAAGTGCTAAAAGCTATACTAGGACACAGAGCACCTGTTAAAAGAAAAAAATATTGGCCTTTAGGCATTGCAGCATCCATCCTTTTAGCCGTAACATCGCTGATTTTTTATCTACCAAAAAAGTTAACAAAAGAAAAAAAGGTTACAAATGTAATATCTAAAGTAATAAAGAGTAACCCCATGGGAAGAAAGTCGAAAATAGTTCTTCCTGATGGGAGTAAAGTATGGCTCAATAGTGACAGCAGAATTGAGTATCCATCAGAGTTTGGAGAAGAGAGATTGGTAAATCTTAAAGGAGAAGCCTTTTTTGAAGTGAGAAAAGATAAGAAGAAACTATTCAGAGTTAATTCTGGAGGAATAATTACTACTGCCTTAGGGACAAGCTTTAATATAAATGCATTTGAAGAAGATGCCGATATTCAAGTAAAACTTGTTACTGGAAAAGTAACAGTGACTGATTCGGCCTTTATTCAAAATACAGACTCTGCCCTATACATCACCCCAGGAGAACAAGTCAGTTTTAACAAAACAAAACGCAGTTTAAAGAAATCTAAATTCGACCCCGCCACTTCCTTACTTTGGAAAGAGGGCATCATTGCTTTTTCTCAAGACAATTTTGATACCATAAAGAAAACATTAGAACGCTGGTATGGGGTAAACATTCAGGTTAAAAATCTTAATAAGAAAATATCATATACAGGACAGTTTAACAACCAGAGCCTGGAAAAGGTCCTAGAAAGAATGGCATTCACAGAACGCTTCACTTTCAAAATCAATAAAAATCATGTGGAATTAAAATTTGAATAGTTAAAGAAAATGATTGCTAATACCTCTTAGGCGCAATAAGCCCAGAATAGGAAAGGATCAGTTTCCTATCCATAGACTTATTACTGTTTTATAAAAAATATTAAAAAACTTCATTAAAGTATGAAATTCAAAGTACTTAAAAAAATGATTATGCTATCTAGATGGTGCTTATACATTTTTGTTATGCATGCCTTATTTTTTTCATTTGCTTCTGCCAAAAGTAATTCACAACAACTAAGCATTGATGAAATAAAAGTATCAATTAAACTTAAAGATGGTCTTATTAAGGATGTCTTCAGCGAAATAGAGAATCAATCAGGATTCCAATTCGCATATGAATCTCAAGATTTACCTACAGACATCACATTTAGTTTTAATGGAAATAAACAATCTATCGCTACTATTCTAAAAGAGGTAGGAGAATCGGCCTCTTTAAATTTCAGAAGAGTTAATAACCAAATTGATGTATCAAAATCAGTGACTACAGAAGCCCCAATAGTGGAAGAGGTGATAATGTCACAAACCGTAAAAGGTATAGTAAAAGACGAGGAAGGTAATCCTCTACCTGGTGTAAACATCCTTATAAAGGGTACTTCTCAGGGTACCATTACGGACTTTGAAGGTAACTTTTCTATTGAAGTACCTGATGAGAGCAGTGTTCTAATCTTCTCTTTCATTGGCTATATAAAGGAAGAAGTAACTGTTCAAAATCAGACTAACCTTAATATAATGCTTATGCCTGATGTTACTTCACTTACTGAAGTGGTAGTAATTGGTTATGGTACTCAAGAGAAAAGTGATGTAACAGGTTCAGTGGCAAGTATTTCTGAAAAAGACTTCAACCCAGGACAAGTTACATCTCCTGATCAATTAATTTCAGGAAAAGTAGCTGGTGTTCAGATTACGTCTAATGGAGGGGCTCCTGGCTCAGGTAGTACTATCAGAATACGTGGAGGTTCTTCATTAAACGCTAGTAATGATCCTTTGATTGTTATCGATGGCGTGCCTTTGGATAATAATAATGTTGCAGGATCTTCAAATCCTTTAAGCTTCATTAACCCTAATGATATAGAATCTGTAAACGTGCTTAAAGATGCCTCTGCTACTGCTATTTATGGTTCAAGAGCATCTAACGGTGTTTTGATTATCAATACTAAAAAAGGTAAGTCAGGTCAGGACTTCAAAGTAAACTTCAGCACACTGACGTCAGTGTCTACTGTACCAAGAAAAGTAGATGTGCTTTCAGCAGATGAATTTAGAAAAGTAGTAGCTGAATACGCTCCAACACAAGAAAATCTGTTAGGCAATGCTAACACTGACTGGCAAGATGAAATTTTTAAAGATGCCATCAGCTCTGACAATAACCTAAGCGTATCAGGATCTTTAAAAAATCTACCTTATCGGGTATCTTTAGGATATTTAAACCAAGATGGAGTAGTAAAAACTTCTAATCTGGAAAGAACTACAGCGGCTATTACGCTTACTCCTTACCTATTAGATGATGCTTTAA
This sequence comes from Fulvivirga sediminis, assembly GCF_016757215.1. Classification (GTDB taxonomy): domain Bacteria; phylum Bacteroidota; class Bacteroidia; order Cytophagales; family Cyclobacteriaceae; genus Fulvivirga; species Fulvivirga sediminis. Next base: position 106,997 of record NZ_JAESIY010000002.1, read on the forward strand.
AAATCACTTTTAATGTAAAAGGAATCTATTCTAAAAATAGATTTGCGGATCAAGGTGCTATTAGCAGTGCCATTTCTTATGATCCTACCCAACCTGTATTCAGTGAAAATCAGTTTGGAAACTATACTCAATGGAGAGATAATGAAGGCAACCCCATTACCCAAACCTCGTACAACCCTGTGAGTTTGTTAGCTCAAAGTCACAATGTTGGAGAAGCCAAAAGAAGCATTGGTAATGTTCAGCTAGATTATCAATTACCTTTCTTAAACGGATTAAGTGCTAATCTTAACTTAGGTTATGATGTATCTACAAGTGAAGGTTCTAATGATATACCAGCAGAAGCCGCTTTCGCATATACTCAAGGAGGTAGTTTTACAAAGTACGGACAAGATAAATCGAACTACTTGGCTGACTTCTATTTGAATTACAAGCACGAATTAGTTTCTATCAATAGTAAAATTGATTTCACAGCAGGTTATTCATATCAGGATTTTAAAATAGATAACCATACTTATGATGAGCTTAATGCTGAAGGCGCTGTAGTAACTCCCGCCGCAGTACCTATGAACCCAAAATATAGACTAAAGTCATACTTTGGTAGATTAAACTATGGTTTCATGGATAAGTATTTACTTACTGCTACTTTAAGAGCTGATGGTTCATCTCGCTTCAGCGAAGATAATAGATGGGGCTTATTCCCTTCACTAGCCCTAGCTTGGAAGGTTAAGAGTGAAAGTTTCCTTAAAGATTCTAAACTGGTTTCTGACATGAAACTTCGTGTGGGTTATGGTATTACCGGACAGCAAGACTTTGGCGATTATTTCCCTTACTTGCCAAGATATACCTACAGTAATGAAAATGCACAGTATCAATTAGGTGATCAATTTTACACCACTTTGAGGCCGGAAGCATATGATAAAAATATCAAATGGGAAGAAACCACTACCTACAATGCCGGTATTGATTATGGTTTATGGAATGACAAACTAACTGGTAGTTTAGACTTCTACTATAAGAAAACTGATGACTTATTAGCTGTGGTAACCGTAGCTGCTGGCTCTAACCTTACTAACAGGCTATTTACCAATGTTGGAAGCATCGAAAATAAAGGAGTTGAATTAGCCTTGAACTACAATGCTATTACAACCAATAAATTTGAATGGGATTTAGGCATTAATGCTACTTACAACACAACAGAAATCGTTAATCTGAGTAAAACAAGTGACGAAAACTCTGAAGGAATACCTGTAGGGAACTTCAGTAATGGTAATACAGTACAAATACATACTGTAGGCAGCCAACCATTCGCATTCTATGTATACCAACAGGTTTATGATGAAAATGGGAAACCAATAGAAGATGTTTATGTAGATAGGAATAATGATAACATCATAAATAGTGATGACCTGTATCGATATAAGTCACCTGCACCCAAATTCTACTTTGGATTTAACAGTACACTATCATATGATAAATGGACATTGAGTTTTCTACTCAGTGGAAGCGTTGGAAATTATGTTTATAATAACATAAATTCTGGTAACGCTACATATAGAAACCTCAATTATGCAAATTACATAACCAACCTCACAGATAACGTTAAAGAAACTAACTTCAGAAGTATAAATGAAACCAATAGGAGGCTATCTGATTATTACGTAGAAAATGCTTCTTTCTTAAGAATGTCAAACATGAGCCTGTCTTATGATGTGGGCAGATTGTGGAATGAAAAAATTGGTTTGAGGTTAGCTGCTAACGCACAAAACTTATTCCTTATTACTAACTATAGTGGTCTTGATCCCGAAATATCAGGAGGTATAGATAACAACATCTACCCAAGACCAAGAATTTACTCACTTAGTGTAAATGTGGACTTTTAATGATTTGAATTTGATGGAGCATTCCTGATTTCTCAAACTAAAAATTAAAAAGATGAAAAAATTAAATATTAATAGATTATTTCTGGTTGGTATTTTGTCATTACTATCACTATCCTGCGGTGATCTAGACCTTAAACCAGAAAATCAAATCACCTCCGATGTAGTATATGATGATTTTGGTAACTATAAAAATGTTTTAGCCAAATTGTATGGAGGTTATGCATTAACAGGACAGCAAGGTAATCAAGGAGGAGATCCTGACATCATAGGGCTTGATGAAGGCTTCTCTGACTACTTAAGACTATATTACAATTTACAAGAGTTATCAACAGATGAAGCTGTAATAAGTTGGAATGATGGCTCTTTACCTGATATAGTAACTGTTGAATGGATTGCCAACAACGAATTTATTGGCGCAATGTTTAGTCGCATCTATTTTCAAGTAGCATTAGCTAATGAATTTATTAGAGAAATGTCTGATGAAAATTTAGACAGTAGAGGATTAACAGAAGCTCAAAAAACTGAAGCTCGTATTTTCAGAGCAGAGGCTCGTTTTATAAGAGCTTTGAGCTACTGGCATGCACTAGATATGTTTGGTGATATTGCTCTTGTTAAAGAAGAAGACGGTGTAGGTAGCTACTTCCCAGAAAGAGTAGAACGTATTGCTCTATTTGAATATATTGAATCAGAGTTATTAGCTATCCAGAATGAATTAATAGATGCTAAACAAAATGAATATGGTAGAGCCGATAAAGCTGCAGCATGGACTTTACTCACCAAATTATACCTTAATGCGCAGGTGTATACCGGAGTAGAAAGAAACTCTGAAGCCATCACTTATGCCTCTCATGTGATTAATGCAGGCTATACCCTTGATCCCAACTATGATCACTTGTTTTTAGCCGATAATAACAGTGCTGAAGGCATTATTTTCTCTATTAATTATGATGGTACAAATACTCAAACCAATGGAGGAACGAAATACCTCATTTTAGGTTCTATTACGGGTAGTATGAACCAAGCAGACTATGGTATGTCAGAGAGATGGCCTGGGTTGAGAACAACCAAAAATATTGTAAATCTTTTTGATGATATCACTGGAGCTACCGATTCAAGAGCTATGTTTCATGCTGATGGACAGACCCTGGAAATAAATGACTTTACTAAAACTACTCAAGGTTATCCTGTTACAAAATTTAAAAACATAACTTCTACAGGAGAGCCTGGGTCAAATATGGCAAACAGCTTCCCAGATACCGACTTTCCAATGTTCAGACTAGCGGATGTTTACCTTATGTACGCAGAAGCAGTTCTGAGAGGTGGTACTGGAGGTAGTACTGCTACTGCCCTGGAGTATATTAATGCACTAAGAGAAAGAGCTTATGGAGACGAATCTGGCAACATTTCAGCCGAAGATCTTACATTAGATTTTATACTTGATGAAAGAGCGCGTGAACTTTGCTATGAAATGCATAGAAGAACTGATCTCATTAGGTTTGGTAAATTCTCTAATAGTGATTACGTATGGCCTTGGAAGGGAGGAGTTCAAGAAGGTAGGCCTGTAAATTCACGTTTTGATTTATTCCCAATACCAACAGCAGCAATTTTAGCAAACCCTAATCTTAAGCAACATGATGGGTATTAGTAGATCATTTATCAAACAAATTTTTATAAGATGAAAACAAAATATTTATATATAATCGCTCTATTTTTTATAGGACTAATATCCTGCGATAAGGATGATGATTTAGTGGTAGCTCATTCTCCTGTTCCTCCTGAGCTTATGATATCTAACAGTACCATCGTACTTCTTGAAGAACAAGCTGAAAAAGAAGCTATTAATTTCACACGCACTTCAACAGACTTTGGCTTTGATGGTGCTGAAAGCTATGAAATTCAATTCGATACGGTATCTAATTTTGCTTCTAATATGACACCGATAGAATTTGACACTACCATGAAAATTTCATACTCTGTAGCTACTTTTAACAGCAGAAGTGTACAATTAGGACTGACTCCTAATGAAGTAAACACATTATATGTCAGGTTAAAAGCTTCGGTTTCTGAAGATGTATTTGTGTATTCAAACATTATTGAACTTTCAGTAACTCCTTATCAATCATCTGAGGTGTCAGCTTACGCTGACCTGTATATGATAGGACCTGCTACTGAAATTGGTTGGGGAGCAGCCAGTGATGCTATTCCTATGTTCAGAGATCCTGAAAATAGCTTTGTTTATACTTTCACTGGTAATTTCAATGAAGGTGAACTTAAGCTATTAGGTGAAAGAGGAAACTGGCAGCCACAATGGGGGTCAGCCATGGGATCCGGAGGATCGGGAAAATTAGCTTTACAGGAAACCAGTAATGATTCACAACCTCCAGGTATTACAATGACAGCTGGATATCAAACCATTACAGTTAATATCCAAACCATGACCTATACTATAGAAAGCTACGATGTTAACTCTTCTCCTGTATACTCCAGTGCTGGTTTATCTGGATCACTTTTTAATGATTGGACTGACATTGTTCCTATGACTAATTCATCATTCAATCCTCACATCTGGACACTCAATTATGACTATGACGAATATTCAGATATTCAATTTAGAGCTGGTTCTGAGTGGTGGGGAACCGTGGGTGATCAAAGTGCTCTATATGGTACCGCTAGAGAATCCGCCCAAAATATATGGTTAAATGGAGGCTCTTACCTAGTAGTTTTCAACGATTTAACAGGTGAATATATTTTTATAAAGTGATAGATGATGCAGAACAAAAAAAATAAATTTATACAATTCTTACTACTACTATGTTTCATAGCAGTAGTAAGCTGTGATGATGAAGGACTTACACCTCCTGATTTTGACATTCCTAATGATAGTATCCCTAATGATAGTTCTTCACTTATAAACGATTTCTACTTTGGAGCTGATTTATCATATGCTAATCAAATTCAGGATCATAATGGTGTTTATATGGATGAAGGTGTAGCTCAGAATCCCTTCGTCATTTTTGCTAATCATGGTACTAACATTGTTAGACTAAGGTTGTGGCATACGCCAACTTGGACTCAGGAAGCTTATGGCCCTGATGGTGAGCAAATGTATAACGATATAGCCGATGTGGCTCGTTCTATTGAAAAAGCTAAGCAAAATAATATGCAAGTGCTTTTAGATTTTCATTATTCAGACACTTGGGCTGATCCAAGTTCTCAAGAAGTTCCTGAAGCATGGGAAGACATCACCGATATTAATGTTTTGGCAGATTCTGTGTATAATTATACTTTTAAATCTCTTAAATATTTAGCAGATAAAGGTTTAGCTCCTGAAATGGTTCAAGTGGGTAATGAAATTAATTGTGGTATGCTATATGAAGCTAACTCAACTAATTTCCCCACAGCTAGCAGTTGTGATGACGAGTGGATTAATCTGGGAATCATACTAAATTCGGCCATTAAAGGAGTAAGAGAGGCTTTACCTACTAATACGCCTAGTATAGCTCTTCATGTAGCTAACCCGATAAACATTGATTATTTCGCAGAAAATATAATTAATAAATCGAAAGTCACTGATTTCGAGATTATAGGTTTTTCTTACTATCCGTTATGGCATCCAGAAATTGCTCCTAACGGCATTAGCGAATTAGTAAGTGCGGCTAAGTCAAAGTTTAACAAAGAGCTTATCATGTTAGAAACCGCCTACCCTTGGACTGATGAGTATAATGATAATTATAATAACCAATTAGGAGGAACTCCGTTAGCGGGTTATCCATTCACTGAGCAAGGCCAGTATGACTTAATGGTTAAACTTACTCAAGAGATGAAAGATGGTGGTGGAAGAGGGATTATATACTGGGAGCCAGCATGGATCACCTCTAATATGAAAGACTTATGGGGAACAGGCTCTTCATGGGAAAATGCCACTTTCTTCAAGTTTGATGGTGAAGTAAATTTAGGCATCACTTACATGGAAGCCGAATACAAGTAAAATAATTAATTCAAAATAATTGATTAGCTGCTATGAATCATATTTATTAGATGAATCATAGCAGCTTTTTCTTTACCATATACTCAATAAATATGCACACTAATAGTACCTTAAAACTATTATTATACACATTAACCTCATTTGCACTATTATCCTATTCTCTCTCTGTTCATGCGCAGCAAAGCTCCAACTCTGTGTTTGTAGATGATCAAGGTATCATGCGCTGGACGGATAGCAACCAGGAAGCTTCATTTTTCGGAGTTAATTATACACTACCCTTTGCCTATGGATATCGCTCACACCAGCAACTGGGGCTAGACATCAAGAACTCAATAGATGCAGATGTTTACCACATTGCCCGCTTAGGATTCGATGCTTTCAGAGTACACGTTTGGGACACGGAAATATCTGACTCTTTAGGAAACTTAAAACAAAATGAACATCTGGAGTTATATGACTACCTTATAGCCAAGCTCAAAGAAAGAAATATCAAAATTATAGTTACTCCTATTGCATTCTGGGGTAATGGCTACCCTGAAAAAGACGAAAGAACTTATGCCTTTTCAGACATATATAATAAGCCTGAGGCTGTAACAGAGGAAAAAGCCTTCATAGCTCAGGAGAATTTCTTAAAGCAATTTTTTCAACACAAAAACAAATATACCGGTCTCACCTTTCAGGAAGATAATGATGTAATAGCTACAGAAATTAACAATGAGCCTAAACACTCCGGCGTCAAGGCAAGAACTACCGAATATATTAACAGAATGGCTACTGCGATTAGAAGCACAGGTTGGAATAAACCAGTATTTTATAACATTAGTGAATCATACTATTATGCTGATGCCATAGCCAAAGGCAATGTAGACGGGTTTAGTTTTCAGTGGTACCCTACTGGTTTGGTAGCTAACCATACTTTACATGGTAACTACCTCCCCAATGTAGATACCTACCACATTCCCTTCGACACCATTCCAGAATATAAAAACAAAGCCAAAATGGTGTATGAATTCGATGCGGGTGATGTACTCAGCTCATATATGTATCCAGCTATGGCTAAAAGCTTTAGAGAAGCCGGCTTTCAGTGGGCTACTCAATTTGCGTATGATCCTTTAGGAACAGCGTACGCTAACACTGAATACCAAACACATTACGTTAATCTAGCTTATACGCCTAAGAAAGCTATCAGCTTATTAATAGCCGGAAAGGTATTTCATGAATTACCACTACTCAAAAAATATGGTAAATATCCTCAAGACAGCACATTTGAAAACTTCAGAGTTAGCTATAAAGAAGAGTTAAGCGAAATGAACTCTAACGAGGAATTTTACTATTCTAACACCACCTCTACAGTTCCTCTATCAGAGAAAAAGCTTCAACATCTGGCTGGTGTTGGCTCTTCGCCAGTAGTTCAATATAGTGGTACAGGCACTTATTTTCTTGATAAGCTGGAAAATGGTGTCTGGAGGTTGGAAGTAATGCCTGACGCCATCCACATAAAAGATCCTTTTGCCAAAGCCTCTTTGAAAAAAGAAGTAACTCGCATTCAATGGCAGCCAAATAAAATGACCATTAAACTATCTGATTTAGGAAGTGAGCTAAATATTAAAGCATTGAATATAGGTAATAACCAAAGCCTAAGCACTAAGGATGGCAGCTTTAACATAGAGCCAGGAACTTATCTTGTATACTCGACTAAAAAGAGTAAAAAAGCAGACAAATGGAATGAGAACAAGAAAAGTAACAACCTCAAATTAAGTGAGTTCATAGCTCCGAAAGCTAACTTCAACTCTGCCTATGTGAAACACCAGCCTAACCATGTAGTGAGTCAAAATAAGTCCTTCAATATTACAGCTACTACGGTTGGCTTAGATTCTTCAGCTCACTTATCTGTTTTATTACGAACCTGGTCTGGAGTATATAAAACATTGGACATGAAGAAAACCTCTGCCTATCAATACCAAGCCATAGTTCCTGCTGAGGTAGCTATGCCTGGCGTGATAGAGTATAGAATTAAAGTGGAAAACAAAGATCATATTTATACCTACCCTGGTGGCCATGAGGGAGATCCCTGGGCATGGGATAATTACCATGATGATCATTGGATCACCCAAGTAGCTTCTGAAGCCACACCTTTAGTACTATTTAATGCTGCTACAGATGATGAACTTATGATTTACCCTAACTTGTGGAAACCAGAAGAAAAGTCTTTCCAAACCACAGCTACTCCTGGCGAACTCAGCTTAAAACTTCAAAGTGATACTAAAGAATCTCAAACCGTAGGTTTTCAATTATTTGTAGCCGATAAGTTGAATGAAAGATCTTCTGAATTGGGTGACCTAAAAACTGTGGTTATAAAAGGGAAAACGGCTGCTGCCTCTAAACTGAAAGTTAACATCACTTTTATCACCAAGGATGCCTTTTCATATAGTACCACTACCACTTTAACTGATCAAATGAAGGAAGTAAAGGTTGATCTCTCTCAACTAAAAGCCAAAGAACATTTATTACTACCAAGACCTTACCCAGCCTTTCACCCGCTATGGTTTCAGGCACAAGGAGAAAGAGTTTTTAGCTTATCTGAAGTTGAGAAAATAGAAGTTATTACTGATCCTAACGACGATAAAGGTGTAAAAACAATTGAGATTGCCACTGTATTACTCAAAAAATAATAAAATGTCAGCATAAAAAGAATAGCCCGCCAAACGGCGGGCTATTCTTTTTATATATTTATTTTAGATCTAAAAGACCTTAATTAGTCATTCAAATTAGGGAGATTAATTAAAAAGGTGGTTCCCTGCCCTTCTTTACTATACACCTTTAAGTCGCCATGTATCTTTTCTACAGCCTTTTTCACGATAAAAAGCCCTAAGCCATTACTGCTCTTCACCAGATCAGACTTAAAATGAGCATCAAATATGTGAGGTAACTTATCATCAGAAATACCAATTCCGTTATCAGAAACGCGGATCTGTACACCTTCGTAATTGTTCTTTATATGCACCTTCACTTTACATTGCTTTGTATCCTGGCAACGGTACTTAACAGCATTTTCCAAAAGATTCTGTAAAATAGATTCCAACGTAGCGTAACTTGAATAAAATTGACCTTGTACGTCTACATTCACATCAAAGTGAACATCACTATAACCTTCGGCATGATCCATAGACGCCAGAACGTTATTAACCAATACATTGAAGTCTATTAGCTCTCCATCACGCCCCAAGGTACCTTTTTGGTACATATCTAATGTAGAAGTAATTCTACTCTCTAGAGAATTAACACAATTTCTTATCATACTCAGATATTCCTGTGCCTCATCTCCTTTCAAGTTAATATTAGCTAACTCTACAATACCCTTTAATGAATTAACAGGGCTTTTAAGGTCGTGTACTAAGTGATTAAACTCGAAGGTGTTTTCAGCTTCTTTAGTAGCTTTCTTATTTAACGGTTTATTAACTTGCAAAACGTTTTCACGAGATGATGAAGAGTTTTGGTTTAAAACCGACATATCTAAAATGGCGTTATCTACGTATGGCATTTTTCAAAAGGTTCAATTAGTCTGTTTGTCCAAGTGCTTAAAGCGTGCCAAAATAAAAAAACGTCTGCAAAAGGATAATTCAATGTTTTTCAATGTTATAACAGTGGAACTAATACCACAACTGAGACCGTTGCACACGTAGAAAAATTCCACACATAAAAAATGGCCTTTCTATTTCAGTAAAAGCATTTAGTAAAATAGAAAGACCATTATAACTTTAATCAAGGAATACTACAATCCCAGTACTTTTACTCCCTGCTCAAATACAATGTCTACAGGTATGTTTTTTTCGGTAAGAAGATCTAAATCATCTTGTAACTGCTGAGGCACCAGGGCCTTCTCACTTACCAGTTGGCTCACGCCTTCATAATCACCGTTCCCTTGAAGCGTCAAGATTTTATCAGAAAGCGAATTCATAGCAGCTTGCATTTTAGTGAAATCTACTTTGTATTTACCCGTTTCTGAGTCTCTGGAAAATGCACCTTGCTCTTTAAAATAATTAAAACGGATCATATTAGCCTTTCCATGAGCACTGGAAGCTCCGAACCTCACTGATCTGAAAATACTAGCTAAGAAGGTGGTATAATAGTCCATCAGCTCTCCATTGACCTGCCCCCTATCATGCAGCCAGGTAATCATATATAGCCCTAAAATATCAGCTTTACCTTCTTCCAAGGCAGATGCATTTTCTTTTAAAGCTTCTCTTACGGTTCCTTTACCGTTGATAGTATTTTTAATACCCAGCCCATGAGCCACCTCATGAAACATAGTATTAGCAAAAAAAGCATCAAACTTCACATGACTTCTTTGGCTTTCATCTATAAGTTCATCGGCTATAGGCACCAAAATTTTATCGAATTTAGCTTTCATAGCATTCTTTAGCTGCGAACGGCGAGTACCTTTTTCAAGCTGTACTTTTTCATCGTTAGGAAGGTTCACGGCTATAGTTTTACTTCCTGCATTACAATCACCCGCATAAAAAACCACATCAAAAGCCGCTAATTGTGAATCTGTGCCAGGCTTTTCATTTTTATAAGCCTCAGCTACAGGTAAGCTTTTTTGCAATTCGGGAAGTATCTCGGCATACTTAGATAATCTTTCGCTCCATTCCATATCCTTCACTAAAACATAGGTCTCGTGAGAGGTCTTATAGCCATATAGCTGATCTTCGTAATTCTCTATAGGTCCGGTAATAATATCGATCTGGTTGGTAGTCATATCCATCCAGGCAATGTCACTTTCGTAATACTCATCAGTAAGCAAAGCCTCTGCCCTTAAATTAAGGTAATTCTTTAACTGAGAATTTTTAGCTAACTCTGCAGCCTCCTTTAGTAGCTTAGCCGCACGAGTAACTTGAGCTTCAAACATTTCATGATAAGGAATGGCCAACAGTTTTCCATTATCATCTCTTCTAATAAAAGTATATTGAGATTTACCATTATCAATATTAGCATTGTCAAACTCTTCCTTAGTCATGTCAGCAGGATAAAAATTGGCTCCTGCCGGCTTGGCACCTACCCCCTCAATAAAAGGCTCATTATTATTCAGTCTATCCCAAGGACCATAATTAATAGTAGCGTACTTTTTAGCCTTAGCGCTATTGATTGAAGTAAAAAGGGAATCGCGATGACCATAAGCCTCGTACCAAAACAGGCTATCCATGATCTGCCCTACTTCAATAAGTAAGGGCAGCATTTTCTTCTGATTATCAGAAAGCTTACTCACATCAGTACTGAGCTCTACTTCAGTATATTTATCTAGCAAAGTCTGGTAAGTAGAGTCCATTTGATTTTCGGATGAGGATTGAGACTCTTCTTCAGACTTATCTCCTGGTCCCCCACATCGGGTAAAAAGTAAACCGACCAAAGCCACTAGTAGTAGTTTTGATATTCTTAGGTTCATATTTTCAGTATTTAAATTTATAAAATATAGATTATCAGGTCAGTACATTGACCTGAATGCGAAATTAACAAAATCTATTGAGTGAAATTTATTCTTCAAGCCTTTCACCTTTATAAGATACAGCAGACATATTAAAAAAGCCTACCACCTGTTCCTTTTCATTGCTAGTACATGAAATGTTACAAGGTACATTCTCTAGCGGTTCAGCAAAAATTTCCGAAAAACCACCGTCACGTTCTATTTGTGTAGCCACAGCATCTAAAAAGCTAAAAGCTTCAGTAGTTATAGAGTAGATTTCTATGTATACCGAATCTCCGTATACATAAGGTTCATAGGCATCTTCATCATCATTTAGTGGAGTTGCTTTGTTCTGGATAGGTTCTATAAATATTACTCCATCTATGGTTGTTGTAGAGCTAAAACCTGCATCATAGGCAATATTAAGATCACTAGGCCTATTGAGATATTGCCCATTTTTATAAGTTTTTATCCAATAAGCATCACCAGTACCTTCCGGGTCTCGAGCATAAAACTGTGCATAGTACCCTTCTGGCTGAAAAGCATTGCGTTCTTCGTAGAAGGTATACACTACAGAATCTAGCGCTGGCACTCTTTTCAATTCAGAATCTGCTTCAAAGGCATTACCCTCGTAGGTAATAGATAAATGATAAGAACGGCCAATTTCAAATGCTGCACTATCAGCAGCCGGATCCCACTGATAACTTCCCGCTTCCTTTTCTATAAAATCAAAAGTCTGACCACGATCATCAGTAATTCTTACTTGAGCACCGCTCACTTCGGGTGGCTGACTAGAGTCAAAATAAGGCTGAGACATCATTAGCCGAATCTCCTGTGTTTGCGGCATATCATTAACCCAGGCATCCACTACCAATACGGGAGGGGCATCATTCAGATCTATGGCCACTTCGTCTTCACAAGAAAAAAAGATAAATGGTATAACTAAAAATATGTAATATAGTCTAGACATGATTTTAAAACTTAAAGTTATAAGATATGGCAGGCACGGGAGCTCCTACTATAGAAAAGCGGTATGCCATAGTATTGATATTGTCCCCTGGCGAGGTATAGCCATCTTGCTGGGCAAAGAATATAGAGAAGGGATTTCTCCTACCGTAGACGTTGTAAACCGAAAACACCAGTTCATCTTGATTTTTTCGCTTCTCCCCTTTTTTCACCCTTTTCATTTGCAAGGTCACAGATAAATCTAACCGATGTGAAGCTGGCACCCTGAGTCCATTACGAGACTCATAATAATCGTAAGGAATAACCATATTCTGGATAACGAACCTACTGGTAGGCGCACTAAAAGGAGTGCCAGAAATAAAAGTAAAATTAGCCGACGCTGATAATCTTTTACTTATATCATAATTACCAAAAACCTTGAGATTATGAGTTTGATCAAAACGTGTAGGATACCATTCATTTCTGTTAATTCCATTAACTTTTAGCTCCGTTCTGCCTAAGGTATAGCTTATCCAGCCGTTTAATTTACCTACATTCTTCTTAAGGTTAAACTCAACCCCATAAGCCCTGCCTATGCCACTTATAAGATCTCCTTCCTGATATTCATTGATAAACAAATCAGCCCCTTTTACATATTCAACCTGATTATCAGTATCTCTATAGTAGGTTTCTACAGAAGCTTCATAGTCATTTCCTGCACCAAAATTTCTGAAATAGCCTAAGGCATATTGAATACCTATCTGTGGCTTTATATTATTGGTGCTTGGTGTCCAAATATCTATGGGAGTAGACGCCGCTGTATTAGAAACCAGATGGATATATTGTGAGGTACGTGTGAAGCTACCTTTTACGGAACCTTTTCCTATTTGATATTTTATTGACGCTCTTGGTTCCCAGTTATAATAATTCTTTATTACCTCTCCATCATCAGCAGTGCTAGTACTTACCAGTGTTTTTCTTTCTCCTGGCACATTCTCTTCATACTCATATACGGTTCCTGGCCCTAGGTACTGATAAGAAGAAAATCGCAATCCGTATTTAAGACTTAGCCTTTCATTTACCTTCTGAGTATTATCTATGTACAAAGCACTTTCTAAAGCATGTCTATCTGTAAGACTGATATCAGTTACTTCACCGTCAGAAACCACTTTAGCTTCTGCAGGATTAAAGTTATAGTAAGTAGCCTCTCCTCCAAAAAGCACTTCATTATTGGTATTGAGAAAATAATTAAAAGAAGGCTTAAACGTATAAGTTAAGACCCTACTATCCCACTCAAATTTATCTCTGTCATTTTCTCCAAAGGCAAGGCCATAGTCATAGGTACTTACAAAAAAAGAAAAGTTGGAAAATAACTGATTATTGAAAATATGATTCCACCTTAAGGTACCTGTTATACTCCCCCAATCGAAGCCTTGTTGCTCATCAAATTTGAAAACATCTCTACCGAAATACCCTGAAAGAAATATTTTGTTATGGTCATTTAAGTTATAATTAACCTTAGCGGTTAGGTCATAAAAGTACAGGGTAGCATCATCAATAAAAGGCTTAGCGAATATATCTACGTATGAACGACGACCTGCAACCAGAAATGATGCTTTATCTTTTTTTATGGGGCCTTGTACTGCCAATCTGCTGAAGACAGTGCCTATGCCTCCTTCTACTTCATATCTTTTAGAATTCCCTTCATTCATTCTCACATCCAGAATAGAAGCTAATCTGCCCCCATAGTTAGCAGGCATAGCGCCTTTTATGAGCGTAACATCTTTCACCGCATCAGGGTTAAAAACGGAGAAAAAACCAAATAGGTGAGAAGAATTATAAACGGGTGCATCATCTAGCAAAACCAGATTTTGACCTACATTACCTCCTCTTACGTTAAATCCTGAAGAACCTTCACCCACAGAACTAACCCCCGGCAAAAGCTGAATGCTTCTCAGCACATCAGTTTCTCCCATAAAGGCAGGTATTTTTTTTATGGTTTTGATATCTACCTTCTCGGTGCTCATTTCCACACTGGTGACATTAGCATCAGCTGATTCACCTGTAATAACCACTTCCTGCAACTCGGTAGTAGAGGTGCTAAGCTCCACGTCTACTCTTTTATCAGCATTGAGGTTTACAGTTTGGGTTTGGGTATTATACCCCACATAACCATAATCTATGTGGTAACTACCCACTGGCAAGGTGAGAGAGTAGAAGCCATATACATTGGTAGCTGTGCCGGCTTCTACTTCTTTTACATATACGGTAGCCCCTATTAGAGCCTCTCCGTTTTCAATATCTTTAATATAACCACTAATGGTAACTTTTCTCTGAGCATACGAAGTGCTACCAAGCACACATAAAAACAGAGTTAGAAAAAAAATGCGATAGTACATATTAAGTAAGTAAGTGATTCTTTTAATACCTCAAAGAATCTTAAAAGTTCACTTACCTAAAAGAAAAAGGCATCAATCCTCTATTATCACTGATTTTCTTACTACTGAACTTACTTGAAAAAAGCCCATGGCACCGTTTGAAATATTGGTTTGAGGATTTACTGGTGGCGAACCGAAAAAGCCTCCGTCATTATTGAGTAAGTTATTCAGATCAGCATAATATTTATACCCTGTTAAAGTAAGACTATACATTTCTACAGTAACACTATCATTAAGAGCAAACCAGCCTGGAGTAGCCAATCCATCTATATTTTCACCTAAAAACGAATCATCAGAAACGTATATATCTGAAGTTTCATCTTTGAAAGTAGATCCGTTAAGATAATACCTAAACAAATAATAATCTTCGGTTTCTTGGGGCTCATGAATATATAAGAGCACTTCATAGTACCTTCCTTCATCTTCAGGATCATCAAACTCCTCCTGATCGAATCGAACTCCTAAACTGTCTATAGGAGTTACTCTTCTCAAAGAATCCCTACCACTATATTCCTCTCCATCCAGCGCTACATTGAGCGTATAAGCTACGCCCACCTCGCCAGCAAAAATATCATCAGAATAATAATATCCTCCTCCTTCAGTATTAGCCTGATAGCTATAGTTATAAGTATTACCTTGATTGTCTGATACCATCACAGAAGCATTATATACGGGTACCGACCCTTTTTCTGAATAAAAATCGACTGTTTTAGTGACCCTCACATAATGCCTCTTGCTTTCATTGGTAACGAGTCCTTCAATTACTACCTTGGGTTCTGTAGTTTGCTCATCTATCTGGTATGGCTCATCACAGCCTATCAGATTAAGGCCTACTATTGCCAATAAAATAAATGTATATAATTGCCTTGTCATGATCCTTTAAAAATTAATATTATAAGTTACTGAAGGTAAAATTGGGAATAGTGATATCAACCTGGCTTCCTTTTTATTAGGGTTTATTACATCTCCATCATCATCACTTTCTACCCTGGTATACACAGTGAATGGATTCTTTCTGCTATAGACATTATAGATTGAAAACACCCAGCTACTCTTCCATTTCCTTTGTTTATTCTTTAAAGGAGTAAGCGTAGCTGAAAAGTCCATTCTGTGATAGTTAG
This sequence comes from Fulvivirga sediminis, assembly GCF_016757215.1. Lineage (GTDB taxonomy): Bacteria > Bacteroidota > Bacteroidia > Cytophagales > Cyclobacteriaceae > Fulvivirga > Fulvivirga sediminis. Next base: position 122,830 of record NZ_JAESIY010000002.1, read on the forward strand.
GCAGCTTATATCCATTTCGCTCCGTAATTAGATCTACCTGATAATCCTGATATTCATATCTACCTGCAGGTAGGGTAATTGGTCTACCCGTAGTATAAGTGAAATTAGCTCCAAAAGACCATTTATCATTCAGGTCATACGTAGCTGCCATGTTCATCACATGCCTTCTATCATAGTTAGCCAAAAAGGATCTGTTCTGATTTACTCCTGGCACTTTTCTTTCTGTTTTAGACCAGGTATAACTGACAAACCCTGTCAGCTTACCTTCATTTTTACGGAGCATAAACTCTGCTCCATATGACCATGACTTTCCTTGACGGAATTCCGTAGACAAATCATCGTTAAAGAAAAGTTGAGCATTATCAGCAAAGTCAGTAACATTTTGAATGTCTTTGTAATAAGATTCTACCGACACTTCATATTTATTATCTGCCAAATTTTTAAAATAGCCAGCGGCAAACTGATCAGCTATTTGAGGCTTTAAATATCTGTTACTCGGGCTCCAGGTGTTAAACGGAATAGGCACCGTACCAGAAGCTATTAAGTGAGTATTTTGCACCATCCGGTTATAAGATATTTTCAATGAACTAGATGGATTCAGCATATACCTGGCAGAAAAACGAGGCTCCAGATTCATATAACTTTCAATGGTTTCAAAGCTATCATAGCGCGTAGAGTCAATACGAGTAGGGTTGATGTTATCCTGGGGATCTTCATAATCGTAAACAGTTGCCTTGCCTATGTTTTGAAAAAAGGAAAGTCGTAGTCCATAAACCATGGTGAAGCGGTCTGTCAGCTTTTGCTGATTTTCCAAATACAAAGCATGATCCAGGGCATATTCATGAGGTAAATCACGAGCGGTAAAAATAGACCTGTCTGAGTTAGGTTTCACCTCTCCTGGCGAAAATCGTCTATAGGTGACCTGATAACCAAAATCCAGTTGATTTCTTGGATTAATAAAATAATTCAGATCTTCCTTAAGGCTAAATTCCTGCAAGTTAGAATCCCAATCCAAGCCAGAGGTAGGGTCAGTTATCTCCAGCCCATAATCAAAATTGCTAACTATTAAAGAAGTGTTAGAGAATATGCGGTCATTAAAAAGGTGATTCCAGCGAATGGTACCTGTGGCATTACCCCAGTTAAAACCAAAATCATCTCCAAATGAAAAAGAATCTCTACCTAAATAGAAGGCGGCAAAATATCGATTTTTATTATTCTGTTTCCAATTGAGCTTAGCATTTACATCGTAAAAATGCACCAAGTTATCTTGATCAGCTGCTTTCAAGAACAAATCTACATATGATCTCCTTCCTGATAAGATAAACGAGCCTTTATCCTTTTTAATAGGTCCTTCCAGCATTACCTTACTAGCTAATGTTCCGATACCTGCTGCTCCACCAAATTCCTTACTATTACCATCTTTAGTTCTCACTTCTAAAATGGATGATAACCTACCTCCGTAGCGAGCTGGAATACCACCTTTGTAAAGCTCAGAATCTTTTATAACATCAGCATTAAACACTGAAAACAGCCCAAAAAGGTGCGATGGATCATAAACGGGAGCTTCATCGATAAGGATGAGGTTCTGGTCAGCACTACCTCCTCGCACAAAAAAGCTGGATGTACCCTCACCCGCACTTACTACACCAGGCATCATCTGTATGGATTTAATAATATCTGGCTCACCAAACAGTGCAGGTAACTTTTTTACTTGCTTGATATCCACCTCATTACGGCTCATATTAACATCTGAAACATTGGCATCCAAGGCCTTATCAGTAATCACTACTTCATCTATAGTAGTTACTTCTTCGGCCAGCTCCAGATTAAGCTCAGTGTCACTGTTGAGGTTGACCTGCTTTACCTGAGGCTGGTAACCTACAGAACTATAAGTAATCTCATAAGATCCTGCAGGTAAGCTTAAGGCATAAAAGCCATAAACATTAGTTACTGTACCTGTTTTTAACGAATTAACATATACAGTTACTCCTATTAATTCTTCTCCATTTTGCACGTCTGTGATGTAGCCATTAAGAGTGTATTTACTCTGGCCCCTCAGCGCAAAAGAAGAAAGTATTAAAAGAATAAAGATTAGAATTCTTGTCATTGTAAATAGTGTTGATAGTTTTGGTTTTTGATTTGAGAACTTTAGCTAGAGACGGATCGAAAAAGAGAAGGTTTCCATGAACGTTAAAAAAAATTAAAATAGACCTATTATAAAAACAGAGGCACCGTAATATAATTATTAAATAATATTAATAATAATTTGAAAGATAAACTAAACTATAAAGCACCCAAATTTTACTTTTCACCACATCTGGAAACTATATTTCCATCGTTAATGAGAAAGGTGAAAGATTTACATTATACAAGAGAGCGCATTCCTACTCCTGATGATGATTTTCTTGATCTTGACTGGGTTAAAAAAGAAAATAAAGATCTGGTCATCATTTCACATGGATTGGAAGGAAGCTCCACACGCCCTTATATAAAAGGCATGGCAAAAGCATTTTCTGAAGAAGGTTTTGATGTATTAGCTTGGAACTTCAGAGGTTGCAGCGAAGAAATAAACAAACAGCTACGCTTCTACCATAGTGGAGCTACTGAAGATTTAGACCATGTAGTAAAGCATGCATTAAATGAAGGATATACAGGCATACACCTTATTGGCTTCAGCCTGGGAGGCAACCTTACCCTCAAATATGTAGGCGAACAAGGCGAAAATATTAATCCAAAAGTAAAAAAAGCGGTTGCTTTTTCAGTTCCACTAGATTTAGGCTCTAGCTGTGACACCATCGCACAATCATCAAACGTCATTTACTCCAGCCGCTTTTTAAAAAATCTCAAGAATAAGATCAGAAGAAAGGCAGAGCTAATGCCCAATCAAATATCTGTAGCGCAACTAAACACAGTGAAAACTATCCGTGATTTTGATGAGATGTTTACCGCACCACTACACGGTTTTGACAATGCCGCAGACTATTACCATCAATGTAGCTCTATTCATTTTTTAAAACATATTGCTATTCCTACGCTAATCGTGAATGCGAAAAATGACCCTTTCCTTTCAGATGAATGTTATCCGGAAGAAGAGCTGGCTCAGCACCCTCATGTCACCTTTGAAATGCCAGAAAGAGGTGGCCATGTAGGTTTTACCGAGTTCAATACTGAAAAGCGATACTGGTCTGAGAAACGTGCATTAAGTTTTATTAATAAGAATTAATCTGATACTTACGTAGAGTCGTTTTTTTATTAAATTAGCAATATGGGAGACAGATATACAATAACAAACAGTAGTGAAGAACTAGCCAACAGGTTTAATGTAGACATACCTGATGCTTACTCCCCTAGCTACAATGCAGCTCCCACCCAAATATTGCCTATTATCACTCAGGGCAGCAAAGGGCTTTCCTTTTTTTACTGGGGGCAGATTCCTGATTGGTCTAAAAATAAGGCCATCAGTAATAAGCTCCTTTTTACTAATATGGAAACCTTAGTAGAAAAAGCTATTACTAAAAAGGCACTGCTCAGTAGAAGGTGTGCCGTGCCAGCTGATGGCTTTTATGGCTGGAAACAAGTAAGTAAAAAGGGAAAAATTCCTTATAGAGTGATTTTTGAAAATAAGAGTATCGTCTCTTTTGCCGGGCTATGGGAAGAATTTGAAGATGATAATGAAAATACCATGCATACTTTTAAGCTCATCACCTCCCCTTCCAACTCCAGTATACTCCCTATGAGCACAAGAATGCCGGTAATTATGACTGAGAAAGAAGAAGCTATTTGGCTCAACAAGGAATCAACAGAAGAGGAGCTTATGGAAGTACTAAAAACCTACCCTGCTGATAAAATGAAAACCTATTCTGTTTCTCCAAAAATATCAGACTCATCGGTTAATGAACCTGCTTTGATAGAACCTATGGCTCCTGCCGACCAGCATGGCAACTATTCTCTATTTGATTAAAATTCGCTTTCTTTTTAATGAAAAAATTTATCCTTTTTGCACTACTATGCTTGCCGCTAATATCCTTTACTCAAGACAAAACTGATCTATTAAAAGCAGCAGAATCTACCATTAGCAAAGGTGATACTACCACGGCCATTCAACAGTTTCGTTACATTTTAACTAAATACCCACAAAGTTTTACTGCTGCCCAAAGACTGGCCGAAACCTATTTTATTCTAGGAGATTATCATAAAGCCGTGCAATATTGCAACATAGCCATAGACATTACTGATAACTACCAGGCCGATGCCCGAAAAAGAATAGATGAAGCTCCGGACAGCGAGAAATTGGAAAATGAAAAGATCTCCCACTATGTATCTGACCGAGCAGATATACATCACCTCAAAGGCAATATAAGAGTAAGACAGTATCAAAGAAATGAAGCCATAGAAGAATACAGAAAGTCGCTAGAACTCAAACCATCTACAGAAGTGACTATAGACCTGGCACTGGCATACCTAGAAGTGGGTTTACAAAGAGATGCTATTCAACTTTTAAGGAACGTTATAGCTCAAGAGCCACACCTTGCAAAAGGCTATTTCAACCTCGGCAACATTTACAACAAACTACAGGAACCAGATAGTGCGCTAGCCAATTACAAAAAGGCCATAAAGTACGACCCTGAGCTAAAATGGCCTTATCTCTACAGCGGCATTTTATATACCCGCGAAGAGAAATACGATAGCGCATTACATAACTATGATCAATTTTTGGCTATAGACAGTACTAATGAAGAAGTCTTTTTCAGAAGAGCAGTGATTCACAGTGAGCTCAGGAACTGGAAACTAGCCATTAATGATTGGCACAAGGTATTAAACCAGGACTCGGACAACGCTGAAGCTTGGAGAAACCAAGGGCTTGGCTATTTTCAACTTAATATCTATGACTCTGCCATCATGAGCTTTGATAAGGCTTTGAAATACAATCCTGAAGAAGCTTACACTTACATCAATAGAGGTTATAGTTACTATTTAATAGATAAGCCTCAGCAAGCTTTGGCAGACCTAAACCATGGACTGAAAGGATTGAATAATTATTACCTGGGCTACTACTTCAGAGCGCTCACCTATTGGCGATTAGGCAAAAACAAGGAGGCTTGCGATGACCTTGAACAGGCGATAAATCTTGGTATGAAAGAGCAAAACATTGATAAAAAGTTATTTAAAAAATGCTTTTAAAACAGTGGAAGAGACCAATGTAACCTCTTACGAAGTTGTGATTATAGGCGCTGGGCCTGCCGGATGTGCCGCAGCTATAGAGCTAGGAAAAGCAGGAAAAAAAACAGCTCTAATCGATAAAAGTCATTTCCCTAGAGATAAAACCTGTGGCGATGCCCTTAGTGTAGATGTGGTTAATCAACTAAAGAAATTATCTCCAGAATTAGCCTCTAATTTCAAAAAGCATAAAGAGAAAATAGCCTCTTACGGCGTGAAAATATTCGCTCCTAATTTACAATCTACCGAAATCCCTTTTATCAATGAAGGTAAGCCTAAATGCGGGTACATCTGCACCAGATATGAATTTGACAACCTCCTCTTTCAGCATACTTGTAAGTATTCCAGTGTTTCAGTATTTCAAAATGAAAAAGTAAATTCATTTGAGCTACAAAATGGATATTACGAGATTCATACCTCTTCAGGTATTTTGAAAGCACCACTTATCATTGGTGCTGATGGTGCTCAATCAGTAGTTGCTAGAAAGATTGCCCTACAGCAGCCTGACAAAAAACATCATAGCGGAGGGTTAAGAGTTTATTATGAAAATGTACAAGGCTTTACCCAAGACAACAAGATAGAACTGCACTTTTTCAAAGAGATCCTACCCGGCTATTTGTGGATTTTCCCTCTGCCCGATGGCAAAGCCAATGTAGGCATTGGTATGCTTTCTTCTGCTATTGCTGCTAAAAAAGTAAATTTAAAACAAGTGTTAGAAAAGCTAATTAAACAGCACCCTTCCTTAAAGCACAGATTTGAAAATGCCCGACCATTAGAAACTGTTAAAGGTTTCGGTTTACCATTAGGATCGAAAAAGAGACGTGTTTCAGGAAATCATTATTTACTCACTGGAGATGCAGCGGGCCTCATAGACCCCTTTAGCGGAGAAGGGATAGCTAATGCCATAAGAAGTGGAAGAATAGCTGCAGAGCATAGTTTGAAATGCATTGAAAAAGCTGATTATTCCGCAGCTTTTAACAAAGCTTATGATCAATATTTATACAGCAAAATATGGAATGAGCTTAGAATAAGCCATGCTCTACAAAGATTGTGTGCGTATCCTTGGTTATTTAACTTGGTTATCAACAAAGCTAACAGAAATAAACATGTACATCAGTTTTTAGTGGAGTCTTTGGCCAATGTAAGTGTGAAGAAGCATTTACTAAATCCTACCTTCTATTTGAAGCTTCTTCTCAGTTAGAAGCGCTTAATAATCTTTTCACCGCTTCTTCCATCGCTTTCAAACTAAATGGTTTTTCCATGTAATCATCTGCTCCCCCTTCAATAGCCAAAGCCTGCGCATTCTTACTAGCAGTAAATAATAGCACCGGTGTTTTAAAGAACTCCTCATCTTGCTTTATGAGTTGGGTAGCCCTCACACCACCAATGGTAGGAATCCAATTATCCATAATAACAGCATCTGGCCTCACTTCTTTAAGGTCATCTAATACCTGGCCGCACGTTTGTCGTGTAAAAACCTCATATCCCCTGCTCTCCAGAATATACTTACATATTTCAAGTATATCACTGTCATCATCATAAACCAAAATTTTTGAAGCCATAGGTATAAATGTAATGTTATTTCTATGGCTAACAAAAATTAAAAAGAATGGTTATAAAGAATAGAAAAACATTCACAAAATTAAGCCTTAGGAAGGCTGAAAAAGAAGGTAGAACCCCGATTTAGTTCACTGAAAACTTCTAGTTTACTATCATGCCTTGATATTATCTCAGCACAGATATACAAGCCTAGGCCTACACCTTGAAACTGATGCAAGGCATCTTCAACTCTAAAGAATTTCTCGAAAATCTGAGAAATTTTCTCTTCGGGAATCCCAATACCTTTATCTATTATGGCTATTTTCACCTCATCTACAGCATCCGTCACCTCTACTTCTATGATATCATAATCAGGCGAATATTTTATAGCATTAGTAAGTAAATTACACATCACCTGCTCTAAACGCACCTTATCACCTCTAATGGTCTGAGAAAGGTCTCCTTTTACATTTATTATATGCTTTTTACTCTGATGAGACATCTGCTCCACACAATCTTCTACAATATCTATTAAAGAAAACTCACTAAAATTAAATTCTAACTTGCCTGACTGTATCTTGGAAACATCTAAAAGGTCATGAATAAGACTAAGCAGTTTATCTACATGCAGCTCAGCTTTAGTAACAAATTTTCCGATTAGTTCATAGTTTTGATCTTCTAACAGACGTTCTATAATTTGTATGGAGCCTTTAATACTAGTTACTGGCGTTTTTAGCTCATGAGAAGCTATACTTAAGAATTCATCTTTTTGCCTGTTCACCTCCTTAAGCTCAGTAATATCTCTGGACACCTCAATTACACGATCTACATTTCCCTGCCCATCATAAATAGGAGCCACCAACACATCCCACCACTTTTGCTTACCTCTTAAAGTAGGTTTGGTACCCTCAAAATGACCAAGCTCACCATTCTTCGCTTTTCTGAAGCAATTAATAGCCTCCTTCTTATATTTTCCAGACCATAACTCAAACCACTCATGTCCTTTTAGCTGTGTAAAATCATCAATTTCGAGCATTTTCAGACCTTGTTTATTAATAGAGAGGAGCCGACCATCAAGATCGAGCGTCTTAATACCATCTGGGGTGCTTTCTAATATACGCCTATTAAACTCTTCACTTTTTCTAAGTGCTTCTTCAATACCTAGCTGTTCTGTAATATCTGTATTCGTACCAAACCATTGAGTAATTAAACCATTTTCATCTCTAATTGGTATTGCCCTGGATAAAAACCATCGATAATTTCCATTTCTATTCCTTAAAGGAAAAGTATCCTCCCAGACTTGACCGTTTTTGAAGCAAATACTGATCTTTTCTACTACTGCATTTACATAATCTGGGTGATGCACTTTTTTCCAACCCCAACCTTTCATCTCCTCTAAGCCATACCCCGTATAATCATACCAGCGCTTATTATACCAATGTATGTTTCCGTTAGCATCTGCCATCCAGGCCAATTGAGATATATTATCAGCTAATGCTCGAAACCTGGCCTCACTCTCCTGCAGGGCTTTTTCTATCTGTTTTCTAGGAGTTATATCTATCATGGTTCCGATAATTCTGACCGGCTTGCCATCCTCCCGCCAAACGTATCCTCTGTTCAAAACATCAGTATAAGCACCATCGCCACTCTTAAATCTATACTCAGCTGCCCATGAAACCTGAGATCCTTTTAGAACAGACTTAATTAACTTATTAACTCTTGGTATGTCATCAGGGTGAATTCTATTAGTCCACCAATCTACATCCCGGCCCAATTCCTGAGTAGGGTAACCAAAAATTGTCACCAGATTATCATTCCACCAAAAAGACCTCTTCTTTACATCAAAATCATAAACTATATCATTAGTGGCTTGAGTCATAAGGTTAAACCTCTCTTGGGAAATCCTCAATTCTTCCTCTGTTTGCTTTTGGTTATGGATATCTGTATTACTTCCAAGCCATAGCTCTATTTCACCATTTTTATTTCTTATTGGCTCAGCCCTACCTAAGTGCCAACGATATTCTCCATCAAAGCGTCTTAGCCTGTATTCTATTTCATAAGACTCTCCACTCTCTAAAGATTTCCCCCAGCTTTCAATCGTTCTAGCCAAATCATCTGGATGGTGTATGGACTTATCCTTCCACCCCCAACCTTCAGTTCCTTCTAAGCCTTCTATATAATCATACCACCTTTTATTGTAGTAGATAATATCACCTTTGGCATTAGCCACAAATGCCATATGAGGCATCGCTTCTGCATAAGTCCTAAATAGTAACTGATTCTTCTGGTCAAGTTCCTCCGCCAGCTTCTTATCCGTAATGTCGGAAATAATACCCTCAGCTATGAGGTGAGAATATTGATCATACACAACCTGACCTCTATCAGTTACCCATCGATATTTACCACTCTTACTTTTAATACGATAGGTGACATTATAGCCTTCAGACCCACCTAATGATTCTTCCAAGGCAGTTAAAACTCTTTGCTTATCTTCTTCATGAATAAGCTCTCGCCACACCACATCAGGTCCTTCAAGGTCCATCATGTCGTATTCACATATACTTTTCATTCCATGACTGACGAAGACAAAATTCCAAGGATCAGAATAATTATAACGATAAACGCCACCAGGTATATTGGTTATAAGATTTTGCAATGTCTGTCTGCTCTCTTCGAGCTTTTTTCTTGATAATACATGATCGGTAATATCTATTCCGTGAACCACTATACCTATAATATCTCCTTGATCATTTCGTTGAGGGTAGTATATAAAATTGACATAAACTTTAACGGTCGCTTTTCCTGGCTCTCTTAACAGATCAACTCCAAGTTCATTACCTATAAAAGGCTTGCCTGTAGTATACACTTCATCTAATAAATCAATAAAGCCCTGACTTTCTAACTCAGGAAACGCCTCCTTAACAGATTTACCCACAATTTGTCTTTCAGGCCCAACAGTGAGCATATATAAATCATTAGCCATTTCAATAACATGATCCGGGCCTGATAAAACAGCCGTAAAAGTGGGTGAATGCATAAGCACATCAAACACCTTACTACTCAATACTTCCCTTTTATTCAATTCCATGCTAAATGATCCGTTAAAATTACTGGCTAGCTGCCTCTTACCTTTTGGTTTATAAATACTTACGAAACAATAATGCCATTATTACGATATAGACAAAAACACAAGTACCAGAAAATAGTTGCAAAAACTTATTTCTTTCAATATACTCTCTCATTTTTAACTTAAAGAGTGCCATAAAGTAATAAGCCTGGACAAAGATGAATATTTGCCTTAATTCAAATATAATCCTATCATTAACCATATTCATATTGTACTAGCAAGAATGCTAGGCCGGTTTACATTACTCTCAAAAAAGCTGACCTTTCACCTATTGGCCTATTTCTCTAAATATACACAACAGTATGCAGAATTTCTCCTCCTCTACTCAAGTCTATCCCAATAAGAAAATATTTCTCCAATCTACTTCATCATTTTTTTCAACGCTAGCTGAAACCAACCCCCTTCCATAATAGAAATTATAGTTTAAACAGGTTGTTTAAATAAAAACCTGCTTTTTTGAAGAAAATTAGTAGCAAGAGCATATAATTGCGGAATTTTTCAGCTCACCATTAAAGCTAACTAACATTAGTTAATTTTCTTATATTTGCACCCTTTACCAAAAAAGTACAAATGCATTATTCGAAAATTACAGGACTAGGGCATTATGTCCCTGAAAGAGTAGTTACCAATGATGACCTTTCTAAACTCATGGATACAAACAATGAGTGGATCATTGAGAGAACGGGCATCAGCGAAAGGAGATTTATAGATCCTAAAACGGATACTGTGGCCAACATGGCAGCCAAGGCCAGCAAAATGGCTTTAGAAAGAGCTAATCTCAAAGCTGAAGAAATTGATTTTATTGTATTTGCTACCATAACCCCAGACTATTTCTTTCCTGGATCGGGAGTGCTCTTGCAGCGTGAACTTGGCTTAGGCTCTATCCCTGCCTTGGATATTAGAAATGCTTGCTCTGGCTTCATCTATGCATTATCTACAGCCGACCAATTTATAAAAACAGGTATGTACAAAAACGTGTTAGTAGTAGGTGCCGAAATACAATCTACCGCCCTTGACCTCACCACTCGGGGCAGAGGTACGGCTGTTATTTTTGGTGATGGAGCAGGTGCAGCGGTGGTGCAGAGATCAGAAAATCCTGGAATATTGTCTACCCATCTACACTCAGACGGCAACTATGCTGAAGAATTGTACATAAAAGATCCTGGTAGCAGTCGTCCTCATGAAGAAAGACAACCAGATCAGATACTAGACACTTCTTCTTTCAAAGTACATATGAATGGAAATATGGTTTTTAAGCATGCCGTAGTTAAATTTCACGAAGTAATTATGGAAGCTCTGGAAGCCAACCAACTGCAAAAAGAAGATATCGACCTCCTCATACCCCATCAGGCCAACTTGCGAATAAGCAACTACATTCAAGAAAAACTTGGATTGCCCAATGAAAAAGTTTATAATAACATAATGAGGTATGGTAACACCACCGCTGGTTCCATTCCTATAGCTATGAGTGAGGCTTGGGCTGAAGGTAAAATAAAAGAAAACGATATTTTATGCATGGCTGCTTTTGGTAGTGGCTTTACCTGGGCATCAGCTCTCATTCAATGGTAACTATTTAAAATGAATTACGTTTCGGTGTATTTAAACCGACTAAAAGACAAAAATGAAAACAACAGTATACAACCCCAGCGAACTTGAAGTTCAATTTGCTAAAGCTCTGGAAAACGTAGCATCTATCTTAGAAAGCAACCTTCCGGGCAGTAGAATTATTGAAGTGGAGAACAGCTCTAAAGAGGATAATCCTATCTTGAAATTCAAAATCAATGATACGGATGGAGATCCTCACGAGATAGTAGTAAAAGTGATTCAGACCCCAGACAAATTCTAATTTTTGTTTACTGAAAGAGAATTTACATACCTATCCGATCAAGACTTTCTCCTAACTAAAAGGGAGATTATTGATAAGATTACTCAATATTTGTCAAATCTGGAGAGTGAAATCAAGCAAGAAATTCACTCTTCAGACTTTGAATTCCCCGATAATACATTTCTGAAATCAGGCAAAATTTCTAAGGGGGAGAACTTTAGAGGTCTTCCCTATCTTATTTTAGACTACCCCAGGCTATTTTCTTCAGAATCTATTTTCGCTTATAGAACCATGATGTGGTGGGGGAATTTCTTCTGTAATACTTTACATGTAACAGGCTCTGCATTAACTCGATTACCTCATACCATTATTCAATCTTCTTATCCATTATACATTCAAACCCATGGAGACCAATGGGACCACAGTCTAGAATCAGCTCAGCCCGTTGAGCGAATCAATTTACAACCGGCACTTTCTTCCAAAATTGACTTTCTTAAAATAAGTCAAAAGATTCCATTATCAGAATACCAGAATCTCCCTATGGCCACGATCCATTTTATCAGGCAAATTTTAAACTAACTGCCCATTAACTTCTGCTACCTTAAAATGTATAGCTTACCAAAGCCGTGCTTAAAGGCCTTATCTGCTGAAGTTTCTCGATGATCCATGCCCTGACCATTCTGCCTTACTATCACTCTGTAGAGATAGACTCCATTTGCTAGCTGATCACCGAACTCATCACGTCCATCCCAAGCAAAATCGGAAATGTTGTTACCTATATGAATAGGGCCTAATTCATCTTGAAAAATCTCTCTCACCACCTTACCAGAAACAGTCATAATCTGTATTTTGATCTGATCTGGAATCTCACTACCTGTAAGTGTAAAAACAAATCTTGTACTGGATGAAAAAGGATTAGGGTAAGGATAAAAATTAGTTATAGCAGATTCATTAACTACCTCAAAGTTCACCTGATAAGGCTCAGTACCCGAACTATTACCACTGGCATCTTCAGCATCTACACGCAAAGTATAAACACCATCCGCAAGACTTTCTGGCTTATATTCTATTCTAAATTCATTAGACTCATCTGCCGGAAACCAATGCACTTCACCTGAAGAAAAAGGCACTCTGGTAAACACACAGGTCTCACAAGGCTTACGTAAAAAGACATTTATATTGCTAGTATCATTCTTAAAAATAAATTGATTCTCGTCTTTAAGTCGAATAGATATCAATGGACTTGGCGCTACTATATCACCATCCAGAATATACTGCCCATCAAAAGCGACATCAATCAGCGGATTTATATTGTCTGCCTTTACTTTCAAGTAATTAGACTTATCAAAAATATTATTATCATAATACTGCTCTGGCACTTGGTAGCGATTAACAAATAAGTTATAATCATTCTCCCCTGCTCTACCCAAAGTAGGCATGGATATAGAAAATTGTGATGTATCTCCAGGTTGTGGAGCATGCACCTTCTTATTATATTTGACCGATGTTCTGGTAGAATTATTAAACAGTGAGTACTCTATCGATATAGAATCAGGAAAAGTATATGATGATATGTTTTTAAAGGCATAATCAGCTTCAAAAACCTCACCCTCTGACAGCTCCTTGTCTTTTGCCGCCTCATCAGGAATTAAGAGTATACCTTCAGGCACTCCAGTATAGTAAACCTCCCATTTCACCAGCTGAGCAGCAGTAAGATTATCATTATCTTCAGAATATAACTTGACCCTTAATTGTGGATACTGGGTGGCATCAATATCTGAAAGATCCGTACTACCCATAGGCAGGTTACCCTTGAGCATCACTTCATCTCCACTAGAGGTTACACCCCATACTTCCAAATAATTATTATCAGTAACCGGTATTTCGTCTGATTCCGCATAAGCAACCAGCGTTTGCCAATTAGAAGCAGGCCCTACGGCTGTACTGGTCATATTACCTGATGAAAATATCCCTGTAATAGTAAGGTTAGTAAAAAGCTGCGCCTCATTTCTGGGAGTAGTAGAAGCTCTGAGCATAGTAGCACTACCTGCAGGACTCCCCTTTTTACCTATCAAAATTACTGGCTCTCCGTTTTGCAAAGTAGCCAGACTGGCTGCTGAAGCTCCTATTTGCTCTAATTTAGACCTTACAGCAGGTGACCAGGATTCAAACCTGGGATTACCAATGGAGAACATCACCACAGAGTCACCTACATTTACATTGTCTATGTACTCCATCAAACCATCATCAGCAATATCCAACTCATTAAAAGTGAAGTTATTGATAACCTGAGGCTGCCTTCCGCAACCTCTGTTTGTAGTTACTCCCAGATAAGGAAGTGTAGTATTTCTATCAAATGCCACTAAACTAACCGTATTATTTCGGCAATAGTATCCGTTATTAATTATATATTCTATACCATTTAATATTAAAGAGACATCCGCTATACCACTACCATTACTGGAACCAAATGTTCTTACAAATACATCTAAGGTATTAGTTTTAAAATCGATCCTTTGTCCCCCGTCGTTAAGCTCTAATCCGCTTAAGAGGTTATTCTCAAGCTGTGGATATTCTCTTTGCGACCAACCATTAGGACCATTATTAATATAAGTGAAGCTACTATTAACCCATTCTGTACTTTCTCCCTCCTCTGGCATAGCAAACTTTGACCTCCAATAATAAACCACACTATCATTAGCCGGCACGTTAGGCAGCAAGTCAGTTTTCCAGCTAGCCAATAACTTAGCCTGTACGGTCTGTTGTTTTTTAAAAGGGCTATTGAAAGTATTGGTCGTATCTATTTCTACAATATAATCTCGCCTGCCTGACAAGAGATCGCTGGCCTGAACCAGCAATTCCACGGGCTGAGAATTTACGATAGCATAATTGATCGGATATAAATTCTTAGTTCCGAATAATGGAATGTATAAATTAAGAGTAGCCGAATTATTAGTTTCATCCAGCTCATCTATTTCATTGAAATAATCAATATCTATTTGAAACTGATTATTTCCTGCAGCATTATTTACCTCATTATTAATTATCATCACCAAGGTGTCCTGAAAATGAACACTGGCATATACAGAGTCATATTCGGCTGTGGTATTATCACTAAAAGAGCGAGATACGTGCACCCGAAGAGAATCATTAATGGTAACACCAAAATTTCTTACAATAATTTTAAGCGCAAAAGAATCTACCTGAGCAGAAACAGGCTCTTCATTAAAAGGTTCTACATAAACATTATCGTCATTAGTCTCAAAATCCGACTTATCAGCTCCAAATAAAGTCAAAACCGGATCTCCGAGGTAAACCATTTGTTGTGCCTGAGTAATATTAGTAGGGTTCGCCGCCGTGCTATTCATATATCTGGCTACTACTTCCTTCATTACATCTCCAATAGGCTTATGAATAAACAAAGAATCTCCATAAGCGGTCTGATAAAAAGTATCTGAATATTTCCTGAGTCTATCAGCAAAACCATACGACGTGCTGGCTGCAAAACCAATAGCTCCTCTATTATCTGCCAAAATCCAATCTTCTCCAAAGAGCACATTAACATTGAAAAATTGACCTGCGTTACACCCATTAATTAAAAACATAGGGTATTTACCAGGGTTATCGTATCCTAATACCGGATCAGTAGCAAAACCAATATCAATATCTGTTACAGAAGGTGCAGAGTGACCAAAAAAGGTTATCAAATTCAACCCGTCATTTACCTCATCAGCCACATTAATAAGCTCTACCGTGCTACTTCTTTCCTTAGATATAGTCTTTACATCACCTCCCAAATAATCTTGTTCTGCCACGGCGGCAAAACTATCTGTATATCTTCTGAAAATAGTTAGCTGCGAGGCACTTGCACCTCCACTTAAATGCAGCAGCTTTTTCCTCCACAGAGCATCAAAGGGTAAGCTTTCGGCCTCTTTAACCTTGTTAAGATAATTCAAAACCTGTTGTGCATTTACGGCAGGCAGCCTTCCTACAGGCACAGCTGGCTCATAAGTAGTACCATCAAGGCCTGCTGTAAACAAAACATCTGAGCCTGGATTTCCTGCAGATGGCACTAAATCACGTATTTGATAGGTCACGCCTAGCTTGGTCACTGAATAAAAGCCATTAGTGTTTCTGAAAAAATTAACAGAGGGATCTAACCCTTTGCCTATTAAAAACAGGTAACGAGGAGAACCATTTTCCACCAAATAGCGCATAAACTGATAAATGCTTAGCGAACTTTTTTCTCCATAATTGAACTGATTATAGAGCTGATCCATATTTACTAACAAAGGTTTGTAAGAGCCTCCTTCTATAGAGCGCCGGTATTCTGCATAAGCCTCGACCGGATCTAAAGTCCCATCTACTTCCTTTCTAAGGTGTTTGTTAGAGATAATGATATAGTCATATGCAGAAGCATCAATATTTGTAAATTCGATCTTGGTCAAAACAGGAGTGAGATAATCATTACCATTCACCCAAAGCTGGCGGTCTAAGGCCGTATTATTTACTATTGTGTTTAATGACGACCCTGAAGAATTAAAGCCAATTTTTCTTACATTATCGGAATCTGTGATATCATAGATGCTTGGTGAAGCAGGTACATTGGTCATCTCTACATAAGACCTGTTTCCTGACTCTGACTTTAAATATATTTTTTTGGAATTAGCGCCACCCAGGTTGAAATTTTGTGAATAGACCAAGTTGAGATAAGAAGTACTAATACGATCATTTCCACCACTCACTCCCAGGTCTCTAATGCGAACAGAAAGATTGCCTGAAGCACTTATATCCGACCAACTAATAGTAGATCGAAAAGTATGCGCCGTATAATCAGACCAGGTTGCTGTACCTAATGACCTAAGGCTAGCCGTATTTTGACCCACCAATACTTCTACCAGGTGATTTACATTGTCTCGCCCCATTAAAAGTACTTCTAGCTGAGGATTTTCCGCCGTACGAACGGCATTACTGATGCCGCTAATAGTATAATCAAGTTGCTGACCTTCCTGTATCATTCTCCCTGTCCAGCCCTCTCCATAGTCAAAATAAGAATAGGTGGTATAATCACCCACATTGAAACTACGACCAGCAGAATATTGATTAGTCATTAAAGAAAGAACAGTTTCATTATGTGCTGTCTGAGCAGGCAGGCCATTAATGTTATTTTCCTTGAAAGAATCCATCCTCTTACCTGCTAAGGGAGGAATAATGTTATAAGTAAGATAATAAACGGTAGTATCTGAGTATATATTATAAAAGCTATGTGGTTGAGCATTTTCAGGCTTATAAAGTTTCCGATCCATTGTACCATCATTCTTTTGGCCATAAAACTCTATATAATCACCGGGGTCAAACCTACTATCTCCTTGTCCAGGAATATTAATAGCCTGCTCTACTCCCCTATGAAAAATCTGAATTCGCCTAGGATCCACTGCCACTACCGGAAATCCAGCACTCTCTAAATCGGCATAAGTAATCCTGTACATCCCTTCACGAGCCACCGGTATTTTATAGTACTGCTTGCTATAGTCTATCCACTCATTTCCATATTCCTGAGCCTGACCACTTAAGGCAGTGATTACCCCCACTAGTGCTATAATTATTACTCTACTTCTCATTTCTTATTTAAACTGGCCTTTAGTGAAAACACGTGTGAATACAATGATTCAGACTGATCTCCTATATCTGTAAGTGCATAATCAATGGAAATCTCTTTTATCTTAACACCGATACCGAAGTTAGCCTGCATGGTAGTATAGTTAGAGCCATCGAAATCTGTTAATTCCTGTATGTTACCCATCCCTAGCCTTAAATAAGCCACTTTTTTATAATCTAGTTCCATTGCTACCGCAGGATCTACCGAAATTAAATCTGAACTAACCACGGTATTACGTTGTCCATCAAAAGTACTGATAAGGTCCAGCGTAGCTAATACCCCAAAATTCTTAAATACTGAAAATTGCTTACCAACACCTAGAATTGCCTTAGGAACTGTAACTTCTGTAGAATTTTCAGGAATTATGTTACCCGTTTGAGTATACACGTCTACCACCAGTTCGGTATTATGAGACCATGAATTAAAAGTGCCAGTAATATCTCTTAACATTAACCCGAACTTCCAATTCTTGCGTTCCAGTTGGGCTCCCGCATCTAACCCAAACCCCCACGCTGTGGCAAACTCACCTGCAATACGGTGAATAACCTTAAAGGTAGCCCCTGTTTTTAGCCCTTTAATAAGTGAAAGCTTTCGAGCATAAGAAAATAGAAAAGCATAATCTGCCGCTGAAAAAAATTGAATATTATCATAGTTAATAGCTCCATTAGCATCATATAAGAAACGAGTATCTGGTATATCATCTACCGCAAACCTTATAATGGAAATACCCAAATGACTAACAGAATCTATCTGAGTAGCAAAAGCGGCATAATCATATTTAGCTATGCCTGCAAAATATTCCGCATGCATGAGAGACACCTCATACTGATCTTTAATACTTAATAAACCTGCCGGATTCCAATACCCGGAGGTTACATCATTAACCACTGCCGTTTGAGCATTAGACATGGCCAAACCTCGGGCCCCCACACCAATAGACAAAAACTCATTACTATACTTAGGAGTACTTTGAGCTAACAATTCATGAATTGCGCTACATAAAAAAATTAAAATAAAGGAGAAAAAAAGCCTCATGATCAAATCCCTTAACTATTCACTTTACCCATAGAACAAGACCTAAATTTATAAATACTACCCTTAATGTACCAGCGTTTCTGCTCATTTATCTATAAACTCTCTAGAGCAAAGAAGCAATTTAATATAACAAAACAAATATATCGAATAAATATTTCAATTATTCAATATAACAAGCTAATATTTGTTACTTAGTACTTGGCCATACATAGTACTTTGCCGTATAATTGTATAGGTCAAAACTCAAAATAATAATTTATGAATCTGGAAAACACGCAAGTGCAGATGCGGAAAGGTATTTTAGAATACTGTATCCTGCATATTATCTCCAGAGGTGAAGTCTATGCATCAGATATGCTAGATGAACTCACCACTGCGAAGATCATGGTTGTAGAAGGTACGCTGTACCCCTTGCTTACTCGCCTGAGGAAAGCAGGATTAGTCGAATATAAGTGGGTAGAATCAAACTCTGGTCCTCCGCGTAAATATTACACACTCACAGAGCAAGGTCAGTCTTTTCTTGAAAATTTAGATACTACTTGGCATGAATTGATGAATTCAACGAAATTAATCACTTCAAGAAAAGAAAAAGACAACGATAACAACAACAGCACTTCTCAAGATCAAAACTCAAACCCATGAAAAAGAACATTAGCATAAATATAAGCGGTATCATATTTCACATAGAGGAAGACGCTTATGAGCAATTGCGTGATTATCTTGATTCCATTAACAGGTACTTTTCTTCTTTTGATGGCAGCCAGGAGATCATAGCTGATATAGAAAGCAGAATAGCTGAAATATTTCTAGCTAAGCTTAATGAAGAAAAGCAAATAATAACCGCCGAAGACGTAGACTCCCTAATAGCTACAATGGGTAGCATTAAAGACTTTCAGGCTGTGGAAGATACTGAGAATGATAATAGTGGTAATAGCTATCAGCAGCAGCATAGTGAAGAAAAAACAAGCAGCTGGTCTGACATTGGCACCAAAAAACTTTATAGAGACAGCAAGAGAAAAATTATAGCCGGTGTATGTGCAGGCCTTGGATATTATTTTCATATTGACCCTCTTTGGGTAAGATTACTCCTCGTCATATTATCGATTGGTAGTTACGGCATCTTTTTGATTGCCTATGTTATTTTATGGATAGTGCTACCAGAAAACACCGAACTGGATGAGGACCAGACAATAAAAAAAATGTTCCGGAACCCTAATGGGAAAGTCATCAGTGGGGTTTCATCTGGCGTAGCTACCTATTTTGGTGTAGATGTAGCGGTAATAAGACTGCTTTTTATCATTTTTACCTTTGTATTTGGCTCGGGAGTATTAGTGTATCTCATCATGTGGATTATACTTCCAGAAGCTAAAACCATCACAGACAAAGTGCAAATGGAGGGTGATCCTGTTACCCTTAGTAATATAGAAACCAATATAAAAAAAAGCCTCAATGTAGATGAAAATGAAGAAAATATATTTGTAAAAATATTACTCTTCCCCTTTAGATTAATCGCAGCAGTACTCAACGGCATAGGAAGAACATTAGGCCCTATCCTCATGTTTTTAGTTGATTTTGTTAGGATCGCACTAGGAACAATGCTTATTCTTATAGGGTCTTCTTTTGCTATTAGCTTTATTATATTGCTAGGAGTAAGCCTTGGCTTTTATACTTGGGGAGTATGGATAGACTTTCCTATAGAAGCCTTCTTAAAGTTAGTTCCTCCTTTCACATCGCTATTAGCATTTTTTGTATTAGCCATACCGGCATTGCTATTAATATTAATAGGTGCCTCTGTTATCGCCAAAAGAATAATTTTCTCTGCACCTACAGGATGGTCTTTATTAGCCTTATTTATTGTAAGCAGTATTTTGGTATCGATCAACATCACTGATATAGCTTTTCAATTTAAAGAACATGGAGATAGAGAAGTAGTAAAACATTTTGACATACATGGGAAAACTGCAGTACTTAAATTAACAGAAGTAGGTCTTGATGACTATGACATCACCCAACTGACCATAAAAGGCTATGATGGAGATAACTATAAACTCAATCAATATTTTAGTGCCCGTGGCCGCTCTAGACAAGAAGCTATAGAAAACTCTAAAGATGTAACCTATAATGTAGGACAAGAAGACTCTGTGCTATACTTCGATTCAAATATTCAATTTAATGAAAACAGCACATTCCATGCTCAAGAGCTATCAATGACCTTGTATGTACCATATAACCATAAATTCATTTTAGATGATGATATGCGCCACATACTAAGAAGTACTCCTTATGTAGAAGGTTACAGTCTTTATAATAATGACAATTTTGAGCTTGAATATACAGAAGACGGCACGCTGGAATGCGCTCAGTGCCCAATAGTAGAAAAAGAAGAAGAGGTCAATAGAGAAGAAAGCCATGACCAAGAAATCTCTGAAAGCCGTCATGAAAGCTCAAACGGCAAATTTGATCAGCTATACACTTTTCCATCTTTTAACGCCCTGGAAGTTTCTAATTCATTTGTGGTACATATCGTAAAAGCAGACAGCTTTCAGGTGGGTATAAATGCTAATAGAAAATACCGGGATAATATTGATATATATGTAAAAGGAGAAAAATTGTATATAGATTACAATAGAGGTTCTAAGCTTAAGATTAATGATTTCCTTAGAGATGATATTAGCATAACCGTTTACACACCGTCATTACAATCTATAAAATCAGAAACAGCGGGCAGAATTTATTTATCTGATTTTACAGAGCAAAATATGGATATTGATTTATCCGGTGCTTCATTTGCCAAACTTTCTGATGTAAATATTGGAGAATTAACTGTAGACTTATCTGGCGCTTCAGAGTTGAA
The DNA here is from genome assembly GCF_016757215.1 of Fulvivirga sediminis. Lineage (GTDB taxonomy): Bacteria > Bacteroidota > Bacteroidia > Cytophagales > Cyclobacteriaceae > Fulvivirga > Fulvivirga sediminis. The sequence continues at coordinate 144,086 of NZ_JAESIY010000002.1, forward strand.
TATAGATGGTACAGGACAAAATTTATCAGTAGAAATGCAGGGAGCATCACAACTTGATGCGATGAATTTTGAAACAGAAATAGCTGATATTGAAGCTCATGGCGCCTCTTCTGCGCGAGTGTTTGTGACAAAGAAATTAAGAAAAGAAGAAAATTTTGCCAGCGATATAAAATATAAAGGCAATCCTCAAGTTATAAATGAGTAAACCAACAAACTAATTCTCATAAATTATCTTAGGAATCCGGTCTGAACTTCAGCCCGGATTTCTTGTTTTATATCTAATTATGAAAAACATCAACTTATTATTACTGTGCCTTATCTACACTATATGTAGCTGCAAAGGCACACAAAGCGAAACCATGGAACAAGGAATAAAAGGAACCGTTACGTGGTCAGAAGGCAATTTAATGCCCGGCCCAGGCAAAAAGAGTGGAACTAATCGCCCTGTAGAGAGAGAAATTCACATTTATGAAGCTACCAAAATTAACGATACAGAACACGAAGGCACTTTTTATAAAAACATAAGCACCAAACTAGCTGCTAAAGTACAATCCAATGAAGACGGGGAATTCATGATATCTCTACCCGCAGGTAAATATTCCATTTTCACTAAAGAAGAAAAAGGTTTATTTGCTAACAATACTGACGGACAAGGCTACATAGAACCGGTAGAAGTAAAGAAGGATCAGGTAACAGAAGTGACTATCAATATTAATTATATGGCTGTATATTAAAATCAGCCTTTTCTTATTATCTCAATAATCACGATATTGTGGTCAAGCTTCAACTATCTAACACTATAAATATTTAAATCTCAAAGGAATGAAACATAATATACTCCATTCTCCACTTTTAATTATACTTATATGTATAGCCTTTAGCGTCACTTCCTGTAATGATGATGATAGCTCAAATAATCAGAACAAGGAAATTAATAGCTGGATTTACAATACAATGGATCAGATATATCTATGGACCTCTTCCATGCCTTCCCAGAACAATGTAGAGATACAAGCTGATCCATCAGATTTTTTCAAAAGCCTTCTTTATAATGGAGACCGCTTTTCAGTAATCCACCCAAACTATCAAGAACTACTTAACCAACTTAATGGTGTAACTTATGAGGCTGGCTTTGAATTTCAACTTTCACGCTTATCCCCGGGAAGTAATGAAGTACTAATGTTGATTCTATATGTAAAACCAGACTCTCCTGCTGAAGATGCTGGACTAAAAAGAGGCGACATTATTACCAAAGTTAACAACACTGCTATCACCATTGATAATTATGAGACTATAGTACCTCAGGTATATAGCAATTTCTCAGCTTCATACTCCAGGTATAATAGAGCTTCAGAACTATACGAAACTAAAGGAACGGTAAACTTAGCCGTAAAAGTAATAGAGGAGAATCCCAATTACTTAGATACGGTATACACCATAAACAATAGCAAAATAGGCTATTACGTATATAACTTTTTTGCAGAGGGTGTTAATGATAAGTATGACAACCAAATGGATGACATCATAGCTTCCTTCCAATCTGAAGGAATTAATGAATTAGTGTTAGATCTAAGATATAATGGCGGTGGCAGCGTTAATTCAGCCATCAACATGGGCAGCTTAATTGGCACAGACGTCAACTCCGAAAAGATATTTTTTCGTAGTATGTACAATGATCTTTTTCAAAGTTATTATAAAAGTGACCCAGAATTATCTAAGCGACTAAAAACCAATTTTATAGATAAAGCCAATAATGTAGGTAAACAAATTAATCACTTATACATTATAGTAACTGGTCACACAGCCTCAGCTAGTGAATTAATAATCAACGGATTAGATCCTTACATGGATATAACCATCATAGGAGAAACCACAGTTGGTAAAAATGTAGCCTCTACTTCTATTCAAGATGAGGAAAATCCTAATAACAATTATGGTTTACTACCTATTATAGCCAGGTTAGAAAATAGTGAGGGCTATTCTGATTTTGAAGACGGCTTTACCCCATTAGGAGATAATTATATCAAGGAATTTGATTCCCCTATAAGAGACCTTGGCGATACTCACGAAGTATTGTTGAGCAGAGCTATTGAACTCATTACAGGCTCAAATCCTAATGGCAGGATATCACAGCCATTAAAAAAATTATCTTTCGAAAAGCTTCCCTCATCCTCTATAGACAGAAGACCAAGTACCAACAGAGCAATACTTTCAATACCTGAATAATTTCAAACGGCTCATGTAGCGAATTTTATAATCGGCGCTACATGAGCTGTTATTACTATTATAGCTTTAAGCCGATGGTTAAGAATTGTGCTACTTTAAGAAATCCATTCATCACACCTTTAGCATGATTAAAAAAAACATTTAACTCCCTATCTTTAACCCCACTAATCATTTAAGAAAAATTTGTGTATGGTAATCATAATTATGGGGGTAACGGCCAGCGGAAAGTCAACTATAGCAAAAGCATTAAGCGAAAAAATCAACATCCCTTACTATGACGCAGACCAATACCATTCACAAGAAAATATCCTTAAAATGTCAGAGGGTATCCCTCTAACCGATGAAGACCGAAAAGGATGGTTAGAGAATTTATCAGTAGAAATTGCAAAATGGCAGCAAAATGAAGGAGCAATACTCGCTTGCAGTGCTCTTAAAAAAAGTTATAGACAAAAGCTACAGTCTAAATCTGAGCTTCCTATCCAATGGATTTACCTGAGAGTACCGCAAGAAATTATTCAAGAAAGAATAGAAGCCAGGAAAAATCATTTTATGAATAAAAGCTTAGTGTCCTCTCAATTTGCCATATTAGAGCCACCAGAAAATGGTTATACTGTAGATGGCACTAACTCTACTGAAAAGATTATAGAGGAGATTACTAATAAAATAAAAAGTTGAAAGTCTAGTTACACAGACCTACTAAGTGCCCCTTCAAGTGCCCAATAAAATTTTCGATATACTGAGGCTGTTCTGTTTGCTTTAAAGTAGCTGCATACCAGGTTCTAAATAGGCCTTTTTTAGTTACAGGCACGGCCACAAGTTTTTCATCTCGCAGGTAAGGGTCCAAAATCCATTTGGCAGCTACTTTTATTCCCATGCCCGCCTTAACCATTTCTATCGCAGCCTCCGTAACCTGAATAGGTATTACTCCTTTGGGCTGAACATCTTCAGGTATAAGTACTCTGCTAAACAGTGTTACTGATTCTAAAGGTAAAGAATGTATAATCAGCTTTTCATTTTCAAAATCACGAGGCTCTACATACTTTTGCTTAGCAAAAGGATGAGTTTTAGGCATTAAAGCTAATAGCTCATCCATAAAAAGCTCCGTCAATTTTAAATTAGGATTATTCACTTCTCCACTCACTATGGCCAAATCAAGCTTTCCGTTAAGCAACTGTTCTGTACGCTCACCGTTAGGGTCTGGAGATATTTCTATATCTACATTAGGAAATTCCTTCTGAAAATCCACCATTAAGCCTGGCAGCCAATGATAGGTGGTATAACATTCTGTACCCACTCTCAAAGTACCCTTGTCTCCTCCTACATATTTTTTTACGGCCAACTCAGCCTGCTCTAACTCATTGAGGATACGCTCAGCCGATTCCAGCAATATTTTGCCTGCACCGGTAAGCACTAGTTTCTTATTCACCCTATGAAACAATGGTGCTCCAAGCTTAGTCTCCACCTCTTTCAGCTGATGGCTCAGTGCTGACTGAGAAAGAAACAAGCTTTCTTTAGCCTTGGTGAGACTTCCCTTTTCTGCTACCTCTTTGATCAGACGTAAATGACGAACCTCCATATGTATTAATGATTTTCATATAAAGATAGAATTTTATTCATCGTATTCATAGAACGCCCTCTTAGCTACCTCGTTAAATTGCACATGTCAAAACTCAAAATTATGCAAACTACCTCAGCACCAACTCCTAAAGTAAAAGTGATTTCAAATAACAAAAAGAAGAAATCTCCTAATTCATTTGATCTATATGATTATCTGAAAAACATAAAAAGTTACAATATTGCACTAGCCCTATTCAACAAATGAAAGCATCATCAAAAAACTTAATCTTATTGTTTGTATTGGCCTCACTTTGGGGCCCTTCTTTCCTTTTCATTAAAATAGCCGTTAAGGAAATGAGCCCAGTACATGTAGCTACTTTCAGAATTTTTATTGCTGCCATAGCATTGAACTTATTTCTGCAAATAGCGGGTACACCTTTTAAAAAGAGCCTAAAGTTTTGGCGAGATATTACCATTTCAGGCATATTCTCTTTGTCTTTACCTTTTATGCTCATATCATGGGCAGAAACACATATCGACAGCGCCTTAGCTTCTATCCTCAACGGTCTCACCCCATTATTTACCATTATCATGGCGAATTTCTTAATAGCAGATGATAAAATGACCAAACATAAAGTAATAGGAACACTCTTAGGCTTTGTCGGGCTTTTAACCCTTATTTCACCTCATTTTTCTAGCCACATGAGCAGTTCTTTCTTGGGGATAATAGCTGTAGTATTGGCAGCCGTTAGCTATGGTATAGGTATGGTTTATTCCAGAATGAAGCTGAGAAACGTACCTCCATTACATGCCCCCGCTGCTCAGCTATTAGTAGCTTCAGCTTACATGCTACCCTTGTGTATTTCAACCGTTGGCTTACCCCATTTCAGGGAGCTTTCGGGTTCCTCTATTTCTTCAATACTCGCTCTTGCCTTGCTTGGAACCGCCGTGGCCTATGTAATCTTTTTCAAAATAATAGAAAGTGCAAGTGCATCTTACCTCTCTTATGTCACCTACCTTATTCCTATTTATGGAATAGCTCTTGGCGTTATTTTTCTTAAAGAAAGCATCTCATCAGAGAGCATAATTGGTGCATTAATTATTCTCATAGGCTTAATGATCGCAAACAAAACAATCAAAATTCCTTTCAAAAAGAAGCAGTTAAATAACTCTTCGATAAAAAACTGATTTTCATTTTCGTTCCATGCAACCTTTAGCGAAATATTCGCATCTTCCTGCTGAGAACGCAAAATGAAACTGAAAATACATCGGTCAGAAGAAGATACTTTAATCCGGCAATGTAAAAAGCAGGATAACCAGGCACAGAAAGAAGTGTATGAAAAATATGCCTCTACTATGCTGGGTATCTGTGTTCGTTACATTAAAGAGCCCGGTCAAGCCGAAGATGTAATGATCAATGGCTTTGTTAAAGTATTTGAAAAGATCGATCAGTTTAAAGGAGAGGGCAGTTTCGAAGGTTGGATCAGACGCATTATGGTGAATGATTCGCTAACCTACCTCAGGCAAAATAAGAGCATGTACCTGGAGGTAGATATAGAAAAAGCAGATCTGGAGCCTGATTATTCTTCGCTAGATAATCAATTAGAAGCAGAAGATTTGCTCACTATGATTCAACAACTGCCAACAGGTTACCGAACGGTATTTAACCTGTACGCTGTAGAAGGGTTTTCGCATCGAGAGATAGCAGAGCAACTGGGCATAAGCGAAAACACTTCTAAATCACAATTGAGCCGAGCCCGGGCTTTATTGCAAAAGCAATTATTAGCCACTGAGCAGAACATGAAAAATCAATTTAATTAAGCTATGAGTGATCAACAGCTAGATAAATTATTCAAAAACAAACTAGAGGATATTAAAAAAGAACCCTCTTCTGACGCTTGGATTAAGCTAAACTCTAAAATGCAGCAAAAAAAGAGCAGAGGAGTCTGGTTTTATATAAGAATAGCTGCCTCCATCTTACTTTTAATCTCAGTATCTATCATGGTATTGAAAGATGAGCGCTTATTTCCTACTTCCGGTAGATTAGCCAATAACAATCACCAGCCTAAAGATAGCGCCATGCAAGCCCCTGAGCCAACTACTAAACCTAAAGACACTGCCAGTGAGGCCTCCATTAATACCATAGAAGAAGATAACATCAGCAAGCAAAATCATACTGAAGCCGTTAACTCAAAAAACACAGAATCAAAAAAAGAGGTTAAACCAAGCACCGAAAAAACACAGAAAGAAGTTCCAGTTAAACCTCAGCCTGCATTAAAAGAAACTATTGCTCTTTCTGAAGTCAATAAACCTATTACTATCAAAGAAGAAAAAATTTCTATTCCTGATGCAACCACCGAATCAGAAATAGCATCTACTAAACAAATGGAAGAAAAAGGACAGACCTATACTTTCAACATAGAAGATTTTCAGAAGAAGAAAGAAGAAAGTATAGCCACGGGATCAGAAGAAAATAACAGTGATGAAGATAAGTCTGCTTTTAAAAAGGTGCTTCAGTTTGCCAAAGACCTAAAAGAAAGTGACGGACTAGGCGAGCTAAGAAAGGCTAAAAATGAACTTTTGTTGATCAATTCTAAAAAAAATGACTACTCAAAATAAAATAACAACAACACTCAAAGCGGTCATGCTAAGCCTGGGAATGCTTTTGGCATTCTCGGGCCTGGCACAAGAAAAGACAGATTCTGTCATAATTAATGTAGGCAAAAGCAAAATCATCTTTCTGATCAATGACAAGCAAGATCTTAATACCATTAAAAACTATGATTTAAATGCCATATTGAATGAGCTCAGTTTGAAACTAGAAACTGACTCTTCGCAACAACAAACATTGGTAAATGAAAACAATGGGGAAAAAACTTTCATTACTGATACTACTATCGTAATTATAAAAACAAAGACTGACACCATTGAAAGCGATGATGACACCGAATGGAAAAAGGAAGAAAAATGGGAAAATAAAGAAAATATAAAGAAATCTCACCATTATTTTAATCTCGAATTAGGCACTAATAACTACCTCAGCAAAGGGAACTTCCCAGATGCCACTGATGAACCGTATACTGTGCGCCCTTGGGGGTCTTGGTACGTGGCTATTAATTCGGTAAATCAGACATACATTTCAGGACCATTGTACTTAGAATGGGGCCCTGGTGTAAGCTGGTATAATTTCAAGTTTCAGAATGATGCCATGCGAATTTATGATCAAGACGAAAAGGTAGCTTTCATAGAGGACAGCGAATACCCAGATGCCCATTTTAAAAAAAGTAAACTAACAGTAGCTTACATCAACTTTACCGTGGTTCCCACCTTAATTTTCGGTGAGAATTATGTTGAACCAAAAAACAAATGGCTCAATATTCATGATAACAACAGTAAATCTAGCTTTAGAATAGGAGCTGGAGGTTACGTTGGCTACAGAATTGATAGCTATAGCAAAATTGTATTTGAAGAAGATGGTGATAAAAAGAAGAAAAGAAACCATGAAGATTATCACCTTAATAACTTTCGCTATGGTTTAAGATTTCAACTTGGCTATAGAGAAACGGATTTATTCATTAATTATGATTTAAATAACCTATTCTCTGAAAACAGGGGTCCGGAACTCAAAGCTATTAGTTTCGGCATTATTTTTTAAACATTCATCATATATAAACTCATTAAAAATAATCGCTTACTAAGCGAAACAGGAAAACTATATCAAGCATAAAATAACAACACCATGAAAACTCAAATCTCAAAAATCAGCATCATATTACTATTTGTTATCATATCAGGATCAGCATATGCTCAAGATAATAACGATGATGACAAAGAAAGAAAAGGCACTACACATGATTTTGGAATTGATTTAGGCATCAATAATTATTTGGAAAACGGGAATCCTCCTTCTGATAGTGACGCCCCTTATACAGTAAAACCTTTTGGCAGCTGGTATGTAGCCTTAAAAAGCATTAACAATACGCATATCAATGGGCCCCTACACCTAATTTGGGGCGGAGACATCAGCTGGTACAACTTCAAATTTGAAAATGAAGATATCAGAATGCTTAAAGGAGATGATGGCGTTTTCTTTGTTGAAGAGGGCGACGTAAATAGCAAAAAAAGTAAGCTTACGGCTGCCTATGTTAATGCAAGTGTGGTTCCTATGCTTGCTTTTGGAGATAGCAAAAACTCTAAAAACTGCCATTGGAAACTTTGGGACAAAAGTCAAGGATTTCGAATAGGCGCAGGTATGTACGCCGGTTATAAGATTGGCAGCTACACCAAGGTAGTCACCAAAGAAGGTGGAGACAAGGACAAAGACAAAGATCATGATTCTTTTTACCTGAACAACTTCCGTTACGGTTTACGTGTACAAGCAGGATTTCGAGGAATAGACCTATTCTTTAATTATGACCTGAACGAACTATTCGCAGATAACAAAGGACCCAAACTCAACGCCTTTAGCATAGGTGTAGTTCTCTAAATAATTATATATACCCTGAAACTGATACTTTCAGGGTATTTTCATACCACCTAAAATAATTTAAGCACTAATTATGGCTAAGTAAATCTACTTTCAGTATCTTAAACAAGGCTAAAGCTTCTTCCGATAATGAAAAGAAAAATACTCTTTGTCGTAGCTCTCCTATATGGCTTATTGTTTATCAATGCAGGGCTCAATAAATTCTTTAACTACATGCCTATGCCTGAAGAATTGCCGGAAGCCGCAATAAATGCTATGAAAGCCATGTCACAAATCAGTTGGCTAATGCCATTAATTGGTATTACAGAAATAATAGGAGGAACACTTTTCATCATCCCAAAACTCAGAGCATTAGGAGCCTTAGTTATATTACCGATACTTATCGGTATAGTATTATTTAACACCATTACCGACACTTCCGGACTACCCGTTAGCATAGCTTTGGTAATTATAGAAGCCTGGATAATTATTGAAAACAAGCATAAGTATATGCCTCTAATACTAAAAAGCAAAAAAGCTGACCCGGAGTCCGAGTCAGCTTCTTAGTATTTTCAAAAACGACGTATTAATTAGCCAAGTAAGGCTTCAATAACTCGTTCTTAGGATTCTTAGATAATTTTCTAAGTGCTTTTTCTTTTATCTGTCTAACCCTTTCACGAGTAAGACCTAAATTTTCTCCGATGTCTTCAAGAGAAAGACTTGTGTTTTCACTAAGTCCAAAATATTGACTGATTACTATTCTCTCTCTTTCAGTAAGGGTAGATAGTAATCTAGTAACCTCTCTTCTTAAAGAATCACTATAAACAATATTATCAACTTCGTTACTATCTTCATCTTCCATTACATCCAATAAGGAACTACCTTCATCTTCTGAAAATGGCTTATCAATAGATACTTGTTTAGTCTGAGAACGAACTGTTGTTCTTACCTCATCTATTGACATATCAAGCAATTCTGCTAATTCTTCATCGGTTGGTTCACGCTCAAATTGCTGCTCCAATAATGAAGAAGCCTGATCTATTTTAGAAAGAGCACCAATTTTATTAGAAGGTATTCGTACTATTCTTGAATGCTCTGCCAATGCTTGGATAATTGATTGTCTGATCCACCATACAGCATATGAAATAAACTTAAATCCCCTCTTCTCATCAAATCTCTTAGCAGCCTTTACCAAACCTAAATTACCTTCGTTAATAAGATCATTCAAAGGTATCTTATTAGAGTAATGATATTGCTTTGCAACTGAAACCACAAACCTTAAGTTGGCCTTCACCAGCTTTTCTAAAGCAGCCTCATCACCCTCTCTAATCCTCTGCGCTAAGTCAACCTCCTCTTCAGGCGTGAGTAACTCATCCTTAGATATTTCATTAAAGTACTTTTCCAGGGTTCTGCTATCCCTGTTGGTAATAGACTGTGTAATCTTAAGTTGTCTCATTCTCCTTAATCCTAATATATTTACGTCCTTTTTTATATACAACTATTAATAACAAAAAAATTGTTATTTTGTTCCCTTCTTCTGATAATTATGTAAATTTAGAGTAGTAGAATACCAAAATAATTTTATAATTTTGCACCTACAAAACCCCTTTTTACGGGAAACTTCGCATAATACGAATTTTTTGTTAAACTGCTTAGAATTATTTTAATTAAATGCTAATTTAACACTTTCATATAGCTCATATAGCTCTCACCCTAAACATGATCTTTACAATGCTTAAGTTTAAGGCTTGTAAATGGCACATTATTGCCCTCACACTTCTTCTCACGTTATCTAACGGCCTAAATGCCCAAAATGATATAGATTCAGAGCATTTTTTCTCAAAAGGGTATCAATCTCTTTCAAATAATTCTGAAATGGCTATCAAAGCTTTTTCACGAAGCATCCAACTCGACTCAAATTATTCCGAAGCTTTTTACCAGAGAGGCATAGCATACCTTAAGCTAGGAGATTACCAAAATGCTCTCCATGATTTTTTACATACAAATAAATCTGCCTCTACAAACAACTACGATATATATACTGCTTTTGCCTTCCAGGGAACCGGAAAACTCGACAGTGCTAAAATCTTTTTTTATCGATATATCTCAAAGCATCCTCAGGATACTGCTGCTTATTTCTATGTACTCAGCGGAACGGCTCCTCATGAAACCGGCCATTTCAAACCTCAGTCTCTTATAGACATGAGTATAGAACTACAACCACTACACGAAAAGTTCCAATACTACAGATATTTACAATTGGACAGGGCAGGCTTGTATGAAGAAGCACTTGGAGCAATCAATGAACTTATACGTCTGCGACCCTCATTCTATCTATATTATATATATAAAGGAGATGAACTCTATTCATTGAAACAGTATAATGAGGCCATATTCATGTATAATATAGCCGCAATGAAAAAGGCCGAAGATGATAGCATATATTATAAGAGAGGGAAAACTTATCAAAAGTTAGAGAATTGTGACAAGGCTATGTCTGATTTTGATCAAGCTATAAAACTTAACTCCACTGTTGGCAGCTATTTCGCAAAAAAAGCAGAATGTCTGATGACTCTCGGCTATAAAGAAAAAGCCTGTGATAATTGGCTTAAAGCCAACCAACTTGGACATGAAACCTCATCAGAAGACAACCTTCCTAACTGTGATTTCTACGATAAATAGAGTCTTAATCTCCTTAATAATATAAATTCCGTTAAGCTATGTTAAAAAACAGCTTTCACGACTGATAAAACTCCTTTTTTATGAAACAAAACATTTTCATAAGAGTTAAATATCAGAGAGACTGAAAATCAGAGACATAGAACTTGCTTCAACATTGACAATGTTGTGAAAACCCGAATTTCCTCACAAAATAGGGGCATAAGCTGATTTAAAGTCGATTTAAAGCAACAATTAGATGAATTTTGAGGTTTTTATTTAAACCTTTTTTTAATTAATTTCACGGTCTATTTTTCAACAAAAAAGACTATAAACAGAAGATAAATATGTCAAATACGGCTGAATTAAAAATTGGAAACGATTCCTTTCAGTTACCTCTTACCGAAGGTACAGAAGGTGAAAAGGGAATTGACATTGGAAAGTTAAGAAGCGAAAGTGGAATCATAACCCTAGACAGAGGTTTTAAAAACACAGGTTCTACTTCAAGTGCTATTACCTTTCTCGATGGTGAAAAAGGAATTTTAAGATATAGAGGTTACTCTATTGAAGATTTGGCAGAAAAATCGAGCTTTATTGAAGTAGCTTATCTTCTAATCTATGGAGAGTTACCATCTAAGGAAGAACTTTCTAATTTCCAAAACGACATTAAGCACCACACGCTAGTACCAGAAAATACCAATAAGATACTGGAAGGTTTCCCTACTACAGCGCACCCAATGGGCGTTCTATCTTCATTAGTAACCTCTCTTACTGCATTCTACCCTGAATCTTTAAACCCTAACAGGCCTGAGGAAGACGTTAACCTGAACATTATCAGACTTTTGGCTAAACTGCCAACATTTGCAGCATGGGCTTACAAGCACCAGATGGGGCACCCTGTAAATTACCCTGATAATAAATTTGATTACTGCTCTAACTTCTTGCAGATGATGTTTAGACTTCCGCATCAGCGATATGAAGAAGATCCAGTAATCGCTAATGCATTAGACAAATTACTTATTCTTCATGCAGATCATGAGCAAAACTGCTCTACAAGTACGGTGAGAATAGTCGGCAGTTCTCATGCCAGCCTTTATTCTTCTATTTCTGCAGGTATAAGCGCCCTATGGGGGCCTCTACATGGAGGAGCCAATGCAGCGGTTATCAAAATGTTAGAAAACATAAAAGAAGATGGTGGTGACACCAAAAAATGGATGGCTAAAGCTAAGGATAAAGATGATCCTTTCAGACTATTTGGATTTGGCCATAGAGTATACAAAAACTTTGATCCTAGAGCTAAAATCATCAAAAAAGCAGCCGATGATGTTCTTAATAAATTAGGAGTTAATGATCCTGTATTAGAAATTGCTAAAGGACTTGAGGAGGTTGCTCTTAACGATGAGTACTTCATCGAAAGAAAACTTTATCCTAATGTAGACTTCTATTCTGGAATTATTTACAGAGCTTTAGGAATACCTGAAAATATGTTTACAGTAATGTTTGCTATAGGTCGTTTACCAGGATGGATAGCTCAGTGGAAAGAAATGAGAGAAAATGGAGAGCCTATCGGAAGACCAAGACAAATATATGTAGGAGAAAATCTCAGACCTTACGTTGACGTAGACAAAAGATAAGCCAACAAAGGACGAACATAACATAATAAAAGGGGCTTGTAACAAAGCCTCTTTTTTCATTTAAACCAAAATCTACCTATTATGAATGCGGAATTTGAAAAAGCTGTTAAAGAATCAAAAGAGCTCACTAAGCGCCCTTCTAATGAAGAACTCCTTAAGCTCTATGCCTTATTTAAGCAAGCCTCAGAAGGAGATAACACAGGTGAGCGCCCAGGAGGTTTTGACTTCAAAGCTATAGCCAAGCATGATGCCTGGAATGAATTAAAAGGCATGTCTTCGCAAGAAGCAGAAAAAAACTACATTGAATTCGTACAGGAATTACAAACCAAATACGCTTAAATGCCCCTATTCTATCAACCTAACGTCACTAGTGGAGAGCACTTTCTTGATGGAGAAGAGTCAAGACATTGCGTAAAAGTATTACGACATTCTAATGGTGATGCAATAGAGATTATTGATGGTGACGGCAGCAAATACACTGCAGTTATCACCAATGCTAATCATAAAAAGTGCGAGTTTAATATTACTGAAGCCATAAAAAAACAGCATCCGCCTCATTATATTCACTTAGCCATATCTCCTACAAAAAATATGGATCGTATGGAATGGTTGATAGAAAAGATAGTAGAAATAGGTGTGCAAGAGGTAAGTTTTATACTTTGCAAAAACTCAGAAAGAAGAGTGTTAAAGATAGACCGCCTAATAAAAAAGGCCATAAGCGCCATGAAGCAGTCCGGGCAATTCTATTTACCTAAAATTCACGAGCTCAATTCTTTTGATAAGTTCATATCTGATTCTGTGCAAGAGGAAAAGTTTATTGCCTATGTAGACAAGAGCAACCAATCATTTTTACATAAAGCTGCTTCAGCAAAAAGCAATTATTGTATACTTATAGGCCCTGAGGGAGATTTCACCAAAGAGGAGCTACAAGCAGCCTTTGACCATCAATTTAACATGGTAAGTCTAGGTCCCAGCACGTTAAGAACGGAAACCGCCGGCCTTGCCGCTTGCCATACTTTGAATTTATTGAATTGGTAAGAGATTAAACATTAAAGCTTTCTCTTTCTTATATCTATTCAGAAGATGGAAGCTTTTTTCAATTAAAATCATACCCTACTCCTTTCTTATTTCACATCTTAAATGTTAAGATCTAATTTTACTCCCATCATATTTAAGGGATATTAAAAATTAAGTTGTATTATTCAACCAAGTTGATAATTTCGTTAGCTCAAATACTATTATATGGTTCTTAACTACCTCTGGATTGCCTTTTTCCTTATTGCATTTGTCATAGCACTCTTCAGACTCGTATTTTTTCAGGATACGGAGATATTTCCATCCATTGTAAACTCCACTTTTGAAATGGCCAAAACAGGCTTTGAAATCTCTATCTTCTTAACTGGGGTTATGTCTTTATGGCTTGGTCTAATGAAAATAGGAGAAAGAGGTGGGATGGTAAAGATACTCTCTAAGCTAATAGGCCCATTTTTTAGCAGACTTTTCCCGGATATACCTAAGGATCACCCTGCTACTGGAGCCATCATTATGAACTTTTCGGCTAACATGCTTGGCTTAGACAACGCTGCCATGCCTATTGGCCTGAAAGCTATGCAGGAAATTCAGGACCTGAACCCCAATAAAGAAGTAGCCTCTAATGCTCAGATCATGTTTCTTGTGTTAAATACTAGTGGGTTATCAATCATCCCTCTTACGATTTTGGCGGATAGATCAGTATTGGGCGCCGCTAATCCTACAGATGTGTTCCTTCCTATTTTACTAGCTACCTTCTGTAGCACACTGGTAGGGCTAATTACAGTAGCGATATATCAGAAAATCAACCTTTGGGATAAAGTAATTATGGCTTATTTAATAGGTTTTACAACCTTTATAGCTGCTTTAATTTATTATTTCACAAATATTCCTCAAGAACAAGTTAGTACTATATCAACAGTAGCTAGTAATTTTATTATATTTACAATTATAATTAGCTTTATTGTACTCGGAATCAGAAAAAAAATTAACATCTATGAAACATTTATAGATGGTGCAAAAGAAGGTTTTCAGATATCAATTAAAATAATTCCTTATCTGGTAGCTATTTTGGTGGCCATAGGTGTATTCAGAGCTAGTGGAGCTATGAGCTATTTATTGGCAGGAATAGAATATTTAATAGGCCTCACTGGCATGAACACAGACTTCGTAAAAGCCTTACCCACAGCACTTATGAAGCCATTGAGTGGTAGTGCTGCAAGGGGTATGATGTTAGAAACTATAGAAACTTATGGGGTTGACTCGTTTACCGGAAAGCTCGCTAGCGTATTAAGAGGTGCAACCGAAACTACTTTTTTTATTATAGCAGTTTATTTTGGATCAGTGAACATAAAAAAAACAAGATATGCCGTTACAGCTGGCTTAATTGCCGACTTTGCAGGAATCATTTCTGCTATTCTTTTTGGGTATCTATTTTTTCATGCTGATTCTATTTAAGTGATATTTCAAACAAGAACAAACTTTAAATAAGTATTTCATATGACGAACGACAAGAAGGCGAACATTCAAAAGAACATTTATGACAATGCTAAGAGTCATTTTTTGGGTAACTTCCCAGACTCTCTGCCCATAGAACAAGCTTATGTACATATAGGAATGTACCTGGGTTGGGTTATAGAAAATGAATTGTATTCAGAGTACTTTGAAGAAGAAGCTGAAATGCAAATTTTCAGATTCAAGAGAAGAGAGATATCTTGTACTATCTTAAGTGAAATATGGGATGGTTACTTAGGTTATGAGTTATTCAACAAATCAGGAAACATGTTTACCTACTATTACTATGGTGGTGGCCTTTTTAAAAATGATTACGATGAAGTACTTGTAAAAAAATTACCTTCTATTTATCACGTAAACGATTCATGGGACAATTATGAATCTATCAAAAACAGAATAGACGTAAGATTCCAGGATTGGAAAAAACTTATTGGATAATTCTTAAAGCAAAACAATAAGGCACCCTCGGTGCCTTCATTCTTTTTCCCTCTTTCAATTCTTATTAGTGAGAGCTCTACTCACTGAATAACTTATTCTTTTGATTGGTCAGTTTGCTGACACATAGTTGACTCTATAAATGCATCTAGCACTCTTTGCTCAAAGAACTCCTATTCTTCACCAGAGCTTAAATTCGCACAAAAGACCCTCTCCCATAACTTCCTTGAAAAGAAGCCTTTAAAACTTCCTAAAATAAAAAAGGGATAAGTAAGATGATTTATATATTTCAATCAATTTACTTATCCCTAATGTATTGAATTATTAAATATCTATTTAAACAGACCTTTTAACTGGCTAAGCTTATCCTGAAAATCGCCGTCAGGAATATTCTCCTGTCTTTTTTTCTTAGGCTTAGCTGGTTGCTTACCAAAAGGATCGCTCTTCATGGATAAAGCAATTCTTTTTCTATTAAGATCCAGCTCTATTACCGTAACCTTCACTTGCTGCTGTACCGTCACCACCTCGGCAGGATTCTTCACAAATGAGTCTGACAAGTGGCTAACATGCACTAAACCATCCTGATGCACACCAATATCCACAAAAGCTCCGAAATTAGTAATGTTGGTTACTATTCCTGGCAACTCCATACCAATTCTAAGATCCCCTACACTGTTTACACCTTCTTGGAAAGTAAACACCTCAAAAGTCTCGCGAGGGTCTCTACCTGGCTTGGTTAACTCGCTCATGATGTCATTTAAAGTAGGGAGCCCAACCTGATCGGTAACATAACTTTTCAGATTTATTTTATTTCTAAGTGTAACATCACTTATCAAATCTTTTACATCACAACCCAAGTCATTAGCCATCTTCTCTACAATATGATAACTTTCAGGGTGTACCGCAGAACTATCAAGAGGATTTTCTGCCTCTCTAATTCTTAAGAAACCTGCTGCTTGCTCAAAAGCCCTTGCTCCTAACCTAGGCACATCTATCAAAGCCTTTCTATTTTTAAAAGGCCCATTTTGATTTCTAAACTCTACTATTGACTTAGCTAATTGTGGCCCCAGACCTGACACATAACTCAATAGCTCCTTACTAGCCGTATTCAACTCAACACCAACAGAGTTCACACAGCTCATCACTACATCATCAAGCCCATGTTTAAGCGCATTTTGATCAACATCATGCTGGTACTGCCCCACACCTATAGATTTAGGATCTATCTTTACTAATTCGGCCAATGGATCCATTAATCTTCTACCGATAGACACAGCACCTCTTACAGTTACATCATGATCTGGGAATTCATCTCTAGCCACTTCTGAAGCAGAATAAACAGAGGCTCCACTCTCATTTACCATAATTACCATAATGCTCTTTGGTAAGCCAAGGCTCTTCACAAAGCTCTCAGTCTCTCTACTAGCTGTACCATTACCAATGGCTATAGCCTCCACGTCGTACTGCTCACAAAGATATTTCACTAAAGCTCCCGATTCGGCTACTCTTTTTTGAGGTTCATTGGGGAAGATAGCATCATTATGAAGCAATTTACCTTGCTTGTTCATAACTACTACTTTACAACCCGTTCTAAAGCCTGGATCTAAGGCCAGCACATTCTTTTGCCCCAGTGGAGCTGCCAATAATAGCTGACGAAGGTTATCAGAAAATACTCTTATAGCCTCTTCATCTGCCTTGTTTTTAGAGTTAATACGGATTTCCGTTTCCATTGAAGGTTTCAATAGCCTCTTATAACAATCTTCAGCAGCCATTTCTACTTGCTTACTAGCTTCATTAGTACCTTCTACAAAGTTCCTTTTCAGAATCTGATGAGCAGGCTCATCATCAGGAGCAATATCCAGTGTCAGAATCATTTCCTTCTCCCCTCTCCTCATGGCCAACAGCCTATGACTAGGAGTTTTAGAAATAGGCTCATCCCACTCAAAATAATCCTTATATTTCTGCCCCTCCTGCTCTTTTCCTTTAATAACTCTTGAAACAATTACGGCATCATTTTCAAACAGCTGACGCATGCTTTTACGCACTTCCTGATCTTCGTTGATCCACTCAGCAATTATATCTCTAGCTCCCTGTAATGCTTCTTCCAGGCTAGCCACTTCTTTTTCTTCGCTCACATATTCCGCAGCATATGCTTCCAGATCAAAATCTTCCTGCTTAAAAATACGCTCTGCCAATGGCTCTAAACCTTTTTCCTTGGCCTTAGTAGCTCTGGTTTTTCTCTTAGGCTTATATGGTAAATAAATATCTTCCAACTCAGCCATAGTTTCAGCCATGTTAATGGCTTTCTCTAGCTCAGGGGTCAGCTTCTCTTGTTTTTCTATTGATTTTAAGATTGCCTCCCTCCTCTTATCCAGATCTCTAAGCTGCTCTACCCTGTCTCTGATGGAAGTAATAGCTACTTCATCTAAGCTACCAGTCATTTCTTTCCTATACCTGGAAATAAAGGGAATGGTAGCCCCTTCATCCAGCAGATCAACTACTGAAACCACCTGCTTTTCACTCACTCCTTGCTCCTGAGCGATGATTGAGATATTCTTATCCATTTTAAATATTTAAAGGTTATTCGATTTTGAAGCCTGCAAATTTATGAAATATTGATGTACCTGACGGACCTGCCAGTCAAAAGTTATACACATAGTGCTATTCCAATTGCCAGCAAGATGTTTTAATATAAATTCTTTTAATTTAAAAGGTGTTATGATTATAGATTGATCTATGCAACCATAACTTTGTTGTAAATTTAGGCTTATAAAACATGAAAAAACAGCTCAGCGAATGGCTTTTAATCATAATTATTATCGGTGTACTCTATTTCACCGGATGGTATAAAGAGGTTGCTGTATTTCTACAAAAAGGTCTTTTGCTTACCGGAGCATTTGATGCTAACACAGAGTATGTAGCCAAAGAAAAAATAGATTATAACCTAACCTTAAAATCTACTCAAGGAGATACACTGCATTTTTCTGAACTAAAAGGCAAAGTCATCTTTATGAACATATGGGCCACGTGGTGCCCACCTTGCAAAGCAGAGATGCCTGGCATAGAAAATCTATACAAAGACTTTTCCGAAAGTAATAAAGTAACTTTTATAATGCTAGCTTTAGACTCTGAAAGCAAGGTTAAAAGCTACCTAAAACATTTCGGATACACCTTTCCTGCATACACGCCCTTGGGCAGACGAATACCTGAGATATATAGACCAAATTCTATCCCTACAACATTAGTTATTTCGCCAGAAGGTGAAATTGTGGCTAAAGAAGTGGGAATGAAAAATTATGACACTAAAAAGTACAGACGCTTTCTAAATAAGCTTGCCAATTAGTTATCTTCATGCGGATATCTATGTCTATAGCTAGCCAACCAGTCTCTGTATAAATCAGGAAACCGTGGCTTCATTTCTAAAGCTACCTCCACATCTTTGTTTTCTTTTTCGGAAGTCACACGTTTGTAAAATTGCCCATCATGGATATCGTAAATAATCAATCCATTATTTGTAAGAATCTTAAACCTGCCCTTACGATATTGGTCTATATCCAATATTTCTCTATCAGTAGTTTCTATAAACTTGGGAAACTTTCTCATAAAAACTTGAAAGTAAATTTAACAGCTTATTAATTTTAGTTTAGGTTGAGTAGGTTGGTTAGTTTAATGATATTACTGGTTTTTTTCCTATTAATCAAGAAAAACTCCAATATTAAGAAAAAAAATATAACCACAAATAAACTAAATATACTGAGATACAAGCTGTTGTCTCACCCGTTCTACTCCAGAAGAAGCAGACTCTTCAAATAGAAATAAATTTGGTTTTCTTTGTACTGAAGGGATTTTTCGATCAACAATAAATTTAGGAATAGACTCATCTACTAAATCGAGTAAGCCCGCTGCAGGATAAACATACAGTGATGTACCTACTACAATAAAATAGTCTGCCTCATATGTTTCTTTGGTAGCCTGCTCCATCATGGGAACCATTTCTCCAAACCAAACCACATTAGGCCTTAGTTGTGAGCCTTTTTCACACTTATCCCCAACCTTTAGTTCCCAATGATCCATGTCATAAACAAGGTTTTCGTCTAACGTACTGCGTGATTGAAAAAGCTGACCGTGTAGGTGAAGAACTTTAGATGAGCCTGCTTTTTCGTGAAGGTTATCAATATTTTGAGTTATAATGGTCACATCGAAATGCTCTTCCATTCGCACCAGTGCCATATGCCCTTCATTAGGTTTAACATGAAGGGCCGCTTTTCGCCTTTGGTTGTAAAAATCAAGCACCAGCTCTCTATTCTTTTTCCATCCTTGAGGAGAGGCCACCTCCATAACATCATGCCCCTCCCATAATCCGTCGGCATCCCTAAAAGTAGGAATGCCGCTCTCAGCACTAATACCAGCGCCAGTAAGTACCACTACCTTGGGCTTACGAGACATTTTTTATTTCGTCTTTTTCTTTGCCTTTCCCTTTTTTGCCGGCGCCTTTTCTGCTAATTCCAGGCACTCTTCCAGCGTAAGCTCTTTTGGATCTTTATCTTTAGGAATTTTAACGTTTTTACGACCTATTTTGATATAAGGACCAAATCTTCCATTAAGCACTTGCACATCTTCATTTTCTTCAAATGATTTAATGAATTTGTTCGCATCGGCTTCTCTCTTCGCTTTAATAAGCTCTATCGCTCTATCTAGCTCTATGGCATATGGATCTTCGCCTTTAGGTATAGAAACAAATTTATTATCGTGCCTTACGTAAGGGCCAAATCTACCTATATTGGCCTGAACATTTTTCTCCTCAAACTCACCTAAATCTCTTGGTAGCTTGAATAATTCAAGAGCCTCTTCTAGTGTAATACTCTCTATAAACTGCCCACTTCTCAGGCTGGCATATTGAGGTTTTTCATCTTCCTCATCGCCTAGCTGGGCCAAAGGACCAAATCTACCTAAACGAGCAATAACTTTCTTACCAGTTTTAGGGTCTACACCGAGCTCTCTGGATTTCGGCACAGCAGATCGTTCTATATTCTCAGTATCCTCTACTTTCGAATGGAATTCAGAATAGAAATCCTCTATCATCTTATCCCACTCCTTCTTGCCATGAGCTATTTCGTCAAATAGTTTTTCTACCTCTGCCGTAAAGCTATAATTAGTTACATTGGGAAAATGATCCACTAGAAAATCAGTAACCACCATGGCCACATTGGTAGGGAAAAGCTTATTTTTTTCGGTACCAGTAACCTCAGTAAGCTTAGTAGCTTTAATCTCTTTGTTTTTTAATCGAACTACAGCGTATTCTCTTTCCTTACCTTCTCTAAATTCCTTTACCACATAGTTTCTCTTCTGCACTGTAGAAATAGTAGGCGCATAAGTAGAAGGTCTTCCTATCCCCATTTCTTCCAATTTCTTCACCAAGCTGGCTTCTGTATATCTGGCAGGAGGCCTACTAAAACCTTGCCTCGCTTTCATTTCATCTAGCTCTAACTTCTGCCCTATTTCTAACGGAGGTAGCATTCCTTTTTGGTCTTCGGCATCATCCTCATCATCAGTTGACTCCAAATAAACAGAGAGGAATCCATCAAATTTAATCACTTCACCAGTAGCAGTAAGGTGCTGAGGAACAGTAGAAATGCCAATCGTAGCGGTTGTTTTTTCTATTTCTGCATCAGCCATTTGAGAGGCGATAGCTCTTTTCCAGATCAACTCATATAAGCGAAGACCGTTACGATCTACCGACGGCTTTAAAACAGCAAAATTGGTAGGCCTGATAGCTTCGTGAGCCTCCTGAGCAGACGATGACTTGGTTTTATATTTCCTTACCTTAACGTACTTCTCTCCAAATTCAGCTTTAATTTCAGCCACAGCACCGTTAACTGCCTCATCTGATAAGTTTACAGAGTCTGTTCTCATATAAGATATCATCCCAGACTCATAAAGCTTTTGAGCAATAGTCATGGTTTGAGAAACAGAAAAGCCTAATTTTCTACTGGCTTCCTGCTGTAAAGTAGAGGTTGTAAATGGCGGTGCAGGAGATTTCTTAGATGGTTTTTTCTGAAGATCAGTAATAGAGAACTCAGCTTCTTTGCAGGCTTCTAAAAAGGCTGTAGCTTCCTCTTCGGTGTCAAACCTATGGGCAAGGTCTGCATGCAGCTCCTTTTTATTGCCCAAATCAAAAATAGCTGTTATTCTAAAGCTTGATTTAGGCTCAAATTTATCTATCTCACGTTCTCTTTCCACCACTAATCTTACAGCCACAGACTGTACCCTACCGGCAGAAAGACCTGTCTTTATTTTTTTCCATAAGATAGGCGAAAGCTCAAACCCCACAAGTCTATCCAGCACCCTACGTGCTTGCTGAGCATTTACCAAGTCTATATCGATACCTCTTGGTGTTTTTATAGCGTTTTCAATGGCATTTTTAGTAATCTCTCTAAAAACGATTCTTCTTGTTTTAGAATCATCCAGGTTTAGAGCTTCTTTTAAATGCCAGGAAATGGCCTCTCCTTCACGGTCATCATCACTCGCGAGGAAGATTGTCTCAGAATCCTTCGCTAATTTCATCAACTCCTTAATAACGGACTTCTTATCGGCCGTAATTTCATAAGTAGGTTTAAACCCGTTTTCCTTATCAATAGCCTTATCGCCTTTAGGCAGATCTCTCACATGGCCGTAACTCGAAGTTACTTTATAATCTTTGCCTAAATAGCCTTCTATTGTTTTCGCTTTTGCTGGTGACTCTACTATTACTAAATTCTTCGCCATATAACTCCGTTAATACTCGTTGCCTAATTCAAATATCTATATTTTTTATAAAGATAAAATTTTTGTGGTAATTACATAATCGAGCTGACATTTGCTAGATTAGATTATGAATGGCAAATTAACAACTCTATTTTTACAAAAGTTATGAGTAAGACTTTATTTCTTATCCGTCATGCCAAAGCTTTGGACAGGCAAAATAATCAACCAGACAGTGAGCGAGAGCTCGACTCTGTTGGTTTACAGAATGCTACCCGTATGGGCATGAACCTGGAACATCAAAATGTACGCCCTGATATCATTATATCTAGTCCGGCACTTAGAGCTCATGCTACCGCCTCTCTCATTGCAGAGCAAATAAAATATGATACAAGTAAGATACACCATAATCCTGAGATTTACGAAGCTTCTACAAGGACTTTGCTTCAGGTGATCAATCAATTTAAAAATGAATGGTCTAATGTTATCTTAACGGGACATAACCCTTCTATCAGCTACCTGGCAGAATATATTACCAAAGAGGAAATAGGTAACATGACTACTTGCGGAGTAGTAAGAATTGAATTTGACTTTGATGATTGGTCATTAGTCTCAGAGGGCACAGGAGAGCTAATTTCTTACCAATACCCTGATCTTCTGAACTTTTAATCTGCTTTAGTCAGTACAAAGTCATTAATATTATTTTTTTTTGCAACCTTATGGTTAGTAAAGAAGAAATAATAGCCAAGTTTGATCCTAATGGCCCCAGCGTTCCCGGTAGTCTTTATGGGCTACCGTTTGGTATGGAACACTCTG
Organism: Fulvivirga sediminis; assembly: GCF_016757215.1. GTDB lineage: Bacteria > Bacteroidota > Bacteroidia > Cytophagales > Cyclobacteriaceae > Fulvivirga > Fulvivirga sediminis. The sequence continues at coordinate 167,162 of NZ_JAESIY010000002.1, forward strand.
AGTTAATAATTATACCTGCTCCTTGGGAGGTAACAGTATCTTACAAGGCAGGTACGGCAGATGCTCCTAAAGCTATTTTAGAAGCATCTACTCAGGTAGATCTTTTTTTAAGAGACATACCAGACGCCTGGAAAATGGGAATGCATCTATTACCAGTGGCTGAAGGATTTGAGGAGGAGAACAGAAAGTACAGAGACTTGGCCATGAAATATATACAGTGGCTCGAAAGCAATGAAGAAGAATGGATTACCGATAATTTAAAAATTATCCCTAATGCCATTAACGAAATATGTGAAAAGGTAAATATTTTCATTAAGTCGCAAGCCACCGCATACCTTAACGCAGGTAAAATGGTAGCTCTGTTAGGAGGAGATCATAGCACTCCGCTAGGGTATATTAATGCCTTAACAGAGAAATTCGGATCTTTTGCTGTACTACAATTTGATGCTCATGCAGACTTGAGGGCCTCTTATGAGGACTTCAACTATTCACATGCTTCAATTATGTATAACGTACTTAAAAATCCTAATATCACCAGACTAGTGCAGGTAGGAGTAAGAGACTTGTGTGAAGAAGAAGCGGCCTTTATTAATAATTCCAATGGAAGGGTATTAACCTACTATGACGAAGATATAAAAAGAGCTCTTTTTGAAGGAGTAGCCTGGCACACCATATGCAAAGAAATTATAAACCAGCTGCCTGAGCTTGTTTATATTAGCTTTGATATTGATGGACTAGATCCGAAGCTCTGCCCTAATACGGGCACACCTGTACCTGGGGGATTGGAATATAATGAAGTAATTCACTTAATTAAAGAAATAGTGAGATCAGGCAGAGCGATTATCGGCTTTGACCTCAATGAAGTATCTCCCGGAGAAGATGAATGGGATGCCAATGTTGGTGCTAGACTGCTTTATCAGCTAGGCAGCCTAATGGGTGCCTCTATGGGTAGACTTCATTTAATAGATTAAAAACAGAAAAGACTGAAAATTTTCTATATTAGTGATTTACGAAATACCATAACTTTGAAATACATAGAAATTTATCCCGTCCAATTTGCAAAATGGATCTGGGGAACTCCTTTGCTCTTTCTTCTGATGGGAGGAGGTCTTTATTTTCTGATTTACTCAAGATTTTTGCCCTTCAAATACTTTTTACATGCCGTTAATGTATTAAGGGGCAAGTATGATGACCCAAATGATCCTGGCCAGATTAGCCACTATGAAGCACTTTCCACTGCTCTTGCAGCCACTGTAGGCATGGGAAATATTAGCGGTGTGGCAGTAGCTATTACTGTTGGCGGCCCGGGAGCCATTTTCTGGATGTGGGTGAGTGCTTTTGTTGGTATGGCTACCAAGTTTTTCACTTGTACCTTGGCCATACTTTATAGGGGCAAAGATTCGGCAGGAAAAATACAGGGAGGGCCAATGTACTTCATTGATGAAGGACTAGGAAAATCCTGGAAGCCACTGGCAGTTATGTTCTCTATTTTCGGACTAATTGGTTGCCTTCCTATCTTTCAAGCCAATCAATTAACTCAGGCATTACAAGATATTTTATTCATCCCAAACGGAGTCAAAGGCACTGAAATCACCTCTGGAACACTTAAATTTAACAGCACCGATCTTTACATAGGTATAGCCATTCTGCTCTTTGTATCACTGGTAATATTTGGAGGAATAAAGCGAATAGGAAAAGTAGCCGGCAAGATGGTTCCGCTAATGGTAGTGGTGTATTTTATATCAGTGATTGGAATTTTGCTGGTTAATGCTTCTGAAATACCAGAATACTTAAAGCTGATCGTTTCAAATGCTTTTACAGCAGAAAATTACAATTTCACTGCAGACAAATTTGATGGTGATCCTATTTTCGGAGGTATGCTTGGAGGCTTGATAATCTTAGCTGCACGTAGAGCTGCCTTTTCTAACGAAGCAGGTATAGGTACAGCACCTATGGCACATGGGGCGGCCAAGACAAAAGAACCAGTCAGAGAGGGGCTAGTCGCGATGCTCGGGCCATTTATTGATACCATTGTAGTATGTACCCTCACTGCACTAGCCATTTTAATAACTGGAGTATGGAAAACAACAGATAATGACGGCGTATCACTTACAGCGAAAGCCTTTGAAACAGCCATTCCGGGAGTGGGACATTATATCTTGATGGTTTGTATCCTGATATTCTCCATAACGTCACTATTCTCTTATTCCTATTACGGCTCCAAATGTTTAGGTTACCTTATAGGGGCAGAAAGACAGCATTATTATAATTACTTCTACGTATCCACGATTATTTTTGGGGCTATTTCATCGCTAGACACTATTATCAGTATTATAGACTCCGCTTTTGCACTTATGGCTATACCCACAATGATTGGGGCTCTCTTACTATCTCCAAAAGTAAAAGAAGCATCTAATGACTATTTTAAGAGGCTAAAGGAATAGGTCGGCTTTCTCCTAAATAACTAAAAAAGTATTGCTCATGACCTACAAAAAAGTCATGAGTAATACTTCATCCTACCAATACTTAACAGATTGATTGTCAAATTCAATACACTTAAAGATCAATCTGATTGAAGAAACTTCTTTATATTTTTCCTTTAAAGTTGAAGCGCACTCAAATCCCATTTAAGTTGAGAGTTATAACGAATAAAATCACCTACCACCTCTAATGGAGAATCAATATTATTATGATACAGCTTACCTGTTCCCAGTCCCTGATGTCCCGGAGCTTGTAGCTCAGCGGCAAATTGCGAAATGGCATTTAATCCAATATTGGATTCCAATGCCGAGGTTAGCCACCAGCCAATCCCTCTTGGTTCAGCCAAAGACACCCATTCCAGGCATGACTCCAAGCCTCCGAGTAAGGTTGGCTTCAGAATAATATATTGTGGTTTAAGCTCTTCTAATAGCTCTATTTTATCGGCCCTAGAGTAAACACCAATAAGCTCCTCATCTAATGCTATAGGGATGGGCGAAGCACCACATAACCGACTCATATCTTTCCACTGATGCTGTTTTATGGGCTGCTCTATAGAATGAAGTTTCAGTTCTGCCAATCTCTCCAATTTCTGCATTGCCTCCTCAGGGGAAAAGCCGCCGTTAGCATCTACTCTCAATACACACTCAGCATCTTTACTTCTGATATAAGACAGAAGCTCAATTTCCTTTTCAAAATCAATAGCTCCTATCTTAAGCTTTATGCAGCTATACCCCTCCTCTATTTTTTTATCTACTTGAGATTTCATAAAATCCATTTCTCCCATCCAGATCAATCCATTGATAGGAATAGGCTCTTTTTTGAACACAAAATCATTAGAAAAGAGCTGCCTTTCTCCTCCATTTAATAGATCTAAAAAGGCTGTTTCCAGTGCAAATCTTATGGAGGGAAAGTCCTCTCCTGCCAACTCATTGGCCAGTTTGTATGCTTCCTCTTTATTTTCTGGAAGAGATTCTTTTTCTGTGAGTAAATTTAGGATTTTCGAAATTCTTTCTTCTAAATCAGGGCGATCATCCACACTTAATCCTTTTAGCGGCCCACATTCTCCCAAGCCAAATTTTTCAGGATCATTACCATCCCATATTTTAATAAAAAAAGTATCCTTTGTCTTTAAAACCCCTCTTGAAGTTCCTGCATCAAATTTAAAATTAAGGGTATATTTTTGGTAAGATGTATTCACGCTCATATCTAAATCTCTTATTTCGGCCACAATTTGGAAGTTTTATCCTATTTAATCAACAGATGCCAAGTATATTTGCCAAATGAGCAACAAGGTAGACCAACAGATAAGATTAAGTGATTATAACTATGACCTCCCTAAGGAGAAAATTGCTAAGCATCCATTAGCTGAGCGTATGAATTCCAAACTATTGGTATATAACGAAGGAAACATTAATCATACACAATTTTTTCATTTAGATGATTATTTACCTGATGATGCTAACCTCTTTTTTAATGACACCCGGGTAATTCCTGCTCGCTTACATTTCAAAAAAGACACCGGAGCCAGTATAGAAGTCTTCCTCCTAGAGCCCCATTCCCCCACCAATGACATTGCTAAAGCCATGCTGGTAGCGCATGAATGCGAATGGTGCTGTATGGTGGGTAATTTCAAAAAGTGGAAAGATCACCAATCTCTGCAATTATCATTGCTTATTAATGACAAGCCTGTAACACTTACTGCAGAAATTGCTGATAGAGAGAAACAGATTATCAGACTCAAATGGTCTACGGCAAATCATTTTGTGGAGATAGTAGAAGCTGCAGGTAAAATCCCGCTGCCTCCTTACATTGATAGGGATGTAAGTAAGGAAGATAAAGAGCGTTACCAGACCATATATTCTCATGCTGAAGGAGCTGTAGCTGCACCTACTGCAGGCCTGCATTTTAGTGATGCCGTGGTGGATAAACTCAAAGATAAAGGCGTAACCCTAAACTATCTCACACTGCATGTAAGCGCTGGCACTTTTCAGCCAATAAAAGAAGAAAATGTGCTGAACCATCCTATGCATTCTGAACAGGTAATTGTAAAGCTTGAAAATATACAGTCTTTACTAAACAACCCCAAGGTAATAGCAGTTGGTACCACTTCTATGAGAACGCTGGAAAGTCTGTACTGGTATGGCGTGAAGCTCATTAAAGAAAAAAATGCCGATTTTACTATTGCCAAGCTATTTCCATATAAGTACACTGACGCAGAGCTGCCTACTACAAAAGAAGCTCTCACAGCCATAAAACATAAGATGAAAGAAGAGGGTGTACAGGAAATTACAGGTCACACGGAAATATTCATCTTTCCCGGATACAACTTTAAAGTAGTAAAGGGTCTGGTTACCAATTATCATCTACCAGGTTCTACATTGGTACTATTAGTTGCCGCCTTCATTGGCGCCCAATGGAGAGAAGTATATCAGCAGGCTCTTGATAATGATTATAGATTTTTGAGCTACGGAGACTCTTCTTTGCTCATACCACAATCAATATAAAGCATAAAAAAAGGAGCTGTCATTTGAGCAGCTCCTTCTACATATTATCATTTAAAGTCAATTATTGAGGCACCACTCTACCGTGTTCGTTAAGATCTACAAATTGCACCTCCACCCTTCTACTTTCTTCTTTAGAGCCATTTTCGTCTTTTGTTACGCCTTGTCCACGCGCTATAATCCTTCTTCTAACTATACCTTTTCTATTGATATAATCTAATACTTCTATAGCTCTTTTGTTAGAAAGCTCTCGGTTAAAATCCTTATCTCCTTCAGCAGAAGCATATCCAGATATCTGAATACCTAGCTCAGGATGTTTTTCTAGCGTCTGAAGTATGCTATTTAATTCTTCATAATATGACTCTTTCAAATCACTTTTAGCTACATCGAAATAAACCTTAACTTTTTTATTTAACAGAGCCTGATCATAGGTGGTGGCTCTGTTTTTATTCATATTCTTCTGTTTCTTAGCTTCTTCTGTAACATAGAATGTAGGTAAGGAAAATATAGTTTTTCCATCCACATTTTTCTGCTCAAACTTACTTTCATCACTTTCATCATAATAATAGACTCTGGATGCAGCCTCTGTGATACTACTTTCATCAAAGCTTACATCATCAACAGGATTTTTCATATTAATGAGACTGACCAAATAATCTATTCCAGCCTGATCATCGGCAGCAATTAGATCATTCATTAAATCATAAATATCAATGCTATCATTTTTAACCAACGCCGCTTCGTGTGTTTTCCGAACGTCAGTTACAGCCGCTTCATGCGTATCATAAAAGGCATTTTTCACTTCAACTTGCTGCCCTACCACTACATCGAACTGTTTAATAGTATTCAATAATATTTTCTGATAAAGCTCATAGAAATATGTCTGCCCTGGCACATTTATATTTAGAGTGTAGGGTAAAAATCCCTCTGATTCTATAATCATATCATAGTTTTTGGCCGGTGGCAATATAATGAGATAATTACCTGTTTTAGGATCTGGTTGGTACACAAAATCCAGTTTTTTACCTGACTCTACATCAATAATATAAATCTTTGTAGGCATAGCCTCTCCAGTCTCTCCATTCAATATTTTTCCTTTTACCATGGTTAAAGGAATATTAGCTTCCTCTTCAGGCATATCTATAGAATAAATATCCTGACCACCAGCACCTCCTTTTCTATCAGAAGAAAAATAGCCTTTTCTACCATCTGCCGTAAGCGTAAAATAGTTATCATTGGCTGTGGTATTAATAGGATAGCCCATATTTTCAGGCGCAGTCCACTCATCGTTAAATAGGCGTGTAACAAAAATATCTCGTCCCCCCATGGTGTTATGACCATCAGAAGTAAAAAACAAAGTCCATTGGTCAGGGTGAATGAACGGAGCATCTTCATTGTACTTACTATTTACTTCCGGACCAAGATTAACAGGGGCTCCCCATTCTCCATTATCACCTAATGTAGCTTTATAAATATCAAGCCCTCCGTAGCCTCCAGGCCTATCACTAGCAAAGTAGATCGTTTTTCCATCAGGAGTAATACTAGCTGTAGTTTCTAAAGAACGGCTATTAATATTTCTGCCAAGAGTAGCAGGGTTAGACCAACTATCTCCAGATTTATCAATAGAGTAAATATTTCCAGGATCGGCCGATCCACCAATAAAAATTAACATTCGCTGTCCGTCAGCTGAAATTCCCGCAGTACCTACGTTGTAATCGCTAGATATACTTACCAGCTTAGGTTGTGACCAAACCCCCGAACTGTTATACGATATATAGATCTGCTCAATAAACTTATCGCCAGATCGGGTTTTACCAGTATTAGGACGTAAAGCCGTAAAAGCCATTACACTTTCGTCAGCAGACACTACAGGATTATATTCTGTGTACTCTGAATTAACTACTGAGCCAAAGTTATATATCTGAATATCTTTAGGACTAGACATCATCGCCAAAGCATTATCTGCAATTTCCAGAGCTCTTTCCGCCTTCTTTAAATCTGAAGTATTTCCTTTTACCTTCTCTTTATATTTTCCGTAAGTCTCTATTGCTTTCTCTACATTTTCATCTTTCATGTAAGCATTGGCAAGATCAAAATAGACTTCTGTAGGTAGCTGATCACTTCCTGTAGCCAAGGCTTTTTCAAAATAAGGAATGCTCTTTATCTGCTCATTGATATTATTAGCGTTTTCATAACTTACAGCCGTTCTATAATAAACAATGGGATCATTCACTCCATTTTCTATGGCCTCTTTATATAAAGGTAGGGCCGCCTCATAATTTCTAATTTTAAAATACCGATCAGCATCAGCTACTTTTTTATCTGTACTCTGTGCCATCACTGAAACGGAAGTACATATTAAAAAGAACATAAAAAGCTTAAACTGCACTAATACTTTACTCATACTTGCAAACTTCAAATTTGGAATGTCTATATAAATTACAATTCTTTCAGGACAAAAATAACTATTTCTATCAATTTGTACCTTTAATTACTCTTGAGGCCATGTTGGTAAGCGTAATACGGCAATAAATGCATAACATGGAATTTCAGGAAGCATTTTTCATCAATTAATACCAATTAATATTAACTTGCGCATAAACTTGCCTTTTTTAATCACATCTGATAGGAGTCAATAGGATATTTAAATCAAAGCGATTAATTTTTAGAAATGTTGAATGAAATTGATATCCTTCTTCTTTATAGGGAGTCCGCCGATACTAACCATAAAAATGTTAAAGGTTGGGTGGAAGACTTTCAGTCTGTGCTGGAAAAGGTGATGGTGAAACTATTAGGCAAAAAGCCTTTTATTCAAAGAGGAGAAGTTGGAGAGATCTTATTAGACGAACTTAACTCTGCAAAAGTATTGATCCCAATACTATCTGATCATTTTCTGAGGGAAGATAAGAGTATAGAACTACTTCAAAGGTTTAATCTTTTCAATCAGAGCAAAGGATATGTAAAACTTTTTAAAGTCATTAAATCACCTTTACAATCCAAACTTATACCTGATTTCCTGGAACCCTATCCATCATTCTCTTTATATAATCAACCTATTAACACCAAAGCAAATACTCGGCAGGGTGCTGAATTTATAGAGCTGCAAGATGATGACTGGCTTAATTTAACCGATTTGGCCTATGAAATTGCTGAAAGCCTCAATTTCACGGAACGTAGCAAAACCATCAACACTAACCTATCTACAGGAAAAGCTATCTATCTGGCTGAAACCAATCAAGAGCTAAGTATTCAAAGAAATATCATTAAAAGAGAACTATTAAAAAGTGGATATACTGTGTATCCTGAATTCTCATTACCAAAAGAAATCAACACCTTTAAAAACACGGTACATGATCAGATGGAAGCTTGCTCGGTATCCATACACTTGGTGGGTGAAAGCTATGGTGAAATACCTCAGGGCAGCGACAAGTCTATCATCGATTTACAAAACCAGATAGCTGCAGAAAAAAGCACTAAACTGAAAGATAAAAACCTTTTTTCCAGACTAATCTGGATCTCGCCTTATCAGAACGACTCAGAAGACAGGCATAAAGACTTTATCCAAAATATAAAAAGAGATCTTTCGTCAGCTGACGCTGAAATACTAGAAATTCCTCTAGAAGACTTTAAGGGCATCATAAGAGAAGAGTTTACACAACAAGAACCAACTAGCAAAAATTTAAAAGGGACTAACGGCATTGTTAAAAACCAAAAAAGCATATATCTGATTTATGACAAACTAGATGCCGATGAGGTAGCTTCTTTAAAAGCTCAGCTTTTTGCTGAAGGATATGAACTATTAACCCCTACTTTTGAAGGCGACATTCAAACACAACAAAACCTACACATCCATAACCTCATCCATTTTGATAGTGTAATAGTATTTCAGTATTATGTGAATGACCAATGGGTGAAGATGAAGCTTTTAGATCTTTTAAAATCACCTGGTTTTGGGCGTAAAAAAATTGCAAAACATCAGGTATTAGTGAGTAAAAAAGAAGCAGAAAACCTACATGCCTTTGAGAAATATAATGTTACCATTTTTGATAACTATACCTCTCAAGGAGCCCGTAACATCAAAGGCATTATTGATCATATTACAAAAAACTGATTTTACTCAAATCTCAGAGATTCAATAGGATCCAATCGTGATGCCTTGTTAGCAGGATAATAACCAGAAATAAGACCAACTACGATACAAACGCCCAAACCTACTCCTGTCCATAACCATGGCATTACAAAACCATCTATTCCTAATATCATTGCGAAGAGATTACCTATCCCAACTCCTAATATTACACCACCAACACCTCCCAGCAGGCAGACCACAATGGCTTCTATAATAAACTGCTGCCTAATACGCAATGGAGTAGCTCCTAAAGCCTTTCTCACTCCTACTTCTCGTGTCCTCTCGGTTACTGATACCATCATAATATTCATCAAGGCGATGCACGCTCCCAATAATGTAATAAAGCCTATTACAAAGCCGGCCAACCTCAATATTCCCGTAATTTCACCCATAGTATCGGCTAGAGATTCACTTTTATCTATTTCAAAAGAATTAGGGTCACCCAGTTGATCTTGCCTTATCTTTCTCATGAGCCCTGTGGCCTCTCCCATGGCAAGCTCCATCTCATTAGGATTATTAATGCCTACAGTTATGCTATACCTCAAATCACGGTCAGCACCCAGCCTACTCGCATTAATCAAAGGTACAATAACAGAATTATCAGGTCCGCCACCTCCACCTATCTGCCCTTTTTCTTCTAGTACACCTATTACTCTATATTTACTTCCTAAAAAGGAGATCTCACTATTTACTGGCTCTTGGTTCTCTTCATAAACAGCTGAAACCACATCCTGACCAATAATGGCTACATTGCTTCCGTATTGAATTTCAATAGAAGAAAAATTCCTTCCTTTTTCTATATTTAGCCCTTCAAGAGCTACATATTCATCATTAGCTCCTAAAACTCCTACATTCGGATTACTTTTTTTTGAACCATGCTTTAACTCGGCCACACTAGTAACATAAGTAGATACGCTAACGCTTGCCGGGTACTTGTAATTATCAATAAATCTAATCACCTCTTTAAGTTTAAGCGGAGGAGCCGATTTCTCCAGCCTGCCTTCACTCCTTCCCTCACGATTTCTTTTAGAGTAAATATCAAACGTATTTACACCCAGCTCTGACAGGCTATCTTTTACAGAAGCCTCTATTCCATCTACCGCTGTGAGTATGCCCACCAAGCTGGTAATACCAATAGATACAATAAGTGCTGTAAGGATAGTACGAAGCAAGTTGGCATTTACGGATCTTAAGCCTTCTCTGATGTTTTCCTGTAGGTCCATTAAAATCGATTTTAGTGAAACTAAAGTAATTAATTCTTTCGTTGATACATTTATAAATTACCTGATTAGTTGAAAAAGCATTTTATCGGTTAAATAAACCGCTGAAAAATTGATGTTAAACAATTAAACACTCACTTTAGCAAAATCTCTGATTCAGAAAAAAGTAATATGAAGAAGGTACTTACTACGGTTATTATCATACTTATCTGTTCGCAGGCTTATGCCAGCTATATTTTTATTCCTATGGATTCTAAGCAGACTAACCATCTAAAAGCCTATGGAATAGCCTACTGGATATTAGAAAATAAAATAGAAGTAGACTGGCTGCTCAACTACAAAGGGGGCAGCTTTATGTGTAAGTATTACCAAAAGTTTGAAAACGAGCTTATTATAAGAGGAGTTAGCTATGAAGTGATTAGTGATGCTCAGTCTAATCAGATAATTGAAGAGATCGCGAGCCCATCATCTAACACAGATGTGATGAAGTTGGAAAAGTTTCCTAAAATAGCAGTTTACAGCCCTAAGAGTAAGCAACCCTGGGATGATGCCGTAACACTGGTGCTCACCTATGCTGAAATACCTTATGATGTTGTTTTTGATGACGAAGTACTGAGTGACAAGCTAGCTACCTACGACTGGCTGCACCTTCATCACGAAGATTTTACCGGGCAATATGGCAAGTTTTACAGGTCCTTTAAAAATATGCCATGGTATATTGAGCAACAGCGCGAATTTGAAGAATCTGCTCGTAAGCACGGCTTTAGCAAAGTGACTCACCTGAAACTGGCTGTAGCCAAAAAAATAAAAGACTTTGTAAGTGGTGGTGGCTTCTTATTTGCCATGTGCTCTGCCACTGATACCTATGATATAGCGCTGGCCGCCGACGGTTTAGATATTGTAGATAGAATGTTCGACGGAGACGCTGCTGACCCTGCTGCTCAAAGTAAACTAGACTTTTCAAAAACGTTTGCTTTTGAAAACTTCAAAATCTCCAATAATCCATATGAGTATGAGTTTTCAAGCATAGATAATCAGCCTACGGAAAGAGGACTAAGAGAAGAGAATGACTATTTTAACCTTTTTGAATTTTCTGCTAAGTGGGATCCCATACCCACTATGCTTACCCAAAATCACACGAGGGTAATCAAAGGATTCTATGGGCAAACTACTGCTTATAAAAATAAACTTATAAAAAGTGATGTGGTGATCATGGGTGAGAATAAAACCATAAGCGAAGTAAAATATATGCATGGAGTGTATGGAAAGGGCTTCTGGACTTTTTATGGCGGGCATGACCCAGAAGATTATCAGCACCTGGTAAATGAAGAACCTACTGATCTTAACCTGCACCCCAATTCACCAGGATATAGGCTAATATTAAATAATATATTATTCCCTGCTGCTAAAAAGAAGAAACAAAAGACCTGATATTTAATAATAAATAAGATGCATTAATCAATAAATAAAAGATTAATGCATTCTATCTCCTCTCACTTCAAGGGTTTTAAGAATTTCAGCCTCTGAAACTAATATCTCCTTCCACCTTTTCGTCACCACATCTTCAGGTAAATAGGTTTTGGCAAGACTTAAAAAGTTTTTGTAATGTCCTGCTTCAGACACCATAAGCTCATAATAAAACTTCTGCAGCCCTTCGTCAGGAATGTATTTCCATAAAAGCCTAAAACGCTCACAGCTGCGTGCCTCTATCAGCGCATTGATGAGCAGTTTTTCAACCAATTGTTGCTCTCTGCTACCACCTTTTTTCTCAACCTTCATCAGCTTAGCTACATACTCATCTTTTCTTTGTGGCCCTAGCTTATAGCCTCTCTTCTTCATCTCCTCAATTACACGCTCAAAATGGCTCCATTCTTCTGCCACCACTGGCGTAAGCATATCTACCAACTCCTCTTTTTCAGGGTACATTATTATTAAAGAAATGCATGAGCTGGCGGCTTTCTGCTCACAAAAAGCATGATCTATCAATATTTCCTCAATATTTTTCTCTGCGATATTAACCCAACGAGGGTCAGTGGGTAATTCCAACCCTAGCACTTGTTTAGCTGACTCATCAATCATAAAAAGCCCATTTAAATCCAAAGTCAAAAATACTGGTTTGCCCTATGTAATAAGGTGTAGCAAAATAACCTCTATCTCTAAATAGCTCAACAATATTATTATACTTCAGGAAGAAACGCCCACGATTGATTTTAGCATTGACAAAGAAATCTACCACAGGAAAATCAGGAACCTTAAAATAAGACTGAGTATAATATTGCATAATAACAGGATCATACCCATTAGCATAGTAACTTGAGTGCCAATGAACATCAAACCCCACTTGCCACTCTAAGTTGCCTTCAAATGAAATATCATGATACGAAATTTGTGCATTCCCAAATAACCTCGGCACATTAATGGCCCCTGCAGATCCGCCACTTACATTACTGTAAATACCCAGCCCATTAAAATTAAATCCTTTACCAAAATCATAATTCAGCTCCAGCTTGGCTTTCACTATGCTAATATCGGCTGACGCCTGCTCAGGAAGCACCCTTTGCTCACCTTCATCCACCAGCGTGTCTTGATTAAAGTAAATATAATTAGTAAGTAAATTATACTCGGCTGAAGGTTTCACTCTCAAATCACCGACTTTTACATTTAAACCTGCTGATATACGTGATGATATCGGTGAATCAAAACTTTCATTCCATTCATCATGACGCCCCAAATAGGCCCTCTGGATATACCCTGGAAGATATTTCGTGCTATATCCTTCAGCAAAAAACCAGCTATTTCTAATTTCTCCACCTACTTTGTACTCTCCTCCCAATTTATACTCACCATAGGCCTTTACATAACTGATAGAATCATTGCCAAAACGCAGGTTAAATCCTGCATAATTTTCAAGGTAATCAGTTTTACTTATGCCAGTAAGGTATTTGTATTGAAAATCTACATCTCTAGCCTTATAATATAATGTATAGAAACCTTTACCTATATCTCCCTTTACCCCCAGCTCATGCTGCCTGTACACTAACTTAGATCTATCTTTTACATTGACTGTATCTCCTACATCAATATAATTATCAAACGGACGCAGGTCTCTATCTTCCTGAGACTCATCATCAATAAAATCATTCTGCTGCTTATACCTGTCATATTGATGATATACCTGCAAATAATTCGTTAACTGATACTGATGATATAAATGATAATTAGTTCTTAGCTCGTCTGTCTCAGCGGCCGCCAGCACCGTTTGCCTTTTATCTTCATCAAAATAGATGTACCCCTCTGGTCCTTGGTTGGCCACGCCATTTGTTGTTACATCATCTCTAAATATGCCTCCGTATTCATCTACATTATGCCTGTTTCTTATGAAATTGGCTAGCAACTGGTATCTTCCATTCCTTGTTTTGTAATGTCCGTACCCAGTATAATAAGTGCCTTCTACGTTTCTATCTCCTCTACGCACACGGAGTATCTGTTTGTCTATATAAAGCCCCCTGAAGTCAAAGCCAATTCCTGCGCGCTCATCAATATTTCTGGCATAAGTTACCTCAGTAACCGCTCTACCCTGACCTCCCCAAGTAACACCCAGATTTGAATAAGGAGATTTAGTATCATAATATCGAATCTGATCAGGGCCTCTATAATAAAGGTCATAAATATTAAAACCAGAAGTAGCCCCTATCTGAGTAGGAAGTGTAGGGTAAATAGGGCGAGCTGCTGTTCCGATATTTCCCAGGTTTTGATATAGATTATCCTCCTTTACGGTAAACTGATACTTATGCATATTATATACAGAGGTATCTATAGTCCAATAATGAGGTATGTTGAACTTAATATTTTCTTCTAAAGTATACCTAGTAGTGGTAGGGCCATATATTTGTTTGGTAGAATCATCTAAAATTTCCGATCCTACTCTTTCCTTTCGTTCTTCTTCTGGTATTTCTATCTGACCAAACCCTTGGATAGAAACAGTAAATAAAAGAAGTAAAATAAATATTGATCTTAACTGCACGCTTAAAATTAACTAATAAGTACTAATTAGAATAAGAGATAATTGAATTCAACACGGTCTCATCAAATGCCCTGCCACCTTTTACAAAGGTAGTCTCTATTGGTAAATAAAATAGAGGAATATCAATTCCTTTAGCAACCAAAAGAGGCTTTAGCTTCACAAAGTCCTTTTCTGTAGTAAGAATAAACTTGCTTTCGCCCTTCACCTGCTTAAATGCCTCCACTATTTTATCAAGGTCGAAAGCTCTGTATTTATAATGATCCTGATAGATGATCTCATCTACCAGCTTATACTTCTCTGATACATATTTCCTCAAACCAGCGGGGTTAGCAATGCCGCTAACCAGCAGCACCTCTCCTTCAGCATTTTCCTCTGCCCCATTCCACCTCATTGGTTTACCGTAAGCAACGGTACTAAATGCAATAAGTGCATCATTATTATATTTTCTGATCTCATTTTCATATCCTTCATAATCTATCTCATCAGGACATTTAGTAACCACTATAATATCTGCTCTATCAGCTCCCTTTCTATTTTCTCTTAACCTACCAGCAGGCAGTAGGTAATCATTATAAAAAGGCCTATTATAATCTGTAAGAAGAATGCTAAGAGAAGGTTTTACAGGTCTGTGCTGAAAAGCATCGTCAAGCAAGATCACTTCAGTATCTGGAAATTCGGCCAATATAAAAGGAATAGCCATAGCCCTTTCCTCTCCCACCGTTACGTGAATATCTTTAAACTTATTGTAGATTTGAAAAGGTTCATCTCCAATAGTAGCGGCAGAATCATCCTTTCCAGCCACTAAAAAGCCCTTAGTCTTGCGGCCATACCCTCTACTTAGGGTCACCAGTCTCTTCTGGGTAAGTAGTCTGATCAGATACTCCACCATAGGAGTTTTTCCTGTGCCCCCTACAGATAGGTTACCCACAGAAATAACATTAGCCTCAAACAAGAATGATGTTTTATACCCGATATTGTACATATAGTTACGCACACGGGTAATAGCATCATACAAAACAGCAAAGGGATACAGCAGTACCGTTAAAAAACTCATGCGCCAGTGATGTGATTATGAAATTCCATAACTTTGGACAATTAAAATAACCGTCCGAAATTACCGCAAATTTGGCCATTTATGACGAAAATAAAAGACATCATTCAATATTTAGAAACAGTAGCCCCTTCTGCCTATCAAGAAAGCTATGATAACTCCAGGCTTATCACCGGAAATGCAGAAGATGAGGTGAGTAATATCCTCATTACCCTCGATACTACTGAAGATGTAGTAAAAGAGGCTATTGATAAAAATTGCAACCTTATTGTTTCCCATCACCCTATCATATTTAAAGGATTAAAATCCCTCACCGGCAGTAATTACATAGAGCGAACTGTGATTAAAGCCCTTAAAAACGACATAGCTATTTATGCCATTCACACTAATCTAGATAATGTATCTCAAGGGGTAAATAAAAAAATATGTGAGAAATTAGGCTTGATCAATACCGAAATACTAGTTCCTAAAAATGATACACTCAGCAAGCTTGTTGCTTTCGTTCCTAAAGAAAACACTGATGCTGTACTTACCGCCATTCATGAGGCTGGTGGTGGTAACATAGGAAACTATGATAACTGCAGTTTTAAAGTAGAAGGCACAGGCACGTTCACACCGAATGAAGAGGCCCAACCTCATATTGGCAGCAGTAACACAAAAGAGTTTGTTACCGAAGACCGAATTGAAATTATATTACCCTCCTTTTTAGAGGGAAAGATTATAAATGCCCTACGCCAGGCCCACCCCTACGAAGAAGTTGCCTACTATTTAAGCAGTGTGAAAAACAAAAATCAAGAAGTAGGTTCAGGAATGGTAGGAGAACTTCCAGAAAAAATGGAACCTTTTCAGTGTCTAAACTATTTAAAAGATAGAATGGGACTTACCTGTATAAGACATACTAAACCTGTAAAAGACAAAATATTCAAAATAGCAGTTTGCGGTGGCTCAGGCAGCCTTTTACTACCTCATGCCATCAGGTCCGGAGCTGATTTATACGTCACAGCGGACTTTAAATATCACGAATTTTTTGACGCTGAAGACCGGATTACCATAGCGGATATTGGTCATTATGAAAGTGAAGTATACACAAAAAATTTGATATGTGAGATATTAAGTAAAAAATTTACTAATTTTGCACTCAAATTATCGGAAACTGTAACAAATCCAATTAGCTACTTATAGATTACATGGAAAACACAAGTGTTGCACAAAAACTCGAGGCTCTCGTAAAATTACAATCCATTGATTCAAAGCTTGATGAAATAAAGAAATTAAGGGGCGATTTACCTGATGAAGTTCAGGATCTTGAAGACGAAATAGAAGGTTATAAAACCAGACTTGGAAGGTTCAACACAGAACTGGAAGAGTTAGAGCAATCCATAAAAGACAACAAAAACGGTATTAAGGACTCTGAAAAGCTGATTGCTAAGTATAGCGAACAGCAAAACAATGTTCGTAACAACCGAGAGTACGATGCTATAACCAAAGAGGTAGAGCTACAGCAGTTAGAAATCCAGATTCTGGAAAAGAAAACTAAAGAAGCACACGAGGCTATCGAAAGAAAAAAAGTCGAAATCGAAAACATTAACGAAGTGATCTCTGAGCGTAGTGCTGATTTGGATAACAAACAGCAAGAGCTTAAGGATATTCTCGAAGACAGCCAAGACGAAGAAGAAAAGTTAATGACTGACAGAGAGAAAGCTGGAAAGAAAATTGAGCCTAAGCTCTTCAAATATTATGAGAAGCTAAGAGCTAATTTATCTAACGGCCTGGCTGTAGTTACTGTGAAAAGAGGTGCTGCTGAAGGATGTAACATAGTTATTCCTCCGCAGAAAATCGCTGAAATCAGAGAGAAAAAGAAAATTGTAATAGATGAACACTCAGGTAGAATCCTTGCCGATGTAGACATGGAGTCATTGGAGGAAGAGAAGCCTAAGAGAACTACAAGAAGAAAGAAAAAAGCATAATTTTGGCTTTAAAAAACAGAATTCTTTTAACGAAAAAGGTAAGTTATATAACTTACCTTTTTTTATTGCTCATCAATTTTCCATCGCTCGGCTCTGACCTATCATTTTCAAGCCACGAAGCTAGGGCCTACCACTTCATTTTATCTCTGCGTTTTGATGATGCTGCTCCATATCTTTCTAAAAAAACAGCAGGAACAGTATATCTCAATAATCTACAAGAAAGCCTTAAAATTATTTTCTCGGAAGATGCGGACTTGTATAGCGATTACAAAAATGATTTTGATGAAAGATATGAATACATAGATGACCTCTCCTCCTCTTCGGCTTACAAAAACTTCTACCTTGCTGAGTTAAGACTTCAAAGCGCCTTTGTTCATCTAAAAATGGGAGCTGAGTGGGATGCTGCCTGGGATTTCAGAAAGGCCTATAAACTCATTGAAGAAAATCAAGAAGAGCACCCTGACTTTCTACCCAATTATAAATCTCTCGGCATGCTACACATCATGCTGGGTTCCGTTCCTTCCAAATATCAGTGGATCTTACATCTTTTGGGTATGAACGGCACTGTAGAGAAAGGCATTGAAGAAATTAATAAGCTAGCTCAATCTAATAACACCTTTAAAAAAGAAGCTGAAGCAATCAGGTGTTTATTTAAGTCATACCTCCTTAATGAACAAAAAGAGGCCATAGAAGAATTTAAGAAAGTATATATTTCTTCTTCAGGCAATCTACTCTTTGGTTATCTGTACATGTCCTTACTCATGAAAGCTTCTGAGGGCCAGCAAGCATTAGATCTTTATCATAAGCTATCAGACCTATCTGAGGGTTATTACACCTTAAATATACTCCACTATAGCGCAGGAGAGGTGTATTTACAAAAAGGCGAATATAAAGCAGCCGAAAACGAATTTAAGACATTCATTAAACATAACACTGGTAAAAATTTACTAAAAGACTCGTGGTATAAACTATTTCTTTCCTACTGGCTTAATGGAGATAACACCTCCGCCAAGCATGCATATGAAAAAGCTAAAAAAACAGGATACACAATAGTTGAAGCAGATAAACATGCGGACAAAAGCCTGAACAGTAGCACGTACCCCAACCAGGTTATTATGAAAATACGGCTTAGTACTGACGGAGGATTTTATGAAAGGGCTCAATTACTATTGAAACAAAAAGCCAAACTGACTACTGAAGAAGAAAAAGCAGAGTACACTTACCGCAAAGCGAGGCTGTACCATAAAATAGGAGAACTGGAAACAGCGATTAATCATTACAAAGAAACCATAACCACTGCCGGCACCCAACCCTGGTATTTTGCTCCAAACTCTTGTCTACAACTAGGATATATTTACAGGCAAAAAGGCAATATTGAAGCAGCAAAAAAATACTTCGAAAAGGTACTGAAATACAACCATTACGAATACAAAACCAGCATTACAAATAAAGCAAAAGCCGGCCTTAGCGAACTAAAAGACTAGATTTTATGGCTGCAGGTGGCAGATATCATTAAAGTTTTCAATGGCAAACATGCTACCTGTATATGAAAGTTTGTAAAGACATAGGTTAGAATGCTCAAACAAATCCATGCAGTGCAAAGGGTAGTTTAGCATTTGACATAGAAATACACGCATAGCCCTTCCGTGCATACAAATCAGAATAATTTCCTCATCTTCTTTAGATATAATATGCTCCAAAGCTACTTTTTGCCTATCATACACATCTTGAGGACTTTCACCTCCTTCTATTCTCAAAGTGGTATTTCCATTTTGCCACTCTCTAATCACATTATAATAATAGGCATCTTCTTCAGGTGTAATTTTCATCCCCTCTCTGGTTCCCCAGTTAATCTCGTTTAAACCTGAAAGTTTTTCATGAGGCAAACCAAGATCTAAAAATTTCTGAACAGATTGTACTGTTCTTTGAAGTGTAGAAGTATAAACTTTATCAAAAGGAATGTCTTTATAAGCCTGAAAAAAGCCTTCAGCCTGTGTTCTTCCGGTTTCATTGAGAGGAGCATCTATCCCACTACCCTGCACTACTCCGTTTAGGTTATAATCTGTTTGACCGTGTCGTACTAAATATATTTTTTTGCTTTTCAATTTGTCCGTATTTTTGGCGGCAAAAATAACCTTTTTTATCAATAAGCATGATGAATACAGAGATAACCGTTGATACGCTCAATAAAATGACTAAAAACACCATGATGGAACATCTCGAAATAGAGTTCATAGAGATAGGAAAGGATTTTATTAAAGCAAAAATGCCTGTAGACCACCGACATCATCAACCATTTGGGCTACTGCATGGTGGTGCGAGTGTAGTGCTGGCAGAGACCTTAGGTAGTGTAGCAGCCCAGTGCTCTGTTGACAGTTCTAAATATGGTTGTGTAGGGTTAGAGATAAACGCCAATCACATCAGAGGGGTAAAAAGTGGTTATGTATATGGCACTACCACTCCTATGCACATAGGCAGATCTACACAGGTATGGGAAATTAAGATTACTAATGAACAGGATGAACTCGTATGTATTAGTAGAATAACGATGGCCGTTCTGGAAAAGAAAAATTAATGATTTGATAGTTTCGGATAATATTAAACAGCAGTCTGCAGAGCAAATAATCAGCTCTGCGCTTGATTATTGTAGAAGTGAGGGACATTCCATAGCTATTTGGAAACACCCTGAGGAGAGTAGCATAGAGCTGATGGTAGATTTTTCAAGTGACATTCAGCCTGTTGACGATCCGCTAGAACAAAACGAAGAAGGCTTTTTACTTAGCCCTTTTAACTACAAGGCGGCGTCTTACCTGATTAAGGCCAACCTCCATATTAAGTGGGAAGATTTCAACATAAAAATACAACCTGAGCTTGAAATTAGTGAAAAGGCGGATGAACTACTGAAACATATTTCCAAACCACAAAAAACAAGCCCCAATAAAAGTGCTGAAGTCATAAAAGTAATAGCTTCTGATGAAGAAAGAAACAAATTCATAGACCTGGCTAACACAGCTATAGAAGCTATCAAAAGCGGGCAATTATTAAAGGTAGTTCCATCCAGGAAAAAAGAAATTATACTACCTGAAGACTTTGATATAGGGCTCAATTTCATAAAACTCTCCCAAGCTTACCCTTCTGCTTTCGCCTCTTTGGTTTAT
Source organism: Fulvivirga sediminis (assembly GCF_016757215.1). GTDB lineage: Bacteria > Bacteroidota > Bacteroidia > Cytophagales > Cyclobacteriaceae > Fulvivirga > Fulvivirga sediminis. The sequence goes on from NZ_JAESIY010000002.1 coordinate 187,693, forward strand.
ACCCCAAAAACTGGCATTTGGATGGGAGCCACCCCGGAGTTACTCATTAATGAAAGAAATAACACCTTTAGAACCGTAGCCCTGGCTGGTACTCAAAAATACGACCCTGAACTACCTCTGGCACGTGTAGCCTGGCGCCAAAAAGAAATTGAAGAGCAAGCACTAGTTGGTCGCTATATCATCAACTGTTTTAAAAAAATTCGTCTTCGTAATTACACTGAAATTGGCCCTAAAACAGTAATTGCGGGAAACCTGCTGCACCTAAAAACAGAGTTTATCGTAGATATGGAGGCTACTGGCTTTCCTGGCCTGGGAGACACCATGCTCAAGCTATTACACCCTACATCTGCCATATGCGGTATGCCCCTGGCTCCTGCTCAAGAATTTATAAGAGATCATGAATATTATGACAGAGGTTATTATAGTGGCTACCTCGGCCCTGTGAACTCTGAAAATGGCACCTCCCTTTTTGTTAACCTTAGGTGCATGTCTATTGATGCCGACAAAGCAACTTTGTATGCAGGTGCAGGAGTTACAGCAGACTCTATACCTGAAGATGAATGGGAAGAAACAGAAATCAAAATGAATACAATTCTAAACATTATAGGATAAGTGAACCTCAAGCCTGTTTACAATATTGCTGAAATATGCGCACAATTAGGAGTAACCGAAGCCATTCTATCACCAGGCTCTCGCTCCGCCCCGCTTACTGTGGCCTTTGCCCGTCATAAAAGCATAAGATGCCGAACCATTACAGATGAACGCTCTGCTGCTTTTATAGGCATGGGCATAGCACAAAAAACTAAAAGACCCACTGTATTGGTTTGCACTTCCGGATCAGCCGCCTATAACTATGCACCAGCCATTGCTGAAGCATATTTCCAACAAATACCACTACTAGTAATCACTGCTGATCGCCCTTCTGAATGGATAGATCAGCTAGATGGGCAAACCATAAGACAACAAAACATTTACGGCCAGCACGTAAAGAAAAGTTATCAGCTACCAGTAGACCTTGACAATGAAAGTTCGGAATGGCATACTTATAGAACTGTATCAGAAGCAGTTAATCTGGCTAATCAGTTTCCATTCGGGCCTGTGCATTTGAACATTCCTTTTAGAGAACCTTTCTACCCTGCACCTGGTGAAGAAGCAGAATATGATACTAACATAAAAGTTACCAATCATGTAAAAAACTTAGCTGACTTACCTCATATTGAATGGGTTAGGATATTAGAGCAGTGGAAAACATTCAAAAGAATACTCATCGTTGGAGGCCAAAGCGATGCCAATGAAGCACTGAAGCCACCTCTTTCCAAGATCATTAAAGAGCAAAAAATACCAGTGGTAGGAGATATCATCTCTAACCTGCATGGTATAGATGATATCATAAAAAGAGCTGATCTTTTTCTGGGCCAAGACAAGCCAGGACTTCACGAAAGCATGCACCCAGAGCTATTAGTCACTTTTGGTAAATCAACTATTTCTAAAAATTTAAAGCTTTTATTAAGAAAATATCAGCCTCTTGAGCATTGGCACATACAGCCATCAGGCTATGTAGCCGATACTTACCAGTCTCTGAGTAAGGTAGTTCCAGTTACTCCGCTTACTTTTTTCAAAAAAATAGCCGAAAGACAACATCAGGAGAGCTTTGATAATCAAAAGCAAGAGAACTTCTTTTATATATGGCAAATAGAAGAAAGAAAAGCGCAGCGACAGACGAACACCTTTTTTCCGCATGAAAACTGGGGCGAGTTTGAATGTATAAAAGAAACCATTCAGCAACTGCCAGCAGGCTCTCATCTTCATTTGGCTAACAGTATGGCCGTGAGGTATGCTAACTATGTTGGCTTAGAAAATAGTGATGTAGAAGTCTTTGCTAACCGAGGCACCAGTGGTATAGACGGCAGCAACAGCACCACTGTAGGTCATTGCCTAAATTCTGATCATCTGAACATACTGATCACCGGAGATTTAGCCTTTTTCTATGACAGAAATGCCTTTTGGCACAACTACAAAATACCAAACCTCCGTATTCTTCTGCTTAATAATCATGCAGGAGGTATTTTCCGTATTATCAATGGCCCTTCCAAGTTACCAGAACTAGAAGAGTTTTTTGAAACCAAACAGCAACTGAATGCTAAATTATTAGCTCAAGAGCATGGTTTTGAATATCTTAATTGTGACAAAAAGACTAAATTCAAAAATTATCTAAAATCATTTCTTGAAGATGATGGCATACCCAAAATCATGGAAATAGAATCAGATAGTGCTACAAATACTGAAATATTAAAAACCTTTAAACAGACTTATAAAGACTTAAAATAATTTAGATATGGGAGAACAAAGAAAATGGGAAACCATCAAAGAATATAAGGATATTAAATTCGAACTATTCGATGGTATCGCCAAAATAACTATTAACAGACCAGAGGTATACAATGCCTTCCGCCCAGAAACCAACATGGAAATGATTGAGGCGATGGATATTGTAAGAGAAAGACAAGATATTGGTGTAGTACTCCTCACCGGAGAGGGAGATAAAGCCTTCTGTTCTGGTGGAGATCAAAATGTTAAAGGAGTTGGTGGCTATGTAGGTGAAGATGGAGTACCTCGTTTAAACGTACTAGATCTGCATAAGCGCATAAGAGAATTGCCTAAGCCGGTTATTGCTTTGGTAAATGGATATGCTATAGGTGGCGGCCACGTGCTACATGTAGTGTGTGACCTTACTATTGCTTCAGAAAATGCTCGTTTCGGACAAACAGGACCTAAAGTAGGTAGCTTTGATGCTGGTTTCGGTTCTTCTTACCTGGCCCGACACGTAGGCCAAAAGAAAGCCAGAGAAATATGGTTCTTATGCAAACAATATACGGCAGCTGAAGCTGAGCAAATGGGTATGGTGAATAAAGTAGTGCCTTTAGAAAGCCTGGAAGATGAAGGTGTAGAATGGGGACAAACTATCATGATGCGCAGCCCTATGGCTATCAGAATGCTTAAAAGAGGCCTGAACGCTGAACTAGACGGACAAAGAGGATTGATGGAATTTGCTGGTGATGCTACCATGATGTTCTACCTCATGGAAGAAGCTCAGGAAGGTAAAAAGGCTTTCTTAGAAAAAAGAGACCCAGACTTTAAACAATTCCCTAAATTCCCTTGATTTAGGATCAGATAAATAAGCCAATAGCCACTCATCAGCAACTCTTTATACAAAAATTGCTTATGAGTGGTCATTGTTTTAAACCCTCACGAACCTACCTTCTACCCTACTCTCCCCACTTAAAATCCCGTACTCCTTATACTTGTCAAATATACCTCTCACTGCACTGTTAAAAGCTCAGTATTATACCCCTAAGAGGGCTTAAACTTTTTTGCCTGAGCATAAGTTTACGTTAAAAAATCTTCAGAATGAATCCTTTTGAGAACACCCAAAAGATTAGATATCTACTGGATACACTCACATTAGAAGAAAGGTTATGATGGCGAGCCGTCCCATTACTTGATACAGACAACTACTGATATACACATTTTAGCTTAAGCTATTTACCTCAGCAATGTCAAGGTTTTAGAACAATGAACCTTTGACAACTTTCAGCCTCATTTAGTCCCTCTGCCACCTAAAAAAAGAAGTAATATAAACCACAAACATTAAACGTATTTACAACATTTAATATAATTTTTTAAATCCAACACATAACTATATAACTATTTAAATACCTCATATAGAACTAAAGGAAATTTCAATAAAAAATAATGATGTACCTTTTTTATATCAAATTAAATAATTTGATTGTGTTAATTTTTAAACTTATGAAGATTATGAAGCGAATATTATTTTTTTTACCAGTACTATTAGCTGGTTCATTTTTGATTTCCTGTGGAGATGATGACGATGCCTGTACCCCTTTAACATGGTACAGAGATGCAGATGGCGACGGCTTTGGAGATGCATCAGATATTTTAAGTGACTGCAACCAACCTGAAGGGTATGTGATGGACAATACCGATTGTGATGACTCTAATCTTGCCATTAATCCCGCTGCAGAAGAAGATGACTTTGATGGAATAGACAGCAACTGTGATGGTAAAGCAGAAGCGATCATTATATGGACCGGCTCAGACTTCACTTTTAACAAGCCTGACAGCGCTGACTGGACTGACCCTCAGTATCAGGATAAAATAACAGACAAGGTCACTTTTACCCGTCAGCATAACAAACAGATATACAACTATCAATGGTGGCAAGATAATTTCTCAAAAGACGTTGATGAGCAAGCTTTGGAAGCAGAATTTTGGGACTATACGCCTCAAAATTTTGAATTTACTCCTACTGGAGGTACTAAAGGGGTTAAATGGGCTTTGCTTGATGATACAGGCGCGGGGCCAAACTGGGACCCAGACTTTCCTTTTTACGGTACACTTGGAGACTCCACTCATTTCTATAGCTTCCATAACATAGGTTCGTTTGTAAGATACCTGGAAGAAGGTTCTAAAATCACTGAAGTGGTAGATAATTTCACCATCAAGATTAACACAGATCTAAGTCAGACAGGGACCAGTCTCCCTGATCTGGTAGGAAAAAAATTAGGAGTTTGGCTAGTTGAAGAAAATATTTTCTTCACACTTACCTTCACCAAATGGGGCAGCGGAAGGCAGAACCCAGGTGGTGGCATCACCTATATACGGTCAACAAAGCAGTATTAGCACTATTAGCAGCTTCCTCCGCCTTCTCTCAACAATAATTAAGCAGATGCCAAGGCAGAGGAAGCTTACTTCTTACATCACCCCTAAAAAGACTATTCAACCTTTCAAATTAAATTGATTATTATGGTGCCGCCTGATTTCATATATTCAAAATATGAAAAAAGCCGCTTCAATATTTCTAATACTGATTACATTATTAGGTTGCCAAACCTCTAAAAAAGCAACCAGCAATTCATCTGAAACTGAAAAAAAAGAGAAAAAGCCTTATGAAAAAATAGTGTCAGAAAGCACTCAAACAGACGAGGGCCTCTTTAAAATCCATACCAATGGAGAAAAAATTTATTACGAAATTCCTGATAGCCTTCTCTACACTGACATGCTGCTCATCAGCCGCATATCAAAAATTGCCCCTCAATTTGGTGGCGGATATATTAATGCCGGCTCAAAAACACAAGAGCAGCTGATACAATGGCAAAAACATCAAAACAATATATTACTTAGGTCTATTTCTTATAATGCTATTGCCAGCGACTCACTTCCGATTTATAAATCAGTAGAGTCTAATAATTATGCTCCATCTCTCTACAGCTTTAAAATAGCTGCTTATTCACCTGATTCTTCCGCATTAGTAATAGAAGTAACAGATTTCTTCACCAAAGATATTCCTGCTATTAGTGGGCTTTCTAATGAAATGAGGAAAGAATATAAAGTGAACAGACTGGATTCTGATCGTAGTTTTATCCAATCGGCCAAGAGCTATCCTGAAAATATAGAAGTAAAGCATGAAATGACATATGTAGCCGACGAGCCACCAGTAAACCAGAGTTCAGAGACTATTAGTATGGTTATGAGTCAATCTATGGTTTTATTACCAAAAGAACCGATGCAGCCCAGACTCCATGACGAGAGAGTAGGCTGGTTTACCGTAAGCCAGGTAGACTATAGCTCAGAAGCCTTAAAGGCAGACCGCAAGACTTATATAAGAAGATGGAGGCTGGAGCCTAAAGATCCGGAAGCCTATGCCAGAGGAGAATTAGTAGAACCCATTCAACCTATAGTTTATTACCTTGATCCTGCCACACCTATAAAATGGAGAAAATACTTCAAACAGGGCATTGAGAGCTGGCAAGAATGTTTTGAGACAGCGGGTTTTAAAAATGCCATTATAGCCAAAGATCCACCTACTGCAGAAGAAGATCCTGACTTTAGTCCTGAAGATGTTCGTTATTCTATTGTTCGTTACGTGGCGAGCACCACTCGTAACGCCATTGGGCCAAGCACCTCTGACCCGCGCTCAGGGGAGATTATAGAGAGCGATATCATCTGGTATCATAACCATTTAAGATCTTATAGGAACAGATTCATGCTGGAAACTGGTGCCGCCAACCCAGAAGCACGTTCACTTAACACCCCAGAAGAACAAATCGGTGAAATGATGCGCATGGTAATAGCCCATGAAGTAGGTCATGCACTGGGCTTACCTCATAACATGAAAGCCAGTAGCGCCTACCCTACTGATTCGCTTAGGTCTGGTTCTTTCACACAAAAGTACGGCATAGCTACTACCATCATGGATTATGCCCGCTATAACTACGTGGCACAACCCGGAGATGAAAACATAAGGTTTATAAGACAAATAGGACCTTATGATCACTACGCCATTAACTGGGGTTACAGGGTAATACCGAATGCGGATAGCCCTACAGAAGAAAAAGCCACCCTAAACAGCTGGATAAAAGAAAAAGAAGGCGATCCTAAATACCTTTTCGGAAATGGTTACGGTGGTTTTGATCCTACATCTCAGACAGAAAATATTGGAGACGATGCCGTTAAAGCCAGCAGCTACGGATTGAGCAACCTGAAAATTGTGAGTAAAAACCTCATTAACTGGACCACACGAGAAGGTGAAGATTATGAAGACCTACAAGAATTATATGGCGAACTAACCAGTGTATGGAGCCGATACATAGGCCATGTAGCCAGACAGATTGGAGGAGTTACAGAAACCCTCAAAACAGCAGATCAAGCTGGTGTGGTATATAAGCCGGTGAACAAAGAACAGCAAAAAAGCGCTATGACCTTTATGCTCAACGAAGCCTTTAGCACGCCAGAATGGCTCATTAATGAAGACATCCTGAGGCGAATAGAACCCGTGGGTGCTCTGGAAAGAGTAAGGTCCTTACAAGCCAGACACCTCAACACTATACTTAGTTTTGAAGTGCTACAAAGGCTCAGCGAGGCAGAGGCCTTTATGGGATCAAAAACCTACACTTCACTTAACATGATGGATGACCTTCAAAATGGAGTTTTTTTAGAAATAATACGAAATCAAAAAATAGACCCTTACCGTAGAGATTTCCAAAAAGCCTATGTAGAGAGATTGGGGTATTTATTGACCAAAGAACAGTCATCAGGAAACAGACACTACTCATCTGCCACTGAGGTAGATGCAGATCAATCAGATATTCGTTCATTAGCTAGAGGAAAATTAGTAGATTTAAAGAGAAAGCTTAATAAAAGTAATATAAGTGATCGAATGTCCTCATATCATGTGCAGGATCTGTTAGCCAGAATAGACTTAATCCTCAACCCTAAAGGATAATATATGTTCGAAAATAGAGACATTTATCGGGCCATTGGCGAATTAGCCTATGTAATAGCCAAAGCTACTAACGGCTTACAGCCAGAAGAAAAGGCCGCTTTTATGCAAATTATAAAAGAAGAGCTTAAATTTGAGGCATGGGCTGCGGAAAGTAGGTTTGAAATTTTGGATGAAAAAATTCACCCGACAATAGACCATGCTTACAATGAAGCAATTCATGAACTGAAGCTACACCAAGAGCACCTTACCCCGGAGCTAAAAGCTAAAACGCTGGCAGTACTCAGAAAAGTAGCCCAAGCCTGTGGTAACACAGAGATAGATGAATTTATACTAGACCGGCTCGAAAGCGATTTAAAGAAGTTTTGAAAGATAATAATACTCCCCACATCATCATAAATAATAAAAGCCTGGACCTGAGTAACATTGGGTCCTTTGCTATTTCTAACCCTTTTGAAGCCTCCACGGTATCATTTATAGAAGAATGGCTCAGTGGTCAGCCTATTTTTGAACTGCAAACTTCAGGCTCTACCGGTACTCCCAAGAAAATCAAAATCAAAAGGAGCCAAATGGAAGCCAGTGCCCGGCAAACCATGAAAGCGTTAGACATAAGCAAGGGGAATGCTCTCGTTTGCCTGGATACGACGTATATAGCAGGCAAAATGATGCTGGTACGTGCACTTATTCATCAAATGGACATCATTGCCGTAACCCCAGGGGCTAACCCCCTACAAGGCTTAACTACACCGCCTGATTTTGCAGCCCTGGTTCCATTACAGGTAGAAGCCATACTTACGGATGAACACAGCAAAAAAATGCTTAACAGCATGAAAGCTATAATTATTGGAGGTGCACCTGTGAGTAATCACTTAGCAAAGCAAATAGAAAGCTTGCAAGTGGCTGCTTATGCTACTTATGGCATGACTGAGACGGTTTCTCATATTGCACTAAAACGCCTTAATGGGTTTGAAAAAAATGACACCTACGTTGCTTTTGATGAGGTAAAGCTCTCTCTAGACGACAGAGGCTGCCTTACCATACAATCAGCAGTAACAGATGGTGAGAAGATTATTACCAATGACATAGTAGATTTGAAGACCGAGCATACTTTTGAATGGCTGGGAAGAATAGATAATGTTATAAATAGTGGAGGTGTAAAAATTCAAAGCGAAAAAGTAGAAAGAGTTATTGAAAAAATATTCAGTGAATTAGATATATCCAAGCGCTTTTTTATTGCGGGAATAGATGATAGTAAGCTAGGTAAAAAAGTAGTAATGGTGGTGGAATCTGAACACCCTCTGCCAGAAACAGAGATCAATGAACAGCTAAAGAAAATGGTGAGTAAATACGAAATTCCTAAACAGATCTTTTATATAGCCTCCTTCGCAGAAACAAAAACCGGAAAGGTAAATAGAGGGGTAATTTTAAAAGAGATAAACTTTTAGGAAAGATCCGCACACCTTGGCACTTCTGCAGTCCGCCAAGGTGAACACGTTACAACAGATCTTCCTACAATGATGGTTCATTAATCTTCAGGTGGTGTGTCTACGATGTTTCCTTCATCGTCTACATAGGCAATCATTTCAGAAAGCTCCGCTCCTTTCAGGTTATTTTCCTGACGTTCTTTCTTCTTTTCCATTTTTGCCTTTTTCTTCATCTCTTTTTTCTTCTCTTTTTGCTTCTTGATAAAACTATTTTGCGATCTGCCCATAGGTATGATTTTAATTGAAAAATTGATTATCGGAGTCTCCGACAACCTGGAAAGAATAAAATCAAATACTTGAAATGCCCTGGATATGAATGAAAAGGCTAAGTATGTAGAATGACCGTTAATTACGTTCCAGATGCAAAAGTACCGCTTTAATTATGGAAGAACAATTATAAATCACTTTATTACCAGATAAAATAAAAATAACTTACTTAACATAGCCGTAATATGTGTTTATACGGATTAGGTGCAGTTTTATATAAAAGCAAAAAAATTAAAGAAAGGAAAGGTATGCTTAGTCATTATGTGAATGCAATATACTGATATGCCTGCCACTGGGTACCAGCTATAGACATTTCTGATGCTGGTACCTTTGGAGTTCAATTTTGATAAAAATTACTTTTTATCTCTGTAATCATAATCGCAATAAATCGCTAACATTTTATCACCTCTACCATTTTCTAAATATAGCATAGCTTTTTTCATGTGCTTCTCAGTGCCATCAGCATTAGCCACATCAAACTCTATTGAAACATCAATCATACCTGTTTCTCCGATTGGCGTTATTTCTCCTAATTGAAAGTTTTTAATTTCAGAGTTCTTAGGGATGGAATCATTCTCACAGTAGCCCGCTGCTATTTTTTCGTATACATCCTGCTCTATACGCTCCTCAAAAGACATCTTACCACAAGAACTAATAAAAGCAGCTGCCCCCGCTATCATTACAACACAAAGTAACTTTTTCATTTTTTTTATTTAAAATTTAATTTCTTATACACTAAATACTATTCCAAATTAGCTAGTAACCCAGCTGGGACATATGAAAGCATACTGCTTTAGCCAACTACCCTATAAATTTAAGCAGATGGATAATACATATTAAGCCTATAATTTGGCAGAAGAGCTTCATTATGGCATTACAAATGATTTACAACGTGGAATTAATTATAGAGCTAAAAGCAGTGATCTTAATCATCATTGAAAGCTGTCAACGACTTTCGAGGTGTTTAACCCATGTGCCAATAAACAATTTTCTTTAAGGAAGGAGTGTATCTGAGATGATTCCAGATGAATTGCGGATTATTTAAGAGTTCGCACTCTAAGAAAACTACGAACTCTTAAACTATTAAATGGCTTTCTTCAAATATTGCTATTGCTTTTCAGGATCCAGAATACCATCCAGATCACCTATGGGTTCAACGTCAAAATCAGTATCCTCGTTGGTCATCACAGTGATGAATCTTTCTTGAGGAATACGGAATTTTTTCATATTCACCGCCCAGTCATTCTCAGCATCTCTATATCCTAAAGGTAACATTACCACACTTTTGAAGCCTGTTCCTTCCAGCTTTAAAAGTTTGTCAAGCGTCTCTTCCGAAAAACCTTCCATTGGCGTAGCATCCACTTTCTGTTCTGCAGCAGCAGCCACAGCCAAGCCTAAAGATATATAGGCCTGCTTTGCAGCATGATGAGCTTGATACTCTTGCCCCAAAGCATTAAACCTTGCCATAATAGTTTGCTTATAACGGTCCATAGTGCTATGAGGAAGGTCTCTTTCATCCATCATTTCATTAAACACTTCTGTAACCCTTTCATCAGTGTATCCGTCCCAAGCAGCCCAAATTAACACATGCGAACAATCTCCCACCTGACTTTGATTATAAGCCACCATTTGTATCTTTTCCAACAAAGCTTTATCTGATACTACAATTATCTTATACTGCTGTAAGCCCGAAGAAGATGGGGCCAACCTAGAAGCTTCAAGTATATAGTCTAATTTTTCCTTCGGAATGCTTTTCCCGTTCATCTTCTTGGCCGCATAGCGCCAATTCAAATTCTCTACTAATGTCATTGTTATAAAACTTTTATCATTTCCGATGACAAAGTTAAAGCAGTAGGATTTAAATATTGTTCTATTAACAAATGAGTTGTGAGAACACACTAAAAAACAATAAGGTTATCTGAATTAAAGTTTCAAGATTGGCTATATGGTTCATTATCGCCCGTTCCCGCCAGCCATGCTCTACAAGGTGGTACTACTTCATATGATTAGGCTTACGGCCATCATTCCTCTATCTCCGGCATAGTTAAAAGTGATGAGGTGATTCAACGTCTCCTGTTTTGGACATTTGTAATCCCTCTGGTTATTAAGTTTGATGATAAGGATATTACAAATGCCGGCGAAGATAGCAATCGCAATATAATTGGGATCGAGCTCAAATTGCATCCCAAAACCTGCAAACCACCCGAATCTAAGCATTTAGGATTTGATATAGCAGTTGAAATACACTCTTCCCTCCTAGTTAGCGACTTTTTCACTCATACCATGACAAATATTTTCTTCTGTTAGCTCTTAATGTATCAAGGTAGAAGTTAACCGTCCAAAGATTCATAGACTTGTCTTTTAAATCTATGATCAATGGCTTTCCATAATTCTTTCGTATCTCTATTTTGTCAATAGTTTCAATCTTTCCTAAGATCGCCACATCTGCAACCCCAACAGCTCCATCAGTTGTTAAGTAAACAGTTTTGTTTTGGATGCTATTAATTTTGATATCAATCGTATCATATGAATAGTCTGTCTCGAAAAAAATGTAAAGAGAGTCTTTACTTAGATATCTTTCAGTTCGTTTCTTTTCTCTTTCAGGGTTGTGATAATGTCTATCATCATTAAATTCAACTAAAATTGAATATTTCTCGCCACTCTCATTTTCTTTACTATTAGAAGAACAAGCAATAAAAATTGAAGATAGTAAGATTAGGCAGCTATTTATATGCTTCATTTGAGTCTTTAGTAGATTCTAACTGAAATTTTATAAATGATTAATTCCTCTGTTCCCGTCATGCTCCGCATGGTGGTATTACTTCATATGATTAGGCTTACGGCCAACATTCCTCTATCTCCGGTATAGTTACTGAAGCGAATCTTCACCTAACCGGCCAGAGGCCCGAAGCCCGAAGCCCGAAGGCTGGTCGTAGCATCCGCTCAAATTCCTTTCTTGTTGGCTATTTCGGTCAGAGGGCCGCTGCGCTTAACCTACTACCAGTTGGGAGCATACAGAACTATTAATACCGATGCCCTGCTTCTCGGCACACTACGTCGGGTGGTGTGTGAGGCGTACTCTGCCTCAATTTGAGTCAGATCCGTCTTATCGATTGGCGGTTCGTTATTTATTCAATATTGTTTGTTATGTAACCATTCTCAAGTTCTACTAAGTCAAGTTTTACAAAATCTTGTAGATGTTTTGAGTTTAAATGGTCATTAAACGACTTTTCATTTTTAAAGCATTCCCAAAGAATTATTTTGCTTGGGTCGTCCCTCACTTGTTTAATGTCAAACGAAATATTACCACTTTCCAAAAGTGTCTTGCTTCTCAAATTTTTGAGTTGAGTAATAGCAAAGTCAATATTCTTTGAGTCTTTTATTTTTAAAATCCCTGTTGAATGAAATTTTTCCTCCTCTTTTTTGGGTTCTATTAAATCCCATAAATTACCGTACAAATCTTCAAAAACGGCCACTGTACCATAGTCTTCATAACTTGGTCCTCTAACAATCTTTATTTTGTTGTCTATAAGGTTTTGATAGTCTCTTTTGAAATTGTCAGTGTTTAAGAAAAGAAAAACTCGCCCACCTGTTTGATTTCCAATTCTGCTTTTTTGTTCTTCATTTACTCCTTTGGCTAATACTAAAGAACATTCGTTTGCACCTTTCGGTCTAACCAAAACCCAACGTTTTGTGTCAGATAAAATAGTGTCCTCAATTAAGGTAAAATGCAATTTTTGAGTATAGAATTCAATTGCTTTGTCGTAATCATCTACCACTAATGCGATATGAGTTAAATTCTGTTTCATTCTTTCTGTCAGAAAAGCTTGTATTTTTGCTGGTTCGATTTTTTTTTACAATGACCGCCAACGCTTCGCCTCTATGAGTAGTTTGGCAACCCAAAACTCTTTGTTATCAATATACAAATAACTTAATTAATTGCTCCATTGTTGGCAAACCACAGCGCGCCAAATTACTTATGAGCGACTGTTGGAGGTCGTTTTTATTTTTCCTTTGTTTCTAATATTTCAGTCAAATCCTTTTCTCCATTTGTCAGGTAGTAGGCAATAAATTTCATTGGCTCTGTTTGTGAATAGTTATCGAAATGAATAATTTGGGTATTCGCAGGTTCATAAAATGTATCACCTGATTTTAAAAATTGCGGATTCTCTCCATCAATTTGAACTAAGCACGTTCCTGAAACTATTTGTCCAACAATCGGACATGGATGATTATGAAGGGGAGCGTTTTGTCCTGCCTGAAATTCAATTTCTACAATCCTAATCAATGAAACTTCTCGTTTCTCAACATTGATGTTTTGTAATTCATTTCTTACAATCTTGTTTTGTGCATTTATTTCCATAATTGAACCGACTAAAATTAGTACTAATGCAATTTTTGTTTTCATATTCAACTTTTATTTGTTTATGGAAACAAAGCTATTTGCTTGTATGCTTTTTTTCATTGATGTAGGTTAAGGATTTCATTCTACTCAATGATTCTGGTTTTATGCCCAAATAAGAAGCTATGTGGTACTGTGGTACAATCTGCTCTATATGCGGGTATAAGCCTAAAAGAAATTTATACCTATCGCTTGCTGAGTCCATCAATAAAGATGTTTCTCTTTTACACTTTTTTAAAAATAGGGAATCAGATATGAATTTTCCCAGCTTATTATATTCTGGATTCAATTTAATCAATTTATTATAATCTGATTGATTTAAAATATAAACTTCCGATTCCGATAATGTTTGAATATATCCAATTGAAGGAGTTTGTGTCAAAAAACTTGTGTATGAACTAACTAAGGAGCCTGGCAAATAAAAATCAATATTGAATTCATTACCATCTTTTAAGATATACGAGCGAAGTGCTCCTATTTCTAAAAATCCAATAAATGAGCAAGTTTTTCCTTCTTTAATCAGAAATTCTTTTTTCTTAAAATGCACTTTCGTAAGGACCTTTTTTAAATCGGGATAATGTTCCTCTTTAAGTCCTATTTTATTAATCAATATATTTCTAATTGCTTCCATTGGGTCTTACTCCTGCATTAAATTGTATATAACAAAACCGTTCAATTTGATTTATTATTTAGTTAAAATCAAAAAATTCCCTTACCCATTTTGGGAGGCAACAGCCGCTAAATTGAAAGGTCGTAGCGGGTACAGTCTTTGGGATAATTAAAATATTGTATACGGGGTAGCTTATAGCTCGGCCAAATGGTCTTTCACAATGTGCCTATCTCCAGAATTCTGATGGGGTTGATGACTTACACCTTAAACGCCATTTAATTAATCGAGCTTTGATCCGACTTTATAAATTTACTATATTAACTAAATTCTTATGTTATCACTCTGGCCTTTTTTTGAGCCTAAGAATTAACTCATCGGTACTTCTCAAGAGGCTTTAAATGCCCCGCTTTTCGTAGGTTAAGCCTGCGGCCCTAAGACCTATCATATGCAAAATAAGATAAGTGGATGGCTTAGCTACAATGTACAATCAGTATTTCAAGAAAGATAATGATTGCTTTAAGGAAAGAATTTGAGCGTCCGCTCAAGCTATATATGGATCGTAGCGGATGCTACGACCAGTCCGAGGGCCAAAGCCTCTAAAACCACTAACCAGCCATGAAATATACAGCATGTTGTGCTTAGTTTATTTATTCAGCTGTATGCCAGTTATGCATGACATATCTATCTTCATATTCAATAACATGCATTTTATCATTCCAATCTTTTCTCATCAAATATGCATTTAAAGGAACTTTCAAGTCATTATTTTTCGATTTAATCTCATTAGTAACTTCCTCTATTTCACATAAGTCCATTGGTATGCAACTACCACTAGTTAAGTCATATGAGTTGACATAGTCTAAATATGACAAACCTTCCCCCTCCAATTCGCCACAATTGACCCAAAATAAACATGAAACCCAAAAATCAAGCATCGTCTTAAATTGTGTTTTCAGTCCATAGTACATATCAGTTGCTTGATATTCATATTTCCCAATTTCAAGTACTTCAGGTTTTGGAGGAATTACTTCATCGTTAAATGAATCAAGAAAAGCCTTAATATGCATCGGCTCAATTTGACGAGGAGATTTAGTTATTTTCAAATCTTCTTTATCAGTTAATGTTTCTAAATAGTACCAGATATTTCGATTAATACTAAAAAAGTCTCTAATGAGAGTTACAATCTGTGGTTCTGAAAGTCCATGTGAAGATTCCCAGTTTGATTCATTTTGAATAAACACACTAAATAAATTTCCTTTAGCATTCCAGACTTTTCTAAGTTTATACGATTTGTTGTCTGGTGATTTAATCGATTGATTTTTTTCAAAATCGGGACTTAAATATTCTCGTCTCCATAAATGCATTTGAATATCATCCAGCACTTTAGATTTCATCCATTCGTGAGATGCAAATTTACAGAGGCTATTGATTCTCCAATATTTCATTTATTGCTCCGGATTAAACACAGCGGTTAGTATAAGCGGTCGTTTTAATGCCACTTATACATTGCTATAGACTTTTATTTCGTTTTCAGTAGCTATCCAAAGTTGGTTTTTTCTTTTAGTAATTGCCTCAATATGATAATCACAAAACTCTTCTTTTTCAATTATCCCGTTTTTAATAAAGAACACTTTGGAATTGATAGCAAAACAGACGGTTGACTGAATCACTTCTATAAATCCTATCAAGAAACCATAGTCATGGATATTGTCATTTCCTAAGTCAGCAAGTGAAAATTCTAATTCCCAATCGACGCTAAAATCATTAATGTCTAAGCATTTTAGTTGAAAAAGTGAGTTCTCATTTTTTCCGAAAATTATTAGTTTCCTCGAATCACTTGAAAAATTAAAAGCGTTTATAGACCAAAAGTCAATAAGCTTTTCCCAATTAGTTTCTGAAATTAATTTATAAATATCTAGACCTTGACCACCTTGTTCTGCATGAAATACTCCAACTAACTTAAAATCATTTGAATACTTAATTGCTATTGGTTGAGCAGAAATTGATATTTCTTTTGTGGAACCGCTATCAATATTTAATGGATAAGCAGTATACCAAGTTTGACCAATTATTAAGATTCTTTGATCTGGTGACATGTTCATTACCATCACACCCCAGCCCTTATAGTAATTATCTGACAATGGCAGATGAAACTCTCGCAGTATTTTGATTGAATCAAAATCAATTAATTGAACAATTCCGTTTTTTCTTCCAATCGCGACCACATTTAAATGCTCTAAATAAACTAAGGTAGGAAGGCTTTCATCATCATCAAGAGCCAAATTTACTTCTCGTATCACACTGCGGCTATGATTTTCAAGATCATGAACACGAATTATCTTGTCGCCCCCTACACTAATTAATTTATCCTTAATAAAACCTAGATAATTATACTTCATTATTATTGTATATAATAAAACCGTTCAATTTGGCTTATTATTTAGTTAAAAAAAAAAAAAAATACCTTACCCCTTTTTTGGGAGGCAATAGCCTCGTTCCCGCCATGCTCTGCATGGTGGTACTACTTCATATTATTAGGCTTACGGCCAACATTCCTCTATCTCCGACATAATTACTCAAGAGAATCTTCACCTAAGCGGCCAGAGGCTCGAAGGATGGTCGTAGCTTCCTTTCAAATTCCTTTCTTGTTGGCTATTTCGGTCAGAGGGCCGCTGCGCTTAACCTACTACCAGTTGGAGATAGCTTCGCTACACTTCGTTACGTTCGCAATAACCAGTATAATTATAAATACTATCATAATTACCGTCATCCCGGCCTAAACGAAGTGAAGAGCCGGGATCTCAGAGACATCAGTGATTATTAGGTGATTCTTTGGAATAGACTATGACCATCTGGCATAGCTCTCATTAACCTGTTATTTTTTAATCTGTCCATAGGGTTGCATTACAGTGATTAAACTATCTAAACTCAATTTCACTGTTTGAAGGCTTTTATGATTCGGTAGTTCATTGCGCTGATAATTTTCCATCATGGGAGCTGTAACCATAACCTTGGTTAAAACTTCCAAATCATTTAATTTCTTCTCCACAGAATCTAATTGGGCCACGGTCCGGTCCAGCAATGAGGCTTTACGTTCTTGATCCTTTTTTAAACTATCAATAAATTTTTTCAGGTCATTTTTCATAGTGGAATCATTAATATCATCTGCGTACCGAGTAAGAGATCTCCAATAATCTTGGTTATTATTGTTATACGTACGATAATTCTTCAAGCTATCAAATTTCAAATCTCTCACCTCCTCTAATCTTAACATTAAAGATTTTAATTCCTGATCATGCTCCAATGCTTCTTTAAATAACTTCTCAACAATATCATTATGCTTCATTCTGCTAAATGGCATATAATCTACACTTTGATCATCTTTCATAACTTCAGGCGTTTGATCCTCTTGAGGTGCTACCTTTTTAATTTCGCCATTCTGAGCACAAGATATTGCAAAAAGTAATATGAGAAACAATAATTTACTCTTGATCATAATAAAATATAACTTATTTAATAATATATAATGTTTTAATATTTAAATATATAAAATTCAATTATACATATTTAAAAATATATTATATCTTAACTTACACTAATACTGACTTATAGTGAGTATTTAAAACCTCAATCCATTTACTTGTAATCACTTCTTAGAAGCTAAAGAAAAAAGTACCTCTTCCTCTGAAAAAGAGGAAACATTTACACCTATTTTTAATTTTCGATTAGTTTGTATAAGTCGGTTTCGAAGCTGTCAGTTTTAGCCCCTATTGTTACTTGTTGATAGCTGAATTTATTTCCATCACTACCAGAAGCACTTCCTAGGTCCCAATTGTAAACATAAATTTTTGTGCTGTCTGGAAACGGTTGATTATATGGAAAGAACTCAATTTTAACTATATCACCATTATCGGTTAAAAAGTAGTACTCTCCGAATTTTGCACTCTCTCCCTTGAGGTCGAATTGCGTCTTAAGAATTCCGTTTTGTGGTATGCGATATATTCGCTTCCTGTTTTCATATTCCTTTTTTGCACCATCTTCTTGCCTATAAATCAAGACTATAGTGCCCGAAAAGTTAGCTGGAATGATAAAGACATCATCAGAGGGCTTATTAACCTGAATGAATATGCAATACACAAGTACTGGTGAAATTCCTATTAAAGCCTGCCAAATTTTGAATCTTCGGAATTTCTTGATCAGCCCATTAATCAGTATAAAGAATATTCCTAATCCAATCGAAAGAAAATACAAATAGGTTGGCCATCCAGCATCAATGAACATCCAAATATTCATTACAAGTCCAAAGAAAATGTAAAGAATCCCGATTATTCCAAGTGGTGTTTTTAAGTTCTTCATTCAAAGGTATGAGCAAGCATTAGTTTATAATTATTACTTGTGGCAGACTTTACTATGTCCAAGCATATATTAAGTTTAATGATAATGGCATTACGAATACCCATGAAATATAATCTTCAAGATATAATAAAATAGCATACATATGTTATTAATTCTGGAATCATCATGTGTGCTAACGCTTAGCGTATCTTTCTTGCAGTTCATCAGTTCTATTAAATGCCTCCAATAGAGTTGCGCCTCAGTAGAAAAGATCAAAAATACCATCCTTAAAGATTATAGAATTTATAGTTGCTCATTGAATAAAAATAGCATTTACCTGATCAGATAGCAAACCACCATGCTGAGCATGGCGGGAACGAGGGGCGTCCGCTCAAGCTATATATGGATCGTAGCGGATGCTACGACCAGTCTAAGAGGCGCAGTCTGGCTCAATTTGAGTCAGAGCCGTCTAATCGATTGTGCGGTCGGCTTATATTTTTTTTTCATTCTATTGGTTTCCATTTTCCTTTCTCGAAAAATACATTGTGAAATTTTGGCGACTTAAACACTAAATAGAAATCCCAAGCACTTCTGTAAGTTGTCGGATTACTTGTCATAATGTGGTGTGTCGGTTGTTCCATTTCAATAATCAGTCTAGCAGAACTATATGGTGTCGTTGTTTTAATTGTCCCCCGAAACGTTTTTAATATATTCTCTTTTTCAGTCACATAGAAGAAAATTGAGTCGTAGTTAGTTATTTCAAATCGAAAATGGTTGTATTGCCAATCAGTCTGTTCGCCTTCGAAATAGTCTCGATTAACAACATATTCCCCACAGTAATCTTCCTTGTCCAATTCTGTCTTTGAAGTCAACCACTGAAAAACTCCCGACAGTAGTGCGAGTCCGAAAATTCCGAGCCAAATAATCCCAAGTATTTTTCCAATCCATAGCTTTCTTGATAGAAGCCAAGCTATCAATAGAATTCCAGTCAATGGAACAAGAATGAAAATGAAAAATAAGTTAAATCCGAATCCCATTTTTCTTTCTTAGGTGTCTATTTTTTTAGCTGTCGCACAACGGTTTGGCTAAACTGCGTTTTAATGCAGTTTAGGTTTTGTTGTGGATATGTGCTTTTTGATTCATTTAATCGATTGGAATAAATCCATATCTTCCTTGGCTACTATTCTTAGTAAAGTGTATGTAGTTAATCTTGCGCACTACAATATCACTAGGAGACTTGTTGTCAAATACAATAATTTGACGGTCTGGCGGGGTTTTGGACAGTGCTTCAAAGAATGCTGATTCCATGTCTGAGCTTAGTTCATCTTCTTCCGTATAATCGGCTTTTTGATACGCAGTTAACGGGGAGTCTATAATTACTGTACCTGGATGGGGAAGGGACTTTCCGTAGCAATAGTTCATTAAGCCAATTATGAACGCGGTATGTGCTATTCCGCGAAAGCCTTTTCCGTTACTTACCCTCGCTTTTCCATCGATAATCAAATCCATCGTAGTAGGGTCAAACTGAACACTAGGGTTTGGACTGAAGTCCCAATCCTTAAGGTTTTGGGCGACATAATCACTAAACTCCTGATGCGTAGTGTAGTTGATCTCAGTTACATCGTCTACGGCTATTTGCTTCGTTTGTAGTTCTTCTGAAAGCTTGGATTTTTCTACCGCGAGATCTGAAATTCTTTTTTCGATACTCTGAACTTCGACCATGTTCTTCTGCTCCTGAAGGAGGTTTTCTACTTCTTGTTTTGTGCGTGCTTTTCTGGGCTCAAGATCGCGGGCTATAATTTCACTTAGTTCTTTAAGCTCTAGTTCTGTAACACGCTGTTCCTGCTGCAGTTGTTGTTTTTCGGCATCCAGATTTTTGATCGTTCCCAAGAGGTCGGCCATTTTGATTTGAATTTTCTCTATTTCCGCTTCCATTGCTGCACGTACTTCCTGTCCTTCTTCACTTTGTATGTTACAATCGAAATGATCTTTATCAAGGGCATTGCCACAGACTGGGCATTCAACGGTGTGTAATTGGTTTAGCATTTCTTCTCCAGTCGTTACAAATTCAAGTCGCTTGAGATCGCTTTGGTAGTGGGTTTGAAGAAGGTGGAAGCGGTCTTGCAATTCGCTATTCATAAGTATCCGTGACTTATAGTTTTCGATCTTTTCCCAAAGTTCTTTTCGCTTCTTGGTGAGTTCTTCCTGCTCTTTACTGATTTCGCTCAAAATGCTTGAGAGTTCAGCAATTCGGGCTTCGATTCGAAGTGCTTCTTCTTTAGTGTCTGTTACGTTGAGGGCGGTAAGTTTATCGTTGTATTCGGCTACGAACTTTTCAATTAGGGCAATTTGCCCATTTAACCGTCCTCGCCTTATTTTCTTATCTTCAATTTCTTCAAGATCACTGGCATCTGTGCCAGTTAGTAGCAGTGAAAAAACCGACTCTTCTGCGGTTTTACTCACTACCTGCCCCGTGTAAATCGGTGATTTTTCATCAATAACTTCAACTTCATCAACTGATATCAGTCGGGCGATATCTCTAAAGCTTAGGCTACGTGTGGAATTGCGTTGGTTTGTTTTGATCTTCTTTCCCGTAAGATCAATGATTTGAAGCAGTCGGCCAGAGAATGTATCTGTATTGTTGGCTTCATGCTTCTTTTTCAAAGTTATTTTGTCTTTTCGAGTAGGAAATTCATCGATTGACACTTTTGCCATCGTGAAGTCTGAGGATGTCCGCAGATCCCTTTTAAAGGTGAGGGGTTGATTTTCATTGAGTTTGATTTCTAAGTAAATATCTGTGTATCCTACTGCCTCGTCAATTTGCTTGGGTAATCTATCTGCCCCCAACATGTAATCAAGGCATTGGATAGCGTAGGATTTTCCAGTGTTGGAAGCTCCGTCTATTACGTTCAATCCTCTTTCGAATACTAGTGAGGCATCGGACACTCCTGGCCCTGTAACTCTAAGTTCTTTTATGTGTATGCGGTTATTCATAATTCATACTTTCTCTTAAATAAGCCTCCCGTGAAAATTCGCTACCCCATGTTTCCAGATTTTGCTTCATGTATTGGTCCAGCTCAAAGTCGGAATAGTTGTTGAATTTTTCTATTACGAAACTTACACAACTCTTAAGCTGATTTGCGTAATCTGAAGTCAAGTAATCTAGAAACTTTTGGGTAAGCGGACTGGCCGCATAGTTTATTCCCCCGCCATCGAATTGGATTTTAATAAGCTGCCTGCTTTTCATAATAAGAAGGCCGTTTCTGAGCCTTTCTCGTTTGATTAATATTTCTGCGGATCTGAATGGATATGATGGGTGCAGGCTAGTTTGCTCAGGATCAATATCTGCTGTATGCAGAACGAGGTAGTCGTAATAGATAAGCCGTTGGAGATCCGCTGCTTTTGGCGCAATACCGGATAAAATGAATAACGAGCGGAGTCCGTATTCAACAGGGGTATTGAATAGTCTTATATCTCTTACTTCATTCTTCATTGATGCGAACCCATATTAATTTGTCTTCGTTTGCCAAGTG
Organism: Fulvivirga sediminis; assembly: GCF_016757215.1. Taxonomy (GTDB): domain Bacteria; phylum Bacteroidota; class Bacteroidia; order Cytophagales; family Cyclobacteriaceae; genus Fulvivirga; species Fulvivirga sediminis. The sequence continues at coordinate 209,627 of NZ_JAESIY010000002.1, forward strand.
ATGAATGATGCCCTTTTTGTCGTTAGGGTTCCATTCTGATTTCAGAATATTATTTCCATCCAGTGAGCACTGAACCGATGCATTTAACACGGCTTTGACTCGGTTAAAACCGTTCTCATGAATATCCTCGCATATTTCTATGACTGAATCATAAATATCGTCTTTGAACTGACGGAAATGTATTTCTGCATTTTGCGATATGTCACGACTAAATTGTTCCAATGCTTCTGAAGAAAAGAAATATACTCGCTGGCGTTTTAAGTGATTGCTCAAATCGGGCTTATTATCGAGGGATTCCAAGGATTCGAATTTTTCTTTTGAAAAGTCCCCATAAGCTAGAAGGAGCTGCTCGATGTAACGGGTTTCTTTCGGGTCAAGCTGGTCTGAAGGTTTAGCTACTATCCTCTGTCTTTTCTGCATGAGGCCTCCAAAGCGATAGCTATGCCATATTGTTTGCTGGTGCTGTTCAATTAGCTCAAGCGGTGGAATGCTTTTAACAATACTAAAGTCAAAAGATTCTACAAATGACTTAAGGTCTCCCTCAAGAATTACATCATCCTTGGAAGTTATGTGTTTTTGACAATATTTTTCCCAATTCTCGACAAGTCCATTTTTCAGAGTTTCGGGGTCTTCCAAATAACCTTCCAATTTAGAACCAATCCCACTTGGTGCCATGAAATAATAGTTTTCTGGAACTGTATAATCACCTTTCTGTGTGTAATAGCAGAGTTTCGCAAGCTCCTTCCAAATGTCAGTTGGTGCCAATGCAGATTGGTAGTATTTACACTGGTAGCAGTCCCAACACGTCTTGTCCATGTAGGCTACGACATCACGCCCTTTATCACCGGCTCCACCTGATCGAACTACTCTTTCATATTTGCTTTGTTTCCTGACATAACCATGTACCCATTCTAAAACAAAGTCTTCGTACTGATCAGCTGACATATTGCGTAGTTTCTCTACCGGAGCAAGTTTTGGGCTTAGAATTTCTTCATTGCTCTCAATATGTCCTTTTCCAGATGGTTTAGGGATTTCAACTAATTTCTCTATGTGATCCTCTTTCGTATTCAATTAATCTTTTTTTGTAGTAATCAGTTTTTGCATTATCCACAACATCCGACTATATGCAATACACAATACTTCGTAATATTTAATTAAACAATTGATTATCAAAAGTATACCCATTTGCAAATACTTACAAACGCTTATAAGCATTTATAAGCGGTTAACTTTCAATACTTGAATTTAACAATTCCAATAAAAATTTAAGTCTTAAAAATTAAATTATTGTCAGAAGTTTTACCTCTCTCAGCTAAAGACCTGATGTTATAATGGAAATAAGGTTATGTAAAATCGGCCCTTTTGAATTTCTTCTCTCCTAACTAATTGTTCAAAATGCTAAGTGTATTACATTTACTGCATAATTAATACATTCATGAACAAAGGACTCCTTACTATAGTGCTGTTGGTGGTTTCCAACACTTTTATGACCTTCGCCTGGTATGGTCATTTGAAATTTAAAGAGATGAGCTGGTTTGCCCATTTGGGGTTGGAATCGGTTATTCTTATCAGCTGGGGGATAGCGCTATTTGAATATATCTTTCAGGTACCCGCTAACAAAATCGGCTTTAATGAAAACGGCGGTCCATTTAATTTATGGCAACTAAAGGTAATTCAGGAAGTGATTACGCTCACTATATTCACCTTGTTTACCATTGTTTTCTTTAAAAATGAAACCTTCAAAATCAACCATTTAATAGGCTTCATTTTTCTCATTTTGGCGGTTTACTTCATTTTCAAAAAATAAAATTGCTGCAGTAATTTGCTTCGCTACGCGCGCTAGATCGATATTTGCTTTTCAAAATGGGTAAAACATCATCTATTGATTATATAAATGTAAGTCTGCAATATGGCGGAAACCACCCCTAGCATGAACATATAATAACCTTGATTACGATATCTTCTCGAATACATATAATATCTTTTACCATCAAACCCCTTGATTTTCACTCTCCAATAAAAATAGCCCGCTATAATACCAATGTATCCGCCAAGTAACGCAAAGGCCCACATAAAATAATAAATGATTCCTGATGGCTCTGTCCCCTTTTCCAACTGCCTGATTTTTTCTTCTCTCGAACTTTCTATTTCTTCTTCCTGCACCACCGCTCCTCTGCGGTTAAGTTCATTTTTAGCATTAAAGAGCAATTGTTCATGCCAGTCTTCAGGGTTAAGAATAATCTCTTTTAACTCTTCAGTAGTGTATTCTTCCATAGGCACCTCAGCATCAGACGCCACATCACCTTCTGACTCTGTTAGTTGCTTAGCCAGGTCATACTGATCAGCCGCCACCTCTACCACAAAGCCCTGCGAGGTAGCCTGTCCAAGGGCAGAATTCAAATGACTTTCCGGTGATTTCACTCTAAATGAAATCTTATGACCATTTAAGATCGCCTCCGTCATCATTAAGACGTCCTTATCTAAATATTGGCCCAGTACAACCCAATTTTCCATTGTTAATTGATGCTTCTCATTTAGTGAATAACCAGCTATTTGGTATCATGACATAAGGTCAATAAAACGAACTTAAATATAGTTATTTTAATATTTATTATTAAGCACTTGCATTACTTGTTTTCCTTCATACATTGCCATAAAAAATAAGGCCATCCCAATTTTTATTTGGAATGGCCTTTATTCAAGTTTGTTGGATAATATTACCAGGGCACTTCACCTGTTTCCGGATTAGTCTCTTCACTAAAAAACTTACCTGTAGGACCATCTTCGCCAATCATGGCATATTTTACAATTCTGCCCGCTGCTGTTTCCACATCACCCCCATTACCACCGGTAAAATCAGTAGCTGTTAGGCCAGGACAGACGGCATTCACCTTAAAATTGGTATCACGAAGTTCATAAGCTAAGTGAACTGTGTACATATTTAATGCGGCTTTAGACGAAGCATATACTGCATATTTAGCATAGCTGTACGCGGGCCACTCAGGATCACTCTGCAAGGTTAGCGACCCTACGCTCGTGCTCAGATTTACAATTCTTGGCGAACTAGACTTTCGCAGTAATTCAATAAATAAGTTAGTTACCCTGGCCGTACCGACTACATTAGTATCAAATGCAGCTTTAAATTCTTCCGGCTCTGCAGCACGTGCAGTGTAAGGATCTTTACCTCCGTTTATACCTGCATTATTAATTAGGACATCTAAAACCTCTGTCTTTTTCTTGATTTCTTCAAAAGCTGCCTTTACAGATGCGTCATCAGTTACATCTATCTGCACCGCTTCAACATGGGTTAATCCTTCCGCTTTTAACTGATCTGCCGCTGCTTCACCATTTTTTAGATTTCGGCTACCTATATAAACATAAAACCCGTTTTGTAATAAGAGTTTTGCTGTGCCAAAACCTATTCCTTTGTTAGCTCCTGTTACAAATACTTTTTTCATAATTGCTTCTATTTTTATATTTATGAAGCAAAGATTAGCCAATTATGGAACAGCTGTTTTACCATATGGTAAAAAGCACTAATGAATATTTTTTCTTATTCTGCTTAGAGATTGCTGTGTAACCCCAAGGTATGAGGCTATGTATGTTAAAGGAACACGATTGATCAGTGTAGGGTAGTTGTTAATAAACTCCAAATATCGGGTAGTGGCATCTTGAGATACTACCGGCCCTGTTCTTGATTTTTGATACATGCATAGTTGTACCATTTTGTTTTTAATATTATCCCAGCTTTCAATTTTCTCAGAAAGCTCATCCCAGCTTTGCTTAGAAAAAACTATAAGCTGCGCGTCTGTACAGGCTTGTAAATATTCAGTAGCAACTGTCTGTGCTTCAAAGTTGACATAATCCACCATAAGACTATTTTCGCCTATAAAACAACGAGTTACATCTTCTCCATCATTTGTATAATAATGCCCTCGAAAAACGCCTTCGAGCACAAAACCAACCTGTCTGGGTATTTTACCTGGTTGAGAAAAGCATTCATCTTTTTGCAGACTTATCACCTTTGATCTTTGTATAACAAAATTAATTTGCTCTTCATTTAGGTGCCCATACTGCAAAATATAATCTATCAACTGCTTCATTTCTTCCGAATGCGTAATATTTATTATGAATTAATAAGAACGCCAAACTACCAAAATGGGTTATGAATTACTACTTCGTCAATGGTATCTTCTCAGAATTTTTTTATTGATATGAACTGAAAATCCGGGGTCATGTCGACGAAAGGAGACATCTATGTATTCATTTAATAGAAGCTTTGCAAAAAGCCTCTTGACAAGAGAATCTACGGTCTACATTTTACTCCTTAAGTCCCATACTTTTTTGAAATCGATCAAAAAAGCAACAAAAAACCGTCATTCCTGAATCATGAAGCGCAGCGGAAGGATATCAGGAATCTCGCTGATCTGATACGGCCAACTGAGCGGTGAGATCCCGGCTCTACACTTCGTTGCGGCCGGGATGACGCTATGGAGTTATGACTAATCCCTTATTGAGCAATAAGTACCTTTTTTCTTTTATCATAAACCAACTCAAAAAATCCGGGGTCATGTAGAGACCTAACATTTGTTTCAATCGCACCAAGAAGAATGACATATCATGGGTTAGAAAAGATGCATCCATCAATTCTTTTAAGTTAGACTTTTCAAATAGCAGCCAACTTAGATTATCTAATCTTTACGTTCCATAGCCGAGGTTACTTACTTTTTTGCAATCGATCAAAAAAGTAACAAAAAACTCTTTCTTGCTGTGAGGTCTTCCGCTCACTGAAGCTTTTCATAGTCATAAACTGCCACTAAGGACTTGAGAAAAGCCTGTTTTTCTATATTATTTCATCTCACGACAGTACAGCAAGATGAAACCACAGCCGAGTCACATTGAGCCGTGTCGAAATGTAGACGATCGGCACGGATTCATGATTTAAATAAATCTCAACTATGTTGACCTTTTCATATTACGTACTATTTGCTTATAGTGCCATTGGTAGCAAAGGAGACATCTATTCATTTAATTGAAGGTTTGCAAAAAAACGTCATTCCTGAATCCTGAAGTGAAGCGGAAGGATATCAGGAATCTCGCTGATCTGATACTGCTAACTGAGCGGTGAGATCCCGGCTCTACACTTCATTGCGGCCGGGATGACGTCTACTTTTGATTGACTCATTTCATATCTTCAACCTCTTCATATAGATCTTTAAGTGTAGGATTAAATTTTCGAATCAACTCTAGTTTCCAATCCCGTTTCCATTTTTTTAGCTGTTTTTCCCTAGTAATAGCAGATTCTATATCAGGGAAAAACTCATAATATATAATATCTGTGCATTTATACTTTTTGGTAAAGAAGGAGCCTTCTCCATTTTTATGTTCCCACGAACGAGCAGAAAGATTAGCTGTAACACCAGTATATAATACTGATCGGATTTTATTACTAACGATGTATACGTATCCTCCTTTAGCTATCATTACTAAATTTAACTAAAAAAACGTCATTCCTGAATCATGGAGCACAGCGGAAGGATATCAGGAATCTCGCTGATCGGATAGTGCTAACTGAGCGGTGAGATCCCGGCTCTACACTTCATTGCGGCCGGGATGACGTCATTTTTTAAAGAAACCGTCTCTTTTAAAGAGACTCACTCTGCAGCTTCCAGTTCTTGCTTAAGCTTTCTGGGTGCATACTTAGCGGCCACGTTGGCGATAGCGTTTATATGCTCTGGGGTGGTGCCACAGCATCCGCCAATAATATTGATAAGGCCTTCTTGTAAAAACTCTTCTATCTGATCAGCCATATCTTCTGGTGACTGATCATACTGTCCGAATTCATTAGGTAAACCAGCATTAGGGTGGGCACTTACAAAGAATGGTGCTTCTTTATTCAGTACCTGTAAGTACGGCCTCAGATCTTTAGCTCCAAGCGCACAGTTGAGCCCTACGCTCAATAATGGCATATGCTCTATAGAAATCAGGAAAGCATGGGTGGTCTGTCCGGAAAGCGTTCTACCACTGGCATCGGTAATAGTGCCTGATACCATCACTGGCAATTCTCTACCTATTTCATTAAACAGCTCAGCTATACCAAATAAAGCAGCTTTTGCATTTAAAGTATCAAAAACGGTTTCCACTAAAAACATATCTACCCCTCCATCTAAAAGGGCTTTAGCCTGAAATTTATAGGCTGAAGCCAGCTCTTCGAAGGTTATGGCTCTGTATCCCGGATTATTCACATCAGGGGATATGGATGCCGTTCTGTTAGTTGGGCCAATAGAGCCTGCTACAAAGCGCGGTTTCTCCGGCTCTGCCTGAGTAAATTCATCAGCGGCTTCACGAGCTAGTAAGGCAGATTGATAGTTAATCTGATATACTACCTCCTCACCCAAATGATAATCAGCCTGAGCTATAGTAGTACCACTAAAGGTATTGGTTTCTGCTATATCAGCTCCGGCAGCAAAGTACTGCTTATGGATATCTTTGATTATTTCTGGCCTGGTGATAGATAATAGATCATTATTACCCTTAAGATCAAACTCATGATCCTTCAGATAATCACCACGAAAATCTTCTTCTGTAAGGGTATGTTTTTGTATCATGGTACCCATAGCTCCATCCAGAATCAGTATCTTTTTAGCTAATAATTTTGTTATATCCATGGTGCAAACTTTACTTTTAATAACTTTAAGACCGTATTGATTATTCAAAGTTATAATTTTAAATTCTATAATCTTTAATTTAAACTTTAAAACATATTGAAACTAGCCGCTATAGACATTGGCTCCAATGCCATTAGATTACAGGTAACTACCACCATTACAAGTAAGGGCCAGCTTCATTTTAAAAAGCTGGAATATGTACGTTTCCCTCTCCGTTTAGGACAGGATGTGTTTAATAGCGGAACCATTAGTGCAGCAAAAAAATCTAAGTTCAAAAAGCTCATGCGAGCCTTTAAAATCCTGTTGGATTTATATGAGGTGAATGATTATATGGCTTGCGCTACCAGTGCCATGCGTGAAGCAAAAAATGGAGCAGATATTATCAAAGAAGTGCAGGAAGAGCTGGATTTAAAGATTAAGATTATAGATGGTGTAAAAGAAGCCCTTTTAATTAATAATGCCATCAGCTCTTTTCTGGATAAAAAGAAAAGCTACATACATATAGACGTGGGAGGTGGAAGCACTGAACTTAACCTTTTAAAAGGAGGCAAAAAAATAGCCTCTCGCTCTTTTAAGATCGGCTCAGTAAGAAGGCTGGAGCATAATGACTCTCCGGTAATATGGAAAAACATGAGCAAATGGATAAAAGAAAAAGTAGCCGATAGCAAAACACCCATCACCGCCGTGGGTACCGGAGGCAATATCAACAAAATATTTGATCTGGCAGAAAAAGCAGAGGGTGATAAAATGTCTTTAGCTAAGGTGAAGGAAGTTCAGAAATACATCCGCGATATGACAATGGAAGAGCGGATCAACGACCTGCAACTTAACCCTGATCGTGCCGATGTAATTATTCCTGCGTCTGACATTTACATAGCAGTAATGGAGTGGGCCGGAGCTCACAATATTATAGTTCCGGCCGTAGGACTGAAAGATGGTATAATGCAGTATTTATATGAGCGAAATACGGTAAAAGAGAAGATCAAGTTTAGTTAAGATCACTCTTCACCTCCTCTTGGTCATGCATCTGACCATTTTCTGTTACCACAGGCTCTTCTTCTACCTCAGGTTCTGTTTCAAAAGTTAAATCAAGATCCTGCAGATTTTCTTTATGCACATTATAAAACTCCTTGTGTATGTTAAAAGGAGGCTCATTACCTGCTATCTTCCGTACATAGGAGCCATCCTCACGCATAAGGTAGCTATTCACATTATCTTTAAGGTTATACTGAAGAATGTTTATCACCTGCCTTTTCAAAAGGTTATCAGTAATCATAAACAAAGATTCCAACCTTCTCTCAAAGCTGCGGACCATCATATCAGCACTGCCTACATACACTTGAGATTCACCTTTATTATGAAAGTAATAAATGCGGCTATGTTCAAGGTATTGACCTACAATAGATAACACCTGAATATTTTCACTGAGTCCGGGTCTTCCTGGCCTTAAGCAGCACATACCACGCACAATGAGCTTAATAGGCACGCCTGCTTGCGAAGCCAGATAAAGCTCTTCTATAGCATCATTATCTTGCAGGGAGTTGATTTTTATAACTATACCTGACGGCAATCCATTTCTGGCATTTTCTGCCTCAGCTCGTATCATTTTTATCAACTGCGGCTTCATCTCGCGAGGTGCAGTAATTAAGTTTTGATATTTATCAGGCATACTATGTCCGGTGATTACGTTAAAGAATTCGGACACATCATGAGCCAGCACATCATTGGTAGTAAGCAAGCCTAAATCAGTATACAACTTAGAAGTAGATTCATTATAGTTACCACTAGAAAGGTGCACATAGCGCGTTACTCTCTCGCCTTCCTTACGCACTATTAAAAGTAACTTTGTATGTGTTTTATAGCTACTGAAACCATAAATCACAAAACAGCCAGCTTTTTGCAAACGCTGTGCTTCTCTGAGGTTGTTCTCTTCATCAAACCTTGCCTTTACCTCAAAAAGAACAGAAACGTGCTTACTGTTCTCTGCTGCTTTTAACAGTGCCGCTGTAACACGGCTATCTTTAGCCAGCCTGTAAATAGTAATTTTAATAGCCAATACACCGGGATCTTCCGCTGCATGCTCCAACAAGTTAAGCACGGGCTCCATCCCATTATAAGGATGATGGAGGAGCACATCACGATGTTTCAGCACTTCAAAAATATTATCATTGCTGATCTCAGGATAGCTTACAGGAGGAACCATATTAGGCATTTCGGTAAGCATATCTTTAAAGTGCCTATGGCCTACTATCTGCCATAAGCCTGTAAAATCTATAAGACCTTTTTTCTTAGTTCTGAAAATATTATCATCATCAATATCCCAACGCTCTTTAAGCACCTTCAGCATCCATGAATCTGGTCGCCCAAATACCTCGAGACGCACCACCCGGCCTGTACGCCGAGTTTTAAGCTTTTGCTTCAGCTCTTCCAAGAAGTTGGCCTCTATATCATCACTTTCCTCCAGTGTAAAATCACCATTTCTGGTAATTCTAAACAAGTTAATGGATTGTATTTTAACATTCCTGAAAAGGTAATCTGCGTTATTTCTGATAATATCTTCAATAGGCACAAAATATATCTTATCTTCTTTCTCTATTTCATAAAAACGAGGCAGATTAACAGGTACCTGAATAAAGCTAAGCTTCTTATTATCCACCCCATCTTCCACGCTACGAGTTACTACCCCTAACACAAATCTGAGTGCTCCCAAAATAGGGAAAGTATGATAGCTATCATATACCATTGGCGTAAGCATAGGATAAATGGTGCTTTCAAAAAACTCCACCACCCTCGCTTTTTCCTGTGTGTTCAGGTGTTTATACATACGAATTGAAAAGCCGTGCTTTTCAAAGTCTGGCATGAGCTCATTGAGAAACAGGTCTTGCTGTTGCTCTGCCAGCTGCTTAGCCCTAGTGAGTAATACCTTACGAAAAGGCAACTCTCTTAGGCCAGAATAGTCTATTCTGTGTTTATGGTAATCCAGATAGTTATACAAACTACCCACCCTGATGGTGAAAAACTCATCAAGATTAGAGGCTGTAATAGCTAAAAATTTCAGACGTTCAATAATGCTTTTATCAGTACTTTTGGCCTGATCAAGCACTCTGTAATTAAAGTTTATCCAGCTCAAATCACGGCTGATATAGTCACTTTGATCTATCTGTTTTTTTATTTTTTCTGATATTACCATAGTCTATAAAACACAAAAGGGCTCCAATATCTTGAAACCCTTTTGATTTGATATTGTTCTTGAATTTATACGTCTACGTTAGCGTATTTTGCATTTCTCTCAATAAATTCTCTTCTAGGAGCTACTTCATCTCCCATAAGCATTGAAAAGAGGTGATCTGCCTCTGCTGCTGATTCAATAGTCACTTTCTTCAAGCTTCTATGCTCAGGGTCCATAGTAGTAGTCCAAAGCTGCTCAGGGTTCATCTCTCCCAAACCTTTGTAGCGTTGTACTCCCACAGATTCCTCTTTGCCATCTTTAGCCATATCTTGCACTAATCTCATCCTCTCTTCCTCTGTCCAGCAATAGCGCTCATCTTTTCCTTTCTTCAATAAATATAGCGGAGGTAATGCAATATACACATATCCACTTTCAATAAGTTCATGCATATAACGGAAAAATAAAGTCAAAATCAAGGTTCTGATGTGACTTCCATCAATATCAGCATCCGTCATGATTATGATCTTATGATATCTTAATTTTTCCATATTCAGCGCCTTATCATCTTCTTCCGTTCCTATGGAAACGCCTAACGCTGTTAAAATATTTTTTATCTCTTCGTTTTCGTAAATTCTATGCTCCTGAGCTTTCTCTACGTTAAGAATTTTACCTCTCAATGGCAAAATCGCCTGAAAGTTTCTATCACGCCCTTGCTTGGCAGAACCACCCGCAGAGTCACCCTCCACCAAGTATAGTTCACACACATTAGGATCTTTATCAGAGCAGTCGGCAAGCTTACCAGGCAAACCTGTTCCGCTGAGCACATTTTTACGCTGCACCATTTCACGAGCTTTTCGAGCTGCATGTCTGGCTTGTGCTGCAATAACCACTTTTTGTACGATCTGCTTAGCCTCCTTCGGGTTTTCTTCAAGAAAGTTATTAAGCATCTCACCCACTACAGTATCTACCGCTCCACTTACATCTGAGTTACCTAGTTTAGTTTTGGTCTGTCCTTCAAACTGAGGCTCCGCTACTTTAACCGAGATTACAGCAGTAAGACCTTCTCTAAAGTCATCACCACTAATATCTACCTTTACCTTATCAAGCAACCCAGACTTATCAGCATAAGACTTTAGTGTTCTGGTAAGTGCTCTACGGAAACCTGCTACGTGGGTACCTCCTTCTATGGTATTAATGTTATTTACATAAGAAACCACATTTTCACTAAATGAGGTGTTGTAACTCATAGCCACCTGTACAGGAGTTTCACCTTTTTCGCTATCCATAAAGATAGGTTCAGGAATAAGTGCCTCTCGGGTACTATCTAAAAAGGCAACAAACTCTTGCAGACCACCTTCAGAATGGAAAACACTCTTTTTGTTAGAGCCATCCTCTTCCTGCTCTCTAAGGTCTTCAAGGTTAATTTTAATACCTGCATTAAGGAATGATAACTCTCTTAGCCTTGAAGCAACGGTTTCAAAATTATATACTTTCGCCGTGAAGATGCTCTCATCAGGCTTAAACTGTATGATAGTACCGTTCTTATCAGTTTTACCTATTTCTTTTACAGGCCCCTGAGGTACTCCTATTTTGTATGACTGCTCGTATATAACACCATTTCTATGTACGGTAGCTTTTAGATCAGTAGACAGAGCATTCACACAAGAAACCCCCACACCATGAAGACCTCCTGACACTTTGTAAGTATCTTTATCGAATTTACCCCCTGCATGAAGTACAGTCATTACTACCTCTAGTGCAGATTTCTGTTCTTTCTCATGAAAATCAGTAGGAATACCCCTACCATTATCTGATACGGTAATACTATTATCTTCATTTATGGTAACAAATATTTCATCGCAATAGCCGGCAAGCGCCTCATCGATAGAGTTATCTACTACCTCCCAGATCAGGTGGTGTAAACCTTTTATACCCACATCTCCGATATACATGGCTGGCCTTTTCCTTACGGCCTCAAGCCCCTCAAGCACCTGAATATTACCAGCTGAGTACTCTTTCTTTTGTTCTTTGTTATCGCTCATTTGTAAAATAAATTCCTTAAAAAATCAGCTCCAATATAATGAAAACCATCAATTTCTTACCAAGGAATACCTCTCGTGTAAAGCACACTAAAGACTTCCCCGAATCTCCCTCAAAACTACAATTTTATATCATTTTTTTCAGGCTTTTATAGGTTTAATTAAAAGCCATGGCCTCAGCTTGAAAAAATAAAATTCAAGAATAAATTTCGGATCGAATGCCGTTTAACATCATAAAAGAAAAGATGAAATATAGTCAAACAAAGCACCTAAAACAAGAACATTACGCACTGATAATCAGCAATATATTTAAAATGAGTATAAGTCTATTCCCATCATATTTAAATAGTATCCTGAAAATACTTTTATCAGTTGCTATTTTCTGTCAAATTAAATTAATTAACATATTAATCCTTTTTTCTAATGGATCTAAAACAAAAGCACCTCTCCTGCTTTGCAGAAGAGGTGCCCTAGAGGAACACAAGCTCCTAACCTTCTCATATTTTTTATCTTAATGCATCTCTTTTTCGAATATACTTAAGTCCCATTCATCAAACCATTTAATCACAGGCTTACCATTTTCCATAAGCACCGGTAACCAAATATACCGGCCATCAATAGGATCTTTAGGCCTCCACCTATCTCCCATATAAATAAAAGCATTTTTCTTGCCTTGTACTGGCAAAATATAGGTACTCTGAGAATAGAACGTCAGGTCTGCATGCTCCCCTTGCGCCGGATTGCCTAAATATTCCCACGGCCCCCATATAGAAGATGATTTAAATGAGCGAGCCGCATTAGGATCCCATCCGGTACAACCTGAAGTGATCAGATAATACATTTCACCTTGCTTAAATATAGCAGGCGCTTCGTTGTGGCCTGCGGGAGCCAGGGTAATATACCTTCCTGTGAAGGATAAATAATCGTCTGATAACTCTGAAATATGCAATGTTAAGTTCTCTTCTGCTGAGTGGATATGATAGGCCTTGCCGTTGTCATCTACAAAGAGGGTCATGTCGCGAGACATTTGACCTTTATCAAAGTCACGCCGAACAAACAGGCCTTCTTTTACCTCATTTCTCCACGGCTCAGTCCACCAATCGGCTTCAGTAGTGACAGGCCTGTCTTTCCATTCCTCTTCAAAATTCTCTGGCCATTGTCCTGCATTAGGGCGATAGGACTTTTTATATTGATAAGGCCCGGTCGGTTTATCACTAACAGCTACGCCGGTGCGAGCTGCTGCATAGCCCTGGCCTTTGAGCTCCAAGTGAAACCACATTACAAACTTCTTGGTCTTTTTATTATATATCACCTTAGGGCGCTCCATAATGCTGCCAGCCGTAATCTCTGAGTCAGGATCTGTGCTTACAGGAAGGGCGACCGCTTCTCTCTTCCAGTTATACAGGTCTTTTGATGAGTAACACATTATTCCTACAAAAGCATTATTGCTATCCTTACCTTTGTTTTCTCCGAACCAATAATAGGTTCCCTTATGATACAGAAGGCCTCCTCCATGGGCATTAATATGATCGCCATGGTCATCTAGCCACAGTTCTCCTGGATGAAAAGCTTTGTATTTGGTTTGACTAAAACTCTCAAAAGATATAAAAAGAGCCATGATTATGATTACACATAAACCTGCCTTATGATTAAGAAAATTAGTTAGCATATTTTCAATATCTGAAGTTTAAAAAAGGATTTATAGTTAGATTTTGGCATAAACGCGAACATAGTCTACCTGGTAAATTTTAGGTTCTTTCCAAAGCTGAGGTTCGCCTCCGTTAGAGCCTACCGCCAAATTAAGAAGAATATAATGAGGCTGATGAAAAGGATTATAGCCATCAGAATTTAGGGTTTTAGTAATATCAATTTCATTAAGCAATTCATCATCCAAGTAGAGTTTTATGGCTTGATTGGTCCATATCATTTTCCAGATATGATAACTATTAACCCAACTGCTTTTTTGATCAGTAAAATGCTTGAGAGGTAGTTTTTCACTATCCCATTTCACATCACTCCAATGATCTCCCCAGGCAGCATTAGCCATGATTACAGGCCGCTGCTCAGATCGGTAAAATTCCATGAGGTCTACCTCTCCATTTGAGGGCCATGGTTTTTCTTCCCCTAACGTCCAGATAGCAGGCCAAAGACCTTGTGTAGTATCTATTTTAGCCCTCACCTCTAGCATACCATACTTAAAGGTAACTTTTCCTCTGGAATGAAGGCAAGCAGAGGTGTAATCCGCTTGCCTTCTGTTCAATTTCCAATTGTTAGAAGATGGATCATAGTCATCATTAGCCACTGCTTCTTGCCTTGCCGTGATAATGAGACTCCCCTTATCACACAAAGCATTTTCCGGCTGATACCACTGTAGCTCTTGGTTTCTCACAAAACCGTATTCATATGACCAGTTAGCAGAGTCGGGCTTGCCATCATCATTAAACTCATCACTCCAAACAAGTCTATATCCGTTTTCCTCTTTGATACTTTCAGGCTTGTTACTTTTGCAGGCCAGCATAAAGCCCGTCAATACTAAAAACACCAGGAAAAACCAGCGACTTCTAAAAAACAAAGTCATATTATAGCGATCTGGTTAGGGTTAGTTTTTTGATTTTAAAGCCTTGCCCCACATCTTGCACAAAGTTAACCACCACCCCTAAGGACACTTCGGTTTCTTCATGAAGGGTAAATTCTATGGCTCCTTTCGAGAGAGGCACATAGTTGAGAGCTTCTGCTTCAAGGTTATCAACATCTGGGAGGTTATCTCCTATATTCACTACAAAATAAGCAGGGTCATCCTTAATACCATCCCACTCCCATTCAGCTACTTGCAGCACATAATTGCCTTCTGGCAGAGTAGTGACCTGGTAGACCTTACCATTAGGAATAGTAGGTGAACCCCAGCCAGACTCCAACCCAAAGGTGCCTCCGGCGTCGGAGTTAAAACCTCCATAACCATCATGACTCATGGCTGCCTCATTCGCTTGCCAGCCATCCAAATTACCCCATCTGGCACCTGCATACACACGATCAGTAGAAATAAACGGATAACCTGTGTTAGTTAAAAATTGCTCCGTTACCTCTCCTAGCTGGCTTTGAGTATACGCCTGATCCGCATCAATAAATATGACTACAGTGCTTTTTTCTGACACCAGTGTATGCTTACTTATGCGATCTATCTGCACAGCCAGGGCCAGGTTTTCATCCTGATATTCAGTAAGCACATCAAAATCCAGCACTAAAGGTAATGGCGCTGAAATAGTATTAGCCTGAACATTCACCTGAGCAGGGATAGTGTATTTAGAAGCTGGCAGCAAAACAGCATCTCCCAGCTCACCATTAGCTATGAGCTGATTCACTCTTTCATTATTCACAGAGACCTCTACTTCAAAAGCCTCCATTGACACTGTAGAGAGAGTTATACCCAAAGGAACGGTAAACAAAGTCTGGTCTGGATTTACAGAGAAATTTCTCTGCTCAGGAATGTTTAGCTGCGTGCCTCCAAAACGAATACCCACATCTACGACAGTGCTTTCCACTTCAGGAAGTGATACCTCATCATCAGCACAGGATACTGCAAGAAATAACAGCATCATGATACATATTCCATTAATAAGATTTTTCATTACAATTTTGATTTCTGAGATGAAACAAATTACCAACCATCAGTCTGATCCAATGATCCTGAGGTTTTTATAATTTCACTTTGAGGTAAAGGATACAAATACATTTGCGACTCAAACACCCGATCCTCTACCGGTGCTTCTGGGTATTTATATAAGAACTGACCATTACCCATAGCTTCAATATCTACGCCATGAACAGGTGTACCTATAGTTTTTTCTGCTATTTTCCACCTCCTCACATCCCAAAACCTATGTTCTTCAAAGGCTAACTCCACACGCCGCTCATTTCTTAGAGCTTCTCTAAAAGCCTCCTTATTGGCTACCAGTACCTCAGGCATATTTACGCTAGTTCTATGTCTAACTGTATTTAATGCCTCACGGGCTGTCATAGAAAAGCCTGCATTATCATCAGGCCCATAGGCTTCATTCATAGCTTCAGCATAGTTTAAAAGCACTTCGGCATAGCGAAAGTATATCCAAGTATGGACAGAAGTGGTATTCTGAAGCAGGTCAAGCCCCTCATCGGAATACTTTTTCAAATAATAGCCTGTGCGACTACCTCTGGGTTTATCAGGCCCATCTTTACCTCCATCAAAAGTTTCTACTGCTCTGTTTTTATAATCAGAGTCATTCACTATGATGGTCATAGTGAGCCGAGGATCACGATTTTCATAAGGATTTTGCGGGTCATAGGCAGGGTCTTCCTCTATAGATAATCCATTGGTAGTTTGATAAGCGTTCACTAAATCCTGCGTGGGATTAGTGCCTCCTACTGCTCCTTCAAAACCTACAGGATAATTAGACCTCTCTAAACTGTTGCTACCTGGGTACCTGCGAGCAAATATTATCTCATCATTAATAATAGCCCGGAACAGCCCCTCATAGTCAGCCGCTAAATTATATTGATTCAAATCAATAAGATCATGAGCAGCACTAGCTGCGGCTTTCCACCTGGCTACATCATTACTTTTATTATGTAAAGGACTCGCAAAGTAGAGCAATGCTCTGGCCTTCAATGCAAGGGCTACCCCCCAATTAGCTCTCCCTATGTTCTTATCATCTTCAAAGCCTGCCCAAGTAAGTCGCAAACCTTCTTCGGCAGCATCAATCTCTGAGGTTATGAAACTCATGCAGTCATCGAAAGTGCTGCGAGAAATATTATAATCATTATTTACTTCTAAAGTTTCGGTAATTAAAGGTACTCCTCCATACCTCTTTATCAGTTCAAAATAAAAGAAAGCTCTTAGCACGCGCGCTTCAGCTCTTAACCAACGTATATCATTGGTCTGATTTCTATAATCATTCCGCCCCTCATCAGTGATGGTATCTCTATAAAGGGTGGTTTGATATTTTACTGTGTTTTCCAGAAATAAATTAGCTTTTCTTATGCCTGAATAGAAATGCGCCCAATGATCATCAGGGTTGTTAAAAGGTCCCCAGCTTCCATTGGTAAGACTTTGAATATCTGTGCCAGTACCAGAATGCACAGCATCATCAGTAGCTGCTGCCAGCATGGCCCCATTAATTCTATTGAAACCAGCAGGCAGGTAGGTATAAATGCCTATTCCAAAATCACGCATCGTGTTGTAGTTAGCAAAAACCTGCTCTTCAGTATAATTGGTATCTATTTTACGATCCAGAAAATTATCTTCACAAGACATTATGGCCAACATAGCGGCCAGTATTGTTAAAATTGATATGAATATTCTCATCAGATGGTATTTTTAATAATTAAAACTCCAGTCTGGCACCCAGACTAAACGATTTTAAGACAGGATACCCTCCCAGATTCTCCGGGTCAAGACGATCCACATCATCCCAGGTAAACAAATTAACACCGCTGGCATAAATTCGAGCGCTATTGATCTTTACTCCCTCCAGCCAGTGCTTTGGCAGGCTGTAACCCACCTCCACATTTCTTAGCCTTAGAACTTTGCCTGACTTAAGCCAAAAACTGGAAAGTCTGTAGTTATTTTCGTTAGGCTGAGTAGTTAAGCGAGGGTAAGTAGCCTTGTCAGCATTTTCGGGTGTCCAGCGGCCCAGAGCATTGGTTCCGATATTATTTTCATCTACCAAGGCCCAAAAATAAGCTCCGTTTAAGTAAACTGATCTTTCTCCAATACCATGAAAAAACACCTGAGCATAGAAGCCTTTATACTCGGCCCCCAGCTGTAAACTGTAGGTTAGAGCCGGAGCATTAGGATCTCCTATAAAAGTCTCATCATTCTGATCAATCAGCCCATCATTATTAAGGTCTTTATACTTGATATCTCCTGGCTGTACAGGAGCAAAAGTGGAAACAGGTAAGCCTTCTACCAGATCTCCCTGTGCATCGAAATCAGCAGTTTGATAAAAACCATCAGCCTCTAACCCGAAGTAAGCATTGATAGGGTGCCCTGTACGATAGAGGTAGTCTTCGGCTCTTACCACTTCATTCATCTCTATGATTTTATTCTTAGTGTAAAAGCCAGTAAGCCCCACGTAATAGTTAAAATCTCCAATAGAATTCTGATAATTAATATCCAGCTCGATTCCTCGATTATTTACCTTACCTACATTTTCATAAGGTGCATCTACACCAAGGTAATCAGGCACTGTGGCATTAGCACTAGCCAGTACATCGTGTCTTTTTTCATAAAACAGGTCTAAAGTCACTCCGAATGATTTATCAAAAAACTGGCCGTCTACGCCAAAGTTCATCTGCATAGACTTCTCCCAGGTAATATCAGAGTTACCAATAGTACCTTCCACCACTGCGCCATTACCCGTTACATTGGGCCCAAAATAGTAATTGCCAGAATAGAAGAAATCATGCGAATAAGCGAACCTGTTACCTATTAGCCTGTCATTTCCCACCAGACCGGCAGAAGCTCTCAGCTTAAGAAAGCTTAATGCCGATTTATCTTTCAAGAAATCTTCTTCAGACATGATCCACCCTAATGATAAGGCAGGGAAAAACCCAAAACGGTGTCCTTTAGGGAAATTCTCTGATCCACTATATGAATAGGCCAGCTCAGCATAGTATTTTTCTTTGTAGTCATAGCTAATACGCCCCATAATACTTTGCTGCGCCGCAGGCACATTATTACCACTTATGGTGTAAACATCCTGATGATACATGACCAGTGCGTAGATACCATTATCATTCCACCTACGGTTATAATCCAATGCCAGCTGAACGTTCATACGGTTATACTGGTCATTATAGTTATAAGAATCTGAACCACTGCCATCTCCTACAGAAAAGTCTGTTTCAGTACCATGCGTAACGTAAATGAGGGAGTCTCTTCCATCATTACTTTGCCCTATGGTTAGCTCAGAGTAAGCATAGCTCTTAGTTTTATTATAATTACCTCTATGCCAGTTGTTATCTGACAGTGCCTGATGAAATGTGAGGCCTTTTGTAATAAAATCTAATTTTTCTGACAGCCTAATGGTAGCCATCAGGTTTCTATCATGGCTGGAAGTATAACCTCTGTCAATGATAGACGCTACAGGGTTATCAGGGTAAACCGAGTTACCTCCCCATGAGCCATCTGGGTTAATGACAGGATAAGCATTAGCAGGGTAGCGAGCCATATTTTGCCATAAAGAAGGGCCATTAAAATTCGGGAATGAACGATCTTCTATTCTACCTCCTAAATCAAGAGAGCCATGTACTGCATCTGAAAGTTTTACATCAATATTAGTTCTGAAATTATACCTTCTGAAATCTGCATTGGAATTAATCTTTCTTTCCTTATCAGTATTAGCATATAAGCCTTCATTTCGCATATGGCCTAACAACACAAAATACTTCATATTGTCATTACCACCGTTGAATGATACATTGTACTCACTGATAGGAGCAGACTCTTTCAGCACTTCATCATACCAATTAACATCTGGGTGCAGGTAAGGATCAGCCCCGCTTTGGTAGGCCTCCAGGTCTTCATCAGAATAAGGAGCCTCCAAGCCATCGTTTATTGCCGCTTCATTATATAGCCTTGCATAGTCGTAAGCCCCTAAAAACTCCGGCAAACGGGTAGGCTTTTGCCACCCATAGCGTGCATTAAAAGTTATTTTGGCCTTTTGCTGCTTTCCTCTCTTCGTAGTGATCAGTAAAGCCCCGTTAGCGCCTCTTATACCATATAATGCCAGAGAAGCTGCATCTTTTAGCACTACTACACTTTCTATTTCCTCTACAGAAAGTTGGTCAAAAGAAGCTTCAAAACCATCTACCAGCACCAAGAAGCCATTGTCGTTATACGTTCCCAAGCCCCTTATAAGCATAGAGGGAGAATCATACCCCGGCTCACCGCTGCCTTGCATTACTGTAAGGCCCGGGATACGACCATAAAGTGTATTGCTTAGCGTTGGCGTCAGTGTCTTACTCATTTCGACACCATCAAGGTAAGCTACGGCACCGTTAATAGCCCGCCTTTCTTTTACACCATAAGCCACAGGTACAAGCTGTGAACCTATCTTTTCTTCTTTAATTAGATCCAGGGTGTCAGATGGTGTATCCTGAGCATAGGCTGCTATACCTATGGAGCTACACGCCACAAAACCCATGAATTTTAATATGTTTTTTAATATGATTTTCATTAGATCTCAAGTTTTAGTGAAGCAATTACCATCCTGGATTTTGCACGATGTAACCTTTATCTATTTCTGTTTGCGGGAATGGATATAGGTATAACTTATTCAGCCATACCCGCTCTTCAAAGGCCTCTTTTTTATAGATGAAGCTTCCGTCTTCCTGTTCATACAGGTTCAACCCATGCATATCGCCTCTCATCACCCCTTCCTGATCAGCTATCATCCACCTTCTCACATCAAAAAACCTATGCTCTTCAAAGGCCAGCTCAATGGCTCTTTCTCTTCTAATAGCCTCTCTTAGCTTATCTTGGGTATTATATCTAGGATCAGCCGCTGATATTTCAGGTATACCTGCTCGTCTTCTTATCACGTTTACGGCTTCATACGCACGGGCATTCATCGGAGCTGATTCATTCAAAGCCTCAGCATAGTTGAGATAAAACTCGGCTAGACGAAAGATTGTCCAGTTAAACTGTCCTCCTGAGGAACTGGCTTTAGTGATGAACTTTTTCATATAGCCTACGCCGTTTACCGGGGCATTAGTAGACCATGATCCATCGTTACGTTTGTAAAAGTTTACTACGCCAATGTTATCGTTAAAAGCACTACCAGAATACATCACCGAGTACTGAAAGCGAGGCTCCATAGCTTGCATTTTCTCTAAAAACTCTGATCTTGGACCAGTTTCCGGCCAGGTTTGATCTTCACCGTCTACAGTATAGTATTTAGAAGCATGCTCTAAAGTAATGCCGTGGCCATACCAGCCGGTGTAGATACCCGTAGGCATTACCGCCTGAAAAAACAGATAGCCTGTAGACCACCAGCCATTCATTTGATTAGCAAAAATGATCTCTTCATTTTGAGGAGTTTCAATGGCTTCTTTATAATTCTCAGCCGGATCACCAAATTCTTCTATCAGGTGATACCCCTGCTGATCTGCCCAGTTGAGTAACGCTTCGTTAGCCTCAGCAGCCAGCTTCCATCTGCCTTCATCATAAGACTCGTAGCCCGTTAGAGATCTGTTTTCTGATAAGTATGGAGTAGCCGTGTTATAAAGCGGGCTAGCAGCGTACAGCAGCGTACGTGCTTTTAAAGCAAGCGCCACTCCTTTAGTCACCCTTCCTGTGTAGTTAGAAGGATAATCATCAGGCAAAATAGCACTGGCAGCATCGCATTCGCTAACTATAAAATTAACACAGTCTTCATAAGAGTCTCTAGGCAAATACATGTCGCCTTCAGCGCTAAGTACAGTAGTAATTATAGGTACTCCTCCATAGCGAATAATAAGATCAAAAACCTGCAGGGCTCTTAGCACCCTGGCTTCTGCCTTCATCTGCTGTTTTTCTCCATCGGGAATATCTGACACCTGATCTACATTTTCGATAAAGATATTAGCATTTCTTATACCCTTAAAGTGCTGATTAAACTCATCTTCTCCATTATATCCTGGAGTAACATTTCCTACATTATGGTTATTAGATCCTGTCCATGAAGCAGTTACATCACCCTCATCACAAGCGCCTACCATCATGGAAGCGTACATACCATTATGTCTATCCCACTGATAAGGGAAGCCCAGTGGTACGCATGTTCTGTAAGTCTCCCATAAAAAGGGCATTGCTTTAATTCTTTCTGAAAAGATTTCATCTTTGGTAACATCGTTACTCTCCGGCTTCTCCAAAAAATCGTCATCACAAGCTACCTGTGTTAAGAGCATTAGTACACTAAATAACCATACGATTCTATTTGTATATAATTTATTCATAATGAGACTATTGAGCGTTTAGAATTGTACGTTTAACCCTACATTGTAGACCTTCATTTGGGGGTAGAACTCCCCTCTTCCTTCAGGTGCTTCCGGATCGTAAGTGTCCATTTCAGACCAGGTAATGAGGTTATTACCATTAGCAAAAACCCTCACCCGCTCTATACCCAGCTTAGCAAAAGAAGCCGGTTTAAAACTATAGGCTATCTCGGCATTTTTAAGCCTTAGGTAGCTGGCATCTTTAAGCCAATAGTCAGAGGCTTTGTAATTATGATCTCCGGGAGTAGGAGAAAGCTGCACCCTGGGATAAGTAATTTTTTCACCCGCGGCATAACGTTCGGGAGTCCAGCGCTCCAAGTGTTTGGTGGTAGCATTTCTCCAGTCAGTATCAAAAGCCCAGGCCGCCATTTGATCTATATAAGTAGAGGTTCTTTCTGCTCCCTGAAATAGCACAGAAAAGTCCCACCCTTTAAACTCAAAGCCAAAAGATAAACCGTAAACAATCTGAGGCAACCTGGAGAATCCTATAGGTACGGCATCATAATCATCTATAACACCATCTCCATTTTGATCAACATATCGAATATCTCCGGGTCGAAGCTGCGAAGTGTAAGAAGACGTAGGTGCATTTTTCAACTCTTCTTCAGTATTATAAATGCCATCACTTTCTAACCCCCAGTACTGACCTACAGAATGCCCTGTCCTTTGAAGCCACTCATAGGCTCTTTCAGGCTCATCCATATATTTGATTTTATTTTTCGCGAAGGAGTAATTACTCTTAACCCAATATTTGAAAAGGCCTATATGATTATTATAGTTGACTTCTACTTCAAAACCTTTATTTTCTACCTTACCAATATTATAAGGTGGTAATTCTGCCTGAACGGTTAGCGGAACGGTGCCCAAATAAGCTAAGATATTATCTCGGCGCTCTATAAAGTAATCTGCGTTTATCACCAGTTTATCTCCAAAAAAGCTAGATTCCAGGCCTATATCCGTTTTTTTTGCCCTCTCCCAGGTAACATTAGAATTACCCAATCTACCTTCTCGCGCCCCTGAGTAAAACTGGTAAGAGCCGCCTTCCTGATCACCAAAGTGATAACCTCCTGAATTGGTATAATACACAGAAGGAAGGTACAAAAAGCGAGCACCTCCAATTTTGTCATTCCCCACCTCTCCATAAGAGGCCCTAATTTTTAAAAAGGAGAGTAATTCAGAGTCTGGCATAAAGCCCTCTTCTGTAAGCACCCAACCCACAGAAAAAGAAGGAAAGAACCCAAAGCGAGATCCTTCCGGGAAATTTTCTGAACCATTATAGCCCATATTTACCTCAGTGAGATATTTAGACTTATAATTATAAGTTACGCGACCTACCAGCCCTTGGTATCCTCTAGGCACATTATATTCCTGCCCGGGAGCGGTATACTTCTCTTGCATATAAAGTGCAAGACCACTAACTGTATGATCACCAAACTCACGATTATACTCCAAGGCATACTCTGAATAAACCCTTCGATTTCTACCATAGCTTTCGCTGAATGAGAAAGGAGCTGCGTTGCCTTCAAATATAAAAATGGGGTTTGTAGGGTCATCCGGATCTTTAATGATTCGGTAGGTATCCATAGCCTTGTTACGCCTTACATTGTGGGTATAATAATTATCATAAGCTACCATACCTCTCACTTTTAACCCTTTAGTAATAAAATTAAGCTTATGCTCTAAGCCTACGTTAGCGGTAAGGGTACTGGTGAAGTTTTTTTGATATCCGTTGTTTACTATGGCCCCCACAGGATTACCAGAACTAGAAGGCAAGCCTTCTACACCTGAGATAAGTTTACCATCTATGATACCGGGGTTCATGATAGGATTAGAATTCAGTATTCTGAAAAATATCTCTCCTGCCCCATAACCAGGGTAATTAGAGTCAGTAAACTGACCTCCCAGTTTTACTGAACCACTAAAATTATCATTAAAATCAATATCAAAATTCGACCTTAAATTATAGCGTTTGTAGCGTGGATTGGCAGAGAAAGAGTCTTGAATATCTTCGACATCATAAGCTCCATTCTGATCAAAATAGCCGAGACTGATAAAGTACTTGGTCTTATCACTACCTCCTCTCACATTAAAATTATGACTTTGCTGAAATGAAAAATCCTTAAGCACAAAATCAAACCAATCAACACTAGGGTGAAAGTATGGATCTTCACCACTTTTATATAGGTCTATATCTTGTTGAGAGAAATAAGGAGTTTGTCCCATATTCTCACTCGCTTCATTATGCAACTTAGCATATTCATAGCTATTAAGCATTTCAGGCAGCTGTGTAGGCGTTTGAAAACCGAAGTTGGAGGTATAGCTGATCTGCGGCTTGCCTGCCACTCCTGTTTTAGTAGTAATCATAACCACACCATTAGCACCTCTCACTCCAAATACGGCTGTAGCCGAAGCATCTTTAAGAATGGTGACCGTTTCTATTTCATTAGGATCTATCTGATTAAAATTCCGAGGCACACCATCTACTAATATCAGCGGATCTGACTCTGAACCACCATTGAGCGTACTAATTCCTCGTATCTTTAGCGTAGACTGATCATAACCTGGCTCCCCACTAGACTGCATGGCTATAAGCCCCGGCATACGGCCTACCAGAGAATTACTAATATTAGAAACCGGAGACTGTACCAGTTCACGCGTTTTTATACTGGCCACCGAACCTGTGAGTGTTTCTTTCTTCTGACTACCATAACCTACTATCACTAGCTCTTCTAATGACTGAGTAGCCGATTTCAAAGAAATATCTATTACAGTGCGATTACCCACAGCCATCTCCTGAGTGTGCATGCCTATAAAGCTAAATACCAGCACAGTCTGATCATCAGGTACAGTAAGAGAATAACTACCATCTACATCACTAATGGTGCCTTTGGTGGTGCCTTTTATTTGAATAGAAACACCGGGAAGAGGGTCACCATTGTCATCAGTAATAACCCCACTGATCTTTCTGTCAGCTATAATCACCTCGATATTGTTTTTAGAGGGTTCACTTTTATAAACCGTAATATTGTTGTTTACCTGCCTGAAGGAGACATGGTTACGTAGCGCTATTTTCAAAAGGATATCAGCTACCATCACCCTCTTTTTCCTCATTGTGAAGCGAGACTTCACATCTAAATCAGAAAAGTAAGAGAATTTGAAAGTGGTAGCTCCTTCTAGTTTATTAAATACTTCCACTAAGGTGTTATCATCAAATGCCAGCTCTACTGACACTTCCTTGACACTCTTTACCTGCTGTATTTTATTACCATACGCAAAGCAGAAAACAGTGGTGAAGCATGAGAGCAGACATCCTATGAAAAAGTATTTAGTAAAACCATGAATATTTACTAAACATCTTTTATTCATTATATTTGAGTTGGTTTTTAATGATTAGAAACTTTAAAAACTAGCCGATTAAAATAGGTTACTTGGCGGTGCTTTATTTTAATCAGCGTATAAACCTGTGACTACTGAGTCGCAGGTTTTTATGGCTTATTTCTAGGGTATTTCATAGCTCAGGGGTTAAAGGTTATATCTACATGTTTACCATTAATTTTATATTCAAAGTCTTTACTATATTTAATTGAATTGAAAATATTGCTGAGATAATCATTACCATCATAGTGTCCTGAGACCTTAAAATCATCAGGTATTCTTCCACTCACGTGGATATTGACACCATACCACCTTTCAAGAGTTTTTATTACAGCCTCCAGGTTGTCATCTTTAAAATAGATGACCCCTTCCTTCCAGCTCATAATCTGTTGCTGATTAAAACTCGTTTTTAAAATAGCCTTATCTGTTTTATTTAAAGTAAGTTGAAAACCAGGAGTAAGCACATAATCCTTGTTTTCAGTAGCCTCAATAATTTTCACCCTTCCTGTAACCAGAGCTACTTCTACCGTTGCTTCTTTTGGAAATGATTTGATATTAAAAGAAGTACCGAGTACCTCCGTGGTAAGAGCACTGGTTTTAACCTTGAAAGGATGCTTTTTATCTTCTGTAACCTCAAAGAATGCCTCTCCCGAAAGGGTCACCTCCCTATTTTTTTGAAAATTATTAAGATATTGAAGCTCAGAATCAGAATTAAGCCATACTACTGATCCATCAGGAAGTTGAATCTTACTCTTTTGTCCGCTCTTTGTAGTATACCTTTCATAACACTCTTCTTTAAGGCGGGTTTCCTTTTTATCTAAAATCAAAAATAAAGAGACAGCTATCAGCATAGACACGGCAGCTGCGACATACCATGTTCTATTATGGTTTCTTCTTTTATACCTGTAAATGGGCACAACCTTGGGCTTTTCACTTTCACGTTCTTCTAGCTTATCAGTTATTTTACTAAAAAGCCTATCCCCATCTTCTGATACTGATGTGATTTCAGTTTCTTCCCACAAGTATTTAAGTTGATGATAAAGCTTCCTATTTTCACCAGACTCATTAATCCAGGATATTAATTGTCGGATTTCATGTATACTAGCTTCGCCTGCAAAATATTTGCTTATTAAAATATCGATATCGTCGTAGTCCTGGTGCATAGAATTCTCTCTGAATTATACTTAGGACGGGAGCTGTAGTAAATACCCCCAAACGACTTAGCATATTTTTAACTTTTTTTTCTAAAAGAAGAAATAATAGAACTTGCTCAGTTGCTTTTTATCCTCAAAGGCCAAGTATGATTTCATTGCCTCTCGCAAGCGCTTGGTAGCTATGCCCATTTGATTTTCAACAGTTTTTTTTGAAACATCCAGAAAAGAAGCCGCCTCCTCATACTTCATCCCCTCCTCCTTTATAAGCCGATATATCAGCTGGCAGCGCTCTGGCAGTGCATTAATCACTCTTTCTAATTCTAATAACCATTCCTTATGAATCAACTTTCCCTCAGGATTAGCCATATCTTTTATTTGCAACACCGAAGCCTGATCTATTGAAATGCAGGATAAGTCTTTTACCTTACGAAGATGGTCTATAGAAAGGTGTTTAGTTTTCAGATATAAAAAACTATTAATTTTTCTGATTTCATTTATCGTTAACCTATTTTTCCACAGATACACAAAAACTTCAGAGACCACCTCCTCAGCAATTTCTCTATTACCTGTAAGGAAACCCGCATATTGTAGTAACTGGGCATGATAAATATCAAATAGCCTTCTGAATGATTGCTGGCAGCTGTCATTGTTTATTTTTTGTAGTAAAGAATTGATGTAAAGGTTTTGTTCAGGCATTAATTATAAGGTTGCAGTTGAGTACTTTCAGTATGAAATCAGACTGAAACGCCTGGTAATTAATTAAAAATTAACAATTAATTCAAGTCGAAAACGAAACCAGTCAATATTATCCTATCATCCATCAAAATCATATCATAATTAACTGAAATTTAAACCTAAAATGAGTGGGGAAATTTTAGAAAGGAGTCAATTTAACTTTCAATTAATAAAAAGTTAAAAGTATATGAACAGAAGAAATCGATGCCAGAAACGGCTGGGCAGGATACTTTTTGAGAGGTTTTATTAAAGATTCCGAAGTGACATCAGGTCTCTTGAGTTATTTTAAGGCAGGAAGATTTTTTTATTTCTATGGTCTTTACTGTCTGATTATCAGCCTCTACTATATAAAGAAAAAATCATCGTCATCCTCGCTGAAAGCTGGGAGATGACGATGATTGTATGAGATAAAGTATACAGATTATATTCTCTGTATATAGTTTATTAATCTAATTTTTAGAAGGGTGAAAAATAATCAGCTTTCAATAATTACCTACACTTAGCATAACTAAGGTACAAGCCCTTTCTGTTTGCACACCTTTATCTTTAGCCAGTTTTTCGAACTCTTCATTTTCTGTACCTGGATTAAAAATAATACGCTTAGGCTCCAGGCTTAAGATATAATCATACCATTCAGGTTGGTTTTGAGGCCCTATGTACATGGTTACCGTATCTAGTCCTTCTACTTTTGGCTTCTCTCGCAAATTTAAAATTTCCTCACCTTGTACTTCGCCTTTCTTAATTCCTATTGGCACTATTTCATGTCCGTGAGAAGTTAGCCTCTCTGCCGCTGCATATGCATAACGAGAAGTATTAGTAGTAGCTCCAATTATAGCTGTCTTCTTCATAATATTTGCTTATTTAAGTATTTCATTAGCACCGCTTCTGCGCAGCGCTCCCCGTCCATGGCTGCAGAAACTATGCCTCCGGCATAACCAGCCCCTTCACCACACGGGTACAATCTACTTAAAGAAACATGCTCCAGGCTTTCTTTGTTTCTAGGTATTCTCACAGGGGAGGAAGTACGGCTTTCCACCCCTATAATTTGAGCTTCATTGGTATAATAGCCTTTCATTTTTTTACCGAAAGCCTTGAAGCTTTTCCTAAGGCTTTTAGCAATAAATTCCGGTAACACCTGTGTCATGTCCATAGACATCAGACCCGGTTGATAAGAGGTATCATTCAAAGCCGTAGAAACCTTACCTTCTACGAAATCCACCATTCGCTGTGCCGGGGCTGTTTGCCCTCCTCCAGTAATATGACATGCTTTTTGCTCCACTTCCTTCTGAAATTGCAGACCAGCTAATCTACCATATTGCTTATAAGCCTGTAGATCATCTAACTCTACTGATACCACCATGCCCGAATTAGCATATTTAGAATCCCTTCTTGATGGACTCATCCCATTAACTACCAACTCTCCCGGTGCGGTAGCAGCTGGTACTATAAATCCTCCGGGACACATACAAAAAGAGAATACTCCTCTATTTTTTCCATTATTGGTTTCTACCTGGTTAACCAAAGCATAGGAAGATGCTGGTAAATAAGGCCCTCTATCCGTTTCACAATGATACTGTATCCTATCTATCAGATTTTGGGGATGTTCTATTCTAACACCTAAGGCGAAAGGCTTTTCTTCTATGGTTATTCCTGTGGCATCCAAAAGCTCAAAAATATCACGAGCAGAGTGACCAGTGGCTAAAATCACCGCATCTCCCTTTATTGCAGAGTCATCATTTACCTTAACACCTGTCAGAGCTCCATTTTCAATAATAAAATCAGTTACTTTACTATCAAAATGTACCTCTCCACCTGACGCCAGTATACTTTCTCTAAGCTCAGTGACTATTTTAGGCAGTTTATTAGTGCCTATATGAGGGTGAGCATCATATAAGATTTCCTCCCTGGCACCATGAGCCACAAATATTTCCAGTATGCGCTGTACATCACCTCTTTTCTTGGAACGAGTATAAAGCTTTCCGTCTGAATAAGTACCAGCCCCTCCTTCTCCAAAGCAATAGTTAGAATCAGGATTCACCACATGCTCTTTATTGATGGCGGCCAGATCACGCCTTCTGGCTTTTACATCTTTTCCTCTTTCTATCACTATTGGCTTTATGTTATGCTCAATAAGCCGTAGTGCAGCAAAAAGACCTGCAGGCCCCGCACCTACAATAATCACTTGTTTTTGAGAGGCTACATTAGGGTAATATTTCTTGTAGCTTATTAATGGGGTCTTAGCCGCTTCATTAGGAAAGCGTTCTAGCTGTACCCTCACCCACACCTGGCTCTGGCGAGCATCTACTGACCTCTTTACAATTCTGTAAGCAGCTCCCTTGCCTACCTTCTTCTGAGCTAGCTGATGAAATACTTCTTCATCATATGCCTCC
The DNA here is from genome assembly GCF_016757215.1 of Fulvivirga sediminis. GTDB lineage: Bacteria > Bacteroidota > Bacteroidia > Cytophagales > Cyclobacteriaceae > Fulvivirga > Fulvivirga sediminis. The sequence goes on from NZ_JAESIY010000002.1 coordinate 239,168, forward strand.
TCAGGACGCAGTTTTAGTTCTATCTTTTTCAAGTTGTAAGGTTTTTATCCTTAAATATTATCTTCTTCGCCTTCTACCAATAGAAAACGAATACCCCAAATTAAGTCCAAAATTATAGGCAAAAGAAACATTGCCCTTTTCCAGGTTATCAAATGCTCTACCAGCATAACTGTCTTGCGAAAAGCTTCTGTATCCCCCACCACCACTAATAAAGGCGTCGGCAGTAAAACCTCCTTCTGTAGTAGACTGAATAAGCCTGTATCCTAACATTAATGAATACTCCACCCTATGTTCTTTGGCTTGTACTCTAATAACATTTTCTGGCTGTGATATTACGTTAGAATAATGATTTAGGTTGGAAAAGCGAACTACATGGCCAAAGTACCACATTTCATAGGCGCTAAAAGGGTTATAAAACTTTTGTTTTATAGCTACTCGATACCCCCTCTTATAATTATCATAAAGCGGAACATTATTATCATCTTCAAAAAATGGATCTCTCACCCCTTCAAACTCAAACTCCACCCCCATTCTCTCTTCCATGTACAGCTCCATGCCACAAGGCAGCCTGTTTACAAAAACTGACAATGGACTTAAGCTTACTATAAAACCTCTATATTCATTCCTTTTTGGTTCAAAATAAGAACGCCTTTTTCCTTTAAACTTATAATCAGCTATTCCGTAGTTAAACTTCTCTTTTTCCTTAAGGTCTTCTCGCTTAATCACACCTTTTCCATATACGGGATGGTAATACCCTGTAAGTTCGCCATCCTCCCCAAACAACTTCCACCTTCCTATTTTTTTACCATTTTCTATAGTTCCGGTAGTTTGTACTGTAGTTCCATCATGAAAATAGCCTGTATATTCTCCCATTCCATCTTCAAATTCACTTTCCCCTTCAAGCACTCCATCTTCATAGTAATATTTCCATAAACCACTATAAAGTCCGTCCTCTATCCTGCCTTCCGCTTTAAGCTCTCCGGTTTCATAAAACTCCTTATATGAACCACTCCCTTTATCAAATATACTTTCTCCCTTTAAGGTTCCGTCAGGATAATATAAAGTCCAAAGTCCATCCTTCTTACCTTGGTTGAAGCTACCTTTAGAACTCAGCTCGCCATTTTCAAAATAATAGTGCCACTCACCGGCCGGTTCATTATTAGAAAAGTCACCTGAAGCAGAAACTTCTCCATTTCTATGATAGTACTTCCAAAGGCCAGACTTTTCATCACCCACATAATTACCTTTGGCTTGTAATGATCCGTCTTTATAATAGTACTTCCATTCGCCTGTATTGGCATTGCCTACTCTGGGGCCTTCCGCCCTGGTTTCTCCTGTTCGAAAAAACTCTGTAAACAAACCTTTTCCTCCTGAATAGTCTATGCTACCCTTTTTGCCACCATCTTCATAGTAAAATTCCCAAAGTCCTTCTCTTCTTCCTTCTTTGAAAATACCCTTTTCTTTTAGCTCGCCACTTTCATAGTAAATACTCCATTGGCCCACCCTTTTTCTATCTTTAATGCGGCCTTCCATATTCTTAATGCCACTCTCAAAAAAGTATTCCCAATAACCATCACTAGAACCAGGCTCCAGATCACCGCGCATTTTCAGCTTACCATCTTCATAAAAAAACTCCCATATGCCCACTGTTTCATTATTTGAAAAGCTGCCTAATGATTCTAAATTTCCATTAATATAATAAGACTGATATTTACCTTCCAGCGTATTAGAGATAGTATCTTTTACATGATAAATCTCCTTTATCTGATCTTTATTCTCGTCATGATAAGTATACTGTACATATTGAGCTTGTACTGATTTACAGTTCAACAAACAAAATAAAATTAACAGTATGTAAATTCCGCTCCCTTTCAAAACCACATCTTTAAAGTACACCCCTAATCTGTTTTTCCTAATACCTCCTTTAGCAACCATGACTTTCCCCATTCCTTCTTCTCATTTTCTGTCCATAATTCAGGGAAAAATATAATTTTTTGAAACCGTGGTGGGAGGTATTTCTGCCAGTTAGTACCTCCTGTTGCCGCTATGTCTGCTTCATTTTTATGGAGATGCTTTACTGCCGATTTATAATGAGCCAAAGGCCAACTCACATTTGCTAAATAATCAAACTCTTTTAGCAAATCTACAAGCTGGCTATTGTCTTTGGAAAAATTCTCTTTAAAAATTGCCTCTATGTTTTTGTGTCTATAGGCTTTCGCTCTAAAAATAAAAAAGTCTGTATACTTTTCTTCGAACTGCTCCAGGGTCAATGTCTTTTTGCCAGAGGATAGTTCTATAGCCGCCTGTTTCCAATAGACATGCTTAAGAAGCTCCTCAAGGTCCTCTTCTTCCTTAAACAAATGTCTCTGATCAGCAGCTATAAGATTATTCAGTGATGTAGAAGTCATTTCAATAAGACGATATTGTGCCGATTGAAAACCACTTGCAGGGAGAAGAGCGGTACGAAACTTAAGGAATTGCTCCTTATCCAACCCTTCAATCATTATAGAAAAAGAGTCAGAAAGCTGTCTCAAAATGCGGTTAACACGTTCTATTTTCTTAATAAAAAAAGCTTCACTGATATCTTCAGCCCTACCGACCTGCTCTAGCTCCCACAGTATGAGCTTAAAAAACAACTCAGACTGCTGATGATAAATAATAAAAACCATTTCATCTTCAAGGCCAGTTTTTGGCGTTTGCAAGCTCAGCAGAGTATCCAGGTGTATATAATCCCAATAGGTAGTATAGTCAGAATACAAGAGTCCATCGAGGTAAGATGATAGATCCTGCCCCATGGCTTCGTACTTCTCTTCCAGCTTCCTGACTTGCTCCAGGATTTTCGGATCTATTTCCGACTTATGCATTTTTGATATTGAGATTTTTGGCTATTGTTGTGTAAATTTGATATTTAAAACTGAATAACCCAAATCTCCCTTTATATGTCTGACAAATCTAATAATCATTTTGCCGGAAAAAAGGCTGCAAACGATTTCTTTGAATCTCCGGATTTTTATGTAGTAGATGATTTGCTCACAGAAGAGCACTTACTCATCAGGGCGTCTATTCGCGATTTTGTGAAAAAGGAAATTACTCCATATGTGGAACAATGGTGTCAGGACGCTTATTTCCCTTATGATATTGTGAAGAAATTTGGAGAAATAGGTGCTTTTGGACCTACTGTTCCTGAGCAATATGGTGGCGGCGGGCTAGACTACATCTCTTATGGCCTTATTATGCAGGAAATAGAAAGAGGAGATTCTGGCATGCGCTCTACGGCTTCAGTTCAAGGATCTTTGGTCATGTATCCTATTTATAAATTTGGATCTGAAGAGCAACGCAACAAATATCTTCCCAAATTAGCCTCTGGTGAATGGCTAGGGTGCTTTGGGCTTACAGAGCCTGATCATGGCTCTAACCCTAGTGGCATGCTCACTAATTTTAAAGACATGGGAGATCATTACCTGCTAAATGGTGCTAAAATGTGGATTTCTAACTCTCCTAAGGCAGATGTAGCAGTAGTTTGGGCAAAAAATGAAGAAGGCCGAATTCATGGCTTAATAGTAGAACGTGGCATGGAAGGCTTTAGTACTCCCGAAACTCATAACAAATGGAGCTTGAGAGCTAGCTGCACCGGTGAACTTGTATTTGACAACGTAAAAGTTCCAAAAGAAAATCTTCTCCCTAATAAAAGTGGACTAGGCGCCCCTCTCATGTGTCTTGACTCGGCTCGCTATGGTATCGCTTGGGGTGCTATAGGAGCAGCTATGGACTGCTATGACTCTGCTCGCAGATATGCAGCAGAAAGAATTCAATTTAACAAACCCATAGCCTCTTTTCAGCTTACACAGAAGAAATTATCAGAAATGCTAACAGAAATCACCAAAGCTCAACTACTTAATTGGAAGTTAGGTAAAATGATGGATGAAGGTAAAGCCACAACGGCTCAAATTTCTATGGCTAAAAGAAACTCTGTACACACCGCCTTAACAATAGCCAGAGAGGCCCGGCAGATCCATGGTGGCATGGGAATTACAGGTGAATACCCCATCATGAGACATATGATGAATCTGGAATCAGTAATCACTTATGAAGGTACGCATGACATACACCTACTCATATTAGGAGCAGACATAACCGGCATACCTGCATTTAGCTGATTTTCACATATTTTAACCTAAAATAGCGACCGACGGCATTAACATATCGTTTTGCCACTTGTTTCTTTTTTGTAAATCAAACCACGAGAAGCATGAAAGAGACAGTAGCAGAATATATACTTAAAAAACTAAAAGAGATAGGAGTAAAACGCATCTGGGCAGTAACAGGAGATGCCCTTAATGCTTTTGCCGATGCCGTTCAAAAAGATGATGAGCTGGAGTGGATCTCGGTACGCCATGAAGAGAATGCTGCATTCGCCTGCTATGGCTCAGCTCAGCTTACTGAAGACCTGGCCGTATGTGCTGGCACTGTAGGCCCTGGCGCTCTACACCTCATTAACGGCCTATACAATGCCAAGAAAGCTCGCGTACCCGTACTTGCCATCACAGGACAGGTACCTACGGCTAACATTGGCACAGACTACTTCCAAGAAACGAATCTTACCAAGATTTTTGATGATATATGTGCCTTTCAAGGCATTATCAGAACACCAGATCAAACGCCTCGTTTGTTAAATAAGGCCATTCAAATAGCGCTTTGGGAACAAACAGTGGTGAGAATAGAAATACCACACGACCTCACCACTCAAAAGCTGGATGCCGACTATTTTGATCACCCTATCATTAGATCTAAGTCTAAGCTAATATGTACTGATGAGGACATCAATAAGGCCGCTGAAATTTTAAGTAACAAAACGAAAGTTACCATATTAGCCGGCTGTGGAGCCAGAAAAGCAAAAGATGAGGTTATTTCACTTTCCAACAAACTAAAAGCTCCTATAGTACACACTCTTAAGGCATCAGACGTATATGATTCTTCATTAGAAAATGTAGTAGGTCTTACAGGCCTTATAGGAAACCACCCAGGATATAGTGCCGTACTTAATTGTGATGTACTGCTCATGATTGGAACTGACTTCCCTTACAGCAACTTTTTACCGCATGATAAAGAAGTAATTCAAATTGATATCCGGCCTGAAAACTTAGGTAATAGAACTCACATCACACACGGCATAGTAGGTGATGCTGCCGATACTGTAGGTAGAATAAATGCCCAAATTGTAGCCAATGAAAGTGCATCGTTTATGGAAAGTCATCAAAAGTCGCACCGTAAGTGGTTAGAGAAAATGGAAAAGGAAAGTGACCTTAGCAATGACAGCACACCTCTATTGCCTAGCTTATTTGCTGCTGAGATAAATAGACAAGCCTCTACAGACGCTGTTTTCGCCATGGATACAGGTGAATCTGTAGTTTGGGGTGTGCGGTACATTACATTTAATAACGAGCGGAGAATTATCGGCAGTTTTAATCATGGCTCCATGGCTGTTGGCTTGCCAGCATGTCTGGGTGCACAAGCAGCCTACCCAGGAAGGCAAGTTTGGGGATTGGTAGGTGATGGTGCTTTTGGCATGTCTATGCATGATCTGATTACAGCGGTTAGGTACAACTACCCTATCAAACTGATCGTGTTTAATAACAGCGAATTGAGTTTTGTGAAAATGGAAATGGAAGAAGCTGGATTTCCTATGGCTAATGAGTCTTTAAAACTACAAAACCCTGATTTTGTTGCTTACGCGAAAGCTTGTGGAGCAGATGGAATGAAAGTAGAAAAAGCAGAAGATATAGCCATTGCCATAAAAAAGGCCATTGAATCTCCTAAGCCATTCATTATAGATGCTGTGGTATCATCAGGAGCACTAACCTTACCTCCTAAAATCACTCTGGAGCAGGCATATGGCTTTACCAAATCTAAAGCTAAGGAAGCTATTTTAGCATTGGAAGGAGATGATAGTCAATGGGATAATATTAAAAACGAAATAAAGGCCTATTTCGCTAAATAGAGTATTAGATGCTTTTGGAGCTACTTAAGAGCTTCAAAAGCATATTTTCCATCACTCCAAAATTCATCTAAAGCTATAATCCTGGGTTTTAAAAAAGAAATAATATCTGGCCAGGTTTCTTTATTAAAAACGTTCACCCCTGTCTTCTGAGTAAAAACTCTACTTATTTCCTGGCCATATTCATTATGGTAATCCTTTTCCCATTCCCATTCTTCATTTACAGAAGCGGCGAGCATAAGGTGTAATTCCTGTAATTGCTCATAAAACAACTCACGAATGCCTTCATCAGAATGTGTAAGTTCTATTCCAATGTATACCTTTTTTTTATCGGCTTCCATTCGAAAGTATACATCCTTCAAGCCCGTTTTATAATTTACCCAGTTTATTTTAAGACCTTCTGCTGATAAATGAGGAGCAATATACCGACCAAATGTAGTCCAAAACTCCTCTTTCAGCTTAGCCACTTGTTCACGTGTGTACATGAATAAATTTAAATCTTTAACAATGAAAAGAGTTTTATTTAAACTCACCTTCAGCTTCTACGTAAGCCTTCACCGTTACCCTTTGAGCTGAGGCAGTAGGGTCATTGCTAAAAATAGTCACAGATTTTTGCTGGTTCCCTCTTCTTCCATTGGAGTTGAAAGTAATTTTAACCTCAGTGCTTTCTCCTGGCTTCAAATTATCTTTTTTTACAGAAGCCTCTGCACACGAGCAATTCGATTTTGCTTCCCTTATTTTCAATTCAGTTTTACCACTATTATATAGTTGGAAGCTTGTAGTCACTTTTTCTCCTTGCTTAATCTTCCCAAAATCATGCACCGGAGAAGATATTTTTAATCGTGGAGCTTCAGCCAAATCCTCTTGAGATAAAGGAGGGAAATACTCCATTACTGTAGCATAAACAGATATTGATTTGGTGGCATCATCACCGTCTTCATCAGTATAAAAAGTAACATTATCAGAGTTAAAACCAAGGTTATTATTAGTTTTACCTTCGTAAATTATTTCTATCTCTCCACTTTCTTTTGGCAATAATACCTGAGGGTTAAATTTTAATTTTATAAACTCAGGAGCCACATATTCCTTTTCAAAAACAATAGGTTCACTCCCAGAATTATACACATCAAATTTCTTAGTGGTAGGTTCTTCTGAGGTGAGTACCTTGCCCATATTGAAAGAGCGGTATTTTACTCTGAGCTTACCCATAGAAGTAGGAAGATCTTCTTCCATAGACTCTCTCAAAGGAGTTACATTTCCTCGAATATATAATCTTACAGGCGCAGGCTGGCCTTCCAACATAACGGTAAGGCTTTTATTAAAGGAACCAGGCCTATTATGAGTATCATATCTGGCTTGAATAAATCCAGTTTCTCCGGGTTTCACTTCTTCTTTAGTCCAGTCTGGAGTAGTACATCCACATGATGCCTTTACTGAGCTGATTTTTATGGGCTGAAGTCCTTTATTTATGAAGCTGAACTGATGAACAGCCGCTCCATCTTCTTCTTTTATGGTTCCAAAATCAAAGGTTTTTTCACTAAAAACCATCTCTTCTTCCTGCTGAGCAAAACCGTGCATTGACACCCAACTCATAATAACCAATAAAAGTATTCTGGATTTCATCATAAATGGAATTTTATTTTCTGTAAAGGTAATAAAAATGCGAATGAGTTATAAATAAACATCATTCATTAACATGTTGATAACAAATTAAGAGAGCATGTAACCTACATCAAAACCAAGGCATATAAATCTAAACGCTTACAATTCGGCATTTTTAAAAAGGATTGTGTTTATTTGTTAAAAAACATTTAAAGATATTATGGCAAGAATTTTAACCGGCATCCAAAGTAGCGGAAGGCCCCACTTAGGAAACATATTGGGAGCCATAAAGCCGGCCATTGAGTTATCAAAAATAGAAAATAACGAATCATTGTTTTTCATTGCTGATTTTCACTCTCTCACTACCATTAAAGATGCTAAGTTGAGAACTGAAAATGTAAACGCTATTGCGGCAGCATGGCTTGCCTTTGGCTTCGATACGGATAAAAATATATTCTACCGCCAGTCTAAAATACCAGAAGTATGCGAATTAACATGGTACCTTAACTGCCATACTCCTTTCCCAATGCTGGCTAATGCTCATTCATTTAAGGAAAAGTCTGATAAGCTATCTGATGTAAACTCTGGTTTATTCACCTACCCAGTACTCATGACTGCTGACATTTTACTTTATGATGCGGAACAAGTGCCTGTAGGCAAAGACCAGAAGCAGCACTTGGAAATGGCAAGGGATATAGCCAGTTCATTTAACAACCAGTATGGCGAAACCTTCGTGCTACCAGAACCGCGTATAGATGAAAATGTAATGACAATACCTGGTACTGATGGGCAAAAGATGAGCAAGTCTTACGGTAACACTATCGATATCTTTTTGGCAGATAAACCATTAAGAAAAAGTGTTATGGCTATTGTAACAGACAGCACGCCATTAGAAGAACCTAAAGATCCGGATACATGTAATGTGTTTGCCATCTATAAACTTGTAGCTACGAGCGAACAAACTGAGGCTTTACGTCAAAAGTATTTGGGCGGTAACTTTGGCTATGGACATGCTAAACAGGAACTATATGAATTACTGGTAGCGAAGTTTGAAGAACCAAGAAAAATATTCAACTACTATATGGAAAACCCAGAAGAGCTAGATGCCAAACTAAAAAAAGGCGAAGAAAGAGCTCGGGAAATAGCCATTCAAGTATTAGGAAAAGTTAGAGAAAAATTAGGATTTTAAACAAAGAAGGCGTTGAATTAAAATTCAACGCCTTCTTTGTTTTGCATTTTACTTAGCAGTCCACACCACTTCTCTGCTATTAGCATCTATTTGCAATATAATCCTTACGGGTTTGGGCAATAACACAAGCTTAGTTTCATTGCCTGCATAATCATCTACCTCTACATACACCCCCTGCTTAAAATCCACATCGTATCCATCGGCTGTCTTTTTAATTTTTTTAGGAAGGTAAGCGATAGGCAATAAAACGTCGCTATCAGGGCAAAATTCGTCATGCACTTCATGCAATGCATCTTCTAAATAATCTCCATAATTTTCCTGAAAGTCATCTTCGAGATCATGAAGGTCTTCTTCCAGATCATCATAGCTCTCGCTACTATAATCAAGCCTACTAAGTTCTATTCTCCTATCTATTATTGTTACTAAGTCTTTATCTAATTTGCTAATGTCCATTTGCATTGATTTTTTAAAAGAGCACAAAATTCCAGAGACTGATTATAAGTTCCAAAAATATCATTTGAAATCTAACAGCCAATACTAAAATAATTTTTAAAGAATATCATATCCTGTAAATTTACTAATACACCAAATATAAAATGCTACTATTATGGAACATGATTTTCTTCCTATTCTCGGCACCGACTATATTGAATTTTATGTAGGCAATGCCAAACAATCAGCCATGTATTATCAAACTGCGTTTGGCTACAAATTGATTGCTTATGCCGGACTAGAAACTGGTCTCAAAGACCGAACGAGCTACGTGCTACAGCAGGGAAAAATAAAGCTAGTGCTCACTTCTTCTCTAAAACCTGACACTACTATCTCTGAGCACGTAAACAAACATGGTGACGGCGTAAAAGTGCTGGCCCTTTGGGTGGATGACGCTAGTGCGTCGTTTGAAGAAACCACTAAACGAGGAGCTACTCCGGTACACCCTCCCACTCCCATATCAGATGAATTTGGCAGTGTAATTTATTCTTCCATTCAAACCTACGGAGAAACCATTCATACTTTTATTGAAAGAAAAAATTATAGCGGCCCATTTCTTCCTGGCTTTATAGAAAAAAGTAGTTTAATAGATATTAAACCGATCGGATTACAATATGTAGATCATTGTGTAGGAAATGTTGGTTGGGGAGAAATGAACAAGTGGGTGAAGTTCTATGAGGAAGTAATGGGTTTTAAGCTGCTTATCACTTTTGATGACAAAGATATCTCTACCGAATACAGCGCGTTAATGTCTAAAGTGGTCTCTAACGGAAACGGCTACATTAAATTCCCTATAAATGAACCTGCCAAAGGCAAAAAGAAGTCTCAAATAGAAGAATATATTGATTTTTATCATGGAGCAGGAGTACAGCACATAGCCATAGCTACAGATGACATTATACATACTGTTTCAGAATTAAGATCAAGAGGAGTTGAATTCCTGATAGTTCCGGAGAATTATTATAACGAACTCACCGACAGAGTGGGCGAAATTGAAGAAGATATTAAACAACTGAAAGATTTAAACATTTTAGTAGATAGAGATGAAGAAGGTTATCTTTTGCAAATATTTACTAAGCCTGTGCAGGACCGCCCTACGGTGTTTTATGAAATAATACAGAGAAAAGGAGCGAAATCTTTTGGTAAAGGTAATTTCAAAGCTCTTTTCGAAGCTATTGAGCGAGAACAAGAGTTGCGTGGAAACTTATAAAACATTTATTTTGACATCGGGTTTTAATATGATATTATAACAGCTTTATATAAGCATTAATATAAGATTTACCTAATTCGGCAAGCGTTGAATTATTTAACATACACACATTAACAAACGTACTTACATCCATGAGTGAAGTAAAAGAAAAAGCCCAAAGATGGCTTGACAGCAAAATAGATGAAGAATCTAAAAAACAAATCCGGGACTTATTAAACGACGAAGAAGCGCTTACAGAAGCTTTTTACAAAGATCTGGAATTTGGAACCGGAGGTTTAAGAGGAATTATGGGAATGGGTTCTAATCGCATGAACAAATACACTATTGGTATGGCCACTCAAGGGCTTGCCAATTATTTGATCCAAACCTATCCTGGTGAACAAATAAAAGCCGCTATAGCTCATGACAGCAGAAATAACAGCCGTTTCTTCGCTGAAACTACTGCCGCCGTATTTTCTGCTAATGGCATAGAAGTTTTCTTATTTGAAGACCTTAGACCTACTCCTGAATTATCTTTTGCTATAAGACATCTCAACTGTCACACTGGTGTGGTTCTTACTGCCTCTCACAACCCTAAAGAGTATAACGGCTATAAAGCATACTGGAACGATGGTGCGCAAATGGTAGCTCCTCATGATAAAAATGTAATAGCCGAGGTAAATAAAATTCACTCTGCAGATGAAGTAAAGTTTGATGCCAAAGAAGATCTTATTCACAACATAGGCACTGAAATTGATCAATTATATCTTGGTGAGATTAAAGACCTTTCTTTATCACCAGAAATTGTTCAAAATCAAAAAAACTTAAAAATAGTATATTCTCCTATACACGGAACGGGAGTAACTGTAGTGCCACAGTGTTTGAAACAATATGGTTTTGAAAATGTCTACGTTGTAGAGGAGCAATCTGAACCTAATGGCAACTTCCCTACAGTAGTTTACCCTAACCCTGAAGAAGCAGAAGCACTAAAAATAGCCTTAAACAAAGCTCGTGAGGTAGATGCTGATTTGGTAATGGCTACTGACCCTGACGCAGATAGAGTAGGTATAGCCGTTAAAAACCTTAAAGGTGAATTCCAATTATTAAATGGAAACCAAACTGGTAGTTTACTTATCTATTACATCCTTAAAAGATGGACTGAGCTAAGCCGCTACAAAGGAGGTGAGTATATTGTGAAAACCATTGTTACTACTGAGCTCATCAAGAAAATAGCTGAGCGCTTCAATGTAGATTCTTACGATACACTTACCGGCTTTAAATACATAGCTTCTATCATCAGAGAAAATGAAGGCAAGAGAACTTTCATTGCAGGTGGAGAAGAAAGCTATGGATACTTGATAGGAGAATTTGTAAGAGATAAAGATGCAGTAGCCAGCTGTGCTATGATTGCTGAAATGTGCGCTTACGCAGCATCAGAAGGCAAAACCGTTTACGAGCTACTCATAGAAATTTATGAAGAGTGCGGCTTCTATAAAGAAAAATTAATTTCTCTTACTAAAAAAGGAAAACAAGGAGCTGAAGAAATTCAACAAATGATGCTCAACTTCAGAGAAACACCTCCTGAATCTTTTGGTGGTTCTAAAGTAGTAAAAGTGGTAGACTATCAAAACAGTACAGACACTGACCTGATAGCAGTAAAGAAAACTAGCATTGATTTTGAAAAATCTAATGTGCTACAATTCTTTACCGAAGATGGGTCTAAAATCAGCGCAAGACCATCAGGAACAGAACCTAAAATCAAGTTCTACATTAGCGTAAATAAACCTTTGGATAGCAAAGATAATTACGAGAAAGTAGAAGCTGAGCTTGATAGCCAGATACAAAGTATCGAATCTGATTTGATGAGCTTATAAACTCAACTTAGTCAGTATTATAACTATATGGTAGTTTAGATGGACTAAACTACCTATATTTGCAGCCCAATGAGAAAAGTTGCGTTTTACACACTGGGCTGCAAATTGAATTTTTCTGAAACCTCCTCTATATCAAGGATGTTCGAAGAAAAAGGATATAAAAAAGTGGAGTTCACAGATACTCCCGATATTTTCATTATAAACACTTGTTCTGTAACTGAAAATGCAGACAAAAAGTGTAAAAAGATAGTAAGAGAAGCTCGTAAAATCTCTCCTAACGCATATGTAACCATCATCGGTTGTTATGCCCAGTTAAAGCCCAAAGAAATTTCAGAAATACCTGGTGTAGATGCCGTATTAGGTGCTGCAGAAAAATTCCGACTCATAGATTTATTAGATGATTTTGTAAGGCCGGAACAACCTAAAGTACTTGCCTCTGAAATAGAAACCGCAACTTCATTCAATAATGCCTTTTCCATTAATGATAGAACGCGTACTTTCTTAAAAGTACAAGATGGCTGTGATTATGGGTGCACCTTCTGCACTATACCGATGGCACGTGGAAAAAGCCGAAGCAATACCATTGAAAACATCATATCTTCTGCCAACGAAATAGTAGCTTCAGGTGTAAAAGAAATAGTACTCACAGGGGTAAACACAGGTGACTTTGGTATCAGAAATGGAAAAAGAGAAGACCGTTTTCTTGATCTTGTAATAGCACTAGATCAGGTAGAGGGACTGGAGAGGGTAAGGATATCTTCGATAGAGCCTAATCTACTTCATAACGAAATCATAGAGTTCGTCGCACAGTCAGATAAATTTGTCCCTCATTTTCATATTCCATTACAATCTGGCTCTGACAAAATCCTCAAATTAATGAGAAGAAGATATTTGAGCCAGCTTTATACGGACAGAGTAGCCAAAATAAAAGAGCTGATGCCTCACTGCTGTATCGGCGTGGATGTGATAGTTGGATTTCCCGGCGAAACAGATGAGGATTTCCTTGAAACCTACCAATTCCTAAATGAGTTGGACATCTCCTACCTCCATGTTTTTACCTATTCAGAGCGAGCTAATACTTTAGCGACTGAAATGGATGAGGTAGTGCCGATGAAAGTGAGAAACAAAAGATCTAAAATGCTACGCTCATTATCTGAGAAGAAAAAAAGACATTTTTATGAACAGAATATTGGGCGCATAGACACCGTTCTTTTCGAAGAAGATATTGAAGATGGTAAAATGCATGGTTTCACAAATAACTATGTAAGGGTAGCGGTAAAATATGATCCCGTTTTAGTGAACGAACTAAAAAAGATCAAAATTACTTCTATTAATGCTGACGGATATGCAGAGGTGGAAGAGATAGATCAAGAAGTTCTGACACACTAACTTTAATAGATTATACCATCTTTTATTTCAAGCTTTCTATCTGCCATTTCGGCCAGCTGTTCATTATGAGTAACTATAACAAAAGTCTGCTCTAATTCATCCCTGAGCTTAAAAAAGAGATTGTGCAATTCCATCGCATTCTTTGAATCCAGGTTACCACTAGGTTCATCTGCAAAAATTATAGCGGGATCATTAATAAGCGCTCTGGCCACAGCCACACGCTGTTGCTCTCCCCCTGATAATTCCGACGGCTTGTGGTCTTTACGATCTGCAATCCCCAAAATTTCAAACAAATATTTGGCCTTAGCAGATATTTCAGCCTGCTTTCCTTTTCCTATATAAGCAGGTAAGCATACATTTTCTAAAGCAGTAAACTCAGGCAAGAGATTATGAAATTGAAAAATAAATCCTATGTTTCTATTTCTAAAAGCTGCCTTATCCTTACCATTTAGTCTATTCACTGGTTTATCACCAATTATAAGACTACCCTCATCCGGTTGATCTAGTGTACCTAAAATATGCAGAAGAGTGCTTTTCCCTGCACCAGAAGCTCCAACAATAGAAATAACTTCCTTTTTCTTAACATGCAGATCAATCCCCTTCAATACAAATAATTCACCATAGGTTTTCTTTATGCCCGTCGCTTTTAGCATGTTATCTAGATTTATTTTTGGCTCAAACATAATAAATTTAAATAGATGTTAACGATTACAGATATTAAAATATCGATTACTTGAAATATATAGCCAAATCCCCTACTTTCGTGCAAAAATTTTAGAGCATGAATATCCACGAATATCAAGCGAAAGAAATATTGAAAAGCTATGGCGTACGGGTACAAACCGGGGTTGTAGTAGACGATGCTTCAAAGGCACAAGAGGCGGCAAAAAAACTTAATGCCGAAACCGGAACGGAATGGTTTGTAGTTAAAGCTCAGATACACGCAGGAGGTAGAGGAAAAGGAAAAGTACAAGAGACTGGGTCAAATGGTGTGGTTCTAGCCAAATCATTAGACGAAGTACCTGAGAAAGCTAAGAATATACTGGGAGGAACTTTGGTGACTCACCAAACGGGAGAAGAAGGCAAAAAAGTAAACAAAGTACTTATTGCTGAAGATGTGTACTATCCTGGAGCTTCTGAACCAAAAGAATACTACTTAAGTATCCTTTTAGACAGATCTAAGAGCTGCAATGTAATCATGGCTTCTACAGAAGGTGGCATGGACATTGAAGACGTGGCTGCTAACACTCCTGAAAAGATAGTAAAGGAATGGATTGATCCTGCTATTGGCCTACAAGGCTTTCAAGCAAGAAAAATCGCGTTCGCTCTAGGTCTAGAAGGTAATGCCTTCAAAGAAATGGTTAAATTCATCTTCTCACTTTATAAGGCATATGAAGGTTCTGACTCCTCTATGTTTGAAATTAACCCAGTTTTAAAGACATCTGATGACAAGATTTTAGCTGTAGATGCTAAAGTGAATATAGATGATAACGCTCTTTACAGGCACAAAGATATACAAGAACTTAGAGACCTAAGCGAAGAAGATCCTGCCGAAGTAGAAGCTGGTAAATCTGGTTTAAGCTATGTAAAGCTAGATGGTAACGTGGGCTGTATGGTAAACGGGGCTGGCCTTGCTATGGCTACTATGGATATCATAAAGCTTTCAGGTGGTGAACCTGCCAACTTCCTAGATGTAGGTGGTGGTGCTAATGCTGAAACAGTAGAAGCAGGATTCAGAATTATTCTGAAAGACCCTAACGTAAAAGCAATACTTATCAATATCTTTGGAGGTATTGTAAGATGTGATCGCGTGGCTAATGGTGTAGTAGAAGCCTACAAAAAAATTGGTAATATTGACATTCCAATTATTGTAAGGCTACAAGGAACAAACGCTGAAGAAGGCGCAAAAATTATAGAGGAATCAGGCTTAAAAGTAGCATCAGCAATATTGCTTAAAGATGCAGCAGCCAAGGTTAAAGAAGTTTTATCTTAAAATAAAACTAGCGTCCGTAGTTCAACTGGATAGAATACCAGATTTCGGCTCTGGGGGTTGAGGGTTCGAATCCTTCCGGACGCACTAGCTTCACTTATTGGTGAAGCTATTTTTTTTTAAAAATCACTGTTTTTAGCAATACCACTTTTTTAAAATAAACATTATTACTAAATTCAGGTTCTAAAGGTACCACCACAATATAACTTATGCGAATAGTTTTACTTCTTCTACTATTAACATTTTCGAAGAGCTTAGTAGCGCAAAATTTCTATGGATTTAAGAACCAAAGGGATATTATTCTTTCTTTTGGTACAGGTACTACTACCTATTTTGGAGATTTAAAAGATAATGGCGATTATATAGACCCTAAACTCAATCTTAACGTCGGCCTACAGTACTTCTTTCACCCCAATATATCAGGCCGAGCTGAGCTAAGCTACTTCAGAATTAGTGGTGATGACAAGGATTCTGACTTCGAAGGCAAAAACCTAAGAAACCTTTCCTTCAGATCTGACAATATAGAATTTAATGTATCCGCTGTGATACATGCCTTCCCTAAAGGAATAAAGTTTTATCAAAGACCAACCATTAACCCATATGCTTTTGTAGGTATAGGAGCCTTATATTTCAACCCTAAAGCCCAAGTTCCAGCTACCGACTGGAATGGAAACCCTTTACCTGACGCTGGAAAATACATTGCATTACAGCCCTTACAAACCGAAGGAAAAAGCTACAATAAACTTGCTATTGTTATACCATTTGGAGCTGGTTTTAAGTATAAGCTCAATCCATTCCTTAACTTAGGCTTAGAAGGAGGTTACAGGCTCACATTTACAGACTACTTGGATGATGTAAGTACTGTATATAAAGATCACAATTCATTTGGTGAAGACTATTTAGCTCAAGCAATGGCAGATAGAAGGCATGAATTAAGCCCTCCAAAATCTCCTCTAGGCCTTAAAACAGATCAAAAAAGAGGAAACCCGGATAATAATGACGGTTATTTCATGCTAAGTATAAAAATAGAATACTATCTTCCCCCTACCTTCTTAAGTTCTCACAAAAACAAAAGAGGTAAAGGACGATACAAAAGAGCTAAAAGAAGATAAATAATATTGAAATTAAATTATAAAAGAACAGGGCCAATCATTAATAATGATTGGCCCTGTTCTTTTATAATGACTTTAGTATGTAATTAAGTCTCAATGATTTTCAGAATCAAGACTGAGTATTCACTGTAATTATGTTCGATAGATCCTAGATATAAGGCATCCACTCCCCCATCAATGATCAATCTACAACCGAAAATCAAACCTGAATATTAGCAATCTAGAGGGCTAGGGTTCCGTTGATAAAAAAGTACTGTAAATGACCATTTTAGGTCTAGTAGACTGACTACTATATATAAGGACCAGATCAAATAATCTAAGAGTACTCTCACTCGAACCTAATATAAAAGAAGTAATATGGAGATGAGAAAATTCTAAAATATCACCCCACTCTTTGAGTTAACTCCTTATCCAATATTTGATACTCAGAACTCATACTCTTATACTCTGGAACAATAGCCTTCATTAAGGCCACTATTTTATATCTATCAGCTGATGCTAAAGACAATTTCTTTAATTGATCAAGGTTATCATTAATTTGGTCGAAATCATATTCGAATACCTTAGCTATCATAATTTTATCATGATGCGTAGGTACCGTATTCTCTTTACTTGCCAACAGCTCTTCGTACAATTTCTCTCCTTGTCTAAGGCCAGTAAATACTATTTCAATATCTTTATCTAACTCCAAACCGGATAATCGAATCATCTTTTTTGCTAAATCGACAATCTTTATTGACTGCCCCATATCAAATATAAAGATCTCTCCTCCTTTACCCATAGCCCCTGCCTCAAGCACAAGCTGACAAGCCTCGGTTATAGTCATAAAGTATCTCGTAATCTCAGGATGAGTAACCGTAACTGGCCCCCCCTCACTTATTTGCTTTTGAAAGAATGGGATTACGGATCCATTAGATCCCAACACATTGCCAAATCTCGTGGTCACAAAAGAAGTTTTATTTGCCCCTTCTTGTCTCAACTTCTTATTAAGAGCTCTAACATAAATCTCAGCTATACGCTTAGAGCACCCCATGACATTAGTGGGATTAACGGCCTTGTCGGTAGACACCATCACGAACTTCTCTACCCCAAACTCAACTGCCAGGTTCGCGATATTACGTGTCCCTATTATATTGCAAAGAACTGCCTCTGAAGGATTACGCTCCATCATTGGAACATGCTTATAGGCAGCAGCGTGAAAAATAATTTCAGGACTATTTTCACAAAAAATCTCCCTTATCCTCTTTTGATTAGTTACGTCTGCCACATAAAATTTAAATTTAGCATCACGTTCAGAGCTAGTCATTTCCCTCTCAACCTCATACAAAGCTGATTCCGCCTGATCAATAAGTATTAATAATTCTGGATTAAAGAGAGAAACTTGTCTCACCAACTCACTACCTATTGACCCTGCTGCACCAGTAATACAAACTCTTTTCCCTTTTAATTGATCTAAAACTTGTATATTATTTAACTCAATAGACTCTCTCCCTAAAAGATCTTCTATATTTACCTGCTTTATCTGATTTAAGCTAAGCTCTCCTTTCACCCAATCATCAACCTCAGGAATTGTACGAACTCGGATATTCAGAGCCAAGCATGAATCAACCACTTCATTCTTTCTATCAAGAGATAAACTAGTTGCAGCAATTATCAACTCCTTAATGTCCAGAGAATTCAAAATTAATTTAAGGTCAGTAACGCCATCATAAATTTGGGTTCCATTAATGACCTTCCCTACTTTGGACAAATCATCTTCTACGAAAGCTACTACACGATAATTGGGTTCTACACTGTTATCCAACACCTGCTTGGTAATCATGCCTAACTGTCCAGCCCCAAATATCGCAACACGCATTTTATCCGCTTTACGTGGACTTCTGTAATAAGAAAATACATTTTTGATTAACAGCCTATATTGCAACAAAAAAACAAAAGAGGCCAAGAAAGAAATCAAAATTACCGAATACGGAAAAAGATTGCTGCCATAGTAAGCATAATACCCCACATTCGCTAAAGAACTAATAACGTGAGTGGCAACAAGAGTTACCAATACTCTAAAACCATCATGCATACCCGTATACCTAACTATACCAGCATAACTCTTGGTGGTTAACAATGCAACTAGACATGCACTCATATTTATGAGTACTCCTAGAGAAAAATTAAATTCCCCTAGATCACTAAACTCAAAATTAAACCTTAATAGATAGCCAAGAAACGTAGAAAAACCAACTATAATCACATCCAAGAGGATAATTATCCATCTAGGAAGGATCCTTAATTGTATAAAAAATTTAGTTACCACATTACTTATTTTTTTGAGAAGAGATAATCTTCTTAAGCCCTAACGCTCCTCCCGCTATTAATAATAACTCTATTCCTCCTATCGGAACAGGTGCTGGTGGATTGGGAGGTGGCACTCCTCCTCCTCCTCCTTGTGCAAATATCTCATAAGGGCATATAGCAATCAAGAAAAACAATATGCTTATTCTAAAAAATTGATTCACAGTACTTATGTTTAAAGTTTCATTATCCTTTGGATTGTACTTGCATTCTTATCGAATATACTTAACAAATATACACCACTAGGTAATGATTTAACATTCAATTTTACGAAATTGTTAGTAATTTCCATTGCGTCAACCACACGTCCTTTTGAGTCAATCAATTCGAGTTTAGCATTAGTATAATCGATTGTTCCCTCACCTATATGTACATTTAACTCTTCACTATCAATCAATGGGTTAGGGTAAATTCTTATACCATGATTTAAGTACTCATCCACTCCAGTAATGATGTATTCATATGTAGTACTTCCATTACAACCATCTAATGTATATACACCTGTTTGCTCTGGATAAATTACATTTTCCTCTGATATCAATTGACCATTAAAATACCATCTATTACCCTTTTCCTGATTTGATAAAAGGTTTCCTTCTGATAGAGTAATTACTGGGGATTCAGTTTTTGGTATGAGGAAAAACCTATTACCTGTTGATTTATTATCCTCATCAATACTAAATGAATACATACTTTGATCGGTAACTTCTTCCATATGATTTAGGTAACTATCATATAGCTCAAAACTGTAATTACGAAAGAACACTCCCAAATCATTAAATTTAATATTATAAGTTCCCTGAGTAGCATCCTTAATATTTATTTTTAACGAATCAGAACAGCTTAAAGTTGAAAATATATTAATAGCCATCTGCCTATCTTCACCGTCAATTGTTGACAAATCAAATATCTGATTATCCATTTTCATGGCATCATATGCATTATCGAATACATTAGTTGCTCCTTCTTTAAAACCAAAGTAAGCATAGTCTTGCTTTCCTTGTGCATCTATCAAGACAATCTCTAAAGATTCAATAGCGTCCTTTTCTGATTCACGGTAAAAGGCAGCTGTACTATTCGTTTTTGCATTTTCATTAATGGATAACTGAGGAGACGCTCCCGAGGCCTGAACCCAAAACGATTGGCCTTTAGCGATTCGACCAAAGAGTATATTCCCTTCTGTACCATTCCAATATCTGTAAATATCTTGTTCATTATCTGTCAGATAGATACTTCCATCAATATTTGTTTTAGTCCAACCCTCTGTACTTCCCCAAAAGATAGGTGAAGGATATGGATTAGCTACTAAGTTCCATCCATCTGCATCATTAGCAGGAGAACTTGTAGTATAGGAAACAGGTAAATTTATAGCTCCTTGATTTAGGACGCCAGTCATACTTATTGTTTTTGCTGTATTACTATTAAATATATATGCGGAATAACCTCTTCCTGGCTCTAAAGTGCCTGACGTCTTTCTTCTCCAACCATTCTCAGATCCTCCAGTTAGACTTTCATCGTAATAAAACAAAGAACCATTAATCACTTTAATATCGTCACTAAGATCGGCAAGAGTAGCGCCTTCCACAGAAGAACCTATATACCTATAAATATCTGAAGAATGAGCTCCAATATACCTTTGAACTACTACATTACCTGTTATTGAAGCTCCTGTAGGAATAGAACTTACCCACGCATCTCCTGCGCCACTATCAGCAGTAGACAATAAAGTTAAATTTCCTCCTGAAGCAAGAGTCGATGCACTCGTATTGGTGAAATTTATTCTTCCGGCTACACTAACTGCACTTGTTAAATTAACCGTCCCTGAGGTTTTATCTATTGTGAAATTATTTAAAATAGAATTAGCAAATGAAGCCGTTTGATTATTGGTTCCTGTCATTACGATAGTTCCAGAACCTGCATTCAAAGTACCTCCTGGTTCTACCAATATATTAGATGCAAAATTAACGTTAGAGGCTGGCATGTTCAAAACACCATTTTCAGAAATAGTTACATTTCTAAACGTGGGAGTTGAAGCAGCACTAATTGTTGTGTTTCCATCAAACAAAATCATACCCGAATAGTTGGCTAATGAACCATTATTTCTTATCCAATCTCCTTGAACACTTAAAGTATTAGCTCCTATACTCAATACCCCTGACTCTAGAGTAATATTTCCATTTACCTGAAGGCTCTGAGAAAGCGTGACTGTTTCTGCACTATTAATGGTTAGATCCCCCAAATCATTTTCATTAAGAGAGCTTGGCAACTCAGCACCAGAAATCTGAGATGCACCAGTATAGGTTACATTATAAGTACTTGGGGATACAATTTCAGGAGAGTTACCAGTAAGAGTAGCAGTAGAATTTTTGAAAACATTTGTCCCGTTATTAAAGGTTAGCGTTCCATTGGTATTATCAAAAGTACCTTGTTGCAGATTCAAAGTATTTGCAATATTTAGAGTACCTATCAAATCCACTTCTCCATTGGCCCTATCAATAGTTAACTCATTTAAAACATTTCCATCTGTGCTAAAGGCTAAAGAACCAAAATTAGATGAACCTCGTACCTCAAGTATGCTTGAACTATTTGCAGAAAGCAAGCCGTTCACATTACTCAGCGTTCCGTTCAAATTCAGTGTCTGATCCTTAAATATCAGATTTCCATTTGTTAAAGTTAACGTCCCATTAATCGTCACTTCTCCGTCAAATGTCACAGAACCCCCTGCTCTATTCAAAGTGAAATTATTAAAACTGGGTGAGCCTAAAAATGGAAAGATATCACTGGAATTATTACCATTGAGCACAATATTAGAATTAGCAGTTACAGAGACTGTTCCTGTGCCCATAATACCGTCATCTAGAGTTAAGGTGTTATTCCCAACAGACAAGTTACCCGATTGAAGATTTAAGGCATTCCCCACAGTAAGGTTCGAAACCATAGATACTCCACTGCTGTTATTTATTGTTAGATTAACACCTGGAGATGTAGGATGACCTGCACCAATAAATTGAGCAGATGTACCGTTATATGTAATCGTTGATCCCGATTCATAAGTTCTCGTTCCTGAAACCCTGATATTCCCGTTAGATGTACCTGATTGTATGGCTCCATTAGAAGCTGTAGACATAACACGAAGTTCGCTTCCCGACTGCAATAATAGATTATTACCACTTAAATAGCTATTTGCAGCCACTTCTAAACTATTACTAGAAATCGTATAATTAAAGTCAGGGAAACCTCCAGATCCAATAAAGGATTGATCCAAACCACTAAATGTAAACTCATACACCCCACTACCTCCGTTACTAATAGCAGGTGACGACACAAGTAAAAAATCACCACTCAAATCAATACTAATAGACCCTGGTCCAGAGTAGGTCAGGTTTACCGATCCTGAAGAAATATTCAAGCCAGCCCCTATGCTTAAATCAGTAGTTCCATCATAAACAAAAGTTACATCACCATTATTAACTAAGCTCATTTCTCCTGTAACAGTTATAGAAGCATTGGCTGAAGAATTAAAAGCAAAATTAGAATTATCAACTACAAAATCTCCGCCAACATTTAAGTTATAATTATCAAAAGCAGCTAAGTAAACGTAATTACCTGTTATATTTTGAAATACCAGATCTCCATTAACATTTACCAAAGCTCCCTGTAGATCTATATATTCCGTAAGATTTGGCGTATCCCATGTAAAGTTACCAAAAGACTGACTTAAACCCGTAGGGGCTGTAGCATTAGTAGTATATCCTGAAATTAAACAAGTCGATTGAACATTCCAACTAGCTGAAGGAATGGCTCCACTCGTTTCTGTAAACTCATGATTATATATCGAACCTGCTTCAAAACTAATGCTAGTTGTGGCAGCATTATTAATTGTCCCAGAATTTTTCACTATACCATATACTCGTATAAAAGCAACTCTTGGTGGTGGTGGACTAACAATACGTTGAATAGTTAAAATTGCACCTGAACTGACTTCAAGAATTCCACCACTACTAACAGTCAGATCATCACCAGAACCTGCACCAACAGTAAAAGTACTGCCAGAATTTATAATTAATTCACCCCCATCATTAATAATCATTTGATCTGCTGACACATTAGAGTTGACCGTTACAGTATGACTATTATTAACAACAATGCCTGATGAATTTGCAGCAGTCGGCACAACACCTCCAACCCAAGTACTTGTAGAATTCCAATCCCCGCTTTGTGCTGACTCAATTGTTTGAGCATTTAGTCCAAAAACAATTCCTATATATACAACTGAAAGTAAAAATATCTTCATGAGTAATTTGTTAAAACCTTATAAACAATACCTCCGTAACAAATATAACTATAATAACATTGATATAGATACCGACCAGTTAGCTGAAGTAACCTAAAAACATTCTTTTATTAAATCAATAGTACGTACTAAATCTTCCTCTATCATGTTAGATCCGGAAGGTAAGCACAAGCCTATTTCGAACAGTTTCTGGCTAATTCCGTTCAAATATGCCTTAGAACCTTGAAAAACAGGCTGCATATGCATAGGCTTCCATAGAGGTCTAGATTCTATGTTATTATTTTCTAACAAAATTCTTACATTGTCCTTCACTTTTTCACCATTTTCTCCGGTTACCAAAATAGTGGTCAACCATCGATTTGAGAAGCATTTTTCGGGCTCACTCAAAAATTGAATATTATCAACATCAGAAAGCTCATTTTTGTAATATTCAAATATCTCTCTTTTCCTTTTTACTCGCTGCTCCAACACCTCCATCTGACCTCTACCAATACCTGCACTTATATTGCTAAGCCTATAATTATAACCAATAGAGCTATGCTCATAATGAGGAGCATTATCTCTAGCCTGAGTTGCAAGGAATTTAGCTTTATCAATATATTCCTTATTATCAGAAAGCAATGCACCTCCACCTGAAGTGGTAATGATTTTATTCCCGTTAAAAGACAAAATACTTAAATCACCAAATGAGCCTAATTTTTGTCCATTGTAAGAAGCTCCAAGTCCCTCTGCGGCATCTTCTATAACCGGAATATCAAACTCTCTTGCAATATTCATAATCAAGTCCATCTTTGCAGGCATACCATATAAATGAACTACGATAATGGCTTTTGGCTGCTTACCAGACTTAATACGATCCTCAATACCTTTCCTCAGCAATTCAGGATCCATATTCCATGTATCCTCTTCAGAATCTACAAATACAGGATGTGCTCCTTGATACACTATAGGATTACAAGTACCTGCAAACGTAAATGAACTACACATTACTTCATCTCCAGCAGTTACACCTAGAATTATTAAAGCAAGATGTATGGCTGCAGTTCCTGAAGTAAGTGCTGCTGCATGCGCTCTTCCTGTATATAATGCCAAATCATTTTCGAAAGCCGCAATATTAGGCCCTACTGGTGATATCCAGTTAGATTCAAACGCCTCTTGAATATATTTTAATTCTGTTCCACCCATATGTGGCGATGACAAATAAACTCTTTCCATGACTTACGATGTATAAATAGATTAAGATTTTAATTTGGTGTTATTCTCCTGATAAAAAATAGCTGGTATTAACAAAAGCATTAAAAGCGGGTTAACCACCAATCTGTGAAGGTACGAAACTAGTGGCCCATTATAAGAAGTATGATACTTTATTATAAGATAAGGCAATAGTATACAAACAACTCCTGCCAACTGTATATAAAATGCGAAAACAACATATTTCCTCTTTGCAAAAAGAGCATATATTATAGCTATCATTAACAAATCATTTAGTATAAATCTAATCGATTTAGTTAATACAAATGACCAATAATGATCCGTAAAATAAGTGCCTAGAAAATGATCTAGATGCTTTTGAAAAAGATATACTACAAGCAATCCTGTAGTGGCCAGTATTAAGACAACGATTTGAAATGGTTTGAGGCTAAGTTTCTTCACTTGGTAACTTATATAATTTCACAACCCACCAAAACCACATTAAGAACACAATAATGTAAAGAAAAGCGGTAAATAGATATTTATGAGCAAAATACATCATTTCCGGAAAGTCTTGAGCCACCCAAAAGAGTAATATTATCCGAATCAAATTAAATAAATGAACCCCTACCAAGCCCATGGGAATGAACCAATATAGCTTCTTTATTGGTTTACCATATGACAATAGAAAGACCAGAAATACTATCATTACATTGAGTCCATTGCACCCTTCATAAACTGAAAGTATGTTATAGCCATTTAAACTCAAAAAAACAGAAGGTTTCTCCTGATTATCTGATGCTTCCACGCCGTTGCCAAAAGCCGACATTACACCAGACACCTGATTGGTAACAACAACTGTTATTGGGTCTGGAGAGGGTGAGTAGGTATCAATATAAAAACCGTATAATAAGTTTAGCCCCAGATATAACACTAGAAACTTCACTATAAATAGTATAGCTGGCTTAAACTCAGAAATATTCATTTTTGAATAGGTTTAGCAGGAACGCCTACCACAGTAATTTTAGAAGGAACATTTTTAGTTACTGTTGCTCCTGATCCTACTTTAGCTTTTCTTCCAACCATTATACCATTGAGTATATTAGCTCCGGATCCTACCAAAACGGCCTCATCTAATGTAACCTGACCTGAGATATTAGCCCCTGGCATGATAGAGCAAAAAGATCCTATTTGGCAATCATGCCCTATAGTTACATTTAAATTCACTAAAACATGATCTCCTATTTCAATATTGGTAGTAAGTATAGCCCCAGCACCAAGTACAGAACCTTTGCCCACTTCAATGTTATCATCCGCTAAAATAGCTCTGGGGTGTAAGAGGGTCGCATAATCAATGAAATCATTCTCAATATGAGTTTCCAAACCTTTCTTAACAGAAGGATTACCTATAGCAATAATAAGTGAAAGAGGCTCCTTCCAATTATTGAGTTCATTAATTCCTCCTAAAACATTGGGTGCGCTATCATCAAAAAAACCAATAAAATCCCAAGTTGCTTCTTCAGAATTAATGGCATTTATGATGGTAAGGACTTCTCTTCCTAACCCTCCCGCTCCGTATATCGCTATTTTCTTCATAGTTGAGAATTAAACTTTATAATTCTGGCAGGATTACCCACCACAACGGCATAATCAGGCACATCCTTAACCACTACACTCCCAGCTCCAATAGTCGCCCATTTCCCTATTTTAGTATTCGGGATAATTACAGAACCACTCCCTACCAATGTACCTTCGCCAATAGATATACCGCCACACAAAGTAGATTTTGGAGCTATATGAACGAAATCACTTACCTGGCAATCATGATCTACAGATGCCGCAGTATTAATGATAACATGTCTACCAATTTTGGTAAATGGATTAATTACTGCCCCGGCCATAACCACGGTTCCTTCTTCTATTTCAACGGTTTCAGAAACAACAGCTTTGGGGTGAATTACTTGTCCATATTTAGCTTCTATTTGCTCAGTAACCTTCTTCCTTATTCGGTTATTCCCAATACTTATCAAAGACTTTTCATTGCCAGGTTTATAAGCCTCAGTATTCCCTAAAACAGGAATCCCCATAAGTGACTTTTTCAAAGGGTCGTCATCATAAAAACCCGATACACTGCCCCCGTTAAGCTGTATTATTTCAGTAATTACCTTTGCATGGCCACTGGCTCCAAATAAAAACATTAATTATTACCTTTAAATTTTTCTATCGTCACTTGTCCTTCGGCGGAAATACCCTCTGCTTTAAAGACTTTAAACACAGTCAAAAATAAGATTTTTATGTCTAACCAAAACGATTGATTCTCTACATACCACACATCATAAGCAAATTTCTGTTGCCAACTTATGGCATTGCGCCCGTTTATCTGAGCCCAACCAGTAATACCTGGTTTCACGTCATGCCTTTTAATTTGAACCTCATCATATAACTCAAGATACTCAACCAATAACGGACGAGGACCTACAAATGACATATCTCCTTTAATGACATTAAGTAATTGAGGAATCTCATCTAAAGAGGTCTTTCTTACAAAACTTCCAACTTTGGTTAATCTTTTATCATCTGGCAAAAGCTCTCCATGCTGATCTTTTTCGTCAGTCATGGTTTTAAACTTAATTACTCTAAATACCTTTCCTTTATGACCTGGTCTTGATTGAGTGAAGAAAGCATTTCCATTGTTAGCTAAAATTAAAAGTAGAGTAACTATCAGGAAGACAGGGAACAAACAAATAAATGCTATTAAAGCTACGAGCCGATCAGCTAATGGTTTTAGGAATTCATTATACATTATTATGCTTCTATAAAAGACAACAAATGATCATTAACCAAATTAACATCATATTTACTTTTGGCTAAAGAAAAACTGCGTTCGCCCATTGTCTCAATCAATTCCGGGCTCTCTATAAAGAAAATCATAGCCTTCTGCAGCGAAATCGCATCTCTAATGGGTACTAAATAACCATTCTCTCCATTCTCGACCGTCTCCCTGCAACCAGGGTTATCAGTTGTAATTATAGGCTTTCCCATAGCTAAAGATTCTAAAATAGTTCTTGGAGTTCCCTCTCGGTAATATGATGGCAGAACGAATACAGAGCAAGATGCCAAGTATCCCCTTACATCTGAATGATATCCTAAATAATCAATAACACCTTTTTGATGTAATTCTTTGAGCTCACTTTCTTCCAAAGAATCTGGATTTCCTTCATCAACCATACCAATCAACTGAAAAATAGTCTCTGGATATTGTTGCTTTATCAGTTGGGCGGCGTGTAAATATTCATTTACACCCTTCGCTCCAATTAACCTGGCTATAAGCAAAAATTTTATCGGCTTAATTTGTGGTTGAGCTTTAGGGTAATGGATTAAATCAACACCTGATCCAGCGGTTATTGTCTGCTTAGTATGTGACTTTAGGAGTTTATGATGACTGAAAAACTCTTTGTCATCTGGGTTTTGAAAAGCAATATAAGGCAACTTATTAAATGCCATTTTATATAGCATGAATATAACTGACCTAACTAACTTCCTCTTTATTGAAGTAGGTTCCATTCCTACATAACCAAGACCTGTTATCCAGGAAACAACTTTAATCCCTTCAGTACTTTTAGCGGCCCAACTCCCATATATGTTGGGTTTAATAGTATAAGTAATGACTATATCAGGCTGAATTCGCTGGAATAGTTTTTTTAAAAACAAGAAAGTTTTAATATCTTCCAGAGGATTGAACCCTGTCCTACCTAATGGCACCTGTATAAACTTCACATTCAACTCAGTAAGTATCCTTTCAGTAAATTCATCGTTCCCTGGTGCCAAAGCTAGCACCCGATATCCACGTTCTTTAAGAGCAATTAATAAAGGTTTACGAAAGTTGATTATTGATGGAAGGTAACTCCCAAAAACAATAGCCGTTTTGTCTTGCATCATTTATTGTAAAATGTCCTATATGAGAAGTATTAGTCTTTCTGAAGCTCGCTTTGGAAATCTATTCACTAATAGAATAACTCCGTGCTTTCGTCATTTTATACTGTTTCCTTACCTTCATCACTTTCATATAATATCTTTTAACATTATCATCGTAGGCAAAAGCCATTAAGAATAAGAAAGGAAAAATAATTGCTCGATGTCTTGCTATCAACCCAATGTTGTTTTCAAAAAGCCCTACAGTTACAATGTATATAAATATAAATGCCAATGTAAATGTAGACAATCTATGGGAAAGACTATTTTTCACAAAGTAGATTACAGATTTTCTTTTCCAGTATAATAAAAATAAAACTGAATTAATCTCTATTGCAGAAGCCAAAGTTAGAATATTCTTAATCTCCCATAAGAATGGTCTCGCCAAAACATCGATTACACCCTGAGGTATTGAACTAATACCTCCTGATTTTTCTTCTAGCACACCCGTGCCATATTCATTATTTCTTAAGGTACCTTCCTGTAATTGGGTTAATTCATCATTAGAAAACTCCTCAATACCCCATTTATCAGATAAATAATTTGCAAGAACAACTATTAAGATTAGGCCCAAACTAATTTTAACAATTCTCATAAACCAGCTATCTTTAAGATTCAAAATAAAAAAAGAGCCCAATGCTAAAATAGCCACATAGGCAGTTGGAGGTCTAAATGCATATAGAATAGCTAAACCTAATAGTATTAGAACATAATTCAACTTTTTATTGGTTATCCCTAGACATAACACGCCCATTCCTAAAAACATAAAAGCATCCTTCCCAATAGTGGAGGTCCAAAACCATAAAGCAGGGAATAATAAGACCCATAAAAAAACACCTTTTCTATTAAGGAAAATGAAATTTCTTTTAAATGATTTAACAATAAATATTAACCCTGTAAAGCATGCTGAGCTATACAATAAATAAACACCAAACTCATTATCAAAAGTAATTATCATGAAAAATGCTGCTGGATATGCAACAAAATTCGTATAGAATAACTCACCATTTCTCCACATTTCCTGATTATAAAAAGGAGAAAAGTCAAATTCACGAAAATAATCAGCAAATCGTGTAGCATAATTATCATATACCCAAGCATCTACTCCTCCACCACTAAAATTATATGCATATAACATATAACCTAATGTACCCATCACACGAAATGCTACTCCGTAGTTGAAAACTTGGTTTAACTGATGATCATTTGCGATCCATGCCGATTTGATGGATTTTGCAATAAGAAAAAGTAATAATATAGCAATTATTGCTCCCAAAATTAATTCAGTGCTTTTTTATAGAGTTCAACTGTTTCCTGTGTCATTCGGTCTAATGTAAAATATGTCTTCAATTTTGAATACGCATTTCTTCCAACCTCTTCCGATTCTTCCCTATTATTTAATATGTAATTAATTCGCTTAGCTAGTGAATCTATCTCATAAGGCCTAACTAAATAACCAGTTTCATTATCAACCATCAATTCATTGCCTGCAGGTACATCCCACGCAACAACTGGCTTCTTACATGAAAAAGCTTCTAAGAATACCACACCAAATCCTTCAGAAATAGATGGTACAGCCACCACATCGGAATTGTACATCCATCTAACCACCTCCTTACTATATCCAGCAAAAACAACTGAATCTTTTAATCCTAACTCATTAACAAGGGCTTTTAGATTTTCCTCTTCATCTCCAGACCCCACTATTACCAACCCTACATCTGAATTCATCTTTTGTAAAAGGGAAAGGCTTTTTACAAGATAATAATGCCCTTTAAATTTCACGAGTCGACCTGCAATAACTATCTGTTTCTTAAACTTCCTAAAATCACTATTTATATAATCATTTGTTATTTCTTTAAAATCAAAACCATAATGAATCATATTCATTTTTGCAGCTTTTGTTGCTTTAGAAGCAATAAAGAAATTTCTTAACCCGTGGGAAATAGTGTACGAGTGATCACATAAACGCTCTGATAAACGCATTAACATATAATATGGAGTTAATCCTTGTTTTTCAGCATCAAATCCATTCTTTGCGGTAAATTTATTATCATAGCCATGTTTCGTACTTATCCAAGGACAAGCAATTCCTCCCATAAATAGCTTAATCAAACTAAGGCACAGGTCTGCATGAATAAGGTGGGTATGTACAATATCATATTTACCTTTAGTAATTAGAGCCTTTATTGAGCTTAGCACTTTTGGCTTTGGAAATTTACCTATATTTTCTTCATATGTTTTCACATTGAGCTTTTCCAATCTATCAATAAAGTCTCCTCCAATACCTCCTTGATAATTGGTATATAAACGTAAAAATTCAACGTTAACCCCTCTTTCTTTAAGAGCTGGTATTATTTTTAACTGAAAGTTTTCAGCACCAAAAATCCCGCCTTCCTTTTGTATGAAAAGTATTCTCATTTTTAATAAATGAATTTATAATATCTATTAATTGTAACATTGGAATTATCAACAGTTTTTGTAAAGACCTCAATTTTACAAAATAGAGAGTAAGCAGTCTGAATTATTATTTTTCTTAAATAATTCAATCATGGCATTCCGGGAACTTCTGGAATACTCAACCATTAATTCCTCATTATCATAAAACAACTTCAACTTTTCGATTATACCACCCACTGTATTATTGAATAACACTCCTCCATTTTCCTTTGATAAATAGTTACTAATTCCATCCACATTGGAAGCCAAAATCGGCAAAGCACAAGCCTGCGCCTCCATTATAGAATAACAAATCGTTTCGCCTTCCGATGGATGGACATAAATATCCAATGATTGATAGAATTTTATTAAATCATTCCTATTTAACAAGCCTGTAAATATAATTTCCCGAGTCAAACCTAAAGATGAAGTAAGCTTCTTCATATTCTCTCCTTCCGGCCCCTGTCCCGCAATTTTCAACCTAACCAAATACCCCTCTTTCTTAAGTTCGTAAATTGCTTGAATTAGTAAATCAAGAAGTTTTCCCTTTACCAAACGTGTTGCTACTCCTAAAGTAAAAACTTCATTTTCAGATATAGTATCATGAGGTTTGAAAGCATTTGTATCCACCGTCTTAGCAATAACGATACTATTTTTACGTTTACATAAGAAGGGAAATGTGCCCTTGATTGCATCAAACTGATTTTTATAAAAAAACACCATCTTATCCGCGAAAAAATGATTTAACATCGTGAATATTTTTTCAATTTTAGTCTTAATATGGTGGGTAGTATGGTCTACTGCAATCACTTTCCATGAATTAAAAAAAGCAAGAAAAGTCAACAAACTCATACTAAAAGTGTGAAGAAAAACATACTCAATCCTGTTTTTCCTTATAAAATTATTGCATAATCGAATAGCTTTTAAATCAAGCTTACCCGAACGTAACTGATAACGATAATTAATGTTATTTAATAAGCAAAAATGCTTCAACTCTTCATCTAGAGGTTCTATACCATAAAAAAAAGCATAATGTTCGAAATTTCCATTTTGATCAGAATTTACAAAATTCATGAAATATGTACCCAAACCACCCTGCCCAGAATAAAGAACATGTAAAAGTTTCTTCCTAGCCATTCAAAATATCAGTTAAAAGTTCAACAGAACTTCTACCGCTCTGATAGAAGAACTTTCTCTCTATCTCTTCTGCCTTCTGGACTTCTCTCGCAAATGAAATATCCGGTATATTAAAATTACTGAAAGACATGATCTGCACATGTTCAAAATCAGACAAAGCTTCCTGCAAGCCTGAATAATAAATAGAAAATAAAACTGTTGGCCTCCAGTAAACGGCAGGTATTACCATAGTAGAATAAAACCCAAAACAGCCTTCTGCTGATTGAATATAACTATTCAGGTTATCCACCTTTCTTAAATAAGTTATATTTTCATGTATAGGTAACCATTCTGAACCATAAGATTCTGGATGTAATTTGATCAATAATTTGGAGTTTTGACTCAAGCAATACTCATTTATTTTCAAATAAAAATTGATCATATTTTCCCTGCTAACGGTTTCCTCACCGAAACTATTATCAGCAAAAGCCTGATCTATATGCAAATAATACTTACCCATGTGAAGCAGCTTTTCCTTTACCAAATATTTAGCTAACTCGGTACTACCCACATAATATATTCTAGATTCATCTATTCGATCCGTTTCTTTATGTATAACAGCATTAAACGGAGAAAAACACAAATAATAATCTGGTCTTTTTCCTTCGAAAGATAAATGCTTGGCCGCCCAATAGGGCCCAATTAATTGAGATCCTTTGACATATAAAAAAATGAATATAAAATTCAGTTTAAGACTTCCATGGAGTGATTTCTTTATCCACGACAAGCTACTAAACCCTATACTAGCCTTATATGATTTAATAGATGCAGTCGTTTGCTGCTTTCTCCATATTTTCTCTCGATTACGATAATCTCTATAATTAGTATAAATACCATGCTGTAGGATATAAGTAATTACTCCTCTACTTTTAGCTACCATATTTAAAGCCATGTTAAGCCCCGAATCTACAGACATGAAAATAATCTTATCAAGATTTAATTCATTTAATAAATGTGCCGCAGAGGTGTATTTTGACCAATAAACCGATTGAGCAAATGATTCTGTATAATTCCGAACCTCTTCATTTTTACTTACACCAGCTAAAAATATAAACTCAAAATCATTAGAAAGTTCTTTAAAAGGTAATATCCAATCCTCTCTATGAGTTGGCCAGACGACTAAAATCTTATTCTTCTTCATACTAATAGACCCTGCTTCAAAAATTAAAGCAGGTCTTCGATATCCATTTCCTTACTGATTATCCATTCTACAAATTCACGGAATGCCCCTTCCCCACCAGGCTTACTAGTAATAAAATCAACATGCTTTTTTATATACTGAGGGGCATTAGATGGTGCTGCAGCAACCCCTACCTGCTTAAGTAATTCTAGATCTCCTATGTCATCCCCTATGTATGCAACTTGATCCAGATTAAACCCCAACTTTTCACATAATTCCTGCGCAACAGGTAATTTATCACTAATACCCACATATAAATGATCAATTTTCAACTTTTGGGCTCTTCTCTTTACGATCTCTGTATCTTCTCCTGTTATTATCCCCACGACAATATTCAGTTTTCTAGCAAATACGATCCCTGCAGAGTCTGATGTGTTAAATTTTTTCCACTCATTCCCCGTTTGATCATAATACATTCCGCCATCAGTCCATACCCCATCAATATCAGTTAAAATTAATTTTGGTAGCATAATACTATCCTATCATATCTTTATAAATCACCTCATCCTGAGATATCTCTTTCAATGTAGTTTTGCCAATAACATTTTCCTGCTCTGCCCACTTAAATCCGTCACCTGGACTTAATAAGTGAATATCATCTAAAGTAATTTTATGTCCTTTGGGTATATACTTATTTGTAGCTATAGAACGCTCTAATTTAATCTTGGCAGATTCAACTGCAGAGCTAGTCTCTTTACTCTCGACTCCAAAAGCCAATTCTAAATTTCGAATATCACGAACCATTCTATACATGCCATCAGGTGCTAAAGAACCAGCTTGATCAGTTCCTTTCATTGAGCGGTCCAAAGTTACATGCTTCTCTATCATCTCTGCTCCCATTGCCACTGAGGCGGTTGGAATAGAAATTCCTATAGAATGATCACTATATCCAATTAAAAAGTCCGAATACCTTTTCTTTAGGAAATGAATACTATTAAGGTTAATGTTTTCATATTCAGATGGATATTGGCTTAAACAATGTAAGATGCTAACCTTATCATGATGCTTGGTTATCACCTCTAAAGCATCATCTATTTCTTTCACGCCTCCCATACCTGTAGAAATTATCATAGGTATTTTTGTTTCTGCCATAGCATTCAACAATGGTAGATTAGTAAGGTCTCTACTAGCTACTTTTAAGCGATCCGGTGTAAACAACTTTAACATGGAAAGACACCCTATTGCACACAAAGTTTCTACAAAGTCCAAATTATTCGCTTTTGCGTACTTATAAAGTTCAAAATGTTGTTCATCTGAAAGCTCCAACTTTTCCCTATGCTCACCATATGTTTCTCCAAATGAATGAGGACTATCATAAGGCTTAGCCATAGCAGAAGCAGACAGCTCCTCATTTAAATCTCGCTTGGTAAATTTAACAGCATCCCAGTGTTTTAACTCTTTATTAAACAGAGGATCTACTACCTTTTGAGCTGCTTTATCGATTAATAATTTAGCTAAATCTACTGAGCCATTATGATTTTGACCTATTTCCGCAATTAAGTATGTATGTGACATTTATTCTTTCTGGTTTTCTAAAAAAATTATTGTGAGGTAGTATATTCTATTTTGAAAATTTATTAATTCCTTGCTGCATTATTTCTTTAATCATCAAATCTTCATCGGCATATTTTACCAGTAGACTCAAATTGAAAGGATCTTCAGAGGTAATCATTTTTTCATAAAGATTTTGCATATTCTCAAAATCTTCAGGCGTATCAATTGTAAATCTAAGATCTTTTCTGTGAAAAACCTCCGCAGGTGCATCAAGTAACTTCACTTTAAATAACTGCGGATTTTCATA
The DNA here is from genome assembly GCF_016757215.1 of Fulvivirga sediminis. GTDB lineage: Bacteria > Bacteroidota > Bacteroidia > Cytophagales > Cyclobacteriaceae > Fulvivirga > Fulvivirga sediminis. The sequence continues at coordinate 274,399 of NZ_JAESIY010000002.1, forward strand.
TATATAATTGGTTACATGCTCTCTATAAAATGATTTATTTTCATCATTTTCAGTTAACATGTACGCCTTTTCCAATGCACTCCTTTTCACTAATTCAGCAAACAATCCCCAATGTGTACGTATTGCAGGTGTACCTTCATAATCTTTATAAGATACGTAATCGATTCCCTCCTCAACATTATCAATCAATTTTTGAAGATATAACAGATCAAGAAATGGATTATCAGAACAAATTCGAATAATAAAATCTGCACTAGACCCCTCTATGAACCTTGACATTACGTCCTGCTCATCTCCACGAAATACTTTTGCGCCCTTACCATTCGCAAAATTCTCTAAAACGTCATCTGCCGAATTATTACTAGTTGCTATAATTACACTCCCTACTAGACATTGTATATTACCAATTTGGACTTCCAATATACTTTCGGTCTTGAAAAATGGCTTAAGTATCTTGCCCGGCATCCTAGTAGATGACATCCTTGCCTGCACTATGATATCGCATTCCATTTTAATTAATAAGATCTTTTATTACTTGCTCATAAATTTTAACAACCCTTCTAGAATCAAACCTCCGGCTCATTTCTTGGGCACCCTGGGAAAGTTTTGCTAAAAACTCAGTATTATTTTTCAATAACCTAACTTTTTCCACAACCTCATCAAATTCACTAACTATTATTCCTTCCTTTTCATTGTTTATCCATTCAGCTGCGCCATAATTACCATGAAGAATGGTGGGTATACCTGCCGCACCAACTTCTATTGTTACTTTACCAAATCCCTCTGATAGTGACGGAAAATAATGTAATTGAATTGATTCTAATAAATTATGTAAAGCTTCATGACTCAACATTCCATGATATTTAACATTTTTAATTTCATGTATTTCATCTGGTAAATTACCTTTGCCCACCACATGAAACTTCAAATCAGGGAATAACTGTGCAAGTTCTAGATACTTACTCAACCGCTTCCTCCTGAAATCATTACCGATAAAAACAATATCCGTCAACAATATATCATTGACATCTCTTTTAATATAAAAACTATCAAAATCTGTAGGTACGTACAATATAGGTTGGTTATATTTTATACTATAATGCTTATAATTATAGTCACCTACATACTTGCTAATGGGATAATTCCTATCTGCATATTTGTAATAGGAAATTATTTTATTTAAGTCGCCTCCAAAAACACCAAATGCGGTATCAATTGAAATAACATCAATTATATTTTCCATTGTTTTAAAAGATTTTTTTCTGAAAATCTTAATTAAACACTTTTGAAACCACAAAAAATCGGCACGTGGTAAATACACCACTTCGCTTTTTAAAAACCCCCATAAATAGCCAATCAAACCACTAACTTTAGTCGGATACCAACATCTAAATATATGAACATTTTTTTTAGTTAAAGAAGATAAATTACCACTTGAAAGCTCTAAAGTATAAACATCAAACTCATCCTCATCCAAATTTTTGGCAAGTTCTCTACAGTTAATATTTTGTGCGTTTGTTTGATTAATGAACGCTGCCAGGAAAACTTTTACCTTACCTACTTTTTTCAAAACCCTCGTATATTTCTCGTATTTCATCAATAGGCTTGTCCCACCACTTTAATGCATCTAATTCCAATATTTGCGAATCACTAAATCTTTTTTTCACAACTCTCATTGGATTACCAACAACAATAGAATATGCAGGCACGTCCTTATTTACAAGTGTATTGGCACCAATAACAGCTCCATTACCAATAGTAACCCCGCCCAAAATAGTACATTTAGCTCCAATCCATACATCATTTCCTATTGAAATATCACCCATTGATACCAATTCATTATGCTCATTTCCATTAAAAAAGTTTGTCATTAATGAACTTGTAGTTATCTTGTTAATATCATGATTATGTGATTGAATGTCTACATTCCGAGCAATACTACAAAATTTACCAATTTTCACTTGATCAATTTTTGAATGAATAAAAATATTTGGCCCACTTAAAAATGAAAAGTCACCAATTGAAACCTTGCCGTCAATGTGAACACGTTTTAGAGTACACTTTTGCCCTATTGTAACTTCTCCCTTAATAAAGCTACCTTCTACAATCGAACTATCAGATATGTAAACAGATGACTTGCCTAAAATAATATTTCGTTCATTTATGTAATGAGCTATAAAATTCAATACCTTTTTAAGCATTATTTTACATTTTAATTTTAAGAAGAAATTTTTTATACATATTAATCACTAAAGAACTTTTCTTAAGATATGTCTTATGATATTTCCATGTACATAATTTTAACACTCTATTTAATGTCAAGTAAATCCCTTTAACCGGATATTCCAATCTATCCAGCCTATCCGCCATTAAAATATTGGAAATGATCTTTTCAAAAAAGTTAAGTTCCTTCTTCCATGTGTCTATATTGCTTGTATTAAATGATTGATTATACATTCCTTTTGTATACCAAATATCATTAATTTTAGCATCCTTTTTATTGTCATTAAAATTAATTAACTCAGGTGAGAGCATCTGATCTTCTAATTCTAGATCTAACCAATGCATTAATTCAAGTAAAACTAATCTAGGATTTGTTACTAAATCCTCATATTTCACAGAATACAAGTTATTTCCAACTTCCTCTACATATTCAAAATATGCATCAATAGAATTATTCCATGTTTTGATCGATGCTATCAAGCTTATATTCTCCAAATATTGTCCATTCTTCAGAGCACGTTTTCTGACATTTCTAAATGAAGCAACTACCGCCCTTCCATCTCTATAAACGTTTAACAATTTTGCGCTGGGTAAGTATTCATTAAAGGAGAGAAATGCAAATATATTGCTTGGTGTTTTTTCCGATATATAATAAGTATTATCCGTAATTGAACTTTCAAAGAATGATTTAGTGAATTTCTGGAAATTTTCAATCAATTTCTCTTCATTCACATACATAGAAATAGAATCTCTTATTATGCTCTTTTTCATCTGGTCAAATAAAATTGACATCTTGGGCATGTAAACAAACTCTGGCCCTCCATCAATTCTAGAGTGACTTATTAAAAGCTTTTGTACTAAAGAAGTTCCAGACCTTGGTGAACCCCCTATTAAAATAAATTTAGGAACTGAAGTCATTTGATTATCAACGAACGATTTATAATATTATATAGATCTCCACTATTCCTTAAGTCCTTTACTAAGGAATGATCATTGCTGTTCATAGGCATTAAATTTACCCCCTTTATAGCTTTTAACCTATTAGAATGTATTCTATCTAATCTGTGTTTCTTTGCATACAAGATTTCAATATCACACTCCGTATTTAAATTTTCTAAATGTCTTTTTAGATCAAAACAAACATTAGGTTCATTACTCTTATCTGCACGAATACGTAATTCGCGAATTTGGGACCTCCATCGTCGATCAACATAAATTGTTCTATAGAACCGATCAATAAAACTTTGTGGAGAAAATGCAATTATCTTATCAACTCTTAAAATTGATCCAAAATATATAGCCGCAAAACCTCCCATGGAACTACCCAAAAATACGACCCTTTTATAATTACCCTGCCCGATTCGCTCACGAAGTCTTTCTTTGAGCTTTAATAACCCATTAACGTTACTATCAGAATCTAAGTGATACCAAGCTTGCCTCAAATCTCGTATAAATAGTTTATCACATTTGATCTTCTTTAATACATTTTTGAATTCAAATACGGGTATCCCATATGCCTGATTAACACCTCCGAACGATACAAGAAGGTTATCATCTCCGAAACACTCTTGTTCAATAGAATTTTCATCCATTACGCTTTAATATTTTCTCTATGACTATGGTTCTCAAGAACAACCACCCTGAGTTTTCAGTACCTATTAACCAAGTAGAATAAATAACTAAACAGCTCATTAGATATGCCAACCTACTCCATAGCGAACTTAAATCAGCATAGTCGAATATAACGATAAATAAAACCAAAAAAATCAATGAAGGAATTGTCACTTTAAAATGCTGGTAAAGACTTATACTTAGATAAGATCTAACGAAAAAGAAATTAATAACTGTTAAAGTATAAGTAACAACCACGTAACATATCAAAAAAGCTTTAATTCCATAAATCAATGCTACAATAAGTGGTATTAATTTTGCTAATTTTCTAAATACACCAATTTTAAAATTCTCTTTGGCCTTACCTGTACTAAGAAATGCATTAATAATAATTGCATTTACAGGAAAAGCAGCAGCAGACAGTATAAGAATTTTAAACATTAAGGTAGATGGAAGCCACTCGGCTCCGAACAGAATCAATATAAGATCTTCAGCCAGCACATAAAGCACTATAATTATATAACACGAGACCATCAACGCAACTGAAAGAAGATTGAAATATATTAATCGAAATCTTGCTATATCGTTCTTAATAGAAGTTAACACTGGAAAAAAGACCTTCGAAATACTAGTAGAAGAAAGCTTGGTAACTTGATCCTTCAAGGTTTGAGCACGTGTATAAAAACCCAAAGTAGAAGCATTAAAAATCTTACCTATTAAAAGCACATCCAACCTTTCTGATATGGAAAACATGATTTGCTCTAGCAACATAAAACTACTGAATGAAGAAATACGCTTAATTTCAGCATAACTAAAATCCCAAGAAGGTCGCCAACTGGAGGCATACCATAATAAAACACTCCCTATTACAGCTCTTACAATATTTTGAATAACCAAACTATATACACCATACTCTTTAAATGCAAAAAACACTCCCACCAAACCTGCAATTACTGTTGATACGGCTAAGCGGATCGTCAAAGATTTAAATTTAAGTTCTTTCCTCAGAATTGAGATTTGAACGATATCAAAAGAGTTGAATATAAAGATTAATGAGAGCCACTTAATTAATCTAGCAACTTCCTCACTCTCAAAAAAGTAACCAAACCAGTCAGAACAGAAATAGGTTAATACCGTAAGAAGGATTCCTATGATTATATTCATATAAAAAACAGATGTATACGTAAGATTGGTGCTATTATCATCTTGTATCAGCGCCGCTCCTAATCCAGCCTCAATAAAAACTTGGGCTACAGAAACAAAGACCATAGCCATGCCTATTAAACCGAAATCTTCTGGAGTAAGCAGCCTGGTTAGAAAAACTGTTATAAAAAAAACAGCACCCTGCTGAAATACAGTGCCAAATAAATCCCAAAAAAAAGCAGAAGTAGACCTTTTCTTTAATGATGTCATTAAAATCAATCAGTTTTTATTGACTCATCGCTATAGTAACCATAAGCATTACTACCATAGCCATAGCCATAGCCGTATCCATAACCGTAACCATAGCCGTAACCAGGTCCACTTTTCAAAATGTCATTGAATAAAATACTAATATTTTTAATCTTACCGTGCTCATATAATTCCTGAGCCGTTTTAACTGCCGGTTTTGGCGTATAATTTTGCCTTATTAAAAATATCGTATGATCCGTATACTTTGATAAAATAAAAGCATCTGTAACCAAAGCAATAGGAGGGGTATCTAAAATAATAAAATCATATTTCTCTTTAGCCATAGAAATGAGATTGTCCATTCGATCACTCATAATTAATTCACTCGGGTTTGGAGGTACCGGCCCCCCACTTATTAGATCTAAATTTTCAATTATCGTACCTTGTATAACTTCATCAAACGTATTCATACCAGAAAGATAATTGCTTAGACCTATACTATTTGTTAACCCTAGGTCATCATATAGCCTAGGTTTCCTTAAGTCGGCTCCAATAATTAAGGTGCTTTTTCCTGAAATAGACAAAACAGTTCCCAAGTTAATCGTAGTAAAAGTCTTTCCTTCTCCACTTATCGAACTATTAACCATAAAAACCTTTTTCTCTTTACCTTCAGTAAAATAATTCAAGTTTGACCTTAATGCTCTAAAAGCCTCTGCAACGGATGATTTAGGTTTTTCATAAACTACTAAATTCGTTTTTAGACCATTGTGTCCAATACCTCCTATAAAAGGTATAGTGGTAATATTTTCTATATCCTCTTTTGCCTGAATTTTATTATTAAGTAATTCTAATACCAAGAAAAAAACTAATGGTACAATTAATCCCAAGACTATCGCTACACCAAAAATCTGAAAAGGCTTCGGACTCAACTTACCGCCAGAAACCATTGGAGGATTAACAACTACAATATCCGAACTAGTCGAAGCTCTGGAGATCCCTGCTTCAGCTCTTTTTTGAAGTAAAAAAGTATATAAATTTTCTTGTAGCGAATAATTTCTCTGAATAGTCAATAGCTGCTGTTCTAACTTTGGAAGAGTTTTCATTTCTTTCTCCAATAATTGAATTTGATTATTCACAAATCTTAAATTGATCTGCTGAGTAGATTTATAATTTTCAACACCTTCCAATATAGCCTTTCTTAATTGCTGAACTTTTGCAGATTTTTGCTCAAATAACGGGTTTTGATCATACAAGCCTCTGTTTTTAAACTCAGCTATCTGCCCCTCTACTTCTATCAATTCATTAATTAGCCCTACTAATACGGCATCTGTTATGCCAACACTTGTAGGTGTAACTATTTTATCATAGTTCTTACCTGACTTCAAATAATCTGAAATATATTCGAAATAACTCTTTTGTAACAGCCAGTTGACCTTATTAGATTCGAGTGCCTCCAATCTCTCATATAACCTAGTAGTCTCCTCATCAACACTAACGGGTAAATTATCTTGCTTAAACCTTAATATAGCTTCTTCAAAATATTGCAAAGAATCTTTAATATCTTTAATTTGTTTATCTAAAAAAGCGATAGACTTAGTTGCTGCTGAATTCTTCTTATCTACATCGTACTGCTGATATTTATCTATAAACCTATTTATGAAAGCAACCTCCTTGGCAGGTATTGCCCCCTTAATAGAAAGATTTACCACAGAAGCTCCCTGTTGCGCCCAACTAGCATCCAGTTTATTAGCATAGCCTTTTGCTAACATTACAGGGTCATTAAATTTTATAATAAACCGTTTATCCAGTAGTGATTCAGGAACATCTTTCTTCAAAGTAAAAAATAATTTATACCCGTCAATATTCACTGTATCCAAATAATTAACTGCTTCATCAATGATAGTAGACTCACTATTATCATCACTGACCCTTTCTAATCTAATTTTATTATTTGACAACATAGTAATTGCCAAAGATTTACCCCAAGGTTGCATTGTGTCCTCAACAGGACGGATCTGAATTGGAAAATCCTTATCATATACCTCAACAGTTTTTATATTCCCCTCTCTATAAAAACTGACCATGAATCCCAGATCCTCTACAACAGCTTGTAATAAAGAATACGATTTTAGTATATACAGTTCATTATAAAAGTTTCTATAGGGGTTAACGAGCGCATTATTATAAAGAAACTTTGCGCCAGCATTTTCCTCGTTTTCCTTAATGATAATTGACGCCTTGACAGGATAGATATCCGTACTATACCTATTAACTAGGTACGCACAAGAAACGGAAATAAATAAAGCAAGAACAAACACGTACCAATATTTAGCCGCACTTGTAAGAACCCTCAAATAATTAATTTGAATACCACCTGAAGTTCCTTTTTTAGGAGCGTCATCAAATTCATCGAAATCAGACATATCCATGCTTTAATTATCTAGTTAAAAGAGTTACAACTAATAAGACAGCAGAAACAGCAGAAGTGATCACTCCTAAATTTTGAGCAAAATATCTTTTAAACGCTCGTTGCCTCAAAGGCGGAACTATTATCACATCATTTTGCTGCACATAAAAATACTCTGATTCTATATAATCTTCTTTTAGCAAGTCTATATAAAATATTTCCGAAGTATTCCCTTTCTGTCTGATGACCTTAACATTACTTCTATCAGCTAATTCTGTAAAGCCTCCGGATAATCCAATAGCTTCCATCATAGTAACTCTAGTATTTTGAGAGTTAACAACTTTTTCCCCATTGATTTCCCCTAAAACAGTGAACCTAAAATTCAACAACCTTATCCTTACCACGGCATCTGAAAGATATTTATTAACAATAGTTTGCATTTTATCTTGTGCCTCAAAAACTGTTAATCCTGCAACTCCTACTTTGCCCACTACTGGATACTCAATTTTACCATTTACATCTACCAAAACACCTCTTAAATTAATATTACTATTACCACCTATATTATCCATATTTGGGTTTACCTTAGAGAAAAAATCATACTCCTCATCAGTAATACTCTCAAAATTGATGTATAATACATCCAACGGCTGTATTCTGTATTCTTGAACATCCATTTGATGTGTTCTTAACACTGAATCCTTAGGGATCTCATCTAAATGCTTGAGTTCATCTTTTTCTTGGAGGTAAACCAGTTTTTTATTAGGGACACACGAGGTGATTAGTAAGGCTATCGAGAGATAGAATAGAAGTCTCTTCATCTTCAGTGGTTAGGGTCTAATTATTCTGTAAAAATTCTTCGTACCAACTATAAACAGATGCTAAACCTTCCTTAAATTTAACTTCTGGTTCATATTCTAAGGAGGTGGTTATTTTGGTTATATCGGCCTTAGAGTGTTTTACATCTCCTTTTCTTTCAGGGCCATAGTTGGCTTTGATGTCTTTCCCCGAAATATCTTTGAGCATATCAATCATTTCATTCAGGCTGGTTTGCTCTCCACAGGCTACATTATAAACCTGATTAAGCGCATCCTCATTTTCTGTAAAGATCGCTTTAACATTAGCCTGAACAGCATTATCTACAAAAGTGAAATCTCTGGATGTGTGTCCATCTCCATTAATAGTGGGCTCATTGCCTTCTATAAAAGCCTGACAAAATAATGGTATTACCGCAGCATATGGGTTTTTAGGATTTTGTTTTGGCCCAAATACATTGAAATACCTAAATCCCACATAATTAAGTCCATATGTTTTCTTAAATACGTCTGCATATAGTTCCACCGCATATTTGGTGATAGCATAAGGACTAAGTGGATTGCCAATATTATCTTCTACCTTAGGTAATGTTTTACTATCTCCATATGTACTTGAAGAACAAGCCAGTGTTACTCTACCTACTTTATTTTGAACAGCTGCATGCAATACATTAACCGTTCCCAATACATTTACTTCTGTTGAAAGCATTGGGTTTTCGATAGATCTAGGGACTGATCCTAGTGCAGCTTGGTGAGAAATGGCATCAAATCCTTGAGTAAGCTCAACCATTTTCTCATAATCTCGGATATCTTCCTGAAAAAAAGAAAACTTAGGATTATCAATAAACTCCTCTATATTAGAATGATACCCGTTAGAAAGGTTATCAATCACTCTAACCTCTGTTACCCTAGAGTCATTTAATAATGCTGCTACTAAATTAGATCCTATAAACCCGGCTCCTCCGGTTACAATTACTTTCATGAAAAGTTATTCTGACTTATTCTATTCAAAAAATTACAGCTGAGTGTATCTATTTCCTACAGCCCAAACTTCTTTTAGCATTCTTAAAAAATCATCAATTTCATGTAGAGGAATCATATTTGGCCCATCGCTCAATGCTACTGAAGGATTTGGATGGGTTTCAATAAAGAATCCATCTACTCCCGCTGCGGCGGCGGCTCTGGCTAAGAAAGGAGCAAACTCCCTCTGCCCGCCTGATGCTCCTCCTGCTCCGCCTGGCTGCTGTACACTATGAGTAACATCGAATACAACAGGAGAATACTGCCTCATTACAGGCAATCCTCGCATATCTACCACCAAATTATGGTAACCAAAGCTAGCTCCACGCTCTGTTAAACATACATTATTGTTTCCTGCTCCCCTCACTTTATCAACCGCATATTTCATATCTTCAGGAGCCATAAACTGTCCTCTTTTTACCTTTACGGCTTTACCAGTATTGGCTGCAGCCAACAATAGATCTGTTTGACGACAAAGAAATGCAGGTATTTGGAGTACATCAACTACAGATGCTACTTCCTCAGCCTGATATGATTCATGAATATCGGTCACTACCGGTACCCCAAGATCTTTCTTTACTCTTTCTAATATCTGCAATCCACCTTCAATACCCTTACCTCTATATGATCCTGCAGATGTTCTGTTAGCTTTATCAAATGAAGCCTTAAAAACATAATCAATATCTAATTCCTTACATACGGATTTAACCTTCTCTCCGGTTTCCATACATATATCATAACTCTCAGCTGCACATGGGCCAGCAAAAAGAACCATTCGCTCACCACCTAATACTATCTTATCAGTAATGTGCATCTTTTCCTTAGACTTCTCTAAACTCACGCTTTATATTGATTTATAATATTCTCTAACATATCTTGAGCTGACAATATAAAATCTGCCGCTTCTCTTATTACTCCCCTGCCACCTTCTTTTTCTGTTATAAGATCCGCCTCAGCTTTTACATACTCTACACCATCAGCAGGCACTATGCCTAAACCAGCATTGATTATCACCTTAAGATCTATGATATCATCTCCTATGTAGGCTACCTGCTCGTCCTTTAGATTATATTCAGACAGGATATCTTTATATACTGCAAATTTATCTTTAATCCCCTGGTAAAAAAAATCTAACTTCAATTCTTTGCATCTTCTTTCGACTAATGCGGATTCACGTCCGGTGATTGCCCCTACAATAAGACCAGAGTTTCTTAAGTGTTTTATAATCTGACCATCTTTTACATTGAAAACTTTCGTTTCATCCCCAGAATTACTGTACACTATACCTCCATCGGTAAGTACACCATCCACATCAAAAACAAAAGCCTTAATGTTCTTCGCCTTCTCAATCTGAGATTGAGTATATTTTTTCAAGATAATTTCCATTCTTTCATAAAATCGACCAAATATAACAGGATTATTTTTTGTTACCTTTAATAAATAGAGCTTTTATAATTAGATTAAATCATATTTTCCATTATGGCACTTTTAATCCTAACAAGAAAAGTTCTTGGTGTATGAAACTATTTAAGTTTTTGTTAATATTTTCAATCAATGTTCTGCTGATTTACTCGCTTAATACAAGGTTAGTAATAAAAGACATACCGATTCCTCCTCTAGGCAAGTTTCTGGATCCTGCTCAAGGATTTTGGCAAAACAGTGAACATGACTCGCTAGGATACGCCACATCCATCAATATTGACGGCTTAAAAGACTCTGTTTCTGTTACCTATGACAAAAATGGAGTCCCTCATATTTATGCTCAAAATAATCATGACCTGTATATGGCTCAAGGGTTTATAATAGCACAACACAGGTTATGGCAAATGGAATTCCAGACTCATGCCGCAGCGGGTAGGGTTTCGGAAATTATTGGTAAAGGCGGACTTGCGTTTGATAGGTTACAAAGAAGAAAAGGAATGTCTTATGGTGCTGAGGTTACTTATAAAGCCATGCAAAAAGATCCTTTCGTAAACAGTTGCATCAAGGCTTATGCCGACGGGGTTAACGCCTATATTCAATCACTATCTTACCAACAGCTACCCATTGAATATAAGCTCTTGGGGTATGAGCCAGAAGAATGGACTCCTATGAAATCTGCTTTGATTTTAGAGTATATGATAGACGCACTTACAGGACATGATGATGACTTTGAAAACTCAAATGCTTTGAATTTATTTGGGTTAGAGACCTTCAATTTTCTCTTTCCTGAAAAACTACCAAGAATGGTACCAGTAATCCCGTCAGGAAATGAAAATCCATGGGACTTTCAAAAAGTGAATGCCACTCCTCCTGCTACGGACTTGCCAACAGACTTAATAAAGAACATATTACCCAAGCCTGACCCTGATAACGGCAGTAATAACTGGGCTGTTTCTGGCAATAAAACAGCCAGCGGAAAACCGATACTTTGTAATGACACTCACTTAGGGCTTAATCTACCTTCGTTATGGTTTATGATTCAATTATCATCTCCTGAGGTAAATGTCTATGGTTTTACATTTACCGGAGCTGCAGGTGTAACCATAGGCTTTAATGATTCAATAGCCTGGGGCTTTACTAATGCTCCTCGAGATAATAGGGACTGGTATAAAATCACTTTCCAAGGTAGTTCTGCAAATAAATACAAGTATAACGATCAGTGGATTCCTACTAAAAAAAGAATTGAAGCCATTAAAATCAGAGGAGCAGAAACATACTATGATACTGTGGTAAACACTCGCCAGGGGCCAGTAGTGTATGACAAAAGCTTTGGAGATCATGATGCTAAGAAAAATTATGCCCTTCGCTGGATTGGGCATGACCCTTCTATGGTGCAGAAGGCATTGCTTGAGCTTAATAAAGGGAAAAATTACGATGACTACCTAAAGGCAATTGAGCACTGGGATGCACCTCCTCAAAATATCGTTTTTGCTTCTACATCTGGAGATATAGCACTGAGAGTGCAAGGGCAATACGTAGCCAAATGGCCCGGCCAGGGTAAGTTTCTTATGGATGGTAATAATCCTCTGCATGAGTGGCAGCAAGAGATACCAAAAGATCAAAATCCTTATCAATATAATCCTGAAAGGAATTTCGTAAGTTCTGCTAACCAGCCATCGGTAGATTCGCTATATCCTTATTGGGTGTATAACTCCTCCCAAGAACACTATCGAAACCGGATAATTAACCGTGAACTTAATAAAATGAGTCAAATCACCGTAGAAGATATGATGAAGTTACAAGTTAATAGTTATAGCATTTTACCAGAGGAAACATTACCTATACTTCTTGATTCAATTCATTTAGAAGGCTTAAGTCAAAAGGAAATCAAAGCCTTGCAGCAGCTGCAGGAATGGAACTATGAATACAAAGTAGAAAGCTATGCTCCCACCTACTTCCAGGCTTGGTGGAAGCAGTTTATGATTTGCTTATGGGATGAATTTAACAAAAGTAATGTTGCATTGACCTCTCCTGATGAATTTACAACCACTTATATTATAAAGAATTTCCCTGATTATAAATTTATTGACGTAGACTCAACTGACAAGCAGGAATCTCTGACAGAACTGATCAATTATGCCTTTAAAAAATCTCAAAAGGATTTAAGCGAATGGCAGCAATCAACAGGATTAGACACTAAGTGGGGTAATTATAAAGGTACTTTCATTAAACATCTGGCTGATTTAGGTGGTAGTCTGGCTGGCTTTAGCAGGTATAATATCCAAGTAGATGGCGTGGCTGATGCTATTAATAGTACCAAAAGAAATCATGGACCATCTCAGCGTTTCATTGTAGAGATGACTTCCCCACCTCAGGCCTATGTTATTTACCCCGGAGGACAATCAGGAAACCCGGGCAGTATTCTATACGATAATATGATTAATGACTGGAGAGATGGAAAATATCTACCTGTAATATTTACTGGCTTTAACAGAAGGGAGAACGACCAAATGATTTACAGCCAACAACTAAAACCATAAATCATGAAACTACTACAAATTTTAGCTTTAATTATCGCTGGTTACATAGCTGGATTATTTTATCCTTTCTGGTCTATGGCCATCTTGGCTTTTATTATTGGCTTTTTGTTTAATCTTAACGGTTGGGTTTCCTTCTTTTCAGGCTTCATAGCCATATTTTTATTATGGGGAATACATGCCTTTTGGATAGATTATGAAACCAGCTCTCAACTAACTAATAAAGTGGCTCCCTTATTTTCATCAAACAATTACAAGCTCATATTTATAACAGCCACCATTGGAGGATTGGTTGGCGCCTTTTCCACACTTTCAGGAACGTTTTTCAGAAACCTATTTAGGAAAAAGCGCTCTAATGCGTATTACCAGTAATTATTTAGAGTCTTTAATAATAACTCCGTTAGCTACAAAAGCAATTTCTGTTTTTGGTTCTGTAATGGCGTCAATCTCTTCTTGAGATTTACCTGCATCTTTAGCATAGTGCTTTTGAGTTTCTACATCAGTAGTTACTTTTTTCGCGTACCCCTCTACTACAGCCTTTTTACCTTCTACACCACTTTTAGGAACGAAGAAGCCATAATCCTTAAAAGTTACCCTCATGGCTTCTTGCTGAGGAATGTCTAGCGTCATCCAGCAGCCTTTCATTTGACAGGTTGCTAATATTTCACCTTCCACTTTCACTGCCATAGAGTCTGTAGATTCCATTTTAGCATATAATTCATCCGCTGTAATAGCTCCATCATCAGAGATTTCATCCCCGAAATTACCAGTTAGTTTAACTTCTTCCTCAGCTTCTACCTCTGAAGCGGTAGCCGTAGAATCTGCTTCTGTTTCATTATTTTGCTCAGATTTAGGGTTGCAAGACCACATTATTGAGGCCAAAAGACATAGTGTAATTAGTTTTTTCATTGGTTTCTTAATTTTCGAGACAAGTTAGTCAAAATAACATCATTAATCTATAATAGAATAAATGAAAAGAGGCCAAGCATTTCTGCATGGCCTCCTCCATTAAATATTCAACTAATAATTATTTTTCCTTCTGAAATACTCTCACATAATCTACCACCATTCTCTGAGGAAAATTGGTAGTAGCATTTGGGCTACCTGGCCATAAGCCTCCCACAGCCACATTAAAGATAAAAAAGAAGTTTTGATGAAACTCGCTGAGGTCATCAGGCGTGATATCTATCACGAAAAACTGTTTATCATCTACATAGGAAACGATCTTTTCTGCATCCCATACCAAAGAAAAAACATGAAATTCATCTGCAAATATACCAGAGGAAAGCGTAGTAGATTGGCCATAGTCAGCCTTTATCTCTTTGCTTTCAGCATACCAATGCAAGGTACTGTAAACAGTATTATCCTTTCCTTCACCACCTACCATTTCCATAATATCTATTTCACCACATCTTGGCCAGCTCACGTCATCATAATTACTTCCCAACATCCATAACGCCGGCCATATGCCTTGACCTTGAGGTAACGCAGCTCGAATGTCTACCCTTCCGTATTTAAAACTCTTTTTCCCTTTGGTAATAATTCTGGAAGAAGTATAATCATAGCCTCCTTGAGATTCTTTCCTGGCTTCTATAATCAGCATTCCATCTTTCACAGTGGTATTATTTTTTTGATAATACTGCAACTCTTGGTTTCCCCATCCATTATCTCCATTTCCCATTTCAAATGTCCAATCACTTTCATTGAGAGCATCGCCATCAAATTCATCTTTCCAAGCCAGAGTCATTCCTTCGTAGCTCTCAGGAGTGCTATAGCCCGTGGTGGGTATTTGAAAGTCACCGCCATCATCTTCTCCTCCTGGTAACGTTATTTCTACAGTAACGCTTGTTTCGGAGAAAACCGTACTGGAAGCATGTGCTCTGGCAATGACCTCATACTTGCCTGGGGCTCCGTAAGTGTGCGATACAATACCATTATCAGCTCTTGTGATAGGCTCATTTTCTTTATCTCCAAACTGGAAGGTAAAGTAATTAGCATTTTGAGCCGTAGCAGTAAAAGTAACATTATCTGAACCTGAAAGCGTATAATTAAGCTCTAACCCACTCGGGGCCATTGCTTCTGGGTCATCATTATCTTCTCCACATGCCATTACTACTAGCAGGCACAAGCACACCATCAATAAATTCTTCTTCATATTATAATTATTCATTTTCAGCTTTTAATATAAAACTCCAGAACGATCCTCCTGATCCTGACACATCAATAGTGATTCCTAACAACTCGTTTTCCCCATCATTCACATAAAACATCACCTCATAGCTTACTGAACTCTCAGTAGGCGGAGCTCCAGCATATTCCCCTCCGTTATACGCTTTTGGTAAGGCGATAAATGCTCCTACTCCTTGCAAAGTAATTACAGAAGGACCTCCTGTGTTATTCAAAACAAAACCATGTGTACCTGACATCCATGGTTCAGCATTAGTCCCCACCAAGGTTGATTCATTAACACATTCCTCTCCTACGCCCATGTATGGCTCGGCATAAACATCTCCACGAGCGTTATATACATACTTGTTATCTGTTCTGAAAATAAACTCGTCATTAAACAGACATGATCGTTCTCCTGAAAGATCAGCACTACCAAACCATTCGGTGCTACCTTTTGATGGTCCTACACCAAAAGACCCTGCTGCTGGGAGTAATTTCCAAGTTTTAGAGTTATCTCCAGTGAGCTGTGACAAGGTAATTGTATTGGTAGTAGATACAATAATAGTCTTTTTTTCAGTATCAGTTCCATTGACGTTAGTTGCGG
The DNA here is from genome assembly GCF_016757215.1 of Fulvivirga sediminis. Classification (GTDB taxonomy): domain Bacteria; phylum Bacteroidota; class Bacteroidia; order Cytophagales; family Cyclobacteriaceae; genus Fulvivirga; species Fulvivirga sediminis. Next base: position 290,599 of record NZ_JAESIY010000002.1, read on the forward strand.
ACAAAGAAACGGTATACATTCCTTCAGAAGCATAAGTATGTACCGGACTTGCTTCAGTTGAGGTAGTATTATCACCAAAATCCCAGTTATAACTGTCTGCATCTTCGGTATTATTGGTAAAACTTAATGTTAAACCACTAATAGTGTAAGAAAATGCTGGTGATGGAGGAGTAGCATTGGCGACGTCTAATGGTATTAGTGTTTCAAACCAAGACAGAGTTGGATCTGCTGCATCTTCAAACTTCAGCACCATTTTCTTATCATCTAGACTTAGTACCTGATAAGTAGATACACCAGTGTAGTATCCTATAAATCCATTATTACTGATTTTTAGTGTTTGAATACCACCTTCACCTTCAGAAATAGTCCATTTAAGTCCATCTTGAGCATCATAAGGAGCTGTATAATCACCTGCATTTTCATAAGCCCCAGGAAAATTACCTGCTTGTTTTGTATTAATAAATATATCTCCTTTGGTGTCCTGAATATAGGAAAAACCATCCAGAGTAAACGTAAATTCATCGTTATACAGACCTGAACCTGCCTTATCATTAGCCGGCGCTGCATAATAACTTGGACTATCTCCATCTACAGGTCCCACACCAAAATGGCCAGGATTTTTAGCATCTATCACCCATGTTTTACCTTCCAAATTATCAGGACCTCCGGTAAGCATATTATAGACCGGGATATCTAATAACGATGGGTCCGTAACAGCTATTTCCACCGTCTGAGTATTTGATGCACTTCCGCCAGACGTATATATAGTGAGCGTTACGGTGTACTGCCCTTCTAGAGGGTAGGTTCCACGCACTACGTCTCCTTCCGCACCCGTACCATTTCCGAAATCCCAAACAGCTTTAAAACCGGTAGATTTATTAGTAAACACTAAAATATTCTCATTTTCGGCTGAAGGAGCTACAGAAAACTGAACATCAGCAGAAGTAGGCGCTGAGCCCAGACCAAAATCATCCTCTTCCTGCGGATCACAAGAGACTACCGCCAGGAATACAAAACTTAAAAATATGTATATATAATTTTTCATCTTTTATCTCTTAATATCCTTCATTTTGACTTAAAGTTTCTCCTAGCAAGTCTCTCTCTACCTGAGGTATAGGTAAAAATCCTTTGGTTTGGGGCTTAAACTGTACTTCATAATCTTCAGGTTCTCCATCTTCAAAATCTGGTCCTGACTGATTAGTTAAGGTAAGCTCACTAGCAGCCACAGCTGGTCCCCGTCTCAGCACATCCCAGTATCTGTGTCCCTCTAAGGCCAACTCTACTCTTCTTTCATGATATATATTAGGCAAGTTGGCCGTTACACTTGGCATACTTACTCTATCCCGTACCCTATCTAAATATTCCTGAGCTCTTCCTCCTCCATTAGTCGCATGTAACTCTGCTCCCATAAGAAGGACATCAGAAAATCGGATGGCATGATAGTTATTGCCCCAATTTAAAGCCGGCTCTCCTTTATCAGATTGAAATTCTTTTTTTGTAGTGTACTTCTGATTAAACATACCGGTATGTTGAAAGCCTATGGTCAAATCACCATTAAACTCACTCATAGTTAGAATGGAAGCATCTCTTCTAGGGTCTCCTGTCTCATATGCATCGTAAAGATCCTGAGTTACAGTACAGAAACTCCAGCCTGCAGCATACTTCTCTCCTGCGGGATCCTGAACTCTGGGGCCTTGCATTTGTATGCCTATATTTCCTTCACATCCTTGTATGTAGCTATAATCACAGCTAACCACTAGATTAGAATATTGAATCTCAAATACAGATTCAATACTCATTTCACCAGCCAGGGTAAATAAACTAGCATAGTCAGATACTAATTCATGACCGCTCTTCTCAATTACATCATCAATCATATTCATTGCTGATGTCCCGTTATAAGTTTTATCTCCCACTTTAAGATCTCCTCCATAAAAGCCATGATAAAACAAATATACTCGAGGTAATAATGATTTAGCGGCCCATACGCTAATCCGTCCATCTGCTTGTCTCTCTTGTGGCAGATCAGTGATGGCTTCCATCAAATCAGTAGCTATTTGATTATAAATATCAGAAGGGTCAGCCTGAGGTTGGTTATACTCATTAGGGCTAAGTGGCTGTAATATCAGAGGCACATTTTCAAAAAACCTAACCAGATCAAAGTAAAAGTACGCTCTTAAAAATTTGGCTTCTGCCTTCATTCTAGCCAAAGTAGCGGCATCCCCCTCCTCTATTCCATCAATTTCAGCCAACAGCTTATTGGCTCGGTAAATACCTGTATAATATTTTTTATACAAACCGTATACCTCTCCATTAGTAGTAGAAATATCAAACTTGTCTATCTCTATAATGTTAGGAGCATCACTACTACTGGCACCTCCTGCATAAGCATCATCAGAAGCAATATCTAACAACATCTGATAAGGATGGTAGCCTATTACGGTATTCAGTTGAAGTACATCATAAACAGAAATTAGTGCTTCTAATGCATCATCTTCTGTTTTGTAGAACACTTCCTCATTCCTGCTATCCAGCGGTCCTTTGTCATCTAAAATACCATCGCAGCTCATACAGGCCACAAGAAGAAGCATTAATAACCAATGTTTATTTATAAATTTTTTCATGATAGATTCTGTCATTTTAAAGTGATAAGTCTACTCCTACTCTAAATGTCCTTGGCTGAGGATAAATACCTCTATCTATTCCAGTATCCAGCACATTAGACGATCCGTTTTCATTTAATCGTGACCCTACTTCAGGATCTAAACCTCTGTAATTAGTGAAGGTTAATAGGTTATCTACGGCTCCATAAATTCTTACAGATTTAAATGGCCCTCTCACATTTTCAGGCAATGTGTATCCCAACGTTACGTTCCTCAAACGAAGGAAAGAACCACTCTCTACATACATATCACTTATTCTACTGTAGTTTTCATTAGTGTCATTAAGCGTGAAGCGAGGAATTTCGTTAGAAGTACCTTCGCCTGTCCATCGGTCCATAAAATAAGCAGGCATATTAGATTGCGAAAGATCATGACGTCTTATACCACTAAAAATTTCATTTCCATGAACACCATTGAAAAGGAAGCTTAATGAGAAGTTTTTGTAGTTGGCAGACCCATTAAAACCATAGGTAATATCAGGGTGAGGATTACCAATCATAGTTCTATCATCGTCATTGATAACACCATCATTATTATAATCTACAAAACGAACATCTCCAGGTACAGCTTTGGGCTGTAATAACTGCCCGTTAGAATTGACATAACCATCTATCTCTGCCTGGTTTTGGAATAAGCCATTACTTTTGTAACCATAAAAATACCCAATAGGATACCCAGCTTCCATCCTAGAAACCGTTCCATAGGTACTAATTGATGCTCCAGTAAGTACTCCATTACTTCCATCTACAGTAAGCACTTCATTATTCAAAGTAGCCAGGTTACCACCAATAGAATAAGTGAAATCTCCCGCACTTCCGTTATAATTAATGGCTATTTCTATCCCTTGATTAAGTACACCTCCCACGTTAGAAGCACCAGCTGCATTACCAGCAATACCCGGCACGGGCGGCACTAAAAGCAAATCTTTAGTTTCCTTACGGTAATAATCGAAGTTTACAGAAAGCTTCTCATTAAAAAAGCCTAAATCCAGACCAATGTCAGTCTGCTCTGAGGCCTCCCATTTTAGCTCAGGATTAGCAATAAAGCTCGGAGATGCACCATCCACATAGGTTTCTCCTGTAGAAGGATCATAAAAAGTATAACCTCTTCCTGTAGCAATAGATGAAACATACCTGTAATCACCAATGGCATCACTACCATTTTGTCCCCAAGAAGCTCTCAGTTTAGCGAAAGTAAGTACCTCCTGATCTGGGAAGAAGTCTTCTCTACTCGCTACCCAACCTAAAGACAATGAAGGGAAAGTTCCATATCTATTATCAGGTCCAAAACGTGTACTACCATCTCTACGTACGATAGCGGTTAGCAAATATTTCTCTTTGTAGTTATAAATTACCCTTCCAAAGAAAGATACCAAAGCGTTTTCAACTTCAAAGCCACTTATGGTAGCTGATTCAGGGTCAGTAGCATATGCCAAGTTAACTAAGTCTGGGTCTGTAACTACTAAACCCTGCTTACCTCCTCCAAACTGCTCATACTTTTCTTCTCGAACTGTATTACCGATTAAAAAGGTAAAGGAATGATCGTCAATATCCTTTTGATATTGAAGCGTGTTTTCATTCTGCCAATTAAAGGTTCTCTGCATTTCTTTGCTAACAGAAGCCTTTTGTGTTATGGTAGCAGAATTAAGATAAGAGGCCGGTGAATACCCTTCGGTAACTACATACCCTAAATCCAGACCAAAACTACTCCTAAACTTCAGGTTAGGAATAATTTCATATTCTCCATATACGTTACCTACAAACTTATCCACTCTGGTATCACCATGAGTTACAGCTAGCCTGGCCAATGGGTTAACCACTTCCTGTGCTATGTATTCAGAAATGGCGTAGTAGCGATCACCATTCTTTACAGCATTATTATTTAAATACTCAGAGTCAGGGTTATCCTCGTAAACAGGAGTTACAGGGTCTAAGTTAATGGCGTTACTCATTATGCCTCCAAACTCTTCATTAGCAGAAATAGCATTTCTTGATATATATGAGTAAGAAATATTTTCTCCGAAAGTGAATTTGTCTCCTACTTTATGATCAGAATTGATTCTTGCAGAGTAACGATCAAATTTAGACTTCTTTCCTCCCACAATACCCTCTTGAGAGTAGTATGAAAGAGCAGTGGTATACTTAGAAATATCATTAGAACCTGACAGCGTTACTTGGTGGTTAGTAATAGGTGCATTTTTGTTATACACCTCTTCTTGCCAATCAGTGCCAGCTCCGAGGTCGGTATTAGCGAAGATGGGAGAGCGGCCCGCATTAGCAGCGCCTTCGTTCATCATCACTGCATACTCTTTGGCATTAAGCACGTCCAGCTTTTTCCATGCATTTTGCACACCGTAATAACCACTATATTGAATAAGCGGCTTTCCGTTTCCTGATTTAGTAGTGATAAGCACCACCCCGTTAGCACCTCTGGCTCCATATATAGCAGCAGAAGCGGCGTCTTTCAATATATCCATCTTGGCAATATCACCTGGATTTAGGTAATCAATTCCTGATACTTGAAAACCATCCACAATGTAAATAGGCTCGGCACTTCCATTAGTACCAGCTCCTCTAATTCTGATGGTAGGCTTATCTCCAGGCTGACCAGATTGACTCGTAACTTGTACACCCGCTACTTTACCTTGTAGCGACTGCTCGATTCTACTTGCAGGTGCCTGTGTAATTTCATCAGAATCAATAGATGCAATAGAACCCGTAATGGAACTTCTCTTTTGAGTACCATATCCAATAACTACCACTTCTTCCAGAGACTTGATATCTTCAGAAAGGTTGACATCAATTTTATTTCTATCGTTGAGCGGTATTTCTTGAGTAACATACCCAACAAAGCTAAATACTAACACAGCATTGTTATCCGCAACATTAATGGTATAGTCGCCATTAATTCCAGTAATAGTACCCTGTGTGGTTCCTTTTACTAATATACTTACCCCTGGCAAAGGCTCTCCTTTTTGATCGGAGACCGTACCGGAGACCTGAGTCTGGCTATACCCGGCCCAGGCAAGAAGCATGAGAAAATGTAATAGTAGGATTTTTTTCATATTCATAAGGTTAAGTAAAGAAATGAAATCTGCAATCGTTTGCGATTAATACTGCAATGAACTAGATTTAACGAGATATCACAAATAAAGCACTACATCATAAATACATCAACCTCTCAAAATCAATGAAAAAAAACTCATCATAAATAACTAAAATCCCCTGTATTTTAATTAAAATACAATTTATTATATTTATTGGTATTCTCAGTTAATACGTCAAAATACATCAAGCCTATTACTACATTAGTAGTATAATATTGCCTTATGCAATTATGAAAAAACAACTTTTTATCATCGCTATTATAGTCTTATCCAGTAAACTCTGTAGTTCTCAAAATTACAACTTAGGCCTTCCTTTTATTCGATATTATGCCACTAACGAATACAATGGGGGTATTCAAAACTGGTCTATTACTCAAAACAAATATGGCCTAATCTATGTGGCCAATAATTTCGGGATACTTGAATATGACGGCACCAACTGGACTATTTATGGTAATAAGCAAGGCACTAAAGCCAGACATATTGCAATAAATGATAAAGGAAGAATATTTGTAGCCAGCCAGGGAGATTTTGGATACCTATGCCCTAATAAAACCGGTCAGCTGTCCTATACATCCCTAGCTGACAGTCTTCCCAAAAAGTATAGAGACTTTGATGAGACGTGGAAAGTATTTATCAATAATGACAGAGTTATTTTCGGCACTTTCAAGTATATATTTGTTTATAATGAGGAGGGAAAAATAGAAGTACTAGAACCCAATTATCCTCCAGAAAATATATTCTTTGTAAACCATGAACTTTATGTAAACCAGTTAGAAACAGGGCTTTCTTCTCTTCATAACCAGAAGCTCACTCCTCTTCCTTACGGTGAAAAGCTGAAAAACATCAAAATAGCGAGTGTATTACCTCTTACCGGAGATAACCTATGGATAGCAACAGAAAACGAAGGTATTTTCACTACTAGTAGCAACAATATCACCCAATGGAAAGGTAGTTTGTCTATTTTTAAAGAGGCTTCTATTAAATGTGCCCTGCGCCTAAGAAATGGTAATTTTGCCATTGGCACTCAAAATAAAGGTCTGTTTATACTCTCACCGCAAGGTGAACTAATATTACACCTCAACAAGGACCAGGGGCTTAATAATAGAACGGTGCTTTGCCTCTTTGAAGACCTTCAAAACAATCTGTGGTTGGGCCATAATAATGGTATAACCTATGTAGAGCTAGGTATGCCCTTTACATATATCAATGAACAAGTAGGACTTCCTGGTTCGGGCTATGTAGGTTTTTTAGATGGTAATAACCTTTACCTGGGCACTAATAATGGTCTCTTCTATAAAAATATCAAGACACAAGCCACAGAGGAGAAATACAAGTTTATACCTAACACAGATGGACAGGTGTATTCAATAGATAAAATAAAGCAAAACCTGCTGATAGGACATCACAAAGGAGCTTTAATAATAAAAGATAAACAAGCAGAAAACATTTCCAACATTCCCGGATCATGGACTTTTTTATCCCTTAAAGACCATCCTGATTATGTAATTGAAGGTTGTTATAAAGGATTAAACCTTTACAAAATAGAAAACGGACAACTCCACTTTAAACATAAAATCAAAGGGTTCAATGAGTCTTCAAGAGTAATGCAACAAGATAAAAACGGTGATATATGGATGACCCATGGTTACAAAGGCATCTACCGACTAACCCTTGATGAAAATCTGGATTCTATAAAAAATGTAAGATTCTATGGAGAAGAAAAAGGTCTTCCTTCCAACCTCATGATCAATGTCTTCAAAATCAATAACAGGCTTGTATTTACCACTACCAATCAGATTTATAGATATGATGAGCCAAGTGATCAATTTGTGCTAGATAATTTCTTTTCCCCCTATTTCAAAGATGAAGTAATAACAGCTCTGGCAGATGATACCTTTCAAAATATATACTTCCTATCCCCTGATGAAATTGGCATGTTAGAAAGCAAACCCACAGGTGGATTTGCTATAAAAAAAGATATTTTCAATAAGCTACAAAATATGCTCAACGACGACCTCCAAAACGTCAATATACTGAATGCCAATCAGGTGCTATATGCGGCTAAAGAAGGATTTATCTTATACGATGCCAATCAAAAAAAGCTGCCTGAACAAAATTTTCATACTTTAATAAGAAGTGTAAAGATCTCAGGAGATTCTGCGAAACTTCTATTTAATGGCTTCTTCACTCAAAAAGGGCAAATTACCAATCTTCAACCTAAAGATCAGATTCCACACTTGGAATATAGTAATAACTCAATTCAGATATCTTACAGTGCTGCTTATTTAGACGGCCTTGAAGGTACCCAATATAAATTTTGGTTGGAAAATGCGGATAAAAAATGGAGTGCATGGACTGCCAAAACTGAAAAAGAATACACCAACCTTAATGAAGGAACTTATACTTTTCATGTAAAAGCCAGTAACATTTATGGCAAGGAAAGCCAAATTGCGCATTACACCTTTGTGGTGCTTCCTCCCTGGTACAGAACTACCTGGGCCTATTTAACATACAGTGTTATAATTATCATGTTACTATTCGTGTCCTTCTATTTATTTGATAAAAAACATAAACGAGAAAAAATGGCTATGTCACTTACGCAAGAAAAAGAATTACACAGAAAAGATTCAGAGATAGAAACAATTACAAAAGAAACGGCAGGTGAAATACAGCGGCTAAAGAATGAAAACTTACAAAGGGAAATAGAGAATAAAAATAAAGAGCTTGCCACCTCTACCATGCATTTAATTAATAAAAATGGCTTCATTTCTAATATTAAAAGCAATCTCTCCGGAATATCAAAGCGAAGTAAAAACCAGGAAGTTAAAAAAGAGCTAAGGAAGATAATTGCCAATATTGACAAGAATATATCTCAGGATGCCGATTGGGAACATTTCTCTTTCCACTTCGATCGAGTACATGGAGACTTTACGAATCGCTTAAAGAAATCATACCCTAATCTTAGCCCTCAAGAGATGAAACTTAGTGCATATCTGCGCATGAACCTTTCCACCAAAGAGGTTGCGCAACTTTTAAATATTTCGGTAAGAGGAGTAGAAATATGCCGCTATCGACTTAGAAAAAAATTAGAACTTGAACGGTCTACTAACCTACAGGAGTTTATTTTGAAGTTTTAAAGGATTATAACCTAATAGCCTTCTTAATATTACCAAGGTTATAAGCAGTGGCCCAGCCTTTTTTATTAATAATGTCAGTTGCTTCCTGAGACCGTAACCCACTGTTACAGTACAAAATAATTTTCTTATTATGGAAAGCAGTGTGCTGATCCAACATTTGAAATGGTATATTTATAGCTCCCGATATCAACTGATTTTGATATTCTGATGGAGTTCTTACATCCACTAACAAGGCTCCTTCCCTATGCAGCCTACGAGCTTCTTGCAAACTAATATGTTCGCCAAACTCCATATAATTATAAAGCATTTCGTATAACCAACTAGCTACACAAAAATGAGTAAAAATTACTGTCAACTGCAGGGCTCCAAGAATAACCCAGAAAACTATTGCCAGATTAGTTAGATCATAAATTAGACTAAAAGCTATTAAAAGGTTAAAAAATCCTCCTGAAATGCATGCTAACCTGCGCGGAAGTGGATTTGAAGGTAAGTCAAACTGATAACCAAATAGACCAGCTATTTTACTAATAGAGAAATCCAACGGATGGTATTTCTTCATTATGAAACCCAGAAAGCCTATTAAAAATACAAATAAGTTAATAAGGGGCTGGTGAAGCAATAGCCCGGAAGTGGTAAGAATTAAGCATATGGTGGGCATTATTCTTACCTTATTCTTTACCCTATCTAATTCTTCTAAATTACAGCTTAGGTACCCTTGCTGTAATAAGTATCTGTTCAGCATCTCCAATCAACCCAATTAAATATATGTTATATATACGTTTAAATTGTAAAAAGAAACCCCTTACAATTAGATACTTACCCGGGATAATCTTCTATACCTCAAAAACAAATCCTTTTCTCAAAAGGTTATTGTAAACTGATTCATCAAACCTATAAAGCCGGGCAGCACGATGTGCCACATCCTTTTGTTTTTCATTACAGGCTACCAGTAGATTCATTTTTATGAGCTTTCTTCTAAAATTAGATTTATCTAGCTCAATCTCCAGAATAGCTTCATATAGCTCTTTTATCTGAAGCAGAGTAAACTTTCTAGGTAATAAGTTAAACCCTATAGGCTCGTGTTGAATTTTATGTTTGAGATGACTAAAACCATAACTCAGAATATCATTATGATCAAATAAAAGGTGGGGCACCTCATGTATATCGAACCATCTTACATCTGATACCGAGGCACCAGCATTCAGTTCGAAATTTTGCTTATTTACCAGGGCATAATAGGCCACAGTAATTACGCGGCTGTCTGGGTAGCGCTGTACTTCACCAAAAGTTTTCAGCTCTTCCAGAAATATATCTCTTACCGCTGTTTGGTCTGTTAATATTCGATAAGCAGCATCGTCTACACTCTCATTGTATTTTATAAAGCCACCTGGCAAAGCCCACTTTCCGGCATACTTACCTTCCCCATGTTTGACCAGAAGAACGAATAGCTTAGACGCCTCAAACCCAAATATTACAGTATCAATGGAAAGTGCTTCAATTACTTTTTCAGAAAAGTTACTATTCTCCATAATGCATTCTCTTCAAAATTCGCACTTCCCATTGATTGTTTAAATTATATCAGCTTATAGGCTATCCAAAAAAGATTTCACTTGATTGTAGATATTCTCTCCTGTAAAGCCAAATTTTTCATCTAGCGTTCCTGCAGGAGCCGAGTATCCAAAGTGCTCAAGTCCAAATACTTTTCCTTTTTTACCTATTAGACCTTCCATTGTTACTGGCAAACCAGCTGTTAAAGCAAAGATAGGCTCTTGTTCGTTCAGCACCTCAGCCTGATATTCAGCAGATTGATCTCTGAATAAGCCTTCAGAAGGAACAGAAACAATGTTTGACTTTATACCATCTTTCTTCAAAAGCTCTGCTGCTTCAAATAAAGTAGCTACTTCTGAGCCATTGGCTACTAAAGTAATGTCAGCTCCTTCTACAGATTGTACTCTGTAGGCTCCTTTTCTTGCTTGTCCTGCTTCTTCATAACGATCTCCGTCTTTAGCAATAAGGTCTTTTATTCCCTGTCTTGAGAATATTAAACCGGTAGGAGTTTTCTTGTTTTTCAAAGCCATCTCCCAAGCTACTGTAGTTTCTGCAGCATCTGCAGGCCTTAGTGCCAGTAAACTTCTTTCACCTTTATGGTTACGAAGTTTCTCCAATAATCTCAATTGAGCTTCTTGTTCTATAGGCTGGTGAGTTGGTCCATCCTCTCCTACTCTGAAAGCATCGTGCGTCCATAAGTATATCACTGGTAGCTCCATAAGAGCCGAAAGTCTGTAAGCAGGCTTTTGATAATCAGAGAAAATGAAGAAAGTACCCACTACAGGTATTACACCTCCATGCAGCGCCATACCATTGGCCATAGCAGCCATTGTAAACTCTGATACACCAGCGTGCATAAAGTTTCCACTGTACTCATGAGGACCAAAAGCTTTAGATTTCTTAAGGAAACCATCAGTTTTATCACTATTAGCCAAGTCAGCAGAAGCTACCACAAGGTTTTCTACCTTATCAGCTAAATAAGCTAGTACTGCTGATGATGCATCACGAGAGGCAACATTAGCTTTTTGTGGTATTTCTGAGAAATCAATATCAGGGATATTTCCACTAAAGAACAGTTCAAGCTTTTCTGCTAATTCTGCATTTTTACTCGTCCACTCTGCTTCTTCAGCTTTTTTAGCTTTTACCTCTTCTCTTTTCTTATCAAGAATTTCTTTATAATAAGACTCCACATCAGAGAAAATAGCGAAAGGATCTTCTACACTGCCACCTAAAGCTTCCACAGTCTTCTCATAAGAAGCACCTGTACCGCCTACTGGCTTACCATGTAATTCACTATATCCTTCATAAGGCTTTCCTTCAGCATCTACGGCTCCTTTACCCATTATGGTTTTCCCTATAATAAGGAAAGGCTTCTCTTTTTCCGCTTCAGCCTCTTTCAGAGCACCTCTGATGGCATCGTGGTCATGTCCATCTATGGTTACTACTTTCCATCCCCAAGCTTCGTATTTCTTAGCAGTATCTTCTGAAGTAACTTCATCAGTATAGGTACTCAACTGCACATCGTTACTATCAAAGAACATAACTAGATTGCTCAGTCCCAGATAACCAGCTATACGGCCGGCTCCCTGGCTTATCTCTTCCTGAATACCTCCATCCGATATGTAAGCATATATGGTGTGATCAGTCCAGGCTCCAAACCTATCTTCCAAGAATTTACCAGCCAGAGCAGCTCCTATACCCATAGCATGTCCTTGCCCAAGAGGTCCAGAAGTGTTTTCTACACCTCTTTTATGGTCTACTTCCGGGTGACCGGGAGTAACAGATCCCCACTGACGAAAATTAGAAACATCATCTTTAGAATAATTACCTAAAAGGTAAAGCTGTGAATAAAGCATAGCTGAAAGGTGGCCAGGATCTAAAAAGAATCTATCTCTCCATCTCCACTGCATATCATCCGGATCGAATTTCAAAAATTCACTGTAAAGGATATGCATAAAGTCAGCTCCACCCATAGGTCCTCCTGGGTGGCCTGACTTAGCCTTTTCAACCATGGCTACTGATAATAGCCTTATATTATCTGCTGATAATTTATCAAGTTTTATATTAGCCATAAGTATTTACTATATTTTAATGTTCTGCTCAAATATAGCGATTAATAATGTTTTCAAACATTTCCTGCTTACCACTTATCAATTTAGGCTCGCCTGCACTGGCTGCAATATCATAAAGGTCTTCCAATTTTAATTTGCCTTGTTCAAAATCCTGACCTTTACCAGAATCGAAACTAGCGTATCTCTCAGCTCTTAATTTTTTATACTGACTATTTTCCAATATTTTATCTGCTGTGATCAGTGCTCTGGCGAAAGTATCCATTCCTCCGATGTGTGCGTGGAAGATATCATCAAGATCAGTAGAGTTTCTTCTGGTTTTAGCATCAAAGTTCACACCTCCACCTTTAAAACCACCACCTTCAAGGATAATAAGCATAGCTTCTGTAATCTCAAAAAGGTCTACAGGGAATTGATCTGTATCCCATCCGTTTTGATAATCACCACGGTTAGCATCTATACTACCCAAAAGACCTGCGTCTACTGCTGTTTGCAGCTCGTGAGTAAAGGTATGCTGTGCTAAAGTAGCATGGTTCACTTCAAGATTAAGTTTGAAATCATCCATGAGATCATGTGCTCTTAAAAAGCCAATAACCGTAGCTGCATCAAAATCATACTGATGCTTGGTAGGCTCAGCTGGTTTAGGCTCAATAAAAAACTGACCTTTAAAACCTTGCTTACGAGCATAATCTTTAGCCATATGTAGGAATCTGGCCAAGTGATCTTGTTCCTTCTTCATGTTAGTGTTCAATAAAGACATATAGCCTTCACGTCCACCCCAGAAAACGTAATTTTCACCACCAAGCTTAATTGTAGTATCAAGCGCATTTTTAACCTGACCTCCAGCATAAGCTAATACGCTAAAATCAGGGTTTGTAGCAGCGCCGTTCATATATCTAGGATTTCCAAACAGGTTAGCTGTACCCCAAAGTAATTTCACACCTGAAGCTTTTTGCTTTTCAAGGGCATAATCTGAGATTAACTGTAGTCTTTTTTCAGAAGTTTTGAAGTCCGCTCCTTCTTCTGCTAAATCAAAATCATGAAAACAGTAATAAGGAACACCTAACTTAGTGATAAATTCAAAAGCGGCATCCATTTTATCTTTAGCATTCTGATCAGGATCAGTAGCTACTTGCCATGGAAATTGTTTAGTACCAGGGCCAAAAGGATCTCCGCCCGTAGCGCAGAAGGTATGCCAGTAAGCTACTGCAAATTTAAAGTGCTCTTTTAGCGTTTTTCCAGCTACTACTTTATTTTCATCATAATATCTAAAAGCCAAAGGATTGTCCGTTTCAGGACCTTCAAAAGCAATTTTCCCAATTCCTTTGAAGTATTCCTTGTCTCCCATTAAAACATCGTTGTTACTCATTATATATCAGGTTTTATTTGTTCTTTAATAAATTTTCCAAATCTTTTTTCCAGGTATTATATGCTTGCTTGTAAGCCGCTACATCATCACTCATCTGATAGGTGTTTACTTTTTCAGCTTTTCCATAAATATCATCCAAAGCAGCATATCTTCCAGTAGCCAGCCCTGAGCCACGAGCAGCACCTACCGCCCCAGTGGTTTCTATCACCTCTATGGTACAACCTGTTAGAGTAGCCACTGTAGTAGAAAATACCTTTGAGCGGAAAAGGTTATCATTACCTACTTTAATCACATGGGTCTCTATGCCCATCTCTTTTAATATTTCCACACCATATACAAAGGCGAACGCTACTCCTTCCAGCGCAGCTCTATACATATGAGCCTTGCCGTGTATGTTAAACTGCACATTGTTGATCTGCGCTCCAATAAAATGGTTTTCGAGCATTCTTTCTGCTCCATTACCGAAAGGGATTACACGTAAATCATCAGCCCCCACAGGTACGGTATTAATCATCTCTTCCATTTGGTCATAAGTGATATTATCACCTGCCACCTGTTGCTTAATCCAGCGGTATTGAGATCCTGCTCCATTAATGCAAAGTAAAACACCTATTCGCTGAGCTTCTGCCTGATGGTTTACATGTGCAAAACCATTTACTCTAGAAACCTTGTCATATAAAGGCTGGTCTACCACGGCATATACTACGCCCGAAGTACCGCCAGTAGCAGCTATTTCACCTGGCTTGGTCACTTGCAAAGCCAGCGCATTGTTAGGCTGATCTCCAGCACGGTAGGTCACGGGTGTACCTGCTTTTATTCCTAAAAACTCAGCAGCAGTTTCTGTAACCTGTCCTTGTATAGAGAAAGTGTCTGCTATTTCAGGCACCAAAGCTCTGTCTATATTATAATGATCTAACACAAACTGCGCTACATCATTATTTTGAAAATCCCACAAAATACCCTCTGAAAGGCCTGATTTCGTGGTTACGATCTTGCCAGTCATTTTCATGCCTATAAAATCACCAGGAAGCATAAACTTATGCACCTTTTTATACACCTCAGGCTCATTATCTTGAACCCACTTCAGCTTAGAAGCTGTAAAGTTTCCGGGCGAATTAAGCAAATGAGATAGACATTTCTCTTCACCTATATTTTTAAAGGCTTCATTACCTATTTCTACACTCCTGCTATCACACCAGATAATTGACGGACGAAGTACTTTTTGGTCTTTATCCACAAGCACCAAACCGTGCATTTGATAAGAAAGACCTATTGATTCTACGTCTTGACCATTTACATTGGTCTGAGTGAGTAGTTTCTGACATACCTTACCTATATAATCCCACCACAGTTCAGGGTCTTGCTCTGCCCATCCTGTTTTCACAGCCTGAATTTCCATTTCAGTTTCAGGGTACTGAGCCATACCTACTGTCTCGCGTGTTTCAGCATTTACTAAAGCCGCCTTGATAGACGAACTTCCAATATCAAAACCAATTAAATATTTACTCATGAGGGAATTTATTGTGTTTTTCTGATTTTGGGATCGTTTTCTAGCATCAAAAGCCAAAGATCCTCCCTATCACCTTTTCAATATTACAGTATTACATTCAGAATACCGAACAATTTTTAATATTTATAGTCAAAATGACCATAATTAATTTAAAAGTAAAATTAACGATTAAAAACAGCTTTGGGAGAACATAAAAGATAATATTAAATTAGCTCTTATACACACAGCTTAACATATTATTAACGTATATATTCATAATTTTCCTGCACTAATATGAGCCAGATTATTTTAGATTTCAAAAACTATCTATTGGAATTATTTGTATGATTTATGATTGCAATATCTATATATTTACACACTAAATTTTAAGCAGTGAGTGACAGAAAAGTAAAAATAGGAACCGTACAAATGACTTGCTCTTCAAACCCTGAAGAGAACTTAAGTAAAGCCACCGAAAAAATAAAAGAGGCTGCAGCTCAAGGAGCTCAAATAGTGTGCTTACAGGAGCTGTTCAAATCATTATACTTCTGTGATGTAGAGGATTATGATAATTTCAACCTGGCTGAAAGCATTCCAGGCCCTTCTACAGAAGCCATATCAGCAGTAGCCAAAGAACTTGGTGTGGTTGTAATAGCTTCTTTATTTGAAAAAAGAGCACAAGGGATATATCATAACACTACAGCAGTGCTAGACGCGGATGGCACATACCTTGGTAAATATCGAAAAATGCATATTCCTGATGACCCTGGTTATTATGAGAAATTTTACTTCACTCCTGGAGATTTAGGATACAAAGTATTCAAAACCAAATTTGCCACTATAGGCGTATTAATCTGCTGGGATCAGTGGTACCCTGAAGGAGCTAGAATTACTGCCTTAAAAGGAGCTGAAGTTCTTTTTTACCCAACAGCCATTGGCTGGCACAAAGATCAGGATATTGATACTAATGACGAACAATATCAAGCATGGCAAACTATTCAGAGATCTCACTCGGTAGCTAATGGCGTGCCGGTGGTTTCGGTAAACAGAGTAGGAAATGAGGGTGAAATGAAGTTTTGGGGCGGCTCTTTTGTAACCAATGCCTTTGGTAAATTATTATACAAAGCCTCTCATGATCAGGAAGAGATACATGTACAGGAGCTAGATCTCAGCAAATCTGACCAATATCGTACGCATTGGCCTTTTATGAGAGACAGAAGAATAGATTCATACCAACCTATTACCAAGCGATTTATAGATGAAGAATAACAGCTCTTCTTTGCTTCTAGAAGGCAAAACTCCCAAAGAACTAGGTTATTACTTTCCGGCAGAATTCGCAAAACATGAGGCTACCTGGCTAAGCTGGCCTCATAAGGAAGAGTCATGGCCTGGAAAGATCAAGACTATCTACGAACCTTATGCAGAGTTTATTAAAGTAGTTACTGAAGGAGAGAAAGTAAGAATAAATGTGGTAGATGAAAAAATGAAAGCCAGCGCCATCTCTTATCTAGAGAAAAATGGCACTGATCTATCGCAAGTAGAATTTTTTATTCATCCCACTAATGATGCCTGGTGTAGAGATCACGGCCCTGCCTTTGTGATTAACCCAGAAGCTAAGCACAAAAAAATAATTCTAGACTGGGGCTATAACGCATGGGGAGACAAGTACCCTCCTTATGATTTGGATGATGTTATCCCTACTAAAATAGCTGAGCATTTTAATCTCCCAGTGCTTCATCCTGGTATAGTGATGGAAGGTGGCTCTGTGGAGTTTAATGGAAAAGGCACTTTGCTAACCACGAAATCATGCTTACTAAACCCTAACCGTAACCCTGAGCTTAATCAGGAAAAAATAGAGCGATACCTCACTGATTATTATGTTGTAGACCAGATACTTTGGTTAGGAGACGGCATAGAAGGTGATGATACTGACGGACACATTGATGACCTCACCAGGTTTGTAAATGAAGACACGGTAGTAACCGTGGTAGAGCACAACAAAAGCGACAATAACTACGCGCCTTTACAAGAAAATCTTGAGCATTTAAAAACACTTCGGTTATTGAATGGCAAGCAACTCAATATTGTAGAGTTACCCATGCCAAGAGAAATTATTTATGAAGACATGCGCCTGCCTGCATCTTATGCTAATTTCTACATCAGCAATAATCATGTGATAGTACCTACTTTTCAGGATAAAAATGATGACAAGGCATTGGACATTATAAGCCAGTGCTTCCCTAAAAGAAAGGTGATTGGAATTAACTCATTGGACATTATTTGGGGTCTAGGTTCATTCCATTGTCTCAGCCAACAAGAGCCAGCAATATAATATTGAAATGGAATAATTTCCGTGTACAGGAAATTATTCCATTCTCATACATTTGATTTACAGACACTTAAAAATTGGTCAACAAATTGATTTTAGAACGGAAATTAAACTCCGGTGCTTATGAAGTCAATTTGTACATTTCTATTTTTAATCACCTCATATACCGTATTCCCACAATCTTGTCCGACCATAGATAAACGGAATAATGGAAACGGACAAGCCAACCGCTGCGCAGGTATAGATGGCACACCAGTAGCCTCCAACTTTGAAGGAACCAGTTATGCTATTGCCCCTTCTAACATGGCTAAAACCGGGGACATTACGTTTGTATATGATGCACCAATCTCCTCTCCTCCGGCCATTAAAAGAATCTGGATTGGAAACATACTCTCTAATGTGGTAGCTGGTCCTGCCTCCACACCAGAAATTTCAGGTAACACTACGATTGTAAAATATTGCTTTTACCAAGGCAACTTACCTCCATCTGCTAGCTTTACAATAGAATTTGTAGAACCACAAACTGACACTTTGGTTTCATATTGTGGATATAGCGGCTCGGACAACAGTAACGTATTTCCGCCCACCATACTCACTCAACCATTAAGTCAAAGTGCATGTCTTGGTGAAGTAGTAAACTTATCCGTTGTAGGAGAAAGCACTAACGGCGGCACGCTAAACTACCAATGGAGAAAGGATGGAATAGACATTACTGGGGCCACTCAATCTATCTACACAATAAGTCCGGTAGAGCTAACTGACGCAGGAAAATACGACTGCCTTGTAGGTGAAGCCACTGGAACCTTTATAATGTCTGATTTTGCCACCCTAAAAACGGTCGACTGTAGCACCAACAATGTGTATATGGATAAATGCGGGAACGGCAACTTATTGGAAACCACAACAGATAGCTGGAATAACGCTTGGGTAGACTACAATAACGATAACTGGGAGGATCTTTTTGTTACTGATAAAAATGAATTAAACAGCAACAACCTTTACGAAAACAACTCGGGAGCATTCACTATAAGTGGTACAGAGTTATCTTCCAACCTCGAAAAATCCGCCTCCTCTGCTTGGTCAGACATAGACAATGATGGAGATATGGATGTGTGCGTAGTAAATGCGACGGGAAGCGCTAGCATGATTTACCTTAACAATGGTAATGAGACCTTTACCAGCCTTCCTAATAGCGGAGTAGATGCTCACCCTCAATATTTCCACGGTGCCGCTTGGGCCGATTTTGACAATAATGGTCATGTAGATCTTATTTTAACCAACTTTTTTAAAACTAGATTTCATCATTTATATAAAAACAATGGAAACCTTACTTTTACAAAAATCACTGATACACCAGTAACTGCTGAAAGTAATCGTTCTACCGCACCACTTCTGGCTGATTATGATAATGACGGACTAGTGGACATTTTTATTCCTAATGGAAATAACGAACCGAATTCACTTTTCAAAAATCTAGGCAATTTCCGTTTTTCAAAAATCACATCCACACTCATAACGGCTACCAATACAAACTCAGTAGGTGGCTCATGGGGAGACTTTAATGGTGACGGCTTTTTAGACCTATTCGTAGCCAATTCTTCTAATCAAAATAACGAGCTTTATCAAAACAACGGAGACGGGACTTTTACTTATGTCAACGCTTCCATTGTCTCTAATGATGCAGGCCATAGTCACGGTGCCAATTGGATTGACATCGATAACGATGCTGATCTTGACCTCTTCGTCACTAATGACAATGGCCCTAACTTTCTTTACATAAACGATGGAGCTGGCAACTTTACAAAAGTATCTGATGAAGAAATAGCTACAGACTTAGGACTCAACTATGGACAGGCGTGGGCTGATTATAATAAAGATGGTTTCTTAGATGTGATGATATCCTCTCACAGCAATCAGACAGACAGGCTGTACTGTAATAAAACTAATGACAACAATTGGATTAATATTAAACTGGAAGGTGTTGTAAGTAATCAAAATGGAATTGGAGCCAAGATTAAGATAAAAAGTAATGGACAATGGCAATATCGAGAAATCAATCCTATAAGTGGCTTCGGAAGCCAAAACAGCATAAGGGCACACTTAGGCCTAGGTGACGCTTCAATTATTGATAGCATAGAAGTAAACTGGCCTTCAGGAATAACACAATATCTCACAAATATCAGCACTAATAACTTTATGACTATAGTAGAAGAAAGTTCCAATTCGGTACAGGGCGTTGTGTTTCACGACCTCAATGGTAACTGCCTCAAAGATCCGGAAGAGCCCACCTTAAGTGATATTGGACTAGTTATTAATGAACAGCAAACACAAATAGCATCTAACCAAAACGGAGCTCTTAATTTCCATATTCAGGAGGGTACATACAATTTTTCATTAGCTGATAACAACTATTGGGAGATGAGCTGCTCCTCTGACTTTACAGTTACTACAGGTAGCAATAATATTGACGTTCCATTAACCACATCTACTTCAGGTTATGACCTTACAGTAGATTATAGCACCACAGCATGGAGAAGAGGCTTCACATCAGAATCAGTTATTAGTTATAGTAATATAGGAACTGTTGATGCCAACAATACCACGTTAGTAGTACAGTATCCTGCTGAAGTGAAAATAATAGATGCAAATTTCTCCTATACACAAACAGCTGAAAATGAATATACATTTTACATAGGCTCTATGAAGCCTGGCGAAACCCAAAGCATAATCGTTACAGATTCGGTAACACTCAACTCCCAAATAGGTCAGGAATTAACTGTAAGTTCTAACATATCTGCAGATGGAACAGATCTGAACTTTACAAACAATACGGCGACAGAGTTGAACACTATAGTAGGAGCTATTGATCCTAATGACATATCTGTTTCTCCGCACGGACAAGGCGCAGACCATTTTGTAAGTAAAAATGAAGTATTAACTTATAAAATAAGATTCCAGAATGTGGGCACCTATTATGCGTCAAGGGTATCTATAAGCTGTTTACTATCGGAAAATCTTGATGCTAATTCTATAGAAATAATAAATGTAAGTCATCATTACCAGTACAGCATCGACCATCGAGGCACTTTAAGAATAGACTTCATTAATATCAACTTACCTGACAGCACCACTAATGAAAAGAAAAGTCATGGTTTCTTTAAGTTCAAAATTAAACCTAAAGCTGATTTAACCGGTGGAGCGCAAATCATAGAAAAGGCAAAAATCTCCTTTGACTACGAAGACCCATTAACAACCAATACGGTTTTTAATACTATAAAATATGAAAGTAAAGGAGACATTTATCGATTACTAGTATACCCGAACCCGGCTAGAGAAGATGCCCACTTAACTTTAGATATGGAATTCTACAAATATGATGACTATAGAGGATTAACTCAGGTTCATGTTTATAGCATTCAAGGTAATTTAGTGAAACAATTCACTACAGAAGAGAAAGATATTACTTCAATAGATTTAAACGATTGGCAAGAAGGTCAATACATCATCAAGGCTTATGATGCGAAAAATAACATTTATTTAGGCCGATTAATCAAATACTAAAGGAAAATAATCAAAAGCTCTCAGGGCCTAAAAAACCTTGAGAGCCTTGTTAATATTATGTTAATATTATTTAGCTAATGCGTCGGCTACTGAAATGGCTCTCTTCACCTGATGCTCAACAGCCTTTTTTGTGCTTTCCACATCGTCTACCATATTCCCTTTCATATCTACAGAAACACTGGTACCATAAGGGTTACCTCCTGCAGCATATAAAACCTCATCTGTATATCCTGGAGCCACTACTATTGCTCCCCAGTGGTACATAGTAGTATATAAAGAAAGTAAAGTGGCCTCTTGTCCTCCATGCGGGTTCATAGCACTGGTCATACCAGTTACTACCTTATTAATCAATTTACCTTTCTGCCAAAGAGGACCTGTCATATCTAAAAATTGCTTTAGTTGTGATGGAACATTTCCAAAACGAGTGGGAGCACTAAACACAATCACATCTGCCCACTCTAAATCATCTAACGTAACCTCTGGAATATGCTTCGTTTCATTTACATGTTCTTGCCAAGCGGGATTATTACTGATTACACTCTCAGGAGCAAGCTCAGCTACTTTAAATATTTTAGCTTCAGATCCAGCCTTTTCCGCACCCTCTTTAGCCATATTGGCCAATTTATAATTACACCCTGTAGAACTGTAATATATCACAGCAGTCTTTAATTTACTCATAATTATCTCTATTTAGTTCTTTAAACATTTTATTAAAGAACAGTATAGAAAAAAAAATGTTTAGAGCGTAAAAGAACTAAACAACCTGAGCAATATTAATTATGAAGACCTGCCAAAAGGTATAAAACCGACATTCTTACCGCCACTCCATTTTCTACCTGATCTAAGATAATAGCATGATCCGAGTCGGCTACATCGCTATTCAGCTCCACCCCTCTATTAATGGGCCCGGGGTGCATAATAGTGATTTCTTTATCTAGCTGATCTAACATTCTTCGGTTAATACCATAGTATAAAGAATATTCTCTCAAAGAAGGGAAGTACTTAATCTGCTGCCTTTCAAGCTGAATACGCAGCACATTAGCTACATCACACCAATGCAGGGCCTTCATTACGTCTAGTTCTACCTTCACACCCAGTGAGCTGATGTATTTAGGCAAAAGCGTATTAGGTCCACAAACCATTACCTCCGCTCCCATTTTCTTTAGGGCAAAAATATTAGAGATAGCAACTCTTGAGTGTAAAATATCTCCAATTATAGCTACTTTCACCCCTTGCAGAGTACCATGTTTTTCAAGAATAGAAAAGGTGTCTAGCAAAGCCTGAGTAGGATGCTCGTGTGTACCATCTCCTGCGTTAACAATATTAGCATCAATATGCTTAGATAAGAAATGTGGCGCTCCCGGACTACTATGCCTCATCACCACCATATCTACTTTCATGGCCAGAATGTTATTCACAGTATCCAGTAACGTCTCTCCCTTTTTTACCGAACTGTTAGACGAAGAAAAGTTTACCACATCAGCAGACAGTCTTTTTTCTGCCAGCTCAAATGACAACCTTGTTCTGGTAGAGTTTTCAAAAAAAACGTTAGCAATAGTAATATCTCTCAGTGAAGGAACCTTTTTGATAGGACGATTAATTACATCCTTAAAGGTCTTAGCAGTTTCATAAATAAGTTCAATGTCTTTTTCTGTTAAATTTTTTATGCCAAGCAGGTGTTTTTGACTTAATTGTGACATCTATTTTTCTTCCTTATTTATCAACCAAATTTTGTTATGTTTTCCGCCTTCCAGCTCCACTAGTACACGCTGCGACTCCAACGTAGTCACATCTTTCCCTATAAAATCAGGCTCAATAGGTAAGTGTCTGGAGTATTTTCTGTTTACCAAAACTAGCAACTCCACCTTCTTAGGTCTACCAAAGGCTATCATGGCATCTAACGCAGCCCTCACAGACCTGCCCGTAAAAAGGACATCATCTATAAGCACAACATTTCGGTTCTCTATTATAAACGGAACTTTGGTTGCATTAGCCTTCACTGGTGTATCCCTTCTTCTAAAATCATCTCTGTAAAAGGTAGTATCCAAATATCCAAGATCAATTTTAGTCTTCAGGTCTTCCTCCAATTTTTGATGGATCATATCTGCCAGATGTATTCCTCTGGGCTGCATTCCTAAAATTGCAGTTTCACTAAAGTCTCCATGAGCTTCTATCAGCTGCTGACATAACCGATCAACAGTGATATGTAAAAGGTGGGTATCGAGTATTAGTTTCTTTTGCATGGCCTAAACTCATGCAAATATAGAGAAAACTTTTAATCGGCCTGAAAAGATTCCATTAAAGAATAAAATAATTAGCCATCAATACTACTTCTCTTATAGGGCTGGGAAATTTCAATTTTAATTCGCAATTGATTATATTAATATATTATTCTTTTGAATCTAAAACGTTTGAAAAATGACTCAACTTCTCAGGTTTCTATTGGCCCTTTTAATTTTGATCCCCACCCTTCCATTTGATGCTTCATCTCAAAAAATCGGTTTTCTTTT
The DNA here is from genome assembly GCF_016757215.1 of Fulvivirga sediminis. Lineage (GTDB taxonomy): Bacteria > Bacteroidota > Bacteroidia > Cytophagales > Cyclobacteriaceae > Fulvivirga > Fulvivirga sediminis. The sequence continues at coordinate 314,383 of NZ_JAESIY010000002.1, forward strand.
AGACAGTTATGTGATAGATCGATGGTATATCGATCAAATGTTATTTGAAAAGAAGATAGAAGAGCTTGGAGGAAAATGCATAGTTGAAGTTCCCTATGGAGACCCTGATCAGCAAGTAAAACTAGGGAAAAAGCTTATTGATGAAGACGTGGATGTACTAGTTATAATACCTACAGACGCTAAAAAGGCCATTGAAATAGTAGGTTATGCCAAAAACGCTGGTACTCCGGTAATTTCATATGACCGATTAATATTAAATTCCAATATAGACTATTATATTTCTTACAATAATTTTAATGTAGGAAAACTACAAGCTCAGTATGCTTTAAACCACACCAAAGGGAAAAATTATTTATTAATTAATGGACCTGTCACTGACAATAATGCCATTCAGTTTAGGAACGGGCAATTATCTGTATTACAGCCTCATATAGATAAAGGTGAAATTAAGCTACTTGATGATATTGTCCTTCAAAACTGGAGTGAGTTGGAAGCACTAATAAAAATGGATGAGGTATTTTCGACTATTAATGCTAAACCTGATGCTATCATAGCTGCTAATGATGCCTTAGCAAGAGGAGCAATACAGGCCATGCCAGATGCTAAGGCTAATGAGTACACAATTACTGGGCAGGATGCCGATTTGGAAAGTATAAAAGCAATCATCAATGGAACACAAAGCATGACTGTTTATAAGCCAATACAGCCATTAGCAGAGAAAGCTGCAGAGCTGGCCATTCAACTGGCTAAAGACAAAAAGTACAAAGCAAAAAACACAGAAACATATACTTACGAAAACATCTCTGTTAATGCCATTTTATTAAACCCCGTTTTAGTTGACAAAAACAACTATAAAGAAACTGTGGTAAAAGACGGACACATTTCAATTTCAGAAGTTATGGAAAGAAAATAAACTAGCCTTCGTTTATAAGTTATTTAATTGAATAAGCAGTAGGTATCCTCTATTTTGTATAGCTTTCAATACAGAATCAAATCAATAAGTTATGCGAATAGAATGGGATGTGAAATTAGGCTTTAAGGATGTAATGATTAGACCTAAAAGATCTACTCTAAAATCAAGGTCTGAAGTATCACTATCAAGAAAATATAAATTTTTACACGGATCTGGAGAATGGGAAGGCATACCCATAATAGCAGCTAACATGGACACTGTAGGCACTTTTGAAATGGCAACTGCTCTGGCCGAACATAGTCTGGTGACCGCCATACACAAGCACTACACCATTGATCAATGGAAAGCATTTTTGGTTAACCATAATGATTCCAACATCTATAACCGAATAGCTATCAGCACTGGTACAGGAGCTGAGGATGCTCAAAAGCTGCAAACTATAATTTCTTCATTCCCGTCAATAAGGTTTATATGCATAGATGTGGCCAATGGCTACTCAGAGCATTTTGTTGATTTTGTGAAGCAAGTACGAGATCAATTTCCAGATAAGATCATTATGGCTGGTAATGTAGTAACTGGAGAAATGGTGGAAGAGCTTATATTATCAGGTGCTGACATTGTAAAAGTAGGCATCGGACCCGGTTCTGTTTGTACAACCCGAATTAAAACTGGCGTGGGCTACCCACAGCTTTCGGCGATTATAGAATGCGCGGATGCTGCTCATGGCCTAGGTGGTCATGTTATTTCTGATGGAGGATGTAAAGCTCCTGGCGACGTAGCTAAAGCATTTGGTGCAGGGGCTGACTTTGTAATGCTTGGAGGCATGCTGGCCGGACATGAAGAAAGCGGAGGTGAACTCATAGAGGAAAATGGAGAGAAATATAAACTTTTCTATGGTATGAGTTCTGAAACAGCTATGAACAAACATGTAGGAGGCGTGGCAGAATATCGGGCCTCTGAAGGAAAAACTGTTAAAATACCATACAAGGGTTTAGTAAAAGACACGGTGACGGATATACTAGGAGGTATACGCTCTACCTGCACTTATGTGGGTGCCAAGCAACTGAAAGAACTTACTAAGCGAACCACTTTCATAAGAGTAGAAGAGCAACACAATGACTGGTTAGAGGGTTAAAAAACAACCCCTAACCACAATATAATAACTGCTACTACAGCTAATATTATTAAGAGAGGCCATATAAACTTTAGCCATGTATTATAATTCACATTCACCATGGCTAAGGATGGCAGCACCAGACCTGTAGGTGTAATAAAAGTCATTAAACCACATCCAAAAAGGTAGGCATTTACTATTTCTTCCTGAGGCACCCCTACTACAGGACCAAGAGCACTTAATATAGGCATACTGACTACGGCTAAACCAGAAGTAGAGCTGATGAACAGTGTAAGCACAAAGAATACAAGCATCAGCGCGGGCATAAATACCATAGATGGCATACCGTCTACTGCCTTAGTAGCATAAAAAAGAATGGTATCGCTAATATGCCCATCATTCAAAATGAAGGTTACTCCTCTTGCTATCCCTACTATGAAAGATACCCCTAGCAGCTCCTTTGCACCAGTTATAAACACATCAACAAAGGCTCTTTCATTAATTCTTTGTATCAATCCTATTAAAATAGATGCCACTAAAAACAAGGCTGTCATTTCTTCAAACCACCAATTTAAGCGAGCCACACCATATATCATTACAGCAAAACTGAGTGCAAATAAGGCGAATAGGACTTTAGTAGACGTCTTTAATCCATCAATAGGTGCTTGTACTGCTGCACTTCCTGCCTGCGAATCAACATTTTTCATTGACACCAAAGATACAGCGGGGTTCTTCTTTACTTTTTTCGCATACCTCAAAACATAGGCCACACATATTGCCGTACCCACTAAAAGCATAGCCAAACGACTGAAAAAGCCTATAGTCCAACTTACACCTGCAGCATCAGAAGCTATTATAGTGGAAAAAGGATTAATAACAGCCCCCATATTACCTATGGATGAACCAATAAAAATAACAGCCACAGGCACCAATAAATCATAGCCGGCAGCAATAAAAACAGGTATTAAAAAAGGATAAAAGGCAAAAGTTTCTTCTGCCATTCCAAAGGTAGTACCTCCTACTGCCACCAGAGAAGTGACTACGATTATAAGTATACCTTCTCTCCCCTTTAATCTTTGAGCTAATAATGCAATTCCTTTATCAAAGGCACCTGAATGATTAAAAACACCTATAAAACCGCCCAACACTAAAACAAAGAGCATTATATCTACTACCTCATAAATACCTCTTATAGGTGCAAATAAAACTTCTTTAAAACCTTGAGGAGTACCCTCCACCTTTTTATAGCTATTAGGAATAGATATCGGCTTTTTTATGCTGCCATTTCGAAATTTCTCTAGCTGAATGGGTATACCTAATGAAATAAGGGCATTCTGGTTTGCCGGCACTACCTGTGTGGTATTCAAAGAATGAATTACAAATTCATCACTATCAGCGCTGTAAGTGAGTTTATCATAACTACCGGAAGGCAGCAGCCAGGTAGCTCCTGCACATAGTACAATCACTATGATCAGTACGGTGTATGGTGTAGGAAATTGAAATTTTCCTTTCATTGATAAGTCTAAAAATCGTCTTGGTTAATATCTAGATCAGGCTCTAAATCTTCCTCCTCTTCTTCCTCTTTTATAAGATCCTCTTCCGTGGCCTCATCTTTTTTCTTCTTCTTAAACAAGCCTCCTAAAAAGCCCTTTTTCTTTTTCTTCCCGTCGAGCTCTGTAGCTGAGGTTTCAACATCAAACTGAGTAGAGTCAGATTTATTTTTCTTTTTACCAAAAAGTCTTTTGAAGAAGCCCTTCTTCTTTTCACTCTTACCATTCGCCTCGGCGTTGGCTTCCATTTGTAAACGCGTATCAGGATATACAATGTAATCTTTCAAGTACCACAGATAGAGCTCCTGCTCGATGTTGAAAGTCTCCTTTTTAATTGATATTTTATAAGCACTATCCAATGGCGAAAGCGCCAAGGTATCTACAGAAATGACTGCAGTAGAGTCGTACCCTTCCCTCTCTGCTAGATAAAATTCATCGTCAAACTCCAGTGAATCTTCTTCTTGCGGGTATACATCTTCCATAGCCACAGTCTGCATGCTACGGATTTTTTTCTTATAAGACATGGGTTCTATGATAAGAAAGCGATCCTTATTCGCTTCCACCACCTTAGGCGTAGAATCTTCAGCAAAGTAACTGAAGTGCCTTCGTAGTGCTTCTTCGTCATGTATAAACGCGCTTTGGTAAGCAGGACAGATAGATCGCTGCGTACACGCCTGAATACAACAGAAGAGAAGTATACCTATTATAAGGTGATGAATTTTTACCATGCAAACAATAAAGTGACCCGGTCAGTTAGCGCTATTTCAGCTCACTTCGCATATGTCTTACCCAAGTTCTAAGGTAGTTTTAAAAAATTACAACTTAAAACAAAATGCAAAAATACTAAGTTATAACAACTATTTAAGCTATTTTATTAAGATCTTCTTTGGCTTTTTTACTTAACCCCTTCACTACAAGGTCATATGAATGGTCAATCAACTGCTTCACAAGGTTATCGGACAGAGTACCATCCATTTCCAGGGTATTCCAGTGTTTCTTACTCATATGATACCCTGACTTAATGGCATCGTACTCCTCTCTAAGCAAAACAGCCCGTTCAGGATCACACTTCAAGTTTATTCCTGCAAAAAGATCTACATCTGTTAAAGCAAATACTTTGCCCATTACTTTGAACACCAGTGTCTGTTCTCCAAAGGGGAACTCTTCTGTTACACCTTTCATAGAAAGACAATAATCACGAAACCACTCGATGTTCATTCAGTAGATGTGTCAAAAAATATGCCTGGTAATTAATATTATAAGCGCGATCAAAAAAATGATAATAGATATTTTATTTACCCCATGCATCATTTTAAGGCTAAAATTAGCCGGTCTGGACTTATCTCTACCCCTGAAAAAATACCCAAACACTTCTCCTAATTGAAAGTACTCTTTTAATGAGTTTCTTTTATTGTTATTGTCTTGTGACATAGCATTCTTTTTTAGCTATTAACCTTATTCCTTTTCTATCCAGTTCCCGTCTTCCCTAATTATTTCTATCAGCTCATCCACAGCATTTTCTGAAGGCACACCTCTCTTCATTACTTCCTGGCCCTTATACAAGGTGATTTTTCCTTTGCCTGAACCGACGTAGCCATAATCAGCATCCGCCATTTCACCAGGGCCATTTACAATACAACCCATGATCCCAATTTTCACCCCTTTCAAATGATCAGTACGCTTACGGATCATAGCAGTGGTTTCTTGTAGATCAAACAAGGTTCTACCACATGAAGGGCAGGAGATATATTCCGTCTTGGTCATTCGAGTGCGAGCGGCCTGTAATATACCAAAGGCGATATTATTCAACTTTTCTACTTGAGGAAGCACTTCATCTTTGGTCAGGGATTTTATTTGCTTATCCATGCCCAGCATCACTCCATCTCCAAGGCCATCTACTAACAAGCCCCCAAGATCAGTGGCAGAGTATATTTGAAGCTCATCTTCTGATAAATCTCCATAAGTTCTTTTGAAGATAACCGGGGTTGGCAGCTTTTTATTAATGAGCTCAAAAACGGCTCTTCTTTGTTCTGCTAAACCATGTTTATTAGTAGTTTCAATTACCAGCACCACGGTGGCATCATGCTGAAGTTCATGAATGACAGATGCATTGAGGTCAGTGAGAGATAACTGAACAAAATTCAATTGCTCATGCTTAAGATCCATATCTAAATACTCTTTCACTTTAAACAGAGGCACCTTATTCTGATCTTGTTGCAGTGGTTTCCATGCTTCAAAATCTATAATTTCTTTCAAACCATTAGGAAGCATAAAGGGTATGGGCTTACTGCCAGAGTAAATGTAATCTGCTCCGAGATCATTCATTCTCCACTTATCCGGTTCCGGAAGATAAAAATGACCTATACTTCTTAAATCCTTATAATCCTGCACTTCTACATGGCTAAAGTCAGCGATCACACGGGGTACATTCTGCCCTCCTATATTCACTACTTCAGCGGTTTCTCTACGTGCATACTGAAAAGGATCAATAGGGTTCTCGTTAATCGCTGCTATTGCATTGTGCGGCTGACGGTCTTCATACCGATCTACCATCACCTGAGCTACCGGTGCCTCAGCTTCAGGCTCTTCTGTGAGAGACACCCTTACCGTATCACCAAGGCCATCTTCTAACAACAGGCCTATACCTACTGCACTTTTTATTCTACCATCTTCGCCTTCTCCAGCTTCAGTTACTCCCAGATGAAGTGGGTAAGGTTGCAGACCTTCTTCATTGAGCTTATTCACCAACAAACGGTAGGCTTCTACCATTATCTGTGTGTTGCTGGCCTTCATAGAAAGGACTATGTCATGGTAATTAAGATCATCGCAAATCCTTAAAAACTCCAAGGCAGACTCTACCATTCCTAACGGAGTATCGCCGTATCGGCTCATTATTCTATCTGAGAGTGACCCGTGGTTAGTACCTATGCGCATGGCTGTGCCATATTCTTTGCAAATATTCACCAATGGAGTGAACTTCTCTCTTATACGATCCAGCTCAGCATTATAAGAATCATCGGTATACTCTATTTGCTCAAACTTCTTCTTATCAGCATAATTACCCGGATTTATCCTTACCTTCTCTACTATACGCGCTGCCAGCTCGGCAGCATTAGGGGTAAAATGGATGTCAGCCACTAAAGGCACATTGCATCCTCTGGCCCGCAATTCCTTTTTAATATTCTCAAGATTTTGAGCTTCTTTAATACTGGGGGCTGTAATTCTTACATATTCGCAACCAGCTTCTACCATTCTCAGCACTTGCTCTACACTACCCATAGTGTCCATAGTATCTACTGTGGTCATAGACTGCACACGAATAGGGTTATGGGCGCCCATAGGCACGTCTCCTACAAACACCTCTCTGGAAAGCCTGCGAGAGTAAGAAACCAGGCTATTACAATATTTCTTCGTTTTAATAATTTCTGAATCCACCATAATGCTCAAAATTCTACACACAAAGGTAACTGTTAACAGGGATTTCACCCATTAGTTACCGTTAATGAATGATTAAAAAGGAACTTCAATAATGTTATTAAATATCTCCTAATTGAGGGCGCATTAAAATCTCTTCTATCACTGTTCTATCAGACATTTCATATGCATTCCAAATAGTATCAGCCACGTCATCAGGATCCATGAATCGCGATTCTGGCAAATCCGTTCCTTCCCAGCTGGCTGTAAGCGTAGCTCCTGGCATTACTGCAGTTACACGAACGCCAAATTCTTTCATTTCCTCTCTTAACACCTTAGTCATGCCGAGCAAAGCAAATTTCGAGATACCATAAGAACCTCCATTTACATACGGAGTGATAGAAGCAGTAGAGCACATATTGAAAATATGACCTGATTTTCTCTTTTTCATAGCACCTACAAAGCCACGAGTAAGGTGATAAGCACTGTAAAGGTTGGTTTCTATCATGCTCTCCAAAGCACCGTCTTTTTCATTATGCACCTGTCCTGGTATGAATAAGCCTGCATTATTAATGAGAACATCTATTTCCTTGGTATGCTCCTTTATATATTTAACAAAATACTCTACTTCAGCCCTGTCTGAAAGGTCAGCTCGCATGACATACATTTCAATATCAAACTCTTGACATATTTCATCTTTTAACACATGTAGCTCTTCTAAATTTCTGGAACAAACGCCTATGTTAAATCCTTTTGAAGCAAAAAGTCTAACCAATGATTTACCTATTCCTTTAGTTCCTCCCGTTATTATTGCCGTTTTGGTCATATCACTTATAAATCTTTACTTATTTTTGTCAAAACAATTTTAAAGCCACGTCCTTATTGATAATATTAGTATCTTTTCGGCTTTAGCGGGATAAAGGTATAAAATTTAACTCCTTGACAGCGAGAATTTATCAGATTTAATGGAAACAATAGGTAGGTATTTTATTTTTTTAGGTTCACTCTTGGTAAATAGAGAATCATTCAAGACGTACTTTAAACTCACCATGGAGGAGTGTATCTCTATAGGTATCAATTCTGTGTTTTTAGTTGCTTTGGTTGCTTTCTTCATTGGGGCTGTTACTACCATCCAAACGGCCTATAATTTGGTAAGCCCTCTTATTCCTAATTATGTTATAGCCTTGGTAGTACGAGATATGACCATTTTGGAACTAGCACCTACTATTATAGGAGTAATATTTGCAGGAAAAGTAGGTTCAAGCATGGCCAGTGGGCTTGGAACCATGAGAATATCAGAGCAGATAGATGCTCTTGAAGTAATGGGAATTAATTCATCCTCTTATTTGGTACTACCTAAAATAGTGGCCGCCGTATTGATGTACCCGATGCTGGTAATCATAGCTGGTTTATTAGCTATGGTAGGGGGTTATCTGGCAGGCGTGCTTACTAATGTGATTACTCCTACCGAATATATTCAGGGAATACGTTTCGATTTTAATGAATACACAGTAACCTTCGCACTTATTAAATCATTTGCTTTTGCTTTTTTAGTATCTTCTATCTCTTCATTTAAAGGTTATTTTACCACAGGTGGAGCTGTAGAAGTGGGGCAAGCCAGCACAGCCGCTGTAACCCAAAGTGTTATAGCTATTCTTTTGGCAGATTATCTGTTAGCCCAATTATTATTGTAATATGATCAAGATAGAGAATATAAAAAAGTCTTTCGGAGATAAGGAAATACTGAAAGGGATAAGTGGAGTTTTTGAAAGAGGGAAGCCTAATTTGATCATTGGCTCCAGCGGAACAGGAAAGAGTGTTTTATTAAAATGCATAGTAGGGCTAATTGCACCTGATGAAGGTCATATCCATTATGATGAGCATGAATTAACTAATGCTAACCGCGACACTAAAACAGAAATAAGAAGACAAATAGGCATGCTTTTTCAAGGCGGTGCTTTGTTTGACTCTAAAACGGTGGAGCAAAATGTGATGTTTCCTTTAGATGTGCTCACCAAAATGCCTAAAGGGGAAAAACTGGATAGGGTAAATTCTGCTCTTGAAAGAGTAGGTTTGGCAGGACAAAATCAAAAAATGCCTTCTGAAATTAGTGGTGGGATGCAAAAGCGTGTAGGCATAGCCCGGGCCATTGTAAATGATTCTAACTATCTATTTTGTGACGAACCTAACTCTGGCTTAGATCCTCAAACGTCTATCCTGATAGATGACCTCATTCTGGAACTTACAGAAGAATCTAACATAACCACGGTAGTAGTAACCCACGATATGAACTCCGTTATGGGGATTGGAGAAAAGATCATGTTCCTTTACAAGGGTAAAAAACTCTGGGAGGGTAACAAGAACAATATCATGGATTCTAACGTGAAAGAATTTGATGATTTTGTGTTTGCCAATAAAGTGATGAGAAAGCTTAAAAAAGGTTAACCGCTCAGTTTGGTTAACCTCATCATGTTCTCAAAAAAGAGCACTTACCTGCACCCTTCCTACATGAATAACATCACTTTCCTCTGATTTGCGACCGTTATAACTCAGGTTAAGTTGGAGCCCAGAAGCTACTTTCTGTTGCCAGTTTACAGTCCATGTGAAATTTTCACCTGGCCTTAGCGCATTAAGCATATCGTACCCCACCGGGCTATTCTCTTCTCCATTGAAATCTATATTTACCACTTTAATTTGAGTACTAAAAGTACTACTAGCAGCCTTATTAAGTTTAATATTCAGTCCTGCTTCATGTATAAAAGCATTTTCAATGGACTCTAAGGCTAATGTATTATTTTTCTCTTCATAATTAAACTCTAATGACAATCTAAAATTTCCCTTAGGCTGCCAAGATATCTCCGGAGATACTGCCTGACTTACAATTAAGTAATTTCTACCATTTAAAAAATCAGAATTCACATCCTTCTCCCCTTGCTTAAGGCTAACCTTCAAGTTATACTGCCTGGAAAAATTCACTCTACCGTTCAATGTATATTCATCTACATCTCTAGCCTCAAAACCTCCTGTAAGTAGCTGCTTTTGATTGGCCCTATAAAAACTAAAATCTCCTCCGTACTTAACATTAGCCCGATTGTAGAAAAAGGTAGTCCTTAGCACATTCTTCTCCGTTATCACCTCACTTTCTTCTATGGATTTCATAAACCCCAACAAACGACTATCTATAGATCGATCAGTAGTTTTTACATCAGCTGCCCACGAGGTATTATTTGAAAATCTACTCAGAAACTGCTTCCATCCATGTTCATTCTTCCAATCACGAGGCATTTGTAAACTAACGCGGTAAGTGAGTGTATTTTGAAAGGCGGTAATAAAATCATTTGTAAGCGTAAAGATTCTTACATAATTTCTCTCATCCAGATTTATAGCTTCAAAAAACTCATCAAGATCCTGCACACCATCATCATTAAGATCTCTCCAGGTGTATGTTCCTTCTCCCGTAGGCACCTTTACATATACAAATTCCTTTCTAGGCTCTTGGCTATTAGCAAGGGCATAAGTAAGGTTAGAAATAATGTGTCTCTTGAAAAAATTATTTTGTAAATCTAATCTACCTGCTACCGTTTCTTCCAACTCATCGGTTTGATCATAAGCCAATTTGCGATAAGTAAATAGCAGCCCAATTCTATGATTTTTAAAATCTCTAGCCAGGGAAAGTCTGCTAGTATTAGAGGTTGTATAATCATTGAGACTTCCTTCCTCTATATTCTTATCCTTCCTATAATCATGCTGAAGCAAGAATTCCAATTTGGAGTCAGGTATGTTTTTCAAATAAAAGGCATGAGAGTTAAAATACATAGCCGTACTTACTAGAGAATCCTGCTTATTAAAACTATTCAAATTATGATCTATACTATACTGATACCCAGGAATTACCCATTTGGTAGTATAAGATAAGTCTCCTTCCAGCCGCTTCCAGGAAATGTTTATAGAGTCTTGCTCACTATTGAGCCAGAATAAATTACTCCTTAATTGGAAATTACCTAAAGTCTTGTCAAATGCTCCTTTTTGCTGAAAGCCATCTACTTGCAACCCCCTTCTTCTATAAGTAACAGTGTAATCTAAACCATTGTCTGAGTCTTTTCTTATACCCAAAGAAGCATTGGTGATGAAATCATCATAATCGGCAATTTGCACATTAGGATCATAGCCCCAGTCGCGGTCATATTCAATATACCTAAACCTATCGATAGGCACGAAATCCTGATCATCAAATTCAAATTCCACTTGGCTATTGAAAAGATAATCTTTCAAAAAACTCACTTTTCTTTTTTCGCTCTTCAATCCTGTTTTGATGGCAAACCCATTATTATCTTCATTATCAATTTCAGAGTACAAATTCAGATCCTGATCTGAAAAGGCCATTTCTACATATAATGATTCGTTTTTAGAAAGAGCATAAGTTGCTCCTATATTGGTCATTTGTTTTTTATTAGGTGGAGCTATTTGCTGCACAGGTTCATACTGCCCCTGTGGAACACCCCCTTGCGGAGAAACCCACATATAAACTCTACCGTTAGCGGTACTTCTTTCATAAACATAATTACCATTACCCAGCCCCATATCACTAAAAACCACCTGATAAAAGGCTTCATCTGAATCTGTACTATATTTATAAATCCGATGTCTTGTACCATCATTATCAATCGTATCTTTTTGCTGATACAGCACTCGGTCCTGACTGAAACCTAAGCTATCAACTCCAGAGATGACAGCTTCATCTATCCTATCTCCTACTTCACTTAGCAATTGCTTATCTTCAGTAGTAAGATCTACTAATAAAGGCCTATTCTTGTTATCCTTTTCACTATAATAATTGACAAAAAAGCCAAATTTATTACTATTCTGGTAATGACTTGCCGTAACAATGGTTCTTCCATAATTCTGATCAGAATATTCATAATCGACGCGAATTCTGGAAAACTGAGTTATCAATACTTTATTGGTAAAGGTGATCTCTGCACTATTATAATCAATTACATAATCATTATTATAGCCCCTTGAGAGCTGCTTACCATCGAGAAATACTTTTTCTGAATTAGCCAATATAATAATGAAATTCTGCCCTGAAGGACCTGGAACCCTATACGGGCCCTGCACCCCCTCCAAAGGCTTAATCTGTACTGAGTTAAACTTCCCTTTAGCTACAGAAATACCTAACGAATTAGATAGTTCCGATTTGCCTAAATTATAATTTACTTCCGCTAAGCCTCCTTGAACATTTTTATAATATTTTAAAAAATAAGATGATCGATTTTTCAATACTACATCTCCACCGGTTACAGAGAATTTATCATTATAAACTTGTATGAATACATTGTCAAAGTCTTGCAGTTGCTGTGTATTACCCTCAGGCTGAAAAGGTACGTTCTGATCAGTTATGGCCGCCCTTATGTTTAGATCCTCTGTTAGTTTTCCTTCCAGATTAAGGTTTAAGGTAGAATTAACAAACACATCCTGATTACTTCCAAAAGATATGCCCCTGCTTATGCTACCACTTTTATTAATTCCTTCTGAAGCAAATAACTGCTCACGCCGCATAAACACATCCTCCTTAACAGGGTCTTTAAAAATAGCGTTAGAATCATATACATCCAGACTGCGATGATAATACTTCGTGCTAAGATTAAAAGGTAATACAGAATAACAAACCTGGATCGAATCAAGCTTCTGATCAGTGTCAACAGTAGCTTTTCCCGAAGCAAAATCATAATATACACTCACTTCGGTATTATCAACCTCATTGAGAAATATAGAATTGGGAGACAATGTAAGTGTATCTATATTAAAAGGCTCATTAAAAGTTTTAACCCATTTACATCTTTGATTTATATCCTGTGCAAAAAGACACCTTGTTAAAAATAGGCTGATCATAAGAACTGTAAGCTTCAACCCTCTCATTTTAAGACATTCATAACAAAAAAAAATATTCTTATAGAATATAATATTTTTTACACAAAAGGATATTAATTATATCCTACGCATATCATTATTCATTCTAAAACTCATGATTATGTAAGCCTACAGCACTTTAAATGCCTCATATAGAATCATTAACAATAGGGAGTTCTATAAAAAAGGAAGTGCCAGAATTTTGTTCAGTTTCGAACCAAATCTTACCTCCAGCGTGCTCCACCCCATGTTTCGCTATGGCTAGTCCTATGCCGGAGCCTGTTTCCTTGGTGCTGAAGTTAGGTATAAAAATTTTGTTATGTATGTCTTCGTCTATTCCAGGCCCATTATCCTTTATTTCTAATAACGCCTTTTGCTTGCTCAAAATAGTAAGCTGGATCAATATAGTGATATCATGCTCCTCACAAGCCTGTATAGCATTAATAATTATATTAGAAATAATGCGCCCCATGAGCTGTTCATCGCCACGTGTATATACTTCCTGGCTGGGCATTTCTAAGCTTATGGTAGTATTTTCAGTATTTCCCAACAAGTCTACGGTCTGCTTCACCACTTTTGCTAATTCATATATCTCATTTTCTGGAATAGGCATTTTTGCAAATGAGCTAAAAGATGAGGCAATATCATTGAGTGTATCCACCTGTACTAATAAGCTTTTCAGGGGCTTCTCAAAAGCATCTTGCTGCAAAGTACCCTCGAGCCTACGACTCAGGTGCTGTAGAGTAAGCTTCATAGGAGTTAAAGGATTTTTAATCTCATGAGCCACTTGCTGCGCTATCTCTCTCCAGGCTGATTCCTTTTCTGTTCTAGCCAATGCCTTTTTACTTTCTTCTAAATTGACTAGCATACGGTTATATTCACTCACCATCAGACCTATTTCATCGTCAGACTTCCATGTGAGAGGCTCATTGAAGCCCGTTAATGTAGTCTTTTTTAGCTTTTGAGTAATAAGTACTAATGGAAAAGTGAGCCACTTAGCGGCCAGATATGATACTAACAAAAATATGATAAAGATAACCGAAAATATATTCATTATATTGGTAAGCACCTCTACCTGATTTTGCTGAATGGTGTACTCAGACTGAAAGAAAGGAATACTCAAAATACCTATAAGCTTGCCACTTTCAAAAGATTTAATGGCATAAAAAGTACTGTTAAAATTCAGCTTACCTACCGATTCCCTGGTAACATAAGCATTCTCCCCTTGCTCTTTAATCTTAGCAATTGCTCTTGGGTTAATATACTGTGAGAGCAAATCATTCTCATAAATTAAAGGTTGACTGCTTCCTAAAAGTTTTCCCCAGGTACTAAAAAGGTTGACGTCTACGCCCGCATATTTTGACACTTCTGAGAGTTTACCTCTCAAATCATCTTTATCAGAGCCTAAACTTGCAATATAGTTATTAAGCTCATCGCTAAGGTTATTACTTATACTTTCGGCCTTTCTGTAATACTCCTCATTTACTTCCTTTTTAAAGGATGAATTAATAACACTCAATGTTGTAATACTTACTGCAATAAGAGGAAGAAAAAAAGCAGCATTGAGATATAACTGTATTCTGGCTGAATAATTAAGAGTGATTCTCTGAAAACTGAAATAAATGGCAAAGCATACCATAATAAGTATTAGCGTAAATACCTGCAAAAGGAACAAAAAAGAGAAGTTACTGAAAATATCTGATGAAGGATGATTATTAGAGCTGATCACAATAATTCTTCCCTGATTATCTCTAATGGCCAGGTGCCTAAACCCTGCATAAGAAAAACCACCCTCAAAAAGATCTTTGTCCTTTAAAAACTCAGTCTCAAAATCAGTAATGTAGTTAAAATCACCTGAATGGTAAGTAATTTCATCCTGTGAAAACACGGCGTAGCTATAATTAGAATTTTGATAAGGCGATAGAAATCTGTTGTCTACTAATAGTTCTGGATATACGTTATCCGGGATAATTCTTTTCAGATTTAGGTTAATGACAATGTAACCCACCACTACACCTCTCTTCTTCACTTCTATAAAATCAACATATCTTTTTGAAGCATTCAACCCCAGCCGATTAATGAAGTATATTCCTTCATACCCTGTCTTATACTCCTCTACATTCAACCTGTCAACCTCTTCGGGGCTGAGAGGCGTTTCATATGGTTCAAAAGGATTTCCGTTAGCATTGTATAAATAGATCTGAACATCATACTTATCAAAATAGCTTCCCAGATACACCTGTCTAATTTTGGATTTCACCACTTCCTTAGACAGAAATGGACTAGAAAGACGACCTTGAATGAATAAGTCTTCTCTTACACTAAAATTAACTTCTGAAAGCAGGTACTCCGCTAGGTTGTCATTTTCAATTAGAAATTGATTGGCAAATTTCAGCTTTCTCTCCGTCTCTTGTTCATTTTCAAAATTATAAATAGCCAAAGCTCCGATAATAGCAGATGCTATAAGAAAAGTGAAGAAATAAAGAAAGGTATTATAACTTAGTTTTACAGCATAAGAGGGCAGGCCTGTAAACACTAACACCAAAAATAAAACTACACCTATAGACAAGCTATAGATAAAAAGCTGCCCTAGCAAAATATTTACCACAGCAAATAAAAAGACACCTACCGAAAAGCATACAAACAATTCCTTCTTGCCTTTACACAAAGATAAAATATATTTATACGCTACATGATAAAGCAAGAAAGTGATAGATGCTCCAATAACAAAAATCAAGAAAACGGTTGTTCTCTGGATGTCAAAATTAACCCCTTGATTTATATCAAAGCTTACCTGAGAATTATGGTATATGGTTTGAAAAACTAAGTATTGAAAATGAAATACTAGCAATACGAAGCTAGCAAATAACACCATGGCCGTTAGCCTTACTCCGTTACTCAGTGATTTTATTCTAGTAATAATATCTAATTCATAATAACTGAAATAGCAGTACAGTGAAATTATAAAAAGAAATAACAGGTTTAGCAATAAATCTCCGAAAGAAGCATTAATGCTTGAAGATGCAAAATTTCTAGAATCAAATAATTCAAGATCAACCATTCGTTGAGGAAAATTCATGAATAACATAAAACCTCTTAACAAAACAAGCAAAGTTGCCAATATCAGCAAAGCTTTATAAGGATATCCTTTTGCCTTTATATACCAGCTCAGTGATAAAGCAAAAAACACTAAAAATACACATCCAAATACAAATAAAATAGTAATGATATAATTTAATGACGTTTGAGGGGCTGAGTAATCATCATCAAGTATAACCCTAAACAAACATTCTTTATCATTTAAATATACGCCTGTTCCTCGCTGGTCTACCCGGTCTAAAATATCTAATTGCTCACTAGAGAAGATATCAGTATTAAAACCCGAATGCACATAATTATTATCTATTTTATAAGAACTATGTAGCATGATTATGCCGTAAATTTCATAATCACTATTCTGTATTTGCCATTTTCTAGAAAGGTATTTCTTACGCAAAGTACTGATAAGCTTGTAGGTATAATCTCCTCTTAGCTGTCTGTATTCCGGTACATATCGGTAATCTGACCAATAGACCAATCTACCTGCATTAAAAACGTAAAATGCATGCTTGCCCACAGGCATTTCAGTAAACAAAAGCTCATCCTCCTGCTCCAAAGTGGCCAAAATAGGCACCACCTCCCGTTGCAAGTCCAGTACCTCGGACTCCAAGTTCTCCTCTATTTGATTGATATGATCATCAAGCTGAATATCAGCCCTACCAAAAAAGAAATATAGCGTTGCACTTATGCAAAAACAGCACAATGCAGATACCAAAAGGGGGTATTTTAACCTTATAAACAAATGATTAGAAATTCTTTGCTAACACTTAAATATAACGCATTTACTATCAATTAGCGTATTAAGCTGAAAGTCTAGTTAATGAATGATACTAAAACAAAAAAAGAAGGCTTAAATAAACCTTCTTTTAATATAAAAATTTCAATGACATCTAAAATGCCACATGTCTTTTATTTGCTTCAGCCTTTGCATTTGCTTTACTTCTTTTATACCAAAAATATCCCACCACAGAAATAAGAATATAAGGCATTACAAACAGATACAATATACCGAAGTTTAAGCCCGCCCCTATGCCAATTTCGCCATTACTAACATTATTCTCCACGGTCGCTCTACACATAGCGCATTGAGCTGCTGCAGGTATTATACTGGTCAATAACATAAGACAGGGAAGTGCTAAATATTTAATCATCTTATTCATCAAAAACATAACAGATCTAGATTAAAAAGAGTTTACGTGTAATAAGGGCTAATCATTACATACACTACTACACCCGTAATAGCTACATATAGCCATATAGGATAAGTGATTCTAGCCAATCTCCTATGAGCATCAAATCGTGCAGATAACGCTCTTACAAAAGTGAACAATACCAATGGAATAACAGCTACCGAAAGTAAAATATGAGTAATCAATATGAAGTAATAAATATACTTGATCATTCCTTCTCCACCGAAGGCCGTAGAATCACTGGTCATATGATATGCTACATACATAACCAAAAAAGAGGCAGAAAGACCTATGGATACTTTCATTAAGGATTCATGAAGCTTAATATTCCTTTGCTTTATTGCAACCAACCCTGCAATAAGCACTAATGCTGTCAAGCCATTAATACTTGCATAAATTGGGGGTAAAAAAGAAAAATCGTATCCTTCAATTTTAACCTTGAACAAAACCGCTACTGCTACAGGAATAACAATAGACAAAGCCACAATTAACTTTTTATACTTTACCTCTTTATTAATTGTCTCCGTTTTCATTTAAAATCTTTAATTCCACTATTAGTCTGTCTTGCTCATCTAAATCAGTACCATAATAACCTCGTATTCTCCGTTGGCTATCTACTAGTACATACTGATTCGATTGATCTGTCAAATACCCACATTGTATAAAAGACATGAATTCATTTTTTACAACCGTAATTTCGGTGTCTTCAAGTTCCAATGGAGCATTAGCATATACCACAAAGTTCGGCATTTGTTCTTTAAAACTATCTTTTAACCTATTAATTTGATTAGTCAATTCAGTTTTATCACTTATGCCATTTTCAAATAGAAAGGCTAACTGGCCCTTTCCCTCTACAAATAATGAGTCTGACAAATAAAAAGGAGACTTAGCCTTGTCACAGGTACTTATACTTCCCTCATCCTGATAATATAAAGGAATATCAAACTCGTTTTTACCAAACATCTTCAAAAACAAGAATATAAACACCGGAATAGCTAAGGTAATAATGAGAAAAGTAATTTTAATAAATCTGCTCATAAAGCTATAATATAAAATAAGGCTAGGGTAAATTACCACTAGCCTTATCATTCTAAATATTTTTTATTACTCTAGTTTAAATATCTGACATCAAAAATGGCAGTACCTTCATATAAGAAAGCTATCAGCATCCACACTACAAAAATAAGAGGGATGATAATTGACCATATTAATGATTTAGTTTCATACTTGAGGTGCATAAACTCAGATACAATGTAAAAGGCCTTAACAATCGTCATAGCTACGAATATAGCTATCCTTAAAGTGGCCATCTCCAAAGGAATCGTAAAAGCTATAATAAATTCTAATATTGTAATCAGGGCCAGTATTCCTGCTGTTTTCCAAATCTTTTGGATTTTCTTCTTATCAGCAGGTTGTACCTGAACGTGTGATGTTTCTTCTGCGTGCATATTTAAATATTTTTAAAGCTTAAACCAGATAAAAGAATGTGAATACAAAAACCCATACAAGGTCTACAAAGTGCCAGTAAAGACCTACCTTCTCCACCATTTCGTAACTTCCTCTTTTATCATATACTCCTTTTATAGTATTGTAATAAATCAAAAAGTTTAAAACCACACCACTAAATACGTGAGTACCGTGGAATCCTGTAATAAAGAAGAAAAAGTCTGCAAAATCAGTCGGTCCATATTGATTAACGCTTAAGTTCGCTCCAAAAATAGTTTTTTCTACCCAAGAACCATTAACCAAAAACTTCATAGCAGTACCAGAATCTGTTCCTACTATATAGTGAGTCCACTCCCAAGCTTGACAACCTAAGAACACTAAACCACCTATTATAGTCCAAAGCATCCATTTTTCAACAGCCTTTCTATCCATTCTATGGCCAGCTTCTACGCCTAACACCATAGTAACACTACTCATAATCAGGATAAAGGTCATAATTCCTACAAATACTAGCGGCAAATCGTAACCATGTAAAAATGGAACCGCATTAAAAACTTTTTCAGGTACTGGCCAGTATTCGTTAGAAAAAGTAAAGTCTGCCATATCTCCAGGGTATGCCTTATGAGCTGACCTTACCATTCCGTAGGTTATAAGCAAAGCAGAAAAGGTAAATGCGTCTGACAGTAAGAAAAACCACATCATGAGTTTTCCATAACTTGCCTTAAACGGTGACTGCCCGCCATCCCAAATACTCCTCTTTGGGCCATCAATTGTCTGTGTGGTAGTTGACATAATGATACTTTAAATCTCTAATTATGATTCAATAATAAAAATATAAATAAATAAATCCATAGGCCTCCTAAAAAATGCCAATAGGTCATACACATTTGTAACCTATTTAAATTTTTAGAATGTACCTTGTACTTAAAAGTTGATACTAACGATACTAGCAGAACGATCATACCACTTACTAGGTGCACTACATGCAACCCTACTAATACAATTAGAAAGGATACAGAAACATTATTTCCCACAAAGTGATATCCCTCTTCTGCTAATACTTTCCATCCGTGATACTGAGCAGCAGTAAATAATAGACCCAAAATAGTCGTAATAATTATAGCTACTTTAACCATATCCAGATTATCCTTCTTGGCTGCTAAATAAGCCCAGTGCATGGTAATACTACTCACCGCTATTAATGCTGTAGAATACCAAAATGTTTGTGGTAACTCAAATACAAGCCAGTTTCCTTCCGCTTGTCTTACTATATAAGCACTAGTAAGTGCTGCAAAAACCATTACCACCGTAATCATGAACAGCCACAATGCAAACTTTTGAGGATGCATTGACAGCGTTTTTTTCGGTTCTTCTATTATCTTAAAATCACTCGTCATCTCCATCTATCTTACAATTTATCCAGCAAATATGCTATTTGCACTATTGGTAAATACAAAAACGAACCAAACATTATTCTCAATGCTGACTTTCTATTTCCATGACGCATGTGAGAAAATGTTTGAGCTAAAAATAACACTCCAGATACCGTTACCACTATTGCAGAATCTATTCCAGTAATACCAAATTTCGCTGGCAACAAACCAAGAGGTATTAAAAACAAGGTATAAATCATAATCTGTATAGCGGTATTCATATCCTTCTTGCCTCCTGACGGCAAAAGCTTAAAACCTGCTTTCTTATAATCCTCGTCAGCTACCCATGCAATAGCCCAGAAATGAGGAAATTGCCATATAAATTGAATTCCAAATATTATAATTGCCTCGTAACTCAATTGGCCTGTAGCTGCTGTCCATCCAAGTAGTGGAGGCAAAGCACCTGGTATTGCTCCTACAAATACTGCTATCGGCCCTACTCTTTTTAAAGGGGTATACACAAAGCTATACAGTATCATTGATGCCACGGATAGCCAAACCGTTAGTCCATTAGTATAAATACTTAAGATCCAAAGGCCAGCTGCTGCAGTGAAAAAGCTTAAAATCACAGCTTCTGATATAGAAACCCTTCCTGTAGGAATAGGTCTATTCATGGTTCTTGACATCAACTTATCTAAATCCTTTTCTATAATTTGATTTATTGTAACTGATGCGCCGGATACTAAAAAGCCTCCTAAGCATATAACCAACAAATTCTGCCAATTCAATGAACCTTGTGCTCCTAGCACATATCCAAATCCGCACGAGAAAGAAACTAATAGAGAAAGTCTGAACTTAAGCAGCTCAAACAAGCCTTTAGCTTTTTCAGCAAACAGATTAACTTTATATGTAGAACTATTTACAAACATATCAATAATCACTTAATGCCCTCTTTTTACAGAAAACTGTAAAAACAACAAGAACTCTAATCCAAATATTAAAGTACCTAACAGTAAATGTACAGGCTGAACAGAGGCAGGTATGCCAAAGTATGCCATCACTATTCCTGTGAATATACTTAAAAACACCACTCCCAACAATGCATAAACAAGTTTTGAAATAACATTCTTCTTCATCATATAAAACAACAACAAGCCATGTAATATCAATACAAGCCAGCTAAATGTTCTATGAACAATGAACTCCATTCCAAGCTCTCCAATCCAATTATGTCTATTAGCAGTCCCCATTTGGGCTGCTATCAAATCAATAGCTTCTCTTACCTGAGTACCCAAAAATATTTGAACTACCCCTATAACCATACAAGCTACTAATATCGCTTTCAATTTAGTCCTACTATTATCGGCTAAATTAATATTAACTCTTTTTCCAGAAACAAAATATAGATATACAAGAAAGGCTACCATTAGTATTGCCAAAAACATGTGTATCGTTATGGTCCAAGGAACCAGATTTGTAGATACTACAATAGAACCAAACCAAGCCTGAAACACGGTCAATACAAGTGATAATACTCCAAGTATCGCTATCGTTTTGCTTTCTTTGAAGAGCCTGAGTGAGAAAAAACAAGTAATAAGTATACAAAAACCTATTACCACACCTGTTAATCTATTTATATACTCGACCCAAGTCTTATATTTATTAAAATCACTCTCTATGAGAATAGATTCATCGTTTAGAATCCTGTCCGCCGATTCATCGAAGCCAAAAGCTCTTAAATAACCAGCAAATTTTAAATTTTTCTCAGCACGTTTGCCTGAATAATACTCCTTGTAATTTGCAGGAAGCTGAGATTCCTCGGTTGGGGGTATCCATCTGCCCATACATTTAGGCCAGTCAGGACAGCCCATACCTGAGCCCGTACTACGTACAATGCCTCCTACCAGAATCAATACGTATATTGCCACAAGAGTAATGAGGCTGAAACGGTGTAACAGCCCCATTTTCTTATTAGTGTCCTTTTCTGTCATCTACAACAACCACATTCACTCCTTCTTCTTTTTCTAGCTTTATCATCTCATTCTCATGAGGTAAGTTAGACTCTGGAGTCATTGAAAACGGTATATGTTGTGGAATAAAGTCTTCTTTAGATCCTGGTTTACTATAATCATATGGCCATCTATAAACCTTAGGTATTTCACCTGGCCAGTTACCATGACCTGGCACTACTGGTGTAGTCCATTCTAAAGTATTTGATTCCCAAGGATTAGCTGTAGCCTTTCTTCCTCTCCAAATACTGTGGAAGAAATTGAAAATAAATATTACTTGTGCACTGAATGTGATGATAGCAGCGATGCTAACAAACATATTCAAGTCACTAAATGAATTCAATGTATCGAAGTTGGTAAAAGAATAATATCTTCTTGGATAACCTGCAATACCAATATAATGCATAGGGAAGAATACCATATAAACCCCAGCGAAAGTTAACCAAAAGTGAATATAACCTAATCGATTATCCATCATCCTACCGAACATCTTAGGGAACCAATGATAAATACCACACATCATACCGAAGAATGAAGCACTACCCATTACTAAGTGAAAGTGAGCCACTACAAAATAAGTATCGTGTAGTTGAATATCGATAGCTGAATTTCCTAAGAAAATACCAGTAAGTCCACCTGAGATAAAGAATGAAACCAAACCAATGGCAAAAAGCATTGCTGGTGTAAACCTTAGGTTTCCTCTCCAAAGTGTGGTCAAATAGTTAAAAACCTTTACAGCAGAAGGAACCGCAATAATTAAGGTTAACAGCATGAATACTGAACCCAAGAATGGGTTCATTCCTGACACGAACATGTGGTGTGCCCATACTACAAATGATAAGATCGCAATAAACAACATAGATCCGACCATAGCTTTGTAACCAAATATTGGTTTTCTTGAATTAGTAGCTACAACCTCAGAAGTAATACCTAAAGCAGGTAATAATACAATATACACTTCCGGATGCCCCAAAAACCAGAACAAGTGCTGAAATAATACGGGGCTACCGCCTTGATTAGGTAGAGCTTCACCACCAATATAAATATCAGACAAATAGAAACTGGTACCAAAACTTCTATCAAAAATCAGAAGTAATGCTGCTGATAATAATACAGGGAATGATAATAAACCAATAACAGCTGTCAGGAAGAAAGCCCAAATTGTTAAAGGTAATTTTGAAAAAGACATCCCATGAGTTCTCATGTTAATAACAGTAGCAATGTAGTTAACACCACCTAATAACTGAGATACTATAAATAATGCCATGGCTACCAGCCATAAAGTCATACCCAAACCAGAACCACTTACGGCCTGAGGTAATGCACTTAATGGAGGGTATATTACCCAACCACCTGATGCTGGCCCTGTTTCTATAAATAAAGAAATAAACATTACCACACTAGACAAAAAGAATGCCCAATAAGAAAGCATGTTCATAAAACCAGAAGCCATATCTCTAGCTCCTATTTGAAGCGGTATCAAAAAGTTTGAAAATGTACCACTTAAGCCCGCTGTAAGTACAAAGAACACCATAATAGTTCCATGCATTGTTACCAGAGCCAAATAAAACTCAGGATCTAATTTTCCTTGTTCTGTTATCCATTTACCCAATAAAGGTTCTAGCCAAGAAATATCAGCATCAGGAAAACCAAGTTGTAATCTAAAAATAACAGATAAAGTACCACCAATAAGAGCCCAAAAAATACCAGTTAATAGGTATTGTTTGGCTATCATTTTATGGTCAGTACTGAAGACGTATGTCGTCCAAAAGTTACCATGATGATCATGATCATGATCATGTCCGCCTTCTGTAATGTGTATATCAGCAGTTGCCATAATTTATTATCTTTTCCTTATAATGAAGCTTCAGTTTCAGTATTATCCTCTATGCCAGCTTTAATTCTAGCTAACTCTCTTTTTTCTGCAGGTACCTTTTCCAGGTAATCCTCATTTAATTTCAACCATGTAGCCTGTTCCGCTTTCCAAGCCTCATAAGCCTCCTGTTCTTCTACTACAACTTTTAATTTCATTGAAAAATGACCTCTTCCGCAAATTTCCGTACAAGTTATAAAGTAATCAAATTCAGGATCTCCAAGTTCATCCCTCATTTCTTGAGTTGTTTTAGTTGGAGTAAATTTAAAATGAGTAGGCATACCAGGTACGGCATCCATTTTCACTCTGAAGTGTGGCATAAAAACACTGTGTATAACGTCTCTAGCCCTTATTTTCAATAAAACTTCTTTATCCTTCGGTAAGTGCATTTCCATTGGAATAAAGTCATCATAAGAATTCTCATCAGAAAGGTCTATACCGAATTGATTAGAAGCATCAATCAAGCGATAATCATACGCGCCTAATTCTGCATCCTTATTACCTGGGTATCTAACTCCCCAGGCAAACTGATACCCCATCACTTCTACCACTTCAGCATCATCTGACGCTTTAGAGGTTATATTACTCCATGCGCTAAGACCAGTAAGAACTAAACCTGCCAATGTAATAGCCGGTACAATAGTCCACAAAATCTCAAGTTTTGTATTATCTGGATAGAATTTACCCCTTCCTCCTTCTTTGTATTGGTATTTAAAACTAAAAACAAACAGCAAAACATTTGTTATAACAAACACAATACCTGTTAATCCCATAGTTAACCAAAAGGCAAAGTCAATAGATCCGGCATGAGCAGACGCCTGAGGTAAAGTATAATCATCAAAATAGACAATAGAATACCAAAAGAATAATCCGAATGCCACAAACATAAATAGAAGCAGCAAACCTGCATTAATCTTATTACTCGAGCCCACCTTCTCCTTACTGGTGCCCTTTACCACATTGACCAAGTTGCCAATCCTAAACAAGGTCAACAAGATGATCACGAGAAGAACGACACCTATAGCAATAATAACTTTGAACATATCCCTATATATTAATCTTTATTTATAACTATAATTTAAATATGATGATGCAAACTCTCTTCTAAGAATGGATGGTTCTTAGGATACAAAGGAGCCTTAGCCAAGCTAGTAAGAGCTACAAATAAGAAGGCTACACCAAATATCATTAACATTCCTATTTCCATGAATCCGAAACCACCTTCTAATTTCATAACACCTGGAGTTATCATCAGATAGAAATCAAACCAATGTCCTGCTATTATAATAGGGCACACTACTTTTATTAAAGACATATGACGCTTAGCATCTCTTGTCATTAATAATAAGAACGGTAATACAAAATTCAATATTAAATTAAGGTAGAATACCCAAGTATAGTTTCCAACTTCCAATCTTTGTAAGA
The DNA here is from genome assembly GCF_016757215.1 of Fulvivirga sediminis. Taxonomy (GTDB): domain Bacteria; phylum Bacteroidota; class Bacteroidia; order Cytophagales; family Cyclobacteriaceae; genus Fulvivirga; species Fulvivirga sediminis. The sequence continues at coordinate 339,699 of NZ_JAESIY010000002.1, forward strand.
AATATACGGTTTCCTCTGGCATATTAGCATAATACTGTAATAAGAATTGAGCGAACCATACATAAGTCCAGAATATACTAAACCCGAAGATGAATTTACCTATATCGTGTAAGTGATTAGCGTTAACAATAGAAAGATATCCATTTTGCTTTAGAACTACAGTAATAAGTGCAATTACCGCAAGACCGTTAATCCACCAGCTGGCGAATACATACCATCCAAATAATGTGCTAAACCAATGAGGATCAATAGACATAACCCAATCCCAAGCTCCTACTGAAGAAGAGAAACCAAAAATCACTAAGAATATGACTGAATATTTTCTAGTCTTTCTCCAATGATCTACACCTCCATTGATGTCTTCTGCAAAAATTTCCTTCTTAATCCACACGAATAACATATACCACAAAGCGAAGAATAGTACCATTCTCACGATGTAAAACAAAGGTAATGCGCTCCCACTTTCCATTGGCCAAAACCAAAGAGGTGCTTTACCTTGCAAAATCTCATCTCCTCCAGGTCCATATAATGAAGCATGAGTCCAGTGGAAAACATCATAACGAACTAACCACCAAGAAACAAACATCAGTATACCTGCAATTGGTATCCAGTTAGCTAATGAGAGTGAAACTCTTAAAAAACCAACAGACCAACCTGCCTGAGCCACATACTGAACTGCAACGAAAAACAAGCCAATAATAGCTAGTCCTGTGAAGTACACATTGTTAACCCATAAATTACTATAAATCCTTTTCAGCCAATAAGCCGACTCATGATGTTCTCCGTGTCCAGCCTCATGAGCTTCAGCCTCACCATGTTCTTCAGCATGAGCACTTCCTTCATCCTGTGCATCAGCGCTAGCCAGCAAAGAAGCACTTTCTTGTGCGTTCAAGGCAGTTTCCTCATGCTCACCGTGCGCCTCGTGCCCATGGCCACCAGACATACTAAGTACTGTACCTAATACAAATAGTACAACACCTACTATACCTAATATTACCAAGGTCTTTTTTGCTCCTGCGGTAAATGAAAATCTTTCTTCAGTCATTTGAATATCTATTTTATGCCAGCGGCATTATAAATTATTACTTTTGTAGAGTTTTAACAAATTTAGCTATTTTCCATCTTTCTTCAGGACTAAGCTGTGAGCCATGAGCTCCCATAAGACCTTTACCCCATGTAATCACATGGAATATATGGCCTTCTGTGATATCCTTATATGCAGCTCCAGTAAGGTTAGCCACACCCGGAAATTTCTCAGAAACCAATCCATCTGCCTGACCTGCTCCACCATGGCAATGCTCACAAAAGCGATTATATAACATATGTCCATCTTCAATTACCTCATCAGTATTTGGTAATGGATTTTTTAAAGTTCTAGAAGCTAACGTTAAGCTATCCTTCGGTAATCTATAAGGTAAAAATCCGTTCTTATTTCTTTTTACCGTATTAGCCGGAGGTATTCTCATAGTCATACCATGCGGATTGAGCGGGTTAGAGTTATAATATTCTCCATGTCCATCGCTATTTTCATCTAACCATTCAGCAGCTGTACCAGCTGACTCATCTGTTATTTGTGTTAAAGGTTCATAAGGAACTGAATGATACATGTTTGGAGCATATTCGAGTCCTTGGTCTTCACCACCTGCTGCACATGAAGCCAGTGAGGCAGCTAATGCTATTCCAAAAACAATTTTGATATTTCTATAAATATTCATCGTGCTAAATATTCCTTATTCCTTTTAAAAATCTTTTAAATTCACTTCCTGAGCACCAGAGTTACCTATTATAGATCTTATGTCTTCCTGACTCAAGTCATTCTTAGCTAAATCAATAGCCATAACGTGCTTATCATCAGTACATCTCTTATCCATCAACCTAGGTTTACCATAAGGCTTAAGGTTACTGGTAATCATAAATGTACCTACCATTCCTAATGCTGATAGTAGTACAGTAAGCTCAAAAGTAACTGGAATAAATGGAGGCAATGAAGCGAAGTTCTTTCCACCTATGATCATAGGCCAATCATAACCTAGCATCCATATTTGCATAGTAAGTGCCAAGGTTGTACCTAATAAACCAAATAGGAAAGCCACTATTGGCAATCTGGTTCTTTTATATCCTAGTTCCTCATCTAATCCGTGAACCGGAAAAGGAGTATAGACTTCATGAATTTTTACGCCGCTCTCTTTTACCTTTCTCACTGCGCTTAAGAGAACGTCTTCATCATCATAGATGCCTAAAACAAAGTGTTTATTACTTTCCATTTATTTTAATTCTTTTTAGAAGACGATGACTTAATAATACTTTTTACTTCGGCCATGTTTATTACCGGGAAGAATTTAGAAAACAACAAGAATAGTGTAAAAAATAATCCCAGAGTAAACACATATACACCTACATCATAGATAGTTGGGTAGAACATAGACCAACTTGAAGGTAGATAATCACGGCTCAAACACATAACAATGATATCAAATCTTTCAAACCACATACCTATGTTAATAACAATAGAAATAATGAATGATGTGATAAAGTTAGTTCTAACTTGCTTAAACCATAATGTACCAGGTATGATAATGTTACATATGATCAATGCCCAGAACGCCCATGCATAAGGACCTGTAGCAGCACCATAAGACATATAAGTGTAATTTTCGTATTCTACTCCTGTATACCAGCCTATGAAAAACTCAGTAGCATAAGCAATAGCAACCACACCACCCGTAACGATGATGATAATATTCATTAGCTCAACGTGTTCTCTAGTGATGTAATCTTCTAGCTTTAACAATTTACGAGCTATAAGCAAGAGCGTTAATACCATGGCAAAACCAGAGAAGATCGCACCTGCCACGAAGTATGGAGGAAAGATTGTACTGTGCCATCCTGGTATTACTGAAGTTGCAAAGTCAAAAGATACAATGGTATGCACTGAAAGCACAAGTGGTGTAGCCAAACCTGCAAGGATAAGAGCAACGAACTCATATCTACCCCAAGTCTTAGCGGCTCCATCCCATCCGAAACTTAAAGTTCCATATACCATTTTAGATATTTTATTGGTAGCTCTATCTCTTATAGATGCAAAATCAGGAATAAGTCCTATATACCAGAATACTAATGATACAGTGAAATAAGTACTGATCGCGAACACATCCCATAACAAAGGAGAGTTAAAGTTAACCCAAAGTGAACCGAATGTATTTGGTAATGGTAATGCCCAATAAAAGCCTAACCAAAGTCTACCCATGTGCAAGCCAGGGAAACATGCTGCACAAATAACCGCGAAAATTGTCATGGCCTCCGCCGCTCTGTTTATGGACATTCTCCATTTCTGTCTGAACAGTAAAAGGATGGCTGAGATCAGCGTTCCTGCGTGACCTATACCTACCCACCATACGAAGTTGGTGATATCCCATGCCCAACCTATGGTTTTATTTAATCCCCAAACACCTATTCCTTCCCATACCAACATGAATACAGCATAGGCACCAATTAGTAAAGCCACCAGTGATACTGCCATTCCAAGCATCCATGATTTACTAGGCTTACCCTCTACCTGTCTGCATATATCTTCCGTAACATCGTGAACGGTCTTACCACCGGTTACTAATGGTTCTCGAACGGATGAAGTAACTTGCATATTCTCTCTATTAAAAATTTTTAGTTAGTATCCTGTCTCCAGTTTACTTTTACAATTAAGCTTTATGATCTTTTAAATCCTTATTTCTAATCTTAGTAAGATAAGTAATATTAGGTTTAACACCTATTTCCTCTAGTACATGGTATGCTCTAGGTTCATGGATTTCAGTTTCAGTAATATAATCAATTTCAGTATCCTTAATTTTAAGCAACTGATAGATTCTGCTGTTCTCGTCTTTCATATCACCGAAAACAATCGCATCAGAAGGGCAAGCACTTGCACAAGCAGTGTTTATATCTCCATCATTAGGTCTTCTACCTTCTTTCTTAGCTTCAAGTTTTCCGTACTGGATTCTTTGAACACACATAGAGCATTTCTCCATTACACCTCTTGAACGAACAGTAACATCTGGGTTCAATACCATTTTACCCAAGTCAGAGTTCATTGCTGTGTTTATGTTCTCGAAGTTACCATTGTCATGATACTTAAACCAGTTGAAACGTCTCACTTTGTAAGGACAGTTGTTAGCACAGTATCTAGTACCTATACATCTGTTATACACCATTTGGTTAAGTCCCTCTGTACTGTGGCTGGTAGCAGCTACCGGACAAACAGTTTCACAAGGTGCATTATTACAATGCTGACACATCATAGGTTGGAAAGTAACCTCAGGATTAGCTGCGGCTTCTTCCAGTCCTTTAAGGTCATCAGGAGCAGCATCACTGCTGTAGTATCTATCGATACGCATCCAGTGCATATCTCTCTTATTGATAACCTCTTGGCGACCTACCACAGGAACGTTATTCTCCGAATGACATGAAATAACACATGCGCTACAACCTGTACAAGAGTTAAGGTCAATAGCCATTCCCCAGTGGTGGTTATTATATTCGTGACCTTTCCATAAGCTTAATGCGCCTGCAGGTGTACTTCCACTCTCTTCTCTCCAGTCGGCTATTTGTGGTCTGTATCTTCCTGCGAAAGGATCTTTTTGGTATTCTGAAAGCACTGACTCCTGAATCACACCTTCACGACCCATGTAGGTCTGATGCATCTGAGTTTGAGCAATCTGATATCTTTCAGGAAGTATTTCAATAGTTACACCACTGAATACATCATAAGAGTTAGTTCCGTTTAATAAATTTACGAAAGGATAAGCATCAACACCTCTTCCGTCTGCCACTTTACCTGCGCTTGTTCTTCCATAACCTAAGGCTAAACCAACAGTTCCTTCTGCTTGTCCTGGTTGGATAAGGATAGGCACCGTTACAGATTTACCATTGACAGTAAGCTTAGCTTTATTACATTCTCCCTGAGAAGAAGAAAGATCATTATCTGAAGCCCATTTTTTAGAAACAGTAAGGTAGTTATCCCAAGTGGACTTACTCACTGGATCTGGTAACTCTTGCAACCAAGGGTTGTTAGCTTGAGAACCATCACCAATACCTACTTTCTGATATATCGCTAATTCAACACCAGAACCTTTGTAGTTCTTAGCAATCTTTTGCGAAGCTGCTGAAATATTTCCGTTAAATGATGTAGTAGATACTGTTTCTTCCACTGCATCAGTTAAAGATTTAGAAGTCTCGTATACACCTTCATATAATACTTCATCAATGTCATTAACACCTAGTGCTTTCCAAGCATTAACTAAATAAGTATAATAATCAGGCTCAGCTACTCCTGCCCAAGTCATTAAGCTCTCTTGAGCCTGCCTTGTCTTGAAAATAGGAGTAATTGTAGGTTGTGTTAAAGTATAGCTTCCTTTTTTAGGTTCAGCATCATTCCAAGACTCCAAGAAATGGTGATCTGGGGCCACATAATCAGAAGCGATTGCAGTTTCATCTGGTCTATCTGCAGTACTTAACTTAACAGAAACCTTAGATAAAGCCTCTTTCAGTTCAGCTGCACCGGCATAATTATAAAGCGGGTTACAATTATAAAAAATAACTGCTCCTACTCTACCACTTTTAGCATCAGCAACAAAACGCTTCATAGCAGAATCATCACCTTTTCTATAGTTAGAAGGTGTAGATATATCCACTGTTTTACCATAACTTCCTAGCAGGTTGTTTATAGCGTTAACCATAACCTGAACTGCAGGATCGTTAGATCCAGACACTACTAAAGACTTGCCTCTAGCCTTTTTCAAGTCAGCGGCAGCCTTATTAATACCTTCGTTCGATGATTTTTTATTTCCTAATGCATTGTACAATTCAACTACCAATTTACCTGATTCTGAAGGTTTAACAGGGTAGCGATAATCTGCATTAGAACCAGTAAGAGATAGGTTGCTCTCAAACTGATAATGCCTTGACATAGTTTTCTTGTCAGGGCCCAATTTTCTAGTTTTACTGTATTGTTTAGTGTACTCTACAGGAGATATCCATGTGCCTAAGAAGTCAGCACCAAAACTTACAATAACATCGGCTTTGCTGAAATCATAAGAAGGAAGCACTCTTTGACCGAATGATTCTTCATTAGCTTTTAGAATACCATCGCTAGATACAGCGTCATAAGTAACAAGCTCAGTAGTAGGATACTTAGCCTTAAAATCTTCTATTACTTTCAGCGTAGTAGGGCTAGTAATTGTATTGCTAACAATCTTGATTTGACCACCCTTTGCAGCCACACTGTTTAATTTATTAATAACTTCTTTATCTAAATCAGCCCATTTAGCATTCTTCTGTGCTATTTTCGGACCTCTTAATCTCTCATTATCATAAAGCGTTAACACGCTGGCTTGCACCTGCGCATTAGTAGCTCCCTGAGTGATTTTAGATGATTTATTTCCTTCTATCTTAATTGGTCTACCTTCTCTGGTCTTCACTACTATACTACAAACATCACCTCCATTAACATAGGTAGTAGCGTAGTAATTAGGTACACCAGGATCAACATCAACCGGCTTATTCACATAAGGAATAGCCTTTCTAATGGGGGCCTCACATGCTGCTAAAGAAACAGCTGCAATACCAAAGCCCATCATTTTAAGGAAGTCGCGTCGATTGCTGCCTCCACCCTCTTCACTATTTTGTTCGGTTGGAAGGAATTCAGGAAATTCTTTGTCTGCGTTTTTTATAAACTCAGGATCATTAGATAATTGCTCAATACCTTTCCAGTACGTCTTTTTATTATCACTCATAATCTATCTATAGATGGAATCTTATCAAATCAATTTTTAGTAGTGGCATTTAGCACATTCAAGGCCACCGATATTTTCAACTTTTAAGGCGTCTTTACTCTCTGCATTATGCAATTCTACCAAGTTGTCGTAGTATTCATTGCCTTTAGTGTTCACATCTGTCTTTCTATGACAGTCAATACACCAGCCCATGGTTAAGAGAGCTTCTTGGTGAACCACTTCCATTTCCTGAATTTCACCATGACATGTCTGACATTCGATGCCTCCCACTTTTACGTGTTGAGAGTGGTTGAAGTAAGATAAATCTGGGAGGTTATGAATTCTAACCCACTCAATTGGTTTATCATTTTCAATAGCAGCGTATATTTTCTGAATCTCAGGAGATTCTGTTTTTACAGCGCTATGACAATTCATACAAATATTTGGAGAAGGGATGTTAGCACTTCTACTTTTTCTCACACCTGTGTGGCAGTAGTTACAATCAATTTCATACTGACCCGCGTGAATTTTGTGAGAGAATGCAATAGGTTGCTTAGGAGCATAACCTTGTTGTATACCTACGGCAAATAAGTTGTTAATTACTACTTTAAATGCTATAGCTGCAAACAAGAAGGTTACTATAAAAATGAATGGAGTACTCTTTACTGTGCTGCTAAGGCTAAATTGAGCGTTTACTAACTCAGCATCATCCTCATCAAGATCAGTTCTTTGATTAAGATACTTTCTAAGTACAGTAGTTATTAATAAAAGCACTACCAGTATTAGAACTAACACCACAATGAGACCGATCATGATAGCATTTAGGTACCCTTCAGGGATAGCACTACCAGACTGAGCAGCGTCACCGGCACCAGCAGCAGGCTGAGCTGCAGCTGCTACTTCAGGACCTTTATCCGTTTGCTGCTTGATATAACCCAAAATAGACAAAATCTCATCCTTAGAAAAACTAGGGAAGGCTGTCATTTGAGTTTGATTATACTCTTTATAAAGTTTGTTTGCGTAATCGTCTCCGCTAGCGATTACCTTAGATGAGTTGTGAACAAAGTTCACAATCCAGTCAATAGAGGGAGCTCTATTATAAACGTTTTTAAGTGCGGGTCCTACTAGTTTTTCATGTACTCTGTGACAAGTCTTACAGTTTGAATCAAACAAAGACTTACCCTCCGAAATTCTAGCTTCGTCCGTAGGCACCTCTGAAGGAGCATTCGAACCACCTTCTGCAGGAGCTTCAGTAGCCGCTTCTTCCGTAGCTTCCTGAGCTTGTGAAGAATATGAAAATAAGAACGAACTTAATAATACTAATGCTAGAAAAACGCTTTTCAACGATATTTTTTGCGCCATTGTTAACTTAATTTATAACTCTCTATGCAACAACTTGCATGTCTTAACCCGGCACAAATCTACTATCGGTTTAGTTTATTTCAAACATATTTATGGTGGCTTTTGGCACCTAATGCAACAAATATCCACATGCCCCCGTTAAACACGAGAAAAAATGGCCCCACTGTATCAAAAATGGCCTTTCTTGATTTATTTAGAATTCATATAAATAAAATCAAGGGTTTTTGCAAAGGATTGAAAAAGGAGGAATTTATTGTACATTTCAATAATAAAATACACTAAATAAACTGAATACCAGCACTTTAAAAAAAATATGACGTATTTCAGCTCTTTACTATGATTTTTGCAGTGCAAGTAAAAACTTACACAAACAAAAGCCCTAAAGAAGCTTTTCTTTAGGGCTTTATCATGATTTTCTTAATCAATAAATATCTCTCGTTTGCTTTCAATTTCTGCCTCTTGTCTTTTGGGCATATGAACAGTCAGAATACCGTCAGAACAGCTCGCAGCAATTGCTTCCTGCTCTACAAAATCAGGCAACATAAAGGACTTGGTGAAGGAGCTGTGTTTAAACTCTCTACGCGTATAATTTTCTTTTGTACTGTCCACGCCTGATCTCACATCACCAGAAATATTTAAGATATTATTTTGGACTTCCAACTTATAATTATCCTTACACATTCCAGGAGATGCTAGTTCAATAATGAATTCTTGCTTATTTTCTATTACATTCACTGCTGGCAGCCTACTAGGGCCTCTTTCAAATGGAAAGTCCTCAAATACATCTCTATTTGTAAATTGATCCCAAAATCCGGGATTCATCTCATTTCTCTTATTATAATTTTGAATATCGTACAACATGATTATTCTAATTTTAGGTTAAAAATAGGTTCAGAAAATTCTACTGCAAGGTATTTGAATTTTCTGATGGTGTCCCAAGCTCTGCTGAAGCCTCTATTGCGGTATCTCTTAGCAATGGAAGATCATTTTGAATTACACCCCATACCATTTGATGGTCCATCTCAGCCTCTTCATTATACCTTGCATTTCTAAACCCACTGAGTATATCAGTATCAAAATTAAGGTCTTGAGCTTCTGCAGAGCTATTAGAAAGCTGATAAGCTGCTTGTCCTATCATTTGCAAATTACTGTATACCTCTTCCTTTATTTGCTCTTCTTGAGTAAACTGATGATAATCTAACTCTCTTGTTAGCTCGATCACCTCTTCCATACCCTTTATAATATTATTTAAATGCAGTTGTTTTTCTTCAGTTTCCATGATAGATTAATTTTTTCTATTCTACTTTATTTTCTCACTACTAGCCATACCTTATTGGCCATACACACCTTCACCTACGTCTCCTTCACCTTCCCCTTCTCTAGGGTTTAGTGTATCACCTTTTACGGCATCTTTATCATCTTCTGTAGTCTGTTTAGGATTGTCACAGGCTGCAATTATAAAACCTAGGGATAATATGATTAATAGCTTTTTCATGTCTTTTTCAGTTAAATTGTATACAATATATACAGTAAAAGTCATGCCACGTCGAGTAAAGGCATTTAAGATAAGGTGATGCTTTATTAAAGAAAACTAGCGTGGATGTGATTCCACAAAATGTGGCTTAAAACTCTATTACAGCGGGTCTTTCTAGTGCAAAATCTGGTATACGGTTAGAGGACTGACCGCTTACTCTGACACCAAAATTAGACTCGCCAGTTGGAACCTGCGGATACCAAGCCAGCCTTATCTGAATGGTGCTAATGGCTAAATTTTCATTTCTTAGCCTTAATCCTAAACCATAGCCCTTATAGACCTTGTTCTTAAATAGCTTAGAAGAATTTCGGTTAATAACTGCAAAGTCAGCAAAACCAAATACGGCAAATCGAAAACCTATGACATAAAATGGAGTAAATGCAATTGTTTCTGCTCTTAAGGTTATCTTTTTATTGCCTCGCAAAAAGGTATTACTTAGTCCACGCACACCATTTTTATCATTAATATTGAGAAATTCATAGCCAAAGCGATCGATACCCAAGGTATAATCGAGATTAAAAAACTGCCTGAAATTAATTTGGTGAAAGCGATAGAGAAAGCTAAAATATTGCACCTGTGCTCTTACTATGCCCTGCTCCATTCTACCATTATGCATAAAGCCTCCAATCTGAAAGGAAGGACGCAAATACCCTATTCTACTGAAATACTGACCAATAGAAAACCTTCCTCCAATATAATTGCGATTATAAAACTCATTAAGTTCTTTACCAGCGGTTAATTCCAAGGAATAGCCCATAGGTATATCTTCCGTTCTACCATAACCGGTGATAAGGGTACTTTTTTCATAGTCTCTTCTGGAAATTCCTGCAGAAAACAAATAGAGTTTTCTATCAAAATATAGCTGATTGGTATCTGATGTTACGATTGGCCTGTTGATATATTTATACTTGCTATATCCCCCAGCTATCTGAATGTTTACACGCCCCTTATCCTCATCTGAAGAGATAAGCCATGAGCGACCTAACCAATAATCTTGATAGTTAAATTTAGTATAAAAAGTATAGGTAGTATCAGGGTACTCTCTATTTACCCTAACATCATTATGACTGAGCTCTACTCCTCCAGCATATTTAATTTCTGGGGTAATGAAATTTTTAAAAAATCGAACACCAATTCTATCACGAGGCTCAGAGTAAGCGTAATTAAATTCTCCCGTAATGAAGGTTTTATAAATATTATTGACTGTGTAAGTACCATCATAACCAATAATAGGCTTTTCGTCTGAGTCATATAAAAACTCATTTCTAAACTCCTGGCCCAACCCGAGAAAGTTTCTATCTATGATAGCCACGTCACTACTCTCCACACTTCCGAAATCAAGCTCCCCTGTAATTGACCACACATCTTTCACCAGTATGAGTATGTTTACAAAGTCCTTATCTTCATCGGGCACCACATATATTCTTGCGTCTTTAATAAAAGGGAGTCCCCGAAGTACACGCTCACTATCTTTTAGTTGATCAGGGTCAAGCCGATCACCCATTTCAAAGAATATATTATTTTTGATAATGTAACTACGGGTATATACATGTAGGTCATTAGCTACCCCAATTGCCCAAGATTTGGTATGTTTAGTAGTATCATTAATGCTAGTACCAAAAACTTCCAGGTTTTGGACGTTCACATTCTTTATTCTTTTGCCAGAATATATCTGATAAAAGTCCTGATTAGATACAGTGGGCTGCTTAGGTTTGCTGTTTCTATGACGATTGACATCTACGAAAAGTAAATCATAGAGCTCTTTAGTAAACCGCTTCTTGTAGAACTTATCTTTTAACTTTTGATAGAAATCATCCGACCGCTGGGCTTCATCTTTCTGCAGCCTAATAGCAATAGAATCTGGCAAGAGAAGCACGGTATCTTTTTCAATATATAGCGATGAGTCTGCCAGAATTAGAAACGTTCTACCTCTCACGGCCACACTATCCATACCAATTTCAGGTTTCTGCTTTTGAGCAAAACATGTTAAAGCTGAAATTACAAAAAGGCCAAAGAAAATAAATTGTTTCAATGAGTAAATATAAAGCGATCTCTTTCTAATAATAAAAATCCCAATTCCGAAAATATCGCAATTGGGATTAATAAGAAAATTTTAATTAATTATGTTTATCATAAATCTCCTCTTTCGGCCATTCTTTTCATTTTCTTATTAGCATATATAGCTACTTCTACCCTTCTGTTTTGCTGTCTTCCACTAGCAGTGCTATTATCTGCAATAGGCTGACTTTCTCCATAACCCTGGGTGGTAACTCTTCCTGAACTCACGCCTTGAGCCATTAAATAAGAAGATACTGAATTAGCCCTTTGCTCTGAAAGAGTCTGATTATAACTATCTGAACCTGTATTATCAGTATGACCTTCAATCAAAATATTAGTGTCTTCATATTTCTTAAGTGTTGCGGCCAAGTCAGAAAGATTCTGCTTAGTAGCTGACTTAAGGCTATATGAATCCGTATCAAATATTAGTCCTGAGTCAAAAGTAATTTTAATACCCTCACCTACTCTTTCTATCTTAGCCCCCTCTAAGTCTCTTCTAAGCTCTTCAGCCTGTTTATCCATTTTTCTACCAATTAAAGCTCCGGCCGTACCACCTACTGCAGCTCCAATAATGGCTCCTACCGCTGTATTATCAGAACCACTCCCTATAGCGGCCCCAATAGCTCCACCTGCTGCGGCTCCTACTGCTCCTCCTTTATGAGTATTGGTAGCCTGGCAACCGGTTAATAGATAAGATGACAAGAAAAATGTAGATAGGATAACAATAGCTGTAGCTAATGATATTGCTCTATTCTTTACTGGTTTCATAGTATTCATAGTTGTTTAATTCTACTTGTACTTACCAAAAAAAATACCATTCTAACTAATGTAAGGTATTAAGCCATAAACGAAGATATAGATTTTATTATTGTAGACCTTATTCCACAATAATTTAAAAAGGATACCCTATTGCAATGTTATAAACTATTTTGCTTAGTTCTGAAGGATTTCTATCAGAGGCTCGGATAGTAGCTGGCGTTTCTATGGCAGGGTCCTTGAGCGGATACCCCAGATCTAAACGTACCACAAAAAAATCAGCATCAAAACGAAATCCGAAACCGGTACCGATAGCAATCTGTTTATAAAAATCAGTGAAATTAAATTTTCCACCCGGCCTTTCTTCCTCATCTCTCATGGTCCATATATTACCAGCATCTAAAAAAACAGCTCCTTTAAAGGCTCCGACTATTTCAAAGCGGTATTCAATATTACCTTCTAACTTAATATCTCCAATTTGATCGATAAAGACCTGCGAGGTATCTGGCTCAAATGTACCCGGACCTACTGACCTTGCTCTGAAAGCTCTTAAACTGCTACTACCACCAGAAGCAAACGATTTACTATAGGGTAGTGAAATAGAGTTTCCAAACGCATATCCTACTCCGGCAATAACACGAGTAGCTATCTTATTCTGCTCATCTAGCCGTAGGTAATACCGAAAATCCACGTCTGCCCGAGCAAACTGGGAATAGGGATAGCCTAAAACCTCATAAGGCTCTTCTGATGATGACTTTAAAAGAGACTGAGCTACTTGCATCAGATTTCCTGAAATATCTACATTTCCATTAAAGTAATAATTACTGGTTCTTCTATCTCTTCCGGTCTTACCTTGAGAATTATAGAAAAAAGAATATGTTGTACCTAAAATATACTGTTCAGCATAACTTCTTGCCAGAAATGGGTTATTATCCAGTAATCTATCAAATTCAGTTGAGGTACTACTCAGCTGAATAAAGTCAATATCTATAGGAAATAGCTCATGCCTGCGAGTAGGTGTTTCATTCCACCTAAAACCATAACCTAAATTAGCATTGTAAGATGTAAAAAAGTTACTCCTCTTCTGCACGGTAAACCCTGCTTTTATCAGTGTTTGTGGCACATATTTAAAAGAGTGAAAGTCTATATTAAGGGGGGATATAAACCTGGGGATGGTAAGTGTATTTTGTATACCTACACTGTATGAATTTAAAGCACCTCCACTACCTTGAGATTGTTGACCTCCTACCTGTATTTCATATCCTGTATTAAGCGATAGCTCGTAAAGCTCAGCGCCACCAAAAGCATTTCTATTTCGGAAAGCAGCATTAAAGTTTGGACCTATGAAAGCATTGGATTTAGAAACACCTTGGAGTTCGAAGCGAATGGATTTCTTCTTAAATGGTGTAAGATAGATATTGGTTTTGAGTTGGTCTCCTGGCATCTCCTCAATATCTACATTTACAAACTTGAAGACATCTAACTGTAAGAGCCTATCTATAGTAACCTCTTCATCTTCGTTAGTATATATATTCCCTTTTCTTAGTTTTATATGATCAGTAATGGCTTTAGGCCTAAACTCATCATTATCAGAATAGTAGTTAAGACTATCTACTTTAATAGTATCAGAAACACTGGTCTGTGATGCACCGGCAAAATTGTAATTTGCGAAAACATTAATTTCACCAAGAGTATAAGTTCTTTTCGCATTTTCAGGGGTATCTTTTTTAATGGTCATATAAATATCTACCTGACGATTGCCCACCGTACTATCCGCCTCAAAAAGTATGTAATTATCTTGAAAAAAATAAAAACCACTATTCTTAAGTTCACGTTGTAATCTTAACCTTTCATCTTCAAGATCATTAAGGTCATATCGGTCGCCTTTTTTAAAGACCATTCCTTGTTTTAACCCTCTTATAGCCTTTTCTAACTTACCATCCCCTTCGGGCAAATAAATAGAATCGTATCTATAAGGGCGACTCAGGTAAGTAATATAATCTACCGTAGTCTCATGACCTTTGGTCTTTGTTTTCACCTCTACCCTGCCATGAAAAACCCCTTCGTTTTTAATTCTACTTTCTATTAAACTTTGGGTTCTGTAAACATCTACATCTTCCATCAGTACCGGCGGTGCCCCCAACTTAGTGCGCATCCAGTACTTAAAGCCTTTTTCTTTTTTAGGTTCTCCGGCCAAATGATAAAACCACACTTTAGGTCTACAGCCCAATACCTTGGTATTAGGAGTAGGTGTAATGAGAGTTTCTAACTCTCTTTTCACTTCCTTTTTCTTTTTAAAATCTCTCTTGGTAGAAAACACCACTTCACCTCCTCCATAAAAGGTTTGCCCTTCTTCCAAGTGTTTTACCCCTGTGCATGATGCTATTAGCAGCATGCTCATCACAAAAAATAATATGTATGGCCTATAGATCAATTGTCTTTACTGCTTTTCTTATTATCACTTTTTTCCTGGTTGTCCTTGGCATTAAAAAGCTCCCTAAAACTGTCATAATCTCGAACAAAAATCACCCCTACTCCTGTTTTCACAATATCATTACCTCCTTGAAATAAATTATCATATTCATTTTCCCGGAAGCCCACCAGCCTATAACGCCCATCTTCGGTAAGTTTATATTCTATTCTAATATCTCCGGCAAAATCGTTCATCCCTTGTTGGCGGTTCTGATCACTTTGATTGAGGTTGAAATTACCGGCCACTTTTACTACAACCCTTTCATTAAATAACTGTTTTGACAAGCCCAGTTCCAGCTGAGTATTGGACAAAGGATCATCTGAATTAGTGGGCGCTCCATTTTGTTCAAGATTCAATGAGAGTTCCACCCCTTTAACTTTGCTGCTCAGCTTACTTAACTGTGAATTCAAAATTCTACTCACGCTATTGGTAGCCGTAGTCTGTGCTACATTGTTATTATTATTATTGGCTGATGTGCCGGTAAGGAAATTTTTAAATAACAATAGACCAAATACCTGCTGATCAAGCTCATCTTTTCGGGTATTAAGTTGGTTTACATAAGATGCCACTGCCTGACTAGCAGCAGCTCCTTCTTCTATTCCTAGACGAAATGATATTTCTGGAGTTAAAAGCTCTCCTTTAATATCTATGTACACCAAAAATGGTATTTTTTGAGTGGAAACATCACTAGAAGTAATTCCTGCTGGTGGTGCCGCTCGCACCTCATTCACAGCCGACAAGTCCATCCGAGCATTAAGTACATCACCTGTCCAGAGAAGGTAGCTGCCTCTTTCCAACCTAAACTCTCTCTTTACCAGTCCATAAAAATTCATATTATAACTACCCTCATATACCTCATAGCGCCCAGCAAGGCTCATCTCACCACTTGGCTCAATGTTTAGCTTTAAAGTAGAATTCCCTTTTACCGAAAGCTTATCACCTGTAACGGGGTCTATTACCACATTAAGCGTATTATTGTTATCAATATTTATATTGGCGCTTATATTTAGGCCTTTTATCTGCGCATCAACACTATCTTGTTTTTGTTCCTCCGTTTGAAACTGCTGATAAAATGGATCATCCTGAATATCTTTATCAATCCATTGAACAATATTCTCCGTCTGTTGCTCTGTAATTTGCTGCTCAGGAATTACATAAGTCAGCTCACTACCTTTGCTCATGCTCACATCAATATCTACATTAGGCTGATCTGAATTACCAGTAATAGTAGCATTGCTATTAAGCTCAATATGACCATAATACAGCTCGTTATCCTTTTTCTCGGTATTAAGAAAAAGAAAATCTTGCGTCTTTAACCTTAAATCGAATTTATAAAAAGTATAATCACTGGTGGTTACTTCCCCATCGATGGTGGCGGTATGACCATTGGCATCTTTGATATTAAAATTATTAAAAGCAATTCCGGCCTTAGTGAAGTTTAGATATTCATTATTAAGAGAAAATACACTTTTAAGATAAGTCACATTGAAACTTGACTCATCAAAATTCAGTCGACCAGTTATATCCGGCTCAGAGGTAGTTCCTCTAATTTTGAGATTACCATTGATGCTACCTTCCATTTCTGTAAGTTGTCCCATGGTAAAGGACTGTATACTCGCTAACTCCAAGTTAACCAAGTTAGCATCCAGATAAATCTTAGGAACACTATCTGCCAGATAATAGCCATCTACCTTTACATTATTAAATTTATTTTTGATATCAAGGTTCAGATTATATTTGGAGTTACCCTCATTACTGGCTACAACATTGACATTTCCCAAGGTATCTCCAAGATAGCTAAAGTCTTTAATATCTACATCTGACGTAAAAGCAAACTTTGCCTGCTCCATTAGTAAGTGAAATTCACCATTAAATATTCCATTAATAAGATATTTATCTGTTTCTTCCAGTTTGCCCAAAGCACCCAGATTGAAATCTGTAATATTCACTGCCAGGGTGCTATCATTCTGTTCGTTTATCTGAGACTCTATTGAAATACTTTGACCTCCTTCACTCATTTCCATATTTTTGATCCATATCCCTTTCGGGTATAAATCTATACTATTAGAAGGCCTCACTTCCCACTCTTTGTAATTGAGAATAAATTCGCCAGGTGTAAATTGAAAGCGTGAATACTTTTCTCCACTAATAAAAATACCACCAAACATGTATTTATTCTCACCTTTGTTATCGTTTATCAGCAACTCAGTCTTCACGTGATCTGCCTCTACATTTCCACGCCAGTTTACATGATCGATCTTTATAGTACCATTGCCAATGCTTGCGATCTTTACCAAATACTCCAAAGTGGCCTCGTTAGAGTTGACTTCTATGCCTAATGAATCTACCTGATTACTTCCATAGGCTAACCGATGCATATTGATATCTAGATTTAGCTCCCATAATTCGCTATTATAAGAACCTTTAATCTCTCCTGGCCGCAGCTCGGTAAGTTCAGGAATAAGCAAATTAGTAAAGAACCCTGGTTGTAAAATATTAATATCAAAATCAAAGCTTTGAGGTGTTAGCTCCGTTACATCTTCCACCCCTTGCAAAGCATAATATCTGTTAAAGTGCTGCTCAAGCACCTGTGGTAAAGTCACAATATCAAAATTACCGGCAAACTCGGCGTTAATAATATTAGATTTAATACTGATATTGGTGCTATCTTCTGTGGCGGTAGAGGATAACAAGAAAGTGTCCATTTGATACACATGCGTTCCTTTGCCCATGACAAAATCTTTTATAGACAAGGTGCCATTGATCTTATCTACTGAAGCCATGCGTATGTCTGATTCTACTTTACCTCGAACCTTTATCTCCTCTCTGGCAAAGTTGAGCGCATATAAATCTAATGTGCGCATATCTAATGTAAACTCATAATGAGGAATGCTATCATTTAAGTTAACCAAGCCATTAAAATCAAAATCCACATTAGGGTCATCCATACCCAGTTTACCCTTAAACTGCTCAGATTTTACTACTCCATTGATAGACATATTTTCGTAGCTGTAATCATTATAGAGAAAAGAGGAAACTTTACCTTCTAGTTTGGTATCTAAATCTTCCATAGAAAAGCCCTTACCTTCTGCTTTGATATTGAAGGTAACATGGCCCATTGTATTCTCTTGCTGAAGTAGCTTGCCAATGTTAAAGCTATCCACCTCCACAGCCCCACTATAATGATAAAGGCTATCATCTTTCATATTCATATTTACATCGGCCGTAGCTCCGCCTAAGCTGGTTTTTATATCAATTTTGGAACTGAAATCATTCATACCACCCTTCACATTGCCCTGCAAAGATATTTCTTGTGGGATGGTTAGATTTTGAGGCAGTAGTGTATCTGGCAGTACCGTAGAAATATCAGATGAAGTGGTAGACAGTTTTTTTAATTTCAGATCTACATACATATTGTTAATGTCTGGTAAGCCTTTGATAATGCCATTGACAGCTAAACGTGTATTCTTTAAAGCTTCAGCCTTAACACCATTCACTTCAAGGTCATTTAAAGATCCTTTGATATCTCCCTGAAAAATCACTTGGCTAGCGGAACCTGTAAAATAAGAAAGGCTCTGTTTTAGTGCCGGCTGAAAGTAAAATACATCTTCAAAGTCAATTCTAGAACGCTGAATAGAAGCGTCTATCTTCAGAGCATTAAGGTTGGTTTGTAATGCCTCCAAAGATGGATAGCCAATAGCCATCTCTCCATCGATCTGGCTGTGCTCTGTGACCAGGTGCAGACTCTTGACCATAGACTCTTCAGCTGCATATTTAAACTCCGTTTCAAGTTCCTTAAGCTTAAAACCTCCATTTTCAATTCCTGACAAGCCCTTTATAACTCCATTAGCATATCCATTTTCAAAAACAATATTCTTTAGATCTGCATTAAGCTTCTGAAACCACATATGATTGGGATCAAAGCCTTCTGTTTTCTCATAATTATGGTTATACAATCTGAAATCCACATCAACTATATTAGCTCGGGCAGTTCCTGCTAATATTTGTATGGCAGTAGTATCACTCTCCGATGTAGTGTCTTGCTGAGACTGAGCGGTAGAATCTGAAGAAGTAAATTGATCAATAGAAACAAAGGTTTTTTTAAGGTCAATCTTTTTGGCTACATACACTTGGCGCTCCAGGTTCATACTATCTACTTCTATGCCTGCTTCACCGATATCAGTATTTAGTTTTAAATTGCCTGGTTGATCTTCAAAAGTAAATTTCACATTGTTGACCAATAGAGATTTTCCTTGTACATCAAAAATTTTAGTACTCGTGGTATCAGTATCTTCTGTGGAAGGCTTTAATATTTTAAAACTTCCTTCACTATTTTTAAGCTCAATATCATCTACAATTATTTGAGAATTGATAAGGTCAAAGGTCGAAATAAAGGTATATAAATCACCTACGTCTACTTGAAGGCTAGATCCATTAAAAAGATCATCATAAGCCACTTTAGCTTCTTTTATACTTATTTCTTTTATAGAAAACTCGAAGGATTTGCTTTGTGTAGTATCTGCTGGCGCTTGGGTACTATCCTGGCTGGTAAATGCATCTGCAATAAACTGATAGTTAAAAGTACTATCAGCAGAAGTATTATAAATATTAGCTACCAGATTATCAATATCAAGATCATTAACCTGGAATTTATTATCTAGCAACTCCCACAAATCAGTATTTACTTCTATATAATGAGAATACAGCAAAGTATCCTTTTGCTGATCTTCTACATAAATATCTTCTATTACTATGCTCTTAGGGAAACCGACATATAATCTGCCAATGCTGGCTTCTGTATTTACCTTACTTTTAAAAAAATCTAAGGCTTTACCTGTTACAAATTCTTGTACACTTGGCAGGCGGAGTGAAAAAATAAATACCACCAATAGTAATAGTACACTGAGTATGAACCAACCTATTACCTTAAGTATTTTTTTTAAAATTTTTGTGAATTTTTTCTGCCCCATACATGTAGCCTTGCCAAAATAACGGCTATATATCAATAAGTGTTATGAACATATAAATAAAAAAGAACCATCCTAGATGCTTAAGACGGTTCATTTTTCAATTTTTACTTTACTACAGGCTATTAACAAATTATGTTGTAGGTTGTTTAGATAAAACAGAAATCATTTTTGCTGTATCATTATCCCATACCTCTGCTGATGAAACTGCTACTCTTAGCAAGCATAGATTAGGATCATCTACTCCCTTAGGATACCAAGCCTTATGACTTTCATTCCACAGTTTTGACTTAAGATCCTCATCATCTACACATATTGCTGTACCGCTCACAGAAGCATAGGTATGTGAGTGAACATCTGCATATCCTACGTTTACGTGATTGTTCTCTTCAATATCGTCCATTTTTGGTGAATCTTTGGACGTAAAGAACCATAAGTACCCTTTTTGGTCCATATGTAGCGTATACATAGGGCGAGTTACTAAATCTCCTTCTTCTGTTTTAGTGGCTAACATAGCTACTTCTATAGATGCTATGGTTTCCTTTAATTTATCCATTCCGTTAATCATCATACCTCCACTTCTATTTTATTTGCTGTAACTGTAACATCAATATTCCCTGCTGTAGCTTTAGAATAAGGACAAACTTTCTGAGTTTTTTCTACCAGCTTATTTAACACATCATCTTCAACGCTTTCATCTATCACATTCAGTGCTGCTGACAGAGCGAACCCTTTACCTTCTTCATTAAAGCTCACTTTTACAATGATTTTGGTATCTCCAAGTTCTACGTTATCACTTTTAGCAACAGAACCTAAAGCTCCTAAAAAGCAAGGACCCCATGCTGCTGCGAATAGCTGCTCAGGATTGGTTCCCTGACCTCCATCGCCTCCCATAGATTCAGGCTTGGCTAACTCCAAATTCAAAGTACCATCTTGCGATTTCACATTACCTTCACGACCACCTTGGGCCGTAATTTCTGCTGTATATAAGGTTTTCATTTTTATCTATTATTTAGTTAGTAGGTTAGTTTTAAATAAAGGACTCCGCAATAAGGAGCCCTTCAATAAGATCTTAGCAGAATCTTACAAGGTTTTTTGACCTTCATGTACACCTTCACAGAATTCCTCAATCATTTTCTTACAGAAAGCAGGAATATCATCAGGATTTCTACTTGTTACCATCCCTTGATCAGTTACCACTTCTTCATCAACCCATTCTGCTCCGGCATTGATCAAGTCTGTTTTGATTGACTTATAAGATGTCATTTTTCTACCTTCTAGGGCACCTGTCTCTATAAGCGTCCAAGGTCCGTGGCAAATGGCTGCAATAGGCTTTCCTGCTTCAAAGAAATGCTTCACAAATTCTACTGCTTTATCGTTAGCTCTCAGCTGATCAGGGTTAAGCACACCGCCTGGCAATAAAAGTGAATTATAATCACTTGCCAGAGCAGAGTCTAGTGACTTATCTACATTATAGCTATTACCCCAGTCTGTGCTGTCCCATGCTTTTACTTTATCATCATTAGGAGAGATCACCTCTACAGTGGCTCCTGCTCTTTCTAGTGCTTTTTTTGGTTCGGTAAATTCAACTTCTTCAAATCCATCAGCAACCAAAATGGCTACTTTTCTATCTTTTAATATATCCATAACTCTTTTATTTATGTTTAGTTGATTATTGTTACTATTACTATTTTATATGGAAAAACAATGCCAACCGGCTATATGTGCTTAGCACTACTTTTATTGCTTTTTCACTGTGAAATAGTATACACATAATGCTCACATGTGAGGCACTAATTACATTTTGTAGCGTAATACAGCATTAATTACAGACCCTTCATCTGGCATTTCATCAGCAGCCATTTCATACACTTTGCCTCCATGCTTTATAGTTTCTACAGCGGCTTTATTTAGCAAATCAGCATTACCTACCTGTTGAGTAGCATCTATTTTCACTTTGTTATCATCCTGCTGATAGGTACCCCATATATGCTGACCTTTTTGAATGAATAAAGTTTCTGCCTGCCCTATGATAGCGGCGGGAAGAGCTTGCTCTGGATTATAGGCAGCCTTGCCATCATCCAGCAATTGATTATAACGATCTACTCCATTCTGTTGATCTTTTTCGAATCTATCTTTCACTACATCCCAAGCCATCTCTTTGAGTTTAACAGGCTCTGTATGCTCATGATTTCCAGGTATAAATTCATCACACAAATTAGAGTAGGTATTAGCCTCCATATAAATAGGGAAGAGATAATCTACACAGGCTACTACTAATGGCGCATCTTCATCATGCAACATCTCCATGAGGCCATCATTGATTTCTTTAAAGAATTTGGCAGCTTCTTCTTTCTTCTCAGTCTCATTACCAGCTCCATGGCCGTGATACATGGCTTGGCCTTTTTCTCCCTGACCTGATCGGAACTGAAGACTATTTTCTTCAAGATCTCCACCTACTGTCTCAGTGAGTGCCTGAGGAATGAGTCCCTCTACTACTACAGGTGTTAGGGTATGGCGGGTGGCCTCATAAAACTTCACTTCATTAAGGCTAAGCATCATTATAAAATGACGACCTGAGCCATGAAGCATATTTGCCAATGGCTGCAAATAAAGGTGGTTTGAAACGTAAGTGTACTCTTCTACCTCTAAGGGTAAAGTAAAATATTTAATTTCATTGCCATAAATAAATAGAGCCAGTGCATCAGACTGTTCAGACCAGAAATTACGTTCGTCGTCTAAAAGCTGTTGTGCTGGCTTTAAATATTCTTCAATTTCAGTTTTAGAAAGGCCAAATACCTGTAACTCTGTAGCGGCCTCTTTTAACTGATTCTTTAATCTGGTTTTATTCTTATAACGCCCTTCTTCACCACCAGCTCTTTCTGTAGGAATGTAAATAGATACACAATGTGGCTGATGAATTTCTGATAGTTCTAAAAATTTTGATCTCTTAAATATATCCATGTTACTTAATTTTATGATTATATCTAAGACGATCCAAAAAGCATACCTTAGGCACTCATTCGCGACAGCTCACTGGTTAATTTCGATTTTTCTCTTGCTGAAATAAGATCTACTACCTCCGCTTTTAAATGACCTAGATCATTGACAATGAAGTTATACAAGGCATAAACATCAAGACCAATACCCTCGATAAAGTCAGCCTTTTTAAAACTCTTTAAAGTGGTTAACGCGGTGTGCGAAGCGTACACAAGGTTAGCTTCTATCCCCAGGATGGCAAAATTGCGGTAAATGGGCATAATCACATCTTCTTCCTTCAATTCCTGAGGCGTAATATCAGGACAATAGTCCTCTATATCTTCAATACACGTGAGTATATTTTTAAGATGGATTTGATCAGTTCGTCTTTTCATAGCAAAAGTTATTAGGTTAGTTGTTTTAATTGAACTATCAATATTGTGCCAATAATTTTTATAAATTAACCACTAATCAGAGCTCGGAGACTCACAAGTTTTACAAACCGTGAGAATGAAATTCTACCTTTGAGGATATAATTACCCGGTAATGCCTTCCACCTGATGATCCGAATGCAAAAATTCATTCACCCTGTCAATCATGGCATTAAGCTGCTCCACGTCAAGCATATTATGTATATTTTTTTGGCAGGAGGCCACTATACTTTTTGTGTATTTTTCTAAGATTTGCTGATTTTCAAACTGATCCTTATCCGCATAAGCAAGATTTTTCATGCTTTCCAAGAGGTTAAGCATTACAGTGGCATCCTCTTTTCCATATTCTCTAATAGGTGTTAAGTTAAAATATAAGAGATATTCCAGCGGTAATTGCCTGATAATGACTACAGGCTCTCCATCATCATTTTCTAAATACCTTCTTTCATTATGCGTCATTTTTTTAATATATAAAATAGAAAGTAAGTCAATAGCCTTAATCGCTGTCCCCGGATCATTAATACCTGGAGAAAGGGCTTTTACCGCTATTTCTGATATCTGCTTAAACCCAAACAGGTAGTGATCAGAGACATGTTCTTCTGCATAAAAAATAAAGCAGCTACGAATATCTTCTTCTACATCTTCATCTATTTTTTTATTTATTCTAAGAAAAGGGTATCCCTTTACCATAAAAAACCCGCTTTGCTCCATTACCTCTATCACTAGATCATGCTTAGAGCAGATTTTTATGAGCGCGTTTTCTTTCATCTGTTTTAAATAACCTGCTCTTTTGGTGTAGAGCACCTGCCAATCATCCGTTTTAGGCACTTCTTTAATATCTCCCTTGATCTCAACTTCTTCTAGCTGCTCCTTTGTCTGACGATAAATACTATCCAAAATATTATCTACCTGAATGGCCCTGGATATAGAATGTATAAAATAAACAAATAAGCCCAAGCAGATGATTACAAACACCATTGAAAACAAAATTCCTAGTGAGGGGATTTGATATTCAGCATCAGCGGACTGTATATTGATAATAAGAATGAGACTGTAAATGATAGTGCCTAAGTACATTCCTAAAACTACCTGATGTGCTTTATTGGTAATAAGTCCTGGTATTACACGAGGAGAAAGTGTGGATGATGCTCTGTTTAGGACTACCATTACCATAGAAAAACTAAATACCATTAGGGAGATAATACTTCCTACTGCGGTACCAAGAATCAGCCTGGCATTTTCCACACCCTGTACGAGTAAAATTCTAATATCTTCTTTAAAATCCAGTATAAAAGCATCATACTCTACAGACATGATGAGAAAGGAAAATAACAAAAAACCTACTGCGATAAGAGTGGGATAAAAAGCAATACTACTGGTAATTTCAAAAGAAATTTTATAAAGAATTCGTCTAATCTTTTTCACATTAAATAATTTTTAAAACCAGCTTTTCTGTCTCAGATAATTCTTTTTCATGTTCAAGATCACCTAAATTTCTATTGGTGTAGTGCCCCAAACTATTTTTAAGCAATACATCCATAACTTTCGGATGAATATAGTATTCACGACATACTGCTACGGTGTTTCCAAGCACAGCGGCCACCTTTTTAACTATGGTCGTTTCTAGTTTTTTTCTAGGGTTTTCCTCTATTTCTTTCTTAGCCTCCTCCAAGTTTTCTAAAGCCAGCATAGTACCTCCCCATGTTCTAAAATCTTTTGCTGTAAAATATTCATCAGCAATTTCCATTAGATATTCATTCACATCATGAGAGTCTAGTCTATGACTATTATTAGAATCATCCATATACCTAAATATCTCATATCCAGGAAGTTCAGAAGTAGCCTTAATTAGCCTAATGAGCTTTTTACTGGTAATATCAATTTCTCTTTCTTTGCCGCTTTTGGCTTTGAAACCTATAGTTAAACGGCCATCTTTTTCAGTAATATGCTTTCTTCGTAAGGTAGTAAGTCCATAGGTTTTATTTTCTTGCTCATATCGCTTGTTTCCAATTCTGATATAGTACTCATCAAGCATCATTACTATTAGTGCCAAAATTTTCCGCTTTGGCCACCCTTTTTTTCTAATATCTTTTTCTAACTGTCTTCTTATATCCGGCAGCTTAAGGCCAAATTCTTTAAGACGGTTAAATTTATTTTTCTGCTGGTATTCAGTCCATTTTGGATGATAGATATATTGCTTCCTGCCTTTTTGATCGTACCCAGTTACTTGCAAGTGGCCGTTTTTGTCATCACAGATCCAAACATCTTTCCACATAGGTGGTATTACCAGATCTTGGATTCTTTTTACGATATCAGTATCAGCAATTTTATTCCCATCGCAGTCATAATAAGCAAAGCCTCTACCTCTTTTCTTTCTGGTAAAGCCAGGGCAATTATCTGCAATGTAATGGATGCCATGTGGGCAATTGCTGGTCTGATCTGTCATCATTAAATCATCTTTCTTATCTCTGCAAAAGCAGAGGGATAGCTTAAAAATGTTTTCTTAAGATCGTTCACTGAAAGGTTATGCTGCATAGCCATAGCAAAACCATTAATTACCTCATCTGCCTTGGGTCCTACTAAATGAGCTCCTAGTATCTTTCCTTTTTCACCTATAAGCACTTTATAGCCACTCACATTTTCCTGCAAGCTTCTGGCAATGAGCCAGTGGCTTGTATCTGCCTGCTTCTTTTCGTACTTTACCTTATTAGCTATGAGTTCTTCTTCTGATTTACCCACTGAAGCCATTTTAGGATTAGTAAACAATACAAAAGGAACTCCCATATATGATGACTTCTGCTTATCTGCGTCAAAAATATTGTTAGCTACTATTCTCCCTTCATAATCGGCCACTAAAGTAAATGGGTAACCTGTATCAGCCACATCTCCTGCTGCGTATATCATACTGTTAGATACACTTTGAAGATGATCATTTACTGTTATGCCTTTTTTAGAAAAAGCGATATCCGCATTTTCCAGATGTAATTGAGCGATATTTGGCATTCTCCCTGCCCCATGAATAGCCAAATCGCAACGTACTTCTAACTCGCCCGCAGAATGCTTTCCTGATATAACAAATTCATCCTCTTGCTTTTCAATTTTTTCGACCTGAATACCTGTCCTCACCTCTAAGTTATCCATCTGGAAAGACTCAATTAGCCTGGAAGCTAAAAACGGATCAAACCCTGATAAAGGCTGGTCAGCGGCCTCTAAAAGAGTTACCTCACAGCCACATTTTTTTAAAATCTGAGCAAATTCAAAGGCAATATAACCACCTCCAACAAAGGCCACTCGCTTAGGCACCTTATCTAATTCCAACAACTCATCACTGGTAATAAGGTGCTCATACCCTTCTATGGGTAACTCTGCAGCTACCGCTCCAGTAGCTATTGCAATGTGCTCTGCCTCATACTGCTCTCCGTTTACCTCTAAAGTATTGTTATTTACAAATTGAGCGGCACCTTCTATTACCTCTATTCCTGCTTTCTTAAAGCCTTCTTTGGTATGCATAGGGGTAAGCTCAGTAAAAGAACGTTTAAAATGCATCAAAGAGCCCCAATCTAACTCTACATTTACATCTTTCACTCCTTTACCATTTAAGTGACAAGCGTACCTCAGTATTTCTGATGAAACGGCTAGTACTTTTTTTGGTGTACACCCTTTTAAAGCACAGGTTCCGCCAAACTCTTTATCTATTACTGCTACTTTTTTCCCCTCTTTGGCACACTTATGTGCTATGCCTGATCCGGCTGGCCCACTTCCTATTACTATTACTTGAAATTTTTTCATAACTATTTATAATTATCTCCCTTCACAGCTACGGGAATGGGCTGACCTTCCTGATAAATTTTTAATTCTATAATATCTGCTGGCATATTAAAACCCTCAATAATAAGCCTGTTTACTACCTGCTGCATTACAGTACTTTTTAGCACTGTGGTAGACCCTAGAAAATCAAAGGTGTTAATCCAGAAATGAATCTTTAGATTAATGGTACTAGTGCCAAAATCGTTGATGATTACAAAAGGTTCTAACCCTTCCGCATTGGTGATGTTTTGCATTTTGGAGAGCTCATTTAAAATAACGGTAGTAGCCTGGGCAATATCATCTCCATAGTCTAGTCCTACCACAAAATCATGTCTCATTAATCCATCACGAGTAAAGTTGATGAGCGGCTGCTTAATTAAAATAGAGTTTGGTATGAATATATCCCTGCCATCAAAAGTACGAATGTGCGTATTTCTAAAACTAAGTGCCTTTACTGAGCCAGTAAAACCTTCAACCTGTATAATATCTCCTATACGAAAAGGCCTGCTAAAAGCCAGAAAGAAGCCGGACAGTAAATTTTCGCCAATATCCTTAAAGGCAAAACCTATGATCAGGGCTGAAACGCCAGCTCCTGCCAACAAACCACCCGCTGCCCTGCTCAGGCCCAATTGATTAAGGAAAATAACTATACCAACTACCAGAAATACTAAGAATATAACTCTTCCTATAAAATTAGCCAGTAGTTGATCTCCTAACCTCTTAAGCAGCCTACGTTGTGCGAAACGACGAAGCACTATACCCGTTACAATAAATACGGCCAACATAACTACTCCTATAGTAATCTCAGGCACTCTATCTATAACAGCATCCCAAAAATGATTAAAGGCATTAATTACTCTCTCTTTCATAGATTTTTATGAGTATTTAATGCCTTTGTAAAAGATTCTAGAGTTTGACTAATATAGTAAGTCAACAACTTGCATGCATTCCGCATTAGGCCTTTTTAATGTTTAGCTTGTTTTTCAAAAACATTTCCCTTATCGGATTTCACACCTTCCACCTCAATATCTTGCTGGACGAAACTGTATGCATTTTCTACAAAAAACACATGTTTTCCCATATAAGCAATCGGTGTTTTAATCACCCCAGGGTTTTTAGCCATTATTGTAGCTAATTCGGTATCAGAGATATCTTTATCTTTTAATTCATCCAGATAATATCCAGAATTTTTATCCACCAATTCTACAATACTTACCCCCATATCATCAGCTATTTCCGCTATTTGGGTTTCTGTAAGGTGATCTTGGTTAATCTCTTTTTCGTTCAATTTATGATTCTCTACAGAATCAGCATATCCTCTTGCCTTGCGGTCTTGTTGTTTTTCTGAGTTAAAGAAAAACAATATCTCATTCTTTTCAGCTTTCATAATCTTATTCTTTTAATGTATTTATTTCTTTTCATTAGCAGCCATTTGTATTGGCATCTCTGATAACTTTTCTCCTCCTTTTATACCGAAATCCAATGTTCTTATTGGGAATGGTATCGTAATATCATTTTCATCAAAAGCCTCTTTAATTGCCTTCACGGCCGAATTTCTCATTGCCAGAAAACCAGGCTGGTCCGGATATTCGATCCAAAAACGGATATAGAAGTTGATTGAGCTACTGCCAAATTCATAATAATCAAATATGATATCATCCGGTCTTATTAAGCCATCTAAACCTTTAATAACTTTAAGCACTAAATCCTGGACTTTGTTCAAATCATCTCCGTAAGAAACTCCCACTCCCAAATCTATCCTTCTTTGGCCTGAGGCTGTATAATTAACTATAGGACTTTGTAATACATCTTTATTCGGAATGTAAACTTCCTGACCTTGAAATGTCTTTATTACTGTTACTCTCAGATTAGTCTGAATTACAGTACCCATAAAATCTTTCACTGAAATAACATCCCCTATTTTTGAAGGTCTACGAAAAGCTAATATTATTCCTGATACAAAGTTTGCGGCTATGTCTTGAAAAGCAAAACCTAAAGCCAAACCTACTACTCCTACACCCGCCAGCAGCGACGTTACCGCCTTATCTAATTTTAAAATGCCTAGTATGATAAACATTCCTATGCCTAATACGCAGTAATAAATAAGGGTAGAAAAAAGATTTTCAAGGAGTTTATTATCAGATGCTCTTTCAAATATTCTTACTAATACTTTTTGTGCTAGTTTAGCCAAAATCATAAATACCACGAATAACAGTACTGAAACTGCCATATTAGGTAACATGGTAAGTAATGTTTCTAGCCAGCTATCTAGCTTATCTAATACTTTGTCTAATGCAGACTCAAAGTCAAATTTCATAAATTCGTTTTACTTGGGCTGATAAAAAAATAACCTGAGTTCGCAAAAGAACTACAGGTTACTTTCCATGGAAAAGCTATTTATAATGCAGCAATTTCCTTTTTCAATTCTTCTTTTGATTTACCAGTTTTCTTCTGAACTCTACCGAGCATCTCGTCATACTTTCCTTCGGAAAAAGTTAAGTCATCATCTGTAAGCTCTCCATATTTTTGTTTAAGCTTACCTTTTACTTCATTCCAGTTTCCTTTTAATTCTAAATCAGTCATAATTTTATTGGTTTAGTTCTTAAATCTATTTTCAAAGTGTGCCTAGCTAATTTTTAGTTTAGCTTGACATTTTCTTTAGCCTTATCCAATTGTTTTTTACCTTCAGCAACATACTCATCTAACAAGCTGCTATACTTGGTTTTAGCAGCATCAAAAGACTCTGCAATAGATTTGCTTAAAGATTCTCTAAGCTTATCAGACTCCTTACCTATTTTCTTTCTGGTTCTATCTCCACTTTCTGGGGCCAATAATAATCCTGTTAAAGCACCTGCTATGGCACCTGCTGCAAAACCTGCTATGATTTTAATGTTGGTATTGTTCATGATTGGTAATATTTAAGTTTTCGTAATAATTGCTGTCTCTTTTAAGACTTATCTACTTTCTATAGTGAAAAAGACATACCAAACAATAGCATTTTACACAAACATCTGTATATCAAATATTTACACACAAAACCTATCATGAGTAACAAGAACTAAACGAAAGTTATGTATAACTTTTTCCACAGTATGTAGAACAAAAATTGGAGATAAATAAACTTCTTCATTAAAGATCAGCTTTGCCAGCTATGCAAAGCCTCTCTACATAGTGGCATGGCTTTAGTACTTACATATATGAAAAAGAATATTGGAACATAAACGCAACAGATAATGGCAATTCATAATTTAAAACCGATGTCAGAAGTAATGGAAGACCTTAAAAATGAAGGTTATGCCACAGACTTTAATTTTAGAAATAATGAACTTCACAATGATGACAATGGTAAGGTGTTCAA
This sequence comes from Fulvivirga sediminis, assembly GCF_016757215.1. GTDB lineage: Bacteria > Bacteroidota > Bacteroidia > Cytophagales > Cyclobacteriaceae > Fulvivirga > Fulvivirga sediminis. The sequence goes on from NZ_JAESIY010000002.1 coordinate 370,188, forward strand.
ACCTGCAGAAGTTACAGTGAAAGAAGAATACAGATTTGAAGGTGAAACCAACCCGGGAGACTCTAATATTTTATATGTAATAGAAACTACCTCAGGAGATAAAGGAATATTAATCAATGCCTATGGCGCTGACGCCGATGTGGACCTGGAAGAATTTTTAAAAGGAGCTCAACATGAAGATCATGAGTATAAATCATGATTAATTAAAAAAACGATCCTACAAAAATCATTACCTATATAAATACAAAAGGCTGCTTCACTTGAAGCAGCCTTTTGTATTTATATTAAACTATTTTATTAGAAAAGAAATCCTAAATTAACATTCCACATATTATCATAATCACCTACGGTATATACAGCTGTAAATACCCAGCGGCCTAAAGGTGCTATCCAAACTCCACCCCCTACACCAGTATGCCAAGTATCATTTTCGGGCTCATCTGACCACACACGGCCCTGATCAAAATGACCTGAGATACCAAACTCAAAAGGCATATAATAAAACGGCACTTTTAATAGCCTCATGCGAATTTCATTATTCTGATAAATACTGCTACGGCCTGCAAACCTATCTCGGCCATAGCCTCGTACAGTACCCAGCCTACTTAAACCAGCATTACCTCCAATAGAGCTAGCCTGGTAGAAGTTATAATCTCCAGAAATACTAGATCCCCCTATCCTCACCGCAAAGGTAGTTTCAAAAGGAATATCCAATGTATAATATGCTCTTAGTTCACTGCTTATTTTGCTCATCCGGCTATTGTCATTATTCAATTCGGCTAACCATCTGCTCTCCGTAATCCACCTCACTCCTTTTTCAGGTTTAGCCAAAATCTTAGTAGTGTTAATATCTGCTTTAAAGTAAAATCCACCAAAATGGCTTGCATCTAACGCATCTGGACCTAAGCTGGCGGCATTATCAGTAAAGAAATTATCCTTATCATCATCTACTTTTGCATACTGATAAGCGGGACCAAATTTCACTGATGAATTTTTTCCCAGATCATGAGTTAAACCTGGCGCTACCCATATTTCCTCATACCTCACTCTGTAATATTCATCATCATCATTTAACTCCTTTGAGCTGTTACCATACCCATAAAAGTTAGTGAAAAAGTTAGGAGCTCTGGCGAAAACGTCTATATTCATCCCTATATCTCCAAATAGCTTTTTAAAATCTCCTTCATATTGAAAATTCCAAGCTGAGGTTCCAGGAGCATAATTAGCCATAATTTTGTGCATACTGGCATAAGGATCTTTTCTGAAACCTTGTGTTTTTATTACTACACCACCTCCAAGAAAAAGGCCATCGTCATTATTTAAACCAAAATAAAGTGCTGGTCCTAAGTAATCATATTTAAATTCTTTAAAATCATAGCTATTATCATCTCTGTCATTTGAAAGCATAAGTTTTGTCTCACCCTTGCTTTCAATTTCATTTTCTTCAGCTATGTCATCATAATAAACATTCTTCCTTCTAAGGCCTGAAACCTTAGACGAGTCTAGTAAAACATCTTCTCCTTTACCTCCTATAATGCGTACCAGCGGCCCGTCATTACTTTTACCTGACAAGTAGAAATAATCATCGTCGCCCATACCATAAATTCTTATTTCTTTAGTTTCGTCATTATGAAATACTCTATGGTAATACCTTCTCTTCTTCTTGCCATCACCGTTAGATTCATACACGTTTACCTCTGTATCATTATTTTCATGACGAATAATTTCAAAAGCCTCTTCTTGATCAGTACCCAAAATATCCACTTGCTTGGCAAGTACTTTATAGTATCTTCTGGCAAACTCATCTAAGTTGTCCCTTCTCTTCTTTAGAATATTGATCGTTCTCTCACCAGTAATTTGAAATACCGTATCAGGAAATTGCCTTACAGCTTTTTCTATGATTTCGTCACTAAGTCTCTTTTGCATGTCATGAGCTACATCTACCCACTCTTCTTCAGACATACCTGTCAGAAACCTTCTATCTAGGTACCTCGCATTAAAATTTAAACCAGCTATGTCTCTTACTTCTGGCTGAAAATCCTGGAACTTTCTAAGGGCCCATTTTCGGCTAGCCCACCAAGGCAAAAAGCCATCAAAATTAAAGAACATATTATCTCTATCCTCTGGGATAGGTCTGTAAAACTTGTCTCCATCATCATCTTTAAGCTCGGCCCATCTAAACTGTCCATCATGTCTATCCCAGTCTCCAATCCACATATCAAACAATCTATTCCTGAGTAAATTGGCCTCGTCAATATAATCATCATTATCTTCTAGCAGTTTCTCTCGTACTTTATCTGTACCCACTGCATTTTTAGTATAGCCAAAGCTTGCCTTATTTTCCCAATTTTCATCAGCATCTTCTTCCAGCATAGCTAATACACCACCAAAATCCTCTTGAAATTTTCCTAGCTTGGGGGTATCAGGTATGTAGTATAACTGCGGATTAGTATGATAAATACCTGCAGCATCTCCTAATGGCGGCAAAATGAAAGCAGCATAAGGATTGGAAGCTGAAATTTGATCTTGCACTACATCGTCAGCAAACGAATACCTTAAACCAAAAGGCAATGCTGGTGTCGGATCTTTTTGTAGTGATCGTAATGAATACAGCTGACCATCTCCTCCTTTAACCTTCAAGGAGTAGGTTTGCATACCACCACCTTTATGATCAATTTCCAAACCTCCTTTCACACTATCCAGATTGAGAACAGGTACTTTTACAGGAGCTAACCATACATCTCTGTAATGATCTCCAAGCACGAACCTCTTAAACTTTCCTGCTTTGTATAACTCTCCTGCTACCACCGTCACGGAATCCTTTCCGTTTGTCTCTATCACTTCCTGTTTCACAGAATCATTGTGAGTTACCTCAGAAACTTTACAAGAAGTGAGTAAAGCAATAAATATAACGGCCAAATAAGCTTTGGCCTTTCCTTTATATAAGTAATGTCTTTGCATTTATTTTAAAAATTATCAGCCGTTGGTATAAAAGAATATTACGATGAAGGCTACTACAGTAAGACTTAGTCCTGCTACAAAAATATTATAAGAGATGCTGAGCAACCTATATTTTTCTTTTAAAACTATACCTAAATGATATATATCTACTGACATACTGTCATAAAGTCTTTTCTGATCTTTTTTAAGATTATTTAAGTACTGCACAAATTCCTCTTTAGGCACCCCAAGGAAATTACCAAAATACAATAAGCTAATTTTGTCAGTTTTCACCTTTTCGAGATCAACATCCTTCTCAGTAACTTTAGGCCTTGCTGATAATACAGCAAACACCACTGAGACCAGTGCACCTACTAAAAGAATAAGTATAGGAATGGTGAATCTTAAGCTCTCTACAGCAAAGCCTTTGCTTAGTGAGAGGCTCGCACCTGAAAGGGTTACTATAACGGAAATCATGATGGTGTTAATACTAATCATCATATTAGCTTTACCATCAGCAATAGCACTAAGGTTAATGTGGTTTCTGTAGTTAGCACGGTATAGGGTATCTATTCCACGACCGAAATCTTTACCCGTATTGGTTCGTACTGTTACTTTACGAGCCTTAAGTATATTTTTACGCTGCTTCTTTATATTTTTTACTCTGCGCCTTTCGTAGCTTGAGCGAGCTGCAGCGGTTATAAAAGAGTTGCTTACCAGAAAATTATACTGATGCTCCTCCCATTCAAGTTCCGTGTAAGTTTTATCAAGGTAGTTTTCAAGCTCTACTCTAAGTAGCTCTCCCTTTCTAAAAAAACGCTTTCTACCCATATGAGACATATCGGCATCGTGCAGTAACTCTTCTAGCAGATTTTCTGATTGATGGCCCAGCACCGTACTCAGAATCAATGAGTTTACCTTTTCGAGCTTTTCCTTTGGATACCCCTCTTTAGAAAGAAACTCTTTAGCAAATTCTACGCTTTCAGCTTCATGACCATTATATTTTTTAATATAACCCGCATCATGAAACCAGGCGGCTAGCTCTAATATTTCCTGATCCTCATCGCTGAGACCAGTATCAAACCCCAAAGACACAGAGGCTTCTACTACTTCTGTAGTGTGTGATAAACTATGATAAAGCAATTGATCAGACAACTCTTCCTTGAAAAGTTGTTTGATGTATTGCTCTACCTTAATTAAAATTTCTGATTTTTCCTGAATAGGTGTTTCTTCTTCTGTCATAAAATATTTGTACCCATTTTAAAAGCTAAACTGCTTCCTTCCATGAAACGCATCTAAACTCAGGATGTTTAATCATATAGTTTTGAACGAATTCACAGCCGGGGATAATTTCTAAATGTTCCTTTTGGGCAAAAATGAGGGCATTATATACCAAATTACTGGCTATTCCTCTAGCTCTCACTTCTTCCGGAACGAAAATATATTCCAAATCCAGCACCTGTGGTGCGACTTGTTTAAACTGAAGATAACATTCTTTACCATCTACAATGGTGGTAAACCTTTTACCAGCCATGTCTAATCTTACGGTATAGCTCATAACAATTTAAGTTAGATTGATTAGTTAATGTGAGTAAAAAGCATGCCAAATTCTTTAATTCACTAATTCCTTATTACTTATAGGTATCAGGCACCTGATAGTGTGTCATATTTTCCTCACTAAAAACCTTATAATACCTCAATAGCCATAGTGCAGGCATTGGAATATTATTTGATACTCTTCATTTAATTCTCACCAATTAAATTAAAAATTATTATGTCAAAGAAGAACTCTTCAACATCTATTGTACCCACTGATAAGCAATCAGTACTGAGCTCCATAGTGCTACCTGGTATAGCTATCGCGAGCAGCTTTGCCTTGAAAAAACTATTTGACATCAGCTACCAGAAAATAAGAAAACAGGACCCACCTAAAACATTACATCATAACGATTATAACACTACTCACATTATACTATGGACTGTAGCTACCAGTGCCTTGGCAGGCATCGTAAAGCTGATGGCGAACGATATGATGCAAAAGAAAATTAAATCATAAATATAAAAATAGGGTGTCCAAATCATCGGACACCCTTATCATCAACAGCCAATCATTACTCAAACGGTTTCCTTTGCAAACTCATTAAGTTGTTCGATAGAACCTGCTATTAATTTTCTCTGCATCTCTAGCTTCTCTTTAATATATTTCGGTACGTCTGCATTTAGGGCTTCATTATATACTTTCACAGCTTCCTTTTCCCCAAACTTAGCCTCCTCAATAATTTCTTTATCTTCTTTATTAGTAAAAGAAGATTTTACATCTAGCCAATTTCTATGGAAATAGCCTTTCACAGTACCTGAATCATCAATATCGATTCCTTGATCTCGGACATCTGCTTTCAACTCTTCAATGAACAATTTTCTTTGCTGAGCCAGTCTATTAAATATAGTTTTAAACTCCTCATTATGGATTTCTGAAGCAGCCTTTTCATACCCCTTCATTCCATCATGACAAATATCAACCACATCCTGTATTGCTTTTTTTTCAGTATTCATAATTTATAACTTTTTAGTTTTTATGAATGTGAGTTGCATAAACTATTCCAAAGGCTATAAACACAGCCTTACATCATTTTAGTAATAAATAATGTTGAATAAGTGAATCAATATGTGTATCTGATTACCAGTTATTTCTCACATAAAATAAATAATTCCCTGCCTTGACGAGGCTGAATTGAATTGTAGCAGGTTTCAAAATGATTAAGCTTAAAATGTGGGCTAAAATAGGTCAAATATTCCTCTTTACTTCCTCCAAAAGGCGGGCCTTCATGCTTAAAGTTGGTATCAAATAATACTCCCATTAGTCTTCCTCGTTGTCTCAGCAATTCTGCGCACTTTTCTGCATAGGCTTTTCTTAATGAAGGATCTAGAGCACAGAAAAAAGTTTGCTCTACTATAAGATCGTAGTTACCTGAGAGCGTAAAAAAATCCTTATGCAGCAAATGGTCTTGCGGGAACGTAAGAAACCTTGATTGGAACTGCCTCAAAGGCGCTTGAGATATATCAGCAATATATACATTTTCAAACCCCTTTTCATGCAAATATGCAGCTTCATGAGCATTGCCAGCGCCGGGGATCAGTATTTTAATAGTAGTATCCTGCAGCTGATCAAAATACGTTTTTAAAGGAGTAGTAATGGCACTAGCATCCCATGGAGTATCATTATCATTATACCTATTTGTCCAGTAATTTTCATCTAGTAACATAACAGTAGTAGGTTAAAAGCGTTATATCCCACAAATGAGGTGAAAATCATTGAATTATATGAAATAAAGAATAATTTTACGATCAAAATTGCAAAAACTGTACTAACCGTATGACCGAAAATAAAACCAACAAAGAAAACCATTCAGCTGCACCGCAAAAGAAAACCAACAAAAAGACTGCTATAGTTGTAGCTATACTTGCTGTAATTATCATCTTACAAGGTGTAAAAATATATCTGGATCATCAAGAAAGTGTGGCCCGAGAAACAGAGCTTACTGATACTGAAGAAGAATTGGCCTCTACTATGCAAAAGCTTAGTGACATTAAATCTGAACTTGAAGATAAAATAGCTCAAATTCAGGAATTAGGCGGAAATGTAGATGAATTGGAAAAAGCTAAGGCTGATATAGAAAACGAGCTTGCTCGCCAGCAAAGAGCGAATAGAAGCACTATTAGAAATTTGAGTGATAAAGTAGGTGGTTATAAAGAATTACTTAAGCAAAAAGATGAAGAAATAGCCCACCTAAAAAGTCTGAACGATGAGCTTCTTAATGAAAATACCTCATTAAAGACAGAAAAGAATCAGCTTTCTGACTCCATTAATAGAATCAAACAATCAAGCGAAAAACTAGCTGATAAAGTAGCAGTAGCATCACAGCTAAAGGCTGAAAACATTACCATCTATGCCGTAAACAGCCGTGGCAAAGAAAGAGACTCTCCTTTCAAAAGCCGACATATAGATAAGCTAAAGGTGATGTTTAATATAGCTGAAAACAAAGTGGCACCTATTGAAGGCAAAGACATTATAGTAAGAATAATAGACCAGAACAATCAAGTAATATTTGATGTAGCTAAAGGGTCAGGCACTTTTATGATAGATGGAAAAGAGGTGTTTTTCACTGCCAGCCAAGAAATCTTGTTTGACAATACCAAGCAGCAACTTACTTTTGAATACCAGAAAGGTTCTGAATGGGAAGAAGGCATTTACACTATGGAAGTATATACTGATGACTATAAAATGGGTACAAAACAATTTGAAGTGAAGTAAGAGGTTACGTCATAATCAAATATAGATATTAAAGGTTTCACTGCAGTGAAACCTTTTTTTATTAAAAACCTCGTCAACCAAAGCCGACATTTTAACATTAAAAAAATGAAATCAATGAAAAGAATACTTCGCATTCAAGCTTGGGCCCTTCTGCTATTACTTATGGCTTGTGGCTCTGATGACGACAGCCCTAGCTCTAATATTGATGACGGTACTGAACCTCGCCAAGCCATGCGCAATTTTGTTCAAGGGATAAGTGCTTACGCCAAAAACATAGACAGTGACTTTATAGTAATACCTCAAAACGGGCAAGAGCTGGCCACTGACAATGGTGAACCTAACGGAACGCCTCAAAGCTCCTATCTTGCAGCAATAGATGCTGTGGGCCGAGAAGATCTTTTTTATGGATATGATAACGATAATGAAGCTACTCCGGAGAATGAAAAGAATCACTTATTAGGACTATGTAAGGTGTGTGAAAAAGCAGGAGTGGAAGTACTGGTAACTGACTATTGCTCTACCCCCGCTAAAATGGACAACTCTTACCAACTCAATAATCAAAATGGTTTCATATCTTTTGCAGCTCCAGAGCGCGATTTGAATCTCATTCCTGAGTATCCAGCTGATCCTTATGGTGTAAATGTTAATAACATCACCAAAATTTCTCAGGCTAAAAACTTTTTATATATCATTAACAGTGAAAATTTTAATACAAAAAATGATTTCATAAAGGCTGTGGCAGCTACTAATTATGACGCCATTATTATGGATTTATATCACAATGAATCTACCTTCTCTGCCGCTGAAATACAACAGCTAAAAAAGAAGCAAAATGGAGGTCAGCGATTAGTAATCAGCTATATGAGCATAGGTGAGGCTGAAGATTATAGATACTACTGGCAAACAGAGTGGAAAGTAGGATCTCCTGACTGGATAGAAAACGAAAACCCAGACTGGGAGGGTAATTATAAAGTAAAGTACTGGCAGCCCGAGTGGCAATCTGTTATTTATGGCAATGATAATTCATATCTTAAAAAAATCATTGACACCGGTTTTGATGGCGTATACCTAGATATTATAGATGCATTTGAATATTTTGAATAAAATAACTGTTCCATGGGGTTGTAAAGCCTCATGGGACTGTTCTTGCTATACTTTATTCATTCTCTATTTCAAATTCCGCCCATTTCAGCACATTGAATTCATTTCTAAGAAACCTTGAGTAATTCGATTTATTAAATATAAGACTTACATTATTTTCCTCTCGATGAAAAGTAACCAACCAAGGGGAACAAATGCGATCCGTCAATTCAATTGATCTCGCAATAGAGTTTTCTTCGTTTTGTACTTGTTCTTTAATTACTATTCGATATGAGCTTTCAAACTTTTCATATTTTGAAATTTCATATCCTTTTTGCCAACCTAAGGTTTCACAAATCAGTTCTGCAGCTCTTGTCGCTTTTTCAAAAGATTTTTGATTTTCCGTTATTAACGTCAGTCTGAGTTTTTGCATTTCTTAAATTATGACAGTAAATGTGTTATCTACTTTCAACAGCGTAATTACTAAAATCAGCGTCATCCGGATCATAAACTGATACTTCAAAATCATCAGAAAGGTTATATTGATTAAGACTTCCAACCACCTCAGGATCCTTTAATATTTCCGCACACAAATTAAAAAACAGTTGCCCATCATTGGTTTCTTTGTAATAATTAAGCATCCATAGGCCTAAATTATAGATAGTCTTTTCTGTGTTCTCCTGAAATCCATTAAAATTATAGAATTTCCAAGCTGCTATATCATACTTGAACTCATCTCCATATTCCTCAACTTCCTTTTTGGTTAAAAAAGACAGCTCAAAATAACCCGACCACGGAAATACCCCGAAATCAAACCCTGCAATTATTTCATTTTCAACCATAGATTTGCCGAGATCCAATTCTTCCTTAAGACTGATTTGCAGCTGTTCTTTAAATTCCGCTAATGTCATCATAGGGTCAATATTGCCAATAAAATTTCAGTATCGCAATGTGAAATTCTCAATAAATTGTAATTACACCAACCCCTTGATCCTTCATGATTACTACACCCCTTCCACAATATCATCTTAAATAGATAACATCACCTCTCGTCCACTTTAATTTTACCTTTAATCCAATCTGGCAAGTAAAAAATCATACCTGTTTCTTTCTCAATATCAACTAATTTATTTCTTAATTGGACGGTTCTCAAGCCTACCCGTTCTCGCAATTTATTAGTTTCTTCCAGGGCCGAATGTAATGGTGAATTCAAAAACCCATATCCCGTCTGAGTTCTATCTGAGCTTACGGTTATGTACCAATCATCAATTAGAACAAACTCATATGGTGACATTTGACCTTTTATAATGGTTTCGAGCAGTTTAGGCTTTATGTATATGTAAAGCGTATCTTTATTAGCATACGCTGTTGTTATAGAATTATGATAACTCAAAATGGTTGACACCCAATAGCTGTTTCCTATCAGTCTTTCTCCAGGATAACCTTTGTCTTCTAATATTTCAATTAATTTTTGTACCTGCTCCTCACTATTTTGCTTATTTCACTTTACAGGCTTCAACCTCAAGAGTCTCAGCCACCCGCCTATTCTACTCAACTAGATGAATTTATTGAGCTAATAGAATCGCATATTCATGAGCACAAACAGGTATCTTACTATGCTGACAGGCTACACTTAAGCAATTACCAGCTCAATCACATCACCAAAAAAATGCTTAATAAAACAGCCTCTGAGATTATCAATGAGCATATTATATTGGAGGCGAAAAAGTACTTGATTACTACACCAATGCAGGTGAACGAAATAGCCTATCTGCTAGGTTACCAGGATCCTTCCTACTTCATCAGGTTCTTTAAAAAGCACACCCACCATTCGCCTGAAATGTTTAGAAAGAACTACCCAGAAGTGCTACCATATTAAAAATTAGTCCTATCATAAACATGGTGCGGAATCTTAGCTTTACACAAAAGATGATGATAAAAAAATGGAATGAAAGATATCAGGAAGTAGGTTTTGCCTATGGAGCGGGACCTAATTTATTCTTCGAACGATGGTTAAAAACCGCGATACCAGGTCAAATACTAATGCCTGCAGACGGAGAAGGTAGGAATGGCGTTTACGCTGCCAAACAAGGTTGGCAGGTTACCTCATGTGATCTTAGCCAAGCTGGCAGAACCAAAGCATTACAATTAGCCCAAGACAGAAAGGTAAGCATAAACTAATTGTAGGGGATCTACAAGACCTCTCTTTCGAAAACAATAACTTTGATGCCATAGGACTTATTTATGCTCACTTTCCTGCTTCCATTAAGTCTGCAATGCACAAAAAACTAGACGAAACGCTAAAAACTGGTGGATTAATTATATTTGAAGCCTTCAGCAAAACTCATCTGGAACTAAGAATGAAAAACCCAAAAGTAGGTGGCCCTAAAGACTTAGAATCATTGTTTTCTAAAGAAGAAGTAGCTTCAGATTTCGCCAATTATGAACCACTATATTTTCATGAAGAGTTAGTGCTACTTAATGAAGGTAAATATCATAATGGAGAAAGTTCTGTAATCAGATTTGTGGGTAAAAAGCTTTAAAAAGGATAAAATAGTAACTTGATTGCAACTAATAAATAACTATGAACTATCATAACAAGCAATTCCGGCCATTAAGTAATTCAGAAAATGGAGAGGTTTCTGAAGATACGCGTTTTCATTATAAACAAGAAGGCAATATTCTTACCTCTGAGTACAGTGGGGCACAAATAGTAAAAGGGCACTTAATTGGTTTGGTAGATGAAAACGGCAATATCAATATGAGGTATCATCAGGTGAACAATCAAGGAGAACTAATGACTGGAATTTGTCATTCTACACCTGAGATAATGCCTTCAGGTAAAATAAGATTACATGAAAAATGGCAATGGACCTCAGGAGATCAATCTTCAGGAGAGTCTGTTTTGGAAGAAGTATAATGCTTGAATCAAATTGACTTTCAAACAAGTACACAGCTTTCATAGCCTTTTTTGCTATAATTTTTATATTTAATAAAAATATTGTTTTATTAGCATAATAAAGCACTAACACATATATGACTTGCTTTTCGAAACTAACGAATTCGGACTGTCCCAAGAAGGATTTCATCTTCTTCGAGATAGATTTAACTATAAAACATATCCTTATTCAGAAATAGATAAAATAAGGATAGAAACAGGCAAAGCGCTTGAAGAACTTCTTAAGGAAAAATTAAAAGACAGACTCACCTCTACAGTCTAGTGCTGCTCATTTAATCGCCAATCATATTCCAAATAATTGATGTTAGCGTCTTGGGAAATTACCACTTTACTATATTGATTCAAATAATCAATAAGATCTCCCCTCTTGGTAAAGTCTCCTCTAAACCAACTAAATATACTTGAGATACGGATTTGATTTTCGGCTATTAGATTCCGCTTCCCATCATTAATAAACCATTCTGCCTGAGCTTGTAATTGCTCATCTATTAACGAGGCTTTATAAGCTTCATTTCTTAGCGGCGGGCAAGAGTAAGAAGCACAATTGATAGCAAAATGAATTCTTGGTTCATCAAACTGCTTTCGTAATATATCGTGTTCTATTTCATCCAAACTACATTCTATCCCTCCTATTTTAAAAAACTGCCTATGCCACACCGTATGTATCCCAGGTATGTTTAAAGTAGGTTTCAGGTCTTTAATACTTTTTACAGGATAATTATCTACAATCAGTTTTATGGTAAACGCATTGTATGCATTGATCCAATAGGCCAATTGCTCCTCTCTAGTCCATTTGGCTTTATCAGGGGCGTGATCACTTAATAGCTTCAGGTATTCTTCTAAAAGAACTTTATCAGAAATGAAACCTTTGTAATCAACCCAACCCTTTTCATCCACATGCTTCTTCAACAGTCTGTCCCAAATATCGTGACTAGGAACAACTTCACTACCAGTACGCTCAGAAGCATTACAGGCCAGAACAGCCACCATAGCAAATACTAGCACTACATGAGTATATATTATTTTCATATTGAATTGATAAACTAAAACTTCTTCACTAAACCGGTTTCTAAATCTGCATAATAGGTCTGAACATAATCATCATCTCTATTGGCCACTTTTATTTCCAGATACTTTATTCCCTTTTTCTTATAGGTTTCAGTAAACAAAACAAAAGGCTGATGCTCCGCCTGGGAGTAATAGAACTTAAATATATCAATTGGTTCACCTCCTTGCTCATCCCTCACTTCCATTACTATCTGATCATCCCTCTTGCAATCCAACGGTACCAATATCTTATCTTTACTTTCGGTAATTCTATATGAAGACTCTGCCACATAATACTTCTTACCTGAATTATTTTGGAGCACTAAACGATAATAGTAATAACCAGGCCTCTTTAATGAATCTGTATAAGAATATTGCTTCTGTGCTGTTCCAAAAGCATTATACTTAATGGGGACTTCCGCTAAAAGTGAATACCGAAATACATCTTTCGCTCTCTTATAAACAAGCGTACTTGAGCTATTAACTAAAACACTATCTGGAATAGACCAATTAAGAGTAACATGGCTTCCCTCCATAACAGACTGATAATTGTGAAGCATATTCAATTGCTGGGCAGAAAAGCCCTTTGGCTCAGGAGCCAATTCAATTTCAAAACTACAGAAGTCATGAAGGTACCCGTCCACTACCAACCAATACCTATTATGAGCTTTTAGCTCTTTTAACTCAACATAAATATCATCTTGGGTGGCCAAAGAAACACAATCTACAATGCTATAGGTGTCTGGAGCACAAAGCTCACCCTCTAGCACCACCAGCTGCACACCTAGTAAATCTCTGCATTGCTGCCTCTGAATATTAATATACAGATGAGTGAACTCCTCTGTATAAAAAAAATACCATTGATCATTATGGTATTTAATGCACTTATCTGTCAGCGATTCATCAATACAAGCTTGTTCCACTGTATTATTCTGGGTATTGGACGCTACCTGCTTACCTATCTCCAACAATTGAGCCCGGGCCATATCATCATTAGGAGACTGAGAACAGCTATATTTGCAGCCCAGAGATATGATTATGATTAATGTAAAGCAAAACCTCATTTTTTAAAAGTAAATACTCATGACTAAAATGCATAGTAAGTTTTTATTTAATGAAAAATTATCTAGTTTTGCAGACCAAAATTTTAAACAATTATAAAATACTGAGTTTTATGAAAAATTACGAGACGGTATTCATTTTAAATCCCGTTTTATCTGAGGAGCAGATGAAGGATACTGTCGCTAAATTCGTACAGGTATTAAAAGATGGTGAAGCAAACATCATCAACGAAGAACAGTGGGGACTTAAAAAGCTGGCTTATCCTATCCAGCATAAATCTACTGGCTTCTATAACCTGGTTGAATTTGAGGCGAATCCTGAGCTTGTTGATAAACTGGAAACTGAATTCAGAAGAGATGAAGCTATAATGAGATTTCTTACAGTTTCATTAGACAAACACGCTATCGAATACAACGAAAAGCGTAGAAAAGGAGCATTTAGAAAAGATAAGAAAAAAGCTAAAGAGGAGGCTGCATCATGACATTAATGAACGAACCTGTAAACAGGAACGAGAATAAGAACAAATACTGTCGTTTCAAGAAGAACGGTATTAAATATATAGACTACAAGGATCCTGATTTCTTGTTAAAGTTTGTAAACGAACAAGGTAAAATATTGCCTAGAAGAATTACTGGTACAAGCCTGAAATTCCAAAAGAAAGTGTCTCAAGCTGTAAAAAGAGCTAGACATTTGGCCTTATTACCTTATGTAACCGATTCTTTAAAATAAGAAAAGACTTTATTTATCATGGAAGTAATATTAAAACAAGATATACAAGGACTTGGTTACAAGAATGACACTGTAGAGGTGAAACCAGGTTACGGTCGTAATTATTTGATCCCTCAGGGGTTTGCTATCATTGCCAGCAAGTCTAATGCTAAAATGATCGCTGAAAACATCAAACAAGCGGCTCACAAAGCTGAGAAAATTAAGAAAGATGCTGAAGAAATTGCTGCCAACATTGGTGATCTAACTATCGAGTTAGGAACTAAAGCTGGTGAAAGCGGTAAAATTTTCGGAGCTATTACTGCTAATCAGGTAGCTGAGAAGTTGAAATCTAAAGGTTTTGATATCGATAAAAAGAGAATATCTTTTAACGAGAATATCAAAGATCTTGGAGAGTACAAGGCTACTATCGACTTACACAGAGATGTGAAGCACGAAATTAGTATTAAAGTTGTAGCTGAATAAGCTTCAGAAGACTATAAAGGAAAGCCTTGGTGCACTAGCATCAAGGCTTTTTTCATTTTATGCCATTAAGATTTATCTCACACTCCTAACTAATGGTTGTTAGCTTAATCATGAATAATTCTTTATTTTTGAAATAAACGAATGCCCTCATGAAGCAAGTAACGCCTTATAAACCAAAGCATAAAATAAGAATAGTAACCGCAGCCAGCCTCTTCGATGGCCATGATGCCGCTATTAATATCATGCGCCGGATCATACAAGCCACCTGCTGCGAAGTAATACACCTGGGCCACGACCGCAGTGTGGAAGAAGTGGTAAACACAGCCATACAAGAAGATGCTCAGGCTATAGCTATGACCTCCTACCAAGGAGGACACACCGAATATTTCAAATACATGCATGATCTACTCAAAGAAAAAGGAGCAGATCATATCAAGATTTTCGGCGGTGGTGGTGGCGTTATATTACCTGAAGAAATAAAAGAATTGCATAATTATGGCATCAGCAGAATTTACTCTCCTGATGATGGTCGCTCCATGGGATTACAGGGAATGATCAATGATATGATAGAGCAATGTGATTTTGCAACCGGTGAGACCTTGAATGGCGAAGCTACTCACCTGGCAGAGAAATCATCCTCAGCTATAGCCAGACTCATATCTGCTGCGGAAAACTACCCGGATAAGCATCAGAAACAACTAGACGATATACACCAACAAGCTGAAAAGGTAAAGATTCCTGTGCTGGGAATAACCGGAACAGGAGGGGCTGGTAAATCATCTTTAGTAGATGAACTGGTAAGGAGGTTCCTGATGGACTTTGAAGACAAAACTATTGCCATTATCTCGGTAGATCCTTCCAAAAGGAAAACAGGAGGAGCTCTTTTAGGAGATAGAATCAGGATGAACGCTATTAGGAACCCTAGAGTATACATGCGCTCACTGGCTACAAGACAATCCAATTTAGCCCTCTCCAAACACATCAAAGAAGCCATTCAAATTCTTAAAGCCAGTAATTTTGACTTGATCATACTGGAGACATCCGGCATTGGTCAGTCAGATACAGAAATTACCGACCATTCTGATGTGAGCCTGTATGTTATGACTCCTGAGTATGGTGCTGCTACGCAACTGGAAAAAATTGACATGCTGGATTTCGCTGATATCATAGCAGTAAACAAGTTTGACAAAAGAGGCTCACTAGATGCATTAAGAGATGTAAAAAAGCAATACAAACGCAATCATGGCCTCTGGGAAACACCAGATGATGACCTGCCCGTGTACGGCACCATTGCTTCACAGTTTAATGACCCGGGCATGAACAGACTCTATAAGGAAGTAATGGACATTATCGCCACCGAAACAGACGCCGATCTGCACTCTTCTTTCGAAATATCTGATGAGATGTCAGAAAAGATATTTGTGATACCTCCTAACCGCACACGTTACCTATCAGAGATTGCTGATAGCAACCGGGCATATAATGAAAGAGCTCAGCAACAAGGAGAAATCGCTCAGCAGCTGTATGCTCTCAATAAATCCATGCAAACTATTGCTGCCAGTACAATTAGTGAAAAAAATAGTGCCACAAAGGCCTTACAAGAGACATACGATTGGCTCGAACTTAACCTGGATCCAAAAAACAAGAAGCTGCTTGAAGATTGGGACGAGCTTCGTTACAAATATAAAAATGAGTTATACAGCTTCACTGTCAGAGATAAGACCATCTCTATAAAAACCCACACAGAAAGCCTATCTCACAGCCAAATACCAAAGATTTCTCTGCCTAAATATGAAGGTTGGGGAGACCGACTCAAGTGGCTCTTACATGAAAATGTACCAGGAGAATTTCCTTACACGGCGGGAATTTACCCCTTTAAGAGGGAAGGCGAAGACCCTACTCGCATGTTTGCTGGAGAAGGTGGGCCAGAAAGAACCAACAGGCGCTTTCACTATGTAAGTAAAGATATGCCAGCCAAGAGATTATCCACTGCTTTCGATTCGGTTACGCTCTATGGCAATGATCCTGATTACCGTCCTGATATTTATGGTAAAATAGGAAATGCCGGTGTTTCTATCTGCTGCCTGGATGATGCTAAAAAGCTATACTCAGGCTTTAACCTGGCAGATCCTTACACCTCTGTTTCGATGACTATCAATGGCCCCGCCCCTATTCTATTAGGTTTTTTCATGAACACCGCTATTGATCAGCAATGCGAGATCTATATCAAAGAAAACGGCCTTGAAAAAGAAGTTGAACAAAAAATTAAAGCCTTATATAAAGGTAGAGAAAATGAGAGACCTGCCTATCAGGGCAAACTACCAGAAGGTAACAATGGATTAGGAACTATGCTGCTAGGTGTTACGGGTGATCTGGTTTTGCCAGCCGAAGTATATCAAGATATAAAGCAAAAGACACTAGCTACAGTAAGAGGTACTGTACAAGCCGACATCCTAAAAGAAGATCAGGCGCAGAACACTTGCATTTTTTCTACCGAATTTGCCCTCAAGCTAATGGGTGATGTTCAGGAATATTTCATTAATGAAAATGTTCGAAATTTCTATTCCGTATCCATTTCCGGGTATCACATAGCAGAAGCAGGTGCTAACCCCATAACCCAGCTGGCCTTTACACTAGCTAACGGGTTTACTTATGTAGAGTACTACCTAAGCCGTGGTATGGACATCAATAAATTTGCCCCTAACCTTTCGTTCTTTTTCTCTAATGGTATAGATCCTGAATATGCTGTAATTGGCAGAGTTGCCCGAAGGGTATGGGCCAAAGCTATGAAAGAGAAATATGGTGCCAACGCCAGATCTCAAATGCTTAAATATCATATTCAAACTTCAGGTCGATCTTTACATGCTCAGGAAATAGATTTTAACGATATAAGAACTACTTTACAGGCCCTATACGCCATATATGATAACTGTAACTCTTTGCATACCAATGCTTATGATGAAGCCATCACTACTCCCACTGAAGCTTCAGTAAGAAGAGCAATGGCTATACAGCTGATTATTAATAAAGAATTAGGATTGGCTAAAAATGAAAATCCACTGCAGGGTTCCTTTATTATAGAAGAACTGACAGACTTGGTAGAGGAAGCTGTACTCACTGAATTTGACCGTATCACAGAACGAGGTGGAGTACTAGGTGCTATGGAAACCATGTATCAACGCAGCAAAATTCAGGAAGAAAGCCTACACTACGAAACACTAAAACATACTGGCAACTACCCTATTATAGGAGTTAATACTTTTTTAAGTGCTCAAGGATCTCCAACTATTATTCCTCAGGAAGTGATAAGAGCTACTAAAGAAGAAAAAGAATACCAAATAGAAATGCTGAATAATCTGCAAAAACACTATGCCTCCAAAGCTGAAAAAGAGCTAAATACTATTAAAAAAATGGCTATAGACAACGGAAATATATTCACTGCTCTCATGGAAGCTACAAAAGTGTGTTCGCTAGGGCAAATCACTCATTCATTATTTGAAGTAGGTGGAGAATACCGAAGAAATATGTAAGGTTTACCTTATGTTATTTGATGAGAAATCATCTCCAATTGGAGATGTATATTTCTTCATCTTCACTGAGATAGAAATTAGAAAAAATCACCTGAGTAAATCATCTTTTCTATAAACAAATAGGCTCATATTGTAAATCAATATGAGCCTATTTGTTTATAGAAAACTGAATATCAGAAGCTTAAAAAAATAGCTAAGGGATTTTACTTACGTAAAAAGCATGAGTTTTAAGGGTAAAAGCACTAAGCATTATCACACATTCCGATATCTCCCGATCTAAAAAAATATCTGGTAATTATTATCATAACACTAAATTTAGACAAACAGAAACATCTTATTTTATATATAATTAATATGTTTTATTACATTATTTTAATATTAACATTGTTAATTCAACTGAAAAAATCTAAGACTTAAATCGTTTTCTATCTACGATAGTAATTAACATATGTCAATTATAAAACTAAAGCTTACATCTTACAGAGTTTAGTCATTTAATCCTATTTATTCTAATGATATTGTACTTACTTACATCAAAAGATTTTGATTTTATACTACTCATGCTACTCGTTACTACTACTTACTTTAACATTTAAGGTTATAAAAGGCCTTATTTTTTAAAGCTTAAAAAACTTAATCACCTAAACCACCTGACCTATGAGCATGTATAAAATTTTCATGGCTACTCCATGTGAGTACCCAGATGTAAACCTTGTACTCTCTATTTTGAAAACCGCTGCCTATCCGATACTGCATTTGGGTAGGAACAAAAAACAAGCCGAAGAGGCTCTAAATCTACTAACTAAAAAGACCTACAAACCGTTTGGGGTTTGTATTGAAACTGAGAATTTAGCTGAGTTGGAGCTTCCTACTCAAGTTACTGCTGTTATTACTTCTAGCGCCGTAAACCTTAAACTACCTAAAGAAATCAATTGGTATATTCAGGTTACAAATGCACAAGAAGCCATAGAAGCGCAGGAGAAACAAGCTGACGCCATCATTATAAAAGGAAATGAAGGTGCTGGTAAAGTTGCTTCCGAGTCAAGTTTCATTCTATTTCAAAAAATTAAAAAGACTACTTCTCTACCTATTTTTATTCAGGGAGGAGCTGGTCTACATACTTCTCCTGCTCTAATTATGGCAGGGGCCGCTGGTATAGTTCTAGATAGTCAGCTAGCTCTTTTTAATGAAAGTAAGCTTCCTCAAGCACTAAAAGACACTTTAAGCAAAGTAGATGGCACTGATACTAAGCTCATAGATGGCCATCGTGTGCTAATTAGACCTAACTCACCCAAACTACCGGAAGGTCCTACCTTCAAAGATTTAGAGCCCTTATTAGGAGGCTTAGATATCAATGAATCCATAATCACTATTGGTCAAGATATTAATATCGCCAGAAACTTTAAAGCCAAATTCACCACTATTAAAAAACTAGTGAGAGGCCTGCAGGAAGCGATACATGCACACATAAAACAAGCAAAGGCGATTCCTGTTTTATCCGCAGATAATGCCTTCGCTAAAACATTCAACATAAAATATCCTATTGCTCAAGGCCCTATGACTAGGGTCAGTGATGAGCCTAAATTTGCTAATGCCGTGGCTGAAGCTGGCGGCCTACCCTTTATAGCCCTGTCTCTGGTAAAAGGTCAGAAAGCTATAGACATGATAGAAAACACCAAAAAGCTAGCTGGCGATAAGACATGGGGAGTTGGCGTTTTGGGTTTTGCTCCTCAAGAGCTTAGAGATGAGCAGATGAAATACATCAAAGCGGCCAAGCCTCCGGTAGTGCTAATAGCCGGCGGAAGGCCCTCTCAAGCTAAGCCTCTGGAAGAATTAGGCATTAAGACTTTCCTACATGTACCTTCTACAAGTTTGCTAGATATGTATCTTAAAGAAGGAGCTAAAGGCTTTGTCTTTGAAGGTAGAGAATGTGGAGGTCACGTAGGCCCTCTTTCCAGCCTTGTATTATGGGAAAGACAAATAGACCGTCTCCTGGAAGAAGATAATGCACAGGACTTTAACATTATTTTTGCCGGAGGTATCCATGATGCCCTATCAGCTTCCATGATAGCTACTATGGCAGCACCATTAGCAGCCAAAGGAGCCAAAATTGGGGTACTGATGGGTACCAGCTATCTGTTCACCAAAGAGGCTGTATCTTGTGGTGCCATCTTGCAAGAGTTTCAGGATCAGGCAGTGCAACATTCTGATACGGTACTATTAGAAACAGCTCCCGGGCATGAAACCAGATGCCTGAATACTCCTTTCGCTGACTTCTTCAATAATGAGAAAAAACGAATGACCGAAGAGGGACTTGACAAGAAGGAAATCTGGATGAAGCTGGAAGAGCTAAACGTAGGCCGACTGAGAATTGCATCTAAAGGGATAGAAAGGCAAGCTTCCGGCCTTGTAGAAATCAAAACTGATGAGCAACTCACCTCCGGTATGTATATGATTGGCGAGGTGGCTTCTCTGAGGAACAAAATTGTGTCCATGGCTGAGCTCCATGAAGATGTAGCCGTTAACAATCAACAGGTAATAGAAAAAGCCCTCTTACCTTCTTACCCTGAATCTCCTCAAAAAGCACTCGATGTGGCCATAGTAGGTATGGCATGTATCTACCCTGGAGCATCAGATATAGATGAATACTGGAAAAACATATTAGAAGGCAAAGATTGTGTTACCGAAGTACCAGATGAAAGGTGGAACAAGGATTTATATTATGATCCAAACTCTATGAACGGAGATAAAACGCCGTCCAAATGGGGAGGTTTCATTCCTCAAATAGACTTCGATCCTTTGGAATATGGTATTCCTCCACAATCACTAGCGGCCATTGAACCCACGCAACTGCTCAGCCTCATGGTGGCAAAAAAGGCACTGGAAGATGCGGGCTACGCAGGAGATGACGTAAACAAAGAAGATATATCGGTGATTTTTGGTGCTGAAGGAGGTAATGACTTAGCTAATAGCTACGGCTTCCGCTGCTTCTTCCCTCAGCTTTTTGGAGAAATACCTAAAGAGCTGGATGAAGCCTTACCCAAACTCACTGAAGACTCATTCCCTGGTGTACTTGCCAATGTCATATCTGGAAGAATCACTAATCGGCTGGATTTGGGAGGCAGAAACTACACCGTAGATGCTGCCTGCGCCAGCTCTATTGCCGCAGTAGATTTGGCCTGCCAGGAGCTTATTCTCGGCAGGTCAGAATTAGTTCTGGCCGGTGGAGCTGATCTTCATAACGGTATCAACGATTACCTAATGTTCTCCAGTACGCATGCACTTTCAAGAAAAGGACGCTGCCAAACCTTTGATAAAGATGCAGACGGTATCGCTCTTGGAGAAGGTATAGCCGTAGTAGCGCTCAAAAGACTTACTGATGCTCAGGCAGATGGTGATAAAATTTATGCAGTAATCAAAGGCGTAGGAGGCAGTAGTGACGGTAAGAGCTTAGGATTAACAGCTCCACGCCGTAGCGGACAAGTAAAAGCCCTTGAGCGTGCCTACGAAAGTGCAGGCATCTCCCCTGCCGAAGCAGGACTCATAGAAGCTCATGGTACCGGCACGGTAGTGGGTGATAAAACAGAAATAAGTGCGCTCACAGATCTTATGTTACAAGCTGGTGCCACTATTAACCAAACCCACCTGGGATCAGTAAAAACACAAATAGGTCACACTAAATGTGCGGCTGGCTTAGCTGGACTTATTAAAGCGGCCTTATCTATATATCATGGTGTAAAACCTCCTACTATACAGCTTAAAAATCCGAATCCATTCTACAATGCTAAAACGAGCCCGTTCGGTTTCAATACCCAGGCTGGTATCTGGACAGACGAAAAGCGCACCGCCGGAGTAAGTGCCTTTGGATTTGGAGGCACTAATTTCCATGCCGTACTCCAATCTGCCGAGCAAACACCTGAAAAGGCTTCCTCTATGAATCACTGGCCAGCTGAATTGTTCGCCTTTAGAGGTAATTCTTATGAAGAGGCCTTAAAAATGGTCAATCAGGTAAAAGAACTTCTGAGCAACAACGACAAAACACCGTTGAAAAATCTGGCCTATAGCCTTGCCATTTATAATGACGAGCCGATACAGCTAACTATTGTAGCTACTGACTATAATGACCTGATGGAAAAACTAGAGCTCACCAGCCGAGGCGTTTCTGAACAGGGTATTTACAAAACGGAAGCCAAAGAAGGTAAAGTAGCTTTTATGTTCCCTGGTCAGGGAAGTCAAAAAGTGAATATGGCCAGAGATCTTTTTGTAGCATTCCCAGAAATGAGGAAGCTACTAAAAAGCAGACCGGATTTACAAAAAATCATATTCCCTTCAGCTGCTTTTGATAATGATCTTATAAAAGAGCAAAACGAAAAAATAAAAGATACCAGAAATGCACAGCCATTACTGGGTGTAGTAGACTATGCCATAGCATCATATTTGAAGAAGCTGGGTATAGTGCCGGACATGGTAGCAGGCCATAGCTATGGTGAATTACCTGCACTATGCTTTGCTGGTGTTATAGATGAATATGATCTGGTAGACTTAAGTATATTCAGAGCACAATCCATTCTCAATGCTATTGATGGAGATCCGGGCACTATGCTGGCTGTAAGCATCACTACTGAAGAACTAGAAGAATTAATAAAAGATGAAGAAGGTGTATATCCGGTAAACCTAAATGCTCCCAAGCAACAGGTCTTGGCCGGCGCTACGGATACCATTACCGCCTTTGCGGAAAAAATTAAAGCTCAAGGCGTTAGCTGCAAGCTTATTCCGGTGGCCTGTGCTTTCCACAGCCCTCTATTGGCAGGAGCCAAAGACTTATACAGTAAAGTACTAGAAGATTATGCCTTTGGTAAACCCGCCATGGATGTATGGTCTAATACCACAGCAGAAACCTACCCGTCTTCTCCTGTAGAAATTAAAGAGAGATTATCAGATCACCTGGTAAATCCGGTTAAATTCTGCGATCAGGTGGCTAATATGTATGCTGATGGTGCTCGAATATTTATAGAAACAGGTCCTGGATCTGTACTTACGTCTTTAACTAAAAATATTATCGATGAAGACAAAGTAATTATCACTACAGAAAGAGCCGGCTCTGGAGTAGCTTACTTACTGAATAGTATAGCGGCCTATTTGTCTACTGGAAAAACAGTGGCAATAGATAAACTATTTGAAGGACGAGAGGCAGAAAAGCTGGATTTAGATAATCCTGCTCAATACGCCAAAAGGAAGACTATGTGGTATGTTAATGGCCATTACTCCTACCCTGCCTTTGGTAAATTACCTGCTCATGGAGCTAAGCCTATTACCAAGCAAATAAAACTTACGACTAATGGCAATGGCAGCTTTGCCCCAGCTCCAACTAACGATCATAATACTGAAAAATTGGTGCAAGACTACCTCACAAATGTAAAATCCATGGTAGATGCCCAAAGAGACGTGATTTTAAGTTACTTAGGCCATGCCCCGAAAGCCCCTATCAATTATCCATTACCACAGGAGCAGCCTCGCAGCAACGGTACTCCTGAAGCCATTCCTGCTGCGGCCCAGCAACCAGCCTCACAGCAAGCTCCTGCTTTAACAGCGGCATCCATTAAAACCACCTTAATGGCCATAGTGAGTGACAAAACAGGATACCCTGAAGATATGCTTGGAATGGACATGGATATGGAAGCCGATTTAAGCATCGATTCTATAAAGAGAATGGAAATCACGGCTGAGCTAAAAAACAAACTCGGAGGTTTTAATCTCAAAGGTAAAAACGAAGAGCAAGTAGTAGAACAACTGGCTTCTATCAAAACGCTCAACGGCCTTGTAGATTGGGTGTTAGCTAATACTCCCCAGCCTGTAGCCACTGTGACAGCTGTAGCTGAGCCATTATCCGCCACAGCTCCAAGCGCAAATATTGACATCAAAGGCATGTTAATATCTATAGTTAGTGAAAAAACAGGATACCCTGATGATATGCTAGGGTTGGAAATGGATCTGGAAGCAGACCTAAGCATTGACTCCATTAAAAGAATGGAAATCATAGGAGAGCTGAAGAATAAACTGGGTGGTTTTGGTGCTACCGATAAGTCTGAAGAACAGCTGGTAGAAGAGCTTTCGGCCATCAAAACGCTAAGCGGCCTTATCAGTTGGTTAGAAAACAGAATACAACCTGCTGTTTCCACCAGCCCTTCTACCACGCCACAACCTGTTGAAACCACTGCAAACAGTGGCGGAGCACCAAGCCAAGAAGAGGTCAAGAAAATGCTGACTCATATCATCAGTGAAAAAACAGGATACCCTGAAGACATGCTCGGCATGGAGCTTGACATGGAAGCCGACCTGAGTATAGATTCTATCAAAAGGATGGAAATTATCAATGACCTAAAAAATCAATTAGGAGGTTTTAAAAGCAATGGCAAGTCTGAAGAAGCACTGATTGAAGAATTAGCATCCATAAAAACGCTGCAAGGCCTGGTTAATTGGATATGCCGTACTTCTCCCACGGCCTCCACTAATGGCACTACTAGTACAGGTAATGACATAGTTGCTACCCCCGATATTCCTAAAAAAACAGGACTAAAAGAACGATTAGTAAGACTAATGTTCAAACTAACCAACTCTAAGGATATTGATAGCAATCAATCCATGGTTCAAAATAAAAAGTTTGCCATTACCAATGATGGTGGTGAAATAGCCGAATCAGCAAAATCACTGCTAGAAAACAGTGGAGCTCAAGTAGATATTATATCTGAGGTCACAGACTTGAAAGGCTATGACGGACTCATACTTCTGGATATCTTCGAGGCATCTAAGCGACCACACATTATCGATTTTGTATCGTTAATCAAGAGGCTTGATCCGCAAAAAGCCAAATGGATTTATGTAATCTCAGACCTGAAAGCGCATTTCAAAATGTCTAAAGACATCAGTATGCTTAGGAACTTCCAGGGCTATTCAGGTTTCTTAAAAAGCCTTAACAAGGAGCTGCCACACACACACTGCAGAACCATCAACCTGGAACACCCACTACCTGACAGCGAAATAGCCAATATTATGCTTCATGAACTTTTCTTACAAGACAACCACATTGAAGTATTCTACAAAGGCAATCAACGTCAGACCTATGAGCTGATTCCTACAGAATTAGCCAGTGGCACGTCTTCTGAAGTCACACTTGATAGTGAATCTGTAGTACTTGTTCTCGGTGGTGCTCAGGGCATAACAGCAGAAATGATGATCCGCTTCAGTCGTGAATATGCCTGTAATTATGTGCTAGTGGGACGCTCTGCTGACCCTAGAGAAGAAGCAGAAGATGCCTACACCTTCATCCTTGATAAGGATCAAATTAAAAAGACCATTATTCAAGAAGGTGTATTGAAAAAACCAGCAGAGATAGAAGCTAAAGCTCAGCGCATTTTCAAAAGAAATCAGATTTTAGCCACCATTCGCTCTTTAGAAGCCAACGGAGCCAAGGTAAATTATAAGGCTCTGGACCTTAGAAGTGAATCGGACTTATCTGCTCTCATCGATGACCTGTATAACCAATATGGCAGAATAGATGGTGTAGTACATGGGGCAGGCCTGTTAGAAGACAAGCTATTCCAAGACAAAACTCCTGAATCATTCGAGCGTGTGTTTTCCACTAAAGTTACTCCTATAAGGGTAATGGCAGAAAAGCTGAAGGATAATGTACAATTCCTTGTACTATTCTCTAGTGTAGCTTCTGTATACGGAAACAAAGGCCAGA
This sequence comes from Fulvivirga sediminis, assembly GCF_016757215.1. Lineage (GTDB taxonomy): Bacteria > Bacteroidota > Bacteroidia > Cytophagales > Cyclobacteriaceae > Fulvivirga > Fulvivirga sediminis. The sequence continues at coordinate 396,053 of NZ_JAESIY010000002.1, forward strand.
CTGACTATGCCGCAGCGAACAGCGTACTCGATATCTACGCTTGGGAGCTTAAGGAGAAATTCAAAGGCAAAACCATTTCTATTAACTGGGGCCCGTGGAAAGGTGCCGGCATGGTATCTCCTACGCTTGCCAGAGAGTACGAACGTAGAGGTATTGCCCTTATCCCTTTAGAAGAAGGCATGGAGTCTTTTGTCAATGAAATCAAATATGGAAAAGACAGTCAGGTGCTGATTATGGCAGAGTAGTAAAATACTCTGTCCTTTTCCTCTTCAATCTACAACCTAATCCAATATGACCAATAACAACAACTTTGCTATTGTAGGCATGTCATGTGTCTACCCTGGCGCTGACGATATAAATACTTACTGGAATAATATAAAGAACAAGGTAGATGCCATTACCGATGTTCCTGAAAACAGATGGGAAAGTCGTTATTATGACCCTTCCTCTTCTGAGGTAGATCGTTTCTACTGCAAAAGAGGCGGCTTTATAGATGACTACGCTAATTTCGATCCTTATGAATTCGGAATAGTACCTATAGCTGTACAAGGCACTGAGCCTGATCACCTCATCACCTTAAAAATGGCTAAAAATGCCTTGACCGATGCGGGGGTATTCGATAAAAAAATCCCACTTGACAAAACAGGAATAATACTAGGAAAAGGCAACTATACTGGTACCGGAATGATAAGACTTCTGGAAAGAATGAGAACCGGAGAACATATTGCCAACCTTCTGAGCTCTCTTGTTCCTGATCTTACTCCCGCCCAAGTAGAAAAAATACGAAAGGGCTTTCAAAAAAACACGGGGAGATATGGGCCTGATACAGCTATGGGACTCATTCCTAACCTAGCTGCCTCATTGGTAGCCAATCGCCTTAACTTAGGAGGTACAGCTTATACAATTGATGCGGCCTGTGCCAGTTCCCTTTTAGCTATAGATCAAGGTGTAAAAGAGCTACAAAGCGGCAGGTGTAATATGATACTAGCCGGAGGAATTCACCTCAGTCAGAATGCCCCTTTCTATAGCGTATTTACTCAGCTGGGAGCGCTCTCACGAAGCCAGCAAATAAGGCCTTTTGATAAAAATGCAGATGGCTTACTCATAGGAGAAGGCTGCGGCATGGTAGTATTAAAAAGGCTCGATGATGCCCTTGCTGATGATGATCGAATATATGCAGTAGTAAAAGGTGTAGGCGTAGCCAGCGATGGAGCAGCAAGTAGCCTGATGAGCCCTTCTGTAAAAGGGCAGTCACAAGCTATAGAACACGCGTGGGATATGGCACAAATGGAAAAAGAGGTAGGCTATATAGAAGCCCATGGCACAGGCACTCCCTTAGGCGACAAAACAGAGACAGAAACACTTATCAACTGCTTTGGCAGCCGCACCGATGCTCCTCTGGCGGGCCTGGGTTCAGTAAAATCTATGATAGGCCACACTATGCCTGCCGCTGGTATGGCTGGGCTTATAAAAACGGCCTTAGCCCTTTATCATGGACAAATACCTCCTACCCTGCATTGCGATTCTCCTCTGGAAGCACTGAGTAATTCACGCTTTATGACTATCAAAGATGTAATAGACTGGGACCAAACAGAACTGCCCAGAAAGGCAGGAGTAAATGCTTTTGGCTTTGGAGGCATTAACTCCCATGTGGTTTTAGAAGGCTTCAATGCTCCTGATAAAAAAAGAAGCAAATTATTTGCTGGCAGCTCAGTAAACTTATCTAAAGACCAAGTATTGCTAATGGCCCGGCCCACTGCTGCTGCTCTTATTGAAGCTTTAAAAAGTGAAGACACTTCGGTTGGCCAAGGGGACCATAAGCTAGCAGTATTTGATCCTACACCAGAAAGAATAGAGAAGGCTATTAAAATTATTACTAAAGGAAAATCATGGAGAAACAGAAATGATATATGGTATACAAATGATCCTTTGCTAAAAAATAATGATAAAATATGTTTTCTATTTCCGGGGCTGGATGCACTAGAAAAAAGTGATATCGAAAGCATTTGTGAATATTTCAACATACCGCGGATGGAACATGCCGAAGCTTCCGAATTAATAGAATCAAGTATCAAGGTATTTGAAACAAGTATGATTCTGGATCAGGCATTAAAAAAATTAGGTATAGCTCCTGATCTCATTGCAGGGCATAGCCTGGGAGAATGGCTAGGTTGTTACTCTTCCGGCATCTGTGATGAAAAGTATGTGTTAAAGATGCTCACTCAGCTTGATCCGCATTCTATTAACGTTCCAGATGTTCACTTCTTAGTAATTGGCTCCGGAATGGATCAAATCAAACCTCTCATCAAGGATTTTGAGAACCTTTACCTCACCCATGATAACTGTCCTCATCAGGTTATAGTCTGTGGCCATATTACTGAAATAGAAAAGTGTAAAGAGATTCTTAATGAAAAGCAGATATTTCATCAGCTATTACCTTTTCAGTCAGGCTTTCACTCACCTTTCTTTGAAGGGTACATCAATCAGCTGCGAGATAAGCTGTTCATTATCCAAAAAGAACCTTCTATACCCTTATGGTCTGCCACCACTACCGAGCTCTACCCTACTGATATAGAAGAAATTAAAGAGCTTACGCTTCAGCATTTAACTCAGCCTGTAAGGTTCAGAGAGCTGGTAGAGAAGCTACATGAGCAGGAAGGGGTAAAGTATTTCCTACAAGTTGGTGCTGGAGGATTAGCTGGATTTACTGACGACACCTTGAAAGGCAAATCATTTCAAACCATTTCAGCCAGTTCTCCTAAAAGAACTGCCCTCAATCAACTTCAACGTGTACTTGTTTCTATTTTCGTAGAAGGAAAAGAAATTGACATTGACTTCCTTAATCTACGTAAACCAGTGAAGACTACCAGGAGCATGAAGTTATCACTAGGCTTCCCTCTAGTCAATGAGTTTGACAGCACCCCAATAGCTCCTGCCAGGCAAGAAAGCACAATAATGGACGAATATGTAACCGAAGATGGGCATCCGCTACTTCAATCATTACACCTTAATTTCAATGCTATTAATAGTGCTCAAAAGGAAATAAGTAGTGTGCTCAAGCAAAAGCTAACCATGAGTACATCTTCGATTGGGATAGAAACGCCTCCATCACCACCCTATACTTATCAGCCAGAGGAAAAAGTAACTCCTAATGATTTTGAAAAAGCTATGGAGCTTTCATTGGAGAAATATCCCTACCTGATAGATCACTCTATGTATGTGCAAAAAGAAGGGTGGCCATATATGGAAGACCGATTTCCTGTGGTACCTATGACCATGCTCATTGAGCTAATGGCTGATGCGGTATTAGAACAGGTTCCGGGCATGCAAATAGAGAAAATCGAAAATATTCAAGCCTTTAAATGGACTCATGTTTCCGACCCTATCCATTTGGTTTTAAAAGGAAGCTGGCAAGATCACAAAAAAGTAAATGTCACACTTGGTGACTATGCTACAGCGCAGATAACAGTAAGAAGCGGCAAAGGATCCTCCTACTTGTCCACTTCAGAGGACATAGGAAAGACTATGACTCCAACCATGACGCAAGAACAAATCTATGAAGACAAACACATGTTTCATGGTCCTGCCTATCAGGGAATCAAGGAGTTCATCAAAATGGGAGATAAAGGTATTAAAGGTATTATCAGAGCCAGCTCAGGTAAGGGGTCATTACTTGATAATGCCGGTCAACTCTTTGGCCTATGGATTCAAATGACTGTACCTTATAACCACATAGCTTTTCCTGTAAAAATCAAAGAAATAAACTTTCCTGATAATTATAATGATCAGGATGGAGAATTTGAATGTACATGTCACCTTACCGAAAATAACGATGATATATTCGGTAGTAATATTACGGTAAACAAAAATGGAAAAACATGGGCCACTATTAATGGATGGATCAACCGAAGACTGGGTTTTGACCCTAAAATGTGGGACACTTCCCGTCAAGTTTTAGATAATTCACTTAGTGAAGAATTGCCCAATGGTATATTTATTTTCAAAGATACTTATAGAAGAAGTACAGCCTGGGATTTTATTAGCAAAAGATACCTAAGTAAGCCTGAAAAGGATATTCTGGAAAGCTTGCCTCTTACAAGGCGGAAAAAATGGCTCATGGGTAGAGTAGTAATAAAGGACATTGTAAGAGCTACTCTTAACAAGAAACAATCGACCAAGCTTTATCCCGGTGAAATAAATATTAAAAAAGACCATTACGGAAAGCCTATAATAATTGGTGAACAAAGCACACTTGAACCTATCAATGTCTCTCTGGCTCATAAAGACAAAATAGCCGTAGCTATTGCGTCTCAAACCAGTGAACCAGGCATAGACATAGAAAGCATCGAAGATCGAGGGGAAGGGTTTTTAAAACTCTCATTCCACGATAGTGAGCTAGCCCTTATACCTAAAGATGAAGACACCTGGGAGTGGGCTACGAGGCTTTGGGCAGCCAAGGAGGCCTACGGCAAAAGCATAGGAAAGGGCCTGCAAGGCAACCCTAAGAACTATAAAATTGAAGAAGTGGATGGCACCAGCGTCCGCATTGAAGATAAATGGATTAAATCAACCTTAATTAATAACTACGTAATAGGATGGATACAGTAAAAACACTTACCACAAGAAATGAAATTCTCGAAGAAATGAGATCAATTATAAGTGATGTCATAGGGGCAGAATTTGTAGAGGATATGGATATTACCGAAGAAAGTTCATTTACTTCTGATCTGGAAATGGACAGCATAGAAATAGTTTCCTTCTCTGAAAAAGTAAAAGAAAGCTTTGGTAAGGACATAGACTTCACCGGCTGGCTCACCAACAAAAATCTGGAAGAGATCATAAAGTTGAAATTGAAAGATGTAATTGATTTTATACAATCATGCCAGTAATAAATATACCATCAGGCAAACTGCATGTGCAAGAACTGGAAGGCAACTCCGAAGATACTGTGATATTAATTCATGGTCTCTTCGGGAACCTCTCTCTTTACTATTTCAATATAGCTCCTCAGCTTAGCGAAAACTACCGGGTGCTCATGTATGACCTGCGCGGCCATGGCAAGAATAGTAAAGAAGAAAGCGGCTACCACCTGAATCAAATGACTCAGGATTTGGAAGCCCTTATAGATTACTATGAATTAGAAAAAGTTCACCTTGCAGGATATAGCTTTGGCGGTCTTATAGCCTTAAAAATGGCTATGATAGCCCCTGAAAGGATAGATAAACTCATGATCATAGATGCGCCAGATCTATCAGGTATCAGTGAAGAAGGCTTTGATCAAATTTATGAAAGAGAGTTTATAAAGCCCTACCTACAGCAACATGAGAATACCCATAAAGAAGTAGAAAGCTTCATTAGAAAAAAGGTAGACAAAAACATTTCTACTTACAATTTTCTTATGCACAAAACTGCTCTACTATTCGATTTAACATTGGACAAAAATTTATTCTATCACCCTGATTTAAAATACATTACAAACGAAACCTTACTACTCTACGCAAGTTCTTCATGCTTTGCTAAAGATGGAAAAACGCTATCTGCGATCTTGCCTTCTTCCAGCCTTAAATACCTGGAAGGCAACCATAGCATGCCCATGATATCGGGTAGGCAGGTCGGTAAAGAACTCCATATGTTCTTAAAAGAGCTAAACGAGTATGCGCTAACAGTAGACCAATAATTAGTTAAACAATAAAAAAATCATCAGGCATTATGTCTTAAACAAATAGATTATGCACAAATTTATGATCGTAGTACCCCCCTTTTTTGGACATATAAGTCCTACACTGAGCCTTGGCGCAGAACTTATTTCCCGTGGGCATGAGGTAGTATGGGTAGGGTTAAAACCCATAGATCAAAAACAAATACCTGAAAAAGGCCGATTCCTCGTTCCTGAAGAATTAGAAGAGCATCAGGAGGAATTACTAGAGATCCTTGAGAAGCAAGATAAAGGCCCTACACTCTCTAAATTAGAAACCTTAAAACTGGCCGTAGAAGAAACTTATATTCCTTTTTGCCATTTACTTATGCCCGGCCTTACTCGCTTGGTAGAAGAATGGGAACCTGATATAATCATTCATGATGAGCTTATATTTGCAGCTCCCATACTGGCAGTAAACAAGGGCATTCCTTATGTTACCACCATCGCTGTTCCTCCTAAAGTAATTGACCTCGGCGATATTCCTGAAATTCAAAAGTGGGTGGGCAATCTCACTTTTGGCGTTCAAAAAGATTACGGCATTGATTTAGACAGAATCATATTGAGATCTGAAGAACTTTGTATAGTTTCTACCTCCCCTGAGTTTGCCGATGCCAACGGGCTGGGTAAAGAATATAAATTTGTAGGGCCTCTGATAAAAGGCCGGCCCAACACTGTAAGTTTTGACTGGGAGCGACTAAATAAAGCGTCAACCCCTAAAGTATATGTTTCTATCGGCACCTTATTAGAAGACATCAGAAAGAAGTTCTTTTCTAAAATAGTAGAAGCTTTTGCTGATGCACCTTACACCTTTGTTTGCGCTACCAATCCTGATATCATAGAAAATTGGCCAGATAATTTCATAGTCCAATCATACGTACCTCAAAGTGAAATCATTCCTAAAATGGATGCGGTAATATGTCATGGCGGATTTAACACTGTCAATGAGACTTTTTATCATGGACTACCCATGGTAATTACTCCTATAGCTTATGATCAATTTTATATCGCCTCTTTAGTAAAACAAGCAGGCTGTGGTATAGATATCAGGTATAAAAGGCTACGTGTAGAGGCTCTCAAACAAGCTCTGAAAGAAATTCTGGAACCAGGAAATCCTTATAAACAAAAAGCCTTAAACATACAGCGATCTTTAAAAAAATGTGGTGGAGCCGAAGCGGCTGCCAGCCATGTAGAACAGTTTGCAGCTGATAAACGACCAGCCACTGTAGTATAAACCACTAACCTAAACCTAACCATATGTCAAGATTTGTATTTATTGTGCCCCCGTTTACCGGGCACATAAACCCTACCCTAAGCTTAGGCAAGCAACTTCTGCAGGCTGGTCATAAAGTAGCCTGGATAAGTATTACTGATGAATTCAATGGTCAATTGCCCGATGGAGGCGAACTACTGCTAATCAAGAGTGGCTGCGATGGCACCAGTGGTGAGGAGTACATCAACCAGATATCTGAGAAATCTAATTCGGCATTTGGTATTGAAAGCATTAAATTTTTATATGAAGATGTACTTATCCCCATATCAAGATTCATGTTTCCTGGAATATGCAAATTAATTGACAGCTGGCGTGCCGATGTAGTGATCTCCGACCATCAGGTATATGCCGGAGCCATTGCAGCAGTGAAGAAAAGGATTCCTTATGTCACCTCTGTTACAGCTCCCACAGCGTTAAAAGCTATGAAAGATATGCCTAAAATATTAGAATGGGAAACTGAACAAATAGTAGGCCTTCAGCAAGAGTTAGGTATTGAAGGAAACGCTTCGCTCGCCTGTTCTGAGTTGCTTACATTAGTATTTACTTCCAAAGAATTTTTAGGTGATGAAACATTCCCGAATTATTATCAGTTTGTAGGCCCTATTATGGTAGGGAGGCCAGTGGCCTTTTCTTTTAATTGGGCTCGATTTCAAAACACCAGCCGCCCAAGAGTACTGGTATCTATAGGTACTACCTTTGATATGGCCTATAAAAAAGATTTCTTTACCAAGGTGGTAGATGCGTTGGGCGATGAGCCAATGACAGTAGTGGTGGTTTCTGAGGAAAAGCTATTCTCTTCCTGGCCAAAAAATTTTATAGTTCAGCCCCGTATACCTCAGTTAGAGCTACTAAAATATCTGGATGCCGTAGTGTGTCACGGTGGTCATAACACGGTATGTGAATCGCTATCACACGGTTTGCCACTTATTACCATCCCTATTGCTTACGATCAATCTCATGTTGCTTCTCAAGTGGCAGAGTCTGGCTGTGGCTTGAGGCTAAACTTCAAAAGATTTAAAGCCTCCCAGCTCAGAAGCGCAGTACATGATATACTTAGTAATCCGGCTTATAAAGAGGCGGCCAGATTGATAAGCTCATCATTCACCTCCGCTGGAGGAGAAAAGAGAGCAGTAGAACTATTGGAAGATGTAGTACCTCAACACAGCTCAGTTTATGGATGAAATTATGATGAGAAAGCTTTCGGTGGGCGAAAGGCTTATGTACCTTGATAGAAAAACCTCTTTCAATATATATTTTGGAATTAGGGTTATTGGTGAAATAAAAGAGGATCAAATAGCGCATGCTCTGGGAGTAGTTCAGGCTAAGCATCCTTTACTCAGATCTGTTATTCGTCAAGATAAAAATGGTGCTCCCTGCTATCATGTATTGAAAAAATACAAACCCATTCCCATCAGAATAGTACCTTGGGAAAATGAGCAAAGCTGGTGGGGAGAGATAGACTATGAATGGTCTACTCCTTTTGACCTTGAAAACGGATCACCTGTACGTCTACTTTGGGTAAAAGGCAAAGAGAAATCTGACCTAATAGTGACTAGTCCGCATGTGATTTGTGACGGAGCGTCCTTTATAGTGATTATTAAAGAACTGCTCGAGTTAATAGATAACCCTGCCACTGTATTAGAAAACTATTCTCTATGCGGAGACCTAGCAGGCATGATCCCTGAAAAATACTTATTGCAAGGAAATAAAAACCTTTATGCAAAATTAGGGGTAAAGCTAGGGGGAAGTATCCTTAAGGTGGCTAATCGCCTGACCAAAAAAAGGCAATTTGCAATACAAGCCATCCAATGGACACTGCCTGAGAACCAAACTAAAGCTCTAATATCTGCCTGTAAAGCAAATAAAACTACTATTCACGCGGCTCTTTGTGTAGCTTTCTTAAGGGGGTTTAATCAGGTAATTCATAAGAATAAGAAATCAAAATTAAAGGTTATATCTCCTGTAGATATAAGGAAATTCTTACCAGATCTTAAACCCGACATGCTATTTTCTTTTGCTCCTGCTGTGAGAACAGCCATCAGCGGAGATAGAAATCTGGATTTCTGGAATACAACCAGGCAAGTATTGGAAGATCTAAAAATTAGCACTTCCGAAGAAAAGGTTTATAAAATGCTATCTAAGGATGAAGTTATCCACCCGCTAGTACCAAACCTATCCCGATTCATGCAAAACACCAAAGGAGGACACAAACTTACCCTCTCTAACTTAGGTAAAATATCTATACCTCAGCAATACAAAAATTTTCAAACCGATAAAATGCTTGGGCCTATAGTAGATTTTCCTTGGTATAATTCTAATACACTCATCGTGAACACCCTCAATGGAGTAATGAGTTTTGTTTTTTTAGCTAATCACTATACCCTTACTGCCCAGCAAATGAGAGAAATAGTAACGCTAAGTATGGAAAAACTTCAAACCGAATGCCGCTGGGAAGCTTATGATATTCTTTCTCAGGCACTCACCCTAGAGAAAGAAAAGCTTGATGCTAATGATTTATATACTTTGAAAAATAAAAGAGAAAAACATCATGCCATATATTCATCTTAATGAACTGAAAACCCACTACCTGGAACTTAATCCGTCCGGTAAAAAAACCATCATAATGATCCATGGTTTTACTGGCAATCTGGCTCAGTATTATTTCACTATTGCACCAAAGCTGGCCCTTTCCTTCCGTGTCATTTTATATGACATCCGAGGTCATGGTAAAACGGACATGCCTGCTACTAATTACAAGGTATCAGATTTCAGTAATGATCTACTGCTATTAATGTTCGCTCTTAATATTGAAAAAGCACATATTGTAAGCTATAGTTTTGGAGGGCTAATAGCTTTACATTTCGCATTAAAACACCCTGAAAAGATCTATAAACTCGGCATTATTGAATGCCCAAACCCCATAGGGTCCTCATCAGAAACAGCTGAAGAATTAATAACAGCTCTTGATAATCATATTGCTCAAAGCCCTGAAAACAAGCTTACCAACAGGTTTAGGGAAAGAAATGTAAAACTAATGAACAACACAACGGCAACTAAAGATATAGATCTGGACAAAGGTATTAGTAATGAGTTACTCGAACAATTACCAATCCCAATGCTCATCGCGTACGGTTCAAATTCTGAATGCCTCGATATGGCCGACAGGCTTATTAGTCATGTAAAAAATGTTATGCTAAAAAAGATTGATGGAGATCACTATTTAATTAATGATACTGAAAAAATGAATCTAATATTTTTAGAGTTAAGCAAATTCTTCTCAGAACCCATATACGCTTGAATAATCATGATAAATATCCTGACTATAGAACCCATAAAGCAGTTCATGCTAAAAAGAGCATCGGTTAACTTCATTATTAACCTCATACTAACCTTTGGTATACAATGTTGGGCACTAAGACATTTTGATAATATCAGTTTCTCTTCAGGCGAGCAGTCATTAGTCAGAACTTTTTTGCCTATGTCTTTTTTCCTTCCATTATTCGTAACTATGGATTCTGCCAAGCGCTTTTTTGCCAATGCTTTTGATGAAAAAATACCATATTTTGTACCTGAGAAATATAAAACCTTTAAATTTCGATTTATTCTTGGATTAAAGAACGCAGGTTGGTCTTTGCTAATATTTTCAATAATATTAGCTGCTGTTTTTCTGTTATCACCAAAAAACATGATGTTTAACAGTATGATGGTAATAATTATACTAACATCCGTAGCTGGTGTTATGGCTGTAATATTCACCATTACTCCAATTATGCACATCCAAAAAGCCATAAAAAAGCAAAATTCTATTCCTTAATTAAGGAAAAAGGTATCTTTATTTTCTCGCTCCTGTTTCAGAATAAATTTTTGATATTTCAGTCGCTCTTTCAAAAACCGCTCTCTTTTAGGGTTACTGAGTAACCTAAGGTATTTCATCCGGTCAGCTTCATCAAGATTAAGCTCATTGGCTATGTCATGTATATCAAAGTCATCATCAATATCACTAACATTTTTCATTTCCATATAGCGCTTAAAATCATCTATAAAACCACCACTCATTGGCTCTGGGGCTAACATATTAAGCGGGTACACTTTACCTCCAGGGTATAATTTTTTTTGCCACTTGTTGTAAAACTCAGCCATTAAAAAAACATCCACACATTTGGCTAGAATATCAGCTTCACCTGTCTCATACCGTTTTAGAACGCTATCCAGTTGCATTATTCCTCCCAGCCGGTCATCATTCTGCTCATGAGTATAGTAAATACCAAAAGATATATTTTTTTCTTCCACATCCCTAAACATCTCCTGATATTTGGGCTCAAAAATATGTAGAGGCACCAGCTCATGAGGTAAAGGCAATATAGCTAAAGGAAATATAGGTATTTCGTAGAATTCATCCATTGATTAATTTAACAGCTCATTTCTTTTAATGTTTACATCCCTCCCTCCTATATCGTTTCTCGCTGGTAATCAAATATATTCAAAATAAAATCTATCCGATTTATCATATTTATTGCTTAACTTATAATACTGTTAGGAATAAGCATTAGAGATATTGAAGTAGAGAATTCTTAATGACAACACCATCATCCCATCCCCGTTCCGCGTACACTCACTTTATGCACTTCGTTAGATATGCACCAGTGGCAATAGCTATGTTTGACAAGCATATGAACTACCTTGCCTGTAGTAATAAATGGCTTACTGACTGGTGGGTAAAGGGCTCTCCTATTCAAATAGATGATCTGGTAGGTAAAAATCATTATGAAGTATTTCCTGATGTAATCCCCTACTGGAAAAGTGTACACAAAAGAGCCCTCAAAGGGGCCATGGAATTCAATGAAAATGATGAATTCATCAAAGAAAATGGCAAAAAAGAGATACTTCGCTGGGATGCGCGGCCGTGGAGAGATGAAAATAATAATATTGGAGGAATAATTATCCACACCGAATTTATTACCGAACGAAAAAACAACGAAAAGCTCTTAGAGCAAAGTAAAGCTCGGCTAAGCACATTAGTAGAAAACATTCCTGGCGTTCCTTACAGCTGCGATAGTGATAGCAACAGAACCATATTATTTGTTAGCAAAGCAGTAGAAAACCTAACTGGCTATAAAAAAGAAGAATTTGTAAATAAGGTCAGCATCAGTTTAGCAAAACTAATATTACCAGAAGATAAAGATCACGCTTGGAAAACCCGAGAAGAGCATATTAAGAGACAAGAAGCGTTTGAAATCAATTATAGAATTAGAACTCGATATGGAGAAATTAAATATATATTCGAAAGAGGTCAGGGGGTATTTACTAAAAATAAAGATTTAATCTCAATTGAAGGCATTTTATTAGATGTAACCAAGCAAAAATTACTAGAAGAGCATTTAAAGCAGAGTCAGTCAGTATTACTCAAAGCTCAAAAAATTGCTAATCTGGGTAACTGGGAAATGGATTTAGAAACTGGAGATGTCTACTGGTCTGAGCAGCTTTTTCATATTCTTGGACTCAAACCACATGAGGTAGTACCCACCTTTGAAAAAGGCTTAGAATATTTACATCCAGATGATCATGAAAAAGCTAAAGATGGCATAAGAAAGGCTCTTTCTGGTGAAAAAGACCTATCTCCTGAATTTCGAATGCTAAGAAAAGATGGTTCCATCCGAGATGTTATTATATTAAATGAAAAAGCTAAAGATTCAAAAAAACTGGTTGGTATAGTTCAAGATATCACTGAGCGCAAAAAGGGCGATTTAGCATTAAAGGAAAGTGAAGAACGAAATAAATCACTAATTAAAGCTATGCCAGATTCTATGTTTGTACATTCTACGGATGGAACAATATTAGATTTTGAGATACCTCATATATCACCTTTCACTATAGACAAATCTATAATTGGCAAAAAGCTGGATAGCCTCTACCCCTCTAACGTAGCCCGTGAACTACTTGAAATATTCCAAAAGGCGAATAAAGAAGAAGAATTACAAACGCATGAGTTTGAGTTGAAAACAAGCACAGGCCTATGCTACTGTGAAGCACGAGTAATTCAATGCAAGCCTGGGCAGATCCTATGTATCATAAGAGATATCACCAAAGCAAAGAAAGAAGAAAATAAAGCTGAGCAATCATTAAAGAGCTTTTACAGTGCCTTTCATATCAGTCCGGTTCCAGTTATTATTACTCAGCTAGAAGACGGTGTGCTAATAGATGTAAACAAGCGCTTTTGTGAATTAGTGAAAATAAAAAAAGAGCAATTGATAGGTAAATCAACCACTCAGCTTAAATTTTGGAAAGACCCTACAAATCGCTTAGACTTTGTAGCAACCCTTACTAAAGAAGGAAAAATATACGACTATGATGAAGAAATCATAATCTCTGATGGATCAATTGTAGATGTTCTTATTTCTGCCGAAGTAATTACTATTGAAGATAAAACATGCGTGTTAATTATGTTGTCTGATATCTCAGAAAGAAAGAAAAATGAAAAAGAGCTATTATCAATTACAGAAAAACTCACTACTTCCAACCACGAGCTTAAGCATTTTGCCTACATCACCTCTCATAACCTAAGAGCTCCCATTGTAAACATAGACACGCTCATAGGTTTCATTAATAAAGAAGATACAGGTGCCCCTGGTAATGCAGAGATTATAGATAGAATAGGCAAATCATTCACTCAGCTTAAAGCAAGCCTCAATGATCTTATTCAACTGGTTACACTCAGAGACCAAAAGTATGAGGCTAATGAAGAAGTATCTTTTGAAAGTGTTTTCCATACGGTATTTGATAGTATAGAAACTCAAATGAAATCGGCTCATATTAAAATAGATACTGAATTCAATGTAAAAACGGTAATGTTTAAACGTGTACTTATGGAAAGCATACTACTTAATTTGCTTTCTAATGCCATGAAGTACCGAAATATGGCTGCTCCTCAGATAATTATAAAAACAGATACTACATCCTTTGGCAGTGCGTATATGTCAGTAAAAGACAATGGACTGGGAATGGATCTTAACAAAACCAAAGAACGACTCTTCGGAATGTACCAGAGGTTTCATGAAAACACTGAAGGTAAAGGCCTGGGACTATATATTATAAAATCGCAAATAGAATCTATGGGAGGAAAAATCGAGGTAGAAAGTGAATCAGGCAAAGGCTCCACTTTCACAGTCTTTTTCAAACCGAGTGCCTCCATACAATAAATCTGTATAAGAACATTAAAAAATCTTTTCCAGAATACATGATGCTGCTCGATCCTCATTTTTTAGCATCTTTGTAAGTATAAAAGCTTAACGATTATGAAAATTACAACCAAATATATCTCCGATTACGAGTATGAGGCCTCTACTGAAGAAGGTCAGAAAGTAAAAATAGATATGAAAGACAGTGGAAAAACAGATCAATCACCTATGCAGTTAGTCCTTTCTGCATTGACAGGGTGTATAGCTGTAGAAATTGCTTTAGTAATAAAGAAAAGAAGAAAGACACTGATAGACTTAATTATAGAAGCAGAAGGCACAAGAAGAGAAGAAGCACCAAAGTATTTTACTAATATTCACTTGTTGTTCACTTTAGTTTCTCCTGATGCCAATAATGAAGAATTGTATAAAGCTACTAAACTAAGCCTTGAGAAATATTGCTCAGTAGCCTCTTCACTAAATGCCGACATTACATTTGACACAAAAGTTATCGAACAGCCTTAAAAATAGTTACGTAAGTGGTGAATGTCACATTGAGGCACTCGAAATGTCTACATATTCAAAACAATAAAGATTTCGAGATACCTCAATTTGACCTAAAATCTACTTTTGTCCCTGTGTTATTACTTCTCCATTTAATATTACCTGATCAATGAGGTTAGCACCAAACGCATAAGGCATATAGCTGTAAGAGGATATTTCTGATGAAATAAACACATTAGCGATTTTCCCTTTGGTGATAGAGCCATGAGTATCTCCTAGATCAATAGCGTAGGCAGTATTGATAGTAGCAGCATTAAAGGCTTCTTCCGGTGTCATTTTCATTTTGATACAGGCTAAAGACAGCATAAAAGGCATTTTTCCACATGGGGCACTGCCCGGATTGTAATCGGTAGCTAACGCCAAAGGCAAACCAGCTTTAAGCATATCTCTTGCCGGAGGGAAACTGGTCCCCAGATAAAAAGCCGCTCCTGGCAACAAGGTAGGCATCACGTCTGTGCCTTTCAAGGCTTCTATTTCTTCATCACCCATAGCCTCCAGATGATCTACACTGATGGCTCCAGTCTTAACCCCCACCTGTACTCCACCAGAAATACTCAGTTGATTCGCATGAATTTTAGGGACTAAACCATAAGATTTCCCGACTTCCATAATCTCTTCCGTTTCTGCTACCGTAAAAAAGCCTTCTTCACAAAAAGCATCTATATAATCAGCCAATTGCTCCTCTGCTACGGCCGGTATCATTTCTTCTTTAATGAGCTTAATATAATCTTCTCTGCTATATTCCTTAGGAAAAGCATGAGCCCCCAGAAAAGTAGTTTTTACAGTAAGTGGAGTCTCCTCCCCTATACGTTTGGCTACTCTCAATATCTTTAACTCATCTTCAAGGGTTAATCCATAACCACTTTTTATTTCAATAGCTCCTGTTCCAAAACCAATTACTTCCCAAGCTCGTTTAAGCGCACGTTCCAATAACTCCTCTTCACTCGTTTGCTGTAATTTTTTGGCTGAATTTAAAATACCTCCCCCTCTAGCCGCGATCTCCTGATAACTCAAACCTTTAATTTTATCTACAAATTCTTCTTCTCTACTGGCTGCATACACCAAATGAGTATGAGAATCGACGAAAGAAGGAAACACAAATTTATTAGTAGCATCTATAACCTTATCTGGCGATATTTGAGGCTGATCCTTCATTGAGCCATAGTCAGATATAAGGCCATTTTTAATATATAAATAGGCATCATCCAGCACTGGCAAGTCTGCCATATCGGCTCCAGCCACCCATTTTAGACTTTGAGGCCTTACTTGCACCAACTGCTTTATGTTCTTTATTAAAATATCCATAAGTGTAAAAATAGCAGGAATAAAACAACCTACCGAATCATAAGGACACCTTATTCTTATCAATACAATAATAAATGCTCACATTAAAAACTGCTTTAAGCACTTGGAACTACCAGCTGAGAAACCATACAAGCCTTGGCATCCAAGCAATTTCACCTAGTACTTTAAACTCCTGATTTGCTTTTGCATACTTTCTTCATCGGCAAGAAAATATAAAGCATAAAAAAACCGACACATATGCGTCGGTTCATTATTTATAATATTTTACTCAGGTATTATTTACCGAAAGCTTCTACCGAATATTCCAGATTAGTGCTAAATACAGGGAAACTCACTTTGATTAAAGCATAAAAGCCTTGTCCTTTCAAACCTGGCCTCACACCTATTTCTCCACCATACCCCCAGCTTAGTGTCCTGTTAAACTTACCATCAATACCAGCTCTAAATCCAAACATGGTAGTTTCTAAATTATCAGCGGAATATGCCCTTCCTCCGTAAATAATATCATCTACCGTAATGGCAGGAGCTATAAGTATATCAAAAAAGGCGGTTAGTATTAAATCATCCACACCCTCCTGATATTTATTATCAAAATCCACAGCTACATTTCTAATCCAAGTCATTGAACCTCCCAAGTAGGCTCCTTTCACATCCACACCAGAAAAAATTGAAGTTTCCTCCATCTCGCCCATGTTATTCACACGCTGGGCAGGAAACTCTTCTCCGAACGCTTCAGTAATGGTCATATCCTGTGCTTCTAGCACTCTATTTATATCTACCGCAGTATCAAAAAACATCCCTCCTAATCTAGCTCCATATATCTTCCTTACCTTACAAGGAATCTCAGCATTTAATGGTACTCTCGCTGCCCATTTATCTCCTTTATAACTTTTTCTATAAAGGAACATCTTAGTCTTGGAGCTTTCTTCAAAGTCTTTAACATGATAAGTCGCCCCAAATTCATAGAAGTTAAGTACTCTTGGAGGTGCTTGTAAAGCGGGGTTATCTTCAATCATATTCTCAGCAATGTCTCTGGTAAGATCAAAAGATTGCGCGTATGTCTTTCTGGCATGAGCTCTAAAGGTCATTTTCTCCTTCCAGAAATAAGTAGCTTCCAACCCGAAGCCCGCATTGATATTAGCTTTCCATAATTCACCGTAAACAGGCTGAAATTGAACAAACAGCTTATTTATTGCATAAGGTTCATCATATAGCTCTTCATAAGTTACAGGTTGGTTATCCTTCCTGCTCTGAGCATAGGTATGGCTCACCACACAGAAAGCAAAAAGCACTAAAAAAATATGGAATTTCTTCACGGTAAATGTTATTAAAAAATAGCTCTTTGAAATTGCAATTAAAATAAAGTTATAAAAATAACAAAATTTGTTTTAGCTCCTATAACAATAATTAAAAACGCCCCTTCATAACCTCCTACAAGACAACTTATAAGCGTTAATAGGCTAAAGTATGCAAAAGGTAACAAGTTAAATATATTTTACCCTTCTCAATATATGTTTAATATTTATTTTTTTATAATTTTTGCCCAAACTTGGAAACATGCGTATTAGAAGAAAAACTAGCCAATGTCCTAACTGTGGAGCTTCATTGGATCAAGTATACAACTATTGCCCTCAATGTGGGCAGGAAAACACCAATAACTATGTTTCTTTAAAGACACTTTTAGGTGATTTTTTCAATACTTACTTTGCTCTCGATTCTAAGTTTGTTAAAACGATAATTCCCTTTTTTTTTAAACCCGGAAAGCTGACCAATAAATATATTGAAGGCAAAAGGGCTGCTTACTCTCACCCGCTAAGACTATACCTCATACTCAGTATCTTTTTCTTTTTTGTACTTACTAAAGCCGCAAAACAACAAAATATCACTGATTTAAAAGATGGGCAGTCAGATATTAGTCTTAAAGATTTTGATAATTTGAGCAAAACAACCCGTAAAACACTGCAGGGGAATCTATCGAAAGAACAAATAGATTTAATATTAGCCAATCTTGACTCTGATGAGATCGTTGATTTTAAACTAGCCTTAAAAGAAAGTCTTTCCGAAGAGCAAAGGATAAAACTAAAAAGTAAGTTGAGCAAAGATGCTCAAAAACAACTTGGTCTTATAGAATCAGATTCTTTACTTATTGCCTCAGATTCTATAGTAGCTGATGATTCAACTTCAGAAAGTTCTTCATCCAAAGCTAACCATATCCTTATCCCCCCTTTAGACTGGAAACTTATTGAAAATCTCAAATATGAAAAGCAATATTCTGATGAAGCTATATTAGACTCCATGAAACTCGGTGAGCTAACCAGCTTTCAAAGGCGCATTTCTATACAAACCATAAGGTTTAAAAGAAATCCGGAAGGTGCTTATTTATATGTACTGAGCAACCTACCTATAATGATGCTGCTACTAGTACCTATATTTGGAGGAATTTTAAAACTACTTTATATAAGGAGGAAACATCTCTACATCAAGCATTTGATTCTAAGCCTATATCTTCATGCTTTCGCCTATTTTATATATGGAATAATAATACTAATTGTTATCAGCACGGAGCTTTCAGATAATACCGAAAATATACTGATAACAATTAGCTTTGTGTGGATGGCCGTATATGCCTATATATCATTTCTAAGGGTCTACCAGCAAAACTGGCATAAGACCCTTATAAAATTTGGGATTACGGGCATGATGTACATAACATTCATCTTCCTATTCCTCACTTCAGAAGCTTTGATCTCTTTATTGATTTTTTAGTGAATAGACTGAAGCACTTTATAGTTCGCTTCTACTAGTTTATTCACTAAATCATCTGTAATAACTGTGGATACAAACAAAGTTTCAAACTGAGATGGAGCTAAGTATACCCCTTCATTTAACATGCCTCTAAAATATTTTCCAAAAAGCTCCGTATCGGAAGTTTTAGCGGTTTCAAAGTCTACGATTTGTTTATCTGAGAAGAATAAACTGATCATAGAGCCGATCTGATTGATAGTATAGTTTAATCCTAGCTTAGAAAGATTAGATTCAAAACCTTCTTTTATCTTCTTGGTAGTATTTTCTAATTGACTATATATCTCAGGGTGCGACTTCAAATGGCTTAGCATCGCGTATCCGGCAGCCATAGCCACAGGGTTACCAGACAAAGTACCTGCCTGATACACAGGACCTACCGGTGACACATATTCCATAATCTCCTTTTTACCACCGTAAGCACCTACGGGCATACCGCCACCTATAATTTTACCCATAGTAGTAAGGTCAGCAGATATGTTGAATAACTCTTGTGCTCCTCCTTGTGATAGTCTGAACCCAGTCATCACTTCATCAAAAATAAGAATGATACCATGCTCGTCACAAAGTGTTCTTAAACCTTGCAAGTATCCTTCCTTAGGAGTTATACAACCCATATTACCTGCTACAGGTTCTAATATGATAGCAGCAATATTATCAGGATTGCTTTCTATAAGGGCTTTAACTGCTTCCAAATCATTATAAGGTGCCGTAAGGGTATCTTTAGCTACTCCTTCTGTTACGCCAGGGCTATTAGGCACACCCATAGTGGCCGCACCGCTACCAGCTGCTATCAAAAATGAATCTCCATGACCATGATAACAGCCTTCAAATTTGATTATTTTCTCTCTGTCAGTATATCCTCTAGCCAGGCGAATAGCTGACATAGTAGCCTCAGTACCAGAATTTACCATTCGTACTTTTTCTACTGACGGAAACATTTCACAAATGAGCTCAGCAATATCAATCTCTGCTTCGGTGGGCGCACCAAATGAAAGAGACGTTTTAACGGCTTCTACTACAGCAGCTCCTATTTCTTCATGAGCATGCCCTAGAATCATCGGCCCCCATGAATTGATCATATCAATATAAGCATTGCCATCAGCGTCATACATGTAAGCTCCTTTTGCCGACTTTATGAAAAGTGGGTCACCCCCTACTGATTTAAATGCTCTTACCGGGGAATTAACGCCCCCTGGTATAAAATTTTGTGCTTTATTAAATAATGACTTGCTTGTTTCTATTATCATTCCTTTTCGTCTACTTCGTATATTACATCTACTCCCTCTGGCCCAAAGTTTAATATAGGTACTACACTATTATCCTGAGTGTTGGAATAACTATAACCAGGCGTCAGATATCCTGGCATAAACTCCTGCTTATCCCACCCTGTTTGGAAGTATTTACCATATTCACCAAGGCTTTTACCTAAAAATAGCATCATCTCATAGCCTATGCTGGCATACTGAGAAGGAACTACTCTGTGCTTTGAAATATAATGTTCTCTAAATCTGTTAAACTCAGGCTTTTCTGTATTTACATAAAGTGGGGCAAATAGTGCCGCTCCTAGCTTTTCATAAACATCATAGCCCACTACGGCCATTTTTAACCAATCGGCAGAACCTACTATCATAATAGAATCACCCCTGGTTTGAACCGCGCTAATCACTTTAGAAGAAATAAGCTCATTAGTAGAAGCTACAAATATGTGCCCTACACTATCCTCCTTTATCCTGTAAATGGCTTCATCTTCAGGGCCTCCACCTATTTTACCCTTGTTTACCAGCATATCTAATATTTGTCTGGTATCATCCTTTTCTATCTTTTTTGAGGCTATGATATTAAAGCCTTCGGCCTGAATTTTCTGTTTATAGGACATAGCTACAGCTGAATCCTGAGCGGTTTCTCCATAAATGATAACCCCTGTATTATTGCGAGCATGTTTACTCACATATTCAGCAGTTTTTCTTCCTATAGTCTCATTACTAGGATTAAAAAGGAAAGAATAAGGGTTCTTACCTACCACGTCAGCATCAGATGACAACGGGTTAATCATGTTGATTTTATATTTAAAAGAAAACTCCTGAACTAATGCTCGAGGTCCAGAAAAAAGCGGTCCTATGATCAGATCCATACTTTTAAGCTCATCTTTTTCCAATATTTTTTTAGTACTGGCTTTGCTCCTTTCAGTATCATAGGCATATACATCAACCTTAATACCTTGATCTCGGAGTGTATCTAAGGCGAACCTGATACCATCATAAAGATCAAGTACTAACTGATTTACTTTAGGCTTTTCGTCAGCAGAAAGCCTATTCATCAAAAATGGAAAAAGTACCGCTACTTTATATCTATCTTTAAATACAGGCTTCTCATCGATGATGGTTTGGTAGTCATCAGCATTAAGCTCAAACTTTTTCACTAGCTCAGCTAAGAGCTTCTGATCTTGATTGACCAATGACTGAGAGGCAATCTTTTGGGCAAGCACCTCTCCCAGCACTTTATCATTCTTATGATTTTCGTAAAGTCGCTTCACATTTTCGACCTCCTTAATTTGTCCTAAATAATAGAACTTAAGGTTATTAACATCCTCTTTGAAAGAGCGATCATTAATATCATCAAGAATAGTTATGGCCTGATTATATTCTTGGGTTTCCATATAGATTTTCCCTAACCAATACTTCACCTCATTAATTTTGGACCATTTAGGAAAGCGCTCCTTTATTTGCAACATCATATTTTTAGCCATAGGCACATAACCCTGATTATAGGCCGCCAAGGCATAGTAAAAAGAAGCATACTCAGCAAAAGGATTATCCGCTGATCTCTGCATCAGCGGTTTAAAAGCTTCCATGGCCAGGTTATAACTTTCCTGGCTATAAAGACTCTTAGCATTCAGGTATTGCTGTTGCTTACTTTCCTGTGCATAAAGGAAATTAATCGATAAGAAAAGCCCGATTACAAGTAATAGTTTTTTATAATTCATAGTTTACTTATTCCCACTCAATAGTGGCTGGAGGTTTAGAACTAATATCATACACTACTCTATTAACACCTTTCACTGTATTAATGATCTCATTAGATACATCTGCCAAAAACTCATATGGCAGATGACACCAGTCGGCCGTCATACCATCTACACTGGTTACAGCACGAAGGCTCACAACCCGTTCATAGGTACGTTCATCTCCCATAACACCTACCGATTGAATAGGTAATAACATAGCACCAGCCTGCCATACATCATCATATAAACCTGCCTTTTTAAGGCTGTTTATGAAAATATAATCAACTTCCTGTAAAATATGTACTTTTTCCGGTGTGATATCTCCCAAAATTCGAATACCGAGTCCTGGACCAGGGAATGGGTGTCTTCCTAATATTGATTGGTCAATCTCAAGGGTTTTACCTACTAAACGTACTTCGTCTTTAAATAGTGTATTGAGTGGCTCCACCACTTGTAACTTCATATAATCTGGCAGGCCCCCTACGTTATGATGAGATTTTATAGTTACTGAAGGGCCATTTACTGACACTGATTCTATCACGTCAGGATAAATAGTACCTTGACCTAGCCATTTCACATCTTGTATTTTATGTGCCTCTTCATCAAATACATCGATAAACACTTTTCCTATGGCCTTTCTTTTAGCTTCAGGGTCTGTGAGGCCTTTTAATGCTGTATAAAATTTATCTTTAGCATCTACTCCCTTTACGTTTAGCCCCATGTGCTTATAAGAGTCTAATACATCTTCAAACTCATTCTTCCTAAGCAGGCCATTATCTACAAAAATACAGTGAAGATTACTTCCTATAGCTTGATGTATAAGTACAGCCGCCACTGATGAATCTACTCCACCAGAAAGGCCTAATACTACCTTATCATCACCTAGTTTTTCTTTTAATGAGGCCACTGTACTCTCCACGAAAATATCTGGAGTCCAACTTTGTTCACAGCCGCAAATATGCACCACGAAGTTTCTAAGTACTCTTTTCCCTTCTGTACTATGAGTTACTTCCGGGTGAAATTGTATGCCAAAAGTCTGTTCGCCTTCCTTTTTAAAAGCAGCTACTCTTACGGATGGAGTACTGGCAATTATTGTAAAATTTTCTGGCAATTCTGAAATAGTGTCTCCATGAGACATCCATACTTGAGAGTCTACAGGGATTTCTTTCATCAACTCATTATGCTGATCTACCTTACTGAGCTTAGCTCTCCCATATTCACGTATCTCTGAAGGTAGTACGTTACCTCCTCCTTTTTGCGCCATTAGTTGCGCTCCGTAGCAAACTCCCAACACGGGAACTTTACCACAATAAGCATCTATGTCTACCTCAGGAGCATCTTCCTGCCTTACTGAACAGGGGCTTCCTGAAAAAATCACCCCTTTTACATCGTCTGTAAGTTCTGGAGCATTATTATACGGATGAATCTCACAATAAACATTTAATTCTCTTACTCGCCTGGCTATCAACTGAGTATACTGCGAGCCAAAATCTAGGATCAATATTTGTTCTGCCATTCCGCAAAAATAGTATGCTCTGGGTGGAAAAACTATTAATTTATAAAAAGATAAACTTTCCGAATATTGTGGAGATAGTTACCCATGTTAATTGTTTGTTATTAAGTATAGCTACCCAGACCTAAGTTGGCACAATATTTTAGATTAAAAACACAACTAATTATAACAGATCAATGAAAAGAAATATTTTACTTAGACTTTTTACTCCGGTAACGCTGGCAGTGGTAATATTAGGAATTACTAGCTGTGATAAGAATGACAATGTTGCATTATTCTCTGTGAGTAATGACGTAGAGTTGGGCCAACAGGTGAGCGCAGAGATAGCCAGTGACCCTTCGTATAATATTATTCCAGAATCTGAAAACCCAGAAGCTTATGCTTATATAAACGCTATGGTTGATGATATCTTGAACAGTGGAGAATTAGCCTATAGAGATGAGTTTGCATGGGAAGTAACTTTACTTAAAGATGACAACACCCTCAACGCATTTGCTACTCCAGGTGGCTATATTTATGTATACACAGGCCTTATTAAATATTTAGAGACCCCTGATGCTCTAGAAGGTGTACTAGGCCATGAAATTGCTCATGCTGACTTAAGACATACTAGCAGGAACATACAAAAGCAATATGGCGTATCATTACTACTCAATATACTCCTTGGCAAGAATGCTTCTCAATTAAAACAGATAGCAGGTCAGGTTGCGGGCACCCTTTCTGGTCTCAGCTTTAGCCGTGATTTTGAAGAAGAGGCAGATGCCAAATCAGTAGACTACCTGGGAGCTACTGACTATGCTTGTAACGGAGCGGCATATTTCTTTGAAAAGTTACTAGAAGAGGGGCAGGCAGGTAGCACACCAGAGTTTTTGAGTACTCACCCCAGCCCAGACAGCAGAGTAGAAGATATAAACGCCTTAGCCACAGAAGCAGGTTGTGATACTTCTTTATCAGGTAAGAGTGGCTATGAAGCCTTTCAAAATAGCTTGTAAGACATGCTGAATTTACAAAAAATAGCAAAAGGCTACTTGATAACGAGTAGCCTTTTGTTATTTAAAATTTATATCTAATTCCTACTTTTTCAAACCAGGACTACGATCCAAAAATTCGTCATACAATTTGGTTTGCCTGCTTTCCATAGGAATATTCCAACCGTTTATGAAAACGTATTTCACCTGAGTTTTGGGTTCAAAAGGATCACCATCAGTAATGAATAAGGTGGCACTTTTCCCTTTTTCCAACGACCCTAGCTGATCATCAACACCAAACAACTGAGCTGGAGTAATAGTAATTGCTTTAAGGGCCTCTTCTTTCCCTAATCCGTAGGTAGCCGCAAAGCCCGCATTATAGGGTAAATTCCTTACGTTTTCAGCATCGTTAGTTCTTATGGCCACCTTTACTCCTGCCTGATGCATCATTCCGGCATTAGTATAAGAACGGTCATACTTATCATAATCTCTATTAGGAATATCTAATACAGGGCCTGTAATCACAGGTATATTTGCTTCTGCCAGCTCTTCAGCCAGCCTCCATCCTTCTGACATGCCAGTAAATATTACTTTCAGATTTTTATCTTTCACCCATTCAATGGCCGCTTTTATATCATTGGCAGCATTCACCTCCACTAATAGTGTTTTTTCTCCACGCACCACAGGTGCTAGTGTTTCCATTTCAGGATAATAATCTAGTTTTGAAGATGCCTTTCCTGCCAGTATAGTAGAATCAATTTTACTATAAGCTTCTGCCTTTTCCCACACCTCATTAAGCTTTTCCAGGGCCTTTTCAGCCTCTTTTTTTATTTCCTCGTCTGATCTTCTATCCCACCTGCCTCTTTTACCTGTGATAGGAAAATTGAGGACTACTCCCTCAAAACCAGCATACATCTGATCAGGAGTATAACCGTGCAGGTTAATAAGTGCTGCTGTGCCTGAAAACAACCCGCCGGTAGGCACCGCTAAAGAGGTGGTAACACCGCTCACTCTGGTAACAGGGATTAGCACAGAGTTAGGGTTAACTGCCGTTAGAGCTTTCATCTGAGGTATTATATCTCCCACTTCATTGTAATCTCTTGTTCGTGGATCTGAGCCTACCTCTACCAGGCCTAGTCTGGCGCCTGACTCTATCATACCCGGAAATATAAAAAGGCCTTTACAGTCTATCACGTTAGCACCCGCTGGTGCTGACACTGTACCGAGATCAGTAATTTTACCATCTGAAATAATTAAGGTTCCATTTTTAATAGTATCACTGGTTACGGTTACGATGGTAGCATTAGTAAGGGCAAAAGTACCTGTGGTAGCCTTAGCGTTCTGTCCGTAAGAAAGCAGCACACAAAATACTCCTGCTAATGTTAGTATTATATTTTTCATTTGCTTCATTCTTCAATTATTTATCAGTGAGTAAATAGTTGGAATAACCCATATCCATACACCTGTCTTCATCTTCTCTATCATGTAATGTTACATCAATAGTTTCTTCAGGATCAGGGTATATTCGCATATCGGCAGGATCATTTTCCTTATCAAACTTCACCACTCCATCTACTATAGTATAAAGCGGAACGGTATAAATAGACAATGGATGAGCGCTGAAAATAGCCACGTCTCCGTCTTTACCTTCTTCTAATGAACCTACCCTCTTCTCTATACCTAGCTGCTTGGCTGGATTAATGGTAATTAATTTCAAGGCCTCATCATCAGAAAGATCTCCATATTTTTGGGTTTTGGCCGCCTCATGATACAAGTGTCTTATGAGTTCTCCTGAGTCTGAATTGATAGAAGTTACTACTCCGTTTTTAGTAAGAATGGCTGCGTTATAAGCTGTAGAATAGTATACTTCAAATTTATAATCCCACCAATCTGCAAATACCGAGGCCATGGCCCCGAACTCTGCCAGCTCAGGAGCGACTTTAAAACCTTCATTCACATGCTGAAAAACAAGTTTTTTAATTCCAAAATCTTTAAAAACCTGCATGAGCATATAAATCTCATCGGCACGATAAGAATGACAGTGTACTATTATATTACCTTTTAATATATCAGCCAAAGCTTCTAATCTCAGGTTATACTCGGGAGCCGATCCTTTGAAGCCTTTCTTGCCTTTGTCAGAGTTATACACTTCCCACTTCTCCATATATTGCTTCGCTTCTGAAAAAGAGCTTCTAAAAACTGCCTCCACACCCATCCTGGTTTTAGGCACTATGCCACTGCGCTCACCATGTACTCGGGTAGGGTTTTCTCCTAAAGCAAACTTGATAGTTCTGGGAGCTCCTTCCATTCTCAAACCATCCATATCTACCGTACCGTAGCGGTGCTTAATGGTTTCACTTTGTCCTCCAATAGCATTGGCTGAGCCATGTAAAGCATGTGAAATGGTCACTCCTCCAGCCAGCGCTCTGTAAATAGATATATCCAGTGGATCAAGCGCATCTCCTGTCCATACCTCTGCTGTTACCGGGCTGGTAGCTTCGTTAATAGAGCTTAATGCAATATGAGAGTGCGCATCGATTATACCAGGCATCACATATTTACCGGCAGCATCTATCTCTCTGGTTCCTGAAGCCGCTTTTAGTCCTTTGCCTATTTTAGAAATCTTACCATCTCTTATCAAGACATCGGTATTTTCCAGAGTACCATTGGTTATGGTAAGCACCGTGCCATTTTTTATCAGCACATCTCCTCTTTCCTGCGCCTGACTAATAGAGCAAACACAGGCAAAAAGAAAGATTAATGACAGCTTATATATTGTATTTGTTAATCTCATCATTCTATGTTTTAATTTTCTTCAGGCATTTTATCTCCTTTTATAGGAAAGCTCCCGTATTCTCCGGCCGTCATAGTGCCTTCAAAAGTTTCTCCCTCTATATTCATGGTTATGGTAATTTTCAGAGTTTCTCCATCAGAAACTATGGAAAACTCAAACACAACACTATTACCATCTACTGTGATATCATTAAAATCAGTAGAATCGTCAGTAGAGCTATTAGAAATAGAGCCACTATAATCACCTGGTTCTCCTTTGAAAGTGATTACACCATTGACTACGCCTTGAGGTGTTTCTGATGAATATGACCATTTACCTTTTATATCCACCGCTTTTTCTCCGTTTCCTTTCTTACCTGGCTTATCTTTTAAATTATGCATTTGACCATCTACAAAAGTATATTTCACATTAGCTTCCTTATCAAAATAAGGTTTATCCGTAATGAAAAAATTGGCCATTTTACCTTCATCCAGCGTACCCATAATGGATGACACCCCTAAAATTTGGGCAGGAGCCGTAGTAAGGGCAGCCAGCGCCTGGTCTTCGGTAAGGCCATTTTCTATGAACTTGATCAGGACGTCTTTTACATCACTGCTTTTTACGCCTAGCGTAGAAAAACCAAACTCAATACCCTTGCTTTTAAAAAGAGCAGGTTGAGTATAATAATTCAAAATCATTTGTTTCTTTCTGGCTTCCAGCTCCTCCCTTTCAATATCTACTGCTGTCTTCTCCTTTTTTTCTACCGAGGTAGAATCCGTCATAGTAGAATCAGTTTTTTCTTCTTCCATCTCTGGCAGGTTGAGTGAGAGTAGCACCTCCGCGCCGCTAGCTTTAATCTTATCTGTAAGATCCCAACCTTGTTTTACCTCACTAAGAATAAGGTTAAAGCCCAAGTCTTTTTTGAGAATCAACACTCTTTCAATATCTAAAACATCCTCTGCTTTAAAGGCCACCCGCTGTTGCTTTTCCAAAACGGGGTAAAAAGCCTGTAATACACGACTTGTATTAGGTCTGCTCATACCAGAAGCCTTATTTTTATATTTTGCTTCATAGGCCTTAGCCTGCTCAGCCTGCCTGTATAATTCTCTGTATTTGGCCATTACAGCCATCACAGTACTGGGATATACCCCTGGGGCACCATCTAATTGCGAGAAAAGAACTGTGTTTTCTTTATAAAGCATCTCATCTGCAGATTCTCCTGTGAGAAGAACAAGCGCTCCCTGGCCAGGTAGCATTCTACCATGGGGAACCACATTGGCCGCGGTAAACCCCAATTCTCGCATGTCATTTACTGATTTATCAGAAGCATTGAGTAAGTCAGATGCTCTTCTCTCTGGATCTATTCCAGCAATATCATTAGGCGGGTTGCCGGGATCTTTAACATCACTGCGCCCACGGCCTCCTGGTACTTCCTTAGGTTCTTCCTGGCCTGTGTGAGAAAGGCCTTCAATAAAACCTGCATATATATACATACTGTCGGCCTCCACTACCTGTGCAGTAGCAGGCACTTCAACATTTTTGCCTACAGCAGTAATTACTCCATCTTTAATCACCAGGGTTCCCATTTCTATTTTACGGCCGGGCCCTTGAATGATATTTGCATTTTTGATTACATAAGTGCTGGTAATGGCAGGCAAATCTTGCCCATACACTGAGGTAGTCAAAACAGCAAAGAATAACAGAAGCATGTAAATACGCCTCTGTGAAAATGTACTTTTCCTTTCCTTCATTTATTAATCGGTTTTGGTTAACACTCCCAATGTATCAATAGAACCTTATCAGTACAAAACACATACTACACGAACGGTAGCATAGCCTGAGGAAATAAGACATCGATTTTACAATTCAGTACATTTTCAATACGGTTGACTACCGCTCATTATTTATTAGCCTATTTATTAATGATTATTGTATTGTAGTAAAACTCAATTATTATGAACAAAGGTCAAAAACTATTAAGGATAGGCCATCGGGTCAAATTAGTGTCTATCCTTACAATTTTGTGCTGTCTATTCCATTTCAGCCAGGCACAAAACACTGTTGTATCTAAAAATGTACACATAGATATTTCTGATGACGGTGATGGCATAAGTAAAATCAGGCAATCTAATGGCAGAAACAGCTTTAATATTGAATACAAAGGCACCATTACTATTACCGATGATGATGCTGACATTAAGAGCATAAGCCCCGGAGGATATTTAGAAATCAGCAAAACCACTTTTGGCAGTAAGCGAACTATTCAAATAGAAAGCACTTCCTATGGTTTGAAAAAAGAATATTATGAAGGACGAAAGGAAATGCCTTTTATTCCTAACGGTAAAAATTGGCTAGCCGAAATACTGCCTGAAGTGATTCGCTCTACGGGTATAGGTGTAGAAAGCAGGGTTAACAGGTTTTACAAAAACGGAGGCGTAAATGCCGTGCTTTCTGAAATGGATAAAATGGAAAGCAACTATGTGAAATCTATCTATGCCCGTGCTTTATTAGAAAAGAATGGTTTAAAAGATAGTGAGTTAGTGAAAATCGCTGAATCACTTTCTTCTGATATCAACTCCGATTATTATCTGGCTGAGGTTTTACGAAAAAATTCTCATGTGTACTTGCTAAATCCTGGTACTGAGGAAGCTTACTTTAATGCCATAAAGCATATTGGCAGTGATTATTACTCTACTGTAGTTTTAAAAGAAGCCTTGAAGGATAATCAAAAATCGTCGGCTACAGTATTAAAAATAATGGATGCCAGTAAAAATATCGGTTCTGATTATTACC
Source organism: Fulvivirga sediminis (assembly GCF_016757215.1). Taxonomy (GTDB): domain Bacteria; phylum Bacteroidota; class Bacteroidia; order Cytophagales; family Cyclobacteriaceae; genus Fulvivirga; species Fulvivirga sediminis. The sequence goes on from NZ_JAESIY010000002.1 coordinate 425,918, forward strand.
AGATGACGGTGCTCAATGAGCTATTAGATGACAACCTTGATGAAGAGTCCATTACTGCCATTGTTAATTCTTCTAAAAACATTCATTCGGATTATTATCAAACGCAATTGCTAAGCAAGGCCCTCAAAAAATCTAATATATCTGAAGAATCCCGTAATATAGTAATTGATGCTATGGCTGATGTAAATTCAGATTATTATATGGCCTCAGTCTTTATCAATTTATTGGATGAAAAACAAAATGAGGCTACTAACCTGAAGATCATTTCTTTATTAGAAAATAAAATGTCCTCTGATTATTATGCTTCTAACGTACTCAGCAAAATGCTCAAAACACAGTATTTATCTGATAAAGGCATAGAAGCCATTGCTAAAGCCACCAGCAATTTAGGGTCATCTAACTATGCCAGTAGCGTTATCAAAACAGCTTCAAGACAAAATATCAATAAAAAATCATTACTGATAATGCTTGATACTGCAGGCAATATAGGCTCAAGTTTTTATGCTTCTGAAGCCCTATCTGCTTTGGCTCCTGTAGTTAAAAAATTAAATGACAGAGAGGCCTTTGATGCTTACCGAGCAGCAGCCAAAAACATTAACTCAGATACTTATTACGGCAAAGCCATGCGTGCTATTGATTAATACTGCATCTGCAATTACACACTCAAAATAAATAACAACGCGCTATCTGAGTTTCAATTTAACCTTGCTTTTGGTTAGATTGGCCTTGTGATAGCCAGCAAAACTCATATTATAACTCCAGCGTTTATGCGCAAATTCTGGCTACGTATAGTTGTAAGTATCTGTATAGGCATACTGTATTTCTTATACCTTTTTTATAGTGAAGAGGCTTATCTCCCATCTATTTTACAGAACTTTCCTCATGTAATTATCAGTATTGCTATTGCTATCAGTATCGGCCTTAGCCTTTACTTTTCTGATAAACAACTGAACAAGCTCCTTCCCTGGAAGGAAAATCTGCCTGCTCGCTTTATTGTGGGGCTGGTAGCAAATATCCTCATCACTATTAGTTTAATAGCCATACTGGGAGGATTATACTATGGCTTTATTAATGAAAGTTTCTCTGTTGAATGGTTGTGGCTGCAACATCAGGAGCCTATTATAAAACTACTGATCATTACGGTAATAGCGGTATTGCTCTATTCACTCATTTACTTTGCTCTGTACTCTTATAATCAATATGCGGTAGCTCAGCTCTCTGACATGCAAGAACAGCGGAAGCACCTGAAACTACAGCTAGAAGCACTTAAAAGTCAGCTCAGCCCACATTATTTATTTAATAGTCTCAACACTATTTCATCTCTAATTTTTAAAGATGCCGATTTAGCTGAAGACTTCATCCGGCGATTGGCACTTACTTATCAGTATATTTTAGATAATAACAAACGACAATTTGTAACACTTGATGAAGAGGTCGAGTTTGTGAAATCATATAACTATCTGCTCAAAGTACGCTTTGAAAATCACCTCCATTTAGAAATTAATCTACCGAAGAATATAATGAGCAGTGCTATCCCTCCACTGACGCTTCAGATGCTGGTAGAAAATGCAGTGAAGCATAATCTCATCAATAAAAATAATCCATTGTACATCTATATTTCAGCTATTGATAACACGAACATAAGCATCTGCAATACAAAAACAGTTACTCCCAGCCATGTCAAATCTTTTAAGGTAGGCCTTAAAAACATCAAACAACGCTACAGATTATTTACTTCAGCGCCTATTAAAGTAACGGACAGCGCTAAATTTACGGTGACTCTTCCTGTACTAAAAGGCATCGAATTATGAAAAAGCTATTTATTCATAAGGCTCTTTTTAGGATTCTCATCCCTCCTTTTTATGGTATAGTGGTGTATTTAATGATACTTCTGATCAACAATAACGTGAGCCAGATCAGCGAAATTTTTACTGGTCAGGAAGTATATGTGTGCATTGGGCTTACCTATATATTATCAGAGACACTACGACTCACAGTGCTGATTCTTAATCGATTTCACTCACCAGAGATTGATAGCAAAAGAATCTGGACACAAACGTTACTAGGCATCGTTGCCAGTATTATAGTTATCTCTATTTCCATATCGGCCTATTTCGAATTTATCATTAAATTCAGCATTGCGGAAACACAACTCATCATATTTAACTGTATTTATGCTGCCACCAGCCTTATTTATAACCTATTGTTTTTTAGTAATGATTTTCTTCACCGCCAAAACCAGAACAAAATAAAAGAGGAGCAATTATTAACAGAAACCATAGAGGCTGAACTGTCTAAATTTCAAAACGAGGTAAACCCAGACCTGCTTTATGATTCACTAGAAACGCTCATCACCCTGGTGCATAAAAATGCTGATGAAGCAGAAGATTACATTGACAGACTCTCGCTGGTATATCGTTATATTTTGGGATACAGAAAAAAGGAGCTTTCTACCTTAAATGAAGAACTGAGGGCGGCGAACAATATAGTTCACTTGCTTAATTTCAAATACAATAATTGCATTACTTTTAGAAGTCATATATCAGCCTCTTCCGGCGCCATGCCTATGGTACCCGGTGTGCTACCCGGGCTAGTGGAAACCATTATTAGGAATAGTCTCATCAATGCTTTCAAACCGCTATTCATAGAGCTGGAAACCGAACATGCCGATGGATATTTCATCTTACAACACAAGCTAAATGAAAAGCTTTTAATCACTAGTACGCACAAAAGCATTTTCAAACAAGTACAAAATGCCTATGGATTTTATAGTGAAAAACCAGTAGTACAGGTGAAAGCTTATGATATGAATTACATAAAAATCCCTATACTTGAAATATTAGATGAGAAAAAGCAATCTGAATATGAAAGTATTGATTATTGAAGATGAAGTACCAGCGGCTGAAAAGCTCGAAAGATACCTTTTAAGGTATGATTCTGAGATTGAGGTAATGGATAAGCTTACTTCGGTGCAAGAATCTGTACAATGGCTGCAAAATCACCAAGGTAAAATTGACCTCATTTTCATGGATATCCAGCTTACTGATGGAAAAAGCTTTGAAATTTTCGAATCCGTAAAAGTAGAGAAGCCTATTATCTTTATCACTGCCTTTGATGAGTATGCCATAGAGGCCTTTCAGGTAAACAGCATTGCTTATTTACTCAAACCTATCATTTTCTCAGACCTGGAGGCCGCTCTCAATAAGCTGGAGAACTTAAGGAACAATTTATCTCAAAACAGTTTTGATATTAATAAAGCCTTACAAAATCTTCACAAAGACCAGTATAAAACGCGCTTTATGGTAAAGCTGGGAGAACATATCAAGTCCATCACTACTGATAGTATTGAGCTTTTTTATGCGGAGGGCCGCACGGTTTACCTTATTAATGATCAGGAAAGAAAGTTTATAATTGATTATAAACTAGAAGAGCTGGAAGAAATGCTAGATCCTCAGACTTTTTATAGGGCCAACCGCTCATTTATTATCAACATCAATGCCATTGAAGATGTAGTAGTGTACTCTAACAGCAGGCTTCTCGTATCTCCACGTATTCATTTTGATAAAGAAATAATAGTGAGTCGCGATAAAGTGAATGCTTTTAAAAATTGGTTTAACGGCTTATAAAAAAAGCCTGTCAGGGTTTCCCCAACAGGCTTTTTGCTCAGTGCTTTTGTCTTTTATTTCACTTCTATCACAAAACCATAATTATATGATTTAGGAGCCAATGAGTATTTGTCCCACGGTCTCGCTCCCCAACTATCGTCTCCACCTACTCCTGTTTGACCATAATCTATGTTTAGCTCTACAAGATCTTTAGGCTCTATATCAGTATAATGTCTTTGTTTTTTATGCATGCCCGCATCATAATCTTCCGTAAGGTTATGACGTGCGCTAAAGCTAAATTCAGGCTTTCCTACAAAAGTGAGGCCTTTATCACTATCATTAGTCAATGTTAACCATCTGGTATCTGTTCTATATCCATTCTCCTGAGGTCTGATATAGTCAAACTTAAGGTCTGCTACTGGCATGCTATACTTACCTACCATGGCAGAAGATTTTCTATCCCAATAGTTTTCATGTGATCCTCTTCCATACCACTCTGCCTGATTATACTGCTTAGGTAATATCATAGTTACCCCGAAGCGTGGAAGCTCAGGCATATCGGTATCTTTATAATCAAAAGCTACATTTACTTCCACTCTGCCATCTCCATAGATATGATAAAGAATGGTTCCTGTAGATTTTAGTCCTTCGAAAGAAAAATGCTGAGCTACCTGAGCAGAAGTTTTGGTTTTCTCTACTACTTCCACAGAAGTGACTTTTTGATGATAAGTAGCATCTTTCCATACTTTACACCTCTCAGGCATGCCATTACCAAAATCATTATCAGTAGGAGCTCTCCAGAAATTAAAAGATAAAGGCTCTTTTAAATATTCACCTTCAGCAGATTTAAAAGTCACCAAATCTCCGCTGGTTTTATCAAATATCAGTTCCAACTTATCACTAGTTAAAGTAATGTCCGTTTTGCTACTCTTAGTTTTTAACTTTACTTCAGATTCTTTTTCTATTTCAGCTGCTGTATTTTGCAATAAAACCTGATCTGCTGCAAGCAAATATCCTTTTTCAACTAACTCTGTACTCTCTTTTTGACGAACATAAAAGTTAATAAAATACTCACTACCCTGCATTAAATCACCTGTAGGAATATCTAATGAAATGGTCTTACGCTCTTGAGGAGCCAAACTAAAGCTTTTCAATACTTGTTTCTTCTCCACTTCTCCATCTTTCAAAAGCTCCCAGCTTACTTCCAACTCTTCCAGATTGGTAAAGAAGTTCTCATTGTACACTTCCAATTTACCTTCTTTAGTACTGGTAAAATGAACATTCTGATATACATGCTTCACTTCCTCTAAGGCAGGGTGAGGGCTACGATCAGGATTAACAAGCCCGTTTAGGCAGAAATTACCATCATTATGAGCATTTTCAGGCTCAAAATCACCCCCATAAGCCCAGTACTCTTCACCATCTTCTACTTTTTTAAGTAGACCTTGATCCACCCAGTCCCAAATAAAACCTCCTTGTATCTGCCTGTGCTTGCGTACAAGTTCCCACAGATCCGTAAGGTTTCCGTTGCTATTTCCCATAGCATGAGAGTACTCACACCAGATGAAAGGACGATCAGGATATTTACCCAAATACCCTTTCTCAATATTCCAGGTACGTGCATACATCCAAGGAATAATATCAGTATGAGGTTCCTTGAAACTCTTACCTCTTTCGGCTCTTTCATAATGAACTACCCTGGATTTATCCCTATTTTTTATCCACTCATATCCTTGTAAAAATGCGGGTCCATCTCCTGCTTCATTACCCATAGACCAAATGATAACTGAAGGGTGGTTTTTATCCCTCTCTACCATTCTTCTCATTCTGTCTAAATGAACCTCTAAAAACTCTTTCTTATTAGCTGGAGTTTTATCTTCATCATAACCATAACCATGGGTTTCAATGTTCGCTTCATCAATCACATAAATACCATATTGATCACACAGCTTATACCACATAGGGTCATTAGGGTAATGAGAGGTACGCACTGCATTGATGTTATTCTGTTTAAAAAGCTGAATATCTTTAAGCATTAGCTCTTTAGACACTACGTGACCATACTTTTCATCGTGCTCATGGCGGTTAACACCTTTAAACAAAACGGGCTGACCATTAACCAATAGCTGCCCCTCTTTGATCTGAATATCTCTGAAACCGATGGGCGTGTTTACTGACTGAGTAACCACTCCTTTGCTGTCTTTAAGGTTAATAACCAGATGATACAGATGAGGCTTCTCTGCTGACCAGCTTAAAACATTTTTAACTGCAAGCTCTAAGTCTACCTCGGCTTTCTTATCAACGCTGATTTTCTTACTAACCCTGCCTATTTCCTTTTTATCTGCGTCATAGAGAGCTATTTCTACTTCATGATTTTTTGCTTTTTTAGACTGCTTGTTTATCAATTCAATGTCTACCGTAAGCTTGCCGTCTTTATAATCATTTTCCAGAGCAGGATGAGCAAAAAAGTCTCTTATTCTGGTCTTTGGAGCAGATACTAAATATACATCTCTTTCAATACCACTCAATCTCCAGAAATCCTGATCTTCCAGGTAACTACCGTCACTCCATCGGTATACTTCTACAGCAAGCGTGTTTTCTCCCTTTTGGAGGAATGAAGTAATATCAAATTCCGCAGGCGTTTTACTACCCTCACTATAACCAACCTTTTCTCCATTTACCCAGCAATAAAAAGCCGAGTTTACACCGGAAAAATGAAGTAAAACTACGCTTTCTCCCCAAGAAGAAGGTATTGAGAAAGTAGTTTTGTATGACCCCACAGGATTAAATTCTGCAGGTATATAAGGGGCATTTTTTGGCCATGGATACTCTGCATTAGTATACTGTGGATACCCGTAATCATACATTTGCCAGTCGGCAGGTACAGGTAGTTCTTTCCAAGCAGCTACATCATAGTCTTCTTTATAAAAATCAATTGGCCTTTCACTAGGGTTCTTAGCCCAGTGAAATTTCCAATCTCCATTTAGTGATTGATAGTTAGATGACCTTTCTTCAGATAAGGCCTTTTCTTCTGAAGAATACGGAATAAAGGTGGCATGTGGACTCTCTGTGCCTACAGTGATAATTGATAAATCTTGCCATTCTTCATCTTGAGCAAAAGAGTGGACTACACACCCCACAATGCAAGACAAGACTAGTAAAAGGGTAAAACACGGTTTAAGCATATTGAAAATTTTTAAATTTCTATAAAATAGCAGTTACAGTTTACCAAAAATGCTTGATTTATTGCAAGAAAACAATAAACGTATAAATTACATTTTTAAAATATGCTTCACCTCAAGTAATAAATGTACCTGCAAAAGTCTATCTCTAAATTCATTGAAATCGCCCTCATTAAAGATAAAATAGATATCTTCATGGCAGGTGTAAACGGTCACGTATTGCTCTCCATTAGGAAATTTAACCGAGCTGTTGGCAAAATGCAGCATTTCGATGTAGTCTATAAAATGGAAAAATTCTTGGGTATTAAAGCTGACGAAGAAATTATTGTAGAGCAGTGTCACCTTTCCACAGCCGCGGCACTTAGTAATGTGCATATTATGCTCGGTCATCAAAATATCATTCTTACAAAACATATCTCTTTACTTTTCTGGTTGAGTTTTATTCATTTTTGATCGTGCCAGCCCTTTTAAATACGGACACTCCGTTTGCTTTATAATTTTAGCTATGGTTAAAACAGAGGGTAGTTCTCTGCTTAACTCTTCCATCAATGTTTTTAGCAAGTTGTCGTATTCTTCGGCTTTCATGATCTTTCATTATTTAGAATAATTCTAAATAATGCAAAGTTGAGATAGTTGATTCTTATAAACAATCGCTAATAGTAGGTATTCTTTATGGTCACAAGTAGCTACAAGGGGTAAGTTAGCGTAGCTATTCTTCGAGTGCGAGATTGGCTCGGTAAAATTAATGGGGCCTCACAGGTCAAGCTGAGGCAATAGAAAGCTCGCACCGTAATTATGGAAGTGTGATTTAGCTATTAAGGTAATTCATTGTAGCCTCCATTGTGCCAATCAAAGACAAAGTCACTCTACGCTATGCGTAGAGTGACTTTGGTTATGTTTCATCTTTCAATAATTTAAACTCCTGCTTCTAACGATGCTTCTATCAACTTTTCGGGAGTAATTGGCAAGTCTCTCATTCTCTTTCCTGTAGCATTAAAAATGGCATTAGCTATAGAAGCTGCAACACTGGTAATCCCCAGTTCACCTATTCCTTTCACTCCTATTTCATTCGCTATCTTATCTTCTTCGGGCAAAAAGACAACATCTATATTGGCCAAATCTAAATTTACTGGCACATGGTAGTCTGCCAAACTACGAGTAATAAAATTACCATGATGAGGTTCCACCTGAGTTTGCTCAGCTATAACCATACCTGCTCCCATGGTAAGACCACCTATAATTTGGCTATAAGCAGTTTTAGGATTTAGGATTTTACCGGCAGACCCCACATTCACCATTCTTTTAATACGATACATACCTGTATCCTTATCTACCCATACTTCGGCAAAATTGGCTCCGAAAGAAAAAACAGAGTGATTTTCATACTCCTCAGAAGGCTCTGCGGTACCTACTACTTTATATGACGTCACCTTGCTACTCTTCATCAGGTCCTCCAGTGCTACTTCATCCTCCTCGGCCACTCCTGCATTTTGTTTCAACTTAGAAAAGAGGTTTTTACAGGCCACTCTTACTCCGTTAGCATAAGAAGCAGCTCCCCAAGAACCACCGGAACCCGGCGTTACCGGAAAGTCCGAATCTCCTAGCTCTACATTGATGTTCTTCACGGGTATACCCAAATATTCGGCAGCAGTTTGCGCTACAATAGTATAGCTACCAGTACCTATATCGGTGCCATCCATTTGGATAGTAGCATACACTTCTCCATTTCTCATATCAGCAATTACCCGAGCGCTTGTCTTCCTGTAGGGAGCCCTACGTGAAGCAGCACTTACGCCATAGCCTACCAGCCAGTTACCATTTTGATTAGCTCTGGGCTGCATTTTTCTTTCGCTCCAGCCAAACTTATCGGCACCTATCCGAAGGCATTCTACTAACAAGCGGGAAGAAAAAGGTTTGTCTGCTCCCAGATCTCTTTGTGTATCATTTTTAATTCTAAACTCTACAGGATCCATTTTAAGCTTCCAAGCCATTTCGTCCATGGCGCTTTCCAGGGCAAAACTACCCGTAGCCTCGCCTGGTGCTCGCATAGAGTTCGGTACCTGTAAATTCAGCGGTATCAAACGATGGGTTACTGCATTGTTAGGTGTTTTATAAAGCATTTTTGATACATTGCCACACGCCTCATAATACATTTGATCAGTAGCACAATGCGAAGTAGTATGATGAGCCAGCGCCTGTAACTCTCCCTTTTTATTAGCTCCTAAACGCATTTTTTGTTCATCAAACTGCCTCATACCCGTGTTGGTAAACATCTGCTGGCGAGTAACGGTAATCTGTACAGGCCTGCCTATCATTTTAGAAGCCATCGTTGCCATAATCAAATGCTTATGCACATTAAGCTTGGAGCCAAACCCTCCTCCAAGATAAGCAGCAATTATCTGCACATTATCTTCAGAGATCATAAAAGTATCTGCTATGGCTGTTTTTGCATCATTCAATATCTGTTGGCTGGCATAAGTTTTCACCTTTCCATTTTCCCAGGATACTATGGCAGCGTGCAACTCCATAGGGTGTTGGTGCTCTATAGGCGTAGTATAAGTAGCTTCCAGCGTTACATCTGATGATTGCATACCAGCATCTACATCTCCTCTCGAGTAATCTGCCTGATCATCTGGTTTAAAAGCTTTACTTCTGTTTTTATCTAAATCAATATCAGGTTTATCTTCTTCATAAGTAACTTTTACTAGCCTACAAGCATACTGAGCCTGCTCAAAGGTTTCTGCTACTACACACGCCACATATTGTCCATAATAATGTATCTCAGGGCTTTGTAACACAGGGGCTACAGAAGTGAGCGTAAAGGCCGGTCTTTTTTCATCCGATTCCTTCAGTTTTTCAGCATTTTTATATGTAATAACCTTTATTACGCCTTTTTGCTTTTCTGCCTCCGTAACATCTATCGATGTTATTTTACCCTTAGCAATAGTACTGGTTACTCCCTGGGCATATACTACATTTTCTACCGGAAATTCAGAGGCGTACTTAGCCATTCCAGTTACCTTTAAACGACCATCTATACGATCAATAGCTTTCCCTATAGATGAGGTTTCTAATGTTTTCATAATACTGTTATTTAAAAGATTTTGGAATGGAAATTATACTTTTCGGTTATATGCCTGATTCAATGCTCTCACAATGGCCTTTTCTCCCATGGGCACTTTAAAGCCATTTTCTGCAAGAGGCTTAGCATCTTCCATGGCTATGGTAGCAGCACGCTGAAAGTTCTCTTCTGAAGGGCTTTTCCCTTTTAGAAATTGCTCTGCTTTAGTGAGCTTCCACGGTTTATGAGCCACACCTCCCATGGCCAGTCCGGCAGAAGCTATGATCCCATTTTTGATTTGTAAACCAGCAGCCACTGATAGCAGGGCAAAAGCATAACTAGATCGTTCTCTAATCTTTAAATAATAGTAATGATCGGCATAAATAGATTGAGGCAAATGAATGGCTGTAATCAGCTCGCCTTTATCGAGATTGGTGTCCTTTTCTGGTTGGGCTCCGGGTAAGCGATGAAAATCTTCAAAAGGCATCATTTTAGTTTTTCCATTGATTTGCAATACTTCCACCTCAGCATTTAGCGCGGCCAGCGCCACGCACATATCAGAAGGATGCACCGCTACACAGCTATCACTATAACCAAAAATGGCATGTTTGGCATTCATCCCTTTTTTTGCACCGCAACCAGAGCCCGGCTCTCTTTTGTTGCACGGCATAGAGGTTTCATAAAAATACGGACACCGAGTTCTTTGTAATAAATTACCTCCATTGGTAGCCATATTCCTGATCTGCGCTGTAGCAGCAGATAACATGGCCATAGTTAACAAAGGATATTTTTGACGAATCACAGGGTGATTAGCCGTATCAGAGTTGCTTACTACAGCACCTAAAGTAAGGCCTCCTTTTTTATTTTCCTTTATAGAATTATATTCAAGATCTGCTATTTCTATTAAATGATCTGGCTGCTCCACATCCTCCTTCATGAGGTCTACCAGGTTGGTTCCTCCTCCCAGGTATTTAGCTCTTTCATGTTGCTCTGCTGCCTGTAATGCCTGCTCTCCGGTGGTAGCATTTATATATTTAAATGGTCTCATAGTATGATTAGTTAGTCGTTAAAATTTTCAACTCATCACGCATAGCACTTATGAGCGAGAGGCTTTCTTCATTTGTTCTTCAGTGGCAAATTCCCACGTAGGCATCTCATCATCACCACTATGCACCTCTTTAAAGGCTTGCACTATGTTGTTGTAAGCACCGCATCTGCAGATATTCCCAGACATACGCTCCCTGATTTCCTCTTCAGAAAGCTTCAAATCTTTGTTTATCTTTTTAAAATCATCCGTCACATAGCTGGCTTCCCCTTGCTTAGCTTCCTCCAGTAAGGCTACCGATGAGCATATCTGCCCAGGAGTACAGTAACCACATTGAAAACCATCGTGCTTTAAAAAAGCTTCTTGCATAGGGTGTAGTTTTCCATTGACGGCAAGTCCTTCAATAGTGGTAATCTGCTTGTCTTTACAAGTAGCTGCCAGTGTAAGGCAAGAAAGCTTACGTTTACCATCTATTATTACCGTGCAAGCACCACACTGTCCGTGGTCACAACCTTTTTTGGTTCCGGTAAAACCCAGGTTTTCACGCAGGGCATCCAGTAAAGTAGTTCTTGAGTCTAGCGTTAATGGCTTTACAGAATCATTAACATGAAGATTTACTTTTATTTCATTCATAAAAGCTATCACCTTCTGCTGATTTTCTTTAGCCATAATCTCGGATGAGAAATAAGGAGCAGCCCATACACTCAGGCTAGCAGCAGACACTCGCTTCAAAAAGCCGCGCCGTGTACTACCAGAAAGGCCCAGATCAGACAATATATTCTCTTCGTCCTCACTGAGATTATCCGCATCCACCTTGTTTTTCCAATTTTCTAAGTCATTCATGGTGATGAGTTTAAGTTTGAATTATTAACTTAGAAATAACAGAAAAAATCAGCTATTTGTTATTTTGGGGAGTTTTTGCTACGTTTCTACAACTTAACAAAGAGAAAATAAGACTAGATAAAAAAGATAAAAACAACTATGGATACTTTAACGTGATTAAATAGATTCTGAAACCAGATTAAAATAAGTATCCTTAACAAAGCCAAGACAAAGGGCCATCTCTGCCTTAGCTCTCTTGCATAACAAATTACTCTACAATAAAACGTTTGACGTTTTCTTTGCCGGTAGCATCTATTATTTTCAGGAAATAGGTGCCAGGTGTTAAACCTTTTAAATTTATGATGGCTCCGCCCCCACTATTCTCTATGCTCGGACCTTCTATTTTCAATCCATCTTCTGATAAGATGCTGATTTCACTATTAAGCGCCGGTTTACCAAATTGAACATACAACTCATCGGTATTCACAGGGTTGGGGTATATATTTAAGTCGTCTTCAGAAACTTTTTACTTTCTAGTTGACTATAATATATGCACCTCTCACCAAGACTACCTCCAAAAATCTTATTATAGCAATGGGTTCGATGTGTTTTATAATTCCCGAGAAATGAAAACAGTCCATCATATCTTATCTCTTAATTAATAAGAATTAGGTCACAATACTCCTAAAGGTCAGGTTAATTCTTGGCCTTTTTATTTTTTTGGTGGGCGGCAGCCTGTGTAGCCAATGGGTTTGAGTGGTGCCGGTCATCTCCAGCAGGCTACCATGAGCTAACACCAACTCCACTTTCTCTTTGGTTTGCTTATGCTTAAAGGCGAATTTCCTTTCTGCTCCCAGACTTAGCGAACCTATTGATCCATTCTTTTTCAAGTCCAGTTCGCCATCACTATGCCAGGCCATGCTCTCTTCTCCTGTATGATATAAGTTGAGGAGACAAGAGTTATATGTCTCTCCAGTTTCCTTTTCCACTATTGCTTTGAGCAACTTTAACTCCTCCGTCCACGGTAATGCCTTTTTAGTAGTGTTAGAATAAGTATATTCAAAAGGTTCATCTCCATACCAGGCTACTTTGCGCTTGGTGATAAACGTTTTGCCATACATCTTCGCCTCATCGTTACGCCACTCTATCGTATCCATCAACACATCGAAATAGTGGTCTGCTTGCTTTTGAGATAACACAAACCCAAAATAATGTACTGTGCCACCGTAAGGCAGCCAATTAGTGGTTTTATCTGGTTGAGGGTTAAAGAGATCCATGCTTCCAAAGTTCGTAAAATTCTTTCATACAATGTGCACATGGCCTATAACCTTGTTCTTCAGCTTCAGTTTTAGATATGAAGAATACTCTGTTTTTTTCCATCATCCGTTTGCCTGACTTACATTGGAGTGTGCCATATATTTTCAATTTTCTATTTCCAGCCAACTGAATTTTATTTGACTTGATGAGTTTAAATATTTGTGCTTTTGATATGGAGGAGTGGTTTATCATAGATTAATGTTCTGCAATTCTTAAGGGTCTTTCATTTTTGGCTTGATCCAAAATGAAAAAAAGAACAAGACTGTTTAATATAAAAAACTAAGAACCAGCATCGTGAAAAATCACCCCCATAGCATACCTCTCTCCAGATTCTACTTCACTTACTCCGTGCTTCATAGTTACTCTATAATAACCCCTTGCTCCTTTTACAGGTCGGAAGTTGGTAGTAAAAATCACTAAATCACCTTTGTTAGGTTTCAATACTATGGGTTTAGATTGTGCCCTGGGCACTTGTTCTGTCATTACAAACTCGCCACCGGTAAAATCTTGTCCTCTTTCACTCAGCACCACAAGGGTTTGGATGGGAAAGTAAACATCTCCATATAAATCTTGGTGCAGCGTATTATATCCGCCTTCTCCATATTTTAAAATCAAAGGAGTTGGTTTCAGCTGACCTTTTTCATGACATGCTTTTTGTAAGAGCTCGTAACTATGCGGAAACTCCTGGTCAATGTTTAACACTTTCATCCAGGCATTGGCAATGGGCACTAAATAAGGGTATATATTCCGTCGAATACTGTCTATCAGATCCGGTAGAGGATATTTGAAATATTTATATTCCCCTCTGCCAAATCGATACCTTTCCATGGGTACCACTTTCCTATAAATTGCTGGCTCTGGATAGAGCGCTTTCAAGTCATCGCATTCTTGCATCGATAGAAAGCTAGGTAAAATAGCATATCCTTTCATATGCATCTCTGAAGCTACAGACTGCCAGTTTACCGCTCTCACTTTTGAATGTATGCTTTCCATTACTCTGCTACCTTCACTCCTTCCCAACCGATGATGGCGGCTTTTCTGGTTGGTCCCCACATGTAGCCTCCAAACACTCCTGAGGATTGTATCACTCTGTGGCAAGGGATCAAGAAGGCCACCGGATTGCTTCCAATTGCGGTCCCCACTGCTCGAGAGGCTTTAGGATTTCCTATTTGCTCAGCAATGCGCCCATAGGTCGATAATTTCCCCATTGGGATTTTTAGTAGACTTTCCCATACTTTTAATTGAAAATCAGTTCCTTTTAAGTGTAACTTCACTTTAGACAGCTGGCTCCAGTCTTTTTGAAAAATGAACAAAGCATTTTGCTGTATCAGATCCAGCTTTTTAGTCAAACCGGCATTCGGAAATTTAGCCTGTAGCTCTATCAGAGCAGTCTTTTCATCTTCATGGAAAGTCATATGACAGATACCCTTGTGTGTAGAGGCCACTAAAAGATTTCCAAACGGACATTCTGCCCAGCTATAATTAATACTTAGATTCTTACCTCCATTTTTATACTCTGCCGGGCTCATGCCTTCGATATTGATAAATAAATCATGCAGCCTACTGGTACTGGAAAGCCCTGTTTCGAACGTCGCATCAAACAAAGTGGCTCCCTCTCCTTGTTTCAAGATACCTTTAGCATGCTCCAGGCTGATGTATTGCAAAAATTTCTTAGGACTGGTGCCTGCCCATTCGGTAAAAAGGCGCTGAAAGTGCGAAGGGCTTAAATGCACCTTGTCGGCCACCTCATTCAGATCGGGTTGCTCCTTAAAATGAGTCCGTAGATACTCTATAGCAGTGGCTATTCTGTTGAAGCTTAAGTTTTCCTGCGTCTCCATGGTTTATAAAATTTATATTACAAAAATCGGCGGATATGAGCAGCAATAAAATCCGAAACTTGCGAAGTTAGCTATGCACATGGTACTAAAAACGAGGAAAACATAAATCCTGACACTTGGCATATAGACTTGCTCAAAGTATCAAGGCCTAATGTATATGAGCTTAATCTGGACTTGTTTTATGATTATAGAAATAACGTGAAATTATACCCTGAATGGCAGCGGTACATGAGAGAACTCCAACCTGCTGTGCTGGTAGTGTGGGGTAAAAACGATGAATATTTCCCTGAAAGCGGCGCCAATGCTTTTTAGAGGGACATCAAAAACATAGATTATAACATCTATGACACCGGACATTTTGCCTTAGAAGAATGTGGCGAAGAAATTATTGAAAAGATCAGAAGCTTTATGAAAGCGTTGCCTTCATAAAATGAAAATAGTCCTTATTTAGAGTTATAAAAGAGTTGTATCAAAAGTTATCTTAAGCCAGATTGAAGAATCAAAAGTCTCCTAAAATTTAATTAGAAGCCTATTTCAAGTACCTCAATTTGAAAACCAATAGCCATAGGCACATTTGATACACTCTCTTTTACACATTTATTAACATTAGTCTTAGCAAAAAACTATCTTCCTATCCCTTATCTACCATCTGAGCCATTTTCTCACTATACCTGGCTCCGGTATCAGGATATTTTTTTAATAAATCTTCAATTTTATTCAAGTCATCAGGAGTAAGTTCCACCTCCACACTTCCTGCATTTTCTTCTAAATATTTACGTTTTTTTGTGCCAGGAATAGGGATAATATTATCTCCCTGATGTAGCACCCAGGCTATAGCCAGCTGTGCCGGTGTACAAAGTTTCTCCTGCGCCATCGCCGCAAATTCCCTAGCCAGGTTTTGATTATTCTCAGCATATTCCTCCTGATAGCGAGGTAGCTGCTTACGAAAATCATTATCCTTCAGCTCAGCGACATTAAGTGTATTAGTTACCAAACCTCTCGCTAACGGACTGAAAGGCACAAAGGTGATATTCAATTCCTTACACAGAGGCAATATTTCATTTTCCACCTCTCTGGTAAGTAAAGAATACTCACTTTGCAAGGCCGAAATAGGATGCACTGCATGAGCTTTTCTAATAGAAGTAGCGGAAGCTTCTGAGAGTCCTAAATATTTGACTTTCCCTTCTTTTACCAGCTCCGCCATAGCTCCTACTGTTTCTTCAATAGGTACTTTCGGGTCTACCCTATGAGCATAATACAAATCAATTACTTCTGTATTTAACCTTTTTAAGCTTGCCTCCACCGCTTCTTTAACATGCTTGGGTGAGCCATCAAAATTATTGTACATGCCCTCACCCGGAACAAACCCAAACTTAGTAGCCAGAAATATATTATCTCTATGCCCATTAAGCACTTCAGAAATCAACTTCTCATTTTCTCCATTGCCATAAATATCCGCCGTATCCCAGAAGTTAATGCCTAATTCAATAGCCCTTTTTAAAGTAGCAATAGATTCGGCATCATTACGCTCACCATAAGCATGGCTCATCCCCATACAGCCCAGCCCTATGGCTGACAACTTCACGCCTGTATTTCCTAATTCTCTTTGTTTCATAATTGAATATTATTTAAGAGAAAGGTGTATCAAAGTTGATGATTCTTATTGCATCTAGTCTTCCTGTGTCTCCTTTAGACTCTTTCTATAATAGTTATTGCGAGGCACAATGCCTCCTTTAACCTTGTTAGAAAAAACTTTTGATACACCTTTTAAACTCACTTAGATAAAGCCTCAAACTCACTATCTGTCAATTCTATCTCCGCGGCTTTAATATTTTCTTCCAAATGCTCAAGAGACTTGGTACCGGGAATTAACAGAATATTTTCTGCTCTTTTCATTAACCAGGCCAATGCAATCTGAGCAGTGGTAGCATCATACTTCTTGGCTATGCTTTCTATTTTTTCCTGCATCTTATCAGGCCCCGAAGCTAGCGGAAACCATGGAATAAATGCTAACCCGTTTTCGGTAGTATAATCCAATACCTCTTCCCACTCTCTATCTCCCAAGTTATATCTGTTTTGTACCGAAACGATTGGTAAAAGATCCTGTACTTCCTTGATTTGATCTACCGTTACTTCAGAAATTCCAACGTATTTGATCTTTCCGTCTTCAACCGCTTTAATTACAGGCTCCAAGGTTTCTCTCACAGGCACCTTAGAGTCTATTCTGTGCAGCTGCCACAGATCTATTTGGTCTACCTGAAGCCTTTCCAAGCTGCCTTCAATACCTTTTCTAATATGATCAGGGTCTCCATTAGGCACCCATTCATCCGGCCCTGGTCTTTCTAAACCAGACTTGGTAGCTATCACCAATCCATCCTTATATGGATGCAAGGCGTCTGCTACGAGCTTTTCATTTGTATAAGGGCCATATGAGTCGGCGGTATCGATAAAATTCACCCCTAGCTCTACGGCTCTTTGTAATACTTTCAGGCCATTTTCTCTATCAGGAACTTCTCCCCAAACACCTTTACCAGTAAGCTGCATACCACCGAAGCCTAATCTATTTACCTCGAGATCGCCAATTTTATATGTTAAGTTTAATTTTTCTGTTACCATTACAATAGTATTTTGGTTAATTGATATAATTATAATGCTCAAAAAGGCCATTTAGTTAATCTAATAAGCATTATTTTTTGATGATTTTAATCTAGGGTCACTACCACTTTACCTCTAGTATGGCCTGTTTCTATTTGTAAATGCGCATCTCCTAATTGCTCAAATGAGTAGGTTTTGGAAACATGTGCCTTCACCTTGCCTGAAGCTAGTAAATCGGCCAATTTATCCATATCCTCTCCATTAGACTGTACCAGATAGCCCATGCCTTTAACTCCTTTCTCTTTTGCTATGGCTGCAGCCTCATCATTGAATCCCAGGTTACTCACCAGTGTGCCTCCTTTCTTAATCACCTCAAGAGATCTTTTGATATGATCACCACCTACTATTTCTATTACCAAGTCTACATCAGATACCACTTCTTCAAAATCCTGAGCATTATAATCTATATGCTGATCGGCTCCCAGCTCCAACACAAAATCTTTATTTCTGGCTGAAGAAGTAGCTATCACATGAGCTCCCATGCTTTTGGCTATTTGCACCGCATAATGTCCCACACCACCGGATGCCGCATGGACCAAGACTTTTTGACCAGCTTGTAAATCAGCCTGATGTACCAGGTCCTGATAAGCCGTTAAAGCGGCCAGAGTAGAGGCAGCGGCCTCTTCAAAAGAAATGTTCTCTGGCTTTAAGGCCAGATGATCTGCAGGAGAAGCTACATATTCTGCATAAGCCTTACCGTGCCCCAAAAAGTTGACCATACCGAATACGGCATCTCCTTTCTTAAATTTGGTAACATCGGCTCCTACTTCTTCTACCGTACCGGCTACATCCCAACCTAAAATGATCGGATCTTCGTTTTCCAGCTCTCCATAAAAGGCTTTCCCCTGTCTGGTCTTCACATCTACCGGATTGATGCTTAATGCCTTTACCTTAATAAGCACTTCACCTCTCTGAATAGATGGTTTTTCAATATCTTTAATCTTTAACTCCTCAATTCCTCCACCTTTTTCTATTACTATTGCTTTCATATTTTCTATTTAATTTTACTAATACAACAAATATATACCATATAAAAAGCATAATACTGGTATATGTTTTCGTATTTTCTGTATTTTTATGTCATGCAAAAGCAAAGTCTTCATCAGCCTTATGAAATAGAATATGTAACCATGGAAGAGAGCTCTGCTGTGGGACATAAAAACACCTTTTTTGAATTAGTATATGTGTTATCTGGTTCTGGCAAACAGTGCATCAACAACAGCAAATTCAAGTATTTTGAAAATCATATGTTTCTCATCACCCCTAATGATTGTCATCAATTTGAAATAGAAAAGCCTACGACCTTCTTCTTTCTCCGCTTTAATGACATTTACATTCAATCCTCTGGTTTACAAGCCAGTAACATCGAAAAAATAGAATTTATGCTTCAAAATGCCGGCAAACAGCCCGGCTGTATATTAAGAAACCAAACCGACAAGCTGTTGGTAAGACCAATGGTTGAGGCCTTAGTTCGTGAATATATGAATCAGGATTTGTATAATACGGAGCTTACTCAGCAGATGATCAATACCCTAATAGTGGTAGTGACACGAAATATTGCCAAATTCTTACCTGATAACATTACTGAATACAGCGAAGAAAAAATACTGGACATACTCCATTACATTCAACAAAATATTTATGAACCTGAAAAAATAAGGGCTAAAACGATTAGTGGAGTATTCGGCATATCTGAGTCTTATCTGGGTAGGTATTTTAAAAAACACACCTCGGAAACCATGCAGCAGTACATTAACCACTATAGACTGAAACTTATAGAGCACAGGCTGAGGCATAGTAACCTTAGGATCAATGAAATAGCCTTTAGCATGGGATTTACTGATGAGAGTCATCTGAATAAATTCTTTAGAAAGAACAGAGGTATGAGTCCGGTGGCATTTAGGAAGGAAATGAGAGAGGTAGTGGTTTAAGCTAGAAAACAGAAGCTTGTATTGGAATAAATCAGCGCTTACAAATACGAAGTAAGTGAGAAAATGCTAAAATACACATCAGTGCTCCTCATAAATAGGTGAAAACGTGTACCAACTGAGGCATTTCAATATGACTTGAATCAGTCCGATCGTCTACCCTTCGACGCGGCTCAGGCTGACTCGGTAGTGGTTCATCTTGCTGTACCGTCGTGAGGTTAAATAATATTGAAAAATAGGCTTTTCTCAAGTCCTTAGTGGCAGTTTATGGCTATGAAATATTTCAGTGAGCGGAAGACCTCCGAGCAAGAAAGATTTTTTTGTTACTTTTTTGATCGATTGCAAAAAAGAAAAGGACCTTAGCTATGGAAAAAAAAACTAGATAGTCCCAGTTGACTGCTATTTGACCAGGCTACCTTAAAAGAATGGATTGATATATCCTTTCGAACTAGTGATAAGTCATTCTTCTTGGTGCGGTTGAAATAAATGTTAGGCCTCGGGCAGACTCGGCTGAAGTGAATTCGAGATTGCTTCACTACACTCCGTTACGTTCGCAATAACCAGTTGTTTTGATCATCATCTCAATGCACCTTCACCTCTTTTGCAGCCCCTCTGGGATAACGGATATCTTCCACCATATCTTGAATCTCATCCGGTGGAGCAGGGGTAAAAGCGGATATAACCATAGAAACCACAAAGTTAATGACCATCCCTACTGCTCCTATTCCTTCCGGAGATACGCCGAGCCACCAGTGATCGGCAGCATCAGCACCACTAAATATGAATTTAAAATAAATGATGTAAGACATGGTGAATAACAAGCCTATCACCATTCCCGCTATTGCTCCTTCCTTATTCATTCTTTTATAAAAAATACCCAACACTATAGCAGGGAAGAAAGATGCCGCCGCCAAGCCAAAAGCAAAAGCTACCACCTGAGCTACAAAACCGGGAGGGTTTATACCAAAATAGCCAGCCACTATCACCGCTGCACCTGCAGCCATGCGCGCCCACATCAGCTCCTTGCCCTCAGAAATATTGGGAGCCAATTGTTTCTTAATCAAGTCATGAGAAACTGCAGTAGAAATAACCAGCAAGAGCCCTGCAGCTGTAGACAGGGCTGCTGCCAAGCCGCCGGCAGCCACCAAGGCAATTACCCAATTGGGCAACTGCGCTATTTCGGGGTTAGCCAGCACCATAATATCACGATCTATCTGCAATTCGTTATAGGCAGCATCTCCCACATACTGAATTTTGCCATCATTATTTTTATCTTCATAGGTGATCAAACCTGTACTTTCCCATTTTGAAAACCATTCTGGCATAGTATCATAAGGTTTATTACTCACTGTATCGATGAGATTGGTTCTGGCAAAAGCAGCAATGGCTGGTGCTGTAGTATACAAAATAGCTATGAATATAAGTGCATAACCGGCAGAGGTACGAGCATCTTTCACCCTGGGAACGGTAAAGAATCGAACTATCACATGAGGTAGTCCTGCGGTGCCAATCATAAGAGCAGCGGTAATACAAAAAACGTCAAAAACATCTTTTGACCCACTGGTATAAGCAGCAAAACCGAGCTCCTGATGCAAGCCATCGAGCTTATCTAAAAGAAAAGATCCATCTTTCAGGGTACCCACAAAGCCCAGCTGCGGCAGCAAGGTATCCGTGAGCTGCAAGGCGATGAAAATAGCGGGTACCATATAGGCAAAGATCAACACACAAAACTGAGCTACCTGTGTATAGGTAATCCCTTTCATGCCTCCAAGCACAGCATAAAAGAATACGATAAACATCCCAATGATCACTCCCCACTCTACAGGTACTTCCAAAAAACGAGAAAATACAACACCCACGCCGCGCATCTGACCTGCTACGTAGGTAAAGGAGATGAAAATAGCGCAAACTACTGCTACCGTTCGGGCGGTATTAGAATAGTACCGATCTCCAATAAAATCAGGAACGGTAAATTTGCCAAACTTGCGTAAATAGGGTGCCAGCAAAAGTGCCAATAATACATACCCGCCGGTCCAACCCATGAGGTAGACAGAACCATCGTACCCCATAAATGAGATAATGCCGGCCATTGAAATAAAAGAGGCCGCTGACATCCAATCAGCCGCTGTAGCCATGCCGTTGGCCAGCGGGTGAACACCACCACCGGCTACATAAAAATCTTTAGTAGATGAGGCACGAGACCACACCGCAATACCTATATATAAAGCAAAGGAAAGTCCTACAATGATGTAGGTCCAGATTTGAACATCCATGAGTTGATTTGGTTTAGGATAAGTAAAGGTTTAACAGAAGGAAAGGAATGCTTACTCTTCATCCACATCAAATTTGCGATCGAGCCGATTCATGAGTACAACATAAACAAATATGAGTATGACAAAAACATAAATAGAGCCCTGCTGAGCAAACCAAAAGCCCAACTTGGCACCGCCTATATGAAATTGATTAAGCCGATCTGCCAGTAGTATCCCAAAGCCAAAGGACACCACAAACCAAATGCAAAGCAGTATTATAAGGTATAAAAGATTTCTTTTCCAGTACTGTTTATGATTGTTCTGGTTCATGAGTAGCGAGGTTAGTAGTTAAGCTAAATAATTAAACAATTTAATGAATTTTTATATTTAAACAATCATTGAATGGTTTAATCAGCTTAGATGCTACCCACCTACAGAATGAATAGAAGTGACACCAATATTCCATAAGTCGATGACCTAAGACTTACCTACACGTGGTATAATTCTTAACTCCTTTACAGCTTGCTCTTTAGATTCAGAAAATGAAGTCACATTTATTATGTTTACGCTTACAAACCAACTAAAATAGTTCAGGATACTACAGCATCAATCTTTCTTTTTATTACGATACCCAAACCATGCATGATCAAATTTCACTTTAAGGAAAATCAGTTTTTCCTTTACCTGGGGAATTAGCTGATTTAAATCATTTAATAGTATATCGTTCTTGCCTAATAGATCTTCTAGGAGATATTTTAAAGTTAAATTCTTTTCTTCCGGCCACATTTCAGCTACATGGCGTTTCTTGGTAATACCCTTCTTCTCTTTCCAGGTAATATACCCCTTCCCTTGCTTGATCCCTTCCCACTGACTAGCCGCTTTACGTTCCTTTTCAGAGAAAAAAACCTGAAATTCCTTATACTGGGTGACATCACAAAAATGCTTAAACATATTATAGGCTCTATGCACATATTTACCTGCCTTTATAAGATCAGAGACATTTTCTGTCTTATTTAAGCTGTGCATTGCAAAACCAATCTGCTCTATAAAACCATGATAGTATTCGGCAGGAGTTAATTTTAGTTTCTTAAAATTTTCACCTTTATCTCTTTTATACATCAAGTCCAGCATTTGCTTATTTACCACCACACCTATCACCGACCCCTGGGTGTAATAGGCTTCATTAGCATATGCCAGAGCAATTGATTTTGCAGTTTTTAATTCTACATAGGCGTCATCTGCCTTCTTTCTAACATCCTTATCTCGAGGTGCATTTCTGAGCTTATACTTCCAAAACTGAAATTTATGCCTTGCTACCAATACATTCGCTTCCAGCTGCCGTTCGTATTCTCTATTCTCTGGTGCTATTTTAGATAAAGATTCTTCGGTAAGCCCCGCATTAGCTTCTGACGAATTCCCTTTCTTCGCCTCACTGACGCTGCGATTCCGTTCTGAAAAATTAACTTCCGCTTTAATTATCTGCTTTGCTATATCTTGTTTAAATTCATCTGATGCATTGCGTTTTGAAGTTTCTTTATATGCATCCCAATCATCATCGGTCATATTTACACGCATCATTAACATAGCCATTTCCTGTTGCTCTCCAATATCTCTTTCTATGGCATCTTTATCCGTGAGTACATGCGTTCTCCATGCAGAGTCGGTATTAAAATATTTATTATCTGAATCATGGCTTAGCGTCCCATTTTTCTTCAGGTCAAAAACCTTTTTTGGCACAAAATCCTGCGCATAAAAATTAACATCATATACCACACCGGATTCCCTTCCATGCCCATACCTTTTTTTAAAGGTTTCATTTAGCCACTTCACTGCGAATTCGGTACCGTCTCCACTCAAATTAACATCTATATCTGAAGTAGGATTAGTACTGCCGGGCACATTACCTTTTACCTCCTTAATATCGTATTTAATATCAAGTTCTA
Organism: Fulvivirga sediminis; assembly: GCF_016757215.1. Classification (GTDB taxonomy): domain Bacteria; phylum Bacteroidota; class Bacteroidia; order Cytophagales; family Cyclobacteriaceae; genus Fulvivirga; species Fulvivirga sediminis. Next base: position 449,566 of record NZ_JAESIY010000002.1, read on the forward strand.
AGGCCCTCAATTTAACATCCATTTTTTCGACTTCGTCTTGCTCTATGACATTCTTCTCTTTTTTTTGATGACTGAAATATTGCTCCCTCTTCTTTACTTCATCTTCACGAGCAACTGTTTTAACCTCATTTAATAATTTCTCTGTTATCTTAGCTCGATAATCCAGCAACTTCTGCATACCATGCGGACCTTGTTTGGCGGCCTGAGTAGGCCCCTCAGGATGATGAAGCTTTCCATTTTTAAACTGCTTCAGCACTACAAACCAGTTGTTTTTAGCATGTTTGTAAACATATTTATCAGGGTCATCCGCGGCCAGCTGATTTTTTTTTCTATTATCCAAAAGCACCGCATTACCTCCATTGCCTTGCGCTTCGTTTTCAATGCCTCCTCTTTCTTCCCTTTTTTCTTTATCGGCTTTAGGCATAGTGAATTAGTGGTTAGTGTTTTGAAAAGAGAATTAGTTCTTATGTGGTACAAGTTGATTTATGCAACAGAGTAAGGGTATGTTAGTCTAATACAGAAGGTGAGAGAAAGGACGAAAACTATAATCCATGGTATATTCAAAGATCCTTTAACCAGTCTAGAGCCACAAAACCAACATTATCATCAAAATCACCCAAAGTCATCGGGGTTCAAAACGGAGGCATCATTATATCATCATCATCATCATCATAAAATATAGGCATAGGGGGTGGCATTTCTGGAGGCATGAACATTCCGTCATCCTCAACTTCCTCTGTTATGGGAGCTGCATATGTACCTGCTTCTCCTACTGGCCAGTCTTTTAAGGTATCTGTAGATATTTTACGGAGCCTCTCCTTATAAAGCTTTTTAGCGTCTTTACGGAGTGTCTCTTTATCGTAATCATAAATATCAGAAAATCGATCTTTTCTGGATGGCCCTTCTACATGCTTCACCGCACGAGGATATAGTACCTGTGCAGGTGAGTATTTTCTCAATAATGCATTTAAGTAAGTAGCATCCTCTTTAATGCTTGAAATATTAGTATGATCTTTTTCTATAATAGCTATCCTCTCATCTCTCTTTGTATTATCTCCATCAGCATGAACCTGCAACCAGAGCTTCATTTTTATATGTTCCAGAAGATCAATGATCATCAATTCAGCTTTATCCTGTTTATACTTGGGAGTATAACTTTTTAAATTCACACTTTCTGAGGTTTCTGTAACACCTATTATCTTTCGAGGATAAGCATTTTTAGGAATTTTCCTTTTCTCTTCCCGGCTGGGCTGTTGCAACAGATCTCCCGCTTGAATTAAAACTCCTGGCTGGTTTAAGTACCATCGTAATGGACGACTAATACGTGCACCTTCTTTATTGTCTCCAATTGTAACAAATCCATTTTTTGTTGCAGGCGATGCAAAACGGGTCGTCAGATTAGGCATCAAGTCTTTATGTTCAATAAAGCCAAACACATAGTCTTCGTTCTGTAAATATAAGTCAGCTACAGTGGTTTTCCTATCGATATCCTTACCCGCAATCTTCGCCTCGTCTTCTCTCATCTTTAAACTCTTCAACTCCCCTACCTTGGTAATTATATTTTCGTGCTTACGATTAAAATAAAAACTGACAATTAATTGATCTAACATTCCCAACAACCTTGTTGACATTTCAGTCATTATCTGCTCTAACCACTGCATGTCATTCGCTGTGTGGTCTTTGTTATACTTTAGTTCATTTTGTACCCTTTGATTCCGCTTTAGTTCATTAGTGAAATATTCTCCCTTTTTAAAATGATTAAATGCCGATGTGGCCCTATCTTTTTTTATTTTAATTCTTTTCGTAATTTCATTAACAGTAATGTTTTTCTTTGCATCACTAAAACCATACGCTTCCCATATCTTAGCCACCAAATCAGACTGCCACCACTCTTTAAAATCTATTTCCTCCTTATTTAATAACTTTTTTAGTTCTGCCAAACTATTAACCGTATCCTCAGGGGCTTTCTCCACTTTTAATTGATGTACATTATTACTAAAAAGAGTATGGTTAGCTACTGTTTGCTTATTATCTTGAAGAGTAGGGCTACTGAAAGTTTGACTTAGCTGTGCCCTCTCCCCCATCACATCTGCCTCTTTTTCCAGCCCGGCATCATCATTAATAGCTACTTTGCTTTTTAGCTGTCTTGTAGGTTTAACACGGCCTTGCTTCTGCTGCACTACGTGCCAGGCTTCGTGTGGTAAGTGTTTTTCCTGCCCCGGTGCCAAGTGAATATCTGTGCCTTGTGCGTAGGCATGGGCTTGTAATTGAGCTGGCTTGCTGGAGTTAAAATGTACTTTTACGTCATCCATGCTATAGCCAGAGAGGTTTTCTATTCCCGATTTCAGGTTATCTGGCAGATCGGTTTTATTGGCTTTCCGCTGAATAGGATTATCAGCCTTTGACGATGCGGACCGCATCACCGCCTGTGTCTTTCTTTGAAAAACTGTACTTTCCCGATTATCCTCCATAGTAGCAGCTCCTCCAGGAGATGCTTCTTCCTGTACTTGCTGAACCGGCTGGCTTTCTTTTATATAATCATTCTGTGATTTCATCATTTTTTAAGTATCAAATCCACAGCTCGTCAGCGATGTATTCTTTGACTTGCTTTCATTATTTTATACAATTTCCTCATCCAATAAGCCATCTAAGAATGCATCCAGGCCATTTTTTTGAGCACAAACCAGTGTTTTCTCCGCCGCCCTTAATAATTGATCTATATTTTTTTCAGAGGCATCCGTCATATCAGGATTATAGGTTCGGTATTGATCTGGTGTATCTATTCTTAGAAAGTCTCCCATGGCATCGGGTTTTAGCGTTCCATAGACTCTGTTCATTTGATAAGTGACAGTGTCCGCACTACCATCCATCATTATTTCGGGTACTGTCTTCGCCCATTTGAGCAAGCTCCATTTATGACTTTTACTAATTCCAGGAATATCAAACACGCCACCTCCTGTACCTATCGAGAGTATATACATATCCTCCGCTGTAGGACATTCATTATTTCTTTCCTCAAAGCAAGAGCTGCGTGCTTCGGCATAAGCACACATAAGCGGGTTATTAGCAAATACGCCACCGTCTATGTTGAGTAATTGCATCTCTTCTGCGCAAGGGCTAGGAGCTATATTTTTAATTTTTACTGGAGGAAAATAGGTAGGTGCAGAAGCGGTAGAAATTAACGCATCACGCACATAAAATTCTCTTTTTGCTCTATCTTCTCTACTTATAAAAAAGAAAGAAGACTTAGTATTCATATTATAAGTGGGAATAAGACATGGCTTTAACAAATCACTCATGTGCATGTCTCCAAGTTTATCTTGTAATAGTTCTCTGAGGTAAGTAGAATCAAAAGATGTCGCATTGCCCAGCCCCCAAAACCTTTTCCATGAGGATCTTTGAGACTTATTGAAGATATTAAATCCTTCATCCACATAAAATTTAAGGGCGTCGTTAGCCGAGAACTTAGCCCTTTTACTTCCTTCGGACTCTGGAGCTAAATAAATACCTGTTAAAATACCCCCTGTACTGGTACCCGCTATCAGGTCAAAATGATCTGAAAGAGAAGTACCGGGTGCTTTCTCTTGAAGATATTCCTCTGCATACTTTAATACAAAAGCTGAAATAACTCCTCTTATACCTCCTCCATCCAAGGATAAGATTCTCACTTTCTTTTTTGCTTTTGGATCCATAACGGATACGGAAGAATTTGCTTTATGATTATTTTCCATTGTTAGTTTAATTTGAGCCTCTAGTATTTCCCACCCTTCTTAGCTCATGATAATGCCTTCTTTATATAATTCTTGTTGTATAGCCTCATTGAGCTCTTTTTTAATAATGTGCTTACGCTTTGCTTTTAATGCTCGCAGGGTCGATTTTCTTACCACGTTCATCATTACCCCACCTGCTATTTCATATTTTTCTGCCAGATCCCACAAGTCTATTTCAGCCTCTAGCGGTAACTTTTGCGAAAAGGACTGCTGCCACAACTGATGCCGCTCTGCTACTCCTGGCATTCGAAATTCTATCATAGATTGAAACCTTCTGGTAAAAGCTTCATCAATATTTTCTTTAAGATTAGAGGCTAAAATTACTAGCCCTGAAAAGTCTTCGATACGTTGCAACAAATACCCTATTTCCTGATTTCCATACCTGTCATTAGCAGTATTTACCTGGGTGCGTTTACCAAAAAGTGAATCCGCCTCATCAAAAAACAGAATCCATTTTTGCTTCTCTCCATAATCAAAAACCTTCGCCAAGTTCTTTTCAGTTTCGCCTATATATTTAGATACCACCATACTGAGATCTATCCTATATACAGGCCTACCTGTACTTTTACCTAACAATGCCGCTGTCATAGTTTTGCCGGTGCCTGGCGGGCCGTAAAATAGGCTTTTATAACCTGGCTTTAATCGCCTACCCATGCCAAGATCTTGCATGATCTCTTCTTCATATTCTGCCCAGTATTGAATTTCTCGGAGGCTCTCCATGGTCTTTCTATTGAGCACCACATCGTCCCAATTAAGTGATGTATCTACTCTCTGAGCAGGGAAGTCAGCTCCATAAACGGGCGTATACTCTTGCCCGCAAGTAAGGAAGTCAACATACTCATTTGCAATAAGCCATTTACCACTCAACCGGGGTGAATTCTTACTATTGGTAGCACTATCTAAAATACGGCTAGTATAAAAAACATGGTCTGTCTTGAAAATATATTGATAATGCAGGCGTGCATAAATATTTTCACCTGCAATAATAAACATGGCCGTTTCCGCGGTAGGAATCAAGCCCAGGTGCCCATCCATAAGTATACCCCCAAACTCACTATAACGGCGGTCATAATCATGGTTTTTAGTAAGTAGAACATCTAGTAAAGAGGGCTGAATATGCGGTACTAATGCCAGAATTAAAACCAGCCTTTCGGCAGGGTTTAGCTCATTACTATTTACAAAGTTAGCATAGCTTCCTCCTTTTTTTCTTAAATCTGGCACAGGAAGCTCGCTGATATCTAGGTAATTGGTTTCCTGCTCAAAATGCAAGGCCAGTCGTACACTAATCACATGACTCAGCCAATCTAACTCTTGGGTGAGTACTGTTGCTTGCTCTTCTATATTTATCTTCTGTGTCATAACCATTCCACCAATAAAATTTCGTTCATCCATGGAAGCTTCACGGTATTAAAGCCCCATGGCAATTTTTCTAAAGTAATATCATAGGTTTCTTTTTTTACCTGAAGTAACCAATGCCCATCTTTGGTACTGAGAATGCCTTCGCGCTGAAGGTAGGAAGTACGAAAGCTCAATAGCTTTAAGTTTTTCCAATAAGGACCTCGAGATATTACTGCCTTGAGCATATGATCACAAAGCTCCTTTTCTTCGTCTGCGAGAGGTTCTATAGAAAGTGGCGCTGCTAATGACAGCCCACACAGCACCTTATTTAGCGCCAAAAGGCCTTCAAAGGCTGTTGGATCTGCATCCACTAAATATTGTAGTACTGCGGCTGACTTTTGCTGCGCATTTTCGTTACGAAACTTTCTTTCCTTCAGTAAATGTAAGTTCTCAAACAGACGAATAAGAAAGGGCCACAGGATAACCAAGCCGGCATTAGTGACACCAATAAAGTCCGTTTTATTGAAGTTATTCTTCACCTTTTCAATCACCGCTACCTCAGGCTGTTTTTGCTTCAGCTGATTGCGAAATTCATTTATACGCTGGGCTATAGGCCTAATAGTGGCCTCCACCACCTGCTGATAAGCTCCCTGTTTTTCAACCCTGAGATTTTTGAGCATGTGCACATAAGTGAGTAAGGACTCCATTTGAGCCTGGGAAAAGGTAATAAATAAGGGCTGATTTATGAGATCAGCTAGCTGATTGAACACAGCAGCCCATTGCTGATTTTCTTGATAAAGCCCTTTAATATTGTTTATTGCAGCCTGTAGGTCCTGAATTAAATGTTGTTTTTGCCGTCTCTCTCCCTGGGGCAATAAGTGATCAGGAAGTGGTATGTTGCCAATTGTCTTGATCGTTTTATAGATCAGTATTTCCTCGCTATTTACCTTACCATGAGTAGATACTTCATTATAAACTATTCCAAAAAAGGTTTTATTCCATTGAGCTGGTTCAAAGCCATCGCTATTCTTTAAAAGTATGGCCAGCTTCTCTTTTGCTTTAGCTACTGATGGTGGCATGTGCCCCATTAGCAGCTCAATACAACGAGTGACCTGATCGGCTGAGAAAGTATTTAAAAATCGCTTAGAAAATTCTGCATCCTGCCCTACTCTTCTGATGGCAGACTTGACTTCAGCATTGGCATTGATCAAAAGATCATTTAAAATATGATGAAGATACTCCCTGCTTTGGGCCTGCACCCACCAGGGTAAAATGCCTGTCATTAAAAAGTAAAACAATGTTTCCAGAGGTCTTTCTTTGCCCCTTTCCAATTCTACCAAGTCGCTCTTCAAAATAACAGCCTCATCGTGTTCTAAAACCTCCTTTAGCTTTTCATCAAATGCTGTTTCCAATTCTGCCAGGCTTACCTTACCCAGATCCAGATTCAACTCATCAATGCGATACTGACCACCATCTGCACTAATGTTATCACAGTATTTATTAAGAATAGGCATAAGCTTATCATGAAACAGTTTACTCACTTTATTTTGCATATCAGTGCTGCTAGCCCTATCTGACAGATGAATTTCTATAATTTGCTTATTGATGATATGTTTTTGAGAGGTCATTACTGCTGGCTAAGCGCTGATAAAAACTCGAAATATGCCTGATCAAATGCTTTCATTTCCTCCAGCTCTAACCACTGAATATGGCAGCGTACATGCACAGGGGACTCTTCTCTGATGGTGTTTTCTATAAACCTTTTGAAATTCTGACTCTGATACCTTTCTACCCAAGCAGGTAGCATAAAGGTGAGCTGCAAAGAATAAGGATCGGTGCTATTTTTAAAAAGCCAACGCCCTTGTGTACTTCCTTGAAAAGGAATGGCTATTTCAACACTATTATCTGTAACATTATGTACCCGGTGTACACCGTCATAAAACTCTGATCCATGGATTTCTATCACATCATCAGTGCTAAGACCATGACCTGAAATCATGCACAGCGTGTTTGCTGAATCTGATACTTCATCAAATGCTTTAATTGGTGAGGTAAACACCCAATAGCGTAAATCATCCTTCCAACTTTCATCTTCTATCGGCAGAGATCTGAGTAGAATATGCTCTACCATGTGAAAGCCTTCGGCATCTCCATCTCCCAGATTTACTCGCGAGAAATCTTCTATCCCTATTTTGCTGGCTATCCGCTTTTCAAGTCCAGAAATATTATTTTTTAGTGAAAAGTCAACCGAATAATTTAAACCATTTCCTCTATTAGCACTGAGCTCAGGATAGTTTTTCAGGAAATTTGATTTAACATTAATAAGATCTTCGGCAGAGCTCTGATTTTGTCGCTGCACAGGGTCTTGTAGCAGCATAGCATATGCTGTAAAAGTTTCGCTAAAGCGGGCCAGCAGATGGTTTAAAAATTTGTTTTTTCTTACATAATCTGGATGTTTCGCTTCTCCATTACCCTTCAAATAATTTTGATAACCCTCCGCATTGACTAAAAGATACTCTAGCTCTGGCTGGACGTCTATTAATGACTGTCTGAAATAAGTCTTTTTATCATTGCTTTCATAACTCATTAAATCTTTGAAATGAGCGATTTGTGAAAAATAATTAGCCAGTAGCTGATCAAAAAACATGAGGTAGCCTTTGAGCTGATTAGCTTGTGCCTTTCTATGCGCTGGAGCAGAAGCTGGAAGTGAAGCTGAACCAATAGCATAGTTTGAAGGAAATTCGTTTTGGATAGAGTAATACTGCTCTAGCTCCTGATCATTTGTTTCAGAGATGATAATATCTCTTTCATTTTCAGGCAGTTTTAAATACTGCTCTTGATTTCTTTTATCATAAAAGAGCCTTTCCACCCGACTTGGATCAACACTCACTTCTATACCTTGCTTCACAAAACTGAGAGATTCCAGTGATTTTCTTAATTGAAGATTTGGGGTTTTACTATGGTCTAATGCCAGCACCCAGTCTTCTATATTTTCTGATCCGGTGGATAATGAAAATTGATTCACTGCCTGCACTTCACTTTCATCCATTATCTCACGAATCAGGTCAGAGGTATGAAGCTCATGTTTGCGGGTTCCTTTTTCTAAATCTTCATTTCTGATGAAACCATGATTGAGAGCTGGTCCATCAAAAATATCATCAATACTCTCTCCCATGTCCAGCATTTCTCTAAGGCTATAAGAAGGAATTTTAGGAGAAATATGTGCTGCTACCCTGAATAATATATTAGCAACAAACTGATCCATATCTTCTACTTGGCCTATTTCAATTCTTCCATGTAACCGTATTGGCTGACTATTTAATAAGATAATTTCATTGTAATCTTCACAAATGCTCCTACACGCTCTTAACCTGGCTCTAACGTCTGCAGTAAGGTTTGTATTTACATCGGCTGATTCTTCTTTTTCAAATTCTATCCGATATAAGCCTTTTATAATACTCTTTCCCAGATTTTCCTGAGATACCTCATTATTCCAGGGAGCAGGAAACTCTTGATCCATCACCTTTTCTACCCAGGCGTTCTTCACCCCTTTCACATCAATTACGATTTTGCGGATATCTTGTATAGTAACAGGACTGGTGGTTAAAATAGACGCCGGACTATAGAGATCTCGATAAGAGCTGGAATCGTCTCTGCCTATAATATCTTTTATGTTATTGTCTATCCTATAACTCAAATCTGTAATAGCATAGCAAAGCTGCTCCAGAATAGTAATGCCCGGATCATGCGTGTTGTGATCAGTCCAGATATTTCCTGCAAGTTGCTGTATATGTTTAATACCCTCCTTACGGAGAAAATCAAAGCTCAATGCTGAGTCTGCTGGAAGTTCTTTAGGTATAGTGAGTGGCTTTATCATGAGGCTAATAGTCTTCTAGATTGATTAAAGTTTAATGATATAAGCAAGTACATAGTAAGGCGGCCTATTTTCATGGGGCTGATTATTACCAGTTTCGTTAGTGGTGAAGTAGTGTTTGTGATCACCTGAAGAAGCAGTAGTTCTGGTGGTAGAGCCATAAAAATCTCTTGAACTTCCTGTTGCCGATCCGTCACCACTGGCTTTGGCACCTGTAAAATCATGCTTATGAGCACCTGTGTTATTTGTTACACCTGTGTGACTGTGTGCTGGTAAGTTTCCTTTAGTCAAAGTAACTTGCTCCGCACCTCCTTTATTACCTATAGCATTATAATCGCCATTACCACCAAAGCCTACTACAAATTTCCCTGTAAGGTTAGGAGTTCCATTCTCCCCATTGCAAAGCGCCCACCCGGCGGGAGCTTGTGCTCCTGACCACATACAAATCACCCCTTGAGGAAGGCGATTGTCTACATAGGCTTTTACCGCTTTTTGCGTGGAAATACGTTGGTCAGAAGCGTCATTAGCATCAAGATCTTCCCTCTTTGAAAAGTTAGAAGCCGACAGTAGTCCTTTCACGTTCATTCCACCCTCGGCATATATATTTAGCTTTCTGGTGGTTTCATTATCACCACTAGCCATTCCAAATATGTTTAAAACATTTTCTTTATCTATAGAAACTTGTGCTGAACGCAGGCCTCTGCCAGCGTTGGCTCCTCCAAACAGAATACTTTCACTGCTTATGTTCATAGCGGAAGTAGGTATCTGGTCTTCTTGCGCACCTACAACGGAAAGTGGTGCCTCTGGCTCACCCTCTCCTATTCTCACTTTACCATTTTTCACTATAAAATGAGAATTTCCATCCTCCTTATTCAATGATAATGATCCTGCCTGATTTTCTTGGGAAACTTCGAAAATGTTCTTTCCTGAACTATGAGACTTGGCAGCTATAATGGGCTGTTTAGACTTACCTTTAACCGTAAGTCTGGCCTCTGGCTCTATAGTACCTATTCCTACATTTCCACCACCTGATTGAATATATAACTTGCTCTGCCCACTACTATCGCTAATATTCAATCCGGGTTTATTACTCTCCGGCAGGTTGGAGTCTACCCTCGGGTTTAAACCTAAACTCCAGGTGGGGTTATCATCTTCAAAACTAGAAAATAGATCTAGCACCCTCTGAGTTCCAGAAGCATCTCCATCAGCTTCCAAAGCAATGGGACCTCCTTGCGGTTTGGTGATACCGTCTTCTACCTGATTAAAGGTGGCTTCAATGAGCTCTGCAAACTGCTTTTCTGTTGGTATTTTAGTGGCCAGGAAATAGTTTTTCAGCTCAGTCCTGTTTTTCTTATTTATTTCCATTATTTATAAGGTCTTTTTATCTATTTTTTTGATCATCTGTTAAAGCAGGTCTTTACCTACCTGGAAGTCCAGCTCTACTTTCATGTAATTAATACCCTCGAAAATTTCCTGGTCGTATCCATTTTCATCCACCACATCTATCTCATGTGAAGTAGCCGACACAAGCACCATGTCCGGTTTGCTAGCTACTGCCTTGTTTTCTCCATTGTTTATGGTTCTCACATCTGTAAACCTCTTTCCATCTTCACTTTGAAAGAGTTTCATATTGGCCACATATTCTATATAAGGCTGCTCTGCTATATGATTGACAATAACACTGGAGTAGATGGCCCCACCTATGGTTATATCATTTCCCTTTCTGTATGCCCATGGCGACAGAAACTGCTTTATTTCTTCTATGAGAAGGCCTTTGTAAAAACCTTCATTATATCCGGCTTTAAACTTCACCACGCAGCGTGTTTTTATTTGTAAATAGCTGGGGTTCTTCACTGAAATATTGGCAAAAGCCGGAGCCACATGATCAAGATGAGTTTGTATTCTTTGCAAGGTATCTGCAGGTACTTTTGGCTGAAAAGGATCAAAAGGCAACTTTCCACGTATATCAGGCACCACCATCACCGTAACCTCATATGCTTCATATGCTTCAGGCAGGCATTTGACCTTATACACTTCAGGGAATTTATCCAGAACAATACGCTCATAATCCCACATGTTAATGGCCCTATTTTTATGCCTTAGCCGCTCACTTATTCGTGTATAAAACATGCTATCTTTTTCGGCCGGCTTACCTTTACTGGAAGTGAAAGGCTGCTGTATCTGCCTTATATTCGGATTTGGCAGTAGGGTTTGTGTAATAGAGCCTGCTGCCAAAAGCTCTACAAAATGATTAGCCTCCACCTGCTCCGTAATAAAGGTGGCGTTCACAGCTTGCGCCAATATGGCTATGGCATCTGATATACCAACGGTATTTTTATTACAGCTGAGCCTTATCCAATGCAACCCCTCGGGCATAATGGTATTGTGGTCAGTGGCATCTGCAGGCACTTTTACCTGAACAACTCCCGTATTTAACAAGCCGTTGGTGGTGTCTAAGAGGATATCTCCATCACTTATAAATTGCCATTGATTAGCTTTTAAATAACTCCATTGTATTTGGGCTCCACCAAAATCAGGGTTGGCACTACCTTCTGCCATTTGAAATAAAACAGATAGTATCTGTGGTTTTATTAGCCTGCCGATACCCAGATATAAATACCCTTCATCATTATAAGCCGGAATCAAATTCGAGCCACCCGCTGTATTTACAGCCTCGCATCCAAATGGATGAATATGATAAAAAGTATTCAGGTTGTCATTTTCAAGCAACTCTGTATGAGAGGAATACCCCACTCTCAATGTTTTTATTTTTGGAGTAAAAGCCGGATATATGTTAGCCTCAGGACCTTCAGGTTGTGAAAATAATGTACCTTGAAAATCAGGATGAGTAAGTTCAAGCCTAAAATAGCGATCCCACTCAAGCACTTCTTCCTCCTCGCTTTCCACTTCGGGCCAGGCTTTATATTTGAACGGTGAGGTCTCACTGATTTTTTCCGGAATTTTCGCGATCACATAAGCGCTCTCATCAGGAATCAATTTGATGGATTCCAGTGCTAGTTCTACCCTTTTATCATGAAGGTAAGCCTTAGCGGTAAATTCACCGGATGCATTATCGTCACCTTTGGGAAAATGATTGATAAGATAATCGTTGGTAGATTTCATCCACTCTAGCTCAAGGCTCAAGTCATTCAACCTTTTACTTGCCATCTCTTCATTAGCCAGGTAGAAACTGCAGCCCGGTTCCGGTTCAAAGCCAAACGGTTCAAAAGGCTTTTTAGGATCTAAGGCAGATTCATCGTTTTGTAAAATAACATTTCTGATGCCCTGCACATCTACATGAAGATGAGTCTTTTGAACTTTTAAGTTCATCAATTTTTCATAATGACTTATATATTTTTTATTGGTCAGTATGTTATTCAACTTAAAAGCTAAAACAGGAAATTCCGCATTAATTTGTAGTTCATCTTCATCGGAAACTAGCGGTTCAACAGGACTATCATCTTCAGAGAGCCTAATGAAAATTTTTAGAGCCGAAAGATAAACGGCATCCTTATCATATTTCTGAATGCTTGCTCTCGCCTCTGTTTTACCTACTTTTTGAACCTGCACGGTGTTTACACCTTCTATTAAGTTGATTTTATAAATACTTCCATCACTCCAAACCAGGTACCTTCCCAAATCTGTTTCATCGAAATTAGCTCCAGATGTGGCACTTACATTGTTACCCTTTATGGTGGCAGAGTAGATTTCTATAGGATCTGCTACGAAATTATCTCCGAAAGAAAAATTGACATCAGGCTTAATCCATTCATTTTTTGTAGATAGTAATACCTGAAATGGGTTTAAACTCTCATCAGTATTGTTTATAAGCTTTGAGATCATCTCATGATCGAGATTTACAGGATTAAGAGCTATGGTAGCAGTTATTTCTCTGCGTCCTTCTTTCAAACTAAGAATAGGAGAGCTTATGGCAAAACCCATTGATGCTGGCTTCAACTGTGCCTGATCGTTAGTCTGATAGCCACCAAAGGTTTTAAATCTAAGGCTTTCCTCTTTTCCTCCGGAAAGGGTGAAAGTAGCGCTTTGAGCATCAGGTTCAGCATATATATTTTGCAATTCCTCTTTCTCCGGAGTAGGTAAAACAAAGCTTCTCACCTTCCTATCTGCCAGCTCTAAAAGGTCATATACCTGTTGCCACTCTGCTGCTGTAGCATTAGTTTTCTCATTTGTTACTATAAGGCTTTGAAAGTCACTAGTAGTCAGAAACAACTCCCTTTGTATGTAGTTACGAGCTTCTTGCTTCAATGAATCTAACCCTTCATCATTAGAATTCAAGTCATCATATATCTGTCTTAATGAAACTTCCGTCCCTCTGTAAGGAGGCAGTTGATCTCCAGGAGAAGGTGTACCATATACATATTTGATCAGCGCATCAAAACCTTCCGCATCATGCAGTTCTTTAAGTTCAGCCTTACGCTTAGCGATGATCTTATTTTTGTAAGCTCGATCTAATATCTGGTAAACTTTATTCCAATCGGCTTCTGCAACATATTTCTTAGAATCAAGATCGTTTAAGTGAGTTTGAATAATAAAACGGAAGTCATCTAATGACAAGAAGAGCTGCTGCTTTATATAATTTTGTTTTTTTGTATCTGTATTTAGCTCATTGAGCAGCGCTACCAGATCAGTGACTCCTTCCGGCAAAGCAGGTAAAGGATCTGACGGGGCAGGAACACCCAATGCCATTTCCATCATTTTGGCAAAGCCTTTATCTGGCCTGTCTACATTATTTAAATGAGAATCTTGAATGGAAGAGGTACTCTTCGCCACAAAAACAGTTTTAATCTGCTCTATTTTTGCCTGGCTTATTACGGTATCATGGTCTGTTTTATAATGAAGCTCATTTCCACTTTCATCTTTGCCAGCATATAAAAGAGTGCCGGCCTCCACCTCTAGCTGATCAATATCTTCAGTAAGCTCTAAAAGCACATGCACCAAATCAGGCACAGCTCCTTTTGGCGTAAGGCCAAGTTTCTCCCTAAAATAAAAGTCGAGATGCTTTTTAGTTAGTCCGTTTATTTGAGTCTTTACATGGTCCAGAAGCTTGAGAAAAGTCATAAAAAGAACCACTTGCGGCCTGCTTAGCTTATTATGTAAACTGGCATTATCCTTAAACCTTTTAGGGTACTCTACATATTCCGTAAGCTGCTTGGCCCACTTATTCCTAATTATATCCTGATTAGCACGTGTCTCTTTATAGTAGGTTTCAAAATCATCTACCAGCAGACCTTCCCAATTGGTTGAAGGCTGATTATCCTGATTAAAAAACCGTATTTCGGTAGCCAGGCGCTGGGCTTCTTTAATAAGATCTTCAAAGCCTCGCTCTTCCACCTGTACATAATCAGGCCTCAGAGCGTCACTTAAGCGATCTTTCTGACTTGTGCCGTCGCGAAAAATGAGTTGATTTGAATTTTTATTACTGATCATTGAATACTTATCTAGGTGGCTTTAATTGTTTTATTCACTGGCAGAAATTTGCCAAATCCTTTGTAGGTAGACATAGGATCCGGATTGGTAGTGGCAGGATCTTTTGCTTTAATAGTTACTTGAAACTCGGCTTCGAATATGCTCCCCTTAAGAATAATCTCCTTACCGCCACTACTCACTTTTTTAGTAAGCTGCTTCCCTTGTAATTTTTTAATTTTTAAGGTGCCGAAACCGCCCACAAAAACTCCTGCTACATAAGCACAATTGGTAACGGACACTTGCTTGATATCATCTTTTACACAAACTGGTTTCCCTTTAATGGTGGTTTTTCCTGTACCTCTTATCACACCTGGTTTTACAGCCACTACGGCATTACCAAATACGGGTGTAAACACCACAATATCCTTATCTATTATTATTTGATCTGGCACTACAGTTATTATATATTGATAGAAGCTTCGTTCAAATAAAAGGGGTATACCAGGTTATGCCGATTATTGGTGGCAGGCACCAGGTAGGTAATAGATATGTGTAAAAGGCCGTTTTCTCTCTTTACTTCAGTAATGTTCACCTCCTCTACCTGCACCCTGGGTTCGTGGGTTAAAATAGCGTCTGATACAGCATTACGTATTTCATTGATCAGGCTTTGATCAATTTCTTCAAACAGATAGTTGGTAAGTTCACAACCAAAGTCAGGAGCCATTACCCGCTCATTGAGTGATGTAGACAGCAATATTTTTAGGCTCTGTTGTATATCCTGCTCACCACTTACAAGTTCTAACTCGCCTCCTCCTGCATGAAAAGCTGGGGGAAAGGACCATCCTCTACCTAAAAAATCATTTTCCATTTTCTGTCAATGTCGATGTTGATGCTTCTACGTGATCACTACTACTATCTCTCTCTATATTTTGATCTTTTAACTGTGCAGCCCCCTGCGCCTGAATAGTTCTTATCAGGTCTACCACCTTATGGTAAGGCTGCTGGCCTAGCGCTGAAAGAATGACGTTGGCCTCATCTACACTGATCTCTATTTGTATTTTCTGTGATTTTTCCATGATTACAGTCATTTTATATCAAATCCACCTTTTTACCTTTAATACTGATATTTTTCTTGGCCTCTATTGAAAGATTGCCCTTTGCTGTCATTTTTAAGTCTTTTGAGCTGTTGATCGTTATTCCATCACTGCCCATAAGCAACTGATTTCCATGGGCGTCGTCCATGCTAATGGTGCCCTCCTCATCGTTAATGTAAATGCGATTGTTTTTACCAGAAAGCAATATGGTTTTCTCTACATCGTCAAATAGCAGCTTATAGCCAGATTTGGTAATGATTCCCTTTTGAGCATTTTCTTTCGAAACCTTTACGGGAGGCTTGTTAGCCGCACTATGCATGGCCCCTAAGATGATGGGCTGCAGTGGATCATCATTTAAAAATCCAATCACCACCTCATCATCTAATTCTGGCCGGAAGAAAAAGCCCCGCTCATCACCAGCATCAGGAGAAGCATAACGTGCCCAAACAGGGCTTGAACCTGCTCCAAAGGCAGGGATGTATACTTTTACACGCCACTCATTATTAGGATCTTTCTCAAAAGCTCTAATAACTCCGGTTTGAAGTCCGTTTATGGCAGGAACCACCCCCCCAATATGGCTATCAGTAAAATCTATTTGTGAGTTTAGCCATTCTGCATCCATCCCTAACTGCAGATGGGTTGTCCAGTTTTGCACTGACAGCTGATGCCTGATGCCTGTAATTATATTTGCGCCACTGTACTTTTTGCTAAAACCTGCTATTTTCAGCACCTGACCTACCTTCCACTTTCCTGATCCCTGTAATTTTATGGAACCTCTCATTAAAGCCAGAGTAGATTTCATTTCACGGGCCTTGCTCCATGTATTATCAATCGCTGTTGGCTTACTCTGAACTTTGGCTGTTTTAGCTTTGGCTAATTCTTGCTTATGGGCTTCCCAACCAACGGATTCACCCTTATTGTATTCAGAACGGCCATCTACCTGCAGATCGAAATCATAAATTTGATCCATCCCTAGCTCAAGTGAGTTATCTTGCCCATCTATCTTTGGGATTATGGTAGATACCCTATCATTTTCTGCATAAACCAACTGCCCATTTGCTGCTGCTCTGCACAGCATAAAATCCCAATCAGAAACGTAATATTGTACCATCTCCGGATGCTTCTGGGTAGTAGTTGCCACCTTAGAAACCAGTTCTGGCTTGTACTTACCTATGATTTTATTAATGATATCCTCATCTTTTTCCTGATTAAAGACAGTATGATGCCTTTCTTTGGTCATGGCAATGGCCTTTCCACTGAGCTCTACCATGAGGGTAGCAGCATTATGGCTAAGCTCGAGGCTGTGATTGACCACTATTCCCGAAAACTCTTCTTTCTCAGTGCCATCAGCGTAGCTAACGGCTACATCTACTTTTTTACCAATATCAAACCACCCTTCATCTAAAATCTCGAACTCTTTTCTAGATATATCACCCCCCTTAAACCTGAGTTCTGCTAAAGGTATTTTATTAAATTCTTTAACAATATCCAGATAAATTAGCTGATGATCAGCTTTCACCACTTTACCATCGCTTTTTAATATTACAGAAACTACCGACATACCTTATTTCTCTATAGGTGGGAAAAATATCTCTTTACCCACAGGGATATTTCTAAAGTCTTTAAGACCATTCGCCTTGGCTACATATAGATAATATCCTGCAGAGCCATATATTTCCTGACACATTCTAGGAAGTTGATCACCTGCCTTAACTACACGGGTATGCGTTAAATCAGGAGAACTCTTATTCTCTTTTTTCAACCTTTCAGATTCGTCCAGGTCTCCGAAGAATGAGGTATCTAATTCAGCCCTTAGAGGCACCCCACTGCTGTCAAACAGTGAGTAATTGATGTCCAGAGATTTTAGTCGGCATTTGAAGTTCAAATCTCCCCAGAGAATAGTTAAGCATTTAGGCTCATGAATTTGTCCATCCATCAGCGTAGTGAGTTCTAAAAATCGCTTTACCTCCTTATAAACATCCTTTGAGGTACTCCCTAGCACATCCAAACCATAATTACTAACGCCGGTATTATCCAGGATAATCTTCAGCTTCAGCTCTTCAGGTTTACTTAATGCATAATTCGCCTGTCTGCCACTGGCATTAATTGCCTGATCTTTAGAATACAAATTCTCATACCGAAGAGAATAACTCTCAGGATTGAACATAACATAAAACGTATCGTGGCGTCCTCTTCTTGCTGTAGATTGATATGAGTTAATCTTCAGCTTTTCCAGATTAAATAAGTTCAGCGATTCTATCATACTATCTTAATTTTTTTCTTTTCAAAGCTTTAAACACCTCATCCACACAGTCCTGTATAAGCTGGGTTCTATCCATATCCGATTCAATTGCCTGAGCCTGAGGTTTTTGATCTTCGGTGATTACCGCCCTGATCACTATTTCTCTAATTTCAACTGGCATCTTTTAAATTCTTACGGTTTGAAATCTGGTGTAAGCGAGTTCCATCTTTTCTATCAATACAGTATTAGATTGGGCATCTAGCTCAGAAATAGCCCACTTTACCGGGTAAGCCTTAAAATACAACCAAGCACCCAGAGGAACTCCGCTTTCATTGAACAGGGTAACCAGCACATTTGAAGGATAAAACTTAAACTGCGAAAATGTCTGATTAAACTCTGCTACGAGCGGAGAGACTGTAGCGTAGCCACGATCTAACACCAGATTGCTATAGTTCACGTGCTCTGGAAGGCGGTGTGTATATAAATTTTGCCCTCCTTCTCTAATTGTTGAGGTTTGTATTTCTGTGTTTATACCAGAAACTTTTTGAAACCGAAAGTCAATGGGATTAGGTATACTACCACCAGCAAAAAAGAAGACTCCAAACCTGTGTGAAAGTGGTGGGTTTGGATTTAAGGCATCTATTAATTCCATAGTGTTTATTTTTGGTGTTTAATAGTTAATCCATGTGCCACCAGCTCCATGCTTTCAATAGCTACCGAATTACTATCCGCATTAAAAGCTGGTGCATCTAACTTAAATGGTAAGGCTCTGGAAACTTGCCAGCTTACCATGCCTGTACCATCTTCGTCACACAGCTCTATAAGAACATCTCGCTTATCACCCTTATCCAGCCAGGTGGTGAGATATTCTCTATGCTTGGTAACACCTCTTTTTAGATTAACTTTCACAGGCTTAGCTTGACCTCTGATGAGGTTTATGCCCATTAAAAAGCCTAATCCATGACGATAGTCAACATAATCATAATCTATTTCCAAGCCTGATACTTCTGAAAAAGACATCGTTTGGCTACCGTCAATGGTTACCCGATAGCTGTAAACAGGTATCGGGTAATCGTCTGAAATAGTCACTTTACCTAGAGCCATGTGAATACTTTTATTGCGTTATAACTAAAATTGATTTTTTGTTAAGGCTTATACCTCTTCCATCAATACTCTGCTGGCCATCAGCTCCATTGATTCTATGGCCACTTCGTTTGAATTAGCATCAAAAGTCGGTGCCGTTAGTTTGGTAGGGAAGGCATCAACACATTTCCAGCTCACCACTGTATCACCGTTTTCATCGAGTAAGTGCACGGTGATATCCTTTTTGTCTACACGGTTAAGGGCTACGCTCTTTATCCATTCGTAGAAAACTTCCATGCTCTTCTTTTTAACATATCCCTTTTTCAAAGATATATTTACAGGCTGGATCATTCCAGGCATATACATGATGTTGGGACCGCTTTTTCCTGCTACATTGAAGCTCTCTTTGTAAGTGATGGTTTCATAAGCAAGCTCTAACCCTGATACTTCTGAAAAACTAAAAGACTTATCTCCAATATCTACCCGATAATTATAGATCGGCAAGGGATAGTCTAATCTGATTTGGTCTTTGTCTAAAGCCATTTCTTTATGATTAATATTTTAAGAATAAATGATTTGAATAAGGAGTCATGTTATTATGACTCCTGTAGTTTGTGAGAAAATTTCAAGACAATAAACTCGGCAGGTCTTACCGCAGCTATTCCTATTTCTACTACCATTCGGCCTTCTAAAACATCTTGTTGAGTCATCGTTTTTCCCAAACCGATATTTACAAAATAGGCTTGCTCTGCAGTAGCTCCTGCTAAAGCTCCCTGCTGCCAAATTCCATACAGGTAGCTGTCTATCATAGCTTTTACCTTAAGCCAGGTAGCGGCACTGTTAGGCTCAAATACAGCAAAAGATGATGCTTTCTTGGTAGATTCTTCTATCATATTGAATAGCCTGCGCACAGGTACATACCTCCACTCATTATCATTTCCTGCCAAGGTGCGAGCTCCCCAAATGAGGGTTCCTTTACCAGCGAAACTTCTGATGGCGTTGATAGATTTTCCTGAATCACTATCCAGATTTAGATTTTCCTGATCTGCGTTGCTTATTTTATAGGCTGGTGCGATAACTGCATTTAAGCTTATATTAGCAGGAGCCTTCCATACTCCACGCTCTCTATCTGTAGTGGCATAAGCCCCTGCAACAGCAGCACTAGGTGGCAGAACAATTCGCTGCTTAGCCAGCTCGTTCACTATTTTGCTATAAAGTGCCGATTTCACCCCTTTAATACTTGCCAAATTGGCATTGCCAATGAGCGTAGATTCAAGCTCTATAAATACTTTGGTGCCTACCACCATATCTCCCTCAATGCTAATATCAGCTATATTGAAAAGGCCTTTGTCATTAAAAGCTTTCCAGGCAGTAACTAAATCTTCCGGTTTCACACCATCACCAACATTTCTGATAGTAAGCTGGCTGCCATCTACTTCAAAAGTAATTCCGGTTTCAGTATTACCTGTACCTTGGCTCTGATTCACTCTGAACTTAGGAGCTTCTTGAGAAGAGCCTGCATAAGTAATTTTAATGCCTTCATAATCATAAACATAACTGTCTAAAGATGGTAATCCGGTAATATCAACATCTGTATCGTTATATAGGTATGTTAATGACGTTTGCAAATGAGGCGTGTAAGCAGCGCCATATTTCAGGTTATTAATACCTATGTTATTTCTAAAATCGCCGCCATTAGTATCTGTATCTAATACATCGAAAATACAAAAGCGATCTTTGAGTGTTGCACACTGCGATAGCGCCTGCTTACATATTTCATAGTAATCAGCCTTTGGTAAATCCAAAGCCTCTCCTAGCATAATTAAAGTGGGCTCATCTTCCTTACTTAGTACTTCAAGGCCATTAAGAAAATCACTTTTATCTAAATCATCTCCATGATTACCTACTGATATAATGTAACAAGCTCCACCTCCATTTTTAAAGTAAAAATCAAGCTCATAATACAACTTACTCGTAGGCTTAATAACCTTTAAATCTTTAATAGATTCATCATTATTAATCTCCACTTCAAAAGAAGCGGTATCTGCACCACCAAAAATTTGCTTATACTCCAACATGGTGGATATTCGAATGGCTGTGTTGTCTACATTTTTACCATTCTTGATGGCTCTTTCAGTATAACCGATAAATGCCGGAATGGCGGTAGATACCTCTGCTACTGATGGTGGCAGGGTGGATACTTCCTCGGTATACACATCTGGGGTTTTATAACTTGGCATATAATTATTTGTTTACAATTTTTATTTAAGCATTGGCTCTTATAGCCTTTATAATTTTTATTCCGCTATGACTGGCTGAAGGATTAGGCAAGTGCCTGATAAGCACCTCTCCATCACGTATAAGCTGCAGATTTTTCACTGGCTTATTGCTAGACAGAATGGCTTGCTTAGACTCAAAAAGAGATAAATTCAAATCAGGGTAATTGAGCTGTAAGGCATGGGCTATTAAGTCTTCCTCTGCTCCTGGAATCTCTTGCTGATGAAATGTGAAATGATTATTTCTATCCTGTATGACCAATTCCGTATTTGAATTATCTGAGAGTAAATAATAGCGCCACTTTATGGCCGGAGATTTTAATACAGCCCTAAAGGTTTGCATTCCTCCTCCTATTGATAAATCGACTACATTAAGTGCTACACGACCTACCAGCGGATAACCTTGGTATTGACCCGCCGCCACCACGGATGACACCTCCAGCACCACCTCTTGGGTTTTAACTGTAGGGTTAGTAAAAAGAATAATTTCACCCGCCTTTAAATCTCCAAGATCAGTATATAATTGATATGCGGAAGATTTAGGAAAAAGATCAAATTGAAATTTCTCTATGGCATCCACCACTTTATGAACCTTACCCTCTTCATTAGCATGAATATAAACCCTGAGCCCATTTCTAATAGGCCTTACTCTGAAGTGAGATTTGTCTAATAATTTTAGTGTATCAGCTGTAGGCTTTATAGTTAAGTCTACAGAGCCCGATGTAAAATATTGGTGATCAATAATGATTTCAAATAACTCCTTATACATTACTTAAAATTGTTTACCTCCAATATTGACTTGAATGTCGGACAAGTCTTCTCCCACGTATTCTATACTTTCTTCATCTAAATATTGAAGTAGACGAACTCTGTAAAGTACTGATGGTAAGTATGATGTACTCAAAGAGTGCCAAACCTGATTTTGCTCCTCTAAGGGTAAAGAGACCATTTCCATGATCAACTTTTCAATGTTTTCATCAGCCAGTGCAGGCGTGTTTAATTGATTATAAACCCTGTTAGATTGAAAACACTTAATAACATAGGAAAGGAACGTGAGTGCTTGCGTATAGTCGCTAAACTTGGAAATAAACAGCACAAGAAGCTCTATTCTTATTTCAGGGTTAAATTGAGTTTTGATTCCATTTTTTGTAACGCCAGCATACTGATCAGGATTTCTAAAAACTCTGTCTTCTGACACATTAATAAGAAAAGGGGTCACGCAATTATTAGAAAACGATATTGGGTCTGACATGCCACTATCAATGAATCTTACGAGATCAGCATCCTCTGCTGTCTTCACCTTGAAGTACTCATTGAGCTTCAATTTTAAGGTATCTAAAACGGTTTGGATCATCACTTAATTATTTCTATCTCCTCACTATTACTATCACACAACCAGATAATAAACAGCGATATTGTTAATTATAATCTTTGAATTATTACAATAGCAAATTTACCGCTACAAAGACAATTCAACTATCACAATTCCGACAATAACTATCACATTTGCGACCACCAGAAAAAAGGAGCTGTAAAAACCCGACATAAGGAAAATAAAATCACGCATAGACTACTATAAAGCAATAAAAACGATCGATTTTGATTAGATCACCTATTTTGAATACAAGACGAATTACTAGCTAGTAGAATAAATTTATAATGAGCCTATTCGGAATTAGAGGAAATAAGCACATTTACGCAAAAAATAAAATAAATAAAAAGAGTAAAAATAATCATATTTAAACCTACTCTGATTTCACTTCTTTGGCGAGATTCATTATCGGCCTTAATACCAGTAGATGAACTAGCCAGATTAAGATCAAAGCTTTTAAAAGTAGATGCTTTGGTATTAAATTTTGAAAATCTTTGGATATAGAATAACCAGCGTTAAAGCCTAAAATTTGAAACGCTGTTATAATTACTCCTTTAAAAATGAAGGCACTAAAAGGCGTAAAAAAATTAAGCCGCCTCAAAATTTACTTTTAAGACGGCTCTCTTTGAATGTATGAGTCTATTAACTCATTGTAAGGATCTTCTTATTTTTTTACTATTCTCACAGCCTTTTCTACGTTATACCCATTGATTCTGAGAATATAGATTCCGTCTTTCAGCTGGCTCACATTAATTCTGCCTTCCACACTGTCATTAACGCTACCTTTCATCATCACATTTCCAGCATAATTGATGATTTCATATTCAAAAGCTTCGTTGTAGTTATTTAAATGAACGTTAATATACTCAGTGCATGGGTTAGGGAATGTTGTTACTGTCACAACCTTGCGTATCTGCTCTCTTTCTGGGTATACAGCTATTACTCTGCTGTATTCATACTTACCATCATAATCTAGCTGGCGTAAGCGGTAATAATAGATAGGTGCATCTTCAAAACTGTTATCGTTGTAATGATACTGCTGCTCTTCTGATGTAGTTCCATTTCCCGCTACAAAGCCTAGCACCTCGAAGTTTTTGCCATCTGTTGATCGTTGTACTTCAAAACCATCGTTATTTACTTCAGAAGCAGTAACCCAGCTTAGCAGGATATGCTCTTCTTTAAATACTCCTTCGAAAGAAATCAATTCAACAGGTAGTGCTGTTAAGGCATTGTAAAGATAATCAGGTGTACCTGTTTGGCCTCCAGAGAAATCATCAGACCAGATATTATTACCATTAGAATCTTCGTCTGCGGTAAGTGTACCATCGTCATCGTCATCATTATCACGATAATTATACATTCCATCATTATCTATATCTGTCAAGGCTGCTATTCTTCCGCCGGCATCTCTATCAAAGGCATCTAGTATACCATCGGCATCACTATCTGCAAAACCTTCAGCTGCCTCTAAGAAGGTATTAGCGTTATCATCCCAGTCTGCCACACCATCACCATTACTATCATGCGCCTCTATGATATCTCTTATACCATCGTTATCAGAATCAGCATCCAGATAATCCGGCGTACCATCATTGTCCGTATCCGGTACAGCCAGGGCCAGGTCAGAATTATTTTGATCCACGCTATTGCCTAGGCCATCACCATCAGAATCAGAGAAATTATCAAGAATGCCATTACCATCTACGTCTGTTCCTCCTGCTTCTACCAGATCAGTGATACCATCATTATCTGAATCTCTATCATAGATGTCTTTTAGTCCGTCAGAATCAGAATCAGGATTTGATAAAGGTGTATTATCTGTAGCATTAGCAAAGCCATCATTATCCGTATCATTATTTTTGACGTAGGTGGCAGTATAATTACCCTGTCCTGTCATGTTAGGAGGTAAAGTGCCTCCATTAGCCTCCAATGCGTCTACCAGGCCGTCGTTATCGCTATCCAAATCCAAGTGATTAGGCACACCATCCAGATCATAGTCCGTCTGATCATCTACACCATCATAATTACTATCTGTGAACCCGGCATAGTCAGAATCTCTATAGTTTGGAATGCCATCGTTATCAGCATCTGCATCAGGGTCGGCTCCATAAGAAGCAGGCAACTCATCAGCATCAGCTATTCCATCGTTATCATCATCATTATCAACGTCATCCGCCACACCATCAGCATCTTTATCCTCAATACACTTATTGAAATTATAGCCTACTGCATCTAAGTATATAGTGCCTGCATCTCTTCTAAAATACATATACCTTGCTCCCTCTACTGGCACAGTGTAGTTATATATTGTCCATTGATTTCCTCCTGCATTATCCGTAAAGGTTGTATTACCTGTAAGATTAATATACCCATTGTTCACCTCTTTGCTAGAAGCCACCGTCATTCGATCTCCACTACTGGTAACCATATAAATTTCTATCGTTTCTCCAGCCGGTACAAACTCTTGTAAATCCAGGTACATGTAGTCTCCAACCTGAAAGGTACTTACCGTACCAGTAGAACCATCAAAATCAGCTGCGCCTAGAGAGTTATTAGGGTTAGTTACACCATTATTAAATAGCACTGAAGAAGCGTTGCCTACAATATTTCTTTGCACATAGCCCCCTCCACAAGGATTAGTAGTGGCCTCTAGGTAATCTGAAACACCGTTAGCAGGATCAGCATCTACTGTTTCATTTTCAGTAAGTATATTATCATCATCATCATCATTATCCCTAAAGTCAGGATCTCCGCTGCCATCAGTATTTTGGACCGCAGCTGCTATACCTCCGTTGTCAGGATCATAAGCATTATCCAGCCCATCTCCATCTGTATCTAAACCGCTAGCAGTACGATCTGCAGTTCCATTAGAGTTGGCATCATGCGCTTCTACGCTGTCGGCCACACCATCATTATCACTATCGGCATCTCGGTAGTCGGCAGTGCCGTCTGCATCAGCATCATAAGGAGTGAAGGCTGTGCCTCCGTTATCAGTATCATAAACATCGTCTAGCCCATCGCCGTCAGTATCAGTGCCAGTGGGTACAACATAAGCTATAGATGACTGACCTTCCACGTTATCCGTAATTCCATCTCCATCACTATCAGCATCCAAGTAATCTGGCAAAGCATCTCCATCGACATTGCTATAGCTATCGTTTATGCCATTAGCATTACTATCATAGGCTCCAGCCTCGTAGCTATCTAAAATACCATCTCCATCTGAGTCAGCATCCAAGTGATCTTCCACACCATCGCCGTCTGTATCTGCGGTCAAAGCAGTACCTCCGGTAGAAGGATCTACATCGTCTATCAAACCATCTCCATCCGCATCATTAGCACTGGCATAAGCAGCAGTAAACTGTCCATCTTCAGTCATATTAGCAGGCAATGCACCTCCGTTGGCCTCTACGGCATTAGGTATGCCATCATTATCAGCATCTAAATCCAGATGATTAGGTATTCCGTCTTGATCAATATCAAAAATATCGTTTATTCCATCAGTATTAGCATCTACAAAAGCTCCTTTGGTGGGGTGTATAAAATCACTGTCCAGATAGTTTGGTGTTCCGTCACCATCTGCATCCGCTCCAGGGTCTACGCCAAAGCCCTGATCAACATCTGCTATTCCATCATTATTATCATCAATATCAGCATCAGCACTAACACCGTCACCATCCATATCATCAGTATAAAACAGATAGTCAGGTGTAGGGGTACCACCTTGGGTAAAGTCATTAGCATAATCGAAATCATTATTAAAATCTTCGTTAGCCGTTAAAATACCATCATTATCATCGTCATTATCCCTCCAATCTGGCAGGGTATCGCCATCCGTATTTTGTAGGGGTGCAGGACTGCCCCCATTATCCGCATCAAACATATTGGCCAAACCATCACCATCCGTATCTGTATTATGATTAAATAGACTAAACTGCCCATCACTATTAGCGTCATTGGCCTCAAAAATATCTCTTAGTCCATCTCCATCAGAATCGCCATCAACAAAGTCATATTTTCCATCACCATCAGTGTCTTGTAAGACTATGGCACCACTGCCACCTACGTCATAAGCATCATCAATACCATCACCATCACTATCACCCCCAGTCTCAGCCCTATAGCTTACTGAGCTCTGCGCTTCCACATTATCCGGAATACCATCTCTATCGGAATCTATGTCTCTATAATCTGATAAACCATCGGCATCAGTATCAGTAATTACGAGTACATCTCCATTATCAGTAAGGTCATAATTATCATTAATACCATCATTATCTGCATCAAAAAAGTCATCTGCCCTACCATCTCCATCAGCATCTATGGCTCCGGCTTCTATAGTATCAGGTATGCCATCTCCATCACTATCAGCGTCTAACATATCAGGTATACCATCACCATCGGTATCATAATTAGCTAATGGTGCACCTCCATTATCAGCATCCAAGTCATTGACTACTCCATCAGCATCGGTATCATTAGCCATAGCATAAGCCACATCATAGCGGCCATCAGCCGACATATTACTAGGCAGCACACCTCCATTAGCCTCCACAGCATCAGGTATACCATCATTATCAGAATCTCTATCCAAATGATTAGGTATTCCGTCTAAATCAGCATCATAACCATCATGAATACCATCTCCGTTAGCATCAGCAAAGGCGGAAAAATCTGTATCCATGTAATCAGGAATATCATCGCCGTCTTCATCTGCTCCAGGATCTACACCTCCGGCTTCATTGATATCAGGAATACCGTCATTATCATCATCGGCGTCATCTACATTAAGCACATGGTCATAATCGTTATCCGCTCCACACCAATAAAAATCATGTATACCGATGGTCTGAAAAGTAGCTGGTGTATAATTATTGTATAAAAACACCAATGAATCGATGGTTTCAGGTACGGTAATAGTTACGTTACCGTCAGAAGTAGCATTGTCAGCAAAGCCTGTTCCCAATACCGTGTTATTACCAATAAAAGTATTAGCCGCTGAAGTGATCACATCTCCCGCCACCAGTGTTACCAGCTTACCATCTGAATAACCATTTATAGTTAAAGAATCCTGAAAAACACCTTGATCAACATCAAAAATGGTGAAATTAAAAGAATACGTAGGCTTACTAAACTTAAATGTGGCAATAGCATACTCATTTCTATTATCTATGGTTTGCTCCCACACTATGCTTTTTATACCCTGAAGAGAGTTAGAAACCTCAAAACCACTTACATGACCATAAATATCTATGGAACTGATACTAAATTCCACATCACTCACCGAATACGTCTGATTTCTCGGATCAGTACCTAACGGATAATCATCCCAATCCACCACGTAAGGTGTTATACAATTTTGTGCTAAAGATTTACCCGAAAATAGGAAGATAGCCAACCACATTAATATCTGAATCCTCATTTCCTTACAATTTAATTATTATCATACATTCGGAAAGACAGGGTGCCAAAATCAGACCTAACACATAAAAATCTAATTATCAGTTATTTAAAAAATAAATAGAGTAATTAAAATTCCACCCCATGGAAATCAGGTACATATAGTACAACCAAGTACAATTAAAATACATGAGTAACTAATAACTTCAATGAACTCATTAGCTATGCAATGAATAGATGAAATACTTAAAAAATTAATTCAATCAGTTTCGAATAATTACTGCTACTTTTGCCATTAGGTTAAATTCGACTTTCACAAACCTGCTATGAATAAAAATTTTATGATAACCATTAGTGCTATTGGCATAGTCGCCATATCATGCTTTTGGATAGTAAAAAACCTAAACATTAACCCTTATCATGAGGTAGGCGAACCTATTGACAGCCTGAATCAGGTAACCGTATTTTATAATGGAGGGGTGAATCATGTACTGGAAAGGAACCTTACTGAGGACGGCTATAATTTAGGCTTGAAATACCAGTGCGTAGAGTTTGTAAAGCGATATTATTATGAGCACCTGAACCATAAAATGCCAGATAGCTACGGTCATGCCAAGGATTTTTTTAATGAAAAAATAAAAGATGGAGCACTTAATCCCGCTCGATATTTAACCCAATTCACTAATCCGTCTTCCAGCCGCCCTCAGATGAATGATCTGATTATCTTTAAAGGCCATTGGCTTAATAGGTATGGCCATGTGGCTATTATTAGCAAAGTAGCTGAAGACCACATAGAAATCATACAACAAAACCCCGGTCCTTTTCAGCCTTCAAGAGAAATTATTGAACTTAAAGTTATAGATAAAGAAAATTGGGAGGTGCAGGATAAGAAGGTTATAGGCTGGCTTAGAAAAACTGACTAGCGACAAGTATTCTGTATGCCCCATACAATAATTAAAAAGCCACAGGCTGAAAAGACCTGTGGCTTTTTAATTATAGAACTTCGATTCTATTAATAAGTGATAATTGGCGTCCTTAGTTTTTCAAGGTAACATGCACCGATTTCAAATCCTTATCATCCGAACTATTACCATACAGCAATTCATATTCTCCCGGCACAATGGCCATTTTACGTTGTTTCCAATCATAAAATTCGAAAGATGAAGGTGGCAGCTGAACGCTCACTTTTTGGGTCTTGCCTGCCATAATTTCGGCTCTTTTAAATGCCTTCAGGGTTTTGATAGGACCGTCTACATCATTTACTTTTCTCACATACACCTGAACTATCTCAGTTCCATTCATTTTCCCTGCATTTTTTACTGGCACAGTCAACTCAAGGGTTTCATCTACCTTCGCTGAAGTTTTGCTTAAAGTAGCAGAACCTATTTCAAATGAAGTGTAGCTCAAGCCATACCCAAATGGGAAAAGAGCATCTTGCATGTAGCGGTAGGTTCTGCCTTTCATAGAGTAATCTTCAAAATCCTTTAGCTGATCAGAGCTTTTGTAGAAAGTAATGGGAAGCTTACCAGAAGGGTTATAATCACCAAAAAGCACATCAGCAATGGCCTGCCCGCCAGACTCACCAGCATACCAGGCCTGCAAAATAGCATCGCAGCTCTTCGTCTCCGGAGTTAGCGCTATGGCCGACCCCGAGCAGTTTACAAATACAATTTTCTTACCTGCCTCTTTCAAAGCTTTCAAACAGTTTCTTTGCACGGCCGGCAAATCAATATTAGTACGATCACCACCTTTGAAGCCTGGATATGAAACAGGCATTTCTTCGCCTTCTAAATTACCTGAAAGGCCTCCCACAAAAACCACCAGATCAATTCCTTTTAGTTTTTTAATCAGCCCTGAATAATCCACATCTACCTCTTTACCAAAATCAAACTCCAGATTGGCCTGCCAGTTATTTAACTGGGTATACCTGATTTCAATATTATATTTTTTACCCGATTCGAAGGTATAAGCTTTCCTTGAAGGAAGCGTACGCCAGTTACTATACATTTGTACCGTATCTCCATTTACCAAAAGCTCGAAATGGCCTGTAGCCCCCGTTTTAAAAACTAATTCTTCTGTCTTCTCGGGTACGAACTCCGCTTCATAGAGAGCGGAGAAACCTTCCAGCTTTACCCCTGAGGCAAACTCATGCTGGCCGGCGGTAGTCAACTTCAAAGGATTGGTAATTTGCACTGTAGTCACCACCTCTCCCGTGTAGTCAGGAGTGTTCCAATATGTGGCCTTAAACCCTTTTTTACCTTCAAAAGAAGACTGGTCGAAATAGCTTTGCGTTACCTTGTCTTCTACCAAATCACATCCTTTATCATAAAGTATTTGCTTGTTTGATAGCTTGGTCTTTATACCATCCAAAATAGAAATGGTACGTACCGGGGTGCCATTGTAGTTACCCCAAAGCATGGGTTTATCCGCTGCATTGGGGCCTATAACAGCAATCTTTTTCGCCGATTTTGACAACGGCAAAACGTTATTATCATTTTGCAAAAGTGTCATACTCTGCCTTGCCATATCAAGAGCCAGCTGGCGGTGCTTATCGTTATTAAGAATGGAAGGCGGAATCTGTGCCCAGGGAACAATATCATCATTATCCATTTCTCCCAGGTCAAAGCGTCCCATTAAAACACGCATCAAACTCTCATCCACTTCTTCTTCGGTTATTAACTGACGCTCCACAGCTTCAGGCAATGTTTTGTAAGGATAATTCTCCCATACGCATTCAACATCTGTACCGGATAAAACGCCTTTTGCCGCAGCATGTACTGGCGTGGAAGACACTTTGTGACTGGTATAAAAATCAGTGATGGCTCCGCAGTCAGACACCACCAAATGCTCAAAGCCCCACTCATCTCTTAAAATGCGCTGCAGTAACCTGGTGTTACCACAGCAAGGCTCATCATTAAGGCGCTGGTAGGCACACATCACCTGCCTCACATCTGCCTCCTGTACCAATGCTTTAAAAGCCGGAAGATAGGTTTCGTATAGTTCTCTTGGGTCAACATTATTGAGATTAAGTTCATGCCGGCTCCACTCTGGTCCGGAATGCACCGCATAGTGTTTGGCACAAGCCAGCAGCTTCTTATAACGGGCATCAGCAGGGCCCTGGAGCCCCTTCACTACAGAAACACCCATGCGAGACATGAGGTAAGGATCTTCACCATAGGTTTCTTGTCCTCTCCCCCACCTGGGGTCACGAAAAATATTAACATTGGGTGTCCATACCGAAAGGCTGAGAAAACGTTTATTTTCATTTCCCTGATCAATCCACTGATTATATTTGGCCCGAGCTTCATCAGAAACGGCATCGAAAATTTCATACACCAAATCATCGTTAAAAGAAGCAGCCATACCGATAGGTTCAGGAAATACGGTAACATTGTCATTATTCGCGTAGCCATGTAAAGCCTCACTCCACCAGTTGAACTTTTTGATACCCAACCGTGGAATGGCGTCTGATTGATCACACATCAGTGCTGCTTTTTCTTCCAGTGTTAATCTTGATATCAGGTCTTTCGCTCTTTCTTTAGAGCTTAGTTTAGGATTTTGAAAGGGTAATTCTTGTGCATACGTGCTTATAGCTATCAGTAAGCTAGCTGCAATTACTATTGCTTTATTCATGTATTTTTTATTCTTTCTGAGGCGCATTATTGACGAGATCAACTTAATGCCTGCCTTTGGTTTATTAAATAGTTTGTAACATCCAGACTTACATTCCAGACTTAGACTTATGAAAATCATTCACCTCTAACCAATACATAAATGCATCAAACCAACGGTTACTGGTTTTATCTGGGTTTCCCAGGCCAAAACCATGTCCTCCATTTTGATAAAGATGAAACTCAACCGGTATGCCGGCTTTGTACCAGGAGTCTATTACTCCAAACTGCCCCATAAACAGAAAATCATCAGTAGCTATAACATTGAACATAGCCGGAGCATCTTTAGGCACTTCAACAGCCGCCATACCACCATATATAGGCGCGATAAAGGCTAAATCCATGGTCTTGGAGTTGAGTGTGGAATGCATAGTGAGGCCTGCACCGGCAGAAAAGCCCATCATGCCTATCCTTTTAGTATCAACTCCCCACTCTTTAGCCCTTTTCACTATCATAGCATAGGCTGCCTCAGCATCTTCTAGTTGGTTAGATAAGTCTAACGGTAAACCAGGACGTGCCGAATCACTCTCTTTCGCATCATCAGCCGGTGGATCAAAAGCATGGTTCATCCATGCCGTAAAGTCATCAAGAGATTTTGGTGTAGGATGTAAGCGGTATTTAAGCACAAAAGCATTAATTCCCTGTTCGGCAAGGGCCTCTGCTACCTCCCATCCTTCGTTACCCATAGATAACCACCTGAAACCACCCCCTGGTGCCACTATAACAGTAGCTCCTGTTGCCTTTTCAGGGTCAGCCAAGAAGGGCGTAAGCGTAGCAGCTGTGATATTTCTGGCCATGGGATCGCCCCATTGACGAAACCAGGTTTCTGATGCCGGCTGCTTGTCCACTCCTCCGGTTTTTAGCGGAATAGCATTGGGCTCTTCAGGATTTTTCAATGCATAGATGGTTCCATCTTGCGCCATTGTAGCTTGAACTCCAAATAGCAAAAAACTCAAAACTGAGATTTTTACCAGATTTTTTAAATAGTAGTACATAATCAAGGGATTTGATAAGTTGATATTGTGGTTTAGAATGCAGCGTTATAATGAAATTATCTTTATTATTTCCATAATAACTTACTTATCAAATATACATGAATAGTTAATCATTTTTTATAGGAATATCACAAAATAAAGAGAATAGTGACACGGAGAATTAGAGGTGACTGAAGGGCTTAAACCATGAAGAAGGAGGGTTTCATTTTGCATACTAGATGCTTATAAATGCAGTGCGCGTTCGTAGCCTGAGGCTACATTTTCCATTCAGTTTATATGTTGATTGAGTGAAGTAGACCTGGATGAGCGGAATTTATACATGACTCTTTAGCCCCAAAAGCATCCAAAGGCACCTTCATCTACTTTTTCAAAAATTCCTGGATGGTCTTAACAGCAGACTTGGGATCATAACCATGCCATTTAAGATCTGATCGCATCAATAAATTTTCCAGATATTTTGTTCTTTCACCCAAGAGGCTTTAGCAACATCACTTTCAATTTTATCTTCTTTATTCATCGAATTTGCACGAATCTCAAAAATGATGATACTCTGATTCTCGATTTTGTAATGCAAGTCCAACTCATGCCTCATGTGTTCGAGAGGCTAAAAAAACCTACATGATGGCGCAGAACAAGTTAGGGTAGAAAACCCTGATGGGTAAGCCCACAGCCTTCTCCAAAACCCCCTCCCCCACAGCTTAACTCAGGGACTGAACAAACCGAGCTTCAGAGAAATATGCGAGAATCATAAGACGGGTGGCTTGATAGCCCACTCTGACTCAATTTAAGTCAGAGCGGCCTATTAAATGGTGTGTGATTTCCTTCAAACCAACGGAATACTATTTCACTTTTGTTAATTCCTTTAACTATGAATTAAGGCTAAATCCATAGCCATAAATTTTTGGGTTAAATGGGGCAATCGCTTCCCTCACTTGCTCTGAGAGGTCTCCGTAAAATACCAACTCCAGATCATGACCTAAAGCGAAAAGACCTCCTAGCTCATCTTGTAAGTTCCTCATATGCTCCATCATCGCATTTGAATCTGTGTAAGATTCACGCACTTCGCATTCAGTTTCATCATCGCTAAAAAACCAGTCGTACGCCAAAGTGCCTTGATCTTTTTCCTTTACAAGGTCAACGCATTTTCTAGAAATCTCTTTAAATTCTTCAGACTTACCTGGTTGTATCTTAATTTTTGCAGAAACGTGTATAGTTTTCATAGTATTGCCTTTAATTGCTTTTCAATTTGGGTTTAACGTAATAAAACAGCATTTTGTATAATAAATAAACAAATAATCAATTTATATCCTATCATATAAATTCAGTATGGCTACAGCTTCCATTTCAGGCCATGGCAGCCGTACGCTTTCTTAGCTCGGAACTACAATTATATGCCTAAATATCAGAACACTTTGGTAGATTGAGATATATCATTTGATAATATTGCTTGATCAGGTAGACTGATTTATATCATTAAATTGAGATAGGTCTTAACAAGCAAAAGCTACATTATTAAAGGCACACCCTGGCTCCATTAGAGTCACGATGCGCCTCAATTATGCACATTCATATTTATTCTGCTATTTAATGCAGTAAAATGTTTAGAAAATTATGAGGCCTTTCACACTTATCCATTCCCCAAGATATTGATCTTATTGAATTTTAAATACAACAGGAGCCACTAAATCTTTATTATCAGGAAGTGTAATGGTTAATCCTTCATTACCAAACTCATATGAAGCAACCTCACCTCCCAGCATCTCAACTTCATCATAACTTTCTTTATAATATTGGCTTGTTTTCGACAAGGATTTAACAACTACACGCTGCCCTTGCTCAGGTAATTCCATAACCACAGCATAAAGAACATCTCCTTTTGTGGTAAACCTGATATCTGCAGAAGTGTATGGCGCTCCTTTATTTTCATTGAAGCCTTGAGCATTAATTGGGTTGGCATTTTCTGCTTTTGGTCCCTCACCATACACCTGCCAAGGGCGAGTTTCAAAAATACTCTCACTATTAATATCCATCCATTTGGTGATATTTTCCACTATTTTCAATTCTTTTTCATCAATAGAACCGTCACCACGAACCGGAACATTCAACAAAAGATTACCATTTTTACTCACAATATCTACCAAAATCTGCATTACGGTTTTGGCCGACTTGTATTCATCTCTATCATACAGCCCACGATCATAATGCCAGCCTCCAATACAAGTACAAGATTGCCATGGTTTTTCCTGAATAGTATCAGGGGCACCACGCTCAACATCCCAAACCATGCACTCTTTTTGATCATCTGTAAGTATTTTACCAAAAAGAACAGCTTCCAGTTTACCATTATTCTGCTGCATATTGGTATTATAAAAGTGCGCCGCTACTTCTAATCCTACGTTACTTACAGGCCATAAAGGCAGTCCCGTGTCATCGAAATAAATCAAATCGGGCTTAAACTGGTTAATCATATCCACCGTACGGTTATAAAAGTTTAAGGCATACTCCTCTGACGGAACAGTAGCTCCGTTTTCCCAATCCCATTGATTATGAATGCTGCTTAAATCTTCGCTATTCTTACTTAAAGGATGATTTTGAGCATAAAGATTTTGAGGATCTAGTCCTTCCCACCATTTACCCTTACCATCGGCTTTTGTTAAATTACCATCATACGGAACGCCCGCATACTCACCTTCTTTGTCAGTCAATTTTGATGATTCGTACCATCTCCAAGCATGTGCAGAGTGTATGCTTACACCAAAGGGTAGATCATTATTTCGGGCAGCTTGAGCCCATCCTGCCAATATATCTTTTTTAGGACCCACCGCCACAGAATTCCATTCTTGATGCTTACTATCCCACATATCCAGATTATCATGATGATTCCCCATAGCAAAGAAATACTTTGCTCCGGCCCTTTTATATAAAGCAACTAATTCTTCAGGATCCCATTTCTCTGCTTTCCATTCATTGATAACATCTTTAAAACCAAATTCGGACGGATGTCCGTAGTGTTCCAAATGGAATTTATTTTGCCAATGTCCTTCAGAATACATGTGCCTGGCATACCAATCACCCGCCTCTGGTTGACACTGAGGGCCCCAATGTGCCCAGATACCAAATTTGGCGTCGCGAAACCATTCTGGTATCTCATACTGCTTTAAAGAATTCCAGTTAGGCTCAAAGCCTCCTGTCTGCATTTTTTCTTTTGGATTATCTTTACATGAAATCGTTAAAACAATACATACAAAGACTATAAAACCTCTCATTTTCATCCTCTATTCATTTAGTAATAGTTTGATTTAATATAGTTTTAGCTACTAATATACATTAGTAAAGACTCTCCACCACCTGCAACTAAAGGTTTTGTAAAATGACCGTTTTAGCGTTTTAAAGCTGAGCTAAGAAATGATAGGTATAACATCAAGTTTTCTGCTAAACCAGAGTGTTTTTTAAGTCAAACGTGTATTCACAGAAATGAACGCCTTATTCATGGTGATTATCATCATTATCGCTATTCGACACCAAATACACCCTCCATGATTTCAGTTTCTCCTAAACATTAGAGATACCGTATTAACGGCTGTGGAATGGTGTTTGATTCTATGCTATTCACATTAGTCATTAAATCGATAAGGCTGCGATTTGAGTCATTTATCAATTCATGTAAATTATGTTGAACCATATCTTCACTTTCTTCAAAATTAAGCGAATCAAATTTTCCAGTGAATTCAAAACAAACTTCACTACAGCCCCCTGCATTAGGCCCTTGCCACAAAACGTACTTTTTATTTATAGCAATCACTTTACAGGTTGATTTACTTCATTTAGCTAATTTGCTTACAATAAAATTTTGTAGATCAGATAGAGAGTATGACTCTAAATTCACATAAAGCCAGATATACAAAACGCCGGAGGTAGCACCTCCGGCGTTTTCTTTCATTCTCAAATACAATTTATCTGCTTATATTTAAAACAAGTCTTATTCCACAATCAGCTTTTCGTTAACTATTGCATTGCCATCGTTAATGGTTATAATGTAGCTTCCTTTTGGCAGTTGGGTATTAACTGAAATAGGCTCATCATCTGCTTGGATGTGGTACACCAACTCGCCAAGCATATTGTATACCTCAACTGATTGAATTTTATGGTTCGAATCACCTGCCTGGATAATAAAATGACCGTTATTGGACGGATTAGGATAAAGCATAAAGCCTGCTGCCTTCTCATTATTTTTACTGAAGGCCGCTGTTCTGGCACTTTGGTTGGAACTCACAGGAATCAATTCCCAACGCTGATTATCATTATCATGACAGGTCCATTGCGCTATGTTCGCTCCATTTTGAGTATCGGATCCGGCCAAATCAAGACACATTCCGCTATTTTTATTGATGATTTTGTAGTAGCCATCACTCATTAGCTGGAATTGAAATGACTGACAGGGATGTCCGTTATTATACCACTGCTGTAAGTTACCTCCGTTTTCGGTAGATGCATCAGCTATTTCCAGACTAAGGCCACTATAATCTGAAACTATAGTGTAATAGCCATCGGTCTGTTTTGCCAGGTTAAAAAACTGACAAGCACCTTCCCAGTATTCCCACTGAGAGATATTGCCTCCTGCCGAAGTAGACCAATCATATACATCCATGGCCTTGCCACTGCTTTTAGAAATAATAGCATAAGTACCATTGGCAACACCTCCTGCAAACGGTGTAGCTGATTTAGGCCCTACTGAAATCTCATTACCAGACTCATCATATGTTTTCAGCCAGTAATAATAGGTAGTACCATTGCTAACATCTGTATCTGTATAAGAATTATCTCCCCATACAATGCCAACTCTAACTCTTCCTGCAGGATCAGGGTCTGTATCACGCATTACCTGAATGCTACTTGAAGGAGTAAAATTGGTAGTCCAGTTTAAGTTGACAGCACCATTTCCTGCACTGGCATTGAGTGACATGGTTCGCTCGGTTCTACCCACCAGCACAATGTTCGGATTGGGAGGTGTTGACATGCCTCCTCCAAAATAAAAACCAAGGTTGGGAGGCTGATTATACGAGTTGTTTTGCCAGGCAATGGCCGACCTATAATTAGGGTCGTGCATCAGGGTATACATTCTTTGAGAAGTACTGTGGGGCGTAACAAAAACAACCATGTGTGTCTGGTCTGAACTGGGATAAATCACCTCTTCCCGCCAGTCACCCAAAATATCGGCCATCAGAGAGGGATTAGACTTGGTTCCGTTATTATCAGTAATGGGAGTAACATTATACAAGGTAGCTACCCTATCGGTACCCTGACTAGAAGAATTCCACTTGGTTATCACCATTCGGTCTAACAGTTCTCGCTGAACATCGCCATCCCACCAAACACCAAAATTGTATGTACGTCCACCTCCGGCTGAAGTAGGTTGATTGCTTGAAATACGAGCACCAGTACAGCTATATACGCCTGAACCTTCGGAACCCCAAATTTCCATACCAAAATGATTTTTATCAATATCCGCAGCCATACAGCGCCCAATATCGCCGGTAGCTGGTAATGACCATTGGATATATCCATTCGATGCACTCCTTAGAGACAAGCCCGGAACACTAGAACCATTTGCTCCTTCCAGACAACTGAAAAATTCTAAACCCGGAAAATTCGGATTGATATCGGCTAAATGGCCAGCATCACCATGGCCATGTCTTGTTGAATAAATCCCCTGCCCGTATTCACTTACCGCCATTGATCCATAAATAATCTCATCTCTACCATCTCCGTCAATATCACCAGCCGCCAGGTTATGAAACCCTTGTCCGGTATAGGCTGTGGCTCCACCATTAGGGTTACTATCCCAAGCCCATTTCTTACTTAGAGATCCACTACTAAAATCCCAAGCCTCCATTTTAATGCGATGGTAAATACCTCTACTTATCACAAAGCTGGGTTTAACACCATCTAAGTACGCTACGGCCCACATGCACTTGGTGGCACGGTGTCCTAACTGAGAATCGTTCATCCCTGGCAAGCCCCATTGCTCCATGGGCTCACGGTTAATATACCAGTCCCAATCTATCTCCCTACCGCTTTGACCATCAAAAATAGAAATGTAATCAGGCCCATCTACACGATAATAGCTGGAATTGAGCACCATAGTAGAGCGGTAGCTTACGCGCCCATCTCCATCACGATCGCCAATGTTACGGCCAGTACCGTCAATCATTCCGTCGGAAGTACGAGTAGCCACTTCTGCCCTACCATCATTATCAAAATCATAAACCAGGAAGTTCACCTCCACCGGATTACAGATATTAGGACCTAAATTAATGGCCCATAGCAAGGTGCCATCCATTTCGTAAGCCTCCAGATAATGATAGTTGGTGGAGGAAGGCGTGGCATCATTAGCAAGGCGTTTAATAACAATTTCGTAGTCACCATCACCATCCAGATCTCCTACCGAAGCATCATTAATATTATAGGCAGAGTACCCACCATTGATAGGCCGCACCGGAATGTTGAAATACTGATTGGTTAAAGTACTTACGGGTGTAGAAAGCCCTTGTTCAGAGCCATTAATTACGGCTGCCACACGGTAGGTAGCGTTAGCACTGGTGACATCTACGTAATTAGAAACATTAAGGCCAGAAGCAATCAGACTTGACCCCCGATAGAGATTATAGGTGGCTCCTTGAGAATATTCAGTACCCAGAATACGCCAACTAACCAATACCTGGTTGGAAGAGGTCCGCACGGCTACCGTACCACGATTTAAATTTTCCATGTACCGCTGTGCATGGATGTTGTTTGCATTGGCCAGAAATAACCCGACCAGTACAATAAAATTGAACAGTTTAAGCTTCATAAGATTAGGTTTAGGTTGAATTAATAAAAAGTATTTTCTTAAAATTTATTGATTAGCAATAACATTTATATACCCGCTTTTTATGCCTGCATTTAATAATGTCTTATTTGCATTCATTTACAAGCATATATCTTAAGTAAAACCTATTAAATAAATATTTGCACTCAAATTTCTCAATAAGCGGTTCAATATTTATATAGATTTTCATACTAATTAACCAATAAGTTACAGAAATTTTCTGAGAAAAAACAAAATCAGAAATTTGGGCAAATTTCTTAAGATAAGTTCGAAGCTGGATTTAGTACAGTTTTTTCTTTGGTAAGTAAAGCGAGGATATCATAGCTCATTGATATCAGTAAGAGTACAAGATGGTTAGCTAGGAAGATGTAGTCTAGACAAAAAAATGTTCCAATCTAATTATTAATAATTTTATAGAATAGAGATTGTAGTTTCTTGCACAGGTTTTATTAAAGGTGACTCTGCGGTTAGCTTTTTATAATATAGACTGGCAAAAAATCGAATCATCAGAATGGACCAAATAATAAAGAAAGGGATGATAACCTTCTGAAATTGATTATTTTAAATTAATAAGAGACCAGCTGACCAAAGAGATAAGCTAGCCTCTTTTTTAACATCTAGGAAAATTAAGGACGTTAAATTTTCTCATACATTTCGTCAAACAACTTAGCGGAAGCGTCCGTAAACTCAAAATTCTTTCGAATGTATTCTAAAGTACGCTTTTCTGTGTCTGTAACTGAAGTACCGTCTTCTGCAGATTTAAAAAGGTCCTTTACTTCATCTTTTGAAATCTTACCTTCTCCTTTTCCTGTGGTGTGCGCTTGAGCTAATTCAATCAGCTCTTTTTCATATTTCACACCTTCTATTGTCATGTAAGCCATAATTGAAATTATTTTTTTATGATCTCTAATGTATTGAATTATAATAATTTCATCAACTATTATTTAGCGATATTTTTCTTTGAGAAGCTTTTGTAGTAAAACTATCGCTCCCACTCCAATGAGCAAAAGAATTACGCCTAAAATTGGCCGGTAGAAAATCTATGCTATTGCAATGGAGCCAAAAGAAAGAGCAAATGCGATTATTCTAGAAAATAGAGACAATCCCATAATTAATAAGTTACCAATAAAGGGAACCACTTCAACTATAATTACTACCGATTTGAATACGCTAAATAAGCCAAAACATATTTTCCATCTCACTGATACGAACCTTATAAACTAGTGGCTAATCACAGCGTAAAAGAATAACCTATGCCTACTATCAGGCAGCCTAATGTGAATACGCACCTACATCTCCTTTTTCAACCCATTCGCATTCATCCACACTTTCAAATAGAGGAGTGCACTAATCAAGTTATAACAGGTTCATTTCTTCAACATTTCTCTTAGCTTTACTCTTTTATAAAAAGGAGGTTGTATCAAAATAGAGATACCAAAGTAGATATCATTTTGCGGTGCTCGTAACAGCTTTTGAAACAATCTTTTTCTTCTGTATTAAGCACGTTTTTCTAATGAAATTTCTTCATACCGCAGATTGGCATATAGGACAACTTTTTCATGAGTTTGATCGACATTTTGAGCACATGCAGTTCCTTAACTGGTTGGTGCAAACACTTAAGTCGGAGCAGATCGATGTGTTACTGATCAGCGGAGACATTTTTGATCAGGCCAACCCTTCCGCGGCCGCGATCCGACTTTTCTATACTTTTCTGAATGAGGCCACGGCAGCTTGTCCGGATTTACAGGTGATAGTGACAGCTGGCAATCATGACTCAGCTTCACGACTAGAAGCCCCCAAACCATTACTGAGCTCATCTAATATTCATATTATTGGTGTAATGCCTCGTAAAGATGATGGCTCTATCGATTATGGCACGCTTACCATTCCTATAAAATCTAATACAGGTGTTTTTGGCTGGTGCCTAGCCATACCTTTTTTGCGAATGGGCGACTACCCTGAAGTAAAGGGCAGTAAGAATAGCTATGTAGATGGAGTATGTGCGCTGTACGAAGAAGCTTTTGAACATGTAAACAATCAGAAGAATAAAAATGAACCAATAATTGCCTTAGGCCATTTACATGCACTCAATGCAGAGATTACAGACCTTGACAAGAGTGAACGTTTGATCATGGGAGGTGTAGAGTACATACCAGGAACGGCATTTCCGGCAGACATTAGTTATGTAGCTCTAGGACATATTCATAAGTCTCAAAAGATTGGAGGACACACAGAAATTCGTTATTCAGGCAGTCCTATCCCTATGTCATTTGGTGAGCGCGGTTATCAGCACCAAGTATTGGTTTTTGAAATGGATCAAAATGGGTTGAGTAGTGAGGTAACACGTATCGAGGTGCCAGTTACCATTCCTTTAATAAGTGTACCAGATAAGCATGAGCCTTTAGATGCCGTAGTAAAAGCTTTGATGAAGCTGGAAAACACCGATGGCCGCGAGCTGAACCTGGCTCCTTATCTGCAAGTTCGTGTATTGCTAGATGGCCCGGAGCCATCACTTCGGCACAAAATAGAGCAGGTTCTGGATGGAAAATACGTACGCTTAGCCAGGATAGACGTGCGATATCCGAAACAAAAATCCGATGCAGGAGAAGAACTCGTGTCTCCCGATGTGCTGCATTCGCTAAGCCCATTAGAGATTTTCACCAGGCATTATGAAAAACGCTATCAAACAGAATTACCGGAAACTTTGGAGAAACATTTCAGAACAGTAGCTAATCTTATTGATCAAAAAGAATTATGAGAATCCTTTCCATCGAGATAAATAACCTCGCCTCACTTGATGGCTATACTAATATAGATTTCACCGAAGAGCCATTAGCCTCAGCAGGCATTTTCGCCATCACCGGACCTACCGGAGCAGGTAAGTCTACACTACTAGACGCGCTCTGCCTGGCACTCTATGGCAAAACTCCCAGATACCTACAGGGCAAGGAGATTGGAATAGAAGTAGAGGACGTTCGAGGCTCCAAAATCAACCAGGGTGATGTGCGCGGCATTTTGCGCGATGGTACCGCGGAAGGATTTGCTAAGGTCACTTTTGAAGGAGTAGACGGAGGAAAATACAGAGCTACATGGAGTGTGCGACGGGCTCGTCAGCGGGCAGAGGGTGCCATTCAAGCTGATAGCCTACAATTGGAAAATTTAGAAACAGGCAAAGTCATTGCTTCCAAAAAGACCGAAGCCCAGAAGAGAATTGAACAAGCCATAGGATTAAATTTTGATCAGTTTACCCGATCTGTTTTACTGGCTCAAGGCGATTTCTCAGCTTTTCTAAAAGCCAATAAAGATGACAAATCCTCTCTTCTTGAAAAGCTAACAGGTACTCAGATTTACTCAGAGATTAGTGTAGGTATTTATGAACAACATAAAGCGGTAAAGTCTGAACTAGACACCTTACAGCTCAAAGCGGATGGCGTAGAGAGCCTTACCGATTTGGAAATTACTGAACGAGAAGAAGAACGAAAAGAGCTAAAGCAAAAAGCTCAACTACTTGAGAACCAAGCCAACCAATACCAGAAGGCTATAGATTGGCATGATCAGCTAAAGAAGTTAAAACATCAGCTGGAAGAATCAAAAAAAGTGCTTGAACTCGCCGGCCAAAGCGAGGCTGAGGCAGAGCCTAGAAAGACAAAATTAACTGTACTAGATAGCGTACAGTCCATCAGAACGGAAGCCTCCTCATTACTGCAAAAGCAGAAAGAAAGCAGCGAAAAGCAAGCAACCGTTGCTAAGCTCAAACAAGAGATGGTGACCCTGAAGGAAGAAAGCGATACGATTAAGTCATTACAGGAAACTGCCTCTCAGGCCCTCAGCACGGCCGATAAGAATATTAAGGAAGCTGAGCCTTTGCTGGACCAAGCTTCTAAATTGGATGCGCAACTTGAGGAAGCTCGTAAGCGCCAACAAAAGACTGAAGCAGAAGCAAAACAAGCCAGAGAGACATTTCAGACAATCAATGATACCTTACAACAGTCTGGCGAAGCTCAGGAGAAAGCAAAGAAGCAAATTGAAAAAACAGAGCAATGGCAGCAAAACAACGCTACACGCCAACCCATTGCAGACAATCAGTCTTTGATCATTTCCAAATTAAATGATGCTGAGAAGCATTGGAATGACCTCCAAATCACTAAAGAAAAGCTAGAATCTGTATCTGCGGATATTAAACAAAGAGAACGAGTTGTTCAGCAGCTAGAAGCTCAATGTAAAGAGCTTCAAGAAGGGATATCAGGACAACAAGAAAATTGGAAAAAGCTCAATGCACAAGTAAAGGAAAATCCTTTGGCTGATATTGAGCAACAGGCTAGTAAGATACAGCAACGAAAGGAGGCTTTAAATGAAGGACTGAATAGCTGGCGGAAAATTCAGGAATCTCAAGAGTCAGAAGATCACTTGCTCAGGCAAACAAATGAACTAAAGAAAAAAAGTACTACATCTCAAAATCAATTAAAGCAATCTGAGCAAGAACTTGAAGCAGCGGAGACAACCAAGAAAGCGAGTTTAAAAATGCTGGATCGTGCCAGACTGGAGTCCACCAATAATGTAGAAGCTCTGAGAGAAAACCTGGAAGAAGATGAGCCTTGTCCGGTTTGCGGAAGCAGGCATCACCCCTATGCCGAAGGATATTCGCCGGCAGAGAATATACTAAAATCACTAGAAACAGGTCACCAAGAAAATGAGCAACGGTATCTGGATATACTCCAGCAAAAAACTAGCTTAGTAAAAGAGCTTCAGACACTAGAAGGCAACCTCAGAGAAACTGAAGAGCAGCTGAAGATTATCTCTACCAGAAAGCTAGAAGCCCAGAAAGAGTGGAATGCACAAGCCATATTTGCAGAAGCGGAAGATATTTCAGCCGCTGAAAGAACCTCTTGGCTACAACAAGAATTAAAAAATTCAAATGAGAACCTTCTGTCGATACAGCAAAGGCTGGAATCTCAACGAAAGCTGGCCCTAGATGCAGAAAAGCAAAAAGAAGCCTTGGAGCAACAAAGAGAGTTACTCAATGAGGCCGAAAAGAATTTGCAAGAGGCAGCCTTTGAT
This sequence comes from Fulvivirga sediminis, assembly GCF_016757215.1. Classification (GTDB taxonomy): domain Bacteria; phylum Bacteroidota; class Bacteroidia; order Cytophagales; family Cyclobacteriaceae; genus Fulvivirga; species Fulvivirga sediminis. The sequence continues at coordinate 494,034 of NZ_JAESIY010000002.1, forward strand.
CTAAAAACTTTGAAATCAAACTCTGAACGAGACCTCCAAGATCATGACCGTTTAGAAAGTAATTTGAGCAATGTGGAGAAATCCCTTAATCCATTTTTTGAACACAGCGAATGGATGGAAAACTGGAAAGCTAATCCTGAGACTTTCATTGATAAGCTGAAAGGGTTTGCCCGGGAATGGGAAAACAAAGAAGAAGAGCTCTCAGAGGCCAAAGAAAGCCTCAGTAACCTTCAGGCTGCTTACGAAAAAGCCAAAACTCAAGAAGAGCATGCGAGTGCCGAACAAAAAAAGGCCAATCATATACTTATTGAAGCCAAGCAAACACTGAGTCAATTAACGCAAGAGCGGCAACTTCTTTTTGACGGAAAATCTGTGGCTGAAATCCGCAAATCTTTGCAGGAGAATCGCCTTAATGCTGAGAATAAGAAAAAAGAACTAACAGAAAGAAACGAAACTATTCAATCTCGATTAGTAGCCAACCAAACGAAGGCAGAGCAGAACCAAGAAGCCATTGATAAACTCACTGAAGAGATATCCAACCTATCTGAGCAGGTGGAGCAATGGCGCCATACATACAATGAGCAGCACGAAACGACTCTATCCTCGGATTCACTTTATGAGCTGCTAAAAATTTCTACTGACTGGATCAGTAATGAGCGGGCCACTCTACAGCAACTGGCAGATGCTGTAAATAAAGCCAAAGCCACCAGAGATGAACGACAACGGCAACTCACAGACCATGAAGCTACACAAGATACTTCTATTGATTTTGAAGACCTGCTGATAGAATTAGAAGAAGTGAAAGGTGAGCTTGAAATGTCAAAAAGCAGGATAAGCGAAATAGCTTTTGAACTTCAAAAAGATCAGGAAAACAAGCAGCGGATTGGCGGGCTTTTGGCGCAGATAGAAAAGAAACGCTTGGTATATGACGAGTGGGATAAACTCAACGCTTTGATCGGCTCTGCAGATGGCAAAAAATTCCGTCAAATTGCCCAGGAATACACATTAGATGTACTATTGCAACACGCCAATGTCCACCTAAAAAAACTTACCCCTCGCTACCGTATAGAGCGAATACCAGATACGCTAGGCTTGCAAGTGCTGGATCATGATATGGGTGACGAATATCGCACTGTTTATAGCCTTTCAGGCGGCGAGTCTTTCCTGGTGTCGCTGGCTCTGGCTCTTGGTTTAGCATCTATTTCTTCCAGCAAAATGAAAGTAGAGTCACTCTTCATTGATGAAGGTTTTGGCACCCTTGATCCCACCACTCTTAATATAGCCATGGATGCCCTAGAAAGACTACATAACCAAGGCCGGAAAGTGGGGGTAATTTCTCATGTAGAAGAAATGAAAGAACGCATTCCCGTAGAAATACGTGTAATAAAAGAGAGCAACGGAAAAAGCAAAGTGGTGATATGATGTATAAAACACACCTCAAAAAGCACTCAGGATCAGCTCACCACTATATTGAGCTGATCCTTTGAGTATTCTAAGTATTTAGAAAAAGGGTTTAATAGATATCAAAAGCATCCACCTCCACTTTATAGGATTTTTTTCCATCCGCAGAATACCACTCAAACCTTTTAATGTCGTACGCACTTTCTAAAGTGCCTTCATATTTAAGCTTAAATTTCCCGGTTGATTTACCATTTAGATATTCAAACACCTCCACATTTCTAGGCTCAATACCATGCCCTTTTAATTCCAAAAATTTTCCATTGGATGTATACATATAGACTCCCTTTATCTCATCTTCATCTTCCAGATCAAGTGTCATCAAAAAAGAGTATTGACCATCAATTCTTCCTGAAATTAGTATTGATCTCTTTACAGGATTTTCCAAAGACCTCATATACCATGCTATTTGAGATATTCTATCAAGATCTTTATATTTCTCCCAATCAAAATCTTTCTTAAATAAAGGAATCACAGACGTCAAGGGGTAAGCCACTTTCAACTGTGGCGCACAAAAATTTTGATAACACAAATCCCTAAAATACTCGCCACTCTTTAGGTAAAAGAATAAGCTATCATTCTCAAATTTATACTGGTAATCGAAAAGAGATAAATAAGCATTTGATGAAGAGCAATCTTCACAAGCATATTCATATTCAATATTATCCGGGTACTTTTGCTTCACCTGCCTAAGTTTCGGCATTCAAGTCTTTGATAACAGCTCGAGGTAGGCTTTGGGATTGAAAAAATACTTTAGCTTTATTTCAACATTATACCCTGAAGCATTCAAGATTTCGCTGTTCTTTAAATCAACATAAAATGTCTCCTGATTGTAGGTTAAATCTATTTCAAAAAGTGGCTTACCTTGAAAATCAGCATAATTACCTTCAATATTTATTTCAACTAAATCACCCTCAATTTTATATGCGAAATTAGCATCCAAAAAACCAGCTGAATCTTCAAAAAAATCAAGATTGTTTACAAATTCCTCATAATCAGCTTCATTATTGGGAGTATTATGAATGATGTTAAATCTGCTAATAACCTTATCATTTAAGGCCTTCATTTTTATGGTATCAACTTCATTAATCTTATAAATCTGTGGAATTACCACCGTTTTATTGGCAAGTTGAATATTCTCCTCTTTAATAGCATAAGATGCCTTCTGAGCCATCAGGATATTTTGCTGATGAAGAAGAACAATAATTAGACAGGCCAAAAATTTGTAAATAGGAATACATTTCATTCCTCATTTCTTTTAGAAAAACTCAACATAAATACGCCAGATTATACCTCTATAACTTAAGCTATTGTACAATTATTTCCTCTTTTACACCCACATTAAAAGGAGTTATGGTTTGTGCTGCAATGCATGATTTTTTATTCCTCACCCACTTTCTATTAGTGTCAGATGAACATTGATAATAAGTAAAATGAATGACCTATTTCCCTGGCTTTTCAATCTGTACTCTCAAGCCAATAAGAGCCTCCGTTTCACCTAGGTAATACACAGACCATACATAAGATTCATAACCACATTGAATTATTTAAGGATTCAAGATCTTCTTGTAGTTGCTTATTAAGTATATCAATTATGGTTTTATAATGTTCTTTAATAAAAAAATGCCCCCCTTGGTAAACATATTTTTTAAACTTCTTCTCCGTATAATATTCCCAGCCCTCCTTTTGCTCTGTAGTTAAATCCTCATCTTCTCCAAAAAAACTGGTAATAGGAGCATTCAATGGCATAATCTCCTCTCTACCAGACGTTTCTACCAGCTTAAAGTCATTTTTAAGAACAGGCAAAAAAATGTCAATCAATTCCTGGTGTTCAAAAAACTCAGGTGGAGTACCTCCCAAATTTAATATTTCAGCTTTGAAAGCCTCATCATCTAATAAGTGATAATTCTTGGAGCTTGCGATATGAGGAGCTCCTCTTCCTGATAGAAATAAACGTATAGGTAGTGCCACAGGACTCTGATTTATCCTTAAAGACAATTCATAAGCAATCATAGCTCCCATGCTGTGCCCAAAAAAAGCATAGTAATTCCTTTGACACTCCTTCTGAATCAAAGGAAATAAGTCATCAACTAAATCATCAACATTCTTATACAGCGGCTCACTGATGCGCCTCCCCCTACCCTTTAGCTCCACTGGCACTATTTCAATGTTGGGAGATAAGTGTTTTTGCCAATTTTTATATACAGCTGCCGAGCCTCCGGCATAAGGGAAACAAAATAACTTAATTGATCGCATGCGTCCAGTAGATGATGTTTTGAGCAAAATACGTTGTGTTATCTTTCTCTCCAACCATTTCCATCAACACTTTACAAAAACTAATAGATTTTCAGTTTTTCACAGTTGACTCACGCAGAGTTTAAAGTAAAGACGCTACAAAATACTGATAAACCCTACCACAGCTATTACTAAATGCATGGAGAAATTAAGCCTACTTCTGATATTCAATCTTATTGATTCGCCAAACAAACTGAGCTGCAGCAGCATTTACTACTACCTCGTCACCTACCTGCTTATTGAGTAACGCCTGAGCCATGGGAGAATCCATTGATATGTAATCTTTAGCGCCGATGAGTTCTTCATACCCCACTATACGAAGTCGCTTTTTCAAGCCTTTATCATTCTCAATTTCCACCCATGCACCAAACATCACCTTACCTTCTTGATGGGGATCATAATGGATCACTTTAAAATCATCAATACATTTACGGAGATATAAGACTCGCCTATCTATTTCTCTGAGTCTTTTTTTATTGTAATGGTAATCTGCATTTTCAGACCTATCTCCCAGGCTGGCCGCCCATGAGACTTTCTTGGTAGTTTCGGGGCGTTCTACACGCCAAAGGTGGTCTAATTCGGCTTTTAACTTTTCTAGTCCTTCAGGAGTAATTAGTTGTGATCTCTTCATAGTTCATTAAGCTTTCACTTGGCGATATAAGAGAAATTGCTTCACCTCAAAAAGTTCATAGGATCTCGGCTGGTGTGAAACAAAAAAAGGAGTCAACAAATGCTAACTCCTTTTAGTAGTCCGTAGGGGAATCGAACCCCTGTTACCAGGATGAAAACCTGGCGTCCTAACCCCTAGACGAACGGACCATGTATCCGTATTATCTCTAACTAACTTTTATCTTTAAACTTTGCACTACGGATATTTACAAAGTTTAGTAGTCCGTAGGGGAATCGAACCCCTGTTACCAGGATGAAAACCTGGCGTCCTAACCCCTAGACGAACGGACCATGCATCCGTATTATATCAAACTAACTTTCATCGTTTAAACCTTGTACTACGGATATTTACAAAGTTTAGTAGTCCGTAGGGGAATCGAACCCCTGTTACCAGGATGAAAACCTGGCGTCCTAACCCCTAGACGAACGGACCATGCATCCGTATTATATCAAACTAACTTTCATCGTTTAAACCTTGTACTACGGATATTTACAAAGTTTAGTAGTCCGTAGGGGAATCGAACCCCTGTTACCAGGATGAAAACCTGGCGTCCTAACCCCTAGACGAACGGACCATCTTATAAATGAGAGCGCAAATCTATAAATCATTTTCAAAAGCGCAAAACATTTCATTATTTTTTTTCACTTCTTTTTCATTTTTTTTTAAACATTCGATTAGTTGATTTTAGCTGCACTGTGGTGTATTTTTGCTCACATTAATTAACAATAAATTTAATCCCGAAATAATGACTAAAGTAGCAATCAACGGTTTTGGTAGAATAGGCCGACTGGCATTTAAATCATTACTACAAAAAGACAACATAGAAGTTGTAGCCATCAATGATCTTACTGACATCGCTACGCTTGCTCACTTATTGAAATATGATTCAATTCATGGCAAGTTTAACGGAACAGTTGAGACTAACGACGAAGGCTTTATAATAGATGGTAAAACTATTAAGGTTTTAGCTGAAAGAGATCCTGCACAATTACCTTGGGGAGACTTAGGTGTTGACATCGTTCTTGAATCTACTGGTAGATTTGTAGACGAAGAAGGTTCTAAAAAACACATTCAGGCTGGTGCTAAGAAAGTAGTAATCTCTGCCCCTGCTAAAGGAAATATACCTACAGTAGTTTTAGGTGTTAATGATGACATCATTACTGGAAGCGAAGAAGTTCTTTCTAATGCTTCTTGTACTACTAACTGTTTAGCTCCTGTAGCTAAAGTAATTAATGATAAATTTGGTTTAGAAAAAGGATTTATCACTACTATCCACGCATATACTGCAGATCAAAATTTACAGGATGCACCTCACAAAGATTTAAGAAGAGCAAGAGCTGCTGCTATAAACATAGTACCTACCACCACTGGTGCTGCTAAAGCTGTAGGTTTAGTTCTTCCTGACTTGAAAGGTAAATTAGATGGTAACGCAGTAAGAGTACCTACTCCTACTGGTTCATTAACTGACCTTGTTTGCGTAGTAAGCAAAGAAGTTACAAAAGAAGAAATTAATGCAGCTATGAAAGAAGCTGCTGAAGGCCCTATGAAAGGAATCCTTGAATATACTGAAGATCCTATCGTTTCTTCTGATATAGTAGGAAACCCTCATTCTTCTATCTTTGATTCTCAAATGACATCTGTTAATGGCAACTTAGTAAAAGTTGTTTCTTGGTATGATAACGAAGCTGGTTACTCTAACCGTGTAGCTGATCTTATCGTAAAGTTGTCTAAATAATTTTATATACAACCCGTAAAAAAAGAGGCCTTAATGGCCTCTTTTTTTATTCACTTAACTTACGCTATCACATTCTAAAACAAAAAAGAAGCCTTTCAGCTCCTTTACTATTATTACTTCATTGTGACCTATAACGAAGCCATTTGCTCTTCTGTAGCCTCCAGGTTATGATACACCTTTTGCACGTCATCATCATCCTCCAGCGCATCTATTAACTTCATTACAGAGGCAAATTCTTCATCTTCAAGATCTACTGTAGTAGTAGGTATTCTTTGCAGTTCTGCAGACTCAGCTTCCAGCCCCAGCTCATCCAACTTGCTCTGCATGTTACCAAAATCTTCCATAGCAGTAGTCATATGCACATATTCATCTCCAAACTCTAACTCCTCTGCACCACCATCTATCAACTCCAGAGTAAGCTCATCCTGATTCATTGACTCTATTCTTTTCACATCAAAAACACCCTTCCTGTCAAACATATAATCAACAGAACCATTTACACCAAGGCTTCCTCCGTACTTAGAAAAAATAGACCTTACGCTGGCCACCGTTCGGTTGAGATTATCGGTAGTACACTCTACAAATACCGCCACACCATGAGGGGCGTATCCCTCATAAGTAAGCTCTGTATAATCAGCTGCATCAGTACCTGCTCCTTTGCTTATAGCTCGCTCAATGTTATCCTTAGGCACATTCTGCCCTTTAGCATTCTGAATAGCCAGCCGCAATCTAGGATTACCATCGGGTTCACTTCCGCCCTCTTTAACAGCTACAGAAATCTCTTTTAGCAGTTTTGTAAATATCTTACCACGCTTAGCGTCTAGCGCTCCTTTTTTTCTTTTTATGGTCGACCACTTACTATGTCCTGACATATAGAAATCTTTTTTTAATTAACTTATCTGTTTTTTTACTGTAGTCTGATGTTTATACCAAACATTAAGCACTACACCAGTAATCACTACAGCCATGCCTAAATAGGTCATAAAATTAAATGTTTCATGAAAAATAAACCAGCCAAAAGCCACTGCATATATAACATTGAGATATTGTAAGCTAGAAACCTTAGACAATTCCTCTAGCTGATATGACTTAGTCATGAAATACTGAGCTATCTGAGTAAGCACACCTATCGTGATCAGAATCCCCCACTCCCAACCTTGAGGCTGCACCCATTCAAAAGCAGAATAAGCTCCCGTAACAGGCATAGTTACAAGAGGGAAGTAGAACACAATAACCAGAGGGTGCTCCGAAGTGTTTAACTTTCTAATGAAATTATAGGCTAATCCTGCAAAGAAAGCAGCCACTAAGCCCAGCAGCAAATACCAAGGAGTGAACCGATCATCAAAGCCTTCTATCATTAAAATTCCTGCAAAAGCAATTAAAAAGAAAAGCCACTGCAAAGGCTTCACCTTTTCTTTTACTATAAATATCCCTAATATAGAAGTGAAAATAGGTGATAAAAACTGAATAGTAACCGCTGTAGCTAAAGGTATGGCCTGAATTACTTCAAAGTAAAGCACCAAAGCCACTGCTCCTGCCGCTCCTCTGGCCAACAAGACAGGTTTATTTTTTCCCCACAGGTTTACCCCGGCCGATTTTAAGATAACAAAACTCAAAATAAAAGAGACCAGAGACCTAAAAAGTACCACTTCCACGGCAGGAATATCTGGCACCAACTTCACAAAAACATTCATTGCAGCAAAGAAAAATCCCGCCACCAACATGTAAATAACTCCTTTCGATAACATACTGCAAAGAACCATGAAAAGCTTTAAAAAGGAAAATTCTTTTACCGATACTCAGAAACTCGTCAGCAAAAGATGAAAAATGACATTTCTCATCAACAATCTTAATTCTAAGATCCGATTGCATCAAAATAACCGGTTGACTATTCAACTCATTATCAATCCTTTCAGCTCAGCACACAACTTTTATTGAACTAACATTTCGGAAATTTCTCAAAAAGCATAATCTTCGTTTACGAAAAATCGCTTTTATGCTTAAATTTAATATATGTACAACTATTATCAGGTATTAGATGTAAGTCGGCATTCAGACCTTCAGACTATAAAGTCGGCATATAAAAAGCTGGCTTTTATGTACCACCCTGATAAAAACCCAGGCAATAAAGCAGCCGAAGAATATTTTAAACTAATCAATGAAGCCCATCAAATTTTATCAGACCCCATAAGAAAAGCGCAACACGACCGCTTTCTAAGTGCGATATATGATAAGCCAAAAAACAGTACACCAAGAGGCTACACCACTACCGCTCGCCCCTCCAAACATACCGAGCGATCTGTATATGATAGATATGGAAAATATGACTGGCGAAAGGCGCCTAAATATAAAAATGCCCCTACCTACAAGGTAGATAAGGAGTATTTTAAAAATCAGCTATACACTTTACTAACAGTACTAGTTATTAGCATTGTGATTATGGGTGGTCTTTCCATCAACAATTATCTCGATGCCAGGAAGCAGGAAAAAATAAGAATAGCTAACCAACAGATAATAGATGAAGCCTCACAAAAATTTAATAAAGGAAAATACAAAGAAGCTATTACACTGCTCACTGATCTGATCAATGCTTTCCCGATAGAGCCTGCTTACTCAAAAGAGAAAGAAAAAATGATAAGCTCATTAAACCACCAGGCAGCAGGCTTCTTCGGCCAACAACAATATAAAAAGGCGATTAAATCGCTTGAAGTACTTAGAGAATATGAACAACCCATGAGGCTCAGTACCTGGAAAATGATAGGCGAATGCTACTTTCAAACTCAAAATTACCGGTCAGCTATTCATGCCTTCACCTATGCCTTTGATCATGACAAGAGTAACGTCAACCTCCCTATAAGAATAGGTGATATTTATAAAAATAATTTAAACAATCCTCTGCTGGCTCAAAAGGCCTATACAGAGGCTAAAAAAGTATTTAAAGACACTTATAGCGCTGTGTATGGAGATGCCTTCGAATTTGTTTTACCCGTAGAGAAAACTCCTGAGGTTTATTATGAGTTATTTATAAAAAGAGGCATTGTTAACATAGAAATCCAGAATTATAAAGAAGCCATCACCGATTTTAACTGGGCTACTTATTTAAGGCCTCATCGTGCTGATGGTTATTATTATAGAGGCATGGCAGAAGCCAAGTCTAATCTACAAAAAAAGGTTTGCGTAGATTGGAAAAAGGCCCTGCAACTAGGTTACGAAGTAGACCCGTCAGCATTAAGCAAGTATTGTAAATTATAACCCCTGAAGATACGCGTTATGAAACTCGAAAAGGAAGAATTAAAATCTGTAAAAAGAAGCTTTTTTAACATTTTAGCTCTCTTTATGCAAAATGAAAAAATAGACAGGAAATTTGTTGCCTGCCTGCTAAAATGGAGTGCTCAGCTTAGCCTCTCTGACGACGACTTACTCTATATAGAGAATAACTTCGATCACCTAGAATATAAAGAGCCTAAAGACAGACTGGACAAGATAGACTCTATCTACCACTTAGTACATATGATCTATTTGGATAATGTAGTGGAAGATATTGAACTTGAAGTAGCCACCATCTATGCCGTAAAGTTAGGTTTTAATGCTTCTGTAGTAGGTGAACTATTTAAGGCTATAGCTACAGCTCCCTATGATGGAAAAAGCACCAGTGAAGTTCACAGCGAAATAAAAGAGTTTCTGGAATTAAATAATATGTAAAAGAAGGTTCTGTTGATCGTAACCTTCCGGTAAACGATTTATGTTAAAATAGACATCTCAGTATTAACTTATTTCATTCTTCTACTTCTAAAATCTATCGCCATAGTATTTACCTGTAACTTTACACTAACATTCTCAATACAAATCTAACGCCGGCATGAAAAAACTACTCATGGCTGCATTTTTATGCTACAGCCTTTCTTCTTTAGGACAAACCCACGAAGATGTGAATCAGTTTATAAACAAATGGCATCAGGCTGCCTCAGATGCTAATGCTAAGGTGTTTTTTGAAAGCATGGCAGATCATGCCATATACATAGGAACCGATTCTTCTGAAAGGTGGAACAAAGAAGAGTTTTTCAGTTTCGCAAAACCCTATTTTGATCAGGGAAAAGCTTGGGATTTCAAACCCTATGATCGTGATATTCACATCAGTAGTTCAGGTAATATTATTTGGTTTTCTGAACTTTTAGATACCTGGATGGGAATCTGCAGAGGATCAGGTGTGCTATCTAAAACCAAAAATAATGAATGGAAAATAGAACAGTACCACCTCTCTGTAACCGTACCTAATGAATTGATAGACAGTTTCATTAAACTAATTGAAGAAAATTAAAAGGTTACTTTTTCCTTCCAAATCGTTTATATACCTATAATATGACGTAAGAAAAAACAGAGTTCGCTCTGTTTTTTTATGGGAGTTTATGAGACTAAGTGGCTTCAAATATTTTTTCATCTGCATACTATGGTTGTTGGCACTGGTGGCTACGGGTCAGTCAAGAACGCGTCATACCAAAAATTATCACAAAGAACATTATAACAAAAAGCTAAGTCCTGGAAGGCAGTGCCATAGACTAAACAAAAAAAGAGCAAGAAAAAAACGAAAAAAATGGCGATTTTTCAGTTCTAAATCAACTACTCAGCCTCGTGCTGAATATGATCCAAACGATACACCTCCTCCTCCCAAAAAGAAAGAGACGGTAGTGGTGAAAAAAGAAACCCCTAAGGAAGAGCCTAAAAGGGAGCCTGAAAAGCCAAAACTTCCACCAACCAAGAGCCCTAAGCATGAAGCCATAAGGGAGCGGGTTAAGAAAGATCTTGAAGGGCGAGAAGATGATGTCTACCCGATAGAGCTAGACCCCCTATACTTTACTTTTGATGAATCTGAGTTTTCTGTAGTAGATATGGAGCCTTTCTTAATAGCTGTAGAATATGCATTACAAGGCCGTATATTACTTATAGAAGGACATACGGATCGTAAAGGAAAAGACGATTATAATGTACAACTTTCCATACAAAGGGTAGAAAGGATCCGACAACTGATGCTAGACATGGGCGTGCCTGATGATCGTATATCTGTAGTGGGCTATGGAGAAGAAAAGGCTCATGAAGATCTCTCTGATGATAGCAGGCAAAAAGACCGCAGAGTAGATTTTAAAGTTTTTTAGAAAAAGGGTATTTTAGCTCTAGTGTTATAACTTGCTAATATGCCCTCATTTAAATCTACTGTTGGTAAGCTAGATCAGCTTAAGCTCAAATATCTGGAAGTCCCTAAAAATATAGTGGACGAAATGGGAGGCCTTAATCAAAGGCTAGTGGTAAAGGTAAACAACACCTTATCATACCAAAGTGGCTTTATGGCTCTGGGAGAAGGAAAAGCCTACATTTCTATCAACAACGAAAGGCTAAAGAAAATAACCGCTGATGTAGGCAGCACGGTTAATGTAACCCTTGAGCCCGACACCAGCAAATACGGAATGCCTTTCCCTGAAGAACTCGAAGAACTGCTCAAACAAGATAATGAAGGCAAGAGGCGATTTGATCTGCTACCCATAAGCAAGCAGAGATATATCATATACCATGTAGCACAAGCCAAAAGAAGCCAAACCAGAATAGACCGATCCATTATGCTCATTGAAAATCTAAAGCAACTGCCAGAAGGAAATGAAGAATTTCGTCGGATATTGGGTAAGGATTAATTACATACCTTTACAATATGTTCAGAACCGAAATCAATATCCCTAGTTCTCCTAAAAAAATTGATCTTTCTACCCCCATTCTATCTATAGGCTCATGCTTTTCTGATTGTATAGGGAACAGATTTAAGGATAATAAATTTCAAGCTTTGGCCAATCCTTTTGGCACAGTCTATAACCCCATTTCCATCTTTAAACTATTAGCCTATAGCCTGAATAAAGAATATCCTGCAGAAGACACTTACATAAGCACTGGAAATCTTCAAGCCAACTATGACTTTCACTCATCTTTTTCTTCTGTGGATAAAGATGCAGTAGCTGAAGGTGTAAAAAGCAGCATAGACAAAACTCATTCTCAGCTATTAAAGTGTAAATGGCTCATCATTACTTTTGGCACTTCTTTCATTTACAGAAGAAAAGACAATCATGAGATTGTAGCCAATTGCCATAAAGTACCCTCAAAACATTTCACAAAAGAGCTTCTAAGCCAAGCCGAAATGATACAAGAGTTTAGTGTTTTATTAAAAAAACTGCAGAAAATAAACCCTGCCCTAAACATCATCCTTACAGTATCTCCTGTTCGTCATATAAAAGATACTTTAGAACAAAATAGTGTAAGCAAATCAATACTCAGAACGCTATGCCACGAACTATCAACAAGTAATCAAAACATTCATTATTTTCCGAGCTATGAGATTATGATGGATGACCTTCGAGATTATCGCTTTTACAAAGGTGATATGATTCACCCTACTGAAGTTGCTGAGGATTATATATGGGGCAAATTCGCAGACACATACTTTACCTCTGACACACAACAATTTCTAAAAAAATGGTCTAAACTAAGAAGAGCCATCCACCACAGGCCTTTTAATCTAGAATCAGAGGAACACCAAAAATTCATACATGAAACAATTAACAAGTTAAATCAGTTAAGCCAGCAAATAGATCTGACTACAGAAATAGAAGGGTTAAAAAAACAGATTGCCAAGCACCATGATTAAATACATCCAATTATTGCTAGTGTGCAGCCTGTTAGCCTGCAGTTCTAATTCAAGTAAAAAAGAAAACACAACTATGCCCGAAGGAGCCAACCACCTTATACATTCAACCAGCCCCTACCTACTACAACATGCCTACAACCCTGTACAATGGTATCCTTGGGGAGAAGAAGCGTTAGCCAAAGCTAAAAAAGAAGATAAGCCTATTCTTGTGAGCATCGGCTATTCGGCATGCCACTGGTGCCATGTTATGGAAAAGGAATCTTTTGAAAATGATAGTATTGCTGACCTCATGAATAAGCACTTTGTCTGCATTAAGGTAGATCGTGAAGAACGGCCAGATATTGATCAGATTTATATGGATGCACTCCAAGCCATGGGGCAAAATGGAGGATGGCCTTTAAATGTATTTCTTACAGCAGATCAAAAGCCTTTTTACGGAGGAACATATTTCCCTCCTCAAGGCTGGGCACAAGCCTTATCTCAAATAGCTAAGGTATACGAAACCAAAAGAAATGAAGTGGAAGCGTCTGCCAATGAGCTTACAGAAGCCATAGCCACCAGCGAAACCATTAAATACCAGCTGGCGTCCGATCACTCAGACATTACTGTGGCGTCATTAGATTCTATGTTTAGAAAACTATCAACACGTTTCGACAGAGAAAAAGGAGGCTTTAATCAACCCCCTAAATTCCCAATGCCTTCTAACTGGCTCTTTCTCTTGCGTTATTACCACCTAACAAAAGATCCATTGGCGCTATCACAAATAGAGCTCACCCTAAATGAAATTGCCAATGGTGGAATATATGATCAGGTGGGTGGTGGCTTTGCTCGCTACTCGGTAGATGCCAACTGGCTGATACCACATTTTGAAAAAATGTTATATGACAACGGACAGCTTCTCAGCCTTTATTCTGAAGCATATACTCTTACTCAAAAGCGCCTTTATAAAAATGTGGTTTACCATACCATAGCATGGTTAGAAAGAGAAATGACCAATGAAGAAGGAGGTTTCTATTCAGCCTTGGATGCAGATAGCGAAGGAGAAGAAGGTAAGTTCTATGTGTGGACAAATGAAGAGCTGGAAGTACTTTTGAATGATAATGCCCCTTTAATAAAAGCCTATTATAATGCCTCTGAACAAGGCAACTGGGAAGAAGGCAAGAACATTTTACATAAAAAACTTGATGACAGCATCTTTGCGGAAAATCATAAAATCACAACAGAGGAACTTCAAAGAATAGTTAATGAAGCGAATGAAGTACTTCTAAAAGAAAGAGAAAAAAGAGAACGCCCAGGTCTTGATGATAAAATTCTGTCCGGATGGAACGCCTTGACCGTAAAAGGATTGGTAGATGCCTATAACGCTTTCGGAGAAGAACGTTTCCTTAATATAGCTATAAAAAATGCTGACTTCATCACTGAAAAAATGATGGATGGAGACAAGCTCTATCGCAATTATAAAAATGGTAAAGCTTCTATAGATGGTTACTTAGAAGATTATGCCTTTGCTATTGATGCCTTCGCTGCTCTATATCAGGCTACTTTTGATGAAAGATGGCTAAAAAAGGCTAAGGAGCTCACTGATTATACCTTAGAGCACTTTTTTGATAAGGAAGAAAACCTCTTCTTCTATACAGATAATAGCTCTCAAAAGCTCATTGCTAGGAAAAAGGAAATTTTTGATAATGTTATCCCTTCGTCAAATTCACAAATGGCCATTAACCTATATGTACTGGGAACCATATATGATAAGAATGAATACAAAAACATTAGCACTGCCATGCTTTCTAAAGTAAAATCATTGCTTTCTACAGACATAGGCTACCTTTCTAACTGGGGCTGCTTATATACTTACATGGCTACTCCTACCGCCGAAATAGCCATTGTAGGCGAAAATGCATTGGCTAAGCGTAGTGAATTTGTGCAAAGATATATCCCCAACAAAGTAATGATGGGGGCTTCCTCAGACAGTAACCTTCCCTTAATGGAAGGAAAAACCACCGCTGCAGGAAAAACCACTATTTATGTATGTTATAATAAAACCTGTAAACTTCCTGTTCATGAGGTAAAAAAAGCCTTTGATCAGCTACAAAAGCCATAACTATTGTATGGTTCTCAATTAGTTGTTAACATTGACTATTGATGAGTCAGCTGGAACTACAAAACAATACTTCTACAGAACGTAAGACATGGTTTGCGGATGTTATCTTACCTGTGCCCATCCCTAAAATGTTCACTTACCGGGTGCCTATGGAGTTCAATGATATTGCCTGCATTGGAGCCCGGGTAATTGTGCAGTTTGGGCATCGTAAGATTTTAACCGGAGTAATAGGCAGGCTTCATGAAACTCCTCCAGCCAAGTATGAAGCTAAGTATCTTTTAGAACTGCTAGATGAAGAACCTGTAATTCAGCCTCTTCAAATCAACCTGCTGCAATGGATAGCTGACTATTACATGTGTACACTAGGCGAGGTGCTCAATATGGCACTACCCTCAGGTCTCAAGCTAAGTAGCGAATCTAAAGTGCAGCTTCATCCTCATTTCGATTATTATGAGTCGGAATTAGATTTTAACGAAAAAGAAACAGCCATCATAGAGGCATTGCTTAAAGATGAAGTACTCTCTTACGGAGACATCAGTAAGCTTATTAATCAAAAGACTATTTACAGTCTCATCAAATCATTGGTATACAAGGGTGCTGTATTGCTCTTTGAAGAAGTAAAAGAAAAATACAAGCCTAAAAAAGAAACCAGAATTAGGCTTTCTCAAGCGCTGGCCGATGATAAAAAAGAATTGGAATCACTTTTTGAATCTATAGAAAAAAAGCCAAAGCAAGAAGCCATATTACTGCATTACCTGCAAGAGGTTCCCGTTTTCAACCATCCAGAAAAAAACAAAGAAGGAATAGAAAAATCTTCATTTACACAAGCAGATCTATCTACTTCATCATTAAAAACACTAGTTAAAAACGGCATTCTTGAAGAATTTCAGGTAATCATCTCCAGATTTGACAGTTATGATGCTGCCCTTAAAGAGGTAACACTTACAGATATTCAGCAGCAAGCCAAGGACGAGATTATGTCTTCTTTTCAAGAGAAAGACATTTCTTTGCTGCACGGAATCACGGGAAGTGGTAAAACAGAAATTTACATCAGCCTTATTCAAGAGGCACTACAAGGCGAAAGTCAGGTACTTTATCTTCTGCCCGAGATAGCACTTACCACTCAGATTGTATCCCGACTAAGAAAAATATTCGGAGATAAAATGGGAGTATACCACTCCAAATTCTCTGATAATGAAAGAGTTGAAGTATGGAAGGGCGTGCTTTCAGGGAAATATCAGTTTGTAATCGGGGTGCGCTCAGCGGTGTTTCTTCCTTTTGATAATTTAGGGCTTATTATTGTGGATGAAGAGCATGAATCTTCTTACAAACAATATGATCCTGCCCCAAGATACAATGCCCGGGATGTTTCTTTCGTAATAGCTAGAGAACACCATGCTAAAGTCCTATTAGGTTCTGCTACCCCTTCCATAGAATCTCAATATCATGCTCAAAACGGCAAATATGGCTTAATCCAACTTAACAAAAGGTATGGTAGTGGTGAGCTACCTGACTTTAAGGTGGCAGATATGGTAAGGCAAAAAAACAAAAAGCTTCTGAAGGGTGAGTTTTCAACAGAACTCATAGAGGCAATTAATCAAGCCTTGTCTTTAAAAGAGCAAGTAATAGTTTTTCAAAACCGAAGAGGTTACTCTCCCTACCTCATGTGTCAGGAATGCGGTTGGGTGCCTAAGTGCGAGAACTGTGCCGTGAGCCTAACCTATCATCAGTATAAGTCTGAGTTGCGTTGTCACTACTGTGGATATAAAGAGCAAGTTCCTAGTGCCTGCGAAGCCTGTGGCTCTACTAATATGAAAACTATTGGCTTCGGTACAGAAAAACTTGAAGAAGAACTCTCTCTGCTCTTTCCAGACATAAAGGTTCAGCGCATGGATTTAGACACTACCCGCAAAAAGAACAGCTATGACACCATAATAAAAGATTTTGAGAATGGCAACATTGATATATTAGTGGGTACACAAATGGTAAGCAAAGGCTTGGATTTTGATAATGTGAACCTGGTTGGCATCTTCGATATAGATCGCATGTTGCATTTTCCTGATTTCAGATCATATGAAAGAACTTTTCAGCTCTCTACTCAAGTAAGTGGCAGGGCAGGAAGAAGAGAAAAAAAAGGAAAGGTAATTATACAATCAAGAGATACCGAACAACCCATTTTAAGCCAGATAATTACCCATAATTATAATGCTTTTTACAAAAATGAATTAGCCGAAAGATCACTATATGGCTACCCCCCGTTCACAAGATTGATCAATGTGGTGATTAAAAATAAAGAAGCTCAACTGGCCAAAACGGCGGCTATCAAGCTAGCTAATTTGCTTAAAGAACAGCTGGGTGCCCAACGCGTCTTAGGACCAGAAGAACCGCTCATATCAAGAATAAGAAATGAGTACCTCATGGAAGTGGTTATAAAATTAGAGCGATCAAAAATCAACCTCACCAAGGTCAAAAATATTATTCAAGAAATGGCACTAGAAGTATTACAGGAAAAAGGGCTTAAAACTTCGCGCATCATTTTTGATGTAGACCCATACTAAGAAAAGAATTTTACAGCATTATAAACTTTGAATTTGCTATTTTTGCCCAGATTTATGAAAAATTTAGACCGAATTTTCGTCATTTGTATTATTGCTTTCCTCGGTTTTCTTAGCTGTGAAGAAGAGGAAATTGATTTAAAAGACACCTCACCCTATTTCAACCTTCAATTTAGACATGCTTCTAGAGATACCATACTAGGTGACAGTATAGCTACACTTACCGCCACTGTAGCCACAATCTCGGACTCCATACAATATATTGATTCTTTGATAGAATCTGGAGATGAAACGGACTACAGCATCATAAAGCAAAGTCTAAATGACGAGCGAGACAGCCTCAATACCCTGAGCAGCCATTACGGAGAAATAAGAACCCAAATAGCCAACAAGGATGTTCTGGTATCAGAAATTCGAGGTGTAGGAAGCAATTCGGAACCACTATTTTATCAAGATTCTGCAGCTACTTACAGAATTCCTTTAAATCCGAATTCAGACACCAGTATGTTTAAAGTGACTCTCTCTGTTGATAGCTCAGATCTAACCTTCAATATATTCACCCGCTATACTCGTGAAAAGAAAATTGAACAAAGAAAAGTAAAGGTATTTGCTTATAATTTTCAAGTAATAAAAAAGGATGACTCCTACGACAGCTTATCTCAAGAACAAGAAGACTCCACAAATTTTTCAAGCAATGATTATACGGCTATTATTAATTTTTAGTATTTGCAGCTTATTTGCCTTTAGAGCCACGGCACAGACTGACAGCTTACTAGTATCTCCTCAGCCAGACACGATGGTTACAGAAATTGATACTATTAGAACAGATAGTACTATTAATGCTTCAATAATAACCGACTCTACTCAGCAAACCACGAACAAAAAACCTGAAAAGGTAAAAGTAAAAGTGAAGAATGCTTTTCAGGTATTCATAGATTATGGAAAAATAATCACTCTCGCCACGGATTATGAAACCAAGTATGAGGGAGGGATTGCTTTTCAAATGACTAATAAATTTGTATTGGTTGGCCATATAGGTCAGGCAGAACTTAATCCTGCCAATGCCATTAAAAATGGAGATTACACAGCTAAAGGACAATATTTTAAAGCAGGGATTAATTATTTACTTCCACTTGATAATTTCAACTATTTCTATGTTGGTGGGCGCTACGGCATGGCCACGTATGATGAAAGTGGCAGCTATGAGGTAAGCAGCACACTATGGCCTAGCGTCACTGAATCTTTTGATAGATCTGCTCTCTCTGCCACATGGGGAGAAGTACTGGTAGGTACTGAAAGGAAACTAACTGATTATGTTATAGTAGGTGCTACCTTTGCCCTTAGGTTCATGATAGAAAAGGAAACTTTTGAACCTGTAGATACTTATTCTATCCCGGGTTATGGTAGAGGATTTGACAACACCGTACCTGCTGTAAACCTATACCTCAAACTAAGTTTATAAAATCTACATAGGTTCATAAAAAAGAAAAGGCTGTTCAAGCAAATGAACAGCCTTACTTTTTTAAAACTTGAGTTTATTTTTTTAACACTGTTTTAAACATATTTTTCAAAACAGCGTTAATCTTCACATCGAACTTATTTAATAAAAAAATCTTTAACCACAAGAGAAATTACTTCGACATGCAATAGCAAAAAAAATTAGGGATCTCAACAGCTGGGTTATATCTAAAAGATATCGTTAAAAAAATGTAAGTAAGCTTAAAAAATAGCTGTTGAGATCCCCTAATAAATTAATCTCTTGTATAGCTATATATCGCCAGCCCTTAATAGGTAACCTGGTAATCAAAAAAAATATATTTTTTTTATTACTAGCTAGTTACCCTCTCCTGTTAAAGTGATTCTTTATCTTAAACAGTAAGGTTCCAATCATCATTAAGAGTGCTTATAGCATGGTGAGCGGTAAGGTCAAACAAACATGGCACTATAGATACATAGTTATTGGCAATAGCCCACTCATCATTATCCTCGCCTTTATCATGATTAACAAAATTGCCTGCCATCCAAAAATACCTTCTGCCATTCGGGTCATATCTTTGATCGAACTGCTCTTGCCATTTCGCCCTGGCCTGCCTACATACTTTTACACCTTTTATATTCTCATTTCGTTTCGGTGGAAAATTAACATTTAGCGCTATCCCTTTGGGCACGCCTTTTTCAAGCACGTTCTTAGCTATGCTTTTTACATACGCCTTTACATGGCTAAAGTCCGCATCTGCTGAAAAGTCGCAAAGAGAGAAACCGATGGAGGGCATTCCTTCTATAGCTCCCTCTATAGCCGCTGACATGGTGCCACTATATAAAACGCTTATAGACGTATTACTGCCATGGTTAATGCCACTCACTACCAGATCAGGCTTTCTATCTTTTAACACAAAATGCTTAGCCAGTTTTACGCAATCAGCAGGAGTACCAGAACATTGATAGGCCACCACATCATCAAAAATATTATTTTCTTCTAGACGCAAGGTATTACCTATAGTTATAGCATGTCCCATTCCTGATTGTGGGCTGTCTGGTGCTACTACTATAACTTCTCCTAATTCTTTCATGACTTCTACTAAGGTTCTTATACCCTTAGAGGTGATGCCATCGTCATTAGACACCAGAATAAGTGGTTTGTTCATTTAAACAGCCTTTTTAGGTTTTATCGAAAAGTGAATTGTAATAAATTAATGTTTTAGCTAAATCCGAACGATTATCTACATCTATTTTACTTTCTTTGATGTATTCCTTCATTACAGATTGCTTCTCTTTCATAATATAGAGTAGGTCTTTCTTTTTACCACTATACTTAATAATGGTGCCATCAGGGCGAAGAAAGTAATAAGTATAAACTAGTACATAGGAAGAATAGGTGCCTCCCATAGAATAAGGGTAAGATCTCATCTGATATTCTACAGCTTCTCGACATAATAGCGATAGCTCCTCACCCCTCACTAGTACCTCAAACATGATGGGGACTTTGTAGTCTCCATTTAAGCTATATGGGATAGAAAAAAACTGGCGATATCTTTCTACCGTTTCATCATAAATCTCAAAGAACAACAACTTACGCCCAGTATAGGCTTTTATAGTTTTGTTGTTGCCAGTAAATTGAATGAGATCACTCTCCAAATTATATTTTACCAATCCTCTCAGCGTATCGCCTTCGAGAAGCACTATTTTACCTTCATGCCAAATTTCTGAAGGGAAATCCTGTGCCTGCAGGGCAAAAAAGCTACATATAAAACATACTATGAGAAATGATCTCGTGGCTTTCACTATTTATTGGTATTCTTTAAAATTTGATGTCCCATTTTATCTCGTTTCGTCTGTAAATAAGCCTGATTATGGATGTTGGGAGGAATCTCCACCGCTACGTTCTCCACTATCTCTAAGCCATAACCAATCAGTCCTACTCTTTTCTTTGGGTTATTAGAGATCAAACGAATTTTTTGAATATTTAAGTCTCTCAATATCTGGGCTCCTACACCATAATCTCTCTGATCCATTTCAAATCCCAGCTTGAGGTTAGCTTCTACCGTATCCAGACCCTCTTCTTGTAATTTATAGGCTTTGAGTTTATTTACCAAACCTATTCCACGTCCTTCCTGATTCATATAGAGCACCACGCCTTTACCTTCCTTCTCTACCAATTGCATGGCTGCATGTAGCTGACCACCACAATCACATCGGCAAGAACCGAAAATATCGCCTGTAACACAAGAAGAATGAACTCTTACCAAGACGGGCTCATCAGGTTCCCAGCTGCCTTTTATAAGCGCCAGGTGATTATCTCCGGTATTGGTTTGCTGATAGGCCACCAACTTGAAATCTCCATAATCAGTAGGCATGTTTACGTTATCAACTTCCTTTTTTATAAGGCTTTCTTTTTTAACTCGATATTCTATCAGATCTTTTATAGAAACTAATTTTAGATCGAATTTTTCAGCCACCTTAACTAAATCAGGGAGCCTGGCCATAGAACCATCTTCGTTCATAATTTCTACTAAAACACCTCCTGGTCTAAAACCTGCCAGGCGCGCAAAATCTATAGCGGCTTCTGTGTGTCCTGCTCTCCTAAGCACTCCACCCTGCTTAGCCATTAAGGGAAATATATGTCCTGGTTTACCTAATTCTTTAGGATTAGTTTCAGGATCTATTAATGCTTTTATGGTTTTAAACCTGTCATGAGCAGATATTCCTGTGGTGCAGCCATGACCGATCAGGTCTACTGAAACAGTAAATGGTGTTTCAAAAGCCGCAGTGTTTCTTCCCACCATCAACTCTAATCCCAAATGCTCACACCTTGCTTCATCTAGTGGCACGCAGATTAAACCTCTGCCATGGGTAGCCATGAAGTTAACGATCTCGGGAGTAATGCACTCTGCTGCACACACAAAATCTCCTTCATTTTCCCGATCCTCATCATCTACCACTATAATTACTTTGCCATTTTTAACATCTTCAATGGCCTCTTCTATACTATTAAGCTTTATACTATCTTGACTCATCCTACTGCTATGTTTCAAGGCAAAAGTATGTTTTTTCACCCTGTTAAAAAAGTTAACAACTCTTCAACAAAATTAAATTTAATGCCGTTCGTAATTAACTTAATATTAGGAAATGGTTGATTTTATATAAACTAATTTTACATAGCCCAAATTATTCTACCTATCAGGCCTTATCTTTAGTGATCCACTTTTCTACTTCAGGGGCTTTATATGCCTGCATCTGAGCTAATAAATCATCAATATCTTCACTCACTAAAAGCATTTCTCTGTTCACTTCTTTAAGTAATCCCTTCGTAACCATATCGTTAATCAAAGTAACTAGTGAATTATAATAGCCATCAATATTTAGCAAGCCCATGGGCTTCTTATGCATCCCTAATTGCCCCCAAGTAAGCATCTCAAACATTTCTTCCATAGTACCAAAGCCTCCCGGCAAGGTAATCACAGAATCACTGAGCTCATGCATCTTTGTTTTTCGCTCTTGCATAGTCTCCGTCAAAATCAGCTCAGTAAGTCCTTCATGAGCTACTTCTTTGGTTCTCAAAAAGCCAGGGATTACACCTATAACTTTCCCTCCATTTTGTAAGGCTCCATTAGCCACGGCTCCCATAAGACCTACTTTGGCCCCACCATATACTAACCGCATGCCTTTGGTTGCTATTTTATTTCCTAAGGCTATAGCCGTCTCTTCATATATTTTATTTTTACCTAAACTGGAAGCACAAAATACTGCAACGCTTTTCATATGAATATTTTTTTAAGTGACTAATTATCTCGTTATAACGATGCCCAGAGACTTAGCTATCTCCATTTCTGACTTTTTTAGTTCTGCATGAATTTTAAAATGATACTCTTCGGTTTCTGCATCTTTTGCCTCCTTCATTTTGGCCAAGTTATCTATAACTAGTTGCTGAATCACTCTAAACTTTAACCTCAAAACATTAGTAAACACTACATTTTCTAGTATATCATTTTCTCTCGGCACAAAAATCTCGTACTTATCATTCCAGTTATTACTTATTTCATGCCTTTCACTAATAAGGTCTACTACTAACTTTTTTACTTCCGGAGATCCGTTCTGAATAAAATACTGTCCGTCTACCACTTTACCATTAGCGAGCTCTTTTTTAAATTCTTCCAGAATCTCTTTATAAATAGGAGTAATAAACTCAACCTCTTCCAGCTGTTCTAATAAATAATTATATAAATGATACTCTTCTTCTATTTCATTGAAACCATAGTTTAAAAGAATACGAATACTCTCCCTTTCCTGAGCAGCCAGGCTTTCTTTTGGGTCTACCCCGGTAGGAGTCTTTTCTTCTATTACCGTATGAAGTACATCATGCTGATCTCCCTTCTGAAAATCCTTCTTATCCTTTTTACGCCTATCTCCTATTAATATTTTATTGAGCTCGGAAAAAAGAACAGATTCCTCAATACCCATTTTGTTTGAGGTCTCCTTCACGTAAACTGATCTAACAATTGGGTCAGGCATTTTGGCAATACTGCCTACGATCTCTTTTATCGACTCAGCTTTCTTTAAAGGATCTCTTGCTGCCTCTTTAGCCAATAATGCTGCTTTAAAGGAAATTACATCTTTAGTATTTTCCTCCAAGAATTTCTTAAAATCCGACGTCCCCAGCTTACGCGAATAGCTATCCGGATCTTCTCCTTCAGGAAATATGACGACCCTTACATTCATGCCCGCCTGTAAGATCATATCAATACCTCGTAAAGATGCCTTGAGACCTGCAGGGTCACCATCAAAAAGAACTGTTATATTTTTTGTAAATCGATGAACAAGCTTTATTTGATCATCAGTAAGTGAAGTTCCTGACGAAGCCACCACATTGGAGATGTCAGACTGATGCAAAGAAATCACGTCAGTATAACCTTCTACCAGATAACAATTATCCAGCTGCTTAATGCTTTGCTTGGCCTGATGAATACCATATAAAATCTCACTTTTATGGTAAACTTCTGTTTCTGGAGAGTTAAGGTACTTAGGCTTAGCGTCCTTCTTTAAAGTACGTGCTCCAAAAGCTATAACTTTTCCTGATATACTATGGATGGGAAAAATAACACGACCTCTAAAACGGTCATATTTTTTATCTTCTTTCTTTATAATCAGCCCTGCCTTTTCCAGCACATCTTCGCTGTATGCTTTTGATTTGGCTGCTTTGCTAAAGGCATCCCATTTGTCTACACTATAACCAAGATCAAACTTATCTATGGTCTTTTCATTGAAGCCCCTTTCTTTAAAATAGCTTAAACCTATGGAGCGCCCCTCATCTGTTTTCTTCAGAGTCTCCTGAAAGTAATCTTTAGCATAATTAAGTACTATAAACAGGCTATCTCTCTCATTTTGAGATTGTATTTGCTCATCTGTTTGCGCTTCTTCTACTACCTCTATACCATATTTATTAGCCAGGTATCTAATTACTTCCAGGTAATTCAATCCATCATGCTCCTCTACAAATGAGATGGCATCGCCTGCTTTTCCACAACCAAAACATTTATAAATTCCCTTAGAAGGAGAAACCGTAAAAGAAGGCGTTTTTTCTCCATGAAAAGGACAACATGCCCAGAGATTCTGCCCCTTGCGTTTCAGCGAAACATAATCCGAAATCACATCTTCAATCTCTACTCTGTCCTTAACTGCTTGTATTGTCGCTTCTGAAATCAATGGCTTTTATTTTTTTACAAAGATAATTTTTTGTGAAGAGAGTCTGCAACCTACAGGCAGTTATACATAATTTTATTTCAATAGGTTGATAACGGAAATTGTTAGTCCAAAAACTGAAAAAGCAAAAGATATGACCTAAATTGCAGACTAAAATTTAATATTGATTTTCAGAAGGGACGGAAACACATGAAATTTGATAAATCAGACATAATCAAAGCACTTTCTACGGTAGATGATCCTGACATTAAAAAGGATCTCGTTTCCTTAAATATGATACAGGATATTGAAGTGTTTAGTGATGCTGTAAAGTTTACAGTAGTACTTACCACTCCAGCATGTCCACTTAAGGAGCTGATCAGGAAAAACTGTGTAGATGCCATACACGAACTTGTTAATCCTGATATAAAGGTAGACATTCAGATGTCTTCTAATGTAACAACTACTCGTAACAGTGCGCCACTACTACCCAACGTAAAAAACATTATAGCGGTAGCTTCAGGTAAAGGAGGAGTAGGAAAATCAACGGTAACCTCTAACCTGGCCGTAGCATTGGCTCAGGAAGGAGCCAAAGTAGGTATTATTGATGCTGATATTTATGGCCCATCAGTACCTACCATGTTCAACTGTGAACATGAACAGCCTTCTGTAAAACAGGTAAATGGTAAAAATATAATTGTTCCTTTGGAGCAATATGGCGTAAAACTCATCTCTATTGGCTTTTTAGCCCCTGCCGACAATGCAGTAGTATGGAGAGGCCCCATGGCCAGCTCTGCCCTAAAGCAATTTATAGGGGATACTGATTGGGGTGAACTTGATTATTTACTTATAGACTTACCTCCAGGAACTAGTGACATACACCTCACTTTGGTACAGACCGTACCAGTAACGGGTGCTGTGATAGTGACTACCCCACAAAAAGTAGCATTGGCAGATGCAAAAAAAGGACTTACTATGTTTAGGCAGCCTCAAATTAACGTACCCATATTAGGTATAGTTGAAAATATGGCTTATTTTACACCTGAGGAGTTGCCTGATAATAAGTATTATATCTTTGGAGAAGGAGGAGGACAGAACTTATCAGACAAATTTGATGTTCCTTTAATCGGCCAGATACCTATTGTACAAAGCATAAGAGAAAGCGGTGATAATGGATATCCTGCTGTGCTTAAAGAAGGTAAAACAAAAGAAGCATTTACTGCGCTAGCTGAGTCTGTAGCCAGACAAGTAGCTATTAGAAATGCTACAGTAAAAGAAACAAAAACGGTAGAATTTAAAGTATAATAACCCTCAATGGAAACCGCTAACTCACTTACAATGGATGAGATAAAAGAGCAGATAGATACTGCTCTTGATAATATTAGGCCCTACTTAAAAACCGATGGAGGTAATGTGAAGTTGCTTGATGTTAGTGATGATTTGGTAGTAACGCTAGAGTTACTCGGCGCTTGTGGTTCATGCCCTATGTCTACTATGACATTGAAAGCGGGAGTAGAAGAAGCTATAAGAAAGGTAGTGCCTCAGGTGAAGTCAGTGGAAGCTGTAAATATCACCAGACCGGATGACCCTAACGCCAAATTGCCTGATAACCTAGCTTAACTAAACGGACATAAAACTGAAAACCCTAAACCTAATATTGTCCTTGGGCTGCACTCGGTGGGCATGCCTTCTATTCATTTCTCTTCTAGTTAATACTCATGCCGTAGCACAGCGATGTGCTACTCCAGTTTATGAGAAAATGACCAGCCCAAACCCTACCAAGGAAAAGGTAGAATTTGAAGAATGGATGAGTAAGAAGGTTATTTCTTTGAGAGAGGCTAAAAATTCCTCTCAAGGAAGACAAATGGCGGAGATAATCACTATTCCTGTAGTGGTTCATGTCATTCATAATGGCAGCGCTTTAGGAGAAAAAGGTAACATAACCGATGAACAAATTATCTCCCAGATAGATGTTCTCAATGAAGACTACAGAAGGCGCAATGCCGATGCCGCTAATACCCCGTCAGTATTCCAATCAGTAGCGGCTGATACGGAAATTCAATTTGCTTTAGCAAAAAGAGACCCTGAAGGATTACCCACTAACGGAATAGTTAGGGTTAATGGCCATCAAAAAGAATGGTTTACAGGAGAAAATGTGGCCCTCAAAAGATTAAGCTACTGGCCGGCTGAAGATTACCTGAACATATGGGTGACTGACATTGAAGGCAACTTTCTAGGCTACGCCCAGTTTCCTGATTCAGGCCTTAGTGGCATAGAAAATGAAAGCACTGACAGAGCCACTGATGGAGTAGTTATTGACTATCTTGCCTTCGGATCGAAGGATAAACACCCAACTTCCAGCTTAGCGGGTAATTACGACCTAGGAAGAACTGCCACGCACGAAATAGGCCACTACCTAGGCCTTAGACATATTTGGGGTGATAATACAAGCTGTTCAGGCACAGACTATGTGAGTGATACACCCACACAGCAAAACTCTACTAACTCCTGCCCAAGTGGAGTATTAGAATCATGTGGTTCCAGAGATATGTATGAAAACTACATGGACTATACCAGCGATGCCTGTATGAACTTGTTCACCAAAGGACAAAAGGAGCGTATTAGAATAGTGATGGAAAACAGCCCTCGCCGGGCTAGTTTAAAAAACTCACTAGGTCTAGTCGAGCCCGTTATTGTAAGTAACAACCTTGGTATTAGGAAAATTATAACACCCGAAACAGCAGATTGTGCAGACACATCAGTTCCTACACTTGAAATAAGGAACTATGGAAATAATACCATCACTTCCGCCAAAATATCATTAAAAGTAAACGGTAGCGTAGTTGAAACTAGAACATATGGAATCAATCTTGCTCCATTAGCCATGACCACTGTAAGTTTCAGCACATACACTTACGGTTTTCCAGGCACCTACAATTTCGAGTTTGAAATCACACAAGTAAACGGCTTATCAGATAATGATAATAGTAATAATATAGCAGAAATACTGGTCACTAAGCCTGAAGAAGCAGAACTTCCTTTTAACATAGACTTTAATACTTTCCCAGCAAACTGGACTATAGAAAATCCTGACGAGCATATAACCTGGCAACTGGTCAACGCACCAAAAGAAACATCGTCCAACCGAGCTCTAGGTATTGATTTCTTTAATTATGAAAACGGAGCTGTTGATATTTTAAAATCCCCTTCCATAGATATTTCTGAGTCACCGGTAGCCGTATTGAAATTTGCAGTGGCTTATGGCGGCTTATCTAAGTCAGGAAAGGAAGGGCTCTTAGTTACCGTCAACCCTTATTGTGGAGATGCAATAGATAACGCTGACACTGTTTATTATAAAGTAGGAAATGATTTAAAATCATATGATAAGTTTGACCCGACTAATGCATCAGATTGGAAATACGAGGCTGTAGACCTAGAGGCATACAGAGGTCAAAAAATCAGCATCTCCTTTATTGCTATTAATGCCAACGGCTCCAGGCTGTACATAGATGATATTGAATTTGATGATACTAAAAAAACTGACATCGCTCTTGAATACATAGTATCACCAGCGCCTGTAGCATGCAGTACCTCTGATCTGGAATTTATTGTTAGAAATCAGGGCACGGAGGCTATTGCTTCCTTTGATTGGCAATATATCTTAGATAATGATGAAGTTCAAAATTTCCATTGGGTAATGACTAACAACGACTCTTTACTTCCTAATGCCACCAAAGTTATGTACCAAGACCTTCCTGGTTTGTCAAAAGGAGAGCATTCTTTAGAAATACTCGTAAAGAACCCCAATGAAGAATTAGACAACAATCCTCTTAACAGCAGCAAAAACCTTACTTTTTACATAGATGGAAGTTATGACTACATACCCATAAAAGAAAATTTTGAAACTTTCGAAGAAAGTCTCTGGCTCATTACTAGTGAGTCTAAAAACACCAACACTTGGACTATTGATAGCTTAGACAATAATATTGCTTTACGTCTGAAAGCCACGAACAATGAACCTAATAAAACCGAAGGCTGGCTAACAAGCCCTGCGCTTATTTTTGAAGGCTTCAACACGGCTCATCTTTCATTTGACCTAGCCGCCTCATACAGTGAAAATGATGGCAGCTTAGTTACCGTGCTAGGTAGTACAGACTGTGGCACCACCTATGAAGATATACTTCTTTCAGTATCTTATAATGATTTAATTAATGGAGGTTTTTCAGGAGCTCCAGATAAGGATAATTGGCAAACATTCAACATCAACCTTAACCAATATCTGGGGCAACAAGGGGTTAGACTTGCCTTTGTTAGCTCTGGGAAACAAGGCAGTAATGTTTACCTAGATGATATCAATATTTTTGTTACTGACCAGCATATAAAGGGAGTACACAAACCTTATCCAAATCCTTCAAGAGGAACTTTTTATCAACCATTCGACCTTGATTATAAGCAAAAAGTAGATATTATCATTTACAGTACAAATGGAAAAATAATGGCAGAGAAGAGCTTTGATAACACGCTCAATCAGACATACACCATTGATCTATCTTCTTTTTCCAGCGGAATTTATTTAATTAAAGTCAAAAGCGAATCATTTACCGATATAAACAGAATTATGATTCAGCGATAAACAACTATCTCTTAGATATCTTTATCTTTGGCCTTTGATGCCAATTCTAAATTTATGAATACTAAAAAGTCTGTTGCCGTCATATTTGGAGGTAAATCCGTTGAACATAAAATATCTATCAACTCTGCTAAAAATGTAGCCGAATTTCTTGATAAATCGGCTTTTGAGACCATATTCATTTACATTTCTACAGATGGTAAATGGTATTTAACCGATCAGATCAACGGAGACTATCATGAATCTGACCAGCTCCTTCTCATACTAGACCCCACAAGAAAAGGATTCTATCATATTAATGGTGGTAAAAGTATCTTACCAGATATTGTTTTTCCTGTATTGCATGGTACTGACGGAGAAGATGGAAGTATTCAAGGTATGCTTGAAGCCGTAAACCTACCCTTTGTAGGTACTGGCGTATTAGGATCATCCGTCTCAATGAATAAATTATATTCAAAAAGACTTTTAGAGGCTGCCAATATCCCCGTAAGTAATTACATATCTTATAGTTATAACGAAAAACATCTGATCTCATATAGAGAAATAACAGATAGACTACAATCTCCTTTCATGGCGAAAGCAGCCAACTTGGGATCTTCAGTAGGAGTTCATAAAGTAACTAGCGAAGAGAAATTTAAGCATGCTTTAGAAGATATTTTCAAATTTGACAAAACCGTGATTTTTGAAGAATTTGTAGAAGGCAGAGAATTGGAGTGTGCCGTAATGGGTAATGATGATCCCCAAGCTACTTTTCCTGGAGAAATAGTGGTAAGCAGTGACTATGAATTTTACACTTATGATGCTAAATATCTCGATCCAGAAGCAGCCAAGCTTCAGATCCCAGCGCAAGTAAGTGAAGAAATTGCTGCGAATATTCAAAAGCTATCAATCCAAAGCTATAAAGCCTTAGCCTGCGAAGACTTTGCAAGAGTAGATCTTTTTCTAAAGAAAAATGGAGAAATCATAATCAATGAGATTAATACCATACCAGGCTTCACTAACTCCAGCATGTTTCCGATGATGTGGAAAGAACGTGGCTTAGAGTTTACACCGCTGCTTACTAAGCTTATAGAGCTTGCGTTAGAAAAATATGAATCATCACAAAGACTAAGTAATAATTATAACCCATAACTATCAATAAAATTTAATTTTATCTCTTTATAAGAATTGATTAAGTTTGAACGTTTAGTTTATTCATAAATGTAGAATGAAAGTACAACAAAAATCATTAAAGGATTTTTTAATTCATCTTGTAATTGTAGCCATCCTGCTTCTTGGCGGTACTCTGGCCTTCTTTTATATGTATCTGCCTAGTTATACTAATCAGGGAGAATCGATAACTGTACCTAATCTGGATGGTATAAGTATGGATGAAATAGATGATTTTTTGACTAAAAGAAATTTGAGGTATGAGGTAAACGACTCAACCTTTTCAGAAGATTATCCGCCCCTGACCATTGTAAAGCAATATCCTAAGCCAGGCAGTAAGGTAAAAGAAAACAGGAAAATATTCATCTCTATAAATAGAGTGAGCCCTCCTACTGTGCCTGTACCTGATTTGGTAGACAGATCACTGCTCAATGCAGAGGCCGTACTGAAAAGTAATGAATTAAAAAGAGGCGAAATAATATACCAGCCGAGCCAGTTTCACAACCTAGTTCTGGACATGCAGATGAATGGTGAGAAAATTGAAAAAGAAGATAGAATACCCAAAGGATCAGTTATAGACCTGATTGTAGGCAACGGCTCAGGAACTTCTATGTTTAAAGCCCCTAATATAGTAGGAAGTGAACTAGAAGATGCAACATTTGTTATTTTGGGATCTAACTTGAAAATTGGCTTAATAGCTCTTGAAGGAGACACTACAGGAATGAAGGCCATAGTCACAAAACAAGAGCCTTTTGCCGGCTCACAAGTAAATGTAGGAGACGAAATAGACATTTGGATATCACCTGCAGAAACAACTGTTGAATAATAAATGACAGAAACTAACCCATAAACTATGTTTAAGATTTCAGGTAAAGTCATATGTCTAATATCATTAGTAACCTTATGTTATCAGGCAGTACACGCACAAATATCTTATTTTCCTTTACCTGAAGTTTCTAAACCCGCCGTTAATAAAAAAAGCCATTCAACAGCAAGGCAGCAGGAAGATACCCCTCTTAACCTTCCCTTCTGGGATGATTTTTCTTTTTCTGACAATACCCCCTCTGATAGCTTATGGTACACTAACGGCGTATTTGTAAATAATGGCATGGGCGTTAACCCTCCGAGCATTGGTGTGGCCACTTTTGATGGACTAAGTGGTTCTGGAGCTCCGTATTCAACTAACACTAATAGCTTTGGCATTACTGATACCCTAGCAAGCAAACCAATAGATTTAAGTGGGCTCACTGTATCAGATAATGTTTACCTTAGTTTCTACTATCAATATGCCGGCTATGGAGAAGCTCCTGAAGAAAATGATGACATTAGTCTATTGTTTAAAGATGTTAATGGTATATGGAATACAATATGGCCAGCAGGAGAAGAATTGACTAGAGACAGTTTATCATTCCATCAGGTAGTATTAAAAGTAGATGACGAAGATTATTTTTATGATCAGTTTCAGTTTCAATTCATTGCTAATGGTCGTCAATCAGGCATCTTCGATATATGGAACATTGATTATGTATATATGAATAAGGGCCGAAGCCTAAATGCCGAAGACACCAGCTACCCAGATCGATCCATTAGTTCACAACCATACTCACTCATGGGAGATTATCAGGCAGTGCCCATAAACCATTTTTCTAACGAATATTTCTCAGATATTAGTTTTTCGCTCTATAACCTGGATAACCCTGAAGACATAGATGTAGATAACCTGCCGAGAAGGCAGCCATACGTTTACGAGCTTTACCTAGATGTAGTTAGTTACAAAGACTCATTGAGCAGTATTACTAAGTTTGACAATAGCAGCGACATAACCAACAGTATATTATACCCACAAGAAACTGTATCTATTACAGCTCCAGTAAGTGAGCTTCAATTAAACGAAGGCGATATAGATACCGCTTCAGACTCCGTTTTCATGGATCTAGAGCTAGTAATTAATGCATCCGATAATTTAACATCTGGTGAGGATGTGGTGGGTGACTATGTTCCTGAAGTTTTTTCCCCGATAGATTTCAGACATAATGATACTACTCATGTTAGGCTGGCTCTAAAAGATTACTATGCGTACGATGATGGACAAGCTGAAGCGGGAGCTGGCCTCAACTTTTCAGGAGACTTTCTTGCATATAAATTCACAATGCCAGAATCGGTCAGTGACAGTATCACTCACATAGATATGTACTTTCCCTATTTGGGTACTTCACCTATTGGCAGAAACATATTTTTATGCGTATGGGATGACAATAATGGCAAGCCGGGAACCCTGAGGGTAAAAACCTCGCAATCAATTAGTAATACGGGAAGAAATAAATTTACCAGATACAGCCTTGGGACAAAAATAAATATCAGCGGCACCTTCTATGTAGGCTATTTACAAAACTCTAATGGAAAACTAGGTGTAGGGCTGGATAGAAATACTGACACCGGAGATAAAATATATTATAATCTGGATGGCACTTGGCTACAAAACAGTCTGGTATCCGGCAGCTTAATGATTAGACCTGTTTTCGGTGAGTTTAAAGGCACTACAACAGGTATAGAAAAGCCAGATATTAAAAACATTAAAGTTTACCCTAACCCATCTAATGGGGAATATATTCTTGAAGGAAATTATCAGGATATCAACCTAACAGACATCAGAGGAGTAAGGAAAGATTTTTTAATCGAAGATATTTCAAATGAAAAGCATCTTCTAAACATAAACCAATTGCCTGCAGGCATTTATATATTACAGATCCATTCGCAAAACAACACACGATCCATAAAAATTTTCAAACAAGCTCAATGAAAGAAATAGAGGTAACGGAATATAAAGAGAGAGTAAAAAATGACAGCAGTATTCTGATAATTGATGTAAGAGAATGCTGGGAATACGATGAGAACAATATTGGAGTAACGAATTATCCGCTAGGCGAACTGCCTCAATACTTAAATAAACTCCCCAGTAACAAGGATCACGAAATTATTATTCACTGCGAATCAGGCCGTAGAAGCAGACAAGCTGCTAAATACCTCACTCAACAAGGCTATACAAAAGTAAGTAGCATTAAAGGAGGACTCAAGGCTATTTTACTTAACTCATAACTAGGCAATATTTCCCAAATAAACTTAGAGGACGGTTCCACTAACCTCCTCTAATGCCGAATCAGACACCTCAAAATTGAATTAACTTTTAAAAGTATTTTTTTAACAAAACAACCAAATACTTACATCCATTCAAAGATTATATTTTTCAACCTTTTTAGGAACTTCAACTTAAAAATAGGGCTTTTTTTTTAAGTTTATTAGGTGATTTCACCTAAATAAGATAATTAATGATTAGAATTTTAACATCGAATTCATTAATTAATCACCTTTTATATTACACCATACCTCGGCAAGAAAATTTATCACCCTGTTACATAGTCTCAATTCATCCAATTAAACAAAAGTTTAGTCACATTATTAACGGGTGTTGATTAAGCTTTTGAACTCTTAAACATTTATTACATTAAACGGTATTAATCTATGAGATCGGTATTTTTTACTATTACGTGTCTTTTTATTTTTAGTTACCATGCACAAGCACAAAATATTGACAAGCAAAAGACTAAAATCTTATACACACAGCTACCTTCAAAACCATTACCTGAAGGAATTACCAAATATCATGTAAGAACAAGTCTTGGCGCTATTCCATCTAGTGAAAGTAGAACTGAAATCACTAATCGACTCAAAAGTGCTTCAGAAATAAGCCATTTAGAAAAGACTAATGATGAAGGGTTAAAGGTGTTAGCCAAATTAGAATCATACTACAAAGGTGATACTAAGTATGAGTCAGTTACTCGAAAAGAAAAGAGAGATGACAAAGAAATCTCTGTGACCTATTACTACCTTACCTTTGAATATAAATTCCCTGTATATGTAGAAATAACTTTACCTGATGAAGTAGATCCATATTTTGCGCAATTTGTAGCCAATTCAAACAGCCCGTCACAATATAGAAGTAGAGAATTTCAATCTTCTTCAGCATTAAACTCATGGTGGAGTGAAAGTTATAACAGTGTACAGGCTGAACTTAGAAAAAAAATGCTTGGACAATATATCTCAGAGTTGCAGAGTACAATTTCCACAAACTTCAGCTATCATAAAGAACCGTTGTACACTGAGTTTTTGACGGTAAAAAAGTTTAAAAAATTCGAATACGCTGACCTTGATGAGGCATGGGAAAAAGCTAAAGTGGCTCTAGACAAAATTTCAGAAAATGACATTGTATTCAGTGCAGATTTTAATTCAGCTATGTTAGAGGCTATCTCCATGTGGCAAACAGCACTTAATGAAAGTGACTTAGAAGATAAGAAGTCAAGAATCAACAAAAAAGTAACTGAGGCTATCTACAACAATATGTTTCTGGCCTATACCATGATGTCAGAGTTTGAGAAAGCTGAAGAAATAAAACAAATAGCAGAAGAAAGAATCAACAAAAGAGCTATCGACAACTATGCAGAGAACTTCTTAATTGGCAGAAAGCAAAGATTTGAAGCTAATGAAGGAAGAATTCCTGCATCAATTTAATCTGAATAACTTAAATCACCTAGATCTGCTTTTATTTTTAAAACTCATTACAAATTAAAATCATGAAGTATTTTTCATTACTAGCAATTGCAACCACCTTTTTATTTTTTTCGTGCGGAGAATCAGAAGAAAAATTACCTGATAATGTTATCAAAAATTCTCAAGGTTTGGATATTGATCTCGAATGGGAAACTGGCGGATCATCTCAAAAAGCAATAGAGGATGCTAATTTAGATCTATATCTCTATCAAGGTGAAAATCAAATAGATCCTTCTGTCTATTATTCTAGCTTCGAAACTGTATCTATTCAGAGTCACTTCAAAGATGGTGACTATACCATAAAAGTAAAACTACAAAACTCAGTGGACAGGGTTGATTATACGATTTTCGCGAATGGAATTGATGCCAACGAAAGCATTAGTTATAGCAGTTACTTTTTATCTTCTGATAAAGGTACTATAGTAGATTACCTTAAGATTAAAAAAGAAGGCGATACTTATACAATTACTAATTTATAATATCTTGTAAAAATAAAGAGGTCACTCTATCATTAGTAGTGACCTCTCTTTTGTTTAATCCTAATTTTAAGGAATACTAGTTTTTCACAGAGTAATAGTATCCTTAAGCAGAATATCATCAGAAGCTCTACCTACCCATATTTCAAAATTTCCTGCTTCTAAAATCCATCCATGTTTGGCTTCATCATAATATTTAAAGGCATCTTCATTCAACTCAAAAGTAATATTCTTACTCTCTCCTGATTTTAAGAATACTTTCTCAAAAGCCTTTAACTCTTTAACTGGTCTTTTTACAGATGACTCTACATCATGTACATACACCTGTACTACTTCGGCTCCCTCTTTATCCCC
Source organism: Fulvivirga sediminis (assembly GCF_016757215.1). Lineage (GTDB taxonomy): Bacteria > Bacteroidota > Bacteroidia > Cytophagales > Cyclobacteriaceae > Fulvivirga > Fulvivirga sediminis. The sequence continues at coordinate 529,920 of NZ_JAESIY010000002.1, forward strand.
AGTATTAGTCACTTTAACATTTGCCATAACCGTGTTACCCGTCTTAGATAGTTTCAAGTCGCTAACCTCAAAAGTAGTGTAAGACAAGCCATGACCAAAGGCAAATTGTGGTACTACTTTATAAGTATCATTATATCTGTACCCCACAAAAACTCCTTCGTTATAATGAACATTTAAGGTATCAGCGTCACCTGGATATTCACCCAAAGCATGAGCTGGTGAATCTTCTAAAGATTTAGGAAACGTAAAAGTGAGTTTTCCAGAAGGGTTAGCATCTCCAAATAATATTTTAGCTAGAGCCGTTCCTCCTTCCATCCCGGGATACCCAGCAAACAATACTGCAGGTACATTGGCTAACCATTGACTTACCTCCATAGCTCCTCCCCCCATTAAAACTACCACAGTTTTAGGGTTGGCTTTAGTTATTTTCATTATCAACTCATCTTGCTGAACAGGCATTTTCAAACTTGGTTTATCTACACTTTCCATGTCATACTTACCATCGTTCCACTCTACTCCAAATCCATGATTCCAGCCACCTACATATATCACATAATCGGCCTCTTCTGCTGCTTTTACGGCCTCAGCCACTAATGCCTCATTTACTTTTTCTTCTTTAGAAATCTCGAAGCCTGGAGCATAAGTAATCTCTATATCAGCTCCTACAAGCGCCTTAATACCCTTTAATGCTGTAACTTCATGTTTGGCTCTTACTTGGCTGCTACCTCCTCCCATAGCCATATCATAATCAGCATTAGCACCTATTACAGCAATCTTCTTCACCTCTTTACTTAAAGGCAAGAATCCATCATTTTTTAATAATACAATTCCTTCTTCAGCCACTTTTTCAGCTGTTTCCTGATGAGCAGAGGTATTGAAGCTGCCCTCCGGTCTTTTATTAAACATGTGAGTAGCATACATAACCCGAAGGATACGACGCACTTTATCATCAATTAATGCTTCATCTATACTTTTATTTTCTACTAAAGCAATAACAGTATCTGCCATGAAGAATTTAGAGTAATCAATATTAGGCATTTGACTAAGATCAGTACCCATTTCCAGATCAGTACCATTTTCCAATGCTTGCTTTGTATCATGAACAGCCCCCCAGTCACTCATTACCAAACCTTTAAAGCCCCACTCATCTTTTAACACATCATTTATAAGATATTCATTATGGGTTACAAACTGACCTCTAAACTTATTATAAGACCCCATCACAGTGTAAACATTGCCCTGTTTCACAGCTGCTTCAAACCCTGGTAAATAGATCTCTCTAAGAGCCCTCTCGCTCATCTCCACATTTATAGATGATCTTTTTATTTCCTGATTATTCGCAACATAATGTTTCAAAGAAGCTGCCACTCCTTGATCTTGCACCCCTCTGATATAGCCTACCGCCATTTTAGAAACCAGATAAGGATCTTCACTTTGATATTCAAAATTACGGCCATTCAGTGGCGTTCTCATAATATTTATACCTGGTCCTAGAATAACATCTTTACCCCTTTTGTTAGCCTCGGCCCCCAGCACTTCACCATAAGCATAGCCTAATTCAGGGTTCCAGGTAGATGCTAAGGTAATACTTGCAGGAAGATAGGTGGCAGAATCAGTCCCTTCATTATCCAAAGCCCAGTCTCGACCATGCTCTGGCCTTACTCCATGAGGGCCGTCAGACATAGTAAGTTCGGGGATCCCTAACCGCTCTACTCCTCCGGAAGTAAATGAAGAACTGGCATGAATCATACCCACTTTCTCCTTTAACGTCATTTTGCTAATAAGATCGTCTATCTCTTTTTCATGCCGCATCAAAGGATTTTTGATATCCTCACTTTCGGCTACTTCCGTAGTTTCAATAGTAGTACAGGCCGCCATGCATAATAGCAAAACCGCCCTTGAAAATCGTGTAAAAATATTCATGAGTTATAAATTTGTTAACAGTTAATATAGTTCTCAAAAATGCAGAAAATATAACTAGAGAAGGAGTTTATATGTTGCAAAAAGGGAGATGAAATGTTAAATAAGCCATTTGATGTATTTTTGTGTTATAATAATTTCACCTAAAACATCAATATAGAAACATTACATCGGAATTAGCCAACCTTAACGGAAGTCATTGTGAGGGAGCCAGCAACTGCTCTGTCATTAAAAAATGCGATCTTATCCTTATCTGTTTTGAGACCTAGGGTGTAGATCAGTGGTAAATAGTGATCTGGGGTAGGAATGGCCAAACTTGCAGCTCTACCTAAGGATTGATATTTTATCAAAGGCTTATGGTCTCCTGAAGTAATGAGTGATTTAAAGGTGTCATTTAACTCCAGTGCCCAGTCATATCCGTAAGTATCATTAATTTTATCCCAGGCCACCATTCTCAGGTTATGAACCATATTGCCACTACCGATAATGAGTACTCCCTTTTTTCTTAAAGCATAAAGCTCCTTAGCCAATTCATAATGATACTGAGCTCCTTTACTATAATCAATACTGAGCTGCAATACTGGTATTTTAGCATCTGGATACATGTGTCTTACCACTGTCCAGGTTCCATGGTCTAAGCCCCAGTCATGATCGAGCTCTACCTGAGTAGATTTTAACAAATCAACTGTTTCATTCGCGAGTTGGGGATGACCAGGAGCAGGATACTGCACCTGAAAAAGTTCTTTAGGAAATCCTCCAAAATCGTGTATGGTTGGAGGGAAATCCATTGCGGTAATTTTGGTTCCTTTTGTATACCAATGGGCAGATACCACTAACACCGCTTTCGGCTCCGGAACTTCATTAGCCATAGCTGTCCATCTCCTAGAAAATTCATTATCTTCTATTCCATTCATAGGTGAACCATGACCTATGAACAATACAGGCATTATAAAATCTTGTTCTGCTAAGCCTGAGGTAAACTTATTGAAAGCTGATAAAGTTGTCATTCCCGCTATTCCTGTTATAATATTCCTTAAAAATTCTTTCCTATGCATTGAAAGCTGGTTTAACCATTAACTATACAAGCGCTACATATATACACAAAGTTATGGTTAGTTATTGCCAAAAACACCTCAATTAAAATCAATAGACATTCAGTATTCTCCAGATATCATATGTCTTTTCTAAGATGCACTTTACTTCTTTGTGGTAAAAACTGACAATAATCACTCCTTTATACGTACTTCTGAAGAATTAAGGTATCTGTGATTTTATATACCTTTGAACTAAAATTAAGTAATATTGATATAGACTATGTCAAAAAAAATATACGTTGCCTCCCCTTTAGGCTTTTCTGAAGCGGGAAGAGCTTTTATGTATGGCAATATTATCCCAACCATAGAAGAGCAGGGATATGAAATTCTTGATCCATGGAAACTGACCTCTCGTGAGCTGATGCAACCCGTTATGGATATGCCTTATGGACCTGAGAAAAAGCAAAAATGGGCTGAACTTAATAAAGTAATAGGCGCCAATAATGCTGAGGCTATACGTGAATGCAGCGGTGTAGTGGCTATTCTTGATGGAGTAGATGTAGATAGTGGCACCGCGGCAGAGATTGGCTTTGCGGCTGCATTAGAGAAGCCAATTATCGGATACAGAGGGGATTTCAGGTTATCCGCTGACAATGAAGGCTCTACCGTTAACTTACAGGTACAGTACTTCATAGAGTTTCGTGGAGGTAAGGTAATTACTCAATTAGCAGATTTAAAGCCTCTTTTAAAAGAGATATTCATGTAAAAATACCCAGGCATTTTCATTGCCTGGGGTTATTTTATTTCTGAGAAACAGCTAAAGTAGGTTCTATTTTACTTTGAAGCATTTTAATGATAACGTAAGTAGCGCTGTGAATTATAGTATTCATATTTTCTAAATCCAATTCGCTTACCTCATCTCCTTCTTCATGGTAATACTTGTAATTTTCAAAGTCAAACGTTGAAAAGGTATGACTAGGAATATTGAATTCTTTGTAAAAGGCATAATTATCTGATCTTCTGAATAAGCCATAGGTAGAAGCCACCGGCAGAAATTTCACAAATTCTTTACCAGCGATTTCATTCATTTTAGCAGCACAGTCGGATTTATTAAAACCAGTCATGTAAACCTCATCTGTTCCTGAAGTCAGGGTTTTACCCAGCATTTCAAAATTGAGCATATAAGCCAAATCAATCCTCTCTTGTTTCAGCCTTTTGGCTAAATGTTTAGAGCCTGCCAACCCTGCCTCTTCAGCACCAAATAAAGCAATAATAATATTATAATCGAACTTATATTTATTTAACTCTTTAGACATTTGCAACACTGCGGTAACTCCACTAGCATTATCATTAGCTCCATTATAGACCGTATCTGTGCGACTAGGGGAAGGACCTAAGTGATCCAAATGAGCGCCAATAAGCACATACTTTTTATCCTTAGTCTTATCTCCAATAAAAGCTACAATATTAGCTGTAGACTTACCTTTTATGAGAAAAGTATCTCTATAGCTATCGGCAAAATATGGCTTAACTCCTTCTTTCTTAAAGTAAGCCTCTGTATAGTTCATGGCTAATTCAAAATCAGGATGACCTGATTTCCTACCATTAAACGCATCGGAAGCCAACTCTTTTATTAATGCTTCAGTTTCTATCAGAGGTTGATTTTCCTTTAAAGTCTCTACAGTAATTCTCGTTGCAGGTTTACATCCCAGAACTAGGAATACAAGTGTAAATAATGCTTTTCCTTTCATTTTAAATTTTAATAATCGCACAAGATAATAATCATGAACTTATGAATCAAAATGAAATTCTTTTGAATGGAAAAATCACCTTGGTTAGATTACCTCTTCTTTTCTAATCTATACATTAATACGCTATGCCCCTTTAGGTTAGCTTTTAATTTGTTCTTTGTAGAAGTTTTGTCTTTTTTATTCCAAAGGTTTATCAAGCTATATTCATTTTTAGAAAATCCTGGCGATAAATGATTAATTTCATCTATTACCTTTTCATGTTCCCAATCAAATTCCGCCTTTTTTTCCTCTCTGCTTCTATTTAAAAAGCAAACTGCCCATTGATTATCCTTCAATGGCTTGAACCAAACTGAAACACTATCTTTCATCTGATATTTAAATCCTTGAATTCCTAAAGGGTCTTGATTAACGGCGATAACATCTCTATTGGTGAGAATACTTTTCGTTTCGTCACTCATATTTCTTAAGTCATTGCCTGCTATTAGTGGAGCCGCTAGCATCGCCCACATAGAAAAGTGAGCCTGATCTTCATTTGTTGACATACCATTACCTACTTCCATCATATCGGGATCATTCCAATGACCGGGGCCTGCATATTTCCTTAGCCCTTCCTGCATATCCAGTATTTGCAAAACTCCCCACGAAGACCAATCTCCATGATCATACTCACAATCAAAGCAGCTATAAATATCTCCTGTGGTTCTCCATAAATGTGCGATAGGTTCACCCCACTCCCAAGGATTATAAGTACCCCATTCACACATACTGAATACAATAGGTCTGCCTGCCTCGAACAAAGCATCCCTCATGGTTAAGTAGGCTCCTTTAGCAGAAAGATCTTCTGTATTACACCAGTCATATTTAAGGTAATCTACTCCCCAGCTGGCATAAGTTTGAGCATCCTGATATTCTCTTCCTCTACTGCCAGGCTTACCTCCACAGGTTTGCCAGCCTGCATCCGAATAAATACCAAATTTTAAGCCTTTAGAATGGACATAATCCACCAAGGCTTTCATACCAGAAGGAAATCGTTCTTTATTGGCATGTATAAAACCGAGACTATCACGCTCACCATGCCAGCAATCATCGATAACAATATAGGTATAGCCATCATCTTTCATTCCGGTAGATACCATGGCATCGGCTGTTTCTTTTATTAAGTTTTCATTGACATCACATGCAAATTTATTCCAGCTATTCCACCCCATAGGAGGGGTTTCTGCTAGCCCTTCAAACTTCTGAGCTTGAGCTATAGAAACGACTGCAAAAAACATAACAGCAACCATAAGAAATATTTTATTCATTTTACTCAGGGTTCATATTTTTAGTATTACTTACTAAATTATCCTTTATAGAAAGGATCGATGCGAGGTAAAATGCACAAACGAGGGAGTCATTTGTTTCGAGACTGCTAAAGACATAAAAAAAGAGGCTGATCAAACTAATTTCGATGCAACCTCTTCTTCAAGTAATTAATTTAAATGATCTATTAAGACATTGGCGGAGGTGGTGGTGGCATCGCTCCAAAGTCAGAAGAGAACTCTCCTATCTTTCCAGCCTGATCCCAATTAGCCATACCCTCAGCCCATACCATCGTATCTCTATTCACATTTCCTTGCTTGATATATTCCTTTATCTGAGATACAGGATAAGGTCCGTTTTGACTTCCGTTTAATATCACAAAATACTTCTTTTCATTGAATGGCGGTGGTGTAGACCCTCCATTTGATGAATTTTGATATTGCTGATTATTCATTAAATTATTGGCCATACCAAAACCTAAACCCATGCCTACAGCATCAGAAACTCCCGCACCCGGGTTATTAGCCGCATCCTCTAATGATTTTCCCATTTGAAAACTGTTAAAATTATTTTCCCCTACAGCTCCCATACTGGTTCTCTTATCAATCATTCTCTCTACTTCTTCTGGCAATGAGATATTCTCTATTACAAAATCAAGTAAGTCTAAACCGAACTCATTAAATTTTGCTTTCAATTTCTCATTACAGACTGCAGACAACTCGTCATACTTAGCAGCAACGTCTAACACGGGAATTTTAGCTTCAGCCAATGCATCTGAAAATCCTGACACAATTATGCTTCTTAAAAAATCCTGAATATCCTCAGTCTTATACCCTGAATTAGTTCCTGCGACTTCACTTAAGAATTTCTTAGGTTCAACTATTCTAATGGAAAAGTTACCAAATGCACGCGCTCTTACTACTCCAAAGTCTTGATCCCTCATCATGACTGGGTTAGGTGTACCCCAACCCAAGTCGATCATGCGTTTAGTACTAACAAAGTATACTTCTGATTTAAAAGGACTATCGAAACCATACTTCCATCCTTTTAAAGTACTTAGAATTGGGAGGTTACTTGTACTTAGTTCGTGACGGCCAGGAGTAAATACATCCGCATATTCACCTTGATCGACAAATACAGCCGCTTGACTTTCTCTAACAATTAATTGAGCTCCATTTTTGATCTCATTGTCATGTCTCTCAAACCTATGTACCAGGGTATCATTAGAGTCATCCAGCCATTCAATAATATCTATTAACTCATTTTTCAAACTATCAAACCATCCCATATCACTTACTCTTTAAAATAGCACCACAGCTAGAACACTTAGTAGCTGAAGCATCATGCATGGTACCACATTTAGAACATTTGATTTTTGCTATTTCTTTAGATGAGCTATGATCATCAGAAGCATGAACATGAGCAGGCTCACTTTGAGCTTTCACAGAGTCCATTTTCTCTTTTGCTGCCATTCGGTCTGCCTTTTTCTTTCCTTCATACTCTTCATGATAGCTAATAAGTTTGTTATTAGTTTCCTTTAACTCATCCGTTAAAGCTTCCATAGCTTTTAAGAATTCTGTATCAGAAGTATAACCTTCTGATGAAAAAGCTTTTGCCTTTTGTATTTTCTCTTCTGCTCCTTTTAAGAAATAAACCGTTTTCTCTGTGAAATATGAATCCTCTATTGTTTCTAAATCAGTAAAAGAGCTCTCGGTTTGTTTTACTGCTTTTTTAAAGTTTAATACTTTATGAATAGGATAAATAAGTCTAAACTTTACCTCAAAAGTTCCTTGAGACCTATCCTTCTCCTCTATCAAAGAGTTAGCCTCTTGCATTGCCTTTATTTTTTCTTTCTCATCAGCTATTTCTGAGGCTTTATCAAATGCCTCCTGTGCTCTAGCTAGATCTTGAGCTAACGCATCTTTAAGTATCGGATACTCTTTTGACAAGGACTCTACTCTTGCCTTATTCTTATTCCATTCACTAGTTTCTTTCTCTACAGAAGAACCACATGCCCCCATGATAACACTTATACTTACAAACAGGGCTAAAATTTTCAGCTTTGTCATTATTATTGAAATTATTTTTTGCTTTATCCCAACAATCAAGTCCAAAGTAACCTTCAATAAGAAATATTATATTATAAAAAAATGTTCAGATTATATATTATAAAAAAATATTAATACTCAAGAGCTTTAAAATAATCCTATTTCAATTAAGTGACACTTCAATCTTCACTACTTTCTTTTTAGGTAAGTTTAATTGTATTTGCTCTGGCTTAATCCTTTTTCCCTTGTTTCCGGCCTCCTGCACAGACGCTATTTCACCAGGAAAATCTAAAGTCACCTTCTGCTCCACTTCAGAGAAAAGTTCAACAATAATTTTTTTCTTATTCCAGCTCATTTCTCTCAACTCCACCTGCCCTCTTAACAGTACTCCAGACAGCTCCCCATCGGTCCACTCTGCTGGCAAAGCAGGAAGCAGGGAAATATTTCCTTGCTCAGCATACACGAGCATTTCAATGATCACCGCTGGCAGGCCCCCACTTATATCTGTATTTAAGAGGTTTCCTACATTATGGAAGGAGCCCATTCCTGATGACCAATATTTAGAAGAAAGCCATTTTACAGCATCATAGGCCTTTTCTGCATCTTTTAAGTGAGCTGCACTAAGGCCTAGCTGCACCAATCCAAAGGCCATTTCTCCTCCTCCTTCCTCTTCTCTAAACTCAAGTTTTTTCTCTATTAATTTCTCTGCTCCTTCTTTTAGAATAGGTTTATTCAAAATATCAGGATCCATGTAGTTATACAAAGAATAGAGCTGAGAAACATGCCTGTGCCTGTAGTTATCTTCTAGTTCAGGTGATAGCCACTCTGCCAGTACGCCCTCTTCATTGACTGTGTAGTTAGGCATACTTTTTAGCATAGTTTCCCACTTTTTAAGCTGCTTTTTATCCTCTCCTAATACTCGCCCTGCTGTTATTGCATTTCGTAATAGTTGCTTTGCAATCATCACATCCATGGTGGCATTAATGGCTGCTTGCGAACTGTGGTTTGCAGGATTATTTTCGGGTGAATATGATGGATTAAATAAATACTTCCCATCCTTCTTCTCAGTTAAAAAATCTTCGTAAAACCAAGCCACTTTCTTCATCCATGGGTAAGCGTGTTCTTTTAAGTAGGTTTCATCTCCAGTATATAAATAATAATTATACATTATATCAGCAGCCCAGCCAGCACCACCTGTCCACAGCGTGAGGCACCAAGTTTCACTAAAGTCAGTAGGCCACCCCGAAGTGGAGGTATGAGCAGGAAGCACAACTCCCCTGGCATCAAAAAGTCTCTCGGCATTATGCTCAAAGTCTGGTGTATACCTTTCCATATAATTAACATAGACAGACATCAGCTCTGGCATATTTCCGGACATCAAAGAAGCCATGGCAGAAGGTAAGTTGCCATCATGAGTATAGTCTGCTGCCCAAGGCGCCGTCCAGGTGCCCGACCATAGGCCTTGTAGATTAGGAGGATTAGCCCCCGTACTACTAATAATATTGTATCTCCCAGCATCAAAAACCTTTTCTATCAAGGCCGGTGAAACTCCACTTTGTGCTGCATTTAAAAGCAACTCCTCTGTGTGCAGACTTTTGGTCTCTTTACTGCTGTGTAGATCTAGTTTCGTTCTAGAAAATATATTTCCCTGGATAGAGGTATGTCTATCCAGCAAATATTGATATTCTGGTTTTAAGTTATTGATCGCATTTTTTAGTGCCGCTGTAATGCCTTGCTGTTTACTATAATTAAGGTCAATCTTTATGAGTAAAAGCACTTCTTCTGCCTCTTTTATTACTAAATCATTACCGCGCACTTCACTTGATCCTCCTTTCAAGATAAGCTTACCTACCCCTTCATATGACTTAATACTGCCTTTATATTCCTTTTTAAAATTACTTTTATATGTAAGCCATTTTTCGCTAGCACGGGCGCTCATGGCATCAATATGTTCCCCTACAAAGGCCCATTGATCCCAATTTACTGGCCTGTTTTTAAAGCCTATTGTACAGTTTATCGGATGATCAGAAGTAATGGAAAGTACGATGACACTATCCGCTCTGGAGACAAAAACTCTGCGATCAAATGTACCTAAATCATCAATCCATGTGGTTTTAGCCTCACCTGTCACAAAATCAGTAGACCTCTGATATTTACTAATATTAGCCGCTTCTTGAGTGATTTTAAGATCAAAAGCAGGAATAAAGGGATCTCTTTCATCAGCATACCCCTCTGCTTTTCTGATATCAACAGGAATTTGGGCCGCTTCTTCATAATTACCTGCTTTGATCAGCTGCTTTATTTCTTCCATTCGGGAAGATTGATCAAAGAGCTCTTTAGATTTTTCTTTTGGCAAAAAAAGCTGTCCATGACTTAAAATAATGGTTTCTTCATGAGGATTGCCAAATACCAAAGCTCCCATAGTTCCATTACCTGTTAGCAAGCCATGCTCCCAACTAGGAGCTGGCAGCCAACTAGTAAAACCTCGCTCTGGAGGTTGAAAAACATCTTGTTGTGCCCTCGCTGCTGAAACTATTGCAACGCTCACTGCTATTACAATCCCAACTAATATTCGTCTCATTATTGTCAAAATTCAATTTACATTGAGGAGATAAAACTGATTTCTCTTTTCATCTTAACCGATCCGTCTTACTGATTTTTTGGTGGGTATTAATCCTTGGAAGATTAATTAATTTCTGAGCTGAGAGGTTTTGCTTCAGTCCTATCCCCATGAGTTGTAACTCCAAAGGTGTTCATCAAGCTAATGACACCTGTTACATTAAAAATAAGCTCTCCCATTGCTGAGAGAGCTTTCCTGTTTTATTTAGTAGTTATGTTAAGGCTAGCACTTTCCAAGCCCTCCACCGAGGCTGTTATATTAACACTTCCGGCCTCCGAAGTAGATTGTATTATGGCCAAGGCCAATCCATGAAAAGCCTTTCTTTGCTCTGACTTAAATGACTCCATACTGGTAGGATCTCCATTATCAACACCTACTATCTTTCCTTTTCCCTCCAATGAAAACTTCACCTGATTATCAGCATCGGGCACTACATTTCCTTCTTTGTCTAAAATACTTACGGTTACAAAAGCTAGATCCTTACCATCAGCCTTAATATCTGCTCTATCTACTTCTAACTTTACTCTTGCTGGTTTACCGGCAGTATTTACTTCCTTGGTCATTACCACCTCACCGTCTTTTCTGGTCACTACTTTTACTACACCAGGCTCATAGTTTAGCCTCCACATCACGTGCATATCATCTCCTTGTTTTTTCCTTACTCCTTTACTCTCACCGTTTAAAAATAACTCGGCTTCATCAGCATGATTATAATAAGACCATACATCTATGGTTTTACCTTCTTCCCAATTCCAGTGAGGAAATACATGCAAAACAGAATCTTCAGTCCACTCACTTTTGTACAGATAATATGTGTCCTTAGGGAAACCGGCCAGATCTACCACTCCAAAATAAGAGCTACGAGAGGGCCAGGTATACGGAGTAGGCTCTCCTATGTAATCAAAGCCAGTCCATATGTACATACCGGACAGGTAATCATGCTTTTCAATGATTTTTAGTGTTTCTTCATGAGTAGAACCCCAAGGTGCACTTACATTATCATAAGCAGAAACGGTATTATCAGCATTACCTTCCGTAAACTCCAAATCCCAACGAATCGGCCATCTTCTAATACTATCTGAAGGCATATCATAATGACCTCTGGTAGCTAGAGCTGAAGTAGTTTCAGTAGCTATAAACTTCTCTCCCGGGAAGTTCTCTGGGAAAGGCTCATAATCCTGATGATGATAATTGAAGCCCACAAGATCTAATGCTCCTGAAAGGTAAATATTATTTTTAGGCTGTGGATCATTAAGCGCTGAGGTAATAGGGCGCGTTTCGTCTAAAGATTTAACTATATCGGCCAGCTCTTTGGCTATGGTTGTTCCTGTGCTGTCAAACTGCTCTAATATTTCATTACCAATACTCCAAATAAATATACTGGGATGGTTTCTATCCCGTTTTATTAAATCTTCAAGGTCTTGCTTATGCCACTCATCCCAAACAGAAGCATAGTCATATTCTGATTTTTTCTTAGCCCACATATCAAAGGCTTCATCCATTACTATAAAGCCCATGCTATCACATAGCTGCAGTAACTCTGGTGCTGGCGGGTTATGCGCAGTACGAATTCCATTAACTCCCATTCCCTTCATGATTTCCAGCTGTCTCTCCATCGCTCTTACATTCACAGCAGCTCCGAGAGCGCCCAGATCATGATGGTTACAAACCCCTCTTATTTTAAGAGGCTCACCATTGAGCGTAAATCCTTTTTTCGCATCAAAATTAAAATATCTGATACCTAGTGGAGTTGAATATTCGTCTATGACTTTACCTTCATGCTCTATAGTAGTGACTACTTTATACATAAATGGATCATCTACAGACCATAAATGAGGTTGTTTTACTGAAATTTCAGTACTAAGCTGATTGTCACCAGCTTTTAATTCTTTTTCTAATGATCCCGAAGCTATGGTTTGACCATCTTCAGAAACTACCTTATTAGCAATAGTTACTTTTTGTGAAGCAGATCTATTTTGAATACTGATATTAAGGACTACTAATGCTGAGTCTGAAGACACCTGAGGAGTGGTCACCTGCGTACCCCATTGATCTACAAAGGTTTTGTTTGTTTTAACTAACCATACATTTCTATAAATACCAGACCCTGAGTACCATCTACTATTCGGTTGCTGATCATTATTTACCTTTACAGCAACTACGTTTTCCTGATCTCCATAATGCAGATGTGGTGTAAGCTCATACCTGTATGAGATATAGCCATTCGGCCTTTTTCCTAAATATTCACCATTGATCCATACCTCACCATTAGAGTATATTCCATCGAAATCAATAAACACAAGCTTAGCAGAATCGGTCTTATCTAACTGAAAAGTCTTTCTATACCAGCCGATGCCTCCTGGAAGTGCTCCTCCACCTACTCCGGCAGGATTTTCCTTATCAAACTTTCCTTCTATGCTCCAATCGTGAGGAAGGTCTAACTGGCGCCAGGTAGAATCTGTAAAGTTCGGTTTGCTGGCATCTAGCGTGCTGTCTGCCAAAGAAAATCGCCAGTTTTGATCAAAGTCAATGACTGACCGATTAGAATTACTTTCTCGCTTGCAACTAAATGCTATCAGAAGTAAGCTTACAAAAATTAGTTTGTGATACGAATGAGCCACTTTATTACTTTTTAGTGATCAGATTAAAAAAATATGAATGCCCGGATAACATTAACCCGGACATTCAACCCTTATATGATTAAACTATAATCTTTAATCAGTTTGCTGCTGAAATGACGGCTTCAACAACTACCACATACCCATTATTTCGCTTGGTACATTGTAGTTTTTCTGATTCCATCATTTTAAATAATCACTCCTTAAAGCGATTCACGGTAGGCAAATGATATTTACGCATAAGAAATCATTACTCTAACACATAGTGGAAAGCTACCCATTCGTCTTTCTCACTCTTATATTTTGTACCAAACCATATTCCATCCTCTGTATAAGAGTCGGGGAATGCTTTCACTACTTTAATCACATTAGTGGTTGGATTTATACTACTACCATTACCTCCATCCTGAATAAGAGTGTTAGCTCCTCCAAGGGTAATTTCATTGTTAGTTTCATCAATAGTGAAGCTGCTTGTGGTAATAACACCTTTCTGGCTTAAGGTATAGGTCTGATTTCCGTCATATTGCTCAAACCTTATCCATGAATTAGCAGCAGCAGCGGCCCAATTATCATTCCACCCCCAATCATAGGAATCTGATGCCTTTGATGTCCATCCGTTTCCTCCAACGATCCAATCTACAGGATTACCTTTTCCATCCAGTCTCCATACTCGGCCTGATGCCTCTCCACCTGTAAGCATTGATAATAATTCACCAGATTTTAATTTCGGATCAAAGCCTTTATCTGGCCCTGTAGGCTCTGGCACATAATTTTCTGCGTACTCTTTAGATACATAGTTCATTATATACCACCAAGGACCTTCAGAGTTAGTTCTTAAAACAGCAATACGCAACTGATTCTCCGTAAGCTCTAAAATATTAAGATCATTCGTCCAGTTAGATGCATTATCTATAAAAGAGGCTACCCGCACAATAGTTGCTCCACTAGTTGACAAAGTGTGATTATCAGGATTGAAGGTAAACACTCCTGATTCATTGCCACCAGGTTCATTAGGTTTTACTGTAGTAAACTGTGCACCTCCTATTAAAGCGAATGTCATTTCAGCCTGCAAATCTTCTTCAGTTTGTCCTTCAACAGACTCACGATCCCAATTAGTCTTATAATTCCCCCACACTTGTTCTCTTCCAGGATCCGCATAAGATATAGGCCCAACTCCCAAACCATACTTACCATTATCTAAAATCCATGTTTTAGAGTTACCTGCACCTCCAGTTAAGGCCTCCCATAAAGGCCCACTGACATAAGCAAGGTTGTCGGTTGCTACATTTACGACAACAGTATCTCCTACTGTTAAACCTCCTTGCCCCTGAGCTGCATAACAAAATTTATAAGTTCCTGAAAAGGGCAGTAAAACAGTGTCAACAAGTGCACGTGAGACTCCATTAGGCGTACTCCAGAAAGGAATAACATCTGGAGTGAAACTTTTTAGTATCACCATGTTATTGTTGCCTGGTTGCGGAGTTATTTCATATTTAAGAGTGCTCTTATCTATAGTATTGCCCAAGTCATTCGAATCGTCCTGGCAAGCTATTATCAATGCCGGAAATAGTACCAGGCAAAAGATAAATATTTTGAAATTTTTCATGTCATCAAATGTTTTGTGTAGAATTACCAACCTGTATTTTGCTTTAGAACCCCTCCTGATAAAGTAATTTGAGTATTCGGAATTTGCTGCAGGCCTTGCGTTTCCAAAATTTCACTTTGGTTAATCACCTTCTTAGTTTCTTTTCCTCCATTTAGTACCGTAGTAGATGTAGCTAGCTTTTGTGCAGCATAATTTACCCCTTGGCGCAATAAATCCCAGTAACGAATACCTTCAAAAGCTAACTCAAGCCTTCTTTCTTCAATGATATTATCTTTAGTAACTGTGAGTGTAGTGAAGTCATCCTGATAGGCTCGTCTCCTCACTTCGTCAAAATAGCTCTGAGCATTTGGGCTACCTAGTTCTGCTGCCATTAGTAAAACATCAGCATATCTTATTGCAACAAAATCCTGAAATTGACTTATTTGAAATAGTCCTTGTCCTAAACCTTCTACTACACTAGAGCCATCTTTATTACTCATAGGACTATACTTTTTCACATAATACCCGGTATATTCTCTTTGATTTTTTAGTTTCTCAAAATTGATTCCTTCATCCTTAATAGAGATTATAGAGGCCTCTCTTCTGGTATCATTTTCATCATAAGTATTCCAAAACTCTGGAGTAACAGTGGCTGCTCCCCAACCTTGACCATAAGGGTAAACGGATTGCTCCCTAATACCCAACATAACCTTCCAGTGATTACCATCTGTATTGCCATTATAATCACTAGTGTAAGTATACCTTATGGAGAAAATAGTTTCTTGATTATGTTCACCTGCATATTGATCTAAAGAAGCTGCTGGCCATAATTCCGAGAAATTTTCCAGTAGTGAATAGCCTCCATTCTGAATGACATCTTCCAAATAAGCTAAGGCCTCAGCTTTGGTAATTACTCCTGCCAGATCTGTTTTTTTATAGTAACCTGTATAAAAAAGATACACTCTACCTATCAAAGCTTCAGCGGCATACTTAGTTACTCTACCAAATTCCTCATCAGCTTGAGCTGGATAAGAAATAGCATCTAAGTTATCTGCTGCAAACTTCAAATCATCTGCTATAGCTTTATAAACTTCATCAGGAGAAGACTGAGGTATATTTTCTGTTGAAGGAGCTAATAAAAGAGGTATATGACCCCATAACCTTACCATATCAAAATATAAGTACGCTCTGATAAACCTGGCTTCTGCCTCATATTGAACACGGAGATCTTCATTATTTTTCCAATCAATTTGCTCCATGTATTGAAGTAGTGTATTACAACGATAAACCGCAGCATAGTAAGCAATCCAGGTATCATCGAATATATTTTGATTAGGAGACCTGCTATTATCAAACTCATCTAACAGCTGATAATCATAATTATCTGAGTTTCCTGTACCACCAAAACAGTTATCAGAAAATATAGTTACCGCCACTGGTAAAGCTACTCCTCTATTATAGACTACTTGCAATCCATCATAGCAGCCTACTAGCGCAGTGTATGCATCATTAGGCGTTTGATAAAAATTCTGTTCAGTGAGATCAGTGATTGGCTCCACATCAAGATAGTCTCCGCAAGAGCTTACCAAAAACATGGCAAAAGCTAATATGTATATATTTAATTTTTTCATTTTGATCATGTTTTAAAATTCAAGATTTACTCCTACCATATAAGTTCTTGGCCTAGGATAGTAGCCTAAATCAATACCCGAAGAAAAGGCTCCTATTTGATCACCACTACCATCTATTCCGTAGCCTACTTCTGGATCCATGCCACTGTATCTTGTAAAGGTATGTAGGTTTAAAACTGAGAAATAAAGTCTGGCCTTTTTCACTTTATCTGTTTTGATAAGATCAGTAAAATTATAGCCCAGGGTTATGTTGCTGATTCTAAGAAAGTCGCCATCATGGATGTAAAGATCTGTGAAACGAGTAAAGTTCTCAGAAGTTTGAGTAACACGAGGCATATCATTAGAAGTACCTTCTCCATGCCACCTGTCTAATATAGCGGTAGTATAATTAGAAAACTGATTGGCCTGGTTTCTATAAGATTGTACTATCTGATTGCCTGCTACTCCTGAAGCAAGTACAGAAAGATCAAAACCTTTATAATCTGCAGATAAATTGATACCAAAGGTGTAATTAGGATTAGGGTCTCCTATCTTAGTTTTATCTAATTCATTAATAACTCCATCTCCATTCTGATCTACAATCCTTAGGTCTCCTGGCTGCGCTGTAGGTTGAATAAGTGTTCCCTCATTAGAAATATAAGAGCTTACCTCGCTTTCATTTTGGAAAATACCATTGGTTTCATAACCCCAAAAATATCCGATCGGATAACCACTTTGTGCTCTGTAAAACTCTAGGGAGTTATCAAAAAGTTGATTTTTTTCGCCATGAATTATCCCATCAGAAGTAGGTATATTTCCAACTTCATTTTTATTATAAGCTCCGTTTACACTAACGTTATAGTTAAAATCACCGACATTATCTCCATAAGATAAGGCTAATTCAATACCCTTGTTAACCACATCTCCACCGTTAATAAATGGTGCCTGGGCTCCCGCTGTTGCTAATACCGGGGCTGGTATTAGCCAGTCTTTTGTAACCTTACGATACCAATCAAAATTAACGCTAAGCTTACCAGACATTAATCTAGCATCAAAACCTATATCTGTCTGCTCAGAGGTTTCCCATTTAATATCTTGGGAAGCAAGCCTCTTTGGATAAGCACCAGGAGTAAGCACTCCTTCTTCTTCACCGAACGTATAATTAGTCTTTTCTATAACTATAGGAACAAGGTATTGAAAAGGAGGTATGCTTTGATTCCCTACTCTTCCCCAACTAGCTCTTAACTTTAATGAGTTTAACCAATCTGCATCAGCTAAAAAATCTTCGTTGGTAACCATCCACCCTGCTGATAGACTTGGAAAATATCCCCATCTATGACCACTGGCAAAGTTAGAAGAGCCATCTGCTCTAAAAGTAGCATTGAATATATAGGTTTCTTTGTAGTTATAGCTTACACGTCCAAAATAGGATAATCTTCTATTTTCAACTTCCGGACTTCCACTTAAAGTGATGGCATCTCCTCCTTTATTGGTGGCATTTGTAAGCCATGCATATTTTAAATCTTTAAGAATTAAGTCCTTATTAGTTCCATATATATTCGATCCTGAAAATTTATAGGCAGAAGTTCCAAGCATAAACTTGAAATCATGCATATCATTTAGGTTAAGATCATATGACAATAGATTATCCCATAAAAGGCTTTTTCCTTTACCCATTGATTGAGTTACTGATGCAGTTCTGCTAAATGTAAAGGAAGACAACTGAAACTCAGGTGAAAACGACCGATCTTCATAAGCATAATAATCCACACCTAAACTAGTTCTGAATTTCAAGTTTTTGATAGGCTCTACTTCAAGATAAACATTCCCTAATAACTTCTGATCATTGTTATCATTTTGATTTTCATAAACCATTTGTGCATAAGGATTAGCTTCCCCTGAGTACCACTCAGAACCTGAGTTATCCCAGAAGTTACCATCATTATCATACATAGGCACGAAAGGGCTAGTATTGAATGCGGAACGCAATGCGTTATTATATTGGTCACCTACTCCTATACCATGATCATTGGTATAAGAAAAGGTTAGATTTTCACCAAAAGTGAGTAAACCATCAAACAATTCATGCTCTGAATTAAACCTAAAGCTATATCTCTCATATGATGAAAGATCTTTACCACCTACAACACCATCTTGAGAGGTGTATGACAAAGAAGAAGAATATACTGATTTTTCGCTTCCTCCTGTGAGCCCTAGCGCGTAATTTTCAGTAATGGCATCATCCACAAACATTTCATCCATCCAGTCTGTGCCTGAGCCCATACTATTTATTTCCCCTGGCGTAAAATAGGGTGAATTACCAGAGTTAATAGCTTGCTCATTCATAATAGTGGCATACTCTTTTGCATTAAGCATGTCAATTTTATTTGGCACTTGTTGTACGCCATAGTAAGCATCAAAAGTAATCCTGGAACTTCCAGCCCTTCCTTGCTTGGTGGTAACTAATACCACTCCATTAGCTGCCTGAGAACCATAGATTGCAGCTGAAGCGGCATCCTTTAATATATCAATTGACTCAATATCAGCTGGATTTAAATAAGAGATATCAGAAGTAAGCACTCCATCTACTACATATAAAGGTGATGAGTTACCTACTGTACCAAGCCCTCTGATAGTTACATTTAACCCTGCGCCAGGCTGCCCTGAAGTGGAGGATATCTGCACACCGGCCGACTGCCCTTGCATTCCTTGTAAGGCATTGGTAGTACTTAGCCTTTGTATGTCCTCTCCTTTTACTTGAAGGTTTGCTCCTGTATTCAAAGATTTCTTCTGAGTACCGTAACCTATCACCACTACTTCTTGAAGCTCGGTAACGTCTTCTTCCAAGTTAATATTTATCTGAGTTCTTCCATTAAGAGAGACTTCCTGAGTGGCATAGCCAATAAATGAAAACACAAGTGTTTCATTACCAGTGGCTACCTCAAGTGAATAATTACCTTCGATATCAGTGGTGGTACCTTTAGTAGTACCTTGTACCACCACACTTACACCAGGTACGCTCTCGCCTCCTGCTGTAACTTTCCCCCGCACGGTGTGCTGGGCATATGCCATTTCACAAAAGCAAAATAGCAATAACATAAGTAGTATTTTTTTCATTGTGTTTTAAGTTAAGTTGTTACTTGGCTGCAAAGCACTGTGAGTTCACAAACGTTTGCAGCTGTTAGCTTAAAAAGACTCATCAACGTGCCCGGATGCTTGGGTACATCCGAACACTTCAATTTTTAAAAATTTGTAGTTTAGTTATTAGGGTTATAATTTAAAACCGCCTTCTCAGGCGCATTCAATTACCTGTATCAAATTTTAACCTTCACCTCTGCTCCAGTATACTGGATAGTTTGCTGAGGCTGTTGATCAAAATTGAGTTCTTTAGCATTTGACTTATCAATAGCGATGATATGGAAAGTTCTCTCCTGTAGCATACCGTCAAATGATCCGTTGCGCGTGCCTATCGTAAGGGTGTTTGTAGCATTCTCATAACTGAATGAGATTTTACTAAACCTCCCTTGTTCGTAGTTATAGTTAATGTTTTCGTCTTCATAGAGTTCAAAGCTGCCATTGGCTCCTTTGTACACATAAAGTGTAATAGGATCAGCAGGTTTTTCGGTAGTATATTCTATCTCCGGTCCGAAGGGAAGAATGGCTCCTGCTTTTACGAAAATCGGCATTCTCTCATAAGGAGCATCAGCTTCCATAGTTTGGCCTCCTTCATAGAATTTACCACTGTACAGATCATACCATCCGTTTGACTTAGGTAGGTATAACTCTCTGGATGTAGCCTTGTATTCTGTAACAGGGTTGATTAGCAAGCTTGGGCCAAACATAAACTGGTTAGCGATGTCATATACTTCTTTATCGTCATTAAAGTCCATCACTAAAGCTCTCATAATGGTGTAGTCATCAAAGTGAACTTTACCGGCTAATGAGTAGATGTAAGGCATAAGCCTGTATCTCAGCTTATTATAATAAACAATTGACTTATAAGCAGGGTGACTTTCAGGAGCAATGTTGTATACTTCTCTGTAAGGAAACTGACCATGTGCTCTATAAAGAGGCGTAAAGGTTCCGAACTGATACCATCTGGCATTGAGTTCTCTCCATTCATTTAAGGCTTCGCCTTGTGGTGCCGGTCTGTCATATTTGTTTTCTACAAAGAAGCCTCCTATGTCTGTAGTCCAGTAAGGTAAACCGGAAAGACCGAAGTTAAGCCCTCCAGGTATTTGTCTTTCCATTTCACCAAAGGTAGACGCAATATCACCACTCCAGGTAGCTGCACCATAATGCTGCAGCCCTGCAAAAGCCGAACGTGTCAAAATAAATACCCTTTGATTAGGATTCTCCTCCCTTTGCCCTTCATAAATTCCTTTTGCATTCATTAGTGAATAAGCATTGAAATAATCAGTAGCTGAGCCCAAGTGGTTGGGGTTCATTAACTCTTTTCTATACTCAATAGTAGCATTAGAAAGAATATCTGGCTCGGTAGCATCTAGCCACCAGGCATCTACTCCTTTAGAAAATAGATTTTTGCTCAGCAGCTCCCAAAATGCTTTTCTTCCTTCTGGGTTATAGGCATCGTAGAAAGTAGACACGTAGCCCTGACCAATCCAGTCTTTTACACTGTCTTCTATACTCTTTTTATAGAGAAGGCCTTTTTCATCTAAAAATTTATAGTTATCAATGCCTTCATAGAATTTAGGCCAAACAGAAATCATGAAGTGAGCATTATATTTCTCATGGATTTCTTTAATCATACCATTAGGATCAGGGAAACGCGTGGCGTCAAACTTTTGACTACCCCACTGATCTTCTTCCCAGTATGACCAGTCTAGCACAATGTTATCAAGAGGAATGTTTCTTTTTCTGAATTCTTTTACCGCATTAAGTACCTCTTCCTGAGTTTTGTAGCGTTCTCTACTTTGCCAGAATCCAAGGGCCCATTTAGGCATAACCTGAGCAGAACCAGTTAATTTTCTGTAACCGCTTATTACCTCATCAAGATTATTTCCATGAACAAAGTAGTAGCTGGTGAGGTCTCCCCCTTCCGAAGCAAAAGCAAATTTATCCTTCATTTGCTCCTCTACAGGAGGCAAATACCTTAATGCAAGATAGGAAACACCTCCATCAGGAATCCATTCTATTTTAATCGATTGTTTTTGCCCCGACTGCAGTGAGTAGGTAAATAAAGCAGGGCCGGGGTTCCAGGCTTCACGCCATTTATCAAGCAGTAATTCTCCGTTAATCCATACTTTCACATATCCTGCACCAGGCATAAGAAAAGTATGCTTACCGGTTTTGTCACTTTCAATAGCACCTTCCCAAACAATTTTGGCTTTAGACATATCATAATTTTCAGGAAGTGGCTCCATACTTTCCAGAAACTCATAAGCTATCTTGTTTTCATTTCTAACTAAAAAAGGTTTTTTACTATCATCCAGGAAACCATATGTAGCTGTAAGATTATCTTTTTCACCATCTTTATTATACAAGGTTAAATCTGATAATTCTTTATATGGCCTTACATCTCCAAATTTAGTAATAGAGTAATTATCCCATAGTAAACCATACTCTTTGCTAGAAACCACAAAGGGCACCACAGCAGTAGAGTTATACTGAGTGAGATCTACCTGATATCCTTTATAATTCATTACTCCTTCCTGATGCTGACCTAAGCCATAAAAAGCTTCGCTATCATCCGTGCTGAAATATTTCACAAACTTGTAATCATCCTCTTCTGAGGTCACCCCGCTTACTTCACTAACTATTTCATTTCCCTCTTTATCAAAGAAAGCTACCGCTCCTGTTTTAGGATCGATTTTAACTCTTAGCTTGCTGGTGGAGATGATTAGGTTGTTCTCTTCCTCTACAAGTTCCCAATCTTTAGAAGTCTCTTTATTTACTATAATAAGACTTTTGTCTTCGGGCATTTCCTTCTCAGGAGTAGAGGCTACCTGAATAATTTCATCAGATATCACTTTCACTTTTAGGCATTGTGCATCTCCCTCTTTAGTAGGCGAGAGTTTCAATACAATACCATCAGATAGTTTTTCGTAATTACTTTCTTCAGAGTCTACCGAGGTGCAAGACACTAGGTGGAAACATAGCAGAAAGACTAATACACTAGACTTAATTAATTTCATTGATCGTTTACTCATAATGTGGGTATCGCTATTACCTGCAATCATCAATCGATTGCAGGAGCCAATGTATAAAGAATAGTGTATTTAAGGGGGTATCAAATGTTTCAAATGTAGGCTCAAATGGTTAACAGAGCCTTTAAAGGGTTTTAAGATGCATTTTCCCCTGCCTGATAGAAAAATCTACCCTTGTTATTTATTATGCTGTTCTGCGTAAGTAGATGGTAGCACATCGTACTCCATTTTGAAGTATTTACTAAAGTACTTTCTATTGTTGAAGCCTACCTGGTAAGCCACTTCGGCTACTGTAAGCTGACTCTTTCTTAAGAATTGGGCGGCACGTTGTAGCCTTATTTTTCTGATGAATTCCACCGGGGTTTTGCCGGTAAGAGAGACCATCTTTTTATAGAGGTGTGTTCTGCTCATACCCAGCTCTCTGCTCAGCATCTCTACTGAGAGATCGGGATTAGAAATGTTTTCCTCTACTACTTTAATAGCTTGCTGTATCAGCTTGTCGTCTAAGGATATGATGTCTACTTCGCTGGTCTCCACAGTAATTTTCTTAGTGAAGGCCTCTTGCATGGCTTGGCGCTGTTGTATCAGGTTTTTTATTCGTGAAAGCAATATCTCAAAGTTAAATGGCTTAGTGATATAATCATCTGCCCCTACATTGAGCCCTTTCAGTTTTTTATCATTATTACTATGAGCCGTAAGCAATACAAAAGGAATGTGTGAGGTACGGTTATCCGCTTTTACCTTTTCACACAGCTCCATGCCGTTCATCTCGGGCATAGAGAGATCACTCACTATCAAATCTGGCAGTGCAGACAATGCCTTTTGCCACCCTTCTTTACCATTTTGGGCTTCTAATATTTTAAAGTGAACGCCCAGGTTATCTTTTAAATAAAACCGAAAATCTTCATTATCCTCCACTAATAGCACCAAAGGAGTATCTTGGGTATGCGAAGCTATACCATGGATAACATCGCTAAGGTTAGCCTTTTCTAATGGTTTTTCTTCTTGATGAGTCTGCCTAACCACTTTTACAGGAATACGAACGGTAAACACAGTGCCTTTGCCCAGCTCACTATCTACATGTATAGTACCGCCATGTATTTTTACAAATTCCTTGGTAATAGCTAAACCTATACCACTGCCCTGGTTAAGCACACTGCCAGGAGTATCGCTCCTGAAAAAGCGTGTGAAAATTTTATTTTGTTGCTCCTTACTAATTCCAATACCTGTGTCTGAAATACGAATTTGTAATACTTTAAGCTCTTCTATGTCTTTATCACTATCCCATGAGCTTACTTCCACATGTACTTTTCCTTTTTCGGGGGTAAACTTAAATGCATTAGAAAGTAGATTAAACAACACTTTTTCCAGCTTGTCCATATCAAAAGAAGCAAAGAAATCACTGGTAGTGCTGTCAAAAGTGAGCTCAATATTCTTATTTTCAGAAAGGTCTGAAAAAGACTTAACGGACTCCTCTACAAACCTTACTATATTGCCTTCGGAAGGATGTAAGCCTATAGTATCTACCTCTAGCTTCCGGAAATCGAGTAACTGATTCACCAAGTTCAATAACCTCTTGGCATTTCTATGGATCATCTGTAACTGGCGGCTTTGCATATCGTCCTTACCGCTTCCTAAGAGCTTCTCCAGCGGAGCCAGTATAAGTGAAAGCGGTGTTCTAAACTCATGACTTACATTAGTGAAAAAGCGGATTTTTAGTAAATCAAGCTCATGCATTTGCCTGGCCTCTCGGCGCTCCTGTTCTATCTGAAACTTGAGTCTTTCCCTCCTCAGCATCATTTTCCGGCCAAGGTATAACGCAGCCAAAACTAATAAGGTGTAAACAGTATATGCCCAAGCTGTTTTCCAGAAAGGAGGCCTTACTTTTATATTCAGACTAGTTCCCTTTTCGTTCCAAAAGCCATCATTATTAGAAGCAAGAACCCTAAAAGTATAATTACCTGGGTCAAGGTTAGTGTATGTTACCCGGTGAGATGAAGTTACGCGCCATTGCTTATCAAAGCCTTCTAGCTTATAGCGATATTTATTTTTACCGGGGTGCAAAAAATTTAAGGCAGCAAATTCGATAGAAAACACATTTTCATAGTGCTTTAGGGTAACCTGATCAGTATAAGACAGTGCTTTGTTGAGTAAGATTCTTCCATTCTGCTTTTCACCTACTTCTACCTTTTCGTTAAAGAGGTGAAAACCCGTAAAAACTACTTCTGGTATGTCTTTATTTACTTCTATCTCGGCAGGGTCAAATACATTAAAACCATTAGGCCCTCCAAAAAACAACATGCCATCAGTTGTTTTTAAAGCGGCATTTTCATTAAATACTTTGCTCTGTAAACCATCACTTTCATCATAATTGATAAATTTAGGAGCGTTAAGCGGCGCGCCATTTTCATTAACAATAATATGTGAGAGACCGTTAGGCGTGCTTACCCAAATGTTATGGTCATTATCTTCAAGAATAGTAAAAATAGTATTATGCGGTAAACCATCTACGGTGGTAAACAGCTTAGATAAGGCTCCTTTTTTACCATATACATGCAAGCCTTGCTGAGTTCCTACCCAGATTTGCCCTTTAGAATCTTTATGAAAACAATAAATAGTATTACTAGCCAGGCCTACAGAGTCTTTAGGTTCACTTTCTATGTGCCTTACCTTTTTGCTTTTAGGGTTGAAAATATCAATCCCATTTCCACCTCCAACCCAAATATTGCCATTATCATCCTCTTCCAGTGCTAAAATATAATTACTGTGTAAAGAATTTTGTGTCTTTAAGGTGTCTACCTGAAAATGCTCAAAGGCCTTTTTCTCTCGATTATATTTATCTAAGCCATGAGATAAGGTGCCGACCCACACATTACCTTTTGAGTCTTCCATAAGCTCCCAAATATTGTCATCAGAAATACTGGCTGCGTCATCATCGTCAGGCTCAAAACGCTCGAAATCATCTCCATTATAGGTATTTAAACCTCCCATATAAGTACCTACCCATAGCGTATGTTGTCTATCCAGCAGCATGCTTACTATTACATTGCTGCTAATACTTTTAGGGTCATTTGGATCTGCCTTATATTGTTTAAAGGTGTTTTTTTCTCTATCGAAATAGAGTAAGCCTCCTCCATTGGTGCCAATCCAAATATTACCTTTTTGATCTTCAACAAACCTATTCACATCATCAAAAGGTAAGCTTCCTGGCTCTGATACCAGGTTTTTATAATGACGAAAACGCTTGATACCCTTATGGTAAAAATTAACGCCATTTTTATAAGTTCCTACCCAGATGATATTATCTCTATCTTTATATAAGCAGTAAATACTGTTATGAGACAGGCTATTGTTCACCTCCGGATGGTGCTCAATGTATGTAACCTTATTCTTTTGTTTATCAATAATATTAATGCCTCCATGGTCAGTTCCCAGCCAAATTACGCCTGGCGACTCCTCCACTGCATCTATAACAAAATCGTTATTCAATCGCAGCTTTTCAGACGATTTGTTATAAGAAATCAAGCTTTTATTGGTGGGGTTATATTGATATACCCCTTTTCCATAACTTAAGAGGTAAATCCATAAATCGTCCATACTGTCTACCATGAACTCATAATTGATATTCATATTAGCATACTGAGCAAAAAGATCCTTATAAGTCTCTATTACCTGATGGCTGCTTTTATCTAGTTTTTGTAAAACACCATTGGTATGCATAATCCATACATCTCCTTGAGTGTTATAGCGCAGACAAGTCACATCATTAGTAGCTAACTTAGGGGGAGTAAGGTGGGTAGTTTGCTTATCAGAAGTATTATAACTGGTAATACCTCCTTTTTTATTTACAAACCAGTATGTATCACTATTATAAGTAGAAATATCCAGCACTTCTAAATTGGGCAGCCGATACTTCTTTAGCTCCGCCTCTCCCAAGTCATGAAATGTCTCCAATACCGGATCATAGATACTTATTCCCTGTTGTGTTCTTATCCAAATTTTACCTTCAGGATCTTCAAAAATAGCTTCTATGTGATTTCCTCGTAAAGAGGTTGAATCTCGTGGGTTGTTTCTAAATACTTTTAAAGCATATCCATTATAAAGATTAAGGCCATTGCCAGTGCCAATCCAGATAAATCCATTCCTGTCTTTAAACACACAATTAACCTCTCCATGGGTAAGGCCATCATTAGCATTTAATGATTCAAACTGATAAGGCAACGGTGCCTGAGCGTGAACACTAAATACCGTAACTATAAATAATACATTATATATGAGTAAAGCTGATATACTTTTCATTCACCACCTTAAAAAATGATATGCGAAATTATTAAAAATAGTTTACGCTAAAATTGAAGGATAAAAGAATTGAAAGCACCACTTCTCTTCTTCCTATCCATTAAGCCATGCTAAATTGGCTCTAGTATTATATTTTGGGTGGTAAATATAAATTATTAAGTCCTTTATTAAAATCAATACACAGACTATTATGATAACAGTCTGTGTATGAAAATTTTATACTAGAAATATTATTGGTTTTATTTTTTCAAAACTCTAAAAATAGTAATTCCATCAGCGCCTTGTACTTTCACCACATACATACCTCTTTCCCAATGGGTAGCATCAATTATGTAGCCTGACTCTGTCTTTTCCAAATCAAAATCTACCTGGTGTTGTGTATAATCAAAAGCTGAAATTTGCAATTCATCCGCCTCTGATTGTATAGTAAAGGTATTGATAACAGGGTTAGGAAATAGCTCGACCTGAGATGACTCTCTTTGAACAAATTCCATAGTATTTTGAGGTGAATTAGTATAAGTAACAAATAACTTAGCTGCTCCGGAAGCATCTCCCTCATAAGACTCCGCTATTCTCTTACCCTTTCCATTTAATATTAAGGCCATTGAATTATTAAACCTCCAATCTTCCAATGAAATTATTTCTTGCAAAACAGCACTCAAATCAGGAGTTCTTTGCTTGTCACCTGACTCTCCCACCACGTTCCAGGCAGGTATAGCCCATGTTACTTGCGCTGAAGTAACTGCCCTTGTAGATATTCGATTTTCACCTTCAAATGGCTGGGGTGATCCGCTTTTCTCTCCTTTTACTGTTACCTGAGTAGATTCTGATGATGTCTCATCTGTAGTAAACTGTACATAGGCATTCAATATTTCTGCTCCATTAGGAATACCTATCTGATTAAAACGAAGACCTATAGTTTGATTTCCTGTTAACCAATCATCATATACAAGCTCCAAATCGCTACTGTTATTATAAACCACTGTACTCCAACCTTCTTCAGCATCATCCTTTCCTGATGATATTTGAGCTGTCAGCTGAATTTGCGCTTCCTGTTTTACCTTTATTTTTGATAATAAAGAAGCCTTTGAAAGTCCCCGGTCATCAAAAGCTCTGGCTGTAACAAAATGATTGCCTATGGAGACGTTGTTCCATTCAAATTCATAAGGCCTGTTATTATCCTCTCCTATTTTTTTATCTCCATCATAAAATTCAACCTTAGCGATTAATCCATCGTTATCACTGGCTTCAGCCAATAAGTGGATAGAAGCATTTTTGCTATATATCGCATCCTTTTCTGGTGATATTAGCTTTACCTGAGGCGCATTATTGCTATTGTTACCTTCAATAAAAACCGGTGAAGAAATGGCTTCATCTCCATCTTCCTGCGTTATTTTTACGTAATAATATTCATTTTCAGATGTGGTTATTTCTTTAGTTAAATCCACTGAAGTGGTATTAGGGGCCCATTCATAAAAAAGAAGGCCATTTCTATACAGCTGCACTGCACTTATTTTTTCGTCTTCTTCATCAAAAGCTCTCACTCGAATCAATTGATTAGCCTCTTCAACAAGAGTACTGCCCATTTCTTCTCCACCGAGCTGAAAAGAAAGCACCAATGATCGATCTTCAGTAGAATAAAACCTTTTTGCCTGAAGGGCACTATATAATGCTTCTCGGCTCAACTCTGGAGCCAAAATAGCCATGGCCATGTCCGTCTCACCCCAAGAGGTACCATGGTGATCATGAGAACCCGAAGCGCCTATCTTCCAATTTCGGGTTAAGGCCTCATCAAAGTAGCTTAAACCCTCATCATCCAACTCATAGCCATCATTATAGTAATATTCTTCAAAACCTCGGCCTTTGTTCCATAGCTCCATTCCTACAAACTTATCATGAGGTGCAGTGTTAAAATGTTCAAATTCCACTCCATTATCCTCCCTGCCAGGATGGTTAAAAAAAGCTACACCGTCTTGTCCGTCCAGCCACTTTTTAAGGTCAGAAAAAGAAAAAGTATTAAGTACATTCACTAAATTATTGGTATTAAAAACGCTTACATGCCCGTAAAGAAGGTTACTAGACCACTCGAAGCCCCAAAAAGCCACAAACCGGCCTGTTTCGGTGTATTCATTAGCCGTATTTTTTAATCGGTTCCATTCAGAATTAGACATCTGAATGCCATGTTCTGACAGCCCCATAAAATCAAGCCCCGCTATATCTCTTCCATGTGTGTAAGCATCGACAGGAGTACCGGTACCATCAGAGTAGCTCGTATGATTATGCAGATGACCATAATAGACATTATAATCTCCCACAGACTGAGCAAGTGAAAGTGAGAACCTAAAAAGGGTAAAACAAAGAATAAGTAAAAGTGTAAAATTTTTCATTGGTAATTGGTTTTAGATTTACTACCTGAAGTTACACCCCTACTATTACCCCAGTTTTAGTGATTAATAAATTGTGAATTATGAAGCTACAGTTAATATTAACTAACTAATAATAAAAAGAGGACGCCTCAAATAATGAGACGCCCTCAAACCACTTCCTATGAATAAAAAACTATTTCAATTGAAAATCATCTATGTAAACTGCATTATCAGTCACTCCATAGTTTTTAATATAAACTTCATTAATTTGGGTAAGATCTATACTTGCATAATTACTAATTGGTATTTCTACCTCTTTATATTCTCCTTCTTTCACTGTAAAAGTGGATTCAGCTCTTCCCCCATTAGCGTCTAACAATTCAATAGCCATGCTATTACCTTCTGTTCCTGCCATTCCATATACAGATAAAACTATAGTGTTGAATTTATTAAAAACATCAACATCAGTAACTGGGTGTAATTGTATCGCTCCATAATCATTATTATATATAACTTTAATGGCTCTACTTCCAGTTTTCGGCTGTTCTGTATTAGCTGCATCTTTCAATTCGGTACCCCAACCATCCCAAAGCTGCCAATTAGCATTGAGGGCATCGTCATACACATAATATACTTCTGACACATTTAACGAAGCATTCACTTCAGATATCACTTCAAAATCATTGATCGTTTTATAAGTAAGCGCCCCACTCTTCGCATCTTTAGGTATAGTTACTACTATTTGTGTTGGAGATTTACTTATAAACTCTGTAATAGTTACCGCTGAAGCTTTGAAGGTGATACTTTTTATGAGGTCAAGATCTGTACCGGTTATGGTAACATCATCTTCCAACTCAGCCAATTCGGGAGCTATACTGGTAGTTACTGGCAATATAATACTTATTTCATCGGTGCTTTCTACCTCTACTGTAGACGGCATTATCAATTCTATACTACCACTAGTAGATGTAATTGGCACCTCTACAACTATAGAAGATTCTGACTGACTTATAAAATTACTTACTACAGAGTCATCAGGAAAACGAATGCCGCTCACCAAATCCAAATCCGTGCCCGTAACAGTGAGGTGATCAGCATGTTTCAGAGAAAGAGGCGAAATAGAACTAATAGTAGGT
This sequence comes from Fulvivirga sediminis, assembly GCF_016757215.1. Lineage (GTDB taxonomy): Bacteria > Bacteroidota > Bacteroidia > Cytophagales > Cyclobacteriaceae > Fulvivirga > Fulvivirga sediminis. The sequence continues at coordinate 560,376 of NZ_JAESIY010000002.1, forward strand.
AATACTACTTCTAGTTCTTCATCCATCTCGATGGTTACAGGCTCTGTACCCCCAGAATATAAAGTGATGAGTCCCGTCTGAGCCTCAGGTGGCACTTTCACCACAAGCTCTGTCATGCTTTTACTTTCAAAATCAGTAACTGTGACATTGCTGGCAAACACTACACTTTCTACCCAGTTCATGTAATTACCTCTAAATGTAATGTTAGACCCTGGCTTTACAACAGAAGTAGAAAAGGAACTTACTTCTACAGGCACATTAAAACTAAGCTTAGTTTTAGTGGTAATCATACCCTCAGAAGTATGTAGTATGACATAACCTTCCTCCGTTTCTTTAGGAATAATCACCTCAATAACTTCATTAGATTGGCTTACAAATTCAGCTTTTGGTATCATAATGTCACCAGCCAGTTCCACGGTATCTACCCTATCTAAGTTATTACCTATAAACTGAACCTGTTCTCCATGCCGAACTCCCGATGGTCCAAAGCTAAGAAGCTCTACACCATTATCTACATCATCATCTTCACATGAGGGTAATAAAACCATCAAAAATAAATATGACAATATGAGACCTATTTTATTGCTAAATACTTTTTTCATGTCAATTTCTATTAATAATGATTTATTCCTTGTTTGGAACCACTCTTACGTTATCCATTCCAAAATTGAGATAAGATGGCACAGGGCCTGTGAAATAAAATGAAACCTGATACCCCATTTCATTATAGACAGGATTACCATTATTGAGCATAAATTCATTAAAAGGTATACTCACCGTTTGCCACTTGTCAGTAACATTAAAATTTGGAGCCCATATATAGTAATTCTTTTGCCTGGCTGCATCTAAACCTTCAGCATTACCTATGTACATTCTTAACTGAGCCCCAGACATATCTGAAATCGGATATACCTCAAATTTCAAACTATAACTACTTGGGGAATTAAAAGCATCTTTAGGTATATTAGAAGTAGCCTGCTCTATGGTACCTCCCTCACCTGTATATAACTCTATCCACCCCCAGGCTCCTATTGCTTGGTCTAATCGCACAAAATTTCCATTAATATTCTCAATAACGGGATCTTTCTCCTCTATAAAGCTCTGTCCTCCCCACCAGCCATTAAAATCGGTCTCTTCAGAACCCATAATAATATTTCTATCATCTCTAAACCAAAAACCTGACTCTCCCACTCCAAAACTAGACTCTATGGTAATAGGCCCTTTTTCTGCTCCTTCAGGGACTATCACATCTATAACCGTATTTTCTTCATTAATATTAATTACTTCTCCAGTAGCACCTCCAGAAAAGTCAACCTTAAGCGGCCCATAAAAATACTGTCCTCTTATTCTGGCAGTATCTCCTGCACTTACATATTCACTCATCATATTTCTCAAAACCGGCTCACTGATCTCTATGGAGAAATCATACATTAAAGAATCTCCGTTATCAAAAATCAGCTTAAGCTGATCAGTAATTACTTCGGGTAACTCTGCAGGTATAGTAGTGAGTATGGAGGTATTGGTAACGAAGGTGGGCAGCAATCCTGCCTTTTTATCATTAAACCAAACTTCTACTGTCTTATCCAGATTTTCACCCATAATAGCCACCATATTACTTTGGTAGCTGGCCACTAAAAGTGAGTCTGAAGAAGCAGGGTCAGTCATTCTTACAAATCTTATTCTTGGCTGCCCACCATTTACTTCATCATCATCAGAACAGCCGATGTACAAAGTGCTTACACACAGAATCATACAGATGTAGAGCCAATTGATATATACTGTTTTCATAATCTTCATCTCATATTATTCATTAAAATCATAAGGAACAGGGTCTTGCAGTAAATTTGGTGCTATACTTACCTCTACAGCTGGTAGTGGTATTTTAAAGTTTCCAGAACTAGCATTAAAACTGCGATTGTCATCCCATAGGGTCTTATAGATGGTCCATTCTGTAGGATTATCCACCTCATTGGGTTCAATAAAGTAAATGCCTCTATCTTGTAACTCTATAATTTTATATGCCTCCGTAGGATTATAATAATGTAAACGAACCAGGTCATACCAAATCATCCCTTCCATCGCAAACTCCTTCACTCTTTCCTCGAAAATATCCTTATAGGTTATTGAAGTAACACGCTCTCTGGTGGCTCTTTCATGAATACGATTAAAATACTCCAGCGCAGTACCATCTGTTGTGGATTCATTATTTCCCAGAACCGCTTCTGCATATATCAAGTATATCTCTGCCAAACGTAGCATGTAGGTGTCATGTGAATAAAACTGCTTGGTTCCCTCTTCAGGGTCTAACCGACCCACCACGTATTTCTTCACTGCAGCATAATTAAGCGCATTAGCTCCATCTCCTCCATTAAAAGGCACCTTATAACCTTCTTTCACATTAGCCCCATCTTGGTAGGCCAATTCATCATAAACCATCCCTGGCAACATAAATGTGGCCTTTAGTCGTGCATCTGCCGTATGTCCTTTCAACGTATCTCCTGATGGTGATATAGGATTGAAACCGTCATAAAGGCTGAGCATCCAGAAGGTAGCTCCTTTATCACCTCCCCAGCCGTCTCCGTTATTACCAAGCTCAGCATAATGAGTTAAATAGGCTGGTGTACTATTTTGTGTTCCCCATGAGTTAGCATCTACAAAAACCCACTGTAATGAAAATAATGACTCCGGATTATTATCATAAGGTGTGCGAAAAAGATCTGCATAATTAGTTAAAAGACTAGCACCACTCAGATTGATGACCCTATCAGCGAAATACTTAGCGCTATCAAGAAACGCTTGATCACGAGTTACGGTCCTTTCTTCTTGCAAGCCGTAGTTTTCAGGAACTCCGGCTCGTGTTAAGTAAGTTCTTGCCAGCATTCCCTCAGCTGCCCATTTAGTTACTCTTCCTTCTAATCTTGGTGTTTCGGGCAAATCTCTAGCGGCAGCTCTAAATTCATGAGTGATAAATTTCCAAACACTGCTCACTGTATTACGCTTCACATTATACGGATTATCAAGGATCTTAATATTATCAACAATAACCGGTACCTCCTCCCAGTTCATCACAAGGTAACGGTAAGCAAGTGCTCTCATAAAACGAGCTTCTGCTATACAGTGGGTCTTCATTTCTTCAGAAACATCCTCTGTAGCAAATTGATTGATGTTATATATCGTTACGTTGGCCTGGGCTACTACATTATAAAAAGCTCGCCAGGCGGCCACATTTTCAGGAGTATTAGCTGTGGTATTGAACTCCACATTTTCCCTGTCGTTATATGCACTATAAGCAGAGCCACCCCTAAAATCTCCTAAGTTATAAGAAGCTTTATCATTATAATCGAACCAACCTAAGTTGTACAATGGTGCTGTAGCAGCCAGCAGTTGATTATCATTCTGATAAAAGTTTTCGTCCACTACAGAGGCTTCTGGTGGTAATTCCAGAAAGTCATCAGAACAGCTCATAACTCCAATTGATAGTATAGCTGCCCAAAGAATATATAAGGTTTTCTTAGTTTTCATTTTTTTGATCTTTTACAATTAAAAATCAATTCCTACACTCAAAGAATAGATCCGGGTAAGCGGGTAGCGCCCATTATCAAGACCAATTGCCTGATTACCAGCATCTACATTAGCCCCTACATAAGAGCCCACTTCAGGATCATAGCCAGAGTATTTGGTAAATGTTGCCACATTCTGAGCACTCAAGGTTACGCGAGCGCCACGTACTATTTTCTGCTTTCCTATAATGGAACTAGGTAGGTTATAACTTAGGCTGATATTTTTAATTCTTATGTAAGACCCGTCTTCTACGTTTCTGGAAGTGTGCCTGTTGAAGTTATTATTAAGGCTATTCGGATTGATTCTGGCTATATCGGTGCCTACATTTTCTAATACAGGATTGCCATCAGCATCTGTACCAATCTTAGCATAATCCATAGCATCTAGCAGCAGGTTTCTACTGAGGTTAATATTATTAGGATCGGTGTTCTCCCTATTTACATAATTATAAATATCATTCCCTTGAACACCAGTAACTAGAACACTCAGCTCCAAGCCCTTGTATGAAAAGGTATTAGTAATACCTGCAAAAAACTTAGGCCATGGATTACCAATATAAGTTTGATCATAAGTGTCAATTATTCCGTCTGGTGTACCGTCTGGTCCACTGATATCTCTGTATTTATAATCACCCACCCATATTCCTGATGGATCGATTTTGATTTTATCACCATTATTATCCACTGGTATGGCGCTAGCTTCTATTTCATCTACAGACTGAAATATGCCATCTACCACATATCCATAAAATAACCAGGGAGCTTCTCCTACAGTAGCTCGTTGGGTCCAGTCATCCATCCACCAAGATGTTCTGGAATAGAAACCTGTAGGAGTGCTTAGGGCAGTAATCTCAGTATTTATATGAGAAACATTAAGGTTAGTTTGCCAGGTAAAGCCATTGTTATCTATGTTCACCGTATTTAAAGCAATTGTCCACCCTTTATTTTCCAGCGAACCTAAGTTTACATAAGGGTTAGCAATACTCCCTGTTCCATTCACCCCTAGATAAGATGGATTGGCTGCCGGCGTTAAAAGGTTATCGGTCTTTTTAATGTAATAATCTAATTCTACTTGTAATCGATTATCAAAAAAAGACACATCTAAGCCAAAATTATTGGTTTTAGTCTCTTCCCAACGAAGATCAGAATTAGGGTATCTTGCTAAGGCAAAACCTGTACCCCAAGGCGTATTTATGGCATTCAAAGATCCATATATGTATCCTCCTCCGCCCTGATTACCGGTAAGGCCGTTTTCATACCTTAACCTCAGGTCATTGATCATGGGCAATTCAAAAAATCGCTCTTCAGACACTCTCCATGCCACTGAGAACGAAGGGAAGTAGCCCCACTTATTGTTCTCTCCAAAATTAGAAGAGCCATCAGCCCTAAAGGCGGCCATTAACAAATACCTATCATCATAATTATAATTAGCCCTTGCCAGATAAGATTCCATAGCCCAACTACCTTTCCCTCCGCCATTAGAGGCCGTGGCATCATTACCAAGATTAAGATCTATAATATTTTCTACTATAAAATCGGATATACCTGCTGATACATTTTTCCAGTGCGATTTTTGAGCTTCATGACTGGCCATGACATTAATATTGTGTTTACCAATAACCTTCACATATTGCAACATCTGGTTCCAGTTCCAATAGGTATTGCTATTAGTATACTCACTCAAATTAGCATAATCCCTCCTTTGTGAGCCAAATTGATAGGAAGGCTGAAAATAAGTTACTTCACTATTTTCCCAGTTACTATTTAGGCTACTTTTGAATGTAAGGCCTTTCATTAATGTGAGGGTTACATTAATGCCTCCTAAAAGTTGCCTTTTTAGTTTATCATTAGTTGTAATATTAGCCAAACCAATAGGATTTGGTAGCACAAATTGTTCTGCAGGGTTATTATCTACATCTCCACCTCCATACGTACCATCAAAGTTTCTTACTGGTATATTCGGAGAGAGTTGTAAGGCCGTAGATATTATATTTTCCTGGCTGGTGGTAAGTTTTTCATTGGTCTGATTATAACTCAGATTAACACCTATTGATAGCCAGTCATTAGCCTGATTATCCAGGTTTAACCGAGATGAATACCTCTCAAAGCCAGAACCTATTGCAATACCCTCCTGATTCATATATTCACCAGAGAAATAATATTTGGTCTTATCACTACCTCCGCTCAGGCTAAGCTGGTGCTTATTCATAGTTGCCTTATCAAATAAAGCACCTTGCCAATCAGTTCCCTCTCCTAAAATAGATGGATCCAAATACTCCACTGGCACTTCTCCGCCTTCTATTTCATGATATTCGTTCACCATCTGAGCATATTGCCTCAAATTCATCACATCTAGAGTTTGAGGTTCGCTTTGAACACTAAACTGGTAGCCATAAGTAATTCTAATATCTCCGGCTTTACCTCTTTTGGTAGTAATTACCACTACACCATTTGTAGCTCTAGAGCCATAAAGTGCCGTGGCCGAAGGCCCTTGAAGAATTTCCATAGAGGCAATATCTGCAGGATTAAGACCTGATAAAGGGTTAGATGAACTTTGAGGGCCTGAGGCCTGCTCAGCTTCTATCTGTACACCATCTATAACATATAAAGGTTGTGTATTTCCATTAATAGAACTTACACCTCTAATATTAATAGACATGCCTCCCCCTGGCTGGCCAGAGTTTTGAGTAACGTACACCCCAGCCGCCCGCCCTTGTATGGCCTGCTCTATGGTTGTATTTACCGTTTTTTCCATTTGCTCTGCACCTACAGTAGTGTGCGCACTGGTAAGATCTTTTTTTCTGATGGATCCATACCCGGTAATTACCACCTCTTCCAATTCAGTAATATCATCTGAAAGAGCCGCATTAACCACAGTCCGATTGCCTATAGGAACTTCAATCGTAGCATATCCAATAAAAGAAAAGACCAACACTGCATTTTCTGGCACCGCCAGACTATAATTCCCCTGAAAGTCAGTAGTAGTTCCTTTTGTAGTTCCTCTAATGATTACATTTACACCTGGTAAAGACTCGCCGTCTGACTGCGAAGTAACTTTACCATGAATAGTTTTATCCTGAGCCCAGGATGCTCCTATGACACCAAAGCATAGTAGTAGTAGTAACAGTTTTTTCATAGTTAGGTAGGTTTAAATTCACTCAAACCACTCACCACCCACTTATTACAATCTGTTTGAAAATGATAGCAAAAAAACCAAACGTTTGCATAAAGAAGTAGATTAATGAGAATATTCAGTGATTTTCATATACTTAATTTATAGCATATAAATAAACATTACCATACTTTGAAATAAATGCCCTTGCATTATGTTACATCCGTCTCAGTTATACTCAAGAAGAGTTACTGTAGGCTAAATTGAAGATGATTTTCTAAAAAAAACTCTGGTGATTTTTGAAGGCAAGTGAAAGAAAAGCTCCGTCAATTGTAAAAAATTAAATATAATTTTACGTCGATTCTTTTTAAATATATCATTTCAGTGATAATAAAAAATTCCACAAATACAACTATTAATTTCTGAAATTTAAATGCACATTTGAATGACCAAAATCAAAAAATTGATTTGCCGCGTTAACAATAAAAGTTGCTTTAGTTATGCTTCATGATTCTGATGTATTTATGAACAAGGTGGAATTAATTATGGAATCTCCTACCGAAAGAAATAAATACAAAGGCCTTGATAATATGAATGATAGACTTGATTTCTTAAGAAATCATTTTATCATGAATGAAATGGCCATACGTTTATTTGAACGAAAATATTTGCTTTCAGAGAAAAGCAGAGACGATTTATTGTCTACTATTGATGACATTATTAAAAAGTGGGATTCATAAAGAACCCCACTTTTTCATTAACCTTCTTTCTGAATCATTCCCCCGCCATTCGCCCTGCCGAAGTCTCCAGATTAATTCCTATCTGACCATTTATCATTTTTAGTCAACCAATCAAATTCTCCTTAGTTTTACAAGTAGAACCTATTTAATTTTATGAGAAATATATTTACATGTATTGCCGTATTTTTTTGCCTCACTGCATTTGCTCAGCAAGGACCTCCTCCGTCTAGCAATCAGCAGATAAAAGGTAAAGTATCCGGTACTTTATTAGACGCCACCACAGGATCTCCGTTATCTTTTGCCTCCGTGGTTTTAAGAAACCCCGAAACCAATAAAGATGTAAACGGTACCATTTCCGAAGAGGATGGCAGTTTCAAACTGAATAATATCCCATCAGGGGATTATAAGCTGTTAATTTCTTTTGTGGGCTACGAAACCATCACTAGAGACGTAAGTCTTACCCCTAAAACTCCTGATGCCAACTTGGGCAACGTAAAACTAACTGGCTCGTCTACAGAATTAGAAGAAGTAGTAGTAAAAGGGCAAAAGGACCTGATTGAAAACAAAATTGATAAAATTGTTTACAATGCAGATCAAGATGTAGCCAATGCGGGAGGAGATGCCTCTCAGGTATTAAGAAGGGCTCCTTTACTTAATGTAGACCTGGAAGGCAATGTATCCATGCGCGGAAATCAGAATGTTAAAATCCTCATAAATGGTAAACCTTCCAGCATGTTTGCCAGCAATCCTGGCGAAGCTTTAAAAGCCATCCCATCAGATAATATCAAAAGTGTAGAGGTCATAACCACCCCCTCTGCTAAATACGAAGGTGAAGGCACTGCAGGTATTATTAACATCATTACCAAAAAAGGAGAGGCGGAAGGCTTCACCGGTAATGTTGATCTCACAGTAGGATCTCGTTTTAATAGAGGATCAGGAAGCATTACTGCAGGCAAAGGCCGATTCGGCTTTAACGCCAATATTAGCAGCTTTATGCAATGGCCTCAAGAAGGTAACTCTAATTATTATTCGGAAGATTACACCCGTCAGAGAATACAAAAAGAAGATGGAACTGATGAATCAAATCGAGGTGGATATTTTGGTAACATCGGAGCATTTTATGACTTCAATGCTTTTCACAGCCTTTCTACGTCATTTAGAGTTAGAAAATTTGCTTTTGATTCAGACAATGATGTATTGGGTACCATCACCGCACCGAGTATAAATGAACAGTATTTAAGAACTACTGATAGCGAAAATGCTTTCGGTGGTTTTGAATGGTCGCTTGATTATATCTTCAAGTTCCCCGGCAAAGAAGGTCATGAACTTGCAGCCTCTTATAAGCTTGATAATAACACACAAGATCAAGACTATAGAATTACTCAAACAGATTTATTAGCGGCTCCAGAAACCTATGATATTAATGAAAAAAACATCAATGATGGGGATAATAATGAGCACGCTTTCCAACTGGATTACACCAACCCGATAAGCAAGAAGTTTACGCTTGAAGCTGGAGCTAAAGGTATATTAAGAAACTTAACTAGTGATTATAATTACCAAATATACAACAATCAATCTCAGCAGTTTGTAATTCAAGATAACCGTAGCGATTACTTAGATTATAATCAAGATGTTTATGCAGGATACCTCTCTGGTAATCTAAAACTAGGAAGCAAGTATGGCATACTAGCTGGGGTTAGATATGAATACACAGAAATATCTGGTAACTTCAGAGATGCCAATGATGATAATTTTGGCAATGACTATGACAACTTCTTACCCAACATTACTGTAAGCAGAAAAATAGGCAAAATGAATAGCCTAAAAGCAAGCTTTAGTCGCAGGATCCAAAGGCCAAGCTTGAGGTATATCAACCCATATGAGCAAATCTCAAACAATAATAACGTTAGCTATGGTAATCCTGAACTGAACCCTGAGCTTACCGATCAATATGAAGTAGGCTACAGTGCATTCATAAAAGGCGCCTCGCTCAATGCCAGTGTGTTCTATAAAAGAACTACCGATGTCATAGAAAGCTATCTAACGGTAAACGAAGATGATATTTATGAAACCACTTACCTTAATATTGGAAAGAACCAATCTTACGGTATCAACTTATTTACCTCTGTGAAGTTCTTTAAAATCTGGACAGTAAGAGGAGGATTCAACCTATACACATATGATGCTGAGGGTGTAATTGATGGCGAAACTGTAAGCAACGATGCAGTACTATGGGATGGAAACCTTAACTCTAATATTACTCTAGGAGATGACTGGATCATTGATATGTTCGGCTTTTATAGACCTAAAAGACAGACCTTACAAGGTTATATGCCTTCCTTTTCCATTTTTAGTATGGGAATCAAAAAGAAAATATGGGGAGATAGAGGAAGCATAGGAGTGAATGTGACTCAGCCATTCAGTAAATATCAGACTTTCGGTACTGAATTAAAAGGAGACACCTACTATCAGACAAGTGAAAACCAGATACCATTCAGATCATTCGGGATTAACTTCAGCTATAAGTTTGGTAAGCTTGACTTCAAACAAAGACAAAGAAGAAGCAAGATACAGAATAATGACCAAAAACAGGGAGGAGATGCTCAGCAGTCTCAATTCTAAAGGTTAGATATAGAAATTTATTAAGAAGGCCGTCTTAAGCATTTTAAGACGGCTTTTTTATTTCCTCAGACTCTCTATTCAATTGGAGTTAAAGCTTATTATATCCTATTCATTAACCCTACTTAAAGAGTTAACCTAAACCTCTATCGGGTGCCCAGAATTCATCAGACTCATTAAGAAGTTTAGATTAAGTAAGCTTTTATTCGTACCTCCGATGGGTTTATTCTCATCACTATATAACAATCAAGACCTTATGAACCACCCATAATTCATGTCAACGCTTTACGTATAATAAATTCATTTAAAACTATCAGGCATAAAAAAAGCCCCTGAGGAAAATTCCTCAGGGGCTTTTTTATTTTAAAAGATAAACTACTTAAGAATTAGTTCTTCTCTTCAGTGCCTTCGGCATCATCAGATGAAGCTTCTTCGTCAGTTGTTTTTCCTTCCATTTTATCTTTCAAAGCACTAAGCGCTTCTAAGTCACCTAAAGTAGACTTTTCAGTATCGCTATTTACTTTAGATACTCCGCTAGGTTTAGCTTTCTTCTTAGGAGCAGCAGTTGTAGTTGCTTTAGGCTTCTCTTCTGTTTGAGAATAAACAGCTCTGTGAGATAATACAATTCTCTTATCATCTTTAGAGAATTCTAATACTTTAAAGTCTAAAGTTTCGCCGTTTTCAGCTTTAGAACCATCTTCTTTTTGAAGGTTTTTGCTAGCGCAGAATCCTTCAATACCGTAAGGAAGCTCTAAAGTAGCACCTTTTTCATTCTGTCCAAGTACAGTACACTTGTGAACAGATCCTGGAGTAAATACTGTTTCAAAAGTATCCCAAGGATTTTCTTCAAGGTGTTTGTGGCTAAGTGCTAATCTTCTGTTATCAACATCTAATTCAAGAACCATTACTTCAAGCTCTTCTCCTACTTTTACGAATTCAGAAGGGTGCTTGATTTTCTTAGTCCATGATAAGTCAGATACGTGAACAAGGCCGTCGATACCTTCTTCAAGCTCAATGAATAGACCAAAGTTTGTAAGGTTTCTAACCACACCTTTGTGCTTAGTACCTACAGCGTATTTAGTCAATACATCTTGCTTAGTCCAAGGATCTTCAGTTAATTGCTTGATACCAAGAGACATTTTTCTGTCTTCTCTGTCTAGCGTAAGAACTACAGCTTCTAGTTCATCTCCAATGTTAATGAAGTCTTGAGGATTTCTTAAGTGCTGAGACCAAGACATCTCAGATACGTGGATAAGACCTTCAACACCAGGCTGGATTTCTAGGAATGCACCATAATCAGCCACGTTTACAATCTTACCAGTTACTTTAGAACCTACATCAAGCGTTTCAGGAAGTGAATCCCAAGGATGAGCAGTAAGTTGCTTCATACCAAGAGAAATTCTCTTCTTATCTTCGTCAAAGTCAAGAACTACTACCTTAACTGTTTCATCAAGGTTAAGTACTTCTTCAGGGTGATTAATTCTACCCCAAGAGATATCAGTAATATGAAGAAGACCATCAACACCACCAAGATCGATGAATACACCGAAGTTAGTCATGTTCTTAATAGTACCTTCAAGTACTTGTCCTTTCTCAAGGTTGTTTAGAATTTCAGCTTTTTGCTCTTCAAGATCTTTCTCGATAAGTACTTTGTGTGATACTACTACGTTATCGTTAGTGTAGTTGATTTTTACAACTTTCACTTCCATAGCTTTATCTACAAATACATCGAAATCTCTGATAGGCTTCACATCAATTTGAGAACCTGGCAAGAAAGCTTCTACTCCATATATATCAACGATCAAACCACCTTTAGTTCTGCGTTTCACAAAACCTTCGATAACCAGATCATTTTCATATGCTTTTGTAATATGATCCCATGCTTGAACGATCTTAGCTTTTCTTCTTGAAAGAACTAACTGACCGTTAGCATTTTCCTGCTCTTCGATGAACACTTCTACTTTGTCACCTACTTTAAGATCAGGAATATCTCTAAATTCAGCAGCAGATACTAAACCGTCTGATTTAAATCCGATGTTAAGGATAACATCACGGTCATTCACTCCTACTACAGTTCCTTCTACAAGTTCTTTCTCCTCGATAGTAGTCAATGTATCTTCGTACATTGCTGCCATCTCCTCTTTTTTCTTCTTAGAGTAACCTTCACCAAATCCTTTGGTTTCGAAAGCTTCCCAATCAAAATCTTCAGGAGAAGTTTGTTCTTGTTTTGGAGCTGATTTTTTGGGCTGTTCTGCTTTAGCTTCAGTGTTAGCTGCTTGAGCGTTTTCTTCAGCTGCAGTGTTTTTTTCTTCGTTTGCCATATTAAATAAGTTGCTCTACGTTACATGCTACCCCAGAGCAATCAGGCAGCAAATTTAATGGTACATTTTCTCTTTCAATTTTCAATCAAAAGAGGGTGTTCACACGAACGGAGCGCAAAGTTAAATAATTATTTTTAATTATGATAGCATACGAATATTTAAAGATGCCATTTTAAGGAATGCTTTCAAAAGTAAGGGTGCCCAAAGCATAATCTAGCAATAAATTTTGAAACATTAATGTATACCTGGATTGGGCCGCATCGTTCTGAGCCCTGGTATAATCTTGATTAGCCTGCGTATATTGAACTAAATCAGAAATTCCAAGCCTGTTTCGTTCACTTTCCAGCTCAAAAGACATCTCTGCAGCCTCTAGCTGCGATTGTGATACTAAGTAGGTATTTAAGGCATCATTCAAATTTTGGTAAGCAAGAAGCACATCCGACTTCACTTGCAATTTAGTGTTTTTAGCATCTAATTCAGCATTTTCATAGTCTATTCTCGCTCTCACAACGTTGCTTCTAGTCTGAAGCCCTCTAAAAATAGGTATATTCATACTCAGGCCGTAAACTGACTGGGTATTATCTTTGGTAAATTGCTGCTCAAAAGTTCTGTTTGAAGGATCCGGTATACCTTCAGAAGGATAAACATAGTTATAGGCAGACCCATAAGAATAAAAAGCAGCAATAGACGGATAATAATTTCCTTGCCTTGCTTTATATCCTAAGAAAGAAGCCTTTTCCATAGACTCTGCACTTCTTAAATCTGCCCTATTATCTAAAGCCACCTGATACAATTCTTCAACTTTAAGACTATTAGCCTGATCAAGTTTCCAATCTGGCTCCTGTAAAACAAAAGGTAACTCTGGTTCTCTTTGCAAAAGCAATGCTAACTGAACCTTATCGTTATTAAGCTTATTGTTAGACCTTAGCACGGCCAGTTCAGCACTCTTCACCTGATAGGCCTGATTGTATTGATCGACCTCGGCTACACTACCTGCTTTTACCTGCTCTTCTATCTGATGTAATTTTTCTTGTTGGGTTTTTAAATTTGCTTTATCAATATCTCTTAGCTCTCTATCTAATAAACATTGAAGATACTGAGAAGCCACTTGCTGTATTACATCTTCACGACTTCTTTTCACTCTCTGCGCCTGATAATCTACCAACTCATTGGCCTGACGCATAGCATTGATTCTATTAAAACCATTGAAAATGACAACTTCAGCATCAATAGAGCCATACACATAGTCAACTTTACCATTTATTACTCTACCCTCCTGTTGGTTAAAAGAATTACCATCAGTTCTTCTTACTGAAGCATTTCCTTCTACTGTAGGGGCTAAAGAGGCTATTCTGGATGCCTTTTGCACCTGATTATAAATCATCTCATTATTCTCCTTAGCCAGATTGTTATTATTCTTAAGAGCTACATTTACGGCTTCTTTGAAAGAAAGCACAGTAGTATCAGCCTGTTGGCAAAATGCGGGAATACCACCAATGGCAGATAGCAATATTATTAAAAATCTTTTCATATCAGGAATTTATTTTTTCTTTAGTATCCGACTCCACCGCACCATCTACTAACTTTATCACTCTTTTACCGTAAGAAGCTGCCCTTTCAGAGTGAGTTACCTGAATAATGGTCATCCCCTCTTCATTAAGCTTTTGAAAAATACTCATGATTTCATCTCCCTGCTCACTGTGTAGGTTCCCTGTAGGCTCATCAGCCAATAAAAGCTTGGGCTGACCAATGATAGCTCTTGCCACCCCCACCAGTTGCTGCTGCCCACCTGACAGCTGCTCTGGAAAAAGGTCTTTCTTTGCTACCATTTGAAACCTGTCTAGCATTTCGGCTACCATACTCTTTCTCTGAGCACTTTTAACACCTTTATATAATAGAGGTGTCTCTATGTTTTCATAAACTGTAAGCTCGTCTATTAAATGATAGGCCTGAAAGATAAAGCCAATGTAGTGCTTGTGCATTTCAGACTTCTTTCTCTCCTTCATTTTATGCACAGGTTCATCAAAGAAGTAATACTCTCCCTGAGAGGGCTCATCCAGCATACCTATAATATTCATCAGGCTGGATTTACCGGCACCGCTGGGCCCCATAATGGTTAGAAATTCACCTTGTTCAACTTCCAGATCTATACCTTTCAATATAAAGGTGCGTTGAAACCGGGAGTCTACATACTTATCAATATCTTTCAGTTTTATCATGCCAGTTTAGTCTGATTAAATAATTCAATTTCCTTTTGCCAATAAATATGCCAATAGTCATAATGACCTTAAAGAGCAAAAAAAGACACTTTACACACTATTTACCGCACTCACCCTCGTCCGCTAATGAAACAAAGTGTCTGATATCGAACATCTGACTTACAAAGTGAAACATTCAACTTCATACACCGTTCATATTGTAATTAAAGCGTTAATCTTGCATTAACTCATGGATCAAAATTTCATCAATCAATTATATAAAAACCATACGCATTGCAAAGAATGCCCTCCTGGTTCTTTAATACATTCATTTTTCGAACAATTATTAGGAGTTTTATTTCCAAACTTTGCCAATGAACCCGTTCGCTCAGAGGATGAGTTAAACAAGAAAATAGAACAGGTTACCGCTCTGCTCCACAGGATTTTAGTAAAAAATCAGAACGGTCAAAAAAACGAAGAGATAGTATCCTCTTTTTTCAATTCTGTAGAAAGCATTTTCAATGAGCTTCAAACCGATATTGAAGCCACCTATTTGGGTGATCCCGCCGCAAAAAGTAGAGAAGAAATTGTACGAGCTTACCCTGGCTTCTATGCTATAGCCGCTTACCGCATTGCTCACCAACTTTATAAACAAAACATTGAAAATATCCCCAGACTAATTACTGAATACGCACACAGCAAAACGGGAATAGACATTCACCCAGGTGCCAAAATCGGAAAACATTTCTGTATAGACCATGGTACTGGTATAGTGATAGGAGAAACGGCCGTAATAGGTGAAAATGTAAAACTTTATCAAGGAGTAACGCTGGGAGCATTAAGCGTAAGAAAAGCAGATGCATTAATACAAAGGCACCCCACCATTGAAGATCATGTCATAGTATATGCCGGAGCTACCATTCTGGGCGGGAATACGGTGGTAGGACATCATTCTGTAATTGGTGGTAATGTATGGCTTACCAGTAGCGTAGCACCTAATAGTAAAATATATTACAAGGCGCACATGCATAATGAATTAGACAAAACAACAGATACGATAATATATAAACCATAATGAATTTATTCGATCTTATCGGTAATACACCGCTTATAGAAATTCAAAATATATACAAAAAAGAAGGCGTAACCATACTAGGCAAGTTAGAAGGAAATAACCCTGGAGGAAGTGTAAAGGATAGAGCTGCCTATGGTATGATAAAAGGCGCACTAGATAGAGGAGACATTAAAAAAGGAGACAAATTAGTAGAAGCTACCAGCGGAAACACAGGGATAGCCCTAGCCATGATAGCACAAACTTTTGGTCTGCAGATGACTTTGATAATGCCCGAAAACTCTACCAGAGAAAGAGTACTAGCCATGAAAGCATATGGAGCAGAAGTAATACTTACCCCTGCGGATAAAACGATTGAATACTCTCGAGAGCTAGCGGAAAAAATGGCCAATGAAGAGGGTTATTACATGCTTAATCAGTTTGCCAATCCTGACAACTATGGCATGCATTATAAAACTACGGGACCAGAAATTTGGAACGCAACCAATAAAAAGGTCACTCACTTCGTTTCTGCTATGGGGACCACCGGAACTATTATGGGGGTTTCCAAGTATTTAAAGGAACAAAATAATGAAATTCAAATAGTAGGCACTCAGCCCACTGAAGGGTCGAGCATACCGGGGATAAGAAGATGGTCTCCTGAGTTTTTACCGAAAATCTTTGATTCTTCACGCGTGGATAGAACTATAGATGTAAGTGAAGCCAATGCCCGTGATATGGCAAAAAGGCTAGCAAAAGAAGAAGGCGTATTGTCAGGAATGAGTTCTGGAGGGGCCTTATCTGCTGCAATACAAATCGCTGAAGAAATAAAAGAAGGAGTAATTGTTTTTATCATTTGTGATAGAGGGGATAGGTACCTGAGTTCTGATCTATTTGACTAAAAAAGCATCAACTTGAAAAAACGTAAACCCGTATACCTCTTAGTAGTGATCACCATCATTGCTTTATCATTAACCTTTCTAGGCATGAATCGAAGAGATCTTTCGCCTAAGCCAATGGGCGCACCAAAAAAGGTGAAAGAATCTCCTCCTGAACTATCAACTAAAGAACAAAATTTCTATAAAGATTTCGCCAAATATATTGAAGAGAAATTCGTCAGCACCAACACCCCTGGCGCTGCCGTAGTTATTGTTAAAGATGGCTTTCCGGTATACAAATCTGCATTCGGAGTCAAATCAACGAATAGCACTGATTCCATTGGGAACAATACCCTTTTCAGATTGGCTTCTGTTTCTAAAGGTTTTAGCTCTATACTGGCAGGCCTTGAAGTTAAGGATAGCCTAATACACTGGGATGATCATATCTCAAAATATTTATCAGGACATTTACCTTCTTATTGTGATAGTATCACCATTAAGAACCTCTTATCTCACACCTCAGGATTTCAATATCAAGCCTTTTCCACTCTGATTGAAGAAGAGCTACCAAGAGATATCTTAATAAAAAAGCTACTTACTCTAAAGCTAAGTAGAAAGCCAGGAGCCATACATAGCTATCAAAATATCGCTTACTCAATTATTGAGCCTATTTTAGAAAAAGTAACAGGAAATTCATTTGAAGATCTTGTTTATAAAAGAATATTCTTGCCGCTGCACATGAACACGGCAAGCATCAGTTATGACTCCATGCTCAATCACCCCGACAAAGCTGAACCTCATGGATATAGAAACAAAAATTATGTCCCCACTTCGTTACACAAAAGTTACTACAACACGGCTGCCGCTGGAGGCATCAATGCGAGTATTAATGATATGACGCAGTGGCTTGCGGCAGTCACAGGTAATAGAGAAGACGTTATTCCTACAGAAGTATTAAATGCAGTATTTGAGCCAGTAATTCAAATAAGAGTAAAAAATCCTTATTTCAGCCATCTATACACCCCCAGGGAGGGGTATTATGGAATGGGCTGGAGAATCATGGAATACCCTAAAGACACCCTCATATACCATAACGGCTATGCTAATGGCTTTAAAAGTGGAATTGCCTTTGACAGAGACAAAAACATCGGTGTTTGTGTTTTAACCAATGCTCCCACCAAATTCTCCAACCTGGTTTTAAGCGAATTTTTCAGCAGATATTATGAACAGTTCAATCACAGTGAAGTTCCCAACATATAGGTTATCTACATAAAGGAACAAACTGAAAACCTTCTCCATCAAACAATCCCTTATCGCTAAGTTTTAAAGCAGGAATTACTAATAAAGCCATAAAAGACAAAGTCATAAATGGAGATCTCAGGGGCGAGCCCAGCACTTTAGCAAAGACATCAATTTCTTCGTACCTCTTACCTACTGTATATCCATCCTCTACAGACATGAGGCCAGCTACAGGAAGAGGTAACACTTTCTTTTCACCTTTACCTACGGCAGCCACTCCTCCTTTATTTTTTACTAATAAATTTACAGCTTCGGCTATACTTTCATCATCAACACCTACCGCCAACACATTATGACTGTCATGTCCTACGGAAGAGGCAATAGCCCCCTCTTTCAAGCCAAAATTAGTTATATAAGCCACTGCTGGAGTAGAATCCGCATACCTGTTCACTACCGCAAACTTTAGTACATCTTGCTCCACACTGGTCTGATTTTCATCCAGAACATCACTACTCACCCACTTCTCTGTAGTAACCAACTGACCATCCAAAGCCTCAATCACTCTTATTTCAGATCCTTGAATATCTAAATGAAAGTCTCTCGCATCTTTTTCCTTCAGGTTAAAAAGGTTAGGGGTATCCGCCTTTTCCGCATCGAAGAGAGCTTTTCCTGCCTCAGCCACTTTTTCTCCATCGATCCAGGTTTCTTTAATCACTAATGGCTCCACACTATCTGCAATTAAAAAATCAGCCTTATCTCCTACTTGCAGTAGCCCCATATCCAAGCCGTAGTGTTTTACTGGGTTAACAGATGCCACGGTCAGTACATCGAGGAATTCGTACCCATAGGCCAAAGCACGATTAACCAGCTGATTGATATGTCCCTGAATTAAATTATCAGGATGCTTATCATCCGAACAGAACATTAATTCCTTATAATAATCCTTCATCAAAGGAATAAGAGCTTCAAAGTTCTTGGCAGCACTACCTTCTCTAATGAGTATCTTCATTCCATGCTTTAACTTATCCAAGGCTTCTTCCATGGTAAAGCACTCATGATCAGTATATATGCCTGCGCTAATATATTTCTCTGCTAGTTCCCCTTTAAGCCCGGGTGCATGGCCATCTACAGGTTTACCCAACTTTTTAGCAATGGCTATTTTATCCATCACCAGCGGATCATGATTTAACACACCTGGCCAATTCATCATTTCGGCCAAATATTTAACTTCATTCTTCTTCAAAAGATACTCAATACCAGCAGCATCTATTTCCGCCCCCGCCGTTTCAAATGGTGTGGCAGGCACACAAGAAGGAGCTCCGAAATTAAATTTCAAAGGCACTTTTCGGCTATTATCAATCATAAATTCTACCCCATCAATACCTAAAACATTGGCTATCTCATGAGGATCTGATACCGTAGCAATGGTACCATGTACAGTGGCTAGTTTAGCAAACTCGGAAGGAACCAGCATAGAGCTCTCTATATGAATATGAGCATCTACAAGGCCTGGTAAGATATATTGAGAAGAAGATACATTAGTTTCTTTAACCTCCGTAATTACTCCATTCTCTATTGTGATGACGCCATCAAAAATTCTTCTATTTACTACATCTACTATCTTTCCCTCGATATTTCTCATGGTTTCTATATTTTAATTTCTGCTAAAATATAGACCTAAAAGCTAAGTCACTAAGGGAACAAAATAAAAAATCACACCTGTAGTAGTGTGATTTGGATTTAAACTTCAATCAAGCTATATACCTCCTAAAAAAAGGCAGCCCGCACTAAATTCTTTCTTTCTGAACAGAATTAACTTCTTTCTTTTCCACATCCTTTTTCGAATAGGTAGGGCAAGTGTATTGACTACAAGATGACAATCCAAATACTACCAATAGGAATAAAACCAATCTAAATTTCATAATAAACTTCTTTTAATGAACGGAGTATGCGAGTCAAAACTATTAAACTAAAACGTAATATTCAAAATATTGATGAATTAACCTAGAAAAAATCAGACAATATTCATATTACCATAAGATTACAGCCACGAATATCAGAATTATCAAATCTGCCAATTACTTCAAATCCCTTCCCTTCTATCCTCCTTCCTATATCCTGAGTTTCTATAAAAGCACAACTATGAATATTAGCAAGGTCTATAATATTGATACCTCCCGTATTTTTCACAGTATGATAATCAAAAGGATCATTAAAATCCCTTAGCAAAACTTTCATCCAAGGTGGTGTATTAAACATTCCTTCTCCTTTAGAATAAGCCTGAGACATTAGTTCAGTCATGCCATATTCTGAATGTACCTCTCTAATATTGAACTTATCCTTATATATAGAATGTAATTCCTCCCTCACCAATTCTTTCTTTCTACCTTTCATTCCACCAGTCTCCATAACAGTAACCCCTGATAAGTTAGGACTTAGCTCCTCAGCAAGATCCAGCAAGGCAAAAGAAACTCCTAATAACACTATTTTTCGGCCGTCATTGATGTTTTTTAACTGTGCGAGCAATGATTCAAAATCATTAAGAAAAAAACCACTTTTTTTAGATCCAGACCTTTTTATAAAGTACTCAGCCATAAGTACTAGTGAGGACCCTTCCCTTTCCAAGTAAGAGGGAAGTAAGGCTAGAAAATGGAAATCAGAAAGTGGACCGTAGAAATATTCGAAAATCTTCTCAGTGTTTTTTAGATACAAATCAACATCGTAAACATAATGCTTACTATTGACTTGCCCAGTAGTACCACTACTTTGAAAAACCACTTCTTGATCCCAATCTCCCGTTACCACCTTTTGCGTTTTAAACATAGATATTGGCAAAAAAGGCACCTCTTTTAAGGAGGACACATTCCCAACTTTTACGCCTAATGTTTGCACATAATTTTTATAGACTTCATTATATTCTGCCTGATAACGAAACATTTTGAGTGCCACTGATTCAAAATTTTCTTCCGTTACTTGAAATATTTCCTCTGAAAAACTTTTAAATGGATTCAATCGTTAGTTATTTTTAGTACCATTGTGTTACAAAGCTACAACATGAGGATAAACAGTTTACTTCTTTTTCTTTTTAT
Source organism: Fulvivirga sediminis (assembly GCF_016757215.1). Lineage (GTDB taxonomy): Bacteria > Bacteroidota > Bacteroidia > Cytophagales > Cyclobacteriaceae > Fulvivirga > Fulvivirga sediminis. The sequence continues at coordinate 581,186 of NZ_JAESIY010000002.1, forward strand.
TGGCGCTATTAGCATAAGTTGCTTTAATTCTCCTGATTTCCCGGATACGCCAAGCATTGAATTTCAAGATGTTGAATTTAAAAGAGTTGGAGGATTTACAGATCCAGATTCCTTAGTTATTAGTTTACGTTTTGAAGATGGAAATGGAGACTTGGGACTAGACGGCTCTGAATCTAATGCTCCATTTAATAACAAAAACTATTTCAGCAACAAGACCGGACAATTTTTCAACTTTGGTCTGGAAAATGCCGAAGACTTACTTACTTATGCTGACAGAGCTACTATAGACAGTTTGCCTGCTTATTCTGGTGATGCTATATGCTTCCATTGGGATATATCACCAGATATCTACTACCAAGATGGCTCTCAACTAGAAGACACCGTTTATTTTCAGTTCAACCGAAGGTATTATAATATTTTTATAGAGTTTTTGGTAAATGAAGATGGAGAGTTTAAAGTATTTGACTGGCAAAAGGAAATTGATTGCAGCTCTACATTTGATGGCAGATTCCCGGTTCTCACGGATGATGTAAATAGAAAAAACCCTCTGGAAGGCTCTATAAGATATAGCATGACTTCAATAGGATTTGAAAAAACCTTTGAGAAAAAGCCCCTCAAATTAAGAGTATATATTTTAGATAGGGCAGGAAATCAAAGCAACACCATTGAAACCCCTGAGTTTACACTAGAATCTATTATCAAGTAACAAAAAAAGCTCTCCAGATGAAACTGAAGAGCCTTTTGAATAATTTAATTACTTCACAAACTCACTGTCAGTAAAGATCTGGATATTTCTGTGGGTTTACCTCAGCCATTATCTCATAAGCCCTATCGAACACTTCTTCTGTATTAGGCTTAGAGAAATAATCGCCATCTGAAGCATAGGCAGGTCTGTGTTCTTTGGAAGTGATAGTTACTGGTTTTGAATCCAGATATGCATATCCATTTTGCTCCTCAAGAACTTTCTGCATCATAAATGCACTGGCACCGCCTGGCACGTCTTCATCTGCAAAAATCACACGATTTGTTTTCTTTAACGATTCTACAATTGAGTGATTAATATCAAAAGGTAAAAGCGTTTGTACATCAACCACCTCGCAAGATATATCATACTCCTTCAATTGCTCTGCCGCCTCCATCACTATTCTACACATAGAACCATAAGTAACTATGGTTATGTCTTCTCCTTCTCTTAAGACTTCCGGCTGGCCTAAAGGAACTGTAAATTCACCTATATTTTCAGGAATTCGTTCTTTTAGTCTATATCCGTTGAGACATTCAATAATAATGGCCGTATCATCTGACTGCAGCAAAGTATTGTAAAAACCTGCTGCCTGAGTCATATTCCTAGGCACAAGCACGTACATACCTCTTAAACTATGAAGAATCATCCCCATGGGTGAGCCGGCATGCCATACACCTTCTAACCTATGCCCTCTGGTACGGACAATTAAAGGCGCTTTCTGACCTCCTCTAGTTCTATACTGCAACGTCGCCAAATCATCTGACAGTGTCTGAATAGCATATAGAAGATAATCCAAGTACTGAATTTCAGCAATAGGCCTCAATCCGCGAAGTGCCGCACCTATTCCCTGGCCAATGATTGTTGTTTCTCTAATGCCTGTATCTCCTACTCTGAGTTCACCGTATTTCTCTTGCAAACCTGCAAAGGCCTGGTTTACGTCTCCTATCTTTCCTACGTCCTCACCAAAAGCAAGTACTTTAGGGTCTCTAGCCAACGCATGATCAAAACATGACTGCAACACTTCTCTACCATCAACCAAAGCACTATCATCAGTATACTCAGGTTTTATTTCCTTTACCCTTAATGCTGCCTGTGCTGATTGACTATGTAAATGAGAACTATAATTATCAAAATTATGTTTAGTCACTCGCTTAACCCATTCCTGAAGGTTCTTTCTGGCAGGAATATTTTCCTTTCTTATTACCCGAAGGGCTTTTTTTACCGCTTTTACGCTATCTAATCTTACAGGGTTTAATGCATTCTTCAGGTTATTCCTGATATTTTGCAAACCTTCTTTGTAAGCACTTTCATGTACAGCTTGCGAAAGTAGCTCAAGCGCTTCTTTTTCATCTTGCTTTATAGATGCATTAAAAGCTTTCCACGCAGCATTTTTTGCATTTTTAGCAAACTGCTTGGCTTCTTTCTCTATTTCATCTAACTCCTCTGCTGTAGCAAGGCCAGTGGCTATGACCCACTCTCTCATTTTAACTAAACAGTCATGCTCACGCTCCCATTCCAACCTCTCTTTCGACTTGTACCTTTCATGAGAGCCTGAGGTAGAATGTCCCTGAGGCTGTGTCACTTCTTTCACGTGCACAAGAGTAGGCACATGATCTTCTCTGGATATTTCAGCGGCCTTTTTAAAGGTCTCCATTAAATCTTCATAATCCCATCCTCTGGTCACAAAGATCTCATACCCATTAGATTCGGCATCTCTTTGAAAGCCCTTGAGAGCCTCTGATATGCTACCTTTTGTAGTATGATATTCTTGCGGCACCGAAATACCATATTCATCATCCCAAACCGCCACTAACATTGGTATCTGTAAAACACCGGCGGCATTTATAGACTCATAAAATATTCCTTCAGAAGTAGAAGCATTTCCAATGGTTCCGAAAGCCACTTCGTTACCTTTTACTGATAAATCTTCAAACTGATGCAGCTGATCATTTTCTCTAAATAGCTTAGAAGCAAAGGCCAGCCCCACAAGCCTAGGCATTTGGGCAGCCGTAGGCGAAATGTCTGCGCTACTGTTTTTATGCTTACTCAGTGCTTTAAGTTCGCCATTTTCATCTAGCATACGGGTGGCAAAATGCCCGTTCATAAGTCTCCCAGCAGAGGCTGGATCAGCCTCCACATCTGTATGTGCATATAGTTGAGCAAAATACTGCTCTAGAGTAAGCTCTCCTATAGCCAACATAAAAGTCTGGTCACGGTAATATCCGGAACGAAAGTCTCCTTTTTCAAAAGCCTTTGCCATGGCTATCTGAGCGACTTCCTTCCCATCACCAAAAATACCAAACTTAGCTTTCCCCATAAAAACCTCTTTTCTTCCCAACAGACTGGCCTCTCTGCTTTCGCAGGCCAAACGATAATCTGCAAGAATTTCAGTTTTCTTTTTAGTACTTTCTTTTATGATATTAGTTGTGCTCAAATCACTTAATTTTAAGGTTTTGCGTATCTACACATTTATTCGAGAGGATAACAAAAATAATGAAAAAACAGAAGCTTTCAAATTAGCAATTTTGAAAGAAAATTCCTTAAACAGTCAATTATCCCGAATAAAACAGTGATATGTTACGAAATGATTAATTATTCAAAATAATGTTTCTATTTCATCTGTTTAATTGAAATAAAATTTCACTCTTGAAATTTATCAAATATTTGAAGTATAAATAATAATTCAAACAGCCCGATTATGTAACCTTAATTAATATATTTGCAACCCTTATTAAACTGTTTATTGAAATGATAATAGGTGTTCCTAAAGAGATTAAAAACAACGAAAACCGCGTAGCGCTTACACCGGCAGGTGCCCAAGAATTATTAAAAGCAGGGCATACTGTATATGTACAATCTACAGCTGGTTTAGGAAGTGGTTTTGAAGATGCTGAATATGTATCAGCAGGTGCTTCCATTTTACCTACAATTGAAGAGGTGTATGATATCGCAGAGATGATCATGAAGGTAAAAGAACCTATTGAAGCTGAGTATCCGTTAATTAAAGAAAATCAATTGGTTTTCACCTATTTCCATTTTGCATCATACGAACCTTTGACAAAGGCAATGGTTGAGAGCAAGTCTGTATGCTTAGCTTACGAAACAGTGGAAAAAGCAGACAGAAGCTTACCTCTATTAGTTCCTATGTCTGAAGTAGCTGGTAGAATGGCCATTCAAGAAGGTGCTAAATATCTTGAAAAGCCGCTTAAGGGTCGTGGAATATTGTTAGGAGGTGTGCCTGGAGTAAGACCTGCCAAAGTATTGATACTAGGTGGTGGTGTAGTGGGTACCAATGCCGCAAAAATAGCCGCCGGTATGGGTGCGGATGTTACTATTATGGACATCAACCTACCAAGACTAAGATACCTGGATGATGTGATGCCTGCTAACGTGAACACATTCATGTCTAATGAATATAATATAAGAGAATTAATCGGTACTCATGATCTGATTGTAGGTGCAGTACTTATACCTGGCGCGAAAGCACCACACCTTATCACCAAGGACATGCTTAAGGATATGAGACCTGGAACTGTATTGGTAGACGTAGCGGTAGATCAAGGTGGATGTATAGAAACTTGTAAACCTACTACACACCAAGATCCTACTTACGTTATAGATGATGTATTACATTACTGTGTAGCCAACATGCCTGGTGCTGTACCTTACACTTCTACCCTGGCACTAACGAATGCGACTTTACCTTATGCTCTTCAACTAGCCAATAAAGGATGGCAAAAAGCATGTAAAGAAAATCTAGAGCTTAAACTAGGCTTGAACATAATAAAAGGAGAGATAGTGTATCAAGCAGTAGGAGAAGCTTTCAACCTACCATACACAAGCGTAGATAATTTCCTTAACTAAACAACAATACCCTTTTTAAAAGGCTGTTTCTATTAATGAAACAGCCTTTTTAATATCCTAAGTTTCTAATTGCAATAAGGCACATCATCAACAAAATCCATTTTGTTAGTATCTGGATTCAGCTTACAACAAAAGTGATTGATACCATTAGTAACTACCAAATACTCTACATTTAACTTTTTACTATAAACAGCCACCTGATCAAATCCTGCCTGAGTTATTTTTACATCAAAGGATTTACATTCTACTATCAAATGTGGCTTAGCGTTATTATCATGCACTAAGATATCCGAGCGTTTCTGCCTCTGATTATATTTTAACCCAGATTCTACTCTAATTAGCGCCTTAGAATAACCTCTTTGATTCACCAGAAAATGAACAAAATGTTGACGAACCCATTCTTCAGGGGTTAGAGCAACATATTTCTTTCTTACTATATCAAAAATTTCAACTTTCCCATCGCTTTTTCTAATATTAGAATCAATTTTGGGGAGATTTAAATCAACCATCGACCAAAATTAGTTAAATCAATTTTCACATTGCATAAAAAACTATGAATAGAGTGGAAAATCTGATTTAACTTAGAGAGAACTATGAACCTCATTGCTGAAGCCTTTCAACCCTACTTTGTAATAGCTGTTATATTATTACTTTTTGTGAGCATTTACCTGGAATTGGTAAAGCCTTCAGTGAGTTTTCTTTTTGCCATCATTATTTTTATCATCTTTGGCATCATTACACCTTCACAAGTACTAGATGGTTTTTCTAATCAATCTATTGCCAGCGTAGTATTACTCATATTAATTACGGCTGGAGTTCGCAGTAACTTTAATGTAGAAATATTCTTAAATAAAATTTTCGGTAGGGCCAAGACCTATAGAGGGTTTCTATTTTCTATGATGAGTAAAGTGGCTTTGCTTTCATCTTTTGTAAATAACACTCCTGTTGTAGTATTACTTACACCTTATGTATTCAACTGGGGTAAACAACGAGGAATATCTCCCTCTAAGCTTCTTATCCCACTATCTTATTCCACCATCATTGGTGGTATGATCACCGTAATAGGAACATCTACCACGCTAGTATTAAATGGTTTTTTACTTGAACACGGCATAGGCGGCTTAGATACAAACTCATTGTTTATTGTAGGATCCACTGTAGCGGTATGCTGCATAGGTTTCCTAGCTTTATTCAGCAAAAAACTACTACCTAATCATACGGACTTTATTGAAAAATTTGAGTCCAACAAAAGGCAATATTTGATTGAGAAACGACTATCAGAAAACAGCCCGTTGATAGGTAAAAGCATTTCTGAGGGAGGATTAAGAAACCTAAACGGTGTTTATCTTGTAGAAATAGTAAGAGGAGAAAAACTTATATCACCTGTAACACCAAAAGAAATTATTCAGCCCAATGATGTATTAATTTTTGCAGGGAATACAGATAACATTGTAGACCTGACCCTTACAGATATAGGTGTTCACCTTCCTGAAAAACTTTCGCCACAAAGCAACGGAAAGGTAAAAGTGGTAGAAGGCGTAGTAAGTGCCAATAGCAGCCTGATAGGTAAAACGATAAAGTCCTCAAATTTTAGAGAGCGCTATGATGCTGCAGTAATAGCAGTGCATAGAAATGGTGAAAAACTAAGCGGAAAAATAGGCCGGATGTCTATTAAAGCCGGAGATGTGCTACTTATGTATGTAGGAGCCGACTTTAATGACCGAGTAGATTTATACAAAGATCTCTATGTGATTACCGGTGAAACTAAGGAAATAGGAACTGATCAAAAGCAAAATTACAAGATCATTATACTCCTTACCATTGTGGCAGCACTCGCTATAAGCAGAGCATTCTCCTTGTTCGTTTCATTGCTAATTATTTTCACAGTAATGATAGGCATGCGACTCATTTCAATGAAAAACATCAAGAGAGATCTAGATGTAAACTTAGTTTCTATATTAGTCCTCTCCCTAGCCTTAGGAGAAGCCATTATTAATACAGGAACCGGTGAATTTGCAGCCAAATATGCCATTAACTTACTAGAACCTTATGGGCCAATTGCATTGATGGCAGGCATTATGCTTATTACAACTTTACTCACATCATTCATCACTAATGTAGGAGCCGTATCTATCGCATTTCCACTTACACTAGCCATTTGTTCAGATCTTGGCATCAGTGGAGACCCTTTTTACCTGGCCTTAGCTTTTTCCGCCTCTGCGGCCTTTCTTACACCTGTCGGCTATCAGACCAACCTTATCATATATGGCCCTGGTGGTTATAATTTTAAGGATTTTTTAAAAATAGGATTACCCATCACTTTAATCTATTTAGGCATAGCACTATCAGTAATCATACTGCTTTATAAGGATATCTTAATTAGATAATCAAACCTCTTCTTGTGCCTCGCTTTCATGTCTCTTTGCTGGTATACGAACCATAAACAGTAAAATAATACCTATTACAAAGAAGATCATTAGTGCTAAGGTACTATTACGCATATTGCCTGTAATTTGCTCTATTAAACCATAGGCCATTGTTCCTACCACAATAGAGATATTGAAAGTAACATCATAAAAGCTAAAATAAGAGGCGTGATCAATGCTATTAGCGGGAATAAGCTTAGCGTAAGTAGATCTAGACAAGGATTGAATACCTCCCATTACTAACCCCACTACGAAAGCTAAAATGAAAAATTCTGTAGCCGTATATACAAAATATGCTCCCACACATATTAAAACCCATATACCTACCATAATGAGTAAGGAAAACCTATTTCCTTTGATCTTGCTTATATATGCAAACAAATACGCCCCTCCAATAGCCACTAGTTGTATAATCAGTACAGTGATGATTAATTGATCAGATGGAAGCTGTAATTCTTTTGACCCAAAAGTGGCCGCCATATACATGACCGTCTGAACCCCCATGTTATAAAAAAGAAAAGCCCATAAAAACCTTTTTAAAGAATACTGGCGTCCAAGGCTCTTCCATACCATACTCAATTCTCTATATCCTTCCGTAAGTATATTGCCTTTCGCCTCTCGACGATACACATTATCTGGCAATCTACTGAAAGTAATTTGAGAAAATAAAATCCACCAGGCTCCCACTGTTAAGAAGCTTACTCTAGTAGCCATTGCCTCATCAGAAAAGCCAAACCAGTCATATTTCTGAATCATTACTAAATTTAGAATCAGCAAAATAACACTACCAACATACCCCAAAGCAAAGCCCTTAGCACTTACTTTATCAAAACGATCATCGGTAGTTATTTCGGGAAGAAAGGCATCATAAAAGACTAAACTACCAGAATAGCCTACACTAGCTAGCATGGAGCAGAAGATAGCCACCTCGACATTCATCTTACCTGTAAAAAAGAATAATCCTAAACAAGCTGTAGCACCGGTATACATAAATATCTTCATGAATAACATCTTCTTCCCACTATAATCAGCTATCCCCGACAATAAAGGCAAGATTATAGCTACAAACAGGAATGAAAATGAAAGTGAATAGGCATAAAGGACTGTATTAACCACTTCAAATCCCAAGAAATTCACAGTATCACCTTGTGCCGCTGAGCTGGTAACAGCATTATAGTAGATAGGGAAAATAGCCGATGTAATAACCAAAGAGTAAACTGAGTTAGCCCAGTCATACATGCACCAACCATTGATAATCTTACGATTGTTAAGTTCCATATTTAGGTAGATTAATAAAAAAAGGGCTAGCTGCATATAGCAATTAGCCCTTCCTTATTTATATAGATTAATTATCTAATCTTCTGTCTTTTGAATAGTAGTGTAAAGAAGTTTACGTGCATTTGCTCTACGTAATTCCAACTCAACATCAGAAACTAAACCTCTTTTAGCCTCTTCATCTACTTTCATAGCGATAGTTAACTGATCCCTTTCGTTCTCATCTAACTCATCCTTTTGCTCATTCACCCATTGGATAATATCCTTTGGATCAGCAAAAGCATCATTAATTTGAATTTTTGGTTCAGTACCAAATTCGCCAGCTTTTTTCGGCTCTCCGATGTAAATATAGCTTACCAAAGATTTTCTCTGAAGCTTTCTCAACTGAGTCGCTTCAGGAATTCTCTGCTTCACATTTACAGTAACCTCCCTCATTACGGTAGTAACCATAAAGAAGAATAAGAGCATGAAGATAATATCAGGCAAAGCAGAAGTAGGAATTTCCTGTTTGGTTTTCGCTTTTTTCTTAAATTTTGACATTAATTACCTCCTTAGTTTGACGTTTTTGAAGGCTCAGCTATCGAAATGTTCATTGGAAATTCCAATTGACCATTTTTCAAACCTCTACCTTTATCATATAATCTCTTATTCTCAGGATCGGAAAGATCATTAGATATCTCTCTCCACTGCTCATTAGTTACACCAACTCTTTCAGCATACATATCGTAATACGCAGCCTGAACTTGGTCTAACACACTAATAAACATCTGCTGACTAGTTCCTCTATCCGTTTTAAAGGATACGATGGCATCTTTCGGGCTATCAGAGCTTTTAGGATCTCGTCCGTTGTTAAGAACGAATTCCTTAATCATTTCTCTAATTTTAGTTACATCTTCCAAAGGCTCACCTTCCACCAATAATTTATCAGAGGAGTTCACCAAAATCTTAAAAAGATTTCTTTCCGGAATCTTAATATCCACATCCACAATATCATCTGGATTTGGTGGAAGTTGGAGACTAAGACCTCTGTCATTGGCTATAGTAGTGGTGACCAGGAAGAAGATCAATAGTAAGAAGGCGATATCAGCCATCGAACTTGAATTGATTTGCGGCTCTTCTCTTTGTCTCTTAGCCATTACTTAAGTGCTTTATTAATTTCTGTAACTACAATACCTACACACGCAATACCAAATAGCGCATACATGAGTAGCAATACTCCGCCTACCAATTTAGAAATTGATTCGTTTACACCAAATTCTATATATCGGTTAGTTACTTCGCTTCCTGCAACAGACCATGTAATAAGGAATAACACTGCTATTCCTACTACGCCTATCGCACTTTTTAATAGTGATTTAGGATTGCTGAATGAGTTGATCAAAGGCAGTACTATAGCAGCGATACCTGCTATTGCAACCATTGCCATTGCCACCCAAAGTGCAATATCTACAAAAGTTTCCATAAAATTTCTTTAGTTAAGTACCTAAAATTAATTCTTTAAATTAAGCTCTACCTGTAAGCTTATGCTTTACTAGTAAGTCAACCAAAGTGATAGAAGCATCTTCCATTTGGTTCACCAAAGAATCAATTTTAGAAACTAAGTAGTTATAGAATACTTGAAGGATAATACCAACAAATAGACCAGCTACTGTAGTTAATAACGCTACTTTAATACCTTGAGCAACAATTTGAGGAGAGATATCACCAGCAGCCTGGATAGAGTCGAATGCACCAATCATACCAATTACAGTACCTGTAAATCCAAGCATCGGAGCCAAGGCGATGAAAAGAGAGATCCAAACTAGACCTTTTTCTAATCGTCCCATTTCTACAGAACCATAAGCGATAATTGATTTTTCAACCATTTCGATACCTTCTGACATTCTCATTAACCCTTGAGTAAAGATAGATGCCACAGGACCTCTTGTATTTCTGGTTACTTCTTTAGCAGCCTCAACACCACCTGAAGCTAAAGCATCTTCTACGTTAGCTAAAAGCTTGTCAGTGTTAGTAGTAGCCATGTTTAGCGTAATGATTCGCTCGATAGCGATCGCTAAACCTAAAATCAAACAAATTAATACTGGCGTCATCCACTCAACACCACCTTGTATGAATTGATCTTTTATTACTTGGTGGAAAGACTGGTCTTCGGTAGCTTCCTCTACTTCTTCTGCCACAGGCTCTACTTCTTCTACAGTTTCTTCTTCAACCGTAGTTTCAGCAGCAGCAGAGTCAACTGTAGTTGACGATGTGTCCATGTCTGTAGACTCTTCTTGAGCCATAGCATGATTACCAAGAGTAAGAACCCCCACTAGCGCCAGTAATGTAAATAGTTTTTTCATAATTCAAGTTTTAAATATTTCTCAGTTTGCAGAGATTGTTTAACGATTACAATTTATAGTTTAAAGTTAGATAAAAGTTTCAAAGAATATAGCAGAGAGGAAGGGATTCGAACCCCCGGTACCCTTTTGGGGCACACTCACTTTCCAGGCGAGCACCTTCAACCACTCGGTCACCTCTCTAGTTTGCAGAGCCTTTTGCTCCACAGAAGCACAAATAAATCAATAAAAATCACTTTATGCAAGAATACAATAAATTTAATAATCTTTAATACTGGGTTAATTCCCCACTTATTGGGTCCATTAATCTTTTTCTTATATTCTCCATGTCTTGCTCCTCTCCCAATATTAACATCATCTTTGTAATAGCTGCCTCCATTGTTAAATCAGCCCCTTCAATAACACCAATCTTCTGTAATTGTTGGCTAGTATCATATCTTCCTTGCACTACTCTGCCTCCTGGGCACTGAGATACATTCAAAATGACTATATCCCTGCTAATAGCTTCCTCTAATAATTCAATAAACCAACTTGAAGTAGGGGCATTACCTGAGCCAAACGTCTCCATAACAATCCCTCTCAATCCAGGTATTTCAATAATAGCCTTTACAGCTTCTGCGTTTATACCTGGGTATAACTTCAGTATAACTACTCTATGATCAAACTTATTGTGTAATATTACTTCTTTTTCACTATGAAAAGGCATGATTACAGCTTCATTGTAGTTAATTTCTACGCCCGCCTCTGCCAATAAAGGATAATTTTCTGATTCAAACGCATCAAAATGAAGGCTTTCAACCTTTTTTGACCTATTAGCACGTAATAATACATAGTCAAAATAAATGGCTACTTCCGAAATGATCGGCTTCCCATCTTTTTTAGATGAGGCTATTTCTAATGCAGTAATGAGATTTTCTCTCGCATCTGACCTTAATGAAGATATAGGAAGCTGTGCGCCGGTAAACACCACAGGCTTGTTCAGATTTTCCAACATAAAACTCAAGGCCGATGCCGTAAAGGACATGGTATCAGTACCATGAAGTACCACGAAACCATCGAATTCATTATAAAAGTCGTAAATAATCTGACCTATAAGCTGCCAGTCAGAAGGGTTTATGTTAGATGAATCAATGGGATTCTCGAATGATATAACAGTAAGATTTAGCTCCAAATGCCTCAACGATGGGACATGATCTAAAATAGAGCTAAAATCAAAAGGCACTAAGGCTCCGTTTTTATCATGAACCATTCCTAAAGTACCACCTGTATATATTATTAATATAGAAGATTCTGGCTGCTTAATAGCCGAAGTGATGATCTCTACTTTTGAGTATGCTTTCATATACCAAATAATTTTTTAGCATTTGCTGTAGTTACCTCAGCTACTTTTTCTATATCGCAAACCATTAGGTCAGCCACTCTTTGCGCTATTAGAGGGATAAAAGAGGGCTCATTCCTTTCACCTCTGTGTGGCACAGGTGCCAGATAAGGACAGTCGGTTTCTAATAATAAATTATCCAGACTCATATCTGGCAGGGTTTTGTCCATCCCTCCATTTTTAAAAGTGGCTACACCACCTATCCCGAGGTAAAAACCCAAATCAGTTATTCTTTTTGCCTGTTCCAAAGAACCTGCAAAACAATGAAACACGCCTGTCAACCTTTCATCTTTCAACTCCTCCACCAGCTTTATTGTCTCGTCAATAGACTCTCGGCAATGTATAACTATAGGAGTCTCATATTTCTTAGCCCACTCTACTTGTATCTTAAAGGCTTCTTGTTGCTGTTCCCAATAGGCTTTATCCCAGTACAAATCTGTGCCTATCTCTCCCACTGCACAAAACTTCCTTTTCCCCAGCCACTCCTCTATAATATAAAGTTCCTTTTCAAACTTATGATCTACTGAACAAGGGTGAAGTCCCATCATTGCAAAGCAATTTTCAGGGTACTTATTTTCCATTTCCAGCATAGCATCTATAGAAGTATGATCTATATTAGGCATGTATATCTTATTTACTTTCTCTTCAAATGCTCTTTCCATTACATCAGCAAAGTCATTTTTAAACTTATCTGAGTAGATATGCGCATGACTGTCAACAAATTCAGACATATTCTATTTCTATAATTTTAAAGGTTTTAAAAAGTCACATTTTCCAAAGTTAATATTTCCGGCCTTTCCACACTGTTTTTATAGGCAACAAATAGAAAATTGACGAAGCCATAGAAAGCAGTAAAGAATAGGCTTCATATTTTATGAATTTTAAATTAATCGGCTTTTTATGAAGAGTAATTTGTGCTTTCCTGATAAAATAAGACTGAAGGAATATTTTTAAGAGAGCCAAAATTATTCCGTATAGCGGTACCAAGCATAGCAATAATACAATAGCCGGGTAATAAATAGCCTGTAATGCCAATAAGCTTACTATTGGAAATGGCAATTGCACCGCTCCTTTCATCCAACGCTTTCGCTGGTTTAAAATCTGATGAATATTTGCAGCAGGTAAAGAAAGCCCAAAGACATCGTTTCTATATAATTGAACTACATCATATTTTTTCTTTCTCACCTGTTTGAATAACTCAAAATCTTCGGTAATACTAAAAGGTATGTTTTCATAGCCCCCTACTGACATATATGCTTCTTTAGAAATAGCCATATTATTTCCCATACAAGTTACCGGCTGACCTAAATCTGTGATCACTTTGACCATACCAAGAGCAAAAAGCCAGTCTGTATCCTGATAAAAAGAATTTTCAATGCCTGTTACTCCCGTAACTATAGCTACTTTGTTATTTTTAAATCCCTGCAGCATTCCTTTTATCCAACCGTGGGGAACGGCCACGTCTGCATCCGTAATAAATAGAAAGTCACCACTAGCCAGGTTAGCCAAGTGAGCTAACACATTAGCCTTTCCTCTAGCATGCCCCAGGTTTCCCTGAATATCTACTACTGAAATATGCTCATATTTATTAGCATAAGATTGCGCTATTTCTAAAGTACTATCTGTAGAATGATCGTTTCCTATGAAAATTTCGAGTTGAGTAGTTGGGTATTCCAATTCTAATAATGCATTGATACATCGTTCTAATGTAGCTTGCTCATTTCTGGCGGCCACCAATACTGAAACTTTAGGGCATTCTTTAGATACATATTTTGCAAGACTGTTCCCTTCCGGCTTCCATAAAATAATCAAAAGTAAATCAACACATAAAACGGCTCCTGTGACAAAAAGCAGGGAGATAATGGTAAGAATCATAAAGCCTTAAAAAGATACCCTTCTTTTGAAAAGTGCTCCAAGTACCTTGGAAGAGCATATTTCATGTTGTTTTCTGCCTTAATGTTATCATGAAAAAGGACAATGGACCCCTTTCTAGTAGATCGAATACTGTTTTTGAGACAATCTTCAGGCGCTATATTTTTACTAAAATCACCTGTGAGCACATCCCACATGATTATATTATATACACTCTTTAACTTAGAAATCTGTTTTCGGGCTATTCTTCCATAGGGTGGCCTTAAGAGGTGAGAATCAACATTCATAGTTTTTAGTTGCTCCTGGCACTTTTGTACGTTCTCTATGTACACCTCAGAATCATTTTCCCAGCCATTAAGATGGTTATAGGTGTGGTTCCCTAGCGTATGGCCAGCCTCTAAAGTCTTCTGGGCTATTTCAGGATGCTTTCTGATATTATCTCCTACACAAAAAAAAGTGGCTTTAGCGTTAAACTGATCTAAGGTATCAATGACGAACTCCGTTAAGATAGGAATGGGACCATCATCAAATGTTAAATAAAGTACCTTTTCTTTTGAAGGGACGGACCAAGTTAGTTGCGGGTAGATCCACTTAAGAGCCAAAGGTGTTTTATGCAAAAACATATTTTTCAGGGTTCTATTCTACAAGATAGCATAGTAATATCATCACGATAACCATTCTTTCCTTTGAAGTTATCTAAGTCTATAATAATATCCTGATGAATTCTCTTCAAATCTCTATCACCATGCTTCTGAAAGTACTCCATCAATCGCTGCATACCAAACTCCTCTCCTGCTTCGCTCTCCGTTTCTGTTACACCATCGGTATAGCAAAACAAAAGAAACTCATCCAAATCAGTTATAAAACCTTCATTAAGAAAAGGTAATGGATGAATAGCTCCGAGCACGGTAGATCCATCTTCTAACAGCTGGATATTTCCCTTCTTATCCACCAACATAGGCGGGTTGTGCCCAGAATTAACATAGATAAGAGTCTTTAAGGTATGATCATAAATAGCAGCAAAAAAAGTGATAAACTTCTCCCCTTTTGCATTCTCCAGTACATGATAGTTTAGTTCATTAACAATTTCTCTCAAATTGCCTGTCTGCCTAATGAGAGTATGTAAAGATGCCTGAAAGTTAGACATCATTAATGCTGCTGGTATGCCCTTTCCTGATACATCAGCAATGCATATAAGAAATTGATTCTTGTTAATAGGAATATAATCGTAATAATCTCCCCCCACTCTATCATGAGGCAAGTAACTTGCTTCTACCTTAAGTCGGATGCCATAGGGCAGTTTTTCAGGAAAAAGAAACTGCTGTACATCACTTGCGATTTCAAGCTCTTTTCTCAAGGCCTCTTGCTCTAATTGATGACGGGCCAGTTTTTTATTTTCAATGGCCACTATAATGATGTTACTGAGAGCCTGGATAAAACGCATGCTGCTTCTATTCATCTCCTCATCATCCTCTTCTATATCACCCACAAAAACCAGTGCCAGAATAGATGATTTATGAGACACGGGCACTATGTATTCGAACTCGCTAAATATATCATCTCTTCCTCTAACGATGGCACTCACCGCATTTAGCTCTAAAAACTCTTCAGGCAATGGCGTATCAAAGCATTCCTTAGAGGTGCCATAGCTTACTTTGCACCCCCATTCCTCATCCAACACGTAGAGCGCTAATCTTCTAATATTGAGATTAGCTCTTAATGTGAAATCATAGATTTTATATAATGACCTCTCCGGAAGGTTATTATTAATGGCCTGGGTGATTTCCAACAGGGCATTAAGCTCCAGCTCTTTTAGGTTATATTTATTTTGTAAAGATAATGTCTCCATATAGTTATATGCCTTCGCCCACCATTCACAAGATAGTAAATTCGGGATTAAAAGAGAATTGAGGTCAGTGCCTTCTATCCTTCCAGATGTAAGTGCCAAAGTTAGCAGCTATTCCGAAAAATAGTGCATACACAGGATAAGATAATTCCAAAACAATGAAATGGAATACATTGAAAGACTTTTTAAAAAAAAACATTACCCTCCCAATAAATAATCCTTCCAGAAAAACCTTCAACAACAAAGGAAATAGCAGCCAACTGTACCCTTCAAAATTGATTATCACCAATGCTACACCTATCAATACTGCCAGGTTAGCTGCAGCCACAAATAGGGCTGTGAGAATGGTAGAAAACCGAGTATATTTTTTCCATTTACTTGCCCATCTTTTTCTTTGATGATAAAACTCTCTCCAACCTCTTAATGGCAACGTCTTTACTATGGCATCTTGGTCTTTATTAAAAGAAACGCCACCTTCATAGAAATTATATATTTTATGCATTAAAAACTCGTCGTCTCCACTGGCCAACTGCTCATTTCCTTCATATCCTCCTACTTGATAAAAGGCTTCTTTTTTGAAACTAAAATTAGCGCCGTTGCACATATTAGGTTTTTTCAATTGTAAGCTTGCTGCACCGGTGCCTATAAGGCTGGCAAATTCTATGGTCTGCAATTTTTCAAAAAAAGTACTTTCATTATAAAACGTAACGGGACCAAACACAAGTACATCTCCAGTAATAACATATTGCTGAGCATAACTCTGCAACCAACCCGGCTCGAAACTGCAATCGGCATCGGTAGTGATAATGTAATCATATGAAGAGTTACTAATTCCCAACCTAATAGCAGCCTTTTTACCATGTTCTTCCTGTAAATTATATTGACTTACATTCAAAGCGCTACTCTTTGCGAAATCAGCAACGACAGAAACTGAACTATCTGTAGAATGATCATTGATAAAAATGATTTCAAAATGATCCTTATTATAATTAAGATTCTTAAATGAATGTAAAAGTCCTTGTAAGCGTTTCGCTTCATTTCTGAAAGGAATGATAACGCTAAACTTAACTACCGACTGCTTTTTATAGTCTTGCTTGATTTTTATACTATTCCAAGCCAAAAGAATAATCAGCAATAAACAATTATACAATATTATAACCCCGGCTATTGCTAACATATTATGGACGCTTGGCTTTAAAAATAAGTGGAGTGGCAAGCAGAGTGGGCAGTAAAATATTAAGCATCCAGATTCCGATACTGGCACTAAAAACCATGGTTAAATCCACCTGATATTTTTCAAAAAAATACATAGCAGAAAACTCTCGAACACCCAAGTCACTCAAAAAATTAAATGTAGGGATTACAGACTTTGCCAGAAAAATCCAGGTAACACCGGCAAACTGTATTTTGGTGCTAAGTTGAGGTATAAATAGGTTTATCAAAATCAAAAACTGTGAACAAAACACGGCATAACGTAGTATAGAAACACCCATCACTAATAACAGGAGGCCTCTTGAATAATATTTTATTGCTCCAAAAAACTGATTAAACAAACTGTATTTAGACACATATTTAAATATATGGGTTCTGAAAAGTAGAATAAAACCAATTATTATAACCAATAAAACAGCCAAATAAAGTTGTCCTTGAAACCAAATATAATGTACTCCGATGATTCCAAAAAGTAGCGTAGGTACCATTTGGCAAACCCTCCCAATGAGGATACTTCCGATATACTGCATCCTATTTTCAGTATTCAGAGTGATTATTCTTCCGAAATAATCTCCAATACCATGTGGTGTAATAAAGCTTAGACTGAGCCCCAAGAGCACTCCTTTAAAGGCATTTACAAATTTTACATTTTGATACGCTCCTACCAGCAACTTCCACTTTACAGCCTCTAATGCCCAGTTTAGTGGCATAAGCAATATGAGTAATATCATAGTAAAAGGAGCATTCTTAAAACTCAAAGCCAAATAACTCAGTGCTCTCTTCAACTCAAGCTGATTATCCTTTAGCTTAAAAAAAATAAATGTGACTATACCTATTATTACTACTAGCTTAGCTCCAAACCAAGCTATATCCTTAGCCGAAGCTTTTTTAACCCACGCCATATACCTAAATTGCACCAGTGAGCAAATTAGAGAAAAAAAAAGAAAGCGAAAGAATAATTTTAGGTCTAGATCCTGGCACTAATGTGATGGGCTACGGTTTAATCACCGTAAAAGGGCAAGCCATAGAACTTTTACAGTTTGGTGTGATACACC
The DNA here is from genome assembly GCF_016757215.1 of Fulvivirga sediminis. GTDB lineage: Bacteria > Bacteroidota > Bacteroidia > Cytophagales > Cyclobacteriaceae > Fulvivirga > Fulvivirga sediminis. The sequence goes on from NZ_JAESIY010000002.1 coordinate 599,198, forward strand.
TGAGTAAGTATGCTGGCCATGAGCTTAAATTAAAAAAAATATATGAAAGAGTAAGCAGTTTAATAGAAGACTATACTCCCGATGAAGTTGCTCTGGAAGCCCCTTTTTATGGCAAAAACGTACAATCGATGCTTAAACTAGGACGAGCTCAAGGCGTGGCCATGGCTGCTGCCCTTGCCAGAGAAATTCCTATTACCGAGTATGCTCCTAAAAAAGTAAAACAATCTGTAACCAGTAATGGCAATGCCTCAAAAGAACAAGTGGCCAATATGCTCATGACTTTACTTAACTTTAAAGAAATGCCTAAGCTCTTAGATGCTACCGATGCACTAGCCGTAGCTGTTTGCCATCACTTTCAAAATGGCAATCAAACCCAAAAGGCCAAAAGCTGGAAAGCCTTCATTAATGACAATCCGGGTAGGGTGAAGTAATGAAATATTCTAACTATAATCAAAGACTATCATACATAGCTATAAGCTCCTTCTTAGTTATATCCCAATTCCATCTGGCAAAAACAGCTTCTATCGCATTCTTGCCTAATGAAAATCTTAATTCAGGATCATTGTATAATCTTTTAATCTTATCTGCCATATCATCGGCATTATTGGCTTCATGTATCAAACCACAATTTTCTGATAAGATAACATTCTCCTGCGCAGGACAATCTGATACCAATAATGCTTTTTCCATAGCCATATACTGAAATATTTTATTGGCAAAAGTAGTATCATGATGAAGGTTTCTCTTTAGCGGTGAAATACAAACATCTGCCACATCTATGTATGAAGGAAATAGAGACACATCTTGCCATCCTTCAAAACTAACATAACCATGTAAAGACATGCTATTAACCATTTCTTTTAGCACTTGATCTTCCGTATTCCTGCCAACCAGAATCAAATGAATCTCAGGTATATTATCCTTTAAAATATTAATTGCCTCTATAGCCGTGTCTGTTCCTCTTCTTAAACCAGTATCCCCTGTGTAGACAATATTAAAACGCCCTTTAAATCTTTTAGTAATACCTGAATCAATCGGATATTTCTTAAAAATATCCAGATGAATAGTATTGGGCAATACTACAAACTTTTGCTTATCCGTAACCTTATAGGTTAGGGCTTCTTCTTTTGCTTCTTTAGTTACTAAGACTACCCTATTAGCTCTCTCAATAAACTCTTCCTGCTTATGCTGCCATTTCCGAACATCAATTAAATATTTACCAGGAAAGGTTTTTAGGTGAGAATATTCTTGCATTATCACAGGTCTATTTTCATGAAGATCAAGTACTACCGGTAAATTGAATTTTTCATTCACTTTAAAAACAGCTTCTGCCAGTACCATATCATGAATGTGAATTACTTCTGGTTTTACAGTTTCAATAAAATGTGATATCTTCCTTTGTACAAGCATACGAAAAAAAGGAAAAGTATAAGCTAAAGCAGACAGCTTGTATATAAGCTTACCTGCATCGTACCTTCTAACTTGGATTCCATTTATTATATCTTCTTTTTTTCTTTTATCATAGTTGAAAGAAAATAAATACACATCGTGTCCTTGATCTATCAAACTAACTGCCTCATTCTCCACCCTTGAATCTGGGGGAAAAGCAGTATCTAAAAACATCCCAATCGTCATAAAAATGCTCCTTGCTTTTTAGCGTTCTCCCTATTCCTTTTCAAAGTACTCAAACTAAACAATACCTTAAAAGAAGCTACTATTTCACCAAAGACATGAGCCAATCTACCTTTTATGGTGAAGTAAACCACCTCTCTAGAAAACTTATCAATACACACCCACAAACATGACAAATAAGATTTATTAATATTTAAAAGGTGCTTCATAAAGGATACATATTCTCTGTTCTTCCAAACTAAATACCCAAAATGATCCTCCTTTTGATCCCTATCATGATTAATCAACGCTCCTGCTTGCACATACAATTTGTAACCATGATAATGAATTCTACCTGCATACTCATTATCCTCTCCATAATGTGGGAATAATGGATTAAAACCACCTACCTGTCGAATGCACTCAGATTTAATTAACCAAGCTGCAGCGTTTACGAATGCCACCTCAGCAGTTGTATTGGTAGACTCCTTTTCAAGCGAAGAAATATCACCTTCTAACAAATATTTAGACACATGCTGCTTGAACTTATAGTCAATTGCCGTACCTGATCCATCCATCTGAACTGGACTAACAATGCCTGCCTTTTGATTTCTTCGAAAGCAATCCAACAACTTGCCTATGCAGTCTTTTCTTACCCAAGCATCTTGGTTTAATAAGAATATGAAATCAGCTTTTTCAGATAACGCATACTTTATTCCTAAATTATTAGCTTTCCCAAAGCCTAAATTAACTTTGCTTTGTATTAGTTTAACATCTGGAAAATATTGCTTTATTAGCTCAACGCTTCCATCAGTAGAATCATTATCCACAACTATAATTGAAACCGGATACTCACTAACTTGTAAGCTAGTAAGACATTTTTCAAGCCATCGCTTGCCATTATAGCAAACTACAATAGCATATAAAGATAAAAGACTATTCATTATTTACTAGTAAAGATAAATTTAACCTGAGATTACTGGCATACTACAAACTTATTATAATTTTGCATTTTACAGAATTCATTCTCCCTTGGGCATAGTTAGCAAAAGTAGTCTTAATTTTTCAATCATTTTATTCATAGGTATTGGTTTAGGTTACATCAATACTATACTTATATTTCCAAATATTTTAACGGAAGAAGAGTTAGGCCTTACTAGAATTTTAATGTCAGCATCATCCGTTGTCGCACAATTTGCACAACTAGGAACAGGCAATATTCTGGTAAGATTCCACCCTCATATAAAAAATGAAAAGGATAACATTAGCCTATCTATTGGACTATTAATAAGTATAGTTGGTTTAATAATCGCCACGGTATGCCTTTTTATTTTTAAAGATTATTTAATCGCCTCTTACTCAGAAAAATCAAAGCTCTTTACCCAATATTTTTATTTGGTAATACCCTTTTTCTCTTCTCTCATTTTCTTTAATCTGTTTGATGCTTATTTAAGAGTAATTTTCAAAAATGAAATACCAGCTTTTCTCAATTTTATTTTATTAAGGCTTGTATGGCTAATTCTCGTGCTACTCTATTATTTCAATATATTCGACCTGAGCACCTTTCTTTACTTTTATGTAGGAGGACAAACACTGATGGCTTTACTGGCTTTAGTGTACCTAATTTATCTTAAAGAACTACGAATATCATTTCGTTTTGGCAGCTCTAATATAAAAATGCTAAAAGAAATGTATGGGTTCGGCGTATTCACCATTATAAGCGGGTTGTCTGTGTATCTTATTAATAGAATTGATATATTAATGGTAGGAAAGTATATAGGCCTAGAAGAAGTAGCTATATATTCCATTGCTTTTTATATCAGTACAGTAATTACAGTACCCGCTCAATCTATTTCCCGAACATCTAATGTATTGGCTGCAAAAGCTGCAAAAGATAATGATTTCAAGGTCTTAGATGATCTATATAAAAAAACTGCGCTCTATCAATTACTCCTGTGCTCGTTAATATTCTGTTTGATCATAGTTAATTATGACAGCATTATAATATTTCTGCCAGAAGTCTATCATGATAGCTTTATGGTATTTATCCTTTTAGGATCTTCAAAAATGATTGAGGTCAGCTTTGGTATAAATGGAGCTATTATATTGAATAGCAAATATTATAAGGTAGACACTCTTTTATCAATAATCCTTTTAATAGTAACGTTCTTATCTAACATGTATTTCATCCCGAAGTACGGCATAGAGGGTGCCGCCTTTGCCACAATGAGCTCAATTGTAGTTTTTCATCTTTTGAGATATTTCTTCATATTAATCAAATTCAAAATGCACCCTTTTAGTATAAATTATTTCGGCATTCTGCTTCTGGTTTCAATATCCACCTTCATCACCCTTCAAATACCCAATAGCTCTTTATTTTGGGTAGATATTATTATAAAATCAGGAAGCTTTTCTATTATATGCATTCCTCTTATTTGGGGGTTAAAATTGTCCCCTTCTTTTAATCAAACCCTTTTAACCCTTTTCAATAAATTAAAGATTTTACTTATCAAAAAATAACCCCACCCCTCTAATTACCTCGGCTACTTCATCATTGGTTAATTCTGGAAATACAGGCAAGCTGAGTTCTTGTGAAGCTAGATTACCAGATACCGGATATTGGTCTATAGACAATTTTAAATGGGAGTACGCAGCTAGTTCTGGTAAGGCTTTGGGGTAATGTATTGCCGTTTGAATTTTATAATGGCTTAAGTGAGCTTTTAGGGCCTCTCTATTTTCTACTCTTATGCCATAAATATGATATATGTGATCATCTGATGGTTGTGGGCATATGATGCCGTCCATTTCTGAGAATTGGGAGGTGTACTGAGCTGCTATCACTTTTCTCCTATTATTCCACTGATCCAGATATTTCAATTTAATCAATAGTGCAGCGGCCTGTATCGGATCAAGTCGGCTATTCTTTCCTTCTATTATATGATTGTCTCTTTCTTTCTGCCCATGGTTAGCCATTAGTCTTAACTTTGTCGCCAATGCTTCATCATTAGTGGTAACAGCACCTCCGTCTCCATAAGCTCCTAAGTTTTTGGTAGGATAAAAACTAAAAGCAGCAGCATGGCCTATAGCACCTACCCTTTTATGGTTATATTTAGCTCCTGCAGCCTGGGCACAATCTTCTATCACTTTTAAATTATACCTATCTGCTAAGGCCATAATAGCTTCCATTCTACATGGTCTTCCGTAGAGATGTACCACTATTATAGCCTTGGTCTTTTCTGTAATCTGACTTTCAATACTAACAGGATCAATCGTATATTCATCAGACAGAATATCTGCAAAAACCACTTTAGCTCCTACTAGCGATACCACTTCGGCATCTGTTATCCATGTAAAAGCCGGAACAATCACCTCATCTCCAGGGCCTATACCGTAAGCTCGAAGCAGTAGCTCTAAACCATCAGTACAATTACCACAGGAAATGCATTGTTTTACGCCAATATACTCAGCAAATTTCTGCTCAAACTCAGCCACCACCGCTCCTCCTATGTACCACCCCCCTGCTAATACCTCCTTTATAGCATTATCAACCTCTGTCTTAACCTCCAGGTATTGTCGCTGTAAGTCTATGAAAGGAACACTCATAACTCATTAAGTAAATCAGCCAATTTCTGGGTAAGATTTCTTCGCGAAAAGCGTGAAACATCAGGTGTAGACTTGCTAATGGTACTGGTATAGTCCTCATGCATCTGTACCAAGGCATCTTTTAATTTCTGCACCTCATCAGGTCCGCAGACTACTCCTGCACCTATTTCTTTAATAATTTCTGCCGAATCACCTTCTGTAGAACCTAATGCTAAAATAGGACGCTCCGAAGCCAGGTATTCAAACAGCTTACCTGGTATATGTCCTGGAGCATTTTTACTATATGATGAAAGCAGCAACAAGACAGCAGACCTCCTATATATTTTAATAACCTCTGCGTGAGGCATATAAGGCCTTAATGTAATCAAATGCCTTAGAACATCATCTTCCTCTATTTCGGACTGCAAGGTTTTATTAACATTACCTATAAATTCGAGCTTATACGATTTACCTTCATTATGCAATTCTTTAATTGCCTTTAGCACAGGGCGAGGATCCCTTAGCTCATCTACTACTCCCACATGACGAATAATAAACTCATCTGGTTGCAAATGGGAATGCTGCTCAAACTCCTCATGATCAAAGCCATTGGTAATTACTTCTACATGTCTTCCTGCAATATCAGCCAACTCACCGGCAAAGTTCTTACTTACAGACATCACCTTATCAGCTGTATCCAGCACTTTCCTTTCCAGTTTCTCATGCCTCTTTCTGGCCCACCATGAAAGATGAAATGTATCTAAAAGCTCCCATTTGGACCATGGGTCACGAAAATCTGCTATCCATTGAATATTATACTTTTGTTTGAGCTTAAGGCCTATCAAGTGCATACTGTGAGGCGGCCCTGTGGTTATGACCTTGTCTATTCCATTCGATTGTAAAATTTCAGCAATCACTTTCTCAGAAGGTTTCAGCCAAAATTTTCTAGGGTCAGGAATAAAGAAGTTGCCACGCACCCAAAGCATTAATTTAGTTAAAGGGCTTGCTTTCCCTTTTCTCACCACATCACTCTGCTGATTATGTCCTTTTTTCTTAAACTTATCGATTAAATAATAAGGTTCCCAAATAGGAAACTTCATTACCTCCACATGATCAGACACATCATTTTCAAGGCTAGAGTCTTTCACCTCAAAATGAGGATTTTCAGGGGTGTACACAAATGGCTCCCAACCAAACTCAGGTAAATATTTGGTGAACTTCAACCATCTTTGCACACCTCCTCCGCCACTGGGTGGCCAGTAGTATGTTATAATTAATACTTTAGACATGCGACAAATATAGTATTGTAACTACACACTATTAGTACATAACCTTCATTAAATAGGGTCAAATGCAGCATATATATGCCAGCATTTTTTTCTTCTTGCGAAAGCAACCTTTGAAATAAATAAATTGTCTTAAACATATAACCTTAATCTACCCTCCGTAATGAAGAAAAAAGTCATCACTGTTATTATAGGCCTACTAGTAGCTTTTATTATAATTTACGGAGCCTCTGCCGGATACTTATTTGCCTAATTGCTGATCCGAATCTTGTAACTGAGCAAAACTGCCTTTATGTAAAATCACCTCTCTTTCATCCTTCCTTAAGGGTAAATCCTTTACATATTTTTGAGGTGTAGGCCGCTGCAGTGACATAAAAAACAGAAGAAACACATAACTCAAGATAAAAATAGGCAGAGCAGTAAGGTAAAGTCCTAATACCAAAATCACAGACGTAATACCTAAAATGATGTAGAACTTCATAGTTACATCAAAATATGAAGACAGCTTCTCTGGAAGTGTATCGCCTTTAATATTTCTTGATGATTTTTTGAATTTTCTATACCCGAAAATAAATATCACTGCCGTTACTAATGGAAAAAGAATCTGTATAACATCGTTTACAGTATCTCCTTGTAGCACTGCGCCTCTTCCATTGTTCTTTATTTCAAGAAAAAGGAAAGCAAAAGCGGTAAGCGGTAGTGCTAACACTACATGAAAAATAAAACCGGTTTTATTATGAAAATGCTCTGGGCTTTTAAAAGTCATAGATCAAAATTTTGCCCTAAAACTAGCAAATTACTTCCATCGAAAGCAATAATCGTTATTTTTGTAACATGATTGGACTAGAAAATCTCAGTAGAAAAGAACAATTGATTAAAACTGCAGCCCAGCTTTTCAAAGAAAAAGGTTATGCGGCCACTTCTATGAGAGATCTGGCTAATACTCTGGGAATAGAAGCCGCAAGCCTATATTCTCACATAAAATCTAAAGAAGAAATACTCCAAAGCCTGTGCTTTGAAATGGCTGATAAGTTTAGAGAATCATTAGAAGAAGTTGAAAACACTAATTTTTCTTACACAAAAAAACTAAGACTAGGCATTCTCGGGCACATTCAGGTGATGGCCAGAGAGCTTACCGCCTCCGCCGTTTTCATGAATGAACACAGACATTTGAGCCAACCCTATTTAAGAAGTTTTCTACTGCTGAGAATCAATTATATTAATCGATTTAAAAAAATAATAGAAGGAGGTATTAAGTCTGGTGAGTTTAAAAACGTAGATACCAAGCTAGCCGTAATGACGCTCTTTTCTTCTCTCAATTGGATGCCACATTGGTATGATCCCAGCGGTATTATAGAACCCATAGAATTGGGACATCAGCTGGCTGACATGTTAATAGATGGCCTCCAAACGAAATAAATGATTATTTTGTTGTATCTTAATAGACAACCAAATAATCAAATATATGTATGGCGGAGGTAATACTTTTGATCCAATAACGGATACTAAACAAGCAACTGAAGATCCTCAAAAGCTCCAGGAATTTGAGGCTAGAATAGAAAGAGGTGAAAAAATAGAGCCTTCTGATTGGATGCCTGACTTATACCGTAAGCAGCTAATCAGAATGATTGAGCAACATGCTCACAGCGAAATTATAGGAGCACTGCCTGAAGGTACCTGGATCACCAGAGCACCGGGTTTCAAAAGGAAGTTGGCTTTGATGGCCAAAGTACAAGATGAAGTAGGCCATGCTCAGCTACTATATGCCGCAGCGGAAACGCTAGGCAAATCCCGAGAGCAAATGATAGATGATCTGCTGGAAGGGAAATCCAAATATTCTAACATATTTAACTATCCGGCTTTTACCTGGGCCGATGCCTGTTTTATATCATGGCTGGTAGACGCAGGGGCTATTGTTAATCAACTGGCCAACTCCAAAGGCAGCTATGGTCCATACTGCAGGGCTCTGGAGAGAATTTGTGTAGAAGAGTCCTTTCATCTCAAATATGGTCATCATTGTGTTATACACCTGGCCACGGGCACTGATATTCAGAGAAAAATGATGCAGGAAGCACTTAACCGCTGGTGGGAACCTATGATGCACTTTTTCGGCCCGCCAGATAAGGTTTCTGTGCATACCGAAGTGCTTATGAAATGGAAGGTAAAAATGTCTTCTAATGATCAATGCCGCAATCAGTTTTTAGATATGTATGTACCTAAAATATTAGAACTAGGCTTAACCATACCAGACCCTTTACTCAGGAAAAATCCAGAAACCGAACAATGGGAATACACTGAGCCTGATTGGGAAGTATTTAAAAAAGTAATTAATGGTGATGGCCCTTGTAACGAGGAGAGGTTAGCGGTAAGAAGAGTCGCTGAAGCTCGAGGCAAATGGGTACGCCAGGCCCTGTTAAAACCAAAGACTGAATACGTAACTCCTTTAGCCTAACTTTTTTTATGAATACCTGCAAACGATTTCTGATTCACTGATTATGAATAAATCACTAGATCCTAGAATAAACAGATTAAATATAGATAAATACCCGGCTGATCTCACAAGAAAAGTGCCTTTGGACCAATTTGGCACATACGAGGTCTTCACCCAAAGCAAGACAGAACAACCTTACCAGCACGAAGGGATAGTGCATGCTCCAAGCAAAGAAATGGCATTTATATTTGCTAAGGAGCAATTTAGTCGTCGTATGACTTGCTCCGGCCTATTCGTTGTAGAAACCAAAAATATATTTGTTACAGCCACTACTGAGAATAACATTAATGTATATCATACCGTATCCGAAAAATTCGATACCACAGGTCATTTGGAACAGTATGAGTTTTTTCACCTATTAAAAAGGGGAAAGCAGCACCTGCATGTAGGCTCTATAGAAGCTCGCAACGCTCAAGAAGCACTGGCACTGGCCAAACCAGCATTTTCAGAAGAAGATCCAGTGCTCAATGCATGGATAATAAAAACTAAGGATATTCTCTTTTCCTCCGAAGAAGATACCATAATCTGGAATACGCTACCCGATAAAAAATTTAGAAATGCCTCTGCTTACAAAGCCTCAGACAAAATAAAGGCCTTTAAAGAATCTCAAAAATCTACTTTATGAATACTGATGCCATTAAAGAACTACTCTATAAAATAGCTGACGACCAACTTATTATTGGTCATAGAAATAGCGAATGGACAGGTATGGGGCCCATTTTGGAAGAAGATATCGCTTTCTCTTCCATGGCTCAGGATAAGATCGGCCAAAGCTATGCCTTATACCAACTGCTTCATGACCTTGGCGAAGACGAACCCGATCAAGTAGCTTTCATGCGCAAGGCTAACCAATTTAAAAACAGCCAGCTTACAGAACTACCAAATGGAGAATATGATTATAGCCTACTACGTCACTTTCTTTTTGATACGGCAGAAAGTATTCGTTTTGAATTTCTTGCTCAATCCGCTTATTCACCATTGGCGCTATTAGCAAAAAAGATTCAAGGAGAATTACGATATCATACCATGCATGCGAATACTTGGATAAAACAGCTTGGCAATGCCAATCAAGAAAGTATTTTAAGGCTTCAAGCTTCTTTAGACCAACTGTTTCCTTTTGCTTTGGGCATTTTTGAGCCTTCGCCCTTTGAAAATGTACTTATAGAAGAGAAAATTTTTGTAGGTGAAAAAGTTATTATGCAAAAGTGGCAAGAGCAAATCGCCAAAATACTTAATGCCACAGAACTGCTAATTCCTTCATTTTCAGAGCCTGCCATTTATGGCGGAAGATTTGGTCACCATACAGAACACCTCACCTTGTTGTTGGAAGAAATGTCTGAAGTATTTAGAATCGACCCTACTGCAGAATGGTAACTGAACTTCCTTTATATTTGCATCGTTTGCTTTTGTAATGATACCTACTGAAGAAAATATAATGGAATGGCTGGAGCAGGTAAAAGATCCCGAAATACCTGTGTTATCTCTGGTAGACCTTGGAGTTATTACCAAGGTAGAAGTGAATGGCTATAGGGTAGTGATCACCATCACACCTACATTTACGGGGTGCCCCGCCATTGAATATATGAAGCAAGACATTATAGAAGTCCTTAACAGCTATGGAATAGATTACGTAGATGTTAATGTATCTTTCGAAAAAAGCTGGAACTCTAACATGATCTCCGAGAGAGGAAAAAAAGCCCTCAAAGATTTCGGACTAGCTCCCCCACCACCGCACAATCTTATTTTTGACATAGATATATTGGATAATATTGAATGCCCTAACTGCGGAAGTAAAAATACTGACTTAAAAACCCCTTTTGGTCCCACGGCATGTAGATCTATACACCATTGCAATAATTGCCAGGAAACCTTCGAGCAGTTTAAGCCNAAAATACTGACTTAAAAACCCCTTTTGGTCCCACGGCATGTAGATCTATACACCATTGCAATAATTGCCAGGAAACCTTCGAGCAGTTTAAGCCAATCTAACTTCTAATTTCAAAAGTGTAACTAAGTAGTTTGTATCACACAAATACACTTCATTAAAATTGGCATCTATAGTTTAACTTTAACCTACATAAAGGCCAATTTTATAACTATAAAACTAACACATGTAATATAAAGGGAAATACCACTACTAAATTAGCATATAACAACTTTAACTTACCTATAACATTTAATCCCACACTCTTCAAAATACCCTATTGACCTATCACAAAGCTATAAAATAAAATAAATAGCCTTATTTCAGAACCAAAATTACTCAAATCACCAATATTTAAAGAAAAACAGGTGAAATTTGACATGCCCTCTTTTTGCTGGCCATCCATGAAGTGAAAGTGATGAAAAAGCTAGTAACCAATTGCCCCCATCTTATTTAAAACCAAAATGATGGGAAAAAAAGACCCCGTTATTATCAAATAATTCCACGCTATTCCACCTCTCCAAAATCTGGAATAAAAAAAATAAACTTGATAATCAAGAGTTTAACACAAAAAATGGTACTCTTTTCAATTGAGGTAAGTGAATTGTAAATGCTAAATCAGAATCTAATAATCTGAATATGAAAAACAAATTTACTTTTCTTAACCCATCAACACCTACTCGTAGGCTATTGATGTGGATTTGCGTTGGCATGTTGACAACTCCTATCATATCTTGTTCTGACTCAGATGATGGAGATGACAATTCTAACACTGTGCAGGTGGATTTCTACGGAACTTCCTCTACTGTTAGCGAAGCGGATGCTGAAGGAGTTAGTATCCCATTAATTTTTACTGATGCTCCTACAAGACCGGGTACTTATCAAATTACCTGGGAAAGCGAAGAGGAACTGGTATACGGAAAAGATTTCACCACTGAGCCTGAAGCGAATGATGGAGTAATCAATGTGGAAGTGGTAGCTGGTCAAAAAGATGCATCTATTAAATATTTACCTATCGACAACAAGGTAGACGAGGGTGATCGCAGAATAACTTTCAACCTGCACTCTGCTACAGGAGGCCTATCCGTAGGTACTGCTTCTGACTTTATACTTACCTTAGAAAATGATGACAAAGCTGTTCTTTTTAGTAAAGTAAGCTTTGAAGATATTGAAACCATGCTTTCTGTGCACTACTATGACTATGGTCTTGCCTCTGAAAATCATGCCTTAGTGAACAACCCCAATCAGCCTCCTGTAAATTCAGAAGGATTGAATGAATTGGGATATCAAGCTTCATATTTTAATACCAGAGGTTTGGAAGGTCTTACTGATGGAGATTATGTAGGAATAGTAAAAGCTACTGTAGTAAATGGAGGCTATCCTGATGGAACTCAAGGCTATGAAATGAGTGATACCGATGGGAAAATGAGACTAACTTTCGACGAGCTTGGCATTGAAGGTTATCTTAGCACTAATATTTCCATTGATGTTTATTTACATGATGAAAATGGAAAAGGACTACAATACGATGATGAAGATGTTCTTCGAATTTATGTAAAACTAGATGACGGTGAAGAAATAGACATTATTAACTCCAAAGGAAGCAATTTAAATGACCTATTTGTAGGAAATTTTGACAAGTGGACTACTTTAAAGGCTTCTGTACCTAAAGAGGCTAAGTCTCTTACTCTTTATGTAGAGTTTGATGTAGACACCAGATTTGACATATTATATTTTGACAATATCAGATTCTCAGGTGTGAATGAGGATGAAATATAAGAAACACTGTTAATGATCATAAAAAATGGCTGCTTTTAGATAAAAGCAGCCATTTTTTATTGACAATTTCTAATCACATTCTAGCTCTGGAAATTCTGCACCATAACCACGTGCCGTAGTCCAATCTTGCTTTGCCTGATCTCCGTGGCCCGTAAGGCAGTATACACTGCCTCTATTCACATAGGCCTCTACATAATCATACTTATACTGGATGGCTTTACTAAAGGCATCAATAGCCTTTTCATATTGCTTCATAGTAAAATAAGAATATCCTTTTTCATAGTAAGCCTCGGCATATGTAGGAGACAGAGCAATAGCCGCATCATAATTAGTTATGGCTTCACTATTTTCGCCTACCTGCGAGAGGCAAACACCTAGCAAATAATATCCTTCAGCATTTTGATCATCTTTTTTTACTGACTCTTTAAACAGCTCTACGGCTTTTTTATAATTTCCTTCGGTATATTGCTCGTAGCCTGCATCCAAGAGTTCATCGGCACTTTGCCCGAAAGAAACACTTGATAAGAGCAGGCTTGCGGCCACCAACATCATCTTCATTATTCAATTATTTTAATCTACATTACTAATTAGAGTATGTAGAACTTTAAGCATCTATCGAATGATCAACTTCTGCGTACTGATATTATCCATCGTTGAGATACGTACAAGATAAGTTCCACTTTCCAAATTACGTAAATTTAATTGAATCAGTTGATCTTCGCCTGTAGCTTCCACGTTATAGACCGTTTTCACCTGACCAAGCATATCTATTACCTGCACTTCCATATTTCCGGTCTGTACGCCATTCATCTCTACGCTCATTATTTCTCCTTCTAGCGGGTTAGGGAATATTTTCATGCTTTTTGTTGCCAGCTCACCAGCTTCATGGTTGATAAAATCGGGCTCAGCTATATCTTCTTTATCTGCTTGCCTGGCATTGGTCATAATTCTTTTGGCTATAGCTACTTCTTCTCTACATGTAATTACCGCATCTAAATCATAACCATCTGCATTACCAGGAAAGTGATTAGGATCAGAAACATCGGTTATTTTAATGTACTTAGCATATGCCATACCCTGCTTCACTGCTGGTTGAATATCTAAAAATGATGTGCGACAATAGACATTAGGCAAGCTATACCATTGATTACCATCTGCCGAAAGCTCTACATGTGCCTGCTCCGGATAGGAGTAGCCTGTACTACTATAACACATTTCATTGGCTCTGCCATAGCTGGTTTCCTTAAGTATAATTTCAGGTTCAGCAGTACCATCATCATATACTCTATTGCCTAGCTCCAAAGTAATGCTTCCTCCAAAGCCCAAAGACACAAAATTCTCCCGTTGATTCTCTTGAGATATACTAAGTGACTTATTAGCCTCTCTTCGAGCACTGTTAATCGGGGTGCCATTTTGCTTTCTTCCTGGCGTATAACTCACAACATGCTCAGCTCCGCAATTATATGACAATTCATACTTAAACAATTCATGCCCGTAATTAGGAGATTGAGCCCCAAATATCAATCTATCCTTAACTACCCCCATCAAGGTGATTTTATCCGGTTCATTAACAAGCATATCTCCTTCTGCCAGCAGCCATGTTCCTGAAGCTGTACCATCACTCTTCCATAATTCTGGCCCTGTCTGCCCATTTTTAAAATAATACAATTCATCGTTATAGACTACCAGCCTACCACCTATAACCTGAGCCCCGACCATTGTTTTATTCTGTGAAGCAATATCCACGCTCCACAGCTCCCCATTCGTTTTTTTATAATACAGGTGAGCATCACCAGCATATAAGCTCATATAGTTTTCCACATCAGAATCTACCTCCATAGTTCCTGCAGCAGTACCGTCAGTTTTCCAAAGTTTTGCAGGCTGTTCGTATTCATTATAATCATAGGCTATAAAATATAACTCGGATCCTACATTAGTAAAGTTAGTAGTAGCCAAGTTATCAGGAAGCGAAGTAACAGTAGTAGGTACACCATCAATTAACTGCCATATCTCTGTATGGAAGTCATAATCGGCATAGTTAGTAGTATCATTGGTTATAGTAGGAAAAAAGAAAACCTCTGAGCCGATCTTACCAAAAAAATCAAACTCATAGATAAATTCATAGTTTTTAATTTCTGAAGTAACTACGGAGCCATTCTCCAACTTACACGTATAAAATTTAAGATCATTTTCTGTGCGAAAGTATATAGCATCTCCCACGGTAAAGATATTACTGTAATTATTAGTGGCGCTATAAGTTTCTAAGTTTTCAGATTCATCCATGGATGCTATAAAACTATTCTCTCCATCATTTAAACTGAAATAAAGCTTATTTCCTGCTACCATCAAGTCACTGGTAAGTGACAAAGTATCAAACGCCATTGACAGTTTTGAGTTAAAAGGTGTACCGTCAGAATGTAAAATATTAATATATGAATCATTATAATATAATACGTCGGCAAATTGAGTCATGCTAGTGATATAATAATTCTCGATAATCTGAGTACCAGTTTCTGATCCATCAGTACGAATTAAGGCATTTTCTGAGCCTAAACTACTTCCTAAAGCAGAAAAATACATGGTTTCATCTTTAACCATCACTTGTTCTATCTCAGACAAACTTCCATCAGGATAAAGATCTTTAACAAGGGTGATTTGTGCTTCGCACAAATAAGAAATAGATGCCAGTACAACCTGGCACAACAGGGTAGGTAAATTTTTTTTCATAGCCAACTTTAGTTTTATTTTAAAATCACAACATTAAATAGTTCTTTATAGAGACATAAAAGTCATATTTATATTTTTGATTTATTCATACTTTTAATTTAATATTTTTAATACTACGAATAAAGTATAATGTGACAATTATTTATGAACATGAGTCTCCACTGCAAATTATTAACCAATTGAGCGGCAACACCTTAATATTGAAAATTATCCTCAAAAGAGAATAGCCTTAGCATGTTTGTAAACCTTTACCAGGCTCAGTTGGCATAAAAAAAGGAGTGCTGAACCAGATCCATCACTCCCTATAATTTGATTAAAAATCTTTTTATTGAACAATAAACTTCACACTCTCCACACGGTCTAGGGAAGACATTTCCACAATATAAGTACCGCTAGACAACGAATTGAGCTCCAACTCCACATCATTATTGCCTATTGATAATGAAACCGACTTGTGAAATTTCTCTTTGCCAGTAATATCTAGTACTCTTATATACCCTTCCTGAGGTTGATCTACTATAAACTGTACCGTTAATTCTCCATGAGTGACTGGATTAGGGTATATGCTAAAGCCCTTCTCCACGTCCACATCATTAGGTGCTTTGTTTATAAACTCAGGGTTAAATAATGAAGAAGTGATAGTACGGGCATTAGTAAGCTCCGCTTTGGCTGCCTCTACTTCTTCTCTGCAGGTAATGATACCATCTAGATCAAAGCCATCAGCATTATCATCAAAATTAGAAGGATTAGAGGCATCTGTAATCCTTATGAATTTGGCATAAGCCATCCCTTGATCTACCGCTGGTTTAATATCTATAAAGGAAGTTCTGCAATATACATTAGGCAAACTATACCAACTGACCCCATCTTCTGAAACCTCTACAAAGGCCTGCTCAGGGTAGTTGTTTCCTCCATCTACATAACAAAATTGATCCGACCTGCCATTACTCGTTTCTACCACAATTAAGTCTGGCTCTGCCGTGCCATCATCATAAACCTTATTGGCTAGGGTCAGGGTAATGCTACCTCCAAAGCCGAGAGACACAAAATTGATTTGATCATTTTCCTGAGGATTACCTAGAGCCATTTGAGGGTCACTTCTGTCCTCTCGTACCCGTATGCCATTTTTTCTTTTACCTTGACTAAAAGCTATTACACTACTAGCGGCACAGTTAGTCCCAATATTCAATTTATATAATCCATGATAAATCTCAACAATCAAATTATCTCCCAAAATACCTAATATTTTCACATAACCGTATGAACCCGAAATAGAAGTATAAAAACCTTCTGGAGTATATAAACTTACACCTCCATTCTCCCTTAGAAAATAATATCTACCTTCCTCATTTTCAAAGATATTAGAGCTGAGTAAAGGGTTACACCCCAGATAATCAGACTCATATTGACATATGTCAGAACTGCTCAGATATACCCTACTATTGTTTCCATAATATCCTAAATATTTAGTCCCTGCAGTAGTACCATCAGTTCTCCAAAGATAATTGTAATAATTCCAGTCATCATCTCCCGTACCCCACTGCTGTAAGATCATATACATGTACTTATCAGAGCTTGCAACAGCCTGAACAGACATTCGATAAGGGAACGCATATAAACTATCTCCCCCAGACTCATTCACATGAACCAACTCAGTATAAAATCCATTATAACCTTCATGTTCTCTAGTTACAAATGAAAAAACCCTATCGCCAATAGCCCCAAACTGCTCTGGAATCTCATATCCACTATAAGTAGATCCTAAGTCAACCATAACTTCATTACCATAGTCAGTGACTTTAAATATGTATGTCCCTCCCCGCTTCTCATAATTCTCGCCCATAAAATAAATGCCCGACTTATGAACAAATGGATGAGCAAAATATTCTTTCCAACCTGAATAAGGCCTGTATTCTATCTTATCCTCTTCTATAGCATAATAACCATAACCACCTAAACCGTAAATTTTATCATCCCATTTTCTTAAAAATTCAATATATTCTCCTGGAGGATCAAATTTCTTAAACTCAGAAGGGTAAGATGTATTTATGTAATATACATCAATCCCCCAACCATCTTCCTGATAGTATAAATAATCTCCTTTCGCGACCAGTACACCATATTCACCGTAGCCATCCTCATTCAATAATGTGCCTAACAAACGGGTGCCCGATGCGGTACCATCAGTAATTATAAATTTATCATATTGAATCGTATCTTGATATGCCCTAAAGGCAATCCATTCGTCTGAAATAGCGACATCTCTAATACCATACAAACTCTGGTTCGATATTCTCTCGAATCTTTGGCCGTATAGAGGATCACCTCCGGCAAGAAACATGACCATAACAGCCATCACATAATGTAAAAGATTAATTTTCATTGTAATTAGATTTAATGGTTATAGTTATTTAGAAGAAGGACTCATATTTATAAAGCATAAAAGCCTTATTCTATCAATCAAAAAGAAGTGTAGTTAAACTATACAGTATCTAGCAGCAGAATAAATGGACCTTTGCTGCAACTTACCCTATGGTTCCATATACCTCAAGAAAGGTACTCCTATCCAACACTATATGGTTAGAACATTGATGAAAGACCGCTACCTGGGCTTTCATTACCGAAAATATAATACTAATACATGAAGAGATTCTTCAGGTATATTTTAAGGCAGAGCAGGCTTCTTTAAAAAAGTGAATTGACGCTTTAAATCGCTACTTCCAGAAATGGATATATGATTAGATTTAATAATGTAGAAGAAAGTAAAACCTGGCAGTATGGTATTACCATAAACAATATAGTTGTTAACTACGCTTACCAGTTATCCATTATATGAAATTATATTGCTGCACAATAGACTTACTAGCCACACCAGAAATAGCAAATTTATACTACAGGTATATCAACCGGTAAGAGTAGGACGCTGTGCACTAAATAGCTTGTCACAAACCAAAGGAAAATGTGAGAATGGCAAGCAAGAAGAATAGTGAGTAAAATGAATATACTTGAAAGACTGAGCAAAGTTATGCTTGGCATGGGCCAATAAGTTACTCAAAACATAGATTAGGTTAATTTTTTTCATAGCCAACTTTTTAAATAAATCTGTTACATAATTTATGATATACTTATTATTTAAAAGCAAAATACCTAAAAACTATATTTATTGCTAGTTTTTAGGTATTTATTTATAAAATTAACGCGTAATAACTTTGGCGTTTTCTGTTCTGTTTCCTGATTCAAACTGTATTAAATAAGTACCTTTTTCAAGCGTACTCATATCAATTTGTAAATCGTTCTGTCCTGCATTTAGCGACACCTCTTTACTCAATTTTACTCGCCCTAATACATCCATAATGCTGATACTTCCTTTTTGGGCTGCATCCATAGAAAGCTTTATCGTAAGAAGACCTTCTGTTATTGGATTAGGGTAAGTAGAAATACCTTCCACCTCTTCATTAGGAGTAAGGTTCATAAAATTAGGATCAAAAAGATCTGAGGCTACACTTCCGCTAATTCGGGCATTAGTAAGGCTGCCTTTTGTACCTTCTACCTCTTTTCTTGAAATGATAATACCATCTACATCAAAACCGTCTGCGGCACCATCAAATGAATAGCCATTAGATGCATCAGTAATTCGAATAAATTTAGCATACGCCATACCCGCATCTACTGCAGGCTTAATATCTAAGAATGAGGTTCTACAGTTTGAATTAGGCAGGCTGTACCATTCCTTGCCATCAGCAGAAACTTCTACAAAAGCTTGTTCAGGGTAGTAAGTTTTTCCTTCACTAAAACACATCTGATCAGCTCTTCCGTAACTAGTTTCCACCAAAATCATATCAGGTTCTGCTGAGCCATCGTCGTACACCATATCTCCAAGCTCCAGGGTTATACTGCCTCCAAAACCAAGAGCCACAAAGTTTAGAGTGTTATTTTCCTGAGGGTTACCCAGCGCATTTTCCGGGTTGCTTCTATTAGGGGCTACACGAGTTCCATTCTTTTTCTTGCCTTGATCAAAGGAAACCACACGAACGGCCCCACTGCTAGGCTGAAAATTATATTTGAAGAGCTCTGTGCCATATTTTTTTGAACTAGCCTTAAAAATAAGAGCTTTATTGATTTCTCCTACTATTGAAATACCACTTGGGTTAAGATCTAATAATTCTGAGTCAGCCAAATATGAAGTTCCTGCGCTGGTACCATCTGACTCCCACAATTGAGGACCATTTTCAGACTGCTTAAAAAAGTAGGCTATTCCTTCCTTAAAATAAAAGTCTTGAACCCTGTCAAGATCATCAGCAGTGATTAAATTATCTGCCAGTTTTAATTTGGTATTTGTTGAAGCATCATAGCTCCATAAAGACTTATTCGTCTTTACATAAAACAGGAGATCTCGCTCATCCTTTGAATTATAAAGAGAATTTTCAAGCACATCATCATCCACCTGCATGGTAGTCTCTGCCGTGCCTTTAGAAACCCACAAAGTAGATTTCAAATCCCCACTCAAGCTACTCATTTGAAAGAATAAGGCTGAGCCAATATTACCGCTACTATTAACTGAAGCCATAGCAGGAAAAGAAAAGATAACATCTACACTATTAGTATTCACTTTCCATAATTCCGTATGGAATTTTCCGTCACCATCATTAATAGGTGCAAAATAATAAGGCTGATTACCTATCTTACCCCATTCCTTTGCATACTGCAACGTGAAATTATTAACCGGAGCAATTTCATTAGGCACATTATTTTTCACAGCTACTAAACTATTCTTAGAGCCATCTTGATCTCTCACATACAGATCATCTCCAATAACCAATATATCTCCATAAGAAATATCTAAATCTAACAGTGTAGCCTTGCTCCCATTATAGCTTACAGGGCTAATTGCACCTTCATTATAAGCGGCAACATAAATCTTATTCTCTGCCTGATATATCTGACTTATTTCAGTAATAGAATTAGAACCAGATGCTACAGCTGAACCATAAGGTGTGCCATCACTCATAAATAAGCTCGGACCTTCAACATCATAGTTTTCAAAATAAATATTGTTACCAATACGGCCTATTTGTAATGGCGCTAGGTTCTCAATAACCATCGTACCTTCTGAGGTACCATCAGTTTTTATTAATTTATCATCAGATGAAGAAGCACTGATATAAATAGCTTCATCTGTTTTGGTAATTACAGGTATTGTATAACTCTGATTACCAGGCAGCAGGTCCTTCACTAGACTAATTTGCGCCTGACAATAAGAGGACAAACAAACCAATAAGCATAGTAATAGTTTTGTTTTACTTTTTTTCATAGCCAACTTTTTTTTTAAAATTTAAAGGTGTTTTATAGTTTAAAATTTAATTTGATTAATAATTGAAAGAAAACGCTTTAAAAAAGGGCTTAAACCCAATTTCAAAGCGTCTAATAAAATCTACGGAATAATAACTTTGGTATTTTCTGTTTTGTTTTCAGTTTTTAGCTGAATAAGATAAGTTCCTGATTTTATAGCACTGAGATCAAATTCTACATTGTTTTGACCTTCTACTA
>NZ_JAESIY010000020.1 GCF_016757215.1 Fulvivirga sediminis
ATTAGGTATCCCCACGATTAGAGATCGGGTAGTTCAAATGGCCGTGAAAATGGCAATAGAATCATCTAGCGCGCGTAGCGAAGCAATACGCGTGCTCACTCAACCTGTTCAATAACCACTTTCCCTTACTGCTAATTAAAATTATTATATTTATCTACTGAAGATTAAGACATGCTGAGAAATACAAATTCAGAAACCCAGAAGGATTATATTTTGTGACCAGCACCGTTGTTTTCTGGATAGATCTATTCACCAGAAATGCATATAAGACATGTTTTAATTACTTTCCTAAAGTATTATCAGCAAAAACGAGGATTAATTATTCATGCCTGGTGCCTTATGCCAAGTCACCTTCACATGGTAATCAGTAGTAGAAATGGGGAATCTTTAAGTGCTATTATGAGAGATTTTAAAAAGCATTGCAACAAAAAGCTTATAGAAGAAATTAAATTGATCCAATGAAAGCAGAAGTGAATGGCTACTAAGAGCATCTGAAAAGCAGGAAGATCATTAAAAAGAATTACAGATAATAAATTATGGAAAGATGGAAACCATCTTGTAGAATTGTATAGCACGGAACTGGTAGAACAACGTGTTGATTATATTCATAATAATCCAGTAGAGTCAGAGATAGTAGATGAGGTAGAAAATTATTGGTACAGTTCCGCACGGGATTATGCTGGAAGAAAGGGATTGATAGATGTTGAATTAGTGCGGTAGTCACGCGTATTGCTTCGCTACGCGCGCCAGAAAGAGTTATTATATTTATCTACTGAAGATTAAGACATGTCTGAGAAATACAAATTCAGAAAGCCATCTAGTGCGCGTAGCGACAGCAATACGCGTGCTACCTAACTAGGTTACACAAAAAGTTATCACTCTAATCAATAAATGAAAATAACACTACTCACATTATTCATAGCCTGTCTCAGCATCTTCACAGCAAGAAGCCAGAATATAGACACTTACTTTCAATCCGTAAGAACGGGTTCTTACCCACAAATACCTTCAGCGTTTTTCTCTGGAGATATGACTTTAATGAATCAGCTTACACCGTATTACAAAGATTCAATAGATGATGTGAGAGGTAAGGCCTATTATATCGCTTATAGATCAGCCACTAATACTGATAATCAAAAGATCAAAAAAGCAGCTATAGGAGCACTCATCGAAGGTGTTAAAGATAAAGATTCAGGTCTTTCAGGAGATAACATAGAATTTCTCACTGAGTTTGATAAAGACTTGTTTTCAGCCAAAGATCAGCAAGAGCTTTTGTCTGTCTTGAGTACTATAAAATACCACAAGCCAGAGCTCATTAAGTTAATCGGCTATGTGAATATTTCGGAAGCCGAGAATACTTTAAAAAGCTATGCAGCATCCTCTAATCGCAGGTTACAATGGTCCGGCTTGCTAGCCTTATCGCGCATGGGAGATGAGGCTTCAGCTCAAAAGATTATCAGCATCCTTGAAAACCTCCCGGTCAATGATAACCTGGTCTATGAACTAGTGCCAGACCTAGTCTACACCCGCAACAAAGCTGCCTTTGATTATCTCTTCACCATCATCAACAGCAATGAAAACAACTGCACCTCCCCAGACCCAGATAACGAAGTCGCCATCCTTTGTGGCTACAGAGTAATGGAATACCTTGCCCCACACCTCACCGCCCAGCCCCTCCCAACAGAAGACGGAGAACTAGCAGTAGATAATTACGAGCAAGCCTTACAAGAGCTACGGGCTTGGCATGCCAATCATCAGTCTGATTATGGTATATTGGAGGAAGGATATTAGATTGCTTTTGAGATAAGAAGCCGATTAGCCGTGTCAGAGACATTCATTATCATGAATAAATACTTAGGCACACTTTGGTAAGACTAAGGATAGCGGGGTGTATAAAAACTCCCATATTCCAAAATGGACAAAAGATTAACTAACTGAGTATAAAGATGTCAATTAAACCTTTAGACGGTATTGAAGGAGTAAGGCCTGGTGCCTACTTATATAATTACAGAGATAAGATAACTTCTATTTTTTTTTCAAAGAAGATAAATATCACAAAAGGAGATTATCTAGATACTGCTTTGTTGACATTAGATTCTATGAGGATAGTATTTGATATTTATACTAGCAGGATAACCCGAGTTTCTATATGTAACGGTGATTCAAATAAAATTGAAGGGACTAATATAAGTATTGGTATTAAGGTTTCAGAATTACTTACCTATCATAAATCAGATTGGGATAGTGACGAATATTGTTTGTGGAATGTGAATTTTCCAGGTATGTTTTTTAAGTTTTTGTCAGGCAATCAGGCCTTTCTAATGGAAAAAATAGATAGTTACGCAGACTGTGCACTAAGTGAGATAGGCATGATAGCTCCTGATGAGAATGGTGATTTTGATATTTACGGGATTGAATGGTATGAAAAAAAAGAAAGAATCAGGTCTTCTTGGGAGAATATATAGGGTAGTACTATCTCTTCCACCTAGCGCACGTAGCGAAGCAATGCGCCATACCATCCCTCATAATGTGTCTTAATACCTAGAGACGCACCCTGGTGTTGATTTAAAGGCAGGAGCCGACCCTTCATTGCGGCTCCTTTTATATTTAATTGACCAGCAATTTCTTTACTGATCGATGGTGGTCTGTGCTAATAGAAATGAGGTATAGTCCGCTTTTTAAAGGACTGGTAAGCATTACCTCCTTAGCCATGGATGCGCTTTTATTGGAAACCACTCTGCCTTGTACATCTATTATTTCTATATCTATCTGATCTTTAAAATCTCCTAAATGCACGGTCAATGCCTGACCGCCGTTCACTGGGTTAGGGAATAGTGCCGCTTCATTGACACGAGATCCTACCATCTCGCTGGCTAATCTGGCAGAGGAAGAGGTGCTGCTTACAAGCCACTGCTGGTTAGGGTGGGTGCTGTTGCTCCATTGTCCTACAACAGAGCCATTAGCCGTAAGACCCAAGCCATCTAGGTATAAACCGGTGGCCCTGTTTCTAAATTTACTGTAGGCACCTGATGTCTCCTGAGCCCACTGTTGATTATAAGATGAACTGTTGCTCCATTGGCCTGCATTGGAGCCATTAGAGGTTCTTTCCATGCCATCCAGATATAGACCAGAAGCCCGGTTTTTTAATTTTACATAACTGCCGCTGTTGATTACTTCCCATTCCTGGTTATAGCTGGAGCTGCCACTCCACTGATAGCTATCGGCCCCGTTAGAGGTTTCACCTAAACCATCAAGAAATAATCCTGTATTCCTGTTTTGTAATTTGATGTAGCTGGTACCTCCGCCGCCACCTTCAATATTGAGGCTATAACTATTAACTGTAAAATTAGTATTGGCAGCTGTAGTGATTTCAAAACCAAACTGTATCTCATGGATATTGGTGCTAATGCTGAAATAACCGTTATTAGCCAGCCATTGCGACACCTGAGTGAGATTAACAGTGCCGGAATTAGTATTGCTGGTTCTTAAGAATGAAAATACTATGGCGCTACCGTTGGTGCCCTTGTAGAGATTCCATGTATGGCCGCCTACGTTAATGTTGGTCGCTACGGGGCAGGCGGTACTGGGGTAGCCGTTACAGCCATAGTTATAAGAAATAGGGCCCATGGCTCCATTCCAGTTTACCCAGAGCATCACCTCATAAGCATAATTGTTATACCAGAGATCAAAAGCACTGTTATAAGAGCCGGAGGCTGGCCTTGATACATTAAAAGATGCAGTAATCGCTGGCATTGATCCTACGGCATAGTTCACATCATAATCTACATTGGGGTAAGCTTTAATGCCCCCGGTGTTGGGATGATTGGCTGTGACTCCCCAATTAGAAGGGCTGTAAGCCCAAATACATTGTGAGCCCGCACCACTGCCCCAAATATTGTTGTAAATGGTGTATCCGTTGGTTTGCCAGTAGCCCCATTGGTCACAGGTGGAATAGTTTTGTGATTGGGCAGTTAGTGAGGTCATTAGCCAGCATAGAATAGCTAAGCCAAAAACACGAATTGAGGTTAGTGTTTTCATAAGTAGTAGGTTTAGGTCTAAAATATGAGTAGAACAGGAGAGTTTGTCCTACTATCAAGATAATAAAATAATTCCTTAAATGTTATTCTTACACTTAATATTTGTGGATGATTTCTGATCCGTCTGGCGCATGGTTCGAACCTGGAAAGTCTCCGTTTCCTCTATGCTAGGCATGAAGGTGAGATTACCTCACCTCTTTATCAAGGGTTGAATAGCTCTTTCTATCGGACTTAAAAACTCTCAAACGACACGTATCCACAATGCTGTAGCAAAACTTAGAAAATGCCATTCTTGCACGCTATCAAATTTTTGATTTTTAACATTTTCTAAAATTTGAAATAATGATTAATTGGTTATGCTTTAAAAACATAAGCATTATTCTGAGGGAGGTTTTTTTAGGTGTAAAACGGAAGCGTTGCCGCTGCCCTACATTTTGCACGTATTAATAACCAAAATTATGGAGTATGCTTTCTTGCAATTTGCCATTCCTCTTCCTAGGATAAAGAGTAGGCTCAAAGTTCTTTCTGAATACAAACAAGATCTTGGAAAGTATCTCTCTTTGTATTTTGAGGCTAAGGGTGTCTTTGATAAAATTCAAATAAGCAATAATATTATATTGTTAATTATTGACGATTATAAACAACGAGATATATGGGAAATGGAGACTGAAAAAGAATCTATAAAGACAGATTTTGAGGAGTTGGAAAAACCATTTATAATTCATTAAAATTAAATCCTTAAATTTAGCTTTTTAGTATTTGGATAAACTTTATGTTACGTATAAAAATCAACCTATTAACTGCTTTTTGTTGCATTTTCATTATTATTTTTAGTCAATCAGCCTATGCGCAGCAGCTCAATGACCCGGTTATAGAGAAAAAGGTTAATGAACTACTCTCAAAGATGTCATTGGAAGATAAGATTGGGCAAACGGCTTTGAGAGGTACCTCATCTCGAAGTAAGGGTCTATCAGATGAACTGAAAGATGCCGTAAGAAGAGGGCAGGTGGGAGCTTTACTAAACGTAATGAACACCGAACATGTAAAAGAATTACAAGATATTGCCGTAAATGAAAGCCCAAATAAAATCCCTTTAATATTTGCCAGGGATATCATACATGGATTTAAAACGATCTTTCCGATCCCGCTGGGTCAGGCAGCCACCTGGGATAGTGTTTTAGTAGCAGAAGGTTCGAGAATAGCGGCCAAAGAGGCGACTGCTAAGGGAATTCGGTGGACCTTCGCTCCGATGGTAGACATTGCCAGGGATCCACGCTGGGGAAGGATCGCTGAATCTCCGGGAGAAGATCCTTACCTGGCTTCTGTGCTATCCCGTGCTTATATAAGAGGTTTTCAGGGTAATGACCTTGCCAGCCCTACTTCCATGTTAGCATGTGCGAAACACTTTGCTGCTTATGGTGCTGCAGAAGGCGGCCGTGACTATAATACAGCAATAGTTAGTGATGATCTGCTTTATAATATTTACTTAAAACCTTTTAAAGCGGCACTCGATGCTGATGTGGGAACCTTTATGAGCTCTTTTAATGATCTCAACGGCATACCTGCTACTGGTAATAAATTTTTATTGCAAGAGGTGCTTAGAAATCAATGGGGATTTAAAGGCTTTGTAGTGAGCGACTGGAATTCGGTAACGGAAATGATCCCGCATGGGTATGCCAGGGATGAGAAAGAAGCAGCCTTAAAGGCAGCCTCTGCGGGTTTGGACATGGAAATGACCAGCCAGGCATACGAGAACCATTTAGCGGCACTGATCAGTTCAGGGGAGATCTCCATGCAGCAACTGGATGAGCTTGTTAGAAATATTCTGCGAATCAAGTTCAGGATGGGGCTTTTCGAAAATCCGGGTTTTACTGAGAAAGACCTCAATTATCATCCCGATCATTTGGAAGCCGCAAAGAAGGCGGCCATAGAAAGTATTGTCTTGCTGAAAAACCAAACCAATATTTTACCACTGAATTTCAATAAAAAGAAGGTGGTAGTTATTGGACCTTTAGCCGATGCCCCACATGAACAGCTGGGTACATGGACATTTGATGGAGAAAAAGAACATACGCAAACAGTGTGGGCGAAACTGAAATCTACCTATGACAAAGATCATATAAAATATACCCCGGGTTTGAAATACAGTCGTGATAAAAGTAAGGATGGCTTCACTTCAGCTATTGAAGCGGCTAAAGATTCTGATGCTATCTTATTTGTAGGTGGTGAAGAAGCAATCTTATCGGGTGAAGCTCATAGCCGTGCCAATTTAAACCTACCCGGTATACAGGAAGAGCTGATCCACGAGCTGGCTAAGACCGGCAAACCTATCATCCTCGTGGTTATGGCCGGAAGGCCGATCACCGTTGGCAATATTATCAATGACATTGATGCGCTAGTAATGGCTTGGCATCCTGGCACGATGGGCGGCCCGGCACTGGTCGATGTGTTGAGTGGGATAACCTCACCCTCTGGTCGGCTTCCAGTCACTTGGCCCAAGACTGCCGGACAAGCACCTATTTATTACAATCATACAAATACTGGAAGGCCAGCATCAAAGGATAACTTCGTACACATGGATGATATTCCAGTAGGTGCGTGGCAAAGCTCACTAGGAAATAATTCTCATTATCTTGATGCTGGATATGCGCCTATGTATCCTTTTGGCTATGGATTGACTTACTCCAAATTTCAATATACCAATCTTAGCATGGATGCTGATACCTATTCTACAGATGATGAACTTAAGGTTACCTTCACCTTAACCAATACGGGAAAAACAGAAGCCACTGAAATAGTTCAATATTATGTGCAGGATAAGTTTGGAAGCACTGTTAGACCGATACGCGAGTTGGTAGGATTTGAAAGAGTTCATTTGAAGGCGGGAGAATCCAGAAATATTTCCTTTGAATTGCCAATATCAAAATTAGCCTTCTATAATGCTGAAAGCAAATGGGTAGTTGAGCCAGGTGAATTTAATTTATGGGTAGCACCCAATGCAGCTGAGGGGTTAGAAGCGAGCTTTGTTGTAAAATAATTGATCCTTCCAAATGTGAAGATTTAAGAGTTTTAAAAGCCTCGCCAAATGTTAATGGTGGCACTATGAGCTTTTATTAAAATGGTTAGATGGACTCAGGAAAATGTATGAGGGAATATTTATGCCTTTTGAGTAAATCTGTAGTGGAGGTGGTAGGTTACTTTTGAATGCTTTTAATAGGGCAGTCTTATGGAGCCTCTGTTTTGATAGAGAATATCTAGGTTTGTAATGAGTGGTTTGGCTGTTTTTTTGGATAGAAGCTTTCTTAAAATCATAATACAAAGTCCTTTTAGTACCGATATGCTGTCCCCTATAAATGAGGGACTTAGCTTTTTGAATATGGAGAGGTTAAGAGTAGGAGGAGTCAATAAATTCCTTAGGGATACTAGTGCGGGATTTTCTCTCTGCATATAAATAAGACTAACGTCACTTCCAATGGGGTAAGTATGCTATAGATACACTATTGAGAGGAAGGTGATTCTATCGGTATATCTACGTAAATTCAGATTCCAAGCCTACCGAGATAAATGACTTTAATGTTTGTCTGCTTTTAACAGTTTTTTATTTAGAAAACAATAAGAATTAACCGGAAAAGTCAAATAGTGAATTTTCGATCTGTCAATAATTAGAAAATATTTAATAATATAATAATCCTATAAAATATGTCTTGAAGGGATAGAAATTTACTTTTGGTCATATCTATTTAAAAAACTGTGGCAAAAGTTAAGCTGTTAAATTACGATGATACTATACTCATTCACTTGCTCAGGCAGGGTAGTGAAAAGGCTTTCTCTGAACTCTTTGATAAATACTGGGAGTCTATGTTTGATTCTGCCTTTAAATTACTTAATAATAGGGAGTTAGCTCAAGATGCTGTTCAGGATGTGTACACTGATTTATGGAAAAAGCGTTATAATCTGAAGGTAGATAGTATTGCCGGCTATTTGCATCAGTCTATTAAATATAAAGCCTTAGATCAGATTAGGAAACATAAAATAATACTTTCTGACCTTGATTATGTAGACCATTTTTTTGAAAGTGATTTTGCTGACGATAGTGTTATAGCCCAGGAGCTGGACACCGCTTTGAATGATTATATCAGTCAACTCCCAGACCAGTGCCAGCGGGTTTTTAAGATGAGCCGTTTTGAAAATTTGAGTAATAAAGAAATAGCTGAACAACTCAATATTTCGGTTCGCACCGTAGATAATCACATATCTAAAGCATTAAAATTTTTACGCCCAAAGTTAGAAGCTTTGGTGGCGGTTATTGCCATTATCAATTTTTAGTGTCGGCATCTCTATGCCTATTTTAAGCCTTTTCATCTTATATTATTATAAAGATAAAATCATATTAAGGTTGATTTTTGTAACTCATATTATCAAAATATGACCTCAATATTAAATGTGATTTTTATTGATTATGCGAGTAGGTAGTGGCCTTCTTCTATACGACATGGTAGTAAATGCGAAGAGATATGAAAGATGCTCGTTTCCAATTATTGCTATCACGCTATCTTACTGGTGAAGCTAGTGAACAGGAGGTGCGGCAAGTTGAAGCTTTTTATGCTAAGAATCAGTCAAAGACTTCAAGGCTTAAAACTTGGTCAGTAGAAGAAAAGGTAGAATTAAAGGCGGCTATAAAATCGCAGGTATGGCGGGCCACAGGTATCCACAAAAAAAATAAGCGAAAAAGAAGTTTCTATATATTAAGAGTAGCTGCCTCTTTGCTTTTCTTCTTCTCAGTTTTGTCAGGCATTTACTATGTGATAAATAGAAAGGAGAGTCAAGAAGTCTATATAACTAAAGTGACGGAGCCAGGCCATAAGGCTACTGTCTTTTTGAGCGATGGTACTACGGTAACACTTAACTCTGGTAGTAAGCTGCAATATCCGGAAATGTTTATAGGCCAGGAACGGATAGTAAAAATAGAGGGTGAAGCCTTTTTCAATGTAGCCAAAGATGCTCATAAGCCATTTATAGTAAAAGCACCTCAACTTACTACAAAGGTTCTGGGCACTTCATTTAATATCAGTACTTATTCAGAAAACCCTGCTTCAGTCACCCTGGTAACGGGTAGGGTAGATGTTTTTTCAGAAAAAGGTTCCGTAAAACTAGCGCCGGGAGATATGGCGGTATTAGACCGTAAAACTGGTGAGTTTGAAATAGAAGAGGCTGACTTGCAAATGCTTAATTGGCGGAATGGTGTGCTTGTTTTCAAAAGTGCCAAGCTTCGGGAGGTGGTCAATAAATTATCGCGATGGTATAATGTACATATGGAGGTGAAAGAGGTGTGGGCTGAGGAGTGTCTAATCAGTGCAACTTATGAAAATGAATCACTACACCACGTGCTGGAAAGTTTGAAATTTATTTATGGATTAGAATATGAAATTATGGCTAATAATAAGGTGATCCTTCAAGGAAATCCATGTAAAAAATAAGAAGCCAGAACCTGCTGGGAACAGGCTCTGGCTATATTCTTAAACAGTAAAATACTATTTAAAAACGCTTAACAAAAATATGAATTTAAACCTGACTTCACTATTCAGAATAGTGATTATTATGGCAGTACGTCTGTTTTTTATCTATCTCGTTACACTGCAAGTAGCCTTGGCTCACTCCTCTGCCGGACAGCGGCTGGATGAGACCTTTTTGGAGCTGCAAGTCACCGATGCTTCCTTAAAAGAAGTGATCGGTAAGGTGCAGGAATTAACTCCTTTTCATTTTGCTTTTCATGATGGTGATTTGAATAGCAGCAAAAAGTACTCATTTTACGAGGACAAAGTGTCTTTGAAACAGGTGCTTGAGGAATTGGCTAAAGAAGAGGGTATCACCTTCAGGAGAATTAATAACACTATTTCTATTAAGAGACAGAAGGACCTATGGCCGCCAAAGGTGGCAGTTGTTGAACACACTGTGAGCAATGGAGGCATTTCAGGGCATGTGAAAGATCAGGAATCGGGAACTGACCTCATTGGGGCTTCCGTAGTGATTGAAGGTAAGAACTATGGGGCGGTTTCTGATATCAATGGCAATTTCTATATTAAAAATGTTCCTGCTGGTGAGTATGCGCTGATCATATCTTATGTAGGCTATAATACCAGAAAGCTAGAAGGAATTAAGGTGCTGGCTGATAATAATGTCGAAATCTTAGTGGAACTCTCTCCTAATACTCAGGAGCTTAGTGAAGTGGTGGTAACAGCTGATATTCCTGTACAATATGCTCCCATTAAAAACTCCACTGAAATATCTCTAGTCTCTAATATAAAGGCTGAAACAGGTATAGTTACAGGTATTTCCAGTCAACAGATATCCCAGTCGCTAGACAGAGATGCGGCCGATGTAATGCAGCGGGTGCCGGGAGTAAATTTGATGAACAACTTTGTCCTGGTGCGTGGCCTTTCGCAGCGCTACACCATGACCTACATCAACGGCATGATGGCACCTAGCACAGAAGAAGATCAAAGGGCCTTTTCTTTCAATGTACTTCCCAGTGGTCTCATTGATAATATCATGGTATATAAAAGTCCCGCACCAGAGCTAAGAGGAGGTTTCTCTGGTGGAGTGATTAAAGTGTCTACCAAGCAACCCTCAGCGGCCAGACGTATTCAAGTGAGTTTCTCCGGACAGTACCGTGAAGGATCATCTTTTGAAGATGCTTATTCTAATAGTGGAGCCACCGGACAAGACTGGCTCGGGGGCGGACTGGAAGACAGAAAGTACCCGGATAAATTTTACGATCCCAACTACCGATGGGAAGGAATACAGGGCAACCCCTATGCACAGCGTGCTGTAATAGACGAGTATCCCAAGCCTTATAATCTTGAAAGAGATAAATATGACTTTGATAAACGGCTAAGAATCAACTATTATGATTCCTGGAAAATAGGCGAGGTAAGGTTGAATAACCTCACCTCAGTGGGGTATACCAGCCAGAGTCAGTTTATTACAGGTAAAACTAATGGCAATAGTGTACCTGCCATATCTTACGAGGAGGCTGAGATCAATAATCTGGATTGGGAAGGTACAGATAGCCTTTATAATAAAAGTGTTCGGCTCAGTGCCTTAGAAAGCATAGGGTTGAATATAAATAAAAATCATAGTGTGGCATTTACCGGATTTTATAACAGATCAGTGGATGATGAAACCAATTTGAGAGATCAAAAAAGATTTGTCACTAGTACCAATTACAATGACGTAAAACTGGTCAATTACGAATACAGTGTGCAGGATTTGTGGACAGCGCAGCTGAGTGGTGAGCATACCTTAGGTCAGCATCAGTTCTCATGGAGAGCAGGCAAAAACTATGCGTCACGACAGGCGCCAGATATTCAAAGCTTTCAGTTTAATACGACACATAGTATGGAGGTAAGGGGATCTACGGATCGGGTATTGAGACGCGGATCTATGTTTACTGATGAAGATGGTACCACTTACGGGCTAGACTATCGCACAAAAATAAAAGACCAATACCTGGTAAAGTCGGGAGTCATGCGTCAGCAGCAGCAACGTGATTTTGAAAGCTGGTACTATTTATTAGATAAGAAAACATCTACGCCGGGTGAATACGATTTACAATCTCCTGATGATCTTATTTGGTTTCATCTGAGCGAAGCGATGGCCGATAGTTTGTATATAAACCCAGAGACCGGAGAGGGATTGTATATATATAGGGATTACAGCGAAGGTAAATTCTCTGTCGACAATAACTACACGGCGGCTTATCTTGGTACAGAAATTCCTTTTATAAATAAGAAGTTCCAGCTCAATGCAGGGCTGAGGTATGAGGCCTATGAACGACATCTCTATGATGAGCTTGGCAGAGAGTTGATTACCAGTAATGGATATGATAGAGAGACCGGTAATGCCAGGGGAGATACACTATCAGAAGGTCCAAAGCAGGAATATTTACTGCCTTCAGCTAGTCTTAACTGGAACATTCTTGACAACATGCGCCTAACGGCTTCTTATGGAAAAACCATAGATCGACCGGCCTATCGCGAAACGGCGCCTTTTCAGTACTATGATTTTGGTACCAATACCATTCTTCTTGGAGATGCCAGTCTCAAGGATGCTACCATCCATAACTACGACTTGCGATGGGAGTACTATCCTACAGAGGGAGAGTTTCTGGCCGTAGGTGCTTTCTATAAGGATATGAATGATATCGTAGAAACAGCCAACAGGCCAACCAACAATGAATCTGGCTATATCTATGCCACTTATGTGAATACACCAGAAGCCACTGTGAAAGGTATAGAACTGGAGGTAAGAAAAAGCCTGAGATTTATTCCGTGGCACCCCATGAAGTACTTTTCTGTGATAGCTAACTATGCCCTTATCAAGAATGAAATAAAACCTGACCTTACTCTTGATGAAGTGCCTGGTGATGGCAAAAAACGAACCTTCGTAGGAGGTGCTCCTTATATGCTCAATGCCAACCTATACTTTGAGCAGCCTGAATGGGGTACCACTTTTAGTGTGCTAGTCAATAGTATAGGTGACAGAATGATTGTGGCACCTGCCGCTCGCCGATCACCTATCTATGAACAAGGCAGAACCACATTAGATCTCGTATTTCAGCAAAAGCTGGCATCATTCCTAACACTGAAAGCCGGCGTGCAAAACTTGCTGGATGCCAAGATACTTCAGTACAGAGATCAGAATATGGATGGAAAATTCGATCCGGATAAGATACAGACGGTGTCTTATTATCAGGGAGGTGATACCCGCTATGGTATCGACTATATAACTCGTGAATTCAAAATGGGCCGCTATTATTCACTAGGCTTTACGATAGAATTATAGCATTAAATCTATGTTAAATCTAGAAACACAATCTATTAATGACCTAAACCCTTATAAACCAAAAAGTCCCGCTGCTGCCCAGGGCATTGGCGAGACCAGTTGATTATGTCCAACAACTGGAAAGCCATGGACAATCTCATTTAACGTTAACACAAGTTTAATATATTTTAAACAATAATTCAATGAAAAATTATAATTTTCAATCTCTTTCATTAGTTATAATAGCATTAATTTCTTCTTTATTCGCTACTTCTTGTCAGGATGAACTGTCAGACAATCAATTAAAAGGTGAAGGTACGGCAGAGCAGGCTATTATTACCTTGAGCGGTTCGCTTACTACTCAAACCCTTAGCAGTAGCAATACTTATATACTTGATGGATTTGTAAGAGTGCCTAGTGGTGTAACCTTAAGCATACCTGCTGGTACAGTTATAAAAGGTCTTTCTGGCACATTATCAGGTAACCCTGCTACAGGCACAGCTCCAGGTACGCTTATAGTAGAGCGTGGAGGTAAAATCTATGCAGAAGGATCTGCTAATAATCCAGTGGTTTTCACTTCTAATAAAGCTAATCCTGCTGCCGGTGACTGGGGCGGAATTATTGTATTAGGTAAAGCCCCTGTTTGTTATGATGGTACAACTATAATCGAAGGTATTCCTACAGGAAATGGAATAGACAGAGGTTACGGAGGTAATAATTCTGCTGATGATTCTGGTATATTAAGATATGTAAGAATAGAATATGCTGGTAATGTATTGGTAGATGGAGATGAAACTAACGGTCTTACTTTAGGTGGTGTAGGTTCAGGTACTACATTGAGCCACGTAGAAGTATACAAAGGAAAAGATGACGGATTCGAATTCTTTGGTGGTACTGTAAATGCAGATCACCTGATAGCAGCTTATAACGTAGATGATGATTTTGATACTGATCAGGGATACAGCGGTACTATCCAATATGGTATAGCTATAAGAGATAAAGACATTTTCTCATCTTATCCTACAGGTAGCTTTGAGTCTAATGGAGATAATGATGATGCCACTGGTTGTGCATATACTAATGCTAAGTTCTATAACTTTACTGTAATAGGACCCATAGGGCCTAATACCACTTCTTTAAGTACAGCGGCACTGGCAGCTTATAATTCTGCAGCTATTATCAGAGATGGTAGTGAATTAGATATCTATAATTCTATTTTAGTAGGTTATCCAAACTATCAGCTTGAGTTAGAAACTCCTTCAGCATTTGGAAATACAGTGAATGTGGAAGGAGTAACATTAGTATCTCCTTCTTATAACTCTTTTTCTGCACAGTGTAGTAATGTTGCCAACTTGGGCAGTACAGTATCCTGTTTATCTGCAATATCTTCAGGTACAGGACGTGGCTCGTTGGTAGTCTTATCCGGCCTGAAGACTAAAGCCTGGAATCCTTCTTCTGTGCTGGATTTTCAGCCTAATAGTCAAAAAGCTGGAATCAATGGAGGTTTTCAGGGAGCAATTGGTGCTACTAGTACTGCCGGTTGGAACTCTGGCTGGGAGAAATTTTAATTCTACTCCTTTTTCCATACTAATTTAATGGATAAGTCTCTCGTGCTTCTGCATGAGAGGCTTATTATAAAAGTGATTTACTATATGAAGAAAATGTACATAATTGTTTAAATATCAAGCATATACAAAATGAAACTAACTAACAATCTTTTAAAAGTATTATGTCTGCTAATGCTGTTAGGCGCAGGAATAACCGGGTGTAAAGATGATGATGAAGGCACCCCTATTGTGGAGCTAACCATTACGGGAATAGCACCAACCAGCGCCAGAATAGGTGAAGAAGTGGTAATATCTGGCACAGGATTTAATAACGATTTCACACAGAATCAGGTCAAATTTACTGGTTCAGCAGGATTCATTAATGCAGTAGTGAAATCGGCCACAAATAATACTTTAACCGTTGATGTTCCTGAAGGAGCAGGCAACGGGCCTATCCAGGTAATTACAGGTGGTGAAACTGTTACTTCAACCATGAGCTTTACTTTGGATACCAGCTTAGGCTCCCCCATTTTGAGCAGCCTTAATCCTACCAATGGCTTTGCAGGAATAGAGGTTACTATTTCAGGTGCTAGCTTTGGAGAAGATGTTAATAGTGTAAAAGTAATGTTTGGTAGTACAGAAGCTGAAATTGTCTCTATGACAGGCACATCTATAGTAGCTAAAGTTCCGTTAGGTATTGCGACAGGAGAGGTGAAAGTCACTGTTACAAGAGATGGTGTAGGTAGCGAGTCTCCATTGAATTTTACTGTAAATGCTACACCAGTTGCAGTAAAGACAGTGTACTGGTGTTCCTCAGGTACAGATGCAGGCATATACAAAGGAGAGGTTACAAGTGGTGCGGCAAATATTACAGCCCTGTATTTGGTAAAAAACTATGAACAAGTAAGCGGTGCTGCATCTGTATCGGTAGACCCTGCAGGAGGTTATATCTACTGGGTGAGTAATGCAGGTGGTCTATTTCGGGCTGATATTAATGGAGGAGGTGATATAGAGGAGGTGATGAGCAGTTCAGAACTTCCGTTTCCCTATGACTTGGCTTTAGATTTAAACACCAGATCTGTGTATGCTTCAGCTAGTACTAATGATTTTTCAAAGGATTTTATTTATAAAAAACAAATGGATGGTTCAGGAGAAGGTGAAGTGGTGTATTCCTTTAATGATGGAGCCACTTACGGACCAGATGCCGTAAAGTTATTTATTAATGATAGTAAGCTTTATTGGACAGATGGGCTTAAAATGGCCGTAGTACAGGGGAGCTTAGACGGAAAAGACACTCCGAAAGTGCTTTATGATCAAGCCAATGGCCTACAGGCTCCAAAAGGAATTGCCTTCGATCCTGATAATAACGCCATGTACATTGCTGATTATGGTTCTGGAGCCACCCCTTCCAGTAATATTTATAGGGGAACGTTAAATGGAGAAGGGGAACTAAGTGTAATTGTAGCACAAGGTGATAACGTAAATAGAGCTATTGATTTAGAAATTGACTTAGAAAATGGATATATATTTTGGATGAATACCTCTCTAAATAATGAAGGAAGTGCTGAGGTTATGCGTTCAAATCTGGATGGAAGCAAAGTCGAAAAATTATTTGATGGGTTTGTTAATCCTGGATTTTTCGATATAGAAATAGGTGAAGTGGATACAAAAGATTAATTCATAAAAATCAAAAATTCGTTTTGAATTTTCTCTGGTTCCTAAGGCCGTGTCGGGAGGTGATCTTCCGTACGGCCTTAACCTATTTTAAATAGAATACCTATGTTTAGTGTAGAATGATCATGAAAAGCATTATTTGCTCACTTTTACTTCTAGGCTTGTTTATTAGCTGTTCTGATGATTCGCCTCAGCCAATGCACAACTATACCTACCTGTATTGGACCAGCATCAGAAATCAGCAGATTAGCAGAGCCACTTTTCTTAATGATCAATTATTAGAATCCAAGGTTTTGTACAATAGCAATAAAGGCCTCATTTCCCCCTCAGGTTTAACAGTAGACCCCACCAACCAATGGCTCTATTGGACTGATTATGATGCGCGACAAGTTTTAAGGGCGCATATAGACGGAGGAACTAATCCTGAAATTTTATACACAGCACCTCGCCCTGGCACTGGTCCGTTGGATATTGTAAGGCAAGCCTATACTCATCGATTATATTGGACGAGGCCTTATGATAACCTTATTTTAACTGCACCCGAAGATGGCAGTGGCCCTGTAGATACGCTGATGTCATCAGCTCAGGGGCTCCATGGTGCCTGGGGCATTTTTATGGAAGTATCAGAAGAGTACATTTATTGGATAGAATATCAGGATAACGAATTGTGGAGGCTTAAAGTGGGCGGTACTGCTGCGCCTGAACTACTGTACGCCGGAGGTAGTGGCTTTCTTAACCCTTATGCGGTAGCTATTTATGAAGCCACTGGTGAGCTGTTTATAGTAGATAATGCCCTTCCAGGTGCTTTCTATGGAGACAGAATATTGAAAGGATCCATTGATGGAAAAAGGCCTTTAGAAATACTTTATGATGCTGCTGACGGGGTGAACAATGCCTATGACCTGGCCATAGATCAGCAAACCGGGGATTTATATTGGCTGAACCAGTTAGATAATGGCAGTATTTATAAAGGTCACGTATTGGGCACACCAGGCGAGGAGGTTATTAAAGGCATAGCGCAGGGGCAGGCCTTAGAGGTTATTCATGTGATGCAAAACTTATAAGCCATGAGAAAAACAATGGCCTTTTTTCTGTTGGTAATAGTTTTGTTTTCCTTTCCCAAGCTTAGCGCTCAGCACCGTATTATGCTTGAGACAAAGCAAAATACTGTATCTACCGCTCGAATGAAAGTTTTAGCCTTGCCATTTCCCTCTAGAACTCAAATTATATCGCACCATGAAGATAGTGTTTTGCTATATACTTTTTCAAATCAGCTCTCCTTAGATTCCATTCTAAAAGCCTACAAAACATGTGCGGCATTCACTCAGGTGGAGCCAGATTACAAGGGTGAGGCCGCAGGGCATCCATATCAAACGCCTGATGATCAGGTTTTTTCAAAACAATGGTACTTAAATAATGATGGTAGTAGTTCTGCCTCTGCCAGAGCGGGGGCAGACATCAATATAAGTCCAGCCTGGAAAATCACTACAGGCAAGGAAAATATAACAGTGGCCATTTTAGATAGTGGCATAGACCCGGATAATCCTGACTTTCATGGTCGACTCTGGGAAAATAAAAACGAAATACCGGGCAATGGAATTGATGATGATAATAATGGATACATTGACGATGATCGTGGTTGGAACTTTGTCAGCTCCAATAACTTGCCCTGGGATGATCAGGGTCATGGCACGGCGGTGGCCGGTTTATTAGCCGCTACCGGGAACAACCGCTACGGCATGGCGGGGGTAGATTGGCACTGTAAGTTGATGATTTGCAAAACGCTGGATTCAAACCTTGAAGGCTATTACAGTCAGTGGATAGAAGCCATTTACTACGCCGTGGATCATGGTGCTGATATCATTAATTTTTCCATGATCGGTCGTCAACCTTCGGGGCTGTTAGAGGAGGCGATCAAATATGCCAGCTCACGAGGCGTAATGGTGGTGGCCAGTATGGGTAATGATAACAATGAGACACCTTGTTATCCCGCCGCTTATCCTACCACACTTGCTGTAGGTGCCACTGATGAGCAGGACCACAGGAAGGACGCAGGTACAAAAGGAAGTAATTTTGGACAGCACATCGATGTAATGGCGCCGGGTAATAATATGTATAGCTACGGACAGGAAAAACTTTGGTCAGGTACCTCTATGTCTGCCCCCTTAGTGTCAGGAATTGCAGCTTTAATAAAAGGAGGACGGCCGAATTTGAATGACAAGGAAATTAAAGCAATCATTATACAAGGTAGCGAAGATCAAGTTGGGGATTTGTCAGAAGATAAACCAGGCTGGGATAGATACTACGGCTGGGGCCGGGTGAATGCCTACAATAGCCTTGTTCTGTTGCAAAATCTTCGTTCATGGACAATGGAGGGCGTTTTAAACATTTTTCCTAACCCGAGTAAAGGTATTATTCATGTAAATTACAAAAGCAGAGAACAGCAAGATTTGCAACTGAGCATTGTAGATGCAAAAGGGAAGCTGCATCATAAGGCCAACTTGAAATTCAACCAAAAAAATGAAATTAGCCTTTCATTGGATTTATCAACTTTCTCTCCCGGTATCTATTACCTCATTATTCAAGAAAATGAAAGGAAATTGAGCAGGGTAGTAGTTATAGATTGATGGGCATATGAATGAAAACCCATGTGTCCCATTTCTTGATAGCATTTTGCTACCATCAATGAGCTTATTGGTGATACTGTTTAGGACTGCGTATGATCATATCTCTATCAATCATCTTCCGATTGCTGTCATAAATACATTCTATCCTTCTAAGAAAAAAAGCATTTGTGGATACGCTAAAAAACAGAAGATCCACTTTATTATTAGTATGTATTGACACTAATAATTGAGGAATAATTGTTTCACCTTTCTCAAATAGGGTAAAATGCTGATAATTATCCGACAATGCTAACACTATTCCGACAACTAGGCAGCAGAACTAAAAGTAGTTGCTATTTTTATAGGGTAATAATGATTTTTTTTAAAGAATAATTTGATAGATAGAAGCTAGCTCTTGAATGAGGGTATAACTATTTTATACTGATCGTTTTTTGGATAGAGTCTCTTCAATGAGAGCTTATTTTAGCG
Organism: Fulvivirga sediminis; assembly: GCF_016757215.1. Lineage (GTDB taxonomy): Bacteria > Bacteroidota > Bacteroidia > Cytophagales > Cyclobacteriaceae > Fulvivirga > Fulvivirga sediminis. Next base: position 19,177 of record NZ_JAESIY010000020.1, read on the forward strand.
AATTTGAAACCATAAAATGTTATGAAAGCATATCAAGTAATAATTATAGGTTTAATGGCTCAGGCTATTATTTTAGGTTGTGGGGAAAAGAGAAATGAAGATAAGTCTGCTCACGAGGTGAAAAATGAAGCTTTTTCTGAAGAGGTAAAAGACTCTGAGCAGACGTTGGCAGATTCGGTTAATCAAGAAAAGGATGAACCAAGAGAAATGGATAATTTTGATATGCTTCAAGGAAAATGGCAGAGCATTAATGATGCATCCAGTTACTTAGTTTTTCACGGAGATAGAAGAAAAGAAATTACTTTAGGACTCGAAAATGAGCTTGATGAGAAATTTTCAATCTCAAATAATTGCGAAAGTACGTCAGATTCAAATGGAGCAGAGCAAAGTACACAGGGAAACTATATCAGAGTAGCAGAAAGTGATATGTGCTGGTATATCATTAAACTAAATGCTGATACACTTTCCATGTCATATGTTGGACGAGGAAATACATTGACTTATAAGAAGGTGAAAAATAACCCTTGAATGAATATCCGTTACCATTATTAATGCTTTTGCTTGCACGTTGTAGCCTTTATTTGCCATAGCTGGTACATGATTTTGTAAGTCTTGGGAGTAAGTTCATTTTTCTAAAATCTAATAGGTATTAACTTTGTCCCGCACCGAGTTGATTTCATAGGAAATACAGCCAGATTCTTTAAGCAATAATCATAGGGTTTATTATTAGGGTAAGTTAGAGGTACCTAGTTCATTGCCTTCCACGCTCTTACGAGAATTGATCACCGATCTCCATGCCTCAGTTACCTTATGAACAGCCTAAAGCCGTTATGCTACATCCCATTGAGAGTGGCTTCGAAATAATATAAATCCTTGTAAAAAATTAATAGGGCAAATATTTTACACTAAATCGGTTTTTCAGAATAAAGTTCTTTAAAAAGCTCATATTTCCATTAAATCATACTTACTTTTTGTTTTTGACAGGTATGTAAGTTATAAGCATTTCCTCATTTGAATAATTAAATTCAAGTATATAATGGATTTTCATTCATCTCTATTTGTCAGCTGTTACCGGATTCTAAAGAGTTCAATCCTGATAATAAGCAATCGGTTGCATTATTATATATGTGTCTTACGAAGTAATAAGGGTAGGTTAATATTATTTTTTACACAATCGATTGCGTAAATGTGAAATGTTTTATAATTTAAGATCGTAATTAAATATCAATCGATTTCATTATTTTAAATGTAGGTTTTATACTGATTTAATGTATAAAATTAACATTGATCACGCTAATTAACATATTATGGGAAAAAAGCTACTATTTTATTGTTTAGGAAACGATTCCAGTATTCGTTTCTTAATCGTTAGTACAGTAATTATGCTGTACTCATTTACCACTTACGGTCAGCAAAATGCTGTCACAGGTAAAGTGTTAGGGGAGGATGGTTCTGAGCCATTACCAGGTGTGGCTGTAATGGTGAAAGGAACTAACCTAGGAACTGTAACCGATATAAATGGAGACTTTACGGTTAACGCAGGACCAAAAGATGTGCTTGTTTTCTCTTTCGTAGGATTCGCTACTCAAGAGGTGCCGGTAGGCACACAAACAAGTATAAACATTACTTTGTCAGAAGATATTACTGCTTTAGAAGAAGTGGTGGTTATAGGTTACGGTAGCCAGAATAAGGAGTCCGTAACAGGATCAGTTGTTTCTTTAGGAGGAGCTGAAGTAAGAGAGGTGCCTACCGGAAATGTTACCTCTGCTTTACAAGGTCGTATGGCTGGTGTGGAGATGACTCAAACATCTTCCAAGCCAGGTGCATCTATGCAGATCAGAATTCGTGGTGTACGTTCACTCAGCGGCGAAAACGATCCATTAATAGTTCTTGATGGGGTGCCGTTTGCTGGTTCTCTTAGTGATCTTGACCCTAACAGTATTAAGAGTGTTGATATTCTTAAAGATGCCTCTGCTACCGCTATTTATGGATCAAGAGGAGCTAATGGTGTAATTTTAGTTACTACCAATAAGGGTAGACAAGGTCAAAAAGCTCGTTTTACTTATGATAGTTTTTACGGTATAAAGACACTTTTCGCCCCTTATCCTATGATGGATGGGCCGCAGTTTGTTGCACTTAGAAAAGCTCGTGGACAATTCTCTAATGGTATAGATGAAGTAGATGATGTAAATACAGACTGGCAAGATAAATTTTATAAAAACAGTTCTGTTCAAAGTCACAATGTAGGAGTATCTGGAGGTACTGAAAACGGTAATTACTCATTTGGTATTGGTTATTTAGATGATAAAGCAATCATTCCAGAGCAAAACTATAAGCGTTATTCAATGAGAGCCTCTCTCGACCAATATTTAGGTAAATATTTTAGAGTAGGTTTTTCTTCTAACAATAACTATAGTATTACTAACGGAGCTAACTTGGGGTTGTATAGTGTTTTAAGTGCTTCACCTATTGCTGATCCTTATAATGAAGATGGGTCAGAGAAAAGGGTGATAAGCATGGCCCAAGATGATCAGTGGGTATATACAAGAAATAGTATTAAAGGATTAGGAGATGGTTGGATAGACCAAAATAAGGTTTTTGGATCTTATAATAATGTATATGGAGAGGTAAGTATTCCAGGCGTTGAAGGTCTTAAATATAGAGCTAACTTAGGCTTAAACTACCGTTCTAGCAATAGTGGTAGTTACACAGGACGAGGGGTCTTCAATGTAAATGAAGCTACAGTTTCTACAGCTTCTATAGGAAGCTCTACTACTACTAGCTGGGTGATAGAGAACCTACTTACTTATGATAAAACGTTTGGAAGTAAACATAATATTAATTTAACAGCTCTATATTCTGCTCAGGAAGATAGTTATAACAGCTCATTGGTTTCAGCAAGAGATGTGCCTAGTGACGCTTTGCAGTATTATAACCTAGGTCAGGCTACAGGGCAAATTACCATTGACCCAAATAGCCAAAACTATACAGTATGGGGCCTACAATCATATATGGGTAGAGCGATGTACTCTTATGATGAAAAGTACATGCTTACAGCAACCTTCCGTGCAGATGGTTCTTCAAGATTGGCGCCAGGTCATAAATGGCACGCATACCCTGCAGTATCTGCCGGGTGGAATATTTCAGAAGAAAATTTTATGAGTAATGTAGGTCTTATTAATAACTTAAAATTAAGAGTAGGTTATGGTCAAACATCAAACCAGGCTATAGCACCTTATTCTACTTTAGGAAGGTTGAGCACAAGACCTTATAATTTCGGCCCAGATAACTATGATGTAGGTTACTATCTTACTGAAGTATCTAATGATGAATTGGGATGGGAGTTTTCTCAAACCTGGAATTATGCTTTAGAGTTTGCTTTATTGAATAATAGATTGTCTGGTACTTTGGAGTATTATACCTCTAAGACAAGTGACGTTTTAAATAGCGTTAATCTACCCATTACCTCAGGAGTAAATACTGTTAATGCCAACGTAGGAGCCATTGAGAATAAGGGTTTAGAGCTAGCCTTAAATGGAGTTATTCTTGATAATGCTAATGGTTGGACTTGGGAAGCCGGACTTAATATCTATGGAAACCGAAATAAAATCACCGAATTATCTTCTGGAACAGATAGAGATGAAGCTAACTGGTGGTTTGTAGGACATCCTGTGAATGTTATTTATGACTACAACAAAATAGGTTTATGGCAAGCGGGAGATGCATATCAGGATATATTAGAACCAGGACCTTTTGATGCTAAAACAAGAGACACCATATTAGGTTCGATTAAAGTTGAGTATACCGGAGAATATGATAGCGAAGGTAAACCAGTAAGAGCCATAGGACCAGATGATAGAAAAATCATTGATGTTAACCCTAAGTTTCAGGGTGGTTTTAATACGAGAGTGTCATATAAAGGTTTTGATTTAAGTGTAATTGCAGCCTTTCAAAAAGGAGGAACACTTATCAGTACGCTTTATTCATCTTCAGGTTATTTGAATATGTTGAGTGGACGTAGAAATAATGTTGATGTAGATTATTGGACTCCTGAGAATACTGACGCTGATTTCCCTAACCCTTTAGCTGTAAAAAGTGGAGACAATCCTAAATATGGAAGTACTTTAGGTTACTTTGATGCTTCATATTTTAAAATTCGTACTATCTCTTTGGGATATAACTTTCAGCAAGACTGGGTGAAAAATGCTGGTATCGAGCGTTTGAGACTTTATTTTACAGTTCAAAATGCGTTGGTAATGTTTTCTCCTTATCATAGAGAGTCAGGTATGGATCCTGAAACTAATTCTTATGGAGATGAGAACGCAGCAACAACCGATGCTTATCAAAAAAGGTTGTTAACCATTGGAACTAACACTCCATCAACTCGCAATTTTACACTTGGTCTTAATTTGACATTTTAATCCATGATTACAATGAATTATAAATATATAAAATCAACGGTGCGTGCTGCTTTAGTCGCATTACTATTGGTTGGCTGTTCTGATATTCTCGACGAACAACCACGTAGCAATCTTACTCCGGAATTCTTTGAAACAGAAAAAGGGATACATGGTGGTGTTACCTCTTTATACGCCCATTTGAGATACATATACGGACAAGCTTATTATTACAATACATGTGAAACAGGAACCGATGAAGCCACATTTGCACAAAGTGCAGATGATAACTTTAAGGTGATGGATCTTAGCCCTAATCAAACTCCTATTAACCCGTCTAATAGTAGAAGTGATGCATTGTGGCAAGCTGCTTTTCCTAATATTAATATTGCTAGCGGTATTATAGAGCACGCTGACGAGGTAGGCGTTTCTGAGGACTTGGCTGCTGAAGCTAGGTTTTTCAGGGCATTTGACTATTTTATGCTTGTTCAAACCTTCGGAGGTGTGCCATTAGATTTAGGAGCTGGAGAGTTAGCTTTTAATACAAAGGCAGTTAGAACATCTGTTAGAAATACTGTGCCAGAGGTTTATACCAAAGCTATTTTCCCAGATCTTCTTTCAGCTGTAGAAAATTTACCTGAGAATCCCAGAATGACAGGTACTGTTACAAAAACAGTGGCTCGTTTATATTTAGCCAAGGCTTATCTTACCTATGGCTGGTGGTTGGAGAACCCTAATAACATACCTACTTACCCAGAGGCTAGTAGACAAGATCCTGATGGAAAGGATGCTCAATATTACTATCAGCAGGCGTATGACATTGCTATGACAGCCATTAACAACCCTGGGCCTTATAGCTTACAGCCTACTTACTATGATGTAAATGTGGCCACTAATGATAGAAATAGTGAAATATTACTTTATGCAGATCATACCGAGTCAAGTGAGTACTATAATGGAGGTAGCTTGACCTATGGTAGTGGAGGAGCTCCTGATAATTTTGCGGTATGGATGATGACTTGGAACTACACTAACATTCGTAGTAGTTCTAGCAGTACAAAATGGGATCCTATTAGTTCTGTTCAGAGAGAAGCAGAGCAGCATTTAGGTCGCCCTTGGACTCGTATGTGCCCAACAATAGGAGTTATTGAAAATACTTTTGCAGATAAAACCAATGACTCTCGTTATGATGGTACTTTCACTACTGTGTATAGAGCCAATTATGATAAAGCAGGCATAGATGGACCGGTTTATAATGCTAATTTTGAGGAGGCATTACCCGGAGATGCTATACTAACATTTTTGGATGAGGAGCCCGCTACGGCCATTGATTATAGTGTCCGCGTTGATATCGATAGAAATGGTGATGGTGTAATAAGCGGTGATAATGAGGTTAATCAAGATCCTAGTAATATCGGTGCAGGTGTCTTGTCAGGAAGAAAAGATTTTGTGATAGGACCACGTGATATCAGTCGTATTGTTTATCCTGGCCTATGGAAGTTAGGAGTTTATCGTACTGATAACAACGGAACATTAGGGCAGCCTAATGCTGCTAGTACCAGACCTTTCAATATCGCCAAATTCTCTGAGCTATATTTTGTGGCTGCAGAAGCTGCCGTAAAAGGAGCTACCGGTGCTATGAGTGCCAGAGACCTAATCAACGTAATAAGAGAAAGAGCAGGAAAGTGGCGTTTTGACAATAATGGTAATACTGAAAAGTTTGAAGATAACAGTGCTGCTATGACTGCTGCTACTCCGGCTACCATAGATATTAACTATATCTTGATGGAGCGCTCTCGTGAGTATTATGGAGAAGGATATAGATGGTATGATTTAGTAAGAACCCAAAAATGGGCAGAATTGGCAGGTTCATATGAAATTGCCGGTATCAATTACTTTGACCATACGCCAGAATTGGTGACAAGAGATATCAAACCATATCATTATCTTAGACCTATCCCTCAAGGACAGCTGGATGCTATGCAAGGGGCGACAGATGTTTATCAAAATCCTGGATATTAATAAATTACTTTAGCATAATAGTTTCTTGTTGATATAGAAGGGCTGTCACTCATATGACAGCCCTTTTTTATTATCGTAAAAATTGGTAGCTATATAACATTGAATCGGTTTAAAACTATTATCAGGTTGCTGGGTTGCTCAATCCTAAACTCGCCATCATAGGTATTAATCGTGGCATTGATAAGCGTTGCAGTGTATCTTTAGCGGAGATTTTAACTTATGGTACATTTAAAAATGATATATAGATACCATTCCTTCTCGAACTAATTATTTAGTTGTTTTGAAAGTGAAGATTAAAGGCAAAATAGAGAAAAGGAATCCTAATTAACCAAATAGTTTCAAAATGAGAAGAGGGTTAACAGTTCACTGTTAACCCTCTCTTTTTCAATTTAATTGAGTTGTAATCTAAATAAACTTTTAGTGTATCAATTCTGAATTAATTTAAATAATATACAATTATGGAGTTTATTTTTTGATAAGTTGACTTCGCTTCGTTTCGTTGCCATGAGCCATTTCCAGTATATAGACCCCAGAAGGCAGTTTCTGAACGTCTACTTTGTTCTGGGAATCGCTTAATGTTTTTTCCAGTCTAATTTTGCCAGACATATCGTAAATTTTCACAAACACAGGTAGATCGCTTTCCTTAGTGTTAATTTGCAATTGGTCATCTACAGGGTTCGGATAGAATGAGGTAGGGAACTCGGAATTTTCGGTAGCTATAGAAGCCTCTTTAGCTAAGGAAGTACCAGATACACTGATGAGTTGCCATTGAGCATTCACGCTGCTAGTGTTAGCATACTGGCCGCAGGCATCTCCATCAGTAGTTCTGCCCAATCCGTCAAGATAAAGTCCTGTAGCCCTGTTTCTTATTCTATAATAGCTGCCATCATACTGTTCCACAGACCATTGAGAGTTCGGGTGTGTAGTGTTGGCCCACAAACCTGCTTCAGATGCATTCTCAGTTAAACCTAGTCCGTCGATGAACATACCACTACTCACGTTCTTTAGCTGAGTATAACCATCTGCATTGGTTATGAATTCCCACTGAGAGTTTGGATGTGTAGTGTTGGCCCATTGTACGCATGGATCTCCATTAGTAGTATATCCCAGTCCGTCAAGAAACATGCCTGTACCACGGTTTTTGATCTGGTATATGTTTGTTGAAGGACCTCCAGGGGTATTGCCATCTAGTGTACCTCTGAAGGTGGTAATGCTGTACCCGGTGAGGGTGTTAGTAAATGAGGTACCTCCAGAGTACGTGGCTCCTTCCGTAACATTGTTACCTACCGTGCCAGTGGTTTCCCATTTAGTGATATTATTAACGCTGTTACCTGCAAAATTTAAGGTAAGGTTACGAGAAGAACTGTTTTGATTAATAGCTACTACTACTATCGTGTTACCATTCTGATAAGCACTTACACTTACACCTGAGGTAGGAGAAGCATCAGCTCTAACGCGGACGAATCCGGGTCTTACAAATTTGGCATAATGACTCATAACAAATCCTCTTTTAGATACGCTGCCATTTTCAGTGATAAGGCCGTAGCTTCTTCTGATGTACCACCAGATGTAAGCATTGTATCCATTAATGAGGTAATCATGAATTTCCTTTCCGGCTTCAAGAGCTTCGGGCCAGTTATTAGCGCTGTTAGAATTACTATTAGGGGCATAATGCTCCGTCATCCACTGCTCCTTGCTAGAGTTGTACCTTACAGGGGTGCCACCATAGGCATGGTTAGCCAGTATGTCTACCTGACTAGATGACGCTATGCCACTCATATAGTTCGACTTGTAATTAACCGTTTCTGGGGCTATTACTCTAGTAGGAATGACAGAAGCATTGTTATCAAGAAAGGTTCTCATTTGGGAAGGATTCCATCCACAAGATTCGTATTCAGGCAGCCAATCGGGCTCATTTTGTATGGACATGGCATAGAGAGAAACACCATTGCTAGACATGTAATTGGTGAAATCACGCAAATAGTTAGCATAAGCTCCGTATTGATTAGTACGCAATTCTCCTTTTATGGTGCTACCATTAGTTTTCATGGAGGCAGGAGGAGACCAAGGTGTAGCAAAAACAATGGCCCCATGGTTTGCTGCTCTTTGAGCCGTGGGCACCTCTAAGCTCCACTGATTGCTTTGAGGGGAAACACTTATGCGAAGAATAGAAAGGCCGATCTGTCCATAGCCATTACCGAAGGCCTTATCTGCCTGGTCAGGAGTAAGGTCTGAGATCCATCTTGGAAAGTTCATGCCTCCAAAACCACGAATGGTCTGGTCAGTACTTCCTATGTATACATTTGAAGTTTGGGCTGTGCTTGAGTTAGAGTGAAAAACTATCGAAAATAGAATGCACAGAAACACTAATAGAATAGGTCTTTTCATTTTTTAAGGGTTTGGTTGAAATAAATAATTGAGATAATCTAGGAGCTAAGACTGCCGTGTATATTTAATAAAGCCTTATTAGAATATACCCTTGAGTATAGATGTTTATCTGATCCTAAATTGTCTTTGAATCAACATGTAAACTATGTCTAAATATTGGTTCAATTCAGAAGATTTTAAAAGTTTAGGGTTAAGTGAATAGAAATTGACTCAATCGATTGCGTAATGAATTTATATATATTTATTACTAAAATCTAATTTTTGGGTAACTAATTTAAATCATGAAATAATTACCTTTTACATTAGTTAAAATATAACTAAAATATCTTTTATCATGATAAAATCAATTGATATCATATTTAAGATATAGATAAAACTCTAAGAGAATTTATAAATTATAGATTGGTTCTACTTCATTTTCACCGTAATAAGCCGTTAAATCAATCGGTCAAAACAGTATAAAATAGCGCAATCGGTTGCATTATTACCTTGACTTTTTTAGCTTCAGCTAAAAATCATAAATGATGATGATTGTTTGAAAACCTAGGTATGGAAAAACTTATTTTATTTCCTTAATTGGCCATTTCTTAGATGTTATAAAGATGTATTGGTTTAGAATGATGCTGCGACACGGTCCATACTTGTATATTTCTAATAGGAGTCCCGTATTTTAAAACCTCTTTCCTGAAAAGGTCGGGAGGTTTAATGTATGTGCCTGATAACCTATAGAAAGCAGGAATAGTTACTCTGTAAATAGTTTTACCTCATGCTTAGGTCTAAAAAAACAGTAAATAATTTAACCTTAAAAGAAACTTAGATACCATGAATAAATATCCTTTTTCATTCCTGCTTCTGTTCTTCCTTATTCTTCAAGTGGGTCATGTAATGGCTGAAGTACGATTACCCCAACTGGTAAGTGATGGTATGGTGCTACAGCGAGATACAAAACTTAAGATATGGGGCTGGGCAGATATGGATGAGAGTGTAAAAGTAAAATTTAAAGGCAAGAGCTATAAAACCAAAGCAGACGGCCAGGGTAAGTGGTCAATACTCTTGTCTGCTTCAAAGGCTGGGGGCCCATATACTATGGAGGTTAGAGGAGAGAACAACACTATTACCTTAAACAATATATTGATTGGTGATGTATGGCTCTGCTCAGGGCAGTCTAACATGGTACATTACTTAGGTACGCATCAAGATCGGTACAGGAGAGAGATTGCAGAGGCTGATTACTCTGAAATCAGGCAATTTTTTGTACCTACTCTTCCTGTATTTTCAGGGCCTGAAGATGATATACCAGAAGGAGAGTGGAAAGAAGCTAATCCTGAAAATGTACTTCGATTTTCAGTAGTGGCTTATTTCTTTGCCAAAAAGTTATATGACAAGTACAAAATTCCTATTGGCTTGATTAATTCCAGTGTGGGAGGCTCTCCTATACAAGCATGGATCAGTGAAGAAGGCCTAAAAGGGTTTGACGATTATTTAGAAATCGTTGAGCAAAATAAAGATACTGCTTATTTTAACAGAACAAACCGAGCAGCACAGGAATATCAGCAGCAAATGGCCAAAGAGATGCCTAAAGATAAAGGTATGGAAGGTGAAAAGAAATGGTTTAATGTTGATTACCAGCCAAAAAACTGGAGTAGAATGAACATACCAGGATATTGGGAAGATCAAGGGGTATCTAATCTTGACGGTGTAGTCTGGTTTAGAAGAGAGGTTGAAATACCTGCTTCTATGGTAGGTGAGCCGGGCAGGGTTGACCTAGGAAGGATTGTTGATGCTGACCAGCTATATATCAATGGAAAAGAAGTAGGCAGTACTGGCTATATGTACCCTCAGCGACGTTACAATATTGAGCCGGGAGTGTTGAAGCCAGGGAAGAATATTTTTGTTATTAGAGTAACCAATAATTTCGGTAAAGGTGGTTTTGTTCCTGACAAGCCTTATCATGTGTTAGTGGAGAGTGATACTATTGATTTGAAAGGCTATTGGCAATATAAAGTAGGCGCAGTTTACGAGCATAAAACTTTCGATGGCCCCAGAGCCATAGTTACGAGAAGCCAGCCAGTGGGCTTTTATAATGGGATGTTAGCCCCTTTTACCAACTATGCTATCAAAGGAATATTGTGGTATCAGGGAGAAAGTAATGCGGGTAAACCTGATGAATATTTGTCGTTGCAAAAAGCTCTTATTAGAGATATGAGGAACCATTTTCATGGAGAAAATCTACCTTTTCTATATGTACAGCTTCCTAATTTTATGGATGTAAATTATTTGCCCTCAGAGAGTAACTGGGCAGAGCTGAGGGAAGCGCAGATGCAGTCACTCAGCGTACCTCATACGGCTATGGCAGTAGCTATTGATCTTGGAGAGTGGAATGACATTCACCCTGATAGAAAGAAGCCAGTAGGCGATCGGTTGGCCTTAGCCGCTGAACATTTAGTTTATGGAGACAAAAATGTGGTCTATTCCGGCCCTATTTACAAGTCAGCAACTGTTGATAATGAGAAGGTGATACTTAATTTTGATCATGTTGGCAGTGGTTTGGTTTCTAATGATGGCGAAGAGTTAAGATGGTTTGCTATAGCTGGTGAAGACAAACAATTTGTATGGGCCAGAGCTGAAATTAAGGCGAATACGGTAGTAGTTTGGAGTGATAAGGTGCCAGAACCGAAGTACGTTCGTTATGCTTGGGCTGACAATCCTGATAAGGTTAATTTTTATAATAAAGAAGGGCTGCCGGCATCACCTTTTAGAACAGGAGAATTAAAATAGACATTCTCTTATAAAAGGTTGTATGGCAGCGTTAGCAATATTAAGCTGTTGAACAGGAAGATTACTTGGTACAAGTGATCTTCCACAGGTTTTGATGATGTCCGGTTTTTGAATTGTTTACAAGGTCATGAATTTCTTAGGCTTCAGCAAAACCAAATGCTCCAAACTCCTCTTCTATGGAGGAGTTATGGTGAAAATATAATTTCACATCGTGTTTAGATAAAAAACGGTTTGTTGAAATTTCTAGCCCTTCATCAAATTTAGTGTCTTTTGTGGATAAGGTTACAAAAACCATAGATCCACCTTCAGCAACTTTTGAATAGCAATTGTGTATGATATTCGTTCTTTCTTCCATATTCAAAAGGTGGGACTTTTTGTCTATATGGTCAAATACAAAAAAATGCTATACCCGGGGTTGGAAAAAGAGGATTTTAAAAGAATTCATAAAAGCCAAGCTACAGCCTACATGTGGTGAGAGGAAAAAACTATGGGCCTAAGCTAGATGGAATAACGTAGGCCCACAGTATTTTTTAGGAACTATAGAATGAGATAAGCTTAATTTGCTTCTTTTTCAGTATTTTGATTTTTAAAGCCTTCTTCATAAGTAAGGTCATTTCCCTGATATTCAAACCAATCAAAAGCTGCGGTATTGTCTGTTTCATTGCCTGATGACGTAGCGTACATACCTATGATAGTACCAACAAAACCTCCGGCAACTTCTGTGCTTAAAAATTTACCGTCTACATTGTCTTTTAAGGTTGTCCACTCACCTTCCTTTTCGGCGTAGGCGAAACTATATTTAGCTCCATCAAATGCTACTTTTAGCATGGTTGCTTTTTCTGAAACAGGGGTTGAAGCTAATACTTTTAAACTGTCTTCGGCTGACTGATATAGCTCCACTACCGGCTGTGAGTCTTTCATGGTTTTTGCTAAAAAGTAGTAATTGGTTCGGCTTTGGAAAGCCAGCAATCCCGCTTTTTCTTGGCTGTTTTTAGCATTGAAGTTTACCTGAAGAGAAGCTGTACCTTTTAAATGTTGTTGACGGTGACCAACGAAGCTGGTGTTGGATAACCCAGAGGCAGTCTCTGGTTGTATTTGAAAAACTAATTGACCCTCTTTTATGTCATACCACTTGGTTTGAGGTGTTCTCATAAAGAGATAATTCATACCTAATTCTTCCTCAACAAAATCATCATGCATGGTGAAATTTCCATTGAGAGGGAATGAGGCTTGGTCTTTGGCCTCACCAGTAGGCGTAGGGTAGGTATATTGCACTTCTTCATAATCAGGGTTAATTATAGGCCAGCCATCTTTCCATTTCACCGGTGCTAAAAAGGTTTCACGACCGATATTGAAATAATTGCCTTCATAAGGGCGGCAAGCTAAAAATACAGCCCACCAATCGCCATTGTCCATTTGCACTATATCTGCATGTCCTGCAGTGGTAATGGGGTTCGCTCGGTTAGGGTCGAGGTGGCGTTGGGTGAGAATAGGGTTTTCACTCCAGGCTTCATAAGGGCCTGCTACATTTTTGCTTCTGAAAATTACTTCTGAATGGTTATAAGCTGTACCTCCTTCAGCACACATCAGATAGTAGTAGTCATCTATTTTATAAATATGTGGACCTTCTATCCAAACAGGTTTTTTCTCAATGTCTGTGCCTCCATTTATCAGTAAAATCTCTTCACCTTTTACTTTCAGGCTTTCTTTATCCAGCTCATACATTCTTATGGTTCTATGGCCACCGTAAAGCGATTCATTGTTAGGAGGTATGCTATTGTAAATAATGTAGGCTTTGTCTCCATCAAAAAATAAAGACGGATCGATACCATTTACCTCAGGGATATAAGTGGGGTTAGACCATGGGCCAGCAGGGTTTTTGGCAGTAATAATGAAGTTTCCTCCTTTATCTACCCTTGTACATACTAAGTAAAAAGTGCCATCATGAAATGAAATGGCCGGAGCAAATAAACCTCTGGTAATTCTCTCCCCTTGAGTGTCTAATTGTTCCTTTCTGTCCATAGCATGGCCAATTTGCTTCCAGTTCACCAGGTCATCACTTTCGAAAATCGGTAACCCAGGAAAATAGGCAAAAGATGAATTGGTTAAGTAAAATTTATCACCTGCTTTGCATATGCTTGGATCTGGATAGAAACCAGCCAAAATAGGGTTTTGGAAGGTGTTAGTGGTTGTTTGTTCTTTGCCTTCAGATGCTTTCTCTTTATTATCCTTACAAGAGAAAAGGGTGATGGACAGTGATAAAAAGATGATTAGATATTTCATGAGTTGTCAATAAGCTTTTATTATTTAGTTGATTTAGTTTCCGATGGTCCCAGGTAATTTTCTTTGCTATCCTTTGATGTGTTTACTACAATCTTCTGAAGTACCACGCCGGGGTCAACAAGCCAAAATTTAATGGTATGTTTTCCTTTTTCGCCGATTTGTAGTGAGGTCTCTATTTTTCTTACATTGTTGCTCACTGCCTGTGACCAAGTGTAACCATTTTCATTTTCGTGCATATTGATGATTTTTGGTTGTTGGTCATCTATTGAAATAGCATATTTTCGGCCATGATTATGAAAAGCCAGGGTGGGAGAGAAGTAAGCGGTTAGCTTAATTTCTCCCTTTTCAAATAAGTGGATATCATATTCCAAATGAGGGCTATCTCCTCCTGGAGAAGTGATCGCTTTGGTTACAGGCATAGCACTAACTGAAGAAGAGGTTCTTCCTAAGTTAGGTATGGTAGTCCAGGTTATTCCTTCGGTATTTATCGCTTTACTGTAGCTGTCAGCTTCAATGGATATAGTGCCATTTTCTTCTATAAATCCTTCAAGTTCTTTCTCATGAGGTCTGAAAGCGGTCACGTTTATGCTTACCACTTCATTGGCACCTGTCACATTGATTATGGCGGTGCTATTGCCGTTTTCTTTTAATTCCTCCCAGTTGATGCTTATCCAGATTCTTTTTTGATGATGGATTGTACCTTTTGAATTTGAAATTTTTACCCAGGGATGGTCTGAGGAAAGGCTAAAGTCAAAGGGTGTTTTGCCTCTGTTAAAAATTTCTATATAGTACTTTTGATTTTTGTTAAAGCTGTTGAATGGGGATAATTCGGCAATTGAATTTGATTTTGGCCACCATGAGGTTTCACCTTGCAAGGCTACTCCCATTTCTGGTTTTTCAGTGCTGGAAATGCTTTTAGTTTCAGGTAAAATGTTTTCTTTTGGCTCGTACCAGTTGGTATAACCAATATGAGTCTGATTCATAATGTGATTCCACTTTCCGCCTAAGAGCTGGTGATACTGATCTGCTAGCAGTTGGTCTTTGTCAAACAGCGCCTTTACCTCATGAATGAGAGAATCTGTAGTTATGCGCCCTTGTTCGGCATAATAGTGATTGAGAGCTACCGTATAATAAAGTTCGTTAAGATTAGCACTGGCTTTAACAGGGTATAGCACTAACTGGAAATAGGCAGCTTTATATTCATCTGGAAGAAGGCCGTTAATACTGTCGGCTTGTTGTACCAGTTCATTGTAATCTTTCACGACCTTTTCAAACTCACCATTTTCTATGTTATAAGTTTCAGGCGATAATAGCTCTGGCTTTCTTCTGCTATTGTATTTAGTGTATTTTTCTAATATATGGGCGATACCCTCCTGATATTTTTTGCCAAATTGCTCAGCGGCCCAGTTTTTAGTGTAGGAAGGTAATTCGCTGGCCGGTAGTGTCGGGTCCCAGGCATAGTCCAGAAAAAAACTTATAGGAAATTCCATAGGCTTAATATCACCTACATTTACTATCCATATCCTGTCAGCATTATAATTATAGGCCAGATTCATCTGTTCCCAAGTTCTTGATATCTGATTGGTATTTAGCCATTTATAATTCCTTGGGCCGCCTACATAATCATAGTGGTAGTAGATGCCATAGCCACCACTTCTCGAGCTGTCAGACAAGGCTGGCAACTTTCTTATATTTCCCCAGTTATCATCGCAAAGCAGTAGCGTTACATCATCGGGTACTCGCATGCCTTTGTCATAGTAATCTTGTACTTCTTTATACAATGCCCAGAGTTGAGGGGTTTCTTTGGCAGGCTTACCAGTTACTTCTTCAATGATGGCTCGCTGGTCTTGTACAATAGTTTCCAGAAGTTGAATGTTGCTTTCCTCACTCATAGGCTCATCTCCATCACCTCTCATGGCTATGGTAACTATACTTTCGTTATCACCCATTCGTTCCATTCCATCTCTCCAGAATTTTTGTAGAGTGTCCTTGTTTTTGCTGTAATCCCAGGGGCCATTTCCATACCTTTTCCACTCTATATGAGCGCGCATTAGTGGTTCGTGGTGAGACATGCCAATAACTACTCCTAGTTTATTGGCCAGAGGGGCGCTGAGGCTGTCATCATCATAAATAGATCTTCCCCACATAGCGGGCCACAGATAATTACCTTTCATTCTTAGTATGAGTTCGAATACATGACCATAAAATTTATGGTTGAAGCTGCCAAAATTTTCATGCGCCCATCCGGAAAGAGCAGGGGCTTCATCATTGATGAAAATTCCTCTATATTTTACTTTTGGGGCATCAGAAAAGCCTTTGGTAATGTAAATGTCCTGGTGCTGCTTGGCTGGTACATCGGCCCACCAGTACCACGGAGATACTCCCATTTTTTCGGAGATATCAAGCATGCCATATATAGTGCCTCGTTTGTCACTCCCCACTATAACCAAGGCCTCATCTACACCTGAAGAGGGCTTCTTTACGGTTTGAATGAGAAAATGCTCCCATTGATCTTTTAATTTGGAAACATCAATTCGACCTGATTTCACGAGCTTATCTATGACCGCATTATGTCCCAGGGTTCCGGCTATTACCAGTCGGTTAGTTTTAGGAGGTTTTTTGCCTATGTTCAACTGTGGCAAGTCACCAGACACCCTTTTAAGGTCGGCCTGAAACCACTGAGCTACTTCCTGAACTCCTTTAAAATCTTCAGAGCTGATGTAGATAGGCACAGCTTTACCTTGGCTTATGAGCGGAAAACCAGCATTGTCAGGTGTAGTGCTTACATAGCTATCTTGTGGAGAGGGAAAGTTGCTTTGCGCAAAAATAGGTATATAGATAAGGGTGAGTAGAGAAAGTATTAAGTAGCGTTTCATGGTTTTTAAAAGGTTAATCAAATTATTTGTAGAGACATTATTCAGCCTTTTGCTAACTAGCTCTCATTATTTAATAATGTCTCTATTTTATGTTTGTAGGTCAGGTGCTGGCTGTTTTTTGAATCAGGTGATGTTTTATCATTAATGAAATAGCTCCAATGACCAGTTTTTGGATTTTTGAGACATACTTCTGATAGAGAGTAAACCTTGTGGTAATAGACCGTAGGCATAGTAAGGTTTGGCATTGAATTTACAGGTTTTGCAATAATTACTATTTTTATAAAATCAATAAATTTAGATAGTGACAATGGCTATTGCATCACTCAGGGTGGAAGCAATAGTCATTGAGGAAATAAAATTTTCATTAATTTACACAATCGATTGCGTGAACGGAAATAAACTGAGAGGTTAAATTCTGTATAGTATGAAATTTTCAATTCCACTTTGCTTTTCAGAATACTGTAGCAGGAGTTTCTGAAAGGCTTACTGATCAATTGCTGTGCTACTTGAATGAGAATATGAGCCTTTTATCAATAGATAAATAGTGATACCATGACAGAAAAGGTTGAGGCTGAGCTTCAGTTTTTTAGCCGAAAAGTGTGTTCATGATCATGATGTGTAGAAATAAAAGGAGAAAGATTCTTTAAATTGGTCCCTGCCATTTAGTAAAAATCATGAGATGAGGCCAATTGTATCAATATGAATTTAAGCGTAAGAACAGCAGAGAAAAGAGATGTTTCCAAAATACTTGAAATAGTGAACTATGAGATCAAGAATTCTACAGTTATTTATGATTATGAGGAACGTACATACGATTATCAATTAGATTGGTATGAAACGAAAAGGAGGGATGACATGCCCGTTTTAGTAGCGGAAAAGGATGAGGAGGTATTAGGTTTTGGCACATTTGGAATTTTCAGACCATGGGCAGCTTATAAGCACAGCGCGGAGCATTCAATATATATTCATAAGGATAGCAGAGGGCTTGGCATTGGAAAAATATTGATGACTGAATTAATTAATGCTGCTGAAGAAAAAGGATTTCATACTATGATTGCCGGGGTTGATTCTTCCAATGAATCGAGCATTGAATTTCATAAAAAGTTTGGGTTTAAGGAAATTGGTCAATTTAAGGAGGTGGGATATAAATTTGACCGCTGGCTGGATTTGACATTTCTTCAGTTGCTTTTATAGGAGAGTAAAAAAATGCCTGCTGAAGGGAGTATTCACGCAGGCTCTAGAGGCAGTAAAACAGAATGTTGAACTCTTATAATTTTAACCTTTCAATGTTTTATAAAACTTAAGCCTCATCTGAATACCAATCCTTAATCAAGAGATTTATTTTAGATTTGGCAGTGTCCAGAATATTTTCCAGTTGTGCTCTATTTTGATCTACGCCAAAAGCTGAAATGATTTCTGACTCCATGCCCAGAAAGTCGAAATTTTGTTTGATGGTAGCAGAAGCATATTCTTTAATATCACCGGAGTTATTGTAGTCAAAGCCAGAAACTATTATTGAGGCCGATTTTTTGCCTTTACAAAGGCCACTGAACCCTGAGTCTGGATGGAAACTGAAGGTTTTATTACTCACTACAATAGCATCTACCCACGCCTTGACGGTAGCAGGCATACTGAAGTTATAGATAGGGAAGGCTAGCACTATAAAGTCCGCATCCAAAACTTGTTCAATGAATAAGTTGTGATTAGACAAAATGGCTAATTCTTCTTCCGAAAAATCTCTTTTCCCGTTATTCCAATGCATGATCAGATTGAGATTGTCTTTCAACAATAAATCAGGGGGAGTGGACACTAAATCCACTTGAGTAACCTTGGTTTTTCCATGCACCGATTGGAGGAATTCATCTAGAAGTATTTTGGTATATGATCCATTTCTAGGTGTGTAGCTGATGACTAATGTTTGTTTCATGTATTTTAATTTTTGCTAAATATAGACTGAATCAATTGATAATATTAATTATAATTGTTAGTGTATTAATAACATAAATTATGATTGATCTGGAATGGTTGAGAACCTTTATTTCGATTTATGAAAATGCAAATCTTACAGAGGCAGCCAAGCAATTGAATATGACTCAGCCAGGGGTGAGTAAACATTTGCAAGCGCTTGAAAATCATATAGGTAAGACACTCTTTGATAGAACCACCCGAAGTTTAAAGGCTACGGAATATGGTAAATTTCTATACTCTCAGGTCAATGTGCCCATGCATCAATTATTGAAAGTGGAGCTGTATTCAGGCAAGAGGTCCAAGAAAAATAGAACGGCTATTTCGATAGGGTGTACCTCTGATTTTTTTAATACATTTTTAGTCGATAAGATCTATGACTTTGATATGTACATCGTAACACAATTTGCTACGGAGGAAGAACTAGCAGAAGCATTAGAGCAAGAGAAAGTGCAACTACTGGTGGGGGTTAAAAAGAATGAAAGGTATGACCATATATTTCAGCCCATGATGCAGGAAGAGTTGGTGTTGGTTTGTTCATCTTCAATAGATATACCAGAAGGCTCGGAAAAAGATCATAAAAAGCTAATTTCCTGGCTACAGCAGCAAGTGTGGTTTGCTTATGATAATTTGCAAACCGACCTTCTGAAAATATGGGAGGCTAATTTTAATGATCACCCCAAAGTAGTTACCAGATATATATTACCTTCTTATATTCAGATAGTTAAGGCTTTGACTAAAACAGAAGGAGTGAGTATTGTTCCCCGGCAATTTTGTAAGAATGGGTTGGAGGATCATGATATAAAAATTCCTTTTGAGTCCTTAGAAACGGTTCAGCGAAGTCTGTTTTATGCCTACAAGCTTAAGAACACACACTCTCAAAGTATAGAAGAGTTTATTAAAAAGATGGAAACGGCAGGAAAGTAATAACTGGTTTCTTAGTCTATGCCAAAAAGCGGGCTACCAGACTCTTCTGATAGCCCAATTTTTCAAATTAATGATTCTATTATGGCACAATTTTAACTTGTACTTCCAGCTTTAAAGGGTTATAAATAGCTATGCCATCTCGCTCATTCATCAATCCGTTTACCGGGCTAACTTGATTTTGCTCCGCATCGAACACATACTCAAAGCTGATAACCGAGGAATAATCGCCTGAAACAGCATACATATCAAGTTCCATGCTTAAAAAAGAGCTCTGATCAGGTTGAGTGTCGAACATATTAACCCTCAAGAAAGCATTGAATATATTATAGCTTTTGTCTGAATAAGGTGAATTTAATACTTCGTAGGATGCGGGATGCATATCTTTGATTGGGTAGTTACCTGTATTGGTCCAGCTGGCCTCTTCAGAATTAATGTATTTTTCTCCTTGCTTTATATCTGGTAACATAAGAGCGGTTTCATTTAATTGAATGGGATTAGCCACGTCCACAATTATTCTGTAAGTCACAGATTGAGTAGATGTGGCATCTTCAATTTTAAAGTATACATTATTGGGGTATTAAAATCAATAGAGTTATTAGCAGTATAGTCAATATAATCACTGTTCCCAACCTTGTACTTTATTTGGGTGCCTGAGTATTGTAATGAGGGCGTTAAATCAGAGAAATCTACTGCAGCCGGAAATACTACAAATAGTAAACTATCTTCAGTGTATTTTGGAGATTTAATGGTTTTTAATTTACTGGCGGCAACTGTATTCTCATCAGCAGAAAAGTCGAACGAGCGGATAAAAAGCTGTTCTGGTGCAGGTTTCTGTTCATAAGCTATCTTTACATGGTAAGTAATCTTTACATTCCCGTCTTTTCTTGATGCTATTTCGTAACTAACATAATCTATTTCTGAAAATTTCATGACTGCCCCAACGGAAGGAAATACATTAAATTTTTCTAGGTCAATATTAACCGATTCTAAGGTTAGCTCATCGGATTTATAGGTATAAGGCAATAAGAGAGTGATTTCACCGGCATTGGTTTGCACACCGTTCACTAACGTAGGTTGTTTGAGATCTATATCCACATAATCTACTTCTTTTATAGGGAAGTCCGTTAAGAAGGCTTCTTTCAGGTCGATTTTATCTTCAGGTTTAAGAATGTGTGGATCATCAGGATCGTCATCAGAGCCACAGCTGAATATTGATACTGAAAGAACAAGTGTGAATAATGTAACTAGAACTTTGTTTGGTAATCTAGAGGGGTGATTTTTAAAAGGTTTCATGCAAATTTTGATTGTTTTTCTATAGACAATTTTATTCCTCAAATCCCCTATTAGGGAGGGTTAGTAGGTGAAGAAGTGGTAGAAGTTCGGGGGTCGTTCGGCGTTATTGTTATATAGTTTTTACTTGGCAATTGATGTTTTTTTTAGCTGAGTTTTCATTAAATGTAATTGGTCTAGGGTTAAATTTAAACGACTACAAAATCAAAAGTCTGATAAGTTTTGCTAAGCAGGTTATTTTTTTAGTTGAGATTTAAATTTATAATATTTTATTGGGAGTATAATTTTATTAAAATAATAAATATAAAATAAATAATGTAATTGTGTTTTGTGCTGGTATTTGTTTGGTGACTTAGGAATTTCTGATGTTTCAAGAAAAATGGAATTTCTTCTGTGAATATCCTTTCCAAGATATCTGGGGAAAAAATGAATCACACATACTTCACATACAACTGACACGGTATTTTAAAAAAGATCTGCGAAGTAGGTTCCGCATTTTAACAAAATGCTTTCGTTTTCTTTAATGGTGATTTTTTCCGTGGGGGCTGATATATGTGATCCGCCTTTATTAAAATGTAAAGAACAAGCTTCATCCTGCAAAATGGGCTTTTGACGTAAAGGCGGAGTAACTTCTAACTTTTCAATTACAGTTTTCCCTCCTAAGTCAATATGTTGTCTATTATTTACCATTAATTTTTTGGTTGAGCTAAGTTGTGATCGATGAAAACCTGCTTTAGAAATCGGTTATGGATGGGTTTAACTTTTATTGAAACATAAAGCTTAAGCTAAGCAAAAAATTATTCTTAAAAACCTTCAACTTGTTCCAACCTTTAGCATCTATCTCCTGACTCTATTATTGTGCACACATTTTACTATAGAGATAAGGTTATAAAAACATAATTACAAATAATGAAAATCATATATAATATTAAAAAAGTATTTTTTTTGGCTTTTTATTGAGCTCCGCACTCTTAGTGTCATGCGATGATGATGATCAAGAAGTGAAACCCGAAGAGCCACAATCTTTGCATGCCAATGACGACAGTTTTTCATACTCTAATGAGGAGTGGCTCGATTTAACCGAATGGGAAGAGGCCAATACGTATTATGCTACTTACGACATAAAGAAGTTGCTTGAAAATGATGAATTGCAAGGTAATAGCATCGCCGATATTGAGTTTAAGCTGGTGACAAAGCCTAAATTCGGAGAGATAAATAAGTCTGAGCAGCTTTTGGTCTTTTATTTTCCTAATACTGAATTTAAAGGTGAAGACACTTTTGAGTATGAGATTTGTAAAAGTGGAGAATGTAGTAAAGCTAAAGTGTCTATTAAGGTAAATGATTTTAAAAAGCCTGAAGAACCAGAAGAGCCAACTTTTCAGTTGGAAGCAGATAATTTTAACTACACTTATGACCAATTGATAACTGATCATGTGGAAGTGAAAGGAGAAAAAGTTATACTTTCTTTTGTTTATGAGTTGTCAGAATTTTTGAGTGAAATTACATCGTTAGGTATTGATTTCGAAGACATTGAACTGGAGTTACAGGACCCATCTGAAGGAGAAGTAAGTATAGATAGTGAAGGCACTATAACATACAAAGAAGATATAACACTCTATCTTCGCACTGAATATCAAGCCACTATAAGCTACACCGTAAAATATGAAAATCAGGTTTATGAGTCTCAAATCTTGATAAATGCAGAAACCGATGATGACTGGGCTGGTGGTTGGTAAACCATCGGAGAGTGAAGAGAGAGCGAAGAGATTAGTTCCAACTTTTTAATTTCCGTACTTATGTTTGTTAGAAATAAGATCGCTTTCATTTGGTTCCTCTGGCTGATATTTCTTGCCAGCTGTTATGCTCTTGAAAGTAGTAATGTTAATCTAGAGGAATTATCCAAGATCACAGATTCTCATATTAACGGGAATATGACCTCGAAGGCTATAACAAGTCGTGAGTTGAGAAATTTAAGTGATTCTATATCATCTGCCGATCATTTGGGTCGGCAGAGTATACTGCGAATGCAATGTAGATATTTTGATTCACAACATAACATAGGCGTGGACACTAGATTTGATGGCAAATAGATTGAATCATACCTGGGCCATTAGTAGACCATTGCACTTTTTAAGTCAAACCTCAAATTATAATTCTATATTCAAATTATACTAACATTATTAATGGATTAAATCAGTTCTTGGTGAAGTCATTTCACAAAATGAGTCTCGAGAATATATTGATTCTAATAAGATATAACCAAAATGAAAATTATATATAATATAACTAAAATATTATTCATAGCATCTATTATGGCTTCAACGGTTTTTGTGTCATGTGATGATGATGATAAAGACACACAACCTCATGATACGGAGCAATCTGATGATACAGAGCAACCTGATGATCCTACAGTAATGAAAGCTAATGACGACTATTTTGAATACTCATATGACGAATGGATAGCATTTACAGAGCGAATTAAGGGCCAGACGTATTATGCTAATTATAATATCAACGATTTATTAGATAATGATAATCTACTTGAGGGTAGTGACAAAATTAAATTTGAGGTTTTAACCCAACCGGTATTTGGTAAAGTAGATATGTTAGGCAAGGGGTATGTCAACTATAAGCCTGATGCTACTTTTAATGGACAAGATTCTTTTGAGTATCAGATATGTAAGAATGATGAATGTAGCCAAGCTAAGGTGTCTATCAAGGTGAATAATTACAAAAACCCTATAGTAGAGGAGCCTATTTCATATTATAATGACCTACTTAAATTATCTGTGGACGAATGGTATAAGACTACAAAAGGAGAAAAGCTTTCCATTAATCCTAAAGCATTGGCTGTGTATAAAAAGAAATTTAAATGGACCAAGTTGAGTAAATTGCAAATAATAGGTGAGCCAAGTTATGGTGCCATCAAGTTAGTGTATGACCCTAGCTTATGGGAAACTCCTTACTATATTTCATATGAGCCAAATGATGAATTCAACGGAGAGGATTTATTTGAATATGAAATGTGTACAGATAGTAAATGTTACACTGGAACTGTGACAATAAGCGTAGCCGACTTCGATAAAAATGCCATTTATTTAATGCCAGACACCTACCGCTATGATTATTATGGATTCAGAGCCGATCATACTTATATAGCAGCTTCAGGAAAGGTTATGGCAACTTTATTTTACGAGTTTTCAGAATATTTGACTGAGTACGAGCTAAGAGGTCTATCTTATAATGATATTGAAATAGAGGTTAAAAAACCTGCTAATGGTAGAGCTACTTTATATGAGGAGGGAGCAATTGGTTTTCAAGGTGAATTTAGTTATGAAGACGCTCGTAAAAACGGCTATGAAGTGCTTATAGAATACACTCTTAAGTATAAAGAGCAGGTGCATCACTCAAGCATAAATATAATAGTAGATAAGGCGCCTTGGTAAATTAACAAAAAAAACGCCAAAGGCCCTTGCTACTAGTGGATCTCACAGGAAATAGTTTTTTGTAAGAATTACATTTACTCTTGAATAATAATAATTTAAAAAATAAGTTATTGGACCTGCTATCTTTGACTGGACATTAAGTTAAGCTGTTTTTGATTAAATTTACTAA
>NZ_JAESIY010000021.1 GCF_016757215.1 Fulvivirga sediminis
AATAAACAAAACCAATCTAAATGTGCTTAATTTATTGTCCAGTTTTTTGTTGCAAATCCAGGTTTTCACTCGTCAGAAAAGAGAGGTATATGAAATTCATCCCTCTGCAATTAAACATGAATAAGAGATAATTGCGATGATGCCAAATGGGTGAATCATATTTATAATCCAATCCTCTGATAATTTTCAAATAATCAGTCTTTATAGCTCTTTTCTTTGTTTTCTCCTTTTTTATAGAATATCCACCCTGCCCAAACGGATAATGAGCCTTTGTAATCTCGGTGGAAGAATCTTTTATAGCCAGATTATAAATCCTCCGTATTGATCTTAGATAAGCTCCAAATGCATTAGCCTTCATTCCTTTTGACCTACAATCAGCCTCATAACCCAGAAGAAAAACCTCATCAATATCAGTCAGTAACAATGAGCTTTTACCACTATAGTTGATTAATGAATTGGCGGCATATTCAAATCCGTCTGCCATACTAAATTGCCCCGACTGCTTATAGATGTTTATAACCTTGTCTGTATACTTTCTTAAAGAAGTATGATTGACTTCTGGAAGTACACCATGCCTCTCTTGATTGGCAGTATCTATTGAACTTTTAATGTGTGACACCAATACAAACACATCCATGTCTTTAAGAGTAAAAGCACATCGGCGTATCATATCCTCAGCTGCTGACAACATAGAATAGATTTGTGTATTAGCTCTTAAAGAGTTTTTATAAGCCTTCTTTACTTTATTGTTTTTATCATCCTACTCGGACAGCGTTAATCTATAGCCAGTATCAATATTCTTCTGCTTTCTTTGGTGAGTGATTCTAATCACTAAGGGGTATTTATCTGTGCTTTTATTTCTAGTGTCTAATCTTAACAATGCGGTTGCCATGTCATGAATTTTTGAATCTTATATTAAAGACGACAACCTCAAATTTTGGTTGCATACATTTTGCATACATTCCTGAATTCAAACCACCTTTAATCAACTATCCGTAGATACAAAATCATATATTAATGCCATTTTAAGCCACTTTACGTCATTTTAACATTCAATACATTCTTGACTCATAATCAAGGGGTCCCTGGTTCGAGCCCAGGTGGGCCCACTAAGCCTTCAGATATATCTGAAGGCTTTTTTTATGGGTTGAGTTTTAACGAATTCAGACTCAATCTTGAAAGAGACAAAATTTATCATAAAAAAGCCCTTTGGTAACGATCCAAAGGGCTTTTTTTCATCAAACTACAAGATCTTCTTATTTTACTATTAAAATTTTAAATGTCTCAGTGTCACCCTCCTTCACAACTTTTAATATAGCTGGAGAACTAAGCTGTTGCATTTCATTTGTTATAAAATAAATGGATTTATCGGTTGCCTCTTTGAGTAAAAGTCTGCCGTTGATATCATACAAATATAATTGAGCTTCACCTTCATATTCGCCGAGGTTTATGGTAAGCACATCTCTCACCGGATTAGGATAGATAATGGCATTTGTTTTCTTATTACCCAAAAATGCCTCTCTACCTGTAGCTTTTCCTGATAATGCGTAAGGTGCAAAACCCAATGTAGAAACCGTACTCCAGCCGTCAGAAATGTCAGCATAGCCTGTAAGGAAAGTGCCCGACAAAGACAACATAGATTTAGGTACACTCACTTCTGTAACCTTGGCGGACTTGGCTGATGCAACAGATCCTAAGCTACTCCAGCCCCAGCTAGTACCGTTACCGGTGTATTGGTATAAGGCACCGTTTTCAATCATGTATTCTGCACCCGATTTATTGAATTCACTAATCTTATAACCTGTGGCATAATTATTATCGCTATTAATGTAAAAGTGATAATTAGAGCTATTCATACCAGTACCCTTTACTGCAAAATACAAGTTATTGTTATCCTCATAAACCTTTAGCCACTGAGCAGTTTGGTCATTCTTAACATCCACTGACTCAATGACACTCCAATCATTAAGTTGACCATCTACAATAATTGCACTATC
The DNA here is from genome assembly GCF_016757215.1 of Fulvivirga sediminis. Lineage (GTDB taxonomy): Bacteria > Bacteroidota > Bacteroidia > Cytophagales > Cyclobacteriaceae > Fulvivirga > Fulvivirga sediminis. The sequence goes on from NZ_JAESIY010000021.1 coordinate 1,998, forward strand.
TTCTTTTTCATCTCCTTCTGCAGAAGATCCAAACTCATATACCCCTATATCTATTCTTCCATTATGAACACGCATGTTACCGTTCAGATCAGTCTCTGATGGCAGTGGTACATAGCCAGGCGAACCCGAATCTATACCGGGCGAATCACTTGTAAGTCGTGCATCTACGTTCGCTGTATTCGCATTCGCAAGCTTAGGATCTGCAAAAAAAGATGTTTGATCATTATTCTTGTTTTTAAACTGCTGGAAAGTTAAAGTTGTCCATCCTGAATTGGTTTGCTTGCTTATAACAGGCGCCTTACCTTGAGCATTATAAAAATTGTTATACCCGAAGCTATTGTCACTTACACCTAAAGCCTCTGTAATCATTGGCTGGTAGAGACCATAAAAAATATTATTGTATACAGATATTTCGCTACAATATTGCAACACTATCTCAGTTCCCCAGCTATCAGTGGTAGAGTTTTTCAAAAAGGTGTTACCAGATATAGTACAATTAACTACATCTCCTTGAACACCATCGTCATCACCGCTGGTCCCAATCATAATACCAGACTTCTCATTACCATAAATCAGATTATTGATAATGGTAATACCGCTGGTTACACCGTTTGGAACCACTCCCTGATTTTCGCAACCTAATGTAATACCATATTTGCTGTTATAAATAGTATTATTAGAAACAACAATGTCTTTACCTCCATCTACATATATACCTCCATTGTCAGTATAATTGCATTTCGCCTCATAAACAGTATTGTAAGAAATCTCACCATTTCTTGCCTGCATAGCATTAGGCCAATCCCCCAGTCCGTAGGCATCAATCGCGATATTAGTAACGTGGTGCACAGTATTGTGAGTAACTATAAAGCCATCAACATTTCCTTTTACGGTAATCGACTCATTCCATCCTGTGATACAATAAGACACTTCATTGCCTTCAATGATAACATCTGATAAAGGAGCTGAAGTTTCTGTACCAGCGATCATAAGCGGATTTACACCCACCATATTATCACCAGGGTTATCAGAAGGATCCCAAGATCCTGAACGATAAGAGAAATCAGTGAATTTATTATTTGAAATAGTTACACCTGATCCTGAGCCCGTTACAGCTATGCCCGTAGACCATGCTTTTTTCCTAATATTCTTTATTGTAAGTCCTATTACAGAAATATTACTAGGATTTTCTATACCTATGGTGTTCACTCTATTACCATCTCCCTGAATGATAACTTCACCATCTCCCGCTGCAGTCAGCTTTAAATTACTACGATTCTCAATATTCAACGCTTCTGAGTAAGTACCTGCGTGAATAAGAATAACATCACCACTTTGTGCTTCGTTAATAGCCGCCTGGATAGACTCATTTGAATAAACGTGCACATTCTGAGCATAAACCCCAATTGTAAATAAAAAAATGATTGAAAATAAAAGTGTTTTCATCGATCTAATTTTAAATAAAAACACAAATTACCTAGAATTGGCAAAATTCAATCACACCAAATCGACAGAGGGAGATATTGAAATATAAATTTACTTATTTACCCGTTAAACATTTTTAGTTCGATGCTAAATCGATAAACCACCTACATAATAATAACTTCCAACAGAATAACTCATCCTACTGCTGTTATTATTATTATACTCAAATTTATTCTTTTATTCCATAATGCGGGATCCTTTCAAATATACTATGATATGTACTTCTACCGCAAGAATATTATGCAGGCCTTGGGTTAAGGTAATGCGATCATCATAGTAGTAATCATATACTCCTAAGGTATCCTTTAGAACTTCTAACCTCTTCGACCACTTTTTCCTCTGATAAATAAACTTTCTAAATGGTCCACTAGCCAATGGCAGCAGCGAAAGTCCTGTAAATATTATAATGAAAGGCAGAGGAGATATAAATCCAAATGCAGCTATTTGACGACCCAATAAAAACCCGGCTATGACTACAGCTGCACTCGCTAACAGAAAAAAGATTAAATTAAGTATAGGTGGATACTTTTTACGCTCATTCAGTTGGTAATTAAAACTTACACTCTCAATTTACTCCAACATTTTAAGACCAAATCGTTTATTAACACAACGATGCCTAAAGGCGGGCTTCTTATTGTTGACACCACAGTAAGTACCAATAGCCACGTCCTGCTTCGAATGATCACATATTCGACAATGATCTATTACCAACATGAATAATCTAATTAATACAACTAAGCATCAACAATATAACAATTAAAAGCTCAATTATTATAACAAAACACCGAATCTATAGCGACTATAGTAAAATAATTTATGACTGGCCATAGCCTCAGCATCCTTTCAATAAAGGAAAAGACAGCAGAAGCACTTTTATTGATAACAAATAATATATACTACACCTTTCAAAGACTCCAAGTTTGGAACACGAAATTTTTCACCTTCAACCCCATATTGATTGCCAATTCCTTTATAAAGGTTAGACATTTCTACCTTATCGTATAGAGATCCATCACAACTTAACCAGTTCTTTGGTATATCTCTCCCTGCAAACATTTTAACCTCTCCTACTACCCCGTACATCAATTCTTCGCCCAATTCAAATGATTGTGGCTTTTCATTTATCAAATGATCAATATCTTCTCCCTGAGTCCCAATGATCGCCAAAAGTCCATTCACCGCCACTTTTTCACCCTCTTTTACCGCTTGGTACAAAATCGTACCCATAGCAAAGGACTCTAATTCCATGGTGGCTTTATCTGTATCTACTTCAGCTAAAACATCTCCAGGTTTCACATCATCCCCTACCTGCACAAACCATTTGGACACCAATGCATCCTTCATATGATTAGACACCTTTGGCAGCCGTATTACTTCTGCACTTTCCTCTCTTTTCTTAGAGTGTCCTACAGATTTATTAAAAAAGTTATTCAACATTTTACTTAAACAATTTAATTAACGTCTTCAGATATCATTTCTCAGGTCTTATTCCAATACTTTGACTCATTTAGTTCTTTTCAATAAATGGAAACTTCATATACTGATGAATCAATGATTGAATACTCTTCCCATTGCTTGGTTGCTATGAGAATATTATTTCTCATGTTATATGGCTATAGCCCTTTCCACTCGGCTGTCAGCCCCGTAAAAGCCACTACTTTTCATCGAATATTTTGCATTTACCCCTGATTGGCCTAAACATACAAAAGTAGAATAACTCCTCCTATGGCATGTAATCAGGTTAGTATTTGTTGTAATCAAATTGTATTGACAGAACACTTAAATTTGCAAAACAGAATCCTCCTTTGTGGCTTATTTATTTATGGAGGTCATGTTGTAGACAGAATGATATCAAGCAATAATTCTATAATATACACTATTTCGGATGCTACCTTTTACAAAAAGCAGTGACTCTTTAGAAGATTTAGAGTTTACTTCTTATAGATAAGACTAGTAATGGTTTTTGTTTTCACGTAATATAATCCATTAGATAAAGCTGAAATATCAAGTACTATGGCAGATACATGATCTGCGTTGATACTAGAGAGATCCGTAACATCTTGCCCTATTGAATTATAAATTTCCATCTTACTCAGTTCATCTTCATTTCCTTTTATAGTAATGTGACTCTCTGCCGGATTCGGATAGAGTTGAATTTCCTGAACTAATGATTCATTCAAGTAAACAGATTGAATATCGGAATAAAAGACCTGACCATCAAAATCTGTTTGCTTTAGCCTGTAAAAAGACATTCCTGAATAGGGATTATTGTCTATCAATGAATATTTTAGGTTTGTCTTTGAATTTCCCGCACCATCCACTCTACCTACCAATCTCCAATCACTTCCGTTCCGTGATTTTTCAATAGTAAAGAAATCATTATTAGATTCTGAAATAGTTTCCCACTCCAATTGGATGTGTTGACCATTAATATTTTGTGCCCTGAAATATAAAATATCAATTGGTAGAGGTGTTTCTGATTTATTTGAAGTACCAAGCGTAAACCTAAGATTGTTTGTTATTGCAGATGAGCCTGTAAATGCATAGATATTATCACCTAAAGAGATGGCTCCTGATATGGGTGTCTCATCATTAAAAAGACCGTTATTGTTAGTATCTACAAGTAATTTCAAATCCGATGCTGTTACAACAGCTATTTCCGTCAGATCAAAACTGATATCTACAGCGCCCACATCTATGGCCGCCCCTGATGTATTTACTTCGCTAGCCCTCCAAACCCTTTCTAGCCGCGCTTCCACTCCCGGTGGAACATCAGAGGTTTCTATGGCACGAGGAGTACCATTATCATGCCCCCATATCAAAAATTCATCATCTTCTAAATCAGTAGGGTTCAATATTCTAATCATACCAGATCCTTTTGCATCGTTATGAATATTGGAAGCATCTACTCTCCCAATTCCAGCCACTTCATAATCATAATCTCCATTAGCCACATCGTCTTGAATATACACATCATTACTCAGTAATGGCAAGCCGTACTTGGAGGCCAAATAGTTTTGAATAATGATAAGCTGAGCCTTATTTAAGAGGGAATTAAAAATCACCATTTCAGCAATGTAACCAAAAAGGAATCGCTGGGTGCCTGAATTGGCTGCGCCGATTATCCAATTTCCTGTAGCTGATTCCCCATTAAATCCACTTTTAGTATTGCTGGTATTTCCGTTTAGATAAAAAGTTTGTGAAGAAGAAGGTGTTGATAAACTGGGATCATAAGAATCATAATTATTACCTGCAACTGTCCAAACCCCTGGGGAATAATTCCAAGGTAATGAATTCTGATTTGTTCCTCCTACGAGGGACCTTATTACCGAATTATTTACAAAAAACAGGGAACGACCAACACCACTCCCACCCGTTTGCGATATTAAAGTTCGATCAAAAGAACCTGACTCTTGGAATGCCACAAAAAAACTAAAATCAGTAGTGGCAGGGTTAATATCAATGGCACTTCTCATAAAATCATCACCAAAATAAACGGCAGGCAATCCATTTATTATTGATTCATTCCAACTAGGCCTGCGATCTGATGTGATTTGCGAGCTGTGGTTTTCATAACCGGATAAATCATTCCATTGCAATATACTATCACCATCAGCAGTAGGAGAAACACCCGCATCGGTAAATGTTAATTGAGCGGCATCATGCCACAAAACTAAATTTGACGTTCCATCACTAGAGCCAATACCTCCGGGGCCACTTTGGGCAAATAAAAAATTAACTGACAGTAATGTTTGTAATATAATTACATATTTCATCTCAAAAATTATTCAAAATAAATGTAGAGTCGTTACTATGTAACTAATGCATTCAGTTGTTAAACCATCTCTTCGCATAGGAATTTTACAAAAATTAGAGGTTATCAAAAACTGTGTAATTCTTTGGTCACATTCATAATGTACCCTTAGCCCAAAACTTAAAAAAGTATGAAAACCGCATAAAACAACCTTAAAGCTAAACTATAACCGTTGCATAATTCACACAACCAATTCTGGCTCTATTCAAAGTCCCTATCCAATCAGGTTATTCATTACAGTAAGCGAACTTTACATTGAATTTTCTCAAATGGTTTATTAGGACTTTCATCATTTAATTCCGAAACAACTTACTTATGTAACCTTTCTTAGTTATTTTAATATTTTTTTAGAAGGATTTAAGGTATTACTAGCTCTGATTTAACTAACCATAAGACATATAGGTGATATCATTGAGGTCACTTAGCCTAGCCTCCGATCGAGAATTGCATTTCACAAACTTCCCAGCTAACATGATCAATCATCAGAGGGCCTAAGCTTCTGCCAAAGCAGCCAGAAGATTCGTACTTACAATTTTGTAAGTACTTTTTATTCGTGAGCTAAGTATATAGCTTTATCGAAAAATAAAACATGAAGTTATCAGACAATATCACTGCCTTTCACCATTACGCTATAAAAGCTCAGAATTTTCAAGCTACTCTTAACTTTTATAAAGCATTAGGTTTTGACATGATTCACGATTGGTCTCTTCCTGAGTTCAATTTGAAAAAAGGTGCAATGCTTTATAATGCCAAAATCAATACTTATTTAGAGGTCTTTGATAAAGATGCCGCCATTCCTTCACAAGGAAGACAGAGAAAGGAAAATGAAGAATTTCTAGAAAACTCAATATTACATATATGCTTTGAAGTGAAGAATGCAGAAGAAGCACGGACAGCGGCTATCAATGCTGGAGCAAAAGATTTAAGTGAAGGCGTTTTAAATATCACATTAACTAATACTAATAAAGCCATAGGTGTCAAAAACAGCATTGTATACAGCCCTAATGGCGAAGTAATCGAGTTTTTAGAAAAAGTAGATTTTAGAACATCTACTCAAATCACAGCTTCTTAAACATTCTTAAAACAGCCATAATCTCTTCTCCTTTGTCGGTTAAAAAATAGATGGACTCTAACTTGCTTTTTCGATTTCCAATCAGGCCATCTATTTTTAATTCTTTAAGCTGCTTAGATAATATTCGGTCTGTTATATCTGGTAAAACCACCTTAAAATCTGAGTAATTGGTCTCTTTTTCAGATAAAGCGAATAAGATAGAAAGTTTCCATCTACCACTAATTTTAGACAGCACTTTATGGGCATTACAAAAGTTTTCTAAAGTGACATTGTTTATAAAATTTGTAGAGTTTTCTTTTCGCATATGCTCTTGGGGAGAAATAAAGCCAGTACAGATCTTGAAAGTTAGCCCCTATCCTTTCCATCAATCTGTATTTTATCAAATCAGTTATAAAGCTATCCTTAATTTTTGATTCATTGCCAATATTCATAAATATTAGCAGCAACCTTCTCTTTATTCGAAGTTTTGAAATTTTTAAGTTTAGCAAATAGTCAATTAAACTTCCACCAGTCGAAATAAAACAAATCCTTTTCTCCTTTAAAGACAAAATATACATCATGTATACCTTTAATATTTTTCTTTAGAGATGCCGCAAATGTTCGCCACTGCCCCTCTTGCCTTGTAGTATTTACATCAACCGTAGCTATTAATGGCCCTCCAATTTCATCAACTCTTATTTCAATCATTCCCCCGTAGATTGGAGAAACACTTACCTCTACGTTTTTTGCACCATCAGCAAAATCCACACCTCTAACTAGTATGTAATCTCCATGATTTATATCAGTAACAAATAAATGATCGGCAATTCTTTTTCCTCTGTCCCAATCGAAATCACCCTCCCATTCCGTCTCAAATCTGGTTTTGACTCCTTCACTCCAGGCCATAGTTTCAGCCTCAACCCGTTGAAATGGATTCAGAGCACCCTCTTGTTTAGGGCCCTCTATAGACCAATAATTTCTATTTTTTATGGTACCATCGGGGTTATAAACCATTTCGTCCATATCTACAGAACGCCGCTCATAGAATTTTGAAGTTGTTTTTTTCAACAGATCATAACTATGCCCGAAACAATACCATTTCCCTTTGTACTCTATTATGCCAGGATGGTTGCCTCTAGTTTTTTCCGATGCGTCAACAATCATCCCCTTATATTCCCAAGGGCCCGTCGGAGAATCACTCATAGCATACCCTATGCCTTCCGGACAGCAGCTAGAAGCATAAGATAAATAATAATGTTCTTTACGTTTCCAAACCCAAGGCCCTTCCTGATAATTATCGGGTGTTGTTGGCTCCTGTATAATCTCTCCTGAATAAGAAATCATATCCTCGTTAAGCTTCACGTAATAGACTTGTGGGTTCCCCCAATACATATATGCCTGCCCATCATCATCAATCAGTACAGTGGGGTCAATATCATGATTACTATTTCTAATGAGCGGTTTACCTAGAGGATCCTTGAAAGGTCCGAATGGGCTATCAGCCACCAAAACCCCAATGCCTACACCTCCTGGCATGGGACAATACAGATAAAATTTCCCATTTCGCTCAATACATTGTACTGCCCAGGCACCATTATCATTAGGGACCCACTCAAAATCATTTAATGATGCCACTATACCATGCTCCGTCCAGTTTACCATATCAGTAGAAGAATAAAGTATCCAGTTCTTCATTTTGAAACCCATTGCATCATCTTCATCATGGCTAGTATAAAGAAACACCGTATCATTATACACCATAGGAGCAGGATCAGCTGTATATTTAGTGTTGATAATAGGACGCTGCAATACAGGGTTTTGTGCATCACAGTAATAGCTCATTAACACAAGCATAAGAACAGTAATCGTTAAGAGCATATTCCTTTTCGGCATATCAATTTATTTTTGTGTCTAAAGCTTGTTAACGTATCCGAAAACGGTTTAGTATAATGTCGAAATAGATGCAGAAACTCAGTAAAAAAATGACCGCTAATTATAATATTAGTGCCAACAGAATGTCTTCTTTTTAATTTTCTCGCAAAGCTCAATATCTTGCTATGATGATGCTGAACTTCAGTTATTTACAACTCCTATTTCGCTATCAAGAAATCATACTGCATTAGGCATGCAAAAAAAGCCCTACTTGACTAGCGCTTTAAGTTAATCCCATAGTTTCTGTAAGCCATTTTTCACCAACAGCTACTATGGCTATATTACTTTATTAAAAATGGTAATGCTAAAATTGATAAAAAATCTCATTAATTATTGTTTGTAAGCGATTCTATCTGTTTTAGTATCTCTTCAGCCTCAGCTCTTTTATTATCACTTTCTTTTCTGTTACTATGAGAAAGCTTATATGATTCTTCCAGTAGCTTTTTATATTGAATCTCTAATTTTTCTACTTTCGACTTTTTTTTGAAAAAACTAAACATATTTATTTTTTTATAGTTGAAAACCCACCATCCACATGAATGATTTGACCCGTAATCCATGAAGAATTTTGAGATAATAAAAACTTTGCCACTTCAGATATATCAGTGGCTTTGCCCACTCTTTTGAGTGGGTTTAGCTCCGACTGTTTCTCTATTTTACCTTGATTGTTCAGTAGCCCTTCTGCCAAAGGCGTATCTGTCAGGGATGGAGCAATAGCATTTACCCTTATACTTGGTGCAAACTCCGCAGACAACGCTCTAGTTAACCCTTCAATGGCTCCTTTAGATATAGACACCTGAGCATGAAAATTAAAACCTTGCTGAACCGCCACGGTAGAAAACAATACAATTGAAGCCTCACCACTTGCTTTTAATTTTGGCAATAATTGCTGAATAATGTTGGTAGCTCCAATTACATTTAGTTTAAAATCATCTATAAAGTTTTGCTCTTTAAAGCGATGAAATGGCTTTAAATTTATACTACCTGGGCAATAGGCTAAACCATGAATTTCTTCGGGTAAGTCATCAAGATTTAATTGGTCGGATAATACATCAAACTTAAAATATCTCACGTTTTTGGTGTCTGACATAACGTTGTTATTATAACTTGCTATCACATTTGCACCTTCATTTCCAAGTAATTGAACTAGAGATGCCCCTATCCCGGACGAACCGCCTATTATGATATAATTTCTCATAGGTTTTAATTTATTGCATAGTAAAGTAGACCCTGACAGCCTTAATTTTCCATTAATAATGTAAAATAGAACTATCGATGGTCAATGCCAAAGAAAGAGCACTTAGATCCTATCACAAAACGTACTATTTTGAGCGCCTCGGTTCATTCAACACTGCCTGCATATTGGGTTCGATGAGCCAGGCAAAGTTTAGTTATTAGGCTCTTTTTTTAACAGTCATAATCTTGATGACACTTAATTTCTATATTCATCAATTCTTCAAGTCGGTTAACTAGTGCTTTTGATTCAGGTAGGCTATGCTCATTGTTGATACTCAAGTTTCCTATTGAAATATGGCAGTATCCACCACCTTTTGCCGGTTTAGCATTCACCCATGATGTATTAATAGATTTTGTCAACCTTACTGTTTCCCAATAGTTTGACAGATAATATTCATCTGAAGTTGATTTCCATATGGAAACCTCATATTCATTGATATTACTCTGAACCTGTTCTGGTGTCTTAAAAATTTCTCTTTTATAAAATCCATTTAACGCTCTGGAAATAAAGTTGGGAGAAAGGCTAGGGTATTTATGATTTTCCATAGACCAAGTAATCCATTGCTTTTTCGCCATTTTAAACGAATCAATTGAATTAATATTTACTCTTGTAGATAAATCCGATTCTATTTCCTTTAACCGTTTTGTGTACAAAGAATCTAAAAGTTCAATATCCTCAAGATGAATATATATGATACCAATACTTTCTTCACCTCTCTCTTTCCGAATACCGCCATAAAGACTTACCCCAATTTGACAGTTATCATATTTCCAAGTGCAATTTTTTATAACACTACCGCTTCCATACCTATCTCCATTACGCTCAGTAGATGTAGGCCCAAGCTGACTTTGCATGGCCTCAAGAACACTATCCTTTGTATTATCTTTAGCTGAAATATTAATGGAAACGTTATTTATCAGACGATCAGAGTCAGGACTACTAAACTCGCATGAATTTGTACTTATAGACCAAATATCAGTTAGCGGAATTTTTAAAGTTGAGCTATTCGAATAAGGATTTTCATTCTCAACCATTGATTCGGCGGTAGATAACTGAGACTTTACATCGGATAACAAATCACCCCATTCAAACTTTATCTCTCTTATTGTTATTTTATCTAATCTCATTTAATGCTGTTGCCTAACGTTCCTTAGAAGCGTTAATTTCACACCACTTGTTGTATATTGTATTACCACAAAAAACATTATTGGCATGAATATATCAAAATGAATTCAGAGAGTGCAAGTGCCTTAAACTCACGCGGGAGTTTTGCCTAGATGAAGCCCTGAGCTATGGATAAAGGCTATGAAAGCATGCTGGATTATTACCTAAAACTACAACCCGAAATTCAATGAACCGCCTGATACGAGGCCCGCTTGGTTTGTCCTAACAATGGAAGCAATATAATGCCGTGACAAGCGCCGTGAGCTTGTAGCTTACTGCCGTCAACGCCATTAGCAGACGTTATCTCCACATTTGGTAGAACTTTAATTAAATTTTATTAATATTAACTTTTCCTAATCCAATTTAAATCCATTTTAAATTCTGCAAGTCTGTGTTTCAAATTTGATAATATATAATCTTTTTCAACAGGAAAACGGTCTGCTATTTTTTTATAATGAATAAGTAATTTCTCATTTTTTATTCCTGAAAGAGCTTGTAATGAAGAATGAATAACTTTATTAGAATCATCATTTAGCCCAATAATGAAAGTATCTAAATAATCTTCTTTGTTACTCAATCCACTAAGAGAATATATTGTTGTTGATCTAATATCCTTGTCAGCATGCTTAATAAATCCTTGTACAAGATTACCATAATCAAAATTACATTCTTTAAGTAGGTATGTACAAAATCGAAAAGTTTCAGAATTAGTAATTTGGTCTATATGGTTAGTAATATATTCTTTCCAATTTGCACTGTTAGCTTTATCGTACCAAAAAATGTATTGGAATACTGTTAAGAGATCATCTTCACCTCTTTTAATTAGGTGTTCTTTCCAGCTTCTATGTTTGTGTTTTACTAATATTTGAAGTAATAAATTAGAGTTTTCTTCAGGTGTTTGGAGATAAAACTCTTCAATTAAGTCAAGAGTTAAAGAATCTAATGTTTTCTTTTTTAGCAGTCCGTTCAGCCCATCTGTTTTGTCAACACCATTAGATCCATTTTTATATACTTCTAGTAGTTTCTCTTCCGACCCTCCCATTGTATATCCAAACCATGTTGGTGATTCAACCAACAAATCTCCAGAAATTACTTCGTCTAACCATCTTTCATACCAATCAAGAAAATTATCCTCAAAAGTAAAATGTGGTTTATTAAGTTCCTGGTCTATATTTACTACTTTCCCTTTGTAAGCGCCATTAAGAATGATACCATGTAAATACGAACACCCTTGGGAACCAATTGGTAAAATACCACCAAATATTCTACCTAGTTCTTTTTCATAATCGTTATCTGAAATATTATCATCTTCTATTTTTTCAATTACTTTTGACCAATCATCATTTTTCATTTCAGGATGAAGTATTGACTCATTCTTTATATACTTTTCTGTATTATCATAAATAAGTTCATCAACACCTTCACCAAAAGGGTAAATTCCATAGAACGGTCCGGCACCTGAATTAGCATATGATTTTCCTCCACTTCCAATCTGTAAAACAAATGATTTATAGCAATCAGGAAGGTCAACCGCGTACTTTCTTTCAAAAGTATTTACTTCCTCAATACTCACAGGTTTATGGATATAGTATCTATGACGAGTTGCGCCAAAGGCTTTAAAGGCTGTATCCACCTTCGCCGCTTCCAACAGCTTAGATTTTATACGTTCAATTTGAATAGAGTAGTCTTTCATTTCTAATATCAACGTAGTGTAGAGCCTGACAGCCCTAATTTTCTGCAAATATAGTAAAATAGCATTATTGCCCCCTTCATCAAGCATTACATGAAGTTCTCTCACAGTTTACCGATAGCATTCTTTATTCGGCTTTCGAGAAGGTCTTCATGCTTGCATATTTATCTAAATCCAGCAAGTCCAAAAACTTTACCAGATTTTCATACGGTCGCTGGGGTAGCATCTCATGTGCTTTCCGACCTTTTCCTCACTTAGGCAGGCAGAAAGAAAAACAACAAGAGATTCAATGAACAGGGAATGAACATTAAGAAAATGTATAGTAGATCTTCTGGCAAGCCAGCCTTTAGGGAGCTATAGAGACCCACTTGGCCTGTCCTGACGAAGGGATACGACGGTATGTGAGGTACACTGTGAGCTTTTAAGCTCAAGGCTATCTACCCGATTGTGTACTGATTTTCATAATTATTTTGCCCAATTCTGAACTTCTTCGGTAAGCCTCCATTGGTAGTATGAATCAAAAACTCTCATTGCTTTTTCATCTGGAACTGCTGACGCATGAGGCTCATCTTTGAGACACATAAGTTGCTGATTTTCTTTGCTAAACTGTGGCCAATTAGGTAGACCTTCAGCGTTAGGATTACCATACTCAGTGAAGTTGACCCAGTAACTACTCATAGCTTCAGAAAGCGCTATATCAGCTTCAGTAGTTTTGGGATTTTCCTTATCCAGTCTCAGGTAAGTTACCTGCCGCAAACTACGAAAAGGATGTAATTGGTGTAAAGAGCAATTGCCGTATACCTAACCAACCGCTGCATACAAGAACCGAACGGACGGTGGTGTGAGAGACCGCTCTAACTCGAATTGAGTCAGAGCGGTCTCGATTAGGTATAGCCTTTTTTATCTTTCCCCAACCCAATGAGGGTAAATCAGTGTTTGTTCCGAAATGTGATTGAGTTGTTTCAAATGTTCTTGTAACAAATTCCAACCGACAGATTCAATGTTCGAGAGCAGCTGTTTTTCATTTCTCGCTCCAATCACGATATTGGAAACAGTTTTGTTTTGCAACAACCAGTTGATAGCAATCTGCGGAATGGACTTTCCAGTTTCATTACTGATCTCTTCCAAAACATCAACGACTTTGAAAAGAAACTCGTCGTCAACGGGTGGTGAACCAATTGCTCCGCCTGATTTTATCCTTCCGTCTTTCATTTCCATTCCCCTTTTAATTTTTCCCGTCAATCGTCCCCAACCCAACGGACTCCAAACCATTAGCCCCATATTTTGGTCTTCCAAAAGTGGCATCAGCTCCTGTTCGTAGTCCCGACCGATGAGTGAGTAATAGCCTTGATAAATGATATATTTCTCTAAATTTGCCCTTTCTGATACGGAAAGTGACTTCATCAGCTGCCAAGCAGCGAAATTTGAACAGCCAATGTACCTTACCTTTCCGCTTTTCACCATAGCGTCAAGCGTTCTCAGGGTTTCCTCAATGGGCGTGTGTCGGTCAAAACCATGCATTAAATACAGGTCGATATAATCTGTACCCAACCGTTTTAAACTGTCTTCCAATGCGTTCATCAGGTGGTATCGAGATGCCCCTTTTTCGTTGGGATGTTCTCCCATCTGGAAAGTAGCTTTGGTTGAAATGATGCTTCTCTCCCTCTTCCCTTTTAACGCTTTGCCCAATACAATTTCCGAATCACCGCCTGAATATACATTGGCTGTGTCAAAAAAGTTGATGCCCCTTTCAATACAAATATCTATTAGCCGGGTAGCTTCTTCCACATCGGTTTGTCCCCAACGCTGAAAAAATTCATTAGTGCCGCCAAAAGTGCCTGTACCAAAGCTCAGTACAGGAACCTTCAAGCCTGAATTTCCTAAGTTTCTATATTCCATTGTTACTTGTTTTTATGTTAAAACTGTTTTCTCTTTTTATAGTAATGATTGCCATTATGATTGCGATTACCGAGAACACCGCACTCATCAAGGTAATTGACGATAACCCTAATGATGTAGACATGAGCATTCCACCAATGGATGCCCCCAATGCAATCCCTACATTGAATGCCGAAATATTCAATACTGAAGAAACATCTTCTGTACCCTGCAAATATTTTTCTGAAAGTTGAATAACATATAATTGCATCCCTGGAACGGTTGCAAATCCGATAAAGCCCATGATTGCTACCAAAACGAGTGCAGGAATTTTGTAAGGTAACAATGCATACATAAACCCAAATGTGATGGATAGAACAACGAACAAAAAAAACAGTGTTTTGGCTGGGTTTTTATTGGAAAATCTGCCACCTAAAAGGTTTCCAAAGGCAACGGCCACGCCATAGAATAGTAATATTAGTGTGACCTGATTTTCCTTAAACCCTGTAATGCTTTGTAACAATGGCGATAGGTAGGTAAATGTGCCAAAAAGTGCCGCAAATGAAAACAGGGTCAAAGAGAAGCCCAAAAGTATTGATTTGTTTTTCAGGACCTTGAACTGATCCTGAAGTCGAATGGATACGGCTTGGTTTATATCATTGGGCAGACAAACCTGATTTGCCAATAAGCAAATAAATCCTAAAACAGCAATGCCGCCAAATGTAAAACGCCACCCAAATTGCTGACCAATATAGCTGCCAAGCGGAACCCCCGTTACCATTGCCACCGTTAAGCCTGTAAACATAATAGCAATGGCCGTCGCTCTCTTTTCTGTGGAAACCATACTGCTGGCAATGTTTGCCCCAATACCCACAAAAACGCCGTGAGCAACGCCCGACAAAACCCTCGCTATAATTAAAAGGGTAAAACTGGACGAAACAAAAGCCAAACTATTACTGACCACAAACAATGATACAATAGCAAGTAGCAATTTTTTACGGCTCACATTATTGGTAAAGGCAGTAACAATAGGCCCACCAAGTGCCACACCTATGGCATAGGAAGTTACCAACCAACCTGTTGAAGCTATGCTGATCGAGAACTCTTTGGCGATGGTAGGTAACAAGCCAATCATCACAACTTCTGTGGTCCCGATGGCAAAAACACTTGCTGTCAAAGCCCAAATGGCAATGGGCATCCTCTTTTGTTCGACGGCTAAAACATGGTTATTTTTCATACGACAAAGTTCTGAAAGGCATGTCTGGCCCAACAGGACATATGTCAAAGATTTGCTGTGAGGAATGTCACATGCTAAGCCTCGATCTTGGCGAGCCGGCTTAAAGTCTCTCGGGTAACACCAAGGTAAGAAGCGATCATAGCTTTAGGCACTCTCTGGATCAGCCCCGGATATATTGAAAGAAGGTTGTGATATCGGTCGTTGGCATTACTGCTCAAAAAACAGAGGATTCGCTTTTGCAAAGCAATATATCCGTTGGTCGTTTTTTTAAGGAAAAAGTTTTGCATTTTAGGCAACTCATGGCTCAACTTTTCTTTGTTCTCCAAAGTGAGAGAAAGGGCTTTGGTGTCTTCCAGGCAATCTACCGTCAGGGTTGATTTGATTTGGTAATGAAACGCCTCGGCATCGGTTATCCACCAATTTTCCATTCCAAATTGCAAAATATGTTCTTTCCCATTTGAGTCCCATCTCGAAACTCTCATCAAACCATTAAGCACAAAATAGTCGTATCTGGCGTAATCCCCTTCGTGAAGAACAATTTGGTGTTTTTTAAATATCCTTTTTTGAAAATGCTCCAATACAAACACAAATTCATCATCGGTCAATTTGACAATTTCTTCTATTTGATTTCTTAAAGGATGTCCTTTCATATACTTTGGTTGGGTTTCTTAGATTTACACATAACAGTCCCGGCATAAACAGTAGCAGGTTCCACATCGTTAAATGACCAGATAGCAGCGAACTTGATTAAATATTTTACGTCTCAAATTAGCACTTAACCCGCTATTGCTTGTTTACAATGTTGCTTTTTCTCATTTCTCTATTAAAGTACTCAGTTCGCATATTCATTTAGTGATTACGTGTGCCCTTAATGGTGAATATAGCTCAAGCATATGAGTGTTACAAGAGGTGAAAGTGACTTATGAGCTGGAGTGGTGCCTTGATAAAAAACCTAATCAACATGCATCTGTCAAAGGCCTCACCCCGCCCCCTTACTCTTACAGAAGTATGAGTAAGGATCCTCGAAATGGCACCGAGCTTCTCTTACAAGATTAATTGACAACTGCCTCTTCATTTTTAAATCATCCGACACAATTATCACAAACAATACACCACTAAAACTAAGAATATTCTACCTATAATGTCATGTCTGAGACACTAGTGATCATTAGGTGATTCGTAGTCATAGATTACGAAGAACAGGGGTCTTCATGCGCACATATTTACACAAATCCAGCAATCCATAAAACTTTACCCAGAGCTGTAGAAATCCTATGTCTAAAATCTTATAAAACAAACTTTAAAAAACGAAATTTTAACTTACCTCACTTCTCAAGAGACTTTATATCTTCAAGCCAGCCTCTGACCCTAAGCCACAGTTCCTAATCTCAATAAGTAGGGCTTCATACCCTCTCTAAATAATTACTAATCCCCATAGACAGTGCCTCGATTCGCTCAACACTGTCTTCATGTTGGGCTCGATGAGCCGCACGGAGGCTTAGTTATTGCGCAAAATGCTTTTTCCTATTTTTTAAAGAACGATTTTAAGTCAGATGCCAAAAGTTCGGGTTGTTCCAAAGCGGCAAAATGCCCGCCTCTTGGCATTTCCGTCCAATGTACAATATTGAATCCCTTTTCAATGTATTTTCTTGGAGGCACGGGTATTTCTTTTGGGAATTTAGCAAAGCCTACAGGAACATTTACAAAATCATTCTCTTTAAAAATCAGCGGGCTTAAACTTATTCCGTGATAAATTTTCATCGAGGAATAAATTGTATGCGTAAACCAATAAAGGCTGATATTGGCAAGCAGTTCATCTTTTGAGAAACTGTTTTCAATGTTTCCGTTATTATCACTCCAAGCATTAAATTTTTCGACTATCCAAGCACAAAGTCCAATAGGTGAATCATTAATTCCGTAAGCCAAGGACAAAGGTTTTGTACTTTGGATGATGGCATATGCTCCTTCTTTTTCATTCCAGTTTTTTAAGTATTCTTGATACTCTTCAACTTCATTGTCGTTATCTTCTGTCGTATAAGGTTTATAGGAATCGGAAATATAGTTAAGATGTAGCCCGATAATATTTTCAGGGTGTTTTTGTGCCAATCTTATGCTAATTCCAGCTCCTAAGTCCCCTCCTTGTAAACCGTAACTTTTATAGCCGAGCTTGAACATTAATTTATGCCATATGTCTGCTACAAAACTATAATCAGCATCACTTTTTATGTTGTTCTCTGAAAATCCAAATCCGATAATTGATGGAATAACCAAATCAAATTTGTCTGTTAAAAGGGGTATTATTTTCAGCATCTCAAGAAAAGAACCTGGCCAACCGTGCGTAATCAAAAGTGGGGTTGCGTTTTCTCGGTTACTTTTGATATGTAGAAAATGGACTTTTGAATTGTCAATTTCGGTAATGTAATTTGGAAAGGAATTGACTTCATCCTCTATTTTCCTCCAGTCAAATTTTTGTTCCCAATAAGTGGAAAGTTCTTTGAGGTACGTTATCCCTGTTCCTAATTTCCAATCGGAATTTTCGGTTTCATCTAAACATCTTGTTTTCCTAATTCTTTCCTTTAAATCGTCGATTTCAGATTGCGGTATGTTTACTTTAAATTCTTTTATCATTTCTTTTTCCGCATGATGCACAACGTTTAGATATGGCGAGTGGCCATATCCGTTCAAATAACTACCAAGGTAATGAAACTGCTCAACCCACACAACAGTAGCCACAATGCACTGCGATCTGAAAGTCTAAATCCAGAAAGAAGAAAGTAGCTAGAAGCATAAAAGTCGGCAGAATAGGCAGGGTCACGGTCAAGTTGTACTAAAGTATCAGATACGTAATTTGGCCATTCGCTATATCGCCTGTTAGCAACTTTTCATTTGCAATTCTTCTGAATCCAGGGTTCAAATTCATCAAACCCCCAACTAGCTACCTTAGATAAATCTTTACAAGCGCCCTGAATATCATGCATTTGAATTCTTAGCTTACCACGGGCTATAAAAGATTCGGCTTGATTATCATTAATGCTGATTGATTTGTTCAGATCAGTCAAAGCCTCAGTAAGTTTTCCAGATTGTGCCAACAGGTTGCTTCTGAAGTTATAGGATTCCCATTTGTTTGGATTGGATGAGATACTTTTTGTTGCGTCCGAAATTGCTGTTTCGATATTATTATTAAGAAGTTGGAGTTGAGCTCGTTCAAGATAATATGATGACACATGCTATTTCCTTGCTGTGCATTTACAACGTTCGATACATTTTGTAATGTCTTTAATTGCTGGCTCGTATCTACCCAGTTTTGCATTCAATTCAGATCTAAACGCATATCTCTGATACAATGAGGAGTCCATGTTCAGGGAACTGTCCACATACATTAGAGCTTCTTCGTACTTTCCATCCCAACTTAATGAGTTGCCACGTTGAAAAATTTCTTCAGCATCTTGACCGTTAACTAAACTAATTGAAGTTGATAAAACAAAAAGAGTTATGAAGATTCTGCTAATTATTTGATCCATGAGTCAATTTATGATACCGAAAATTGTTGCGTAGAGCCTGATAGCCCTAATTTTCCATAAATATAGTAAAATAGAACTATCAGCGCCGCTTTCATCAAACCGTGCATGATAGTTTTACCTCACACGGCTTACCGGTAGCATTCTTTATTTGATTCGTTCAACACTGCCTTCATGTTGGGCCCGATGAGCCACACGGAGAATTAGTTATTAGCTGCAGTTTTACTATTTCGAAAATTCAGCAATATTTTTATGCTTATTAAATGCGAATAAAGTACAATAGGTACAATTACAGCAGGAAGCCAAACAAAAGGAAAGTAAGTTACACCAATATTGGGCTGGTCAAATGCTAATTGCTGAATTGGTGTTGGTGCACTCAAAACTGCTATAGTCAAAATATTAACCAACAGCCCTAAACAAATGAAATTGCATATTAAAAGTCCATTTTTTCCAATCCATTTCTTCACAAATACGGCATAGTAAATTATTGGTGCTGAAATACCAGAAAGAATATCATAGTTATAGCCCTCAAAAGTCATTAAATCAGGAATATAACCTTCTATGAAAATATAGTACAATATAATTTCTACAGGAATTCTAATCGTATGTAATAACGTCAACCATTTTAAATTTTCCTTATTGTTAATCGTATTGCTTTTTGTAAAGAAAAAATATACAATGACGAAAAGGATACCTGGAGCCAAAAGAAAAACAAATCTTGGTGGTATCGCATTTTGAACTCGATAAAACCCCAAATATCCCAAGACTCCGACTACAGCCATCCAAATGAAGATACCTGCAAGGTGCTTTCTACTTTTATTGGTTTGATAAAAACACCACAAAGTAACTAAGGTTGTAAAAGTGAAAAATATTACGATTGAAGTAGAAATTTCTGCCATGCCTATTAAACTTTAATGCAAAGTTCAATAGTTGAGATTCAAATTCACTTGACAAAAGGCAAGAATTAAAAATCTACATTTTTTTTCGCAACCTGCTCAAAGTGCTATCGGTAACACCTAAATAAGAAGCAATATACTTTAGAGGCGCATATTGTAGTATTTGGGGTCCTGTCATTAAAAGGTTCTGATATCTCTCTTTAGCTGTTCGATTTATCATTCCATAATTTCTGCTTTGAGAAGCTATAAATTCTTTTACCAAAATGGCTCTTCCAAAATCTCTGAATGCAGGCTTATCATGAAATAACGTATTTAATTCATCGTACGAAATTCTAAACCCTTTACATTTTGTAATAGCTTGTATATATGCCTCTGATCGAACTCGATTAAAGAATGAAGTAATTTCAAATACAATGTTGTTTTCTGTGAAAAAGTCTATGGTGATTTCTTCACCTTCCAGGTTGAAGAGAAAAGTTCGCATTAATCCACTTTCCAAGTAGAAGTAATCATCACTTACTTCATTTTCCCTTAGCAAATAGTCTTTTTCCTCTATTTCAATCGGATGAAAGGTGTTTGCAATTTGGTCGGCATCATCTTTTGAAATTTTAACGACACTTAAAATGAAGTTTACTAACGACTCTCTATTGTTCATAGAATTTCGAGGTGTATTTCTTTCTTGTCATATCAGTAAATTTAAGTTTTTTTTTTGAACTTAAACTGTTGACCTATTTTTGGGTTATGATCCGTTCTGGATGCCCCCAGTCTATATTGCCAATTTATCGATTCAAGAGAAAAATTCGAGATTTGAGAATAGTAGATTATTCATATTCTTCCCATTTTTTTATCTCCCCATTCCTTAAGATAATTAATGAATGGGATAAGTTCCTTCCCAATTTCTGATAATGAATATTCTACCTTTGGGGGGACTTGGTGATATACTTTTCTATTAATTAATTTATCTTTTTCCATTTCCTTAAGGGTTTGTGTAAGCATTTTAGTGGTGATGTCAGCCAGATTTCTACCCAATTCCCCATAACGCAGAATGGTATTTTCATGTAATGCCCATAAAATCCTCCCTTTATACTTTCCTCCAATACGTCTAAAAGCATAATCTACCGAACAAGTAGGAGCATCAGAACATTTTTTACCCTCTTTTTTCATTTTTATAATCTATTAAGTAATTGATAATCAGCAATACATACTTTTTAGTATGTAAGATACATTTTAGTATATACTTGTCATAATGATACCAAATATTAAAGTTTGTGCCAACAAAAAGTATATAAAAAATGGATTTACAATTGAAAGACAAAGTAGCAATAGTTACAGGATCGTCTAAAGGTATTGGTGCCGGGATTGCCAAAGCATTTGCAATAGCAGGAGCAAAAGTGGTCGTCAACTACGCACAGAATAAAATGAGTGCACAAAAAGTTGTAGATGACATTATAGATCTTGGCGGTAATGCAATCGCTGTCCAAGCAGATATTTCTAAATCGGATGACGTTAAGCGGCTATTTGATGAAACCATAACAGCGTTTGAAAGAATAGATATACTGGTTAATAATGCCGGTATTTATGACATTGTTTCGCTGGAAGACATTACAACTGAAGTTTTGCAGGCTAATCTCGATACCAATTTAATAGGGACCATTTTGTGTACACAAAAAGCAGCATCCTTAATGGACAGTTCCGGTGGTAGCATTATCAATATTAGTTCTACCGTGAGTACTAACCCTATGCCTGGCACTCTGATTTATGCGGCGACAAAAGCTGCTGTGGACAACGTAACCAAAGTCCTTGCAAAGGAACTCGGGCCTAAGAAGATACGGGTTAATACCATCTCCCCAGGTATTACTGAAACAGAAGGCTCGCACGAAAAAGGCTTTATGGGAGGAGAATGGGAGGCGCAGCTTTTAGCACAGGTTCCACTTGGTCGTATAGGACAACCTACAGACATTGCTAAGGTAGCCGTCTTTTTGGCATCAGATGATGCTAGCTGGGTAACAGGAGAAAGAATCCAAGTTGCTGGAGGTCAAATCTAATATTAAAATTTAATAACAGAAATATGAAACTTAAAGGTAAAGTGGCAGTAATCACCGGATCATCAAAAGGCATAGGCGCTGGAATAGCAAAAGAATTTGCAAGAGAAGGTGCAAGCGTAGTGGTGAATTATTCATCAAGCAAAGAATATGCAGATAATGTGGTAGATGAGATAACCCAAAATGGAGGAACAGCTATAGCGGTACAAGCCGATATATCAAAGATTGAAAATATAAAAAGCCTTTTTGAGCAAATTAAAAAGGCTTATGGCAGATTAGATATCCTGGTAAACAATGCAAGCGTATGGAGGTATGAAATGCTGGAGGACATTAGCGAGGAAAGTTTTCAGTTACAAATACGTACGGGACTAATGGCACATATGTTTACGTCACAGCAGGCGGTAAAAATGTTTGGTGAAGAAGGGGGTAGCATCATTAACCTAAGTTCAACGATAAGTCTCAATCCTATTCCGGGCACATTAATATACTGCGCTGTTAAAGCGGGTGTTGACAGCATTGCAAAAACATTAGCTAAAGAACTGGGTCCTAAAAATATCAGGGTTAATACAATTGCCCCGGGTATGACAGAATCAGAAGGTTCTACGGCAGATGGCAGACCAGGTAGTGCTATGGAAAAATATTATCTCGATCAGACGCCATTGGGGCGTATTGGCTTACCGGTAGATATTGCAAAAGTTGCTGTTTTTCTTGCTTCAGATGAAGCAGCCTGGGTTACGGGAGAAAGAATCAGTGTATCTGGAGGAATGCTTTAAAATACAAACAATTCTAATGAGTGAGGATTCAAATCTCTTCACTTCAAATAAAATTAAAAGCCTAAAAAATGAATGAAATTAAATATCCAAGAGCCTTTTCACACATAGGAATTACTGTTCCAGATATAAATGAAGCGGTACAGTTTTACAAAGATGTAATGGGGTGGTATGTAATTATGCCTCCAATGAACGTCAAAAAAGAAAGTGGAATGGGGCAAATGACCAAGGCCGTTTTCGGCGAGGATTGGGACGAATTTGATATTGCACATATGTCAACGTCAGACGGCATAGGTATAGAGTTATTTTCCTTCCCGCACGGAATTAAGGAAGGCCCCGGTTTTAAACCGTTTGATACCGGACTTTTTCACTTTGCTGTGCAAGACCCAGATGTAGACAATTTGACCAGAAAAATAGTAGAACAAGGGGGAAAACAAAGAATGCCTGTAACAGATCTTTTTCCTGATGACAAATCTTATAAAATGGTTTACGTGGAGGATCCGTTTGGGGTGATTTTTGAGATCTACAGCCATAGCTATGAAGTGATGATCAAATCTATGTTGTAATTAGAAAGGCAAATCTATAAATCAAACCCTGTTTGATCTATTAATTCCTCTGGGGCCAGCCTCAGAGGAATTAGCGTTTATCATCAGAGGTACTCTGTCTTTGGATTTAATATAAATTGCTCTATGTCAAGCTCCAATCGCCGCAATAGCCCTAATTTTCAATATCTTTAATTCTTTTTGTACAACAACTTAATTAAAATTCAATGTCAGAAATGTTGTAAGAGGTTTACTTATATTCCCAAAAAAAACCAATACTACAATGTTCATTTTTTTGTTTTGTAATTATGGGAACAGAATTAGGAATAGAAGAAAGGAACGAGGAAGCCCAATCCTACGTTTAGTGTATTCAATTTTTCGCCCGTTCTCGTTGGGCACAAGACCGCTAGCTGGCGGGCTGCGTTTGTTTGAGTATTTACTTTCAACTTACCAGAATAGTGCTTAGAGCAAGAGACTTCTAATCTCTACATTCCGCAGTCTGGCAGCTAGCAAATGTTCGCAAGGGTATTGATTTGATTTTATTTATAGAATCAGGCCATAAGCTATTATTCCGATGCCAATTATTGGAAGAATTATTCCCCAGACACTCATTTTGATGAAGAAAAAATCGTTTACGATATCTAAAGATACTTTCTTGCCCTTTTTATCAACATAGTAATCTTCAGCAGTCACTTTTGTCCAAAGTCCTGTCAAAATTACGATTAACCCTATCAAGGATTCTATAGATAATGATTTATAAAATCCTAAATTTTCAATCAGTAGCCTGTTTATAAAAAGGATTCCAATGGCTGAAACTATGAAGTAAACAATCATCAAAATTCCTTTACCTCTGAAGATTATCATAACATTGTATTTTAATTTTTGTGCTTGCCAACGCCTAGGGCAGCCGTCGCCCGGCTTGTTAGCATTTATTTTTCGTTTATCATTTTAGCTACTTAGAACAACTAACACTCAAGCTTTAATTTCGCCTGGGTGAGGACTGAGCGTTGTTGTGGGCAGTTTTCACTTTTATCCCTTCTGTTTTTGCTCGAAATCTATAAGTGCATTGGTCAATGCTTTATGAATCCTCTCTCTTTTAGATCCACCAATCAATCCTTTTGGAATTCTTTCGTACCACAACTGCCAATAATGTTCTAATCCATCATTATAAGTTTTAGTCGATGGATGCACCTTGGCTAAAAAGTATTCAGTCATTTTTTTTAGTTGTTCCAGTGAGGCAAATTGAAAGGTAAAAGAACATTCACGAACAAAGTAAACCCAATCGCCTTTCTCCTCCGATGCATCAATTGGTAAACCGCCAACATGTGCAGTCGACATAAAATCTAGGTGTTTAGCAGAGTTAGTCCTTTCTTTCCAATGCTTTGACATTTTTTTCATTCAAATTGCCCACAACCTTAAGTGTAAAATGCGTTTTAATACATTTTACACAGCGTGATGCCCTTGAATGGTGAATATAGCCCAAGAAAATGAGTGTTCCAAAAGGTGAGAGTCCCGTAAGCGCCGAGGTCGTGCCTGGAAGCGAAGCAAGTGGCAAGATTGTCATCGGTGACGATGGAACTTAAGAAATGCAAAGCATTCATGAATACCTTTAAAATAAAACACGCATGAATAAAGCCAGACTGCGGTGTCTGAACTGAAGAACATGAACCACATACAGAGGCTATGAGGCCGGATGAGGTAACACATGCTGCCGGGTTCCAACTCCTCGAAAGAGGCTAGTGCCGAAATAGTAGATGTGGCTGCGATAGCCACAAGCATATTCACCTTACCGAGAGGACAGAGCGTAAAGAAAATGTCTGATAGACATTTTTAGTGATGATCCAGCCTGTAGGGAGGGGTAGAGACCGTACGCCGGGTGGTGTGAGAGGCGCTCTCTGGCTCAATTTGAGTCAGAGCAGTCTACTCAATTGTACGCTGGTTTTAATTATTATTCATCCACCCGCCACCTTCCATATATGCCTTTTCGATTTCCTCCTCAATATTTAAATCCTTGCCATTTAAATGTCTATGGTAGATGATGATTATCGCTGTGGAATATGAATCATAGCCCATAACGAGTTCATTCTTTTGAATATGACATCCGAGTGGAGAACTTATATCATTTATCCAATTATTGCGAATCCATAAGCCCAGTGTGAAATGCATTTTTAATCCAACTTCTTGCTCACTGCATTTTGATATTTCAACCTTTTGATCGTTACTCAATAACTCATCTAAAAGAATAATCGCATGGTGATAATCAATCGGTTTTACAGTATTGTTCATTTGACTAGCGTACAACGGTGAGTATATGAAGCGTAGCCTGCCGATAGGTGGCTATGATTTCATATACATTGTGTGTGCCCAGCATGGGCATCAGGTATCGAAGATACCAAATTATTCCAGAGGGTGAAAGTCCCTTATGCGCGGGAGTCGTGTCCCGAAGCATTAGCAAGTCGCAAGGTGGTTTGTCGTGAGGCATGCACTGAAGGAAGCGAGACTGCAAATTCCGGTTCCAACGAACAGAATCAAGCGAAGCGTATCATGAACACCTTTATAAAATAAACACAACAGTGAATAAACTGGATACTGAGGCTGCATGAGTCGGATGAGGTAGCACATCATACTGACGTCCAAAAGTGGTTATCCACTCAGCACCTATGCAGTAGATCCGGTGGATATTGGGAGAAGGAATATGCCCTTACCTGGGGAGGTCTTCCGCCATCGAGAATGAGGGAACCAAACATTGAATCGTGTCCTAATTCAATTAGGAATACTGTTCTTTGAGCCGGTATAGCCTATTCTTAAGCAGACAGAAGGAAACTACAAACCGAGATTCAATGAACTGGGGCTGAACGTTACGAAAATGTCTGGTAGACATTTTTANAGCAGACAGAAGGAAACTACAAACCGAGATTCAATGAACTGGGGCTGAACGTTACGAAAATGTCTGGTAGACATTTTTAGTGATGAGCCAGCTTTTAGGGAGGGATAGAGACCGTACGCCGGGTGATGTGAGAGGAGCACTCTGGCTCAATTTGAGTCAGAGCCGTCTACTCGATTGGACGTTCGTTTTTTCTTAGAAGTAGCGTTTTGGAAATGACTTATCTACTTCTTTTGCTATTCGTTTAGCTAACTCATGTTGTGAGGTGCCTTGGTTTTCATCGCGATTAGTTAAAATAATGATACTTAAACCTGTCTTCAAATCCTTTAAATATACAGTGCCTGTGTAACCAGTGTGAGCCACAATCCGCCGGTTATCAAAATCATGAATCACCCAACCCAAACCAGATGAATACTGGTGCCCATTGTCATTAAAAAAAATCCTGTTAGGAGTTGTTATTTCCTCAAACACTTTTTCATTGATTATTCCGCGGGTGATGCCTTGGTCATACTTTACCATATCGTCAATGGTGGACATCACCCCAAAGTGCGGGGTTAACTCAAACTGCCATTGCCGGCGATTATTCTTATATTCACCGTTCTCTATGATATAGCCTGCAGCACGATTGGGAATAATGTCATCTTGGTTTAAAAATCTAGTGTTGGTCATGCCCATTGGCTTAAAAAATTCTTGTATCATCAGTGAATCAAAGACTTCTCCGGTTGCCTTCTCTGCCACATAACCCGCCAGAAAATAACCTTGATCACTGTATTGCCAATCCGTTCCCGGAACCGACTTCATGGGTATTTTCTTGGCGGCTTCAAGCATGTAGGTCTTGCTGTAGTTCAGCAAATAGGAGTCGTTTACCTGGGGCTCAAAACTATGAACCAACCCGGCCATATGCCCCAGCAGCTGACGGATGGTAATTGATTCCCAGCCCTGGGGAATACTGTCAATATAGGTTGATATTTTATCTTCAAGGGAAAGTTTTCCCTGATTAGCAAGCGTTACAATAAGCGCCGCTGTCATTTGCTTTGTTACGGATGCCAATTCAAAAACGGTATTAGTTGTAACAGGTGTCTGCAACTCAAGATTAGATATACCATAAGTGTTTTTGTAAAGCAAGGAATCACCTTGAAGGATGGCGATTGCAACGCCGGGCACTTTATCAACACGCATAAATTCTGTAACTATTCTGTCAACGTTGTCAGGGCTTACTCTAATCTGAGCAAAGGAATAATTAACAAGACAAGTCAGTACAACTAATACAACAATTAATCTTTTCATTTTATTCTTCTCATGACTGTTACAATGACGCCCAACGGTTGGGCTATGATTTCGTTGCGGCGATTTCCGGCAGGAAATTGTCGGTAAGAAATTGGGCCCTGTTAATGGTTCGTATATTTAAATTTAGCGAAAATGCAGCAATGAATTATAGCCGGTGTTAGGCAAAGTTTTTATTTTTTGATTCATAAAAGTCTATCGTTTTCTCATTAACCTTAATAGCTTTGGCAAAAATTTCATTATTGGTTTCAACTCGCTTAAGAAATACATTTTGTGCATAATAAACTTTTGCTATCATTTGCCACAATATTGTAATTTCTTTTCCAGTTACTGATTCATATTCCAATTTATCCTCAATTTTATCAATTGAGATAATGTCACTATTGTAAACACGAAATAAATTACCTATCCTTTTGTCTCTGTCTAAACAATTTAAAACCAAATAAGAATCATTGTAATAATTTGATTCGTATTGCATTTCTGTTTGTATAGGTTGCATTAGAGTCAAAACACCTTTAAATAATGGTAAGTTGTCAATTTCCAAATATTTTTTTCTGTCATATCTCCAATCGCTTAATTCAAGCGTACCATTCTCTTTAGAAACTATTTTATCAGGATAAGGAAACCCACAATTTTTGGATATTAGAAAGTCATTTGAGCCATTAAATAGAAGTACATTATTAATTCTTAATGCAAAACATGATGGGTTAAATTGAAAAACAAATGTTTCAACTCCGAAGGCATTTAGGCCACTAGAGTTAGTTTTTGATTCCAAAAAATGTATTTGCAAGAACCTGTCCTTTTTACCAATTCTATTATCTATACATAATCTTGGATTAATTTGACTTTTATTGTTCTCTAAATAATAATAATTAATCCATAAACCAATTCTGACTTTATCTAGCCAATCTAGAAGTAATAAAGCTTCTGTTCCTGTTATTTCTTCTCTATTCTGTAATTTTTCTACAATCACTTTTACTTTACCTTCGAACTTGGCGTAGCGTTCATTACAGTCAGTACAGGAAGGTGCAGTAAAACTTTGCCAATTAAATTCAATCTGTTTTCCTGAATTATAATTGAATCCGAATGTTACTTTTCGATTCGGATCACCAGTCATTTTAAGCAACCATTGAGGTAAAACATGTTCTTTGTTTTTCTTAACAGGTTTTACTCCACAAAAAACACATATTTTATCCATTCAGTTTTAAATTTTGCCGTAGAGTAGAGCCTGATAGCTCTAATTTTCTATAAATATAGTAAAATAGAACTATCAGCGCCCCCTTCATCAAACCGTGCATGAAGTTTTCCCTCACACGGCTTACCGATAGCATTTTTCATTCAGCTTTCGAGAGGGTCTTCATGCGCGCATATTTAGCCATATCAAGCAAGCCATAAAACTTTACCAGATTTTCGTACGGTCGCTGGCGAAGCGTCCTATGAGCTTTCCGACCTTTGCCCTTCATCCATTTGTACAGCTTGTAAGACAGATGCTCTTTGATCA
>NZ_JAESIY010000022.1 GCF_016757215.1 Fulvivirga sediminis
AATAAACAAAACCAATCTAAATGTGCTTAATTTATTGTCCAGTTTTTTGTTGCAAATCCAGATGCTACGACCAGTTAGGAGATTTGAGCGGACCATCACCATCTGGAAGGTCCGATTTATGCATTTTAGCCGAGTCAATCACAAATCCACATAAAACATATCTATAAGTCCTTTGCCCTTGGCTTCTACTTTGCCTCGATAGCGGCAAGAATAGGCATGTTTTACCAAATTATAGGTAGGTTCAGAGATATTGATTTTATTAGGTTCACTAGAGGTCTCTAGTCTGTTAGCTGTGGTTACAGTGTCTCCAAAAATGTTGTAGCTGTATTTTTTTTCACCAACCACCCCAGCTACCAATGAACCCGAATGCACACCTATTTGAGCGGTCCATTTTAGCTCTTTTTTCTCATTTCGAGTGTTCAAATAATTAAGTATCTTTTTGCCAGCAGCAATGCAATGTATTGCATGTTCAGGCATGTTATACTGTAGGCCGCAAACAGCTAGGTAGCCATCTCCATAAACTTGTATTTTTTCCATTTCTTCCTCCTCCATAATCTGATCAAACTTATGGTAAATTTCATTTAATTCAGCGATGAGAATTTCTGGATTTACATGTTCTACTAAATAGGTGAAGCCTACAAAATCACAGAAGAATACAGAGGTATTGTCGTACTTTTTAGGAAGGAAAGTGCCAGAAACTACTTCTCGTTCTGTTGCTTGATCTGGTAAGGAGCAGTGCCAGTGTTTTATTTTTAGCTCATTGTTATGCTTTCTTTCAAAAATGATCGTGTTCCTGATTTTCTCTAATACTACCATTTTTAACCTTATTCTAACATATAAGCATATCTCTCCACATACCAGAGCCAGATGGTCTGCCATAGCCTGACTTTCCACCCAGTTTAGCTCGTAATCATAAGAATCAGCGATTTGACTAATCTCGCGTATACGTTGATATTTTAGATCGGTTTTGTTCTTCCATAATTCGTGAGCATTGGTTCCAAAGCCAATGAATTGGTGGTCAACCATTGTGAGAATATCATGATTTTCATCGTCATTTCTAGACCCCCACTGGATCCAAAAATTTTTAAA
This sequence comes from Fulvivirga sediminis, assembly GCF_016757215.1. Classification (GTDB taxonomy): domain Bacteria; phylum Bacteroidota; class Bacteroidia; order Cytophagales; family Cyclobacteriaceae; genus Fulvivirga; species Fulvivirga sediminis. The sequence continues at coordinate 1,090 of NZ_JAESIY010000022.1, forward strand.
TGCCTGTATGGCTTGTTCTTCCAATCCTTCCATATGGCTATAATTGTAGAAAGCGGCTAGTGATCACTATTGGACATATTTCCACCAATATTAAAATACTAATAATTTTAATTTTTATACACAGGTGATGTTTAGGTTAATTATAATTAATGTACAAAATACAGTTAATTATTCCTAATGAATATTCCGTTTATTAAATTGAAACTAAATACAAAATAATTGGATTAACGTAAGAATATATAAAAAAAACCGAAGTTTGAACTCCTTTACTTTCTAAATGGAGGTCAAACTTCGGTGTAATAAAAAAGAGCTTATTTATTCTTTACCTAGTTCTACCGCTCTGTTAAATGCGGCATAAGCGGCTTCTTCTATTAATTGTTTTACGTTATTATCTTCCATAGAATCTAAGGCAGCTCTGGTTGTCCCTCCTTTAGAGGCGACACGGTCCATCCAAGATTGCGGAGATAGGTTAGACTTATTGAACAGTTCTACAGCCCCTTCAAAAGTCTGGCTCACGAGTACTTTAGAATCATGCTCTGAAAAGCCCATCTTTTTGGCAGCATCCATCATGGACTGCATAAAGTAAAAAACATATGCTGGGCCACTACCTGATATTCCAGTAGAAGCATCAATGTCATTTTCTGTATCTAATCTTACTGCCTTACCTGTGGTACTAAGTAGTTTCTCTACAGTAGAGAGCTCTAAACGCGACACTTCATCTGATGCAGTGAAGGAGGTAAGCCCTTTACCTACCTGAGCAGGCAAATTAGGCATAGCACGAACTACCTTTTTTATACCCAAACCATCTTGCATGGTTTTAATAGTTACACCTGCCATGATAGAGATAATGATTTGTTCAGGAACAAGAAGGTCTTTTATATCATTGAAAAGAGCCTCGCTATGATAAGGTTTTACTGCTAAAAAAATTATATCAGCTTTAGGCAAGCATTCATTAAGATCAGAGTGGACTTCAAAGCGACTGATTGTCTTTAACTCTTCAGTCTTGTTAGGGTCCGTGTCGGAAATCATTAAATTATAACTTTGCAGTAGGTCTGATTTTATCAAAGCTTTTGCATATGCTAATCCCATGTTACCTGCCCCTATTACTAATACTTTCATTGGTTGTTTTAATTTTATTAACAAAAAGTTACTAGTGGTATAACAAGCTTTATGCAGTAATTACTTTTAATAAGTGATATTAATAGGTAAAACTTTGATATTTAGTAAGTTACATCCTGTTTTTATTAGGAGTTTATTGAACAAAGTGTTTGGTTTTTACTACATTCATTCAAAGCAACTATAAATTCTTAGGGTAAATGGATGTATTAAAAATGTTAAATATAATAGGGTAGGGCTATAAAGCAAAAGAGGCAGACCTGATCCCTCAGGCCGCCTCTCTTATTTAGATATATAGGGATTCTTTATTGTTCAAACTTAACGGCAGGTTCCATGCAGAAGGCTTCAAAGAGCCTGTCTAATTGATCTTCCATATGATTTAAGGCATTTAAAAATGCAGCCTTCATATCATCCGATTTCTCTACAATCTGATCTGCCATGCCTCTGTAATACGCTACACCTTCTATAATTTGCTTATAGAATTTGGTGTGCGTTCTTTTCTCTTTGGTAGACAAGGTCTCCGTTACGCTTGTAAGCTGCTCCTTAAAGTAGTCTACATATAAACCGAGTTCCTTAACAAACATATGCGGTCTTTGGCCATTCTTTATAATATCAGCCCTACCATAAATATGATCTACCATTTCTTTGAGTGTGGCTCTTTTGTTAAAGTAGGCTATATTCGGTCCTGGGCAAATGGTGACATTAGTTAAACCTTTTACAAAAGGGACATTATAATTTCTAGGCACCGAATTACTTAAACCTACACATAGGCACTCTACAGTTTGCATCTCTTCTACGGCCTTATCAAATTGTAATTGAGGCAGGTTAAGAGATTTTAAATGCTTCATCTTCAGTTTTTGGTACTTTTTGGAAGCAGTGCAAATGGGCTCTTGAGTAAACTCGGTATTAAGCGCTAAATGTTTTTCAGTGCAGGGGCTTCCTGGTTTACCACTGTCAATTCTTGCTAGCTTTTCTCTTTCTGAGCTGGTTCCTTTCAGGTAATTAAACCGTACTCCCAAAGGAGAATTTTTACTTAAAATCACATCATTTTCATTGGCCCTCCCCAATACGTCAAGGGTCTCGTCATCCACTGTAGTTGCTTCAGGTACCATCAGGAAGGGAGATCCCCATCCGGTGCCATCTACCTTATAATATTGCTCCAGAAAATGAGCCTCTTCATAAGTTCCTATACCGCCTTGAACCGTTATTTTGAGTTTGGGTATTTGGTCGCTAATAGGCTCTCCTTTTTCTTCATTGGCTTTTTTATAAAGATCAAACATATCCTCTATAAGACTGGCCTTGTTGTTCTTGAAGTCTTCCAGAATTGGGCCTATCAAAAAGCCTGCAGTAGCAAAGGCGTGCCCTCCACAGTTGAGACCTGATTCAATTCTAAACTCGCTGACCCAAATTCCTTTTTTAGCAAGAAATTTACCTTGCACTAGCGCAGAGCGATAATCACTCACTTTTACCACTATATTTTTCTGGAATCGGTTTTCAGCATTAGCCTTAAAACAGTCAAATTCTTCTATATAGCTAAATAAGTTGGGATTCATCCCAGCAGAAAATATGATAGAGGAATTAGTAAGGTCACTCTTTGCATAACCTCTTAGAGCTGATAGTGCCTCGGTATTATTTTCCAGGTCTTCTTTGTCTGATGGCCTGTCTAGCTTGGTCATGATGTTCACATCTATACGACCAGCCTTAATTTTTGATTTGAGAAATTCGGCCATTTCTGCTTTTTTAGCATCATTTTGAGTCTCTTGCATCTCAAAATATATCTCTCGCAATGGATTCGAGTCTGGCAGCATCTCAAAGTATTTGTTGAGGTCAGAGCCAGAACCAAATTCTCCCTGTCTCATTTCTTCTACCTGGTAGCCAACAATCTTGTTAACTAGATTCAGATAATCCGTGATGCGCCTGGCTCTGTAGTCAGTGCTTTTATCACTGATAACTTCATAAGTAAGGCCAAACTTCTTGCCCCAGGTCTGATAATAATGTCTTCTTGTAGTTTCTATTAGTTTATCTTGGATAATGGATATAACTGAATCTATACCAAAACGAGCCACTTTTATTGGCGAGTCTATGGTGAAAGAGAGTCCCATTACCGGAATGTGAAATTTATGCATATCAGTTAAATTCATAGCTTTTCATGCGTTTTGAAAATATGGAGTTATATCATTAACTCCCGTTTTCATTGATAAGATTTATATGTTTCTGCCGCTAATCTGTGCTGCATAATGCTCAAAGTATGCGATAATGAGGCTCGTAAAAAATGACGTAAATCAGGAACCTGGGAGAAGAAAGTCATTTTGATGGATTGGATGAAGTAGGAGGGGTGATGTACAACATCTGATTCGTGAAATCAGAAAGAAATATTGCATTAATTACAATGGTTCAATTCATAAAAGTTGATAATTTGTGCCTTACGGTATAGGTCACCTGTGGGTATTCGGGGTGCTCTAGTGGCTGGAAGGTTGGATGCGTATGTATGCTTTCTTAAGTAAGGGTAAGAAAGCATCAAGCTCTATCATATGTGGGCTTTGCCAAGATAGAGCTTGATGGATAATGGGGTGTTTACAGTACTGAGGGTTTATTTTACATCAATACCTATTGTTTTTTAAGCAACACCTTTTTCTGAGTAAAGTTGTATGACTCATCCAGGAACTTTACCATATCAGGCCATTTCTCTACTTTTTCGAAATTATGATTATAATATTTTTTAGAATGAATAATCAGTTGGTCTCCTTCTAACTTGGCACTGGCGGAGAAGCCACCGGTATCATTAATAGCTTCAGTATTTAAATCTTCCACACCCTCTACGGTATAGCCTTGTGGTATGTGTAATTTTATAGTATACTCAAAAGATCTGGCATAGGGCATGTGAATATCATATTTTCTGGTTCGTTCTTCATCAGTCAACTTAACCTGCATATCTAGGAATTTGCCAATGTCTATTAAGTAATTAGGCCCCACTTTTTTGATCGTGCCCTTGGCTTCTACCTTGCATGTATAAACAAACTCCGGGTTCTCTTCATATCGGCCGGTTTTCATAATATTGATGTCATCTACTTTTTCTATTGACATGTCATAGTCACTAGCCATTGAGTTCTTTAAAGCTTCATTAAACTTCTCAGTTCTACCCTCCAAATACTTCTTTTTAAGCTGCTCTAATCTGGCAATTTCATCCTTTTTTCCATTGAAGGCATCAGTATAATTATATCTCTTTTGCTCTTCTTGGTTATATGTATAATAGTCCATTAATAGATCTTGATAATAGATCTTACTTTCACCTTTAGCAGAGCGTTTTAATTCAAACTCAACCAAATCCTCATTCATATCCTTTAATTCGATATTTACTGTGGAAGTAGTGTTATTGGCTTCGGCTAAATCTATAGGAATGGTGATTTTTTTCAATTCTTTACCAGCTGGAGCTTGCTGCCAAGAATAAACAGTAGCACCTTGAAGTGAAGGATTAATGCTGCCATAACTCTGGTTAATTCCAAGCTCACTGATGTAAAAGGGGTTCTTAGTATTTACCTTTAGCATATAAATAAGCTCATTTTCCAGTATTAAATCCTTCAGATCAGATATATGGCGTGGTATACCTATCAGTATCTCATGAGGGATTTTCATCCTACTGTAATATTTGGAAAGGTTAAGCAACACTCTGGAAGATTTGCTTTCAAAATAGTCATTATCATCTGTAATAAGGTACACTTGGCTACCTTTATAAGAGGTGTGCCTAAATGCATTGTAAGCGTCTCGTGCGAGTTTGTCTAAATTCTTTTCTTTATTTAACTTATTACGCTTCATGTAAGACCATAAGCTGGATGAGATTTCAGTCTCATCATATAGGTATTCAATTAGTTCTAATACCTCATCTTTAGAAACTTCATATTTAGGCTTCTCATACTCACCTTTAAATCCAGGGAATGAACGAGCTTCAGATTTTTCTGCGTATAATACTTTAAATTTTATAGAAGGAATCTGTCGATAAGGATAAAACCAACGAAGATCCTCTATACTCTCTCTATTTTCATCTTCTAGTGTATAATAGGTCTTGTCATCAGCTTCATCATTAACCTCTTTAAACTTAGGTGCTCCATTTAATGTTTTTAAATTAATAAAGCACCTGCGCATTACATTAAATGAAATTTTCTGCTTCATAATGGGATGCCTGCTGTTGAGCTTGAAAATTACGGGGTCAAATATGTAATACCTGGACCAAGGTGTAAAGTTAAGTTCTTCAGCTATATAATAATCAATTATATCACCTACCTCAAGGTTAGGAATAGCTAATTTTAATGTTTTGAATTTTTCATGATCCAGGTTGCCTTTTTCCAATACAGCATTAGATACAGGAATAATGATCTCTTCACCGCTTGGTTTTATTACTTTAAAACCAGCGTACACATGAGTTGTGTTAAGATACTCTATTTTGTTATCAGGAATGCTAAATTGAGAGTATTCCTCTATGGCCTTCTTATCTAATAGCTTAATTCGGTAGTGGCTGTAGTTGTCATAATTTAATGTGTTCAGCCATACATCCTTTTTATAACTTAGTAAGCTTGATTTAGCAATAATTACAGCTGATTCGTCTTTCCATTTAGCAGGTATTTCTGTCGCATCAAAGTTTTTGTCTCCGCTATTCCAGAAGGATTCTCTGATCTTTTCTGAACGTTTCGGGTTATCATTTACTGCAAACAACAAAGATGTGGATGAAATAAATAAAATAAGGGATAGCGTGAATAGGTTAAAAAATTTAGTTCTCACGTGTAAGTATAATTAGGTCGTTATAAAATTTGTTTAAGTCTTTGATAGAAGTATTCCATTCTTCAAAAGCATGTGTAGGAAGCACAGGTTTTAATAATTTTATTTCTTTATAATAGTAGAGTGCATCTTGTTTGAGTTCATAATTAGCTTGAAATGATAAAAATTCATTATGAATAGAAACGGCTTTAGGCAAATGATGTACAGTATAACCTGCTGGTAGTATTAGCTTTGCTTTTGTACGACTGTATTTTTTGCTGTTAAAGGAGTAGGGGATTTTTCTTGTTTCTTCTATTTGCGCATTTTTATATTCATCTTCAAAGTCCATATCCAAGTACATTTCCGAACCAAAAGAGCTCACCTGATTGTTTAATTGCATGTTATACTCCACATGCATAGGCTGATGCCTCTCTAATCCATTTACATTATCGACTTGGAAATGATCCGGTTCAAGGCTGCCTGATATTACCGCTTTTAATAATTTGGATTGGTCTACCTTATTGACAGCGTAGATAAAATTCATGATTGTTTTTTTGAATTCTCCTCTTATGTCTGAGGTCCCTATGCCAGATAGGTTTCCATCTGTAATGGTATATTCCCAATTCTTTTCTTCCAAATAATCTTCTATGGGTTGTTCTGCTACTTGGTCAATAAGATAATGATCTCCATCTTCGATTAACACCTGTTTGCCTTGTATACGTTCAGCATTAAAGCCTATAGGATTGTATTTCTCCGTGGCATCTAGAATATATCTTTTGTCATTCAAGAAAAGGGTGCATACCATATGGTTATCTACCGCTAATGAGGGTATATCATAGGTATAAGGTATTCTAGTAGTGCCTATCCAGGTTAATCTGGCATCATAACCAGCTAATCGAAGCATTTCTTTTGTGAGGTTCGCCATACCTTTACAGTCCCCATATTTATTGTAAAGTACTTTATTGGCGGGGTCAGGCTGAAATCCTGCCAAACCATTTTCAAAAGCTATATATTGTATGTTATCCTGTACCCAATAATAGATGGCTTCTATCTTTTCCTCATCAGTAGTCTTATCCTTAATAATCTCATTTACTTTACTGGTCAGTTCAGAAGACTTATTGTCAATATTTGAAGTAAGTTCATGATACCATTTATAAAGATCATTAGTTGAAGCTAAAACGGGAATTTTACTGCCTTGAGAGTTTTTATAACTCTTGGTTAAGATTAAAATATGAGGCATGTAATGAAGAAAGCCTGGGTCATTCTCTTCGGTTGATTGCGCCTCCAGATTGGAGATAGTATAGATGTATTTATTTCCTACTATATCCTTTTTAATGTCGTAACCCTTAAAGTTGATTTCTTTGAGTTCTACCTCAATACCTACAGGTATTTCAAATGTAATTTCTTTTTTTAAAACGGGTAAATCTTCATGAAAGAAAACAGAAGTTAAATACTTGGGATCCAGGTAAGTAGCTTCTGAGGAAAAATGAGCCACTGTTCCGGTGACATTGAAGGGCATCTTATAGGCACATATTTGTGCGTCTGAATAAAATATTTCACCAGACTGATAATGCCCGCAATACTTATTGTGATAAAATGATTTTCCTTTTTCTGTGGTGATTGAAGATTTTCCCAGCTCAACATTATCATTATAATAAGTTCGTTTTACATACTCAGCATTATCTTTTAAGCCTATAAAAAGTTCGTCTTTCTCATTTATAATCTGAAGATAATCTTCCTTTTTATGAATTGCAAAGCGATAATGATCTGTGGAGTTAAGGGAAGCAACAGAGGCATCTTTGTAGTCTTCGGCGATCCGGTCAGCCTCCAGTATTCTTTCTGAATCTATTTTTTGACCTTCAGAAATTGAAGCGATAAACATCAATAATGTCATCGTACACCCTAAGATTGAGCGATTATATTGCACGGTAAAAATGTAAATATGGTTAGTTTTAATTGAATTATTAACCCTTTTATATACTTGAAAGACTGCATATGTGACCAATAGGCAGGTTAAAAAATTATAAATGGCCATGATGATCTCGATGAATGAAATGATCAGAAACCTCTACCAGCTATATCAAAATTGCTTAAGATTAAGCAGTTAATTACTTTAGGAGCTCTTTTAAGGTATTTGAAATTAAATCTAACTTCATAAAATAATGAATTCTGTTTTTAAAATTTGGAAGAGAAATAGGGAGTTGTACCAAGAGTTTTTTGAGAAATACAGCTTAGAGCAGCTCAATGAAACACCTCAAGGTTTTAGTAATAATCTAATTTGGAATATTGGCCATGTGCTAATAGCGCAACAAGTATTGATATATAAGTCATCAGGATTGGAGGGCTATGTATCCGATGATTTAATTGATCGATATAAGCCAGGAAGCAGGCCCACAAATCCTGTTTCAGAAGCGGATGTGATGCATATAAAGGATTTGATGGCTCAGCTGGTGGAAAAGACTGAAGAAGACTTTAATGGTGGGAAATTCAATATCTATAATGAAAGAACTACTAGCATGGGATTTCATTTGGCTACCATTGAAGAGGCACTGACCTATAATAACTATCATGAAGCTCTTCATCTAGGTTATATGATGAGTATTCGTAAGCTTGTTTAATGAATTAAGGTAATAGGGTTTTGTAAAACTTGTCTCATTTATTCCATTTAAAATAATTATTTAATGATATAGATTGTGAATTATCGTTGATTTGACGTGCAATTGTGCCTGATAATAATTAACTTATGTACAAAATAACCATTTGCAGCATAGAAAGTATGCTGTGTCAGGTTTTAATCATATAATATCCTCAGCACACTTTTCGTATATAAGTTTTCATACCAGCTGTAGTGAGTGATGCAGGAAATTAAATCCAGTTTTAAGAAAGATTGAATCAGAGTTATGAGATGGATAATCAAGTAGGTTTTGTTACTAATGACTATTAGTATTTTACCTGATCGTCAGAATATTATGGCCTGTAGGTTAACTATTTTGTAAGAATAAACGTAAACCACACTAATATAGCATTAGGTGAACGATATGCGAAAGTAGGGCGTTTTCCGAGTATATAATCAACCTTAAACATATGACTAGAGAGCAGGAATTATTTCAAATACAGGAATACGTAGAGAAGCTTAAGCAAGTAAGTCTCGAGGTGAGGTCTAAACTTACCAGCGTTATTTTGTCTACAGAAAGCCGTCAACACCTTACGGATTCAGACAGGTCATCCATACTTCACTTATGTGATATTATTAAATCCAAGGATGATGAATTGGTGTCTGTAGAAGGCAAGCTGATTCAAATGGTAGATGAATTAAAAGAAAAGAGGGTCGCCGCAGAAATTTAGAAGTAGTAGCTCTTTTTTGAGAATTTTGAAGAGACATAAAATAAGGCTTGTTTATAAGATTGAAGTGCTCAATTTATAAACAAGCTTTATAATTAGGTATGAAGAAAGTTTATACGATTATTTTCATGGGCTTTTCTATTAATTCTTTTATTCGTTTTAAAAATGCTGCAGCCTCAGCTCCATCAATTAGTCTGTGGTCATAAGACATAGATAGAGGTAATATCTGTTTTGGTTCCCATTCCATTTTTTCTTTAGAATATATTGGTTGTAACTCTGCTTTAGAGACTCCAATTATGGCTACATGCGGCGGAAAGACAATTGGAGTGAAAGCAGTTCCTCCAATGCCACCTTGATTAGAAAGGGCAATATTACCACCTTCCATAGCTTGGGGGGCTAATTTCTTGTTTCGAGCCTTATCAGCAAGGTCATTTAACTCCTCTGCCAGTTGACTAACACCTTTACTATCCACAGTTTTAATAACAGGCATTAGTAAGCCATTGTCAGTAGCCACCGCAATGCTAATATTATAGTAATCTTTAAATATTACCTTTTTACTTTTCATATCAAGACTAGCATTGAACTTTGGAAACTCCGTTAGAGCCACTTGTATGACCTTAATGAGTACTGCCGTTACGGTAATCTTCTGATCTCTATTTTCATTTTCTTCTTTTAAAAAAGAGCTCAAAGTAGTAATATCGGCCTTATCGAATTGAGTGACCTGCGGGATTTCCCGCCATGATAGCAATGTTTTTTCTGCTATTGTACTTCTAATTGAACTTAAAGGCTTTTCCTGAATATTACCCCATTTAGAAAAGTCAGGTAAAGTAATTTTACTCTCTGCTGTTCCAGGCTTATGGCTACTGGTTAAAAGCGCTCTGGCATGTTCAATAACGGCATCATGAGTGATTCGTCCCTGGTCATTAGCTTCAATTTCATATAAGCTAATGCCGAGCTGTCTTGCCAGTTTTTTAGCCAGAGGAGCCACTGCTGGGGAGCTATGGTCAGACGAGTTATCAGATTGATCTTCCTGCTGTGTGCTTGCTTTTACAGCTCGCTCTGAACCTTCATCATCATTATCTTGTGAAGCTTCTTGATCTGATGAAGTTTGTTCTCTATCTTGCTTTTTAGAAGATTCTTCCTCTTTCTGGTCAGGCTTCTCTTTGGATTCTACTTCTTTTTCTTCCGAAACAGAATCCGTCTCTTCGTCCTTTTCTTTAACGCCTTTGTTAGAACCATTATTTTCTAGTATTAAAATCAAGTCGCCAGTGCTTATTTCCTGATCTTGTTTTACTTTAATAGATTTTACCGTTCCTTCTTGTTCTACAGGTACTTCCACAGCAGCTTTATCACTTTCAACTACAATTATAGCCTGCTCTTTATCTACATGATCTCCTTCAGAAACCAATATTTCACTTACCTGACCTTTTTCTGCATTATCAGATATTTTGGGGAGTTTTACTTCTATATCCATAGTATCAATATTCTGTGGGGTTATTTTTGCCTTTTTTAATGTTGTGTTGATCTTTAAAGCGTCTGAGAACCTTTTTGCTAAGGTTGCCTGTGTTGTAAAGTTCATGCAGTGCAGTCCAAACGATATGGCTTGCATCTACTTCAAAGTGGTGGCGTAGTTCATCTACGGTATCGCTGAGTCCAAAGCCGTCAGTACCCAGTACAATATAACTTTCTGGCATCCAGCTGGCGATTGATAGTGGTAATGCTTTTATATAATCAGTTGCCGCAATGCAAATGTCATTTTCGGAGAAGGCGTTTTCTGTAGTACATTGATTTTTTTTCTCTTCAATATTGTTTAAACGAGCATTATCTCTTGCATTGTCATAAAGCTTCTTATAGCTAGTAACACTCCAAATAGAAACAGGTATTTCAAAATCTTCTTCTAAAATTTGTGCGGCAGATAATACCTCTTTCATAATGGCTCCACTACCCAAAAGGTTCACCTCCTTATTTTTGGTCTTATTTTTATTTGCCTCTTTGTAGCAGTATAGTCCATCTATGATGCCCTGATCTACTCCTGACGGTTTCTTGGGCATAGAGTAACTATCATTATTTACAGTGATATAATAAATTAGATCTTCTTTTTTCTGGTACATCCTCTTAATCCCTTCTTTGATGATTACGGCTGTTTCATAAGCAAATGCAGGGTCATAAGCTTCCAAATGAGGGAAAGCCAAGGCAAATAGATGACCTTGACCATCTTGATGTTGAAGTCCTTCTCCAGATAAGGAAGTTCTTCCGGCTATACCTCCTATCATAAAACCCCTCGTTCGGGCGTCTAAAGCTGCCCATATAAGATCACCAATACGCTGAAAGCCAAACATGCTGTAAAACATGAAAAATGGGATGGTGTAAAATTTTTCTGTGTTATGATGGGTGCCAGCTGCAATAAAAGTAGACATGGCTCCAGCTTCGGTAATTCCTTCCTCAATAATTACTCCTTTGTTCTTTTCAGTATATTGAAGGAGACTACCTCCGTCTACAGGGTCATACTGTTGACCTTTTGGATTGTATATTCCAACTTTACCAAAAAGAGCATCTAAGCCTAGCGTTCGTGACTCATCTGGAATAATGGGGACTATATGATTTGCCATATTTTCATCCTTCAATAAAGAGGAAAGGAGTTGCATAAAAGCGCCGTTTGTTGTGGCCTCCTTATCTCCAGATCCACTATCAAATGATTTGAATATTTTAGAAGAAGGCATTTTAAAATCATAATCCATTTCCTTTCGACTTGGTAATGGGCCTAATAGATTTTTCCTTCTTTGCTTGATGTATTTTACTTCATCACTGTCTTCTTCAAAACGATAGAAAGGGTAGTCCTTCAATTCCTCATCGGTAAGTGGTATTTCTAGCTTATCTCTATAATCTTTTATTTCTTCTAGTGAAAATTTCTTTTTATTGTGGGTGACATTACTGGCTTCTCCGGCCTCTCCCTGACCATGTCCCTTGGTGGTATGAGCCAGAATTACTACCGGACCGTCTTTGTATTCTACGGCTCTTTTATAAGCGTTATAAATCTTTACTAGGTCATGACCTCCTTTGCCCAGTCTTTCCAACTGGTCATCAGAATATTCTGCTGCCAGCTGTTGGAGTGATTCATTTTGGCCAAATAGCTCTTCTCGTAATTCGCTACCAGAAGCAATGGACCATTTTTGTAGCTCGCCATCTGGAGTTTCTGCCATTACTTTCTTTAGTGCTCCTGACGTATCTTTAGCCCAAATCTTATCCCACTCACTATTCCATACTACTTTTATGACCTTCCAACCAGCTCCTGAAAATATATTGGCCATTTCAGAAATAATATGGTTGTTACCCCTTACAGGCCCATCTAGTCTCTGTAAGTTGCAGTTAACTATAAAGATAAGATTATCTAATTTTTCTCTACTAGCTATGGCAAGTGCCCCGGTAGATTCTGGTTCATCCATTTCTCCATCTCCAAGATAGGCCCATACCTTAGTTTCTTTATAAGTGGTTAATTCACGGTTCTGTAAGTATTTTAGGAACCTAGCTTTATAAATAGCTTGGATAGGGCCTAAGCCCATAGATACTGTGGGAAATCTCCAATAGTTAGGCATTAGGCGTGGATGAGGATATGAAGGCAGCCCGTCTTTATATTGAATTTCCTGACGAAAATGGGTTATTTGCTTTTCATTCAAGTCATGAGCCACATAGGAGTAAGCGTATAGACCTGGGGCAGCATGGCCTTGCCAGTAAACTATATCAGGATGATCCCCCTCATAGCCTCTTAAAAAGTGATGTAGCGCTACCTGAAACAAATCTGCCTCAGAAGAAAAAGTAGAAATATGACCTCCTAATCCACTATGTGTATGATTAGCCTTTGCCACCATCATCATGGCATTCCATCGTATCGCCCTATCTATCCTTTGTTCCAGATCAATATCTCCCGGGTAGGCTACCTCTTCATCAGCAGAAATAGTGTTAACATATTGTCCGGATTGGGCCATGCCGTTGAGATTTATGCCATATGCCTCTGCTTTTTGGTTAAGCAAATGCAGTAGCTGAGAGGCATGTGCTTTTGACTCATTTTCGATTATCCACTCCAGAGACGATATCCATTCTTGTTCTTCTTCAGTATTGATTCGGTTTTGATCAGCCATAATAACATATTTTGTTAAAATGTGTCAAAAATTGTTCCTTCTTCCTGATTGAGCTGTAGGCTATATTATATTTATATACTGTGAAAAAATATTCACGCTTTGTGGATGATGTATAAAGGGAAAGTAGAAATGTGCGAATCTATGGATTGATTTGTCCAATCTAGTTAGCCTATATTTTTCCGAGTAATTAGGTGATTTATGTACTATGTAGTAAAAGTGTAGTGTTTACACTAAAACTAATAGCTTCTAATTCTCAGGTATATTAAATTAGGGTGTCTGCGAAATCACCACAATCAACTTAATACCTATACCGAATGAAAAAATACCTCATAATAAGGCGGATTTAATATCTAGTGGTAATGTCTTATCTTCAAGTTAATGATAGTAACTAATGGATTTACAGTAGCTAATAATTGCTCATGTATAGGCATTAATATAACTGCGTAGTATAAGCCTAAGTGAATTAATGTTTCAAAAATAGACGTAAAGCATGGTAAGCCAGATCGTTCTATTCACGTGTAAACAACTTTAACTTAACACCCATATACTTAGTTTTTTACAAGGAAAACGGTTCTGATAAGATATAATCACCTTGATTTTAGCCGCCTTTTTAATATCAATCAACTCAATAAACCCTATATGTTACTTAAAAACCTACTTAATCGTCATCACTGGATAGTCCGGGGTTACGATTTCAATGAGCCAATGGCTTCAAGAGTATTTATTCAATCCTTCCCTACTCATAATATTTACAAGTATTTGATCATTCTGATTATGCTCCTGTTTGTTAACGCAGTGAATGCACAGAATCTCATGGAAAATCTTAATCGCGGAGTAGTGGCTGTTAGGACCAGTAATAGCCAAGTTTTTGTTAGCTGGCGAATGTTTGGTACCGATCCATCCAATATAGCCTTTAACCTTTACAGAGGCAGTACCAAAGTGAATGCCACGCCAATAACAAATTCTACCAATTATGTCGATAATACCTCTACCAATGCCAGCTATTCGGTTCGACCTGTAATTAACGGAGTAGAGCAGGCCGCTTCTGAAGCCGCCAATGTATGGGGGCAGAATTATAAAACGGTTAATTTACAGCGACCTCCCGGTGGTGCTACTCCCTCAGGTAGTTATACATATTCTCCTAACGACTGTAGCGTAGGAGATTTGGATGGAGATGGCGAATATGAAATAATTGTGAAGTGGGATCCATCTAATTCGAAAGACAACTCACAGTCTGGTTATACCGGTAAAGTCTTTCTAGATGCCTATAAGTTGAATGGTACACAGCTTTGGAGGGTAGATTTAGGGTGGAATATACGTGCAGGAGCCCATTACACTCAGTTTATGGTATATGATTTTGATTCTGACGGCAAGGCTGAAGTGGTTTGCAAAACTGCTGATGGCACTACTGATGGTCAAGGTAATGTAATTGGCAATCCTTCGGCTGATTGGAGAAATTCCAGCGGTTATGTATTAGATGGCCCTGAATACCTGACTGTATTTAACGGGCAGACCGGAGCGGCAATGCATACAGTAAATTATTTGCCCGGAAGGGGGAATGTTTGTAATTGGGGAGATTGCTATGGTAATAGGGTGGATAGGTTTCTTGGAGGAATAGCTTACCTTGATGGTAGAAATCCGTCTATTATTATGAGTAGGGGATACTATACTCGCAGTGTAATAGCGGCTTGGGATTACAGTAACGGTCAGCTCAGGTCACGCTGGGTATTTGACACCAACAATGGCTGGTCCAATTACGCAGGTAAAGGTAATCATCAATTAAGCGTGGCGGATGTGGATTTCGACGGTAGAGATGAGATTGTTTATGGAGCCATGGTGGTAGATGATAATGGGAGAGGGCTTTATACCAGTACCTGGGGGCACGGAGATGCTATGCATGTTTCTGATCTTATACCTAGCCGACCGGGCTTAGAGGTTTTTACGCCAATAGAAGATGCCAGTTCTAATCCATCCAATGGCAAACCGGCGGTGGTGATGAGAGATGCCCGTACAGGAAGTATCATTTGGGCGAAATATAAGAATGGAGATATTGGAAGAGGGTTAAGTGCCGATATTATGCCTGAATATCCTGGAGCTGAGAGCTGGGCTTCCAGTGGGCTGGGCGTTTATAGCAGTACAGGAGATCTGGTAAGCACTAATATCCCTTCTATCAATTTTGCCATCTGGTGGGATGGTGATTTGAGTCGAGAATTGCTCGATGGCACTACTATCTCTAAATACAATTCAGGGGTACTTCTTTCGCCAACTGGTGTGGGATCAAACAATGGCACCAAAGCAACGCCTAACCTTTCTGCCGATCTTTTAGGAGATTGGAGGGAAGAGGTTGTTTGGAGAACCAGTGATAATCAAAGCCTGAGAATATACACAACCACGGCCACTACTAATCAGAAGCTCTATACGCTAATGCATAATCCACAGTATAGAGCAGCCATTGCTTGGCAAAATTCTGGATATAATCAACCACCCTGGACTAGCTATTATTTAGGAAGCGGTATGTCCACACCGCCACAACCTAATATAGAGCTGGTTAACGGAGGGAATCCGGGCGTAGGTAATCTTATGGTAAGAGCCAGGGGGGAAGGTGGCGGAGAAGTGATAGAGGTAAGAGCCGATGGTAATACTGTGGCTTCTTTTACCCTTAGCACAAACTATCAGAATTATTATGCGGATGGCTCCGGCAATATTACCGTTCATTTTGTGAATGATGATACTGGGTTAGATGTACAAGTCGATTATATAATGGTGGATGGAGTGACTATTCAGTCTGAGGATAGGCCTACCAACACAAGCGTGTGGCAAGATGATGCTTGCGGAGGTTCCTACAGCGAATGGATGCATTGTAATGGATATATCGATTATGGCACTTTGGATACACCAACCGTCACTACCATACAAGAAAGCACGCAAGGTTTCTGCTCTGTAGAAGGTGCAATAGAGAATAACCACAGCGGTTATACAGGAAATGGTTTTGTTAATTCGGCCAATTCATATGGCAGTGGTATTAACTGGAGGGTTAATTTCAATACCTCCGGCACCTATACCTTTACCTGGAGATATGCCAATGGGGGTGTTTCAGGCCGTACCGCTCGCTTATTAATAGATGGGGCGCCAGCAGTTTCATCTATTGCCTTTCCGAATGCCGCTTGGACTAGCTGGAATACCGTTTCGGTTACAGCCAATATATCAGCAGGAGCTAAGACCGTGAGATTGGAAGCAACCCAAGCAGACGGCCTCGCTAATATAGATTATATTCAAATTACCGGACCTGCTTCGGCCACTGATTGTAATGTTAATTTCAATGATTTGGCTACTACCAAACATGGGCTAAAAACTGAAGTCATAAGTGAGCAGTCGTCAGAAGATTTGTTATTGTATCCAAATCCATCCAACGGACTTGTAAATATTGTATGGAAAGGGGATACTCATAAAGGAGCAGAACTGAAAGTATATGACTCAAATGGGCATTTAATCACAGATCACCTGGTTGTAGAAAATCAGTTCAAGTTAGATGTAAGTGATTTTCCCGAAGGAATATATATCATTACTCTGACTACCGAGCAACAAACATTGTCTAAGAAGTTTATCAAATAGTTTAATCTGTTATGTTCAAGTGACCTACCTCTCAATTTATGGGGGGTAGTTTTTTATTTGAACATTTCGTATTTATACCTTTTTTAAGTAGAGTAATTTTGGCTGATCTATCGTGAAGACTTCCCATCTTTAGGACAGGTTTCAATTGTTAATTCTTTTTTTGGCCGTCCTAATAATCCTGCAATAGTGGAAGGCATAAACTGAATTAATCCAGTACCTTCTGAATTCGCAATATTTGGTGCGGTGGCCTTATTCTCCACTTTCCCATGCAAATACGGCCATAAGGTTATTGGCCATTTCAATTTTTCTTTCTTCCCCCCATAGGTTCTTAGCACCCTGAATAACCTTGGCTCTAAACTGGCAACTAACTTTATTGCCCCAAATAAGACTCTCACAGCTCCCTCCACTACCATAAATCATCTTCATATGCTCCACAAAAGCAATAGGGTGGAAGTGCCATACTTGATCTGTACTAGGGAAGGTGCGCTCAGGTGGTTTCACTTCCTGCTGTTTTTCCTCTTGTGGTTGTTCTTGCGTTTCAGGGGCTTTCTTATCTTCACTTACTCTTGGTTGAGTTAGCGGTTTCAGAGTCGGTGTTGGTTGTTTGTGTAGTAGCATCAATAGGTTCTGGACTTCTTCTGGCTGCAGCCATCTGTACCTCGGGGTCATCCCTGCCAAAAATTGCAGTAATTCTAGCAGTTCTTCTTGCTTTGAGCTCTTCATCTGTAGGTCGCAATTTTGTGTAACCCATAGGTTTCAGCCCCTCAGGAGTAGGAAGATCCATAGGAGGGTAGTATGTTAAACCAGCGGCTTCTTTCCAGAACATCAGCTTTTCTACCTGATCTTTTATAGTATTTAACTTTTCTTCTTTGAGACTTTCCAGATCCCATTCACCGCCTTCATCTTCTTGAGCAATCAAGTAGTCAAAGAATTTGGTAACCTCATTATCTATTATGTCAGCGGGATAGGTCTGTTTTATGTTTGTCGATTATTTCATGTAGAAATTGGGCGCGTTTCTGTTTCTCTCAAACGCGCCCAAACTGGGTGTTTTATTTTTTAGTTTAAATGAAGGTTGAAATTGTTTATATTATACAATTTCGAGTGCGTTTCAGTTGAATGGAAACGCGCCCGAAACTATTAATTACTCAAATTTTTCAAACTCTATTTCGCTATTATTATTTGTATTCACTGATATTACAGGGCTTGTAACATAATATCTGTTTTGTTTTTTGTAAAGTTTTAATAGTGGGGAATCTTCCGTTTCATTATAATTAGTACCTTCTAGAGTTGAATCATAGTATAGTTTTAATGTATCCCCATCTTTTTTAATACTGCATAGGTCTATAAAATTAGTTTGATATCCTTGTCCTATGAAAAGGGAGCTATCTTTTGTTATATTAATTTGATAACCAATTACAATTGAACTAAACTCATCAATCTTACCTTTATCTTGAGTTAAGTGATATTTTCCGATCCAATCAGACCTGTTAAATGAGTAATTATTTTTTATGTTTGACTTAGGTTTGTTGAAAAATACACTAATACTGTCAATTTTATAATCTCCATTTTCATTGTTTTCTACTAAAATATCTAAATAAGAAAAGATCGAATTATCTATCAATGAATATGCGTGAACTAACCTTTGATTATCCACTTTAGTGATTTCAACTTCATTTATCTTTATAGCTGTAACAGCTTCTCCTTGCCCTCCTAAAATAATGTCTTTTCGAAGAAAATCGCATTTATAGTCTTTGTTTTTACCTAAGTAAAAATCTGCGTCATACTCGGGATCAAAGCTGTTTAATTCCAGACTCTCAAGCATTAGATTATTACATTCTTTACATTTTTTTATCAAAGATTCTTTAAAAGATTCGCTTAAGTGTGGCACTTGATCCAATCGAGATGAGTAATCCGAAACATTTAAGCCTATTTTTCCATTGCCAGTTTTCTGATATTTAGGAATAAAAGGGTTTTTATTTTTCTTATTATAGTACTGGTTAAGGTACCAGCTATAAAAATCTTCTACCACTTCAGAATAATTGTTTTGAATGTCATTTATTTCATTTGGCCGTTCTTGTGTTTCTTTTACGGTCGTATTGCAACTTAATAAGATTGGAAATAAATAAATAAGAAAGAAGTAATTTAACTTTAGCATAATTAATTTTTTAAGGTAGGTCTAACCATAGTTACTACATATTTTCTGCCTCTATATGTATCTTTTAAGGTTCCATCGGATTGTAGTTTAAGTTTATTTTTATTACTAGTCCCAATAGATTCATGACCAGTCTGTGGGTCAAAATAATGATAACTTAATATTCCATCGTTACTGGTTTCTTTACCTACAATTATTACCCAATGATCAGTCGTATTGTCATTGTTTCCGGTGTTACCTTTTTTCCAGTCTATACCTACTATAATTGGTATTCTATTATGGATATGATTATTTATTAAATTTAGTCCTTCAGAAGCATTATCTTGCACTACTAAATTCTCAGTGTCTTCACCTTCATATTGAGTCATTTGCACAACTCTTGAATCAGTAGTAGGAGCGACCTTATAATTTCCGAATGACCTTAACATATCTTCACACCTGCGCAGGCAACCTTTGGAATCGCTGTTTTGGTAGCCATGGAATATTATTTCACTTGCAAGTGAAATGTTTTCTTCCCTGTCATTCTGACGTGTACAGGAACCGTCTGTACAGTTGTTTTTGTGCTTTTCTCCTTCATCCAGATATTTTTGGATTCCCTTTTTTATTTCCAGCTTAGTGACTATTCCGTCATCATTGCCGTATTTTTTGTTCGTGTCAAATCCCTTGTTCTGCTTATATGCATTTATTCTATTTTGGTAGAAGACATCATTTTTGAGTAGACCGGTACCATTTTTAGAGAAAACCACATGATTGTCAGGTTTTCCCATGGAGGCAGGAAAAAGCACCTGAAGATAAAAGTCGACGAACTCAACATGTTTACCTTTTAAAGGTTTAAAATATTTTTCAACGTAATCAAGTTGTCTTAATTCAGACATATCGGAAAACTCTTTTACTCTTTTTAGAGTTAAATTATTCCCCCAATAATTGGTGACTGTTTCAATTGTTAATTCTTCTTTTGACCGTCCTAATAATCCTGCAATAGTGGAAGGCATAAACTGAATTAATCCAGTACCTCCTGAATTCGCCATATTTGGTGCGTTGGCCTTAAATGTTTCTCCACTTTCCCATGCAAATACAGCCATAAGGTTATTGGCCATTTCAATTTTTCTTTCTTCCCCCCATAGGTTCTTAGCAATCTGAATAACCTTGGCTCTAAATTGGCAACTAACTTTATTGCCCCAAATAAGACTCTCACAGCTCCCTCCACTACCATAAATCCTCTTCATATGCTCCACAAAAGCAATAGGATGAAAGTGCCATACTTGATCAGTACTAGGGAAGGTACGCTCAGGTGGTTTCACTTCCTGCTGTTTTTCCTCTTGTGGTTGTTCTTGCGTTTCACAGGCTTCCTTCTCTTCACTTACTCCTGGTTGAGTTAGGGTTTCAGTGTCGGTGTTGTTTGTTTGAGTAGTAGCATCAATAGGTTCTGGACTTCTTCCGGCTGCAGCCATCTGTACCTCGGGGTCATCCGTCCCAAAAATTGCAGCAACTCTAGCCGCTCTTCTTGCTTTCTGCTCTTCATCTGTAGGGCCCAAATGTGCATCATAAATAGGTTCAGGATTGGAATTCGGAAGAGTATATTGCTTAGGAGGGTCGTAGATTAACCCCGAGGCTTCTTTCCAGAACATCAACTTTCCTACCTGATCTTTTATAGTATTGAGTTTGTCTTCTTTCAGCTTTTTAAGTTCTTCTTTTAAGCTTTCATCTTCTTGAGAAATTTGGTAGTCATAAAATTTAGTTACTTCATCAGCTATATCATTAGCGGTATAAGACCATTCAGATTTGTGTTCACAAACTATTTTAGATACAGCAAGTTGTGTTTCAAGCATACTATATGCGGCATCAAGCTCGAAAATATCTAAAACATCATCATTTTTCACATTCAATGTTTTCCAGAATTTCTTTATAAAATCACTAGCATGTGAATCGTTACAGTCTCTAAGTCCTTTTACTTCATACATGTATTCAGCTCCTGCTCTTATAGTTTTAAAGCCAGAATTTTTCCAATTATGGAGACTAAAGGTATCAAAATTCTTATTTTCTATCCACCCCTTTTTAGTTTCTTTTTTATTACCTATTACGTAACTGCAAGTAACCTGTATCCATTCTTTATTCTCGTTTTCTTTGATGATTTTAGCTTTACTAAGATCTACAATTGCCTCTTTACATAATTCTTCATCTTCTCCTGTTTCATCTTTATTATCTGGTATAGCCAAATAAGCTGTAGTAATATTTTTATTTAGTGTAGTATGTTCACCTTTTTTAGCAGGATGAATATCAAAGTATTCTTCCTGAACTATTTTTTCTTCCACCCTGCAGTCTGCTTTTGTTAAATACTCCAGAAATGAGTCAGTGGTTTGTCCAAATGGTATAGGCACAGTTACTTTTTTATCTCTGGTTTTTGTTCCTTCAACAGGGAAAAGATCTTTTGTTTTTACCCAAAATTCGGCTGGATTATTCTTTGGTCTATATTCTACTTTTGTTATATCACCATTCTGTTCTAACCAATACACAAAACTGTTTACATCTGGTATTTGATTATTGAAATGAGATTTATTTATCTCGTCAAAGAATTCGGGCTTAATTTGAAAGTAAGCATTCCTAGGGCCTGGTGGGTCAACCATGTTATGTAAATATGATTTATTGAGGGAGGCTCTAACAGGTTGTTTATCTTCTTGAATATTAACGTACCCATCCTTAATACCTAAGACTTTCACGGTCGTACCTTTGGGCAGATCAACATTAGTAGTAAGAGTTTTCTTTAGTATAGTGTCTTGAGGAAGAATAGTATAATTCTTTTTATCTTTTCCTGCTTCAAAAGCATTTGATAAAAACTCATCTACTTCTTCAGTCATGAATACATCTACCTGAGCAGCATGGTAGTTGCAGCCAAGGTCACCTTGTAACAAGCCAGTATAACCAATATGTTCTCCTGCCTTGATGGGGATGTCACAGGCTACTATTTTATCCAAAGTTATGTCTACTTCCTCTATCTCCTGTTGAACTTCAAAATTACTAGAGTGAGTATAGCCTTCATAACCCTCCACTTTAGCCCAATAGGTTTCTTTGCCTTCTTTTATTTTAACCTCTGTTTTTTCAAGCACATTTACTATGGTACCTTTAGGTATTAAACCTATGACAGCTGAATCGCCGTTAGCTTCTTCTCTTAAACGGGATCCCCGTTCAATTCTTTTTTCATCAGAAAAACCAAGATAATCTATGAATTTACCTGTATCTTTATCAGTATTGATTTTATATGAATCACCAAGATCTTCTAGGGGAGAGCGATCATAAATGTAAATATCATCGTGGTAGTCTCCATTTCCATCAGTGTAGGTTACTTTAATTCCACTTCCATTCTTTATAAGTTTACCCTCTTCATCTAGTACTTTACAAACCTTATCTCCATAAGGTATAACCAGTTTTATAGTTCTTGAACCCCTAAACTCAGTTACACCTGCACTGTTAAGTGTTCTCGCATTTAGACCTTTAATGGTTGTTGCCGGAAAATCATAATCTTGTTCTTGCGTGGCTTTCAATGTTTCGTAGCGCATAAACTTGGGGACGTCTATACCGCTACGAATTTCTTCTTTATTCTCTTTATAATAAGCTGAAGTGGGTAGCAAATGATTGTAGAGGCTGTAAAAGGTGAAGAATTTCTTCTTTACCGTGGTTTTCTCGTCATCAGCGCCTTCATTTTCCACCTCCTCTTTACTTATTTCTATATCGTGCTGAATTAATATAAAATTATTGGAGTATTTTTTTTCTTCTCTAGGCTTGCGATTAGTGTTGTCACTAGAGTCTTTTAATGTCTGATACTCCCTGTTCATCCTATAAGCTATAATACGTCCGTCAGCAATAGCTTGTAGAGGTTTGTCAGCACCTTCTATGTGTACACCACCGTGCCAAGTGTTAAAATGACTTATCAGATATTTTCCAAATTGATTAGAAAACTTCAAGTCTTCACCATTTCCATCTTTTTCGGGGTAAAAAAAATTCATATCTCTGACTATTAAAAACTGATATTAAATTGACCTAATCTACCTTGTCTCTGACTTTCCTTTCTTAGCTTCTCCTGATTGGCTTCCGCTTCCTTGGTGTTGCCGAGCAGGCGGTTGGTAATCGTAATTTTAGGGAAAGGTATTTTTTCCAGTGCCATAATGGCGGTTGGGGCCGAGGTTCCTGTACCTATAAGTACAGTAGGCTCGCCTACGCTGATGGTGCCTCCGTGGGCGGTGAGCGCACCTACGGTTACGGCTGGTTTGCCGTTGATGAGTACGGTAGATTCTCCCTGGGCTATAGTGTCAGGAGGACCTGAGCAAACACACATGTCACCCATAACGGCAGCAGGCTTACCGCCTATCAGTACATTGGGTGAGCCAGGTCCGCTAATGGGGCCTCCTACATGAGGCACGGTGCCGGTACACATCGGGCACACGTGCATACTTCCTATGGTAGCTGCTTGTCCTGGCATAGTTTAGTTCAGTTTTAAGGTGGTACCTTTTATCTCTGTCATGGTTTTACCAGTCACTTTGGTCTGAGCTCCGTTAAGTTCAGCATTGGTAGAACCTTCTATAATAGCTTTCTGGCCTTTGGCGGTATAATCGCCAGTGGCTTCCATAGCTACGTTGCCATCACTCTTAGCGGTGAGGTCATCAGAAGCCTGCAAGCCGAGTTTGCCATTGGCAATCAGGCTGGTATCTCCTTCAGAAGAAAAGCTCAATGCATCAGATGATTGTATATTCAGCTGCTCTTCCGCTTTTATATTGATATTCTTAGCAGTAAGATCCAGATTTTCAGTCGCATTTATGGTCAGAGATTTCTCCTGGGTATTGAAAGTGATAATGCTTCCCTCATTATCATAAATGCTGATAGTTTCTTCTCCTTCAGTATCGTTCAGCTCTATAGTATGGCCACTTCGGGTGCGTATAGCTTTGATGTTATTGGCATCTGTTTTCCAGCTTTCAGGCTTTTTAGTGCCACTGTATAAAGCTCCCATCACGTAGGGGCGCTCGGCGTTGCCACCTTCAAAGCCTACTATTACTTCTTCGCCTACTTCAGGTATAAAATGGAATCCTTTCTCTCCACCAGAGTGAGGAGTCACCATTCTTAACCATGGCGTCATTTCACCGGTAGGTTTTTGCCAGGCAAACTGTACTTTTACGCGGCTTAGCCCATCAGGATCAGCATTATCCATTACCGTAGCTACCTGGCTCTCACTGCGAGGGTAGGCCATGGCGTTGCTTTCAGGGTAAATGTCTATCTCAGCAGATACGCCTTCGAAGTAGTTAATATAGTTACCATTTTCAGTAGCGGTGTGCATTACCTTAGTTACTCTAAAGCTGCCTTGTGCTGCTGCGGTGTTTTTTACTGCTACTACCTGACCTAAGTATACCCCTGGGTTATCACTAGAGCCTTTTACGATTACTTGCTTGAGTTCGCGACTCTTCTTTTGTTTTTCTACCTGCAGGTCAAAACGCTGCTTCAGGGTGCTGTCTGTATAAGAATTAAGGTATATGCTGGTTTCTTTAGCATATATTTCACCACTTTTTTGGCTGGTAAAGCCATTATATCCATTTACCCCTGTGTTGATCTCCCTAGATGTTTTTTCATGGAGTTCGTCAGTAAGGTAGTCATTGGTAAAGTACTTAAAGTTATTAGGGGAGGGGTTGAGCTCTAAAGAGAACTTCTTCAGGTCATGCCCATAGGTGATGGACAATTCTTCACTGGCTTTGGGTGCGCCAAATACCAAGGCTTTGCCATCATAATAAAACCATTCGCTATGCTGAGCGGCCAATCGGCTGGCGTACTCAAAAGCGCTTTCATTTTGCTGAACGCTGTAGTGTAAGGCTTCTGTGTTTTGTGGGTTGAAAGCCATTTCGAGTCTGGAGGCATCGTAGCCTTCAAAGGTTTTGGTAAGAATGTCTGACAGGCTCACTTCACTGTGCGAAGCATAATGAGGGCCGTCATCAGCGATGATGCTGGCACTCTGAGCAGTAATTTCTACCGTATCTTCTTCACCACTATCATAGGCTTTGGTATTATTAACCTTTACCACTATCCCTTTGAATTCCAGCACGCCATAGTCGCTATAGATTTCATCAGAGCTTACACTTATGGTAATAATTTCACCTAAAAAGTTTTTGCTTTCGGAGGCTAATTCATCCCCTAATTTCTCCAGTACATCCATCCTGCATACCAGGGTGAGCATATGGTGGGCATCTAGGTCTTGCTGTAATGATAATCTCTTGTAAGTGGGGATCAGGTTTCCTCCAATATATATTTCTATGTTAGTTTGTAGGGCCATAATATTTTTGATTTTTATAGCTATTCGCTAAAAGAATAATTATTTAGTGAACCTGCCATTAGTATATTTTAAAATAGTGGTATCACGGATAGGCTTCATCTAGAAAAGATGCCTTTAGTAAGCACGTACCTCCATGTCGCTACTCTTTCTAGAGCAAGAGTATGTACCATACCGCGTTCAGCCTTGTTGGTATTGTAGTCTAGACCTCTGTTGGCTTGCAGCCACCTGGCAGCGTTGCCTTCACCCTGGTAGTACACATACGTCCAGTAAGCCA
>NZ_JAESIY010000023.1 GCF_016757215.1 Fulvivirga sediminis
TATGATTGTAGAACTTAATTACAGCTTAATACTGTCCTGATGATTGGGGGTTGATCCCAAATCGAAAAGTACAAGGTTTACATCCGGCCTGGTCTTAAGCAATTTTTAGACAAATTAATAATCAATTTTAAAGTGGCGGTCTGGTCATCTGCTTCGGATGATTACGTGAAGAAAATTGTAAACAAAATCTTTCCAGAAGAATATCCTTTGGAGTTTGTTTGGGGACGCTCAATGTGTACTTTACAACACGACACTCAATCCTTGGATGATCTTGGATATTCCGATTATTACAATCACCTGAATTATTCGAAAATTTTGAAAAAGATTAAGAAAAGAGGGATTGGAAGGCTTGAAAGAACCTTAATCATTGATGACACACCTAGAAAATCAAAATACAATTACGGTAATGCTATTTACCCAAGTGAATTCAAAGGTGATCAATCAGATAATGAATTAGAACTACTGACGAAATACCTCTTAACCCTCAAAGACGTAGATAACGTGAGAACAATTGAAAAAAGAGGATGGCAAGAGAAAATAAAGCTGATAACAGGCGCTAAGCCCAATCGGCTTACTTAGTTGTTTGCAAAGGGCATTTGAATTCGATACATATGAGATATTTGAAAGGCTGAGCCGACTGTGCTTAGCTTGGCGTTAGCTGTAATTCCCCCTATACCAAAACCATTGATTTCTTAAGCTAACGAGATTGACTTTATGGATAATTTACTTAAATTGAATTTAGCCTAAGCAAGGCCGATTTTTCAAGTGTTGCTTCTAGCACGAGTGCAATTCTGGTTGAGATGTATGCGATGATTTCAGTGGCGGATTTGAAGATTTCAAATACCCCGTTCAGAATATTTATAAGCCAAAAGCACATCTCCTTAGGTTCTTATATTATTAAATAAATTGAAGAGTCATCAATCTCAATGGAAGTGGTCAATCCTCATGCAGCGGGAATTGACGTAGGAAGTCGCAGCCACTGGGTGGCAGTAGGACAATCCGAAAATGATGTTCGCGAATTTGGTGTTTTTAATGAAGATCTCTATGCTATTTCAGCATGGCTTCAAGAAAAGCAAATCACAAGTATAGCTATGGAGAGTACAGGTACTTACTGGCAGAATCTATATTCAGTACTGATATCTAAAGGCTTCCATGTGATATTGTGTAATGGTAAGTTTACCAAAAATATCAAAGGTAAAAAGAGCGATGTTCAGGACTGCCAGTGGATTCAAAAGCTTCATACCCTTGGTTTACTCAGCAGTAGTTTCCTCCCAGAAGGCAAAACAGAAGAGCTACGCACTTACTGTAGACATCGGTCCAACCTTCTTCATATGGCGGCTTCCACCTCCAAAAAAATGCAGAAGTATTTACGATTGCTGAATTTGAGATTGGATATAGTAGTGAAAGATATTTGCGGTCTTACCGGTCTCGCCATAATCCGTAGCATATGCGCAGGTGAATCGGAGGCCAGCTTGCTGGCCTCCTTACGCCATGGTAATTGTAGAAGAAGTGAAAAGGAAATAGCCAAAGCCTTACAATCTAATGGCAGAAAGGATTACCTTTTTGCATTACAGCAGGAGTTAGAGACGTATGATCACCTGCAGTCGAAAATAATAGCTTGTGATGCGGAGATATCGAAAAAGCTGGATGAAATCATTAATTCAGATGAAGATAAAAGAGAGCATTATATAGCATCAAAGCCTTATAAGAGAGTGAATAAAAACACCCCAAAAGATATAGATTTAAATTTAAAGAGCTATCAAATGTTCGAAGGCACAGATTTATTAGCCATAGAGGGGATGAGTTACTCTACAGTCCTGTCATTAATGAGTGAGGTAGGAGTAGAAGGTATTCGAAAGTTTCCGAGTGCGAAGCATTTTTCAAGTTGGCTGAGATTGGCTCCCAATAATAAAATCAGCGGAGGGAAGTTATTATCTAGTAAAGTACCTAAAGGTAGTAACCGACTAAAAATAGCTTTACGCATTACAGCCAATGCGATTGGCAATCTAAAAGACTCTACGCCCCTGAGAGATTTCTTTCACCGGATCAATTTCAGAAAAGGCAGAGTCTCAGCAGTGAGTGCCACGGCAAGGAAGCTGGCTGTGATCATTTGGAATATGATTGTAAAAGGGACACCCTATGAAAATCCAGAAGGTTATTTGTATCTGGATCAGAAAAGAAAATTGGGTTTAGTAAAGCGGATTAGAAAACAAATTGATAAATTCCAGTTGACTAATGAAGAATTGGGAATAGTAAATGTCTCATAATCAATATAATGTGTAGACGTTAGTCAGAATTCCACATTTTTAGGCTCAAAAAAAGGCCAGAGTGATAACATAAGAATTTAGTTAATATAATAAATTTATAAAGTCGGATCAAAGCTCGATTAATTAAATGGCGTTTAAGGTGTAAGTCATCAACTCCATCAGAATTCTGGAGATAGGGACATTGTGAAAGTACATTTTGCGGAGCTATAAGCTACCCCGTATACAATATTTTAATTATCCCAAAGACTGTACCCGTTACGACCTTTCAATTTAGCGGCTGTTGCCTCCCAAAATGGGTAAGGGAATTTTTTGATTTTAACTAAATAATAAATCAAATTGAACGGTTTTGTTATATACAATTAGAAAATGAATTTAATTCAGGAAAACACTAAGGATGTTGAATGGTTCACCAGCTTACGAGAAGTCGAAAAGTGGCTGGAAATTAATCTTGAAGATTTTGACTGGCATTTTTCTGATGTTGTAGGCGGATGGACTCCATTGGA
This sequence comes from Fulvivirga sediminis, assembly GCF_016757215.1. Classification (GTDB taxonomy): domain Bacteria; phylum Bacteroidota; class Bacteroidia; order Cytophagales; family Cyclobacteriaceae; genus Fulvivirga; species Fulvivirga sediminis. Next base: position 2,771 of record NZ_JAESIY010000023.1, read on the forward strand.
AGACCCAATATGGGTGACTGGACGAGAATTGAAATCAAAAATTGATGAATTTGATTACCAATTTTCTTGGGCGGTAATTTCAGCATTTCCTTTAGGTACACAACCTAGATTAAGTGAAGAACCTTATGCTGATGGTAATCCAAATTTTTGGAAAGGAATTCCTAAAAAACAGCTAAACGATTCACTTTTTGAAATAGTTTGTTGGGATAGTAGTGCCACCCTTTGGATTGGTTTGCCTGAAGAACTTGGGATAAGAGTTTTAAAAAATGCCCCAGGAATTTTGGATTTAGACGAATTAAATAAAAAAGTAGCTAACAAAAGCTAAACTGCATTAAAACGCAGTTTAGCCAAACCGTTGGCATGCCATAAAAGATAACAAAATGATTGATGAGATCTACTTAAAATGTAGTCTTTGCTCGGATGCACATTCATATCAACTTGCCGATAATTTTGTGGTCGCAATAGAAAGTGAATGGAAAAGCGTCCTTAAAGGTGAATATCTATTATCAAAAAAACCAGAAAATGGCGAAGAGTATGAATTGATTATAAATGGACCTTTGAAGCTGAGCTTTAGAGATAATTTTTGGAGTATATACATGAGTCCTAATGCTCAATTAAATGGCATTGAAGATGAGTCTGACATTGCTTCTATAAGCTTCTGTTTGAATAAACCATTGGAAGTTATTTCATTAGATGAAATGACTGCTACTCTCAAAATTAAAGTAGTTGAAGTGATTGAGATGAGTAGGTCAATTAAAACAAAGAATCCAGATATTTCATGGATGGGTTTGTTGAAGTACCAATCAGAATCGAAAACATATTATCAGATAGAGAATTACTCAAGGTATTCGTTAATTAACATCAATATTCAGAGTGATTTAGGCTTGGTCCTAATCATTGAAAAAGATAATTATCAGAGTTGGATTGTAGCTGTAAATGAATGGGATTTCCATAAAAATTTGTGGTACACTTATTCTAAAGAACTAACTAAAGAAGAAGAAATAAGATACGGCATACAACACAAGGCAAGCAGCATGGCTGATTGAGATAGAAATTAAAACATTTTGGGAAGCAAGTAACTAATATGCTAACTCGGATGGAAAATGCGCCAAAGCCGCCACGCTGCCTGCCCCAACCGTTATGGCCAACTAAAATATGAAAAAAACATTATTGATCTTTTTTACACTATTGATGGCTTGTGGTCCAAAAAATGGAGAAAATCAGGTTGAAAATAGAAATGAAGTACCTATAGATTCCGCAATTGAGCAAAGTTCAAAAAATGACAATAAGGTAATTCAGATTCCTGAAAAGTCTGACCAAGAACAACCAATAGACACCTTCTTCTATACAAACAGGCTACACCAAAAGATAGCAGATAGAAATAGATTGGATATGTTTAAAGTAAATTCTGAAACTAGATTAGATATAGTTGGCAAGTCAGTACCAGAATTAAAATATGAAATTGGCGAAGGTGTGAATCATTTTTTGATTAGCAATTTAAGGGAATTAGATACTATGAATTTCGGTTGGATTGAGACAGTAGAATGGTCTACAGATTTGAGAGGTGATGATACAAAAAAATTCATCTTCGACCACGGGATATTGAAGGAAGTAAATTGAAAAGCCGAACCGCCAACAAAATGCAATAGCTAGCCCTATTTGAACCGGGCGCGAAGGCTTCATTCTCCAAGCATGAAAATTGATAATTGAAAGATAAATGCAAACAACACTGGGCCAGCTATTCGCATTGGCCGTTGTGTGTCAGCCGAAAAAAACAAAACGAATGAACTTTAAAGAGTTAGAACAAAAAATTGAAACCGCGACTAAAAAGGCTTTTATCGAAATATTTAATGAGCATAAAACTGAAGATATTTATACTTTTTCCTTATATAGTGATGGAGGAGCTATAACTGTTTGCCCTTCTACAAACACGATAGATTTTTTGGAGAATTTAGACGAAGAAGAAAAGGAGGAACTGACGTATTACAAATTTGAACCTGCTGAATGGAAATATGAAATGGCAGGAGCAGTTGAGGAATTTGATGATATATGCACTGAATTAAGTACTGAACTTGGTAAAAACAACTATGAGAATGAATACGAAGATGAAGAAACATTCGTAGCTTTCCGGAATCGTCTTTTTAAGCTTTGCGTGAAAGTGCTTAAAAAGTTAAAAAAAGAAGACTTTTTCAGAAACATTATTGGAAAGGATATTTTTTTGACATTTGCTGTTTCTGATTTTGAATTTGACAATGATGAACTCGAAAATATAATTATTGAACTAAACGATAATGATTATAAGGAAGAATATTTAAACTGGATGAAAACCTGGAATGAATAAAAGCCGAACACACAACAAAGTATAAATGCCATTAAAACGGCTATTTATACAAGCCGTTGTGTGTAATTCAATCGAGATGGATATAGAAAGTTTTATAAATAACCTAAGTGGATTTAAAGATAAGGTTACTATTAGCCCGTTATCCGAACTAGAGGTTAATGAGATTGAACAAATTCTTGAAAGAAAATTGCCAATCTATTACCGTGATTTTCTACTACAAGTGGGATTGAAACAAGATGTCGTTTGGGGATTAAATGACAGGATTAACGATTTTGATCCACTTGAAGATTTTTTACCCGAAGGAGAATCCAAAAGGTTTTTTAGGTTCGGAAACAATGGTGGCGAAGATTACTGGCTCCTAAGGAACGATGACCCTACTGATAAGACTATATATGAGTTTGATTACTACTGTGACTTTGAGATTAAGAGCCTAAACAAGACTTTCAACGACCTCTTAAATGAATCAATTCAGAATTTACGGGAAAATCAAGATCAATTAGCTAGCAATTCTGATAAAGTCTGGGCTGTACAGTTTTCGATTGACACCAATGATGAGTGGGATATAATTAAATCTCTAAGAACTGAGTTTAATTGTGAAATCGCCAATGAGGTAATTTACACCGAAACATCTCCGGCTAAAGTAGTTTGCTCTGAAGGGAAAATTAAAATACAGAGCATTGAAGTCCCTTTAAAAAAACAAGAGTATGAAGGATGGGAAACAGCATCATTTTATTTTGACTGGAAGGAATCTGTAGCAGATATGAATGAGAACTCATTAATTAAAAGGATTGAAGAAAAATTAAAGCAAAGTGGGCTGAAGGTTGCCCTAATTGACTACGGTATAATGGATAAAAACTAAAATAACATACACACAACACTATGTGAAAATGCATTAAAACTCATTTTACATTCAACGTTGTGGAGCATTTAATTATGAAAAATACAGTGATAAGCTTTCTAATGATTTTGATGCTGGCAGCTTGCGTTGTACCCAATGAAAAACGTTTGGATAAGATTATAAATGCCCAAGAACTGAGAATTCAATTGAACACATATGGTGGCTTCGCTGGATATTCTGAACAGAATTATCATCTCAAGAAAAGCGATTATGAAAACTTATTAATCATCGATGAAGGGACCGATTATCAGACATTTATCCGGATGGATGAGGAAAAAAAACAACTTCTCAAGCAGTTTCTTGAAGAGGCGTACAAATCCAATGATCCCGATAAAGAAATGTCGAATTCTTGCATGACAGGAATTGATACCGAATACATTGTCAGAAGTGGACTGACTAAATTAAGGCTGGTTCCAAATGAAAAAAGTGATTCGCTCTTTTGGATGATGGTGGATGAAAGAAATTGAAAACGCACCACAGCATCGGGCAGTCGCTAACCTGGCATTCATTAGCTTGAACGTTAGTTTCTCCAAGCACTAAAATTTATACTCGTAAAGAAACCCAAACAAGTCCGGCCAGTGTCTAGCCCGGGTCGTTGTGCATCATTAGACCAAGATGAATAGAAATAAAATTATTGTAAGACCTGAATCTGAAAATCTTTGGTGGGGAATTTATGGCTTTTGCGAAAAGACTGGCTGGGAGGATTTGAATCTTTTCGATGAAAATGAAAAACGAATTGGAGGAGTGTGCCTTAATGGCAAAGGTTATTTAAGAGCTGGACTTGACGATTTAAAAAATGACCCTGAAGAGAAGGAATTTGTATTGGCAATTGAAAAATATTTAGCTGATAACAAATGTCATTACTGGTATTACTATGATGAAAAAGAAAATGAAGACCTTTATGAGGTTCCATATTTAGCGTCAAAAAACAATAAAGGTGTAAAACCTCGATTTATGGATATTTGGCATCCTGATGAGGGAATTGGAATATCGACAATTGATTCAGCAATAAAGATTTTGGCAAAAGAGCATTTAGGAATAACGGATTGTGTTGTGGAAATTCAAAATGAAGGATCTTTTGAGGATTCGTTGAAATCGTTTAAGGAAAATGAGGAGTTATTTGGAGGTGAATCAAAAGTTGAAGTTAAATTTACAGATGAATTAATAGAAGAATTAAGTCAACATTGGAAGAAACCCAAAGACGAGGTATTAAAGCAATTGGAAAACTCGATTAAATAAAACGAAGGCACAACACTATGTAAAAAAGCATTAAAACACCTTTTACAACAACCGTTATGTAGCATTTGAAAGAATGACCAGAAATAGACTTTTAGGAATTGGACTAATTATAGCTGTCACCATCTTTTTGAAATATGGTAGGTCAGTTTATATGCCTTTTGTAAATAAGATGAAAGGAAGCCAGACTGTTGAATCGAGAATTGATGACATACAAGTCGACGTATGGAATCGACTTGAAAACAATCTGAATTTGGCAGGTTATAAAATGGACTACCCCAAGGAGATAATCCTCGTAGCATTTAAAGAAGAACGAGTTCTTCAAGTATACTCAAAGGACTACAATGGAGTAAAGCTAATAAAAGAGTACCCATTTACAGCGTTTAGCGGTGAACTTGGTCCTAAATTAAAAGAAGGCGACAAACAGATACCAGAAGGAATTTACGAAGTTGAATACCTCAATCCCAATAGTTCATTTTACCTTTCTATAAAAGTTAGTTACCCAAACGAGTTTGACAAATCCAAAACTAAACTGTCGAATATTGCTGATATGGGTGGAGATATTTTTATTCACGGAAAATCAGCAACTATTGGATGCATACCAATTGGGGACGAAGCGATTGAAGAAGTATTCGTATTAACACAAAAGGCGATAAACAATGGAGTTAAGGTAATAATTAGTCCAAGAGACTTTCGGACAAACTCTGAATACCCCAAAATTATAGGTATTGATTGGGAGAACGAACTGTATGACAGAATAAGAAATGAAATAAAAACGCTAAAATAACTAAGTCTTCGTGTGGATCATCGAGCCCAACATGAAGAAAGTGTTGAACGAAACGTGGCACTGTCTATGGGTATTAGTCATTATTAAGATATGATATTGAAACCCTACTTATTGAGATTAAGGGCTGTGGCTTTGGATCAGAGGCTGCTGATAGTTCTATTTTACTGTATTTATATAAAATTAAGGATATCAGGCTCTACTCTACTGCGTAAAATAATATGGATTTAAGAATAATTATGGAAAAAGACAATTTAGTTGATCTAGTGGTTAAGTATTTCGAAAAAGTAGATGCGGGTGATCCTAGTTATCTAGACCTATTCTCAGAAGATGTTGATTTTTTCTTTCCTAAATTTGGACAGGCGAAAGGAAAGAATGCCTTAGTGGAGTTTGGCAATAGAATTGGTAGCTCGTTGATAAGTATCTGGCATGACATAGACGGTTTTCAAATTACAACTGCTGGAAACAAGATAATCGTTGAAGGGCAGGAGGGAGGCGTAATGAGTGACGGTACTTCTTGGCCGGACAACAACGTGTCCACTGGTCGTTTTTGTAGTGTATTTGAGTTTAGCGGAAAATTAATTAGTCGCATGTACGTGTATGTAGATCCTGATTTTCCGAGTAGAGATTTAGAAAGAATTTCTGTGTTGTCAGAGGGAAAGTAACGCATAACAAACTCCTCAAGAGGGACTGTAAACGCGTGGCGTATCCAGTCCCATTGAGCTGCTGTGGTTATTCTTCATTTCCACTGCTTGAAGATTCTTTTTTTACCATTCGATTTGTCTTGTTACTATGCTCTTGTGACACGAACGGGGCAACTCCCTAACAAGAGACAATAACTGGGGAACTGTATTTCAAACTCAGGAACTCCAGAGTCAACTATCCAACTATTTAAAAACTACATCGACAGCTTGGCCGCCTTGATACCTAACATTTCAAAGCAAAACAGTCAATTTTTAGCATCTTATCAACTCCTCAAAAACCATAATTTGGTAAACAAGTTTGATAGACAAGAACTCATTAATGAGAACAAGAAAGTACAAATATCTCTTAGTGGCATAAACCTCGGTAACAACTTGTTCCGGAGTGACTCGCTAATTTCAACCAACAAAGTCGAAGGAAAGACTTACTGGAGAAAATAGAACGAAAAGGTAACAGGCGATATGGCGAATGGCCAAACTGCCTATCTGATACTTTAGCGCAACTAGATCATGAGTCTGCCCATTCTGATAGTTTTTGTGCTTCTAGCAAGCTTTTTCGTTCTGGATTTGGACATGCTGAACGCAGAGCATTGTGGATACTGTTGCGGGGGTTGGGCAGTTTCACTACTTTAGAGGTGTTTCCAAAGGGTATGGTCACTCGCCATATCTGATCGTTGACAGTCATTACTGCATGAGTGAATCAAGGAATAAAAGAAGGTTAAGTGATTTTGGTGATTCAATCTTTTTGATTGTGCTTGGAATTGGGTTCTTCTGGATGACCAGATCACCTGAACTAAAAGATATTACCAATACCTCAACAATTAGCAGCATCCTTACAACATCTCCAAAATCTGGTGTACACGGTGAAAGTCAAGATTATATTGGTTTTCATCTAGCAGGGCATGATGATTTTTTCGAGTTTACAAAATGTTCATACAATAATAGAATAAGACTAAGAATTGAAGCTTTACAGGTTGGAGATTCCATTACAATACATATTAATAAAAGCAGTTCTTCAACAACATATCCAAGGAGCGGTAAAAAGTATTTCACTTACAGAATATGTGCAGCTAGTTCACCTAAACATGGTTCTTACTTAGAATTTTCTCAATACAATTATTGCTTAGAGAAGAAAGCAAGCATCTGGTATCCATTGTTATGTGGTGTGCTAATCTTAATAGGTCTTTTTCAAATAGGGAAAAAGCTGAAAGATAAGGACAACTTTTTTAGCACAAAGTATCTACACTTAGATGAACAAGGTTCTGAAGAGATATATTTTCGACTTCATCCTAGCAAAACCTCTTATTTTATGAGTAAGCTAGTTGGGCCAATAATATCTTTAATCGTTGGGCTATTACTCCTAATTTTTACAGATTCGATCACATGGAACTATATTGGTTATGGAGCAGTGGGTTTAGGGATCTATCTCATTTTGCACTACTTACGGATTCACTCAAAAATTTTCTATATCCTGGACAATGAAGGTGTACACATAAAAAACGTAACTACTTTCTTTCAAGAAGAGATCAAGGCCATTCATTACAATTCAATTCAAGAGGTAACTTCTAAGCGTAAGTATTATCAATATGACTCTAAGGTTGGAACTGTTCTTATCTATTCTGGTAAAACAGATGATGAAGGTGACAAGATTTATGACAAATTAATAGGAATTGAGAAGTACAGTGAAGTCGTTGATTTTATTTCTAAGTTAATCAAAAATCGCAAAAATACGACTGTGAACAAATGATATAGCACATGCCTCTACTGAGTTATTTTAAAGAGAACTGCAAATCATATTTTAGTATATATTAAAAAATTCTGTAGGCACTCGCCATATCTGGTGGTTGTGTGTCATTAATGAAAATGAAATTAATACCAGTAATAGAAGTCGGATATGCAAATCAGGGAATCGAAGCTCCTGAATATGGACCTTATTGGGAATATCCAAACGAATGGGATGAATTCAATAATATGTCTTATAAAAACGCAGGATTTAATGACCCTTTTAAGCCATTTGATCCAGGAGCGTCACTTTACGAAATTGAGCTAATAAGTGACGATAACTTGAAAAAAATTGTTGTTGATCACACAGAGGAATTACGAAAAGGCGAGTATGACCGGGAGCAAGCAAGTCCATTATTTGGTGGTTATGTCCTTGAAATCAATGAAGAAAGACTTTTCTATCCTCAATGTTGTGGAGATTTAGGCGATATCCAGTTTTGGAGAAACATATCAAACGGCAAAGAGTCTTTTTATGAAGGACACCCTGCTCCAATAGTGAAATTTAAAAATGACGAGATTTTGTTTGACCTGACAGTTCAAGAGTTTGATGAGGAGTTTACTCCTATTCCTAAGCAAAGAAAATTTCGATTGCAAAGAGATGACTTGAAAAAGGCAATCATAGAAGCGCAATTGACTTTGGAGAAATTTGCAAACCGTATTCAAGCAATTAATGAATCAGAAAACTTGAATTTGGAAAGGATTGAAGATTTGTTAGTTTGGGAAAATATTAATTATCAATAAAAAACGAACACACACAATGGCTAAAAAGCGTTGTGCATCATAAAAAAATGGCTAAAAAATTAGATCAAATTGTAGTTGTTGATATCGAAGCAACTTGTTGGGATGAAAAAACTCCTGACGGAATGGAGTCTGATATTATAGAAATAGGAATCTGTTTATTAAATGTTCAATCTCGAGAAATAAGTGATAATCGAGGGATCATTGTAATTCCTGAAAGGTCAACAGTTAGTCCATTTTGTACTGAATTAACCACAATTACTCCTGAACTTATAGAACAAGAAGGGGTAACATTCAAAGAAGCTTTAAAAATTCTTAAAGACGAATATTTAACTCAAAGTAGAGCATGGGCAAGTTTCAGTGCATACGATTTAAAACAATTTCAAAGACAATGCCTGGCTCTTGGGAGAGGCTATCCATTTGGACCATCCCACATAAACGTAAAAACATTATTCGCCCTTAAAAATAAATTAGGACATGAACAGGGAATGGCGGGAGCCTTACATATCCTTGGCATAGAACTAGAAGGAACGCACCATCGTGGAAAAGATGACGCAAAAAATATTGCTAAAATTCTTCGAACAATATTGTAATGTGATATCACAGCATTAATTATAAAACAACCGGTATTAGAAGAGAAAGAAAAATATTATGACGTAACTCCAATTGACATTGGACATATCTTGGTAATGTATTTAATTGATCACAACCTGATGAACTCGACAAGTATAGTGAACTAGTCGATGAACTCGGGCTGTAACAGATGCACAACAGTCGTTGCCGCCATGCTCGGCATGGTGGTATGATTATCACAGCTCTGTTGCATAGGATGGCCTGGCTAGTCGCATCTAACTTTAAAAGTCTCACAAAATGCGGCTATTCATTTTTAAAATTAAATTAGTTAGATTCACCCCGTAAACGAAATAGGGTAATGAGTTTCCCTTAAACGGATATTAAGTGCAATTGGGGCTAATCGAAAATTCATCAACTAATTAATGGGACTTTTAGATTTCTTAACCAAAACTATAGGTGTGGATCCGGGCAGTCAAAACTTGAGACTAATTCATAATAACGAACTAATATTTAATGAAACGGCTGAACTCTCTATTGACCCAGAAACAAATAAGGTTTCAGGATACGGAGATGAGGCAATTCACGCAGAGCCGAACAAGTTAATTAAGCCAGTCAATGCCGTAATTGCCGATTTTCACGGTTTTGAACGTCTTCTAAGGGGATCGATGAAACGAGCACTGAACGAACTTGGTTTCCTGCCAACTACAGAATGTACTTTTCCTTACCCATGACGGCAACAGAGGTAGATAAACGTGCCTACCGAGATGCAGGTGAACATGCAGGGGCAAAAGAAGTATGGATGATCCATCAACCGTGCAGTTCAGCCATTGGAATGGGAATACTGTTTGAAAAGAAGGATTTTGTTTTGGTAGATTTCAGTGCTAGTAAAGTTGAAATAGCCGTATTTGCGAACGCTTTACCTATATCCGAAGGTGCCATACACATTGGAACATGGAAGCTCCAATGCGCTCTTCGTAATTACATTTTCAGAACTCACCACCTAAGTTTAAGCGATGAACTGTTGGAGACACTTCTATTTGACTTACCAAAGCTTGGTGAAGAATACCAAATTGAAAATAAGACCATCAAAACCGAGGAGCTTCGACAAGTTCTGAGTCCATACTTCACTCTCATTGAAGATCAGATTCTTGAAACACTAGAACAAGCTGGAACTCACCAACGAATCAACAAAATAATGTCAAATGGTTTTCAGTTTACTGGTGGAGGCGCATATGTGAACTGGCTAACAGAGAAGATCGCTTTAAATGGCAAAATGAACATCAATTTAAGCTCGAACCCTTTACTGGATAACATCAACGGATTGAAGAAAGTCATCCAGAACCCTGAGCATTTCAAGAACTACTTGATGACATAAAAAGCACTTAACAGGCGCTAGGCCCAATTGGCCTAGGCGGCGGCGCAGTTGCTTAGCTCAGCCGCGTGACGAATATTTCTGAGGCCTCTGCCCAGTTAGGTAAAGATTCACTTGAATAACTATGACTAGGGGAGGTGAAGTCAGACCTTCTTCTGCCTTTTGCAATATTTAGGACATTATATGCTATATCGACCAGAGGCCTAAATCATAATGATCACTTGGCCGGAGCCAAGCGATTGGGAACCGTGGCTTTTCAATGCAATACATCATCCGATGACTTGCCCTTATCATGGCATCTTAATCATACTTAGAGGTCTTTTTCTTAGGATCCCTTAAGTAAGCCCAGTGATCTCTTCTTTTTGGATGGATCGGGAGATTAGTGGAGTGGGGAAGTCTTCAGTCTTATTTTGCACGAGCAAATGTCCAGCGTGTTTGTTATGGCTAGGTTTAAACATGCCGGGCACGGATGAGATTTTATAAATGAATACTACAAGTTGCCTAATTAGAGATAAGATCAGGTTACTTACTTATAAGTATAATAAAGTCTAGAAATCCACAGGAATATAGAACGGGCAAAGGTATATGATGAAGAAGTAAGCTTTGCCATGAAGCTCTTGACTGTAGACTAGCTGAGGTCTATATATCGAAGAGTTTATTCTTAAGAATTGTTCACTTTGTTTTTAATATGATTATCTAACCTTCATTCTAATTGATATAAATAAGAAGGCTCATTTACGCATGACTTTTGATTATTTAGAATTAAAAGCCTCTTAAAACGCCATATAAATAAGAGCTTTATCTTCTCACAGCAAATATTCTAAAGTTTTAATTTAAACGCAACAATATTGTATTTAAGTGTAGATGCATTATGTTTGCATCTATGTTGCATTTAAAGCTCATTTCAATTGAAGAATATCTTTCTTATCAAAAGCCGTTATACCTATCCATTAGTAGTGGCCATTCGGCACACTCAAGGGTATTGCAATTAGTTTGAGAATGGAGTTTGGAAGCCAAGTCTACATAACCCCGACCTAACAAGAAGGTAGAAGGTTTGCCTAAATACAAGATGATATCTCGAGGAGGAGCCGCAGTTATATACAACCCCTAGAAGATGGTTGATGGTGATTTGAGCAAACTATGCTAGCGGATCTGTGTGAATTAATCAATTTAACCAATATATAATCAAACAAAGAATGAAGTACAAATTTTTAAAACTTAAAACCCTGGCTATAGCCATGGCATTTTTGACAGCCTGTGGTGATGATGATACTACTGATGTGATTGAAGAGCAAATTAACTTCTCGGAAATGGAGAGTGATTGGGTGCGCCTTTCTTTGCTTCACGATAATAAAATAGAAGTGATGCAGGCCAATACTGGAGAGATAAGCTACACTGTTGAGGGAGAGCTTGAGGAAGGTTCTCAGTACCACACCAGCAACACGGGGCGTTATATAACCATAATAGAAAGAGCTAATAACAAAGTGCGTTTTATTGACTCAGGGATTGTCAACCATGGTGATCATGGTCATGAACAACCCGCAAAATGGCTGGATCTTGAGTTAGATGGCCCTTTACCTACGCATTATTCTAGTTCGGAAGGTCATATTGTTATCTTCAATGACGGTGATGGTTCTATTACCCTTATTGATGAAAACCAGCTTGAAATACCTTCTTACCAACCCAAAGTATTCAGCTTTGAAAACACGGTGGCACATCACGGGGCTGCTATCAGGCTGCAAAACGGAAAGTTTGCAGTAACTTTTAATGATAAACCAGGAACTATCCCTGGCATAGTAAAATTAGTAGATGCTAACGGAAACGTTATTTAATGACGTGGAAACAGTGGAAGTTACCATGATCCACGGAAATGCGTCAAATGGAAAATATGGAGTGTTTGGTGCCACCGAAGGAGTGGTCCTCGTGGATGATCAGGATAATATAGAGTTAATTAAGAATGTTGAAGGTCTCAATGCAGAGAGTTGGTTATCACATATCCATGGACATGACAACACAGATTTGTTTTTTGGCAACGCCAGTCAAGTAGGTGTGTTTAAAGTTGATCCTGTAAGCAAAACAATGGCCAAAATTTATAGTGGAGATGATGTGATCAATGAAATGTTTAACTTCAATGGCGAGTACTACATTATTCATACGTCGGACAATAAAATTAGGGTATTTGATGCTCATAACGGAAATGAAATTGCTAGCCGGGTGATCGAGGTAGCAAATATTCCTAAACTGTCTCAAACCAATGGTCGTGAAATGGCAGAATTAATGGAGGCTGACGAACCTAACCCTGTGTTAGTTACATCAGATAAGTTTCTATACGTTCTAGCTCCAAACAGAACGCAAATAAAGGTGCTGGAAATAGCTAGTCTAAAGCATGTTCATACTATTGAACTGCCCACTGCTGTTGACAGCATAGTAAAAAATGGCTTCTCCATGGAAGGAGATCAGAACTCTGATCACAATCACGGTTAAAAAAGAGCCTCAAATTTAATAGCCCAACCACAAGTTATTGTTAGCTTATGGTTGGGCCATTTTATTCCTCTAATTCTCCGTAGCCGCTTAGCTCAGCCGCGTGACGAATATTTCAGAGGCCTCTGCCCAGTTAGGTAAAGATTCATTTGAATAGCTATGGCTAGAGTAGGTAAAGTCAGGCCTTCCTTTAGCTTTTGCTGTATTTAGGGCATTATGTACTCTATCAGGCAAGGCATACGCCTAAATCATAATGATCACTGGGCCGTAGCTAAGCGATTCCTAATAATTATATGAGGTAAAGAGAGGCTCTATAAAATAATAGACTCATTTATTTAACCTTCATTAAGTAAATCTCTAACTTTTCTCACCTTGGTCTCATAGGTTGTTTTTTCGCTTTTAAGATAAATAGCTGTACCAATAAGTACTAAAATGAATAACAAAATAATAGCACTGGCCCACTTAATGATAGTTGAACGTTCCTTATCAATTTCAGCTTGTTTAATATCTCGATAGTGGATTTCTATTTCTTTATCTAGCAAAACCTGTAAACTTTTATAATCAAGTTTATTCACTAATTTGGACCTTAAGTCATCTTGCTTATTTCTTAAATCTTCTATCTTAAAAATATCTTTTATGTCAATTTCACTTCCTTTTGAAGCTAATGCACGCTGAGATTTAGATATTAAACTCAAACTTTGCATCAATGACTCATTAATAACTTCTTTATCTGCTAAATCTATCGCAATATTAAAAATATCTATGGCCTTGTGGTGTTCACCCTGAAGCTGGTAGAGTTCTCCTTCTATATTCAAGCTTAAGATTGAACTAGTTTCACCCAAAGAGATTTTACTTGCTAGGTCATGAGCCTTATCTAACCATTTTCTTGTTTGATCAAACTCTGCTTTAGCATTATATATGTTGGCAATATTCAAATAAATTAAGTGTTTTTGATGATCTGGAACATCACTTATTGAAAGTGCTTTTTAAGTATATTCTAGAGCCTGAGCGTAGTCGTTTTGGTTATAGGCTACGTTACCTAACTTATAATAAAGGTTACTCAACTCCGCCCCATGACCTTTTCCTGTCTTACTTAGATTATTAATAGACTCATTATAAAAGGCTGTGGCTTCATTCCATTCCCCCAATTTATACTTACTAGTGGCTATGTTTTTTTGAGCATGTGCCAGATAATACCAGTCTCCTACTTCTTTATAAAGTGACGCAGCTTTATGAAAATAAGGTAAAGCGGATTCATATGCTTTTATGCGGAAAAAAATATCTCCTATATTATGAATAGCATCTGCATTTCTAAGGTAATCATCAATGCTATCAAACAACTCTGAGGCAGTGAGGTAATGATCTACGGCTAGCAGGTAATCACTATTTAAATTAGATATATAGGCTTTAGCATATTCACCTCTAGCCTGATAAAAGATATCTCCTTTTGTTTGAGCTAGAGATAGCAATTCATCTACATGCTTCTCAGCCAAAGAAAGATCTACCTGCTTATAATCTTTATACAATTCAAAAAGCACAGACATACGGGTTTTATCTTTTAAACCATTCGTATTCAGTAATTGCTCTAGCCCATGGGTATCTTCAGGTAATCCACTGTCATATATTTCCTCTGGTTCTGTACAGGAAATTATTGCAATAGTTAATGCTATACAATAATTAAAAATAATATGCCTTTGAAGTTTCATTAGGTGTAGGTTAGATTAAGCTTTAAATTTTTAATTATCTTACATATGTAAAATATACATCAATAGTAGTGGCCATGACTATTCCCTTTCCCCAATGGGCTCTGACTTATCTCCACCTGGCTCCGTTGGTAATTCTTTTTTGCTTATCTCATCATAATTGTCATCACAAGCTGACAAGAAACAAAAACTTAAAAGTATTACGGATAGAAATGAAATTTTGAATATTTTCATTGGGCTAAAATTTTTATACTATTTATGTAATGGTAACATAAACAAATACTTACTTTTTTAAAAGCTTGCGCTTTTAGAGTTAATTTAAGAAATGTAATGTTAACGCTTAAACATTCTATATTTGTATTCATATTGAATTTAAGGCAAAAAAATGACATTGAAACTAAAACTCTGCCGTAGTCGCTCGGCCGGAGCCAAGCGATTGCGAACAGTGCCTTTTCTATACGATACATCATCTCATGACAAGCCCTTATCATGGGTACCTTACTCATCCTCAGAGGCTTTTCTCTTGACATCCCTTACGTAAGCATAGGGATCTCTTCCTTAGGGATGTAGAGAGTTTAGATTATTTACTTTGATTTAGGTGCTATTTTTTATTGAAATTATTAAGTTAAGGGATTGAAAATTATCCGATGTTAAGCATTTATAAAAGTTTATAAGTACTTAGAAATGGATATAATTCTGATAATAAGTTATTTAATTAAACTTTACGGAGTATTGTGTATTGCATATACTCGGATGTTGGAATTAATTGAAAAGAAATGAAGACAAGAGAATTAACAGACAAAGAAATTTTGGATTTTTCAGATAGAGATGAAAGTCATTTCTATGATAATAAGGCATTTGAAATTAAGGGTGACAAAATTCAAAAAATTGCTGTTGCTTTTGCAAATTCTGATGGAGGTGAGTTTATAATTGGTATTAAGGATAAAAAAGATGAGCCTGACAAGACTAAAAGATTTCAAGGAATTGAAGATATGGAAGCTTTTAATTTTGTTTTTCAAAACTTGACTTCCCTGAGTCCAACAATTCCTCATAATTATGAATTCTTAGTCAACAAAGACGGGAAATATGCTCTGAGAATAATTATAGAAAAGAGTGAATCTGTGCATAAAACGGCTAACAACACAGTATACATAAGGAAATCCGCACAATCACTTCCATTAAAAGATCCTGCTCAAATACAAGCACTGTCATATGCTAAAGGTGAATCCTCATATGAAGACACTGTAGTTAATGCTGCATTAGCTGAAGACATTTTTGAGTCAAGCGAAATCAAGAAATTTCTTCTCGATTATTCACCACAATCTGACCCTATTGATTTTACTGTAAATCAAAATTTGGTAGACAGAAAAACATACGACCCAAGAACATCAGGTATATTACTTTTTAGTGACAACCCAACGCCATTATTATCTAAAAGATGTGGTATAAAAATCAATAGATATGATACCTCAGAAGAGATTCCTGAAAGAATTCATTTAAAAGAACAATTTACAATTGAAGGTAGTCTAAATGAACAAATAAAAGCAGCTTCAAGAACGATTACAAAAATGATGGAATCAGTTCAAATTATGGGGCCGGAAGGATTAATCAAGGTAAAGTATCCACCGGAAACAATTTGGGAAATTTTAGTAAATGCAGTAATCCACCGAGACTATTCAATTTCTGATGATGTTCAAGTTTTAGTATTTAATAACCGAATTGAAATTAAAAGTCCAGGCAAACTTCCGGGATATGTTACAATCGATAATATTCTAGATGCTAGGTTTTCTAGAAATTCAAAAATAGTTCGGGTATTAAACAAGTATAAAAATCCTGCCAACAAGGATATGGGTGAAGGTTTAAATACTGCTTTTCAGCGAATGGAAGAATTCAGGTTAAAGGCTCCACAAATATTGGAAGATGGTAATTATATAAAAGTAATAATTGCTCATACCTCATTAGCTTCTCCAGAAGAATCAATAATGAAGTATTTGGAAAATAATCCTGAAATAAAGAATCGAGAAGCAAGGGCTATAACCGGTGTTAAGTCTGAAAACGTTATGAAGAGACATTTTTATGATTTGCGGGATAAAAATCTCATAGAACCTGTAATGAGTAAAACAGGTAACAAGATTGTTGCTTGGAAAAAGAAAAACTAATGCCAACAAAACCTATAAGCAATAGCACCCTTCGGGATGCTACTGCTCATAGCTAGACCGTTAGCAAACACACATGAAAAAAAGGCTTATTAGAGTAACCAAAATTGTGTTTGGATTTCATTTCTTAACATATTTATTTCTAAGCGACTACATGCTTAAATTAAAAGTAGATGATAACTACTTGAGCTTTACTCAAAGAAGATTGGCAAATCCATATAATAAAAATGTAAATGAGACCGTTTTCTTTGGCTCATGTGGAGATGAATTTTTCAGAGATGAGTACAAAAATGAAAGACTGGCTTACAAAGCAAATCAAAATTTTGAAATGTTAGATTCTCTACGATTTTCAAATCAAGAATACTATCTAAATGTGACGTCATTCCCATATCACGACAATATAGCAGGAATATTCCAAAAGAATACAGAAGAATCAGGTGACATTACTTGTGTAGTTTATACTGCTTGTAGAGTAATGGATATCCCTTTATTATATGCTGAGATAGAAACTTTTGAGGGGTTTAGCAATTATTATGACCTTCACGCCATGTATTACAATGAACAACTTGAAACTTCTCACTTCTCATATATTTGGTGTATTTGCTTTTGGCTTGAAGTGAATTCCAAAACATTGAACAAATAAAACATTTGCTAATAACTAAGTCTTCGTGTGGCTCAACGAGCCCAACATGAAGACAGTGTTGAACGAACCGTGGCACTGTCTATGGGTATTAGTCATTATTGAGATATAAGATTGAAGCCCTACTTATTGAAATTAAGGGCCGTGGCTTTGGATCAGAGGCTGGCTTTAAGCATGTAAAGCCTCTTGAGAATTGCCGATGAGTTAATTTTTAGGCTCAAAAAAAGGCCAGAGTGATAACATAAGAATTTAGTTAATATAGTAAATTTATAAAGTCGGATCAAAGCTCGATTAATTAAATGGCGTTTAAGGTGCAAGTCATCAACCCCATCAGAATTCTGGAGATAGGGACATTGTGAAAGACCATTTGGCGGAGCTATAAGTTACCCCTTATACAATATTTTACTTATCCCAAAGACTGTCCCCGTTCCGACCATTCAATTTAGCAGCTATTGCCTCCCAAAAAATGGGTAAGGGATTTTTTTGATTTTAACTAAATAATAAGCCAAATTGAACGGTTTTGTTATATACAATTTAAATGAAAAGATTACGAATAGATATAAAGAAAGTTCAACCTCGGACAGGTTCAAAGTGGATTGATTATCCTTTAATAGGAATATTGATTCTTATTGGGTTGTGTCTGCTGCCTTTGCTGATCGTTTTTTGGATTTTTGGAATTCTAATTAATCTTTTAAATCCGAATAAATCAATTCAATTCGAAAACAATTGGAACAAGATAATTACAGGAACTAATCAGTCAATTAGTTACAAATGGGTAAATGTAGATGACATGCCAGAATACGTTTATAAATATTTTGACACTCAGCCTTTACTCATGTTTAACACTAATCCACACTTAGAATTTTTTGACGGGTACTTTACTGACTTCAAGGTAGAACGTGATGACGGGTTATTTATTCAAAAGGTAATTCGGAATGATGAAACGAAGGAAATAAAAGCATTGCCTCTTTACTTTTTTAACTATTCAACCTTGGACATAAAGGAAATCAAGGATTTAAAAGGTTATGAGATAGATAGCAAAGGAAATCCTAACGACTTTCTGGTTAGTGCGATTGGTGAAGAGGGAGAATTAGAAATAAGGTTAATAAAAGAATAAAAACGCCATAGAACAATGTATATACAAAATAGGCGAAACTGTATTAAATTTAAAGGTTGTAGCCCCGCTTCAAAATCTTAGCGACTCGATAAGTTTGAAGCACGAAATCGCCCACATTTGCATATACCTATCCTTGTACACAATTATGACAAAATGAAAAAACTACCACTAATCAACCTGATACTTTTAATAGGAACAATTGCCTATCTATTAATTTCAACCGATAAAAATCAGAATTATAACGAGAATAAAATAATTCCTGAAATCACTACCGAAAGACTTAACATTGTGGGAAAGGATGGAAATAAATATGTTGTGCTAAGTAATCCCGAGAAACAAGCATTAGCCACAATAGATGGTAAACCAATAAATCCAGAAATAACCGAAAGAAATATTGCTGGCTTATTGTTTTTTAATGAAGATGGTGATGAAATTGGTGGCTTGGTGTATGGCATTGATAGTACTGACAGCTACCAACTTCTGACTTTTGACCAACGAAAGAATGACCAAATAATGGCATTGAGAAAAGATGAATATTTAGAAGGTGGAGAATGGAAAAAGCAATACGGACTTCTATTGCAAGAACGCTCTGAAAAACAATCCAATGTCATCATTTCAGAATTGAACAATATTCGGAAAATTGAGGATTCTATTCTGAGAGAGAAAGAATACGACAAGTTCTACAATAATCGAGAAAATTTAGCACCGCAAAGATTGTTTATCGGTAGAACATACTCTGAAAATGTAGGCCTTTTTTTAATGGACAAAAACAACAAACCAAGATTACAAATATATTTAGATGAGGACGGAGAGCCTCACATTGAGAGTTTTGATAAAAACGGAGAAAAGAAAATTATTAAATAACTGTGTACAACAATGTATAACCGCAATTACGGCGGATTCGACTACGTCCGAATCCACTTGGAATTGCTAAAGCCTGTGTCAAACCGAAAATTAACGCATGTTAACCCGTAACTGACGGTTATACGAGACCGTTACCCACAATTCCCCCTATACCAGAACCATTGATTTCCGGAGCTAACGTGGGTTTGAGAATAGCAGGGCAAAGGTTAAGAAGTATATATTGTAATTAATTGATAATTAATCATTTATAAAAACGTTAGTCAGAATTCCACATTTTTAGGCTCAAAAAAAGGCCAGAACATAAGAATTTAGTTAATATAGTAAATTTATAAAGTCGGATCAAAGCTCGATTAATTAAATGGCGTTTAAGGTGCAAATCATTAACCCCATCAGAATTCTGGAGATAGGGACATTGTGAAAGACCATTTGGCGGAGCTATAAGCTACCCCGTATACAATATTTTAATTATCCCAAAGACTGTCCCCGTTCCGACCTTTCAATTTAGCGGCTGTTGCCTCCTAAAAAATAGGTAAGGGATTTTTTTTGCTTTTAACTAAATAATAAGCCAAATTGAACGGTTTTGTTATATACAATAATTAATCAGATGTTTGAGAAAATTATACAGAGATTGGAATCCACGAATGACTATTCAGAAGACCTGATTCTAAAAATTAAGGACATTTGTAATTATTGGTCAAGCATTAGTGATTCAACCTCTTCAAAGCTTAAAGAGATAGTAGAGAAATATCAATATGAAAATCTCAAAAATATTAGAAGAGATGACTCACAAACTACTCATTTAGAATTCTGGAAGGATATTGGAGTATTTTCTCTTTCACCAGCTTTAGAAGACCATGATATAGATGATGACTTCATGCTGTTCGTTGAGGATTTTCACGGTAAAATTAACTTTTCAAATGTCAATGAAATAGATGATGATGAATTAGATATCTATTACGAGTTATTGGATCGAATCTTCTACACTTGGATTTCATTTCTATGGCAAGAATGTGATGGGAGTAAATCAGGAATTCCTACTTGCACAATTGAGAACAATAGTACCCGAATGTTCTATTTCAACGATTTCTTATTTGACAACATTTCCTCTTTCCACAACGAATGGTTTGATAAAAGAATTAATGGTACTGCTTTTAATAGAAGATTAGAACTTGAAGAAATATATGCTCGAACGAACAGAAATATCAAACGTGCGAATAAAACCATTAACTGGACATTTGAGCAAAATCAGGAAATTTCGGAATTTACTATTAATCATAATGTTACAATATTCAAAAGTTCTGGTCAAATTGACGAAGTAATTCATAAACCAGATACAAATTATGATAATAGCCATGAAGTAGCAGCGAAATATTTTATTAAGCGAAGCAATGAGCTGATTAATGATAATTGGAAATTAGAAGAAAATGTAGGTAACACTATGTAAAATGCATTAAAACGCATTTTACATTAAACGTTAGCAGCAATTCCCCCTATACCATCACCATTGATTTCTTAAGCTAACGAGATTGACTGTATGGATAATTTACTTAAATTGATTTTAGCCTAAGCAAGGCCGATTTTTCAAGTGTTGCTTCTAGCACGAGCGCAATTCTGGTTGAGATGTATGCGATGATTTCAGTGGCGGATTTGAAGATTTCAAATACCCCGTTCAGAATATTTATAAGCCAAAAGCACATCTCCTTAGGTTTTTATAATCTTAAATAAATGGAAGAGTCATCAATCTCAATGGAAGTCGCAGGCACTGGGTGGCAGTAGTACAATTCCCAAAATGATGTTCGCGAATTTGGTGTTTTAATAGCCGTTCTTACTTTTTGCTTATTTTCCTTTTTACGCCAAATAAAGGTTGTAAAAACCTTATTCTCCTAATGATCAATTCATAGATGATCCAGGTAATGGTAAAAGTACCTATCATCATAAGTGAGGCTTTAGATATCAATCCCCAGTTCTTATCCATTACAACATACGCCAATATTAGCATAACGGTTTGGTGCAAAATATAAAAGGGATATACGGCTTGGTTGCAATATTTGAGTAATGGGCTATTAACATTAAGGTACCTGGCAGAAAAACCCAATAATGCTAAAATCCAGGACAAGGCATTCATTACTAAAACGAAAGATTCAATAGCGCTGGAGGTGTTCTCTGGTATTAATACCAGGGTGGAAAAACATACTACACCAATGATCATATTATAAATTATGTAGCGCCTTATTGTATCCCAAAATTGTTCCTGGACTGTGATGAATAGGAACCCATAAAGAAAAATGATTATGTAATGTGCTATAGTATAATAATCTCCAACCAAGGCATGGTTCATTGGGAAATAGGGCTTGAGTAGATATTCTGTAATGAAAAGAGGTACTGCAAGTGTATAAATAGTTAGTGGGTTAGCCACCAATTTTCTTAAAGTGCTAATCAGTTTGTTGTCGGGATTATTTTTCAAATAACTAAACAGTGGTATCAGCACCAATGAAAATAATAGCAGGTAGGGTAAAAACCACAGATGGTGCCAGCTGATATTACCGTCTGGATATGCTCCTGTAAAGGCTTCATTTAGCCAGAAGTTGAGGTAAGTACCATCAAACTGCTGCTTGGCTATTCTTTCTATAAATACCTGTGGGGGAATGATGAATAACATACCAAAAACCAAAGGGATCAGTAATCTCGTAATTCTTTCCCAGGCAAATTGCGTGGTTGTCCTCTTTTGCAAAGCATAATATGTACCCATTCCTGAGATAATAAATAATACAGGTAGTCGCCACTGATTTAAAAACCACATGGGGTAAGCTAATTCCGAATAGAGATGATTATTCTTAATGTGAAAGCCCCAGGGAACAAAAAACATCCCCACATGATAGAATATGAGTAGAGCAAAAACAAGTACTCTCAGCCAGTCCAGATCATAACGTCTCATAGTTTTTTTTGACAAATCTATAGCCAAGAGAAGGGTAAAAACTATGAAAAAATAGCTTGTGTGATGAACTGCACGCTATTTGTGATAAATAACAAGCCAGCAGCTTACCTCTTTAGTAATGTGTTGAAATGATCAATCATAGCCCTGGACACAGGAACTACCTGATCTGAATTGTTGATGGTTAACTTATATCCCTGAGCATTCCCACTTACCTCATTTATATGGTTGATATTCACTATATATGACCGGTGGGTTTTAACAATATTATAGAACGAAGCGAGGTTAGACTCCAGATCCTTTATTGTCATCCGTAGTATATTCTTTTTTACCAGCCCATGTTGCTCAATAAAAATTTCAATATAATTACCATCAGCTCTGGCAAAAAGAAAATTTCTGATGTCGAAATGGAGACTTTCGCTTTTTAGTTTAGTCTCAACGAAAACCTCAGATGACTTATCTGATTTACTAAAATCACTTAATGCGTTTATTCTTTGAGCATTTCTAATATGTCTATTATTTAACCTAATAAAGTTTAATGGTAGCAGTATGAGAAAAAAGAGGATACCTACTAAGTAGGCATTTTTAATTTCCTCAATGAAATAACCAAAAGACCAATTAGCGGGATTATCATAGATGATATCTCTTATCAGAAACTGAGATATTCCAACCAGCAATAGTAAAGCCGAAATAAAGCAGGCTTCCTTTCCTACATACCAAGTTTCTTCAGGATCAAATGGCTTGATAATAAGTGAGAGCACAAATAGATCTGCTACTGCCACTAAAGCATGAATAACGCTGATCATAAAAAAATTCATTTTATGCTCAGGTAGGTATACCACGAAGGGCTGAAAAAGGTAGTTGAACAACGCGACCATTATGAAAAGTAGAACTGAAATTATTAACAGAGACTTTCCAGAATAATAAAATGGATAGGGTAGCTTAAGAAGGACTAAAATGCTATTTAGAAATGAGGATTTCAATTACAGTAAGGCTCGGGTCTTGCTCAAAGTTAGAAATGATCATACCCCAAAAATTAGGTCAACAGTTTAAGTTCAAAAAAGAAACTTAAATTTAC
>NZ_JAESIY010000024.1 GCF_016757215.1 Fulvivirga sediminis
CATAGATGAGATGCCGCTCTTGCCGAGTGGTAAAGTTGATAAGAAACAATTGCCTGAGCCACAAAGATCATTTGAAAATGACTTTAAACCACCTTTAGACGAGGTTCAGTATACATTGGCATCTATTTGGGCAGATTTACTAAAGATAGATGAAGAATCTATCAGTCGTAATGCTAATTTCTTCGAGTTAGGAGGACATTCTTTATTGGCTATTCGTCTAATTTCTAAGATAAAAACTCAGCTTGTGGTAGAGTTGGCTGTAAGGGATATATTCAGAAGACCCACAATTGAAGAACAGGCCAGCTATATCAGTTCCCTTGATAAAGTGTTAAGTCAAGAGAGTGTACGAAATATTGTTAGACCAGAAAAAATACCATTATCATTTTCTCAGGAGCGACTTTGGTTTATAGATAAATTAGAAGGGAGTACTCAATATCATATTCCAATCGTCATGAGATTGGAACAAGGGGCTTCAAAAGAAGCGATTGCTTATGCATATAGTGAAATTATCAACCGCCACGAAGTACTCAGAACTGTATTTTGCGAAGAGCAAGGAGAGCCATATCAGAACATCATGTCTCCACAGACATGGGCATTGAGCCATGAAGAAGTTGCGGAGGGAGCGTTACAGGAGGTAATTGATCGGGAGGTAAGGAAACCATTTGATCTGGCTAATGATCTTATGTTAAGAGCAAAATTGCTCAGTATTGATGCAGGAGGTTATGTATTAGTTCTTGTGGTTCATCACATTTCTTTTGACGGTTGGTCGCAACCGATTTTCATGAAAGAGCTTATGCAGCTTTATCAATCATGGAAGGAAGAAAAGCCTGCGAATTTAGAACCATTACCAATTCAATATGCTGATTATGCTATTGAACAGCGAAATAGACTGAAAGGCGAAGTACTGCAGGCAAAATTAGAATTTTGGGAGTCCATTTTAAGTGGAGTTTCACCATTGAATCTGCCTACAGATTTTGCGAGACCGGCAATGCAGAGTACTCGTGGGGCTTTTGCGTCAAAACGTCTTACTACTACATTAAGCGATCAATTAGCTAATGTCATGAGGCAACAGAATGTCACACTCTTTATGACATTGCTTGCTGCATTTAAAATATTCTTAAACAGATATACCAAGCAGCATGATATATGCATTGGTAGTCCGGTAGCTAATAGGCAGCAAGAAGAGATAGAGCCTTTAATCGGCTTTTTTGTGAATACCCTGGCCATCAGAACAGACGTTAATAAAGATGAAAATTTTCTTGATCTACTGAAGAAGGTTAAGGATACTACCTTGTCAGCGTATGACCATCAGGATGTGCCTTTTGAGAAAATAGTAGAGCGTGTCGAAAAACATAGAGACACAAGCAGGCATCCAATATTTCAGGTCATGTTTAGCCTGATCAATTCTACGGCAGATCAATCAGCAAAGAAAAACAGTGCTATCCAGAGCATGGGTGTTTCAAGAGAAAATGCTCTTTTCGATTTGAGCCTTATTGCCGCAGAAAGTAATGGGGGACTGCAGATAACTTTTGAGTATTGTTCTGACCTCTTCAGGGAAGATACAGTGCTACGGATGTTGGATCAATTCGAAACCTTACTGGAATCGATAGTAAGTCAATCAGAAATCCCTGTAAAAGAATTATCCCTACTACCAGCACAAGAGCAGGATCAGATTCTTCACGAATTTAATGCACCACCTATTTCGGGATCAATTGATCAGACATTTTTAGATGTGTTTGATCAGCGAGTTAAAAATAATCCCGAGAGTACTGCGATTCGCTTTGGTAAAGAAAATATTAGTTACAAAACCCTTGATCATATTTCTACCAATTTGGCAGTTATTTTATCAGAACGAGGTGTCAGTTCAGGTGATATGGTCGTTATCTCCATGCAGCGTTCATCGGAGCTCATAGCTGGTATATTGGGAATATTGAAAGTCGGAGCTACCTATGTGCCAGTAGATAACAAATACCCTGATGAAAGAGTCAGGTATATTTTGGAGGATACTCAGGTATCGATATTCTTAACAGATCAACATCGAGAATTATTGGCAAATACCGACCAGCTAATTATTGGTGATATCGATATTTCTCGTGAACCTACATGCAAACCTGAAAATAAGATCAATTGTGAGGATACAGCCTATGTTATCTATACTTCGGGAACCACTGGAGTCCCTAAAGGGGTGATTATATCACATGCAAGTCTGGAGTCAAGGTTGAAGGAAGAGGTAGAATTACTATCTTTTACAGCAGATGATGTGGCTTGTCTGTCGACAAATTTTGTTTTTGACGTTTCTGTTCTCGAAATTTTTCTCACGCTTTATGCCGGAGGGACATTGATTATACCTAGCGAAGAACAAGCACGTGATTTTGCTTTGCTGGCACCACTAATTGCTCAGGAAGGGGTGACCGTACTTCAGGGCACGCCGAGTCAGTTGTCAGGTTTGGTTGAATATTTTGCTGAGGATCAGGATCTGTCGAAACTACGATTGATATGTATAGGAGGGGAGTCTTTAAACGCCACAATTATCAGACAAATCAAGAATGCGCTTCCTCATGTACAGATCAACAACCATTATGGGCCAACAGAAACTACTATTGATGCTATTTGTCTGCAAAATGTTGAGTCTTTTCAGCGTAATGTAATAGGTTATCCTTTGTCAGGAGTTCAGGCATATGTTATCGGGGATGATATGGATTTGATGCCTGTTGGTATTTCGGGAGAGCTATATCTTGGCGGTGCAGGTGTGGCTAAGGGATATTTGAATCAGCCAGAGCTTACGCAGGAGAAGTTTGTAGCCAATCCTTTTCTCGAAGATGGAAGGTTATACAAAACCGGAGATATAGTAAGATGGTTGTCGGATGGTTCACTGGAATATCTAGGAAGGACTGATAACCAGGTGAAAATTAGAGGATTTAGGATTGAATTAGGAGAGATAGAGGCTGCTTTGCAGGATGTATCGGGAGTATTACAGTGCGTTGTAGACATACATGAAAAAACAGCAGGAGATACGGTATTGGTAGCCTATGTTGTGCCTTCTCAGGGATATAGAGAAAAAGAAGTGCTCCACCAGTTGAAAGGGATGCTACCTTCATATATGTTGCCATCTCATTTTATTGTATTGGATCATATTCCACTTACTATCAATGGGAAAGTGGATAGAAAGTCATTACCTGCAGTTGAATTAGAGGCTAAGGAGAATTACGAGTCACCTCAAAATAAACTCCAAGGCTTGTTAGTAGATGTTTGGGCAGATGTACTCAATGTGGATAAAGAAACAGTGGGCATTGATGATAATTTCTTTCAATTGGGAGGTCATTCATTGCTGGCAGTGAGATTAATGGCAAAGCTGAAAAAGGTACTTTATATACAATTACCTATAGCAGCGTTGTTCGAATGTCCGGATATTCGCTCTTTGTCACACAAAATGGAGATGATGATGGATGGAGAATCTGAAGAACAATCAGATGTACTTATACCAATCAATAAAAATGGGTCGAAAAGACCGGTATATCTTGTTCATGGAGGAGGAGGTAGTCCGATGGTTTTTTATCCTCTGGCGAAACGCCTTGGGCAAGATCAACCCGTTTATGCATTTCAGGCCCAAGGATTTGAGGGGCTATCTAAACCATTGGCGACAGTGGAGGAAATGGCAGAGCAGTATTTGCAAGAATTACTGAAACAACCTCATGATGGATCATTCATTATAGGTGGATACTCTTTTGGAGGTAGCATCGCTTATGAGATGGGATTGCGTCTAATACAAAGGGGATATAAAGTCGAGCATTTGATATTGTTTGATGCTACAGCTCCCAATGTAGAACAGCGAAACCCTTTCCGGAATGAGGATGAACAACTTCACAGCATCGCAGGAGTTTATGGCCTGATGTACGGAAAATCTATTAATCTAAAGCTTGACGATATTGCCGGTCTCGAACCTCAGCATCAATTTGCCAAAATACACTCAAGCATTTTGGACAGTGGTATAGAGGTTTCTGAAAATCAATTGAAGGGATTTCTTACTGTTTATAGCGCTCATATTTTTTTTGAGTATCATCCTCAGATTGATATAGAGCCTGCATTCCCCATTTCACACTTCATAGCTCAACAGATGATGGAATGGAAGAAGACTAATGAATCAGAATTTGATTGGAGCAATTACACCAAAGGTTTGATCAAAGAATATTCTTTAGATACAAACCACTGGGCTATACTTAATTCGGATAGCTTAGCAATAATTGAACATGAGCTTGGTAAAATTTTAACAAACTAGAAGTGAAAAATAGCATTAACATATTAGGCTGTTTGGCCGTGATATTAGGCCAATTTATTGCCTCAGCCCTTCAGGCTCAGGAATATAGCCAAGACCTACGGGCTATGGTTCAGGAGCAAAAGGACAAGGCTGATATTCCCGGGATGATCATAATAATTGTTGATAAAGAATCAACGATTATTGAACCCTTTGGCTACGCAAACCTCGAAACGCGTGATAAAGTGGATAGTCAAAGTCTCTTTCAATTAGGTTCTTTGAGTAAGGCTTTTACTTCTCTAGCCGTATTGAAATTGATTGATCAAGGGAAACTGAGCTTAGACGACAATGTATCCAATCATTTGCCATGGCTTGGATTTACTTATGCCGATAAGGCGGTAGACGTGACTATTAGAGATTTGCTCCACCATACCAGTGGTATTCCTTGGGAGACCATTGCTGATATTCCAGAGGCTGATGATGAAGAAGCATTACTTCGTACGGTAGAAACACTAAAAGGACAGAAATTAAGGTTTGAACCGTCAGAAGCGTTTGAGTATGCGACTATCAATTATGATGTGCTGGCACTTGTAATAGAAAAAATCACAGGAAATACTTTTGAAAATTTTCTGGAAATGAATGTCATCAATCCATTAGGATTGTCTCATACCAGCATAGGTATACCTAAGGACTCAGCAAAAATGACGGTCGGCTATAAGAGTTCGTTTTTTCAATCAAAAGCCTATCAGGCCCCTGTCTACAGAGGTAATAATGCCGCTGGCTATGTAATCTCTAATGCCAATGATATGGCGCGATGGTTGAGAATTCAATTGGGCCAGATATCCAATGATTTATCTGAGCAGATACATCAGTCTCATATGGCAGATGATCGAGTGGCTCCTACTAATCTTTCATATTATGCCATGGGTTGGGAGGTATCTCTAAGAGGAGATAAAAGAGTATTTCATCATGGACAAAATCCAAACTACAGCAGTCATATATCATTATTGCCAGAGGAGGGAATTGCTATCGCCATACTTAGTAATTCTAAAAATGAGATGATGAGCGAAATTGCCTATCAGGCTTTAAATATTATTAAGGGAGAGGAGCCTGATGAAGAAAGAGTAATGGCCGAGGGTAATGGTGACGACAAAGCCTTTTCTGTAGTGTCCATTATATTATGCATATATCTTTTGATCATGACTGTGTTTCTAGGTAAAACGATCTATGATATAAGTAAGGGTAAAAGACATTTTAAAGCTCCAACAGTACGGATAATCTTAAGCAGCCTGGCTTCAGTAACTTTTTGTATACCTCTTTTGTTTGTCATCTATTTGCTCCCAAAGGCATTGGGTAACCTTAATTGGGATACCATCAGCGTATGGATGCCATTCAGCTTTGGTACGATGGTCTCGTTGCTGATCATATCCATGATTTTAAGTTATATTGTGTTTTTTGTAGCACAACTTTTTCCTGAGCCCAACGAAGTAAAGAGGGAATTACCGAAAATTGTCCTTTTCAGTATTATTACGGGTATTTCAAATATGGTAGTGATTTTTATTATTACTTCCTCATTGAGACATGTTATGGATTTGGAATACTTGGTATTCTATTTTCTAATAGCTATGAGCATTTATGTTTTAGGAAGAAAACATGTGCAAACTAAAATTGTCAGAGTTACGCAAAATCTTATTTATGAGATAAGGCTGGAAATGATCTCGAAGATATTTTCAACTTCATACCAAAACTTCGAGAAACTAAGAAAGGGAAGGGTTTATGCTACGCTCAATGATGATGTATCTGTAGTTGGAAACTCCACAGGTATGATCGTGACAATTATCCGGAATACAATCACAATAGGTGGAGCATTCTTTTACATGGCAACTGTAGCATTTTGGGCTACTATGTTGACGCTAACTCTTATCGTTTCTATTACCACCTTCTACTATTTTGTAAGCAGAAGGGCTCAGGGGCATTTGGAAATCGCCAGAGATACGCGTGATGAATTTATGTGGCAAATTACCGGATTGGTAGAAGGTTTTAAAGAGTTATCTCTGCATCATGGTAAAAAGAAGGGCTATCATGCTGATATAGAAAAAACTACAGGAGATTTTAAGACTAAAATATACACGGCACAAATCAACTTTATTAATGCCTTCCTCATTGGCGAGTCCTCGCTAATATTGGTTTTGGGTGTTGTAGCCATTGTTTTGCCAAGCCTAATGCCTGGAATTGAGAACTACGTGATTACCAATTTTGTCATTATTTTATTGTACCTAATAGGGCCTATCAATGAATTATTAAGTGCGGCCCCATCAATAGTTCAATTAAAAATCGCATGGACAAGGATACAAAAGTTTCTTAATGAGATCCCTGCTAATTATGATTGGGCAGCCTCAGCACTTCGCGAGCCTGTTACGTCAGTAGACGAGTTGAAAATTGAGTCACTCTCATTTGAATATCAGGCAGCTGTAGATTCTAAGCCATTTAAAGTTGGTCCTATAGATTTGTCAGTTAAAAAGGGAGAGGCGCTATTCATTATAGGTGGCAATGGAAGTGGCAAAACTACCTTTGCCAAGCTTTTGACAGGGCTTTATGCTGGAAGTTCAGGGCATATATTAGTGGATGGTAAGGAAGTTAAAAATATAGGAGAGTATTTTTCTGCTGTTTTTAGTCCTATGCATTTATTTGATAAAATTTATAATGTAGACCTTACAAATAAGGAAGATGAGGTAGAACGATATTTGAAGCTGCTGGGTTTAACGGGGAAGGTCACTATAAAGGATGGACATTTTAGTACCACCAAGCTTTCTGCGGGGCAAAGAAAAAGATTAGGTCTTCTGCAATGCTATCTCGAAGATCATCCCATATACCTTTTTGATGAATGGGCTGCTGATCAGGATCCTGAATATAGAAATTTCTTTTATAGACAATTGATTCCGGAGATGAAAAGGAATAATAAAATCGTCATAGCGATTACACATGATGATCATTATTTCAACATGGCGGATAAAATTCTAAAGCTCTATACGGGAAGTCCTTCATTCGTGTCCAATAATTATAAGGTAGAGGACGTTTTGGTACAGGACGTTAATTAATCAGGACGTTAATTAATAAGGAATAATGCTGCAGATGGGAATATAACTCGCTGCGATTAATTTAATTTTAAATTTCATTTATTAGATGAGTAAAATAAAACTATTTGCCCTTCCATACGCAGGAGGTTCAGCAAATATTTATCATGGACTAAAATCGCTTATACATGATGATATCGAGTTTATACCTATAGAACTGGCAGGCAGAGGTAGAAGAATAGGCGATGATTTATATTCAGGTCTGGCAGACGCTGTAGATGATATCTATAAAATTGTAGCACCACAGGTTCAGTCCGCTCCATTTGCCTTTTTTGGCCACAGCATGGGAAGCTTGTTGATCCATGAGCTAACCGTTCGCTTAAAAGATAAAATGAGTATAACTCCGAGTCATTTGTTCTTCTCGGGAAGAGGGGCAATACAAGTGAATAGACTTGATCAGAAAAAATATCATAAGATGGATGAAAAGCAGTTTAAAGATGAAATCCTTTTACTTGGCGGCACACCTCCAGAGTTTTTTGAACATCCGGAATTATTAGAGCTCTTTCTACCCTTGTTGAAAAATGACTTCAGGATTGCAGAAACTTCACCTGATATAGCCGGCTTTAAACAATCTGATATCGATATCACCGTTTTTACAGGAAAAGAAGACGATCTCAACGAGGAGCAAGTTTTGGGCTGGAAAGAGTATACCTCGGGAAGTTGTATAATTCATGAGTATAATGGAGGACATTTCTTTATTCATCATGAAATGCCGGCTATAGCTAGGGTAGTTAATGCCACCATCTCAAAACTGTTGGAAGAAAAATGTACGTGATATAGGTGAATTTGTAAGTGCCACATTTATAGGTGGTTAGTGGGTTGTGATATGGTTTTTTAATGAAAGCTAATTAAAAAAATTAATAATTATTGTATTAATATTGTTATTATGATTGCAGTTATTTAGTTTTAACACTTTACTAACTAAAATAATTATTATTATGAGCAAGAAAAAAATGGATATCCAAAAAGTTAAGGATATGATGATTTCCAAAATGGGACAGGCTAACCTTAAAGGTGGATTCAAAAGCAGAGATTACATCATCGCAGGATGTTGTACTCAAGGTTGCTGTGAATATGAGCATTTATAATTTATTATCAGTCTCAAAGGTACAGGTGGTTTTGCCACCTGTACTAATTTTATAGGATTTACACTTAGATCGACCTGAATGCCATATCTCAGGGAGAGGTTAAATGCAAATTGCTGAAAATCTTCTGCATGGCAATTTGCTGAAAATAAAAATATACGCAAATATCTAGATTTAATATATGAGCAATTTTTGGTGGCCCTTAGACCTTTCTGAGAGGGCGGAAAGAATTTTTGAAGATACAAGGGAGTATTTTGAGAAGGAAAGGCAGCAACTGGATTGGGAGAGTGCAAAATCCGTTAATCATTTATCCTCGAGATTGATGAAGACTAATCTTGAGGAAATAATTGAACGGGATAGCTTACCTAACTTATGTCATATAATTAATGGATGGGGTAATGCCGCAGTAAATAATGAACATTTATTAGATTACTTCGAGGATTTTGTTCATTACGATGATAAGAACCGTCCTCATATATTACAGTGCCTACCGGAAGGAGACTTCCACCCCTGGCAAAGTTTTGCTTATTCAGTGATGGCTGGGATAGATGGAGGTGAGAAGTTTGGGAAAAGACAACATACCTTAGCTGAGGTAGCTGAAAATAGTCGTTATATCAATCATAAAGATGGCGAAGAGTTAGGTCATCTATTGTTTGCGCTATCATTTCTTGAAGACAAAAAGGATATTAAACCTTTCGAATTTCGGGATCGCGATAATGCAGATTTGGAAGAACTCATGGAATGGGCTACCACCACGCATGTAGAAGGTACCTTCCGTGTTTGCCGTAAGTTTCATTTAACAGAAGGCCTATGTGCCATATCTACACGTATAAATGGCTTCGAATCATATCAAGAAATTGCCCCGTACTTCCTGGAAGGACAGTTGAATATGATCTATTTATTGTCCATTATTCTTGACGAGGCCATAAAGGCAATTGACGAAAAACACGATATAAAAGAGGATAGTGTAGCTTACGAACTTCGTGAGGTAATGGCGATTAGAGATTATTTTGAAAACCACCTATACTATGCTGGACATATTATAGAACTAGCTACTTTTGCACACCTACTAGGTTTCGAAATGTCTAATGGGCATCGTAACGCTATTATTAAGGTGATTAATCAGCTAAATACTTTATTTCCAAAATATATTCCTTCACTTTCTTTTAGTGAGGCTTTTTTAGGAATTGGACATTACAGACGTTCAGTTACGCTTTTAATGGAAATTCTTGAGAGAGAAGAAAAAGGTGAAGCTATGGACTGGGAAATGTTAAAAAACTATACAGTCGACTTTAATAAGCTTCAGCCGATATCTTTCACTGAGCAAGAGATAGAGGAAAGTGAGCGACTTGTAGGGCTTAAAGTTTTTAAGTTATCTGCACCTTCAGAAGCAACTAATGATTATTTGCAGGAGATCATTGACGAATATGAAGAACTTTCACCTTCTAAGGAATTTATGCTTCGTAGTAAATTTCCTCATTTTCGTAGGGTATTACCTAAGGGGTGGCCACGTTCTGTGCATTTTGAACTTCTTGATTATGAATCTTCTTCCGAAAAAATTGGCCTTGAATTTCACTTAGAAAGTGAAGAGGTTAAGTTCTTGCAGGCTTCTTTGGGAGAGTTAAAAGATGTACTTTCTGAGGAATTTTCTGAGTACGAGGTGATAGAAGATCATGATTGGTATCATGGTAAAGGGCGGGTTAAGATAGACCTTCCATACAACGCCGGTGCCGATACTACTGCCAAAGCCTTCCTGAAATTTGTGGAAGTAAGTTATCCATTGATTCAGCAAAAATTAGAAAACCACTTTAGTCAGCTTCAGGAAGCTGCTGTTTCATAATATTCGGTTTACAAATTGAAATTAGAGTAAGGCATTCTATGAATTGGGAGAGCGTAAAAAGAGACTGTTCATATTATAAAGGCCACATACCTTGTGTACCCAATAAACAGGAGGGACATACCTGTTCTGAATGTCAAGTGTATTCTAGGATAACTAAGAGAATCCTCATTATAAAATTGGGTGCTCTTGGTGATGTTATCAGAACAACGCCATTACTTAGAAAGTATAAGGAGCTCTATCCGGGGTGCCATATTACTTGGATCAGTGATTTTACCGATGTTCTGCCCAAGTCATGGATTGATCACATTATACCGATGAATTCCAGAAAAATTATGGAAGTCACACACACTAAATATGATATCGCCATCAACTTGGATAAAGAACCTGAGGCTTGCATAATACTTAAGCAAGTGATGGCTGATGAAAAATATGGATTTACATGGGATAATGGAATTGCCCCTGTAACTCCTGCGGCTGAACCTAAATTATTGACAGGCTTGTTCGATCAGCTGTCAAAGCAAAATACAGCATCCTATATCGATGAGATTTTTTCTATTTGTCATCTTGATTATACTGATGAAAGATACATATTAGATGTTGATAAGGACTACTTTAATCATTGGGAAAAAACCTTGAAGAAAGAGACTGATTATCCCATAGTTGGTCTTAATACTGGTGCTGGCCAGCGATGGCCTACACGTCAATGGAAAGTAGAATATTGGGAATCGTTGATTAAATCTCTTCAGGATAAAGGATATTATTGTGTTTTATTGGGAGGCAAAGATGAACATGAGAATAATTTAGCCCTAAAGCAATCCACCGGATCATTTTATTCGGGATACTTTTCCGTACAGCAATTTATCGCCCTTATCGCTCAGTGTGATCTTGTAGTGACTCAAGTCACTATGGCCATGCATTTGAGTCTGGCACTAGACCGGAAGCTGATCTTAATGAATAACATATTCAATCCACATGAGTTTGACTTATTTGATCTGGGGGAAATTATTCAGCCCGATCAGGGGTGTGATTGTTATTTTGGTTCATCGTGTATCCATGGTCAGAGTTGTATGCAATATATCAAGCCAGAAGAGGTGTTAAGTGCTGTAGAGCGACACCTGCCACTAGATCAGGTAAAATTGAAATCAAACTATTCTTATGAATTATGACTAATTTAATGATGAGGAAAATATATATATTACTCTTATACGTGATGATTAGTAGTGCCGCGATCGGTCAAAATAAGACAGTTGCAATAACTCTGGATGATCTCATCGTGGCAGGCTCATCAGAATATACCATTGATGAGATAGAAAAGATCAATGATCAACTGCTTAGTCACCTGGATAAATTCAATATTCCTGTGACGGGCTTTGTAAATGAGAAAAGTCTTTATGTACCCGGTGAGATTGATAGAAGAACCGAAATTCTGAATGCCTGGGCCAGTAGAAAAGCTTTGGATCTGGGTAATCATACATTCAGCCATCCGTCATTTCATGATACCAAACTAGAAGATTTCAAGGCGGAGGTTTTAAAAGGAGAATTAATTACCCGGATGATATTAGATCATACTGGTAAGCAGCTGCAGTACTTTCGGTTTCCGTTTAACTCAGCAGGATCAGATTCATCTTCAAAGGCATCATTCGAGCAATTTTTGGCAGAAAAGGGTTATACAATTGCTCCTTTTACTGTTGAGAGTTCTGATTACATTTTTAATGCCCTGTACAAAAGAGCTAAAGGGGAAGGAAATGTAGAAAAAATGGAAAAAATAAAGCAGCAATATCTTGATCATACAGATACATTATTTACTTTTTTTGAAAAGATGGCGCTTGAAGTTCATGGTAAACACATTCCGCATATTTTTCTTGGTCACGTGAATGAATTACACGCTGATGTTATGCCGCAGTTAGTAGCACTACTTCAAGATAGAGGGTATACTATTGTAAGTCTTAGCGAAGTGATGAAAGACGATATCTACCAGCAAAAAGATCCTTATGTAGGCAAGTGGGGATTCTCATGGTTACATAGGTGGAACACTAAAAATCGTATAGACTGGTTAAGAAAAGAGCCAGAACCAAATCAACAGGTTTTGTCAGAATATAAAGCACTCAATTAATATTAATGACAAAAGTCGTGGTGCCATTATTCTCGATAATTATCCCCTATAGAAACCATTCGGGTCACTATAAAAATCTAATTACAGTAATTCAATGGTTCAAAGACTTAAATGCAGAAGTAATAGTTGTTGAAGAAGGACAAGAGGAACAGTTGCACCTTGAGGAGACATGGGTAACCAAAATTTACATTTATAGTCCTTATCTCTTTAATAAAAGTTGGGCTCTTAATGTAGGGGCAGAAGCGGCAACTACGGATTATCTCGTGTTTGCAGATGCAGATCTTTTACTTAATCATGATAATTTATTGCAAGGTATTTCCCTGCTAGATAAATATGATGCGGTTTCCCCTTATGCTACGGTGGTAGACCTTTCTTCTGACGAATCTGAACAGGCTCGTTCCACGTACCCAAAAAATGACCATAGAGAAGGACGGTCCTTTATTAATTTCGCAGGAGGAATCTTGATGATGACACGGGAGCCGTTTGATAATGTAGGTGGATGGAGTGAAGAGTTTTACGGATGGGGTGGTGAGGATAATTTTATGACATGGAAGATATATAAGTGGCTGGACTGGACCACAGTATCAGGAACGGCTTATCATCTCTGGCACGAACGAAATGAGCCTGATACTACTTCATATAATGCTAATATAGAAATCTGCAATAGAATTGATGCCTACAGCGAAGAAGAACTCATTAATTGGATTTGTTATAGCGGTATATTGAAAGGAAATTCAGATAAGTTCAATCAGACACGGGTAGAAGAACAATCCTTAGTTATCGAGGTAGATAATTTAGGAGCGGAATTATCGCTATCGGTGATTAAAACAACGATTGATTGTAAAGAACATCTTCAAGCGGATGCGCAATATCTGGAAGGTATAATTAAAAATAAGAACAATACTGAGGCTATTGTATTTATTCAGAAAGGCTGTTTTTTTAATAACCTTCAAGTTCAAAGTGCTTTACAAAAGGCAGTTTCAGGCAGGTCTCCTGTTGTTTTGTATGAAGGAGATGTCATTCTTATTCATCATGATTTTCATGATATTTCTTCTTATGCCGAGCCTGTTCCACTCGGGATGAACATTGCCCACGATAACATTTGGGGAGGTGTGGCTATTAGTGATTACAAAGAAATTGAAGAATTATTAATTCTTTTTAAGAGGAACAATACGTCAGAAATTAAAGCATATTTTGAAAACTGCGATTCAGTTGAGGGAGCTTGTTTGATCAAAGAAATAAGTGTTTTTGACCAAAATTTAACCCAAAACGATTTGCAGCTTAACGACTAAACATTATAAACCTTGAAGAACAAAATTGGGATAACCGGTGGTGGTAAACATGCTTGGGTAAGTGTAGATCGTACGAGAAGATTCTATATTGATGCTCTACAACAAGATTTTGACTTGGTATTTATCGATAATATACAACAAGTTGAAGCATATGACATTGACCTTCTTTTAAATTTTGCAGGTAACATAGGTTGGGAAGTTGCAGGTAAAATTTCATGCCCGGTAATATATTGTGCTCATGGTGGAGCCATTCTTAATCAGGATTTTCTTTATGAACAACTACCGAACCTCAGGGATTGTGATGGCATCATAGTAAATTGTCATTCTGATATTGAGATCTTTGAGAGCATGTGTGGTGAGGTACGCCCAAATTTTTATTATTTACCACTTCCGGTCAATGAGGACTTATTTAATCCAATGGATCAATCGGTGGCTCGTGATGTTTTAGGCATTCCTGAAGATACCGTGTTGATAGGGCACATCAGCCGATTATTACCTCAGAAAAACCTGCATAGATTTCTTCATTTATTTGCACAGATAGCTAAGGAGCTAGATAGTAAGGATGTGAAGGCTTTAATTGTAGGCAATTTTTGGGTTGATTATCCTGTTTTGGATTATGTAACTGATACCTACCCTCAGTATATAGAGGATTTAATATCTGATCTTGGTATTGAAGAACAGGTGATTATGCTACCTGCGAAGCTTAGCGACGAAGAGTTGCTCTGCTGTTACAATGCATTGGATATTTTGATTCACCCAACGCATTCTTTAGATGAAAATTTCGGATATGTTCCAGTTGAGGCTATGGCTTGTGGGGTGGCGGTGATTGGTAGTGCTTATGGAGGTCTTAAGGATACCATAAAGGATGGAGTAACAGGCTTCGTTATGCCAACTTGGGTAACTACTAATGGTATTCGTACCGATGAGTCTCTTGGGATTGACAAAGCTTTGCAATTACTGCAACTATCAGGGGAGGATAAAATGAAAGTAAGGGAAGCTTGTATCAATCATATTGATGCTGGATTTACTTACGAGCATTGTGCCCGTACGCTTGTGGACTTTGCAAGAAAAAGTATTGACAATTATGATGATAAGAATACTCAGCGTATACAGGTAAACCGCGGTGATGCCGTGAAACTCTCTGATACATCATTACCAGCTACAAAGAGTGGTACTCATTGGGAGATGTATTACGAGGTAGTTTCTCATTATGTAAGCCAGAATTGTGCTGATTTTGTTCCAGGTAGCAAAGTCTATACTGCATACCCCTGGACACAGCTAGATGATGAAACCATCAAGCTTGATGACCCTACCTGGCCAGCCACTTATACTATAAATGGAGATAGAGCCTTGTTGGATAAGATTGGTGAAAAAGGCTTGACTTATCATGAGGCCATCAATCAGGGAGTCTCCACTGATCTTATTAATAAGTGGCTTCAAAATGGTCTTCTGGCAATAACTAAAATTGACAAATGATTTCATTAGATATAATAATACCGTGGAAAGACAGGGAGGAGCTTTCACGTTGCCTCAAGGATAATAGTACATTTTTTGCTGAAAAAGGAATAGAGCCGGGCTTTATTATTGTCAATTGTGGAGGCAATAGGCAACGCGTACGTGAACTGGTAGACTCAGCGGAGATAGATTTTTCAGTGCGTATCCTTCATTTTGAATACCAGGGATTCAACAAGTCCCTTACTTTGAACTTAGGGATTCACAAGTCTGTCAGAGAGAATATTATGGTGCTGGACACAGATGTGATATTAGGTAAACTTGATATTCAGTGTCTGAAAGACTCTCTGGGGAATAATGCGTTCGTTACTCTGGAAAGAATACTTGAGGAAAAGCCTGAGCCGGAAGAATTTCCTGAAGCCTGCGAGCTGGTAGAAATTGGTAATTTTATTGAATTTAAGGCCGCTAATGGTAATACGGCATTGGTAGAAATGAACCGTAAGGGATTATTGGATAGTAGTAGAAGTGGTCCGGGCATAATCGCTCTTTCCAAAAAGGCACTGGAAGATGTAGGAGGCTATAATTCGGAGCTGGAAGGTTGGGGATGGGAAGATCTTGACTTGATATCCAGACTACAATTGAAAAATGATTTGAAGAGAGAATCGATGGGCATGGCTGTGCATATGACCCATGATGATGATGTCCGATATATTACGCCAGAGTTTGACTTTAAAAGGCAAAATGAACAACGAAATTTTCAGGTTTGTCTTATCAACTATCGTTTAGGAATATTAGAAGGTAGTCTGAAAGAGGATAAAGAATATATTGATTTGATTGAAGAAGAACTTATTCATGACTGAAATTAAACCATACTATAATAAGGACATTGTTACTGAACAGGTGAAAAAGGCCAATGAGAAGCAGTCGCCATTGTACTTGATTTTCATAGGTACCAAACCGTGCTATATTAAACTGGCCAGTTTAATTCATGGTATGAATGAGTATGATGTTCCTTTTTTGGCTATTGATGTAGGGCAACACTATGATAAAAACCTTACCAGCGCCCAGCATGAACTTGGTTTTTCAAGTCATATTTCTGTTTATTTAAAAGTACAGAGTACACTTACTGCCAGGACGCCACTTTTAGCCAATCGCATCAATTGGTTATATGAACTATTAAATGAATTTGGGCTTAAAGATCAGGCTATACCAGTAGTGTCAGGAGACACTTCTACGGCAGGACTTGTTCCTGTCTTTTGGTATATGCAGGAGGGTGGCACCAGTGTGCATGTGGAGGCTGGCCTTCGCTCATATCGCCCTGTATTAGATTGGAACGGTAATGTGGAAGATGTACTTGCCATGCAGAATAATTGTGCTTGGAAGATGGTTAAAGATGCACCTTTTCCAGAAGGATTTGATACAAGGATTGCCTCTGTGGGTTGTCAATTGTTATTTGCACCGGAGCATGTCAATAGGCAAAATCTAGTAAGCGAAGGTTATGATGAATCGACAATTGTTTTAAGTGGTTCGCTCAGTAGTGATGCGATTGATAAAATTAAGAGTGTAAAACCTGAGAAGTCTGTATTTGAAGAATATCCTTTTTTAAACGAGGGAAGATGGTTAAGAGTAGATTTTCATAGGAGAGAAAATATGAAGCCAGCTGAAATGAAAATTTTACTGGAAGGGCTTATCAGCTATATGGAAGAAGGGGGGGAAGTTGTGTTTGTAATGACTAATGCAGCAAAAGCAGCGCTCGATCAGTATGGTTTTGAAAATCTTTTTGATCAGGCTGTGCGGCAAGGAATGCAGGTTACCCCACTATGGCCTGAATATTCCCAGGTTATCGAGTTTATCAATTCAGAAAAATGTATAGGAATATACACCGATAGCGGAGGACTTCAAGAGGAAAGTCATGTGTTGGGAGTTAGGTGTGCTACTTATAGATGGAATACTGACAGACCGGAGACTATAAATTTTAGTACTACCAATGTGCTGGTTCCTCCTGTAAGTGCCGAGTTCATTAAAAAAAGTTTGCAGTTGATCTTTCACGAACAAAAAATCCTTGATATTGAAAACGGTCAAAAATTGTATGGAGATAAAGTGGGATACAATATCGCATCATATTTGAAAGATTATAAACCTGTAAGTCCTGTGATGGGCAATGTTTTAAATTACTGAGCCAGTTAATCAATGGGGATTGAATTTGAACATTTTCTAATCACGCGCTTTAATGTAAAGAATCAGGCCTGGCAGGTTGATAAGTCAGGAGTAACAGTGAGAGATGATTCATGGACAAAGCATAGACTCCAATTGTTTGAGCAGATATGTTTGCCTTCAATCCAAAATCAAACGAATAAAAATTTTAAATGGCTAATCTATTTCGATATTGATACTTGTGACGAAGTCCGCGAGCGTTTCAAAGTAATCCGACAAGAGAATCCTTTTATTTTTCCACGTTACATCCAGGGAATGGAAGTGTTTATAGCCTCCCTTCAAAAGGATATTTCTTCCCACTTACAGAAGAATACTCAACATCTAATTACAACGAGAATAGATAATGATGATGCTTTCCATCAGGAGGCCATGGCCAATATTCAAAGTGGTTTTGATGGCCAAAAGATTGAAGCAATAAACTTGCTCGAGGGCGTTCAGTGGGAGATTAGAGGCGATAATTTCTATTATGCCTTTAATGAAAGTAATCCCTTTATTAGTCTTATAGAGAAACTAAATTTTAATGTCGTTTTCAAAACTGTATTTTACAAAGATCACAGGTATTTCGCAGAAAAGCCTGAGGATGGGGTTATGACTAGGCAATTTTGTGGGGAACCTATGTGGTTACAGGTCATTCATGAGGCAAATATTTCTAATGAGACTGATGGCCAGCCTATTTTTAAGGATGGTGTTTTGGAGATGTTTAGTATGAATGCAAGTTCTCTGAAAATATGATTATAGAGTATATTATAGACAAAGGTTTTGCATTTATTGGTCTGGCAGAAGATACCACTAAAATATGGCAGCCGTTGAAGGAGATATCAGAATTAGTAAATTTTGATTATGTCATCGTTTTAGAAGGAGAGCTACTTCCGCATGTTGACGATGTCCTCGAAAGTGAGTCTTTGTACTTTAAAGAAGACTTCGTCATTTTTCTTACAGACAGAAAGGAGCCACCAAAGGTAAATGGGCAAGATCATGGACCTGTACGAAGTTTCATTTGCTCATCTCAAATATTCAACATTCACTACTGTAGTTATAAAGATCATGGTGTTGATGAGTGGGCTTATTATCTGTTACATCTCGTGTATAATAAAGCGGTTTCGCCAGAAAAATTAGAGGTAAGGCAATTACCATTGAAGCCGATAAGGAAGATTTCAGAGGAGAGTTTGATTAATGTGATCATACCTCATAAAGGAGATTGTAAGGATTTGAATAGCTGCTTGAATTGTCAGCTTAAGTCAGAGTTTAATAGGCAGAACATATTAGTTGGATTTGACGAATATAAAGAGGATACTGATCACCAATTAGTATCTCATTGGGGAGCTGAGGTTTCATTTTACCAGGCCAATCCTCCCAATGTTGGTCCGTATGTGATCAGAGAATCATTAATTAATAAGTGTGATAGAGGTCTTCTCACGTTTGTGGATTCTGATGATCTCTCTTGTACTGATAGATTAAATGTTCTTGCTGGTTCGCTTAATGAGCAAATAAGAATGGTTGGTTCTCATGAATTAAGATTTGACGTTATCAATAAGCATATTCGTGCAATAAGGTATCCTTTAAATGTGTCTGAAGCGTTAGATATACACACGGGATTCCCACTCTTGCATTCGACAGCATTAATGTACTTGGAAGATTTTGAAAGGGTAGGAGGGTATTCTACTAATAGAAAATTTG
The DNA here is from genome assembly GCF_016757215.1 of Fulvivirga sediminis. GTDB lineage: Bacteria > Bacteroidota > Bacteroidia > Cytophagales > Cyclobacteriaceae > Fulvivirga > Fulvivirga sediminis. Next base: position 19,060 of record NZ_JAESIY010000024.1, read on the forward strand.
CCAATGACACCCAATTTTTATTACGAAGTTATTTTTACATGAATATTTCCAATGTTGATGAATTTCTATACATTCGAAAGACACATCCCAAATCATTGACAGCTGGTAAGACTGATCCACTTTCCGACGAGATCAGGACAAAATTGGCTAATCAATGGAATACTGATTTTGAGAAAATAAGAAATGAAAAGCTTGGGGTAATGGACTCTTCTTTAGCACCTATTAAAGTAGATAAAAATGAACTTACTAGAGTAAAATAGGTCAAAATTTGGTTGTAAAGGATTTATCGCGTTTACAAACTAGAATGAGTGGGTCTGTAATGGCTTATATTCTAACTTGATTTTTGACTAGGAATCAATCATGAAAATGATTAAAATATCGTCGACCTTCTGGAAAAAAGAATTTAATGAAGTACAGCAAAGGTGTTTCGTGAATTATAGTACTGATAATTAATGACTTATAAAGTCGTCAACCTCCGGGGCAAATCATACGATCAGGGGTCGACGATAATTTTGGGAATTAAGCTCTTTGAAATCTTGTTATTTTAATCACAATAGCTGTTTTTGTAACGGATCTGCTAATCGTACCTAAGAGGAATTGAAATCAAACTTTAGATAGCCCCGATGGGCAAGAATGCGAACTGCTAATCGTACCTAAGAGGAATTGAAATTTGTAGATATAAAAGGAAATGCGGTTCAGAGTCCTATCTGCTAATCGTACCTAAGAGGAATTGAAATTGGCATCAGGTACATATACAGAGATTGCAGCCTCTGCTGCTAATCGTACCTAAGAGGAATTGAAATAACATACGTATAAGGTAATGTTTAACGTAAAACAAACTGCTAATCGTACCTAAGAGGAATTGAAATAAAATAACTTTTGCTGGTTCTCCTTGCCAAAAATGTCTGCTAATCGTACCTAAGAGGAATTGAAATTTGTAATCAAAAACATATTGCCTTTTTACCAATTCTGCTAATCGTACCTAAGAGGAATTGAAATCTGTAGATCATCATTTTCTGCTATTATCTCGTTAAAACTGCTAATCGTACCTAAGAGGAATTGAAATTGTACACCCTTAATAATCCAATCTCCTTCAGTTGCACTGCTAATCGTACCTAAGAGGAATTGAAATATCATGACTAATAACTTTATAGGTGACTATGAATTTCTGCTAATCGTACCTAAGAGGAATTGAAATCCAATAAACCTACCTCTTATCGCTACTCAAACAGCCTGCTAATCGTACCTAAGAGGAATTGAAATAAGCTCTACTATCAGTCAGGTAAGAAAAAAGGTCAACTGCTAATCGTACCTAAGAGGAATTGAAATTTATTTTTTATTCTAAAGTTCCGAAATTAAAACCTGCCTGCTAATCGTACCTAAGAGGAATTGAAATATTAATCGTTAAGTAGGTGCAGGGCAGGAAGATAACCTGCTAATCGTACCTAAGAGGAATTGAAATTTCATTTTTCCAGCCCATTTCTCATCAGCCCATCCTCTGCTAATCGTACCTAAGAGGAATTGAAATGTCTCTAAATCATAGTTGCCTTCACCACCTACAAACTGCTAATCGTACCTAAGAGGAATTGAAATTCTCTACCAGGTCATCTATATTAAGAAGAGTAAGCTGCTAATCGTACCTAAGAGGAATTGAAATTAAGGCCTTTATAGAACTCTTCAGCTGCTTCCTGATTCTGCTAATCGTACCTAAGAGGAATTGAAATTGGTCTATATCAGCACCAAACCCGAAACCAGTAGCGCTGCTAATCGTACCTAAGAGGAATTGAAATTGGGAGGCAGCAAAAGACATGATCTAATTCACGCCTCTGCTAATCGTACCTAAGAGGAATTGAAATTTTGCTATTATTTCATTGAACTTGCTATTTAATATACTGCTAATCGTACCTAAGAAGAATTGAAATTTAAAGAATTGAATTGTAATTTAGGTTCATTATCCTGCTAATCGTACCTAAGAGGAATTGAAATTCTGTAGAATCATTTAAAGTTGCTTCTATGTATACATCTGCTAATCGTACCTAAGAGGAATTGAAATTGTTGTAAATAGGCGGTATGTCTGTATCCCACTGCTGCTAATCGTACCTAAGAGGAATTGAAATTGTTGTAAATAGGCGGTATGTCTGTATCCCACTGCTGCTAATCGTACCTAAGAGGAATTGAAATTTTCTTTTTTTTTGCATTTTAATATATGTTTAATCGTTCTGCTAATCGTACCTAAGAGGAATTGAAATTTTTGAATGCGCATTTTGACCTCACGTCTTAGTTCTGCTAATCGCACCTAAGAGGAATTGAAACCAGACGAAGGCTTGTGTGTTGGCCTAAAGCGGTCTGGTTCGCGAAGGGCTGTGCGGCATGGTTTGCTGGTATGAGCAAATGGTTAGAAGTAGGAGTTTTTGTCACTTTTGCATCGACCAAAAGTAACCAAAAGTCTAGTCATAATAAACCTGCCGCCCCAATGGCTCACGCTGCCCCGGTATCATGACTGGCCTCCCGCTTCCTTTCTGGCGAAAGGGTTGGGGGGTAGTTCTTAATAGAATATTTGTCGTTAGTTGTAGTATCTAACTGAATACTGATCACTGATCACTAATTACTAATTACTAAAAAACTAATCGCACCTAAGAAGAATTGAAATAATTCTTGCTGCCGCAAATATACCATAGCAAATTTTGACTAGTTGATCCTCTGTTAATCCATGGTGGTGGACGTTGTTTCATCTTCTTTTGGTTTTTGAGTGCTATTAAAATTTTTACTATCCGGTATATAGGTGATCAGTCTACATAATCTCCGGTTGATCCATTTTGCATATCTCATATTTATTATGAGATATAATTCTGATACATAGCTTTCTCAGAATCTCGCTCGTCAGCTCAGCTTCTGTGATTGTTTGCCTACATATGAGCATCTTTGTGCTCTGGTGTAAGAGCATTAGCTTTATACAGGCGGTTTTTTATTATGCATTTGCATTCAATATATACAAGCCTTTTTAAAGGCAGCATAACTGAATACTTAGGCTCAATTCACTGTACTTTCTTTTACTCTGAGATTTTTAAAGCAGGGCTGGCATTAGACTTTTAAGTAATGGCCGGTATTAAAGTCCCGTAGAATTGTATGTTGTAAATATAAATGGGCATGGGTAAATATCCTTGGTATAAAATTGTGCCTCGGTACAAAAAAATATGACAGTTTTCGCTATTACTAAAGATTAAGTCATTGAAATAAAGTTTGTTATGTTTGATTCCTGAATTTGTGTAGGAGGTGGGATTTTTATTGTCGTAAATGATAGTACTCCATAACTTTAAATAAAATTATCAATCTGGTATTATCAAATTTATTATGTACACACTATGCTCTGGAAACTGCCTCAGATATTTCAAAACATATGCATGCGCGTGTGCACGCAGGTCAAAAAATAAGTTCTAAGCAGATAAAATATCAAAAAAATAGCCTGCGCGCACGTAAGCTATTTTTTTGATTATGAAAAAGTAGTGTGCGCACGCACACGCACCCTGTTTTTTTAATGAGAGTTTAAAAAACAGCATGCACGCACACCATATTTAGTCTTTGGACGATGTATGGACCTGCTATCTTTGAGTTTAGCAATCTGTGCTTCGCATTCCCTGAATAGCTTAAGATTAAGAGACTCCCTATTTTTTTCCTTCTTTTTGGCTTTAAGAATTCTGGTGAGCTGCTTGTGTAGGATGGATTTTGCTTCAATTTGTGCCTTTCTCTTTTTCTTCTTGTCATACCAGGCTTTTGTGCCTCGGAAACCGAATGGATTGTGTGTAGAGAAATACCTGTCAGGCAGCTGTACATATCGCTTTTCAGGATCTTTAGCGATATACTCTCCTGCCATTTTGATCCTTGATACATATTGCTGGTGGACTTTACCTAAACTCTGGGTGCTCACAGGCTCGTAGAATTTCATAATTTGCTTTTCACCAACCTCTAACTGACTTGGAGATAGATAGCAGTCTTTGTAAAGAAGCTCCAATGCCATGCTCCAGAGCTGGCCTGATAGTAATTTGAGAAAAGTGCTGCGGTTGTCGTTGGATGCATCTACCGCGCCCCCGGCCTCCCGCATTGGCACTTTTTCTCTGGTTTCATGACGCACCACCTGGTTGGAAGGCAGGGTATTTGATCCCGGGATTTCGTTGCCAGTTCTTATTTTTTCATCACAACTTTTTTCTTTTTGTTCAGAACGGCATTGCCCTGAATTAATGGTTGTGTGCGAATTTTTTGGTGGTATGATCATACCCCAAAAATTAGGTCAACAGTTTAAGTTCAAAAAAGAAACTTAAATTTACT
>NZ_JAESIY010000025.1 GCF_016757215.1 Fulvivirga sediminis
CTTTCATTATTATGCTCTGTTTTGATAATGCAAATTAAGCGCATAAGTGCGCAGTGTTTATACGTAGTTATATTTTAAATTTTGAATATTCCGAAGTTATTTATATATCAATTTATTACATTAGTTAAACCTTCTATTACCACAAGCTCAGGAAGAGCTACAGGCATTTTTTATCTTATTTATTACGCATATCAAATATTATTGACAATAAAATATATATAATGATATATTTTACTACATTTATCATAACAAAAATAGATGGAATAAAAATTATGTTGCCTAAACAAATCAAATTAGCGATTAGAAGTCTTACAAAAAACAAATCATACTTAATGCTGAATCTAATTGGCCTTGTAGGTGGTACATTTGCCGCATTCGTAATTGCTAAATATGTAGGTTACTCTCTTTCTTACGATGATTTTCACACAAACAAGAATAATATTTATGTGATTTGGCAAAGGGAAATCAGCAACATGGGAGCAGTTACTGAAGGTACTAAAACATTTTGGAACACAGCCGAAATTATAAAGAGTGATTACACGGAAGTACTAGAAACCACAAGAATTCACCCTAACCCAGAAACACTTGTGTTATCTGAAACTAATAATCAGAATTTCATTAAATTTAATGAATTAAATATACTATCGGTCGATTCGAATTTCTTTAAAATATTTTCTTATGAATTTATCCATGGAAATGAACGTAAAGCATTATCTCAGCGCAGTGCCATTGTATTAACAAAATCAGCTGCCAATAAATATTATAAAAATGAGAACCCAATCGGTCAAGTGCTTTCGCTTAAAACCTCTTGGGGAGATCAAATGGATGCAATTGTTTCAGCTGTTATAGAAGATAACCCTCGCAACTCAAACATTCACTTCGATTTTTTACTTGTAAATCAAAAACCGAACACGAATCAATATTGGCAAAATGCTGATTATGAAACTTATATACTGCTAAAGCCAGAGGTTTCTCATAAGCATTTCGCTAAAAAGCTGGCAAGTGACATTTCATACAGAGGAGGCCTAAATACTCAAGGACGTAACATAGAAATGGCCTTTATACCAATAACAAAGCTACAGATATCTATAACAGACTATATTCTCTCAATAGTCGGTGTAGTTATATTAATTGTCTCTTGGATCAACTTCATAAGTATATCAAGTGTTCAAAACTTAATTAAAACCAAAGAGGTAGCCGTTAAAAAAATAATGGGTGCAAGCAAACAACATATTTTCATACAACTCTTCACTGAAGCTTTACTTATAAATGGTCTTGGAATAGCATGTGTCGCAATATTATACTTTGTATTCGAAAAGCATTTAAAAGACATTACACATGGCCATTTATTACCCTTTATTAATGAATCCTGGAATATCAATTTAATATTTCTGAGCATATTTGCAGCAGGTACACTTATATCTTCAATATTACCCGCAATTTCCCTAACATCTCAAAATTTGAGCAACTCCTTAAGAGGAGACACTGCCGCAATATTTAGAAATCTAGGATTACGAAAAGTACTAGTAGTAATGCAATTCTCGATCTCCACCATACTGATTATGGGTATAGTGGTAATTACAAAACAGTTGAACTTTATCAAGGATTATGACAAAGGTATAGACTTTTCACGCACGTTGATCATAAAAGCTCCAAAAGATGGCTGGGATGGAAAGCAAGAGCGACTCAACAGCTTTAAACAACAGTGTCGAGAGCTTTCTGTTGTAAAGGAGGTCAGCTCATCTACCACCGTACCTGGAGAAACATACCGTCAAGAAATTTCAATAGAAGTAGCTCCTGGCCAGAGAAATCATAAATCCATTTTATTTACTAACGGAATTGACGAAAAATATCTTGAACTATATGATATTGAATTTTTAGAAGGAGAAAACTTTAAGGAAGATGCTCCTTGGAAAAATAAGAGGGGGGCTATTTTAAATGAAACTGCGATTAAAGCCATCGGCATAGAAAATATTAAAGACGCGATAGGCACCAAGCTATACGATTCAGAAGCAGAAAAAGATTACGAACTAATTGGAGTTGTTAAGGACTACCATAAGGTTTCTTTAAAGAGTAACATAGAACCTACTATATTTCTTTATAACAATAACAGAGGATCATTCTCCATCAAACTTAATAACTCCTCATCCAAAGAAACAGCAAGCATACACGAAGCTCTCGAGCCATTGAATGACCTATGGGAAAGGTTATATACTAATCAACCATTTGATTATTATCTTCTAGAAGAGCGTTTTTATGAGACCGACTTGCAGGAATATAACTTTGCAAGATTTTTCAAGATTTTCACAGCGTTGTCTATTATAATTTCATGTTTAGGTTTATACTCCCTCGTTCTTTTCTTAATCAATAAACGCATGAAAGAAGTAGGAATACGCAAAATATTCGGAGCTGGATCAATTCAAGTTTTCGCTTTTCTATTAAAAGATTATGCCGTCCAACTTCTTTTATCATTAATAATAGGAATACCCATAGCATATTACTTAATGAGCTCATGGCTTTCAGGGTATAGCTACCACATCAAGCTAGGTGTATGGATCATACCTTACGGAATAATACCATTGATTTTAATATTTCTAGCAACAGTGTTCTATCAGGTTTTGAAGGTAGCTAAGATGAACCCTGTAAAGATCTTCAGACAGGATTAAATAAATTACTAAAAGGGGGTATTACAATTCGAAATTTTCTTTCATACGTTTTAAGTTCTAGCTAGACACTATCTGAGAATCTCTCCGCTTGAAATTTAAATATTTTGGCATACACAGAATCCTGGATCATTAATTCTCTATGACTACCACGCTCTATGATATAACCCTTTGAGAACACGTAAATATTATCACACCAATTTATGGCAGACAAATTATGAGAAATGAGAATTAGTGAAGATTCTTGCCTTAAATCTTTGAGTGAATCAAATATTTTAATTTCTGACAATGTGTCTATAGATGCACAGGGCTCGTCTAGTATAGTTAAATATGCTTTCCTATAAATAATTTTGGCTAGTGAGAGTTTTTGTCGTTGTCCTTTAGAAGGTTCCACACCATCAAATTCAACCCCTACTTCATGTAAATACTTTTGCTCCCATCTTTCGATAAAAGAATCTGAATTACTAATACTTGCAGCATTAATAATAGCATTCATATCCTCTTTAGCTTCAATACGACCTATAGCGATAGTATCCTTCACTTTGAAGTTATAGTTTGCATAGTCCTGCATCATCACACCCAAATAACTCCACCATTCATTTAGGTCTATATCTTTCAGATCAAACCCATTTACCAAGATTTTGCCCTCTGTGGGATCATAGATTCGGCATACAAGTTTTACAAAGGTACTTTTACCTGATCCATTTTCACCTACCAGTGCAACTCTTTCACCAGGTGCTATTTTCAAATTTACTTCTTTAAGACCCCATTGGTCTGAAAATGGATATTTAAAACTCACGTTTACAAACTCAATAGTAGGGGGAGAACTCAAATCAAGCTTAATAGCACCCTGTTGATCATAACGAGATTTTGTATTTAGTATTTTTAATATATCTTCTACTACCAGATGCTTCTCATACTGTTTAGCCAAATTAACCAACATTTCGGATATTGCATATCTTACTGTTGTAAGTATCCCAAATACGAAAATCACATTTCCTATAGGTCCCGAACTTTCTACAACTCCTTTTACAAAAAGAAATGCTGCCAAGATAAATCCGGTCAGTGAAACTAGCTCAGAAATCATTATGAAAAACAATTTTCGTTTCTCCAAACGTATATTCTGCTCTCGAAACTGCTCCAGTATGCCATAAATCCATTTTAAGAGCCAATTACCTGATTGCAGTAACTTAGTCTCTATAATATTAGACTTATATTCAAAATACCTCTTTAGGTTTACCATCCGGCGTTGGTTAGGTGTGTCTCGAGCCCAAATCGTCCAAACGCTCTTACCATACTTAAACTCAGTAATAAAACTTGGGATTGATGTTATTATTAAAATACAGTAGATCAGTGCACCAAATTTAATGGCTAATATAGACCCCAGTAGAAAAGCGATTATATTTTTAATCATCTGAAATTGCCCCTCACTTAACTCTAATAATGGCCAGAAATTATTCCTAAACGCCCTTTTCATTAGATCTTGAAAGTTAGAGTCTTCGTATTTTTCCACATCTAAATCCAAGCGTTTTTGTAAAATTAGAACCTCATATTTTATACTGAGCTTAGTATTCCAGATCTTGTTGATATATATCTTAATGGCACTTATTAAACGTGGTGCAGCAATAATCAGAGCATATACAAATAGAGCAATCAAAAAATCGTGAGACTGCAATTTCTCATTTACAGCTACTATAAGTTTATTTATTAAACTTCCTAAAAAATAAAAATTAAGGTATGGCAATACAGCCGTTACTGCAAGAATTAAAATGAAAGCTATGCTTTCATTTTTCGCAAACCTGAACGAGTATTTCAAAACAGCAACCGAACTCTTTAAATAATTATACATATAGAAGCTTAAAACTTATAATAGTTATTTTAAACACTCTAATTAAAAATAAATAATTAAATTAATTTAATTTAAAATACTAAAACGAGTACCATTTAATATTTTTACCAACTTAACATTATTTTTATTTAAAATTATCTTTTATTTTATAATAATAATAACTTTATTTAAATATAATATCAACCATAACCAACTATATGACTAATTTACAAGGTTCCACTATCATGGTGGCAGGAGGAGCAGGATTTGTCGGCTCCGCAATTGTTCGTGAATTACTGGACCAAGACATTAATGTCGTGTGTTTTGACAACTACCTTCACGGAGTCCCTACTAATGTTAATCGAATTAAAGGGCCATTAACAATTGTTCATGGAGATGCTTCAAATACACATAGCTTAATGGAGTGCTTATTGAATAATAATGTCGACTATATAATAAATTGTATTGGCGATACTTTTGTACCTACAGCTTATGAAATGCCAGATCGCTTTTTTGACATCAACCTTGGTGTATGCCTTAATATCTTGAAAGCTGCAGATACATGCAAAATCAAACGGGTACTATACATATCTTCCACGGAAGTATACGGAATTACAGATCTTCCCGTTCTAGATGAACACGTAGCTTTAGCTCCTGTAAACACCTACGCCGTTTCAAAACTTGCTGCAGACAGGCTTTGCTACACATTTCATCTTGAGCATCAGACTCCAGTAATTACCGCCAGAATATTCAATTGCTATGGTCCACGCGAAACCGAACCATACATTGTTCCTGAAATCATATATCAACTTAACAAAAGTAATACCCTAAAGCTTGGCAACATCAAAGCGCAGCGAGACTTCACTTATGTACATGATACCGCCAAAGCCTTAATTGCGGTATTGGCATCTGACATACCCAATGGAGATGTGGTAAACGTGGGATCTAATGTTTCTTATTCTGTAGAGTGGTTAGCCTTCAAAATTGCAGAAATTATGGAAGTTAAAGATCTCAATTTGGAAATAGACCAGGATAGAATCAGAAAACTAGATATCAACAGGTTCAGATGTGACAACACTAAACTGAAGAAGTACACCAACTGGGAACCTACCGTAGACATTGAGGAAGGTTTAAAAAGAACAGTAGATTGGTTCAAAGCAAACTCATGTACATGGAGCTGGGAAAGCTTCGTAGAAGGAGTACGTATTTATAGATGAGGAATCATGCATTATATACCTGTTTCAAAACCATACTTCTGGGGCGATGAATTAACCAACGTGACAGAAGCTGTAACCAGTGGATGGATCTCTTCCAATGGTAAATTTATCGATGAATTTGAAGTTAAGTTTGCAGAAGCTGTTAACGCTAGGTTTGCAGTAGCTTTAAACAACGGCACTTCCGCATTACAACTAGCCTGTGATCTCATCGGCCTTAAAAGAGGGGACGAGGTCATTGTCCCAGATTTTTCTATGATAGCCCCTCTATTTGCACTAGAGTATATAGGGTGTGTTCCTGTGCCGATAGATGTAGATGACACATGGAACATGGATCCAAGCCTAATTGAAAATGAGATAACGGAAAAGACGAAAGCAATTTTAGTGGTACATAATTATGGACACCCTGCAAGTATGATAAAAATAGCCGCTATAGCTAAAAAGTACAAGTTAAGGATTATCGAAGATGCTGCTGAAGCCATTGGTGCAGAATATAACGGTATAAAAGTAGGATCTTGGGGAGATGTCACCTGTTACAGCCTATATGCCAACAAAATAATAACTACCGGTGAAGGAGGTATGCTCACTACAAACAACGAAGATTTATATAACCTTGCAAAATTCAAAAGAAACATGGCTTTTGGCTCAAGTGCAGAAAGCCGTTTTATACATAAAACAATAGGTTATAATTTTAGACTACCTAATATTCAAGCTGCAATAGGTTGCGCTCAAATAATCCACCTAGAAGATTCTATTAAACATAAAATTAACATCGCCTCTGAATACTCCCATCACTTGAAAAATGTATCAGGCATTGTACTACCTCCTAGCTCTAGGAATGTAAAAAACGTTTATTGGGTTTACGGTATACTCATTGAGGAATCATATGGAATATCAAAAAATGAGCTCCAGACTATCTTACTAAAGAAAGGTATCGAAACACGTAATTTCTTCATGCCAGTACATAAACAGCCATTTTTAAAGCATATCTCTATTGACGCTTCAAAGTATCACAAATCCGTCAAACTTGCTAAGCAAGGTATTTACCTCCCATCCTTTATTGGTCTCAGTTATAAGGAAATTTCTAAAATAGCAGATACTATAGCTGAAATTCAACTCAAAAATCATAGAATATAGTGCATATTGAGAAAAAGATAAACCTAAGCCATCCCTTCTATTGGGAAAATCATCGAGGTGGTTGGAAATATGTTAATAATATAATTAAAACCCATTTTCATCATGACCATGGAATTCTTTTTATTAGTGCAGTGGAAAATGCCTTATTGACCGAAATGCCCATACTTGATGAATGGGTTGGTGTAGTACATCAGGTTCCAAGACACTACATTAGAGAGTTCCCTGACTTGGTCAGAATGCTTAAATCAGACACTTGGAAAGCAAGTATACCATATTGCAAAGGCCTTTTTGTGATATCAAAATATGTTAAAAACTACCTGGAATCAATGAATTTAGGGATTCCTATCAGTCATGTCTACTATCCTGTAGACGAAGATTGCGCACATTTTAACTATGAAGCCTACATCACATCTAACGAGAAGAAACTTTTATTTATCGGCGAGTTTCTGCGACGTTTCAAATCATTCCAATACCTTTCAACTACACAGTTTGATAAAATAGTGTTGGGCTCGGAAGAATTTTATAAATCCAACATTCATGATAATAATATTACAGTGTATCCCCCTGTAACTGATCAACAATATGATATACTACTTACCAAGAATATTGTTTTTGCCGATCTGATTGATGCTCCAGCAAATACACTTGTTATAGAATGCTTGATTAGAAGCACTCCCTTATTAATTAACAGACTAACAGGAGTAGAAGAATATCTTGGCAAAGATTATCCCTTCTACTATGAATCTATAGAGGAAGCCAATGTTAAACTTGCAGATAATGCCTTAATCAAAGAAACTCATCAATATTTAAAAAGTTCGGATGTTAGAAAGCTTATTTCTGAAAAATCTTTTGTCCAGCAATTCTATGAGAGTAATGTTTACAAAGCCCTTCCTCCCCCTAAGAATAAGATTCACATAAAAAAGCAGTATGACTTAAGTCTAGCCTTATGCTCATATAACAGACTTTATAATATTAAGAATTTACTACAGATGTTAAGCGTTCAAAACTTTGAAGGTGATTTTGAACTCATATTATGGAATAATAAATTTGAAAATAAGCTTGCACTAGACAATATAATTACTGGTTTCAAAGATAAACTAAACATTAGAGTTATCCATTCAACAGAAAATTATTATTGTGCAATTAGACTTGCAATTGCATCAATCATGGAAAGCGAGCATTTGCTTATCATAGATGATGATGTACTTCCAAATCCCGGGTACATTACTCATTTCATGAATAAGTTTAATCAATATGGGCCAGAAGCTGTGATATGCTGCAGGGGGCATGAATTCCTTCCTCATACACTGGATGAAGAGGCTCCACATGAAGTATGGATGAATCATATCCATCTGAAGTTTCATGATCAATCAAAAGACGACAGAAAAATACATTTCTTTCATGCAGACAATTGCCTCATACCAAAATCAGTTTTACTAAGAGCAAATGAGTTTGACTGGCCATCTTATGATTTTATATTAGTTGATGACTACTGGTTATCATTTATTATCAATGAAAAACTGGACATTCCAATTTGGAAGATCGAAGCAAAAGAACATTTGAGTTTCACACCATGCGCTGACAACCCTGACATTGCTTTATTTCACAACGATAAAGTAAATATTCAGCGTCTAAAGTTTTACATCTATCATATGCGGCATCGCTGGCCATACTTTCCTCAACAGTAACACTCAATTAAATTTACAAATTTTGAACTTGTTAAATAAACTATACATTAATCAAACTGATTCAGAAGACGATCTCCCTGAATGGCAAACCTTTGTCAAAGCTGTGAGCTTAAAAAAGAAAACTGCAGGTGATGTACGCCTCATATTGCTCAACAACCCCGGAGATAAAAAAGTTATAACAGAAACCTGGGTCGGAATTATTCCTATACCTAAGCCATACAATAAATATATCTTTATTGAAGAGCTTATAACATCTGAGATCTGGATTAAAAACCATAAACACTGTATAGGAATCTATGTTTTTGATGTTTCACATAAAAATTTGTTAATAGCTTGTGGCATCAGAACGCCTGTAGCTGTCTTACCATTACAGAATCACAAATTCATCAATAATTATAATATTCCAAATGAGAGTAAGTCAAACTTATTATTTATCGGAGGTAATGCAAAAAGTGCCAGATTACTAAAAGAAAAGTCACTTAATTATAAGGTAAGAACATTTAATTATAACAACTCGATATCAAAAGAAATTGCCAGAGAAGGCCTTGATGTAGTAACAAACCTAAACAAAGACACTTATCACAGTTTACTAAATTCTTCCTTAGTAATTATTAATGATATAGATGACCTTAGAAACCTGAATTTCATATATGACTGCATTCATTATTGCACCCCTATAATAATCAGTAACTATTCTTTTCTTAAAAGAATTCTAGGGCATCAATATCCATTATATTACAGCTATTTTGAAGAGATATTCTTATTTCTTGAGGATTTAAATTATGTGAAAATGGGTATTCAACACCTAAAACTATTAAGAGATATGAATTCAAAATATGAAAAAAATTTGATTGAGATAATGGAATCATCAGCTATCTACCAAAGCATTAACGAAACCGACCCCGATAGAATAACCTTCCAATCTTATGATTTAAGTATTTTACTCTTCATATCACTACAGATGAATGAAAAAAATTTAAATCAAATCCTAAGAAGTATTGTTAATCAAAACGTCTCTTGTAACTGTGAATATATTATTTGGAACAGTAACCCATCAGCATCTGAAATAATTGCTAAATTTCACAACAGATACAAACATAAAATTGAATTGAAAATAATAGATGCTCTAGATAGTAAACCAAGCCATTGTATAGAAGCTATGGCTAGTTTGGTTCGGAGCTCTCACATTCTATTTATGAATAATTTAGATGTGCTAAACGAAGGCTTTATTGAAAATATATGGCAAGCTCTATTAAAAGACAGTAATCCACTAAACATAGAAAAACTAACTAATTACGAAGTTTACTACACAGCAGACAGGAAGAATGATCAATATTGTGCTTATTTATTTCAGACCTCGGCATTGAAAAAATCTCTTCTGCATTCATGCTCTGAAATCAACGAGCTCAGAAACTCAAGCCTAGCATTTCCCTATATATTTTCAAAACATATGAACATACCAATAGTTTTCCTACAATCAAAACTGATTGAACACCCAAAAACACAGCCAAACTATGAATAAATTTATATTATTGGCTCATCCTAGATCAGGATCAACTTTATTAATCTCATATCTAAAGTCGCATGGCCAAATATTAGCTCATGGAGAAGTATTTAATGAGAATGAATGCGACCTATCTCCTTTAGTCAGGCCAAATATAACTGGCGAAGAACTCATGAAACGAAGAGATAAAGATCCAATTGCCTTTCTTGAAAACTACGTGTTTATCAACACCTTACCGTGGAAAAAAATAACTGGCTTTAAAATACATTATCAACAAGCTAATGAAGGAAAAAAAGAAGTTTGGAATTATTTGGCAAACGACAGATCATTGAAAATAATTCACCTGACTAGAGAGAACAGCCTTGAAGCTTATACATCATTAATGTTAGCTATAAAAACTAACAAATGGACACAAACCACAGATAGCCCATCACCAAAATTAACCATAGCTTTAGATCAGCTAGAATGTCGTTATTTCTTTAAAAGAATAGAAAGGAATCGAGAATACTATAATAATTTATTCAAAAATCATCAGATACTCCACCTTACCTACGATGAACTATACAAGAATAAAAAAAATACATTAACCCATGTTCAGGAATTTCTAAATGTAAACATTGAAGATTTAGATGCTGATCTTCGAAAACAAAACAAAACTCCACTTCCAGAAGTAATAGAAAACTATAATGCATTAAAGCAGGCATTTAGCAAAACTCAATGGGAGAGATTCTTTACCAGTTAAAACAGTCTGTTAAACACCGACATGATAAAAAAGTACATAAATAATAGAAAATTAACATTTTTATCACCTCATTATGACGATATCGCTTTTTCCTTAGCTGGACTAATGCCGCTGATACTCGAAAATGTTGACACTTGTGAACTAATCAATGTATTTTCTAACTCCAACTTCATATACGAAAGAGTGAGTCACATAAAACTATCAACTCATCTTCGTAAAAATGAAGATGAAATTGCGATGTCATCATTGGGTCCAATTGACTTAAAATATGCGGGTTTTGATGAGGCTCTCGTAAGAAATAATAAAAGAAGTTCCTTGTTTATTCAAGGGCCAAAACACCTCAAGAAAACCGACCTATTACTTATCTCTGATCTAACAAATTTCCTACTCAAAGTACCGGAAGATCGAATAATGTTCATTCCGGCAGGTTTTGGTGGACATACAGACCATATAATTCTTCACGAAGCTGCAAAACCATTACCTCATTGTAAAATTTACTACTCAGATCTTCCATATGCTACAGATGATATTCTTTATATAAACCAGTATGGAATTAGATCCACC
Organism: Fulvivirga sediminis; assembly: GCF_016757215.1. Lineage (GTDB taxonomy): Bacteria > Bacteroidota > Bacteroidia > Cytophagales > Cyclobacteriaceae > Fulvivirga > Fulvivirga sediminis. The sequence goes on from NZ_JAESIY010000025.1 coordinate 11,341, forward strand.
CAAACCAAAAAGAAGATTTCTGTCAGAGTAACCTCTACCATGATCAGTCTGCACTTGCAGGTCTGCAAAATGTACAAAACACAATTCAGAGAAATGTTTGCAGACCCTATTAGCAAGTTTTTAAAAATTAACGGTTATCAACTATGGATGTAAAGAGCTACATTTTTGCTTCAAACAGAGGTCCTCATTTCTACGCAAATGGATTATCTCATTTTGCTGCTGGAGGCACACAAGATGTATACAAACTTATTTGTAAGGAACTCGCAAAAAAATGGATATGTATAGCTCCTGACAAGTACGAATCCGACACGGTAATATCAGACTATAAAGAATTAGATGTTTTATTTGTAAATAAAACAACATACAACAACTACTATTATCGTTATGTATCCGAATATCTATACCCTAATATACTAGGCTCTAAAGGTCTAAAAAGTGCCGCTGGAGCTCAAAAGGAATTTAAAGAAGTAAGCAGAGCTATTGCGCATAAAATAGGCAATCACAAATCTATCATACTATGCGACTATCATTTATACAAGGTTCCAGAGTACATTATCGATAGTGAACAAATTCACTTCTTCTGGTTTCTACCCTTCCTTAAAGCCCCAAAAGATAACCAAATCTATCGTGATATTACCTACGGATTAATGAAAGTGGATACACTATGGTTCCTTCATGAAGACTATAAAAAGAATTTCATTGAATTTGCTGAAGCCATGTACGGCCCCAACAACCTTCCTACTATCGAAACATTGACATTAGGACCAAGCGCTTTTTTTTCAAAAAACCATAGAGTTGATATAAATGAATTTAAACATCTAATTCTAAAAGAATTCCGTGTTCAATATAGCCCTCAATGCTCTTACCTAATTACAGTAGCTCGTTTAGATTTTGTAAAAAAAATACCATTACTACTTCAGGCCATGAGCATCATTGAAAATGACCGCAAACTAAACATTAAGCTGATGATACTCGCTCCTCATCATAGGCAAAATTCTAGCTTTTATCAAGCTGAAGAATTAAAAATACTAAAACATCTAGATCAGCTAAAAAGAAATGATCAAGTATTTTTTTCACATAATACACTCAATCGAGAAGAATTAATCGTGCTTTATAAATTTACCAATTTATTTATTCTACCCTCTTCCAACGACGCAATGCCACTAACCCCCCTAGAGTATATACTAGCCAACGACGGCAATGGAGCTGTAGTTGTTAGCGATTCAGCAGGAACATCAAAAATAATGCCTAATACTACATACATCTTTAAGCACGATAATCCATTATCACTAGCCAATAAAATTATAGAAGCTCTACTTGCGAATAGCGAAGATAGAGCATCCTGGATGAAGCAAAACAAACAAATTACATATAGAATTACCTCCAACAAATGGATCAATAAAATAATGGAAACATTAAAACTTTTTGAAGAAAAAATTATTTAATTAGCTTTACTTATTGCATTTTCAAAAGAAAAATCAGAGGATAAGTTCATTTCAAAATCAGATTAGAATCTTTAGTATGGCAACTTACATAAATTACGCCATCCTTATTCTAGCAATTATCTTTGTTTATAACATGACTTTCTTGTGGGTTCTAGTTTTTAATATGTTCACTATACTAATCTTTTTTATAATTCGATTCAACTGGGCTCTTAATAAATCTAAAAACCAAATCAGCGATGAAGAATAGTATAGACACACTGATCCCAGGGGCTTTTCTGATTTAGGTTTAGGCGGCCTGAAGTAGTGGTATATCTTCTGATTTCTTTTTGCTCATCTTAACGGCACTGGTCATCATAACGGCGAAGAATACATGTATCATTTCTCGTTTTTCTCCCTTAACCTTGATTTTATTCAGACCGTAAGCAGTTTTATGGTTGCCAAAACTTCCTTCCATAACGGTTGCTCTCCGGCTGGAGATGAGGCTTCTTAGTTGGCTTTCCTGAGGTTTGTTTACTTTGGGACCTTTCTTCGGGAAACAGGTAAACACTTTCTTTTCTGTTAAATACTTCCTGTTGGCATTGGTGGCATAAATACGATCTGCTCCCAGCTGATGAAGAGATCCAAATATCGCTCTATGCTTTAAACTACTTATTTTTAGTCTGGTACTTTCATTGAATGCCCTGAACTCCATAGCATCAATAAAGCAGATGCCGTCAACCTGAAGCATGTGTGCTTTCATTCCAAACTCAACCCTTTTAGTTTCTTTGCCTCTTACGATTGGCCTAACATAAGGTCTGGGAAGCGATACTATCCTGTTTTTCAATCCTTTAGCTGGATGATACTGTAAGAATTGCTATTGCTCAAGTACCTTCTTTATAGTTTTCAGGTATAATCGCTCCTGAAGGTGAAGCTGTATTTGTGGGTTTTCATTGAGTAAGGACTGTAGCTGTCCCAGTCCTTTGGACAGTAGATATATCAATGACTTTTTACGCTTGCGTCCAGCTTTGTAGGTCTTTTTTCGACTACGATTGTAAGACATCTGTTTGCGCTTTTGATCTATGTATTTGGAGCGAGGCTGTTTTACACCTAATATTTTACACCATCTGTAAAGCTGTTTTTCAAACACCCATTGACAACTTTCCCAGAGTAGCTTAACGTCGGTAGGAAAACGAATATAACTTTCTTAGCAAGTGGCATCCATTAAGAGAACATGGGTGTTATGCATATCTCTTTTCCAATGATGAATGAGTACTTCCTGAAGCTGTTGCCAATCAGTATTATCAGACATATACGTCCTGATTCGACTTAAAATGGCCTTATCCTTAATTCTTTGATTATCATCCAACAATTTATTGCAAAACAGCTGAAGGCTCCAATCGGTGTTAAAACGTTCTATAAGCTTTTCATCACTCAGGTTTAAATAAGATTTCAGAAACATTAGGCCAAACATGCCCTGTGCCGAAAACCAGCGGGGTGCGCCTGGGCCTCTATTTTCCTTTGGCAAACATTCTGAAAGTTGACCCCAAGGAATAGTATCATAAACCTTTCCCAATTTGCTATTCTTGAATAAATACCATTTTGGAGTTAAGTAATCTTGCGGTTGGAAAAGCTCTTGATCTCTCATATATTGCAGTGTTAATTGTGATTGAACACTACAATTTAACAAATCAAAAACCCCGAAAAAAGCTTTATCTAGCTAATTTCGGGGTTTTGTTTTATACTTTAATGCTGATAAGCAACTGTATTTCAGTGCTTTTTATTTAAAAGGGAGGCCCTAATTAAGCTCAATATTCGATATACTCGATATTTTGAAATCCCTAAATTCATACTTGTCTTTAAGCTTATCTAATATGAGCAACATTTTATGTATGCCTTTAAATATTTGCTCAGGATCATTCGTAAGTGCTAGCAACATAGCTTCTTCCCAACCCAAAGGCCTAAAATTAAACGCTTTTATTTGTTTTAAAAGTTTAGATGGAGAACGACTAATAAAACATTCCTGATTGAGTAATGCAATAGTATAAGCAAACTGATTAACTAGTTCTATGGAAGACCAGGTTAGCTGAACAAAATCTTTAGCCTGAAATGCTCTGTAGGCTTTTGAATAATGAGCCATAAACGTATTTAATTCAACAGCATTTTCAAACTGTTTAGTATCCTTTTTTATTTCTTCATATATACTCAAAAGATAAGAGTAAGTATTTTCGCAATCATAATACACTCTCATATTAAGAATAGATCCAGCTTTTAAAGGCCATTGCATGTAAACAGATTCCATTTCTTTAATTAATGTTTCAATGGTAACTACACGAATATCAATGTAAGTTGTACCATATAGATACTCAAACCAATTCGCAGTACCTTGATTTATTGCTACTACATAGTCTAAGTCCGAATATGGAGTAAATTCATTAGCAGCAACAGATCCTTTAACACCAAAAAGAAGAAGCCTTTTACCATATTTTCCCTTTAACTTCTCTAAAATAATCGAGGATATTTCATCTGGACTCTCCAGAAGAGGTATTAACTCCATTGACAAACAACATTATATAAAAAATTATTTATTTAATAAAAATAAATAAAAAAAAAGACATTAAGTTATTAAAAGAATATTTATTATAGATACGATAAAAGTGCCAATCCATGGTAGTATAAACAATTTTGTGTAAACGATAAAAGCGTTCTGTCATTAACTAACAATTCAAAGGCTCGTTTTGGAAGAAAAAAATGATCGAAGGCGAGGAATTAATTATCGAAAACGATTATTAACCACTAAATTGTTGATTATGAATGATGACAAATTTAACATTCCCCTGATTTCTTTAAGAAGTTTTCCAAGGAGGAATTCAGCAGCTTTTTTGATAAGCTTTTTAAGGAAGATGTCCAGCAAATGCTACAAGGAGAAATGGAGGAACACTTAGGATATCCCAAATATAAAAAGAAGGATAAGGACAAGCTAAATACTCGAAACGATAGCAGTAAAAATAACATCAAAACCTCTCGAGGCTCTATTTCAATGGATATACCCAGAGACCGTGAAGCTACTTTTGAACCCAAACTAATCCCTAAACATAAGCGAATGAATGAGGAGATAGAGGATGCTGTCCTTTCTTTCTACGCCAAAGGTATGAGTACTGCCGATATTGAAGAGCAGATTAGTGAAATTTATGATGTACAGATCAGTGCCACTACCGTCTCCAATGTTACTGCTCGAATGCTGGAAGAGGTGAAAACATGGCAAAACAGGCCTTTGGATCATGTTTTATTTTATTGTCTGGATGGACGGAATCTGCTTCAAAGTAAGACAGAACGGCAAAGTAATCAATAAGACCATTTACTTAATGATTGGCCTGAACAATCAAGGAACCAAAGAAGTGCTTGGAATGTGGCTGCATGAAACCGAGAGTGCATCTTTCTGGATGAGTGCCTTTACCGATATCAAGGCTCGGGGCGTAGAGGATATCTTCATTGTCTGCAGTGATAATCTCACCTGACTCACTCAGGGGATAGCTAGCATATACCCTCAAGCAGCCACACAGATTGTGTAGTGCATCAGATTCGCAATAGCTTAAAGTACGTGGTATTGAAAGACAAAAAGGAATTTATGACTGATTTAAAACAAGTATACCAGGCCCCTAGACGTCAAGCCGCTGAAATGGCCTTACAAGAACTAGCCCAAAAGTGGCAATATAAATATGGCTATGCTATCAAGGGATGGACAAACAATTGGGACAACCTCACCCATTTCTTTGATTTTCCTTTAGAGATCCGAAAGGTGATTTACACCACCAACGTTATTGAAAGCTTTAACAGCACCTTGAGGAAATATACCAGAAATAGGCTGGTCTTTCCTAATGATGAGTCGGTATATAAAGCCCTTTACATGGCTATCGATAAAATTACCAGAAAATGGACTCACACCCTGAGAAGCTGGGGACTAACTTTGAACCAGTTTATTAATCTTTATGCAAATAGGTGTCGAATTTAAATTATTACCTTTGAATCGTTCGTTAATGACAAATACACAAAATTATTTAGTGGCTCCAATCCATACTTTTCACATATATGCATCGTACATCATAGTCACTATCAGGAGATGGAAAA
>NZ_JAESIY010000026.1 GCF_016757215.1 Fulvivirga sediminis
CCTTATGATTGTAGAACTTAATTACAGCTTAATACTGTCCTGATGATTGGGGGTTGATCCCTCTTGAGCTTGAATATTTGATATAACCAGTGAACATATTAAGAGGCAACTTATTTTTAAATTCATAATTGTATAATATGTGATTTTGCTCATAACACCAGTGTAAAGGAAACATATTCCATTATTTCTTTCAAGACTTAAATATAACTAATTTAATATTAAAAATGAATATTATTGTTTTGCGCGGCTTTTAAAGTATGATGCGAATAGCTAGGACATACTCAGCAGCAGAGCTGTGGTAATTATAACAGAATGCCGAGCATGGCGGCAACGGGTGTAAAACCTGGCAGACTGTGGTCAGCCCGGCTGAAGCTTAGTTTTATTGGCAATGTTTTTATTTTATTGATTCAACCCAAAGCGCTTCAATGTCATGAGGAGTGAAATCAGTTTCCTTAAGCAAACTATCGTATTCAAAAGACGATTCCATTTTCTTTGTTTTGGTGTTGTATAAGATTTTGAAGTGTTTAAACATTTCGCGTCCTTCCTTTCTAAAGGCTTCTATTATCTTCTTCATTGCAAGTTTCTAAAACCTGCCTTTGTCTTTCCGGTTCCACATTTACACTGCTGGTCAAACTCTCATTGACTTTATGTTTTTTGACGATTTCTCCATTTATCCTGTAACAGAAATTTACATATTGCGACTCTTCAATGGTTATAAAAATGTAAACATCATCAATCTCTAGGCTGTCAAATCCAACATATTCCATACAGATTTCAACCATTAACTTTATGCTTTCTCCAATCTGGTCATCTGGAGAAAGGGCTTTCTTTCCAAAAAGCTTTCTTAGCAGTCTCATCTTTTTAAATGTTTGCTAGCGGTTAATGTAAAAAGCATATTCCATAGTGTTTATGCGCATTTTGGTCTTTTTCTAATGAGCTTGGGAGTTGTGACTTATTAAAGAATAACCTTTATTTTTTGTGGATTTAATTCTTAATGATTCACTAAATCCACCTCCCCAAAAGTTAATTGTGGCAGTTCCTTCATTATTAAATATGCTATCTATATTTACATGGTAATTGAATATTTCTGGGCTAAAATTAAATCCAAGGTTTGAGAAAGTAGCACTGTCTTTACCAATGAGATAATCATGTTCATATTGGGGTTCGCTAACATCACCAATTGCGACAACTGCATTGGTTTTGTATCCTTTCTCAGGAATCATTTCTCTAAGTCTTATGGTGTCATTCTTTCTGTATAAAGTCATTATGTAATAATATAAGTCACCAGGAGTTTCTAAAATTTCATTACCTGTACTAATATTTCCTATTAACTTTATTGTTCCAGCCCATTTATCACCCCGCCTGCTGCTCTCGAGTAGGTATAAATATGATTTTTGCTTCTGAAACAGTTCTGCTAAGACTTTAGATTCATTAAAGTCTTTAAAAATGATATTTAAAGAGTCAATGTCCGTGTGTCTTAATAATAATGATTCTCTTAGTTTCTGAAATACTTGTTCTTTTGTGTTGGATATTATTTGATTCACTTTATCATAATGTGTAGAATAGTTAAAGGACTGTATGAGCTTATCAGGTGAGGAAAAAAGGGCATTTTGAACATTTTTAAATTCACTACTAGTTCGATCAACATTAGTTTTTTGATGTATCCAGCGAAGTAGGCTTTGATTAGAAAGATAAAACCTATTTTCAATTCTTGCCTGAGTTGAGTCTGTTTGAAAATCGACAATTTCGTAGATAAAGAATTTATGGTCGTTCCAATAATAGTATTCCCTAGTTATCGAGCTAATTTGATTTGACGGGATCTCAATTGGTAGATCATAATTGACTTTACTGGATTTAAAAATAACTTTTTGACGTTGCTCATTCAATTTATTGTAAAAAGCTGTAATGCTTACTTGTTGCGAATCCGATTGAATGGAATAACTCTTTTTAATGTAATTACCTACATTTGAATTGTTATTGATGGTTTTAAACCATTCCCTAATCTGTGCAATTGAATCCTCTAAAGTAGGAGCTTCAAGAATTTCATTAGATTGAACCTCAGTCTGGGATGAGATTGACTCAACATTCTGAGTGCTTTCTTGTTTTTCTGAGCAACTATCTAACAATAATACCAAGACCACAAAAAATATAAGTATTCTATACATTCTGAAATTTCTTTCGCATAACATCTGTGTAAAGAAACGCATTCCCTTATTTCTGTTATGGGTCAATCTAACTAATTTACTGTTAAATGAATAGCGCGTTTTGTGAGATTTTTAAAGTTTGATGAGAATAGCCAGGCCATACTATGCAACGGAGCTGGCGTAAGCATACCACCATGCCAAGCATGGCGGCAACGGGGGTTGTGCGTTTTTATTTTTCCGCTATCAATTCAATTTGTTCGCAATTCAGTCGAAACATTTTTCCGTTTTCGAAAAGATAGATTATGTCATCATTTTCATTCGGTTTATTGTGTTGCATAAATCCATCATTAATATCTCTCATTGTTTTTGGGAAAAATGAAATCACACTCAATATATTTTCATCTTCTGGATAGTTGGTATTATCTCCGTCCGATGAGTTATTAAAGTTCACATTTTTATGAATGAATTTCAATCGGTTAAATTCATTTTCGTGAACCCAATCTCCGTTTGATTTCACAAAATCAAGTTGAACATCATTTTTTGATTCCGAAACTCCAGAAAATTCAAAATTGTTGTGTAAATCAATATGAACTCCGTTCAACTGAACTGCATAATTTTCTTCTATTTCAAAGTTTGTTTTCATTTAGTTTTTAAAATGACGCACAACGTTACAGTATGAATCGTGGCGGTTTGATATAGTTAAACTTTCAAGTACAAGATAGCCAAATCTGTGATTTGGACAGCCAAATTTTATTCGACAATCCGACTAAATCGCAGATTTGTTGGGCTTTCCAGAAAGCAGAAAAGTAACGTATAGCACTAATACGCCATTTCATACTAAATGTTATAGGGCCTTTTTTTTTGCCTTTCAGAAGTACACCTATGCGATTGAATTGGATAGCGCGATCCATTGAGTCATTCCAGAGTTCAAAATTATTCTTCCCTAGAAGATCCTTAATCGCAGAAAGAATCTTGGTAGCCTCAACAGCCCCGGAATTTGTCCGTTCGTGTACAAAATTTATATATTCACTTTGCAAGAAATTCTCTATCAATTCATTTATTAAGTCATATTTAACATCATTAGCTGTTCCAAAGTGAATCCAGTTTTTCTCCCAGGTTAAAGTTGTTCTTATGTGTTCAGCAGCTTTATATAATTGTCGGGAATCCATTCTATTTGAAGTGAAGAATCATTGGTAAAATTACCATTGATTTAACAGGATTGCCTTTACAAATAGCTGGTCGCCATGTGAATTCCTGAACAATTTCAAGAAGTTGTTCCCCAATATCTGTCCCAGCAATATTTTTTATTATTCGCTGTCCCGTTACACTTCCGCTTTCGGCGACAATGAATGCAACAAATACTTTACTTTCAATTGGATATCTATCTGAGTTGTTACTGTACTTTATTCTTTTGGCTGCTTCTTTGAAAAGAAGGCTCATTCCTCCATCTATTTTGGCTGGAATATCAGTGATTTTATAAACTTCTTCATTTGTCAACGTATCGACTTCTTGAAGGCAAGTTTCGTCTCCTGATTCTTGTCCAAAGACGATCAAGGAGTTTAAAAGTAATATTGTTAAAATTATTTTCATTCTTAATGCCCTACAACATCCGCATAACAGAAACACATTCCCTTATTTCTTTTACAGGGTCAATCTAACTAATTTAATGTTAAATGAATAGCGGCGTTTTGTGAGGCTTGTTAAAGTTTAATGCGAATAGCCGGCCATATTATGCAGCAGAGCTGTGGTAATTATACCAGCATGCCGAGCATGGTGGCAATTGGAAAAAATTATCTAAAGTGCCATTACAAATGCTTATCAAGATCAAAATCGCAATATAATTGCAATGGAGCCGGAAAATTTAATTGCGATGGAGTGATTTGAAGACTTCCTCTAAAAAAACAAATAAATACTTGAAAAAGGCGCCTTTAAAACAATTTCAAGACGACCTTTTTTTTCAATTATGACTATAAATATATTTATTCAGCAAGTTCAATAAGCATAGCAGATAGCTCATTGGGTTGGGTAATCATGGCATCATGCCCAGTATTCAATGTTAAATATGTCCACGATTTCTCATTTTTCAGCTTATCACTCCTGTTTTTCAATACTGAAAGTTGAGGATTTATACAGGCAATGTATACCAATGGAATACCATTTCCAAATTCATGATCTAATTCTAAGATTTGACCAAATGTCATATAAGGCTGAGGAGTTAATCTCTCATTAACCCATTTCATCTGAGTGCGATCAGATACGCCAAAATAACTAGATGATATCGGATCAAAATGTTCTTTGTTGCGAAATGTTTTGATCTTTTTTAATTGCTCTGCATTTGGCTCAGAAGTAATGGGGCTTTCTCCATTATGCACTAACATAGCATCCAGATAAATCAACTTACTCAGTCTTTCTGGAATACTATCAGCCACGCCGGTAATTACAGCACCTGCATAGCTATGCCCAACCAATACCACATCCTGCAAATCTTCCATAATTATTAAATTGATAATATCTAAGATATGTGTTTGTAGGCTTATGCTATCATTGAGGTTATGCTTGTGTTCTGCCATACCGCTTAAACTTGGGGTATAGGTATTAAAATTTTGTTTTATGAGATTATCCTTAACCTCTTTCCAGCACCATCCTCCATGCCAAGCACCATGTACTAAAACAAAATTCTTTTTATTCGATTTTAACTGAGCAAAACTTGCTAAAAAAATAAAATTGAGAATTAAAATCAGAAGTATTCTTTTTGTATTTTTCATAATATTAATTTTGAACAAATCTGACGTTTACTAGCATACAGAACAATAACTCACCCAAAAGTGAGTTGAAATCGCTATAAATAAAATGCTATGGCAAGTAATATTAAGGAGCAATCTACCAATCAAGAAAACTTGAAAATTTTAGCAGAATATTGCAATGTAAATCCTATTCTTAAAAGGATTGGAATGCGTTGGAAAATGCAACTGCTATACTGTATTCATGAAAAGGTCTACCAATTTAGTAAACTAAAAAATATCTTCCCATCTATATCCGATCAGATCCTAGCAAAGCGAATTGCTGAATTATTAGAGGAAGGATTAATCTGCAAAAGTGTAATACCAAGTACAGTGCCACAACAAGTGAGATACTCAGTTACTAATAAAGGAAAAGAACTTATTAAAATAATATTAGCATTAAATAGATGGGGTGAAAAATGGGATGAATAGGTTTTTACTAAATAAATAAACACAATCATCCCCATATTCATTTTACACTTGCCTTTAAAGATCAAAATCGCAATAATTATTGAGATCAAGATACATTTCGATTACCAATCTGTAGGCATGTAGTCTTTTAAAAACTTACCGCACCAATGTTTGCCAGTATTTATACCATCAAATAGAGGGTCCAAAACACGTGCAGCACCGTCTACAATATCCAAAGGAGGCTGGAAGTCATGTAGCTGTTCTTTTCTTTTGGCTAACTCTGCAGGATCTTCATCAGTAACCCAACCGGTATCCACAGCATTCATGTAAATGCCATATTTAGCAAAGTCTGAAGCAGATGTATGCGTCATCATATTCAGAGCAGCCTTAGCCATGTTCGTATGCGGGTGCCTGTCTTCCTTATGCCAACGATGAAACTTACCTTCCATGGCCGAAACATTGATAATATGCTTTTTACCTGTATTATCTTTCTTCATAAGGTGAGCCAGGCGGTTGCAAAGCACAAAGGGTGCTACTGAATTAACTAGCTGAACTTCAAGCATTTCATTAGTGTGAATCTCTCCCAATTTTAGTCGCCAGCTATTGATGGTGCGAAGATCTACTTGCTGCAAGTCCGCGTCTAATTTACCTACCGGGAACACCTCTTCCGTGGGCAGAGTATTATCTATGCTATAGGGTATTTGAGATAATTTGGCCGAAGAGCGGAGTCCTATTCCTAGTTGCTGTCCATGCCAGCTCACAGGTAAGTTTTTCTGTTCGTTTTTTGAGAATGCTTCACTAAGCGAACTGAGCTCATTCAAACATGAATGATGGTCGCCCAAAAGTTCCTGTGCAGACGATGGCAATTGATGAAAAGACATCTCTTCATTAGGCATCATATGCTGATAGAAACCAGATGGCCTTCTCACGGTTTGAGCAGCATTATTCACTAAAATATCCAACCTGTCATACTGCTGCTCTATGAAATTACAGAAAATCTCCACACTTGGGATGTGTCTTAAGTCAAGCCCGTGAATTTTCAGCCGATGTCCCCATTCAGAGTAATCGGCCTCTTTAGAATATCTTAAGGCCGAATCTACCGGAAAGCGAGTGGTAGCTATCACAGTAGCACCAGCTCTCAGCATCATCAAAGTAATATGATAGCCGATTTTCAGCCTAGAGCCGGTAACCAAAGCCACCTGCCCGGTAAGATCTGCCGTTTGAAATCTTTTGGCATAATTAAAGTCGCCACACTCTTTACACATGGTATCATAAAAATGATGCAGGGTATGAAATACTTTTTTGCACACATAGCAATTTCTTGGCGATTCCAGCTTGATCTCTTTTTCATGATCAATGCCTGTAAGCGCTATCATGGCCGGGGCTACAAAAACAGAAGCGTCTCTGGCCGATCTTATGCCGGTAGCATTTCGAGCATTCTTATCTTTTAACCTTACCCGTTGTCTATGTATTTTTTTAGCGGATCGTTTACGATTGGCCAGCTCTTCTTTTGAAGGGCGTGAGAAAAGTCCAGCCGCTATAATCAGGGCTCGTCGCTTTTCTTCCGGAATCTCGAATATTTGATCGGTATCACTATTCAGCATTTGCAATACCTCCAGACATTGATCGATCTGTTCCTGGCTCAGCTTCTGCGTTTCTTTGCCACCCTTTAAATCCGCCATAGTATGATGTGTTTATGGGGTGAAGTTAATTATTAATATTTGATCCATGCAATGGGCAACAGAAATGAGTTCACAAGTATGAGCAGAAATTGCCTATATAAATTTCTGATCATCTCTTTAATTTTATTGAGATTTTGAAGAGTGGTTAGGCAATTACCGGTATTGAGACATAACTTGCACGCTTTATACGTGGGGGTTTAGTCATGTAACTTTTTGAAATTTTTCTATTAAGTTGTAAACCAAAATAGAGATAATAAACAAGCAGTTACTTTCAGCATGTAGAAATGTATCATTACAAAAGTGTAATAGGCCTGAAAAATAACTGGTGGTACACTAAAATGTGATTAACCGTTGGATGATAAACTAACTGACATTGAAGATCTTTTGAATATATGAATGAAGAAATAAGAAAACTGAAAGAGGCACTAGCAGCTTCACCAGATAATCACTATTTAAAGCAGTTGGTCATAGATGCTATGATTAAAGGTGAGTTTTGGGAAGAACTTCAAAACGAATGTTTAGATGTAATAACCCAAGATCCGCAAAATAAAAAAGCAAAATTTGGTCTGGCGCAAAGCTATTATGGCAAGAAAAATTACAGCACAGCTGCCGTAGTTTTAGAAGAGCTAATCAGCCAGGATATTAATTTTATTGATGCTTATGTGTTGCTTTGCAAAGTGCACATGGCTGAAAATAATCTAACTGATGCCGTGGAGGTTTACCAGAAGATTAAGCAAATAAAACCTGACTTTGAAGACGAAGAGATAGAAGGTAAGTTATTGGTAAATGCTAACCACGAGCTGGAAAAAGAAGAAGATACTTTTTCGGATGACATTGAATCTCACATTTTCGGCAAAAAGGATAGAACCACGTTTAAAGATGTGGGAGGTATGGATTATGAAAAGGAAGAAATAAGCCTAAAAATAATTCATCCCTTAAAATTTCCTGATCTGTACAAATCATATGGCAAAAAAACAGGAGGTGGTATATTGTTTTACGGCCCTCCCGGCTGTGGTAAAACCTTTTTAGCCAAAGCAACCGCAGGAGAGATTGATTCTCAGTTTATCTCTGTTGGCATAGACGATATATTGGATATGTATCATGGGCAGAGTGAGAAAAAGCTCAATTTGCTTTTTGAAAAAGCCAGGGCCATGTCACCCTGCGTATTATTTTTTGATGAGATTGATGCCTTGGGGGCCAATCGTAACGATCTGAGAGCCAGCGCCGGCCGTAATTTGGTCAACCAGTTTTTGTCGGAATTAGATGGTGTAGACAGTAATAATGACGGCATATTAGTGGTTGGAGCTACAAATGCTCCATGGCACCTGGATTCTGCATTTAGAAGACCCGGCAGATTTGATAGAATGGTGTTTGTACAGCCGCCTGCTCTGGAGAGCAGAAAAGAAATATTTAAGCTTTCTTTAAATAATAAACCCATCGATGAGATCGATTATGGTAAACTTGCCAAAATCACCGATAGTTTTTCAGGTGCAGATATCAATGCTTGTATAGATGTGGCAGTAGAGGGTAAGTTACAGGAAGCTATCAAAAATGGACGACCGTCAGCCATTACCATGAAAGATCTTATAACGGCCATCAAACGAGTAAAACCCAGCACAAAGGAATGGTTCCAAACGGCAAAGAATTATGCCTTATATGCCAATGATTCTGGTATCTATGATGAAATCCTCAGCTACCTTAAAATTAAAAAGTAATCCGGATGGAATTAGAAAGATCTCTATATAAAGCCGAACACCTAATGAATCAGGGAAGGTACGGTGAGGCTATCAAAGAAGTAAATACTCATTTGGCTGCCGATCCGGAAAGTATTCCGGGACTCATTATGCTGGTGCAGATATACATGGCCATGAGCAAAGATGAAAAGGCAGATGAGGTGGCCGATCAGCTATTGGCCAGGAAGCCTGATGACTTTACTATCTTGTACTTAAAAGCAATTACGCTGAGCCGACTAGCTAAGAGGAAGGAGGCATTGAAGTTTGTAAACAGTGCCTTAGCTTATAATCCTCATATGGCAGATGCGCATGGGTTGAAAGCTAGTATATTTTATCATGATGCTGAATTTGAAAAATCCTTAGAGGCCGCTAATGCTGGTCTGAGTGAAGATGCGCACAATGAAACCTGCCTGAATTTTAGAAGTATGGCCTTGTTAAAATTGGGCAGAGCAGAGGACCATTTCAATGCGGATCAAGAGGCTTTGAAAACTAATCCTATGAATCCGACTACCCATGCTACGGTAGGTTTTTCAGCACTAGAAAAAGGGGAATCAGATAAGGCTAAGGAACATTTCAGAGAAGCGCTAAGAATAGATCCCTCTAATGAATATGCCCGCTCAGGGATGATGATGGCTATCAAGTCGACCAACATATTTTATGCATTGTTTTTGAAGTATGTATTTTGGATGTCTGGACTTAAGCCTCAGGTGAGGTGGGGAGTAGTAATTATAGGCTATCTGCTTATACAAGGGCTCAGTCGATATTCGGATGCATTGGGTGCCTTTGAGCCCATTGCTCAGGTCATCATTATTCTTTATATGATTTTTGCTATTTCTACCTGGATCATTAATCCGGTCTCTAATGTTTTCCTTCGGTTTCATTCTTTTGGCAAGTATTTACTTTCAGAGGAAGATATTAAGGTGGCCAATGTCTGTGCAGGCCTGCTTTTATTATCTCTTTGTGGAGCCGTAGGCATCTTTCTATTCGATGAAAGTACATTGCAGTGGTATAACCTATCTTTCTACCTTGTTTGTATTGGTATAGCTCTAACCGTAGTGGTAAGCTCCGTTTCGAACCGGACCTTGGAAAGAAGTAAAAGAAGGCTTAAGAGCGCTGGACTCATTTATGCCATAGCTTCCGGTGTTCTTATTCTTTTGGCTTTGGCTACTCCTGGTTTAGCATTGAAATTTTTTAATATCTGGATGTACGGCTTTATCGGGTATCAATTTTTTGCAAATTCACAGGAATAGTGTTCAACTCTGCTGATGTCAAGTAATTGAAATCAATCACATTATGCTTTAGCATATCCCTTCAGCCCCGAACGTATTTTAAGGTAAAGAAATTTCCCTAAAAGTTATTGAGGGGAAGTAACTGTCTTCGATTATTAACTTTAGCCTCAAGTATAGCTTCATTGGTATTTTTTGAGCCGTTGCCTAGGCTCTATATCATGGGCTTTACATGGGGCAAAGAAAGAAATAGAGGATGGCTTTGAAACAGGCAGAGATACTGTATTTGGCATGACTGGAAAAAGCTGAAGCGGAAACGTAAGAACCTCATCCGATTTGGAGTGCAATAAGGACAGGCCTACGCTTGGAAGGACGGATCATAAATAAAATGTCTTGTGTACATTTTTAGTGATGAGACAGCTTGCAGGGAGAAATAGAGATCGGTACGTACGCTGGTGTGAGAGGCGCACTCTGGTTCACTTTGAGTCAGAGCCGTCTACTCAATTGGCAAATGCCCATTACTATTTTCTGAAAAATTTAATCTGTTCCAATCTGGTCTTTGCTTGTTCATCATTATATTCATCCTTTGACAATTGCTCTACCCAATCATAGTTTCCAAATTTCAATCTTTTTATTCCAGGTCCTTTGTCTATTAGGTTAAATTCTCCGCAAGTTTTACATTTTACGATATCATATGCTGTATCTGGAATATCCGGCTGATTTTCCAAAATAAAAGTCTCTAGTTTTGAATTACACACTGTACAATCTTGAGATAGCGTTTCGATGATATTATCAGGCTTTTTAAATGCTGACATAACTTTAATCATTGTGTTTATTACATTTCCATACAACCAATTATTTAAGTCCTTTTTTATGTCAACATTGACAATTTGAGATAATTCATAGAAATAATCACAAATAAACTCTCTTTCCTCCGTATCGTAATCCTGTTTATTAAAGCTTTGTAAACCACTTTTAATTATATTTTTATTTGCGCGCTCGTTTTTATTGCTCTTAATAGAATCAATGAATCTGCACAATCATTGAATAAGCCCTCCATTTTAGAGCATAATTCTACATCGGAAGGATTTAAACCTCTTTTATCCAACTCAGAATCCGAGAATTTATCTTTCTTTTTAAACCGACTTAATTTTTCTAATATTTCGTTCATGTTTCGGAGTGTTCAGTTCTGGTTCTTGCTAACGACCGATGCATATGTGGGCAGTGATTGTTTGAATTTTTCTTTCAAGTTGCAAAAATGTTGCTGGGTACAATAAGCCTACTAGCTCATTTTTGCTAGGCTCACATATGAATTTTGCGTGTGCCTTGAATGGTGAATATATCTCAAGAATTTGAGTATTCCAAGAGGTGAAAGTCCTCTACGCGCTAGGGTCGTGCCTGGAAGCGAAGCAAGTAGCAAGGTTGTCATCGGTGACGATGGAATATTACAGAAAACTACAATCCGAGATTAAATGAACTGAGCATGAGCGTTAAGAAAATGTCTAGCAGACATTTTTAGTGATAAGCCAGCCTTTAGGAAGGTATGGACACCCGTTTTTACTATGCTTTGTGAATCGTACAATGATCTTATAGCTCACGGCGGTCTATACGACTGGATTGCTTTCTTTTAGCTTTTCGCTTCTCCCGCTTCTTCAGACGTTGACTTCTTTGCCACTCCCAAAAGAATTCCTGAATTCCTCCAAGAGATATTGGCTTCATTCCTTTTGTTGCGCACCTGAGTTCGTTCGGAAGTTCCCAAATTTTGTGTTGGCTATGAACATTCGTGTCATAACCTGCCGCAATTGGATCAAATTTCAGTTTACTTCGTGTGAATTCATCATTGTTAAATTTCCGTAGAATCTTTTGCAGAAGGTCAAAAACTCCTCGTTCATAATCTTCGATTGACTCAAGAGTTCTTTCCATGTAAAAATCAGGATCAGCTTTCCAAAAGATCAAAGCAGCGGTTCCCTTATCACATTTTTTACTCTCTACTATCCAATTAAGGACATCAACACCATCGTCCCAGTTGAAATTTTCAGCCAGGTAATATTGTTCAGCAGAACTCAACTTATTGAAAAGTCTCTTATTAGGAACAAAATCTTCGTCTTCATTAAAAGAATATTCAAAGAAATTCTTTTGTATGAGTTTCTCTCTATATGGTAGTATGATCATGTCTTTAATGCAGCTTAACGTTTGGTGTATGAGCACAGACCTAGCCATAGCTTATATACAGTGTGTGCCTTGAAGGATGAATATAACTCAAGAATTTGAGTGTTTCAAGGGGTAAAAGCCCCTTATTCGCTGGGGGTGGTGTCCGGAAGAAAAGCAAGTAGCAAGGTTGTCATCGGTGACGATGGAATATTACAGAAAACTACAATCCGAGATTAAATGAACTGAGCCTGAGCGTTAAGAAAATGTCTAACAGACATTTTTAGTGATAAGCCAGCTTGCAGGGAGGTATAGAGATCGGTACGTACGCTGGTATGAGAGGCGCACTCTGGCTCAATTTGAGTCAGAGCCGTCTACTCAATTAGTATACGTTTTTTAATTTTATAATTAACATGGATTAAAAATACGTCCATTCCATAAGCATTCGTATCCTCGTCCAATAGTATAATAATATGTTATTACTAAACACAAGAGTGTAGAAACAGTCAAGGTAAGCAGGGCAATCTTTTTTAGTAATTTGTTACTCTTTTTTGTTGATATTAATGTAAGGAAAATAATTAATAGGATGCTTATTCCAATACATAAATAGAAGAAGAAAAATGCTCCTAATCCTATTCCAAAATTAATAGTGTCATTTATTAACCAATAAGAAATCAATCCATAGTAGGAAATTTCTATATATAGTATTGTTTTTATCTGAGTTAAGGTCATTTTCAAATGGCTACCAACCGGTTGTACAGTGTCCCACAGGGCATTGCGTATAGGTGTTATTGTGCTTTCGTTTTTTATTCTTTAAACATCTCCTTATAAGCTTTTACATGGTGAGGAAATTCTTCTTCATAAAATGGGTAGGCAATCTCTTCAATTGAAATTTCAAACCTTTCGCTGTCCATTCCACTAATCTGATTTCCCACTCCTTTGATTTCAAACCCTTGTTCATTTCGTATCACCAAAGAGTCAATTGTTCTAGTTGAAATTAATTTATCTTCTGGGTAATCATCTGCAATTTTAATATTTTTAGTAAAGCAATAAGATTTAATAGAATTGTAGTTCCATTCGTTTTTCTCGAAGATTATTTCTCCGAAAACAACGCCCATTGGAGCATCCGCATTTTTCAAGCTTAGATGTTCCAATTTCCTCTCCGTCAAGTAAAATCTTATAAGCCTTATTCATAGATTGAAGCTCCTTTGAGAATGGTTTTGAAATTTTCCCATGTTGGCTTGTCAGCATCAACATTCATTTTCATATTATCATAAAAACCTTGGACATCTTCCGTATAGGCTTCCATTGCCTCGAGAAAATCTTCAAGAGTTCTGTTTTCCCAATTTGATTTATTTTCCTCCAAGTCTTTTCTAAACTCTTTCAGAAATTCTATGAATTCGATTCTTGTCACTTAGTCGTTTTTTAATGAAGTACAACATCCGAGTATATTCAATACTCGGTAAAATTAAATTATTGATTATCAAAATTATACCCTTTTTATAAATGCTTACAAACCCTTAGCATCAGATAATTTCCAACCCTTTAACTTAATAATTTCAATAAAAAAATAGCACATAAATCAAAGTAAATAATCTCCCACCTCCACATCGCTAAGGAAGAGATAACTGCGCCTACGTAAAGGATGGCCAAGAGAAAGGTCTCTGAAAATGAGTGAGATGCCAACGATAAGGGATAGTCATGAAATGATGTATCGGATTCAAAAGTCACGATTCACAATCGCTTGGCTCCGGCCAAGTGATCAGTATGACTTAGGCCTCTGGCGGATATAGCATATAATGTCCTAAATATAGCAAAAAGCAGCTTCTTGCCTTTTCTATCATTCTTCAGGCAGAGTTCAATTATCTCTTGTTCTGTATAACTAGTCAATTTGCACTTTTTACATTTTTATGATTTTATTAAGAAAGCTTATTATAAAGAGAGATAATTTATAAAAAAGATTGTATCAAGGTTTAAAAAATTAAAATGTCATTCCTAATGATTTTATCTATATTTAAACATGGTAATAATTGTAATGGGCGTAACAGGCAGTGGTAAGTCTACAATAGCTAAGCTGGTGAGCAAGGAAACAGAAATTCCATACTACGACGCCGATGATTTTCACTCTACTGAAAATATAAAAAAAATGTCTAATGGCGTTCCTTTAACTGATGAAGACAGACGGCAATGGCTCATTTTACTTTCAGAGCAAATCCCTAAATGGCAAGAGAAAAGCGGGGCAGTTTTGGCCTGCAGCGCACTGAAAGAAAAGTATAGAGAGACATTACAAAGCCATTTAGAAGAAGGTATAAAATGGGTTTACCTGGATGTACCGAGGGAAGTAATCAAAAACCGAGTTATCAGCCGAAAAGGACACTTTATGCCTGAAAAGCTGGTAGCCTCACAATTTGAAGCACTAGAGCCCCCTACTTATGGCATTTGCGTAAATGGTACCTTAACACCAGAGGAAATTACCTCTATAGTGCTACATAAGCTGGATGATTAACTATCAACTTATATTGGCCGCTGGCGCGGGAATCTTTATCTTACTCATCCTCATTATGATGGTGAGAATTCACGCCTTTTTGGCTCTATTAATTACTAGTCTAGTAGTTGGCATCATTGCCGGCCTACCACCTCTTGATCTTATTCAGAGTGTGCAAAACGGCATGGCTGGCACGCTGGGCTTTGTGGCTACAGTGGTAGGTTTAGGGTCTATCTTTGGAGCTCTTTTGGAACACTCCGGTGGAGCTCAGGCTTTGGCTAATTATATGCTACAGAAGTTTGGCGTTAAAAATGCCAGTTGGTCTATGGTTATTACCGGATTTTTGGTAGCCATACCCGTATTCTTTGATGTGGCCTTTATCATTTTAATTCCTGTAGTGTATGCCTTAAAAAAGCAATCGGGAAAATCCATCTTGCTCTACGGCATACCTCTTTTGGCCGGACTGGCCATTACCCATGCATTTATACCTCCTACCCCAGGGCCAGTGGCGGTAGCAGATATAGTAGGTGCAGATTTAGGTTGGGTGATACTCTTCGGTTTTATCACCGGGATACCTGCTGCCATCGTAAGCGGACCTTTATTTGCTCAGTTCATAGCTAAAAGAATAGATGCCGATCCTCCAGAACTCACTGAAAATGAAACCTCTTCACTAAGCACCTCTCCTTTCGCTATTATCGCTATCATAAGTATTCCTATACTCCTTATTCTTATGAACACTTTTGCTAACAGCCCTTTATTGACAAACCACATTCCCGATTCTTTAAGAAGCTGGCTGGGTTTTGTAGGACATCCATTTACCGCGCTGATCCTAGCCAATATGGTGGCTTGGTATTTTTTAGGCATAAGAAAAGGCCAAACTCCTAAAGTTTTAATGGAGATTAGCACCAAATCATTGGCACCAGCAGGAGTGATTATTTTGATAACTGGAGCTGGAGGTGCCTTCAAGCAGGTACTCATAGACACGGAAATAGGAAAAATGATAGCCAACAGTATGCAAGCCATGGATGTACCTCTTCTGGTTTTTGGTTTTCTTATAGCGGCTATCGTGAGGATTCTTCAAGGATCATCCACGGTGGCTATGATTACGGCTGCCGGTATGAGCGCTCCTTTAATCGCAGCTTTTGGTCCGAGCGAAATACAGAAATCTTTACTTGTTATAAGCATTGCCAGTGGTGCATCCATCCTATCTCACTTTAATGACAGCGGCTTTTGGCTGGTAAGTAGGTATTTTGGGCTCTCTGAAAAACAAACCTTAAAATCCTGGACGGTGATGACCACCCTCATTGCTTTAGTAGGATTAGCCACCATACTATCTATAAATTTAGTTTTATCATAAAAAAATCAACTCTACACTTAGTTTTACTCTCATTTTTCAAACATTAATAGAATGAAGGCCCTTCTCTCACTATGTCTACTTTCCCTCCATGCGATGAATGATGGTACTGCTTCATACCATTAGGCTTACGCCCACCATTCCCCTACCACCAGCATAGTCCAATAGCTAAGGTATAAAGATGATGATGAAGCTCTCTTCCCATTTTGGATACTTTTAGAGCCTTTGAGTTTCATGATAAGGGCATTAAAAATTACCGTGAAGATAGTAAGCGCAATGCAATGGGGATAAGCGGCAAAGAGTCTGATTTACCTTCCTCAATATGCAGCTATTAGTTATAGCTGTCAAACCTCCAATATCACCAACAATCAAATTTGACAAGAAAAGAATTTTAGCACCTTATGTTAGAATTTTCAGACGCTGAACATTCATGGCATAGTTCTACCAGAGCTTATTATGGTATGAATGGAATGGATTTTGGATCAACCCCCAATCATCAGGACAGTATTAAGCTGTAATTAAGTTCTACAATCATAAGGG
>NZ_JAESIY010000027.1 GCF_016757215.1 Fulvivirga sediminis
CTTTCTAATGGGTTGCAAAGATAACAACTCTTTGCTTTTAATAAACTACTTTTTGTCGTTTATTTTTTCAGTATTTTTTAGTGCTGCTCTGCAGTATTTCAATATCTTAACTCAACCTTATGGCTGATTTTTCCCTCCGGCTTATCCGTTTTGGGAGTGCAAGGTTAGGGTGTTTTCTATTATAATCCAACACTTCTAAAAAAAAAGACCTAAAAAAATATCATAAAATTCATAATCACCTGATAATCAATTAAATAATTTTATCATTCACTTCTAACCAAATTCACTCAACATTCAGAAATAAGTATTATTGTATATATCTTTTCACAAGTACGGATTTCAATACTATAGATACAAAGCCGTATTTGCATTTCATAATTCCCATTTATGCACTAGCACTAGCTGCATAACGGCAACAGCATAAGTCCTATACATAGCCAATTGAGACAAATTCAATATCAATTTTATACTCCATATTTCTTATTAACTAAACACTATAATCATCATTCATATATAAACTACTCGCTCATTAATCCTTTAATATCTTCTTAATCAGTACAGCCTCTGAACTTTTAACAGTAATAAGATAAGCTCCACGCGGTATATTATCGAGACTAATCTCGACATGATCGTTATGCTTCGATGCGTAGTTTTCCTGAATTATTTTACCCATGTTATCCAAAACCTGTATCACCACCGGGTTCTTAAGATTTTCATTAAAGCTAATATTAATCTTATCTTTAGTTGGATTTGGGTAAATACTCAGTCCCATTTTCTCAACACCATATTGCCCAACAGTACCAGTAACTAAATTAGCAGTGGCACTCGCAATCTTCCAATCAGAATTTCCCGCCAGGTAGGCTTTACTAATCTTATAGTAATATTTAATATCTCGCTCTAAATTTTTATCCAAATAAGACCTCGATTCAAGGGTAATATTTTCAGATAAATCCTCCCAGCTTATTTGGTCTGTGGACTTTTCAAGATGATAATACAAAACACCTTCGTCCTCGTCATGCCAAGAAAGTTGTATAGTAAGATTATCACTGGCTATTGCCTCAAAAGATTCAACTGCCTTGGGTGCCGTTACACAAAATTCCGTCTTTAATTGATCTGTCCACGGTTCATATCCCAAAGAATCGATCAACTCATCATTCAAATACAGATTTGCTGTAGGTCCTCCATCTCCATATCTGTCTAAAAGCTTAAATATATAACATCCATCATTTAAGCACATAAAGCTATTTACAGTTAGATTACCTGAGTTATATGCGATTGACTCTTTAAGAATATTCCCTTCAGAGTCCTCAACTCGCCAGCTAGTTTCCTCAGGGTAAAAATCCAAATTTAACTCTATCCGAAATTGAGTATTAGTAGGATCATCAGTATAGTAAACGGATACTTCAGGAGTACTATTGCCAGGGTCCATATCTCTTCTGCCATTTAACTGAACCAACGATGCTGTTATCAGATTCTCTCCTTCTTCCAGCGAAACGGCACCTAACTTAATATTAGCAGATTCCCCTTGTTCAAGCAAAAAACCATCAATGCTATACTCTTCATTTGCAACTTCGTAAGTAAGAGAACTAATTGGCATATTACCAGTGTTTTCTATAACTCCTAGAACATCAACATAGGGTGTACATGAAATTACATTATCACCAAGTTCAGGTTTAATAATTACCAAACTCGCATCATAGCTTCCTCCCAAAGGAATAGAAAAGTTGAATGACACACTATCAGGATCTTCCTCTAGAATAGCATCAAAATTAGGGTGGTCGCCAGGTATAGTAGCTATTATGTCATTATCAGCCGTAACCAGTGAGCAATAGCCATCTCCTATTCCATCACCATAAGAATCATAAAGTACAAATTTATAATCACCATCTTCTATACAAATAT
Source organism: Fulvivirga sediminis (assembly GCF_016757215.1). Taxonomy (GTDB): domain Bacteria; phylum Bacteroidota; class Bacteroidia; order Cytophagales; family Cyclobacteriaceae; genus Fulvivirga; species Fulvivirga sediminis. The sequence goes on from NZ_JAESIY010000027.1 coordinate 1,903, forward strand.
TTGAAATATCGAGACTTGAAGCTGAAAAAGTATTATTAAAAAATATCACATCTCCATTACTATCTTGAATGGACCATGAGATTTCTTCTGGATACCTGTCCGTCTGCGTTATGACCTTTAATGCCGTAGTGTTTTCAAAAATATTAACGCCATAGCTAACCTCTGTATTATTATCATTAGTAGGATTACCATCTTCCTCGTCAATGCTGACAGAATAGGAGAACTCTCCTTCTAATTCATGGGTTATTTCAGGAAGGTTAATAGCTACATTTTCACCTGGTTCTAATAAACCGATATCCACAATAACAGAAATAACATTTCCATTTTGATTGATCAATAGATTGATGGTGCTAAAACTTTCTGTACCGACGTTTTTTATTTCAACTATGGGGGACACAATCACTTCTCCTGCACAGGCGAAATAAGTAATACCATTTTCAATACCAGATAAACCTGAAATTGAGGCATCAAATGAAGGTATTTCTGCCAAATGATAGCCTGGGTCACTAATATCACTATCATAAGCAGCAATTGCCCAATCAATAATACGAAATGTTCCAACATTAGCAGTGAGCACATAATTTCTCCTTACCGCTCGGGCATTCTCATAATTCCATGCCTCTGAATTTCCATCGGTGCCAATATCTCCAAAAATATCGATTGGCACATTTAGCTTATTATCAAATAACTCATATACGTCATTACCATCAGCATTGAGATTAGCATCTATTAAATCTGGGGTAACTCCATCAAAGTTATTCCCCCAGATTCCTGTAAACTCTGTTTTAGAAAAAACAAAAGTACCTTCTGGATCTATAGTAGTACCTTCTGGAATGTCAATAGAAACATTATGTTCAGTACTTCCATTAAAATAAATACGAAGGGATACGCCACTCAAATCATAAGATTCAGTACCACTATTATAAAGCTCCACATACCTTGGCAGATCACCCGCTTCGGTACCATCTACTATTTCACTTATAAATAGATAAGGAAAAGCACACAAGTGAACTGTGGAAAATTCCAACTGAGATCTTCTTGGTGAATTAAGTAAGGCAATATCAATTCTGGTTTTCTGGTCTTGAGTAAATATGTTCATACAAGCATCATCTGTATAATCCATATAGTTCTCAATCATATCCATTGAACCGCAAGCCGTGTGTGGTGCACAACCATAGTTAGGCTGATCGGCCGCTGGGGTATCATCGCAATAATCATCTACACCACAACCTCCATCTCCCCAGATGTGCCGGAGGCCTAACCAATGCCCTACCTCGTGAGTAGCAGTACGCCCCATGTTAAAATCTCCCCCCATAGGATTAGGTAAGTTCTCTCCTCCCACACTTGACGTAAGTAGCACTACACCATCAGTTGAAGCTATTCCCTCATCATCTTCCAATCCAGGAAGTTCTGTGAAGCTTGGAAACTGAGCGTAGCCAAGTACACCACAGCTAATATCCATTACCCATATATTAAGATATTTATCCGAATCCCAGAAAGATTCTGGCTTAACAACCTCTTCAATATAGGTATTATCTAAGGTGCCAAAACCATTACATACTCCGAATGGTGGGGAGCTCCACCCCATATCTTCCCTATTAATTCTATTAATACCTGCCTCAGAAAGTATTTGGCCATCAGGGCCTATTAATGCAGGAACAAATTCCACAAGAAGATCAGCGCCTACAGGATTATTGTTATAGCCTAATGTCCCTTCTTTTTTTCTATAGTCATTATTTAGCTGTTCAATTTGAGCGTTGATTAATGCTGCGCTAATATTATCACCACTACCAACAGACTCGCCACTATGAATGACATGAAAAATTACGGGAATAGTAAAAACATCTCCTGCTTCTCTATAAATAAGAGAATTCCCCTGCTTCTTCGAATAATAATTGATGACTGATTCATACTCCTCAAGAGTTTTTAAATGAGGGTACTTGTTACGAAGCTGCTTTTCATATTCATAACTAAAACACTTTCGCTCCTGACCTCTGGAGACAGAAACGTTAAGTAAGCAACTAAAAAATATTAATTTACTTAAAAAGAAAATCGGTAAATAGTGCTTCATATAAAAGGCTTTAAGATTAAGCGTGGAATTTAATTAACTAAAATCCTCTCCTAAAACCTATATGATAATCGCACTATTCTTACATCATGTTACTTCTTTGGCTTTTTATACAATGGCACTGTACTGCAAGGCTCACCATACATAATACTAGACACAACTGGTCTCAGCTTCTTAGTGACCTCTACATAGGCAAATTCGGGCACGAGCAAATCACTACATCCCTTTACAACTACCTTCTTGTTTTGATATTGCTGACTATCAATATTTTGAATAGCTTGGGCACAGATCATTTTCTCTAAATCAATAAGACCTCCTAGTGCTATGGTTTTGGCATATGGCTCTAATTTGGTCGTTATGAGCATATATGCCCAAGATGGTATAATAGCATCAGCTGTACAAGTAAGCGCTACATGCTTACCCTCATACTGTGCCCAATCATGCTCTTTCACATAACTACGGAAATCCTTTTCTTTAAGAATCATTTCCTGAAACAACCAATCTTTCAGATCAAATACTCTTCTCTCACCTTTATCTATAAAGTCAGTAAGGTCTAAGGTTATTAATGGACTATTGGCTACTCTATTAATAATTTGTGTTTCTTCAGACATAATTCTACTTTTTATATTTGAACGAACTCAACGCTTCTTAGGTTGGGTTACGTGAAACTCCTTAAGATAAAATGGCTCATAGTAAGCTACATCCTCAAATTGCTGTTCCTGATATTTTCTAAACGCCAGATTAGCCACATACTCCGCATTCATAAAAGGGAGATCTATAAATGATGCATTTTTATGCGTAATCACTGATTGGCATTTACCTGCTCCATTACCAGCAAAAATGACCTGATGTTGATTTAGAAACTCACTAAAACTTGTTTCATCAATAATTTTTGGCGCAGTCTCTTGTATTACACTCAGATTTTTATCTGTTATCATACAATATACTTCCATACGGCGAGCATCAATCATAGGACACAGATATGCGCCGGAATAATTTACTTGACTCATGCCATAGGCCATAGCCTCTAAGGTATTGATGCTAATCAAAGGTATGTCTAATGAAAAGCTGATTCCTTTGGCGGTGCTCACACCAATTCGCAATCCGGTATAAGATCCTGGTCCTCCAGAAACGGCCACAGCATCAAGGTCAGATAGTGCATAACCACACTGTTTAATGAGTGCATCAATGATTGGAGCCAATAAACCCGAGTGTGATTTTTCAATATATAGGATTTGACTGCCGAGAACTTCACCTTGATTCAACAAAGCTACAGAACAGATAGGCGTAGCTGTTTCTATACTTAATATTAATGACATTTAGTTGCTTCCTTCGAGTATGGTTTTATATTTCTCTGAATCAGTTAAAACTGAAATACCCTTTTGAATGTCCTCATCATTTCTAAAAGAAGCCTCTATTTCTCCTTTCTGATAAAAGAATCTTGCGGCGATTTCGACTTCAACAGCTTGAGTTATTTCATCCTTAAAGGTCTCCAGATCCTGCTCCTTATTGTGTTTTACTTTAGTTTTGAGGTCCATAAGCTGTTTATGGATGTCTTCATAGTATTTTTCTTGTTTGGATGATTCTTCCAAAGCATCTATTTCCTTTTCTACCTTAGTAGTGTAATCATAGCTTTTATCTGCTAACCATTTTTTAAACTCATTATATTCCTCATCAGAAAGTTGGAATTTTTTTGCATTTGCGGGAGCACTATGCTCAGCAGCATATTTGGTTGCATAGTTAAAAATCAAACCTTTCGTAACCAGGCTCATCGTAATAGGTGCGTAATACTCATGATCAATTTTTATATCAGGATCCAAGCCCTGACCATCGTACACTACTCTACCACTAGTTGTTTTAAATTCTGTTTTTAACGAATCAGCGATTTTATTTACTGAACCATCTTCATTTCTATGGGCATAATCAAGCGCCTGAATACATCTACCACTAGGAATATAGTATTTTGCAGTAGTAACTTTAAGCTGAGCATTATAACTCAAGGGCCTAGTGGTTTGTACAAGGCCTTTTCCAAAAGTGCGTGTACCGATTAAAATACCTCGATCATAATCTTGAATAACTCCTGAAACTATTTCTGCAGCTGATGCACTGCCTCCATTAGTAAGTACCACCAAAGGTATTTTCGTATCTACCGGACTATTAAGTGTTTTATAGGTTTTGTTCCATTCCGTTACTTTTCCTTTGGTGGAAACCACTTCCTTATGTTTATCAATAAATACGTTACTTACATTAACCGCTTCGCTCAATAAGCCGCCAGGATTTCCACGTAAATCTAGAATTACTGATTTGGCCCCTTTTTCCTTAAGATTTTCTACTGCGACAGCTACTTCTTTTCCGGCTTCGGTAGTGAAATCTTCCAATTTAATATAACCAACCCCATCGGCTACCAGCCCAACATAGCGCACATTATCAACAGTGATTTTCTCCCTCTTTATATGAAAATCAATAGGCATTTGCTTTCCGTATCTCTTTACAGTAACATCAACATCTGTCTTAGCCTGCCCTTTTAATAAAAGGCTAACATCTGATACGCTCTTCCCTTCTACATCATGCCCATTAATATTGATTAACTCATCACCGATTCTCAGACCAGACTTGTAGGCAGGAAAGCCTTCATAAGGCATAGTAATTACTGTTTTATCACCCACCTTACCAATCATAGCACCTATTCCGGCATATTGACCGGTGGTCATAGTTCTGAAATTTTCTATTTCGTCTTCAGGAATATAACTGGTGTATGGATCTAAGGAGCCAAGCATAGCATCTATACCTGTTTCAATCATCTTATCAGGGTCTAACTCATCTACATAATAGGCGTTAACCTCTTTAAATAAGGTAGCAAAAATATCCAAGTTCCTGGCTATCTCGAAATACCGCTCTGTGGGAGCAACAAATGATACAAGCGTAATAAGTGCAAGGGAAGGGATTAGTATCTTAGCCTTTAGTAGTCTCTTCATCATTTTTATGCTTTAAGGTCGACATTTTATTCAAACGCTGACTAACAGAAATGAGTTTCTTTTCAATATTTCGAAAAGGCAAAATTTCATTAGCTGTATAAATATAAGCAATTTGAAATTTTACTGGAGACTGAAATTGAGGCTTGTTTAAGCGATAGGCTTCACGAACTCTGCGCTTGACCTTATTACGGTCTACTGCCTTTTTAAAATTTCTTTTAGATACAGCTATTAGCACCTGATTTTCATCAATACCAGAAAAGGGCCTATAAATGACCTTAAACGGATACAAATAAAAAGAGGAACCCTGTGAAAAGAGTTCCTGAATATATTTTTTATGAGAAAGTCTTTCTGACTTTCCAAAAGTGTTTAATCTCATATCAAGCGGTTTTTTTCAACCCAATGAAAAAAACAACTTACACGGATACTTCAAACCAGCAAGCTGGCTCAAAATATTATTTATGAGTTTTCTCGTCAGAAACAGTAAGTTTCTTTCTTCCTTTAGCTCTTCTTCTAGCTAATACTGCTCTGCCATTTACAGACTCCATACGAGCTCTGAAACCGTGCTTGTTCTTTCTTTTTCTTTGCGATGGTTGAAATGTTCTTTTCATTTTGATATACTTTAATCCTTCTTAGTTAAAAAAGAGAGGAGTCACCTTCACTTTAATTTTTTCCGGGCTGCAAAGATAGCGAGTATTTTTACAAATACAAACTACCTTCTTAGATTTGTTTGAAGGAGCAATTTTAGCAATAATTTCTTAATCCTCCTTCTCAATATGTCTATTTTTACAAAAAAAAGAATCAATGCATTATAATATATCGTTTCCACAGCCTCTACAGCATTTTATGGAGGTAACTACTAATATAAAAACAGACCACAAAACTTCTCTCTCCTTGTATCTTCCTATATGGAGACCGGGGCGCTACGAAGCTACATATTACGCAAAAAACATAAAAAATTTTCGCATCACTGATGATCAGGGAAATCAAGTACGCTACACAAAAACATCTCACAGTAGCTGGGTAGTAGATACTCAAAACCTCAAAGAAATTAATGTGACCTATAAGTACTGGGCTTATAAAATGGATGCCGGCAATAGTTACTTTGATGAAGATCTCATATATATCAACTTTATAAACTGTCTTATTTACACTAAAGAGTCTATTAATGAAGCTTGCGAGGTAGCTCTAGACATACCTTCCCATTACAATATAGCCTGCGGACTGAAGCGAAAAAATGGCGTTCTTGTAGCTAAAGATTATTATGAATTAGTGGACAGCCCCATGATAGCGTCCGCTGACTTAGAACACTTCAATTACACCATTGACAATACTGATTTTCACATCTGGATTAATGGAAAACATAATATTAATACAGCTAAGATGGAGGATCACTTCTATAAATTCAGTAAAAAACAGATAGAGATAATGGGTGAATTTCCTGAGGACAGCTATCATTTTCTGCTACATCTTTTGCCTTACAAATTTTATCATGGAGTAGAACATCACGATTCCACAGTAATAACTGTCGGGCCGGGCATTTCAGATGATGAAACAGAGCTTTATAATCAATTACTTGGGGTAAGCTCTCATGAACTTTTCCATGCGTGGAATATAATAAAAATAAGACCTAAAGAGCTTCAGCCCTATGATTTCAATAAAGAAGTTACGTTTCCTACAGGTTATGTAGCCGAAGGTTTCACCACATACTATGGAGATCTTTTTTTAGCTAAAAGTGGTGTATTTTCAAGGGACGGCTATTTCAATGAGTTGAACTTACTCTTCAAAAGACATTTCACAAATTTCGGAAGACTCAATTATTCAGTAGTCGACTCTTCCATCGATTTATGGGTTGACGGGTATGCACTTAATTTTCCTGACAGAAAAAGCTCTATATACGTAGAAGGCGCTATGATAGCTTTATGCCTTGACTTAATGCTCAGAAGAAAATCTGAAGATAAATACTCTCTAGACAACATCATGGTGAGTTTATGGGAGAACTTTGGTAAAACATCAACCGGATATACTTCTCAGGATGTTCAAAAGTTGTGTGAAGAGTTGTATGGAGAGAGTTTGGAAGACTTCTTTAATACACATGTACACGGCACGGCTCCAAAAGATAAGCTGATTAACGAATTATTACAGCATGTAGGCTGTGAACTGACCAATTCAGATGCCAAAAATCCCTTTGAAAGATATTTTGGAGTGAAAATATCACCAAACCCCACGCCTAATACTAACCCAAAAATTGTTCATATCGCCCCTGGGTCGATTGGTGAACAATACTTTTCTGTAAATGACGAAATTATTTCGGTTAATAAGGAGCCGTTAGATCTGGAAAATATTGCAAAATATACAGCCGGAGAATATGTATTTGAAATCAGTAGAAATTTCAATAAAAAGCTGAATATAGCTGTAAAAACCTCAGAAAAAACTTATTTCACTCAATATAAAATTCATCCTAAAGCTAATGCTACTGAAGAACAAAAAACATCCTTCAAGAGCTGGACTGGACTAGACTTATTTTAAAATGGCTTATAATTTAAAAGGGCGTTGTGAATCGTCACAACTCCCTTTTTAAATATATCTAATCCTCAGCTCCAGGCTTAAATAAGTCATCGCTAACTTCAGGGTTAACCTTAACCTCTGACGCTTGGATGCTCAGCTTCATAGCTCCAATTGGCTGAGTCACAGAATGTGCAAAATACACACCTGAAACTTCTTTATAATCTCCCATATCAGTAGCCATATTCACTTCTCCCTGAGGGGTTTCCATATTTCTAGAGACTCGAATCTTAAAACCTGATTTTATGTCATAATACTCAGTCACTTTATTACCTGAAGGGTAAGTCAGCTCCACGGCATAAGCATCTGTATCTTCAACTTTTTCTATTCCAATCAGCTTAGTCTTTATGTCTAATTCCTTATACTTCAATTCTGGAAATATATAACCTTCTATCATTAATTGCTCTTTTGCCGTTTCATCAATCGGCACCTTATTCCCCATTTGAGTTACAGCAACCTCCTCTTCATTAAGCACTTGCTTGCTCATAACATTACCAGCCATACTCACTTCAAGTAACATCTTTTTAGGCTCTTTTTTAATGGAGGTAATCGTTATTGATCGTCCTCCCATATCAGCTCCCATTACTATTTTCACAGACTTAACTTTACTCAAAGCCTCCTTTCCTCCAATGGCCTTGATATAATTATCAATTACCTTTTCTGCGGTAAGGCCAGCCGGTAACTCGGCCTTATCTTTTGGCTCATATTCATTGCCATAAATATCATAGTACTTTACAGGACCGAAAGCCTTAAGTTTTTCAGCTACTTCTGATGCTTTCCCCACAACCAATATATTAGCATGGCCTGGCTTTATGTATTTATCAGCCATGGCTTTTACCTCCTCCAGAGTAGTAGAAGATACATTTCTGAGATAGTTTTGATAATAATCTTCAGGTAAATTATATCGAGCTGTATTAATAGCAAAACTAGCTACAGTAGAAGGTTGCTCTAAAGAACGGGCAAAGCTGCCTAAGATAGAGGCTTTGGCTGCGTCTAACTCGCTCTGTTCTACTTTTTCATTTCGAATCTTCTTGAGCTCTTTGATAAATTCGAATACAGCACTATCAGTCACTGCATTTCTTACACTAGCTGAGGCTGAAAAATTACCAATGAGTTCATCACTAGATATGGAGGATCTCGCACCATAGGTGAAAGATTTATCCTCTCTCAGGTTTTGCATTAACCTAGAGGAGAACCCTCCCCCTAATATTTGATTCATTACATTAGCCTTAACTACATCCGGTTGACCTGGCTTTAACTCTACAGGATAAGTAACCGAAATGACTGATTGCACACTACTTGGCCTGTCTACCATTGCGATTGTAGCTTGCTCTGGAGCCTGAGGCTGTGCATAAGTTGCTTTTGGAACATTCCCTTTTTCCCAATCGCTAAAATATTTCTTCACAAGCTTTTTAGCATCCTTAAAAGAAATATCCCCCACTACTGCCATATAGGCCACATTAGGCTTAAAATAGGTATTGTAATAATTCTTAATATCTTCTACTGTAACATTTTTGACTGTTTCTTCCGTAGTAAGCTCACCGTAAGGATGATCTTTACCATAGTTTAAAACGGCCTCCACGTTAGATGCTATTTCATTAGGACTCTCCTTTCCTGCCGCTATCGCTGACAAAGTTTGCTTTCTGATTTTCTCTAACTCATCTTCAGGAAAAGCTGGGTGAAATAGCACATCAGTCATTAGCTGAAGAAGCTTATCCTTATGCTTAGATAATGAAGATGCATAGACACTATTAGAAGAAGCTCTTAATGAAGCTCCTATAAAATCCACCTCCTCATCTAGCTCCGCTTTAGTATAATTAGTAGTTCCGCTCCTTAAAAGCTGCCCCGCCATAGTAACGTAACCAGCCTTTTCTTTTTCAAGAATAGGGTCATTATCGAAAATCAAAGAAAAAGTAGTTCTGGGAATTTTATGATTTTCCACCACAAATACCTTTAATCCATTTTTAAGCTCGAAGGATTTGTATTCTCCAATCTGTATTTTTGGAGCAGGACCGGCTTCGGGGGCTTTGGTTCTATCTACTTGAGCGAACAAAAAGGATGAACCAAATACAAACGTAAATACTAGTGATATATATTTTGTCAGCATTTTATTTATCGTTTTTAGGTTCAACGTTATCAGATTGTTCTTTAGCAGACTCTGGCAGATAGTATAATACCACTCTATTCTGCTTGTTCAGGTACTTGTTAGCGACCTTTTTGATGTCCTCTTTAGTCACCTTCATATACTTTTCTATTTCAGTATTGATCAGGTTAGCATCTCCAAAATACACGTGATAGTTAGCCAGGTTCTCAGCTATTCCTTTTACGGTACTGTTTTCTGTAACTATATCATTTTCTACCTGATTTCTTATTTTCTGAAATTCCTTATCAGATATAAGCTCAGCTTTTACCTTTTCTATCTCAGCATCCATTCCTTTTTCAAGGTCAGCGGCTTCTACACCTACATTAGCCAGCCCGAAAACCAGATATAAACCAGGATCTTCTGAACCAAATGGAATGGCCACCACCTGCAATGCTTGCTGATCCTCATCTACAAGCTTTTTATACATGCGAGAGCTTTGCCCGTCTGACAATAATGTACTAAGCATATTCAGCGCATAATAATCGTCAGTACCTTGCGCTGGCATATGATAGGCTTGCACTACAGCAGGCAGTTGAATTTGATCATAAACGATATCTCTTACCTCCTGCTTTTGCTCTGGCTCCACTATGTGGACCTGCTATCTTTGACTGGACATTAAGTTAAGCTGTTTTTGATTAAATTTACTAAAGA
>NZ_JAESIY010000028.1 GCF_016757215.1 Fulvivirga sediminis
ATAAACTTATCATTAGCATTAATGAAGGCTTTTTTTGCTCCTACATCTTCATTATATAGGGCCATTTCATTCTCTGTTATGTGTAGGTTTAGTGCCCTGCTCCATCCGCCTCTTTTTATTTTTTTATGGGCATCACTATAATCAGAGTGTGTGATCTCTCTTTTATAATCGCTTTCTATTATTTGTTCCATAGTATAAACTGCAAAAAGCTTATTACCACCCACCAATACGCTCTCTTTCCTGCTGCTGTTCAGGGGTGGCTTCAGGAGTATCAAAAGTGCTGGGAAATAGAGGTGGAGGAAAGCCTTCTGCCTTTCTTCTTTAATAGTCTCTTTCTCGATAAGCATCCAAAGCCTCTCCAGGGGGAAGAGGACGGTTTTTATCCATATACCAAAGGTAAAAAGAGAGGTCTTCATAGCAATTGCCGATAGAGCTAAAGATAAAGAGCGTATGAGTCATATCTGGTCTTCTTATTTGCAAACGATATGCTCCACCTCCGGTATGGCTGGGAGCAGACATTATAAACATAACTTTCTCTATCTGCATAGTAATGTTCTGCTGCCAAAATAGTCCAGGAAAAGTCATTAACCCATCTTCTCTGTTCAATATCACCTCCTTTTTAGGCATAGTGAAATAGTAAATCAGGAAAAAAAGGAAGCCTAAAAAGAATAAAAGAATTGCTACAATATAACCCCATGAACTATCTTCGGGATAACTAATTTCCACTATCAAAAACGAGATAAAGAATAAGAAAAACACGCTCCCCCCCCATTGAGGAGTCATGTATGAATATGATGGTTTTTTTACAAACTTATCATTAGCATTAAAAAAAGCTTCATTTGATCCTACATCTTCATGATATAGGGTCATTTTATTCTCTGTTATGTGTAGATTTAATACTCTGCTCCATCCACCTCTTTTTATATTTTTATGCGCATCATTATAATCATAGTGTGTGATCTCTCTTTTGTAATCACTTTCTATTATTTGTTCCATAGGCTAAACCGCACAAAGCTTATTACCACCCACCAATACGCTCTCTTTCCTGCTGCTGTTCAGGCGTGGCTTCAGGGGTATCAAAAGTACTGGGGAATAGAGGTGGAGGAAAGCCTGCTGCTTTTCTTCTTTCATAGTCTCTTTCTCGATAAGCATCCAAAGCCTCTCCAGGGGGAAGAGGACGATTTTTATCCATATACCAAAGGTAAAAAGAGAGGTCTTCATAGCAATTGCCGATAGAGCTAAAGAAATATAGCGTATGAGTCNTTGCATAGTAATGTTTTGCTGCCAATATAGTCCTGGAAAAGTCATTATGCCATCTTCTCTGTTCAAAATCACCTCTTTTTTGGGCATGGTGAAATAGTAAATCAGGAAAAAAAGGAAGAACAGAAAAAATAAAAATGTGAATATTCGAAAACCCCATGAATTTTCTTCTGGGTGTGTAATGTCTATTATCAAAAATGAAATGAAGAGTAAGAAAAACACCCCACCCACCCACTTAGGTACCATGTATGAATAAAATGATGCCATTTTTATAAACTTATCATTAGCATTAATGAAGGCTTTTTTTGCTCCTACATCTTCATTATATAGGGTCATTTTATTCTCTGTTATGTGTAGGTTTAATACCCTGCTCCATCCACCCCTTTTTATTTTTTTATGCGCATCACTATAATCAGAGTGTGTGATCTCTCTTTTGTAATCGCTTTCTATTATTTGTTCCATAGTCTAAGTTACAATATATCCTTTTTAACCAAATCAGCGATCGACCCAAAAACTAATTTCTCCTCCTGTTCAAATTTTTCACCTTGAGTTCTATATATGCTTTGTTTCAGGCTAATTCTGGTAGCAAAGTAACGCTTTTTATTTTCCTTGGTTGGATAAGGGAAATAGTGATTCTTTTCTGGGTTGATACGTAACCTCATAGCAATAACCAAGTCTGTTTTGCGGTTTATAGAATGACGAAATTCTTTAGTGACCGATAGCTTGGCTGTGAATTCACGCCTTCCATCTGTACGCTTAGTAATACATGTGTCACTCATCTCCATAATGAAGGGTTCTGGCTTTTCATCATCATTTAAGAGTATGCCGATAGCCTCTAATTGAGATACATCAGTGAGTAACTGATTAAATACCAATCTCACCCGAATTTTGTTAGCTAGTTTATAGGCACTGCGACCGAAATAGTGCAAAGTTAAACCATCTTTCGGTATGTAATAGTTTATTTCAGTACAAACGAGTAAATCGTGCATTAAGCTGAGCGCATCGGTGGGGTGTGCCAGTGCTTGTAAATCCTCATCATCTTTATCTATCTTGCTGGCATATTCTTCTATGAGATGCCTGTTATACTCCATAGGGGTAAGTTTCCTTTTAGGGATGTCCTCAGCATCACTTAAAAGAAAGTGCTTAAAAAAGTTTTCCAGATCAGTGTCTGTAAAAATGATAGCTAAGATGGTAAAGCCAAGACCTACGAATAGAGCAATCCAACCCGCTGGCCCGGAGAGTAGGAGCAGGCCTGTAGTTCCCCACAGTCCTACTGCCGTACTATAAGCGAGGGCTATACCGGCGCCCATATAGGCGAAACCAGCATCTTGATCCCGCTTATTAAAAGCTAAGGCCCCATCCCAGAAACTCATTCCGGAGGAAATAGCTCCACCGAGTGCCCCGGCTATTTTAATCCTTCCTCCTAGTTTCTGAGCTATTTCTCTAGATAGCTGTTTCCCCGCTTGCTTAGCCACTGCCTTTAAGTGAGCTTCTTTTAACCTTAATGCTGCTTCTGCTAGTTCTGCAGTCACACCTATAGTGCTTATAACATTTTTTCCTAGTTCTACTTGAGTTTGGTTATCAGAGAAAACCTTTTGCAAGGAATGACTAAAATTATATATCTGTAACCCCGTAAGTACCCTGTTAAAACCCCTTGAGTTAAGGAATTTTGCCGCTTTCGCATTATAATTTCTGGCTGCGAAATCATTTTTATAATACTCTCTTCTTTTTATAGGCTGTAATTCCTCTCCTGAGGTTAACATATTTTTTCCGCCTTCGGCTATTGATTCTTTTCCATATAGCATTCTATGTGTAAAACTATCCGCTTTAATAGTTTCTACTTTTTTTCCCTCAGATATTATGTCTATCTCAAGATTAGGATCGTGTTTGAATCCCATTAACGCGGCATCTATTTCTATACGTTGAGAGTTTCCATAGTGAAAAACATCAGTAACCACACCATCTACCGTTCTTCTGACGGTTATTTTATTAAGATTTTTCATAACGTGCCGCCGCCTATCTTTGAGTACTTGATAGTAGTTAGTTCGTCCTAGTCCATCTGTTTTTGCTTTTACCTTGTATTGAGCTACCCTGGTATGCACCTCCAAACGCGCATAAGCCACGCCTGCAAGGCTGTATAATAGAGAATGTAAATTTTTTAATAATTCTTGCTTAATAGTTATTTCCTCGTTGAGGAGTAGGGAAATGTTATCGTTTTTGTTACATTCTTCATCCTGAAAGTAGCCGTCTACCCACTCTGTCCATGAGTCACAAGAGTGGTACACATCTACTTCAAGTTCATTGCTTTCAGGGAGTAATAAATGCCTGTCAATGTTATCAGGGTTATTATACAGTAATAAAATTTGTTCGTATAATTGATTAATACCCTCCATAAAATGTTCTGGGGAGTTTTCAGTAAAATGGTCTAGTGCCTTTTTATAGTATTCAGTCTGAATGAAATTGCCATACTCATCCCTTAAGGTATTTACTGTTTTTCTTTTTGCTCTCCTTTCATGTACTCCAAGTACCCCTTCTACTTTGTCTCTGTGCAGTCCGTTCCCTATCCATTCATCGGGCACATAGTTGTTCGTTTGTACTTTATAAACACCAGAATATTTGGCATATTGATTAAATTTAATCTCATAGGTCGCCTTGTTATTGGGTTGATAGGGGAAATGGGTATCGTTAATATTACCCCACCAGCCGACATCCCCACCATCGTAAAGCTCAGTACTTTTTTTATCGCTGTAGGCCAGTTTGTAGGAGGTAAGTGCCAGTGTAAACATATCATGGTATGTCTTATCTATTTCTGGCTCACAAGGATCTTCTTCTGTTAATCGGGCTAACGCTTTTTCTACTGTTTCTCCTGTTTGTATGGCTTCTGTAAGTGCTTTAAAGCTGATTACTTCTTCTGCCAACACTTCAGAAATATCTGCGGCACAGCCTACAGGGTCGTGCAGGGTAATGAACATGTCTTCAAAGAGCACATTGCCCCCTTGTTTACTTTCATCTCTTTCTGTAGCATGAATTTGTTTTAGGATGTCCTTATATTTATTACGAGTAGCATTAACTGCATTAAACCCTATTTGTACTTTTTGATAAGACAATACATGCTCAGAGCAGGACTGGTCTTTGTTTTTGATACCCTTACACTCTACCAGGATCATATGGAAATTCTTTTTAACCTGATCAGAGCCATTTAATATTCTTTTGTGCAATTCATAAGACCACTGCACCGGGCTGTAGCCAATCCAATATTTTTTACCTCCCTCTTTTTTTGATTTAGGTACTAGCTTATACAGCCCTTTTTCCTCTTTTGGCTCTCTAAAGTCTTTAGGCGTTCTTCCATCTTCTTCAAGGTTATTCTTGCTCCAGATAACAGGAGATAAGTCTCCAAATTCATCTACGGCTAGCTCGTGGAAATCACTTTTATCTTCATGATTGATCAGATAGACGTAACCCTCACGCAAGTGTGTAGCCATTACCCTTAAGTGAGCATTAGATTTTAGGTCTCCGTTAGAGGCATCCGCATCATCAAGGGTAAATTGGTCATCACTACGATCCTTCATGCGTATGGCTTTCACGTCAGGATCATTTTTAGGGAATAGGCCATACCTTAAAAAACGTAGGCGTATACCGGGAAGCAATGCTTCCATTTCAGGTTTTTCCTCACAAGTAGCTCCTGCTCCAGAGGCCACTACAGTATATTTAGCATCGCATAGTTGCGCTTCTTTTTCCTGATTCTTTACAATTTCATCTGTAACCATAGTTTAGCTGCTCTTGTCTGAATTTTCGTTATCCTTTGCTTTTTCAATCTCCCACGTTACTTCTACCATCTTGTCTTTTACGGTGCCTGTAAGCTCTATAATGTCTTCTTCAGTGGCCTCTTCGTTGTTATCTGTTTCTACTGCTTTTTTTATCGAAAAAGTAATGCTTTCTCCATCCGCGATATTGCTTACGTACGCTCTCACTGTTACTTCCTTATAAACCTGAGCGTCACGTATTACTAAATCACCCATTACCCATTGCACATTATAAATCCTCGGCTCCCCCTCCATATCTTCAGCTTGCCTTTTTATTTCTTCCTGATTAGCTATGGCTTCCTGTGCATTCCCTGTAATGCGATTGGTCATAGTAATCTCAGGGAAAGGGATTTTTTTCACGGCCATGGTGCTTGGTTTCATGGGTTCACTTACAAAACCGTGAATTACGGTAGGTTCACCCACTGTAATGGTGCCTCCATGGGCAGTCATGTCTCCCACACAGGCGGCAGGTTTTCCGTTGTGCATCACAGCGGAGTGTCCTTGTACTATGGTGTCGGGAGGGCCTGAGCAGATGCAAAGGTCTCCTTGTGTAGCGGCTGGTTTGCCGTTAATTAATATATTAGATTGCCCCGGGCCTGAAATCGGGCCTCCTACATGTGGAACGGTCCCCGTGCACATAGGGCATATATGCATGCTATTGATGGTTGCTGCTTGTCCTGGCATAATTAATACTTTATGAAGTGAGCAAATTCTACATGTAATCGGTTTTCCCGGTTTTTCCCTGAACGGTGGTCATTTGCCCCTGTACTTGGGTCTGCTGTCCTTTTACTACTGTTTTGGCTTTACCTTCAACAGTTACATTCTGACCGGTAACCAGGTTGTCTTGAGAGGCCGATATGTTAATGGCGGCATCACTACTGATGTTGGCATCTCCTTTGGCCTGCATAGTGCTATCGCCTTCACTAAGTATTGAAGTGTCGCCTTCAGAGGCAGTATTAATATTGCCTTTAGCGAATATGTCAATATTCTCTTCAGCAGATATTTTCAGGTTTTTAGCAGCCAGTTCCAGATTTTCAGCCGATTGGATGTAAAGTGATTTTTGCTGAGTATCAAACTTGATAATGCTTCCTTCATTATCATAAATGCTGATAGTCTCTTCCCCTTGAGTATCGTTCAGCTCTATAGTATGGCCGCTTCGGGTGCGTATAGCTTTAATGTTGTTGGCATCTGTTTTCCAGCTTTCAGGCTTTTTAGTGCCACTGTATAAAGCTCCCATCACGTAGGGGCGCTCGGCGTTACCACCTTCAAAGCCTACTATTACTTCTTCGCCTACTTCAGGTATAAAATGGAATCCTTTTTCTCCGCCAGAGTGAGGAGTCACCATTCTTAACCATGGTGTCATTTCACCCGTAGGTTTTTGCCAGGCAAACTGTACTTTTACGCGGCTTAGTCCATCAGGATCAGCATTATCCATTACCGTAGCTACCTGGCTTTCGCTGCGAGGGTAGGCCATGGCGTTGCTTTCAGGGTAAATATCTATCTCAGCAGATACGCCTTCAAAATAGTTGATGTAATTACCATTTTCAGTAGCGGTGTGCATTACCTTAGTTACTCTAAAGCTGCCTTGCGCTGCTGCGGTGTTTTTTACTGCTACTACCTGTCCTAAGTATACCCCTGGGTTATCACTAGAGCCTTTTACGATTACTTGCTTGAGTTCGCGGCTCTTCTTTTGCTTTTCTACCTGCAAGTCAAAACGCTGCTTCAGGGTGCTGTCTGTATAAGAATTAAGGTATATGCTGGTTTCTTTAGCATATATTTCACCACTTTTTTGGCTGGTAAAGCCATTATATCCATTTACCCCTGTGTTAATCTCCCGAGATGTTTTTTCATGGAGTTCGTCAGTGAGGTAGTCATTGGTAAAGTATTTAAAGTTGTTGGGCGAGGGGTTGAGCTCTAAAGAGAATTTCTTTAGGTCATGCCCATAGGTGAGAGGTACTTCGTCACTGGCTTTAGGAGTACCAAATACCAGGGCTTTGCCATCATAATAAAACCATTCGCTATGCTGAGCGGCCAATCGGCTGGCGTACTCAAAAGCGCTTTCATTTTGCTGCACACTGTAGTGTAAGGCTTCAGTGTTTTGTGGGTTGAAAGCCGTTTCCAGTCTGGAAGCATCGTAGCCTTCAAAGGTTTTGGTAAGAATGTCTGACAGGCTTACTTCACTGTGCGAAGCATAATGAGGGCCGTCATCAGCGATGATGCTGGCGCTCTGTGCAGTAATCTCTACCGTATCTTCTTCACCACTATCGTAGGCTTTGGTATTGTTTACCTTTACCACTATTCCTTTGAATTCCAGCACGCCGTAGTCGCTGTAGATTTCATCAGAGCTTACACTTATGGTAATAATCTCACCTAAAAAGTTTTTGCTTTCGGAGGCTAATTCATCCCCTAATTTTTCCAGCACATCCATCCTGCATACCAGGGTGAGCATGTGGTGGGCATCCAGGTCTTGCTGTAATGCTAATCTCTTGTAAGTGGGGATCAAGTTTCCTCCAATGTATATTTCTATGTTAGTTTGTAGGGCCATAATATTTTTGATTTTTATAGCTAGTCGCTAAAAGAATAATTATTTAGTGAATTTGCCATTAGTATATTTTAAAATAGTGGTGTCACCAGTCGGCTTAAAAAAGCCAGTTTCTTCTTCTTTCCTATACTCCGGAAAAGAGATAGTCTTAGAAGTAATGTTATATATGGGGTAGCTATCGTCTGCTCTCGGCTTGGTGTACACCAGTTTGTTTTCGCCTTCAAAACAAGCTTCACAATCTGTGAAGTGCTGGTTTTGCCATGAGAGTTTACGTAGGGTATAATAATCTGTGCCCGCTCCCTTTGTGCCATAGGCTATTGTCAGGTAACTATTGTCTGGCAGCAAATAAGCTTTCAAGTACATGCTTTCATCGTTATTTATTTTGCCTGTTTGAGTCTTGTGCTCGTCAATCCACACAAACACGTTATCATAGGTGTGGTTAGTGCCTCCATTGAGCAAATCCCATGAGAATATCTTTAACTTCTGGTCTTCAGAGGTAATGATATGCACATTCGGGTGGCTCTTGAGTGCTTTGAAGTCGAGCTGAGCATATTGCGGTTGGCTTAAATATGATTTTAATTCATTCTTAAACCTTTGCATTATGCTGTCTCTACCTGCTGACTGGTCTGTAGCGTAATTCTGCCTGTGTTCATAATAGCTGTTATATATATTCAGTAGGAGGCTGTCAGCACTTTCAGTTTTTTTCTCCATCTTTTGAGATATGCAACTGATGTGTAACATAGCCAATACTACAGCCAATATGAATGATGTATACTTCATCTAGAAAAGATGCCTTTAGTAAGCACGTACCTCCATGTCGCTACTCTTTCCAGAGCAAGAGTATGTACCATACCGCGTTCAGCCTTGTTGGTATTGTAGTCCAGGCCTCTGTTAGCTTGCAGCCACCTGGCAGCGTTGCCTTCACCCTGGTAGTACACATACGTCCAGTAAGCCA
>NZ_JAESIY010000029.1 GCF_016757215.1 Fulvivirga sediminis
ATGTGATATAATGACCTAAAAACTCTTTCATGCTCGATCGCAAAAATAGATCAGTACAATACGTAACGCCAACTTTCAATCCACACTCAGGATTTTCTATTATAGAAAGTGTAATATCAAACTTTGACTCAGTAATAAGTGAAACCTCATTGCTGTCGGGCTTAAAACTCTGATTGTTGAGCTGGTGAAGGAACATAACCTGGAAAATAGGGTTTCTGCTCATATCCCTATTTTTCTCAACACGCTCCACTATCTTTTCAAAAGGAACGTCCTGATGTTCGTAGGCAGACAAGGTATTATTTCTAACTTCCTTGAGAAGTTCTTCGTAAGTGGCCTCTTGATCAATTTTGTTTCTAAGCACAAGTGTGTTGACAAAGAATCCAATCAATGGCTCAATTTCTTTATGCCCCCTATTAGCCACCGGCGTACCTACAACAACATCATTCTGCCCAGAGTAACGGCTAAGCAGCAATTGAAATGCACTCAACAAAGTCATAAACACCGTTGATCCGTTGCTCTCGGATAAAGATTTAATGGCTGACAACCGCTCTATTGACAAGCTACGCATGATTAATCTTCCAGCCGTGCTGATTGTTGCTGGTCTCGGATAATCCGTAGGTAAATTGAGTATTTCTACACCATGGAGTTGTTGCTCCCAAAATTTGAGTTTAGAGATTAATAACTGTCCTTTAAAATATGATTGCTGCCATACTGCATAATCAGCATATTGAATATCTAAAGCAGGCAGTTCAGTCGATTCCTGATTCACATACTGCCGATAGAATGTCTGCATCTCTTGCTCAAATATAGGATGCGACCAACCATCCGAGGCTATATGGTGGGTTACGATAAGCAGTACAAATCCTTTATTAGTCTGTATCAATTCACCTCTTATCGGTATCTGAACAGCAAGATCAAAAGGCGTCCTTTTGAAATTTGATATATGCTCAGTCAACTCGTCGTTACCTGATATTTTACGACATGTCAATTGCCATTCCTGCTCTTGAAGAACATTTTGAAATGGTACACCATCACGTTCCTTGTAGACTGTTCGCAGTACTTCATGACGGTTAATTACAGAGCGATAGGCATGAGCTACTCCATCAACATTAATATTCTCACCTAATGCAAATGTTGATGAAATATGGTATTGTGTGGTACCTTCTAATTTATCAATAAACCACAGTCTTTCCTGGGCAAACGATAGCGGCAATAAACCTTCGCGTTTTGCTGGCGCTATACTGAGCATCGCTTTCTTGTCCAATTGATCTATCAATGCCGCAAGATCTCTTACATTAGAATTTAAGAAAACGTCTTTGACACTGAGTTCTACAGATAAACTATGATTTATTTGCGAAACAAGCCGTGTAGCAAGTAAGGAGTGTCCACCCAGAACAAAAAAGTCATCATCAATACCTATCCTATCTGCGGCTACTTGTAAAAGTTCACCCCACTCATGAACAAGAGCTTTTTCTGTACCAGACACTGGTGGAGTATAGTCGGCTGTAGTAGATATTTCAGGAACAGGAAGTTGTTGCTTATCTATTTTACCGTTTGCCGTGAGCGGAAAACGATCAATGTTTACAAACGAAACAGGGATCATGTAACGAGGCAACCTGTTCATTAAATAATCACGAACGTCCTCCTCTTTATAATGATCAGCTGCCACAATATAAGACACGATCCTTTTATCTCCCGGCTTATCTTCTCTAACGATTACGAGACATTGATCGACACCAGGTGCTACTTGCAGGGCCGCCTGCACCTCTCCTAGCTCCACACGAAAACCTCTAATACTTACCTGATCGTCCTGTCTGCCTGCAAAGAATATGTTGCCATTATCATCACGAAAAGCACGGTCACCTGTTTTGTATATCTTATTACCGCCCCATCGCATTGGGTTATCTATGAAAACGCTATCTGTAAGTTCCTGATTGTTTAAGTAACCAACGGCCAGTTGTTCTCCTGCCAGATATAGATCTCCCTCAATGCCATTGGGCAGTATATTCAAATACTGATCAAAAATAAGTGCATAAGTATTATCAATCGGCTGACCTATAGAAGGGGCTTGATTTTGATCTTCTTTGTCAAGAGCATATGATGTAGAAACTACTGTATTCTCAGTAGGCCCATAATTATTATAAACTGTGTAGTTTAAGTCTACAATCTCCAGCGCAGGCAACGCATCCCCACCCGTTAAAAGATGCTTTAATTCCATAGTCTTACCCTGGGTAGACTTTACAAAGTCTGGTACCAGAGCCGTAGGCAGAAAACTATGTGTAATACTTTTAGTTTTAAATACTTCAATCAGTCCATCTACTGAGAGAGAGGTATTATCATCTATAATATGTATGGTACCTCCGGCAAGTAAATATGGCCAAATTTCCCATGCAGATGCATCAAAGGCTACCCCAGCCACCAATGTGGACTGACTATTTACATCATTTTTAAATTGATGTATATGCCATTGTACCAAATTCAGTAAAGATTTTTCCTTAATCATTACACCTTTGGGTGTTCCTGTGGAACCTGAGGTATAAATAATGTAAGCTAATTGATCAGCATCTCTAACTGAGGCTTTATAATTGATCTTTTCAGGGTATAAATTAACACCAAAGAAAACCTGTCCAGCATCAAAACTATTTTTCGTTTCGTCGTTAACAATGGCAAACTTAACATTGAGATCATCAACCACCATTTTTATGCGACTGACCGGATGTTTCGGATCCATAGGAACATAAGTTCCCCCTGCCTTGATAATCGCCAGTATACTTACGATAAGCTCCGGGCTTCTCTCCTGGCATACCACCACATAATCATGAGCTTTAACTCCTGCCTCGGTCAGTGAGTGAGCTAAATAATCAGAGGCCGCATCCAATTCTTTATAAGTGAGCTCCTGCCCCGCAAATGAAATGGCAGTTTTATTAGCGTGGTTGACTGCCTGTATAGCAAACACGTCCAAAAGTCCTGTTAAATCCAACTTTCGCTCAGCTCCCGCTGACTGCTTCATCAACAAATACTCTTCTTCCACACTCATCATATTTAATCTGCGGATGGACGTTTCAGGCTCATCCAGCGCCGACGCTATCAGTTGTGAGAAGTGTTTCAGTAATTTGTGTATAGTATCTTCCTTGTAAAGGTCTGTACAGTAATTAGCCATTAATCGCAATCCCTTGTCATCATTGGCTACGGAAACGGTAAGATCAAATTTGCTACTGTCTGAAGATTGTTTAATTATTTGAATTGGTGCATTTCCATGATTTTGTTGCTGGCTCAGACCAACTTTATTTGCCTCTTGAAATACAAACAGCATTTGAACCAGTGGATTTCTGCTGATGTCTCTAGCAACTCCGAGTCTCTCGATGATCTTTTCAAAAGGTACTTCTTGATTGTCATAGGCTTCCAGCAGAGTATCTCTCACACGCGTAACCAATTCAATGAAGCTCATGTCCTGTTCAAGATCACATCGAATGGCCAGGGTATTGACAAAAAAGCCTATTAAGGATGATAGTTCTTCTTTTGACCTGTTAGCAACTGGAGTTCCTATGCAAATGTCGGTTTTGCCGGTATACCTACTCAATAGTACATTAAAGGCAGCAAACAACACCATAAATTGAGTTAATCCTTCCTTCACTGCAAACATCTTCAAAGCACCTCTATACTTATCCGGCATTTGAAAGACTACTGTTTTGCCTTTTGTGCTTTGAATCGGCGGTCTGGGATAGTCGGTTTTCAGGCTAATCGGAGAAAGACCTTTTAACTGGCGTTCCCAAAAGGTCATAGTTTTTTCCAATGTTTCACCCTGCATGTATGTTCTTTGCCACATGGCATAATCGGCATACTGCACAGGAAGTGGGGGTAGCTTGGCTGTATCGCCGCTGACCCACTTTCCATAAAAGGTTTTTAATTCCTGGATGAATACAGGCTGTGACCATCCATCAAAAGCAATATGATGTACAACTAAAATCAGTACTTTATGACCAGAAGGCAGTTTGATCAGCCCGACCCTAAGCATACTGTCTGAAGAAAGATCAAAGGGCTTTTTAGTGATTTCATTAATAGATTTTTGAAGATTTTCCTCAGAAGACTCACTAACAATTATGGGCCATTTAGCGGGAGGCATGACCTCCTGATGTGCTCCTAGTTTATCTTCTTTGTAGACAGTTCTGAGTATCTCATGTCTATTAACTATCTCATTAACCGCATATTTTATACCCTCTTCCTGAATTTCAGGGGCTAGTTTTAAGATCGTAGGAATATGATAATGTGTACTTCCCTCCAAACGATCTATAAACCATAATCTTTCCTGAGAAAAAGACAGAGGTATTCTCTCCACTGCCTGTCTGTCAAACGAGGCTATTGAACCATCCTGTACATCAACGATATCAGCAGTCTGTTTGGCCAGAAATGCCTTAATATCATCTTTATTTTCCCTCAATCGAGATAAAAAAGATTCATCAGCTACGGTATCACTCTTAAGTGTGTATTTTAATTTATCTCCCTCCAGAAAGAGTGTAATATTCTTATCATTAGCTTCAATAAGAAGCTCTACTATTTCTTGCCTGCTCATTTAACCTACTATAAATCGTATAACTTTTCTTGTGATTGTTGAATTTCTGCTGGTTTTGATATATCTATAAGTTTTCCCAGCTCTACTATAGATGAAAAATTAAAGAATTGCTTCAATGACAATTGAATTCCAAATTGCTTTTCGACCTGATATGCTAAGCGAATCACCAAAAGTGAATGTCCTCCAAGCTCAAAAAATGTTTTTTTAACATCAATATTATCCTCAGGCACGCCAAGTAAATCTGCCCAAATATTGACCAGCTTAGCCTCTGTATCTGTTGTTGCCCCATTCACTGCTTCTTCAGCAATAAGTGTGTCTACTTTCAGCTCTTTCTTATTGATCTTGCCATTACTGTCCAGGGGAAATTTAGGCAATGAAACAATAAAAGCCGGCACCATGTAGTCAGGCAGACCCTCCCTCAGGTTTGCCATCAACTCATCTTCATTGTACTGCGGAGATGGAATTACATAGGCGACAAGATATTTGCGATATGATACCTCCTGTAAAATAACCTTGCAAGACTGAGCCATATCCGTGCCCATGATATGAGATTCGATTTCTGCAGGTTCTATTCGATATCCCCTCAACTTAATTTGATCATCCTTTCTTCCCATGAATAAGAGATCACCATCGGTTGTCCATTTAACCAAATCTCCGGTTTTGTACCATTTTTCCTCTCCATTACCGGTAACCGGATTGGGCACAAAGCTTGCGCCGGTTTTATCCTGCTGTAAATATCCTAAGCCCACTGGTATGCCTCCAATGTAAAGCTCTCCTGTAACACCCACTGGTGCCAGCTGTCCTCCATCACTTACCACCAGTACTTGGGCATTGGCTATAGGCTTGCCTATAGGAATTACTTTATTGTTTGTCCCTTTTACCTCATGAAAAACACATCCTATACTTGCTTCGGTAGGTCCATAAAGATTTGTGATACGTACTTCCTGATAAATATTCTTGAATTGATTTACAGATTCGACCTGTATTTCTTCACCACCTATTACTATTTCTCTCAAGCTCAAAAGCTCATCACTAATGCCCTGCTCCAACAATTCATGGACTATTTCACTAAATAAAGCCGGCACAAAATCAGTGGTAGTAATGTTAAAACCAGAAACAAGCTCTTTAAAATATTTAGCCGACAGCAGCTCATCTTCAGATGGTATAACAGTTTGTCCTTCATTCATCAGTGGCCAAAAAATCTGCCAAACAGAACTATCAAAAATATGCTGTGTTGTTCTCAAAACTGATTTTGCAGCATCTTTACCAAAGTATTCATTCATCCAATTGAGTCTATTCATAACTCCTCCATGAGCAACAACAACTCCCTTGGGCTTACCTGTTGTTCCTGATGTATGAAATACATACATGGCATCATCCGAGCTTGCAACTACAGCTACATCATCATCGCTGTAGCCCAATTGGTCAGCATCGACTTGAATCAATAAATCAGATGTAAGCTTACTTACTGCCTGCCCTTTAGCATTGGTAAGAATTACTTTTGAAGATAAGGATTCTAAAATCTCCTCAAGTCTTGTTGTCGGCCAATGTATACTCAGTGGTGCAAAGGCACCTCCGCACTTTAGTATTGCTAAGGCGGAGATAATGTAATCAAGACCTCTCGACATAACCACGGGTACAAAGTTGCCGGGAACAACGCCTCTTTCCTGCAGCTTATGAGCCAGCATATTAGCTTTGCCATTCAACTCACCATAACTGAGTTGTGAATTTTTATAATGAGCCGCCACTAAATCTGGGGATTGTTTTGCCGTGGCCTGAATTATTTCATAAATATTTTCAAAACCATATGCGCTTTGTTCATATCTCAGTAAAGCATTTTGCTCTTCCTGCGTGAGTATATTGATATTGTCAATGCTAATGGTTGGATCTTTCACTACATGCTTAAGAATATTTTTATAATGGTTCATCATCCTCTTGATGGTCATTTCTTTAAAAAGATCATCACAATAGGTAATGTAAATTCTTAAGCCGTGTGCTGTGCTGGTAATGGTAAAAGTGAGATCAAACTTAGATGTATGTTGCCCAACAGACTCCCATGCGAGTTGAATGTCCGTTAGCTCTTTGGACTCACCTTCCGGTGTGTTCTGAAACACGAAGAGTGTCTGGATGAGTGTACTTCTACTAATGTCTCTGTTACTTTCTACCCTCTCTATAATTTTTTCTATAGGAACATCCTGATACTGAAAGGCTTCCAAAGAAGTATTTCGGACTTGTTTCAATAATTCCTCAAAAGTGTCCATACCTTTAAAGGTACTCCTGAGTGCCACTGTATTAAGGAAAAAACCAATCAACGGCTCCGTCTCCTTATGTAATCTATTAGCAATAGGGCTACCCATTACAATGTCGTATTGCCCTGTATACTTATGCAGTAATACATCTAATGCTGCTAATAAAAACATATATTGCGTAGTCTCTGTTTTAGAGCACAGTTCACTGATCGATTGGCTAACTTCTGTTGACACCATTCCACTATGTAAGGCACCACTCGAACTTTTAACCGTTGGCCTAGGGTAATCCGTAGGCAAATTAAGAGGCTCATAACCTGTCAGCTTATTTTCCCAATAGGTTAATTTACCGTCCAAAGCATTGTTTTCGAGTTGCTTTCTTTGCCAGCAAGCATAATCGGCATACTGAAGCTCCAGATCCTTTAAATTTGAGATGCGGTTTTCTCTTTTTGATTGGTACAATTCCATCAATTCTGAATAGAAAATTGGAATGGACCATCCATCCGAGGAGATATGGTGCATCACTATGATAAAGTAGTGACTCTCTTCAGAAATGGTAATCAAAGTGGCCCGTAGCGAGATGTCTTCTGAGAGATTAAAAGCTTTTTGAGTCTCTTCAGTGGCTAACTGCATCACTTCTTCATGAGACATATCTGGTAGATATAATCGGGATATGGGCCACTCATTTGAAGGGTCAAGGATCACCTGAAATGGGTTACCTTCATCTTCCTTGTAAATAGTACGAAGTATTTCATGCCGATTGATCACGGCTGTAAAGGCATATTGAAGTGCCTCAAGGTCTAGTTTTCCACGAATTCTACGCAGAGTAGGCATATGATAGGGAGTGGATCCCTCAAATTGGTCTATAAACCAAATTCTCTCCTGTGAACAGGATAGTGGTAATTTATCAAAGTCCTTTCTGCTCTCAGAACTAATTTTTTCATTAGATGCTGACGACTCGGACAAACTCAAAAAATCAAATATAGCCTGCTTATTCTCCCTTATATCAGCAATTAATACAGGGCTGATCGTTGTCTGCTTAGGTTTTTTAATTTGAAGCTTGCCATCTTCAATATAAGCGTAGGAGCCACTACTCTTGAGCTCGTTTAGAATATTTAGCGCTTTATCTTCCATATTAAATATCTATTGTATCGTATTCCTCAGCAGGGGCTACCTTTTGATTAACTATGCGAATGTATTTTGCCAGACTTTGTATAGTTGGATATTGAAAAACTACTCTTACTGGAAAGGATACTTCAAATTTATCTTGTATCATCGATATCATGCGCGTTGCTAATAAGCTATGCCCCCCGTTTTTAAAGAAGTTAGCGGTGGTACTTAACAGTTGGCTATCAGTATTTAATAATTCTGACCACGCCTGAACAAGTTCGATTTCAATTTCATCGCTTGCTTCTACATATTCATCCTGTCTAACTTTATTTGGCTCAGGCAATTGTTTCTTATCAACTTTACCACTCGGCAAGAGCGGCATCTCATCTATG
>NZ_JAESIY010000003.1 GCF_016757215.1 Fulvivirga sediminis
TTTTCCATCTCCTGATAGTGACTATGATGTACGATGCATATATGTGAAAAGTATGGATTGGCACTTGTCGATCAATAATAAGAAAGATTCATTTGAGAGGTTTATTAATAAAGAGCTAGATATTACCGGATGGGAAATAAGGAAGGTATTGAAATTACTTTGGAAGTCTAACGTTTCCGTGCTGGAACGGTTGCAATCACCTATAGTATATAAGTTGCAGAACGATGATTTTCTCAATGATCTATGGAAGCTAGCTCAAAATTGTTTCTCGCCAGTATCTACTATATATCATTACCATAATATGGCTTCTCGATATATAAAGGCCTGTTCTCAGGCTGACCAACAGGTGAAGTTGAAAAGTTATTTCTATGCTATTAGAGCCACTATTTGTGCTAACTGGGTGCGAGAGATGAATGCGATACCTCCTATAGAGATGAACAAAATGTTTACTATTGTTTCACCGGATTTGCAACAAAAAATAGAAGAGCTTATAGATATAAAATCAGAAAAAAGTGAAGGTTATTTTCATGATAAAGATGCCTTAATAGATGAATTTCTACTTCTTTCTAGCCGTGAAAATGAAGAAGTAGCTTCTAAATTACCCGGAGCAGTTAATAGGGATATGGAAGAGTTAGATGATTTTTATAGAAAAATAGTCAGAAGTAATGACCATAACTGAGTTAAAGGATAAAGGATTGATAATATACGAATGCCTTAGTGGTAGCCATGCTTATGGTTTGGCTACTGAGCATTCTGATGAAGATATCAAAGGAGTTTTTGTTTTACCTGAAGAGGAGTACTTCGGTCTTGATTATGTTGATCAGGTCAGTGATGAGTCTAATGATATCGTATATTATGAGCTAAGACGATTTGTGGAGCTGCTTACTAAAAGCAACCCAGGTGCCTTAGAAATGCTCTATAGCCCTGATGATACCATTTTGCACATTCATTCGGCTTTTGAGCCGTTACGGAAACTCCAGCTATTGTCTAAAAAGTGTCAGGATACCTTTGGTGGATATGCCGCCACTCAGGTTCGTAAAGCTAAAGGGCTCAAGAAGAAAATTGTTAATCCGGTGGAAAAGGAGCGCAAAGGGGTGCTTGATTTTTGCTTTGTGGCTGCTGGGCAGGGAGCCATACCGGTAGGTGATTATTTAAAAGCCCATAATATGGAAGCTAGTAATTGCGGGCTGGCGAAAATATCGCATATGCATGATGTTTATGGGTTATATTATGGTAACAATACTTTTAAAGGCATCGTGCAAAGTAATGATTCAAATGATGTAACACTGAGTAGTGTGCCTAAAGGAATGCAACCTCTGGCTTATATGTCATTTAATAAATCGGGCTATTCTGCTTATTGTAAAGAGTATAAAGACTACTGGCATTGGGTTGAAAAAAGAAATGATCAACGCTATCAGAATACGCTGGATCATGGCAAAAACTATGATGCTAAGAATATGTTGCATACTTTCAGGCTTTTGCAAATGTGTAAGGAGATAGGTGAAACGAGTCAATTGAAAGTACGGCGGGATGATAGGGACTTTCTTTTAAGGGTAAAGCAAGGCGAATTTGAATATCACGATCTGCTGACTCAGGCTAAAGGAATTATAGAAGCTTTACCTGCATGCTATAGTATGTCGGAGTTGCCCAGCGAGCCTGACCGAAAGATGCTCAATCATATTTTGGTAAAAACTAGAAAGCTATTTTATAAGAAATAGTGTCACTATATATAACTATACTTGCGCTATTTATTTAAGAGTTGGAAAATTGAAAGTTTGTTAATTGGATTATGAAGTACACCCCGCTGCTGTTAGTGTCTATGATCATGATGTCATGTCTCAAAGAAGAAACTTATGGAACTGAATATTTTTATAGAGATTTTTTCACCAACAATGATGTGAAATCTTGGCGTATAAATCCTGGAGACATTGCCTTGGAATCTGCTCATGATACAACTTGCAGCTTGTTTAGTGCTCGCAGCCTTGATAACACGTTCAAGCTCCATGCTGATTATACTCTTGAGTTTAATAATGGAGATATTACCTCCTACCCAGGTTGTGACAGCTGCTGTGTAGATCTACCAAGTGGTACTGGCCGTTGGTATTTACAAGATAGAGGTGAAGATAAGTTACTTGTTTTTATTGTCAATAGTACTTCTGGTATAGCTGATACTTTGATTAATGCTAATTTGTATGGCGCTGGTGATAAATGGATAACCTTAGAAAATGCAGATGATAATTCTAGATATTACAATTACCTGTTTTCTTTAGAAGCTGTACCAGATTAGATTACTTCTTTCTGTAAAACCCTTCCATATATGTAGATTTAGATTTTATTTTTTATGTTTATGATATGCATCATAAACGTTTCCTCAATTTTTTTTTGTTAGTGGGTATCTTGGCGGTTGGCAGCTGTGCAAAACGGGAGGACCCACGTATGGCTAAGGGTATTGCCTTGAAATTGGCTCAAGATAGAAAAGCTCATATCAGCAATATTATATATGACCTATCTCTGGATATCCCAGATAATGCTTCAGATTCAATATTGGGAGAGGAAAAGGTGTTTTTTGACCTCTCAGAGAAATCACAAGTGGTGCTGGATTTTAACGCCAGACCAGAAAATATTAAAAAGGTCATTATTAATGATAAGGAAGTAGATCCTTTATTTAACAATGAACATATCATATTGCAAGGTGATTACTTGAAGCAAGGGGCTAATGAGATACAGATCACCTTTATAGCCGGAGACCAATCTTTAAACCGGCATGATGAATACCTTTATACACTTTTTGTTCCTGATAGAGCATCTACCTGTTTTCCTGTATTTGACCAGCCAGATTTAAAGGCTAAGTTTAATTTATCGCTTACAGTGCCTATCGAATGGAAGGCGGTGGCGAATGGCTCTGTAGCCAAAAAGTTAAGCAAGGGCTCTAAAACTACTTATGATTTTACTACGTCGCCTTTAATAAGTACTTATCTTTTTTCTTTTGCAGCTGGTAAAATGGAGAAAATCACCAGGCAGGTTAATGGCCGGGAAATGAACATGTACCACCGTGAAACGGACACTGTAAAAGTTAATAGAAATGTGGATGCTATTTTTGAATGGCATAGCAAGGCTTTGTTATGGATGGAAGAATATTCGGGGCAGTCTTATCCCTTCGAAAAATTTGATTTTGTGCTCATTCCCTCTTTTCAATATGGAGGCATGGAGCATCCAGGAGCTATTTTGTACAAATCTTCATCGTTGTTATTAGATGAATCACCTACTCTTAGACAGCAAATGGGGCAGGGACAGTTGATCGCTCACGAAACGGCCCATATGTGGTTTGGAGATATGGTTACTATGAAGTGGTTTGATGATGTTTGGTTAAAAGAGGTCTTTGCTAATTTTATGGCATCCAAGATTGTGAATCCTGGTTTTCCGGAAATAAATCATGATTTACAGTTTTTAATGTCTCATTATCCTGCCGCTTATGCTGTAGACCGATCGCAAGGTACTCATCCTATACAGCAGCCATTGGAAAATCTCAAAAATGCAGGAACGCTATATGGCTCAATTATTTACCATAAGGCTCCTGTGGTTATGCATATGCTAGAAGAGGCAATGGGTGAAGAAGCTTTTAAAAATGGATTAAGGCAGTATTTAAAAAAATTCGCCTTTGATAATGCTAGCTGGGATGATCTCATCGCTATTATGGCTAAAGATGCGGATTTTGATATTCACGAGTGGAACAAAAGCTGGGTAAAAGAAGCAGGTATGCCTTCGGTCTATTTTTACATGAAGAGTAAAGATAAAAAGACAATAAGCAAGTTTGATGTCTATACGAGAGTGGAGGCCAAGAATAACTCAGAGGGTTGGAAGCAAGACCTCAGCCTGTTGTTAGGGAATCAGGATTCTTTGTATTTTATGCCTGCCCCTTTACTAACAGACTCCGATGCATTGGATATGAAAGGTAAGCAAGAACCTAATTATGTTTTCACCAACGGGGGAGGTCTTGGGTACGGGTATTTTCAATTAGGAAATAAAACCAAAAAATGGCTTTTGGCTGATATAGACTCTCTAAAAGAGCCTGTTTTGCGGGCTGCTGTGTGGATAGACCTTTATGAAAGTATGCTCAGGGCTCAGATTGCACCAGAAGAGCTCATGGATAGGTGTGTAAAAAGTATAGTAAAGGAGAAGGAGGGATTAATAGTATCTTATATCACTGATATAATTAGAGATATCTTTTGGAAGTTTTACACTGAAGAGCAACGACAAAAAGTGGCAGGTCAGCTAGAAGGAATAGCTTTAAATATGGCTATCAACACTGATTCTCAGAATTTGAAATCTACTTTTTTTCATCTGCTTACCTCTATTACTACTACCCCGCATGGTGAAGCTATTTTAAAGAGTTTTTGGTCTCATGATACTGATGTAGAAGGGCTTACCCTTTCAGAGAATGATTATACAAACTTGGCTTATGGCTTAGCAGTGCGTGAGGTAGAAGATTATGAAGAGATTTTAGATCAGCAGTTGGAGAGAATCTCTAATCCAGATAGAAAAGCCAAGTTTAAATTTGTGATGCCTGCTCTTTCGGCTGACTCTGCGGTTAGAAATGATTTCTTTAGAAAGCTAAAAGAACCTGAAAATAGAGAAAACGAAGACTGGGTACTTACTGCGCTTTCATATCTACACCATCCGCTTCGGGCAGAAACTTCCGTACAGTATATTACGCCCAGCCTGGAAATGCTGGAAGAAGTGCAACTTACAGGTGATATATTTTTCCCACAAAGGTGGCTAAGCACTACTTTAGGTGGCCATAGTTCTTATACTGCTCAAGATGCGGTGAGCATGTTCTTATATGCTCATCATAATTATCCTACGCACCTCAAAAATAAGGTGTTGCAGTCTTCTGATATGCTGTTTAGAGCTGTTGATGTAAAGAAAAAGTATGCTAATTAACGGCGTTTATGAATTAAAAGGCTTTACTGGTGAAATGGGCTTATACAATAAAATTATTCTTTTGAGTTGCATTCATCTTAATCGTTTTATTAATTGTCAGGCGTTTCAAATTGTTATGGGTAGAATAAATGAGTGAAGACCTTCTAAAGGCAATTATTCAGCTCTTTGCTATTGTGGCAAAAGAGAGGGTAACAGAAGCTGAAAGAGATAATATTCAAGAGTTTATTTCCTTGCATGTCAGTCAGGAGTTGGTGGGCGTATACCTAAAGCTTTTTGATCAGCTTTGTTGCGAGCATGTGGGTAGCACCAAGGTACAACAGCTAGATCATGTAGATACAGAAACAGTAGAGTTTGTTGAAGATTGGTCTCGCATCATGGCCATTACTAAAGAGGTAAACAAAGCACTTACATCACAGCAAAAAATGGTGCTGGCAGTGAAAATCATAGAGTTGGTTTTTGCTGATGGTGAAATTTCTGAACGACAGGGTAATCTTATATTTTATATAGGAGAGGCACTTAAAATATCTCGTAAAGATATGGTCACGGTGCGTAATTTTGTTGCCGCCTATGACTTGGAAGAGCTATCTTCTAAAGATATATTGATTATAGATGAAGGGTCAGGCGAATATGACCTTAAAGGGCCTCGACTTGTTTCTAAAAACCTTACAGGGGTCATCGCTATTTTACGGCTTAGAGATATAGAAACCTATTTTATTAAATATTTAGGTATATCCTCGCTTACGCTAAACGGTATTGCCTTAAAAAGTAGAAAGATTGATATTTTTCCTACAGGCAGCACCATAAGAGGAAATAAGATAGAAACAATCTATTACAGTGATATTGTAGGAACTTACCTGCGTAGGCAAGAGCAGAGTGAGATCACTTTTAGCGCTAAGCATTTATTTTATCATTTCAAAAGTGGCCGTGCCGGTCTGCAAAATGTAAATATACTAGAAGAGGGAGGTAAGCTGGTGGGCATAATGGGGGCTAGTGGCTCAGGTAAGTCTACCTTGCTAAACGTAATTAATGGCTCTGAAAAACCTTCTAGCGGCACGGTGCAGATCAATGGAATTGATATCCAT
Organism: Fulvivirga sediminis; assembly: GCF_016757215.1. Lineage (GTDB taxonomy): Bacteria > Bacteroidota > Bacteroidia > Cytophagales > Cyclobacteriaceae > Fulvivirga > Fulvivirga sediminis. The sequence goes on from NZ_JAESIY010000003.1 coordinate 6,024, forward strand.
GATCAACCATCAGCTATGGAAGGCGTGATTGGCTACATCCCTCAAGATGATCTTTTGATAGAAGAGCTCACTGTATTTCAAAACCTTTACTATGCTGCCAGGCTTTGCTTTGAGCAATATTCTAAAGGTGAAACAGAGGCCTTAGTAAATAAAGTGTTGGCTAACCTTGGCCTCATAGAAATTCAGAACCTGAAAGTGGGCTCACCACTAGAGAAAACCATTAGTGGAGGACAGCGCAAGAGAGTAAACATAGGGTTGGAATTACTTAGGGAGCCTAGCGTACTGTTTGTGGATGAACCCACCTCTGGCTTATCAAGTCAAGATTCTGAAAATATAATGGATTTGCTTAAAGAGCTTTCTTTGAGGGGTAAGATGGTTTTTGTGGTCATCCATCAGCCATCATCAGATATCTTTAAAATGTTTGATAGCCTTTTGATTTTAGACGTAGGTGGGCTACAAATTTATTATGGTAATCCGGTGGCGGCCGTGACCTATTTTAAAGAAATAATAAACGCAGCCAATAAAGACCAGAGCTCATGCCCTGAGTGTGGTAATATTAATGCTGAGCAGATTTTTAGCATTATAGAGACCAAAATAGTAAACGAATATGGTAGACATACAGATAAACGAAAGGTATCTCCAGGTCAGTGGTATCAATATTTCAGAGAGCGCATAAGCATACCTAGGGTAAAACAGGTTTCCCATCCTATCAAAGTATCACAGCATATTCCTAATTGGTGGAGGCAGTTTAAAGTATACATTGTTAGAGATGTCCTCTCCAAGTCAGAAGATATGCAGTACCTGGCCATCAATATATTGCAGGCACCATTATTGGCACTTTTTCTTTCTTATTTGGTGAGGTACTATGCTACTATAGGTAAAGAAGATGCCAGCTACTCTTTTTTTAACAATGATAATATTCCAATTTACTTTTTTATGAGCATTATAGTGGCCTTGTTTATGGGGCTTACCGTTAGTGCTGAAGAAATATTCAGAGATAGGAAAATAAGGAAAAGGGAGCAATTTCTTAACCTCAGCAGGAGTAGTTATCTGGTGTCAAAGGTCGTGATTTTATTTGGAATCAGTGCACTGCAAACCGCCTCTTTTGTTTTTATAGGCAATCATATATTGGAGATTCATGATATCAGTTTTAATCTGTGGTTGATCCTTTTTAGTTGTTCCTGCTTTGCTAATATGCTGGGGCTAAATATTTCGGCTTCTTTTAACTCCGCAGTTACTATTTATATTCTCATACCCATTATACTCATTCCGCAGCTGGTGCTGAGCGGTGTAGTCATTAGTTTTGATAAATTCAATCCTCAAGTAACTACTATGGAAGGCGTGCCTGTAGTGGGTGATTTTATGGCCTCAAGGTGGGCCTTTGAGGCTTCAATGGTGGCTCAGTTCAAAGAAAATACTTTTGAGAAACAATTTTATGAGTTAGATAAAGATAAGGCCAATGCCGAATACAAAAAGCTTTATTATATACCTAAGTTGAAGACAGAGCTTACCCATGTGCTTCATAACATGAGGCGGAAATTGAGTAGGCATAATGGAGATATCGAAGATGCGTTAAACCTACTAAGGAATGAAATCTCTAATGAGCTTAATGAATTAGGCGTAGATAGTGCCACTTTAGTCAGTGAGCTAACCATTCAGGAGTTTGATTCGGCTACATTTAAGAGGACTGATCATTTTTTAGATGTGGTAAGACAGCTTTATGTAAACCGATATAAAAAGGCAATAGCAGCCAAAGATGAGAAGGTGAAGCAGCTGGTCAGCGGCTTAGGGAGCCAACAGGCTTTTGATTCTTTGAAAATGATGTATGAAAATGAGGCCATTACTTTAGCTTTAAACAATACAAATACAGCCTATCGAGTTATAGAATATGATGGAAGGCTGGTTCAAAAGGTTTATCCTATTTACTATGATTCCTTCCAGCCTAATAACCTTCTCGATTACAGAACTCCATTTTTTGCTCCTCGAAAACCGTTTTTAGGTACATTAGTAGATACAGTTACTTTTAATATCATGATGATGTGGTTCATGAGTATTTTGCTTTTCATAGCTTTGTATTACAAACTTCTGCTCCGTTTAATCAAATTTCTATCCGGAGGGAGAAAAAAGAGGGGAGTAAATAGACTATAGTAATGTTAAAAATAGCTTGGAAGCCTAATTATGTACATCCATTGCCTGAAAAGCACAGGTTCCCAATGATTAAATATGAGCTGCTGCCTGAACAATTATTATATGAAGGTACCGTAGAGAAAGATAATTTTTTCGCTCCGGAGCAGGCTTCTGACACGCACATTCTAGCCGCCCATAATGCTGAATACTGGAGGCGTTTAAAAGGCCTTGAATTGACTAAAAGCGAGATCCGAAAAACTGGATTTCCTCTTAGCGGCGGATTAGTGGAGAGGGAAATTACTATAGCTCAAGGTACCATAGATTGTGCTAAGTATGCTCTGGAATATGGAATAGCTATGAATATAGCAGGAGGTACTCATCATGCTTTTACTGATAGAGGTGAAGGCTTCTGTCTGCTTAATGATCAAGGTATAGCTGCTCATTATCTATTACATCATCAGCTGGCTAAAAAGATATTGATAATCGATCTGGACGTGCATCAAGGTAATGGTACCGCTGAAATATTTGGTGCTGAAGATCGTGTTTTTACCTTTAGTATGCATGGTGCTAAAAATTACCCTATGCATAAGGAGGAAAGTGATCTCGATATTGGTTTGCCTGATAATACCACTGATGCGTTTTACCTGAAGACGCTTGACGTTAACCTGAAAAGGCTTATTCAAAAGGTAGAGCCCGATTTTTTGTTTTATCAATCAGGGGTGGATATATTAAGTACAGATAAGCTGGGCCGTTTGAAGGTGACTATCGAGGGCTGTAAAAAGAGAGATAGAATGGTGCTGCTAGCTGCTAAGGAGAATAAAATACCGATGGTGGTTTCAATGGGAGGCGGGTACTCCGAAGAGATTAAATATATAATCGAAGCCCACGCCAATACCTATAGACTTGCTCAAGAAATATACTTTTAACCATAAGTAATATAGAGCTTGTTCTGGGTGTCATAATAATAATCCAGCTTAGAAAGCAATTTTGCCTGATCAGTTTCTAAATCGTTAAGCGTAAAAATTGGAGCTTCAGTAATCCATTGAGCAGAGAAATTAACCATAAGCTCATTGGTTTGGGCATCAATATAAAAGTTGTTAGCAGGAATTGCCCTTAGAATATTACTGGTGGAAGTCAGGTTTTGTAAACTTCTTTCTTTAAAAATAATGTACTTCTTGTTGGAGTTTAAGACATCAGCTATGGAGCCTATTTGCCCATAGATCGGATGATAGATTTTCTTGCTAATGAGTTGGCGTTGCAAAAGTTCATCGAGTTCCATTATTCAATAATTATAGGTTTTGTTTCAAGTTATCTTCTCTCGCAGTGCAATTACTTATCCATAAGCATATGTGAAAAATTTCAGCCTTTTAATAAACAGGTTGTGAAATAAAGATCCCAATGTAGGGAGCTTTTTACTCATCGTATAAATTATACCGGTAAAAAGAGGCCTAATGACCAAACTATAGACTGGCAAAATATTAGCACTTAAGTAATTAACAAAATTAAACCACGAATATTATGGACACTAGTAATAAAAAGATAATTATTGATAAATTAAATCATTTAATTAAAAGAAATTATGACGCTGAATATGGCTACAAATATGCAACAGAAAATGTTGATAATGGAGAGTTGAAAACCATGTTTAAAGCATATACTGAGCAGCGGTATCAGTTCGGACATGACCTAAAAGGTGAAATAGAAAATCTTGGAGGTGAGGTAACAAAGAAGGGCACATCAGTGGCAGGAGATATTCACCGTAAATGGATGGATTTAAAAGCTGCTGTTACTTCTAATGAATCAGAATCAATGCTAGAAGAATGTAGAAAAGGTGAAATGGTTTCATGGGAAGACTATAACCAAGCATTGAGTTTAGAAGATTTGCCTGCGTCTACTTATATGCTCTTGAAAGATCATAAAGCCAAAATTGATGAATGCCTGTATCAGATCATGGAATTAAAAGATAAGTACGTAACCAGTAAATAGTACTCAATATGTATTATATACGTAAGTTAAAAGGTTGGAAATAATTGATTTTCAACCTTTTTTTAATTTTTTCTTAAAATAAATATAATTTAATTTTCTTCTTTAAAGCTTTTGGTATTATTAATTTTCGCATAGTTAAATTATCCATACTAAACCCTTTAAATAATGAGGAAATTTTACATAAGTCAGCTATTACTGCTGAGTTTTTTGTTGGCCATATCCCCGGCTTGGTCACAAAGCATATTCATTAATGAAATACATTATGATAATGCAGGTGCTGATTCGCAAGAAGGCATAGAGATCGCAGGGCCGGCAGGTTCAGATCTTGCCGGATGGTCTCTGGTTTTTTATAATGGTAACGGCGGTGCTCCTTATAGCACCCAAAGCCTTTCTGGTGTTTTGCCTAATCAAGGTAATGGCTATGGTACTTTGTTCTTTTATGAGTCTGGTATTCAAAATGGCTCACCTGATGGTGTAGCCTTGGTTGATAATGCTTCCAATGTGATACAGTTTTTAAGTTATGAAGGTACTTTCGTAGCTGTAGGCGGTATTGCTGATGGCCTTACCAGTACAGATATTGTCTTAGAGGAAGCCAGCTCTACACCGGTAGGCTATTCATTGCAGTTAGGAGGAACAGGTTCTGTTTACACCGATTTTTCATGGCAAAATGCCCAGGGTAGTACCTATACAGAAATAAATACAGGCCAGAGCTTTGGAGGTGATTCTGGAGGTCCAAATAATCCAATGGTGCTTATCAATGAAATTGATGTTGACACCCCTGGGTCTGATCAGGAAGAGTTTATCGAGCTTTACGACGGAGGAGAAGGAAATACTTCTTTAGATGGTCTCGTGTTGGTTTTTTATAATGGTAATGGAGATGCAAGTTATAATGCCTTTGATCTTACAGGTTATTCCACTAATGCAGCAGGTTATTTTGTTTTAGGCAATGCCGCTGTAGCTAATGTAGATCTGGTTTTTTCTAATAATGGATTGCAAAATGGAGCTGATGCTATTGCTCTATATCAGGGGACAGTAGCGGATTTTCCGTCAGGCACTTTAGTAACTACAGATAATCTGGTGGATGCCGTGGTGTACGATACGGATGATAGTGATGATCCTGAATTGTTGACCTTGTTAAACCCAGGAGAACCTCAGCTGAATGAAAATGAAGGAGGAGATAAAGATAATGTATCATTACAACGCATGCCTAATGGAGGAGGTGGAGCGAGAAATACGAGTGCTTACGTTACGGCAGCGCCTACTCCAGGTACAGAAAATGGAGAAGTGCTACCTCCCGGAGAGTTTCAAACTATTGCTGAGGCAAGAGCATTGCCTTTAGGTACGTCAGTTACACTTAGGGGAGTAATTACTGTAAGTGATCAGTTTGCAGGGCCAGCTTATATTCAAGATGCCACTGGTGGTATAGCTGTTTTTGATGCTACTGTTCATGGTGAAGGCCTTTTTAGTATAGGTGATAGCATAGAGATTTCTGGAATTACAGAGGCTTATAATGATCAGGTGCAACTGGGTACAGTAAGTAATGTGGTTGACTTTGGGGTGGCAGCTCAGCCTATTGGGCCTCAGGTGGTCACTTTAAGTGAGTTGTCAAATCATCCCGGAGAGTTGGTAACGGTGGTGAACGCTACCTTTCCTAATCCCGGAGATATCCTTTTCGGTAATTCAAACTATAAATTGGTAGATGCCAGTGGTACAGGAGAGCTAAGAATTGATGCTGATGTCGATAATCTGGCAGGATATGAGCAGCCAGAAGCTTGCAGCTCTATCACAGGTGTGGTGGGCAGGTATCGTGACGTATTTCAGCTATTGCCCAGGCGAGTAACCGACATACCTTGCGCCTCTCCTTATGAGCCTGATGGTGAAGATCTGGAAATACCGCGTCAATCTACGTTTGATGTGGCCGCCTGGAACATTGAATGGTTTGGCAATGAAGGCAATGCACCTGCACCCGATGCTGTGCAGAAGGATAGTGTGAAGGCAATCCTTTTAGCTTTAGATGCCGATATTATAGCAGTAGAGGAGATTGTAGACACGGTTTTGTTCGATCAGATGATAAGTGAAATGCCAGGATATGATTATTTTCTTTCAAGCTTTGTCTCTAACCCAGGCCAGTATGATAATAGCCAAAAGGTAGGTTTTATTTATAAAACAGCTACAGTTGCCCCTGATTTCGAAGCTTCCAGAGCATTATTATCAACCATACATCCATTGTATAATGGGGGAGATGACTCTTACCTTGTAGGTTATCCAGATAGTAGAGATCGATTCTGGGCTAGCGGAAGACTGCCTTTTATGTTGGAAGCAGATGTGACCATAGAAGGTATTACTAAAAAAATTAATATGCTAGTAGTGCATGCCAGGGCCAATAGTAGCAGCGATCCTCAGAGTAGGTATGATATGCGTAAGTATGATGTGGAAGTATTAAAAGATTCTCTTGATACTTACTACGGCGATGCTAATTTAATAATGCTAGGTGATTTTAATGACGATCTAGACGTTACGGTGGCTAATGTTTCTACCACTGTAAGTACCTATGAAGAGTATATTGCAGATACTACTGATTATAAGTTGATCACTTTATCATTAAGTAATCAAGGGCTGCGCACCTATGTTTTTTATGAAAACGTAATTGATCACATTGTAGCTTCTGATGAGATAGCAGAGTATTTTCTTGAGGGTTCTGCTCGTGTAGGTTATCAGTTTTATAATAGTGAGTATGCTTATACTACCTCTGATCACCTTCCGGTAAGTGCGCGCTTTCAGTTTGCTGAAGAGGTGGTGGATAATGACTTTACAGTAACTTCTGTTGTTAGCTTTAAGCAAGGGAAAAGAGCCAATGGCTGGCCAGTTTCTTTTATAAGAAGTAATCCTGATAAAGCATTAGGGGAGCCGTTAGAGAATTTCTACTATAATTTTGTAAGTCTGGGCTTTGGTGGTGAAATAACACTTGAGCTGGATAATTATATGTATGACTTGGAAGGAAATGATTTCAGAGTCTACGAGAGTAGCTTTGGGCCTTTGGAGTTGCCATGTTTCATATATCCTGAAAAAGCTGAAGTTTTTGTGTCTGAAGATGGTAATGAGTTTTATCGTGTAGGGACTACTTGTCAGAATGGTGATTTTGATCTGGCTAATGCTGGTGTGAAACGAGCTAAATTCATTAGAGTAAAAGATGTGACCAAGAAGAATATCTTTTTAGGCTTGGCAGATGGTTATGATTTAGATGGTATCTATAATCTGCATCAGCCTGCTAAGGGAGGAAGAATACTTGCGGATCATCAAAATTATGTACCCAATGAAGATGGAGGTCTGGAGGCTGAAGTTTATCCCAATCCTTTTAGCGAATACCTTACTATAAATGTTAGTAGTATGGAAAGCAAAGAAGTGAAGGTATCAGTTACCGATATTATGGGACGCCAGGTAATGGCTCAGCCATTTAGCCTGGAGATGGGCCAGTCCGGCTTACAGCTAGAGCTCGGTCAATTGCCTAAAGGTGTTTATATCCTTCGCATCACAGGTACAGATGATGCTGAAATCTTAAAAAGAACGGTAGTGAAAGGCCGCTAAAATTTAATGTCAAGAAGGCTGATAGACGCAAGTGTATCAGCCTTTTTTCTTTCTTCTTAGTTTGCTGATACTTTCAGTAGTTATTCTCTTCATACATCTTCCTTGTGTCTTACTCCTGCCTTTGCTAATCCAATTGCTTTGCTAACTATCATCATTTTTGTCTGTTAGGAGTTTAAAGATGGGTGTAATTATATCCATTCATGTATAAACAACAGATCATTATTGATAGAATATGAAATTTGGTAAACCATCCTCTAAAGAAGAATTAGATAATATTGACTTGAGCCTTCCTGCAGATCACCCTGATACCAGCAGAAACCTAAGTAAAGGAAAGCAACCTGTTAAAGTGTATATTGGATGTGCCAAATGGGGGCGAAAAGAATGGGTAGGTCTTATTTATCCTGAGGGGACTAAGGAAAGAGATTTTTTACAGCAATATGTGAAAAACTTCAACAGCATAGAGCTGAACACTACCTTCTACAGCATCAAAAAGGAAAACGTAGAATCCTGGACCTCTCAGGCTCCTGATGGCTTTAAGTTCTGTCCAAAATTTTCAAGAACGATAAGCCATCTTAAAAGACTAAATGATGACTCGAAAAGATTCACTGATTATTTCCTTGAAGCGGCATATTCTTTTGGGGATAAGCTAGGTCCTTCTTTCTTACAAATGCCTAATAACTTCATGCCAAAATATCTGGATCGCTTAGCAGATTATATTCGAGATATACCTGAAGATTTTCCTATGTTTTTAGAGTTGAGGCACACCGATTGGTTTACAGATCCCGTGGTGTATGATGAGACCTTTCACCTGCTGGAAGAGAACGGAAGAGGAGCTGTTATTACTGATGTGGCTATGCGTAGAGATGTGCTACACCAGAGGTTAACTAATACTAAGGCCTTTGTGAGGTTTAATGGTTATAATTTTCACCCTACTGATTTTACTCGTTTGGATCAGTGGGTGGAGAGAATAAAAATTTGGATAGATGCAGGCTTGGAAGAGCTCTATTTTTATCCTCATCAGGAGGAGGATGTTCATGTTCCAAAGACTTGCGATTACATCATAAATAAGTTAAACCAAACTTGTGGACTTGATATTCAAAATACTGATTTAAAAATAGATATGAATTCACTATAACTTTTTGTTATAGCTTTTTTCTCCTCTTTTTAGTGGCGTTTACAGGCTCTATAAGCTTCATTGTAATGGTTGAACATTAATAGGGGACTATAATATTACTCTTACCATGATTGTAATTTCTACTCTCACTAAACCAGAGAAAAACTTCTTAATATATTCACAAATAGTGTGAATCTTTCAGGGCTGGTGGTTACAATATGAGTAGCTTTTTTTTATCTTTAAAGAGATTGCAATGAATACCAGCTTTCGCCTTTTTAAAATGCAGTAAAGCACATTGGTGATTAACTTAAATGAAAGATAATAAATGAAAGCACTAGTATTAACGTCACCCGGAAAGGTGGAAATAGTGGAGATGAAAAAACCAGTATGCCAACAGGATGAAGTACTGGTAAAGCTTAAAGCAGCAGCTTTAAATAAACGCGATCAATTTATTAGGGAAGGTAGATATCCTAACATTCAGCTCAATGCAGTATTAGGCTCTGATGGTGTGGGTGAGGTAGTAGAAGTAGGGCCAGGTGCTGATAAAAAATGGATGGGACAGACAGTTATCATTAACCCTAATCGTGATTGGGGTGACAATAAGGCGGTGCAATCCAGGGATTATTCTATACTGGGGATGCCATCTCACGGTACTTTTGCGGAATACATTAGCGTGCCTGCTCATCGTGTTCACCGCATACCGCAGGGGTTAAAAGAAGAGGAGGCAGCAGCTTTACCTTTGGCTGGTCTCACAGCTTATAGAGCATGTTTTTATCATGGTAAAATCACTGATGGTGTTAATGTACTTATTTCTGGTTTTGGTGGAGGTGTGGCGCAGTTTGCTTTTCAGTTTGCTATGGCAGTGGGCGCAAAAGTTTTTGTTACTAGTGGGCGGCCAGAGAAAATTAACATGGCCTTAGATATGGGGGCAGAAGGAGGATTTAACTATAAATTACCCAATTGGCATAAAAACCCATGGCAGACTAAAGGAGGCTTCGATGTGGTCATAGATAGTGCAGGAGGAGATCAATTTAATAATTTTTTGAAAATTATGAGACCAGGAGGCCGAATAGTCTTTTACGGAGCAACTAACGGTTTACCCTCTTCTTTAGATCTCTATCGTATGTTCTGGAATCAGATTACATTGCAAGGATCTACTATGGGAAATGATACGGAATTTGTAGAAATGCTCCGCTTTGTAGAAAAGAATAAAATAAAGCCATTGCTTAGTTCGGTAAGAGATTTTGATGATATAGAAAAGTCTTTTAATGAAATAGCACAACCTGCCAAAATGGGTAAGGTTGTGGTGAAGTTTTAATTTTGATTATTAAACTTAACCTATTTGATAAACAATGTCTTATGTTTCTTTTTACTAAAAATATTAGCAAGAAATTAATCTTCGAATAGGAAGTTATTATAGGCATTTTGCAGCTCTCTTAGCAGTAAAGAATTGTTCTGAGATTTGGCCAGTTCTATCCCCTTTACAAAAATGCTTTCAGCTCGGTCTTGCTCATTAAGCTCTATAAGCAGGTTGGCAGCATGATAGTAAGTAGGTAGGTAGTCCGGATGCTGAGATAGCAAAATGTCATAATACTCAAGGGCCTTTTGAGTGTCTGAGTTTCGATATTCAGTGGCCAGAGCATATAGCGTAAAAGGATCATTAGGGTCCTCTTTTAAAAACTTAAGCAGTTGATTTATACGGGGTGAATTCATTTATAATACAATTTTTATTTGCTTCATTATTCGTTATCTTCGCTGCAAAAATAACAGCATACTATTAACTACTAAACTTAAGCCTCAGATAAATGAAAATACTAGTTTGCATTACCCATGTACCTGATACCACATCTCGTATCTCATTCACAAATGGCGATACGGAGTTCGATAAAAGTGGAGTTCAGTATATCATCGGACCATATGATGATTATGCTCTTGCCAGAGCGGTAGAACTAAAAGAGCAAAGTGGTGGAACTATTACTGTCCTTAATGTAGGAACTGCTGAAACTGAACCTACCATAAGAAAAGCACTAGCCATAGGCGCTGATGAAGCCATAAGAGTTAATGCTGAACCTACTGATTCATTATTTGTAGCTAATGAAATTGCTAATGTAGCTAAAGACGCAGGCTATGACCTTATACTCATGGGCCGAGAATCTATTGATTTTAATGGAGGTATGGTTCATGGTATGGTAGGTGAACTTCTTGGCCTTCCATCTGTTTCTCCTGTAATGACTCTTGATCTTGATGGCGATACAGCCAAGATGACTCGTGAGATAGAAGGAGGAAAAGAAACTATTGAAGTGAAGTTGCCATTCGTGGCCGGATGCCAGGAGCCTATTGCTGAGTGGAAAATTCCAAATATGAGAGGAATCATGTCAGCAAGAACAAAACCTCTTAACGTAGTAGAGCCTTCTTCGCAAGCGGCGGCTACCAAACTTGAGAAGTATGAAATGCCTCCTGCTAAAGGCGAAGTGAAAATGATTGACGCTGATAACGTAGAGGAGTTAGTGAACTTGCTTAAGAATGAAGCTAAAGTAATTTAAGGTTATAGAGAATAAAATCATAAATCAACAACGCAAAACCAATCCTTATGTCAATATTAGTTTTTGTTGAAAATGCCGATGGTCAGGTAAAAAAGACCTCTTTAGAAGCAGTAGCTTATGCAGCTGCCATTTCTGAAGATGTTATCGCACTGGCTATGGGAAATAATATAGATCAATCTGAGCTTGAAGGTTTAGGTAAGTATGGAGCCACTAAAGTGTTGCATGCTGATGATGAAAAATTGAATCAAGGTATTATACAAGCTTACGCTACGGTTATTAGTAAAGCTATGGAAAGTACAGGGGCTGACATCTTAGTGTTAGCTAACTCTTCTTTGGGAGCACCTGTTTCTGCTCGTGTAGCTATTAAAACAGATGCCAGCCTGGTGTCTAACGTAGTAGACCTGCCAGATACCAGCGCAGGGTTTAAAGTGAAAAGAAGTATATATACCGGTAAGGCCTTTGCTAACGTAGAGCTTACTAAGGATAAGAAAATACTGGCTATAAAAAAGAATGCCGCTGAGGTAAAAGAAGCAGATGGCTCTGCCGCTGTTGAAAAATTTGCAGCGGACCTTGCTGATAGTGAGTTTGATGCTAAAATAACAAATACAGATAAGGCTACCGGAGAAGTGTTGCTACCAGAAGCTGAAATTGTAGTGTCAGGAGGTAGAGGGCTTAAAGGGCCTGAAAACTGGGGCATGATTGAAGAGTTGGCCAAAGAATTAGGAGCAGCTACAGGATGTAGTAAGCCTGTTTCTGATATGGAATGGAGACCGCACCATGAGCATGTGGGACAAACAGGAGTGAAGGTGAGTCCGCAATTATACATCGCCATAGGTATATCAGGAGCTATTCAGCACTTAGCCGGAGTAAATTCATCTAAAAACATTGTGGTGATCAACAAAGATCCTGAAGCACCATTTTTTAAAGCCGCAGACTATGGCATCGTAGGTGATGCTTTTGAAGTGGTACCGAAATTAACCGAGGCAATTAGAGCAGCTAAATAATTTGTGAATAAGATTAAACTAGAAATATTAGGACTTTCTTCCAGTCAATCCCAATCGGGGTCTTTCGCACTTGTATTGGGAGAATCAGAAGGAAGCAGGAGGTTACCGATCATCATTGGAATGTTCGAGGCTCAGGCCATTGCAATAGAGATAGAGAAAATAATTCCTAACCGTCCCATGACTCATGATTTGTTTAAATCATTTGCTCATGGCTTTGATTATAAGGTAGAGGAGATAGTAATCTCTGACCTGAAGGAAGGGGTTTTCTTTGCTAAAATTGTATGTAACAATGGAAGTAAAAATATTGAAATTGATGCCAGACCATCAGATGCTATAGCCATCGGTCTGAGATTTGACGCCCCTATTTATACTTTCGAATCTATCCTTGCTGAGGCAGGTATTGTTCTATCTGATGAGTCAGAAGATGATATTGCTGAAATAAGAAATGAGATTAAGTCATCAGAAAAACAACCACAAGAAAAAGGTGATGATTTAAAAAACTTATCAATAGATAAACTCAACGAATTACTGGATGATGCCATTGAAAAAGAAGACTACGAAAAGGCAGCAAAAATCAGGGATGAACTGAGCAGAAGAAACTAAAACTAACCTAAGAAAAGGTCTTTCATGATAGAAAGGCCTTTTTGTGTTTATTAATAAATGGATTATTTAAGAGGATTAATCGGGCTGGTAGTTCTTATAGCTATAGCCTTTGCTTTTTCAGCAAATAAAAAAGCAATAGACTGGAAACTGGTAGGTGTAGGAGTGCTGCTCCAGTTAATATTTGCAGTACTTATTACTAAGGTTGAATTCGTAAATACTGCCTTTTCATGGGTTAGTGATATGTTTGTTACCTTCTTAGGCTTTGCAGGGAAAGGGGCCAACTTCCTGTTTGGAGATCTTACCGAAGTGAGTAAATTCGGGTTCATTTTTGCCTTTCAGGTGTTGCCCACGGTCATCTTCTTCTCTTGTATTTCAGCCGGATTATATTATTTAGGAATACTACAGAAAATTGTTTTTGTAATAGCCTGGGTAATGTCTAAGACCATGAGATTATCAGGCGCAGAAAGCTTATCCGCAGCCGGTAATATCTTTTTGGGGCAAACGGAAGCTCCGCTATTAGTAAGGCCATTTGTTAAGAATATGACTACCTCAGAGCTCATGTGTCTTATGACAGGAGGTATGGCCACCATAGCAGGAGGTGTATTGGCAGGTTATGTTACCTTCTTAGGTGGAGATGACCCAGTAGAAAAAGCTAAATATGCCTCTTATCTATTGAGTGCCTCCATTATGAATGCTCCGGCAGCTATAGTATTATCAAAAATTGTCTTGCCAGAAGATCGTCCTGAAGATATTGATACCGATATCAAAGTAAGCAAAGACAGCATGGGTGTTAACCTTATTGATGCCTTGGCTAGAGGTGCTTCTGATGGAGTTGGTTTAGCGATCAACATAGCCGGTATGCTGCTGGCCTTTATTGCCATCATTTATGCCCTTAACTGGATCTTAGTAGATGGTATAGGAGCATATACAGGACTTAATGAGTTCGTAAAGGAAAGTACAGACGGAACCTTTCAAGGATTTTCATTGGAATATATCTTAGGACAGGTTTTTCGTGGGTTTGCCTTTGTGATGGGGGTGGAATGGGCTGAAACGATTAAAGTAGGTAGTTTGTTAGGTCAGAAAGTAGTACTCAATGAGTTTGTGGGGTACCTAAGTCTTGCAGAAATGAAATCGCAAGGTTTGTTAACACAGAAATCTATCGTGATATCGACTTATGCCCTTTGTGGATTTGCTAACTTTAGTTCTATTGCTATTCAAATTGGTGGAATAGGAGGTATGGCTCCTAATCGTCAGGGAGACCTTTCTCGATTGGGTATGAAAGCGCTGTTTGCAGCTACTCTCGCCACCATGATGACAGCCACCATAGCAGGAGCTTTGTTAGGATAAACTACTTTCAATAGGCATTGTCCTTTATCTTTTTTTAATTTGTGGTTATGTCTGATGCCACCATGAATACACCGGAAGCCGTACTCAAAAAATATTTTGGATATACCAGTTTCCGAAAGCATCAGAAAGAGATTGTAGATACCGTACTGGAAGGCAATGACGCTTTGGTGCTCATGCCTACCGGAGGGGGTAAATCGCTCTGTTATCAGGTGCCTGCTCTTATGCTGGAAGGTGTAACCATAGTGGTGTCGCCACTGATAGCGCTGATGAAGGATCAGGTAGATGCCTTAACCGCTAATGGCATAGCGGCTGCATATCTCAATTCATCTCTTACCACTCAGGAACAAACTGAAGTTTTTTCTAAACTCAGGGCCAATGAACTGAAATTGTTATACCTGGCACCAGAGCGCTTAATAGGAAAGGGAGATGCTTTTCTTAATTTTTTAAGTGAGATAAAGGTAGCAGCTATTGCTATTGATGAGGCCCATTGTATTTCGCAGTGGGGGCATGATTTTAGGCCTGAGTATATGATGCTCTCAAAGCTAAAGGAAACCTTCCCCAAAGTGCCTCTTATAGCGCTTACGGCAACGGCAGATAAGCTTACCCGAGCTGATATCCTACAGCAACTCGGAATAGACAAGTCACAGGTATTTCTTTCTAGTTTTAATAGGGGAAATATTAGGTATTTGGTACAGCCCAAGCAGAGCAGCTATGAGCAGTTGGTTCAGTTTTTAGAGGCTCATAAGGAAGATTGCGGTATTATCTATTGTCTGTCTAGAGCATCAGTAGAAGGGCTGGCAGCACGACTGAAGGAAGACGGTTTTGATGCGCTGCCTTATCATGCAGGTTTGGATAGAAAAACCAAAGATGAACATCAGGAGAAGTTTATTAATGATCAGGTGAAGATCATTACGGCTACTATTGCCTTTGGTATGGGAATAGACAAATCAAATGTACGCTTTGTGGTGCATATGGATTTGCCCAAAAATATAGAAGGCTACTATCAGGAAACCGGCAGGGCAGGGAGAGATGGCCTTGATAGCGACGCTTTACTTTTCTATAGTTATGGAGACGTAATGAAGCTGAGAGGCTTTGTGGAAATTGAAAACAATCAGGAGCAAACTGAGGTGCTGCTTAAAAAACTGTCAGAAATGGCTGAGTTTGGAGAGCTGCGCACATGTAGAAGGAAGTACTTGCTAGAGTATTTTGATGAAGAGGCTCCAAATGAATGTGGTAACTGTGATGTGTGCCTGTCTGTAGATGAAAAATTTGATGGAACGGTAATAGCTCAAAAGGCCTTATCTGCTGTCTATAGATTAGAAGAGCGATTTGGACAAACTTATATCATTGATTTTTTGCGTGGGTCTAAATCGGCTAAAATATGGGATCAACATAAGCAGATAAAGACGTACGGAGTTGGGGCAGATGTGAGTAAAGAAGAATGGGCGCATTATTTGAGAGATCTTATACACCTGGGTTTTTTAAAGAAATCTGAGGGCCAGTATCCGGTACTTGTGCTTACAGAAAAGAGTAAGGAAGTGCTTACAGGCAAGGTGAAGGTAACCCTCAGTAAAGTCAAAGAAACTATTGCTGTGGTTCAGGAAAGTGCTCCTGAGTATGAGAAGCCACTTTTTGATCAATTGAAAAAGGTAAGAGCTGATTTTGCCCGAAAAGAAGGAGTGCCACCTTATGTTATTTTTTCAGATGCTACGCTCGTGGAGCTAGCTACCTATTTACCGCTTGACACAGAAGCACTGTTGAAAATGTCAGGTTTTGGGGAAATTAAATTGGAAAAATATGGCAGTGAGTTTTTGTCAGTGGTTAAGAACTATTGCCAGCAGCATAACCTATCTACTGCTATACAAAATAAAAGAGTGAAGGCTAAGAAGAAGAAGAAAGCTACATCAGGAGCAAGGGGTACGGCTCTGGAATCTTTAAGACTCTTCAAGGATGGGTTATCAGTAGAAGAGATTGCTGCTCAACGAGGCATAGTAGCTAATACTGTAGAAAATCATTTAAATGAATGTATCTTAACTGGTAAGGTTAATGTTTTTGATCTAATAAATCAAGAGCTTTATAATGAGATTTATGGAGTGGTGAAAAATAATCAGGAGCCCGGACTTAAATCTATCAAAGAGAAGTTGAGAGAAGAGATAACCTATGGGCAAATCCGCTCGGTGCTCAACCACCTGAAGTATGAAGCCGATAAACAGCCTAATTAAGAAGGAAAGTTGTATCGCTTTCCGTAGGTGTCTTCTATGTATTTAAAGTAGGTGAAGAGCCTGTAATTAAGCTCTAAGCCATAATCTATGTTAGGGTTATAGTCTATTCGATTTTCGAATGGGTAATTTTCATCTTTAAAATAAGCACCCTGTCCAACTTTTTGATTCCATGAGCTGGTATAGATACTATTCTTCTGTTCGTAGTAAGCTAAAGAATAGTAATTGGCAGGTTTTGCATATCGGCTGAGCCATCGGTCATAGCCAGAGTCAATAATTATCAGTTCGTATTCACCATCATCATTTCTTTCACTTAGTATGTTAGAACCAGTGTTACGTTGCTGCCCGGTGGGCTGAGAGGTATAGCAAGCGGAGAGAAGAATGAAGATTACAGCAGATGATAAGATGTTTTTCATAGAGACCTCCTTTGTTTTTTGATTAACAAATGATGAGGCCTTAAAGTTGATATAAAAAGTGAAGGCGCCCCGGTTAAAGACGCCTTCTGCCTATGGGTTAGACAAAATTTAAGTTCTTTTTAGGAGAGGCTGCCTTGGTTTCTTCGCTGGCAAATTCTTTGTATTTATCGAAATTTTTATTAAATGCTTCCGCTAGTTTATTAGCCATGTCATAGTACCCTTTGTCATTTTGCCAGGTCTCTCTAGGACTCAATACTTTTGATGGAACTCCCGGACAAACTGCAGGTATTTCGAAATGAAAGATGGAATGCTTTCTATAGCCTGCATTCTCTAACGTACCTGTAAGCGCAGCGGTAATCATGGCTCTCGTATATTGCAGCTTCATTCTGCTACCTACACCGTAAGGTCCGCCAGTCCACCCTGTATTAACCAGCCACACGTTTACATCGTTCTTTTCCATTTTTTCGCCTAGCATTTCAGCATATCTGGTGGGGTGTAGGGGCAGAAAAGGAGCTCCGAAACAGGCACTAAATACCGTTTGTGGTTCCGTAACGCCCGCTTCGGTACCAGCTACTTTAGCTGTATAGCCAGATATGAAATGATACATGGCTTGGCCCTTGTTCAGTCTTGAGATAGGAGGTAATACGCCATAAGCATCACAAGTAAGGAAGAATACATTTTTAGGTATGCCTCCCACCGAAGGTTCTACGGCATTAAGAATGTGGTGAATAGGGTAGGCCGTTCTGGTGTTTTCAGTTACAGAGGTGTTAGTATAGTCAATAGTTCGCGACTCGGGTATAAAACGAGTGTTTTCTACAATAGCTCCGAATTTTATAGCATCATATATTTCAGGTTCTTTCTGCCTGGTAAGGTCTATTACTTTAGCATAGCAGCCGCCTTCAAAGTTAAATACATTTTTCTCCGTCCAGGCATGTTCGTCATCACCGATCAGCCCACGATTAGCATCTGCTGATAGCGTAGTTTTACCAGTGCCTGATAAACCAAAGAATATGGCCGTGTCTAATGTCTCATGCCCAATGTTAGCAGAACAGTGCATGGGTAAAACATGGTGTTCGGTTGGGAGTAAGAAGTTGAGCACAGAAAAGATGCCTTTTTTCATTTCGCCTGCATAAGCCGTTCCACCCACTAAAATCATTCTTTTGGTGAAGTTGATAATAGCGAAGTTCTCTTGTCTGGTACCATCTGTTTTAGGATCAGCTTTAAAGTCAGGGTCGCATATAATGGTGAAGTTAGGTTCAAAATATTCTAACTTGTAGATGTCCGGTCTCAAAAACATATTATGACAGAAGAGATTATGCCATGCCTTAGTATTAATCACCCTAAGTTTTAGTCTATAGGTTTTGTCAGCTCCTGCATAAGCATCTCTTACATATAGCTTTTTGCTCTTGAGGTTATCTAGCATTTTTTGATGCAAGAGATCAAATTTATCTTCGTCGAAGGGAATATTAATATCACCCCACCAAACTTCATTTTCAGTAAGACTATCTTTTACAATAAATCGATCTTTTGGAGAACGTCCGGTAAAGCTACCTGTGTCACACATGAGTGCTCCGTTATCAGCTAGTTGCCCTTCTCCATTAGCCAGAGCTAATTCTACTAATTCTGCAGGGGTCTGATTCCAATACACTTTTTCTGAAGTGTTTACTCCTGTATGCTTAAGATCATGACTTTTAGATTTTAACCCTATTTCCTTCATATACTTAAATTCTTAAATAGTGAATGATCATTTTTTTGATGTTATCCAAAATTAGGGAATAATTATGGGCTGTTATTATGATTTTTTGAAAATTTAAATCGTTTGCAATTTCAATAATCACCGTACATGATCTGCGTCAACCGAATACAAAATATAATTTGCTTATGAATCTTAACAGTGTTAGTTTTAGCGGTATTTTGTTTAATTAACTCAAATTTGAAATATGTCTAAAACATTTTTAGGGCATCCGCGAGGTCTAGCTACGCTCTTTTTCACTGAAATGTTTGAGCGCTTCAGCTTTTATGGCATGAGAGCGCTATTAATTCTATTCATGACCAAGTCCATAGCAGAAGGAGGATTAGCTTTTGATGATAAGACTTCTGGAGCTATCTACGGATTATATGTTATGGGTGTTTATATACTTGCTTTACCTGGAGGATGGTTAGCTGATAGACTTTTTGGGTTAAAAAAAGCAGTATGGTATGGCGGTATCATTATAGCCATAGGTCATTTCACCATGGCCATACCGGGGTTACTTGAGTTAGTAGGGGTTGGTAGTGAAGAAGTAACACAATTGGATACTGTACCTTTCTTTTTAGGTTTAATTTTAATATGCGTGGGAACAGGGCTTTTAAAGCCTAATGTGAGCTCTATGGTCGGCTCGTTGTATGTTAATGATACAGGTGCTAGAAGAGACGCTGGTTTTTCTATATTTTATTCCGGAATTAATTTAGGGGCATTAGTGGCGCCATTAGTAACCAGCCCATTAGGTGAATTTGTGAATTGGCATTTAGGCTTTGCTGCAGCTGGTTTGTTTATGGTTTTCGGACTAATTCAATATAAAACCACTGAGAAGTATTTAGATGGAATTGGAGACGTGCCTTCCATTGAAACTCCAGAAGAAGTAGCGGGACAAACTAATCTTGTGAAATGGCTAAGGATTATTGTAATAGGCATAATTATTTTATTAACAATGGCCTTTATGGGTGTTATTCCAATTGACGCTATCATTTTAGCTGACTTTTCAGGTGTGCTAATTGTTTTTGTGGCTTTCTTATTCCTCGGATATGTGTTGTTTTTGGGTGGTTTAGAAGGAGATGAAAAGAAGAAAGTAATAGCAATAGGTATTGTGTTTATATTTTCAGCGATGTTTTGGTCAGGTTTTGAACAGGCAGGTTCAACCTTAAATATTTTTGCAGATCGATTTACAGATAGAAATATATTTGGAATGGAAATAGCCGCGGGGATATTTCAATCAATCAATCCATTGTTCTTAGTTTTATTTGCCCCTGTATTCGCTTCAATGTGGATATGGTTGGCTAAACGAAACTTAGAACCTAGTAGTCCAGTGAAATTTGCTTTTGGGTTGATTTTACTAGGGGTAGGGTTCTTAATTATGGTTTTTGCTGCAAAAGTGGCCGTTTCTGGAGAATTAGCTGCTCCCGGATGGCTATTGTTAACTTACATGTTTCATACTTTCGGAGAATTAAGTTTAAGTCCTGTAGGGCTTAGTTTAACTACTAAATTAGCTCCTAAGAAGTTTTATAGTCAAATGATGGGGATATGGTTCATGTCAGTATCTCTGGGTAATTTGATAGCAGGTAGATTAGGAGGTGAAATTTCTGGAGACGGAGAAGGAGCTCTTGATAAAATGCCAGATCAGTTTATGCTGATTGTAATTACTACCGTAGCTTCAGGAGTATTACTTCTTCTCTTATACAAACCCATAAGAAGTTTGATGGGAGATGTAAAGTAAGCATTAATGGAAGTTGAAGCAGGTCAATGACCCTTCTAGGTGAAGAATTATTAAAACATTAAAGTCGGTCAGCAATGATCGACTTTTTTTATGCACTAATTTAATTCAGGGAGTTATCACCTAGGAGATTAGATGTGGGAGGTACTTGTCAATAGGCTGAGAGAAAAAGAGGGGTAGGGTGTTAGATATACCTATCTGACAGGTACAAATCTTCATGATTCTGCAGGGGAAGTGTTTCAATACATTTCTATGTGTATGATGACCGGACCCAAACAAAAAAAGGCTTCGAATTTTCGAAGCCTTCTCTTTTATCATCGGATTAGATGTTATTACATCATTCCTGGCATTCCGCCTCCAGCAGGCATTGCAGGGCCTTTATCTTCTTCAGGAAGATCAGCTACTACAGCCTCAGTGGTAAGTAATAGTCCAGCGATAGAAGAAGCATTTTCTAATGCTAATCTTGTCACTTTAGTAGGATCAATTACACCAGCTTGGATAAGGTTTTCGTATTTGTTATCTCTTGCATTGTAACCGAAGTCGCCTTTTCCTTCTCTGATCTTTTGAACGATCACAGAACCTTCTTGACCTGCGTTAGCAGCGATAGTTCTTAAAGGAGCTTCAATAGCTAGTCTGATGATATTAACACCAGTAGCCTGATCCTCATTATCTGTTTCAACGCTGTCTAAAGCTTCGATAGCTCTGATAAGAGCTACACCACCACCTGCTACTACACCTTCTTGTACGGCAGCTCTGGTTGCGTGTAGAGCATCGTCTACTCTATCCTTAATTTCTTTCATTTCTACCTCTGTAGCAGCACCTACATAAAGGATAGCTACCCCACCAGAAAGCTTAGCAAGTCTCTCTTGTAGTTTTTCTTTATCATAGTCAGAAGTAGTAGACTCCATTTGAGCTTTAAGTTGATTCACTCTAGCCTCAATGTCTTCTTTATTACCAGCACCGTTAACGATAGTGGTATTATCTTTATCTATGTTGATTTTTTCAGCAGTACCTAAGTATTCTAAAGTAGCGCTTTCTAATTTATAACCTCTTTCTTCAGAAATTACAGTACCACCAGTAAGGATAGCGATATCCTCAAGCATAGCTTTTCTTCTGTCTCCGAATCCAGGAGCTTTCACAGCAGCAATTTTCAGAGCACCTCTGATTTTGTTTACTACCAATGTAGCAAGAGCTTCACCGTCTACATCTTCAGCTATGATTACTAAAGGTCTACCAGTTTGAGCAGCAGCTTCCAAGATAGGAAGTAACTCCTTCATAGCAGAGATCTTCTTGTCATAGATAAGAATATAAGGGTTTTCAAGCTCAGCTTCCATTTTCTCTGTATTAGTAACAAAGTATGGAGAAAGGTATCCTCTGTCAAACTGCATACCTTCTACAGTCTTAACTTCAGTTTCAGTACCTTTTGCTTCTTCAACAGTAATTACACCGTCTTTACCTACTTTATCCATTGCATCAGCAATCATTTTACCGATCTCAGCGTCGTTGTTAGCAGAGATAGTACCTACTTGTGCAATTTCGTTAGAAGAATCAATGGTTTTAGATTGCTTCTTAAGGTTTTCAACTACGGCAGTTACCGCTTTGTCTATACCTCTTTTTAAATCCATAGGATTAGCTCCTGCAGCCACGTTTTTAATACCATGACCGAAGATAGCCTGAGCCAATACTGTAGCAGTAGTAGTACCGTCACCAGCATCGTCGGCTGTTTTAGAAGCTACTTCTTTCACAAGTTGAGCTCCCATGTTTTCAATAGCATCTTCTAGCTCGATGTCTTTTGCTACAGATACACCATCTTTAGTAACTGTAGGTGCACCGAATTTTTTGTCAAGAATTACATTTCTACCCTTAGGTCCTAATGTAACTTTCACTGCATCAGAAAGAGCATCAACTCCTTTCTTTAGTTTTTCTCTAGCTACAGTGTTGAATAATATTTCTTTAGCCATAATTCTTTTTAATTTTTAGTCGTTGTATTGATTTCTCAAAACAGATTAAACAATTGCAAATATGTCAGATTCTCTCATGATAAGATATTCTTTACCTTCTACAGTGATCTCTGTGCCAGCGTACTTACCGTAAAGAACCTCATCACCTTCTTTTACTGTTAAAGGCTCGTCTTTTTTACCTGTGCCTACAGCTACTACTTTACCTTTTTGAGGCTTTTCTTTAGCGGTGTCAGGTATAATGATACCTGAAGCTGTTTTTTCTTCAGCAGCGGCAGCTTCTACAAGAACTCTGTCCGCAAGAGGCTTAATATTCACGTTTGACATTTTTTGTTATAGTTTTTAATTAAAACTTTGTTTCTTAATTACGGTTCAGCTATTGCACCTTTTGTGCCAATCATATTTAGCCTCTATAAATAGACATTTTTGCAGTTTTTTAGCATTTATCATGACATGATAAATGAAGGTATGACATAATTGCACAAACTCTTATATGGCAATATGTCAGTACTTGCCTCATATATCCTTTTTTTGTACATTATATTATTTAAAATAGTGAGACTATGGATAATTTGAGTAATAATTGGTTTGCCGAAGGCTTGGTGGATTATGAGTATAAGAAGTATGTTTTGCTAGCTTATCTTAAAAGAGTGACAAACTCATTTGAAGCCAGAAAGTTGTACCCATTCTTGTCTGATCTGGTGGTGCATTATAATAACCTCATACAATTTAGGGAAAATAAAAGGCAGTTTAATAATGATATGCCAAAAGATCTGACAGGTATAGACAGAGAAAGTTTGGAGCTTATCTACAGTAGAGTACAAAAAGATGATGAACTGTTAAAGGAGATTGAGAATATTATAGAATTTTCTCTGCCCAGGCTTAAATCATCTGTTAAAGCAGGAGCAGAGGTGTATGAGTTAGTAGAAGAAAATTGCGAGTTTACTCCTATAGGACTTATGCCATTGTATACTAATGAGGGGTATATGTTTATTAGTAATAATAGTAAAAAGACTAAGATATATCGCTATGAACTTACTATGCTGGAAACCACTAGAGAAAAATACAGAGCCTTAAATACTTATTTTGTAGAGGCTGTGCAAAAGGGGTGGGGTACTACTTATGAGAGTATTAAGGTGAGCTTAACTAAGAGATTCAAAGACCTTCCTAATCCTGCTACTTTTCTGTTTTATTCTAAGGAGAAATTTCCTTATACTTCTACCTTGGAGCCTGTGGCTAAGCGACTATTAGTAAAGTATATTTCAAATACATGAAAAACTGATTAAATGGTCAGTACAGTGTATCATAAAAAAGGCCGTTTCAAATTTTTGAAACGGCCTTTTTTATGATACTATATTTTTTTATTCTTCTGTGTCTTCAGCTGGCGCAATTTCTTCAAGAGATCCTGCATCAGTACCTTCTTCTTCTTCAGCTGGTATTAACTCTTCTCCTGAGTCAGTACCCAATGAAGGCATTGTGGCTCCTCCTTGTTCTTTAGCTCTTTCTCTAAATTCGTCAACAGGACCTTGTGAAGGCGTGAAAAGGAAGTTAGTAGCGAGAGTAAGTACAATGATGGCTATAGCAAAGCCCCATGTTAATTTTTCTAATAAATCGCCTGTTTTCTTAACACCAATCATATTGCTGGCTCCTGCACCTCCAAACTGGCTGGTAAGACCACCGCCTTTAGAATCTTGTGCTAAGATGATCAATACAAGCATTATAGATGCTAGAATTATTAAACTTAAAACTAATGTAACCATTATCTTACTACTAAATTATTTTTGCAAGTCTTTAATTTGAGTCGCAAAGTACGACTTTTTTTGCGGAAATTTCCAAATTAATTTTTTATATATATCAATAGCCTTATCTTTTTTTCCTTGGCCGATTAATATTTTTGCTAAATTTTCTGAAACAAGGTCATCACTAAAGTGCGTGCTTGATTCAGATAAATCTACCTGAGCTGCTGAGGAAGGTTTGGCTTTAGCTGACAGTGAGGGCTCTGAATTGATGAACTGAGCAATAATTTGATCTTGCTCTTCTTTATTAGTTTTTGACGGAGTGCTGCTCGTTTTTCTTTTAGTAGTTGAGCCACCATCTTTAGCTTCACTAGTCTTAGCCTTTGGTTTAGCTTTGGCTGTGGTAGTCTTTTTGTTAGAAGCAGTAGACTTCTTTGAGGTGCTTTTAGTACTAGTCTTAGCTGCCTTTTTTGCCGTAGATTCTTTGGAGGAAGTAGCCTTGCTGTCTTTTGAAGCGGATGACTCTTCTGTACTCTTTTTAGTGGTGTTTTTTGAGCTTGTTTGTTTCTCCACCTCTGGGTGTTCTTCTACCCACTCTAAATAAGACTCCTTACTTTTTCTTAGGGCTTCTAGATCTAGCAATACACTATCTCTTAGCTCTTCAGATTGAAGGCCGTTTTCATCTATAGACACTGAAAAACCAGTTTTTTCTATAGTCTCTGATTCTTCATCATCAGTAGCTATTACTTCCTCTTCAACAGGTTTTTCCTCTATAATATCTCTCAGCACATGTCTGTCAGAAGCATATAGGGCAGCATATTGCAAAGTCTGAGTTGCTATATCCGTGTTAGCATCATTATTAGCCTTGGCTATAAGCGTATGTAATATCTGGCTGTAGGGATAGTTTTTAACTAATTCATGAAGTTTGGTCCTATCCTCTTCAGAAATATTATTATAATTTTTGACAATTTTAATAAACTTCTGTTTGTTCAAAGCTAATGGATTTGATGAAATTGTATTCAAAGTTACTAAGTAAAAATATATTAAAAATTACCAATTGGCAACCGAGGCATTGAATATATCCAAAATTATCTGGTCAAAGATCTCATCAAGCAGTGTGGCCTCAATAGCAGTAAGGTTTTGATCACTATCAAAATCACTATAGAAAGAGAACGATTTATTCTCAAAGTTAAATTGATCATCTTCCGTGTTTATATATGTAACCTGAACCGTGATGGTAAGTCTGGTGAGTGCAGAAGTATTTCCTCCTAACTCATCATTATTAGAAGCTGTAGGTGCAATAGGAGTAAGTCTGTACCCTGTAATGCTTCCTTCTAGCTGTAGTTCACCATCTTCATCTACCAAACCTAGGTTGGTATTTGATAAATAGTAGTCTTTTAGCTTATTAGTGAAAGTCTGTGGCATGTCAGGTGGCCCACCTTCCGCATCATTATAAAATTGCTGGATGGAAATGGTTTCTGCTGTTATGTTAGCACCTGTAAATGAATAAACACCACATCCTGCTAATGAAAAAGCGGGCAGGACTATCATTAAAAAAATTCTTAAATTAAAGATCCTCAAGTTCGTATTGTTTGATTTTCCTGTACAAAGTTCGTTCCGAAATACCAAGGTCTTTCGCTGCGTATTTTCTCTTGTTGTTGTTTTTCATTAAAGCCTTAATAATCAATTCTTTTTCTTTCTTTTCTATAGAAAGAGAATCGTCTTCTTCAGTTTCATGAGTAATGTCCTGAATATCAGAAGCGTCTTCATCGTACTGATTGTGATGATCCGAATTTATGTTGAGAAGTACTGGCTCATCTGGTATTACACTTTGCTGATGATTCAAGCTATTATCGTCCAGATCTTCGAATAGTTCGCTATGATCTTCTATAACCTGATGTGCCGATCCTTCTGTTTGTAATGCTTCCAGAACAAATTTTTTCAAATCGTTCATGTCTTTTTTCATATCAAAAAGCACCTTATACAACAAGTCTCTTTCTGATATGTTCTGGCTGTTCTTTTCCGGATCTTGGTAGAGGGCAGGCAGCTGATTATTATTACCAGGCAAATATTTTAAAAGCGTTTCTTTAGTGATGACTTTATCATCAGTAGATAGAACGGATATCTGCTCTGTTAAATTTTTGAGTTGCCTGATGTTTCCCGGAAACCTATATTGAAGCAGGGTTTCTTTAGCATCTTCAGTAAGTGCAATTGGCTTCACTTTATATTTTTCAGCGAAGTCAGTGGCAAATTTTCTGAATAGTAATTCTACGTCGTTACCCCTGTCTCTTAAAGGAGGCACGTATATAGGCACCGTACTTAATCTGTAATAAAGGTCTTCTCTAAATTTACCTTCGTCTACAGACTTCATAAGATTAACATTAGTAGCAGCTACTACTCTTACATCCGTTTTTAAAACTTTGGAAGAACCTACTTTTATAAACTCACCATTTTCTAAAACTCGTAAAAGGCGGGCTTGCGTGCCTATAGGCATTTCACCAATTTCATCAAGAAAAATGGTGCCGCCACTCGTTACTTCAAAATAACCCTTTCTGGCTTCATGCGCTCCTGTAAAGGAGCCTTTTTCATGGCCAAAAAGCTCAGAGTCGATAGTGCCCTCAGGTATAGAGCCACAGTTGATAGCTATAAACTGGTTATGCTTTCTGGGGCTGAGATAATGTATTATTTTACTGAAAGATTCTTTACCACTACCGCTTTCACCTGTAATAAGTACAGACATATCAGTAGGGGCTACCTGCATTGCTACTTGTATGGCATGATTTAGTAAGGAAGAGTTTCCAATAATACCAAATCGTTGTTTTATACTCTGAATTTCAGATTCAACCATCTTTTAATCTACTATTTTACCAAATAACGTAGCAGCAGAGCAATCTTCTACTAAAACATTAACATATTGACCTTTTTTATATCCTTTTTTCGGGAAAATCACCACTTTATTAGCTGTATTTCTTCCTTGCAAGTCATCCTCAGATCTTTTTGAGAAGCCTTCTATAAGCACTTTATGTACTTTTCCTATGTCTCTTTTGTTTCTTTCTAAAGCATGAGCTTGCTGTTTGGCTATGATCTCACTTAGTCGGCGCTTTTTCACTTCTAAAGGAATGTCATCTTCCAGTTTTTTAGCAGCAAGAGTTCCTGGCCTTTCACTGTAAAAGAACATGTATGAGAAGTCATACTTTACATAATCCATTAACGTGAGTGTATCCTTATGCTCTTCTTCTGTTTCCGAACAAAAACCTGCTATCATGTCAGATGATATACCACAATCTTCACCAATAATCCTCCTAATGGCATCTACACGTTCTTTATACCACTCTCTGGTATAAGTTCTGTTCATTAGTTCCAGCACCCTGGTGTTTCCGCTTTGTGCGGGTAGATGTATATAGTTACAGATATTATCGTACTTTTTCATAGTATAAAGTACTTCATCTGTTATGTCTTTAGGGTGAGAGGTACTAAATCTAACCCTGAGCTCAGGACTTACCTGTGCTACCATTTCTAAAAGGTGAGCGAAATTCGTTACTTCGGAGATTTCTGATTTCTCTAATTTCGCCTTATTATTAATTTCTTTGCTCCATTTATAGGAGTCTACGTTTTGTCCTAACAAGGTCACTTCTTTGTAGCCTTGGTCAAACAGATTTTGAGCCTCAGCTACAATAGAATGAGGGTCTCTGCTTCTTTCTCTACCTCTGGTGAAAGGCACTACGCAGAAAGAACACATATTGTCACAACCTCTCATGATAGATATAAAGGCAGTTACGCCATTGCTGTTTAGCCTTATGGGGCTAATATCTGCATATGTTTCTTCTCTGGAGAGAAAGGTGTTTACGGCTTTTTGTCCATTATCTACACTCTGAACAAGATTAGGTAGGTCTCTGTAGGCGTCAGGCCCTACTACCAAGTCTACGATTTTTTCTTCTTCAAGTAATTTATCTTTTAAGCGCTCAGCCATACAGCCTAGCACGCCTATCATCATTTCAGGCTTATTTTTTTTGACATTATTAAACTGGCTGAGACGCTTCCTTACGGTTTGTTCTGCTTTTTCACGAATGGAGCAAGTGTTTAGAAAAACCACATCTGCTTCATTAAAGTCTGAGGTAGTATCAAAACCTTCTTTTTTCATAATAGATGATACTATCTCACTGTCGGAGAAGTTCATCTGACAGCCGTAGCTTTCTATGTAGACCTTTCTGTCTTTACCAGTGTCTTCAGTTTCAGATACTTTAAAGGTTTCACAGGCTTCGTTCTGGTCATCTCCTTTTATAATATCAATGTCTGCTATCACATTATCCATGGTTCGCTCAGTTATATAGAAATGCAAAGGTAACAATATGCTTTGAAAGTGACATAATGTCAGTAACTATTTTACTTTTATTGTTGGGTTACCTAGTAGTTCTAAGATAGCCTTGGCTTTTAAAAGGCATTCTTCATATTCTTTCTCAGGAATAGCATCATAAGTAATGGCACTGCCTACCTGAAAGGAGAGGGTGGAGTTAGAAGCATTGTATAAAATACTTCTTATTACCACGTTGAAGTCGAAGTCTCCCGTAGGACTGAAGTATCCCATGGCTCCAGAATAAAGGCCGCGTTTATTGTTTTCATATTTTTCGATGAGTTCCATCACTTTTATTTTTGGGGCCCCTGTCATACTGCCCATAGGGAAGGCATTTTTTATAGCCTCTATGGCTGTTACCTCAGGGCTCAGGGTAGAGGTGATGGTTGATATCATTTGATGCAGTTGATGAAAGGAATAAATACCAAATAGTTCTTCAGGTTTAATAGTGCCGTATTGAGAGCTTTTGGCGAGGTCGTTTCTTACCAGGTCAACAATCATCATGTTCTCGGCAAGCTCTTTTACATCCTTTCTTAAAGATTTTTTTATGAAATCATCTTCTGTTTTATTACTACCTCTTTTTGCAGTGCCTTTAATAGGTTGAGAAACCAACTTTTGCCCTTCTTTTTTCATGAATCTTTCAGGGCTCGCGCAGATCAAATAGTAATTATTAAACTTATGGAAAACTGAAAATGGAGTGGGTGAAGTGGTGGTTAGTAGTTCGTAGGCATGGAGAGGCGAAAAGTCTTTGGTATTGGTATGGAAGTCTATACAATAGTTAATCTCATAAATATCGCCTTCTACTATATGTTGTTTGAGCTTTTTTACTTTGCCGATGTACTCTTCTCTGGAAGTGCCTGCATATATTTCATTTATAGGCTCTAGGAGGGAGGTTGAATGGGGGGCAATCGCTTCAATGTTTTTAATAATAGATTGGGGATCACTATTATAGGTTTCTATGGATATGTTTTTATCATCCCATAAAATCACTGTTTCGGGTTGATAAAAGAATATATCAGGAAAGTTTAACCTGTCAGTGTTAGAACTACTTAGCTTCTCAATATTATTCTTGAGGTCATAGCCAAAGTGGCCAATAAGCCAATCTTTATGGATCTCTTGAAATTGTTGCAAGTCAAGAAACGGATCGGAAGATTTGAAAGGTATAATTTGGGTTGCGTTAAAAGCAAGCAGGTTTTTAAAGCCTTGATAGGGGATGTTGGCTATATTATTAGCACTGAAATATGAACAATAATCATAGCGCTGAGAGAAATGAAGAGCTTTCTTTATAAATTGTTCAACGTTATCTGGATTATAGTGTAAGGCTTTTCGCAAAATTCTTTTTAACGCAAATAAATATAAAAAATAAACCGGCTCAAAATGTAATTTTGGCCGGTCTAAGATCTTTATCTGCTAAAAAGATAAATTACATAGCAGGAGCTTCAGAAGCTTTGATGTCAAATCCTACGTTTACAGTATCGTAAATGAATTTGTCTTTGGCTTTGTCTACAGCGTCAGCTTCAGCAGAATAAGTAAGTCCCCATAAAGTTCTGTCAATATTGAATTTAGCTTTAGCAGAAAGTCCACTTTCAGCTACTTTCACTACTGCAGGGAAAGAAATACTTAACGTTTTTCCTCTCATGGTAAGGTTACCTGTGATTTTATGAGAAGGAGACTCTACCATAAACTCATCAGCACTAGCAGGCTTGTATTCTGAATCAAATTCTTCTTTAACTTCTACAGAATCACCAGCAGTGTAAGGCTCTACTGATGTGATTACAAACTCAGCAGTAGGGTGGTTCTCAGCATCAAAGAAATCAGCTGATTTTAAGTGACCTTCTAACTTGCCTCTCATTTCGTCATCATCAGCAATATCAGTATTTTTAATATTAGCGATGTCTAAAGTAATAGTACCACCTACTATTTCATCTCCGTTAACAGCAATGCTTCCCTGGCTGATAGGAATAGTTCCATCATGCTTTCCTGTAGGCTTGCTACCGATCCAGGTAACAGTGCTTTCATCTGCATTTACTGCGTATTCTTTTGATGCTTCTACTTGTTCTACTTCCTTAGCTTCTGAAACTTCAGCATCAGTGCCTTCTTTTTTCTGTCCACAAGAGGCTAATATTCCTGCAGATAGCAATAAAATAAAAAAGCTGTTTTTCTTCATTTGTCTTTCTTTTAGTTTGGTTAATTTGTGATGTAAGTATCAAATTTAATATACTACAAAAGTATCAATTTAACTAATAATCAATAATTGTGGAAACATTAAAATATGGCACTGATAAAAAAAATTAAAAAATCAATCCCAAAATTCGGTGAAAATTGCTTCTTAGCAGATACATGTGTAGTGATAGGTGACGTTACTATGGGAAATAATTGTACCGTTTGGTTTAATGCCATAGTGAGAGGGGATGTTCATTCAATAACTATTGGAGATGAAACTAATATTCAGGATGGGGCGATTATTCACTGTACTTATCAAAAAGCAAAAACAGTAATAGGAAGCAGGGTATCTATTGCTCATGGTGCCATAGTACACGGCTGTGAAATAGAAGATGATGTACTTATAGGTATGAAGGCCGTAGTGATGGATAATGCCATTGTTAAAACTGGGTCAGTGATAGCCGCAGGAGCCATTGTATTACCGGGTACCGTGGTAGAGGCAGGAAGCATCTATGCAGGTGTGCCAGCAAAGAAAGTGAAGGATACAGGGCCAGAAATGAAAGAAGTTATTGAAAGAACAGCTAAGAACTATCCTATGTATGCTAGTTGGTATGATTAAAAGATTTTAACAATAAAAAGGATATTAGGAGGAATATTGCTTCTAGTGTTAGAATTCATAGAGTTTAGATGAAGAATGCAAATAATTCCTCTTGAATTTAAAGAGAAATTATTTTAATTTAAGAATAAAGTATTATTAGAACTGTTACATTTTATGGGTCATTTAAATAAGGGATATGATGAGTTGGTATTAAAGGAATACCAGAAAAAAATGAAGGAAGCAGGGACCAATCATTTAGTGATAGACTCAGAGGATAATTCTGATGAGTATGTTAACTTTTATTTTATTGGTAAGTATGAAGGGCGCGATGTGTTGTATGATGCCGTGCTCTATACATTAAGATTACATCATAATAGTGAGTTGTACGAAATAGCAGAGCACCGTGCAGCGAATCATTTTCCTGAATTTAAAAGTATAAAATATGAGGAAGATGAAAACGGAGATCTGGAAATATTAGATTCTCTGGAAGAAGAAATAGGACTTTTTATGGCAGAAGTAATTACTGAACTGGAAGAAGAAGGTGACATAAAGGTTCAGGAGCATGTGGAGATTGACCCTAAGGTTGATTTCGGTGTAGGGCTAGATGCAGGCCTAAACGTTGATAAAATATCACCAACTGTGATATCTAAATTTGTGAAGAGTTATAATGAAGATAGTTTGAAGTTAGATCAAACCATGTACTCTTTTCAAACAGAAGATGAAGAGCTGGTGAAATAGTTAGGAAATTTACATAATAGAGGTATGGTACAGTCAGGGGTTAAACTAAGAAGAAGTATATATTATACCTTGGCTTTTGTATCTATTATTTGGATAGTCAAAATCATTGAATACACCTTTCACTATAATTTCGGTGATTTTGGCATACTTCCCCGCACAGTAAGTGGTTCTATAGGCATTTTCACGGCTCCTTTTATACATGGAGATGTTTATCATTTACTTTCAAACACCTTTCCTCTTATTTCTTTAGGAATAGGCATATTTTACTTTTATGATAAAATTGCTATCACAGTAATTTTATTAATATATATTATGACGGGGTTTTGGGTATGGGTAGCAGCTCGAGATGCTTATCATATAGGTGCCAGTGGTGTTATATACGGCATGCTCACTTTTTTATTGTTGAGCGGTTTTCTTAAAAGGGACGCCAAATCCCTGGCAGTTTCATTTATAGTGCTTTTCATTTATGGAGGATCTTTTTTTACAGGAGTAATTCCGGGAGATCAGGCGGTTTCATGGGAATCTCACCTTATGGGAGCGATAGCAGGAATATTTTGTGCTATTTACTTTAGGAAATTTGGAGTTGTAAAAAGAACTAAAATAGAAGAATCAGCAGCCAGCATACCTACTTATGTATATCACTATACAAATGCTGAGATTGACGAGGCTGAAGAGATTTTGAATAAGAAGAAAAATAACACCATTATATATACGATAGATTCACCTTTTGAAGAATTAAAATAAGAACGTTTGCTTAATTATTAAAAAAGCAGGATTAGTAATTCTCTTTAATCTTTACTTTATTTGCCGACTAATTAAAAACAAAAATTCAAATAAGGTGAAAAATCTATCTTTAGTACTTAATGTAGTTCTACTCATCGCTGTTGGTGTTTTATATGTATTACATTTTTCAGGAGGTAAGTCTGGGGAGCAAGAAGAAGAAAAAGGATTGCTTCAATCTTCTGCATATTCTGTGGCTTATGTTGATTCTGATTCTGTAGTTAAAAACTATGACTTCTTTAAGAAGAAGCAGGAAGAGTTAACAGCTAAGTCTGAGAAGCTTCAAAATGAATATAAAAACAGGGCAGAGGGTTTACAAAGAGAGGTAAATGACTATCAAAGAAATGTAAACAACCTTACTATAGGTCAGGCTAAAGCATTAGAGGAAGACCTAATGAAAAAACAGCAAAACCTAAGAATGTATCAAGAAAGCCTTTCTCAGCAGCTTATGCAAGATCAGAATAAGGTGCAGGCAGAATTATATGAGAAGGTATCAGAGTTTCTTAAAGGATACAGCTCTAAAAAAGGACTTGAGTTAGTAGTTCAATATACTCCTGGTAGTGATGTGCTATATGCTAATGATAGCATGAATATTACAGGAGATGTAATTAAAGGATTAAATGAAGCTTACAATAGTGAGGTTAATTCTCCTGAAGAGGATTCTACAGTTGTAAGTGAATAAGATTATAGAATCGAATGAAACCACAAGCCCGCTTCTTAAGAAGCGGGCTTTTTTAGTATATTAAGGGTTGTATATTGTTTCTGATATTTTTATATTTTGATTTTATAAAGTTCGGGAAATGATTAAAACCCTATTTTTAGCTCTCAATGTAAGAAAGGAAGAAGAGAGGCAGGTTTTACTGTTATTAGGTAAAGGTTTTTTTATGGGCATATTTCTGGCTAGTTATCAGATTAGTGCAGAAACATTGTTTCTAAATCGACTGGAAGATTACCTGAAAGAGGCTATAATGATCTCTGGTTTTCTGGGAATAGTTATAACAGCCTTATTTGCTTATTTACAAAACCGTGTAGACTTTTCTAAGCTAGTTGTTGGTAACCTAATAGGCATATTTGGTTTTATAGCAGGAGTATATTTGCTCTTTAAGTTGGGAGACCCAGAATGGCAAGATGTTTTGATATTTCTCATGTTTGCCATGATAGGCCCTATTCTTGCCGTTTCGTTGCTAGGCTTTTGGGGAGTATTTGGTCGGATGTTTGATTTAAGGCAGTCCAAGCGAATCATAGGGGGCATAGACATAGGCCAGCTCACGGCTTCTATTCTCATTTCTTTTTCTATTCCATTTTTAGAACCTTTTTTGCCTAATACTACTTCCTATTTGCTTATCAGTGGTGTTTGTGTTTTGATATCACTGTTTTTTCTCTCAATTATTACCAAAAGATATGACCTTAAAAAGGCCGAGCTTTCTACTAGTAAAAGCGAGGCTTCAAAAACGGGTGTTCAGCATCTTATAAAGAACAGGTATGTAAGGTTGCTGTCTTTTTTCTTGCTCTTTTCAATGGTGGCTTTCACCCTGGTGCAATATTCTTTTCAGAATGTAGTTGCGCAGCAATACCCTGAAGAAGGTGAGCTCAGAAACTTTCTGGCCATATTCAATGGATCTATACTGGTACTCAGCTTTTTACTCCAAACTTTTGTTAACGACAGAATAATAGGAGAGTACGGTTTAAAAGTTTCTCTTCTCGTGCTTCCAATAATATTGTCTATACTAACCGTGGGAGCCCTTTTGGCAGGCACCTTGTTTGGCTATACGCCTGAGGCAGGAACTTACTTTATTTGGTTTTTCCTATTTATTTCTTTGAGTCGATTGTTCAATTTCTCTCTCAGAGATTCACTGGAGAACCCTACCTTCAAACTGTATTTCATGCCTCTGGATAACAGGGTTCGATTCGATATACAAACAAAGGTAGAGGGTGTGGTAAATGAGGCCTCACGCTTTATTGGAGGGGTACTGATTATAGGCCTTTCATTGATCTCTTTTTTTAACCTCATACATTATTCTTATGCCTTAATATTGGTGATAATCGGCTACTTTTTTATAATAGGTAAACTATATGCAGAATACAGGGATAGTATAAGGCATAAATTGCAAGATCAGCAAGACTCTTTTTATGAAGAAGTACTTAGCCCTCAAGAGAGGTTGTTTAAACGCCTTAATGCAGCTCTTACAGTGGATAGGTCTAATAAAGTGGTATTTTCATTTAAACTTCTTGAGAAACTAGACCCACATAACCTTCCTAAATATATTAACAGCTTAATGGGGCATGGTGCAGCCGAAATTCGCGATTTTGCGCAAAATAAAATCAATGAAATAAAAGGTATTTCAATTTCTGATAGATATGTGATTAATATGTCCGGTAATCAGGAATTAAGTGGTAAGCAGCTAGTAAGCGGCACCGATGTTTTGGACCTTTTTCAATCAGGAAATGTGACCAAAGCCAGGTTAAGCAGGCTATGTAAGTCCGAAAATAGTGAGGATCGCCAATATGCTACTGAGTTGCTCAATAATAGTAATGAAGAGGAGCATATCCCTTTTTTGATAGAACTACTGATGGATATGGATCATAAAGTGAGGAATAGTGCTATTAAAACAGCTCAGGAAAAATACAATAGGGAGGTGCTTAACATGTTATTAGAAAACCTCAGCTATTCAGCCTATAGTATTCAGGCTGGTAATACCCTAACTTATATAGGGGAAGATGCTTTAGACGTGCTAGATAGTGCTTTTTATAAGTCTGGCCAATCATATCAGGTTATGCTCAAGATTATACAAATTATTGGCCGTATAGGAGGTAAAACGGCCGAAGAGATGCTATGGTCTAAAATAGACTTCCCTGATAAGTTATTAATGTCTCAGGTTCTTTTGGCATTGGGTTTAAGTGAGTTTAAAGCTGACTTTACTCAAATACCCAGGATTAAATATGGAATAGAATCTGATATTGAAGATATCGCATGGAACATTAGTGCCATAACTGAAGTAACAACTGAGCAGTTCGGTAGAGAAATAAAACTGGCTTTGGAAGAAGAGATAAAGTATGACATAGAACATATTTATATGCTGTTGTCTATGCTGTACGATGCCAAATCTATACAATTAGTGAAACAAAATATAGAAAGTGGCACTAGTGAAGGTATTACCTATGCTATAGAACTTCTGGATGTATTCTTATCAGAAGACCTTAAACAACGTATAATTCCAGTTTTGGATGACCTCAATTTCGCCGAAAAAGCACGTAAGTTGGAGTTTTACTTTCCTCGGCAAAAACTGGATTCTAAGCTGGTCTTAAAGTTTTTGCTTAATAGGGATTTTGCGCAGACTAATCGCTGGACCAAAGCCTGTATAATCTTTCAGATTGGTCTTTTGAAAATTTCTGACTTTACATATGATTTGATTGCCAATTTGTTTAATCCTGATAGCCTGATAAGAGAAATAGCGGCCTGGGCACTTTATGAGATAGACCCCGCGCTATATACAGCTAATGTTAAGAGAATTGAGAAAAACAGAAAGCGAGAGCTGGATGAGCTAGTCTTGATATCTACCAAGAGTTCGAAAACCTGGAGGTCATTGAAATTTGAAAAAATCATTTTTTTAAAAAATATACCTGTATTTAAAGGTGTTTTTGGGTTGACAATTGCCGGAGTTGTGGATGCCATTGAAGAAGTACAATTAAAGGAAGGGGAGGTCTTAAAAATAGATGAGCACTATAATGATAATTTTTATATAGTGTATTCAGGTACTATTAACATTTATGAAGAAGGTAAATTGAAAGATGAAATTAAAACCGGAGAGTTTATTGGTGAATTGATGATCCGAGCAAAGCAATCAGGAAATAATTATATGAGGGCGGAAAATGATACGGTGCTATTTAAAATTAAGAAGGATAACTTTTATGAACTCTTGGCTGATAACATTAATCTGGCAGATAAAATAGTGGAATATGTTTAATGATCAGCAATCTATTTGCTTGATTTTTTGTATTTTAAACAGTAAGTTAATTAACTTAAATTTTACTTTTTAAAATCATTACCGTCATTTTTATTTTTTAAGCTGTAGGTTGGCTTACGCCCGATGTTGAGATACGATACAAAAATAGGTGATCATGATGCTTCCAGTAGTGAATTGGGTAATCACATGCTATTGGGAAATAATCCTTTTCCAGGATTAAGAGCTTTTAGTATCGATGAAAGTCATCTGTTTTTTGGAAGGGAGAGGCAGGTCAATGAAATTACTGTAAAGCTTTCGGCAAACAGATTTGTTGCCGTGATGGGGTATTCTGGTAGTGGTAAGTCGTCACTCATGTATTGCGGGCTTATTCCGGTACTTCATGGGGGGTTTTTAGAAGAAACAGGCCCCAACTGGAATGTAGTTACTACCAGGCCAGGCATGTCTCCTATTGATAATCTGGCTCATTCATTACTGAAGGCATCTTCTGATTATAATGAACAGACTTCTGAAGAGCGAATGCTCAATCAATCGTTACTTACTTCTATTCTCAAAAGTGATTCTCATGGACTTATTAAAGCCGTAGACCATATAAAACGTGAGGATAGAGAAAACACTTTAATTCTGGTAGATCAGTTTGAGGAGTTATTTACCTATCGATCAGATGAAGAAAACGATGTTTCAGAACAGGCTAAGGTTTATGTAAACCTATTGCTAGAAGCTTGTCATGTTGATGATTCTCCGATATATCTGGCCATTACTATGAGGTCTGATTACGTTGGTAAATGCGCCTTGTTTTCAGGACTTACACAAATGATTAATCAGAGTAATTATCTGGTGCCTCAGATGAATCGAGAGCAAAAGCGAAAAGCCATTGAAGGGCCTATTGCAGTAGGAGGAGGAGAGATTTCTGGTCGATTGTTAAAGCGATTGCTCAATGAAATAGGTGATAATCAGGATCAGCTACCAATTTTACAGCACGCGCTCATGCGTACGTGGGATTACTGGGTTAAGAACCATGAAGAGGAAGAGCCGCTAGATCTAAGGCATTATAATGCAATAGGAAAGATAAGCCAGGCCCTATCACAGCATGCCGATGAAGCCTATGATGAGCTGAGCCCTTCTGATCGTGAAATAGCGGAAATTCTATTCAAGAGTCTCACAGAAAAGACCATCGATAACTTTGGGCGTAGAAGGTCTGTGAAATTGTCTTTGGTAGCAGAGCTGGCTGGGGCTAATGATTCAGAAGTGATAGAGGTGATTGAGAAGTTTCGTCAGCCAGGCCGATCATTTTTGATGCCAGGAGCAGGAGTGTTTTTAACGCCCGAATCTATAATAGAGATATCACATGAGAGCTTAATGCGTATCTGGACACGCCTAAAGGTGTGGGTAGAAGAAGAGCATGAATCAGCTATGATGTATCGTAGGTTGTCTGAAGCCGCCGCAATGTATCAGGTAGGTAAAACTGGATTATGGAGGCCTCCCGACTTGCAGCTGGCATTAAACTGGCAAAATAAGCAAAAACCTACCAGAGCTTGGGCTCAAAGGTATGATGAGGCCTTTGAAAGAGCCATAGTATTTTTAGATACTAGCCGTATTACCTATGAGGCAGAACAAAAGAATCAGGAGTTATTACAAAAAAGAATTCTGAAGAGAGCCAAAGTAGTAGCTGTAATCCTCGGCGTATTTTTGCTAATATCTATATTCTTGTTTTTATTGGCGTTTACAAGAAATATTGAAGCTCAAAAACAGGCAGACCTTGCCATCATGAGTCAAAAAGAAGCTACGGAGCAGCGAGATATAGCCAGAGACAAGGAGAAGGAAGCCAGAGATCAGCGAATTTTGGCTTTGCAAAGGGAGCAGGAAGCCACTGAAGCTAAAATAAAGGCAGAAAGGGCGCTCGAAGATGCCGAAGAACAAAGAAATTTTGCTTTGAAGCAATATTTATATGCTCAGCAGCAGACCAATATAGCAGAGTCGGCCAAGCTAAAGGCAGATAGAGAAAGGATTAATGCGGAAGAACAAACCATCATAGCCCGCGAAAATAAAGACCGCGCCGAGAAGTTACTCTACCAATCTATAGCTCAGTCGATGGCCGTTAAATCTTTGGATATAGAAGATAATAATCTCAAAGGTTTATTAGCTCAGCATGCATTTATATTTAATGTAGAGCACGATGGTAGCGAGCATGATCCTTACATTTATAATGGGTTATATTCAGCTCTGGCTCAAATAAGTGGCAGGGTATATAATACTATTGATGGTAAGCAAAGAAATTCCATTAAGTCGGTAGTGTTTACCAGCGAAGGAGATACTTTCTACAGTGCGGGGAGTGAAGGTAAGATCGTATACTCTTCAATATCTGACCCTAGTAATTCTACTGTAGTGGCTTATAATAAGTACCCTAATCGAGTATTAGCTTTAAGCTCAGATGACAATTGGCTGGTCAGTGGTAGTGACTCGTCATATATTAAAATTTATAATTTGAGAGAGCTAGGAAAAGCAGAGCTGCTTTACGGACATAAAAGCTTTATTAATGATATTCAATTTATACCTAATTCTCAGCGATTTGTAAGTGCAGGTGAAGATGGTCAGCTACGCTTGAATAATGTGGTAAGTCAAGTAGGAGGTTTAATAACTACAACAGAAGAACCTTTAAAAGTTTTAACGATCAATGAAAGTGGAACCTTGGTTGCAGGCAGTACAGTGTCTGGCAAAGTGATCTTAGTGGATTTAAGAACTGGAAAAAAAGGAGTGCTCATTGATAAAGAAGGTACACCCGTGCATGCCGTTTGCTTCAGTCCAGATGGCGATCAATTGGCCATAGGAGATGAAAAGGGGATTATTGGAATATACTCGGTCTCTAGTGGGGATCTCCAGAGAGAGTTTGTTGGTCACAAAGGTAGGGTAAGTGCTATTAGATATAATAATGAAGGCAGTTTATTGGCGTCTGCGAGTTTAGACAGAACTATTCAAATATGGGTGACTGATGACTTTAATGAATTACCGCTGAAAATGTCAGACAATGATGCCTATGTCTGGGATATTAAATTTAGTCCTGACTCTAATTATTTATTAGCTGCTTGTGGAGATGGAGAGCTACGTGTATGGCCTACCAAACTCTCACTTATGGCTGAAAAAATGTGTTCTGTACTTGAAAGAAATATGACTGAAGAAGAATGGAATACCTATGTAGGGCACGATATTCCTTTTCAAAGCACCTGCATAAACCTGTTATTAGATAGTCACTAAAATGAAAGGAGTACGGTTTTTCATCGTTTTTATTTTTTATCTGCCTTGTATATTATGTCAGGCGCAATCTTGCACTGATGTTCTAAATATGGCCAGGGAAAATTTTGATGCCGGACATTTTTACGTTATTCCTGATTTAATAGATCCTTGTCTGAAAAGTGGTTTTAAAAGAAATCAGAAAATTGAGGCTTATTATTTATTATCTAGAACATACTTGTTTCTGGATAAGCCTGATAAAGCTGAAGAAAGCTATCTTAACCTCTTAAAAGAAGACCCTGAATACACTCTGAATGAAGAAGAGGACCCCATAGACCTTGTTTATCTAAGCAGGAAATTTATTACCACTCCCGTTTTTGCTTTTTATGCAGGTGCAGGTTTCAACCTTAGCTCTGTTAACGTATTATCCAATTATGGCATGGATAATACCCGTAATTCAAAAGAAGAATACGGCAATGGTTTAGGAGTGCAGGTGAAGGTAGGTGCAGAATGGAATGTTAGTGACTTTTTAAGTGTAGGTTTAGAACCTTCTTTTTTTACGCGTTCCTATACTTATGATAATACTATTTTCATATTTGATAATCAAGAATATAGTGAAAATCAAATAGGCTTTCAAGTTCCATTATTTTTGAAATACAGAAGAAGGTTGGGTAAGATAACACCTTATGTTTATGCCGGCTTCGGCGTTGATATTCTTTCTAATGCAAATGCTAAAATTAGGTATAATGATAGAGACCTTGACACTCAGAGCGAATACCCGGTTACAGGTCCTGAGTTAAATATTAATAATTTGAGAAGGCGAACAAATAGTTTCGTTTTGTTGGGGATTGGGGCTAATTACCGCTTGGGGAATAATTACATATTCTTTGATATAAGATATAGTGCCCTCCTTAGGAATATTGTGAAGGAGGAGAATCGATATAGTAATTTGGCTTTCAATTATATCTATAGTTACGTGGATGATGATAAAAGACTGAATAATTATGCTTTTTCAGTAGGCTATTTATGGCCACTTTACAAACCACGTAAAGTCAAAAAAAATAATAATGAAGGATTTTTTAATAAATTATTTAGCAAGGGAGGACGAGGTAAATGAAGGAGAAACTGATTGTTATCGGCCTATTTTTTATCCTCTGTACAGCTTGTGACACAGAGAACAATATTGAAACGTATTATTCCGATTATTTTATAAAATACTATGGTGTTGATGGTGATCAGGAAGGGGTAGATTTTGAGGTTTTACCTGATGGTTATTTAGTATTAGGTAAAAATGTATATACCAATACTGTTTTTTTAGTACGAACGGATTTTTCTGGTAATGAGCTATGGAGTAAACAGTTTGGAGAAGGGGCCGATGAGGTCGTGGATATGGTGGTGAACCCAGATGCGGGTTATATGGTGGTAGCTAACACACGGGCAGGAACCCCAAATAGTAAGGTAATGGTATTCAATGTAGATAATCAGGGTAGTGTGGTTCAATTAGATACTTTTGGCCTTGCTGGGTATGACGTACATGCCTCATCTATTACTACCACCAGATCAGGAAGATTTATCATTACAGGGTATACAAATAAGGTGAGTACTACAGGAAATTTGGATGTATCCGATCTTTTTTCGTTTGAAATAGATGAGAATATGACCGCACAGAGCCTATGGCGCAGCACCTATGGGTGGGATGGAGAAGATTTAGGGATCAAGATTTTAGAAAGGGATAATGGTTATGTCTTTTTTGGGACTACTGATCATAAAACTTCTAATAATATTCCTCGGGATAGAACCAACATGTTTTTATTTCCTATTAACAGTATAGGAGATCAGACATCTACCTTCCCTTTGCAGCTATACGGAACCAATGCGGCGGAAGTAGCCGCTGATATTGTAGGGTTAAGGGATGGAGGATACGCTATGGTTGGAGCTAGTATAAATGGAGCTAGGAGAACACCTTTCATGGTGAGAGTTACAAGTAATGGCACTACTATTTTTCAAAATCAGTTTACCGATATAGGTAGTATGGAATTGAAGTCAGTTGTTCAGTCAGCAGATGGAAACTTTTTAGTGCTCGGAGTCCTTTATGAAGATAATGGGAGCAACATCACTATATTGAAAATTGCTGCTGATGGAAGGCTTCTATGGTATAGGCTTTTTGGAGGTGAGGATTCTAATTTGCCTGGTAGAATTAAAGAATTAGAAGATGGGTCCATTTTATTTGTTTCTACCATTGAGTTAGAGAATCAAACAAAAATGGCCTTGATTAAAGTTACTCCAGCGGGTGAGTTAACCCATCAATGATGAATTCAGGTTACTTTAAGTCTTTAAACCTGATTTAAAGATACAATATACTGTGCTTAATTTTAAATGCACTATATGCCAATGGATCAAAAACAATATAATGTCAATAGTAGGTTTTATCCGTTGAAAATGAACCTGTTAAAGCAGTGTCTTGGCGGAGCCTTTCTGGTCTTTTTATTGTTATTTGAAACTTTCAACGGATATGCTCAGTGCGGGTTTTCCGGTTTAGGCAACTCTTATTGTGAGTCAGACCCCCCTGCGAATTTAGAAGCGCATACTACGGGAGGAGTCTTTTCGGGGCCAGGAGTTACAGGTTCACAGTTTTCACCTGCCACTGCAGGATCAGGAATACATCAAATCAATTATAAAAATACATATATTTATAGTGTAAGCGGTATTGGAGCTTTTAGTTTTGATAATAGTACTACAGGCTGGACTACAGTGACATCTTCTGGTGGTGATTTGCAGAACACAGATGATCAATTATCTGACGCCATTAACATTGGATTCCCATTTGAGTTTTTTGGTAATACTTATACTCAGCTTTATGCTTCATCTAACGGTAATGTTGCTTTTACTCCTTATATGGAAAATACGTATGTTGACGCATTT
Organism: Fulvivirga sediminis; assembly: GCF_016757215.1. Taxonomy (GTDB): domain Bacteria; phylum Bacteroidota; class Bacteroidia; order Cytophagales; family Cyclobacteriaceae; genus Fulvivirga; species Fulvivirga sediminis. The sequence goes on from NZ_JAESIY010000003.1 coordinate 48,874, forward strand.
ATACCTTCCACGTCTTTACCTAATAACATGATAGCCCTAATACGGGCAGATTTAAATCCGGGAAGTTCGGCAACTTCTCAAATTAAATATAAAGTAGTAGGTACTTCTCCTAATCGTACATTTATTTTAAGTTATAAAGATGTTCCTGAATTTGGAAACCCAGGATACGTAAGTATGCAGCTGAAACTTTTAGAAGGCAGTAATAATATTGAAATACATACGGCTGTTAATACCTTATCCATAGCCAGTCTACAGGGAATAGAAGATAGTAATGGACAAATAGGATATGTTACCTTGGGGAGAAATAATCAACACTGGACGGCATTTAATGATTATATAGCTTACAAGCCTTGTGTCTCCACTAAAATGGTAGAAGTATATCAGGAGCCTGTTTCTGAAGGAGGTTTAGGAGGAAGTGTATGTGGTATTGGTTCCTTAAATACTTATGAGTTATCAGCTGTGGCTAGTGTAGGTGTAGGCACCTGGACACAAATTAATGGGCCAGGAAGCAGTGTGTTTAGTGATGTTAACTCAGCTACCAGCACTGTTTATGCGGATACCTACGGTAGTTATATTTATCGCTGGACAGAGAAAAATGGCGACTGTGAAGATTCTGATGAAGTGGTTGTCACTTATGATCGACCAACAGCTGCAGATGCTGGAGCTACTAATCTGCAAGAATGTGATTTGACCGTCGCTTTATCAGCAATTCAAAGTGTAAGTGGAAGTTATGCTAGTTGGAGTGTGACCAGTGGCGATCCTTCAAAAATAACTTTCAGCAATAGTAATATTTTTAACCCAACTGTAACGTCTTCTGCTTATGGTACTTATACATTTCAGCTTACTGAGAGCTTTGGAGAAGCATGTAGCAGTACTGATGAGGTAACAGTAAATTTCACAGAGAAACCAAATTCAGAGGCAGGATTAGGAGGCAGCGTTTGTGGTATAGGCTCATCTAACACCTATAGTTTAAATGCTCTTACCAGTGTAGGAATGGGTACTTGGACACAGATCAGCGGTCCTGTTAATAGTGTGTTCAGCGATGTTAACTCACCAACCAGCACCGTTTATGCGTACACCTATGGTAGTTATGTCTATCGCTGGACAGAGCAAAATGGTGGCTGTGAGGATTATGATGAAGTTGTGGTTGTATATGACCGGCCAACAACTGCAGATGCCGGAGCCACAACTATAGAAGAATGTGACTTGACCACATCTTTACCAGGAATACAAAGTGTACGAGGTAGCAACGCGAGCTGGTCTGTAACAGGTGGTGATCCTTCAAAAATAACTTTCAGCAATAGTAATATTTTTAATCCATCTGTAACATCATCGGCCTATGGTACATATACATTTCAACTTACTGAAATTTCTGGAGCCTGTAGTAGCACAGACGAGGTTACAGTTTCTTTCATAGAACAACCAACTGCAGATGCCGGAATAACAGGTAGTATATGCGGGGTAGGTCCATCAAGTACTTATGGTTTATCTGCTGTGGCCAGTGTGGGCAGCGGCTCATGGGCACAAATCAGCGGTCCTGGTAATAGCGTATTTAGTGATATTAACTTAGCCACTAGTACAGTTTATGCCGATACCTATGGTGCTTATGTCTATCGCTGGACGGAACGTAATGGCTTCTGCGAAGATTATGATGAGGTGACAGTTTATTTCAATCAAAGTCCTGAAATTATATCTGTTGATGATGATGGAGCGGCATATTGTGAGCCTGCTTCGTTACAATTAAGAGGAGAAATAGGAGGGGGAGCAAATAGAGGCAACTGGAGTTTGATATCTGGAGGTACTGGTATTCTAAGTGCTAGTAGTATTACCGGATCTATTATTAAAGCTACTTATGCCCCTACAGAAGGTGAATATGGAGAGTTGATATTTAGGCTTACTACTGATGATCCTGATGGAGCAGGTCCGTGTATGCAAGATTATGCAGAAGTCTCTATTGATATTAATCAGGAAGCACAAGTAAGTGCGGGGGCTGACTTCCAAATCTGTGAAGATGAACCAGCAGTGTTGGACGGCTCCTTTGCTGGGTCCGCTAGTTCAGTGGCTTGGAGTGGTGGAACTGGTGTTTTTTCCGATGTTAATAATCCTTTAACAACCTATTTTCCTTCAGATTCAGAAATTGATGCAGGTGCAGTAACACTTACTTTACAAACCGATGATCCTGATGCTACTGGGCCATGTGAGGCTATGTCTGATCAAGTGACTATAACTATTCATCGGCTTCCAGAGGTTGCTCTTACCGGGTTAGATAATATTTATGCAGAGAATGATCCCGTAGTATACATGGAGGGCTTTCCTTCCGGAGGCTACTATACCGGCGGAGGAGTGAATGCAGGTACCAATGAGTTTCATCCTGAAAATGCAACAGTAGGAGCCGCAGACCCTAACACAGTGGTATATTCTTATACGGATAGGTTCGGGTGCTTAAACAGAGATACAGTGGAAGTAATCGTTAATCCTGCTACTTATATTAATTTTAATGTTTCGGGCGCACCTCAAGATGCTAATGGAAACTACGAATTGTGCGCTAACATTGGAAATGTAAGATTAACTGGGGTGCCGTCTGTTTCTTCAGGGTTATCTCCTACTCAATTCTCTAGTGATAACAGTGATCTTATAACCCAAGTGGCTGGAAATTATTACATTGTAACCGATGGGGTGCCATCAGATATCTATACGATTACCTACACTTATACAAACTCTGATAATGTTACTTCTGTTATTCAAAGGGGTTTGAAGATATTGCCGTCTCAGGAGGTCAATTTTACGGTAAATAGTTCGTGTGTAGAAGATTCCATTCAGTTTAATGATAATTCCAGCATTGCAAGTACTCCATTTGCTACTTCTATTTCTAGCTGGTCTTGGAATTTTGGAGATGGAAGTGCCAATGTTTTCGAGCAACATCCTAAGCATAAATTTCCTTTTCCTGGTGTTTATAATGTTACACTTACTACTTATAATGATCGTGGTTGCTCCGCATCAATCTCCAAGGAAGTAAGGGTAGGAGAGAAGCCTGATGCTTCTTTTATCTGGTCTTCTATCTGTAGTAATGATGCTACTGAGTTTACTGATCTTTCTGGGAGTCTTAGTGTGAGCTCTTATGCTAATTATGCATGGGATTTTTCTGATGGAAATACTCTTTCTGGGGCTCCTTCAGATAATGTTCCGGCAGGTGCAAATGGAGGCAAAAGTTTTGGTACTTACAAAAACCCATCTCACCAGTTTGAAGAGACGGGCACCTATGATGTTAAGCTCACAGTAACAACTAATGATGGCTGTGTGGATGAGCTGGTACAAAGAGTATCTATATTGCCATTTAGTACCGTAACCCCAGATGCAGAGAATGCTTATTTTGAGAATTTTGAATTGGGCAAGGGGGGCTGGGTACCAAGTGCTAATCAGGTAACGGAGAGTGATACTTCATGGGTTTGGGGAGAGGCTAATGGTGAGGTGATTAATACCCCAGGTAATAACGTGTGGTGGACAGGCAACAATGGGGGCTCTTATTATAATGATGAAGATTCATATATCAATGGTCCATGCTTTGATCTTTCACAGATAGATCGCCCCATGATTTCATTAGATATATGGTATGATTTGCAGGATGGTTTTGATGGCATAGTATTACAATACAGTACTGATCAAGGAACTACATGGAGTAATGTAGGTGATATTAATAAAGGTATCAATTGGTATAACCAACAAGGAATTATCAGTAGGCCAGGAGATTCTCAAGACAGAAATAACCTAAGTGACTTTAACGAAGGAGATAAAGGCTGGACTGGAAACTCTGATGGCTGGATTACAGCGCGCTTTGCTTTAGATGAAATTCCTGTTAGCGAAAGAAATTTAGTAAGATTTAGAATAGCTTTTGCCAGTGATGCTAATAATCCGCTGGAGTCTAACTTAAACGGTTTTGCTTTTGATAATATTTATGTAGGTAATAAATCCAAACAAGTACTAATAGAGCACTTTGTAGATACTGAAATAGCCATTAGTAATGAGGCCATAGATTATTTTCAAAGGCTGGCAGAGCAAGAAATTAGTGAAAGCGGTAAGCTGGATTTCATTATGCTTGAATACCATATAGCTGATTCTGGTGAAGACCCTCTTAATGATGATAATCAGGGTGATCCTAGTGCCAGGTCCATTTACTATGGTATTTCACAGGCTCCAAAAGCGGTGCTCGATGGTAATGAATTTATAGGTAATCCGTTTGAAATAAATCAAACCGCTATTGAAAGGAGGTCATTAATGCAGCCTGTTTTTGATATTGAGATTACCTCCCTCGAGAGCGAACCTACCTCAATGGAGGCAGTGGTAAAATTGACTGCTCTTAGGGCAATATCAGAGGACGTAATTGTACACTTGGCTGTGGTAGAGAACGATATTGTTGTAAATGGCAAAACTTATGGTAGCGTGCTGAAAAAATTGGTGTTTGGAGGTGAGGGGAATACTCTCAGGATAGATTGGGTAAACGGTACGTCGCAAGAATTACAGTCTAAATGGGAGGTCAATACTACTTTATATGATAATGAGAAGCTTTATTATGTAGCTTTTGTACAGGACAGAGCTACGCAGGAGGTCTATGGTGCCGTACGGGTAAAGGCTCCCGCTAAACAGCAGGCAGATATAACATCTATTGAAGAGCCACAAGCTTTCTCGGCCTCGGAGTTTAATATTTATCCTAATCCGGCTACAGAGCGGTTATATTTTGATCTTCCTAATATGACCACAGGTATGGTATGGGAAATTGTAGATCAGCGAGGTGTACAGATGGATATGGGAGATTTTGATCAGCAGACTAACCATGAAGTGGACATATCAAAATTGGCGAACGGTATTTATTATGTGGTAATATCTTCTCAGAATAAACCACTCATTTACAAGAAAATCGCAATAATGAGTAAAAAATAGAAGAGGCTAAAAGGACATCTATGACAACCTTTTTAAGCCTTGATTAATTATTTTAATAACTTTTTAACAGCCTTAGCTATATCATACATGATTAGGTTATTGAAATACGCAGGAGTTAATCTGTTTTTTACAAGATCATTGGAGATGTGTACCGAATTTATACCTTCATAATAAGTAGGAGTATGCCCGTCAGAATTATGGAGAATGAGGCTAGGCTGTAATTTTTCATAGAGTCTGGTTTCTTCTAAACTGAAGAAATTAAATACCCTGCAATTGGTAACTCTCTCCAACGTGAGGCTAAAAAGGTTTCTGTCATAGCTTTGGGAGTCTATCAAAAATATCACGTTATTATTCCTTTTCATAAGTTTTCTCCTTTGCATTATCTTTTTCCAATTTTATGCCACTGGAGATTTTTACTTATAAATTCAATAAAGCTGTATTTGGAACATTTCTTAATCCCAAAATGGGATTAAGAAATGTTTTTTTGGGATTAGCTCAGCGTAGTTTCAAGCTCTTTTCTTAGTTCTTTATAAGCCGTTTGGCATTTTTCAGATAGCTCATCGACCAGAGTAGGAATAAGGTCCGTTTTATAATTATCCTTACCGTATACTTCAATATTTTTAATAAGAGGCTTCAGGCTGTCGATGCCCATAAAAGTGATAGAAGGCTTTATTTTATGAGCCAGATGCCCCACCTTAAGCCATTCTGCTTTGTTTATCCACTTTTGCATCTCATTAATAGTTGGAGGAGTGTTCAATAGGAAGGTTTCAATCATGTCACGCATGAATGTTTTATCCCCATCACATATGCTCTTTAGGTAGGTTAGGTCTGTTATGCGTGCCGGTATTGGCAGCTTATGAGAGTCAGAACTTTTCTTGCTAATAAATTTGCTGATGGATTTATATAGATCCTGAGGCTGGAAAGGTTTGGGTAAATAGTCATTCATTCCTACTTCCAGGCATCTTTCACTATCGCCTTTTATGGCATTAGCGGTTAAAGCAATGATCGGAATTTCTTTTTTGCTGTCAGGCATAGATTGCCTGATGTTTTTAGTAGCTTCATAGCCATCCATGATTGGCATTTGAATGTCCATTAAGATTAGGTCATAATCATTGCTTCTAAGCTTTTCTAAGGCGATATAACCGTTTTCTGCACCATCTACTTCACACTCCCATTTTTTAAGGATATTAAGCGCATATAATCTATTGATATCGTTATCTTCTACCAAAAGTACTTTTACTCCCTTAAATGAATACTTAGGGGTTTCTTTTACTTTAGATGATGGCTGTACTAAATCCTGAATTTTACCAGATTCATAAGGGATTACAAAAGTAAAGGTGGTACCCTTGTTTTCTTCACTGGTAACATCAATGGTCCCGTTCTGTAGTTCGATAAGTTGTTTTACAATGGAAAGGCCAAGGCCTGTGCCTCCATATCTTCTGGTAACGCTTTCGTCTGCCTGAGTAAAACTTTCGAAGATATTCTGCACTTTTTCTTCAGAAATGCCCACGCCAGTATCAGATATGGAGAAACTGATGTAATGAATTTTTTCTTCCTTTCTTTCTAAAGAAACTGCAATAGTAATTTCACCTATATGCGTGAATTTAATAGCATTGCTGATCAGGTTAATGAGTATTTGATTGAGCCTTACAGGGTCTCCCAGTAATACGGTGTCAGCTTCTGGTTGAATATCATATTTCAGATCAATACCTTTTTCTTTCGATTGGAAAAGAAAGGTATCTACTACCGCACTCAGTTGATATTTTATATTAAAGCCTATTTTCTCAAACCTCAGTTTTCCTGATTCTATTACAGAAAGATCCAGTATGTCATTGATGATTACCTTAAGACTTTCAGTTGAGTTTTTTATAGCACTGAGGTACTTCATCCTGTCGTCTTCCTCTGTGGCTTCAAAAAGTAGGTTAACCATGCCAGCTATGCCGTTTATAGGCGTACGAATCTCATGACTCATATTAGCCAGAAACTGCTCTTTGGCTTTTTGCGCCCTGAGTAGCTCTTCTGCATCTTTTTTTCTTTGCGAAATATCCCTGCAGTCTAATATCAGGCCTTCTATACCTTCTTTGTGATGTAGGTTAATGGAGTTAAACTCTAAATATTTATACGTAGCATCTTTGCATAAAAACCTAAATTCAATATTAGAATCGTATGGCTTTTTAATGCTCTTTTCGAACTCTGCACGTACTTTCTTTGCGCTATTGGGCTCCAGATAATCAAAGAACATTTCACCAATAAGGCTGTCAGGAGCATGGCCCAGTGTTTCTTCTACTGAAGGGTTGTGATATAGGATGAGACCGTCATAGTCTACTATGAAAATTATATCTGATCCATCTTCTACCACTGCTTTATAAAAGGCACCGCTTTCTATATATTTTTCCAGTAATTTATCCATGGGTTAAAGTGCCTCTTCCTCCATTTCTTTTAAGTATCTGTATATCGTGGATTTGCCAATGTCTAGTTTAGCTGCTACCTGTAGTACATTATTGTCGTATTTATCAAGGTAGTACCTTATGATTTTAAAAGTATAGTCTTTCAGGCTCATTTCTTCAAAAAGGAAGTTGGTTTCTTTAGATACGCTATTGAAATTGATATCTTCAGCAGATACTTCCTGCTCGTTAGCCATTACAGCTGCCAGCTCTATGATAGACCTCAGCTCACGCACATTACCCGGGAAGGGGTAGTTTAATAGCTTATCCTGAGCTTCTGATGATAGTTTTAATGATGGAAGGCCATTGTCTTTACTAAAGCTCTGTAAGAAATACTTAGCAAGTACAATTACATCTTTACCACGATCTCTTAACGGAGGTAAATGCACAGGCAACCCTAATAATCTATAGTAAAGGTCTTCTCTGAAATTACCTTTTTTAACTTCTTCAGCCAGATCTCTGTGCGTGGCTACTATGAGCCTTATATCTAGTTTTATAACGTCATTACCCCCAATTCTGGTTACTTCACGCTCCTGGATTACACGCAGTAACTTAGCCTGAAGATTTAAATCCATTTCACCAATCTCATCGAGAAAAATGGTGCCTCCCTCGGCCTCTTCAAATTTGCCTATTCTGCGTGTGTTGGCTCCTGTAAAGGCTCCTTTTTCATGCCCAAACAGTTCGCTTTCCATTAGCTCAGAAGGGATAGCCGCTATGTTTACTGCCACAAATTGCTTTTTCTTGCGGGTAGAGTTATAGTGTATGGCTTTTGCTACTAGCTCTTTACCTGTTCCTGTTTCTCCCGTAATAGATACTGTAATATTGGTTTTAACGGCCTTTTCTAATAAAGAAAACACCTTTTTTAGGGCGCTGCTGTTGCCTATTATGCTTTTATCGAACTCATATTTCTCGGAGATCTCCTGTTTGAGATGATCTATCTCTTTGATTAAAGATATGTTTTGCCTGGCATTATTTATGGTGTTCAGTAGACGATTTTTGGTGTCTTCATCTTTAGTAATGTAATCGTAGGCCCCCAGTTTGAGTAGTTCTACCGCTGTCCCTATTTTTTCCTGGGCACTAATAATAACTACCTGTATGCTAGTGTCATATGATTTCACTTCTTGTAATACCTTTTCTCCAGGCATGTCAGGTAAGGAGTAATCCAGGGTCACAATGGCTGGTTTCTGATATAAGTTATCAAGACATTCTTTACCTGTAGAAAAACTGGTTACTTCAAAGTCAGGATTTAAGCCCAGAACATATTGTAAAAATTTAGTATAAGCAGGATCATCTTCTACTACAAATATTTTCACCGGTTCCTGTTCGTACATATGAGTTGGTTATAGTTGGTTTGCCAATATAAAAGTAAAGAAAAATGTTATTTAGGAATATAAAAAAAATGATCATAAAAATTCACGAGTTTATCACAGAATTTAATCAAAAGACTTACTTTGGCCCCAAGTTATGGAGTAAATGATTAACCATACCTCTATTAAAAGCATTAATAGATAGAACCTTATTGAAAATTTAAAAATTATTGAGCTAAAAAAATGATTGAAGAATTTAAAAATTTAAACTCAGAAGAAGCAGAGTTGATGTACAAGGCGCCATTGTTAGTATCTATATTGATAGCAGGCGCTGATGAGGAGATAGATAAAGCTGAGCTAAATGAAGCGGTTAGTCTTTCTAAATTAAAAAAGATACATGCCAGGGAAGAATTGGAGGAGTATTACAACGTGGTAGGCAGCGATTTTGAAGAGAAGGTGCAGAAGTTAATCCATCAATACCCGGAAAAAGCTGAGGATAGAAATAAAGAAATCATTAGTGAGTTAGAAAAAATCAATAATATTTTACCTAAGCTAGAGAGAAAGTTTGCGCTAGAGTTTTATGAAAGTATCAAAGATATGGCCAAGAAGATAGCCGAATCATCTGGTGGTATTTTAGGGTATATGGCTGTGGGGTATGAAGAGTCTAAGCTTATAAAGCTGCCTATGATCAAGGATCCATCGCAATATTAATCTATGGCAGGAGATAGAACGCTGATAGGCAGCGCCGTAGTTCCCATCCGCTTTGTGTTTTTTATGTGGCTGGTGTTTTCTGTGGAGTTTATGTTGGGGGTTCCGCTGAGTAATTTTGGTCTTCAACCCCGCACTATGATGGGGTTGATAGGTATATTCTCCGCTCCGCTACTGCACGGTGGTATAGTACACATTTTATCAAACACCTTTCCTATGTTGTTTTTAGGTATGGTGCTTTTTTACTCCTACCATCGTATTGCTAACAAAGTGTTTTTGAGATGCTATTTCTTTACTAACATACTGGTTTGGATTTTTGCCAGACCAGCAAATCATATAGGAGCCAGCGGACTGGTGTACGGACTGGCTTCTTTTCTGATCTTTTACGGTTTTTTTAGAAAGGATTTTAAATCTCTTTTTATATCACTTATAGTGCTGGTGCTATATGGATCTATATTTTATGGTGTGCTGCCATTAAATAACTATATATCCTGGGAGTCTCACCTGGCAGGGGCTGTGGTAGGCTTTTTTACCGCAAGGCAATATAAAAAAGTAAAGGTATAAAAAAAGCAGCTTCAATAAAGAAGCTGCTTTTTTTATGATTTTAAATCAGCGGATTAAGGCTGAACTTTTACAGCGATTGTGATTTTACCAGAGTAAGTACCTTCTATAGATTTAACTTTAATCAGTCCTTTATGACCATAGTCATCAACAAATGCTATTACATCATTGACAGATAATTCATTTATCGTTTGAGGGCTTGACGTGGAAACATTTAAGTTATTTAGGTCCGAAGAAACAGAAGGCGAATCAAAATCAACGCTATTTGCATCTGCAAAATAGAAGCGATTCAATTCTGTTTGATCAACTCCAGTAAGTGTTGAAATTGCTACAAGTGCGGTTTCAGGATTATCATCATGATCGAATAATGCAGGATAAGATGACGTAGACGCCAAACTTGAGAGCCCAGTTTTACCATAGTAATAGCCGAAATCCCAGAAGGCAGTATATTCAGTATCCTTTAATGCATATTTTTTTCCATCAAATACTGACATAAAAGTTTCTGATGTACCATCGTCTAATGGAGCGGCTAGTATTGTTGTAGAATACTCTTTTAATTGAGCCTGAGAATTAGTTCCCCCATAATTAAGCGTTAATTTAGCAGGTCCTACTACTTTTCTTTGATCTATATCTCTATAGTCACCGCGTCCGCTAGTAGCCCAGAAAGTGTAAACTACAGTACCCGTTCCGCTAGGAGGTACAGGTAAAGTGAACTCGTATGTAAATTCGTTACTTTCCTTACCTGTAACATCTATTGATCCATCACCTTTTGTATTTAAATCTTCAATATACTTTTTAAGCTCGAAAGGTTCGTCACCTTGTCCATTTACATTGCTAAGAATGTACAATCTTCTCATATTACCATCTGTAGAGGTAAAATGAACTCTTACTTTTTGGTCAGCAGCAGTAGCACTAACCTCTGCAGATTTATCTACATCTCCACCGCCTTCTTCAGCTTCTACCAATATAGTTTCTGCATCAATAGGGTCTACAGGAGTAATTTCATCGTTGTCGTCACAGCTTGTCATCATTACAGACGAGCCCATGCACGCAAAAAATAGTAGTTGATAAAGTCTCTTTTTCATATACTTTGTTTTAGTTAAAAATTGATTCACCAAAAGTACGCATAAACCGTACCAGATGTTATAATTATTTTATAATAAATCTGACATGAGGTTGATTTAAAAGTTGTTGAAATAAATAAAATTATTGTGGAATATCAGAAACACATCTTTAGCATTTAGCGGTTTATTTTGATTATACTATTTTTGTCGAAAATAATAAATATACCCGCATGGCATTAACAGCTGAAGGCATCCTTTCAGACCTTAAGAATAAAAAATATTCACCTGTTTATTTCTTTCAGGGTGAGGAGACTTATTATATAGACCTGCTTACAGATTATATAGAAGATAATGTGCTAACCGATACGGAGAAGGGGTTCAACCAGATTATTCTTTATGGGCGAGATGTGCAGATGAACGAAGTGCTCACTAACGCGCGCCGCTTCCCTATGATGGCCGAGCGCCAGGTGGTAATAGTGAAAGAGGCTCAGAATATATCAGATATTAATAAAGAATCTGGACAAAAACTGCTAATAGATTACATCAAAAATCCGGTGGGGTCTACTATTTTGGTGTTTGCCCATAAGAATAAAGCACTCGATAAGAGGAAAAGTCTGGGCAAACTCATAGAAAAACATGCTGTAGCCCTCACTACCAAAAAGCTATACGATAACCAGGTGCCTGCCTGGGTAGAAAAATATCTGAAATCTAAAGGCTTTAGTGCTACGCCCAAGGCTATACAAATGCTCTCGGACTCTATAGGTACTGATCTGGAAAGGTTAGCTAATGAGGTAGATAAAATCCTTATCAACTATAAAGAGAAGGTAGAGATTAATGAAAGTATAGTGCAGAAGTATGTAGGCATTAGTAAAGATTATAATGTATTCGAACTACAAAAGGCATTGATCGCTAAAGATGTGGTAAAGGCCAATCAGATTATCAACTACTTTGAGGCTAATGATAAGAAAAATCCTATTATACCTATTATAGCGGTGCTTTTTTCTTTCTACAGTAAGTTGCTCATGGTGGTGGGCTCTAAAGACAGGTCTGAGCGGCACTTGGCCTCTGTGCTCAAGGTGAACCCGTATTTTGTGAAAGACTATTTGCTAGCCGCCAGAAATTATTCGCCAGTGCAAGTCATCAACAATATTCACTATATAAAAGATGCCGATTTAAAATCAAAAGGAGTAGGTAATGCTTCTGCTTCTGATGGGCAGCTCTTAAAAGAATTGGTATTTAAACTTTTACACTGATGTAATGTTTAACCCTTTTTATCTAAAAATATTAAGGGTGTAAATAACTTTTTCTTTTCTATTCGTTAATTAAGTCAGAGTTACAGATTCTATAGAACATATATGCTATATAAATACAGTTTCGGTTTAATTTTGCTGCTATTGCTATCATTTTCTGGGCAGGCGCAAAATTCTTTATACCAAAAAGAAGAAAACGCTCTTTATAGAAAAGGCTTGGAGCTTTTAGATAAGTCTAACTATACGGCGGCCAGAGAGGTTTTTGAAGAATACATTGAGCAGTCAGATAATGATATTAAAAAAGCCAATGCAGAATACTACATTGCTTTTTGCGCTTTAAACCTCTACAACCCTGATGGAGAAAAGCTTATTTCTGATTTTATTCAAGAGAATGAACATAATCCGAGAGCGTCATCGGCCTATTATGATTTAGGTAATTTTTATTTTAGCCAGGGGAGTCATAAAAAGGCTATTGAATACCTGTCTAAGGTGAAACTGTCAGATCTATCATTAAAAGAGCGTGACGAGACACGCTTTAAATTAGGGTATTCTCACTTTGCCAGACAGGAGTTTGATGATGCACTTCGCTACTTTAACGCCATTAAAAATGGTGATAACCCTTATTCTGCAGCCTCCAGCTATTATGCAGGGTTTGTAGAATATGAAAAAGGAGACTATAACGAAGCCGTTACAGATTTAAGAAGAGCAGAAAAGAATGATTCTTATAAAGCCGTAGTGCCTGGTATGATTGCCAAGGTGTATTATAAGCAAAAAAAATATGAAGAGCTTATTCAATATAGTAGCAAGGTGCTGGCTAGTAGTAACGTTTCACAAACGGACTTCTATTTGCTAACAGCTGATGCTTATTTTAACCTCGAAAAATATGATAAGGCCTCAGAGTTTTATGATAAGTATACTGATAAGCTCAGAAATCCGCCAATAGATGTGAGATATAGGATAGGGTATGCTAATTATAGATTAGGGAACAATGAAGTGGCTATTACTAACTTAAAGCAATCAGCCTCAGAAAAGGATAGCATTGGTATTTATTCATCTTACTATTTAGGGATTTTATACTTAAAAGAAGGTAATAAGCTCTATGCGCTTACTGCTTTTGACAATACTCGTAAAAATCAGATTAACAAACAGCTTAGAGAGGAGGGAGCCTATCAGTACGGAAAGGTTAATTATGACCTTGAACGATCAGAGGAGGCTATTCATGCCTTTGAAGATTTTATACAAACGTACCCTAATAGTAAGCATTATGATGAGGTAAACGATTTGTTGTCAGCTTCTTATCTTAACTCTAATAATTACAACCTTGCCATTGACCATATTGAAAAAATGAATTTCATGAATGAGTCATTGAAAAAGGTATATCAAAAGGCTACCTTTTTTAAAGGGGCGGAGCTGTTTAATCAGGGAGATTATCCACAGGCGGTAAGTTATTTTGAGAAGTCGTTAAGGTATCCGCTTAATCAGGAGTTTAAAGCACAGGCTAACCTTTGGATGGCTGAGGCCTATTCTGTAGGTCAAAAATATGAAGAAGCTATACCTTATTACAGAGCCATTATTAATGATAGCTATGGGAAGAACTCTCAGTACGGATTGAAAGCTCGCTACGGATTAGGCTATGCTTATTATAATACTAAGAAATATAACGAGGCCTTACAGCAATTTAGCGCTTATGTAAATGTGCTGGAAAATAGCACTGATAAACAGTATTATGATGATGCCTTGCTTCGTGTAGCAGATTGTTATTATGTATCCAAGCGCTATAAAGATGCTCTTACTTACTATCAGCGGGCGGTGCGTTATAATAAGGCAGATAATGACTATGCGCACTTACAGGCAGGTATAGTGATGGGCCTTATGGATAATGTAGAAGGAGCCAAAGAGGAGTATGATTATGTGATTAAGAACTACCCACAGTCTAGGTATTATGATGATGCTATGTTTGAAAAAGGACAGCTGAGTTTTCAGAAAGGACAGTACAAAGAGGCCGTGCAGGATTTCACTAACCTAATAGCAAAGAAGCCTTCAAGTCCATTGGTACCTTATGCTTATATGAGAAGAGCTTCATCTAACTATAACTTGCAAGAATATGATAAGTCGATAGATGATTATGAGACTATTTTAGAGAAATATGTGTCTCATTCAGTGGCAAAGGAAGTGCTGCTTCCTTTGCAAGATGTACTCAATATGCAGAGTAGGGCCAGCGAATTTGATAAGTACCTGGCACTTTACAAGAGAGCCAATCCTGAAACCAAAGGGCTTGAAAATGTAGAATATGAAACAGCCAGAAACCAGTATTTTAATCAGGGGTATAAAAGAGCCATTGAGCTTTTTAGCGAATATGTAAAAAATTATCCTGATAATGCCAATGCAGTGGAGGCCAAATACTATATCGCTGAGTCTTACTACAGACTTAATGATTACGAAACGGCCTTGCAGGTATATAATAAGCTACTTTCTGATGGTGAATTTAATCAGATGAGCAGGGTAGTAGACCGTGTTGCGGAGATAGAATACAAGAGTGGCAGGTATGAAAATGCTGTTTATTTCTACTATAAACTGGTGGCTACAGCCAACACTAAAAAGGAACAGTATTACGGCTGGGCCGGACTCATGGAGTCTTACTATAACATGGGGGAATACGATTCTACCAGGCACTATGCTAACGTTATTTTGGAGCGAGGCAATGTAAATATCAGCTCTCAAAATAAAGCCTCTTTATACCTTGGTAAAGCTGCTTATGCTAAAGGAGACATAGAAACGGCTAAAGATGAGTTTATCAATACTCTCAACACTGCTAAAGATGGTAATGGAGCAGAGGCCCAATACCTCTTAGCTAAAATCTTTTATGAGACTAAAAACTATCAGCAATCTATAGAATCACTAATAGATCTTAACCAGAATTTTACAGCATATCAGGTTTGGGTGGGTAAGTCTTTCTTACTGTTAGCCGATAATTATATAGCGCTGAAAGATTATTTCCAGGCTAAGGGTACTTTAAATTCTATCATAGATAACTTTCCATTAGAAAGTGTTAAAGATCAGGCACGTGAAAAACTGAAGAAAGTAAAAGAGTTAGATGCTGAGGAAAAATCAAAATCCACAGAGCAAGCAGATAGTCTTACTATTGATATGAAAGATGTTGACAATCAGTAAAAAAAGGAATTCAAAAGCTAAAGTAGAGCAAGATCAAATGAATAAGATTCTTATATACGTTATTCTGTTTTTATGTCCTGTAGCATCAGTGTTTGCTCAGGATGGCTGGGGAGAAGAAGATGGCGAGATCGAAGATGTAGAAATTGAAATCGTAAAAGATTTACAAATCACCCTGCCTGCGGCTAACCGAAACTTTGAAAAAATACCGCCAGTGAGTAGCCCCGAGCAGCCTGCTAATCTGGAGTACTTTTTTAACAATATCAATTTTTCATTGCCAGATGTAGATGTGAAAATGCGTCCGTTACGCATTAAGTCGGAGCGATTAAACAAGCTCTATGGTAATTATGTAAAGGCTGGCTTTGGTAATTATGTTACGCCTTACTTAGAAGGTTATTTTAATAATAAGCGAAGCAAGCAATATAGTTACGGAGCACATTTCAACTATCTGAACTCCAAAAAAGGACCGGTTGACGGAGATAATTCAGGCTCAGGCAAGTTGGATATGGATGTTTTTGGTAAATATTTCACTAAAAATGCCACTTTTAGCGGAGAAGCTGGTTTCGATAGGAGAAAATATCATTTCTACGGTTATCCTGATGGGATAGAACTAGATACAGATACGCTTGATCAGCATTTTAATGATTTTTACCTTCAGGCGCAGGTAGAAAGCGCTAATGAGAAATCGCCTTTTCATTACACCTTTGGCGGTCGTTTCGATAGGTTGGGCGATAACTACGATGCAGTAGAAACCGAAGGTCAACTTTTTCTAAAAAGTAAATACGATTTAAGTGATGAGACTTTCATTAAGCTAGGAGCTTCTTTATCATCTTCTGGCCGTAAAGATGAGTTCATAGATAAACAAAGCCGCACATTGGTGAAGTTTAACCCTACGGTTGGCTTTAACCTGGAAGGTTTTAAAATAGAAGCTGGTTTTAATCTGGCCTATGAAAACGATAGCCTGGGAGATGGAAACACCATGCATTTTTATCCCATGGCCAAAGCCAGCTATCCTTTCACTGATGATATAATTGTATATGCTGGTATAAGAGGAGATATGGAGAAAAATACACTTCGCTCTATGTCGCAAATGAATCCATATCTGAATGCTAATGTTCCCATCTATCATTCCAATAAAGATTTCGACTTGTTCGGAGGGTTTAAAGGAAAGCTGGGTACAGCCATAGCCTTTGAGGCAGGTTTAAGTATAGCCAACTACAAGAATATGTACTTCTTTGTAAATGATTCTACAGACCAATCTAAATTTGATATTCTGTATGATGAAGGAAACACAGCAGTGGTTAATATTTTTGGTCAGATAGGCATTAATTCGTCAGAGAAACTAAGAGTAGCTGTTAGAGCTGATTATTGGGGATATGGAACCGATGGTATAGAAGAAGCATGGCATAAACCTAACTACAAGCTTTCTACGCTAGCCACCTATAATTTGTACGACAAATTCTTGTTTAATGCGGAGCTATATGCTTTCGGAGGTATTAAGGGAAGAAAAACCAATGGCGATGCCGTAAACCTTAGCCCCGCTCTGGATTTTAATCTTAAAACGGAGTATTTGGTTTCTGATCAGGTTTCAGTATTCCTTCAGTTTAATAACATATTTGGTAAGGAATACGAGCTATATTATAATTATCCGGCAAGATCTTTGCAATTCATGGCAGGATTAACCTATAATTTTTAAAAAAGACACAGACCTTAAAGAAAAAGGCCTCTTAGTAATAAGAGGTGAAAAGCATAAAATAAATTCTATTACGCAGATTAATTAAAATGAATAAGAATAGATATAACTCTTTGAGATTAAGTTCTTATTGTAGATAAAAGATTAAGTTTTGATATATTTAGCGTGAATTATGAGCAATTTCACAGTAAAAGGTTACAATTATTGAAAAATTATATATTGTAACCCTTAAGGTGTAATTTGTCACAGTCAAAAATTCAACTATTTTTGTGCGTATTTTTTAATAGAGAGCAAACTTAAAGATTCAACCAATGGCAAAGAAGAAAAAAGATGAAATAGACGAGAATGATGAATTGCATCAGGAAAATGATAATATAAATGACGCTGATGATAACTTTGGTTTGCCCGATGTAGAGTTTGAACCCCTCGATAGGTCAAAAGAAGATGATCCTTATCAGGAAGAAGAAGAGTTTCAGGAAGGAAAGGCACTTCAGGGAGAAGAAGAGTTTCAAGAAGAAGAGACAAATACTTATCAAGAGGAGAGCGAATACATTGAAGAGAAAGAAACAGTGTATTACGAGCCAGAGGCCAACGAGGAAGAGTCTTGGGAGAAAGAAGAGGAGAGTGCTTACGAACCCGGTAGTTATACTCCACCACACCAGGAGAGTTCTGTAGTGCCTAAAATATTAGGTGTGTTGGCAGTAGTTTTAGTGGCCGCAATTGCTGTTTGGTACTTCATGTTTTATCAACCACAGAAAGAGGCTGAAGAGGCAAGAATAGCTCACCAACAAGCTCAGCAAGCCATTAATGCTAAGGCAGAGCAGGAAAAAGCTGAAAAGGAAAGGTTAGCTCAAG
The DNA here is from genome assembly GCF_016757215.1 of Fulvivirga sediminis. Lineage (GTDB taxonomy): Bacteria > Bacteroidota > Bacteroidia > Cytophagales > Cyclobacteriaceae > Fulvivirga > Fulvivirga sediminis. Next base: position 66,859 of record NZ_JAESIY010000003.1, read on the forward strand.
AGCAGGCTGAAAGAGAAGCCGCAGCAGCAAAGGCCGCAGAAGATGCTAAACCTAAAATTGGAACTATAGAGACAATTTCATCAAGAACAGGACGTTATTATGTGGTAATTGCCAGTGCCTTAGATGGCGATTTGGCAATGGATCATGCTAAAAAATTAAGTAAACAAGGTCTGAACGCCACTATAATTGAGCCTTTCGGGAAAAGTAAATTTCACCGTATAGCTATCGAAAGCAAAAACGACTGGACAGAAGCTCAAAATGAAGCTAATGATCTGAAAGCTGAATATGGTGATGGCGTTTGGGTAATTAGATATTAATATGATTTTTGCACAAATTACTACAAGTCCTGATACTACCGCCAATATAGCATCAGGACCAGAATCCGTATCTGTACTAGACCTTCTCTTTCAGGGAGGGTTTATGATGGTGCCGATTTTACTATTGTCTATTATGGCGGTTTATATTTTTGTAGAAAGAATACTTACCATAACTAAAGCCGAAAAGACCCCTGATGGCTTTATGTCTAAAATTAGAGATTTGGTAGAGAAAGGTGACATCACCGCTGCCAAGATCTACTGTAAAGAATATGATTCACCTACTGGTCGTATGATTGAAAAAGGATTATCCCGAATAGGTAGTCCGTTGAAGAACATAGAGGTGAGCATAGAAAATGTAGGTAAGATAGAACTCTTTAAGCTGGAAAAGAACCTTTCTCTGATGGCTACTATTTCAGGATCAGCCCCTATGCTCGGGTTTTTAGGTACTGTAATAGGTATGATTCAGGCTTTTATAGCTATTGCTCAGGAAGAAGGTTCTGTAAGTCCTAAGTTGCTCTCAGAAGGTATTTACACAGCTATGGTTACTACAGCCGCGGGTCTTTTTGTAGGTATTTTAGCCTATTTGGGATATAACTATCTTGTGGCTAAAGTGCAAAAGGTAGTGCATAAGATGGAATATAATTCCGTTGATTTCATAGACCTATTGCAAGAACCTCGTTAACTAAAGCATTATGGCTCTTAAATCGAAACATCAGGTAGAACCCATGTTCAGTATGTCATCTATGACAGATATAATATTTCTTCTGCTCATATTTTTCATGCTTACATCATCATTTATCACTCCTTCTGGTTTGCCGGTAAATTTACCTTCAAGCAAGGCAGCTAATGTGGAGATGCAAAAGGTTTCTATTACTATTACTAAGGACTTGGATTATTTTGTCAATGATAAAAAAGTAAGTCAAAGTATGGTAGAAGTGGAACTAAAAAGACAGTTAGTGGGTAATGAAGGCGTAGTGGTTTTACATATTGACGAAACGGTTCCAACTAAAAATCTTGTAGAAGTGGCAGGTATAGCCACAGCTTTGAAGGCTAAGGTGTCCATCGCAACAAGACCAAATTAAAAAGCATATGGAAGCAGGAGAGGATAATAAAAATAAACGAGCAGGGCTTATAGTAGCGGCATTGTCACATGCAGTGGTGCTATTGATTTGTCTGTTTATTTTGGCATGGAAAGCACCCGATCCACCGCTTCCTGAATATGGTATTATGGTTAATTTTGGTACTAGCGAGGTGGGCTCAGGAGATGTACAGCCTACTCAGCCCGTAAGTACCTCCGAGGAAATTGAAGAGTCTGCCCCCGAGCCTACACCTGAAACTGCTGAAGAGGTAGTGGAGGAAGTGAGTGAATCTGAGCCGGTAGAAACCATTGAGCCGGAAACGGCAGAGCCGGTTAGTGCTACTCCAGTAACTCCAGAGCCTAGCCCAGATGTACAGCCTGTAGAAAAAGAGACCCCTAAGAAGCCGGAGGTAAAGAAAGAGGAAAAAAAGGAAGAGCCTAAAAAAGAGACTACCCCAAAACCCGTAACCAAACCAGCCAATGGTGCTGATGGTAAAGACGGAGATAATAAAACACCTCAAGATGCTAACCAGGGTAATAGTAATAATAAAGACGGTGATCAAGGTAAGGAAGAAGGCTCTTTAGATTCCAGAGCTCTGGTAGGTAGTACGTGGAATGGAGGCGGATCATCATTATCTATGACGGGCTGGATGTGGGATTTTATACCTAAACCTACTGATAAGTCTGATGAAAATGGAAGAATAGTTTTTCAAGTGAAAATAGATGACCGCGGAGAAATTCTTCAAGTAAAAACACTGGAAAGAAGCGTGAGCCCGGCGGTAGAAAAAATCTATAAGGCCGAAGTAGAGAAACTTACTTTTAGTAAAACGGCAGATAATACTAATACTGCTCCAGTATCAACAGGTACTATCACATTCAACATTAAGTCTAAGTAAGGCTTTAAAACTCTGCTTTTATTTGTGACATTTGTCAATCGATTATCAATTGATATATGTCATCGCTATTAACACCATTCAATACATACCAGGAGGTGCTGGATTACTTATACGTCCAGCTGCCTATGTTTCAAAAGGTTGGGGCTTCGGCCTATAAAAAGGACCTTGATAATACCCTCAAGCTATTAGCAGCTCTGGGTAATCCGGAAAAGAAATTCAAAACCATACACGTAGCAGGCACTAACGGAAAAGGGAGCTCTTCGCATTATTTGTCTGCCATATTACAGACAGCTGGTTATAAAACCGGGCTTTATACCTCTCCTCATTTAAAAAATTTCACTGAGAGAATAAAGCTCAATGGAGTTGAAATGCCTGAAAGTGAGGTGTTAGATTTTATGAATAGAGCTGTACCCTTATTGGCAGAAATAAAGCCTTCTTTCTTTGAGTTTACCGTAGCCATGGCCTTTGATTATTTTGCCCGGCAGGAAGTGGATATTGCGGTAATAGAAGTAGGAATGGGAGGTAGGCTAGATTCCACCAATGTTATACGGCCAGAGGCATCTTTAATAACCAATATAAGCTTTGATCACCAGCAATGGCTGGGAAGCACTTTGGCAGAGATAGCGACTGAGAAGGCCGGAATTATTAAGAAAGAAACCCCTGTGGTTATAAGTGAAAAGCAAGAATCAATAGCTCAGGTGTTTGCAGATAAAGCTGCTTTGTTGAACGCTCCTCTTTTTATGGCAACAGAGCATTACTCTGCTTCTTTTGACGGTGATGATGTAATGGTGCAGGCTCTTGGTGAGGTTTCAGTAATTCATAAATTCCATTTGCCTCAGGCCGGCTTGTACCAAACTAAAAATATTCCTGGGGTTCTTACTGTGATTGATGCTTTAAAAAGAAAAGGTTTTTCTATTTCTGATGATCAGGTAAAGGTAGGTATAGAACAAATGAAAGCGCTTACCGGCTTAAAGGGCAGGTGGCAGATTTTAAGCCAAGATCCTTTGATTATTTGCGATGTAGGGCATAACGAAGCAGGTGTAAGTTTTATAGTAGATCAACTTAGTCGTCAGCAATATGATAAGTTGCATATTGTATGGGGAACTGTTAATGATAAAGACATTTCTAAGGTGCTTGAATTATTACCTAAAGAGGCCAATTATTATTTTTGTAAAGCCGACATACCAAGAGCTCTCGATGCAGATAAACTAGCGCAACAGGCGGCTAAGCAAGGCTTGATAGGTCAGATAATACCTGAGGTAAGAGCCACAATAATTGAAGCCAGAAGAAATGCAGCTAAAAATGACCTGATTTTTATAGGAGGGAGTACCTTTGTAGTAGCAGAAATAGATAATTTATAATGGCAAGAGGTAAATTGGCCCGTTTTGCAGCTAATGCAGAAAGAAAGAATGTTATAGAACCAGGAAAACCTATTCTTGATGAGATCAAAGGGCATTGGCATGAGCGGTATTTTGAAAATGAAAATGATATAACTCTGGAGCTGGCATGTGGTAGGGGAGAGTACACCATAGGTCTATCTCGATTGTTTCCTGAAAAGAATTTTATAGGTATAGATTTAAAAGGAGATAGAATTTGGAAAGGGAGTGGGATAGCTTTAGAGGAAGGCCTTGATAATGTTGGTTTTTTGAGAGTTCATATTTTGGAATTAGAAAAGTATTTTGAGCCACAAGAGGTATCAGATATCTGGATCACTTTTCCAGATCCGAGACCAAGAGATAGGGATGAAAAAAGAAGGATTACTCACGGTCGCTATCTTGATATTTACAAAGGCATACTGAAGCACAACGGAAATGTTTTCTTTAAAACAGATAATACGGGCTTGTTTGAATATACACTGGAGGTGCTGAAAGAGCGAAATGACATTAAAGATCTAGTGTATACTTTTGATCTATATCACTCGGATCTGAAGGAAGAATGTTATGATATCCGAACCAGGTATGAGAAGAAATTTAGCGAGGAAGGTCATGACATTAAGTACCTTCGTTTTAAGTTTAGCCAGTAATCTAAAAAATACAGTGAAAGGATTTTTATAAACTAATGGTTTGTGTTATTGAGAAACCATTACTATTCCTTAACTTTGCATTACTCACAAGGTCGACATGTTTTTTAAACCTAACATTAAAAACAATACCGAGTGAAGCCTTCTTTCTAGGCCAGGCCTCATCCGTTTTACGGACCTCGCTTTTATAGCAGGTTAACAGTGGAAGGCCGAAATTGTAGGGCAGCTCAAATCCTGTCTTATCGGGGGTTTAAATAAACCACGATCCTTGTGAGTTTTTTTATTTTCTTACTGATGATTTTCTAATTATCAGATCTGTTTTTAGAACTACAGTCTCGGGTTCTACTATTTCACCTTCTTTTGCTTCAATTTCTTTTATTAATAATTTGGCGGCCTCTTGTCCCATTTTAAAACCTGGCTGATCTACCGTAGTGAGAGCGGGTTCAGTGAGAGAAGTGAAACGCCAGTTGCTAAAGCCTACTACACCGATGTCCTCGGGTATTTTTAGGCCTTTTTCTTTGATAACCAACATAGCTCCCACAGCAGCGATGTCGTTATTAGCAAAGATGGCATCTGGAGGTAAGCTTAGACTAAGTAGTTGCTCTGTAAGTTCTTTGGCTACTTTTTCATCTTTAGCCTCTTTTTCTTCAAGTATCAGCGTTTCATCTATTTTTAATCCATGATCCGTTAGCGCTTTCTTATACCCATCCATTCTTTCTTTAGACAGAATTAAACTTGAAGGTCCCGAAATATGGGCGATCCTTTTATAGCCCTGATCAATGAGGTGTTTAGTGCTTTGGTATCCGGCATCAAAATCATCAATAATCACCTGGCTACAGTTGATAGCTTTACAGATTCTATCATAAAATACCATAGGAATGCCACGGTTAACCAAAGATTGAAAGTGATCATAGTTCTCAGTTTCTCGAGATACAGATACCAGAATACCATCAACTCTATTATTGAAAAGTGCCTTAGTATCCATCACTTCTCTCTCATAAGATTCATTGCTTTGAGAGACTATTACGCTATAGCCAGCTGCATAGGCTACATCTTCGATACCATTAATTACCGTAGAAAAGAAAAAATGAACTAGCTCTGGTATAATCACACCAATAGTATTAGATTTTTTCTGTCTTAAGCTTAAAGCAATTGAATTAGGTTGATAATTTAACTCTTCGGCTAATTCAGTTACGGCCTTTTTTGTTTCAGGGCTGATGTCAGGGTGGTCTTTGAGTGCTCTGGAAACAGTGGATGCACTTACCCCTAGTTGTTTGGCTATGTCTTTTATCGTTACCTGAGAACCTTTCATAAATATTATAGATGGACTTATTAGGCTTTAAATATAGTTAAAAGATAGCTCTTTTCTTTTTTATGTAGCTTTTGTTATCAATCGGGATTTGAACTGTTAAAATAATACAATTTTATTAATCAGTTAGAAGTAAGTATGTTATAAGAGTATTATGAGAGTAATGCATCAATTGTAAATTGGCGCAAACGTTTGCGAATACGTTTACGTAAATTTTTATGCTTTAGTGGCTTGGAATGAGCTACTAATAGCGTATTTTTTCTAGAAATTAGAAGCGGATAAACTTCTTGTTTACAGAATATGAGTAATGAAAAATCTTGACGTGTAGTATAATGCAAACGTTTGAAGTAACCTTTGTAATATCTGAAAGCGTAAGATCTAGCCGTAGATTTCATATTCTTAGAATTATTATATAACAGATCAAACACTTATGAAACAAAAACTACTATTGTATTTCTTTGCCTTTATAGTCAGTATGTCAGCTTACGCACAGCAGACTATAACAGGAAAAGTAACAGATGATGAGGATGGAGGTGAACTTCCAGGGGTTAATATCTTAGAAAAGGGCACAGCCAATGGTACGGTAACAGATATTAGTGGAAATTTCACATTGAAGGTAAGCGAAAATGCCACCTTAATTCTCTCATATGTTGGCTATGCTACTCAGGAGGTATCTGTAAATGGAAGAACCAACCTGGAAATCAAAATGTCTACGGATGTAACTGAACTTACAGAAGTAGTAGTGGTAGGTTACGGAACGCAGAAGAAAGAAGATGCTACCGGTGCGGTGGCAGCGGTAAGTTCTAAAGATTTTAATAAAGGCGTAATGGCCTCTCCGCAAGACTTAATTAAAGGGCGGATTTCTGGTGTTCAGATTACTAACGCTGGAGGTGCTCCTGGTTCACAATCTACAATAAGAATAAGAGGCGGATCTTCTTTAACAGCTAGTAATGATCCTTTAATTGTAGTGGACGGAGTACCTCTCTCTAATGAGGATATTTCTGGAGTGAGAAATCCCTTGAGTTTAATAAACCCAAATGATATCGCCTCAGTATCTGTATTGAAAGATGCCTCTGCCACCGCTATATATGGAGCCAGAGCATCTAATGGAGTTCTTATTATTACTACAAAGAGAGGTAGAGAAGGTAGAGGTATGAATATTAATTATTCAGGAAATGTATCTCTCTATACTATACCAAAAACCATTGATGTATATTCAGGTGATGAGTATAGAGCTTTGGTACAGTCACGTGTAGAATCTGGTAGAACACCTGCCAGTGCCCTTGACTTGCTTGGAGATGCTAACACTGACTGGCAGGATGAGATTTTTGACACAGCCATAGGTACTGAGCATAATGTATCCGTTACGGGGGCTGCTAAAAATCTGCCATACAGAGCTTCAGTAGGCTATACTAATCAAGATGGTATACTTAAAACTACGAATTTTGAACGTACCACAGTTTCTGTAGGCGTAGATCCCTCTTTACTAGATGATCATCTAAAGGTTAATCTGAACTTAAAAGGAGCGCTGACAAAAAATAGATTTGCTGAAGAAGGTGCCATTGGCTCTGCAATTACTTTTGATCCAAGTCAATCTCCCTATGATCCTACTTCACAGTATGGTGGTTATTTTTACTGGAGATCACCAGAAGACGGAAGTAGAATAGCTTTAGCACCTTCTAACCCATTAGCACTAATTGAGCAAAGAAATGACCAGGCTGATGTAAATAGGTATATATTGAACGGGCAAGTGGAGTACAAATTTCACTTTTTGCCTGAACTAAGCGCCCATGTAAATGTAGCCTTAGATAAATCTGATACTGATGGAGGTGTAACTATACCGGAAACCGCCAGTTTTGATGTAAATCAAACATTAGGAGATGGAAGGAGAAGCTCTTACACAGGAGAAACTAAGAATGAGTTACTAGAATACTATATGAAGTATAAGAAAGAATTACCTTCTATTAGCAGTAATATTGAAGTTTTAGGTGGTTACTCATGGCAACATTTCTATAGAGAGAGCTCTAATTTTGCTAAGGCTTATTTAGATGAAACGGTAAAAGATTCGCTAAGAATAGATAAGTCGGAGAATTTTTTGATTTCTTTCTACGGTCGATTGAACTATACTTTTAAAGATAAGTATCTGTTTACAGCTACAGTAAGGAGAGATGGTTCTTCAAGATTTGCTAAGGACAATCAGTTTGGTACATTTATCTCTGGAGCTTTGGCCTGGAAAATAAAAGAGGAGTCTTTCCTTAAAGATGTAGATGTGCTTTCGGATCTTAAGCTAAGAATAGGCTACGGAGAGACGGGCCAGGAGAATGTCGGGCCTTCTTATCCGGCTATTCCTACCGTAACTATTAGTAACGGTTTAGCGAGATACCAATTTGGTAATACTTTCTATAATACCATTAGGTATAATGGATATGATGCTAATTTGAAATGGGAAGAAACGGTGACCTACAATGCAGGTATTGATTTTGGTTTTCTGGATGGAAGGATAAGTGGTAGCCTGGACTATTACTTTAGAAAAACGAATGATTTACTTAATGAAATTCCTATTCCTATAGGCACCAACTTTACCAATGAGATCCTTACCAATGTGGGCAATCTTGAAAATCAGGGATTCGAGCTAGGTTTAAATGCGGTTGTTATCAACAAAGAACCTTTTCGTTGGGATTTTGGCTTTAACTTGACTCGAAACGTGAATAAAATCACCAAGCTTATCTCAGTAGATGATCCTAATTATATAGGAGATTTCACCGGAGGTATTGGAGGTGCAAAGGGTAATAATATCCAAATACATAGAGAAGGGCAGCCTGCCAGTTCTTTCTTTGTTTATGAGCAGGTATATGATAATCAAGGTAAGCCTATTGAGGGAGCCTATGTAGATCAGAATGAAGATGGAGTGATTAATGATAAAGACAGAATCATTAGGGAAAACCCTGCTCCCAAGGTATATATGGGCTTTTCTTCTAACTTTTCTTACAAAAAATTCACTTTAGGCTTTAATGCCCGAATGAACCTGGGGAACTATGTATATAATAATATAGCTTCTCAGTATGCTACTTATACTAATATCTACAGCACTCAAGGCTTTTTAAACAACGTTTCTCCAGAAGTGACTAGGTCCGGGTTTAATCAACCTCGATACTTTTCCAGCTTTTATATAGAAAATGCCTCTTTCTTTAGAATGGACAATGTGACATTAGGTTATGATGTGGGTAGAGTAGTTTCGGATAAAATAAGAATGAACCTGAACTTCACAGTTCAAAACGTTTTTGTTATCACAGATTACGAAGGTCTCGATCCTGAAATTTCTAATGGTATTGATAATAACATTTACCCAAGGCCCAGAACCTTCCTGTTGGGGGTAAATATTAATTTTCAAAAATGATAACTGAGCTAAAAATGAAAAAGATATATATTACTATAATAGCTATCTGTGCAATGCTGGCAAGCGCCTGTACAGATGATTTGAATGTTTCTCCCATTGATCCGGATGTTCAAACACCAGGTAACGTTTTAACTGACCTTGAAGGTTATAAGCAGCTGCTGGCTAAGTTGTATGGTGGCTTGGCGTTAACAGGTCAAATAGGGCCGGCCAGTCCAGACAGTCAAGGTGACATAGTAGGAATAGATGAAGGGTTTTCTTCTTATCTAAGAGGATACTTTCTGCATCAGGAAATGACTACAGATGAAGCTGTGATAGGTTGGAATGACCAAACCATTAAAGATTTTCATGACCTTGATTATGGTGCTAGTGACCTTTTCGTTAGAGGGATGTATTCAAGGATATTTTATCAAATCACGTTGGCTAATCAGTTTTTAAGAGAAACAGCTGATGTTGGAAATCTGCCTGAAGCTGACCAGCAGCAGATAGTAGCCTTTAGAGCAGAAGCCCGATTTTTAAGAGCACTTAGTTATTGGCATGCCATGGATATGTTTTATGAAGTTCCTTTTGTTACAGAAGAAAATAAAATTGGCGCTTTTTTGCCTGAACAGGCTACAAGTGAAGAGGTTTTCAAATATATAGAATCAGAGCTTTTGGCCATAAATGATGACCTGGCTGACCCAAGGCAAAATGAATATGCCAGGGCAGACAAGGCTGCAGCATGGGCCCTTTTAGCTAAATTGTACTTGAATGCGAACCTTTATATTGGTGAAGGTAGGTATACGGAATGTATAACCTATTGTAACAAAATAATAAATGCAGGCTATTCGCTTGATCCTGATTACTCTCATATGTTTTTGGCTGATAATGAGAATTCACCTGAGTTTATATTTCAGATTGCCTTTGACGGTGCCAATACCCAGTCTTACGGAGGTACAACCTTTATAATACGTGGTGCGGTAGGTGGTTCTATGTCTGCAGCGAATTTTGGAATAGAAGGAGGCTGGAGCGGTATGAGAACTACCAGTGGTTTGGTGAATAAATTTGATGATATCACTGGCAATACTGATTCCAGAGCTATGTTTTATACAAATGGGCAGTCATTAGAAATTAATAAGATATCTGAATTTACTGACGGATATGCCATCACTAAGTTTAAAAATGTAACTAGTACGGGCGCGCAAGGTTCTAATGCTCAATTTACAGATACTGATTTTCCTGTATTTAGATTAGCTGATATTTACCTTACTTATGCTGAGGCGGTATTAAGAGGGGGTACCGGAGGTAGTGCTGCCACGGCTCTGCAATATATGAATGACTTAAGAGAAAGAGCTTATGGTGATGCTTCAGGTAATATTAGTCAAGGTGAACTCAATTTAGATTATATTATAGACGAAAGGGCCAGAGAGTTATATTGGGAATGCCATAGACGTACTGATCTGGTTCGGTTTGGTCTTTTAACCACAGACAATTACTTATGGCCATGGAAAGGTGGTATAAAATCAGGAAAATCGGTAGATGGCAAGTATAACTATTTTCCTTTGCCTTCATCAGATGTGGCAGCTAACCCTAATTTAAAACAGCCTTTTAATTATTAATTGAAAAGATCAAGACATGAAAAAAATCATATATATACTTTCAATAGTTTTTATAGGCATTTTAATGGCCTGTGAGGATGATGCTGAAAAAGTAGTGATCTCCTCAGATCCTGTAAAACCTGTGGTCTTATCGCCAGAGGATGAATCTTTAATATTTACCCGAGAGGATAGTGCTAAGTTTGCTTTTAAATGGTCTAAAGCAGAGTTAGGGTATAACGCAGTTGTAGAATATGGCATACAAGTATCGCTTGATGAAGATTTTGCTAAAAAAGAATTGATTTTATCAACTACAGAGGTTACAGAAGGAGAGGTGCTAGAGACTGCTTTAAATAATACTTTACATAAATTAGGTGCGGAGGATGATGTGCCTGTTAGTGTATATACACGCGTTTTTGCGAGCATAAGTGAATATGCAGATTCGGTTTTTTCTGCTTCCAAGGTTTATACTGTAACACCTTATGCCACAGTTTTTCCTCCTATTTACATGATAGGAGGGGCCTTGAAGGGCTGGGACCTAAACTTAGCGGTAGAAGTGCCTGCTACTAACAATGGTAAAGCATACCATGTAATAGCAGAATTTAAAAATGGAGAAACTTTTAGGTTTTTCACTCAACCAGATTGGGGTGCAGACCAATATAAATGGGCCTATTTTGATGGAGGCACTGTAGCTGGAAATTTCGAAGCAGCAATGGATGATGATGATAATTTTAGATTTATCGGAACCTCCGGTTATTATATAATAAAAGTGAATTTAAATGATAAAACCATTAGCATGGAGGAAGCTGATGAGCCTACCTTGTATGGTATTGGCGAAGCTTTACAAGGATGGGTGTTAGAATCGGCTGTTCAATTAACTTGGGTAAAAGATAGCCTCTTCCAAGTGACTACTACCATGAATGCAGATAAAGCTTTTAGGTTTTTCGATAAGGCAGATTGGAGTACAGGAAAATATAACTACCTCTATTTCGAGGATGGAGAAGTAGATCCCTTGTTAGAAAATGCTGCTGATGGAGATTCCAACCTGTTATTTGTAGGTAGCACAGGTTCATATGAAATGACAGTGGATTTGAAAGCCCGTACCGTGGGAATAAAATAGTCTTTCTTATATGCCAGAGGTTGTGTCAGAAGTCTCTCTTGATACAACCTCTTTTTTAATCACCTCTTACTAATCACCTTATGATTTCTATTACTCATTGTAGAACAAGGATTTGCTATGCCTTTTGCGCAATATTTATTTTCTATAAAGCATCAGCTCAGGTTACTACTTCACCTGCCATTCCAATAGCTAGCCAACCGGTGACGATAACAGTGGATGTTTCAGCTACAGGACTGGAAGGGTATGCAAATGATGTCTGGATCTGGGCCTGGATAGAACAGGGGGCAGCTGATCTGAATGCTCCTACTAATATTAACCCTGCTACGTCCGCTCAAGACGCAGCCAAGATGATTCGCTCTCAATCAGACCCGGATATTTATACCATTACTTTGACCCCAACAGAGTTTTTTGGCGTGTCAGAAGACCAAATAGAAGAAATTGGCCTTCTATTAAAAGGGAGAGATTGGAGTAATGGGCAAACTCCTGATTATTCTTTTACAGTGAGTCAGGCCGGGTTTTCTGTGTCATTTGTTCACCCTAGTCGGTTTCCTATATTTCTAAATCAAGGTCAGACCTTATCCATAGAAGGTGCCGCTTCAGAATTGGCAGAACTGTCTTTATGGTTAAACGGAAGTCAACTGTCCAGCAATAACGGAACCTCTATCAATTATGAACTAACTGCTGGTAGCCCAGGTCAATATCAAATACAGTTGATTGGTAATAATGGAGAAGAAGAAAAGAAGCAGGATTTCTCATTCTTAGTAAGACAATCTACTATTCAGGCAGAGCTCCCTGCTTTTATCATTCCAGGTATTAATTATGATCAAAATGATGCTTCAGTAGCTACTTTGTGCTTACAGGCTCCCAATAAGGAGTCTGTCTATATTATAGGCGATTTTAATGATTGGGAGCCCAATCCTGACTATCAAATGTATCAAGATGGAGATTATTTCTGGCTGCAGGTATCAGGTCTCAATGCAGGACAGGAGTATGCTTTTCAGTATTTAGTTGATGAGACCATCCAAATAGCAGACCCTTATGCTGATAAAATATTAGATCCGCAAAATGACCCTTATATCTCAGAAGAAACCTACCCTGGCCTTAAAGCGTATCCCGAATCCAATTTGGCCAATGGCATTGTAGCAGTGATGGAAACAGGGCAGCTAGCCTATAGCTGGGAGGTGACGGATTTTGAAAAGCCTGCTAATGAAGATTTAGTTATTTATGAATTACTCATACGTGATTTTGATGAAAGACATGACTATCAAGGAATTTTAAATCATTTAGATTATCTAAAAGGTCTTGGAATTAATGCTATTGAACTGATGCCCATAATGGAGATTGATGGTAATTTAAGCTGGGGGTATAATCCTTTCTTTTTCTTCGCGCCAGATAAATACTATGGGTCTAAAAACGAATTGAAACATTTTGTTGACGAGTGTCATAAAAATGGAATAGCGGTTATACTTGATATGGTGCTCAACCATACTCATGAAAAAAATCCACTAGCTGCCTTGTATTGGGATGACCAAAACTATCGCCCGGCAGCAGATAATCCATGGCTTAACCAGGAGGCGACTCATCCATTTAATGTTTTTTACGACTTTAATCACGAATCAGACTATACAAAGGCCTTTGTGGATACGGTGAATCATTATTGGATAAATGAATACAAGATTGATGGCTACCGCTTTGATCTTACTAAAGGATTTACACAGAACTATAATACTGATGTAGACGAATGGAGCAGCTACGATCAATCGAGAATAGATATACTGACCAGAATGACTGATGCTATTTGGGAAAGTGATCCTTCTACCTATGTGATTTTTGAGCATTTGGCTGAAAATAGTGAAGAGACTGTATTAGCGGATTATGGCATTATGCTATGGGGAAATATGAATTATAATTATTCCCAAAATACAATGGGATACGCGGACGGTTCAGGTATCAGCTGGGCATACTATGGAACCAGAAATTGGAAAGACTCTAACTTGATTTCCTATATGGAAAGTCATGACGAGGAAAGAGTGATGTTTAAAAACAAGCAATACGGCAACACTACTGCAGATTATACCACTCGAGAATTATCAGAGGCCATTGATAGAACTGTTGCGGCGGCAGCTTTTTATTACCTTATTCCGGGACCTAAGATGCTGTGGCAGTTTGGTGAACTAGGGTATGATATAAGTATTGATGAGAATGGCAGAACAGGAGAGAAGCCATTACCTTGGTCGGAAGCTCCCAATGGCCTTGACTATGATGTCGATCCTATGAGGATTGAGCTATATGAGGCTTTTTCAGAATTGATTTCTCTTAAAAATGATTATGGTATATTCAGAACTTCTCAGGTTGATTTTATGAATGATAACACGCTCCAAAAAGAACTTTTGCTAACCAATGAGACTGATACGGATGCTCCTGCTTCTGCAGCTGAAATGGATGTATATGTTATGGGTAACTTCGGGTTATCATCCGCAGCTATCCGCGGACATTTTACGCATACTGGCAGCTGGTATGATTACTTTTCCGGCCAGGAGTTGGTAGTAAAAAGTGCTGATCAAAGTGTTAATCTGTCTGCCGGTGAGTTTAGAATTTATACTGACTATAGAATTAGTGAGGAGCCAATTACGTCTTTAAATCCTTTTCATGATAACCGGATAAAAGTGTTTCCTAATCCTGTAACGCAATATCTGGAAGTTCAAAACCAAGCTGTTGACTATGACTATTCCATAGTTGACATTAATGGGAGAGAGGTGCTGAAGGGGCATTCTAATCCCGGTAATTTACGGTTGAGTGTACAAGGTATTCCATCTGGATGGTATTTGCTAAAAATTACAGGCCAATCGAGTACAAAGACCATGAGGTTTATAAAACAATAAACATATAAAAGTCGTCTTTAAAGGCGACTTTTATTTTTGATCTAAGGGTAGTTTCTTTAAATTAAATCAATGAAGCATAACTATCTATATAAAAGTGTCTGTTACCTTCTTCTTTTAAATTTACTGCTAGCTTGTAGTAAGCCAAGGCAGGAATATGAAAGAAATAAGGATTTTGATTTTTATGAATCAGCACTGTTTAAAGATGTGCAGCTGTCTGGTATTTTTAATGACTCTAAAACTTTTGTAGACTGTGTAGCGGATGAGCCACTAGACATATTAGCCTCAAAGTATAAGAAGGCAGTATCTAATGATACATTTGATCTTTCCCAATTTGTTCATCAGCACTTTAAGCAACCCCAAGCAGGGGCTGTAAGCTATCAATCAGATACGGCCAAAAGCATGGATGCTCATATTAATGAATTGTGGCCTATTCTTACACGCCAACCTGATAGCACACAAGAAAACTCATCATTAATACCCCTTCCAAATGCCTACGTAGTCCCCGGAGGGCGGTTCAGAGAAGTATATTACTGGGATAGCTATTTTACTATGGAAGGATTGGTGCGCAGTTCGGAGCATGATTTGGCCAAAGCCATGGTAGACAATTTTTCTTTTTTAATTGATAGCATTGGTTTCATTCCTAATGGAAATAGAGATTATTATTTAGGCAGGTCTCAGCCGCCATTTTATGCTTTAATGGTGGATCTGATAGCTGATAATAATCCAGGATTGTGGAGACATTACTTGCCTTATTTAATCAAAGAATATGATTTCTGGATGAAGGGAGTAGAAAGCATTTCTGATAGTAATAAAGTAACTAAACGAGTGGTGATGCTTGATGATTCAACCACTTTGAATCGCTATTGGGATCATTATACCTCTCCCAGACCCGAATCTTACAAGGAAGATTATGAGCTGATACAGGAGAATAACCTTGATTCGGCTAAAGCTTACCGACATTTGAGGGCTGGGGCAGAGTCTGGATGGGATTATAGCAGCCGGTGGTTGGCAGATGATCGGCAGCTAAGCACTATTCATACCACTGACATTATTCCTGTAGATCTTAATGCTTTGCTCTACCATTTAGAAATGACCATAGCTAAGGCCTATGATCAATCAGGAAGGGAGGAGAATGCCAAAGCTTTCCGCCTTAAGGCAGCAGCCAGAAAGCGAGCTATTAATGCATATTTATGGAATGAGCAGATCGGATTTTACATGGATTTTGATTATATCAAGGGCAAGTCTACCCGAGTGAAATCAATGGCATCAGCTTATCCTTTGTTTTTTAACATAGCCAATACATATCAAGCAGAATCAGTAACAGCTATTTTGCTAAAGGATTTTTTAAAAGCAGGAGGATTTGTTACAACGCTAAACAATACCGGTCAGCAGTGGGATGCCCCCAACGGCTGGGCTCCGTTACAATGGATTGCCGTGAAGGGTTTGATTAACTATGATTTTGATAAAGAAGCCATCGATGCTGCAGAGAAATGGCTCACCAGAAACAGACAGGTGTATAAAGCTACGGGTAAAATGATGGAGAAGTATAATGTGGAGGATACTACCTTGCAGACCGGAGGAGGTGAATATGCCCTTCAGGATGGCTTCGGATGGACTAACGGAGTAGTGCTAGCACTAGAAAGTTTACTTGTAGAGCAAGAAGCAGAGTAATAATAGGAGATTTTGTGATGTTGTTATATAAACGTTTCTTTGTTTTTTAAATTACGATTATGCCACTTGTTGCCTCTGAGTACAAACCTCCATTTTATCTGAAAAATCCTCATTTAGCTACGGTGATACCCAGCACATTTCGTAAGATTAAGGGCGTGCAATATCAACGAGAGAGGATAACTACTTCAGATGATGATTTTCTTGATTTGGATTGGTTGAAAAAAGGCTCGGATCAGTTAATCATAATATCTCATGGCCTAGAGGGAAGTGCTACCAGGCCTTATGTGATGGGCATGGCCAAGTATTTTTTTCAAAATGGATGGGATGCCTTAGGCTGGAACTGTAGAAGTTGTAGTGGCGAAATGAATAAAAAAGCTCGCTTTTACCACCATGGTGCTACTGAAGATTTACAAGAGGTGATTCAATATGCCAGAGAAACTTATGGTTATAGAAAAATAGCCTTGGTAGGCTTTAGTATGGGTGGTAGTTTAACCTTGAAATATGTTGGCGAAATGGCGAATCATATATTTCCCGAAATTAAAGCAGCCGTAGCTTTTTCCGTTCCTGTAGACTTAGCTTCTAGTGTAAATAAATTGGCTGAAAAGAGTAATGATTTTTATAGGAAGAGATTCTTGAAAAAGCTTGAAGAAAAAATAAAGATAAAGTCGGCCAATTTCCCTGAACTTATCAAATATCAGGATTTTGAGGATATAAAATACTTTCCTGATTTTGATAACCTCTATACTGCTCCGCTTCACGGGTTTAAAGATGCCGCTGATTTCTATCATCAAGCTAGTGCATCAGAATATATGTATAAAAGTAAGGTACCTATTTTAATAGTTAATGCAAAAAACGACCCCTTCTTGGGAGATGGTTGCTTCCCTTATGCTGATTGCGAAAAGGCTGAGCAGGTATATCTTGAAACACCGCAGTATGGCGGGCATGTGGGCTTTTCACTGGCAGGGTCTGAGTTTAATTACATGGAAAAAAGAACCCTGAAGTTTGTGAATGAAATGAGCTAAGAGTTGAGGTCAGTAATAGCTAGTTGAATGTCTTTCATTTTTTGCTCTCGTTCAAAATCAAAAATTCTTTCTTCTGCCGTTACATGATTAAATAGAATTAGTGATTTCGTGTATAGGTTCATAGCTTTTTGGTCTTGGCCTATTATCCTTTTAATTTCGGCTGCCTCATAGGCTACTTCTGCCAAAATATTGTATTCTACAAGCTTTAGATCCGATGTTTCCATCAGTTTGTTGATGAGTCCTTCATTATCTAAATGCTCTACATCTTCTAACCTAAGGCCAGATTCACCCACTATGTGTTCGTCTAAAACACGAAGCGCATCATGGTGCTTACCTTCGCTTTTTAATCCCAGTACTTTAGCTATTAGTAGATGTAGCTTCTGGATTTCTTTTAATATGTAGTCTTTTCTAATCATTTTAGAGAAGTTTTTTTACTCGGCCTACGCTTCCATCCTCTAACCTTACTTTGATGCCATGAGGATGATGACTTGACTTTGTAAGTAAATCTTTTACTACTCCTTCAGTGAGGTGCCCCGTTCTTTGGTCTTCTTTTAGCACTATGGCTACCTCTATGCCAGGCTTTATATTCTTGCGTTCTGTTCCATCCATAATCAAATGTATAAAATAAACCTCGTTGAAAAGATATGAAATGGAATTAGTTTATTCAATTAGCTAAAATATACTGTCAATATTCTTATCATTAAAGGTATGAAATACTCTATTCGATATTTTTTGTTTTCGATGACGCTGATTCTGTCATGCTCAACTCCTAAGGAAAAAGAAGAGAAGGTAGATGCTTCAGAGCCATTGCCCTTACAACAAACATTGTTAGGGGAGTGGAGAAATTTGACATTGGAAGTAACCATATCAGATGCAGACAGTGATTCCTATCTTCATGTGCCGGAAGGGAAATGGGAAGAAGTGTTTCAGGTTAAACCAGTCCGTACCACCTTTAATAGCGATAGTACCTATACTTCAGAGTATAGAAGCTTAGAAGATTCGGTAATTATGGTGAATACTGGTATATGGTATATTGAAGATGATAGCCTCGTCTACATTAATAGAGGTCAAAAATTTAAATATCAGGTTCTCTTAGAAGATGATGAAGCTATATTTAAAGGATATGTCGATTGGGATGGAGACGGAGAAGTAGATGATTTTTATAACGGAAAACAAAAAAAGCAATAATCAATCATGTTGAAATTTTTCAAAGCCATCATTTTTATTATGCTGATGGTACTGCTCGTATTCGGAGTCTCGTATTTATGGAAAGCCTTACCAATTATAAGTGGTTACGGGGCTAAAAATTTATGTAGTTGCGTTTATGTTGCAAACCGATTGCCTGAGTCAGTAATAGATAAGGAGTTAGGGAATTTTCCTTTTACATTAGGCTCTTTTGAGGTAGATACTTCTGATTCGTCTGCATATGGTAGTGTGTGGGGCTTTGCCAAAATAAAGGCCATATACAGAAAAGGAATAGGCTGTACACTTGTCTCTGAGATTTCGGAGGAAGAAGTAAGAGGACAAGATATTCATGTCCCAAAACATAAGGTTTTACAAGATAGTGTGCTTTGGCCTTTGGGTAACGCGGCGGTTTATAAAGATTCAAGTATGGATTTGAAAGCTGTGAATCAGGTTTTAGATGAGGCCTTTGAAGAAACAGATCCTGAAAAACCAAAAAATACCAGGGCGCTGGTAGTAGTGCATCATGGTAAGATTGTAGCAGAGAAATATGCTTCTGGCTTTCAGATCAATACACCACAGTTGGGCTGGTCTATGACGAAAAGTGTTACAAATGCATTAGTGGGCTTATTAGTTAAAGATGGAAAGTTAAATATTCATGATCCTGCACCTTTAGCCAGTTGGGCGGGGAGTGATCCTCGTAGAAAAATTACTCTTGATCATTTATTGCGGATGAGCAGTGGGCTAGAGTGGGAAGAGGTATATACAGGCCCCAGCACCGCTACTAATATGCTCTTTAGCAAAGGGAATATGGGGGAATATGCATCTTCTTTTCCTCTGGTAAAGCAGCCTGATGAAGAATGGTATTATAGTAGCGGAACCTCTAATATCATTTCTATGATAGTGAGAGATGCTACAGGAAAAGATTATTATAATTTTGTTCATAATCGCCTTTTGAATAAGATAGGTATGACTAGCGCGGTTATCGAGCCAGATGCTTCCGGTACATTTGTGGGCTCATCATATATGTATGCGACTCCTCGAGATTGGGCTAAGTTTGGCCTTCTATATTTGAATGATGGAGTATGGGGAGAAGAGCGGATTTTACCTGATGGCTGGGTAGAATATTCATCTACCGTAACTCCAACGGCCAAAGAAGGAAACTATGGAGCTCACTTCTGGACTAATGCCGACCCTGAAGGAAGACCAGGTGAGCGATATTATCCAAGTGCTCCTACTGATATGTATAGCATGAATGGTTTTGAAGGTCAACGAGTATTTATATTACCATCTCAAGATATGGTAATAGTGAGAATGGGACAAAATAAGAGGGGAAACTTTGATTTTGATGCGCTCTTAAAAGGGGTTTTAGCAGCTATAAATGAGTAACTAACATATTGCAAAGCATATAATAAAAGAGGGGATCAAACTATCAGTTTGATCCCCTCTTTTATTTTTAATTGATCCTCAATACTTAGGTACAGAAGGATCTATTTCGTCAGACCAGGCTAAAATTCCACCTTTAAGGTTGTACAAATTATCTAAGCCATATTTGTTTTCCCAAAATCTTATGGCTTGTCCGCTGCGGGCTCCGCTACGGCAGTGTACCACCACTTTCTTATCACGAGCTATTTTATCTCCAGCCTCAGGCTGGTCATTTCTGGGTATTAACTCCCCATTAATATTAGCTACTTCAAATTCATGAGGTTCTCTTACGTCAAGAAGTTGAAAATCTTCTCCTGAGTCCATCATTTCTTTAAGTTCCTGAACCGTTATCTCTTTCATTGCTTTTCTTTTTTATTACTTACAATGCTGTATACAGCTATTGTGTTTATCTTATAAGTGAAATTATCCTTTTTATATTATAAAAGCATAATTTTTCATCTAAAACCTTTTGATTACCAGATCAGAGACTGTATCTCCAATGGAAAGGGAAGAGGTAGCTGCCGGAGAAGGAGCGTTACATACGTTAACGGCATGCTCATTTTCCAGAATGAGAAAATCATCTATTAGACCTCCATCTTTGTCGCAGGCCTGAGCACGAACACCCGCACCACCTGGAATAAGATCATCTTCTTCAATTTCTGGCATAAGCTTTTGCAGTGCTTTAGTAAAGGCCGCTTTAGAAAAAGATCTGTACATCTCTCCAAAACCAGTTTTCCAGTATTTTTTAGCCACTTTTTGGAAGCCAGGCCAGAGTAGCGACTCTGAAAGCTCCTTCAAGCTAATATCTTTTTTAGTATATCCTTCGCGGCTGAAGGCTAGTACAGCATTAGGGCCGGCCTCTACTCCGCCTTTTATCATTCGGGTAAAGTGCACTCCTAGGAATGGAAAATTAGGATCAGGAACAGGGTAAATTAAATTCTTAACTAAATGTTGCTTGTTCGGGTTGAGCTCATAATACTCTCCTCTAAAAGGTATTATACGTACATTTAACTTTTGCTGAGTAAATTCGGCCACTTTATCAGAATAAAGGCCCGCACAGTTTACAACCAGTGTAGTGCTATGACTGCCTTTATTGGTTACAATAGTGGTTTCGTGTCCCTTTACTAGAATATCATCTACCTTTTCACCTAACCGAATCTCACCACCTAGCTCTTTGACCTTTTCGGCATACTTTTCTGATACCTGCTTGTAATCGATAATTCCGGTTTGCGGTACAAAAATTCCAGCTACTCCATTTACATGAGGTTCATGTTCGCGCAGCTCTTCTTTTTTTAGTAACTTCAGGCCTGTCAGCCCATTTTGTTGCCCTCTATCATATAGGTTGTTCATCAAAGACACTTCTTCTTCAGAAGTAGCCACTACTATTTTACCACAGAGGTCATATGGTATATTTTCTGTTTCGCAAAATTCCAGAAGTTGATTATATCCATTAATACAGTTGGTGGCTTTTAAACTGCCAGGCTTGTAATACAAGCCTGAATGGATCACGCCACTGTTGTGGCCTGTCTGGTGGTGAGCTATGTCTTCCTCTTTGTCAAGTATCAATAACTTGAAATTTGGATTTTTATTTTTCAGCTTAAGGGCGGTGGCTAAGCCTACTATGCCAGCCCCAATGATAACAATATCGTACTTCAACTGTTAAATGATCTGGTGAATGCACGAATATAGGACTTGTTTTTTAAACAGATAAACTTATTAACCAAACCTCCCTATTTTCGTGTAAGAATAAAGTTATGCGAAACATTAAATCAAGCAGGATAGCAACTGTGTTATTATGTCTGGGTATTTTACTTTGTACCTCATCTTGTGAGGATGACCCATTGCTAAAAACGCCTTTTGTAATAGTAAGAAGTGCGGCTGATATCCTTCCAGTAAGCGAGAAATGGGTAAGACCAGTCATTTATTTCAATGAATTTAGCTTCGACCAGCTCTCTTTGAAGAAAAAAAAGAAAAAGTTTATTGAAATGATATTGCCATCTGTACTTCAGGTAAAGCATAATATATCAATAGACAGAAAAAGGATAGGTGATATCATGTGGAGTCAGCAAAATAATAAGCAAGTACAGGAATCAGACAGCTTATTTCTGGCGGACTATATCGACCGTTTTAATGCAAAAGATGCTAAGGACCTATATAATAGATTGGCTACGCACCCTACCAGTATTGTCCTGGCTCAGGCTGCGGTAGAAAGTGGTTGGGGAACTTCTCGCTTTTTTGTAGAGGGAAATAATATATTCGGAATTTGGTCTTATAGCTCTGAAGAAGAAAGAATGCAAGCGTTGCACAATAGGGGAGACCAATCAATTTATGTAAGAAGTTATAAAGATATTAATGGCTCCATTGAGGATTATTTCTATATGCTAGCCAGGTCTTCTGCTTATAAAGAGTTTCGTAAGGAAAGAGTGAAACCGAAAGAACCTACTAAGTTGACATATTTCCTTAAAAATTATTCTGAATTGAGATATACCTATGTTTCAAGGCTTAATTTGTTGATCAATAAAAATAATTTAACTCAATATGATTCTTTGACATTAGATCCATCTTACTATCATGACGGAGAGAAAATACTTCCCTATTAAAAATCACATTTATCAACTGATACTATTTTTAATAGTAGTGGCAGGTTGTGCCGGTCCGTCGGGTAAGCAGGTGGAAGCTCAAGGTATAGCTAATGGTCGAAAATCTATAACTTGTTTTGTATATCATAGATTTGGAGATGAGAAATATCCTTCTACCAATGTAGATGTCTCTACGTTTGAGAAGCACATACAATACCTGAAAGATGAGGAATTTGAAATTTTAACCCTTTCGAACGCCATTGAGTATTTGAAATATAGCTCAAAAGAAAGAAAGATAGCTGTTATTACTGTAGATGATGGGTATAAGTCATTCCAAACAGGTGCTATGCCCATATTGAAAAAGCATGGCGTTTCGGCAACTCTGTTTGTTAATACAGAGACCGTAGGAGGAAGTAGCTATATGACCTGGGAAGGAATAAAGGAAGTTATGGATCAGGGTATAGAAATCGGTAATCATAGTCACTCTCATGGCTATTTTCTGAATTATGAGGAGACCATAAGGTATAAACATTTTCAATCAGACGTGGCCCAAGCTCAAAAACTGTTCAAACAGCACTTGTCTTTAACTCCCACAGTTTTTGCATATCCTTACGGTGAGTATGATAAGGAGATGGAATCTATTATTAAAGAAATGGGATTTATAGGAGCGGTGGCTCAAAATTCGGGTGTCATGAATTCTTCCTCTGACTTCTATGCCATACCAAGATTTCCTATGGCCAGTAGCTACGCTTCTTTGAATGGATTTAAGGAAAAAGCAAAGATGCAAACTCTTTTTGTTCAATCGGAGGTGCCAGATAAGCATTTGCTGAAAAATGGTAATCCTCCAGAGCTAAAAGTAGCTTTTAAAAGTGAAGATTTGCAGATCAACAACCTTCAATGTTTTATACAAGGAGGTGAGTGTGATATGAAAGTTGTCAAAACAGATTCGATTGTTGAAATTTCTGTAAAAAGCAAGGAGATTTTAAAGCGCAGAAGAACACTATATACGCTCACAGTTCCTTCTAAAGATGGGGCATGGCATTGGTTCAGCCATTTGTGGGTTATGCCTTCAATAAAGGAGTAGTTATTCCTTTTTGAAGTCTAGTGCTACTGAGTTTAAACAGTATCTGAGTCCCGTGGGCTCAGGTCCATCAGGAAATACGTGTCCAAGGTGCCCTCCACATCGGCTGCAAACCACCTCTTCCCTTACTATTCCCAAGCTTTGGTCTTTAATAATCCCAATTTTTTCTTCATCAATAGGTTGATAGAAACTTGGCCAACCCGTACCCGATTCATATTTAGTATCACTACTAAATAACTTTTGGTGGCAGCCAGCACAGTAATATACACCATCTTCCTTTTTGTCCCAGTATTTGCCAGAAAAGGCTCTTTCAGTTCCTTTTTTTCTAAGAACATCATATTCTTCTTCAGATAACTGGCTCTTCCACTCTGAAGGAGATTTTTCTATTTCATATTTCACTGTTGCTTTCTTGTCGGATTCTTTCATATTTGTACATGAACAAAATAAGATAATAATTAAGATTAGCGAAAAATCAGGAAATTTCATTTATTTACTTTTTCTTTAAAAGGTTTATACCAGTAATAAAGTTCTTACAATAAGAATAAAAGTAAAGGTCAAAAATATTACCTCAGATAAAATGGGTTACTTTACTTCTACAAACTGGATAAGAAATTAGGTTGCTATTTTTAACTATTTTTTTGAAATTCAATTAATACCAGCTTAATTTAAACCATGTATAGTGAAGGCTTAATATTATCCATCTCATGAAAAGGCTTTTTTTTCTGTTTTCTCTTCTGTTGATAAATTTTGTAGGCTTGGCCCAAAATTATCAGCTGCATGCCGTTTACATTTATAGCTTTATAAGGTATGTACAATGGCCCTCTTCTAGTGAGGAAGGAGATTTTGTGATAGGAATTGTGGGTGATTCTCCAATTATAGACGAATTAGAAAGAATGGCTGCTGCCAAAAAAGCAGGAACCAGAGATATACAAGTGAAGAAATATACTAATTTGAACGGTCTAGATAAGGCAGATATCGTTTTTATATCTAAAAATTACACTGATGATATCTCTGGTATATTGAACAAAGTTGGTTCTGCTAATACACTATTAATTACCGAAAAGGAAGGTTTAGGTGTGCAGGGTAGCAACATCAATTTTGTAAATAAAAACGGAAAACTTGCATTTGAATTGAATAGATCTGCAATGGATAGGGCTGATTTGAAAGTTTCTTCAGAACTTACGAGGCTAGCTATTTTGATCTAATTTTTTTATTTTTTAATTATATGTCATCTCAACCTTATGGGAAAAATAAAATTTAAAATAGGCAATAAGATTTTTGGAGGCTTCTTAGTGCTTATTGTCTTTTTTATCGTTAATGCATCAATCATCTTTATTAACGGTAATAAGATTGACTCGGTAGTAAATACGTCTTCAGAAATTATAAGACCTTCTAAAGAAGCTATCAATGACTTTATCCTTTTAGTGACCAGGTCAAAAATGTTAATCACTAACTGGGTTTATCTACAAAGTAATACTGATGATAAAGAAGCTTTAAAAAATCTTCACGAATTTGAATACCCACAGCTTAAGGATAAGATTAATAACCTAAAGGTTGAATGGGAAGTTGATAGCCAAAAGGCTTTAATTGATTCTGCGTTCTTAAAGTTTGAAAAGCTTATGACCGTAGAAAAAGACATTATGTCTCAGCTGGTTACATTCGAGAATTATGAAGATCCTTTGACTAAACTATTAGCGGAAGATGCTGTAGATAGTCAGGTTATTCCGTTAACAGCATCAATTACAGCAGACCTTGATAAGGTGGCAGTAACACAGCAAAATGTGACTGAAGATTCTGATGTTGAACTTAAAGAAGCTGCCAGCCAACTAAGGACCATTACTGTTATAACAGGATTAATAATAGTTTCTCTAAGTTTAATTATAGCCTTTATTATGGCCAGGAATATTACCCGACCTATTAACTATATCAAGGATATTTTGGTGAAGTTGGGTAAAGGTGAGCTTGTAGATGAAAGAAACAGGAAATTCAGCAATGATGAGATTGGTGAAATGGCTACGGCTATGGATAATCTGGTGACTGGTTTAAGGTCTACCACCTTCTTTGCAGAAAATATAGGTAAAGGTAATTATGACTCTGAATTTAATCCTTTAAGTGAGCATGATACATTGGGTAATGCTCTTATCGAGATGAGAAATAACCTTTATAGAGTGGCTGAAGAAGATAAGAAAAGAAGCTGGTCTACTGGAGGTTTGGCTAAATTCGGAGATATTCTTAGAAAGAATAATGATAACATAGAGAAACTTTCTGATGATATTATTAGTAACCTGGTAAAATATCTAGGAGCTAATCAG
This sequence comes from Fulvivirga sediminis, assembly GCF_016757215.1. Classification (GTDB taxonomy): domain Bacteria; phylum Bacteroidota; class Bacteroidia; order Cytophagales; family Cyclobacteriaceae; genus Fulvivirga; species Fulvivirga sediminis. Next base: position 92,721 of record NZ_JAESIY010000003.1, read on the forward strand.
GGAGGTTTATACATTATTGAAGAGGATAATAGTGAAGATGAGCCATATATGGTACTTACGGCTTGTTATGCTTGGGATAAGAAAAAATATGTCGATCAAAAGGTATTTAAGGGCGAAGGCCTTGCCGGTCAGGTTTGGTTAGAAAGAGATAGTATTTATTTAACAGAAGTTCCTGATAATTACATCAAAATCACCTCTGGTTTAGGAGATGCTAATCCTAGAAGTGTACTGATAGTGCCTTTAAAAGTAAATGATGAAATATATGGTGTAGTAGAAGTGGCATCATTCAAAAACTTTGAAGATTACGAAAAGGAATTTGTAGAGAAAATAGCAGAAAGCATTGCGTCTACCGTATCATCTGTGAAAATAAATGCAAAAACACAGAAGCTATTAGAAGAATCTCAAGAAATGACCGAGCAGATGCGTTCTCAGGAAGAGGAGATGCGTCAGAATATGGAAGAGCTACAAGCTACTCAGGAAGAAATGCAGCGTAGCCAGTTTGAGGCTGAGAGTACAATGGATGCCATTAACCGATCTGTTTCTACTGTTGAGTTTGATGAGGAGGGTAAAATCCTTAATGCTAATAGAAACTTCCTGGAATTGATGGGGTATACACGTGACGAAATATTGGGAGAACACCATAGAATATTAGTATCTAAGGATGACAAGAGCTCAGAAGAGTATAAGATGTTCTGGAGAGACCTTTCAGCGGGAGTGCCTAAGGAAGGAGAATTTAAAAGACTTACTAAGTCTGGAGAGGTTAAATTCTTAAAAGAGAATTATGCAGCTACAAGACATAGAGATGGTTCTGTTTCTAAGATTATGCTGTTTGCCTACGATGTATCTGATTACAAATTGGAAGGAGTTTAATTTTAAAGGAATATGTGACAACAAAAAAGTCAGCTCTTTAAGAACTGACTTTTTTGTTTGCGGTGAAAAAAAACGAGGCAGTCTAAAACTACTTTTTAGACTGCCTCGTTTTTTAGGTCAAGAAATCAAGTATTTTATTCTTATTTAGTTAAATCCTTTATAATAGACTGTAATTCTTGGGCATTTTTTGCAATATGTTTAGCCCCTATTTCTGAAAGTGCCTCTGCGTGGCCTGGTAATATGTGGCTGGCACCTACGAAGCCTATTACTGTCATACCTGCTTTCACGGCAGCGTTAACACCAGCTTTACTATCTTCAACCACCAGGCAATTTGAAGGATCTATACCTAGAGTTTCAGAGGCATGTAAATACACATCTGGAGCTGGCTTAGGGTTAGGCACCATTTCTGCAGAAAAATATCTTTGATCAAAAACGTCATTAAGCCCAACGTGATTGATTGCTTTTTCTACCTGCCATAGCGCACTATTTGAAACCACTGATTTAGGCAATGGAAGCGTTTTTACAACTTCCGGCATATCCGCTACCGGTCTTAACTGATTATATATTTCAATTTCACATTCATGCATTATTTCTTGAATGTTTATTCCCTCCCTATTTTCTGAAGGAATAGTGTTTAGAATGACTGATATCAGTTTTCCTGTATATTCCCTTATGTACTGATCTAAAGATACCTCGCGGCCATATTTATTCAATACTTTAGACACTACCTCTGCTGCCACTATTTCGGTGTCTACAAGAACGCCGTCACAATCAAATATTAAATGCTTAAACATGAAGTTGTAATTTTAAAACTAGAAGCTGCAATGATAAATGATTATGTCAACGATAAAGAAATTATTTTCATTAAATTGCGTAAAATCATAAAGTGTAATTTTGACTTTAAAAGAGGAGTTAAAAAGTGATCTTAAATTGGAATAAATTTGAAGTTTAAAGAGTTGGGCCTTGATGACCGTCTTTTAGAGGGTATTTCGGCCATAGGATTTGAAGATGCCACTCCTGTTCAGGAGCAGGCTATTCCCAAAATCATTTCAGGAAAGGATATAATCGCGTCTGCTCAGACCGGAACCGGTAAAACAGCAGCATTTTTGCTTCCTGTGATCCATCAGATATTACAGGCGGATGACGATCAGAGTAATATAAAGGCTTTGATTATTGTGCCTACCAGAGAGCTGGCAGTGCAGATCGATCAGCAAATGGAGGGATTATCATATTTTACCTCTGTAAGCTCTATTGCCGTTTACGGTGGGGGAGATGGTCAGTCTTTTAGCAGGGAGAAGTCAGCCTTGTCACAAGGGGCAGATGTAATTATAGGTACGCCTGGCCGGCTCATAGCTCACCTTAACTTGGGGTATGTGCAGGTTAGTAATTTGAAATGCCTTGTTTTAGATGAAGCAGACAGGATGTTAGACATGGGTTTTCATGATGATTTAATGAAGATCATATCTTATTTGCCTAAGCAGAGACAGAATCTTATGTTTTCTGCTACCATGCCTCCTAAGATTAGAGATTTGGCTAGAAAAATACTTCAGGAGCCTGATGAGATTAATATTGCTATTTCTAAACCTGCGGAGAGGGTAGCTCAAGCGGCTTTTATATTATATGATAATCAAAAGATACCATTAGCTAAGTATTTACTTAAGGCTAAGAAGTTGCAAAGTGTTATCATATTCTGTAGTACAAAAAATAGCGCTAAGCAATTGTCAAAAGAGCTTAAAAAGCTTGAGTTTTCGGTTGAAGACATTCATTCAGACCTTGAACAAGGAGAGCGGGAGCAGGTGCTTAGAGATTTTAAAAATAAGAAACTCAGTATTCTGGTAGCTACCGATATTTTAAGTAGAGGTATTGATGTGGAAGATATCGAGCTAGTAGTGAATTATGATGTGCCTAATGATGGTGAAGACTATATTCATAGAATAGGGAGGACCGCCCGAGCAGCATCTAAAGGGGTCGCCTTCACATTTGTGAATGAAAAAGAACAGAATAAATTCTATGCGATAGAGAAACTTTTAGAAACCCCCGTGCCTAAAGGAAAACTTCCTGCTAGTATTGGAGAAGGTCCTGAATATAAACCACGAACCGGTAGCCGAAGCAACGGTAGAAAAAAATATAATTCTAGAAAAAAACGTAAATAATAAAGTAGTGTGAAAAAAATCTATTCACACTACCATTCTTCTTGCTGTAACATTTAAAACCTATTGTAATAGGTGTTTACGCTGCTTACCAGTTGATCATAAATAGGCCTGGTGAATTCTATGAATAAATCTTGTGGGGGAGGAGGGATTACCTCCTCATTATTGCATATTTTTATTTGATCTTCTGTTAAGGCTCTTTCATCTCCATTATAGCTACCCCATTTCGAAACCCACACAAATTCTCCATTAAACTTATTATGAACTAATATAGCATTAGTGTGAGCATCATAAACTTGCATACTGAATAAGCCTTTTGAGATTACTTCCTTCTTCCAGGTGGTCATCTTAGCCTTGACCGTGTTAAAAACATCTACTGACGAGCCATCGTCAAGCTTAGCGGTTCCTACTTTGACACTATCTTTGCTAAATGTTTCTGTATTTTTAAAGATATGTGTTTCTCCTACAGTGAAATCGTCAAATTGTAATCGCAGATATTGATCTACATATGGCAAGTTTTCGCGTTCGGCTTCTTGTGGATTGTAGAATCTTACAAACAAGTTTGATCGGTAATGAGTATGCAAGTACTCTTCAATTTTGTCTTGAAAAAAACGAGCACTGAGGTTATATCTGGTAGGTACTGGTATTTGTTCTACTACCACTTTCAGAGTAGCTTTAAAGAGGGCTTCTTCTATTTTATTCTCCACGTCTTTATAGCCAGCAACAAATGACTGTACATCTCTGAAATTGTAGTAAGCTTGTTTGGCCCCTTCCCGAGTATCTTTTTCAAGTGCATTTAGTCCTTCTCTGTAGCTTTCCTCCGCGGCCATCTCTTGAATTTTAGGCAACTCATTGTAATAGTTCTTTGGGGAATGGATGATCTTTAGAGCACCTGGAGACCTTCTGATCTCTTCATACATGTTATTGATTAGTTGGTATTTTTGAAGTACCGATTTGTATTTATACTTACTGTTGCCAGAAAGAGTATTTTGCACATCCTGCTCTATTGTACGAATAGCCAGGGGGTAGCCCGCTCGCAATGTTTCTTTTGATTTCTTATGATCAGGTTTCTGTCTTAATCTGTTTACGGCTTTAAGCACAGCTTGATAGTAATCACCTTGTTCAAGCGCTTTTTTACCAGAGGAACAATTAAGTATTAAAAAGCTGATAATCAGCAGTGAGGAGAATAGATAAACTTTCTTCATATGATGATTGTTTCTTTCTCTTATAATTTAACACAATTAGTGCCAAAGTCCTGCGCTTGAATGCAAACTTCTGTTTATGAGTGAGTTATGGTATGTTTTGCTTCTCTTCATTTACAAACAGGCATAATACACCTGCTAATATTAAAGAGCAGCCTCCCAAAATGAGAGCGAAAATGAATTCACTATCAAAGAAGGTCGTTATTAAAAAACCTAAAAGACTGGCCGCAATAATTTGAGGGATTACAATAAAAAAGTTGAAAATCCCCATGTAGTACCCCATTTTCTTTGCTGGTAATGATGACGAAAGCATCGAATAAGGCACTGATAAAATACTTGCCCATGCAAAACCAACACCAGCCATAGATACTAATAACATGTAATGGTTGGTAGTGAAATAAAAGGATATCAGACCAAGTCCACCGCAGCACAAAGCTATTAGGTGAGTATGTCTTCGAGACAATGCTTTGGATATATAGGGGATAATAAGTGCCAATATTGCGGCTACGCCATTATACCATGAAAAAAGGAAAGAGACCCAATCTGCACCTTCATTATAGGCCGCACTGGTAGGATCAGAAGAGTTAAATATATGACTCGTTACCGCTGAGTTAGTGTAGATCCACATAGTGAAAAGACCAAACCAAGAGAAAAACTGAACATAGGCCAACTGTACCATGGTTTTGGGCATATGCTGAAAGTCTTGTACAATTTGAATAAAGCCATTAGTAGGACTGTTATTAATCATGAGTAGGCCTGCAACTACATAGGCGATGGCAAAGAAGCCAATAACTCCGCATAATACATAAAGCTGAGGGTTAAGGTTAGCCATATAAAACCAAGAGCACAGAGCAATAGTGATGAATAAAAGGCTTAAGCCTATTTTTACATAATTAGCCGGTGCAGTAGTATTATTATTGATCAATTCAGCATCTACTTGATCAGTTGTATTCGCATCTTCAGGTGGATATTCTTTAGTGGTAAACACGGTCCACATCACGGCGCTAATAAAGGCGAAAGCTCCTATGTAGAATGACCACTTAACCGAGTCGGGAATTTGGCCTTCTTCTGCCTGATTAGAGACACCTAACCAGTGACTAAAGACCCAAGGTAGAATAGAAGCAACTACGGCACCTATTCCAATAAAAAAACTTTGCATAGCAAAACCTTGTGTTCTTTGTTCATCAGGAAGCATATCACCAACAAACGCGCGGAAAGGCTCCATGCTGATGTTAATAGAGCCATCCATGATCCACAGTGTGCCTATGGCTACCCATAGAGCAGGAGAGTTAGGCATAATGCAAAGTGCTGCTGTGGCTAGTAACGCTCCTATGGTGAAGTAAGGCCTGCGTCTACCCCAGGTAGGGTGCCAGGTACGGTCACTATAATAACCTATGATGGGCTGAACTACAAGACCTGTAACCGGGGCTGCCAACCAATAAAAGGCCAGGTTTTCTGTATCAGCACCCAAGGTTTCAAAAATTCTACTCGTATTGGCATTTTGTAATGCAAAACCAAATTGAATGCCTAAAAAGCCAAAACTCATATTCCATATTTGCCAAAAACTAAGTTTAGGTTTCTTTGAAGTAATAGATACACCTTTCATCATTATTCAGCAATTAAAATATGAAACTGAAATGGTTTGAGCTGAAGATTGCCCTCAGCTTCGAGTGTCATCTTATCGTTTGTTATGTAATCTTTATAATTACCGGCTATGCTACCAGGGGTGGTTATGCTTTGCTTTTGATCACTGAAGTTGATGATAGATACCACTTTATTGTTACCTTTGGTTCTGGAGAATGATACAACATGGTCATTGTTATCTTTAACTATAACAGGCATTGCTCCATATTCACCGCTCCATAAAGCGGGGTTGTCTTTACGTATCTGCACTAGTTTTTTGTAAAAGGGCTTTAATTTCTTAGGATCAGACCAGTCAATCGAGTCTTTATCAAAAAAGGCTAATCTCTTATCCATACCTACTTCCTGGCCGCTATAGATCATAGGAATACCATAAGCAGTAAATACAAATGCGGCAAATGCCTTATGGCCATCTCCATATCTTTCGAACACAGTACCTGACCAAGCATTTTCATCATGATTAGTAGTTAAGGTTAATCTGTAGGCTTTTTTGCCATATTCGGCCAAATCTTTTTGAACGAAAGTATTTAAGGCTTCTGCAGGCTCTTCTCCTTTAGCTACGGCCTCCGTAAGGTGCAGTAAGCCCCAGCTATAAGTTGCCTGAAACTCAAGGTGCATTCTGGGTTGATCCCATTCCGCTAACCAGAAAAGGTCTTTTAACGGGTTGAGCCTAGCTGTTGCTTCTTCCCAGAAATATAAGGGTATTTCATGGCCGGCGTGGTCGCATCTAAAGCCATCAATATCCACTTCCTTAATCCAATACTCCATTTCATCAATCATGGCTTTTCTGGTATCTGAATTAGTATGATCCAGTAGGGCTATGTCTGTCCAGTCAGCTTCATAAGTGATGTTACCCAAGCTGTCTTTTGCGTAGTATTCAGGATGAGATGTGATCCACGGATTATCCCAAGAGGTATGATTAGGAACCCAGTCTAGAATTACTACAAAATCCATATCATGGGCTTTTTTTACCAGGTCTTTAAAGTCATCCATGGTGCCAAATTCAGGATTGATGGTTCTGTAATCTTTGATGGAGTAATAACTGCCCAGAGCCCCTTTTCTGTTTTTTTCGCCTATAGGCTGAATGGGCATGAACCAGAGCATCTCTACGCCAAGGTCCTTTAGCTCTTTCAGGTGGTCTGCAAATGCATTGAAAGTGCCTTCAGGTGTAAATTGCCGCACATTCACTTCATAGATTGTCATATCTTTAGCCCTCTCGGGGAATGTAACTGCAGTGGCGTTTTTTGTTGATAGTTGAGAATCGGGAGATTGATTAGAGGTGTCTTTATGGCAAGCACCTAAAAAGAGTGTAAGTAGTGTGATTATATATAATGATTGTTTCATGAGGTAATATTTATTTAGACCATTGAATATTGATGGCCTCTGTAGTATTCGTGAATTCTATGCTTTTGAGTGCTTTAATTTCCGGTACAGTGTTTGGCTCTGTGTAAATAGGGTCAAAGTTAGAAACTGGCTTAATGAAGCTATATTGTTCTTCTTTTAACTCCATTCTATTTCCATTAACCTGAAAGGATTGATCTGGAAACCCATGAAGGAAAAGCTTTATGGTAGTAAATTGAGATGGATATATTCCGTTCTGTTCTGCAATTTTCAGTTCCTGATTTTCTGGCGAAAACTGAATAGTTCTTCTGCAAAAGTTCTCGTCTTGATAATTATAAGTTTCTCCATCGTCTTCATAATATTCAAATGAATTGAAAGATTTGCCATAGTAAACATGTAGTTCCAATGTGTTGCCTAAAGTATTAGTGTTATATTGTACTGATTGGGCCATTGGTATTATAGAGGAGGCTTTAACGTATAGTGGTAATATGTCTATCGGACATTCTATTATTTTCTCTTGTGCACCCTTAACCTGTTCGTCAGAGAAGAAGTGATACCAATGACCTTCAGGGAAATACACTTTGGTGAAATCTTTAGTGCTTTCTACTGGGGCTACCAAGATCGCAGGCCCAAATAAATATTGATTATGGTAGTTCTCTTCATAGATTTTTGAATCATGAGTATAGTCTATGGCCAGACTACGTGACAATGGCAGACCGCTTTGAGTAGCTTCATAAAAAAGGCTGTAGATGTATGGAAGAAGTCTGTAACGTAGTTGGATGTAATTTCTTGAAATTTCCTCTACTTCTTCTCCAAAAGCCCATGGTTCAGCATCCCGGGTATTAATGTTACTATGGCCTCTAAAAAAAGGAGAGAAGGCTCCAATTTGTATCCATCGGGCGAATAATTTTTCGCTGGCATTACCTACAAAACCACCAACATCATAGCCAGCGAAAGGTATGCCCGTTAGGCCCATGCTGTTCACAAGACGGGCTCCTAGCAGCATGTGCTCGTCACTGGCCGTGTTGTCTCCCGTCCATACGGCGGCGTAGCGTTGTATGCCTGAGAAGCCGGCGCGAGTGAGTACGAAAGGCCTTTTATTATTGAGCAGTGATTTGGAACCCTCAAAAGTACTTTTGGCCATGAGAAAGCCATATATATTTCTTCCTTTTCTGGCTGTGGCCTCTTCTCCTTCAAAGTGGAAGCGGATAAGGTCTGGTAGTTTTTGTCCCCAGGTGGCTATCTCATTCATGTCATTCCAAAAGCCATCTATTTCTAAGTCAGTATAAGCAGCAAACTGCTCTTTCCACCAGGTTCTGGTTTCTTCTTTAGTGAAATCTGGGAAATGGCACCAGCCTGGCCAAACCTGTCCTTCATATAATGAACCATCAGGATATTTTAAGAATAAGTTTTTGTCTTTAGCCTCTTCATATGATGGATAGCCTTCTTCTATTTTAATGCCAGGATCACACATTACTACTACATGAAAGCCCATATCTCTGAGCTTTTGTAGGATTTGCTGAGGGTTAGAAAACTTCTCTTTGTCCCAACTGAATATTTTGTAGTTATCCATGTAATGGATGTCTAAAACTATTACATCAGCTGGAATTTCTCTATCACGGAAATTTTGTGCTACATTAAGCACTTCTTTGTCTGGATAGTAGCTATACCTGCATTGCTGGTAGCCGATGCTCCAAAGTGGAGGAAGTTCCATGCGACCGGTAAGGTGCGAGTAAGAGCTGATAATATCTTTTACTTCCGCATGGTGGATGAAGTAGTAGTCCATGTCACCACTATCGGCTGAAAAGCTAGAGAACCTCCTGTTAGAAGCTCCGAAATTGAAATGAGTCTTGTGTGAATTGTCTAGAAAGATGCCATAACTCAGCTGGTTATGTATTCCCATATAAAACGGAGTGGAGCAATACAACGGGTCTGCATCTACAGGGTAGCCAAAGAAGTCTGTGTTCCAATGCTGATAGCCATGACCACGACGATCTAGAGGCCCTGTTTTTTCGCCTAAGCCTATGAATCTTTCCCCTTCCTGTAGTTTTTTGTAGGTAGTAACTTGCTCTCCGATCCAGGAGGCGCCAAAAGTATCATCTTCATTGATGGTTTGACCATCGGTAGTAAGGAATGTAAACCTGGTGCTAGCTTTGTCAATTTCTAGAACCAATGCTGACGTACTAATTATGACTCGTTCATCATTTTCCTCTACATGAAAATTCACCTCAATGGGATGTGCTATCACAGAATATGGGTTAGTGTCTTGTTTCTCCTCAGAGGAAATATGTATTCTGAAAATGTGATTCGTATATACAGTTATTTGGAAAGAAGCATGTGTAGTGGTGCCCTCAATACCATTCGCATGCTTATGGTAATTGAGTAATTTTCCCATGCCATGATCACTCGATTTTTTCCGAGTGGTTATTGATGAATGCATATAGTAGTAGCGTTTAATTAGACCTTTGTAAAGGTGTTTTTCATGATTATATGTGATCTAATGTAGTGTAAAAACATCGATTAAAGTGAGTATGGATAGTAAAAAGTTACGTAAACGTTTGCGCTTTCGGTTGCAGAGAGAAGTTGTGAAAATGATAAAATAAGAAAAGCCCCTAACTAGGGGCTTTTCTTATTAAGAGTATTGATAAAGGTAAGTTAGTTTACCCAGTTAAAAAGTTAAATTTAATTGGGCTATTGAAGGCAAAAGGTGAGCTAGCATTTTTCAAGGGAATAGCTAGTGGTTTGAAAACCCATAAAGCTAAAAATTAGTTTATCCTTTGGAGTGTTGAGCTTTATCTTGAATGAGCCATCGATTGAAGATACTGATCCTTGATTAGTACCTTCAATTATTATGTTGGTACCAGCGAGCGGTTTGCCTTCTTTGTTCATAACGGTACCATATACAGTGAGGCCATCATGTTTAATGTCTAGTTTTATTTGGCTTTCTCCACTGTTCGACACTTCGTCTATGTTTATGCTTGATTGGTTATTGTCATTATCATCCAGTGCGAAAGTGATTGGCAAAATCAACTTTTGTTTTACTTTTACACCTCTTTCCAAGGCAGGCTTCCAGGTGATTTCCAGACTTGCTGCGTTCAATGCTCGCATGGCTTCATGGTCGCAGCCAGCGCCTATCCCTTTTACTACTTTAGTATCAGAAAGAAGCCCGTTTTCGTTTATGATAAATTGAACAAATACCTTTCCGGCAATTCCTTTTTTTCTTGCTTGTAATGGATATTTAATAATTTGACTTATTTTTTCATAGAGGTTTTCATACCCACCTTCTGGCATAGCGGGCTCTTCTACAATGGAGAAGACTTCGTCATCTGGTAAATTGGTAGCTTTAGCTATTTTTTTTAGCTGTCCATTTTGATTGACAATTACACCTATCATGCCTCTGTCTTCGTATTTTTTAATATATCCAATAGATTCAGGGTCAAGATTTTTGAATTTAATCATTGATTCTTCATTGTCAGCGTCGGTTTCCATGTAGGTGAAATTGGCTTCTGGGTATTCTTGTTGTAGTCGTGCTAATTCGCTCTGAAGTTCTTTAGGCACTTCGCGTTGATGTGCTGTAGACATAGCTTCTGTTGCTTCGCTAGCTGAGTCATCGTTACAACTGATACTAATAAAAAGTATGGTAACAATGGGAATAAGGGTTATCCATTTCCATGTTTTGAATTTACTTACTGGGGTGTTCATCATTTTTATTCGATTTAAAGTGAATGATTTGTTAAAGTGATGTGCCAGCCCCAGGCTCATTTGGTTCAGAGTGATTTTAGCGAGTAGATGACTATAATACTCTTTCGATGTTTTTTGTATTATGTGTTCATCAGCGAGATATTCGTGAGTATATTTTAACCTTAGTTTAAATACCCAAACTATTGGGTTAACCCAGAACATAGTCTTTATAAGTTCATAAAATACAATATCCCAGCTATGCTTTTGACGAATGTGCACCAGCTCATGATCTATAACTTTTTGCTTTTCATCATCGCTGAGTTTGATGCTGTTATCATAAAAGAGTAGTTTGAAAAAGGAGAAAGTAGGCAGTTGGCCATCAGTAAGAATAAAGGTAAAATGATCTTGTTTAAAAGCCTTTTTCGTTTTGCTTAGCCATAATATCTGGCAGATTTGAAAGAAGAATATTGTGATTAGAACAACACTTACTAACAAGTATAGTGTTGCCAGAATATGCAGCCAGTTATACGAATTTAGGATGTATAATAGTGAGCGTTTACCTGCAGAACCAAATATGGTAAGTTCAGGTAGTATAAATGTACTCTGAATGCTTTTTATGACTCCGGATCCGTTGGTACTTTGCTCGGTCATAAAACTACCTAAATTGATTAATGGTAAGGTAACCGATAAAAAGCCTGACCCAATGAGGAAGAACCTTATGAATCTATGATGATTATCCTTTTGAAGGCATAAGAAGTAGAAGGTGCCTAGTATCACTAAGCAAATGTTAGCTTCTACAAAATAGTTGATTATGTTATTCATCTTTATCTTCTTTAAGGTCATCCTTTACGTGCTTCATTAGCTCATCCATGTCATTAATATCCAGATCATTTTCCTTGGCAAAAAAGGATACTAGCTTTTCAAATGAGCCATTAAAATACCCTGAGAGAAAATTGTTAAAGTAAAATTTACTGTATTTGCTTTTTTCAATTATAGGGTAATACTCATAGGTTTTACCATAGGCTTTATGCTGCACAAAACCTTTTTGTTCTAATATTCTGATTATGGTGGATACAGTATTGTAGGCAGGCTTTGGGGCTGGCATTTTTTCTATAATATCTTTTACAAATGCTGTTTTTAGCTGCCATAAAATGTGCATCACCTGTTCTTCTGCTTTTGTTAGTTCTTTCATTTGTTTATCTTATTCGCGAATATGAAACTCAATATAGAACTAAAAACTTAGTTTTGCAACTATAAGTTTAGTTGATGAGAAGATAATTATTCTTATAATGTCTTAAAGCAATGTAAATTACTGGTATTGTGTGAAGCAGTAAGAGATGATGTTCGCGCCCATTTTAAGAGCTTCTTGCCTTTTTTCTTCCGGGTCGTTGTAGATAGCTTGGTCTTCCCATCCATTACCTAGGTCACATTCATAGCTATAGAAGCATACCAACCGACCTTTATACACTAAGCCGAACCCTTGAGACGGTTTGCCATCATGTTCATGTACTTTCGGAAGGCCATTAGGAAAATCATACTTTTGATGGTAGATGGGATGATCGAAGGGGAGTTCTACAAATTCTAACTCAGGAAATACCTTTTTCATTTCCAGCCTTATAAATTGATCAAGGCCATAGTTATCATCTATGTGCAAAAATCCTCCTGCTTCAAGGTATTTTCGGAGATTTTGTGCGTCACTATCTGAAAAAACTACATTTCCATGCCCTGTCATGTAGAGGTAAGGGTAGAGGAAAATATCCGGGCTGCCTACTTCCACATGCTCATCTTCAGCATGTAAATTGGTGTTAAGGTTTTTGTTGCAAAAATTGATTAGGTTAGGCAGGGCGGTTTTGTTACCATACCAATCACCACCTCCGTTATATTTCAGTTTAGCTATTTTTACCTTGCTCTGTGCTTGCAGAGTACCGGATAACATAATAAGCAACGCAAATGTGATGATCTTTTTCATAGGCATATCTTACTGTAAAGAAAAATAATCTTTTGTAGACTCTAAAAGTTTTCAAGGGTTTATTGTCTTTGCATATAGTTGGTCGTAGCCAAACAATCTACTAATTTTGAGTTAAAATAATGGTTTTGGATTCTACCAGCATTATAATAAATATCAGAAAACTAGTTCGCCATGTTAATCTTGAATCAAAAAAGATACAGAAAAATTATGGCATAAGCATTCCTCAGTTGCTCACTTTAAAGTATTTGCAGTTTCAGGAAGGAAATAAGGCTTCTCATGGCCAAATCACAAAGTATCTTAATTTGAACAACAGTACGGTTACCGGTATAGTGAATAGGCTTACCCTCAAAGGACTATTGAGTAAGGAGCAGGACCATAAGGATAAGAGGAAGGTATATGCCTTACTTACGCAGCAAGGCAAGAAGATGCTTAGCCGAACACCTCAGCTTATGCACGATGAACTGAGTGCTAAACTTTCTAAGCTTACTCCCCAAAAGCTAGAGCAGATAGAACAGGCATTTCAATTAGTGATTGAAGTAATGGGAATTGATGATGTTGATTCAAATCCATTGTTTGAAGTCGATGATGAAGAAAAATAAAAGATATTATATGATATAAGGCTGATTGAATGCTTAAAAAATGGTATTTATCATCTCATATCTATACTTTTGCTGTAAATTAGTTTCTGTAGAAAATAATTTCCATATGCATGCAATTGATCTTATCATTTTTGCCGTATACATGCTACTTATGCTTGGCGTGGGCTTTTTCTTCCTAAAGAAAAATAAAAATACAGATGATTATTACGTAGGAGGTAGAACCATGAGTCCATGGCATGTGGGTTTATCGGTGGTGGCTACAGATGTGGGTGGAGGTTTTTCTATTGGATTAGGAGGCTTAGGTTTCACTATGGGAGTGTCAGGGTCATGGATGCTATTTACAGGACTGATAGGAGCCTGGTTGGCTGCAGTGGTACTCATACCTAAGGTAAGCAAACTGTCGCAAGATTTAAACCTGCTTACTTTTCCACAGATTTTTGGTCACCATTATAATAAGCATGTGGCTTTACTGGCAGGTATAATTTCTGCTATTGGTTACTTAGGCTTTACTAGTTCACAAATATTGGCAGGTGCTAAGTTGGCCTCAGCCTCGTTTATAGAGCTAGATATGAACACGGCCCTAATCATTATGGGAGTGATAGCAATAGTATACACGGTAATGGGGGGGATGAAAGCGGTTATTTATACCGATACCATTCAGTGGATTATTCTAATGTCCGGCCTTGTTTTTATTGGGCTCCCTTTGGGGTATTCGGCTATTGGAGGTTATGACGCTATAGAGCAGACTCTTTCAGCAGATTATTTATCAATGACTAACCTTAGCTGGCAAACATTTGTTAATTGGGGTATAACCATAATTCCTATTTGGTTTGTAGGTATGACGTTGTATCAGAGAATATATAGCTGCAAGAGTGAGAAGGATGCTAAAAAAGCTTGGTTCATTGCCGGTATATTCGAGTGGCCCATAATGGCTTTTATGGGGGTTCTACTAGGGCTTTTTGCTCGTGTGGGTGCAGAACAAGGTATGTTTGAGCACTTGGGCTATGAAGGACTCGGCTCGTTGGATGCTGAAATGGGATTACCACTTTTGCTGAGAACGGTGCTGCCTGTAGGACTTATGGGCTTAATGATGTCTGCGTACTTCTCAGCCATTATGTCTACTGCAGATAGCTGCCTTATGGCTGCTTCAGGTAATTTACTTACTGATGTTTTTGGTAAATATTTTCATGTGAATAAAAGTGATAAAAGTATACTAAGAACATCTCAAGTACTTACACTAATTGTAGGAGTAGCAGCGCTGATTTTGGCCACTTACATGAAAAATGTATTGGAACTTATGCTGTATTCCTATGCGTTTATGGTTTCAGGCTTGTTCGTGCCGATTTTAGGAGCCCTGTTTATTAAAAACAGCAGTTCCCTGGCGGCTTTTTTGGCTATGCTTACAGGGGGTGTAGTCACCTTGGTGCTCATCCTTACTTCTACAGAGCTACCTTTAGGGCTTGATGCTAATATTTATGGAATAGCGGCTTCAGCTTTTGTATTTGTTACAGTAAATACATTTAGACAAAAACAGAAAGTAGAATTAAATTAAACTAATGAATAAAGTACAAGTTAATATAAAAAAAGACACGCAATATATGATTCAGTATAATATCCTCAGACCTGCTAACACCGTAGGACTTATTCAAAGAGAAGAGGTAGCTAATTTTTTGTTTAAACATTTGGATCAGTATGGAGATCCTAAAGAAGATATTTCAAAAGCAATTGATTACGCTTTGAATACGGGTGTTACCCCTGGAGGTTATGTAGTTACTGCTCGTAAAGATGGTAAGGTGATAGGAGCGGTAGTAGTAAATAGAACCGGAATGAAAGGATATATACCGGAAAATATTTTGGTTTATATAGCTATGGATCGTGATTATAGAGGGCAAGGTATTGGTAAGGAATTAATGAATAAAGCTATTTCCCATGCAGAAGGAGACATAGCCCTGCATGTTGAGCCTGATAACCCGGCCAAGATTTTATATGAGAAACTAGGTTTTACAAATAAATATTTAGAAATGAGGCTAAAAAAATAAGCCTCTAGTTTATATAATGATTTTAAAAGATTCATTCCTGCAAGAACTGCAGCAGTTAAGGCATGAACTTCATCAACACCCTGAAGTTTCTGGAGAGGAGCAGCATACAGCAGAAAGAATAACATCTTTCATTAAAAATTATGATCCTGATGAAGTAATTGATCATATAGGAGGGTATGGTTTAGCATTTGTTTTTAATGGCAGTGCAGCTGGGCCTACGCTTACTTTTAGAGCGGAGCTAGATGCGCTACCTATTCATGAAATAAATGAAGTTCCACATCGCTCTTTGTATGAAAATAAGGGGCATAAGTGTGGCCATGATGGCCATATGATTATGGTGGCAGCTTTGGCCAAGCTGCTGCATGATAACCGACCTGCAAAGGGTAGGGTTATCTTGCTTTTTCAGCCAGCCGAAGAAACGGGGCAGGGTGCCAGGTGGATGCTTAATGATCCGAAGTATAATCTAATTGAACCTGATTTCATTTTCGCATTACATAACCTTCCGGGGTATCCCGAAAATCAAATCATTCTAAAAGAAGGTACTTTTGCCGCTGCATCTAAGGGGCTAATTATAGAGCTAATCGGGAAAACATCTCACGCTGCGGAACCTCAAAATGGCAATAGCCCTTTGCGAGCCATGTCTGAGTTACAGTTATTTCTAAATGAACTCACTTTGCACACAGAGAATTTGCAGAATTTCTGTCTGGCTACGGTGGTACATTCGCGTTTAGGAGAAAGAGCTTTTGGTACTACTCCTGGTAAAGCAGAGGTAATGACTACCATAAGGGCGTATGAAGATAGTGATTTAGCTAAAATGGAAGCTACTGCTGTAGCTTTTGCTAATGAGTTAGGAAAAATGTATGGGCTCAAAGTAAATATTTCTGATACTGAAAGCTTTAGTTCTACACTTAATGATAAGAAAGCTGTGGATATGATTACAGAGGCTTCGGTGTTGGTAAGCAATGATATGGTTACTAAAGAAGAGCCTTTCCGTTGGAGTGAAGATTTTGGTTTATTTACTCAGTCTTGCAAAGGAGCTTTATTCGGCTTAGGAGCGGGTGTTAATACTCCAGATTTGCATAATCCTGACTATGATTTTCCTGATGAAATAACCGCTACTGGAGTTGCGGTATTTTATAACATTATTAATAACCTTTTAAATAAGGCCGATGCATGATACTTCATTTATCATGTTGGATTACGACGCTCTGTCGGCCAATATTGATTTTATTAAAAGCCATCTCAGGCCAGGAGTAAAGCTTTCCTCTGTAATAAAAGGAAATGCTTATGGACACGGTATTAGAGAGATGGTGCCTCTGCTGCAAAAATGCGGAGTGGATCATTTCTCTGTTTTTAGTGCTGTAGAGGCTCAAGCCGTTCATAAAATTACAGGTGCTGATTGTACTATCATGATCATGGGGCATATACATGATCATGATATTGAATGGGCCATTAAAAATAAAATAGAGTTTTTTGTTTTTGATTATGAAAGAGGTGCCGTAGCTATAGATATAGCTAAAAAAATAAAACAAACAGCGCGTATTCATGTTGAATTGGAGACAGGCTTCAATAGAACAGGCTTTAATAAAAAGGATCTTTTAAAGTTTATTAAGCTCATTAAGACTAATAAAGAGTATTTGCAAATTAGTGGCGTTTGTACTCACTATGCAGGTGCAGAAAGCGTTGCTAACTTTGTAAGGGTAAAAAAACAAATTAATAAGTATAATAAACTTTGTAAATTACTCTCAGATAATGGATTGGAAACAGGTTTAAGACATACTGCCTGTTCTGCAGCAGCCATGGCGTACCCCAAAACACAAATGGATATGGTACGAATCGGAATATTACAATATGGATTTTGGCCTAGTAAAGAGATATTGATTGATCATTTGAGTAAATCAAAAAATGCAGACAAACAAGATCCGTTAAAAAGAGTAATCACCTGGAGTAGCAGTGTTATGAGCTTAAAAGATGTAAAAACAGGAGATTTTATTGGTTACGGCACTAGTTTTTTGGCTCATCATGACATGCGTGTAGCTATAGTGCCAGTAGGTTATGCTCATGGTTATGGAAGAGCGTTGAGTAATCACGGCAGAGTTTTAGTGAAAGGAAACAGGGTGGGAGTAGTTGGAATGGTAAATATGAATATGATGATGATTGATATTACTGGAATACCCGAAGTAGAGAGAGGAACACCTGTTATTTTAATTGGAGAAGAAGATAATGTTACTATATCAGTGGCTTCTTTTGGTGAAATGAGTAATCAATTGAATTATGAGCTATTAACTCGTTTGCCATTAGATATACCACGATTAATAAAATAAAAATGGCTTTTTTAGAATTATATAAAGATCGATTAAAACATAATTACACCTATTTAGAGAAGCTTTTTAAACAAAGACATATCGAATGGGGTGTAGTTACTAAGTTACTGTGCGGCAATGAAGATTATATAAGAGAGGTGATCGACCTAGGAGTGAAAGAGGTGCATGACTCTCGCATCAGTAATCTGGAAGTAGTAAAAAGAATAGATCCAAACGTACAGACAGTATACATTAAACCACCAGCTAAAAGAAGTATTTCACAGGTGGTTAAATTTGCAGATGTAAGCTTTAATTCTAGTTTTTCTACGATTAAGTTGCTTTCGGAAGAAGCTGCTCGGCAGAATAAAATGCACAAGATCATCATAATGATAGAAATGGGGGATCTGAGAGAGGGAGTGTTGGGTGAAAATGTAATAGAGTTTTATGCTAAAGTGTTCGAGCTTCCTAATATTAATATTACAGGTATAGGTACTAACCTGAATTGCTTACATGGCGTTATGCCTTCACAAGACAAGTTAATACAACTCAGCCTTTACAAGCAATTAATTGAAGCCAAATTTAATAGAGAAATACCGTGGGTTTCTGGAGGTACGTCTGTAACTATTCCTTTATTGCTTAAAGAAATGAGGCCTATGGGTGTCAATCATTTTAGGGTTGGAGAGATTTTGTACTTTGGGCTTAACCTTTTTACTATGAAAACAGTGGAGGGCATGAAAGATGATGTCTTTAAGCTCTACGCTGAGATTATAGAATTGTATGAAAAACCTAAAGTTCCTATCGGGGAGTTAGCAGAGAATCCATCTGGCGAATTATTGGAGATTAATGAAGATGATTATGGAAAAACATCTTACAGAGCAATAATAGATATTGGCCTGTTAGATATTTCTCCTGAATATTTAATCCCCGACGACCCTAAGTTAGAGGTCACCGGAGCAAGTAGTGATATGCTGGTTATAGATCTCGGACAAACTACCGGAAATTATCAGGTAGGAGATTTACTTTCATTTAAACTCCGTTATATGGGAGCTCTGAGTATACTTAATTCCGATTATATAGATAAGAAAATCATTTAGCTTTTTCTTTATCTGAAATATTCTCTTTGTTCCCCTTAAAACTTAGTTTAATCGCGCTAAATTTAATTATTGATACAAATACAACGCCTCCTATTATATTGCCTATGGTAGTGAAAAATTGGAAGTGAAGGTAATCCATCATGGAGAGTTTGTCAGAGACAAGCACTCCAGCTAGTACTTCTATAGACCCGACAATTGAGTGGTGCAAGCCCCCTACACCTATTAAGGCCGTAACTAGGATGACCATGATTACTCGGCTAATAGTTTCTTGAGATGACGTAACCAACCATGAGAGTTGTCCCATAAGCCATCCTGCCAAGATGCTGCTGCCTAGTATAATTACCCAATCATATTTAGTAAGCTTGTGAGCAAGATGATAAAAGGCTTCTTGAGAAATAATGCCCATATCAGGCCCTAGGTAGGCAAGTATGAATGCCATAATATATCCGCCTAATAAATTGCCTAGATAAATCACACCCCAAAGCTTTAACAAGCTCCTTAAGTTAGTGGCTCCCTGTAATACAGGAATAACTGCCAGCGTGGTATGTTCAGTAAATAATTCTGACCTCCCTATTACCACGAAAATGAATCCAATAGGGTATGAGATAGACAGAATAAGGTGCATTGCATCTTCTGACACATGATCATGAAGCAAGGTATACATTATTCCAGCCAGGAAAAGAGTAAAGCCTACCTCCAGGCCAGCAGCAAAGGCAGAAACGAATAGGCCCAGTGGAGAACGTTTATGCTCTGCCATTCCTGTATCGATTTGCTCCTGAAAAATGTGATAGATGCTCTTAGGCTCATTACTCACATCTTCAACCTTCTGAGGTTTTGGTTTAAAAAAGTTGAAAATTCCCATATATAATTACTTAAGACAATATAATCTCTTTAAGTGATAAATTGTTTTACAAGGGGTGTGTAAATTTTTCTACACAAAGTCTTTTTCTATACTCAATATAGGTTTGTCAGTGTAGTTTAAAATGCTTTATTACTCTTTAAAATTCTGTTAGAATTGGTTTTAAGTACTGTATGGAAGGATAATGCTTATTTTATGTCAATATTAAGTCCTTTAGTATGGTTCTTGTCTCTTTAAAGTCAAAAAAACATTAATAGTTATGAGCGTAAAGACAGAAGAAAAAAGAGATAATAATTCTACTGAGAAGAAAAGCAGACTTTGGGCTTACAAGAAGTTAGGGTTTTCAAAGCCTGAAACTGCAGAAATAGTTAATACATTAAACCAACTTTTGGCTAACTATCATGTTCATTACCAGAAATTAAGAAATTACCACTGGAATGTGAAAGGGCCTGACTTTTTTGATATTCATGAAAAGTTTGAAGAGCAATATAATCAGGCCAAGCTCAACATTGATGATATAGCTGAGAGAATAAGAGTATTTGGATATACACCTATGAGTACTTTAAAGGAGTACTTGGAAAATAGTGAGATAAAAGAAACAGGCTCTGACATGGATGGAATGTCTATGGTAAGAGAAATACTTAGTGATTTTGAAATACTATTAAGCTATATGGTTAACGTGGCTGATGCAGCTATTGATGTGGGTGATGTAGGTACTGAAAACATGATCAATGCATTTGTAGAAGAAATGGAGAAAAGCCATTGGATGTTCACAGCATTTGCATCAAAAGATTAAAAGAGTTAGCTTAGACAGTAGACAATTATAAACAAAGGCTACGTGTTCGTAGCCTTTAACTTTTAATCAATGGATGCTAGAGGAAAAGAAATATTAGTACCAGTTGATTTCACCATGGCTGCAAAATACGGAATTGATACTGCAGTCAGATTGGCTAACCGACTGCATACCAAAATTCATCTTGTTAATTTTATTCCCCCACCTGATGACAAGATAAAGGAAAATATACATGTTGAAGATGTGTTGAGCTCATCAATTAACCTGTTGAAAGAAAATCAGGGCAAGCTGACAGAGTTGGTACACGCTGTAGGCTCTTTAAATAATAATGTTTTTTCTGAGATTAAAATAGATCGCTTTGCTTCTGGCATAAAGAAACAGCTTAAAAATAAAAATATTGGGCTCATTGTTATGGGGCTTAATGGTCATTTAAGCATAGGCGATACCCTCTGCCAAAATAAACGAGCCAATGATATCATTAGACTAGGCTGTCCCGTAATGGTTTGTAATGAGCACGTTGATGCACTGATAGAGGCAGAAAGTATTCTGGTTTCAATGGATGAAGATTCATATCTCAATGATAACTTCGATAAGTTTGTTAGCCTCACGAAAAATATTTTTTCGAAATGGCATTTTATTCATGTTAATCATCGAAATGATAAAAAACTCTGGAACAGAGATGATTTAAAAAATTTTATTGATAAACACGAAATGTCATCAGCATCCTATGAGGTCGTAGATAGCGATGATAAGGAAGCTACAATTATAGAATATGCAGAAAAGACAAATGCTGAATGTGTAGCGGTGAATAGACACGGCAAAACATCCAGCTTTAAAGATTGTCAGGTAGAGAAATTGGTCGGAGAAATTAGATTCCCTGTTTTTATTTATTAAGCACAGATAAGTTCAAAATTAAATTGGGATCAGGGCAATTGTCAAGGTAGAAATCTTTTTCGGAAGGTTTCGCTACTCCAGGATAGTCTCCTTGCATGTCTTGCATATTTTTAATGATCTGAAAATGTAGGTGAGGAGGCCAATGTACATTTTCTTCAAAATCTCCTAAAGTGGCTATCTGTTCGCCTTTTTTAATCTCTTTACCAACAAAAATATTTTCTAATGAGCTTTTACTCAGGTGGCCATAGAGCAAATAAAAAGTATAGTTCTCTAATTCATGTTCTACAATAATAGTAGGGCCATAATCACCAGTAGTCGCATTATTAGCAAAGCTATGGATTTTTCCTGCTAAGGGAGAGTGAATGGCTGTGCCAGCTGCATCCCAAATGTCAATTCCCAAGTGGATGGATCGTGCTTCCTGATCAGGTCTATCAAATACATTATTGTTTCTGTAAATAACCCTATCTTCTCCATAACCACCCAGCGCTGTTCTGTAATGGTTAGCATTTAGTTGCTCTTGAATGTAAGCGTCAAGTAGCTTCGGACTCTTGAGCTGAGCTACCTCTCTGTTGCTATCACTCAAATCAATCAGCCACACGTTCTCTTGGTTAACATCGTAAGGCATTACAGCCGAAAAGTCTT
Organism: Fulvivirga sediminis; assembly: GCF_016757215.1. Lineage (GTDB taxonomy): Bacteria > Bacteroidota > Bacteroidia > Cytophagales > Cyclobacteriaceae > Fulvivirga > Fulvivirga sediminis. The sequence goes on from NZ_JAESIY010000003.1 coordinate 114,798, forward strand.
TATTGTGTTTAGATAAGATTGATTCTAAATTTTTCATCTCGTATTACTTAGCCAATGGGTTCAAATTAAACAAACAAAGAGCAGAAATGGCAGGTTTGAGCCATTAAGTTTGAAAGATCAACAGGATTAAAAGTGGATTTTAGTAAAACCTTCCTTAAGCACAATTGGGAGGCCATACTCTTATGGGATAGTGTTTTCTTACTCTCAGGGTATGGGGTGATCCGTACATTAAAGTTTGTGAAGTATTTGTCGTTAATTGTAATTATAGAAGATTATCATTCATCAGAGTCATCATTTAGTCAATAGTTTTCTGGGTACTCAGGGTATTCCCTTAATCTCTTTAGGGGAATCAACCACTATTAAAATACGAAATTACACCGATTGAATGAGTGCCCTCAAAAGATACCTTTGTAATACATCAATGGAATAAAAATCCACTTTTTGGAACAAAATAGGTATAACAATGGCACTCGAAAAAAAGGAACAAAAAGAAGAAATTGCTATTAAAAAAAATAGTAATGGTAAAGTTACTTCTGGTAAGCCTGCTAAAAGCTCTACTGAAAATGTAGATTTTTTGCAGGTACTGGAGGGCGCAGCTCTTCCTGTAGTAATGACGAACACAAAAGATGAGATTATATATTTCAACGAGTCGGCGGAAGAGCTTTTTGGCTACGAGAGAGAGGAAGTAATAGGAAATCCTACTTCTATGCTTGTACCTCCCCAAGAAGAAGAAATTGAAGCGCCTGAGCTAGAAAACGGTGTGTCCATGGAATCAAAAGTCCTAACCAAAGAGGGAAAGATATTAGACGTATGGTTTACTCGTAGTGAAAGTATCAATAACAACGAGAAAATTTTCACTGCTTTTATTCAAGATATTAGTAAGCGAAAAGAGTTAGAAGAACAGTTTCAGGATCAGTTAGAAGAATCGAAAGCTCAGGAGGAGGAGATGAGGCAGAACATGGAAGAACTTGCTGCCACACAGGAGGAGATGCAGAGAAGGCAATTGGAAATGGAGCATCTAAAATCAAGTGTTGATGCAGGTTGGGCTTCTATCGAATTTGAACCAGATGGAACCATTATAACAGCCAATCAGAATTTTTTAGACGTCTTAGGTTATAGTACTCCGGAAGAAATCGCAGGTAAACATCACCGTATTTTTTGCGAGAAGGAGTATGCTGAGTCGTATGAATATAAACAGCTTTGGAATCAGTTGGCGGCTGGTAAAATCCAATCAGGAGAGTTTAAAAGAATAACCTCTATGGGAAATCCTGTATGGATCAATGCTTCTTATACACCAGTAAGAGATGTGGAGGGACGGGTGGTTAAGGTGATTAAAATAGCTTCTGATATTACTGACATGGTGGAGGCTAGAACGCAAGGTGAAAATATTAAAAAAGCAGTAGATGCAGGTTGGGCATATATTGAATTTGAGCCAGCTGGTACTGTAGTCGGTTGTAATCAAAATTTTCTAAAAACCTTTGGGTATAAGGATCAGTCAGAAATAGAAGGTGAGCATCATCGTATATTTTGTGATTCCAAATATACCGCTTCGCATGAGTACACTCAATTTTGGAAAGACCTTGCCAATGGTATAAATAAAAATGGTGAGTACGCCAGGATTAGGAAGGATGGGAAGCTGATATGGTTACAAGCAGCATATACTCCCGTAAGGAATGCTAAGGGAGAAATAGAAAAGGTGATAAAAATAGCTGCAGATATTTCTGAAGTGAAACTACCTGTGTTAGAAGTGAGCAAAATAATTGGTGAAATGGCACAGGGAGATCTAACCAAAAAGTTTGATTTTGATTCTGATGGTTATGTGAAAGAAATGGGTGATGCTCTTAATGTGGCAATAGAAAATTTAAATGCATTATTAGGAACCATTGATGAGAGTGCCAGGCAGGTGGCTAGTGCAGCAGATAATATGAAGGGTAGAACTGACGGGATGAAAAATAATACTGCTGAAATGGCCTCTGCCATCTCTCAAATGGCAAAAGGAGCTCAAGATCAGGCTCAAAGAACGGATGAGTCATCCAAGCTTGCAGAGCAGGTATTGGAATCAGCAATGAGTATGGAGACAAAATCTGAAATTATTAATAAAGCTGCGGAGAAAGGGGTGAGTAGTTGTGAAGAAGGTCTGAAAATGATTAAGAACTTGGTGAATAATATGAGTGGTATCAATGATTCTGCTTCTCTTACCTCTCAATCTATTCAAATACTAACAGGAAGAGCTGAAGAAATTGGTAGAACCTTGAATGTAATTACCGACATAGCAGCTCAAACTAATCTATTAGCACTTAATGCTGCAATAGAAGCTGCCAGGGCCGGAGACGCCGGTAGGGGCTTTGCTGTAGTGGCAGAAGAAATAAGGAAGCTAGCCGAAGATTCTAGAAAATCGGCTGTGGATATTGAGAAGATTATAGGAGATGTACAGAAAGATACTCAATCAGCCTCTAAGGCCATTGATATCATGACATCAAGTGTTAAAGATGGAACTGGAGCTACGAAAGAAGCAGAGAAGATTTTTGAAGAAATATCTACATCATCTGCAGAAACATTGGAGTTGAGCAAGTTCATAAAAGAGGCGAGTTCATCTCAGAAATCTTCTGTAGATATAGTAGCTAAAAATATTGAGCAAATAGTGGTAGTGGCAGAAGAAACTGCTGCTGGCACCGAAGAAATAGCCACATCATCAGCCTCTCTTAATGGTGCCATGGAAGATGTCTCTGCCTCCAGCAGCCAGCTTACACAAATATCTCTTGAGTTAAAACAACGCGTTAACAAATTCAAACTGAAAAATCATGCAGAGTTTACAAGAAGATAAGTCCATGAAAAAAAAGGCTCAGCCTAAAGAAAAGGAGGGTGAGCAGAAGGGTAGAGCAATGCAAATAGTAGTGTTTAAGCAGGGGGACGAGGAGTTTGCTATGCATATAGACCAGATTAAGGAAGTAGTTATTACGCCCAGCATTGCCAGAATGCCTCAAACCCCGGATTTTGTATTAGGAGTAGCCAATATAAGAGGCAACATTATCGCCATTTTGGATCTGGAAAAGAAATTCGGTTTTCAAAAGGATGAACAAAGAACTCTTGGAGGAAAGAATTTCACTTTGGTAATAGAAAGTGAAGAGTTTAAAATGGGAGTTTTAGTAAAAGAAGTGCCAAATACACTAACTGTATATGAAAGTGAGATAGAGGAAAGTTTGAATGTGATTCATGATTCTTCTATGGAGCAAAACTATATCAAAGGCATTGTTAAAAAAGAAGGTCGACTCATCATCATGATCGATACTCTGAAAATAGTTACGGAATCAGAAATGAATGCTGTAGCTCAAGCTGTTGTATCAAATTAAATTAAATCAATATGTCCAAGAATGTATTAATCGTTGATGATTCGCTCTATATGCGAAAAATCATTAAAGATGCTATGGAAGCCAATGGCTATAATGTGATAGGCCAAGCTGCAAATGGAGAGGAGGCTATAGACATGGCTTTTGATCTTATGCCTGATCTAATTACTCTGGATAATATTTTACCTGATATGATAGGTACTGATATTCTTAAGGTGTATAAAGAAGAGGGCCTTAAATCTAAAGTGATAATGATTAGTGCCGTGGGGCAGGAGTCTGTAGTTAATGAAGGCATATCTTTGGGTGCGGTTGATTATTTAGTGAAACCATTTACTAATGAACAGCTCATTGCAGCTATAGCAAAAACTTAGGCTCTATGATTAAGGCACTGATCGTAGAAGATTCTGGATTTATGCGAATACGCATTTCTGATGTTTTGCGTTCAGCCGGAATAGTTCAAGTGATAGGAACAGCTAAAAATGGAGACGAAGGGCTAAAAGCTATAAAACTTAAAAAACCAGATGTGGTCATAACAGACATGGTTATGCCGGAATACGATGGTTTGTATTTGGTGAAAAAAGCCATGAAGGAGAGTCCTGTACCCATTATTTTATTGAGTTCACTTGAAAGAAAAAGCACTCAGGTATTTGAAGCCTTGGCTCTGGGAGCTTTTGAGTTTTTAGATAAGCCAAAGAGTGAAAGGGGGCTTGGTTTTAATAAACCTCTAATAGATTTGGTGAAAGCTGCTGTGGGAGTAGATGTAGAAACCTTAAAAAAGTCGGCCCCTACTCGTAATAATTTAGAGCATACCTTTAATGATCTTCTTAATTACGAAATAGTGGCAGTAGGAGCATCTACAGGAGGGCCGGGAGCAATAGAAATATTTTTGAAAGGTCTACCAGCTAATTTTCCTGTACCTATAGTGATAGCTCAGCACATGCCTCAAAGGTTTATAGAATCATTTGCCCTTAGGTTAAACGCATTAACTAATCTTAATGTGAAAGTAGCAGAAGTAGGAGAGAGACTCCAGCCTAATTATATCTACCTGTGTTCGGGTGAATTTAACACCGAAATAGTTAGAAGCCAGGAAACTGAACAAACTCTCTTTGCTAAAAAGAAAAGCAAATTTAAAGAGTTTAATGACCCTTCAGTGGATTGTCTTTTTCTTTCAGTAGCAGAGGTATATAAGAACAAGGCTATAGCAGTCATTATGACAGGAATGGGCAAAGATGGTATGGAAGGCATCTGTAAAATTAAGGAACAGGGAGGTCTTTCTATTGCACAAAATGAAAAGAGCTGTGTGGTATATGGAATGCCAAAAGCAGTGGTAGAAGCCAAAGCTGCTGATTATGTAGTACATATAGATGAAATACCAGGATTTGTAACCAGCTGTTTTAGTTAACCAATCAAGATTATGAAATCAAATGATGAAGAATACAGAGAGATTTTTTTAGCTGAGGCTCTGGAGAATTTTGAGGAGATTAATAAAGTATTGACTCAGCTTGAAAAGAAGCCAACAGACACAGCTTATATTAATACTCTGTTTAGAATTACTCATACCATGAAAGGAAATGCCACAGCTATGGGTTTTGAAGGGATTAGTTCTCTTACTCATGTAATGGAGGATCTTTTTGGAGAGGTGAGAAACAAGAAAATAGAGTTAGATAGTGAAATATTTGCTGCTCTTTTTAAAGCAGTAGATGTGCTGGAGGCATTAATAGGTGCTATAAAAACCGGACAAAAAGTTCAGTTTAGAGGTATTCAAACAAAGCTCAAAGTAATTATAGAAAGAGCAACTACAGACACGCCGAGTGGAGTAGCATCAGAAAAAGAAGAAGATAGTGATAGTCTGAAGCCTGAATCATCCAAAGACACAAACAGCAAGAAAAAAGAAAAAGCTACTTCAAAAGATAAGAAAAATAATAAGCCTAAACAGGAAGAAAAAGAGTCTTTAAAGGTAATTGAGGAGATTCTAGATGATGCTGAAGCAGAGGAAGAAGAAGTTGATTTACCTTTATCTGATTCAAAAATTGTGGTTTCTGACTTGGTGCATGTGCCTGTGCGAAAGCTTGATAATTTATTAAATCTGGTCGGTGAACTAATTATAGAACGGGATAGGATTCTGGCTTCTTATAGTACCAATGCTCACTCTAGCGAATTTTCAAGGTTAAATAGAATATCTTCTGATTTGCAGTATTCAGTGATGGATGTTCGGTTGGTGCAGGTAGGTTTTTTATTTAATAAGTTTCATAGGGTAGTGAGAGATGCGGCCAATCTTGAAAGTAAAAAGGTGAGGCTTGAGCTCTCAGGGGTAGATACGGAAATAGATCGAAATATATTACAGATAATAAGTGATTCATTAATTCATCTGATTAGAAATTCGGTAAGTCACGGAATTGAACCTCCGGAAGAACGTGAAGCTCATAATAAGGCAGAAGAAGGAGTTATTTCTCTAAGTGCTTTTAATGACAGTGATGGTGTGGTAATAGAAATTAAAGATGATGGCAAAGGTATAGATATAGAAAAAGTCAAAAAGAAAGCCATAGAAAATGGGCTTGTTACGCAAGAGCTACTTTCTCTAATGAGCATGGATGAAGTGCTTCTTATGATATTTGAACCGGGTTTTTCTACCAGAGAACAGGTGTCTGCTCTAAGTGGTAGGGGTGTAGGTATGGACGTTGTAAAGAAGGCCACAGATTCCATTGGTGGCAATATTAAAGTAACTACTCAGGAGAATGAAGGAACAACAATCCGTTTGAAGCTACCTGCTTCCATGGCAGTAAAAGGCACTCTCTTATGCATGCTTGAGGATCAAACATATGCAATACCGCTTTCCTATACAGAAGCAGTGGTGTCACTATATAAAAAGGATCTCCATAAGTTGAGTAATGGGCTGGTGAGCACGTACTTGGGTAAAACAATTTCCGTAGTATTTCTGAAGGATTTGTTTGATCTAAGCAATGGCAAAAATCTCCATAAGAGGATATTACAATCTGGGTTCGATCATCTACATGCTGAGGCACAATTACATGTGGTTATTGTTTCTCATAATGGAAGAATTATAGGCTTGGTAGTTGATAAGCTCTTACAGCAAAAAGAGATAGTAGAAAAACCTCTTTTTAAACCGTTGGATAATATTAAAATACTTAGTGGGGTAACTATTTTGGGTAATGGTAAGGTATGCCCTGTACTTAATATCGCCTCCATAAATAATATGATTTTCACAGCTACTCTAGCTAATCAAAAAGTTTATTAAAATGAAATTAGATGCACATACAAAAGCTATAGCCATAGGTTTATTGGATAAAGGGTATAGAAATGCAGCCAATTCCTTCTCTACTCTTACGAATGAGGGTATATCCATTAAGCCTACCAGAATAGAAATTCTTAATAATAATTGGAAAGCCCTCCAAAATCTAAAGTCGGATAAGGAGCTTATTTTGCTAACCACATCCATTATGGGCGAAATGGCAGGTAAGAGCTACTTACTCTTCAATAAATTCGAGTCAGAAGAAATACACAAGGCTTGTATGCCTCATAAGGAAAATGAGGCAGCAAGGATAATGGAAACAGAAGCAATATTGATGGAGTTGGATAATATTCTATCAGCAGCTGTAATTACGGAATTTTCTAACTATCTTGATATAGCTATCTATGGAGATGTGCCCAGGCTTTCAAGAACGGGACAGGAAGATCTTAAGGATTTACTGGCCAATGATTTGTCTAATATAGAATCAGAAGAATGTTTCATAGTTGCAGATACCGAATTTATTTCTGAAAATAATTCCAAGTTGAGACCTCAGTTTATATGGAAACTAACCTCTGATTTTCTTGATAGGATTGGAAATGTCGGTTCTAAACAAAAAGATTTAGTCTAATGGAATTTAGGAAGGAATACTTAAGCACTTTTTCAGTTGTATTTTGTACAGTATTAGCAGAGATTTTTATAGGAAATCCAATAATCACATCAGCATTGGTATTATTAGGGGGAGCCTTATGTATTTTTTCTAAATATAAGTCCAGTCAAAAAATTCAAAACCTGCAGTTAGAAGCTCAATTACTCGTAAAGGGTATGTCTGAAGCATCTCAGGTTATAAGTAACTTAGGTAAAGACGGGGAGAGAAAATTTGAAATACTTGATACGGATACTGAGCTGTGTCACACTATATTAAGTGTCGATGCTGACATGAAGAAGTTTAATGAAGCTGAGCATAAGCGCAACTGGGGTATAGAGGGATTGGCTAAGTTTAGTGAACTTCTACGATCTCATGAAAAAAATATCCATGAATTATCTGAGGGTATTATTAGCAACTTGGTCAGATACGTTGCAGCTAATCAGGGAGGAATTTTTATTCATCAGCAAGAAGGTGATGATGAATATCTAAAGCTGACAGCATCTTATGCCTATGATAAAGTAAGAATTAGAGAGAAAAGAATAGAAATCGGACAGGGGCAAGTTGGTCAATGTTACTTGGAAAAGGAAACGGTTTGCTTATTGGATGTGCCTCAAGGTTATGTAAGTATAACTTCTGGTATAGGAGAGGCCACTCCAGAAAATGTAATATTAATACCTATGAAACTTAATGAAAAGGTTTATGGGGTTATAGAGTTGGCCTCCTTCCAAGTGTTTTTAGATTATGAAATTAGATTTTTAGAGCAACTTGCTGAAAACATAGCTTCAATGTTTGCGTCTATGCGTAATAATGAAAAGACCAGCCATTTGTTGGAAGAAGCTCAGGGACTGGCTACAGAATTGCAATCTAGAGAAGAGGAAATGCGTCAGAATGTGGAGCAACTCAGTGCTACCCAGGAAGAAATGCAAAGAAAACAATCAGAATTAGACGGAATAATAGGTGCTATAAACAATGCCATGGGTGTGGTGGAGTTAAATACTGAAGGTGAAATTATCTATGCTAATAATATGATTAGTAATGCCTTGGGTTATTCTGAGGATGAAATGAGAAACTTAAGTTATGAGGATCTGATAGGTCATACTGATCCGGATGGAGCTTTATTGAAGAAGATCCAACATGTGCAGTTAGAAGCAAGTCATTATGAGCTAAAGTCTCGCACAGGCCAATGTAAATGGTTAACTATTTCTTTTTCTCCTATTAAAGATTATATGGGCAGTACAAGAAAGATTTTAGCTTTAACTCGAGATATAACAGCACGTAAGCTTCAAGAGATAGAGTTTGAAAAACTTTCCTTAGTGGCAGATAATACCCATAATGCAGTTATTATATCTGATAAACATGGGCGTATTGAATATGTGAACAAGGGCTTTACGGAAATGACAGGGTATGATGAGCAAGAAGTACGTGGCAAAAAGCCCGGTGACTTTTTACAGGGAAAAGATACAGACCAGCAAACGGTGCACCGCGTAAGCGAAGCTTTAGCTAGAAATGAAGCAGTATATGAAGAGATTCTTAATTATACCAAGCATGGGGAAAGTTATTGGATTTCCATGACAATAAATCCGGTTTTTAATGATGAGGGGCAACTACAAAGGTATATTTCTATTCAGGCAGACATAACAGAGACAAAAATGCGTGCAGTTGACTATAGTTCTAAATTGGAGGCTATCAGTAAATCAAATGCTATTGTTGAGTTTGATCTGAATGGTGAAATACTCGATGTCAACGATAATTTCCTTGAAATTTTTGGATACGATAGGTCTGAAGTAGTAGGGCGGCACCATTCAATTTTCATGGCAGAAGAGGATAAGAATTCTTCTGCCTATATTGATTTTTGGAAAGACTTGCGGAAGGGAGAGGTTTTTAATGGTGAGTTTGTTCGCGTTAAAAAGGATGGGGAGCAGGTTTGGTTAAAAGGTATATATAACCCAATTTACGATTTTACAGGTAAGCCATATAAAGTCATAAAATTTGTTACTGATGTAACTCATCAAAAAATATTGAAATTTGAAAAGAGAAAGCAGGAGGTAGAATTAGAGAATCAGATGCAAGCTATAAACAAAACCATCGCTTCAGCCGAATTTGATTTAGATGGCTACCTAAAGAGAACTAATGAGATATTTGATGGTATCACAGGTATTGAATTAACCGCCACTAGTAAAGTACATTATTCTGATATTATACCACCTAATGAGCTCCTTAAGCCACAAACTAAGCTCATGTGGAATAATCTAAAGGAGGGAAAGTTTTTTAGTGGAGAATTCAAATTGAAGGATCCTAAAGGTAAGGAATTATGGCTTGTAGGCACTTTTAATCCTATTAATGATATAGAAGGAAATCCTTATAAAGTGATGATGTATGCGCAGTTTACTACTCAGGAAAAAGAAAAGCAAAAAGAGTTAAACGGTGTGGTGGGAGCAATGAAGAATACAGCGCCCATAATGGAGCTTCACCCTGATGGAACTTATAAAAACGGTAATGCTCTGTTTATGGACTTCTTCGGTTATAACCGCATAGAGTTAAGAAGGAAGCCATTTGCTGATTTCCTTTCGGATCATTCACCGCAAGTTATGAGAGATGTTTTGACGAGGCTAAAGAAAGAGGCATTTATAGAAGTGGAGTTGAAATATGTCAATTCGGACGGAGAAACGAAGGTCTTTAAAAGTACTTTTAGCAGCATTTATGATTTAGAAGATAAGCTCTCTAAGATAGTTGTGATAATGATTGAACGTGTTGTAGTATCTAAACCTAACCACCATGAGCGTTACTAAGGCTGAGTTGGATTCTTTCACAAATGTGCTTTTTCAAAAATACGGAATTGACTTCACCTGCTATGAGCATCAATCGCTTTCTAGAAGAGTAAATAGGGTCTTACATAATTTTAAAGTGGATAATATCCATGAATTGTGGGTAATGATGCTTCGTAATAGAAACTTGATTTTCACCTTTATGGATCAGATAAGTGTAGGGCTGACTTCTATGTTCAGAGATCCTAAAACTTGGGTTCAACTGAAGAAAGTATTATCTGATTATAAATCTGATGGAGTTATAAACGTTTGGAATGCTGGATGCTCTACAGGCGAAGAGGTATATACTCTAACTATAATGCTCGATGAGATTGGCTTGCTCAACAGAGTGAATATTCTTGCTACGGATATGAATCAATCAGCTATGGAAGAGGCTAAGAAAGGGGTTTATCATAAGGTGAAAATGATAGATTATGAAAAGCACTATAGGGAATTTAATAAATTTGGCACCTTTTCTAAATACTATACTACTGATGAGAATCACATCATAATGAAAGACTACCTCTTGAAAAATGTGAAGTTTAAATATCACAATTTAACAACTGATCAGTTTCAAGGGCAATTTGACTTTATATTTAATAGAAATGTCCTAATCTATTTTGATCAGAGGATGAAAGATAAACTTATCAGTCAATTTTATCAATGCCTTAAGCCCAATGGATATTATATCATGGGTTTTTACGATTCCATACTTTCTGAAGAGCAAAAATCTAAATTTATCAATACCTTATCTGCCTTTAGGTTATTTCAAAAACCAGAAAAGGTATTGGCTTGATTATCTATTTTCAGAACAGCATATGCCCGCTTATGCGCAACGGCCAATTCTTTAAGTGATAATGCATAAAGATTGTCAAATAAATCAGTTTCATTATCACATAAATGAGACTGCGTGAGCATAGTTATTATGCTTCTAATGTATTCAATTTTCATAAAAATTAAGATTAAAAAATGCACCCAATGATTCTTGTCTTCAAAAGCATGCATGTATGTTATTTAGTAAAAATAAACATTTTTATCTTAATTTTTATTGATGTATGTCAAAATAATTAAAGCAGGGAGTAATGTAAGATCAATTACCAAGGCGAAAATCAATGTAAGACTAATGAGTAATCCTGTATAAAAAGTGCCTCCGAATGATGATAGTACTAGTATTAGGAAGCCCGCTGACAATATGATACTGGTTATAATTATGGCTTTTCCGGTAGATAGGTAAGTCCTTTTAAGTGCGTACAAAATTGATTTTCCTTTGGCAAGTTCTATTTTTAATTTACTGGTAAAATGGATGGTGTCATCTACAGCAATGCCAAAAGCAATGGTGAAAATAATTGAAGTACTGAGCTTTAGCGTTATTCCAAAAAATCCCATAATACCTGCTACTAGAAATAGTGGAACGATATTAGGAATGAGTGTAATCAAAACCATTTTAAAGGACTTGAAAAGGATTCCTGCGATTAGTGCTACCGCCAAGAACGCTATGCTTAGCCCATAAAACATGTTTTCAGCCAAATATTCATTGTTTTTATCTATAAGATTAGAAGTGCCGGTTACAGTAAAATTAACAAGTGAAGTATCAGTATTATGTAATATGAACTGCTTAAGTAGTTCTGTCCTTTTAAGAGATATATCACTGCCTATGTCGCCTACTCTCATTGAGATCCGTCCTATCTTTTCATCTTTGCCGATGAGCCGTGTGTAAGACTCATTTGTTCGAAGTCTCTTTAAAAAAGGCTGTACTTTTTCCCAGTTTTTTGTGTTATTAGGTAAGCGGTATTCTTGAGAAACTCCACCATTGATAGCCTGATTGGTGGCTTTTACTAAGGTGGAGGGGGAAACAATATTTCCAGCGTAGAACTCTTCTTTTAAGTATTTTTCTACGTTGTCTATTTCATTTATTATTTCAGGAGAAAGCACATTTTTTCCAGGTGCCAGTACGGTAGCCGTTAACTCAAAGGGCCGGGAACCTCCAAAATTTTTATCGAAAAAGGTGAAGTCTTGTTTTAGAGGGTCGTCAGTAGGTAAGTCTTCTATTAGGTAGGTGTTGATCTTAATTTGTGAAATACCAATTAAGGATACCATGATCAACACAACATTGATCAATACTATCTGCTTCTTTTTTCTTAAGACAACCCTAAAACCCTTTGAAAGCCAGCTAATCCATCTTTCTTTTACATAGCCAAGTGTCGATATTTTTGGTTTCGGCACTAGTATTAAACATGCGGGAAGTAGAGTGAAAGAAATGATATAGGCAATAAATACTCCGGTAGCTGTATAAACACCAAACTCCTTAATCGGCTGTATGCTGGCTGTTAGCAAAGTGATAAAACCTATGCCAGTGGTAAGAGAGGTGAGAAATGTGGCTATGCCCACTTCCTTTACCGTTATTTTTATTGCCTGTATTTTAGTATTGCCTAACCTTAATTGTTCTATGTATTTAGTGATGATATGAACAACATCAGACATGGCTACTACAAACATTATAGTAGGGAGTAACACCATAAGTATATCCAAAGGCTTATCTGTCATTCCCATAATTCCTAATATCCATATGGTGGATAAGAATACTACAAGAAGAGGTATAATAACTGCCCACCAGCTCCGAAAAGTAATAGTTAGAAATAAGATTACTAAAATTACCGATGCAGATAAAAAGATGGATAATTCTTTCTGTATAGTATTGATAAATATGCCTTGAGCATAGATTTTGCCTGCTAAATGATAATCATATAAATCTAATTCATCAATTAAGTCTTCCGTGGAAGTAACTAGCTGGTCAGCCTCATCTTTTTCAGTAATAGCTTGGTGCTGTATTAGAATTATAGTGGCTGTAGCCTTGTCATTAATGAGGGCTTCCTTTAAGTCAGTGTTCTGAAAAATTCTGACGCTATCTGTATTTAATCTTGAGGGATCTTTAATGTGTAGAATAGGTATTTTGAAAACACCAGCTTTGCTTATTACTGGTTGATAAAAGTTGGTTATAGAAGATACCTTTTCAATTTTATCATTTTGCTCTAGCTTTACCGTAAGCTCGTTGACCTTATTTAGAAAACTACTATCAAAAATAGAGGGGTGGTGAGATAGTCCAACGAGGAGATAGTCATTGTCATTACCGAAAATCTCTTCAAATTTCTGATAATATTCTAGGTCAGGGTCATCAGTAGGGAAGAAGCTCTCAAAGACATAGTTAAATTTGAGATCTTTTAGATGATAACCAAAAATGCAGGTAAGCCCGGTGATTAAAATGAATACCAGGTAAAGGTACTTATTTCGCATACCTCAAAAATATAAGTTGCAGCAAGCTTTTAGCTCATAATATGATAATTTTATTTTTTTGATTTAATTAATAATATCATATTGAATTTTTCAATGAGCATTTCCTTATCGGGGATGTCTACACCTTCAATCCAGCGCGCTACTTCTGCTATCTCTCGCTCAGTGTAAGGTACTCGTTCAATTTTGCCATTATAATAATCCTTAACAGCTTCTATTATTTTTTGACGTTTCGGACTGAAAAAATGCTTTATCATAGTAGTTTAGGTTGATGTTAGCCGTATGAAAAAATTAAAACCACTATAATTGAATGCAGTTTATCTAAATAAAATCATATAATCAACTATAGTCCTTATTTTTAGATTGAAACTACTTGCATTGATTTACAGTACCTTAAAACCAAGCCCACGAAATAGCATGTCATATCTTCTTAATTGTTATCTTTAAAGTTTAATTGATTTAATAGTGAAATTTTAGATAGTAAGAGCTTAAAGGTATGAAGCAGTATTTAGATTTGATGCAGGATATTTTAGAGAATGGAGCACAGAAGGGAGACAGAACAGGTACAGGTACTTTAAGTGTATTTGGTAGGCAGATGAGATTTAACCTTGCAGAAGGTTTTCCATTACTAACCACCAAAAAGCTTCATATAAGGTCAATTATTCATGAATTGTTATGGTTTCTGAGTGGTGATACTAATATTAAGTATTTGAATGATAATGGAGTAAGTATTTGGAATGAATGGGCAGATGAGAATGGAGATCTAGGACCAGTGTATGGTTCGCAGTGGAGAAGCTGGCCGGCTCCCGATGGTGGCAGGGTGGATCAGATATCTCAGGTTATAGAACAGATAAAGAATAATCCTAATAGCAGAAGACATATAGTAAGTGCCTGGAATCCGGCAGAGGTAGATGAAATGGCTTTACCTCCATGTCATGCCTTATTTCAATTCTATGTGGCTGATGGAGCACTATCATGTCAGTTATATCAAAGAAGTGCTGATTTCTTCTTAGGAGTACCTTTTAATATAGCTTCTTATGCACTTTTGGTGCATATGTTTGCGCAGCAATGCGGTCTCACTCCGGGGGAGTTTGTTTGGACAGGAGGAGATGTGCACTTATACTCTAATCATCTGGACCAAGCTAAACTACAACTGGGCAGGAAGCCGAAAGGCTTGCCTAAGCTTGTAATTGGCCGGAAACCTGATTCTATTTTTGATTATAAGTACGAAGATTTTACAATCGAAAACTATGAAGCAGAGGCATCTATAAAAGCTCCAATAGCCGTATAGATTTATTCTTCTATTTTTCTTATAAAACTTTCATAAATAGCTGAGTGCGGGAATTTAAAATTCTCAACCTTAGCTATTTTTTTTACCGACAGGCTGTTGGTAATAAATGCAAACTCCGCATTGTATAAGCTTTCTATACCTTCTTCCACCTCTAATATTGGGTAATTCAATGCTTTTAATTTAATTATAAACTCTTTTCTTCTTACCCCCGCTACGCAGCCAGTATTTAGAGAAGGAGTATAGAAACTTCCAGATTGATACCAGAATATGTTTGAAGTAATACATTCACTAATATTTCCGTTAACGTTGGTGATAATTAATTCGTCTAGTTGTCTTTCATCCTTTTCTTGAGAAGCAATAATATAAGGCAAGCTATTTAACTTTTTAAATGGAGCCATTTTCCAAAAATGGTTTTTTACTTCACTACTCAACCCTACTGATATTTCTTCTTTTATATTGTGTATAGAATAGGGCTTTACGAAGATAAGCGTGTGGGCAGAAGTGTTATCAGACGAATATCCTGCTTGGTTAGCTTCTTGCCGCCAAACCATAATTTTAATTCTCAGGTCTTGATGCTGGACTTGGTTTCTATGGATTAATTTTTCAATGGCACTTTTACAAACAATTATATTTGAAATAAAATCAGGAAGCTTTATTCGCATGGCATCGCATCCTTGTTTCAATCTCTCCAGATGCATCGCAATACGATGAATGGTGTTATTTGAGTACAATATGGTTTCAAATAGACCATCTCCAAATTGTATTGCCCTGTCAGACATATTTAAAGAAATTTTATTGTCTACCCATTTATTGTTGAAGAGTGCGATCATGTTTTGAATATATCAGGTTCCATGTATTTTTGGAGTCCATTCGCTGATTCTTTTAATAGTTCATCATCCGAAATGGAATCTTATAATGGTTATAAACCATTCATACTTTTAAATAATATAGCAGTAAAATTATCATTAATATTGAAATTAAGAATATGGCAGAGAAGAGTAGTGTATTTGATATGATCGGCCCTGTAATGATCGGCCCATCCAGTTCTCATACTGCAGGGGTAGTTCGTATAGCCAGAGCGGCCATTAGGGTATTAGGAGGGAAACCTGAAAAATCAGTAATTACTTTTTATAATTCTTTTGCCAGAACTTATGAGGGCCATGGGAGTGATAAGGCTATCATAGCAGGTCTTATGGATTTTAAAACTGATGATCCAAGAATAAAGGAAGCATTGGAGATAGCGGAAAAGGAAAAGATGGATTATACCTTTAAATCCGTAGGAAATGCCTCTGTATATCATCCGAATACCATAAAGCTGATATTAGAGAAAGAGGGTAGAAGAGTTGAGGTAATAGGAGAAAGTAAGGGCGGAGGAGTAATTAATATTGCTGAGTTCGATGGTTTTAATGCTAATTTCTCAGCGAACCTTCATACGTTGATTCTAAAAGCTGATGATGTGAGAGGAAGCATTGCTTATATAGCCAATATTCTTTCACATGATGATTGTAACATTGCTACTATGTCTGTATCCCGAAAGGGTAAAAACGCTCAGGCATGTCTTGTAATAGAGATGGATAGTGGTCTTAAAGATGTTACACTGGCTTATATAAGAAGCTTAAAATGGGTGAAAGAGGTGATATATATACCTGATATTGATTTATAAAAATAATACATATGAGAGCAACAGGATTGCTGATTTTATTGGTGCTGATTAGTGTCGGTACGTATGCACAAGATACATTAAAGGTGAATAGGTGGACTCTGCAAGAATGCATTGATCATGCTATGGATCATAACCTAAATATTCGAAGATCTTTATTGGATTTACAATCTCAGGAAGTAGAAATGAGCCAGTCTAAATGGGCTAGATATCCTGATTTAAATGGTAACGCGTCTTATGGATATAGCTGGGGTAGGTCTATTGACCCTACCACGAACTTATTCGTTGAAAATCAGAGAATAGCCTCTGGAAATGCTGGTTTGAGTAGTTCTATTCTTCTATTCAATGGTTTTCGCCTTCAAAATACCGTAAAACAAAATCAATATTCATTAGATGCGGCAGAGGAGACCTTTCAAACCACCAAAAATGATGTAGTACTCGGGCTTTCTAGCTATTATATAAATGTTTTGTTTACAAGAGAATTATTAGAAAATGCTAGGAAGCAGTTAAATAGTACTAATCAGCAGGTAGAAAGAACAGAAAAACAGGTGGAGGTTGGGGCTCTTCCTAAATCTAATTTACTGGACTTGATGGCTCAGAAAGCCACTAATGAACTGAATGTGGTAAATGCAGAGAACAATTATACCAGTGCCAAAATACAACTAAAACAGCTGTTGCAGTTGCCTCCGGAAGAGCAAATAGATATTGTAGTTCCAGAAATTGATACAGCTTCTATTGAGCCAGTGATGGATGCTTCTCCTATTCAAATATACGAAGCCGCTTTGAACGGCTGGCCTAGTGTGAGAAGTGCGGAATTAAATGTCAAAAGTTCGGAATATGCTGTAAAAGCTTCAAGAGGGTATCTTTATCCTTCATTAACTTTAACCGGAGGTCTTACCACAAGATATTCAGATGTATCAGATCAGCCGAGGTTTGTTCCTGATGGAGGTGATCCCATTGTTTTGGATCCAAATCCTGTAATAGGGTACGTGCAAGGAACCAATACACCGGTTATTTCAGAACAGCCACGTACTCAAACATCCGGAACCTATTATGATGGCTATCCCTTTGGAGATCAGATAGATGATAACCTGAGCAAATACGTAAACTTAAGTCTAAACATACCCATATTCAATGGGTTTTCAGCCAGGGCTTCTATACAGAGAGCGGAGATCAACCGAAGTAGAGCTGAGATTAACAGCAAAGATGCTAAATATCAATTATGGCAAAATATAGAGCAGGCCTACATAGATGTGGTGGCCGCAGCTAAATCATACAAAGTTTCTCAAGTTCAAGTGGAAGCCAGAACAGAATCATTTCGTGTTTTAAAGCAGCGTTATGACAATGGAGCTGCCAATTTTACAGACTATAAAGTAGGAGAAAATGATCTTTTTCAAGCAAAATCTGATTTGCTAAGAGCTAAATATGATTATGTCTTTAAACTCAAAGTGTTAGACTTTTATCAGGGTAAAAAAATAGAATTTTAAATCACAATGGCAAAGAATCAAAAATCAAATAAGTGGTTATACTGGTTAATTGGAGGGCTTATCCTACTCGTAGTTTTTCTGGTTGCAGCTAAGTCTGCGGGTATAATAGGCAATTCTGGAGAGATAGAAGTAGAACTGGCTAAGGCTAAAAAAGTTTCTATAATCGAAAAAGTAAGTGCATCTGGTATGGTGCAGCCCGTGGTAGAAGTGAAGCTGAGTCCGGAGGTTTCTGGAGAGTTAATAGAATTGAATATTGAGGAAGGGGACTCTGTAAGTGAAGGTGAGGTTTTGGCTAAAATCAGACCTGATAACTTTGAGGCTTCAGTGGAGCAATCTTTAGCTTCGTTAAACCAGCAAAGAGCCAATGTAGCTTCTTCAGAGGCCTCTTTGTCAAGAGCGGAGGCCACTTTGCAAACAGCGGAATTAGAATATAAACGGCAGAAAAAACTATATGATCAAGAAGTGATTTCTGATGCAGATTGGCAACAAGCAGAACAAAGCTATGCCGTAGCTAAGAATGATTATAAATCGGCACAGAAGTCATTGGAAGCAGCGAGATATATTGTAAAGAGTAGTCAGGCATCTTTAAGTCAGGCTCAGGAAAACTTAAGAAGAACCACGGTAACAGCACCTATGAGTGGCACTATATCTAAGCTTAACGTAGAGGCGGGTGAAACCGTTCTTGGTACACAGCAATTTCAAGGAACTGAAATCATGAGAATTGCTGACCTCAATAAAATGGAAGTGCGTGTAGATGTGAATGAGAATGATATCATAAGAGTATCTTTAGGAGACACTGCCATTATAGATGTAGATGCCTACTCTCATCTCGATAAGGATTTTAAAGGATTGGTTACCTCCATAGCCAATACTGCTAATGAGAAAACTACTTCAGATGCTGTTACAGAATTTGAAGTAAGGATTAGAATATTGAATTCATCTTATGAAGATTTAGTGAAGGAAGGCAACCGTTTTCCTTTCCGTCCTGGCATGACGGCCAGTGTTGATATTATTACCAGCAGTAAATCTGGAGTGCTGGCGGTGCCACTTTCATCAGTAACCACACGTGATGCAGAAAAAGCAAAAACAGATGATGGTGAGGATGGTGAAAAGGCCACTGATAGAGGCAAGTCCAAAGGAGGGAAAGATGATATAAAGGAGGTGGTATTTGTTAATGAAGGCGGAATTGCGAAAATGCGAGAAGTGAAGACGGGTATCAGCGATTATGAAAATATCGAGATTGTAGAAGGAATAAAGGATGGCGAAGAAATAATTAGTGGTCCATTTTTAGCGGTATCTAAACGTTTGGAAGATGGGAAGCCAATAGCTGTAGATGAGGAGACGGATGCAAGTGGAGATGAAAAACCTTAATATAAACTGAATTATTACCCTTATTGAAGAAAGAGTTCTGCTGAAAAGTGGAACTCTTTTTTGTTATTGGATAAAAAGTTAGAAAGATGGCTGGCAAATATTACTTTTGTAAGATTGATATAAACGTATAATTCATTTTGGGAAATCCAGTACTGATCTCAGGCGTTATAATTACGTACAACGAGGAAAGGAATATAGAGGCTTGCATTCGGTCTATTAAAGATGTAGTAGATGAAATAGTTGTTGTAGATTCATACAGCACCGATAAAACGCCTGAAATTTGCAAAAAGTTAGGAGTAGTATTTCTACAGCAACCTTTTGAGGGCCATATCGAACAAAAAAACTATGCTATGCAGCAGGCCGCTCATGATCATATCTTAGCGCTCGATGCTGATGAAAGGCTGTCTCCAGAGCTAAGTAGCTTCATTAAACAGGTGAAATTCAATTGGCAATATGATGCATATCGCTTCAATCGGTCAAATAATTATTGCGGAGCCTGGTTAAAAAGATCTTGGTATCCTGATGCCAAACTTAGGTTGTGGGATAGAAATAAGGGGCATTGGGGAGGAACTAATCCTCACGACAAAGTGGTCATGGATGAGACTACTACCATTAAGCATGTTAAGCATGATATTCTTCATTATGCTTATGCAAATTTGGAAGAGCATTACGATCAGGTGAAAAAGTTTGCTATTATTGCGGCTAATGCGAAATATAGAAAAGGTAAAAAAGTCTATTTTTTTATTCATGTTATACTGAATCCATGGTATAAGTTCTTTAGAAAATATGTACTGAGATTGGGATTTTTAGATGGATATTATGGTTTTATATTTAGTGGACTAACTGCTTACCTTAATTTTATGAAGTATTTGAGGTTGTGGGAGTTAAATAGAAATGAAAAAAGAAAATGATGCAGGATAAAAAAATATCAGTTATCATGGCTACCTATAATATGCCCGAATGGCTGGAAAAGGTGCTTTGGGGTTATGAAAATCAAACTTTCAAAAATTTTGAAGTAATAATTGCTGATGATGGAAGTGGAGAAGAGACGCAGCAGATTATAGAAAGATTCAAAAAAGAGTCGCCTTTAGATATTGTACACCTGTGGCATGAAGATGAAGGGTATAGGAGACAAACCATTTTAAATGTGGCTATACAAAAAGCCAAGTACGATTATGTACTCTTTACTGATGGAGATTGTATCCCTCGTGCCGATTTTGTGGAGACCCACGCTGTTTTTATGGAAAAAGGAAGATTTCTTTCAGGAGGGTACTGCAAACTTTCTATGGATGTGAGCAAGGCTATTACAGAAGAAGATATTAAGTCTCAAAAATGTTTTGATATAGAGTGGTTGAAAAGTCAGGGTTTTCATGGAACTTCTCAGTTTAGAAAGTTAGGAGCTCAAGGTAAATGGGCTAATTTCCTTGATTTCATTACCCCGGCTAATGCCTCTTTTAATAATTGTAATAGCTCTGCATACAAAGCGGACTTGCTCAGTGTAAACGGTTATGATGAGCGAATGAGATATGGTGGGCCGGATAGAGAAATTGGAGAAAGGCTAGAGAACTATGGAGTGAAAGGCAAACAAATAAGACACAGGGCTATTTGCTTGCATTTGGATCATTCTCGAGGATATAAAACAAAGGAATCCTTAGAGGCTAATTTGGCTATTAGAAGAAATACAAGAAAAAATAAAGTAACAAAAACCCCATTCGGAATAGAGAAGCAACAGTAAATGAAACTAAACATTTTAATTGTATTTGACAAGCCTATTCCTGTACTAAAGTATGGAGGAATACAGAGAATAGTTTGGTGGCTGGGTAAGGAATTAGTAAGTCAGGGGCATAATGTTACTTTTTTAGTGGGAGAAGGATCATCCTGTCCTTTTGCAGATGTAAAAGTTTACAATCGTGAGGTCAGCTTGGTAGACCAAATTCCAGAGGGTACTGATGTAGTGCACTCTTATATTCCTATACAAGAACCTTTGCCTGTTCCGTATCTTATCCATATGGAGTCGAACACAAAGGCGGCTTCTTATGATAAAAATACAGTTTTTGTTTCAGGTAATCATGCTAAGAGGCATCATGCGGAATGCTTCGTTTATAACGGCTTAGACCCTGACGACTATGGTAAACCTGATTTTTCTAAGAAGAAAAACCATTTACACTTTTTAGGTAAGGCAGCATGGCGTGTTAAGAATATTAAGGGAGCTATCCATGTGGCTCAAAAGGCTGGTCGGCACTTACATGTGTTGGGTGGTTCAAGGGTGAACTTTCACATGGGCTTTAGGTTTACTATCGACCCTAAAATGCACTTCTATGGTATGATAGGAGGGGAGGCTAAAAATAAAGTGATGAATGATTCTGGGGGGCTTCTTTTTCCTGTTATATGGCACGAACCTTTTGGTATAGCCATAACAGAAAGTATGTATTTTGGCTGTCCTGTATTTGCTACTCCTTATGGGGCTATTCCTGAAATTGTAGATGAAGAGAGTGGTTGTCTTTCTAATATATCAGCTGAGCTTATAGATCATATCAAAGAAAATAGAAGTTATGATCCACAGCGAATTCATGAACGAGTGATGGATGTTTTTACGGTGAAACAGATGACTGACTCCTTTTTGAAATTATACGAAAAGGTTATGAACGGAGAATCGTTGAATAAAGAGATTCCATATTATGATATGGATACTCATGAAAAATTCTTGCCTTTTGATTAGTCGTTTAGAGCTTTTGCAGCCACGCAAAAAACTCCATTAACCAAGCTACGCCTATATGTATGAGAACGCCGCCGAATATACTGCGGCTCTCTAAGGCGATTACTCCGAGAATATATCCACCAATAATAGAGCTGATGGCTTCTCCTTCAGGTTTACCAAAGTGATAGAAGCAGTACGTGACCACCATGGGGAGAACTACATTTCTACCGCAGATACTGCATAGTGCTAGTATCATAAAGCCCCTGAACATAAGCTCTATAGTAAGGAAATTCCAACCATAGGCCAGCTCATAAATAATAGCAGGTACCCATTTGGGTGATTGTAAGGCATAATAGGCCGAATTATTTTTGTAGAGAGGGTAGTGGTTGGCAAAGTTGTCAGTGAAAGAAGCCAGTGCAATTAAAGGGATCATCACGACCAGTATAAAAAGGTAAGGCTTGTGGTTAAAGCCTTTAACTGTTAGTCCATAGAAGCTTTTTTGCTGAGTGTCATAGTATTTATAAAAAAGAACTAAGGGGATAATGGTTGTGAAAATATTGACTAGATTTTTAGAAACTCTTGATGCCCAATACTGAAGTGCCACATCCATAAATTCCTTGATAAGTATGTTGTGGTAATGAAAGGCGGTATCAACAGCTAGTATAGTTAAAATGAGTAAGCTTTTTATCCAATATTCCTTATTCTTAAAAATGTGCCATTCATTTTTAAAATAGGCCATAATAATAGTGGCCGAATAATAGGCAAAGCAATAAAATAGAAAATAATAAAATAGTCTTATGCTCTTACCGTAATAACTGTCTAGAACTGAATCTTCAAAATCGAAGTAATAGTTTAAAGACATAGCTATAGCCAAGAAAGCAGCAATAGCCAGGTAGTATGATGCCTGAAAATCCTCTTTGAGGTGTATTTTCAGGTACTTTAATATTTGCTTCAAAATTTAAAACTTGGAGTGAAGTACTTCATAAACTCTATGCACCGGCAGGCCTGCCACGTTATAGTAGGAGCCTTGCATATTAACTATACCAATCATGCCTATCCACTCCTGTATGCCATAAGCTCCGGCTTTGTCATAGGGCTTGTAGTTATTTACATAAAATTCTATTTCTTCGTGGCGAAGCTCTTTAAATGTTATTTCTGTAATATCGGAAATGATGTGTTTTTGATCCTTATCAGCTATGCATACCCCAGAGCAAACGGTATGACTTTTACCAGACATAGACCTAAGCATATTACATGCTTCATCATAGTCTGCAGGCTTGCCTAAAACTTTTCCATCTACAATAACTACCGTATCAGCGGTAATGATTATTTCGTCTTTTATCTCAGGTAGAAAGGCGTTGGCTTTTTTTTCTGATAAAAAAGGAGCTACTTCTAAAGCAGGCAGGTCTGGATGATAAGTTTCCTCTACCTCTTTGGTGCGTACTTCGAACTGAAAGCCCATGGCCTCCATGAGCTGTTGTCTTCTTGGCGACTTAGAAGCAAGGATCAGGGATCGGTCGAAATTCTTCATTTTTAATAGAGCTAAATAAAAATCCACATATAACTTTTGGGTAGAAGTAGGTTGATTTTTGAGGCATAGTTTTACCACTGTAGCAAACCTTTTTCACATCATCCATAGAGATTTCATTAGTAATAATGGCCATTTGTGCTTTGCCTGTAATTACTTGAGTAAGGCAGTCTCCTATGCTTCTTTCAAAATTTATATTCTCCGATGAGCGCTGATCTTTTCCTTCTATTCCTAATACCTTATCTATGATAAAATAATGCATTATAGTTAGGTCTAGCTTTTTAACTTCATCGGGGAAGTCCCAAGGATTTTTGTCAAGAGCCTCAGGCTTGAGCCTTACTTTATATGCATTGTCCTTGAAAATTAATCCAAAAGCCCAAGGTTTGCCTAAAATCACTTCATGAATAGTATGGGCCTCTTCTACAGGTTTTATAGTGAAATCTTCCTCTAGCTTGCTAAGGATTACGGCTTCATCAAAATTAGGTAAGCCACTTATAACACGATGGGTAGGTAGAATTCTTAGGTCATCAGATTCTGTGTTTGTAAGGAACATCATATGGAAATTATAGCCTTCATCACCTGTATGTTGAGGGTTTTCCTTCATTTTATCTTTACGATATTGGAGCGAACCTTCATATCTATGGTGTCCATCAGCCAAAATCACCGGCTTTTCTTTGAGAACATGCATAAACCTTTTTATGACTTCTTTGTCATGAATTACACTCAACACATCTCTTACTCCCTGGTAATCTTCTGTTTCGTATAAGGGACTTTTCATACTTTCGTCCATATACTTCTCCAGTGCAAAGGTGCTGTCTGTATATAAGCCGTGTGTAGGGCTTACGTTGAGTTCAGTAGCTTTTAACAGATCAATTCTGTCATTGACAGCTTTGGGAATAGTGTTCTCGTGTCTTAAAATTACATTTTCATCCCAGTCATAAGCTTTTATATTGCAGATAAAGCCTTTGCGGCAATACTTTTTCTGGCTGCCCGGTAGAGAGAAGTGCTGGTAATAAACATAAATACCCGGAACAGGGTCTTGCTCTATTACTTTATTATCTTTCCATTCTGATAGCCTTTTGGCTGCAGAGTATGCCTGGTCGTTTTCACTGGGGACAGACAGGTGTACACTGTTATACAGGGTGTTATAGAGTTTTTTTCTTTGCTTTTCGGAGACTACATCAAATAATGGTGATGTTAAATTTTCTATTTCAGTACTGAGTTCAGAGCTATACCTCCAGGCTCTGAACGGTTGTATTTCGGCCATGCTTAAATTTACTGTTTTCTGGCTCTGCTTTTCCACTTAGTCATGGAAGAAGACAGGCCTTTTTTATTTTCTTGCTGGTTGCTTTTTGTATTGGTATCAATTAATAAACTGGCGAAAACGGCAGCTATTTCCTCTTCTGATTCATTAGATTCAGATGTTAGTACATCAGAAGAAAAGTATTTTTCGACAAATTTAGTGTCAAAATTACCAGATACAAAAGCATCGTGCTGAAGTACATATTTACAAAATTCCAACGTAGTTTCTATGCCTGAAATCTCATATTCGTTTATAGCCCTAATCATACGGCTGATAGCCTTGGTCCGATCTTCATCAAAAGTGATGAGTTTAGCGATCATAGGGTCATAGTGTATAGGTATCTGCATGCCTTCTTCAAAACCATCGTCTACTCTTATACCAGGCCCTTGTGGCCTTTTATAAAGCTTTAGTTTACCTATATCTGGTAAAAAATTATTTTTAGGATCTTCAGCATACACCCTTACTTCCAGGGCATGGCCGTTGATGCTTAAATCTTCTTGTTTGTATCGTAAAGGAGCTCCTTCAGCTACATATATCTGTTCTTTTACCAAGTCTAACCCGGTTATCTGTTCGGTTACGGGGTGCTCTACCTGTAAACGGGTATTCATTTCCAGAAAGTAAAAATTCAGCTGATCATCTACAATAAATTCTACGGTTCCAGCCCCATAATATTGGCATGATTTAGCCACATTAATAGCAGCTTGGCCCATTTTGTCTCTGATTTCAGCAGTGAGCACTGAAGAAGGAGCTTCTTCTATTACTTTTTGATGTCTTCGCTGAATCGAACATTCTCTTTCGAATAGGTGGATAACATTTCCTTGCTGATCTCCCAATATTTGAAATTCAATGTGTCGTGGAGAGGTCACAAATTTTTCTATAAAAACTGATCCATCTCCAAAAGCGGATTTCGCCTCGCTTACAGCTCTTTCCATCTGAGGTTGAAACTCTTCTTCTTTTTCTACTATCCGCATGCCTTTTCCGCCACCGCCTGCACTGGCTTTAATTAAAATAGGGTAACCTATTTCTTTGGCTATCTCTTTGGCTTCTTCAACATCATCTATGGCTTTTTCAGTACCAGGTACCAGAGGTACGTCAAATTGAGCTACAGCGGCCTTGGCGGCAAGTTTGCTACCCATAGTCTCTATGGCTTCAGGAGAAGGACCTATAAATATTATTCCTTCCTTTTGTACCCTTTTGGCAAATGCTGCATTCTCAGAAAGAAAGCCGTACCCAGGGTGAATAGCGTCTACTTTCAAACGTTTGCAAACTTCTATTAGTTTCTCTATGTTTAAGTAGGACTCAGAGGAAGGGGGAGGGCCAAGAAGTACGGCCTCATCAGCCTGACGTACATGAAGAGCCTGACGATCGGCTTCACTAAATACAGCTACGGTGGATATACCCATCTCCTGAGCAGAGCGTATTATTCGTAATGCTATTTCGCCTCGATTGGCAACAAGAATTTTATTGATTTTTGGCATAGAGGACGATTATTGGTTTAGTCACAATGCTAATTAAATATTTGCTATTTTCTAAATTAGGGTTTAATTAAAATAAACCTACACTTTTGAGAAGATGGGTATTAGTGTTAGATTTGTGTGTTTTTTTGAAAGAACAGAACGTTTTAGAACTAAAAACTAAGAGTAGTGGATCTATTTGATAAATTAAAAGTAGAACAAGGAGCACTAGGGCAGCATTCGCATCTCCCTAAAGATTATTTCATGTTTCCGAAACTGGAAGGGGAGATATCACCAAGAATGAAATTCAATGGTAAAGAAGTGCTGACCTGGAGTTTGAATAATTATTTGGGGTTGGCTAACCATCCCGAAGTAAGAAAAGTAGACGCGGAAGCGGCTGCTGAATGGGGATTAGGTTATCCGATGGGAGCCAGAATGATGTCTGGGAATACTGTACGCCATATTGAATTGGAAGAGAAGCTTGCTAAATTCGTTGATAAAGAAGCCGTAATGCTTTTGAATTTCGGATATCAAGGGGTGCTTTCAATCATAGATGCTGTCGTGGATCGAAAGGACGTGATTGTTTATGATGCTGAGTCTCATGCTTGTATTATTGATGGTGTAAGGCTGCATATGGGAAAAAGATATGTATTCCCGCATAACAACATTGAAAACCTTGAAAAACAGCTAGAGAGAGCTAAGAAAATCACTGACGAAACAGGAGGTGGTATATTAGTTATCACAGAAGGTGTATTCGGTATGTCTGGAAATCAGGGTAAACTGAAAGAAATCATTGCTCTTAAAGAAAAATACCAATTCCGTCTATTTATAGATGATGCTCATGGTTTTGGAACTATGGGTAAAACAGGTGCTGGTACTGGTGAAGAGCAAGGATGCCAGGACGGAATAGATCTTTACTTCTCTACTTTTGCTAAGTCTATGGCTAGTATTGGTGCTTTTGTAGGTGGAAATGAGTCTATCATCACTTACTTAAGGTATACTTTGAGGTCACAGATCTTTGCTAAGTCATTACCAATGCCATTGGTTATCGGAGCATTAAAAAGGTTAGAGCTTTTACAAACTCAGCCTGAGCTGAAAGACAACCTTTGGAAAGTGGTAAATGCACTTCAATCTGGCTTGAAAGAAAACAACTTTGATATAGGAACTACTAAATCTCCTGTAACCCCTGTATTATTTAAAGGAGGTTTGGGTGAGGCAGCTAACTTGGCTATGGACTTAAGAGAGAATTTTAATATTTTCTGTTCTATGGTTATTTATCCTGTTGTTCCTAAAGATGTTATCATGATTAGGCTTATTCCTACCGCTGCTCACACGCTAGAGGATGTTGAAGAGACTATCAACGCTTTTGCCTCAGTGAAAGACAAATTGGATAGAGGAGTTTACCAAAGGGAAGAAATTATATCAATAACCCGCTAAAAAATCAAAAATAAGTCTGTTTTTGGTTGAATTATAAACATTTTGAGTATATTGCCAGCTCAAAATCAATTGTAGAAAATTTTAAATAACCTTAAAAAAAATTATCAAGTATGGAAAAAAGATTTGAGCAACTGAAAGATTTAGTAATGTCATTAGAAGGAGACTTCGACAAATTCTATAATAAAGGAAATAATGCTGCAGGTACTAGAGTGAGAAAAGGAATGCAGGAGTTGAAAAATCTAGCTCAAGACATCAGAGTAGAAGTACAAGAGAAAAAGAATAACGAATAGTTCGAAATAAACTCAAATCAAAAAAAGGGTGACTATACTAGTCATCCTTTTTTTATTTTACAGCTATTCATTTTTGTGAAAGCGCCTATTAGTTCACTTTAGGGCCTTTTTAAATAAATACCCAATCAAAATGTGAAATTTCACATTGCTCTCCCAATCTTAAAATATCCACTTTAGCGCCTGAAAGAGTTGTTTCTTAGATGAACAAAGTTTTAAGCGTCATATACAATATAATAAGTGAAATCAAGAGGAGGTCTAAAAGGAACCTCAACGTTTTATTTGCTTTTGAGCTGCTTATAGCTTTGGTCATAGTGGTTATGACCCTTGGGGTAATAAGCATGTTTATATAGCTAATAAAAAGTATAAAGAATGAAATTTATGGTTAAGGGTGTTTCCCTTACTTTTTTTCTCATAATTGTTTTTTCCTTATCAAAAGCTCAGAAGAGCAATTTGGATGTGGTGGATGAAAATGCTACCCGAAAAACAAAGATCTTATATGAGAACCTTTTAAAATTATCTAAAAAAGGGGTGATGTTTGGTCACCAAGATGACCTGGCCTATGGTGTTGGCTGGTGGGATGAACCAGAAGATTCCGATGTAAAAAGGATAACAGGAACTTATCCTGCTGTATTTGGCTGGGATCTTGGCTTTATAGAAACAGGAAGACCTTTTAATATTGACACAGTAGATTTTAAATCTATGCATCGCTGGATTAAAAAGGCCTATAAAATGGGGTGTATCAACACCATTTCATGGCATGTAAATAATCCTGTTAATGGTAATAACAGCTGGGATAAGGAACAAGGATCTGTAAAGCAGATACTTCCAGGGGGTAAATATCACTTTACTTACGTAGAATACCTGGATAAGGTAGCGGACTTTGCTAAGAAATGTAAAGCAGGACCTTTTACTTCTATTCCTCTTATATTTCGTCCTTTTCATGAGCATAATGGAAATTGGTTTTGGTGGGGTAAAGGCATGAATTCTGAGGAAGATTATATTCAACTTTATCGTTTCACAGTAACCTACCTAAGGGATGAAAGAAAAGTCCATAACCTCTTATATGCCTTTTCTCCTGATAGAAGCAGGTTAGATATTGATAATATCAAGGAAGCATATTTATACGGTTATCCTGGAGATAGTTATGTAGATATTATAGGCCTTGATAATTATTGGGATGTAGGTCATAGTGCTAATACTGCTACCCCTCAAGTACAACAACAACAACAGTTTCTGAAAAGCCTTCAGGCAGTAAGTCAACTAGCTAAGGATAAGCGTAAGGTGGCAGCACTTACGGAAACGGGTTCATTTGGAGTAAAAGATGAAAAATGGTTTACAGACTATATTCTAAGACCTATTCAATCGGCGCCTAATCCGCCGGCTATAGCCTGGATGCTTGTATGGAGAAATCGTTTTAAAGAAGAAACTTTTACACCTTTCCAAGGACATCCGGCAGCAGAAGACTTTAAACAGTTTGAGCAGAGTAATTACACCTTCTTTGCTGATGATATTCAAAACCTTTATCAACTGAATAAACCGCTGCTAAAATGAAATTATCCACCTTAGACCTATTAATAATACTGGGGTACCTGCTCTCTACGATAGTTATTGGTCTTTATCTAAAAAAGCGTGCTTCAAAAAACATCAACGCCTATTTTTTAGGAGGTAACACTTTGCCATGGTACATGCTAGGCCTTTCTAATGCTTCCGGTATGTTTGATATCTCTGGTACTATGTGGATGGTGACCCTGATGTTTGTTTATGGCCTTAAAAGCATATGGATACCTTGGTTGTGGCCTGTCTTTAACCAGATATTCCTCATGATTTACCTTTCAGTATGGTTGAGAAGGTCCAATGTGCTTACCGGAGCAGAGTGGATAAAAACCCGGTTTGGAAATGGAAAGGGAGCGCACATGTCGCACATTATTGTGGTTGTTTTTGCCATTTTTAGTGCACTGGGGTTTTTAAGCTATGGATTTATAGGAATAGGGAAGTTTATTGAAATATTCCTTCCTTGGGATAGCGTAGCACCTTATATGCCTTTTGATCTTACTTCAGAGCAAGTTCCCAACTTCTATGGAATAGTGCTTACTTCGGTGGCTACTTTCTATGTGGTAATGGGAGGGCTCATGTCTGTGGTATGGACTGATGTGTTGCAATTCACCATTATGACTGTCTCTGCCATTGTGATAGGCATCATAGCCATGAACAAGGTAAGTCATGATACTCTGATGAGTGTGGTGCCAGAAGGATGGGATAGTCCTTTCTTTGGTTGGCAATTAGACCTGGATTGGACTCAGATTTTACCTTCAGTGAACAGTAAAATTGAGGGAGACGGCTTTTCGCTTTTCACCATATTCTTTATGATGATGTTATTTAAAGGGGTGTTTGCCAGTATGGCTGGTCCTGCTCCTAATTTTGATATGCAAAAAGTACTGGCTACAAAGAAACCATCTGACGCCGCTAAGATGAGTGGTTTTGTGTCTTTGGTGCTGTTGCTGCCCCGTTATTTTATGATTGCCGGCTTCACGGTTTTAGCCCTGGTTTTTTTTAAAGATGATTTTCTGGCTATGGGCAATCAGGTAGATTTTGAAAAAGTGCTGCCTATGGCCATTAGCGAATTTGTTCCGGTAGGGCTGATGGGGCTTCTGCTGGCAGGCCTGCTGGCTGCCTTTATGAGTACTTTTGCTTCTACAGTAAATGCGGCCCCAGCTTATCTGATTAACGATATATATTTGAAATATATTAACCCTTCGGCCTCTCGAAAGCAGCTGATGAATTATAGCTACCTGGTATCTTTTTTAGTGGTGGCTCTAAGTACGCTTATAGGCTTGTACATTGAAGATATCAATAGTGTACTGCAATGGATAGTGTCTGCCCTTTACGGCGGTTA
This sequence comes from Fulvivirga sediminis, assembly GCF_016757215.1. GTDB lineage: Bacteria > Bacteroidota > Bacteroidia > Cytophagales > Cyclobacteriaceae > Fulvivirga > Fulvivirga sediminis. Next base: position 145,545 of record NZ_JAESIY010000003.1, read on the forward strand.
CATCGCCGCTAACGTGCTTAAATGGCACTGGTGGAGGTTTAATGGAGCAGGCTATTTCTGGGGGATGGCGGCAGGTATTATCGCTTCAATGGTTTTTCCTGTTGTTTTTCCATATACATTACCGTTATATTACTTTCCTCTTACTCTTTTAGTTTCTGTGGTTGGGTGTATAGTAGGTACTTTTAGCGCTCCTCCGGCAGAAGACAATGTGCTGATAGAGTTTTATAGAAGTGTAAGGCCTTGGGGCTTTTGGAGACCTGTACATCAAATGGTAGTAGCTAAGGATCCTGGCTTTGAGAAAAACCAACATTTTAAAAGAAATGCTCTTAATGTGGTAGTGGGTATTATTTGGCAGACATCTCTTACCATCATTCCTATATACATTATTTTAAGAGAAGAACTACCTCTGCTTATTAGTGTTATTATTTTATTTATCACTATGCTTATTCTGAAAAAGAACTGGTATGATAAACTGGACAAAGAAGATGAGATTTTAGAAGAGGAAATTGAAAAAGGAACCTTAGATATGCCGCAAGAAGAGACGGTAGTAGCTTAAAAACAACTGAACAACCATGTTGAAAACACATTCTAAAGATAATATTAAAGCTCTCATTGAGGAGCATGAATATCTGATTAGTACCATTAACTCACCTATAGGCTCAAACAATGGTGTTTATGAAAGGTATGAAAATCCTATTTTAACGGCAGAGCATGCTCCCGTGCATTGGCGTTATGATTTCGATGAGGAGAGTAACCTTCTATTACTGGAGCGGCAGGGAATCAATGCAGTTTTTAATGCAGGTGCTATTAGCTTAGGAGATAGTATTTTACTGGTGGCCAGAGTTGAAGGCGTAGACAGGAAATCTTTTTTTGCGGTGGCAGAGAGCAAAACAGGAATCGATGGTTTTCGATTTTGGGATTTTCCTATTTTGCTGCCGGAGACGGATGATCCGGATGTGAATGTGTATGATATGCGTCTAACCAAGCATGAAGACGGATGGATTTATGGCCTGTTTTGCACAGAAAGGAAAGATCCTACTGCTGGTCCCGGAGACTTTTCTTCTGCCATAGCCCAGTGTGGTATTGTACGCACCAAAGATTTGAAATCATGGGAAAGGCTGCCCGATCTCAAGACTTCTTCCAGTCAACAAAGAAACTGTGTGCTGCACCCTGAGTTTGTTGCAGGTAAATATGCTTTTTACACCAGGCCTATGGATGGATTTATAGATACAGGTTCTGGTGGAGGCATCGGCTGGGGTATGTGTGATGATATTGCTAACGCGATTATCAAGAGCGAAATTATAATTGAAGACAGACGCTACCATACCATCAATGAAGTGAAAAATGGACAAGGTCCTGCTCCAATAAAAACAGAGGAAGGATGGCTACATCTGGCACATGGAGTGAGAAATACTGCGGCAGGCCTTCGTTATGTACTTTATATGTTTATGACCTCATTAGAAGAGCCTACAAAAATCACTTACCGGCCAGCGGGTCACTTTATAGCGCCTCATGGAGTAGAGCGAGTGGGAGACGTTTCTAATGTGGTTTTCACTAATGGCTGGGTGCAGCGTGGCCAAGATATATTTATTTACTATGCTTCTTCTGATACCCGAATGCATGTAGCCACCAGTACAGTAGAAAGGTTGGTGGATTATTGTAAAAACACCCCGGAAGATGGACTCCGATCTGGTAAAAGCGTGGAAGTGAGGTCTGAGATGATATATAAGAATCTTAAATGGATGAAAAACAATGACTTTTAAAATGATGACTAAGAGAATAATATTACTGACTTATTGGCTATGTATGTTTTGTTATAGCTCTTTTAGTCAATCAGTAAGACTGCCTCACATTTTTGCGGATCATATGGTATTGCAGCGAGATATACCGCTGCGGATATGGGGGTGGAATACACCAGATCAGGAGGTGAACGTGAAAATTGACAGCATTCAGGCTACTACCATTTCTGATGCCAATGGCAAATGGGAATTATTGCTTCCTCCCCATTCAGCTGGTGGACCTTACGAGTTAGAAGTAACTTCTGAAGGAACAGTAATTTTTAGAGATGTGCTGTATGGAGATGTTTGGTTAGCTGGAGGGCAGTCTAATATGGAATGGAAAATAGGTTGGAAAATTGATAACTGGGAAGAGGAACTAAAAGATGCCAACTATCCTAATATCAGATATTATGAAGTGGCTAATGAGTTAGCGCCAGATCCTCAATCAGATATTTCTTCGGGTAAATGGGTGAAAGCTTCATCTGAAACTGCTAAAGAGTTTTCTGCGGTAGCCTGGTTTTTTGCCAAACATAATCATCAGGAGAAGAAGGTTCCTGTGGGTATTATTGATAGTAATTGGGGAGGTACTCCGGCGGAGGCCTGGGTAGATGCCCGTAAATTGTTAAGTATCCCTGGCTATAAAGAAGAAGCTGCTCATGTGTTAGATCCTCACATAGATTGGGAAGAGAAGGTAAGACAAAATGAAGCTAATCAAGAAGAAAAGTGGCGTATAATAAGTGATAAAGAAGGCGCTATTAAAACAGGGGCTCAACTGATTTCTTACAAAGATAATAAATGGGAGGAGGTAGACGTGCCTACTGATGATCCTCTATCAGATATAGCCTGGCTGAGAAAAGATTTTAAGTTGAAAAATACTCCTCAAAAAGCACAATTATACTTGGGAGACCTGGTGCAGGAGGCTATGGTTTTCGTTAACGGGAAATTAATAGCAGAAGAAGGCTGGCAAGATACTACGGCTATTTTGGAAATTGAATCAGGCTTATTGAAAAAAGGAAAAAATCTGGTAGCTATAAGAGTAGTTAATAGCTGGGACAATAAGGTGCGAATAGGTAAGCCCGGAAAAGTGTGGTTAAAGGCTGGTGATGAAAAAATTGACTTGGAAGGAAAATGGAAATATTCTAATGACATTGAGCCTAAAGTTCCTAATGTGGAGTTTTATCATTGGAAGCCAGGATTTTTATATAATGCTATGATCGCTCCGCTTACTGGCTATGGTCTTAAAGGGTTTATATGGTATCAGGGCGAAAACAATGCCGGTCAGCATGAATATTATGAAGGTGTATTTAAGGCCCTAATTACCGACTGGCGTGTGCATTGGAAACAAGAATATGTTCCTTTTCTATTCGTGCAGCTGGCTAATTATATGCAGAGGGTAGAGGTGCAGCCAGAAAGTGACTGGGCTTACTTGAGAGATGCACAGTCTGGAGCATTGGAGTTACCTAATACCGGTATGGCTACCATAATAGATATTGGAGTAGCAGAAGATATTCACCCTAGGAACAAGCAGGATGTAGGGAAAAGATTATGGCTGGCAGCTCGAAAAGTGGCTTATAATGAAGATATTGTTTATTCCGGCCCTGTGTATAGCAGCATGCAGGTTACAGGTAATAAGGCTGAGATCAGTTTTGTGAACACCGGGGCAGGGCTTATGGTAAAAGGCAGTAAGTTAGAAGGTTTTATTATTGCTGGTGCTGATGGAGAATTTCACAAAGCTCAAGCTGAGCTCAAAGGGAACAAAGTAATTGTGACCTCCGATCTAGTAAATGCCCCCAAAGCTGTCAGGTACGGATGGGCTGATAATCCTAAGGCTACTTTATACAATAAAGAAGGCTTGCCTGCAGTTCCTTTTAAAACTGATTGATAGATATGATGCAAGATGCCGACACACTGTTTTGGTTGAAAGAAGCAAAACCTGAGTTTGAAGCAGAAATGCACAGGTCTTTGAGCTTTTGGGTGCAGAGGATGAAGGATACTGTTAATGATGGTTTTTATGGTAGAATTGATGGTTTAAATCAACTCTACCCCAAGGCAGATAAATCGGTTATCCTAAATACTAGAATTTTATGGACCTTCTCTCATATAGCCCGATATACTTCAAATAAAACTTATCATGAAATGGCTAGAAGGGCCTATGATTATATCATTAATCATTTTATAGACAAAAATTTTGGAGGGGTATATTGGATGGTTGATTATAAAGGCCAGCCGCTGAATAGACGAAAGCAACTCTATGCACAAGCTTTTGCTATTTATGCTCTTTCAGAATACTATTTATGCTCAAAAGATGAAAAAAGCCTTGATTGGGCTAAGGATATTTTCAGGCATATAGAGCATTATAGCTTTGACGCACTTAAGAATGGTTATATGGAGGCCTGCACCGAGCAGTGGGGTGAGATAGATGACTTGCGGCTTAGTGAAAAGGATGCTAATGAGAAAAAAACCATGAATACTCATTTGCACGTACTGGAGGCTTACACTAACCTATATAGAGTTTGGCAGGATGAAGAGCTCGCAAGGCAGCTAAGAAACCTTTTGCTATTATTCTTTGAGAGGTTTATTAATTATAATGGTCATTTAGAATTGTTTTTTGATGAGAACTGGAATCTTAAATCTTCTGAAATATCATTTGGTCATGATATAGAGTGCAGTTGGCTTCTGTGTGAGGCGGCGGAGGTTTTGAATGACAAAATATTTATAGAAAAGGCCCGAGGCACTGCAGTGAAAATGGTGGATGCAGTAATGAAAGAGGGTGTGCATACGGATGGTGCTCTCATGAATAAGGTAGACAATAATGGAATTATGGATAGTGATAAGCACTGGTGGCCTCAAGCTGAAGCCCTGGTGGGCTTTATAAATGCCTGGGAAATAAACCCTGATCCAAAGTATATAGAAGCTCTAAAGAATAATTGGAAGTTTATCAAAAAAACTCTGCTTGACAAGGAGGATGGCGAGTGGCACTGGAGAAGCAATAAAATAGGCACCATTATTAAAAGTGAAGATAAGGCAGGGCCATGGAAATGCCCTTATCATAATAACAGGGCCATGATGGAGTTAATACGTCGCATAGAGCATTTAAAATAACATAAGTCAATCTGCATTGCATTTTTTCGTGCTTAGATTGTATATTAGGTTTTATGAAATCGTTTTCTACATTCCTTCTAAAGGTATTTCTTGTTTTACTGACTTTGGTGGTAAAAGGGCAGCCCTCCGCACTTTTAAATAAAGAAATTGTTTTTGATCAGCCGCATGAAAACTTAGGTCTATCACAGCGGTCTATCAATTGTATGATAGAAGATAAGAAAGGGTATCTCTGGATAGGCACCTGGGAAGGTCTCATGCTTTATGATGGTTATACCACCACTATCTTTCAAACTAAAGGAGTTACTGAAACTACCTTAAGTAGTAATAAAATCACGGCGCTCTATGAAGATCATGGCGGTAAGATATGGATCGGCACTTTAATAGGAGGTCTATATCAGTATGATCAGGCTACGGGTAACTTCACTCAATATCAATATGACCCTACTAATGATCATTCTATAAGTAACAATAACGTATGGAGTATTACTGAGTCTAAAGATGGAATTATCTGGGTTGGAACTCAACACGGCCTCAATGCTTTTGATCCAAATAAACAGGAGTTTAAGCGTTTTTATCATTCTGATGACCCTAAAAGTATTTCTTATGATTTCGTCACATCTCTGTTTATAGATGAATCTAATAACTTATGGGCTGGAACAGAAAAAGGGCTTAATAGGCTGAAATTAAACACAATAGGGGCTGGTTTTGATAAATATTATTATCGTCTAAATGAGGATGATGGCCCTGCTAATAATTATGTGTATAAGGTTACCAGTTATAAAAATAATGGAAAAGAGGTAATATGCTGGTCGACAAAAAAAGGCCTTAAATTATTAGATTCGGAAGGTATTCATAATTATCTATACCCTGAAAGTTCATTGCGGTTTAGCTTTGTACGCACCCTTTATACTTATAAAAAGAGTAGCCAGTTCATAATGTTGGGTTCAGAGGCAGGTATTAGTCTTTTTGATCCCAATACCCGGGAGTTTAAAAAATTTTATGGTAATTACAATGAGAGAGTTAACCTTAGTCATAATACAGTTACTTGTTTACTCATAGATCATACGGGAGTCCTTTGGGTAGGTACTAAAAAAGGGATTAATAAATTTGATACCTATAACAAGAATTTCGAGCTTTTTGAAACCAGCAGCTTTGATGATAGCCGAAGCATAATAACAGGAATAAAAGGTAATAGTGACGGGAAATACTGGGTGAGTACCATGGGAGGCGGATTATTCCTTTTCGATCCTGATAAGACAGAATCTTCCTCTATAAAGGATTTGTTTTTACATTATAAAATTGATTCTCAAGGGGGTAATGATTTTACTGATTTCATTCAAACCATTGATGTTAGTGAGCCTGGTGTAGTATGGATCGGCACCGCTGGTGATGGAGTTTACAAATGCTATATTAATGAAAATAGCCAGAAGGTAAACCACTATGAGCATTTTAGTAGTTCAACGAAACAAAATCAAATTTCTGATAATTATATCATGTCCATGGCGGGTGATAATCATGGAGGCATGTGGGTAGGTACCTGGAGCGGAGGACTCAATAAAATCAATGAAGATGGTACCGTAACACATTATGGGGAGCCGGTGCTATCTCAGGCGCCGTTAGTCGCCATGTATCAAGATGGTAAAACCTTGTGGGTAGGAACCAGAGGAAAGGGGCTGTTAGCTATGGAAAACCAGGGAGATAAGATAAATGTCACACAATACCGACAATCAAAAGCAGGGTTGAATAATGATTTTATAAATGTTATCTATAAAACTAAAAATGGCCGGTTATGGATTGGTAGTGAAGGAGGATTGAATGAATTTGATAAGAAGAGTGGCCAATGGAAAAACCATGAGATTAGTCGTAATGAAAATGAAGTAGTGGTAGGTCTGCTAGAAGATAATATGGGTAAGTTATGGCTTTCAGGTTGGAATGGTATATCTGTTTTCAATCCCAAGGATTCTACTGAGTCAGTTCATCATTATGATAGAAGAGACCGTATTCAAGGAGGCTTTTTTTATAATAATGTATGCTATAAAGATGCCAAAGGCAGGCTGTTTTTTGGAGGCAACAATGGTTTAAATATTATAAAGCCAGATGAGGTGAACGAAAACCCATTTTCGCCTAAGGTGGTGCTGACAGATTTTGATATTTATAACAAGGCAGTATTGCCAAACGAAGAGTTTAATGGTAGAGTCATTCTTGAAAATCAGCTCAATGAGACAGAGCAAATTAACCTGCATTATGATGAAAATGCCATTTCTTTTGAATTTGCTGCCCTCCATTTTTCTGCTCCGGAAAAAAATCAATATGCATATAGGCTAGTAGGATATGATAATAATTGGGAATATACAGGAGCGCAGCGCCGGTTTGCTAATTACACTAACCTGAAATATGGCAATTATGTGTTTGAGGTGAAGGCTACTAATAATGATGGGGTGTGGGGTCTTGATGCAAAAAGAATAGCCATTCATATTTCACCGCCCTGGTGGAAAACCTTTTGGGCGATGATGGCTTATTTTATGCTGGCTATGGCCATTTTATTGCTTTTCAGGCATCTTGTTATTGTGAGAACAAATTATATCAATGATATCAAAATGGAGCGGCTGAGGCGTGAAAGTGTTTTGAAAATGAACCAGTCTAAGCTGAAATTTTTTACTAATATATCACATGAGTTTAGAACTCCTCTTACACTAATACTTGGTCCGGTAGAAAAGCTCATAGCCTCAGGAACGGGTGGTAAATATGTTAAAGACGAACTGGATATTATCAATAAAAATGCGCAGCGCCTTTTACGTTTGGTTAATCAACTATTAGATTTTAGAAAGGCGGAATCTGGTAAGTTAAACCTTAAAGTGGCCGAAGGTAATATAGTGAAGTTTGTGAAAGAGATTAGGCTGATGTTTACAGGTTTAGCAGAGAAGTTAGGTGTGAAATTTGAGTTTTATAGCGATAGTGATAATATCAAATTGTGGTATGACCGCGATCAGTTTGAAAAAATATTATTTAACCTGCTATCAAATTCGTTTAAGCATGTGCCTAAGAATGGTGTCGTGAAGATTATACTTGAAGAGACAGATGATAAGGTTTTTATAAAAATTGAAGATAACGGCCGAGGCATTGCTCCTGAAAATATAGGTAAAATATTTAATCGTTTTTATTCCGAAGGCGAGGATAAGTCTGGTACTGGTATTGGTCTGGCTCTAACTCGCTCTTTAGTGAAGATGCATCATGGAGAAATAGCTGTTAATAGCGTTCAAAATCAAACTACTGTCTTTACGGTCACTCTTAACAAGGGGAATGCTCATTTTGCGGATGCTGATATTATTGAGAACTTTAAGGATAGTGAATATATTGGGCATTATCACTCAATGACTGATTTGGAAGCAGAGATTATGCCTGTGAGCCTGCCAGAGGGAAAGCCTGCTAATAATGACACACTTAAAAAGCTGCTGATCGTAGAAGATAACCTTGAGGTACGCAGACATATCAAATCGATATTTGCTGATAAATATCAGATTGTAGAGGCCGAGAACGGTCAGTTAGGACTGGCGTTGGCGGAGTCTGAGTTGCCGGATATCATAGTTAGTGATGTTATGATGCCTGAAATGGATGGTATTGCCTTATGCAAGGCTATTAAGAAAAATACGGCTACTTCTCACATTCCTATAGTGCTGCTTACGGCTCGTACTTCTTTAATCTATAAAGTGGAGGGCCTGGAAAGTGGAGCAGATGATTACATCACCAAACCCTTCAACTATCAGGTGCTACTGTTAAAAGTCAAAAATCTCATATCAACCAGAGAGCAGCTCAGAAAGCATTTCAATGATAGCCAAACCCTCAATATTGAGCCCAAGAAAGTCACTTTTAGCTCTGCTGATGAATTGTTTATAGAAAAGGCCTTAGAAAGTGTAGAGAAAAACATGTCTAATACCGCCTATTCCGTAGAGGATTTTGGTGAAGATGTAGGTATGAGCCGAATGCAGATTTATAGAAAACTAAAAGCCCTCACAGGGCAGTCGGCTAATGAATTCATTCGTACCATCCGTCTGAAGCGAGCCGCTCAGCTTATTGAGCGAAATGAGTTTACCATTGCGGAAGTAACCTATAGAGTAGGGTTTCAGGATTTACAATATTTCAGAAGCTGCTTTAAAAAATATTTTGGGGTTAATCCTTCAGAGTATGGCATAAGTGATGAAGAAGAGGAAACAGCCATAAGTGAGGAGCAGAAGTAAAATATATCCACTAAAAATGTGACATAGGCCATGGTTCAAAAAGTGTATAATGCCCCATATTAGAGGAAAAATACATCTTATGAATCAGCGAGCCAGTCTAACTACTCTTGTTCTATTTTTCATTTCATTCTATGGATTTAGTCAGCAGTTCGTTGCCGTAAAAGACGGGCTATTGTATCATCGGGGAGAACCCTATTATTTTATAGGTACTAACTATTGGTACGGCATGAACTTGGGTTCACCTGGTAAAGGCGGAGATAGGGAGCGATTGAAGCGCGAACTGGATCACTTGCAGCAAATAGGCATTAGCAATTTGAGAATTATTGGAGCGTCAGAAGGGCCTAATGATGCGCCATACAGAGTGGTGCCATCCTTACAGCCAGAAGCCGGGGAGTATGATGAAGAAGTATTTCAAGGTTTAGATTTCCTTTTGGTAGAGATGAAAAAAAGAGGTCTCACCGCGGCTGTAAGCCTTAATAATTTTTGGATATGGAGTGGAGGCATGGCTCAGTATATTGCATGGGCTAATGATTCAGCCATGGTGTATTCTCCTCCGGTAGAAAATACAAGCTGGAACCTTTTCCAGAAACACACCAGCTCTTTCTTTGCTGATAAAAAGGCTAATAAATTGTATAAACAGTTTATTAAAATAATCATTAACAGAACAAACACTATTAGTGGCGTGAAATATAAAGATGACCCTACCATTATGTCGTGGCAGCTTAGCAATGAGCCGAGAGGCTACACTAATGTTGAGGCTTATCGTAAGTGGGTAGATGAGACAGCGCATTTTATACAGAAAAAGGATAAAAACCACTTGGTAAGCATAGGTTCTGAAGGTAATACGGCCACCTACCATGCAGGTAATAATTTTTGGGAAGATCATCAAAGTAAATATATAGACTATGCAACCATGCATATCTGGGTAGAAAACTGGGCTTGGTATGATCCTTCTAAGGGTAGCGAAGATCTTGATTCTGCCATTTATAAAGCAAAGCGGTATTTACATGAACACTTGGCTTTAAGCCAAAAGATGAATAAACCATTAGTCTTAGAAGAATTTGGAGTGGCTCGTGATAATGGTTCTTTCGAGATATCGGCTACTACTGAAAATAGAAATAAGTTTTTTATAGCCATTTTTGAAGAGGTTTACGAAAATGCAGATAAAGGTCTTATGGGATGTAATTTCTGGTCGTACTCAGGAGAGGGCAGACCCAAAAAAGCAGCTGGCCTATGGCATGCCGGAGATCCTTTCACAGGAGACCCTCCTCATGAGCAGCAAGGGTGGTACTCTATTTATGACGTAGACAGCGGCACACTGGAGTTGATAAATAGATACGCTCAGATGTTCAAAAGTTTGCCTCAGTAGTCTTTCTATATTGATTCTGTGCAATAGTTTTTGTATATTATATGAAACGCTATTTCACGGATGTTACTGTTTTATTCAATATGTTTCTGTGTCCTCTCGGGCATGCAGGCTATTATTCCATTCAGAGAATCTGACTCATATGATATGAAGGTGGAATATAAGCTGAAGGAGAAGCCTGCTTCTTTGTACCAACAAAATAATGGAACACTGGAAAATAGTATATTGCCTCATTTAGAATTAGCTATTGATATCACCTCCATAGAGCCAGAAGAATTCAGGGTTAATGTAATGAGTGGTCAAGGGGGAGAAGTGATGAGTAAAAGGCTTAAAAAGCCCATCACGCTAACGCTAAGCCTGGGGTTCACCGATGATATTTTTGATGACCTTAAACCAGATACTTATCATATCTATTTTTCTGATAAAGACGGAGATATTTTATCACAACTGAAAGTACAGGTAAAAAAAGATAAAAGCTTACATTTTAATGATCGATTTGTTAGGAATTTATAATCTTAATTTTCAGACAATCAGTTGTTTATATGAGTGATTTTTAAGTTGGCCTCATTATTGTTTTTCATGTAGTATCATTATAAAGATTACTGACATGAGAAAACATTTACTTTTAATAATTCCCATAGTTCTTTTACTGGCTAGTTGTGATGTGGTAGTGGTGGAAGAACCTGTACCTGTAATAGTTAATACAAGAGATCAGTTTTTAGGTTACTATGAGGTGGATGAGTATAGTAGCACATTTGATGAATCTGTTTACTATAACATGCGCGTGGTTGTAGGTGAATATAGTGATGAGGTATTCCTTACTAACTTTTATGGAGCCAATATTGATGTTTTGGCCGAGATCAATGGAAATAGTATTTATATCCCCAACCAACGAGTAGATGGCTATTATATTCAGGGTAATGGTAGGATAAGTGGTAATAGGCTTGTAATCAATTTCAGCGTAGATGACTATTATGATCATCATGTTCCCACTAATTATTGTGAATTAGTAGGTTATAGGTAAGATATTTTATTTAATGAAGTGGCCTATTCAATAAATTTGGATAGGCTTTTTTTTATGTTCTTTTTTTGAGCAGATCTAATGAGCTTCTTTTGGTGACTTTAAATTCTTAGTCTATATTCACTCATTAAATACGCACACATTGTATTCTATAGCAGAATTAGTAAAAGCTTATTTCTGGTGTGATCTTACAGGTAGTCTTAAAGAATCTTTTGAAAGTATCCTGGTATAGCTTGTGTGCTGCATTGAAAATTAAAACGTAGTGTTTAGGAATGGTAGGTTTATTAAGAAAGTGCTTTTTAATATTTGTTATTACTCTTTGTCAGCTTGCTAATGCTCAAACAGGGAGCGAGAACGAGCCGATAAGGTATGTAGGAGGTCAGCATATTGATCCATTTAGGCATGAGGCAGGACTGAGGTATGCCATAGGGGTAGAGAACATCCAAACCTTAAGAGCTAACAGAACCAACCCCGACATGAGTGACGGATATGGTTGGACATACAATCATGCATCGAACCTGGCTTATTGGAATGGACAGTTTTACCAACAATACATCAGTGGTGAAGCAGATGAGCATATAGCTCCAGTGCAAACTATGCTGGTTACGTCGAAAAATGGTAAAGACTGGGGGTTTCCTCAAGTTGCATTTGCTCCTTATGAAGCTCCAAAGGATGTTGATATTCCTAAGGGTTCCACGGGGTATATGATGCACCAACGCATGGGTTTTTACGTGGCACCTAATGGCAGATTGCTAACAGTGGCCTTCTATGGACATACAGAAAACCCTTTCGGTGAAAATGGTATCGGTCGGGTAGCGCGGGAGATTTATAAGGATGGTAGCATGGGGCCTATTTATTTTATTCGATATGATAGCCAGACCAAATGGAATGAGACTAACACATCTTATCCTTTTTATAAAAAATCAAAAGATAAAGGATTTAGAGCAGCTTGCGCTGCGCTGTTATCTGATAAATTAATGACCTGGCAGTGGTTTGAAGAAGACAATGGCGCGGATGGCTTTTATGCACCTAATCATCTGGATAGATCTCATCAGGCATTTAACTGGTACGCCCGAAAAGATGGTAAAATAGTAGGGCTTTGGAAGAAGTCTTATGCGGCACTTTCTATTGATGGTGGCGTTAGCTTTACTGATCCTGTTAAAGCATCTACTTTTGTGATGTCTGGAGGTAAAGTTTGGGGGCAACAGACGGAAGATGGCAGGTATGCTATTTCTTATAACCCAATAGATCAGACCCAGTATCGATTTCCTTTGGCCATAACTACCAGCGATGATGGTATTATCTATGATAACCTGTTATTAGTGCAGGCAGAGGTGCCTCCAAGAAGGTTTACTGGCAGATGGAAAGATTTTGGTCCTTGCTACATGCGAGGCATATTGCCTGGCAATGGAAATGCCCCCGGTACGGATATGTGGATGACCTATAGCATGAACAAAGAAGATATGTGGGTTTGTCGTATTCCTACTCCAATTAAATATGAAGTGACTCAGGATGTAAAAGATGATTTCGAAAATATGACTGCCGAAGGCGCTGTTGTTGATTGGAATTTATATTCTCCGAAATGGGCTAAAGTGCAATTGATAAAAGAGACTCATGCTAATCAGTGTCTTCAATTAACAGACAGTGATCCTTATGACTATGCAAGGGCTATTCGAGTATTTCAGGAAGGAAAAAATGTGAATGCCAGCTTTAAGGTTAAAGTGGAGGAAGCAGATACCGCTATGTTTGAAATAGAAATAGTAGATAAATTTGGGAATAGACCAGTGCAGTTATCCTTCGATGGGGATGGATTTATCAAAGCATTTAATGGTGATAGAATGGTCTCTTTGATTCCATATAAAAAAAGCCAATGGTATTCATTAAGAGTGAATTATAATGCTGATGGCATTGGTAGCTATTCTGTCTATGTTGATGATAAATTGCTGGCAGAAAATCTACCTGCAGCCATGGCAGTAAAGTCAGTGGAGCGTATTTCATTCAGAACGGGCAGTTATAGAAATACACCTGACAGAAGCACCCCAAATGAAACGAATGACCCTCCCTTGCCAGGAGCAGATATAAGGCAAAAAGAATCAAAATATTTAATTGATGATGTGTTTATCTCTAGTCAGCGAGATTGAGCCAATCGGTTGATGTGATTGAGAATAATAAAGCCTTTCAAAATTAATTGAAAGGCTTTATTTTAAGTTTAAAGTGCTCTTTTATCTGTTTAAAGATGAAAAGGCTTTAAGTTTTATTTCGGTAAGCCTCCTTTTGGTGTCTTGAGGGAAGTCTCCTCTCATCATCCATTCGTAATAATTAGGCTCTGCTTTTAATACATCGGTTACAGGTCTATTTCTGTGCTTCCCAAAGTTAAAGCACGGTACACCGTCATTATTGAGTACTATCCTTCCTGCCAGGTCTACCATGTTAGTAGAGGTAAGCTGATGCAGGGTCTCCATGTTGTTTTCGATAACACCAAGCTTATTTCCCAGGTTATCTACCACTTCCTGTCCATCATATTTTTCTACCTGAGCTTCTAAAACGGCCAAGGTGGCTTTAGTATCAGCTTCGGCACTATGGGCATCAGTAAGCTCTTTTCCGCAATAAAATTTGTATGCCGCAGAAAGCGTTCTTTTCTCCATCATGTGGAAGATCTTTTGAGCATCTATGAGCTTTCTTTTGCTTACATCAAAGTCTATTCCAACACGCAAAAACTCTTCTACCAGTAGAGGTACATCAAATTTAAGTATGTTGAAGCCTGCCAGGTCAGAGCCTTCAAGAAACTGAGCAAAGCTTTTGGCTACACTCTTGAAAGTAGGCGCATCTTTTACATCTTCATCATAAATGCCATGGATAACGCTGGTCTCTGCTGGTATAGGTACAGTAGGATTAATTTTATTAGTCTTTACTATTGTTTCTCCATTCGGCATTACCTTCACTACCGATATTTCTATTATCCTATCCTTCACCACACTGGTTCCGGTAGTTTCAAGGTCGAAAAATGTTAATGGATTTTTTAGTTTAAGCTTCATGAAGCAAATTAATTTATCAGTTCTTTGGCTAAATCATCGTAATCTAACTGGTTAAAAGTACCAGAACTCATCATGAGCAGATTCTTGTCTTTCCAGTTCTGATCTCGCAGAAATGCCATTAGTTTGTTTATATCAGTAAATACTTTAAGATTTCTTTCGTCAAAGGCTTCTTTAATATCCTTTTTTGAAATAGGCTCAAGTTTTTTATGCTCTACAGTATCAGGGTTATAGTATACAATAGGTTTGTAAGAAAACTTCATGCTGCCTTTGTATTGCGCAAGGAAGCTTTTGTTTAAACTGCTGAAAGTGTGTAATTCAAGGCAGGCCACCAAGTCTCTGTCAGGGTATTGCTCCTTTAGCGCTAAAGTAGTTGCTCGTACTTTTGAAGGAGCGTGAGCAAAATCTTTATAGATGGCAGTGCTATCACCAGACTTCACCAGCTGCAGGCGATTTTGTGGCCCTTTAAATGATTGTATGGCCTCATAAAATTGATCTTCTGATATGCCTATCTTCTTTAAAACCTCCTTAGCTCCATTAATATTTTGAAGATTATGCTTGCCGAATACTTTTATAGGAGTGTTTTCTGAACCTCTTGTTAGATAAGTGGTGCCATGCTCTATGATAAAAGGATGTGTTTTGTATGATATTTCATGAACATCCTCTCTTCCTTTTGTACCTATTACCGTAGCTAAAGGATCTTCTTCACAGTATATTAATGTACCTCCCTTGGGTGAAGCATCAGCAAATTTATCAAACTGGCTCACATATATTTCTTCTGAAGGAAATACGTTAATATGATCCCAGGCTACTCCACTGATGAGGCCAATATGATGGTGATACTTTAGGAATTTTGGCGTATTGTCAATAGGAGAGGAGAGGTACTCATCTCCCTCAATAATAATGATAGGAGCATCAGTAAGCTGAACCATCGTTTCGAAACCTTCAATTTTAGCTCCAACGGCAAAGTCAAACTTTCTATTAAAATGCTTTAGTACATGTACTATCATTGATGTGATAGAGGTTTTGCCATGGCTTCCTGCTATCACTATTCTTTGTTTGTCTTGAGACTGCTCGTAAATATATTCAGGGAAAGAATAAATCTTTACGCCTAGTTCTTCTGCTTTCTTAAGTTCAGGATTATCCTTTCGAGCATGCATACCTATGATTACAGCATCCAGATCTTTGGTGATGAGGTCAGGATTCCAGCCTTGCTGATTAGGCAGCAGGTCATATTTCTTTAAACTACTCAAGGAAGGCTCGAAAATTTCATCATCAGAACCACTTATTTGGTACCCTTTTTTATGCAGTGCGATAGCAAGGTTGTGCATAATGCTGCCGCCTATAGCAATAAAATGAATGTTCTGCATATATCTGTTATGTAAATCCTTTGGTTAAGGCTCAAAATTAAGATAAAAATTATAAATGGCAGATAAAAATCGAGCTTTAAACTAATGTGAATATAAGTGTTGATAACTAAAATTTTTGTGAATATAAAATTGACTTTTCCACATATTAGGGTTTAAAATGTGGAAAGACCAAGGGATAAATGTGAATAAACTGTTTAGTGTGTAGACGCACACAGCCTATAGCTACTGAAGAACAAATGTTTTGTGTTAATGAAATGAAAAGTTTTATGCAACTAACATTGAATTGGTAGTCGTGAAATTTCTTTTTACGTTTGAGCTTGGAAAGAGAAAAATAGTCATCAAATCAGTAATCACTACATGGAAAATAAATCGTCTTTTAAGGTAGGGCACCTGTCCAATCGAGGGAATCGTGATGTAAACGAAGGACTGGGTAAACTGCCACCTCAGGCGATTGATCTGGAAGAAGCCGTGCTTGGAGCTCTTATGTTAGAAAAAGATGCTCTTACTACGGTTATAGATATTTTAAAGCCTGATAGTTTCTATAAAGACGCGCACAAAGAAATATATGCAGCCATAGTAGAGCTGTTTAATAATTCTGAGCCCGTAGATATGCGTACCGTGGCTAACCAGCTTAGAAAAAATGGTAAGGTGGAAGTGGCCGGAGGGTCTTATTACTTGGCTGAGCTAACCTCTAAGGTGAGTTCTGCTGCCAACGTAGAGTACCATGCCCGTGTAATCATTGAGATGTCAATTAAGCGTGAGTTGATTCGAGTATCATCTGAAATTCAGCATGATGCATATGAAGATACTACTGACGTATTCCAACTGTTAGATAAAACAGAGTCATCTCTTTTCGAAATTTCTGAGGCCAATATTCGTAAGAATTATGATAACATGCGTTCGTTAATGGCGCAGGCTATTCAGGAATTAGAGGAAAGGAAAAATCATAAAGATGGCCTTACCGGAGTGCCAAGTGGTTTCTCTGCTTTGGATAGGGTAACATCAGGTTGGCAAAGAACTGACCTTGTGATCATTGCGGCTCGTCCTGCCATGGGTAAGACGGCGTTTGTGGTGTCTGCCCTAAGAAATGCTGCGGTTGATTTTAATCACGCAGTGGCTATCTTCTCTCTGGAGATGTCTTCTGTGCAGCTGGTAAACAGGCTTATCTCTGCTGAGGCAGAGCTAGAGAGTGAGAAGATTAAGAAAGGAAATCTCGCTGATTATGAATGGCAACAGCTGATTCATAAGACGAATAGGCTGAGTAATGCACCTATTTTCATTGATGATACTCCTGCACTGTCTATTCTGGAGCTTAGAGCCAAGTGTAGGCGTCTTAAGGCGCAGAATGATATTCAGCTCATAGTAATTGACTACTTGCAGCTGATGAGTGGGGATTCAGGTAAAGGTGGCGGTAACCGTGAACAGGAGATCGCCTCTATTTCAAGGGCTTTGAAGCAGATCGCTAAAGAGCTCAACGTACCTGTGATAGCTCTTTCTCAGCTGAGTAGGGCCGTGGAAACTAGGGGTGGAGATAAGAGACCACAGCTTTCCGACCTTAGAGAATCTGGATCAATAGAGCAGGATGCGGATATGGTAATGTTCCTTTATCGCCCAGAGTACTATGGTATTACTGAAGATGAAAATGGAATGCCTACAGCGGGTACGGGTGAGGTAATCATTGCTAAGCACAGAAGTGGTTCTTTGGAGAATGTCAGTCTTAAGTTTATCGGTAAATACACCAAATTCTCTGATCTTGATCCGGGAGGCTTTGCTGGTGGTGAGTTTCCTGGCGGTGGGGGTATACCTGCTGAGTTTGATGATGGACCAGGCACGATCACTTTAGGAAGTAGACTTAATGAAGACAATGGAGGTAACTCTGGCGGGGGTGGAAGCTTCGGCTATAGTGGACCTGATGAAGAAGACGCTCCTTTTTAAAATAAAACTTACTCCTTTTTTATATAAAACGTTAAAACCCCGGAAGTTCTTTTCCGGGGTTTTGTTTTTCCAACCGTTCACCTGGCTTATACCTGCTCTAAAGCAGGTGCTCCAGACATGATCTCATCATTAGCATATGATTCATAGTTTCTGAAATTGCTAGCAAAATTTTCTGCAAGGATTTGAGCTTTTTCGTCATACTTAGTTTTATCAGCCCAAGTATTACGTGGGTTAAGAAGCTCCTCTGGCACTCCTGGGCAGCTGCTAGGGTAGTTAAGGCCAAATGTTGGCAACTCATTATACTCTACATTGTCCAGCTCTCCGTTTAGCGCAGCAGAAATCATTCTTCTGGTGTATTTCAGAGGTATTCTGTGTCCGGTACCATAGGCTCCACCAGTCCAGCCGGTGTTTATAAGCCAAATGTTCACCTCGTGTTCTTTTATTTTTTCTCCCAGTAACTCAGCATATTTAGTAGGGTGCAATGGCATAAATGGCGCTCCAAAACAGGCACTGAATACGCTGGTCGGCTCTGTAATACCGGCCTCTGTGCCAGCCACTTTTGCTGTGTAACCAGAGATGAAGTGATACATGGCCTGGCTTACTGTAAGCTTACTGATAGGAGGGAACACTCCATAGGCATCACAGGTAAGGAAGAATATGTTTTTCGGATGACTTCCTGTAGAAGGACAGCACGCACCAGAGATATAGTCAATTGGGTAAGACACACGAGTGTTTTCTGTTACTTCTTTGTTAGAAAAGTCTACAATGCTGGTTCCTGGTATGAAACGAGTGTTTTCCAGCAATGAACCGAATTTAATGGCGTCATAAATTTGTGGTTCAGACTCTCTGGTAAGGTCGATTACCTTAGCATAACAGCCTCCTTCAAAGTTAAAGACACCGTTTTCTGACCAGCCATGCTCGTCGTCACCGATCAGATGTCTGTCAGGGTCGGCAGAAAGGGTTGTTTTACCAGTTCCAGATAAGCCGAAGAATATAGCAGTATCTCCTTCTTCTCCTATATTAGCACTACAGTGCATAGAGAGTACGTTTTGTTGATCCGGTAAGAGGAAGTTTAGTACACTGAAGATGCCCTTTTTAGACTCTCCGGTATAGCCTGTGCCGCCTACAAGGATAATTTTTCTGGTAAAGTTAATGATGGCGAAGTTTGCAGCTCTGGTGCCATCTTCTGCAGGGTTAGCCATATATTCTGGTACCGCTACTATAGTGAAGTCTGGCTCAAAGTCTACTAGCTCTTCTTTTTCAGGTCTTATGAACATGTTGTAGCAGAAGAGGTTGTGCCATGCCTGAGTATCTATTACCCTTACTTTCAAACGGAAGTCAGGATCTGCTCCTGCGTAGGCATCTCTTACAAACAGTCTTTTATAGGCTAGGCTGCTTACAACTTTATCAAATAGTTTATTGAATTTTTCAGAATCGAAGGGAATGTTAATGTTTCCCCACCATACTTTGTCACGGGTAATGTCATCTTCTACGATATATCTGTCCTTAGGAGATCGTCCTGTAAACTTACCTGTGTCACACATGAGGGCTCCGGTGCTGGTGAGTACACCTTCTTGATTTTTTATGGCTTCAGACACCAACTCGGCAGGAGTGAGATTCCATAAAACACCTTTTGCATTTGCTAGGCCAAGAGATTTAAGGCCTTTAAAGATTGATTCGAGGTTAGAACGTTTCATCTGATTGAATGTTTAAAAGGTTAAGGACTTGTATGAGTTATAAAATCGAAGTGTTTCTTCAATTTTATGTCTTTTCAGTTTATGTTTTCTTATCTTGATTTTATCTGTTATTATCCTTGTTTGTTGATATGAAGGTCGTTATTTAAATCTACTTCTAACATGACCTGTATTATTCAAATTAGTGATTAATGTCAGTTTTTGCTAAAATTTAAATTGATATTGAAGTAGGAATAGGCTCTTTCTTGCAGTGCAATGTGTAAGGCCTTCGTTACTTTCAAAAATAGGACGACTTTGTAGGGCAAGTGTGAGCTTAGAGTGCTTCATGTCTGGATAATAATTAATACAGAAGTCATAATTAATAACGTCATCATCCAGAATATCATAATCAGCATATTGCATTGATATAGCGGGCTGGATCATTGATTTTGTTAGATGATAATTGAAGGCCAATTGTGCTGTAAAAATAGCTCCTGTGCCTGCAGCAGGATAGGCATTTCCACTACCGCTGTAGCTGCCCATTTCATTAGTGCCAGAGCAAATATTATTGGGAGCGATGTTACGTATGAAGTTTGTTCCTAAGTCAGAATGAATATAACCGCCATAAAAAATAGCATCTACTTTTGGGTGTATAGGCAGTTGGGAAAAAATATCAATACCATGCATATTCATGCTGTGAAATAGAGTGTCTTGCTGCTGCAAGCTCCAGGTAGCACTTGGCTGATAAAGATGGCCTACCCCTATGTTGAAAATATGTTTTCTACTGGTATAATATTGAGGAGCAAAAGATGAACTCTGCTTCTCCTTATCCAGAAACTGATATTTGATATACCATGAAGTTTGATAGTCAGAGTATTGACTTGCAAAGGTGGCCTGTTTGTCTTTTGGCGTTACGGGTTTACTGTCGTTATACGGCTTGGCTAATATTATCCGGTAATCTATTTTTCCCACCTGTCCGTAAGAAAAAAGGGAAGGCCTTCTCATCATATCATCATAGATGTTAATGGCAGGAAGTGTGCTGAAGTATATATCAGATGACAGTTGAGAGGCCGTGGCAGGGGCGGAGTATCGGCTTAAGCCTACCCAGGCACTTTTGCCCACACCCACTTTTAGCCAAGGCTTAAATTCATAAAAGCCATAGGCATCTAATATTTTAAAGGTTTTCTCTTTTTTTGCTGTGTTAATATTGTTTTGTCCTCCCTGTATCACAAAGCCAAAGTTATGGCTTAGTTTACCTTGGATTTTAAGTCTTAGTCGTCTTACAGAGAAGTCTGTAATGTTAGACTCCTCCTGTTCCTTTACTAATGATCCCGGGTTAAGGTCTGTATGTCTGAGCCAAAACTGGCCAGAGCCTGAGATCTTTAAGTATTGTTTCTGAGCACTATCTAAAGGGATAATAATCTGAGCCTTTAGAGCGGTAGCCAAGCAAATAAGTATTAAGAGAAGAGCAGAAATTTTCATGACTGTAGAGGGTATGTCCCCCACCAGTCATTATCACTGGTGAGGGTGGTTCAAAATCACATTCATGCTTTTAAATTAAACCGAGGGAGGTAGTGCAGTATAGCATCAGAAACACCAAAGCAGTACCTATCAGGCCCATAAATATTCCCATTCCTGCCAGATGCTTGGTTTCTATCAGTCCTGTACTAAAAGCTAGAGCATTAGGCGGTGTGCTGATAGGTAAAGACATACTGAGAGAAATGGCTAGGGTTGTGGAAAGTAGCAATACTTTTTCTCCACCAAATGCTTCTAGTCCTGGTACAGTAGTACCTATCACCGCTATAATAGGTATGAGTAGGTTAGCTGTGGCTGTGTGAGACATGAAGTTAGCAATAATTAGCCCGGTAATAGCAGCTAGCAAAAAGATGATAGCCAGAGACATATTTCCAAAGGGGATATTGTTGACTATCACAGCTGCCAGGCCAGTGGCATCTAGAGCTAAGCCCAGGGCAATGCCTCCTGATACCAGCCATAGCACATCCCAACTAATGTTTTTGAGATCGTCTTTATTGATAACCTGAAGGCATAAAAATACCGCCATAGGAATTAGTGCTATAATATAAGAGTTCATACCATGAAGGAAGTCGGTAAGCCAGAGGGCTACTGTAACCGCAAAAGTAGAATAGATTATGACAGAGGCTCTTTTGTCTTGCTTTTTGGTCTTGAATTTAAGCTCTATTTTTTTTGTAGTGGGTGGGTATAAATAAAGTATCAGTAGCCATCCGCAAAACATAAGAAACAGAGCGAAGGGTACACACATGAGCATCCATGTACTAAAAGATATAGCATTATCACCGATCAGGTATTTCATGGCTATAGCATTAGGCGGAGTGCCTATGGGAGTACCTATGCCACCAATGTTAGCTGCCAAAGGTACGCTGAGAACAAATCCTATGCGACCTTTGTCTTCTTTGTCTAGGCAGGCCAGTACAGGTACTAGTATGGACAGCATCATAGCTGTAGCGGCTGTGTTACTCATAAACATAGAGAACACCGCTGTAATACTCATGATGCCGAGCATAACCCATCTAGGTTGGCAACCAAAAGGTTTAATAAATGTACGAGCCATGGCTACATCTAAGTTATATTTAGATGCTGCAATAGCGAGGAAGAATCCTCCCAGAAATAGGATGATAATGGGCGAGGCAAACGTACCAATAATCTCTTTATAGTTTAGAATATTGCCAAAGCCACTGGCCTCCTGATTGAGGAAAGCCAGTGCAAGACCGCTATCAGAAAGTAAGACCAGCTCCAGTAAGATTACCACTATCGAAGTGGCAAAAATAGGTACAGGTTCCATAATCCAGAAAATAGCGGCAAAGGTAAATATAAAGATAGCTCTGTGTTGCGTCACCGTCAGGTTATCCAGGGGTATCCAGGAAGAGGGCATAGCCCACACCAATAACGGAATTGCTATGCACAATATCAGTTTAAGAGCAGAGATGTGGGCTACAAAATTAAAGGCAATGTTATTGAATCTACGATGTAAGAAATCAAATGATTGTCTAAAGTAAGCTTGCATGATAGTATGATTTTATTCGCTAGCATAAAATAAGCATAGGTATCTTCGTGTTTTCCGCAAGTTGATAAATCAGTTTGCCTTCAGAGTTAGATTTGTTTCTTCCATGATCTCTAGACAGCGTAATCAGTAAATCTATTTTCTGCTCTACTACATAATTGTTGATCGCATTTTCCATATCCTTATCGTTTATGGCTACGTATTCATGATCTATATTTTCTAGATAGTATTCCAGGATGTTTTCAGAGTTATCTACCAAAACGGGAGCTTTTTCTCTATTTACATGGAATACATATAGCTTAGAAGAGAATTTAAGAGCTAGCTGCATTACATCTTTCAGCACCTGAGATACTCTTATTTCTTTAAAATCATTGCCGTATGCAATACGTTTTAATCTATAATCAGTGTAAAAGTCAGGCACAGCTATAATAGGACAATCCAGGTCTTTCATTAGTTTGCTAGCAATAGATATGCTTTCTTTTCTATTCTCTGATTTAAGCCCCATTATAACAAGGCTAGAGCGGTGTTCATCGGCAGAGCGTAATAACTCATCAGCAGGATTGCCTATATATATATGAAATTCATAATGTGGTAGGCCTGTAAGTGTTTCCTCCCGGAAAGTGTTAAACTTATTCTCTATTTCTGCCTGAGAAAAAACCGTTTTTTCAGTTACATGGACAATTACCAGATTGATTGATTCTTTATCAAAAATATAACTGGCGTATTTCACTGCATTTTTACTGGAATCAGTAAAGTCAATGGGGATGAGAATGCTTTTTAGATTTTTCATTTTGGTTTTGTTTTTAGGTGAAAAATGTAAGGGAGGCATTGTTTCTTCCCTTAATGTTGTATGCAAGATAATTTTTAAGACATAGGAACCTAATGATAAGGGTAGGTGTAATTCATGACTTTTATCACTTATTTCTGCTATGAAGGTCATAATTTATTCAACCTTAGGTCATGAATATCTTCAATAATAAAAGAGACCTTTAGGTATGATTTAAATAAAACATTACTACCATGTTACTCGCAGATAAAACCTATGCACAAACCATTGATAAGTATACAGAAGATACTTTAAATAAAGTAGAAGCCGATGCTCGTCAGGCTCAGATGATAGCCGATTTGATGGCTATTAAAAAAAGCAAAGACGCTAAAATGAAATCTCAGAGAATTTTATTTTTTAGTATTGGTTTATTGGTGAGTATGTCTTTCGTGGTAGGGCTTTTCGAATGGAAGTCTTATGACGAAGGTGATCAATTAGCTGTAGCCCATGTAGATGCGCCGGTAGATGAGCTCTTGGAGATACCTCCTACCGAGCAAGCACCTCCTCCTCCTCCAAAACAGGTCCTTCAGCAGCCGAATATAGTAGAGGTGCCTGTAGAGGAGGAAATAGAAGAGGATATAGATCTGGATTTTGATATAGACATTACCACTGAAGAGGCCATTGAACAAATAGACTATGATAATATGCAGCTTACTCAGCCCGAAGAAGAAGAGGTGGAAGAGATATTTACTATAGTAGAAACCAGACCTGAACCAAAAATGGGCATGAATGAGTTTATGAAGTTTCTGTACGAAAACATAAAATATCCTAAGGGGGCGTTAGCCGCTCAGGTACAGGGTAAAGTATTTGTGCAGTTCATAGTTAATTCAGATGGTGCTTTAAGCGATTTTGAAGTGCTCAAAGGAATAGGTAAAGGTTGCGACGAAGAGGCGGTAAGAGTGCTTAAATCTGCAGCCCCCTGGAGCCCAGGTAAACAGAGAGGTAAACCAGTAAAAGTGAAAATGGTGCTTCCCATCAATTTTGTATATAAAGAAAGAAATTAATAAACCCAGAAACCATGAAAGCGGCCAATAACATACTCAAACATTTAGAACACTTTGAAGAAGAGAAGGGATATTTTACTGGAGATAAGGTAAAAGATCAATATTTTAAAATGCATGCCAAGAATGTTGAAATTCATGAAGTGATTTTAAAAATAAGCACTATTGAAACGGAAGAACTTAGAGAAATAGTGCCTGATTTGAGGAAGCTATCATCCTTCATCGTGAGCTCTCAAATAGATCAAGATCTGCAAAGTGGTAATCCTCAATTAGTCAATAAGTTAATGTCATATTATGAAGGTAAAGAGAAAGTGGCTTTCATGACGTTCTGTAGTACTTATTGCTGCTGGCATAATAGAGATGATTACCCTGTGTTTAATATCGAAGCGATCAGGATTTTGGGTAAACATTTTAAAAGGAGCTTTTCTGAATACTTGGAAGATTATGCTCTTTTTCAAACAGATATGAAAGGCCTTAAAGAAAAGCTGGGCTTAGATTCTTTGAATTTTCAGGAGCTGGAAAAATTCTTCTGGCTTTTTTCTGAAGACCTGGAAGAAGCTAAGGTGCAATCAGCATGAAAAAGGTTAGTGTCTTATTTCATAACAACATTTAGTATAAGGTTAATGGAAATCATTTCATTAACCTTTACTATTCCCATCATAGCAGTAGGGGGGGCTATTCCAAAATCCGTCATGTTAAAGTCTGCATTTAAATAAATTCGATATTGGTCTTCAGATATTTGCTTCACTATATATTTAAGCAGATACTTATTGGCTTGTCCGGCTATACTAATCACTGATTCGGCTACAGGTTCACAATCTCCGGCTTTAAGCCCTGCCAGGGTTAATAATTCAAACTCTATTTTAGGGTATGTTTCGGCCTTCAGGGCATTTTTGAGGTCATGTGTCATTTTTGCATTTCCACAGTCGAACTTCTCAACGGCCAGATGAAAACCTGTCTTTTCAAATATTAGCTGGTCTTCTTCCTGATTGTAACAGACATTAAGCTGATTATTGGAGAAAGCATTTTCCATTACACATCTAAATGAATTAATATTGGATGTTCCGGAAAGTGAAAAATGACTCTCAGGTTGGATAGTTACCCGTTGTATGGTTTGAGCTTTGGCAAAAAAGGGAGCCAAAGCCAAACCAATAGCAAAGCTCATTATTTTCATGGTATTTCGAATTTAAGGCAACGTAAAAAAGGCCAATTAGGAGAAAATCTCAAATGACAACCATCAGTATTAGCTTTGATTACGATCAGATAATACGATCTCTACCTTGCGAAATGCCATTTTTGGATCTGAACTAGCTTATCAGGGTCTTTAATTACTATTTTGCCAGATCGGGTTTCTACTATGTCTTCATCTTTCAGGTCTGATATTACCCGAATTACTGATTCTGTGGCTGTGCCTACCATATTGGCCAGATCATCTCTGGATACTGATAGTTCAAAGTTAGCCTTCTGTTCAGGGTTAAACTTTTCACTAATGGTAAGCAATGCTTCTGCGGTACGTTGTCTAACGGAATTATATGCCAGATGAAGTAGCTTTTCTTCTTTCTCTGATACTTTATTAGAAAGCAACTCTATGAATTTTCTAGACACCTCTCTATTGCTGTATACCAGGTCGAAAAACTCTTCTTTAGGAATTTGTATCACTTCTGATTCTTCCATGGTTTCGGCGCTATCAGGGTGTTCTATGTTTTCTAGAAGGGCCTCATAACCGAAAAACTCGCCTGCCGTGTATATGCTGGTAATCAGCTCTTTACCGTCTTCGTTAGTACGGATGCTTTTTACCTTTCCGCTGGCTACAAAATATACGTAATTTGCATATTCGCCTTCGCGATAAATATCATGCTTTTTCTTGTAATAGCGAGGCTTTTTGTTTTCATGTAAATGACTGAGGTCATGAAAATCTTTGACGTCTTTGATAAACTGATTAAGACCATCAGCACTACTGTTATATTCTTTTTTAAGTGCTTCAGTTTTCTTGAGCCTTATCTGTATAGCGTCTAGTAGCTCGGTATCTTCAAAAGGCTTAGTAAGGTAGTCATCTGCCCCCAGGTTCATACCCTTTCTAATGTCCGTTTTTTCAGCCTTAGCGGTAAGAAAAATAAAGGGAATATTAGCCGTTTGCTCTTTTTTAGCTAGGATGTGTAACACACCGTAACCATCTAATTCCGGCATCATAATATCACAGATGATAAGGTCAGGATGTTGGTCTACAGCTATTTGAACGCCTTCTTTTCCATTGGCGGCTTCAAGCGGCTCATAGCCATCTAGCTCCAGAATCTCTGCAATGTTTTCTCTTATTTCATTATTGTCTTCAATAATCAGAATTTTTCTCATAGTTCCACGTTAGTCAGACTCTTTTAACTATACAATTTTCGGCAAATCTATCGAAAAAGTAGTACCCTCATTTAATTTACTAGTGAAAGTGATCTCTCCTTCGAGCATATCTACATATTTTTTTACAATATTTAACCCTAAGCCAGTACCCTGTATATTGGTGGCATTTTTTGCTCTGAAAAACCGTTCAAACATGTGTTTTTGTTCGCCTTCTGGTATACCTATACCCTGATCTTTTACTTTAATACTGAGCAGGTTAGGATCTTCTTTAAGGGTAATGGTTATTTCAGTGTTCGCCTCAGAGTATTTGATAGCATTGCTGAGCAGGTTTATGAGTATGTTCTTTATAATTTTTTCATCGGTATGAAAAACAATATCCTCATTATCAGCATTAATGGTTATTTTATGACCCTCCTTGCAGATGTCTTCCATGTCATCAATGATATCTTTAAGCACTTCATTTAGCTTAATATCTTCTTTTTCAACACCTACTTTTCCTTCTTCTAGTTTAGACAAAGACAAAAAGTCATTTAAAATATTGGTAAGATTGCTAATGGCCGATTTTATTTTGTTGACGTGCTTCTGTCTTTTTTCTTCGGTTCCAGATTCTTTATATCTTTCTATGAGCGATGCGGAAGAAAGCATGGTGCTAAGCGGAGTTCTAAATTCATGCGAAGCCATAGAAACAAAACGAGATTTGAGTTCATTAAGCTCTCGCTCTCGGCTTAGTGCCAGCCTGGTATCATCTTCTGCCTTCTTTCTTATACGTACCTGATCTTCCAGGTCAGCATTTACTCTTTCCAGCTGTCTGATGGTATTGTCCAGGTCCTGTGTTCTTTTCGTTACCCTCTTTTCCAGTTCTGCGGCATATACAATCAGTTGTTCTTCACTTTTTTTAAGTGCTTCTTCTATTTTTTTTCTTTCAGAAATATCAATCACAAAGGCGAGAGTATGGTATACATCCTCTATCTGCGCCATGTTAAGACTGATTTCAACAGGAAATTCAGAGCCATCTTTCCTTCTTCCAGAAAGATCTCTACCACGGCCCATTTGGCGGGGCGATGGATGAGCTTCATAAGCTTTCCTATCTTTTACATGAGTATGTCTTACACCCGGAGGAACTAATAATTCCACAGACAAACCGATTAATTCGTTCTCCTCATACCCAAATAATTTATGAGAAGCTCTATTGGCCATCACTATTGTTCCTTCTTTGTTTACCACAAAGATACCCTCTTCGCAGGCTTCGAAAACGGCTTTGTAGGGGTCTGGGTGTTCGTTTTTCACTGCTTAGTTAAGTTTAGAAGTTTAGTCAATTGACCCAAAAGTATGATAAAAATCAGTAAACCGCTTGATTCACATGGGTAATAACGCCCAAAAAACAATTTTACTTTAGTGAAAAAATTATATGAATGAATAGCCAGAGCTATGTTTAAAAGAATAATATACCCGACTGATTTCTCGGAGTCATCGATAAGGTGTCTTTCTGTGGCATTAGACATTGCTATAGCTCATGGAGGTGAGTTAATTATACTACATGCTTATCGATTGATTACTGGTAGTGCCCAAGAGAGTATAAAGAGTAAAATTCAGTTTAAAAGAGAGCAGGAGGCCGCAGCGAATATTAAATTTGAACGATTAAAGTCGTTTATGCCTGAAATAGAACAGGTGAATAATACCTTTCTGGCTGAAGTAGGATTCGTAAAAGAAAGGCTATTTTCAGCTATTGATACGTTTGATGTAGATCTAGTGGTTCTTTGTGAGGATATTCAAAAGAAGCTGCAGGAAAAGTGGGACTTGAATGAAGATAATGATTTTAACAAATTCAAATGTCCTGTTATGTTTATTCCTAGCTCCAAAGTACTTGTGAAGTGATGATGCTAGTAGGTCATAAAACCTGATTATATGATTTAAATTATCTCTGTTTGGGAGATGAATATTTCATTATATAAACCTATACCAAAAACATTTAATGATACCGGGCTATAATTCGTAGCCCGGTATTTTGATTTATTTTAGTTTTAGTATAGTTTCAAGGACTCAATTAATTATAACCTTTCAAGAGATGAAAGGGTCGAGAAACCATGATTATAAAGACTATGAATACTAAACAAACAAAACTCAGTCTGCTACTTATCTTATTTATGATGAGCACTTTAATAGCGGAAGCCAGGGTCAAATTACCTCGGGTGCTGGCTGACCATATGGTTATTCAAAGAAATCAGCCTGTCACCATCTGGGGATGGGCTGATAAAGGAGAAAATGTAACGGTAGAGTTTAATGGAGAAAAAGCTAGTACTAAAGCGGGAAAAAATGGTGAGTGGAAGGTGGAGCTTCCTGCTATGACTCACGGCGGCCCTTATACGCTTACTGTAAAAGGTAAAGATGAGCCTATTGTTGTTAATGACATTTTGATAGGTGATGTCTGGATCTGTAGTGGGCAATCTAACATGGAGATGCCAATAGATGGTTGGGGTACTGTTGATAATGCAGCCACGGAAATAAAAAATGCTAATTATCCTAATATACGTTTGCTTACAGTAGAGCAAGATAGAAGCTTTTCTCCCAAAAATAATATTAAGAAGGGTGAATGGAAGGTTTGTACACCTGAGAATATTCCTTCTTTTTCTGCAGCAGGTTATTTCTTTGGAAGAAAAATCAATAAAGAATTAGATGTGCCTGTAGGCCTTATTAGTACTAACTGGGGAGGAACTTACGTACAAGCCTGGACCAGCTGGGATACTATGAGTAAAGATCCTGAGTATAAAGACCTTGATCCTGCTGAGTTTGAAAAGAGGCTTAAGAAGTGGGAAGAAAACAGAGTAGCTTATTTAAAAGCGATTGAAGATGAGCCAGGAATAAAAGAAAAATGGTATGCTCCTGAAACCAATACCAAAGGATGGGATGAGATAAAAATGCCGCGTACCTATGAGCATTCTGTAATAGGCAATGTAGATGGTATAGTATGGTATCGTTATGATTTTGATATAAATGGAGACCCTACCAACCAGAAGGCCATTTTGAGCCTGGGAGCTATTGATGATTATGACAAAACCTATGTGAATGGAAGGTTAGTGGGAGACCAGGGCGGATGGAATACGCCAAGGTTCTATGAGTTGCCTAAAGGCTTATTGAAAAAAGGGAAAAACACCATTGTTATAAGAATGTACGATACAGGTGGTGGCGGAGGTACTACTGCTTCTCCTGAGGAGTTTTACCTTTCTTTAGATGGTAAAAAATTAAGTTTAGTGGGAGATTGGCAATACAGGGCTACCGTAACTACTGCCATGTATGATGTAAAAGACTCAGGGCCTAATTCGTTTCCTTCTCAACTTTATAATGCTATGATAGCACCTCTGCTTAATCTAAACATTAAAGGAGCTATTTGGTACCAAGGTGAGGCAAATACTTATGAAGCCTATCATTACCGTACTATGTTTCCTGCCATGATACGCAATTGGAGAGAAAAATGGGGTAATGATTTTCCTTTTATCTGGGCACAGCTAGCTAATTATATGGCTGCTAAGCCTAAACCTACGGATAGTGAATGGGCAGAGCTAAGAGAAGCTCAACATATGGCATTATCATTACCCAAAACAGGAGAGGCAGTTTTAATAGATGTAGGCTTGGCTGATGATATTCACCCTACAAACAAACAAGATGTAGGTCTGAGGTTAGCCCTGGCTGCATTATCGGTAGCGTATAATAAAGAAATAGTATATTCCGGGCCTACTTATGAGTCTATGGAAATAAAGGGAAATGAGGTTGCTTTGAAGTTTACGAATACAGGCAGCGGCCTTACAACTAAAGATAAATATGGCTACGTAAGAGGTTTTGCCATAGCTGGTGCTGATAAGCAGTTTCACTGGGCCAAAGCCAGGATAGAAGGAGACAAGGTGATCCTATATAGCCCCGAAGTATCAGAGCCGAAGGCGGTAAGGTATGCCTGGGCGGATAATCCAGATGATGCTAATTTATATAATGAAGAAGGCTTGCCGGCATCACCATTTAGAACGGATAGTTGGAAAGGACTTACAGAACATTAATTTCAAATACTATTAGAATTAAATAAAATATGTAAATAAATATAATTATATAAGAGGTTCTTATTGTATTATAACAAGATGTTGATTATTTTGATCTAGAAAATTTCAATAGTTTCTTGCTAAATAGATACAATGGGAAAAAATTTACTGAAAATACTAGTTGTTGAAGACTCCCTAGACGATTTTAATTTAATCGAAAGGGAGCTTCAAAAAGAAGAGTTGGGAGGTAATATAAAAAGAGTAATTACTAAAGGTGAGTATATTCAGGCAATTAAGGAATTTCATCCTTGTCTTATTGTCTGTGATCATTCTTTACCTCAGTTTACAGGGATTGATGCCTTAGAAATATGTAGAAATATGGGGACTAAGGTGCCTTTTATACTGATTTCAGGGGCAGTGTCAGAGGAGTATGCCGTGAGTTGTTTCAAAAAGGGTATAGATGATTATATTCTAAAGAATAGCCTATTTCGCTTACCCGTATCCATTAAAAATATTCTTAAGAAGTATGAGAATATAAGGCAGAAAAAGGAATACCAAAAATCACTTGTGCGACAGAATGAGCATCTAAAAAAAATAAATAGCGAGCTTGATAATCTGGTATATAGCGTATCTCATAAACTGAGAGGGCCACTAGCAACCATTGGAGGTATTATTAATGTAGCACAGCACGAAGTGGAAGAGGCTAATTCTAAGGGCGATTTAGAATTGTATTTTAACCTCATTAAAGACAGGCTAAGTCTCATGGACAGAACCATCAAACAAATCCTCGAATATTCTAGAAATTCTAGAACCGAAATAGAGATAGAAGAGGTAAGTATATCACAGTTAGTAGGAGAAGTATGGACCAGTATTTCTTATTTACCTTTATGGAATCGGGTGAAACTAGAGATGAACATTGACCCTGAGCTTTCATGGAGGGGCGACAAGCATCGTTTTATGGTTATCATTAATAATCTTTTGGTCAATGCAGTGAAATTTGCTGATCATAAAAAGGCAATGAACCGCGTGAAAATAGAGGCTTTAGAGGATGAAAGTCGGCTGAAGGTATTTATTGAAGATAATGGAATAGGCATACCAGAAGAAAATATATCTAAAATATATGACATGTTTTACCGTGCTTCTGAGCAGGGAGAAGGGGCTGGCTTAGGTCTTTATGTAGTGAAAGAAGCGGTTAAAAAACTAGAAGGTAGTATTAAAATACAAAGTGAGTACAGAGATGGAACCAAAGTAACTTTGAACTTACCTATTCATTACAAAACGATTAATCCCACTGAGGCGGTTTTTGAAATTATCAGGTAATCAGAAATGGTAGCTCTTTTTGTTTCGATAAAAGAGTTTCTAGAATAACACTGAAACTTTTGAGGTCAACAGGCTTCAAAAAAAAGTGAGATGCGCCTAATGATTGAAGTTCATGGGCATTTCTAGGCTCAGCAGAGCTATAGATTATACATACTGATGATTCCATGCCAGGGAAAGAACGTATTACCTGTAGGCAATCTCTTCCGGATAAGAAGGGCATATTATGATCTATGAAAATAAACTCAGGTGGAGGTGTGTTGGATTTCTCTAGGAAAGAAAAAGCCTCTTTTCCACTATTAACCCCATAAACTCTTACATCCAACTCAGGCGATACTTTCTCCAAAGCGAAAGAAAATAAGTCATGTTCATCCTGGTCGTCATCTATCAACAACAGACTTAAAACGTTTTGCATATCCTTTCTGATATTTTTCCCTAGTTTATGAAAGTACCCCTTTTTGAGGACAAGTGGAACTCTAAAATGTTCAAATAAACACAAGATGTTACATGGATTATAATTGCGTTAAATTGACATATTGTTATGATTCTAATCTCGTCTATCCAATCAATATTCCACTTGTTTTGGTTTAATTAATGAATAATGCTCTTCAAAAGGTTATAGTTGATTTTTTGGAGATCAATTTTAAGTATGAATAGCTTTTATGCTTACATACAAAGCTCATTTGGAAACAATAGGAATAGTATAGATCTGAAAATGAAATTAATAGCGGATTTGTTTATTTTATACTGTTAATAGCTCTCTGACTATGAGTGTGGAAGAACCACAAGTTTTAAGTTGAACTAGTCCTTCTTTTAATAGAGGATTCTTACTTTTGAGCATGGTTTCTAGTCAATTGTCAAAAGCAATTCATTATTTTTTTGATTGTTACAGGTCAGATAATCGCGAGCTTTCCATTTTTGATTTTTTAAATAATAAGGTAGAAAATCGCTTAGTGATTGAGCGGAGAGAAGAGCTATTAACGGGAGATGCTCCTATCATTCCACTTGAAGATGAAGTCGCAGCAAACATTCGCAAAAAGCTTGAAGTTTACCAAAAAGAAAAGGAGTTGCTATATGCAGCTTTCTTCGTTTGTGGGTATTATACTAATTCTAATGGCGAACAAAAAAGATTATGCTCTCCTTTAGTTTATTATAGTGCTGAAATAGAGCAGCGAGAAGACTTTTTTTATTTGTCTGTAAAGCCAGATTCTCGTAAAATAAATTATCCATTAGTAAATTTGCTTACAGAAACAGGAGCTAATGACCAGCTTTACGATCACTTGCATGATCGCCTGCCACACGACCTGATACCTTTTGACAAGATAGCAGGCATTATAGAGCTTTGTAATACTTTTTTTCATCAGGTAGATGCGCAGCTCCTTTATGGTTATCCTGATAACCTTTCTCTCACGGAGGTGAAAAAGGTCATTTCAGGATTAAAAAGAAGCAAGAAGGGTGATTTAAAGTTAGTACCTGCCAGTATGCTGGGGGTGGTGCCTAAATCTAGCAATACCAGGGGAGTGCTTAATGAGTTGAAAGAAATGATTACTAGTCAAGAGTATTCTATTCCTCTTCAACATATGCTTGATGAAAATCCAGTCATTTCTTCAGCTTCTCATAATTATTCTAAGGGCAGAATTCCGGTAATCCTTAGTGAGGCCCAGCAAGTGATATTAAAGTCTGGAGCAGAGCATCCCATGACTATGATTGTAGGGCCTCCTGGCACGGGTAAAAGCTATACCATCGGAGCCTTGGCCGTTGAACATATGAGCAGAGGAGAGTCTGTACTTATAGCCTCTAGAACGGATGAGGCGGTAGATGTCATTATTTCTAAGGTAGCAGGTCAGTTAGGTATAGATAGATGTGTGATACGAGGAGGAAGGAAGCGGAGGTATCTCACCCCTCTTATGAGGTTTTTGAAGACACTGCTTACTCGTGCTAATAAGCTTAAATACCTGATGGATGAGTTTGGTATGACAGGCAGAATGGATGAAATACAGTTATCTGAGCGTATTAAAGAGCTTGAAGAAGAGCTGCGGTTGTTGGATGATAACACAAGAGTACTTGAAGATCACTTTATTCTAGAGGTAGAAAATGAAATGCGTTGGGGAGATTATCTCAGCAAAAAGAGAGAGGGACTATGGCACTGGCTTAAAACAGAATATCTTGATCTTAGAAATAAATATCAAACACCAGTATGGGCACTTAGTGAGAAGCTAGGTAAAGCTGATGCGCAGAAAATAGATCAGACCCTGGAGCTGATAAAACTGAAATATGTATATCAGATTTTACAAGTAGTAAAACATAATTGGAATGAAATAAAAGTCTTTAGGGAAGGACTGGGCCTGGCCAGCGATACTGAAACGCTCAAGCTATTTTCTACTATAGATTTTAATGCTATCCTTAAAGCTTTTCCTATTTGGGCAGTAAAAATGGCGGATGTAAAAGATGTTTTGCCATTCAAAAAAGAAATGTTTGATGTAGTCATTATCGATGAAGCTACACAGTGTGATATTGCCAGCTGTCTTCCGTTAATGCAAAGAGCGAAAAGAGTGGTTTTTGCAGGAGATCCGAGCCAGCTGAGGCATGTCTCTTTTCTTTCAACGGAACTTCAAAATATTTTTAGAGAAAAGCATGGTTTGGGTGATATCAATCCTGAGCACCTCAACTATAGAGGTAAGAGTATACTAGATTTGGTAATGAGCAAGCTGCAGTCAGGCGAGCAGATAGCTATGCTCGACGAGCATTTTCGTAGTGTAGAACCTATCATAGAGTTTAGTAACCAGCACTTTTATGATAATAATCTCCATATCATGACTAGTCGCCCTGATCACCAGCCAGATAGTCTGGTGGTGGAGTTTTGCAAAGGCAAGAGAGAGAAGCGCGGATATAATGAAAAAGAGGCTAAACTTATAATTGAAAGAGTAAGAAAGCTGATTGATGATGAGGTAAGTCTGGAAGCCGGTATTGCTACTTCCATAGGTATATTATCTCCATTCAGAGGTCAGGTAGATTACCTCGGAGATCTCTTAGTAGAGGCATTTAGCATTGGTGAAATAGAAAAGCATCAACTAAGGGTGGGTACAGCTTATAGTTTTCAGGGAGAGGAAAGGGATATTATGCATTTGTCTTTTACGGTAGATAAGAATACCCATCATTCCGCCTTTATTCACCTCAATAAAGAAGATGTATTCAATGTGTCTATTACCAGAGCAAGGCAAAGGCAATATTTGTATCTATCTATAGAACCAGAAGAACTTAAAAAAGAATCATTATTTAGTCAGTATATTCAGTCTATAAATGAAAAAAGACTAAGAGAGAAGACTGAAAAGATAGAGCAGCACGATCGCTTTCTTGAGGAAGTTTCAGAAGCATTAGCACAAGAAGGTATTGAAGAAATGTGGCCGAACTATCAGGTGGCCGGTATGAGTATGGATTTGTTGTTAAAAAAAGATAATAAATACATAGGTATTGATCTGATAGGATATCCGGGTGAGTATGAAGCTGCTTATGGTGTGGAGCGCTACAGGATTCTTCATAGGGCAGGCATTCAGGTTTTTCCATTGCCTTATTCTGATTGGCATTTCGAAAGGCAAGAAACCCTTAAGGTACTATTTGGTTTTATATTAAAATAGCGGCAAAGGTTAGTATTGGCAAATAATTATAGAAGAATATTACTATGAAAGTATTAGTGGTGGAAGACGAGCCAGATATGCTGGAGAGCATTACCGAGTCTTTGAGGCAGGAGGAGTACACGGTAGAAAATGCTTCTGATATGAGCAGTGCTTTAGTTAAAATAGGTGCTTATGACTACGACTGCATTCTTTTGGATATCACCCTTCCAGATGGTAATGGACTTAACTTGTTGGAACATCTAAAAAAAGAAGGCAAGGGAGAGGGCGTAATTATCGTTTCTGCTAAAAATGCTATTGAGGACAAGATACATGGGTTGGATTTGGGAGCTGATGATTATTTGCCAAAACCTTTTCATATGGCTGAGCTACATGCCAGAGTAAAATCAGTACTTAGAAGAAGAAGGTTTGAAGGTAATAAAGCATTGAATTTTAAAGGATTGTGTATCCATCCTGAAGAACATACGGTTGATTATAATGGTGAGCAGATAGAGCTGAACCGAAAGGAGTTCGATATATTATTGTACCTGGCTATGAATGACAAAAGGTTAGTGTCCAAAATGGCCATAGCAGAACACGTTTGGGGAGATCATATGGATGAAGCGGATGATTATGAGTTTGTATATTCACAAATTAAAAATCTAAGAAAAAAGCTCAAATTACACCATGCTCCTGTTGCTATCAAGGCTATATATGGGGTAGGCTATAAGCTCGACGTATTATGAAATTACTTAATTATACTACCAAATATCTGGCGGGAGTATTTTTTTTGATACTGATAGTGTGGGCCGGTTTGCTATATTATGCCTTGTTAGATGAAATTTATGATAGCATGGATGATGGGTTGGAAAATCAGAAGTTGCTAGTGTTAGAAAAAGCCTCCAATGATAAGTCTGTGTTAGGTCAGAATGAATTTGAAGATGGTTATTATACGATCAAACCTATAGTAGATCCAGGAGATAGAGCCTATCGGGATATATATTCAGATACTACTATGTTCATGCAAAATGAGCAAGATTTTGAGCCAGTGAGGCTGCTTACTACTGTGTTTAAGAGAGATGGTAAATGGTATGAGCTGAGGTTGATTACCTCCATGGTAGAGGAAGATGATTTGATTGAAGATTTGGCTTTTGGCCTGCTGTGGCTCTATGTCGGAGTATTAGCCACTATTCTCATTCTTAATAATCTTTTATTAAAGAAAATATGGAAGCCTTTCTATAATCTCATAAAACAACTTTCTGGCTTTAGGCTAGACAAGCCCGAGCAGATAAAAGGAGATTCTAAAATTGAAGAATTCAATGCCCTATATGAGTCGGTGAACACTATGCTTAATGCTAATATAGAGGCTTATGCCGCCCAAAAGCAATTTATAGAAAATGCCTCTCATGAACTGCAAACACCCATGGGCATTATTCGCAGTAGATTGGAGCTTTTGCTTCAAAAAGGTGACCTTAGTGATAGCCAGCTTAAGGAATGGAAAGTAATTATGGATAATGTTAACCGTATGGGAAGGCTAAACCGATCGCTGCTCTTGTTGGCCAAAATTGAAAATCGTCAATTTGAAGAGGCTCAAAAGATAACAGTTAATCAAACAATAGATGATATTCTACTCAATCTGCAAGCATTGTTTGAGCATAAAGAAATAGAGGTTGACAAAATTTATGCTAATGAAGTTGTAGTACATGCTAATGCCGAGCTGGTTTATACGCTGTTTAATAATCTTATCAAAAATGCAATAAACCACAGTGATAAGGAGGGGCACGTGAAAGTGATGATCTCGGGTAATATTGTTACTATAGAGAATTCAGGAGAAGCACCTTTACCAGTTACTGAAATATTTAAGAGATTCTATAAATCTAATGCGGCCAGTCAATCTACAGGGCTGGGCCTATCTATAGTAAAAGCCATAGCAGACCGATATCATTATGAAATTAATTACCGATTTGCCAATCGGCATATTTTTGAAATTGTTTTGATCAAATAGTTATTCCCAATTCTTTCCGGTTTCTCATTTTATAATTGTGGCAGAAACAATTAATAATGAAACTATGAAGAATTTAATGATGATGTTACTTGCCTCTATGGCAATGGTGTTTATGTCTTGTGATAGCGATGATGGTGACGATGTGAAACCGCAAGAGGTACCAGAGGAAGTAAAAACCACCTTTAATAATGAGTTTCCTAAAGCAGCTAAAGTAGAATGGGAGGCTTTAGCAAGTATTTATGAGGTAGAATTTGAGATCGATGCGGTTGATTATGAGGCTCAACTATCTAGTGATGGAATATTGATCCGCTATAAGTATGAGATCACAGTGAATCAACTTCCCGAGCAAGTAGGTAGAGCTATTAACGAAAGTTATCCAGATAAAATTATAGATGACCTTGATGTACTCGTGCAAGGTGGGGCTAACTATTACATGGTAGACTTTGAAAATTCTACACCTGACCATTTTGTTTTTGATGAAGCCGGTAAGGAAACGG
Organism: Fulvivirga sediminis; assembly: GCF_016757215.1. Taxonomy (GTDB): domain Bacteria; phylum Bacteroidota; class Bacteroidia; order Cytophagales; family Cyclobacteriaceae; genus Fulvivirga; species Fulvivirga sediminis. The sequence continues at coordinate 183,728 of NZ_JAESIY010000003.1, forward strand.
ATAGTGTAGAGTATTGGGATTAATATAATAGCTATGCGGAAACCGGTATTGGTTTTTTGCTCTAGTGTGATATTGGTGGCAGTATTTTTATGGATGAAGTATATGCCTACCATAGCACAGAGTAAGCCTGAAAAGATAAAGGTGGAGCAGGAGTGGTTGCTTCCTGAAGAATTAGATGAGATTTCTGGATTGGCCTGGGTAAATGAGCGTACCCTCGCTGCTATCCAGGATGAAGATGGTATACTGTATACTTTTGATACAAAATCAGGAGAAGTGAAAAATAGAATCAAATTTGGAGGGAAGGGAGATTATGAAGGTTTAGCTTGTGATGACAACATAGCCTATGTGGTAAAGAGTGATGGCACTATTTATCAAATCACTGATTGGCAAAATGAGCGCCATAAAACTACAACCATTTCTACCTTTTTGAATGAAGATCACAATGTAGAAGGGATATCTTTTTCTGAAGATAAGCAACGCCTGTTTCTGGTAGTAAAAGACGAGGATCCTAATGGAGATGAATACAAAGGGGTTTATGCTTTTGATATTCAAAAAGGCGAATTATTGCCTCAGCCTGTAGTAAAGCTTTATTTTAACGATCAAGTTTTTGCGGGAGATCATGACGAGGGTAAGTCTAAAGTTTTTAATCCCTCTGGTATTGATATTCATCCTATCACGGGAGAGCTCTATATTGTGGATGGCAGAAAGGCGAAGCTAATAATACTGAATAAGGATGGATCTATTAAAAAGTTAGTGAGACTTAATCAAGATCAGTTTAAGCAAGCAGAAGGAATTGCTTTCAGTGCTGATGGAAAAAGTATATTCATTAGTAATGAAGGTAAAAAAGGAACGGCTAATGTTTTCATGCTGAGAAACCTTTAGTCTGTATTGTAAATTAAAAAGGGAATAAAAAAACACTCGGTCTTGTATAGGCCGAGTGTTTCCTTATTTGTTTTTTGCTTTAGACATTGGTATTAGTCTCCAGATTCAAAGGCTCTTTTGATATCTTTATTACTACCAAATACCACTAAGATATCATCTTTATTGAGCATTGTCTCTGGTGACACCACGCCCAATGCCTGTTTTTTATAGGTTTCATGACCTAGCATATTCTTTTTCTTCACCTTTCTTATAATAGTGATTACGTTAAGATTGTACTCGCTACGGAAATCGCTTTCCAAGATGGTCTTGCCTACATAACGCTCAGGAATTTCAATTTCCAGAATATTATAATCAGGAGAAAGCTCAAAAGAGTCTATAACATCTTTTAATTGTAGCCTTTTAGCCAGCCTGGTGGCAGATTCGCTTTCCGGACTTACAATCTCATGCACGCCAATAGCGTCTATTACAGTACGGTGAAGGTCTGAAATAGCTCGGCCTATAATCTTTTTGGCTCCTAACTCTTTCAGCGTGGCCGTGGCTAGCACGGAGGCTCCAAAATCTTCTCCAATACAAACTATTACAGCTTCGCACTCTTTTAGAGGCAAAGTTTCCATGGCTGTTTTATCTCCAGAATCCATACGCATAGTGTGAGAAATGCTATCCTTAAAAGCATTTACTCTATCCATGTCTTTATCTATCCCGATTACTTCAAACCCCATCTCTGTAAGTGCTACAGATAAGGTTGATCCGAAATTTCCTAATCCTATAACAATGTAGTTCATAATTAAATGCTATTAAGTAATAAATACACTTTCGTGCGGATATTGATAAGTATGTGTTTTAGCCTTCCTTATCAAAGCAACAAGTATGGTTAAGGTACCTACGCGGCCTATAAACATGGTTACTATAATTACTATCTTGCTGAACATGTGTAAGTCATGAGTAATGCCCAGGCTTAAGCCCACTGTGCTAAAAGCCGAGAAGCATTCAAAAGCTACTGCTATCAGTGGCATTTCAGGGTTATAAAGTGTAACCAGAAATACCGATAATCCTATTACTAAGAAAGACATAATGATTACAGAAAAGGCCTTTCTTACAGATTCATTGGTTATTTCTCTTCTAAATAACTCTACTCTTGGCCTATGCTTCGCTATACTCAATGTGTTCAATACAGCTACCGCAAAAGTGGTGGTTTTTAATCCTCCTCCGGTAGATCCTGGAGATGCCCCAATCCACATGAGTATCAGGTAAACTAATATGGTAGGCATGGCTAATTGAGTCATATCTACGGTGTTAAAACCTGCGGTACGAGGAGTTACTGAGCCGAAAATAGATACTATTATTTTTTCATACCACGATAATCCCGCTAGAGTATTGTGTTGCTCAGACCACAGATAAGCAGCAAATCCTACTACTAGTAACGCTGTGGTGGTGACTAAAACTATTTTGGTGTGTACCGTTAAATGCCTGCCCTTATGTCGATATTTACTCTCTCCACACCAGTCATAAAACCTTTGAGAAAAGGTATACTTAAAGCTATTGTATACATCAAATATCACAGGAAATCCTATTCCTCCTAATATAATAAGTGCTGAAATGATTAGGTGTAGTGAATAAACTTGTCTTACTACAGGGTCGTATAATCCTTGAGCAAGAGTAGAAAATCCGGCATTACAAAAGGCAGATATTGAATGGAAAACAGAAAACCACACCGCTTCTCCGGGCTCTGACATTTGCTCATTAATGGTTAGAAATATAAGTATAGCTCCCAAAAGCTCTAAGAAGAGAGTAAAACCAATGATTTTTAGGGTAGTCCCTACAATTTTACTCATCCGCTTTTCATTAATAAAATCTTGGATGAAAAGGGTGTTTTCTATGCTAGAATTTCGCTTAAAGAAAAAGCCAAAGAAGCTGGTAAAGGTCATTATACCTAATCCGCCCACTTGAATGAGTATAAGTATTATTACCTGACCAAAGTGAGTAAAGTCTTTAGATGTATCTAGCACAGCAAGGCCGGTTACACATACTGCGCTGGTAGATGTGAAAAGGGCGTCTATGAGAGAAATGCCATTATTGGTAGCCTTAGGCAGCATAAGCAGCAAAGTGCCTATCAAAATCAGTAATAAGAAACTACCTGTAAAAAGTACTGCTGGGTTAAGATCAAGCTTTTGAAACTGCAATGAGCGCTTGGAAAATTCGATAATAAAAAGCACTATAACATGAAACCTGATAATAGAAAGGTCTGATGCGATGCCTCCAATGATCAGCTTACTTTCCTCTCCTTCAGGCACTAACCAGTGAAAGAAAAGAATAATCACCAATATGGCGAATAAAAAATATTCAGAAAATAGTATCTTTTTTGTCGACTTACCGTACAGAAAAGTAGTTATTACCCTTACAGACAAGGTGGCAATAAAACTGAAGATACAGATTAAGTAATAGAATTGGATACTGTCAGTAGCCCATTCTGGTAGCTTAAAGCCTGCTTCTACTATCACACTAATAAAAGCGATGAGGCTAATAAAAAACAGTCCCTTGTCAAGCATCCAAGCCAAGCATCTGGAAAATATGCCCGTAGGCTTATCAATGTCGATGTTGTTAAACAACTTCAATGTATAGAGTTTCTAAATTGCGGGCGCAAATATCGAAAGATTTGGCGCATGGTACAAGGGATGTTCAATTAATTATAAATTCAGACATAGTGGATAATAAAAAAAGAGACTGTTTGTTGATGCAGTCTCTTTTTCAGGGTGATAACTATATTATGTTAGAGCTTAATAGTAGCGAATTTGCCAGAAACAGTTCCGGTAAGTTTTTTTCCATTACTTAAAGTAAGATTATAAACAAGAGTGTAGTTGTCACCACCGCCAGTTACTACAATAGTGCCCCCTGTGGCCGAATAGGTGTTATCGTCTTCGTTAATTTTACCGTTTCCATCACTGTCTATAGTAATAGATGCAGAGTAGAAGTAAAAATCATCAGCTTCAGGATCATCAAAAAAAGACATGTATGTGAAGGTGCCTGTCTGAAAAGATGTTCCTGGCGAATATAATTCAGAGTAAACTGTTACGGTGCCCGTTACTGTCTCATCGGCGATATTTGCTGTGCCATCGTGTGCTGTGAAGTCAATATTGTAATGCCCGTCTTCAGCGCCGTAATCAAACATGAATCCATTAGTCAGGCTGTAATCTTTGCCGTCGTAGGTTACGGTGCCATTGGCTGTTGCGGTATCTCCGTCATCATCGGAGCCACAGGAGAAGAGTAGGGGCAATAAAACTACATAGCTAAAAAATAATACCTTTTTCATAATTCGTTTTTGTTTAGTGGTATGTTTTAAAATTATTAAAAAGGGTAATTGGGTTGATTATTAATAAGTTAGTTAAAATTAGATGGTTTTTAAACTAAGAAAGCCTGGATAATCATATTGCTATTACTTATGTGATAAAATAAGTTAAAATCAATGATGGCTATTAAATTATCATGTTCAATAATTATGAATTATAATTTAGATAAACCTAAAAAATAAATTAATTTTATTTAAAAATAATTTAAGCCTATTATATGAAGTGGTATATTTTATGTTTTTCAACGCTAATTGGATTTAGTGGATTTTCTCAAAAGTCGGTTATCAATGGGCAGGTTCAATCTGATGGCAAAGGGGTGGCTTTTGCTAATGTATATATACAGTCAATAGCTCAAGGTACCGCTGCGGATGCCTCAGGTAATTTTACTTTGCGAAATATTCCTTTTGGAGAGTACAATCTTCGCGTATCCAGTATAGGCTATGAAACTTACATTATGAATTTGCAAGTGAGTAGTGCCGAAGTAGTGTTAATGATAGAGTTAAAAGAGGATAAGGCAACGCTTGATGAGGTAGTAGTCACAGGCACAATGAAAGAGGTAAGCAGGTCAGAGAGTCCGGTGCCTGTTGAGATCATTACGCCGCAACTTTTTAAGAAAAATCCTACTCCAAACTTATTTGAAGCCATAGGCATGATTAATGGCGTGCGACCTCAGCTGAACTGTAATGTGTGTAATACCGGAGATATTCATATCAATGGTATGGAAGGACCTTATACCATGATGCTGATTGATGGTATGCCAATAGTAAGTGCTTTATCTACGGTATATGGACTTAGCGGTATTCCTAACAGTATGGTAGAAAGGGTCGAGATAGTGAAAGGGCCGGCTTCATCATTATATGGCTCTGAAGCTATGGGAGGCATTGTAAATGTAATTACCAAAGAGGTGGATAAGGCTCCTTTACTGAGTACCGATTTAATGGGCACCAGCTGGCAGGAACTGAATTTAGATTTGGCCCTGAAGCAAACAATTGGTAAAACTCAGGGGCTGTTAGGCATTAACTATTTTCATTATCAAAATCCTATCGATAATAATGATGACAATTTTACAGATATGACATTGCAAAAGCGGCTGTCAGTGTTTAATAAATGGAATTTTAAAAGAAATGCGCAAAAGGAGGCTACTGTGGCTCTTCGCTATGTGTATGAGGATAGGTGGGGTGGTGAGATGCATTGGGATAAAGCCTGGCGAGGTAGCGATAAGGTGTATGGGGAGAGCATTTATACCAAAAGGATTGAGCTAATAAGTAAATATCAATGGCCTTTGAAGGAGAAAGTTTATACCCAACTTTCTTATAATTGGCATAATCAGGATTCTTGGTACGGAAATACGCCTTACGAGGCTAAGCAGCAAGTGGCATTTTTGCAGACCTTTTGGGATAAATCTCTCTCAGATCAGCATAGCTTATTATTAGGAGCATCATTTAGATATACTTATTATGATGATAATACGCCTGCTACTGCTAGCGCTGATGGCTTAGATAATGATCCGTCAAACACTCCGCTTCCAGGTCTTTTCATTCAGGATGAATGGAGGCTTTCTGATCACCATAAGCTGCTTGTAGGGTACAGATATGACTATGATCAGGTGCATGGCAGTATTAATTCACCCCGGTTGGCCTATAAGTTCTCTCATAATAAAAGGCATATTTTAAGAACGAGCTTTGGTACTGGTTTTAGGGTGGTTAATTTATTTACTGAAGATCATGCTGCTCTTACCGGAGCAAGAGAAGTAGTAATAACTGAAGCACTTAGTCCAGAGAGATCAATTAATGGTAATATCAATTATGAAATAAAATTTCCAGCTGATAGCTGGTATCTTGGTTTGGATGTGACTGGCTTTTACTCCTATTTCACTAATAAGATTGTCGGTGATTTTGATTCTGATCCCAATAAGATTATTTATGATAATTTGGATGGCCATGCTATATCCAGAGGAGTGTCTTTAAATATGGACTTTTCTTTTAATGTGCCTTTTAAGTTAATGGCAGGGGTGTCTTTCATGGATGTCTACCAGGTGGAGGAAGATGATAATGGTACCGAAAGTAAAATTCAACAGCTGCATGCACCGAAGTGGTCAGGTACTTTTACAGGTACTTATACTTTTCCTTCTTATTGGGAGCTTGATCTTACTGGTCAGTGGAATGGCCCCATGAGGTTGCCTATTTTACCTCATGATTACAGGCCGGAGTATTCACCCTGGTTTGCAGTGGTAAATATACAGTTAACAAAAAAGGTGTCTCAGAAGCTCGAGCTATACGGTGGATTGAAGAACATTTTCAATTTTGTTCCTAAAGACCCTATTATGCGGCCATTTGATCCTTTTGATAGACAAGCGGATGACCCCATCAATAATCCTAATGGCTATACCTTTGACCCATCCTATAACTATGCTTCTATGCAAGGTATTAGAGGTTTTTTAGGGGTAAGATATCGTGTTTTAGATTGACATTATTCAGCTGGTTTGCTTGAGATGGAATGCATAAGAATAAATAATGGGTACAATAGCAAATATTGCTACGCCTGCTATACACAGCGGCATAGATAAGTTTGAGGGTGTGATAAGTACTAAAAGAAGAAAAAGAATACTTCCATATACCCATAATCTTGCTGTAACCCGGTGCGTTTTCTTCCAATTTTCTTTGCTGCGTAGCGTCCAGGGTGTTCTTATGCCTATAAAATAGTTCTGCTTTACAGATTGTAGGTAGTTGCCCAAAATGCAGAAAAGCATCAGAAGCAGGTAGGGGAGGTAGTCGTTTATATTTAGATTTTGGTTAATAGAGGAGAGTAGCGTGAAACACATCACGACGGAAAGAAGTACCAGGATAGAAAGCTGTACCCAAAAATATTTGTTTCCCATTTTCTGAATCTGTTGCTTTTTTTTTGTGAAAAGAGGCGCTAGCTTAAAGGTGGTGTAAGTGAGCAGTAAAATAGCTCCGAAAATATAGGGTACGGTAGTTTTTGAGGCCCAATCATCTGCCTCCCCATTAATGTTAAAATGTATGGGAATTTCTTCAGGCAGTTTGTTCCACAGATAGGCTAACAGGACAAAGGGTAGTGCTAATATAAATAAAAGGAATATTTCTTTTTCGATGGAGTGTTTCATGGTTTTTTGGTTTTTAGGTTAATCATCCAGGCTAATAAATCATCTATTACGGTAGTGCTCAGACTATAAATTACGAATTGACCCTGCTTTTCAGAATTTACTAATTCTGCTTGCTTAAGCAAGTCTAAATGGTGAGAAATGCTAGGTTTCCCCATATTAAAATGATCAGCGATTTCCCCAGCACTCATGTCTTTCTGCTTCAGTAGCTCCAGTATTTCTCTGCGCGTATGGTCATTTAGCGCCTTAAAAGCCTTGTTCATATTATTAATTTACTGATATTTAAATATTTTGACAAATATCGAAATAATTTTTTTGGTATAAGTTGGTGTTGTTTGTTTGCTTGTGTGAGGAGGATGATGTTGAATAATGGATTTTTCTAAATCAATATAATTTACAATTAAGTAGAAAGATCTTCTTTATAAGAAAGGAACCATTTTTCCTGCTTTTTAATAAAGTAATAATGTACATTGATTCCATTATCAATTCCTAATAACAAGATTTTAGCTGTGTCTGTAAAGATATTTACCTCTTGTTTGTATGCATCAATTTCTCTAGTGGCATAGTCTTTTTTGTATTCAAAACGGAGATGATGCCAATCTTTAAGAGCCTTTTCTTCTTCTATCATACTATCGTCATAAATGTCAAGATATTTTTCCTTGAATGGGAATAATGTTCTTGAAACTTGAAATAGGGAATCGGATTTAAATCTCTCAAAGAACACATTAAAGTCTTCTTTAGCTTGTGTATGGATTTCGATAGAAGTTAAAAAAGTATGCCTTTCGAATAATCTATAAATGAGAGCATGCCTAAGATGGCTGTTGTTAATATTAGGTGAAAGTGATGCATGGTTTAGTCTTCTGATTTTATGTAGCTGTAAATATGATAGATCGAATTGAATTTTGCGTACTGTTAAGAGTAACAAGTATATTCTGTTTAGTGGAATAGCTAAATCACAATTCTATTCTGATTGCACCCTCCTCTGGCATTTATAACACCCTGATCATGGATTACATAAAGGCTAGGCTTACAAATGGAGAATTTATAGATCCATATATACTTGATGGACGTGTCAAATGGTAGGTAGTGACATAGTTAGAAGCGGAATAACCAAATTCTATTAAGGTTTAATTATTGGAACTAACAATATTTATTATTCGTTTTTTTTACATATTTTATATTTTCGTAAAGCCATGAAAGTTGAAGTTTTTGCTACAATCGAAGAAATGAAGTCAGACAGAGTTCCTAGAGAATCATCTGAGAAGGAGATTATTGAGCAAAGACAATTCGTAAAAGGGTTTAAAAAGGCTAGAATCCGTAATATAAAAAGGAACAATTCACTTCCCCATTAATGCCATCTCTGACGTAGGATACATAAAAAGTCTTGAATTGCTAGATAATATTGTTGCTGAATTAGAAAGTAACATGGTGGGTTACATGATTGTTGGTGGTACAGCGGTCAATATTCATGGGTTTCACCGATTATCAATTAACCTTCCAAAAGATATACTTTATGATTTTGATATTTGGTATAATCCCACAATTGATAATTTTTATAGGCTAACTTCTGCACTTGGTAACATTCAACCTGAGAGTAGAAAAGAGTTAAAAGCAATAATATTTGATCCTAAAAGAGCATTTTTAAGAATCACTAAAAAGCCTTTTAAGCTTGAATTATTGCCTGAGATTGCAGGGTTCGACAAAAGGAACTATAAAGAGGTGAAAAGTAGATCAATAAAGTTTGTGATTAATAAAAGCGAAGCCACCATTATAGGCTTTGATGATCTTATTTATGTTAAAAAATCTACTAATAGAGAAATAGACAAGAGAGATGTAGAAGAGCTGGAGAAAGTGAAGAAGAAGAACACAAAATGACGTTTCTTCATTATATCGTTGATATAGTTAATTTTTTGGTAATCGAGGGTTAATTAATTCTGATTAGAGCAAACTTCACAAACATTTTCCAATACGCACTTGATAGATTTTAAAACATTAAAAAAGAATCTCCCAATAAAGACCTTGACCAATAACACTAAATGATGATTATCAAAAAGCTATTATTCATAGCCATAGCATCGCTTACAGTATTTTTGATTTGCTCATTTGTATTCTTAAATCAGACAGTGGATATTACTTGTACAGATCATAATTGTTCGGGGGAATATCAGGGGGAAGAGTTTATAAATGGTGATGATATTGCGCATCAATTCTCGAATAAAATGTCTCGAATTGTAGGGGATAAGCTTAAAGAGCTTTTCAAAAATGAAAAGTACTCCAAAGTGGATTTCGATAACATTGAAATGAGTACATTAGGTATGGGATCAGGAAAGGTTATTTATTATCTCAAAATACCATTTATTAGAGTAGAAAATAAGTGCGACGCTTATACCTCATTCGATCATGTAGGAGGGTGGAATCATGCCCCTGCTCTCTCACAAAGAAAACAACAATTACAGAAAGCATTAAAACCCAATCATATACTTGACATTAGTGATCTAAAAACTACTCCAGAAGGCTTGCAGGAGCATTGGATTCAATGGAAAAATAAAATCACTCAATCAATGTGTGATTGAAAAATGGCGTAAAAACTAACTAACTCTCGTTGGTACGCATTTGATCACAGCAATAACGGCTCTGTACCTGCAGGCTGGTTAGCTAGTATTTATTCATTAGGTTTGCGTAAACATGCTAAGGCATATTATTTTTTCATGTGCCATTCATGATAGAAACTTAAAAATCGATATCAACGATGCTTGCTATCATTCCTAAAAAAAATATTTCTACAGGAGACTTGAAAACGCTCCGAAGCATTTCTAATGTATCAATTTCTGAAATTAAACAAGCTGCTGTTGATCAAAAGCCTATTAAATTATTTAAAGAATTTGAAGGTTCATGGGAGGTTGATAGGTTAGAATTAGCCCGACTAGTGAAAGAGATAAGTGAAGTGCAGGATTTGCCATATCAGCTGGCTTTAGTGGAAGATTTGGAAATTATGGAATTTTTGTCTGCAGAGAAGCTGTACGACTATTTAAGGCATTTGCGCGAGATCGAATTAGAAACTCAAAGAAATTCGGATCTCGAGAATGGATATATTTCAAGTCCGGATGATTTTGAGCCACATGATGAAGATTGGGTAGTTGTTTAGCTACCAAAAGCCTATCATCTTTAACAAGGTTGCTTCACAAAACTAACATTATATAAAGCCTTTTTTATCTCCGCTTGGCATATTAAACCCAATCTATCCAACATAGCAATAGCAGAGTCTTTAAAATATGCTCTATCCTGATCTTGAGGTTTCAGAGTAATTTAAAATGGACATTAATGTGGAGTTGCTCTAAACTTTTGTGGATTTAGTTACACACTTGTTGTCCGTCAAAGCCGGGTAGTGTAGTGAAGCAAGGGGCCGATGATGGACAGCTGGGGTACTCAGTTTATGTAAACGGTTGTTTTTAACTTACCTGTCAGCTGTATAGAAAATTTGGCATAGCCTATTTTGTTAAAAATCAATAAAAGACGCATTTCTTACATGCAAATCATGACACCTTTTCAGGTTATTATGTCATGAGAGATTTCACTATAAGTTCATAAAAATATACGTAAAATTAAATTAGTGCATAAAATGAGGCATTATGTCATGGCGTTTATTTACTGACATAATTTCCTATTTCTGCCTGAATGGCACATTTCATGCACATTTGTCAATAGCAATAAAAAATGTCAGTAATTTTTTTTATCAGCCATTGGAGAGAGATAGGGCTATACTTTAGCCCTCTTTCGGATCTAATGACAAGATTATTTTCTGAAAAAGGCCGAAATGCACAATGGTTGTATTATATAAGCTGATTTTTTAAACACAAAACCTTAAAATTAACATTTAAGAAATGAAAGTATTAGTAATAGGAGCGGGAAATATGGGGTTAGCTTATGCTAAGGCTCTGGTAAAATCAGAGCTTTTGTCTAGCGATAACCTAATGATTTCAGACACTGATGAAGAGAAATCAAAGCAGCTGGAAACTATCAGTAGATTTGATGTATATACAGATCTTGCTGAGTGCTTGCCTGCGGCCGACATTATTTTTATCGCAGTAAAACCCTATCATATTGATGACCTTTTTGGTAACATCAAATCAAAAATTACCGAAGATCAATTGGTGATTTCACTTATGGCAGGTGTTACCATTCAAACTATTCAAGATGGCCTTGGAATTTCTAAGGTAGTGAGAGCTATGCCAAATCTACCTGCGCAGGTAGGAAAAGGACTTACCTCTTTCACCGCTTCTGAAACAGTATCTAGATTAGAACTATCTACAGTAGAGAACTTGCTTAATACCACTGGTAAATCAGTAAGATTAGATACTGAAAATGATATAGATGCCTCTACAGGTATATCTGGTAGTGGACCAGCCTATGTATTTTACTTTATGCAGTCTATGATGGATGCTGCTAAAAAAATGGGCTTTTCAGACCACGACTCTAAAGTACTGGTAAGTCAGACTTTTGAGGGTGCTGTAGAGCTGTTTAATAAATCTGACCTATCACCTCAATCATGGATGAACCGTGTAGCTTCTAAAGGTGGAACCACCAGAGCAGCATTAGATTCTATGGATGATAATAATGTGAGACAATTAATTGAGGATGCCGCATATGCCGCATTTGATAGAGCAGTTGAACTAGGTAAATAAGTATATGGAAGTTGAAAAACAATATAAAAAGAGAATTGTAATTAAAGTTGGTACCAATGTGATGACCAATAAAGATAATCGCATAGTGGTGCCTATATTGAAGAAGTTAGTAGACCAAATAGCCCGATTATATGAGGAAGATATCATTTGCGTGTTGATATCCTCAGGATCGGTAATTGCCGGAAAAGAAGTTTTGGATGGCAATACAATATTAGACCCCACTACACGCCGACAGGTATATTCTGCTGTGGGGCAGCCACGTATGATGCGTCATTATTACAGTTTATTTCATCATTATGGAATGCGCTGTGCACAAGTATTGGCCACTAAGAGGGATTTTGCGCCAGGTAAATACCGTGACAATATGATTAATTGTTACGAAGGATTGCTTAACCAGGGTATTGTTCCTATTGCCAATGAAGATGACGCCGTATCATTATCAATGTCAATGTTTACAGATAACGATGAGCTGGCCAGTTTAGTGGCAGAACTCATTCATGCTGATGCACTTATCTTATTAACAGATACAGATGGTGTGTTTGACGGACATCCTGATGATGAAGATTCTAATTTGATCAAAACGGTTACCACCGATCAGGCAGTGGAGCAGTTTATACAATCGTCAGGTAAGAAAGAAGGAGAGGGCCGTGGAGGTATGGAATCTAAGATAAATGTAGCTAAGAAAACGGCTGCTAAAGATATTCCTACTTACATAGCTAATGGTAAAAAGGAGGATGTAATCGTTGACATCGCTCGCGGAAAGAATGTCGGTACACGCATATATCAGGAAGAAGATTAATTTTTCTTGTTACAGTAAATTCTGAACAATTAAAAGAAGTAATTAAAATTAAAATTCAAGAAGATAATTTATGCTATTAATAGACACAGACAAAAAGAATGCAGTATTAAACTCTATGGTCAAATATTTAGATAGTGACCGTGAAGAGATTATTGCTGCGAATAAAAAGGACCTCGATGCTTTTGATCGTGATGATCAGGCTCTTTACGATCGATTGGTGGTGAATGATGCCAAAGTAGATGATATGATCAGAGCAGTAAAAGAAGTATTGGCGCAGGAGGACCCTGTAGGCCAAGTAATAAGCAAAGGTACTTTAGATAACGGACTCAATATTACCAATAAAACGGCTCCTTTCGGTACTATTATGATCATCTATGAATCTAGACCGGATGTAACCATAGAAGCAGCTGTGTTAGCCTTTAAAGCGAACAATAAGATTTTGCTTAAAGGAGGTAAAGAGGCTCATCATAGTAATGAGGCACTGGTAGAATGCTGGCACAAGGCATTAGCAGACAACGGCCTTGATAAAGATTGGATACAGTATCTGAAAATGGATAGAGCCACTACGCAGGAGTTTTTAAGAAACCCTGATCAGCCCCTTGACCTGATTGTACCAAGAGGAGGTGAGAGACTGATAGAGTTTGTAAAACAACATGCTAAGTGTGCAGTATTAGTGAGCGGTAGAGGTAATAACTTTGCTTATGTAGCTCCTGATGCTGATATGGAAAAAGTGATTCCTGTTTTAGTGAATGCTAAAACAGATAAAATATCTGGTTGTAATGCCTTAGATAAAATATTAGTAGATAGAAATCATCCTCAGCTAGACGATGTGCTTTTAAAAATTGAAGGTGCATTGAAAGAAAAAGGGGTGCATATTGTGGCAGGTGAAGAAGTGTTAGATACGCTTTCTGCTACAGACAAGATAGAGAATGATGAAGTATGGTATGAAGAATTCTTGGCTATGAAAGCAGTAATTTCTACTGTCGATGGTCTTGATAATGCCATTTCATTCATTAATAAGTATTCTGGAGGTCACTCCAACATTATACTTACCGAAAACACTGATGATGCTATGAAATTCATGGAAGGAGTGGATAGCGCAGCGGTTTATCATAATGCTTCTACCAGGTTCACAGACGGTGGCCAAATGGGTGTAGGCGCAGAGCTGGCCATCAGTACAGACAAGTTGCACCACCGCGGGCCTTTAGGGCTTAAGCAGCTTGTAACTAATAAATATTATGTTTTTGGAAGCGGCCAAGTGAGGAAATAGTTAATTATTGATATATAGTAAAGAAGGCTGTATCAAAAGTAAATTTTAGGGCAGATTGAGGTCTTCGAAATATTCATTCTTTAAATGGAAGAATCCTTCGAGTCCCTCAATGTGATATTAACTAATGATGTAATTACTTTTGATACAGCCTCTTTTTTGTTTCTCCGTAGGAGATGAATATAAAATAAGGATTAAACTAAGAATGATTCGAATTTAGTTTGTGCCTCAATTGGCCAGCTAAGGACTCAATTAATACTGACCAATGAGGGCTTCAAAATCAACTAGTTACTGGCTAGCTGTATATCACTTTTAATATAAGGTTGTATTACTTTTTTTATGGCAGCCTGAGCCTTTGCGGAGTCATGCTCTCCTTTATACTCTTCTTGCAAAGCGAAGAGTTGCTCGTATAAAAATTGGTCTTCTACCTTAGTTTTTAAGGCTAAAGTCTTCTTGCTTTCATACACTTCATCCCATACTGCACGCACGTCAGCCCAATAAGCAGAGTAAGTATCCCACCAGGCTTTGGCAGCACTACATTTGCTGTCTTCTACTTTGGTATAAGTATTCCAACCTTTTTCCTGAGCAATGAGTTGATCTTCACTATCTCTCAGTACTTTGTCATTGTCTTGTTCGTGAATCCAGCCTTCTTCAGTAATTTCCTGGCGGTTTCTTCTTTTCATCACGTTGTAGTCATCACGCTTGGTGTACTCTCTTCTTGGTAGAGGAGCATCGGCAGTGTTTTCCCAATAGTCTCTTCCATCAGCATGGATCCAAGTAGCAGAACCTTCATACCTTGGGCCATCATCTACCTGATATACTTTTTGAGACCACTGTCCTTTCACTTCATTTTTATTTAATGACACTGGTTTCCAGGTTTTGTCTTTGTCATAAGTGTATAAATCAGTGTTTTCATATAACCAGTCTTGTCTCCAGTGTTTTATAATCATGGTATCTCTGATTACTAATAGATGCTGTAACGAGAGCTTGTCGTCATCTTCTTCTGCCATAGTAACCCACTCGTAGGCATGAGACTTATAGTTTTCATGAAACTCATAATCTCTTTTGGGAGAGAAGGTTTCGGCAAAATTGAAATATACTTTGTAGCAGCCACACATTGACTTTATAGACGCTACATCTTGTTTCTTTTGCTTTTGAGCCCATAGTAGGGCAGGGCTCAAAAGCATAATAATGAGAAATGTCTTTTTCATAATTATGGTTAGTTTAAGTGCTCGTATTGGATCTCAGGAGCTTCAGTACTTCCATCTTTAGCAGAGAAGTAAGCGGTAAAGTGCAACTTAAATATATTGCCATCTTCATCTTGAATAATGTAAACCTGCTGATCATTAATGGTATACTGCCCCATATTGCTATCTCTCCAGTTTACACCGATGGTATTGAAACCGTTATCCGTAGCATTTAATGCTTCTGTAGCTTGCTCCAAGGTTACATCTTCAAAACCTTGTTCTGTTGCACTAATATCTATCAATGCTACAGTGCTTCCACCATAGTAGTTGTGGTAAGCTCCCAAAGTATTGTAAATCATAGAATAATTATTAGAAGATACTTCATAAGTTACAGCCCTTACCAAAATGTCCCAATTGGCAGGTTCTATTTCTGCTTCGCCATTATTGAAATGCACGTATTTAAAACTAGCATCATCTGATTTGTTTACTGTGAAAGTGGTTTCTGCACTGCCATCCAGGTTAGCAGAGTGGATGGTGTACTCATCTCCTGATTTTGTTAATTGCACTTTGCGATAACCTCTACGAACGGGATCTACATCGCGGGGTACCGATGCCTCAATACCTCTGTCTACTATGTAAACATTACTGGTGTTACCATTGGCGTCCCAGTTATAAAAAGCGGTCTCGTCAAAAGAGCCTTGATAAAACGAGTTTCCAGTAACTACATCTGTAGAGAATGAAGCATTTTCTAAGTCTTCTTCAGTTACATTTTCGAAGTCAGCTTCATCAGTAGCAGCGGCTCTCATAATAGTACTGGCATTAAGAAGTATATTGAAACCCTCACCAGCAGATTCCAGCGCTAAGTCATAATTATTTCTATTTACAGTGGTGGTTTCCAATCTATCAAGATCCAGGTAAAAATGCTGATCTCTGCTCGATCCTTCGCCTACATGAGCTATAACAGTGGCAGATGGAGTCACGAAATTTTCTGAAACGGTAACGGTTAAGGTGTTATTAGTTCCTGCCATAAAACTTTCCACATTAGAAGAAAGTAGGAAACTGATAGTTTTATCCTCTTCGATATTTAACGCAGTGCCAGGAGCAATAGAAAATGAAATTTCTGTGTCTCCAACACTTACAGGTATGGTTACTATGTTATCTTCAGTAGCAGGTTCAGTGTAATAGTCGTTATCTTCTCCATAAACTAAATCTGAAGAGCTGGCAGTAATCATTAGGCTACCGGCACTTTCAGCGGCTCTTGAAAAGACAATAGATACTACAGTAGCATTGTCTCCTGAAAGGCCTACTTCGGTGTTATTAAAATTCACATTTACTGGTGCAGGACTACCATCATCATCTCCGCAAGAGATCATCAAAGTAGCGGCGCACAGCAGTACTATGCACGTCATAATAAAGGTATACGGTCTGTTCATTATCATTATTTATAGTTATTGTTTTGATTGTAGTTTAAAATTCATTCTAAGAAAGTAGGAGCGTCCGTAGCCTACTGACGTCTGGCCGGAAGTATCAGCGTGTGCACCACCGGTAGTTCGGTTGTTTTTTACAAAGGTTACGTTCATCAGGTTCTTAGAACCAATAGAAAGGGAGGCCCATTCTGTGAGTTTTTTTTGTATTGTCAGGTCGAGTAGGTGGTAGCCTTCTCTTTTTTGGAGTTCGGGAGCAGTACTTCCATCTTCCTTAGTTATTTCGAAGTAATCTTTAGAGGTACCGTTGTATTTATAGTATAGGCTAAAGAAAAGTTCAGGTCGTGCCCAGTGGTATGAAAAGGAGCCATTCAGCTGAGTGCCATATACAAATTCCGGTATAGCATAGGCATCTTGTAGTTCTTGATACAGGCCAGTATAGGCTAGCCCGGTAGAAATATTAAGATTTTTGTAATGATATTGTAAGGTAAGCGTACTTCCTATTGTCTTGTATCGGCTGATGTTTCGGTAAGTGGTTATCATGTCACCACTGGCAGTTTCGGGGCTAATATAGCCGATGCGATTTTTTATGTTGTTGTAAAAGCCAGCTAATACCACTTGCATATTTTGCAGAGGGAAGCTTTTAGTAAAGTCAGCATTGAAAGAATGAGAATACTCAGGCTCAAGATCTTTATTTCCTTCTATATGATGATTGCTATCTATAAACTCATGGTATAGCTCTCTTAAAGAAGGAGCCCTGAACCCCCTGCCATAACCCAATCGAACTTGAGAGCTAGTTGTAATTTGGTATTTAAAATTGATGGCAGGGGAAGGCTCAGTTTTGTAAATGCTGTTATAGCCATAGCGTATACCCGGGCGAATGAGTAACTTTTCGCCTGCTTTTATCTCTGTAGAAGCAAAGAAGGAAATGTCAAAGGCAGATTTTTCTCCATCACTAAGGGTGGTGCCTGCGGTTCGTTCATAGTTACTGTCAAAACCTAGCTGGGCACTTCCCCAGCTCCATTTTAGGTGACTTAATGTGTTTCTGAGAAAGAGGGTTTTGAAGTAAATGGTGTCTTGTTCGTAATCGTCAGTGGTAGTTTCTCTATCGGTAGCCAGATTTTTAAGGTATTGACGGGTGGTACGCTCATAATTTGTATAAGAAATTACAGGCTGCATATTGAGCTTGCCTACTTTTATTTCTGACTGTAGCTGGTGGCTCCATCTTTTGGTGGTATATTGCTCATCTGTAGCAATAGGGTCATACAGCTGATTAGCTGATGGCTTTCCTAAATTTTCAATATTTTCATTGAGGTAATTCAGCCGATAGAAAATAGAAAATCCATCGGTGTTATAGCGAGTAAGTCCTCCCAGGTTATATTGACTTTTTGGGTACCACTGTCGGTCTCTGTCAGAGTATTTTTCAGGGTCTCCAATCCAGCCTCCAAAATCATTGTATCTTCCTTCGGCTTGGACATACCACTTTTCTGACGGTTTGTAGGTGAAGGTAGCTGCTGGAGAATGAATACCTTCATCGAAAGCACTATATTCCTTTTCTACACTTTCTTCATGTAATGAGAGGTTAGCGCTCCATTCATAGCCACTGTCTTTATTAGTAATAATATTAATTACACCAGCCAGGGCATCAGCACCATAGTTTACGGCCATAGGACCTTCTATAATTTCTATTTGCTCTATGCTATTTACATTGAGCTGACCCATGTCTATTTCATTGCTAACACCGCTTCTTCCGGAAATTGGAACTCCATCTAACAGTACTTTTACATTCTGACCAGAAAGACCTTGTAAAGTTATGCCTGAGCTGCCAGTGGCATTGTCTCTGGAAAAACTTATGTTGAGCTCATTTTTGAGGACTTCCTGAATGTTGGTAGCACCTTGCTTTTCTATCCTTTGTTTACTGATAGTCTTTACCTTGTATACAGAATTTTTGGCTGACTGTGGCGCATACTGAGAGGTGACTACCAGCGGATTAAGCAAAGTGATGGCAGGGCTAAATGTTATGGTCTGGTTATTCTCATCTATAGTGATAGACTTAGCATTATACTCTATATGAGTGAGTTTTGCAGAAAGAGGAGTGCTCCAAGAGGTGGAAGCTTTCCCTTTACTATCAGTGACAGAGGTTTGTTGTATGCCATTTTTTATAAAAGTGACCTGCACACTTTCAATAGGTTTATTGTTGGTACTGTCAACACAAATAATAGTAGTTTGCGCGTAAGAACTGGTGCCAATGATTATGAATAGGAATATATTGAGTATTTGCTTCATTAATTTAGACTAATTCTAAATAATGCAAATGTAGGTTTGTGCTACTTTGTTGGCAATCGCTCTAATTAATGAATTAAAGTAGCTGATACTGGTAGGTCTCTAGCTAATATTAGTGATGTAGAATTAGTGTAAGTGATGTAGAATTAGTGGACAGGTACCCTCGCTAAATGAGTTGCAGTTCAAGTGCATGAGTTACAAACTCTACAGGGGATTGTATGTCTAGTTTTTTGATGATATTTTTCCGATGTGAATTGACAGTATGTATACTCAGATTAAGTTCATCAGCTATTTTTTTAGTGCTTTTCCCTTTGGCTACCAGTATCAGTACTTCTTTTTCCCTCTGAGTTAGGTTGGTTTCTTGAGATTGGCCTAATAAAAGATCCATGAATTGATGACTATAAAATTTGCTACCCTTCAGACATTGTTCTATGGCTTGTAGTATTTCATGAGGTAAGGCGTGTTTATGAAGTATGCCTGTAACCCCTATTTTATAGAATTGCTTAAGACTAATTTCATCAATATACCTTGTAGTAAGCAATATGCTGTTAGTCCATTTTCGCTTAAGAAAACGAGAGCATACTGAGGGGGAAGAAATAGCTTCTTCATATTCCATGATGAGCAGGTCTGGTGTATGCTGCCTTATGGAATCTTCTACTTGGTCTAAATTGTATAAATTTTCCGCTATAATGACCTCACTGTTTTTTTGCTTCAAAATATTCTCCAGCCCCAGGTGTACTAAAGGAGATTTATCTGCTACTACGAGTTTTGACATTTTATATTAATTTAGACTAAATATAAACAAATATAATTAGCTTCTTTTAAACTTCAATTTACATCGTCATTATGTTTTCTCTCTTCAGGTAAGGTTTGTCCTATATTTGGAATGATTTGTTAATATATGGAAAAAATTAGTCTTTAAATGATCAAAAAACACTGCAGGAGAGCTTTGGCACAGTAATGGAGTAATGTATTTCGAATATAATTAGTGAAGAGGTTTCAGATAAAGACTTTCGTTTTGTTTAGTTTTCGAAATTCAGAATCTGAATCAGGTAGTGGAGGTTATAGTTTAATAGTAGTGTGTGAAGTTAGATGAATGAGGAAGATGTCCGGAAAAGTGCTATGTACCGGGTCATCTTCCTCATTTCATTTTATGGCAATTCAGGAGGTGTAACTCTGTATGTTCGGGATGACAAAGTTTTCATAAAGGCCACCAGGGCCGCTTTTTCCTGAGCATCTAATTCTAATGGTTTCAATAAATGTGAGGTAGTCGGAAATAAAGGGTCATCCATCTGATCTTTTTTACGTTTCGGATGCGGCATACCCGTGTTATAAAGATTCACCACCACTTCTAGGCTTGTAAAAAGGCCGTTATGCATGTATGGACCGGTTTTTCCTACTTCTCTGAGTGTTGGAGTTCTAAATTTGCCCACATCAGCTTTGTTCTTAGTGATTTCATATTGTCCCAAATCTTCAAAAGGTCTACCATAATAGGTAAGACCGGTATTATGAAATTGATTATCAGAAAAATAGCCTGTGTTATGGCAGTTAATGCACTGTGCTTTAGTTCTGAATAAGTGTAACCCAAGTACTTCTCTATCTGTAAATGCTTCAGATTTTCCATCAATGAACAAATCAAAACGTGAGGTTCTGCTTACTATGCTGCGTTCAAAGGTGGCTATGGCCTTTTTTATTCTTTCTTCAGTAACCGTTTCATCTCCAAAAGCCGCTTTAAAATGAGGTGCATAGCCTTGAGTTTTGGCTATGGTTTCCGTAGCTAAAGAGATATGAGAATTCATTTCTAGTTTATCTTGTATAGGCAGGGCGGCTTGCTCTTCCAGCGTTGCAGCTCTACCATCCCAAAAAAGGCTCGAAGCATAGCCGCTGTTTAATATGGTCATAGCATTTCTTTTTCCTAGTTGTCGGTTATGGCCATAGCTGTTACGCCTGCCATCACCCCAGCCCAGTTCAGAATCATGACAGCTGGCACAGGCTATTTGTCCGCTCTCTGAAAGACGAGGATCGAAAAAAAGCATTTTTCCTAATTCCTTTTTTTCGTCTGAATAGGGATTGTCTGCCGGATAAGTCATTTCGGGTAAATGTCCAATATCTTGAAAGGTAGACCTGTCTATAGAAGAATCTAATGCCGCTTCTGGCCATTTTTCGGTTAATCCACTGCTATATCTTGCTCGTAGGTCATCTAAGTCGTATTGATCTTTCAACACTTGAAAGCCAGACAGGGTAATGAATAATAATGTGGTAATTATAAAAAAATGTTTTTGCATGATTAATAGTAAAAATTAAGAGAAACTGATCCGAAAAGGCGATGAGCTTTATCATTAGAAGAAAAGGCTATACGCTCCAATGCCTTGCTATAGCTCAGATGTAATTTAATACTTGTTTTTAAATCGGATTCTTTATAAAAATTGAAAGCGGTGCCAGCCTTCAAGCTACCGGTGTTAGTGCTATAAAGATCTACATCATGGTAGATGATTTGGTTGTAATAGGCTTTAAGGCTTTGACCTAAATAATCGTCTTCTTTAATATTATTCAGATAATTTTCATTACCATTGAAGAAAGTGGAATTGATAGAAGTGCTTATTTGCGCTGCTAATGAAGGTTGAATATTAAGGTTTTCATTAATAGGAAAGGTTTTGCTTCCTGATACTGATGCTTCAAGTTTAGATAACTCTGACTTTGTGGTGGAGAGTACATCTTGTTGAGTTACCTGCCAAAGGTTTATTTGAGCGTTGAGTTCCCATTGTGTAATGTTATTATATTGCCTGAGATAGCCTAGGTCAAGTTTAACTTCTTTTTCTTTAGCATTATAATTTTTCCCTCCTTTGTCAAAAAGATAATTAGTAGCATCAAATTGAGATAAGTTTAAGCCGAGTTTCAATAATTTATCAGTAGAAGCATGATGCAGCCATAAGGTATTTAACCTCCAAGTGGAAGGGGAGTAGGAGCTTACGGGATCTATTTCTGAATTGTTGATATTACTAGTATCAAAACTCTCTTCACTTTTATTAGTGAATACAATATCAGCTATTATCAGGTTGACTTTATTTTGAAAAGTATACCCGATGTTAAAACCACTGAGAGAGGCAGTCATTCCCGAGTTGGCAGAAGAGGAACCACCATGGTTTAGTAAAGTGCCATATCCTGCCATCCACTTTATATAGGTATCATGGCTGTAGGGAATGTTATTGCTGGCGTTAGAATACTTTACATCGTTACGGAAATGGCTAAAGCCATAGGTGCCTGCGGCTTTTATATAACTAGTTTCTGATAGTTTATAACTAGCTCCCAAATCTAAGACTATGCTATTGTTAGTGACTTTAGAACGGGGATCATATTCTGATCGGAAGCGATTCGATACCTTAAAATCTCCATTTACACTAAATGCCCAGCGGTTGTTTTTAGTAGGAATGATCATACCGCCTGATAGCTCATAGTTCTGGTTGCTCCAATCGCTGCCTTTTTCGGCTGTCATAAACTGATGTGTAGGCATTAGGCCTCTATGGTATAATTCACCATTTAAGTCCCATTTCAGGTTTTGATAATACTCTTTCTCAGCTTTAAATTTTCCATAAAAGAGAATATTCTGTTTGCTATGATAAAGGCCGGTGGTAGTTAATCCTACCTGTTGAATGTTTTCAGGAATAGCGCCTGCTCGTAGGTCTCCATCTTCATAATTATAATAAAGTGATGAAGCGGTATAATCATTTACTGGCAAGAATAATAAGTTTTGTTGGTTAGCATAGTCATTTTGCAAAACCGATTGTAATAGTTGATTATCCATTGCCTGGAATGTGTGTGTAAGGCTATCCTGTCCATTAGCGAAGATGGGCAGGACTATTAAGATCCATAAAAAATTATACCGCTTCATGTCTATTTTGTCTATTGTATAATCACTTCAGGGTGCGAAAGCACTTCAAAGTCATTAGCAGAGTTATTAGTGTCTTGATAAAAAACTTTATCGCCGTCAGTAGATTTTACTTTTCTAATGATTGATTCTGAAGAAAGAACTCCTTTAATTACAGCTTTGTCGCCAGCGTCTATCGTGTTTGGTAACCTTGAAGGAGTTTGCTTGCTTGGATCTGTATTTTGACACATAACGCCATCAGTTATAAAACTGGCAGGGACTTGCATATATGTTGCCGTAGTTTCAGATACGTTTGAAACAGTGGGCAAAGGAATTCTATTCCATGAGTTCAGCTCCTCATCAGTTGCGGAGAATATAACAATAGCCTCTCTGCCATGAGTATCCAGAATCAAATCATTGCCTTTGAACGTTTTGAAAATAATATTCAGGTTAACAGAATTAGGGTTGTCTATGTCAGAAGTTAAAGGGTTTTTACCTATACTGGTTTGGTAATCAGCGTAATATCCTTCAAACTGAGCTTGGCTAAGGTCTACTGTAAGGTCAGGGTTTTCAACTTCATAAGTTACTGTTTCACCATTTTTGTCTTCCGCAACTAATGGAGCTTTGTGGTTAACTGCGGTGGCAGCTACTATCACACTTTTACCGGATTCTAATGGATAATCAGATCCATTACCAGGTATTTGAAGTACTTCTTCTAAATATACATAACCACTATTAGCATTTGTTTGGTCTGTCTGACCTACGGATAAGCTCCAGTCGTATTGCCCATTAGCAGTAAAGTTTTCCTCCCCGGCTTTGCTAGTATTAGCGGCGCCTTTTACCTGACCTATATAGAGACCATCAAGATAGATGACGTCATTACTATTATTGTGAATTTCAATGAACTGATCTCTGAAAATAGCTCCTAATCTCGCATCAGATCCTGCAAAATAAATTTGCTTGATCAGTAGATCACCTACCTGACCAGACTCTAGTATCATGTCAGTGCTGGTTACTCCGGTTTCGGAGATGTTTATAGTGGTTGAAGTGTTGAAATATACTTCTCCGGTTATTTGTTTATTGAAAGCCTGTTCGTAATCATCAGCAGTCATGGTGAGGCTTGCGTTAACAGTATAATTACCTGGGGTTACTTCTATTTCTGCAGCTCCTGCCGAGGTAGTGGTAGCGGTGTAGCTTCTTCCATCTTCAATGTTATTTAAAGTCAGAGTTACACCTCCGGCGGCTATACTGCCGTATTCTTCATTAAAGTTTACATTAATAGTATGTGTTACCGGAGTTATAAATTCTCCATCATCATCTGAGCAAGCCCAGAATAGAAGTAGTGCGCTTAGTATATAAAGTTTTTTCATTGTTAAAATAAGTGTGTATATGTTTAAAATTGATATTTGATTTGAGCTCCGAAGCTTATAGGATCATTTTTCGACATCTTGCCGGAAATAGTAGATTCCACCATTGGCTGATAATCCAGGAAATTATAAGTATAGAATGAAAAGCTAAGTCCGTTAGACAGTTCTTTGGAAATTCTTAAATGAAAGTTGTGATAGATGCTTGTTCTGTTGTCGGTTGAATTGCTTTCAGGCAGTACTATGCTGCTATATTTTTCTGCTGTTCTTTCTTCAGGAGCAATTTCTATTCTTTTGCCGGCTCCATTAAGATAGGCATGGGGGTATAAGTCTATAATGGAAGGGTAAATAGTGCTAAAAGTAAATTGCTCAGCAGTTAATGAAATGAGTAGGCCAATTTCTGAGATATGGTGCGTAATAGTTGCTGTGAGTTTTAGTTGATCGCGTATATCTGGTTGCGTTTTGTTAAAGCCATACAGATATTCAGTCTCCAGAGGATCTTTGCTTTTTTTGAATCGCTCAGATGAATTGAAGGTAGTAGAATGTGTGTAGGATCCATTCAGGGAAAATGAGGTGTTGATAGATTGTATTTTTTTAAAATTTAAATAAAATTCTATCCCTTTGTCTTTGGTTTTCGAACCATTATAAGCCTGGCTATAGGTGAGCAACATGTCTCGATAACCACTTATCTGATATGTAGGTGCTTGGTTTGGATTTTCAAAGTTAAAATCTACGTTGGGTACTGAAACTGATGTATATTTATCATCAGATACTATTCCATTGTAAGTGAAGTTGTAGTACGCTGTAATAGCCAGAGAAGCGATTTTTGCATTATAATTGGTGCCTATCTCGTACTTCCAGCTTTTATTCGGACTTAAGTTCAGCTTGCCAATCTCTTGCTTGTAGGTTTGAATAAGGTTGAAGGAGTATTCATTAGTTCTGAAATCAGCTATGAGCATGTCAAAATATTGATCTCCCGGATATATTTGTGATAGGGAAGGCGCTTTGGAGGCGAAGCCTATCCCACCACGAACACTCCATTTTTTCGTAAGCTCGTAACCGAAATTAGCCCTTGGGCCAAAGCTTGCAAATCCATTTTGCATGTCCATGCGGAAGCCAATGTTAGCGTAGAGCTCTTTATTGTTTACAAAAGTATGAGTGATATTATCTTGAAGGTAAATACCATAATTGACACGAGGTTTTACATAAGAATCAAAATCCAATGGTCTGGTGGAGTTGCCATCACTATCTCCAGCGCTGGATAGGGCAATATTAGTGAGCGCATTTTCTGAGGATACCACTTTTCCTTTACCACTATTATCAGTGTAGGATAAGTTGGTGCCTAGAGATAAGCTGTGATCTGTATGGTTTGTTTTTAATACTTTATTTAAAGATACGTTAGCACTTATGTTTATAGGTTTACCAAATACCTCTGATTTTTGAAGATAAGCTACTGGTGTATATTCACCAGGGGCCAACCCCGTTTCTGTGCTTGTAGGTAATATTTTGCCTCCATTATTTATGAATTTTTGTTTATATGACCTTTGTGATGCATAGCTATAGGCTGCATTGAGGCTGATATTATCGATAATTTGCGTGTTAGGTTTCCAGCTAAGGCGGTTGCTCACTCTAAAGCCTATGTCTTTTCTACTGCTGGCATCTTGGCCGCCATCATCATTATCCTTGTCATAGTTGATGTCATCAAAATTATTATGGAATGTAAATGATAAGGTGTTTTTAATGGTGTTGTCATTATTATGAGTGCTCCAAATAGCTGAAGTGTTAATACGGTTGAATTTTTTAAGGCTTTCTCTGGGATCAGTATTAGAATTTAAATAATCAAAGGAAAGGCTTAAGGCTCCTCCTTTATCATTGATTTTGAAACCTTTGTTGAGAGACATTGAAGTAGTCCCTTGTCTTAAGTTAGCGCTGAGTGTATAAGGTGTTACTCCAGCTTTTCTGTTGATCTTTACTACTCCTGAGGTAAGGTTGCCATATTTGGCGTCAGGAATACCAGTTATCACTTCCACCTCTTCTATGTTAGAAGCCGGAATAGTACGCAGGTCTATGCTGGAATTTACATTGTCAGTATCAAGTAAACCGTTACTATCGTCATAGGTTTGCATGTTAGCATCATTAGATAGCGCAACGCCGTCTAATACAAATGAAACGCCAAATGCATTTACATTAGTAGTGTTAGCGCTTCTAAGCGTAATGGCCTTGGATCTGGTAAAGTCAGGTGCTGAAATGGTTTGGCCTGGCAACTGTTGCAAAATATCACCTACGCTAAAGGATTGTACCTGATCTACAGCATATTCATCTAGTTTAATAGATGAGCCTACTTTAGAAGTAGTAGGGGTGGCGGTTACAGTTACTTCATTAAGTTCAAGGTTCTCGTCTTTTAGCTTAATAAGTACTTGAGAGGTGTTGCCGATGTCGCTGGAGCGAAGTATATATTCTTGCTTGCCTAAAAAATGAAATTCTAACTCAAAGGCCTTGGCGTTTAAGGTGATGCTAAACTGCCCATTAGTATCGGTATAAGTCCATTGGTTAGTATTTATGTTTTGAATACTTACCCCAGGTAATGCTACAGAATCTTCAAAAGAAATTACTTTTCCACTAATGGTAGTTTGAGCATGAACTGAAAAAGAGAGACAGAATAAGATCAAAAAAAAGTATAACCGCATGTTTTTCCAATTGAGCTACAAACATACTAATCTTATTTAGATTAATTAAAAATAAGAAGAAAAATTAATTTTTGTCTCTTTTATTACATTCATGTATCTATGTTAATTTTAATGATCAGTGATTTATTAGATTTTTATATGTTTTATTTTGACTGTAGGTTTGGAAATATTACATCAAAAAGATAAGGATATGAATGACTATAGATGTCATCTTATCCCATGGACTATAGGTAATTGTAGATTATGAAAATAACGCCAGGCTGGTCTGATGATTCCTATGTTAAAGGTTTGTGAATGTTTCAAGCGCCATAAGCATGGTTAGGGGAAAGTCCAATTCCTTTTTTAAACATCATTGCTGTAGCCCTGCTTTTCGCTAGTAGCTCTGCCGCCTTATGCAAAGTTATTGATGTCAAAGCCATCACATCTAATGATTTCATTGATCAAGTTGGCATTTGACAAATGGTTTGTTCAGCACTTGCGGTGAGAAGAATTGCAGTCTTTAATAAAAAAATGTATGATTGAGTTTAGTTGATTATCAAATGCTTACGAAGAATAATAGATTTACTATATTAATGGCTTTTGTATGTGCCATAGCTACTACTTTTCCATTCATTACTAAAGCTCAAAATCATAACAGTGGTTCTAATAATACTAAAGAAAAAATAGCCTCAGCTATAAATGGCTATTTAGGAATCTTGGCTGTAACTACGGGTAAAATAAGAAAACATGGAGAATTGCTTAATAGTTATAATCTTCGGGTTAATGATAGGTACCTTTCAGGCGGACGGGTTAGCAAGTTTACTCCGCTCCTTAAGCAATTACCAGAAAGAGAAAAGGAACGTGGTATAGTAGGCTTGTCAGATATTCCAGAAGCCCATAGGGCAGAGGTAGATAAGCTGTTTAACTCTATATGGTCTAAGCTGGGCGAAAGGCTGCAGTTAGAATTAATATTAAATGATTTAACCAAGGATTACCCACCTGCCACCAATGTAGCACGGTTAGATAGCATTTATAGTTATTTAGAGCAGATAGATCATAACTATAAGGAATATTATGCTCTTACCATGAGGTTCGAAGAGCTGGCTGCTGATATATACGCTCAATATTTGGCCGATGATAAAAACAGTGCATGGAAAGATACGGCAGGTGAGATGAAAGTGGTAATCGATTCCGTTAGGAACTATATCTATAATGCTAGAGAAGGATATTATTCCGACGAGTCACCGCTAGATACTCTTTATTTGAGCCAGGCACTAGAGCATCTTGCAGTTGATAAAACGAAAAACCTTGGAGCTATAAAAAGAGTGAAAGGAAGCGACGGTAGCAATGCTCATCAGTATTATGATCTCTTTATACACCACATGCAAAGGGCTATGAGAGAATTTCATAATCCGTATAAACCTTTGATGCCATATGCTCCACAACCCTATTATTATGTAGTGAATGAATTTGATTATGCTATCGATGATTATAATAAAATCATGACTCTTAGCGGACGCTCTGATCTTACAGAGCCGCCCGCATATTTGGTAGGATTGGTTAAGGAAATTGGGCTATATAACTTTTCGGGCCCCAGAAAGGCTCCTGAGCCAGAAAGTGTTAATCTAAGTAATGATGCAGATCCTTTACCCATTAATGTATCAATGGAAGGCTTTGCCTATACGCACACGGTTTTACTTTTAGATGTTTCTGGCAGTATGAACGACCCTGTGAAACTGCCCTTGCTGAAGCAGTCTATTATGAGATTAGCTCCCTATATGAGAGAGTATGACCGCGTTTCTGTAGTGATTTATTCAGATGATGCTCAGGTGATTTTTGAAAATGAGCCTTTCAGTAATCAAAAGGCCATGAAAAAGATGGAAACGTTAATATCAAAAGGAAATACTGATGCTCAGAAAGGGCTTAAAGAGGCTTATAAATTGGCTGAAAAGGAATTTATCACCCAAGGTAATAACAGAATCATTATAGCTACTGATGGCGATTTTCATATAGATGACAAAACGGAAAAGATGGTGCAGAAAGGCTATGAAAAAGGAGTTTTTCTTTCAGTTTTTGGCTTTGGTCATAAGATTTATGATGAAAAGCGCTTTGAAGCACTAACCGCGATGTCAGGAGGAAATTACCTACATATAGATGAAGATAATAGCCTACAAGCTTTAGTGGCTGAGCTGCAAGCAGTGAGAAAATAAGGCCTTTTTTTATTTTAACTTTTGGATTATCGCGCCCTCAATAGGGCTAGTATAGAGAACCTCTGCATTATTCAGTATGTCAGCACTAATAACCACATCATTCTCCTGTGGTTGGTAAGTGGAGTCCATATTCTTGGTGGCTTCCGGGAACTTTAACTTTGAGTAGAATAAGTGAAAGTGAAGGTCTCTTGCAATCCAAATCTGCTTGGTGTTAATCGTATTTACCATTTCTAATTCTTGGTTTAAGGCATAGTAAAAGTCTTTGTCATAAACGTAGCCTTTTATTCTATGTAGCCATGTATAGCTGAAGTTAAGCCAAGTGTTGATGGCTAGTAAGCCTATCATAATCGTTAAAATAAGTAGCTTAAATGAGTGATGCCTGCTCGCCCAATCGTACATCATACTTCCTGTTAATAAGGTAAAAGTGACATTCATGTAAATCAGCGACCTAAAAGGAATGTAAGTATGCATAATAAGTGAAAAGAGAATAGGCATTATAAGCTGCACCGTAAAGTAATAAAAGAGGTGAGTGGTGGGGGAAGATAGGTGTCTTTTGAATAATAGGAACAGAACTAATGGCAACATTAGCAAGAGGTAGGCTTTGTTATTGGCGTTAGTAATCACACTTATGTTTTTGAGTATTTCCATGTGAATGAGAGTCCAATCTAGCAATTCGGTGCTTAATGAATGTAAAATGATGTTGCGCCATCCGCTTACCAACAATACAGGGAAGTAGAAAATAAGAGTCATTATGGATGCTAATAAAACAGAGTTTAAAAGCAGAACTTTTTCCTTATGTGTAAAGCATTTGATATGAAAAATGGCATAAATAAATAATGCACAGCAATGAATTATAAACATTTTATTAGTGGCTAGGCCCATACTGGTTACCCATGCGCCAAGTAGTAAGTAAAGACTGTTTTTATCCTTTAGATAACTTTCAAAACAAAAATATGAAGCTACAGAGAAGACGGCCAGCAAATGGTAGGATCTTCCTTGAATACTATAGATACCAGACCAAAATGAAAGTGCTACTGCTGTGGTAATAAAAAAGGCTTTTGAAAAACCTTGATTAGCAAACCAAAGGAATATCATAGCCAGTAAGCAGAATTCACCCAATATGGAAGGAATACGAATGGCTAACTGATCACCAGCTCCAAGATTTAGCGCGAGGCTAGATAAATCCGTGTATAAAACATGGTTGTTTAGCCATTGTACGTTATCATTAAACTGATAAGTGTGCCTAACCATTAAGTTTTTCTTGCTATAGTAAATAAAGTCAAACACTTCATCTATATGCAGGGGGAAGTGGAAAAACAAAAAGGCTTTATAGCCAACCCAAGCGATGCCCAGCGCATAGAGCAATAGGAGTTGGTTTTGGGAAAAGGTCTGTGCTTTAAAAGTTAAGGGTGCTGACTTTTTGAAGAGGTAATATATACCAGCACAGGTTAGAGCTATTAATGATATAAAGAGAGCTAGTATAATGTGCAGTTGATGAGAAACGGATAAGTAATGTTCTTCAAAGATGAAGAATTCATCTAGCTGATTATCCAAATAAACATCCTGAAATTCTGAAATAATAGCGGCTCTGAAATCTTCAAAACTATCAACCGAAAACAATGTATAGAACCAATAGCATGATGGTATAGAAATAAATACTATCCATGAAATGATACCAATAAATAGAAATTTAGAAGATCTACTGAGAACCATTGCTGAAGCTTATAAAGAGTCGTTTCAGCCCCTCAAGGTACGGATATTATCAATTATTAGTATAAGACTTAGTCTACTTTTGTGGATATACTAAGTCTTTTTAATGATAAGCATTTGCTTAAAGTATAACCACTTCAAATGTCTTAAGGCTGCCACCTATTTTTAGATTGATATAATAAGTGCCTTTGGTAAGGATAAAACAGTTGCATGTTTAAAATTTCACTGATAAGTAAGCTTAATAAATGTATCAAAAACGATTTCCGTTTTCTCCATAGGGTTACCCACTATAAATTAAACTTGTTTCATAAGTATTATTATTGTTTTTTTAGAATCAATTTAAATCTCAAATACTTATGTTAAAGTCTTCAATCTTTTTTAATTGGGCTAGCAAGGCTGTGATTTTAGGTTTTGCTCTCTTTGCTCTACAATCATGTGATGATGATGATGGAACACAAGCTCCACCAACGGATAGTACGGCCCCATCAATAATCTTTAAAGAGCTTACCGATGGTCAGACCGTTTGGAATACTATTTCCCTGACTATTGAAGCTAGTGACGATGGTGAAATGGCAGAAGTAGAATTGTTTATTAATAATGAAAGTGTGGCTCAAAATAACGGAGCTAGTTTAAATTATGACTGGAATACTTTTGAAGAGAAAGATGGCAACTACACACTTAAATCCGTAGCTACTGACTCAGAAGGAAATGTTGCTTCTAAAGAAATTACGGTTAGCGTGCTTAATACTTTAATTACCACGTCTGTTCCGGCTGATTTCTTTGAAGAGGGTAAAACCAGTGTGATTTTTCTATCTGATGCCGATGGTGCATTAATTACCTCTATCGAATGTGGCAATGGAGATAACATCACTTTAAAGTCAGAGGCCTTTGAAGGAGAAAGTTTCTTTTTAAGCGAGGCCAAGAGAGATGATATAATGATCATTTACACCTTTGCACAAATAAAAAGAGGAACTAGCTGGAAACTTAGTAGAGACTTAGAAGATGATCCCGATGTAGTAGACAAGGATCCATTGAGAGCCAGTGTAGAACTAACTGGCGCCAGTTTGGATGTGGGTGAATATTATAACTTGTACACTTTTGGCCGCAAAACAGGTGGTATTACTGAAAATAAAACCCTTGATTTAGAATTATCAGAGGAAAGTAGCCCCTTATATGTGGTGAAGTATTCATCTGAAGGGGAAAGATTACAGTATCACCTCTTTGATGAAGTGATTGCAGGAGGGGACAATATCATAGATCTGAGCATGGTAAATAATAATTTCTCTTCTGTGATGGTGGAATTTCCTGAAGAAATAAAATCATTGGAATATTCGATCTACGGATATACTTCAACGGATTCATTTAAAAGATCATTTGCTATCGATGAATATTATGCCAATCCATATAATGGAGATAATGTAACTTTACACTATCCAAATACCTCCTTTGCAAATTATTATACTCGTATTTTTTACAGAACTGAAGGTTCTTCTTTTGATCAAAGAGGTTATGGGGTAGAGGGAATAACGCCACGTACGATAAATGCTTCGATTGACATTGAGGTACAAGATGATGGTGTTACTTATTCATCCTCAGGTAATTATGATTTTTTGAGATTAGCAATTTTAGGTGAAAATTGTTACAACTTATTTGTGCTTCCCTCTGGCGACAATCAAAAAGTCCCGTTACTTACCTTTCCTGCGTCTTTAAATGAGTATAAGCCTACTTTAAATTTATTGCAATATTCTTTTTCAGACCTTTTTCTAGTAGAAGGTTACGATGAGTTTAGAGATGTTCTAACAAATGCAGAAAATGGCTTTGGTAGTATATTTTCTGAAGGTAGTAGCTATGCTAACTTGAATTTTGAAATAGAAAACCCATCAGGTAGAAAGGCTATAGTGCCAGGCATATTTCAATAGGTTATAAAAAT
The DNA here is from genome assembly GCF_016757215.1 of Fulvivirga sediminis. GTDB lineage: Bacteria > Bacteroidota > Bacteroidia > Cytophagales > Cyclobacteriaceae > Fulvivirga > Fulvivirga sediminis. Next base: position 216,462 of record NZ_JAESIY010000003.1, read on the forward strand.
TGATAGTTTCAAAGAGGCCATTTCTAGAAGGAATGGCCTCTTTTATTTATTATGAATAGAACCAGTCATTTCATTGACATTTAAATGCGTATGGTATTTGGTTTACGCTCGTTTTGATGCCTGTTTTTTTATAAACCGGCAGTGTTACCATAAACAGGAGTGGGCGAAAGTTTTTTATCGTTTTATTTTAGCCCCTATACTCTCTTTCTGGTATGATTTAAAGATATGGAGAATTTTTTTTGTAATTTTTCTATATGTCAGGCAACCTTTTTTTGAATAGCATAGGTATAGGTAGTTAAATCTCGGAATCCGAAAATTGTCGATAAATAGTAAACATATTGATTCGCTGATCAAAGGCTGTATAAAGCAGAAGCGCGAAGCACAGAAGATGCTCTATGAAGAGTATCATGGCTACTGCATGAGTATTTGTCTCAGATATGCGGAATCAAGAGAAGATGCTGTAGAAATGATGAATGACGGATTTTTAAAAGTATTCAATTACATAAAGTCTTATGACCATGCTAGGCCATTTAAGACTTGGTTGAGAAGAATTATGATTAACAGTACTTTGGATCATATAAAGAAATACCAAATTAAACTGGAGCAGCAAGAGATAGAAGAGGGGATCAGAGAATTGATAAGTGAAACGCAGCTCGATCAGCTATCATATGAAGAGTTACTAGGCCTAATCAGAGAATTACCGTTGGCCTATAGAACCGTGTTTAACCTGCATGCTATTGAAGGATATAAACATGAGGAGATAGCCGAAATGCTCAATATCAGCACTGGGACATCCAAATCTAACTACTTTAAAGCTAAGAAGAAACTGCAGGAGCTTTTGAGAAAATATTTTGAAGTAGAATATTGATGAGTGACGAAAATAACCATATCGAACAGTTCTTTAAGAAGCATCTCGATGTTGAACATTCTTCTTTTATAGAAGAGGATTGGGCAAAAATGGAGAAAATGCTTGATGAGCAAGATTTGGCGGCAGGTGTGCCTCCAAGGTCTGGTATGGGCTGGAGAAGAGGCTTGACAATGGTGGCTGTGGTAGCCTTAATCGCCTTTCTTTTAGGTTGGTATGGACATTCATGGTCAGGAAAAGAAGATAATAACAATGAGCTGGAATCTCAGGCAGAGCAACTTGAGGAGGTGATTAAATCAGAAGTATTAGGAGAGGCGCCACCAAATGATGGATCCACTTGGAGTGATAATATCATCAGTCAGACCGAGGATCAGAGCCAAGACTTTGATCAGGTCAGTATTAAGGCTAGTGACAAGAAAAGAAGAAATACTCCTGATAATGATCAGATTGCTTTGTTAGGACCTGAAGATAGCCCATCAGATGAATATGCTTCCGAGCCAAAAGAAATAGATAATTATAACTATAAGCTTGCAGAGGCTAATGCAGGCAAAGAACAACCCGCCTATGGTGGAAGTCAAAGGCAAAGCCCGGTTAAAGAAGCTATTGTAAATCCACCATTAGCTTCAGAAGAGAATAACTCTACCGTTGATAATCCAAGTAATGAAGAACGGGAACAAGGAAATGATTTGAAAGAAGCCGGTGTACATCATTTTGTTTACGAATTAAAAGAGAATCCATTATTAGATAAACAGGAGGGAAATTCTTCAGAGAAAAAACCTTTAGGTGAAAGCAGAATGAAGAACCCTGAGGAGACAGGCGTGAAAGCCGGCCATAAAGAGGATGACTTACTGGTGAATGACAAACCAGAACATGTAGAAACGAAAGAGGTAGATAAGAATAAAGCGGCGGCTATTATGGGCAATAAAGCTGAAAGTACAATTGACTATAATGGCGGTTATGTGTATGATAGCGAGTCAAATAATCAGCATACTTCTGCTATGGGTAGTGATAATGACCATAATAGCGAATCAAATGAAATTGATGTTTCTTCTATGATTACTGAGCAGGAGCCGGAATACCTTGAAGGTAAAGATGGTTTGTTAAGTGTGCCATATCGTTGGTCATTTGCTCCTCAAAAAGTAGAACAAGAAATAATAGAAGAAGATATTATTAAAGAAGAAAAATCAGGTATACAATGGAAGGAATGGTATGTAGGCCTTTCTGTGGCGCCAGATTTAAATAGCATTGGTTTAACCAGTAGTAAGCAGGTTTCAGGTAAGGTAGGGCTGAGGTTTGATTGGGATTTTCTTCCCAAAACATCGTTACGCGTAGGTGTTTATTATAACCGAAAGAGATACACGGCCATGGGATCTGATTATAACCCACCGGAGGGCTACTGGGAGTACCAAACAGATGGTGTGATTCCATCTACTATTAATGGTAAATGTAGGGTAATTGATATACCTATCACCTTGAGCTACAATTTTCTTAATAAAGGAAAGTGGACTTTTGGTGCCTCTACCGGCATTAGTAATTATATTCTTTTGGACCAGGACTATTGTTATGAGTTTGATCAGCCATATAGTGGACCTGCTACCAGATGGGTGACCGATGAAAAGGAAACTGCAAAATGGTCAATAGCTAACCTTTCGCTTATTGCGCAATATAGCTTAGGAAGGCAGACCTTTATACAGGTAGAACCTTATGTTCAGGTGCCTTTGCAAAAAATAGGTTGGGCACAGGTATCCTTGTACGGTACCGGTGCTATGTTAACCATTAAAAGAAAATTGCAGTTTTAAAAACACTATTTCCCGAATTTTAAACTAATCAAAATGAAATCTTGTAAAATTTTTAAGCTCCTCATGGGGTGCATTGGAATTGCTATGTTCTTTTCCTGCTCAGATGATAACAAAGATAACCCTAAGCCTGTGGCTAAGGGATCAGTGATTATTACTGATAATTCAACTTATGGTAACATTCTCACAGATAATAAAGGCATTACTTTGTACTTCTTTTCTAAAGATACCAAAGGAGCTAGTGTTTGTGAAAACGGTTGCCTTGCTGCCTGGCCCACATTCTATGATGAAGAGCTTACCGTGGGCAGTGGCCTTAGTAAGTCTGATTTCGGAACGATTACCCGAGCAGATGGAAAGAAACAAAATACCTATAAGGGATGGCCTTTATACTATTATGCACCTTCAGAAGGGATAGAAGACCCCGGAGAAACGAAGGGTGAGAATGTTGGGGGAGTTTGGTTTGTGGCCAAGCCAGATTACAGCATTATGATAGTCAGCGCTCAGCTGGTGGGAGCTGATGGGAAAAATTATACTTCTGATTATAAAGAAGGAAATGAGGAGGCTGTTTATTTTGTAGATTCCGAAGGAAAGACCTTGTACGCCTTCAAAAATGATGAAAAGAACACTAATAACTTTACAGCGGATGATTTTTCAAATAATAGCGCCTGGCCTATTTATGAGCAGGCCAGTTTAGGTGCTATTCCGTCAGTATTATCTAGCAATGATTTTGCTGTAATTGAGGTTGCCGATAAAAAGCAGCTTACCTACAAAGGCTGGCCATTATATTACTTCGGTCAGGATGCTGCCCGTGGAGATAATAAAGGCGTGAGCGTGCCATCACCAGGAGTATGGCCAATAGTGAACAGCAACACGGTAGCTGCACCACAACCAACCGTGCGACCCACCATTATGATTTCTCAAAATTCAGAGCATGGAAGTATTATTACTGATGCGCAAGGAAGAGCCTTATACCTTTTCTCTAGTGATGTAGATGGTACGAGTACATGTACAGGTGGCTGCCTTAATGCATGGCCTGTATTTTATACAGAAAAGGTTGAGCTTGCACAGGAAACGGCGTTATCTAAAGATGATTTTGCGACTATTACCCTTGCTGGTGGTGGAAAGCAAACAACTTATAAAGGCTGGCCATTGTATTATTTTGCTCCCAATGCCGATGGCAAAATAGAATCTGCAGGAGAAGTTAATGGAGATGGAATAAACGGGGTGTGGTATGTAGCTAAGGACTATGATTTAATGATTGGTTTTGGTCAGTTGGTAGGTATTGATGGTAAAAACTATAATTCAGAATATGAGGAAGGCGAGGGAACTACCAGATTTTTTACCGATGCTAATGGACGTACTTTATATGCCTTTATAAATGACAATAAGGATAAAAATAACTATACTGCCGATGATTTTGGAAACAATAGCATTTGGCCTATCTATAACACAGAGCTGTTAGTGCTCCCTTCATCTATAAATGTCACAGATTTTAAAGTGATAGATGTTTTTGGAAGGAGTCAGCTGAGCTATAAAGGTCAACCTCTTTACTACTTTGGATCGGATACAAAACGTGGACATACCAAGGGAGTAAGTGTGCCTATACCAGGTGTATGGCCTATTGTAAATGAGGATACATCAAATTAACCTAAACCTAATATACTATGAAAAAAACAATTAATTTATTATTAGCAGGCCTGCTGCTGGGGTGTACTCCTGATCGGGTTACACCGCAGGTAGATTGTACAGGTAGTGACCTGGAACTGGCTTTCACAGTGAAAAAATCTGGTTGTCAGGAAGATTCTGGAGAGATACAAATAACAGGAACTGGTGGGGAACTACCGTACCAGTTTTTCATCAATGACAAATCATCGGATTCAGGCGATTTTAATGGATTGTCAGCAGGTGTTTACTCAGCTAAGGTTCAGGATGCGAAGGGATGTATCGTAGAGGGACAGGTATCTGTGGACAATGAGGATGGGGTGAATATTGTATCTGTAAAATCAGAAAACACACCATGTGGTAAGGATGGAGGTACTATTACCATAGCGGCTACGGGAGGATCTCTTCCTTATACTTTTAAAATGGCTGATGGAAAGACTTCAGACACGGGCGAATTCAGTGGCTTGGGTGTAGGTAATTATGATATATCAGTTACTGATAATAACGGATGTTCATCTCAGCAGCAGGTAAGCATTATTGCTGACATATCATTGATTAATGATATTATGCCCATTATTAAAAGCAACTGCGTTGGCTGTCACTCAGGTCGTGTGTCACCTAATTTAAGCACAGCTGAGGGTGTTATTGCTAATGCTACCAGGGTGAGAAACATTACAAAGGCAGGGGATATGCCTCCAAGTGGACCCTTAAGTGACGATAAAATCGATGAAATTGCCTGTTGGGTATCTAGTGGAGCATTAAATAATTGATAATCATGAAGATAGGAAAAATTGTAATGGTAATCGCGATAATTAGTATAGTGACAATAGTACTCAGCCTGACCTTAGACTTTGGAGAAGCTGATGCAGAAATAAAGGTGCCAGCCACAGAGTTAGCCACTGAATATTTGAATAATGAAGATAGTGCTAATCAGAAGTACCTGGGTAAAATTATAGAAGTATCAGGAGAGGTTCAATCTTTTGAAGAAGGGGAAAACCCAAGTGTAGTTCTTGGTAGCGGCAGTGATCTTGTGAGGTGTATTTTTAAAGATAATAGTACCTCTTTCAAAGTAGGTCAAAAGGTAACCATAAGCGGCAATTGCTCTGGCTATTTGCTGGAAGTTGTACTTGAAGATTGTAAACAAATAAAAGAATGAATTGGATGAATAAGAAACATATATTTCTGCTATTGATTTTATTGCCTTTTGCCACGCAGGCCCAGCGCCTGATGGATAGGCATGGTAAAGTGAAGTTTTTTTCTGAAGCACCTCTTGAAAATATTGAGGCAGATAATTCACAAGCATTAGCCGCATTGGATCTTTCTAATGGTAATGTGGCTGTTACTATGCTTATGAAAAGCTTCCATTTTGATAAATCACTTATGGAAGAGCATTTTAATGAAAATTATATTGAATCTGACAAGTTTCCTAAGGCTACTTATAAAGGCGTGTTAAAAAACTTTAAAAAGGAAAACTTAAACAGCATACAAGATTCTCTAAAATTATCATCACAAGGTGAATTAAGCCTCCATGGAAAAACTAATAAAGTGAGCCCTGATGTAGTCTTTTACAAAAATGGCAATAAGCTAATGGCTAAAACACAGTTTGTGATAAAGATTGATGATTATGATGTTAAAGTACCTAAAATGATGATTCAGAATATTGCTGAAGAAGTATTGGTCACGGCTATATTTTCCTTTGAAACAGAAACTAACTAATGAAGAAATTAACCTTTACCCTAATTTTATTATGCCTTATGGCAATGAAAGGCTACAGTCAGGATGATTTACTTTCTGATCTTGAAGCAGAACAACCAGAAGGCCCGCAGATAGTAACTTCTACCTTTAAAGGCACCAGGCTTATTAATGGTCATAGCGTGGAAACACGTAAAGAAGGAACACTGGAGTTTATGATCTCTCATAGATTTGGTACGCTTAACTCCGGCTCCTATAACTTTTGGGGACTAGACCAGGCGAGTATTAGAATTGCACTCGAATATGCAGTGTTTGACAGGTTTATGATAGGAGTAGGAAGAAGCTCTTATCAGAAAACTTATGATGGTTATTTGAAATATAAACTATTGCAACAGCAGAAAGGGAGTGTCAATATGCCTATAAGCGTAGTTTTGTTTAGCTCATTGGCTATTAAGACACTGAAGAGAACTGATGATTTTCCTGTCACTTTTGACGATAAACTAGCCTCTACCTACCAGATGCTGATAGCCAGAAAGTTTAGTGATCGATTATCATTACAAGTGTCTCCAACGTTCGTGCAATATGGCCTTATTGAGGCAAATGAAACCAGGGGAGATGTATTAGCTATAGGTGTAGGTGGCAGACTCAAGCTTACCAATCGTCTGGCTATTAATGCAGAATATTTCCCTCAATTGAGAGATAAGGGTGACCAATTTCAGAATGCTTTCGCTATAGGAGTAGATATAGAAACCGGTGGACATGTGTTTCAATTACAATTTACCAATGCTACTTCTATGATAGAGAAAGGGTTTGTAGGGGAGAGTACCAATGATTTCTTTGATGGCGATATTCATTTTGGGTTTAATATTTCTCGTGCATTTCAGCTGAAATAGCCTTATTGGATAGCTTATCGTTATCAATGAAGTTGTTATAAAACGGTAATGGTAAAAAGGCTGACGAAACTATATCGTCAGCCTTTTTTAGTGGGCAGGTATTTGCTCCCAGTTCACTTCTGAAAATGTGTTAGTTTAATCATTCAATTAATTCCAACACTTTGGCCATTCTATAGGCTTCAATAGAATTTTTCACCCTTAATTTTTGTAAAATATTTTGGCGGTGTCTATTCACAGTATTGAGGCTGATGTTTAATAATTCAGCAATTTCCTTACTCATTTTACCTTGGGCGATTAGCCGCAGTACTTCCTTTTCTCGGCCAGAAAGTATATCAACATAGTTAAAATCATTGTATGGGCGTGTGCTGCCATTGGTGGAATTGATAATCAGACCTTTTTCGTGAATAAGCGTGTTTAAACTTTTACCAGAGAGGTTATAAATGCATAATGCCAGCCTTAAACTATCTCCTTCGGTGGCATAAAACATTCTATGCAATAGCTTTATAAATTCTCCTGAATTGTTACGTATTCGTAAGTGAATAGCGGTATAATAATTCTTCCATTCTGTGGTAGGTAGATCTTTAAGAAAGTAGATGAAATAGTATTCTAAGGCCTGCTTTTTCTTTAAATCTTCTGGGTGTAACTTATCTAAGATTTCATCTTCCCAAATAGAATGAATTTGCTTTTCTATGTGGTTAGTTGTTTTAGTTATTAATGAACTGATGCCACCATAGTAAATGAGACTTTTTTTCGTTTTCAAATCTGAAAGTACTGCGATAGCATTTTCAACCTCAGCATACATTTTTGCTATAGACTGGTACCTTAAGCAGAGGGAATCTTCATCTGTATTTTCAAAGGTTTGACCTAACAAGGCTTTGTCAAGTTTGGCTTTTATATTCACATTATGGTTATTAATGACTATTGAATTAGCTTTTGAGGCGAGTTAGTTTTGCTAAGGTATAATTTTAATAATGATAAAGGTTAACGGCATGTAACTATTCAATATTGCTTTAATAAGAATTGTTAGCACGCTTTTTCCCTTACTATGATCTATAATGAATATGATAAAAAAACTAATGCTCATGTTTGGGATTGCTTTGATCCCCAACTTATTTCAAAATGTGATGGCACAACGGTTAGAAAAAATGACATGGTTTAATGAACCAGAAGAATGGCAAATTAAAGATAATGCGCTTTTGATGTCAGTTACACCGCAAAGTGACTATTGGCGGATTTCTCATTATGGTTTTACTGTAGACGATGCGCCATTTTACTACGGCACCTATGGGGGCGAATTTGAAGTGAAGGTGAAAATAACGGGAGAATATAAAGCTCGTTTCGATCAAATGGGGCTAATGTTACGTGTTGATCATGAAAACTATATTAAGTTTGGTATTGAATACGTAGATGGTAAGTTTAATTTGAGTACCGTAGTAACTCACAAAACCAGTGACTGGAGTGTAATTGAATTGAAAGAAAAGCCAAAATTCGTTTGGATTAAAGCCATTAGACGATTAGATGCTGTGGAAATTTTCTATTCATATGATGATAAAGATTATGCGATGATGAGAAATGCACACCTGCAAGATAATACGCCTGTAAAAGTAGGTTTAATGGCAGCTAGCCCAGATGGTGATGGCTTTAAAGCAAAGTTTGAAAATTTTCAGGTAAAACACCTTCCAGATCAAAGAAGGCTCGACTGGCTGAAGAAGCATTAAAAGTAAAAATCCCATGAATCTCACTCATGGGATTTTTACTTTTTAAATCATTTAGTATATCAAATGTATTAGTTTTTTATAATTCTTTCAGTTTTGATTACTTCACCTTTACTTTTTATTCTAATTATATACATACCTGGCTCCAGGCCTGTTAGGTTAAGTGAATGTGTCGATTCAATGGATTGTGTATTAAGTATTTTCTTTCCAGAAAGATCAGATACACTCACATCTATTTCTTTTATGTCTGATGACATGTGAATGTTTAAGAAATCACTAGTTGGGTTTGGTGAAATATTGACTTTATTGTCAGTGACTTCATCTATTCGGGTGGTGACTTCATCTGACGTATCAGGAAGGTTAACATTACTTTGTGCGCTGTTTAAATTATTGATTTCATTTACTGAAATTTCGTAATTATACACTCTGAAGTCATCAATAAGACCATTAAATAAAGGGTCAGGATATTGACTGCGGCCTATATAGTTACGCACGGGCTTGAAGTCTAATGGAGTAATAGAAATTGAACTGGATTCATCCACCAATAGGCCGTTTACATACATTGAAGCCCCTGCCTCACTGAGTGTTATTACTACATGAGACCATTGGTTAACAGGTAGTGCATCGGCACTTAAAGTCTGCTCTTCACCTCCATTTTTTATGCCGAATCGTAACTGTCCTGAGCCAGATGAAGGCGTTAAGAACATGTTTTCCTGTTCGCTATTTCCAAAATCAAAAATACGTTGCCAGGCATTTCCTCCTTTCCAATATACCCAGGTCGCTATGGAAATCTCCTCGTGATGAGGTAGGGTGGAGGGTAGTTGAAGAAAGGTATTTGAACCATTTAAAGAAATAGCTTGTGATTTTTTCCCTTCTACAAAAGGTGTGTTACTGAAAGCCGCTGCGTGGTTAAGGTTTACAGTGTGGTCTCGTGTGTTGGCATCGAAGGAGTAGTGAGCAATCATCTCCTCTGCATTAGATATGGTAGCAGAAACCGTGTTGGAATATATGGAACTATTAAGAGACTTGTCTGTCGCTTTTATTTTATAAAAATAGTTAACATTCTTTCTGGTAGTATTATCCACAAAAGAATTGGCAGTAACGTTGCGCCCAATGGTGTTATATGGACCATTGTTGCTTTCTGCCCTATAGATATTATAGCCTCTCAGGTCTTGTACAATATTGGCTGTCCAATCCAGCTTAATAGAAGCCGCATTAGCCTTAGCTTTGAGGTTTTGTGGTTTGCTAGGAGCGCTAAACTCAACGGCAGCGTCTAATGGAAGTAAACGCCATTGCTGATTCTCAGAATTAGTAGGTTCCCATTGTACTATGTTACTGCCATCAGTGGTGATGCATTGTGCACTATGCCTACTTCTGATGTAAAACCACCCATCTCCAGCGTAATCAAGATACCATTGTTGATTTCCTCCTTTGGTATTATCCCAAACAATAATATCGGCACCATTGTCTAGAGACCAATTTAAAATGTCTGGAGACTTACCACTATGAAGGGCTGTAATGGTGAAATAGCTAAAATCTCCACCTATTCGTGAGTCTACAGGTGTTACATTCCACTTCTGGTAAGCATTACCACTATAAGAACCTTGCTGTAGGTTAGCCCCCGCTTCGGTAGAGCCGCCCGCCACTTCCATTACCTGACCGCTGGCTTTGTTTACCAAAATGTACTGGCCGTTGATTGCGGGCTGAATGTCATCTCCCCAGGTAATGTTCACCACTCGCTCTGCATTTGTCTGACCTTGCTGATATCCGTTGCCACCAGGCATTACCATAGTGTATTCGCGTTGTGGGCCATAGCCGTCATAGTATACATCTCTATCTTTTGAAACGAAACTATAAGTAGTAGTGGCTGCTTGTCGTTCAGAGGTGCCTCCAAACGCTTGAATTTTACCGTCAGGTGCTTTATATACCGAAGCAGCTGTCCAGTTAGGCCTATGCTCGGCATAAGCCAGGCGTTTGCCATCACTGGCTTTTACAAACTCACCTCTGGCTAGCTCGGCGGTACCCCACCAGATACCTGTTTGCATGCCGTATTCTACACCTACCATGGCTTCCATTACATTATGTAGTTCATCATTAGTAGCATGGTGTCCATTGGCTCTCACTGTTTGGAAAAAGTTAGCGTAGCTGTCAAAGCTGCCGGCTAGTTGATGGGTGTTGCCTTCATCTAGCCTATCGTTCAGGAAATTATACCATGGAAGGGCCTGGTCTGCATTGAGGGTATTGCCACCGGAGATACGAATCTGATCAAAGCGCGGATAATTTTGCCTCAATTCGCCAGCTACATTATAAAAATCCTCTATAGTTCCCTGACCTGTGGCGCTATAGTCTGGTTCATTGAATGGCGATACTGTAATTACTGTTCTTCCCCTGTTTTGATGATGTGCAGTGGTAACATCTATAAGTTGTGCCCAGTGCGATGCATTACCCTGAAACCAGGCATCCACCCTGGGGTGATCACTATTGAGCACAACCTGAGTTGAAGGGCTGAGTAGGTCAATAATATTCAGTCTTTGATTGAGAATATCCATTTCTTCAGGGGCCAAGTCACCGTTTATAAGAGGTGAGGTAGGGGTGAAGGATGATCTCACCACGTCTACGCGGTCTTTGCCCATAAAAGCGATTCCTCTTCTTATATTACCTTCACTGAGCCAGGCTAGGTCTAGCCCCCAGGTAATGGGTTTGTTTTCCCCGGCATCAGATACACTATAATATAGAGTTCGGTCAGGAATAGGCTGAGCCTCTAGGTAGTCACTAGAGCTCGTTTGTGCATGTGCTTGGAGTACGGCCATTAATAGCAGTATTACTCCAAATCGAATAATGGTTTTGATTTTCATATTGTAGGCGTTTAAGTTTGTTAACCCACCGAAAACTTCCACATAATTACATCATAAGGGAATGATAAATGGTAGCGTTGGTGGTTGAGAAATTTAAATTTGAATTAACATATAATTATTCTTTTGGGAGAGGGGTGCATCATTCATTATTGAGGGCACTATCATTAATATATTTGTGAGATACTTTTTAGAAGTAGCTCATTTAATAGCTCAAAGTGAGTCCAGACCAATAAATGAATAAGTAACAACAGCGGGTGAGTAGGAAAAAATAAGAGAGGAATGAATTGACTCTCAGAATGTGTTTTAAGGCCATTTATTGTAGTTATGCAAGTAATATTGATTGATTACCCCCCTTATTTCGAATGATCTTTGCCTCCTGTAATTAATATGTAATTCATTAATTGCAATAGATTAAATTTTACTGGTAATGAAGAACCTCGTTTCATTGCTCATTCAATTTATACTAAACGCTAACTTAAAATTAATAATATGAGATTAATTCTACTGGAAAAAACTGGAGGGCTGTGCCGACTCGTCTGTGGTCTGGTGCTCTTTGCTATAACGCTGTCCTCCTATGATTCTTTTGCGAAGGATTCAGCAATGAATTATCAAACAGAACGCTTATTACTAAAAGGAACAGTTTTAGATGAATTTGGAGATCCTTTACCCGGTGCCACCATTATAGAAAGTGGAACTCAAAATGGTACAATAACTGATGTTGATGGACAGTTTCAAATAAGAGTGCCAGAAGGAGCGGTGATTAACATATCCTTTGTTGGTTACAGTGTTCAAGAGATACCTGTAGGTAGCCAAACTCAAATATCTGTAACACTGGAACCCGATGTTGAAAGTTTGGAAGAGGTTGTAGTGGTGGGCTATGGAACTCAAAAGAAAGAAAATGTTACTGGAGCAGTAAGTACCGTTAAGTCTAAAGAACTTACCCGGTCTACATCTACAACCACTGCTGGAGCCTTGGCTGGCCGTGTTCAGGGTGTTACAGTAAGGGCAAAGGATGCAAGGCCGGGAAAAGGAGCTGCTATTGAAATCAGAAACATGGGTAATCCCTTGTACGTGATCGATGGAATTGCTTATGGAGGGCAGTCTGGCTCTGACTGGTTAAATTCTTCCAATGTATCGGGAGCAGATATGTTCAATTCATTAAATATGGAGGATATTGAGAGTATTTCCATTTTGAAGGATGCTTCTGCAGCTATTTATGGATTAAGAGCTTCTAATGGAGTAGTATTGGTAACTACTAAGAAAGGAAAAAAGGGAACGCCCCGCGTAAATATTAATGGTTACTACGGATGGCAAAACCTTACTAGATTTCCTGACTTGGCCAATGCTGCCGCCTACACCCGAGGACAGGTAGAAGCCGCTCAGAACGAAGGTATTGATCCTTACAGTATTTATACTCCTGAAGAATTAGCAAAATGGCAGGCAGGTACTGAGCCAGGCTATAAGAGCTATGATTACTATGACCTTACTATGAGGAAGAATATTCCTCAATATTCCCTTAATGCAAACGTTTCAGGAGGCTCAGAAAATAGTAATTATTATCTATCTATAGGTAACACCAGCCAGCAGGCACTTATGGAAGATTTTGATTATAAAAGAACTAATATTCAGGCGAATATGGAGACTAACCTTTCCAGACGTTTTAAAATCGGTTCGCAAATCAGTGCAAGACATGAGAAAACAGAGGACGTAGGTTTACCAGGTGGTGATGGATATTTCTCAGCTATCCTGGGTATGTTGAGTAATATCCCTACCGTAGGGCCATATGCTAATGATAATCCTAACTACGTGAATCATACCCGAGATTTCTCCAGAAACCCGGCCTTATTCTCTAGAGACAAAGTGGGATATAAGGATAATATCAATAGAAATGCTAATATTAATTTATATGCAAAATACGCCTTTGATTTTGGTCTAAGTGCAAAAGCTACAGTTTCGTATAACTATACGCATAACAATTTTGACGGATTTCAATATACCTATGATGTATATACTTATGACCCTGTAGAAGATACTTATAATGCAACAGCAGGCTCTGATGCAGGCTGGAGGTATCAATCTGAACGTGAAGTAGTGGCTAGATATGGTCAGTTTCAGTTAGATTATGAAAAAGAGCTGGGAAACCATTTGTTTTCAGTAATGGTAGGTTATGAACGCTCTGATTATGACAAGAATTACTTAATGGTAGGTACCGTACCTTCTAATAATTATTTGCCGCTATTAGAGTTTGATAAAATGAATGGCTTTGGTGATCAATGGTCTTATGAGGCTCGTGCCGGATATGTGGGTAGAATAAATTATAACTATGATGACAGGTACCTGGTAGAATTATTAGGAAGGTATGATGGCTCTTATTTATACCCCAAAGGTCATAGATGGGGCTTTTTCCCTGGCGTGTCCCTGGCGTGGCGTGTATCTAATGAAGCCTTTTTTGAAGGGATGAAAAAATATATTAGTAGCTTAAAGCTGCGTGTTTCATCAGGACAAACAGGTAAGGAACAAGGAGTGGATATGTTCGGCTATTTGGCAGGATATAACTGGAATAGCGGAAATGCAGTTTTGGACGGTAAATATTATACAGGTATACAGCCAAAAGGGTTGCCCGTAACTCAGCTTACTTGGGTAAAGAACCGTACCTCTAATATTGGTATAGATGCGGGCTTCTTTGATGATAAACTAAAGCTTACTGCTGACGTCTTCCAAATAAGAAGAACTGGAGTGCCAGCTCCAAGATATGACGTGCTATTGCCAAGTGAAGTGGGCTATACTTTGCCTAACGAAAACCTGAATAAGGATGGATATAACGGCGCTGAAGGTAGCATTACTTACAGTAGCAGTGTTGGTGAAGTAAGCTACCATGTAGGGGTTAATGCTACTTACTCAAGATATAGAAACATATATACTTATAAACAGAGGTATGGAAACTCATGGGATGAGTACAAGAACTCTAATATAGACAGAGTAGGAGGTACCTGGTGGGGATATCAGGTAGTAGGTAGGTTCCAGTCTGAGGAGGAGATCAGAAATTATCAAATTGATAATGACGGCAATAACAACAGTACACAGTTACCTGGAGATTTTATTTATAAAGACGTGAACGGAGATGGAGTGATTAACTCTCTGGACGAGCGTCCTATTGGTTACCCTAATAACTGGTCTCCTATGCTATCTTTTGGTGGTAATTTAGGTGCTGAATGGAAAGGGTTTGGTCTTAACATAGATTTAGTAGGTGGAGCTATGCAATCTTGGTTTCAGGATTATGAATTGAGAAATGCTTTTCATGCCGGAGGTAACTCACCCGCTTACTTGCTAGAAGACAGATGGCACCGAGCTGATCCTTATGATCCAAACAGTGAGTGGATACCTGGATATTATCCTGCTTTAAGAAATGGTAAATCTGGACCAAATTCAAGAAACAGCGACTTCTGGTTAACTAATGTGAAGTATCTGAGGATTAGGAATATAGAATTAGGATATACCTTCCCTAGTGAAATAACTTCAAAAATGAAAATGCAAAATTTGAGAGTTTATGCTAACGTTTCTAACCTCATCTCTTTTGACAATGTCAAGAAGTTCCAAATCGATCCGGAAATTGAGGCAAATGCAGCTGTAGTTTATCCTCAACAGCGAACAGTAGTTGTAGGCTTCAATCTAACACTCTAAATCTTGATATTATGAAAATACTTAATATAACACTATCAATAATACTCAGCATTTTCGTATTGACATCATGCGATAATGATAAATGGTTAGAAAGAGAACCTAAAACCATTATCACCGATGACCAATTGTGGAATGACACTGACCTGATTCAGTCACTATTAGCAAATTATTATAACCGACTTCCAGCTTTGCATGGCTTGTTTGATAGTCAAGCAATGAGCGATCTGGATGATGCACTCTGGTCAGGCCATCAGGATGCCAACTGGCATAACGATTTCCAGTTTCAGAATTCATATGGAGAATATTGGGATTATGGGTTTATTAGAGATATTAACCTTGCACTGGATAACCTTGATCAGTACGGAGTAGATCTTGATGAGCAACAAAAAGTTCTCTTCAAATCAGAGTTACGCTTTATTAGAGCTTTTGTATACTTTGAGCTGGTTAAGAGAATGGGAGGAGTGCCTATCATTACCGAGCAATTAATATATCAGTATGATGGTGATGCTTCTTATTTACGTAGACCCAGAGATACTGAAAAAGCAGTGTATGATTTCATTTATACAGAGCTTGAGGATATTAAAGAAGGGCTGAAAAATAATAATGGAAGTAAAACCCGGGCTAATACTTATACAGCCTTAGCATTGGAAAGTAGAGCCATGCTATACGCAGGTTCCATCGCTAAATACAATAGTCAAATGGATGCGCCCTTAACTTTACCTGGTGGTGAAGTGGGTATACCTGCTGATTTGGCTGCTGATTATTACACAAAATCTTTGGCCGCATCACAAGATATTATTAATAACGGTCCTTATTCACTTTATAATGAAAATCCGGACAAAGGCGCTAATTTCTATGATTTATTCATGCAAAAAGAAGGTAACATGGAAATTATTTTTGCTAAGGACTATGAATTAAGCTTAAAAACACACCTTTTTGCCTACGATAATATTGTAAAGAGTTTAACTGAAGACAATGAATCTTCTTCTAACCTTACTCCATCGCTTAACCTAGTGGAGAGCTATGATTATTTAGACGGTACAGAAGGAACTATTCATGCAAAAAATGCCGATGGCTCTTACATTGCTTACGATAATTTGCAAGATATTTTTGCCAATAAAGATGGTCGATTATATGGCACTGTAGTTTACCCAGGTACTACATTTAGCAGTAAGCCGGTAAGCATTCAAGCAGGTGTGGCCGTATGGAGCGGTTCTGCTTATGAATTTAAGGTGACAGGTAATCTCGGTCAGAGGTATGAAGACGGAGGCCTATGGACTGGTTTTGATGGCCCGGTAGATAATGCTCGAGATGTAAGTAATACAGGATTCTACATGCGCAAATTTGTAAGTGAAGCGCCTGGAGCAAGTACAAGAGGCACGGGTGCTGTAAACTGGTGGCCATGGTTCAGATTAGGAGAAATCTATCTGAATGCCGCTGAAGCAGCTTTGGAGCTAGGAAGTGCTGAAGGACTAGATTACGTTAATGCCTTAAGAGAAAGGGCTGGTTTTCCTGCCAACAGTATCACTAATCTTACTATGGATATTATTAGAAAAGAAAGAAGAGTGGAGCTGGCATTTGAAGATCATAGATTCTTCGATTTAAAGAGATGGAGAATAGCCCACGAGATGTGGGATGGTAACAGTGCCAATGAAGATGCTGTTATTTACGGTCTTTATCCTTATAGAGTGGTGCGCCCTGGGCACGAAGATGATGGTAAGTATATTTTTGAGAAAATGAGACCAACCAGATTCAGACAACCAAGATTGTTCAATGTTTCTAATTATTATTCTGCCATTAAGCAAGAGGTGCTGAACAATAATCCTGACCTGATCAAAAATCCATACCACTGATGGGTAATGGTTGATGTTTAATCACTTTAAAAATCAAAAAATGAAAAAATATTATATATATCTTATGGCGATAGCCTCTTCTCTTATGGGGTGTCAATATGATAATTTTGAAGAGCCAAAGGCAATGTTATCCGGCAACGTAATCTATAACGGTGAAAAGGTAGGAGTGGACAACAAAGAAGTTTCCAGATTGGAGCTTTGGCAAGATGGTTATGATTTGGATGTAAGCATTCCTATTTATATGGCTCAAGATGGTAGCTACTCTGTTTCTTTGTTTGACGGAGAATATAAAATGGTTAGAAAGTCAAATGGCCCTTGGGTTTCTGAGTTATCAGATACTTTATACATTACAGTAAAAGGTAATACAGTGTATGATGTACCTGTTACTCCTTATTTCACTATTTCAGATGAAAAATACAATGTAGGGGCTAATGGCGCTATTAATGCCTCCTTTTCGGTTAATAAAATCATTGACAATGCCAAGCTAAAAGAAGTCAAGCTATTTTTTGGATATAACATCCTTATTGATAATGGCGCTAATAGCAATGGAGATGGCGATAATGGTGCTTTTGATGTTTCTACTGTTGACTTTATAGATCTTAATCAAGTTACAGCAACTATTCCGGAAGCCTTAAGAGGAGAGGAGTATTTATTTGTGCGCATGGGGGTTAAATCATCTGTTTCAGATGAGTTTTATTACACCCAGGTACAGAAAGTAAGTCTGAAGTAACTAGGTGAAAGTGCATTGGTGATATCTTAAGGAGATTATTGATGCACTTTTTTAATATTCTAAGGTCTTTTCCTTAACCATTAATAATAGTCAAAATAGGCTTTTGTACTAGAAAAATAAATTAAAGATGCCATCATTAAAAATAGTAGGGGTGCTAATGGGCATCCTACTTTTTCCCTCCCTGTATATCAAAGACCAAACTAATACAGAAGATCACATTATAACCTATCACGTAGATACTAAACAGCGCTTTCAAACTATTGATAACTTTGGTGCATCAGATGCCTGGTCTTGTCAGTTTGTAGGCAACTGGCCTCTGGAGAAAAAACAAAAAATCGCCGAGCTACTTTTTAGTAAAGAGATGGATCAAGCTGGCAATCCGAAAGGAATTGGGTTGTCTCTTTGGAGGTTTAACTTAGGTGCAGGTAGTGCTCATCAAGGAGATTTAAGTGGTATAAAAGATGAATGGCGGAGGTCCGAATCATTTCTTCAGAAAGATGGAGATTATGACTGGACTAAGCAGAGCGGACAGGTCTGGTTTGCTCAAGAAGCCAAAAAATACGAGGTTGAGAACCTGTTGATATTTAATAACAGCCCACACATTAACTTCACTAAAAATGGTAAAGCTTTCACCGATAGTGGAAAGCACTCTAACTTATCTGCTTCTCAGGTTCCAAACTTTGCTAAATATCTTGTGAAATCAGCTGAAGGTCTTGAGAAGATGGGACTAACGGTAGATTATATTAGTCCTATCAATGAGCCACAGTGGGACTGGCAGGATGGAGGCCAGGAAGGTACTCCTTTCTGGAATGAGGAAGTAGCTCAAGTGGCTAGGCAGCTGAATAAGGAATTAAAAAGTAGCCAACTAAAAGCCAAAATAGATATAGCCGAGGCAGCTCAGATTAACTATTTATATGAAGTAGGAAATAAACCAGGTAGAGCTAATCATATTAATGATTTTTTTAACCAACAATCAGATAACTATCTGGGAGATTTGGAAAATGTGAGTCATACCATTTCTGGGCATAGTTACTTTACCACCGCCCCTAAGTCTACTCTTACAGGTACCAGAAATAAGCTTTTCGACCAATTACAAAACAAACCAGACCTTAAATATTGGATGTCGGAGTATTGTATTCTAGGAGATAATCACGGCGAAATTGATGGAAATGGGAGAGATCTGGGCATCGATCCTGCGCTGCATGTAGCCAAGGTTATTCATACAGACCTAACGCTTACAGGCGCTTCAGCATGGCACTGGTGGCTGGCGGTGTCTCCTTATGATTATAAGGACGGTCTTGTTTATATTGATCACAATAAGACAGATGGCCAATATTACCAAAGTAAAATGATGTGGGCTTTTGGTAATTATAGTCGTTTTGTAAGGCCAGGCTATATAAGGGTAGCTGCAAAATCAGCTGATGAAGCAGAAAGCTCACTGATGGTGTCAGGATATATAAACCCACAGGGTGAGGAGATGGTAATTGTTGCTGTAAACCCCACAGAAAAGGATACAAAAGTCAATTTGAACGTTGAAAATCATAGCATGAAATTGAAAGAGGCCTTTGAAACATCTAAAAATCATGATCTGGAAAAGGTCGATCTGTCTGTTAAGGATGGATTGCGCATTCCAGCCCAATCTATTGTGACTTTGATATATTGATTTTCGATGTGCGGTGACTTTCTGTGTATAATTATAACCGAAGGCATTAATCTTAACATTGAGAGTGAGGGACTGGTATTATTTCATGAAGTTTTATTGAAGGGTATAGTGTATAGATTCTAACCAAAATTTTGCTTATTTGAAAATGAGTAAATTCAATGACAAGACAAGCAAGCTCAAATTGAAACATGTGGCGATGTGTTTACTCTTCCTCTGGAGTAGTCAGGTGCAGGCGCAGTTATTTAAGCAGTATAAGTTTCATAGGCTCAATGAAACCCACGGCTTAACCAATAATGTAATCAATGACATTTGCCAGGATACGTTGGGGCAGATTTGGGTGGCTACCAACGAAGGCTTGTTTAGATATCAGGGGTTTAGTTTTCAGAAATTCATCAAAAATAAAGACAACCCCAATTTACTTCATAATAATTTTGTGGAGCATCTCTATAGAGATAATGCCAACAGGATTTGGCTAATGACTGATGATGGCGTAGGCCTCTACAGTTATAAAAATGACATTATAGAGCGCTTTATGCCCGACCAACTTACCGGAAGGATCAGTTCCATGGCAGTAGATAAGCGTGGAAACTACTATTTCGGGAAGTATGAAAGTGGGCTGATCAAGGTAAGCCCTGATGGAGACCTTACTACTATAGATGGTGGTAGCTCAGAGTATGATTTGAATTTCTCCAATTACAGTATTTTGGAACTGAGCCTGGTAGGAGAGCAGCTTTGGGCCATTGTGGCGGATTTAGGGGTGGTTTGTTACAATCTAAAAACTGAGAAAGTTGTCTTTTTCAGTGCTGACGAGATGGTAGGCAGGCCTAAACTTAAAATGACTGATTTGTTTATAGATCATAATCAAGTGGTTTGGGTGAGTACAGAGTATGGTGTTTATGCATTCTCTGTAAAAGGAAATGGAACAAAGCATATAGATAGAAGTTTACAAGAAGTTATTCCTGAAGGTGATTACCTTACTATATGTGAAGATCGTGATTATAACCTCTGGATCGGTTCTCGCCAAAATGGAATGTATAAAATTTATAGATTGCCTGATGGCAGCTACACTATAGCTACACATTTTACTCCCAGGCCTGATGAGTATGGTATTTCTCACCGAAGTATCAGTAAAATTCTTCAAGATGAAAACGGTTTTTTTTGGGTAGGTACACATAATGGAGGCATTAATGTATTCAACCCAGATGGAGAAGATGTAAGGTCTGTAACCAGACAGTTGCAGCCTTCCGAATTATCTTTAAGCTACCAAAATGTATGGGGACTGAGTCAATCTAAGAGCGGTAATATCTGGGTAGGTACCGATGGTAAGGGACTTAGCTCGCTTGAACCTGCTACTGGCCGTATTCAAAACAACATTTATCCAGAGCTGGAAAATCATGCTATTTTAGCTTTAATGGAAGATAGCTACTCAAGGCTTTGGGTAGGTACTTACTCTGATGGGATATACCTTTATGATTTAAAAAAGAATAAAAAAATAAAGACCATTAATACCAGTTCATCTCAGTCTGACCTGGAAGTGGATGATATCAGGTGCTTTTATGAAGCAGATGATGGCAAAGTTTACATTGGTACAAACCAGGGTGGTTTATATGTTTACGAGGAAGAAACGGGTTATCTAAGACAATTGCCCGGGCTGTTAAAACTAGATATTCGTTCTGTTACCGCCAATGATCATGACTGTTTGTGGCTAGGCACTTTCGGCAAGGGTTTAGTGAAATATAACTTAGTGAGGGAAGAGGTAATACCTACCAGTTGGAGTAGTGATCCTCAGCACAAGGGAGATGTTATCTTTGATGTTTATAAACATGGGAAAGTGCTTTGGGTGGCTACCAGGCATAATGGAGTAGTACTATACGATACGCGCAATGAAAAATTTCAAAAAGAACCAGCACTAGAGCAAATCAATGGCCTTTCTGTGTCTGGTTTACAGATGGATAAAAACCAGAACTTGTGGTTTACCACTAACACAGGGGTATACTTACTCAATCGGTTATCTCACGAATTGAAAAAATTTGGCGTTGAAAATGGATTTCAATCTGGCCACTTTAATGATGGATCTATTTTTTTATCGAAAGAGGGCTATTTGGTGCTTGGCGGAATACACGGGATGAATCTTTTCTATCCAGAAGATCTGATGGATGTACCTGTGATGACAGATATTGTGCTCAATGAATTTAAGATTTTCAATAAGGCCGTTAATCCTGCTAATTCACCAATTTTTCCTGAAGGCAAAAGTATCTTTTTAACCAAAAAAGTTACTCTCAGCTATGCCGACAATATTTTTTCTGTTCAGTTTGCTCTTCCTGGCTATACTACCTACGCCAAGCATGATTTTGTTTACATGCTGGAAGGGTATGAACAGAAGTGGCAATATGGAGCTGAGTCTAACCTGGCTACTTATAGAAATGTGCCGCCGGGTCACTATACGTTTAAGGTGAAAAGTCTGCAAAACGGAGCCGAAAAAAAGCTAAAAGTGGTTATTGAGCCTCCTTTTTGGAAGACATGGCAGGCATACATGTTTTATGTGCTCGTTATTATTCTTGTCATTTGGAGGATTAATAAATTTAGCAACAGTAGAATTTCGTTAAAACAGAAGCTAGAGTTTGAGCAAGAGCTCAGAGAAAAGGAAAAGCTCGTGATGCAGGAGAAATTAAGGTTTTATACTAATTTCTCGCATGAGTTAAAAACACCATTAACCCTAATACAAGGCCCAGTTAATGATTTGTTAAAATCAGTGGAAGATCCACAAAAGCGACAATACCTCAAGCTCATTCAGAAAAATACAGGCATCATTCTTAAGTTCATACGCCGTATGCTGGAATTTAGGAAGATTGAGATGAATAAAATTACCCTTAATGTGGGGCATCACGATTTGAAAATTTTAGCCCAGGAAGAGGCTGAGAGCTTTAGTTATTTGGCCAGTGAAAAGGAAATTAAATTCGGGTTTTATTGTCAAAATGATATTGAAGGATGGGTGGATTTGGAGAAAATACAAGTGGTTATGAATAACCTTTTGTCTAACGCGTTTAAGTTTACTCCAAAAGGGAAGAAGGTTAATTTTGGGGTTTTTGATGAGGATGACTACCTGATTATTGAAGTGAAAGACAAGGGCGTGGGGATTAGAAAAGAAGAGGTGAATAGTATCTTTTCGCCATTCTTTCAGGCCAGTAATTCTTATACCACCGGGGGAACAGGCATAGGCTTGGCCCTTTGTAAGAGTTTTGTGGAGCTCCATCTCGGCCACATAGAAGTGAGCAGTGAAGAAGGCGCAGGAACCTGTTTTACAGTTAAAATACCTAAAGGAAAGACCAAATTTGAAGATAAAGACTATGTCCGTTTCATTAATGAAAAGGAGGTAGAGGCTGAAGCCTCAGATATGAGTGAAATTGGGCTTGAAGAAGAAGACTCCATACAGAATACTGAAAATGAGAAAGTATTGCTGATCGTGGATGATAATAAGGATATATCAGCCTACGTAAAAACACTTTTTGACGATGAGTTTAGAATATTATGTGCAGAAAACGGAGTTCAGGCCTATGACCTGGCCATTAATAATCCTCCCGATATTATTATTTCTGATATGATGATGCCCGGCATGGATGGCTTAGAGTTTTGCGCGAAAATAAAAGAGAATATTTCTACCAGCCATATTCCTGTAATTATGCTTACTGCCAAGGACACTAACAAGGATAAAATTACGGGCTATAAGGTGGGTGCTGATGATTATATTACTAAGCCTTTTTCTTCTGACATTTTAGTAGCCAGAGTCAATAATCTGTTGAAGAGTAGGAAAATGTTGGAGTTGAGGTATGAAACTAATGACTTGATACATCCAGACAACGTTCAAAACTCCAAGGAAGTAGAGTTTGTGCTCAATACAGAATCTATCATTCTGCAGATGATGGAAAGGTCAGAGTTTAGTGTAGCCGCTTTGTGTAAGGAGTTAGGAATGAGCCAAAGTGCCTTATACCGAAAGATTAAATTATTAACGGGGGTTTCCATTCAGATATTCATAAGAAAGATAAGAATTAAGCAGGCGGCACAGTTACTACTGTCAGAGGATATGACGGTTACTGAAGTGGCGTTTGCTCTTGATTTTTCTGATCTCAAGTATTTTAGAAAATGCTTTAAGGAGCAGTTTAAAATGACCCCCTCAGAGTTTAAATCTACTCATAGTAAAACTGGAAATGTTAAGATAGAGCTCGATTCGTTATAGTGTTTATGTGGCATATTTATAACTCTTTGATTTTTCAGTATTTAAGACGGATAGCCCCCTATATTTTGAACGATAGTTCCCTCTTATAAAATAAATGATTAAGCAAATTTGAGGTGTAATTTAAGTGGTGTTATAGTATTCTTTCTATCCCAAGAATAATTAACAAGCGTTGATTTTTTTGGCCAAAGCTGCAGGTCTTGGAGGGTTCATGATGCCATTCACTTTTAAAGTTAACTCGACAGATTCAATGAAGAAAAATTTGATGCTTATTGCGTTGGTTATTATGCTACAATCGGCATTTGCCCAAAGCCCCCAAAATGAATGGGAAAATCCAACGATCTATGAACGAAACAAGCTCGCTGGTCATGTAGATTTTATCGCTTACCAAGATGAAAAAACGGCCAGGGCAGATGATTTTAATTCTCCTTACTACCAATCACTCAATGGTACCTGGAAGTTTAATTTTGTAAAAAAGCCGGCAGACCGTCCTACCAATTTTTATGAAACAGATTTAGACGATTCTGATTGGGCTGATATAAAAGTGCCAGCTAATTGGGAGATAGAAGGATTCGGGATGCCCATATACACCAATGTAGTGTATCCTTTCCCGAAAAACCCACCTTTTATTGATAATTCATATAACCCAGTAGGAAGTTACCGTAAGTCCTTTGAGATAAACAACGAATGGCTGGATAAGCAGGTGATTCTGAACCTTTCATCTGTATCTGGATATACGCGAGTTTTTATTAATGGTAAAGAAGTAGGCATGACTAAAGTGGCTAAGTCTCCTTCGGAGTTTGATGTTACCGAATATTTGGAGAAAGGCAAGAATCTGATTGCTATTCAGGTATTTAGATGGCATGATGGTAGTTATATAGAAGATCAGGATTTTTGGAGACTCAGCGGACTGGAGCAAGATGTGTTTTTATATGCCCTGCCAAAGGTGTCTGTTTGGGATTTCTTTTTACACGCCGGTTTGGATGCTAATTATAAGCATGGAGCTTTTAAAGCCTCTGTAGATCTTAAAGCTTTTGAAGGTAGTGCTGATACTAAAGGAGCATTGAAAATAGAGCTTTATAAGGCAGGGGCGAGTAAGCCAGTGTATTCATCTGAGCAAAAATTTGAATCTGTAAAGTCTCCCGTAACTTTTGAAACTGTCTTGAAAAATGTATCCAAATGGAGTGCCGAAACACCTAATTTGTACGATTGTGTGATCACCCTAAAAGATGCAGCGGGTAAGGTGACTATGGTTACCAGTGAGCAGATCGGTTTCAGAACTGTAGAAATCAAAAATGCCCAGCTAATGGTAAATGGAATGCCTGTATTGGTAAAGGGCGTTAACCTGCATGTGCATGATGATGTATTAGGACATGTGCCTTCAAGAAAAACTATGATGAAGGATATTCACCTGATGAAACAAAACAATATCAATGCAGTCCGTACTAGCCATTATCCACAAAATCCGCTTTGGTATAAGCTGTGTAACCAATACGGTTTGTATTTGGTAGATGAAGCCAATATTGAAACCCACCACATGGGCGCCGAGCTACAAGGCTGGTTTGATAAGTCTGTGCACCCTGCATATAGCGAAAAATGGGCTCCAGCTCATATAGACAGGATTAAGAGGCTCGTAATGAGGGATAAGAATCATCCTTCAGTGATTATATGGTCTATGGGTAATGAATGTGGAAATGGCCCGGTTTTTTATGATGCCTATAAGTGGATAAAGGAGTATGACAATCGCCCTGTTCAGTTTGAGCAAGCCGGTGAAAATGAAGATACCGACATTGTAAGCCCCATGTATCCTTCTATTTCTTACATGAAAGACTATGCTGCCAGGGATGCCGACCGACCATTTATCATGTGCGAATACTCTCATGCTATGGGTAATAGCAATGGTAACTTTCAGGAATATTGGGATATCATACTCAATAGCCCTCACATGCAAGGCGGATTTATCTGGGACTGGGTAGATCAGGGGTTAAAGACAGAAGATGAAAATGGCGTATTTTGGGCCTATGGAGGTGACTTAGGTGGTCTTAATTATCAAAATGATGAAAACTTTTGTGCCAATGGACTAGTATCAGCCAATAGAACGCCACATCCTGCCTTAGCCGAAGTAAAGAAGGTATATCAGAACGTGATCTTTGACTATGATCAAGGCGCAAATACCTTATCTCTTCATAACCTCTTCGATTTCACTGATCTAAAAGCCTATAGATTTGAATACCAGTTGTTAAAAAATGGAGAGGCCGTAATTACGAAAGAACTGTCTGTATCGGCAGCTCCTCACAGCAAAGTGAAGAAGAAACTGCAACTACCTTCTTTAGATGGAGACTCTGAATATATGCTGAATGTGTATGCTTACACCAAAACATCTACCGAAGTAGTTCCTGCTAATCATGAGATAGCCAGAGAGCAGTTTAAACTTTCTGAATACGATTTTGATCAGAAAAGCAGCAGTTCAGAAGGCTTAAAGGTAGAAGTAGATGGAGATCAGATCAAATTCACTTCAGGAGATTTGTCAGGTACTTTTAATACCAAGTGGGCAAGATTTACTTCTTATACTAATGGTAAAATGAGATTGTGGAATCTTCCAGAACCATATTTCTGGAGAGCTCCGGTAGATAATGATTTTGGAAATAGAATGCCAGAGAGACTCGGCCTGTGGAGAACAGCACATAGTAACATGGAAGTGAAGTCGGTAGACGTAATGGAGCAAGATAAAGACGGACTTAAAATTACAGTTGCTTATGAACTGATAGGACTAGCAGTTCCCTATACCATCAATTATCATATTCTAAACGATGGTTCTATTTCTGTAAATGCTTCTATTGATATGACAGGAAAGAGGCTACCTGAGTTGCCAAGATTTGGTATGCGCATGCAGGTGTCTGGTCAGTATAATGATTTGAAGTACTATGGCCGTGGACCAGAGGAGAATTATTCTGACAGAAATACTGCTGCCTTCGTGGGTATTTATGAAGATAAGGTAGATGAAATGAAGATGCCATACATTCGCCCACAAGAGTACGGTTACCACACTGATACCAGATGGGTACAGCTACTTGATAAAGAAGGTAATGGTATTAAAGTGACAGGAGGGCAGCCCCTTAGCTTTAGTGCGCTTAATATAAACACCGAAGATTTAGATCCTGGGTTGACTAAAAAGCAACAGCACCCTACAGACCTTAGGTATCATAAAGACATCACGTTCCATATAGATCTGGCACAACGGGGTGTTGGTGGAGATAATAGCTGGGGAACATATCCCCATGAGCCTTACCTGTTGAAGAATGATAAATATGAATATGAGTATCAACTGAAGTTGATTTCAAAGTAAAATAATAATATATGAATTCTCTTAAACCTATTTTTAGCAGTATGCGATTATTAGTGTTATGGCTAGGCGTAGTGGCTGTTTTTACTGCATGTTCTAAGGACGAGCCAAAATATGCAGGATATCTTTTTGCTTATTTTACCGGTAACGGCCCTGGCCAGGAGCAGGTTCACTATGCCATAAGCAAGGATGGTTACAATTATTTTGCGCTTAATCATAACCAGCCCATTATTGATTCTAAGGAAATAAGTAATAGCGGAGGAGTGAGAGATCCACATATTCTCAGAGGTGAAGACGGATGGTTTTATATGGTGCTTACTGACCTTTATGTGCCCAAGATGGGATGGGAAAATACGGCCATGGTGTTGCTTAAGTCCAAAGACCTGATCAACTGGACACACACAGTGATTGATATTCCGCAAACTTATCCTGATACATTTGGTGATGTGCGCCGCGTGTGGGCTCCACAAACCATATATGATCATCAATCAGATCAGTATATGGTTTACTGGTCTATGCTACAGCCAGGAGGAAGAGACATTATTTACTATGCTTATGCTAACGATGACTTCACTGGGTTCAAAAATGAGCCAAAACAGTTATTATTTAAAGAAGGAGCCTGTATAGATGGAGACATTGTTTTCAAAGATGGGAAATATCACTTCTTCTTTAAAAATGAAGATGAAGGAGCAAAGGGCATATTAAAGGCGGTTTCTGATAGCATCAATGGCGGGTACAAAGTAGGGCCTGAGTATGTAGACCAAACTGATGATGCAGTAGAGGGATCTGGTACTTTTAAACTCATTGGTACGGATGACTATATACTGATGTATGATATGTATACCACCGGAAAATATCAGTTCTGCATAAGCAAAGACTTAGAGAATTTTAAAGTAATCGATGAGGATATCAATATGAATTTCCATCCACGCCATGGATCTGTCATTCCTATCACAGAGGAGGAAATGAACAAACTGATGGAAAAATGGGCTTATATGGATGATGTGGTGATGGGGTCAGGTAATCCGGCTGTAAGAAAGCTGAATATTCAGATATCAGAAGACACTATTTATTTGCCAGTGGAAGCAGGAACGGATCTAAAAAGCTTTGATCCTCAACTAAATTTGATGCCGGGAGTAAAATCTTCGAAAGAAGGCAAGCAGGATTTTAGTGCCGGGGCGCTTACTTATGATTTTACATTGGGTGAGAAAACAAAAAGTTTTAAGGTGCAGGTGAGTGTAGATGGCAATCCGGTGCTTTCTGGGTACTATGCAGATCCTGAGATTATTTATTCTGAGAAAGAACAAAAATACTATTTGTACCCAACCAGCGACGGCTTTCATGGTTGGTCGGGCAAATATTTTGAAGTATTTGAGTCACCTGACTTGGTAAACTGGATCAACAAAGGCACTATTCTGGACTTGAGAAAGGAGGTAAGCTGGGCCGATAGAAATGCTTGGGCGCCATGTGCTATTGAAAAGAAAGTAGGAGATGATTATAAGTATTATTACTATTTCACCGCCGCGCAGAAGGTGGGAGTAGCAGTAGCTGATCATCCCGCAGGGCCTTTCAAAGATAGCGGAGCCCCTTTGGTTGACTTTAAACCAGAGGGCGTAAACGGAGGCCAAGAGATTGATCCTGATGTATTTACTGATCCAAACACAGGAAAGAGCTACCTCTACTGGGGTAATGGGTATATGGCCGTAGCTGAACTCAATGATGATATGGTGTCTATTAAAAAAGAGACCATTAAAGTAATTACGCCTGACCAAACTTTTAGAGAAGGTACTGAAGTGTTTTTCCGTAATGGGAAGTACTATTTCATGTGGTCTGAAGATGATACCAGAAGCCCTAACTACAAGGTGAGATATGCTACTGCAGATTCTCCGCTAGGTCCACTCACTATACCCGAAAACAACCTGGTAATAGAGAAAATTCCTGAGCAGGGTATTTACGGAACAGGGCATAACTCAGTAGTTTATTCCAAAGAAAATGATCAGTGGTATATTGTATATCATCGTTTTAATAGGCCAAATGGCATCAAAATGGGTGGCGATGCTGGTTTTCATCGCGAGGTATGCATCGATTTACTCAATTTTGATGAAGAGGGTAATGTACTACAGGTTCAACCTACCATCAAAGGACTGGCAAAATAATAATGATGACGTGGATGGTGATAAAATCTTATAAAAGGTCGTTTCAGTTGCTTTTGATTCTCTTGGCTACCATGACGATGGCACCTTTGAAAGGTCAGCAATTAAAGTTTGATAATCCTATAGCAGAAGAGCGGGCAGACCCCTGGGTATTCAAAGATACAGATGGGAAGTACTATCTCATTGCCACTGTGCCAGAGTATGACCGCATAGTAATCAGAAGAGCCGACAGCATTAACGGGTTAAAAACCGCCACCGAAAAAGTGGTGTGGACCAAGCATAAAACAGGTGTGATGGGCCATCATATTTGGGCGCCGGAGTTACATAAGATTAAAGGCAAGTGGTACATATACTTTGCAGCGGGAGAGGCTGAGCAAATCTGGAACATTCGTATGTGGGTACTCTCTAATGACGCTGATAATCCGCTAGAAGGAGAGTGGAAGGAAGAAGGACAAATAGAAACCCAAAGATCATCCTTCTCTCTCGATGCCACTACCTTCGAGCACAAAGGCAAACGCTATATGATTTGGGCTCAGGATGTACTGGAGGGTAGAAATGGCACAGGTTTGGTAATGTCTGAAATGAAAAACCCTACTACTCTGAAAGGACCTGAAGTAACCTTAACTACACCCGAGTATTCTTGGGAGACCATAAAATATAATGTTAATGAAGGCCCGGCAGTAATTGAAAGAGGCGATAAGCTTTTTGTGACTTACTCAGCCAGTGCCACTAATGAAAATTACTGCATGGGTATGTTATGGATCGATGCCGATGCCGACTTGCTGGATGCCGCTAACTGGCATAAATCACCAGGGCCGGTATTTTATTCTAACGAAGAGGTCAAGCGCTACGGACCAGGGCATAATTCATTTGTGGTAGCAGAAGATGGTAAAACCACCGTAATGATTTATCACGCACGTGACTATAAGGAAATTCAAGGCTTCGAACTAGAAGATTCAAATAGAGCTACTCGGGCACGCGAGGTAAAATGGACATCGGATGGTTTCCCTGATTTTATGCAAAATGTGGCCGATTAAGCCGATGCCTACAGTTTAAACCGATGCAACTTTTGTAGAAGTACTTAATAAAAATAATAAAAGAAGAGTCGCTTGGAGATCCGCGTGACTCTTCTTTTATTATTCAATCAACCAAGACTCATGATCATTAGAGCCTTTAGAAAAGTCTGCTTTTCTATTTAATCGCACGATGGTACAGGAATATAACGAGACAGCTAATAAAGAATACCTTGTTTCCACTTGCTGGTAGGTAGGGTCTTCATTCCTTGATCATGTAGATATAGCGTACTTATATCTGGAACCTCAGAACAATGTTGATTCCTATCTTTCACTTCGTTGTAGTTGAGGCTTTTAATTGTTTGTGTTTTAAGAGATACCACCAACCACTGGTAGCCGAATTGTACACTTAGTCCTTTTTTATAAACATACACCAGCCCTAAAGCAGTTGATACTGGTTTTAAGTTGTTCTTTAGCTGGAAAAAGTTGATTTTTATTGTTATCTTCTTATGATTCAATAATAATATACGCTATGAAAAAAAGAAACCTAAACCCACTAGTTTTATTGACATTAGTATTGGTGATGTCATGTAACAAGGATGAAATTGCAGTAAAAAATATTGCTGTTGAGCAAAAGCCAAACTTGCGGATGATGACAGAAGCAAAAAGTTGGACGAATATCCTTATTGATAATTTTGATCCAGGGAGTAATTTGGATGCCAACTGGCAACGTACAGAAAGACTGGATTATAACTCCAATCTCTGTATGTATAGGCCGTGGAATGCAAGTATTGCAAATTTGGATAATAAAAGTTGCTTAAGGTTGCGATCTTATAAAAAGGATAATCGTTGGGAATCTGCTCATGTTAAGTCAAGAGTAAACTTTAAACCAAATTATAATGAACAGGTACATGTGCAGGTAAGTGCAAAGGTAGTTGCTGTGGAAAATAGTACTTTCAAAGGCTTTGCTGAAACTTACGGTGTTTGGCCTGCAATATGGACAGTACAAGAGAATGCTTGGCCCGTACAGGGAGAAATCGACATTATGGAAGCTTATTCTTATGGATATTATGGTGGAGAGAAGTATGCTAGTAATTTGTTTTATGGTTATAATGCAGGTCAAAGCTTGCTCGATCAGAATGCAGTAAGACACTATGACTATATTGGTGAAGGATGGCATACCTATGATATGTACTGGAGCAATGTAAATGGGAGTGTATATGTGGATATTTTGGTAGATGGCAATCAAGTGGCCAATTATCATAACGGCATAGATCCAGACTTAAGGTTGGAAAACTTTGGTCCTCATAATGTTATCTTAAACCTGAATATAGGTTCCAATACTGGTATCTTTAATAATAATGCTATTAATGTTTTTTGGAATACAGATATGTATGTTGATTATGTTAGAGTACAGAAAACTTCTATTTAATCTGGTTGAAACGTTCGAAAAACTAATGATTTATCAGGCCTATGAGGGTAAGTGATTTTTTAAGTATGAAATCATGAAATTGGTGCGCGTTTTAGAAACGCGCACCTTCACCTAAATATCGTATGTTGAGAACCGTTTTGCTAGCGAAAAAAGGTACAGCAAGATGGAACCACTACCGAGGTCAGCCTGAGCTCGTCGAAGGGTAGACAGTCGGAACTGCTTCATGTGGTAATGAAGTCTTATCAGAAATTTTTGAACTGATACTTAACTGTTATGCATATACGCGCCTGGCAATATCAGGCCGTCATTCCTGAATCATGTAGCATAGCGGAATGATATCTGGAATCTTTCTGGTGGGGTAGCACTATCTGATCAGTGAGATCCCGGCTCTTCACTTCGATACGGCCGGGATGACGGTGTGATGTTGGTTATTAGTCAAGTTTATAATTTATAGGCACAAGCGGACGCTTGCACCAGGTTTTCTTATAACCTTGAACCAGAAGAGGATGATCAATCATATAAAAAATCTTTTGAAATCATGTTTATCATACTTATCAAAAACATCACAGTCTAAGACAATAGTTTCTTCAATGTTACAAGTGCTTCAGGGTGTTCTTGGTTTTGGCTGTCTATTTCTATTTTTTCGATCTCAAAAATAGCTTAGAACTTATACATCGCTTGAACCTAGTGCAGCCTTCATATTCCTTGAATTAAAAGGTAGAAGTATAACAAATGGAGTATTAGTCAAGTTTATAATTTAGAGGCACAAGTGGACGTATGTTTGACATAACCTTGGACCAGTTGGGGCCTGCATTTTATAGATTAGATTGCAACTGACGGACGCGTTTCCGCTACTCTCAAACGCGCCCAAACTGGAGACTTTTAAAATGGTCCAAAAAAATATATACACACGTGAACAGTTGTAAGGATACAGAAAAATATTGTGATAGGACGTGAATACTTAGTTGGAATGGGTTTTATTTTCTCTTTCTGCATAACCGTTTCAAATCTTCCCTCAAAAAGGTACCAAATAAGTCCGATAGTTAAATTAATCATGATTATCACTCTAACTGGCTCAGATATTTTAAATGGGTAGTAATCTTCATTCATTGCGAGTAATGATAAATTTTGAAAATAAAACAACATGAGAAATGTAAAAATATTCTGTAAAAAAACTGCTGATAGTGAATAACTATCGTATGAAGGTTTTAGTTTTAACGAAATTTGATAAAAAGGCATTAATAATATTAAGTAAATTCTTTTAATGTTATTCATAGTTAATTCGGATTCAAAAAAGTAGGTTTTAATAATCCATTTCCAAGGCTTTCCTTACCTCCAAATTTCTTGTATTTACCCGACATCCTTAGTCTTACCGAAGGCCGACTAAAAATTTATAATAAGCACGAATGTCTCTGACCCGGTAGATTTGACCCCTGCTTTATTTATAAAAACTCAATTTCTACCAAACCTCGTATTCCACTATAGTCTCCTGCGCTTGACCACCGATAGTACTCTGGTTCATCTACAATCCTGCTTCTCGTACCACCGAGATTTATATTCACGTAGCCTTGAAAGCATAAAAAATATTAAAAATTTGCTAGATTAGTGAAAAAGATATATTGCGAATATATGCAATTGCATATATTACTACGTTATGCTCAATAGGTAGACGCAAAAAATATGATCCACTCAAATCACGACATAAAAGTCTATCAAATTAACACGAGCTTCTACGAGTTCAACAATTTATCTAGCTCTCAAGAAATAGTAGAGCATATAATTAAGGATCACAAAGAGCGATTTGAGACCCCATATGATCTAGAAGATCAGCGCTCAAGTTTAGAGATTGAACCAATTGATTATTTGCTTTATGTTTTCAATGAAGTGGATAAGGAATCTATGTGGAAGACCTTTCTTCCTAAGGAAATTACAGAACAACACGATTTTAGTATACAGAGTACTTCCTTTGCTTTATTTATTCTGATTGAATCAGAGATTTTTGCACTTATTGGTGGTAAAGGAATTTCTGTTATCAAGAAATTTATTAATCACTCCTTTGGACTTGACTTATATGAGAAAATAGCTGATCCTGAGAATGATATTGTTCATTCTCAAATGTCTCGTGGTGTTACTGGTAATTTAACTTCTGAACAAAAGACCTACAGAAATGAGCAAAAGCTTATTGATTCGTTATCAATAGGAAGAGTCCCAAATAAATTTTACTTATTACTCAGACAAGACCTAAAAGACTCAGTATTTGACTTTATCGATTTTGATGATGAAAGCGTTTACTTGGAAATTGGGTCTTCATTTTGTCTAAAATGGAGATTGTCATTCGAACAGACCCATACATTAATATTGAAATTGGTTGAAATCCTAAAAAATGGAACAGGTAAACCTTTAAGTAGATTCGAACGTGTTAGGGATCCTAAATTTACCAAGGATAGCCTAGAAATGGCTCTATATGATCATTTAAGAAATGATATGGTTAGGCTAAATACGCCAGGGTCTTCAACTACAAATAATCTAGATTTTGACTTTGTCCACCCACAAAAGCTGAACGCATTTTATGAATGTGATATTTATTCAGCTTATACAAAAGGAGCGAAAACTCCATTTTTCGAGACACGAGATCGCACAAAATTGTATTATGAAATTCTGAAATATCTTTACGGTATTGTTGATCAACATGACGCTTGGAGTTTTATAAGGCATTTGTCTGGCGTCAGAATAAGAGGTTTTGTAGGTGAAGAGAAGAAAACAGAGGCAATGTTTATTAACCACCTCACCTGTGAAATTTCTGTAAATGATAGTCCCTACTTTCTAATTGACAATACTTGGTACAAGGTAAGAGGGGATTTTATTGAAACTATCAACGATCAGTGCAGTTCAATGCTTCAATCAAATGAGTTGAATCCCAACCCGATGAACAAAATATGGTCTAAGGAAATGGATGAAGGAACTTACAACTTAGAATATTTGACAGAAGGAAAATTCATCGTTCTCGATAAAATGCTGGGTCAGAATATTGAATTATGTGATTTACTTTATGAAACAGATAGCAATATCTATTTGATTCATGTGAAAGAAGGTTTTGATGCCAAAATCAGAGATGTGACTAATCAAGTTTCTATTTCTGCTAATAGATTATGGAATGATGTAAAATCTGATTTTCATTTTGTTGATGCGGTGTATAAACGGTATTCGGAAAGCTCAAACTTTGCCTACAATCCGATTTCTAAGGAAGATTTTCGTCTCAAATTCAAAAAAGATATTATATATGTTATCGCATTTTGCCACAACAAAATCAATAAAAGGGTTGCTGAAAATATTCAAGATTTTAAGTCAAACATTGCTAAATTCTCTATAATTCAAAGTGTAAGAGACATGCAAGGCAACAACTACCCTTTGAAAATAACTGAAGTAAAAAGAGCATAATCGAGTAGACGGCTCTGACTCAAATTGATCCAGAGTTCGCCTCTCACACCACCCGGCGTACGGTCCTCGTACCGGGCGGTTCATTGAATCTCTGGTTGAAGTTTGAGGTAATAATCCAGCATGCTTTCATAACCTTTCTTTCTTAGTCGTGATATGGTGATAGTAGTTCTCAGGATGGGACTTTGAGCTACTGCCCAGCCCCCATTATGCTCCCCTGCAAGCTGGCCCGTCACTAAAAATGTCCACAGGACATTTTATTTACGCTCTGTCCTTGCGGTAAGGTGAATATCCTTGTGTCTATCGCTGACTCATCTAGTATTTCGGCACTGGCATAGTCCGACCGAAATAGCCACTAGCCTCTTTCGGGGAGTTGGACTTCGGCAGCATGTGTTACCTCATCTGGCCTCATAGCCTCTGTATGTAGTTCTTGTTCATCTGTACAGACACCGCAGTCTGGCTTTATTCATGCGTATTTTATTTTGAAGGTATTCATGAATGCTTTGCATTTCTTCAGTTTCATCGTCACCGATGACAACCTTGCCACTTGCTTCGCTTCCAGGCACCACCCCAGCGCGTAAGGGACTTTCACCCCTTGGAACACTCAAATTCTTGAGTTATATTCACCATTCAAGGCGCACACAGACCCTATAAGCAATAGCGCCCTGCGGGACGCTACTGCTCATAGCTAAACCGTTGGCACCAATAAGAAAGCATGAAGATAATTGAGCAAATAACTATCCAGTATTACAGATCAATTAAAGATGAGAAAGTAAAATCTGTAAGTGAACTCAATATCTTCTCGGGAAAAAATGACGTTGGTAAATCCAATGTGCTAAAGGCTCTTGATTTATTCTTCAATAAAAATGAGACTAATTTTCTCGAAGATTTTAACAAGGAAAGACTTCAAGAAGTAAGACAGGAAAGCGTTAAAGGAAAGCAGTTCATTAAAATTCAAATTGCCTTTTAAACCCTGGGAATTACTCTACTTTACCAGAGAGGTTTACAGTTTCTAAATCCTGGGACAGACTTGGGAATTTAGTTGGCACACCAAAAGACAACTTTGATACACTAATCAAAAGAGGGAAGTTCTCTCCAAGAACTGTAGATATTTCAAGGCGTACCTTAACTGGCTTCCTTAACAAAATTCGGTATACATATGTCCCTGCAATTAGAGATGATAGATTCTTCTTTTACCTTTTGTCATTGCTACAAGAATCACTTTTTGATTCTACAAAGAATACTACAGGAGGCAATTTTGGAGAGACAATTGAACTCTTCAACAATCAAATTGGAGAGATTACTAATGAATTGAAGCATGATTTTCAAAATGTGTCTGGAATTGAGAGCAACTTATCCTTCCCAACAGAAATAGCTGACTTATTCCAGCGCTTAATTATTGATACAAAATCTGGCGAACATGATATTCCTTTAAAATTGAGAGGTGATGGCATTAGACTACGCTATATACCAACAATCATGAATCACATTGCCAGTACATCCAAATATTTTGAATTATGGGGCTTTGATGAACCTGAAAATTCTTGTGAATATGGTTTAGCAAAAAAATTAGCCGAGAATTTTTCTACTAATTATTTAAATCACGCTCAAGTATTTATCGCTTCCCACTCATTCAACTTTATTTCTCTTGAGGGTGATAAAATCTCAAAGTATCGAGTATATAAAGAAGAAGGAGGTCATAATTCCAAAATACTTCAAATAACAAAAGCAAATGAGAAACACATTCAAGAAGACATTGGTCTATTAGTGATTAATGAGCAATTAGCCGACCTATACTCAAAACTTGAAGCCGAACTCGAAATAGCTGAACAAACTAAAAATCAACTAAATGAGATTCAGAAACCTTATCTAATTTTTGAAGGAAAAACAGATAACATTCTTTTTTCCTTGGCTTATCAAGCTTTGAAAGGGAACGAATTTGAGGACAACTATTTCTTAAACAAACATGAAGAATCCAACGATGGTGGAAGTGTAGGATCTGGTGCACCATTCATTGGTGAATTTTTGAGAAACCATATCAATAAAATGCCAACGGAAAACTTATTAATTGGTGTATTCGATTATGATAATGAAGGGTTTAACCAGCTTAAAAATTTAAAAAGTCAATATGAAAAGGTGAATATTGATGGGTTCAATGAATATGTTGCATACAAACATAAAGCTCATACCAACTTTTATGCAATTAGCTTGGTTACTCCTGCTTTTCGCTCAAATTTCACGCATGCTATTCATCCTCAGCATTGTCATCTTTCCACAGAGTTACTATTGCAGGATACAGATATTCCAACGGCCAACAGAGCATATCCTACACTATTTGACAATACCGTATTCGGATTTACTGGAAAGAAGAAGAATTTTGCCGAGAAAATTTCTGAGAAGGTCGACAACGGTGAAGATATTGACTTCTCAGGATTTAAACCAACGATAGATTTAATTGAAAAAATAAGAGAAATTACTGGTGCCAATCGAGTAGACGGCTCTTAGCAGTCGCTCGGCTCTGCCGCGTGACGACTATTTCAGAGGCCTCTGGCCGGTTAGGTAAAGATGCACTTGAATAACTATGGTTAGAACCAAGTAAATTCAGGCCTTACTTTACCTTTTAAATTTTTAGGGTTATCGAATTTGTACTTTAACGGCCAGAGGCCTAAATCATAATGATCACCCGGGCGGAGCCGAGCGATTGTTTAAGTAGGTTATGCCGAACAAGTTGAAATAGAAGACATTTTTGATATAGATTCAGCAATTAATTTTATAAAGAAAAATGACGCTCTAGCTTCCTTCGATATAACTTACGAAAAATCTGTTCTTAGAATTAAGTCTACATTTCAAGAAGATTGGATTAGAATAGAGCACCTCAATCATAAAAGGCAAATTGGTAACCTTTTAACAAACGTTCAGTCCTCGTATATCTTTAATGATGAATATTTAGGATTTCTTAGTTACCATAGCTATTTAAGGGAGTTTCAAAATAAGTTTCTTTCACTGGAAGACTTTCCGTTACTAAAGTTTAGAATTCGCTTTAAAGATATAGATGGTAAAAAGTACGCCAATAAATACATTTGCAAACCCTTTTGTATTGACATAAAAGTTACTCATTTACGTTCATTAAGAAATAATACACCTATCATTCTGTCATAAATCATGGCTGCTTGTAGGTTATTATTACTTTAGCTCTTTTGTAGAAAGCCTGTCAATCCGCAGGATTGACTTATTGGTGAAGATTAATTTAATAAGCCAATCCTGCGGATTACCTCGGTAGTTAACGCAAATTTTTATACTTTTAATCAGCAACGAATTTATACAGTGGCGTTAGCGTGCATTTGACATCATAAATATTGAAAGATTACTACAAAATCCTTGGCCTACATCATAATGCAACTGCTAATGAAGTCAGAAAAGCATTTAGAAAATTAGCTCGTGAAAAACATCCTGACAAATCTGGAAAAGATACCACTCAAGACTTTATTGAAATATATGAGGCATATCAAGTATTGATAAATAATCTAGAGTTAAAGGTTAGTAACTCAAAAGGTCAATCAAATGATAAAGTCTCCTCTGACACACTTTCAGATATTAGACAAACTGCTCTAGGTTATGCCAAAGATTACACAAAATTCAACAGAAAAATATTATTCTGGATAATAGTATACTTGTTCCTTGATAAGGAAACAATTGCAGGAACAGCCTGTTTCTTTTTTGGTATTTGGACAATGATTTCAGGCATTATCAACCTTGATTTTGTATTCGTTTTAATCGGAATAATGCTGATTGGAGTAGGCTCCATTCTAGCGCGATATGTACTCAAAGAAATATTGGAAAATGCACGCTAACATGCTATAAGAGCGCATTTGCACTTCACTGTGCGAAGTCCTAAATGCTTTGTTGCTGCTAGCCCGCATCCTTTTGGTTAGTATTCCACATGTACTTTCATCACCTTAGCAGTCGCTCGGCTCTGCCGCATGACGACTATTTCAGAGGCCTCTGGCCGGTTAGGTAAAGATGCACTTGAATAACTATGGTTAGAACCAAGTAAATTCAGGCCTTACTTTACCTTTTAAATTTTTAGGGTTATCCAATTTGTACTTTAACGGGCAGAGGCCTAAATCATAATGATCACCCGGCTGGAGCCGAGCGATTGTTTAAGTCACAGACACTGGTGATCACTGAAGAGTTCGTAGCATTTGCGGGAGACTACGAGCGGAGGCATATACCCATAGTTACCCTATTCAAATACTACAACAAAATAATGATCAAGGCACCAACACCAACGCCAGCAGCAAAGGAGATGATTTTATCTTCCAGGGCTCCCCACCATAGTTTTTTGGTTTCCTTTTTTAATTCAGCTATCAGATATTCAAGGTCATTGATCTTGCTCGTCAATTGCTGGTTATTGGCTTTAAGTTCTTGATTGTTATCTTTTAACGTAGATAATACAGTATCTAGTTCTGCAATAGTTTTTATTAGATTATTGCTGAGACTGGCACTATCATTTTCTATGTTTTTTATTACCTTGGTGAGCACCTTACGGGCTTGTTTAACTTCTCCAAGCAGCTGGTCTTTATGGCTAGATAATTGTTCATAGAGTTTTTGAATTTCATCTAGTTGATCTAGCTTCTCATTTATATAACTGGCTCTAACACTACTAACTATAAATGCACTATCTGCTTCAATGATAACGGTGTCAGTTCTATATACTTTTTTATAATCATCTGCCGGCTTAAACGTAAGTTTTTGAGCTTTGAGGTGTATTGGTATGCTGAAAATAATGGCTATGAATAAGAAATATTTCATTACTGCAATCTAAAGTCGTTATTGCTACGAATGGTTTTAGTTATGGTATCTTGTCTTTGAATAATAACCAGCAGAGAATCATTAAGGGCTCGGAGGTCAGAGGTATGTATCTTCATAACAGAGTCCATCTGAGCCTTAAAATGCTGTAACTCTTCATTAGTATGTTCTAATGCTTTTAATGATTTATCGTAGCGCTCGTACAATCTTACATACTTCTTTTCAATATTATGAAGCGAATCAGTAGTGAAAGCGAATGAATGACTTAATTGTACCAGTTTTTTATGATTATCAGAATGATTTAAAACCAGACCCAAAGTGAGTAGGGCCAGCAGGCACATGATAAAGATAAAAAGAAGGGCATTTTTAGACATAATTAATCATTAAAAAATAATCTCTGCAATATAAGCCATAGGGGTAGCAGCTGCAATATTTTGATTAATTCGAGTATAAGTATAATCAGTGGGGGAGTTATACTTTCTAGAAAATCTGTTATGGTTTTGATAGAAGTATGGAGAAATCACAATAATTTGAAAGGGCAATACCTGTGATATACTTAAGGTAGATGTTTCTGCTGATGAAAGGTCTATTTATAAATGCTATCAATTTTTATATTTTAAGTGTTCTACTTACATTTAATGAGTCATTGAATGAACACTACTCATGAAAAATATATTACTATCCCTTTGTGTGGCGGGGTTGATCAGTTGTGATCCGCCAAAGCACGACGTTACAGAAGGCTCTCTTGCCTATTTTAGTTTAGAAAATGTACAATTGTTAGAGAGTCCTTTTCTACATGCACAGCAGTTGGATAAAGATTACCTGTTGAAGCTTAAGCCTGATAGGCTATTGGCACCTTTTTTAAGAGAGGCGGGCTTAGAGCCTAAGGCTGAGAGCTATACCAATTGGGAAAATACCGGTCTTGATGGTCATATTGGTGGTCACTATGTTTCTGCCCTGTCACTGATGTATGCTTCCACTCACGATGAGGAAATCGGGCAGCGTTTAGACTATATGTTATCAGAGCTCAGGCGCTGTCAGCAGGCTAATGGAAATGGTTATATTGGAGGGGTGCCTGGAGGAAAGGCCATGTGGGAAGAAATAGCTAAAGGTGATATCCGTGCCGGGAGCTTCAGCCTGAATGATAAATGGGTACCACTGTACAATATACACAAAACTTATTCCGGTCTAAAAGATGCTTACGTATACGCAAGCAAAGAACAGGCTAAAGAAATGCTCATCAGCATGACCGATTGGATGCTGAAATTGGTGTCGGGTTTATCAGATGAACAGATACAGAATTTATTAAAAAGTGAGCATGGAGGCTTAAATGAAGCCTTTGCTGACGTAGCAGGTATTACTGGCGAAGATAAGTATCTTACTTTGGCCAAAAGGTTTTCGCACCAACAAGTACTAGAACCGCTCGTAAGGGGAAAAGATAACCTTACGGGAATGCATGCGAATACTCAGATCCCCAAAGTAATAGGGTTTGAAAGAATTGCTGAGATGGAATCTGACTCATCATGGCATAATGCGGCCTCTTTTTTCTGGAATGATGTGGTGAATGACCGTACCGTTAGCATAGGAGGTAATAGTTCTTACGAGCATTTTCATCCTAAAGATGATTTTACTCAAATGATACAAGGTACACAAGGACCTGAAACTTGTAATACCTATAATATGCTCAAGCTCACCAAGATGCTTTATCAGCAGATGCCTGAGCGGAAGTATATCTCCTATTACGAAAAGGCCTTATACAATCATATATTGTCATCACAAAACCCTAAGAATGGTGGCTTGGTCTACTTTACTCAAATGCGTCCTGGTCATTATAGGGTGTACTCTCAGCCACAAACTAGTTTTTGGTGTTGTGTGGGGTCAGGTATAGAGAACCATGCTAAATATGGTGAGATGATTTATGCTCATACCAATGAATCTTTAATAGTGAATCTGTTTATCCCATCTCAGGTAAAATGGAAGGAAAAAGGAATAGAGTTAATTCAGGAAAATCATTTTCCTGAAGAGGAAGCCACTCACTTTGAAGTGAAAACGTTAAAGGACGAGGCGGTTGACTTTACCTTGTCTATAAGAAACCCTGAATGGGCCGAGGCTGTGAAGGTGATGGTTAATGGAGAAGCGTACACTGATTATGATCAGCAGGCTGAATATATTCGTATAAATAGATCTTGGAAGTCGGGAGATAAAATAGAGGTTAGTCTACCTATGCGCTTGCAGGCAGAGCAGCTGCCTGATGGACAAAATTACTATGCGTTTGAATATGGGCCGATTGTTTTGGCAGCTAAAACCGGTGAAGAAAATTTAAAAGGCCTTTTTGCTGATGATAGCAGGGGCGGACACATTGCTAGTGGAGAAATTATTCCGCTAACGGAGGTGCCAGTGGTGCTTTCTGAGCCAGACCAGCTGTTAGAGAAGGTGACTAAAAAAGAGCCTTTGAAATTTAATTTGGAAGTGGTGCAGCCGAATGGTAATAATACTTTAGAGCTTATACCTTTTTACCAGCTTCATGAAGCCCGGTATGCTATTTACTTTCCTCAGTTCACGCAAGAGGAGCTAAGCCAGAAACAGGAGGAAATGGCCTTGCAAGAGAAGATGATGAAGCAGCTGGAAGCTATTACCGTTGATAAGGTAAGTAGTGGAGAGCAGCAGCCAGAATCAGATCACTTTGTGAAACAAGAAGGAACCTGGACGGGCTATAACTATGAGCGACATTACCGAGAAGGAGGTGGATGGTTTAGCTATGAAATGAAGAATGTAGGTAAGAAGGCGAAGTTTTTGCAAGTGAACTATCTTGATGTTGACCAAAATAGAGCGTGCAATGTATACATCAATGATAAGAAAATAGGAGAGATAGTATCTAATGGAGAACAGGAGAGTAGCTTACAGAAAATCGAATGGAATATACCCGCTGGGTTATTGAAAGAAGATCAGTTTACTGTAAAAATAGAAGCTAAAGATAAACTTTGGATGCTTAAGGTTGTAGGTGTTCGGCTGTTAAGTAGTGCAGGGGGTAATATGTAAATGATACCCTTTCTGCCCATGGCTCTAAAGTCCATCTGGTTGAAGCATGATTAATAAGAAACTACTATGATTAATGGTAACGGTCATAGTTTTATGGCCTTGGCAAGATACTTCCAAAAGGCCATTAACCGGAGCAGTGATGCTGAATTGCCCAGTTAGGCTGGTTGATGTAACCTGATCATGGTCAGGAGATAGAATAGAAGCATGCCCCAGAGGGATACCATTACCAGAAATCACTATGCCTGATATGCTCATGAACTCTGTTTTAGCCAAACATATTCTGGAGCCATCTGAGAGATCAGCTGCTTTGGGATAACTATTTTTATGAGAAACTGCAAAAGAAGAAATCATAGCTCAGTTATTATAATGTTGTTTTAGTGAAAGGCCATTTTAGTATGAGAAAGTAGTTCTTCTCTCTAAAATGGC
Organism: Fulvivirga sediminis; assembly: GCF_016757215.1. Lineage (GTDB taxonomy): Bacteria > Bacteroidota > Bacteroidia > Cytophagales > Cyclobacteriaceae > Fulvivirga > Fulvivirga sediminis. The sequence goes on from NZ_JAESIY010000003.1 coordinate 259,748, forward strand.
CTTTTATTAATTATTTAATATTTCCCAGTGCTTCAGCTAGCTTATGGTTGATTTCATTGTTTTCATAGATCCCTCTAAAGCTGTCTTCATGGTCTCCTTTGGAGAAAACAGGAATGAGCTCAGCTGTATGTTGGTCAGTAGTAAAGTAAACGGCCACGCTATCAGCACGGTCAGATTTACCAATGGCTACACCCCCTGTTTCGTGGTCAGCAGTAACTACTAATAAAGTGTTTTCATGTTTTTCCACATAGTCCAATACATAGCCTAAGGTCTTATCGAAATCCAACATTTCCGTTACCATCATTTCAGCGTTTTTAGCATGGCCACCCCAGTCTATATAAGAGCCTTCTACCATGAGAAAATAGCCAGAGTCAGATGCTGAGAGGTGATCTAACGCTAGTTTAGTAGCATCAAGCAAGTAATCACCACGGCCCTCAATCTTAGCAGGAATGCCATCTTCAGCTAGCACAAAGCCGTATTTCTTATTAGCATCAAGGTCACTTTTTAAACCGGTAGAATCCATAGTGTACCCTGCTTTTTCGAATTCATCAAATAGATTCCTGCCATCCGTTCTCTTTGAAAAGTACTTCAACCCACCTCCGGCAAAGAAGTCCGTTCCGCTGGTGAGCAATTGAGTCGCTATATCTTCATGCATATCTCTGTCTTTTACGTGAGCATAAAAACAGGCCGGGGTAGCATGTGTAATAGAAGTAAGGCTGATTAAGCCAGTTTTGTAATTCTTCGCTTCCAGCTTTTCTAATATGGTAGGCATATTAGTAGTATCAGTACTTACGCTGATGGCCCTGTTATAGGTCTTATTACCTGTGGCAAATGCGGAAGCGCCAGCAGCGGAGTCGGTAACTTTATTGCTTTTAGATGAAGTCTTGATAAAGCCTATATTCTTGAAACGCTCGAAGTTTGAAGGTGAGCCTTTGTAGTAAAAAGAAGAAGTGATTTGAGGAAGCCCCATGCCATCACCAATCATAAAAATTACATTGAGAGGTTTATCATTTTTATCTGCTTGCTCACTACTCTTTGATTGAGATTCTTGGTTTTGAGAACAGTTAAACAATAAAAATACAGTTAATATACTGCCTATTGAAAATAATTTGTTGAAGGTCATTTTTTAAAAAAATCTATTGAATATTAAAACAGCTCAAATTACCTCAAAAGCACGCAGGTAATAGTGATCATTAATATTATGTTTAAGTGAAGTAAATATGATCCTATCTTTAATCTCAATGTAAAAGGTGAATAGCTTCTAAGTAATCTATCAAATAGAATATGTCTATAATTGGGAATGATAGCAATAAATTATGATTCTTAAATTATTGATATTCAGTTATTTATTTTGGTGGCATGGACATTGTCAACCGGGTAATTATTTCAGAGAAACTAACCATTATTTATATTATGAAGAAGACTTTACTATTACTAATTTTTTTTGGATCAATAGCTTATCATGCTCAGGCTCAATTTACGGTCAGTGGTGATTTCAGATTTAGATCCGAATTGAGAGATGGATCCAGGGTGCTATTAGATAGTACAAAAAATGCTTCTGTAGTATCATCACAGCGGACTCGGCTGATTACTAATTATAAATTTGATAGGTTTGAAATAAGGGTTGCCTTCCAAAATGCCAGAATATGGGGGCAAGATAGAGAGCGAGCTAATGTGCCTAACTTAAACATGGCTGAAGGTTGGCTTCGATACAAGCTGAATGAAGATACAACCAAAGGTTTTTTTGTGAAAGTTGGTCGTCAGCATTTGGTGTTGGATGATGGTCGTATTTTTGGTATGAGAAACTGGAATGATATTGCTGTATCTCATGATTTAGCTTTGTTGGAATATGAAAATAAGGGATGGAATATTATAGGTGGTGGAGCTTATAATAATGATGCTAATAAGTATTTTGAATCCGCTTATGAGGTGAACTATTACAAATATTTGGGATTAGTTTGGGTCAACAAACAAATCAATGAAAAGTGGCAAGCATCATTGCTAAACAGTGTGGAAGGTCATGAGGACGAAGATAACTATAAGGTTTTATACCCTAGAGCTACCTCTGGTGTTTATTTGAAAAAAGATAAAGGAGATTTACCTCTTTCTTTGCAAGCTTCTTTTTATTATCAGTATGGAAAGAATCCTGTAGGTGTGAAGCAAAATGCTTATATGTATTCTATAGTGCCTACTTACCACATTAGCAAGAAATGGAAAACTACATTTGGGGTTAACTATCTGAGTGGTAATGATCAGACAAAAGCTTCAGATAAAAACGAAGCATTTAATAAGCTGTTTGGAGATGGTCATAGATACTATGGGTATATGGACTATTTTTTAAATATAGAAGATAACAGTAAAGGTGGAGGTATGAGAGAATTGTTTGCTGGTTTATTTTACAATTTCACTGAAAAAACTCAGTTAGAATTGTCATATCATAACTTCGGCCTTGCTGGTACACTTGTCAATCCGGATAATGGAAATAAAGTAGAAGGGCAATTAGGACATGAAATTGACTTGCAGTTAAAGCACTCTCTAGGCAAAGCGGTCACTTTAGTGATTGACTATTCTACTATGTTTGCCACTGAAGAAATGGAATATTTAAAGGGAGGAGATCATACTAGGTATCAGCAGTGGGCTAATGTTATGCTCATAGCCAAGCCCCAGTTTTTTAAAAGTAAGTAAATAAAAAGTGCAGGGAGTAATGTGTAAGGCTATGGTAACACAGTCCACCTAAAGGTGTAGATAAAGCAATGTATCTAATCATCTTATGAAAAAGCATCACTAATAATAGTGATGCTTTTTGTTTTTAACGGTAACATGAAATTCAAAGCATTTCATGTTCACTTTTCTAACAGCAGGCCATAATAAGCTTGCTCACTAAAAAACAACACAACCTTATAGACTTCTACCTGCTTTCTGTGATCTTTGTTTTTAGAAATTGAACAAATTAGATGATTCCAGAAGATAATCCTTTAAACTTAAGGCTAGTTAATACTACCCGATACGTAACACCGCTGCGTGAAGGTGGGTCTATGCCGGCTATAGTAGAAGCCGATGATGATTTTTTATATGTGCTGAAGTTTCGTGGCGCAGGTCAGGGTACCAAGGCTCTTATATCTGAGCTCATAGGTGGAGAGATAGCAAGAAAATTGGGCTTTCATGTTCCTGAAATTGTATTTGTAGATTTACAAGATGGCTTTGGTAAAATGGAAGGTGATGAAGAAATACAAGATTTGCTGAATAATAGTGTAGGTACCAATCTTGGACTGCATTATTTGTCTAACTCCATTACTTTTGATCCTGTGGCCACCGAAATTGACACTCGCTTGGCCTCTCAGGTGGTGTGGTTAGATGCCCTGCTCATGAATGTGGACAGAACAGTGCGTAATACCAATATGCTGTGGTGGAATAATGAGCTTTGGCTTATTGATCATGGTGCTTCGCTGTATTTTCATCATGCCTGGAATAATTACGAAGGAACCCAGCCTTTTTCATTAATTAAAAACCATGTTTTGCTAAGCAAGGCCACAGAACTCAATGAGGTTAATGATGTTTTTCAACCTCTTATTACTCCTGATTTTATTGATCTGTTAGTTGATTCTATTCCAGATGATTGGTTGAAAGATGAGCATGTTTTTGATACTAAAGATGAGCATCGTAATGCCTATAAAACCTTCCTGAAGGCCAGGATCGCTAATTCGCAATTATTCATAAAAGAAGCAGACCATGCAAGATTATCACTTATATGAGTATGCTACGCTTCGGCTTATGCCCAGGGTAGAGCGCGGAGAGTTTGTGAATATTGGCACTATATTATACTGCAAAGCAGATAGGTTTTTAGAATGTAGATTTCACTGGGATAGTAACAGAATTAAAGCTCTTTTTCCAGAAATAGATCTTGAGCTGGTGAAAAAATATGCTATGGCTATAGAAGATATCTGCGCCGGAGGAAAAAGGGGAGGAGCAATAGGAGAGCTAACTTTAGCAGAACGCTTTAGGTGGATTACGGCTACCAGAAGCACTATTTTACAAGCTTCACCAGTGCATCCGGCTTTTTGTAAAGAGGCTGAGGCTACGTTAGAAAGGTTGCACGAAGAACTGGTTTTATAATTATAACTTTTATATAGAATATGCAGAAATATGATATTGATTGGCTAGAGCAGCAGGAAAACGTGAAATACCTTTTCTTTTGGGGACATACCAAAAAGAAGGGGGAAGTAAATCAATCGTGTTTTAGCCAATGGTATGAGAGCTCTTTTGAAGTAAGCGGTATTACCTATAAAACAGCCGAACATTGGATGATGTATCATAAGGCCTTGATTTTTAAAAATGACGATATAGCCAATAAAATTATTCAGTGCGCTACGCCTGCAGAAGCCAAGAAGCTGGGCCGAAAGGTTAAAGGTTTTGATGATAAAGTATGGAATGATGAGCGTTATGACTTAGTGAGAAGAGGTAACATACATAAGTTTAATCAAAATCAATCTTTAGGAGAGTACTTGCTGAATACGAATAATAGAGTATTAGTGGAAGCTAGCCCGGTAGATGCTATTTGGGGTATAGGTTTGGCTAAGGATAATGAAAAGGCACAAAACGTAAAAGACTGGAAGGGATTGAACCTTCTTGGCTTTGCTCTGATGGAAGCTAGAGATTTTTTAAATGAGAAAGGTTTTTTTGAAGGGGATAGTCTGCCTGAGTAGGTTATTAAAAATATAAAAATTCTATTGGTGGCAATGTGCCCACCAATAGAATTACTTAACATCAACAAATAATGTCTCACCTACATTCAGATAGCTATACAGGAATAAGTTTGGCTCCTATTTTTCTTAAGTGATAATGAAAACGTGGGATTACAGCAATAGCTAGCATAATGAGAGCTATAAAAATGCTCATATAAATGTAATAGTCTCTCGCATATAATAGATTACTTTGTTTCGCCACGGCTTTACCTAGCAATTTTTTTGCTCCTTGGGTGCTTTGCAGCCTAGATGCCCCGCCATGTGTTAAAGCCATTTGATAGCCTTGGAGTCTTTGCATTGAAAGTGTATTGGTAGCCGTAATATCTTCTGAAAAGCTATTATAATGGATTTTTTCTTGTCTTAACCCCATGAATGAAACCATAGCCATGCTGGCGGTAAAGGTGGCGAATCTAAAAGCTACACCAGTTACAGAAGCAGAAAATGCGATTTTTTCGGGGACAGCTGTCACGTAGAATATTACAATAGACAATATGAGTATGCCATTACCAAAGCCTAGTAGGAATAATGGTAGTAAGATGTCAAAGGTTTCTGCCTGATGGCTAATGACCCTCAAGCTTAGCAAGTGGAACGCTAATAATGATCCAAAACCTGCTAGCCATATTAGCCTGATTCTTGTTTTTACCAATATGAACCTGGCCGCTAACGCAGCTCCTGCTATAATTCCAAAGGCGTTGACTATCATAATATAGCTTTGATGATAGGCATCTAGATGGAGGCTATTAGCAAAAAAGCCATATAAAACACTGGTATCTCCTTTACTAAAATAAAAAGCTATGAGCAGAAGCATTCCTATTCTAAAGTTTCTTTGCTTAAATATAGCGAGATCTATATAAGGATTTTTTAGCCTGAGCTGCCTTACTATATTCAAAGTGAAGATAAATATAAATGCTATGCAGCAAATGATTATCCTCATACTGTAAAACCAATGGTAGTATTGGCCATACAATAATATATAGGCCAGTAGCAATAGTGATGATGAATAAAGTACAAAGCTGGCCCAGTCTACTGTTTTAAGAGATATTTTGCCTTCTTTTCTGAAATCAATGTCATTTCTCAATACCAAGCATAGAAGGATCATTCCAGGAATGACGGAGTAAATCTTCAATAAAAAGATAGCATTGAAATCATATTTATTGAATACGAATGCATCTAACAACTGAGATAATGGAGCAGTGCTAAGTAAGGTGGCATAGAAGGTGGCATAACCCAGCACTCGACTTCTCTGAGCATGAAATTGCTGGAATATGAGTGAAAACATCATTCCTATGAAGCCTAGTGATAGCATTCCTCCTACAAATCTGAAAAATAGCAGTAGGCCGAAGCTGTTACTATTGTATAGAATGAGGTTAATAATCACGAAAATGATGGAACAGCCTACCAGATAGGGCTTAGAGGCAAAGCGATTAAAGAAATTTCTTTCTAAGGGAAATGCTGCAGCAATAGCTAAATAGAACACTACCACAGAGTAGCGCACATCTGTACTGTCAACACCATAATAGCTGGCAGCACTGCCTACCCCACCCATATATATGCCCAGCACTGCGGCTACAGGCACTAGCGTAAGGAATATCGCCACTACGGCCAGCCAGTTAGGCACCCATGATCTAAATATTTGATGATTGGCTTTAGCCATATAGCTATTCTTTTGGTATTGAAACGATGGCATTCATGCCTGCTTTTAGCTTATTAAGCTGTTCAGGAGCATCAGTAAAAGCTATTTTTACAGGGAAACGTTGTGTTATTTTTACGAAGTTACCCGTGGCGTTGTCTGGTGGTAATAGAGAAAATTGAGCTCCCGTAGCAGGAGATAGAGACTCTATTTGTCCGTGAAAAGTCTTATTAGGAAAGGCGTCTATAGTTATTTTTGCAGATTGACCTTCCTGCATATTGGCAATTTGAGTTTCCTCGAAATTAGCTACTATCCACTTGCCTTGTTTTTGATCTACCATAAAGCCTATAGTCTGACCTTTTTGAATGAACTGCCCTATCTGAATAGTTTTATTTCCCATGTAACCGTCAGAAGGAGAGGTTATAACAGCGTATTTAAGGTCAAGCTTTACCCGGGCTAAAGCAGCTTCTTTTTGCTTTACATCAGCCTCAGCTACACTTAGTTCTGAAGTAACGTCTGTGGTGCGGTTTTGTGAGGCCTTGTAAGAGTTCTTTAAAGCTTCATAGTTTGATTTAGCTACTTCTAACTTGGTTTTTATATTTTCGAATTGCTGCTGCGTTACAGCTTCCCCTTCTAATAACTTTTTATAACGGTCATATTCCTGTTGTTGATGCCATAGCTCTGCCTGAGCAGCGCCTATCTTAGCTTTGTTTACACTAGCACTGCTGCTAGCTGTGTTAATATTACTTTCAAGTACTTTTAGCCTTGCTTGGGAAGATGCCAGTGCCGCTTCCGCTTCTTTGAGTTGCACAGAAGCTTCATCTACATCTAATATTAACAGCGTATCTCCCTTACTCACTTTTTGGTGATCTTTAAATCTGATGTCTTTGATATATCCACTAGCCCTGCTTAATATAGGGTTAATATATTCCTTTACTTGAGCATCATTAGTTTCTTCGTACTTCCAAAAATTAATCATAGCAAAGGCTCCCCAAATGATCAGCCCAGCTAATATGACCACAGCCACGGCATAGGTTGTTTTTATGGCTAAATGGTCTATCTTTTCATATTTTTTTATATCGTTGCTCATGTTTATAGTTGCCCTGTTATTTTAAGTAATTGATAATAATGCAGTCTGGCAGAAATTTTACTGTTGATCAGATCAAACTTGGCTTGTAAAAGCTGGGTGTCAGCATCTAGCAAGTCTGTAAGTAATGACAGTTGATTGAAATACATCTGATTGACTATTCTGTAGTTCTCTTCTGCCTGTATAATATTCATTTTGGCCACTTTCACTTCCTCCAGATCCTCATGAAAATGCTTGTAGGCGGCTTTTACTTGTGTTCTAAGCTGATCTTCAGTATGCTCTTTTGCTAATTTTGTTTGCTCTATCGCTATCTCGGCAGCTTCTTCCTTGTGCTTATCATGGTATAATGCTGAGAGATTATAAGAGAAACGCAAACCAGCCATACCTAATAAGTAGGGTGCTGTGCTATATGGGTAGAGTTTGATCTGTGGGTAAGAGTATGTATACTCACCAAAAAGGCCCAACCGGGGTAGCTTGTCTGATTTAAGTTCTTGCAGTTTAAATTCAGTGATAGCAATTTTTGATTGGGCAATTTTCTCGCTCGGAGATAAACGCACGGCATCGTCTATATATTCTAAGTAAGCTTTCTCGGCCTTTATCAGGTCAATGTCTATACTATCAGTAGGCTTTATAGGCTGTTCGTCATCATAACCAATAAGTATGTTAAGCTGCTGAGTGGCGAGCTCTACATTGTTTTTCATTTTCAGTAGGTTAGTTTCCTGTCGGGAAAGCTGAAGCTTAGCTCTCAGTAGGTCACTTTTAAGTACTACACCGTTTTCATAGAGTTGACTGATTTGGTCCAATCGTTTATTATTTCTATAAATGTTTTGCACGATGAGTTTTTTAAGTTCTAGTGCTCGCTGCATATCCAGATATTCCATAGCTACTCTATAATGGATATCAGAGATACTTTTCTCCTCCAGATATTGAAGCAGTACTTCCTTTTCTTCTGCTTCTTTTATATGTACTTGGGTTTTATGACCACTATAAAGGTTTAAATAGGCCTCTATGCCAGCATCATATATTGTGTGATCTTCTATAGGAATATATTCTGGCTTTTCTAATAGCCCATCTTTAAATACAGGTACATTGGCTAGCCTTCCATAGCTACCATCAATAGCCACATGCGGTAGCCATTGCTTTTTAGAATTCATTACTTCTTTTTCCCCAATCTTAGTGTCATAGTGCTTTAAGCGTAGCTCTTTGCTGTAAGTATTCGCTTTTTCCCAAGCTTCTTCAATACTCAGATATACGCTATCTTGCTGCTTATTCTGCCCATTCAGTACTCCACTTAAGACCAAAAAGAAGAAGAAAAGAATCTTGCTTTTCATATTGTCTTGAGTTATAAAAAATTTCATATGCAAAGTTTCTTTTATTTTGTTGGTCTTGTTTTCAATAATTAGACAATTGTTTTATAATTTAAGCCATCCTATATAATGACTAGAAATAACTATATTATACTATGAGTCAGTTTCTTGAGAAGGTAGATAATGACATACATGCTTATTTTGTGCATCATGACAGGGCTGAGGAAAAGCTACCGATGCATCAGCATACAAAGCATCAGTTAAGTTATGTGGAAGGGGGAGTTGCGTTTCTCAATACGCTAGAGAAATCTTACTTTCTGCCAGCCAGGCATTTTTTGTGGATACCTGCTGGTGTTAAGCACAATGTTACGTCTCGTACTTCTGTGAAGATGGTGCATAATGTGTATATACCTACTTCATTGTTTCCTGCGGAACATGTGCTTAGTCAAAATGGAGGTATATATCCGGTGACCAATTTGCTGATGGAAATGATTTATTATACTGAACAATGGAATGGAGAAATAGCGAAGCAAGACAGGGAACAATTTGAATTTTTAAATGTATTCAAAAATGTGGTATTAGATGTGGCTAAAATACCATTTCCATTGGTATTGCCAACCACAGATAATGAAGGCCTCAGAGAAGTACTTAAATATATACACCTCAACATTGATCAACCCTTATATTTAAATGAGGTGGCTAAAAGGTTTGGGTATAGTTCTCGTTCACTTTCCCGGTTATTCAAAAAGCATATGGATACGTCATTTTTGCAATATGTCAAACTGACCAGGATAGTGAGGGGTATGGAGAAATTGCTTAAAACTGATCAGTCTATCAGTGAGATAGCTTATAGTTGCGGCTATAATAGTTTGTCATCTTTTAGCTTTACTTTTCACCAGGTAGCCCACATGTCTCCTGCGGAGTTTAGGAAGCAGAATTTATAAATTGTGGTTAAAACGTTGGGAAGATTCCCCATGAAGGGGGAATATAATTCATGATTTACCCTACCAAATCCTTATTTAATCATATTGGGGGCTAGGCATGGTTTTGGAATACTTCAAATCAAATATTTTGTAACCAAACCATGAAAACCAATGTCATCAATTACACAAACCGCACGATCAGCTAAATCTTCTTTCGAATACACAGAGTGGAAAGAGAAGTTGGCTCGTATTGGGCACGCAGCCAAAGGAGCAGTATATGGAATAGCAGGTGTACTTACACTAATGGCAGCCTTTAATATGGGTGGCCAAAAAGCAGGAAAAACACAAGTGATTGATTTTCTCGAAAAACAGGCCTTTGGTCAGGTGTTAGTAATCCTGATGGGGATAGGATTAGCTTGCTATGCGTTTTACAGATTTGTACAAGTAGCTGGTAAATCTGAAAAGCTTCAAGATAAAAGTGATTTAAAAAGAACCGCTTTAAAAGCAGGATTCTTTATATCTGGAATTATATATCTTGGTTTTGCTTATTATGCCATTTCTCAAGTATTAGGAAGTTCAGGATCAAGCGGATCGAGTAAAGGGCTTCTTTCTTCTATGATGGAGCATTCTTGGGGAATAGTGGTAATATATATTGCCTCAAGTTTATTGTTGATAAAAGCTATATACCAGTTTGTAAAAGTAGCTAATAAAGAATATTATGAGGGAGTAAGAGGAATGAACGTAGGTGTTGAAAAAGCGAAGTCTATTGTAAGAAAAGCTGGTGCAGTAGGATTTATTGCTAGAGGAATTTTAATAGGTATAACAGCTTATTTCTTCTTTCAGGCCGCTCAAACTCATGACGCCTCTCAGGTAAAAGGAACCTCAGGCGCATTTTCCTTTTTACAGCAGAGTAGTAGCGGGCCGTGGTTAATGGCTGCAGTAGCTCTTGGTTTAATAGGATATGCCGTATATATGGTGATAGTATCTAGATATAAAAACTTTCATATTAAATAGATTCTTGGGTTTTAAAAGTGCAGTAAAAGCAGCGCAATTTATTTTGTGCTGCTTTTTTTTATTATCAGCTTTTGAAGGCAGATTTTTTTGCTGATAGCAAGTTATATTGTGTTAGAAAAACGCATTCATTATTGCTAGTGAATCATATCATCATTAATGGTTATTAGTCTTATTTTTTAATAAATTGATAATCAGTAGTTAATAGTTTTTGTTTTAATTTCTTCTCTCGACCTAATTCTTATCATCCCCAAAATTAGTTATGTATTTACACTAGCATTAGCGATTGCGACTGTTGAAATATGCTTATAGTTTTGTTTTATTCTTATTTAAACTAAATAAAAATAGAGTTAGGTAGGAATGCATTGTGTCTAATGAAATAGTGTAAACCTAAACCAGAACATAGCTTATGTTGCAGGAAAAATATGCTCATCAACTGCTGGAGAGTGAGAGACCGGATCAATTGTACAAATACCTATTTAACGATCTTCCGGAAAATAAAGCTTATTATCAGAAAAGTATTAATCAAACAGTAAATGCAGTAATAGATCACTTAGAGACACGTAGTACCCCTTATAGTGGCGCTTCGGTGGATCAAATTAGAGAGCGCTTTAGCAGACTGCAGGCGGAGCATCCGGAGGGCAATTCATTGCAAATTGTGCTGGAAGAGCTAAAAGAACTTTATCTTAACGATGCCATTTCTTTTCATAATACAAAGTATGTGGCACATCTCAACTGCCCTATTCTTATCCCTACTTTGGCTGCTGAGGTTATTATCAGTGCTATAAATACATCTATGGATACTTGGGATCAAAGTGCAGGAGGTACTTTTATAGAGCTGAAGCTTATAGAGTGGACACTAGATAAAATCGGCTATCCGGAAAATGCTGATGGTGTTTTTACTAGTGGCGGCACTCAGTCTAATATGATGGGCCTATTGCTGGCCCGTGATCATTTCATTAGTAATAATTATTCCATTGATCCGGGCATGGATGGTTTACCGGCAGAAGCCACTAAATTTCGAATATTCTGCTCTGAAGTAAGTCATTTTAGTCTTAAAAAGAATGCAGCATTACTGGGCTTAGGGCAAAATTCAGTGGTATCAGTGGCTGTTAATGATAAGTATCAAATGGATACTGAAGCGCTGGAGGAGGCGATTATCAAAGAAAAGAGCTTGGGAAATATCCCCATTGCTGTTGTAGGCACGGCTGGTACTACAGACTTCGGTTCCATAGATCCGCTTTATGCAATGGCAGCTGTCGCTGATCAATACAAAATATGGTTTCATGTGGATGCTGCTTATGGTGGAGGACTCATCCTTAGCGATAAGCATAAAGAGAAACTAAAGGGAATAGAGCTATCAGATTCAGCGACTATAGATTACCATAAAACCTTTTTTCAGCCAGTAAGCTCCAGTGGTTTTTTTATGAGAGATAAGAGCTATATCAATTACATAAAATACCATGCGGATTACCTCAATAGTAAAGAGCAGGAAGAAGAGGGTATCCCTAATATGGTAAAAAAGTCCATACAAACTACCCGTCGTTTTGATGCATTGAAGCTTTGGGTGAGTTTGCGTACCATGGGAACACAACGTTTGGGGCAATACATTGATGATATTATTGAGTTGGCCCAGAGAACTTCTTTAATGCTTAGAAATAGAGCCAAGTTTGAGGTGCTAAACCATCCCGAGATTAGTGCTGTAGTGTTTAGGTATAATCCTTTGCCAAATACAAAAACTGATGTTTGCGCACTTAATGCTTATATAAGGAAGTCGATGTTTGATGAGGGTAAGGCTTTAATAGCCAGTACTAAGGTAGAGGGTAAGGTATACCTGAAATTTACTTTGCTCAACCCGGTAACTCAGCTGAGTGATATGCAGGAAATTGTAGATCACATAGAAAGACACGGCCATAACTACTTTATAAAAAACTAATCAAAATATTTAAATATACTGCAATGAATGACGAAAGCATTTATGATTTTGTAGGCATGGGTATTGGCCCTTTTAATTTGGGCTTGGCCAGCCTTACTCATTCTATAGACGAACTTAATGGCATTTTCTTCGACCAGGCAGACCAGTTTAACTGGCACCCGGGCATGATGATGCAAGATACTACACTTCAAATCCCCTTCATGGCTGATTTGGTAACTCTCGCTGATCCCACTAGTCCCTTTAGTTTTCTTAATTTCCTTAAAAATGAAGGGCGTATTTACTCATTCTATATTCGTGAAAATTTTCTGGTTTTACGCCATGAATATAACAGATATTGTCAGTGGGTAATCAGTCAGCTATCTAATGTTCATTTTTGTAATCAGGTGGTTGATGTGAAATATGATAATGACCATCAATGGTATGTAGTGAACGTGAGGCATACTAAAACGGGAGAACATAGAGAGGTAAAAGCCAGGAAGCTTGTTTTGGGAACAGGAACTTCCCCTTATGTGCCAGCATGTTGCGAAAATATTATGGATAGAGCCACTCATTCAGCTCATTATCTGGATAATAAAAAAGATTTACAACAGAAGAAATCAATTACCGTGCTGGGCAGTGGCCAGAGTGCGGCCGAAATATATTATGATTTACTTCAGGATATAGATCACTACGGTTATGAGCTAAATTGGATTACTCGCTCACCTCGATTTTTCCCTTTGGAGTACAGCAAGCTTACGTTAGAAATGACTTCTCCTGAATATGTAGACTATTTCTTTAATCTTCCTCCGGCCAAGAGAGATGATCTCATCAGCAATCAAAAGCATTTGTATAAAGGCATTAATAGTACTCTAATAGGAGATATTTTTGACCTGTTGTATAATAAAAGACTGCTGGCAGATATAAAAGTAGGTTTAAGAACTAATGCAGAGTTGCGTGAGGTTGCATATGACGCTTCTTTAGATTACTTCAATTTGGAATTATACCAACATGAGCAGGAAAAGGCTTTTTTACATAAAACAGAAGGTCTAGTGTTAGCTACTGGCTACGGATATAAGCAGCCTAAATTTATTGATGGACTCAAAGATCAGATACAATGGGACCATAAGGGCCGCTATGATGTCAACCGTAATTATACAATTGATAAGCGGGGAGCGGATATATTCGTTCAAAATGCTGAACTGCACACCCATGGTTTTGTTACTCCAGATTTGGGTATGGCTTGTTATCGTAACTCATACATTATCAAAGAGATAACGGGGAGAGAATACTATTCGGTAGAACGTAAAATTGCATTTCAGCAATTTGAAGTGTCTGAGGAAGAAGCGGTGTCTAATTTTGAACTAGCCTGATCATATGTCTTTACGTTCTTTCCTTATAGGGATGACTTTGATCTCTGTAGTCAGCGACTCCATGTTACACCCATTTTTCCCTCAGTTTTTTGAGGGGACTTTTGGGAAGGATGATCCGAAACATGTAGGTTATTACATAGCAGCCATGTGTTTAACAGTGATGTTTGCCTTTCCCTTTTGGGCTTATGTAGCTCGGCGCATTGCAGAACTGAAATTACTTGCATGGACACAGTTGGCCGCCGGCCTTTTGTGTGTGTACTGCTTTTGGACTACTTCGCTCGTTGGGTTTTGGATAGTTTCTCTTTCTATGATTGTTTTTAAGGGGAGCTACCTGCTTATTTACCCTTACGTAATGAGCCTGGAGCAGAAGGATAACCATACCAGTACGGTGGGTTTGCTATCAGTTATAGTTCATTTTGGCGCTATAGTGGGAGCAGTTTTGGGAGGTTTGGTGGTTGATTCGTTTAATCCCAGATACATATTTCTGGTAATGGCTGCCGGTGATTTTATTCAGATTTTCGTAAGCATTTACTTATTGAGAAGCTCCCAGTATGATACCAGCTATAAGGCTCCTGAAAAAGAGGAAGGTGCAGGCAACCTAGTCCCTAGGGGGTTCATATTAAAACTTGGCATTATTACCCTCTTGCTTTACGGCTTTGCTTATATGATAAGGCCATTCTTCTCACTTTACTGGGAGCAAATATCACAATATGATAGCAAGTTGATATCAGGAACTATCTACGCTATACCTGGTTTTGTGGCACTATTAGCTCTTTGGCTGGAGAAGAAGCAACAGGTGGGGAATAGTACCTTGAATGCTATTGTACCTTCATTACTTCTTGGCATAGTAGGACTAATGTTACAAGGTTCGGGCGTTTCATTAGTGGTAATAGCTGGCCGCTTAATTTACGGGTGGGCCATTTATCAGGCGCTGGTGAAATTCGATGTATTGCTATTTGAACTGAGCACCCCAAAATCTTATGCTACAGATTATAGTAAAATCCATTTTTTTCAAAACCTGGGAGTGCTCATCGCATCATGTAGCGTAGGTGTTCTGGTAGATAATTTTGGCCTTTATATGCCTTTCTGGACAGCGACCTGTGGCTTTGCTATCACTTTAATACTCTACCTGCTGGCTTTTAAATCTGAGACTATTACCTCTAAAAAGCCTTCGATGAGCAGTAAGTAGACCTTAAACCATATTTAAGAAATATATCTTATGAATATTCAGACTAATATTAATAAAGAACCTGTTTTTACTAAACACATAGAAGGGTACGGCACATTTACGCTTCACCCTTTTGATTTGGAGGCAGACAGCCCATTTATCCATGATTGTGTAAATAGAGAATATGCCCGCTATTGGGACATGATGGATACTTCTCTAGAAGATGTGAAGAAGACCTACTCCGAAATTGTAAATAGCCATACGGAGGTTTACATAGGCTACTTTGATAATAAAAAGGCTTTTTTGTTAGAAAAGTATAATCCTGCTCAAGACCTAATAGCTGATTATTATGAAGTACAATCAGGTGACTGTGGCATGCATATTTTGGTGGGGCCCGCGGAGCAGCCGAAAGCTAACTTCACCTGGCATGTTTTCAATACTATCATGGAATTTATTTTTAATGATGATCAAGTAAATCGGGTTGTAGTAGAACCAGATATTAGAAATGAGAAAATCCATGTTCTTAATACCCGCGCTGGTTTTCAGTATGATAAGAAGTTGAACTTACCTCACAAAACCGCTCATTTGGCTTTTTGCACCAGATTGGATTATCAGCAAGCGGTTAAGTATGAACTCCTTAAAAGCGGGACAGTTCCATCTAGCCTTGGTGACCCGTTTAATGCAGAAGACGCTGTGCGTCACCTGTCTCAAGCTCATTGGCAAAAGGCAAATGTTATGTTTATAAAAAAGGCCATAGCTGAGTTTACTCATGAGCTTATTTTGCAGCCTCATTTGGTGCAGAAAGAAAACTCAGGAAGTCATCATTATGCTTTAAGTGCAGATAAGCCAGGAGTCATTTATTATTTCCAAGCCAGGAAAATGGCTTTAGATCACTGGTCTATCGATGAGAATACTATTACCAAAAAACTAAACAACGAGCCTGTAGATTTGGATGGAGTTTCATTTATTCTGGATTTCAAGGAGCAGCTGGGTATTCCAAAAGAACTTTTACCCACTTATATGGAGGAAATAGCCAGTACATTATATGGGAGTGCCTACATGCTTGAAAAAAAAAGTATGTCGGCAGCAGAGCTGATCGGTAGTGGATATCAAGAGATAGAACATGCTATGACGGCTGGCCACCCTTGTTTTGTAGCAAATAATGGACGTATAGGTTTTGATGCTAAAGACTATAAGGTGTATGCGCCAGAGGCCAATACTCCTTTCCATATCATATGGCTGGCGGGTCATGTAGATAGAACTCATTATGCTCATGTGGAAGAGCTGCCTTATCAAAACTTACTGGAGCAGGAGCTAGGTAGGGAGCAGGTGGAGGCTTTTAAAAATCAGTTGGTTAACCAAGGCCTTAACCCCGAAGATTATTTCTTTATTCCTGTGCATCCGTGGCAGTGGTTTAATAAGCTAGCGAGTATATTCTCTCCTGATATTGCAAATAAGAAACTAGTTTATTTAGGCAAAAGCCATGACAAGTATTCGGCCCAGCAGTCCATCAGAACATTATATAATATTACCAATACCCATAAATTTTATGTAAAAACCTCACTATCTATTCTCAATATGGGCTTTATGCGTGGTTTGTCACCGTATTATATGGGAGGTACACCGGCTATTACAGAATGGGTGCAGACTGTATTGGGTAATGATGAATACTTAAAGAGTCAAGGGTTTGAGATGCTAGGAGAGATGGCTACCATGGGGTACCGTAATTTGTATTTCGAAGAGTTGGGCAAAACCAGTGCTTATAATAAAATGTTGGCCGCCCTGTGGAGAGAAAGCCCGGTGCATAAACTTGAAGAGGAGCAATCGCTAATGACCATGGCGGCCTTGCTTCACATTGACCAGGAAGGAACGGCTTTAGTAGGTGAATTGATCAAGGCTTCAGGTCTGGTTGCATCTGACTGGTTAAAAAGTTATTTAAAATGCTATATGAAACCGCTTTTACACTGCTTTTATAAATATGATACCGTGTTTATGCCGCATGGAGAAAACATTATTCTTATAATGGAAAATCATGTTCCTGTAAAAGCTATTATGAAGGATATTACAGAAGAAATGCAGGTGCTAAGCGACGAGGTAGAGCTGCCCGGAGATGTGAAAAGGATCTATGCTGATGTGCCTCATTCGGTAAGGCTACTTTCCATTTTTACTGATGTGTTTGATTGCTTTTTTAGATTTTTAAGTGCTATTATGGAAGAGCATGAAGTATGTGAAGAAGAAAATTTTTGGAATGCTGTGGCTGAAACTATTCATGAATATCAGCAGGAATGGCCGGAGTTTAATCAAAAGTTTGCCGATCATGATCTTTTTACTTCTGAATTCGCACGTTCTTGTTTAAATAGGCTGCAGCTCAAAAACAACAAGCAAATGGTAGACCTGTCAGATCCTGCTGCTGCCTTGCAATTTTATGGTACTTTAATAAACCCAATAGCCTCATATAAAGAAAAACAATTGACCAACCTAAGCTTAAATACCTATGAAAGCGAAAGCAAGTGAAAGAATAAAAGCTATTGATTTTGGAAGAGGGATGAGTGTGCTGGTGATGATACTGGTGCATACTCTTTGGGTTTATGGCAGTATAGAAACTCAGCGGGATTCTATGCTAGGGCATGTCATTCATATTTTAGGCAAGGGTACAGCTATGTTTCTGGTATCAATGGGGGTTTCTTTCGTACTTTCTAGTCGGCAGAGCGTCGCAGGCTCTATGAAAAGAGGCCTCATTATTTTGGCTGTAGGCTACCTCATGAATATTCTCAAATTTATTGTGCCTTTAGAGATTTTTCATACGATGCCAGAAGGTTTTCTACAAGATTATGGCTGGACTCGCCCCTTAAGCGCTGGTAAGTTGATATGGTTAGCGTCTTTGGGTGATATCCTACAGCTGGCAGGTTTATCCTTATTTTTTATGGGTTTGGCCAATCGATACGTCAAAAATAAATTTGGCTTATTAATCATAGCATTACTTATAGCCTTACCATCACGCTTTCTCAGTGGAGTTTCTACTGATATCACAGGGCTTCATTATCTATGTGAGTTATTATTTAGTGATGGCTGGCATGTATACTTTCCTGCTTTTCCGTGGATGTCATTTATGTTTGCAGGTATGTTCTTTGGCAGGTGGTATAAGGAGTTGCAATACGATCAGGATCTTCTCTTTAAAAAAATGCTTATTTGGGGAGTAGTTCTTTTATTGATTGGCGGAGGGCTGTGTTATTATGATTTTAGCTACCACTTCGGAGATTTTTTCCATCTGGGGCCTGGTGGAGCATTCTACTTATTAGGATTAAACTTGGTAGTCTTTTGGCTAGTACATCTGTGTGTTAAAAATGCAAAAACCAACTATTTCCTGGGGCTTACTTATTATTGTAGTAAAAATGTAACTTCTATGTATGTCATACAATGGACACTGGTTTTTTGGGGTACTATGATATTTGGTTATAAAACTCATTCCCCTCTAAGCACCGTTTTGATTATGCCTATAATTGTAGTGGCCACTTTTGGAGTGAATTACTTATTTAAGTTAGCCAAGAAAAAGGTCATGAAGGCTGTCCCTTCATGAGCAAAATGGCGCTGGAGTTGAATAACGCATGAGTTGATCATATTAATACAGGATGCCAGATTATCTTGTTTTCAGGTATCCTGTATGAATTTTTTGAACAAGAGGAAGATCCATTCCCATGATAGATTCTGAATGACCTAAAAATAGATATCCACCTGTTTTAAGGCATTGGGTGAGTTTAGTAACTACTTTTTCCTGTGTTTCTTTGTCAAAGTAAATAAGCACATTTCGGCAGAATATAATGTCGAAGCTTTCGTGTGTAGGGTAGCGCTCATCCATTAGGTTAAATCGGCTAAATTTCACTTTATCTCTAATGCTTTTAATCAAGCGAACTTTGCTATGAGACTTATCTTTACTTCTTAGAAAATACTTTCTTTTCAGATCAATAGGAACAGTAGATATTCTGCTTTCATCATATATAGCCATTTGTCCTGTTTTGAGCACATCAGTACTGATGTCTGAGCCAATGATGGAATAGTGTAGTTTATGCTCTGATTGTAAGTTAAACTCTTCCATAGTCATGGCTAGTGTATAGGCTTCTTCTCCGCTTGAGCTGGCGGCACTCCATATTTTTATTTCTCTTTCTTTTTCAATAACTGCTTGCGGAAGTATTATACTGCGCATGTAATCGAAGTGAGATTTTTCCCTGAAGAAATCGGTTTTGTTGGTAGAAACCAGGTTAATCATATAGACTACCTCTTCATGTTCCTGGTCATTACATACTTGCTCTATATATTTTTTGAATGAAGGAATACCGATCTTCCGAAGATGTTTTTGAAGCCGGCTCTCTAAAAGTACTTTTTTGGCTATCGGGAGGTTAATGCCATAGTGAGCATAAATGAATTTGCTGAGCTTATTAAACTCACTCATATTCATTTGGATATTAATCATAGGATCAATAGGAGTACGCATATTTATTTATATGAGAATATCCCGATATAGTATGTAATCTTACTATATCGGGATAGTTTTAGTTATTAATACTTTTCAAAATCACTGTCTAAATTGTCAGAGGAGTCATTCATTATCAGGTCAAACCCTTTGCCTTTTGCAGGTTTAGCCGGAGCCTTTACCTTCGGCTTGGTAGACTTTACATCTTTATGACTGGTGAAAATGTTCTGACTATGATCTAACTCTTGTGTGTTTCCCAGGTTGAAGAAAGCAATAGCTTCTCTAAGTGTGTCTGATTGGTTATTCAACTCTTCTGAGTTAGATGCCAATTCTTCAGCACTGGCAGCATTTTGCTGTACTACAGAGTTCAGCTGTTGTATGGCTACGTTAATCTGGTTGGCACCTTCATTCTGTTCTGTACTGGCAGAGCTAATTTCAGCCACCAGGTTAGTGGTTTTTTCAATTTCAGGCACCAGCTTGCTAAGCATTTCACCAGCAGTACGCGCTATTTTTTCGCTTGAATTAGATATTTCATCTATTTCCTTAGCCGCGTTCTGGCTTCTTTCAGCAAGTTTTCTGATTTCGGCAGCTACTACAGCAAATCCTTTTCCGTGCTCACCAGCTCTGGCTGCTTCTACTGCAGCATTAAGCGCAAGTAAGTTGGTTTGACGAGCAATCTCACCTATGATTGTATTTTTCTTCACAATAAGATTCATAGAATCAACTGTTTCTATTACTGCATCATTAGATTGCGCCACTTGTTCATTTGATTTTCTGGCTATTTTTTCTGTTTCTCTAGCATTGTCAGTGTTTTGCATAATGTTAGAAGTCATTTCTTCCATTGAAGAAGAAACTTCTTCTACAGAGCTGGCCTGCATAGATGCACCTTCAGATAACTGACCAGCCGCCGCGCTTAATTCTACACTGGCTTTATTAATATATTCAGCTCCTTTTTTTACGGTCCATATTACTCTTCGCTGGCTTTGTGCCATGTCATCCATTTTCAGTAATAAGAATCCTATTTGATCCTTTTTGTTGTACTCACTTCTGTCAATAGATATTCTTAAATCACCATTAGAGATTTTTTCTACTATTCTAGCTGCCTGATTTAAAGGTTTAGAAATGCTGTTTTTTAAGAAAAGACCACCAGCAATAATAAGAACCATCACCAGTACCACTATAATCATAGAGTTACGGAAAATACTTTCACTTAATGATATACTCGATTCATAAGATTCTTCTGATGCCTGTAGGCTCAGGTCTGTATATTTATCCATAGCAGATCTCATCGGCTCGAAGGATGCCATATAGTCTCCATAGTATAAATCAGTGGCTTCTTCATATTGACCATTTTGAAGCATATTTACTAAGCGATCGGATAGCATATTCCATTTTTTATGCTCCTTTCTAAAATTTTCATCGTAGACATCATATTGATTGTACTTATCGTTTTTGGTGAATGCAGATATTTTGTAAAACTTGGAATATCTTTCTTCTACCTGATCAACGTTTTCTGCGATTTCGTTAAGGGCATTGTTAAATTTTGAGTTATCTCTTTGAATGTTTTTAGATAACGCCTGAGCTACAGCAATGCTTGATTGGTAAGCATCTCTGTCAGCCTCAATTAAGTAGTCAATACTTAATAGGTTGTCATTATATATTTTTTCTATTTCAGCCTTCAAACTCTGAGTTTGCAAGCTATTGAACACAGCTCCCGAAACGGATACTAGCAGTACAAATGCGAATATACCGACGATACGCTGATTAGTAGTAAATCTTGATCCTTTCATTATAGTCTTTCTTAAAAAATAAATGTTGAATGTGAGTGAAAGAGTTTTTTAGTCTCTTTGTTGTTCTTGGTTATTTTCTTTAATGGCTTCAATCTCTTCAATTGAAAAAGTATGGTCTATATCTAGTACCATTACAAAATCATCTCCTTCTTTTAGAAGTCCCTGAATAAACCTCATGTCGTACTTAGAATTTACATTAGGAGTAGGCAGCATGGTTTCTTCATCCATCTCCAGTACTTCGAGTACCTGGTCTACTAGAGCTCCGAAATACATGGTTTTTTCATCAATAATCATATTTATGACTATGATGCAATGGTCCTTGGTGAGTTCTATAGGAGTAAGTCCAAACTTGATTCGTGTATCAATCACAGGTAAAACCTGACCTCTAAGGTTAATGACACCTTTCATATAGTCAGGAGCCTTAGGAACTTTGGTAACCCTTGGTACCTCCATAATTTCTACGACCTTATCTACCCCCAGCGCAAACACTTCATGGTTGAGCTTAAAGGTTAAATAAGCTTTCATTTGTTTTGTAGCTGTTGCTTCATTGTTCATCTATCATATTGGTTAGTTTTTCCTGTTCTATTAACTTGTTTATATCCAGTACCAGAGCGATGGACCCATCTCCCAAAATGGTGGCACCAGATATAAAATCCTGATCTTTATAGTAATCGCTTATAGGTTTAAGTACCGTTTGGTAATTACCTATGATTTCATCTACAATGAGTATAATGCTTCTTTCTCTTCCCTGAATATTTATTCCCATACCTTTTATGGGTACAGGGGTAGTATTAAGAGTCATTTCTTTACGGATATTAATAAACGGATGGGGTTCATTATCTACCGTAATCCATTTACTTACATTATTGGCGAGCAAATTATAAGGCACCTCATAGCACTTATGTACCATAGCTAGCGGCACTATGAAATGGGTGTCATCAGCTTTTACCAGTAGGCCGTCTATAATAGAGAGCGTTAAAGGTACTTTAATGGTAAAAGTGGTTCCTTGTCCTTCTTTTGAATGAATGTCAATAGATCCATGTATTGATTCGATATTTTTCTTCACTACATCCATGCCTACACCTCGTCCGGATACATCCGTAACATTTTGAGCGGTAGAAAAACCAGGTATAAAAATTAGTTGAAATACCTCCTGATCTGTTAATGCTTCCTCTGCGGTGATCAATCCTTTTTCAATGGCCTTATTTTTAATGGCCGGTATGGATAGTCCTTTGCCATCGTCAATAATGTCAATTTGCACTTTAGTGCCAGAGTAAAAGGCATCAAAAGTGATAGTTCCTTTGACAGGTTTCCCTTTTTCAATACGCTCTTCAGGGGTTTCTATCCCATGATCCACACAGTTTCTGAGCATATGCATGATAGGGTCAGAGAGTGTTTCAATAAAGGTTTTATCTAACTCAGTCTTTTCCCCCTTCACTATGAAATCCACCTCCTTATCCATTGCCAGAGCGCAGTCTCTCACCATTCTATGAAACTTGCCTGTCATTCGTTCTACAGGTACCAGAGTCATATCGAAAGAGATATCTCTTAATTGCTGAATGTGCCTATGAATGTTTTCCGCTAGGGCTTCAAGCTGCGAATTGTTTGATTGTGAAGCCAACAGGTGTAATGAGGCCTGATCAGTCACTAGTTCGCTGACCAGGTTCATGAGATCGTCAATCTTTTCAGAAGATACCCTTAGGCTACTATTCTTTTTTTGCTTTTTATCCGTGTTCTGTTTGCTTTCTTCAGTGTCTAAAGTGTCTTTTAAAGAACTTACATACTGAGTAATTTCTTCTAATTTTTGCTCAGAGGGAATTTTTTTAAGCACCTTTAGC
Source organism: Fulvivirga sediminis (assembly GCF_016757215.1). Taxonomy (GTDB): domain Bacteria; phylum Bacteroidota; class Bacteroidia; order Cytophagales; family Cyclobacteriaceae; genus Fulvivirga; species Fulvivirga sediminis. Next base: position 282,997 of record NZ_JAESIY010000003.1, read on the forward strand.
AGCTCATCAAATCCCATTTCTTTGAATAGATCGAAGTTGGCTACTTTATGAATAGAGGTAGTTACTTCATCTTCAATGAAGAGAAATTCGGCAGAAATATCTTCTTTAGTGATTTGCCCTGAAATGTACAGATCCCACCTGCTGATAAGAGCCTCATTATTTTTATCTCTTTCTTCTACTATTTCAAGCGTTGTTTTATCAGCCAATTCCTCGAAAATCTGGAATATAGGATGAAATGAACCTGAATCAATGGGTTCTGTCGGGTTCAAGGAAGCGTAATAGGTACTTATATTTTCTTGGTCTTCCTGGTCTATGTCAGCCTCTAGCAGTGCTTCTTCTTTTTCCTGGTTATTTTGTTTAAGGGTTTTAATGACATGATTGGCTATTTCATTTACCTCTTCCAGTATTTGCTTATGCTTTTTAGTTTTAGTGAACTGATCTGATTCATTCATCATTTTCCTGAGATGATCCAGATAGTTCAAGGTTTTAGTAGTAATTCCCGGTTCATTATGAATAACCTTGTTACGAATTCCGTCTAGCACATATTCGATCAGGTGGGCAAAATCACCTAATTCTTTAAAGGAAAAAATGTGAGCCGCTCCCTTGAAGGTATGTAATGACCTAAAGGCCTCTTCTATATCTTGAAGATCAAAAGATCTCTCGAAAGAAAGGAGAGCCTGCTCAGCAATTTCCAGCTGTTCAAGTGCTTCTTCTCTAAATACTTCATCGTGCTTAGACATGAAAATTACTTTTTGTTAATTGTATAGCTGATCATTCCTATAAAGCTTTCGATCTTATAAGGCTTTTGAATCCAGGCATCTAGTCCAGCTTCTTTGGCTAACCTTTTCTTTTCAGTATCTTGCTCACTGGTGAGAAGTATAAATGGGTGCTTTTTTAATTTGGGATCACCTTTTACAGCACGTAATAATCCCAGCCCATCCATGTTTGGCATGTTAAAATCTGAGAGTATTAAGTCCACTTGTAGTGCGCCGCCTTTGAGCTTATCAAGAGCATCCTGTCCATCAGAGGCTTGTTCTGTTTTGAACCCATGACGCTGTAGGGTTTCAGCGACGACTTGCCTTATACTGGCGAAGTCATCTACGACTAAAATAGTGTGCATTTTGATTTGGCAGTTTGTTGGTTATCATTATTTAACCATTGCTGACAATGCTGATGCCATTTGGTTAAATATCTGAAAATCAGACATATATGTATTTTGCCAAAATGTTAAATTTCCCTTAATAGGAAAATTTTACTTAATATAGATTTATTATTCAATAATGGTGAAACATTGAATAATATTCGTAAAAAGTAACTTTAAATTTGTAATTGTTTGTTGTGTTTGCTGATGATGCTGTGTAGCTGCTTTATGAAGTAGAGCAGTAATCTTAAAAAAGAGAGGCAGCTATCAGTTTTACCCAAGGAGAATACGAGGTGGAAAAGATAAAAAGGGGAGCACTGCTGTAACTCCCCTTTGACTAGGTGGCTATTGAATCTGGATATGTTGATTGCTTACATTCCATCCCTCAATTGCAATTTCTGAATTACTAAGATCAATGGTCGCAGGGTCATAATCTATAGTGATGGTTTTACTTTCTTCTGCTATCACTGATACATAATTGTCATCATAGAATACTGGTAGCACTCTTTTACCTGTTTTTTTGTCTACTACAGATATTCTATTGAAAAAGGCTACTGGCTGATTCGCATTTTGGCTTAATTTCACTTCAATTTTTCCTTTAGCTGTTTTTTTAGCTTCAACGTTTATTGAGGTGGTTGGCATATTTTTAATGCCGCTGTATTCACCTTTTGCATCAGGCACCCAATAGAAGTTTTCTGCAACAGGTTGCTGATTCATATCTAGTAGTTGGAGTCTCAGGAATATCCCTTTCTCTTTAGCTACTTTATCGAGATAGTTTTTTACAGATAAGTATTTTTTACTGGAAGAGGGCTCAATACCAACTATTACCTGTGTAAATAGCTCTTTATTTCCCTCCATATCTACAGATTCAATACGAAGCATGAGGTTGTGGTAGGTATCAAAAGTATTGTTTACCGCCATAACCATGCCGTCAGTATGGTTATACATAACGTGTACAGGCTCACTTCCTTTTCTAAGTCCGTACAGGCAAGCGTTGGGATCAAGATAATAATCGTACATCTGCCCCCTCATAGCTGTCCATGGGTTTTGGGTTTTCCAGATAATGGTACCTGTATACCAGTCCCATATGTGCGAACTAAAACCTTCCATTAAGGCTCTGTATTGATTATAGTTGACTAATTGGGCCTTCCTTCCAAAGTCTTCGGCATCTTTAGCATCTCCATATGGCCTTATATGGTGTTCATAACCTATGTATTTATGGTAGTCCCATACTTTGTCTACGGTAGAGTCATTGAAAGTAGGGGGGACCAGATTTTCTTCGGGTATAAACCTTTTGAGCGATTGAATATCTCCAACGCCTACTGAGCCTACTTCAGAATTAAATGGCCATGTCTTATGGTTCCAAAATACCTCAGTATCCTGAATAGTGTAAGGGCCATCTCCATTGCCTCCCAAGAAGTTAAAGGACATGCTGTCTGCGTTAGAGTAGGTAATAAACCACCTGGTTCCATCTTCTTCTGGAAGCACTTCATTTTGCAAAGCGTCCATAATATCTATAGGAGGGGTAATTTCATTACCTCCACAGTATATCGCTAATGAGGGGTGATTTCTTATCATTTTCACCATGTCACGAGCTGATTCTATGAAAAGATTATGATCATCAGGATATTTTCTTCTGGTCCATTGATCTTCTAATTTCATAGGATCTAACCATTTACCATTACAGTCAGCCGAAATCCAGAAATCCTGGATCACTAATAAGCCATACTTATCGCATGCTTCATAAAACTCTGGTCTTTCTGTAAGAGCACCTCCCCATATCCTAATGAGGTTCAGGTTCATGTCTTTGTGAAATCTTATTTCGGCATCGTATCTCTCGGGAGTAAACCTTAGCATAGCATCAGAAATAATCCAATTACCTCCTTTAATGAATACTTTCTTTCCGTTTACCATAATTTGCATACTTCTGGTATGATCATTCCATTTTCTGGTGATTTCACGCACTCCAAATTTTATATTTTCTTCATCAGAGATACCTTCTTTCTTTTCTTTGAAAGTAAGCTTTATGGAATATAGGTTTTGTGGGCCAAGCATATTGGGCCACCATAGTTTAGGATTTTTAATAGTGAATTCAGGCAATTGTACTTTGGTAGTACTATTGGCTTTAAGGGTAACATCTTTACTTACAGTTTCTCCATTCAGCTCATATGATAACGTACCTTCCACGTTTTTTTTGGTGGCATTTTCTAGTTCGGCGGCAACGTCAAGAAAAGCATCTGGTTGAATTGCTGAATCACTACTTCTTTCACCTGGTACTTTAGTAATAAGGTGTGGGTTTTTCACGTTTACTGAGCCTGTTTTTTCTATTGTCACTTTGTCCCAAATACCAGTGTTTCTATCTCTGATAGGCTGTATCCAGTCCCAACCAGCAACATATTGATGGCTTACATTTTTTGCTATAATACCATCTCCACCCTGGCCTCCATTAGGGTTGCCTACTTCATCAGGAGGGTAAACGATAACGGCTAATCTGTTTTTTCCTTTATCTTTTAAAAGACCTGTTATATTAAAGCTTTTTCTTAAGAACATGCCTTTGAAGGGCTGAGCATTCACTTTGTTGCCGTTTAAAAATATGTCGCAGCTGTAGTTAATTCCTCTGAAGTTTAGCCATATCTGCTCATTTTTCTTTGATGACACTTCAAAATCATTTACAAACCAATAGGTATAATGATCTCTTCCTGTTTCATAAATATCTGGTATATCCAGGTTATTCATTCCATAAAAAGGATCTGGAATCTTTTTATTATTCAATAGTGTAGTAAGCACTGTGCCCGGAACGGTGGCTGGCAACCATGAACTAATATCATAGCCAGTGTCTGATAATTGCTTCCCGCTAATAGTAACCTCTTTTATAGGAGCACACTTCCAACCGGAGTTGAGCTCTTCCATGTCTTGTCCATGAGCTTGCCATGAATAGATCATTGCAAAAGTAAGTAGAGGGATAATGAGTTGTAATTTAAATTTTTTAAAAGTCATGCCGAATAGATAAGCTTGATGTAAAGTATTTGTGCGCGCACACATTATTCAAATTTATAAATAAAATTTAAAAAATCTTTGAGTGTGTCTCGTTTAATCATTTAAAGATGAGAAAATATGTTCTGTGCTCAAAAAATGCGCATTTTTTAAATATAAGTCTCTTTATTAATTCAGAATATTGTTTTGTGTTTGCGTACACAAAGCTTAAAAATAATGATTTTATTCTTTAATTATAAAATTATTAGTATAACTTTAACGCAATAAATCGGAGGGTATTAGTAGGTACATTAGTCGTTTCGACCCGTCATTAACTAATGCTTTTGTGCAGACAAGCATGATAAATTAATTAATATTCATGAACAGATTTTCATTATTAGCTGCGATAGCCTTTCTAATCAGCAGCTGCCAAAAGGAGACTCAGGAAACATTAACTAGTGACAGTGAAGTGGTTGAGGATTATACTCAATATGTAGATCAATATATAGGTACCGGTTTTCATGGTCATGTTTTCTTAGGAGCCAACGTTCCTTTTGGAGCAGTGCAGCTAGGACCAACTAACCTTACTGAAGGCTGGGATTGGTGTTCAGGCTATCATTATAGTGATACAACGGTAATTGGCTTTGCCCATACTCACCTCAGTGGTACAGGAATAGGAGATCTAGGCGATATCTTGTTAATGCCTACAAGAGGGGATATAAATCTGAATAGAGGTTCAATTAAAGACTCTACTCAGGAAGATGGATATGTGGCCTTTTATCATCATGAAGATGAAACCATAAAGCCAGGATATTACAGCGTTTGGCTAGATAAATATGATGTTAAAGCGGAGCTTACGGCCACGGCTAGGGCAGGAATGCAGCATTATAAGTATGAGAAAGAAGGCCCATATAATGTTATTATCGATCTTGAAAGAGGAATTGGCTGGGACCTACCAACTAAAACATATGTAGAGCAGGTAGATGAAAAAACTATTAAAGGCTACCGCTATTCAAAAGGATGGGCTGTAGATCAGAAAATTTATTTCTATATGCAATTTTCAGCTCCTATAAGTAAGATAGTTGCAGAGAAGAGAGGAAATTTAGAGGAAAATACGTCAATAGAAGGCGAGAGGGTAAAAGCGGCCTTTGTGTTTAATGAGTTGCCTGAAGGTGAAGTTACGGTTAAAACTGGTATTTCTGCAGTAAGTATTGAAAATGCCAAGGAAAATCTAGAATCTGAGATGCCTAACTGGGATTTTACTGAGATAGCCGCTGCTGCAGATCACGCTTGGAATAAGGAGCTGTCTAAAGTTAAAGTGAAACTACCTACCGAAGACCAGATGAAAGTCTTTTATACTTCTTTATATCATACCATGGTGGCACCATCCATTTTTAGTGATGTAAATGGTGAATATAGAGGTGCGGATGCTAAAACCTATAAGGATACTACTTTTACTAACTATACCACTTATTCTTTGTGGGATACTTATCGTGCGGCACACCCACTTTTTACACTTACACAAAAGGATAAGGTAGAAGATTTCGTAAAAAGCTTTCTGAAAATCTATGAGCAGCAAGGTAAGTTACCCATATGGCATCTTGTAGGTAATGAAACGAATTGTATGGTAGGCTACCCCGGGATACCTGTAGTGGCCGATGCCTATTTTAAAGGCTTTGACGTGGATGGTGAACTTGCATTAGAAGCCATGAAAGCCTCTTCTACCAGAGATGATTTTGGTATGAAATTCATTAAAGAAAGAGGTTATATACCTGCCGATTCTGTAAAGGAATCAGTAGCTAAGGCTCTTGAATATTGTCTGGCAGATAGAAGTATAGCACAGCTGGCCAAGGCATTAGGTAAAGATGAAGATTACGAGTACTACAATAAGCGAGCCCATGCTTATGAGCGCTATTTTGATAAAAAAACCGGTTTTATGAGAGCTGTTATGGCTGATGGAAGCTTTCGAACTCCTTTTAGTCCTTTTAAATCTACTCATATGTGGGGAGATTATACAGAAGGTAATGGCTGGCAGTATACCTGGCTGGTTCCTCATGACGTAGAAGGTCTTATAAAATTATTTGGAAGTGAAGAGGCATTTGAACAAAAACTTGATAGCCTTTTCGTAGTGGAAGGAGATTTAGGAGATGAAGCTTCACCGGATATTTCAGGCCTTATTGGCCAGTATGCACACGGCAATGAACCTAGCCATCACGTCACCTACCTATATAACTACGTAGGTAAGCCTTGGAAAACAGCAGATAAAGTTCGTTACATTATGGATAGCCTTTATACGACTAAGCCTGACGGCATCTGTGGTAATGAAGATGTAGGGCAAATGTCTGCCTGGTATATAATGTCTGCACTTGGTTTTTATCAGGTGAGCCCCTCTAATGGTCAGCTGATATTAGGAAGTCCGCTAATAGAAGAGGCTACTTTAGATATGGATGGAACAATATTGCATATTGAAGTGAAAAATAACAGTACCGAGAATAAATATATTCAGAAAGTATCATTAAACGGTAAAGTATATTTAAACTCATTTATAGCCTATTCAGACTTGGCAAAGGGCGGAGAATTATTGATCGAAATGGGAAGTACACCTTCTAGTGATTGGGGTGTGGCACCGGAGAATAGGCCTGTTTCTATTCCTGCACAGTTTCAATAATATGTTAGGACTTTAGTCCCTGTTATCCATATTAAGAATAATGAAAGTTAAATAGTTAATTATGTCGAAGAGCAAAGGAAACTTTTTCATGTCCATGTGCATCATTGGGACCTTATTTTTTACCATAGGGTTTGCTACATGGGTAAACGGAACATTAATTCCTTATTTACAGATTGCCTGTCAGTTAGAGACAGAAATTCAAGCATATTTGGTGGCTACGGCCTTTTACATAGCTTATACCTTAATGGCTTTGCCTTCCTCTTATGTGCTGGGAAAGGTTGGGTATAAAAAAGGAATGTCTCTATCATTGTTTGTAATGGCTATAGGGGCCATTATATTTGTTCCCGCAGCTACAGTGAGGAGTTTTAACTTATTTTTGGTAGGGCTTTTTATCATTGGTACCGGGTTGGCATTACTTCAAACTGCCGTTAATCCTTATGTTTCAATCATAGGCCCATCGGAGAGTGCCGCCACCAGAATGAGTATCATGGGTATCTCTAATAAAATAGCAGGTATATTAGCCGGGCTCATTTTTGGATATATTACTTTAAGTGATGTAGATGCATTAGAGGCCTCTTTAGCTTCGATGAACGCCCTAGAGAAAGCAGCTACTCTAGATGAATTGGCTTCTAGAGTGATAATACCTTACTATATTATTGCAGCTGTTTTAGCGGTGCTGGCAGTAGTAATTTGGATGTCATCATTACCTGAAATACAAGGAGAAGAAGATGAGGAGGTGCCAGATAATTCAGGCGATACTTCCAGAAGCAGCATATTACAGTTTCCTCATTTATTACTGGGTGTGCTGGCATTGTTTTTATATGTTGGGGTGGAGGTAGTAGCCGGAGATACTATAATAGGCTATGGTAAGTCATTAGATATATCACTCTCAGTGGCACGTTATTTTACGCAAATTACACTAGCTTGTATGCTACTCGGCTATGTCATAGGGATATTCGCTATTCCGAAGTATATTTCTCAAGCTAAGGCTTTAGCTGTTTGTGCTATACTCGGTTTAATATTTTCTGTGGGTGCATTAGTAACTACGGGGTATGTTTCAGTGGCATGCATTGCATTGTTAGGCTTAGCAAACTCATTAATGTGGCCTGCAATATTTCCTTTAGCTATACATAATTTAGGAAAGTTTACTGCACGTGGTTCAGCACTATTAGTGATGGCCATTTCTGGAGGTGCAATTTTGCCTTTAATCTACGGTACCTTGTCTGATATGTATAATGGGCAGCTAGCTTATCTTGTGTTACTGCCATGCTATGCTTATATCTGCTTTTTTGCAGTTAAAGGTCACAAGATAGGATTAAAATAATTCGGTCGATATTTAGCTTATTTTTGAAAATTTCGGTGTGTGCGCACACAAAAAATATTTGCTTTTTAGAGAATTGAAATATATCTTCAAAACACAATTTAAAGAGAATTCAGCAGTATATTAGTTTTTTGAATTTTACTGGTAAAAAATAAAAATATGTCAAATAGGACAATTGTAGGGGTTGATATAGGGGGGACTAGCATCAATATTGGTTTGGTAGAAGCCGGACAATTAGTTAAGAAATTAAAAGTTGCCACGCCAGCGCAAGAAGCTAAGGATGTGGTGATTAAGGCTCTGCTAGATGGAATTGAAAGCATAAAGTCCGGACATGAGGTGCAGGGGATAGGAATTGGGGTTCCTGGCTTATTAGACACTGAAAGAGGTATTGTATATGATTTGGTAAATATTCCTTCTTGGAAAGAATTACATTTGGCAAAAGAGGTGAGTAAATACTTTAATACAGAAGTTTTTATTGGGAATGATGCTAACTGCTTTGTTGTAGGTGAAAAGATGTATGGCAGAGGAGATAGATACAACAGCATAGCAGGAGTGACATTAGGTACGGGCCTAGGAATGGGCTTTGTTTTTAATGAACAACTACATAGTGGGATTATGTCTGCAGCGGGTGAGGTAGGTGCCATTCCTTATATGTTGCACAATTACGAGCATTACTGTAGTGGAAAGTTTTTTTCCAGAGAATTTGGTCTTGATGGCGATGTGGTGTTTCAGGAAGCTCTGGCTGGACATGCTGTTTCTAAAGGAATTTTCAGGCAATTTGGTCTTCATTTAGGCCATTTGTTTAAACATTTGCTGCACATAGTTGCTCCGGAGGCTATTTTTATAGGAGGCTCTATTAAAGATGCTTATCCGTTTTTCTCAGATGCTATGTGGGAGGTGCTTCATACTTTCCCTTACAAAAGAGTGATTGATAACCTGATAGTGGAAAAGTCTGAAATGAATGATGTGGCCATTATGGGAGCAGCAGCGGTTTGTGATATGAATCTTAATTTAAAAGAGAAATCCGATGTTTCCGGAATTGTAATTTAATTAGCGTGATCTATTAAGATCAAAATTGATAGGTGAAAGGCCGTTCTGTACAAGGACGGCTTTTTTTATAGATTTTGAAATGAGGAATTGTATGGTTGTAATTTGTACTCATCTTATATGATTTACAGCCTAGACGGGTATTTAGATATAGGCAAAACTATAATGTCAACGAAGCTGAGTAAAGAAGGAGGAAGCCTATGAAAGGAAGATTTGATTTCTTCTTAGGTGTGATTAAACTTTTTCACGGTACTGTAATAAGGTTTTGAGTAATATTAGGGTTCTATTCGATCAATCATGTCCTGAATATTAGAAGAATTTAGGTTATTAGCTAATGCCTTAACTTCTGAAATCCATTTTTTATCAAAATTTGCTCTTGCTTTTGCTCTCGTAATAGAGTAACAATAAGGCCGAGTGTCAAATGCGGAGATAAGTAGTTTATTAATTTCATCTACGGTCATTTTTGATTTAGTTTGACGTTTTTGCCGCTGTTGAATACCAAATAAAATGTTTTGCTGCACTTTAGGATCTTTGTTTATTTGCTCCTCTCTTATGGAACTCAGTACTAAGAATTTAGTTGGACTGGATTCACTCTGAAAAGCTTTTAATCTGTCATGGCCATCAATAATAATGTAAGCACTAAGACAGGTTAAATACCATACTAATACCGGAGGGCAACAGTTTTCTCGTATTAGCTTACGATACCATTTCACTCTACCACTCTCAGTATAGGGTTCATTTTTTAGTGCTATAATATTACCGCTTTCACCCTCCCAACCTATCCACCGTGGGTTTTCTGAAGAATAGGCATTATCAATATCATAGATGATAACAGAAGTGTTTAAGGATCTGCTTTTATAAGAAGAACCAATAGTAATGGTCCAAAGGCCTTTTGATAGATAAGGGGCCTTTTTATTTCCTAATTGTTTAGCGAAGAATCTGGACCAAAATCTATAATAATCTTCATTCCTGGATTTTTCAATAGTAGCAGAGTTGATGGGGGCTACAGGCATATCTGTTGATTCCCAACGCACAGGGTTTATTAATACCCAAACACCCCAATATTGTTTTCCTAATGTGCCCCATAAGACCGGATGAGACTTGATGCATAATTTGAATCGGCAGTTATGACCTGATTCTAGTAGAGAATTTGAATTACTGTTTTCATTCAGTTCTAGTTTTAACCCCATCCATACTTCAGAGTTGTTGGTAATATCTTTCCAGATCATGGTCCCCTATTAGAGTCTATGTTAAAAGTTTGGTTAGTAACTTCATACAAGGCTACACAATGAACCAATTATTCGCAAGACATAATCGGGTATTGGCAGGCATACCACAAAGCGTAGGTTTGAAGGGGAGGGGCTTAAATGAGAAAAGTTAGGAGGGGTAAAAAACAAAGGCTGCTTCATTTCTCACCCTGAAGCAGCCTAAGACTAACATAACATTACCACTTAACAAAACTAAAAATGGTATCTTACAAAGGCCTCCATGGCCTCATACTCAGTTAAGCCGAGCTTGTCATATAACTGAGCTGTGGTTCTATTGCGATCTTCTGCGCGTTGCCAGAATTCTCGTTTATCATTACCTGGAAATACAGGTGAATCTTTTTGTGATTGGTGTTTGAAAATGGCCTTCCTTTTTCTCATCAATTGCTCAGGGCTAATAGGTATTGCCATTTCAATATCCTCGATATCCCATTCTTGCCATGCACCTCTGTAGAGCCACACATAGCAGTCTTCTAGCCATGCTTCCCCTTGTTCTTTTAATTGAGCGAGTGCCTTAAATATGGCATCAAGACAAACAGCATGCGTGCCATGCGGATCTTGCAAGTCACCTGCTGCAAAAATTTGATGAGGTTTAACCTCTTGTAATAGGTCTACGATTATTTTGATATCAGCCTCGCCAATAGGCTTCTTTTTAACCTGACCAGTTTCATAAAAAGGAAGGTTCAAGAAATGCACATTTTGTTCTTTTACTCCACAGAATCTGCAACCTGCTTCTGCTTCTCCTTTTCTGATAAGGCCTTTAATACTTTTCACTAATGGCTGATCTTGCTCTCCTAGTTTCTTTTCAGCTAGGAATTGCTTTAAGTCTTCAAACTTTTCAGGAAAATCTGATTTAATACCCATAGAATCCATGAATTCTTTGGCAAAAGAAGCGAATCTATAGGCGTCGTCATCAAAAACAGCGATGTTACCTGAGGTTTGATAGGCCACATGTACATCATGTCCCTGATCTACTAAGCGAAGTAGTGTGCCTCCCATAGAGATTACATCATCATCTGGGTGTGGGCTAAATATAATTGATCTCTTTATGGCTGGTGTACTTCTTTCAGGTCTGTTTTTATCATCAGATTCTGGCTTGCCTCCAGGCCATCCGGTAATAGTTTTCTGAATTTCTGCGAATACTTGAATGTTCAAATCATAAGCACTGCCAGACTGTACCAAAAGATCCATAAGCCCAGCTTCTTTGTAATCTTCATCAGTAAGCTTTAAAATAGGCTTATTTATTTTTTGGCTCAACCATGTTACTGCTCTGCGAGTCATTTTCTTATCCCAGTCTACCAAGCTTACTACCCATGGTGTTTTGTACCTGGCTAAGTTGGCAGCTGCCCTTTCGTCTAATACTACGCTAGCATTAGGGTGAGTTTGTAGGAAGGAGGCAGGTACTTCATCTGTGATTTTACCCTCTACCATTTCTTGTACAATTGGGGCCTTTCCTTGTCCCCAGGCTACAAGAATAATCTTTTTAGCTTGCATAATAGTGCCTACACCCATGGTGATAGCACGCAGTGGAACAAACTCTTCTTTAATAAAATCTTTAGCAGCATCAGATACAGTCAGCGGATCTAGTTTCACCATACGGGTAGGAGAGGACAGTGATGAACCAGGTTCGTTAAAACCAATGTGGCCTGTACGTCCTATTCCAAGAAGCTGTAGGTCAAGCCCTCCTAACTTCTCTATTTGTTCGTCATATTCTCTACAATAAGTCTTTACAGCATCTAAAGATAAAGTGCCATCAGGAATATGGATATTCTCTTTTTTAATATCGATATGGTTAAACAGGTTCTCATACATGAAGCGTACATAGCTTTGAAGAGAATCTGGTTCCATCGGGTAATACTCATCTAGGTTGAAAGTAATTACATTACTAAAACTAAGACCTTCTTCCTTATGCATGCGGATTAGCTCTTTGTATATGTTCAAAGGCGAGGCACCGGTAGCTAAACCCAGAACGGCAGGTTTGCCTTCTTGCTGCTTTTCTTTTATGATATCCGCAATTTCTGTAGCTACCACCTGAGAACCTGTAGTATCATCAGGAAATACGGTTACCGGTATTTTTTCTAAGCTCGTTTCGGAATAATTGAGTGCTGACATATTAAAGATTTTAATTAAAGAACCTGTCTTGTTATACAAATATAATGTGTGCGCACACAAATTAAAAATTTAATTGCGTGTGCGCACACAATTTTATTCAATATTTTTTGATTTCGGTCTGATACAAATACAATAAATCTGTTGATTTCGTTTATTTAACACTAAACGAAGCAACAAGTTTTTCATCTTTTGAATCACTACCTAAAATCACTTTATAAGTACCTGAATATACTTTCCATTTACCTTTTTTCAAATCCCATTTACGCAATTCACTTGCAGGAATACTTAATGATACTGTTTCTTCACCATTAGCATTTATTTTAATCTTTTTAAAGGCCCTTAATTCTTTTATTGGCATACGATCCATTTCAGGGTACTGAATATAAGCTTGCACTACTTCTTTAGCTTCATGTTCTGAGCTGTTGCTTACCTTTAAAGAGAATTCTATGGTTTCATCAGCTTTATATTTTTTGGCAGGTTGTTTTTTCCACTCATAGGTAAACTTACCGTAAGTGAGTCCGTAGCCGAAAGGATATTGAACATCACCCTCAAAATAACGATACGTTCTTCCTTTCATGTCATAGCTGGCATAGGGAGGGAGATCGTCAAATGATTTATAAAATGTAATAGGTAATTTTCCAGAAGGAGAGGTCTCACCAAAAATAATATCAGCAAGCGCATTTCCACCTTGCTCACCTGAGTACCATGCGAAAATGATAGCATCAGAGTAAGTCTCTATGGCAGAAATATCCACAGCACTTCCTGCTGTTACTACAGTAATAATAGGTTTATTATGCTTTGCCCTAAGCGCCTTTAGATAGGCAATGTGTGCAGCAGGAATGCTTAAATCTTTTTTATCACCACCATTGGCTGCTAAAAAAGCATCACCTTCTTCACCTTCTAAAACGGGAGTAAGGCCAATAACAGCAATAGTTAGATCACTATTTTCAGCTGCCCATTCGCCTCCAAAATGCGTGGTATCAGTGTAGTTAGAGCCAAGGTCGTACTGTACTGCTGTTTCAGGACCTGCCGCGGCGGTAATACCTTCAGCGTACGTAACTATGTTGCTAGATATTCCATGATAGTTGCCCAGCATGGCATCTAGTGAGCCGGAATTAGAACCAACTACTACCATACTACCATATTCTTCTTTATTTAGAGGCAATAGGTTATCAGCATTTTTTAATAAAACCATACTTTCTTCTGCTGCTTGCTTGCTGAGCGTTATGTTTTGAGTATTGTGAACATCGTCTCTGCCTAATTTTGAAAAAGGTACTAGGCTAGCATCGTCAAAAAATCCAAGTTTGAATAATGTGATAAGATTAGGAGCTAAGGCTTTATCTAAGTCTTCTTCAGTAAGTAAACCTTGCTCTATGGCAGGCATAAGCTCTGCTTGCATCAGGTTAGAACAGTCTAGGTTAACGCCAGCTTTTACCGCGGCTACGGCCACTTCTGTAGCAGTGCCCATTACTTTATGGCGGGCATAAATGTCTTCTAGTGCCCAGCAATCTGTAACGATGTGCCCCTGGAAGTTCCATTCGCCTTTTAATATATCTTCAAGCAAGGTTTCACTGGTGCAGCAAGGCTCACCATTCACTCTGTTATAAGCACACATGATGGATTCTACGCCACCATCTACTAATTTTTCAAAAGCATATAAATAGGTCTCTCTTAAGTCTTTTTCATCAACTATGGCATTGAACTTATGCCTATCAGCTTCAGGTCCACTGTGTACGGCCAAGTGCTTGGCGGCAGATGATACTTTTAAATAATTGGGATCATCTCCTTGCAGGCCATTCATAAAAGCCAGGCCCATTTGAGATGTTAGAAAGGGATCTTCTCCGTAGGTTTCTTGTCCTCGGCCCCACCTAGGGTCTCTGAATAAGTTAATATTAGGAGACCAGAAAGACAGTCCCATGTATTGAAGGTGTCTGTTTTTAGCCACAGCCAGATTATATTTTGCTCTGGCCTCCGTAGAAATGACATCAGCTACTTCATGGACGAGCTCATCATTAAATGTGGCAGCCATAGCTATAGCCTGAGGAAAAACAGTAGCATTACCAGCTCTTGCTACACCATGTAAGCCTTCATTCCACCAATTGTATTTAGGTATTCCCAAGCGTTCTACACCGTTATTGTTATATCCCATGAGGGATATTTTCTCTTCTACAGTAAGCTCAGTGAGTAGTTTAGTAACCCTGGTCTGAGTAGAGAGATTGGGGTTTCGGAAGTCCTCCTGAGCAATGCAAAAGGAGGAGGAAAAGAAAAGAAAGATTAAGAAACATTTTTTGATTGTGTTTAAAGTCATTTTAAAAAGTTTAATGAATTTTAGATCTTACATAAGAGTCCAGATTCTGTCTGGTTATTATCTCTAAAGGAAAAAGCTCCTCATGTGGAGGCTCCTTCTTAAATAATAAAAGGTTGGCCAAGTAGGAAATTCCCACGCTAGCCTGTCGGTTAGGGCTTTGATTGATTAAAAAGTCGATTGTACCTTTTCTCAAATATTCTATATTTTCATTAAGTAAATCATAACCTACTAATCTGATGTCATCCTTTTTTAATTCTTCGAGAAGAGATGCTGTTTTATAAGTACCTTTTGAGGTAGTTATAAATATACCATGAATGTCATCATCTTTAATCAGGTGCTTCAGTTCTATTTTGAAAGCAGGGTGTTCAGGGTCACTTAAACCAAAACGAATAATTTCATAAGGATTATCCAGTTCATTGAAATAATCTCTCATCCCTGCCTCTTTATCCTTTAGGTGTATGGAGTTTTCCACATCTTCATAAAGGTGCAGAATAGCTATTTTGTTTTTATCGCTTTTTCCTAAATCTAGTAGTTCGGCTGCTACTCGTCCGCTTTGATAAAGATCCTGACCAATGAAACACATAGATGATGAATTAGCAATCTTAGTATTGAATAGCACATAAGGGACCCCTTGCTTTTTAAGTGCTTTAAATAACTCTTCAGATTCTCTGAAGAAAATTGGAGCAATTAGTACACCATCAGGTTCAAGTGTCATTACTTCAGCTATGGTTTTTGAAAAATCATTGCTGTTATAAAGGTCAAAATGCTTTGCTATTATTTCTACACTGTATTGAGACCACTCATCAACCGCCTGTTCTATGCCAGAATTAGATAGTGCCCAGTAGTCATCCTGATCAGGGTCAGGAGTAAGAGCTACCAGTCTTAGGGTTTTATTAGACCCCAGGGTACGTGCTAGCAAATTAGGTTGGTAGCCAGTTTGGTTGAGAATCTTTTCCACTTTTTTACGAGCTTCTTCAGATACTCTGCCTCTTCTATGGATAACACGATCTACCGTTCCTACTGATACACCTGCCATCTTAGCAATGTCTTTTATCCTGATGTTTCTTTGGTTCTTCATTAGTGAGATATTAAGCCAACCAAAATTAATTAATAAATTTTATCATTTGATGCTAAAAATCTTCTTCTTCCCTTGAATAACAATAAAATTAATAAATCTTTTGTCTTACTGGTGTTTTCGCAAACAAATAAATTGTGTGCGGACACTAAATAAATAAAAAATTTTGATATTATTGGAGATGTAATTAATTTGAGAGAAATTTAAAGTAGTTGTCTATCTTATCTATTTATTTAGAATTTCCTTTAATGATCACAGCGGTATGAGATTTTTAAAAGAATGGATAGAAGCGTTGGCATTATCTTAGTTTTGTAATGCTTTTAATATTTTTTTCTTTAGTAGGTGTTTTTTTTATTTAAACTATATTCTTTATGAAGCAAAACTACAGCAAAAGACAGGAGCGTCTTTTTCATTGCGGAGGTAATGAAGGCAGATGCAGAGGGTCAAAATGGATTTTTTTACAATCTCTTGTTCTGTTGTTTTTCATAGGCATCAGTAGTGCTTATGCTCAACAAACAGTAACAGGTACAGTGACCGAGGAGGACACCGGAGATACACTTCCGGGTGTTACAGTAATCATAAAAGGTAGCGGTTCCGGAACAATTACAGATGGGAACGGTTCTTTTTCAATTTCTGCTAATGCGGAAGACATATTAGTTTTTTCTTTTGTGGGCTTTGCTCAGGAAGAAGTGCTTGTAGGTACACAAACTAATATTACGGTATCATTAAAGCAAGACACGCAAGAGTTGCAAGAGGTGGTAATCACTGCGTTTGGTGTAAAGCGTGAAAAGAAGGAGATTACTTACTCTGCTCAGAATGTTTCAACAGAAGAGCTTTCTGAAGCACGATCTCTTAACGTAGCGAATTCCCTTTCAGGAAAAGTAGCAGGACTTAACTTTTCAACCACTGGTGCAGGTGTAGGGAGTTCATCCAGGATCACTCTTAGAGGTAATAGATCCCTAACAGGGAATAACCAGCCTTTATATGTAGTGGATGGTGTTCCTATCGATAATTCCATACAAAATACAGCTAGGGCAGATATAGGCGGGACTACTACTTTTGATGGTATATCTAACCTTAATCCGGAAGATATAGAGTCTATGTCTGTGCTCAAGGGACCATCAGCGGCAGCGCTATATGGAACCAGAGCTAGTAATGGTGTTATTATAATCACCACTAAAAGTGGAAAGAAAACAAGAGGTGCCAAAGTTACAGTATCTTCTAACCTGATGATTTCTAAGGCGTACGATATGATGAATCTTCAAGATGAGTATGGTCAAGGTGCTGAGGGTACTTATGATCCTACTTCGCAGACTAGTTGGGGGCCGAAGATGCAAGGTCAGTCTGTAGAGTCATGGCAGCTTTCTTTAAATCCTAACTACAATGGTCCGAAAACCTATAGTTTTACTCCACAACCCGATAATGTTATGGATTTTTTCAAAACAGGTTATAACTGGGCAAAAACGATTAGCGTTAATACTGGTAATGATAAATTTCAGGGATATTTTTCTTATACCAATACAGAGGCAGAGGGTATTGTGACAGGCAATGAATTGGATAGGCATAATGCCACTGTAAGATTGACTGGAGATCTTTCTGATAAATTTAAATTGGATGTTAAAGCTAATTACATTCAGCAAAAAGTTGAAAATGTCCTTAATACAGGTGAAAATTCTGTAGGAGAAGCTGTTTATGCTTTGCCTAGAAGTATGCCTTACGACCAATATAAAAATTACTCTTATTACGATGAATTAGGAGAAATAAGACAATATTTTCCTAAAGCAGAAGAAACAGGGGCTACCAATAACCCATTTTGGATGGCTAGAATGAGACCTAGAACAGATGAAAGAAATCGTTTTATTGGAATGGCATCATTGAGCTATAACATAATAGACAATTTAAATATTCAAGGTAGGGTTGGTATAGATCAAAGCACTGATAATACTAGACAAGCTAGATATGCTTCAAAGTCAGCTATGGGTGATGATCATGGAAGTATCTCTGAAACACAAGGATTGAAAAAGGAGCTTAATACAGATGTGTTAATCACTTATGATAAATCTTTTGGTAACTTCTCTGTGAATATAAGCGCAGGAGCCAATGCACTTTACCAAGATAGAACATATACAACAGTTGAAGGTTCTCTTTCAAAAAGGAACTATTTCTCATTACGTAACCTAAGAACTAACACGGTTACTCCTAATGTTTTTGAAAAGAAGATAAACTCAGTCTATGGATCGGCTAGGATAGGGTTTATGAATTATCTTTTCTTAGATGTTACAGGGAGAAATGACTGGTCGTCAGCATTGCCTGCAGATAATAGATCATTTTTCTACCCTTCTGTAGGGTTAACAGGTGTATTTACTGACATGTTCGATATTCAGTCAGATGTTTTGACTTTCCTTAAAGCAAGAGCATCATATGCTCAGGTAGGTAATGATACAGATCCATATAGAATATATCAATCATATATTTATAATGGAGCTAATGCCGGGCTTATAGCAGCTAATCCACTCAAGTTGAACCCAAATCTGAAGCCTGAAATATCTTCTTCGTTAGAATTTGGCTTAGATGCAAGATTTTTCAATAATCGTATTGGAGTCGATATTACGTACTTCAAAACAAACACTAAGGATCAGATCTTTACGGTGAATCTACCTGAATCATCTGGATATTCTGAAGAGGTAGTAAACGGGGGAGAAGTTGAGAATAAGGGAGTTGAAGTGGTGCTTAATGGATCAGTTATTGAAAATAGAGCAGTTACTTGGGATATGACTGCCAATTTTTCAACATATACTACTGAAATCGTGAATATTAGAGAAGGGCAAGATGAGTTGATTCTGCGAGCAGGAGGAGAAAGGTTTGTTATAACAAAACTAACTAAAGGTGGAGAATATGGAGATCTGTATATTAAAGGATTTCAAAAGACTGAAAATGGAAAAGTGCTAGTTGGGGAAGATGGATTACCTATGTCGACACCAGGTTTTGATATTAAAGCTGGGAATTTTACGCCAGATTGGACTGCTGGTCTTCAGAATAGATTGTCTTATAAGAACTTTTCACTAAGCTTTTTAGTGGATTTCAGGATTGGTGGTGAAGTGCTTTCATATACACAAGCTAGAACCGCTGGCTTAGGTGTAAGTGATAGAACCTTGGCAGGTAGAGATGGCTTTATTGTAGATGGAGTTATTGTCAACGATGACGGCACTACGTCAAAAAATTCTACAAAGGTAACAGCTGAGGAGTATTGGACAAAGGTAGGGCAAAGGGATCCTATTGGTGAAGAGTTTATTTATGATGCTACCAATATTAGGTTAAGAGAGGTTATTCTAGGTTATTCACTTCCTAGCTCTATTTTGCAATCTACTCCGTTTTCTGCAGCAACAATTTCTCTGGTAGGAAGAAATTTATTTTTCATCGTAAATAAAGCGGAATATTTTGATCCTGAACAAGGAGTTGGAGTAGGTAATTTGCAAGGTATTGAGTCTTTTAATTTGCCTGCAGTTAGAAACTATGGATTTAATGTAAAGTTGAATTTCTAAAAAAATCGAAATGAAATTAAAGAAACTATATTATATTTTATCATTTGTACTTGTGCTATGCATATCGTGTACAGATGACTTTGATGAAATGAATCAGGATCCTAATACATTAACCGAAGAGCAAATAGATGCTACCATGGCAGGTCCTGCATTTGCCAATGTTCTTTATAAAGGTATTCATCAGGGGTCTAATACAGGTGTGTATGATGATCAGGGTACTTATGGTCTCATTACTATGTTGCAGTCTATGACCTTTGTGCATTATCTGTCAACTACGAGTAGTACTTTTGCCACAGAAAGGAATGGCATAAATGATGGATGGGTGAATAGAGGTTGGTTAAGGTTCTATACTCAAGCATTACCTTCTTTGAATATTGCTTATGAGAGTGCTGAGGGTAATGCAGAAGCGATAGCAGTATTGGATATTTGGAAGGTGTTTATTTTTCATCAAATGACAGATGAGTGGGGGCCAGTACCTTATTCTGAGGCTGGTAATGGAAAGTCTTCAGTGGCTTATGACTCACAGCAGAAGATGTATGATGATTTCTTCAATTTATTAGCTTCTGCTGAGAAAACACTTAGCTCAACTAGTGAAAGTACAGTGGGTATTTTTGCATCTTATGATCGTATTTATGACGGAGATATAGCTAAGTGGAGAAAATTTGGCAATTCATTGAGGCTGAGATTGGCTTTAAGGATCTCTGATGTAGATCCTGCCAAAGCGAAAGTTGAGGCTGAAGCGGCTATAAATGCAGGTGTTATGCAATCAAATGGTGATGCTGCTTTTTTTAAAGTAAGTCAGTATACAGATAATAACTTTGTAAAAATAGCTCCAGCATGGGGTTTTGTAATGACGAGCTCAATGGAGAGTTTGTTGAAAGGCTATAATGATCCGAGGATGGAGATCTGGTTTGCGCCCTCTCTTAAGGAAACTTACACTGGTCAGCCTAATGGAAGAGGTGTGACTAGAGCATGGAATGATTCAACGTTGAGTTTCGTTAATAATGCTACTTTTGGAGATCAATTATTTGCTACTAAACCTATCGAAGTTATGCTTACTTCTGAAACTTATTTTAACTTGGCAGAGGCAGCGCTTAATGGTTGGAATGTAACCAATACAGCCCAAAACTACTATGAGCAAGGAATTAGCTTGTCACTCGAACAGTGGCAGGTGAAAGATCAAACTACAATAGATAACTATATTACAGGAAGTTCTGTACCTGTGAAACCTGATTTGGTAGATGCCTATGCTCAGAATGGATTAGATACCAATCCTCCAGTCAAAGTAGCGGTGAGCTGGGCTGCTAGTGAGCAAGATCAGAGAACTCAAATTGCGGTTCAGAAATACTTGGCATTATTCCCAGAGTCTTGGGAGACTTGGGCTGATCTTAGAAGAACTGATGCTAATATTTTGTATCCATTGTTAAATACTGATAACCCAGATGTGGGCAGAGGATTAATGAAAAGATTAACCTATTTAGATAGTGAAACTACTTCTAATGCTGAAGAGGTGAAAGCCGCCATCAATCTTTTAGGTGGCCCGGATAATGGAGCTACGAGAGTATGGTGGGATGTGAAGTAATTCTAAATTAACATTCATATTAAACTAAAAAGGCTGCCTTATGGCAGCCTTTTTTTTATGCCCATGCACTAACCTAACTAGTAGATTTTGTGGTGTTTACCTTTAATGATATTGTTAATTATCAAGACTTAATATAAATTACATTTTTATGTGCGCGCAAACAAATTTATTGTGCGCGCACACAAATAATAGAATTAATTTTGTTTTTAGAAAATATCGTGTTTAGTTTGATGGCCAGTTAGGTGTTCTTCAAATATTATTCATACAAGATCAGATATAGTTTGATCATTTTTTAGAATAAAAGGGGGTAATACTATAGTTGGTGGCTTTATTTCCCCTTAGGAGTGAAGCAGACTTTTATGTCTATCATTTTTTAAAATTTATTAACATGTTATGAAGCACGATTACAGCAATCAGCTCAATTCGTTAAATGTTTTGAGTTTAACAAAGACTGCTTTAAAGGCAACTTTAAAAGCAGAGAAATTAATCATGCAGTTCCTGTTAATGGTACTTTTAGTAGTGTTTAATCAGGCGCAGGCTCAAAGTCCAATAAGTGGAACTGTATTAGAAGAAACTACTGGGGACCCTCTTCCAGGGGTTACCGTTATGTTAAAAGGCACCTCAACAGGAACCATTACAGATGGTACAGGTCGTTTTGCATTAGAGGCATCTCCTGATGACATCCTCGTATTTTCTTTTGTAGGGTTCACCAGGAGAGAAATTAGCGTAGGAAATCAAACGGATTTTTCTGTGACTCTTGAAGAAGATATTACAGAACTGCTAGAAATTGTAGTGGTAGGGTACGGAGAGCAAAAAAAGGAAAACCTGACAGGTGCAGTAGCATCTATTGAGGCTAAAACTATTGTTACACGTCCTGTCGGTCAGGTTTCTACGGCGCTACAAGGTGTCTCTCCAGGTGTCACAGTGACACAGAGTAGCGGCCAACCTGGTGCTGACCAAGGAACTATCCGTATAAGAGGTATTGGTACATTTAATGACAATGCACCATTAGTTTTGGTTGATGGTGTTCAATACGATATCAATGATATTGATCCTAACGACATTGAGTCAGTATCAGTTTTGAAAGATGCTGCTGCTTCATCGATATACGGAGTTAGAGCTGCAAATGGTGTTATATTAATTACTACCAGGAGAGGAGAAAAAGGCGCTCCAAAAATATCTTATAACAACTATTTTGGGTGGCAAAGACCTACAAAATTACCTGATTATGTAGGTGCGCAAAAGTATATGGAGTTAATCAATCTCAGAAATAATAATTCTGGAGGTAGTGATTTTTATTCCCAAGCTCAAATAAATGCCTATAATGATCCAAATAGAAATGTTTATGAAAATCCTGATGTAAATTGGTTTGAAGAGGTCTTGAGTGGTAGCGGTTTTCAACAAAGCCATAGTTTAGGTATTGCGGGTGGTGCAGAAAACATTAAATATCGTTTCTCTACTAATTATTTTGATCAAAAGGGTTTAGTAGAAAATATGGATTTTGATAGAATTACCGTTAGATTAAACACTGATATTAATTTAACTGATAAGCTGAAATTCAATGCTGATATTTCAGCCAAAATTTCGGATCGTAGTGAGCCTCAAGGTCAAGAAGGTTCTGCTTGGTATCAATTTGGACAAGCAGCAATTACTAACCCTTTAAGTCCAATCAAAAATTCTGATGGTGAATGGGTACTTGTAAGAGGGCAACATAACGCATTGCGTCTTCAAGAAGAAGGAGGATTATATGAATATAAGGAAAATCTTTATATGGGTAATTTTCGAGCTGATTATGAAATTATAGAAGGTTTAACAGTTAGTGGTTTGGCATCTATTAATAATAGCTCACAATATAATAGTCAACATAACAAAAAATTATGGTATGGCACTAGTAGCTATGGAATGAATGAGGTATATAAAACTTCTGTTGATTTTTGGTTTACTAATATTCAGGGTTTGTTGAATTACAAAAAGACTTTTGGAGAACATTCAATTCAGGTACTTGGCGGTATTTCAAGATTAACTAGAAGAACAGATAACTTAGTTGGTTATCGTAGAAATATACCTAGTACTGATTTAGAACAATTAAATGCCGGTGAAGCGGAAGGTCAAAGTGCTACAGGTACAGCATACAGATATGCTTTACAGTCGTATTTTGGAAGAATAAACTATTCATATAAAGATAGATATTTACTTGAAGCAAATATAAGAAGAGATGGTTCTTCAAGGTTTGCAGATGGACAAAAGTGGGGCACATTCCCTTCATTTTCTGCAGGATGGCTTATTTCTAGAGAAGCATTCATGAAGGATGTGACTTTTATTGATGAGTTGAAACTTCGTGGTTCATGGGGTAAATTAGGAAATGATAATACTTTAGATGGTAGTGGAAGTTTGGATTATTACCCATATCAATCAACAATTGCATTAAGTAGTTATCCTTTTGGTGGTTCACTAACTCAGACAGCATCGTTATCAAATTATCCTAATCAATTCCTTACATGGGAAACTACTCAAATGACTGATTTTGGTATCGACCTAGTTGTTTTAAATGGAAAAATTGATGCTACTTTTGATTATTATGTAAAAACTACTGATGATATCTTATTGCAATTGCCTTTAACTAATTCCTTAGGGTTTACTGAACCTTTTCAGAATGCAGGTAGCATTAGAAATGAAGGATGGGAATTCGCTGTGAATTATCATGGCACTGTTGGAAGTGACTTTACTTATACTGTAGGTGGTAATATTGCTGATGTGAAAAATGAAGTAACTGATATGAGAGGTACTGATTATTTAGCTACTGATGGTAACGGAATCGTAACTTCATATCAAGTCGGAGATCCTATTGGTGCTTACTATGGATATATCTCTGATGGTATATTTCAATCACAGGCTGAAGTTGATGCTCACGCTTCGCAGCCAGGTGGCACTATTGGAGCAGGAGATTTAATTTATAGAGACGTAGAAGAAGATGGAGTAATTAACTCCGAAGATAGAGTTTATTTAGGTAGTAATATTCCGCGATATACTTATGGTATAAATTTGGGAGCAGAATATAAAAACTTCTCTTTCTCCGCGTTTTTACAAGGGGTTGCAAAGGTAGATATAAATACAATGCCTATTTTAGAAGCTCCTGTTAATAGTGATGGAAACTTTAGAGGTATCCATGAAGATAGCTGGACTCCTGAAAATACAGGTGCAGAATATCCAAGATTAGTTACAAGTGATCAAAACTATCAATCATCTTCTTATTGGGTGAAAAGCGGAGCCTATTTAAGATTAAAAAATGTTAGACTTAACTATAGGTTACCATCTACCTGGTTGGAGAGAGTAAATATTTCTCATGTTAGTTTATTTGTTAGTGGTCAAAACTTATTGACATTCACAGGACTAGAAGATGGAATAGATCCAGAAGCTCCTAATGACACTCGTTATTATCCACAAGTTAAGGTTTATACTTTTGGAGTGAATGTAAACTTTTAAGAACCAGAAATATGAAAAATAAAGTAAATATATTAATAACATTTTTATTTGTATCAGTACTGTTCGGTTCCTGCGATACTGATGATTTCTTAGATGAACAACCTACTGATGAACTTTTTGAGGAAATCTACTGGACAAACGAAGATGAAGTACAGGCTGCAGTTAACGGAGCTTACAGATTTTTAAGGGATGATTATTATAGAACTTTTATTTCTGGCGCTACTGATGATAGCTATGCTTGGAGTACATGGCCAGCAGATGTTTTATATGTAGGAAATGGTGCGGCAACAACCACTACCGGATATTTTGCCCATTTTTGGGAGCAGAATTACAAGATTATTGGAGCGGCTAATTTGGTATTAGATAATATTGATCAAGTAGAGGGCTCTGATAGCACTTTGAATGTGTCAAGAGGTGAAGCTATGTCATTGAGAGCTTATGCGTATCAGCAATTGATAGGGCTTTATGGAGATGTTCCGTTAGTTGATCATGTTCAAAGTTGGGAAGAATTAAAGCCTGAATTGAGTACAAGAGAGACAATAGCTACATGGATTGTAGATGAATTGACTCAAGCAGCAGAATACCTTCCTGTTTCATATCCTAGTGGTCATACTGGTAGGATAACTAAAGGAGCGGCGTTGGCTATTAAAGCGAGAGTTCTTTTATATGAAGGTGATTGGCCTTCTGCAGCAGCTGCTGCTGAGGAGGTGATCGAACTGGGAAGTTATTCGATTGACTCAGATTATTTGTCATTATTTGATGGAACAAATAAACAAAGTCCAGAGATTTTATTAGCAGCCCAATATTTAACTAATAGTAGAAATGCTATAGCAACTTGGGTTGGTGGTCCTGCTGTGGGAGGTTGGAGCCAAATAGTGCCATTACAAAGCTTGATTGATGCTTATGAGATGACTGATGGTATGACAAAAGATACATCTCCTTTATATGATGAAAATAATCCTTTTGAGAATAGAGACCCAAGGCTGGCGATGACAGTTATACTTCCTGGAGGTACTGTAAATGGCGTTGTAGTTGATGTAACTGACACGGTCAGTGAAAATATTAATGCTTTAGGTAAGAATAATGCATCATATACAGGATACTATTATAGGAAATATGTGGCGCAGGATATTGCGGGTGATTGGGGATCTAGATCATATAACGATGAAGTTTTAATTAGATATGCTGAAGTTCTACTTACTTATGCTGAAGCTAAAATTGAAGCAGGTCAGATTGATGGTACTGTTTTGGATGCAATTAATCAGGTAAGACAGAGGTCAGGTGTTGAAATGCCGGCTGTTACGACTACATCAGCGGCAGAATTAAGGGAGATTATAAGAAGGGAACGCAGAGTAGAGTTCGCCTTAGAAGAGCATAGACTATTTGATATTCGTAGATGGCGTATAGCAGAAAATGTTATGCCTGGAACAGTATATGGAATATTTAATGACTTTAATCAGGAAAGAGGAGACTACGGTCAAAACATATTGGTAGAAACAAGAATTTTCGATCCTTCTAAAGATTATTTATGGCCTATTCCTCAGCAGGAAATGGACTTAAATGAGAATCTAAAGCCAACGAGTGGTTGGTATTAAATGAGGCTATAATTCAATATAGTATAGGTTAATTTTTCAACTTTTGAAAGGCCGTGTTCTCGTAGGGACACGGCTTTTTTTATTTGTAATTGGGCTCTACTTTTGAAGTACTTTTATGCTCGTGATGATTGAGGGGGTGTATCTTGTATCAACTAATGAGATACTTATGCTCAGTCATACGCTAAGCCTTTGAGAGGAAAGCATCTTTGTGTAATACGCTTCATTGATGATATTGATCAATCATATTGCGTGTATGTGCATTAGATTAGTTTATAGAAGATAATGAAAAAATGTGATTGTGTTTGAAACCATACTGCTGTATTGTATGAGACTAACAGGGGAGTTGTTGGGATGTAAGTGAAGTAATTATTGTTTACACATCTGAGTCAACTAACGATCGAAAGAACTCTATGTAGATAAGTGGATAGGTGTGGCGTGTATGGAATGTATTGAAGAAAATAACAAGCCTGCAAGTGATCACAGGCCTGTTCTAGGTGGTGGACTAATCTGCTTTTAAATCCATTAATATGGGTTCTTTTACGCTTGAAATAGCGCTTTGTTGAGTGTCATTAAGCTGCTCGAAAACGACTATTGTATTGTCTCCTTCATTGAGCCAGCAACCTGGTACATATAGTGTTTGCTGAGGACCTACCTTCCAGTACCTTCCAAGGTTATGGCCATTAACAAAGACTATTCCTTTACCCCAATTGGTCATATCGAGGAAGGTATCTCCTGCTGTTTTTAGATTGAAGGTGGCTTCATAGATGACAGGTAAACCAGTTTTGGCTTCTTTCAAATTATCTAATGAAGGTGCCTCATCAAATGGGGCCTGGTACATTTCCCAGTTTCCGGTGATTTCATAATCATTAATAGTTACGGGGCTTATTATTCCCTTCTTATTATGCACTATTTCAGCTCCGTAATTAATTCTTCCCATGTTTTCAACTAGAATTTCTAGAGTGCCATTAAAGGGTATTGTGATATCCATTTCATAATTATTGAATACCCTGTTTAATACGCCTTGCCTCTTTCCATTCACATATACTGTGGCATAATCTCTAAGGCCTTCTATTTTCAATTTGCCATTAATGGGCTGAGTAAACCTCTTTTTATAAAGTACATAGCCAGATTGCTGCATTAGCTCTTCATAAGTAAGAGGAGTTTCTGATTTTACTGGTTTCTGCTTTTTAATATAGCTAAGTGCATCAGCTGATTTTGAAATTTCAATAGAAGGAATGGCTATAACTGGTATCTGGTCAGGAATAGTTGGCACCTCATATGAAACGTGTTTCTTCATCAATTCTCTGATGGCTTTGTATTTTGGAGTTGCCCAGCCTGCTTCGCTTATAGGAGCGTTATAGTCATAACTAGTTAGGTCTGGCTGTATATCATGTTCATCATTATAATTAGCGCCACTGGTGAAACCAAAATTAGTACCACCATGAACCATATAGAAATTGAAATCCACACCATTCTCTAAATAGGTTTTAGCCTGATTGGTAAGGCTTTCAGTTCCTATGGTGATGAAGTCCTCAGCCCAATGGTCTAGCCATCCGGAATAAAACTCGGCTACCATATACGGACCTTCATCATTATGATACTTGTTTACAGCCTTTTTTAGATTATTAACATTTCCTTCTCCGTTGGCAGTTGGCAATACACCATCAATGGCGCCACCCTCAAATAGCCAGCTTCCATCAGAAGTGAAGAATGGTCCGTCAAATCCTACTTCTTGAAGCATCTCATAGATTTTTGTTCTATAGGCAAGGTGATCTTCCGCACTTACGTCTTGTCTTTGAGAAACGTAAGATCCAAACTCATTTTCTACCTGAGTCATAATAATATTGCCTCCTTTACTCACTTGTAGATCCGCTACTTGCTCTGCAAGTTTGCCTAGATATACTTTGCATGAATCTAAAAAGGCCTGATTGTTAGCTCTAATCTCCAATTCTGGATTATTTTGCAGCCAGAAAGGGTATCCCCCAAATTCCCATTCAGCACAAACGTAAGGGCCTGGTCGTAAGATTACATATAGCCCTTCCTCTTTAGCCGTTTTTATGTATTCTGCCAGGTTTTTGTTTCCAGTGCTAAAATCCCATTTTCCGGGCTCTACTTCATGGTAATTCCAAAATACATAAGTTGCCACCGTGTTTAATCCCATGGCTTTAATCATTCTTAACCTATGCCTCCAGTATTCTTTAGGGATACGGCTATAATGCATTTCACCACTATAGATATGAATAGGCTTTTTATTTACTTGAAAGCTTCCATCTTCTATTCTGAAAGACTTTTTTCCTTGAGCATTGGTCTGGGCTATAGCCACACCAACGAGCATTAAAAAAATAAACGTCCTTAATTTCCTCATATATAACTAATTGGGTATATAACAAAGTGTAATTCCATTATATACACAGCTCTTTCTTAGTGAATTTCGATATTATTAATAACGGGACATGCTTTACTATCTGTTATATTAATTTTGATTTTATCTGTATTCACAGGTTCTTCAAGTCTTAATATTCTCTTATAACCAATAGTGGTGGCTTCAGTAATAGCCTCCCATTTTCCATTTGACCATGCTTCTACGTTAAAAGACTTAACACGCTGACCTAAAGGAATATACTCTTGAATAGTAATGTACTTTACTTGTTTTGCTTCTCCTAAATCAATTTCTAAAGAACCTGTATTTACGGCATCATCAGTAGCCCAGTAAGTATCATAGTTATCATCAATAACTAGGCTCGCAGCGTATGATTCCTCGTCTCCGCGAACAGATGAGGCTGCGATAGAAGCTCCTTCTGTAAGGTCATTAGCAAATTCTTTCTTAAGAAGTGCATTCCATCCTTTTAGTGAAGCAATGTCATTTTCATGAAAAAGACCTCTTTTATCAGGAGGAATATTGAGCAGTAGGGTCGAGCCTCTACCAACAGAGGTAAGGTAAATATCCAGTAATTGCTCTGGAGTTTTTACCAAAGAATCTTCTTTAGCATGATAAAACCAACCTGGTCTTATGGAAGTGTTAGCCTCTAAAGGCACCCATTGGTCACCATTTTCAGATCCTCTATTCAATAGGTCTTGTATGCCAGACATACCCGCGTAAATGGTATCAGGAGAAATGGTATTCCAGTTGGTTGATCCGGCCCTGGCCAG
Organism: Fulvivirga sediminis; assembly: GCF_016757215.1. Taxonomy (GTDB): domain Bacteria; phylum Bacteroidota; class Bacteroidia; order Cytophagales; family Cyclobacteriaceae; genus Fulvivirga; species Fulvivirga sediminis. The sequence continues at coordinate 312,259 of NZ_JAESIY010000003.1, forward strand.
TTCATTGCCTCCCCATCTTAAATCGGGGCCTCCATCACTAAAGAACAAAACCTTAGGCTCCATTTCACGCACTATTTCTAATGTTTTTGGCCAATGGTAATAGGTCTTACGGTCTATTTTTCTTTCTTCATTAGCTCCTCCATAGTATCCATCACCACCGTTGGCGCCGTCAAACCACATCTCAAATACATCTCCATAAGAGGTGAAGAGTTCTTTTAGCTGATTTCTGTAATAGGTGATATAGGTAGAGTCTCCATAATCTGCCCTGTTACGATCCCAAGGTGATACATATACACCAAACTTAAGTCCGTATTTTTTACATGCATCAGACACTTCTCTTACAATGTCGCCCTCTCCATTTTTGTATGGACTGCTTGCTATGTCGTGCTCAGTATATTCAGAAGGCCATAAGCAGAAGCCATCATGATGCTTGCAGGTAAGAATCACACCTTTAAACCCCGTCTCTTTAAGTACCTTTACCCATTGATCGGCATCAAGGTCAGTAGGGTTGAAAAGCTCAGGAGATTCATCGCCAAACCCCCATTCCTTATCCGTAAAAGTGTTTATTGTAAAGTGAATAAAAGCATTTTTCTCCATTTTGTGCCAAGCCATCTGTTCAGCTGTAGGAACAGGGCCTACAGCTTCTGGTGCTGGAGTATCCTTTTTGTTTTTGCAGCCTACTATTGATAGTGCCAATAGAGCTATAACTACAAACTTATTTCTTTTCATGGGATAATTAGTTTCCTGTAATGAATTCAAATGCTAAGGCTGGATAGGTGTCATTATTGCTAATGAACTTTTCAGGTATACTGATTTCAACTTTTCCTTTGTTAAGTTTCCAGTTTACTTTTTTACCGTTGCTAAGCATTTTTATTTTACTACCTTTTTTAGGTGTATTTCCTTTCCAAATTACCGTGCTGGGCACTTTTTCACTTTCTGGTATATTTACGATAGCATATTTTTCGCCTTCTTTTCCTTCTGTGAAAAATACGTTTTCATAATTGTATTCAGGAGTTATTCTAGTATTGTATATTGCCTTTCCATTTTGGTCTAACCAAGCACCAATCTGTTTCATACGGGTCACATCCTCTTCTCGAAGCGTACCATCTGGCTTAGGGCCTATTCCTAATAACAGGCTACCACCTTTCGCTACAATTTCTACTAGTGAATGAATGATCTTGGTAGAAGACTTTAGTTCATCATTGGGCACATAGCCCCAGTTATTAGCTAAAGGTATACAGCTTTCCCATGGGTTACTGATCTGGTGATCAGGAATGCTTCTTTCAGGAGTCTGGTAGTTTTCATAAGGACCATGAACGGTTCTATCTACCACTAATAGACCTGGCTGGTGTTCTCTGGCCATAGCCGCTATTTTGGGCAAGTCTATACTTTGTTCTCCATTTCTTACCATTCTTCCAGGTCTTACCCAGCCTCCATCTAGCCATAGTATATCGATGCTGCCATAGTCAGAAGTAAGCTCTTCTACTTGATTATAAGCAAATTGTTTAAATTTATTCCAACGCTCAGGGTGAGCAGCCAGGTTGTAATTTACATTACGATCCCAAGAGCCATATTTATCCCACCAGAAGTATTGAGAATGCCAGTCTGGCTTGGAATAGTAGGCGCCAATCATCATGCCTTCATTGCGGAAAGCTTCAAATACATACTTCGCTACATTAGCTTTTGGGTGGTTAGCGAAAGGGCCATTAGTTATTTTAAAATCTGTTTGCTGAGTATCAAACATATTGAAACCATCATGATGTTTAGTGGTGAATACCACGTACTTCATGCCTGCCGCTTTAGCGGTTTCTGCCCATTTTTCAGGAGCAAAGTTTACAGGATTAAATTCATTGCTCAGTCCCCAATACCACTCTTTGAATTCGCAGTAGGTCATAGAATCTTTTCGATTGATCCAGTCTTCTGAAGTAAGTTCCCATGATTCAACCATTCCGGCTTGCGCATAGAGACCCCAGTGTATGATCATACCGAACTTCTGATCTTGCCATTTCTCTAGCTTGGCAAGCACCTTTGGATCCTTCGGCCAGTCGTATTCTGTAGACATACCGTGTAAATTATTTTCCTGTGCTCTTACGAATAAGGGGGCAGTCAGAATAAGGAGTAGCATCACCGCTATATTCTTGCTCATATAGTATTACCTTTAGTTTGAATGTATGATTAGACTCTTAATTACAATCTTAAATAAAAATCTTTAATTTTGGAAAATGTGTGCGCAAACATTTGTAAATTGGTCACAAGATAATTAACATATTTTCAGGAAATGTTATTTTTAACATTTATACCTGATGTTTTAGTCAACCCTTTAAGAAGAAAGAAATGAGAAATCACTTTTTACAACTTTTAATTTGGGCGGTGTTATTCACGAGTATCAGTTGTTCTACTTCTGTAATGAAACAAGAAGAGTATAACTCCCCCATCAGTATTATTCCTGAGCCTGTTAGTTTAGAACAGGGAAAGGGCGCTCTTATTATCAACGAAAATACAAAGCTTTTATTTGCCAATGAAGATGAAGAGGCTAAGAAGATAGCTAAGTCTTTTTCTGATCAATTTAGCTTGGCATCTGGAATTACACTTTCAATAGAAGAGAGTGCAGAAGGCAATGTAGAAGGTGGAATTCTTTTTAGTGTTAATGAAAACCTTGACGTACCGGCAGAAGGTTATGAGCTTATTGTGGATGATAAGGGAATTTCAATTGTAGGAAAAGATAATGCTGGTCTTTTTTATGGTATGCAAACATTAAAACAATTGCTACCTCCGGCTATAGAAAGCACAGAAAAAGTAGAGGGAGAAAAGTGGTTGGTGCCATTAGTCTCTATTCAGGATTATCCTAGGTATAAATGGAGAGGACTACATTTAGATGTATCAAGGCATTTCAGCTCAGTAGATTTTGTGAAAGAGTATATTGACAATATGGCTATGCATAAGTTAAATACTTTTCATTGGCATTTAACTGACGATCAGGGCTGGAGAATAGAAATTAAAAAATACCCCAAACTTACTGAGATTGGAGCTTATAGAGATGAGACATTGGTAGGTCATGCAGGTTCAACGGAGTTTGATGGTAAAAGATATGGCGGTTTTTATACTCAAGAAGAAATTAAGGAAGTAGTAGCTTATGCAAAGGAGAGGCATATAACTGTGGTGCCAGAAATAGAACTACCTGGTCATGCTACAGCAGCAGTAGCTTCTTATCCTGAAGTCGGAGTAACTGGTAATAGACCTAAGGTAGTTACTGAGTGGGGAGTTTTTCTTGATATTTATGGTGTTGAGGATGAAACCTTTGAGTTTTTGCAAAATGTACTGGTAGAGGTGATGGAACTGTTCCCTAGTAAATACATTCACATTGGTGGCGATGAGGCCTGGAAGGATCAGTGGAAAGCATCTTCTAAAGTTCAGGAAAAGATAAAAGAGCTTGGACTTAAAGATGAGCACGAACTGCAAAGCTGGTTTATTACCAGAATTGAAAAATTTGTAAATTCAAAAGGTCGTCAGATCATTGGTTGGGACGAGATTTTAGAAGGTGGCTTGGCTCCCAATGCAGCTGTTATGTCATGGAGAGGTGAAGAAGGAGGAATTGCTGCTGCTAAAGAAAAACATTATGTAGTGATGACTCCAGGAGGATATGTTTATTTCGATCACTATCAAGGAGATCCTAAGTTTGAGCCATTACAAATTTCTGGTTATACCACTCTTGAAAAAGTATATTCTTATGATCCTACCCCAGAGGTATTATCAGAAGAGGAGAAGAAGTATATTTTGGGAGCACAGGCTAATGTGTGGTCAGAGTATCTGCCTACCTCTGAAATGATCGAGTATGTTGTTTTTCCAAGAGTAGCTGCTTTGTCAGAGGTGTTATGGACTCCATTGGACAATAAAGATTGGGAGGCATTCAGGAAAAAGATCCCTAATCAGTTGAAGAGGTATGAATATAGAGGTATTAATTACGCCAAGAGTATTTACTATGTTACCTATGATATAGAAGATAAAGATGGCACAGAGAAATTGGTGGTGACGTTGAAAAATCAATTTGGCCTTTCTAACATGTATTATACTACAGATGGTTCTGAGCCTACGAAAGAGTCTTCGTTATATGAAGGGCCTTTGTATCTGGATGAAGGGACTACTTTAAAAGCAGTGGTTATTCAAGACGAAGAGCCAATGGCTAAAGTAACAGAGATTACTGTAGAGAAACCCAAGGAAGAGGAGAAGTAATAGTTTTGTAAAATGAATTAATAAAGAACAGGGCTTTAAGCCCTGTTCTTTAAATATTATTGATACTCCAAAATTAACCTAAAACAAAGCATGAAGAATAATAGAAGAGACTTTATAAAGAAGTCTTCGCTAGGAATAGGTCTGGCAGGTGCAGGGTTTATGCCTTTAGCCTGTAGTTCAGAAAAAAAAGATAGTACTGAAGCCACAGCCGCCGCAGCTGGTAATGACTCGCAAGTAAAGAAGCCCGTAGTTATTTCTACATGGAATCACGGAATGGCGGCTAATGCAGCGGCCTGGAAGCTTCTGAAAGATGGAGGAAGTGCGCTTGATGCAGTGGAAGCGGGAGTGAGAGTGCCAGAGAGTGACCCGGAAGTACGCACAGTAGGTCTGGGAGGGTATCCTGACAGGGAAGGTAAAGTGACGCTTGATGCCTGCATTATGGATCAGAATAGTAACTGTGGATCAGTGGCCTTTTTAGAGGAAATAGTTAATCCTATTTCTGTGGCAAGAAAAGTCATGGAAGATACTCCACATGTAATGCTGGTAGGAGAGGGAGCTCTTCAGTTTGCCGTAGAGAAAGGTTTTGAAAGGACAAACCTGCTTACAGAAGCATCAAAAAAGGACTATGAAAATTGGCTAAAGGAATCTAAGTATCAGCCAGTAATTAATATTGAAAATCATGATACCATAGGTATGCTGGCTTTGGATGAAAAAGGTGATATTTCTGGTGCTTGCACTACTAGCGGAGCCTCATACAAAATGCACGGAAGGGTGGGGGATTCGCCTATTATAGGTGCGGGTCTTTTTGTTGATAATGAAGTAGGAGGAGCTTGTGCTACCGGACTAGGTGAAGCTATCATTAGAGTTTCGGGCAGTGCTATGGTGGTAGAAGTGATGAGGCAGGGCGCCACCCCTCAAGAGGCATGTAAAATAATAGTAGAACGTATTTATAACAAGCTAAAAGATGTAGAGAATCTGCAAGTAGGCTTCCTGGCTTTGGATAAAAAGGGGAATTATGGTGGCTATGCCATTCATAAAGGCTTCAACTATGCTATCTATTCAAATGCCGTTAATAATGAATTGATCGATGCGACAAGTATGTTTAATTGATCGTTTTTGATGTTTAATTGAACTTTATAAAAAAAACAGGCTTAGGTACTAAGCCTGTTTTTTTTATAATATCTGAGATGGTGGAATAAATCGGCCCGCCATGATATATTCCTGTAAAGCATGCTCTATTTCTTTTTTAGGAAGGTAGTTTGAAGCTACTTTAAGAAAATCCTTAGGGGTTAGGTCTCTATTTTTTTTAATACTTCTATTCATAAGGCTTCTCATAAAACTTTGATAGGTCTTGCCTTCTTCATTTAAAGATGAGATTTGCTTATTTATATAAGCAGCAAACAATGCTCCTCTTTGGTAAGGCAATTTTTCATCCTCATGGTTATTCCAAGAGTGGTTTAGTATTTCACTTTTCGGAATGGTACTCGCTGGGTTTTTTAGCAGATTACGATAGGTGTCAGAGAGTGTATTCTTTAAATCCATTTCTGAGATAAGGCCACTGTATTTAAGTAAAAGCCAGGTGTTGTAATCTGTGAATCCTTTGTTAAACCATTGGTTATCAGAGTTCATAGCCAAATTATCTGATCCGATAAACTTCTGCATCATTTCGCGTGAGACAGAAATAATTGCCTCTTGGTTAGTGAGGATTTTGTCTCCTGAATATTTTATATGACAACCTGCTTTAAAAGCGATGCTTGATATATGATTATGGTTTTGATCAAAAAATGGAGAAGCAATTATGGTATAGACTTTCTCCTGTGTTTTGCCCCAAAATTCAGATAGAGTAGGTATAAATGTGTCAATGTAGTTCATGAAGCTAGGGAGGTTCTGTGATGCTTCCGATTGCTCACATAACACAATGTAATTTTTAGTTCCACCTGTTATCCTCTCTTCCATATGCAAATTAGAGGCGCCACAAACTACGCCGTTTATACCTTCGTGCAAGTTAATAGTTACTTCTTCTTTAGGTTGGAGAGTAGGGGCAAAACTAAAAAAAAGAGGAAATGCTTTTGCAGCAGTATATTGAACAGACATTTTCATTTTATGATACTGTCTGTTATTTAATATCGGTTTAAGAAATAAAGCGTTAGAAAAAGAGAAAATGTATGAGTCGGTGATAATTGGTTTATATGCATCACCTAATGATTTTTGCGCATTAATATGTGTATTTATGATATCATATTGAACAAGAACGATGTCGTTTGCAGGGTGAAAAAAGGTGATGGAGTTATTCGCAGAGTCTGTTTTGAAGGTTACATTACTTTGGAGGTTTACTAGGTCTTTAAGGCTACTACTTACGCCATGGGAATGTTTATGACCATATTCAAAAACGGTACTGTTTTTTTCTATGGGGTTATATCTTAATGATACATGGATGACACTGGCTTCAAAATTAAAAGTGTATACCATGCCTGGTTTAGCAATAGCAATAGATACAGAAAAGGCTAAAAAAAATAAGGTACTCTTAATGAGCTTCATAGCTTTAAAAAGGTAAAAGTGGTTTTGGTTTAATTTTCAAAGATAAGTTATTTTGGTCGGTTAGAGAAACTATATTATCAACTACCCAGGTAGAAAAATAGTGTTTTACTAGAGCAGAAGAAATAAAAAAATCCACTTCCAAAGGCTGGAAGTGGATTAATAATCAATTGAATATTTTACTATTTCTTTTTAGCCATTACTAATTCTGTAATGTCTCTTGAGTAATTGGCTACGCCAACAATGTTATCTTTGATATCCCTAATAGGACAGTAAAAATTATATATGTGAATCTCTCCTTGTTTCGTATTGTATTTAATGGTGAAATCAAGTGTTTCTCCTTTAAACACCTTATTGATGATGTCTCTTATATCTTTTTTCTGATCATCAGTATGTTGCATATCTATAAAGCTCTTTCCGGCTTCTACCTTATTGCCATTTTGAGCTAGAATTTCTTTGAAAGGTTCGTTGAATAGAACTATTTTTCCCTCTTTATCCATGGTAAATAGAGGATCAGGAATTACGTTCATTACTTCTTTTAGATATTTCTCATTTTTCTGAACCTCAGCCATAATCCGTTCCATTTCTTCCTGAGTGGCAGAGAGTTCTTCCATGTTTTGCCTTAACTCCTCCTCCTGAGCTCTCATTTCTTCAGCCTGCTCTTGAGTTTCTGCTAGAAGTTCATTCTGTTGTATTCTGGCTTCTTCAGTTTCTGTAATGTCTTTTGCAAATATGGCTGCAGCAATTACTTCATCATCCACATTTTTGATAGGACTGTAGATTACATTGAAATAGTGTGTCTTGTTAAAGATGATTTTTTCAACTTTAACTTCCATCATTTCACCACTGAGTGCCTTTTTCATTAGACTTAGATGGCCTTCTACTTCCTTCTCGTCAAAAATGTCAGAAATAGGAGTGCCTTTTTCTATATGCACGCCTTGATCGTTCCAAAGATTTTTGAAGACCTTGTTGAATATCACTACTTTAAGGTTTTGGTCTACTGTAAATACATTATCTGTAGTGGAATCTATAACGTCAGCAATGAATTGTCTGTTGTCTTCCACCTCTTTCAGTATTCTCTCTACTTCTTCCTGTGTAGCAGACAGTTCCTCCATGTTTTGTCGCATCTCTTCTTCTTGAGCTCGCATCTGTTCTGCCTGTTCCTGAGTTTCTGCCAGTAGCTCATTTTGTTTTATGTTGGCAAGCTCTTCTTCAGTTACATCTTTAGCAAATACAGCTGCCGCCACTACCTCACCTTCCTGATTTTTAATGGCATTATAGATAATATGGAAATAGTAAGTTTTATCCCCAATTATTTTGCTAGATCTTATTTCAGTACCAACACCTTCAAGCGCTTTTTTAATTAATGCCATGTGCTTCTCGCGTTCTTCCTCTTCAAAAAACTGACTAATAGGTATACCTTTTTTCAGTTCTATGCCCTGACTTTCCCATGCATTTCGAAAGACACTGTTATATATAAGAAGGTTTAATTGTTTGTCAACAGTAAAAATGGTGTCTGCAGAGGCATTAATCAAGTCGTTCATAAATTGTTGGTTATCCTGAACTTCTTTTAGAATACGTTCTATTTCTTCTTGCGTAGCAGACAGTTCTTCCATGTTTTGTCGCATCTCTTCTTCCTGCGCTTTCATTTCTTCAGCTTGTTGCTGAAGCTCTTCATTGGCAAGCTTCGAGTCCGTTATGTTGATGGCAAGCTTTAGTACGCTCTGAGGCTCTCCTTTATTATCTTTTATAACGGAGTAGCTGCCCCGTATATACACTTTATTACCATTTTTGTCATACCTAATATATTCTCCATTATGAATCTTTCCTTTTCCGAGATCCTTCCAGAATTGAAGGTATTCAGGTGAATCACCGTATTCCCTTTCTACGAAAATTCTGTGGTGCTTGCCTTCAATTTCCTCCATGGTATAGTCCATCATTTTCAGGAAATTTTCATTGGCATTACGTATGATTCCATCCAGGTCGAATTCTATAGAAGCGATACCGCTTTCATCCACTGCAGCCATACGACTTTCTACTTCGCTGCTCTTTCTAGATATTTCTTCTTGAGTAGCCTGAAGTTCTTCCATGTTTTGCCTCATTTCTTCTTCCTGAGACTTGAGTTGTTCTGCTTGCTGCTGGGTCTCCTCGAGAAGTGTTTTGGTAGTTTGGTTTATTTGAGCTGCAGAAATTACGGAAGCAATGCTTTCAGCCAACTTCTCTACAAATTCTATCTGATAATCTTTAATGGTATGGAAGGAAGCTAGTTCTATTACACCATATATATCCTCCTGCACTTTTAAAGGTACTATTAGTATGCAAGTAGGTGGGGCCTCTCCTAAGCCTGACGTGATTTTTACATATGATTTAGGAACCTCTTTCATAAATATCGTATTCCCCTCAATCCAACACTGGCCTACAAGTCCTTCTCCTTTGGAAATCTGCTTCTCCATAAATTTTTTGCGCTCGTATGCGTAAGCAGATTTTAATTCTAGGTATTGGTTTCCATCAGTACCTTCTATCACAAACAAAAAGCCTTGATTGACATTTAGATAGCTTACCAATTTGCTGACAATTCTTTCAGATAAACTATTCAGGTTATTATCGGTTCTTAGTATCTCGCCAAACTCAGCAATACCGGTATTGACCCAATTTCTCCTTTCATTATCTTCTAAGTTTGATAATATTTGATCCTTCATTTGAGAAAGCGTGTAGGCCAATTTATCTTCTTGAATATCAAGGCCTATTTCGTGATTGAAATTTCCAGATGAGATGGCTTCTACATAAGAAGTTAATTTTTCAATTCTGTTTTCTTCTGAAGTTAGCTTTTTGTTGCTCAAGGATGCGGCTTTCTTATTTTCTTTATACACGATGTAAACTAAAACACCCATAATAATGAACAAAAGTAATTCTGCTACAATCAAAATTACGGTCCATGTTACAATAGCAGATTCAAGTTCTTCGGCCGTTTGAGTTAAAGAAGCGCTAAGACTGTTTAGGGTTCCTGTCAGTTTTTCGGCTTTGTCATCTATTTGAGTCTTATTGAAAGCTACCTCTTCAGAAAATTGCGCGTTTAATTCTTTTGATTCTATCCAAGCCCTTTTTAATAGGCGGGAGCTAGCGTTATCTTTGAAGTAAAAATCATCTTTTTTCTCGTAAGCAGAATTTAGTATTTCGTAAGCTTCAGCAAACAGTTCGGCTTGCTTGAAAGCCTGTGTTTCATCCTGAAGTTTTTCAAGCCCCAGTCTTCCTTTTGAGGTCTTAGTCCTGGCGACATCTACCACCTCAGCTAATGATAAGTTAGACTGCTGCTTTCTGATATTGCCGAGTTGATATTGAAAACCTAAAAAGCCAATAATTAACCCTAATATCAGAATCCCTCCTAGGCCCTTGAAGTAATTATTCATATTCATAAAAAAGATAGTGTTTGGTATATATTAAATACGAAAAAAAATGCCAGAAATGAAAGCTTTGATACAGAGCTATTTGCATCTTCTAATCAGGGGAATTAGTCTCATTTTAGGAAATTATTCCAATAGCTGAATAGAAATAATAACTTATATGTGTTAATGTAATTAGTAACGCTTTATTGCTTTATGAACTATATTATATAATGAAATAAGTAAAGTGTGATTATTTGGTATTTTAACATGTATACATACTCAGAAAGATGATAGTTATTGAAATGCAGAGCTTGAGAATTGATCCGTTTATGTATACTCTATGCCTGTTTGAAATGAGAGGTTTAATTGCCATACCCTTTCTAATATTACAATTTACATTTCAAAAATTGACATCAGTAAATATTATTGCTTTCCCGATTATGCGGTTACAGAAGATTCCAATATACAATAAGTTTTAAAATGAGCAATTTCCCTGTGGTATCAATGTTTGCATCAGAATTCAACTTCTATCAATCTACTGCAGATTGTATGAAGGCAGCTACTTATTGTAATGGTTAATATACCTCGCTAATACAAGATTAAGAGAGCAGTTACTTTTGATTTCAAGTGTGAATAGAGTGAGGTTGGTACTATCTTCTTTAGTTTAGTACAATATTTTTAAAATTCGATTGTTTTACTTACTATTGTAATAGTATTACTATCGTAAAATGTGAAAAACCTATTAATTGAAATTCAGGCCAATTCTAGTACTTATTTGAAAGATCCATTGTCTAGTACTTTAGGGCGGAAAATTATATCTGGAAGTATAGATTTGATCAATAATTTAGGCTTTGAAGGATTTACTTTTAAAAAGCTCGCATTAAAGATTGGTTCTACCGAGGCATCAATTTACAGATATTTTGAAAGTAAACATAAGCTACTTCTATACCTAACATCTTGGCACTGGGCTTGGATGGAGTACAGACTGGTATTTCTCCTGGCTAATATTTCATCTCCTTTAAAGAAGTTAGAACTTGCGCTTCAAGCCCTAACAGAAGAGGTGAAAGAAGACAAAAATATATCGCATATTGATGAACGAAAGTTGTATCAGATAGTGATTAATGAATCAGCTAAAGCTTATTACACTAAAGATGTAGATAAAGAGAATAAAGATGGTGTATTTGTTAGTTTAAAGAACCTGGTGGATAGAGTTAGTAATATTATATTGGAGATAGATCCTCATTATCAATTTCCTCACATGCTGGTATCCACAGTGATAGAAGGAGGACATCATCAGCGCTATTTTGCCGAGCATATGCCCCGTCTTACAGATTCGGTAACTAAAGGAGACGCTGTTACTCAGTTTTATAAAGATTTGGTCTTTGGAGCATTGAAAATTAATTTATGAAAGAAAATACATCAAAACTTACACCTACTCAGCGGTTTTGGAGGTTACTAAAACCTGATAGAAAAGAGATTAGGAACGTTTATCTTTATTCTATATTTAATGGACTAGTCAGCTTGTCTCTTCCCTTAGGAATTCAGGCTATTGTTAACTTTATCCAGGGAGGTCAGATGAGTACTTCTTGGGTAGTCCTAGTGTTTTTGGTGGTGCTGGGGGTTGCTATTTCTGGTGTTCTTCAGATCTATCAACTTAGGATAACAGAGAACCTGCAGCAGAAAATATTTGCTAGAGCAGCCTTCGAATTTGCTTATAGGATGCCCAGGACAAAGATGGAAAGCCTATATAAGCACTATGCTCCTGAGCTAATGAACCGATTTTTTGATATTATATCCGTTCAAAAAGGGCTTTCAAAAATATTAATAGACTTTTCAGTTGCACTGTTAAATGTAGTTTTTGGTCTCTTGTTATTGTCCTTGTATCATTCTTTTTTCATCCTGTTTAGTGTTATTCTGGTGCTTATGGTAGTGGTTATCATACGCTTTACAGGGCAGAAAGGTATGACCACGAGCTTGAAAGAATCTAAATATAAGTACAAGGTTGCTTATTGGTTAGAAGAGCTGGCCAGAACTAACACCACATTTAAACTAGTAGGCAATACTGATTTGCCGCTAGAAAGGGTAGATACTGATGTAAATAATTATTTACAAGCGCGCGAGAGTCATTTTAAGATATTGGTACAGCAGTATTCATTAATGGTAGTTTTTAAAGTGCTGGTAGCTACTGGTTTATTGGCTATTGGAGGTGTTTTAGTAATGGAGCAACAGATGAATATTGGTCAGTTTATAGCGGCAGAGATCATTATTCTTACTGTAATGGTTGCTGTAGAAAAACTGATCAGAAGTCTGGAGACTATTTATGATGTACTGACCTCACTAGAGAAAATAGCGCAGGTTACAGATATGGAGTTGGAAGAAACCGAGGGTGTAGATTTTACAAAAGAGACCAATGGCGGTGGCTTGTCATTAGATCTGGATCATGTTACTTTTTCTTACCCTGATCAGAGAAATCCGGTATTAAAAGATGTTAGTTTTAGCGTTGCTCCCGGGGAAAGGGTAGTAATAAGTGGAAATAACAATTCTGGAAAAAGAACTTTGTTATACGTAATTGCCGGACTCTATGAGGTGCAAAAGGGCACAATAGCTTATCAAGGGTTGCCTTTAGGAAATGTGAATATAAGCTCTTTACGTTCTGTTTTTGGTGATTATTTGTCACAAGAGGAGTTATTTGAAGGTACTGTGATGGAAAATATTACCATGGGCAGAAGTAATGTTACTTTTGATGAGGTTAAATGGGCTATAAAGAGTTTGCACTTGGAAGAATTTGTAAAGAGTCTATCTAAGGGGTATGATACTGAGCTGGATGCTCAAGGGAATAAATTGCCAGGAAGTATCGCTCAAAAACTATTGCTGGCCAGAAGTATTGTAGGTAAGCCTAGATTATTGATTTTGGAAGATCTTTATATGCATCTCGATGAGGTGGATTACAGAAGAGTAATAGATTTTCTGATTGATAAAAGTCATCCTTGGACTCTGGTGGCTATTTCTTCCGAATATTATTTTGCAAGTAAGTCTGATAAGGTAATAGTAATGAATGATGGTCAGGTGAGTAAAAGTGGAAGTTACTCTGAGTTGAAATCATTTTTAAATTTGAAAAACAACGGCCATGCTTAATATTTCAATTAACAGTATAAGAGGTAAAATTGACCAGACTAAATATAGTGCTCTTAATCTGGTAGAGAATAAGGTTTCTGGTAGAGTGTTTTTAAGGATAATTAGCTACACATTGATCGCTGTAGTAATCATCATGTTCCTTCCATGGACACAGAATATTAACTCAGGAGGTAATGTTACTGCACTAAGGCCAGATCAAAGACCGCAGACCATTCACTCAATAATAGCAGGTAGAATAGAAAAGTGGTATGTGCAGGAAGGTGATTTTGTGGAGAAAGGAGATACTATTCTTTACATATCAGAAATCAAGGATGACTATTTTGACCCTCAACTACTCTCCAGAACTCAAGAACAGCTTAAGGCCAAGGAAATGTCTGTGAAATCATATATGGAAAAGGTTAAAGCATTGGATAACCAGATAGATGCTTTGGCTACTACTAGTGATTTGAAAATGGAGCAGGCTAGAAATAAGTTAAAGCAGGCTCATCTTAAGGTGCAAAGTGACAGTATAGGGTATGAGGCTTCGATTACTAATTACAATATTGCTAAGGAGCAGTACGCAAGACAGGAGCAACTTTATAATGACGGATTAAAATCTTTAACCGATCTTGAAAAGAGAAAACTGACCTTGCAAAAGGCTCAGGCTGACATGATCTCTTATGAGAATAAATTGCTTTCTAGTAAAAATGACGTGATTAACGCTAAAGTAGAGCTGACATCAATAAGGACTAAGTATAAAGAAAGCATAGCAAAAGCCGAATCGGATAAATACTCAGCCATGTCCAGCATGTATGATGCCGAGACTACAGTTTCAAAATTGCAGAATCAGTATATGAACTACTCTGTAAGAACGGGCTTGTATTATATTACTGCTCCTCAAAATGGCTACGTAACCCAAGCAATACAAACAGGTTTGGGAGAGACTATTAAGGAGGGGGCCAGTATCGTAAGTATTATGCCTTCAGACTATACACTGGCAGTGGAAATGTATGTTAGACCTATTGATTTGCCGTTGCTGGAAAAAGGGCAACCAGTTCGTATTCAGTTCGATGGCTGGCCTGCAGTGGTTTTCTCCGGATGGCCTAATACCAGTTATGGTACTTACGGAGGTAAGGTGTACGCCATTGATAATTTCATCAGCCCAAATGGAAAATACAGAGTGTTGGTAGAACCAGATCCTGAAGATCATGATTGGCCTGATGCCATAAGGGTGGGAGCAGGAACCAGAAATATGGTCCTGTTAAAAGATGTGCCTATTTGGTATGAACTGTGGCGACAGATCAATGGCTTTCCGCCAGATTATTATAAGGCAAACCAGTCAGGAGCAGGGACAAGTGATAAGTCGAAAAAATAGAATAGAGTCATTTATATATAGGCATTTGCTAATGAGCATAGTTAAGAAAGTTGTATGTGCGTCTTTTGGGCTGATGGTATTATTAGTTACCACGGTTCAGGGACAGCAGCAAGGCATAGATTCAGCGATACTTACGCTTGACGATTTTTTGGATATTGTTAAAACGAACCATCCGATAGCTATTCAAGCCAATTTACAGCCACAAAAAGGAGAGGCAACAGTGCGCCAGGCTCGAGGAGGCTTTGACCCAAAGGCTATGGCTGACGTCTCTGAAAAGTACTTTAAGGATTACACCTATTATAGTAAAAATAATGTAGGACTTAAGGTGCCTACCTGGTTTGGTATTGAGGCTAAGGCTGGCTATGAAGAGAACAACGGTTATTATCTTAACCCTGAAAATAGTACTTCTGGAGCAGGATTATGGTATGCCGGAGTTTCTGTACCAGTAGGGAAAGGACTTTTTATAGACAGTAGGAGGGCGGAGCTAAGGCAAGCGCAGATTTACCAGCAAAGCTCTGAGGCTGAAAGAAGAGTCATGCTCAATGACTTACAATATGAAGCAGGAAAAGCTTATTGGGAGTGGTTTAAATTTTACCATAATCTAAAAGTATATGAAGAAGGTTTGAAGCTGGCTACGGAGAGGTTGAATGCGGTGAAGCAAAGTGTAAAGTTTGGAGATAAGCCCGCTATAGATACTTTAGAAGCCTCTATACAAGTTCAGAATAGGCAGATCTCATTACAGCAAGCCCGTCTTGATTTTGTTAATTCCACAGCCTTGCTTTCAATTTACCTATGGGCTGAAGGGGTAGTGCCTTTAGAAGTAGATAACTACACTATACCTTCTGATTTATCCGAAATAAAAGCAGTAGATGTGGACCTTAACTATAGAGATCAATTAAATGATATGGTAGTTGCTCATCCAAAATTACAATTGTATGAATACAAGATTGCTGATTTAGGGATACAACAAAGGCTCAAACGAGAAAGCCTTAAGCCAGAGCTTAATTTGAGCTACAATGCCTTAAATAAGGCGGTAGGATCTGACCCCACCGGAGGTTACAGCATGAACAATTATAAATGGGGACTTGAATTCAGTTTTCCTATTTTTTTGAGAAAAGAAAGAGGAGCATTACAACTGGCTGATTTAAAGATTAAAGAAGCTCAGCTTTCCTTCACCCAGCAAAATGCGCAGCTTGTATACAAGGCTAGTGCAGCACTAAATACTTGGGACAACACCTTTGACCAGGCCAATACCTACGAGCAAACCGTAGAGAACTATAACCAACTGCTGACAGGAGAAAGGAGAAAATACCAGGCAGGAGAGAGCTCATTATTTTTAGTAAACTATAGAGAAATGAGCTACATCAATGCCAAAATTAAATGGGTGGAGCTTATCAGTAAAAACAGAAAAGCCAAGGTGGAGGCACAGTATTCTTTGGGTATTTTGGATGTGTCTGGCAATGAATAGAATTAGCCAAGCTTATTTTGATATTCTTTCTAACAATGATCAAAAATCGTTTTCATTTACTGAATTATTTAGGGACAATTAGATAATACCTCGATTCTCGAACTCTTTACGGCTGAGATTCCGAGAGTGGTTTTTATTAACACTTTTTCTTTAATGTTAAAGAAACTGTCAATTTGTAGAAAGGGAGGGGCTATTTATTAGTTTGGCTTAGACTTTTCAAACACCCGTTAGCTTTTAAATACCCGCGGTTTGCATTCCATGGCCCATCACTACGGTACAGAAAGATTACAAGTTAGCTATTTGAGAGCATCTGGATTTATCTATATTTACATCTCTAACGAAGACCAGCAAGATATGGATGTTTATTTTGATGACCTTAAAGTAAACCCAACCCTTGGTAACGTAGTTGCCGGTTCAGATTTCTATCCCTTTGGTTTAACCATGGAAGAAAGAGATATTACTCGCGAGGAATTTAGATACGGCTACCAGGGTAATTTTGCAGAAGAAGATGAAGAGACGGAGTGGAATAGTTTTGAGCTCAGGATGTATGATCCTGTTATTGGTAGGTGGATGGCTACTGATCCGGCTGGACAGTACGCTAGCCCTTACGTAGGGATGGGGAATAACGCGATCAACGGGATAGATCCTGATGGGGCATATTCTAAATTTGGTGCGTGGTGGAGGAGTTTATTTCATCCTGGTAGTAAAGTAGTTCCTATAGGTGATGAGTATGGGGTAATGTTCTCTAGTTGGGTGCCGGATGGAAATGGGGGTTACTTACAAAGAATGAATACCTTTTATGAGGGTAATATTGTTTTTGATTTTGATCCTGAGCATTTTAAGGGTCAAGGATTTGAGGTGGGTGGAAATTTTAAAATTACTATGGGGATGCAATTACTTAATGATAATATTTTCGCTGGGTATACACTCAATGCTGGTTCTGTAACATTATTGGAATGGAGTCCTAAACTTGCATGGGAATATGGAAAGGGATTTAGTCAATCTACATTGGGACTTCATTATGCAGGTCAAAATGGAATAGTAAAATTTAGTCAAGGCGCTAGTTATGAGGGAGGAGGAGATTTAAAATACAGTGTAGATTATATTTATAATCAAAAGACTGCTTTTATGACAAAAGTTAATACTCATGTTGGAATTGGGGCTCCATTTGTAGAAGCGAAATATTCTCATGATAATGTTCATGGTGGAGGAGTTTTGAAAGTTGGGTTACAAGAGGATGCATCCCGGAGCTTGAATACCGGAACAGGTTTATCTTTCGGAGTTTCAGGTAGTTTAAATGCTCAGATGACATATAGGTTAAATAATTAAATGGATTTTCAACTTTTATTTACAGGGGTTACTGTATTGCATTTGCTGATAATATTTGGTTGCTATGGTAATTACACATATACTAGAAATATATGTACTCAAAAAGTTCTGTTTCTGAATGGTAAATTTTCAAGGATGAAACATGAACAAATAAGCAAATATAAAATAAGTGATTTAAGAAATTTTGAATTTTCTTCGAAAGCGCAACAGTCGTATCCTCCATTAATCAATCCAAGGTATTTTATAAATGTGGAGTATAAATCATTAGCTAAAGAACTGATAGATAGGAGAAAGATGTTTGAAAATATTGTAAGAAAAGGGATTTTGTCCTTTGCTATACTATCAATACTTATTGGTTTAGTTTATATGTATTTGAGACCCAAACTGGCGCAAGTGTCCACTTGTGCCTATTTTGTTTTCAGTAATCTAGTTGTATGTAGTCTGCAACTATGAACTTTCCAATGATTACGAGTGTCTCCGGCACGGTATTAAAACCGCTTCACTGCTCATT
The DNA here is from genome assembly GCF_016757215.1 of Fulvivirga sediminis. GTDB lineage: Bacteria > Bacteroidota > Bacteroidia > Cytophagales > Cyclobacteriaceae > Fulvivirga > Fulvivirga sediminis. The sequence continues at coordinate 330,204 of NZ_JAESIY010000003.1, forward strand.
CAGTAGTACTGATCAGTGAGATCCCTGCTCTTCACTCCGTTACGGCCGGGATGACGGTTTGATGTTGATTTATTCTTCCAACAACTGGTTATTGCAAATACAGCGAAGTGGAATGAAGCAATCTCTAACTTAATTCTACAGTCCATCGTAGCCTGTATTCCATAGTCCCGAGATTACTTCGTCATACCTTCCTCGCAATCACCAGATAGGGTAAGACGTCATTCCTGAATCATGCAGCATAGCGGAATGATATCAGGAATCTCACTTTTCTGTTAGCACTATCTGATCAGCGAGATCCCGGCTCTTCACTCCGTTACGGCCGGGATGACGATAATGATTGTGTTATGTATAATTATACTGGTTATTGCAAATACAGCGAAGCGGAATGAAGCAATCTAGAAGCTGATTCTACAGTCCATCGTAGCCTGTATTCCATAGTCCCGAGATTACTTCGTCATACCTTCCTCGTAATCACCAGATAGAATATGACGTCATTCCTGAATCATGCAGCATGGCGGAATGATATCAGGAATCTCACTGTTCCGTTAGCATTATCTGATCAGTGAGATCCCTGCTCTTCACTTCGTTGTTGGTATCTACTTTTAACTCACTGATTACTCCTGCTGAGTAGTCGGGATAGCTTATTGGTCATAAGCAATGTTGGTCTTTTTGCTCTAAGGCCTTTAATGGAGTCAACAATGGCAGACCAAGAATACTCATGATCAATAGGGTGGAGGTATAGAATGAGCCCTGCCGCCATGGCGAAGAAGAAAGAGCCTAGTCCATGTACCAGAATGATGGCAAAGTGAAAGATTATGGCCGCATACAGCATTCGCTTTTTCTTTTTTTGCTCCATAAAAATGGCTGCAAACAGTGCTGCTTCTAATGCCAATACGCCCCAGTCTAATACTCTACCTAAAAACGGATCGGCTACGACCCAACCGAAGAGGCTTTTAAGCCAGTCATCAGCTCCAAATGGCGTATGATTAAACCAATAATAAAAGGCAGTTCCATTTCTCCATTCGTCTACACCAAACTTGTCTACAAAAGCAAAGAAGTACAGCAAGCTCATTTGCAATTGTATAATCAGAGCGCTGGAGTAAGCAAAGTAGCGCAGAAAGAAGCCAGGCCTTTTGAAAAATGTTTGGTCTGGTGCATACCAGTGATTGAGCCTTGGATCGGTAATGGCAATAGGAATGATGAATATGCTTAAAATCTGAGCTATCTGATCTCCGCCTTCAATGACCAGGGCCACGTTGAAGTAGCTGATGGCTATCCAGGCGTGTAGAAAGCAGCTGAGCTGTGGTAAATATCCGGAAATAACCCATAATAATATAACGCAGGCAATAACCACTGACAGAGTAAGGTTATTATGCCCCATGATAGCGAAGAAGTTCCATGAGAGGGTATCGTGAGACGGCGAGAATAGTTCATTGGGAAAGCTTCTGCCGTTGTCTGAAAACAAAAAGGTGATCAGTAGGCTTAAGGCCATGAGAGCTCTGGCCAATCCGTAGATATTGGTATGAACGTTTTTTGCGTAGGTATTCATGAAGAGTGAGGTTTAGTATATTTAAGTGCTATACGCATAACTTTATAGGGCCTGTAATGCTCCTGATTTTTGCCTGCCCACAAAAATGAAATGGGCTCATAGCGATAAATAAGGTATTCACCATCAGGAAAATGTTGGATAGACCGATCCACCTCAATTTTTACAGTTTCTTTAGGTAGGTGATCTTTAAAATCTCCCTTGCCGGAAGTCCATTTATCTTCAGGTAGGTATTCAAGCAAAATAGCTACATCTATACTTACAAAACGGGCGTTTCTGGAGAAACCAAATAGATTTTTGGCAGACGCATTTTTTATGGTGATGTTTTTAAGTGTATTATTTTCTATAGCGTAGGCTTCTGTAATTCCTTCTTGTGGGTTTCTGGTGAAGAAGCCCCAACCTTGAGGAAACATGGACATTGAAAGCTTTTTAACGGGATAGGGTAGCTTGTAGTCTGGTGTATTATATATTCGGGTGAGCATTAATGCCATAAATATCCAGAAGCTCCATATCAGAATAATCGAGATATTTTTCTTCATAGTATAGTGACATTGGCTAAATGATAAAAGAATTTTATAAAGGGGTAGGAGGTAGGTTTAGGAATAGGTTTCATGATGATTGATTTTTTAAGTTTGAAAAAAGTGGAAAGGAATTAATGCCGACAGACATAATTCCAAACCACAATATATGATTCATTGCTTAACCCAAATCAATCAGCTCAGACTTTTTCTGATAACTGAGCCACTAGGGCATCATTGAAATCATCTGCAGGAGAAATAGGTATTTTCCAATTTACTGACCAGTTCACGTTACCAGCATATACGGCATTTACTACTACAGCCACATTACCAGCAACTACAGCTGTTACCGCTAAGGCGCCAAAGGCAAATACACACTGTCCTCTGCCTACGGTAGAGTCAAAATTAGCAAAATCAATATCATAGTCTTCTTTGAATATTTGAGCCAGCTTTTCTACATCATCAGCATCGTTAAAGTTTAGGCTTTTTAAACGAGCATCATTTAGATTTACTTTTTTAGAGTCTATCTCTTCCATAATTTTGAAATAGTCTCCATACTCAGAAGCCAAACCTGCAGCCTTAAACATTTTTCTAGCATTGTTAAGCCCTAACTCTACTTCATACAGGTTATCTGACTTCATGCTCTCAGCAAATTTATTGAAAAACTGAGGTTCTAATTCGTGTATAGTACCCATGATTTCAGTTTTGAAATATTGATAATCTACTTCTACGTCTTTATCCTGAGTAGCTGCTTGTAGCTGATCTGCTCCAGGTTTGAGCACATCTATGGAGTTTGCCAGTTCTCCTTCCATGAAAAATATAGCACTGAAAATTTCTTCTCCGCTATAATCTTTTACCGAATCTGATGTTACAGATTGGTCACTGTCGTTACAACTTGTTGATAGTAATAAGATGGAAAATATTGCAAATGAACTTTTTGCAAAGTTTTTTAATGAGTTTATCATAATGTTGGTTTTAGGTAATTAAAGATTTTGAAATTAGGTATTTCAAATGATTTCTTGGGTTTTGGGTTGAACAAGTAATCTTTTATAAGTTAAAAAGATGATTTTGTTATGTCAATTTTTTCAGAGATTATTTCAAAATTTCAGGAATTGATGGTATTTAAAGAAAGATTTATTCATGTGGTGGATGGACGCTTAAAAGCTGCTAATGTGCTAGCCAAGCTTTCATGGGTTAAGTGGCAAAAGCTTTTAGAATCACTCTTAGCTTTTAGAATTGCACTAGCGCGCGTAGCGAAGCAATAGACGTGCTATCTTCGACCCAATGTATCGTCGTATCTTTTTCTTAATCATCATAAGTAATATGACTTCATTTCTGAACGACGCAGGGATAAGAGAAGGGTATAAAGAATATGACTACTCATTCAGTAGTCATATTCTGGCATCTTTTAGAGGTTGTTCTTTATGAAACTAAACATGGTTTCATAGAGATGTCTGGAAGTATTGTAGCCTTCATAAATGCCATGAGAGCGGTTGGGGTATGACATAAATGAAAATACTTTGTTTTGCTTAATGAGTTCATTAATAAGAACTTCTGAATTTTGGTAATGAACATTGTCATCTCCAGTGCCGTGAACCAGTAACAGCTTTCCTTCAAGATTTTTAGCGAAGTTAACAGGAGAACTTTGGATATACTCTTCTGCTTTTTCGGTTAATAATCCACAATATCTTTCCTGATAAATATTGTCATAAAGATGAATATCAGCTACCGGTGCTACGCTGATGCCTGTGGTATAAATTTTCGGGTAACGGAAAAGTGCATTGAGCGTCATAGAGCCGCCGCCGCTCCAGCCCCAAATACCTATACGATCTTTGTCAATAAAAGCGTATTTATCTATCAGCAATTTCGTAACGTCGGCCTGATCTTGAGAGGAAATTACACCGAGCTTAGCATAAATGCTCTTTCTCCATTCTCTACCTTTTGGAGCAGGAGTACCTCGGTTGTCGATGCTCATGATAATATAACCCTGTTGGGCTAGCATTTGATGATAAAGGTAGTTTCTGCCGCCCCAGGTATCTAATACCGTTTGGCCTGCTGGCTCTCCGTAAACATTAAATAGAACAGGGTACTTTTTGCTTTTATCAAAATTTGGAGGCGTGATCATATAATAATCAAAAGAGATACCTTCTTTTTCTATAGTGAAAAATTGTTGTTTTGAAATCTTGAGCTTGGCCAGCTTATCTTTTAACTCTTTGTTTTCTACTATCACGCGTACCTGCTTATGCTCAGGTAGTGATACCAGCTCTGTTATCGGAGGTATTCCCGCTTTAGAGTAAGTGTGAAACGCCCATTTGCCATTCGGACTAATGTCATAACTATGAGTTCCTGGCTGGTTTTCTGGGGTTAATCGTTCGAGTTTTTTGTTAGAAGAAATTTTATTTCTGTATAGATATTTTTGAGTAGCGTTATTAGGAGATGCTCTGTAGTATATCCATCCATTTTTGGTATCAATGAGTTCTATATTAATCACATCAAAGTTGCCAGGGGTCAGTAAGGCTTCATTTTTTCCATCCCTGCTGATTTTATATACATTATTCCATCCATTTTTTTCACTTACCCAAGTGAAGTCTTTTCCTTTATTAAAAAAAAGCAGATCGTCTACCACATTGAGCCATGTATTATCTTTATCGGTATATATGATTTTAGAAGTCCCACTGGCCGCATCGCAAATTATAACCGTATTAACATTTTGCTTTCTATTCAAGCGCTGTAGGAGTATTTCTTCAGAGTTGTCTGCCCAGTACATGCGTGGTATATAATGATTGCTTTCATCTTCACCAACTTTCAGCCAGGTGGTATTTTTTGAATCCATGCTGAGTACGCCTACTTTGCAGGTGGAGTTATCAGTGCCCACTTTGGGGTATTGGATAGGAATAGTGTAAGAGTATAAGGAATCTGTATTGTTGATCATTAAAAAGTCTTTGATAGGGCTGGCATCTAGCTGCCAATAGGCTATTTTTTTACTATCAGGGCTCCATCTGAAGCCATCTCTACAGCCAAATTCTTCTTCATACGCCCAGTCAAAAGTGCCGTTGATGATTTTCTCTGTTCCGTCAAAAGTAAGCTGTGTTACTTCGTTATCGGCTACAGTTTCTCTGTAAATGTTATGTTTACTGACATAGGCTACTTGGCTGTCATCAGGTGAGAATTTGGCAAACATTAGCGAAGAGGCAGGCAAATCTTTACCAAGCTGGTTTAGAGCACCAGTTTCCAAGTCTTTAACCCAGTAATCTCCTTTTGTATTTTGCCTCCATACCCTCTTTGAGTTAGTGTAGATAAGTAATTTAGATTTGTCATGAGACCATTCATAATTCTCAATGCGAAGAGGCTCACTGGCTCCTGAAGGCACCAAGGAGGAAGCACTGATCAATACAGACTTTTCTCCACTGGTGGTGTTGTACTTTACGATATCCAGGCCAGTGCCAGGTTCATTTTTTTGAAGCATAGTATAGCCATTACCTTCATCTATCCATCTTTTTTGTCCTGAATAATCAGACCGAAATTCGGCTGTTGAAAATATTTTTTCCAGGGTGATAATGTCATCCTGAGCATGAGCTTGCCCCACAAGAAAGCAGCAGGCAATAATGAAAGTGATGGCTCTATAAATCATTTATTATTCCGTTTAGTTGATTGTATAATTTAGTTATATCTGTCTACTGCCAGTAAGGATAAATCCATATCGTTTGGCTCTTCATTAATGATTTTAGCCACAATATCACCGGTAACTGGCCCTAGTGTAATGCCAAGCATGGCATGCCCTGCAGCTATAGTGAGGTTGCTAAACTTGTTTGATTTACCCACATAGGGGAGTCCGTCTGGTGAACAAGGCCTAAAACCAGCCCAAGGTTTTATATCCGTAAAATGACTCTTTTTGAATTGAGGTAGAAACGATGTCGCAGTGTTAACTATACCTTCTACTCGTTTCAGGTTGATGGCACTGTTCAAGTCGTTGATTTCCATGGTGCCAGAAAAACGAAGTCCATCCATCATGGGTGACATAGACACTTTCCCATCGGAGAGAATAGACGGGACTTGGGGTATAGCTGGCGGGTTGTTTACAGTAAAGCTATAACCTTTACCACCTACCATGGGTAATCGTAGGCCTAATAGTCGCAATAAGGGAGAGGTTGCACTACCGGCAGCTATCAAGTAATCATCTGCTTTTATGGTAGTAGAAGAGGTGACAAGTCCTGTGATTTCCCCTTTTTCTCTCTCAAAAGAATTTATGCTGGTATTGAACATAAACTCCACGCCGTTGGCCTTAAGTACCTTCTGAAATTCTCTCAGAAATATATGCGGAGTGATCATGGTATCGTTAGGAAAATATACTGCTCCACAGATGTTAAGGTCGAGGCCCGGATTCAATTTAGCTACTTCCTCAGGAGTAAGCACTTCTGCACTTTGTCCGAAGCCTCTGGCTATATCGGCGGCTTCTTTTTCATGATGAAGCTCTTTTTCTGACTGACACAGCATGAGCAACCCATTTTTATTATAACCAGCGTTAATTTTTTCATCTTGCAGTAGCTGCTCTGCTAATTTTTGACTGGCAGTAGTAATCTGGTGAAGAAAAGGAGCTGCTATTTTTACCTTTTCGGCAGTGGCTGCCTTTTTAAATTTCAGTCCCCAAGAGATCAACTCTTTATTAAGTCTGGGCTTAATGTAGAAAGGGCTTTTTTCATTGAGCATCCATTTTATACCCTGAGTTATAATACCCGGAGAGGCCAGGGGAACCACGTGGCTGGGACATAAGAAGCCTGCATTACCTACAGAAGCTCCTCCATAGCCATCGTGGTCATCTATTACTATTACATCATGACCTTTTTTACGCAGGTAATAAGCGCTGCAGAGCCCGATCATGCCGGCCCCAACAATGGCAACTTTCTTTTTCATCTTTTATTTATCAAATAACTTGAAATCCAAAGGCGTATGGATCATCATCATCTATAAGTATGGTGTTAAAGCCTGTAACTCTGGCCCAACCCTGTATGCTTGGAATTATAGCTGGCTTACCATCTATTTCAGTCTCTTCTTCTATTCTTCCAATGAACTGAGAGCCTATGTAGCTTTCATGTATAAATTGTTCACCTTTCTTTAAGAGGCCTTTAGCATACCATTGAGCCATACGGGCAGAGGTGCCTGTACCACAAGGTGATCTGTCAATAGCTTTGTCTCCGTAAAACACAGCATTACGAGCAGTGCTTTTAGCATCTATTGGGGCACCCGTCCAGAGCATGTGAGATAAGCCTCTTATGGTTTCGTTTTCAGGGTGCACAAAAGTGTATTTTTCATTGATCATTTTCCTGATCATCAAGCTCCAGCGTATAAGTTCTGCTGCTGCATAATTATGGACTCCTAAAAAATTCACCTGTTCATCTACAATAGCATAAAAATTACCACCATAGGCTACATCAAAAGTGAGTATGCCCAGCTCAGGAGTTTCTATAGTAAGGTCTCTGGCAGCCAGGTAAGATTTTACATTGGTAAGCCTTACCCAATCTACCTTTTTTCCGGTCTGTTGGTATTCTACCAGAACTAAGCCTGCGGGCGTTTCAAGGCGCAACCTACCTGGTGTTTTAGGTATTATAAGACCCTGCTCTATGGCTATAGTTACGGTACCTATGGTGCCATGGCCACACATAGGCAGGCAACCGCTGGTTTCTATAAACAATACGCCTGAGTCATTTTTAGGATCTGAAGGAGGGTAGAGTATGCTGCCAGACATCATGTCGTGACCTCTTGGCTCAAACATAAGCCCCTTTCTTATCCAATCATACTCCTTAAGAAAATGCTGTCTTTTCTCGCTCATAGAAGAGCCCTCTAACTTGGGCCCACCTGTTTTTACCACCCTTACCGGGTTGCCGCAGGTGTGAGCATCAATGCAGATGAATTCACTTACTGCCATTTATTTTAACGGGTTGTTAATGTCAATAATTTATAAAAAAAGAGTGATAGCTACTATTGGCAGATGATCAATCAGCTTCAACTATTTATTACCCAGCTATCACTCATTATCAAAACCTATATTTTATCCTTATTCAAACTACCATTGACTAATCTCCAAATATTTAGAGGATTATCGTTGTGCAGCTCTTCTGGAAGAATGCTTTTAGGGGCATCCTGATAGCATACTGGCCTTACAAATCTTTTGATGGCTCCTGTACCTACAGAGGTAAAGCGAGAATCAGTAGCAGCAGGGTACGGACCTCCATGTTGCATACTATGGCATACTTCCACGCCAGTAGGAAAACTATTGAAAATTAGTCTTCCACATAACTCAGAGGCATTTTTTATAATTGTCTCAAAATCAGCTATATCTTTATCTGTAGCTAAAAAGGTAGCAGTAAGTTGTCCTGATAGAGAAGCTATTATTTTTTCTACTTCGTCACTATCAGCGCAGGTTACTATCAGCGAAAAAGGCCCGAAAACTTCATGCTGTAGTTCTGGGGTTTTGAGAAAATCAGTAGCCGAAACCGTGGCTACAGTAGATTGCCCTTCAAGACCTTCTTCTGCTTCCGCTCCTTTGGCGATTACTTGTACTCCACTTTGTTCTGCAGCATGGTCAGCTCCTGATTTGTAGGCTTTAGCTATGCCGCTGTTGAGCATGGTGGTAGCCTGTATGCTTTCAGTTTCTGTGGCCAATGTGCTGATGTAAGTGTTCAGTGCATCAGACTTAATGCCTATGATAAGCCCGGGGTTAGTGCAAAATTGTCCTACCCCTAGGTTGATAGATCCTGCAGTAGCTTTGGCCAGGCTTTCTGGGTCGGTTGCTACTTTGTCGGGCAATACAAATACTGGGTTGATACTGCCCATTTCTGCAAATACAGGGATTGGATTTTCTCTTTCATTAGCCAGGTCATATAGGGCTTTTCCTCCTTTAAATGATCCTGTGAAGGCTACTGATTTGGTTTTTGGATGTTGTACTAAATGCTTTCCTATTTCATACCCCTTTCCTGTGAGGCTACAGAAAACACCATCAGGCATTTCTGTTTTCTCGGCTGCTCTGGCTATAGCATCAGAAACTAGTTCATTGGTGCCTAAATGAGATTCATGCGCTTTTACTATTACCGGATTTCCTGCTGCCAGAGCTGAAGCGGTGTCGCCACCGGCAGTAGAGAAGGCTAATGGAAAGTTACTAGCAGTAAAAACTACTACAGGGCCTACAGGCCTGAGCATTTTTCTCAAGTCGGCACGGGGTAAAGGTTCCCTATCTGGCATAGCCGGCTCTATGCTGGCTTCTACCCAAGAGCCATCTCTTAGTAATGAGGCAAACATTTTAAGCTGCCCCATGGTTCTACCTCTTTCTCCTCTTATCCGTCCTTCTGGTAAAGCAGATTCCAGGCAGGCTCTTTCTATAAGTTCATCGCCCAGGGCTAATATTTCATCAGCTATAGCATCAAGAAAATCAGCTTTCTTAGTGGCACTGATATATTTATAAGCACTAAAAGCCTTTTCTGCTTGGTCAAGTGCCGTGTTAACTTCATCTTGTCCGGCTACATCGAATTTTTCAGGCAAGGATTCTTTAGTGATAGGACTATAGGCTTTAACAGTTCCGTGTTCGGTTTCTAAAAGGCTATATCCTATTCTGTTTTTTCCGTGCATATTTGATTTATTTTTTAAGATAAAATTTCTATTTCTTTATACTCAGGTAGAGTAGGTCTGGTCGCCAGGCTGTCTTCGATCACTTTGATTACTTCCTCTCTACGTTTACCTCTTAGTTTAAGGCGAGGAGCTCTTACATTTTCAGAGCCGATGCCGGTGTATACTTCAGCTAATTTAATGTTTTGTACCAGCTGCGGGTCTATGTCTAATTCAGAGAGAGGCATAAACCATCTATATATTTTTAAAGCCTCTTCTATACGACCAGCTTTTGCTAGTTTGTATATGGCTACCGTTTCTTCAGGGAAAGCACAAACAAGGCCAGCCACTAATCCGTCGGCTCCCATAAGTAGTGCCTCCAGAGCAAGTGTATCTACTCCGCCCAGTATTTTAAATCTGTCACCAAATTTATTTTTCACGCGAGTGATATTGGTGATGTCTCTGGTTGATTCTTTAATTGCTTGAATGTTGCTGCATTCTTTTAGCTCATCAAGCATATCTATAGTGATTAATATTTTATAATCAACAGGGTTGTTATAAAGCATAATTGGCAATGAGGTAGCATTGGCTACAGCTTTGAAATATTCTACTGTTTCGTAATCAGTAGCTTTATATCTCATAGGAGGTAGCAGCATAAGTCCATGTGCCCCGTGTTCTTCAGCCATTTGAGCCTGGCGGATGGCCTCTTTGGTGGTTTGTTCTGCTATGTTCAAAAGGACAGGTATGGTATGTCCTACAGTTTCTAAAGAAGATTTTATCAGCGTTTTCTTCTCTTCATCAGTAAGCGCAGTGGCTTCTCCAAGTGTTCCGCCTATGATCAAACCTTCGATACCAGCCTCTAGTTGAAATTTAAGATTCTTTTCAAATAAAGGTAAGTCTAGTTCGTCGTTGTCAGTAAACTTGGTAGTGATTGCAGGATAAACCCCGGTCCATGTAACTTTCATCTATTATCGGATTAGTTATTAATTTTTCACAAATGTAGTTTTATATCCCTCTGGAATGTTTCAGTATTTTGACTAAATACGATACTATATTAGCTTTGGTGTGGCTTTTATGAGTTAAAATAGGTATATATTACAACTAAATTCCATTTGCTATGAAAGTCCTACCTTTTAAGATACCTAGGAATAACTCAGATATGATTATGGTGCAGCATGATCAGGAGAGTCATATCTACCATATTTTGCATCAGCACCCTGAATTACAGCTTACACTCATAAGGAAGAGTTTTGGTACCGCAGTGATAGGTGGGCATATTGGAGAGTTTGAAGAAGGCGATGTTTTTATAATAGGCTCTAATGTGCCACATGTGTTTAGAAATGATGAATCATTCTATGAGAACACAGATCTTATAGAGGCAGATGTAATTTATGTTTTTCTTGATGAGTTGATGCCAGAAAATACTTTGTTGAATCATGAGCTGGTGCAAAATATTTTTGTGGCAGCCAAACAAGGTATTAAGCTTAAAGGAGAATTGAGAGAAAAAGTAGGAAAAGGCATAGAAAGGCTGCTAAAGGTAAAAGGTCTGGAGCGTCTGATACAGGTGCTAAGTATAATAGATCTGCTTGCAGATGAAGACAATATGCTTCTCCTTAATCAAGAGATGATAAAGCAATCAATTGATGAGAACGATGGTAAAAGACTTAATGATGTAATCCAATTTACATTTGAGAATTATGCCGAAAAGATAACACTGGAGCAAGTGGCCGAAATAGCGAATATGGTGCCTTCCGCGTTTTGTAGATTTTTCAAGCAAAGAACACGAAAAACTTATTTTGATTTTCTTAACGAAATTAGGATAAGGCATGCTTGTAGGTTATTGCTTAATAAGGATATGACTATCGTGAAAATATGCTTTTTATCAGGGTTTAATAACCTTTCTTATTTTAATAGGAAATTTAAACAGATGACGGGATACTCTCCGTTAAAATATCATAATGCCTTAAAAGGAGTCAGGGATAGGTGAAAGATTGTAAGGTAATATTTATGTGTTTGTGTTAAATTAAATGGCTTATTAATAATAATATTTCAATAATTTATTTTAAATATAAAAAATGTAGGTTATATTAAGTGAAATATTCTTTAAGCATTTAGCGATTTAAACCTACACAAATGAGAACCAGAAACAATTTAATTTTATCCGCCCTCTTTTTTGGTGCCTTGGCCTCATGCCAAGAGCCAGAACCTTTAAAACAAACTGACCAGCAAATAGTAAAAGGCGAGGATCAGTTGAGCATTACAATACCTCAGGCATTACTAGATTATCGAGCGGCTCATCCTAAAAATGCTCGTACCAGTGGAATTTCTGATGAGGAAGAAATAAAAATAATGATGAACGAAACTCTTTTCAAAGAAGGAAAGCTGAAAGTGGAAGAAGTGAAGTTATATAAATATGTAGATCGTTATGATTCAGTAAATACGCTGGATAGTCAATTTGAAAGTACTATCTCTTCCCGTTGGGTACCAGGAGATACGCGTAGAAACTGGAATGGAGACGGAGATCTGGATGATATCGACTGGTCATCATTTACTCCTTTTTCCTCAGCCAACGGAACAATAGATGCAGAGCCGATTTATGCTGCGATGTTCGATAAATGGGAAAATGATGGTTATTGTACTACAGTAGCTATCGATGAAATGCCCTATACTTTAGATATGGGTAATCCAAGTCAAATTATTGATGTAGGGTTACCAAATTACGGGCCTTATACTGATATTTCTGTAGTGGGGTATTTGCCAGCATCTATTTTTGAGTCAGTATTAGGCTCTGAAAATACTTTAGGTGTGACTTTTTCATTTGTTTTTCAAGACGAAAATGGAACGGCAACCAGTACTACCAGAGGTAAAACAGATAAGGCATTTTCTGAAATTTGGTTTAACGATGGCTATAGATGGTCTAAAGGAGGAACTAGCAATTCTATAGATATTGAATCAGTGGTATTGCATGAATTTGGACATGCGTTGAATCTTGGTCACTTTGGTATTTTACAGGCTAAGTATGAAAATGGTGTGCGAGAATTGGTGTATCAACCTGTAAACACTATGAATGCCCTTTATATAGGAGAAAAGAGAAGCTTCTTAGGCGAGAATGACAAGGGCAACTACTGTGAAGCGTGGGGCAGCTGGCCTTGGAACTAAAAACTTGATTTTAATTAAATACTTGAGCAATTGATTGAAAGCCACTCTGGAAACGGAGTGGCTTTTTTGATGTCAGTCAATTTATCAGCTATGCGCAGCTTCGAGGTTTCACCTGAATATGTTTCTTGTTATCACCATCTTTTGATTGTATCCGAAATGGTACTTTATTAATGTATAATTAGTTTTAGTGATTATATAAATTGAAGATGATTTTTAATGTATTTTATTTTTACTGGTGACTTTGTACAGATGAAGAGTATTGATTAATTTTCAGCGCTAAAAATTAAAAGGATGCTGCCTGACTATTAAATCACTTCTTTTGATCTTGCATCAATAGAGCGATTTATAACGGGCACGTCAAAATGAGTAGAGAAATAAAAAACTTGAGAATTTTTTATGGTAGGAAGTACAATTATTAAGGTGGATGATGCCAGTGCTGTTTCAGATATGACGTTTGATGATATCATGGAATCGGCTTTACTTCCAAAAGTAGAACTGGATGTTTTACTTACATTGGATTTTGAGATAATGGCAAGTGATGTGGAAGAACGGTGGAGCGGAGGGCAACCTTTACTCTTTGATGCAGATGGCGGTTTTGTTATACTCCCTATTAAAGAAACAGGTCTTAAGGCTATAATTAGTAACAAAGACGAGGAGATGGAGGCAGAACGAAGAGATGATCTTGAAAAACTGGCTGAATTTGTTAGTAATCATGGCTTTAAAAATCTATACGAAGCCTCTACTTTTTAAATGAAATATAATTAGGCCGATTGACATGCAATCGGCCTCTTTTTTTAATAGTTTGTAGTTTCTAAAATCCCAGCATAAATATTAGGATCCATCTCCAGATTTTGAAAAGGTGAGCTTATCGATATGCTGTCCCATTCTTCCTTAGGCTGAATCCATATTTCTTGATTGTCTAGCAGCACTCTGGCAGCTAAACCGAAGTCCTTAACGGTATTGGACCATCTAAAAAATAATTTGCCCTCTTTTTGATAATATTCTAAAATTGGAATCTTGGTATCTCTCAGGTATTGATCGAAGAAAGGTTTTAGATCTATTCCGCTTTTTTGACTTATGTAGCTTTCTATTTGGCTTGTTTCCACTGTTTGATGATAAAACGTTTCATTCAGTCCTCTTAGGATCGCGCGCCATATTTCATCATCATTAATCACAGTTCTTAGTGTGTTCAGCATATTACCTCCTTTAGGGTACATATCACCGCTACCTTTGGCATTTACACCATAATCGGCTATAATGGGTTTGTTATTAGCTATATCTCTTCTTGTTCCTCTTACATAAGCCTGGGCAGCTTCTTTTCCATAGAAGTATTCTATAAATAAACTTTCTGAGTAATTGGTGAAACTCTCATGTATCCACATATCAGCCATGTCTTTGTAAGTAATGCTGTTGGCAAACCATTCATGACCTGACTCGTGTATGATGATAAAGTCGAACTTCATTCCATAGCCTGTTCCACTGGCGTCTCTTCCTCGGTATCCGTTAGTATATCGGTTGCCATAGGTTACTGCACTCTGATGTTCCATACCCGTGCTGGGTACTTCTACCAGTTTGTAGCCATCTTCATAAAAAGGGTAGGGGCCATACCAATATTCAAATGCCTCCATCATTCTAGCGGCATCTTTAAACTGCTTTTTAGCTTTTTTGAGATTATAAGGAAGTACGTAATAATCCATATCTAGATTGCCTTTTTCTCCTGCATATACTTCAGAAAAATGCTTATAATTGGCTATGTTGAGGCTTACCGCATAGTTATTGATTGGGTTACTAACAAACCAATGATAAGTGGTAGTACCATCTTTTAGCTTATCAGTTTTAATCAATCGACCATTAGATACATCCATAAGGCCTTTGGGTACATTTACACTCATTAGCACGCTATCTGGCTCATCATACATATGATCTTTATTAGGCCACCAAATGCTGGCTCCTATGCCTTGGCAGTTGGTATGAATAATGTCATTACCTTCCTCATCTTTATCCCATGAAATACCACCATCCCAGGGAGGTCGCACGGCTATTTTAGGTCGGCCGCCGTAGTAGACTACCACACGGTTCAAATCACCTTTTTTCTGTTCTTCTTTCAAGGAAACAAAGTGAGCATTGCCATCATGCTCTATAACCAATTCATTACCTGAGTCATCTATTACCTTCTTTATTTTAAGTGGGGCCTGCAAATCTATTTGGATGATTTGATAAGGTTGAAGGACTTCATAGGCAATGGTAACACTACCATTGATGCTGCTATCGGATGGTGTTACCTTGATGTCAAGATGATAATATTTTAGATCCCACCAGGCTCTCTCAGGGGTAATAGTGCCTCTCAAGGAGTCTTGATGGGTGTAGTTTTGTGAAAATGCAGATATACTGATAAATGAAAAGAGAAGGAATAAGAGTATGTTCTTCATGTAAAATACTTTAGGCAACTTTCTTATTGATTTTTTTATTTAATAAAACTAATGCTGAGATGATGAATACCCACTGCACAATGCAAGTCATGAGGCTATAAGACTCCAATGGATCGTACCACTGATCGACCTGCGCGGCATCTGCCAGGAACCAGATAATCAGAATAATCCCGGCTACGGGTATGAAAATTTTCAAAATATACTTCCAAAATACATTGATGCTCCAATCAGCATTATTGAATTGATTTTCTTCATTTCTGATAGTATCAAGGCCATAAATAATAAGCACAATGGCGAAAAACACGCCCGATACGAGCAGGGCTACACCCCAGACAAAGTCCTGATTAGTTAAAATATCCAGGTTAATAGCAGAAGGTATGCCTAACACATAGCTGATGGCCCCCACTATAAATAGAGCTTTAGGACGAGTGACGCCAAAGTCGATTACTATACGCGTAGGAAGTTCTAACTGGGCTATTAAGGATGAAAAGCCAGCAAACGTAAGGCCTATGAAGAACAGCACGGCCAGTACTGGGCCTCCGAACATTTTGGCAAAGAGTTGAGGCATCCAAATAAAGGTGAGACCTGTAGATGCCGGGCCGCTGGTTTTCACTATATTGAGTACTTCTGTTCTGCTCATACCGCCCTCATGGCTTAGTATAGCGAATACAGTTCCGAAAATGATCATAGCAGAGAGCAGCGAAATGGTATTATTACCTATGCCGGTAAAAAAGGCATTTTTAACTATACCCTGCTTCTTGTTCATATAGGCAGCATAGGTAAGAAACATGCCCCATCCGGCCCCGGTATCCCATGCATTTTGGGTAAGGGCCTCTATCCATATTTTTGGGGAGCCTAATTGTGACCAGTTGGGCGTAAAAAGGTAAATGATTCCGTCAGTAGCTCCTTCCAGGGTAAGGGCTCGCACCAGGCAACCTAATATAATTATCAATAAGCTGGGGATAAGAAATTTATTGATTTTTTCTATCGAAGAAACCCCCTTCCAGATAGCCAGGCAACCCACTACTAAAGCTATAGCGTGAGTAACCAGAGGCCATACACTGTTTTGATAGTTATCCCATATCATAGTGGCGCTTTCTGTATTTATAGGCAAAGGCGCTATGATCATATACACAAAGTAATAAATGCACCAGCCTACTATTACTGAGTAGAAGAAAGTGATGGCAGTAGCCACAAAGGCCATGAATGCTCCCATCCAAGTTAATTTTCCTTCTGTGGCATGCTTAAAAGCGCCCACCAACCCTAATCGGAATTTTCTACCTAAGGCATATTCGCCAATAATGAGAGGGATGCTCCACATAAATAGGAAAATGATCCAGGCAAAGATAAAAGCCCCAGCCCCTTCTGAAGATCCGTTCTGAGCTACTATTCTAGGAAAACGCCATATATTGCCAGTGCCTATGGCTATGCCTAACACGCTGAGTAAAAAGGCTAGCTTGGAAGAGAATCGTTGATTCGCTGTATTGGTCATAATTAGGTGTAGTGTAGGTAATGGTAATGCGGCCACGGAAGTATCAGTAGCCTGATCACAAATATATAAGGCACCTCATTATCAAATAGGGTGAATATTAGCTGGAATACGTATTATTTTAACTTTGTTTACTGCAATAAGTGCTTGCGGATAGTGAATATGATATTATTAATTGAAAACCGTCTCATTTAAAGCTACTTATATAAGATTCTGTCTGATACTATATTGGCAGATCATTTCTTTATATTGACTACTTGGTGTTAATATGAAATATGTTTTATAGATTTAATATTCGATAATAGAATATTTATAGATGTTCTTAATGAAAATTGTCAATCTATACCATTGCAAGCGCTAAGTAATCATATAAAATGCAGTGAGCTACATTCGATTTTATGGAGAGTGTTAATGAGATGATTCGCCTGCTCAATTTAAATATATGATTTACCGTGAAAGTAAGTGAAAACAGAGTGAATAATTATGAGATAACGCAAATGATTGATCACCTCCGGTGACTATTAATATATAACTTAAACCTATAAATACCTTTATGAGAAATAATATACATTATTGTTTTTTGCTGCTTATTCTTTTGCAGTGTATTATTATTTCGGCCTCCTATGCTCAGGGAAGTGAAATGTACGAAGCTATTGCTCAGTTTGAAGCAGATGAAAGAGCACTTAACAGGACCTGTAATATCCACGAGAGTACGGAATACTATCAGCGCATGACCAGGCTTTATGATAGCTGGAGCAAGGCCATTGATGATGTGAATTTTGAGGCCATGTCTCCCCAAGGACAAGCGGACTATGTGTTGCTCAAAAATCAGATACAGAAAAGGCTCTATTTTCTGAATATTGAAAAGGATAAATATGATGAGATAAGTGAGGTGCTTACCATAGCAGAACCTTTGTATGCCTTTGTTAAATCTCGTAGGCATGGCGCTATTCCTGCATATAAGGAGTTGGCTGCTTCTTTTGCTGCTATAGCAGAGCTGTTAAAGAATGAACAAGAGTCTTTAAAGAAAGAACCTTTTGAAAACTGGCTGGTAGCTCAGAAAGCTTCTGATGCGGTAGAGTCTTTAAAACGCTCTTTAAAAGAAGCGTATCATTTCTATTTTGCTTACAATCCACAATTTACTTGGTGGATGGAAGAGCCGTACAAAGCATTAGATAAGGAATTGGCTGAGTATAGTGACTTTTTAAAAGAGAATTATAACGCAAGCAGTGTAAAGGATGATGGTAGCGGAATTATCGGTAAACCGATAGGGGAGAAAGCTATTAGAAGAAGTTTGACATTTTCATTTATCCCCTATGGACCTGAAGATCTCATAAAAGCAGCGGAAGAGCAGTTTCAATACTGTGAAGCTGAAATGCTTAAGGCCTCGAAGGAGCTGGGGTTTGGCAAAGATTGGAAAGCGGCCTTGGACTATGTAAAAAACACCTATGTACCACCGGGAGAACAGCCGAAGTTAATAGATTCTCTCGCTTGGGAAGCTACAGCTTTTGTGGAAGACAGAGACCTGATTACGGTGCCAGACCTGGCCAAAGAAACTTGGAGAATGATTATGATGACTCCAGAAAGACAAAAAGTGAATCCTTTTTTTACTGGAGGAGAGGTGATAAGTATTTCATACCCTACTCATAGCATGTCACATGCGGATAAGATGATGAGCATGAGAGGGAATAATCCTAATTTCTCTACAGCTACTGTACATCATGAACTGATACCGGGGCATCATATGCAGCAGTACATGAACCAGAGGTACAAGCCCTATCGTAGATTATTCTGGACTCCTTTCTGGACGGAAGGATGGTCTCTTTACTGGGAGATCAACTTATGGAACAAGCAATTTCCTGATACGCCAGAAGAGAAAATAGGCATGCTTTTTTGGAGGATGCACCGCTGTGCAAGAATAATATTCTCCCTGAGCTATCATCTTAATAAAATGACTCCTCAAGAATGTATTGATATGCTGGTAAATAGAGTAGGGCACGAATATGCCAATGCTGAAGCAGAGGTTAGGCGTTCTTTTGTAGGAGGTTATGACCCATTGTATCAGGTCGCCTATATGATCGGGGGTCTCCAGTTTTTTGCTTTACAAAAGGAGCTTTTATCTCAAGGGTGGACCGAGAAGCAATATCATGATGCAGTAATGAAAGAGGGCAATATACCTGTTGAAATATTGAGATCTGTATTAATGAAAAAGAAATTAGATAAGAATTTCAAAACCAATTGGAAGTTTTCTACTGACTTTAAATAAGGTCATATTTTAATATTCAAGAGACGATTAAACTTAAATAATAAAGTGAAGACTCATTTTATAGTTGGAATCATGGCTGTCATACTATCTCTGAGCTGGTCAGGGATGGCCCAAGAGATGAAGCCTGATCTTAAATTTGTTCATTACTCTTCTCAAGAAGGGCTTCCTTCTTCTTATGTAAAAGATATTGTAGAGGATAAGTACGGCTTCATATGGCTGGCTAATCGTGAGAACGTTTGCCGTTTTGATGGCTATAACTTTAAAACCTTCCCTGCTTACAATGAGCAGGGGGCAGAGTTTAAGCTCAGAACTAATGCTCTACTCATAACTTCAGATTCTGTAGTGTTATGCAAAGCAATGGATAATAGTTATTACTATTTCAGCCAAAAGGATGAGGTCTTCAAGCCTTATAATAATTTCAATAGGTTAGGTGTTTTTGATGAAGTGATACCTGCCGTGGACGGAGGGTTTTGGGTGCTGAAAGATCAACGGGTATTTCACCTAAAAGAAAAAGCACAAGAGCTGGCGGAACTCTCTCATTATTACCCTGATCTTGATATGAGTAAAATTTCAGCAACGAGAGTAGTGGCTAAAGGTGGCAAGCTGGCTATTGCTGGAGACCATTCAGATATTGTAATAGCAGAAAAGGGCGGCGTCAGTTATTATAACCTTCCATTTGGGAATAATATCGCAGCTTTTTACTTTGATAATTATAATAACCTTTGGGTGGGCTGCCATCAGAATGGACTCTGCCGTATAGATTTGGATACCCATAGCCTGGAGTTTTTCTCTAGCAATGCTGAAGATGGCTTGCACTTGCCGCATAACATGGTGCACTGCTTACAGGAAGATGCTCAAGGCCGCTTGTGGATGGGTACTGAAGGAGGACTCTGCCTATGGACTCCTGAAAAGCAGATTTTTGCGTATTACAAGCATGATCTCAAAGAATCAGAAGGCCTAAGTTCTAACCCTATCTATACGGCCTTCCGAGATAGATCTGATAATATTTGGCTGGGAACCTACTTTAGCGGAGTGAATTTATGGAATAAAGGAAGCAATTTTTTTAATATGCTACCTTCTGGTATTTGCGATCGGTGCTTGCGAGGCAATGCGGTTAGTTCTTTAACGGAAGACTGCCACGGTAATATTTGGATTGGTCTGGAAGATATAGGACTCAATGTACTCAACAAGCGTACCGGGCTAATTAAAAATTACCCCATAGAAAATGGAACCCATCAGGGCTTAAGCTATGGTAATATTCACGATTTATATTTTGCTGATAAGAATGAACTGTGGATAGCTACCTATACCGGGGGTATTAATATTCTTAATACAGAAACTGGACATTTTGAATATATTAACACTTCTAACAGTACCCTCATGGCCAATAATATATACGCTTTAGAGGGTAAAGGAGATTCTATATTTATCGCCACCAGCAATGGTGTAAATATTTACAAACGCTCTACTGCTGAGCTGCAACCGTTCTTTCCAGACATCTTTCAAGGTATGATGGTGGAAAGCATAACCCTAACCAATGAACATGTGTGGTTCTCTACAAGGGAGGCAATTTACAGCTATAGTTTCAGGAAAAATAAGGTTAAAAAGTTGAACAAGATAGATCTTCACGGTATCAACTTTGTAAAAAGTGACTCTAGAGGCAGATTATGGGTTGGTGATAGCTTTTCGGGGCTTTATTGTTACACAGAGCAAAATGATGAGGTTTATAGTTTCAATGAACATCATAATGGTTTTGGTAATTGGTTTTACGGCCTTCAAGAAGGTGACAACGATCATATTTGGGCGAGCACAGATGAAGGACTTGTTCGTTTCAACCTGATAGATTCCACCTCTACAGCCTTTAATAATGATTCAGGTGTTCCTTTCAGTCAGTTTAATTATAGAGCTGCCTTTAAGGATAGTGATGGAATAATTTATTTTGGCAGTAATCAAGGGCTTATATACTTTGATGAAAGCAAAAGCGATCTGCTTAACGAATGTCCGGGTAAGGTGGCGTTCACCGGCTTTGCGCTCTTTAACGAGTCGGTTTTCCCCGGCAAGGAAGCTTCGCCGCTCAATGAATCTATTAATCTTACTGAAAAGATAGAGTTGGATTATGAGCAGAATGTGTTCACACTGGAGTTCTCCGTTAAAAATTATGGAAACAAAGGAAGAGGCCATTATGCCTACTATCTGGAGGGTTTCGAAAATGGATATAACTATGCAGGCAGTCGTAATTTTGCTTCTTACACTAACCTTAGCCCAGGAGAGTATACTTTTAAGGTAAAGGCCTCTCTTAATAATGTAAATTGGGATAGTCCTGTTACAGAAATGAAGATAGTGGTAAAACCTCCCTTCTGGATGTCTGGCTGGGGGTATACGCTCTTCGCGTTTGCTATTATAATGGTATTGGTAATGATTTATTGGGTGGGTGCACGCATACAAAAGTCTAAGACCATGGTGGAGGTAGAGCGCAAAGAGCATATGCATGCTGTGGAACTCAATAAGATTAAATTGGAGTTTTTTACCAATGTATCTCATGAGCTTAGAACACCCCTTACACTTATTATCGGGCCGCTATCTAAATTGCTCTCAGATGCCAAGGTGAGCCCATCTGTGAAAGAGCGGCTTTCAGCTATAGATTTAAATGCACGAAGATTGTTAAAACTGCTCAATCAATTGCTTGAGTTTAGGAAAATTGAAAGTGGCACTATGGCATTAAAGGTGAGCAAAGCCCGTATTAATGACCTCATGGAAAACTTAGAGCAGTCTTTTATAAATACAGCTAAAGAGAATCAAATAGCTTTGAGTTTTGATTGCAGCAAGGCCAATCAGGAAATTTGGTTTGATCAATCGAAGGTGGAGAAGGTGCTTATTAATCTCATTTCAAATGCTTTTAAATTTACTGATCATAATGGAGCCATTGCTGTGAGAGCAGAAGTGAAGGACACGCAACTTATTCTGAGTGTAGAAGATACGGGTAAGGGCATGGAACAGCATGTGGTCAATCGTATTTTTGAAGCTTTTTATCAAGCAGAAAGAGAAGATGTGGGGGTGAAGAAATACTATGGCTCTGGTATAGGGCTAGCTTTTGTGCACAGCCTGGTGGAGCTGCATAAGGGGAGTATTCAAGTGAAAAGTACGCCAAATGTAGGCACTGTGTTTATAGTACAGATACCCATAGATATGGAATCTTACTCTCAAAATGAAATACGCTCTTCAGAATATGTGCCAAATTTAGTTCCTGGTTCATTGATAGTTAGTTCGCCGATTATTGAAGAGACTTCAGCAGAACAGCAGAGTGAAAATGACAAGAGGCCTACGATACTTGTGGTAGAAGATAATAGTGAACTCATTGAGTTTATTTCTCGAACGCTTAGTGAGCACTATCAGGTTCTTAAAGCTGGCAACGGAGCAGAGGGACTCAAAGTACTTGAAGAGGAACAGGTAGACCTCATTTTGAGTGACGTGATGATGCCACTGATGGATGGATTGGAATTTACTAGTAAGGTAAAGGGCAACATAGAGACCTCTCACATACCTGTGATGCTGCTTACCGCCAAGGGTGGACCTGAAAACATGTTTGAGGGTATGAAAACAGGTGCTGATTATTATATTGAAAAGCCTTTTATGGCCCATATTCTTGAATATAATATTTTTAATGCTTTAAATACCAGAAGGAATCTAATCAAAAGATTTAAGTCTGATGCACTGATGCCTGTTGCTGAACTAACTCATTCTGATGCAGATAAGGAGTTTCTCAATAAGCTTACTGCCATTATAAAGGAAAATATCGATAAGCCTTCTTTAGATGTTGGCTTTTTAATGAATGAAATAGGTCTTAGTCGCTCTATGCTGCATATTAAGTTGAAGAAGATTACAGACAATTCGGCCACTGAGTTTATTAATATGGTAAGGTTAAAAGAGGCCTTGAAATTAATGGTAGATTCAGGTTGTAACGTATCAGAGGCGGCCTACAGAACCGGTTTTTCCAGTCCAACTTATTTCAGCCGTAGGTTTAAGCAATATTATGGACAAACACCTAGAGATTTTTTACAGAAGGAGCCTTCTTAGAGGAACTTAGTGAAGTAATTATTTCGTATATATTAGACTTTTGATACTTTAAAAGAGGAGGTGACTGTTTTCGGGATTGCGGCACCTCTTCTTTTTTGCTCAATAATTTTTTTCCACTCTCAGCCGTTCTTTATTCTAAAATCATTTTTAGTTATATTCCTTTTATAGGATTATAACGTGTTGATTAGAAGTAGAAAGCACTATTTAATACAAGGTATTTTCTATGTGTTAAAGGTTAGAAACTGCACGGTATAACCTATTCAAAGGGTATTTTAAGTGAAATTGAACTTATGTGCTGGTTTTCTGAACATTAGTAGGCATATAAATAAAGTCTTTCAGCGTCTTTTGTTAAATACAATTATGTATACCCATCTTTTTGCTACTACAATCTTTAATAGGTAATAGCGGAGTATTTTGATGGTTAGTTTATTTAGTGTTAGTATCAAATAATATTGGAGGTAAAAATGAACACCCGGCATTCGAAATGTGCTTTATTGATTTTGCTCACAGCCATTTTATATTCATGTAGTAATACTTCAACCTCATTCGTGGTAGAGCAAACTGGAGAACTCAAAGAGGCTAAGAAGTTTGACCTTGAAGATGTGGAACTGTTAGACGGTCCTTTTAAAAATGCCACTGAGCTAAACATGAAGACTTTGTTGGAGACTTTTGAGCCAGATCGTTTATTGGCCAGGTTTAGAATAGAGGCAGGTTTGGAGCCGAAAGGTGAGCCTTATGAAGGATGGGAGGCTGAAACTATTGCTGGGCATACGCTAGGTCATTATTTAAAGGCCTGTGCACTCATGTATAAAACTACAGGTGATAAAAGGTTTTCTGATATTGTAAAGCATATTGTAGACGAACTAGCTGAATGTCAGGCGCAAGATCCCGATGGTTATATCGGAGCGTTCTCTAATGGTAAGAAAATTTTTACAGAGCAGATAGCTAAAGGAGAAATACGTTCACAAGGCTTTGACCTGAATGGTATCTGGGCGCCGTATTATACACAGCATAAGGTTTTATCAGGTCTTATTGCTGCCTATGAGTTGGTAGGTTATGATAAAGGGATAGAAGTCGCTAAAAAGTTTTCTGATTGGGTTTATTCCATTGTAAAAGACCTAAACCACGAGCAAGTTCAGAATATGCTGCACTGTGAATATGGAGGTATTAGTGAGTCTTTTGTGGAATTATATGGCATTACTCAAAATGATAGGTACTTAGAGCTTTCTAAAACATTTTATGATGATGTGATATTAGATTCACTGGCTAATGAAGTAGATGTACTACCAGGCAAGCATGCCAATACTCAAATTCCTAAGCTCATTGCGTCTGCCAGGAGGTATGAGATCACTGGAGACGAGAAAGATAAAAAAATGGCTAAATTCTTTTGGGACAGGGTAGTACATCATCATTCCTATGTAACAGGAGGCCACTGTAATCATGAATATTTTGGCCAGCCAGATCAGCTCACTCACAGGTTAAGCAACGAGACTACAGAAACCTGTAATGTTTATAATATGCTTAAGCTTTCTCGTCATTTATTTCAATGGAACCCTGATGCTGAGGTAGCAGATTTCTATGAGAGAGCTTTGTTTAACCATATCCTGGCCTCGCAGCATCCTGAAACGGGCAAGGTGATTTATAACCTTTCACTAGAAATGGGCGGATATAAGGAGTATCAGGATCCATACTGGTTTACCTGCTGTGTAGCTAGTGCCTTAGAAACTCACTCTAAGTATGGCAAAAATATTTATTATCATAGCGATGATGAATTATATGTCTCTCAGTTTATCGCTTCTACACTTACTTGGAAAGAAAAAGGATTAAAAGTAACCCAAAATACATCTTATCCTGATGAGCAAAGCTCTCATTTTACCATTAACACTGAAAAACCTCAGGAATTGGCTATTAAGATAAGATACCCATACTGGGCTAAAGATGGTGTGGAACTATTGGTAAATGGTAAAGAACAGCAAGTATCACAAAGTCCTCAAAGTTTTATCACCCTTAAAAAGCAATGGAAGGATGGCGATGTGATTGACGTGAGATTTCCTTTTTCGCTTAGATTGGAGGCTATGCCAGATGATAGCGATCGTATAGCAGTGATGTACGGTCCGTTAGTGTTAGCGGGTGATCTGGGACAAGTCAAAGATTCTTCTGCTTATGAGCCTATGTATGTGCCTGTAATTATGTCTACAGACCGAAACCCTGCTAATTGGCTAAAGGCGGTAGAAGGAGAGCCAAACACGTTTGAAACCGTGGAAGTAGGAGCTCCTCGTCAATTTGTATTAAAGCCATTTAATAAAACTTTTGACAGAAGATATTCTGTGTATTTTGACATGTTTAGTCAGGAAAAATGGCAGAAATACCAAGCCGAATATCAAGCTAAGTTAGAGGCTAAGAAGGAGATGGAATCTAAAACGGTAGACTTCTTCCAGATGGGAGAGATGCAGCCGGAGAGAAATCATAGCTTTAAAGGAGACCAGGTAAGCGTAGTGGAAATGAAGCATAGAAAGGCGAGGCAGGCAGAAAGAGGAGGCTATTTAGAGTTTACCATGAAAGTAAAGGCCAATACTCCTATGGCTCTTGTAGCTGAATATTGGGGAGGCTATACCGGTTCTAAAACTTTTGATATACTGGTTGATGGGGAGAAAATAGCAACCGAAAACATTACCGACAAAAAGCCAGGAGAATTTCTATATGTGGAATACGATATTCCGTCAGAGCTTACTTCTGGTAAGGACAAGATTAAAGTAGTCTTTAAGCCTCATGAAGGTCATAGAGCAGGTCCTATTTTCAATATAAGAACAATGAAGCGTGAGAGTATTTAATGTATATGTTATTTGACGTTTCAAGAGTTAAAGGGAGAGTCGCAGGGCTTTCCTTTTAACTTGCTTTCATCTGCCTATGAATAAACT
The DNA here is from genome assembly GCF_016757215.1 of Fulvivirga sediminis. Classification (GTDB taxonomy): domain Bacteria; phylum Bacteroidota; class Bacteroidia; order Cytophagales; family Cyclobacteriaceae; genus Fulvivirga; species Fulvivirga sediminis. The sequence goes on from NZ_JAESIY010000003.1 coordinate 356,199, forward strand.
GTTACTATTCCTTACGCTGTTAATTGCTTCTGCTTCTCTTAAACTTCAGGCTCAAACGCTAAAGCAGACTTCACCAGGAGCCGGCAACCCTATTCTGCCGGGTTATTTTGCAGATCCCACGGTTAAAAAATTCAATGGCCGTTATTTTATCTATGCCACCACTGATGGTACAGGCTGGGGGTTAGGCCCTTCTCAAGTGTGGTATTCTGATGATTTTGTAAACTGGACCAAAATAGAAATGAACTGGCCTACTACAGAAGTATATTGGGCCCCTGATGTTTGGCTTGGTAAAGATGATCAGTATTACATGTATTACAGTCAGCCGGTGCAGTTGCACGGTGGTGTATCAGATACTCCCTATGGCCCATGGATAGGCCTCACTGCAGATGATGAACCTATAGTGCCTGATCGGTTTGTGAAAAATGTGATCACCCTGGATGGGCAGTCGTTTCAGGATGATGATGGCTCCATATATCTCTATTGGGGTACATGGGGGATTTATGACGGCTTTGGTGCGGGTTGGGCAAAATTTAACCCTGATATGAAATCCTTTGAGAGCAAAGGCATTATTCCTAATACAGAGGCTACTGATTTCTTTGAAGCTCCTTTTATGTTTAAAAGAGGCAGTACTTACTATTTCACTTACTCTTCAGGCTCCTGTCATGATGGTACCTACCGCGTGCAGTATGCCACCAGCCAATCACCAACAGGCCCTTTTACCTTTGCGGATAATAATCCCATCTTGGCAACTAATGAAGACGGATCTATTCATGGCCCAGGCCACCATTCTATATTGAAAGAAGGAGATCAATACTATATCATTTATCATCGTCATGATAATCCTCATTCCAGCAATGGCTTTCACCGTCAGGTAGCAGCAGATAAGTTGGAGTTTGATGATGAAGGCAGGATTAAGAAAATTATTCCTACACATGAAGGCGTTGGATTTTTGGGTAAAAACACCAATCCTTTTCCTAATCTCTTATATGGGAAAAAGGTAAAGGCCTCGTCTCAATATAATGATGATTTTCAGGCCAGTTATACGGTGGATGATAATTACGGCACCTTGTGGATGCCTGCTTCTGATGATAGCAGGCCAACGCTGGAAGTAGATCTGGGAAGCGAAAAAGACATCAAAAGAACACGTATTGCTTTTCAATATGCTACGCATTTCTTTCAGTATCTCATAGAATATTCCCTAGATGGTAAAGCATGGAAAGTATATGCCGACAAAACAAGGAATATTCAGGATGGCAGCCCCATGACTGACTACAACCAGGTAAAAGTGCGTTACCTGAAGCTAACTATTACCGGAGTAGGGAAACAAGGTTTTCCTATGGCCTTATGGAATTTTAGTGCTTATGACGGATATGAGCAAGATCCTGAGCAAATGCTGGTAAACCTGCAGGCTGCTGATATCAAAGGAAATGTTTGGCTTAATAACCGTGGCATGTATGGCGGCATGTACCAGCTAGAGGAGGCTGTTACGGGTGTAACAGCGGGTATGCATTGGGTTAGTGCGAAGGGTGGTATTAAGGGAAGTGTGCCTGTACCAGCTAAAACTAATCCTACAATGGATTATACACTGATTGCTTCTTTTGTGCATCAAGATAAGCTTGAATATGTCTATATCTCTTGGAATCATCTTGCCAAAGATGCTTTTGGAATGCTAAAAGGATCTTTAACAATCAATCAGTCAGCACATGATAGTTGGTATAAAACTTTAAAAACCTATTTTGAAACAGGTCGCATAGTAACTAATGAAAAGCTGGTGGGGTTGAAGGTTTTTAACCGACGATTAGCACCCTCGGAAGCGGAGTACTATGGGTTGCTACCATACAAAACGCCGCCAAAGGCCTCATTACCATCACAAGGAATGTTGGTGTCTCTTAATGCGAATGATCTGAAGCTGGGTAGCATGGCGGCATCTTTAGATAATGATGGTTTGGCAAAAGGAGCTTTTAATTCGGAAGGTAGTGCCCCTGTGGTAGAGCTGGTAGCAGGAAAGAAAGCCCTGTTGTTTGATGGTCATCAATCGTTAAAATCCGATTTTATAACACCTTTAACCCTCACGGGTAATAATCCTTTTACGGTAGAAGCTTGGATTTATAACCATCAAATCGCTCCTGCGGAGTGCCTGGTGGATTGGGCTGCTCAGAAGGGGAGGTTGCTTACATCTTCCCGTGTTTTATATGGCAGTAACCCATCAAGCGGTGCCGTAAGCCATCAGGAATGGGCTGATATGGGCTTCAAAGGTGGAGCTCCTGAGGCATCAAAATGGCATCACATCGTAATTACTTTCGATGGCTACATGGAAAAGGTTTATGTAGATGGCGAATTGAATGATGAGGAGCAGAAAATGCTTTTTGTGGAGCCAGGCAGCTATATTCATGTGGGTAATTCGGCCAATAAAGAAGTGCCCTTTTCGGGTGCGCTGGCGTCTTTAAAAATGTATGACAAAGCCTTAAACCATCAAGAAATTAAAAGTCGTTATGCGGCTGAGGGAGATACTGATAAAATAGCCGTTTATTTCTCTGCCGCTGGCTTAGGTTATGACGAATTTAATAACTGGCCTAATCAAGGAAAGACGGGAGGTACACTTCAGCTAAAAGGAGCCAATAATAAGGTGAAGGTGGTGCATGGTAAGCTAGCTTTAGAGGTAAGCAAGAAAAGCCAATGGAGTTGGAATGCCACTAGTGTGACTTCCCCCAAGGAGAATTATTACATCATTCTTAATGCCTATACTAAAGGTCAATGGCATGAATATGTGTTCACAAAAAAAGGAAATGATATCTCTACTTATGTAGATGGAGAACCAGCTAATACTAAAATTTTTGATAAAATGAAGCTTACTTCTTTGTCTGGCGGAAACTGGTCTTGGGAGGGAGATATTACCATATCATTATTTGCTCTTATAGAAGGGCATTTGACTTCAGACGAAGTGCAGGCCCATTGGAAACGCTCTTTAAACGTTTCTAATAAATCCATTTCAAATGTGGAATTTACTAAAAGGCCCGTGGCTATGAATTCCGTTGCAGCATTTATGAAAGCACAATCATATGAAGGACAGCCAGTCAAATACCTTTTTATTGGCGGCGAAAATAAGCATTCGCAATGGCAGCGTTCACCAGAGTATATGGATCATTCGCTAGGGCCAGATAAACAGTATAATTATTATTATTTAGTTCAGGATCAATATGGAAATATAATCGCAGAGTCTGATGAGGTAGCAGTATCTACCGATAAAAGCACCTACACTGAATTCTTCCATACTTTTGATGAGAACAAACAGACAGGATTAGGTAACTATTTTGGTTTTGATGGCGCTTTGCTAGCCAATGATACTACTAATGGTACTACAGAGATCAAGATTACTAATGGGAGCCTAAAATTAGCGTCTTCTGGTGGTGGCTGGGATGGCCAACTTAAGAATGGCGCTTTTATCTATAAAGAGGTGAAAGGTGACTTTGTGATGGAGGTAGAGTTGAAGGATTACGCAGGCCTGTCTAATCATAAGTCTGTGGCATATAATGACGGAGGAATCATGGTTGCACTACCTCAAACAAAGGAAGCGGCAGCTTGGGATTTATTGAGTCTTAGCTTCTTCCCATTATATAATCAAGGTAATTTGTTCACCAATCAATCGAAGCAAATGCGATATCAGAAAGCTAACTTGCTCGGTTGGGAGGCTCATCGCTTTTTGCAGATACAAAGGATAGGAAGCCAATACTACTTCCGTACTAGTGAGAATCGTGAAGAGTGGGTAGATATGCCCGGATCACCAGTAGAAAGAGTTGATTTTGAAGGTAAAAAACTACGAGTTGGCCTATGGCATGCCACTTATTCTAATAATGAAGGATATGTAGTGTTTGATGATTTCAGACTATCAGAGAAGAAGTAGAATACGGGCTAATGGGTAGCTTATTTAAACATTTGTGTAGTTCTATAAAACATAAGTTAAGTTGATAAAGCCAGATTTTTGATAAACTTGAAATAGCGCTGATAAAAGATTTTAATAACCATGAATTTGAGATTAAGAAAACTGAACCTAACCAAGATAACACTGTCAGCTTTATGCTGTGTAATGCTTTTCTCTTCTTGTAACAAAACGGTGACTGAGGAAACGCAAGAGTCAGAAAAAGGGCCGATTACTAATGTACCGTTTACATCAGTAAAGATTACAGACACCTTTTGGTCTGAGAAGTTAGATCGTAACCGGGAAGTCACCATACCTATAGCTATTCAGCAATGTTATACTACTGGCAGGGTAGATAATTTTAAAATCGCTGGTGGACTCATGAAAGGCAAGTACAAGACTCAAATGCCTTTTGATGATACTGATATCTATAAGCTTATAGAAGCGGCTAGTTACTCATTGCAAAACCATCCTGACCCTCAGCTAGAGGCAAGGGTAGATACCTTAGTTTATTATATCAGTAAGGCTCAGGAGCCTGACGGTTATATATATACCAGCCGTACTATAGACCCTAAGCATCCTCATCCCTGGGCAGACACTACACGCTGGACTGCCGCTGCTAAAGGATGGTATGGTAGCCATGAGTTATACAACTGTGGGCACCTATTTGAAGCTGCCGCTGCTCACTATGCCGCCACAGGAAATTCTTCTCTTTTAGACATAGCTACTAAAGCGGCAGACCTATTGGTGAAAGATTTTGGCCCGGGAAAGCTGGAGTTTGGCCCGGGTCATCAGGTAGTAGAAATGGGATTAGTGAAAATGTACCATGCCACAGGTAAAAAGGAATATCTAGATTTGGCTAAGTTCTTTCTTGATGTGCGTGGTCCGGGAGGAGAAGAATATAGTCAGGCGCACAAAAAGGTGGTAGACCAGAGAGAGCCTGTTGGTCACGCTGTAAGAGCCACATACATGTATTCTGCTATGGCAGATATAGCCGCTCTTTATGATGAAAAAGATTATGTGACGGCTTTAAATGCTATTTGGGATGATCTGGTAGGTAAGAAGATGTATATCACAGGTGGTATTGGCTCTGGTGGTGGTAACGAAGGTTTTGATGCTGCTTACAAGTTGCCAAACATGTCTGCTTACTGCGAAACTTGTGCCTCTGTAGGTAATATCAATTGGAATGAACGCATGTTTTTATATGATGGAGATGCTCGTTATATAGATGTGATGGAACGTACCCTTTATAATGCCTTCCTGTCAGGAGTATCCCTTACCGGAGATCGATTTTTCTACCCTAATGTTCTTGAATCCATAGGTCAGCATAACAGAGGTGCATGGTTTGGCACTGCTTGTTGCCCTCCTAACGTGGCTCGTACACTGCCTTCAGTACCTGGCTATGTGTATGCCAAAGGGCCAAATTCTATTTATGTGAACTTATATATGGCTAATATCGCTGAGATAGACTTGGCTGGTGTGAATGTAAAAGTGGAACAAGAAACAAAATATCCTTGGGAAGGAAAGGTGAATATTAAACTTGACCCTGACTCAGAAAAGGATTTTGCTTTAAAAATGCGTATTCCGGGTTGGACTAATGATGATGTTATTCCCGGAGATTTATACCACTATGCTGATGGACACGAAGACAAGTATACTATTTCTATAAATGGAGAGGACGTGGAATACACCATGGATAATGGGTATGCCGTAGTGAATAAAAGCTGGAAAAAGGGTGATGTAGTAACTATTGATTTCGATATGACTCCTCGGATAGTGGAGGCTAGCGATAGTGTAAGTGCGGATAAAGGTAAGATGGCTATACAAAGAGGGCCAATAGTATATGCCGCTGAGTGGCCTGATTCTGAAGGGGGAAAAGTGCTTAACCTTATTTTTAGTGAGAGACAGGATTTCAACAGTGAGTATGATGCTGATAAGCTGGGTGGAGTGGTTGTAGTAAAAGCAAAAGCCAAAGCGGCTAAAGCTAAGCTTGATGGAGGTATTGAGTATAGCGAAGAGCAAGAGATAGAACTCATTCCTTATTACACCTGGAATAATCGTGGAGCAGGAGAAATGATGGTTTGGCTGCCTGTAAATGAGAGCAGTGTAAGACCCTTACCTTCGCCTACTATTGCCAGTACCAGTAAAGTGAGCGGTTCAAGGGAGAGCAAAATGCTGATAGCACTAAATGATCAGCTATTGCCAGGAAGCTCAGGAGATCATGAGTGGCCTTACTATCATTGGTGGCCTAAAAAGGGAACAGAGGAGTGGGTGCAATACGATTTTGAAGGGCCTAAAACTATATCTTCGTCTAAAGTGTATTGGTTTGATGATGAGCCTTACGGCGAATGTAGAATTCCTGCTTCGTGGGAGATGCAGTACAAAACCAAAAATAGCAATTGGAAAACTATTAAAGCGGACTATTCTGTGGTAAAAGATGATTGGAGTGCTGTTTCTTTTGATCCTATAACTGCTACAGCGGTTAGGATAAAAATAAAGCTTCCTGAGAAATTCTCTGCCGGCATTCATGAGTGGATAGTTGATTAATGAAGTTAATGGCTAAAAAAGTATTATTATTTTGCCTTTTGTTATGTTGTCTTACGGTTGGGTTGGTTGCACAGCCCACTCGTGAGGATTATAAGCATGCAGATGAAGTGGCTAGCTATGGTAAGCTGGCCTATGGCACTAAAATAGAACCACAATGGCTCAACGAATCTTTATTTTGGTATAAAATAAATAGGAAGAAAGGAAATGACTATGTGATATATGATTTGGAGAAAGCAACCTCATTTACACCTCTTGATCAGGAAGACTTAGCTTCTCAACTTAAAGATAGTTTAAATAAGGAATTGGAGGCCTTTAAGCTTCCTTTAAACAAAGAGAGATTTTCAGATGATGTATCTTCCTTTACATTTCATATGGAAGGCTATAAATGGTCTTATCAACTTACGAGTAAGTTATTATCCAGAGAAAAGCTACCAGAAAAGGAAGACTGGGGTTACTGGGCAGAAGGTAGAGATGAGTTGGCTAATGGTCCTGTAACCTCACCTGATGGCAAGTGGCTGGCCTTTATCAAAAACTACAATGTGGTAGTAAAGGAGCATTCCACCGGTAAAGAAACTGTGCTAAGTTTTGATGGTGCTGAAGGTATTATCTATTCATCTTACCTGGCATGGTCACCAGATTCCAAGAAATTAGCGACGTATCAGGTTCGTCCTAACATAAAAAAGTATTTCTATTTAATAGAATCTTCGCCAAAAGATCAACTACAACCTAAGCTGCACAAAAGGGAATACCTAAAGCCCGGAGATGCCGTACCCATTAAGCAGCCAGCCTTATTCGATATTGAAACTTTAAAACAAATAGATGTTGATGGTCAGCCTTTTGAAAATCAATTTGACCTTTCACCCATCCAGTGGATGGAAGATAGCAAAGGCTTTATTTTTGATTTCAATGAAAGAGGTCATCAGAAATATCAGGTGGTGCGGGTGGATGCTGCTACGGGTAAGACCAAAGTGCTTATAGAAGAAACCAGTAATACTTATGTCGAATACCCTAGGCTTCGTAAGTGGATGTTTAATGATGATCAACAAATTATTTGGAAGTCTCAGCGAGATGGCTGGTTTCATCTTTATTTGTTTGATGCCGTTACTGGAAAGCAGCAAAGACAAATAACCAAAGGCGAATGGCTGGTACGAAATATAGTAGATATTGATCAGGAAACAGGTCAGATATGGTTTGAGGCTGCTGGCCTAAAGAAAGGTGAAGACCCATACCACATTCATCTTTGCACTGTAAATATTAATGGTAAGCACTTTAAAGAACTCACTCCGGATAATGCCAACCACCATACATGGCTTTCTCCTGATAAAAATTATATTATCGATCGCTATAGCCGCGTGGATCTGCCTCCTGTTCTGGTGCTTAGAGATGGAGAAAGCGGCAAAGTAATCAAGAGGTTAGAGGAGGCGGATATAAGTGAGCTAACCGCTAAAAACTGGAAAGCACCAGAGGTTTTTACTACTAAAGGCAGAGATGGTACAACTGATATCTGGGGTGTTATTTATCGGCCTACTAATTTTGATCCTAATCAATCATACCCTGTAATCGAATATATATATGCTGGGCCGGGTTCTAACTACGTACCTAAAGACTTTACTACTTCTTACTGGTTTTCAGGGTTAGCTGAGCTGGGGTTTATAGTAGTGCAGTTAGATGGTATGGGCACGGGAAACCGCTCTAAGGCTTTTGGCGAGGTGTGTTATAAAAATCTAAAAGATTCTGGTTTTCCTGATCGCATTAAATGGATTAAAGAAGCTGCGGCAAAATACCCTTATATGGACATAGACAGGGTTGGTCTTTATGGAGGTTCAGCAGGAGGGCAGAGCACAGTGAATGGCCTGTTGCAATATCCTGAGTTTTACAAGGCGGGAGTGGCTGCTTGTGGCTGCTATGACAATAGGATGGACAAAATATGGTGGAATGAGTTATGGATGGGCTACCCCATAGGACAGGAGTATATAGAAAATTCCGCTGTAGAAAACGCTGGTAAACTGCAGTCTGAACTGATGTTAATTTTAGGAGAGATGGATGATAACGTAGATCCTGCCTCCACCATGCAGCTGGTGGATGCACTGATAAAGGCAGATAAGGAATTTGAATTGGTAGTATTGCCAGGCATGAACCATACTTTAGGAGGTGAATATGGAGAGAGAAAGCGAAGAGACTTCTTTATAAGAAAGCTACAGGGAGAAAAAACGCCGGACTGGAATAAGTAAGACCGTACAGCAAAAAGCAACATGCATTCTAGCGATGCAGATAGATAGTAAGTAGCTAAGTAGATTTTGAATAAAATAAAATGGCTGAGCATCACTTGATCTAATCAAGGTATTTGCTCAGCCATTTTATAACTGTTATTTGAAGGTAATTACGTTTACATATCCAGAAAGTCTTCGTTTTTAAATGAAGTTATGTGTTATTAATCTACAATCACTTTCTTAACCAGTTTCTCTCCTGATCCTTCAAGTATTATAAGGTATACACCAGTATTCAGGTTCATTTGTAGTTTTGCATCACTTTTACCGGCAATGTCTACTTCCTCTACTGTTTTACCATATACATCAGTAATTTTTAGTTGACTCATGCCATGCAGTTTGTGGAGTTCTATATTAAATAGTCCATCATTAGCAGGGTTAGGGAATATGCTGATTTTGTCACCAGTCATTTCTTTCATTCCAGGCTCTAGCTCTTGAGAAGCTATTCTGGCTCCTGTAGCCACATCACCAAAGCCTATTGATCCGCTGCAATGTAGCCATTCACTGTTAGAGCCACCACAAGATTCATCTTGCCATACACCAGTGTTGTAGGTTTGGTTTTCAGCTTGTCTGATAGTTCCATTCACTTGAACATAATCTACTTGTACATCTCTTCCGGTATCGTCATTGTCAAACTGTACAATTATACCTCCCGTGCTGTTAGTACTGGCAGTATAATTACTCATGCTGGTACCTAATGTCCAGCTGGCAATGGTTTGATTACCTACTCTTAGATTAATGTGCTCGCTTCCGGCAGTACCACGCGCTCTCACTACAATAGAGTTGGAGCCACCGCCGCCACCGCCGCCGTCACCGCCTCCTCCTCCGGAGTTGCCGTTGTCCCAAACAGAAACATTAGAACTACCACTGCTTTGGTAGCCTTCTGTAGCGAATACCTGATAGTTGTGAGTTCCAAGGTTCCAGCCACGACTAGCCCATGCATTTACATGGTTAGCAAAAGTAATGGTGTGGTTACTGCCTGTAGATACTTTGCTTCTTCTTACACTCCAATATTGGTAAAAAGTAGCATTCCCGATAATAGAGGGCTGATTAACTCTTTGAGTACGATAGATATCGTAAGTACCGCCATCTGATGTTACTGTACCTACTGCAGACGCACCTGGTGGTCTCCAGTTTCCCCAGCTTTCTACTACATAGTATTCTATTAATGGATTGGTCGTCCATCCATAAAGAGTAAGATAGCTGTTGCCATTAGGAGAGTAGTTGCCAGCATTGTAACCGATAACTCTTGTAGAGGAGCCGGTAGACCAACCTTTACCTCCAACAAAGTTACCAGTATTAGACCAAGAATAGCTGTAGTTGCCATCTGCACCTAAATTCATACAAGCAGAACCTCCGCCGTCAGTCCAATGGGTGAAATAGTAACCATCGTCCGTACCTGTTTGATTAGAGCAATATGTTTGTGAATATGTCACAAACGGATTGAAAATAAATAATAAAAGCCCAATAAGCAGGGGCCAAATTTTGGGGTTTGATTTGTTAATTGTCATACATGTTGGTTTAGTTTATTCATAAAATGGTTTTTTTGATTTACTCTTAATGCATAGAAAAAGAGCATTAAGGAATACTTTAAATCACTAATGATCATAAGTATTTTAAACAAAATATACTGGCTTCGATATTATTGCCAATACATTAGGTTACGTGCAACTGTCTGGGATGATGGTATTTAATGCACATAGGTAATGGATTTAGGTTGATGTAATTTATGTTCCTTCAAAAAACATGTGTTCTAATATAGAAATCGATTCCGAAATAATCAAGATGGCTTTTTTTATTTACTTTCTCATGTTAGATTATTATGGTAATTCATCTTATTTTTAACATCCATAGATCTTAAATAAAAGAATAAGGAGATTTTTAGGCCTAAAAGCGGCTTTAATCAACTTGTTTGTGGTCACTCAGCGTGTGTACAATTTTTAATAAGCCTATGGAATTATAGAACGCCTTGTACTAAAATCATACAGGTAGTCACTTTATCATTATATGTCATGAAAAAAATCGTTTTTCTAAGGTTACTGGGAGAACTGATCGGCTTAAACAATGAATATGGTATTCTGACTAAGCTTAATTTCTGAATTTTAAGGATACCAACTAGAGCCTGATGACTGATACTTTTGTCGTAAATTTTATCTTATTCACCGGATTTTTACATGTGCAACAAGTCTTAGAAGTATATTTTTGTATTGCTTTGGAAATATTCAATTTCAACCATCTAACATCAATGTTTTGTCTTCAGTCAACTAATTAATCAGTATTAAATAAACATCATATATAAGAAATAAAATTCTAATGAGTAAACTGATCCAATCTAAACCTAGTATTTCAAAATCCCCTCAGCAAACAGGAGGTCTTTACGAGGAGAGCATCTGTACTTTATTGCGTCATCAGGCCAGTCTACATCCAGGAAGAGTAGCTGTTATTGATGGGCCTAATGAAATCACTTTCCAGCAACTGATGGAAAGAGCAGATGCTATTGCTACGGAGCTCAACTTACGAGGAATAGTTGCCGGTTCTTTAGTAGGTGTTTGTATGCATCGCACTTGGGAGCTAGTTGCTACTTTATGGGGAGTATTACAGGCAGGCTGTGCTTATGTGCCACTGGATCCTGCTTATCCGTATGAGCGCATACGTTATATGCTAAACCACTCAAAAGCACAGGCCGTAGTGGTAGACGGAAAGAAAACAGCAACCTTATGTGATGGGGTTAAAGAGCAACTTTGGCTTGATGATATCAAAGAAAAGACCAGTCCTGTCATTGCGGAGCCATCAGCTAACGATTTGGCTTATGTAATTTATACCTCTGGCTCTACCGGGGAACCTAAAGGAGTGGCTATTGAACATGGAAATGTAGTAGCTATGATCAATGCTATGGCCCAAATTCTGGATGATAAGGATTTAGAAGGAATGCTGGCAGCCACTTCAGTTTGTTTTGACCCTTCGGTATCGGAAATATTGGGTACATTGTCATTAGGAGGTACTGTAGTGATGGCTAAAAACATGCTCGACCTACCTGTCTTGGATGCATCGAAGAAAGTTAAAAGTTGTGTGGTAGTGCCTTCTGCTATTCAAGCATTAGTATCTACAGGATGGGTGCCAGAAAGTATTCGTACCATCATTTTCGGTAGTGAGGCACTTAAGTTGCCACTAGTGGAGAAGCTTTTTGCTCTAAGGCCTGATATTCGAATTTTTAACGCTTACGGACCTACTGAAGATACCGTATTTTCTACTTCTACCAAGATTGAAAAAGGCACTAAGTCTGTTCCTATTGGTAAATCAGTTCCTAATTCGGCTTCCTATATTTTAGATGAGTCCATGAATCTGTTACCTGATGGGGAGCCCGGAGAGCTCTATTTGGCGGGTAATAAATTAGCCAGAGGCTATTTGTATGATCCAGAAAAAACTAATGAGAGGTTTATAGATACCAAGCACTATGAACATATTCCTGAGGAAAGGATCTATAAAACAGGTGACCTTTGTCGAAAATTGGCCGATGGAGAGATTGAGTTCATGGGAAGGGTAGATCAGCAGGTTAAAATACGAGGTTTTAGAGTAGAGTTAGAAGAAATCGAAACAGCGATGGAAACTATTCCTGCTATAAAAATGGCTGCCGCAGTAGCAGTGGAAACGGACTCTGGACAGCAAATGCTAGTCGCTTACATGGTTAGTGAAGATAAATCAATTAGTGATACTGAGGTGAAGTCTTATTTGTCTCAAAGGATGCCGAAATATATGATTCCTCAGCTGGTCTATCATTTGGATGAATTACCTCTGTTACCTAATGGTAAGCTAGACCGAAATAAACTGAAAGGTTTAAAAAATACTAATTTGGAAAAGGAAACCTTAAAGTCAGCAGGACTACCTGAAGAGCAAGCTGAAGGTACGAATGAGGATCAGAGAAGCGCTATTTTTTCAATTATTTGCCATGAAATAGCTACGCTGCTTAGCTTTAATGATGCTGATGAAATTGCCGAAAGTGACTCCTTCGATAGCTTAGGAATAGACTCGCTATCTACTCTGGAACTCAGTAGCAGGCTTTCTAAGGCTCTAAACTTATCTCTACCTGCTACTATTGTTTTGGAACATGATACTCCCTCTGATCTGGTTGATTATATTTTGAACCAAAAAGGTGTAAATAAAAATAATAAGCCATCAGGTAAATCTAAAATTTTATCCGATTCATTAGCTGATTTTCAGACTCATATCCGCTCAAGTCATCCTACTTTTCAAGCTGCTAAGGTATCAGCCTGGTCGGCCACTGATAAAGCGAAGCTTGTACAGGAAGTATTACAAATGGTGAATGATCAGCGCAGAAATCCATATAGCAAAGTGCTTAGAACAGGAAGTGCTACCCGCGGCTTGGTAAGCGATGCTTATAACGATGAACAGCAAGACGCCATTATATGGACCACTAACCTTTATCTAGGTCTTAATAGAGATAAAGATGTAATAGCTGAAGCCTCTAAAGCTCTCCATAGCTTTGGCACGGGTATGGGCACTTCCGCAGCAGCTTCTGGCATGACTGATTTGCACTTGGAGTTTGAAAAGGAATTTGCTGACTTAACAGGAAAACCTTCGGCTTGTCTTTTTCCTACAGGTTACACAGCCAATGTGGGGGCAGTAGCGGGTATACTCGGAAGAAATGACGTGGTTATTATTGATCAGCTTTGCCATGCTTCTATTGTAGATGGAGCCAGACTCTGCGGAGCCACTATCAGAACTTTTCAGCATAATAATGCATCAGATTTAGAAGCCGTTCTCCAATCAGAAGTATCTCCTTACCGATCGGCTATGGTAGTGCTAGAAGGAGTTTATAGTATGGGAGAGGGGGCCGCTCCTGTAGCTGATATAGTGAAGATGGCTAAAAAATATGGCGCTCTTGTATTGGTAGATGAAGCTCATTCTTTTGGTTTTTATGGGGAAGGAGGTGCAGGTATCTGTGCGGCTCAGGGCATAACAGAGGAGGTGGATTTTATTATGACTACGCTTAGTAAAGCTATGGGAAGTATTGGCGGTGTTGTAGCAGCTTCGCAAGAACATGTAGATCTTATCAAGTCTTCGTCAAGAGCTTATATATTTCAGGCATCCGTGAGTCCGGCAGATATGGCGGCAGCACTTACTTCATTACGTAGGTTACGTGCCGATGATGCGCTGAGGGCAAGATTATGGGATACTACCCGCTATATGCGGAAGCAATTTGCCGATGCAGGCTATGATCTGGGTACAGGTGATGGTCCTATTGTGACACCTCATTTTAGTGATAAAGATAAGCTCTATGCCATTGTGCAAGAGATGTATAAGCGTGGAGTTCAGACTTCAGCAGTTACTTATCCTATAGTAGAGAGTGGCCGTGGGCGACTAAGGTTTATTTGTTCTGCTGCCCATACCAAGGCAGACGTCGATTTTACCCTTCAGGCGCTTCTTGACGCTGAACGAGAAGTGGATTTGCAATTATCTAAAAATAAAGAGCTTGAGCTAGAAGAGAATGAGTCACAATACAATCTTACTGAATGGGCTAGTCAATTTACTGATCATTTGAAGGAATGGAGGGATAATCAGCTAAAGCCAATTCCTGACCTTGCGATTACTGTTTATTCACAAAACAATAGTTTCTCTGTTCTCTTGAAAGAAGGAGCGGTAAGCTTGCTGTTAGATAATAATGAGGTAGATGTTTCTAGTTGCACTTTACGGTTGCAAAATGGTCATATTGCGACTAGCATCTGTAATGCCGACGTGCAAGGTTTGCTGCACAGTATCAGTAACGGAAGTTGCTTACTACAAGGGCAGGTAGAACCTTTTGTTTGGTTTATCGCTCGTATGGTAGAGCTTAGAAATAATACGAAGCTTTATGCAAAAGAAGAGGTCGGTTATGCCGGCTGAGATTAGTTAATTATTGATACAGCACCGTCTGTAAAATGAACTAGAAGGAGGCATTAAATAAGATGAAGATCTTATTTGATGCCTCTTCTTTGTTAAGTTTTATATTGATCTTTATTGAGAATTATGACCAAGCAATCATATGCGCCTATATTCCATTGTCTAGTTATCTTTTCTTTTTATAATTGATTTAGGTCTTAATGGCTAATTCCAGTCTAACACTGATTGACCTTTGGCGTCAAGGCCCAGTTTCGGTTCTTGAGCCCTTACTTTGATCAGATAGGTTCCTGGCTCTAAAGAGGAGGGTATTTCAAACCTCCAGATGTGATCACTTTTATCCTTTGGCTCCCACATTTTAGCGATCTTATCACTATCATACCTACCAGTTTGTTGTAATGTAAAGGCTTTAGTTACCAACGGAGCCATTCCCACAAACTTTTGCATGGGGTGCCAGGTTTTTCCGTCGAGGCTAATTTCAACTTTGGTTTTTTCACTGGCGGCAAATACATTGGCATAAATGTATTTGTTGTCAAAAGAATTAAATATAGTGTCCCATGCATTCTGCTCTGGCAACGTGATACTCATTTGGTAATCGGCCGATCTTCCAGAGGCTTTATATTGATAAGTTTCGTTAGCAGTGTGGAGTAACCAATAACCTTTAAGTGTACCATCGTTCATTATGGCTAGTGGTACGCCACGTTCGTCGCGCGGACCGCTCCACCATGAGCCGCAAACAGCACCAGCTACCAGTTCATGAATGGGCTGCTGCTGAGCTCTATCGAAATACTTATGATATTGAGTGTGAGTATGCCCGGTAGCCACCATCACATTTTTATAATTGTCAAAGAGCTTTATGAGACGTTCTTTATCTTCCATTTGCTCTAATGGCATATGCATAAAAATACGCACATAGCTGTAATGGTTATTTACATGGCTCAGAAGATTTTCAATAAAGGTAAACTGGTCATCATCCAGTTTTGCTTTATACCCTTTACTCTCCATAGGGTAAATGTTATTGAGTACAATACCCAATTCACTGCCGTATTCAAAAGCATAGTAGGAGGGGCCAAAAAAGCTTTCAAAAGTGTTGTCTCTATAGCTGATTTTTTCTGCATTGTAGTCCTGATCATGATTGCCCATTACATAAAATACTGGAGCCCCAATGAGTCCTAAACTTTCTGATAAAGGAGCGTGTAGGTTGCTTTTGTCAAAAGTGATATCTCCTAATGGTATAACGTAGCCCAACTCTTTACCTGCCAGCTCATCTGTAACCAGCTTACTCATATGATGAACATCATCAATATATTTTACCTGTGTGTCGCCCAATAGGGCTACAGTCATATCTTCAGGCTCATTGTGCGTGTAGAGTGGAAAATCATACGAGCCTGAATTCAGCATGTTTTCGGGTATAAAACTTTGCGGACGGCCATCTTTCATTGGAGAAATATATTGAGTTGGTTTTATGACAAAAATCTGATTACCATCTATATATGATATTTTATATTCTCCTTTAGTATTGGTTTTTACAATATCTTTTCCATTAGAAACCAAAATGCCTTCCAGTAGTTTTTCATCTTTATTCCATTGTTGGTCTTGGTTTTTATCAACATAAACTCTGCCTTTTATGGGTTTAGCCAGGCCTGTATTTATAAGGCCTATGAGTGATATTAGAATTACAAAATTCTTCATATAAAGTGGTGGTTATTCTTGTAGGGCAAATCTTAGTTTAAAAATTCTTTTAAGGCAATTCTTAAGGTTATTTTTATTTGAAATTTCTAAAAACAGATTCTAATCGCTTCCTATGCTATTATGAGCTAGCTCGATTACGCTAGTTACTCTTGCCAGCAGCTCTATGTAAGGTTTTAAGAGCTATAAATAATATTTAATTAGAAGTAAGGTGATGTAATAAAGCATGGCTGACATTAATCAGTAATTTGTACTCATATGGATCATTCACATTGGTACAGAATTTAGATTCTTTTGGAGTAAGGTTTTACTTCAAAAGAATACTGCCATGAAATCAAAGTTTAATACCATCCTAGTGCCGGTTAATTTTTCTGATTACGCCGCTCATGCTATGGATCTGGCTATAGAAATAGCTCAGAAAAGAAGTTCTAAAATATTACTCCTTCACGTAATCAATGTGCCTGATTATAGAGGGGTAGTGGAGGGAGTAAAGGTTAATTTTCTTGATTCTGTACGCTATGTTACCTCTCAGCATCTTGATGGGCTGGTTGATAAAGCTAAGGATCATGGAATAGAAGCCTCTTATACCGTGGTAGCGGGCTTGCCAGGAGCAGAGATCGTAAAATTTGCCAGAGAAAAGCAGGTCAGTCTAATAGTGTTGGGGTCTAAAGATTATAAGCACATGGATGAGATGCTGGGAGGTTCGGCTACTGAACGCATAGTGAGGTATACCGATTGTCCTGTCATCACCGCCAAGGCGCCAATCCACCTTGCATCTGTCAAAAATGTTGTATTTGCCACTGATTTGAAAACGACCCATACTTTTATCACTTCAGAACTTAAAAGTCTGATAGCGCTTACTGGGGCCAACCTACACATCTTGAAGGTGAACACACGGGAAACCTGGATGCCGGATGTGCAGATAGAAAAGCAGTTGAAAGCCTTTAATGATATTCATGGATTTGAAAATTTCACATTTAAAGTATGTAACAGTGAAACTATTGAAGATGGTATAGTGCATTACTATGAAAATATAGGGGCTGAAGCCGTGGCCATGTCTATTCATAGTTTGTATCACCATAATTCTAGAAGCAGCAACTATTTTATTACCGAAAAGGTGTTGCAAAGTGGTCCAGGCTTGCTCTGGACTTGTGCTAATGAATCGTCTAGGAGCTGGGGCTCATAGAAAAACTGACAAAAATCAATTTCAGGTCTAATCTACATCAATTCGATGTATCTGCGGACCAAGTACTTTCGTATCGTCAAAATTTTGTAACAAAACTTCGCTTATGGAACTTGAGAAATTCAGCTATGACAATAAAATCGTGCGAGCGTTTATCATAGCTACTGTAGTTTTTGGACTGGTAGGAATGCTGGTGGGGCTAACGGCTGCCATTCAGCTTTTTTATCCCATTTTTAATTTTGATACTCCATACACTACATTTGGTCGTATCAGGCCTCTTCACACTAATGCAGTGATTTTTGCATTTGTGGGTAACGCGATGTTTGCCGGGGTATATTACTCTATGCAGCGTTTGCTTAAAACCCGCATGTTTTCAGATGCACTAAGCTGGATTAACTTTTGGGGCTGGCAATTGATTATTTTAGCGGCAGCTATATCATTGCCTTTAGGATTTACCACATCAAAAGAATATGCCGAACTAGAATGGCCTATTGACATAGCCATTACCCTTATCTGGGTGGTGTTCGGTATTAACATGATTGGTACTATCATTAAAAGAAGAGAAAAACACATGTATGTAGCCATTTGGTTCTACATTGCTACATTCGTTACGGTAGCTGTGCTGCATGTGGTTAACTCTTTTGAGCTGCCTGTTAGTTTTATGAAAAGCTACAGCTGGTATGCTGGTGTGCAAGATGCTTTAGTACAATGGTGGTATGGTCACAATGCTGTGGCTTTCTTTTTAACCACTCCGTTCTTGGGCCTCATGTATTACTACTTGCCTAAAGCAGCCAATAGACCTGTATATTCTTACAAATTGTCTATTATTCACTTCTGGTCACTCATATTTATCTATATCTGGGCAGGACCGCACCACTTACTATATACTTCATTGCCAGATTGGGCTCAGTCTTTAGGTACGGTGTTTTCTATCATGCTTATTGCACCTAGTTGGGGAGGTATGTTAAATGGTTTGCTCACTTTAAGAGGAGCTTGGGACAAAGTGAGAGAAGATCCCGTTTTAAAATTTATGGTAGTGGCAGTTACCGCTTATGGTATGGCTACTTTCGAAGGACCTATGCTTTCGCTTAAAAACGTGAACGCCATTGGCCACTTTACTGACTGGATCATTGCTCACGTACACATTGGAGGTTTAGGATGGAACGGTTTCCTTACTTTCGGTATGTTGTATTGGTTAGTACCTAAAATGTGGGATACTAAGCTATTCTCTACTAAACTGGCTAACATACACTTTTGGATTGGTACGCTAGGTATTATATTCTATGCGCTCCCATTATATGTGGCAGGTATCACTCAAAGTTTAATGTGGAAAGAATTTAATCCTGATGGATTCTTAGAATATAAGAACTTCCTTGAAACAGTAGTTCAGATTCTTCCTATGTACATGCTAAGAGCAATAGGTGGAGGGTTATACTTGATAGGTGCTATTATGATGACCTTTAACCTAATCCAAACTGCTAAGAGAGGTAGCTTTATTGCTAATGAAGATGCCGCTGCTGCTCCGCTTGAGAAACATAAGAAGCATGTTGGAGGCCACTGGCATAGTGTGCTTGAAAGAAAACCAGTACTGTTCACCGTACTTACAGCCGTAGCCATACTTATAGGTGGTGTAATTGAAATGGTACCTACTTTCCTTATTAAGAGTAACGTACCTACCATAAGCAGTGTTAAGCCTTATTCTCCACTAGAGCTTCAAGGTAGAGATCTGTATATAAGAGAAGGTTGTGTGAGCTGCCACTCTCAAATGGTAAGACCATTCCGATCAGAAACAGAACGTTATGGTGAGTATTCTAAAGCAGGTGAATTCGTTTATGATCACCCATTCCTTTGGGGGTCTAAAAGAACTGGTCCTGATTTACATAGAGTAGGAGGAAAGTACCCTAACAGCTGGCACTATTACCACATGCTGGATCCATCAGCAGTATCAGCCGGATCTATCATGCCTCCTTATCCTTGGTTATTTGAAAACACCATTGATAAGTCTACCACCGCAGCTAAAATTAGCGCAATGCGTACGCTGGGAGTTCCTTACGAGGAAGGTTATGAAGATATAGCTAATGATGTATTAGATGAACAAGCTGAATTTATAGCTCGAAGCTTGAAGGAGCAGGACGGTATAGAAGTAATGCCGGAAACTGAAATTGTGGCCCTTATTGCTTATTTACAGCGATTAGGCACTGACATCACCGTAAAAACGGAATCTCAATCATCTGAATTAGAAGCATCAAACGAATAAGACTATGTTTAAGCATTATTTCGAACAAATACACAGCGTGGAGATATGGCCCATTATATCATTGTCAATATTCTTCATATTCTTTATCTGCCTGGTGTTATGGGTAATTAAAGCGGATAAAGGTTACATCAGCAAAATGAAGCATTTACCGGTTGATGACGTGACATTGTCCACTGCAAAATCTGAAGAATCATGAGTAGAATTTTATATAAACTAAAAAGACCATTGATAGCCATGATGCTGCTCCTGATAGGGCAGCAGGCATGGGCTCAAGAGAGTGCTTCTTCAGCAGGCACCACGTCTGTATACTTTTATGTTGTTGTAGGGTTTGTTTTTGTTACAGCCCTTATAGTGCTAAGGGTGGCTATGATTATTCTCAAGCTGCTCAGGTTTATGGTAAAAGACCAGGCCAGAAAACAGGCAGAAGCCCGTGGAGAAATAATTGAGGAGCCAGTGAAGACAAACTGGTGGAGCAAATTCCTTACTCAAGCCAATGACGCAGTACCTGTAGAGGAAGAAGAAGCCATTATTCTTGATCATAATTATGATGGCATTAGAGAGTTAGATAACCACTTGCCACCATGGTGGAAAGGTATATTCTACGTGAGTATTGTTTTCGCTGTAGTATATCTGGCTGTATATCATGTGTTCGGAACCATGCCTTTGCCTTCAGAGGAATATGCCATAGAAATGAATGAAGCTCAGGAAGCGGCTTTGCTCAGACAAGCAAATATGCCTAAAAGCAATATTGATGAAACCAACGTAGAGCTGGTTGATGATCCGGCACTTTTAAGCAAAGGAAGACAAGTGTTTATCAATAACTGTGCGGCGTGCCATAGAGAAGATGGTGGTGGAGGTATAGGTCCTAACCTTACAGACGAATACTGGTTACATGGTGGTGGTATCAAAAATGTATTCGCTACTATAAAGCATGGTGTTCCAGAAAAAGGTATGATCTCTTGGGAACCATTACTTTCTCCTACACAAATGCAGAACGTGGCTTCTTTTGTAATCAGTTTGGCAGGCACTAACCCTGATAATGCTAAAGACCCACAGGGAGAAGTTTACCAATCAGGAGAAGAAGTAGAAATTATTGATAATGCTGTCGATTCTACTGCTGTGGAGGCCGACTCGTTATCTGCAGATGATGCACAAGCTGCTTTATAATATAAAATTGTTGAGAGATGAATAAGAAGGCTAGTTTGGATAACTTATATGAATACGATGAGGAGTTTAAAGATACCATTGCAACCGTAGATGCAGAAGGTAAGCGGGTGTGGGTATATCCTAAAAAGCCATCTGGACATTACCATAATAGGAGAATAGTAGTTACTATTATATTGTTAAGCATACTATTCTCTGGCCCTTTTATAAGAATAAATGGTAGACCATTTTTATTACTTAATATTTTTGAGCGCAAGTTTGTAATCCTGGGCCAGGCTTTCTGGCCTCAGGATTTTTTCCTTTTAGCACTTTTGTTAATCACATTTTTCGTTTTTGTGATTTTATTTACCGTAATTTTTGGTCGTGTATGGTGCGGGTGGGCTTGTCCACAGACACTGTTTATGGAAATGGTGTTTCGTAAAATAGAGTACTGGATTGATGGAGATGCTAATCAGCAAAGAAAGTTGAAAAAAGCGCCTTGGAATGCGCAGAAAATAGGGAAGAGGCTACTCAAACATACCATTTTTATCATTATTTCTTTAATGATATCTCACACTGTAATGGCCTATCTTATTGGTATAGAAGAGGTGAAACAGATCGTGAGTCAGTCACCATCAGAACACTGGGGTGGTTTCATAGGTCTGATGGTTTTTACAGGCATATTTTATGGTGTTTTTTCATGGTTTAGAGAGCAGGCATGTGTAGCTGTGTGTCCTTATGGCAGACTTCAAGGTGTGTTGTTGGATAAAAAATCAATAGCAGTAATGTATGACTGGGTACGGGGTGAGCCTAGAGGTAAACTTAAGAAAAAGCAGGAAGAAGCACCTAAGGGTGATTGTATAGACTGTAAGCTTTGTGTACATGCTTGCCCTACAGGTATAGACATCAGAAATGGTACACAGCTAGAATGCGTAAACTGCACCGCTTGTATTGATGCTTGTAATGATGTGATGCAGAAAGTGAATCTTCCTACAGGTTTGATCCGCTACTCTTCTTTTGAAGCAATAGAAAAAGGGAAGCAAAAGATCTTTACCAAAAGAGCAGCTGCTTATTCTGTAGTGCTGGTGTTATTACTGGGTATATTAGGTTTTTCTCTAGCCAGCAGATCAGAGATAGAAACTACAGTGTTGAAAGTGCCAGGACAGCTCTATCAGCGCACAGATGATGGTCATATCACTAACCTCTATAATATTCAGTTTGTAAACAAAACTTTTGAGGATATGACGCTGGAGCTACGTGTAGAGGATGAACCGGAAGCTGAAATAACCAAAGTAGGAGAAGGTGATCAGCTAGTGCCATCGAATGGTCTTTCAGAGGGTGTATATTTTATTAAAATACCTACTGATAAGATAAAGTCCGCAAAGACGAGCCTTACCATAGGGGTATATAAAGATGGAAAGCTTGTAGAAAAAACAGGCACCAAATTTTTAGGTCCTGTAGGTAAGTCTAATTAGCGGTAGAAGTTATTTTAATGATCAGAAAACAAAAAATCATAAAACAATGAACTGGGGAACAAGAATAGTTATAGTATTTGCGTGCTTTGTTGCTCTTATAGCCACCATGATTACCATTTGTATGAGACAAGATGTAAGTCTGGTAGCTCAAGACTATTATGTGCAGGAAATTGCTTATCAGGATCAGATAGACCGTATAAAGAATGCGAGCACTCTCGGGGGAGATCAGATGCAGGTAGATTTTGACCGCAACAGTTCCGTGTTATCATTAAATATTCCGAATAAAACCATTAACAAGGGAGAAATCCATTTTTTCAGACCCTCAGATGCTTCTCTGGATAAAAAGTACAATATCAGGCTAAATGATAGTGGAGCTCAGAATTTTGATCTTACTACTTTCAAAAAAGGCTTATGGAAGATTAAAATCAACTGGAATAAAGATGGAAAGGAATATTACGAAGAACAAAGTATAGTTATTTAAGTGAGAAATTAAACTGGGGATTGTGATGTTATCTGGATTTTTGGCTGGGTTTATAGGTAGTGTTCATTGTGCTGTTATGTGTGGACCATTATCCATGGCGGTGAATGGTCAACGTAATTTTTTGCAGCAATTAATCTATAATTCTGGTCGATTAACCACGTATGTTTTACTAGGTGTGACTTTTGGTTTATTAGGTCGTGGTTTATCTATTTTTGGCTGGCAGCAAGGCTTGTCAGTAATTATGGGAATCGTAGTGATTATTTTTGCCCTGTTCCCCAGATATCAGCACAAGCTGTTACAATCTCCTATGTACGGAAAAGTAATTCAACCCCTTCGCAAAAACTTGCAGAAGGTTTTAAAAAGTAAGAACCCATTCACCTATTATGTTATAGGCATGTTGAATGGTCTTTTACCCTGTGGTCTGGTGTATATGGTTTTATCAGTAAGTGTAGCTACGGGTACAATCCAGGGCGGAGCTTTAGTGATGTTGGGCTTTGGCCTGGGAACCTGGCCTATGATGTTCGGTATCACCAGACTACTTTCTTTTATTAAAGGGCGGAAAGCATTTTCTATTCAATATGTAATCCCAGCGTTAGCACTTGTCATGGGAGCACTACTGATATTAAGAGGACTTTCTCTAAATATTCCCTACGTGAGCCCCGTAGTTTCTACGCTGGGTTTAGATTGGGGGCTTCCCGGGTGTAGTATGCCATAATTATTAAGGGGATCTTGAGCCGTGGTTATAGTTTTATTCAACCAAAATCCGCTTTTACATTCATCTTACATTAGCTATTACCACTCCCTAAAATCCAGGGATATGTCGACGAAAGGGGATATTTATTAATTTATCAAAGACATTTAAACACCTGGCTGCTTGTAGTATAAGCAGGATCCATTTCGTGACTTATTTTTCTTTTTTTCAATTGATGAAAAATATTATTCAGAGGTCTTCCACTTACAGGAGTATTTTATGGAAATGAACTACCACTAAGAAATTGGGAACGATAGTTTTTCAATCTTTCTGAAGTGCTAGATGGCTATTTTGGGAGGGCTACAATTTATTAACATTCTAGTCTGCTAACCGTAAGTGATTATAGGTTGTTCTAGTAAGCACTTTTCTGAAAATTCCAGTGGCTTCAGAAATAGTTTTTGGAAGAGATTTTACCAATAAGTTTATCCCTGATTTAACTAAACATTGTGGTGTCTACTTTCATTGAATACTAGGGCTTTTTAATGATACAAATATTATAGCTATGTCAGACCCAATAAAGATACAATTAGTAAGAAATGCGACGTTGTTTGTGCACTATGGAGGCGCTCGCTTTTTAATAGATCCTATGTTCGCCGATAAAGGTGCTTACCCTGGTTTCCCTGGTACTTACCGTGCTGAGCTAAGAAATCCATTGGTTGATTTACCTTTGCCTCCTCACACCTGGCTTAAGCCTGATCTGGTACTGCTCACTCATTTACATCCTGATCATTGGGATGCAGTAGCAGCTGAACGGCTGCCTAAAGAAACACCTGTTTATGTTCAGAATGAAGATGATGCCGAAAAAGTAAAAGCCGATGGGTTTTCTAAAGTGAATGTTTTAGAACAGGAAAATCAATGGGGAGAGATGCAAATATTTAAAACGGTTTGCCAACATGGTTCTGATGACTTGTTTGAAGTGCCTGAAATGGCAGCCAGAATGGGCAGCGTATCAGGATATGTTTTTAAAAAGGCCAATGAAAAAACGATTTACTTAATAGGCGATACTATTTGGATTGATGAGGTGGAAGAAGCTTTGATGAAGCATGAGCCAGATATAGTTATTATGAATACAGGTAATGCTCAGGTAAATGGTTTTGGAAATATTATTATGGGGCAGGAGGATGTTCTGAGGGTACACCAGCTATTACCTAAGGCTACTATCATTGCTATCCATATGGAAGCTATCAATCACTGTGCGTTGAGTAGAAAAGACCTCAAAGCCTTTGTTGATCAAAATCAACTGAACGATTATGTTATCATTCCCGAAGATGGTGAAGAAATGCGGTTTTAGCTTCTTTTAGAAAACATTTATACTGTCAGGTTGCTCACTACCTCTACTTTTTCTCTGAGGCGGTTAAAAAATCGTATGCGTTCCCTTTGATTGGTGCTGCTAATGAGTGTAGCTGTGGATAAAAAATTCTCATACATTTGAAGCGTTCTTTTGCAGAAATTTTCATGGTGAGTAACCATGTTATCTATTATGTTGTGAGCTTTATATACAGAAAACTGGCTATTCAGATCTAAAATAATAGTATTATCACCTATGAGGATATCACTGTGGTAAAGGAAATAATTTTTCAAGGTTGAATCCGGCTGATCACCAAGTTTAAATTTGACTCCACTGTCAGCCTGTTCTTCGCAGTGATCAATGAGCAATTGCAGTTTTTCTATCAGGATGTTAAAATCATTGTCGTTAGAAAAAAATCCGGAATCATTATAAAATTGGATTTGATTGAGCGTACTCGTAAGTACACCATCATTCCATAGTTCAGAAGTGTTAATATTATTATATGAGGTAAGGATGTCTTCCGCCATGCTTACGCTTTCTTCATCAATATTTTCGACACTAAACTTTGCGTTTCGAAGGTGGGGTAGCTGTGCTACTGATTTTTCCCAGAAAAAACCTTTAAAGGCAGATAGCTCCGGTATCAATAAATTGTAAAACAATGGCAGATCCTTTGATGAATAGAACAACCTGCAATTAGGTATATCAGAAAGAATATTCATTTCGGTTTTTAAATTCCGAAGATACTCGACATAGTTAAACTCGAGATTATTATGCCATACAGGTTGAAAATCTACCTTAGAAGGATTCTTACAAATAAACGAATCTATGGAGATATTAAAATGGTTGCAAATTTTGGAAAGTTCATCAAGGTTTAAGTCGGTGTTTCCACGGAGCCTTCGGTAGACGCTATCAGTGCTAATGGCAAGTAAATCACCCAGTTCAGCCACTAATAAAGAATCGTTTCTAGTTGATTTGAGGTAATCGAAAATATCTACCTGAATACTCATTATTGATTTTTAATAATATGGGTTTAGTATTATTGATTATCACAAATTACTCAATTTAATACTAATATCCTTCTTATTATCTAATAAAATTAAGATTAAATAAATTGTATTATGGAATTCAGTGGTTGTTATAGTATCATTATATTGAAGTTTTAATAATAAATATTGATTTAATAGTGATATTTGATTTTCTTAACACTCAATCTATCAATACCTTCGGTTCATAATTAATCAACCATTATGAACTTAACTATAAAAACTCATCCTCTTCTCTTGTTACTAGGCACTCTTATCTTATGGAGTTGTAACGATTCCATGATAGCAGAACCCGACCATAATATGGTCGTAGATCCTGTGTCCAAAATGAGCTTTCCTAATATTCTTGTTGAAGAAAATTCAAAGGAAGCTTTAAGCATAAGGGAGATCAATCGCATAATTCCTGCATTGGCCACTGAGGAGTCTCCCTGGAGAAATGTTAGCGACCATACTTTGTGGAGTGCAGTCTTAGCAGGTGATGGCGCGGTAACGATAGGAATAGAGGCTGTAGAATCATTAGCTGCAGAGGCTGCAGTAGCAGGTATGGACGAACTGACCTATGCTAAGGAGTATACAAAGGCCTACCTGAATTATATCAATGATGACAAATCATCCATTTCATTCGAATCCTATGATGGTTTTCCTATGATTTGGGCTACTATCACTGATTATGGAATGTTGGCTAAGCTCAGGCAGTTGCCCACTGTTAGGTACATAGAGCCAGATGGCTTTGATTTGGAAGCGAATGAAATGATAAATGGAAGGCAGGCCAGTAGTGGTAGTGGCTGTGCTGACGATGAAAATTATGCCAACCAGGCTGACCGCTATACCATACCTGCTGGTACTAATTACAAGGTTTCCTGGCACCTGTATACGCATAACATTCCTGCCGCCTGGAGTTATGCAGAAGGTGAGGATATTATGATAGGTGTAGTGGATACAGGGATAGGCGAAAATCAGAATCAGCTTAGAGCAAACTTTGGTAGTGGCAGAACGGTGAAGCTTTCGAGAACTACAGAGGCTTTGTTTAAGAAAAATAGACATCCTTACGATGATTGTGGTCATGGAACTTCTATGTCAGGCCAAATGACAGCACCGAGAAATAGCATAGGAGCCATGGTAGGCATAGCTCCCCGGGCAGATTTGCATAGTGTGAAAATAGCTAATGGGGTGATTATCGAAACCACTAAAGAGCGCAAGGCTTTTGTAAAGGCCGTGAAAAAGCTGGCCGATGATCCTGATGTGAGAGTAATAAATATCTCTGTAGGCAGGCTCAATGGTAGAGATGATATGAAAGATGCCCTAGACTATGCTGATAGTAAAGGTAAGCTAATAGTATGTGCCGCTGGCAGTGTACTTGGCCTTAAAATATTCCCAGCCAGTTATAGTAAAACCATAGCTGCTACAGGAGTGGTTTATGATCCGCAATCTGATCCTAATGGAATAAACCTGGAAGTGATTAATTCTGATGGTGTACACAATGCCAAAGGAGATCATGTGGATTTTGCCGTATATCTAAAAAGAAAATCAGATGGAGACTATGCCTTAGGTCTAAACAGAACCAACGCTAACTCCAAAAAAGCGCTGGGCTCATCGGCCGCTTCCGCAACGGTGTCTGGAATAGCCGCACTTATTTGGTCTGCCAACCCTGATCTTACTAAGGCTCAGGTAGTGAATATTATGAGAAATTCGGGCAGCTATAAAAGGTTCTCCAGTGGACCAAGCAATAACTATGGCTATGGAATCATTGATGCAGAGCAGGCAGTAATAGCCGCTGCCAACTACTAATTCTGAATATTAATCAACACTATAATTTAAACTTTATTTCATGAAAAGAACAACACTTTTTTTCAGCGCTATGCTATTGCTTTTAGCTAGCTGTTTCACTTCCTGCGAAGATTCTCAGGATGCTGCGAAACCATCGGATGAGCCACTAAGCTTTCAAAATGGCCTATTAGTTTTTAAAACACATGCTGATTTCGAATCTACATTGAATTATCTTAAAAATAATCAGGATAATCTGAATGAATGGGAATCTCAGTTTAAGGATTTTAAATCTTTAAGATCCTCATATGCTCACTTTGAAGACCTGCTGAGCCGTGCTGGTGATGATTCAGAGTTAGAGGACCTATTAGCTGCAAACAAGCATTTGTATTCATTAAGAAAGATAAATGATGAAACTGAATTATTGCCACTGGTAGATGATCACCTAATAGCTACACTCTTTAATGCAGAGGGTTTAGTAGTAGTAGAAGGTAAGCTTATGAAACTTACTGATGATCAGTTGTTTGAAAAGGAACTGGCAGATAAATCCGATTTAAAATCTTCATTACTTGAATTTAAAAATGCTATTGAATTAGGCAAGGCAGAGAAATCTCCGGTGGTGAAGACAATAGTTCAATACGATATGAAAACAGGAAGGCGAATAGAAACCTGTGAAAATAAGTATTCTAAAAAGAACAGGAAGAGGCTCAAAGGTGAAATCTTTAAAAATCAGCTGGGAAATTTATTTTCATCTGTAGGAGCAAGAACCAAACATCAAAAGAAGAGATTAGGGCTCTGGACTGCCGCCAAAACCAAGCAAGTTAGATTAAAGATAGAGGGTGAATACTCTCAGGAGGCTCTTGGCGACATTGTATATTTACCTATTTCTTATGACAAAACAGAAAGTAATGAAAACAAGATTTCTAAGACCTTCGAATTCTGTGTAAATGTCACCTGTACATTCGGTATCACTTATATGCAAAACCTACACTGGTGCAGATGTGATGATAACGAAACAAGGACCTGCGAAACAGAAATATAATTTAATCAAAGAGTCAACCTTAATTTTAAAATGATGAAAAATCAACCATTAAAACTAATGGCCAACTGGGCCTGTCTTGCCGCTATTTTGCTGGCCATGTTTATGATGTCCTGTGAAGATGATCAAAATGAAAAAGGTTTATCTAAAGATTTACAGGAAGTAAGCTATGAGATGTCTGACGAATATTCTGTAACCGTAAGGTTAGATCCTGACCTTGTACACAGCTCGTATTCATTTAAGACGTTAGACGAGCATGATGATTATCTCAATAACCTTGAAGAAACCACTAACGGAGTAATTACTTTAAATAAAAAGATGTATGAAACCTTATCTCACTATTTTGATCCTTATCAAATTGCAGTAATTGATAATAATTATGAAATAGAAGTTGAAGGAGAAATCTATAAGGTAGATCATGAGGCTATCTATAAGAAAGTAGACAATTCTTGGGAGTTATATTTGTTCTATGGAGAATCAGGTACAGTAGATTTGGAAGAGACTGCTAAAATTCATGAAAACTATAATAATCTTGATGTTTTGGATGAATTTAGTTTTAAAAGCCCTGTATCTAAAAGAATATATGAAAGAGAAGTGCTAAATGTAAATAGTGGAAAATTGGCAGCAAGGGATGAAATTGAATATCCTTTAAGAAATCCAAATGGTAGTATTAAAAGAGTCCAATATAGAAAGGTACAGAATGGACCTATTTACTCAGCAGAAATTAGATGGAGGTGTTGGAATGAGTCTTACAATAAATGGGGTAAGAAGGCAAAAGGAGGTACTATTACAGAGATCAAAAGGATGGAAGAAGGAACAGAAGTAGGGTGGAGATCTTTGAGTAATGGAGCTAAAATTGGAACTTATCTTATTAGTGGAATGGCTGAAGGAGTAGGAGGAAAGGTGACGGTCAAAGTTGACGGAGGGAAAAGTTCTGGATCAGCATCGGGTCAGTGGAGTGTAAGTAAGGACAAAGTTAAAAGATCTAAGAATAGGTCGGCTAGAAGTATACATAATGGTGAGATTAGAGACAGTAGTACCGGAGAACTAGAAGTGGGAATGAGTGATATTAGTTTAAATTAACTAAAGCTATAAGCCTATAGCAAGAGAAGTCTTCAAAGCTTTTATAAGACTCCATTTTTATATTATAAATAGAGGAAGTTTAGAGCCGTATCAACCTTATTGGTACGGCTCTTTTCTATTTAGAGCTGCTATAGAGTGTGGGTTTAATAATTCTTTTTGACTCATTAAATGATATAATATTATTCTCAGTATTCCCACACCCACCTGACGGTTTTCAACTAGAATCATGATAGAAGTCATAGGTTGAGGCAGGGCGTACATTTAGCTTTGAGGAATAGAAAGGAGGAGAATTACCTCTTATTTATAAATGTGCAAACCTGTCATTACTTATGAAAAATGAACTAAAAATCGTTAGGCCAGAAGAAGCCGTAAAAGATATAAAATCAGGCAACAGAATTTTGATACAAGGAGCAGCTATGACTCCTACCGTACTAGTAGATGCGCTTTGCCAAAGGTATCAGGAATTTGAAGATGTAGAGGTAATACATATGCATACTGAAGGAGAAGCCTCTTATGCATTGGAGCCGTATAGATCTTCTTTTAAAATTAATAGTTGTTTTGTAGGTAAAAACGTAAGAGAAGCGACCAACAGTGGCTTTGGAGACTATATTCCTATCTTTTTAAGCGAAGTACACTTGCTCTTCAGAAGAAATATTTTACCTCTAGATGTTGCCATTATCCAGGTGTCGCCACCAGATAAGCATGGTTACTGTTCTTTGGGTACTTCGGTAGATGTGGTAATTCCTGGTTTGGAAAGTGCCAAAATGGT
Organism: Fulvivirga sediminis; assembly: GCF_016757215.1. Taxonomy (GTDB): domain Bacteria; phylum Bacteroidota; class Bacteroidia; order Cytophagales; family Cyclobacteriaceae; genus Fulvivirga; species Fulvivirga sediminis. The sequence goes on from NZ_JAESIY010000003.1 coordinate 386,789, forward strand.
AATTGCTCAGATTAACCCACGTGTGCCCAGAACCCATGGAGATGGTATTATCCATGTGAGCAAAATTGATTATGCTATTGAGGTAGATATTCCTTTACATAGTTCCAGTGCCAAAGCTCCTACAGAAATAGAAGAGAAAATAGGAAAGTATGTAGCTAGCCTGGTGGAAGATGGAGCCACCCTGCAAATGGGTATAGGAGGTATTCCTAATGTGGTATTAGCTAACCTTCATGGCCATAAAAAGCTGGGTATTCATACCGAAATGTTTTCTGATGGGGTGCTTCCGCTGGTAGAGGCAGGGGTAATCACAGGGGAAAACAAAATGGTGAAACCAGGTAAGATTGTGAGTTGCTTTGCAGTAGGCACACAAAAACTGTATGACTTTATGGATGATAATCCATTGGTAGACATGAAAGAGGCGGCTTATACCAATGATACTTCTATCATAAGAAGAAACCCTAAGGTAACGGCCATCAATAGCGCCATAGAGATAGACTTATGCGGCCAGGTTTGTGCGGATACTATTGGCAAAAGGCAATATTCTGGTGTAGGAGGGCAAATGGACTTTATTAGAGGAGCTTCCTTGTCTCCTGATGGTAAAGCTATTTTTGCTATGCCATCTGTTACTAATAAAGGTATATCTAAAATTGTTCCTTACCTCAAGGAAGGAGCAGGAGTTACCACTACAAGAGCACATGTTCATTATATAGTTACAGAATATGGAGTGGTTAATTTGTTTGGAAGAAATCTAAAACAAAGAGCTCACGACCTTATTTCTATATCTCACCCTGATCATAGAGAAGAGTTGGAAAGAATGGCTTTTGAGAGATTTAAGGTACTCGTTTAATGGATTAATTTGGTATTTAGGTTTTATTGGAGCTCTCTGGTACTCGTTATCAGAGAGCTTTTTTTATAACTGATTTTTGTCAATAAAAAGAATGGTTTCGCTTATGCTAAATCATTTTATCACCTGACTCTGGTCATGTTTTACCTGCACATCTCCCTGTATCATTGTACCAACAAAAACAAAGAACGTTATGAAAAGATCAATCTATCTAACACTAATATTCAGTATGGCTGTACTAACAGGTATGGCTCAGTCTTATTCTTTAAATAACAAAGCGTCTAAAGTGGAAGTGCTAGGAACATCTACCTTGCATGATTGGGAGATGACAGCCGAGCAGGTGAGTGGGAAGGCTAATTTGGAAGTGAGTGGAAGTGACGTTAATATCAAAGCCCTTTCAATAGAGTTAAAAGCTGAAACCCTAAAAAGTGGTAAATCATCTATGGATAAGAATGCTTATGAAGCTTTAAAAACTGATGATCATCCTACTATAAAATATGCTTTCAAATCAGTGAGCAGCACTAGTGGTAACAAGCTAACCACTACCGGTACGCTTACCTTGGCTGGGGTTTCTAAAACTATCACTATGCCTGTAACAGCTACGGTATCAGGTAATACAGTAACCTTTAAAGGTAAATACACTTTTAAAATGAGTTCTTTTAAAATAGATCCTCCCACAGCCTTAATGGGAACTGTAAAAACAGGTGATGAGATAACAGTTGAATTCAATGCTCAATACACCAAATAAGCACTCAATTAATTAGCAACTATTTAGATTTCAATTAATAAGATCAACAATTTTTTAACTTATACTACAATGAAAACGTCCATAAAATTAGCATTAGTGATCTTTTTCGCTGGCTTAGCTAGCTTAGGATACGCCCAAGAAAATAGAGAATTACAGTTTTACCGTCCGGCAGGTAGAGCAGGGGTAAATGTTTTTGAAACAGGAAAGCAAGATACTGTACCATACACCGGTATGAAAGTAAGAGTAGGGGGAGATTTTGCTATGCAATTTCAAGCGCTTGACCAGTCAAATGCAGGAGATAGCCTGGTAGATTTAGGAACTAACCTGAACTTACCCAATGCCAACTTAAACATAGATGTTCAACTCTATGATGGGGTTAGAATGCACTTAAGAACTTATCTTTCTGCAAGACACCACGAAGAATCTTGGGTGAAAGGTGGCCACATCCAAATGGATAAATTAGACTTCATTAAACCGGGGTTCTTAGAAGGAGTAATGAAATACACTACCATAAGAATTGGTTTGGATGAGTTTAACTACGGAGATGCCCACTTCAGAAGAAGTGATAATGCTAGAGCTATTTATAACCCATTTGTAGGTAACTACATTATGGATGCTTTCTCTACTGAGGCTTTTGCTGAAGTAACAGGTCAGTACAACGGATTCTTAGCAGTAGTAGGTATTACAAATGGTAAACTTAACCAAAATGTGGTAGTGGATGATAATACTGACAACAAGCTTTCTTTCTTCGGAAAATTAGGTTACGATAAGCAGTTGAATGATGATTTAAGAGTAAGGTTAACAGGTTCACTATACACTAACCAAGGTAAGTCTAATGGAGCCTTCCTTTATGGTGGTGACCGTGGTGGAGCAAGATATTACTATGTAATGCACACAGTAGGTGAAGGAGGAACTGACTTCGACGGTAGATTAAATCCTATTAGAAATAGAGGAAATGCACAGTTAACTGCCTTTCAAATCAATCCCTTTGTGAAATATCAAGGACTTGAGTTCTTCGGTATCTATGAGCATACTTCTGATGGTGTAGCAGACGGAGGATTTACTCAACTAGCTGCTGAATTAATCTACAGATTTGGAGGTGATGATCAACTATATGTAGGAGGTAGATATAATACTGTAAGTGGAGAGTTTAATGATGGAGCACCAACTTCTACAGTAAATAGATTTAATATAGGTGGAGGATGGTATTTAACAGACAATATCATGGCTAAAGTGGAGTATGTTAACCAACAATACGAAGATGATGGCTGGATTGGAACTAAATATCAAGACGGAAAATTTGATGGCTTTAATGTAGAGGCTGTAATAGGTTTCTAAATAGTTAGCGTTTAGGTAGAAAAAGGGGCTTCGGCCCCTTTTTGCATTTATTCTTACTAATAACTTTTTACTAAAGCAGCAGTTTTTCCTATTATTACTAGTTTTGGTAATTGTTAACTAATTAATCTCGTGATGAAAATTATACTAGCATTATTTGTTTTAAGTGTATTCTCAATACAGAGTATACTTGCTCAAAAGCCTCATTCTGTGAGTCTTACCATACAGAATGGCAAGATAGAAGGCTTTAATGACCAAAAGGAGCATGTCGATAAGTTTTTAGGTATTCCATATGCACAGCCGCCTGTTGGAGATCTTCGGTGGAAAGCACCACAGCCATTAGAAAAATGGAAAGGCACCAAAGAGGTGAAAAAATTTGGAGCCACCCCCGTACAGACCGATGTTTTCGGAGATATTGTATTTCGCTCTGAAGAGATGAGTGAAGATTGTCTATACCTCAATGTCTGGGCTCCAGAAGATAGAAAGAAGAACGATGCTTTACCTGTGTTGGTTTACTTTTATGGAGGTGGTTATGTTGCTGGTGGCAGCTCAGAGCCTCGCTATGACGGGGCTTCTATGGCTCAAAAAGGAATAGTGGTTATTACTGTGAATTATAGACTTAATCTTTTCGGGTTCTTTGCACACCCGGAACTGAGCGCAGAGGCCTCTTATAAGGCATCTGGCAATTACGGTTTGTTAGATCAGGCAGCAGCTTTACAGTGGGTGAAAGACAATATTAAGGCCTTTGGCGGAGACCCCGATAAAGTGACTATAGCCGGAGAATCAGCTGGTTCTATTTCGGTAAGTTCACAAATGGCTTCTCCACTATCTCGTCATTTAATAGCTGGAGCTATAGGTGAGAGTGGTGCTGCCATTAATCCTACTCTTTCTCCTGTTTCTTTGAAAGAAGCAGAGACCATAGGAATGGAATTCGCTACTAAAGCGGGTTATAAGTCATTGAAAGAATTACGTAATGCAAGTACAGATGAAATATTTGAAAAGTATAAAAAATCTGGTTTGTTTGGTTTTCCTTCAGTAATAGATGGCTATTTCTTTCCCAAAACATTGCCTGAAATATTTAATGCCGGCGAGCAGGCTCAGGTACCTTTATTATTAGGATGGAATTCTGCCGAAATACCAGGTATTGCCTTTATGCAGGGGCAGCCTTATACAGAGGAAGCATATATTAAAAATGTAAAACAAGCTTACCCAACTGATTACGAAGAGGTGCTTAAATTATACCCGCATACCAGTAAAGAGGAAATAGAACTTTCGGCTACCGCTTTAGCATCTGACAGGTTTATATCTTACAGTACATGGAAGTGGTTTGATCTTCATCGTAAAAATAGTGATCAGCCAGTGTACAGGTATTTGTTTTCGCAAATAAGACCCAAAGGACCTAATGAAAAGCAAGCCCCCATCGGAGCTCCACATGCTTCTGAGATACCCTATTGCATGGGTAACCTACGTTTAATGGATGATTTTAAATGGACAGAGGATGATAAGAAGACATCAGAAGTGATGCAGCAGTTCTTTGCCAATTTTATTAAAACTGGTGATCCTAATAATGGTAGTGTCCCGCAATGGCCGGCTGCTGAGGCAGAAGATGGTACTCCTCCGGTTATGATTATCAATGCTGAATCTCAGGTAGAAGAAGCTCAGAATGATGCCCGATATGAATTTTTAGATCGTGCTTACGGCAATGATTAATAATTTTCATCAAAAAAATAGGCTGGTGATAATCACCAGCCTATTTTTTTGCATTCTTATTGATTATGCCAGTTTATCAGTGGCGAGATGGTAGTCAGGGTCTTCCATAACGTTCACATCTATAATTCGGTCTGCATTTTTTAATAGCTCCTTACAGTCTGGGCTGAGGTGTTTTAAATGAACTGTTTTTCCAGCTTTTTGGTAGCGTTCGGTAATTTTATTTAAAGCCTCTATAGCCGACATATCTACCACGCGGCTTTCTGCAAAATCTATGATCACTTCTTTTGGATCATTAGCAATGTCAAACTTATCGTTGAAGGCCGTTATAGATCCGAAGAATAATGGTCCTTTTATTTCATAGTGTTTCACACCATTAGCATCAATGCTTTTTCTGGCCCTAATGCGTTTGGCATTGTCCCAAGCAAATACGAGAGCAGCTATAATAACCCCTATGATAACGGCAAGAGCCAGGTTATGAAGTACTATAGTCACTAGCGTAACCATTACCATCACAAATATGTCTGACTTAGGCATCTTGTTAAAGATCTTTAAACTGGCCCACTCAAAAGTACCTATAGATACCATGATCATAAGTCCTGTAAGGGCTGCCATAGGTAGTTTTCCTACCAGGTTAGCGCCAAACATAATAAACATAAGGAGTAATACAGAAGCTACTATACCAGACAGTCTTGCTCTGGCACCGTTAGATATATTAATAAGACTTTGACCGAGCATAGCACAACCTCCCATACCTGAGAAAAAGCCGGAGGCTACATTAGCCATACCTTGAGCTACAGCTTCTTTATTTCCACGTCCTCTTGTTTCAGTAATTTCATCAATAATATCTAGTGTAAGTAAACTTTCTATAAGCCCTACACCTGCCATAATTAAGGCATATGGAAATATGACCTTTAAGGTTTCAAAACTGTATATAATATTGGGGATGTGGAAAGGAGGGAAGCCTCCCTCTATGGAAGCCAAATCACCTACTGTTTTGGTACTAATGTTAAAAGCGGCTACTATACCAAAAATGGCAAAAATGGCTACTAAAGAGGCCGGAACTACCTTAGTTATTTTTGGTAACCCCCAGATAATTAGCATGGTTATTAAAACTAAACCCAGCATGATATAAAGAGGCTCACCAGTAAGCCAGTTCCCATCTGCGTCTTTAAACTGGGCTAGTTGTGCTGTGAAAATGATAAATGCCAGTCCGTTTACAAAACCGTATACCACAGGTTGTGGAACCAGACGAATTAGTTTGCCAAGCTTAAGGAAACCTGCAGCCATTTGTATAAGGCCTGCCAGCACCACAGTGGCAAAAATGTATTCTACGCCATGGCTAACCGCCAATGAGGCGATTACCACCGCTACAGCTCCGGTGGCACCAGAGATCTGGCCGGGTCGTCCTCCAAAAATAGAGGTGATAAGGCCCATTACAAAAGCTGCATATAAGCCTGTGAGTGGTGAAAGTTTAGCCATTAGCGCAAAGGCCACGGCTTCTGGTATAAGGGCGATAGCAACGGTCATACCAGAAAGTACTTCCGTTTTGTAGTCTACACGTTGTGTAAGATCAAAAAGGTTGAGATACTTTTTCATTTATAAAAGTTCAAATAAAAAGGATGTATTATATACTTATTAGGAAATAGCGTATTATGATAAATATGAAATCAGCAAAATATTCATGCGGATGCTAATGCATCAGTGCGGAGTAGAAGTTGAAGTGAATATCGCTTTTAGAGTCATATTTTAAAATTATTGAAATGCGAAGGTACTACTTTTAATTAAATAAAGAAGATTATAGTATTATTTATTGAATCAGAAAAGAGTTAATACCTTTCAACTTTATCTATATGATATATAAGTTATTAGAGAATGTCTTAAAATTTCGGCACCTTTGTGGTTAAATAAGCAATAAGGTGTATAAGATTAATACTATTAATTTTCATTCTGGCGTTTCTCTTGATTGTGTTATTTTCGGGTTCCAAGATAATCAGCTCAAAGTGCTCTTGATGAAGTTGAAAAACAAGGACGTCTGGGCACTGCCTGGTGGGTTTGTTAGAAAGGATAAAGATGTTGATGATGAAGCCAAAGCTGTTCTTCAAGAGAGAACTGGCCTGACTGATATTTTTTTACATCAGTTTCATTCCTTCGGTAGTGTGAGTAGGCAGGATCCAAAACATGCTTCTGATTTAGTAGAAATGGGAGTGATAGACCCTACCATGGAGGAATGGTTTAAGCAGCGCTATGTTTCTATAGGTTATTATGCCTTAGTAGAATATTCCAAAGTAAAGCTGCCGATACCCGACGCTACTTCTGATTATTGTAGCTGGGTGCCTATAAATGATCTTCCAAAATTAGTTATAGACCATGAGTCCATTATAGGAAAAGCACATCAAACCTTAAAGAAGGAATTAAACTATCAACCCATAGGATTCAACCTTCTGCCAGAATTATTTACTATGCCAGAACTACAGGCTTTATACGAAACATTATTGCAAAGCAAGCTTGATAGACGAAATTTCAGGAGAAAAATGCTAGCCTACGGCATATTAATAGATACTAATCAGAAAAGGGAAGGGGTAGGTCATAAGGCTCCTATACTGTACAGATTTGATTTGGAAAAGTATTTTTCCGCTATTAAAGATGGGTTCAGCTCAGGTTGGTAGTATAAGATTCTGGTTTATTAAAACGATTTAGCTTAAAAATATTTAAATTTATGCCAATGTATTACCTTTGGTAATCGATTGAATACTTATTACTAATACTTATGAATAAAAATACGAATGCGTTAGCCATACTTACGCTGTTGTTCTTTATGTGGGGTTTTATAACCTCCATGAATGACATTCTTATTCCTTACATGAAGGAGGTCTTTGAACTATCAAACTTTCAGTCTTTACTGGTACAAAGTGCTTTCTTTCTGGCTTATTTTATTGGTTCTTTAGCGTATTTTATAGCGTCTCTTAGTTTAGGCGATCCTATTAATAAAATTGGTTATAAAAAGACCATTACTTTTGGTTTGATTTTATCAAGTATAGGTTGTCTATTGTTTGTGCCTGCTTCTATGGCTGAAGCATATGGCTTATTCTTGTTAGCCCTGTTTGTGCTTGGTTTAGGATTAACAGTTTTACAAATATCATGTAACCCTATCGTAATTCTTTTGGGTAAGCCCGAAACAGCTTCTGGAAGACTGAACTTAACTCAGGCATTTAATTCGTTAGGTACTACTTTAGCTCCTGTAGTAGGAGGCTTTTTTATATTTAAGTTTTTTGCCACTGATGGTGTGCTTACCGCCGAAAACGTAAAAATGCCATATTTAATGCTGAGCGGATTGTTCATAGTTGTGGCCTTGTTATTTTCTCTTAGTAAGATTCCTTCTTTTAAAAATGATGATGATACCAATCATGGTTTTACTATTTTAAAATTTGCTCAGGTAAGATGGGGGATGTTGGGTATCTTTTGCTATGTAGGAGCAGAAGTGGCCGTAGGTAGTTTAATGATAGGGTATTTAGGGTACGAAAATGTTTTAGGCCTTGATCATTTGGAAGCTAGCAAATACCTGGCTTACTACTATTGGGGTGGTGCCATGATCGGCCGCTTTTTAGGAGGGATCAATATTAACGACGAGCCTATAAAGAAGAAGATCTTATTGTCACTAGGTATAATAGCTTTAATAACTCCGCTTATAGTATACTTGTCTGGTTTACATATTAGTGAAATGTGGCCTTATTTTATATTTATAGGCATCAACCTTATTCTTTTCCTTTTGATAGGTAAAAATGATAGATTGATGCTGGGTGTATTTGCACTAGTGAATATCTCATTCCTGGTAATTACTATCTTAGAAGTACCCGGTATGATGGTGTGGCCTATTTTATCTATTGGTTTGTTTAACTCCATTATGTGGTCAAATGTATTTTCTTTATCTACTCAAGGCTTAGGGAAATATACCAGTCAGGGATCATCTTTATTAATTATGGCTATTTTAGGAGGGGCAATCATTCCGCCACTTCAAGGGCTGGTAGCAGATCATTTTACTTTGGGATATTCATTTTTAATACCTGTAATTTGTTACTTCTACCTGTTTCTATACAGTGTTCGTTATAACAAAATTTATACGCAAATCGACTAACTTATTATTATATGTCAGAGCAATTGTATCCATTTAAGTTCAAGACCATTTTTAAAGATAAAATTTGGGGTGGTACAAAAATAAAAGATGTGCTTCATAAGGATTATTCTCCACTGCCAAACTGTGGAGAGACCTGGGAGCTTTCAGGAGTAGAAGGCAATGTTTCTTTTGTGGCCAATGGACCTCTGGAAGGCGAGCCACTTACTACGCTTATCGCTAACTATAAAGATAAACTCTTAGGTAAAAAGGTATATGAAACTTACGGAGGACAATTTCCGCTACTGATTAAGTTTATAGATGCCAATGAAGACCTTTCTATACAAGTTCATCCTGATGATAAGCTGGCTAAGGAAAGGCATAATTCTTTCGGGAAAACCGAAATGTGGTATATCATTCAAGCTGATGAAGACGCCACACTCATCACAGGCTTTAACCAAGAGGTAGACAAAGAATCTTATCTGGAACACTTCAATAGTGGAAAGCTAACCGATATACTCAATAAAGAAAAAGTGGCTGAAGATGATGTATTCTTTATACCTGCAGGTAGGGTACATACCATTGGAAAAGGAATAATGCTGGCAGAAATACAGCAGAGCTCTGATGTGACTTATCGTATTTATGACTTCGATAGAACTGATGATAAGGGAAACAAAAGAGAGCTGCACGTAGAAGAGGCTGTAGATGCTATTGATTATAAATTTTATGATGAATACAAATCTAACAAGCCTATAGAGCTGAATAAGAGTTCTGCTATTGTGGAATGTCCTTTCTTTGAGACCAATAGAATGGTGATTGATAGCGAAATGAAGAAAGATTATTCTTCTATAGATTCGTTTGTGATATTGGTGTTTTTAGAAGGAGAAACTACTATTACTTCAGGAGATTTTAAGATGCAGGCCAAGCTTGGTGATGTGGTTCTTATTCCAGCAGAAATGGATGAGCTAATCCTTACTCCTTCAGGAAAAAGTAAAGTACTAGAAACTTATATTCCTAATTATTAGATGATAGAATGAGATATAAAAAAAGCAGCCATTGAGCTGCTTTTTTTATGAATGATAGTGTAGAAATACTTAAGCGGTTACTGCTTGTATTTCATTTAACCTTTTGGCTATTACTTCTTTTAATGACTGAGAAGCAGGGACAAGAGGTAGTCTTACGTGGTTTTCACAGATACCTAACTCTGCTAATAACTGTTTTATACCTACCGGACTGCTTTCACTATACATGTGAGGATTAATCTCTAATAGTTTAAAGGCTTCTGTAGAAGCTTTCTGAAAATCACCTTGAGCAGCGGCTTCTTTAATGTTATGAAAAATGTTAGCAAAGGCATTGGCCAAAACAGAAATAACACCAGAAGCACCAATAGAATATAAGGGTACTGTCAGCATATCATCTCCAGAAATCAGCATGAAGTCTTCTGGTTTGTATTTACAGATAGTTAGCGCTTGCTCAATATTTCCAGAGGCATCTTTAACGCCAATAATATTATCGTGCTCTGCGAGTCTTAAAATAGTCTCGGCAGACATGTTTGAGCCTGTTCTACCAGGAACATTATAAAGAATTACTGGCACAGGTGAGGAGTCAGCAATCTTAGTATAATGCTGAAAAATACCTTCTTGTGATGGCTTGCTATAATAAGGGCTTACAGAAAGTATGGCATCCACTCCTGTAAGATCAGTTTCTTTCGTAATTCTTAGCGTAGCATTGGTGTCATTTACACCAATTCCATATACAATAGGAAGGTTATCTTCATTGTTTTCCTTCGTGAAATCTAATATTTTGGCCTTGTCTGCCAGAGATATAGTGGAACCCTCTCCGGTGGTACCTAAGACTACATAGTAATCTACCCCTTGCTTAGCGGTGTAAGAGAGCAGTCTTTTATAGCTTTGGTAATCTATGTTATCTTCTTTGTCAAAAGGGGTAACTAATGCTACGCCAGTTCCATATAATTTAGACATGTTTATATTAGTTCAATATTTTTGTATACTTATACATCTCATTTACAAGTTCACTTGTGCTATCGCTCCTTGTATTTATCATTAGCTCGAAAAACTGACTATCAGTTTCTTCATATTTGCCTACTCGGCATCGGGCCTTACTCAGAGCTAGAATGTTCTTGATGAGCAGGTTACTTTTCGTATCCAGATAAAAAAGGTAATCGAAAGTAGCGTTGACAAATTTATGAACTTGCTCTGCCGTAAAGTTACCCCAAAAACTGATATCTTTTGTAGTGAAAAAATCAAAAAGGAATTCGAAATTTTCTAACCCTTTAGGTAATAGAGTGAGAACTTTTACCTCTTTGCCATCATCTTCCAGAGACTTTTTAAACTCTTTCACTATGTGATGTTTTCCCCAATCTTCACTGGTGTAGATAATGCCAATACTTCCAGCATCTTTATAGTTAGTGCTCAAACGTTTGGCTTTATTATTCTTCAGTATTGAGCTGGTTCTATATCCGAGTATTTTTTTATTCAACATTCATCATTTGATCATGGCGTCAAATTCATCTTCTGAAATTATTTGTACACCTAATTTCTCTGCTTTTTCGCGTTTTGCTGGTCCCATTTTATCTCCGGCTACCAGGTAATTGAGCTTTCCGGAAATAGAGCTCACTACTTTACCTCCATGCTGCTGTATCATTTCTTTGAGCTCGTCTCGGCCATATTTTGTAAAGACTCCCGAAATTACAAAAGTTTTATCGGTTAGACTATCCGAAAGGGTAGTGGTTTCTTTTTCTATAATCTCTAATTGCACTCCGGCTTTTCTGAGTCTTTCAATTTCCTCTCGGTTTTCCTCGGACTCAAAATTAGTGATAATACTACCGGCTATGCGTTCGCCTATTTCCGGAACGGCTATAAGCTCTTCATGGCTGGCCTTCATGATATTATCAATATTTTTAAAATAGCCAGCCAGCTTTTCCGCTACTGTTTTGCCAACATAACGTATGCCTAGGGCGAAAAGTACGCTTTCGAAACTAATTTCTTTAGAGGCTTCTATCCCCTTAAGTACTTTTTTAGTGCTCTGATCCTTAAAGCCTTCCAGTTGGAAAATATCATCATAAGTAAGCTCATAAAGATCCGCAGGGCTTTTCACTAGTTCGTTTTCATATAGCAGGTGGATAGTTCTTTCTCCCAGGCTGTCAATATCCATGGCTTTTCTTTGGATGAAATGCGCTATTCTGCCTTTTATCTGTGGAGGACAACCTTGTGCATTAGGGCAGTAATGCACTGCTTCGCCTTCTATACGAATAAGCTCAGTACCGCATTCAGGGCAGTTTTTTATGTAGTCTAATGGCTGTAGCTCTGGTGTGCGGGCAGTAAGGTCTACTCCGGTTACTTTAGGTATTATTTCGCCTCCTTTTTCTACAAAAACCATATCACCCACTCTAAGGTCAAGCCTTTGGATTTCATTAGCGTTGTGTAAAGAGGCTCTTTTTACTGTAGTACCTGCTAGCAGTACAGGGTCCAGTTCAGCTACAGGAGTAATAGCCCCGGTACGTCCTACCTGATAGGTAATGGACTTTAATCTTGTGGCTGCATTTTCTGCCTTGTATTTATATGCGATGGCCCAGCGGGGACTTTTGGAAGTGAAGCCTAGTTGCTGCTGTTGTTCAAAACTGTTTACCTTTATTACTATGCCATCAGTCTCCAGCGGGAGCTCATGTCTCTTGGTTTCCCATTCGTTGATATACTGAAATACTTCGTCTATATCAGTACATTTCTTATAAGTAGGGGATACGTTAAAGCCCATGCTTTCTAGCTTTTGGATAGCCTCTTCATGGGAATTAATGTTAAGATTATCACCGTTCAGGGCATACAGGTAACAATCAAGCTTCCTTTTAGCCACTGCTGCAGAATCCTGCATCTTTAGCGATCCTGAGGCTGTGTTACGCGCGTTAGCATACGGTTCTTCACCTACTGATTCTTTTTCCTTGTTTAGTTCTTCAAATACTTTTTTAGGCATAAAAGCTTCTCCGCGGGCTTCAAACTCTGCCGGATAGTCTCCTTTTAACCTTAAAGGCATGCTTCTGATAGTTTTTACGTTGTGCGTAATATCATCTCCTTTTGCTCCATCACCTCGGGTTACTCCTCGGGTAAGTACGCCATTTTCATAGGTCACACTCAGGGCAATGCCATCAAACTTAAGCTCGCAAATATATTCATAGCTTTCTCCTTCAAGACCTTTGGATACTCTTCTGTCAAAGTCTTCAAGATCTTCTTTAGAGTAGGTATTGCCAAGGGAGAGCATAGGTGTTTTATGGAAAACAGTGTTAAACTCCTTGGTAATAGTGCCTCCTACGCGGTGAGAAGGAGAATCTGGGTAGTTGTATTCAGGGAATTGCTTTTCTAGCTCTATTAATTTGTTTAGCAGTATATCAAATTCATAATCAGATACTTCGGAGGTATCATTCATATAATACTGCTCATTATAGTGGTTTATTTTTTTTGAGAGTTCTGCTATCTCTATTTGTGCTTCTTCCTTAGTCATTTCATCATGGGTAATGACCGTAAAACTAATTAAAGTATGTATAAAAAAGAAAGATGAGCTCCGGCAGGAACTCATCTTTCGTAAATGCATTTATGAAATACTATTACTTGGTAGTATCTTCATATGCTTTGGTGGCTTTTTTCAAATCCAAGCTGTTGTTAGATCTGTCAATATCCGCCATTCTTTGTGTGCGATCAATCTCTATTTTTTTAATAGCAGAGGTCTTACTGTTTACTTTTAAGGTATAAGTAGGGTATGTCCAAGGCCAAGGAGATTCAGTAATGCGAGCAGCTGTTTTATCTTCTACGTCCTTTTCTCCTAACATAACCCTAAGCGGTATGTAATAAATCTCAGTAGAGCCATCTTCGTATTCTATAAACAAATCGATAGGCATCATCATTTCGCCTACTTTTTCTAAAGTTACATAGGTGGCATCTCCTTCGCCTACTACGCTTTTAATACCATAATCTATTTGATCAGTGGTGTAAACGAATTTTTCCAGATACCAATCTAGTTGTAGATCAGAAACCTTTTCTATGGTTCTTATGAAATCAGATGAGGTAGGGTGTTTAAATCTCCAGTCATGGTAGTATCTTTTCATACCTTTCATTAGTGTTTCCTGACCTACTACATAGCTTAACTGATGTAAAAATACGGCTCCTTTGGCATATGAGTTAATACTGTATGATCTGTTAGAGTGGTAGTGATCCGCATGGGTGGTAAGTGGTTCTTCTTTTCCGCTTTCTGCCATCATATAATACGCTCTATATGAGTTGGTATGTGGGTCTGCATCACTGTTAGGGTCCATCAGATATTGCATAGTTACCGATGAAGCATATGATGTAAAACCTTCGTCCATCCAAGGGTATAGGCTTTCGTTAGTGGCTAATAAACCTTGGTACCAGCTGTGTAGCATTTCGTGAACGGCTGTTCCTAATAGGCTGTTAAGGTTTCTGTCTCCTGAGATTAGGGTAGCCATTGGGTATTCCATACCACCATCACCCCCATGGATGAAAGAGTATTTTTCATAAGGATATTTGCCAAAGTTTTCACTTACAAATTGCATGGCTTTCACCATATACTCTGGTAGCCTTTCCCATGCATCTTTGTTTTCACTGTTTTCTTGATAGATAAAGTGTAACACAGGGCCATTAGGAACCTGAGCAGTAGTGTGTGTGTAGTCAGGATCTGCTGCCCATACAAAATCATGAACTTTTTCGGCTTTGAAGTTCCAGGTAAGTGGTTTATCAGAGGTGGTTACTTCTGTACCTTCTTTTTCATATCCATGACCTATTTTATCAGGGTTTTGAAGGTAGCCCGTAGCGCCTATGGTATACGTAGGATCTATGGTTATTTTAACATCAAAATCACCCCAAACACCATGAAACTCACGCCCGATGTAAGGATCTGTATGCCATCCTAACTCATCGTACTCAGCCATTTTAGGGTACCACTGACTCATGGAGTATCGTATGCCTTCTGAGCTGTCTCTACCTGAACGTCTTACCTGTAAAGGAACCTGAGCTTCAAATTCCATTTTGAAAGTAACTTTCTCTCCAGGTAATATAGGCTTGTTAAGACGTACTGAAAGAATGGTGCCTTCTATTTTATAAGTTACATCTTTTCCGTTTTGCTTTAATGATTTTATATGCTGGTATCCTATCTCTTCATCTGAAAGCTTAGAGATACGGTCGCCCACTCGCCTGTCTGGATCTTCTATGTTTAATGAACGAACGTCCATCATACTCCCTGGTTGGAAGGCATTGAAATATAGGTGATAGAATACTTTATTTAGTGTATCAGGAGAGTTATTATAATAGGTTAGTTTTTGATCTCCGGTAAACTGGTTGGTTTTAACATTCATGTCAATATCCATCTCATATTCTACACGCTGTTGCCAGTAGGTGGTAGAGGCAGATTGACTTTTACCTATCAGAGGGATAAGCAAAAAGATTAATGTCAGTTTTTTATACATGTGCATATAATCTATTATTTGATTTAAGTTTCTAATTACCAAAGTAAAGGATTGTGATGATTATTCAAATCAGAATTATAAGGACGGTTGGTTATTCCAACTCCTCTAATGTTTCTGAAAGACTATCTTCAGTGCCTTTTAGCTTTACTTTACATTCTTTAATAAGGCCTGCAGCGCGCTTTACCAGCTCTGCCAGCTCATCCACATCGGGCTCTCCGTTTTCAATTTTATCTACTATAGATTCGATTTCTTCTACAGCATTTTTATAACTAAGCTTTTTCTTTGCCATTTTTTTTGTTGCTAGATTCTACTGTACTTGTAATAATGTAATTATTGCTTTCTGATACTATAACATCTCCCTTTGTTAAGGTGGTGTTTTTTATAAGTTTCCCATTCACTGTAGTTATAGTGTAGCCGCGTTTTAGTACCTGCTGTGGGTCCAGAAATTTCATAGTGTTATCAGCCAGATCTAATTTCTTTTGTTGCTGATGGAAATAATTTTTAGCGGCCGCTTTAACCTTATGCATAAGATGGCTTAAGGTATAATTTGAAGAGGCCGTTTTCTCTTTACTAATACCTTTTAGCTGGTACCCGAGGCTGCTGAGTCTCTGTTTTTCTACGTTTATCTTCTGGTTGACAGAGTGGAAGAGTCTAGAAAAATACTCGTCTAATTGATCATCAAATGCTATAATGCCACTTATTAGAAATTCTGCGACGGCTGTGGGTGTCTTTAATCGAGTATGTGCTACCAGATCAGCAATGGTTTCATCTCTTTCATGTCCAATACCTGTAAGCACCGGAATAGGGTATTGGGCTATGTGCGATGCCAATTCGTAATCATCAAAACAGTCAAGATCTACCTGGCTGCCGCCACCTCTTATAATGATCAGGGCATCGTAGTTTTCAATATGATCATGTACCTGCATCATGGCGTTAATAATAGATAGTGCGGCCTTGTCTCCTTGCATGGTGGCTTTGTAAAGCTTGGCACTAAACTTATAACCTCGGGAGTTTTGCTCTATCTGATCCATGAAATCTCCAAAACCGGCGGCAGTAGGGGAGCTGATGATGGCTATGCGCTGAGGTACCAGAGGTAAAGCATGGCCTCTGTTCATGTCAAACGTGCCATCAGCCACCAGCTTATCTATAACTTCTTTCCTTCGGCGAGCTCTTTCGCCCAAGGTAAAGTTAGCATCGATATCTTTGATATTTACACTAAGGCCATATAGTTCATGAAACTGAACGGCCACATTACATAGTATCTTCAGGCCCGGCTGTAGAGCCTGGCCGGTCATCCCTTCAAACCAGGTAGAGAGGTTGCGATAAGTGTATGACCAGATAGTGCCTCTTACTTTAGCGGTAACCCGGTCGTTTTCCTTGTCTACCAGTTCCAGGTAGCAGTGGCCATTTTGAGTGTTTCGCATTTCTCCGATTTCGGCCACCACCCAGTAGGAAGGATCCAGCTGGGAATCTAAGGTGGTCTTGATCAGATTATTTAGTGCGTGTAGTGATAGGTGCTCCATAAAGGAGCGCAAAATTATTTAATAATTATCAACATCTTCAAGCTTTCATGAAATATGATGAGCTTTGGGATAAGAAAAAACGCTTATTATATTTCTCTAAGACTTTCTATAATACCTGCATTTTTGCCTTTATACCTTACTACAAGTAGCGGTTGATTCATTTTTTTGTTTACCATCTGCTCTGCAAGGCTACCTAAAAACAAAGCCGCTGCTGCTGTTCTTCCTTTAGCTCCTATTATTACAAAGCCCACTTTTTCAGAATCAGCAAGGTCATAAATATCACTGGCTAAATTGTCATTTGTATCTAGCGAATACTCATCACGTATTGTAATGCCTCTTTTGTTTACTTTTTTAATGAATTTCTCAAAGTTGTCCTGAGCATTCTTTTTCATGATCTCTCCAAACTCATCAAAGGTTTTGCCTGTATAATGATAGCCGGCAGGTACTGAATAAACATTCTGGCAAATGATTTCACTAGGTACTCCCGTTCTTATAGCGAAATCTATGGTCTGATCTACAGCCAACTTGGCATAGTTAGAGAAGTCAATAGGAACCAGTAGTTTGTCTACGTTAGGCTCTGAGTTATCAGGTACGATAAGCAAATTACAGTTAGCTCTTCTGGCCAGCCTTAGGGTGGTAACACCCGCAGATTCTTTTGATTTTTTCTGACCTACTATAATTAAGTCGGTTTCACTCTTATGGGCAATATCTAAAATAGCTGGAGCCTGTCCTTTTTTAACCTGAAAGATGATTTTTACCTTCTTCTCGGCGTGGAAGTGTTCTTTAACCACGGCCTTCATCTTCTCTTTTCTGTCTTTTAGGGCATTTTCCTCTAAGTCAGGAAACTCTTTGCGTACGCTGGAAGGAATGTTAAGTCGCTTCACCATGTTTACAAAGGTTATTTTCTCAGCAGAAGTATGATCAGCCATGAAAGATGCAAACTTAACGAGAGTAACGTCCATCTCACTCGTATCAAGCCCTACTAGTAAATTTTTAAATGGTTCCATAAGTTAAAATGTGTTTTGACCTGTGCAAAATTATCTATTTGCTATCATTTAGAAACTTAATTAAAACTTTATTATTTGAAATTTCTAACTAATTCATCAGCAATTAGTTCTACACTTTCTTTTGAATGAGTAGGAAAATTGGCTATTCGTATGTGCTCTTTTTTAAACTTTCCATATCCACTACCTAGTACTATTCCTTTTTGACTCAGGAGGTTAATTACCTCGCTGCTGTCACATTTGGTTTCAGCTACCAGGGTGGTTTTTGATCTGTATTTCTCTTCTTTTATAAAGGGGCTCAGCTGTCCGCATTCCTCAAAAGCCTGATAAAGTACGGCTGCTTTGTATTCAGTTTCTCTCCTTATTTGCTCTATACCTTTTGTAAGCATGTCATTAGCCACTTTTCCTAGAAGGTATATTCCCAAAACATTAGGGGTTTCTGAGGTTTGGTTTTTAACTGATTTTTCAATCATCGATGGCAAGCTGTGGTATGAGCCGATGATCTTATTCTTGTTCATTTTTTCCTCAGACTTTGCAATACATTTTTCATTCACAATCCATACGCCCAAGCCAGCAGGTAATCCGAAACACTTTTGTACAGAGAAGTAGGCAGTGTCTACCAAGCTATAATCCAACGGTATATACGGGGCAGATGATACTACGTCTAAAGAAATAATTGGCTTTTCAAATGCACTTCTTATTGTTTTAATATCCTCAAGAGGTTGTGCCGCTCCGGTGCTGGTCTCATTTTGGGTGATAGAGATGAGCTCAGTGCTTTCTGGTATGAGCACTTCTTCTGGCTTCACTACCTGCCCTTCAGCTACTTTTTTAGTGATAGCATTAATTTGATAGTTTTCGGCTATCTCGTGAAAACGGCCGGAGAACGAACCGTTCACAAAATGAAAAGACTCATAAGATACGAGGTTCTGAATGGTTCTTTCCCAAATTTCAGTAGCTGAGCCTGTGAAAAGCACGTGATATCCTTCTGGCAGTTGTAGTAGCTGTTTAATACTTTCTACAGCGGCCTGGTGTATACTTTCATAAGCCTTACTGCGGTGAGATATGGAAGGCACACTTTCTTTTAAAGCATTTTTTATATGTTCCTCTGCTGTGAAATATAACTGAGAAGGACCAGGGGTGAAATATATTTTCTTCATGTCTTTTAGCACTGTTAGGTTGGTGCCAAAATTAGTTAACATAATTCATATTGAAATAATATAGATCACATTAATCGTAATAGTATCGTAATCGACTCATCAAGATAGAGTAATGTTCGGATTTTAGATTTGTATTGTATGGGTTATAACAAAGATACCCTGTGGTACTGGCTGAATGTATGCAGGGTGTCTTTTTA
The DNA here is from genome assembly GCF_016757215.1 of Fulvivirga sediminis. GTDB lineage: Bacteria > Bacteroidota > Bacteroidia > Cytophagales > Cyclobacteriaceae > Fulvivirga > Fulvivirga sediminis. Next base: position 405,902 of record NZ_JAESIY010000003.1, read on the forward strand.
CTAATTTTTTATGAAAGAGCCATCTAAACGCCCCGTTGATGTAGTAGTGATCTCAGATGTGCATTTGGGCACTTACGGTTGTCATGCAGAAGATCTTCTGCGTTACCTCAAAACCATAAAACCCAAAAAGCTCATTCTGAATGGTGATATAATAGATATATGGCAGTTTAGTAAACGGTATTGGCCGAGCTCGCACATGCAAATTGTAAAGCATATTACAGGTTTACTGAGCAAGGGTACAGAAGTAGTGTATATCACTGGCAATCATGACGAGATGCTACGCAAATTTGTAGGTTTTAAATTAGGTAAGTTTAAGATTGTCAATAAGATCGTGCTTCGTAAGGGAGGGAAAAGAACCTGGATTTTTCACGGAGATGTATTTGATATTACCATGCAACATTCTAAGTGGCTTGCCAAACTTGGTGCGGTAGGTTATGACTCACTGATTTTACTCAATACGCTGGTTAACTTTATTTCTAAGAGTATAGGAAGGGGTAAAATATCGCTTAGTAAAAAAATAAAAGACAGTGTGAAGAGTGCAGTGAAGTTCATTGATGATTTTGAAGGTACAGCGGCAGATATAGCCATTAGTAATGAATACGATTATGTGATTTGTGGCCATATTCATCACCCTCAAATGCGTGAGGTGGTGACTGATAACGGTTCTGTAACCTATTTAAATTCAGGTGATTGGGTTGAAAATTTCACTGCATTGGAATACAATAATAACCAATGGAGCTTGTACCACTTTTTAGATGATCCTGTAGCCAAGGCAGTAGTGCTAAACAAGAAGGAGCGGAAAAAGGAACTGGATAATAATGATATTTTTAAAACGATGATCAGCGAATTTTTAACAGTGAAAGTATGAGGATTCTTTATGCAATACAAGGTACTGGCAATGGACATATTAGCAGGGCTATGGACGTGGGGCCGGCGTTAGAAAAGCATGGTGAAGTAGATTATCTGGTAAGTGGGGCTCAGGTGGAGATTAGCCTTTCTCAAATACCTAAATATAGGTCTCCGGGGGTGAGTTTTTATTTTGGTAAACGTGGTGGAATTAACCTCAGCAAAACCTTTATGAAAAATTCAACCTTAAGGTTTTATAAAGAGATTAATGATTTTCCTATAGATCAATATGATTTAGTTATAAATGATTTTGAGCCTATTACGGCTTGGGCAGCCCGTAAACGTGGCCGCAGAACCGTAGGCTTGAGCCATCAAGGAGCTTTGCTTTCTGATAAATGTCCGAAGCCAGAATCCAGAGATATTGTTGGCAAAATGATTTTGAAGAATTACGCTCCGGTTTCTCAGAATTATGGCTTTCATTTCGATGCGTTTGACACTGATATTTATACCCCTGTGGTGAGAAAATGCATTAGAGATGTTAAGCCTACTAACAAGGGTCACTATACCGTCTATTTGCCAGCCTATTCTGATGAGAAGATTATAAAAGTACTTTCTCAGATAAAAGGTATTCAATGGCAGGTGTTTTCCAAACATTCGTCTAAAGCTTACCATATAGATGATATAAGTATTGTGCCTATTCATAATGACCTTTTTATTGAGAGCATTACTTCCGCTCAAGGAGTGCTATGTGGTGCGGGTTTTGAAACTCCTGCTGAGAGCCTCTATCTAGGAAAAAAATTAATGGTAATACCCATGGAAGGTCAGTATGAGCAACATTGCAATGCTGCTGCTTTAAGGAAGCTGGGCATACCTGTTTTGAAAAAATTAAAGTTGAAAAAAGTGAATAAAATACAAGATTGGGTGCAGTCTGATATGGTATTACAAATGGATTACCCAGATGAGACTGAGGCAATAGTCACAAGAATTATAGAAAAAGAGATGGGGTATGAAAGATAAAAACCAACACAGGATATTGCTTGTGGATGATGATAAAGACATTCTTGACTTATTAAAGTATAACTTACAAAAAGAAGGCTACGACGTAGAGGTAGAGAAAAAAAGTACTAAATCTATAGAAACAGCCACTAAATTTCACCCTGACCTCATAGTTCTGGATATTATGATGCCTAAGGTTAATGGTATTGAAATTTGTCGTCAGTTGAGAGAAATGCCGGATTTCAAAAACACTTACATATTTTTCCTTACTGCGAAAGGTGATAAATTACTACAAACTCAGGCCTTAGACACAGGAGGAGATGATTATATAGAAAAAATAACTGGTCTAAGGGCCCTGACTCATAAAATAAGTACTGTACTTAAAAACAACTTAGTTATAAGAAAGAGTATAAAGGAGATTACTTATGGAGATTTTCGAATAGAAAGATCATCTCATAAGGTATATTTTAATAACAAAGTAGTGGAATTGCCCAGATACGAGTTTGAATTACTTTATTTTTTTGCCCAAAATCCACATAAGACCATTACTCAAGATAGTTTATTGAATAATATATGGGGCTCCGATATTTATATTTTCTCCAAGTCAGTAGATACTTATATAGCCAGCATAGGGAAGAAGCTGGGTAAAAAATTTATTGCCAAAGTCAGTGAAAACCAATATAAATTTGAGCTTAGATAAAAGCTCTGTCATGTGCTCTGTATTGCAATAGTAACTCCTTGTTATTACTGGCTGGCTTTAAGTTTTGCATATTGAATAACGCTCTTGCTGCTTGCCCTACGGCCACATTCGGATGATAATGATCTCTGGAGAAATGCACGTATTTTAGCACCATAAAGCCGTTAAACCAGTGGTAAAACTGTTTGTAAAAAGTTTCTTCAGAAGCTGAGTTGTTAGTTATTCTCTTCAAATTATTGGTAAATTCTTTGTCCGTTAAGAATCCCTGCACTGAGGGCGGAAGAGAATCCATGACAGCCTCTATATTCTTAGTAGTAAAAAGGTATTGCACTTGCTGGATGAAGGTTTTCAATTCCTCAAAAATCCGCGGACTGTAGGTTTGCATTTGCTTGGTTTTTAGCCATTCATTTACGGCCTTGCCAGTACCAAATGGAACGCGGTCAGATCTTCTTGGAGAGGGTATTACCTTTGTGTCATTGATCTCGCCATAATTGCCCAAAGGAATTATTTTATGTAGAAAATAGAAGTCTTCTCCTGCTTTTCTTTTGTTCATTCCTCCTTGTTTTTGATAAGCATTGCTTCTTACTGCCATACTTGATCCTATGGTTTCATAGGCATACGGAAAACCAGCATATCTTAATGCGTTCACATAATATCTTAAGAAAAGCTCATAATCAATTATCGCTTCATAGATTTCCTCAGGGTAGGGGCCATCAAGAGGGTGCTCAAAGTAAATGGAGGCCCCAGGGCAGTTCGGCTGATCTTTAAAAAAGGATACTGTGCTTTGTAAGTAATTTGTATCACATTGGCTGTCAGCATCATAGCAAATGATTACTCCATCAGGCTTACCTATAGATTCAAAGCGTCTCACAGCCTCGTCCATGGCTATTCTGCGAGCCATGCCCACGCCTGCATCCTTTGGTTTCAAATCATTAATATAGAAAGTAAATACCTTGAAAGAAGGCTCTGAATGTGTCTTAGACCATATCAGAGCTTCTTCAAAGGCTTTATTGTTTACTGTTTTTATTTCTTCAGATGCATTTTCAGCTTCATTAATAACTATAATCACCTCAATGCTCAAAGCTTGCCTGTTACAGTTTTTTAGTGATTCCAAGCTCTCAATTAGGTGCTCCTCTTTGAAACAAGGAATGGTCACTACAGCATCTAGCACTTTATCAGCAGGGTCATTGATGAGCTTTTGAGGATAGGCGTAGCGCGATAAATACAAGTTTTCCATCAAGGGGCCAGTCTGTTTACCTCCCAGTTGTCGCCTTTTTTGACATACAAAATTCTATCATGAAGCCTGCTGGGTCTGCCTTGCCAGAACTCTATTAAAAATGGCTCTACTAGGTAGCCTCCCCATTGCTTGGGTTTGGGCAGTACTTCATCATCTTTGTGCTTTTCGGCAATTTTCTTCTGTCTTTCTTCTAATACCTCACGGTTGGCTATCACGGTGCTTTGAGGGGAAGTCCATGCGCCTATTTGGCTTCCTTTAGGTCGGCTTTGAAAATATTCCGTAGACTCTGCTTCGCTCAATTTAGTGGTCATACCTTGAATACGTACTTGCCTCTCTAGTTCTGGCCAGAAAAAATTAAGAGCCACCGCCGGGTTGCTAGCAAGCTCTTTACCCTTAGCGCTTTGGTAATTGGTATAAAAACTGAATCCTTTTTCTGATACCCCTTTAAGTAATATGATTCGGGAAGAAGGAAAGCCCTGCTCGCCAATGGTAGCCACATTCATGGCAGTTGCCTCTTTAATGTCGCATTCAATGGCTTCATTAAGCCACTTTTCAAACTGGTTGATAGGATTAGGTAGTAAATCCTGTTCATCTAATGCCTTTAGGGCATAATCTTTTCTTATATCAGCAATATTTTTATCCATAACCTTAAATTTTAGCCCAAATTTAAAATCTTTGTTAATTTAAAGACTATCATATTTTAATAAATAACGGAAGTAACGTATATTATAAATGAAACTAAGTATAGAGTTGGCCTGTGAAAGCAGTCAGGAGTGGGTTGATACAGTAATGTCAGACTTTGATTCTTTTTTACAGGATCATGCTAATTGTGAACGGAAGGCTTCTGCTATGGCCATGAGCTTTGTGGCTAAGTATCCGGATCGACTGGAGATAATACCCGAATTGATAGAAACAGGCATAGAAGAGTTGGAGCATTTTCAGTCGGTTTATAATATCATGCAGGAGAGAGGCGTGGCATTGCCTCCGGAAATGGGACAAGATTTGTATGTAAAACAGCTGATAAATCATTGCCATACAGATGTGGAAAGAAGGTTTTTGGATAGACTACTCCTAGCTTCTATTATCGAATGTCGTGGTGCAGAGCGCTTTAGGCTGGTATATGAGGCGTTGCCCGTGGGAGATTTAAAAACATTTTATCATAATCTTTGGGCCTCAGAAGCGAAGCATGGTAATATTTTCGTAAAAATGGCCTTGATTTATTTTGATAAAGACCATACTTATAAGAGATTAGAAGAACTAAATACAGTTGAAGCAAAGGTCTTGCAGTCTTTACCACTAAAACCCGCTTTGCACTAAATGGAATATTTTAAGTATAAAAATAATTTTCAGCCGGAAAAAGGAAGTCTGCTGATCTCGGAGCCATTCCTGCCAGATCCTAATTTTGAGCGCACAGTAGTATTACTTTGTGAACATAATGATGAAGGGTCTTTTGGGTTTGTTTTGAATAAGCCATCTACAGTTTTATTAGATGAAATCATTGAAGATGTGAATGACTTCAGCGAAAAGGTTTATATTGGCGGGCCGGTACAGCAGGACACGCTACATTTTGTACATAGAGAAGAAAATATAGAAGGTGGAGTGCCCATAGCTGAGGGCCTTTACTGGGGTGGTAATTTTGAGCAACTGCTCACTATGATTAACACCAAGCAAGTGTCGGGTAATGATTTTCGTTTTTTTGTAGGTTATTCTGGTTGGTCAGAAGGTCAGTTAAAAAACGAGTTAGATGCTGATTCTTGGATTGTGGCTAATTATGCTAATGAACAATTGGTATTTAATACCCCCGAAGAAGAGTTGTGGAAAGTGGTGCTTAAAGAGTTGGGTGGCAGGTTTAATGTCTACTCAAATTATCCCACAGACCCACGCTTAAATTGAATGATTTTGTTATTTTTACGGTTATACAGTTCGAAAACTGCAAAACATGGATAAAGAGAAGGACATCAAGGAAGTAGATAATACTACTAACACTGATCAGGAGCAAAACGAAAACAATGACGTTAGCACTGAGCAGGAACAAGCCGGACAATCAGAGCCGGAAACTGAAAATAGTGTTTCTGACGAAGTCAATTCGGATAGCACTGAAACATCTGACATAGAGCCTACAGAAAAAACTGAAGCTACAGACCAGGCAAAAACAAAGCAGGGTGAGCAGCTTAACTCTGAGGAAGATCTTGCTGAAAAGGATCATGACGATGAACACGATGATGATCATCATGATGAAGACTACAGTAACTATTCTAAAGAGGAGTTAGTAGAGCTCATTAAGGCATTAGCCAAAGGCGATAACTTGCAGAAAGCTGATAGGGTAGCCAAAGAAATAAAACCTTTATATGATGAGATAAGAAATCATGAGAGGCAACAGGCACTGGAGAAGTTTGTGGCAGATGGGGCAGAAGAGTCTGACTTTGATTATAAACCTACAGAACTTGATAATCGCTTTGATGCTAATTATAAGCTGATACGAGATAGGAGACAGCAAGATCTCAAATCGCGTGAGCAGCAAAAAGAAACTAACCTTAAGAGAAAACAAGATATTTTAGAAAAACTCCGTGAGTTTGTAGACTCAGAGGAGACTAATATCAGTTTTGAGGCTTTTAAGGAACTTCAGAATGAGTGGAAAGATATAGGGACCGTTCCTGGTGCTTATGCTAAAACCCTTTGGGCTAATTATAATGCTCTCATTGATAGATTTTACGATAATAGAAGCATCTATTTTGAGCTTAAGGAGCTTGATAGAAGAAAAAATCTAGACTCTAAAATTGAGCTTTGCGAGCGCGCCGAGAAGTTGATAGAGTTTGAGAATCTTAAAGATGCTATTAAAGAGCTCAACGAACTTCATCATGAGTTTAAACATATAGGTCCTGTACCTAAAGATGAGCAGGAAGCACTTTGGCAAAGATTTAAAGGAGCTTCTGATGCTATATATGCTAGAAGAAAAGAATTTGTAGATCAGCTAAAGGTAGAGCTGGAGGAGAATCTTGTGGTGAAAGCTAAGCTTGCCGATGAGGTTCAGGAGTTTGTTGATTTTGATTCTGACAGGATCAAAGAATGGAATGCGAAAACTAAGGACATTCTTGAAATACAAAAAAGATGGGAAGCTACCGGAGGATTACCTCGTGCTAAGGCTAAAGAGGTAAACAAAAAATTCTGGGGAACTTTTAAAACCTTCTTTAATAATAAGAGTGCTTTCTTTAAGAGATTAGATGCACAGAGAGAAGGTAATCTGGAGAAGAAAAAAGAGCTTATAGCCAAGGCTCAGGAACTAAAAGAAAGCAATGAGTGGCAAAAAGCCGCTGATCAGTTTAAGCAATTGCAGCGCGATTGGAAAGAGATAGGTCCTGTTCCAGAAAAGTACAGAGAATCAGTATATAAAGAGTTTAAAGAAGCTGCAGATCACTTTTTTGAAAGAAAAAGGTCTAACAATAGTGAGTTAGAGAAGGATTATGAGGATAATCTGAAGAAAAAAGAAGAGATCTGTGATAAGATAGAGGCTTTGGCTAATGGAGAAACAGAGGATCTGGATACACTCAGAGGATTGCAAGATCAATACATGGAGATAGGTTTTGTGCCTCGTAAAAGTATTACCAAAATCAAAAACAGGTATACTGAAGTGGTAGATAAATACCTAAACAGTATTAAAGGTCTGTCTAAAGAAGAAAAAACGGAGATTAAACTCGAAAATCAAGTAAATAAACTTCTTAATAGTCCTAATGCAGATCAAAAGCTTTATAGAAAGGAGCAAACACTTCGAAAGCAAATAGGTAAGATAGAGAATGATATAGCTGTTTGGAAAAATAATTTGGAATTCTTTGCGTCTTCAAAAACAGCAGATAAGCTGAAGGATGAATTTAATGCTAAGATTAAAGCGGCTACTGATGAGCTTAAAGTACTTAAAAAAGAGCTTAGAATGGTAAGAACCGCGAACTGATAAAAAAAGCCATAAAATTTTCTCGTTAAGTATTTGCAATTATAATTTGATGCATTACATTTGCACTCCATTAAATAAAAAGGCAGATCAAAAAGATGATTAAAGTCTTATAAAATGGAAGAGAGAGGCCTCCATAGCTCAGTTGGCCAGAGCAACTGACTTGTAATCAGTAGGTCGTTGGTTCGAATCCGACTGGGGGCTCAAAAGCCACTTATAACGAAATGTTGTAAGTGGCTTTTTTTATTGCTTTTGAGGTGTATCTCTTCTTTGGCCCTACTTATTTTTCATTAGGCATGAAAGGCTTTCAGCTTTTGGATGTTCTCTTCTATGTGCTTTTGTTTGAGCGGCTCTAATGTTTTTTTACCATACTCGGTATAGTACTTATGGTTCTGGAGAAATTCGAGGTTGCGTGTGAGCCATTCTGCATCTGAAAGTTGTACGTTAAAAACGTTCGAAATTTCTTTTCTTAGAAGATGGTTACGTTCCCAGTAATCAGGCTGTGATAGGTGATAAAGGTCTGCATCACAAAGCACTTTTTCAAGTTTACTTTTAGGGCATGCTGTAAGGCTTGTTGCTCGAATACAGTGAGATATAGTATGTAAATTCCTATTATCAACAGAAATGTTTACTTTTAGAAATGCACGGGCTAACGAAGCGCTTAGGTCTTCATGATGATGAGGACCATTAATATAGCCTGTGTCATGAAACCATGCAGCCATTTTACAATTAACAAGCTCTTTTTCTGTTAAATTTTCATGCCTGCCTATAAGTTCGGTAGCCTGCACTACATAGCGCGTGTGATCCAAATTATGAAAGCTATAACTTTCAGATATGGATGTTTCTAATAAGCTAATCACATATTCTTCTACGGGTTCCAACATGAGCTTTTCATTTAATTAGGATAAATGTAGGCCCCAATTCTGTAGAAAAATGGGAATGGTAGGGGAGTTGTGAATGATGTTGTAGCAGTAAGTAACATACTGTATCTTATAGGTTGAATGATATGGTGATGATGTGCTCATTTTCCTGACATTGGTATTTGATGTCATAATGAAGTATTTCGCAGATTTGCTTTACCATAGCAAGCCCCAGTCCTGATGATTCTGAAGATGGATTGTCTTTTGCGAAGCGATCAAAAAGTTTATGTGGGTCTACGGTGAGCTTATGGCCTGAATTTTTGATTATGAGCTTGTTTTCATCTAAATAAATATGAATGTATCCTTTCAGAATATTATGCTTGATAGCATTGCTGATGAGGTTGTTAGTAAGAATTTGAAGCAGTGATTTGTTAACTGGGCGATTGTTTTTTTGATTGTTGAACAGCTGCTTCTTAATTAGTAAACCTTTGGCCTGAATAAAGTCTTCATAACTTTCTAATGTTTCTAAAACAAGGCTTTCTAAGCTTGCATTTTCATATTGATTGAAGTTGCGGTTTTCGATTTTAGCTAATAGAAGCAGTGCCTTGTTAGTCTTAGACATCCGATTGATAGACGACTCTATTCTTTCGAGGCTTAAAATTTGTTCTTTATCCGATACTTGCTGTAATAGCCAGTCTATATTAGATTTAATGATTGCTAAAGGAGTTTGAAATTCATGGCTGGCGTTTTCAGTAAATTCTTTTAATCCTTCATAGTCGTTTCTTATTCTTTCGGTCATGGTAAAAATGGCTTGATTCAATTCAGTGAATTCCTGAACATCAGTAGTTACGGGTGTTAGTTGGGCTGGAGTACGAATCTGAAATTCTTTAAGCTGATTCAAAATGGCATAAAAGGGTTTCCATAATCTTTTTGAGAGCGCATTATTAATTAACAAAAGGCCTATGAGTAGTAGAATGAAAAGTAGGGTCATAGATGAAGCTATGCCTAGTAGAATGTCTTTGGATTGAATGAGTGATTCTCTGAGAGTAAGTTTGTATATCTTACTATTAATTTTTTTGTAAGTTGTTAGTTGTAGGTAGGGAATACGTTCATCTTCACTGCTAGTAATCAGCGTGTCAGAGATTTCATCGGGCTTTATGGATTTTTGAATAGAATCCAGCTCGAACTCTATAGGGTTTAAAAGGTAAGATCCGTAATCTCCTTGCTCAATCTTTTCTGTGAATTCTTCTACCTCATAGCTTAAAACTTTTTGTATCTGATTTCTTATAATGCCACTAATCATGAAAAACAGTATAATGCCCCCAATAGTCATTAAAAGTGCTACTGACGATAAATAGTATCGATTAGTTTTAGATAGAAGTTTCACTGATCAAGAAATTTATAGCCTACTCCATATACTGCATGAAAGTAATTGAAGGAGCTTTTACTATTGATTTTTTTGCGTACATTTTTTATTTGAGAATATATGAAATCATAAGAATCCGCTACATCCATATGATCTCCCCATAGATGCTCTGCAATAGAGCCTTTAGATAGTACACGTTTGGGGTTTTGTATGAAGAATAAGAGTATCTCATATTCCTTTTTGGTAAGGGGTACCATGGTATCATTTACGGTAACACTTTTGGCGTCAGGATCAATGACTATGTCTTTCAGTTTGATAAGTCTTTCGCCCGAAAAATTCAGCCTTCTGTGTAGCGACTTTATTCGGGTGTTCAGTTCATGTAAGTGAAATGGTTTGGTTAGATAATCATCAGCGCCTAGTTCAAGGCCTTTAATCTTGTCATCAACAGAGTTTTTGGCTGATATAATGATAATGCCTCCGTTATGCTCATGTCTTTTGTAGGAATCTACTACATCCAGACCGCTACCATGAGGTAAAGTAATATCAACCAAAATGCAGTCGTATTCATAAACTCCTATTTTTTCAATCGCCATATTATAGTCTGTTGCTATTTCACAGAGATATCCTTCTTCTTTTAAGTAGTGGGAGATGGTTTCAACTAACGAAATTTCATCTTCTACCAGTAGTATTTTCATAGTTGACTTATTTTAATCTTTAGCAAATTAAGGCTGTAATGTTGTAGATATTCTGGAATAGGAAAAGTCAAAATCCTAATTTTCTCCAAAATTCATCCCACTTCTCTACAAAAAGACAATATAGCTTCGCTTTGAATAATTTAATGAAAAGATGAGCAAAGTGAGAATTAATGTTCTGTTATTATTGATGTTTGGATGGTGGAGTAGTGTCAGTGCACAGAACTCAATGCTGCATACTCGTTATGAGGCAGATAGCGCCATGCTATTGAGAAACGTGGAGTTGAAGAGGTTTAATACTTCGTTAAAAACTTCGGCTGTATTGGTAGGAGCTGGATTTTTAGCACTTACTAATAACAATTTTCTTAGCAGTGTACATATTGCTGAAGAGCGGAATGAAAATATGCCCAATTTCCGTGTTCATGTTGATGATTATTTACAGTATGCTCCTGCTGCGGTAGTGTATGGATTAAATCTTGCCGGAGTTAAGGGTAAGAATAATTTTGGAGATAGAACAGCCATTCTTTTGAAATCAGAATTGATTATGATGGCCATAGTATTTCCGTCTAAAGAGCTTACTCACCATCAGCGGCCGGATGGCTCTAATCACCAGTCTTTCCCTTCAGGGCATACAGCGCAGGCATTTGCCGCTGCTACCTTTTTGCATAAAGAGTATGGGCATCTGAGTCCATTGTATAGTATTGTAGCATATGCTTCTGCTACGGCTGTGGGTGCTTTAAGGGTGATGAATAATAAACATTATACCTCTGATGTGTTAGTGGGAGCAGGAGTAGGGATATTGGCTACAAATCTTGCATACCTAACGCATCAATACAGGTGGAGTGGAAGAAGGAAAAGCAAAAGCAAAAGCACTCTTTCTGTTATGCCTGTTTATAAAAATAAAAGCTTAGGTGTAAATATGAGCCTTAAATTGAATTAAAAGCAGGATAACCATTTTTACTTTATTAGACGTTGGCGTCTATTTTATCTGCTAACCTTATCAAGAGCAAAAAAAATAATATTGGAAGTGAATAATTAGATAATAGCATCTGATGCTAGCGAAGTGAATTAATTTGAGGTGTTTACTCTTATTAGGCGGTGCCGTTGAATGGCTTTGACGTAATGTTGGAAATTTATTGTAAGAAAAAGTTCTATAATCATTTGCATTTATAATCTGATGTACTAGATTTGCAGTCCATCAACGAAAAAAGAACTCTAAAGGAGAGCTATTCGAATGGAAAAGGCCTCCATAGCTCAGTTGGCCAGAGCAACTGACTTGTAATCAGTAGGTCGTTGGTTCGAATCCGACTGGGGGCTCCAAAGCCACTTATAACGAAATGTTGTAAGTGGCTTTTTTTGTTTATTAGGTTTGGAGATGAAGTTCCTATGCATAATTATAAGTCTCATTCCTTTTTTCTTTCTTAAATTGGTATCTTAAAATACCAACATAGAGATGACCATAAGAAAGGTAAAGCCCACCGATAATCAAGCTTTAGCCAGTATGATTAAAGCAGTTTTTGTTGAGCACGACGCACCTAAGGTGGGTACTGTTTACTCTGACCCTACCACCAATCATTTATACGAGTTGTTTGATGAAGATAAGGCTGAATTGTGGGTGGCTGAAGAAGGGGGGAATGTGGTAGGGTGTTGCGGCATTTATCCTACATCAGGGTTGCCGGCTGGTTGTGTGGAGTTAGTCAAATTCTATTTAGCACCAAACGCAAGAGGTAAAGGAGTAGGTAGAGCTTTAATGGAGAAGAGCATGGAATCTGCCCAGAATATGGGGTACAAGCAGGTTTACTTGGAGAGTCATCCTAAATTTGCAAAAGCAGTAGGCATGTATGAGAAGCTGGGCTTTGTTATGCTTCCAGAGGCTATGGGGCAGTCTGGTCATTCTTCCTGCAATATCTGGATGCTAAAGACATTCGATGACTTAGAGGAGTAAAGGTCATTTCTTTTGTCATTGAAAAGGCTTAGTATCTATTTTCCTTCCGATTTAAAATCAAAAAGATGTTTTTTTAGCAGGCAAACATTAAACTTGCAGGAAAGAAACTGAGAGTAGTATGAAGAGCAATTTCACCTTCCTGATTATCCTATCATTATTATTAAATGCCTGTGGGGCTAAAAATGACACTCAAAAACAGCGATTTTTGATAAGAGGAAATGAAGCTCTCAGCCAGCAAGATTACAGGGAAGCCACTCGGTTTTTCTCTGAGGCCATCAAAATAGACTCTTGTTATACATCGGCCATTAATAATTTGGGCATTGTTTATTTTGAGCAGGCTCAGTATACCAAGGCCATTCAGGAGTACCAAAGAGCCATACAGTGTGATCCTGAATATTTAGATGCTTACATGAATCGATCCAACGCTTTTTATGAAAGACGGGAATATTATAGTGCCCTGGAGGATTTAAAATTTGTAGAATCTAAAATACCTGATTCCAGTACAGTTTATTTCAGAAAAGGTTTGGTGAAAGCCAAGCTAAGAAGATTTGATGAGGCACTGCAGGAATTTAATAAGGCCTTGGAGCTTGATAGTGGTAATGTGGAAACGCTTATAAATAGGGGTTCCGTTAAATATTATATGCATGACCTGGAAGCTGCCGAAGCCGATTTAAAGAAGGCATTAGACCTAGATGTAGAGCAGTCTAATGCTTACAATTCTTTAGCCTTAATAGAGGAGCAAAGAGGTAATTATGATAAGGCCTTAGAGCTAGTAAATACAGCGCTAACTTATGAATCTTTACAACCATATTTTTTGAATAACAGAGGCTTTATTTATTTACAGAAAGGAGAGCTGGAAAAGGCTAAAAATGATATTGATAGAAGCATTACTTTAGATTCTAAAAATGCATGGGCTTACAGAAATAAGGGGTGGTACTATTACCAAAAAGAACAGTATGATCAGTCGGTTAAGTTGCTGGCTCATGCTCTTAGATTAGATGAGTTTGTTTCCAATATTCACCTCTATTATGGCTTGGCATTGAGGGCAGCGGGAGATGAAACGGCAGCTTGTAAACAGCTATTTCTAGCTAAAGAAAATAAAGAAGATGTAACCGATGAATTACTTTCTTCTTGCCATTAATTGTCTTAAAAATTATTGAATGTAATCCGTTTTAATTGATTGATATTCAGTTGTATATGAGCTCTATTTCAATAATCTTCTAGGAGGAACAACGAAAATGCTCACGTTGTAGACCATGGCTGCATTTAGCTTATTTTCTATAACTGTATCTGCATTAAATCCGACTTCTGAAGAAAGGTCAAAATTAATGTTAGAGCGCAGTCCGCTTTCTATACCAAACCATAGCCAGTCATGAATCTCACGCTCCCAACATAGTAGGAATCTTACTTCTGATTTGTTCAGGTAAAGTAGCTCTTTTTGATTGTCATCTAACCTAACGCTGTAGTTGGATCCATTGAGTTCAGATTTTAAATAGAAAAAGTTCTTTTGATTCAGGGTGCTGTAGCGGAGTTTCGCTTCTGCAGGTAGTATCATTTCTACTCCCCACTGATTGTTAAAAGATTTATTGTAGGCAATAATGGGTGCAATGGATCTACGGCCGAAGTTGTAACTAAAAGCTACACCGAAGGCATAGGATACATAGTCGTTTTTCTTCCAGCCTATAAGTGGAGATACTGAAAACTTGAAAAATTCATGTTTGGCAAAGGAGTCTGATCCATAATCTCCATTAAGCCCTCCGCTAAGACGAAGAAGGTAAAAACGATTGGTTTTGGTAGGCTTTACCATAAATATTTCACCTCTAATGCTTCTCAGTGAACGGTTCTCAAGGTTTTTATAAAAAGGGTATTCCAGATTCTCTGCATCCTCGAAATTATGTTCTTCTACGAAGTATTTAATTCCAGCGGCCATTTTAAAACCATCTTTCATGATTATGGGTGCCCTTAATTTAAACTCCCAGCGCCGATTTCTTCTTAGCTCAGCCTTGCTGTTTCCATATTCATCACTTTTAGAGCTTATGCTGTAATCTCTTACTATTTCCCTTTTGATAACTATGCCTTTTGAGCGTGGTAAGCCAATGACGCCTGGTACACAAAAAGTGGAATCTGTGCAATTAACAATGCTTTCCTGCGCATAGCAGCAGAAATTAAGAGAGTAAAATAGAACAAGATATGGAAGTTTTCGAACCATTAATGATTATTAGAGATTATAATATGCTATGTCTATTCTTTAGCTTAATTTACAAACATCTTATTTTATACGATGTTTAAAGTATGATGAAAAAGATAAATATATTGTTATTGTGTTTGTTTGTAGTAGGATGTAAGTTCACTCCGTACAGTGGAAACGACATATATAACGAAAAAGCCAAGTTACCTGAAGATGAAGCTCCACATTTTAAAAATTCCTTGGAATGGTGGTATTTTACAGGTCACCTGAATGATGTTAATTCTTCTGATCAATATGGTGTTGAATATGTTATTTTTCACTTTAATCCAAAAAACAAGAAGGATTACCTGATGAGTAATTTTGCCATCACTGATCCACAAGGCAATACTTTTCGATATGATTATAAAATACTAAAGCAGGATAGCCTGCTGAGACCAGAGCTACCTATTGATTTGGAGCTTGTTCATAAGGATATTGAACATCGCCTCTCTGGCCAAATGGGAGAGTATAAAATTGAGGCTAATATGCCAGATGATCATCTATCGCTAAAACTTGAAACTAAACCAGCCAAGCCTATATTATTGCATAATAGTACTGGGTATGAAAATTATGGAGAATATGCTGAAGCGGGATATTACTCATATCCCAGATTGGAGGCTAAAGGTCAATTGTTTAGATATGGTAAACCAATACAGCTGGCAGGCGAGCTGTGGTATGACAGGCAGTGGAATTGTATAGGCGTATGGCAGAAGCAAGTGGCGTGGGAGTGGTTTTCAGTTCAACTAAATAATGGGCAAGAACTAATGCTCTATAGGCTACACCATTTTGGAGATAATAAAGATATATATGGAGGCACTTTTTACGGTGAAAATGGTGAGCAGATAGATCTAAAAGGAACCAATATTAGCATAGAGGCAACTGAATATTGGAAGAGCGGTCATTCAAAAACTTCTTATCCGGTCAGCTGGGAAATTAAACTACCATCTTTGGATGTTAATTTAAATATTAAAGCTGTATTGAAAGATCAGGAATTAGGACTAAGCTTTAGTCCTATACATAAATTTTATTATTGGGAAGGTATGTGCGCTGCTAGTGGCACTATGGACGGTGTACCTATAGCAGGGCAGTCTTATGTAGAGATGACGAATAGAGATGCATTTGAAAAACAATGAGTTTAAAGAGTTTATAGATAAACTGCAAAACAGACTGAAAAGTCCTTTGCCTGGGGCGAATGCTCAGCGCATAATGATGCCCGCAGAAAGTACAGAGGAACGTTTCAATCTGGATAAAAAAGATGTGAGGTTAGGCGGTGTAATGGTTCTTTTTTATGAGAAGGAAGATGGTATATATCTGCCTCTTACCCAAAGGCATGATTATAAGGGTACTCATGGAGGTCAGGTGAGTCTTCCTGGAGGTAAGTGGGAGGAAGAAGATGAGAATCTGGAAGCTACCGCGCTGAGAGAAACGCATGAGGAGATAGGCATAAGCCCTGATGATGTTACGGTAATTGGTAAACTGAGTGATTTATATATACCACCCAGCAATTTTAGGGTGAGTCCGTTTATTGGTTATACTTCAAGAAAGCCAAATTTTAATATAGATACCTATGAAGTGAAAGAGTTATTGGAAACGCCTGTGAATGTTTTGGAAGATAAAGCGTACCGTAAGCAAAAAGACATCCTGGTGAGGTCTCACTTAAGATTAAAAGCCCCATATTTTGATGTTAATGGAAAAGTGGTTTGGGGAGCTACTGCTATGATGCTTGCTGAGCTTGTGAGTCTGATAGATGAAATTAGAGGCATATCAGACAACTAGAATTTGGTTAGTACCGATTATTTAATTTACTTCACCGCTTTTTAAGGAAAACTGTTTTATGGAAGAATCTCACTCGGAAGCTTGGCTTACCAATGATGCTGTAATTTTTGGAATTTTAATGCTTATGCTGGCCGTAATATTTAAAACGGCTAACAGCAAGCACCCTGGCTGGAAGAAGTTTTACAGTGTGGTTCCGATGCTCTTATTGTGTTACTTCTTACCATCTTTACTTAATACGTTCAATCTCGTAGATTCAGAGTCATCACAGATTTACTTTGTAGCCTCACGCTATCTGCTGCCTGCTTGCTTGGTACTGCTTACTTTAAGCATCGATATTAAAGAAATTATTAAGCTTGGACCTAAGGCCTTGATCATGTTTTTTGCTGCCAGCATTGGCGTTATTGTAGGCGGTCCGTTATCCATTCTTTTGGTTTCCTGGATATATCCTGATGCTGTAGGAGGTGTAGGAGCAGATGCCGTTTGGAGAGGGATGAGTACCATAGCCGGAAGTTGGATAGGCGGAGGAGCTAACCAGGCCGCTATGTATATTCAATTTCAGCCTTCAGCAGAGCTTTATTCTGTGAGCATTACAGTAGATATCATTGTAGCGGAACTTTGTCTGGTGGGCTTGTTAATAGGCATTGGTAAAGAAAAGCAGATCAATAAATTTTTCAAGGCAGATAATAGTGCAATACAAGACCTGAAAGATAAGATGGAAAACTATAGCCTGAGCATTGCCAGAATGCCTTCGACTACAGACCTGATGGCTATTTTAGGTATTGGATTTGGGGTAACTGGGCTTTGCCACTTTCTAAGTGATTATATTGCTCCTTTCGTGACTCATCATATGCCTCAGCTCATAGAAGTAGGGCTAGATAGTAAATTCTTTTGGATTGTAGTGCTATCTACCACTATAGGTATAATTCTTTCTTTTACAAAACTGAGAGAATATGAGGGTGCAGGGGCTTCTAAGATAGGAACCATCTTTATCTATATATTGGTGGCTAGCATAGGTATGAAGATGGATGTAACGGCCATATTTGATAACCTAGGCTTCTTTATTGTTGGATTTATTTGGATGGCAATCCATATCACTATACTGATCATAACGGCTAAGCTTATAAAAGCTCCTTTTTTCTACCTGGCAGTGGGCAGCACGGCTAATGTAGGAGGGGCGGCTTCAGCTCCAGTAGTTGCTGCTGCTTTTCACCCATCGTTGGCTACGGTAGGGGTGTTATTAGCTGTTATGGGATATGCATTAGGAACTTACGGTGCGTTGTTATGTGCTTATCTCATGCAGATAGCTTCGGGAGGATAAACGCTACCAGGCTCTTTTTTTTCTAAATTCTTCGGGTGTCATTCCTGTGTGTTTTTTGAAAAATTTACTGAAGTAAGAATTGTCATTAAAAGCTAGAGAGTAGGCGATCTCTGTTATGCTGAGTGTATTAACCACTAATAGCCTTTTAGCTTCAAGTACAATGCGGTTTCTGATTTCTTCTCCAGCGGAATGTCCTAAATGCTCTTTACAAACAATATTCAAATGGTTGGGTGTAACATTGAGCTGACTAGCATACTCGCTGGGTAGACGAGAAGAGGCAAAATCTGTTTCTATAAGTCTCTGGAATTTTTTTATTAAGGCATAGCTACTACTCAGCTCGCCGGTAGTGGTTTTAGAATGTGACTGTTCCACTAGCATCAGTAAGTGCAATAAAATAGTTTTGGTTAGATCCCAATACACAGGCTGGGTATGATTGACTTGCTGATATAAGCTTTCTGAAAGGGTGGTGACTTGTTGTAAGAGTTCAGAGTGTAGCTGTATTACCCCGTCTTGTGCTATGCCATTATAAAAACTGAAATTATCTATACTATCCGTTAAGAGTAAGAAAGATTCATAATAGCCCTTGTCGAAATTGATAACATAACCATCTACATCATCAGAAAAATGCCAGGTATGAATTTGACCAGGAGCCATAAAATAGATCTGACCTGGAGTGACATCGAATTTCTCAAAATCAATAGTGTGATAACCAGAACCCTGCGTGAATACTACGATATGATAGAAGCTATGCCTATGAGGAAATACCATGTTGCTGTTTTTCTTAAGATAAGCCGCAAAATGGTCAATTAGTATTTTGTTTTGATTGGAATCTGTGAGCGTGCAGCTATCGAGGATAGGTATGTGTTTATTCATTCTTTGTTAAAAAAGTAAAGGCATAAAAATAATAATTCTTATGCCTTTACGAGAATGAAATAGCAAGATATTAAGTTATGAACTTTTATCGTTAGTAGCTAGTACATCGGGTTGATATTTTACACCTCCAAAGGCATGGAGGAAAATAATGCGACTATAGCGAAATAGTATGGGCAGCAAAAGAAGGACAGATGCCGTGGTAGAGAGTACATATGTAGTCAGAGAGAAGTCTCCCAAAACGCTAAGGCCTACGCCTACGGTAACAAATAGGGCTACTGAAAAAGCATAGCTAACATACATGGCCCCTATAAAAAAACCTGGCTCTCGTTCAAATTTAAGATGACAGTGCTCACATTCTTCATTCATCTCAGTAAACTTAGTCAAGTTGTAAGCTGGGTATTTGAACATTTTTCCTTTCCTGCAACGAGGGCATTTGCCCGCTGCTACTGCCTCTAATGCACTTAATTCCTTCATCTTTATTCTTATTCAATGTGGCTGCAAATATACTTGTTAGATTTCATTATTTATGGGTGTTTTTTATTCATTGTATGGTAATATTCAACATACTGTGGTATGGAATGAAATAGAATATCAAAAATAAAAAAATGTATTTTGCTAATGTGTAAATACTTTATTTGACTTGAACAAATTCATATATTGGCTGTATATTAGATATATAAACTAAGCCACCAACCATGACCGAAGAAAGCCTGCAATTAGTAACTGATGATCCTTGGTTAAAACCTTACGAAGAGGATCTGAATAAGCGATATGATTTCTATCAACAGAAATATCATGAGATTATAACTTATCACCAATCATTAAAAAATTATGCATCCAGAGATAAAGAACTGGGGTTTCATTTTGATCATGAGCAAAAAGGATGGTGGTACAGAGAATGGGCACCTGGAGCACAGCAACTGTGGCTAATAGGGGATTTTAATGATTGGAACGCTGTGAGTCACCCATTGGAAAAAGGGGAAGAAGGTATCTGGGAAATATTTATTCCTAATGAAAACAGGCAAAATGTATTGAAGCATGGTAGCCGGGTAAAAGTGAAGGTGATGGCTAATGATACCTATAGAGACAGGATACCAGCGTATATAGAAAGGGCAGTGCAGGATGAACAAAGTAAAGATTTTAGTGGACAGATATGGAAGCCGCTAGAACCCTTTGTGTGGCGAGATCAGAGCTTTAATCCTGAGGATATAAAGTCTCCTATTATTTATGAATGCCATTTGGGTATGGCGCAAAATAAAGAAGGAATTGGTACTTATCGGGAGTTTGCTGACATGGTGCTGCCACGCATCGCAGATCTTGGGTATAATTGTATTCAGCTGATGGCGATTAAAGAGCATCCTTACTACGGGTCTTTTGGTTATCACGTAAGTAATTTCTTTGCACCATCTTCTCGTTTTGGCACGCCTGAAGATCTTAAATACCTTGTAAATAAGGCGCATAATAATGGTATGGCGGTGATCATGGATATGGTGCATTCACATGCGGTGAAAAATATGGCCGAAGGTCTCAATGATTTTGATGGATCGGGACATCAGTATTTTCATGAAGGAGGTAGAGGTTATCATAACGGCTGGGATTCTAAACTTTTTGATTATAGTAAGGATGAAGTGCTTCGATTTCTACTCTCAAATGCGAGGTATTGGATAGAGGAATTTCATTTTGATGGATATCGTTTTGATGGAGTTACTTCAATGATGTACCATCATCATGGTGATCATGTGTCATTTGATCACTATGACAAATACTTCAGAGATATGGTGGATTGGGATGCCATTCGGTATCTGCAATTAGTTAATGTGCTCATCCATGAGGTAAAACCCGGAGCCATAACTATTGCCGAAGATATGAGCGGTATGCCAGGCATTAGCCGCAAGGTAGATGAAGGAGGTGTTGGGTTTGATTATCGTTTGGGTATGGGTATTCCTGATTACTGGATCAAGCTGTTGAAGCATACGCAGGACGAAGACTGGAATATACACGAAATTTGGGAGGTGCTCTCTAATAGAAGATGGAAAGAAAAAACTATAGCCTATTCTGAGTCTCATGATCAAGCCTTGGTAGGAGACAAAACGCTGGCCTTCTGGCTTATGGATAAGGAGATGTATTGGCACATGAGTAAAGATGATGATAACATCATTATAGACAGAGGCATGGCCTTGCATAAAATGCTTCGACTTATTACCGCTACGGTAGGGGGTGAAGGATACCTTAACTTTATAGGCAATGAATTTGGCCACCCCGAATGGATTGATTTTCCAAGGCAAGATAATGGATGGAGCTATAAATATGCTCGCCGGCAATGGCAGTTAGTAGACAGTCCTGATCTGAAGTATCAGTATCTCAATAATTTTGATAGAGATATGGTACATATGTTAAAAGATAACAATGTACTTTCTTCTTTACCTGCTCAGCAACTTAATATGGATAATGATAATAAAATCATTGTTTATGAGCGTAATAACCTGATATTCATTATTAATTTTAATGCTAATAAATCAATCGCAGATTATACCTTCAGAGCCAATCAACCAGGTAAGTTTAAGGCTGCACTAATCTCAGATGCTCCTGAATATGGAGGGCATAATCGTGTAGATGCAGAAACTGAGTATCATACTTTAAAAGATGATAAATTGAGCGTTTACATACCTTCAAGAACAGGTTTAGTGCTAAGAAAGGTAGATTAAGATTTCAAGCCTAGGTTACAAATAGGTAGTATTGAGTTGGGCCGGCAGTCAGTTTTTGGTTATTTGTGAAGTTACCAGAAGGGATGTTTTTATCAATTAAAGCCTATGAAGGTAGGAATTAATTGGTAATGAGATTCTTGTGAACAATTTTATGTAGCTCATGTTACTTACATAGAACCAATAAAAAACTAGACCATGAAAAGATTATCGATATTAATTTCGACTATTGTTTTTTTTACTTTCACTTCATGTGATGTGGAAAAGACAGAAGAGGGTGAGGCCCCAGAATTAGATGTAGAGGTGGAAGCAGAATCTGGCGAAATGCCTGAATACGAGGTAGATTGGGCTAAGGTGAAAGTAGACACTAAAACAAAAACCATTAAAGTACCTAAAGTGGTAATTGTACAGGAAGAAAAGGAAGTGGAAGTTCCTTATGTAAACGTTGATATGCCGGATTCTGATTCTGAAATTGAAGAACGCAATTTAATGGTGGAAGCAGAAGTACACGATACTATGCATAAACTAGAAATTGAGAAAGTATATGCTTCAGAAAAGAATTTATATGTTGTCGCAAGACTTTCATCTACTGATCAAAATATTGATGATAATGCCGTAAGAGTTTCCGATCAGTTGGTATTAAATGCTCCTGAAGATCTAAATATTATTAAGTATATAATTGGGGAGAAGCCTTCAGGTGAATATAACAATCAATATAGTTATATAGCTGATGACAATACTTTGGCCAGTAAAGTTGGAGATGCGCAAGTAATTTATCAGAGATAAAAACTAAAGCACACTTAACTGGTAATTTCAAAATCTGATAAAAGAGCGCTGTTCTTATAGGATTTTGAAAGAATAATTTTATATGCCGAGAGTTTGATTCTATTCAAACCCTCGGCATTTTTCATTTATATAGTAAGGTGACTATCCACTCCTGCATGAGGTAAATATCTATATTTTTGCATTTCTTTATTTGTAACAATGTATATCTAAAATCACTCCTTAAACTGGGCCTTTTTGGTAATATGGACAATTGAGAATATACTTAAAAGAGTTTCATTTGAAATAAAAAACATGGAAAGATGAATCGAGAGGTTAATTCTTTTGCTTGAAAGGATAAATCTCTTATCTGGTGGATGCTATTAATGTTTCAAATAAGCCAGTTAATTTAAATTCATAATCGAAGTGGTACCTAATCATTTGTAATCGAATATCATTTATTCCTTAATTATCTTAGGCTAAAATTTTATAAAAGACTATTTTGGCGCATATGGAAATACTAGGCATCGATATAGGCGGCTCGGGCATTAAAGGGGCCATTGTGGATACCACGGCCGGTAAGATTATTTCGGATCGTTTCAGAATAGATACTCCTCAACCCTCCACACCTTCAGAAGTAGCTAAAGTTATAAAAGAGATTGTTAATCATTTTAATTGGGTTGATGATGTAGGTTGCGCTTTCCCTACGGTGGTAAACAGAGGCAAAGCCATGTATAGCTCTAACCTAGATAAGAGCTGGAAAGGGGTTCAAATTGATGATCTTTTTAGTGAGTATTGTGATGACCTGAAATTTACAGTGATCAATGATGCTGATGCTGCAGGTATAGCTGAGATGAGATATGGAGCAGGTAGAAACAAATCAGGATTGGTAATGACTATAACTATAGGTACTGGCTTGGGCAGTGGAGTGTTTTATAACGGTGAACTTATCCCAAATTTTGAGCTAGGCCGTATGTTTGGAAAGAATGGAAAAGTGATAGAGCGCTATTCTGCAGATTCGGCCCGTAAACGTAAAAACCTGAGTTATTCAGCTTGGGGTAAAAGGCTTAATTTTTTCCTTCAGCATATAGAACGCGTTTTCTCTCCAGATTATATTATTCTAGGTGGTGGTGTAAGCAAGAAGATACATCTATACCGAAAGAAAATAAAAATCGAAACGCCTTATTCGGTCTCTGAAAAGCTAAATAATGCAGGCATTATAGGGGCAGCTGTAAATGCCGCGCTCAGACATAAATAATCTTACCTTACTTTTTACTTAGTCTGTACATGAGTATTGCGGCTTTTTTTGCTTGTATGGGCAGCATATTTAGATTACCCGTTTCATGGATCGTATGATCATCAGCACCACTAAGCCCTAGGCCATCGGTAGCCATCTCTACGTAACCTGAGGTGAATGAGATGTCCGCTGCACCAGCATTTCTTGGGTTTACTGCAGTAACAGGCCCAAAGCCTAAATCTTGGCTTACCTGATTGTAATAACTTAGTATTTCTGTGTTACCTTCAGTTCTGGCAAGGGGAGGATACCCTCCTTCAGAAAATGTTAAAATGGCTGATGTTTGAGGTAGGTTTTCAGATACTATGCGGTGCATAATTTTTTTTGCTCTTTCAAGTTGCTCTGTAGACTCGGCTCTTATATCTCCTCTTACCATAGTACTCTGTGCTACTACATTGGTTTTTCCGTGGGCAGAGCCACCACCTCCATCTTCATCCATTTCAACCTGAGTACCACCGATAATGAAACCAGGATTAAAGGTAAGATTAGGCTCGGCAGATAATTCCTGGTAAAAGGCAGTAAGAATGCGAGAGGTCTCATAGATAGATCCTGTGCCAACTTTTTCTGAAAACACTTGAGAAGAATGGGCTGCTTTGCCTTTTACTTCCAGGCTCCAGCTGAGAGATCCTCTTCTGGAAGTAACAATTGTCTTCGGGTCTCCATCGGCATTTTCAAAGCCCAAAGCAATATCAGCCCACTTGGCACTTTCAGTGAGCGCCTTTTTAGATAGGTTTAATGGAGAACCACTTTTTTCTTCATCGCCCGTCATGATGATTTCAATAGACATTTCATCTAATATGCCAGCTTCTTTTAACGCTTTCATAGCCAGTATGATAATTACATCACCTCCCTTCATGTCAGCCACTCCGGGGCCATTCATAATGGAGTCATTCTTCATGCTCCATGTTTGGAATGGGTTATCTAATTCAAAAACGGTGTCTAAATGGCCTATCAAGAGAAATTTTGGGCCTTTTTTGCTATGATGATGTGCAACCAAATGACCACTTCTGTTAAAATCTTTACCCGAGGTTAATTCTGCTTCAAAGCCCAGAGCTTCTAATTCTTTTTTAAAAAGTTCTCCAACTTTATGCACTCCTTCAAAGTTCATAGTGCCGCTATTAATGTTCACAGCTTCTTTAAGCAGGGTGGTATAGTAATGAGTATTTAGGTCAATCGACTTTATGATTTTCTGTTCAGTTTTTCCTTTTTGCGCCTGGCTGTGGGAAAAAGTAGAAATGATAAGACACAGACTGATTATAAATAGAGAATGAAGGCTTGTCATAGAATAAGTACAGTATTATAGTAAATTACTGTTAAGGTAACTGATTAATTTTTTTGATTTCAAAATCAGAGAGCATATTCATCATAGAAATGTAGTAATCATAGGGCTGCTTTTCAGTAGCTGTGATAGTTTTATAGTTCATATCCAGAAAGTAATCTCCAGATGTGAATTTTGAAAGTTCATAGAGCAAGTTAGTGTTAAGCGCTTCCTTAATTTTTTTCTCCATGAGTAATAGTTTGGTGATTACTTCTTTTTGCATGGCATTTTCCGTGAAAGAGGAAATGCCAACCTGTGGCCTTTTGCGGCCTATAGGCATGGGAATGCTATAAGTGGATGTAGGCTTAAACTTTTTTAATGCTTCTTCTGCGGTTATTAATTGTTCGCTTTGTTTCATAATATTCACAATATGTTGCTTCCAGTTGTCATAAGTAGCTAATAACGGATCGATATGGCGGGTGATAAGTCCGTTTTCTTTGGCAGTCTCAACAGGGGTAGGAGATTGGTTGAGCAAGATGGAGACATTATGTTTGGGAGCTTTAAAAACCTGATATGGAGAATTTCCATGCAAGTACCAGTTTAGAGATTCTGTAACCAAAGCCTTATAGCCACACTCTTCTATAGTAGTTAGTAGGTCATTATAATGAATATTTTCGGTATTGTTTAAAATGGTAGGGGATACTCCAAAGAATTGCTCTATCAGTTTTTTATGAGCAATCAGTTGGTATTGAAATAATGATTTCGAAAACAAAGAAGCTATAGATTCATGGCTGGTGCCTCCTAAAATGGTGACTTTGCCGTCATGAATAAGCTTTTTGAGTTTGTCCATTGTCGTTGGTTCTGACCTGTGTAGTGCGGTAAGAAACGTGCCAGACATATATATAGAACATTTAAAATCTCTTCGGGTAAGCAAATCTAATATTCCATTAATTGCTGGTTTGAATATGCTCTTATAGTTGCTTTTAAACCTTTGGTGTGTATGAGCCTCATCAAAGTATGGTTTTTTCTTTCCGATATCAAAAAAAGAATAATCAGAGAGTTGTAATGGGGAATGAAAAGTGAAAATAAGACAGGTTTCCATAATTTATGCTTTGACTTTATTAAACACTGTCACTATGCTTTCGGCTACTTCTTCCCAGCTCAGTTTACCTATTTCTTTAGTGTTTTTTTCTACCACCTCATTATACAGTCGTTCACTAGTAAGCAAAGAGACAATATGCTTTACGAAGAGATCTATATCCCAGTAATCAGCCTTTAGTGCAGCAGGTAGTATTTCAGCGGCACCCGATTGTTTGCTTATCACCACGGGCAGTCCCATGCTGGCAGCTTCTAATGCGGATAGGCCAAAGGGCTCTGATACTGATGGCATACAATAGATATCGCATCGGCGATAGAGTGCTTTCATATCTTTTGGACTAAGCTGACCAGTAAAGTGAAACTTACCACTAACACTGCGGTAAGCTCCAGATTCAATGAGTTGTTTTAGCAGTTCACCTGTGCCGGCCATTACGAAACGTGTTTCAGGTATTTGTTGATTTACTTTTGCGGCTATCTGCATAAAAAGAGCAGGACCTTTCTGTCCTGTTAGCCTACCCACAAAGAGAATGAGCTTTTCTGTGAAAATCTTGTTCACTCGAGAATGCCTGTATGCTTCTATCGCATTATGAACAATATCAATTTTTTGTGTAGGTATATGGTAAAATTCATTAATGATCTGGGCAGAATATTCACTTACGGCTATAATTCTATCGGCAGCCTCAAGCCCCTCTTTTTCTAGTTCGTAAACCCATGATTCGCCATGGGTGGCGCTACGATCATAATCTAATGAGTGAATATGTACTACTAGTGGTTTCTTGGAATTTTTTTTTATCTCCATGGCTGCATTCATGGTGGTCCAGTCATGAGAATATATAAGGTCAAAATCTATGTGCTTTGAGAATGATATGGTTTTTGAAGTAAATAATTCCAGTTCTTTTTTCACTTCACTTTCACTCATTTTTTCCTTAGCAGGCATCTCAGAGGTATATCCGCTGTAGAAATAAGGAGCCAAATTAGCTTTGATGCTAATGCGAGCCATATCTTTAGCTACATTTATTTCATTGAATTGTTGGAAATTCACGCCTGTAACTTCAGAATGATGCGTTTCCTCCATGCTGTCTCCGGGCTGAATGATGGTAAGCTTTACCAAAGAGTTTAGGTTTTTTGCTATATGATGGGTGGCAATACCAAGCCCACTGTTGAGGGCAGTGGGCTCTCCGGGGCCTAACATAAGGACTTTTAATTCATCCATAGATTTTATTTAATAGTTATCTAACATGTCCAAGAGGTTTCTTTGGAGTAAGTTTTAATATGAATCTAAAGAACTTCTTGTTAGACAACTATCACGCTATTCTGTTCGTTAGATACCCCATTATCAATAAACTTGTCGGCTTCATCATCATTAGCCCAGTATTCACCATCTAAAAGATACCTGAATTCATATTCCTGATCGGCTGGTAATTCTTTGGTGATCTTAAATGTTCCGTTTTTGAGAGCGGTAAGCTCATCCTCTTGTTTAGCCCAATCATTAAAATTGCCACTGAGGTGTACGGTACTTGCTCCGTTGGCCAATTTTTTGTCTATGGCGAAGGTTACTTTACAGATAGGTTTTGATTTTAAATACTGTTTTTTAATGCTCATGGTTTTTTTGTTTTATATACAGAAATTAGGTTAAAATCTTTTAGAGCAGTTACGTAGAAGTTGCCCTTTTCATCTTTCTCCAAATCAACACCCTGCCCGTCTACAGTTACTTTGCTTATCTTATCTATTCCGAAAAATGTCAATTTATATGACTCATAAAGTGGGTTAAAGTCACCTTCTATAGATTGAGTTATTTTAAAGATGTCTTTTTCGTTAACCACTTTGAAGGTTTTTAATGATTTATCCCCATCCAGATAATCGTAGCCCTCGCCAGCATCTTCATATAACTCAGAGGTATAGCTGCTTTCTGTATAATACACTAGCAGGTCTAGCTGGTCAAAGCTAATTTGTCCTGTATACTGCATGGAAGGTTGGAGAGGTATAATAGACCCTGCTTTTACAAAAAGAGGTATTTCTTGTAGCGAGGCTACTACCTGTATTTCCTGGCCACCTTCTACAATCTCATGATTCCAATAGTTATACCATTTGCCTTTGGGTAAGTACACGGCTCTTTTTATAGAGGACTCCAGGGACATGGGGCAGATAAGTAAATTATCGCCTAAAAAGAATTCTTCTTCTCTATAATAGGTTTGTTCATCTTCCTGGGTGATCATATGTAAAGATTTGAGCATGGGGGTTCCTCTTTCTGCATATTGCCAGAAGGTGGTATATATGTATGGCAGCAGCTGATATCTGAACTCAATGAATTTTTTAACGATATCAGTAAACTCTTTCTCAAAAATCCAAGGTTCTTTGTCTCCATGATCACCAGAGGAGTGGGTTCTGAAGAAGGGGTGAAAAGTAGCCATTTGTACCCAGCGGACATACAACTCTCCTGACGGAGTGCCAATAAAACCACCTACGTCAGATCCAGAAAAGGATATGCCAGAAGCACTGAGTCTTTGGCACTGCGTATTGGCTATTCTTAGGTGATCCCACGTGGCCATGTTATCGCCAGTCCATACAGAGGCAAAACGCTGTAAGCCTGAATACCCTGATCGGCTAATGGTGAATGGTCTTTTATTTTGAGGTTTTAAAAACTGCTTTTGTCCTTCATAGGTGGCCCTTGCCATCTGCATGCCATAAACGTTGTGCCCTTTTCTATGGCTACAGGGGTGGCCGTCATAGTCATGGCGAACATCTCTGGGGAAAGAGCCCTCTTCAAATACAGCAGGCTCATTCATGTCATTCCAAACACCTGCTACACCATCATCATTCATAAGCCCCTCGTATAGCCCCGCCCACCACGTTCTCACTTTAGGGTTAGTAAAGTCAGGGAAGTAACAGGGGCCTGGCCATACCGAACCTTTCATTTTAGGACCATCAGCACGGATACAGAAATAGTCATTATCCATGCCCTCCTTATACACATAATAGTTTTTGTCTACTTTTATTCCTGGGTCTATAATCACTACTATTTTGAAACCTTGAGTCCTTAAATCAGCTATCATTTTGGCTGGATCAGGAAAGCGTGTTTTGTCCCAGGTGAAGCAACGGTAGCCATTCATATAATCTATATCCAGGTGAATAACATCACAAGGAATTTGCATCTCTCTAAATTTCAAGGCTAGCTCTCTCACTGTGGTCTCTGGATAATAACTCCATTTACTCTGCTGATAGCCCAGCGCCCACATAGGAGGCAGTTCAGGTCTGCCTGTGAGCAGGGTATAGCGCTCACTTACGCTCATTAACTCCGGGCCATAAATAAAATAGTAGCGCATTTCACCTCCCTGGGCCCAGAAGCTGGTGGCTCCATGTCTTTCTCCTCCAAAATCAAAGAAGGTACGAAAGGAGTTGTCTAGAAAAATACCGTAACCTATGTTATTATTTAAACCAAGATAAAATGGAATGTTTTTGTAAACCGGATCAGTATCTTGGGTATATCCATAGCAGTCGGTGCCCCATAATTCAAAGCGGCCATTTCGCAAGTTCAGCCTCGTAGATTTGTCTCCTAAGCCATAAAACTGTTCATTTTCGCGGCAAACTTTTGTGGTTACCACTACGTTGCCTCCATACCTTTTTTCATCCTTCCAATGGTAGCCTTTTTCATCTTCCACGATCAGGTTGCCCGCTTTATCAGTTATTTTTGTTCTAAAGGAATCTTTGAATAGGTGGCAAGTGATTTTACTGGTTGTGATAACATACTCATCCTTGGTTTCTGCTATATCAAATTGAGCAGGATTAAAGTTGTATGAAGGGTCTATGGCATAAGAGAAGTCATCTTCAAAGTAACCGTCATGGGCAAAACGGAACTTCAATATATAATCTGATATTACTGTGAGTTCCATTGAGGACTGTTCACCGTAAAACATCAACATGTGATCTTCTATTTTCTCGTAAGAGGTAATGGCCCCAGGAAAGAACTCCTCTTCTTTAGCCTTACCCTGAAAATTTTCAATATAATTACCTTCAAAGCCATCAGCTTGTTGGTTTACTTGACTTTCATTTTGATTTTCCATGCTACGCTTTTGGGTTGAAAAGAGAGTTCGTTGATCTCCTTAATCAAATATAATAAGATAATAAATCATTTTTCAAACAGTAGAATATACATTCGGTTATATAAAATTTCAAAGAATTTTCAATAAAGGTTCTGTTCTAAGTGATTTACTTACTCTTAGCATCAACTTTTCTTCTTTTGTTCGGTTATATTAATAAAATTTATTAAAATAAATAATCAAACCTTCGTGGTTCTATATGAATTTTTATTCATTAAATTTATTTTTTATCAATCGATTAGAATTTTATAGCTATGAGTCTCAATAATGATTCCACCTCTGAAAAAATTTTAACAGAGATTTCATGGGAAGTATGCAATCAGGTAGGAGGAATTTATACAGTAATTCGTTCTAAAGCTCCGGTTATGACGGAAGAATGGAAGGATCATTATTGTTTGATCGGGCCTTATGTTCCGGTAAATGCAGCTACCGACTTTGAACCTTTTGAAGATACCGAATCGATAATTGGCCGTGCAGTACATGCCTGCCGTGCTAAAGGATTTGAAGTATATCACGGTCGCTGGCTTGTGTCTGGAAGGCCACAGACTGTTTTATTTCATACTCATAGTGTAATGCATGATCTAGGTAATATCAAATATTACTATTGGAAAAATCATCATATCGAGTTTACTAAATATGACCCCCTTCTAGATGAAACCATGGCTTTTGGCTATATGGTATACCATTTCATGTCTGAGCTTGCTCGTGAGTGTATGGAGGCAGAGGTAGATCTGCTCGCTCACTTCCATGAATGGATGGCAGGACTAGCCATACCCGAAATGCGCAGGATGCAGATGCCCGTTAAAACCATATTTACTACTCACGCTACTTTGCTAGGTCGCTATCTGGCTATGAATGATCCTGACTTTTATAATCACTTACCATTTCTAGATTGGGAATATGAAGCCAAGCATTTTGATATAGAGACGAATGTAAAACTGGAAAGGGCCTGCGTGCATGGTGCTCATATTTTTACAACCGTAAGTGAAGTTACAGGTAGGGAATGTGCCTATCTTTTAGGTCGTAGCCCTGATCATATCTTGCCTAATGGGCTAAACATAGAGAGGTTTAACGTAGTGCATGAGGTGCACAACCTGCATCATGAGCATAAAAAGGTGCTAGAGCAGTTTATTATGAGTCACTTTTTTCAGAGTTACTCATGGGATCTTGGTAAAACGCTGTATTTCTTTACCTCGGGTAGATTTGAATACCTGAATAAAGGGTATGATCTTACTTTGGAAGCCCTGGCCAGGCTAAACTGGAAGTTAAAGGAAAATCGTGTTCCGATGACGGTGGTGATGTTTTTCATTACCAAACAGCCTTCTTATTCTATCAACCCTGATGTGCTGAACTCAAGAGCTATGTTGGATAAAGTGGCGCAGAATTGTGATGCTATAGTAAGTCAGATAAAAGAAAAACTTTTTATACATGCGGCTAGTAGCATGAAGGATCATCGGCTGCCAGATCTTAATGCTTTAGTAGATGATTATTGGAAACTTAGGTATAGAAGAACTATACAATCTTGGAAAACAGGCAAGTTGCCCAGTATTGTCACACATAATATTATGGATGATGGTTCCGATCCTATACTTAATTATTTAAGGAGCGCCAACCTTGTTAACAATCAAGATGATAAGGTAAAGGTGGTTTACCATCCTGACTTCGTATCATCTACCAATCCTCTTTTTGGAATGGAATACGGAGAGTTTGTAAGGGCTTGTCATTTAGGTATTTTTCCTAGTTACTATGAACCTTGGGGTTATACCCCTTTAGAGTGCCTGGCAAGAGGGGTATCGGCAGTTACTTCTGATTTGTCGGGTTTTGGAGATTATATTAAAAACGTACCTTTAGGAGACGAAGATCATGGTGTTTTTGTGGTAGAAAGGGCGAATAAAAGCTTTGAATGTGCCGCAGAGAACCTAGCGAACATTCTCTATAACTATGTGGTTAGAACAAGTCGTACTAGAGTAGATATGAGAACGAAGTCCGAAGACCTTTCAGAATACTTTGATTGGAGTAATTTATATGCTGAATATAAAAAAGCCTATGAGATGGCTGAACAAAGCTACTTTGTAAATGCTTAATAGATTATACTGAAACGTAAACCTAAAAATAATAGAAAAAACTGAACATGATTACAGAAGAACTCAAACACGATGTTGAAAAACAGGGAATTCCTTTTGATAAAGTAGAGGAACAAATAGAAAATTTCAAAAATGGGTTTCCTTACCTTGATATCCAGGCTTCTGCAACCATTGAAGACGGAATACTGCAATTAACTGACTCTAAATTATCTCATTATTTAGAAAAATTTGAAAAGGATGCCTCTTCGCAAAAGATAGTAAAATTTGTGCCTGCTAGTGGAGCTGCCAGCAGAATGTTCAAAAATCTATTTGCCTTTTTAGAGTCTGATGATGACGATATTGAGAATAATGATTTTGTGAAGAAATTTATATCTGAACTTTCTTCATTTGCTTTTTATGACGAACTGGATGAAACCCTTAGGAAGAATGGGTCTAGTATAAAGCAAGCACTAGAAAGCAAAAACTATAAAAGTATTGTAAATGCTCTTTTAGACCCTGAAGATGGTATGGGATATGGAGAATTACCCAAGGGGCTGTTACTGTTTCATAAGTATGAAGATGAGGTCAGAACTCCAGTGCAAGAGCATTTTGTGGAGGGAGCAGAATATGCTGTAGGAATAGATAATACTGTTTATCTACACTTTACGGTATCCCCAGAGCATCAGGAGCGCTTTGAGCAACATGTTAATGAAATTAAGAAGGGTTTTGAAGCTAAATATGGAATCAATTTTGAAATAAGCTTCAGTCAGCAAAAAAGATCTACTGATACTATTGCTGTAAACATGGATAATAGTCCTTTTATTGAAGAGGATGGAAGCATTCTTTTTCGTCCTGCCGGACATGGAGCATTATTAGAAAATCTTAATGATATTAATGCCGATCTTATCTTTATTAAGAATATTGACAATGTAGTACCTGACAGGATAAAAAAGTCAACTAAAGACTATAAAAAGGCCATTGCAGGTGTATTGTTAGATGTACAAAGTAAGGTATTTGAGGCTTTAGAAAAATTAGATGCTGGTGTAAGTGAAGACTTAATAGAATCTTTACATCAGTTATTCGATGGTCAATTAAATATTAAAAGACCTGACGATTTTTCGGAGTATTCACTAGAGGAAAAGGCTAAGTATTATAGAAGTAAACTAGATAGGCCTATTCGTGTTTGTGGTATGGTTGAAAATACCGGTGAACCAGGAGGTGGACCTTTCTGGGTAAAAGATGAAGATGGATCACTAGCCTTGCAGATAGGAGAGACGGCACAGCTGAATCTTGATGACCCTAAATACAATAAAATATTTAAGGAGTCATCACACTTTAACCCTACCGACTTGGTTTGTGGAGTGAAGAATTATAAAGATGAGAAATTTGATTTATTAAAGTACAGAGATCCTAAAACAGGTTTTATTACTCAAAAGTCTAAGAACGGAAAAGAACTAAAAGCACAAGAGCTACCAGGCCTATGGAATGGTGCGATGGCTGATTGGAATACCATTTTGGTTGAGGTTCCTTTGATTACTTTTAATCCTGTTAAGACTATAAACGATCTCCTTAGAGATGAGCATCAATAATTAAATGTGGATTATTTAATTGAGATAAAAAAAGTCACCTGTTAAGGTGACTTTTTTGCTTTCCTGTCTATTTTGAGTCTGTGTCTTTCTATGGATTTCCTGCGATACTGTTATCTACACTAATAATCTCTATCTCAGTTCTTCTATTAATCTCTCTACCATCTTCTTCATCATCATTTGATACTAATGGTCTTTCTTCACCAAAACCTTTTGCCGATAGGCGGTTAGCATCTATATTATGACTAATAAGGTAGTCAACTACAGATTGTGCTCTCTTCTTGGATAACACCTTGTTATACACGGCATTACCAGTGTTGTCAGTATGGCCGTTGATCTGTACGTTCATACTAGGGTTCTCAGAAAGTAATGATCTTATTTGGAATAATTCAGCAAGTGATTCAGTTCTTAGGTCAGACTTACCTGTATCGAAGAAGATGTTTTTAAGAATAACCTTTGAACCCACCTCAGCTTTTTGCAAAAGGATATGTGTATCAAGCTCTGGCATTTCAGTGTTTTTAGGAATGCTAAAGTTAATAGAGTTGAATAGATAGCCCAGCCTGGTAGTGGTAACACCGTAGTTACCTCCATGAGGTATTATCAATTCAAAATCACCACTGATGGGATCTGATTTGACTTCTGCCAAAATCGTGTTGGATTCGTTGTCTATCAACTTCATGGTAGCGAATAGAGGTTTTGCGTTGCCAGCATCTATTACTTTACCTTTTAGAATAGTTACTACTCCTTTTTCTTTCTGTTCATTAATGAAATCTTCATCAAAGTACTGCACACTAGCCTTTTCTATCACCCGCGCTTCTTCGGTAGAAGGTATAACTACTTGGGCTGTTGGAGATGGAGCATCGTTCACAAATGGTTTCTCCACTGCTATTGGAGCTGATTTTTGCTCTTCAGCTTCCTCTACTACTGGTTCTGGAGTTTCATTTCTAGCTATAGGCTGCTCAATTTCTATGTCTTCTTCTATATCAGGCTGTTTGTCCTCTTGTGGTTCTTCTTGCTTGGTAGAAGTTGGTTCAGAGGTTGTTGGTGTTACCACGGCTACCTCTTCTTTGGTTTCAATCACAGGAGTTTCTGGCTCTTTTTTAGCTTCCGTTTTTTCAGGTTCTACTTGAGCTACTGTAATTTCTGGTTCTTCTTTTTCTTTAGGTTCCACCTGAGCTACTGTAACTTCTGGTTCTTTCCTTTCCTCTCTGGCCGGAGCACTAACTTGTTCTTCGGGCTCTGGGTCTTCATTAAGCCTGGCTATTACCTGAGGGGTCACATCTGGTGATACCTCTGGTCTGTCACCTTCTGGCCATTCATGGAAAATGATCTCATAGATGTCCGCGTCACCCTCTCCATCGGGTTGAGAAGATGCATAGTACCCATGCTTGTTATCAGGTGATATGGTGAAATAGAGGTCATTAAAAACGGTATTGATAGGATACCCCATATTTACAGGCTCCTGGTACCTTCCATTAACCACTCTGCTATAAAAAATATCATTTCCACCCATACCGGTATGACCATTAGAACCAAAGTAAAGGGTTTTTCCGTCTGGTGAAATAAAAGGAGCATCTTCACTGAATCTGGTATTAATGGTAGGGCCAAGGTTAACCGGCGTACTCCATTCTCCATTTTCTCTTAAATCGGTTCTGTAAATATCCAGTCCGCCAATTCCTCCAGGTCTGTCACTGCTAAAATAGATCGTTTTACCATCTGCCGTAATGGAGGCAGAGGTTTCCCAAAAAACAGAATTGATTTTGTCTGTCAGCTTTACAGGCTCAGACCATAGATTATTTTCCTTGGTTGATGCGTATATATTTCCACCACCTCTTTCATAATAGAAATACAGCGTTTGGCCATCAGGAGATATGGAACAAGCGGCATCGTGGTATTTTATATTGATTTTAGGACTGATTTTTTTAGGGTCGTCCCACTTACCATTTCGTTTATACGAGATGTAGATATCTTCATAATAGCTGCCATCGGTGAGCCTGAGACCACCGGTGGAACCATTTCTACTTGACGTAAGTATAAGAAATCGGCCTTTAGGATCAATTATAGGTGCGTAATCATTATACTTACTGTTAATAGGCTCTCTCAGGTTTCTAACCTCTGTATTTTGCTTTTTAGCAATAGAAGCGATGCCGAAATCACATTCCCTTATTTTCTTTAAGGCTTTAGATTCGTTTTTCTTTTTAAGGTCCTTATAAATCTGAAATACTTTTTTAGCCTTCTCAAGATCATATTGATACTGATAAGCAGTACCCAGATAATAGGTGATTTCCCTATCAATCTTGGGATTAAGTAGGTATACTTTTTCAAGATTTTTTAAAGCCTGATCAACATCCCCTGCTCCTAAATAAGCCAGTCCGAGATGGTAAGTAATGGTAGCATTACCTTTTCTTATGCGTGCTGCACGTTTGAAATCACCTATAGCGCGGTCGTAAGCGCCTATTTTATAGTATCTTTTTCCCCTTTTCAAATAAAATTTGTGGCTTTGACTGTAGCC
Organism: Fulvivirga sediminis; assembly: GCF_016757215.1. Lineage (GTDB taxonomy): Bacteria > Bacteroidota > Bacteroidia > Cytophagales > Cyclobacteriaceae > Fulvivirga > Fulvivirga sediminis. Next base: position 442,050 of record NZ_JAESIY010000003.1, read on the forward strand.
ACTGGTTAGGGCAAAAAGTAGCTGAAAAATAAGCAAAAACCCTATAACTCTTCTTCTCACTGCTGAAGTAGTTTTTTGTTAGTAAATAAAAAAATATGCTTCCTAATGAAGTAAATAGGCCGTAAATTATTCATAATCACACATAAAAGAAAGTTTAAATGTAAATTTCAATCGGTATGTGTAATTTTAATTTCTTTATCACCCCAAATTTATAAAATGAAACGGATTCTGCCTTTCTTATTATTTTTTTGCGCATGTTCTTTTAGTGAAAAAAATGCAGAAAATATGGTTTATAAGGTAGGTCAATACTTTGCACCAGATAAGAGAGTGGTTATATATGACCTTGCTTACGAAAACGGAACCCTGAAAGGTGAAACCTCATCATCATTAGCTTATCAGGCACTGAGGGATAGTCTAGGTCGGTTAAATGTCGATTATAGAGACTCCGTACAGCTCCTTCCTATAGATACGAGTAAGCATGCTGTGGTAAACTTATCTGTGGCAAATTTAAGGTCTGAAGGAAAGCATTCATCAGAACTGGTTACTCAAGCATTATGTGGTACACCTTTGTTGGTGCTTAAGCAGAAGAGAGGTTGGCTGTTGGTGCAAACGCCTGATGAATATATCGCTTGGATAGATGAAGGAGGTGTTTCGGTGAAAAGCCCCTCTGAAATGACTACTTGGAGTAAATCGAAAAAATTGATTTTCACTGCTACTATCGGATATGTCTACCAAGATAGTATAGGTTTAGAGCGAATCAGTGATCTGGTCGCAGGAGATATTTTGACTTTGGTTAAAAGAGGAAGTGATTTTAGCAAAGTAAAAATGCCTGATGGAAGGTTGGGGCTAGTGAGGAATGAGCAGGTGGATCGGGTTTCATCTTGGTTAGCAAACAAGGAAGTGACTGGTGCTGGTTTGAATGAGATGGCTTTTACTATGATGGGTGTTCCATACCTCTGGGGTGGCACATCAGTAAAGGGGGTAGATTGCAGTGGTTTTACCAAAACGATCTATTTCATGAACGGCTATATTATACCCAGAGATGCGTCACAGCAAGTAAATGAAGGGCGTTTGATAGACGAAAACAAGCAGTGGGATAAATTGCAAAAAGGAGATCTTTTGTTTTTTGGGAGGGAGGCTAATGAGGAGTCACCAGAAAAAGTAGTGCACGTGGGTATGTGGATTGGAGAAGGACGTTTTATCCACTCAAGTGGTAGGGTTCAAATAAGTAGTGTGTATCCTAAAGATTCTTTATATGATGAATATAATGTGAACCGGTATTTAAGAACAAAAAGGATAATTAAAAGCGTTACAGATGGGGTAAAGCCCGTGACTGCCATGCTTCAGCATCACTATGCAGGCCATTAACACAGTAATGCTGAAGAAAGCAGAGAAACTACTTTTTCATAAACTGTAAAAGCGGTTTTATGAATTTGTCATAAGCTTCTATATGCGGTAAATGACCTATGCCATCTATTTCTACTAACTCGGCATTAGGTATGGCCTCTTTTGTTTTTCTTCCCAGTTCTGGGTATCTCCCCATAGTTTGGCGTACTTCTTCACTTACCAGATTTTTTCCCAGAGCAGTACGATCCCGCTGGCCTATAATGAGCAGAGTAGGTGCTTTCACTTGAGGAAATTCATACACCACTGGTTGGGTAAAGATCATGTCATAAGTAAGAGCACTATTCCAGGCTACTAAAGGGTATTCTGGGCTTAAGGTCCATCCGGCTAAAATATTTACCCACTCGTCATATTCAGGCTTCCATTTTCCATCATAATAACTTTCCTTCATGTAGTTTTTAATACCTTTATAACTCTTTTTTAGCTCTTGTTGGTACCATTTATCTACACCAGTATAAGGTACTTTTAGCTTCCAGTCTTCTAATCCTATTGGGTTTACCAGTATAAATTTATCTACTATATCAGGAAACATCAGTGTAAATCGGGTAGCGACCATACCTCCCATAGAGTGGCCTAGTACACTTGTCTTTTTAATGCCTATAGAATCTAGCAGGGCCTTGGTGTTAGTGGCTAGCAGCTGAAAGGTGTATTGCATGTCTTTAGGCTTGCTTGATTTTCCAAAACCAATTTGGTCTGGAATAATTACTCTAAAGCCTGCATCACTCAGATCTTTGGCAGTTTTGCCCCATTACGCACCACAGAAGTTTTTGCCATGCATAAGCATAATAGACTTACCATTAGGCTTTTCTGGTTTTACATCCATGTAGGCCATTTGTAATGATTCTCCTTGGATATCTAAATGTATATACTCTACCGCATAAGGATAGTCGTATCCTTCAAGGGCAATTCCTAATGGTTTTATATTTTGAGCTATGCTGAAATGTGAAATTAATATGGTTAAGCTCATTAACAATATGGTCTTTCTCATAGATTAGTTAGGGTTGTTAATTTTAATGTTGTAACGGAAAGATGTCTGCCATTGTTATTAGCCATATTATAGATCAAAGTAACAGTTTGAATGATATGGCTTATGTGTTAGGAGCCTGTATGATAGGCTTTGATTAGGGTAATATTAACAAAACAGCGCTGTCTTTGTATATTGATTATGTTTGGCTTCTTTAGTCTTTATTAAAAATATATGCGGTACCTTCTTGTAGTTATTTTATGCTTTGGTGTTATAACCGTTATGGCGCAAGCCAAAATTTGGGTTATGGATGTAAGCTCGGGCCAACCCATATCAGATGTATTGATAAAAGGGAATGGATTCATATTAACCACCGATTCTAATGGTATGGTGCTAAGGGATATTACCACGAAAGTGAAGGTCTACTTATCGCACGTGAGTTATTATCCACAGTATTATCATATGGTTCCTGAAATGGCAGACACGCTGTATCTCACACCCAATGAATTGGCATTGAATGAAGTGGTGGTTCATGGCTTTGAAATGGAAAAGTCCCTTTTAGAACAGCCCGGAGCAATGGCGCATCTGTCTGGAGCTCAGTTGATGCGTTTTAATGAAAATTCAATGGTAGATGCTTTTAATACTGTGGCAGGGGTACGTATGGAAGAGCGAGCGCCCAATAGCTATCGCATTTCTATTAGAGGCAGCTCTTTGAGGGCTCCATTTGGAGTTAGAAATGTAAAAGTTTACTGGAATGACATACCCTACACCTCTCCTGATGGAACTACAGGGCTTAACCTGTTAGATCTTTCTAATATATCTGATGTAGATATTATTAAAGGGCCAGCTGGTAGCATATATGGTGCTGGTAATGGTGGTGTAATAAGGTTAAACAATGATTTTTCCACTTTCAATAAAGGAATGGCTACAGCCGAGTATATGATAGGAGCCTTTGGGCTTTATAAGTATAGGCTCGCCCTTCAGCAACCTTTAAAAAATGGAAGCCTGGCAGCTGCTTATGTAAAGCAAAAGTCTGATGGTTTCAGAAATCAAAGTGCATCAGAGAGAGAGGTTTTCCAATGGTCTAACCGTTGGGATTTGGATAATGATAATAGTCTGACTTTTAATTTATTATATACTGATCTGTATTATGAATTGCCTGGAGCACTTACGGCAGAGCAAGTTGAAGATGATAGAACTCAGGCTCGGCCAGGTAGTGAGGAGTTGAATGCTTCAATAAGGCAAAAGGCTTTATTTAGCGGCATGTCTTACGATTATAGCTTAGGAAAGCACTGGAAAACTACTACTAGTGGTTATATCACCACAAGCGATTTTGACGATCCATTTAATACGGATTATAAAAAGGAAACGCAGTTTGGATATGGTGGGCGCACCAGCGTTAGCTTTGAGCATACACTTGGCAAACATATGAATTTGAATTGGGTCAGTGGTGGAGAATATCAGTATAGCAAAACATCTGCAGATAATTTTGGTAATGTAGGAGGGCGGCCAGACACACTGAGATTCAGTGATGATTTGTTCGTGAAACAGTATTTCTTATTTACTCAGGCAGAAATACAGCTTCCTTATGACCTGTCTTTAACTGTGGGTATAAGTCAGAATTATCTTAATTATGATATTAATCGAAAGGCAGATATGGCTACAGGAAAGGCTTATGATAGAGAACGAAATTTTGAGCCTGTCTGGGTACCAAGGGTAGCATTACTGAAAAAAATAGGAATCAATCAGGCGCTAAGAGCTACTGTTAGTTATGGCTTTTCGCCTCCTACTATAGATGAAGTAAGAACCAATGAAGGTAGTATTAACCTTAATTTGAATGCAGAAAAAGGTACTAATTATGAAATCGGTTACAGAGGAACGTGGTGGAACTCAAGGCTTAATACAGATCTTACTTTATTCTATTTTGAGTTAGATGAAACGATTACCACATATACCAGCCCTGAAGGAGTAACGCTTTTTAGAAATGCAGGAAGAACAGACCAAAAAGGTGTAGAAGTGAGTGTTGGTTATGATATAATAAGAAAACCAGAGGATATAATTAATCTAGTGCATTTGGAGCATAGTTATACCGGACATTTCTTTAAATTTAAAGACTATTTACAGAAAGAAAATGATTACAGTGGTAATGATCTTACCGGAGTGGCTCCAAATACTTGCGTGAATACGTTAGATGTACAAACACGCATGGGAGTGTACCTAAATGTTACCCATCAGTTTACGGATGAAATACCCCTGAATGATGGTAATACGGTATATCAGGATAGTTATCATTTGCTTTCTGGAAGGTTAGGCTGGAGAAAGGCATTTTCTAACCAATGGAATTTTGAAATTTTCACTGGTATAGAGAATGGTTTGGATCAGAAATACAGCCGAGGTAATGACCTTAATCCCTACGGACAGAGATATTATCAGCCAGCTCTAGGAATTAATGGTTATGGTGGTGTGAAATTGGTGTTTACTTATTAATTGACTATGTGTAGTAATTCATTCATTTATAGTAACTTGTGATCTGAAATGCAAGATTATTTGTTATTTATCGATACCGAAACGTCAGGTATACCTCAAGATATAAACAGTAAAATATCTCAAACGGATGTTTGGCCATTTATCTTACAAGTAGCCTGGCGTGTTTATACTTCCAAAGGGGAGTTATTAAAAAGCGAGAATCATTATATCAATGAACCAGATATTATAATTGAAGAATCTTCTAAAAAGATTCATAAGATAGATTACGAATTGCTCAAGCAAAAAGGAGAGGGGAGAAAGGAGGTTATTAAAATGTTAGCCAATGATTTACGGCATTATAAACCCCTTATTGTAGGACATTTTGTAGAGTTTGACAGTAAGATGTTGCAAGTGGCATTTAATAGGGCAGGATTAAAGAATATTATAAAAGATTTACCCCATTTTTGCACCATGCGCTCTACAGGGGATTATGTTCGCTTCACCAACCGAGATTTTCCTAGTTTAGGAATATTATATGAAGGCCTCTTTAAGGAGAAACTAGTAAATATGCATGATGCCAGTGTAGATGCTGAGGCCACGGCCAAATGTTTTTTTGAATTGTATAGAAAGGGAGAGATTGATGAGGAGCTGATTGATAACCAAACTCTTTTTATAAAAGTAACGCAGGAGATACGTAAGAAATATGGATGTGGACTCCCTGTAATCATTCTTCTTATTGTAAGCTTAATAATGATGTTTTCATGAATAGAATCGAATTTCTAAAAAATACAGCACCTTTCGATACTTTACCGGAAGAGGTGCTAGAGAAAGTGGCAGATGAGCTTCAGGAAGTTGAATTTAAAGATAAGGGTATTATCTATCAGCAGCATAATACCAAAATAACCGGACTCGATTTGATTTATGAAGGCGGATATCAGGCATTCTTTTTTGATAGGCATGGCATAAAGCAACACAAGCAAAAGCTGCGTAAACACGATACTTATGGGGCTTTTTCGATATTATTGAATAAAGGGCGATCTATAAATACCGTAGAGGCTAAAGGGAAAACCAAGGTTTTGAAAGTGGCAGCATCTCTTTTTAAGGAGTTATGTAATACACATGAAGAGTTCTACCAAAATTTTCTATCTGTATTTGGAAAAGAAATGCTGGATGAAAAGTATGCGCACTATGTGATTAAACAAGAGGCGAGGGTAGAAGATGCTATTACTTATGATCGATATTTCAATCGCCGGATAGAGCAGTCCGTTATGCGCCACATTGCTAGCTGTAGTCCAGAAACACCAGCCTATGAAGCTGCAGCCATTATGGAAGAAGAGAAAATCAGTTGCCTTTTTATTCAGGATAAAGGCAAATATGTGGGGTATGTCACGGATATTATACTAAGAAATAAGATCATAGCCGATAGAAAAGCCGCTGATACTTATGTGACGGATATTATGGATACTGATATTTATACTATCACCATGGATTCTTATGTTTATGAGGCTATTCTTTTAATGTTTAAGAATAAAATCCGTTACCTGTTAGTAGAGGAGGGTGGTGAAACCAAAGGTGTGATTAGTAGAAACAAGCTTTTGGCGGATCAGGCGCAGTCTCCTTTTATATTTCTTCAGTCAGTACGGCAGGCGATCTCAGTAGAAGAGCTGCAAAATAAGTGGTCTGAAGTTCCTGAATTGGCGTATAACCTACTAACTCGGGGGGTAAAATCAGAGCTGGTAAATGAAGTAATAAGTAATGTTTCGGATACCATTGATCAGAAGGTAATAGAAGGTGTTATTGAAGAGATGGGACCACCGCCAGCAAGGTTTGTGTATATGTGCCTGGGTAGTGAAGGCAGAAAAGAACAAACCCTCAAGACGGATCAGGATAACGCGATCATTTACGAGGATAAGGCCAACGAATTTAGGGAATTGACCAGAGAGTACTTTCTGGCTTTTGCAGATAAGGTCTCTGAAAGACTCAATACTATAGGCTTTACCTATTGTAGTGGTGGACTGATGGCTAAAAACCCAAGATGGACACACTCGCTTTCTCATTGGAAGAGAAACTATGACAAATGGATAGAGGAGCCCAACCCAGAGGCAGTGATGAACTTCAGCACCTTTTTTGACTGTAGACTGATTTATGGCGATGAAGAATTGATTACTCAGCTCCAAGAGCACATTGTAAAAAAATTACATGATCCTGGTGAGTATTTCTTTGCTCAGCTGGCTAATAATGCTTTGCAGTATGAGCCACCATTGAGCTTTTTTAGAGGTATAAAGACCATTTCAAAAGGAGAGAAGAAGGTCTTTAATATAAAAAGAGCAATGACTCCACTGGTAGATCTGGTACGTGTGTATGCACTACGTTATCAAATTCTGAGAACCAATACTGGAGAAAGACTTCAAAGCTTAATGGATGAAAAGGTATTTTCTGAAAAGGATTATCATGAACTCATGCAGTCTTATTATTACCTGATGGGAATGAGGTTGAAAAATCAGGCGCATCAGATTATGTATGACAAGGAGAGCCCTGATAATTTTATTAGCCTAGATACACTAACAAAAATTGAAATAGTAACATTAAAAGAGATCTTTAAGGTGATAGAGAACTTTCAGCAAAGAATTAAGATAGTCTTTCTTAAGAAGCTCTTTGGCTAAAAAAGAATCATTAACAATTTAATAAGGTTGTTTTTTTTTACTAATAAGGAAAAATTGTTAACATAAAGGAACAAAGAGCTATTTAATTGTTAAACTTATAGTTCAATTCAACCAACAAAATTTAAACCTCCAATAATCATATTGGTATCTAAAAAATTCTATGGCGAGAACAATAATTGTATCTAATAGGCTACCGGTTAAAGTTCAACGTGATAGTAATGGCGATTTACAATACAAATCCAGCGAAGGTGGCTTGGCTACTGGGTTGGGTTCCATTTATAAAGACGGTGACAATGTATGGGTAGGTTGGCCAGGACTATACTTTAAAGATAAGAACAAAGCCCAGAAGGCAGAAGTGACCGAAAAACTCACTTCTGAAAATATGGATCCGGTTTATCTTTCCGAATCTGAGATTAAGTTATTTTATGAAGGGTTTAGTAATGAAACGTTATGGCCTACTTTTCACTACTTTAATCAATACGCTTTATATAAAAAATCTTATTACGATGCTTATAAAAAGGTTAATCAAAAGTTTTGTGATGCCGTTTTAGAGCTGGCCAATCCAGATGACACCATTTGGATACATGATTATCAGCTCATGCTCGTTCCTGATATGATCAGGCAGAAGCTTCCTGATGCCAGTATTGGATTCTTTTTACATATCCCTTTTCCTTCTTTTGAGGTATTTCGTTTATTACCATGGAGAAGAGAATTGTTAGATGGCGTATTAGGTTCGGATTTAGTAGGTTTCCATACCTATGATGACATGCGTCACTTTCTAAGTGCTGTAAGTCGCATATGCTTCATAGGGAACCAACAAGGGCAAATTACCAAAGACAGAAGAACCATTATGATCGATTCTTTCCCTATTGGGATTGATTACGATAAATATGCTAACTCTTCAGCGGCTCCGTCTACCTTAAGCAAAGAAGTGAAGTTTCGTACTTCCATGGGAGACCAGAAGTTGATGCTGTCTATAGATCGTTTAGATTACTCTAAAGGTATAGCAGCCAGGCTAGAGATTTTTGATATTTTCCTTAGCAAATATCCTGAGTATCAAAATAAGATATCACTGATTATGGTAGTGGTACCTTCTCGTGATACTGTAGAGAAATATAAAAACCTTAAAGAAGAGGTAGATCTGCTCGTAGGGCGGATCAATGGTAAGTACGGCTCTATGAACTGGACTCCTATACACTACTTCTATCGTTCATTCCCACTAGATGATCTTTCTGCTTTTTACCGAATGGCTGATGTAGCCTTAGTGACACCTATGAGAGATGGGATGAATTTGGTTTGTAAAGAGTATGTAGCCAGTAAGCTTGATAAAAAAGGAGTACTTATTTTAAGTGAAATGGCGGGGGCGTCTAAAGAGCTTTCAGAAGCACTTATAGTAAACCCTAATGATAAACATCAGGTGGTAGATGCCATCTATAAGGCCTTAACTATGCCTGTTGAAGAGCAGGAAAAGCATATGGCCTTTATGCAAAAAGCAATAAAAAAATTCGATATCCATCATTGGGTAAAACTTTTCCTTGATAGACTAAATAGTGTGAAAGAACAACAGAAAGTAATGGGCACCAAAGTGATGGATGACAGCATGGTGGAGAACATAGTTAACGAATTTAAGAGTAAAGAAAAGCGGCTCTTATTCCTTGATTATGATGGTACTCTAGTGCCTTTTAATAGCGACCCTAAAGAAGCCAAACCAGATGATGAACTGAGAAATTTATTAACTCAACTTACCGCAGACAAAAATACTAACGTGGTTATTATTAGCGGAAGGGATAAAGATACGCTTCAGGAATGGCTTGGAGAATTTGATGTGGAGTTTGTAGGTGAGCACGGGGTATGGCTCAAAATGAGAGGAGAGGATTGGAAAACCATTGACAGCCTGGATGATAGCTGGAAAGATGCTATAAGGCCTATTCTTGAAATGTATACTGATAAAACACCTCGATCATTTATTGAAGAGAAGGATTACTCTTTGGTATGGCATTACAGACAAGTAGAGACCGGTCTTGGAGAACTACGTGCCCGTGAGATTATAAGCCATTTGAAATACCTCTCTTCTAATATGAATTTAGAAGTATTGGAAGGTAATAAAGTAGTGGAAATCAAAAACCTTGAGATTAACAAAGGTAAAGCTACTAGCAGATGGGCTGACACTAAAAACAAGAACAACTTCGTTTTTGCAGTGGGTGATGACTGGACAGATGAAGATACCTTTAAGGCTATGCCCAAACATGCTTGCACTATAAAAGTAGGAGATCTGCGGTCAGCTGCTAAATATAGTGTTAAAGATCACTTTGCAGTAAGAGAATTGTTATCTCTAATGGCTAATAGTTAAACTTTACTTTTAAGTAAAATATAAAGCTTAGTAGGGAGTATCTATTACTTCTTGCTAAGCTTTTTTTATAGATACTCTCCTTATAGAAGCCATTCTTCGATATATATGAATGTAAAATTATAGGCATTCATTAGTTTTGATCTACATTTTAACATTTCAACTTTATGGTAGATCAGGAAGAGCAGTCAAATCAAGTAAAACACGAAGAACAACAATATGAGGAAATACAACTGAAGTATGTGTCTGAAATGCATAAGACAGATCTAGAGGAGTCATTTCTCTATTATCAAAAATATATGAACTTATACACTTATTTAAGAGTGACCATGTTAGGTATGGGGGTGTTGGTTCTTCTTTATAATATATTTATCGCAGGTAATAGTTATCCAATTTCTACCTATGACAATATAATGACAGGTGTAATATCTGTTTGTGGTTTAGTTGTATTTGTGCTGGTGGTGATTTCAGTGCTTGCTTTTCGCCAGCAGGGTAAAATCAGGAAGATATTAAAAGAATTTGCTGAGCAGCGTAATTTTGATTACAAGGAATTGAAGAATGAATATAACATAGTGATTAAGTCTTTATACGGAGGAACAGGTATTTAAGGCGTACTCATGATTGCTTAGAAAATAAAAAGGCCGTTCTTAATAAAATGAACGGCCTTTTTATGGTGTTTATATTCTTCTGATTTATAGAAAATTAGGCATATCTAGTTTTCTACTTATTCTATAGGCTGCATTTACTAAACCTACGTGGCTGTAAGCCTGAGGGAAATTACCCCATTGACTTCCGGTTTTAGCATCTACATCTTCACTTAATAGTCCTAGGTGATTACTATATTTAAGTAAGTTTTCAAACGTCTCAATAGCCTCATCTATTCTACCTACGCAGGTTAGCGCTTCTACATACCAGAAGGCACAGATTAGGAAAGTAGTTTCCGGCTCACCAAAGTCATCAGCGTGTTTATATCTATAGAACAAGCCTTCCTGAGATTTGAGATCTTTTTCAAGCTCTTCTAAGTGCTTCTTACATGCCTCAGGGTTGTCTTGTAGGTATCCCATCATGATCATTTGTAAGTTGCTGGCATCTAGGTTTTTACTTCCTATAGCTTGAGTGTAAACGCCTCTCATTTCATCAAAGCAAGCATCGATCTTCTCTGAAGAAAGCTTAATCACTTTATCAGCTAGTGTTTTGATCTTCTCATTATCAAACTTATCAGCTATTTTCTTTGCAGCCTTGGCTCCAGCCCAGTGGAATAAATAGGTGTAGCAATGGTACTGACTAAGCGTACGGAATTCCCATAGTCCGGCATCTGGCTCTTCCATGAGGTCTTCTATTTTTTGAAGAATATCATAAACTAGGTTCAAAGAGTCTGAGCGTTCCAGATTAATAAAGCGTTGATCTACATATAAAGGCATCAATGAGGCTAAAATTTGCCCATATACATCATTTTGTATGTGTGTATAGGCCTGATTGCCGACCCTCACTGGGGTATTTCCTTTATATCCTTTTAAGTCCAGTATGTTCTCTGTAAGCTCCCCTTCACCAGTTACGCTATAAAGTGGCTGAAACCTGTTTCTGGATTTTACAGAAATATTAACAATGTAGTTGAAGTATCTCTCTAGTTCTTCAAAGTGACCTATATTGTTAAAAGCGGTAAGTGTATAGTAAGCATCACGCATCCAGCAATACCTGTAATCCCAGTTTCTGCCGCTACCGGGTGCTTCTGGCAAACTGGTAGTACCCGCTGCTATAATAGCACCTGTATCTTCATACTGGTGGATTTTTAAAGCTAGGGCAGAGCGGTTGATTTCTTTCTGGTGAAAGTTGCTCACACTCATATTTTTAACCCATCCACGCCAGTATCTTTTAGTTTTATCTAAAAAGCTTTCGCAAGTGCTGGCAAGAGGAGCTTCTAATGGGGCTCCCCAAGTTAGAGCCATATATTTTACTTCGTTGAGTACAATGGGCCTTTCTTCTACAATGTAGGAGAGAGGAAAGTCAGTTGTTAATCGTACTTCTTTTTCAAGACCTAAGTACTCGATATGATTACTGGCCTCATACTGTGATGGTTTTAGTCTACCATAGTCACCAGTGGGCATACACTTTACCCTTACTCTTGGAGAGTTCTCCAGAGGCTCTACTTTACGTAAGAGCATAATGGGTTTGTAGTATCGGTCAAACTGCTGAAATCTGGGAGCAAAATCGGTTACTCTGTACCGTCCCTGATCGCAAGTTATTTCCGTGACTAGTATATTGGTGTTTTCCAGATAATATTGATGTGTTTCTTTTATCTCGCCTTCAGGCTTAATAGAGAACTCTCCACCATTTTCATCATCCAACATGCCGCCAAATATGAAGCTACTGTCAAATCGTGGCCAGCACATCCACTCTATATTAGTGTTTTTGTGCACATGGGCTTGAAATGAACAGTTACCTATAAGGCCATAATCATATGTATGTTTTGTCATGCTTTAATTGAAGGTTTTTTGGTTAAGTATTTAGAAACCAAGCTGCTAGCTCCTAATATAGGAGCACTTTGATTTTGTAATTGCGAAGGTAAAATCTTCACTTTTCCTTTATAGATAGGCATTAGATTAGCCTCCATATGCCTGATAGTAGGCTCAAAGATCAAATCACCCGCCAAAGAGAGGCCTCCGAAAAGGAATATAGCCTCAGGGTTAGTATGTGCTACGGTATCCGCCAGCTTGGAGCCCAGGATTTTACCAGTGTATTCGTATGCCGCTTTAGCTACGATGTCACCTCTGTGGGCTGATTCTGTAATCATCTTGGTAGATAAGTCATCAAAACTAATACCGCGCAGTTCACTGTCTTCCATGAAGTCTGCCAACAGTTTATATACTGTTCTTTTTATACCAGTAGCGGATACATAGGTTTCCAGGCATCCTTTGCGTCCACAGCCACAGTGTCTTCCGTTAGGGTTAATGGTTACGTGGCCTAGCTCGGCAGCAAAGCCATCATAGCCATATACAAGGTCGCCATTACAAACTATACCAGATCCTAATCCGGTACCTAGTGTAATGACAATGAAATCGTTCATGTCTTTTGCACCTCCGTAGATCATCTCACCCATGGCAGCTGCATTAGCATCGTTAGTAACCATTACTGGCACTTTCAAAATTTCTTTCACTCGATCTACCAAAGGCACAATACCTTTCCAGGGTAGGTTAGGGGCATGCTCTATAGTACCTCTGTAGACATTACCATTAGGAGCTCCTATACCTACAGCTAATATTTGATTATCTCCAGGCAGTTGCTCGAGACCGTTTTTTATAGCGTCAGTCAACCGTATGACAAAGTCGTTGAAGTCTGAATGTTCTTGTGTAGGAATTTTGTTTTGATATAATACTTCTCCGCTATCGGATACTATTCCATATTTGGTATTGGTGCCACCAATATCTATGCCGACAATTACTGCATTCATTTTTGGTAATGTTTGTTTATATGATAGGAGACGAGATCGTCAATAGGTTCTTTAATTATTTTTCCAATAGAAATTTCTTTGGATATAGCTACTTCTGATAATATGTCTTTGAATATATAAGAAATAGCACCGGTAAAATGCGTTTTTAGCTCTTTGTGTTTGGTGAAAGAGGTCACATATAAGTCCATGAAGAGAGAAAATCCTTTGTTAAGCATATTTATAACATACTCATCGGATTTATGTTCTTCAATAAACTTCATGTAAGAGGCTAAATATACATTGGCGTAAGGTTGCATGTAAACGCTTTCTAAGATGTCATTTTTAGTGACTTTATAAGTAGCCTCAAAGGCTGTAGAAAGGTGTTTAGGTAGTTTTTTATAGAGGTATGCATTGAGTAGCTTTTTACCGAAGTATGAGCCACCGCCTTCATCACCTAGTATATAGTCAAGGGCAGGGGTTTCCTGTCTTACTATGTCACCATCGAAATAGCATGCATTGGATCCTGTACCCAAAATACATGCTATAGAAGGAACTCCTTCATAAGTAGCGAGTGCAGAGGCTACAATATCATGATTTACATAATGGTGAGCCTTAGGTAAAGCATATGATAATGCTCTTTTCACTACTGTTTGCCGGCTTTTGCTTCCGCAGCCAGCGCTGTAGATATAAACTACTTCTATTTTTTGTGCATCTATTGAAACCTGCGGTATATTTCTGATAGTTTCAGCTATTTCTTCTTCACTATGAAAGAAGGGGTTAATACCTGAAGTACTATGCTTAAGGATCAGGCTTTCATTTTCAATGATCTGCCAGTCGCATTTAGTAGAACCGCTGATTCCAATTAGTATCATATTGCTAGGATTTTGGCCAGCTTTACTGCTTCAGGATCAACTTCATGTCTCTTATTGTCAATCTGCTCAAAATCTATGAATACTAGTTTATTATCTTTTATGCCAATCATAACATCTCTTTTTCCGTCTAGAAGTGCTTCTACAGCTCCTACTCCTAATCTGCCAGCTAAAACGCGATCAAAATATGAAGGGGCTCCACCTCTTTGAAGGTGTCCTAGTATAGTTACTTTTGTGTCATAGTAAGGAGCTTTCTTCTTCACTTGTTCTGCTATTTCCCATACGGTACCTTCTTGCCCACCTTCAGCTACAACAACTAAACTAGACTTCTTGTTTTTTTCAGCTCCAGCATCAAGCTTAACTAATAGCTCGTCTACGGTCATACTATCTTCTGGCATCATAATGGCCACAGCGCCTCCGGCAATACCACTGTTTAGGGCAATATAACCGCTATGACGGCCCATAACTTCTATGAAAAATAAACGGTTGTGAGATAGTGCAGTGTCTCTTATTTTATCTATAGCTTCTACAGCGGTATTAGTAGCCGTGTCATAACCTATAGTGTAGTCCATGCCAGGAAGGTCGTTATCGATAGTTCCAGGTAAACAAATGGTAGGAATATCATACTCCTGACCGAAATAATGCAGACCTGTAAATGTTCCATTACCTCCAATGGCGATTAGAGCGTCAATATCTCTGGATTTAAGGTTTTCGTAAGCCTTTTTTCGGCCTTCTTTAGTTTTAAATTCCTCACTTCTCGCAGACTTTAAAATAGTACCTCCTCGTTGGATGATATTACTCACCGAGCGAGCATCGAGTTTTACAATGTCATTATCGATCATACCTTCATACCCTCGATAAACTCCAAAAATATTTTTCTTATAATAAACACATGCCCGCACTACCGCGCGAATTCCGGCGTTCATTCCAGGTGCATCCCCACCTGAAGTAAATACAGCGATATTTTTGATTTCAGTACTCATGAAATATTTTATATATTAGACAGAACCAAAGTTAGTGTAATCGTAACACTTAGGCAATATAGAATTGACTTTACAAAAATCAAATAGTTTAAATCCACATGTTTCTGTTGATTGTGTAATTTTTGGCTTTGATAAGGGCCAATTACAAGTTTTATTAATCAAAAGAGGGGGCAAAGATGAGGCTTTGGCGCTACCAGGAGACCTGATTAGAGATGATGAAAATCTGGATGAAGCGGCCAGTCGTGTTTTATATGAACTTACTGGTTTGAGGAATATATTTCTAGAGCAGCTGCGGGCTTTTGGAGATCCTGAGCGGTTAGAAGCTAATTCGGATATTCAATGGCTAAATAGCGTGCGAGAGGAGCCTCAGGCGAGGGTAATTACTATTGCGTATTATGCTATAGTGAAGCCGGGTAAGTTGCACCCTAAGCCCTCGTCTTTTGCTAGTGAAGTAAAATGGATGCCGGTGCTGGAGCTGCCTATGTTGGCTTTTGATCATAGTGTTATTCTATCTCAGGCTTTACATCACTTGGCTGCCAGCCTAAAGAAGGAACCACTGCTGGCCTTTGAAATGCTACCGCGTAAATTTACGCTCAGACAAATACAGAAATTGTACGAAGAGGTGCTTAATAAGAATATTGACAAAAGGAATTTTCGTAAGAAGCTTCAGACGGCGGGCATGCTCATTCCTCTCGATGAAAAAGAGGTGGGAGTATCTCATAAGCCAGCCCGTTTTTATCAGTTTGATAAGAAGAAAATCAAAACTAAAGGCTGGCTATAAAGCAGTTGTTTTAAAGCGAATTAAGCTGAGCAGATGCTTTAAATAGCAGCTCGGCAGTAGCAGGATTAGTAGCAATAGGAATATTGTGTACATCACAAATTCTCATCAGCATTTGTACATCTGGCTCATGCGGATGCTTGTCTAGTGGATCTCTGAAAAAGATTACCATATCCAGGTCATGCGTGGCAGCCATAGCCGCTATTTGTGCGTCTCCACCAATAGGGCCCGAAAGGAATTTGGTTACTTCTAAGCCAGCATTGGCTACGTGGCCACCAGTGGTGCCAGTAGCAAATAACTCTACATGTGTCAGTAGTTCTTTGTGTTTCAGTAAAAAAGCTACCATCTCTGGCTTTTTCCCGTCATGAGCGATTATCGCTATTTTCATAGTATAAAAAAATTTAAAATGCTGTGAGACAAAAATATAACATTATATGAAATAGCACCGGGAATAGGCTTAAAATCAATTGAAAAGTTTAACTATAGCAGATCTGCCTGCTTGTACAGTCACTTTTTTGATGGAGGTATATTTGCTGCCAGGTGCACGGTCTACCCTAAAAACTATTTTATAATTACCCGGCTGTAGAGGTACTGATATTTTGGACTTATCATGATCCAGGTCATATACCCAGTGCTGTATTCCATTCTCATCAATTTCGTAGATGCTACCGTAGCCTGCAGCATTATTCACTATATTTAGAATACCGGGAGAAGGGAGGTTGAGGTCGGTAGTTTTACTTTGTGAAATACTTACATTTCTAAATTTTCTTCTTGGGGTGGTGAGTACTTCAACGTCATAAGTGCCTACGAGATAGTTTTGCAAGGTATTGATATCATGAATATTTACGATCTGATTTTTGCCTCTTTCTGTAATAATTGCTCTCACCCCATGGTGATAATAAGCAGCGTCCTCCTGAGTTATATTTAATGATCCTTGAGGGGCGTTTACCTGTATGACATTGTGCTTGCCCGGCACCAGATTCACATTACGTTTAACGGCTGGAGGAAGCGTGTTGACCACTACATCATAGGTAAGAACAGGGTCTAGCTGTACGGAGTCTGGCTTGCCGCGCCCATCAAGGTAATGAACAAAATCAAAGGCGGGCTCTCCCGTAAAGCTATTCACGAAAGTGACATTGACATTGGTTTCTTTGGGGCGTTGATTAATATCCAGAAGTTCTACACTGGCAGATGTTTTTACTAAACTAGTAGTGATGGCTTTGTTTAAGGCATATTTAAAGCTATTAACATCCTTAGCATCATAATACTCTCCAATGCATTTAAACTGTTTTTTATATTCTTCCCCCATACCTATACCTATTATAAAAGGTCTAAGGAAGATGCCTTTTTTCTGCAGTGCCAGTGATACGGCGCAGGGGTCTCCATCGCAAGATTCAATACCATCAGTAATGATAATAATGATGTTTCGGTATCCTCCTGAATTTGGGAAGTCATTTGCCGCCTGCTCCAGTGAATAGGCAATAGGGGTAGTGCCTTTCGGATCTATCTGGTTGAGCTTATTATTTATGATATCATGATTGTTTCTAGAGAATCCGACTTCCAGCCTGGTGTCTTTACAGTTTTGACTGGAGCGGCGGTATAGATGTCCATATGCACGAAGGGCAAGTTCTAGCTTGGTGTTAGTTTTAAGGGAATCTACCAACTCTGTGAGGAGCTCTTTGGCAGCGGTTATCCTGTTAACATCTCCCCAGCCGGCCAGCATACTTCCCGAGCCATCGAGCAGGAATAGTATCCTGGTTTTTTCTGGAAGCACCTGCTGTACATCTTGTGCTTGCAGGTGGTAAATGAACAAAGACAGGAGAGAAGTTAACAGGATCTTTTTCATATAATAAAAGCTGAGCATTAAACTGATAGAGATTATTGTAAATCTATCAATTTAATTGCTATTATGACCAGGTTCCTAGCTTGCCAGCATAGAAATCATTATATGCCTGCTCTATTTCTTCTTCGCTGTTCATCACAAAAGGACCGCGAGCTACTAATGGCTCATTAAATGGAGTGGCATGTCCAAAGAGTATTAAACTGTCCTCATCGGCTTTTATTCTGATATCTTCGCCCGTATTATCAAACTCTACCAGGTTAAAGTAGCTGACAGAAGTATTATTAACGTTTACATTTCCTCTTATTACATAAAAGAATACATTTCTGTCGGCAGGTGCTTTTAAGTCATATTGAGCGCCCGCTTCAAGTGAAATGGTACTTAGGAAAATATCAGTTAGCGTATCAAATGCTCCTTTTTGTCCGTCTATAGTGCCGGCTACCAGATTGATGGTGGTTTTGCCATCCTCACTCTTTATTGCAGGTATTTTGTCTTTTTGTAAGCCGATATAGGCCGGAGCTGTCATTTTATATTTGGCAGGTAGGTTTACCCATAGTTGAAGTATCTCCAAATCACCACCTTGTTTTAGAAATTCGTCAGATGATACCTCTGCATGTATGAGTCCACTACCTGCAGTCATCCACTGCACACCACCTTCATTGATGACACTCTCATGGCCTCCTGTATCTTTATGAGCTATATCACCTTCTACGATGAAGGTAACGGTCTCCATTCCTCTGTGTGGATGAGGGCCAAAAGGCAGTCCATTATTGTTTTCAGGGTAAACTTGAGGCCCGTGATGATTCAAGAATATAAAAGGATCAATTTGTTCCAGAGTGGCAGAAGGTATAGGAGATACCGTTTTAAGATCTGCTATAGGTCTGGATATCGCTTTATGTATTTTTTTAATTGTTCTCATTGCTAATTACTAAAGTGTTTGTCCAAATATACAACTTAATGTTTAAACATTAAGTTCATACTTCCTTAATCTAATTACAAAAAAGCCTTAGCTCATGTTCTAATCTCAATGGATAAATTTTGGTTTTCCAACTAGCACAATTCTATTGTCTTTATAAACATTTAAAGAATAAAGGAATTAATTGATACCGTGAAGATGCCTTTAAATAGGAGGTTATTATATTTACCTCATAACGAAGAAAAAAATGATTGAGAAGCTCGCAGAAGAAACTTTATCCGGATGGGGAAACATTCCTAAATCCCCTTGTAATGTGGCTTACCCTACGCAGGAAGGAGAACTAATTAATTATCATCCTGAAGAATCTATGTTGGCCAGAGGGAAGGGCAGAAGCTATGCTGATCAGGCTACTAATAGCGATCATATTATATTGAAAATGGAAAGGATGAACCACTTTCTTTCTTTCGATGAAGAAACTGGCCTTTTAACCTGTGAAGCAGGAGCTACTTTAGATGAAATTATCCGAGTTTTTGCATCGCGTGGGTGGTTTCCTATGATTAATCCGGGAACCAAATTTGTTACACTGGGGGGTGCTGTTGCCAATGACATTCATGGCAAAGCACATCATGTAGATGGATCTTTTGTAAACAGTGTGGAGTATTTCACTATTTTGTTATCAGATGGGCGAATACTAAAAGCAAGCAGAACTGAAAATGAAGATCTGTTTTGGGCTAATTTTGGAGGTCTCGGCCTTTTGGGCGTGATTTTAACGGTTTGCATCAGACTCAGGAAAATAGAGACTACTTATTTTGTGCAAAAATCAATAGTAGCTAAGAATCTGGATGAGATGCTCGCTGCAATAGACAGTGCTGATGAGCAATATAATTACTCCGTGGCATGGATAGACTCTTTAGCTACAGGTAAAAACTTTGGAAAAGGAGTGCTCGTAGTAGGAAATGAAGCCAAATTAGAGGATTTACCAGCTAATCTTCGTAAAAATCCATTAAAAACGGGCGGAGTTTCTAAGCTTACGGTTCCTTTTTACTTACCTTCTTTTACCTTGAATAAGCTTACGGTAAGCATGCTCAATAAGGTGTTGTATATCAAGCAAAAAGGCGGTACAGGGATTTCTCATTATGATGGTTTTTTCTTCCCTCTTGATATGATTAATGAGTGGAATAGAGGGTATGGAAAAAAAGGCTTTATTCAATACCAGTTTGTGGTGCCGGAAGAAGGAGGTAAGGAGAGTATAAGGCTGATTTTGGATGCTATTACTAAAAGTGGATGTGTGCCTTTTTTGAATGTGCTGAAGAAGTTTGGAGAAGGGCAAGGGGCTCCGCTATCATTTCCCATGAAAGGATATACCTTTGCTATTGATTTTCCTGTTACTGACAGGCTTAAGGATTTCACTAAGAAGCTGGATAAAATGGTGCTGGATGCTGGAGGTAGAATATATTTAGGTAAAGACGCTTATCTGGATGAGGCTACTTTCAAAGCCATGTATCCTCAACATAAAGAGTGGCTTGAGGTAAAGCGCAAGTATGACCCTAAAGGGGTTTATAGCTCGGATCTTGCCAGAAGAATAGGTCTCACTATCCAATAGAAACGAGAAAAAGCAGGAGTTTGTAAGGGATAAACCTCTCACAAACTCCTTTTATTTATAAGATCTGAGCAGTGTGATCTTTCGTTTTTACTTTGTTAATTATCTTTTCTATTTTGCCTTCTTCATCTATAAGAAAAGTTACTCTGGCGGTGCCCATGTATTTTCTTCCGTACATTTGCTTTTCTACCCATGTGCCGTATTTCTCATGAATTTGTTTTTCAGTATCAGCTAAAAGGGTAAAAGGTAGTTCCTGCTTTTCTATAAATTTTAGATGCGATTTTTCAGAATCTGTACTTACGCCTAATATTTCATATCCTGCCGCTTGTAATGCTTCATAATTATCTCTCAAGTTACATGCCTCTGCAGTGCAACCAGGAGTACTATCTTTAGGGTAGAAGTACAGCACTACTTTTTTGCCTTTATAATCTGAAAGCTTAACAGTGCTTCCATTTTGATCGTTAACTTCAAAATCTGGGGCCTGATCACCTTCTTTTAATTCCATTGTTAGTTGATTTTTGTTGTATATACTTTTTCGTTATTTGAATTGTCTGTCACCACTAGCTTTACTTCTCCGGTAAAAGGCTTCTTAGGGTCCAGCTTTTCTGACCATATCAAGTTGGTTTTATAGTCATAATTCATAAGTACCCATGAGCCGTCTACTGAGCATTTAAATTCTTTAATGCCTGCCCTGTCGTCATAGATTTTGAAACGTAATTCATTTCGGGTCACTTTTACAGGTACTATGCTTGGTGGGTTAATGTCTTTGAGTATAGTAAACCTGCCAAAATCTCTGGTGGAAAATGATATTTTGTCATAGTTCCAATCTCCACCTTTGTAGTAAGCCGCACCTCTTTCGTTGAGCAGATAAACAGCGTATTTATCGGCCTCTTTATAAGGTATTTGAGGTTTTAAAGTTACTCCTATGTAGCTTCTTAAAGGCACATCTGTATCTCCAATAAAAAAGTACTCCTTGTTGGCTACGCTATCATACTGGTAGTCCGTTTGAAGATAGAGGGTATCGAATAGGTCTGCTTGAGTAAAAGATATATCAATAAGCTCACTGTAGTATTTGTATGACGATGATGGAGGAATCATATCCTTGTAATTCATTTGAGTATTTTTGCCATTGATATCTACAGAAAAGGGAAGGCCTTTTCTCATATCCCAGAGGTATACACCTACATTTCCATTAATGGTGTAGTCAGGCGTTATTTCTTTCTTTTCAGGAAGGTATAGGCTCACTGTAGCAGGCAATTCACTATTATTAATGTCAGCTTTTATTACCAGGGTGTTTTCCTGTAGGTATATGCTGCTTTGTTCGTGTCCATACATTTTAATTTCCTCAGGAGCCGTTGGGATGCTCTTCAAAGAAAAAGTAATCTTACTTTCGTTTCCATAGCTGTCTTTCATGAGAATTTTAGCAGGATGTTCTGCCAAGCTATTAAAATTCAGCTTACCTTGGTGAGCATTTGTAGTATAAAACTGTAATTCATTGCCATCGTCAACAAAGAGTTTATGATACCTGTGTCCGGTATCTTTTAGCTCCTTATAGTCCATGTGCTTAAGAATGTTTCTCTGCTCACCAAAGTTAAACGTGGTAATATCTTGTTTGAATACAAGGTTATTATCTACATCCAATACTATTTCATTAACACCGCATCTAAAACGAGCATTATCAAGCTTATCATAAGCGTATAATTCAATGCCTATTTCTCCGGTTACCTGTATGGGTTCATCAATTACATAGTCATTACCCACTCGCCTAAGGGTAAATACTTCTCTTCCGAACTTTCCATTTACTCTTGAATTTTTGTTTAACGTAGTAATTGCTAGTTCTTCTGCCACGGGCGGGGTTTGATCCAGTACTTCGTTAAATCCATAGTGAAGAGGATTCAAAGGTTTATTATTTCTATCTCTGATGTCAAAGTGCAAATGAGGACCACCAGAGCCACCGCTGTTACCGGAGTAAGCAATGGTGTCGCCTTTTTTTACATCAAATTGGCCTTTTCTAAAAAACAAATCGATATCAAACTGTTGCTTACGGTATTGCTCTTGTCTGATGTAATCTGCTAACTCTCCAGTAAATTGCTCCAGATGACCATATACAGAAATGTGGCCATTGGGGTGAGTAATGTATACCGCATTGCCATAACCATAAGGAGATATGGCTATTCTTGACACGTACCCATCCGCTGCGGCCTGTACCATTAGTCCTGTACGACTTTCTGTTCTTATATCTATACCAGTATGAAAATGATTAGACCTAAGCTCACCCATGGTGCCTGCCAGCGTATTTCTTATGCCCGGTTTTATAGGAAACAGATAGTAGCCGCTTTTGCCTGGGCTATACTCCGCCTCAGAACTCTGCGAAAAAGAGGTTAGCGCAAAGAATGTTAATATTAATGTAAAATATAAATGTCTATTTAACCTCAAAATCCAGTAGTTTCTCATTCTCAATATACGCTGATAGTTTATTTCCAATTTCAACAGGCCCAACACCTTTAGGAGTTCCTGTAAAGATCATATCTCCCTGTTTAAGCGTGAAAAACTGAGAGATATATGCTATAATGTAATCAAAGCTAAAAAGCATAAGACTAGTGTTTCCCTGTTGTCTTACCTCATCATTCAGTTCGAGACTGAAGTTGATGTTATTTAAGTCATCGAATTTCTCTTTAGGGAGAAACTCTGACACTGGGGCCGAACCATTAAAGCCTTTGGCCAGTGCCCAGGGCAGTCCTTTTTCTTTAGCTTTTTGCTGAAGATCTCGCGCCGTAAAATCTACCCCAATACCTATCTCCTGATAGTATTTATGAGCGAACTTTTCTTGTATGTTTTTACCCTCTTTAGAGATTTTTAAAACCAGTTCCACCTCATAGTGGATATCTTTGCTAAAATCAGGGTAAAAAAACGGAGCATTATCTTTTAATAATGCCGTATCTGGCTTAGTGAAAATCACGGGTTCATCGGGCCTTTCGTTGTTCAGTTCTTCAATATGTTCTACATAATTTCGTCCTACAGCAAGTATCTTCATTAGAAAAACTATTTAGAAGTGGTTTGGTTATATTAAAAATAAAGGAAGTTGTTTTATTATCTTCAGAAACAATAATTTAGGCCTAAAGTTGAGAAGATTTGAACTATTGAAAAAATTAAATTATGATAAAAAAGATATTATTTCTATTCGTAATTGGGCTGTTTTTGTACAGTTGTGCCAGTGTTCCTGTTACAGGCAGGTCTCAGTTAAATCTGGTTTCTAATTCAGAAATATTACCTATGAGTTATGATGAATATCAGCAGGTATTGAAGGAGAGTAAACTTTCTAATAATCAGAAATATGTTGATATGGTAAAAACGGTAGGCAAGAAGATTCAGGTGGCCGTAGAAGAGTATATGAGGCAAAATGGCATGTCTGATAACCTTAAAGGGTATTCATGGGAGTTTAACGTAATAGACTCAGATCAGGTAAATGCCTGGTGTATGCCTGGGGGTAAGGTGGCTTTTTATTCTGGGATAATGCCTATTTGCCAAGATGAAACTGGTGTAGCTGTGGTTATGGGGCATGAGGTAGCGCATGCTGTGGCTAATCATGGTAGGGAAAGAATGAGTGAATCTCTCATTGCTAATTTTGGTTTGAGCTCATTAAGCACTGCTTTTGGACAGGATCCTTCTCTTACTCAGCAGTTGCTATACCAATCTGTAGGTATTGGTACCCAGCTAGGTATGCTAAAATTTTCACGTACTCATGAATCTGAGGCTGATCATATTGGCTTGATATTTATGGCTATGGCTGGCTATAATCCTAGTGAAGCCCCTAAGTTTTGGGAGCGCATGGAGGCCAACAGTGGTGGTGCCCGACAACCAGAGTTTCTTTCTACTCACCCTCACCCAGATACGCGAATAGCCGACTTGAAAAAAGAATTACCAGAAGCACTTAAATATTATAAGGGAGCGAAGTAAGAGGTTGTTCCTCCTGTTTAACTATAATTTTCATAGTTTTGCAGGCAGGATGAAATAAGATAACTATGCAGAACATAAAATTGGATGTGTTAGCTTTTGCGGCGCATCCTGATGATACTGAGCTGAGTTGTGCCGGCACATTAGCAGCTCATATAGATCAAGGATATGCCGTAGGAGTGGTGGATTTTACACGTGGCGAAATGGGAACCCGAGGATCTGCTGAAATTAGAGAAGTTGAAGCCAGAGAATCAGCTAAAATATTAGGTCTGGCGGTAAGAGATAACCTGGGCTTTGAAGATGCCTTTTTTGTTAATGATAAAGAACATCAGCTGGAGGTAGCCAGGGCTATAAGAAAATATAGACCTAACATTATACTCGCAAATGCAGTACATGACAGGCACCCAGATCATGGTAAGGCCGCTAAACTGGTAACAGAAGCCTATTTTTTAGCAGGACTAACTAAGATAGAGCTTACGGATGAAGAAGGGAATACTTTAGAGCCTTGGAGGCCAAAGTCAGTATATCATTACATTCAAAGTTTATACATTAAGCCTGATTTTGTGGTGGATGTAAGTAATTACTGGGAAAAGAAAATGGAAGCCATACGAGCTTTTAAATCTCAGTTTTATGACCCTGATAGTGACGAACCAGAGACTTACATTTCTTCGCCTGAATTTATGCAGGTGATAGAAGGAAGAGCTAAAGATCTGGGGCAAGGTATAGGAGGTAAGTTTGCCGAAGGTTTTACTATAAACAGATACATAGGCGTGAAAGATTTGCATGACCTTTTATAATAGGAGGTGAAATATGTCTATTACTTTAACTACACCGGCCCTTTTATTTCCAGCAATTTCTTTGCTTTTGTTGGCTTATACTAACCGGTTTTTAGCTATAGCTTCGCTTATCAGAAGTCTGAATGTGAGGCAAAAAGAAGCACCTAAGCCTACAACTTTAGGTCAGATCAAGAGCCTGAAAAGCAGACTCAGACTTATAAAGAACATGCAGATTACAGGCGTATTTAGTTTTTTTCTATGCGTACTTAGCATGTTTCTTCTCTTTCAGGAGCATAACACCTGGGGCGAATATGTATTTGGAGTTAGTATAATCGCTCTTCTGATTTCACTTGCTATGTCATTACAAGAGCTGGTAATAAGTACCAAAGCCTTACATCTTGAGCTAAGCGATATGGAGCACGAATAATCATTTATTCGTGCTTTTTTATGACTTCATTAAAAAGGTAAATCTTTTCTTTTCCCTGATAAAAGCGTCTTTTTTGAGTCTAAACAGATAAAATTTACTTGAGTTAACTTTCTATCGGGGTAATTTCGTACAGTTCAGCATTCTTTTTAGGTTGTATACCATCTCCCATTTCTTCGGCGTAGACCTTGGTGAAAGCAGCTCCATAATACATGATCATAGAGCAGT
This sequence comes from Fulvivirga sediminis, assembly GCF_016757215.1. Taxonomy (GTDB): domain Bacteria; phylum Bacteroidota; class Bacteroidia; order Cytophagales; family Cyclobacteriaceae; genus Fulvivirga; species Fulvivirga sediminis. Next base: position 467,689 of record NZ_JAESIY010000003.1, read on the forward strand.
AGAAGATGAACAGAAAGAGTACCATCACTGAGGCAGAGGTTCCGAATATATTGTTGATATTATCAGTAACCAGAAATTGTGTGAGGATGTATTTTCCCAGGTTAAATAATATGGCAGTGAAGGCCCCTCCAATGATGGCCGTTTTGCCGTGAATTTTAGCGTCAGGTAGGTACTTGAATAATATGGCAAACCACAGCGTGACGGAAAGTAAGGATAGCAGGTAACTTACGGTCATTACTATAAATGAGTCTACCCCAGGTATAAGTTGGTCGAGATAATCTTTAAGTACGGCCACCGAAGCATCTGCCACTAACGATCCGAAAAATAAAATACCACTCACCAAAATGAGCACAAAGGAAATGAGGCGTTGTGTAAGGTTATATTTCAGTTTTTTGCTGGTTTTAATCCTTATATTCCAAATGCGGTTTAGGGCTTGCCTTATCACATGAAATAAAGTGGTAGAAACAAAAACCAGAAATAAGCTGCCGCCTATCGCAATCCAGGTGCTACTAGCCTGGTTACGAAAGTTTTGAACTATATTATTAATTTGTTTTGAGGTGCCTGAGCCAAAGTATTTCTGTATTTCATTGAATAATTGCTCTGATAGGGTCTCTTGTTTGAAGTATAAACTAAGTATACCCACCAGAATAATTATGATAGGAGGTAGGGAAAAAACAGTGAAAAATGCTGTAGATGACCCTAGTAATAAGGGTTGATTGTGTCTCAGGCATTTAAAAGCACTGAGAAAAAGCTTTAGCCAATTGGTGATAATCTTCATAAAGAACTAATGCCACATTCTAATTTTAGGGCTTTCAAAGCGCAAAGGTAAACGTTTAATAGTAAGACCCAAGAAACATCTACGTTTGATTACATTTTAAAATCTGTAGTAAAAACCAGTAGTAATTGAGATGCTCTCTACCTCTTTATTGATATTGTATTTATCAAACTGAGGGTTCGTATACATATAATCGACATTAAGAGGTATCTGCAATCTTGATCCTAGCGCATATTTAACAGAAGCTCCTGCATTATAAACGATAGAATGACCTTTTTCTACTTTATCCTCGTACTGAAAATAAAAGTTAGAATGGATGGGTAGCATGGTTATGCTATAACCGACCATAGGCCTTAAATCAAAGGAAATAATTTTACTTAGGTTATAAGATAATAATGGGCCAGCCATTATGCCACCATAAGACCAGCGGTTCATATCCGTATTCTCCATCGTATTAGTAGAAGCAAAGGCCGAAATATTAACCCCTATATATTTACCGAAATAATATCCCACATCTACGTTGGCTCGTGTTCCGGTTTTGGTAATAAAGTCATAATTATTTAAGGGCATAGATGGCCCTATATTTATGCCCACAAAGCCTCGTTTCTTATTAACCATTTGTGCTCTGGCTGTCTGCCAGCATAAAACGCACATGATTGTATATATAACTATTGACATTTTCATCATATATAAAATGAAGAAAGCCAGTCAATTGTTTAGCGAACTAACGTTATGGGCTAGAAATATTATTAATGTAAGTGCTTAATAGATAAGGAAGGGCTATGATAGAAAATTATGCTGGCTTTAATGGTAGAGGATAGGTTAATTGCGGGTCGCTTTTACCGCTCCCTGTATAAATTGTATTGCTCCAAATAAAACAGCTCCCCAAAAGATGAAACCAATATTAGCAATAGTAAGTACTAATCCACCAACCATCCATACTGCTCCATAAATCATGTCTTTCTTAGCTTTACTTTTCTTTACCTCAGCAATTTGTTGTTGCATATTATTTACAACTATATTAGCTATTTCTGCACTTAATCCTCTTTCAGTAAGCCGGTTTTTCACTTCCACGGAGCCAAGCTTTTGGTTCACAAGCAAATCTGCTGCATACATGTATATCTGATCTACAGTTTGTTGTTTTTCCGGTGATAGGCTTGTTTCCATAATTTCCTTAATAAATTTAGTGATAATATATATCTATTTAATTATGGATTGGTAACTGAATATTTTAACATTTTGCTACTAAGTTTCATATGTAATATTTTTTTTAAAATAAATAGTTAAAAAAATAATCGGTGAATAACAAATGCTAAATGGATTTAACTGTAATTGTTAATTTAAATATTGGAATTATTTAATAAAATGAATTGAAAAATTCGGTTACAACATGTAACTTTCATTGAATTAATCTCCAAAAACCTACATCCTGACAACAAGCCAATTATTATTAATTTTTAACACGTGGTAATGGAGCATATTCAAGGCATTGAAACGGTTCAATCAAGAAAGATATTACAAGGATTGCCACAGGAGGATGTTGAAGCCATTACTTCTTTAGCAAAACAAATTTGTGGCACTTCGCTAGCTTTCATTACACTGATAGAACATGATAACCTTTATATATTGGAGTCTGAAACGAGAGATGTAACGTCTATTCCGGCCTCTTTTGCCTTTTGCCATTATACTTTAAAGGATAAAGAGGGAGTTTTTATAGTGCCTGATGCCAGTGAAGACTGTCGATTTAAGGATAATCCTTATGTAACAGATCCCGAAAGGGGCACTAAGTTTTATGCCGGAGTTACCCTGCTTTCTTCTAATGGAAATCCTATGGGAACACTCTGTGTTCTTGATAGAGATTCTAATCAACTTAACGATGAACAAACACGTGCGCTGAAAATTTTAGGCAGACAAACCATGAACTTGTTTAAATTAAGAACCAGTAAACTTCATTTGGAAGATGCCTTGTTAGAGTTAACTGCCACCCAAGGTAGTTTGAGAAAAGCAAAAAATGATGCTGAGTTTAAGGTAGAGAAATTACGTTTTCTTACTCATGCTGTTAATGTAGGTCTATTTGAGAAGAGCGTGGTGGAGCAAATAGAGGCGTGGTCTGATGAGCTTTACAGGATGCTGGGCCATAAACCTGGCGATATGGAAGGTTCTATCCGTAATTTATTTAAAAAGGTACACCCGGCAGATAGAGGGAAAATAAAAAAGCTCATATACCGCAGTGGTGGCCAGAAGAAGGTAACCATATTAGAACTAAGGCTAAAAACTAAAAGCCATGGATATAAGTGGTTTGAGGTAGCAGGGAATATTAAAAGAGATAAAAAGGGAAAGGTGCAATTGCTTATAGGGCGGGTACTGAATATTCATGAGAGAAAAGTTACAGAGAATCAGCTCAAAGCCTTTATCGATTATTCACCTGCCGCTATAGCTATGTTTAATAAGGATATAGAATACATAGCCGCCAGTAAAAAATGGCTTAGTGACTATTTGCTCACAGAAGCTGACGTAATGGGTAAAACCATTTATGATACTTTCACCAATATGGATTTGCAATATTGGAAAGAGATTCATCGTAAATGTCTTTTGGGTCACATTGAATCTAATGAAGGGGAGTTTATTGAGGAGATCGTTGATGGAAAAAGCATGTGGCTGAAGTGGGAGATTAGGCCCTGGTATATCAGTGAAGATGAAATAGGGGGCATAATGGTGTTTACCGAAGATATCACTCAAGAGAAGCATAGAAATATCGAGCTTAAAAGGGCCAAGGATAGTGCAGAAAGAGCATCTAAGGCTAAAGCTCAATTTTTAGCAACTATGAGTCATGAGATAAGAACTCCTCTAAATGCTATCAATGGACTTTCTCACTTATTAATATCAGAAAACCCAAGGCCTGACCAGCTTGATCATCTGAAACTGCTCAAGTTTTCTGGTGATAATTTGCTTAGTCTGGTCAATGATATATTAGATATCAATAAAATAGAAGCAGGTAAAATTATCCTGGAAAGAAAAGCTTTCGGGCTGGAGATGCTAATTAAGAATATAAAGGATTCGTTAATATACAAGGCGCAGGAAAATCTGGTTGATCTGAAGGTAGATTATGACCCTAAACTGCCGAAGTACTTTATAGGAGATGCCACCCGCATGAGCCAGATAATGTATAACTTGGTAGGTAATGCCATTAAATTTACACATCAAGCAGAGGTGAAAATCTCTCTTGAACTGATAGAGAAAAAAGAAGAACAATATAATATCAGGGTTTCAGTTAAAGATAAAGGTATAGGCATTTCTAAAGATAAACACGAAAAGATTTTCAAATCGTTTGAGCAGGCTAATGAAGATATTTCCAAATCTTATGGAGGTACAGGACTAGGGCTGTACATTACCAGAAAGTTGTTACACATGATGGGAAGTGAAATAGCAGTGTGTAGTGAGGAAGGTGAGGGCTCAGAGTTTTACTTTTGTATTTTACTGGAAGAAGGGAATGTCCTACCTGATAAAGTGAATTACCAAGTAGGGGTGGAGTACATTCAGGCTCAAGATATAAAAGTACTGGTAGTAGAGGATAATACGGCTAATCAAATACTGATAAGTAAATTTCTTGAAAAGGCCAATGTAGGTGCAGATATGGCTAACAATGGTGAAGAAGCACTGGTGATGATAGAATCTCAGACCTACGATATGATCTTAATGGATTTGAGGATGCCCCGTATGGATGGGTATAAAGCCTCTATGCTCATTAGAAAAATGAAGGGTGATTATTATAAGAATGTGCCCATTATAGCTCTTACAGCTGATGTGTTTTCGGAAGTACAGGAGAAGGTGTATGGCGCTGGCATGACAGACTATCTCAGTAAACCATTTAAACCTAGCCGATTGTATGAAACCCTTCACAAGTACTCCGGTAGGGTAGTGAGGTTGGAGCCTGACCAGCTGGTTGCAGGTGCAGATGAAAAAGTGAAAAATATTATACATTCATATGGCAATGGTGACAAGGCCTTCGAGCGTGATTTTGCAAAAAGATGCAAGAAGAATTATATGGAGTTTGTCAACACGTTTAGATGTACGATTGAGAAGTCTGACCTTGAGTCTTTGAATGATGCTATTCATAAAATAAAGAGCCTGAATGCTGTTTTCGAGCAGAAGGAGCTACAAGATAAGCTTGTGGAATTGAGTGCCCTTGAAGATGAATTTGTAAAGGCAAGGGCACTACATCAGGAAATTCTCGATCACAGCTATAATATGATAGCTATTCTCAATAGCATTGCATAATATTTATCTAATTTTGGCTTTACAATGAGTAATTCGGCCTGAGTGGGTTGAAGATTTTTATTCTCCTTGTTCTCTTACACTGTGACACCATATTTTTTATAATAGAATTGAGATGCTTGGTGATAAATAATATTGTGTCTATATGACGTAACCTAATTTATTAGTAGCTTCGCGTTTTCTTATCTAAATAATAGATCACCTTACCTATATTTTTTAATATCTTATTATTTTTTTAGATGCTTAATAGGAAAAATTACTTAACAATCATTTTTCTGAGCTTAATTTCTATATCATTTATAGTAGGCTTAGTAATTCTTAACAGTTGGCAAAAGTCTTATACTGTTAAAGCTGCAGAATTTTTAGGAACTGTAGAGCAAATTCAAGAAAAGAGTGCCACAGCGATAATAGCGCTTGGAGGCGACATCACTTCAAAAAAGAAAGTAGCAGGAAATATGGCAGAAGCCATAGAGCTTTTGCAGCAGATTACCCCCACAGAAGGGCATGACTTTCTTGAAATTGAAGATCCTAATTGGACTTATTTAATGTCACAAGGTAAAGCCATGAGTCAGATGGTTTCTCAAGCTCTTCAATTAGGGGAGAGCAGTCCTGCTGTCTTAAGTGAACTTGAAGAGTTATACCATGAAGAAGCACTTATTCTCAATCAAATATCAGAAAAAGTTAAGAGCCGTTTAGAAGAAAGATCGTTTGCTTATGACTTAGGTTTGGTAGTCTTATTTTCAATTTTCTTTTTATGCACTATAGTGCTAGCCATGCTTACCTGGAAATACCTAAAAAGCAGCAAGGAGAAAACTGCTGAGGTAGAAGAGCTGAAAAGTATAGATAAAAACAGGATTCAGAAATTTAGTGAATACATCCATTCTATCTCTCTCGGCAAGTTTGACGATATGGAAAAGGTAGATACCGGAGATGACTATTTGTCTACTTCTTTGACAGAACTGAAAGATCAGTTCAAAAATAACAAAGAAGAAGATGAAAAGAGATCATGGATAAATGTAGGGGTGGCAGAAGTCAATGAAATGCTACGTGTACATGATGACCTAGAGCTAATGGCTAATGAACTGATTTCATACATTATAAAGTATTTAAATGCTAACCAGGGCTGCCTTTTCATAGCAGAAGATATAGAAGAGGATAGTCATATGAATATGTTGGCGATGTATGCTTACGGAAGAAAGAAATACCTGCAAAGAAAAATAGCTAAGGGCGAAGGACTGGCAGGACAAAGCTGGCAAGAAGGTCAGCTCATTCATCTTAAAGAAGTGCCAGAGAATTATGTAAATGTAACTTCAGGCCTAGGTAAAGCATTGCCAAAGAGTATACTCATAACCCCCCTTAAACTGAATGAGTTTAACTATGGTGTTATAGAAATAGCCTCTTTTAATGAATTTGAGCCTTATCAGATAGAGTTTGTAGAACGCATCTCTGAAGTGATAGCCTCTATGGTTTCTAACATGATGACTAATGAAACCACAAAGAAGCTGCTTGAGGAAACACAGGAACAGGCAGAAGCAATGAAATCTCAGGAGGAAGAGATGCGCCAGAACCTGGAAGAGCTATCAGCCACCCAGGAAGAAGTACAACGTGTACTGAAGCAGGTTCAGGATAATGAGCAATTTATGTCTGATGTAATGGACTCTACTTCAGATATTATTTTTACTGTAGATAATGATTTTAGGCTTGTAAACTATAATAAATCCTTTGCCTCTATTTGGGAGGGTAATGAACCCATAGGTAAAGGCGTACTAATAGCCTCTTCATTTAATGAAAAAGAAAGAGAGGCACATTTCTCTTTAATGCGCCAAAGCTTAGAAGGAGAGGTAGTAGAGGCTAAGATGGTTAAAACCTTAAAAGGCGAAGATGTCCATTTTAGTGTAATATATAGTCCTATTAAAAATCAGATGGGAGAAATAGTGGCCACATCGGTATTTGCAAAAGACATTACCGAGATGGAAAATAATAGGATTAGGCAACAGGAACTATTGAAGGAAACACAAGAACAGGCCGAAACTATGAAAGCTCAAGAAGAGGAGCTAAGGCAGAACCTGGAAGAGTTATCTGCTACCCAGGAGAATATGCAAGAGGCTATGCAAGAGGCTCGTGATAAAGAACAGCTGATTCATAGTATTATGAACTCTACTGATGATGCCATCTCTACTGTTGATAGAAATTGTAAGGTCATTAATTTTAATAAAAAGTTAGCTGATAACTTCAAAAAAGAAGGTATAGAAATAAAGGCGGGCATGAGTGTTTTTGACTTACTGGGAGATGAAGCTAAAAAAGTATATAGAAAAAACTATGACCGGGCCTTTAACGGTGAAGGCACCAGTATAGTTGATGAATATGTTATAGAGGGAAAAACAGTTTACTACCTCACTAACTATCATTCACTTACAGATGCTGAAGGTCAAGTGATAGGAGCGGCTGTGTTCAGTAGAGATATTACCAAAGTGGAGACAGAAAAACGAAAGATGGAAAAATTGCTTTTAGAAACGCAGAAGGAATTGGAAGCGTTGAAATCTGAGCAATAGACTAAAAGCAGACTTTATAAGCCCTGCACCATGAATAAAACGTAATTTATAGTAGATTTTTAGTTTAATAGAGTTGTTTTAGAGTCTCGGAAAGATGATGAAGGTCATTATTTTCGAGACTTTTTTATGTTAAGAGGAGAAGACAGTAGCTTTGATTGGAAAAATAGTTTTACGTATATTCATACCGTAATATTTGAAAAAATGTCGTCGGAGAGGAGCTATTTCTAATAAGAGACTTCCTTTTTATGGACTTTATTTTTTAACCTGTTCAATGTCAGTTAGTTATAAGATCGTCGATGTCCAGGGGAAATCATATGATCATAGGTCGACGATTTTTATAGTTCAAAAAGTTATTTGAAATCTTGGAAAATGAGGAAAATAAGGTGATTTTCACTTTGAAGTACACCGGCTTCTAATCGCACCTATGAGGAATTGAAATTGAGTTGCAGTTCATTTTTGCCTTCATCTCTTATCGGCTTCTAATCGCACCTATGAGGAATTGAAATGCTTTTCCTGATGAATCTAGGTGCCAGTTGCGTGTACTTCTAATCGCACCTATGAGGAATTGAAATGAACCTGATTCAAATTCATCTCTGAGTGATTCCTGCTTCTAATCGCACCTATGAGGAATTGAAATTTGGAAAAAAAGAAAGGGACGAGGAAATCCTTAAACTTCTAATCGCACCTATGAGGAATTGAAATTTATCTGAAAACTTCAACTCATAATCATCAACTTTACTTCTAATCGCACCTATGAGGAATTGAAATTTGCAGCAGCAATAACGTTCCAACCTTCTTTAGATCTTCTAATCGCACCTATGAGGAATTGAAATTTGCAGCAGCAATAACGTTCCAACCTTCTTTAGATCTTCTAATCGCACCTATGAGGAATTGAAATGTTGATATTCAGGGGTTTTGTACGCGCGAGGGCTCTTCTAATCGCACCTATGAGGAATTGAAATATACTACACTGATTCAGAAAAATCTTTTTATTCAGAACTTCTAATCGCACCTATGAGGAATTGAAATATCTATCATTAGAATAGGGGGAGGAACAAATCAACTTCTAATCGCACCTATGAGGAATTGAAATAGATAGATGGAAGTCTTATGTTGAAATCATTAAGCACTTCTAATCGCACCTATGAGGAATTGAAATACTAAAGACCGAAACGAAAGCCTTGCACAAATCAATAACTTCTAATCGCACCTATGAGGAATTGAAATCTAACTTTTCTAGCAAGTCTTAGTTGCTTACCTCTGCTTCTAATCGCACCTATGAGGAATTGAAATAACTTAAAGAACATTCCAAAACCGTGTTCATTACCCTTCTAATCGCACCTATGAGGAATTGAAATTTAGCTCCGAAGACGATTAAGAAAAAGGCCATTCTTCTTCTAATCGCACCTATGAGGAATTGAAATACTTTTATGATCTATTCTAGAACTCTGAGACTGAAGTCTTCTAATCGCACCTATGAGGAATTGAAATACTTTTATGATCTATTCTAGAACTCTGAGACTGAAGTCTTCTAATCGCACCTATGAGGAATTGAAATAGAGATCAAAGCATATCTTTTTCAGAATTTGAAGACTTCTAATCGCACCTATGAGGAATTGAAATAAAATGACCGTCATAAATGCCCCACAAAAACACCCTACTTCTAATCGCACCTATGAGGAATTGAAATTCAAATGTGCTTCTATTGCATTGTAAGGGATATTATTCTTCTAATCGCACCTATGAGGAATTGAAATAAAACTATCAAGCAGCTCCTTCCCTTCACTGTTAGTCTTCTAATCGCACCTATGAGGAATTGAAATAAAACTATCAAGCAGCTCCTTCCCTTCACTGTTAGTCTTCTAATCGCACCTATGAGGAATTGAAATGTGACATCTACTATTATATTTTGTTGCTTATTCTCTCTTCTAATCGCACCTATGAGGAATTGAAATAGGAGTCCCTTACCTCTGAGGCAATGCCTTTTTTCTTCTAATCGCACCTATGAGGAATTGAAATCCAGCTGGATATATTAGCCCTGATAGCTCTATTACTTCTAATCGCACCTATGAGGAATTGAAATTTACTTGAGCAATTTTAGTTAATACTTTTTTTAAACTTCTAATCGCACCTATGAGGAATTGAAATATAATTGAGCAATTTTAGTTAATACTTTTTTTAAACTTCTAATCGCACCTATGAGGAATTGAAATATTTAACATAAGTTCATTAAATCGGGGATTATTTATCTTCTAATCGCACCTATGAGGAATTGAAATCCTTTTAGGTTATTTGATTACACTAAGATAACCGCCCTTCTAATCGCACCTATGAGGAATTGAAATTAAGCATGTACAGCTAATTCATTGCTATATTCTACTTCTAATCGCACCTATGAGGAATTGAAATATACCTTGACGGATAGTTGCTCTTGTGTAATTTTCTGCTTCTAATCGCACCTATGAGGAATTGAAATATACCTTGACGGATAGTTGCTCTTGTGTAATTTTCTGCTTCTAATCGCACCTATGAGGAATTGAAATCAAAAGATTCGAAAGGTATCATTTTTGATTGTAAATCTTCTAATCGCACCTATGAGGAATTGAAATGTAGTTGCAGCACCTGATCTATAAGCGAAATATAACTTCTAATCGCACCTATGAGGAATTGAAATTTGTTCATCAGGTGCGGTATTGAATATTTCTAAGGCCTCTAATCGCACCTATGAGGAATTGAAATACTAATAAGCTCATTAGTAGGGATTTATGGTTTAAACTTCTAATCGCACCTATGAGGAATTGAAATTTGCCTAGGTGGTGCCAGGTGATAGACTCATTTCCCTTCTAATCGCACCTATGAGGAATTGAAATAAAAATTCTGAATAAAAAGAATTGTCTTGACCTGTTATCTTCTAATCGCACCTATGAGGAATTGAAATGGTTAAATCCTCATCTTTGTTTTTCCAGTAGTGCGAACTTCTAATCGCACCTATGAGGAATTGAAATATCATGTGCAACGAAGTGTTGCCTGGTGATAGTTTCCTTCTAATCGCACCTATGAGGAATTGAAATTCCAGTAAAGTTTTACCATGGTTCCTTTAGAGGCTACTTCTAATCGCACCTATGAGGAATTGAAATTTGATATTATTGCTATGACTCCTAATGCGTTATCTGACTTCTAATCGCACCTATGAGGAATTGAAATTGACCATCAGCGTTAACTGGAACAATAGCATAAAGTCTTCTAATCGCACCTATGAGGAATTGAAATTAATTCCTTCTCGTAACGAAGTATTCTTGCAGTGTGCCTTCTAATCGCACCTATGAGGAATTGAAATTCCCTATTCAAGTCTTGATTTTCTATGCAGTTTAATCTTCTAATCGCACCTATGAGGAATTGAAATTAATTCCTTCTCGTAACGAAGTATTCTTGCAGTGTGCCTTCTAATCGCACCTATGAGGAATTGAAATTGAAAGCTAAAAGCTCTTTTTTGGTCATGTCTTGAACTTCTAATCGCACCTATGAGGAATTGAAATTGAAAGCTAAAAGCTCTTTTTTTGGTCATGTCTTGAACTTCTAATCGCACCTATGAGGAATTGAAATATAACCCTTTCATTAATTCTTAGAAAGCCCCAAATAGACTTCTAATCGCACCTATGAGGAATTGAAATCTTTGGATGTTGCGGGGTTAAGCTTGGAAGTTCTTGTCTTCTAATCGCACCTATGAGGAATTGAAATCAAATGATTTCTTACCTTGCGCCATATTTAAAGTTTTCTTCTAATCGCACCTATGAGGAATTGAAATGATCATTAACCAAGTAAATAGCTATAAAGCTGAAACTTCTAATCGCACCTATGAGGAATTGAAATTAAACGGGTAGGGTATTTCTATAAAATACCAAATTGCTTCTAATCGCACCTATGAGGAATTGAAATAAAAATAATGCAGCTCGGTACAATAATAAAATTACTTCTAATCGCACCTATGAGGAATTGAAATCTGTTTGATAATATGACCTCAGTATGTGTACTATCCTTCTAATCGCACCTATGAGGAATTAGCTGTAATAATTCAATACCCAAAATGCTTTCACAAAGAAATTCTACGCTTTCGGAAAGTAATTCTGGTCCTTCGCAAATCTTTTTATTCTTTGCCATTCTTTAATGTTATCTATGGATAAATAATGTATTTGTTAGGTAAATCAATACTATTAATATTATTAACTTAATGAATATTATTAAATAAGATTGATATGAGACTGAGGATAACATTAAAATCGGAAAGTGATAATTGCCAGCTGCCCATCAATTATCAATATGTGGTACACAGCTGGATTTATAGTGTTTTGCAAAAGGCTGATGCTGAGTTTAGCCAATTTTTACATGATGATGGTTACAGAGATAGAGGGAAAGCCTTTAAATTTTTCCATTTTTCTAATCTGACAGGATTGCCCTATCAGGTGAAAGGAGATAGGATCATATTTGATACCGATTACTTGCACCTTACAGTAGGTTTTTTATTGCCAGACGCTATGCAGAAATTCATTCTGGGCTTGTTTTATAAACAGCGCCTGGTATTGGGAGATAAAAAGAGTAGCGCAACTTTTAAAGTAGAAGAGGTGCAGCTGCTGGCACGTCCTCATTTCCAAACCACCATGAATTATAGAGCGCAAACGCCATTAGTCATCTCCAAAAAAGAAGTCACTGACCGATATGCTCAATATTTATCTCCAGAAGACGGCCGTTATGAAATGTGCTTCATCAACCACATGCTGCAAAAGTATAAAATAGCCGTTCCGCAGTTAGTAGATGAAGTATCTGCAGAAGTAGATGATTTCATAGCCATGCAATGGAAGCTACAATCAGCACCCAGAAAAAAGGGAGTAACCATTAAGGAAGGCACGCCACAAGAAACACAAATAATAGGCTATGTCTATGATTTTGAGTTTACGGCTCCTCCAAAAATTCACCAAATGGCTTATGATGCCGGCTTTGGCGAAAAGAACAGCCTGGGTTTTGGGTTTTGTGAAGCTAGAAACTAAAGTTAAATGAACTATTACATTGTGAAATATTCAGGTCCGTTCAGCTTTATAAAGCCATGGACAGCGGTAAGAGATGGTGAAACATTTAGTCAGCAATTTTTAACTCCATCCATTGTAGAGGGAATTGAAAAGAAACTATTTCCCGAGTTATTAAATAAACAGGGGATTCACCAAATAAAGGGACATAGATTATCCTACACTCAACTTTCTTTGCAACAAGAAGTAATTCAAACAAGAGGGTGGAATAATACAAAAAAGGGAAAGCAATACTTATTTGACCGCCCAAAGGCCATAATAAATAGAGGTGTGTTTAATAACCCTATTCTTTACTTAGCTTTTGAGTCAAAAGATAACGCAGAAAGGGCTGCAGCTCAACATATATGTCTTTGTAGAAATGAAGATATACTTTTTCCTGATGGGCAAATAATAAAGGCCTCAAAGGATCAGTTTGAAGACGATGAAGAGCAATTTCCAGGTTACGAATTAATTTTTGAGAAAAGCAAAAATTCATTTTTGGTCGGTTATCATCGGGTTACGCTAGAGCCCATGTATGGGTGGATAAAAATAGTGGGACAACCAGTGGGAATGTCATGAAAGAAAAATTATTTGCAAAATCAGGCCCTGAATGGACTCCTCTTGGTGATCATCTAAAACATGTGGCTCAAGCGGCAGTGGTATTTGCTCAACATCTAGGTATGAATGAGCGATTGGCATATAATGGTGGGATATTGCATGATATAGGTAAAGCTCATCCACGATTTCAAAAGCGATTAAGAGGGCAAGATAATAGTGGTCTGGTATTTAGACATGAAATAGCTTCGCTGTTATTTCTTTCTGCCTTTCCTGAAGAAGATCATTCAGCTTTAATAGAAATGGTAGCCGCTCATCATAAGTCTATTATTAATGATGTGAGGCTGAAAGGATTACTTGATTTGGATGACGGCTTTGACTATGAAGATAGACATATAGGTAAATGGAAAGAGTGGAGTCCTGCAACATTTGATTTGCTCAATGATCTGGGATTATCCTGTCAATCTTTTGATGAAATCACTGCTAGACAGAACTTGGAAAAAGCAGTTATTTATTGTGAAATGCTTTCGAAAAACAAAGGTTTTTCAGCGTGGCGAGGGTTGCTTATGGGAGCAGATCATTTTGCCTCTGCACTGATAAGTGAAACAGAAGACCATTTGCAGCGAGTTTTTAAGGTTCCAAATCTTACTTATTATCAGAGGCAGCATCCTTTATATCCGCTCAGTTTTAAGTCTACAGATCTACCTCAGAAACACACACTTGTAGTGGCTTGTACTGGTGCGGGCAAAACAGATTATTTGTTCAATCGTACTCATGGTCGTGTGTATTATACTTTGCCATTTCAGGCTTCTATAAATGCCATGTATCAGCGTGTATCCAATGAACTGTCGCATAGTAATGCTCATCTTGATATCCGGGTGCTGCATGCATCTTCACGCATAGTGCCTAATAAAAAAGGAGATGAAGAAAACGTATTGCAGCCATTATTTGGCTCTGCTATCAAAATACTTACTCCACATCAATTGGCAGCCATTGCCTTTGGAATGAAAGGTTATGAAGCTATAATTCTTGATCTGAGAGGGTGTGATATTATACTAGATGAAATCCATACATACACGGGAGTTTCACAGGCCATAGTATTAAAACTGGTTCATATTCTGAAAACAATTGGATGTAGAATTCATATTGGTACAGCTACCATGCCTACGGTTCTTTATCAAAAAGTGAAGCATTTCTTAGGAGAAGATGTATTGGAGGTTAAGCTGTCAGAGTCAGAACTTACACTGTTTAATAGGCACGTAGTGAACAAACTATCATCAATGGACTATGGAATACCAGTTGTTAAGGAAGCATTACAGAGAGGGGAGAAAGTGCTGATTGTCTGTAACAGGGTAGAGCATGCGCAACAGACGTATGAACAGCTTGAGGAAAACTATGGAGAGGTTAAGAAGCTATTATTGCATAGCAGGTTTAAGCGAGGAGACAGGAATAAGAAGGAAAAACGACTTATTGAGGAATTTAATGCAGGAAATGAACCTTGTATAGTTGTGGCTACACAAATAGTAGAGGTCAGTCTTGATATCAGTTTTGACCTGATGATTACAGAATGTGCACCAATAGATGCTTTGGTGCAGCGCTTTGGACGGGTCAACCGTAAACGGAACAAACAAACGATTGGTCTGTATAAACCGATTTATGTAGTGGCACCTCCAGATGATGAAAAGCAAGCTAAGCCCTATGATCTTGATGTTTTAAAACGAACCTATGAAGTATTGCCTGACGGTCAGTTACTTGCCGAAAACTCATTGCAGCAAAAAATAGACGAGGTATTTCCTGAAATAGATTTTTTAGATATTGAAACTCATGCAGTCTTTAAGGTGGATGGAACTATGTCCATTGATCAATTGACTCATCGAAGTAAATCTGTACTCTTTGACTTGTTAGAGATTGACTCAGTAACCTGTATTACAGAAAGTGATGAGGATGCTTACTTTACTGCGAGTTATAAGGAACGTATGAATATGGAGATTCCTGTGAGATATTGGTATGTGAGTAAGCTGCGCCAATGTCAGAAAGGTAATAAGCCTTACATTATACCTGATTTGGCCTATAGTCCGGAAGAAGGGTTGTACGTGAAGAAAATTTCATCATCAAACTACGATGTAAACTTACAAATGTTATGATCACATCAGTTATAGGAAGGACGTTTTTGGATGCTTTCAATGCCAAATATACTAAGGATTATAGCCCAAAGG
Organism: Fulvivirga sediminis; assembly: GCF_016757215.1. Taxonomy (GTDB): domain Bacteria; phylum Bacteroidota; class Bacteroidia; order Cytophagales; family Cyclobacteriaceae; genus Fulvivirga; species Fulvivirga sediminis. The sequence continues at coordinate 483,119 of NZ_JAESIY010000003.1, forward strand.
AATTTTTCGAAAAGGAATATTGGGAACTGTTTTATAATCATGAGAAGTATATGCAGTGGGTAACTAATTCACCTTTTGTTCAGATGAAAAAAGGCCAAAAGCCTCATTTGCTTACTGATTCTGAGAGAGTGGAGAAACTAGAGGCTTTGGAGGAAAAAATATTGCAAATGACTCCAGATGCCAGTTTTGCCTTGGGTTATCCCGCATCAGAGGTTAAAGAATATGCCAGTACTTCGGGATTAGTTTCTGATTTAGATATTCCAGTGGATAAAGATGAAGTTTACTTATCATGGATCGGTAGCGGATTAGGTATAGGAGTAGCTGGAGGTTTTACAATATTATTTGATAATGTAGATATTGTTCTCAAAACATATGAAGGATGGAGGAGCTATCGACAGTTTTTAAATGATCCGACATTGGTAAAGCTTCGCGGAAATCAGATCAACAGTTGGAATGGTCAATGGCTGGCCTATACCATGAATCCTACGAAATACAAGGAAGACTTTGACTTCAATATTCTGTCCCAAGAAGGTTTTTTTAAGTTGGATGCCAACACTGTGGAGATGAGCACGGTGCCATGGTCTCGGTTATTTTTCAGCCTATCCAATCATTATCCTGATTCTGAAATGATGAGCCATGTCTATGGGTTTGGGCAAACGAATAAAACCATAGGCTTCATCCCGTTTCAGTTCAAGTCAGGAAGAAAAATCAAGGATGTTTATCATAAACTCTTTGGAGACCAATCCATAGATCAGTCTGATTTTGAAAACTTATTTGGCATGCACATAAAACGTGCTTGTGAGCTGGGGAGTATTGGCTTGCTGGCCCTCAGGCCTCAACAACTTGAAAAATACATGCATGAAGGGAAGTCGCTATCACTTAAAAAAGAAGAAGATTTAATTACTTATTACGCATATAAAACCTGGTTAAAAGCTATGCTATCTCGAAACAAAGAAGAAATTACAGATTATACTATGGAGTTGGCAGCTGTCATCAAACGGTATAGAGCAGCTGGTTCTAAGCTGGATCGGAAGACATTAATAGAAAAAGAACTATTTGCCTCAGCAGGTAAAAGAGGATTTATTGAAAGTCTTTGTAAGATGATCAAGGACTTGGAAGGTGCAGATTTATTAACAATTAAAGAATTGAAAGATGAAGTACATCTTATGACTAATGAAGAATATACCTACTTCTGTACACTAGTAAAATTTGATTATACATTTCTTGAAAGACAATCTTAAAATAAATAAAATGCATACGATTTATATAAGAACCCTAAAAAGAGCGGAACATACAGTATTCAATGTTTCAGATGGTCAAAAATATTACTACGATAATCAATTTAGCCGGAGAAGAATCCCATATTCTAGTGGTCAACAAGTTAAAAGATCTTTAATTGACTCAATGTGTGAAGCCATAAATCAAACTCCATCTCCAACAACATTTTTATTTGATGTAACAAAACAAAAGGAATTAAAAGAAGGAGAGGTTTATGGTACATGTGATCCAACCTACGCAGATCAGTTATTTGGAGGGTGGATGAAGGCTGCAAAAGGAGGTAAAGATAGAACATTAAAAAGAAGAAGTCCTTTGTCAATATCTGCTATGCGAGCATTGCATCCCTTGCTTGCTGGGATGGATTCTGAAAATGCTTCATTTGATAGAAGTGATCGACCTAACAATAAGGTGATTGTAAGAGATGAAGACGGTAAAGAACTGACCGAAGATGAGATTGTATCCTTTTTAGAAGGAAAAGATAGAAGCCTAAGTAGAAAGTGGATACCTAATAATTCAAGAGCTACAGGCCTATTCGTGTTTGATATTGCCATTGATCTTAGGAGGTTGTTTGCTGTAAGTACAAACTCCTTTGAGCCTGAAATGTCTGAATCAACTATTGAAAAACTCAAAAGCGAGGGCTGGATAGAATCAGAAAATGTATTCGGTCCATGTCTTGTTGCCCCAAAAGAGATTCGGGAACAATGGATTGCAGGGCTAGCCCATGCAATTATAAATTGGCGAATTACATCCAATCAGTCGAGAACATTCAGTTTGATGGATACATTGGCTGTTGCTATAGGAGATAATGCTAATCTCATTGCAAGTAGCATAAGGGCTAAATTATCAGAAGAAGATTCAAGAAGGGCTGACCCAATTATTGATGAAAGCCTGGCAGATATAGATACTTTTATAACCTTGCAAGCCGGAGGTTACATTCATACTAAAGGAGAAACAGCTGATGCATTGCAGCAGGCCGAGCAAAAGCTTATAGGTTTAATGAGTTCATATGACTATGAAAATCAACTTTCAAAGGTTTAAAATCATGATTGGTAGAGTCTTGGAAGTGAGCTTACTTAAATCATTTTACTGAAGCATTCAATAAGTATTGGTTCTTTATCCTTCGACACCGTTTAGTTTGACTCGTCAGTGGGTTCATCTTGCTGTACCGTCGTGAGATGAAAGGGGATTGAAAAGCAGGTTTTTCTCAAGTCCTTAGTGGTAGGTCATGACTATGAAATGATTGAGTGATCGGAAGACCTGACAGCAAGAGAGATTTTTTTTTACTTTTTTGATCGACTGCAAAAAAGGAAGGGAACAAGGTTATGGAAAGCAAACGGATTATTAGCGGTCTCAACGTGGTTTGAAGAGCTTATGATACTTAGGTGCATAGATCTCTCCTGCCGTCGAGATGACAATTGCCTTTTTTTAAAATTATAGAGAGGAGGTCTTTAGAAAACCGTCATCCCGCCCGAAACAGGGTGAAGAGCCGGAGCCTATTCATCTTGCCGTGGCGTCGTGCGGTGTAATTTGATTGAAAAATAGGCTTTTCTCAAGTCCTTAGTGGCAGGTCATGGCTATGAAATGATTGAGTGATCGGAAGACCTGACAGCAAGAGAGATTTTTTTGTTACTTTTTTGATCGACTGCAAAAAAGGAAGGGAACAAGGCTATGGAAAATAAACGGATTATTAACGGGCTCACCGTGTTTTGAAGAGCTTATGATACTTACGTGCATAAATCTCTCCTGCCGTCGAGATGACAATTGCCTTTGTTTAAAATATAGAGAGGAGGTTTTTAGAAAACCGTCATCCCGCCCGAAACAGGGTGAAGAGCCGGGAGCTCAATACTCAGGTACTGCTGGCCGAGCAGTGAGATTCCTGATATCTTTCCGCTGCGCTTCATGATTCAGAAATGACGGGTTTTCACTATCAAGTAGCTACTCAATAAAACCCTTATCCTGAAGATAACTCCTAACATTAGTGTGGGTTTTATATTCCATTTCATATAGATCATCACAATTTGTTTTAAGAGTGTCACCATTATCATTCATTATGGTAAATTCTGAGGTGAGGGGAGTGTTTTCATTATTATAAAGGGTAGTAAGGTGAGTTGTAATAGCCGAGGAGTCACATGAGCTGTTAAAGGTGATGGTTTTAATATTTTGAGCATATAAAAAGCCGTACGCATTAAAGTACATGTTGTTGACACTGAACCAATCACCACTTTCGCTAAAAGGATATTCTGAAATGAGTACAATGGCATTGTTTTTATCTTTATAAATATTGTATGTGGTGATGATTTGAGGTGGCCAGTTTTCATTTTCCACTTCCTGTGGTGATTGCTCAGCTGTAGTAGTGACCCAAATGCTGATTTGAAGATCTTTTATGCTGGAATCACGAAGGATCATATCATTATTCAGTCTGTCTTGTAAATCGGGCTCTGGCAACAACTCTCTAGGAGAGGTATTATAATCATTAGCAAAGCTGATTTTGGATTGATCAGGCTGACATGCCATTATCAGAAATGATAAAAATAATAGGATTCTCATTTATAAACTCAGTTTAAATAATACTTGATCGCTAAGATTCACCTTATAAGTGTAATTATTAAACCTTTTACTTCGGAATATTTCATTTCTTGTAAAATACGACAAAGTAATCTCGAAGCTAAGGAAAATAGCCTTCCCAAGACAGTAGATGTAGGTTCGAGATTCCTTCATTACGCTTCGCTGCATTCGCAATTACCAGCTTTCTTGGGTAAGTGCGAAATCTTGCTGTACCGTCTTGCGGTGAAAGGGGATTGAAAAGCAGGTTTTTCTTAAGTCCTTAGTGGCAGGTCATGACTATGAAATGATTGAGTGATCGGAAGACCTGACAGCAAGAGAGATTTTTTTGTTACTTTTTTGATCGACTGCAAAAAAGTAAGGTAACAAGGCTATAGAAAGCAAATGGAGTATTAACGGGCTGACCGAGGTTTGAAGAGCTTATGGATACTTAGGTGCATAGATCTCTCCTGCCGTCGAGATGACAATTGCCTTTGTTTAAAGTTATAGAGAGGAGGTCTTCAGAAAACTGTCATCCCGCCCGAAAAAGGGTGAAGAGCCGGGAGCCTATTCATCTTGCTGTGGGGTTATGGTGATAAAAACCCTTTCAATGAATGTAACTATGTTGATCTTATGCCAAAGGTATTGCGTGTTTATTTTGTTTGAACTAATATTGCCTCACCAAATGAAACCCATCTCAAACATAGGAGCATATCTACTAGCCGCATTACTTTTTGTGCAGGCTTTTCAAGCGCCTATTGTTTATGTAGCTTTTAAGGTACAGCAAGATTACATTGCTAAAAATCTTTGCGAGAATAGATTTAAAAAGATAACGGTTTGTAGAGGTTCTTGTGTGCTTCAAGAGGATCTGGAAGCTATCATGGATTTAGGTTCTGATAAAAAAACCGAACATTCTGCAAGTATTAAGCTGGAGAATTCTCCTTATTGTATCTTGGATCACCTCATTTCTAACCAACAGTCTCTGTTCGAATTGAGTACTGTTAAATATGCTCACTATAGAGAGAAGTTGGTTTCTAATTATATCTCAGACTTCTTTATTCCCCCTCAGGTAGATATCGCCTAAGTATCTTATCATGTCTTTACGCTGATCCTGTTACAAGCTGTGTCAGCTATTACACATTAGTATCTGATAAGATACTCGTTTCTTTCGCTTAGCTAAAACTTGCTCTTTTTATTTAGCAAGTTCTATAATGCTGTTGGTTTTATACAGCAGGCTGAGTGATTACAAATTTTCAAAGATATTTATCAATATTAAAATATATAAAATGAAGAACACGCTGTTTTTCACAGGGTTGTTGTTTGCCTTTTTTTTAATGGTCTCATGTTCAGAAGATGATGAAACCATTATAAAAGAAGTAGATAAGGTTATAAAAGAAGAGGTAATAGTTAATGGAAGTAAAGTAACACTTACTTTTAATAATGTAATTGGAACCGAAGATTTTGAGCTTAATCACAATTATACCGTTGGTGGTATAAATTATAACTTTAAGAGCCTCAGATACTGGGTGAGTAATGTCGGTTTTAAGAAGACCGATGGTTCAGTAGCCCAAATTCCCAATTCATACTATTTGATAGAAAATACAGAAGATGTAGCGGTGCAAGAAGGAGCCTATACCTATGAAGGTCAGAAAAGAGAAGATGTGACCATTTCTGATTTGAAAGTAGGTACTTATACTTCCGTAATCTTTTCTGTAGGTGTCGATCAGGAACATAATGATAATTTGAGTCTCAATGCAGGCGAATTATCATCTATGGTAGGCATGACTAACGTATCCTGGATGTGGCATACTAGTTACATCTTCACTTCATTGAAAGGTACAGCAGAAAACGGAGATAGCAAGGACATAGAAATAGAAACCGGTCTAAATGCTAACTATAGAACTATTGAACTCAAGCTGCCTCAGGCCATTGAAGTGATAAATGATAGTAGTTATCAGATCAATATTAACGCTAATGTTCTTACTACGCTTAATAGCTTTGATCCTTGGGAAAACCCTGTAGTAGGAGCTTCACAACCCCAGCTTATGAAGGCAGTATCAGATAATTTTGCTACTAGCTTTTTCTCCATAAGTGTGCCTGAAGAAGATTAATTCATTATTTAAAACATCAACAATCGGGGCTACTTAGGATGCAATGCCTCTGTGGCCTCAATTTTAAATTAAAAAACAAAATGAAATCATTTAAATTACTATATATCAGTGTTTTATCCTTATTTCTGTTCATTTCTTGTGGAGATGACGATGAAGCCCAACTTGAAGGAGGACAAGCCATACTGGAATTTGATAACAGAGTAGGAATGTCCAACCTTCAACTTAATACCAGCGACTATCCTTATACTAACTCCCAGGGGCAAGCTTTTAACGTAAGTATGCTGAAGTATTACGTCAGCAACATTAAATTCAGTAGAGAAGACGGTACGGAATATACATTTCCTTTGAGCGAAGATGGTTCTGAAGGCTATTATTTAGTAAATGAGCAAGATAAATCAACTACCTTACTTGATTTAAATGGTATACCTGAAGGTAAATATACAGGTGTTACATTTACAGTAGGCGTAGATGCTGATCGCATTCTTGAAGGAGCTCAAACAGGGGCATTAGATGTAACTAATGATATGTTTTGGAGTTGGAACGCCGGCTATATTTTTATGAAGTTTGAAGGTCATTCTCCTGTGTCTACCGAAGATGGGGCAGTTTTAGAATATCATGTAGGAGGGTATAAAGCCGATCCAAAACAGCCGAACCTGGCCGATAACGTCAAGCAGATCTCGCTTAACGGTGAATTCTCGATTAATGAAAATAAAAAGCCTCAAATACATATCATAGTAGATGTACTCCAATTCTTTGATAGTCCTAACGAAATTGATTTCAGCAGCAATGCCAGCAGACATACTCCTGCGGCTTCTATTGACGTGGCTGAAAATTATGTAAACGCATTTATCTTAGATCATATTCATGAATAGGGTTTTTATCTTACTGACAATCAGTATTTTATTTATTGTTGCCTGTGGTAATGATGATGATCAATCCACCAATTACTGGCAGGTAGATGTACCGGAATATTTTCCTGAAATGGTATATACCATTGAAAATAATCCCGTGACAAAAGAAGGTTTTGAGCTTGGTCGCATGTTGTTTTATGAGACCAGGCTCTCAAGCGATAATACGGTGTCATGCGCTAATTGTCACCAACCGTATCTGGCTTTCGCAGATCCTGTGCATGTGTTCAGCGTGGGGGTAAATAACCAAAAAGGTACTCGGAATGCACCCCCTATATTCAACCTGGCTTTTCAGTCTCATTTCTTTTGGGATGGAGGTGTTAATCATGTCGATTTTATTCCTATCAACCCTATTATGAATAAGTTAGAAATGAATGAAAGCATATCTAATGTAGTGAAAAAGGTAAATGAATTACCGGAATACCAGGATAAGTTTAAACAAGTATTTGGAAAAGACAGTGTAAATGGTGAGGAGTTTTTACATGCTTTCTCGCAGTTTTTGGTGATGCTGGTATCAGATAATGCCTACTATGATCAATGGATGCAGGGTAAGTATGAGCTGAATGAGGCAGAGTTAAGAGGCATGAAGCTCTATGAGTCTAAATGTGCAGACTGTCATGGTACGGCACTGTTCACTGATGGTAGCTTTAGAAACAATGGCTTAGATGCTGAATTTAGCAAGGACTTAGGCCGGGCTATAATTACCGAATATGCAGGCGATGAAGGTAAATTCAAGGTGCCTACGCTCCGTAATCTGGCTTACACAGCTCCCTACATGCACGATGGCCGATTTGAAACCCTAGAAGAGGTGCTAGACCACTATGACCATAGAGTAGTACAAAGTGCTACTTTAGATCCGCTGTTGGTGCAGGCTAATGGCGAGCTGGGTATTCCTATGACCGATCAGGAGAAAAGCGATATAATAGCCTTTCTGCATACTTTGACCGATCGTGATTTTGTGAGTGATAGCCGCTTTTTTGATCCTAATTAATAAAAATTGAAAATAATGAAAAGATATATAATACTTATTCTATTTATAGCTTGGCTGCTGCCTAAAGATACTCATGCCTGTGATGTGTGTGGTTGTTCATTAGGTAGCAACTATATGGGTATACTACCTCAGTTTAATAAAAACTTTGTAGGGCTTAGGTGGAGCCAGGCGAGATTCTATGCGCATATGGATCACCATAGTGATTATCTGGGAGAGGAATACTCTCATGATACCTACAGCAAGGTAGAGCTTTTCGGTAGGTTTTATCTCTCTGATAGATGGCAGGTCTTCGCTTTTGTACCATATGGGTACAATGATATGAATGGTACCGAACAGGTGGTAAGTAATAACGGCCTTGGAGATATTAGTGTTATGGCTAACTACATGCTGGTAAATACGGGTGATGATGATGGTAAAACCTTTAAACATACATGGATGGTAGGAGGGGGAGTGAAGCTGCCTACGGGTGATAGTGATATGAAAGACCGTGGTGAGCTGGTTAATCCCAACTTTCAATTAGGTACTGGTAGTACAGATTTCATGGTGAACTCTATATACACTATTCGCTACCAGAAAATAGGCCTTAATGCAGAGACAGGGTATAAAATCAACACCAGAAATAGTGATGACTATCTGTTTGGTAATCAATTTCATGCGTCTGCTCAATTTTTCTATTGGCAAAATATCGGTGATTTCAGTTTTCTGCCAAATGTTGGAACCTATTTTGAATCCGCTGAAAGTCATGAAGAGGGGAAGATCAAGAATGAAAATACCGGAGGAAATGCTCTGTTATTATCTACAGGATTAGAAACTTACTATAAAAAATTTACTGTAGGCTTCAACTATAAGCACCCGCTATCTCAAGATTTTAATAGCGATGATATTGCTTCAATTGAAAGTAAATCCAGGATGATGGTTTCACTCACTTATAATTTTTAAGATTATGAAAAATCTAATGACAATGGTAAGCACATTTATGCTTTTCATGGCTTGTAATCCAGATCAGGGAGGAGCGTATGAGAAACTGGTTGACGTTCATAATAAGGCTATTGAAGTGCATGACGAGTTAATGCTACAGATGGATAACATTTATAACTACCGTCAAAAAGTGCAAAAAGCGGTTGATTCTTTAGCTCAAAATGAGGGTGATCATGACACTAGGCTATTAAAAGGCAGAGAAGTGATCCAACATCTTCAAAAAGCGGATGAAGAAATGATGAGTTGGATGAATCATCATACCATGGTGCCAGATTCTTTGGAATCGGCTGCAGATTCGGTAGTTATACGCGTGACTAAAGAACAGCAGAAGCAATATGAGGGTATACTAATGGTAGATTCTTTGATGAAATCCAGCATTGCGGAAGCTCAATCTTTTTTAGAAAACTAGGGGTTAACATATGACAATGTGCCTTAGATACAGCATAGTATTCATATTCGTTTCTTGTTTATGTGCTTGTGATAAAAGTAATGAAGATCCGTTGCCGAAAAACACAGATTTTGAGTTGAATATACCGGATTACTTTCCTGCTCCTGAACCTCTATTGTCCAATAATGAAAAGATGACAAAAGAGATTGTAGCTCTAGGTAAAAAGTTATTCTATGATCCGATTTTATCGGGTGATAATACAATTTCTTGCGCTACATGTCACCAGCCCAATTTAGGCTTTTCAGATGGCTTATCTTTGTCTGATAGAGGAATTACGGGGGAGCAATTACCGCTTCACTCTCCAGCATTAATTAATTTGTCATGGAGTAAAGCTTTCTTTTGGGATGGAGGTGCTACTAATTTAGAGAGCCAGGCCATGGCGCCTATAACTAATAAAGATGAGATGGGGCAGGCGATACCTGAACTTATGTCAGAGCTAAGTAATCATGATGAATATCCAGGATTGTTTAATGAGGCCTTTCCTGATGAAGAGATGGATATGACTACTATCGCTAAGGCGCTGGCGCACTTCGAGCGAACTCTGATATCTGCGGGCAGTAAATATGACGATTATAGGAAGGGTAAGGCAAAACTGAGTGAGCTTGAGCTGTACGGAATGAAAGTAGTAGAGAGCAAATGCGGAGGTTGTCATCCAGCTCCTTTATTTACTGATAATGATTATCATAATAATGGTTTGGATGATACCTATAGTGAAGATAATGACGGTATGGAGCAAGGCAGGTTGCGGATAACGTATATCTACGAAGATATGGGGAAATATAAAACACCAACCTTACGCAATATACTCAAATCAGCACCTTATATGCATGATGGTCGGTTGGGTACGCTTGATGATGTACTTCATCACTATACTAATGGTGTTAAAAGATCACCTACTTTAGATCCTTTGATAGATACTGAAGGAATCAGCCTCTCAGAGGTTCAAAAGCAAGCCATACTGGTTTTTTTAGAAACGCTTACAGACGAAGAGTTTTTAGAAATGTGATAATGAAAAGGTTGTCTCAAAAGAAAGTTTTAAGTCAGTAACGATTTTTGAGACAACCTTTTTTTGCTTAATAAGCAGCTGTAAATCTCTTTTTAACAAATTTATTTTGCTCAAGCTCATCTACTAAAGCTACTGCTACATCTTCGGCAGAAAGAATACTTCTACCTTCTTCATTTAATACTGGGTTTTCTAGTCCAGTTCTGTAACTTCCTTTTCTTTCACCAGAAGTTCCTTGGTGCATTTCAATGGCAGGGCTAAAGAAAGTCCAGTCTAATACGGTGTTCTTTTTTATGTCTTCTAAATAATCTCTTGCAGCTGTTGCTCCAGGTTTAATGTTAGCCGGAAATTCAGGGGTATCCACCAATTGCACATTGTCTTGATTGTATAAGCTCCCGGCACCACCAATAACGATGTATCTTGATATTCCAGATTTCTCTATTGCTTTTTCTATATTTCTAGCCCCTTTAAGGTAATCATCATAAATGTTAGGGTTAGTCCAGCCTGGGTTAAACGCACTAATGACGGCATCACTACCTTCAAGCACTTTGGCAAGTGCATCTATGTCATTTACGTCTACACTAGTAGCCGTTACTTTTTCGCTGGTTTCTACTTTCTCTACATTTCTGGCAATAGCCTGTACTTCATATCCTCTGTCTGCCAGCTCTTTTACTACTTTAGGGCCTACAAATCCGGTGGCTCCAATTACTGTTACTTTACTCATATCTATTTGTTTTAAGTTTATTATGTAATATAAATTGTTACAATTTGGGTGAAAAAAATTAGCCAAAGTTTTCAGCGAATTCGGATAATTTCTTCTTACTCAAAAATTGTATTACTAAATCATTTGTTTCGGTAAATAAGTTATTCAAATTGTTATTAATCTCTTTACCTACAAAGCATTTAGGGTTAGGATGGTTGTTTTTTTTGCCTAATACATCTGAATTATTGATTGCCTGAAAGATTTCAGAAATGTATATCTCATCCATTTTTTTTGAAATTCTAGATCCACCTTCCTTACCTTTTTTACTTTCCACCAAACCTGCCTCTCTAAGCACACTCAGCTCTTTTCTTACTATCACAGCATTAATGTTAATGCTGCCTGCTAAAAAATCAGAGCTCACCCAAGCTCCGGGCATTTTTGCCAGGAGGGTCATGATATGAATAGCCGTTGCAAATCTCGTGTTGTTCATTCGTGATACAAATATAGCGAAATTTTATATGTAACAAATTATATTACAATTAAAATGATGTTCAGGTGTATTCTGTTATTTTTCAATAGTTGATAATGTTCAAGGAGAGGTTCTGCTTCTAACCAAGTACTTTTTTGATATTTTTTGTATTACTTAGAGGACTCTGTTAAAAAATATTTATTAAACCTCAAAAAATGCTCAAATACGTTACTCTGTCAATCATCTCTTTAATTCTTAGCTCTGTCACCTATGCACAAAATGCCTCCGTTTCAAGTCCGGATGGCAAGCTTAAAGTAGACATTTATATAAAGGAAGGGACTTTGTTTTATGAAGTTTATTATGCTGGTAATCAGGTGCTGGAGCAATCGCGCCTGGGCCTGGAGACTAATCTGGTTGATTATGCCAACGGCCTTATCTGGCAAGGATCAGAAGAGAAGTCTTTAGATTTTACTTATACGCAAGAGAAGATAAAGCAATCAGAAGTGCACTATCAAGGAAGTGAGCTGGTCTGCACTTTGAATAACAAAGATAAAAAGCCAATAAAGGTCATCTTTAAAGTGAGTAATAATGATATAGCGCTGCGCTATTACATTCCTGCGGCTGGTGATCCTGTGGCCTTGGTGGTAGAGAAGGAATTAACTGCTTTTAACTTTCCTCAGGCAGCAAAGGGCTTTTTAAGTCCGCAGTCTAAACCTATGGTAGGCTGGCAAAGAACTAAACCCAGTTATGAAGAAAATTATGCTATTGGTCAGAAAATAGAAGCTCAATCTGAGTTTGGTAATGGCTATGTTTTTCCAGGCTTATTTGAAGTAGATAACCATTGGGTGCTGCTTTCGGAGACAGGGGTAAGAAGCCTTTATTGTGCCTCACACCTCAGTGACCCTACTGAAGATGGTGTTTACCAGATAGCCTTTCCTGATCCAGGAGAGAATAACGGTTTTGGAGGCAGTGGCGCGGCTATTGGCTTGCCAGCACAAACGCCCTGGAGAACTATTACAGTAGGCAATTCGCTTAAGCCAATAGTAGAAACTACCATTGCTTATGATGTGGTGGAGCCGCTATACGAAGCTTCTAAGAATTATGAATACGGCAGAGGAACCTGGAGCTGGATCATGTGGCAGGATAACAGTATTAACTTTGAAGATCAAAAGAAATACATTGACCTGGCAGCAGCCATGACTTATGAGTATGTGCTAATTGACAATTGGTGGGATAAAATGGGAAATGATAAAATGGAAGAATTGATCCAGTATGCTGCCAGTAAGGGAGTAGGGGTGTTTCTATGGTATAACTCTAATGGCGCCACCAGTGATGCCCCGCAGAGCCCTAAAAAACGGATGAATACCTCCATAGAGCGAAAAAGGGAAATGAAATGGCTGAAAGAAAATGGTGTAAAAGGCATTAAAGTTGACTTTTTTGGTGGAGATAAGCAGGAGACCATGAGGCTTTATGAAGATATTCTTTCTGATGCTAATGATTACGGGCTGATGGTGGTTTTTCATGGAGCGACTTTGCCTAGAGGCTGGGCAAGAATGTACCCTAACTATGTGGGTAGTGAGGCAGTTTTAGCCTCCGAAAACCTGATGTTCAGTCAGGACTTTAATGATCAGGAAGCGGTAAATGCTACCCTGCATCCTTTTATAAGAAATGCTGTGGCCTGTATGGAGTATGGTGGTGTAGTGCTTAATAAGCGGTATAACCGAACCAATGACGGGGGGAATATTCGAAGGACCACAGATGCTTTTCAGCTGGCTACTGGTATATTATTCCAGAATCCGGTTCAGTTTTTTGCTTTAGCTCCTAATAACTTGGAAGACGCTCCTGAGTTCGCTATTGACTTTATGAAGCAGATACCTACCAGCTGGGAAGAGACACAATTTTTAGAAGGCTACCCAGGTAAATATGTTCTCTTAGCCAGAAGAAGTGGTGATAAATGGTACGTGGCCGGAGTTAATGGTCAGAAAGAAGCCGTTACTGTTACCGTAAACTTACCCATGCTAGCCGGCAAAGAATTAGCCATGTATGGAGATAAGAAAGGGGAGAGCTTTAAAAAAGCTATAAAAGTAAATAAGAAAGGACAAGTGAAACTTACCATAGAACCACAAGGAGGAGTGGTTTTAGTAGAGTAGCATTTTAACTAAATAATAGCAGACAGTGGTGTTGCTGTAGAATTTACAGTGAGGCTACTGTCTTTATTATGTCTCCACTTTGAGCTAGATCGAAAGAAGGCGATATTTCACGTAATAGAATTGAAACAGAATATGGGGCGTAGCGGATGCTATGGCCAGGGCTTGAATAGAAAGGTGTATACGAAAATGACTTCCAGAACACTGAAATAACAGAAGTGATTAATAATTATAAAAAATCGAATAAACCAACAAATAGACGTCCTCGTTATGAAAGAAGTAATTAAAATAAGTTTATTGTTGATCATTATCAGTTGTTCTAGGCAGAAGGTTGATAATACTAAGACAACATATTTTTATTTGGACGAAGCTTTGGCACAATGTGATAAAGTTAAAAGCATATCTCTTATAGATCGTCAATTAACGAAAGTTCCTGACGATATCTTTAAATTATCTAATTTAATTTGGCTTGATCTTCAGTTTAATAAAATAGTTGAAATCAACAGTGACATTTGTTCGTTGAGAAATGTTGAAATTTTAAAATTAACAAAGAATTTAATCAAAAATTTCGAGGCTGTTACATGCCTAACTAGTTTAAGAAAACTTGATGTTCGAAATAACAAACTTATTCAAGTTCCTGATTCAATTGACAATTTGAAATTACTAGAAGATTTAAATTTGAGTAATAATCCAGATCTCGGAGGCCTCGATAATTTAGCAGAAATGCAAGTATTAAAAGAACTGAGAATAAGTAATATTGGGTTGAAACAATTTCCTCAAGGCCTGACATCAATTGAAACATTAGAACATTTGGATATTTCATTTAATGAAATAGATAGTGTACCTGAAGATATTGGAAGGTTAAAGAATTTGAAATATCTAATTATTGAATCAACCAATATCAATAAAGAAACGATAGATAAATTAAAAGATATGTTACCTAATACAATAATAGCAGAATAAGTACATTCTTCGTTCCCGCCATGCTTTGCATGGTGGGGTGTTGTAATAAAATAAGTGGAAGTATGAGTCTATTATGTACAGGCAGTTTTTCGTGAATACAAGTTTGACCTTAAAGAAAGGAATTTGAGCGGACGCTCAAGTAATATATGGCTCGTAGCGGATGCTACGACCAGTTAGGAGAAGGTTAGAAGATATTGAGAACTTGGACACTGACACCAAACAAGCCCGGTTTGCCGTTATCGATACTTTTTTAAGAGATTCTAAAGCTAGAAAAGCTTATTCCTGAACTATGGATGACTCAATAAAACAGCTCAAAGAGACCTTGATTGAAAAAGGGATTGAATTGGCTCCTGGTACTATTGAACAGGTTAATGATTTCAAGAAAAAAAATAATTATAAAAACTTACCTAAATCTTATGTTGATTTTTTGTTGGCAATGGGGAATGGAACTAGTGACTTTTTACAAGGAGAGTCTTGCTTTTTTAATGAGTTGCCAAATTTGCAAAAATGGGGAAAAGAACTTTTAGATGAGGATAATTCGCATTTGAAGCTTTCTCAAAAAAACTTAGTCTTCTTCATGAGTCAAGGCTGTATGTTTGCTTTCTTCAACCTAGATGAAGGAGATAACCCTCCCGTATATCTTTATAGAGAGTTATCTCAGCAAGAGGATTTTAAAAAAATCACTAATTCGTTTACAGAGTTTTTATTTCGCTATGAAGCAGGAGACGAGTTTTTATTTAAAATTTAGGTAAAACCTCGACTCTAATAATTGTAATATTTGGAAACCCTCGTTACCGCCATGCTTTGCATGGTGGTTTGTTGGAATAAGATAAGTTAATGTCTGAGGCTACAATGCGCAGGCAGTATTTCGTGAATACAATTTTGTGCTCAAAGAAAGGAATTTGAGCGGACGCTCAAGCAATATATGAATCTTAGCGGATTGCTACGATCAATTGCGAGAAGTATACCATGCAGAGCATGGCGCGAACGGCGATAGGAACTTATAGGATGCAATATCAGATAGATGAAAAAGGTAAAGAGACATTTGCGGAAATAAGAACTAAAGTTATAGGTCCTATAAATTAAGTTTTTATGCTAAAAACTTTCGTATACATAATTTTTTTTATCGTTTTTATTAAAGTTACACTGTCATTAAAGGAAAGAGGTGTAGAAGTTTTTGCAAAAAGTTTGGGGGGAACTGGGAAAAATGCTCTTGCTCAACATTTTATTCTTGGTTTGAATGATATGGTAGGGGAGCAATTTACAATAATTTTCTTTTTGACAATAACAGTATCCTTAGGTGTAAAGGTTATACATATATTTTATAAAGGTTTAAAAAAGCATATAAAATGATAAATATTGCCACTGATCCTTTATGAACCTCGTTCCCGCGGTGGTTTGTAGCACGTATGCTCAATCAATATATGCATCTTAGGGAATGCTATGACCAGTTGGGAATATTTGTAACGTACTTATATTGGGATATAGGAAGAAGTCAAGACTGGAGTTTTAGTCAGCAATACATTGCACTACCATTACAATTTGAATATAAATACAAAAGTTGCCGATTTTCAATCTGGCACTGCATATTAAGAATAGATGAAACAAGTTTCAAAGACAATCATAACTGCAGTTATTTCATTCATTGCAATAATAGTAATGTTCGCTATTAATTTTGAGATTATAGACAAAATTGTTGTAGCAAATGCTTGTAAATATGATACTTCCAACACCTCAAACTGTTTTATCTTTAATCTTTTTTATGAAACCTCCTCAAATACACGATATCATCCAGAACCAAGTTATTTTAATTTTGGATTTACAGCGATATTAGGTCTAATATTGGGGCTTTTATTTTCTTATAAACTGATATGGAAGTGAAAAAAATAAAATACGAACGCACAATCGAATAGTTTCCAATTGGTCTTAGGTTAAGCGAAGCGGTCCTACGACCTATCAGGCACAAGAGTATTTGCTCGGAATATGATAAGCAGATGTCTGAAGGTACAATGTGCAATATTTTGTGCATTAAGAATGGAATTTAAGCGGACGCTCAAACAATATATAGATCGTGGCGGATGCTACGATTGGGGGTGGTAAGCCCGTGGATAACAGAGTGAAATAGAAAAATCGAAAGTCAGATGAAGGTTGTAAGTATAATTAGTGTTTATGGCTATTTGTAAGCCTTTTGGCATGCAATAAAGCTTCAAGATCATCTCATGATGAGTTTATTGTGCCAATAAACAAGTATATAAGTGGAGAAAATCAAAATAAGTTTTTCAAGGTTTTAGAGCAAGTTGATGTACTGGGTAGAAGAAAAAATCATGTGGATATGCTTGAAGTTGCTAAATTTTGAATAGTGATAAGTCCTCAACTTACACTAAATTACAATTGCAGAATTATCTTCATGACATAGATTCTTTAACTACAGTTTATAATCTCAATATAATTGGTTACTCAGATATTAAAAACAATTTAAAAGATTTAGCCGATATAGAAAGGCAAAATAGCTATGATTCGTTGTTAATACAGACCACTCTAACATTTTTAAGAGGAAAAGTATTAGATGCTATGTATGATGAAATATTTGATGGGCATACAGCTCTGTATGTACTTCAAGTTCATTGCGATAAGGCTCATTACCAAGTTGGAGACACAGCAAAAGTCATCTTAGCACTCTCTCAAAAAATGTATACAAATTTTGAAATTACTGATCAGATTTTAGACATGACATATGCTGAAGGAATAGAAATCTTAAATGAGGAAAGGATAGGAGATTGTTTATATGCCTCATTTTTAATAAAATCTCCAAAGCAAGGTTTTATACATTCAGGGTTCATTTTCCAAGATATCGAGTCTGGTTATGAAAATAATGCTACTACTTCTTTTGGGTTTAATTAACTTCTGATCCTTGTTCCCGCCATGCTTTAAATGTTGGGTTGTTGGAATGAGATAAGTGTATGTCTGAAGCTACAATGCGTAGTCAGTATTTCAATGAATGAAAGTTTGTGCTTAAAGAACGGAATTTAAGCGCACGCTCAAGTAATATATGGCTCGTAGCGGATTGGACCTGCTATCTTTGACTGGACATTAAGTTAAGCTGTTTTTGATTAAATTTACTAAA
>NZ_JAESIY010000030.1 GCF_016757215.1 Fulvivirga sediminis
CGTTCTAATTCTTTAGGGATTTTATGTTTCATTAGGTTGCTATTTACATTCAGTTTATTCAATGTGTTTCAACTGGTTTCGTATTGAAGACAAATATCGGGGAATAAACCCTATGAAATAATTAAAATTTATTCGCTATGTATGGGGTGATTCGTGTTTAAATCACTGATATTCAGTTAATTAAAATTTTTAAAAAATAACTTTATTTGATTTGCTAATAATGTCGGCTTAGCAATAAGCGCTCTAATTATGGTAGAAGGGTGTTGAAATGTTTATAACCAGGGCCGGTATAGAAGTAAAGAAGGAGAAGTATGCATTAGTAGATATGTGATAACCGGCGTTCTACTATACCTATGTAATATGCGTAAGTAGACAGATTTTAACTTCACTGAAGTACCACTATTAGTTATAATGAGGAGTATTGATAATTAATAATTCCTTTTTTTAGGGCTATTTTTCAGTCCATAAAGCCGAACTAAATTTTTTTTTAATAAGTCCTCCGCAATATATGATTCACTTCTAGCCAGCGCTGAGGATTAGGATAGTTAAGTAGTTTCAACTTCATTATGCACCTAACAGCAGGGAAGGGGTGCGGGCGAAGGAGTTACGGAATATTATGTTATTTGCGATACAATAATGAGTAGTTGACGATAATCTGCCAAAGTGCTCATGTTTATAAAGTATTTATACCCAGTGAGATGAAAGTGTTACCTCTATTATGCACTTACTTAATGCTCGTTTTTACTAGCAAAATGATAGGGTAAGCGACTGCTTTTTTGTTTTCATAGTAATATCAACCAAATACATGCATGGTAAACTGGCATTAAAAATCAGAAGCGGATTTTACACTTAACCGCGGATGAATTTTTAGTCATAGATTCCATGTTGCCATTAAAAATTAACAAATACACATGAAATGAGCATAAACGTAAGTAATCCTAAATTATACCAACCGAGGATGAATGTAGTTTATCGCGAATTCCATGTTACCATTGGAAATAAACACATATACATGAAATGAGCATAAACTTTAGCGTCCCAAATTATACCAACCGGGATGAATAAAGTTTGTAGCGAATTCCATGTGGCAATTTAAAATTAACTAATACACATGAAATCGACATTAAAAATCCGAAGCGATTTTACATCAACCGCTGATGAATTTTTAATCAAAGATTCCATGTGGCCACTGATAATAAACAAAATACACATGAAACTTTGGGATAAAGGATACCAAATTGAAAAAGCCGTAGAAGAATTTACAGTAGGTAACGACCGGGAACTGGACCTGCACTTGGCTAAATATGACGTTCAAGGATCATTAGCACATGCGCAAATACTTCACGAAATAGGTATTTTGACGGATAACGACATACAAGGAATAGAGCGGGAGATCAAAGAAATATTAGTAAGCATAGAACAAGGTACTTTTACCATAGAAGAAAATTTTGAAGATGTTCATTCTAAAGTAGAGCATTTACTTACCGAAAAACTTGGGGATGCCGGAAAGAAAATACATACAGCACGGTCCAGAAATGACCAGGTACTAATGGATATGCATCTGTTTTGCAAGGAAGAAATAAAAACTATTAGAGCCCTAATCAAACAGCTTTTTGATCGCCTAATTACACTGAGCGAAACTCATAAAGAGGTGTTGATCCCGGGCTACACGCATTTACAAATTGCTATGCCTTCTTCTTTTGGTTTGTGGTTTGGTGCCTACGCAGAAGCTCTGATAGATGATATATACTTCCTGAATGCTGCATTAAAAATAGCTGACCAGAATCCGCTGGGATCGGCAGCGGGATACGGTAGTTCCTTTCCTATTAACCGTACTTCCACTACCCATAAAATGGGGTTTGCCACATTGAAATATAATTCAGTAGCGGCACAAATGAGCCGGGGCAAAATGGAAAAGTCTATTAGTTTTGCTTTAGCAAGTACGTCCGGTACACTAGCTAAATTTGCTATGGACGTATGCCTTTATATGAGCCAGAATTTTGGTTTTTTAACCTTTCCGGCCCACCTCACGACAGGCAGCAGCATTATGCCGCACAAAAAGAATCCTGATGTTTTCGAACTTATCAGAGGTAAGTGTAATAAGATACAAGCACTCCCTACGGAATTGACTTTGCTTATCAATAATTTACCCAGTGGTTATCACCGGGACTTTCAGTTATTAAAGGAAAGTTTATTCAGCGGCCTTTTTAATGTAAAATCATGCCTGCAGATCAGTGAATTTATGCTGCAGCATATTATCATTAACAAAGAAGCCATTAATGATAAAAAGTATGATTACTTGTATAGCGTGGAAGTGGTAAATAGAGAGGTTCAAAATGGCCTTTCTTTCCGTGAAGCCTACCAAAAAGTCGGACAATTGATAGAAGCAGGCCAATATTCACCGGATAAGGATGTCAACCACACGCATGAAGGAAGCATAGGTAATTTATGCAATAAAGAAATAGAGGCTAAAATGGATACCGCACTGGCAGGATAAATCACCACAACCAGCCGGAACTTTATTCATTACCCACTAAGTAATGCGCGTGACCCAAACTGTCATAAGTTTTTATGACAGGCTCTCCATGGTTATTTACATATAGGGCCAGTTTTAAGTGCATTACTTTTATTGAGCAAATAAAGGCCTACGTTTTGATCACTGTTTCTTCCAATAAATAACCTTGTTGGAGATAGGTTGGCTGTATCCGCCCAAAATTTATCCAGTGCGGCCTCTCTTCGTTCAGCATTTTCCATACTTTCAATGGTGTGGAGTTCATTAATGATCCTATCCACCGGCTTATCCGACCTTTCCTGGATCATAAGGCCGTACCTTCTTCTCCAGCCCCCATCTACCCTCTCCTCCTCATGCCTCAGTGTCATTATCTGATCACTTTTCCGCTGATCAAAAGAAAGCAACTGGTAATTACTCACACTATCAATATCAAATACCAATCCGCCAATCTCATCCCCTTCCCTATTAAAGAATAATATTCCGGGGGTATCTCTTTCCGTCTTAATAGTATCTACTGGCTTGCTGTTGAGTGTAGCTAAGGCTTGTCTGGAAGGGTTACTCAGCACTATGTATTTATTGCCTTCAGCATCGGTGATATTAAGCCTTTCTGCCGATATCTCTGTGAATACGTTATGGTCGGGATAATCACGATAAACTAGATAGCATATCACAAACAATAACAATATAAAATTCAATACAACCAGTACCTTCATCTATGGATAATCATTTAAGTATAAACTTAAAAATTTCTAGCGTCAACTAAACGGTCATATTAGCATAAGTTTTTTGTAAAGCAGTTAACTGCTTAACATCCAGGTCCAAAAAATGCCTTTCTGTATTATTAAGAAGCCTTAAAAAGAATAATCCAATGCCAGCTGAACCAGTAGCATAATCATGACAAATGCGGGTTAACCACCTACCCGGAAAGGCCATGCCTTCGGGTTTCTCTATACCAAACCACATAATAGACTCAGCCATGTCCAACCCATAGGTTCTAAACCTTTCATCTCCGGTATAATGGTAAATATCTATCATTAATTCACCAATTCCAGCCATACCTTCAAACTGACCTGGTATAAAAGAATACTTAATATAAGAATCCTCGGCGATCTTTAACGCAAGCTTTTTAAACCGATCATCTTTTAAAATATGATAAAAACGGATAAGTACACTTCCTATACCTGCAGCGCCATGTATAAAATAGGGATATAACAAAACATCATCTTTAAATCTTTTCCATTGTACTCCCACTTCGCTCTCCACTTGTTGAGCCAGATCGAACTCTATGGCGCGTAAAGCGGTGTCCAAAAACTTGGTTTGCTGTGTAGCAACATACAGGTATAATAGATAGAGACCTATGCCACTGGCTCCATACCCATAGCCATAATGCGTGGTATTATCCGTATTAGATGGCCAAAAACAGGCATCGTCTTTCTTTTGAGCTATGTCTATTAAATGGTTGCCTATAATAATGGCTTCTTCCAGGTATCTATAATTTTCCGTTTTGGTATAAAAATAAAGACTTACCAGCCCGCAGCCAGCAGATCCATTGAATATACATGCCTCATCGAGCAACATGGACGAACTGAAGACCATATCCATAAGTTCTTCCGCCCTCTCTCTATACCCCATCTGATCAAAGGTATATGCTATACCTGCCATCCCGGTAAATAACCCTGGTGGGTAGTTACCATGATCTAACTTTTTAGACAGCATCCAGTCTGCCGCTTTTTGAGGCAATGTTTTAGTGGCTTCTAAAACAAATAGAGCGGTACCACAAGCTCCATATGATATATTCAGCGGGTTAGTGGAAAATATAACATAGTGAGCAGGCCATAGCCTCTCTGTACGATCATAATCAGCAGTAACCCTAATGTAGTTTATCATTTTATCGACCGCGTCTACCAACTGGGATTGAATATCTTCGGTTTTTAAGGCTGTTGTAGATGGATAGCCCACCGGATTAAGCCAGGAGGTTAATAGTTGAAGTGCCTCGTTTTCATCTCCCTTCATCAGGGCATCGAGTATTTGTTTTATTTCTACCGGTAACCCTAGTTGTACAAATTCATGGAGTAGTCTGTCCCTGGCACCGGGGTTTAATTTAAACATATTGTTAGCAGGAATAATGGCATTGTATAATGTCATAGCCACCGCATAAAAATCATCTTTAGCAGTAACCTTGCCTCGGTCTTTACGCCCTTTCTTAATATAACCTTCTGTACCCCACTCGGCTGCATATTTAAGTATCTGCTCACTATCATGCGTAAATACTGCGCTTTCAAAATCAATCAGCCAGCACTCCAATGTATCTTTATTAATAAGTATATTTCGAGGCGAAATATCTCCTAACAACACGCCTTTTTCATGAATGGACTTAACCATGTTGATGATGCTAATAGCAATTTTCTTAAATTTAGCGGCAAATCCTGCTATTACCTCGGCTCTCCGGACATAAGGGGCAAAAATATTATCATCACTTGCCCAGAATTCATCCAACCCCATAACATCTATCCTTTTCTCTACTAAAAAGGTATGTTCCCACTCCTGAAACAGTTCAACAGGTTCTGGTATAAATGGGAGTTCTTTTAAATGATCGAGAATAGCATACTCTCTTTTAAGTAGGTGTACGGCATCCCATTGTTCGTGGTCTACTTGCCAGTAATTAGTATATGGCCTTGCTTCTTTTATTACAATTTCCTGCCCCGTAAGGGTGTCCTTTCCATGATAGACGCCACCAGCGTTAGAAAACCCAAACACTCCTTCTACCACATACCTATCATGCAAAAGAGTACCTTCACCATCGCCTGAAGATACCGGCCTATCAAAAGGGTCTTCTACCCATGAGGGTAAATTAAAATAAGGCAACCGCTCGTCTGGCACGTATTCACCTTCCGGGGAAAGCATATAATACATTTTGGTGCCATATATAGTTAGTTTGCCAATAGGTTTAAAGCCTCCATACCTGTAATGAATAATTTTACTGTCTTTGTACCTCCTGTCGGACAAAATATATGGGCCTACAAATTTTTTATCGTTAGTAGCCTGATAAAGCTGTTCTATACTCTCGGTAAACTCCTTTAGGTGCTTGGGGTAAATCGTCATAAATTTACCAGCATGTCCGCGTGGCTGCCCCTTAGAGTTTAACTGATCAAGTATATTCTGATCACATGCTATTTTGAAGTTTATCTTATTTTTTATCAATAAGGGTACCACATTGTCTAATATGGCTATAGCATTATCAGCACCGCAAGAAAGGTGGATCTTAAACCCTTGCACATCATATTCAATATCAGAAAGGTGGGGTAAATGTTCGTGACATTGAACATGTAGCCATACGTCATTTCGTATAATTTTCCATTGCTGCTGAGGTACCAGCTCTTTCAGTTTATTTAAGAAATTTGGTGCAGCCCTATACCTGGATAATGGTTCATAATACTCAGGGTGAACAATGGCAAATAAATTTTGTACGGCAATATCGGCGGCTCGGTCCATGATTGATAAGGGGTAGAGATGGGAACTAACAGCTTTCGGAATAACTATGTGGCAGCTGCATTAACATTTAAAGGGTCTTGAAAATACTGGAAGTATAAGGACCGTCCCAAAAGCCTTATGCTGTACGATAATGGATATATTCCTTATCATCACTAGTATAACATTTCCAATTTTAAATTGGGAACATCAACTTTTGGGACAGTTAATAAACCTAATTAAGACTTAATGAGGTTCCAACCCTGTTCCAATTTGGCATCCCCCGGTACTCCTAGCACTACAAGTTCCACTTTGACTGCTTTTCAACAAAACAACGTCTTCATTGGCACCTCCTTTAATTTTTTGCAGTTGTAAAATTCTTTCAAAAGAATTTTCAAAATGACTTAAAGGTTTTTTACTTTTACTTGACATAATAGTTAAGATTTAGTGTTAAAAATTAAGATGTAAAAAAACAAGATCATGATTTAGATGAGGCAATAATCATATGCTGTTATATCGTTAAGATATAACAAAACATATATTTATTGTGATCTTTATGAAATTACCAATTATTGGTGTAGTAAACAACGAGAGAAAATTTTCGCCCATTTAAGGATGTAATATTGTATATAAAACCAATATTTTTTTAGCGAAAAATGAAGAATGAAACTATCAAATTTACCTTGCATAAGGCAACTCTGGAAGCCAATGAAATAACAATTTACTCCAATTAAATTAAATCGTTTTAGTTAATTACATATGTAAGGGTATTAATATTTTATCCAATTATTATTAAATCTGTTTCTTTAGTGAATAAAAACAATTATAAAAGATCTCGTAACATACAATATGGCCCTGAAAAAATACATGGCTATCTTTAATGGTACTCACCTTTAAAATTTAAAGCTTGTTTAATTTGAGCTAAATGATGATTAGAATGCCAGGCATAGTTACCTATAGTTTCGGCCAGTTTAAAAGATTTACCATGTTCAGGGTGGTTAAATGCTAACGCTAGCTCTTCGCTTGTTAAATTCTTCAAAAGCAATGCCCATTTATTATGTAATCCTCGTAGGATCAACAAAGAATCACTGATATCATCATTTAACGAATCACTTAATTCAGCCCATCTATCTTCGAAATATGGGCGAATAGTAGGTGTATCTTCGGTCAAAGCAAGTTTAAACCGTATTAAAGCATTCATATGACTATCTGAACAATGGTGAACCAACTGCTTAATCGTCCACCCGTCAGGTCGGTACTTCCAGCTTAACTGTTCTTTATCCGGACTTTTATTGAGAATGTATTTTCCAATCGGAAACTTTAATTGTTCAATATTCATTAGTTTCTTTTTAACCTAAGTGATCAGGTAAAATCAATACTTTATTTCCTCTACCAAAAGTAACTTAACCCGGAAAATTCATCTGTAGGGCGATAATTTGGGTGTAAGGTGTTATCTTTGAGATAGTTACAGACAAAAACAATCCCTTAACGAATACCCAAATATTAGGAACAAAAATACAGCATATTATCGAGGGAACGTAGAAGTTTCTGTTGATTTTTCGGCTAATGAGATCAGCCCTGACGGGGCAGTTGTTTTATTGGAAAAGCTGGAGCGCAAGCATCAACCCATCTCTTACTTTAATGGCCACATTAAAGATCGTCGTGACCCCTTACGTACGGTCCATAGTATTGAAAAGCTACTCAAGCAACGTGTTTTCACTTTTATTTGGTCCAGAATTAATTCCTTCCGATAAAGATTTAATATTAAGCCAGGCATAACATCGCTTTTTTTCTGACAGCCTCTTATTTCACTGGTAGCTTGGATGATTTGTTTAAGGTATAAATACCTGAGCAATAA
>NZ_JAESIY010000031.1:0-2500 GCF_016757215.1 Fulvivirga sediminis
CCTCCCCGTCGATGTGAGCTCTTGGGGGAGATCAGCCTGTTATCCCCAGAGTACCTTTTATCCTTTGAGCGATGGCCCTTCCATGCGGAACCACCGGATCACTATATCCGTCTTTCGACCCTGATCGACTTGTTGGTCTCACAGTCAAGCTCCCTTATGCTATTGCGCTCTGCGCACGGTTACCAAGCGTGCTGAGGGAACCTTTGAAAGCCTCCGTTACTCTTTTGGAGGCGACCACCCCAGTCAAACTACCCACCAAACACTGTCTCTGTAAACAGATTAGGCATCACGTAAATAAAGGGTGGTATTTCAACAACGACTCCGCAATGCCTGGCGACACCACTTCATAGTCTCCCACCTATCCTACACATCATTTACACAATGTCAATGTTAAGCTATAGTAAAGGTTCATGGGGTCTTTCCGTCCCGTTGCGGGTACGCGGCATCTTCACCGCGACTACAATTTCACCGAGCTCGTGGCCGAGACAGTATCCAGATCGTTGCACCATTCGTGCAGGTCGGAACTTACCCGACAAGGAATTTCGCTACCTTAGGACCGTTATAGTTACGGCCGCCGTTTACTGGGGCTTCAGTTCAATGCTTCTTCTTGCGAATAACATCCCCCCTTAACCTTCCAGCACCGGGCAGGTGTCAGGCCATATACATCATCTTTCGATTTCGCATAGCCATGTGTTTTTGCTAAACAGTCGCCTGGATCTTTTCACTGCGGCCTCTCTGCCGAAACAGAGGAGGCGCCCCTTCTCCCGAAGTTACAGGGCCATTTTGCCTAGTTCCTTAGCCACGAATCACTCGAGCACCTCAGGATTCTCTCCTTGACTACCTGTGTCGGTTTGCGGTACGGGTACCATTAACATAAGTTTAGAGGTTTTTCTTGGAAGTCTGATTAGGGCCACTATCCACGCTCCCGAAGGATTATGGTACTATCAGGTTCAGCTAACAATACGGATTTGCCTATATCGTCAATACCTACACCCTTTAACGTACTATTCCGTCAGTACGCGAGCCTTTCACTACTCCGTCACCCCATCACTGTTAACGGTAGTATGGGAATATTAACCCATTGTCCATCGACTACCCCTTTCGGGTTCGCCTTAGGTCCCGACTAACCCTGATCCGATTAGCGTTGATCAGGAATCCTTAGTCTATCGGTGGGCGGGTTTCTCACCCGCCTTATCGTTACTTATGCCTACATTTGCTTTTCTATCCGCTCCAACATGGCTTACGCCACACCTTCGCCGCTGATAGAATGCTCCCCTACCCAGAATAAATTCTGCCAAAGCTTCGGTAGTATACTTTATGCCCGATTATCATCGATGCTCTGTCGCTCGACCAGTGAGCTGTTACGCACTCTTTAAATGAATGGCTGCTTCCAAGCCAACATCCTGGCTGTCTCGGCAACTGAACCACCTTAGTTCAACTTAGTATACATTTGGGGACCTTAGCTGTTGGTCCGGGTTCTTTCCCTTTCGGACAAGGACCTTAGCACCCTTGCCCTCACTGCAGAGTATATCTAATAGCATTCGGAGTTCATCAGGATTTGGTAGGATGTGACTCCCCCTAGTCCTATTGGTAGCTCTACCTCTATTAGACTTAACCTCCACGCTGCTCCTAAAAGCATTTCGGGGAGTACGAGCTATTTCTCAGTTTGATTGGCCTTTCACCCCTACCCACAGCTCATCCAAACACTTTTCAACGTGTACTGGTTCGGTCCTCCAGTGCGTGTTACCGCACCTTCAACCTGGCCATGGGTAGATCACCAAGTTTCGCGTCTACCTCCACTGACTAAACGCACTATTAATACTCGCTTTCGCTCCGGCTCCGTTCTTCTAAAAACTTAACCTCGCCAGTGAAGAGTAACTCGTAGGCTCATTATGCAAAAGGCACGCCGTCACAGAACTAATCTGCTCCGACCGCTTGTAAGCGTATGGTTTCAGGTACTATTTCACCCCCTTATTCAGGGTACTTTTCACCTTTCCCTCACGGTACTGGTTCACTATCGGTCTCTCAGGAGTATTTAGCCTTACCAGATGGTGCTGGCAGTTTCAGACGGGATTTCACCTGTCCCGCCCTACTCAGGATACTACTATCATTAATGATCTTACTCCTACAGGTCTTTCACCTTCTATGGATCAACTTCCCAGATGATTCAAATTCAATCATTAACAAACATTGTAGTCCTACAACCCCCATCATGCCGTAACATAATGGGTTTGGGCTGTTCCGCGTTCGCTCGCCGCTACTAACAGAATCACTATTGTTTTCTCTTCCTCCGGGTACTTAGATGTTTCAGTTCTCCGGGTTCGCCTCCTTTAAAAGGATAATTAGTCTTCAACTAATTGGGTTGTCCCATTCGGAAATCTACGGATCAAGTCATATTTGCTAATCCCCGTAGCTTATCGCAGCTTATCACGTCCTTCTTCGCCTCTGAGAGCCTAGGCATTCCCCATACGCCCTTTTCTACTTTCTCTAGTTTTTTTTG
>NZ_JAESIY010000032.1 GCF_016757215.1 Fulvivirga sediminis
CCCTGATAGGATTTTCACCTATTGGATTTGTACCACTTCGTGGCACACTAACGCCAAGCTAAAATGAGTATGCGCACCACTTGCCAGAAGCACAGAGGTTTTCACTTTGCAATGTCTTTTCAAAGAACTTAGTTAGCATATTCATTTTTAGCATTTGTTGTAAGGCGAATTTATTATTTTCCACTACTAATATATCTCTTGCTATTTCCTACAAAATCATTCACCCTGTTAAAATCTTCCCTTTCAATTGTTGCTGATTTATTAGGAATGGTGTCCATAGATAGTTGCTTAAATCCAAATGAAGGATCATAAAACCTAGCCTCTTTTTTTAGTTTCCTAATCACCATTCCATCAGAAATATAAATTCTTAATTCTCTTTTAATTCCTTCATATAGTCCTTCACTCTGCACATAAAAAAAGAATGGTAATGAGTCCCATAAATAAGCTTCTGTAATCCTCTTTGAATATGCCCCGCCTTCATCCTGAATTGAAATATTACTAATCAAGAAAGTGTCTGCCTTAGTGTGATACACAATATATAATTCAAGAGACCCTCCTTGATGTTCCTCTCCTTCAATTATTGGTTCTGAAAAATCAACTGTATCAATTTCAAGTCCTGATATTTGCTTTAATGCAATTTGCCGATACTGGTGCCTGATGTTTTTAATATCATCCTCAATCCTAGTATTCTGAGCTTTAATCCTATTTCCATTCGTTAATAGGACAAGGATGAATAAATTACTGATTATTAATTTTACCACTGTCCATTCGATTTTTTTGACTTACAACATCCGTGTAACGGAAACACATTCCCTTATTTCTGTTATGGGGGTCAATCTAACTAATTTAATGTTAAAAATGAATAGCAGCGTTTTGTGAGACTTTTAAAGTTTTATGCGAATATCCAGACCATACTATGCAACGAAGCTGGGGTAATCATGCAACCATGCCGAACATTATGGCAACGGGAAATTTAGTATCCGGTTGGGGGTGATATTTGTGGTGTCATCATTTGCTGTTGCATCATCATGTTATGGTGAAACATGAAATCATAATTGCTATGAATAATAGTCCTGTGTATTTTGTACATGACTGTGTATATAAATTCACTTTTAACTTTTCCTTCAAAGTTAGCAGCAGGTTTAAACTTTATTGATTCTTTGTTGAGAAGTAAATCAACGCTTGGCTTTATGAATTGTCCATCAACAGTTGACAAGACCTTATAATCCAAAATACCTCCCTTTTCATCAAGCATAATCCTTATCCTTACCATACCTTCTTTACCTTCTTTGAGTTCCTTTTGAGGATAATCTAAGTCAACTTTAATTTTTGAAGAAGCAGGAATGTCAGTCAGTAAATAATATTTGACTCCAGATGCATTATCCACGTAACTGATTTTATTTAGCTTGTTATATTTGTATTGAATATTTAAAGTACGATCGTTTATATAGTCATAGTAGGTATGTTTTTTAATGTCTTTAGTTTGCTCTACACCTTTATTGTCGAAAATACTTAACACTTTCATGTCACCATTTTTTGTGTACTTGAAAGTGCAGTGCTTTGTCCCATCGTGATTATAAACGAGATAAGAACCATCTAAATCACCTTCAATAAATTGCGCCTCTTTTCTAATCTTTCCGTCTGGATAAAACCATTTATGGTTACCATGCTTAGTTAAAGGAGCAACATTTGAGTATTCTCCTTTGAGAAGCTTTTGTCCTTGTTTGTTATAAAAAGAAATAGTCCATATAGAACCTACTAAATTTTCTACTTGACAGTAGTAGGTCATTTTTTCTGTATCTGTTACGTCATTCATAAGACTACTGAAATAAAGGCTCTTATTGGCCTTATATCTTTCGTAATACCTTACTGATTTTATTAGATTTTTGATATCATTATAACCAAAAGAAGCCCTTTTCAACTTAATGTATGGCACATGTTCGAATAAAGAAACTACTTCTGTTTGAAAGTCAAGGTCAAACCTGTAATTAACTTCTAACCATTCATCTGTTTGCTTGTTTTTTAAGTAATACTTAGTCTTATTTTTGAGTTTTCGTTGAAATAGCAGATAATTCTCTGTCTCATCTGTTTTTCCGAGTATAATATATTTCTTGAATTTCCGCTTTTGGTTTATTACGGTATCAGCAACAGTAATAAGTGTATCTCCTCCTATAATAAACTTTTTAAATAATTTCAAATCGATCTTTTCTGGATAGTCAGCTTTGGATTTTTTTACTTTAATACTATTATGAGTCAATATCATATACTTGTACTCTCGACTCTTTCCGTTAAAGTCAAAAGCTATTCCAGAAGCATATTCATAGTTTAAGTTCACAGAAAATTTTAAATCGTATGTGTTCGCGTGTTCGTGACTAATAAATTGGTCATATTCATTTCCAGCCATGCTAAACATATATCCAACCTCTGATCATACCCCAAAAATTAGGTCAACAGTTTAAGTTCAAAAAAGAAACTTAAATTTACTG
>NZ_JAESIY010000033.1 GCF_016757215.1 Fulvivirga sediminis
TTAGTAAATTTAATCAAAAACAGCTTAACTTAATGTCCAGTCAAAGATAGCAGGTCCAATACTAGCACCAAAGCAATTTACTTTAAAGGCCCAGGAAAAAAGAAAAGTTGCCAGAAGTATTATCTCAAAATGAAGTAAAACGAATGATAGCAGCAATGAGCAACCTGAAGCACAAGTGCATCATTAGTTTACTTTACTCGGTTGGGCTAAGAAGGAGTGAACTCTTAAACTTAAAAATATCGGATATTGACGGTGAACGGATGCAGATAAGAATAGAAAACGCAAAAGGCGGAAAAGACCGTTATACTCTTCTAGGAAAGAATGTCTTAGAAGATCTAAGACAGTATTATAAGCAATGGAGGCCTCAGCAATATTTAATAGAAGGGCAGAATGGCGGACCATATAGTGGAAAAAGTGTGGTCAATGTGGTGAAAGAGGCGGCCAGGAGAGCGAAAATACAGAAAAATGTAGTTCCTCATATGTTACGGCATAGCTTTGCCACGCATTTATTAGAAGATGGCGTAAACTTAAGGCAAATACAGTTGCTCCTGGGGCATAACTCAACCAAGACCACAGAGGTATACACACATATAGCTAACACCTCTATGAAATTAATCAGAAATCCTTTAGATTGAACCCATAATAAAAATAAGGGAATGTGTTTCCCTTACACGGATGTTAGCAGTAACTAAATGAAAAAAATAAAAACATTACTTATTGGAATTGGACTCGGGGTGATTTACGCCTTTTTCACCATGCTACTTGTTCAAAGTTCGCACAGAACAGTTTCTATTGGGTACGTTTTTGCTTTACCATTAATATTAGGAGCAATTCCTGTAATTTTTTCAACTAAAGCACAATTGAAGAGCTATTTGACTTATTTAATTGTTCCTTGGGTTAGTGTCTTGACTTTCTTTTATCTGTCTTTTATTTCTGGATTGGAAGGGACTATTTGCTTAGTTATAATTGTTGGTCCGTTTTTAGTCCTTGGAAGTTTAGGTGCATTTATCTATAGACTAATTAAACTAAAGTCAAATGGTGATAACTCTAAGAAACTCTTCATCAGTCTGACAATTCCACTTCTAATTTTAGCAATTGAAAGCTTTGTAGTTCCAAATGATTACTATGGAACTGTTGTAACTAAAACTTTGATTAATACTGATAAAGAAACAGTATGGAAAAATATTAAGAACGTTAAAAACATAGGCAAACACGAAATCGTACCACATTTCATTCACAAAATTGGAATTCCAAAGCCATTAAATGGTGAATTAAATTTTGAAGGTGTTGGAGCTACTCGGTCAATCACTTGGGAAAAAGGGCTTAGATTTAAAGAACAAATCACGAAATGGGATGAAGGAAATGGGTTCGAATACAACATCATAGTAAACCCAGAAAATATTCCAGCCAATACTCTTGACGAGCATGTAATGATTGGGGGGGAATATTTTGATGCAGTAAAAGGCAGTTACTCAATTAGGACAATTAATGACTCAACCCAAGAAGTGACTTTAACATCTACATATAGAATAACATCCACAGTTAACTTTTACGGGAAATTTTGGACTGACTTCATATTTGAAGACTTCCATGATACGATACTAGAGGTAGTAAAAGGAAGGTGTGAAAATACTGCTAACAAATAATAAAAACAATGCTGGGCTTGGTCGGACTGGAAAGCTCTTCGCAACTTAAATTTATCGTGTCCTGCCACTTTAATTGCTGTTAAACCAGCACAGTTTTTATCTTAGCGTTATAGCCAATAAACAAACTGAAAATGCAAATAATTTTAATATTAGTAGGTGTTCTTCTAATAGATTTGAATAACAACTTGACAGATTGTTCTGCTGATCAAGTAGTTTTAGAAACAGGATGGTATCATAGCAACTCTGATAGGAATGGTGAAATGAGAGTCTTCGAATATTTAAATGAAACGATGTATGTCAACCCGACACCAATTGTGACGGTAGAGAATTTTGAGCGACTTGAAATTAATGAAACTTCGTGGGCTAAAGGAGAATTTATGTTGGCAATTTGGTTAGATAAGGAAGGAACAAAAAAATGGAGTGATGCAACTGAATTTGCGATGAACAATCGAACGAATTTGGTTTTTATATTGGACAACAAAATCATAAATGCACCGATGGTATTCGCCAAAATGACAAATGGTGCAACGGCAATAACTAGAAAAGATTTGTCCAAAAAAGACCTAGAAGAAATAAAAGGCAAACTTGAACGATAGACAATAAATGGCTATAACAAACGCTATAATGAATGGGGTTTCATCGGTCAGGATACTGTTGTGGGGATTGGAAAGTCGGCCACAAGTAGTAAATTTAAATCAAGGCGTGGCTATGTGCGAGACGAGAGGTTAGTGCTTTCTAATCCCCACTCATCATAGCTTGGCGTTAGTGTGCCACGAAGTGGTACAAATCCAATAGGTGAAAATCCTATCAGGG
>NZ_JAESIY010000034.1 GCF_016757215.1 Fulvivirga sediminis
TGCTTCCTTTTTGGGCTACATCCATAGATACACTAAGAGTAACCAGACCTTGGGTTATAGGATTAGGATAGGCTTTCAAAGCTGAAACGTCATTAGAAGACTCATCCTCTTCATTAGGCAAAGTATTGAAAAAGTCTGCATTAAATAAGTTAGCACCAGATACTGTAGCGACTCTGGCATTAGTAAGGGTAGCTTTAGCTTGCTCCACTGCTGCACGGTTTATAATGATACCATCAACATCAAAACCATCAGCGCTACCATCAAATGCACTTCGGTCTGAGGCATCAGTTATGCGGATGTATTTGGCGTACTTCATACCACTATCTACCGCTGGCTTTATATCAAGGAAAGAGGTTCTGCAATAGGAATTAGGTAAGCTGTACCATTCCTTACCATCTGCTGAAACTTCTACATAAGCCTGCTCAGGATAGTAAGTATTACCGTTTGAAAAACACATTTGATCTGCTCTTCCATAGCTAGTTTCCACCAAGATCATATCAGGTTCTGCAGAGCCGTCATCAAATACTTTGCTAGCCAGCTCTAGAGTAATGCTACCGCCAAATCCAAGTGAAACGAAATTAAGACGATTGTTTTCCTGTGGATTACCAATCACGTTTCCTGAATAACTTCTATCCGATGAAATCTTCATGCCGTTATTCTTTTTACCTTGATTGAATTCAACCACTTTGGTTACTCCTAAAGGGCTTTTATATAATTCTATTACCCCTTCAGGAGATCTTGCAATGAACATTAGATATCCATCATAAATACCCAATACGTCAGTGACATTATTTAGACTCAAATTTTTTTGATCTAAAATTTTGTGACTACCTGCAACTGTTCCGTCTGTAGTCCAAAGAGCAGTATTGTTACCTGCATTTCTAAAGTAAAACAACTGGTCACCAGATTGATACAACGAGGTTAAACCAGAGAGGCCAGGTATCTTTTCAAATTTTTGAGTAGAAGGATCATAACTTGTACCATTATTGAGATAGAGCTTACTATCACCTCCTAGCATATCATAGTCCTTAAATAAGAAAGGTTTTGTTCCGGCAGCTGTACCGTCTGT
This sequence comes from Fulvivirga sediminis, assembly GCF_016757215.1. Classification (GTDB taxonomy): domain Bacteria; phylum Bacteroidota; class Bacteroidia; order Cytophagales; family Cyclobacteriaceae; genus Fulvivirga; species Fulvivirga sediminis. Next base: position 1,070 of record NZ_JAESIY010000034.1, read on the forward strand.
CTGCCATATACCTTTAAAATAAGTGCCATATTCAGAATCATCGTTCAGGTCTTTCAGCTTAAAGAATAATTTACTGCCGGCACCTGTGTGCTCATAGCTCAGCAAATCATCTGCAAGAGCTGTTATCTTTTCATATCCATTTTCCTTAAGCTTCCAAATTTCAGTATTATAATGCCCCCAGTCTGAATAGGTATCATTCAAAATGGTAGGAAAATAATAGACATCAGATTCTATGCTTCCAAAGTAATCTAAAGAATAGACGTAATTAAGGTTCGGCACTTCAGTAACCACTCGCAAGCCATTTTCTGAATAGCTATATACCTTATAATCTCCATCACCTTCTCTACCTTGCAAAAACACCTGATCATTAAAATGAAAATATTGCCCCGAAAAGCTATACCAAACACCGTAATCGGTGATATTTCCATTTTTATCAAATGATAGTAAAGGACTAAACGTTTCCGCTAAAATTTCATCGCCTCCACTAATAAGCCTATATACATAATCGTCATCATCAAGCACTACATGCTCAGTTGCCGAAAAAGGCTTACCGTTGGATTTAAATATTATATTTCCTGATCCATTAAAACCACTTTCGAAATATATATCATTCCCTATCGAAACAAGATTATCTCCACTCATTTGTTCAATTACATAGGTTCCTTGCTCACTACCGTCAGTTCTAATAATATTTTCATTAAACCCATTGGCAGGGTCATTCAAAACATAGAAACTAAAGTAAAGCGCTTCATCAGTTTTAGTAACTTTTAATGATTGTTCAGAATAATCAGTTATTCTCGGAAGCAATCCTTCTTTCACTACAGAAATCTGGGCATAGGCTAAGGGTGATACCAGAGCTAGTATAAAGCTCAATAGTATGGGTAAAGACATTCTTTTCATGGCCAACTTTTTTTTTTAAAATGTGTTTTATAGTTTAAAATTTAATTTGATTAATAATTGAAAGAAAACACTTTAAAACTGAGCTTAAACCCAACTTTAAAGTGTCTAATAAAATCTACGGAATAATAACTTTGGTATTTTCTGTTTTGTTTTCAGTCTTTAGCTGAATGAGATAAGTTCCTGATTTTATAGCACTGAGATCAAATTCTACATTGTTTTGACCTTCTACTA
>NZ_JAESIY010000035.1 GCF_016757215.1 Fulvivirga sediminis
TGGCTCAGGCAATTGTTTCTTATCAACTTTACCACTCGGCAAGAGCGGCATCTCATCTATGCGGACATAGTACTCTGGCACCATATACGATGGCAAATGAGCTTGAAGATGCGACTGTATATCTGTAGCCTGCAGTTCTTCCTCACTCACATAATAACCTGCTAAATACTGATTATCGCCATATCCTCTCAGCTGAACAATACCGGCGGTAACTCCTGCACACTCCACCAGGCGGTGGGTGATTTCTCCTAACTCGATTCGATAGCCGCGAAGCTTGACCTGCTCATCTATTCGGCCAAGATACTCCAGATCTCCATCCGGAAGCCATCTCACCAAGTCGCCTGTTTTGTATAGCCTGCTGTTTGTATCCTCATCGTATGGATTGTCAATGAACTTCTCTGCGGTCAGTTCCGGGTTATTATAGTAGCCGCGTGCCACTGCTATTCCGCCAAGACATAATTCTCCCGGCACTCCTTTACCTGACAGTTGACCGGTGTGGTCAAGCACATAAGCTTTCACTCCCTGCAAAGGTGTGCCTATTGGTACACTCCGATGACTTTCATATGATGAGGTGCTATATCCTGTAGCATAAATGGTAGCCTCTGTAGGACCATACAGGTTCTCAAGGCTCGCAGATAGACCTAGCCGGTTAAAATACTCCACTGTCTTTGGTGACAGTGGTTCGCCTGCTGAAATAATATACCGAAGGGAGTTTAGCCCTGCTCCACCTTTGCGGCCTGCCTCCTCTAAAAACAGTCCCAGCATGGAAGGCACAAAGTTAACATGGCTCACTTTGTAACGCTCCATCGTATCTTTGATAGACACGGGGTCTGACTCCTCTCCCTGGGGTAAGATTACAAGGGAACCGCCGGATATAAACCAGCCAAAGAGTTCTGAACAACTCACATCAAAGACTACATTGGTCTTTAAAAGGTAACTATCCCCTTCATTAAGTGGATACCGCTCCTGCATGATATCTATCAGGTTGGTCAGTGACTGGTGTTCTACCATCACTCCTTTTGGTGTACCTGTGGAGCCAGAGGTGAATATGATATAGGCTAAATCAGAAACTCCTGAACGGTATGCCGGCTCTTCTGATGAGGACATCAAGGCATCCTTCATCAGGATATCATAATCCAACGTACGGACTGTATCAAAATCAGCATAGAAACTGCCGGTGGTTTTATCGGTGATCAGATACTGTGCTCCTGTATGATCCAGTATGTACGATCTGCGTGAAGCAGGCTGGGTCCAGTCTATCGGAAGATAGGTGCAGCCGGCTTTCAGTATTCCGAATATCGCCACTACAAGATCGGACGAACGCCCCATGCTCACACCTACTATATCTCCGGGACGGACACCTTGGCTATGAAGCTGGTGGCTAAGGGAATTCGACTGTAAGGCCAGCCCGTTATAGGTGATTTCTGCTCCCGCTTCATATAGGGCCACATGATCAGGGGTAAGCATGGCCTGCCTGTCAAACTTATCCATAACTGTCTCTTGAATAGTAGGCAGAGGCTCAGCATTGCCATGCATTGACTCTAATTCGCGACGACCTTTTGAATTTACCAGGCTAAGGGATGATAGCTTTGCATGAGGAGCAGCGACTATGTTTTCAAGTAATGTGATATAATGACCTAAAAACTCTTTCATGCTCGATCGCAAAAATAGATCAGTACAATA
>NZ_JAESIY010000037.1 GCF_016757215.1 Fulvivirga sediminis
AAGCTTATTACCACCCACCAATACGCTCTCTTTCCTGCTGCTGTTCAGGCGTGGCTTCAGGAGTATCAAAAGTACTGGGAAATAGAGGCGGAGGAAAGCCTTCAGCCTTTCTTCTTTCATAATCTCTTTCACGGTAAGCATCAAAAGCCTCTCCAGGGGGAAGAGGTCGGTTTTTATCCATATACCAAAGGTAAAAAGAGAGGTCTTCATAGCAATTGCCGATAGAGCTAAACAAAAACAGCGTATGAGTCATATCTGGTCTTCTTACTTGTAAACGGTATGCTCCACCTNCAAAAACAGCGTATGAGTCATATCTGGTCTTCTTACTTGTAAACGGTATGCTCCACCTCCTGTATGGCTCGGGGCAGACATTATAAACATAACTTTCTCGATCTGCATAGTAATGTTTTGCTGCCAAAGCAGTCCAGGAAAAGTCATTAACCCATCTTCCCTGTTCAATATCACCTCTTTTTTTGGCATGGTAAAATAGTATATCACGAAAAAAAGGAGGCCAGATAATGAAAGAATAAAAGGTATCATGAATACGGCCGAAAGTATTTCATCAGGTTCATCAGAATGTTTTATTCCAACAAATATGATTCCTATAAAAATCAAAAGGAAGAAGCCCCCCCCCCATTGAGGAGTCATATATGAATATGATGGCCTTTTTATAAACTTATCATTAGCGTTAATGAAGGCTTTTTCTGGACCTACGTTCCCCTTAGTTAAGGCTCTCGTATTTTCGGTAATATGGAGGTTTAATACCCTGCTCCATCCACCTCTTTTTATGTTTTTATGTGCATCGCTATAATCAGAGTGGGTGATCTCTCTTTTGTAATCGCTTTCTATTATTTGTTCCATAGTCTAAACTGCGCAAAGCTTATTACCACCCACCAATACGCTCTCTTTCCTGCTGCTGTTCAGGCGTGGCTTCA
>NZ_JAESIY010000038.1 GCF_016757215.1 Fulvivirga sediminis
ACCAGGGGTGGTATATCTCTCGCCCTAGAGTAGCTAGGATCATGCGTAATCATAGCATTAAGAGTATTATTAGTAAAAAATTTAAAGGAAATACTACAGATTCTAATCATAACTATCCCGTAGCGCAAAATTTATTACAAAGGAACTTTAATGCCGATGCTCCAGGGCAAAAATGGGTATCTGACATTACATATATACCTACTGGGCAAGGTTGGCTATATTTAACTATGGTGATGGATTTATATGATAGAAAGATCATTGGATGGTCTCTAAGTACTTCCATGACTACCTGTAAAACTACTATTCCGGCCTGGAGAATGGCCTTAACTAATAGAAGCATTAATAAAAAACTTATATTCCATTCTGACCGAGGGGTGCAGTATGCCTCCTTTTTATTCTCAGAAGAACTTAAAAGGAAAGGTGTAATTCAGAGTATGAGCAGAAAAGGTAATTGCTGGGATAATGCCGTAGCCGAAAATTTCTTTAAAATACTAAAGTCAGAACTGGTTAAGCTTAGTTATTTTAAAAGTATTCTTCATGCAAAAAATGAACTGTTTGAATTTATAGAGATTTGGTATAACAGGCAAAGAAAACATTCAAGACTAGGCTACATGACACCCGAACAATTTAATAAACAAAACCAATCTAAATGTGCTTAATTTATTGTCCAGTTTTTTGTTGCAAATCCA
>NZ_JAESIY010000039.1 GCF_016757215.1 Fulvivirga sediminis
TTTCAACACATGAAATTTACTTAAAGATTTCTGCTATAGTGTTGGAATGTGGTAAACCCGCTTTTTCATGCTGCTAATTTATTTTTATGGTTATGAATATAAAGCTGAACGGGTATCTGGTTACCAATGCTAGTATGTCTTCTGTCTGTATTGTAATAGCTAAAGTATTCTGCTAGTAACAGATAGAGATCGACACCATCATTGGGTGGGTTAAGGAATATCTTTTCGTATTTTACACTTCTCCATAGCCTTTCTATAAAGGCATTATCTGTAGCTCTTCCTTTCCCATCCATGCTCAATTTGATCTCACGATTTAAAACAAAATCTGTAAAAATATCGGAGGTAAATTGTGATCCCTGATCTGTATTTATAACCTCTGGACGTCCATGCGATTCAATGGCTTCCTCCAGTGTATTCCTGCACCACTCTGCATCCATAGTATTTGATACTGACCAATTGACCACATACCTGCTGTACAAATCAATAATAGCCACCAAATACATAAACCCTTGCTTCATGGGGATATAGGTAATATCAATAGCCCAGACTTGATTAGGCCTGTCTATAGAAAGACCTCTTAACAAATAAGGATATACTTTATGGGCTTTATGACGTCTTGAAGTATGTCTGCCGGGAAGAACTGCCTGTAGACCCATCACTTTGTAATAAAGCCTTTCAATT
>NZ_JAESIY010000004.1 GCF_016757215.1 Fulvivirga sediminis
CTTTCTAATGGGTTGCAAAGATAACAACTCTTTGCTTTTAATAAACTACTTTTTGTCGTTTTTTTTCAGCATTTTTTAGTGCTGATCTGCAGTATTTCAATATCTTAAATCAACCTTATGGCTGATTTTTCCCTGCGGCTTATCCGTTTTGGGAGTGCGAATTTAGGAACTTTTTTAATAAAACAAATGGTTTCTGAAAAAATAATTTAAATTTTCAGAAACCATTTTCATTTTATGCTGTTACCCCGTTTCTAAGTATGGTAGAAGTTCGATCTGGACCAACAGAAATAATATTAATAGGCGTATTTAATTCTGTCTCTATAAAGCTAATATAATCTTTTAAGGAGTCTGGTAGCGCGTCGTATTCATTTATATCCCTCAACGACGTCCCCCATCCTTCCATTTCTTTGTATATAGGCGTTACTTTTTCGTCCACAATCTCAAAAGGGAATATATCATTAACAGTACCATCCTCTCTTTTGTAATGAGTACATACTTTTATCTTATCAAAGATACTTAGCACGTCCGCCTTCATCATAAACAACTGGGTAACCCCATTAATCATAATCGCATACTTTAAGGCCGGTAAATCTAACCATCCGCATCTTCTTGGTCTACCCGTGGTGGCTCCAAACTCATTACCCTCTGCTTGCATGTTCTTACCATCATCATCAAACAATTCGGTAGGGAAAGGTCCACTACCAACTCGAGTACAATAAGCCTTAAAAATTCCGAAGACCTCCCCTATTCTATTAGGAGCTACCCCCAAACCACTACAAGCACCTGGAGTAGTAGTATTTGAACTTGTTACAAAAGGATAACTTCCGAAGTCTATATCTAGCAATGATCCTTGAGCTCCTTCAGCAAGCACTTTAGAGCCACTGTTAAGGACTTCGTTAATCTTATATTCACTTTCTATCAACTGAAACTTCTTAAGGAAATCAATAGCGGCAAAGAACTCCTTATCTAATGGATCCATATCAGGCACAGCATTATACTGTTTAAGTATTTCAATATGTGTAGCCACTAGTTTATGATACTTATCCTTAAAATTAGGAGACAAAACATCTCCTACTCTAAGTCCCATCCTAGCTATTTTATCTTGATAAGTAGGTCCTATTCCCTTTAGGGTTGATCCTATCTTTGATTTACCTTTAGCCTCTTCGTAAGCCGCATCTAGAAGCCTATGCGTAGGTAATATTAGCTGTGTTTTCTTAGAAATGAATAAATTAGTATACACATCTAAGTTAAACTTACCCAGTGCTTCTACTTCCTTTTTAAAAATCAATGGATCTAGAACTACACCGTTTCCTATGATGTTTTCTATGTCCTTTCTAAAGATTCCGGATGGGATTTGATGCAAAACGTGCTTAATTCCATCAAACTCCAAGGTATGACCAGCATTAGGGCCTCCTTGGAAACGAGCCACCAAATTATATTGCGTAGCTAAAAAGTCAACTATTTTTCCTTTACCTTCATCTCCCCACTGGAGCCCTAGTAACACATCCATTTTCATTGGTATATATTATAATTATGCGCTTTTTAAATTTTCAAATGCTTCCTCCTGGCTATCAACGATACTAAAGATAGCGTTCAGTTTTGTAATGATCAGAAGTTTCTTCACACTCTCAGAAGGCTTTAACAAACATACCTCTCCTCCTTTGTTTCTAAATTTGGTAAGTATGGTGATGAGAACGCCAATGCCACTACTGTTAATGTACCTCAGCTCGGATATATCAATCATACACAGGCGAACGCCATTTTGAATATGATCATTAATAATTTCCATAATGCCAATGCCATTATCTTCACCAATCAAATCACCTTCCAATTTCAGGATAAAGACCTGATCTTTTAACTCATGACTTACATTCATAAAACTACAGGGGTTAATTAAGATGACTGTTCATTCTTCAATTTGGCCTGGCAATCTCCACAGATTCCATAAAGATTTAAAGAATGGTGAAGGATCTCAAAATTTAGAAGGTCTCCTACCATGGTTTGAATATTGTGTATTCGTGGATCACAAAACTCAACCACTTTATGGCATTCTGTACAAATCAAATGATCATGTTGCTTATAACCATAGGATTTTTCGTACTGAGCCAAATTTCTTCCAAACTGATGCTTACTAACCAAATCACACTCAACCAGTAAGTCAAGTGTATTATATACGGTAGCCCTACTCACTCTATAGTTTTTGTTTTTCATACTTATATAGAGTGATTCTACATCAAAGTGTCCATCACGAGAATAAATCTCTTCCAGGATAGCATATCTTTCAGGGGTTTTTCTCAGCCCTTTATTCTCCAGATATGCTGTGAATATTTTTTTTACTTCCGCGTAAACTTTCTCGTTAAGTGCCATTAGATCTCCTTCTCAAGGATACAAATATAGGATTTCTTTTAGGAATGAAAGAACCTGCTTAATCATTATAATCAAATCTCGAAACTTTCACTACTCCTTCAACTTTTTCTAATTTGTGAATTAGTAGATCCAAATGTACAGTATCTATTACATAGAGCATTATATCACCTGAAAAAATACCCGAGTCTGTATCAATAGACATAGACCTCATGTTTACTTTTAGTTCATCTGAAATAATAGAGGAGACATCATTTATTAAACCTACTCTATCCGTACCTATAATTTTCAATCCTGCCAGGAAGGAAGAAGCATGCTGAGATGTCCATTTAGCTTTCACCACACGATGGCCATGATTTGCTAATAACTCAGGTGCATTAGGGCAAGTAGTTCTATGAATTTTAATTCCTTCATTTACGGTAACAAAACCAAACACATTGTCACCTGGAATAGGATTACAACATTTCGCCAATTTGTAATCTATAACATCCATATCCTCCCCTATGAGGAGAACATCACTTTCTTTTACTTTTACTATTTCCTTCTCGAAGGACTTTGCATCAGAGACCTTATTATTGCTATGTGATTTTATAGTATTGGAGGGCTTGAAATCCTTAAAGCGCTTCAAGTCTTTAAAATCAATCTCACCCGTTCCTACCTTAAAGAATAATTCAAACTGAGTGTTAGCATTAAAATAAGCCCTGAGACGATCAAAGGTTTCTCTGGAAGCCTCAATTTTGAGATGTTTAAGTTTTCTTAAGGTAATTTCCTTTCCTTCCTCAGCGATAAACTTCTTATCTTCCTTTAACTCATCTTTGATCTTAGTTTTAGCTTTTGAAGTGACGACAAACCTAAGCCAACCTTCATTTGGCTTTTGTTTACTAGAGGTGAGTATTTCTACTTGATCTCCATTTTTTAGCTCATAGTTTATAGGTACCAATTTTTGGTTCACCTTGGCTCCGATACAGCGGGCTCCTATTTCTGTGTGAATATCAAAAGCAAAGTCTAGTGCAGTAGCTCCATGCGGCAATGTTTTCAAATCTCCCTTAGGTGTAAATATAAAAACCTCTTCGTTAAAGAGGTTCCCTCTGAAGTTATCTACAAACTCAAGAGCGCTGGAGTCATTCTGTTCCAGCATATCTCTCACTTTGTTAATCCACTGATCTAAGCCCGAAGCCCCATGACTATTGTCTTTATACTTCCAGTGTGCAGCATAACCTTTCTCCGCAATTTCATCCATTCTCTTGGTGCGAATCTGCACTTCTACCCATTGGCCGTTTCGAGCCATCACAGTAGTATGTAAAGATTCATAACCGTTAGCCTTAGGGGTGCTAATCCAATCTCGTAGCCTATCTGGGTTTGGTTTGTAATAATCCGTAACGATTGAATATACTAACCAACAGGCTGCCTTTTCATTTTCAGGAGTGGTGTCTATTATTATCCTGATGGCAAACAGATCATACACCTGATCGAAAGGAATGTTCTGCTTTTTCATCTTATTCCAAATAGAATAGACTGACTTAGGCCTGCCTTTGATGATATAATCAAGGTTATGATCATTAAGCTCTTTTTGCAGCGGCCTAATAAAACTCTTGATAAAACGGTTCCTTACTTCCTTGGTCGAAGCTATTTTCCTTATAATACCAGAATAGGTTTCATTCTCTGTATACCTTAGGTATAAATCCTCCATTTCAGATTTTATAGAGTACAACCCTAATCGGTGAGCTAAAGGCGCGTATAAAAATATTGTCTCCGATGCTATTTTGTATTGTTTATTAACTGGCATACTATCCAAAGTACGCATGTTATGCAACCTATCAGCCAGCTTCACCAAAATCACCCTGACATCATCGGACAGTGTAAGCAGCATTTTTCTGAAATTTTCTGCCTGCTGAGAACTGCCATGCTCAAATACCCCTGAAATCTTGGTAAGGCCATCTATAATACGGGCTATCTTTTTACCAAAATCACGTTCTATATCTTCGGTTGTCCATTCTGTATCCTCCACCACATCATGTAACAGTGCCGCTACTATTGACGTAGTACCCAGACCAATTTCATCCACGCAAATTTTGGCCACAGCCAGCGGATGAAAAATGTATGGCTCTCCGGATTTTCTTCTCATCCCCTGATGAGCATCCATAGATGTCTTAAAGGCCTTTCTAATAATTTTAGAATCCCCTTCCTTTAAAATAGGTTTAGCTCTTCTTAAGAGCTGTCTGTATTTCCTTATTATTTCCTTATTTTCTTCCTCTACATCAATCGCTATCATAAGGCAATTTTATAGTTCATTATTTTTTTTTCAAAATTTTTTCACCAAAAGGTTGCAATGTAAAATATAATCTATACATTTGCACTCCATTTACATCAAGCGGATGTGGCGAAATTGGTAGACGCACTAGACTTAGGATCTAGCGCCTCCGGGCATGGGGGTTCGAGTCCCTCCATCCGCACTATTAATTACCCTCAGTCCAGAACTCATAGCAATACGAGATCGAGATTGAGGGTTTTTATTTATCACATTTATCACTGTTAAAGATTACAGCTTTGGATATCACATTAGACAAAAAAACCCCCACAGAAGCCGCAATTAAAGTTACATTAAAGGAGAGTGATTACCAACCCAATGTAGAAGAAAAAGTAAAGGATTACGCTAAGAAAGCTAGTATTAAGGGTTTCAGGCCAGGTAAGGTTCCTCCAGGGCTTATCAAGAAAATGTACGGTAAATCAATAGTGGTAGAAGAAATTAATAATATACTTTCAAAATCACTATCTGAATATATTAAAGAACAAAACATTCAACTTATAGGCGAGCCTCTTCCTGACGAAGAAAAAGCAGCTCAGATTGATTGGGAAACTCAAAAAGAATTTGAATTCGACTATAACATTGGAATGGTTGATGACTTCAAATACAATCTTTCTGAAAAAGAAAAAATCGCTTCTTATACTATAGAGTTAGATAAAAAGACTCTGGAACAAACACTTGACAACGTTAAAAAACAATTTGGCAATAGTGTTAATCCTGAAGCCAGTGAAGAAGGCGATGCACTTTACGGCTTATTTGAACAAGTGGATGGAGAAATCTCTAACGAGGCCCTACTAGAGTTAGACTGGGATAACATCACTAAAAAGGATCAAAAAAAATTCACAGGTCTCAAGCAAGATGACACTGTAGAGTTTGACATTGAAAAAGTAGTTAAAGATCCTCATGCGGTAATGCACCTACTAAACATAGGACATGATGAAGCCCATGATCTTAAAGGCAAATTCACACTTACAGTAAAAAACATCAACCGAACTGAACCTGCTGAGCTAAACCAAGAGTTATTTGACAAAGTTTTTGGCAAAGATGCTGTAAGCAGCGAAGAGGAGTTTGTAAATAAGGTAAAGGAAACAGTAGAAGCTAACTACAAAAGAGAAACTGATTTTTTCCTTGACCAAACCATCAAAGATCATTTTGTAGGTAAAACAAAAATGGAGATTCCCGAGGAATTTCTTAAAAATTGGTTACTAAGAACCAACGAAAACATTACCCAAGCAGATCTTGACAAAGAATTTGATGAATATGTTAAATCTCTAAAATGGGATTTGATTAAAAATAAAATTGCTGAAGACAACGAAATAAAAGTTGAAAACGAAGAAGTAGTAGACAAAGCAAAATCTATGATTCTTCAGCAACTTGGAGGAGCTGGTGCTGCTGAGCAATTAAAAGATCATATGGATGCTTTTGCCGATAACTACCTGAAAGCTGAAAATGGACAAAACTATATGAAAGTTTTCACAGAGGTAAGAGATGAGAAGATTCTTAATTTCATTAAGGAAAAAGTGACCATAACAGAGAAGAAAGTAGATGTGGAAGGATTTAAAAAAATTGTTGAAAAATAAACAACCCGCTACATAAAACGTAATTATAAAAGCCCTATCTAGGGCTTTTTTTTGTAATAGTAGATATGTTTAATAAAATCTTGTTATAATTGAGTATAACGGATTATGCAAACTTAAGAATTAAAGAAACGATGATAAACAAAGAAGAATTTAGGAAATACGCGGTAAAGCACCAGGGCATTAGCGGTCATACTTTTGACGACTACGCGAGCACTGTTGAGAACATGACTCAATATGTAATTGAAGAGCGTCCTGGGAACTTCAGAGCTATCGATGTATTTACCCGTTTAATTTCTGACAGAATTATATTTTTGGGTATGGGTGTGGATGATCAAATAGCGAATATCATTACGGCCCAGTTGCTATTCCTAGAGTCTAGCGATCCTAAAAAGGATATTATTATGTATATTAATAGTCCTGGTGGATCTGTTTACGCAGGTTTAGGTATTTATGACACCATGCAATATGTAAACCCTGATGTGGCAACTATTTGTACAGGTATGGCTGCTTCAATGGCTGCTGTATTAATGTCATCAGGAAAAAAAGGGAAAAGAGCTGCATTACCTCACTCAAGAATAATGATTCACCAGCCTAGTGGTGGTATGCAAGGACAATCTCGCGATATGGAGATTACCTTAAAGCAAATGCAGGAATTAAGAAAAGATCTTTACCAAATTTTGGCAGATCATACAGGCCAAAAATATGATAAGATCGAACACGACTCTGACAGAGATTACTGGATGAGGGCAAAAGAGGCCAAGGAATACGGTCTTATTGATGAAATATTAGAAAGAAAGAAATAAAAAATTATGGCAGAAGTAACTTGCTCATTTTGTGGGAGGAATAAGAAAGATGTTGATTTGATGATATCAGGCATTCACGCTCACATTTGTGACAAATGCATAACTCAGGCAAATCAAATTCTTTCGGAGGAGAAAAAAGCCAATACCGGATCTGACGGCACGCCTAATTTCAACTTGGTTAAGCCTAAAGAGATGAAGAGCTACCTGGATGAGTTTGTAATAGGGCAAGATGAGGCTAAAAAAGTAATCTCAGTAGCTGTATATAACCATTATAAAAGGTTAATGCAACAAAAAGCTGACGATGATGTGACTATAGAAAAGTCTAATATCGTAATGGTAGGCGAAACCGGAACCGGAAAAACTTACTTGGCTCGTACCTTAGCGAGGATACTTCAGGTTCCTTTTTGTATAGCAGATGCTACAGTGTTAACAGAAGCCGGATATGTAGGTGAAGATGTAGAAAGCATTTTAACCAGACTATTACAAGCGGCTGATTATGACACAGAGGCTGCTGAAAGAGGCATAGTTTATATAGATGAACTTGATAAAATAGCCAGAAAGTCTGATAACCCATCGATTACCAGAGATGTAAGTGGTGAAGGTGTGCAACAGGCACTTTTAAAGCTATTAGAAGGGACTACCGTAAACGTACCACCACAAGGTGGGCGTAAGCATCCTGATCAAAAAATGATCTCTGTAAACACTGAAAATATCCTTTTCATTTGTGGTGGAGCTTTTGATGGTATTTCAAGAAATATTGCCAAGAGGATCAATACACGCCCTATGGGCTTTGCTTCTTCTGGTGACGCTCTTAAACCACTTGATGTAGAGAATGACAACCTCTTAAGATATATTACAGCGCAAGATCTTAAGAGCTTTGGACTTATACCTGAGCTTATTGGAAGAATGCCTGTACTCACCTTCCTTAATCCATTAGATGGAGATGCATTGCGTCAGATTCTAACGGAACCTAAAAATGCTTTGATTAAACAATATCAGAAGCTTTTTGAAATGGAAGATATCAAGGTTGAGTTTGAGGATGAAGCTTTAGATTTTATAGTAGAAAAAGCTGTAGAATATAAACTTGGAGCCAGAGGTCTCAGATCGATTTGTGAAGCAATCATTAATGATGCAATGTTTGAAATGCCATCAGATGACAAAGCTAAAAAGCTCAAAATAGACAGATCTTATGCTGAGGAGCAATTCAGCAAATCAAAATACAGTAAGCTAAAAGTAGCTTAATAAAAAAGAGAGCAGTTTATAACTGCTCTCTTTTTTTTACTTCTCTTACGATTATATCAGCGGCATTATCAGAAGCTCTTCCTATATCCAGCTCTTTTTTAATATCCTTATAACTCTTCATCACTTCCATTCTATAATTGTCATCCTCGAGCAAAAGAGTTAACTCTTTTTGAAGCTCATTCACGTTCAAATCCTTTTGGATCAACTCTTTAACTACTAACTTATCTGCTATTAAGTTAACTAAAGAAATATATGGAACCTTGATTAAGCTTTTGGCTATAGCATAAGAAATTGTACTGGTCTTATATATTACCATCTGGGGAACTTCCCACATGGCTGTTTCTAATGTAGCTGTTCCGGAAGTAACTATCGCTGCCTTTGCTCCTGCCAGTAGTTCATAGGTGTGACCTTCTATTAGGGTAACATTATCATTACTATTGATTTCTGCATAGAGTTCATCTGGCAAATTGTTAACAGCAGCTATAGCAAATTGCCTTTGAGGAAAAAGCTTTACTAATTCATTCAATGTAGGCAATACTCCCTGTAACTCCTGTTTTCGACTACCTGGCAATACAGCAACATAATCTTGTAGATCTCCCATTATAGAAGGATCTAACTCATAGCCATTCACTGCATCAAGCACAGGATTACCTACGTAATCAACCTCCCAATCATACTTCTTATAAAAATCCTTTTCAAAAGGCATTATGGTAAGCATATGATCCACTCGCTTCTTTATCTTTTTAGCGCGTCCTTGATTCCATGCCCAGACTTTAGGTGATATATAATAAAAAACAGGAATACCTTCTTTTTTAGCGAAATCCGCTATTTTAAGATTAAAACCTGCATAGTCTACTAAAATAATAGCATCAGGATTATAGTTACTGATTTCAGCCTTGCACTGCTTTAAATAACCGTTGATTTTTCTGATGTTAAGGAGTACCTCCAAAAAACCCATGAAAGCAAGGTCTTTGTAGTGTACCAATATTTCAGCACCAGCTTCAGACATGTAATCTCCTCCAAACCCCCGAAACTGCGCATCGCTATCTCGCTCTTTTACACTCTTTATCAAATTCCCTGCGTGTAAATCTCCAGACCGCTCTCCCGCTATTATATAATATTTCATCAACTACTTAACCATAATATTCTACGTAATTCCTTGGTGTTTCATAGAGTTTAAGGCTATGAAGCTTTCCGTTATCTGTTATGTTGGGCAATTTCTCTTCTAAAATTTTCCAAAATTCTATCACCAGATTTTCAGTACTTGCCATTTTACCATGCATAAAATCGACATCTATATTTAAGTTTTTATGGTCGACCTTTTCAATGACCTCATCTCTGATCAACCTACTTAATTTTTTGAGGTCTACCACAAAACCGGTTTCAGGATCTGGCTCTCCTTTTACCGTAACTATTAACTCAAAATTGTGTCCATGCCAGTTAGCATTTGCACAAGGCCCAAAAACTTCTACATTCTTTTCCTCAGACCAGTTAGGATTATATAACTTATGTGCTGCGTTAAAATGCTCTTTCCTACTTAAAAAAACCATAGTCTTAATATTCAAGTTGCAAATATACGTAAGATTTTGGACTGACTGCTTTACAATAAGTGTGTGATTGGGTTACTTTGTCACAAAAAGACATGATTATCGTCACAGGTGCAGCAGGGTTTATAGGAAGCCAACTAATACATAAGCTTAACGAAGAAAATTACAACTATATAATAGCTGTAGATAAATTCGATAACGAGATAAAAAATAAAAACCTAGAAGGTTTAAAAATAAAAGAGAAGGTAGACAGAGATAACCTCATGGAATGGTTAGACGTGAACTATGAAGAAGTTGAGTTTATCTATCACATCGGAGCTAAAACTGACACCACCCTTTTTGATATTGAGCTTTTGGAAAGGCTTAATACTAACTACACTAAAGAGGTATGGAAAAGAAGTGTTAAATATCAAATTCCGATGGTATATGCATCTTCTGCGGCGACTTATGGATTGGGTGAACATGGCTATGATGATGACGAAAACCACATCAGCGAATTAAAACCATTAAATCCTTACGGCCAATCTAAGCAGGATTTTGACGTTTGGGCGCTGGCTCAAAAAGAGAAGCCTTTCTTTTGGGCTGGACTTAAGTTTTTTAATGTTTATGGTCCTAATGAATACCATAAGGGGAGAATGGCCTCTGTAATCTGGCATGCCTATAACCAAATTAACAAAACCGGAGAGATGAAGCTATTTCGCTCTCATAATCCTGAGTTTAAAGACGGCGAACAGCAAAGAGATTTTGTATATGTAAAAGATGTGGTGGATGTGTGCTATTGGCTCATGCATCATAGAACTAACTCAGGCATTTATAACTTAGGCAGTGGTAAGGCCAGAACATTCTTGGACTTAACAAAAGCTGTATTTGCTGCCATGGGTAAAGAAGAAAATATAAGCTTTATTGACACCCCTGAAGACATAAGAGACAAATATCAGTACTTTACAGAGGCGAACATGGAAAAATTAAGATCTATTGGCTATTCTAAAAAATTCCACGAGCTAGAAGATGGCGTCAATAAATATGTGCAAGGACATTTGAGTAAATTATCTCTTTAAGAAAAATCTAAAAAGAGGCCTAAAGGCCTCTTTTTAGATTTTATATACACGTATTCTACTACCTCCAACCTCCATTTGAGGTATTAGTACCATCAGCCTTTGCTACTGTACCAAAAGTATAATAAGGCTGAGGCTCCTGTAAGGTTTGAAGAGTCTCCGCAGGAAGAGGTAAATGTAAAGGGGTTCCTTTCTGCAAAAGATCTAATTTTCTCATTTCAAAGAATTGAAGTCCCATTCCTGTAAGCATCATTTCCACATGTCTTTCATGATGTATAGCCTGAATAATTTCATCTATATCTGGCCCCACCTCTTCCATTTCACCTCTAGTTATTCGAGTTCCTGCATTAATAATATCAGCAGCTTCGGATAGGCTTCCGCCTGAGTATACAATAGCCTCTGCTCGAAGCATATCATTCTCTGACAACATTATTTCTGACTTAGGACCCGTTGCATTTACATAAAACTCATCATAGCGGCTCATTCTGTAGTTAGAATAATGATAGTAACCTCTAGCGGCCTGAAACCAATTTGAAGCCAAATAAGAAAAGTCTGTTTCTAACCTATGATCTGCAGGGCTGGTTGATTTAGGAGGATGAGCAAAGGCAGGGTTATCATCCCAGTGTTGCGGCTGTGTAGGATCCATTAAATTTACCACATACATATCCGTTACCCCCCAGCCGTTAGCTGTGAGGTAGTCTGCTCCTTCCGCGTACCAACTAACACCATTATCATTAACTACCTCAAAATCATCAGTAATTCCATTATCTGCATACTTTTTCACAGCATTCCAATCTACTGCTGCTAACTGACTGGAGTTACGCGGCATATATGCGAGAAATCTAGCGGCATGTGTATTAATTATCTGAATAAATCTTTCATTGCTCACTTCAGATTCCTGCCCCAACCAGTTATTCGGAATACTAAGTTCATTTTCTTTGGCATATCTAAGAGCTTCTTCTAAATAACCAATGGCTGCCTTCATTATTTCATCATAATCAACGGCTGACTTCAACTCAGGATCAACTGTTTGAGTCTCATCAACTAAAAAAGCCCGATCAAATACTAAAGCTAAATTCCCGTAAGCAACCCCTTGAATGAATTTACACCAGGCTTTAATTCTAGCCTCTCTCTCACCCATATCGAGATCCATATCCACCGCATTTATTATATTAGCTGATGTATTTATCGAACTATACATTTTATCAAATAAATACTTTGTATTAGCTGCAAAACCATATGATGGGGTATTTACCCAAGCCTGATTTCGTGGCTCCCAAGACATATCTCTCATTCCAGCATTTCCCCAAGAGCAAGATACATTATCTGATGACGTTGCCAGCATCAATTCTATTCCATCATAATCATGTGCTCCTTGGTAAATATTTTGATACAAGCTACCTGCCAAGCCTTCCACATCATCAGAATCAGCAAATAGACGTTCCCTATCAGGATCATTAGGGTTATCAATTTCTAGAGAAGTATCACAGGCTGACACCACTACAATTAACAATATCAATATATATTTTAACAATAATTTCATTATTTCAATGATTTAGGTGAACTTAAAATTCTAGAGTTAAAGAAACTGCCATATTTCTAAAATTGGGGTACTTGTATGTACCATCATAAGGCTGACGTATAGATCCCACTTCTGGATCATATCCTGAATAATCAGTAAAAGTCAAAAGGTTTCTGCCTACAAACTTGATATTAGCCCCCTTAAATGTTCCTTTAGCAAAGGATGCTAAGGCTGCAGTAGGAATTCTGTATCCTAAAGACAACTCTCTCAATTTCACGAAACTGGCGTCTTCCACCCAGTATGAGTTAGCTATATTCGTATCGTAAAAATTCACATAATAATCGTATGCTTTCTTTTGTCCTTCGGGTACCCCGCTCATATCCATCACTTCATTCCGTAAGTCTCTGGTCACCCATTGTCCTTTTCCGTTGTAAACATCACCTCCATGTTTTATGTCAAACAAAAAGTAAAGTGTAAACCCCTTATAGCTCAAAGTATTGGCTATACCCATATTGAAATCTGGTACTCCGTCTCCTATTTTGGTATATAGTGGGTTACCCAGTTCATCTAATTTTTTTATAGCCAACTCTTCAGGTGTTCCTTGCGTTCCGGCAGGAATTACGTATCCATCAGAATTGATTTCATAATCACTAATAGAAGCTCCTTCCGGCAACTGCTGCGCCATCTCTTCTAATGACCTCAGCCATGTATGACCATACATTGAGCCATAGGTTTCACCCTCTCTAACGTAAAATATTTTTGGAGCACCTCCGTCCGTTTCTCCAAATACATAAGGAGCTATAGGCAATTCGGTTATTTTTTGTCTAACTCTTGAAAATACAATGTTCGTATTCCAAGAGAAACCGGATCTATTAGCTAACCAGTTAGCTCCTAGCGACATTTCAATAGTATTTGACTCTACTGTACCTGCGTTCTGATATTGAGATTTAAATCCCTCATTCACTGGTGCAAATAATGGTACATTAAGAAATTGGTCTTCAGTAACTGATTTAGCATAAATAGCTTCAAAACTAAACTTATCCAAAAAAGTAACATTTAACCCTAATTCCCTTTCTTTAGTTATCGAAGGTTTTAAACCTTTATTTCCCAATTGATCCTGAGTAAAGCCTCCATTATCAATTTTATAAATTTCATACTGAAAACTGTAGCCAGGCCTCATTCCTGCAGTACCATATGCAGCTCTCACCTTTAACTCATTAATACCTGGTATGTCGAAATCCTGACTAATACGATAAGCACCAGAGATTCTGTAATAAGGGTTCCATCTAGCATCTGGTCCAAATAAAGAAGATCCATCATAACGAAACATACCATCTAGTAAGATCTTATCCTTCCAGTCAAATCCTAAAATAGCAAAGTAATTCTGGGCTCGTTCGGTAAAATCTTCTGACTTGCCATCGTTGATAGTGACGAAATTATCAAAATCAGGAGTTCCTTTGAAGCTATAGTCACTAGCATACATTTCAAACATTTCATTATTTCGGTCTTCGAATAAATAAGATAGTTTACCCTTTATTAATAAGTCACCAAATTTATGATTGAAATTCAGCGTTGCTTGAGTGTTTTTGGTTATTTTTTCTCTTGAATTCTTCGTCAATGAGCCGCCGGTATAAGACATGCCAAAGGTTTCATCAGTGCCCCCACTGGTAGTCCAAGTATTAGCAGGATTATTTAAACTATATCTCGAATTTTGTATTTCAATAGATTGAGACAAGTCTAAGGTTAACCAATTTGTGAAGTCTATGTGCGCAGCATAATTTCCCATCCACCTGCGAGACTTATCCTCTCTCTCGGCCTGATAAAGTGTATACAGTGGATTGACGGTTTCTCCATTAAAATGGTTCATTCTAAGATAATATGGTTGTCCATCAGGGTTAGGAGCTTCCAGGTTAGCATCAGGCTCAGCCAAGGCTATATTAAAAAATACTCCTCCGCCACTGCCAGGATAATTTTAGTCTCTGTATTAATAAATAAATTAGATGTTGAAAGCCTCAACCATGGCTTGACTTCCAAATCATAATTAACCCTAAAGTTTTGTCTATCATAACCATCAGTATTCATGATAATACCTTCTTGAGAGTTGTTTTCAAAAGAAGCGAACAAACTACTTTTATCACTGCCAGAAGCTACTGATACATAGTTGGTATAGTTGATACCAGTTTGGAAAAATAAATCTTGCTGGTCTCGTAATACTCCATAATCATTATCCATATAATGATCCTCATCGATTACCCTGTTACCTGCTATATCAGGATGCCAGCCGCCATCTCTATACCCATCAGGGTAAGTAACTCCATCATATTTAGTATACTGACCTATATAATTCTGATAATCATCTGCTAGTGCGTAAGGGTGATGTGTGGCGAGGTATAACTCATTAGCTATTTGCTGTATACCAAGCTCATTCCTAACAGTGACTCATACTTGTCCGTTTTTCAATCTTGAGCCCCGTTTCGTAGTAATGGCGATTCCATTACCTGCTCTGGATCCATATAAAGCCGAAGCTGAGGCTCCCTTTATAATTTCCATAGACTCAACATCATCTGCGTTAATATCCACCAGATTACCCACCATTATTTGGCCATCAATAATAATGAGCGGATCTGAATTAACTCCATTAAGGTTGTTATCAGCCCTCAGCTGTATGTTAGAATTCTCACCAGGAGACCCACTAGGCGTGCTAATTCTCACTCCTGCAACTTTACCTGTAAGTGAAGTCGCTAAAGACATACCTGTAACGGCATTCAACCTCTCTTCCCCTACCTTTGTTACGGAAACGGTTAATTTTTCCTTTGGAGTAGCTCCTGCTACACCGAAAATTATCACTTCGTTCAGTTGCTTTACATCATCAGACATCTCTAGGTTTACAGTAGACCGTGAGCCTATCTCAACTTCTTGAGTTTCTAGCCCGATGAATGAAAACACCAAAACTCCACCACTCGGAGGAACATCGACGGAATAACTACCATCGATATCAGTTACAGAACCAGAAGTAGTTCCTTTTAAAACTACATTGACACCGGGAAGTGCACTGCCATCTTCTTGGGAAGTTACCTTACCAGTAACTGTTCGGTTTTGAGCCTGGAGCTTTGCTCCAAGAAGCATGAGCATAGTAAGGCTCAATAATAAAAATTTTTTCATGTTGTTTGTTTAGTTAATAGTTAAATATTAATCGAACAAACAATATAAAAAAATTACACAACCTCAATTATATGAATACATCAAATATTACCGAAATCGTTGCCAATAAAACTAATAAGTTATAAACAAACCTTTTTTAAATCAAAAAATTAAATATTAAAAATAACAGGCTAAAATTCGACCCTATCATAATCACTCATCTTATCAAAATGTAGAATAATATCTCCAGACTTAACCGTTTTATATGTCGACTTAAACTTACCTCCCCAAACAATATCCTCACACTTGTAAGAATAGCGAGAATGTACGGTTTGACTAAAAGTATCATCGTACCCCTTAATAATGGTTACTATCTCCGTATCCATGCTATTGAAATCTTCTTGTGTTTTTCCATAAAATGGGCTGTCTTCATTAATAATATGTACAATAGTCCAATTAAGAGGGAAAAACATAACTGAACTCCGCTCTAATTTGAGATCTATGAATGAGCGCCTTGCCACCCCAGTATTATTTTCATTTTTCTCTACCAAGACAAGTAGAACAGTAGCCTCCATCTCTAATAGATTACTGTTTCTCATATTAGCGATTCTAAATTGAAGGCTTTTATACCCATTCTTATATGGAGATATTAACACTTTATCACTATACATAAGTCTTGCACTAGGCTTGCTAAATCTACCATAGAGAATACCTGTAATCAGCGCAAAACACATCCATCCCAAAATGGCCTCAGCACCTGCTACTATATTAGCCAAATGCCCTACAGGATGTAAAACACCGTAACCGACTGTGGTAAAAGTTTGCAAACTGAAGTAAAACGCCTCTAGAAGGTTATTAAAAGATTGAACTGAAGTAATACCACCTAACTGATCGATTCCAATTAGCGTATATAATGCAGCAAATAACACGTTGACTCCAAACAGAAAAGAGAATATAATCAGAAAAAAACGAGTCCAAGACATTTTAATTAAAGACTGATATATATTGCGCGTACTATATCCTAGTCCAGACTTTATAACATTAAAAGAGCCGTCTCTATTGATCAGCCTTTTTGAATTTATAGTATACTGCGTTCCTGTACCAGGATCTTCAGTTCTCGATGAATCTAATTTTATTTCAGACATTTCAAGTAATTAACCAATCTAACAGTGCTCTAAAATAAAAAAGGAAAGCTTCAAAAGCTTTCCTCTTTCATTAATTAATCTGGCAAGTGCTTAACAAAACTCTTGGAAGACTGCTAGCAAGTGATTGCCGATCATTTCTGCATTTCTTCCTTCAATATGATGTCTTTCTACAAAGTGCACCAACTCACCATCCTTAAAAAGGGCTATAGATGGAGAAGAAGGAGGATAAGGTAAGGTATACTCTCTAGCTTTCTCCACTGCCTCTTTATCCACTCCTGCAAATACTGTAGCCAAGTTGTCAGGCTTCTTATCAGTTTGCTGAACGGCCCACTTTACTCCTGGCCTAGCGGCTCCAGCTGCACAACCACAAACAGAATTGATCACTAAAAGAGTAGTTCCTTTATGATCTTTCAAATGGTTATCAACCTCTTCCGCTGTTGTAAGCTCATTAAAACCAACCTGAGTAAGGTCAGTTCTCATTGGGGCTACTAATTCTTCTGGGTACATATCTCTATTTTTTTTATTCTAATTATTTATAAAAATCCTAATTCTAATTTGGCTGCCTCAGACATCATATCTTGAGTGTAAGGAGGATCAAAAGTGATTTCTACATTCACATCATTAACTCCTTCAATACTCTTTATACTTGCCTCTACTTCGGCAGGGATTGACTCTGCTGCAGGGCAATTAGGAGATGTAAGGGTCATTAAAATGTACACATTATCAATTGGGTGTACACTAATCTCATAAATGAGACCTAATTCATATATATCAACAGGAATTTCAGGATCATACACTGTTTTTAGTGCATTTACCACCTTATCCCGTAAGGTTTCTTCTACCTGCTTAGTTTCTTCACTCATATCAATTCAAGTTTAGGCTTCTATCTTACTCTTTAACGCTAAAGCATATAGCTTCATCTGCTTAATCATAGCACCAAATCCATTAGATCTCTGAGTACCAATGAATCGGTCCATGCCTATTTCCTGAGGGAAATAAAGATCTGCATTAATAATATCATCTGGAGTCTGTCCTGAGAATATTCTGGTAAGTAAGCTTACCAGCCCTTTAGTAATGGCTGTATTACTGTCTGCACTAAAAAACACTTTATTCTCTTCCAGCCATGCAGTAAGCCATACCTTTGATTGACATCCTTTCACAATATTATCATCAGTTTTCTTTTCCTCGTCCATAGGATCCAGCTTCTGGCCAAGTTCCATAATATAGAAGTTGGTCATTTCCATATCCCCATCCAGAATAGAAAACTCCTCTATAATTTGATCTTGAATATCTTTTACGCTATCTGCCATTATTTCATAAACTTTACTATCCTTCCAAGCCCTTCAATCATACTATCTATTTCACTTACAGTATTATAAACGGCGAAAGAAGCTCTTACGGTTCCTTCTATTCCGAAACTCTCCATTAAGGGCTGTGTACAGTGATGGCCTGTTCTCACGGCTACACCTCTTGCATCTAACATCTGCCCTATATCAAAATGGTGCACACCATCTATTATGAAAGATTGGACACTCACCTTTTCAGCGGCAGTACCTACAAGTTTCAGATCTTTGATAGTGGACAACCCCTCCACAGCATACTTAAGCAAGTTCATCTCATGCGATGCTATATTTTCCTTGCCTAGTCGATTAACAAAATTAACAGCTTCCTTGAGTGCCACTATGTCTGCTATGTTTGGCGTTCCTGCCTCAAACTTATACGGAATATCATTAAAGGTAGTTCCAGAGAAGCTTACATCTTTTATCATTTCCCCTCCACTTTGATAAGGAGGCATCTCTTCTAAAAGCTCTCTCTTTCCATACAATGCACCGGCACCAGTAGGCCCATAAAACTTATGAGCTGATATTGCATAAAAATCACAATCCAAAGACTGCACATCCAATGCTATATGAGCAGTGGCTTGCGCACCGTCTACAAGCACCTTAGCTCCTACCTGGTGAGCTGCTTTTATTATTCTTGGCAGATCATTAATAGTCCCTAAACTGTTAGAGGCATGATTTACCGCTACCATTTTGGTTCTCTTGGAAATCAGTTTTTCAAAAGCCTCATAATCAAGCTCCCCGTTATCCAGAACAGGAATCACTTTTATAGTTGCCTTCTTATCTTCTGCCAATATCTGCCAAGGAACAATGTTAGAATGGTGTTCTAAACCTGAAACTATAATCTCATCGCCTTCATTGATAAATCGCCTTCCGAAAGAAGAAGCTACAAGATTAATTGAATCAGTAGTACCCTTTGTAAAGATGATCTCTTCTTTCTCTTTACTATTTAAAAACTGATGTAATACTACACGGGTTTCTTCAAAAGCCTTGGTTGCTCTCTCTGCCAGTGTATGTATGCCTCTGTGAATATTAGCGTTATAGCCTTTATAATAATCCTCTAAAGCTTGTATAACTTGTAGAGGTTTTTGTGTAGTAGCCGCATTGTCAAAATAGGCAAGAGGTTTTCCATTTACTTCCTGATCTAAAACAGGAAATTCTTTACGAATTTCCTGTATATCAAGAACTTTCTTACTTTCCTGACTTACTTCAGCCATATTTTAAAAATTTTTATGCAATCTCTCAGACACTAAGCCTTCCAGGTAGTCTTTAAGGGGGTCTAATTTTATATTCTCAAGAATTTCGGCAGCATAAGCATAGAGTAACAATACTCTGGCCCTTTCCTTACCTACTCCTCTAGATTGAAGATAAAATAATGCTTCTTCGTCTAACTGACCTGTAGTGCAACCATGTGAACATTTCACATCATCAGCCCATATTTCCAGCTGAGGCTTGGTGTTTATGATTGCTTCATTACTTAATAATATATTTTTATTAGATTGAAAAGCATTGGTTTTTTGAGCAATCTGACGCACGTAAACTTTACCATTGAACACGCCATGTGATTGATCTTCCAAAATGCCTTTGTATAGCTCATTACTAAATGAATTGGGCTTTCTATGGTCTACTGCTGTATGATTATCCACATGAGTACTACCATTTAAAAGGTATAATCCAAACATATGCGACTCACAGCCTTCTCCATCAATAATGATATTGAGGTTATTCCTTACCAAAGCACCGCTTAGGGTAAAAGTATAACCTGCAAAATAACTAGAACGATCTTGCCATACATGAGTAGTACCTACATGATAGGACGTATTTTCGTTATTTTGAATTTTGAAATAGTCAATATGAGCATTTTCATTTACCACTACTTCTGTTACTACATTAGTAAAGCTTGCTTGCTCTCCTGTAGTTTTAAACACCTCTATAAATGAAGCCTGACTACTTTTACCCGCGATAAAGAGGTTTCTTGGTTGAGAATGCACCTCCTTACTTTTAGCATCATTTATAAAATATAAAGCGATAGGCTCTTCAATAACTTTGTTGTTTTCCAACTTTATAAATGAACCGTTCTCTGCCAAAGCTGTGTTTAAGGCAACAAAAGCATCTTCCTTATAATCAGCATATTTAGCCAAATAAGTTTCTATATCTTCCTTATTCTCTTTTAATGCAAGATTAAAATCTTTGATGATGATATCCTTACTAATAATCTCACTATGCTTCTCTGAAAATACACCGTTGATAAAAACCAAGGTGTTAGTTTTCAACCCTGGGATATAGTTATCCCTTATCTCATCTGCAGAAAGGGTTGCTTGCTCACCAACTACACCAAAATCAAAGTTCTTTTTAAGCACCCTTTGCACTGGGGTGTACTTATATTCTTCATTTCGTTTATCAGGTAGCCCTAGGGTCTTAAATGACTCAAGTGCCTCTTTTCTTATATCATGAAAAGCTGACTTACTCTCTCCATTAATCCTAGACTCAAGTTCGTTGAAATGAGTAATAAATTTATCTTCCAGACTTGTTTCTTTTAAGATTTCACTCATGTTATAACTGTTCTACGCAGTAGCAGTATCTACCTCTTCTTTAATCCAATCATAACCTTTTTCTTCTAGCTCCAGAGCAAGGTTTTTATCTCCACTTTTTACAATTTTTCCTTTGTACAATACATGCACAAAATCAGGAACAATATAATCTAAAAGCCTCTGATAGTGAGTAACCACGATGGTAGAGGTTTCACTTGTTTTAAGTTTATTAACACCATTTGCTACTATTCTCAGAGCATCAATATCTAAACCTGAATCTGTTTCGTCTAATATAGAAAGCTTAGGCTCAAGCATAGCCATCTGAAATATCTCATTCCTCTTTTTCTCTCCTCCTGAGAACCCTTCATTTAGAGATCTGCTAAGCAAAGCCTGATCGATCTCTACCAATTTCATTTTCTCCTTCATTGTAGTTAGAAAAGAAACGGCATCTAAAGGCTCTTGTCCTCTATACTCTCTAATCTGATTAATAGCAGTCTTCAAGAAATTAGTAGTGCTTACCCCCGGTATTTCTACAGGGTATTGAAATGCCAAAAACACACCTTCACGCGCTCTATCTTCAGGAGAAAGATCAAGTAGGTCTTTTCCAAGATACTCGATTTCGCCATCAGTAACTTCATATTCCTCTCTACCTGCTAATACAGAAGCCAACGTACTTTTTCCTGATCCGTTAGGTCCCATGATAGCATGAACTTCTCCAGGCTTAATTTCTAAATTAATACCATTGAGTATGTCCTTGCCTTCTATCGATGCGTGTAAGTTTTTTATCTTAAGCATTCTATAAGTGTATGTTATTTTCTAAGTGATTTACTTTAAATACAGAACTAGTGATAAGTTCGTTTAAATGGGCATTATCCCACGCTGCCTTCAAGAGTTAAGGCCAACAGTTTTTGCGCTTCTACAGCAAATTCCATTGGCAGCTGGTTAAGAACCTCTTTACAGTATCCATTCACAATAAGTGCTATAGCACTTTCTTCATCTATGCCTCTTTGGGTACAATAAAAGATTTGATCCTCTCCAATTTTTGAAGTGGTAGCTTCGTGTTCTACCTGTGCTGATTTATTCTCTACATCTATGTAGGGGAAAGTATGCGCTCCACACTGGTCTCCCATCAATAAAGAATCGCACTGAGAGAAATTACGAGCACCTTCAGCTCTTTTCATTACTTTAACCTGGCCTCTGTAACTGTTTTGAGACTTACCTGCTGATACACCTTTAGAGACAATTCTTGACTTGGTATTTTTACCAATGTGAATCATTTTGGTACCAGTATCAGCCTGTTGCATATTATTGGTAACAGCAACAGAATAAAACTCTCCAGTAGAATTATCTCCTTTGAGAATACAAGAAGGGTACTTCCAAGTTACCGAAGAGCCGGTTTCTACTTGTGTCCATGAAAGTTTTGCATTGTCTCCTGCACATATACCTCTTTTGGTAACGAAGTTATATATACCACCTTTACCATTTTTATCTCCAGGATACCAATTTTGTACGGTTGAATATTTTACTTCTGCATCTTTCTGAACGTAAATTTCAACTACAGCGGCATGAAGCTGATTTTCATCTCTTTGAGGAGCTGTACAGCCCTCAAGGTAACTCACATATGAACCTTCCTCTGCTACGATCAAAGTTCTCTCAAACTGACCTGTGTTAGCCGCATTAATTCTGAAATATGTACTTAATTCCATTGGGCATCTAACGCCTTTAGGAATATAACAAAATGAGCCGTCAGTAAATACTGCTGAGTTTAATGCTGAGAAATAGTTATCTCCTTGGGGAACCACTGAACCGAGGTATTTTTTAACCAATTCCGGATGTTCCTTTACCGCTTCACTAAAAGAACAAAAGATAATTCCTAGTTCTCCTAGTTTATCCTTAAAGGTAGTAGCTACTGACACACTATCTAAAACTGCATCTACCGCTACACCTGTAAGTCTTTTTTGTTCTTCTAAAGAAATACCAAGTTTTTTAAAAGTATCCAATAACTCAGGATCGATCTCATCTAAGCTTTTAGGCTTAACCTTTTGCTTAGGAGCAGAGTAGTAGATAATATCCTGGTAGTTTATCTTAGGAAACTTTACGTTAGCCCAATCTGGCTCTTCCATTTTAGTCCAGGCACGATAAGCCTTTAATCTCCAATCAAGTAGCCATTGTGGCTCTTCTTTTTTGGCTGAAATAAAGTGTATTATCTCTTCACTGAGTCCTTTAGGAGCCTGATCTGCTTCCAGATCAATATTCCATCCGTGCTCATATTCTTTAGAGGTAAACTGTTCTAAAATTTCGTTGTCTTTGCTCATACAGTATTTAGACTAATGTCAAATTGATACGCAAATGTACAACAAAATCTATACTTTAAGGTTCCAAATTAAGCCTTTTTTGAGATTGATAAATGCTATGGATTCATAGGTAAACTCAATGTTCTTTCATTTCCAGCTGAATATTTCTATTTATGCTTTCTTCTAATGAAATCATGGTATCTGTCCTAACAATACCCTCCACTCGCTGTATTTTATCATGGAGCACATCCTTGAGATGCTGAGTATCTTTACAGTAAATTTTAGCAAACATGCTATAATTACCTGTAGTATAATGAACATTGATAATCTCTGGAATTTGTTTCAAGGCTGCTATCACCTGATCATACAGTTCACTTTTAGATAGAAATATGCCAATGAAAGCAGTAATATCATATCCCAGTTTAGTATAATCGATTTTGAGAGTTGTCCCTTCCACTACCCCCATATCCTCTAATTTCTTCATCCTCACATGCACAGTACCGCCAGATACAAATACTTGCTTGGCTACTTCTGTATATGGTTTTTTTGCATTTTTCAATAAGATTTCCAGAATCTTAAGATCTACATTGTCAATTTCGTAATTCGCTGGCATAAAAATATTCTTTAATTGTGTAGCTTTTATTCATTACTCAATTATATTAAAAATATTGCAAATATTTAAGCTATTAGTTAATATTTTTTTAAAAATAAAGCCACTTTATTACCTTTGAACTATCAAAAACAAACACTGTAGGGTGTTGAAACTGGCAGACATGCCCTCCGGTCTCGAGGGTGGAGAATAGAGGATAAAGTCCTTAATGCATCCAATAGCAATAGGAACTAACTGCTCCGTGGAGGTTCGAATCCTCCCCCTACAGCTAGCTCAAATCTTAATTATAATTCAATAAAAAAGGAGGCTTTTAAGCCTCCTTTTTTATTGTTAAAGATTAACGAATCATTAATCTCTTGGTCCCACGTATCTTAAAGTAAGCTCTTGAATCACCCTGGTATTAGGATCATTTCCCCAGTCAAAATTTAAAACAAATGTCGGAGCCTTCTTGTCTTGCGAATCGTCACTCAAACCATCTGGATAATACACGTTTAGCGACCCTGTAGTATTTTTCATAGTGTCATTATCTGAAGAGACAGTAACCTCATTATTACTAGCCACTGATATTTGCGTATTATCTACCCCTCCAACGTTGCTTCCATCACGCCACTTAGGCTCAATCAATAAACTATTTGCCCCTCGTGTAGCCAAATTCATTTTTAACCCTTCCTTATACTCTCCACCCAGGTTAGGATCAGGCCCACTAGCCGAATTCCTGGTAATAGAGCCTGCGATAATTTCATAAATACCATCGTACTGATTTCTTGCACTTACCACATAGATGGCCTGATAAAAATTGCCGCTAACTGTACCTGCTGAAGAAGATTTTATAGTTAATGGAATGGCATAACTCACCCCAGGTTCAAAATCAGGGGTATGCAAAATAACTTCTATACTATCTTTCTTTTCACCTTTCGGAATTAGCGAATTAAAGGTTCCATTCTCAGGCAAAGTATATAAAGATTCGGGTAGCAACTGAAATAACTGAATATCTTCATCCGGATTTTCATCCTGATACGCTTTCAAATCCTCATTGTAGCTATTCAAAAGCTCCTCATCGATATCAATCTCTATAGATAAATCCTCTGGAGCTGTATAAGCCCCAGAGTAGCTAACAATAACGTCAAAAGATGTTTTCTCTAATATAGTATATGAGTTATTATATATATGAGGCAGGTTGGAGCCCGTTATATTACTCGTTAAGGCCGATATATCTAACAGCTCCACAATACCCTCGGTTTGACCTGGATCCATCATGGGATCTTCGTCCAAGCAAGATGTTATTATCAAAGACATAGATAATAACATTATTAAATATTTACATTTTACTTTTTTCATGTTTTCAATTTCTTTGATTTATTATAACTACTCTCCTTGAAAGAATATAGGCGTGGTAAATTGACTAACGCCTGAAGGCACGTTACCACTATTCAGTTGAAATTCACTCGCCGGGTATAAAAATCTGATGGGCAATCTATCAGCCCTTGGTGATGTAGATAACAACGAGGCAAAAGTGGCTTCAGGGTTGGTTGATCCATTGGCTACTGATGGATAACCTGTACGTCTAAACTCACTCCAAGCCTCTTGTGCCATTAAAAAGTTAAGGGCTATGTATTTCTGAGTTATAATAGCTTCCAGCTTCTCTTCATTGGTGGCGGCGGCTGAATAATCGACCAAGCGGTTTTCATCATTCTCTTGTAAATAAGCAGCCAGATCAGTATCTACATTAAACACTACCTCCTCCTTCTCATCAAGATCCTCATTAGCACCAATATTACCTGAAGCATCTTCATATAAATACCTGAATGACTCTTTTATTGCACGATTAAAAGCCGCTTCATCATCTCCCGGCAGAAAGTTCTTTAAATATGCTTCTGCCTGAAGAAAATAGCTTTCTGAAGCTAACATCAGCGCTACACCTGCATTAGGACCTTTAAGCACTCCTACATGATTCTTATAATTACTCAACCAAACTGGATTTGGTGAATCTGGCGCAGTTGGATTATTATTAAGCTCCCCTAGCTGACCAATTGGAGTTTCTCCAAACTCTCTGTAAACTACCTTACCTCTATACCTGTCACTTATTTTCGTTCCATCATAAAAAGTGTAGGCATATTTACTTGCTATACTAGACCTTCCTGAGCCAGAGGCAGTACCACTAGCATTTTGCACATATGTTTCCCAATACGGATTTTGCTGACCAGACACCTCTCCATAACCAGGATTAACCACTACATCTTTATCCAAGAAACCAATGGTTTCCATACCTGCAAATTGGGCTTTCGCAAATGAGGCAAGAGTAGTACCTGACACCCGAATCAATAATCTCAACTTCAAGGTATTAGCAAATAGAATCCAGGATTTCATATCTCCTTTAAAGATAACATCTATTTTTTCAGGAGAATTAGAATACTCAGAATTTTGAAATTGATCAATGGCTTCATTTAAGGTAAGAACTAAATCTTGATACACCTCTTCCTGAGGATCATATGTCGGCATTAGGTTATCCGACCCTCTTAATGCACCCGTATATGGCACATCTCCATAGAAGTCTACCAGCATCTGATAATTGTAAACCTTCATTACTTTGGCTATACCATTAGCATAAGCTTGCGTGCTATCTGCCTCTGTCTGCTCTATTATGTATTGATAATTATTAAGATCATCAAAAACACTTTCCCAAGGACCAGAATGACTACCTGTAGTGTAGTTATAGTAAACCACATCTCCCCAGCCGCCGTAACCACCCGCATTAACGAATATCCCCACCACCCATCCGGCAGTTGAGCTAAAATACCGAGTGGATGCTGCCGTACTAGTTAAAGCATTAGGTAAAATTACTTCAGGAGAGGCTTCTGTAGGAATATTAGGATTTTCATTATCTCCTAAAAAATCATTACAAGATACGATTATCAGTGCTGCAGCGCAGACAAATAAGTATTTAATATATTTCATAAGCTATAATTCTTTAAAATGTAAGAGAAAGGGTGGCTCCATAAAATCTAGTAGGCGGAGTAGAAGACAAAGTCACAATCCCTATTGCATTACCATCACTGAAATTAAAATCAGGGTCAGTATAAATATTAGACTTGGGAGTCCATAAAAACAGGTTACGACCTTGCAAAGTCAAACTCGCACTTTGAATCACTTTAGTTTTGGCTAAAATGGACGCAGGTAGGTTATAACTAATTGCCACTTCTCTCAACTTCCAATAATCTCCTGACACCACATAATTCTCAGCTACGTTTCTACGATAACTACCACTTGACCAGAACGTAGAACCTCCATCTTCAATGGTAATATTGGTATTCTCGATATACGAACCAGGGTTCTCCGGATCTTCATATACCGAATTAGGAAACACAAATCTTTCTCTATTATAATAAGTAGTAGTAATAGCAGAACCAGAAAAATCATAACTACTACCTCCATTGTATAATATATTATAGCCTCCTCTATACTCAAAGAGTACCGATAAACTAAAATTCTTATAATTGAGACCTCCAGTTAGCCCCAATCTGTGCTTAGGCACAGTATTTCCTAAATTAACCAAATCATCACTAGTTGAAGGATAACCGGTTTCAGCATCCACAATTACACGACCTTGATCATCTTTTTTATAGCTAGTTCCTAATAAGACAGGAAACGACTCCCCTTTCACGGCATAAACCTGAGCATTTCCTCCTGTAGAAAGCTGAAGGCGAGTAAGGTCACTACTAATAGACTCCACCCAATTATCATTATAAGTATAATTGGCTCCAACATTTACCTGAATATTATCATTCTTGTAGGCAACGATATTCAACAAAGTTTCTATTCCTTCGTTACCAACTTCGCCCGTGTTTTGTAAATATGAAGAGAAGCCAGTGGTAGTTGATACTCCTGTAGCCACTGTCTGATCCGTAGTTGCTGTTTTATACCATGTAGCTGAACCTGACACTCTGTTGTCTAAAACAGAGAAGTCTACGCCTGCCTCGTATCCGGTAGTCATCTCAGGCTTAAGGCTCGGAGACACAATACGATCATTTAGCACATAGCCAGCTAAACTACCATAAGGAAATCCATCTGACGGACTAAATGTAGAGGACAAAGCATAAGCTCCAAAATTATCTTTGTTACCCAGGTTCACCTGTCCTACCTTAGACCATGAAGCTCTTAACTTGAGTTGATCAATAAAATTACTCTCTGAAATAATAGCAAGAGCATCAGAGGCTACATATGAAAGAGCTAGAGAAGGATAGAAAAAAGATCTATTATCAGGAGCCAAAATTGAAACCCAATCATTTCTTCCTGTAGCGGTTAAAAACAGATAATCTTTAAACGCTATTTTAAATTGCCCATAAGTACCCACTTGACGCGCTTCATAATTTGACTCAGAAGCTGATGGCTGACCTAACCTATTTGAAATATTGTATAAACCCGGAGTCACCAACCCATCTCCTGATATGCTCATTGCTTTAGACTGATTAATTCTTATGGTATTACCCGCTAAAAAGCTAAAGAACCAATCATCTCCAACAGATTTTTTTAGCAAAATTTGCAAATCAGAAATAGCTTGAGAAGAAGTAAAACTATAGTCACTCATACCTCCAACAATATCAGTTTTAGCCGAGGAAATCGATTTAGTATAATCAGAAAAAGTAAAACTACCGTACTTATATTTGGATGTTCTGGTTCTGGAAGTAACACCAATTCTATAGGTAACACCTAACCATTTTAAAGGATCATATTTTAGCTGAAGGTTCCCTATAAAGTAATTATCTTTTCTATCCTCTCTATTGTTATCTACCGTCCAATAAGGGTTATCATAATATTCATTATAATATCCATTAGGATTAGCAAAAGGATCATTCTCCCAATCTTCGTACTTTGTTAAAGGAATGTGCGCTGGGGTCTGCAGAAGATTATCATAAAGAACAGCTGTAGCCGTGGTGATATCATACTTATTTCTGATATAACTCGTATTGTATGATAGTGTAAAATTATCACTAAAATCCTGAGATCCGTTTAGCCTAAAAGAAGCTCTTGTGTACTCATCTTCAGGAGTAGTTCCTTTGGTTTTTAAATATTGAACTGAAAAATAAGTTTGAGATTTCTCACTCCCACCAGCTATTGAAAAATCTGTTTGATTAGTAACACCCGTATCCCAAAAATCTTTCTTATCATCATTAGGAGAATAAACTACTTCTTGAATAGTTTTACCATCTTCTAACGTTCTGCCAATCGGCCTAATAGAACCATCAAAAGCAGGTCCATATTGCTGATTCTCGTAAGGTACATATTGCGTAGGATAACCGCCGGCTGTACCAGAACCAAATTGATTCTGCATTTCAGGGTAGAAACTCACTCTCTCAACATTCACCGTATGCGACACGCTTATCTTCGGTTTTCCCGCCTGGCCACCTTTGGTTGTAATAACCAATGCACCATTAGAAGCAGCAGAACCATATAGAGCTGCGGCCGTAGCTCCATTAAGCACTGTCATTTCTTCAATATCTTGCGGATTCAAAGTACTCAACACATCATTAGGCACAATAACATTGTCAATTACTATCAACGCTTCATTGTTACCCGTTAAAGATCGGTTACCTCTTAACACCACTCTTACATTCGGATTAACACCACTGGAAATGGTATTAATTTGCAACCCTGCTACTTTACCCGTCAAGCCTTGAGCAGCATTTACAGGTTTTGCCTTAGTGATATCATCCGTCTTTAAGGTGGTAGCACTGTACCCCATTTCCTTTTTTCGGGCCTCAACACCACCCGCAGTAACAACCACTTCAGTTAATTCCGTAACATCAGCAGACATTTTAACATCCAGCTTCGAACGCGAGCCCACTTCCACTTCTTTGGTTCTTAATCCAATAAATGAAAACACTAGCGTTCCATTTTCCTCCGGAATATTTAACCGGAAAGAGCCATCAAGATCAGTCACCGTTCCTGTTGTAGTACCTTTAAGTACTACATTGACCCCAGGAAGCGCAGAACCATCTTCTTCTGAAGTGACTGTACCTGACACCGCTTTTCCTTGCGCATATAGATCCTTCTCAAGAATCAAAGACGCAATCATGAAAATTAGTAGTAAAAACTTTCTCATTTGTTTTGTTTAGGTAGAAAATAATTTTACGTAACTAATCTATATGATAAACGTATTAAATACGAATAATAATCAAACTATTATTTTGAATTAATTCATATTGTTAGAATTTTATATTTTATTTTAACAATAATCAAACTTTTAATTTGGATTTAAAGCCCTGCAAGAAAAATCATAATAGAGAAAACTTAGATGAGTCAAAAAATGCACTGAACTACTATTTCTGAATCATTAAAATTGGCAAAGAAATTTAAAGAGGTATTGGAAATCTCTCAGGGCCAAGGAAGTAAAAAAATAAGTAGAAAAGGGACTATTTACTTCGTTTTATGAGGAAACTATTTCAGCAAAAATAATTACGAGTAATATAGTTAAAAAAACTTTTAGAGTAAGATGCTAATTATTGCGTTTATATACGTACATAACGCTTGCCTACAAACTAGACAGGATATTCTCTATAGAATTTAGATCATTCTAAAAACCTGATCTCAAATTAAAAGAAGTTAAAGAATGACCAATAATAAGTATACTCCATTTTAGGACGGGACAATATTTTAATAAAAAAGGAGACCAAAAGGTCTCCTTTTTTATTATTAATCGCATAAAACAGCATTTATGCACTATTCTTTCTTTATAGGAGGCACAATAATTTTAATTGGAACGACGCTATTTTCAGTGGCTATACGAACCTCATCACTAACCACTGTAGTCTGAATATCTGCAATAAATAAGTTCACATAATATGTAGTAGCTTCTTCCTCGGCAGCTAATTCAGTAAACAGAGCCCCGTCAATCTCAAAAGAAAACTCACCTTCAGAGTCTCCTTGAATAAAACCAACAGGATTAACCAAGGTGAAATACTCATCAACATCAGCAACATCTGGTCCTCGCAAATCTATGGTTGCCGAAGCAACCTTTTCTTGCAAGTCTCCTGTATAGGCCATTGGCAAATTGAACACCCCAGCACTATTGATCATTAGCGTATCACCTGATTGAAAAGAAAAATCCTTATAATCATTTTCTATTTTGTAAACCACACTATTTGCAAGTGAATCAACAAAAATTACTTCTTCATTAGAACTTGTTACGCTCTTCAAGTTTATTTTCAAATAAACCACAGCATCGTCATCAAAATCATCTATTAAATCAATCATTACAGAAGGATCTTTAGGATCTTTCGGGTTTACCTGGTAGGAGTATGTAGTATTAGAAAACCTATAATCCGTATTACTCCCTGCAGTAGTTGCAGCATCTACTTCAAAAGTAAATGTGATATTGGCATCCACTGCTTCATTTACGGAACTCAGATAATTTAAAGGCAATTTCACCATACCAGCAGACTCTAATATAGAAATAGTATCAACTTTAACACTAGTTCTATTTCCTAATGAAAAAAACTTTTTATCATCTTTAACCTCAAAACTTATTGAGCTACCATTTTCTGCCTTAACAGGTATATCTCCATCACTAGAAATAGAAAGCTCTATATCCATATCTTCATTAATCACCTCATTCTCGGGATAAATCAATCTAATTTCTGCTCTACTAGTACCCTCTGTAATAGTCACAGTACCTCGTCTATCTAGCCCTCCATTCTCACTCCAGTTAATATCAATGTCACTGGTTGCTAACCTACCACTAAATAAGCCTACTACAATGACAGCGGTATCACCTTCCGCAAACATCAAATCATCATCTTCACCTCCAAGTGAGCCTTCACTATACACTATCCCTAATTCCGGAACTAATTGTGATGCAGGATAATCATCATCATCATCACCACAGCTAAATACCCCCAAGACAGCTACTGCCAGTATACAATATTTCAAATATTTATTCATATCAATTATATTCTTCATTATAAATTAGGATTAACGTCACGTTCCGCCTGTGGCACGGGCCAAATAGCTAACGGGTCACCTGCTGTTACGTTAACACCTGGAGAACCTTTTACACTAGCAGGAACAGATGAGGATGTCCTCAAAGGCAAACCTTTTCTTAACAAATCCATTCTTCTATGACCTTCAAAAGCTAGCTCTTTACGCCTCTCAAGCAAAATTGCACTTACAAGAGCAGAACCGCTACCAAAATCAGCTACTGTTCTACTCTCAAGCCCAGCTCTCGATCGAACCATATTGAGCAAAGAAATAGCCTCAGCATCCACTCCATTTAGCTCAGCCAAAGCTTCGGCTTTATTAAGCATAATTTCGGTGTATCTTATCAAGGCAGGATCACTAGTATTATTTACACCATCATTATATTTTGTTGTAAAAATGGCATCTTCTCCACTAAACGTCTTACCTGGCTCCTTTAAATCATACCTCCTATCACCCGCTTCAGCCTCAAAAGCATTCATTAAATCTTTAGAAAAAGGACAATCTCCCCTACCACCATCAGTACTTCCAACATAATAGTCATCCCAAGATCCTGAACCAGACTCTTCATCTCCTTGATTTTCAAAATCAATGGCTGTATTTTCTATAGAAAAAATAATTTCTGGACTTAACCTATTATAGAAAGTAAAATCAGTAGCCATACTATACTTACTAGACGCCATTACAACATCTGCATACTCAATAGCTTTAGCATACTCATTTCTATACAGTTTTAACCTACTTAATAAAGCAGCAGCAGCTATACTTGAGGCCCTTCCCTGCGCTATAACTTCTGGAAGCAACGCTTGGGCCTCTAATAAATCAGATTCGATTAATGCGTGTATCTGATTTAGCGTAGCCCTCTCATAAAGAATAATTTCTCCTGTAAATGGTTCTGTTACTAATGGAACCGCCAGATTATTTCCCGATTCAACCTGATAAGGCTGAGCATATATATCCGCCAATAAAAAGTAACAAATAGCCCTAATAAAGTGAGCTTCTCCGATTAAAGAATTAGCCCTTTCCTCAGTTAAAGTAGGGTCTTCAATATTAGGAACATTAGCAATTATTGCATTAGACGATAAGATCGCTTCATAGGTATCTTGCCACACTTCAGTCACAGTAGAGTTACTTGCCGCCACTGTATATAGGTTAAATTCTTGAAGCGAGGGGAACGAGCCTACAAAATTCACGTTATCCGTACAATAATCTGACACAATTTGTGGCTGTGAACCAAAGACATGCAAATCTTGTAATAGATTATAAGTCCCAAATAAAACCCCTTGAGCAGCATTCGCATCTGCAAATGCAGACTCATCCGACAAAGATTGCTCAGGGAACAATTCTAAATCTTTTTCACTACAAGCTTGAATTGCCAATAGTGCTAATACGATATATATAAATTTATATTTCATAATATTCATCAATTAAAATCCTAGTGAAACACCTACGGTAAATGTTCGAGATTGTGGAGAAGTATAGAAAGATTCTGCTTGAGCTGAATTACTTGAAGTTCCTCCATTACTAACTTCAGGGTCTGTCCCCTCATCCATCAAATCACTCGCGAATGTAAATGCATTTTGAACCATAGCATATACTCTGGCATCTGATAAGAAACGACTTTTTTCAAGGATATTCTGAGGAATCTTATAGCCTAAAGTAATATTTTTCACCCTTATATAACTAGCATCAAATAAGTGTAATGTTGACTCGTTGTCAAAGTTAGCTATGTATTCGCTACCAAGGTAAGGAGCGAAAGTCTTATCTCCTGGCTTAGTCCAGTAATTAAGCACATCTCTAGTATGGTTAAACCCACCACTAGCTATATTATTCGAGAATTCATTATCTGCTAAGTAAGTTTTACCCCCAGAAACAAAATTCACAAAAACTCTCAAGTCAAAGCCTTTATAATATAATTGGTTTGTTAAACCTCCTGTAAACTTAGGCAAGGCAGATCCAGCGAATACACGGTCATCAGGATTATTCGGTGTATTCGTAACCTCTCCATTCTTATCAAGCCATTCGGGGTCTCCAGTTTCAGGATTAACGCCTTTATATCTAACTAAAAACCACTCATTGATTGATCTACCCTCTACTGCTCTTTGAGAACTAAATGATGCCTGAGTTACGAATTTATTACCATCAAGATCTTCACTACTTCCTTCAGGAAGAGACAACACTTCATTATGCAAATAACCTAAATTACCCGTTATTGTCCACTTCAACCCATTGTTGTCAATGACATCACCTGCTATAGTAAGATCAATACCTCTATTTACCACCTCTCCAATATTCTGGATTCTAGAAGTAAAGCCAGTGGTTCTTGGAACAGGAACAGACAAAAGTAAGTCAGTCGTATTTTTTTGATACCAACTAGCATTAACTCTCAACCTATCACTGAAAAACCTAGCATCTAAGCTTATATCCAATTGTGCTGTTTGCTCCCAAGTCAAATCACTGTTAGCCGCTTGAGAAGCTTCTATACCAGGGTTACCATTGTAGTCTCTACCCCCAGTGTAAAGTCCTAAAGAAGCATAGTTCCCTATCCTATCGTTACCACTCGTACCATAACTACTCGTCAACTTCAAGAAGCTAATTAGTCCTGATTCAGGAAAAAAATCTTCATCACTAATCAACCATCCACCAGACACAGCCCAAAACACCCCAAATCTATTGCCGCTTCCAAATCTTGAAGAACCATCTCTTCTGATACTTGCCTCGAAAAGATATTTATTTTTTAAATCATAATTTAAACGACCGAATGTTGAGAAGAGGGCCCATTCTGCCCCTGTAGCCGAAGTTGTAGTTGGAGTACCTGCAGAACCAACATTTGGCAATTCATCAGAAACGAAACCTGACCCTTCAACAGTAATATCATTCCTTTTAGAGGTTTCAAAACTAAATCCTGCTAATACAGAAAAATTACTTTCCCCAAAGCCGAAATTATAATTTGCTGTATTCGTATTTAACCATTTATTATCCTGCACAACAGCTTTATATGCATATCCTCCCGGACTAAAGAAGTCAACATCACGAGAAGTTGTTTCTGTTTGGATCATATCAATTCCCCAGTCTGTTTTCAAAATCAAATTCTCTATAGGCTTCACCTGCAAATAAATATTTCCAGTATTCCTTCTAGAGATAAACTGAAATTTATTCATTTCTTGCTCGTAAATAGGGTTACCATAACCAGCATTCGTGGGGTTGCCATCTTCATCTAAAGGCTCCACATATGGTAGCTGTAAATAAGCTACTGTTAAAGGTGAACCTGTAGAGTTTTCTTGAAAAAATCTATCATTATCTAATCTAGAAATACCTAAGTTAAAACCTAAGCTTACTGCATCGCTCGCTTGATGTGACAAATTAAAGCGACCATTCAACTTTTCTACTTCATTTCCTATTTGATATGAATCAGCATTCATGTATGTACCTCCTACATAAAAAGCTGTTTTTTCAGTTCCTCCTCTGGCAGACATACTATATGAATTCGTTCTTCCTGTCTTAGTAACACCATCTAACCAATCAAATCCGCCTTGATTAAAATCTTCCGGAGTTGCTGGAGTACCAGTAGCTGTACTGTAGTCAGCTCGGAATTGCCTAAATTGATCTGCGCTTAGTACATCTTTAAATACCGTAGCCTCTGACCAACCAGTAAAATAGTTAGCTGAGAATTTAGTTTTCTCACCTCGTGCACCTTTTTTTGTTGTAATAATTATTACCCCATTAGCACCCCTTGACCCATAAAGAGCGGTAGCTGATGCATCTTTCAAAACCGTCATAGACTCAATATCATTGGGGTTAAGGTCAAATATTGGGTTTAGAGCAGAACCACCTCCTGCTGTCCCAGAATAACCCGTTCCTCCTGCTGAGTTATCATTAAGAGGCACTCCATCAATTACATATAATGGTTGTGTTCCAGAAGTTATCGAGGTTACACCTCGAATCCTCACATTTTGAGCCGTACCTAACGTACCAGAAGACCCCATAACCTGAACACCTCCAGCTTGCCCTTGCAAAGCCTCCTGAGGACTCAGTATTGGTCTATTTTCTATGGCATTTGATCCAACAGTTTCAACTTGCTGAATATTAAGTTTTTCAGATTGCTGACCATAGGCTTGAACCACCACCTCATTCAATTGCTTCGCATCCTCATCCATTTCAACGTTTATGGATGATCGTGAACCTATTTGTACTTCACGAGACGCTAATCCTATAAAAGAAAATGTAAGTACTCCCCCGTCAGAAGGAACGGATAAAGTATAGTTACCATCAATATCAGTTACCGTACCTGTGGTGGTACCCTTCACGACTACATTGACTCCCGGCAGAGCAACGCCGTCGGACGATGAGGTCACCTTCCCAGAGACCGTTCGTTGCTGCGCCCACGTCTGGTTAGACGAGAATAGAAACAGCAGCAAAAAGCTCAATAGTAAAAAGTTTTTCATATTGTTTTGTTTAGTTTTTAAATGTTTGTTAGTACATCTGCATTCAATATAAATATTATTTCATGAAATATTCAAAAATTAAATAATATTTTATCGAAAATAACCTCAAAAACAAAACAAAATATGGTAAAAGAAAGCTTTTTACCACATAAGGGCGTTTTACCTTAATTCATCACTTTAAACTCTATTCTACGATTGAGCTGACGGTTTTCATCGGTGGTGTTAGGGTAAGCCGGGATAGACTGTCCGTATCCCTTGTAAGTAAGTCTTTTGGGAGTAACTCCATTTTTTATCAAGTAATCATAAACAGACCGAGCTCTTCTCAATGAAAGCTTCTGATTATATTCTTTCGAGCCTAAATCATCGGTATGACCACCGATTTCCACTTTTACAGAGGGGTTTTTATCCAAAAAATCTATTAATCTATTTAATTCAGTTGAAGATGCGTTATGCAACTCATAGCTATCTAACTCAAAGAAAATATTGTTTAATACCACCTTCATTCCTAAACTAATTGGATCAAGATAGATATCCACAGTAACAGGTTCTTCGGTTCGTTTCTCATAGTTAAAGGAAAGGCTTTTATACAAATAGCCACTTTTCTCAACATAGAGCCCGTATTGAGCTCCCTCTGTCAAAACGATAAGGTAATCTCCACTTATTGAGTCAGAACTTACTTGAGAGACTTTTTTATTTCTTTTCAAATCAAATAGTTCAATTTTAGCACTGATGGGAGCTTTGGTTTTAGCATTGAACACCTGACCTTTAACGTAGGAAGTCTTATATTTTATCCTTGAATCAGCTGGCACATCAAACTCATAGAGTATGCTTCTCCTTTGATCAACTAACAAATCTTCA
The DNA here is from genome assembly GCF_016757215.1 of Fulvivirga sediminis. Lineage (GTDB taxonomy): Bacteria > Bacteroidota > Bacteroidia > Cytophagales > Cyclobacteriaceae > Fulvivirga > Fulvivirga sediminis. Next base: position 36,754 of record NZ_JAESIY010000004.1, read on the forward strand.
TGCGAATAATACCCCTTAGTACCATCCGCCGTAATATATAGCGACAGCTGATCTTCACTATTATTTATAGGGTATCCCACATTTTTAGCAGGAGACCAACCATCTTCTGTTTTCTCAGAACTAAAAATATCATACCCACCAAAACCTGTATGTCCATTAGAGGCAAAATATAATGTTACTCCATTCGGATGAATAAAAGGCGAGACCTCCTCTCCAATAGTATTTACAGCCTCTCCTAAGTTCTCTGGAGATGTCCACTCATCGTTCTCATCTTTATAACTTACATATATATCTCTATGACCCACGTCTCCACGGTGTCTGTTGGAGACAAAATAAAGTGTGCGACCATCAGCCGAAAGCGAGGGTTGAGACTCCCAGGCCCGAGTATTAATCTTTGGCCCTAGATTAATAGGATCAGTCCAATCATCTCCGATTTTTTTACTCATATATAGGTCACAACTACCATAACCAGGTCTACCAAAGCATGAGGTAAATATCAGAGTTCGCCCATCAGCCGACAAGGTACAGGTTCCCTCATTACCATCGGTATTAATAGTTCTGGACAAGCCCTTAGCGAAGCCCCAGCTACCATCTTCTTGTTTATAGCTTATAACCAGATCTTCATCATAATCCATAGATGCTCCTAACCTGCGAGTAAATATAATAGCGTTTTGTTCTACTGTAACTATCGGAAAATATTGCGTAGGAAAGGCATTAACAGTATCACTTAGCGGATGGGGATTAAATAAAGAAGGGTCATTCAAATTTTGAACAGCAAATTCTGCATTCTCCTTTATCTTTTTTGCATCTCTTATTCGATTTCTATTGGTAGGTGAAGATGCCAGATAGCTATTTATGGTTTCAAGCACCTCATGATACTTCCCAAGCCTTAAATAGAGCTTAGATAGTTCAAATAATACTAGGGGATTTTTTTCATCTAGAGAGATGGCATGAGTCATTTGCTTCTCTGCTTCCTCTAGCCGGCCAGTAGACTGATAAACCAATGCCAGAAGCATATACGCCTCTTGAAATTCATCATCTTTTTTCAAGGCCAGCCGAAGGAATTCTTCAGCGGCCTGATACTGAGCTCTTACACGGTGATTATCCGCTTCTCTATAATACGCAATAGCCTTCTTTGACTTAGTATGAAACTGAGCGAAAGAAGACCCTAAAAAGCAAAAAAGGCAACCTATTAGTATGGTAAAAAATTTCATGTTGTTTCGTTCATAGTAAACTTATGAATCTGAAACGAGAAATACCATAAAGAAAAAGGAATTAAACCACTTTACTCTTTGCTCTACTCTGAGACGCCTTTAAAGTGTTTAGCAACAAAGAAGCAATAGTCATAGGACCTACTCCACCAGGAACAGGTGTGATGTAGCTTGACTTAGGCGCTACCTCATCAAATTCAACATCACCCTTCAAAACATACCCTTTAGAGGCTTCATCAGAAGCTATTCTGGTAATACCTACGTCTACCACAATTACCCCTTCTTTCACCATATCTCCTTTAATAAGACCTGGCTTACCAGTTGCTACAATGAGGATATCTGCCTTTTTTGTATGCTCTTCAAGATTGTTGGTATGAATATGACAAACGGTGACTGTAGCATTTTCATGGTAAGACATGATAATGCTCATTGGCGCCCCCACTGTGCGGCTGTTACCCACCATCACACAATGCTTACCCTGAATATCTATATCATACCTTTTCAATAGCTCCACAATTCCGTAAGGAGTAGCAGGCATTAACCCAGGGTTTTTGGAGGTGATTTTACCATAATTAAGGTTAGTAAAACCATCTACATCTTTCTCAGGCATTATTCTTTCTGTAACCTTAGTAGATGAAATATGCTCTGGCAATGGCAACTGCACTATTAAACCATCAATATCATCATCAGCATTTATACGCTCAATCTCTGACATGAGTTTATTTTCACTAATGCTATCAGGAAAATTAAGCAGCGTATATTCGAACCCTACTTTTTTACAAGACTTAATCTTATTATTTACATAGGTATGACTAGCACCATCATCCCCTACTAGTATAGCAGCCAAATGAGGCCTCTTACCTCCCTGATCAACTATTTTTGTTACTTGTTCTGCAATCTCCTCTTTAATATCATCGGCAACTTTTTTACCGTCAAGAATGATAGTTTCTCCAGACATTAGAAATATTTACTATTTATTTGAATATAAAATGTTAATCTAATTTCAATACAGCCATAAATGCCTCTTGCGGTATCTCTACGTTACCGACCTGTCTCATACGCTTCTTACCCTTCTTCTGCTTCTCCAGAAGTTTTCTCTTACGGCTAATATCACCACCATAACATTTTGCCAATACGTTCTTTCTCATGGCTTTCACTGATTCTCTGGCGATGATTTTAGTTCCAATAGAGGCCTGAATAGCGATCTCAAACATTTGACGAGGGATAAGCTCTCTCAGTTTTTCGCACAATCTCTTACCCCATTCATACGCCTTGTCTCTATGCACAATGGCTGAAAGAGCATCTACTCTATCACCATTAAGCATAATATCAAGTTTCACCATAGTAGATTGCCTGAAACCAATAAGTTCGTAATCCAAAGAAGCGTATCCTTTAGACAGTGTCTTTAGTTTATCGAAGAAGTCAAATACAATTTCAGATAGAGGCAGCTCAAAAGTAAGCTCTACCCTTTCTGTAGTTAGGTAAACCTGATTTTTAATAATACCCCTCTTGTCCATACAAAGACTGATGATATTACCTATAAACTCATCTTTAGTGATTATCTGAGCTCTTATGAAAGGCTCTTCTATATGAGAGATAGTATTCGGCTCCGGCATTTCTGAAGGAGCATTAATTTTAATAATGGTGCCATCTGATTTCACTGCATGAAACTGAACTGAAGGAACGGTAGTAATTACCGTCATATCAAACTCACGTTCAAGCCTTTCCTGCACAATTTCCATATGCAGCATTCCCAGGAAACCACATCGGAACCCAAATCCCAGAGCGGCAGATGTTTCAGGTTCCCATATCAATGAAGCATCGTTGAGCTGAAGTTTCTCCATAGAAGCCCTAAGCTCTTCAAACTCACTAGTTTCTACAGGATAAATACCCGCAAATACCATTGGCTTCACATTTTCGAAACCTTTTACAGCCTCACATGGCTTATTAACATGAGTGATGGTATCTCCAACCTTCACCTCTTTGGCCACTTTAATACCTGAGATGATATATCCTACGTTGCCGGCTTTGATGGTATCTTTTGGCTGCTGCTGTAATTTTAGCACCCCAATCTCATCTGCTTCGTAGGTTTTACCTGTATTTACAAACTTTACTTTGTCTCCTTTATTAATTTCACCATCAAATACTCTGAAGTATACTTCTATTCCTCTGAATGGATTAAATACAGAGTCGAAGATCATCGCCTTTAATGGTTTTTGAAGATCGCCTTTGGGTGCAGGAATTCTATGAATGATAGCCTCAAGGATATCAGTAATACCTATTCCTTCTTTAGCACTGGCATGAATAACGTCAGTAGGATCACACCCGATAAGACTTACAATCTCATCAGTAACCTCCTCAGGCATAGCGCTAGGAAGGTCAATTTTATTAAGCACAGGAATTATTTCCAGATCGTGTTCTAAAGCCAGATAAAGGTTAGAAATAGTCTGAGCCTCAATACCCTGAGCGGCATCTACTATGAGCAAAGCGCCTTCGCAGGCAGCTATAGAACGTGACACTTCGTAAGAAAAGTCTACGTGCCCTGGAGTGTCTATCAGGTTTAAAGTATAAGTCTGCCCTTCATGAACATAGTCCATCTGAATAGCATGACTTTTAATAGTGATACCACGCTCACGCTCCAAATCCATATCATCAAGCAACTGCGCCTGCATATCGCGTTCGTTTACAGTTCCTGTTGATTGTAAAAGCCTGTCGGCCAGCGTACTTTTACCGTGGTCAATATGGGCTATTATACAAAAGTTTCTTATTTGCTCCATGTATGAATGTTTCCTCTCTATATGATTCTAACTGGCAGAATTTAAAAGTGCAAAGGTAGATATTTATATGTACTTAACTAACATTGCAGAATACTAATTATTAACAGAAAATTAAAGTCATTAATCTCAAGTTTTTAATATTTGTATTTCTTTCAAAAAACTGATCAGTATGAACATAGCCGAAAATAAAAAGCAGAACAACATTTCAGAATATATTATTTACATGTACCAGACCGAAGATCTGATCAGAGTATATGAATTTGACATTGAGCTCATTAAACAATACGTAATAAAACACTTCCCCGTAAGTGAGGAAGAGAAGGCTGAAATGGCAGAGTGGTACCTAGAAATAATGGCTCAAATGAAAAAGGAAGAGATACATGAAAAGGGCCATTTATCAACCGTACAAAAATATGTAGAACACCTATCAAGAATGATGGATGATCTAAAGACTAGCAATGAAGAGTTTAAAAAAATTTATGATAACGCTGCTCCTTATATAAAAGAAAGTCTTGAAATAGCTCAAGGGCAAATTACAGATGAAGTTCAAATATGCTTAAATGGGATTTATGGATTGCTACTGGCTCGCATGAATGGCCGTGAGGTTCCTCAGGAGCTTATGCCTGGCATCAATTCGTTTGGAGATGTTCTTTCATACTTGAGTTTTAAATATAAACAGAAGAATTTTTTGAGTGATAATTAAAGAATCACCTGGCAGAGCTATAAATCCTCTGCCTACCCTACCTCTTTAAAACTTCACCGCCCTTCATCACAAACACCACTTCTTCCATAGTGTGGATATTCTCTAATGGATTTTCATTTACAGCTATAATGTCTGCCATTTTACCTTTTTCAATAGAGCCATATTTCTGATCAATTCTAAGCATTTGCGCAGGAATAATGGTTGCAGCCTGAATAGCCTTCATCGGAGGCATTCCTACTTCCACCATATATCCAAATTCCTTTCCGTTATCTCCATGAGGGAATACTCCTGCATCTGTACCAAAAACAATGTTAACACCTCTTTTATAAGCTTCTGCAAAGGTGCTTTGTATTTTCGGGCCAATAGCTAATGCTTTAGGCACTACCAGCGCAGGATAAAAACCCTCAATTTTTGCCTTTTCCGCTACAAACTTGCCAGCCGAAATGGTAGGCACATAATAGGTGCCTTTTTCTTTCATCAAATCCATAATCTCAGGAGTCATTAGGGTACCATGCTCAATAGAAGTAATTCCTGCCTGTACGGCACGTTTCATCCCTTCAGCTCCATGTGCGTGCGCTGCGGTGATCATTCCATATTCATTAGCCGTCTGTACAATGGCCTCCAACTCATCCATTTGAAATTGAGGGCCAGAGCCATCTTTAGCAACACTCAGTACGCCACCTGTAGCGGTTATTTTTATTACATCTGCTCCATTTTTATATCTCTGGCGCACCGCTTTTCTTGCCTCATATGGCCCATTAATAACACCATCATGCGGGCCTGGGTCTCCCATCAGATCATGTCTGTAACTATTAGTAGGATCCGCATGGCCGCCAGTAGTAGCTATGGACTTACCTGCAGAATATATTCTAGGCCCTATTACCTTGCCTGAATTAATGGCATCTCTCAAAGCCGTATTAACTCCGCTTCCACCCAGATCTCTAACCGTAGTAAACCCAGCCATTAGCGTAAGCTTAGCGTATACCGTGGCATTAAAAGCAATATCAGCCTCATTTAACTTAAACTCATCAATATAAGAAGTTGGGCTGGCCTCTCCCTCCAGGTGAACATGCATGTCCATCAGTCCTGGCAAAACTGTTTTGTCTTTTAGATCGATGATTTGATCTCCTGAGGCTGGCTTAGCGTATCCCTTTTTTACTTCTACAATTTCTTCATCCACCACCAAAATAGTCATCTCCTGCTGCACCTTGTCACTTTTGCCATCTATCAGGTTTCCACAATAAATCAATGTTTGTTGGGCATAGAGAGCATTCACCATCAATAAGCTCAATAGGAGTAGGTAGATCTTTTTCATAAAGTAAAATATAATCAAAAAACCAATATCACAAGTCAGGCATTGAGATTCCCCATATTGTCTTTGAGTTTCACGCCAGATATTTTCTTAGAAAAGGCCTCCTGAATAATATAAAAGATTTTATCTGCCGCAGCCGGGTACACCAAGCCATTAGGCCTGATATTGGAAATACAGTTTCTACTTTCATCAGTAAGGCCTTTTTTAGGTTTATAGGTGAGATAAGCACCAAGGCTCTCCGGGGAGCTTAACCCAGGCCTTTCCCCTATAAGTATGAGCGAAAGTCCTGCATTTAGCCTTTCTCCAATGTCATCAGCTAAAGCTACCCTGCTCTGCTCTGAAATAATGATAGGTGCTACTGTTTTATGAGCGTCCTGTAGTTTCGGCAGCAACTCTTTTAATAGTGGTACTGCATGCTTATTCACCGCTGAAGAAGAAAGTCCATCTGCCAGGATGATCACCACTTCAGAGCCTGAATCATTAATTTCATCTAATTTCTTAGCAGAGGCATCATTTAAAAATTTGCCTAGATCGGGCCGTTTTAAATATTGCTCTCTATTTTCGACCTTACTGCTTACACAAATCACCTGCTGAGGCAAGGCCTCCACCTCCACTTTTAGCTTTTCAATATCTAAATGAGAATAAACGGCATCTCTGGCATGTGCATGAGCCATTTGAAAAGCCAACGACTCTTTCAAAGGTATGCTAGTGCCATTTCTCCCTAAAACTATTCGGGCTGAAGTATATTCTTTCAAGCTCTTCCATTGGTCTGGTTGATTATTAGGCGCAGGTTTATCCATAATTATAAATGGTTTAGACTTTCTAAAAGATGTGCCGATTGAGCATTACTTATCTTACCTTGTTCATCCATGATACCAAAGTTTAGCAACCACTTTTCAAACTCCGGAGCGGGCTTCAAGCCCAGCACCTGCCTTACATACAGGGCATCATGAAAAGACGTAGACTGATAATTCAGCATAATATCATCGGCACCAGGAACGCCCATAATGTAATTGCAGCCTGCCACTCCCAACAGTGTCAGCAGGTTATCCATATCATCCTGATCGGCCTCCGCGTGATTCGTATAGCAAATGTCCACCCCCATAGGCAAGCCCATTAGCTTACCGCAGAAATGATCCTCTAAGGCTGCTCTTATAATCTGCTTACCATCATATAGATATTCTGGACCAATAAAACCTACCACAGTATTAACTAGCAGCGGACTATACCTCCTGGCCACTGCATAAGCTCTTACTTCACAAGTTTGCTGATCCAGATCATGATGAGCTCCTGCCGAAAAGCAGCTCCCCTGACCTGTTTCAAAGTACATGACATTATCCCCTACCGTGCCTCGTTTTAGAGAGCGAGTGGCTTCCAAAGCCTCATCTAAAAGTTTAAGATCAATCCCGAAGCTCTTATTGGCAGCTTCCGTTCCTGCTATTGATTGAAAATTAAGATCTACTGGCGCTTTAGCCTCTATAATTTCCATGGTGGTAGTAACATGGCAAAGCACGCAGGTCTGAGTAGGTATTTCATATTTTTGAATAAACATATCCAACACTTCAAGTAACTGCCTTACTCTTGATGGGCTATCGCTAGCTGGGTTAATCCCAATTACCGCGTCTCCACTGCCATACATCAGTCCATCTAAAATGCTGGCGGCTATTCCTTTTATATCATCCGTAGGGTGATTAGGCTGCAATCGGGTAGAAAAACAGCCTTTTAAGCCCAATGTGTTTCTAAAGCGACTTACCACTTCACACTTTTTAGCCACAGCAATTAACTCCTGATTTCTCATAAGCTTACTTACTGCCGCCACCATTTCCGGGGTTAATCCAGGCGATAAGTCAGCAATATCTGTTCCTGCAATTTCTTCAGAAAGCAGCCAATCTCTTAAATCGCCTACCGTAAAAGAACTCACCTTTTCAAATCTTTCTTTATGATGCGTATCTATAATAAGACGGGTCACTTCATCTTTTTCATAATCAATAAGGTGCTCGATGAGGAATTGTTTTAAAGGCACATCGGCCAGCACAATCTGTGCTGCAATGCGCTCTTCATAGGTTTTAGCTGCCACACCTGCCAGCACATCACCTGAACGATGCGGTGAAGCTTTAGCCATGAGCTCCCGAAGGCTCTCAAAATTGTAGGTATTATTTTTTACGGTATACTTATAAATCATAACCCTAAATTTCTTTTTCCAATAATAAATCTGCCTTTATTTTGTTTTTATGCTTACCTAACACAACATACACAATCATAATAACGATCAGCGATAGAAAGAAAATCAAACTAAGAAATGGATTATACCAAATAATAGCACCTAGACTTACGCAGCAAAGCAATAATGCAATAGCAGGAAACAAAGGATAAAACGGCGCCTTAAAGGGTCTTTCAAGGTCTGGTTCTTTTTTTCTTAACACAAAAAGACTGACCATACTGATGACATACATCACTAAAGCTCCGAGCACACTCATGATTATCACCTGATCGGTAGTTCCTGATAGCAAAGCCAGACAGCCAACTACGCCGCCAGCTACCAAAGCCCAATGTGGCGTTCTGAATTTTTGATTTACTTTACCTAAGAAAGATGGTAAATACCCTGCCCTAGCCAAGGCAAATAGCTGCCTGGAATAACCTATAATTATACCATGAAAAGAAGCTATCAATCCGAATAAGCCAATACTCGCAAATAATTTAGTCCAAGAATTATCTTTACCCAGCACTACACTTAGCGCTTCAGGAAGTGGGTAATCTATATCACTCAGGTTCCTCCAGCTGGTTACTCCTCCTGTAAGCAACATTACTCCCAGCGCGAGTAAAACCAGTGTAATAAGACTATAAATATACCCTTTCGGGATGTTCTTTTTAGGATCTTCCACCTCTTCAGCCACCATAGCCACACCTTCTATAGCCAGATAAAACCATATAGCAAAAGGTAACGCAGCAAACACACCTGACCAGCCAAAAGGCATAGGCTCGCTCATAAAAGTGTTTATTTCAAAATCAGGAGCCACCAACCCCATATACAACATGAGCTCAGCCACAGCCAGCAGAGTAACTATCAAAGAAAAAACGGCAGACTCCTTAATCCCTAATAAGTTAACACCTGTAAAAACCACAAAACATAGTATAGCAGTAGGCAAAATAGGAATGGCTGGATGCAAAAAGTGCAGATAACTACTCAAAGCCAGCGCTATGGCCGGCGGGGCAAATAAAAATTCTATTAAAGTGGCATAGCCAGCAATAAAACCTCCCATAAAGCCAAAGGCGCGATAAGAATAGGCAAATGGACCTCCGGCATGAGGTATAGAAGAGGTAAGCTCAGTAAAGCTAAATATAAAGGTGACATACATGAGAGTAACTATGAGAGTAGCTATCAGAAAACCAACGGTTCCTGATACACCCCAGCCATAATTCCACCCAAAATATTCTCCTGAAATAACGAGGCCAACGGCTATAGCCCATAAATGGACCGGACGCAGTACTTTCCTTAGACCGGGTTCTTCGGACTTATCATTCATAAAAGGTTAGGTTTTAGGTTTAGTTTCTTCTAATCAACTAAACGGCTGAAGTACTGCCAGGTACTCGTCCTCCTCTCCCTCAAATACCACATAAGTAGCCCATCCTACTTCTGCAGCTACACGCTGCAAGGTATCCTGATCAATATAAAGCCATTTAAAAAGCTCTCCTTGTTCCTGTTTGTATTCAAACTGATATTCTACTTGCCCGTAATAATAATCTGGATACTCTCCTTCTTCGTACAGGTATTCAATATCACTGGAATCTATAATTATACGGCCATTTTCAGCAAGTAGCGTTCTGGCAAAAGTGAGGAAATTTTTAAATGCCCGTAGTGTTCCTAATATTCCGGTTCCGTTCATCAGCATAAGGATAGTATCATACTTACGATCTGGACGATATTTCAACAAATCACAATGTACAATATTTTTAACTCCCCGCTGACTCATCACCTTACATGCTTTCTTAGAGCTATCTAAAGCCACAGTATGATGCATATCTTGTAATATCAAGGTATGAACACCAGCTCCAGCTCCTACATCAAGCACCACACCATCACATAATTCAATAGCGTAATTTTCCATATCAGAAAGATCATCCGGCTCCCTAAAAAACACCTCCACTGGCATCTCTTCGGGCTCTCCGTAATTATTATGAATAAGGAGAGGTGGTTCAAAAGTACCGTTATGATAATCTAACAATGCTTGACCATATACATCTTCTGGCATACAAACGTGACTTTAATAAATATAACCTTATCAATACTGCTATGAAAGGATCAGCGATAAATATATCTGAATTTCATTAATTATACCACTAATTATAGCATCTACCTGAAATTAACATGAAACAACCTGCCTTGACTAATGACAGTACTGTGAAAACATAAGCAAATAGCACGTAATATGAAAAGGCCGAAACTATTGAGGTGTAATCAAATTATGACTCACTACCGATCGTCCACATTTTGACACGGCTGTGTTTTCATCTTGCTGTACCGCCTTGAGGTGAAATAATATAGAAAAACAGGCTTTTCTCAAGTCCTTAGTGGCAGTTCATGGCTATGAAATATTTCAGTAAGCGGAAGACCTCTCAGCAAGAAAGAGTTTTTTGTCACTTTTTTGATCTATTGCCAAAAAGTAAGGACCCTAAGCAATGGAATGCAAAGACTAGACAATCCAAGTTGGCTGGTATTTGTGAAAATCTACCTTAAAACAATGGATTGATGTATTCTTTCGATCTAATGATATGTCATTCTTCTTGGTGCGACCAAAACAAATGTCAGGTCTCATGATGACATTATTCAAGATTATCATTTACTTTATCGCTTAACGTTTATTATGAATTTACTTGCACACGCTTATTTATCAGGAGACAACACTAAGATACTGGTAGGAAACCTTATCGGTGATTTTGTGAAAGGTAAAAGGTATGAGCAATATGCAGGTGATCTAAAAAAAGGAATTTTACTGCACAGGCAAATCGACGAATACACTGACACGCACCCTGTGGTAATCCAAAGTAAAAGACGCCTTTCTGAAAAATACAGGCATTACAGCGGCGTAATTGTAGACTTATTCTATGATTACTTCCTAGCATCTCAATGGCAAGAATACCACCACGCCAGTTTAGAAGATTTCTCCTCTCAGGTATATCAATCTATAAACAAACTATCTACACTAATACCTGCAAAAGCTAATGAAATGTTTGGTTACATGGAGCGTGGCAACTGGTTGCTTAACTATAGGGAGGTTAAAGGCATAGACAGTGCCTTAACAGGACTTTCTCACCGCACTAAGTTTCTTTCTAAAATGGAACAAGCAGCAGATGACCTGGTAGCTTTTAATAAAGAGTTTAAAGAAGAGTTTGATGAATTTTTTCCGCAGATAAAAGCCTTTACTGAAGAGTGGATGCGCCACAATTAAACAATTCTCTGCATACACCGTAATTAGAATAACTGCTAAAACCAATGGTTTTATTAATTTTGCATATCACTAAAATTCAGAAATTGCTATGAACAACGATCCGGAACTAAACGGAAAGTATCTGGGCCAAATCTCGGAAGACTTTGTGGTGGTGGCTGACACACTAAAAGAAGCCTCCTACCAGATTAGAAAAAGAAAGTTCTCTGATTATCCTATATTCCCAATATCAAAAATAGAGCTACCTATTGGCCAATTATTAATTGGAAAAACTGAGCTAGCTGTAAATTGGAACTATAATGCCTCTTATTTGGATGAGTTTATACAAAGAGAAATAGTAAGTGATGAAGCTATTGAGCAATTTAAAGAAGCTTACAAAGATCCTGATGAGTTTTGCTGCCTTTTTGTAATAGATGAGGATTTCACCAATTTCGTCTATATCCCTTATCCTATAGATTAAAAAAATAAGTTATCTCTAAGGCTAGCTGTGCTTTAGAGATAACTCATTATAATTTCATTAATTATTAAAGTGATTCCAGCCCTGTGCTTGTAAGGCCACTTCTCTCTCGCCTTTAGTGATCATGATATTACCAGCACTCTGCTCCTGCACATAGCCTATAAAATGAATATCAGGGTGTTTTTTCAACTTCTCCATATCCGCCTTAGACACTGTAAACAGAAGTTCATAATCCTCTCCTCCATTTAAAGTAGCTGTAGTAGCGTCAATATTCAGTTCATAACCGGTATCATACGTCTGCTTATCTATAGGCAACTTATCTTCATAAATTTTCATACCCACCTGAGATTGCTTGCTGATATGAAACAGCTCTGAAGCCAACCCATCAGAAACATCAATCATCGCCGAAGGCACCACTTTCAGATCTTTCAACTCATGTATGATATCCATTCTAGCCTCAGGTCTTAATTGCCTTTGCACTATATAATCGTACTTTTCTAATTGTGGGGTCATATTAGGGTTAGCCATAAACACCTGCTTCTCTCTTTCTAGCACTTGTAACCCCATGTAAGCACCTCCTAAGTCACCTGTAACACAGATCACATCATCTATCTGAGCACCGCTTCTTTTAGATATCAGGCTTTTATCTGCTACGCCCACTGCCGTTACTGATATTACCAGGCCACTACCGGAAGAAGTAGTATCTCCTCCTACCAAATCAACCTTAAAACTATCACAAGCTGCCCTCACTCCTTTATAAAGCTCCTCTACCGCCTCCACTGAGAACCGGTTACTCAATCCTAGGCTTACGGTAATTTGCTTAGGAACAGCATTCATAGCAGCAATATCAGAAACATTCACAGCCACAGCCTTATACCCTAAATGCTGCAATGGCATAAATGATAGATCGAAATGAATTCCTTCCAATAGCATATCAGTAGATAGCACCGTATAATGATCTCCACTGTCTATCAGCGCCGCATCATCTCCAATACCTAAAGCCGTTTCGCTATTAGTATTTGAGAAACCCTCACTTAACTTATCAATCAATCCAAACTCACCTAATTGACCTATTTCCGTCCGTTTTTCGCTCATTTCAATATTTTTTAATGATGAAGAAGGCCGTAAGCCTCCCACTCGTCGATGTATTTCGTCATTTATCTTACAAAGGTAAGTCTATATCTTCAATCCACTATAATTAGAGGTTACAAATGTGTCTCCTTAGCCTATTCACCTATTGATTACCTACAGGTAACATATTATAAAACTGAAAGCGAGGAAAGAAGATGAAGACTACCATTAAATATTTCTGTTTATTACTTACAAGCTTGGCATTACTTACCAGCTGTGGGCCCAAACCACAATACAAAACCTCCTTAGGAAAGAAAAAGCTCAAGCACTATAACTCTGTTCAGTACGGCAATAGCTCGCCTAAAACTTTTAAAAGCTTTAAACGTCAGAAGTAATTTCCTGGCATAGCTCTACTAATACACCATTGGTAGATTTAGGGTGCAAGAAACAAACAAGTTTGTTATCAGCACCTTTTTTAGGCTTTTCATTTAAAAGGGTAAAACCCTCCTCCGCCAGTCGCTTCATTTCCATTTCTATATTTTCCACCTTATAAGCAATATGATGTATACCCTCTCCTCGTTTAGCTATAAACTTAGCTATGGGAGAATCCTCATCCGTTGCCTCTAATAGTTCTATTTTGGTGTCTCCCAATTGAAAAAAAGAGGTACTTACTTTTTCTGACGCTACAGACTCCCGTTTATAAGGCTGCTGGCCAAATAGCTTGGCAAAAATATCATTAGAATCCTTAATATTTTTCACGGCTATGCCTATGTGCTCAACTTTTATCATAGAATTACGTTTAGGGATAAGTCTAGTTTTAACTAACTTTGCTTAAGATTTGAAACTTTTTAAATTGGGGTAAAGTTTTTATTTTAAATTTATTGAAAAAGAATTAGGATTACTGCTATGATGATGGAAACTTCAGGCGATATTCATGTAGAGGCAGCTCGAATTCAGAGAGAAATCAAAAGCCACTTAGGCTTAAGGAGCAATGCTCTCATGTTTGAGTACGGCAATATGGAGGGCAAAGTAAAGTTAGATCTGATCACCATTAACCCAAGGCATAATCAATCGTTCCTTTTTCACTCTGTAATGGGCTTTGATAAGGTAGATGCTCTGCAAAAGATGCTAGAGTATGTGAAGCACTACAAAGAAAAAGAAAGTAGCTACACTATACAGTGGATAGCCAAAGGAGACAAAGAGCTTAATACCTCTTACTTCAGGGCAAGCGGTGTATATGATGCTTTGGATAAATTATATTATGGCCGTGACTCCAATACTATCACGGTTTTTAGTGTGGTTCTAAACCCAGTAGCTTAAATAAAAGAAATTATGATTAATGTAACTGATAAAGCAAAGGAAAAAATAGTATCTCTTCGATCAGAAGAGGGGAAATCGACTGATCATAACATAAGGGTATTAGTACAGGGAGGAGGATGCTCTGGCCTGATGTACGATCTTAAGTTTGATGCAGAAGTTCAGTCTTCAGACGAAATATTTGAAGACAAAGGAATAAAAATATTAGTAGACAAGAAGAGCCTTTTATATTTACTGGGCACCACTCTTGACTTCTCAGACGGACTTAATGGTAAAGGATTTCAGTTTATTAACCCCAATGCCACTCGTACATGTGGTTGCGGAGAAAGCTTTGCCGTATAACCCTTAAGTAATTAGTCAAATTATTGAAAAAGCCTCCTTTTGGAGGCTTTTTTTATTTTAAAATAGCTTTAAGAACCCTTTCTTCTTGAATTAAGACATCTTTCATGAGAAGGTTGTGTGGAAATTGCTTAAGTTTTGACTTCTTAAAACCATGCATTATTTCTAATAATGAGGACGCAGATATTAAAGAAAGATTCAACTCATATTCCAATCCACAATCATTTATAAAATCATCACTGAATTCCGGCGCTATCAATAAAGACTTAATTACTTTGTAGCCATGATTATTCGCTATATCTGAATATGCCTTTAGCTGTCTTTTTACAGAACTAAATTTATTATAGCCCTTATCTTTTACTGTCTTACATTCAACAATTATCAACTCCTCATTCCCTAAATTGACTATAATATCTACCTTGTCCTTTTTGGTATTAATTTTCTTTTTGATTTCAAAATCAACATGTAAGCCAAGGTTTTCAAATATTTTTTCCGTAAGGTTTTCAACCTTTAACCCTAACTCACTCTCTTTTATCAGAATGCCATTATCCCTTAAATTTTTTAAATCTCTATACCCAAAATATTCATAGTTCTCCAAGTACATATTCTCAGAATCTTTGAAGATCTCAAGAATATTAGTAACAAGATCACCTCTAGTCTTTATTTCCTTCTGAGAACAAAAATTTTCAAGATCTTTTTCGTTAATAACTTCTAAGATATCCCTAGGCTTAATATTATAATCCAATAGATATTCACTACTAAGAACATTTTCATCTTGAAGTTCAAACTCCTTTCTTAAAACCTCATTTACTTTAGGTATATATTCTTTTAATTCTGATAAAAGCTTTTCATATCCATCATGAGAAATACCTACTTTCTGATCACCTTCTATATCCTCAAAATATTTTATTAAGTTCTCGATTTTCTCTTCTAAAGTAGCTCCTTTAAGAGAGGGAGAGATATTCAATTGCTTATCACACAGTTCATTTATGAATTTCTTCCTATCAGAAACTTTTGTTTCAGGTTTAAATAAACTATTCGACAAAACAGTAGAAAAAGAGATCCCATCCTGAATAATACCCTTCACTTTAACATCAAAGGGTTGTCTCCAATCCATATTATGTTTTTTACAAACCATGTTAATCTGTGGCTCTCTTATTTGCCGCAAAACTCTTCGATAAAATTTATCAGCAATTTCTTTCCCTCTAATTTTTCGCAGCATTCTTACCACCTCATCAGCTACATAAATGGTATTACTTTTCCTAGAAAAGAAAATAACTCCAATATTCTTAAGCAACTCAATGACCTCTTCAATTCGTAGTGTTTCAACAGGGACAACCATATAATTAATGAGCTTTATCTCTTCCTGTGATAGCTCCAATTTATTAGATAAAGTAGATAATATTAATTGTTCATCTTGAGTAATTTTAGAATCCTGATTATTATCTCGATCATTATTGTAGGCTGTATCCACACAGGCCTTATATATTAAATAATCCCTCTTTCTTAGATTACTTTCATCATCAACCTCGAAACTCTTTTTTAAATCTTTTATCTTTTGCTTTATTCCTTTCAGCTCAAGTTCATACAATCTAGAAAGCCAGTCTTGCTTCATTATACAATTACCATCTCTAGTAATTATATCCATTAAAATATCAAGTTGAGAAGTAACATAAACAAATTCAGCCTTTACGCACTCTGCAAAATCTGGCTCCAGTAAATTAAAAACTTCAGCTATATTTTGATTATCAACGCTTTTTAAATCTGCACTTTCACTAATTATCTTATCTACTTTCTTTGCACTATCAGGGTTTGTAGCAAGGATCCCATCTATTATTTTCAGAAAAGAATTTTTCTCAAATGAATTTAACTTATCCAGTACTTTTTCGAGCTTCATGAAGTTGAATTTAAATTAATATTTTATAAAATATTAATAAATAATATATAATTGATTACAAAAACAATCAATTAATAAAAAAGTACAGCCACATTTCATCACACCTCCGCCACGCACTTCAGCTCTATGGCTATTGGAGTGGGTAAGGCATTCACTTCTACCGTAGTTCGGCAAGGCTGATTATCTTTAAAATACTGAGCATAAACCTTATTATAAGTGGCAAAATCATCCTTCATATTGGTAAGAAATACCGTAACATCTACCAGCTTACTCCAGCTGCTACCCGCATCTTCCAAGATATGCCTCACATTTTCGAATACCGAATGGCACTGCGCCTCTATATCATAAGAAACGACTTCTCCTGCTTCATTTTGAGTAACACCTGGAATCTCTTTGCTCCCTTTTTTTCGAGGACCTACCCCTGAGAGAAAAAGCAATCCCCCCACCCTTCTTGCATGAGGATAAAGTCCTACGGCTTCTGGTGCTTTGTCTGAGTTCATTATACTATTTGGATCATTCATAATATTATGGCACTTATATTGAATAATAATTATTGAACCTTTAAACTGATGAAATTATGTTCGTAACAATATTAACGTTTATATATAGTGGTATTGCTCTTTATGTTTTATACAGATACGCTAAGAAAAAAGCCTCTAGCATAGCAGAATGGAAAGAAAAAGCTAATCTAAAAATAACTGCCGTGATGCCTGCAAGTAAAAACTGGAACAAAAACTCTAATAAAACCGAACCCGTTTCAGAGTTGCACACTGAAGTTAACTGATGATTTTTGGAATCAATCAGGAAAATTATTCCACAAAGCTTTTATGAGTTCATAAGCTCTTCGATCTCTTCAGCTTCCAAAGGAATATTTTCCATAAGATCAACTACCCCATCATCGGTGATCACTACATTGTTTTCTAACCTGATGCCCAGATTCTCTTCTCTGATGTAAATGCCAGGCTCCACGGTAAAGACCATTCCTGGCTTCATTTCAGAATAAATATTGCCCACATCATGCACATCTAAACCTAAATGGTGAGATGTGCCATGCATAAAATATTTTTTATACGCTGGTTGCATCTCAGTACTGTTTTTAAGATCCGTTTTGTCCAGCAAACCTAGCTCTAGCAGCTCACTTTGCATATAAAGCCCTACCTCTTTATGATAATGAGCTATTATATTGCCGGGTACCAGCATTTGCATAGCTTCTTTCATAACCCTAAGTACTGCCTCATATATTTTCCTTTGCCTTTTTGTAAATCTTCCCGAAACAGGTATAGTACGGGTCATATCCGCATTATAGTTAGCATATTCTGCACCTACATCCATAAGCAATAAATCGCCTTCCTTACACTCCATGCTATTTTCAATGTAATGAAGCACGCAAGAATTAGCCCCTGAAGCCACAATGGGAGAATACGCAAACCCTCTTGAACCGTTCCTTACAAACTCATGAATATATTCGGCTTCTACTTCATACTCCATCACCCCTGGCTTCATAAAATTAAGGACCCTTCTGAATCCTTGCTCGGTGATGTCACAAGCTTTTTGCAATGCATTTATTTCCAATTCTGATTTAATAGCTCTTAAATGATGCATCAAAGGAGCCGCCCGTTCATACTTATGTAGCGGATATCTTTCCTTGCATTTTTTAATAAAGCGGGCATCTCGGGTTTCCACATCAGCCGCAGACCTGATATGCTCATTAGTGTTTAGATAAACGTGCTCCACCTCTGCCATCAGCGTTTGAAAAACACCTTCAAAATCTGTAAGCCAATAAATGGATGAAATGCCGCTAGCCTCTTCTGCTTCCTGCTTGGTATACTTATGCCCTTCCCATATCGCTATATCCTCATTTGTCTCTCTTAAAAAAAGTATTTCTCTAAGCCTTTCACTATGAAAATCTGGATATATCACCAAAATACTCTCTTCTTGATCTATACCCGATAGATAGTAAATATCATTATTTTGTCTGAAAGCCATGGTGCCATCAGCATTGGTAGGCATAATATCATTAGAGTTAAAAACAGCGATCGAATTAGGCTTTAATAAATCTGCTAATCTTGCTCTATTTCTAACAAAAAGCTCTTTATTTATAGGTTGGTAACGCATAGCATTATTTTTAAATGATGAAGATTAAACAGGCCTTAGAGATATAATGAAAAAACTCATACTATTTACCTTTATATTATTCTATAGTCTGACCGGCTGTGCTCAACAAAAATACTGGATATACTTCAAAGACAAAATAGTATATTCGTCTCACAAAGCCACATCGGATTACTTTGATATTCCCATCTCCTCCCTTTATCAAGACAGCCTATTGGCTCTAGGAGTTGCCATACAATATCAATCGAAATGGCTTAACGCCGTAACTGCTCACCTCACCCCAGAAAAGAAACTTGAATTACAAAAACTAGGCTTTATTCAATCCATTAGTCCAGTAAATGAAAATATAAAAGTACTGTCTTCGACACAGTTTGGAGATAACAACCTGGCTTTGGAGCAAATAAAAGCTGACACACTCATTAAGCTGCATTGGCATGCTCAAGGAGTGAAGATCGGAATTATTGATGGGGGATTTCTGGGTGCCAACAAAGAAGAAACCTTATCTCCTATAATTGACGAAAAACGGGTTATTGCTTACAAAAATTATATTGAAGAAAGCATCACCGATCCCTATGTAGGTGTAAAGCGATTTCAAGATCATCATGGCACCAAAGTATGGAAATGCATCGGGGGTTATTCTTCTTCTAAAGAGAAATACTTTGGCCTTGCCTCAGAAGCTGAGTATTACCTGGCCAGAACAGACCAGGGAGACAAAGAGCACCGCGGAGAAGAAGACTATTGGGTCGCTGCCCTGGAGTGGATGCATGAACAAGGTGTAACTCTGGTAAATTCTTCACTAGGCTATTCTACAGGCTTCACTAATCCAAAAGAAAACTACTCTCCGGAAAATGCTAATGGCAAATTCAGTGCAATATCTCGTGCTGCCTCTATTGCCGCTAAAAAGAAAGGGATGATCATTATAGTATCAGCCGGAAATGATGGAGGAAACAAGTTCAAAGTAGTGTCTCTTCCTGCTGATGCCGAAGGTGTGATAACCGTTGGGGCTACTGGGTATCAGGAATGGAACAAACAATTTTATAGTGCTATTGGGCCTGAGGCGTTATCTTATGTAAAGCCAGATCTCTCCTGCTTCTCCGCTTCTGGCACCTCCTTCTCCGCTCCAATTATTACGGGGTTAATAGCCTCGATTAAAGGCGCTCACCCCACCCTAAGCCATAAAACACTTATTAAAATGCTAAAAGCTTCCTGCCATCTACACGATTTTCCCAATAATTATATTGGTAGTGGCGTTCCCAACGCTCATCATCTGCTGAGCCTTATTGCCAAAGAGCCTTCACCTGTATCATCAGAAACTATTACATCAAAAACCAGTGAAATAAAAATTACCCTAACTAACGATAATATAGTGGCCTTTCATAAATCAGATAAAACAAATGTTATTTCTCAAAAAATCATGAAGCACAAAAAAGGTGTTGTAACGGTAAAAAGAGAAGACAATGTCCAAAGAACCACTCTGGCTACTCCCGATAAGATCGTTGAAATCATCTGGAAATAATCTTTAACAGCGGAAAGCTTCAGGCATACTTACCTAAAACCTCCCGATGAAATTCCTTTATCTGCCTAAAAGCTTATAAATAAACTGATTACATTGAATGGTATTTAAAACAAAGGCCTAATAATTACGAAAGCTCAGATAATTCTAACCAGCGCATCTCCTTTTCATCAAGCTCATTCTCAATCGCTTTTAGTTCAGCACCCCATCCCGCCAGTTTCACATGATCCTGTTCTCCGGAGTTCATCAAGTCATGGAGCTCTTCTTTCTTTTTATTGAGTTTCGCCATTTCCTTTTCTAAAGTATCAAACTCACGCTTTTCGTTATAGGACATCTTTCGGCCCTCTTCAGTTTTTACTTTTGCCGCTTTCGTTTCTGTCTCTACCTTAGCTACTCCTGCTTTTTCAGCTTCTTCTTTGGCCTTAGCATACTCTCTGTACACCGAATAATTACCAGGGAAATCCTGAATTTCATTGGTCTTATCAAATACAAATAGATGATCAACCAGCCTATCCATAAAATATCTGTCGTGAGAAACGATAATCAAACACCCTTGAAACTGACTAAGAAAGTCCTCCAAAGTTCTCAATGTGATTAGATCAAGATCGTTTGTAGGCTCATCCAGTATTAAAAAATTTGGATTCTGCACTAGCACGCATAATAGCTGCAAACGTCTTTTTTCTCCTCCACTAAGCTTATCTACAAAATCATGCTGAGCAGCAGGAGCGAAATTAAAGAGTGTCAAAAATCTCGATGCAGTTACTGTACTACCATCGGCCATGGTTATCACCTCTGCTATTTCCTGAACCACATCTATCACTTTACTTCCCGCTTTAAACTCAGGCTCCTTTTGCTTATAGTAGCCCATAACGGTTGTAGCTCCTTTCAGTATTTCTCCTTCATCAGGCTTAATACTACCGGTAAGCGTATTTAAAAAAGTAGATTTTCCTGTCCCGTTCTTCCCTACTATACCTACACGCTCTCCTTTTTTAAAAATATATGAAAAATGCTTAAAGAGCTCTTTTTCTCCAAACGACTTTGAAATAGAATCAATCTCTAAAATCTTCCCTCCTTGTCTTCTACCTTTCACCTCCAGCTCCAGCTGCTGCTTTTCTAGATTTTGATGAGCCTTTTTCTTGATATCTTCAAAAGCATCTACTCTATATTTAGCTTTTGTGCCTCGTGCTTTTGGCTGTCTTCTCATCCAATCTAGCTCCTTACCATAAAGGTTTTTTGCCTTTTCCTTCTCGGCTACCTGCTGTTGCTCACGTTCAGCCTTCTTTTCCAGAAAGTAAGAATAATTGCCTGAATATTTGAAAATTTTATTTTGATCTAATTCTATAATCTCGTTGGTAACACTTTCAAGAAAATATCTATCGTGAGTAACCATGATAATACCCATCTGACTTTGAGAAAGGTACTCTTCCAGCCATTCTATAGCCTCAAGATCTAAATGGTTAGTTGGCTCATCTAAAATTACCAAGTCTGGCTTTTCCAGTAGTGTTTTAGCCAACCCTACCCTTTTCTTTTGTCCTCCGGAGAGTGATTCTATTTTTTGTTGTTGATCATGAATACCCAATCGACCTAATATCTCCTTCACCTGGCTCTCATAGTTCCAAGCATCTAGTTCATCCATACGAGTGATTAGTGTAGTAAGCTGATCGGTGGCATCAGGATCTGTAGCCGATTTCACAAGTAACCGCTCATACTCCTTCACCAGCTTAGCCACAGGCTCATCGCTATCTAAAACAGCTTCTATCACAGAAAGAGAATTATCAAATTCAGGCTGTTGATTTAGAAAAGTAACCTTAACATCATTAGCCACCACTACTTCACCAGAGTCAGGTACATCCACTCCTGCCAGTATTTTTAACAAGGTAGATTTACCGCTACCATTTACTCCTACTAAAGCAACCTTCTGCCCTTGTTCTATTCCAAAGGATATATCTTGAAAGAGCACCCTGGCTCCAAATGACTTTGATATTTTATCTACTGATAAGTAATTCATAAGACAAAACTAAAGGAATTTACACGCAGTTTTAACATTAGACGATTTTATTAAATACGTTGCAGAATAAGTTATTGCTACAAGAGCTAATAATTACTATATTGAACTAAACCTAAGAAATATGAAAACTGGAAAAGTTCTTATTTCCATATTTGGAACTATATTACTATTCGCCATAATTTTACTTGTCACAGGGCCTTCAAAAGTATTCATGAAAAGGTCCATCACTATTCACAGCCCTGTAGATAGTGTTTATAACACCTTAAATAACATAAAAAAATTCAATAGCTGGTCTCCCTGGTATGAGATGGATCCACATGCCAAGTATTCATTTGAAGGCCCAGATAGTGGTGCAGGAGCCAAAATGGTCTGGGAGAGTGTAGAGATGGGCTCTGGGGCAATATGGATTGTGGATATAGAGAAAGACAAAAAAGTGGATATGGAAATGGATTTTGGTTATGGAGGCGAAACGCATGCCTTATTTCTTTTAAAACCATTAAACGAAGGCACCTCTGTCACCTGGACTTACGAGGAAAAGCCAGGGTTAGTCGCTCGCATGATGTATCACTTTATAGATCTGAATGCCGTTTTAGCTCCAGACTATGAGCAAGGCCTTAAAAACCTCAAGAAAATAATGGAATAACATTTTAATCCTCATGCTGCCGCGTGTTATATCTCTTCTCTTTCCATTGCTTGAGTTCTTCTTTCATAGTTTTTAATTCCTCCTCTGTAAATTCTACATCTATAATACCTTGTAAGTCTGGCTGTCCGGCATCTACCCAGCAGGTATACCAAAAATCGCCTACCATTTTAACTGCACGCCGCATTTGCAGCTCCACCATACCATCAAGCATTTGATGATACTCTTTAGAAAACTCCCTTGAATACACCTTTATAGTAGCATTACCCCTGGTTTCGAAACTATATTTTTTATCCTCCTTCATTTTTTCAGAAACTACTATTTCCATAGAAAGAACAGAATCTAAAGCCTCATGGGCATGAACCACCCCTTGCCAAATGGCCAATTGCGGGTTATCTATATATTCGGCTTGTCCCACAAAAAAATCATAGTCCTCAGAAAAAAGCTCCGGCAAGCGAGACTCCCACAAACCATGAATGCCTCTCTGTCCGGTAAGCTGACCATTATAATTCTCAGTGGTATGCAAAGGCACATTAGCATCAGCTATATAATGTCCAATTTCTGCCGATAACCGCAAAATACTTTTACCATCCCTGATCCGCATGGCATCTGTAAGCCAACCTTTCATTCTAAATACATGCCAAGGCACTATTCCATATGCCTGCAAGGTGTCTTCTGTATATTTTTCCTCTGCATTTTTCCAATATCTAGGCATTTTATACACAGCACTATCTCCATACACATCCACATCAATGAAATGCCTGGGAGCCTCTCCTTCCACAGCATATCTTCTTTTGTCAGGATTGACTGCATTTTCTGTTAAATAGCGGATATTATGTTTATAAAAACCAATCATTTCTACGGGAAGCGTAAATACAGCCAACCGATTAATCTTCTGATGACCATAAAATCCCCAATACTGATTAAAACCAGAAAGTATTAGTAAAAGCAGCGAAAAGACAATATTTTTGTAGAAAATTCTCATTTAACCAGGGGTATACATCCTTTATTGAAAAATTATTCTTAGAATAGATTTTGCATATAATAGAATAACCTCTATCTTTGCACACTCAAAATTAACAAGAGCGAAGTCGAATAAATATCAGATATGGCAAATCATAAGTCAGCATTAAAAAGAATCAGATCTAATAATGCAAAAAAATTAAGAAACAAGTATCAGCATAAAACAACCAGAACTTACGTTAGAAGGTTAAAAGATACTACTGATAAATCTGAGGCGCAGGAATTGTTGAAAAAGGTTACATCTATGCTAGATAAACTAGCTAAGAAGAATGTAATTCACCGCAAAAAAGCTGCTAACCAAAAGTCTAAACTAATGAAATTAGTTAATAGCCTTTAATTAGTAAGAAAAGATATTGAAAGCCTTATCTCATTAGAGGTAAGGCTTTTTTATTATCATTTTATCTCAAAAAGTAATAACTTATATATCATCCAACCATTAGCGGATGATATATGAGCACCTCAGATTACTTAAACATCAAAAGCTGGGCGGAAGAAGACCGCCCCAGAGAAAAACTTCTACTCAAAGGCCGGGCGGCACTTTCTGAAGCCGAACTGATAGGTATACTTATCGGATCTGGCACTAAATCTCTATCTGCAGTAGATTTAAGCAAGCACATCTTAAGCGAAAACGGAAACGATCTTAACCAGCTGGCCAAGCTTTCTGTAAAAGACCTAATGAAATTTAAAGGCATAGGAGAAGCCAAAGCAATAAGCATAGTTAGTGCATTAGAGCTGGGCCGAAGAAGAAAAGAAAGCGAAGTAGTAAAAAAACCACAGATCACCTGCTCCGAAGATGTCTACAAAATAATAGCCCCTGAGTTACTAGATAACCGCCATGAAGAATTTTGGATTCTATTGCTCAACCGAAGGAATATGGTCATCAAAAAGCAGCTTATTAGTAGTGGCGGCGTATCAGGAACTGTAGCCGACCCAAAAATCATATTTAAATCAGCCCTGGAAGAACTGGCTTGTGGCATCATCTTGATTCACAATCATCCATCAGGCAACCTCCAACCCAGCCAGCAGGACATCTCCCTCACTAAAAAACTCAAAGAAGGAGGAAGACTTTTAGAAATCCCTGTGCTAGATCATATCATTTTCACTGACAATGGCTATTTTAGCTTCTCAGATGAAAACATACTTTAAAATATGAGTAGAAACAAGGGGATAATTGGCGCCGTAGTAGTAGTGGTTATCATCATATTTATATATTCCTTTCAAGGGCAATCGCCTGAATCATACAAAGCTGAGATAGAAAAGAAGAGAGATGCTCAGGAATCATTTATGCGCAACTCAAATGAATCTCCTTTTGTAGAGCAAAACATAAAATTTGAAGGACTCAAATTTTATCCTCCTAATCAAAAATATAAAATCAGAGCTCGCTTTACCGCAAAAGAAAACCCTGAAGTAAGAGAACTTGCCACCAGCGAAGGTGAACCAGAAGAATACCTAGAGTATGGTTATGCTATCTTTACGCTTGATAACAAGGAACAGCAGCTTATTATCCTGGAAAACGTACAAGAAGGGGTACTTTTTCTTGCCTTTGCTGATGAGACCAGCGCAGATGAGACCTACGGTGGCGGAAGATACCTTGAGCTTAAGCACGATGGAAGCAAAAGCATATTATTAGACTTTAACCTGGCTTACAACCCCTACTGCGCTTACACTGCCGGCTACAGCTGCCCGCTGCCCCCTAAGGAGAACTTGCTTACCGTAGCAATTAGAGCTGGAGAGAAGACTTATAAAGAACTGTAAGAATGCAGAAAAATGGACTTTCCAAAAGCTAGGCATCGGATATGTCCATCAAAATTCTTGATTTTCTAATCACTTCAATCAAAAACGAGCTATCATAATTTTGGTCGTAACACACTCTAGCAGCACGTAGTTAATTTGCAAAAAACAATCACCAAACATTAATCCAATTTAAGTCACTGATCACAAGCACTTTAAATAACATTCTAAAAAAAATCATTTAACTCTCCTTAAAAGCTATAAATGTGTAATTTTGCAGATTCAATATTTTAGCAAATAAACGGCACTTTAAAGCATGAAAATATCTTTAAACTGGCTTAAAGAATATATAGATTTAAATCAGTCACCTGAGGAACTTGGTAAAATTCTAACTGACACTGGCCTGGAAGTAGAAGGACTAGATCCTTTTGAGCAGGTACCAGGAGGCCTAAAAGGACTAGTGGTAGGAGAAGTACTCACATGCGTACCTCACTCCAATGCAGACAAACTGAAAGTTACTACCGTAGACTTAGGCGGCGAGGCTCCTACTCAAATTGTCTGTGGAGCTCCCAATGTAGCTCAAGGACAGAAAGTGATAGTAGCCACAGTAGGCGCCACACTTTACCCCGAAGGACATGCCCCCTTTCAAATCAAAAAGGCAAAAATAAGAGGCGAGGTATCTGAAGGAATGATCTGTGCTGAAGACGAAATAGGCCTTGGTAAAAGCCATGCAGGCATAATGGTACTAGATACTGACTTGCCCAATGGAACTCCGGCTGCCGAATACTTCGACCTCACTGATGATACCATCATAGAAATAGGCCTTACGCCTAACCGAGCCGATGCAGCTTCTCACATAGGTGTGGCCAGAGACCTGAAAGCAGCCCTCAAGCAGGATATAAAATGGCCTGATGTATCTGCGTTTTCTGTAGACAATACCAATAGTAAGATCACCGTTTCTATTGAAAATGAAGAGGCCTGCCCACGTTATTCTGGCGTTTCCATCAGCAATGTAACCGTAAAAGAATCTCCTGAATGGCTTCAGGTAAAGCTAAAAACCTTAGGGTTAGAGCCTATCAATAACGTAGTGGACATCACCAACTTTGTTCTTCATGAAACAGGACAACCACTACACGCTTTTGATGCCAGCCAGATAAAAGGGGATAAAGTAGTAGTAAAAACATTAACTGAAGGCTCCAAATTCACTACTCTTGACGATAAAGAAAGAAAATTAAAAGCTACCGATCTTATGATCTGTGATGGCGAAGGCAATGGCATGTGTATCGCCGGAGTATTTGGAGGAAAAGGATCTGGCGTTAAAGAAAGCACTACCGATGTATTTCTCGAAAGTGCCTACTTCTCTCCTGACTACATTCGTAAAACTGCTCAACACCATCAGCTTAAAACTGACGCTTCTTTCCGCTATGAAAGAGGAACGGACCCGAACATAACCGTATATGCTTTAAAAAGAGCTACATTACTTATAAAAGAATTGGCCGGAGGGGAAATCAGTTCTGAAATTACTGACATTTACCCTACTCCTATCGAAGACTTTAAAGTACCTGTGAAATATAAAAATATTCACAGACTCATAGGTAAGGATATTGATAAGGATAGAATAAAGGAAATATTAACACTTCTTGACATCAAAATAACTGAGGAAACAGAAGACAGCTTCTTAGCGCTAGTTCCTCCGTTTAGAGTTGATGTGCAGAGAGAAGCTGACATAGTAGAAGAGATTCTAAGAGTATATGGCTTTAATAATGTAGACCTGCCAGATCATGTACAAAGTGATTATTTAGCAGAGTTCCCTGCTAGTGACAAGGATAAAATACAGAAAACCATCACTGAAATGCTGGTAAGCCAAGGGTACTATGAGATTTTAACTAACTCTCTCACTAAGCCCCAGTATGCAGCCAATGCTCCTGAGCTTGATGAAAAAGAGAGCGTACAAATTCTTAATAAGCTTAGTGAAGATTTAGCTGTACTAAGACAAAGCTTACTGCATACCGGACTTGAAGTAGCGGCTTACAATATCAACAGAAGACAGTCTAACTTAAAGCTTTTTGAATTTGGCAAAAGCTACTTCCATATTGAAGATAGTTATGTAGAAAAACAGAAGCTTGCCATTTATCTTACCGGAGATATTGAAAGCGAAAACTGGATTAACAAGAGCAGAAAAGTCACTTTCCAAGACCTATACCAAACCGTGACCTCTGTTATTAGCCGTTTAATCGCTAAAGAAGTAACCACCGATGTTACTCATGATTCACCTTTTGCATACGGTTTAGTAATAAAACTAGGCCAGAAGGAATTGGCAAAAATTGGAAAAGTAAATGCCTCCACCTGTAAAAAAGCAGGAATCAAACAAGAAGTATTCTATGCTGAGATAGATTGGAACCTTTTAATGAAAAAGGCTTCTAATAGCGTAACTTTTGAAGAAGTATCCAAATTCCCTGAGGTAAGAAGAGATCTTTCATTAGTGATAGACAAAAAAGTA
The DNA here is from genome assembly GCF_016757215.1 of Fulvivirga sediminis. Taxonomy (GTDB): domain Bacteria; phylum Bacteroidota; class Bacteroidia; order Cytophagales; family Cyclobacteriaceae; genus Fulvivirga; species Fulvivirga sediminis. Next base: position 64,809 of record NZ_JAESIY010000004.1, read on the forward strand.
ACCTTTGAAGAGATCAAAGCCCTTGCTACCGGAAAAAATCAGAAATTTATTAAGGCTATTAATGTTTTTGATGTTTATGAAGGTGAAAACATTGGCGAAGACAAAAAGGCCTATGCTATCAATTTCACTTTAGAGGATAAAGAAAAAACCTTAACAGATAAGGTCATTGATAAAACAATGAACAATTTGATCCGGTTATTTGAAAATAATCTTAATGCTATTATCCGGAAGTAGGATAAGTAAAGTTTAATCTTTAATTTACATTTTAAATTACTAGTAACATTGGTTGATAATGCTTACACTAGAACACTCAAAATGTAATAATGGAGGTCAATTATAAATAACAATGAACAACGATCAGCTCAAAGCTAGTTTACAAACTCTTGAACGCAAGATTAATTTATTATTGGGTGACCATAAAGCGCTAAAACTGGAGGTTTCTAAGCTTCAGGAAGAAAACCAAGAGTTGCATAGTATGCTTAAGCAGAAAGATGAGCAGATCAACAACTTTCAAAATAAGATTAAAATTAGTAAGATTGTAAATAATATAGATACGGAAGAAGGTAACACTTCTGAGTTAAAGAGGAAGATAGACGATTATATAAAGGAGATTGATAAGTGTATTGTACACTTAAGTAAATAATACCGCTCCATATGGACGAACTTTCAATAAGAATAAAAATTGCCGATAGAGAATACCCCATGAAGGTAAAGGTGGAGGATGAGGCTAGGGTGCGCCGTGCCGGTAAGCAAATTAATGAAAGAATTAGATCTTATAGAGAACAATTTGGCATAGATGATAAACAAGATCTATTAGCCATGGTAGCATTCGATTGTCTGGTTGACAAAATGGAGTCTGATGAAAAACAACATAATATAGACGACAGTGTAGTTGATAAAGTAAAACAACTTAACAACCTGATCAACCAATCTTTATAAATTTTTCCTTCCACTTTAGCTGGATTTACCTTTTTCTGTAATTCGATTAACAGTGCGTGTTAGTTACAGAAGGAAAGGAAATATATGGCTTATACATTTATAAAAATAAAGGTAAATCTAACCAATTTAGCTTATTGGGCTATCTGCCTAGCTTCTGTCTTACCCACACCACAACCTAACATAATAAACGTATAAATAATGGCAGAAATAATTTATGTAATACTCGCAGCTGTAGTAGGCCTGGGTATTGGTATAATGATAGGCAAGTCTCTTATTAATAAAATAAACGCCCAAAAAGAGCTTGAAATTGAGGAGAAGGCAAAAAGTATTGTAAAAGAGGCAGAACTATCTGCCGAAAACATCAAAAAGAACAAGATTTTAGAAGCAAAAGAAAAATTCTTAAAACTAAAAGCTGAGTTTGAAGAAGAGGCATCTAAAAAGAAGAACATTATTATTACCAATGAAAACAAGCTTAAACAAAGAGAGCAGCATCTCTCTAAAGAGTTTGAACAGGTAAAGAGAAAAGAGTCTGAGATAAAAGAGCTAAAAGATAAGCTTGCAGCACAGATAGACGTGGTAAACAATAAAAAGGCTGAACTAGATAAGTTCAACCAACAAAAAGTAGCCATTCTTGAAAAAATCTCTAACCTCACAGCGGAAGAGGCTAAAGAGCAGCTGGTAGAATCACTTAAAGATGAAGCCCAAACCAAGGCGTCATCATTCATCAAAGATATTTTAGAAGAGGCCAAACTTTCTGCTACAAAACAAGCCAGAAAGGTGGTATTAGAAACCATTCAGCGTACCGCTACTGAGCATGCTATTGAAAACTGCGTTTCTATATTCAATATTGAAAGTGATGATATCAAAGGTAAAATCATTGGCCGTGAAGGACGTAACATCAGAGCTCTTGAAGCTGCTACCGGTGTTGAAATTATAGTTGATGACACCCCTGAAGCTATCATCATTTCAGGTTTCGACCCTGTAAGAAGAGAAATAGCCAGACTATCATTACACCGATTAGTAGTAGATGGCCGTATTCACCCAGCCAGAATTGAAGAGATTGTAGCTAAGACCAAGAAAAACATAGAAGAAGAGATCATTGAAATTGGTGAAAGAACAGTGATTGATCTTGCTATCCATGGTTTGCACCCAGAGCTAATTAAGATGGTTGGTCGTATGAGATTCAGATCATCATACGGACAAAACCTATTACAACACTCCAGAGAAGTAGCTAACCTTTGCGCTACAATGGCCTCAGAGCTGGGTCTAAGCCCTAAACAAGCTAAAAGAGCAGGATTACTCCATGACATTGGTAAAGTATGGCCAGACGAGCCAGAAAAGCCTCACGCGATCATAGGTATGGAGCTAGCTCAAAAATACAAAGAGCACCCTATTGTATGTAATGCTATTGGAGCTCACCATGACGAAATTGAAATGACTTCTATGATTGCCCCTATCATACAGGCTTGTGATGCCATCTCTGGCGCTAGGCCAGGAGCCAGAAGAGAAGTAATGGAAAGCTATATTAAGCGTCTTAAAGAGCTTGAGCAGCTAGCCCTTAGCTTTGACGGTGTACATAAATGCTATGCTATACAAGCAGGTAGAGAATTACGAGTTATGGTAGATGCTGACAATGTGAGCGATGACAGAGCAAGCCAGCTATCTTTTGATATATCTCAGAAGATAGAGAAAGACATGCAGTATCCTGGGCAAATAAAGATTACCGTAATCAGAGAAATGAGGTCAGTAGCTTACGCTAAATAATCTTTTCAAAACCATTATATTTTAAAGCTGTTTTAGAGATAAAACAGCTTTTTTAATTTTAAGAAATACCATGTCTAAAAAATTTTGTGCAGCCATCTTTGATATGGATGGCGTAATCGCTGACACCAACCCATTCCATCAAAAATCTATTAAGCAATTCTGCCAAAAATATGGTAAAGATGTTTCTGATAACTTCCTTAAGGAAAAGGTATATGGAAGAACCAATGAAGATTGGATACCAGAAGTATTTGGCAAGCTGGAGCATGATCAGCTTAAAGCTTATGCAGATGAAAAAGAAGAGCTCTTCAGAGAGATTTACAGAGCCGACCTAGCACCAGTAAAAGGCATCAAGGCATTTCTAGCTCATCTGAAGCAAGATGACATTAAAATGGCAGTAGGCACTTCTGCACCAGTAGAGAACGCTGATTTCATATTACAAGGACTAGATATAGAAAGCTATTTCGAAACCATATTACATTCAGCACATGTAACCAAGAGTAAGCCAGATCCACAGATATACCTGAAGGCATGTCATGCAGTAGGTTATGATCCCAAAAATTGCATTGTATTTGAAGATTCTTTATCGGGAGTGGAGGCAGGAAAAGCGGCAGGTTGCAAAGTAGTAGGCATTACTACTACCCACACTGAGAAAGAATTAGAACATTGCGATTTGATCATTAGAGATTTTAGTATGCTCACACCTTCTGCATTAGAAAACATCATGTAGTGATCTTTCACTGCCCTTAAAAAACAAAAGTTCTGACCGGTTGCCCAGTCAGAACTTTTTTATTGTTAAACGAATACAGCTCTTATTTTCCGTTAAAGTAAACCATAACGGTTATTACCATCGCCAGCACTACAAGAGAAGCTGCGATATCTACCCATCCATAACTAGTTTTATTATCTTTCTTATCTTGTTCACTAAGCGTACCAAAAGTAAGCCCTGCTGTTTTCTCTGCAGGAGGAGGAGCTGTAGCTAAACTTACTACAATAGTAAGTGCCACGCAGAATAAGAAGAAATAAGCTCCGAAAGTAAGGAAGTTCATATCGGCCAATTCGAACAAAAATCCACTCAAATTAGATTTTACCAACTCTAAAGTAATTCTTATGGCAGCTACTATCAAACCTACTACTAGAGTAGTATAGGCTCCTGCAGCATTTATCCTCTTAAGGAATATCCCTAGTAAGAAAATCGCTGTAATTGGAGGAGCTATATAACTTTGTACACTTTGCAAGTATTCGTAAAGTACACCTGAGATGTTAGCCATAATAGGAATCCAGGCGATACCACAAATCACTACAATAACAGTAGCAATCTGGCCGATTTTAACAAGCTCATGCTCAGGAGTATCTGGCTTAAGCTTTTTATAAATATCTACTGTAAATAAAGTAGAGCAAGAGTTAAATACTGAAGCTAGTGAACTCATAAGAGCCGCCAAAAGTCCTGCTGCTACAAGGCCTCTTAAACCAGAGGGCAATAGATTACTCATCAAAACAGGGAAAGCCTCATCTGGAGAATCCCATTGCAACTCACCTCTTTGCTTTAATACTAAAGCTACCACACCAGGGATTAAGAATAAGAAAACTGGTAATAATTTCAAGAATCCACCCCATATAGTACCCCTTCTACCTTCTTTTATATTTTTGGCCGTTAAAACTCGCTGCACTATATACTGGTCAGTACACCAATACCATATACCTACAATGGTACTAGTCATTAATAAACTAGGCCAAGGGAAATCAGGATCGGTGGCGGGCCTCCACATATTGAAATATTCTGGTCCTAATGTCTCTTTCATACTAGAGAAACCACCAACAGCATTTACCCCCATTACGGTAAGCGTAGCCGCACCTATAATTAGCACTATAGTTTGTAATGTCTCAGTATAAATTACAGCTCTCATACCACCTAAAACGGTGTAAAGTCCGGTAAGAATAACCGTTGCCAAGGCTCCTACCCAGAAGTTGATACCTAACAGTGCAGACACTACCACACCACCAGCATAAATAGTAACAGAGATCTTAGTAAGCACATACGCTAACAAAGAAAATACTGACAATAACCATCTGGACTTAGCACTAAATCGCTTTTCCAGAAACTCCGGCATAGTAAATACACCACTACGTGCATAGAAAGGCAAGAAAACCCAACCTAACATAAGTACGACCCAAGCATGTAGCTCATAAATGAGCATTGGGAACTTATCTCCGGCTCCGGCACCTGCCAGCCCCACTACGTGTTCAGATCCAATATTAGAAGCAAATATTGACGCTCCTACTACAAACCACCCCACATTTCTTCCCGCTAAAAAGTAATCTTCTGTATTTTTCTGCTTCTTTAAAATAACCCAGACGGCTACCCCAAAGAGCACCAGAAAATAAATACCAATAAATACCCAATCGAGGGTGTCTAATGTTTTCATATAAAATTAATTTAGGTCACTTAGAAATGGCGACAAACTTTAACTATGAGAATCCATTAATTAAAGAGTAAGCTTATTTCATGAGTTAATTAGTTTAAATAATTCTGTCATAGTGCACCGATGATAGCTTCAATTTATGAAACTTTTCTTATTTGGTACTTTTGACCATAAGTATATGTAACGATGTGCAATATGTTAAAAACAAACGATTGCAAAAAACTTAATAGGAATTTTCTTCAAAAAAATTTTCACCTATTTTAAAGAAAAGCTATATGTGGTTTTAGTATTATATGTCTGGCCGGGTTCTAACACTACACTAGGGAATTCGCTTTTATTGGGAGCGTCTGGATAATGCTCAGTTTCAAGGCATATAGCAGATCTTTCTGCATAATTCACCTTTTCTTTTCCTGTAAGTGTTCCGTCCAGGAAGTTTCCTGTATACACCTGAATAGCAGGTTCCGTGGTAAGTACTTTCATAAACCTTCCGCTCTTTTCATGATAAAGAGTAGCTGCCTCTTTCATGCCTCCATCGCCGTTTAGTACCCAGCAGTGATCATATCCTTTTGCCAGCTTCAACTGTTCATTATCAACGGCTATCTCTTTTCCTACTTTTTTAGGTGACGTAAAGTCAAAAGGAGTTCCGGCTACATCTCTTAGCTCTCCTGTAGGAATAAGCGTACCGTCTATTGGTAAAAATGCAGAAGCATCTACACTAAGCACATGATCCAATATATCTTGAGAAGGATCTGCAGACAAGTTAAAGTAAGTATGCTGAGTTAGGTTTACTATTGTTTTTTTATCTGTAGTAGCAGTATAATCTATTTCTAAATCATCTTCATTAGTAAGCATATAGGTAACAGTCACCTCTAAGTTACCAGGGTAACCTTCTTCCATATCTTTACTCAAGTAAGTAAGCTTAAGACCTACACCACTGGCATTAGTAATTTCCTGAGCTTCCCATACTACTTTATCGAAGCCTTTATCTCCGCCATGCAGATGGTTAGATCCGTCATTAGTAGCCAATGTGTACTCTTCTCCATCAAGACTAAATTTTCCTTTGGCTATTCTGTTTCCAAAACGACCTATTAATGCTCCAATGTAAGGGCTCTCCAAATAAGTATCTACGTTATCAAAACCTAGTACTATGTCACCCATATTTCCATCCTTATCCGGAGTTTTTAAAGTAGTAATAATCCCACCTAAAGTAATTACACTCATTTCAATGCCATTTGCATTGGTTAGTGTATATTGTTCAACTTTCTTTCCATCAGGAGTAGTTCCAAAATCACTTTTGGAGATAGCAGTACTGTCTTTTTTCATATCTGAAGATGTTGTTTTCTGCTCTTTATTACTGGAATTATTAGAGCATGAAGTTATCATAAAACAAGTTAGTAGCGATAAAACTATCGCATAAACAGCAGATTTAGTTTTCATAAGGTTCATAGTTTAATGATCTGCCGAGCCATAAATATATGATTCCCGAAGGGAAATCACATATTTATAGTGGCATAATATTTATTTACATACCATTTTGGAAAAGGTGATAATATACTTCATTAGAATGCACAGTATCTTTAAAGTCTCTGATTTTAGTATCTTCATCGATAACCAGCAGCTCAATACCTGCCATTTCTGCAAAATCTTCCATATACTCTGTAGTAAGTGCCTGGCTGAATACAGTATGGTGAGCACCACCTGCTAAAATCCATGCAGTAGCAGCTACTTCTAAATTAGGCTTAGCATCCCACAGTACGCGAGCTACCGGTAATTTTGGTAATTCGCCCATTGGTTTTACGGCTTCTACTTCATTCACCACCAAACGGAACCTATTGCCCATGTCTATCAATGATGCATTGATAGCATCTCCTGGTGCGGTATTAAATACCAAACGAACAGGATCTTCTTTTCCTCCTATTGATAATGGGTGAATTTCACACGAAGGCTTTCCTTCTGCAATAGATTCACATATTTCAAGCATATGAGAACCTAAAACGTATGATTTATGAGGAGTAAAATGATAAGTATAATCTTCCATGAAAGACGTACCACCATCAAGGCCGGCATTCATCACTTTCATAGCTCTTAGCAAGGCAGCTGTTTTCCAATCTCCTTCAGCACCAAAACCATATCCATCAGCCATAAGCCTTTGCACAGCTAACCCTGGAAGTTGCTTGAGACCACCTAAGCTCTCGAAAGTATCAGTAAACCCTTTGAAGTTACCAGCTTTTAAGAATGCTCTAAGGCCTAACTCTATCCTAGCAGATTCTTCCAATGCAGATCTTTTTTCTCCGCCAGCTTTCAAAGCATCAGTAAGTTTATATGAAGACTCATATTCTTCAAGCAAGGCTTTCAATTGATCATCGGTCACTTCGTTCAAGTGCTTTTCAAGATCAGGAATATCATAACCATTTACAGAAAAGCCAAATTTCATTTGAGCTTCTACTTTATCTCCTTCGGTTACGGCTACCTCTCTCATGTTATCACACAAACGTGCGAATTTAGCTCCTTGCCAGTCGGCCCAGCCTGAGGCTACGCGGCACCATATTCCTAATTTCTTCTGTACAGAATCGCTCTCCCAGTGACCTACTATTACTTTTCGGTTCTTTCTCATACGAGACATCATAAAACCAAACTCACGGTCTCCATGAGCCGATTGGTTTAGGTTCATAAAGTCCATATCAATGGTAGACCATGGGATCTCAGCATTAAACTGTGTATGCAAATGCACCATTGGCTTTTTAAGAATATTCAGTCCTGAGATCCACATTTTAGCAGGAGAGAAAGTGTGCATCCAAGCTACAATACCGATACATGCTGTAGCAGAATTTGCTTCAAGCATAAGCTTTTGTATCTCTTCAGGAGTTGTAAGCAACCCCTTGTATACGATTTTCACTGGTATTCTACTGCTGCCGTTAAGCCCCTTTACCACCTCTTCAGAATGAGAGGCCACTTGCTTAAGTGCTTCGTCTCCGTATAAATGCTGGCTTCCTGTTACAAACCATACTTCATTTTGAGAAATATCGATCATCTTATTTTATAATCTGTTTTATTAATTACTGTTTAATTTTGTCCATAGTAAGCATTCTTACCATGTTTTCTTTGATAATGCTTTTTGATTAAGGCATCTTTCAAGCGAGGAGCTTCTGGGTTAATTTGCAAAGTGAGATATGCCATACGGCCCAGCTCTTCCATTACTTTGCTATTATACACCGCTTTAGCAGCAGTTTTACCCCATGAAAATGGTCCATGATTACCGAGTAGCACCATTTCTACTTCTTTATGAGAAATGCCCTTGTCTGCGAAGCAATCTAATATCTGCTTCCCAGTCATGTGCTCATAGTCTCCTTCAATATATTCATCAGGCATAGGAGGTGCACAGGGAATGTCCGCCACCAAATGATCTGCATGGGTAGTGCCGAAAATAGGTATATCTCGTTGTGCTTGGGCCCAAGCTACTGAGTAAGTAGCATGTGTATGAGCTATACCTCCGATATCCTCCCACTGGCTATAGAGATAGGCGTGAGTCTTAGTATCTGATGAAGGTCTCATTGATCCTTCTACCAAGTTATTTTCAAAGTCTACAATTACAATGTCCTCAGGTTTCAAATCATCATAAGGAACACCGCTCGGTTTAATGGCGAATACGCTTTCGTCTCTATCTACTGCACTCACATTTCCAAAAGTGTATATTACCAAATCAAGAGCAGGAAGCTGCATATTAGCTTCATAGCACTCCCTTTTCAGCTCTTTATATTTACTCATGTATTTGTTCTTTTTGATTTTTCAACGTCATTGATTCTACAAAGGCTCCAAGCTTGGAATACTTATCAAAGAGGCCTTTATAAAGCTCTACCTGATCAGCCTGAGGCAAATATTCAGCCTCAAAGCCGCTACCCATATGGCGAGAAGCTTCTTGTATGTTGGAGTAAACGCCAGCAGCAACAGCAGCATACATAGCCGCGCCCAGAGCAGGTGCCTGCTCCGAAACGGCTATTTTAATCGGCATATTTAAAACGTTAGCCAGGGTTTGCATTATAAAAGGCGACTTTTTAGCCACTCCCCCTATGCCTACCACTTTATCTATTCTTACCCCTTCATTTACAAAGCGGTCTACTATATTCTTAGCTCCAAAGCAAATAGCTTCTACCAGTGCTCTGAAAATATGGGGAGCCTGCGTACCTAAGGTAAGGTTCATCATGGCGCCTTTCAAAGCCTGATTCGCATCAGGAGTTCTTCTTCCGTTTACCCAATCAAGCGCTACAGGCGCACTCTCGGAAACAGATATCTTTTCAGCAGCCAAGGACAAATCTTTGATCAGGTTATTCTTGATCTCAGCAACCAGCTTAGTTTTAGTATCTTCATCTATTAATTCAGACTGAGCAAGTAAGTGATTAACAGGCCAGTTAAGAATATCTCCGAACCAGGCCAGAACATCACCAAAAGCAGACTGACCTGCTTCTAGCCCTACCATACCCGGTATTACAGAGCCATCTACCTGTCCGCAGATACCTTCTACCAACTTATCTTCTACTGCCTTATTAGAAGCCACTATGATATCACAGGTAGAAGTACCCATTACTCTTACTAAAGTATGCTCCTCTACCTCTGCACCTACAGCTCCAGAGTGAGCATCAAAAGTACCTACAGTCACTATTGTATTTTCAGTGAGTCCCAACTTCTCAGCCCACTCTTTGCTAAGCTTGCCTGCTACCTGATCAGAGGTATAGGTTTCTTTGTACAAGTTACTTTTTAGGGTGATTAAGCGAGGGTCTAACTTAGAAAGAAAATCATCTTCTGGAAGACCTCCCCAGTCTGCATGCCACATGGCTTTATGTCCGGCAGCACAGCGGCTTCTTTTGAAAGAAGGCATATCTGTATCTGCAATAATCCAGTAAGTCATCAAATCACAATGCTCCATCCAGGTCCAGGCATTATCACTTATGGATTGATCTTCTCTTATGATATGTAAAATTTTAGCCCAAAACCACTCAGAAGAGTATATACCTCCTTCGTATTTAGTGAAGTCCTCTCCGCCCCAGCTTTTTGCTAATTGGTTTATTTCCGCGGCTTCGTCTATAGCGGTGTGGTCCTTCCAAAGTACCATCATGGCATTAGGGTTTTCTTCAAAACCTTCTACCAGCGCTAGTGGCCGACCATCTTTATACATAGGAACCGGAGATGAACCGGTAGTATCTATAGAAATACCCTTGATCAATTCAGGTGCTATTTTAGATTGCTTCACTACTTCTTTAATAGTAGCTTCTAATCCTTCTATATGATCTAAAGGGTGTTGACGAAATTGGTTATCCTCTGGCTTACAATATTTTTTTTGCTTCCACCTTTCATACCAATGAACATGAGAGGCCAACTCCTCTCCATTAGCTGCATTGATCAATACAGCACGTACTGAATCAGTCCCGAAATCAAGACCTATTACGTAGTCATTCTTCATAGCGCTTGCTCAAAAATTATTTACTTTTTTCTAAAGTAAGAAAAATAATTAAATAAGTGTATTTTTTACAATTAAAATTTAATTGTACATTCAATCCGATCAATCATACCTCGCAAATTGAAATAAATCAAATTTTAACTTTGTTTGATTGGGTATCATCTCTAATGAGATTACAAAGAAAAAGGATGCGAGCTGGTCAAAAACTTAAGATTGCCAGCACACATCCAATATTGGCTTATGATAAGCCGAATAAATTAAAATTAACTTACAGCTAAGGATTCATATCCATACCTTTTCTTAATTAAATCTAATTTTATTGTTTACTGATTTTCTTCACGTATGAACCATCTATATTTTCATAAGAAAGAATGTATACTCCTTTTGGTAAAGCAGAGACATCTATTTGATGAGCTTTTCCTTTAAAGCTCTCTTGTTTCATCAGCTTACCTTCTACATCCATAATTTTAAGCGTAGTAACTCCCTCGCTTGCTTTAGGCAATAAAATATTAACCTGATCAATAACAGGGTTAGGATAAACGCCTGAAGGCTCACTACTGACTTCTCCTTGATCTAAGCGTACAGTCTGTAAACTGGCAGATACAGCATCCATTCTGAATTGCTGATTAGTACTTTGTGAGTTACAATCATACTGAAACACGTTAGCACCATCATCAGTAGAGAAACTGTTTACGTCTAAACATTTGCCAGTAGCCACTGATCTAATAGAATAATAGCCACTACCTCTATTTACCAATTCCCATTTTTGACAATCATTATTGAGCCAGCTCCAAAGTCTAACATTGGTCGCATTGGCATTATTACAATCTTCTAAATCAAGTGCTTGATTTGGAGCACTGACCGGAGAAATACGGTAACCCCCTCCCATTTGCGTAAAATTCCATTTTTGACAATTATTATTCAACCAAGACCACTGTTGTACATTAGTTCCGTCTGTGTTACCACAGTCTACTACATCTAGCGCTTTTCCGCTATGTCTTGGTGTAATACGGTATGTACCTGAAGGTACTCCAGGACCTGAAGGCGGTGTACCTACATAGGGCCATCCGTTTGCAACTCCAAAATCTGATCTTACCATGAGTTTGGCATTACCGCTATCATTTCCGTCATAAAAGTGGTAAGTAAGTCTTCCCTGTCCATATCCAAAATGTCCCGGTCCTATAATGTTTCCATTTCTATTAGGCAAAAACACTCTTTCTCCTGTGTATGGCCCTGTAATATTGGTTGAACGGGCTACCACCATGTAATAACCAGAATTTACGCCATTACAGCATAATCCTCTTTGGTAAAATAGATAGTAATAACCTCCAGATTTATATAGACCTGGCCCCTCTACTTGGCCGGATACTAAATGGGTACTGCCTGATATTGGTTTTCCTGTACTAGTGCTTAACTCAATTATATCTATTCCACTTTGCCAGTTTCCCCAAGACATCCATAGTCTTCCATTATCTAAAAGTAAAGCTGGATCTATGGCGTTATTACCTGCCACGACCATACCTCTATCTGTCCACGGACCAGCAAGGTTAGTAGCAGTAGCCACTCCTATAGCTGCGGGAGCCCCATTGCCTGCACATGAATAGTAAAGAAAGTACGTATTACCTACTTTAATCACATCTGGTGCCCAGAAAAACCCATTAAAGCCCTCTACATAATTGCTTATCCATCCTGGCCAGGTACCTGGAGCAAAAGGTGTTGGCTCTGGTCTCCAGTCACTAAAATTAGCATTACTGGATGACATGGCCCAAATGCCATTTCCTGTGGTAAAAATCCAGTATCTTCCATCGACATTTCTGACCATTGTGGAAGGATCATGACTTGGTGGGTATTGAGCCCAAGAGGCGACCGCAATCATTAAAAAGGAAATAACGAATAGCCATTTCCTAAAACATTGAATTGATTTGTTTTTAAATTTTCCCATCATCTTAGGTTTATATTGGTTGAACATTAAAAACATCTTAATGGTACTTGAAGTAAGCACTGCTTACAGGTTTAGCTTTAATCAGGATGAATACCTGTTTCTGTTTGTACAATTTGTTTGATGGTACCATCTTCATTATAATAAAGATGATCAACACATACTGAACGTCTGAAATCTCCTCCATCAGGAAGTTTACCGTTATGATAGATGAAATACCAATCATCTTTATATTCCACTATAGCCTGATGATTAGTGCCAGAATTAGGTACACGGTCATTTAATCGGCCTTTGTATTCCCACGGTCCTTCTGGGCTTGTAGCCATAGCATAATCTATGTATTCAGGAAAATCAGCAGCAAAGCTTAGGTAATAGTATTCACCTCTTTTATGCACCCATGGGGCTTCGGTAAATTTAGGTAAATCAATCACGTGGATATCCCCCTCTATCTCTATCATGTTGTCTTTAAGCTTAGCCCATTTACATACTGTATTGCCCCAATAAATATAAGCCTGACCATCATCATCAATAAATACCGCTGGGTCTATATCATCCCATGTAATATCTGTTTGAGTTGTCATATCATTAGTAATCAAAGCTTTACCTATAGCATCTTTAAATGGACCCCTTGGGCTATCTGCCACCGCTACACCTATAGATTTACCAGGTACAGCAGCATGCTCCAAAGTAACATACCAATAAAACTTGCCTCCTTTTTCTACTACATGAGCAGCCCAGGCGTCTCCTTTGGCCCACGAAAAATCAGTAGTTTTTAATACTGGACCATGATTTTCGAAGTTCTTCATATCTGTAGAAGTGAAGAGCAACCAGTCATTCATTAAATATCCATCTTTACCTGCTTCCTGCTCGTCATGCCCAGTATATAGGTATACTGTGTCATTATAAACCATGGCAGCAGGGTCAGCGGTATATACATCTTTAATAACAGGATTATAAGCTTTCACGCTATCTTGCTTTTCAACTGATGTATCCTCCTTGGATTTTTCCTTATTCTTACAAGAGCATAAAGCAGTTACCAACAGTACTAAATAGCATATATTTAATTTCATAGTTCTTTAATTCTTATTTGGACAAAACACTCTGATCTACCATTGGCCAGAAGTCTTTATCCCAGTTAATTTTAGTGATTTTTAATTTTGGTTTACCGTCATCATTCATGTCGTAACCATGAAATACCAGATAATCCTTTCCATCAAAAGTATAGGTGGAGTTATGCCCTACTCCGGGCCATTTTTTGTTTCCTCTTAATAGTATTGTACCTCCCCCTTTGGCCATATCTTTCCCTTCTTTATCTAGGTATGGACCTGTAACCTTTTGAGAACGACCAACAACCATTTTGTAAGTACTTTCTGCACCTCTACAGCAATAATCCCAAGAGGCAAACAGGTAATAATATCCATTCTTTTTAAAGATGAAGGGCGCTTCTATGGCAGCATCTCCCGGGGCACTATCATCCAAAAAATCCGTTCTTTTGCGAGCAGCTATAGTATACCATTCTTGAGGCTCAGCCAGAGAAGTACGGTCATTATTAAGCCGAACCAACTTCAGTCCTCCCCAAAAAGAGCCAAAGCTCATCCAAGGATTTCCTTCATCATCTTCCACCAAATTAGGGTCTATGGCATTCCAAAAATCACGGTTAGGCACTGATTGCACCACCATCCCTTTATCTACCCATTTAAAATCCTTATCAGAAGGGTTTAAACTCTTGTTCACAGCTACCCCTATGGCAGATGTATTTTTAGCAAAAGCAGAAACAGAATAATATAAATAATACCAGCCGTTATGATAGGAAATGTCAGGTGCCCAGATGTGACCTTTAAATTCTTTAACGGTTTCTAAGGCCCAAGAAGGAGGCTCGGCAAAAACCGAGGCCTCCTTCTTCCAATCTTTCATATTTTCTGAGCTATAAACAGCAATACTCCAGCCGGTGCAAAACAGATAATACTTACCTCCTTCTTGTGCCACCACTGGATCATGCACTATAATATCACTGCTCTGTGTGCAACCTAACAATGGCAGCAACAAGATAAATGACAATAATATTATTGTTCTTTTCATGTTATTTGAGCTTAGCTCTGATGACATAAAAAGCATTGGGCGCTAATGTCATTTTCAAGGTTCCGCCTTTAATTTTTATTTCGCTGCTCTCCGGGCTCACATTTTTTGGTGTATCCAATGAGTTAACCGCATCCAAGTCATCAGACTTTAGTAGCAGCTGTGTAGCCTTAGAGGCGAATTTCTTTCCTTTAGGAACCAGTGATATTTCTTTAGCTGCAGCATTAGCATTTACCATTTTTATAATCACCTCACCAGATTTTTCATCCATAACAGCCGAAGCGTATAACCTCTCTTGCCCTTTCACCGGTTGATTGTTTCCTGTTAAAGAAAGTAGGTCTGTGCCGCTATTGGTTGAAAAGAGCTTTTGCACGTAATAATTGGGTGTGCCGTATGATTTAAGGTTATCAAACCATATCAAATCCGGTGTCCACTGCCAGGCATCTACGTGAGCGAATAATGGAGCATAAGAAGTCATATAAACTATGTCAGCATTTCTTTCAAGCCCTGTCATATAGGCCGCTTCTGATAGGGCACACTGCCAGCTGTTTTTATTTTTTGGGCTAGCTATGTCTACACTTTGAGCCGCATACTCTCCTGCAAAAATCTTATAACTATCTCTATCATAGTCATCATACCTATCAGCATTATCCAGAAACCATTCAGGATCTTTATAATAGTGCTCATCTACTATTTCAGCATTTAGTTTCTTTAGCTCCTTCTCAGCGTATTCAAATTGCTCCCCTTCAGGAAAAGGCCCTGTTCCAGATACAATAATCATTTCAGGATACTGACTTTTTATCGCTTTGATAAAGACTTTAAGCCTTTCGAAATACTGAGGACCCCACTGCTCGTTACCTACTCCTATATATTTAAGATTAAAAGGTTTTGGGTGGCCCATATCGGCTCTTACTTTCCCCCATTTCGTACCCACATCAGCGTTAGCGAACTCTATCAGATCCAGCGCATCATTCACATAAGGGTCTAGTTCCTCCAGTGGAGCCAACTCACCTGTATTAAACTGACACGCCATACCACAGCTTAGAATAGGCAAAGGTTCTGCTCCCATATCTTCAGCTAATTGAAAATATTCAAAAAAGCCCACGCCAAAACTTTGATAGTAATCTGGAGTAGGTCTATGTCCAAACTCGGTATTCCAGCGGTTAACGATCATTTCTCTATTTGCTACGTCACCCACCGTTTTTTTCCATTGGTAGCGCTTATCCAAGGTTCTACCTTCTACAATACAGCCTCCGGGAAACCTTAAAAAACCAGGGTTAAGATCATCTAGCAACTGTACTAAATCTTTGCGGAGCCCCATTTCTCTTCCCTTCCACGTGTCTTCTGGGAAGAGAGAAATCATATCTAAGTCTATCTCTCCATTTCCTTCAAACGTGATGAGCATTCGTGCTTTTGAAACCGTAGCTGTAGCAGTAATGCTAGCCTTATAAACCTCCCAGCTTTTCCCTTCAGGGGTAATGGTAGCAGTTCCTATAGCTTTATTATTTTCAGCTATTAAGGCGATATTGATTTTTTTAATACCCGGCTGGTTGGCCTTGGCCCTAAGCGATAAATTGTAGTTAGCTCCTTCACTAAGTCCCATCCCTCTGAAGCCTTCATTGATCAGCTTATAACCATTAGCATCTTTCACCTCGATTCTAGCAAAATGGTTATTTGGTTCATTACCTTCTTTTATAACCTTGGCCATACCAGACTTCTCATTCAGGGAATGCCTGTCACTATTGGGCTCTTTCCAGCCCATCATGGGTTCATCAAATTCAAAAGACCTGTTTTTAACCAATTCGGCATAGATACCTCCATCAGCGGCAAAGTTGATATCCTCGAAAAAGATACCATACATGGTGGGCTGTATCTTAGCTACAGGCTTAGGATCTAGTTGCCATTGGGCATCCTGAGCGAAAACAGAACCGCCCCAGCCGCCAATTAGGGCTGCAACAATATATTTAGTTATTCTCATATTTAACGTTTATTTTAACACTATAAGGCTGTATCAAAAGCAGCAACTTTATGAATTTCAGATAGAAGCTCCTGGCCATAATATCTTTGAAATAGAGATGATTTAGAGCCACAATCTGACTTAACAGTTTCTTTTGATACGACTTCCTTTTTAAACTTAATTTTCTGGTTTGAATTTGAAATTTTCAATAATAGATATAAATCCAATCACTAATATACGCTCATAAACTATACGTGGATATACTTAGCCTTATTTACATCTATCACTTTTCTTTAATCTTTTGATCTCTAATTCCATTAAGATATAATTGAATAGCAGAGTTAAGTCCTCAGTTTATAACTCAACATGAGGACTTAATTGCCATTACTTAATTAGCGGAATTAGGCTTTAAGTTTTTGTTAACATCCAATTCTATCTGAGGTATAGGTAAATACTCATTTCCTGGTGTCCAACTGTCAAAATCGCTATCGTGAGCTTTCAATTCTGCTAGTTTTTCAGAGTCGTAGAGCCATCCCCATCTAATAATATCATGAATCCTAATGCTTTCAATGGCCAATTCAAGAGCTCTTTCATGAGCAATCTGATCTCTCATCTCTTCCGCTGTCATATCAGGTCTTACAGTTGTCAAATCTGGTAATTCTACCCTATCTCTAACCTCTTGAATATACTGATATGCTTCGTCCGTTCTACCATCTTCATTCAATGCTTCGGCATACATTAACAGTACATCTGCATATCTCAAAATCCTATAGTTGATACCAGAGTTTTCTGTACCGTTGTTTTCATTAGTATAACCTTCTATACCATCATGTGTGTATTTTTTGGGATAAATACTAGTTTCCGGGTTGATCCATCTACCTCCATATGCGATTTCTGACACACCTTCTTCATAAAAAGAAATAGTAGAAAAAAGCCTGGGGTCATAATCTCCATCTAGAGTTTTCTCTTCCTTAAATTCTTCGAAAATCCAGTGAGTAGGAAGAAAATCTGAATAGCCTACACCCTCCATAGCGTAAGTATGTCCAACGGAACTCACCTGCCTCCAATTAGCCTGAGGCTCTCCTCCATAATTATAAATTGAGCCCCCTACTGTATTAGGATCAGCAAATTGAATTTCAAATAATGACTCTGAATTATTCTCATTAAATGGTTTAAAATTATCTCTATAATCAGGAACTAAGCTATAGACATTCAACTCAGGGCCTTCTACCAAAAGTTTAAATTCCTCTATCGCTCTTTTCCATTCCTTTCTATAAAGTAAGGCTTTTCCCAGCATGCCCGTAGCCGCTCCCTTTGTAGCTCTTCCCATTTGTCCCTGATCGGGTCCTACCACACTATTGTAAGAAATCGGAAGAAGAGATTTAGCCTTCTCAAAGTCATCAAAAATCTGCGACCAAATTACCTCTTCAGTATCTGTTTCAGGATAATAATCATCTTGAAACTCAGGTATCACAGTGATTATGGGAATTTCTTTATAAGTATTCGCCAAATTAAAAAAGGCTAGTCCTCTCAAAAAGTAGGCCTGTCCTAATAGTCTCTGCTTCAAGTCTTCTTCCATCTCTATATCAGGAACATAAGTTAAAACCTGATTTGCTCTGTATACAATCTGATAATGAGCTTCCCAGATCCATCTAACCGGGTCTGAGGTAGGAAATATGGTGAAATTAGCTACTTGAACTAAATCTTGCCAAGGGCTATCTCCTGTAAAATCATCACCTCTTCCATCTGTTAATGCAGGATACATTCTCATATACCCTCCATCTGTAATGAAGCCCGTATACACTGCATTTACCGCAGCTACGGCCTGATCCTGATTCTTCCAATAATTCTCTGCTGTTTGTGAGTTAGGATTAACCACATCTAGTTTGTCATCACAAGCTGATGCTATCATTATCAGCACCACAAAGAGTAATTTGTATTTTATAAATTTCATTGTTCTTATGATCTAATAATTATAAACTTAATTGAACACCTAACATTAGAGTTCTTGGTTTTGGAAATGATCCAAAATCGAATCCTGGAGAAAATACATCTGAAGTAAAATCAGGATTATACCCTTTATATGCCTGGAAGGTATATAAGTTTTGAGCTGTAAAATAAACTCGTGCACTTGTTATTCCTTTGATTAAACCATCTGGCAAGTTATAACCTATAGAAACAGTATTAATTCTTAAATATTTACCATCCTGTAAATACCCTTTTCTGTCAGAATTTCGCTGGTTTATATTTGGATCACCATTTATAACTCTAGGGTAATCTGCATCTGTATTTTCAGGAGTCCATCTATCTAATATATCTTCGTGCCTGTTGATATAATCTGTAGTAAGCATAAGATCTCTATACATTCTACTATTTATCTTAAAGCCTGAAGCTCCAGAAGTAAATACAGTTAAATCAAAATTCTTATAGCCCACCGTAAGGTTTAGCCCATAGTTTAAACTGGGAATAGCACTCCCTAGAAAGACCCTATCCGCTTGATCAATTCTACCATCAGGAGCATCTGGTATGCCATCACCATCAGTATCTACAGTAAGCTGATCTTTAAATATAATATCTCCTGGGGCAGTACCAGCTTCTTGTATAGCATGGTTGGCTACTTCATCTTCACTTTGAAAAATACCTATAGCTTCATAACCAAAGTGCTGGCCTACCTCACTGCCCACCTCTGTTTTAGAGCCTGTTCCATAAATAGGTTCGTTATTTCCTCCTAATGAGAGGACTTCATTTTTAAGTGTTGTTAAATTAGCAGAAACATCAAAACTCCAGTCTCCGCTATTCTCGTGATAGCCAAGCACAAACTCAAAACCATGGTTACGCATACTTCCGGCATTCACCAGAGGGGTAAAATCTACAGAACCTACAGAAAAAGGAATAGGTACCCCTACTAAAAGGTCTTCTGTTTTACTATTATAATATTCTGCAGAGAAGTCTATTTTACCATTAAACATGGATAAGTCAAAACCTATATTAGAAGATGTTTTCACCTCCCATTTAATGGAATCGGAAACCACACTTGTCTGTAAGCCCCCTACAACTTTTTCTCCATTAAAATTATAGGGAATATTAGAGTTGATATAGGGTGAGTATAGGTAATCCTCAATGTTTTGATTACCTAATTGACCATAACTTGCTCTTAATTTCAAGTTATCAACAAATTCAGGCAACGAAATAAATTCTTCATTGGAAACTCTCCATCCTACTGCTACTGAACCAAAGTTACCGAACCTGTTTTCTGGAGAAAACCTTGAAGAGCCATCTCTCCTAAAGGTAGCGGTAACTAAGTAACGCTCATCATAATTATAATTAACCCTACCTAGATAGGAAGATAGGACTGCCTCGGTCTTAGTTCCTGCAGATACCTTATTAGTGCCATTATCCAAAACAGGAAAATAAGGTTTTGGGAGTTGTTCTGTATGACCAAAAGCATCATAAAATTGATTATTTTGATACATTTGGCCTACTAGTATATCAAAAGTGTGCTTCCCTAAATACAAATTATAGTTTAGCGTATTTTCTACCAGGCCTGTGGTATAAGTTCTATTTCCTTCGTCTAATTGGGCATCATTAAGGCTGAAGAAATAGCCAAGTCTAAAAGCAGGAATGAATGAGAAATCGTGTGCTATAGTTTTATCATAGCTCAAATTAAGTTTATACTTTAACTTATGCTTCTCTGTATCTATAAGTTGGAGCTCTCCATAACCAGAAGCCAAAATCCTATCTACATCTGTATAATTTTCGAACAAACTATTCATACCGATACCATTAAGGGATATGACATTATGAATTTCGGCTTCTGTACCCCCAAAACCACCTTCATTATTTTCATCATAAATAGGCATAGTAGGTACGGATTCCACTAAATCTACAATCAATGGGGGTCTACCTCCTGTTAGCACGGTATTGTTATAGTTTAAGGTATTTTCATGCGAATGTGCATAGTAAAAAGACTGACCAAATTTGAATATGCCTTTTTCTGTAGTGGTATTTATTCTCGCCGAATATCTCTTATAATCTGGCCCATTACCTACAAAAGTTCCTTTGTTCTCAAAATAATCAAGAGAGACATTATAGGTCATGTGCTCCCCGCCTCCTGTAAAACCTATATTATGATTTTGTCTGGAACCGGTTTTTAATCCTTCCTCCTGCCAATCTGTATTGATATCGTCTATAAAAAGAGGTGAAGAAGGGTCATTTCCTGGCAACAAAGGTAAATTTGCGTTAGTTCTTACTTCATTTACAATCATCTGATAGTCTTCCCTACCCAGCACAGGAATCCTTTGCCATACTTTATCTATACCATAATAACCACTGTAACTAATTTTCAAGGGCATATTTTGCTTTCCCTTTTTTGTGGTAATGATGATAACTCCATTAGCAGCTCTAGATCCATAAATAGCTCCTGCCGAAGCATCTTTTAGCACTTGAACTGATTCAACATCATTAGGGTTAAAATCTCTTGGTGAGGTGCCTATAGGAACACCATCAATAACATACAGTGGTTGGGCATTCCCAAAGGTACTATAACCTCTAATGCGTACGCTTGGAGCGGCTCCCGGCTGCCCATCGCTATTGACCTGCACCCCTGCTACCCTACCTTGCATGAGCTGTGATACATCACTAGTAGCAAACTTTTTCATTTCAACAGCATCAACTATACCCACAGAACCTGTGATATCAGATTTTTGCTGAGTACCGTACCCCACCACTACTACTTCATCTAATGCCTTGAGGTCAGACTGAAGTTCAACATCAATTTGAGTACGATTTCTAACTTCCACTTCCTGACTAGAATAGCCTACAAAAGAAAAAATAAGAACATCTGAACCGCTAGCCTTCAAGCTAAAAGATCCATCAACACTAGTTACGGTTCCTTTACTAGTGCCTTTTATTAAAACATTCACTCCCGGAAGAGGCTCTTTATCTTCGGCAGATATTACTTTACCTGATACCATAGAACCCTCTTGGGCCATCACTTCTGAGAAACATAAAAATATAAGTCCCCCAAGAACCATCGACCATCGATGGAATGGATAAGAGAAAAAACTTAGTAGTAGATTTTTCATCATAAATTAAGCGTTTATAAATAAGTGTATTAATTACATTTATAAATTACTTAAAGATTTTCCATAAATACAAATGAATATTTGAAATTATTCAATTTGCAATCGTTTGATACTGACAATTCATTACTAACAAACGATCTACATTAAAATTGTGAGAAGATTTAATTTTGTTTTTTTATTATCGAAACTATAGCTAAACCGCTGAATATTCCCTACCTTCTCTAATGATTAAATCTTTAATTTAACTGGCATTTGACTTTTAGATTTAATTTTTTTGCACTCTGATGATAAATCAATATAAAGACGAAGACAAAGTGTTATTAGCTGTTGACTGTATAATCTTTGGCTTTGACAATGAAGAGCTCAAGCTTCTTTTAATCAAAAGAGACTTCGAACCCGAAAAGGGAAAGTGGAGTTTGATGGGAGGTTTTTTAAAGAAAAGCGAAGTGCTGGACGAAGCCGCCAGCAGGGTATTGCAGCACCTAACGGGTTTAAACGATGTATATATGGAGCAGTTATATAGCTTCAGTAAAATAGATCGTGACCCTGTGGAGCGTACCATTTCCGTAGCTTATTTTGCCTTAATTAATATAGCAGATCACAATAGCGAGCTATCAGAAAGCCACTCGGCTCAGTGGTTTGGTTTAGAAGACATGCCCGAACTCATATTTGACCATAATGCTATGGTAAAACATGCTATAAGGCGGCTCAGGTACCGTACGGCGACCCAACCCATTGGTTTTGAGCTATTGCCTGAAAAATTTACCATGCGCCAATTGCAAAAGCTTTATGAGGCTATATTTGATCATGAACTGGATAAAAGGAACTTCACTAAAAAGATTAACGCGATGGATCTTTTAGTGAGGCTGGATGAAAAAGATATGACCTCCTCTAAAAAAGGCTCTTTCCTTTTTAAATTTGATGAACAGAAATATAAAAAGAAAGTAATGGATGGCTTTTCCTTCAAAGTATAGATTGACCTTTTTATAGGTACTCGATTAACCTGCTCTGCCCATTCTGCAGCATTCCATTTTGTACTTGCCTTTATTTAAGTAACTAACTAGCGGTAAAAGAATTTTCTATTCTTCAAAATATTTGTATTATTGTATATGCGCAATCGATTGCGCATAATTTCAACCATTCTCATTATGGCTCACAAAATACTAAAAATACACCCTAAGGATAATGCCATAGTAGCATTAGACGATTTGTCTGCTGGCGAAAAAGTACTTTATAACGGTAAGGAAATAACACTTGTCTATGCGGTACCTGCTAAGCACAAATTTGCAGAATCGGATCTTACACCTGGAGATAAAATATTAATGTATGGCAATTTGGTAGGCAAAGCCGTAGAAAATATCCGATCAGGGGAAGTTTTAACTACCTCTAATGTAAAACATGAAGCCTCCTCCTTCACCAAACGTACTGATGGCTTCCAATGGTCAGCTCCAGACGTAAGCAAGTGGAAGGACAAAACTTTTATGGGTTTTCACAGAGCGGATGGACAGGTAGGTACTGCTAATTATTGGCTGGTGATACCACTGGTGTTTTGTGAAAACAGAAACGTAAACACCATCAAGCAGGCTTTTATGGATGAACTGGGTTTTGGTCATCAGGATGTGTATAAATCATACGTACAACAAATGGTATCTCTATATCAATCTGGTAAAACGGCCGAAATAGAAACATTACCATTTCAAGAAACCGAGCTCAGCCAGCAGAGCAAATTGTTTGACAATATTGATGGCATCCGATTTTTAACACATGAAGGAGGCTGTGGGGGCATCAGGCAAGACTCTGAAATGCTTTGTGGCTTATTAGCGGGCTATATCAATAATCCTAATGTAGCTGGGGCCACTGTACTCAGCCTTGGCTGCCAAAATGCCCAAATAAGCATATTAGAAGAAAAACTAAACAAGCTTAACGACACCCCTAACAAGCCAGTAATCATTCTTGAACAACAGCAAGAAGGTACTGAACAAGAAATGCTAGCCAAGGCCATAAGAAAAACCTTTTTGGCACTAATAGAAGCTGATAAACTTAAAAGAGAACCGGCTCCTTTAAGCAAGCTGGTAATAGGGCTGGAATGTGGTGGCTCTGATGGTTTTTCAGGTATCTCCGCAAACCCTACTGTAGGCCAAGTATCTGACTTTATTGTAGCTCTGGGAGGCAAATCCATCTTGTCTGAATTCCCTGAATTATGCGGTGTAGAGCAGGAACTAATCAATAGATGCGTAGATGATAAGACAGCGGACAAATTCTCTGAACTTATGCGCGCTTATGCACATGCTGCCGAAGCGGTTGGCTCTGGATTTGATATGAACCCCAGCCCAGGCAACATTAAAGATGGCCTTATTACCGATGCTATTAAATCAGCCGGAGCGGCTAAAAAAGGAGGCACTTCTCCTGTAGTGGATGTGCTTGACTATACTGAATATGCCTCCAAACCAGGGCTTAACCTGCTTTGTACACCTGGAAATGATGTAGAAAGCACAACAGCTATGGCTGGTTCTGGTGCCAATATCATTCTCTTTACCACAGGACTGGGCACACCTACTGGCAATCCTGTTACACCTGTAATTAAAGTATCTTCTAACTCTAAGTTAGCCGAGAAAATGCCTGACATTATAGATGTAGATACAGGACCAGTAATTGCTGGTGAAAAAACGATAGAAGAAATGGGAACAGTTTTATTAGATCATATTATTGAGGTAGCCAGCGGTAATATAAAAACTAAGGCTATGAAACTTGATCAGGCTGATTTCATACCCTGGAAGCGAGGGGTATCGCTTTAATTATTTCGATCCATATTGAAAAGCCACTCTCTATAAGAAGTGGCTTTTTTTATGATGACTTAGAATGGCAATTTATCTTCAAAGTGCAGATAGAACATACCAGGGTAGCTCAATATCATTCAGCAATGTCCTCGTTCCAGAGGGTAGGGTTTTCTTTAATAAAGGTAGCCATCATATTAATAGTTTCTTCATCATTCAGCAACTCTACTTCTACTCCTTGAGATTGTAAAAAAGGTATGTTCCCTTCAAAATTAACATTCTCACCAATCACTACTTTTTTGATTTTGAATTGCAAAATAGTGCCAGTGCACATCATACACGGACTAAGCGTGGTGTACATGGTAGCACCAGCGTAGCTTTGCTGTCTTCCTGCATTTTGCATGCAATCCATTTCTCCATGGAGTATGGGATTATCTTGCTGTACACGTTGATTATGCCCTTTGCCTATTATCTCACCCTCTTGAACCAAAACTGCACCGATGGGAATACCGCCCTCTGATAAGCTTTTTTTAGCCTGTGCTAATGCTTCTTTATAATAATTCATTGACTAATTTTTATAGCATAAAAAAGGAGCACTTTTCATGCTCCTCTATTTTATTTCTTATTAGAATAATCTGTAGCCAACTCCTAGTTGCCATAAAGAGTTTCTGACAGGTTCATTGTTTCTACCTGTTTCATAAATTTTAGACCAACCCCAATAATACCTTAAATCAAAGATCAGATTCTGCACTTCATATCCAAGACCAATATTTAATCCTAAGTCAGTTCCTTCAAGGTTATCCTTAACATCTCTCTTCTCTTCATAACCATCATTTTTAACTTTACTATGAGCCGCTATAAGAAACCCCAGCTGAGGACCTAGCTCAGCATGTAAACCACCTACTATTTCGTATTTAAATATGAGTGGAATGTTGATATATGTCAAATTCAGCTTAGATGTGGTTCCACCACTTTTGGTTCTTGACCCTTGAAATGACAATAGCAATTCTGGTTGAAAAGACAATTTATCTACCAAACCAAACTCGATAAAGCCACCTGCTGCGGGCGCTATTTTAGTATCGGTATCAAAATCATTCTCTGGAGAAACGGTGGTAGCAAAATTCAAAGCACCCTTTACTCCTCCTGAAACCTGAGCCTTAACTGCTGAAAAAAAAGCCGCAGCAACAAACAACGTAAGTACAATCTTCTTCATTTAATCTCTATTACATTTTATGAATTATGCTGTAATGATATACAAATATTACCGATTAAGAAACTGAAATCAGTAACTATTCCAACATGGGTTGAAATAGTTTTAAAGTGAAAGAATTAAAAACTGTTTCACTTATAAGAAGTTAACCAATTAAGACTTTTAAACAGATTGCTTTGACCACTTTACTCTTATACATAGGCTTAATAATAATTTCAACTATTGTAGTATGGAAAAGTAGTGACTTGCTGGAAGGCAGTTCTCAGCGGTTGGCTACCTATTATAAGTTACCTGCGGTAGTGCAAGGTGCTATCATTACTGCTATTGGTTCCAGCTTCCCAGAGTTATCCACTACGGTACTGTCTACCCTACTGCATGGAGAATTTGAGCTGGGGGTGGGAGCTATTGTAGGCTCAGCTATATTCAATATACTTATGATACCGGCCTTGTCTGGTCTAACCAGCAAAAAACTATCCGCAGACAGAATTTTAATTTATAAAGACGCTCAGTTTTACATCACTTCGGTTGCGGTACTTTTACTGACCTTTTCACTGGCTGTAATCTATCACCCGGTGCCTAATAAGGAGCTGGTGGGAAGCATGACTCGCGAAATAGCCATGGTTCCTCTTTTATTATATGTTCTATATATTTTTCTTCAGCAACAGGAAACGGCTGATTACCAAAAAAGTAAATCTAAAGACAAGGTTGAGAACATAAAAGCAGGTAAAGAATGGCTCAAGCTCCTGGGCAGCTTGATACTTATAGTAGGTGGTGTTGAAGGACTGGTTAGAGGAGCGCTCTTTCTTGGGGAGTATTTAGAAACACCTAGTTTCTTTTGGGGTATTACTGTTATAGCTGCCGCCACAAGTATACCAGATGCTTTTGTGAGTGTGAAAATGGCTCGACAGGGCGAAGGAATAATAAGTCTGGCTAACGTAATTGGAAGCAACATTTTCGACCTACTTGTAGCCATACCTGTAGGTGTTTTAATTGCAGGCTCATCTGAAGTAGATTTTGCCCTGGCAGTTCCTCTAATGCTCTTCCTTACTTTTGCCACTATTTTGCTATTCGCCATGCTGCGTACTAAGCTCATACTCTCTAGTGCAGAAAGCTGGATTTTACTATTGCTTTATGTGCTGTTTATCGTCTGGATGATATTAGAAACATTTGGAGGCATGTCATTACTGAGTGAAAGCCAAGGCGGTTAATCTTTGCTTTTCCAGTATTCAGCTACTGAAAATGAAAATATTTAGGTTATATTTGCTCGTCATGCATAACAATTTTTCTTATGAGTAAAACCACTTATCCCTTCAGTATTCTTTGGTCTCAAATAGATGCTAATCAGCACTTAAGACATTCCGCCTATGCAGACTTTGGAGCTCAAGCCAGGGTTATAGCCTTAGAAAGTATCGGCTTTGATATGAAGGTTTTTCATCAACTAAAAATAGGACCTATCCTCTTTCGTGAAGAAATGATTTATCTAAGAGAAGTTACTCCCAATGATACGATTCAAGTAAGTGTAGAAATGGTGAAATGCAGGAAAGACGGTTCCAGGTGGAGTATAAAGCATGAAATTTTTAGAAGTGATGGTGTAAAAGCAGCTCAAATCAATGTAGACGGAGCATGGTTAGACCTAACTAAAAGGAAACTTGCTGCTTTACCAGAAGACTGGGGCGAGAAATTTTTGAGCTTACCAAAAGCTGAAGAGTTTTCTATTGAAGAATAGATCAACTCTCCAGCTTATTGATTAATTCCTATATCTCTGGTAATTATCACACCCTGCATAATCAATCTCCTCAGATGCATTTTGCAGGTATTTAATTATAGCTTCAGCCGTAGTATAGTCTTTAATATCAGCCCTATCATAAGGAAAATACCTGTCATGAACAGCCGGGATATAATCATTCACTCCAACCATTAACGAGTCGGTCTCTGATAGCACATGTCCTTCAGTATCATAAAGGGCAAAACCTGTATGATCAGTGCCGAATTGCATTCCACTCACATGAAATCCTTCGTCAGCATTCATGAAAAAGGTTTCAAGCTCACTAACCGCCATTTTAAATATAACGCAATGATTGCTAAACGGATCCATATCGAACACCTCTCCCATGGTAATGTCTCCTGCATCGAAAGTAGACCTCACTCCACCTGTATTTTGCAAAGCCACATCTGTTTGAAGATAATTCATTAGCGCATCAGTATAAAAACATCCCATATTAGGCTTACTCATATCATTCTTCGAATACCCAATCACTTCATCTAAATGTACTTCTCCTATATAGTCATCAATTTTAGCCTGGAGAGCTTCATCATACTGCTCGTATTCTCCTAAATTTATAAAGCGGACCTCGCTGCTTGCTATAGTACCCTCCGAAATTATCAGATCCATCCGTCCTAGCATCTCAAAGTTAGCACCAGCCTGCACCACAGGAATATCATCAACTTTACGATCTATCACCTCATGCGAATGGCCACCTACTATTATATCAAAATTATGATTTCCCTCCGCTATTCGACTGTCCACAGAAGAACCCAGATGAGTAAGAAGTATAGATAAATCAGCATCAGTATCAGCTTCAAGACTACCATATTTGGAAAGCTCCACATTATAAGGGGTAAATTGCACATCTCTTACTCTCCAAGGATGCGTTAACGGAATGGTATCTCCTTCTTTTCCATTGGTTTCTACCACGCCCAACACGGCTATCTTCAAATCATCAATATCTTTGATAGCATAAGGCTCTGTTTGAGGTAATACCGAACCTTCGGTATTCATATTAGCACAAATCCAGCTAAACTGAGCCTGTTCCATGCGATCCTTCAGCACATCTATTCCATAATCAAATTCATGATTGCCCAGCACAGCTACATCCACACCTATTTCATTCATCATAGCTACCATTGGTTCTCCTTTAGGGTCATACTGATCTACTACCGGATTACCAGAAAATATATCGCCGGCGCACAGCACTAGCACTTCTTTATTTTCACGTTCTCTATCAATAATGTGCTTAGCTTTGGCAAAATTTCGAATCTCCCCATGCATATCATTCATAAAGAAAATGGTGAGGGAGTCTACTATAGCAACCGGATTTTCATCTGCAGGGTCAGCAGATGTAGTAGGGCTAATATTCTCAATAAAGCTAAGAGAGGTTAACCTTATGAAAAAGATAAGAATTATGGAAATGGATAATCTCATGATAATTAATCAAAACAGGTGCAAGGATATATAAATCATTCCATAAATTAAGGTTACAGCACCTGACCCTTATGTTATCATTTTGTTATTTATTTCAACATTGGTACGCCTCGCTTGCATAATTGCAGGGGAATGCCCCAAGGGTCGCGCATCATTATTATATGTGATCCATCTTCAAATTGATCATTTGTCACTTCTTCCGCTCCTGCAGCTTGCAGCCTTTTGCTATCTTCCTCAGGCTTTTCTGAAACAAAAGCAAAATGTACTATAAGTGGACTTTGATTCTTATAATCAGGCACAGCTGCCGCTGGATTACTATAGATTTCTATCATTATTTGCCCACTATCATCCGCCATGAAAGTCATAAATGGACTTTCCTTCACTTGTTTTACTATGGTTAAACCCATGTTTTCTACATACCATTGAGCCATAGCCACAGGCTCCTTCACGTTAACAGCAAAATGTTCTAATTTCATTGAATTTTGGTTTTATAGTTCGGTTTTAAAGCTATATATAAATTAAATGGGTTGCAACGTAAGGGTGTGAAACAAAATATCTCTAGCCTTCAATAAGGCTATTAGAAAGCCTTAGTGAAAACACTATTCAAAAACTCCACTGTGTATTTAAAGGTAGGTTCAAACCAGGGGTTAACCAGCCAAAATGAATGTGGAGCATCGTTTAATGTAAGGGTTTGGTTGAAAATATTGTTATCATTTAGAATCTTAATCATATCATCTCTCCCTGCATGAAAGCGAGGTTGGGAGCTGTTGATGAATAAGGTGGGCGGTGTGCTTGGCCCTACATACTCCAAGGGGGAAGCCTCTTTCCATATTTCGGGGGCTTCCTTTCTAGTTCCGCCGAGAAATCTAGCTGCATATGTCCCTTCTTCCGATTCAGGGTGAATGAAAGAGACGATGCCATCTATATTCACAATAGCTTGAATATCAGAAGAATGGTCATTATTACCTTCATCCCCTTCCAGCTTGGGCAAATCACCGGTTACGCCCAGCAAAGTGGCTAATTGAGCTCCTGCCGAACAGCCCAAAGAGGCTATTTGAGTGGTATCTAAATTATACTTATCAGCATGAGCACGCATATAACGGATGGCAGCTTTCAAATCATGTACTGCAGCCGGGTAGGCAATCTCCGGACTGAGCCGGTATTCAGGCACCACAGCTACATACCCTGCATCAGCCAGTTTTTGCGCCATAGGTACTTGGTTCGCTTTTGATCCTGAGCTCCAGCCTCCTCCAAAAACAAGGATTACACCCGGGTATCCACCTTTTCTTTTCTTTTTAGGGTAGAAAACATCTAGCGTAAGGTCTCTACCGCCTACATGAGCATAAACCTCATCTCTTTTTTCTTTTATTGTCGTTAATTTTTGAGGAGTTATTGGCGTAACTTCAGGGTAGTTCTTCTTGATCTTAAGATAGGCACTGTGAATAGAATAAGATGTATCCCGTGGGTATTGCTGAGCACGTGCGGAACATATGCTCAGCAATAAAATAGTGGTTATTATTATTTCTTTATGAAAACGGTATAGTACGTTTTTCTTCATCACTTTGTATGGCTAACTCTATTATTCTTATGGTATTTCTAGCCTCCTCAGGTTTTACCTTCTGCTCTGCTCCCTCTGTTATTACCTGATAGACATTTTCATAAAAGGCTGGATAATTTCCTCGCTCACTTTTCACTTTCTTCCTTATACTCTCTCCATTTTCTTCATAGTGTATCACTCCCCATTGCTCTTCCGGCTCTTCTCCCCAATCAGCATCTGATAAGGATTTTTCGGCTTTATCTAATGTGGCTTCCTGTATATCTAATCCATATTTCACAAAAGAACCTTGTTCACCCAATAAAATATATTTAGGCAAGGGTTCCTTCACCAGCATGCCACATTTGATGGTTACTTTTAGATCATCATAATGAAGCAGCAGCTCAAAATTATCGGTTATGTTACTGTTAGTACGCTGCTTAGCCATAAAGGCGGTTACGGCATTAGGTAAACCAAAAAGCACTTGTGCCTGATCAATCAGGTGTGATCCCAGATCGTAGACTAATCCCGTACCCAGGTCTCCTTCTTCCTTCCAGCTATTCTCTTTGAGCGTATTTCTAAAACGATCAAAATGATTTTCTAACTCTACAATTCTCCCTAATTCCCCCTCAGATATCAGTTTTTTCAGGGTCAGAAAATCACTATCCCATCTTCTGTTTTGGAATACAAATATTTGCTTATTCTTTTCTTTAGCTAAAGCAATAAGATCATCTGCCTCTGCTGTGGTTACGGTAAATGGCTTATCTATCACCAAGTGCTTCCCTGCTTCCAACACTGCTTTACCTACACTATAATGTGCTTTGTTAGGAATGATTACGGCTACCAGATCAATTTCAGGATCATTGATAATCTCATCTGAATCGGAGACTATATCTACCTCAGGATATCTTTTTTCTATGATCTGAATTTTATCTTCTTTGGTCTCTCTGATTTTTACCAGCTCAAATTCCTCTAAAAAATCTATAACGGGAGCATGAAACACTCTACCTCCTAATCCAAATCCTATTAAGCCTGCTTTTATTCTTTCCATAATTAAATCGTTAGTACCCTCTGTTAATCAAAGCGTAAGTTCAATTTTCTGCTCACTGAGAACAGTTCTTTCATCTTTATACCAACTAGCACACTTACGCTTTGGTTACATTTTCTACTTATTTCAGGTACCACCCTTTTTCATTTTTCAATGTTTTGATGTTTAATATCTGATCTACTGTATATTTTTTTGCCTCCGACTTTCTTAACTGGTGAGACCATGGCACCCTCTTCTGTGGATGGTAGCCATTTCCATTATTTTGAAATTCAGCATAAAAGGCAGTGCGCTCTGCGGCTGGGTTAGACCAGTTATGCCACCCTTCTGGCAATATAAAGTCACCCAGGTTACAGTGAACAAACACGGTTTTAGCATACTGGCGCCAAGGCCTACCCAAGTATACTTTATTCACATCTCTATCTGCTGTAAGGCCGCAGTCTAAAAAAACAAAACCATAAGGCACGTGCTGTGGCGTGGAAGCTGCCGTGATATAAGAATTGGATTTAGCATGAATTTGACATTTCTCAAAAACCACTGTAGCCTCCCCAAAAATAAAATCAGTGGTACCTTCTATGTAGCA
Source organism: Fulvivirga sediminis (assembly GCF_016757215.1). Taxonomy (GTDB): domain Bacteria; phylum Bacteroidota; class Bacteroidia; order Cytophagales; family Cyclobacteriaceae; genus Fulvivirga; species Fulvivirga sediminis. Next base: position 96,788 of record NZ_JAESIY010000004.1, read on the forward strand.
GTTAATCAAATACTGACGATTGCCCTCACCTGCAGCATAAAAAGTATCCTGATTACCCATCAGGTTACACTGCTTTACCACACAGCGATCAGCTTCTATGGCCAGTGCTACCGCTTGTCCTACAGGCCCTGCTGTATTTTCTATAGTCAAGTTTTCTAAAACGCAATCTCTGCCCTGAACCAGCATGGTTGGAGTGATGAAAGTACTATTTCTGCCTTTGTCTATTTTATCAAAATAATCATCATAAGTAATGATAGTGCTATCTCGATGCTCGCCCTGAATAGTGATAAGATTATTCCATGAGGGTATTTTCACCTTTTCATGATAAATGCCTTTTTTCACATATATAGTAATGCGTTTATCAGGAAAAGCCTTAGCACTATTGATAGCTTCTTGAATGGTAGTATAGTCACCAGAGTCATCTTTTGCCACAGTGATGTAGTAATCAATTTCTGCTGCTTTAGCCTTCATTGATTGTAAAAACAAAAGAGGAATCAATAGCAGAACTACTGTAAACACTTTACTTAGGCCTATACATTTTTCAAGAGTATTCATAATTCGATTTCTTTTACAATCAATTTAAAAAGATTTATACTCCCATTGTATATTTTTCAAAGCATTGAACACCAATTGTGAAATTATCTTAGCTCCTTCAGGTTGAAAATGAGTATTATCGTTTTGTCCATCAGGGTAAGCTTCATATTTTCCTGCTGGTAAATTCATAAAATAATGCTCAGAAACATATTCCTGACCCTTTTTGCTAAAAGCATCCATAGAGAGCTGATTAAGGTCTATAAGCGGAACATCATATTCATTAGCCACTTCTTTAGCAGCGTCAGGGTATTCTCCATGCACATTTTCCAGGTGCCCATTCTCCCAAGGATAGTTACGACAAACGGGAGTCAACACTATCGGAATGGCCTCTTTCTGTAAAGTCTGCTCTATGTAAAGACGCAAAAACTCCTTATAACCTTCTATGTCCACGTATCGCTCCGGCTTGTTTTCCGCAGCATCATTATGACCAAACTGCATAATGACTACATCATTTTTCTTTAACTGCTTGTAGACACTCCTCCACCTACCTTCCTGAAAAAAGGTCCTGGTGCTTCTGCCTCCTCTGGCTCTGTCATCTACCACAGCACTATCGGCCTTTATAATGGAAATGCTGCTTAAGCTATCAGCAGTAACATAAGGCTGAAAAACTTGCCCCCAGCCCGTAACCGGATATCTGGTTTTCATATAATCTTTCCCTGGATCATAGTTATCAGCGTAATTAGCCACTGTAGAATCTCCAATAAGATATATGTGCACAACATCATCTACAAAAAGCCATTGAGGCACTAACATTAAAATGAATGCTATACAAAATTTCATCTGCTATTCTTTTAAATACGAGGCCAATTCAGGCACATTCTTTTTAATCTCTGCTACTACCAAATCTGCTACCCTAAAGGCTCCATAAGGTGACAAGTGAGTATCATCATCTCTACCTTCTGGCAATAATGGGTATTCTCCTGGTTTTATATGTAAGAAAAGCTTTTCTGAACCTTCTTCTCCATAAGTCATCAGCAATGCTTTGGTTTCTCGCTGCATATCTAGCAGAGGCACTTTCTCACTTTTAGCCACTTCTCTCACCACCTGAGGATACTTACCATGAGACTCCACAAACTCTCCTTGCTCATTGAATTTCCTTCTCACTATTGGGGTGGCTAAAATTGGCTTGGCTCCCTTGACTCTGGCATCAGCTATGTATTTTTTCAGGTTAGCGCGGTAAGCATTATCAGGGTCTGCATATCGGTTAGGATCATGCTCTTTCTCATCATTATGCCCAAACTCTATGATTACGTAGTCGCCCGGTTCTATTAATGACAAAACCTTATCCCAACGTCCTTCATCCATAAAGCTTTTAGTGCTTCTGCCATTTACAGCATGATTATCAACCTGTATTCCTTCTTTAAAATAGAGCGGAAAGACCTGTCCCCAACCTTTTTCAGGATTACCATCTTTATAAGGTTTATCGGCCACCGTGGAGTCTGCTACCAGAAAAATGGTAATATCATTTCCTTGCCAAAGGATACTCAAAGGCATTAAAAATATTAACAGTATAAAGCTTTTCATGATTTTCTATTTTAGCTTCACTGCCTTTTTCTTCACCTCTTTACCTTTTACGATAGACTCCTCTTTCACCTCACTATTGGTAAAGCTTATTTTATTGGATTGACTCCCTATCACAAGGATAGCTTGGTTAGAGTTACTTTCGAAAGAAAATTTATCTACCGCCACATTAGCACTGTTGTATATGGTAAGGGTCTTTCCCTTTTTATTGATTACTTTAACATTTTTGAGCTCTAGCTGATCTGCATCTATCATAGTGATGCCACTTTCAGCTTCCAAAAGGGCATTTTCTAATTTCACGTTCATGAGTTTCATTTCGGGTAGGCCCTGAAACAGAGCAGCAGTACCAGACCCTGTAGCCACTATATTTTTCATGAAAATATTTTTAAAGGAAGGCGTTTCTACTGTTACCTCTACGGCAGGCACTTCTTCCGCAGCTATACCATCTTGTCCTTCTTCAGGTATGGGAGATTCTCCACCGTAAAACATATTGAAGCGAATAGCCTCAGTAGGAATATCGATCATATCAATATCAGAGATGTAAATATTCTCTACTACTCCGCCTCTACCTCTGGTGCTTTTAAACCTTAGGCCAACATCCGTACCTATAAAAGTGCAGTGAGAAACTTTAAGATTTTTGACTCCTCCTGACATTTCGCTACCTACTACAAAGCCACCATGACCATGGTAAACGGTATTGTATTTTATGATTACGTTCTCTGTAGGAATTGCCCTCTTGCGGCCATCTTCATTTTTACCTGACTTAATACAGATAGCGTCATCACCTACGTCAAAAGTATTATTGTAGATAAGTGCATTTTTACAAGACTCCAAGTCAAGGCCATCTCCATTTTGAGAATACCATGGATTACGAACAGTAACATTTCTGATGATCACATCTTCGCACATTAATGGGTGTAAATTCCAGGCGGGTGAGTTCTGAAAAGTAGGACCGTCTAAAAGTACTTTTTTGCAATGAATAAAACTGACCATTACCGGTCTTAGGAAATCCTTAATAGCTTCAAACTCAGCTCTGGTCTCAAAAGGAGGCACATTAAAGTTTTTAGTAAGCTTATTGGCCTTTTCATAGGCTTTAGAAGGATACCATACCTTTTCATCATCACTCAGCACTCCTCCAGACTTCACTAAAGCTTTCCATTGAGAAGGAGACATTTTATCCTTTTTCACAGGTCTCCATACGCCGCCAGAACCATCTATCACACCTTTCCCTGTAATGGCAATATTTTCCAGGTCTCTGCCCGAAATAGGAGATTGACACCGGTAAGTTTCCAGGCCTTCAAAGCTGGTGCCTATTACAGGATACTTACTTTTATCTTCACTGAAAATGATAAGGGCTCCCTGCTCTGTATGCAGATTGATATTGCTCTTGAATTCTATAGGTCCTGTGAGCCAAATACCGTTAGGCACTATTACCTTGCCCCCACCTTTTTTTGCTACAGCTGCAATAGCTTTGGCAAAGGCTTCAGCATTATCAAAAAGGCCATTTCCTATAGCTCCATAATCAGCAATAGAAACCTTATTATCAGGAAAAGTAGGCTCTACCACCTTAGGCATATCAAACTCCACTTGATCATACAAGTCTTGTTCGGTTTGAGCCTGAGCTAGGGTACTAGCAGCCATGAGTGTAGCAGCTGCTAATAGCAAATTAACCATCCGCCGACTTAGCAAGCGGATGATTATATTCGTATCTGAAATAGGTATTGAAAGTAGTTTAGTCATGCAATTCACAGTATTTTATTGTGTAATGGACACCTGTACTGGCTTAGCCAGCTCTGCAGCGGTATCTTTCAGGTATTGAAGAAATTCTTCTTCTGTGGTAATGCCTCCATTCTCTTTTTCCCAGGCTGCCAAAAAGTAATAATCAACCTTTTTGCCTGTAGGTTTTAGCGTAACTATATGACTGAACTCATCTTCTTCAAAACTCATAAAATCACTGTTTGAGAAAAGCACGGCTATACCCAAGTTATCCTGATTTAAGCTTTGAGCTCCATACGTGGCCAGGTAGCCCCAACTATTAGCATCTCCCTCAGAAGAAAACAGTTTAGCATTTTCATCTTTATGTAAGCCTGTGGCAATATTTTCTAATTCCTTTTCTAATTCCAGGTGCTCTTTTGAAAGGCGCGTACCCGCATGAATACTAATTACCGACTTTAGATCGAGATCTTTACCAGCCACTTTCCAACCGTAATAGTCTGTCTGTATTTCTGAGTACACATCGCCATTTTCTGAAATTTTACTGATAATGCTATCTGTTTCAGCCACTCGCATAGCTTTTCCTTCTTGGAAAGTAGCAATAGAGCCCACGCCAAGAGACTTACCTACTTTCAGCACGTCCATGCCCCAGTCATTAAAATTATGGTAAGAATCAAAGCCATCTTGCCCCACGTGCTGTAGCTCCATGTCTCTTCCTGTTTTACCGTATACGTCAGTAGCATTTCTCCAATCGAGATAAAACCTATATCCTACAAGATCAGACTCCCAGCCCGGACCTTCGTAGCGGATATACCAGGAATGATCTGTATGCTCATCTGGCTTTCTAAGAGAATCAACATTTTTGAAAGTGCCTCCTATATATTCTTTACCTTTCCATTCCCCACCTTCTTTAATAGAAAGTTCCGCTTGCGTTCTCTTAGTATAGTTATGTGTTCTGGCGCCTTCCTTGTCATACTCTACAGTGTATTCTTTTTTTGCACTTGCTGCTAACTCATCAATCACAAAGGCTAATCCTTTCTCTCCTTTTTCATTATACTGTGAAGGGATTTCAGTCTCTCCATCCATAACCGTGAAGGCCTGATGATTAAAATCTGATGGCAGCTCACTCTCTTTAACCATAACCAGTACGCCTGTCCTATCAGCGGCAGTCGGATTAGCAACATTCACATTAAAAGAGAGCGCTTCTAAATCTGAGGTCTCTTGGCTCTCTTTTTTTGATGCGTTATTACACCCCAACAGCACTATAAACGATGCTAATATCAAGTTTCTTTTCATAGATAATTATTTTATAGGTTTAACTCGGAACCAATCGTAATTGGCATATTCTGAATAGTTGATTTTCTTATTTCACTGGTTAAGAATAGGTTTATAGTATTAAAATGCATGGAAGTCCTTCAATTCATTTCATTCTCCAGTTTATCTTTCGGATTCCAATCTCTAAATATTGTTTCCAGGTTGTACTTCTCCATCTGTGAGTCCGTAAGCTGGTGAGACCATGACACCCTTTCACCTCCAGCGCCAGGGCCTTTTGACTGATATTCTGCATAAAAGGTAGTTTGCTCTGCTTCTGGTTTATTCCAGTTATGCCAGCCTTCCGGCTTAATATGCTTGCCCATATTACAGTTTATAAATACAGTCTGCGCAAAAGGACGCCAAGGCCTGCCCAAGTAGACCGACTGCTCAGGAGCATTACCAGTGAGCTTACAGTTAATAAATACAAAGCCATATTCTGTATCGTCAAGCGTGGACGCAGCCGTAATATAGCTGCCTCCTTCTTTAGTGAAAACCTCACAATCTTCAAATACTGCAGTAGACCAGCCAAAAATAAAATCAGTAGTTCCTTCTATATAGCAATCCTTATAGTACTGCCTGCTATCATCACCATGAGGATAGAGCGTATCTTGAAAGCCAAGGAAGCGGCAGTGATCAAAAATCACCTTGTCACCATCTACCCGAACAGCTACTGCCTGCCCTACCGGACCTGATGAATTTTCGAAGGTGATGTTTCTGGCCATAAACCCATCTCCAAAAACATAAAAGCCCGAAGAACCAGAAGTGCCAATTTCTTCACCAAAAACATTCTTTTTGGCAGCATAAGCATCATAAGTGATAATAGTTTTCTTATTATCTTCTCCTAAAAAGGTAACATTAGTTTTAGATGCCGGAAGCACTAATTTCTCTTTATAAGTGCTTGGTTTTATAAGAATTATTGTCTCTTTCTTTCTCATATCTGGCACTGCATCAATAGCACTTTGAATGGTAGTATAATCACCACTGCCATCAGCAGCTACAACAAAATCATACTTTATGGCGAGAACATTCGGCCTGAATTTAATATTGCCTTGATGTGCATTTTCAGAATTGAAATCATGCCCAGCCCTAGCTGAAAAGCCGTATGAAGATGTACTCAGAAGAAATACGAAAAACAAAAGTCTTTTCATTTCACTTACATTTTATCGTTTAGCTGATCATACCATAGAGATGCCATAATAAAAGGGCCTACCGCCTTGGGGTCATTATCTCTTTTGGTTTCATTAATATAATATTCATAAGTGCCGCTGCGGTAGGGGTCTCCGCCTAAACCTGCCACAGCACACACATTAGTAATGTTAATATTTCCGTCAGCACCTTCGGCTATAAACTCTTTTAATATGCCTTGATAACCTGCTACCCCAGCTTGTACGTACTTCTCATCGATGTAACCTTTCGCGGTTCCTTTTAGCAAAAAGTAGCAAAACATACTTGAAGCAGAAGCCTCAAGGTAGTTACCTTCCTGCCCTCCTTTATTAAGCACCTGATACCACACGCCACTATTTTCATCCTGATACTTGACAATGCCTTGGGCCATTCTATCAGCTACCTGCAATATCATTTCTCTTTTGGGATGATCTTTAGGAAAATAGTCTAACACATCTACCAAAGCCATAGCCAACCAGCCCATACCCCTGCCCCAGAAATTTTCTGACAACCCGGTTTCTTTATTGGCCCATTTCTGCTCACGGCTCTCATCCCATCCATGATAGTAAAGGACTGTTTCTGAATCATAATTATGCTTGTCTATGAGATAAATCTGGTTAGCCACATGATCAAAAAGCTGAGGTTCATTGAAATTAACTGCATACTTGGCTAAGAAGGGAGATCCCATATAAATGCCATCTAACCACATTTGATGAGGGTAACGCTTTTTATGCCAAAAGCCTCCTTCTGAGGTTCTGGGGTGATCTTTCATTTGACTACGCAATGTTTCTATAGCTATTTTATAATTTTCCTGGCCTGTTTCTTTGTATAAATCAATAAGAAACTTACCGGGATTCACTCTATCAATATTATAATCAGTAAGCTTATAGGTTTTAATTTCGCCTTCTTTATTGATCATAGAATCAGCATAAGATTTAGCATAGTTAAAGAACTTTTCATCACCTGTTTTCTTCCATACTTTAAGCATAGCTGAGCAAATAAGGCCGTGGGTATATTCCCATTTAGGCTTCGGCCTGAAGTCAAGATATTGGGGGTCTGGTGTGCGTTTCATTTCAGACTCAGCCATTAGCACTGCCATATCTGTATGCTCTGCCTTAGTTGACTGTACTGGGCCGGAAGCCGTATGATCAGAGCTTTGAGCTGATTCTGATCGTGATCCTGAGCAGGAAATTAATGTAATTATGCCCAACCCCATGAAGGTAAAGGCTTTTAAAAAATAAAAACTCTTAGCCATCCGTTGTAAACGGGTTGCTCTCCAAAAATAAAATATAGCAAGGAATAGGTTTTTCATTTCACAAGTTCATTTAAATATATTTCTACATTAGTATAATCCTTATTTAGGCTAAAAATAGCGGCATCACTACTATCTTCAGGGTTGAGCTTATGCACCATCTCCCAAGCATCAGGTATGCCATCATTATCACTGTCTATGGGAGCCTCTTCAGCTAGGAGTACAGGCCACCCACCCACCTGCTGAGGGGTGTCTATAATACCATTTCCATAAGTAGCTGTACCTGTTCGCACTTCTTTCACTATCCGTTCATCTACACCATCTCTTTTGAGACTAGCACCTGCATATTTCAACACTGAGGAGAAAGCCTCCTCAGCCGTTTCTTCATATTTTAAAGGCATCGTATCAAAAGGTTCATTAGCCTTGGCGGCGGTAGGATCATCACACTGCACCCCCCCATTCCAGTTATCAGCACTCACTTTTTCATTATTAATAATCACATTCCCTTTCACGAAAAACTTACCGTAAGGCTCGCTAGGATTTATAATTCTATCCATTATTGATTTTTTGGTAGCTGGCCCGGGCTTGTAATAGTTATTCACCATATTATACTTCCCCTTTTCTCCTCCATAGGCACTATTATGCCCCCAGTTATAAATTACATTGTTTCTAAAATCCACTACCTCATCGGTTGTATTAGGGGTTGTGGCCGAACCACTGAAACGTGGGTTTCTACTACTGTGGTGGGCCAGTAAATTATGGTGAAAAGAAGCTCCTTTTCCACCCCAAATGCCTCCATAGCCATGATCACCTTTATGATGAACTGAATTATTAAGGCTTTCTGAAATAATGCACCACTGCATGGTAAAATCTGCGTTTCCGTAAAAGGAAGCACACTCATCAGTAGACCAGCTCATGGAGCAATGATCTATAATAATATTTTTATGTCGACGGCCATTAAAGGCATCTTCCTCTATTTTTTTATCTGTGCCTAGTCTAAAGCGCATATATCGCACAATCACATTATCAGAAGATACTCTTATGGGATAATTCTTTATGCATATACCCTGCCCTGGGGCCGATTGTCCGGCAATAGTAATATTGCCATTATCGATAGGCAGCTCTGACTCTAACTCTATTGTACCTGAAACCGAAAAAATGATTATTCTGGGGCCTTTAGATTTTATAGCTTCTCTAAGACTTCCTTCTCCTTGATCATTCAGATTTGAAACTACTAATACCTTGCCGCCTCGGCCTCCTGTTGCATATTTCCCAAAACCATCAGCTCCCGGAAACGCTAAAGTCCCTCCTGAAGCAACCTTCCTCCCACTTGCTGACTCAGCTAGAGCATGGTCATATTCATCACCTGAGTCTTTATCACTTTTAAAGAAAAGCAGACTCAATAATAAAACATGTATGGTTAGAAAATTCAATGTCATGAAACGGTAATGAGTAATAAACAAAGAAGCGTGGCCGCTACAGCCACACTTCTTACATGAGAAACTAAACTATTATTCTGGTCTCCATCGGGGGTCTCCCGCGCTATTACTAGCGGAGAAGCTTCTGTCTTTTATACTGTAATCAAGGTTTTCTCGATCTTCCCATAAGCCATTGGCGGAACCATTGTAGATAAATGATGGAAAGCCCGAAATCTCATTCGAAGAAAATTCAAAATCAGAAGTAACCCAACTATTCACTACATTGAAAGATGTTGAGCCCAACCCTTCAGTACCTACCACAGCAAAAATTTCTCCTCCGCTCATATTCCAGCCTGGCCCCCAAATGGTATTACTGATTTTGATGCCTCCTAAAACATTATCCTTGCCATCTCCTCCTCTCCATCTAAACATTTGCCTACCTTGCTCAGGAGCTTGGTCTATGGTGCAACTTTCTATATCAATAGATCCTGTTGTGTTAGTTCTACTAGCGAGGAAATATTGCATTTTTGAGAACGTGGAATGAGTGAGCGAAACATTATTCGCCTGCCACCCATCAGTATCTACATAAAATATACCGTAGTCTCTAATACTATCCGCTACAGAATTTACCACCGTATAATCCTGAATAGTACCTGTACCTCCTTTGATGCGGGTAACTCCTCTCAGCGAATGCATCTGACAACCTTCAAATTTTATTTCTCCAAGAGTCCCTGATTGATCAATATTGAACACATAATCATCCTTAAACCTGCCCTGGAACCTAATATTTTTAAAAGTTATTGAATCTAAACTTGCACCAGCCTCAATGTTATAATTGGGGGTACATTCGATTATAGGTAAGGAAGGTGTAAAACCATAACCACTAACTATTAGTACCGACTTATTAAAAGCATATCCTCCCGTCTGATAGGTTCTACCTGGGTCCAGAATAATTACGGCCCCATTTTCTACATCAGCAAGCGTATCATAAAGAATCATTTCATTATCTATACCTATTAGGTCGTAAACAGGAGCATCTCCAAAATCCAGGGTGGGCTTAGTCTCATATACTTCCCAGCCTCTGATAGTATCTTCAGAGTATATGGCTATTTGATATTTTGTAGCAGGAGTAAGCCCCGCTACTACAGCTTCATTGATAGCTATTTGCTCATCAGTCAAATCAAGATCCTGCAAGGGTGACTTTAGCCTTAAATCATTACCAGCAAAGACTTTGACCTTGACAATGGGAGCTCCCGATGCAGTCCAAAATACCCTGGCTCGGGTATCAGTAACATCAAACTGCATATTGGGAGTACCTTGAGGACCAGGGAATTTTTTAGTTTTCACACTCCCTAAATCTGACGGTCTGCTATCATACTGAGCATCTTCGGCATGAGCAGTAGCTCGCACCTGATAATAAGTATTCCATAATAATTCTTCACCCACCAAACTGCCGTTGATCTCCATATAACTAGTATCTGAAGAAAAGGAATAATCTATAGTTTGAAAAGTATCTCTGCTTACCTCCATGGTATAGGACACCGCTTGTCTGAGCGAACCCATATTTACAATGATAGTATTCCCTTCTGTATACAAAGTCTCATTCAAAACCGGTCTAAAGAGACGGGTTCTTTCGAAATTTTCATCATCATCCTTACAGGCATTGAACAGCAGTACCATCAAGGCCAGTAGCGAACAAATTTTGGATATATTTATTAATTTTTTCATAACCTTTTCAATTCTGTTCTATTCTCAAAAGCCATAACCATCATTTTGCAATACTCCCTGGCTATTATCAATACCAATAGCAGGGATAGGAAATATATACCTTACGGGGTGAGTATACCTGGCCCAGTCATGAGTTATCCATTCTTGATAGCCATCTGGCTGAGCGTCATCAGAAAGACCCAAAAGCCAATCTCTCTGCTCCCAGTTCTCAATATCAGCAGGCACCGCTTTAGTATCGGTATCATAAATAATCAGTTCGTCACCCTCATTTCTTACCCATAGGCGAGCAGGATACTGCCCTGTTCCAGCAACAGCATTATCGGCCATGCGCTTAAGTCCTGCCACTGTTTCCTGAACCTTCTCTGCATATATATTCCATCTAATTAGTTCATATTTACGAATCATCTCGCCTCCGAACTCCCATGCCCGTTCATCAACCAGCGCATCAAAAAAGGCCTCTTTGCTAGATGAAACGGCATTCACATAATCATCCACTTTGGCAGACCTCTCTGCTTCTGGGAATGCCCTTTGTCTTACCCTTTTTAGCATCTCCTGAGCATCTGCCGTAGGGCCATTGATTTCGTTTTCTGCTTCAGCATACATAAGCAATACATCGGCATACCTTAACATAGGCCAGTTGATACCCGTACCTTTATTGGTATTTGACCCCGGAGGGGTGTCTAACCACACTCTGTTAAATTTACCCTGAGCAATACCATTAATACCAACCAACTCCTGGGGCTCCAAATCTTCGGTATTGGTAGTTTCATTGGGGTATTGGTATAAAGCACAGGTAACATCTCTACGTACATCTGAAGAATCAAATGAATAATAATAAGTAGCAGGAATACTCATATAATTACTACTGGTTCCATATGGCCCTGACTCCACCTTAACACCGATATTCCAACCGACATCACCCTCTCCTATGGCAAAAGGCACTTCAAAAAGAATATCACTGGCATCTCCTGCAGGCTGATTAAATTTGGCCAGATTCATAAACATCTGTTTATAGTCTTGCGGTAACTGACGATCTTGCAGGTCAATCAGCTTTTTAGAGTACATCCTGGCCGTATCATAGTAGCTAAGGTAGTCTGATTGTCTATCCATGGTTAAGTCTGGCTTAAGGTACCAGCCTCCTCTTTGGAGCGACAGCCGGGCAATCATACCCAAGGTATAATCACGGTTCACCTGCTCTATACCATAAGGAGCCTCAGATGCCCAATACATTCCCTCTTCAGCTTTAATCATATCATGAATCACATAGGACAGGATCTCATTTCTATCTGTTTTAGCCACATTAAATTCTACCCCTGGTTTAGGTGCCTCTACCAGAAAAGGTACATCTCCAAAATAGAAAACCAATATGCTGTACCAGTATGCTCTCAGGGTATAAGCTTCGCCCAGCAAATGACTCATTTTCTCTACCTCCACTGCATCAGTAGAATTATAAGGTTCGCTAGCTTGTATAGCCTCTATGGCAAAATTGGCATCTCTGATAGCCTGATAGGCTATGGTCCACACATAATCAAGGTCCCCATTATTTATTTGCGCATTAAGATCCCAAATCTGATAACGAGCACCATCACTACTCCATCCACTCTGATGTTCAATATCTGTATTACCCGTCATATTGTTAGATAACCTTGAGCGAAATCCATCATGACTAAAGTGCACATAAATAGAATTTACGCCTCTTCTCGCCTCTTCCGAATTAGAATACACATAATCCAAATCGAAATAAGAGATGGGTTCTGACTCCAAATAATCGTCACATGAAAAAGATGACAATGCCAGAAGGGTGATAAGTATATATTTCAATTTCATATCCTCTATTTTTTTGCCTTAAAAAGTGATATTGACACCTACTGTATATGATCTACTTCTGGGGTAAGAAGAATAATCTACCCCAGGAGTGAGCAGCTGATAGGCTCCACTACTGGTGCTTACTTCGGGGTCATAACCCGAGTAGTTAGTCCACAAAGCGAGATTATAGCCTGTGGCATAAATTCTAAACTGTGTGATTTTATATTTAGAGATTAATGAAACTGGCAGCGTATAACCTATGGTTAGGTTATTAAGCCTAATAAAAGAACCGTCTTCCACTGCCCAATCGGTAAGTACAGGTGTAGCACTATTAAATGAATTATTCCCACTCCACATGGTTTTACCCTCATTCATTTTTCGCAGCTGTTCCAGATCAGTAACTACCTCACCGGCGGTACCGGTATAAGAGCCATCTACATCTATATAAGTAAAGCGATTATTAGAATTCATGGTGTTTAGCATATTTCCATAAGTGGTGCGATACATTTGGTTAAATTCGATTTTACTGGTGTTATAAATATCATTACCATAAGACCAGTTGAAGAATATAGAAGCATCAAAACCTTTATAGCGGGCATTAAAACCAAAACCACCTTGCGCTTTAGGTAGCGCATTTCCTATCACTTTTCTATCTTCACTGGTTATTTTTCCGTCACCACTAATATCTCTGATTTTCATGTAGCCCGGCCTTAAACCATCAGTTCCTACTCCCAAGGTGGCTCCACTATTAGGCACCCCTTCTTTTAAAGTATACTGTCCTGTGGCTTCATTATAGCCAGAAAAATCATCTACGGTATACATGCCATCACTTACATAACCATAAATAAGGCCTATACTTTCTCCTACCCTTAGGAGGTAATCATTTCGGTCTTTGAGGTCGGTACTGGCCCAGTTAGATTGGAAAAAACGTTCACTGGTACCATCCAGCTTTTCGATAGTAGATCGATTGACGCCAAAGTTTACATTAGCTGAAAGAGAAAAATCAGACTTATCTATGATATAGCCTTCAAGTCCCATTTCAATCCCTTTATTAGAAGTCTCTCCTATATTATCCCACTGCGTTTTAAAACCAGAATTTGGGGCTATTGCTTTATCTAAAAGTAAGTCTGTAGTAGAGTTATAATAAGCATCTATGCTACCTGTTACCCTGGCCTTAAATAAAGAAAAGTCAACCCCAACATTTCTACTTATAGTAGTTTCCCAGATTATAAATGGGTTATATAAAATATCAGACGAGGGTGAATAATAAATACCGTATTCATTACCAAAACCAGGTCCGTTATCAGTAGCTGGGCTAAATAGCAAACGAGTAGCATCAGCATTTACATTGTCGTTTCCTATCTCACCATAACTCACTCTGAGCTTAAGCTGATCCACAAAGGATACGTTTGACATGAACGACTCCTCGTTGATCTTCCAACCCAAGGCGAGCGCAGGGAAAACGCCTACTCTATTATCTTTCAAAAACCTACTGCTGGCATCTCTACGGATAGTGGCTGTTAACAGGTATTTGTTATTAAACTGGTAGTTAACCCTTCCAAATAGCGAAAACTTGCTTACTTTCAGAAATTCCTCAGTGTTATGAAATATATCTCCCTCTCCCAGCTGCATGTTGGCAAAAAGCTCTTCAGGAGTTATAGAAACCCTATATTCCTCTCTTGTAATAGATTCAGCGTTACCTCCAGAGGCATTAATTTCATGCCCCAGAAGTACATTAAGCTTATGCCTACCCAGGTTTGAAAAATCATAATTAACGGTATTATACCATCTGTAATTCCAGTTTTCACGGTCGGTTTTCATACCAATAGGCAAGCCACTTCCCTCTTGCTGAGCACGGCTGGTCAGTGGCCCATAAAACCTTAGGTCTTCTCTGAATTTAGTAGTACCGTTTAGTACTGTATTAAAGGTAAGCCCATCTATGACGTTCCATTCTATCCCAGCATTAAAAGCATAATTTTTATCTGATCTTTTCCTCCAATCTTGCTCTGCCAGCTCATTAGGGTTAATTAGGCTTAATAAGAAGGATTGGTAATCATCATTACCATCAATCTGATTAAGGTCAAGATCCAATTCGTCAGCCACTCCATTCACAGGTCTGGCCAACACCGCATCTTTCACCCTCAACTGAGAGCCTCCAGATGTTCCGGCTCCATTTACCTGGGTGTAGGTTACCCTGGCTCCAAAATCAAAATTCAACCTTTTACTTACCTCTTGCCCAAGTTTAAAATTGAGTGAGTTACGGGTAAATCCAGATCCTGAAAGAAGTCCTTCCTCATCATTATTAGTAAGGCTTAGTGATATTTTAGTTTTTTCAGTACCTCCGTTTAATGATAAATTATGGTATTGAGAGAAGCGGGTATCTCCAAAAAGCTCATCCTGCCAGTCGGTGGCACGTTTTTGCTTATAAAGCTCAAGGTCATCATACTTACCATAATATTTTTCAAAATTTTCCACATCCTGATCTGATCTTAGCTTGGCCCTTTCGTAGTTAGCCATCACATATTCATAAGGAGATAGGACATCGTATTTTCTGTTTTTAGGAAAGGTGTTGAACTTGCCAAAGCCGTTATAATTAATTGAAAGTCGGCCTGTTTTAGGCTTTTTGGTATTGATAATGATCACACCATTAGCAGCACTGGCGCCATAAATAGCAGTAGCGGCAGCATCTTTTAATACGTCTATACTGGCAATATCTGTAGGTGGAATATCTCTGATGCTCTCCATAATAAAGCCATCTACCACATACAAAGGCGTGTTATCTTGTGTTATGGAGCCTCCACCTCTTACTCTAATTACTATTTCTGCATCAGGTGAACCATCAGCGGTTTGTACCCTTACCCCTGGTAGCCTACCCGTAATGGCTTCCGCAGCACTAGCTACCGGTATTTTCTGCAGCGTTTCGGCACTTACAGAGGCTACAGCTCCCGTTAGATCTGTCTTTTTTACCTTTCCATAGCCTACATCTACTATTTCTACAGCATCGAGCTGGGTTACGTTTTCTTCCAGGGTTATATTTAAAGTAGATTGACTACCTACCTCCACTTCCTGGGATTGCATACCAATAAAAGAGAAAACCAGAACATCTCCTGATTTCACTTTAACATGAAACTCACCACTAAAGTCAGTAGTAGTGCCATTAGTAGTGCCCTTTACAATTACAGAAACACCCGGAAGTATTTCTCCTTCGGTATCCTTCACAGTACCTGAGACCATGCTGCTTTGAGCACTACCTGTATAAGGCAGTAGGCAAGCACAAAGCAGGATAAGTACCATAAGTTCATTTTTTAACAGTAGTAGTATTTTACTCATAGCGTGTAAGGTTGCGTTAAAACTATAGATTCATTTGCGCAATCGATTTCATAAATAAAAGCAGCTTATTTTCATTTTGAGAGTATATAAAAGTATAAAATAAAATTTAATTTTCAACAGAAATGTAAACGATTGCACAATTAATATTTAACAAAATGTTAACATTAAGTCATCGTGCAATCGTCACCTAAGTCAAAGCCTATTTATATGCAGGATTTTGTTGAAAGCTATCATTTCTATTAAGATCTAAAGCATCTTGAGGAATAGGTCTTAGGGTTTTAAGCTCTCCTCCGTTACCGCTAAAGTTACTTTGCTCTATCAATGGATTATAAGCAGAAGCTCTTTCCACCAACTTACCCGTTCTCTTCAGATCAAACCACCGCTTGTACTCACCTAATAATTCACGGCCGCGTTCATCTAGTATATAATTAATATTAAAGTCAGAAATAAGTGCTTCTGGCATTCCTGAGCGCCTTCTTACTTCATTTAATCTCAATAAACCAGTACCTGCATCACCTGCTCCCAGATAAGCCTCTGCCGCAATAAGATATGTTTCTCCCAAACGAGCCATTATAAAATCACGAGCACTAGTTCTACCTCCATCACCAGCATAAATAGAATTAGGATCATCAAACTTCTTCACTATTATAGTACTATAGTCTAGCGACACATTGCCTCCTTCGGGGTCATAAGTACCATAAGAATGATACTCAGCATCCGGATGCTCTAATCTATAATTGATACTGTCTGTAGCATCAAACCACTTAGGCTCATAAAAGTGAGCTACTGGTATTTCAGACAAATCCGATTCTCTGAAATAAGCATAATAAGGAGTATACACTTCTACCATAAAGGTAGCATCCCAACGCTCATCTCCTTCTTCAAAAAGATCAATAGCATGCCTGGTAGGGCATAAAGTATATGATTTATAAGGTGCTTTGCCATTCACTTCATTACCTCCAAGATAAGGACCAAAGAAGTTTTGTTGCTGATTACCCAAATTCTGAGGGTCAGTACTTATTGAAGCTTGACTATATTGGGCAGAAAATAGCACCTCTGCATTTCGCTCATTCCCTGGTTTCCATAGCTGATCGAATGGAATATCTAATGGCTGACCTGCAATGGCCTCATCTGCATAAGTAGCGGCTTTTTCAAAGTCATCAGACGCCGCAAAGCTTTCGTAGGCTCGGGTTAAATAGACTAAAGCTAAGTAATGCTGCACAGCTCTGCTATTCACTCTTCCATCTTTATTACTTACTGCAAGCACTGGTAGTACCGCTTCCATCTCTGAGATGATGTAACTATAGATCTTCTCTGCACTAGCTCCGGCAAATTCAAAAACTAATTCTTTCCCATCATAGTAGTCTTCCACCATAGGCACACCACCATATGTTTGCACTAGCATAAAATAGGAAAGAGCTCTTAAGAATCTTACTTCGGCCACATATCTATCAACCATATCGGTCTTCTCTGTAATATCAGCATAGTAAATAGCCGTGTTTGCTCTTTGTATAGCCTGATAACACAAACTGTATAAAAAGCTTATGCCTTCAGACTGTGAGTTTAACTCCGTATACTGACTCAAGCCTACGGGCTCAGCATTTCTACCTTCCATATACATATCAGTACCTGCCATAAAGAGCCAAGGGTCCTGACCGAAAATCTGCCCTAACATGGTGTAGTTAGAGGTGATTAAACTATTATATCCGGCTGAAGTAATATAAAACTCTTCCGCTGTAATGTAACTTTTATTCTCCTCTTCAAGAAAGTCTGAACACCCAGAGAATATCGTTAACGCCATCATGAATATTATTGCTATTCTTTTCATGTCTTTTTACTTTTTTTGAGGATTAAAATTTCAGACTAAGACCAAACTGAGTAGTAACACTACTTACACGGCCAACTCCTAAAGAAGCACCCGCCCATTCTGGATCATAACCGGTATAATCTGTGAAAACAAATGGGTTCAGCACATTTACATATACCCTCAATTGCTCCACATTCCATCTATTTAATAGGTTTTGAGGAATGGTATACCCCAGAGATATATTATTCACTTTCACATATGAAGCATCTTTATAATACCCTACTCCATTATTTCTCCAATAGGCTCCTTCATTTCTGGGTTGAGGGTAAGAATTAGATGTTTGAGCAGGTACGCCTACATTATTCTCCGGAATGTACCAATCAGCTATATCTAGCTTCTGGCGACCTCTATCTCTCACATCTTCAAAATTAGAATGGAAGTTACTATAGGCCAGCACTCCTTGTACAGCTGATAATGAGAAGGTAAAATCAAAATTGAAAAGATTTAAGCGCGAGATAAGCCCTCCGGTCCAATCAGGGTTAGCGCTACCTAAAATAATTCTATCATCCTCAGGTTTGATTTCTGTATCATTATTAACATCAGTCACTTTTGCCTGTCCTACCGTTTGGTTATAAGCCTTTGCCTGATCTGCTTCATCAGCCTGCCATATACCTGCAAACTCATAATTATAATGGGCATCAATAGACTCTCCTATAAACCAGCCATTGGCCACATCATCATTTTCTTTTTGTCCATATATACTTAAGATTTCATTGGTATTTTTAGTAAAGGTGAAAGTGGTTTCCCAGGTAAGCGCTTCATTTCTAATATTAGTGGTAGTCAACAGCACTTCTACACCACTATTCCTTACTGATGCGGCATTAGAATTTATGGCTGAATATCCGGTTTCAAAAGGAAGCTTTTGGTCTACCAGCAGCTCATCAGAAGTTCTGCTATACCAATCGACACTACCTGTAACCCTATAATCAAGTAATGAAAAATCTAACCCCACATTGACTTCAGAAGTCTTCTCCCATTTAAGATTCTTATTAGCTAAAGTGTCTGCAGCGAACCCCTGGGCAACATCATTTGGGTTACCAAAATTATAAAAGCTCCTGCTGCTCAAAACGTTAAGGGAAGAATATGGATCAACGTTATTATTACCTGTAGCACCATAACTTACCCTAAACTTCAAATCAGAAATAGCATCAACATCCATAAAGTCTTCTTCCGTTATCCTCCAACCCAAGGCGGCAGAAGGGAAACTATCCCACCTGTTTTCTTCAGGAAATAGAGAAGATCCATCCCATCTATTTGTAAGCGTCAAGAGATAACGATCTTTATAGGTATAATTAAGCCTTAAGGCAAAAGAGGCCAACTGGCTTTTGAAGAAAACATTACCCAAAGTGTAACTAGATGGCGCTCCCAGACCTACATTATAAAACTCTCTCTCTGCAGGCTGGTATCTGGATGAAAAATATTCTGTTTCTGTTCTATTCACAAAAATACTCTGAAGAGCTAGTGCGTTAAATGAATGATCTCCATAGGTTTTATTGAAATTCAGCTGATTATCCCAGGTATAATTAAAGTTCTCAAACCTATTTACTCTGGATGATGCTTCTCCTCCGAAACTAACACCTTCGTTGGTCATGCCTCCAAAGTATACTCCTCTTCTTGACGTTTGTAATCCCATAGAAAAAGTTGATTGAAAGGTAAGCCAATCAACTACATCATATTTAATGTAAGTATTACCTACTCCATTCCATTGGCGCGTCTCATTACTAGAGTTTTGAATCTCTAAAAGAGGATTGTAAGTACTGGTTTTATCAATCACTACATTGCCATTAGGGTCAGTGAGCTTGCCCGGTTGAGGGAAAAGTTCTCCTACTATTTCATTATTATTTTCGTCTATAGCCCATGGCGAAAGGAATGGATTTAATCGAAAAGCCTCTTGCATGGCCAGTTCACTTCCTCTCTGTAGGTTAGTAAGTGATAATGAAATATTGGCACCTACTTTAAGTTTACTGTTAATCTCCTGATCAATGCCTGATCTGAGTGTAAACTTCTCAAGCTCTTCATTTTCTATATTTCCTGTTTCCTTTTGATAGCCCAAGCCTAAAGTATAAGCAGAAGCTCCTGCTCTATGCGCTATTGATAAGTGATTATTCGTTTGTGTTCCGGTTTTTAAAACCGCATCATACCAGTCAAATCCATCCAAATTATCGAAGCGCTCTCTCAGCACAGAATTGTTACTTGGAGGCAATACCACCTGATCCATATATTCTTCAGGAGTACGACCTGCACCGTTATTAGAAGTAGCCAAGTAAGCTGAAGTATGATAATATTTCCATTTTTCCGGGCTCATCATCTTCGGTAGGCGTGCTGTACTTTTCACCCCTACATAAGATTCAAATGAGAAAGATGTACCAGAGGGAATATTGGCTCCTGATTTTGTTTGTACTATTACCACTCCATTAGATCCTCTGGAGCCATATATGGCGGCAGATGAAGCATCTTTCAAAATATCTATTTTAGCAATATCTTGTGGATTAAGGAAATCTATAGATTCAGTGATTACTCCATCTACCACATATAAAGGAGAGTTAGAACCGTCTTTTATTGAGTTCTTGCCTCTTATGGTTACGTTAAAACCATCGCCTACCCTTCCGGTAGAATTAGTAATTTGCACCCCAGAAACACTTCCTTGCAATGATTGAATAGGGCTCGTAGCACCCCTTTCAGAAATGGTTTTTGCCTCCACGCCAGCAATAGCTCCGGTAAGGTCTTTCTTCTTTTGCGTTCCATACCCTACTATTACTACTTCTTCCAGCTCGGAGATGTTTTCTTCCATTACAATATCAAGGGTACTTCTTCCGGCAATAGGCACTTCCTGAGAATTCATGCCTATAAAAGAAAAAATTAAAACGGCATCAGAGGGCACATCCAGTCTGTACCTCCCTTCTGAGTCCGTAATGGCACCATTGGTAGTGCCTTTTTCTATAATAGATACTCCAGGCAACTTCTCGCCTGTACCATCCTCTACCGTGCCTGATATGGTGGTACTTTGAGAGTACCCGTGCAGCGGCGGCAATAAAAATGCGACCGCCAAAAAAGTATAGGCAAACACATGCTTTAGATGTTGAACAACTTTACTCATTAGTATAGGTTTAAATTGAAAATTAAAGGTTGATAAATGCAATCGATTGCATTTTAGTAATTAAAAAAACTAAAGCAAAACGAAATCGGAACTTTTTTCTAAAACCGATATTTTTAGCTTATTTTGATGGAATTATGAGTATTTTCCATTATGTTAGTTAGCAGATAGCTTGTATAAAAACATGATATCATTAAATTAATACCTAATTTTGAGCAATCGTTTACACAGAAATAATCAAGTTAAACTATGAGCATAAAATATTCAGTAAGGCACGCCATCCATCATGAAGACAGTAAAAATTATGATACGGAAAAACTGCGTAGCTCCTACTTAATTGAAACCCTTTTTGAGCCTGACACCATTAATGCGGTATATACACTATATGACCGACTCATTGTGGGAGGCATACACCCTAAAAGCAAAGCACTAAAATTAGAAGCTTTCGACACCTTAAAAGCTGAAAACTTTCTTGATAGACGAGAAATAGGCATTATTAACGTAGCTAGCCCCACCAAGGTAACTGTAGACGGTACCGATTATGAGGTAGGCACCAAAGAAGCCTTGTACATAGGTATGGGAGCTAAAGATGTGACCTTTCACCCAGCTACAACAGGAGAAGCCAGGTTATACTTTAACTCTGCTCCAGCGCATGCCAGCTACCCTACCAGAAAGGTTTCTTTAGATGAAGCTGAAACCGTAGAGCTAGGCAGTCTGGAAGAGTCTAACCATAGAGTAATTAGGAAGGTATTAGTGAACTCTGTAGTAAAAACCTGCCAATTGCAAATGGGCGTAACTGAGTTAAAGGCTGGTAGCGTATGGAACACTATGCCTGCACACACACACGATAGGCGCATGGAAGCTTACTTTTACTTCGAGCTGCCTGAAGATTCAGCCGTTTGTCATTTCATGGGGCCTGCTAACGAAACCCGTCATATTTGGATGAAAAACCATCAGGCAGTAATTTCGCCACCATGGTCTATACACAGCGGAGCAGGCACCTCTAACTACACCTTTATTTGGGGTATGGCAGGAGAGAATCTAGACTATGGCGATATGGATAAAGTAGCACCTACTGACCTGAAATAAGCATGAAACTATTTGACCTAACCGATAAAATTGCACTGATCACAGGAGGTACGCATGGGCTGGGCATGGCTATGGCCAAAGCCCTGGGAGATGCTGGTGCTACCCTGGTGATCAATGGCCATACACCTTCAAAAATGAAAACTGCCATAGAAAGCTATGAGTCTGAAGGGTATAAGGTACATGAATTTCTTTTTGATGTCACCAACGAACAAGAGGTGATTGAAAATATAAAGAAAATAGAAACTGACATAGGCCCCATAGACATTTTGGTGAACAATGCCGGGATGATACAGAGGGTACCTGCACTGGATATGGAAGTGGAAGATTTCCGCAAAGTGCTTGATGTAGATATTACAGGTCCGTTTATTATGGCTAAGCAAGTAGCCAAGTACATGGTCGAAAGAAAAAAAGGGAAAATCATTAATATTTGCTCTATGATGAGCGAGCTGGGTAGAAATACTGTATCAGCTTATGCTGCTGCCAAGGGAGGTCTTAAAATGCTTACCCGCAACCTGGCTACAGAATGGGCTAAATACAATATTCAGGTTAATGGCATTGGCCCTGGCTATTTTGCCACCGATCAAACCGCTCCTATCCGTGTTGATGGTCATCCTTTTAACGATTTTATAGTAAACAGAACACCTGCTGGCAGGTGGGGTGATCCGGAAGATCTGGGAGGCACTACAATTTTTCTAGCTAGTAAAGCAAGTGATTTTGTAAATGGACAGATCATTTATGTAGATGGTGGTATATTAGCCACCATTGGAAAACCCATGAACGAGTCCTAATAAATTAAAACCCACGGGTATAACCACAAAATGGCTGGAAAATCAAAAACCACTATTCACGATATAGCTTTAAAGCTCAACATTACCGCTTCTACGGTTTCCAGGGCACTGAATAACAACCCTCGTATAAGCAAAGCTACCAGAAAAGCTGTGCTTAAGGTCGCTAAAGATCTTAACTACCAGCCGAATAACATAGCTGCAGCCTTGCGTAATGGGAAGAGCCATATTATCGGAGTAGTGGTACCCACGGCTAACAGAGCTTTTTTCTCATCTGTAGTGAGGGGAATAGAAGAAATAGCCAATAAGTTGAATTACAAAGTAATCATTTGCCAGTCATACGAAAATTATGACAAGGAGGTACAAACTATAGATGCTCTCCTCAGTGCCCGTGTAGATGGTATCATCGCCTCTATCAGTAAAAACACACTCGATTTTGAACATTTTAAAAAAGCGCAAGACAGAGGCACTCCCGTAGTACTTTTTGACCGTACTACTGATGAAATAGAAACCGGCCAGGTAATGATAGATGACTACCTTGGAGCTTATAAGGTAACAGAACACCTCATAGAACAGGGCTGCAAGCGTATCGCTCATTTCACTAACCCCATTAAAATCAATATTTATAAAGACAGACTCCGCGGCTACCTGGACGCTCTTAGAGACAATAACCTTGAAATTATTGACGAGCTCATAGTAGAAAGTAATATGCAGCTGGAAGATGGGCGTGAAAGTATGGAAAAGTTGCTTAAATTAGATGAGTGGCCAGATGCCGTTTTCTCAGCTAGTGACTATGGAGCCATGGGTGCCATGCAGGTTTTAAAAGAAAAACACATAAAAATACCTGAGCAAGTAGCCTTAGCAGGATTTAGTAATGAGCCCTTTACCTCATTTACTGACCCTACACTAACTACCGTAGATCAGCTCAGCATAACTATGGGAAAAGTATGTGCAGAGCTGTTCTTTAAACAGATAAAAGCAGGTAATAAAAAAGAACTGCCTCAAAAAACGGTACTTAAACCGGAATTAATCATTAGACAATCATCTTTAAAAAAATAAGGCCTATGAACCATTTATATACACACGTTTTTAAAGACAATCGATTGCGCCAACTCCTATAAAAATATAACCATGAAACCTCTCAATAAACAAACTGCTGGTGTATCTACACTACCTCCTGTTAAAGTACTACAGTTCGGAGAAGGCAACTTCTTACGCGCTTTTGTAGATTGGGTAATAGACATATTGAACGAAAAAGCCGATTTCAACGGTAGTGTCCATATTGTACAGCCCATAGCACAAGGTATGGTAAATATGCTCAATGAGCAAGATTGCCTATATCATGTGCTCTTACAAGGCATTAAAAACGGCAATACAATAGATGATAAAAGGCTGATTACCAGCATATACTCTGCTTCCAACCCTTATGATGACTATAAAGCATATCTGGCGTTAGGCGAAAATCCTGAATTAGAGTTTATGATCTCTAATACCACGGAGGCTGGCATTAAGTTTTCTGAAGTAGACGAATCATCTATAACTCTACCAGACACATTTCCGGGTAAACTCACCGCACTGCTTTATCATAGATACAAATTCTTTAAAGGAGCTGCAGACAAAGGCCTTACTCTTATTCCTTGTGAGCTGATAGAGCACAATGGCACTACGCTCAAGAAAACTATAATGCAGTATATCCAACATTGGCACTTGCCTGATGATTTTGCCCTTTGGATAGAAAACCACAACCGCTTCTGCAATACATTGGTAGACAGAATAGTACCTGGTTTCCCTCGTGAAAACATAAAAGAAATACAAACTGAGCTGGATTTTGAAGATAATCTGGTAGTAAAAGCAGAACCTTTTTTACTGTGGGTAATAGAAGCTCCTGATGGAGTTAAAGAAGCTTTTCCTACCTATAAAACAGATCTGGATGTGCTCTTTGTGAAAGATATAACTCCTTACAGAACGCGAAAAGTAAGGATACTGAACGGAGCCCACACCTCACTGGTACCGGTAGCTTACCTCCATGGAATACGAACAGTAAGAGAAGCTGTAGAAAATGATTATACGGGTTCTTTTATCAAAAAAACTATATTCGAAGAGATAGTGCCTACACTAGATCTACCTGCAGAAGAACTAGAAAAATTTGCTCATGCAGTACTGGAAAGGTTCAAAAACCCATTTATCAGACATGAACTTATTTCTATTGCACTAAATTCTGTCTCTAAATATAAAGTAAGAGTATTACCATCTTTGTTAGAATACCAACAGAGAAAAGGCAGCCTGCCTCAAAATCTAGTACATGCGCTAGCCGCTCTAATCGTGTTTTACCAAGGCGAATGGAACGAAGAGACTATTGCCCTGAATGATGGCAATGAGGTGATAGCCTTCTTCAAAGAGGTATGGAGTGGCCAGCAAGAAGAAATAGCTTCAAAAGTATTATCTAACACTGCCTTCTGGGATCAGGACCTTACTAAAGTAGCAGGCTTAAGTGCCGCTGTTCAAAAAGAAATCAGCAGCATTTTATTATCAGAAAAAGAAAAATCGTATTAAAAAAACATCTATAGCACCATGTCCTTTTTAACAGAGAACTTCCTTCTCGAAACCAAAACAGCACAGCAGTTATACCATGATCATGCTGCTAAAATGCCTATTATCGACTATCACTGCCACCTCCCTCCTAATGAGATTGCCGGTGACAAAAATTTCGAAAACCTTACTCAAATATGGCTCAATGGCGATCACTATAAGTGGCGTGCCATGCGCACCAACGGAATAGATGAAAAATTCTGTACCGGAGATGCCAGTGACTATGAAAAATTTGAGAAATGGGCGGCTACAGTGCCCTATACCATGAGAAATCCTCTATATCACTGGACTCACATGGAGCTAAAAAAACCATTTGGCATCGATAAAATTCTTAAACCACAAACTGCTCGTGAAATCTATGATGCCTGCACTGAAATGCTACAAACGCCTGAGTTTAGCGTAAGAGGCATCCTCAAAAAGATGAACGTAAAAGTAGTGTGCACTACTGACGACCCCATAGATAGCCTTGAACATCATCAAAAGCTTAAAGAAGAAGGTTATGACATTAAGATATTACCTACTTTTAGAGCTGATAAGGTTCTGGCCATAGAAAACCCCTCTGTGTTTTTGCCCTATCTAGACAAACTGAGTGAAGTATCAGGCATAGCTATACATAACTATTTAACCCTAGTAGATGCGCTACAAAAGCGTCATGACTATTTTCATAGCATGGGTTGTAGGCTTTCTGACCACGGTTTGGAAACGGTATATGCTGATGATTTTTCTCCCGAAGAGATAAGCAAAATATTTACAAAAGCGCAGAACAAGCAGGCTTTAACCCCTGAAGAAGTAAGTAAATTCAGATCTGCTATATTATATGATATGGCCATAATGGATCATGCCAAAGGGTGGACACAACAGTTTCACTTAGGAGCATTAAGAAATAACAACACCCGCATGATGCGCGAGCTGGGGCCTGATACCGGCTTTGATTCAATAGGAGATTTTGACATCGCACAATCGCTTTCCCTCTTTATGGATAAGCTGGATAATACCAACCAACTGACTAAAACCATCCTTTATAACCTTAATCCAAGCCAAAATGAGCTATATGCGACTATGATTGGCAACTTTAACGATGGCTCCATCGCAGGAAAAATACAGTACGGCTCTGCCTGGTGGTTTTTAGATCAAAAAGACGGCATGATCAGGCAAATGAATGCACTGTCTAACATGGGACTACTCAGCCGATTTGTAGGTATGCTTACTGATTCCAGAAGCTTCCTTTCTTATCCAAGACACGAATATTTCAGAAGAATATTATGTAATCTCATTGGTAACGATGTGGAGAATGGTGAACTTCCTGCAAGTGAAATGGCATGGCTGGGTGAAATGGTAGAGAACATCTGTTATAACAATGCTAAAAACTATTTTGAATTTTAAAATATGAGCAAAGTAGTCACGTTTGGCGAAGTAATGCTTCGCCTTTCTACACCCAATCACTCTCGTTTTGTACAATCAACCCAGTTTAATGCCACCTACGGAGGTGGTGAGGCCAATGTAGCTGTATCTTTGGCTCAGCTGGGCATTCGATCAGCGCATGTAACGCGCTTCCCGGATAATGAACTGGGCAAGGCTGCTACCCATCAGCTGAGAGGCTATGGCGTAGACACTGATGCCATTGTATTTGGAGGCCACCGTATGGGCCTATATTTTCTTGAAACAGGTAGCAGTGTAAGGCCTAGCAAAATTATTTATGACCGTGCTGGCTCTTCCTTTTCTGATATTACACCTGATATGCTCAATTGGGATGAAATATTAGAGGGTGCTGACTGGTTTCATTGGACGGGCATAACGCCAGCTATATCACGAGGAGCTGCGGATTGTTGTAAAAAAGCTATTGAAGTAGCTAATAAAAAAGGAATTACGGTTTCTGGAGATATTAACTACCGAAAAAACCTATGGCAATATGGAAAAAAGGCCTCTGAGATAATGCCCGACCTTATTGCTGGGTGCGATATGCTAGTAGCCAGCACCCATGATGCGGAAGACATATTGGGTATTAAAGTTCAAAATTCTCCTAACAAAGAAATGGAGGTATTCCAACAGATAATAACCCGATTCCCAAAAGTAAAAAAGATAGTAACTACCAAAAGAGGATCTATCAGTGCCTCTCATAATACCCTCACAGGTCATTTATATAATGGATCTGAAATGATGAAAACAGAGGTATTTGAAGTAAACCCCATAGTAGATAGAATTGGCGGTGGCGATGCTTTCATTGCGGGAGTTATTTATGGCCAGCTAGTGTATAAAAATGATCAAAAATCCATTGATTTTGGTGTAGCTGCCTCTATACTTAAGCATACTATAGAGTGCGATGCCAATCTGGCCACAGTGGATGAAGTAGAAAACCTTATGAGCGGAAACACTTCCGGCAAAATAATCAGATAAACCATGGCACGATTTAGCAGAATAGAAGTAGCATTAAAAATGAAAGAAACTGGCATGGTGCCTGTATTTTACCATGCCGACCTTGAGACCTGCAAGCAGGTAATAAAAGCCTGTTATGAAGGAGGCGTAAGAGTATTTGAGTTTACCAATAGGGGTGACTTTGCTCATGAAACATTCTCCACTCTGGCCAAGTTTGTAGCCAAAGAAACACCAGAAATGATGTTTGGCGTAGGTTCTGTCGTAGATGGCCCCACGGCAGCTCTATACATTCAATCAGGTGCTGACTTTATTGTAGCCCCAATAATCAATGAAGAGACTGCCAAGGTCTGTAATCGTAGAAAAATACTTTGGTCTCCTGGCTGTGGTTCTTTAACCGAAATATCTAAAGCTGAAGAACTCGGAGCAGAAGTAGTTAAGATTTTCCCTGCCACACAAGTAGGAGGACCTGATTTTGTGAAGGCCGTAAAAGGCCCCTGCCCCTGGAGCAGCATTATGCCCACAGGAGGTGTAGAGCCTACGGAAGAAAACCTTAGTGCGTGGTTCAAAGCTGGAGTTCACTGTGTAGGCATGGGCTCACAGCTCATCACCAAATACATTATAAAAAATAATGATTATAAAACCCTAACTAAAGAAGTAATAAAAGCTATGGCTATTATTAAGCAACTTCAAGAGGGGTAACCTTACATCAGAAGTCAAGCTGAGGCCTTTGATAGCTTCAAGATCCTCAGCTTGACACCTGAAACATCATCTTATTTAAAACCATTTATCTATCTCAGCCAGAACTTATCACCTCTTAAAAGACCATATTCACCATTTATCACTTCCATACGCTACCGAAAACCTTTGAATTTACACTTCACACAAAAGCATTAGGTACAGCAAGCTCGTTTAAACAAAGTATCCTAGCTTCGCACCCTCAATAGAGATACTTTTCAACATGCTCAGGTTTTTATTCATCATTACTACCGTATGTATTTCGGCTATTTTTAGCAGTGTGCATGCGCAAAATAAAAAGCAACTGAAAGGGCCAAAAGCAAAAAACGCAAAGCCCTGGAGGCGTACTAATGCAGTAGTTACCATAAAGCAAGAGAAGCCACAGGGGCCAGAAGCTAAAAATGCAGATGTTTGGAAAAAGGAAGAGCAGGAAAGTACTTATATAACCAGTAGTAGTAGAAATAGGTTAAAAGGCCCTAAGGCTAAAAATCATAAAATCTGGAGCAAAGAAGCTACTGATAATTAATCAATAGAGAGTTTATTTCATAGTATATAGTTTATAAGCCATTTCTAATTTTTGAAATGGCTTTTTTTTGAAGCATAAATATGTATGCAGCCCGAAATTAGCTTTGGGACTTGTTTGATATAAGCCAAAAGCCTTATTATTAGCAATTAAAAATAGAATATCCGCTAGGTTCTTATATAAGTTCCTTGTAGCAATTAATTTTATATAGGTTCTGGCACTGGCCTTTTTCTATATGTCAATTAAAAGACCGTCTGAAATCCAGGGGTGTAACTTCTGTTTTGGTTTTAAAAAGTTTACTAAATGACTGTGGGTGCTCAAAGCCTAATTCATAAGCAATTTCACTAACGGACAAGTTGGTTGTTGATAATTTTTCTTTTGCTTTTTCAATAAGTTTATTGTGAATGTGCTGTTGGGTAGTTTGGCCTGTCAATGTTTTGAGCAAACTTCCCAAATAGTTGGGCGACACATTTAATGAACTGGCAATATGTTGAGCGGCAGGTAATCCTTTTTCGATTAGATTGTCGTTACTGAAATACTCGTCCAATAGGTCTTCTAATTTTTCCAAAATATGATGGCTGCTTTTCTTTCTAGTAATAAATTGTCGTTGATAAAAACGCTCACAATAATTAAGCAAAAGTTCTATTTGAGCACTGATGATGTTTTGACTGAATGTGTCAATGTTAGAATGATACTCCCTTTGTATGTTCAAGAAGATTTCTGTAATAACAGTTTCTTCCTTCTCTGAAAGAAAAAGGGCTTCGTTAACAGCATAACCAAAAAAATCATACTGTTTAATGTTTTTAGATAAAGATGTTTTCCAAATAAAATCAGGGTGAATAAGCAAAAGAAAACCTGTTGGTTGAACGTTTGGCTTTTCAACAGTTAGGTGAACTAACTGACCAGATGCCACAAAAGATAATAATCCTTCATCAAAATCGTATTGTTGCTGACCGTAACGAAATTTACCTTGTATGTTACGCTTTAATCCTATGGTATAGAAATTCTGAACCCAACTAATTTCCTTTTCATCGGTCTGATATTCTACCAAACCATAATCTACTAAACTAACCAAAGGATGTTCCGGTTTTGGCAAACCACTCATCTGATGAAACTGACTAATCGTATCGAACGTATAAATCTTTTGATTTTTCATTGCCGCTGATTTAATTTCATTAAATGGGCTTTGTATGAGTAGGATTAAAAAGTTCATCTAAAGTTATTCTTTTACCCAATACACCCCAATCTTCTGTTTCAAATTCTTTAATTAAAATGTATATGGGCATTCTATTTTGTGTGTTTTTTTGAATAACGTGAGTAAACGACTCAATCAATTTTCCCTTGCGATCAAAATCCAACCCGCCTTTAAAAACACTGATTTCAACAGTAATCCCATTAGCATTTTGAGGACGTCCGCCTTTAAAGACATTTTCGGCTTCATATTCGTGAATGTAAGTCCAGGCAGTACTTCTTACAAAATCAGTGTCAGGTAGTCCTTCAATTTTTAATGCAATGGTAGTTAATTCTTCTACCATTACATTTTTTATTGAACTACTGAATATCTGACTAGGACAATTTATATAAATAAGAGGCATTGTTTAAAAATCAGTTGATTTACTTAATGTTTCATTTTCGCTCAGCGCAGTTTTTAAAGTGGCAACCTTTCCTTCTGCTAGTTCAAATGAGTCGCTACCCATAAAAAAATGGAGAGGTGGATTATTTGTTGCTGCCAATTGTATGATTGCCTTAGCTGCTTTATCTGGATCTCCAGGTTGTGTTCCTTTAATTTGGTTGATGTGCGCAGCTTCAAGTTCCCGGGCTTCTTTATATTCAGCAATTGGATTATCTGCAAGACACAGAGAACTGCCTTCCAAAAAGTTAGTTCTAAAATAGCCTGGATAAACAATCGTTGCTTTAATCCCTAAGGATGCAGCTTCTGCTGAAAATGCTTCAGTTAAACCTGCGATGGCAAATTTTGTAGCATTATAAATACCCCAACCTGGAAATGTACCTAAAAACCCAACAATAGACGATATATTGATTACATAACCTGACTTTTGCTGGCGCAAATGCTGCAATGAGCTACGCATTACATTCAGCGCTCCAAATACGTTGATATCGAAATTTCTTCTGGCTTCTTTATCAGTCAATTCTTCGATTGTGCCTAATTGCCCATACCCCGCATTGTTAACCACAACATCGATACGCCCAAAAGCTTCTATAGTCTTGCTGATTGCATTTTTAACACTTTTTTCGTCTGTTAAACTAACTTCCAGCGGCAGGAAATTATCTGTATCTCCAACTTCATTTTCTAAATTTTCAATACTTCTGGTAGTTGCGGCTACTTTATAACCTTCACTTAAAAGTTTTTTTACTAAGGAGAGTCCCATTCCTTTGGATGCTCCTGTTACAAACCATATATTTTTTGTGTCCATCTTTATTGATTTTGTATTATTAAAAATTTACACTGCAAAGATGGTCGGAATGTTAAGAGCTCAAGTAGTCAAATCAATGGTTGTTGTAGCCGAAACAACGATATAGAATTAAAGAATTTTTGATTTATTTAATAGCTCTTCATAAGTTTCCAACAATATACTTCCACTATAATTAGTCTTACAGAGGAGCGATTAAATATATTAATGATCATGTATCCTCAATCCTGTTAGATACTTAGCTAAATCGCTTATTGTCGATTGGAGAATAAAGTGCCTGAAGTTCCTTAATTAACTCATCCCAAGTTGGTGATATAAGGGATTTCTTTTTGATTACTAAGTCATTTAGATATTTTGTGGTATCTATAGCGAGTTCGTTAGATTCAATTCTAATTGCAGTGATAACCTCCTTACTTAGAAGTTTGTTGCTATATAAGTTCCTAATTCCATCGGGTTCGACTTTATAAGTCTCTACTTTTTTTTGCCATGCTAGGAGTAAGCCGAATATAGCCATAAAGGAAATAAAAAGAATGTTCCATATTTTAATTGGGTAATACAAAACTGGAAGAACATATATCCCTACTGAAAAAACTACCAACATCCAATTATTCGATTTTATCTTGAAAATAAATCCTTCAGTTGGGGCGTAAATCCATTTGTAAATGTTAAAAAATTCAGCGATTAGCATTATAAAAGCCCCAAATAAAAGAAAATGCTCAAAAGAAAAGTTATATATATCTTCCACCAGAATTCAATACAAACAATCATTAGATATACACAAAATAAAATCATATTAATACAACTTTATCGCAATTGTATTACGACCACCATCTTTTAGCTACTTGCAATGCCTCATAACCAGAGCAAGTAATCTATTTACAATTGTTCGCTAAGGGCGTTGGAAATGCCCTACGACAGCAATTATAATTGCTGTCGAGCTTAATAAAATTCTCAGAGTCCACCATCAATTGCGTAGTTTATCGGTTTCTCTAATATAAATAGCTTTTAAAATGCCTGAAGATCTTAAAATCGGCTCTATTTCCTCCTTCACTAAGTCTATAACTGATTCCTTATCCGTAGATTTACTCAAATAGAAATGATATCTGTGTGGCTCAGATTTTAATTGGAACGAAACATAATTTAAGGTGCCATAACTAGTACTAGTTATATTATCTCCCCCAACAGATACCTCCCCGTTAAAATCATAAATTCTGATTATTACGTCTTGCATATCTTGCCAATAATATTTGCTGATGTTGCCGGGTCGAGAAACAATCAAGGAAGCTTTATCGAATTCTACAAACTCGTCATCTCTAACATTCTTGATAGAACTATTCTTGTTTCTGGTGATAATTTGAACCAGTAACATTAAAATTAATGCCAAAAACCCTGATAAAATCAAAATTCCATTTTGAGTTATTACACCTAAAATACCTGGAATAAAAATAATGATGGCAAAGTAGCATCCTAATTTAGACCCTTCCTTTGATATTACGATTAAATTTGTTTTGAATGTGGATATCAAAAGAATTATTTATTTAATGCTGCCTAGAACACATGAAGAGTTTCCATATCTTAATTAAAGACTACTAATCTAGTGAAACTGCACAATCCTCACAACCTCACATATCTACCTGCTCCGCTCTTTAGGTACTGTAGAGCCTGGAGCTAATAAGTCCTTTTACCGTTATTCTTCTACTCTTACTGAAAGACACCTAAGAGTATATTAATGATCTAAGAGAGCCTCTTGTATGGTCAATCTTTTGGATACGGTCATACTGGCCGCCTACAAAATACTAATACACTTTCTACTTTTATCCGGCTGTGATATTATAGAGAATCTTGTATGTCCCTTATTTAGTTCTTACTTCAATTTCCATAGCTCTTTTATAGAATTCAGCAAATTGTGCTTTATTATACTTAACCCTCATTGCCGCCAGAACATCTGCTAAACCTAAACCTCCCCAGTCCCAAAGCATGGTGTCAAAATTGTATTTGTACATTTGGTCTCTAACCTCATTTCTTATAGAATCAATTTCATCTTTTAAAATTCCATTCTTACTTAATAAATCATTAAGTCTTTTATCAGTTTGTTCAGTGTATTCAGTATCCAGATAAGGCTCAAGTAGCCAATCCCAGTTTCTTGTAGCTTCAAAAGGAGGAATTTTGTTTCTTTCTCTAAAATTCTTTAAGTCCTCAAAGTATTCACGCGAAATGAATATAACCTCATCCTTAACTTTGATTAGTGGAGGATATGAATCCGTACAGATCGAATTAATTTCATTAGCACTAATCTCTTTCTCGGGATAAACTGATGATGGTTCAAATGGATAGTTCGATATTTTAATGGTGGATTCAAAAATTTCTGAATCACCGATTCCACACAGCATATTTTTCAATTCATACTCGGTGGATCCGAACAAAGCTCCGGTCTTTGGATTTTCTTTACTTTTTAATAAGCTCTTAAAAAAATTCATTAAGTCTTAATAAGGTACAACATCCGCACAAGCGCCCAAAACATCCCATATTCTTGACAAAAGTTAATCTAACAGATTTCCGATTAATTTCATAACCCTCCACCACAGATTTCAGGAAGCTGTAAACATCTTTTACTGATAACCAATTACGAACCCTGAAATACACACTTAATCGTTTTATGAATAACTGTTGCACGTATTAAATCATTAGTTTTGCAGGGTATGAAGCTGTTAAACATCATATGGGCCATTCATTTCATGGTAGTTTCGCTCACCCCGCACAATGATTTGTGTGAGCTTAGGGAGCTACCCAATCTCATTGCGCACTACCAACAGCATCAGAAAGATTCACAGGAATCATTTTTAGAATATTTTGCAGAAGATTATCTAAGTTTTAAAACTTCTGACAATGAGCATCATTCTGAAAGCGACAGCTTGCCTTTTCATGGCCATATGAATCACTCGCACTGCTGTAATTTCACCATCACAGATAGGCCTATCATAGCCATAAACTGCAAAGCAGAAAGTAAGCTCTGCACGCCTATTTATCAGTTTTCAGCTTCTACCTCGGACCTCAATAATATTTTCCAGCCTCCAAAAGCTTAAAATCACCTTTTCTTCATCCTTTATTTCTAAGGACTTATTTTATTTAATTAGTACAAAAAACATGTTTAACCCCTCTGCGTGTGGGTAGCCATGCTATTGTACTGATGCCATTACTTTGATTTTAATCTTAATAACATGATCAACAGTATCATTCAATTTTCTATTAAAAATAAAATTTTCATAGTACTCCTCACCTTATCTATTGTGGGGTGGGGCTTATATTCCCTGAAGAAAATACCCATAGATGCCGTGCCTGATATCACTAACAACCAGGTACAGATTATTACTACTTCACAGAGTCTGGCGGCCCAGGAAGTAGAACAATTTCTCACTTACCCCGTGGAGCTAGCTATGGCCAACATTCCAGGTGTTACGGAGATCCGATCTATTTCTCGCTTTGGCCTATCGGTAGTTACCGTAGTATTTGAAGAAGATATGGGCACCTACCTACCCCGGCAGCTGGTAGCTGAAAAAATCAACGAAGCCAAAGAAAATATAGGCGAAGATCTGGGTACTCCACAAATGGGGCCCATTACCACTGGTTTGGGTGAAATCTATCAATATTCACTGGAAGTAGATGATGAACATAAGAAAGAATACTCCCCTGCCGATCTCCGCACTATTCAGGACTGGATCATAAAAAGGCAATTGAGCATGATTGAGGGAGTAGTAGAAATCAGCAGCTGGGGCGGCTTCATCAAGCAATATGAAGTAGCCATTGACCCTGCCAAACTCAACTCCTATGGGCTCACCCTCTCTCAAGTGTATGATGCACTGGCAAATAACAACCAAAACAGCGGAGGAAGCTACATAGAGAAAGGCCCTAACCTCTACTACATAAGAGGCAGAGGGCTGGCCCAAACCTATGATGATATAAGAAGCATAGTAGTGGAAAAAAGAAGCGTGTCTCCTATTACCATTGGAGATATAGCCACCGTGGGAGAAGGTCATGCTCCCAGATATGGTGCCGCCACCAAAGATGGAGAAGGAGAAACCGTAATAGGCATTGTAATGATGCTCAAAGGTGCTAACTCTGCCGCAGTAATAGATCGGGTAAAAGAAAGAGTAGCTGAAATACAAAGCACACTACCTGAAGGAGTAAGCATAAAACCATTTCTCGATAGAACGAAGCTGGTAGAAAAAACTACGGGCACCATTACAGAAAATCTAATCATAGGCGGGCTTATCGTTATATTAGCTTTAGTTTTCTTGCTTGGTACCATGCGCTCAGGGCTCATAGTAGCCTCTGTAATACCGCTATCTATGTTATTTGCGCTGGGTATGATGAACACTTTTGGTGTATCAGCCAACCTTATGAGCCTGGGAGCATTAGATTTCGGAATTATAGTAGATGGCGCCGTAATCATAGTGGAGTTTATGGTAGTACTACTCATCAAAAATTCAGCTGAATTACAACAACTCACCAAAAGAGAAAAGCAAAACAAACTTGATACTATAGCCATTAATGCCTCCTCTCGCATGATGAATTCGGCTATTTTCGGACAAATCATAATCCTTATTGTGTTCATCCCTATCCTTACCCTTACGGGAATAGAAGGAAAAACCTTTATACCTATGGCCCTCACTTTTGGCTTTGCCATTATCGGGGCTATGATTTTGTGCCTTACTTATGTACCTATGGTCACCGCCAGCAGCCTCTACAGCAAAAGGATCAATAAAAAAACGTACGGCGATAAGTTTATGGAATGGATGGAGCGAAAATACCAGCCTATCATTACCCAGTCATTAAAAATAAAAGGCCTTATCATCACCATAGCCTTAGTAGCACTGGCCCTGGCAGCAGTGCTATTTACTACGCTGGGAGGTGAGTTTATTCCTCAGTTAGATGAAGGAGATTTTGCACTGGAAACAAGAATGTCTCCCGGCACTTCATTAGAGGAAATGACCAAAAACACCTCCAAGCTAGAAGCCATTTTACTTGATAGCTTCCCTGAAGTAGAAACGGTGGTTACAAAAATAGGAGCCGGCGCCGTACCTACAGACCCTATGCCGGTAGAGGGGGGTGATGTTATCGTAAGCCTAAAAGAGCCTGACGAATGGGTATCTGCCGAAAGCAAACAAGAACTGGCGGAAAAAATGGAAAAGGCGCTAAGCATACTCCCAGGAGTGGCTGTAGAGTTCAGCCAGCCTATAGAAATGCGTTTCAATGAGCTTATGACAGGAATCAAACAAGATATAGCTGTTAAAATCTATGGTGATGACCTTGACATACTCCAGCAAAAGGGCAATCAGGCCGCTGCCATTATTCGCCAAATACCTGGTGCATCAGATGTAAAAGTAGAGCAGGTCACGGGCTTGCCACAGATCATTATTGACTACAACCGCAAGCGAATAGCTGAATACGGTTTAAATATCGCTGACCTTAACCATGTAGTAAGCACAGCGTTTGCTGGTGGTGGTTCAGGCAAAATCTTTGAAGGAGAAAAGCGCTTTGACCTGGTGGTAAGATTAAAGCAAAATTCCAGAAATGACATTGAATCAGTCAAAAACCTTTATATATCTACCAATAACGGGAGTATTCCCCTGCGAGAAGTGGCTGAAGTAAGCTATCAGGAAGCTCCCGCACAGATTTCAAGAGACAATACCCACCGCCGTATTGTAATAGGGGTTAATGTAAGAAACAGAGACACACAATCTTTGGTAAACGATATGCAGACCCAGCTCCGCAGCAAGCTTAAACTCCCTACAGGCTATTCTATTACTTTCGGTGGAGAGTTTGAGAACCTGGAAAGAGCACAAGACAGGCTACAGATAGTAGTCCCCATAGCATTGGCACTCATTTTTGTTATCTTATTTATCAATTTGAGATCAGCCAAACAAACCTTATTAATCTACACAGCTATCCCTTTTTCGGCAGTAGGTGGCATCATAGCACTTTGGCTGCGTGGCATGCCATTTAGCATTTCAGCAGGCGTGGGTTTCATTGCTCTTTTTGGGGTAGCAGTGCTTAACGGCCTGGTACTCATCAGCAGTTTAAATGACTTGAAAGAAGAAGGTGTAACCGACATCAGAGAACGGATAAAGCAAGCTACCACCTCTCGCTTAAGGCCTATATTTCTTACTGCCGTCACTGACATCCTTGGCTTTTTACCTATGGCTATTTCCTCTTCCGCAGGGGCTGAAGTACAGCGACCGCTAGCCACCGTTGTCATAGGTGGTTTGTTTAGCGCTACGCTACTCACCTTAGTAGTTTTACCTGTTTTATATAGCTGGCTGGAAAAACCAGTGAAGTTAAATAAGCCAGCCCTGGCTACAGCAGTAATTATCGCTTTAGCTTTCACGTCATCATACAGTCAAACGCTCAGCATAGAAGAAGCCCAGAATTTAGCCACTGAGAGCAATCCATCTCTAAAGGCATCTGCTATAGCCATTGAAAAAAGCAATCGACTACAAAAAACAGCTTTCAACCCAGACAACACCAATGTTTTTTATGGTGT
Source organism: Fulvivirga sediminis (assembly GCF_016757215.1). Classification (GTDB taxonomy): domain Bacteria; phylum Bacteroidota; class Bacteroidia; order Cytophagales; family Cyclobacteriaceae; genus Fulvivirga; species Fulvivirga sediminis. The sequence continues at coordinate 134,656 of NZ_JAESIY010000004.1, forward strand.
AGAAGAAAGATCTAGAGAAACTGGAGGGCAGGAAGGAACGGAAAGCATAGGCCTTTCACAGCAGATAGATTTTCCTACTGCTTATGTCTCACGCTCTAAAATGCTTAAGCAGCAAACTGTGGTTCAGGAAAAAGCCTACCAAGTAGACCGCGCCATATTATTGAAAGAAGTTAATCTGGCCTATGCACAATGGATAAATGCCTGGCAAAAGGTGGAATTTTATCAGCAACTCGATAGCCTGTATCAAAACTTTGAAAAGGCAGCCAACATCAGGTATGAAACGGGAGAATCATCAGGCCTGGAACGATTGAATGCCCAAAGCAAGCGACAGGAAATCAGCCTGCTCCTATCATCAGCCTTAGCAGATGAAACCACCGCATTTACGGCTTTAAACCAGTTGCTAAATAATCGTTTATCAGAAAAGCCATCTCCTTCTACCTTATTTATGGAATTAGAAACTAAGGTAACAGACTCTTTTGCAGACAATCCTTTTGTAAGCTATCAGCAGCAAAAAGTAACATTAGCTGAAAAACAGCTGAAAGCACAGCAATCACAATGGCTGCCGGGCTTAAAAGGGCAGTATACCTTTCAGAATATGAATGGGCAAAATGGTTATTATGGTTTTCAGGTAGGCCTCACTATACCTCTGTTCTTTGGTGCTCAGCAGGCCAAAATGCAAGCTTCCAGACTTGAAATAGACCGGCAAAATATGCTGGTTCAAAACCAGAAACTAGCTTGGAACAGCGCCCTGCTGCAAGCAGGAGTTAACTATGAGCAACAGCAAAAACAACTGAAATATTACCAAAACACTGGCCTCCCGCTGAGTAAGCAGCTCTTTGAAGGAGCTTCGCTTTCATTTACTTCCGGTGATATAGATTATGTGGAATACCTGCAAAGCATAACGCAAGCCTCCACTATTAAAACCAATTGGTTTGATGCACTTCTTAAGTACAATCAATCCATTATTGAAATCAATTTTCTCAACGGCTCAAAATAAAACATCATGTTCAATAAATATAAATACATCATATCATTACTTACGCTTACTGTAATTATAAACGGCTGTAACCAGCAGCCTGCAGAAGAAGAGCACCACCATGAAGAAGAAGCGCATGGTGAAGAAGAAATCGCACTTTCTAAAGAGCAAATACAGCAGGCTGGCATTCACCTTGGCCCCTTTGATTATCAGCCTCTAGGGCAGTACATTACTACCAATGGCACCATAGAACTTCCGCCTAATAATTTGGCAAGCATCACCCCTATTATGAATGGCTTTGTGGAATCTATCCGCTTTTTAGAAGGGGCAGAAGTAAAGAAAGGTCAGGCTCTGGTTTCTCTAAAAAACCCTGATTACATTACCCTACAGCAAGAATACATTCAGGCTATTAACAATTTCAATGTATTAGAAAAAGAACTGGAGAGACAACGTACTCTGGCCAAGGCAGAAGTGGGAGCTCAGAAGAAACTACAGCAGACCGAAGCCGATTTTAACAATGCCAAGGCCCAAAAATCTGCCTTATCAGAAAGACTAAAGTACCTGGGCATAAGTCCTGCAAAAGTGGCACAGGGAAACATTCAAAACATGATTTACCTCACCGCTCCTTTTGACGGCACCGTTACTTCGGTAAATGCTCACAACGGACAGTATGTAAAAGCGGGTGAACCCATCATGGAGCTTATTAACAGAGAACATATGCACCTGGAATTACAGCTTTTTCAAAAAGACATTCATAAAGTAAAAGAAGGGCAGAAAATTATATTTAAAGTACCAGCCTTTGAAAATAATAAGCAATATGAGGGTGAAGTGTCTCTAGTAGGTAAAAACATGAATCCGCAAACGAAAACAATTAGAGTACATGGCCACTTTCATGAAGAATTTGACTTGATAGCCGGGCTCTATGTAGAAGCTAACATATTACAAGACACCAGCAAGGTAAGGGTTTTACCAGAAGAGGCTGTAATTCAAAATGAAGGGCAATATTACTTTTTCACCGAAAACGAGAAAGGGAATGGAACCTCTACATTTATCAAAAATGCTTTTACCCCTGGCACCACTTCTCATAATTTCACTGAAATAAAAGCCTTTAGCAATGAAGCCGACACTACTAAAATAGTGAAGTCAGGTAGCTTTTATCTAAAATCAGAAATGAATAAAGGAGAAGGCGGACATCATCATTAATCAACTATGCGATGGAGGTGATCTTCTCGCCTCCATCGTTCAAAAAAAGCCTTTCTCCAGTACTTAAATTTTTAAGTTCATTCAATCAGGCATTTACATTTTCAACCTTCATCTACCACTTAAAGAGATGAATTTTATTTTGAAAAATCACCCTAACTTCATCTGTAAAATGCCTGATTTTTCTCATTTTTTTGCCCAGGCTACTGATGTACTTTTCTTTCTCAAAAGTAAGCATTGGGGCTATGTATTATTCCGAATTTACAGTAACTACACAAGAGGTTCCTGGTGAGATTAGTCTTTGCCTCACCATTACAGGCTGCCCTATTCACTGCAAAGGCTGCCATTCACCCTACTTATGGAAACCTGGCAGTGGCCAGCTACTTACTGACAGGTTATATCATGACTTACTAGAAAGGTATCAAGGCCAAGCCAGCTGCGTACTTTTCATGGGTGGAGAGTGGCACCCTAAAGAACTAGCTCATAAGCTGGAAGAGGCCAAAAGCATGGGTTACAACACGTGCTTATACACCGGAAAAGACAAACTGGACAGCCAAATCACAAGACAACTCACCTGGGTTAAATATGGCCCTTGGAAAAGCGAAAAGGGAGGCTTGGACAGCCACGGCACTAACCAACGTTTCATTAAAGTTGCTACTAACGAATTACTGAATCACCTATTCATAAAAAATAAAAATGTTAAGACTTACAGAATCACAGGTAAAAAAGAAAATTGAATTCATAGAAAACTACATTAAAGCGGGTAATGCAGCCGATGGCTCCACTGTAGATGCTAATGCTAATGTTACTTCAAAGAACATAGCTACCATGGAGGCTGAGCTGAATAAGGACATTAACATACAGGTAAATCGGCAGCTGGTATGCAATAAAATCAATGAACTATTCGGGAAAGAGTTAGCCAATGAATATTTAAGACAAATTGAGAATCATGAGATTTACGTCCATGACGAAACTTCACTTAAGCCCTATTGTGTATCTATCAGCATGTATCCCTTCTTACTCCATGGCCTTACTCAGCTAGGCGGAGAAAGCCAGGCACCCAAGCACCTGGAAAGCTTCTGTGGAGAGTTTGTAAACCTGGTATTTGCTGTAAGCTCACAGTTTGCTGGCGCTTTGGCTACAGTAGAGTTCCTCCCGTACTTCGATTATTTTGCCCGTAAAGATTATGGAGATAATTACCTGGAAACCGCTACTGATATAGTGGCTAACCACATGCAACATGTAGTATATGCTATTAATCAACCTGCGGCGGCTCGTGGCTACCAATCAGTATTCTGGAATATATCGGTGTATGATCAGCCGTATTTTGAAAGCATTTTTGCTGACTTCGTATTTCCTGATGAAAAGATGACCACGCCCAACTGGGAAAGCGTGAAGCGATTGCAGCAGTTTTTCTTAAGCTGGTTTAACCAAGAGAGGTCAAGAGCTATACTTACTTTCCCCGTAGTAACAGCGGCCATGCTCATTAAAGACCATAAACCAGTAGATACTGAGTTTGCCGATATGTGCGCCAAAGAGCTGAGCGAAGGAAATGCTTTTTTCATTTATCAATCAGAAAACGCTGATAGCCTGGCCTCTTGCTGCAGGTTAAGAAATGAAATCAGTGAAAACACTTTTAGCTACTCATTAGGCGCCGGCGGGGTTTCTACAGGATCTATCAATGTGATTACTCTAAACATGAACCGGTTGATTCAGCTAGGCAAATCGGTAGAAGAAGAGATCCATAAAATTCATAAATACCAGGTGGCTTACCGCAAATTGATGGAAACTTATCTGGAGGCTGGCATGCTGCCCGCTTATACGGCAGGCCTTATTTCGCTAGACAAACAGTTTCTCACCACCGGTATTAATGGCATGGTGGAAGCCGCAGAGAGCTGCGGAATAGAGCCTAACAACAATGATGAATATAAGGCCTTTGTTAAAGACATCCTTAAAACCATCTACGATGCTAATAAGGAAGCTAAAAAAACCTTCGGTTATATGTTTAATACAGAATTTGTACCGGCAGAAAATCTGGGAGTGAAAAATGCCAAATGGGATAAGCAAGATGGTTTTTCTGTAACCAGAGAGTGTTATAACTCTTACTTCTACCGAGTAGAAGATGAATCCATAAACTTACTGGATAAACTCATGCTGCATGGCAAAGAGCTGGTAACTTTCTTGGATGGTGGCTCCGCACTGCACATCAACCTGGAGCAAGCACCTAATAAAGATGCATTTAGAAAATTAATAGATGCCGCCGCCATGGTGGGATGCAATTATTTCTGTTTCAACATTAAGATAACCATCTGTAATGCCTGTAACCATATCGATAAAAGAACCCTGACCGCCTGTAACAGCTGTGGCTCTCATAATATTGACTATGGCACAAGAGTTATTGGTTATCTAAAAAGAGTATCATGCTATAGTAGTGATCGACAAAAAGAACATAATATGAGGCACTATCACAGACAAAAAAGCTCAGTAAAGAAGGCTGAGTATAGTGAGACTCAAACCGCCTTATCTTGATTGTTTATTGCCAGTAGAGTAGGACTAGGTCAGTTCTGCTCTACTTTCTTTTATTGTTTTACTAAAGTCTTTATCAACTCCACCATACTTTCATTTCCCTGCTGAGCTGCCAGGTCTATAGGGCGCATGCCTCTAATATCTTGATCATACAAACTGGCACCATGAGCTACCAACTTCTTCACAATCTCCTCATGACCAAACATAGCCGCAAAGCCTAGGGCTGTTCCTCCATTGCCATTTTTAAGGTGAACATCTGCTCCTCGCTCTAAGAGCAAGTCTACCACAGGCTCAAAGCCTTTGAAACAAACCCCCATAAGAGCAGTGTTGCCTGAAGCGTCCTGATGGTTTATATCAGCACCATGATCTAACAACAATGCAGTTAATTTGGTACTACCATGATAAGTAGATAATATAAGAGGGCTGAAACCTTTGGCATCAGTAACATTAACCGATTGTCCACTTTCTAATAGACTCAAAGTGGTATCATAATCCTGATTTCTTATGGCATTAAATAAAGGGGAAGATGTAGTAGTTTGCATTGATCTTATTGTTGATTTAAATGATAACACCCTCACTTAATAACTGTTTGATTAGTAATGCCTATATGGTATTTATAATAACTATAAGTTTTCTTATACCATTTCACTAACATTAGCTTAGTTAATATGTTATCCCTGATAACTAACCAAACTAAACCTCGAAATGGACGAAAAAAGCAAACAACTGAAAAATCACACCAAAGACAGCGGTGAAAAGCTGACCACCAACCAAGGTGTGGGCATCAACGATAATCAGAACACCGCCTCAGCCGGAGAAAGGGGCCCTTCCCTGTTAGAAGATTTTATCATGCGCGAAAAGATCACTCATTTTGATCATGAACGCGTACCTGAAAGAATAGTGCATGCCAGAGGCTCTGGTGCACATGGTTATTTTGAAGCTTATGACAGCTGCGAAGATATCACAAAAGCCGATTTCCTTAAAAAAGGCAAGAAAACACCTGTATTTGTAAGATTCTCTACCGTAGCGGGCTTTAGAGGCTCGGCTGATACCGCCAGAGATGTTCGTGGCTTCGCTATTAAATTTTATACTGAAGAAGGCATTTTTGATATGGTGGGAAATAACATCCCTGTGTTTTTTATACAGGATGCCATTAAGTTTCCTGACCTCATCCATGCCGTGAAGCCTGAACCTCATAATGAAGTGCCGCAAGCAGCATCAGCCCATGATAACTTCTATGACTTTATATCGCTAACGCCAGAAGCCATGCATATGATGATGTGGGTGATGTCTGACCGCGCTATACCTAGAAGTCTTTCTATGATGGAAGGCTTTGGTATTCATACTTTTAGATTCATCAACAAAGCTGGTGAATCTCATTTGGTCAAATTCCACCTAAAACCTAAACTGGGAGTGCATGGCTTAGTGTGGGACGAGGCGGTAAAAATTATGGGTAATGATCCTGATTTCCATAGAAAGGACCTTTGGGAGGCCATAGAAGATGGTCATTTTCCTGAATGGGAGTTTGGCGTGCAGGCTATAAAAGAGGGTGAAGAAGATAAACTCAGCTTCGATGTGCTTGATGCCACTAAACTATGGCCAGAAGAAGAGATACCGATTAGAATGTTGGGTAAAATGGTATTAGACAGAAACCCTGATAATTTCTTTGCTGAGACAGAACAAGCGGCTTTCCACCCGGGACACGTGGTGCCAGGCATTGACTTTACCAATGATCCTTTATTACAAGGTCGATTATTCTCTTATACGGATACTCAATTGATCAGACTAGGCGGACCTAACTTTGCAGAGATTCCGATTAACAGGCCTATTAACCCTAATCATAATAATCAAAGAGATGGGTACATGCGCCAGACCATTAATAAAGGCCGCGTAAACTATGAACCCAACTCACTAGCCGATGGAAAACCTGCCGAAGTACCTGAAGATAAAGGCGGTTTTGTAAGCTATCCGGAACCTATGAGCAGCGTAAAAGTGCGAAAAAGACCTGAAAGCTTTAAAGACCACTACACCCAGGCCCGTCTGTTTGTAAACAGCATGACGCCACCTGAGAAACAGCATATCATTGATGCTTTGAGCTTTGAATTAGGTAAAGTAGAGCATAAGCATATCCATGCGAAAATGGTAGATCATTTCAACCATATAGATCATGATATGGCCGTGGCTATAGCCGATAATATTGGCGTGACACCGCCATCATCCAGTGCGGCTAATGAAGATTATACCAAAACATCTGACGCATTGAGTATGGAGAAAAACCAGAAAGATACCATTGAAGCCCGAAAAGTAGCCATACTAGTGGCCGACGGTTTTGACGGTGCTGCGGTAGAGTCGCTAACCAAATACTTAAAATCACAAGGTGCTAAAGCTGAAATTATAGCCAAGAAACTCGGTATGGTAAAAGCTGCCGATGGCTCTACTATGGAAGTAGATAAGAGCTTACCCACTGTAGATGCTGTTTTATATGATTCAGTATTTTTACCAGGAGGTGCTGACAGTGTAAATACATTGAAAAAGCAAGGTGCTATACTCTACTTTGTCAATCAGATGTATAAGCACTGCAAAGGTATAGCCGCCACTGGTGAAGCCATTGAAATCTTAAAAGCATCTGACATTAAAGATGTGAACTACAGCAACACCGATCTAAAAGAAGATCAGGGCATAGTGACCGCCGGGGAAACCAGTGACAAATTCTTTAAGGCCTATAAAGACGCCATTAAGAAAAGACACTGGAGCAGAGAAGAAAATCAGGATATGATTCCTGCTTAGGGTTACTTAGCTACCTGATGAGGCATCAGGTAGCTCTTTAATTATTTCAAATAAATTATTGATCTAATCTCACCCTTATTAATAACCATTTTTGAAGAATCTGAAGAGTTGTATATAAAAAAATACCCAGATGTCGACCCCAAAGAATATAAATGATTATTTGATTTAAGTACGTCTCCATTTTTTAACTGAATACTATCAATATTGGCATGACCTTTTGAAATCCTTCGAATCATTCTACTGGCATTGAAAAAAGATATGGAGATTGCCATGCCAAAAATTAAAATAATATAATTGATTATGGTAAGATATCGTCCTGAACTTACTATAAAATGATTTATTAAAATCAAAGTGATCAATAACATTACAATTATTGATACAACTTGCACAAAAAACAATCCTCTAAAAATAAAGAAGATAAACACAAGTAATACCAATACGGTCACAATCTTTCTATTATTTATCTTATTAAAAATATAATAATCTAAGCTATCTAACCCAATAAAACTCAAGATAAAAATTATTATTATAAAAAAGTACATCAAAAATAATAGGTCATCAAAAAACAAAGTAACCACGTCAGACACTACTATATACTCAGTTATATTAATTCCAAAATTAATATAATATATAAACTCGCTTACTAATGATAAGCCTAGCATTATTATATACAGAATCGGTATATTAGCAATTAGTACTTTTGACGATAGTCTTCCAGAGATCCCTAAATAAACTCTTCCTTTACTTATATAATTATTGGGTGCATCGGTTATAATATGCTTTTTCATTTAGTAATTATTATAATTGAACTTCCTAAAGGAATATTGATTAAGAAGCATAGCAAGAAAAATTAAATAATAAATTTTTATCGAAATAATTTAAAACAAATTCAGCTCGATTGCGATTGTAATCTTTCAGGGCATTTGCAATTCCCTTAGCTCATCCTTTAAATAGATTAATTACTATAGTAGAGTGGCATTACAAATGCCTAAAAGGTGAGGCAGCAATATAATTGCGACCAAGCTGTAAATAGGGTAATATCACCTTCAATTTTCAAATCTTAACTACCTCCACAACCACCACAGCCTCCACCTCCACCGCAGCCTGAACTACATGAGCTTCCGCAACCTGAGCCACAGTTCGAGCCACAAGAACTGCCTATATCAGATCCACAGCTACTTTCTTCACGGCTCCTTCCTCCGCTAAACCATGATGTGCTTCTGGGATTGAGGTAATCAGTTTGCTCAACTAACGGTACTAAAGCGCTAGAAATAACTGCTGCACCTAAAAAACAGTATTCCCATTCCGGGTCGCCCGGGTGTTGGCGCAAAACTTCCTCTTTATCATACAAGCTTGGCACCTGTTTGAGAACCAGCTGCTGCATTTTATTAAACACATTAAAACAAAGTATTATAAATGCTAATAATAGTAAAACCAGAAAAAGCACAGGCTTGCCATCTCCCATACCATTTATTAACCGCCCTATACCAAACAACATCAACATGGTGATAGCTACACAATTAATAGTGACAAGCCTGCCATAATCTTTAGACTGGTTGAAGAAATTTCTAAATTTCATCAGTACATAGGGTATGTTTACAATGGAAGGCTTGGAGTACAACAAGGTGGACAGCCTGTAATAAGAGGTAGTTTCTTCGTTTTCTATAATCTGCAATGCTGCAAATTCCTGTGCATCTACAGATTTATTACTTTTCTTTACTCTCAGCCGATCTCCATCTACCACTTCAATCACTTCTCTCCGCATCAGCTTATTGACATAGCTATCGATCACTTTTTCTAACCGCCCAGAGTTAACAAATATAAGTTCTGCTGCTGTTAAATTTCTTATAAAGAAATTAGTCTCTCCTCTTTCCAATATAGCCCTAACCCTATGCTGATTGAACATATGAAGGATTATGATCAAGAAAACACCCGCGCCCACAAACACCATCAGAAACAAAGGGTTATTGATACTCAAATATACTGGCCTGAGAGCTGCAGCTGTTGGTATCATCATAGCAACTATAAAAAGTACCATTATGTATAATCTGGTATTCGGTCTCATACTGGCCTCTTTAAGCCCCATTGGAGCATACATATCCGGGTATTTCCAAATTACTGCTGGTGGCTCGCCAAAGGTTTCTTTATACAGTTTAAAAGTCTGATTACGAGCTGACAAAAATTTTTCCTTCTCTTTCTTATTATGGGTAGAGGGTATATGTTTAATGTTAGAGCCAATCACTTCACAAAACTGCTCATAAGAGTCGGAAAAAATAAGATGTTGATGCCACACCAAATCCACAATTTCAGAAGGAGATACCATGGCACCGGCAGTACCGGCCAGATACATAAACTTTTTATATTCTAAAATGGCAAGTCGGGTAAAATTTTGCGTCCACGCATTTTCCTTAGCAAGTCGGGTAGAGAAACCATATTCGCTTAACGGTGCATCTAAATCAAAGCTTAAAATCTTATTCCAGAGCGTTTTATCCATAGACCAACTAACATTTTCTATCTTAAATCTATAAAAATATGTCTTAAAATGACAGATTATTTTTCTCAGACTAAATGAGTATTACTGTAAGCTGAATGTAATGTCAAACTCACCAGCTGCTTTACTGCCACTCCTCTTTGGTGTGGAGGTTTCCATTAAGCCCTATCGCAATTGTATTGCGATTGTAATCTTTCTGGGTATTTGTAATGCCCTTAGCTCACTTGCTGTAATAGAGCAGCATTTCATTAGAATCATCGTAAGCTTCAGTCAATTTCACTACTTTGCCGCCCAAGAGCTTGTTTCAAGCACACGCATCATAAATGGATGTCAATCGTGACGCTTGCCATTTATACCAATATTTGGTACTTTTAAAATATGAGCAAGAACACATCTATTTCACTCGGAGACTATTTCGACAACTTTGTGAAAAATAGCATTTCAGAAGGTCGATTCAAGAACGCCAGCGAAGTGATTCGAGCTGGATTAAGACTCTTGGAAGAAGAAGAGAATAAAGCTCTTTCTCTAAAAAAGGCCATTCAAGATGGAATCGACAGTGGAATTGCAGAAGATTTTGCCCCTTCAACTTACTTACAACAACTGAAGGCATCAAAAACTAATGAGTAAGTATCGGCTAACTAACCTTGCCGTTCAGGATTTGTCAGATATTTGGAACTACACGTATCATCGATGGTCTGAACGGCAGGCAGATAACTACTACGAACAACTCACTAACACATTTGAATACATTGCGACAAATCAACGACAAGGACGAAATTACGAGGGAATAAGGAGAGATTTGTTTGGCATAAAGGTGAATCGGCATATTGTATTTTATCGCATGATTTCAAATGAACTTGTTGAGATAACTAGAATTCTACATGAGCAAATGGACTTGAAGAATCGGCTGAAATAAATCCACATGACATTATGTAGGAAACACATGCGCAAACTGCTACTTGCCAGCTTCACTTCTTCCTTCCTCCGTTAAGCTCTATCACAGATTGCAAACTTCAGGGGATTTGTAATGCCCTCAGCACTACCTCTCAATAGGTTACTTGCTGCATTAGAGCGACATTAAAAATGCCTAAAAGATGAGGCCGCAATTATATTGCGACCAAGCTGTATCAACTTACAGCCAAAATACTGCTCATATTTAACAGAAACCACTATATTCACCTTCTCCCCTTCAAGCAGGAGAATTAAGGCGAATATAATGTAAGTTAGGCAATAATCATGAATTGGCTTACTATCTTTCTGTAGTGGTATAATCCGTAGTAGTACTAATATTTTCTGTAGCGAGTGTGCTCACAAACCTCCACTCAGAGTTAGCTTCACTTTGGGTGAAAGAGGCCATTACATATCCTCTATCAGATGCATTGAGGTATTTAAGATCATTAATAAGCAACTGCAAACTTTGCTCAAAAGGATCTATAACTGCCGGGTCAGTACCGAATATACCATCAAAGCCAGGCGAAGACACCGAGGAGGTAGCCAACTCGGCTCCTACCCTGTGGCCTTGTGCATCCGTAAGATCTATATGCCATGCGTTATGGGTGTCTCCTGCTATTGATATTAATTTTTTACCCGCTGCTGCAGCAAAAACAACCTCTCTTTCTGCCGGATAACCATCCCAAGAATCTAAATTATATGGCAATGCATTCTGCACCCTTCCTATCTCTTCATTGGTTAAAGAAGGGTCGTTTTTCATCATTCTTGATTTTATAGTCACTAACTGCTCTACTAGCTCATTATATTTTTTAAATAACTCCGGGGTTACACCGTTAGCCGTTATCTCAGCGGTAGTCATTAAAAGCTCTAGCGGAATGTGCACCTTACCCATAAGCACCTGATTGCCCAGCACCTGCCAAGCCGCTCCACTTCCGGATAGCTGACCTTGTAGCCATGAAAGCTGCTCCTGACCTAAGATGGTACGGTCATCGTCCATCCAATCAGCCAAAAAGGCTTCGCGATCCAACCCTGAGGGAGTAAAATAATCTGAATAGCTGAGCTGTTTATTTCTACCTATAATTCGAGTATCCAGCATCATGAGATTAACAATTCCGCCCAAGTCAAAGCTTCTATAGATTTTGGCATTATCGCTCACTCTAGCAGGTAAATACTCAGCCCAGGCTTGTATGGCATTAGATTTACGCACCTCAAAGCTACCTTCATTATCCTGATGGTTCTCTGCCCCATCCGTATAAGCATCATTGGCTATTTCATGATCATCCCACACACAAATAAATGGCTTTAATCGGTGTGCTTCCTGTAATTGAGGATCTCTTCTATATTGTCTATATCTAGTTCTATAATCGTCTAACGCTATGATTTCTCCTGTAGGCTCATGCCTTCTGCCCAGCTGCGCAGTAAGCTCACTGGTGCCATAACCCCCTGCAGGGTACTCATAAATATAATCTCCTAAATGCACTACCACATCAGCCTCAGATTGTGCCACCGCTCCATATACATTAAATAAACCCGACTGATAATTAGAGCAAGAAAGCACTGCCAAATTGATCTGTGTAACCTCTCCCGCGGCAGGCAATGTTTTGGTTTGTCCTATTACCGAAATAGTTGCCGTCATCTCATTTCTAAACCTGTAATAATATCTGGTATTTGACTTTAAGTTGCTCACATCTACATAAATGGTGTTGTCACTTCCAGCATCTACTTCTACCGTTTCACTAGCTACTACTGTTTTAAAATCAGTATCTGTAGCTACATCTAAAATAATAGCAGGCTTTCCCGTTTCATTAGTTGCAGGCGTATAGCGAGACCATAGCACCACCCTATCCTGAGTAGGATCAAAACTAGCTACGCCTTCAAAAAAACCAGGATTTCCTTCCGGGTTAAACGGAGGAGTATTGTCGTCGTCTTCATTACAACTGCTGAGCAGTGTAGGCGCCAGTCCTACACCCGCTGCCGCCACTACGGAGTTTCTTAAAAAGCTTCTTCGGCTTAAATTCTTAAGTATTTTTTCTTTGTTCATGGTTGATAGCAATTAAGCTTCTAAAATACTCTGCATGCCGACTAGAATATATTTTTACTCATAACGGATTTATTAATTTTCCATGAGACATTTAACATTTTAATAAAACTTTCAACTCGTTAATTTGCTCTTAAAATGGCTTATTATAAAGCCTCTTTTTATACCTCCATTAAAAGCCTGGCTGACACCTTCATACTCAAGGAAAAACCCTCTGTTTCACAGGCTGTTAAACTTACTCTACGGTCTCTTATACCTTTCGGAGATAAAGCCGGAGGACTAAAAAAATTACGAATTCCATTAATACTTATTTAAACGGTAAAACATTTTTACTATAAGATTATAATTTTGTAAGAACGATAAGGACGGTCTAATTCATAAAACAGGGCCTTCTAGCAATTTTTCAATCAATCTCATTGAGGATATGAAGCAAAGCGACCAATCAGAGCTACAATCCGATTATTTAAAAAAATGGCATACACATTTTTCTAACGCTCTCCGCAGCGCAAATAGTAACAACAGCTTAGAGGCAATAAGCAATATTAATGCAGCCATGGAGCTAGCCTGTAGTACTGACTTACTCTACAGCTGGAATCATCTTCAGTCCCAATTACCACTTTCTGAAAAACAGCAAGAAACACTTATAGCTTTAGTAGCCTCGCCTAGCTCCAACGATGAAAGAATATACCTGGCTCACCTTCATTTGCTTTCTCATGATTACTTCAATGCTTTAGTATTATATAAGTCTGCCGAACACAGCACTTCGCTAGACTTTTATAAAGGGCTTGCCTACTTCCATAATGCTTATTATGACAAGGCATACCAATGCTATAGCCAATACCTCAATGATTACCCCCTCAAGGCCTTTGCCTGCTATGAAAGAGGTCTTACCTTATTAAAGAAAAAACAGTCTAATGAGGCTTCAGATGATTTCCAAACGGCACTAATGGCCAATGGGTCTCATTACGAATACCATTTTCAATATGCCATAACCAAAATAAATCAAGGCGCTAATAATGATATTTTAGAACACCTGAACAAGGCTATTAGCTTGAACCCCCAGCACTATGAAAGTTATCTAGTGAAGGGCAATCTAAACGTTCAGGCCAAGCTAGGAGAAGAGGCATTAGAAGATTTTAACCAGGCCATAAATATAAACCCTGATAGACCTGAAGCATACGCTAAAAGGGGAGCTCTTTATAATAATCTTTATAAAGACAATAATAAGGCCATTAACGATCTTTATAAGGCGGTAAAACTGATAAAGGCTGATCTGGAAGACTCCACTAAAGGAGATATATTCTTAAACCGTGCCAAGGTAAATCAGGATATAGGCTATCATTTTCAGGCCATTGATGATTATAACAAAGCGCTAGAATACTTATCTGGCTCACACCACCTGTACATATCCAGAGGCAATTCTTACTTTGCCCTTGAGGAATATAAAAAGGCTTTGGATGACTATACAAAATCTACTGAATACTGGAAAAATAGTGCCGTTTCTCATTATAACATGGCTTTAGCAAAAGAAAATCTGGGAGACACAAAAGGTGCTATAGAAGAATATTCGCTTAGCCTCCTGGAGAGGAAGAATGACGTCAGAGCCATTAGCCAGCGTGCCATATTGCTTGCGGAAACCGATGACTGGGAAAACGCTAAAAAAGACTTTGATCTGGCCATCATGCTCAACCCCCAGCGAGCTCAAACTTATATTGATTTTGGGGATGCTCTTTCTAACAGAAATGAAAAAGAAGAGGCCATAAAAGCCTACTCTCATGCCATAGAGCTAGAACCCGAGGCCAACCTATACTTTACCCGAGGTCTCTGCAAAGAAACCTTGCAAGATAATGAAGGAGCTATAGCAGATGCTAATATGGCTATTGAGTGTAACGACGGATATGCTGACGCTTATAACCTAAGAGCCAATAACTTAGCTATTTTAGGCAAACATGAATTAGCCATTGAGGATTTTACCAAAGCCATATCAATACAACCAGACAATGGCATGTTTTATTGCAACAGGGCACTTTCATACAGTAAAAATATAGATCAGCTCAAGGCCCTGGAAGATTACAATAAAGCCGTGGAGCTGGCCCCTGAATACAACAGAAACTATGTTAACAGAGGTAGCTTATGGGTAGACCTGAAAGACTATAGCAGGGCCATACAAGATTGCGATAAAGCCATTCAAAAAGAACCGTTGAATGATATTGCTTTGTTTAACAGAGCTGTTTCTCATTTTAAACTGGGGAATTATAGCCTAGCGGCAAAAGATTATACCATGGTCATATCGCTACTTCCTTATGACCATGTAGCCTATCATAACCGAGCCAGGGCTTATGCTCAACTTAAAGAAAAAGAGAAGGCCTTGCGTGACTTTAATACATCCATTGATATAAATCCAGACTATGTAGAGAGCTATTTTGAAAGAGCAAAATTCTTTGAACAGTGGCAAATATATGATAAGGCCATGGAAGATTACAATATGCTGATAGAGCTGAGACCTGCAGCACCACACTACTATAACCATCGAGGCCTGCTATATGAGCGACTAAACAAGTTAGATGAAGCCATGGAAGATTATAACTCGGCCATAGAACTACCTCCACACTTATCTGATCCTTTTATCAATAAAGGCAATATTTACAGAAAAAAAGGAGACCTCATCAAAGCAATAGATTGCTATAGCGAAGCCATTGAAATCTCACCTAAGGACCCTGTAGCTTATTCTAACAAAGGCCTGATATATTACGACATGGAAATTTTTCATGAGGCCGTTGAAAACTTTGATCAGGCCATAGCCCTTAACCCGGAGTTTGCGCATGCTTACTATAACCGCGGCTTAGTATTTAGCAAGCAAGAGCAAGCCACCCAGAAGGCTTTAGAAGATTTTCAGCAAGCCATTGACCTCAATCCTAATTATATTAATGCCTACAAAGAAAAAGGCCATTTATATTTTAAACTATCCCAATATAATGAAGCAAAAGACATTATAAACCAGCTAATCAAAGTAAGCCCTAACCAGGCTTATGCCTATCATTTCAGATCCAAAATTAATAAAGCCTTGAACCTACAAGAAGAATCTTTAGAAGATGCCATTAAAGCATTCTCACTAGACCCTACCAACTACCCACTTAATTCATAAAAACACTCAAAAAAGGCCCTATACTCATTATAAACTGGGATCTGCTTACCACTGAATTCCGTGATTTTAGTGAATCAGTCTGCTTCAGAAGCCTGAAAAAAGTATGAATATAATACTTTTGTCAAGCATCAGTTGATGTAGAAATCATAACCTGTAATCACAAAACATAATAGTGATGAAAATCAGTTACAGTGTAAAGCAAATGGGTAAAAAGCACCCACTTATTGGTAGAAGTACCATAGAAATTAAAGATATCACTCAGCCTATGCCGCTGAGAGACCTCATTTCTGCCATAGTAACCCAGCAGGTAGAGGCCTTTAACCAGCGGAAAAGCGAAAACAACATTGTACCCTACCTCTTGCAGCAAGATATTGACAGCCAAAAAGAGCTAGGAAAAGTAGGTTTTAATGATAGCTATAACAATGAGCTGGCCAATGTTGAGGAAGCCATTGCAAATGCCCTACTATCTTTTGAAGATGGTGTCTACTGCATTTTCATAGATGAGCAGCAGGTAGAGCACCTTAATGACGTTGTGAACATATCAGAAGACAGCCTCCTTTATTTTATCAGATTAACTTTTTTATCAGGCAGCATGTGGTAGCCTCTTTCCTTAACGCCAACATGCTATAATCATTATATCCCATTAACACTATGAATACAGAAGAGTATTTACAATCAAAAAAGATAGCCGACAGACTGGTTAATATACATAATCAGTATTATGTCATCAACCAAAGCACAAAGAAGGAAGATGAGCCATACAAACATAAAACAGCATTGGGTCTTATGTTTCTCAATGCTTACCCCCAGCTAAGAGAAAATAATAATAACAATAGCTCTTACAGCTACTGGGAACCTGTAACTGTTGGCTCTGAGCGTATGAGAGTTTTTTCAGAATTTGGAGACATAAATAATTTCTGGAACGAGCGAAATTACCCTGTACTAGAAGACCTTTTCGGTAAAGAAATGGCCCCTCTAATAAAAAAAGCATGGGACTATATCCCTTCACTTCCTTACCAAACAGGATATAGCCGCCGTTCATTCAGAGCGCCCCAAAGACCCGAACAGCATTTTACAAGAAAGCTTAACTTCATTATTTCGCTCAATGTAAGGATGGAGTATAACCTTACGCTCAAAGAATATATTCTCTATTCTAACGAAGTGGCCGCATACAACCCTGACTTTGGCATATTACTAACTCCATTAGTACAAGAGGAAGATCCTGAGCTATACCCATTACTACAAGATATAGTGTATAACAGGCACCCTACAGCTAAAGTAAGTAGACCCATCATAAAGGCTTTTTTAATTAGTAATAATCCAGGAGCCTGGAAAGCTATTGAAGATCTGCTGCTTTCTGCTCAAAGACAAGAAGGGCTACGCCAAACCATATTAGAGCAGCTAGATGAAACATCTATAGGTGCACTGCTTCATATGATGAATGTAATAGTTAGAGAAAACTTAATACGCTTCTCTTCTGTAGTACGCGCTATGGACACCTGGACAGGCCTTAGCTGGGAGGCTGAAAAGCAAAGCACCGTTAAAAGATTCTTTGAGTTAGGCCTTCATTACCTGGAAGAACCGGATGATATTAAAAATGCTATAAAGAGTAAAGACAATGCCGAAGTATACATGGCCTTGTGGGCGGCGGCAGTAAGAGACGTGGACCGTTGCACTCCGTTGCTTCAAGAGCTACTTCAGCAAGGCAATAAAGAGAAAAGTCATCTGGCTCTTTATTTCATTAATGAAGTAGACCTAAATCACATTATCTCAATCGCGACAGAAGCATTGATCAAGGATAAACTTAAAAGTGATGACTCTCAAGAGTTCTTATTCTGGCTTATTCGTCTGTTGAATTACAGAATGATATTCGTGAAAAATATCATGACCCCAGAAGATCGTCAGCTCATCATCCAGCATCTAATTGCAGAAGTGCCTAACATCCCTAAAAAAGGAACTAAATTCAAAGGTAAGGTATTTAGCTGGTCTGTTTTTAACCTAACTCAAGAACAAGGTTATGATTTTTTAATTAAACTGCTAGATCCTACCTCTCAGAAAGACTTGGAACTAATGACGGAATTGCTCCCTAATATGCCAATTGAATCGAGAGAAAAAGTAGCTAGCCTTATACTTCCTGAATTTTATCATTATAGAAGTGATAAACTTAAAGAAGACTACAAGCTATCTTCATTCAAAAGAGATTTCTGCCTGAGCGTACTTAAAGACCGCTCATCTTCCATTAGAAGTGCCGCCATAAAAGCCCTTAATTTTGCAGAACTGAGTGAAGACGAACTTATTCAATTTGAAGATTTACTAAAAAGCAAAAGTGCAGAAGTAAGAGCAAGCATTATAAGTTTCATAATGAAAAAAGGAGATGCTACTGTACAGCAAAGCATTGAAAGACTTTGCTTTTCTAGCAACCAGGAGCAACGTCTTTCCGCCTTAGACATGCTTAATCAACTGCATAAAAAAGAAGAGCTACGAGATTGGACTTCAAGCAAAGCTGATGAATTTGCAGAAAAAAGAGACCCTTCACCAAAAGAAAACATCTTACTTGAAAACCTTCGTAGAAATGATTCTATTCTCAATAAATACACCTCAGAAAATGGCTATGGTCTTTTTGACCCCAACAATATCACCACAGCCCAAAAGCCTGGTGCACCTAAAAAAGAGATAGAAGAGCGCTTTTTTAATAAAAACTTTGGGCTGAGCGTTACGGTAGATAAGCTCAAAGAAGAATTAAGAAAACTAGAAGCTCTGGTAAAACAACACCATGACCATGAATATACCGTAACCTATTGGGATGGCTCTAGACAAACGGTACTATTAGGTAATTATTTCTCTCCAATATCTAGAGATGATAAGAAAAAGACACCAGAAGAAAGGTATAATAACTACCCTTTACCTGAAGTGTGGAAAGAGTGGATGGAAAACTCAGGACTCACCAATTTAGACCTATTCATAACCAGCCTATTCTATTCTCAAATCAGATATCAATACCAGAATGATAGTAAATATGACGTATTTCCAAAATCGGTACAAGTACTGAAGAATCTCACTTTTGACCCGAATTTTTCTGATAGAAAAAAACAGGGCTGGAGAGAGGACACAGAGTTCCAAATCGTCAGAAATCTCATGAAAATATATCCATTTGAGAGCAAGGCGCTATATTACAAAACTTTTTTGGAGAAATTCATCAACGAAATACCACAAGAAGAACTTACCGAGTACAGAACCATTAAAGAAACTTACACCTCTAACCTAGGGACTTGGAGAGACCTCCCTACCATTGCCAGTATTTTTGAGCTTTATAAAAATCATGCAGATAAAATGAGTGATGATGAGTTTAAAGAATATTGGCAATTTGAGGATTGGAGGCTTAAAACCTTGCCTTCAAATTTCCCTATATATAATTATGAAGCTACCATAGATCTATTCTGCAGAGCTTACGAATTAGATCTAATCACTAAAGATGAACTCCTCAAGCGTATACTGAAGGCTTCAGGATTAAGAGAGCTAACCCATTCAGGCTACAATTATGGAAGAAAGAAAAAGGAAAATTTGTTTACCAAATTCCCTTTCCTTTCAGACTTACTTGCTCCATGCATTAAATTAATAGTGAATGTAGAATTACAAAGAGGTGACTCTCCTACTTCTGTTACTGATTTAGCGCAAAATATTGACACTCTGCATGGTACCGACTACCTGATAAGAATACTCCTGGCACTGGGTAAAGACAAGCTGCAGAGGGGCTATTCATACTCCTATGGCTCACATTTAATGAGCAAGCAGGCTATTTTAAGTAAATATTTAAAAGGAACTTATCCTAAGCCAGAAGAAAATCAGGAATTTTTCAATGCAAAAATTAAAGAGGGTAAAATATCTGAAACACGATTAGTAGAAGCAGCAATGTATGCCCCTCAATGGCTTCCTTTTGTTATGAATCACCTGGGTTGGACAGACATGGATAGTGCCGTATGGTGGCTACATGCCCACGCCAACCAAAGACATGATTCTGAAACAGAAACCGAAATAGCCAGATTCTCTAAGGTAGATGTAGCAGAGTTTAGTGATGGAGCGGTTGATATTGACTGGTTCTTATCCATGTATAAATCTCTCGGCCTGTCTAAATGGAAGATCGTATACAATGCCGCAAAATATATTTCTGATGGCGTAGGCCACAAAAGAGCACAGCTTTATGCCGATGTAATTTTGGGCAATACTAAAATCAGGGAGGTGACTAAGCGAGTGAAAGACAAGCGTAATCAGGATTACCTACGAGTATATGGTTTGGTACCTCTTAGCAAAAAGAACAGAGACAATGACTTGCTCAGCAGATACAAATACCTGCAACAGTTCAAAAAAGAGAGCAAGCAATTTGGATCTCAAAGACAGGCTAGTGAGGCGCATGCTGTAAAAATAGCCATGGAAAACCTGGCCCGAACAGCTGGCTACTCTGACCCCATCCGTCTTACCTGGGTAATGGAAACCGCTCTGGCCAGAGAAATTATAGATTCATCGGACACCCTTACTTTTGACAATGTAGAAATAGCATTAGAAGTAAATGATCAAGGCAAAGCCGAGATCAAAGTAACTAAAGATGGAAAGCCTCTGAAGAGTATCCCTGCCAAACTGCGTAAAAACAAAGATGTAATAGCCCTTAAAGAGCATCAAAAAACACTTAAAGAGCAGTATAGCCGTACGCTAAAAAGCCTGGAAGCCGCCATGGTTAACAGAGACAACTTTACAGCTAAGGAAGTTATAGAAATCACCAACCATCCGGTATTAAGGCCTATGCTTGATAAGCTGGTCTTGAAAAATGGAGATACCCTTGGCCTATTGCAAGATGGCAAGCTGGTAGACATCCATGGAGAGCAGCATGAGTTGGAAGGAGAAGTATTCATAGCGCACTCTTATGATCTTTATAAAGATAAAAGCTGGAGCGATTTCCAAAAATATGTGTTTGATAATAAGCTGAAGCAACCATTCAAGCAAATATTCAGGGAGCTTTACCTACCTACAGATGATGAACTGAAAGCAGTAAGCGTATCACAAAGATATGAAGGGCATCAGGTACAGCCGAAGCAGACCCTAGCCTTGTTAAAATCGAGAGGCTGGACGGTAAGTTACGAAGAAGGGCTGCAGAAGGTGTTTCATAAAGAAGGCTTTATAGCTAAAATTTATGCCATGGCTGACTGGTTCTCTCCTGCCGATGTAGAGAGCCCTACGCTCGAAACGGTAGAATTCCTGAACAGAAAAACCTGGAAAAATATACCTTTTGAAGAAATCAATGGCCATATTTTTAGTGAGGTGATGAGAGATCTTGACCTGGTAGTGAGTGTGGCGCACGTAGGCGACGTAGACCCGGAAGCCAGCCATTCTTCAATGGAAATGCGTAGCGTGCTGGTAAAAGAAACAGCTCGCATGTTCAAGCTAGACAACGTGGAAGTACAAGGCAACCATGTACACATTACTGGCGAGCTAGGCGAGTACAATGTACACCTGGGTAGTGCCATAGTGCATAAAAAACCAGGCCATTATATTCCTATTCTGCCTGTTCATTCTCAGCACAGAGGCCGATTGTTTTTACCTTTTGTAGATGATGATCCTAAAAGTGCAGAACTCATGTCTAAAGTACTAATGCTAGCTAAAGACAATGAAATACAAGACCCTACTATACTTAGTAGCATAAAAGGAATTTAATGCCAAAAGGCTGTCTTAAGGCTATTGCAACCTGCCTTAAGACAGCCAAATTCCTGATTTTAATCATTTAGAAGCACTTTTCACCCTCCCTTTTATTAAAATTTACTTGAGTCAGTTAGCTTTCCCCTCTCAATCAACTGACAGCATGAAAAATAAAGCATTACTATTATTCGTCTTTTGTCTCTTATCATTCTTCAGGCCTGGCCTGGCTCAGAGCGACTTAAGTGAAATGACCTACAAGGCTTACATCACTGAAGACAAAGACCTATGGAAAGAGGTGGTAAAAAAACGGCAGAACCTCTACGAAAAAGAACAGTCAGGCAAGAATTTATACCAACTAGCGATGGCGCAGTATGGATTACTCAACAACACCCGAGTAGATAAAGACGAAGACCTCTTTGATGAATACTATGACGAAATTCTAGAAAACATAGATAAACTGATTGAAACAGAACATGAAAAGGCTAATGCCTATGCCTTACGTGCGGCTGTTTATGGACTAGAAACGTCATACAGCGGGTGGAAAGGCATGTTTTTAGGCCCAAAAAGTAGCAGCAATCTAAGTGATGCTAAAGAAGAAGACGATTCATCTGCATTTGTATGGGCCACCTATGGCAGCGCCAAATTATTTGCACCCTCTATGTTTGGTGGCGATAAAGATGAGGCTATAAAATCATTTAAAAAAGCTATAGAGCTATATGAGAAAGCCAACCTACAGCAAGACTGGCGTTACCTATATGCTTTGGCTTGGCTAGGGCAAGCCTATTACCGTACCGATCAGCCACAAAAAGCTAAAGAGATATACAATAAGGCTCTAAAGATAGAACCTAATTTTAAGTGGGTGAAAGATGACCTCTTACCGCAGGTCAACTAAAGAAAAAGCCATAGCCATCTATTCAAAATAGAGCTATGGCATTGTTTTATCATGTAGGTGTTTGCACATCGTCCCACTGCTGATCCATGAAATGAGTGAGCCAGTTAAGCGCATAATGTCTTTCATAAATAACACTTGGTATTATACCTCCTCCTACTTCTCTTCCATTAATACGAGCATTTACACACGCCCAGTGCATGCGGTAAGTCATATCCAGAGCATCTAATATTTCTTCTTTGGATCTTAGTTTCACATTAGCTTCAAACTCTTCACGAGTAGGCTGAAAAATAGAGCTGACCACATCAGATACATTGCATATATTATCAGGGTAAATCAAATCATCAAACTTCCCTAGAGACCAAAGTAATACATACAAGCTTTCATACCTCCAGGTAGCATAAGCACGCTGTTCATCAGATAATACATCTGCATTATAAATAAACTGCTCTTGCTCCGTAAAAGAATTTATACCCTTCTCTGCTACAGCTCTTTGCAGGTGTTCTTGCTCTACACCTTCGCCTTTGGCCGATATCACTAATAAGGCATATGCACGGTCTATCACCTCCTTTAGGGCCCGAATCTCTACGCTGCCCTGATCAGGCACACATGGCAAATGCTCGTTTACAGCTATTCCTTTTTCCTTTAAAAACTCACCTGATCGACCTCTCCTAGCCTGCTGTTCTTCAGTGTAATCCTCTTTAGGTTCATCCATATAGGCGGCATTTACATTCACCTCCAGGTCATCTATCTCACAGTTTCCATTAAGATCGATGATCAAATTTAAATCTTTATTTAAAAAATGCTGAGTCTCACTTTTAGTAAACTGATCATTAGGCTGAGCAAAAATAAAACCGTCTAAATCTTGAACTAAGACCCCTATTATAGATTTAAAAGACTCCGTAATTTTAGGCTCTGCCATTAAGGCAATTTCACAGTTCATAGACATGATTTTATAGATAAACTTGTTTTTC
This sequence comes from Fulvivirga sediminis, assembly GCF_016757215.1. GTDB lineage: Bacteria > Bacteroidota > Bacteroidia > Cytophagales > Cyclobacteriaceae > Fulvivirga > Fulvivirga sediminis. The sequence continues at coordinate 158,318 of NZ_JAESIY010000004.1, forward strand.
ACATCCGTATTAGTAGCAGGTAAAGATTGTACAAAGTTAACCATACCAGCCAGGTTCTGCGTAAGTCCACATTCTATCTCTTCCAGTTTATAAGAAGGCGTTTTTCTTTCTCTGTAATTCACCTTCAAACTGCTTCCTACAGATCCTAAAACAGTTACACTTTTCTCCAAGCCATGGTCATCTACTTCTAGCTTCGCATTGGGCAAAATAGACTTAATTACCCCTAGTATTTTTTGAAACTCTAAATAGTGACTATATATCGTACAGTTTTCCATATCGTAGTATTTTATGCTAAGCAATAATACATAATAGCTCCAATCATAAAGAATTATCAGCAGGCTATTCGCCTTATTAATAGCAATTTCACTGATTTCAGGGATGAAAAACGGATTTAAGAAGAGCCATTTAGAAGAAAAACAGCACAGAAAATCTTCAACCTTATAATGTATATGAAGGTTATTTTGGGGTCATGTACAATGGAAACTTATCCTAAAACACAGCTAATTAAGGATTTATTTGGTAATTAGAGACAACATTGCTTCGCAAACCCTAAGTTTGCACTTTAGAATAGAGTATTCCACCTTATACTATGGAGAAGAATTTAACCCTTATAGGAGAAAAATCATTTAATATCCCCCCTGAAAAAACAATTCTTCAGGCCTCTTTAGATGAAGGCGTTCCTTTCAGGTATGAGTGCGGGGCTAAAGCCCGATGTTCTACTTGTAGAATATTAGTAGAAGAAGGTGCTGAAAACCTTTCTCCCATGACTTTAGGCGAACGACATCTAAGAAGTCAGATTAATCTATCAGAAAATGTGCGTCTGGCTTGCCAGACATATGTAAAAAAAGGAACAGTGAAGGTGAGGAGAATTATGAAAGATAAAACTGACTATGAGTTATATATTCGAAAGTCTAACGGAGAACCTGCAAGCATGGGCAAGGAACTACAGCTTTGCCTCTTCTTTCTAGACATGAGAAATTTCACTCGCTTCATGGAACTACACCTGGCCTTTGATGCCATACACCTTATTCGCAAGCTTTTCAATTCTTTCGAAAGAATCATTAATAAATATAATGGCAAAATAATAGAAACGGCGGGCGATGGATTGTATGCCGCCTTTGGTTTTAAAGAACAGCCTATAGAAGCGGCCAATAACGCCGTAAAAAGTGGCTTCGAAATAATAGAAAAACTAAAAGAACTCAATCAGGATTATTTCAATAAGCACTTCGGTGAATTTATACAAATAGGTATTGGCATTCATTATGGCAAAGTAGCCACTGGAGACATTATGTTAGAAGGCCGAAAACACAAGTTGGTAATGGGCTATCCGGTAAACATTGCTGCTCGCATACAAGAGCTTACCAAAAAATATAAAAACAACTTTATTATTTCCGACAAGGTATTTATCCTTCTTCAAAGCCCACCTAAGTCAGAACAAAATACAGAGATCATTAGAGGAACAGGCGAAAGAATCAATATACACGTAATAGGAGAAGACTACAAGCAACCTCTTACGTCTTAAAAAATAGCAGAGGCCAGGGAAGAACCTCTGCTATAACCTCATATTACTCCATAACCAGAGTTAATTCTGCTGATAGCACAAAATCCGTTGTAGTAGATTTATTTTCTACCACTAAAGAATATTCACCGGCAGCTAATGAAGTGTTTTCTTTCACTGAAACTTTTCCAGTTTCCTCGTTTATTGAAAACAACCCCTCTGTATTATCGAGGGAAACTCCTCCTTTAGATATGCTTTTTATACTGAAATGGCCCTTATATTTTTCAGGGTAAAAAGCGGGCTCCATAGTTGCATATTCTTTGCCCAGAGCCATTACCAGTCTGTTCTGAATAACTGTAATATCAAGATCTGGATAATAACTACCGTAAAAAAACTTAGGAGTAGGAACAACCATCACCCTAAATTGCTTACGAGCAACCATATAACCATCTTTCAAGAGGGTAGGCACCATATCGTAAGTCCACTCACTCTTGCCCTCATCTCCGGCATTTTCATCCACTACTATTTTGCCATCCACTAAGTTTACATGACCATCAGGTCTGCCATTAAAAAACAACTCCAGTTTACTGCCTTCTTTTTTTAGAGCTTTATAATCTACAGCATACTCAGACCTAGTACCGTACAAAGCGTAGTCATAAGGTATCTCGTCTGTGTCACTTAAACCTACAATACCCAGATCGGCAGTAGTTACCCTCACCTTAAAGGTAGTTTCCACTGATTTATATCCTTCTTCAGAATCCGCTTTCAAGGTCACATTATACACTTCAGGCAACCTTACATCACTTATTTCTGAATAAACATTGTTAGGGTAAATTTCTGCAGCGTTTATTTGAATCGAATTCTCCGAAGCATTCACAGTTATAGCATTAGCTAGCAAGTTTTGTAAGGTTTGCTCACCCTTCACCTCAATATCATCATTATTACTAAAATCTAGTGATAGCACGACTCCTTCATAATCCTTATACTGCGTAGGCAACATTAGATCTATATTATCACCGTAAGTAACTAATACAGAATCTTTAAGTACTACAGGAGGCAAATAACCTTTATAAGTGACTTGTTCATCATCATTACAGCCGAAAACTGCTAAGATGGCAAGCAAGAAAATACCATTGTATCTCTTTAACATTTTCTCTTTATTAATTGATTTGATTAAGTAAAAAGGATCGTGCACAAACCTGATTCAAATATAGCACTTTCTTTAAACGCAACAACGTTGCATTTAAATTAATGTTTAAAATTTTTCCTTTTTAAATTTAAAGACCCAACAACGAAAATCTCACAGCATGAGACATTTATGATCGATTACAAAAAGTAAAGCGCTGGGCTATGGAATACTGTTCACTACTAAGTCAAGGTGTCTAGTAGGGATAAGACCGGTGAAGTTCAGCTGATGATAACTCAATTGCAGGCAAAGGTTTCAAGCACTTCAATAGATCCCAGAAATAACTTCGAGATTGCTTCACTCCATCTCCTTAGGTTTGCAATAACCAGTTTATTTATAGACGGCCTAAATCAATTAATTACCGTCATCCCGGCCACAGCGAAGTGGAGAGCCGGGATCTCACCGATCTGATAGCAGAACATGAACAGCGAGATTCCTGATATCATTCCGCTATGCTTCATAATTCAGGAATGACGGCTCTTCTTTCTGATTATTACGGAGTAACCCCAAAGCTATGGAAAGCAATTTACCACAATATCAAGAGTATCGACCGTCTACTATTCGACGAGGCTCAGAGCAACTCGATGGTATCTTAATCTTGCTGTACAGTCGTGAGGTGAAATAATATTGGAAAATAGTCCTTTCTCAAGTCCTTAGTGGCAGGTCATCGCTATGAAACGGTTCCGTAAGCGGAAGACCTCACAGCAAGAAAGATTTTTTTGTTACTTTTTTGATCGACTGCAAAAAAGTAAAGAGCCTGGGCTATGGAATGCTATTCAAAGCTTAATCATGCTGACACTGGTTTGGTGAGATTCTGTTTATCATATACATAGACCTTTTCCTTTCGCCAAGGTGTCTAATGGGGATAAGACCGGTTAAGTTCAGCTGATGATAACTCAATTATTGGTAAAGGTTTTAAGCAAAGAATCCATTTGACATCACCAATCATTAAACCCTTTAAAACAAAACATAAGGCAATTTCAACCTCTGCATTTCACTCCTCAATTTATCATTATTACTTGCCTCTTCAATGAAGATTGTATCAGGAGCTTCCTGAACATACCATCGTTCTTCTAACTGAAGAATAGAGTCTTCTGATGGCAACTCTAAATGACTCAGTTTAGAAACTTCACTGTTCGTGTTTTCACTGCTTAACTTTAGCATTAACGCCAGCAAAGCAACTATTAAAAGGGCTAGCAACACTACAAATGCGCCAATAAATCTATATAATCGTCCTTTTTCATCTTTCTTATTAAGCACAATTTGGGCGTTATTTTTACGCAAAGCAGTGCCATTAAACTTCATAACATGAGTATTTAGTTGATTAATATGTAAAATTGAATGTTTAGATTTTACCTGTATTGGTTTGTTCCTGTCATAGCTTCTATGATTAGGACTTGGTGTTATAGGTGATTGCTCTAATTATAGTGAAGTCTCTTTTATTAGACGCACATATAAATCGCTACAATAAAGGTATCTCAGAAAAAGGCCCATAAACCACTGGATTAACTTCATAATCTATGGATGAATCTTCCTCAACGGTAAAGGACATATAATAAGCGTGGGTGTCATTCTTGAAAGAAATATTCCTAACAACATAACTACCATTGACCATCAAGTTTATCGGCAAAGTATCACTCCTCTTTAGGTTGTACAACCAATAGTAGCCTGGATTTTTTTCCTTAAAAAGAACCTCATCCCTTAACTGAACGAGGACACCATCTTTATAAAAAGTTTTAGCATTAACTTCATCATAAACCACACTATCATAATCCAACTTTAATTGAATTGGTGATTTTTTCTCCTTTTCATACAGCATTAGCCCATCACCCACCCCATCTCGAAACGTTAGCCCATCATAATCAACTGCAGCTCGCGGCTTCTTACATGAGCTCAGACCAATGATTATCATAATAACAAAGACAACCTTTTTCATAATTTATCACATCATTTGTGGAGTAAGATTTATCTCCAATACATATAAATAAACTGAAGACAACACACACATCTATTGGAATTAAATAGACAAGGCAATTCCACTCAATGAAGTAACCTTTCATTGCATCTATATGAGACTTATTAAAACCCCACTTCGACCAAATAAATCTATTAATAAAACAACCTGTACACTTATTGGCAGCAGCTCCAACAGTCGACTTTCCAAGATGAGCAGCTCTGTAGGCAATAACACCTACAGAGACTACACAAAGCCCTTAAATCACTTCTTCATCAAAGCATCTCTGATGCCATCCAGGCCTTTGGTCACTTCTTCAATATGACTAAGCATTTGCCCCATTTGATTGCCCATGCCATAGCCTTTGGTACGCTGCTGCTTCATGAAGATTTCTTTTATCTCCAACCAACGCGCCTGGCTTTCAGCGGTTAGGTAGCCATTAAGCTCTTTAAACTTCAGCAAATTGGCTTCAGCTCCGGTGGTGAGGGTCTGAGCTTCATTATTATAATGGCCATTCACCAAAGTGGTCAGCTCATCGTCATTCATCACAGAAAATACTTTCTCTGCAATTTTATTCATATCTCTGTATGACCCCTGCAGCTTAAAGGCTGGCTCTGTTCGGTATTCATCGGCTTGACCTGCTGAGCGGATATACTCCAGGTTTACCTTCAAAATAACATCTCTCACCTTCATCAGCTTTTGGAATACACTCATATATTCTCTCACCTCCTCCTGCGAGTGATTGGTTTCGAACTCAGCGCCTTCCAGCGTATCCTTTTCTGCTGCACTCACTAAGGTATACACATCATCAAGGCTTTTGCCTGCCAACTTATTCAACACCGGGTTAGAAGTGATACAGTTCTCCAGATAACTCAGCTTAAAGGCTGAATCAGAATCTCCGATGATGTCACCCAGGTTATATACATCAGCCCGGTTAGAAAGCATATCAGGGATACGGAACTTCTCACCACTTTCTGTATAAGGGTTTCCAGCCATAACCACACTCACCTTTTTACCTCTGAAGTCGTAAGTTTTACTCTTACCTTTATAAACCCCTTCTATCTTACGCTGAGCATCACAAAGAGAGATAAACTTCTGCAAGAACTCAGGATTACAGTGCTGAATATCATCCAGATAGATCATCACATTATCTCCCATTTCAAAAGCCAGGTTCAGCTTATTAAGCTCTTCACGAGCAGCTGCATTGGGCGCTTCAGCAGGATCAACCGAGGTGACCTGATGTCCAATAGCCGGACCATTGATCTTCATAAAAATCACACCCAATCTATTAGCGATGTATTCCATCAAAGTGGTTTTACCATAACCCGGAGGAGAAATAAGCAAGAGCATACCCATCAAATCAGTACGCTTTCCTTCACCTGCCTCACCAATTTGCTTAGCCAGGTTAGCGCCAATAAGCGGTAAATACACCTCATTAATAAGTTTATTCCTAACAAATGAAGACATCACCCTTGGCTTAAACTCGCCAAGCCTCAGCTCTTCTGTAAAGTCTGCCACCAACTCTTTTTTCAGTGCATTAAACTCCCTATAGGCAGGCACTGTTGTATTTTCAAAGGCTTCTAACTTCAGTAAAAACTGGTTGAAATTCATGTGATATTTACCTTCTTCTACCACCGCATGACTTCCCTGCATACCTTCTATCTCAGCTACTAATGGAATATTAATCACCCTGGGTTGAGCTTTATTTTCCATTAACAACAGGGCCGTTTCCGATATAAACTGAAGCTCGTCTTCACTATCATTAAACTCAGCATAAGCCTGAAGCCATTTTCTGATCATCTGAAACTGATCTTCTTCACGCTTTAATTTCTTTACTGAGTCCTCATATTTTTTGATGGCCTTTTTATCTTTCAAGTAGCCTTGAAAGCTTTCCGACAAAGTCACGGCATCACCAGCCTTCACAAAGTCATTATGATCTTTAATTTCAAAAAATAGATATTCAGCAGCCTTAGCAGCATGACTCAAATCAAACACATCAACCAGCTTACTTTCAATATCCAACTTCACTTCTTCTATCACCTGATAGAATTCTTCCAGATTAGGAAATACATCAATTATTATCCCCAAACCTTTAATTCTGCTATCCAGCAGCTGCTTATATTCCTCATCTACTGCATATTGCCAGTAAAATTGAGCCATAGCACGTGTTTCCGAGGCATACTTCAGCAATCCACCTGATTGATAGAACATAAGTAGTGACTCCAATAAACGAACCGCATCATGATCATGAACACCTTTCATATAGCCTTCATTATACCTCAGAGCCATAAACTTCTGCACATACACAAGCAACTGCTCAGGGGTAAGTTTGTAGAGCTCTGCCAGAGTTTTATGCACAGCTTCTCCATTGGCCTTTTTCTCCCCTGTCTTCAACACTTTATACGCCAGGTATTCGGCACGATATAATTTTTCATTCTCTGATATTACCGCCTGATTCCATACCGCTCTGCTAGAATTGATTCGCTCGTTTTTAATCTCTTCATACAGACTGGTACCAGTAAGATGGAAAAACAAGTTCTCATCTCTGGGCACCACTGTTACTTCCAGTGACTGCGTATTGACTGAGAATTTGTATTTACCAAACTTGATAATATCTTCACCAGACTCAAAAAGTTCATTTTTATCTCTTAACTGCCTGATAGCATCTTCTTTCAGCGCTTTAAGCTTACTTTGCACATCATCAGCCTTTACAGAATCGCCTATTTCCTTGAGCTCTGCTACAATATTGCGCAGCTTCTCTATCATCATGTCTGATGAAAAATAGCCATTGATCTCTGCCGCCGTAGTCATACGTTCCGTTCTACTCTGAGCAGCACTTAGTATTCTGGCAGCTGATTGCTGTAATGAATTAGCGCGTTTATTTCTAGCTTCTACTAATGATACCTTTTTAGATTCAAAGGCATTATATATGTCTTCTCTCTTTTCAGATATCTTCAGCACAAAATCATCAAACTCAGCAAACTTCCCCTCCAGCTCCTCTAACTGCACCATGAGCTTAGCCAGGTACTCGTCACATTTCTTAGGTGTATCAGAAAGATCAAGGTAGTTGGTTACACCTTGTTCCAGAAGTTTAATTTGAGCATTAAACTCAGCCTTGCCCTCAATCAGCATCAGCTCTCGCCTCTTTTTCTTTAAGGCTGCTCTGTTTTTATTCAGAATAGAGAATAAAGCCGATATATTATCAATGATCTGCGTAGTTTGAGTAGCATCAGAAATCTTGAGGTTACTCACAATATCTATGAGCATTTCCAGATCATGAGCTATCTGATCAATTTTCTTCTCTAGCTCATCAATATCTATTACTTTATTAACCTCTTCAATTTCCTGTTCTAGTCCCTTTACCTTGGTTTCATAGTCATCTAAAGCATCATCTCTAAGCAAAAAGCGAACACAGCTATCAGCATATTTAAGGTTGGTTTCCTTAAGCAGCTCCTCATATTTTTCTATCCGTTGCTCATCTGCATAGCGTAATGATTTTAAAGATTCCGTTTCACCTCTGAGCTCGCGCAAGGCATTCAGGTGATTTACAAATTTCTCTAGGCTGGGCTGTGTTTCACGACTGATCTTCTTAGTCATTTCATCCACCCTGGTAAGCACATCATTAACCTGATCAGCCGTATTTTTGCGTATACTTACTACCTTTTCATACTCATCTATAGCTGAAGAAGCTGTTTGACGAATAGCCTTTAACGGCTCCAATGCCTTATAAGCCTCTTCCTTATCCAGCCAATGGTAAGTATCTATTATATCAGTAGACTGCTTTTGCAGATCAGAATAAAGGTTCGCATAGTTCTCCCCTTTTTCTACCAATGTAATTAGCTCATTGCACTCAGCCATGGCACGTACTATCTCCTTATTACCGATCTTAAACAGGTAGGAGTCATTATTCGATACAGACTGAAAATCTGGCCCCGTAAAAGGCGTTTGCCATATTTTGGTAGCATGGTGCTTTTTAGGCTCCTCGTCTGCATTAAAGAAGCACATCTCTCCATTTTCAAAAATGGAATAGCCATGGCAGATGATTGGGTTCTCTACCTTTTGCTGAATAATGTTATAAGGCAGCAATAAATAAATGCCTTGCAAGCGGTTATAAAACACATACAGGTAATCTTCTCCATTTGGTGAGGCGATGGTTTTTTCATAAACCATATCCTTTAGGTTATTGTCAAAAACCTTATAATCACCACTTTGAAGATAATAACCATTAGAAAAGATAATACCCTGATCATCAGGCAAGAGTATGCAGGCATCAGCAATAGCCCTGATATTTCTCGCCTCTTTAAGCTTACTATTAAATACGATATACCTATAGTCTTTTTCCTGATACGGCTTTATCCTCAACAGAATGAGATTACCTAAAATAGCATACATGATCTCTGCATCATCCAGCGTTTGATCAGGGTTATCAACATCTTCATGATACACTCCCTTGCCAGAATCTGTATTATCTTCAACCTTAATTGTAAGATCTCCACCCACCGTTTCTACAAAAACTTTGTCCTCTATGGAAATATGGGGGTACTTGCCTTCTCTATGATAATCTCTGGTAGTTCTTTTCCATTGAAAAGCATGCTGTGCAGGAAAAGCAAACTCATGCTCACTACGATTATCCAAATAGGTAAGCTTCTCTCCTTCTACCAGCCATTTGAAGGCTTTAATATCTGTTACAGACTTCCCAATTCGGAAAATCATGTAAAGATGAGGTCCTATAAGGGCAAATTTAACAAACTGAGTATCTTTATAATATTTATATAATTTCTGAAAGTCCACAACAAATTGCTCATCTGCAATCATGGACATATCCAAGGCGGGAAAAGTATGGTCTTTATATTGATGAATACTGAATACATCAGACAGTTCAACATGGGTTTTTAGACCTAAATGAACATTAAATCCAAATAAAAAATGATTGCCAATAGGCACCATATCCCAAGGAATACAGTTATGCTCAGTGGTAATGCGCTCAGTAGCAATCAGCTTAGTTTCTAATGAGCCAAAAACCTGCTTTCTTGACTCATTAAGTTTATTTAATACTTGAGACAGTTCTTTAGTGCTAGCTTCTAATCGGTTTTTTAAAACCTCATAGGTGCCGCCTTCTAGTGTCACTTGTGATGGGTTATTATTTTCTGTCTGTTCCTGAGACATAGTCAATAGATTTAAGCCGGGTAAGCCGGGAAATAATTATTGAGAACATGGGTGAGATGAAAAACTTTGAGTATGGCTTGCAACCACCGTTTCACCTCACATGCTCATGAATAAATCGGATAATTTTAAGAGTAGAATCTATTGGCTGTGTGAGATAAAACCACACAGCCAGAATTCCATTGCTTCGCTTAAATCAGCCCCAATGTTCTGGGAGTTTCATTATCCAATCCCGCAGATTTAGCAACGCTCATCATTTGACGCAGGCTGTTTTTCACAGAATCATCCTGAGTACTGCCCATCATCTTGAATAGTAATGCTGATATAGTGATGTTTTTCACATCTTCCGATGTAAGGTTAAAACTTTTCAGCAGCTCTCCTACATTTTCCTTGAAAGAGCTTCCTCCATCAGTACTTAAAAAGGCCGATTTTACATCTGTAGCTACTTCACTACCATTAATAAAGGCATCTATCGATTTTCCTTTAGCTACAGAACCCGCTATTTGGTTAAAGAACATGCTTTCTCCGCCTATGATATCAATCTTAGCAGACTTCATAGCCTCTGCCAGAACAAGAGCCTGAGCCTCTGCTATATGCTTACTCACATCAATCTGAGCTAATTCTATGACTCTATCTTTCTCAAGTTTAAGCTTGAACTCTTCATGTTCCACACCTGCACCATCCAGTGCTTTCATGGCCGCCGCTTTCTGCTTGATACCTTCTGCATCAGCTTTGAACTTCTCCGCCATTACTCTGGCTTCTGCCATACCTTTTTTCTCATCAGCAACCGCTTTCACTTCAGTCACTTCAGCATCAGCAGTTCCTTTTTCACGCGTTACTTTAGCAGCCACAAATCCGAGTTTCTCATCTGCCTCAGATTGTGCAATAGCTTTCAATCTTATGCCTTTAGCTTCAGCGTCAGCCTTCATTTCTATTACAGAAGCTTCAGACTCTCCTTCTTTCTCTTTGGCTTCCGCTTTGGCAGACATCACTTGTGCCTCAGACATACCTATAGCTGCTTTTTGTGCTGCTTCTGCGTCAGCCAATGTTTTGATAGCTTCAGCTTTATGATTAGCAGCTGCTTTCTCAGCCTCTGCATCTATTAACGATTTCTTAGCTAGTGAATCAGCTGCTTGTCGGGCTGCTTCTGCCGCTTTTATCTCTTGAACTAAAGCTTCTTCAGCTTTCTGCTCTGCAATGGTAATAGCTACCATCTTATTTCTATCGGCTTCTGCCTGAGCACGAGTATCTTTAATTTTCTCTTCTTCAGCCACAGTTGCTTTCTCCACGGTAACACGCTCACGAATCACTTCTTGAATGTTTCTACGCTCTACTTCAAGTGACTTTTCTTTGTCTATACGAGCCAGCTCCACTACTCTTTCTCTTTCAGTAGCCTCAAGTGCTCTTGCCTGCTCTACTCTTTCAGTTTCTACAGCCTCCGTTTTCTCCTTATTTTTCAGAGCCACCACTATTTGTCTCAGCTTATTCTCTTCAGCTACACCTACTTCCTCTTCCGTAGCTATACGAGCCTGAGCAGCTTTCATTTCATTTTCCTGACGAACCTTCTCTATCTCCGCCGATTCTCTTGATCGGATATTTTCAATCTCTCTACGCTGCTGCTCTTCTTTTTCAGTCTGCTGCTTCTCCAGCTCCAAAATGGTTTCCCTGGCTTCAACATCCTGCTTTTTAATGGTTTTTTCTTTCTCTCTTTCTATAAGGTTAGACTTGATCTTCTCAGTAGATGTGAGCTCAATAATCTTCTTAATACCTTGAGCATCAAGAATATTACTTTCATTAAGATCATGAATAGAGGTTTGTTCTACGTAATCAATAGCGCAGTCATCCAGGATATACCCATTGAGATCCGTACCTATTTCATCTAATATTCTCTCTTTAAATGCAGCCCTGGAGTTATACAGTTCTACAAATTCAAAGTGCTTACCTACCGTTTTTAAAGCTTCAGAAAATTTAGCATCAAATAGCATTTCCAGCTGATCTATGTCAGAAGCACGCTTACAACCTATGCTTTGAGCCACATGAATTACATCTTCAGTAGTTTTATTTACTCTTATGAAAAAGCTCACTTTAATATCGGCTCTCATATTATCTTTACATATAAGGCCATCTTTACCCAATCTGGATATAGTAAGACTTTTGAGAGTAATATCCATAATTTCTAACTTATGGATAACGGGTACAATGAAGATCCCAGAGAATGAAACTTTAGCTCCTCCCTGGCCGGTTTTAATAAGCGCTTCTCCTTGAACCGCCTTCTTATACATTTTGACGATGACAACAACTATCGCCAAAAGAACAAGACCTACTACCAGTATAGCAGTATAGATTGATGATAACATATTATGTAGTTTAAATTATTAATTATAAGGTTCGATTAAGTATAAGTTGAGATCCTGATTGTACTCTAACACGAGTCCAGTATCTCCTTTTTGCATCTCCATGCCTTTAATGGTCCTCACACTTAGTATGTGAGGAGCTCCATTAGTTTTCACTTGGGCTTGTCCTGTTTTACTCTCTGTGGCAGCTATAGTTATAGCACATATTTTACCTATTATACTATCGTATTCATTCTCCTTTTCCAGCTTTTGATAAAGCTTAACAAAGGGATAAGTAAGAATTTTAGTTATAAAAAGACCAACAAATAGACTCCCAAACAATACAAATAGACCTATTAAAAATGAGGAATTACCTATGAAATAATTGATGTTTATGCACAATAACCAAGTTGGAATAATCCAAAATGAGAGAAAGATCATAAAAGGTATCTTTCCGAGGTTAAAAAATGACAATATTGAATTTAACCAGATAACAGAACTGCCTTCAACTTCCACATCGGCATCAGCATCTACGTCTACATCCATATCAAAATCAAAAACATCTATATCGAAAATTCCGATGATGACCGTGACCCAATAGATCACAATGAAAATAGACAAAGCGGTTATAATTATGTTCGCAGGGTTCACTGCTACTTCAAGTAATTCACCCATTTTAATTTTATTTATTCTTCTTTTTTAATTCCAATTTTAGCTTTTAGCTTAGCCAGCTCATCACTAGCACTTGCACTACCTGTTTCAGCCAGTTTTCTATCTATTTCTTCATCAATACTTCTGCTCTCATTAGCTATTTCTCCATAAGACTCCGCCAAAGCTTCTTCTTGAGCCACCTTATCCTTCATCCTCTCTAGCATAGACACTGTACTGCTTGAGTCAATCTGAGCCATTTGCTTATTGATATTTTTGGTGGCAGTACTCACTTTAACTCTTGCCTTCAAGGTCTTCAATTCATTTTCCCATTTAGCTATGGTACTTCTCAATCTTTTGACATTGCTCTCTAATTTAGCAACAGAATCATCATATTGCTGCTGCTCTCCCATAGATCTTGATACATGTTTCAAGTTTTCTTCTTTTTGTATCAAAGCCTCAGAAGCTAATCTATCGGCCTCTGAAGATTCTATTTCTCCTTTCTCTGCTCTTTGTAATAGCATTATAGCCTTTTGCTCATAATCTTGTGCTTTAGACTTATAAGTCTGCACATCATTTTTAGACCTTATAGCCATAGCTTTTACCTGAGCCAAAGCATTTAAAGCTTTGTCAAGGTCTTCTTTCATATCTCTAATACCTTGTTCTGTGAGCTTTATAGGATCTTCTAATTTATCAATTGCTGAATGGGCTTCTGACTGCCCTATCTTAAATAATCTTCCAAAGATATTCATGTCTTCTAATTTTTAGTGTTTTGACAATTCAATTAACTCATTTGAAAATTCGCTAAGCAATAGGCCCAATGAGTTAAAAACGGCCTCTAGCTCATTAAAGTCAAGGTTTTCGAGTTGTAAAGTATCTCTAAAAATGACTTTCTTCCCAGTATCATCCAGCACAAAGGCTCCGTGTATAATGTCTCTGTTTTTCTGCATGAGTCTGATGTAAGTACTTGCTGAGGTATCCTTCACTTCAAAAATGAATTGTTCTAATATCAAAATAGGATCAGCGCAGCCCAGTACCATGTTACTAACCCCTGACCGCTCATCACTCACTACGAAAACACATTCATCTTCGCTTTCATAAGTGATATCAAAATCAAGGTCTATCAGGTATTCTCGTACTTTTTTAAAATATTCGTTCATGTAGAATAGTATTAATACTTAAAAAAGATCAAAAGTAATTCAATTTATACGAATAAATCAAAATTCACATTTCAATTCATTCTAAAATTTCAGGGTGGTATGTCATTATAGTGTTTCATAATTCAATAATAATAAATTAATTCTATTTTTACTAGCGTTGCTCATTTTATTAGCAATCATTTATTTATATTTACGCTAGCATTTTAAAAAAGGTTATACCATTTTTGAAAAATATTTCTACTAAACGGTATTATGTCATTTATAGGAAAGAATATCAAGAAAATCAGGGCGGTCAAAAAAATGAGCCAATCAGACTTCGCACAGCTGTTCAACCTGGCTCGCCCAAGTGTAGGTGCTTACGAGGAAGGAAGAACGGAGCCTAAAATTGAGACCCTCATACAAATAGCAAAGCATTTTGAGCTTTCGATAGACACTCTACTCACTAAAGAGCTCACGATCAACGAACTATACAAATTCGATATTTTTAAAAAAGAATTCTCAAGGGAGGAAAAAGAAGCCATTACTGATAAGGATGATGTTGCCGAGCAAACGCCATTTATATCTTTAGAAAAGCATTTAGATTATATTGTGAGCTTTCAAAACAAAGACTTCATCAATAAACTACCTGCAATCCATTTTCCCTTCACCCAACATAAGAAGTCCAGGGCCTTCCAGATCAATGGCAATGAGATGGTAGTAGAGAACCAAGGCATACATCATAAAGACATCTTACTCTGCTTGCCCACTACTATTGAAGATGTAGAGAAAGGCCTTTTATATGTTATCATCACTAAGAATGACATTCTGGTGAGGCGTTTTTCCAGACACAACACGTCATATGTTTTCAAAGCCGACAACCCTGCCTTTGATTCTTTGAGAGTTCAAGCCAACGAAATACTAGAAATTTGGAAAGCAGATGCTATTTTTAGTAAAAATCTGGAATCTCCTTCCAGGCTCGAAGAAAGGGTAAGCACTCTGGAAGAACAGGTAAAGAAGCTACTTACTGAATTAGGATAAGAGATTTCTAATCACAAAAAAAGGCCGATTGATTGCAATCGGCCTTAGTATATATAATATTTTAATTTAATGTCTTATACGTAATTGTTAAGCATTACAGGCATCACCAACATAAGAATGTCTTCATTATCACTTTTATCGGTAGGTATTAAAAGCCCAGCTTTATTCGGCTCAGAAAGTCTCAACTCTACTTTATCAGAATCTACATTATTAAGCATTTCGATAAGGAATTTAGCATTGAAGCCTATTTCTATATCTTCTCCATCATGCTCACATGATAATCTCTCATTTGCCTCATTAGCAAAGTCCAAATCTTCCGCAGAAATCTGAAGTTCACTACCAGTGATCTTAAGCCTTACCTGGTGTGTGGTTTTATTGGCGTAAATAGCGATCCTCTTCAAAGAGCTCAACAACTCTGAGCGATCGATAAACATGGTATTAGTATTATCTACTGGAATTACGTTTTCATAATCAGGGAAACGCTCATCTATCAGCCTACATATCATTCTGATATTATTGAATCGGAAGAAAGCATTCGACACGTTAAACTCTACCGAAACATTGGTATTTTCAGATGGTAATGTAGATTTAAGCAAGTTAAGCGCCTTTCTTGGAATGATGATAGCATTACCATTTTCAGAAGCCACATCCACCCTTCTATATCTTATCAACCTATGACCATCCGTAGAAACAAAGGTAGTGTTAGTATCAGTAAGATTCATATACACACCTGTCATAGCTGGCCTTAACTCATCATTACTGGTAGCGAATATAGTATTGTTAATAGCGCTGCTCAGCACTTCAGTAGACATATCTACAGAAAAATCATCAGAAACGGTAGGCACCTTAGGGAAATCAGTAGCATTTTCACCAGCAAGCTTATATCGACCATTATCACTGCTAATTTCCACACTGTACGTATCTTCATCAATTGAAAAAGTTACCGGCTGCTCCGGCAGGTTTTTCAAGGTCTCCAATAATATCTTAGCTGGCACAGCTATGTTACCGTTCTCTTTGGATTCCACCTCTATCTCAGTGATCATAGACGTCTGCAAGTCTGATGCCGTAACTGTAAGCTTACCTTCTTCAATTTCAAAAAGGAAATTTTCAAGAATAGGCACTACCGGATTGGTAGTAATTACACCATTGATACTAGCTAGCTGCTTTAAAAGTGATGATGACGAGACTATAAATTTCATTACTGATGTCGATTACGTATAGTTAAGTTTAAAACTCGGTAAAGTTAAAAATAAAATCATTCACAAGAAACGTTATATTTTTAAATCGGCTGTTTCTTTTTCTTAAAAAAACCTTTAGGACGCAAAATTTTACGCATCTTGGAAAGATCAAATATAGCATAATCAGTAGAATCTTTTCTACCAATTATCTCTCGATTATTTTCCAATGCCTGATACACTTCCAGTGTATAAATCTTATCCGCTACATCGTGTACCATGATTATAGCTTGAGGCTCTTGATCTACTAACTCCTGATACTCTGCTACTTCCTTTTGATTAAGGAAGTCATTAGCATAGAGCAACGATACATCATCAAGAAAATCGGTAAGCCTCGAGGAGTCTGTTTCAACAAGCCCCCTTACCTCATAAAAGCTAGAGTCAAAGCCCACGGAAAAACCATTATCAGGATGTTCGCTATAGGCTACTTCTACTCCTTTTAGATTCGCCCAATTAAAATCGAAAATTCGTGGATTTCTCCATCCATTCTGATCTAATTCATAAATACCAGCCAAATAACTTCTATATCCGGGTATTTCCACAATATACGCCTGAGATCCAGGACTTTCAGCCATATAGGTGATTTTATTTTCATTATCACCCAATACATAGAAATCTTTCACAGCATTAGCCCCTTCAAAATAAGTCACATGGACACCTTTCTCTTCAAAGGCCTGCTGCAATGAGTCTTGCTGCTGCCTAGCGGCCATTCTACGTACCCTCTGCTGCTTAAGTAGAGCAAAAACAACACTCACACGCTGTGGATCAGCATCATAAGCATTATTCAACTGCCACTGGGCACCATTAAAAGTAAGGTTGTTTTTTTCTTCACCTTGTTCAAAAACTACTTGACCAATAGCCGAAGGATCTTCATAAGCAAAAATAGTCCTATCTACCTCCAGCTTATCGGCGGGCCTAGTCACATAATAAGCCACCACGGTAGCTATCATCAGAAGTACCAGCACCACTATCAGCTTTATATTTCTTTTTCTTTGCATGAACTACTTACTTGGTAAATCCAGTATATTTCTTTTTCCTTAAGTAAAATCTTATGATCCCATAAATAATAATGAGCAATACCGGCAAAACCATATTAATAATTTGCCACTTAGTTTTCTCTCTGCTCACCTGAACTTTATCCAAAGGCCTTATTTTAAATTCTTTATTTCTAGCCGTAATTAAACCTTGATCATCTAGCATGTAAGCCAGCGAATTGAGGAGAAACCCCTGATTGGCGAATTCAGTCTGCGCAAAAGGGTAAAAGCCGAGAGGCTGAGGGTCACCACTTCGATTATTGATTTCATTTTTAGCAATATCTCCATCACTTACCACCAACAACTTGGCACCTTCCGCTGCTGTACCGAAAAAATCTTCATCAGATACATTCTCAGGCTTAAACCTGTTTTTATATAATGAACTAAAATTACCCTCTAACAGGTAAGCCACAGGTAAAAACGGCTTATTGAGCATTTCTGGAGTTAAGTTTTTCCTTAGATCCTGAACTGAAACATTTACAGGCGCGGTAACTGATCGAGCATATTGAGAACTAAATAACAAAGGCGTTTTTTTTACGCCATCCACACGAATACTGTCGATGGTAGAGGCAAATTTAAGCAGCACTGCATCCATATTTCTGGTAATAGGATGATTAGCAAATTTATTAATGATAGGGAAAAAAGGCCAGTTTTCAAGGCTAAGCTGTGGCTGATCACCCATATTACCTACTACTATTGGATATTTAGCTGCCATCTGATCCTGAATCAGATCATTATTTAACCTGATTCCATACTTAAAGAGTTGATCATCTAAGTTAAGATCATAAGGAAAAGCAAAATTCATTGACGCTGATGCACTGTCCATATTCGCATGCATTTTATCAAGCAGCAGCATTACTTTCCCTCCCTTCATCAGGTATTGATCTAAGTAATACTTTTCTGTTTCGCTAAAGTTCTTCTTAGGCTTAGCCACTATCATAGCATCGTAATCACTTAAATCTCTATCTAACTTTTCTTTACCTAAATCATAAAGGTTAGCTAGAGCAGCGGTATAGCTAGCCATTTCCAGCGAATCTAGCTCATCATGACCTCGTATTACAGCCACCTTCTTTCTTGACAAGGTAGTTAGCCCACGAATAGCTGATGCCATTTCATATTCTATTCCTTCAATAGATTGATTTAATTTTTCTTCAGCGCTGGAGGCTTTATTTCCCTTTAGCAGCATTACACCCCTCTCTACACCTCCATAAGAGATCAGTGCCCCTGGAAATATCAACTTTTCAACCCTGTTGCCATTTTGTTCATCAATAATGTTAGTAGGCTGAATTCCCTTAGCCATCAAACTCCTCATAAATTCACCGCGAGCTTTTTCACTCATAGCAGCAGTGGGATCATTAAAGGTATATTGAATATTATCACCTGAATACACTCTAAACTCTTCCAGCGTTTCTCTTATCGATCTTTGCAGGCGTTTGAAACCAGAATTGAGCTCTCCATCCAGATAAACTTCCACATATACTACATCATCCAGATCTCGTAGCATTTCTTTGGTGGGTTCCTTTATGGTATATCTTCCTTCTTCAGTAAGATCAAGACGAAAAAATTGAGATGAGGCTATAATATTAATAAGTACCACAGCCACCACACCTATAAAAAACCTTAAAAAGGACTCTAATTTTCTACTATTCAAAGCTACCATTTCCTACTACTTAAAACGAGTTTAGTGGCTAATAGGACTACTGCTATCACACTAAGAAAATATATTACATCACGGCTATCTATCAGGCCTTTGCTCAGGGCATCGTAATGATATAGAATACCCAACTGCTCTAACATACCTGAAAACCGCCCCCAATCATTAATAGAAGCGATTGACTCAAACCCTGAATACACTATGAAGCAGAAAAACACTGCTACTATAAAAGAGATGATTTGGTTAGAGCTAATTACTGACGAGAATATTCCGATGGCAGTAAAAACCGCGCCCAGAAGCACCAGCCCCACATAAGATCCCATTACCCCGGCAGTGTCAATATTACCCTCCGGACTGCCCAGCTTATAAATAGACCAATAGTACACCAGGGTAGGTATGATTGCGAAAACTACTAGCACCAAACCAGACAAGTATTTACCAAATATAATCTGCCAATCGGTAAGAGGCTTGGTAAGCAATAATTCAATAGTACCACCACGCTTCTCTTCAGCAAACATACGCATAGTTATAGCCGGTATTAAGAACATAAAAACATATGGCCCTAAAACAAAAAGGGTTTCCATATCAGCATAGCCATACTCTAGCACAGAAGTATCAGGAAAGACCCACATCAAAAGGCCTATTCCGGTAAGAAACACACTAATAACTATATAGGCGATTAAAGAATTGAGAAAGCTATTAAACTCTTTCAAAAAGATCTGAATCATTCTGCTTTACCTCCTTTTGTCAATTCCTGGAATACATTTTCTATAGTCACTTCTTCTTGTTGCAAGCCCAGCAAAGTAATATTCTCTTTGGTTGCATAATTGAAGATTTCTGGCCTCATATCCTTTTCTACTGAAGCAGTAACTTTATACTTATGTCCATCTCCTTTCTCTACCTCTAACACCCCTTCTATGAATTTTAGGCTTTCTTCATCTATTGCCTCAGCAAACTCAACAGTAATAACTGCTACCTTTCTTTGGGTATTTTTAAGCTGGTCAATGGCATCATTAGCCACTATTTTACCATTATTAATTACCACAACACGATCACACAGTGCTTGCACCTCCTGCATAATGTGAGTAGAAAAAATAACCGTTTTATCCTGACTTATGCTTTTGATCAGATTACGGATTTCCACTATTTGATTAGGATCGAGCCCTGTAGTAGGCTCATCAAGTATTAGCACTTCAGGGTCATGAATTAGCGCCTGCGCCAAGCCCACACGCTGCCTATAGCCTTTAGATAGAGCCTCTATCTTTTTATTCTGCTCTTTTACAAGCCCACAAAGACTTATAATTTCACCTATACGAGTTTTAAGAATTTTACCAGACACCCCATACACTTTGCCTATGAACTGCAAATACTCCCGTACATACATTTCCAGATAAAGCGGATTGTGCTCAGGCAGATAGCCAATATGCTTTCTCACCTCCACTGATTCTTCTATTACATCAAGGCCACACACCTGCACAGTGCCTTCTGTAGGAGGCAAATAACAGGTAGCTATTTTCATAGTAGTGGACTTGCCTGCACCATTAGGCCCTAGAAAACCAAGAATCTCTCCCTTTTTCACTTCAAAAGAGATGCTATCTATTGCCTTCTGTTGCCCGTATACTTTCGTGAGATTTCTGACAGATATCGACATAATACAAATGAACGACAAAAGTATTAAGTTGACGTGTTTATGCAAAAAAATATCCTTATTACTAATTGTGATAATTTTTAACCTAAATTAACTAAAATTGCGTGGCATCATTCAGAAACTTTGTTTTCTTCATGAATGTTTCATGATTTCAATGTATCCTGTACGATTTAGTTATGCAGAAATTCTTATTTACTTTTTTATTATCAATCACTTTTTTAAGCAGCCACGCACAAAATGGCTATAAGCTTGATTTCCAGATTCATGGCTTAGCTGACACCACTATTTATCTTGGCTATTTCTTTGGCGAAAGCACTTACCTAACAGACACCGCACAGGTAGATAGTGAAGGAAAATTTACCTTTGACGGGAAAAAACCATTGAGCAAAGGGGTCTATTTCCTCGTACTGAACAAGTCTAAATTATTTGATATTATCATTAATGAAGATCAGACGTTCAAAATAGAAACTACCAGACCGGAGTTTGTAGAGACAGCCAAGGTCACCGGAGATGTTGATAATGACGTTTTCTTTAAAAACATGCTTTATAATGAAGCTCGAAATGCTGAAGCTAAACCGCAAGTAGAAATGCTGAAAGACAGCACCAGCACAACTGCTGAAAAAGAAGCAGCCAGAGCATTCCTGAATAAGCTTAACGAAAAAGTAATGAAGCATCAGGATGAGGTGATTGAAAAATACCCAACCACTCTATTTGCCAAAATACTTAAAGCTAACAAAAAGATTGAGGTACCAGAACCTCCAAAATTAGACAATGGAGCTATAGACTCTACCTTCAGCTACCGTTACTACAAATCGCATTATTGGGATAATTTCAACTTAGGTGATCCTGCCATGATCAGGTTAAACGAACCTCTTTACAAGAAAAAGGTGGAAGACTATTTAGATAAAATGCTGCTACAGCACCCTGATACCATCAGTAATGCTATTGATGAATTAGCCAAAGTCGCTAAAAAAGATCAAGACACCTATAAGTACTTGATCTGGATAGTAACTATAAAATACCAACAGCCTGAAATCATGGGCTTAGACGAGGTTTTTGTGCACCTGTATGACGAATATTTCGCTTCGGGAGAGATGGACTTCTGGGCTAACGCCAAACTCAAGAAAAACCTGGAAGACAGAGCTAAGCAACTAAGAAACAGCCTTATAGGATTAAAAGCGCCCAACCTAATCATGCAAAACGAAGACTTAAAGTCTCGGGCGCTTTATGACATGAAGAATAAGTACACAGTGATTTACTTTTATGATCCTGACTGTGGCCACTGTAAAAAAGAAACGCCAAAGCTTAAAGAATTTTATGATAACTCCGCCTATGATGTAGGCATCTTCGCCGTATCTGCAGACACCTCTATGGTAAAGATGAAAGATTACATTAAAACCATGCATATGGAAGAGTGGACCACCGTGAACGGCCCCAGAACCTACACTGAGTCGTACAGAGATCTTTATGATGCCATGACTACTCCTACTATTTATGTACTGAACAGTAATAAGAAAATTATCGCTAAAAAGCTTCCTGCAGAACGATTGGAAGAATTTTTAACAAGATATGAAGCAATAGAAAACAGGGAGCAGCAATAGCTCCCTTTTTTTATATTTCTTTGAGGTTAGACAGCATAGTAGGGATAAGTTCGGACACAGTAGGGTGAATATGAACTGCATTTTTCATCACAGTATATGGTTGCTTAGCGTACATCACGTCAATAATAGAGTGGATAATTTCATCTGCCCCCACTCCCAGAATAGACGCCCCAAGAATTAAGTGCGATTCAGCATCTACGATCACCTTCATAAAACCTTCTGTCTCACCCTTTTCATTTGCCCTAGCTACCTTACTCATTAGCATTTCAGCTTTCAGAGCCCTGATCCCCTTTTTTATCACCTCTTCCGCTGTCATGCCTACTCGAGCCAATGGAGGGTCCATATATAAAGCATAACAGGAAATTCTATCAGAAACCTTTTTGCCACCATTACCAAACAAGCCATTCTCCACTATTTCAAAATCATTATAAGCAGTATGCGTAAATGCTCCTTTGCCATTGCAGTCTCCCAATGCCCAGACTCCCTCTACCGTAGTATTGAGATAATCGTCAATTTTAATATAACCATGCCCATCTACTTCAATGTCTGTATTTTCTAAACCTAAATCATCAGTATTAGGCACTCTACCTACAGCATACAGCAAGTGACTTCCTGATACTGCCGGATCACCATCATCACAATTAATTTCTACTTCCACTCCTTCTTCCTCAGAAGTTTTAGCGTAAATACATTCTGCCTTCGTGCGAATATGAATACCTTCTTTCTCCAAAATATCCTTTACATTTTCAGAAACATCATGATCTTCTTTACTCAAAAGATATTCACCTTTTTCTATAATGGTTACTTTGCATCCAAACCTTCTAAACATCTGAGCAAATTCTACACCCACATAACTACCTCCTATAATTACTAAATGCTCTGGCAGTTCATCCAGATTCAAAATACTGGAATTAGTAAGGTATTCAAGCCCCTCCTCATGATTAGCAATACGTGCTCTTCCTCCAACATTAATGAAAATTTTTTCTGCCTGTATTTGATTGCCATCAACTTGAAGTGCCTTATTATTAATAAAACGAGCTTGCCCCTTAAAAACAGTGATATTCTCATCATCCTCCATCCAGGTTTCTAAACCTTCTCTAGACTGCATTACAATCTCGTCACGTCTTTTCTTTACCTGATCAAAATCTATCTTAAAATTAGAAGCGCCTATTACTCCATGAGCTGAAGCATGTTTTACGGTATGAGCTACCTTAGCGCTGGCAACCATTGCCTTAGTGGGTGTACACCCTGTATTGACACAGGTACCCCCAAAGAATTTTCTTTCTACAATAGCTACTTTATAATCTTCAGATGCTAACCTGGAGGCTAATGGAGGACCTGCCTGGCCTGCTCCAATAATAATTGCATCAAAGTGAGTCATAATATTCTATTCAAATTATAGAATATGACACATACAAAGCGGTTTTGTTTAAAACCTAAAAAGGACTTAGCTTATTTATTACGCTCAATAGTAAACTGAACGAGATTTTTCAGCGAGGTTTTATAAGGAGTGTCTGCAAAATCATCAAGGATAGCTACTGCTTCATCATAATATCTCATCATAACAGTCTGAGCATACTCTAGCCCGCCAGAGTTCTTCACAAAATCGATAATCTGATTGATCTTTTTGCTGTTATCATTATGATTCCTTACAAGATTGATAACCCGTTTTCTTTCCATCCATGAAGATTTTTGCAAAGCATGAATTAATGGAAGGGTCATTTTTTTCTCACGGATATCAATTCCTAATGGCTTCCCTACCTCATCTTCACCATAGTCAAAAAGATCATCTTTTATTTGAAAAGCCATTCCTACCTTTTCTCCAAAAGCATGCATTTTCTCCACTACTTCAGAGTTCTCCTGCACTGAGGCTGCCCCCACTGCACAGCAAGAAGCTATAAGGGATGCTGTTTTTTGTCTGATAATCTCATAGTAAACATCTTCAGTGATATCTAACTTACGAGCCTTTTCCATTTGCAATAGCTCTCCCTCACTCATCAGTTTCACTGCCTGAGACACAATTTTCAACAATTGATAATCTCCATTATCTATGGAGAGCAACAACCCCCTACTCAGCAAGTAATCCCCTACCAGCACAGCTATCTTGTTTTTCCATAAAGCATTAACAGAGAAAAAACCACGACGGTAGTTCGCATCATCCACTACATCATCGTGCACAAGTGTGGCGGTGTGTAATAATTCAATGAGCGATGCTCCTCTATAAGTGGCCTCATCGATATTTCCGCAAGTGCCTGCCGTAAGAAACACAAACATAGGTCGCATCTGCTTACCTTTGCGCTTTACGATGTAACTCATTATTTTGTCGAGCAACAACACTTTGGTCTTCATAGATGCTCGGAATTTTTTTTCAAATTCCTCCATCTCTGAAGCTATTGGGGACTGGATATCACGTAGTTTTAAAGCCATGCGGACTATTGAGCTACAATATTAATGACACAAAACACCTAATCAAAATATAATATGACCAACTCTCTAAAATTGAAAGATAATATTCTAATATCTGGCGAACACAATGCTGCAAAAATATTAGTTGATGTCAGATATATATCAAATAACAGTAAAAAACCTTTAATAATATTTATTCACGGCTTCAAAGGTTTCAAAGATTGGGGCTATTTCAATATTTTATCAGAAAAATTTTCAAAAAAAGAATTTATTTTCGCCAAATTTAATTTTTCACATAATGGCACTACTGCTGAAAACCCTACCGAATTTGAGGATTTGCAAGCCTTCTCTCAGAACAATTTTAGTATTGAAATGGATGACATCAAAAGTGTAATAGATTATTTCCATTCTGATGCGTGTGAAGTGCCTGCAAGTGAAATAGATTTAAATGCTATTTATTTAATAGGACATAGTCGTGGTGGTGGTGTATCCATCTTAAAAGCGGCTGAAGATGATAGAATAACTGCCCTTGTAACCTGGGCCTCGATTGCTGATTTAAAAATGCGCTGGCCGCAGCAAGTGCTCGATCAATGGAAAAAAGATCAGGTACTTCACATTACTAACAGCCGCACTAATCAACAAATGCCTATGGACTACCAAATAGTAGAGGATTTCTTTTCTCATGAAGAGAGATTCACCATAGCCAATGCGGCCAGAAAATTAACCATTCCCCAGCTCATAGTTCATGGTACTAACGATGAAACGGTAGAACACAGAGAAGCGCTCATGCTACATGAGTTTAACCCTCAAAGTGAATTGTTTCTCATAGAGGATGCAGACCATGTATTAGGAGGATCACACCCCTACTCCGGCGATGACCTGCCTCAAGATGCGGAAAAAGCTTTTATCAAAACCCTGGAGTTTCTCCAAGCCATTAAGAACTCAGAACTGGAACACAACTAAAAGTATTACACGAAAACTAGTGCTAAACCTTTATACTACAGTTTTCATTATTAAAGCATAAGCTGAAAAAGCATGAACTTAACACGTATTTCAAAATTGTCTAAACTCATAGGCATAAGAAACTCTAAGCAAAAAGCAGGTTTACCTCCTGGCACGCTTATATACACTGGTAACAAGCTGACCAATAAATCAGACATAGACCTTATTTCTTATAATGAAAAAGATATAAAAGAATATACCGGCAAAGACATTAATAATGTATTGCCTCATACTGATGAAAACAGAGTGAACTGGCTCAATATCGATGGGCTTCATAACATTGACCTGATAGAGAGTGTAGGAGGACATTTTAACCTGCATCCATTACTATTAGAAGATATACTCAACCCAGATCAAAGGCCAAAAACCGATGACTATGAAAATCATCTGTTTTTCACATTGAAGACCTTACACTCTATTCAAGAAGAAGAAAATGATGAAGGGAGTGTGGTTAACTACGAACAAATAAGCTTTGTTCTCGGCAAGCACTATCTACTGTCTTTTCAGGAAAAAGAAGGAGATCTGTTTGATGGACTACGTGAAAGGTTAAGGCAAGACAACCATTCCAGTGCTACCCGAGCCCGAAAAAAAGGAGCTGACTACCTGTTTTACAGACTTATAGACACTGTAGTAGACAGCTACTACATAGTACTGGAGCAAGTAGGCGAAAAAATAGAAGAGCTAGAAGACGAAGTATACCTGGAACCATCAAATGATACCTTAAAGCAAATTCAAAGGCTTAAAAAGGAGTTGATATTCCTGAGAAAATCAGTTTATCCCCTCAGAGAATCTTTAAGCAAAGTAATCAAAGGTGAATATCCACTGATAGCCCCTGATACTATTACATTTTTCTCTGATGTATACGATCACACCATACATGTTATAGAAACGATAGAAACCTATCGTGATCTTACCGCTAGCTTAATGGACATGTACATGACGAGCATTAGTAATAAAATGAACGAAGTAATGAAGGTGCTTACTATCATAGCTACCATCTTCATTCCACTTACTTTTATTGCCGGTATCTACGGAATGAATTTCGACAATATGCCTGAGCTTCACCTCAAATATGGCTACTTCTATACCTGGGGATTGATGATAGCCATTTTCATAGCCATGATTATTTATTTCAAGCGCAAAGACTGGATATGAAAAACATGTTTATTCTACTGTTTGTATTTGCAGCAGTTAATAATCTCTTGGCAGAGACAATAGAGCCCAGCGAAGAAATAAGAAGATGGATAGAAGACAAGTCTTTCACTATAGACGGAGAGACCATATTCAGCAAAAAATCTATTCCGGATTTTTACTTAGATCGTGGTTTTGAACCCGCCTGGGATAATGATGACAGCATTGCGGAGCTATTAGAGCAAATAAAACTAGTGCATCAGGATGGTTTAAACCCTGAAGACTATCACCTGACTTACCTACTAGAGCATGTTAAAAATGTTTCTTCTGTGACGCCAATGCTTGACATTATGCTTACTGATGCCTATTTCTTACTCACTACTCATCTACTGATGGGGAAGGTAAATGCCTCCACCATAGACCCTGAATGGAAAAGTAGCAATAAGGAAATAGAGTTAAAAAAGACGCTTACACATGCGCTGGAAGAAGTGGAAGTAGCCAAATCTATCAATAATGTAAAGCCTAAATATGAAACCTACCTAAAACTAAAACAAGCCCTGGCAGAATATGAACAGATGAAATCAAAAGAGCCTTGGCCTTTAATTAATTCAGGCGAAACTTTAAAGCCCGGAGACAACGATGACCGCATATTACAATTGAGAGCTCGTTTGTCATTTACTAATTACTACGAGACTCCGGAAGCACCAGACTCTACTCTAAGAATATATGATGAGGCACTAGCTTCAGCTGTAAAAGAATTTCAAAAGAGAAATGGACTGGCGCCAGATGGAGCCTTAGGAAAGGGCACTATAGGAGCCTTAAACGAGACATTAGATAACAAAATCAAAAAAACAACCATCAACTTGGAGCGTTGCCGCTGGCTACCAACAGACCTCGGCAAAGAACATCTCATTGTAAATATTGCCAGCTTCCAGCTCCATGCGGTAAAGGATGGAAAAACTATGCTTACCATGAATGTAGTGGTGGGGAAGCCTTATCGAAAAACGCCTGTTTTTAGCGAGAAACTCAGGTACTTGGTTTTTAACCCTTACTGGACTGTGCCGCCAACCATCTTATCTAAAGACATATTACCATCGGTAAGAAAAAACAGCAATTATCTTAACAACTTAAATATAAAAGTGGTGAGTGGAGAAACCGTCATTGATCCAAGCACTATTAATTGGGCCACCACTACAGCTTCAAATTTTCCCTATCAGCTTAGGCAGGACCCTGGACCTAATAATGCCTTAGGAATAGTAAAATTTATATTCCCTAATCCATACAACGTTTACATGCATGACACCAATCACCGAGAGCTTTTTGCTAATACTGATCGTGCCTTAAGCTCGGGCTGTATTCGTCTTTCCAGGCCTAAAGACATGGCAGTGTATATATTGAATAATACCAAGGACGAATGGGATGAAAAACGAGTGGATAACATTATAAAAACCTCAAAGAACTACACCGTTATGATAAAAAGAGATATCATGGTGCATCTACTATACTGGACGGCCTTTGTTGATGATAATGGAGTGGTAAATTTCAGGACAGATATTTACGACAGGGATGATGCAGTATGGAAGGCCTTATTGCAAGACCCTCCATCATTATAAGATCTTATAAAAGGTAGCTTACTGAGTGAATTTCTTCGTAAGCTACTTCTTCATTAATTAAACTTGAGTTTTGAAGGTATTCACTGTCAGGATAATAAATAAAAAGACAGCTTTTCTCTGCAATTAAAGGAATA
Organism: Fulvivirga sediminis; assembly: GCF_016757215.1. Lineage (GTDB taxonomy): Bacteria > Bacteroidota > Bacteroidia > Cytophagales > Cyclobacteriaceae > Fulvivirga > Fulvivirga sediminis. The sequence continues at coordinate 186,735 of NZ_JAESIY010000004.1, forward strand.
ATTTCTTCTCTCAGCCCCATTGGGATAGAAGGACAGCCAAAGCTTCTACCTAATCTGCCATAGTTCTTAGTGAAAGATTTATCCACATAATCGGCTCCGTGCATCACAATGGCTCTGTCTCTGGCATTATTATTAAAACCAGATTCTACACCATCTAACCTTAGAGACAGACCATGCTTGCCGGAATATGTCTCCCCTGTAACATAAAAACCTAAACTGCTGGTATTAGAATTAGGTACATTAGAAAACTTCTCAGCAAACTCATTTCCACTGTTTCTACCGTGAGCCACTAGCGTATGATACAGCACTTCATGTGTTTTAAGATCAATAATCCACAGACGCTTTTTATTAGATGACATACGGAAGTCGATGAGTGTTAATAAACCATTTTCAGCAAGTTTATTTTGTTTTTTAAGATTAAGATAACCGATCACACCCTTTTTGAAGAGTTCATACTCAGGTTTAGGGCCTGCGCTTTTGAGAAGCGCATAATTATTCTCGATATAGCTTGAAAGAGCTTTACTTTTTTCAGATACCGGAATATTAGCGAAAAGACTAGAATAAGGAACAAGCGCAACTATTAAAAAAGAGAGGATAGTTCTTCTTATCATTAAGTAATTTTTAAAAGGTTAAAACTGATACTTCTTTGATGTCCAGATGAGGAACGAACAAGCATGCAAAATAATTTCCGACTTGTAAAAAAAATTCTCAAGTCGGGAAAAAAGTTGCACACGAAGCCCGCCTCACAACCGTTTTTACACCTAAATAACTCCCATATGGTAGTCTGGCATAACATTTCCTTATATAAGGTTATAAAACTGATATATAAGTTATGTCCCACAAATACTTCAAGCTCTTATTTTTATTGTTATTACCAGTGCTATTTACTCAGTGTAACAACACCATGCAAAGCACTTCCCCTATTGAATCAAAAGACCTCATAAATCATGATCCTAATGACACGTTCAAGTATACAGTAGAGCCGGCTGAAGGTAACCTGACTAAACTACCCGATTCACAGCTAAAATCTTACCTACAACTGTTTTTAGATACTTTAACAACGTCTCACTACATTCCTGACAATATACATAGAGAAGAGTTAAAACAGGAAATAGATAGTTTTTATCAGCTCAATGACCATAAGCTATTTTGGTTATCCTACGATGGCCCATCTCCAAAAATAAAAATAATGCAAGCCGAACTACTTAATGCCTCGGCTCATGGGTTAAACGCTGAAGACTACAACATTTCCAAACTCATTAATTATGAGCAACAGGTTTTCTCAAAGCAAACGGTGAATGTTTTTGAAATGATGCAACTGGATATTCGCTTAACTATAGCCTACCTATCTTATGGCTATCATTTAAGAAATGGTAGAATAAAGCCAATACAAATAGACAAGTTGTGGAGTTCGGAATATGAGGCAGAAGCAGTAGCGCATCACTTGCATACAGATGATATACAAAAGGCTTTAAAAGCATTAGTACCTCAAAATGAAAATTACGAGTCATTACAAAAGGCACTGTCGTTTTATAAAGCAATACAGGTAAATGGTGATTGGCATAAGCTCCCTGAAAACACTAACCTTAGATTAGGTGATAGTAGTACTTTAATACCTCAGCTTAAGCAAAGACTGATACTCACTAATGACCTGGCAGAGAAAGAACTAAAGAAGGATAGCATTTATTTTAATGAGGCTTTGGCATCAGCTGTAAAAAGATTCCAAAGCAGAAATGGCCTTACCTCAGACGGAATAGTAGGTAAAGGCACAGTACAGGTAATGAATATTTCCTTACAAACGAGGATAGATCAAATAAAGCTTAACCTAGAAAGAATGCGTTGGATGCCGAGTGATATGGGCCATAAATTTATTTATGTAAATATTCCCGCCTATGAATTATACGTATTTGACAATGGGGAGACCCCGGTGCACATGAGAGTAATCACTGGAGAGACTGATCATGCTACTCCTGTTTTAACCGATCGTTTAAACCATCTGGTATTCAGCCCCACTTGGACTATCCCTAAAAAAATCATAAAGAATGAAATGCTTTATCGCATGAAAACGGATTCTACTTACCTGACAAGAAATGGTTATCAGCTTTATGAAGGATGGGAATCTACAGCCCCCATAGACCCTACCACCGTCAATTGGGAAGAAGTAAATGTAAATAACTTAAGAGTGGTACAAAAACCAGGAAGATCTAATGCCCTCGGGTTAGTAAAGTTTCCATTAACTAACGATAGAAGCATATACTTGCATGATACACCTTCTGATTACCTCTTTACACGAGACAAAAGAGCGTTTAGCCATGGTTGTGTTAGGCTAGAGCAACCGGATGTACTAGCCCAGTATTTATTGAAAGATCAAAATTGGGATAATAAAAAAGTAAGAGAATACATGGAAAAGGGCAAACCAGCAACCATATCATTAAGTGAAGAAATACCAGTATTCTTAGTATATAGAACTTGCTGGGTAGACAAAACAGGTCTGGTTAATTTCAGAAAAGACATTTATGATATAGATGATATCCAGCTAATAAAACTAAGGGACATGCAAAAGCAAAAGCTGGTGAGCCTATTTTAAGTCATCAGGTGAGATCACCTTTTGACTTAATAATTCTCTCATTACTATCTCAGTCATATCACTTTTGAAGGCAAACTCATGCCTAATATCAGCTACATAGGCCTTAAGCCTCATTTTCAGATATGACCTACGCTCTTTCACCTCATTAAAAAATAATACTGACACCGGTTTGTTGAGGAATACAAACTTGGAAGTCTGAGCAGCCTCCATGGCTATTTTCCTCACTTCATCGGTATTCACTGTAATAGGTAGATATATTTCTGCCACCACCTGGCAATTGGCTTCACCACTATTAGAGTTAGATACAGACTTATTCATCAGCTCTCCATTAGGAACACTCACCAAAGAGTCATCAGGAGTTACTATTCTGGTAGATCTGAGGCCTATCTCCAGTACTTCTCCATAATATTCGCCAATTTCTATTTTATCTCCCACCTGAAAGGGTCTATCAAACAAAATCATTACTCCTCCAAAAATATTCTTTAAAATATCTTGGGCGGCAAAACCAACGGCTATACCTATAGATGCCGTGGCAGCAATAAGACCATCAACAGGAGGATGGAAAATACCCACTATGATCACTAGAAGTACTATAATCCATGTGGAAATCTTTATTACAGGAATAAGACCTTTGATGGTAATGCGATAGTTAGCACTCTTCTCCGCCATTCTTTCCAGTACAGATCCTAAAAAGCGTGTAACAAAATAGCCCACAATCAGAAAAACTACAGCCCAAAACACCTTGCCTACAGATACAATTTCAGATAAAGAAGGAACATGATCTTTGAGGCCATCAATGAGGTTCTCACCTTCCTTTTGAGATAATGTATCTATTTTGGTCTCTCCTTGAGCCATAGAATCTACTTGCAGCACCACTATCGTATCTGCCAAGGAGTCCGTCTGCGCATAACTAAGAGTCACAACGAACAGTAGTAAAAGTAATATGCCTACAATCTTTTTCACTAATGAATAATATTTTTGGATTTCAATAAATCCAGGGTATGCCTATACAATAATGGATTTATAAAATACTTTTTCTCTTCTCTCATAAGCACGCCATCTTCATATAGTGGATAAAGTACTGATTTCACTTTGCTGACAGATGCATGACTTATGGCACTGTATTCCTCTTCCGTTATTCCATCGTGTAAAATAATATTGGCCAGGGCAAAGGTTTTATCCAAAGAAAGGCTTTTCATAAATGAAAAATCATTTTCATTTAATGTGCCAATGAATATAGTGTTTCCCTCAATTTGCCTGGTGGAACGCAACCAGTATACGAGTGCCAAGCTCACATTACTCTTAGCAATATTATTTAATGAATGGAAATACCTTTCTCTCAAAAACTGTTGTTGTTCATCTTCCGGAAGTCTCTTAAACCTCTTACTGTTTAGCTCACTTCCTGAAGGCTCATATTTCAAATTATACCCACTTACCCGGTGCCTCTTATCTATCAAACTAATGATAGAAGCATCACTCATATCATTTAATGAAATGTGATAACTAAAATGATCTGAGAGGTTAATGGTTTTATCTAAATAATTCCAAGAATATTTGGTGCAGGAACAAACCCAGAACACTTTTTCATTGGTCATGGCTATTACCTCCATCAGCTTTCGAAGCGTTTCAAATCCGCCCACCTTCTTAAGATAAAGATTTTGAATATTCTCTAGCACCATAATCTTCTTCGTTCCATTTAAGAATGTGATGAGCTCCTCCATAGTATTGAATTTCTCGTTGAAAGACTCTGATAAACAATTGATTAATCCATCAAAACCATAGATAGTATCTGAGGGACCAATACGGTAGACCATACTACTGGTTCCTAAATCTTTCAGGTAGAAATTAAGCAAAGTGGTTGCTCCACTCCCCTTCTCCCCAATCAGTACTGACGAAGCGAAACGACCTTTCATCCAATTATTATAAGCCGTATTCAGTGTCCTCATTTCCTCAACACGTCCCTCGAAAAAATTGATATCAGCCAAGGGTTCCAGCTTAAAAAGCCTTTGATAAACAAAAGGCAGTTTTTCTATGGCGTTTCTGGTTTCGGCTAAGAAATCGGCCAGCTCTGCAGATATAGCATCTTGATTAGACAAGCCATATCTCTTGTAAGTTTTGTTAATTAAAAGATGAAGACCCTCATATTTAAGCCTTACAAAAGATATTACTGCAGGAACTAAATTCTTTATTCTAGTAAAAAGCTCATCCTTTAGCGCTTTACTCTTTTGAAGTGCCTTGCCTTTCGCAATCCTTACTCTTATATCATAAATATTCTCATTATTGGTAAAGCGAGTTAGGCCTTCATTGAATTTATTTAAACCTTCATAGAGCTGTTTATCAACCTCCTCCTCAAATGTTTTTAAGGTTTCTGCTAATGATTTCACCTTTTCAATAGTGCGCTCCACACCTTGGATGGCTATAGCTTTAGGCTTATTATCCTTATCCTTAGCCTCAAATAATGATAATGCCGACTCCATGTTAAACTCCGCAATCTGACCTAACCCAATGATTTCATTTTGAGTTTGACTCAGCTGCTCGGTAAGCTTTACTTTTACCGTTCTTATCACCTTTAAAAGTTGTGGCCATGATTCAAAATGAATTAGCTCAAAAGGAGAAATATAGTTGATAGAAGACGCTTTGATGGGCTGATCGTAGTCAGCCCCCTTTACTATTGCGCGTTTTTCTGATACTGAAGATATTAACTTATCAATTCGAGACTCTACACTATTTACTAGTGATGGTAAGTCTTGCTTAAGTATAAGTTCGTTGGTTTCTAGCAGTATTTTTTCTGAAAGCTGTTCGCGAAGCGCCTTTATCTCTTTATTAATTAATACTTTTAAATGATCCCCATCTTCAGTAGTAGCAGCAATTCTTTCTTTCACTTCCTCAAGATAGGCCGTTACCTTATTTAGCTGCCCTCCAATAACATTATCTACCCGGTGCTTCAGCTTATTAAAAGCCTGATGATATTCCGCTGTTCCTGCATATTGAATGAAGTATAGTTCAAGGTCTATTTCCCAATCGTCAGACAAGGCAATAAAAGTATTCAACCAGCCCTGCTGATCAGCTTTATACTGTTTCTGGAGCCTGTCATGAAGCGCCTCAATCTTCTTATTGCTAAATTGAGAATTAGAGAGCTCCATTGTACCCACTCGTACATAAGCCTTTCCATAGTCACTAAAGAGCTTTTCAAAAGCCTCAGTAGCATAATCTCCAATTTCTTTTTTAAACTCCTCCAGGTTTTTTATGGCCCTGTCTAAAGGATGCAGATTATTTTCTTCTACTTCAAAAACATGCTCCTTAGATTGCACATAGTGCTTACAGGCCTCTTCAATCTTTTCATCTATTTGCCAGGCCACTCTGGTAGAATGACTTACCCTTCTATCTTTCTTGGCTATTACAGGCAGTAATTGTATTGGCAATGATCCTGCGAAATAGTAACTCACCAGGTTCTTTAAGCGAATATGATGAACCCAAGGCCTTAAGGGTTTGACCGTTTTTTTAAACAGCTTCCTAAATAAGTTAAGAAATCTCTCAGGAGATTTGGAAACTGCATATAAGCGCCTTTTAAACCACTTTCTTACTCTTAAAAAATTGGAATCTCCATGGGTCTTATAAAAGCGTTCATGATCCTGAGGCCGGGCTAGATCATCTTCCAAATCAGCTATGAAATCATCCATTTGCTGATTAAAACGTAGAAAGTCTACATCAAAATTGATCATTTCCGGCTCAGCAAATCTTCTTTCTACCAGCTTAACCAAGCTAGATTTATAATCTTTGATTAGTAGCAGTGATGATTCAAAATTATCAGACCCAATATTTCCATCAAGAATATTTTGCTGTAATTCTCGTACTTGTTTCAGGAAGGTAATCTGAAAATCAATATCGCGATGTAAAACCACCAGAAATTGTTTTTGTACAATTCCTTTGGTCTTATGGTATTGCTCTTGAAGCTCGGAATTCATTCATGCAAGATAAAAAAAATATTTACTCAGTACCTATGTGCAGCAGCGCATCACCCATATTCACCACAGGATAATTATTAATACCGATGATATATCCACTTACTGGTGACTTTATGATCTTTTCGAACTGACCATAAGGATCAGTAATAAGGCCAAGGGGCTGATTTCTTTCCACTTTGCTTCCATTGCGTACGTTAGCATGGTGCAAACCGGCATGTTTGGCTCTTACCCAGGTAGACGTTTTCAAAAATACAGAAGGCTTATCTATAGCTGGAGCATCTTCTCTCATGCCCAGGTATTTCATTACCCTAAGCAGACCGCTCACTCCCATATCTATCACCTGCTTTCTGAGGCGCAAGGTTTCCCCTCCTTCAAAAACTAAAATTGATTTACCTGCTTTGGCAGCTGTTTTTCTTAAAGATTTATCCCTAAACGGAGATTCTATAATAAAGGGAGCTCCAAAGGCTTTGGCCAGATCCATTTCTTTAACTGTATTAAAGACTCCTCTCACTTGAGGGAAGTTATTATGACTTGCCCCTCCTGTATGAAAATCTATTCCGAAATCTACCTGAGGTAATATTTCACTGGTCATAAAATGTGCCACCCTGCTTGCCAAAGATCCATTCTTAGACCCTGGAAATGACCTGTTAAGATCTTTTCCATCAGGCAAACCTCTTGACTGGTTGATAAAACCATACACATTAAAAACCGGAATCGCTATCACACTTCCCTTTGTAGGCCTGTGATAATGATTCATGATTACCCTGCGCATAATTTCAATACCATTGGTTTCATCACCATGCACCCCTGCCATCACTAATAAAGTAGGCCCTGGCTTAGTAGACCTGCTCACAAACACAGGTATATTAATAGGCGTTCTGGTTGGCAGTCTTGCTATAAGAGCATTGATCTGCAATTCCTGCCCTGGAGCCACTTTATGACCATCGATTACTATATCATGCATTCACCTTATCCTTTTGTATCTTCCTCTTTTTTTGGCTGTTTCTTTCTAAATATTCAATGATTTTACCTGCTATATCAAGGCCAGTAGCATTTTCTATACCTTCTAGCCCTGGAGATGAGTTCACTTCTAAAATAAGTGGCCCGCGAGATGATTGTAACATATCAACACCTGCCACGCCTAGGCCCATTTTCTTAGCTGCCGTTACTGCTGCGGTCTTTTCTTTTCGAGATAATTTAATGACCTGAGAAGTACCTCCTCTGTGCAAATTAGAGCGAAACTCACCTTCTTTGGCCTGTCTCTTCATAGCTCCAACCACTTCTCCATCTACCACAAAGGCACGTATATCAGCGCCCCCGGCTTCTTTTATAAACTCTTGCACTATCACCCTAGCTTTGAGCCCATGAAAAGCCTCTATCACTGAAGCTGCCGCCTTTCTATTTTCCGCTAATACTACCCCAAGCCCTTGTGTACCTTCTAATAGCTTGATGATAACGGGAGCCCCTCCTACTGCGTTAAGAATATCGTCCGTTTCTCTAGAGTAGTTAGTAAAAACCGTTTTAGGAAGTCCTAAACCAGCTCTGGATAAAATCTGAAGGCTTCTAAGCTTATCTCTAGACCGTATCAGGGCCTGAGATTCAACTGCGGTAAAGACTTTCATCATCTCAAACTGCCTCACCACAGCAGAACCATAAAAAGTAACAGATGCTCCTATTCTCGGAATAATAGCGTCAAAATCTTCTAAATTTCGTCCTTTATACATAATAGATGGTTTGTTTTGCTCCATCACTATGGTACATTTTAGATGATCTATCACCTCAGCGTCATGCCCTCTGCCTTGACACGCTTCCACCAAACGGTGGGTTGAATACAGCTCTGAGTTTCTGGAAAGAATGCCTATTTTCATGGTTAGTTTTATTTGCCGATTTTTAAATTTTGAAGATTCAGCCTTAGCTTATTTTATTTTTCTTTTGTTTACTTTTAAATGACAAGTTGTGATGAGCCACATCTACAACAAAGCCTTTTTTTAATAATTTACGCCCTAAAAGAATAGGAAACTTTAAATTTCCTCTGTTACTCAAAGAAAATTCCGTTTCAAAGTCCTTTCCAAACAAGTGAATTACAGTGATTATTATAAATCTTGTCTCAGAGTCTCCGAATGAGTTTTTTATTTCTCTTTCCTCAAACTGGTCGAAGTAAAAACTTTTTCCATTGTAGTCAGGGTGTGTAGGATCCAGTAATGTAAAATGTAAAATACGGCGGCCGTCTTTTTCCACTATTTCAGCATGATGATAGTGAATAGCGGAGGTGAAAGCTCCAGTATCTATTTTAGCATCCAGATCGTACAAATCTAGCTTTGGCAAATCAATTTTATCGTTTCTGCCGATTAATATTTTTTCAGCCATTGATATACAGTAAAATTTCTTTCGAAGAAATAAAAAGTTATGATAAAAAACTACTATTTGCTCACTTTGAACTTCACCTTAGTATTTTCCCAGCTAAGGGCTACATCAGATGGTTCTACCTCTATAGTGAAAGCTTCTACGTTAGAGCTTATTGCCACTGGCTTTACCGTTATGCGAAGTACATCCTGAGACTTATCATAATTATAGGCTCCCCATTGATTAGCGTTACCATTAAAAATAACTGTCCACTCACTTTCTCCCGGGATAGTAAACAATGAATAAGTGCCTTTACTCAAACTTTTTCCTTCTACTTTTACATCCTGATCAAATGAGATAGTGGTAGCATTATTAGCTCCCGTTCTCCATATTTCACCGTAAGGCACCAGCCCGCCCATTACTTTCCTACCTTTGGCTGATGGCTGATGATATTTCACCTCAATATTTACACCATCTACTTGTCCCTTAGCCGTGGCTGCCGGGCTCTTCATCTTTTTCTGGGCCATCAATGCAGAAGCACTGAAGAGCATCATTATAATAAAAACTGTAACAACTCTTTTCATATAAAATTCTTTTAAAAAATTAACAGAAGGATTCTATGTATTGTTAAAAATAAAAAAAAGGTTGGAGTCCGAAGACACCAACCTCTTTTAACTTTCATTATTTAAACCTGTAAACCAGTATAATTAACGGTTTATGAAAGAAAAGGTTATGAATTAATAGTCCCTTTTAACGATTTACTAACTTAAACATTAACGCTGTGAATACTGTAACTCCAATAAAAAACATATTAACACCCTATGACGGCTCTCCTCAGGCTAAAAATGCACTCTGGTATGCCATCTCACTTACTAAACTAGTGAGTGGACATCTCACTATTTTAAAAAGCTATAATGTAGCAATGGAAACTACCACAGCCGATGCTACTACAAGCATATACCCTATTGCTCTGACTGATTTCAGAGAAATAACAGAAGATGAACTGAGCGAGCTCAACTCTGAGTTTAAGGAGTTAGATGAAGTTCAATACACAACTGTTAGCTCTCCCGGAATAATTATTACAGCTATTGAGATCTATACCGAAGACAACCCCACTGATATGATCATTATGGGTACGGATGGCGCTAACGGCTGGGATGAATTCATTGGAGGCTCTACTACCGCTAATATGGTAGGCAATACGGCCTCTACTCCGCTTTGGGTAGTGCCTCATACAGTGAAAAGCTATGAGCCCCCTAAGAACATAGCCATAGCAGTAGATCCGGATAATACACCTGCTGCTGAGAAGATAACTTTTCTAAAAGAGGTAAGTACACTGTTTTCAGCTGAGGTATCAGTCATTTATGTGGCCGATAAAAAGACAGAATCTATAAATACTTTTGCTGAGTCTATAGAATTAAACACTCCCGTTCACTGGCTACAGGGAGACATAGATGATGCCTTGCTGGATTTTTCAACTACAAATGATATTGATGTTCTATTTGTAGTGCATAAAGATCGAAATTTCTTTGCCTCACTTTTTCATAGTAGTGTAGCAAAAAAAATCGTATCTCATGCTTCTATGCCTGTAATAGTTTTATAAACTATCAGCAAATAAGAGTATTTTCCAAGCTTCCAGTACCTCACCATTTTCGAGGTGCTGCTTAGCTTGCTGGTGTAGCTCTACCTTTTCACCTTTTAGTTTTTGTTCTTTAGCATAGCTCTGCACCTCATCAGCTGTTGGCAGCTCTTCCACATTACCCAGCCTGCCCAAATTATTACCTGTAAGCACATCACTATTTCTTATTGATTCAGGAATTTGATCTACGCCTATACCTAACTTACGCAGGGGTTTAGGTATTTCAAAAATAGCATCACCCTGAGCCCTCGCATACCAGTTGGCACCCATCCGAGCCACGGCGTCTAGCTTATAAGGATCTATCACCTGATTTTTATCTAAAATAGCATCATCAATATGCACCAGTAATACTTCGCAGATTACCAGAATACCAGCGCCGCCCTGATCTCCCATGGGCTCTACTTTATTTACTTTACACTCAAATGCCACTGGTGACTCTGCCACCCGGGGAGGCTTCACTTTTTCTGAAGGCACAGGGGTAAGACCTGATTTTATAAATTCATTCACCCCTTTATCATATTCTGTACTAGACAGTGACATCTGCTCTACTATAGGGTAGTTTACAGTACTGATAACCACCTCTGGCACCTCTAGCAAATTTTCATGTGTATCTTTAGTAGTATTATCTCTACCTCTTCTGGCCGGAGCAAAAATTAATATAGGAGGGTTTACACTGAATATATTAAAGTAGCTAAAAGGGCTTAAGTTCACATTCCCCTTCTTATCCACTGTGCTGGCAAAAGCAATTGGTCTTGGAGCTACTGCCCCTACTAATGCCGCATGTAACTTACTTAATTCTTCTTTATTCGGATCTATGATCATAATTCAATGTTATTTACTTGGTAAAATTGTATTTCTCAGCGCTCCAAACCCTAGCCGAACACCATTCTTTTGGCAGCGGCCTTTCATTATAATAGTATCTCCATCTTCTAAGAACTTTCTTTCGGCACCATTGGTCAACTTTACTGGCTTTGTACCTTTCCAAGAAAGCTCCAACATAGAACCATAGCTCCCCGGATCAGGTCCACTGATAGTGCCTGAGGCGTACATATCTCCAATCTTTAAATTACAGCCATTGATCGTTTGGTGGGCAAGCTGCTGGTTTACGTTCCAATACATGTATTTAAAATTAGTAGAACAAATAAGGTTTTCTTCACTGCCCTCTGGCTGAAGATGAACTTCAAGATCTATATCATAATTTTTATGCCCTTCATACTGCAAATAAGGAAGTACTGCGGGCTCTTGTTCTGGTCCTTTGGTTCTATACGGCTCCAAAGCATCAGCAGTTACTATCCAAGGAGATATGGAAGAGGCAAAACTTTTAGCCAAAAAAGGACCTAATGGCACATACTCCCAAAATTGAATATCACGGGCCGACCAGTCATTAAATAATACAAAGCCAAATATATACTCATCAGCCTCTACTGTGCTTACGGGATTTCCCATCCCATTTTCCTTACAGGTGATAAAAGCCATTTCCAGCTCAAAATCCAGTCTTTTAGAAGCTCCAAAGATGGGTTTCTCTGCTCCCTGAGGCATCAACTGACCTTTTGGCCTGTGAATATTTGCTCCAGATGGTACTATAGAAGAAGCTCGACCATGATAGCCCACCGGCAAATGCTTCCAATTAGGCATAAGTGCATTATCTTTATCCCTAAACATAGCCCCCACATTAGCCGCATGATTCTCATTGCTATAAAAATCCGTATAGTTGGGAATATTTACAGGCATCAACATCACGGCTTCCTTCATAGGAATCAGCGCCAACTCTCTGGCAGGTTTATTATCTCGAAGTTCTTCATTATTTATATTAAGTAATTCCGAAATTCTGTTTCTAACTCTTCTTGTCAGCTTTTTTCCTAATCCAATAAAACTGTTTAGGTATAGCTGATTAAAAATCCCTGCCGGCAACCCCAGCCCATCTAAAAAACCATTTTCATGCAGATAGGTAAGATCTAGTATATATTCTCCAATAGCCACGCCCGCACCTTCCGTAAGGTAATCCGTTTTAAAAATACCAAACGGCAAGTTTTGAATCGGAAAATCAGATTCGGGAGAAACAGCTACCCAACTCTTCAAAGAAGGATTATTAGCTTTTATTTTCATTTCATTAGCGTTTGTAATCAGAAGCGTTTTTTCAATAAAGGAAACAATATAGTGCTTCAAAAATGTATTTACAAAACCACTGAACTAACCTGAAAAGTCACTGTATGTTTAACCTTTCATTTTATGTTAAAAAATGCGAGGCATTTTCCTATTTTTGCGTTCTTAACCAAAAATCTAGAATTTAGAATGTCGCTTTCAACAAAGTATGATCCATCGGCAGTAGAAGAAAAATGGTACCAGTATTGGATGGACCATGGTTTTTTCCACTCAGAGCCCAACCCTGACAAGGAGCCTTACACCATAGTAATACCTCCTCCTAACGTCACAGGTGTATTGCACATGGGGCACATGCTAAACAATACCATTCAGGATGTTTTGATAAGAAAGGCCAGAATGGAAGGCAAAGAAGCATGCTGGGTACCTGGTACGGACCACGCTTCTATAGCCACCGAAGCGAAGGTGGTAGCCATGTTGAAAGAAAAAGGCATCAATAAAAAGGACCTTACGCGTGAAGAGTTTCTTAAGCATGCCTGGGAATGGACTGAGAAATATGGGGGCATCATTCTGGAGCAACTTAAAAAACTGGGAGCTTCTTGCGACTGGGATAGAACCAGATTCACCATGGAGGAATCTCTTTCTGAGTCCGTAATAGACGTATTTATTGACCTTCATAACAAAGGCCTTATATACAGAGGTGTTCGCATGGTAAACTGGGACCCGCAAGGAAAAACAGCGCTATCCGATGACGAGGTAATACACAAGGAAGTACAATCAAAACTGTACTATGTAAACTATAAAATTGAAGGCGAAGATACTTTTGTAACTATCGCTACCACCAGACCTGAGACCATTTTAGGAGACTCTGCCATCTGTATAAACCCTAATGATGAAAGATATGCTCATTTGAAAGGAAAAAGAGCATTAGTTCCTTTAATAAATAGATCTATTCCGATTATTGAAGACGAATATGTATCAGTTGAGTTTGGTACAGGATGCTTAAAGGTAACGCCAGCTCATGATATTAATGACTATGAGTTGGGCCTAAAGCATAATTTAGAGTCTATCGACATACTTAATGATGATGGCACACTCAATGAAGCCGCTCAGATGTTCGTTGGCGAAGATCGCTTTGTGGTAAGAAAGAAAATAGCAAAAGAACTTGATGCCATTGGTCAGCTCAATAAAATAGAAGACTATACCAATAGCGTAGGTTTTTCTGAAAGAACTGATGCAGTTATTGAGCCTAAGCTCTCTACTCAGTGGTTCTTAAAAATGGAAGATATCACTAAGCCTGCTTTAGAAAATGTGATGAATGATGAGATCCAGCTGATACCGCCTAAGTTCAAAAACACTTACAGGCACTGGATGGAGAACGTTCATGACTGGTGTATTTCAAGACAGCTATGGTGGGGGCATCAAATTCCGGCTTTCTACTTACCTAATGGAAGTTATGTAGTAGCCAAAACTAAAGAGGAAGCACTAGCAAAAGCACAAGAAAAAGACAGCAGCATAACTATAGATCAGCTCACGCAAGATGAAGACGTGCTAGACACCTGGTTTTCTTCATGGCTATGGCCTATGTCTGTTTTTGATGGATTAAAGAATCCTGATAACGAAGATATTAAATATTACTATCCTACTAATGATCTGGTAACAGCGCCTGAGATCTTGTTCTTCTGGGTAGCCAGAATGATCATAGCAGGATATGAATATAGAGGAGAAAAGCCTTTCAAAAACGTATACCTCACTGGTATAGTTAGAGATAAGCAAAGAAGGAAAATGTCTAAATCATTAGGCAACTCACCTGACCCGCTTGACCTGATAAAACAATATGGTGCGGACGGTGTGAGAACTGGAATGCTTTTCAGCTCACCAGCCGGAAACGACTTATTGTTTGATGAAAAGCTTTGTGAACAAGGTAGAAATTTCTCTAATAAAATATGGAATGCCTTCCGTTTGGTTCAGGGCTGGGAAGTAGATAAAAACTTAGATGGAAGTCATAATGCCACTGCTATTGCCTGGTTTAAATCAAGATTTAACCAAACACTAGCTGAGGTGGAAGACCATTTCACAAAATTCCGTATTTCTGATGCACTAATGAGCATCTATAAACTGATTTGGGATGACTACTGTGCTTGGTACTTGGAAATGATTAAACCTGAGTTTGGTCAACCTATAGACGCTAAAACTTTAGAGCAAACCATCATCTTTAATGAGCAATTGATGAAACTGATTCATCCGTTTATGCCATTCCTTTCTGAAGAGCTATGGCATGAGTTAAGAGAAAGAGATGAAAAGGATTGCCTTATTGTAGCAGATTGGCCAAAAGCAGAAGCTATTGATGAGCAACTGTTAAGTGATGCGGCTTTAGCTTTTGAAGTAGTTACTAACGTCAGAAACATTAGAAACACTAAGCAAATATCGCCAAAAGAAGCGCTGGAGCTTAAAATAAAATCTGGAGACTTTGCTAAGTTTGAAAATTACCAGTTCATCATTCAAAAACTGGCTAATGTTAGCAGTGTAGCACAAGTAACTGATAGTGTAGAAGGGGCTCTAACTTTTGTAGTAAAGGCCGATGAATTCTTTATACCAGTATCAGGATCTATAGATGTAGAAAAAGAGAAAGAAGAGCTTCAGAAAGAACTGGAATATACCAAAGGCTTCTTAAAATCTGTAGATAAAAAGCTCAGCAATGAAAGATTTGTTAACAATGCCCCAGAACAAGTAGTAGCTATGGAGCAGAAGAAAAAAGCCGATGCTGAAGCCAAGATTAAAGTTTTGGAAGAGAGTTTGGCTAATCTCGGTTAGAAAAATACTAGCAATAGACACAAAAAAGCCTGATTCAATTGAATCAGGCTTTTTTTATAATTTAAAATCTGGCTGCCATAAGCAACCCCAGATCTTTATGTTTCATATGAAATTTACGAGCGATATGCTCATTAGTCAGAGCTCCTTTATAAGTGTAGACTCCTCTCATAAACCATTTATGAGCAAAAATCATATCTTCCATTCCCCCCTCTTCTGCAGCCCTCAAAATAGTAGGAGTAAAAATATTACTTAATGCCGTAGTAGCCGTAAAAGCCACTCTGGATGCAATATTTGGAACACAATAATGGATAACATCATATTTCTTGAATATAGGGTTCTTCAAGCTGGTTTGTTCTGACGTCTCAAAACATCCTCCTTGATCTATAGACAAATCTATAATCACTGAATCAGCCTTCATTTCAGCCACCATTTCTTCAGTTACCACATATCTATTTCTTCCTTTTTCAGGCCTCAATGCTCCTATCACTACATCAGCCTGTCTTAAGCTACGAGAAAGTGTAGCTGAATCTATGGTTGAAGTATATACCTGCCTGCCTAAGGCCTGCTTTATTCTTCTTAGCTTATATATATGATTATCAAATATTTCAACATCAGCTCCCAAGCCTATGGTAGCACGGGCAGCATATTCAGCTACGGTACCCGCTCCTAGTATTACTACCTTTGTAGGAGGTACTCCGGTAACCCCACCCATAATTACGCCTTTTCCACCACTGCTGCTACTGAGGTATTCCGCGGCTATTGACATAACAGTATTTCCTGCTATCTCACTCATAGCTCTTATAATAGGCATACCGCCCACCTTATCTTCTATAAACTCAAAAGCTATCGCGGTAATCTGTTTCGCATTAAGAGCTTTTATATATTCAACTGACTGGCTCCCCATCTGAATAGCTGAAATAAGTACCTGCCGGGGTTTCATCAACTCTATCTCTTCCAGTGTGGGGGGTTCTATTTTAAGAATAGCCTCTGCCTTGTAAACCTCTTCGGCAGAATAAACTATTTTAGCTCCGGCATCGCTATAGTCCTTATCAGAAAACTTAGAGCCTAATCCGGCCTTGGTCTCCACCCATATCTCATGACCATTGTTAACCAAAAGAGCTACCGAATCAGGAGTTAAGGTTATGCGCCTTTCCTGTAGAGATATCTCATTAGGCAGACCTAAAAAAAAGGAATGCATGTTTTTCTTTACGGGCATTAATTTTTCCTCGGGGGATAAGCTAGACTCCTTTACCAGCTCAGCAAAACCCATATGTTCTTTCTTACTCATACCTGGTTACTTCAATTAACCTGCTATTATCTTCAGTAATGCTTATATCTATTTTTAACAACTTATCAGGTAAGAGATCTCTTACTTTAGAAGGCCATTCTATAAAGCAGTAATCTCCAGAGTAAAAATATTCTGTGGCTCCTATTTCCATAGCCTCTTCCTGATCATCCAAACGATAAAAATCAAAATGATAAAGGCTCTCACCTTCACCATTATTATATTCATTAACTATAGCATAAGTAGGGCTATTTACCACATCTTCAACACCCAGCTGATTACAAATAGCCTTTATTATAGTGGTTTTGCCTGCTCCCATTTCTCCATCAAAAATCCAAACCTTATCCTCTCCGGAAAAGTCGATTATCTGCTTTGCCACTACTTCTATTTCTGCCAGACTTGAGTAAGTTATGCTTAGTTCTGGCGAGATCTTATGAACCATACTTCGAATTTAGTGAAATAATTGGAATAATCATTTCCTCCATCGATACTCCACCATGCTGAAAGGTATCTCTATAGTAATTCACATAATAATTATAATTGTTGGGGTATGCAAAAAACTGATCCTCCGTTGCAAACACATATGTAGAGGAAACATTAATTTTCGGCAAGTGAAGTTGCTCAGGCTTAAAGGCTTCCATTATTTTATCACCACTATCATAGCCTAAATTTTTACCCTGTTTATACCTTAAATTAGTATTTGTATTACGATCACCCACTATTTTAAAAGGCCTTTTTACTCTAATGGTACCATGGTCGGTAGTAATCATAAGTCTGCCACCGGCTTCAGCAATATTTTTAATTGCTTCTATAAGAGGAGAATGTTCTATCCATGATTTCGTGATAGATCTATAGGCAGATTCATCAGGTGCCAGTTCTCTGATCATAGCCATGTCAGTACGAGCATGAGAGAGCATATCTACAAAATTATAAACAATCACGTTCAGCTGATTATTCATCAAGTTTCTGATATTATCTACCAGCTGCTTTCCTTCACTGATCTGCTTTATTTTATGGTAGCTAAATTTAATATCCAGATTATTTCTCCTCAGCTGTCTTTCTAAAAACTGATCTTCATAATTATTCTTCCCTTCCTCTACATCTTCACCGACCCAAAGATCCTTATGTTTCTGAGCCATTTCTGCCGGCAACATTCCCGAAAAAATAGCATTCCTGGAATAAGCAGTAGTAGTAGGTAAAATAGAATAGTAAGTATCTTCTTCCTCAATAGTGAAATGCTCATGAATAGCAGGCTCTATAACCTTCCATTGATCATACCTTAGGTTATCTATAACCAAAAAGAATAAGGGTTTACCATCTTCTAACTGAGGAAAAACCTTCTTTTTCATCAATAAATGAGAGAGAAGTGGTTTATCCGATTCAGGATCATTAAGCCATGACTCGTATTCTTCCTTAATAAAACGGGTAAACTGATTATTGGCTTCATCCTTTTGAGCAAAAAGCACTTCTGCCATGCTTTTATTTTCAGTCTTATCTATTTCTAACTCCCAATAAATAAGTTTTTTATATATCTCAGCCCACTCTGCATGGTTAAGATCATCACCAAAAGCCATACTTATATTCCTAAACTCTTGCTGGTAGGTCAGGTTGGTCTTTTCTGTGATTAACCTTTTATTATCTAAAATTCTTTTAACCGATATAAGTATTTGGCTTGGGTTTAATGGTTTAATGAGATAGTCAGCTATTTTAGCCCCAATTGCCTCTTCCATAATCAATTCCTCTTCGCTTTTGGTTATCATAACCACAGGCAAGTTAGGACGCATACTTTTTATTTGGGTCAATGTTTCCAGCCCAGTCATTCCGGGCATATTCTCATCCAGAAACACTACATCATAGTGGCTTTCCTCACATTTTTCAATGGCATCAGCCCCACTGTTTACAGGTGTAATATCGTACCCTTTATTCTCTAAAAAAAGTATGTGTGGCTTTAATAAATCGATCTCGTCATCAGCCCACAAAATATTATATCTTTGCATATATTGGTTTTTTACTCTAATTAAAAACTTCTTATACAATCGTAACGCAATAAAATCAGATTAGATTGAATAAAAAGAAAATTTTCAATGATCCTGTTTACGGATTTATTAACATACAATGTGAATTGGTGTTCGATATTATAGAACATCCTGTTTTTCAAAGATTAAGAAGGATTAAGCAATTAGGACTTACCGGCCTGGTATACCCAGGTGCACTTCATACCAGGTTTCATCATGCCATAGGAGCCATGCATCTTATGTCTCGCACATTAGAAACCCTTAAAAGTAAGGGCGTTCAAATATCAGATGAAGAACACGAAGCTGCCCTAATAGCCATCCTACTACACGATATGGGTCATGGGCCGTTTTCTCATGCCTTAGAATTTAGCTTGTTATCAGGAATTCAGCATGAGAGTATTTCATTTTTATTTATGAAATATTTAAACGAGGTCTTTGATAATAAACTATCACTAGCCATTAAAATTTTTCAAAACACTTACCATAGAAAGTTTCTGCATCAGCTAGTGAGCAGCCAACTAGACATGGATAGATTGGATTATTTAAAGCGAGACAGCTTTTTTACCGGCGTTTCTGAAGGAGCCATTGGTCTGGAGCGCATAATAAGCATGCTCACCGTGGTAGATGACCAGATAGTGGTAGAAGAAAAGGGGATTTATAGTATAGAAAACTTCCTTAATGCCAGAAGACTGATGTACTGGCAGGTATACCTGCATAAAGCCTCGGTGAGTGCTGAAAAAATGCTCATTAACATGATTATAAGAGCTAAAGACCTGGCCATGAGTGATCAGGAAGTATTTGCTACACCAGCTCTCAAGCACTTTCTTCTTAATGAATATACACTAGAAGATTTTCAGAATAATGAAAACCTTCTAACTACCTTCGGTCAGCTTGATGATTATGACATCTGGGGAGCTATAAAGGTATGGCAAAATCATGATGACAAAATACTTAGCACTCTAAGTCAATTTCTATTAGGCAGAAAACTTTTTAAAATAAAACTTACTAATGATCCTTTGAGTAAAGAAGAACTAAAATCACTTCGAACCCATATAGCAGAGGAATATAATGTACTTAGAACAGACAGCAGATACTTCTTTGCGCATGGTGAAGTAACCAATAAAGCATACATAGCCGGAGGACAAACCATTAATATTTTAACAAAAAAAGGTAAGGTTATAGATATAGCAGAGGCAGCTGATCTACCTAATATTAAGGCAATGAGTAAAATTGTCAAAAAATACTATCTATGCTGCCCTAAAAATGTATCTTTGTAAAAAGAAATTAACCATTCTATCTCATTTAAATGAAGTTTACGGTCGATCAGATTGCGTCACTTTTAGAGGGCGAAGTGGTAGGAGATGGCAGTGTGGAAATAAGCATGCTGGCCAAAATTGAAAATGCTAAAGAAGGAGAAATATCTTTTATTTCTAATCCTAAATACGAACACTTTCTCTACTCTACAAACGCTAGTGCAGTAATCTTAAAGAAAGGTTTTGAACCAAAAAAAGAAATTAAATCTACCCTCATTCTGGTAGACGATCCATACAGTTGCTTTACCGTCCTTTTAGAAGAATATCATAAGTTCATCAGTTTTCAAAAAACTGGCATAGAACAACCTTCTTTTATAGGCGAAAATAGTACTGTAGGAGATGATATATATAGAGGTGCCTTTTCCTACATTGGAAATAACGTAAAAATAGGTAACAATGTAAAAATTTACCCTAATGCTTACTTAGGTGATAATGTAGTAATTGGAGACAATTCTATTATTAATGCAGGAGCTAAGCTATATGCTAACACTCAGGTAGGTTCTAACTGCGTTATACATTCCGGTACTGTCATAGGCAGCGATGGATTTGGCTTTGCTCCTCAAAAAGATGGTACTTATAAGACCATCCCTCAGATGGGTAATGTGATCATAGGCAACAATGTAGACATTGGAGCTAACACAGTAATTGATTGCGCTACTTTCTATGGAGATGCTACTAAAATAGGTGATGGAGTAAAATTAGATAACCTTATCCAAATTGCTCACAACGTAGAAATAGGTAATAATACAGTAATTGCAGCTCAAACAGGAGTTAGTGGATCTACTAAATTAGGAGAAAACTGTGTAATAGCAGGACAGGTAGGAATAGCAGGACATATTACATTAGCTAATAAAACCTCTATTGGAGCACAAGCAGGCTTAGGAAAAAATATTAAAGAAGAAGGCGCTCAGCTGATGGGAAGCCCCGCTTTTAATTACAAAGACTATTACAAAACCTACGCTATTTTCAAAAATCTACCGGATTTAAATGTCAGATTAAAGCAACTTGAAGAAAAAGTACTAAATTTGCCGACATTTCAAGAAAAGTAATGAATATCAAGCAGCAAACAATTAAGAAATCAGTAACATTATCTGGCGTTGGCTTACATACCGGTGTACAGGCCAACATGACTTTCCTTCCCGCTAAGCCAGGTCATGGAATAAAGTTTCAAAGAGTAGACCTTGAAGGTTCTCCTATAGTAGATGCCGATGTGGATAATGTAGTAGATTTATCTCGCGGAACTACCATAGAGCAAAGTGGTGCCAGAGTTAACACTGTGGAACACACCCTAGCCGCACTTGTAGGTCTGGAAATTGATAATGTACTCATTCAGTTAGATGGCCCTGAGCCTCCTATTATGGATGGTAGCTCTAAGCAATTTGTAGATATACTTAACGAAGCTGGAACAGAAGAGCAAAATGCCTTAAGAGATTTCTATGAAGTGCAAGACAGTTTATTCTACAGAGATGCTTCAAGAGATGTGGAAATAGCAGCATTACCGCTAGATGACTACAGAGTAACTGTAATGATAGATTACAACTCTCCTGTACTAGGTAGCCAACATGCTTCTCTAACCAACATTAACCAGTTTGAAAAAGAAATTGCTTCTTGTAGAACATTCTGTTTTCTTCATGAGCTGGAAATGTTGCATAAACACAACCTTATTAAAGGGGGTGATTTAAACAATGCCATTGTTGTAGTAGACCGCGTGGTTAAAGACGAAGAACTGGAAAGTATTGCCAGCCTATTCAACAAGCCCAAGGTAGAGGTGAAAAAAGAAGGCATTTTAAACAACGTAGAGCTTAGATACAAAAATGAGCCTGCCAGACACAAATTGCTTGATATAATGGGTGACTTGGCATTAGCAGGAAGACCTATTAAAGCTCAAATACTTGCTGCCCGACCAGGACATGCTGCTAACGTAGCCTTTGCTAAAAAGCTTAAGAAAGCCATGCAAAGCTCAAGCAAAAACAATGTCCCAAAATATAATCCGAACTTACCTCCAGTATTAGATATTAATCAAATCACTAATATCTTACCTCACAGGTTCCCATTTTTATTAATCGATAAGATTATTCATTTGGATGACGAGAGTGTATCTGGAGTAAAAAACATCACCACTAACGAAAATTATTTCTTAGGTCACTTCCCAGGAAACCCGGTTATGCCAGGAGTTCTTCAAGTAGAAGCTATGGCTCAGATAGGTGGTATTTTAGTTCTCAATACTGTTCCGGATCCAGAAAATTACTGGACTTACTTCTTAGGAATAGAAAATTTCCGTTTCAGAAAGATGGTATTACCGGGAGATACACTGGTAATTAAATGTGACCTACTGGCCCCTATAAAAAGAGGAATAGCTAAAATGTCTGGAAGGGCATACGTAGGAAACACCCTTGTGTGTGAAGGCACAATGACTGCCAGTATAGTAAGAAAGGACAGTTAAATAATACCTTTATAGGTATTTAATAATTGCTTTTCATATAACTCAACAGGTTGAAAAACCATGGTTAAATGATTTTTAGTATATGAACCAACCTTTATCGTATATAGATCCTCAGGCTAAAATAGCCCGAAACGTAGTAATTGAACCTTTTTCTACCATACATAAAAATGTAGTAATTGAAGAGGGTTCATGGATAGGCCCTAACGTTACTATTTTTGAAGGGGCGAGGATAGGAAAGAACGTTAAAATATATCCCGGAGCTGTAATTTCTGCTATCCCTCAGGATTTGAAATTTGCCGGAGAAGATACTGTAACTATTATTGGAGACAACACTACCATAAGAGAGTGTGCTACCATAAATAGAGGAACTATAGATAAATATAAAACAGAAGTAGGTGCAAACTGCCTTATAATGGCTTATGTGCATATTGGGCATGATTGCATTATCGGCGACCAGTGCATACTAGGTAACTCTACTCAGCTAGCAGGTCATGTGATTATTGATGACTATGTTATCTTCGGCGGCTCTTGCGCAGTACAGCAGTTTACAAGAATAGGATCACACGCTTATATAGGTGGAGGCTCTTTGGTAAGAAAAGATGTTCCTCCGTACACTAAAGCAGCTCGCGAACCTCTAACCTACTGCGGTATCAACTCTATAGGACTGAGAAGAAGAGAGTTTACTTCAGAAAAAATTAATGAGATTCAGGAAATATACAGATATGTATTCTTGAAAGGCCTTAATAATTCAAAAGCTTTAGACTTGGTAGAGCTAGAGCTACCTCCATCAAAAGAAAGAGATGAAATCATTAACTTCATCAGAAACTCTGACCGTGGGGTAATGAAAGGCTATAGTTACTAATTGTATGCAAATATCCGTTGAAAAGCTGGGCAAACGTTATATCAACGAATGGATATTTAAAGACTTCAATTATACTTTTGAGCATGGAAAAGGGTACGCACTTACTGGCCATAATGGCAGTGGTAAGTCTACTCTTCTCACCATCTTAAGCGGCTACCATCTGCCTTCAGAAGGTAAAATAACTTACCAGAATGAGGGTAAAATTATCGATGCCGAAAAAGCCTTTTCTTACTTTACTGTAGCTACTCCTTATATGGAGCTTATAGAAGGCTTTACTCTTATAGAACATCTTGACTTCCATTTCAAATTCAGAGATATCCAAAAAGGAATAACACCACAAGAGATAATGGAAGTGGCACTACTTGAAAAATCTGCTAATAAATATGTTCAGAATTTCTCTTCTGGAATGAAGCAAAGGCTAAAACTAGCACTGGCATTCTACACAAAAAGTGACTACATATTGCTGGATGAACCTACTTCAAACCTTGATGCTCAAGGATCTGATTGGTACCAGGAAGAAATGAAAAAGGTAATAGCTACTAATAGATCAGTGATCATAGCGAGTAACCAACCAGAAGAATATAAGGCTTTTTGTCCTTACGAAATATCGCTTACCAATTTCAAACCATAAGAACTTTGTTATACCTTTTTAAGGTTTAGCGGTCACTTTCCTAATATTTTAATGTATTAAAGAATAATTATTACTATATTTCACCCCAGTAAAATAATAAACATCGAAGTTTAAATGAAAAAATTATCTTATTTACTATCAACAGGACTCCTTTTTGTACTTTTAACTATAATAGGATGTGGAAGCGATGATGGAGGTCCTTCTGAAGAAGATACTCAAACAGCGCTTTTGAAGGGCACTTGGACTGTTACTAGTGTAACAGACGGAGAAGCAAGAACAGACTACAGCGGCTTCACCATAACATTCACTGATGATACTTATACTACAAGTGGTGGTCCTGATTTATTACCATTCAAAAATAGCGACTCATGGAGCTTTGGTTCTCCTGTAACATCTAGTATTAGCTTGGGAGCTCAACCCATGACTTACACTGTTACTAACAATAAATTAATCCTAAGCTTTTCTTACACAGGTGAAGGTTTCAATAATGCCAGAACAGAAGAAGTGGAAGGAAGCTGGGTATTTGAATTTAGTAGATAATATTATATTATAATGAAAATAAAAAAAGAGACCTATTCGGTCTCTTTTTTTATTTTAAGATCACTATACTTATTCCAGCTCCACCACGCTCTACGTGTTCATCTTGAATGCTTTCGATTATATTAGAGCCCTTCAAGTGATTCCTGATCAAATCTTTTAATATGCCGTTGCCTTTGCCATGGAGGATTTTCACTTCTGAGCTATTGGCTATCATGGCATCATCTATAAACTTATCTACCATACCCAACACTTCTTCTCCCCTCTTACCTCTTACATCAAGAGTGCCGGTAAAGTCTGCTACTTTTTGATTGAGATTCATACCTGAACCTGGCTTACCATAGCTACGGGTAATTTCACGAGCTTTGGTTTTAGAAATTTTCTCCAATCGCTTCTTTTTCACTACCGTCTTAAGGTCACCTACCTTCACCTCTACGTCCTTGCCCCTTACATCAATCACCTCGCCAGTTACTTGATTATCTATAAACCTTACAGTATCTCCTACTCCTATTTCGCCTGGCACCACCTCTATTTTGGGTTTAGACACCGTTGGCTTTACATCTACCTGCTCCTTTAAGTTAGCCAGGCGATTTCTCATTTTAATGGTTTCTTTCTTCTCTGCCTTGTTCTCCTTAATATGACGAATAGTCTTTTCTATCTCCTTATTAGTAGTAGCTAGTAATGAAGCCGCATCTCTTTTAGCCTTATTGATGATATCTCTCTTATTATCTTCCAGCTCTTGATAAAGCTTATCGTATTTCCTCTTTAAGCTTTTCACTTCTTTATCTAAATCAAAAGCTTCCTGCTCCCTTCTTTGTATCTCTTGAGTTTGCTTTTCCAGCTTCAAAATAAGATCATCCACATCCACCCCTTTTCTGCCGATCACCTCTCGTGCATACTTAGTAACCGTATTGGCTAAGCCAATTTTTCGGGCTATTTCAAGAGAAAAAGAACTACCAGGCTTACCTATTTCTAGTTGATACAAAGGCTCAAGGTTTTCTAAATCATATTTCATAGCACCATTCACCACTGTCTCCTTATTTTCGGCATAGTGCTTAATGTTACTATAGTGAGTGGTAATTACGCCCTTGGCCCTTTTACCTACCAGTTCATCAAGTATACCCTCAGCAATAGCTCCTCCATAATGAGGATCAGTACCAGTTCCAAATTCATCTATTAAGCAAAGTGAAGTATCGTCAGCATGCTGAAGAAAGTACTTCATATTGGAAAGGTGGGAACTGTAAGTACTCAGGTCATTCTCAATAGACTGTTCATCACCTATATCAATAAATATATCCTGATAAATTCCCGCTTTGGAATCTTCTCGCACAGGCACCAAAAGACCACACTGCAACATATACTGCGTAAGCGCCACCGTTTTAAGACAGACGGATTTACCTCCGGCATTAGGCCCACTAATAACAATAAAATGCTGATCTTCACTAATAACAATACTTAAAGGCTCTACCTTTCTGCCACTAGCCTGATAGGCCATGAGCAAAATAGGATGCCGTGCCTCTCTCCAATCAAAAAATGGCTTGTTAATAATTTCAGGACGTACTGCCTGCATATCATAAGCCAATTTAGCCTTTGCCCTAATAAAATCTATTAATGATAGATAGTGATACCCTCGTTTAATATTTTGAAGATCAACCCTCAGCCTATCTGTAAGCCGAGTGAGTACCTTTATCACTTCTCTTTTCTCTGCATTTTCAAGCTCTCGGATCTCATTATTACCTTCCAACACTTCTGAGGGCTCCAGATACACAGTTTGGCCAGTAGCGGATTCATCATGTACAAAACCCTTTATTCTGCGCTTATACTCCGCTGTAATAGGTATAACCATTCGGCCATCTCTTACAGTGAGTGAAGCCCCTTCCGGCACATAACCATCCTTTACTGCATTCTTATATATAGAATCAAGGGCCCTTCTTACCTGAGCATGTTTACCTTTCAAACTTCTTCTCACCTCAGCAAGGCCTTCACTAGCTGAATCTTTCACAAATCCACCATCATCAATCTTTTGACTAATGGCATCTATAATAGACTCATCAAATTTCACCAGCCCATTCATAGATGATAAATACGGGTACGATTCCTCTCTTTTTCTGAAGAATCTAATACACGCCACAATGGTCTTAAGAGAATTATTCACTCTTAAAAACTCATCTTCGGTTAAAAATGTACCCTCGGCTCTTATTCCCTTTAACGATGAAGATACATCATAAAAATAATTGGTAGGAAAAGGCTCATCAGATGTCAAAATACTTAGAAACTCTGACGTCTGAAATAATAATTTCTCCACCTGATCTATCTCAGTAGAATACCCAATTTTATTTACTATTGAAATTCCTAAATCAGAAAGGCATCTCTCTTTTAAGAAATCTCTTATTTTATCAAATCCTATTTTTTGCTCTATTTCCTTAGGATATAGCATCTTTACTCCTTGTTTTTATCTTTTTCTTCATCCTTTTCAACGGCTTCACCTTCTTTCTCTTTAGGCTTATCCCCCTCTTCTTTCTTCTGCTTGAGTCGTTCCTGCTTAAGGTTAAGACTATCCAGCACAGACTCATACACCATCTCTAGCTGTATAGGATGATCATAGTAATATGTTAAGCTTTCTCGGTATACACTATCCGACACCTTATGTTTGTCATAAAGCGCTTTTTCATAAGCATTAAAAATGGCGAGAGAAGAGTCTCTGGTAATTCTCAGGTTATTCACCTTACCCTCAGCAAGATACATATCTAACATAATTGATATCATCTCATCTTTATGAAGAATTCCCTCCGGCACATCATCACTAGATGAACAACCCACCAAAAAAAGATAACATATAATAAAAATTTTCGTTTTCATGTCAATAGTTTTGATTTTGCGTAGTGTGCAAAAGTGATCTTAACTCCGCAAAAATCCATTAATACAATATTTTTCCCTGCTAAATAATTCACGCTTTTGCAAATTGCAGATATTAGTGAAATTTGTAACAGTTTTACAGCGAAAATTAGGCCAATGAAACACCTTATAAAAAAACTACGAAAGTACGAAATCCAAATTAGAAAGGCTATTAATAGCCAGATGCAAGGTGATTTTCATTCTATATTTAAAGGATCAGGGTTAGAATATGATGATGTAAGAACCTATCAGTATGGTGATGACATCAGAACTATTGACTGGAATGTAAGCGCTAAGGGGCATGGTACCTTTGTAAAAACCTTTAAGGAAGAAAAAGAACAGACTGTCTTTTTCATACTTGATGTGAGCGGGTCTCAGGAAATAGGTAGCCCGGGAAAACAAAAAGTAGATATTAGCAAAGAGCTCTGCGGAGTACTTTCTCTGGCAGCCATAAAGCAAGCCAGCCAAGTAGGCCTAATCTGCTTTTCTGACCAGAAAGAAAAGTATGTAAGACCTGCTAAAGGTCCCAAACAGGCTTACGAAATAATCAGTAGCCTAAGCCACCTAAAGCCTACTTCATACCTTACTGATCTGAGCAAAGCTATATTATGGACGCTCAATGCAGTTAAAAAAAGAAGTGTTGTGATTTTTATCTCAGATTTTATAGATGAAGGTTATCAACATAACCTTAAAGGTTTAGCTAAAAAGCATGATGTAGTGATGATCAGGGTTACAGACAAAAGAGAAACCCGACTACCCAAATTGGGTATTGTACCTGTTTTTGAGAAAGAAAGCCGCAAAACTATTTGGGTAAACACCTCTTTTGGTAATTTTAGATCCAGAATAAAGCAGAATTACGCTGACAATGAAGAGGAGCTATCTATTTTTGCTAAAAAGCATCAAATTAATTTCATATCTGTAGATACTGAAGAAGATTATGTTCCTAAACTTCTTAAATTATTTAGAATAAGAAATAAAACCGTAAAGAGTGTTTAAAGGAATTTTAAGTCTGACATTAGTTTTATTTTTTGTAAGCCAAGCCACAAAGGCACAAGATATCACCCCAAAAGGGCAATTTCTTGAAGATACCATAAAGATTGGATCTCCCATAGGCTTCTCCCTATCAGTGAAACACCCCAGATCCATTGACGTGGTTTTTCCTGATTCTTTGTATGATTTTTCTCCTTACGAGATAGATCATAAGCTTTATTTCCCTACCCAGTCTGATAGCTTGGTAAGCTATGATAGCGCAGTATACTACCTCTCCTCCTTTGAGATAGACAGCATACAAACGCTAAAGCTACCTGTATTTGCTTTGCATAGGAATGACAGCACACCGATCTATTCCAATACAGACTCTGTGATACTTCAGCAATTAGTAAAAGAAGTACCCGACTCAGTAGGAGTAGAAGCTCTCCCGCTGAAAGAGAACACTACCTATAAGCCTGTAGATTTTGCCTTTAACTATCCCTACCTGTTAATAGGGTTAGGAATATTTATGGTAGTGGCAATAGTTTCATTTATTGCATTTGGAGGAAAAATAAAGACATACTTCAAAATAAAGAGACTTACAACAGCGTATGAAAATTTCGTAAGTCAATATGATAATATTGTTACTGATCAGTCTGTGTCAGTAAGCAAGCAAGCAGAAAAGGCACTGGTAACCTGGAAAAGGTACCTAGAGCAATTAGAAAAACAACCCTACACCAAACTAACTACTAAAGAAATTATTAAAAGATATCAGCCTAAGGGCATAGAAAGCTCTCTGGCACAGTTAGATATGGCTATTTATAACCCGAAAGCAAGTGCTGAACTTATGCAGGCATATACAAGTCTGAAAAAATATGCTAACCAAAGATACACAGCTAAAGTAGAGGAGGTGAAAAATGACAAGTAATGTGAATCTGGAAATGCCATGGTATTCGTTAGAGTGGTTTTCTTCTACTACTTTTAAAAACTTCACCTGGGAAAACCCTCTGGTTTTATATGCCTTACTCGCTATTCCTATTTTTATCATTCTCAGATGGGTAATAAGGCATTACCTCAACCAGAAGCTGCCTGTAGCGCTCACTAAGAGTCAAATAAAGTCAGACCTCACTAACCTGGTCAGGTTTATACCTGATATACTTTTTATAGCCTTTATCGCTTTAATAATATTAGCTCTGGCCAGGCCTCAGAAGACTAATGAAAAAGTGGAGCAATGGACTGAAGGTATTGACATTATGCTGGTGGTGGACATCTCTCAATCCATGCAAATAGAAGACTTTAAACCCAATAGATTGGAAGCCGCTAAAAATGTGGCGGAGGATTTTATTGATGGTCGCTTTCAGGACAGAATAGGTATGGTAATATTTTCTGGAGATGCTTACTCCTTGTCGCCACTTACTACTGACTACGATTTGCTTAAGTCCTACATTGAGGATATCAACTTTGATATGATTGAAAACAGAGGTACTGCCATTGGTAGTGCACTGGCCGTAGCCACTAACCGCATGCGTGAGTCTGACTCTAAATCTAAAGTAGTGATACTCCTGAGTGATGGTGACAATACTGCAGGAAACATAGACCCCCTTACTGCAGCAAAGCTTGCAGCAGCTTATGACATTAAGATATACTCTATTGCTATAGGTAAAGAAGGGAAAGTGCCTTTCGGCAAAGACTTCTTTGGAAGACCTAGAATGATAGAAAACACCATGGATGAAACCACCTTGCGCGAAATAGCCAAAATAGGCGAAGGGCAGTTTTACAGAGTATCAGATAATGAAGCTCTACAGCAGGTGTTTGACCTGATAGACAAATATGAAAAAGCCGAAATAAAAGAATCTAGATATAAGGATACCACTGATTTTTACAGAAATTACCTTATATGGGCTATTTGCTTCTTTCTACTTTGGCTTTTACTAAAATCTACTTTTATCTCTAATGTGCTCCAAGATTAAATACTGAATATAAACATATGTATGCCAAACCCAATCATGGCCAAGCCTACTACCAAATTCAATATTTTAAATAGTTTAGGAGTAAATAAGCGCCTTAATTTACCAGCTAAATATGCTTTCAAAATGTCGCTAGAGAGTGCTATAATCATAATGGTAATAAAAAAGCCGAACAACTGAGGACCATGGTAATCATACCTTACCGTGGCCAAGCTCATGGCTCCTACCCAAAACAATAGCACAAAAGGGCTTATTCCATTAATTAGAAAACCTTTGAATATAAACCTGAAGGTGCCTTTTACTGAAACCGACTTAGCCGACATATTCATCGGTTTTTTAAATTTCAACAAATAATAGACTCCAAAAATGGAGAGTATTATACCACCGGCATATCCTATCCAAACATTATAACCCGACTTATTTACAAACTGTGATACCCCTAAATAAGCTAACCCGATAAACATGGCATCACTAAAAAAAATACCTATCGCCACTAAAATTGCCTTGTTAAAACCTTTTTCTAAGCTGGTCTGTATCAGAGTGAAAAACACCGGACCTACCAGTACCATTAGTACAAGGCCAAACAAGGCTCCATTTACAATATACATTACAAATCTGCCTTGATAAACTCTTTCCAATCATCATACTGATGACTTTTAATAACACGAGGGAACTTGTTTTGCCCTCCCACTTTTCCTTTTGATTCCATCCACCTGTAAAAGGTACTTACCGGAAGTACATCTACAAACACGTCTCTAAGAGCAGCACTTCTTTCCACTTTATAATCATCATTCAACTCTTTCAAGTATCCATCGAGCTTATCTCTCACCTCATCAGCACTTATTTTCACAGTATCATCAGTGCCTATATACCAGTGATGAGCGAACAAGGTACCATGAGGAATACCTGCTACCGTAAATTCAGGTATAGTAATGTTCAAATCATCAGCCAGCATTTCAATAGCTTTATTCATATTATCTACAGACATATGCTCACCACATAAACTAAGAAAGTGCTTAGTTCTACCTGTAATTACTATTTCTGCTTCCTCTTTAGAAACTATTTTAACTACATCACCAATCATGTATCTCCAAGCTCCCGCACATGATGAAAGTAATAAAGCATACTCCTTACCCTCTTCTACCTCATCTATCATACAAGTCTGTGCTGTAGGTAATATTTCACCATCCTCATCAAAATTCTGCTCTTCAAAAGGCACAAACTCATAGAATGAGCCGTTATTAAGCACCATTTTCATGTTACGAGTATCTGGCTTACCCTGAAAAGCAATAAAGCCTTCCGAAGCAAGATAAGTCTCTATGTAATGAATATCTCTACCTAAGAGCCTTCTAAATCCTTTTCTATAAGGATCAAAAGAAACGCCACCATGCACATAAACCGATAGATTAGGCCATATTTCATGAATATTGTTCAGCTGGTTATATTCCAGTATTTTCTCCATGAGTATTTGTATCCACGCCGGCACACCCACAATGATACTAATATTCCAGTCTTTAGCCTTCTTAGCTATTTCATTGAGCTTTTCATCCCAATCTCGCTTTTGGGCAATACGCTTACCAGGCTTATAAAAATGCTGAAACCAAAAAGGCAGTTGGGCTGCCTGAATACCACTCAAATCACCTTCGAAGTAGCTACCTCTATTATTAAGATGTGTGCTACCTCCCAGCATTAAGATGCCTCCTTGAAAAATTTCAGAAGGAAGATCATACTTAGAAAGAGATAAGATTTGTCTGATACTTGTCTTCTGTATCGCTTTTTTCATATCTCTAGTGATAGGGATATATTTAGAAGAAGCCTCTGATGTGCCCGAACTCAAAGCAAAGTATTTGACATTGCCAGGCCAACATACATCAGAATTTCCATCTTGAGCCATTTTCCACCAGTCTTCATACATTTTATTGTAATTATGAATGGGGATCAGCCCTTTAAAAAGTTTAAAAAAGGCCTTTGTATCTAATTCCTTATATGACTCTAATATTCTATCGAAGTTATAGTGCTTACCAAACTTGGTCTGACTAGCTGTGATTAACAACTTCTTGAGTTCTTGTTTCTGTAAATCGTAAGGATTCGAATATTCCTGATCAAGACTCTCTCTGATTCGAATTCCTTTCTTTAATAAAGTACCTAAAATAGGCATAAGCTCTCAGTTAAAATTTCTTACTT
Organism: Fulvivirga sediminis; assembly: GCF_016757215.1. Taxonomy (GTDB): domain Bacteria; phylum Bacteroidota; class Bacteroidia; order Cytophagales; family Cyclobacteriaceae; genus Fulvivirga; species Fulvivirga sediminis. Next base: position 219,284 of record NZ_JAESIY010000004.1, read on the forward strand.
TGTCCATATAATTTTTGTATAGATATTTAAAATTATATGATGGATATAAAAAACAATATTAAAGAATTTCAAAATTATTTGTCGGACAAATCGTGTAGATTAGTTGCCGTAAGTAAAACTAAACCCACAGAATTACTGCAAGAAGCTTATAATGAAGGGGTTAGGATTTTCGGAGAAAATAAGGTTCAAGAGCTCACAGATAAATATGAAGCACTGCCTAAAGACATAGAATGGCATATGATAGGTCATTTACAGCGCAACAAAGTGAAGTACATCGCTCCTTTTGTGAGCCTCATTCACTCTGTAGACACCTTTAAGTTGCTAAAAGAAATTAACAAGCAGGGTGCGAAAAGCGAACGAGTAATCTCTTGCCTGTTGCAAATACATATCGCAAAAGAAGAAACCAAATTTGGCCTTTCTGAAGAAGAGTTATCAGAAATCATCAATTCTGAAGAAACAAAAGCTTTTGAAAACATTAAGATTGTAGGCCTCATGGGAATGGCTACTTTTACTGATAATAAAGATCAGATAAGGAAAGAATTCCAATATCTTAAAAATTTGTTTGATAAAACAGCCAGCTTAGCATTACCTGAAAATATAGAGATGCAAGAGCTATCTATGGGTATGAGTGGGGATTATTCGTTAGCAGTAGAAGAAGGAAGTACTCTTATTAGAGTAGGTAGTGCCATTTTTGGAGCAAGAAATTATGACAAGTAAAAGTAAGAATATACTGGTTACGGCCTGCGCTCTAGGTGCATTATCTGTAATGATAGGCGCCTTTGGCTCTCACGGCCTCAAGCCTCTATTAATGGAAAATGGCCGATTAGATACTTTTGAAATAGGCGTTAAATACCAGTTTTATCATACAATGGCTCTATTAGCTGTTGGTATCATTCATACCAAATGGGATATTAAGCTATTAAGCTATGCCGCCTACAGCATTTTTATAGGTACTATTATTTTCAGTGGATCCCTATACATCTTGTGCATTACAAATACACCCATATTAGGAGCAATCACGCCATTTGGAGGAGTGCTTCTGATATTAGGTTGGATACTCTTTTTATTAGGAATAATGAAAATAAAAAAGGCTGTCTCATAAGAAGCAGCCTTTTCTTTAATATTATTTATCAGCTATTAGTTACTCTCTTTAGGAAGTACATTAGCTGTAATAACTAGTCTGTTGTTTTCATTCACTGCATTACTCACAATAGTTATTACTTTATTCTGAGCGCCCATTTTTCCTGCACTATTAAATTTGATAGTCATTTTAGATGCCTGGCCTGGTGCTATAGGATCTCTTGGCCAATCTGAAGCTGTGCAACCGCAAGTAACCTGAACATTGCTTATCACTAAAGGCTCAGTACCTGTATTCTCAAAATTGAAGGTGTATTCCACCTTATCTCCTTGATGAATATCTCCAAATTCATGCTTCACTTCCTCAAATGTCATCACTGGGCCATTCTTGGATTCAGTGCCTTCCTGTGCTAAAGCACTGCCTATCACGAAAATACCAAAAATAAATGCTACAAAGGTTTTCATATTAAGATCGTTTTTATTGATTATAATTCAAATTTAAGAATAAAGAACAACAATCCTGCCGTAAATTATATTAACTAACAAACATTTTTTTATTAAAATTCACTAAAAATAGCTGATCTGTAGCCCGAGTTACTGCAGTATACAACCACCTCACATACTCCGCATCTATACCATCTTCTTTAAGATATCCCTGATCTACAAAAACAGCATTCCATTGTCCTCCCTGAGATTTATGACAAGTAAGTGCATAAGCAAATTTCACTTGCAAGGCATTCATATATGGATCTTTTTTTATTGCTTCTCGCCTCTCTCTTACAGAAGCCAAATCCTCATAGTCTTTGTTTACCGCTTCATACAATTCCCTATTTTGTTCTGAAGTAAGAGAAGGAGTCTCAGAATGAAGCGTATCCAAAATCACCTTTGCCTCAAAGGTATTTTCTGTAGGATAATCTACCATACGCAAATGAAGCGTTGCATAGCGATATCCATACATTTCCTCAAAAGAAACAATTTTCATTACCTCCACAAAGTCTCCGTTAGCCAAGAAACTACCCGGAACATCATCTGGAGTAAATAAATAGTTATTCTTTACTATCATTAACATTTCACCTACCTCTAGCTCTGACTCATAAAAATGAATTCTGTTTCTAATGTACTGATTGTAATTATTGGCCAGCTTGTTTGACCTACAAATGATAATGGTGTTTTCCATCCCAAAATTATCATATGCATACCTTAGACCATCTTCCATCTTTTCGCCGGTCATTTTAAATATATCCTGATACCCCTTAGTACTAAACTGGATCTGTGGTTTTTCGGCAGAAAGCAAATTCCTCAACCCTGTTGCATTCATCAAAATACCTGAATCTCCCTCCTGCCGCATCACCTCTGTAAGCATAGCATCATGCACCGAAGCTGCATAGGAGGCCTGGAGGTAATCCTTATCAAGGGCCGGACTAATAAGCTGACCAACTGGTGGTAGCTGTGCATCATCTCCTATTAACACGAGTTTATTACTCTCCTCTGAAAAAACAAAATCAAACAGATCACTCAAAAGCCCTCTACTGCCATAACTTCTATCTTCATTAATCATAGAAGCCTCATCTACGATAAACACGGTGTTTTTAGAGTAGTTCTTCTGCCTCTTAAAAGAAGGGCCTTCCGTCTCATTACCTACCTGTTTATATATTCTTTTATGAATGGTAAAAGCTACTTTGTGCGCATATTGAGACATTACTTTAGCCGCCCTTCCGGTAGGTGCCATGAGCACAAACTTAGAATTGAAGAGTGGCAAGACCTGAGTTAAAGTACTTACCACAGTGGTTTTACCTGTCCCAGCATACCCTTTAATAATCAAAACAGACTTCTCTTGCTTTTCTTCCAAAAAGTGGTCCACCTTATCAAACAGTCGTAACTGTCCTGGAGTAGGTTCAAAAGGAAATTTATTTTTTAATATCTGAGATGGTTTTGGCATATAAAATTCTATTTCTCTGGAAAGATAGTAATCATAGTGGCGCTGGCTTTAGCGATCAACTTTCGTTCCTCACCATTATAAGCATACACTTCCGATTCACAAAAATTCACTTTTTTACCTTGTTTTAAAACCCAGCCCTTCACCCACAGCCTATCTCCTATACCGGGATTAAGATAGGAAACCTTCAACTCACCGGTCACCACATGCTGATCATCTGCTAAAAGTGTGTAGGCTGCAAACCCCATGGTACTATCTGCGAGCGTGGCAATCACACCTCCGTGTACCACTCCCTTTTGCTGTAGGTGTACCTCCTCTAGCGGCAGCCAACCTTCAGTGCTCCCTTCCCCTATTTCTGATAGAGAAAAATGAATATGTTTCATAAAAAACTGACGCTCCAAAAACTTCTCTACGCGACTTTTGTAGTTAGGATTATAAGTTTTAATCATATTTAGTAGTTTAACAATCAAATATAAAATCTGCTAAAGTGAGTTTGCTTATATAACAATGCAGGGAACAAACCTCAACAATTAAAAATGAAAAACATCGTTGAACAATCATTTGGCAACAAAATAAGATTAAGAGTTTGTGGCCTATGCTTTAAACAGGATGAGCTCTTGCTTGTTAAACATAAAGGTGTAGGCGCTAAAGGAATCCTGTGGACTCCTCCTGGTGGTGGTGTAGAGTTTGGAGAAAGTGCAGAAGAAGCTCTAAAACGCGAATTTGAAGAGGAAACAGGCCTAAAAGTGGCAATCAAAGAATTTCTATTCGCCAATGAAGTCATTACACCGCCTTTGCATGCTGTGGAATTGTTTTTCTTAGTAGAAATTACTTCCGGAACATTATGCTTAGGCTCTGATCCTGAGCTGAGTAAAGAAAATCAGGTGATGAAAGCTATAAAATTTGTGACTTTTTCAGAATTAAAAATTATGGATCCAAAAACAATACATAATACACTTCATGGAGTGACCGACAAAAAATCGCTATTAAATATGCACGGCTATTTTAAATTTTGATCATAATTGCATAAAATAGCGGTTTAATATATTATGTATTGCAATCCAAAAGTTTTATTATTGCACCAAAAAAAACCTAGAAAATGAATGTCACCAAAATTGTTTCTTTAATATTATTCATTTGCAGTGTTAGTTTAGCTGTCTACTTAACTAGGGACATCAAAACTGAAATTGACGCAAAAGAAAGAATAGCTAGCCAAGAAGCAGCTGTTATTTATAAACTACAACTTATCAGGGAAGCTGAAACGGCATATCAGGAAGTAAACGGAAAATATACTAGTGACTGGGATAAATTAGCTGATTTCATTAAAAATGGCCAGTTCCCTATAATTGAAAGAAAAGAAGAAATTTTCACTCTAGCCTACGGTGCAGATAGCACAGTAGTAACCTATGACACCTTGGGTATGATACCTGCCAAAGAGAGAATCTTTTACGAAACTCATAACGTAACCGCAGCTAACCATGGTATTTTTGTTAAATTTGTTGCTAAGCTAGGTGATCAGGTAACAAAAAACAGCAGTGCCTACGTTCTGAAACAAGAGGGTAAAAATTCTACTCATAAATTCAGGGACAATGGTGAGGTAGTTAGGATTGAAGATGTGAAGCCAGGACAAGAGCTAAGCAAAGGAGATCTCCTAATGAGTCTTAAAGAAACCAGGTTCAACCCTAACACTGACCTTAGTAAATTAGCTTACGTACCTGGATATGAGGACGTAAAATTTGAAATATACGCTGCCCAATTAGACAAAAGTGGAACTTCAGTGAATGTAATTGAGGTAAAAAACCCAAAACCATTCGACGAAACCAGAACAGAAGATGCTGATAGCAAAAACAGACGTCCTCTAAGATTTGGTAGCAGAACAGATGTAACAACTTCAGGAAACTGGGAATAAAATTTTGGACACAACTACAGCCAGCTATAAGCTCATAAAGAAAATAAAAGATGAAAAGTTTGATGTAGACAAACTTCATCTTTACAATCTTATGGTTCAAATAGGAATCAGAGACTTACAGGTGGCTGTAGTAGATTCTACCAGTAACCGTACGCTATTGCTTGAAGATTATGTTCTCGCAAGCGTAAAGACCCATTCACAGTTCTTAGATATACTACAGGCTCTTTTCGAAGAACACCACCTACTCATGGCTGGTTTTTGGAAAAATGTAAGAATAAGCCTAAAGAACAGTAAATTTTCCCTTGTACCTTCCTCTCTCTTTGTTAAAGAAGCTGCCATAGACTACCTAAGGTTAAACAGCAAAGTAAATACTGACATTGAAGAGGTGCTATACTACAAGCACATAAAATCAGATGCAATCTGTATTTTCGCAGTGAACAGGAACCTCTATAATTGGGCTAAAGGTTTATACCCCAACGCAGATGTTGGGTTTATTCACCAATCAAGCGCATTAATAGAAGGAATAACCAACTTCGAACAATCTAATAAGAAAAATACTCTTTATTTATATATAGACCGTTTCAAGCTGCATATTCTCACCTTGAAAAACAATAAGCTAGAGTATTATAATCAGTTTACTATAAAGCAATTTAACGACTACATCAAGTACATCATGCTGGTAATGAAAGGTTTACAAAAAAACCAACAGAAGAGCGATGTAGTACTTTGGGGCTATATAGGAAAACAATCTCCTCACTATCAGGAATTTTATAAGTTCATTAAGAATATTTCCTTTGGAGATAGACCTTCGTACCTAAACTTCGGTTACCTCTTTGATGAATTACAAGATCATCATTATTTTGATCTGTATAGCATCCATTTGTGTGACTAATCATTTATTTTCCTCATGAAAAAAACAGCTATTTTTCCTGGCTCCTTTGATCCTTTTACGAGAGGGCATGAGGACATAGTATTACGTGGTTTAACACTTTTTGACGAGATCATTATAGCAGTAGGCCATAATAGCAAAAAGACCAACAGATACTTTGATATTGATGTTATGGTAGCGCTGATAGAGCAGACATTCAGCAACTATGATAACATAAAAGTGGTTGTTTATAACGAACTCACCGCAGACTTGGCTCGCAAGCACAATGCTAATTACCTTCTTAGAGGGCTAAGAAATACCACTGATTTTGAATATGAAAATAGCATTGCTCAGGTAAACAAATACCTTTATGAAAACCTGGAATCTGTATTCTTAATCACTTCTCCAGAGTTAGCAGCTATTAGTAGCTCCATTATTAGGGAAGTTCACAGGTATGGAGGAAATGTTGATGATTTTATACCCTACGAACTCCCCAAATAAAACAATAAAGAAAGTTAAAGCTTGGCTTCTTCAGCTTCTTTCTCCTTCTTAAAGTAGCAGTCAAACACAAAGCCTATAGATTTGTAAGAATCTTGTAAGGCATGAAAAACCTCTTTACGAGTCATCCACCTCACCTCTTCTATATCTTCCTCGGTCTGAGGCTTCATCTTAGAGTCTTTAACTATATCCATGGTATACCATGAAGTTTTCTTCAGTATCCGGCGCTTCTTCATGGTATAAGTATGCCATGTAGTACAAATCTTTTCGTTCAACTGTACTTTTACATTGCACTCTTCTTCCACCTCCCTTACGGCTGCCTCTCGGTTACCTTCATTTTTATCGAGCTTACCTTTAGGCAAGTCCCATTTTTTGAGGCGATAAATCATGAGGATCTTATCTTTCTTTCTCACCAGCCCACCAGCCGCTTTGATGACTTTAAATTTCTTTTTAAGAAATTTCTTCATATCATCATAATCGTCTATAGTCAGTGTGATAGAAATAAGCCCTTGCGGCACGGTAGTATCTAATAAATCAAAAAGCTGATCCAGATCCTCACGCTTAGCATGTTTTATCCACACTCTATGCAATAACTTAGCCTGAGTAATAGGCTCTATTTCTGCATTTATAATATTATTAAATTCACTCTTATTTGGTCTTTCTGAGGACCTCACAAGCTGAACAGGAATGTCATTGATGAATAGGTTCATCCAAGAATAGTTAGTCTGATCACAAATGAAAAAAATATTTGCCAGCACGCCAATAGAATTTCAGTTTTTTAATCCATATTTTCGCAAGCAAAAGTTTTTATCATGTCTACAGATATAGGATACACTATAGCAGCCAAGCTTTTGGATATAGAAGCCATTAAACTCAACCTTGATAATCCTTTCACTTGGAGTTCCGGATGGAAATCACCCATTTACTGTGATAACCGTCTTTCTTTGTCATATCCAGAAACAAGAACCTTAATTAAACAGGCCCTAGCGAGCACCATAAAAAAGAACTACCCTAGCGTAGAAGCCATTGCAGGCGTAGCCACAGCAGGAATCCCGCAAGGAGCCTTAGTCGCTGAGGAGTTAGGAGTACCTTTCATCTACGTAAGATCTAAGCCTAAAGGCCATGGAATGGAAAATATGATAGAAGGTAAAATTACTGAAGAGCAAAAAGTAGTAGTAATAGAAGACCTGGTATCTACAGGAGGCAGCTCCCTGAAGGCCGTAGAAGCTCTTAGAGAGGCCAAAATGGAAGTGTTGGGTATGGCCGCCATATTCACCTACGGGTTTGATGTAGCCGACGAGAACTTCGAAAACGCTGATGTCTCCTTAGTATGCTTAAGCAATTATGGTTTACTAATAGAAGAGGCCTTAAAAAGGGGGTATGTAAGCGATGATCAGATCGAATCTCTGAAAGAATGGAGAAACAACCCTGGTAGCTGGAAGCAATAATAGCTTAAAATTTTTCTTCTACCCCTAGCCCGAACAGGGCAAAATCATATTTAACCGGGTCTTCAGCATCAAACGTTTTCAGGTGAGCCGTTAGTTCTACTGCGGTTTGCCAATCAGTTTGTTTTCTGGTAATAAGGCCCAGTTTCCTAGCTACCCTGTCTACATGTAAATCGCAAGGACAAATGAGTTGGCTGGGTTTAATATTCTCCCAGAAACCAAAGTCAACCCCTTTATCATCCTTCCTTACCATCCAGCGTAAAAACATATTTATTCGCTTGCAGGCCGACTTTCGTTCTGGCGTAGCTATATGCTTTTTGGTACGTTGCGGTGCATCTGGGAGGCTAAAAAACTGATGATGGAAATTCTTTAACCCAACTTCCACATTGTCGCTATTGCGTTTCATACCTATTAAAAAGGCTTCTTCTAACGACTGATGGCTTTCATAGAAGTTTTTAAAATACTCTATGAAATACAAAGTGTCAGTGGCATTAAAAGTACGGTGTTTAAAAGAAAGAAACCTTTTCAGGTCATTCTCCTCATGATTGACAATAAAGTCATAGGGAGCATTATCCATTAAAGAAAATAGCTCCTTACATTTATTGATGATAGTAACACGCTGCCCCCAAGCAAGCACTGCTGCTATGAAGCCCGCAATTTCAATATCTTGCCTTTTTGTATATAAGTGAGGAATAGAAACTGGGTCATTAGCAATAAAACCAGTCTCATTATACTCCTGCACTTTCACATCTAAAAACTGCTTGAGTTTTTCACTGTCGGCTATATTCAAAACTTATTGAGGAATGTATGAAACAGAAACTCTAAATTTAGGATCTATAGCTCCCAGTCGATCATACGCTGACTTAGAAATTTTAATGAGAACATGTTCATTCACTCCGGTATCAGGTAATTTACCCATTACCCTCACGAAAACCTCCTGTCCGTTCATTTCATTCCTTACCTTCATAATGGTACCTATCTTGGCTGTTCTGTGCAGGGCCAGATATTTCCGGGTATTTTCAGAGCCTTCTATCAGCTGAGCATTGCCTGACTCCAAGACTTCCTTTTTAAATATATGATCTCTCTCCGATGTAGAGGTGTTAACGTCTGTGCTGTCCTTTTTACGGTTCCCAGAAGGAAATTCATTGGTGGTTGTGGTTACAGGCTCATCTACTACTACCTGATCTGCTATAACTAAGTTTGGTGATTGCTCTACCACATCTTGCGTAACAGCACGGGCAGATATCTTACCTACAATTAATCGCTGACCAACACTTATAGTATTATCTTTAAGATCATTCCAGTCTGAAAGGTCTTGCAACGACACATCGTACTGCCTAGACAAGGAATAAAGTGTTTCTCCTGCCTGTACCACGTGAATATTTTCTTCTACTTCCTTTGATGAAGGTTGAGTAACCAACCTCTCCCTCTCCTCATTAGGTGCCGCTTGTTTTATAATTAACTCCTGGCCAATGTCTAATATATTACCCTCTAAGTTATTCCAGCTCTTCAGGTCGGCTATACTCACTCCATATTGTCGGGAAATTGAGTAAACCGTTTCTTTAGGCTTCACCACATGTATAATCTGACCTGTCTTCTTGCCAGGGTCATTGTTGACCAATACCGGAGATTCGGTTTTAGTGGTAGCTGCGGGTGCAGTAGTATTTCCTTTGGGTTTTGATGCCACGGGCTTAGGTTGAGTCTTTTCATAAGGGATCTTCACTATCTGCCCTACTTCCAGCCCAAACTCTACAGGAGGGTTTTGTTTAATAATATTATAGATGGAAACATTATACCTTCTGGATAGAGAATATAATGTTTCGCTATTCTCCACTTTATGAAGAATTAAGGTCTTGCCATTCGATTTTTCCACCCCCACAGAATCTTTAAGATATAGAACTTCCGCACTAGAAATAAAACTATAACCGATAAGCGCAACTAATAAAATAAACTTCATTTATATCTAATTCTTTTAAATAGGTAAATAACAATTTGAGACCTAATATATTATACGTTAGTCATCAATAATTGATATATAAAAAGCTCCGAACTTTCTTTTACAAAGATAAGGTTGTCATCATGAATGAAGAAAGTGTCATCTGCTATCCCTGGCAGATCTTTACCAATAACCTCTTGCATAAGAGGATTTCCTCGCCTATCCATAACCACCAAATTATTCGTTAACCCCTTATTTTCAGCATAATAATAAGAAATTATCACAAAATTTTCATTCTCAAAATAGTGAACTCCTTTCTCAGCTTCTATTTGCCACTTTTTCCTAATGAATTTGTGTACAGTTTCAAAATGCTCCGAGTTTTGCTGATAGTAAAACGGTTGAATTATTGATTTATTTCGATACTCATCCTCAACTATTTGACTCACTTCATTACCAGAAACCAGACTAAGCGCAAGTTGTTCTTCCTTCCCTTTCATTTCGAAGAGCAGGACTTCATCGACCGCCTTAAGTAACCTTACATCTTCCTTAGTCCAAATCACCTTTTCTGCACTAACAGAATATGAAAAAAAATCCTTATAATCTGGATTATCCTTGCCTCCGTAGGTATAAAACAAAGCATTATCATTGTAAATGTGTGCTGCACTTATCCACCAATTTTCTTCAAAACTCAACCCTTCAAATATAAAGTCACCTCTATTTATATCTAACAAGCTATATTCTACCAAAAACTGATCAGGATAACGCACCTCTATTAGCAAAGACTGCTCAGAGGATGAAATGATATTCCAAACTTTACCTTTAAACAAATATGAAAAATTAAGATTGAGCTTTCTCACATGCTGATTTATTTGTTATTTTATGCAAAACTACGGCATTAATAAGTCTAAAAAAGTGATATTAAAAAAGATATATATACTGGCTGCTTTCATAGCACTAACTACAGCTCCGCTACTTTCATCAGCCCAAGAAGCAGAACCCTCAAAAGTGATGGTAATGAAAATAAGAGCAGAAATTGACCCACGTATGAACAGGTACGTGGAGCTAGCCTTGGAGCATGCTACCGAAACTGAGGCTGACTATGTGATTGTAGATATGGATACCTACGGTGGGGCTGTAACAGACGCCAAAGATATAGTTGAAAATATCATGAATTTTAAAAAACCAGTATGGGTTTTTATCAATAAAGATGCAGCTTCGGCTGGCGCCCTGATTTCTATTAGTTGCGACAGCATTTACATGGCCCCAGGAGCTAATATTGGGGCTGCGACAGTAGTTACTTCAGACGGTGCTGCTGCCCCTGACAAGTATCAATCCTACATGCGCAGTACTATGCGTTCTATTGCAGAAGAAAATGGCAGAAACCCACAAATAGCTGAAGCCATGGTAGATCAATCTCTGGAAGTAGATAGCGTGTCAAAAGCCGGCCAGGTAATCACATTTTCCACTACAGAAGCTATAAAATATGGTTTCTGTGAAGGTAAAGTGAATAGCATAAATGAAATTTTAGAAAAAAATGGGGTTACAAACTACACCATAGACGAATATGAGCTTGGAACTACAGAGAAGGTTATAGCCATTTTCTTAAATCCTTTTATCAGCGGAATCCTTATTCTCGTAATTATAGGAGGCATTTGGTTTGAACTACAAACTCCGGGAGTAGGCTTTCCTATTGCGGCAGCCATACTTGCTTCTATTCTATATTTTGTGCCTTACTACTTAAATGGCCTTGCCGCCAATTGGGAAATAATATGTTTCGTTATAGGTATAATACTCATAGCCATGGAAGTCTTCGTGATACCAGGGTTTGGAGTAGCCGGGGTGCTGGGCATCACCTTAACATTGGGATCATTAATACTGGTAATGCTTAATAATGACATATTTAATTTTAGCTTTGTAGGAATGAATGCCCTGCTGGTAGCGGTTATTGCTACCCTAGGTGCATTTCTGGGGAGCTTAATTTTGCTTTTTGTTGGAGGTGTAAAGCTTACGGAATCCAAGGCATTTGCAAGCATTGCCCTTACTGACACCATGGATAAAAAAGAAGGATACACATCCAATTTCAAAAAGGAATCTATGATAGGCAGAAAAGGAAAAGCATATACAGTATTGCGCCCCAGTGGAAAAGTGATAATTGAAGATGAAATTTATGATGCCTATACACGCGGAGACTATATTTCTAATGGAGAGAAGATAATAGTGACTAGTGATGAGGGTACTTCTTTAAAAGTGAAATTAGATCAATGAAAATACTGGGAATTATTCCTGCCAGACACGGCTCTAGTAGATTTCCTGCAAAAGCCTTAGCTGACATAGGTGGTAAAACAATGGTACGAAGGGTATATGAGCAAGCCCTCAAAGCCGCAAAACTCACAGACGTAGTAGTAGCTACTGACCATGATGATATCTACAATGAAATCATTAAACATGGTGGCAAGGCCGTAATGACCCGCCAGGACCATGAGAGCGGCACTGACCGCTGTTTCGAGGCCTTAAAAAAGCAAGACCTTCAATATGACTATGTCATCAATATCCAGGGAGATGAACCTTTTATAGATCCCGAGCAAATCAACCTAATAGCAGAAATGCTGGATGGCCAAACAGAGCTAGGCACTTTAATCAAATTGATTGACACAAAAGAAGACCTGTTTAATCCAAATGTGGTAAAAGTCATTTTTGACATAAACCAAAAGGCCATTTATTTCAGCCGAAGCCCTCTGCCACATAATAGACAGTATCCAACGGATGAATGGTTGAAACACCACGCCTACTTCAGGCATATAGGCATTTACGCTTACAGAACGGACATATTAGAAGAAATAACCAAACTGAATGTATCCTCTCTGGAAAAGTCAGAATCTCTTGAACAGCTCCGCTGGATAGAAAATGGATACAGCATAAAAGTAGCTGAAACAGAACATGATTCCATAGGAATAGACACTCCTGAGGATCTTGATAAACTACAGCCATTTTTAAAATAAGCTATTTATAGGGATGTCTTATCTTTCAAAGCGAAAGGCTGCGTGCCTTTATTTATTATTTTTTATGCTACTCGCCTTTCAAGGGAAATCTCAGTTTAGGGGGGAGAACAATAAAGTAGTAGGAGCCGAATTCTTAGGTGGCTTTATATTAAAGCACAAGCCTCAAATCGCTCATTTAATCACCAATCACCCTGTAGGTTTCAGGGTAACTTTTGACAGGCAAACTTTTGGTGACAAAACCTGGGAGCAACGTTTCAACTTTCCGGATATAGGTTTTACTATGATTTATATCGATTACAAAAATCCTATAATCGGCAAATCAATTACTGTTATACCTCACTACAAGATCTACCTAAACAAAAATAGAAAATCTAAAAATCTGGTTAGCTATAAAATAGGACTTGGAGCTGAATATAACACCAACAAGTATGACAAAGAAACCAATAATAAGAATAACCTCTTAAGTACAGATATTAATGTAGCTGCTATATTGGAAGCCACGTACCAACGAGAAATTACTAAGGAGCTTTTCCTAAGAGGCTCGTTATCACTCACTCATTTTTCAAATGGCTCATTAAAAAAGCCTAACTCCGGCATTAATATTGTCTCGGCAAATCTGGGCATGGCTTATAACATTAGTTATACACCCAGAGAATATATTTATAAAGAAGAAAGAGCCGTTGAGAAAACTATCGGCTTTACCTCGACCCTTTCTGGTGGCATGCATGCTTTTTCAAGAATAGGAACTGGACAGCATCCATTCTTCACCTTTACAGGAGTGGTGGATAAAAGGCTTAACCACAAGAGCGCCATTGGAGTAGGCTTTGACTGGTTCGGGTCACTATCTATGAAAGAGGACATAAAATACGACTGGCGATTAGCTGATGACCCTAATACTCCAAGTTGGATGAGAGTGGGCGTAAGCTTAAGTCATGAATTATTTGTAAGCAGACTCTCAATAATAACCCAGGTAGGGTACTATATTTTCGATGAGTATGATTATTTCGGAAAGATTTACCTTCGTGCTGGGTTGAGAAGATACTTCAGCAAACACTTATACACTTCTTTTTCACTTAAAACACATGCTGCCAAGGCCGAAGCCATAGAATTTGGTGTAGGGTGGAGATTTAAATAAATATCATGTTTAGGAAATCACTGATCGCAACAACTTTACTATTTGCCCTATTTATTCAATGTGATACTGAAAACGCTCCTGATTGTCTAAAAAAAGCTGGAGACAGAACCTCTATCGATTTAGAGTTAAATCATTTCAGCTCATTAAATATCAATAATGAGTTTAACGTAATTATTAGCGAGGCCGAACACCAACGTGTAACACTCACAATAGGTGAGAACCTCATCAATGACATAGATTATTTCATAATCGACGAAAGTTTAACCGTCAGTAATCAAAGCGGATGTCTCTGGGCACGAAGTTATGATTTCCCCACTCTCCATATATTTACTCCTAACCTCACATCCATTGTTAATAATGGATCGGGAAAGGTGAGTAGTACCGACACTCTACATTTCCAATCTTTAAGCATTTCTTCTGAAAACAGCAGCGGTGACTTTGATTTACTGTTAAATTGTAACTATTTAGGAGTAGTTAACAATGATGTTTCTAACTTTTACATTTCAGGTGAGTGTGATCTAACTTGGATAGCATTTGCTTCAGGAGATGGTAGGTTTGAGGGTGAAAATCTAAAAATTAGAAATGCCAATGTAACCAACCGAGGAAGTAATGATATAATAGTTAATGTTTCAGATTCTCTTTCAGGGTCTATTCTTTCTGCGGGAAATATTATTATGAGAAATTCAAAGCCTGGTTATATCGATATAGACGATAGTAACCTCGGGCATTTAATAGATGAAACCAATTAGTATGGAAAAAATAGTTATCATTTGTAGCACCAATAGAGCCGACTCTATGTCATACCAAATCTCCCTGTTATACCAGGAGGTTTTAAAAGAAATGAACGTAGAAAGTCAAATTTTAGATCTGAAAGAGCTCCCTTCTGATTTTGCTTTTTCGGCTTTATATGAAAACTCGGGACAAAACAGAGATTTCAACCCTTTTAGGGAAGTGATGCTCAAATCAAAGAAGTTTGTTTTCGTAGTACCAGAGTATAATGGATCATTCCCTGGGGTATTAAAAACATTTATCGATGGCCTTCAGTTTCCTGATAGCTTTACTGACAAAAAATGTGCTTTAGTTGGAGTTTCTGCAGGTATACAAGGCGGTGGAATGGCTTTGAGTCACCTTACTGATATTTTCAATTACTGCGGCATGCATGTGCTGGCCCAAAAGCCTAAGCTATCTCATATTAATGAGCATTTCCAAGAAGGAAGCATGGTAAATGAGCTATACTCCGTATTAATAAAAGAACAAGCTGAAAAACTAATAAGCTTTTAACTAAAAAGAGGCCGTTATTAGCGGCCTCTTCTTTAGATATTTATTTTCCTAAAGCTTTTTTCATGGTTTCTCCAATATCAGCAGGAGAAGCTACCACGTGTAAGCCACATTCTTCCATAATCTTCATCTTGGCAGCAGCAGTGTCGTCAGCCCCGCCAATAATAGCACCAGCGTGTCCCATTCTCTTTCCTTTAGGAGCTGTTTGCCCAGCTATAAAACCTACCACAGGCTTAGGGTTTCCTTGTGACTGTATCCACCTTGCAGCCTCGGCCTCATAATTACCACCGATTTCACCGATCATCACAATCGCATCAGTTTCATCATCTTCCATTAGTAATTGTACTGCTTGCTTAGTGCTGGTACCAATGATAGGATCTCCACCAATACCGATAGCAGTAGAAACACCCAGACCTGCCTTCACTACCTGATCCGCAGCTTCGTAAGTTAATGTTCCTGATTTAGATACAATACCAATTCTTCCTTTTTTGAAAACAAAACCAGGCATGATACCTACCTTTGCCTCTTCAGGAGTAATAACACCAGGACAGTTAGGCCCTACTAGAACCACATCTTTATCCTTGATATACTCTTTTGCAGTTACCATATCCTTTGTAGGGATACCTTCTGTTACTGCAATAATCACTTTAATACCAGCATCAGCCGCTTCCATAATAGCATCCGCAGCAAATGCTGGCGGTACAAATATGATTGAAACATCGGCACCAGCCTGATCAACAGCATCCTGTACTGTGTTAAAAACCGGCTTGTCCAAATGCGTCTGTCCACCTTTGCCAGGAGTTACTCCTCCTACTACATTGGTACCATACTCTATCATTTGGCCTGCATGGAATGTGCCCTCAGAGCCTGTAAAACCCTGAACTATAACTTTGGAATTTTTATTTACTAAAACACTCATGGATCACATGTTAAAATTTGCACAAAAATAGAATATTATATGGCTTTCGCAAAGTCTTAGCGTAAGCATTAACCATTATAAAAAATCATTTTCTCTTAATATTTTTCAGGATTTAACAAACCTTAAATATTTAACGTCGTACATAGAAATAAGAATCATATTCAAGAATCCCAAAAGAAAAAAGTTAGTTTTTTTATAGTTCAGGTTACAAAAATAAAAGGCTGCCAATTGGCAGCCTTTATTGATTACTTTACTTTATATTTTACTTGTATATAAACTTCAAGGTTTCTGCACCTTCTTCAGAAAGAACTCTTACCAAATTGATTCCTTTAGGAACATTAGAATAAGCATGAAGATCGATAGTAACTTCTTCGCTCTCTCCAGCCGACTTACTGAATGCTTTATCTAAATAAACTCTGCCACTGATATCCATCAATTGTACTGTAAAGTCGTTCAAATCCGTTTTAACCTTTACATGTAGTATATCATTAGCAGGATTGGGGTACAAAGAACTCTTGTCAGTACTCTCTAACTCACTAGCTACTTCTAAAGCCGGCTCATCAGATGCTATGCGAGAGTTATTAGATGATACTTTTACAAACTTTACAGCATCAGCTACCACGTAACCGTTAGTATGATTATTTCTTATAACTACTTGAGCATCACCATTAAATTGATAAGTACCTAGAGAAACCCACTTTCCTCCATTTATAGATTGATTTTTATAAATAGTGCTTTTACCGCCTGCATGGATGATATCAAAAGGAACATTTGTAGCTCTATTTTCAAAGGCAAACCACCAGCCATATACTTGGTATGTTCCTGAAAGTCTTGTTTTAAATTCTGCTTTAGTCTGTCCTTTATTACCATTTCCATCATGGAAATAATTATTACCATATTTTGAATCTCCTGCATCACTCCAACTCCAAGAACCTGATCTACTGAACTTACCACTTTGATTATCTATGACTTCCTGATTAGGGCTATTATCAACTACGTCTCCGTCGCCAACACTACCTGTAGGCACAAACTTAATAGCATCTGCTACTACGTATCCATTTGTATTAGCATTGCTTAAGGTTACAGTACTGGCACCATTGAAGTTATAAGTACCTAAACGCACCCACTTGGCTCCTTCAGTACGCTGGTTTTTAGTTACTGTACTAACGCCATTAGCATGTCTAATTGTAAAAGGTGCATTAGTGGCGCGATTGTCAAAGTTCCACCACCATCCATATACATCATAAGATCCTGCTGCTAAGGAAGCACTAAACGTAGCTGTTTTATTTCCTTTACCACTATTGTTATCATGGAAGTAGCTATCTGCATATTTACTATCACCACCTTGCCTACTTAAGCTCCAGCTACCAGATCTAGAAAATCCATTATCAGAGTTATCTACTATTACAGCGTTTCCTGTTTCACCATCTCCAGGGTCAGCATCACCTATTTTTTTAAACTTAATAGCATCAGCAACCACATATCCGTCAGTGTTTGCATTTCCAATCACCACCCTTCCAGAAGTGCCAAAGGTATATGTGCCTAACAGGGTCCATCTGCTTCCAGACCTTCTTTGATTTTGAATTACTGTAGAGGTACCCTCAGCATGAGATATTACAAAAGGAGTTTTAGAAGAACGGTTAGAATGCTCCCACCACCAGCCATACACTTCGTACACTCCAGGCTCCAGAGACGTGCTAAAGGTAGCAGACTGACTTCCCTTGTTGGTGTTATTATCATGCCTGTAGGTTGTTTTATATTTTGCTTCTGCACCTGATGTGCTATTTACCCAACCTGAGGTAAAAGAAGCTGACTTGTCATCTACAATCACTTCCACTACATCTTCTCCTCCATCGTCTGGATCTTCGAAACCATTTCCTGACAGAGAATGACTTAAAAACCATTCATATATATTAGGGTTTTGATAGGTATGTCCTAAATTATAAGCTTTATCCCAAGTACTTCCACCATGAGTACCTCCATCATAAATAGTCATCAATGGCTCAGGGTTAGGATCAGCATCCATTAACTGACTCACCATATACTCAGCCGTTCTTAATGGAATAGAGTTATCACGGCTACCATGAAAAACCCAAGTAGGAATTTCTCTTTCTGCCACTTTGTAAACTTTATTAGGATCACCATCAGCCGACACAGGAGCTATAGCTGCAAATATATTATCATCATCTTCATCATTATAACCAGCCTGCCAAGAACCTTTACCACCCATGCTTACACCAGTTACATAAATCCGATTTGGATCTATAGGGTAGCTTTCAGCTGCAAATCTTGTAAAAGGCATAATTTCCCGATCGTAACCCCATCTATTAGTCTGTGGACATAAAACAATAAAGCACTGTTCCCTGCCATTCACATTCACACAAATATCCGCTCCGTTCTTAATTAATTTTGGAATACCATTTTTCTTAATCTTCTCTAATGAAGCGGGCGAACCATCACCACGCTCACCTGAACCATGAAGAAAAATAATCACAGGATACTGTTTACTCGGATTATAGTTTGGAGGGAGGTACTCTAAGTAACCTACACCATAATCCGTTCTTTTCGCTGTAAACCCCTGCCCCCAAGCGACGGAGCACACGAAGAATAAAACACATAGCAACAAACCAACTTTAACACTTTTAAGATTTTTACAATTTTTCATTCTAAAAATTTAAACCACACAAACTTTTTTACTCTAAACTGAGTGCAATTTTAGTCAGAGGGCTGTTTTGTTGCAAACACTAAATAATCAGTCGCATATTTTAAACATAAATCGTAATATACATCGATGAGCTGCAAACCGTTAAATTTCAGTAGCAAAACATCTACAAATTTGTGGAAAAATTACACGTCAAATGTAAGAGATTCAGGCATTTAAGTGTAGAAAAAATTACACACAAGAGTTGGGCAAAAAATGATGTTTCAATCCTTTTCTAACAGACAAATAAAGATTAAAAAATCACAATATAATTCAACTATGACTCAATATTTTAACCATCAAATTATTTAGCATTTAGAACGAAATACTAAACCATGATACTATCTTTGCGGATCGTTTAAATCTCAAAAAAATATCAATTATGAAAACATGGTTTGCCTGTAAAGTTAAGTATGGTAGAGAAACGGAAGAAGGATCATTAAAACAGGTAACAGATGCTTACCTCATGGATGCAGTGTCTTACACTGATGCAGAAACCCGTGTACATGATGTTATTGGCAGGGAACTACCCGGAGAATTTTCTGTGACTCAAATAAGCAAGACCAATATAGCTGAGGTAATAAATTATGAAGACTCCGAAACTTGGTTTAAATGTAAGGTAGCCTATAGCGCTCTAGATGCAGATAGTGAAAAGGAAAAGAAAATAAACACCTATTTATTAGTTTCTGCAGACAATGTAAAAGAAGCTTATGAACGTACTGAGAAGCATTTTGACAGTATGTTAGTGCCTTATGAAATCCCATCAATAACACTTACTAATTTTGTGGAAGTATTCCCGTACAATGGAGATGACATACCTAGCAATTTTAAACCAGTAAGTGAAGTGCCAGACTTCCAATACGAAGATGATGATGACAGCAATCTTGAAGAAGATGGCTCTGATATAATAGATAAAAATACTGGTGAAGTTATATCCTCCTCACTGGAAGCTGACCATGAGAATTTAGAAGAAGATGATGATGAAGTATCTATAAATACCTATTCTGAAGAACAAGAAGAAGAGGAAGACATTGAAAGTGATGAGCTAGAGGAAGACGAAGAGGAAAGCAATGAAGATACTGATTATGAAGACGATAACGAAGAATTAGAGGATGAAGAACTTACTGACGAGGAGGAAGATGATAATTTAGATGAGGATGAAAGTGAAGAAGATCTTGATAAAGGTCAAATTTAAATATATGAAGTTATCTGGTGGTATTTTTACCACCAGATTTTTCAATTTTCATCTTGCATAAGAGTACAAAAAATGGTGAAAAGGTACTTTTACTTGCTCCCTAAATCAATGTTCTTTTTACTTCTTCACTGTAAATAGGGATGGCTCCTTGGCGAGAAGCAACAAAAGCGCCTAATGAATTTGCTGTCTTAGAGGCAGCCAAAGCATTTCCTGTTTTAAGAAATTTATATACAAACCCGGCACTGAATGCATCTCCAGCACCTACTGTGTCTACTACCTTCACCTTATCTCCGGTAATAAACTCCAGCACGCCATGCCTATATATATAGCTCCCCTTCTCTCCTGCTGTAATAAGTATTAAACCAATACCAAACTGCTCAGAGACGTAAGCACAAAATTTCTTCATACTCAATGAATGTTGAAAAAGAAGATCAGAAAGAACCATCACTTCTCCATCATTGAGTTTAAGAATCGTGCACATCTCCATAGAATGAGTGATGATATTACGGTTATACCCTTCGGCACGCAAGTTTACATCATAAAAGACATGCTTAAACTGATTTTGTTCCACCAATGTTTTCAGCGTAATTTGGCTTAAATCACTCCTCTGAGCTAAAGAACCAAAGTAAATCAAATCAAAGTGATGTTTATATACTTCACTATCATATCTGATAAAATCATATGCCACGGATCGTTGTATCGTATATTCTGGCTGTCCATCGGTCAGAGTAACATTTACAGTACCGGTTGGGTGCTGCTCGTCTTGCTGTACAAACTGAGTGCTAACCCTCAATTCCCTCATCTTCTCCAAAGCCAGATTACCCAAATCATCATCCCCCACCTTCGAATACATATAACCTGATAAGCCACATTGCGCAATGTGTGCTATAAAATTTAAAGGTGCTCCTCCTAAATATTCTTTTTCTTCTATAATATCAAATAAGACCTCTCCAAAACTTAAAATCTTCATGACCTATCCCCTTTAGGGCATTAATTCCAACTATTACCATTAATAATGTATAATACACCTTACCATGCACTATTAATATAGAACAAATCAGGAAAACAAATGTCTAATTAAGGTTATTTTCTCTTGGTAGATGCTCTAACCAAAAGCTCAGTCCTGAGCATTATAGCCTCCGACTTTACCACATCTTTATACTGACTCTGCTTTAACACTTGCTGAGCTGCCAGTTTGCCCATTTCAATAGCAGGATGACTTACGGTAGAAAGCTGTGGGTCGATAATAAGAGATACAGGGTCGTTATTAAACCCTATCACCGCAAGCTCCTCAGGAATTTTTATACCTTTCTCCTTAGCATACTGAATAAAACTTACCGCCGCAGTATCATTTACTGAAAAAATCGCGTCTGGAGGAGTTTCCATAGAAAGAAAATACTCAGCTATACGAAAACCTTCTTGAGCATTAAGTGAATCACTATGAACAATATACTCATCTTTAATAGGAATATTATATTCTCGCAATGCCGCCAAATATCCACTTTCCCTTTCTCTATATATATTTCTATACTGAGAACCACAAGCCAATGCTATACGCTGACAGCCCTGCTCTATCAAGTGCTCTGTTGCCATATAAGCTGCCGCAAAATTATCAATTACCACTTTATCAGAGTTAAATTCATCCGCAACCCGATCAACAAACACTACCGGAATATTATTTTGGATAAAAGGATTAAAGTGATCATAACTTTGTGTTTCCATAGCCAATGAAACTACCAAACCACTTATTCTACTATCGTACAAAGCTCTAGCATTGGCTACCTCATTGTCGAAACTATCATGAGACTGAGAAATAATTACATTATATCCCGCTTTATTCGCCTCTTCTTCTATACCACTGATCAGTGACGAAACAAAAGGCCTATTTATCCAAGAAATTATAACCCCAATATTATTAGTCCTATTATTTCTTAAGCTGGCAGCTATACTATTTGGCCTGTAGCCTCGTTTCTGCGCCACCTTCTTAACTTCTTTAATCATTTCCTTACTAATACTAAAATGATCCTTCAAAGCCCTGGAGACTGTGGATGGAGACACTTTCAATTCTTGGGCAATATCATAAATCGTCACCCCTTTTTTATTTTTCATTTCTCCATCATTTTCGTAAATGGTAACCATTGCAATGGTTGAACTTCTTCATTAAATCCTTCTTTATTAATATTTCTATCAAAATCAATATAATAAAAATTACGCAATCGATTGTGTAATCTGCTTAAACTTTTTATCTTGTGCGCATAATTGCAGCAAATTGTTAAAAATTTGTCATCACAAGAGCATACTATAATCACGGAATATGTATGGAAACCGAAGCTAATATTGGTTTAATTGCGTTTTGAGGTGAACCTAAACCATTTCACTAAGTATGACAACACCTTTTTACACAACCGGTTGCGTTTTCTTGTAGGCGTATCTATTTTTGAATAGCCTAAAAAGCATAAATATTAATCAACACAATCAATGGCAGATTTTAGCATTAAAGATAAAGTAGCAGTAATCACAGGAGGCTCCGGTGTGCTAGGTAGTAATATAGCAGAAGGCTTTGCCAAAGCTGGGGCAAAAATGGTCATAATAGGGAGAACCGAGCATAAGGTAGAAGAAGTTGTAAACAAACTTAAATCCCTTAATACTGAGGTTATGGGCCTCACTTGTGATGTATTAGACAATGACGCTTTAAAAAAAGCGGCAGATGATATTCTAGAAAAATTTGGAAGTATTGATATTCTCGTTAATGCGGCGGGAGGAAATACCAGTGGAGCTACTTTACAGCCTGATCAAGAAGTATTTGATCTTAAGCCTGATAATTTAGATGAGGCTTTGAATTTAAACCTTAACGGCACTATATATCCCTCCCTCATTTTCGGTAAAGTCATGGCAAAAAAAGGTTCTGGGTCAATCATCAATGTATCTTCCATGGCCGCTTACTCGGCTATTACCAGAGTACCAGCCTATACCGTAGCCAAATCTGGCATTAATGGCTTTACTCAATGGTTAGCTTGTGAAATGGCTCATAAATACGGTGACAAGGTGAGGGTTAACGCCATAGCCCCAGGCTTCTTTATAGGCGAACAAAATAGAAAACTCCTAATCAAAGAAAATGGAGAACTCACTGAAAGAAGCGAAAAAATCATCAATAAAACCCCCATGGGTAGATTTGGAGATATCACTGAACTGAACGGCATCGTCCAGTTTCTATGTTCTGATGCAGCAAGCTTTATTACTGGAGCTGTAATTCCTGTAGATGGTGGATTTAATGCATTTAGCGGAGTGTAAATTCACTCCGCCTTTCTCTTTTAACCACATGTAGTTAATTAATACCCGAATACATTAGGCAGCCATAAACTAAGCTGAGGAATGTAAGTAACAAGAATAAGTACTAGCAGCATGGCCACGAAAAGTGGAAGCAATGGCTTTATCACTTTTTGTATGGAGGTCTTAGCTACTCCTACCCCCACAAACAATACCGAACCTACAGGTGGGGTACATAAGCCTATACACAGATTGAGCACCATTACTATTCCAAAATGAATAGGATCCATACCCAAATCTTTTACTACAGGTAAAAATATAGGAGTAAAAATCAATACGGCTGGTGTCATATCCATAAACACACCTATAAAAAGAAGTATAAGGTTAATGATTAAAAGTATCACAAACTTATTATCACTTAGTTGCAGCAATGCTTCGCTAAATGACTGAGGGATATCGGCATAAGCCATAACCCATGACATACTCATAGAAGTACCGATAAGAAGAAGAACAATACTAGTTGTTAAAATGGACTTGATAAAAATATCAAAAAACCGCTCCTTATTCATTTCTCCATATATCAAAGACAAAACAAAAGTATATAGAACGGCTACACCCGATGCTTCTGTAGCAGTAAATATGCCTGTAACAATACCTCCAATTACCACAACCAGTAAAAACAAACTAGGTAAAGCATCAAAAAACTTCAGTATCAAGTCTCTGAAAGTAGTTCTAGAGCCTGTAGGGTAATTTTTCTTTTTGGCCCAATAAGCAGCCACCGCCATAAGTACCAGCCCTGTGATAATACCTGGAATATAACCTGCCAGAAACAGGGCTGTAATAGAAGCCCCACCACTAGCCAATGAATACACAATAAGAATATTTGAAGGAGGAATAATCAGACCTGTAGTGGCACTGGTAATATTAATAGCTGCACCAAATTCTCTAGGATAGCCTTCCTTCTCCATTCTAGGACCTAAAATACCTCCTATAGCAGAGGCCGCTGCTGCTGCAGAACCGGAAATGGCGCCAAAGAGCATAGCTCCTATAATATTCACATAGGCCAAGCCTCCCGGAAAAGAGCCCACTAAAGCCTTAGCAAAAGCAATCAATCTATTGGCTATTCCTCCTTGATTCATAATCTGGCCTGAGAGCACAAAAAATGGAATAGCCAATAGCGCAAAACTATCAAGCCCTGTAGCCATACGCTGAGCTACGGTAGTAAAGGCCGGAATAGAATCAATTGAAACAAGCATAGTTAATAAAGTAGATAAACCTATGCTCCAGGCTACTGGTAAACCTAACCCCAGAAATATTAAGAAAGTAACTACTAGTATTATAACTTCAATGGCCATCGGAAATGTTTTTTGGAGAAATGATTTCTGCTAGTTTATAAATAAGTATCAGCACACCGCTAATAGGAATTATGGCATAAATGACAAAAAGTGGAATGTTTAAAGCGGGAGAATTCTGAGATAGCATATAAGTTATATACACCAAGCGACCTCCGCCTAAAATCATAGCTGTAAAAGCAAATATGCAAATCAGTAAGTTTTGCAGAACTTTCAAACGCACCTGCTGCTTTTCGTTTAGCTTATCAGACAAAAGATTAATGGCTAAGTGACTCCCCTGGCCAGAAGCATAGGCAGCTCCTAATACGCCAATCCATATCAAGAGAAATCGAGCCAATTCATCAGTAAAAGAACTTGGAGACACTAAAATATATCTGGAAAACACCTGCCACAATACATCTAGAACCATGACCACCATTAAAATTACCAGCACATAGGATAAGCCTCTATTTATAACCTTTATCATTTTGTGTTCTTGATTTTTTGAATCAAACTATTCATTCTGGCTTCTGAGCCATAGGAATCATACATCTCTTCCACCTTAGAACTGAAGAGCTGCTTATCCGGATAAATAACTTCTACGCCATCTGCTTTTACAGCCTCAATAGCATCTTTCTCTGCCTTTTGCCATAAAGTACGCTGATATTTCACTGATTCCTCTACCCCGTCTTGCAGCCATTTCCTCTCCTCTTCGGAAAGCTGATCCCACACCACAGTACTCATTACTAAAACGTCTGGCAGATAGGTATGCTCATCTATGGTGTAATATTTACATACCTCATAATGGTGCGAGAGATAAAAACTAGGAGGATTATTCTCCGCTCCATCTACAATTCCTTGTTGTAAGGCAGTGTACAACTCTCCCCAAGAAACAGGAGTAGGTGAACCTCCAAGAGCCTTTACCATGTCTATAGAAGAAGCACTTTCCTGCACCCTAATCTTCAATCCCTTAAGATCCTCAGGGGTATGAATTGGTTTATTTATAGTATAAAAACTACGGCTACCGGCATCATAATAGGCTATACCTTTTAACCAGTATTTCTTGCCCTCTCCCAACAGTTCTTGTCCCAAATCACTATCTAATACATTGTAATAATGCTCTCTATCACGAAATAAAAATGGTAAACCAAACACTTTCATGCCTGGAGCAAAATTCTCAAGAACACCGGTAGACACTTTTGTCATGCCTAAACTACCTATCTGAAGCAATTCCAGGCATTCGCGCTCGGTTCCCAGCTGCTGACTAGGATATATATCTATTTTTAAGGTACCCTTAGATTTTTCCTCCACACGATCTGCCATGAACTCCATGGCAACATGCACAGGATGAGATACATCAAGCCCATGAGCCAATTTTATGGTCTTAACATTACTCTTCTGGCCACAACCCATGACCAGAGTAAGAATAATGCAAACCATTGTCTTCTCAATCGTTTTCAGTTTATATATCATACCAAATCTGTCTAACCGAATATTTTACCTCAATCGATTTCTACAAGCACAAAAAGAGTTGTGCAATCGATTGTACACAAATATATAATTTATGAAATGATAAAAAAATAAAATTTAATTTCTAAAATTAGATAATCATTTAGTTTCATGTTTTATCGAACTAAATCAAAATTTCAATCCTTTGCTGAGTTTAAACTAACTCTTTATTTTCGTTTACGCAATCGATTGTTTAAATTAATGAAAATCTATCATACTTAGAAATGAACAACCACAGCTCACTGAATATCAGTACAATATTTTTTATTCTTATTTTCATGTCTGTCTTCCTATCCTGTCAGAAAGGAGCAAAAGAAACTTCTTCACATTCGTCTACAGACTCTATAATGGGTTTAAAGGATTATTATCAGGATTACTTTCCAGTAGGCGTCGCTGTATATCCAGAGGCACTCGAGGGCGAGCAATCAAAACTAATCATCAATGAGTTTAATAGTATGACGCCTGAAAATGTCATGAAAATGGGACCAATTCACCCTGAGCCTAACACCTATTATTGGAAAGATGCTGATAAAATCGTGGCTTTTGCCAGAAAAAATAACATGAAACTACGCGGGCATGCACTATGCTGGCATCAACAAACTCCAGATTGGCTATTTACCGATAGCCTAGGGAATACAATAGGCAAGAAGGCTTTATTAAAAAGACTTAAGGAGCACATCTACACCGTGGTTAAAAGATACAAAGGAGATATTTATGCCTGGGATGTAGTAAATGAAGCTGTAGCTGATGATTCTACAAAAATTTTCAGAGAATCTGAATGGTATCAGATCAGTGGTGAAGAATTCGTAGCCAAGGCCTTTCAGTATGCTCATGAAGCTGATCCTAACGCTAAGCTTTTCTACAATGATTATAACATAGTAAGGCCTGAAAAAAGACGACGACTCTATAAATTTTTAAAAAAACTTATAGATAACGAAGTGCCAATTGATGGAGTTGGCATACAGGGACACTGGTCCATATTTGAACCCACAGAAAATGAACTAAGACAAGCCATTGACAGCTACTCCTCACTAGGTTTGAAGGTACAAATCACAGAACTAGATGTTTCTATATACCCTTGGGAAAAGAATGTTCGCGAAAAAAGGGAAGGAGAAAAAGATGACTATACTCCTGAGCTAAAAAAGCGCCAAACTGATCAATATGAGATGTTCTTTAGAGTTTTTAGAGATTATAAAAATACGCTAACCGGAGTTACTTTCTGGAATATTTCAGATCAATACAGCTGGCTTGATACCTACCCGGTGCCAGGTAGAAAAAACTATCCGCTGTTATTTGATCAAAATCTACAGCGTAAACAAGCGTATGAAAAAGTTGTTGATTTTTATAAGAAAAACTAATTATTAAGATTAACACCATGAATATATCTAACCTAAACGGAACCCTATCGCTTAAAAATGGAGTAGAAATGCCCTATTTGGGCCTGGGGGTATATAAAGCCAAAGGAGATGAAGTAATACAAGCCGTAAAACATGCTCTATTTACAGGTTATAGAGCTATTGATACAGCTGCTATGTATAAAAACGAAAAAGGTGTAGGTAAAGCCATTGCCTCCTCCCCTCTTAAAAGAGAAGAGATATTTATTACCAGTAAAGTATGGAATAGCGATCAGGGCTACGACTCCACAATAAAGGCCTTTCATCACTCTTTAAACGAGTTAGACTTCAAATATCTTGACCTTTTTTTAATCCACTGGCCCGTAAAAGAAAAATACCAAGACACTTGGAGAGCCTTAGAAACTCTTTATGAAGAAGGGAAAATAAAGGCCATAGGTGTTAGCAATTTTTTAACGGATCACCTTGAAGATCTTTTCCAAACTTGTAAGATCAAGCCTATGGTTAATCAATTCGAGTTCCACCCTAAGCTAATACAGCAAGATCTTATTGATTTCTGTCATCGAAATGAAATAAAAACACAAGCATGGAGTCCTCTCATGCAGGGTGACTTAAATAATGAAGCATTAGCAGCAATAGGAAATAAATATAATAAAACAGTAGCTCAGGTAATTTTAAGGTGGGATCTGCAAAAAGGAATAGCTACTATACCGAAAAGCTCAAACCCTGACAGAATAGAGGAAAATGCGAATATATTTGACTTTCAACTATCGGAGAAGGATATGCAAGAAATAGACAACCTTAACCAAGATAGACGGCTAGGACCAAACCCGGCGAATTTCAACTTCTAATTTACTATAAGGGCTTAAATCCATACAATATTGCTCATGAAAGGCAATTAGGATTGCTATTTCAGTAAAAAGACAAAGACCATTTTATCAAAAGTTAAGCACATTTGAAAGGCCTTGTACCTGCAGAAAGCAGACTAAGCTCAAACTTTCTGACAGGCCTGCCTTTCTGCATAGGACAAGTAATGCATCCCTTCATACTTATGTAACCATGGAGCTTCTGTAAATTCAAACCCTTAAAATTTCACTTGTTTAATATTACCCATCTATCTCAATCAATTTTTTTTGAGGTTGGCATAATAACATTCTCCATTACCATAGAAGACCTAAGCCGGACTGTCATCAATAAATACAGCTGCGTTTATGCAAGTCCCATTCGTGAGTTGAGGCAAAACAATCCTCTGTGGGTCAGCAATGGTCTGTCTATCGTATCTTCATATGGCCCTTGCGCTCTAACTGCTTACCATGAGAAATGTCGGTCTCAAAATAAATCATGTCATGTAAACCGACATAAAATCCTCCGTTTTGGGAATCTTCTACAAGAAAAGAGCTGTAATCATTATGAGAAGGGCTTTCAAAGAAATATGAAAAGTCATTGATAATCAAATACTTATAATAAAAAGGTCGATTATTATTGGATGATTAGATTTTGTAGCCCCGACAGGAATCGAACCTGTATCTGGAGTTTAGGAAACTCTTATTCTATCCATTGAACTACGGGGCCGGCTTATTTAATGGATCGCAAAGTTAATGAAATTTTCTTTTAAGCCAAGTTAGAGACGTTTTTAGTAAAAAACCCAGTACCCTATAAAAAGAATGTCATCCGAGGAGATAACGTTTTACCTCCTCTAGATGACGTTCAACCTAAACCCAGGTGGGTATTTTTAATATCTTAAAAGCCTCTTTAGGCTGTTATTCTCATATCTACTAAATCCTGACTAAACGAAATCTTTGCAATAACTTCTTTAGTGTGCATATCTGTGTAAAACAGCTGACCTCCATTCATTTCCACTTCCAATCCAATCTCTTCAAAGATCTTTCCATACTCTATTTCCAGCTCCTCACAAGCCACCCAGCATATTGGTAGCTTTTCTACATGCTTAAAGGACTCTTCTATAAGATCTCCTTGAGCTGAGTGAACAAAAAATTCTAAACGCGGATAGTTGTCTATTGATATCATCTCGGTATTTAAGGTTTAGTTGATGAAATATACGTTTTAGTGATTAATTACACTTCAAATAAACGCTATATAGAATTTTTATTCAACCAAATGTAAGTTTTTATACGTATTACTCAAAATATATATCGTATTTTTAACCAAAATATTCTTCATTCCATTCATTTTTTTTCATAGTGTATCGGAAATGGAACAATAATATTTTTTCTTATATTTAAAATTCTAAATAGTTTATTTTAGCAAAACTCACTATCATTAACTCTAATTAAGGTGTTATTACTTTGACGACTACTGCAAATAAAATTGCTTTTTTCCGCAAGAAGAAAGGGCTAACCCAGCATGACCTGCGAAATGAAGTATACAAGCGTATAGGTAAAAAATTCAGACAAGGAACTATATCTTCCTGGGAAAATGGTAAAACTGCCCCGGATATGGATGTATTAAATGTACTGGCCAACATCCTGGATGTAAGCGTAAATGAACTATACGAAAAAACGAATAATCAAGAACCCACTTCTACGGCATCTTTAAAAGACATCTCACTATATTTACAGGCATTAGGTAATATTCAGCGAGATTTTAATAAAGGTGAAAAGGAATCTGCCTATAACGACTTAAAAGAACTCACTCAAGAAATTATTAGTGAACTTAGTGAGGTTCTAAATCAACATGAAAAAGTAGTCACTCAGCTTAAAGCTGTTAAAGAAATTATGCGTCTTTAATTAAAGACGACATAATTACCATGTAACATCACTCAGAGAATTAGGATAAATCTGATAATGTTTATTTTTCGTTGCTATTAATATCTTCTCTCTAAGTTGATCTATGTTGATCTTCTTTTCGGCAGAGATGAAAACTCTCTCATCATCATTAGCAATATTAGCAATATGCATATTTTCCACTCCCTCTCTCACCTCATCTTCCAATAGATCCACTTTATTAAACACATAGATAGTGGGTTTATCAAGTGCCTCAAGCTCTTTCAATGTCTCTTTCACTACCTTGATATGATCTTCAAACGCAGGATGAGCCACATCTACCACATGTAATAATATATCTGCCTCTTTTACCTCTGCCAAGGTAGACTTAAAAGATTCTATAAGGTGATGAGGTAACTTGCGTATAAAACCTACCGTATCTGATAATAAAAAAGGAATATTCTCAAAAACTACCTTTCTAACAGTAGCATCTACAGTAGCGAATAGCTTATCTTCTGCTTTTACATCACTCTTACTTAATAGAGTCATTAAAGTAGATTTACCTACGTTTGTATAGCCCACTAGAGCCACTCTCACTATCCCACTTCTTGATTTTCGCTGTACCTCGTTTTGCTTTTCTATTTTCTCCAGCTTCTTCTTTAATACAGATATCTGATTCCTGATATTTCGCCTATCTGTTTCAATTTCTTTCTCACCAGCACCACCACGAGTACCTGTTCCTCCACGCTGCCTTTCCAAGTGAGTCCACATTCTGGTAAGCCTAGGCATAAGATACTGATACCTGGCCAGCTCTACTTGGGTTTTTGCTTGCGCAGTTTGGGCTCTATTAAGAAATATATCTAGGATCAATAAACTTCTGTCGTACAATTTGCAATTGAGCTCTCTCTCGAGGTTCCTCAACTGACTTGGCGATAAATCATCGTCAAAAATAACAATATCAATATCTCTGCTAATGATATATTGCTTTATCTCTTCTAATTTACCTTTTCCTACAAAAGACTTTATATCAGGCTTATCCAATTTTTGGATAAAGACTTTCTCCGTAGTAATATGTGCCGTAGAAGCTAAAAATGCCAACTCATCCAGGTGTTCATTAATAATCACCTCGTCAAGCCCTTTTTCCGCTACAGTTACCAGCACACCCTTCTCATCTTTATTTCTACTCACTGTATCCATATTCTATTAAAGATAATAATAATTTAATTTACAATATTAGGGAATATGTTTAACTTAAATAATATTACAGGATGCTTACGCTCATGTAAGAAATGGTTACTTAAAAAACAATTTTGATATAAAACTAAAATAAGTTTTCCCTCAATTCAAATTTATAGAATAACGCGAGGAAATTTATTTAGTTTAAAGAATTACTAGCTGGTGGAATGAAGGTTGCTATTGTATTAAACACATCTTGGAATGTCTATAACTTCAGAATGAATCTGATCAAAGCATTACAAGAGCAAAATCATACGGTATATGTTGTCGCTCCGGTGGATGACTACACGCATAAGATCAAAGAGGCTGGATGTATTTTCCATCCGGTTAAAATGGATAGCCGAGGCGCTAATCCAATCAAAGATTTTGCTTTATTTCTAGAACTAAGGGGTATTTATAAAGAAATTCAGCCTGACATCATATTGCACTACACTATAAAACCAAACATCTATGGTACCATGGCTGCTGCGTCTTTAAAATTCCCAGCCATAAACAACGTATGTGGGCTAGGAACTGTGTTTTTACAAAAAGGCATAGTGTCTTCAATTGCCTTATTGATGTATAAAATTGCCTTCAGGTTCCCTAAAAAAGTGTTCTTTCAAAACCACCATGACTATGATTTATTTATAGAAAAGAAACTCATAAAAAAAGGGATAAGTGATGTAATTCCAGGATCAGGAATTGACTTAACCCACTTCCCTCCTATGGCCTTTCAGAGAAATACTCCATTTACGTTCCTCCTCATCTCAAGACTTATTCATGATAAAGGCGTCATAGAATTTATAAATGCCGTAAAACAGTTAAAAAAATCCGGGCTCAATGCTCGCTTCCAAATATTAGGAGCGAAAGACCCAGAACACAAGAGAGGCATTAAAACTGAAATCATCGACGAGTGGATAACCTCAAACACCATTGAGTATCTAGGCACCACCAATGATGTAAGGTTTTTTATAAAAAATGCAGATTGCATCGTATTACCCTCATATAGAGAAGGGACTCCCAGAACCTTGCTAGAAGCAGCCAGTTCTGCCAAGCCTATAATAGCCACGGACGTACCAGGATGTAACAACGTAGTTGAAAATAATTATAATGGTTTCTTATGTGAACTCAAAAATGCAGATGATCTTGCTCTAAAAATGCATAATATGAGCGTTTTAACAGACAAAGAAATAGAAACCTTCGGCGTAAACGGAAGGAAAAAGGTCGAAAAGGAGTTTAGCGAGCAAATAGTTATTGACAGATACCTAAAATCCATAGCAGAATTTAATAGATAAGCTTTAATTCTCAGAACTCTAATGCTAACTTAGAGGTTTATTGTGTACTAATCGATAAACTAATCCACCAATGACCATTAAAGAAACCGGCATATCTGGCCTATATGAAATACATCCAAGCATTTTTAATGATGACAGAGGTTTTTTCTTCGAATCTTACAATGAGAAAAAATTAAGCGAATCTGGAATAAATTACAATTTTGTTCAAGACAACCAGTCATTCTCTAAAAAAAATGTCATTCGAGGGCTGCATCTGCAACATGCCCCTTATGCTCAGGCTAAACTTGTAAGAGTTGTAACAGGGAAGGTGCTAGATGTTGTAGTAGACTTACGTCCCGACTCCAAAACTTACAAGCAAGTATATTATTGCTTACTGGAAAGTGATAAAAACAATGCCCTAATGGTACCTGATGGTTTTGCTCATGGCTTTGCGGCACTGGAAGACAGCATTTTCAGTTATAAATGCAGTAACCTCTATCATAAAGAATCTGAAAGTGGTATTATTTATAATGACACTGATTTAAATATTGATTGGCAAGTAAGCACACCTATTGTTTCAGATAAGGACCTAGAACTACCAACTTTAGCTGAATTTGAAAAGGCTGTTTTAAATTAACTAGCGCAACAATTTGAAGAACTTATTTTTTTTCGGAGTCATTCTTACCTTGTGCTCATGTGGAGCCTCTAAGAACACCGTAATGTTCAAAGAATATGACAATAAGCTTTCAAAGCTCAACGAAGAGGTTTTAAAAGCAGAAAGTAACTATGTCATAGAGTGTAATGACTACCTTAAGCTTTCCGTTTACACCCAAAACGGAGAGCAACTTATTGACCCTGAAAATCAATTAACCCAGACAGGAAAATCTTCAGAAAGCAATACAGCATCACCCACTGCAGGCATTAAGTACTTAGTAAATGTGGATGGCTTTGTCAAATTCCCTATGTTAGAGCCTTTAATGTTACAAGGTTTTTCCATAGCTGATGCAGAACAAATTATTGCAAAAAAGTACGCTAAGTTTTATACAGAACCTTTTGTAAGATTAACTTTTCTAAACAAAAGAGTAACCTTACTCGGCTCAGATCAGGGTGGAGAAGTAATCCCTTTAGAGAATGAAAATTTAAAAGTAACTGAGATAATTGCTCTTTCTAAATCCATCAAAGAAACAGCTAAAGTCAATAATATCAGGTTACTAAGAGGAGAAGAAGTATATTTGATTAATTTATCTACCATAGACGGGTACTTAAAGTCAAACATGATAGTACAAAACGGAGACATTATCTACATTGAACCATTGAAAAAGCCATTTACTGAGTTTATCAGAGACAATGGCCCCATAATTTCAATTTTAAGCAGTGTAGCATCTCTAGTAGCTGTAATAATCAGCCTTAATAATTAACGTGGAAAAGGAATCTAACAAATCTTTAGAAGCTTTTGACCAAGATAAAGCATATGCAGTATTCAGAAAAAGTATAATCTGGATAATGCTTATACTCCTTACCACCAATGTTATCGCCTACCTCTATGTAAGATGGACCAAACCTCTGTATGAGTCTCAATCAGAATTAAAATTAGATGTAAAATCAGAAGCTTCCGAATTAGGTCTGCCGGGCATTAACGACAATTCAAATATCAATGTCATTTCTGGCGAAATCGAACTACTCAAATCACGACTTTTCTTCGATAAAGTTATCCAAACCATTGATTTAAGCATTAGCTATTACACCTCTGGTAATGTACTTATAGACGAGAAATTTAGAACTTCCCCTTTTGTTGTTTCTTACACTTTAAAAGATCCATCGCTCTATGACAGAAGGATTTATCTGAAAATTCTTGATGATAAAAACTACACGATCAACTTCACAGGCTCTGAAAACGAAGATTATGACCAAAAATATCGCTTTGACCAGAAAGTAAGTACTGAGCTCATAGATTTGAGCATATCTCTCACCAATTATTACGAGCCTAAGGGTGATCAAAATTTCTTTTTTGTTATAAACAGCAAAGAAGCCCAGATTCAATATTTGGCTAGAAACATTTCTGTTGAACCTCTAAACCTCCAGGCTAATACTATTAAGGTAGGATTTAGAGATTATAATCCACAAAAGGCGAAGGACCTTGTAAACGCTATCGACACACTCTACCTTAACTATACAGAACAAGAAAAAAACCTTGAAAATAATCAAAA
This sequence comes from Fulvivirga sediminis, assembly GCF_016757215.1. Lineage (GTDB taxonomy): Bacteria > Bacteroidota > Bacteroidia > Cytophagales > Cyclobacteriaceae > Fulvivirga > Fulvivirga sediminis. The sequence continues at coordinate 254,058 of NZ_JAESIY010000004.1, forward strand.
GATAGAGTGGCTAAATAAAGAGCTGAGACAAATAGAAATGCACCTTGAGGGCTATGAAAATTATTTTGAAAACTTCACTATTGAGAACAGAACGAATGACCTTGACAATGATCTTAGGCAAACTATAATGCTCATAAACATGCTCGATTCACAAAAATATGAGCTTAACAAAAAAATAAATATAACGGCTGACTTACTTACCAAAGTAAAAAATGAATCGAGCGAAGAGCTTCTTAACAACAATTTAAGTGCTTTTCCTATATCCTTTCAAGATAAGCTTCATGAACTTCAGGATTTGGTCAAGAAAAAGAAAAACATTCAGCTCTCTTACAGTGACAGTACCTACGCGGTAAAAAGAGTGAATTTACAAATTGCGGAGCTCCAAAACAGTTTAACATCACACCTTGAAAGCCTTAAAGAAAACTATCAGAAAGACTTAATCCGCCTCAACGATAGACAAAGCAGATTAAAACAGGATTTTGCCAAATTACCTGAAAAAAGCACTGAATATAACAAAAACGAGCGTTTCTTTAATCTATATGAAGAATTTTACCTCTCTTTGATGCAAAGCAAAGCCCAGTATCAAATTGCTCAAGCAGGTACTACCACAGACTTCAAAATCCTATCACCGGCTTTCATACCCTCCATTCCCATTTCTCCCAATGTGAGAATTATCCAAGGAATAGGCATGGTTACCGGACTTGTGCTAAGCTTTATTTTTGTGATGCTGAGATATGTTCTTCATAATCGTATAAACGGAGTAAAAGAGCTTGAAAGACTCACCAACGCACCAATACTTGGCAGTGTACCTAAAAGCCAGGAGAAAATAGTTGAAACTCAGCTAATCATCAACAAAAGACCTAAGTCGGCTGTAAGCGAATCTTTAAGAACCATAAGAACCAATATTGAATTTCTTATCCCAAAAAATAAGAAGAAGGTTATTGCTGTAACTTCCACGGTTAGTGGAGAGGGTAAAACTTTCATTTCTGTTAACCTAAGTGGTATAATAGCTGCCTCTAAAAAGAAGGTAATAGTTTTAGACTTAGATATGCGCAAACCACGGGTTCACTCAGCATTCAATAGAGAAGAGTCATCCAAAGGCGTTAGCACCATTTTAATAGATAGACATACAATAGCAGAATCTATCCAAAAATCCGAAATCGAAAATCTGGACTTTATCCCATCAGGCCCTACCCCTCCAAATCCATCAGAATTGTTAATTAATGGCGAATTCGATCAGCTCTTGGAGGAATTAAAGCTACACTATGATGTAATAGTGCTAGACACACCTCCGGTAGGTTTAGTTACTGATGGCGTTATTGCTATGAAAAAAGCCGATCTAAGTCTGTATATTGTTAGATCAAATTATTCAAAAAAAATCTTTATGAACACCTTAAACAAACTGGTTAAGGTAAATAACTTTAATAACTTGGCCGTAATCATGAATGCTACTTCAATAGTAGGAGCCAGAAGCTATGGTTATGGTTATTATGAAGAAAAACCAAAAGGGTTCATTAACAAAATAAAGCACGCATTCATAAAAGGTGTTTAACATATTCAAAAAGAAAAATACTAGCCCTAAAAAGTTTCTTAAAACGGATCTTCACTCTCACTTACTGCCACAGTTAGATGATGGTGTAGAGAGTTTCTCAGAAGCATTAGAAATCATTAAAGGTCTCAAAAGCTTAGGATATAATAAAATCATAACAACCCCACATGTGATGTATGATTTCTATGATAATACACCTGAGACCATTTTGGATCAACTCAAGTCCTTACAAAAGGAAATCCAAGAGAATGAGATAGATATAGACTTGCAGGCCAGTGCCGAATATTATTTAGATGAAAACCTAGTCGAAATGGTTTCTAAAAAACCGGAAAAGCTCCTCACCTTCGGCGACAACTATTTCCTTTTTGAAACCTCGTTTATGAATGAGCCGTTTTACCTTCAAGAATTCATTTTTGAAGCCAAATCAAAAGGACTAAACCCAATTATGGCACATCCGGAACGCTACGCTTATATTCATAGCGATTTTTCTAAAATAGAAGACCTCATTAATAGAGGGGTACTCATGCAAGTGAACATCAATTCCTTCTCAGGCTACTATTCTAAAGAAGTGAAAAAGACTGCTGAAAAATTAGTAGACAAAGGCTTAGTACATTTCATCGGTAGTGATTGCCATAACCTTAAGCACTTTGCCGTAATGCAAAAATCAGTGACTGAGAAATATTATAAAAAGGCGTTAGATTTGCCACTACTAAACGAGCGTCTATAATGATTTTAGTAACAGGAGCCAACGGCCTGGTAGGTAGTTATGTATGCAGAATGCTCTTACAACGCAAACTGCCCTTTATTGGTTTGGTAAGAAAAACTAGTGATCTCAGCCTCTTAAGTGATATCAAAGACTCCATTCAGCTAGAGCATGGTGATTTGAGAAACCCTCAAGAGCTAGAGCCTATCATAGAAAAAGTAAATATTATTATTCATTGTGCCGCTATAGTTTCTTACTCTCCCAAAGAAAAAGACAAGATATATAGAGTTAATGTAGAAGGCACTGAAAACCTTGTCAACCTATCATTATCAGCAAACATAGAATACTTTATTCATCTCAGTTCTGTAGCTGCTATTGGCAGATCCAAACCCTCCGGTACTATTGATGAATCTGAAAAATGGGATAATGGAGCTTGGTCTACCCGCTACGCAGAAACTAAATATCAAGCGGAATTAGAAGTATGGAGAGGTATGGCAGAAGGGCTAAATGCTGTCATTTTAAACCCATCTCTTATACTTGGCCCTGGTGACTGGGAAAAAAGTAGTGCTAAGCTGATAAAATATGTATGGGATGAAAAGCCATTCTATACTGAAGGGACTTTAAACTATGTTGATCTCAGGGATGTTGTAAACATAATAATAAAAATGCTCGACACCCGTTTAAGTGGAAGCAGATATATTCTTAACGGAGGAGCTCTGAGCTATAAAGATTTTTTCGAGTTAACGGCAGAAAAAATGAACAAAAAAGCGCCAAATATAAAAGCAGGAAAATGGATGACCATGACAGCGCTAATTCTGCAGAAAATAAAATCGTTATTCTCTAGTAAAGAGCCCGTTATAACCAAAGAGACAGCGAGACTTAGTAAAAACAAAATATACTTTGATAATAGCAAGATCAAGAGTGAACTAAATTATACCTTTGTGCCTCTTTCTGATACCATTGATTGGATCTGCGAGTTTTATTTGAAGAAGAATACAAATTAAAATGCACCTTTAATCTTTTTTAAAAAAAAAGATTATTTTATTTAAATTGTTTAAACTTTTCGAGGAGATTGAATGGCTGAAAACTTTAAGAAAAAAGAAGAAAACGAACTCGTAAAAAGGTTCGAAGATCATATAAAAAACAGAGCTAATTATTTTTTTGAACTCGAAGGGTTTGAACAGATAATAGGTATCTACTTGGATAGAGGACAATATAAAAAAGCCCTTACAGCGGTTAATATTGCAGCTGATCAGTATCCATTCTCTACAGAATTACTCATCACTAAGGCTCAAATACTATCTAATCTAGAAGAATACAATGAGGCTTTAGAATTACTGGATAAAGCAGAATCATTCCAGCCTAATGATGCTGAAATATACTTTCTACAAGGATCAATATTTTCTTTGAGGGCAGACTATGATGCCGCTATAGAAGCCTATCTCAAAGCACTTCCTTTCACTGAAGAGCGAGATGAAGTTTTTTATAGTATAGGACTGGCTCATCAAAGCAAAGAAGAATACTTAGAGGCTATCAAAGCCTACAAAACGGCCATTGAGGAAAACATCCTGCATGATGGAGCCCTCTATGAGTTAGCTTATTGCCTTGACCTTTGTGGTGAATTGGAGAGTAGTATTTCGTACTATAAAAAATTTATAGACGCTGACCCTTACTCTCAAGCTGCCTGGTATAACCTGGGCATAGTATATAACAAGCTTGGAGAATATGAAAATGCAATAGGAGCCTACGAATATGCTGTAGTTATTGAAGAAAATTTCTCTTCAGCATACTTTAACATGGGAAATACCTACCTACAAATGGAGAAATTTCCTAAAGCACTAGATGCATATATAAAAACTCTTGATATAGAAGGACCTAGCCCCGAAGTATATTGTCAAATAGCCATTGTTTATGAAAACATGGAGCAATATGAGTTAGGTCTAAAATACTTTCAAAAAGCTACAAAATTAGATAATCTATACGATGAAGCATGGTTTGGTGCAGGAAAATGCCTGTTCCAACAAGAAAAGTGGTATCAATCCTTGCATTTCTACAATAAAGCACTGAAACTTGACCACGAAAATGCAGAGTACTGGAAGGCTGTGGCACAAACAGAATATAATATAGGCAATATAGTATCTAGCATAGATGCTTATGAAGAAGCAAGTATGCTCACTCCTGATGACAAAGAAATCTGGATGGACTGGTCCTATATTTATTACGAGCAAGGAGAATATGAAAAAGCAATTGAACTCATTTTAAGTGGCCTAGAAGAGGCTCCAGACGCCCCTGAGTATTTTTACAGGCTTACCGCTTATCTAATAAGTGCCGGAAAATATAAAGAAGCCTTTAATTATCTAGAAAATGCCTTAATTTTGGACTTTGATATGCATGAAGTTCTTCTTGAGTTTTTCCCTCGGTTAGAAACTCAAAAAGCATTGTATAAAATCATTAACCAATTTAGAAAAGAAAATTCATAATGAATTATACTTTGAAAAACGTTCCTGAGCGCACTATTAAGCCCAGGCAATATGGCTTTACTATGGCCATGGACAAAGGTCTAAGCATAAGAGAAGCAGAAGATTTTATTAGCATCTGCGGTGATTATGTAGATATTGTGAAATTTGGCTGGGCCACGTCCTATGTAACTCCAAATCTTAAAGAAAAAATCAAGGTCTATCACGATGCTGGTATTCCTGTATATTTTGGAGGAACCTTATTTGAAGCTTTTATCACAAGAGGTCAATTTGATGACTACAGAAAAGTGCTGGATAAATATGATTTACAGTACGCAGAAGTGTCAGATGGTTCTATTGAGTTAGATCATGATAAAAAGTGTGATTACATTCATAAGCTTTCTGAGCAAGTCACAGTACTTTCTGAAGTTGGCTCCAAGGATGAAGAAAAAATCATTCCTCCATATCAGTGGATTAAACTGATGCAGGAAGAACTAGATGCAGGAGCATGGAAGGTTATCGGTGAAGCAAGAGAAAGTGGAAATGTAGGCCTATTTAGATCTACAGGAGAAGTAAGATCCGGTTTGGTTCAGGAAATTTTAACAAAAATACCATTTGAAAAAATCATTTGGGAAGCTCCACAAAAAGCACAGCAAGTGTGGTTCATTAAGCTTTTAGGCTCTAATGTTAACCTTGGAAACATAGCTCCAAATGAAATAATACCACTAGAAACAATCAGGTTGGGATTAAGGGGAGATACATTTAATCATTTTCTTTCATTACAGAATAACCTATAATTCCGACATCTAATGAGCAAATATAAAAAGAGCTTACTCATATACCTTAAAGGTTTAGGTATGGGTGGAGCTGACGTAGTACCGGGTGTATCAGGTGGTACTATTGCATTTATAACAGGTATCTATGAAGAATTACTAGACTCTATTAAAGCTGTAGATCTTGATGCCTTTAAATTATTGCTCAAGTTTAAAATAAAAGAGTTTTGGAAAAAGATTAATGGCAACTTCTTGTTGCCACTTTTTCTGGGCATTATCACCAGTTTAGCTACTCTTTCAAAAATCATTTTGTACCTCCTGGATAATCACCCCATTCCAATATGGTCATTTTTCTTTGGTTTAATTATCATCTCTGCAATTTTAGTATTAAGAGAAGTAAAAGAGTGGAAAGCTGGTGTATTTGTATCGCTTATTTTAGGTGTAATTATCGCTTATTTTATAACTGGAGCTACACCTGCCGACACGCCTACTGATGCATGGTTCATATTTATATCAGGCGCTATTGCTATTTGTGCTATGATTTTACCAGGTATATCTGGTTCCTTTATCCTTTTAGTTTTAGGCAAATATGAGTACATATTTAAAGCACTTAGCAATTTAGACGTTGTAACTATTCTAATTTTTGCAGCAGGTTGTGTTACTGGCTTGCTTTCTTTTGTAAGAGTTATTTCGTGGTTATTAAAAAAATATCACAATCTAGCTATTGCCTTATTAGCCGGCTTTATGCTAGGCTCGCTTAACAAAGTATGGCCATGGAAAATACCCACTGCTTACAGAGTAAATCATCATGGAGAGCAAGTGGTATCTTTCACCAAAAATGTGCTTCCTACTGAGTACTTGGAGCATTTCAACAAAGACCCTCAAATTTTGATATCCATAGTCTTCTTAGCGGTAGGTATTCTTTTGGTGGTTTTGATTGAAAAAATAGCAAACTACAAAGTAAAGCCAGCTAAATAATGGTTGAATTTGGTCTGATAGGTAAAAAGCTCTCTCATTCCTTTTCCAAGGATTACTTTTCTAAAAAATTCATGAAACTAGGTCTAAGTAATTATACTTATGAGCTTTTTCCTTTGGCAGATATTAGCCAGTTGACCAATTTGATTAAAGATCACTCAGAGCTAAAAGGTCTCAATGTAACTATACCATACAAGCAAGAGATTCTTCCATACTTAAATTCCGTTGACCCAACCGCAGAGGCAGTAGGAGCGGTAAATGTGGTAAAAATAGAAAGAGGAGAACTTATTGGCTATAACTCTGATTTTCTAGGCTTTAAACAATCTTTAGAACAATGGCTCCCTGGCAAGCATAAATTTAAAGCTCTGATTTTAGGTACAGGTGGGGCTAGCAAAGCTGTAGCTGCAGCTCTTCAATCAATGGATATTCCTTTTCAATATGTATCTAGAACAAACTCTGCTACAGCTATAAGCTACAATACTCTTAAGCTAAATAGTGATTATATTAAAGGGTTCAATCTAATTATCAATACAACTCCCTTAGGCATGTCGCCTAATACCGAAGAATATCCAGATATACCTTACAGCGAACTCACCGCGAACCATTTTCTTTATGATCTAATATATAATCCTGAAGAAACTCAATTTTTACTTCATGGTAAAACCATGGGATGCAACACTAAGAATGGATTGGAAATGCTGCATATTCAAGCTGAAAAATCTTGGGAGATCTGGAATTCGTAACTATAAGTTGCTCTCCTAATCACCTCAATCACAGCTAAGCTAATCATTTGATAATCAAAGAATTTATCTTTTCAATAGTTATTACTTCGATTATATTTTGTAACCAATTTATGTGATAATATCCTCCATACAACTCTTTATGGGAGATCAATAGCCAACTCTACACGCCTATCTAAAATCATTTAAAATACGCATTTATATTACCTAAGTAGGTTATGGGATTAACTAATTATAACTTTTTATACCAAAACCTATAATTTCATAGATGGAAAATTAATTACCATCGACGATGATACCAGGGAGAAGTGAAAATGTGGGGAAATGTGTAAAACCGATTGCCATTGTTGGACTTTCATGCAGATTTCCTAAAGCACATAACTTGCAAGAGTTTTGGAATATGCTAGAAAAAGGAATTGACGCAGTAGAAAAAATTCCAATTAGCCGCTGGGATATTGAAGAATATTACGATCCAGATAAGTCCGTTCCTGATAAGACTCACCAAAGGCATGCTGCCATGCTGGAAGATCTGGATAAATTCGACCCATTCTTTTTTAACATTTCTCCTGCCGAGGCTGCTGAAATGACGCCTTCTCAAAAGCTCATGATGGAGCTCACTTGGGAATGCATAGAAAACAGCAACATACCTTATAACCAACTTGCAGGTCAAAAAATAGGGGTATATGTAGGCAATATTTGGAGTGATTTTGAACATCTTAGAAAACATAAAAATGCAGAAGTATCCTCCCACTCTGCAATGGGGCAATCTGCAAATATTATTGCTAACCGCATTTCATATTTCTTTGGTTTCAAGGGTCCTAGCCTAGTAGTAGATACCGGCTGCTCATCTTCTTTAGTAGCTTTGCATCTATCATGTCAGGCGCTATGGGATAACAGCATCAGCCATGCCATTGTTGGAGGCGTTAATCACACACTGGATCCTGATCAAAACATTCTACTATCTAAGTTTGGAGGACTTTCTTCTAAAGGTAGCTGTAGCACCTTTGACGCTGCTGCAGATGGTTTTGTAAGAGGTGAAGGAGGAGGGATTATCTTATTAAAAAGACTTGAAGATGCGGAAAGAGACGGTGATCATATCTTTGCAGTAATAAGAGGTAGTGCTATGAATAATAACGGGTTTAATGAAAACTTACCCGCTACCAGCACTGCCGGACAAAAAGAAGTTTTGGCAGATGCATACAAAAACTCAGGTATAGCTCCTGAAGAAGTTCATTATGTAGAAGCACACGGAACTGGCACTAAACTAGGTGACCCTACTGAGTGCAGAGCACTAGGAGAGTTTTTCGGTAAACATCGAAAAGCCCCTCTTCATATTGGTTCAGTTAAAACAAATATTGGACATCTTGAGGGGGCAGCTGGTATGGCTGGCTTGATAAAAACCATTCTAGCTATCAACAAAAGAAAGCTGCCTAAAAACCTTCACTTTAATACCCCCAATCCTAATATCGATTTTGAAAATCTTAAGCTCAAAGTTCAGGATGAATTAACTGATTGGCCTGCACCTTTCACGGAAAGCTTAAAAGCCGGCGTTAATTCCTTTGGATGGGGAGGCACTAATGCCCATACCGTAATAGAAGAATATACCCCAAAAGCATGTAGCATCAGTTTAGAAAAGTATGATCATGCAAAATATCTATTGCCGCTATCTGCCAGGTCTGAACAGGCTTTCTTTAAAAATATAGAAAACACTCTGCATTACCTTAGGACTCAGGTTAATGGCGTTTCTTATCAGTTTAAAAACATATGTAAGCTAGCCGGTACTAAAAGGCAACATTTTGAATACCGAACCACTTTTTCTGCCGCCAATAAAGATGAGATGATTGAGCAAATGAGCTCATTTTTAACCTCCAATAAACAGTGGTCCGCCGCTATCCCTACATCAGAAAAAGATAAAATGGTTTTTGTTTTTCCTGGTCAAGGCTCTCAATGGCTCGGAATGGGTAAGCAGCTTTTTGAAACCGAACCAGTCTTTGCGAAGACAATACTCGCTTGCAATGAAGAGTGGAATAAATATACTGACTGGTCACTTGTAGATCAGTTATTTGCGACTGAAGATAATACGAGATTAGCTGAAATAGATGTAATACAACCTCTTCTATCAGCCGTGCAGATAGGCTTAGGAAAGCTATGGCTCTCCCTTGGTCTCATGCCTGATGCTGTAGTAGGCCACAGTATGGGAGAAGTAGCTGCTGCATATATTTCAGGAGCAATATCTTTAAACGAGGCCGCGCAGATAATCTGCACCAGAAGCAAACTCATGAAAACCGTAAGCGGTAAGGGAGGGGCAATGGCTGTAACAGAGCTTACCGTAGAACAAGCGGAAAAACTTATTGTCCAATACCCATCTGTATCCATTGCGGTAAATAATAGCCCTAAATCAACAGTAATAGCTGGGAATGAGCTGGCCATTGAAGAGATTATAGAGGTTTTAGATAATGAGGGGAAATTTGCCAAACGCGTGAAAGTAGATGTAGCTTCACACTCATCTCAAATGGATCCGCTAAAAACGGCTTTAAAAGATAGCCTTACTATACAGCCTACTAACAGTCAGATCACTTTATACTCTACCGTTAAGAACCAGCAGCTTGCAGGAACTGAACTCACAGAAGAATACTGGGCTGACAACCTGAGAGAAAGCGTAAAATTTGCATCTGTTATGGAGCAACTTATTCAGGATGGCTATAAAACGTTCATTGAGGTCAGTCCTCATCCTGTACTTATCACCTCAATGCAAGAGTGCCTGGAAGCGAATCAGCAAAAAGGGATAATCACATATTCTCTTTATAGAGATAAGCCTGAGCTGGATGAAATTTATAATAACCTCACCAATCTCTTTGAAAATGGAGGCTACATACGATGGGACAAGCTATATAAAAATGTAAACTCCTACCACACATTACTTCCTAACTATGCCTTTGACAGAGCTAACTACTCTCTTACAGAACGAATACTTATTGATAAGAATAAAAATGGTCACCCTTGGATAGGGAGAGAAATAAAATTAGCTAACCTTCCTGAAATTCATTTTTGGGAAGCTCATATCAATATCAACCAGTTTCCATTCCTAAAAGACCATCAGGTAAATAATGTAATAGTACTTCCTGGGGCCAGCTATGTAGAAATGCTCTTGGCAGCACTAACTGAATTCTCCGGGTCTAACCACTGCGAAATAGTTAACCTGGAATTTAAAAATACAGTAACCTTCCAAAACAATGAATCCGTAAAAATTCAACTAAAAATACACGACGAAGATAACGGACTGTCATCCTTTAAGTTTTACCATGAAAGTCAGGATCAATGGATTTTAACTGCACAGGGTCAATACCACATTAAAGATGAAGTAAGAAGTTACAATCTGGAAAAGTTTAAGTCGGTAGCCGGAGAAATAATAGAAGGAGCAACCTACTACGAAAATCTACAAAAAATAGGCCTTCAGTATGGTCCATTATTTCAGGGTATTTCTCAAATAATAATCGATAATGAAAACATTAAAACAACCGTAAAAGTGGACTCCAGACTGGCTGGAATGATAAAGAAATATCACTTTCACCCAGCCATTATGGACAGTTGTTTTCAGGCCATATTTGCCAACTCTTCACAAAATAACAATGATGATTACCGAACTACCTACCTTACTAAAATCGGTAATATTGAAGTATTTAATGACATTCCTTCTAACTCAGAACTACAAGTCAATGTAAAAATACACCCTCAAAATTCTGAAGATCAACATAGCGAAATCGTAGCCGATTTATTTATTTATGATCAAAATGGAAATGCTCTACTCAAAGCCGACAAAGTATGTGGCAAGATATTAACCATTTCAGATTTTCATCAGGAAGATTCAGAGTGGTTTTATCAGATCAACTGGCTTAAAACAGAGCTGATCAAAAAACAGTCTACCCCAGCCAAGAAAAACTGCCTCATTATTACAGACGCCTATACCACGGCACACCAGCTAGCTAATAAACTGATTAAAAATGGACACTCTGTAGATATTATCTGTAGCAAGATTGATCACCATGTCATTTCAGGAGTAAAGGCTCACAGGGTTAGTTTTGCAGATCCAGAACACTTAAAAAGCTCTATCCTCCAGCTAAATATGCATGACAAAGATGATGTCATCTTCTTTTTCAATAAAGAGCTTCGTCATGAGAAATTTCAAGTAAAAACAGAATCAGCTTTTCATTTGATTACGGCTCTAAAGGCAATAAATGAACTTCACCTGAAGCAATACCCTAAGCTTACGCTGGTCACTAATGGAGGCAAACCAATAGAAAGCTCAATGATAAACGTAGAGCATGCCCCCCTCATTGGACTGGGTAGAGTAATTGCTAATGAGCTCCCGCAATTTGAAACACAACAGATTGACCTTAGCTTGCACGCTAATAATGTAGAAATAGATGCCCTGGTAAATCTTTTACAGAACAAATTGGCGAAAGAGCCTGAGGTAGCCATCAGAAATAATAGCACTTACGTAGCTAGATTAGAAAGGACTAAACCTGATGTGTTTAAAATTAAAAACACCACCTTTAGCAGCGAAGGTTATTATTTCATAACCGGATATAATGGTATAGCTTTCAGACTCGTAGAATGGATATATGAGAAAGGAGCAAGAAATTTTGTATTGGCCAGTAGAAGCGGCAAGGTAGATGAGTATGTAAAAGAAAAAATAGACTCGCTATCTTCTCGTGGTGCTGTTTTTGATATAATTACCTGTGATGTATCTGAGTACTTTTCACTTAAAAGCATATTTGAAACCAAGTTTAAGAAAAATAATCTAAAAGGCATTATTCATGCAGCCGGACTCATCAATGCCTCTCCCCTTGTTGAGTTAGATAGTGCTGAATACTCCAATATTCTAGCTCCAAAAGTAACAGGTGGTTGGAACTTGCACCTTCTTTCTCAAAATTATGACCTGGACATCTTCCTTCTCTTCTCGTCAGCTTCTTCAATGATCGGACTCAGCGGCCAGGCCAGCTATGTCGCGGCCAATGCTTTTTTAGATTCTCTGGCGCAATATAGAGCCATGTTAGGGCAAACAGCTATTGCGGTAAACTGGGGAGTGATGAATGACACAGGCATGGTTGCTAACGCTCAAGATATGGCCAAATACGCTGAAGCAGAAGGCTTCATTCCTACTTCTATGCAGGAGGCTGTTAACGCCTTAGAGCATATCATTTTTCAGAAGCCTACGAATATTGGCATATTTAAAATTAAACCTGAACAAACTGCTGAATTTTTCCCTGCATTAGGTGCCAGTAACTATTTTAGCAATCTACTAAAAAAGCAAGAACAAAACGGAAATGGTCAGAACCTACTCCAAACTCTGGAATTATTACCAGACAAAGAAGAGAAATTATTAGCATTAGAAAACCATCTTAAACAGCTAACCTCGCAAATAATAAAAACCACGGCAGACAAGCTCTCTGCCGACATGAGGTTCAAAAGTCTAGGAATTGACTCAATAATGGCTGTGCAGTTAAGAAATAAGCTAGAGAAAGACCTCTCGCTCAAGCTTTCTGTAACCAATATCTGGGAGTATCCTACTATTGCGGAATATGCTGACTTCCTACTTAACAGAGTGATGCCAAAAGAAGAATCAGGCACGGTTATAAGCAATCCTAAAGAGTCTATACCTAAAGGCATAATTATACCAAAAAAGGCCCCTGAAGCTAAATTCCGAGTAATATGTATTCATGATGCTGGAGGTAGCGCGTCTCTATTTCATGGTTGGGAATCACTCCTTGCGGAAGAATTAGAACTAATTATAGTAGAATTACCAGGTAGAGGAAAGCAGCTATCGCAAAAACCTTTTAATGATATACAAATAGCTGTTAACAAAATCATGCTCGACCTGCAAGGGTATCTGAATAAACCTTACATTATATTCGGCCATAGCATGGGAGGCCTAATAGCCTTTGAACTTATGCGCTTACTGAGAAACAAAAAACTTAACCTTCCTCAGCAGCTTTTTGTAAGCAGCACTCCTCAACTGGCAGTATATGAAAAAGAATACCTCAACCCGAGGCAGGATACGGATCAACTTATGCTTTCTTTTCCCCATTTAAAACCAGAAAACACACCAGATCCTGAACTTCGAAAAGTATTAATAAACTTATTGAGAAACGACCTACACTTAATAGATAGCTTCAGCTACCAGTTTGAGCCTCCATTTGATTTGCCTATCACAGCAATTCATGGTGTACAGGATAACACTGTCACTCATGCTCAAATTCAAAACTGGAAAAATGAAACAACCAAAACATTTAAGTTAATACAGAGAAAAGGAGGGCATCACTATCTACACTATGACAGTGAATTTGTAACCCACCTGATCAACTCAGAGGTCTCTCAGTTTATAAAAATTTTAAGCAACAGGTAAGTTAAAAGTAAATGACAGAAAAAATAATAGGTACATGGAAGCTAGAATCCTGGTATTATGAAGATGAAAATGGGCAAAAGATAGATTATTTCGGAAAATCACCCGAAGGAATACTTATTTATGATAAAGTAGGCTATATGAGTGTTCATATTATAAAACACGACCGCCAACTATTTAAACTTAATGGCATGTACGAAGGTACATCAGAGGAATTAAACTCAGCCTTTAAAAGCTATTTTGGATATTACGGAAGATATTATTCTGATGAAACAGGAACCTTGACTCATGTAGTAGAAGGAAGCGCTTTTCCTAACTGGAAAGGGAATGTGGAAAAAAGATATGCAAGAATTGAAGAAAACAAGCTAATCATATACACCCAGCCTATAGAAACCGAAAAAGGAAAAATTATATTTTTTATCGTCTGGGAAAGATGTAAGAAATAAATGAAATCAATAATTTTTAATTAATAACAATAACCAATGTCTAAACATATAAAAACATCTTATTACAACCCTTAAATCTACAATTGAAACGCAATTGGCCAAAATATGCAACTCACCGATTAATGGAGATGTCAATATTTTCAATTTTGAAATAAATAATGCATTTTTTTTATTTCATCATGCAAATATTATAAACGAGCATATTGATTATTTTTTTAACATATAAAAATGAAAATTAGACAAATCATTAACTTATAAACAAGAAGGAAATGGACAGGGAAATTTTATTAAAGCAGTCAAATCTGGAAGTTAGTTATGACACAACCAATAAAATCATGTATTGTACGTGGCTTGGTTTTCAAAACAAAGAGAAAATCATCAACAGTGGAGAAAAGATTATTGAACTTTTAAAAAGTACAAAGTGTGGTAAAGTTTTAAATGATAACACCAGCGTATCTGGTCCATGGCAAGATGCTGCAGAGTGGACTGCTAAAACTTGGTTTCCTCAAATGGAAAAAGCAGGACTCAAATATTTTGCTTGGGTATTTTCTCCCAATATCTTTGCTGAGCTTTCTGCTCAGAAGGCAAAACCAGAATCTGAAATAGTAAGTACATTTCACTCAGTTTACGACGCTGAACAATGGCTGAAATCAAATCAAGTTATATATAATGACTAATTAAAACAACCTTAGATACAGATTCCCAAAACTGTACATCTATAAAATCCGATGGCACCTAAAGTCATCGGATTTTTTTCATATTCACCTCAAGGCTTAAAGCAGTGTTAATTCCAAACATTTTTAATCCTAGCCGTATTATTAGGTAGCAGTTGTTTAGATTTGAATAGAACGATTAGCTTATGCAGTTTAAAATTTCGAGTGAATACGAACCTACAGGAGATCAGCCAAAGGCAATTGAGGAATTAGCTTCAAGTATAGAAAATGGAGAGACCTTTCAAACACTACTAGGGGCTACGGGTACAGGGAAAACCTTCACCATGGCCAATGTGATAGCTAAAGTTAACAGACCTACTCTAATTCTTTGCCATAATAAAACCTTGGCAGCTCAGCTATATGGAGAGTTTAAGCGATTCTTTCCTGAAAATGCGGTAGAGTATTTCATATCTTACTATGATTATTATCAACCGGAAGCGTTTATCCCTTCTTCCAATGTATATATTGAAAAAGACCTTTCTATAAATGAAGAAATAGAAAAGCTACGGCTAAGCGCCACCTCTTCGCTGCTTACAGGGCGCAGAGACATTATTGTAGTAGCATCTGTTTCTTGTATCTACGGTATTGGAAATCCTGAAGAGTTTGGCAGAAACATCATCAAACTAAAAGTTGGTGAAAGCATTCCTAGAAACAAGTTACTATTTTCTTTAGTAGACATTCTTTACAGCAGAACTGAAGGTGAATTCAAACGAGGAAACTTCAGAGTAAAAGGAGACACAGTGGATATTTTTGTGGCTTATGGAGACTTCGCCTACCGCATTATGTTTTGGGGTGATGAAATTGAATCTATCCAACAAGTAGATCCATTCAGTGGTAAAACCATCGCTAATGAAACAAGTATCACTATTTTTCCTGCCAATCTTTTTGTAACCGGCAAAGAGCTTTTACATCAAGTTATTCACGAGATACAGGATGATATGGTATCTCAAGTAGAGCATTTTCAAATTGAACAAAGGCACCTAGAAGCCAAAAGACTGCAAGAGCGTACTGAATTCGACATTGAGATGATGCGAGAACTTGGATATTGCTCGGGTATAGAAAATTATTCAAGGTATTTTGACAGACGAACACCTGGAGCTCGCCCGTTCTGTCTTTTAGATTATTTTCCTGATGATTACCTGATGTTTATAGATGAAAGTCATGTAACTGTACCTCAAGTAAGAGCTATGTGGGGTGGAGACCGTGCAAGAAAAGTAAACCTGGTAGATTTTGGCTTTAGACTTCCTGCTGCCCTAGATAACAGGCCTCTTACATTCAATGAATTTGAGGGCATGCTTAACCAAGTGGTGTATGTAAGTGCAACTCCTGCTGAGTATGAGCTAAGAAAATCAGAGGGTGTAGTAGTAGAACAAATTATACGACCTACAGGATTATTAGATCCAAAAATCGATGTTAGACCAAGCCTTAATCAAATAGACGATCTGCTTGAAGAAGTAGATGAACGCATTAAAAAAGAAGAAAGAACGCTAGTCACTACCCTTACCAAACGGATGGCTGAAGAGCTTACTAAGTTTTTAGAAAGAGCTGGCGTAAAATGTAGATACATTCATAGTGAAGTAGACACTTTGGACCGGGTAGAAATTCTTCGGGAACTAAGACTGGGGGTATTTGATGTTCTGGTAGGTGTAAACCTACTTAGAGAGGGACTTGACCTTCCTGAAGTATCTCTGGTAGCTATATTAGATGCTGACAAAGAAGGTTTTTTAAGAAACCAAAGATCATTGATACAAACAATAGGTAGAGCAGCCCGGAATGTAAACGGCATGGTGATCATGTATGCAGACTCTATAACGCCATCAATGCAAGCGTCTATTGATGAAACCAATAGACGTAGGAGCATTCAAATGGCATACAATGAAGAGCACGGCATTACTCCTCAAAATATTGTTCGTTCCAAAGATTCTATATTGCAGCAAACTAATGTAGCTGATAAGAACAAAAAGCATAAAAAATACTACACTGGTGAAGAAGCCCCATCAGTAGCGGCCGATCCGGTAGTAGAATATATGGGTAAAAATGAGCTTGAAAAACTCATTACTAAAACACAGAAAAACATGGAAAAAGCAGCCAAGGAGCTGGACTTCATGGAGGCGGCCAAACTGAGAGATGAGTTGATGGAGTTAAAAAAACTTTTGAGCGAAAAAGAGAACTAACCGATTATATATGAACAAGCGTAGTTTTTTCCTAGGAATGTTCCTGTCTTCCATATTTGGAGGACTTATAGCAGCTTTTGTCATTTTCATTTACCTGGAAAGAACTCCTCAAAAAACATATAGTTCAATCTCAGAAAGGCAAAACCGCATAAGCCTATCCTCAAGAAAAGATACTTCCTACATAGTACCCCAAGGCCTTGATTTTATCTCTGCCGCTCAGGAAGTGACTTCTGGAGTAGTTCACATCAGAGCCATTTATTCCTCGGGAAAGTATAGTCTTAACCCTTTAGAAGGTTATTTTGGAGGGCCATCTCAGTCATCAGGCTCGGGCGTTATTGTGTCTGATGATGGTTACATTGTGACTAACAATCATGTAATAGAGGATGCCAGCCAAATAGAAGTAGTGCTTAATGACAACCGAACATACCTAGCTAAAGTAATAGGTACTGATCCTACTACAGATTTGGCACTCATAAAAATTGCTGAAAGACGGTTAAACTTTGTAGAATATGGCAATTCTGATGATGTAAAAACTGGAGAATGGGTATTAGCAATAGGCAATCCATTTGACCTCAACTCTACCGTAACCGCCGGTATTGTAAGTGCAAAAGCAAGGAATATCGGCATATTAAGAGATAAAAATAATCTACAAATAGAATCTTTCATACAAACGGATGCTGCCGTAAATCCCGGCAATAGTGGTGGGGCTCTCGTCAACCTGAAGGGTAAACTGATAGGTATCAATACTGCCATTGCTACCCCTACAGGCAACTACACAGGCTATTCATTTGCAGTTCCGGTATCCTTAGTACAAAAGGTAATAGATGATTTACTGGAATATGGAGAAGTACAAAGAGCATTGCTAGGTATTAGAATCGGCGACATGAACTCTAGAATAGCTGAAGCAGAAAATCTGAATGTATATAATGGAGTTTATATTAGTAATGTAAACAAAAACAGTGCTGCTGAAAAAGCAGGCTTACTAGCCGGAGATGTTATAATAGCTATAGATAATACCCCTATAAACAATGTTTCTGAGCTACAAGAGATGGTGGCACGCAACAGACCTGGTAATAAAATAAAGGTTACTTATATAAGAGGAGGACAGCAAAGTAGTACAGAAGCTACTCTTCAGAATACAGCCGGAAACACAGAAATTATCACAAAAACCTTCGATGAACAAATAGAAGGAGCCTATTTTCAAAACCTAACAGAAACTGATGGAAACAAAAACCAACCTATTAAAGGGGTAAAAATCATCGAACTCAATGATGGAAAATGGAAAGAAGCAGGCATCAAAAAAGGTTTTATCATTACTTCTATTGACAAAACCTCTATTGAAAATATAAAGGACCTAAATAGGGTGCTTACTAATAAACAGGGTGGGATTCTAGTAGAAGGCATTTACCCTGATCAATCTAAAGGGGTATATGGTGTAGAGTGGTAAAAGTCATTCTTTCTATACATAAATTGCCCCTAAAGCTCATTTTTTTAGTTTTGTAATAAAAGAAATCTCATGAATATAACAGCATCAGGCATTCAAGAATCACTTGAAGCACTAAACATACAAACGAATAATAAAGGAGCTTCTACAGGCTCTCAATGGCTCACAGGAAGCGGTGAATCTATAGAATCATATTCACCGGTAGACGGTTCACTCATAGCCAATGTGGAGGCATCATCACCTGAAGCCTATGAAAGTGTTGTGAAACAGGCTGCTAAAGCATTTGAGCAGTGGAGAATCACCCCTGCACCGAAAAGAGGTGAAATTGTTCGCCAAATTGGGGACAAGCTAAGATTACACAAAGCCGATTTGGGAAAACTCGTTTCTTTTGAAATGGGAAAATCTTACCAGGAAGGACTTGGCGAAGTACAAGAAATGATAGATATCTGTGACTTTGCCGTGGGCCTAAGTCGTCAGTTGCATGGTTTTACTATGCACTCGGAGCGCCCGAGCCATAGAATGTATGAGCAGTATCATCCTCTTGGCATTGTAGGCATTATATCTGCCTTTAACTTTCCAGTAGCAGTATGGTCATGGAACACCATGTTAGCCTGGGTTTGCGGAGATGTCTGTATATGGAAACCTTCTGAAAAAACTCCTCTTTGTGGTATAGCCTGTCAAAATATAGTAGCAGAAGTTTTTAAAGAAAATGATGTTCCTGAAGGAGTTTCATGCTTACTCAATGGCGACGCAAAAATTGGTGAGCTCATCTCTAATGATAGTCGTATTCCATTGGTATCCGCTACAGGATCAACCAGAATGGGAAAAAAAGTGAGCGCAGCAGTAGGTGCAAGACTAGGAAAAGCACTTTTAGAACTAGGAGGCAACAATGCTATGATCATCACTGAAAATGCTGACCTGAAAATAGCTATTACGGGAGCCCTTTTTGGTGCCGTAGGTACATGTGGACAAAGATGTACCTCTACACGCAGACTAATCATCCATGAAAGTATATACGATCAGGTACAAGAAAAGCTCGTTAACGCTTATAGCCAACTTAAAATAGGTAATCCTCTTGATGAAAAGAACCATGTAGGCCCGCTTATAGATACTGATGCAGTAAAAATGTACACAGAAGCCATTCAGCAAATCAAAGATCAGGGAGGAAATATATTAGTAGAAGGAGGCACGTTAACAGGAGAAGAATACTCTTCTGGCTGCTATGTGAAACCTGTAGTAGCTGAGGTAGAAAATGATATGACTATAGTGCAGCAAGAGACCTTCGCTCCTATTTTATATCTCATAAAATACAAAACTTTCGACGAGGCCCTAGCCATGCAAAATGGAGTAGCTCAAGGCTTATCTTCTGCAGTTATGACTAACAATATGAGAGAAGCAGAGCTCTTCCTTTCCCATGCCGGATCTGATTGTGGTATTGCTAATGTTAACATTGGTACCTCAGGAGCAGAAATAGGTGGAGCCTTTGGTGGTGAAAAAGAAACTGGCGGAGGCAGAGAGTCTGGCTCAGATGCATGGAAGGTATATATGAGAAGACAGACTAACACTATTAACTATGGCTCTGAGCTACCCCTGGCACAAGGGATCAAATTTGATCTCTAAAACCTATATTCTATATCTGAAATAAAAAATATATTAAAAGCAGCAGTAATATACCCTTTTATCTTGTATTGATAATTTTGTAATTACTGTTGTATGAATTATATTTAAATATACATTAAATCAACTTCATGTCTGAGAACGAAAAAAAATACATTTCAGTAATGTTAATCGACGATAATGAGATAGATAATCTTATTAATCAAAAGATGATTGAGGCAGCAGATATTTCTAAATATATTTATACTCACACTGGTGCTAAAAGTGCAATTGAATTTTTAAAAAACATTGAAAAGGTAGAGGAAATCTCTGCTAATGTTTTACCCGATGTGATCTTTCTGGATATCGATATGCCTCTTATGGATGGTTTCCAATTCTTAGATGAGTTTGAAAAACTTTCCGAAGAAACCAGAAACAAATGTAAAATTGTGATGCTCACTTCCTCTATCAACCCGCAGGATGTGAATAAGTCCAAAAAGTACAGCTACGTAAAGCAATATATCAATAAGCCTTTGTCTCAGGAAAACCTTGAGAAACTCAATATTTAGAGAAGCTTACTTGATGAAGAAAAAATAAAGGCTGATTAAAACATTTTAATCAGCCTTTATTTCACATTAGTTAATGTGAAATATGTATTATGGCTGTGTGCTCAACCTATTGATAAAATCGTCATCTAACCTAATAAGGGCAGTAGGAGAAAAATGATCAATTTTCACACTCTCTGTTTTTTCTATTAAAGACTTGATTTTATCTACCTTATTTCTTTTTATATCACTGATAGACACTTTCATAATCTTTGATAAAAGAAGAATATGTTCACAATTCTCTTTACCAAGTAGCCTTATTTGTCTTTGAATACTATTAATTAACTGGTTAAAAAGATCATAATCATTCATAAGACAATATTGTAAAGCAAGTACTATCTTAATTTCAAGCTGCATAAAAGGAAACTTTTTAAGGCTTATCTCATTCAGCAAATTGTTAATCCATTTACTAGCTTCATCATATTTCTCTACATAATAGCATGAGATGGCTCTATACATGGTATAAGTAACGTAAGTAGGTACATCTTGCTTATCAATTTCAAAATCATGAAAAATACCTTCATTCTCTTCATATACTTTTCTCACATTACCTATTCTAATATGGCGCTCCATTTTGGTAGATAAAAACTGCGCCGGATAGGTATATAAAGTATAATTAGTTAGCAAGTTGCTAGCAGCATCATTTACTTCTTCATAAAATCTCTCAGCTTTTCTAAACACTCTGTAATGTGTATAGTATTCGAATTTCAAAAATTCAAATACCAGATTGAGATGATAATATATTGAGTCGAGCTGATAAGAATTGAAAATCTTCTGTACATTCTCCAGAATATCTTCTATTGGCTCGTTATCTTCATCCATAGAATCTTGCTGATCTACAAATAGACGATGAAAAATAACCATACAGCTGTAATAAACATATAATCTATGAGATTCATAAAGAACGCTCACGTTATACATTTCTTTTAGCAACAGCGTAAGGCCCAGTTTATCTGTCTCGTCTCCTGATAAAGAATAATTACCATACTTTTTAAAGTACTCTGCTAACAAATCCTCAGATTTATCCACTGCCAGCATATAAGCCACATGGCGGTTATACAACTGGGAGTAGCTATAATAATCAGGGGAATTAATATGCAGCTTTTTCAGAGATTTATAAACAATGGTAAGCTCATTAGAAAGATCGTAATCTAAAAGCTCCTTTTCTAACTTTTTCAGGGTAGCTACAGCAATGGCTCTTTTCTTAGTAAAGATTATCTCATTAATATTAGCCACCTTCTTAAGAATGTCCGTTCTGGGACTTTCCATTTGCTGAAGCAGATATTCCTCTATCTTTTGATTCAGACGAGACCTTAAAGTGTAATACGCATTGGTATTCACCTCAAGCTCCATCATTATCTTGGTATCAGAAAGCTGACGCTCACGCATTGCCTGAATCAGATAAGCTGATTTATCCGCATTACTTTCTAGTAACGAATCATGTATAGCCTTATAATCCCTATTTGAAAGTTGTTTAATAATGTTCTTCAGCTTGGCCATAGACTCTAATTATTTCAAAAAATTTATGTTATCAATATTAAAAGAAATATGCAAGCCTTACAACTTACATATAATATGAAAAAGTTACTAAATATATTGCTTAGTTACATTATAGGCACCATATAATTTGATATTCTTATTAACATTGCTCATCAAAGTAAGCGAAAAAATACAACCCAAGATGTAAGATTTACTCACCATCAATTCGAAAAAAACAAAATAAGTATTAACTATTAGCGTGAGTGATGAAAAAAAATAGACGCAATGCTAAAATTTAAGACAATAAGACTATTTATTTGTTATTATTAGCCTCTGTAATACAATTTAATTAAACCCTACACAAAAACATACAACGTAACAAATCAGCAATGTATTACCGCCGGCTTATAAAATTAGAAAAATACATTACAACCTGAGATCATTGCCTATCACGCTAATGAAATAATTTTATGAAGGAGAATAAACATTAACCTTACTTAGTAAATAGAATGATAAAATTAGATTGGATTGACTCGGAGATGATAACTCCCGTTAAGAAAATTGGTGGAGGATACCGGATTCGAACCGGTGGCCTCTACACTGCCAGTGTAGCGCTCTAGCCAACTGAGCTAATCCCCCATCTTTCAATTTCCTTGTAAAAGGAGTGCAAATATATTAATATTTTAAATACTAAAAAGGTCTTCTAGCAGTAATAAATCTTTTTTTATAATATTTTGTCTCCAAGTTACTTTCTACCACCCCTAATGAGGAGGAGCTATGGATAAAACGTACTGTTCCTCTCCTGGAGTAAGTGACTAAACCAACATGAGTTATCTTCCTCCTTTTTTTGCCGGTGGCAAAGAAAACGAGGTCTCCTTCTTCGATCTTGTTTTTACCCACCTTCTTACCAAGCTCGCTCTGCATAGCTGAAGTTCTGGGCATATTAAACCCGATGGATGAATAACTATTATAAAGTAGTCCTGAACAGTCCATTCCTCCTCTGGTGGTTCCTCCCCATTTATAAGGAGTACCTATAAAACTTTTTGCAGTTTTAATTACAGTCTGAATTTTATCCTGCCTAACTTTAGCCTTTCTGGCCGATGCACAGGAAGAAAGAAAAATGATCAAGGCCAACCAAATAACGATG
Organism: Fulvivirga sediminis; assembly: GCF_016757215.1. Classification (GTDB taxonomy): domain Bacteria; phylum Bacteroidota; class Bacteroidia; order Cytophagales; family Cyclobacteriaceae; genus Fulvivirga; species Fulvivirga sediminis. Next base: position 277,261 of record NZ_JAESIY010000004.1, read on the forward strand.
CGGTTCTGCTGCATTTATATGGTATAGTTTAAAAAATTTATTTTTCCTTTAACTTAAATGGTTAAGATCTTTTTACAAAAGACAAAAGGTTTTAATTTTCAAAAAAAATAATTTACCAAGGAAGTTGGACACGAAGATAGATTTTACTGCATTAAAAGCTAAATTTGAGGGTGAATTTTATACTGATGATACCATGCGGACATTATACGCAACGGATGCATCAGCTTACCGAGAATTTCCACTGGCAGTAGCCATCCCCAAGCACAAAGAAGATATTAAAGCGCTAATCACTTTCGCGCATAAAAAACAAATACCACTTATTCCACGTACGGCTGGTACATCTCTGGCTGGCCAGGTTGTAGGAGCCGGTATAGTAGTGGACGTTTCAAAAAACTTTACCAGGATACTTGAGGTAAACGAAGCAGAAGGATGGGTAAGAGTAGAGCCGGGTGTAATCAGAGATGAACTGAATATGCACCTGAAGCCTTATGGACTGTATTTTGGACCTGAAACCTCCACGGCCAACAGAGCCATGATTGGTGGAATGATAGGTAATAACTCTTGTGGCTCCAACTCTATTGTATATGGTAGCACCAGAGAGCATCTTATTTCGGTAAAGAGCTTTCTATCTGATGGCTCTGAGGTAGAGTTCGGCTCTCTTAGTAAAGAGGACTTTGAGTTGAAGACGGCGCAGATAGATCTTGAAGGACAACTATATAAACATATAAAAACCACGCTTTCAAACCCTGACATCAGAAACCAGATAGAAGACAACTTCCCTAAAAAATCAATCCAAAGAAGAAATACGGGGTATGCTATAGACTTACTCAAAGATCTGTCTCCATTTGTCAATAATGGTGAAGACTTTAACTTCTGTAAGCTTATCGCCGGATCAGAGGGCACACTGACCTTTATTACAGAGGCCAAATTAGCACTTCAACCATTACCAAAACCGCATCAAGGGCTTCTTTGCATTCATTTTGAATCTGTATACGAGGCCTTAAAGGCAAACCTTACCGCTCTAAAATATCAACCCACAGCCTGTGAGCTAATGGATAACTATATATTAGAGTGTACCAAAGAAAATGCAAACCAACGGCAAAATCGATTTTTTGTTGAAGGAGATCCTCAAGCTATTCTTGTAGTTGAACTAAGAGAGGACAGCGAAGAAGAAATGCAACAAAAGGTTTTGGCTCTTACTGAGGAGCTGAAAGCCGAAGGCTTAGGGTATCACTTCCCTTTAGTAACAGGGGCTGACACTAAAAGAGTATGGACACTAAGAAAGGCTGGCTTAGGCCTCTTAAGCAACTTACCTGGTGACGCCAAGCCCGCTCCTGTAATAGAAGATACGGCGGTAGATGTAAATGATTTACCTGAATATATCAATGACTTTAATGAAGTGCTTACCAAGCACAATCTTTTTTGTGTGCATTATGCTCATGCAGGATCGGGTGAGCTACACCTAAGGCCTATTTTAAACCTAAAAACAGCTGAAGGACACGAGCTATTCAGAACTATACTGGATGAAATAGCCAAATTGGTAAAAAAATATAAGGGCTCTTTAAGTGGTGAGCATGGGGATGGAAGACTGAGAGGAGAGTTCATACCCTATATGATTGGAGAGGCCAATTATCAATTACTCAAAGACCTCAAAGCGGTATGGGATCCTAATCATGTTTTTAATCCTGGAAAAATAGTAGACACCCCGGCCATGAATACTATGCTAAGGTATGAGGCTGGCCAGGAAACAAGGTCATTTGATACCACTTTGAATTTTGATCAATTTAAAGGATACCTTCGTGCGGCTGAACAATGCAATGGTTCTGGAGATTGCAGAAAGACACACCTTTCAGGAGGAACCATGTGCCCATCGTATATGGCTACTAAAAATGAAAAAGACACCACCAGAGCCCGGGCTAATATATTAAGAGAAGTGCTTACCCACTCAAAGAAAGATAATCCTTTTGATAGTGCTGAAATAAAAGATGTAATGGATCTATGCCTTTCATGCAAAGGCTGTAAGTCAGAGTGTCCTTCTAATGTTGATGTGGGGAAGCTGAAAACTGAATTTCTGCACCAGTATTACAAATCAAATGGAGTGCCTTTTCGCACTAAGCTGATATCAAGCTTTTCTGCATTAAATAAATTAGCCTCTTTTGCTCCATGGCTCTATAATTTCACCTTTACCAATAGCATTACTTCACCCATTGCTAAATCGCTTACAGGCTTTGCAAAGGAAAGAAGCATGCCTCTTTTGCATAAAAAATATACATTAAAAAAATGGCTAGAGAAAAAGTTTACTCCATCAGCCAACCTAATCAATGGTCATGTATATTTATTTATAGATGAGTTCACTAATTACAATGACGTAGATCTGGGAATAAAAACCATACAACTCCTGGATAAACTCGGCTATAAAATCAAAACTATTGAACATGAAGAAAGTGGAAGAACCTACTTATCTAAGGGCTTATTAGATGAAGCTAAAAAAGTAGCTCAAAAGAATTTCGATATATTCAAAGACATCATCACCGCAGATGCTCCTCTTATAGGCATAGAGCCCTCCGCCATTTTATCCTTTAGAGATGAGTACCCTGATCTGGTGAACCCTGCTGAACGTAAAAAAGCACAAGATCTAGCCAAAAATGTCTTAATCATTGATGAATTTCTTGATCAGCAAATGGCTTTAGGTAAAATAAAATCAGAATTATTCACTGATAAGCCTGCCCTAATAAAGCTTCATGGACATTGTCATCAAAAGGCTTTATCATCTCTAGTACCTACTAAGAAGGCATTATCCCTACCTAAAAATTACCAGGTTCAACTAATCCCTTCTGGCTGCTGCGGCATGGCTGGCAGTTTTGGGTATGAAAAAGAACATTTTGATATTTCCATGAAAATTGGTGAGCTAGTACTTTTTCCTACTGTAAGAAAGCAACCTAAGGAGGTAATTATTGCAGCCAATGGCACTAGCTGTAGGCATCAAATTAAAGACGGGACTGCAAGAAAAGCAATGCATACAGTTGAAATTCTTTATGATGCACTGATATAGAAATATATTTTTTTCTATATTAAAGAAATTTGTCTCGATGAAAATAAGAATACTATTCTTAATATTATCATTTTTTTGCTTTACGGTTGCTAAATCACAGGACAGTACTGTTATACCTGATTTCATATTAAAATCTGAAGGTAATAACGAACTTCAAGTTCATCATTATTTTGACAGCATCCAAACTACCCAGGATTCTGCCTTGCTTACAGAGATTTATAACGGACTGGAAAAGCATAGCAACAAAAATAATTGGCCTTTACTACAAGCTGCATTGTATAAAAGCAAAGGGGACTTATATTTTGCTAATCACAAATTTGCAAATGCAATTCATATCTACCAAAAAGGACTGGAGATATGCCAAAAGAATAAATTAGAGCTAACTCAAGGGCTTATTATTTTTAGCATTGCTCAGGTATATGAAGCTATTGATAAAAAACCCGAGGCACTTCAATCTCAAATGAAAGCCTATTCTTTGTTAATTAAACATGATTCGGAATATGCTTATAACAGCCTTTCTCATATGGCCAATATTCATTATAATTCAGAAAATTATGATGAGGCCATTGAAATAGGCAGACAAGCCCTAAATCTGATAGAATCATTACCTCCACACCAAACAGACTATTCCAAATACATCAGTGTACTAAACACTATCGGCATAGCCTATCGAGAGAAAAACATTCCTGACAGCGCTATTTTCTACTTAAACCATGCTGCAGTCTTAGCCAAAGAAAAAGGCTATGAATTCTGGGAAGGATTAGCACTAGGCAACCTTGGCCTAATGTACCTGAAAATGGAAAAAATAAATATAGCCAGAGAGCTGATTTTAAAGGATTACAGAATAAGTCTTAATCATGATCAAAATAGAAGCGCCATAAAATCGGCCATTGAAATTGGCAAGATGTACCAAACAGAAAGGAATTTCAATGACGCCAAACATTACTATGATACGGCGAAATACCTTATTGACAATGAGATTATTCAAAACAAACTCCCGCTATATGTAAGACATGCCAAAGCCTTAGCCTCTTGGTATGAAGCGCAAAATGACTTTGTTAATGCCTTCAAGCTACAAAAGCATTACATCGCTCTGTATGACAGCCTAAACACTCAGGCCATACAACTAAAGCTAGCGGAAATCAAAGCTACTAACGATTTTGACACCCAGGTAAATGCTATAAAGCTACTCACCAAGAATGGTGAATTGCAGAAACAAAAAATAGAAAAACAGAAACTGATAATTATTGCATCCATCTCCTCCCTGCTTTTTATAATTACCACCGCTCTGCTTATCTACCGACAGCTGATACTCAAGAAAAGAGATCATCTTATTTTAGAAAAACATAGAGACAAAATAGAAGCCCAAAACACCGAACTAGAAGCCCAAAGTGAACAACTAAGTCATCAAAATAAGCTCATTCAGCATATTAATACCAACTTAGAGCAAGAAGTTCAAAAGCGTACTATAAAGCTTAAAAAACTGAATGAGGAATTAGACACCTTCATATATAGGTCATCGCACGATATAAGACAGCCGATTGCCACCATATTAGGCCTAGAAAATATCGCACGTACGTATGTGAATGATAGCAGGGTACTAGAGGTGCTTTCAAAAATAAAAGCTACCGCTGCGAGCATGGATAACATGTTATGGAAGCTGCAAATGAGCTATTTACTCAACCATGATCATAACCAGCTGGCCGAAATACAAATAACATCCTTCTTACAGGGAATAATTAGTATATACCATGATTATATCTCCCATAAAAAAATAACCTTAACCACTCAAATAGCGTCATTTACTATAACCAATAACCCTGAGCTCCTTAAAATAGTACTGAGAAACGTCGTTGAAAATGCGTTGCATTTCTGTGATGAAACCTCTCCTGAAGTAGAAATTACAGGATATGAAAAAGAGGGGGAATATATACTAAGTATCTCAGACAATGGAGAAGGAATTAACCCCAATCAGGTAGAAGATATTTACAAAGCCTTTTATAAAGCCAACACCAAATCACAGGGAAATGGCTTAGGTTTGTACCTCACAGCCAAAGCTGCTGACATTCTAAATATTAAGATTGACGTTAACACTAGCTTTGATAAAGGCACTACATTTACTTTATCAATTCCTGTAAAAGTTTAAGATCTCATGTGTGGTATTACTGGTATTTACGCGTTTAACATGGTCGGGCGAGTGAGCATGATTAATGTGGCTAAGGCCACTTCTGCTTTAGAAAAAAGAGGTCCTGATGTACAAAACACTTACAACGATCATTCCGTAGCCTTAGGCCACAGAAGATTATCTATTATAGATCCTACTCCCGAAGGGCATCAACCCATGTTTGACCAGTCTGGCAGATATGTAATTGCTTTTAATGGTGAAATATTCAATTTCAAAAGCATCAAACAAGAACTGCAAGCGCAGGGACACACTTTTCGCTCCCAGACAGACACAGAGGTACTGCTTCAGCTTTTCATTAAAGAAGGTAAAGACTGCCTGCAAAAGCTCAATGGTTTCTTTTCTTTCGCCATTTGGGACACACAAGATAAATCTTTATTTATAGCCAGAGATCGCATAGGCATCAAGCCACTCTATTATATGATGGATGATGACAGGTTGCTCTTCGGGTCAGAATTGAAAGCTATAGAAGCTTATGGCATAGACAAAGAGCTGGATTACACAGCGCTCAACACCTACTTGCAGCTTAACTATATACCTGCTCCAAGAACCATTTTCAAAAATGTTAAAAAGCTAATGCCGGGTCATTATATAGAGCTTACTGCGGAGCGTTTTGAGGTAAAGCCATACTACACCATACCTTCGCCGTCTAACGATAACGAGGCGACAAGCTATGAAGACCAAAAAAACGAACTGAGTCAACTTTTGGAAGCATCTGTACAAAAAAGACTAATGGCAGATGTACCTTTAGGCTCTTTTCTCAGTGGTGGAATAGACTCCTCTGTAGTGTCTACTCTAGCAGCCAGGCACAAGCCAGATTTGCATACTTTCTCGATAGGCTACCAAGATGAAAAATTCTTCGATGAATCAGAATACGCCCAGCTAGTAGCTAAGAAAATAGGTACAAACCACACCGTATTCTCTCTTACAAACCAGCAAATGTATGCCCATCTGCATGACATTCTAGACTATATGGATGAGCCCTTCGCAGACAGCTCAGCCATAGCGGTTTATGTGCTCTCTCAGGAAACCAGGAAACATGCCACTGTTGCCCTTTCCGGTGATGGGGCAGATGAGCTGTTTGCGGGATATAACAAACATGCCGCTTTTTTTAAAATAATTGAAGGCGGAAAAAAAGCTGAATGGGTTAAAAATCTTGGGCCAATATGGGGGCTCATGCCTAAATCAAGAAACAATAAAATTACTAACCTATTCAGACAACTGCACAGATTTAGTGAGGGAATGAAGCTAAATAGCCAGGAAAGATATTGGAGATGGGCTGGGTTTGCTTCAGAAAGCGAGGTGAGTAAATTATTAACTCCAGCAGTTAAAGGCAAAATAAATCAAGAAGAGTATTTAAGCTTTAAGAATGACATACTCCAGCATTTACCCGAGAAAGAATCGATCAATGATATTTTATATACTGATGTAAAATTGGTGTTGCCAGATGATATGCTTACAAAAGTAGACCGCATGTCTATGGCTAATAGCCTTGAGGTAAGGGTTCCTTTTCTTGATCATGAAGTAGTAGAGTTTGCCTTTCGTATACCTCCTTCTTCTAAAATAAATACAGATATTCGCAAACGCATACTTCAGGATACGTTTAGAGATATTTTGCCCCAAGAGTTATATAACAGACCAAAAAAAGGATTTGAAGTTCCACTCTCCAAATGGCTACGAACAGACATGAAATCTATGATTACCGAAGATTTACTAAACGAAAAGTTCATTGCTGATCAAGGTATTTTTGACGTAAAGGCCATAAAATCATTAAAAAAACAGCTATTTTCCAGTAATCCCGGAGATGCCCATGCCAGAATATGGTCTATTATTGTGTTTCAATGGTGGTGGAAAAAATACATGTCTTAATGAGGCTCTAATAATTTTTCTTATTCAGCAAGGATCTCTACTTCTACCCGTACATTTTCTTTTGCTTGAGGACTATTTTTATCATAAAGCATGCGTCGGCCGCCCCATGCCTTTATCTCCACCCTTTCTTCATCAATACCTTCTTTTAAAAGGTACTCCTTTATTGTGAGTGCTCTTTGCTTAGATAATTCCTTGGCGGAGCCGATGGACTCTTTGTTTTGATCATTAAGACCAAAAAATTCTGAAGAATTCCCTTTAGAAATTATTTTACCTGGACTTCTTCCATTTGTATGGCCATGGATTTTGATTTTATACCCATCATTCTCTTTTAACATTTCCAGCAAGCTATTTATTTCATATCTGGACTCAGGTCGCATCAAAGCAGCATCTTTATAAAAATGAACATTAAACATAGTGACGATATCACCAATATGATAGCGCACCAACTCAAAATTCACCACGTAGGCATCAGATCGCAATTCTATATCTTCAGATAAGGTATCCTGTAAAGGGTTATAATAATTAATCTCCTTTTGCTTCTTCCTATATCCAAAAATATCGCACAGTAATGTTATTTCTCCACTTCCGTTTTCCGGATCTGACAATGATATATAATGACCTCCATCTTCCTTTCTTAGCAGTTTGGCCCTTTCCGTATCAATTATTTTAATTTCACCTTCCACATCAGCATGGTTCCTGCCATTATAAAGGTTAATCAACAGAGGATAGTGAGAAAGACTGAGTGAGTCACGATCCTCTTCCCTGTCAGCAATATCAGCATCTGCCTTATTTTCATTCATCATGGCTGCCGAATCAGTCACTTGCTCTGAATTTTCATCTTGTTTTTGCGATTCACTAGGATCTAATTGATCAATAAGACTTGTAGGCTGAGACTCCTTTGTTTCTTTACTTACTTCTTCCTTAGCTCTAGCTTGATCATCCTTCCCTGGCCCTGTTTTACATACAAAAACCCAGGCATCATTAAAGGACGTAGTCTTTCTAGTCTCATACATTTTATCTAATGAAGCCTTAAAGTTTTCTGAATAGTGTATATATACAAATAGCAGATTCTTTTTGGCGTTATAGCCATATTGTCCATCAACACCTGATTTATTCACTTCATTAACAAAGTGTTGGGCAAGACCTTCCTTCTTAGGTGAGTAAGCTCCGATAACCACATAATACCCTTGAGACATTTCAAGCTCGCCTTTAGTCTGAGTAGACTGAGCATGCGCTAAAAAAGAAGAAGCAAGCATACAGAACACGGCTAACTTATTTGGTGAAAAAAATTTCATTAGGGTAGAATAGATTTAATTCCGATAATATTGGAAATATTATTATCAAAGCAAAGTATTATTTCCAATATTAATTAATCATGAGTGATCTCAACCTCTACCCTTACATTTTTATAGGCCTGTGCATCAAACTTATCATAAAGCATTTTTTTCCCTCCCCAGCCTTTCACTTGCAACCGGTCCGGATCAATACCTTGATCTATTAGCCAATGCTGAATAGTACTAGCTCTGTAAAAAGACAACTGCTTAGCACTTCCTTTAGTCTCCTTATGATCATGCCCTAAACTAAAGTAATTCTTATTTTCCTCATCCAGATAAATAATCTTACCCATTGAATTTCCATTAGTATGGCCATGGATAGTCACTTTTCGGTCTTTATTTTCATTGAGCATTTCCAGTAGACTGTTCAATTCAAAAATAGATTCGGGTTTCATAATGGCAGCATCTCTATAGAAATACACATTGTACATTATGAGAATATCTCCCTTTTTAAAACGCTGCAATTCAAAATTAACGATAATTGAATCGCCTTCCGTTTCTACATATGCTTCGGTAGAATCATTAACTGGATTATCAAGATAAACCGTATGCTGTACTTTTTTGAAACCAAAAATATCTGTTATAAGCTGTATTCTTCCTGAGCCATTTTTAGGGTCTCGTAATTTAACTAACTCATGCGCTTTTACTTCGTCTAATTCCTTTAACCTTTCAGGATCAATAATTTTCACCTTACCCTTTACTTCCTTATAATTTTTAATATTTATAGTATTTAGATATAAGTAGTAATAACCTTCTTCTGGAACTAACTCAGTAGACTTAGGTTCAGCTTCTTTTTTCTTTGATCCAAAATCCGTTATTTGCTCTTCAGGAACTGACATTGGCTTGGCAACTTCACCTTCCTCCTTCTGCGTACTACTACTACTACTACTACTACTACTACTACTACTACTAGGCTCTTCAGCTTTGACCTTTAAAGGATTATCCTCAGAAGGCAACATTGTTTCGGAGTGCTCATCAAAACTTCCTGTAAAGACCCAAACATCCGTAAAATCATACATATTACGCACCCTATTGGCCTCACTTATAGCCTTTTGTTTATCATCAGAAGAAAAAACGTAGACATAATAAAGATCCCTATCTACCCTCTTTTCGTAATGGGCAGATAAATCATTCTTCGAAGCATAATTGACTAGCTTTATGGCATTTTTTTCATAACTAAAGGCACCTATAACCACATAACTAGTTTCAGGATCTGTCTCGGAGCTTATGTTAGCTTTTAAGTTAAATGAACAAAGCAACAGCAGCGTTCCTAAATACAGGGGGGTAAATTTTGACCTCTTAAGATATTCCTTCCAAACCATTGCCAATTTTCAAATGGTACCTTATTAAAGATAACAGATAAAAAGTTTAATTTAAAATGAAATAGAACAATCTATTAATCAATTTTTTACATAAAAGATTATTCTGATATCACCTTAAAATGTCTGGTTAGCGTTTCGCCTGCTTCGTCTACAATGGTTAGTGTGTAATCTCCAGCTCCCGGGTTAATTGACATTTGATGAATTCTTTTGGTCTCTCCAAGATACTGATCATTCAAGTGCCAGTAAATTGTAGTTTCAGGCCTTCTATGCGCCACTTCAAGAACAGCACTTCCCGGACGGCTGTCTATCTCCCGAGGAATAAATATCTCTGCATTCGCCTTTGGATAAATAATTTCCATGGCCTGCCTTCCTCCCTCTTCAGCCACACAATCACTTCTAAACGGCGGTAATTTCTTATACGAAGGGTTATTAGATCTATAGTAATATTCCTGTACAGGAGGAAGCACAAACCAACTTACATGCTCCATATTATTCACTGATTCACAATTAGAATTAACCCTATATCCATTATGATCTAAATGTATTCGATGATGAAAAGGACATGGCGACAGGTTTTGACCAGCAGATAGCACCTCGACCTGATCCACTACAGGGCATGCTTCTGAGGCTTGATAACCAGATACACGGCATATTGGCAGTGTTACCATTTCAGATGAAGGAGCTTTGAACCATTCCGTTTTAGGCAATAAATCAAATATATCGAACATAATGGGAGCTGCCGCCTCCACACCTGTGAGTCCGGGTCTACCTTCACCATCCGCATTACCTACCCATACTCCCACTACATAGTCTGCCGTAGTGCCTACCGCCCAAGCATCTCTATAGCCAAAGCTGGTACCAGTTTTCCAGGCTATCTTTTGCGATGATTCAAAGAGCTGCCAAGGACCTTCATCAACAGGGCGATAAACTTCTAACATAGCCGTTAATGTATGATAAATAGAGGCAGCACTCAATTCTCCAGACTTGGTTCTCTTCCCTTCCCTTTGCTCTTCTATATAAGTGAGAGGCATAAAATTATTTGTAGCATATTTATAGCTATCAGTATGTTCATAAAAGTTGCCTAACGTTCTGGATAGACCTGCATACATTCCTGAAATATCCCACAAAGTGCCTTCTGCCCCACCAAGGGCAAGTGACAGACCGTAGTGGTCAGGAGAGTGAGTGAGGGTGGTCATACCTAGTTCTTTCAGAAGAGAATGAAACTTCTCATACCTGTACTGCCTCAGGAGCTGTACAGCAGGTACATTTAAAGACCGGGCCAGGGCCCTATCAGCAGGAACGGCACCGTCATAGGTCTTGGAGAAATTTTTAGGAGCAAAGCCGCTAAAGAAAACAGGAACATCAGGGACGAGCATTTTAGGTAAGAGTTGTCCCTCATCCATCATAGCAGCATATAAAAAAGGTTTAAGGATACTGCCCGTACTTCTGGGCGCATTAATTACATCTACCTGACTATCATGACTGGCACCTGCCATAGACACATTACCCACATAAGCCAACACCTGCCCGGTACGTACATCAGCTACCAGCGCAGCTGCATTATGCACTTCATTTCCCTTTAAATGGCGGTAATGTGTTTGTAGAATTTGTGATACTCTATTCTGCAACCCTGTATTGATAGTGGTATTGAGATTTTGCTGAGCCTTACCATCATTAATAGCCCTGGTAAGCAGGTGCGGAGCCTTTTGAGGCAGAGGTAATGGCTCTTCCGGAATAGGCTCAGCCATTGCCAGAGAGCATGTCAATTCATCAATTATACCACCATCTCTTAGTTTTTGTAATAGTCTATTTCTCTTGCCTTCAAGATCATCTCTATTTCTTCCCGGGTGTATAAGGGCCGGACTATTGGGTAAAACTGCCAGGAGAGCAGCCTCCCCCCAGCTAAGTTCATCAGGCTCACGATTAAAGTAACGCCAGGTAGCTGCTCTAAGCCCCACCACATTACCTCCATAAGGCGCATGCGAAGCATATATAGCCAGAATTTCCTCTTTTGAATATTTCAGTTCTAAACGGGTAGCCAGTACCATCTCTATCACCTTCTCCCAAATGCTTCTAGGCTTATCTTTACGACTCAGCCGCATTACCTGCATGGTTATGGTGCTACCACCACTAACTACATGGCCTGCATTTATATTTTGCCAGGTGGCACGCACCATAGAAAAGGGATTTACTCCAGGATGCCAATAAAAGGACTCATCTTCAAAATAAGTAACGGCAGTAGCGTATTTGTCTGGCACAGAATCTAGCGCGGGAAACCTCCATTGACCATCAGGAGCCACAGAAGCCGATAAGAGCTGGCCATCCGCTGCAGTAAGGACAGTAGAATAAGGATCGCTAAAAAGCTTACTAGGTAGAATAAGACTATATGCTACCAATAATACTACAATGCCACCAATCCAATAATACTTGTACTTTTTAAAATGCCGCTTCACGGGCACAAATGTAGGCCAACCTCCTTTATTTCAAAGTGCCTATAATGAATAATTTAAAGAATGAATAGGGTGATAATCTCTTCAATCGCATCTCACTAAAAGCTATAATCACATGGATTATGCGAAATAACTAGAGCTTTTTCTCAAAACATCTACTATTATCAACACCTATATACTGTCCATAATTAGGGATCGGTGAATAACCACACTTCTCGTATAATCTTATTGCTTCAGGTTGCCTTACACCTGTTTCCAGCACACACTTTTTATAGGAAAGCTCTGCCGCCCACTTTTCCAGTTCACTTAGAATTTGCACTGCTATTCCTTCTCCTCGGCATTCGGGAGCGGTAAACATCCGCTTCACTTCCATAGTAGAATGATCAAACTCTTTAATAGCACCGCAGGCTATGGGCTGGTCATTTTTATAGGCCACCAATGCATATTTAATGCTATCAAGCTTGTTATATTGATCATAAAATGCATGTTCATCTCCATCTCTTACCGCCAGATCAGCATCTAAAATGGATACCAAGTTTTTAAATGCTGCATCAGAAGCACCAGTTCTAACTATTTTAATCATCTTAATATATTAAAATGAATAATAACATATAATACTCACTTCCAATCACTTAATCCATAAAACTCTGGAATAAACACACACTTAGGGTTTCCAGGCAAGTAATATAAAGTAACTTTATATCCCACCCTGAGATATCTCTTATATGCCGATCTATACTCTGTTAAAAAGCTCTTTCCATCAGCCTCATATCTGAAATTATATTCTTTTACAACTCTAGAATTATGCTCCAAGGAAGTATTTGTAATAGAAATAACCCTTGCTATAGTTTTATGACCATTTTCCAAAACCAAGCAGCCTCTTTTCATTGTCTTTATTTTACGATCTAAGAAAAATACGGCTAAACTTATAAAAATAAAGCTCCCAAGACATTTAGGCTCTAATAATATCAAACCTGCAAAAATCATTACGACTCCTCCTAAAAGGAACATTTCCCCTATTATATATGGAGGTTCATGAAAATATATTTTTAGTTTTTGTGTTTTTGTCAATTTATTCATTGATACAATTCTATCCGTTCCTGTTTTAGCTTTGGACTAACATCCGCTACCTGATAAAACGGTAAAGATATAGTATCCTTATTTTGAGCCTTAGCAACAAAAACATATAATAAATCAAGCGTAAAAAGTAATATAGTTTTCATTAAAGTATCCTTTTTTAGTCCATAATAACATAAACTAAAAAAGGTACATAAAATCTTAATATTTCGTCAGTAAGCTAGCCTGCAACTACTTCTTGAGTACAATCTCTGCTTTGTCGATTTTCAGGGTAGGATTTTCTGAGGTCACTAAGATGGCCTGAAAGGTATAATTTCCTGCCTCTTCTATGGTAAGGTTAGCATTTCTCCTGGTAAACCCCCATTCTGTTTTTCCTCCCAATTGCACTTTACTTTCGTTAATAGTCATATCGCCCTCAAAGGGATCGATCTCCATACCGCCGAACTTAGCTCCGTCTTTCAAAACTTCCATCCTGAAGCTCATTACCACATCACCTTCATATTCTACGTCTATATCAGACCAAATACTGAGTTCATCACCTTTTTCTAAGTCGAGCGAAGTTTCCTTAATAAGTAGATTATTATCATCAGTACTTACTTCATTCACGGGTATGCGTGCCACTTCTTTTCCAGTAAGGGCATCACAACCTGCTAAAACCAGTACAAGAAAAATTATAGAGAGGGCTTTAAAAATCTGTTTCATATTATTTGCTTAAAAAAAAGCAAAATTAGTATTCTGCAAAGGAAAAACAATTTAACAGACATCATTTTAAAAGGGTGTCATTTCTTCAAAAAAATGACACCATGTTGCTTTCCCTCACAATGATTATATAATAATATATTTTCAAATCCTTCTTTCCCGGAGCCTGCCATGAAAAAACACTTGGCAATGAACATCCGGACATCAACTGAATAGCTACCCATAAAGAAAAGGCTGGAACTGAGTAGTAATCACCAGAAAGGTGTTTATATACATATATATTCTGCTGTGCAATATACCCCCTCTTTTCCCCATTAATGCCAGCATTCCCGCCACGCAATTAGGCGTAGACTGCACAAAATCAGTAGGCATAAGCGTTCCTTCGTTATAATCTCTAATCTAATTTAAGAATCTCTATGAATGCTCCACACTACCATTGGAGGAGGCAAATATTATGACTTCTATATCTTCATTTTGATCCATGAGAGGCATACCAGTAGCTACGCTCATACGTACTAAACGGCTCATTCTTCGCAAAAGCTCCATTGGTATTATGCCTTTATAATCTGGTTCTCTAGCCAGGGGCCAGGATTCCGTATAAAATTTAACCTCTTCAGAAAATAGCGCTCCAAAATAAGTCTCCTTAGGTGAAATGCACAATGTATCTCTAATGAACATACTACTCAAATTTTAGAAAAAATCAATGAAGAGCAATTCCCTCCAAACCCAAAAGAGTTAGTAAGTACATGCTTCATCTCATACTCAGATTGGTAATTCATTACCGACTTTAAACCATACACTTGTATAGGGTTGTCTCAGTAAAGGCTGGGGTACAACTCATTATTATTCATAGCCAATAAGCTAAAAGCTGCCTCAATAGCTCCTGCTGCCCCAGCGTATGTCTGGTATAAGTTTTGGTATATTATAAAGCGGGCACTTGCTCTTCCAAAACCTTGTGCATGCAGGCCTGCTCGGTAATATCATTATTAGGAGTGCCGGTGCCATGGCTGACTGAGAAGGAGAAAGGTACCAGGGCTGGTAGCCAAATATGATAGGTTCATACTCTTTCCTATGGAGCGAGTAAGGAGCCAATTTACAAGGGCGCTCAAGCACTGTTTAAGGCATAGCATCAAAAAAGGCGGGAGAAGTCCATGGAAAGGGGAAGTCATCTTGAGGTTTAACCTTAACCCTCTCAATGTTTACCCCCTTAAATGGCAATAAAAAGTTATCCAATATACTATCTAACTGGCCCGATTGGCTATAGCTGATAACGAGGATGTTCTTCATTTAAGTAATAAAAATTACTCTAATCTATCAAATCCTCAGCTTTTAACACAGTAGATTGTTTGGCATAGTCTTTAATGTACCCCTTCAAATCTGCATCCAATTCAGGATAGCCCCTTAGTATTAAAGCTTTATCCTCCTCTATTTCATCATTATAGTTAAGAATTCCCGGCACATGTTCCTGAATAGTTAATCTCAAAAACCTATATTCCACATTAGCATTACGACTTTCAATAGCATCTTCAAGTAATTCTCTACCTTCTTTAAAATGGTCTAACTTATTCATAGGTCCATTCACCAATCCGGCTTTGGTCATTAAAAGAGTTCCTTTATAAGCTTTTACATCATTTTCATCTCCTTGTAAGTTAGAAAGGGCATGATCGATTTTCTCCAAAGTACCCTCATTAAGCGCATTAAAGACTACTGCTCTACTGCTAGCAAAGAAAAAAAGGCTGGTCAAAAATATAGTGGATATTATTTTCATCATTTTTAAATTTTAGGGTTATTACCTTTTTATTACACAATTATTCGTCCAAATGCTTTTTGCTTTTATCAGAAAACAAGAAATACAGCTATAAAGACACTATAAGCATGGCTATTGAACATAATTTAACCAATTTCCATCCTCTTACAAACTGTAGCCCGTGGAAAAAGCCCCACATTCTCCCCTGAATCAATAAAAAAGGGAAGACCTGCTTCCATTATATCAGTGATTTACAACGAGCTATAATATCTAAAGAAACTACACTCTTCAATAATTTCATCATAAAATTGGGTGTCTTTGCATTCGTTTTTCAACCTTCTGAAGCTTCTTTTGTATGGCGAAGTTTCTTCATTAACTTCTCCTTTATATCCTCCCCAATGCCAGTTACTTTTTATTTCATTATACATAGCATTGAGCTCACATTTGGCCATTAAATAGAGGCAACGAGCATTCAGTTCTTTGTCTGTAGAGTTCTCTATCACTTTCTCATAGTAAGCATATGACTTTTTAGAGAGCTTCATATTCACATCATAATGGCTATCAAGGTCGAACAGGTTATAGCCTTTTTTAGAATCTATAATTTCTGAAGCTCTATTCTTATCTTGATAATCACTTAAAAAGTAGTTATAGTGACAGCAGTTGCCGCTGCCAATGAGTAAACCTCTATAGTAACCAGAATTAGAAACGTTATAATAAAAATTACCCAATAAATAAAAGGCCAACTTTCTCTTCCATTGTGCAGTATTATTCTGCGCCATATCCTCCAGTTTTACCAGGTAATCGGCCAGTTCTGCTTTTGAAAAATTACTTTCAATAAAACTAAATGGAGAGGCCAGGTATACAGAATCTTCCATTATTCTATTCTCAGAGCAATCAAAGCACTCCGTTATATTATTACTAAAAACTTTTGCAGGCACCTGATAAGACACCCTATTATCACCCTCATTAACCTGAGACGCATTGAGCCATGTATAAGCTTCTTGAGGGTTGGCTTTCTTCAAATAGTAAAGTCCTTTTATATACTTCATATATTCAATAGGCGAGTAATCTCCTTCTATTGTAGACGACTTCTTCATTAGCAGCTGCTCAAAGCCATTCTTGTGAGGTTTCTGCATAAAAGCCAGAATGTCATCTATCAAGGGCAGAGAGGCTATAAGACGCACATCTTCTATATCATTATGCATGAGGTAAGACTGAGCCAACCTCCCTTCTTTATAATACAAATGAGATACTTGATCTTTGATGAGATATTTCCATGAAGGATCAGTGCCCCAATTCTTAATCATCTCTTTTTCCATAAAAGAGGTAAGATACTCCTCACGATCAGCATTCATTTTATCCCAGGAAAACACTTCATATACCTTGGTTAGCACATTTTTCTGATCGTTTAAACCGCTGCTGCTACTAACCTTTGATAGTTGATTTTGAGCCTCTTTAACGTCTCCTTTACAAAAAACTAGGTATGACGCAGCCATTTGCCAGAATGCCTGATTCTTAATTTGTTCGTTTTGCTTGGCCTTACTGGCGAAGGCTAAAAGATTTTCTAATGTCTCTCCCCCCTCTTCCGAATATGGAAGTGTCATTTCTCTAACCCCAATCTGAGTAGGCCATATCTCTCTTTCCAAATCATTTAAGGCTCTCATAAATATGAGCTCTACCTTCTCATCATTTGGCACTACCTCATATAATCTATTCAGGGTTTCCATATTTGCGCCCATACTACGTACACCTGTTATGGTAATATAGGTAGCTTTGTCCTGATCATCTTTAAAAAAGGATTTACCTTCTGCACCCTTCCATGTACAGTACTTATAGCTAAGGAAAGCAGATGTTTTACGGTCTATGCTATTATTAAATACATCTATGAAAAAATAGGCCGCTTTTTCATATTGACCTAATGAGTAATAGCATCCAGCCACCTGGTCTTTTGCGTAATAGTATAGTTCTGATTTCTCAACCTGATCAGCCACATGCTCTTCATAAAAATCTACGGCTTCCTGATACTGAGATCCATAATGAAAAGCACGAATGATTTGGTATGCATATCTGAGTTTAAGTTGCTCATTTTGAGTACTGGCGTATAGCTTACCTCCTTCTTCAATCAACTCAGCAGTATTATTGCTACCGCTCTTCATTATATCACGGTATTCCCATGAGTTACTCCTTCTGTCTGCAAAAGTCGCACTGCATTTGCGAGCATAGGTCATATAGGTTTTTACCTGAAGATCAAGATCAGATTTATGCATACCCCACAATGCTTTGAATTCGGGGTCTGTAGCATGAAAGGTTTTTCTTATGTCTTTCTCAGTCCACTGTTTCAGAAGTTGCTGCCATAATCGCACATTACCTTCGTGGTATTCCTGAGTCCAGTGAGCTTTATAAAAATCGTTCTCATCTTCTCTCAAAAAGGGATAATAGGCTTTGGCCGAAATATTTGTCTGCTCAAACAGATTATAAAAAAAGTAAAGGTCACTTTCTGGGCCCCAGCCACAACTGAAGACACTGGTGTTCAATAAAACCAGAATAAATGTTAATGTTTTTCTCATAGTTGATCTGCCAAAGTTCTAATATCCATATTGTTTACAATATCGTCATCCAGATGATAGAAAATAACTCCTTTTATTTTGAGTTGACTCTCCTTAATCTTATGGTAAGCACGTAATATCTCCTCTGTACTCACCTCTTCTAATTTCACTTTGTAACCAGGAGTAAGGTAAAAGCTGTGAAACAGAGTATCTTTCTTTACTTCATACAAATTATCATCAATCTGTTCAAAATAAGCGGATCCTGAATGAAAAGCATCTTTATCTACATGGTTTATTAATCTGATATTATTAGCCTTGCTTTTAACTACCATCTGTGAAAAAACAGGTAGTGCTAGTTGCAATTCCATAGGGTAATTGGTTGCTGAATTTATATAATTAGCCACTGTTTTAGATTCTAAAATGGAATTTTTACTATCATCATCCAGCTTGCCCATATTGTACAACATCAGCACACCTTCATCAACCGGAGGCACACCTGTTTTGTTTGGATACTTTATCTGGTGTAAACGTATAGTAGCACTTAAACGGTAGTATTTTTTAAGCTGAGTGAGCAACTCAAAGTACTTATATCTAGTCGATGGCGTCCAGTCACAATCTATTTGTATATGCTCCAAGCGTTTACCAAAATGATGGTTACTTATCTCGTCAGTGAGTTTATGAATACGATCGGCCAGGGTTGATACATCAGACTTTTTAATGGCTTCATTGGTTATAAAAACCACAGGTATAATGTCATATCTCAGATAAGCACTGTCTACCTGCCGCAGTACGTACACCGGATACAGTCCATCATCCTGCCCAAATTGCTCTGCCACATCATCCACATCGAAATAATGAAGAAATATGCGATTGGCATTAACCTCATTAAGTGTTTTTTTTATAGAATTAGTGTACTCTGCCTTGGCCTTCCAATGATAAAAGGCCACCTTCGGCTTATTAGGCTGATTGCAAGAAAGCAATAAGCATACACACAATACTACTAATAATATCCTCCTCATTGGCTCTATCTGATTTTAAAAGGCATAATTACCAATTAATTGAGAGCTAAGAAATGATACTCAGAAAAATATATATTCAGTTAATTTTAACTATATTTACCTCGTGCACGATTTAAAACTTAAATGAGAGCCCAATGGAATTTTACGATCTAAAAGCTGAAACACCTCAAGGTAAGGAAATACCTATGTCTGATTTTAGAGACAAGGCCGTTCTCGTGGTAAACACAGCTACTCAATGCGGTCTTACCCCACAGTTTGAAGGCTTAGAAAAGCTTCATCAAACCTATGGCAAAAAGGGACTCGTGGTTCTGGGCTTTCCTTGCAATCAGTTTTTAAGTCAGGAGCCATTAGGCAATGATGAAATGGAAGAAGCCTGCAAGATCAATCACGGAGTTACTTTTCAGCTCACTAAAAAAGTAGACGTGAATGGCTCTAATACACACCCAGTTTTCAAATACCTAAAAGATACTCTTGGGGGTACATTAGGTAAAAAAATCAAATGGAATTTCACCAAGTTTCTTATTACTCCTGAAGGAAAACCATTTAAACGCTATGCTCCAACCACTAAGCCTGAAAAAATCGAAGATGACATTAAGCAAGTACTAAAGGCTTAAGCCCAAGTACACTCCTATCTTACTGATCCTTAAGAGCATAATAATGTAGCAAGGCCAAATTATGCTCTAGCGTATATAAACATAACCAGATTATGTATGTATAACCGTCCCTACACATCCATTCTTTCGCTAACGAAGTGATTTTATTTCAAAAAGTCCAAAAAGCAGCAATCTAAAAACCAAAAAATAAATATTTCAAGATTTTCAGCTCTTTATTTTCATAGCAAACGATTTTTATTTTATGTTTTTTTAATAATTTCAATAATTAAATCCGTAAACTATTCTATGTAAGATAGTCCAGAAGTATGTTTTGTACTTATCAAAGATTTTTACGAAGCTTTGCCTAAATTTTCAACCTAAATTCAAATACAATGAAAAGACTACAGTATTACTTTTCACTATGCCTTATGGCATTGGTTATGGTATCATGTAATCATGATGAAGTAACACCAGAAAACGACAACCAGGAAGCTCTTTCTGCTCCTGATAATTTAGAAGCGATAAATAAGAAAAACTTAGCCATTCTATCAGATGCCTCTCAATCGGCTTCTGTTTACGTAAGCGATGAATCTTCTTTAAGGAATGCTATTAAAAATGCACGCCCTGGAGATATTATTCATGTAAATGGTACTATCAGACTCACTAAAACCTTAGAGTTAGCGAATAGCGGTACCTCCAGTAACAAAATCAACTTTACTGGCGGAGTACTTGATTGCTCTCAGATACCCTCAGGCTGGGGTGTAAAGGTTAATGGTAGCTACTGGAACATCAGCTACATGACTATAAAGAATTCACCTGACTGTGGATTAGTATTCCAACATGGTGGCTACAATTGGGTGTATGAAGTGACAACTCATGGAAACAGAGACTCTGGACTTCAGATTTACAATGGATCTCATCATAACAGTATCAACTATTGCACTTCTTATGACAACTACGATGTGGGCAATGGAGGTGAAAATGCTGATGGATTTGCATGTAAACTTTCTGCTGGCCCTGGCAACAAGTTTGACCACTGCTGGGCAGAAAACAACTCTGATGACGGATGGGACCTATACGGCCAACCTTATTCTGTAACCATCACCAATTGTACTGCCAAAAATAACGGCTACGGCTCTAACGGAGACGGCAATGGTTTTAAATTAGGTAGTGCCGGACAAAATGTACCACATACTGTTACCTATTGTACTTCTGGCAATAACTTGGCCGCAGGATATGACGGCAATGGTAATACAGGCCACATTACCACCACTGGCAGCGGAGGTTATGGAAATGGAAAAGGCCTTTGGGTAAGAATTTATTAATTACTCAAAGTTATAAAATAGAAGAGGGCTACTTAATAGTAGCCCTCTTCCATTTATTTTAAGTTTATTTCTGCTTTATAGTAAATATTTTCACTTCATTTGACTTTCCTTTTAATGAAGTTTCAGCTACAAAACAAACATCATAGGCTTCATTATCTCTAAAAGCATTAGCCACTTCTTCTGTAACTAGCAGTGGACAATTATAATAATTACAAAGATCTTGCACTCTGGACGCCGTATTAATTACATCACCATGATAAGCCACCTCTGACTTAAGCTCTCCCACTTCTGCCACCGTAATCATACCCATATGAAGTGACGCCTTAAAAACGGGACAAAGGCCGTATTTCTTCGTGTACACTTTATGCTTCCTTTCCAGCAATTTCTGAAAACTAAAGAAGACTTTAAGGCAATTCGCTGAAGACAGACCATGCTTACTCTTCCAGGTTAGCACTGCTTCATCTCCCACAAACTGATAAATAGAGGCATTATACTCCATCACAATTTCAGAAAGATCTCGAAAGCTATCTTGTAACAAACTGCTAAATTTCAAATGTCCCAGCTGCTCTGCAATGGATGAGGAAGACTGTAAATCTAAGAACATAAAGATCCTATCTTCTTCCCTCGGATGCCTGTACTTGCCTGTCATCATATTGTATATCATGCCTGGCCCCACCCTTTTATCAAATTGTAAGATAAAATCCATAATAAGAGAAGCTGAACTAATGAAGAGGCATAAAGAGAAAAAGCTCCAAGACCATAAGAAATTAGCTATAGCGGCAATATTCTCTGCGCTAGCATTTAAATAAAAAACCAGCAGTATGGTGACCATAGCTAGTATAACCAGCAAAATAAGTATTGCAAAACGATAAATACTGTTTACCAAAAAAGATTTACTAATGAATAGCTTAGGGTAAACGAAAGATTCAAGTGAGCCCAGGGTTGTGCCTATTATTAACCCTAATACGGCTGCTTGAGCCAGCATATTATCAAAGCCAATAATATAAGTAAGCTCGCTCTGCTCTGGAAAACGGCCAATGTGCAGATACCGCACCACTACATACAAATCTGCCACACAGATCCAGTAGATGATAATAACCAGTAGCCTTTGCAATTTATATCTAATGATAGCTCCCACTCTTCAATTTTTCTTTTTTGATTTGAAACGCTTATCTCAGCCGGCACAAACCTACACATTCAAAGTTTAGCAAATCCCTTTCTCAAAGAAGTTATAGATTTTAAAGCACATAAATAATGAGCTAACACAGTATTCTATGTTTCTATGCCAACGAAATAACCCATCTAATTCTAATTATCACGATAAATATTATTCCACCTCACGGCTAGTATCAGCTTCACCTCACAGGCATTATTAACCGAATGTTACCAGATTTTCATTTTGAATTTGGTCTAATTCCCCAATAAATATTGGGCGATTCATAGCATCTCATTTTTAGCGAACTGGACTTTTCTCCTAAGTCAATATTCTATTTTTCTGACTATAATTTTCATGAAAAATAATATTTAAAACAATGATAACAACACCGCATTTAGGAGGCATCCCATTCATAAATACATAATAATTAGATGAATATTGAATAAACACCTAATCCGAAAATACTTCTCACATTTGCATCGAAATAAAATTTCAAACAACAACAGAAACTCAAAAAACAATGATAAAAGCAATGAAATTAATAGCTGCTCTCCTAATAGTTTCGAGTACAGCTTTTGCAGGTAGAGAATTAGATAAATCTATGGTGAAGATTTTCTTTTCTCCCGATAAAAACGTTTATACGCTGGCCTATAAAGGCTCAGATTCCAAAAAGGTATACATAGAAATTATTTCCCCTGAAGGAAAAACGATATTCTCAGAATATATAAAAGCAGAAGGGGCATTTAACAGACCTTATAACCTAAAGGAGTTGCCTGCTGGGGATTATATCATAAAAGTAAAAGACCGTTCTGGGGTTACTACAAATACCATCCATCACGGCACTAACAACGTTAATAAAACGAAGAATTTCATAAACTTAAAAGCCAAAGACCTAAAGTATCAGCTTACTATAGTTTCTCCTGAAAAAACGGCAAAAGTACGTATCTTAAAAAACGGACAGCAAATTTACTCTGCCTTAAAAGAGACCACAAATGGGTACAGCGAAATATTCAATTTGGAGAAGTTGGACCCCACTCAGCAGTATGAATTACAAGTAATAATAAATGATGAAGTGAAATCTTTTTCCCTATAATATATTTTAGTTTCCTCGATTTAAAGCTCAGGCTCCCATAGGCCTGAGCTTTTTTGTACTTAGTATGAAATACTCTTTGTGAGCTAGTTTTTGTATTTGGCAGCATCCATGAAAGAGACTTGCTTCCAACAAAGGATTGGATTGGTTTTATTTAATTATTTAATTGAATAGTTAAATATTTTAGGTAACTTCTATAGATATAAAAGTTCAACCAGACCACTACCTACCATGAAAAAAAAGTCATTCCTCAAGTACCTGATGCTTATGTGCGTAGGAGTTTACACCTTATGGATCTACTCCTGTAACCCAAAGAAGGGTGATAATGAAAGTGCTGATAAAGACAGTACCGAAAGCTTGACTTCACAAACTTCTGTAGCCAACGTCTCTTTTCCTCACGCTAAAGATTCAAGTTGTTTTGCGCCTGAAGAATGGTTTACCGGCCCAGTGCCAGAACCAGATCCCAGCGCCTTTCCAACGGATCCGTCTAACTGCGATTTTCATATTATCTCTTGGCAGTACTTCCTCTGGCTCACTGAAAAGGTCAACGGAAAGCTTCGCTTTGAGACTATGTTTAGCGATAAGTCCATTACCCCAGAAACTAAGGATGACACTAACCAGGAGTTAGACATTGTAGAACAGGCCTTATCTAAAGGAATGCTAGTAGATTTAAGTGGTAGAGCGGTTTATAGCAATATTATCATCAATGATATTTACAGAGACTGGATTATTGATAATCATCTTTATAATGCTGATAGCCTGGCTAACTTTGATCCTAAAGCTAATTTCCCGGTCGGCTCTTTATCATTAAAAACTACATGGAAGATCATACAACCCGGCGATGACACCACGAACTTATATACTACCAGAGCAAAGATACAGCTGCTCACTATGGTAGATGGCCAACCCCGAATACCTGAAAATCCTAAAACGGATAGTGTAGATGTAGCACTCATAGGTCTCCATATAGCTGTGGTGGTAGAAGGGCACCCTGAATTTATTTGGGCCACTTTTGAATTTGATAATAATGCCCCAGACTTCAAAACCCATCAAACAATGGACAGCCCTGTATCTGACAAAGACTGGCTATTATACACTTCCAAAACGCTAGCAAAAAACACGAATGTTAACAATGCGCAAATCTTAAAATTTAAAGATGAAAGTAAGCAAATATTAACCCCTGTAACCCAAGTGGCTCGTCAATATGCAAATGGAGGTGGCAGCGACAAGAACCAATACAATATTGTGCAATTAAATGAAAATATAAAAGGTCAGCTAAAAGGCACTGAACACTCCATATGGAGCAATTATTTCGAAGTGGGAGCCATTTGGTTCAATACAGAAATAGGACAACTTGCACCAGACTGGTCTCCCAATGTGGACAGCGCTATGGTAACAGGGTCTTTAAGACTATCTAATTCTACTATTGAAACTTTTACCCAAAAGGTAATAAGCCTAAATGAATGCTTTAGTTGCCATAATACCATGACCTTCTTTGCAGAAGATGGCCAAATACTAGCCGGTAAGAATTTGAGTACCAGCCATATTCTCCTCAAGCGATTCCAAGGTGGCGGTCAGGTTAAACGTGGTAAATAATTTCTCATTTGTAAACATCCAATCATCATGTCACAAACCTCTTTAAGAATACACCCTGCTATTGGCATGGCCAGAGTAGGCAACAGCACAGAATATTACCTCGGACCAGAAACTATGGCTGCCCGCCCACAAGAAGGATCCGACACTACTGGTGGTTTACCCATAAAACCCAACACTGAAAGCACTACCATTACCAGCGCAGACCTAAGAGATGCGCAAGGACGGTTAAAACGCCAAGCAGCTCGATTTAAAATTTTTCAATATCCTAATTCTCCTTCGTCATTGAGTTATCCTTCTTCTCCTGGGGAAGAAGTAAAAATCGGTTCTGTAGTAGACGGCAAAAAAGTAAGTAACATAATATGGACAGCACATCTGGCGAACAAAAAGGCCAACTGCTGGGAGATAGATGAAACTGCCAATAAAGGAATAGAGTTGTATAAAAACGGCAATACACCACCATTGAGAAACCTTCCTTTCGGCAACAATGCAGCGGATATCAACAGACTACAAAAATTAATTATTGATGCAGGCCCCAGGGCGATAAATAGTGCCAATGGTTCATCTCCGATCAAATTTGACAACCACACAATTGCCTCATACTTTGACACCTCTTCTAAAGAAATAAAAGCGGCTCCCAACTACCCTATTCAATTTCCCGCTTCCAATGGTTCGGAAAGCGATGGAAGCACGCCCATTAATTACTTAGGTGAGCTACTAACCGATTCATCGGGCAGACTCTTGGTTCTGGGAGGGCATGGCTTGGCCTGTGGCTTCAATAACGAGGGTTCTTTTGACGGGAATCAGCCTTTATGTGCGGATGTTGACAACGACAATTGGCTAGATGACACCTCTGACGGGCCAGTAACAGCGGTACTGATTTTTGAAGATGGATCGAAGCTACCTATTCCCGGTAGTGCCTGGGTAGTAGTTACTGACCCAGCCTATGCACCACAAACACTGAATGTGGTAACACTATGGGATGATGTTTACAATACTTGGTTAGAGAAATTTGATCTACAGCCAGAGGTTTACAGCAACAAATCTTATAATCATGATTATCAACCAGACTTCAACGAAGATGTTTTTCCTGTATTGAATGCTGCTCATATGCAACGCTGGACCACCAATTTGCCTGATCAGGCTGTTAATGCCCATAAAAGCATGATGAACTTTACGAAAGAACCTCCCAAGATGAATATCATGTCTTTCATTAGAAAAGTAGATGGGAGTCAAAACTCAAAAGGATCACCCCTGATGCCTTTATCTCTTGGTGATGCTAATCAATCCTTCCTTACCCTCTCCCATCAGCAATACTTTTTTATGGAGCAATGGACCAAAGGTAAATGCGTAGGTGCCACTCCTTTGAAATTGGGTGCAGGTGAACAATTGGATAAAACTGTGCTGGTTAATTGCCTGGGAGGAAGATTTAGCCCTGGCATCGATATGACCTTCATTGTACGAGACCCAAATCTATACAACAGTCGTTGGCATGATCCTAACATCGGCCCTTTTAGAATCAACACAGAGCCATTGGATTATGCTAAAGCAACCAAGGATAAGCCTTTTCTGGGGGTAGGATATATACCCCTAAGACCTGACCCCGTACAGCCTGGAGATATTTGTAAGTTTATGGCTATACCTTGGCATACTGATTATAATAGTTGTGCCACCCACACGCCTAACCCGAATCCAGGAGGCAAGATTACAAATGAAAATGTTTATGGCGGTGAAGTAAATACTACATTATACTGGTCTTGGCCTGCACAGCGCCCTGTGGCCGTTTATACTTTCAAGGACCTGTCTGTTAATGAGGGCAACTTAAAAAATACTATTCAGCGCTTTTCTGTGAGAGGAGAAGGAACAGCCGCCACTTCTCCCATGGACAACCCGGACTGCCCTCCATCTAAAGATTTTGATACGGTCGCCATGAATGTAGGCCGCTATCAAAACAGAAAAAATATTCTTACCGGATGGATTAAAATTGGCACTGTAATACAAGGAACTGCTATAGATGACTATCCTGATAGTTATGATAAAGACTATTATTTGGAAGTACAAAGCGAGTTTGACAAAGACTATAGTAACCTGGTAATACAATGGCCGAACAATGTTGACGATAAAGTAGAACCTCCTGAAAATTAATTTTAATGACATTACAGAAGATTGCCATCATTGGCGCAGGCCCTGCAGGGTGTGCCTGCGCCATCAGGCTCGCACAGATCACTAATTATCAAATTACTATAATCACTACATCAGAAAAAGATTTTTATATAGGTGAATGCGTGCCGCCAGAAATAAAACACTCTTTAATAACCCTAAATGTTTTCAATGAATTCCTCAATGACCAACATATACCTTCGTTCGGATCTTGCTCTTATTGGGGCAGCCCAAATCCTGGTTATAATGATTCAATTTTAAACCCGCACGGCCACGGGTGGCACCTCAACCGCAAAAAATTCAACCACTTATTAATGAGCACTGCAGCTAATAAGCCTAACATTAATTTGATTGATAACTGTACACTTCGAAAAATAACTGATCCCCAGACACTTATATATAAAGATTCTGATGGCCTGCATCATACCCTCTCCTTTGATTTTATCATAGATGCCTCTGGGGCAAAAAGTATAGTAGCAAAATCTTTCGGAGAAGTGCAACATCATGATACTTCACTCATATGCATTGGCCTGAAGTTTACACAAAAGAAAGCTGTACTACCCTCACACCTCACACAAATAGAAGCTGTAAAAAATGGATGGTGGTACGCCACGAGTCTACCCCACAAAGAAGCACTGATAGCCTTATTTACACATTCTACAATTGTAAAAGATTTACACCTCAACCAACTCCACCCTTGGCAAAAAAGGCTACAAAACACCCATACAGAAAAATGGCTACAAGACCATCATTACTCGCCTGCGTCAAAAGATTTAATTATGTTTCCCGCTCATTCATTCTGCCTATCCTCTATATATGGAAAAAATTGGCTGGCCATTGGAGATGCTGCCATGTGCTATGACCCCATCACCTCAAATGGCATCATTAAAGCTGTAACTGAAGGGATTAGAGCGGCCGAAGCACTTAAAAATGAAAACTCCTGCCATCAAGATATAAAACACATTAGCAAAGATATCAAAGCCAATTATGACCATTATAGACACGTAAGATCCTTATATTATAACATTGAGCAAAGATGGCCCAACAGCCCATTTTGGCAGGTTCTGCAAAAATCAAACTCAAATTTAGCCACGGCACATGCATATTGACGGGCGGCCTAAGGATGGGGAGAAATATTGACAAATTATATTCAAAGGGTTATTTTTAAAACGAAAGATTGCCTTCAAACATCAATCTACTTTCTATTCTATCTTCAGAATCTGAATTACTACACTTAAACTTATAAGAACCATCCTTCTGAAGATTACGTTATTAATTACAGGAAAATCAGATAAAGTAAGAAAAATTTGTTACTTTGTATTAAAGATTAATAACTATGGATTCACAAGACAAGTCCCAAAAAAGTTTTGTTGCGACATTAACTGAAGCTAATGCAAGAACGCTTCTTACAGCAATAGTACAAAATAAGAATCCAAAATACACTATCAGCTTAGATAATAAGCAACTGACTGTAAGAGAATTAGGAAAGGTTTCATAATTCCACCTTGATAAATGGGGGTAATTTTTGGCACAGTTCTCCTTTTTATCATTTTTCTTCCAGGCCTTTTATTTCGCCTAGGCTTCTACTCCCCTCCATATTCCAGAAAACTCACTAATAATGATTTAAGTAATCAAATTTACTCATCCATTGTTCCAGGTTTGATTATTCAAATTCTAGGAATTTTGATTGTCAATTATTGCACTGATTACAATATCAAATTCAGCCAAATCATACTAATCATACAGGGAAATTCCAGTTCTCCTGATTACAAAACTCTACTTAAAAATCTTGATAAACTTCAGAATCAAATCATACTTTATAACGTAACTATTTCTTCAATATCCCTAGCATTAGGAATATTGTTTAAAACGCTAATTAGAAAACTAAAATGTGATAGAAAATCAAGATATTATAGATTTTCAAACAGATGGTATTATATCTTTAACGGAGAACTTCTTGATTTCCCCGAAATTCCTGACTCATCCGACGACATCAATGCAAAGGTGGTAGATGCATTGGTATCAGTGAATGGAGTTAACATTATTTACATTGGATACTTTTATGATTATCAATTAAAGGCGGATGGCTCACTTGATGCAATATTTTTACAATATCCCATGAGAAGAGATCTGAATGGAAAATCCAATGAATATTATAATATTAACAGCCGCTTTATTGTCTTGAAATATGAAAACATCACAAATCTCAACTTCAGGTATTTCCACATTAACTTTGAAGAAAAAAATGAAATAAAAAAAACGCCTACCTTAGGTAAGCGTTTTTTAAACTTATTCAAAGCATCTGCTTAGCTTTTAGGTAATAATTGTGAATCACTCAATAGTCTCCTCCACCTTACCGCAGTGGAGCATTTTATCTCCGAAGTAAGGGTTATTTACTTGCTCTTCCATACTTAGCCAGTAGGCTCCTTCATTATTGAAAGCCATTGGGCAAAACTGACGATAAACAGTGCTTTCATTAGCTTTGGTCGACTTCACCAAATTATAAGTATGCTCAGAAAGGCCGTTAAAAAACTTGCGCTGAGCCGCTATATCTTTTTCATTAGCTATGTTTTGAGCAGCAGCGTAAATAGCTTCTGCGGTACTAATTCCTTTTGTCTTCAATACAGCAGCTATTTCACTCGCAGCAGAGCTAGCCTGCTCTACATCACCTTGCACTAAGGCATCTTTCACTTTCATATAAGAAACAAGTACCTTTTGTGCTTCCTCTTTAGAAATATCTCCTTCTTGCTCTATTTCTTCAGACACCTCCTCAGCGGTAACTTCAGCCTCCTCAGTAGAGCTCGTTTCCTTTTTACTTCCTTCACATGCTACCAAGCTTATTGTGAATATTGAAGCGAATAATAATGTTAATAGTGATTTCATTGTTTTAAAGTATTTGGGTTTGTTTTATTTCTATTGTTTATTTTCTTATTAAGCGCAATTAACGCATTACTTTCGTAACCTCTCCGCAACTAAGCATTGAAGCACCAAAATATGGATTCTCCACTTCTTTTTTAGCACTCAGCCAGTCAGCCCCCTGGTTATTATCGGCCATAGGGCAGTGCTGCACATATAGGGTTAATTCCTCCGGCTTCATTTCCTGTGTTAAAGCTATTATATTCTTAGATACAAGGATAAATTTTTTCCGCAATTGATCGATATCTTTTGACTCTGCCATATCTCCAATTGATGTCTTTAAGGACTTCACATATTTCATCCAAATCATGTGTGCATCTCCTTCAAAAACCTCCATTTCTACGTTATTAACAGTTTGGTGTAATGATTTGGTTTCAGCCTGGGCTTGATCAAAATCATCCTTAACCAAAGCATTTTTCACTAAAAAGTACTGATCAATTATAGACTGTAATGCCGCATTAGCTCCGGCAGAAAGCTTCACACTTTCTGTTTTTTCCTTCGGATTCATCATACTGGGTTTACCAGCCAATTGAGCGGCAGCGTCTATACTAAAAGTGCCATATACCACTATTCTATCTCCTGCACTCAGGCCACTTTCTACCGTATATTGATCGCCTTTTTCTGGCCCAAGCACCACTTCTCTATATTCAAAGGTGGGCTGATCATAACCTTCCAGCTTCACATAGACTAAAGAGCGCTTCCCAGTCCACAAGACCGCTGACTGCGGAATAGTAATGCCTTCTCCTGAATCTTGCTTCTCACCATTCAAAACAGTAGCCTTAACAAACATTTCAGGTTTCAATTTTCCTTTAGTATTCACCACTTCAGCCCTAATACCAGCCACCCTGTTAGATGGATCAATAAAAGGATCTATGAATGTCACTTTAGCTTTAAAGCTCTCTCCTGGCAATGAAGAAACGGTAAATGTAATTACATCACCTTCTGAAATACGTCCTAAATCCTGCTCATAGGCATCCAAAATCACCCAAAGCTTGCTCAGATCTACAATCCCGAATAAGGGCTCTCCCTTTTTCACATGCTTTCCTGAAGAGGCATAAAGCTTCTGCACCACCCCAGAATAATGAGACCTAAGCGGCAAAGCCATACTCACCTTACCTTCTGCTTCAATCTTATTAATCTCACTTTCGGCCAATTGAAAATTCTTCAACTTATTTCTAACGGCATTATAGAGTTCCGGATTAGAATCTTTGTTTTTAGCAGCCTCCAACAACTCCTGCTGAGCCATTATGAATTCAGGTGAATATATTGATGCCAATACCTGACCTTTTTTCACCTTTTCACCAGTGAAATTCACATACAACTTCTCTATTCTACCATTAAAGTGAGCTGAAATAAGAGAAACATTCCTTTCATCAGCCTCAATCTTTCCGCTTAGTTGAAGGTTCTTTGAAGCCGCTTCGCCGGATCCTACTACTACCGTCTGCACATTAGCCAGCGCTATGGCCGATTCACTCATTTGCAAAGCATCATTAGCCACCAGCTTACCTCTATTTTCACTAAGCGGTATAAGCTCCATACCACAAATAGGGCATTTACCAGGCTTATTCTGCCTTATTTGAGGATGCATAGAACAAGTCCAGACTGTTGCTTCTGCTGATGCCGCCTCTTCTGAATGCTGATGCTGTTCTGACTCTCCTCCAAAGAGTAAACTGCCAAGTACAACTCCTACAACCAGAGCTGCCAGCATTAATAATATTGTTGATTTATTTATTTGCATGATCAGTATCAATGTTTTTAGCCCATAATTTTTCTAATAATGCTATCGCTATTTGTAAGTCGGCTCCGGCTTTATCTAGCGCCAACTCATAACGAAGCACCTGCTGCTCTATATCCAGCACTTTCTCATAACTGCCTTCACCACCAGCATAAGCCTGAGTGATAATGTTTGAGGCCTGCCGAGACTGAACCAGAAGCTCTGCATACAATAGACGCTTGCGATCAGCATCCTTATATTGATTAATAGCTTGCACCAGCTGAGCCTCTAAAGAATTCTTCTTTTGCTCAATTTCTTGCTGCAAGCTCTGCTGCATATAATCTACTTCGCTAATTTTCGCCTTGTATTTTTTCCTGTAAATAGGAATACTCAGGGTAGCCATGGGCATTAAAATATCTTGTCCGTTTTGCGGCACGTCCATATCTGTTCTTGGGGTCACTAAACCATAGCTTACCCCCACGCCAAATGAAGGCTGCCCCTCTTTCTGCGCAATAACCTTTTGAGAATTTAAAGCGGTATTTCGTTGATATAAAGCATTCAATTCAGGGTTTTTCAATAGAATACTATCCATCAGCACCTGATCATCCCAGACTAGCTCTGCACTAACCAGACTATCCTGCACCTCCACTTTTTCGTTTACAGAATGGTTGAGCAAGGTATTAAAGCGAGCGGATTGGGTTTGCTGTATATCGAGCAACATTTCTAACTGAGCTTGCCTTTCCTTTGCTTCCATTTGCACTTGAAGCACATCTACCATAGAGCCTTCTCCTCCTTCTATTCTGCTTAAGCTTACTTTCTCGTCTCGCTTCAAAATATCAAGATAACGACGCGTGGTGTTTATACTTTTTTGAGTAACATAAAGCTGATAATAAGCTGATTTCACCTCATAGAACAGTTCATTTTTCACTTTTAGAAACTCTTGGTAACTCACTTCAGCCTGCTGTGAAGCGGCATCTTTTTTAGCAGCAAGAGTACCAAACCATGGAAATGATTGTGAAAGCTCTATTCCCATTACCCTTTCCCCTACCCTCGTTTCTGTAGGTAAGATGGCATAGCTCAAGCTGGCTTTAGGGTCTGGCAAAGCCCCCACTTGTGGCACTTTTTGAAGATCAGCATAATAGCGATTAAACTGAGCCTGCAACCCGGGGTTATGCTCAGCTGCTTCTTGCAGATACTCATTTAACTGACCAAAGGACATATTATTGATGAATAAGAAGAATAACGTTATCATTATTCCTTTTACCCAAATAAGATAATTGCTCAATGTATTTTTCCTAAGCTGAAAATCACCATTCATGGTATCGAATTTTTTAAATCTATTCATCTTTAACCCTCCTTTCTTGCCACATACTGAAAAGCACGGGCACTACAAACATGGTCATTACTTGTAGCAGCATACCGCCAAAAGCAGGAATAGCCATTGGCACCATAATATCAGAACCTTTACCTGTAGAAGACAGCACAGGAAGTAACGCTATGATAGCCGTAGCGGCTGTCATCATAGCAGGCCTTACGCGCATCATCCCGGCGTGCAATACCGCTTTTCGCACTTCTTTTTTGGTGGCTGGCTTCTCCCTTTCAAAGGTTTGGGTAAGGTAAGTACCCATGATAACGCCATCATCAGTAGCGATTCCAAATAAGGCAATAAAGCCAACCCACACCGCCACACTTAGATTAATAGTGTGAATCTGAAAGAGATCTCTCAGATTAGTTCCTGCTACAGAAAAGTCCATAAACCAGCCTTGACCATAAAGCCAAATCATTATAAAGCCACCTGAAAAAGCTACAAATATGCCGCTAAACACCATGGCTGACATAGTCACTGATTTGAACTGAAAATATAAAATCAGGAAAATAATGATTAATGATAGCGGCACCACAATCAGCAATCGCTGTGTAGCCCTAACCTGGTTTTCATAGTTCCCTGTAAACTGATAGCTCACCCCAGCGGGAATTTCCACTGCACCTTCATCAATCTTTTGCTGAATAGCCGCCTGAGCTTGCTCCACCACATCAACTTCGGCAAAGCCTTCTTTCATGTCAAAAATGACATAGCTGACCAAAAAGGTATTCTCACTTTTAACGTTTTGAGGTCCCTGCGTATATTTTATAGTTGCTAATTGCCCCAATGGAATCTGAGCCCCTGAGGGAGTCGGGATCAAAACATCTTTAACGGCCTGCGGACTATCACGAAACTCTCTGGCATAGCGAACCCGCACAGCAAAACGCTCCCGGCCTTCTACCGTAGAAGTTTGCTCCATACCACCGATAGTACCGCTGATGTAGCTCTGTACATCCTGAATGGTAAGCCCATACCTACCAATGGCTTCTCTATCAATATCTATATTTAAATAAGGTTTACCCACTACCCGATCCGCAAAAACGGTAGGTGCATCTATACTCGGCACCTGTTTAAGCACTTTTTCAATCTCAAAACCTACCTTTTCAATGGTTTTTAAGTCTGGCCCATATACTTTGATACCCATGGGAGCCCGCATACCGGTTTGCAACATCACCAGCCTGGTTTGTATGGGTTGCAGTTTCGGGGCAGAGGTGAGCCCGGGATAATCAGATTGAGCTACAATTTGCTCCCAAATATCATCTGGCGATTGAATTTCAGGACGCCACTGACGGAAGTATTCTCCACCTGGATCCTTGATAAGGCTTTGTGTATCCAATTGTAAAAGATCTCCTTTTTGAGGATAATATAAATCGCCATTTTTTAATTCAAAAGCCCCCTCTTTATTCACTTTAAAGCGCTGCCGTTGACCATCTTCATCCAAGATATACTCAGATTTATAGTTGATGATGTTTTCAAACATAGAAACAGGTGCAGGATCCAGCGCACTATTGGTTCTCCCCCACTTTCCAACTACAGATTCTACTTCAGGAATATTATTCACCCGCAAATCCAATTGCCTGATCACCTCAATATTCTGTTCTACTCCTGTATGGGGCATAGTACTTGGCATAAGCAAGAATGAACCTTCATCTAGCGTAGGCATAAACTCTTTACCTACTCCTGGAAATGTGCGTTCCATAGTTTGCCACCCATCACTCTCTCTGAGTTCCCAACCGACCTTCTCTGCTCCTGTAGCCACAAAGCCAAACACTCTATTAAAACCCTGCCATATAAGAGCTCCCAGCAAAATGCTTATTATAGGAATAATGAAGAAAGCTTTTTTGTTATCTAGACACCAAGGCAAAATGCGAGGATAGAAATGTACCACTGATAAAAGCACTGCCATAATACCTCCCAATATAGCTACCACAAAAAGAAAATTAACCAAATCACTATTTTGCGGCCCCAACGGCATCCACTCCTGAGTTAAAAAGAAGAGTACAATCAGAACAGATACACCAATATTTATCCAATTGGGCAATTTACTATTTCGTTTCTCCCAAAAATCATGAGTTATAGATATAACTCCGAAAAGAGATAGCAATAGAGCAATCCATGTACTGAAAATAAAGGCTAAAACTACTCCAGCCACTATCAATATCGCGCCCCAAATTTTTCTGGTTTTACTTTTATCTAAACGAATAGAAAATACTAACTGAGCTAAAGTAGGTATCACTATTACTCCCAATGCAAAAGATGAAAGGATCGCAAAAGTTTTTGTAAAAGCCAGTGGCCTAAAGAGCTTACCTTCTGCTGCTTCCATAGCAAAGACAGGAATAAAACTCACTACAGTAGTGGCCAGGGCAGTCATAATAGCCGGGGCTACTTCTTTAGCCCCTTCAAATACTACCTTCTGAAGTTGCTTGCCTTTCACCCCATTATTCTCGGGTAGCTCCAGATGTCGCACTATATTTTCTACGAATACAATCCCTACATCCACCATTACCCCAATAGCTATGGCTATACCAGACAAGGCCACCACATTAGCATCTACACCAAAATAGCGCATGCTTATGAAAGTAATGAGCACTCCAATAGGTAATAAACTAGATATTAGTATCGATGCTCTGAGGTTCATCACCAGCACTATTACCACCAAAATACTGATCAGTATTTCATGCGACAAGGCCGATTCCAACGTGCCCAGTGTTTCATGAATCAGCCCTGACCTATCATAAAAAGGCACTATAGTTACCTTAGATATAGAGCCATCATCTAGTGTCTTTTGAGGCAACCCGGCGCTTAACGACTCAATTTTTGCCTTTACATTATTAATCACCTCCATGGGGTTAGCTCCATAGCGCGCTACCACTACACCTCCTACAGCTTCAGCGCCCCCTTTGTCTAGTCCGCCTCTGCGAGGTGCCGGACCAAATGACACATGTGCTACATCTTCAATTCTAATGGGCACATTATCTCGAACTGTAACTACACTTTTCTTAAGATCATCTAGGTTTTTAATATAACCCAGACCACGCACCAGGTATTCGCCTTTGTTAAACTCAATGGTTCTGGCTCCGATATCCAGGTTGCTCTTCTTCACCGCTTGCATAATCTGAGCAACAGACACCTTACTCGCTTTCATAGCATCAGGATCTATATCTACTTGATATTCCTTCACATAACCACCCACAGAAGCGACCTCTGCCACCCCACTAGCTGAGGTAAGTCCATATTTCACATAGAAGTCCTGTAAGGTTCTAAGCTCCTGCGGATCCCAGCCTCCATTAGGCTTTCCTGTTTCTGGATTACGCCCTTCCAGCGTGTACCAGTAGATCTGACCTAAAGCCGTAGCATCTGGACCCAAAGCCGGAGTAGCCTCTTCAGGCAAAGTTCCCGCTGGCAATGAGTTTAACTTCTCTAGTATTCTGGTTCGACTCCAATAAAATTCCAGATCCTCATCAAAAATGATATAGATGCTAGAAAAGCCAAAAACAGAATTACTTCTGATGGTTTTCACCCCAGGAATACCTAATAAAGCGGTAGTAAGCGGATAGGTAATCTGATCCTCAATATCCTGAGGAGACCGCCCTTTCCATTCTGTATAAACTATCTGCTGGTTTTCCCCCAGATCCGGAATAGCATCTACAGGCACAGGGTCTCGAGGAAGGCCTATATCCCAACCAAACGGAGCGGTAACTATACCCCAGGCTATCAAAGCCAGAAGCAGTAGAAAAGTGACCAGCTTATTTTCTAAAAAATATTTAATTATTCTATTTAACATGATATAGTGTCTTAAAAGACATACATTAAGATCAGCTTAAGCAGATCTTGAAAATATAAGTAAGAAGTCTACATACTGAGATATAGAATTCTTGACCGGACTATCAATAGACCGTGATTATATCATGCTAGATTTATAAAAGAAAAGACTGATTCAGGATGTGTATATCCTGATCCAGCAAAGGAGGGGGATCATTGGTTTTATGAATTTCAACCAAACTATAATCAGGCTGAATAGCCAGAAAAGTATAAGTAAAGGCCGCTAGAAACTGAAGGTTAACAGCATCTAAAGCCACTTTAGTAAGTACAGTATTATCTGCACTTACTGTCTGATAGTCATTATCGCAGCAATTGTTAACAGGCTTTACTACCTGCTGATCTTTTGAAGAACTGCAACCTGTATCCATTTGCATAACACAGCCCAGCATGTGCTGACCAAGCATTATTTCTGACTCTACCGCATAGCCACCACAATAATGTGTTGCCAGCGTGATGCCGGTGCTCGCCATGAGCATCAGACCTGCCAGAAATATGGATAAAAGTTTCTTCATGAGCTAATTTCTCCTACGCAAACTACTTAAAAAAGGTTCATTTGCATTGGTTAATGCAAAGGTAGTTATTTTTTTAAATAAAAATGACGCCCCTACCTCAATCAGATTAGTTGCTTTTGATGTCTTTAAACGCTGAACTTAACTGGTTCTGAAGCCTTTTTATTATAGAAGTAATTTAATCTCTAAGGGCGGCTATCAGGTTACTATCCACCACAGAAATGCTAAATTCAGGCTGTTGCAAGGCGCCTCCCATAGACACTCTGCCATTTCTAAACTGCATCTTGCTTTCTACCGGCTGCCTGCCCGAAACATGGCATTCTTTAGCGCCAGTCTTTTCAACTATCTTTTTAAGATTATACGGTCTGATACCACCACCTACCAATATTACTATTCGGTCACCGGCCTTTTCTATCAATTCATTGAGAAGATCAGCTCCTTCTAGCGCTGTACGTTCAAGTCCAGAAGTA
The DNA here is from genome assembly GCF_016757215.1 of Fulvivirga sediminis. Taxonomy (GTDB): domain Bacteria; phylum Bacteroidota; class Bacteroidia; order Cytophagales; family Cyclobacteriaceae; genus Fulvivirga; species Fulvivirga sediminis. Next base: position 315,269 of record NZ_JAESIY010000004.1, read on the forward strand.
AGAATACGATCTACTCCCAGTTCTATAAGATCTTCTAAAGCCTGAAATGGATCAGCTACCATATCGAAAGCTCTGTGAAAAGTGACTTGTAACGGTCTGGCTAAGTCTATCAACTCCTTAGTTTTCTGCTTGTCTACATCTCCTTGAGGAGTAAGTAAACCGAAAACTACACCATCAACTCCTAATGATTTGGCGACTTTAATATCCTCTTTCATTACTTCAAACTCCTCCTCTGAATACAAGAAGTCTCCTCCACGGGGTCTAATCATCACCATCAAACCAATGGATACTTTTTCTCTCACCAGCTTAATCATGCCAGCGCTAGGCGTGGTTCCACCCTCAAAAAGGTTATCACATAATTCTACTCTATCAGCACCACCTGTCTGTGCATTTACACAAGATGCCACTGAATCCGTTACTACTTCTATTGTTAGTCTTGTCATTGATAAACTGATTTAGCATTCGAAATTTAAAGAAATTAAATAAAGATTCCTTAGTTAAGGAGAAAGTTTTAATCTCAACACATCAAATAAGAATGAGCATCTCAAAAGAAAGAAAACCTACTTAGTAGTCAATTCTCTCAACCTGGTCTCTATGAGAATTGCTTTTTATTCCACTTCTGCTGAAGGGCTTTCCGTGCAAATTCTGTTCAACACACCAAAAATTGACTGAAAAGGCGAAAATGAGTTTCACAATAAATACACCTATTTTATAGCAAAATTCACTATTACAATTATAAATCATATTTAAAAATATAATTTTTCAATTTAATATAAATACGGCATCGTCTTTGATTAACTCAACACCTAACCTTTCATTTCTATGGTAGATTATAAAAACTGGTGGTTCAGTATCAAAATCTTTTATCGTGAATTCAATATCTACAACCTGATTTTCACTATAGTCTCTGTATACTTACTATATATTGACCCTGTACACAGCATCAAGTACATCTTTTGGCTCAAAGTGGTTGGGTACGCAGCTATTACCATTTATTTTACTTCCTATAAAAAAGAAAGACTGTATTTCTTTTATAACCTGGGCATTAACCGCAAAAGGCTATTCATTCCTGCAATTATTATTGACATCGTTACCCTTATTATAATACTCATGTTGGCTAATTATTTTATATATGGATAAACTAGAAATAGACGGTGTGAGTCTGAGCTTTTCAGGCCGAACGATATTAAATAACATTTACCTCCAATGCCAAACCGGAGAAATTATAGGCCTATTGGGTCGAAATGGTTCTGGCAAATCTAGTTTAATGAAAATGATTTTTGGTAGCCTTAAAGGCGATCATCAATCAGTAAGAATCAATGGCCGCTACCATGAACAGGCATTTTCAGAGCCTAAGACTATTCATTTTATGCCTCAAAATGGCTTTGCAATGAATCGCTATTCTTTTAACTAGCTAGCCACTTATTTCGATCTTGCTTCTCACCTTGGACTTATTTATGAGAATGATGAAGTTTATAAAAAGAGAAATGATCAGCTGGGCACGCTGTATTATGGAATGAGAAAGGTAATGCAGATCCTCTGCATATTGTATACACCGGGTAAATTTGCTATTCTTGATGAGCTTTCAGTCACCTCTCTCCGCTAATGATAGAACAGATTATCCCTCATATTCAGGCGCAATCAAAAGTAAAGGGCATTATTCTTTCTGATCATCTTTATGAAACCGTTTATGACGTCAGCTCTCGTCTATATGTGGTATCCGCCGGAGTGCTACACCATATACAAGAAAAGGATGAGTTGGTAATGTTCGGGTATGTGAAGGGGGGAAGAAGTTTAAGATATTCTCAATTCATTTTTCTATAAGCTTCGCAAATAGTAAGAATAATGCTGCCTCCTATTGAGCCATTTATTGAAAGCTTCAATGGTTCTGACTTACCTAATAGGTTTAGTACCAAATACGAACCTTGCTGCATTAAATTTAAATTACAATAAACCAAGGTAACATCAGACCACGAGATAAAATCACCTCCTGCAATAGTAATCCCTTCTTTATTGACCAATGCCAATTCTAAAGCATCTACTTTGAGGTTCTTCCAATTAAGAATAAAAGCATAGATCGCCAATCCAAAACATGTAAGAGCAAGGGCAATGCTATAAACTCCACCAAAACTAACCCCTAAAAAGATTACCCCATCATTATTAAAAACATTGAAGTTAAGGCATATAAACCAATTTTATACCTTTTAATTCTAAACTCAGCAGGCAAATAATGCTGAGCTAACAAAATCAATCTTTCATGGGTGGAGTAAAAATTCTTACTTGCAAAACTTCCATTTCGTATCTTTTCATCAAACAAGCGAGCCTCATAAGCTTCTCTTTCCGCAGAGTCTTCTATAAAGTAGGGACAACGATTCTTAAATTGAGGTTTATCATTTGTAAGTTTACAGACTACACCATAATTATTATAAGCTCTATTGCTACAAATCTTACAATATTTGAGACGTTCATGAATATCCATTTATTACTTATAAAATAGACTAAAAAATAAGAGAACGCTATTTATCATAGTGATATTTACAGCTAAAAATGATCAAATCTGCACCTGAAACCTGATATACTAATCTATGTTCTCGGTCGATTCTACGCGACCAATAGCCAGAAAGCTCATATTTTAAGGGTTCTGGCTTACCAATTCCTTCAAAAGGGGTTCTCTTGATATCCTTGACTAAGTCATTTATTTTCTTCAATATCTTTCTATCTTCCTTTAACCAAGAGATGTAATCTTCCCATGCGTTATGTGAGAAAATAACATTCACTAATCCTCAATCAACCCTCTTTTAAATACTTTTCCATCTTTTATCTGCTGTATCGATTCAAACAGTCTATCAGCATTTTTCTTTGAGCTCAACAAATGAACTGTTTCCATTAAAGAATTATATTCGTCAAGTGAAATCATTACGGTACCATTTCCAGATCCTCTTTTAATAATCAATGTTTCTTGATTTTGCTCCACATCATCAAGATACTTCTTAAGGTTAGTCCTAAACTCTGTATAATTTGCTGCTATCATAAATTTTGAATAATAAGTACGAATATAAGTACGTTTTTAATTACTTAAAAGTTCCAACCTCCTCTTACACCTGGATTTCAAAATATATTGAGATATTGTTTCTTAACCATCATAAACCCTTCACCAACACGAAATGTCTGGAAATTTATAATTACACCTTATATTTGCATTCCAAAAAAGACATCAACTATGGAAAAAGCGGATCAAAAACACGATATTCTCACGCTGGATGATGTAAAGCTATTAGTCAATACTTTTTATGATAAGATAAGGGTAGATCCAATGCTAGGCGGCATTTTTAATGGTGCAATTCAGGATCGATGGCCCGAACATTTAGAGAAAATGTACCGATTTTGGCAATCTATTTTATTAGAAGAAAATACTTATAACGGCCGTCCTTTCCCTCCTCACATGCAATTACCCGTAGGTAAAGAGCATTTTGACCAATGGCTTAAACTATTCTTTGATAATATTGATGCTCAGTTTGAAGGAGAGAAAGCGCATGAAGCTAAGTGGCGCGCCTATAAAATAGCTCAAACTTTTCACTCTAAAATAGAATACTTCCGTCAGAATTCATGAATACCATAGTAGCAGTAGAAAACTCAGATCAACTTCATGACGTAGAAAAATTAGCCATACAAATCTGGCATGAGCACTACACGCCGCTTATTGGCAAAGAACAAGTGGAATATATGCTCAACAAATTTCAGTCAGTGGCTGCCATGCAAGAGCAGCTGAAACAAGGCTATCTCTACTTTCTTATCTTAGATAATAATACGCCATGTGGCTATTTATCTGTACAACCCAGAGATAACAATCAGGAGCTATTCCTAAGTAAAATATATGTGTCAGGTGATTTTAGAGGGAAAGGAATAGGCAAAAAGCTCATGCAGCACGCTATATCTATCGCAAAATCTTTACCTGCACAAAAGATCAGGCTCACGGTTAATAAAGACAATGCAGGCAGCATAGCCGCATATCATAAAATGGGCTTCACTACTACTGACACGGCCAAAACTGATATTGGAAATGGCTTCTATATGGATGATTACATCCTGGAACTCCCACTACACTAGTAGTAAAAGTTATATTTTATTAACATAAAGTCCATTATCCGGTTTGTTAGAGTATGAATTGGATATTAATAATTTGCGGAGGCATACTGGTATTACTGGCCTCTTATGACATTATCAGGACCACTATTAATAATAATGGAGCTGGTCTACTCTCCAGCAGAATAGCTTCTGCAGTGTGGATTGTACTTTTCAAATTGGCAGGTAAAAAAGGAAAACGTAAGCTATTAGCTCAGTCGGGCTTATGTATTATTTTATGTCTGGTGCTCTCGTGGATTCTAGCCATCTGGTTCGGCTATACGCTCATCTTTATTTCAGATCCTCAGTCAGTTCAAACATCATCATCTAATACTTCTACCTCTTTTTTAGAAAAGGTATACTATGTAGGCTACACATTAAGCACCATGGGTAATGGGGACTTAGTAGCTTCCACACCTGGCTGGAAGATATTTTCTGTCATAGTGTCGTTCTCAGGCTTAACCTTTCTTACACTTGCTATTACATACCTTATTCCTATACTTTCGGCAGTAGTAGCTAAAAGAAAGCTCTCTGCCTATATCTTCTTTCTAGGGAGTACCCCAGTAGAAATGTTAAACAATGGCTGGGATGGTAAAACTTTCAAAAACCTGGAACAACACTTTCAAGGGCTAGCGGATCTCATAATACATCATAAAGAAAGGCACTTACTATACCCTGTATTGCACTATTTTCATAGCACCGATGATAAGTATGCCGCCCCGAAAACTCTTACCGTGCTGGATGAAGCTATTACCATGTTACTTTATCATCCTGACTTAAAAAATAAGTTCAATAAACTTAGCGTAAAAATATTGAGGAATGCCATGGATGAATACCTACTCACTTTAAGCTCTACTTACATAGGAAAGTCCCGAAAATGGCCTGAAATACCACATGTGGACGACTTGCAAATGACCACTCCTCACGGGAATGAAATTTTAAAGGAGTGCTACGAAAAATTAAAAGAAAGAAGGCAATTATTGATGGGGCTTGTTCATAAGGACGGCTGGAAATGGACTGACATATACTCTCCTCGTAGCACTACGCTCACGCTGGACCTGCCCAATGTTCTTCAAGGTAATTGATTTTGCCTATTTTTGAGGTTTGATCCAAACTTATAGTATGTCAGAGCATCGTCATTTTATACTTAACAAGCCCTTCGGCTACCTATCGCAGTTTGTTTACAATCAGGCAAAACGGAGGAATAAAAAACTATTAGGAGAGCTGCATGACTTCCCTGACGGCACCATGTCCATCGGCCGGTTAGACAAAAACTCTGAAGGCCTGCTACTGCTCACTACTGATGGAAAAGTAAGTTATTTTGTTCGCAGCCGAAAGGTAGAAAAAGAGTATCTGGCACAGGTGGAAGGTGAAATTACCACTGAGGCCATAGAGCAATTGAGATCTGGCGTGGAAATTAGAATTGATGGGGCTCCCTATATCACCAGACCTTGTAAAGTAGAACTTCTGAATGAAATCCCTGACTACATAGAGCCTAAAGATTTTGGCAACCGCACCAGTCGCTGGATTTCTATGACTTTAACAGAAGGCAAGTTCAGACAAGTGCGTAAAATGACTGATATGGTAGGTTTTAGAACCCTTCGACTAATCCGAATACGAATAGGTGACACCCATTTAGAAGGACTAGCTCCAGGTGAAGTAAAAGAGGTAAACGAACTGATTTCTTGAATAAATGAATAAATCTTCATATAATTAGTTGCTAAAATATTATTCTTCAATTAACCACAACTTCGTTTCTCATCACTAGTGCTGATCTCATTTGTGATGTGCATTGATCTATATTAGATTTCAGACGAGGTGTAATAACCAATAATATAATTGGAAAATTTACTGAGCCTATTAGACAAGATAGACGATTTCTATAGGAATTACGAGCTAGAAATCACCTGGTTTATTTTTATTATATTATTTTTTAAATTGGTAAAAAACCTTTCTCAAGATAATTTTCTCAACAAACATTCAGTTTCTAACCGTAAAGAAAAATTTCTGATCGACTTTGGATTTTCCAGGCCTAATAGAAATGATAGCATTTCGTATTTTATCGCGATTCTATTAATCTTCACTGATCTAGCTTTTAGCTTCTACGGTCATGATTATCAAAAGCTTTTTATCACATTAGGATCCTGCCTTATACTCATGCTGAACCTCCTTTACTTGTGTACATTTTATATAGAAATTAAGAATGACAGTATCATACTTGATTCTATCCGGTTTAAAGCAATCAATATAGACAAGTTGGAGGTATGGGATAACATGATAACGGTTCATAGTGAGAAAAAAGAGCTGGACATTAAACTTACCTATAAGGCCAAGAATTTTGAATTAGTAAAGCTAATGATCTTAAAACTGAAGGAGTTTTGCACTGAACATCAAATTGCTTTTGATGATCTTAATTTTCAGTACAATTTGGTCCAAAATGAAGTAGCCAGAAAGTAAAAAATCCAACCTTATATATTAGTAATAAGAGATTCAGATTATGGTTTTACTATTCTATTAATGCCTTATGACTTTAATTTTAATCTGCTTCACGGGAATAAACACCACCCGGAAAAACCACCACACTTTCATTTCCATCTTTTGCTACAGCAGCCACCCCAAAGAAATAGTTATCAATAACTACATTCTCCAACAAATATTCAGAAACATTGCCTACAAACTTTGAATATTGCCACTGGGCTTCTGTGGTTTCTCTCCAGTAGATTTTATAACCAGCCAAATTCTCATCATCCTTTTTCTCCCATCGAAGTGAAGTGCTTGCTTGCACAGCACCAGCTATTTCTACATTATCAGGTGCAGGAGGCGCCCATGCTAAGCCTGCCAGCGTTATAGCATTTACAGCTGTAAGTTTAGCGGCATAAGGAAAGTTTACATGCTCCAGCACATCTCCATAAGCTATGCCACCTTCCATTCTCACATCCTGATGTTGCCAGGTGTAATTTTCATTAGTCTCCATAATACGCACTCCGGGAAAGCCTGCATCATTAAAAGGCTTATGATGTCCTCCACGACCAAATCTATCCAGCCTGTAGATCATCATAGGTTTCATTTCAGGCATGTAGGTGTTAGTCATGTTAGCGATATATCTTGCCAGCTGCCTGGAAACACCATCTACCTCCCCTCCATAATAGCGTCTCCTCATTCGGGTACGCTCATCTTCTGTAACAGGAGTAGGCTCAGAAAATATTCGAAAGCTCCTATTGTCAATCACCTGATTCACACCTTGAATATTACCAATCATATCATTATCCAATACGCCGATAATTTCCCAATTATGCTTTTTGGCATATTCGGCCATTATTTTACCTCCGAAAAGGCCTTGCTCCTCTCCAGATAAGCCCACATAAATAATACTGCTCTCAAACTGATATTTGCTTAACACCCATGACGCTTCTATTACTCCGGCCATACCTGAAGCATTGTCGTTGGCACCGGGGGCATCAGACTTGGCATTCATTACATCCGATACGCGACTATCTATATCTCCAGACATAATCACATAACGGTTAGGGTATTTGCTACCTCGTTGGATAGCTACCACATTAACTATCTCCACATCCTCTTTAATACGTGTTTCAGGATCTCCCTTTACCATATCTCTCATAAAGGAGACTTCCAGACAGCCCTTACATTCTGTGGAAATGTTATCAAACTCAGATTTTATCCATCTTCTGGCCGCACCAATTCCTCGCTTTTTAGAAGTGGTATCAGATAGAGTATGTCTGGTACCAAAAGAAACCAGCTTTTCAATATCTTTCTCTATCCTATCAGCAGAAACAGATGATACAATATCATAATGCCGCTGATCTGTAGCTGGTGGCACTTGGGCGTACGAAATTGAGGCAATAAAAAATGTAAATAAGAGACCGAATGGATATTTCATCATAATTTTGGATTAGTATTATAACCTAAGTATAATACTAATCCATTACGAATTCCAGTTCTATTATTTAAATGGTGTTATAAATAAGAATTTAATGGAGGGTTTTAACCATCAATGCTATCTAGGCGGATTCCCATCACTAATATGTCATCAGTTTGGTGCCCTTCTCCTTTCCATGATTCTATAGAATCGTTTAGCGCCTTCTTCTGTTCTGCTAAAGGCAATTCGTGTATACTAAGTAATAACTCCTTAAATCTTTTCGACATAAACTTAGTATTATTAGGCCCTCCAAACTGATCTTGAAAGCCATCTGAAAACACATAGATCATGGTTGGTTCATCTATAGCTACTACATGTTTGGTAAATGGAGATGGTTTTTTCCTTTTCATAGGTCTAGCACCTCCAATAGCCCTGGTATCTCCTTTTATTTGATGTAATTCTCCTCCCTGAATATAGATTAGGGGATTTTTAGCTCCAGAAAATTCTAGCATATTTTTTTCTTTTCGATAGATACAAAGAGCCACGTCCATACCATCACGGTTACCAGTAGTTTCCTGTTGCAAAGCCTTTCTTATACCTGTATCCAGCTTTTCTAATATCTGGTTAGACTCAGCCTCTCCCTGATTCACAATATTGGTAAGCGTGTTCATTCCTATCAGAGACATGAAAGCTCCGGGTATGCCATGCCCTGTACAGTCTACCGCAGCAAAAACCACATCAGGGTCGTACCAGCTTTTTATTTCTGAAAACCAATAAAAATCACCACTCACCGAATCTCTGGGCTTAAATAAGATAAATGACTCTGGCAACAGGCTTTCTTGAACGGAAGCGTTTACAAGCATAGCTTCCTGAATACGCTTGGCATAATTAATACTACTTTGTATGCTTTTATTTTGCCTGTCTATCTCTTTATTGGCTTCAATCTTTTTTCTATAACCACGTATAAGCACCACCACCAAAGCACCCGCTAGCAAAATACCTACAATGATGAAATTTCTAACTAAAGCAGCATTTTTTAATCTGGCATTCTGCTCCTTGATCTCCAAATCAGCCAGCTGCTTATCTTTATTCAATAAGTCTATCTGTAATTTCTGATTTTCACTTAACTCCTCCATATTTCTAAGTGAACGCTCAGTAGCTTCTAATGAATAACGGGTAGCCAGCAGGGAATCTTCTACTTGTCTAAGCTTATCCATTCCGATCCCGGCCTTATTTCGGCCAGACTTAAGCGATTTATCCGACGAAGAATTAGTGTTTTTCGTAGCACTTTCATCTTCAGCTGACTCGGTATTGTCATTTTGTAGTCCGCTAAGCAAGGTTTGATATTCTTTCACCTTTTCCGGTTTTCCCCAAGCCTCATATGCCTCTACCAATAAGGAATAACACTTTTTTCTTGTGGATAAGTCTTTTTCTACAATAGACAAAGAAAGAGCTTCTTCCAGTGTACTTACTGCCCGCCTTTCTTTTCCCTGAGCAATAGAAGCTATACCACTATTGATCAAAGCCTCTATCTCATAGCTGGTCTTGCCTACACTTTGAGCGGCTTTTAAAGATTTTTTAAAACTGCCCTGCGCTTTGCTGGCGTTATTTTGATCCAGATAAATATGACCTTCCAGATCATACGCCAGGTACTCCAATAAATCATCCCCTGCCTTTTTATTATAATCAAAGAAGCTATCAATGTGCTTCAATGCTGTCTCACTATCTCCCTGAGCATAACTATGCTTGGCCAGCTGATAAGCATAATACGACGCCTTGCCGTAATCTTCTTCTTTTACTACCTGTTGCAGGCTTTCTGTAAGGCTCTCTTTATCTACATCTTGTGCTACTGCATTAGTAGCCCCAACTATAACACCTAATATTAATATTGTAACTGCGCCTAAACGCAAAAAATAATCATACATATTACTGTAGAAAAAAAATGAAATATTTCAATTACTATACATTATAAGTATCTTCTTTGGGTAACCATATTTCAATAAATATTAACACATTAATTTACGCCTTTAATATTATTGCGAAATCCACTATAATTACCGCTTACATTCAATTTTAATGTTATAATCAAATTACCACTTATTTACTTCTTTTACCCCATAACTACACTCTAACTTTGTAGTGTATTAACCTACAGTAACTTAATAACCATGACGAAAATAAAAATTATTGCGGCCCTCATGCTTTTGGTGTCCTTTTCAGGATCGAGCCAGAGCTTATATCAGCCCAGAGATCTTAAAGAAGCGTATAAAAACGATACGCGAAATATGAACGGAAAACCGGGGCTCAATTACTGGCAAAACAGAGGCGTTTATAATATTGACATCAGAGTGACACCCCCACAGCGTACTGTTTTCGGCTCTGAAACCATCACATATACGAATAATAGCCCCGATACTTTAAGAAGGCTTAATTTCAAACTATTCCTTAATAATCATAAACCAGGAGCACCGCGATTAAGAAAGGCCAGCAAAGATTTTCTTACTTCAGGCATGCACATCGATTCGTTTAAAGAAAACGGAGAAGCATCTACCTGGGAAGATTTAGATGATGGAACCAATAAGTTCATCCCCTTAAAAGAACCTCTATTTCCAGGTAAAAGTGTAAATCTAAGTATAGAATGGCACTATGATGTTTCTGTAGAAAGTGGCCGAGAAGGAGCCATTGACAGCACCACTTTCTTTCTAGCTTACTTTTTCCCCAGAGTAGCTGTATATGATGATTATAGCGGCTGGGACACCATGACCTTTACTGGATCACAAGAGTTTTATAACGATTTTAATGATTACACCTTTTCAGTAACCGTTCCTAAAAACTACATAGTTTGGGCTACCGGAGACTTGCTCAACCCAGAAGAGGTATTACAATCAAAATATGCTGACAGGTTAGCCAAATCCATGACCAGCGATCAGGTTATAAGGATAGCCACACCGGATGACCTAAAAAAGCAAGAGATAACGAAACAAAGCACGAGCAACACCTGGAAGTGGAAGGCTGACAGCATTACAGACATAGCCATTGCGCTCAGCAACCATTATAACTGGGATGGCGGCAGCGTAGTGGTAGACAAAAAAACAGGACGTAGAGCCAGTGTACAAGCGGCTTATAATGACGATGCTCAAGACTTTCACCAGATGGTGGATTTTGGAAAGCATTCACTACAATGGTTTTCTAATAATTACCCTGGGGTACCTTATCCATATCAAAAATCTACTATTGTAAGAGGATTTGCTGACATGGAATATCCTATGATGGTCAATGACAATAGCACTCCAGACCCTGATTTCTCCAGGTTTGTGGCAGAGCATGAGATAGCCCACACCTATTTCCCTTTCTATATGGGCATTAATGAAACCCGCTACGGCTTTATGGACGAAGGCTGGGCTACTGCTCTGGAATACCTTATAGGTATAAATGATTTGGGAGAAGAAGCTGCTACCAGAAATTTTCAAATGTTTCGGGTAAACCGATGGGCAAATGATGCTAATGCAGAGGAGGATATACCTATCATTACGCCTTCTAACATACTTACAGGAGTAGCTCTAGGTAATAATGAGTACGGAAAAGCTGCCATTGGCTACTTGGCCATGAAAGATCTCTTGGGAGATGAGCTCTTCTTAACAGCCTTACAAGGCTATATGGACAGATGGAATGGAAAGCACCCTACTCCATGGGATTTCTTCTATTCTTTTAACGACATTAGCAAGCAAAACCTCAACTGGTTTTGGGATAGCTGGTTTTTCAGTAACAACTACATAGACCTGGCTATTAGTGATGTTCAAACAAAAAAGAAAAATACCAGCATTACACTACAAAATATAGGAGGCATGCCTGCTCCGGTAGATGTGATTATTATCACTAGCTCTGGTAAAAGTAAGACCTATCATTATACCCCTGAAATCTGGAAGAACAACCTAAAAAAAGCCTCTATTACTATTGAAGGCGAAAAGGATGTTACCTCTGTAAAATTAGAAGGGGGAATATATATGGATGCAGACACCTCAAACAATCAGTGGACTAAAGAATAGAGCTTTTACAATTTCTTTTCTGGTGTTTTTATAGCATCAGAAAGGAAATTTATTGACTCACCGCTATGCTTATAAAGCTCTGAACAAGCTCTATGGCTTCGTTTACCATTTTTCTATTAACAGTTCTATATTTATATTTTTCATACCATCCTCTATAGAAAAGCAATAGCAGTTGAGTCTTATTGTGGGCTTCTTCTTCTTCATAGCCCAGATCACTAATTAATATGTAGGCTACCTCGTAGTTTTGCTTCTCATAGTTCTTCAGCACTTTCCTGAAGTACTTATCTTCTGCAGCTATCTTTTGCAAGAAAAAAGGCAAATCTTTAAAACTCCCTGATTTGAACAGGAATAGAAGATAATTATTAAAGCGTTCTTCTCTGGAATGCTCCATATGCAGCTTTTGAATTACTGAGTCCTGATGCTCTACCCAATAATTAATCACCTGCTTCAGAAAAGCCTTTCGAGTTTTAAAATGCCAGTAGAAACTTGACTTATTACAGTTCAGCATGTCAGCTAGCTGCTCCACATTAATACCTTCGTTTCCCTGAGTGGAAAACTTCTCTAGCCCCAACTGTAGCCAATCTTCCTTTTTTGCTTTTATTACAGGCATAGGTTTAAACGTTTTCGTCTATAAACAAAGAATACAGTCGTATAATTAGACGCATGCGTCTACATGTAAGAAAATGGCATTATTAAAAAAAGAGGCATTAAACTACTCTAATGCCTCCCCTTACTCATTTAATATAATAATATTCTAGATTTTAATCCATATTACCTGAATAGTTTTTCCTTCGTGAGCATTTAATCTCAACGTAGCATAAGTATGCGATTCCTGATCATAATCAGCAGTTGAAAACATACAAAACTGGTAATCTCTTGACTCTTCCTTTTTACCAAACAAAGACGTACGATCATAATTATTAGTAGCTTTATTAATATTTGTATAGAAAGCATCAGTAGCGGAAATTCCACTTACGGTAGCTAACTTACCTGAATCCTTTATCTCTTGTGTATTGGAAAACAAATCATTATATAATAGATAGTTAGACTCTGCACCATTTACATAAGAAATACATTTATATTGATTGCTGCCAAATAGTTTGGAAGCCCTGTTTCTTGCGTCGTTATGAGCAAGAACTGGAATATCTCCTCCAAGGAAATGATTTTTGGGTATTAAAGTTTCCTTTTGTAATCTCAATTCTTGACTAAACGTAGACACAACGGCGTCTCCTAATAAACTAGCTAACACTACAGATCCTTTCAAGCGATAAAATCTACGCTCATAAATAACAGCATATGTTCCATCTCTATTCACATGAAAATCACTAGGCACGCCTATATACTTGTGATCCTTATTCTCAAATGAAGTATAATTAACTTCAACGTTGGGCACATCTAAATCTTTCACATATTTTGTAGATAGACTTTCAGGATCGAATACGATCAGATTAGATGAATACAGCCCATAAGTTCTATTAAGATCAGGCGCATAAGTCAACAATGACAAGGCAACGATAAGATTTTCATGAGGGTTGAATTTCAATACTGCCTCTGCTAATTTTTTATCCCCATTAAAGTCCTTTTCTTTTACATAAAAGAAATCTTGATCACTTTTCAATCTACCAATAAAAACAGTGCCTTTATACGTTCCTATATCTGAAGCCACCAAGGCTGTAACCTGATTATCTAAAACCATAAACTCTACTAGCCTTAAAGCCTTATAATCCCCACCTGAAGGAATAAAATATGCTTCAGTTAATTTAGTGTGGTTGGCACTATAAAAAGCAATCTGCACCTGGTTGTTTTTACTAAATTCAGTCGCATTATAAAGACCGATTGCATAATTACCAGATTTTTCATCATGTCTGACCAAAAACTTATTCTTGATAGATTTCTTATGAGGTTGCAGTTGGGCCACCACTTCCTCTGACTTTAGTTTACCGTCATTCGTGTCGATGATCACTCTGTATAAAGAAGGGGGTGATTTTTTCTCTTCTAGACTCAGAAAAACCACCAGTTCAGTACCTTGATCAAAAGCACTTGCAATTTCTGTAGTTCTAAGGTTTAACTGTCCTTTTGATTTAAACTGAGGCTTTGCAAATTTGTCCAGCACGAGTTTACGTTCTTTATTGTAAACCCATACATGAAAACCTTCGCTTTCGGTGATGTGTAATAAGGCGGTCTTACCATTAGATAGTTGAAAAATTTTCAACCAACCTACCACAGGCTCCTCTTTAAGGGGCTCACTCTCCTGAATTTTAAAATCCTGACTAACGGAAGGAGATATATTAAAAAGAAGAAATACGAAAATTAAAAAATTAAATGCTCTCAATATCTTATACTTAAGGTTAAAAAGATGCAATAATATAATTTTCGTAAGACCTCTTCTTACATAAACTCAAAAAAATTATCCCTTCATTATAGAGGCCAAACCAAGCTCCAAACCTCTTAACTCTGCCAATCCTTTTAATCTTCCTATAGCTGTATATCCAGGGTAAGTATTCTTTTTTAGATCATCTAGCATCTGATGACCATGATCCGGGCGCATCGGTATTGAACGCTCGCGTTTATTCATAAGCTCAAGAACTTCTTTTACTACTGCCACCATATTAGTATCTCCATCTAGGTGGTTGGCCTCATAAAAGTTACCATCTTTATCTCTTTTGGTATTTCTCAGATGCAAGAAATGAACATTCTCTCCAAATCTTTTCAGCATTTTAAGGATATCATTATCCGGTCTGGCTCCTAAGCTACCTGTGCAAAAACAAAGACCATTAGCCTCTGAAGGTGCTGCTGCCAGAATATCCGCTAAGTCTTGCTCTGTGCTCACTATACGCGGCAAGCCCAGAATAGGATATGGAGGATCATCAGGATGAATAGCCAGTTGAGCACCTGCTTCTTCCGCTACAGGAACTACCTCTTGTAAGAAATGAGCCAAATGAGATTTTAGCGTCTCTCTATCAATATGCTCATAGGTTTTTAATGCTTTAATGATACCTTCAGGAGTGAATTTTTCATCACTGCCTGGCAAGCCCAGCAAAGCATGATTAAAAAGATCTTCTCTCTCCTGTTCTGACATCTGCTCATATCGTGACCTGGCCACTTCTATTTCTTCCGCCGAATAATCATTTTCAGCCCCGGGTCTTTTCAATAGAAACAGGTCAAAAACATGAAAGGCCACTTTTTCAAACCTCAGTGCCCTGCTACCATTCTCTAACTCATAGCCAGGGTTAGTACGCATCCAGTCAAGAATAGGCATAAAGTTATAGGTGATTACCTTCACCCCGCAAGCCGCCAAATTGCGAATACTCTCTTTATATGCTTCTATATATTCCTTATACTTCCCTATCTGCTTCTTAATATCCTCATGTACAGGCAAACTTTCTACCACAGACCATTTCATGCCCTCCTTTTCCACCATTTCAATCCGTTTCTTGATTTCCTCCACAGTCCACACTTCGCCTACTGGTATGTGGTGTAAGGCTGTAACCACTCCTGAGCACCCTGCCTGGCGGATATCCTTCAAACTAACTGTATCATTAGGGCCGTACCATCTCATGGTTTGCTCCATCATAAACTTATTCATATATATATGATCTATAACGCGTATTTTCTAAATGATTTTAATTGCCAGGAGCGAAAGGAAAGGTAAGTCCTTCATAATACTCCAGCGTTTGTGATGCCTTCGGGATATCCTCTGGTATGGGTTTACCTGAAAAAGTCTGGAAATAAAGAAGGCAAGCATCTCTCCACCATTCCGCTTCCTTTTTTTGAATTTTCAAAAATGATTTCACCTGCTCAAAACGACCTGCATCTATTTCATTTTCCAGTGATTGCCATTTCTGCTGCATATTTTCAACCTCTTCTACCCCATGTTGGTATTCATAACACATGGCATTCCACAGCTCTTTTCCTGATTTCATTTTATAAGTCCAAGGCACATGATGGAACCAAAGCAAAAACTTTTCAGGACATTCTTCCAGAGATCCAAATTTTGATGCTACCTCCGGGAAGTATTGAGCCACGGCATTACTTCCTGATGCCGTTCTGTCAAAACCAATTCCATTTTTATCGGCTTTATGATAGTACACCGAAGTCCAGTCTGCCCGATGCTTATTAGCAATCCACGGGCCGGGACCATAATGATGCCCCCATCCCATAATGTGGTGTAGGCCAAAAGGAGTCATATAGCTTACCACTGCTTCATGAGAGGCCATCATAATATTAGTTATGGGGTTAATCACATCCTCTTGGTTAGAAAAGGTCATTCTTATCCACTCTTTAGCTATTTCTTCTGACGATAGCCCATGACTCCAAGCCAAGCGCCCAAAAGCATACCAATTGGACTGTCCAAATAAATGACCTGTCCAGTTTCTTTCGGTTCCAATATTAGAAACTCCTGCTATACCGGTTAACCGATGGTTATTCAAAGAACCATCTACCACCTTAGCCACGGTAGATCCTTTGCCCTTAGCGTAAGTATCAGCATCTAGACATTCTTTATACATAGGAGAAAGATAGGCCAGGTGTGTGCCTTGCCCTAAATACTCCTGAGTAATCTGAAACTCCATCATCATAGGGGTTTTAGGCATGGCTCCAAACAAAGGATGAAAAGGCTCACGAGGCTGAAAGTCAATAGCTCCATTCTTCACCTGCACCAGCACATTATCGTCAAATTTACCATCAAGAGGTTTAAAATCATTATAGGCCTGCTTAGCCCTGTCGTCAGGCTCTTCATTGCTATAGACAAATGCACGCCACATTACCACGCCTCCATGCGGCTTAAGAGCAGCGGCCATCATGTTAGCTCCATCAGCATGAGTACGCCCATAATTTTGAGGACCGGGTTGTCCTTCTGAGTTTGCCTTTACCAAAAAACCACCGAAATCAGGTATCATATTATAGATCTCATCAGCTTTATCTTTCCACCACTGCTGTACTTCGGTATTAAGCGGATCAGCCGTTTTCAAGCCTCCAATCTCAATGGGGGCGCTAAAACGGGCTGTGAGATAAACTTTTAAACCATAAGGACGGAAAACATTAGCTAAGACCTTCACCTTCTCCAAGTAGGCCGGGGTAAGGACTAAGGCATTAGCATTTACATTGGTAAGAACGGTACCGTTTATACCTATAGAAGCATTAGCACGGGCATAGTCAATATAACGAGGATCTATATATCCTGGTAATCGATGCCAATCCCACAAAGAAAAACCAGCATAGCCTCTTTCTACTGTACGATCAAGATTATCCCAATGATTGAGCACTCTGAGCTTTACATTAGGAGTACTAGTGATATTAAGTTTTTTTATGCTTTGCTGTGTCTGTAGTAATCTTAAAAAATGAAAAGTACCATATAACACACCAATATCTGTATTAGCCGCAATTATGACATTCCCTTTTTTTGTAGTAATCATATACCCTTCATCCCCTAAAGGATCTAATGATTTTTGAAGTTTTAAAGATGCGATATAAGGTGATGAAGCAGAAGTACCCAGAACGAGCGTCTGTTCGCCAACCTGGTCAGCAGACTTTAATTCCACCCCCAGTAAGCCTTTAATTGCGATACTCAATTCATCCACAGCCACCTGTATAGTGGGTGACTTATCAGTAGCCGCAGAATAGGCCTTTAATGCTTGTACATATTCCGCTTTAAGCGACACATTGTCAACAGGTTTATAACGTAACCATAGATCATAGCCGTCTTCCGCTTTCGCTTGGAAAAAAGCCAGTAGTAGAAACAGTAAAACTTTAAACTTTGTCATTTTATGAGAGAATTTGTGCTTTCTAATTTAAAAAATAATTTACGCAATCGATTGTTTAAACTTAATAAGTTTCTAATTTTAATCTGAATAAGCTAGAATAATGTCAAACTAATAATCATGAAAAATAACCTTACTATCCTAATTCTCACCTTTTGCTTATTAGCCATAAATTATATGGCAATAGGACAAACTCCAATTTATAAAGATCCTAATCAGCCCATAGAAGCCCGAGCTAAAGATCTTGTAAGCAAAATGACACTTGAAGAAAAAGTACTTCAGATGATGCACACTGCCCCTGCTATACCCAGGCTTGACCTGCCTGCTTATAACTGGTGGAATGAAGCACTCCATGGAGTAGGAAGATCAGGTTCAGCTACCGTATTTCCTCAAGCTATTGGCTTGGGAGCAACTTTTGATTCAGACCTGGCGCTAAGAGTATCTTCCGTTATTTCTGATGAAGCAAGAGCTATGTATAATGCGGCTATAGCTAAAGATTATCATCAAAAGTATGGTGGTCTTACTTTCTGGACTCCTAATGTTAATATCTTCAGAGATCCTCGTTGGGGTCGTGGACAAGAAACTTACGGAGAAGACCCTTTCTTAACCTCCGCTTTAGGTGTAGCTTTTGTAAAAGGATTACAAGGAGAAGATCCTAAATACCTCAAAACAGCGGCCTGTGCCAAACACTATGCTGTACATAGCGGCCCAGAAAGACTAAGACACGAATTCAATGCTGTGGCCAGTAAAAAAGACATGTTTGAAACTTATCTTCCTGCTTTTCATGCTCTAGTAGATGCAGACGTAGAAGCGGTGATGTGTGCCTACAACGCTACCAATGGCGAGCCTTGCTGCTCTAACAAATACCTATTGCAAGATTTACTTAGAAAAGATTGGGGCTTTGATGGCCACGTAGTAAGTGACTGCTGGGCTGTAGTAGACTTTTATGAAGGTCATAAAAACGTTAAAAATGTAACTGAAGCCGCTGCCTTAGCGGTAAACAGTGGTGTAAACCTTAACTGCGGCGATGAATACCCTGCCTTAGTTGACGCTGTAAAACAAGGGCTAATCACTGAAGAGACCATAGACAACACCTTGGCTCACCTATTAGAAACACGCTTCAAACTAGGTATGTTTGATCCTAAAGAAAATGTACCTTATAATAATATAAGCCCTGAAGTAATCAATAGCAAAGAACACAGAGCATTAGCTAAAGAAGTAGCCACTAAATCTATTGTTCTGCTTAAGAACAATGGTGTATTACCTCTTAAAAATGACCTACCTACTTACTACGTTACAGGACCAAGTGCTGCCAATGTAGAATCTTTAGTAGGTAACTATTATGGTGTGAACCCTGAAATGGTTACTGTGCTGGAAGGTATCACTAAAGCCATAGAACCTGGAAGTCAGCTTCAATACCGCCCTGGCGTTTTGCTTGACAGAGAAAATGTAAACCCTATAGATTGGTCTAGCGATGTAGCCGCTATAAGTGACGCTACTTTTATGGTAATGGGAATCAATGGACTGATTGAAGGTGAAGAAGGTGAATCCATCGCTTCTGAGCATTTTGGAGATAGATTAGACTACAACCTTCCTAAAAACCAGATTGATTATCTGAAAAAGCTTAAAAAAGACAATGACAATGCCGTGATAGCGATTGTAACAGGAGGTAGCCCTATGAACCTGGCTGAAGTACAGGAAATAGCTGATGCTGTTTTGCTGGTTTGGTACCCTGGTGAAGAAGGTGGAAACGCTGTAGCTGATATTGTTTTTGGTAAAACCTCTCCATCTGGAAGATTACCTATTACATTTCCTAAATCACTGGATCAACTACCTAACTATCAGAACTATGATATGGAAGGAAGAACTTACCGTTACATGAAAGAAGAGCCGCTATATCCATTTGGTTACGGGTTAAGCTATACTACTTTCAACTACTCTGATATACAACTTAGCTCTACTACCGCTAGAAAGAAAAAGATAGAGCCTATTACTGTTTCTGCGCTAGTGAAAAACACAGGAAAATACGAAGCTGAAGAAGTAGTACAGTTTTATATCACTGATAAAGAAGGAAGTGCACGCACTCCACTTTATTCATTAAAAGGAGTTAAAAGAATAAAATTAAAGCCTGGCGCTTCAGAAAGAGTAAGTTTCTCTATTACCGAAGATATGCTGTCATTGGTTGACAATGAAGGAAAAAGCATACTGGAAAAAGGAGACTTTGACATTTTCATAGGTGGTTCACTTCCTGACAAAAGAAGTAACGCTTTAGGCATGCCTGCCGTTGCTAAAAGCACGCTGACGTTGAAATAATAAAAGCTAACTAAAGCTTAAGGCTATATCATGATTGGTTCAATTTCCATCATGATATAGCCTTTTTTTTGTTCTAACTATTAAACCCCATCTCCTTTATAAGTATCTGTGACTTTCTATCTTCATGGAGTTATGATGATAAAAAGTCCCAATTTATGCCTGACATCAATAATATACATCTGGCTTTTCCTTGTGATCAAAATCGTAAAACATTGAATAAAAAAGGTGTTCAATTTAATTGCTCCAAATGCCAGAATCAGGTCCATGATTTCACTAAAAAATCTGATGAAGAGCTGAATAATAAACTTACTAATACCAAGCGTCCTGTTTGTGGAATTTTCAAAACCAGCCAGCTCAGTAAAGATTTCCTGAAGTATGCTTCCGTTTCTCTACTAGTAAGTACGATGACGGCCTCTTCTGCTTGCTCACAAACTACGCTATCCGAACATACTTCAAATGAAGAATTTATAATTAGCGAGACTAATGAAGAATTTTTGGGAATCATAGTAGAAGCTCCTGCAACGGCAGAAGAAGGTTGGCATAAATTCTACAATAGCATATACAATAACATTAAGTTATCTGAGCACATACCTGACACATCTTTTAAAGTTTTCGTGAGTTTTGATGTAACTCAGAATGGTGACATGATCAACATTAATGTGATAAAAGGAGGCTCTGTAGAGCTCAACAAAATCATTATTAAAACCTTTAAAAATGAAAATTATCATTTTATACCAGCTAAACAAAAAGGCATCGAAGTGTCATCACGCATGGTAGTTCCACTAATTTTTAAATAGTGACTAAATCATAAAAACTCTACTTACACTGATTCAGCATATTAACTGCTCTACTCTTACCCCAAATCGGCATTAAGGCATTTGACTCTTCTTTTTCATATTGATTTACTGCTTTTCTTAAAGTAGCGCAAGCATTTTCAGTGCTTTCCCCAAAAAACTGAGCGGCACCATATTCCATTTGGGCCATTAAGAAAAGTGCCCGCGGGTTACCAGGGTTCTGCTCAATCGCTTTCTGAAAATAATTGATGGCCACCGAAGATAATGATTGACCTCTACCTGCCGGATCTACAGATAACTGCCCCATAACTACGTATCCCTTCAAAGCCGTGATTTCTGAGTTGGTTTCCAAAATCGCCGCTTTATTCGCCAGCTCTTCTGCTTGTTTGTAATACCGATCTCGCTCAGATATAGAAGCTGAATTATCAAACCCCATAATTACATAGGTTAATGATTCATAATACAAGGGCAACCACTCCTGCGTTTCTTTCTGGCTGATACGCTCAAAAGCATTAGCCACCGTTTGGAGATTATCTATTGATTCGGCCTCACTAAACTGTTGTAATGCCTTAGTCATAGCCTGCTCATAGGGTGACTGAGCCAATAAAGGCTGTGTAGCAAAGAAGATTAGAGTGTATAATAATAAGTTTCTCATCATGTATTTGTTTGATTATATAAATAAGGAAATTATTAAAGGTTATTCATCATATTGGCTGATTTGTCTTTAGAAAGGGTGATAAAAATGCCTAAAAACAAGAACCTGTCTGCCGATTGAATAATGGGCTGTCTGGCATATTTTCCACTCTCATCTGGCTTAGTGCTAAATTCATAGCCAAATACATTTTCACTTGCCAAAACATTACTGCACTCAGCATGGATGATAATATTTGGCCTTGGCAAGTAGCTCCAGCTCAGGCTCAGGTTATGGTAATCTTTAGTTTTACGACCCATCTCTACAGATTGATTCTTATCATTATAAGTGTAACCGTCATTCCATGAATAAGAAAAGCCTATTTGAGATTTGAACTGCTTGATGAAATGCTTCATCACCACAGAGACATTATGCCTGGGAGCATAGCCAGGGGTAACTTGAGTAGTGAACTGATCAAACTTTCTTTTGCTATCCACAAAGGAATAGGTGACCCAAAAATCAGTTCCAGTAATGCTTTTATTATCTCTATAGAACAGATCAAATCCACGACTATAACCTTCTCCTGAGTTATTAAGATGGTAATAAGTTTGATTGACCAAAGTATCGAATTTTACCAGCTGACTGTACTTCTTATAGAAACTCTCGATTCTAAAAGTTCGTCCTTCAGCTTCCAAAAGATAGTTAAAAATAAGGTGCTGAGCCTTAGAATTTTCAAGTCGATCAGCTTGTACTATACGCTCTGGTTTTGGCATTTGCCTAAAAGCACCATAAGCTAAAGAAAACTGACTTTTGTCACCTGATTTATAAGCCAAAGAAGCTCTTGGAGTTGCCCAAATTTCATTTAAGTAACTGCTATAGGAAGTTCTCAATCCTCCACGCAAAACAAATTTTGAACTGAGGTAATAATCTGCTTCAATAAAATGATCTACAAAATCATTATTGTACTCGCGCTCTAAGCTTAGATTTACATTCTGCTGAGTAAAATGATCGTAGTAATACTCAATTCCGTTTTTAACTGAAAATTGATCACTAAAGTCTTTTACCGCTGCCATTTTACCATGAGCAAGTATAGCCTTAGTTTCGTAAGGAATATTATCAATTTTCACATCGTCTGTATTCAAGGAAAATGATGCGCCGCCGTATACAAACCAATTTTCATCTAATGATTGCTTAAAACTGGCACTACCAAAATGGTATTTGTTATTCATCTCAATAGATTGTTTATAATCCTCTCCCACCACAGGTTGGTTAAGCGTAAACTGAGCGCTTTCAGTATGTGCAAACACTTTTAACATCCCACTTTCACCATATTTCTGTCTGCCTAGCAGTTCCGCACTCCAGCTATGGGGAGCTCGCTGCCAGTCGTAATTCTGAGAAATAATTGATTGATAAGGTTTTAGATCCATAAAGCTACCATTAAAGCTAATGGAATTTTGCTTTCCTATGAGGGTCTGTGAGTAGGTTCCGCCCACGCTCATCAGGCTTATATCTGCCTGATTTCTAAGAGGCATATCTACAGAATTTAGCACAAGAGCAGATGATAGGGCCTGCCCATACTCTGCCGAGTAGCCTCCTGTGCTAAAAAAGCTGCCCTTAAAAAGATTAGCATCAAACCTGGACCTTGTAGGCACATTAGGAGCCGTACTTCCATAAGCATTTGCCACTTCCAAGCCATCGATATAAATATTGGTTTCAGAAGCATCTCCTCCCCTCACAAACAACCGTCCGTCATTACCCACTGTAGCGGTACCCGGTAATTTGGTTAGAGCTCCAAACAAGTTTCCGGCTGCCCCTGACGTGGTAACTATATCCAAAGGCTTCATTATAAATGATTTAGCTTCATCGCTGGCTTCTATGGCTCCCGCTGTTATGGTTACTGCTGTTAACTCATTGATACTCTCTTTCAGTACTACATTTAAATGAATGCCTTTTTCTTCGCAAGTAATTTCTTTTACAAATTCATGATAACCCACCATGGAAACTACTAAAACCTGAGTGCCCAACTCATCCGTTTCAAACTGAAAAGAACCGTTTTCATCTGAACTGGCACCATCATAGGTACCTTTCAAATAAACATTAGCTCCGGGCAACCCCACACCAACGGCATCGGTAATCTCGCCAGAAATTAGTGTCTGAGAATATGAACGACCTGCCAATAAGGATAAAATAAGAGTAATTAAAGAAAATGATTTCATGACTTTAGGGGTTATTTGTGCCTCTAAAGTGGCTTCCATTTGAAAGGAAATAAAATTATACTTACCGAATCAACGAGAATACCGGCTGAATCGTAAAAGCTTAATACCTATTGTCTTTGAAGCAAATCGCATTTGTTGTTTACCGAAGATAATTTTTCCCACTGTTCACTACAATGACTATGTGATGCTGAGCGACTAGAAAGCGGAATAAGCTGATGAATGAGTAGCTTTTTAAACTCCCGATCCATCAATGCAATCAATCGCCTTTTATATTCTTCTATAAAATCCTCGATATTAAAAGCTCCAAGATCAAGAGTCATTTTGTCGATGACCACCTCACGATCATCGGGAAAATATTCATTCATCACTTTTTCTACTGCCTCGTTGATCACGCGGCTATGCGAATGTAACTGCTTACTTATACGCCTATGATCAGTCGCATCGGCAGAAGTGACGAATATATTACATTTTATAATCTGATGTGTGCTGGGCAAAATACGGATCAATAATAATATTAAAATTCATAGGTTTTATTATATTAAAATATAATTATTCAATATATGCAAAATACTATACTGATGAAATATCAAATGTGAATTCATATAATCTTACCCAAAAGAAATCATGAAAGTATTATTTCTTTAATATTTGTCATAATTTCACCTTCCTTTTGTAAACTAACCACTTGAGACCACGTTTGGTGCCAGATAATACTATACAACGCATTAAGAGAGGAGAGAAAGAGGCCTTTGAAAGTATTTTTAGAGAATATTATACCCCTCTATGGAACCTAGCTGCCGGTATTTTAAAAGACGACGTGCTGGCTGAAGAGCAAGTGCAAGAAGTCTTTATTAAATTTTGGGAGAAGCGTGATGACCACCAGCCAACGCTAAAAATATTCCCATACCTTGTCACATCTGTTCGAAACAAATGTTACAACTATATCAAAAGACAAGCTGTTGAGCAAAAATATATTAACCACACTCAAAAGTTATATCAAGATCAAATATTGAACTACCAATACGAAGACCTTAGTGAAGACCTGATCAGAAAAATGGAAACGGTTATAGCTTCTCTTCCTGAGAAATGTAAACAGGTTTTTCAGCTAAGCAGATTTGAGAATATGAGTCATAAGCAAATTTCTGACAAGTTAGATATTAGTACAAAAACTGTAGAGAATCACATTACGAAGGCTATGAAGGTATTAAAAGATTCTCTACTAGAGGTTTTAATAATTTGCATTTTGATAATAGGGGATTTTTAACATAAGATTGTTTGATAATAAATGGACCACTCTGAAAACCATATCGATGAAAGCTTGATTTTAGCATATCTGAAAGGCACCCCATTACCTGAAGATGAGTTAAAAGATGTGGAAAGGTGGCTAGAAAATCCCAATAATCAGCAAGAAGCCCAGAAAATCTATCAAGCCTGGGAGCTATCACTATTATCAAGAAACAGAAAAGTTGATGTAGATGCTGCATTCCAAAGGATACAGCCTAAAATAGACAGTTCAGCGCCGAAAGGTAAAGTAGTAAATATAAAGAGAACATGGTGGTATGTAGCAGCTAGCGTTATTATTATCGTCACAGCTGCAGTATTTTATTTAAAAAAACCTCAAAACAAAGAAAACATATTACAGCTCAAGCAGCTGACAGCAAAAACTGTTGTAAAAGAATTTATGCTCGAAGATCGTACCAGTGTTAGCTTGAAAAAAAATGCTTCATTAACATATGATTCTACGTCATTTAGTCAATCAAAAGAAAGGTTAGTTAACCTTAAAGGTGAAGCATTTTTTGAGGTGGCACATAATAAAGATAGACCATTTTCGGTACTTACTTCTGATGCCAAAATCACCGTATTAGGCACCAAATTTCTGGTAAAAACTTTTCCGGACCAACCTACCAAGGTATTAGTTGTGGAAGGTAAAGTGGCTGTTAAATATAATAAGAGCAAGCAAGAGATAATACTACAAGCACAGGAGGAAATAATGAGCCAAAACGATAATCAACCTATATCAAAATCATCTGCTAACGTCAACCAATTGTATTGGAAAACAGGTATTATGCAATTTAAAAACGACTCCTTATCGAGCGTATTTGAGACTTTATCAAAAGAATTCAGTCATAAGATAGTGGTAGAAAATGAGGCTGTTAATCATTGTAAGATAACCGCAACTTTTAAAAAACAATCATTAGAAACTATTATTAAGGTTATTGAATCTACACATAATTTATCTAGCCATGCTAGTGGTGACTCAATTATTATAAAAGGAAATGGTTGTAAGTAAAAATTTACTAATACTATCATTTTTGATAGTCTTTTCATCAGCCGTATCTGCTCAAACAAAAGAGGCCTCATTTCATTTTAAAGACAAAAGCTTATCTCAGGCTCTTCAGGAAATTGCTGATAAATATGAAGTGTATCTCTCCTTCAACCCCAAGCTTTTTCGACAGGAACCGACGATCACAACAGATATAAAGAATAAAAAACTTGCCGAAGCATTAAATATATTATTACAACCGAGGTTCGAATTTAAAATAATAGAAGACTATGTGGTTATAACTAGAGCTCCTGAAGTAAAAAAAGCTTCAATTCCTCAAAAACAAGTCGTATATGATACCATTCGTGTAGAAGAAAAAATAGTAATTTATGACACTCTAAAAACGCACATTACTGTATATGACACCGTGATGATAAAGAAATCAAAACATGTATATGACACGGTAAGAATAGAAAAAAAAGTAGACTTAAGTAATCAAAAATGGAAATACAGCATCTATGCTAGCCCTAATGTCTGGTTTACTAATGAAAAAGAACATAAAGTATTTAAAGGTATTGCCACAGGGTTTCAAGCTTCATACTCACTCAAAAATCTCACTCTAAATGCCGCCTTGGAATACAACTTCCTACTAAGAAATATTCAATATACCACTTCTGAGATGAAAACGGATACCAGGATTGATACCCTCTCCACATACTATATAGTGGAAGATGGAGAAAGGGTACCTGTATACATTACCGATACCACCCGAACTCAATACGAAAGTATACAAAATATTGACCGAGCTGATAACGCTCAAAGAATTAGCATGGCTTTAAGCCTAGGGTATGTAGTAAAAAGAGGCAAAATATCAATGGAAGTAAGTGGAGGTTTATTATATGCTCGCGTATTCAGAGATGAAGAGAAAGGTTCAAATACAGTGAAAGACAATGATGCCGTAACCACACAGAACCAACCTTACCAGCTAGATGCTTCATTGGACTTACGCATCTACTTCAACACCTTTAGAGAAAGTAAGCTTTATGCTGCTCCATATTTACAATATGGGATAAGTAATAATTCTACATTTAAGAGATATGCTGCCGGACTACGGCTAGGAATTATTTTTTGAAAAAATTTATAAATGAAGTAGGGGATTTTAATAGTGAACTGGTCTACTAATAAAATCTTCTATAATATGAAAAAATCACTAAAACCATTATTGACCACCCTAATCAGCCTGGTCATATTCACCTTAAGCCATGCTCATTCCGGCACTTATGCCCTTGATTCGGGATATGTGTGCAACGCCGGCTTCACCTACAAAGTAGATACCACAGGAGTACCTACCTATACCTTTACCGCCAAAGAAACTGATCCTAACTTAAGCTACTCTTGGAATTTTGAAGATCAGGGCTATGCCTCAGGTAGAGAGGTAGAGCATATTTTCTTCGATGGAGGCATTTGGAGTGTTTACCTTACTGTATCTAACGGAACTGACAGTTGCACTACTTCTCAGCAGATAACGGCTATAGCGCCCGATCAGTGCTATTTCAACTATGAAAAAATTTCAGACGCTACCATAAAAGTATCTACCTATTCCCCTTCCACCCATAAGCTACCCTACAGCTTTGATTTTGGAGATGGCACCGTAGTATTAGATACAATGAGTAGCCCTATAAAAGATTTTTATCATACGTATGATTCCGCCGGAACTTATCAAGTATGTATTTACAAAGGTAGCACTGCCGCTGACTCTTGCAGCTATTGCCGAGCTTTTGACATAGGAAACCCTACTCCTACAGACACCACAGGGTGTGACGCATCATTTACAGTTAACCAGATTAACAACTCCAATTACGTATTTAGAGCCCTCCAAAGAGACTCCGTTAACCAGTACACATGGAGAATAAACGGCAGTAAAGCAGGTAATGCTCTAGATTTAAATTACTCCTTTACAGAAAAAGGATTGTACACCGTAAGTCTTGCGATAGGTGATAGTTCTAATAGTTGCTATTATTCCACATCAATTAATATCCAATCTCTGATAGATTGTAATTTCAGCTATGACAGTATAGCTCCTCTTACTTATCGTTTTTATACTTCCGAAGAAGAAGACGTTTCGTACTTGTGGGATTTAGGAAATGGAATCACCTATGATTCTTCTTCAATGTTCATACATACATTTAGCGACACCGGTACTTATAACGTATGCCTTTTGAAAACCGATAGTATCGACAGCTGCCAATATTGTAATGAGATCATTGTTGGTCCGCTAGAAAGGGATAGTTTATATATAGATGGTAATGTCTACGCTGACCTAATGCCCGTTTTTGAAGGAACCGTAGAGCTTTACAGAAAAGATAGTAGCGAGTGGCACAAGATCAGTCAGGTAAACTTGTCTAACGGACATTTCAGATTTAATGAACTCATGGAGGGGCAATACCTCTTATATGCCAGAGGTGATGAAGAAGTCTATGATAAATATATACCTACCTACTTTGTAAATGGTATTAATTGGAGAGATGCTTATACCTTAAATCTCACGGGTGCCATTGAAGAGGTTAAAATAACCTTAATAAAATCTTATCAATTATCTTCGCCTGGTGCCGGTACTGTATCAGGGCACCTTATAGAAGCAGAAGATGATGACTATGTGGTTATTCTTAAAGATGGTAATTCTAACAAAACATTAGGATGGGATATCACCAATAACGGAAGAGACTTTCACTTCGGCCAGTTGCCATTTGGTAAATACAGAGTAATATTAGAAAGACCCTCAGCGTCCATGTCACAAACATTTGAACTTACAGCTGAAAACCCAGATGCCAGAGGAATAGAATTAGGTCCTAACATGGTTGCTGGAGTAGAGTCTCAACTCAATGGCATTAGCGTGTACCCTACTGAGTTAAAAAGACATATAACACTAGAAAACAAAAGCTATGAGAATAAAGACTTATCGGTAGAGTTAAAAGCTATCACCGGTCGAAATTTCATTAGCACATCAGTAAATATGACAGCCGGAGAAGCTCTAAAAATGGAAGTTCCACAACTACCTTCAGGGATCTACATGCTACAATTGACTGATCAGAACGGTGAAGTTAAAATTTATAAACTCATAAAATCATAAGTTATGATCTTGCTATGTACTTTCTTTTAAGTAGAGAGGGGCTGCTTTTATGGCAGCCCCTCATTATTTTTTTATTTAAACTATACTCATTGAGCCTTATAATGAACATTACTAAGAGCCTGTAATGTCTTAGCTGCCTGCTCAGGCGTGATGTCCCTTTGAGGATTACCAAACATCTCATAGCCCACCATAAACTTCTTCACCGTCGCAGAACGTAGTAGTGGAGGATAAAAACTCATATGCCAATGCCACTCCGGATATTCTCCACCATCATAAGGAGCTTGATGAATTCCGGAAGAGTAAGGAAATGAAGTTTTAAACAGATTATCGTATCTGATAGTTAACTGCTGAATAGCTTCAGCAAAGGCCCGCTTTTCCTCTTTTGTCATCTCCGTGATATGAGCCATTTTTCTCATAGGGATAATCATAGTCTCATAAGGCCAAACTGCCCAAAAAGGCACTAAAACAACAAAATGATCATTCTTATAAATAATTCTCTCACCATCTTCCAGCTCTTGCTTCAGATAATCTTCCAGAATAGATTTACCGAGGTTATTAAAGTATTTCTCAAAGTTAATAGCTTTTTTAGCCGGTTCTACAGGAATAGACTCCTGAGCCCATATTTGCCCATGCGGGTGAGGATTAGAACACCCCATAATGCTACCTTTATTTTCAAAAATCTGGATATGATTGACATATTCTATCTCAGATAGTTCATTACATTCCTTTACCCATAGATCAACCACTCCATTAATTTCGTTAACATCTAACTCAGGAATAGTTAGGTCATGCCGAGGAGAAAAACAAATTACTTTACAGATGCCCTTTTCACTTTTTGCCTTCATTAATCCGTTATCGTATCCATCTCCTTCAAAATCAGAGGTAAGTGATGCAAAATCGTTAACAAAAGAAAAGGTATTTTTATAATCAGGATTTACTTCTCCATTTGAACGAGTATTTCCAGCACATAAATAGCAACTAGGATCGTGCTGCGGCCGATGCTCTGCACCACTCTCCTCCTGCTGTCCTTGCCAAGGCCTTTTTGCCCTATGTGGCGATACCTGTACCCACTCTCCCGTTAAAACATTGAGCCTGCGATGTGAATGATTAGAAAGATCAAAAGTTTCCATGTATGTTTCCTTTTTTAAATCACATATAAACGTAAATAATACGTTTATAATTACCAAGTATCCAGAGAGATAATAGAAGCACCTCAACTAAGGTATAGCTCTCTTTGATCCATATTATTCAATTTATATAAAATAAAACTTAAATGATCATACAAAAATATCATTTAAGAAAAGAGAGAACCTCTGAACTAAACAATGGGAGACCTCAGCCGGACCTCTACATACTTCGACAACAACAAAGCAGGTTTATTTCATTAGCAGCAATGATAACAGTTCTCTAAAAATCAATAAGCACAATAGACAAGTGAGTTCACAATGAACCTATCATGAAGTCTGTAACTAACTGACTCCTCATACTGATATCAAAACTACCATTTCAAAATCTTTTAGAACTTTACCAATAGCCGAATCTCTTATTTTTACACTTCCTAAGCCAACAGCATTTCGATAAACAAAAAAAAGGAAAGATTGCTCTTTCCCTTTTTCTTTATTTAAACTCTACAAACTATAAATTACACTTCAACTTTAGCTTCTTTTTTGAACCATTCCTTTGCTTGGTTAGCTGTAGAAAACATACCAATATGAAGCGTCTTCCCACCGTACTTAGTAGACTGATTCATATAATTTTTAACAGCCATTTCTCCAAAGACATTCTCTGGTACTATAAAAGCCACATATCTAATCCCCGCCTCCAAAGCTTTAGGATTCCAGTGCGTAGCCACCCAATCCGTATCTTCCTTCTGCTGCACAGAATGAGAACGAGTGTCTGCCAACCACATAATATCCTTTCCTTCAGGCTTATACTGAATGCAATATTCTAATCCTTTTAATAAAAAGGCACGAAATTCATCACTTTTCATAAATCCAGTAAACCTGCCAATAACACATGGAGTACTTTCATCATACTCCAAAACACCCTTGCTTTTTTCTAAAAGAATCATAACTTCTTAATTTAATTTACTATTTAGTTTTTCAGCTTTTTTATTGTTGGTAAAAATGACTCTGTAATCAACGCGAATGGTAAGTCGAGCAACTTAAAAACCGACTGTCGATTCCATATTGGCATAGACAAGATATATTCTTGTCTACGCGCAAATCGTCCTTCAGGACTATAAGACATAAATGGCAAGCAAGCCATATTAAACGCACTAATAGAGAAAGGAGATCTTGTAATTCCAGGATTATTATACAATAAATTTTCACCTATAGGCTTATCTCCCAGCTCATCAAATAATGATTTGTATGCCGTATACATTTTTAACGGCACCACTGTACGGGCATATACTTGCGGATGCCCATCACCTAAAAGAAAAATCTGTCTTATATAAGCATATTCGCCCTTTATATACGGTTTTTCATATTCGGTAAGACGACCGATCCCCTCATTAATTCTCACTAATTCAAAGGTCTCATAAGTACGTCTAATACCATCACTCAGCTTATAAGCAGCCGGAGTGAGCCAATCATAAACATTATCAGGAACATCATTTGTAGACATCTCACTGACATCAACCCAATTTTGACTTTTTACTATATTCATATTCCTTTTTTTGCTATCATTCCAACTCTCTCTTTTCCATCATATCGAATCCACTCAGGTAAATGATTATTAGGGTCTCCAAAAACAAACAGTTGCTGTATGTCGAATAATGGAGAAAATACTCTATGAAGATCATCCTGATCAATATGATTGATGCTTTCTGGCAAGGCACTGGCAATAGGATTATCTACACTATAATCAGACAAGCATTCTATATAACCAGCCCATTCTTCCCCGCTCTCTTTCTTAGCCTCATATATAGGTATATAAGACTCACAATGCTTTAAATAAGGAGTAAAGCTCACCACATAAAGTTTCCCTCCATGTCTAAGCCATTTAAAGATTTTTTCGGCAGCCATCTCTATTTCAAAGGGCTTTAAAAAAGGAAATACCTGAGAGATATAGATGGCCTGAAAATAATTATCAGGAAAATTAACATATGGAAAATTCACTTCCATTGTAGTCAGTCTACTCTCCTGAGTAACAGGAACGCGCTTCTCTAAACTATTCAGGTGTTCTTTATTAATATCGATAGCCACCACTTCCAATCCTTTCCGCAAGGCCGGCAGTGTAGCTACTCCATAAGCAGCTCCAACATCGAGCACTGGCCCTAGTCCCACTTGAGAATCTAATATAAATTTCTTCCCTATCTCAGGGAGCTCATATGTAAATCCTCTTTTATTTTTAGTTACCGCCGTAGACATATTGACATTTCTAATGAAACAAATATTCTACTATAATAATACCTATTTTAACACCAGTTCATGCTTATAGCATTCAAAAGTCACATCAAAAAGTAAAATCCATAAATTGAACTCTAACGATAATTATATAAAGCAATATCCCCTTTAAAGGTATCAGAGCCTTACAATCACAAATTACATTTTATTATTAAGATGAAATTTTAGCTTATCTGACAGGTAGAATTTCAATTTTTAAACAAAAACCACCATATACCTACAATACCCTACATACTTCTACTTAGAAAACTCTTCCAATTCATGATTTTATCCTATTTCTTAAGTAGTCGCAGACTCAAAGTATTAAAAGAGTAGCTTTAATCACGATTCATGATAGATATTGGAAATAGGCCTTTCTTTCATCAGGCAAATCCATAGACCGCCAGAATCAAATTACTCACAACGCACTAAACATCAATTGTTTAAAGAAAAATTTCTCTCCTATTATAAGTAAGAGCACCACAAGAGTAAGGTCTGCTTTTAGTTTTGGTTGACCTCAATGCCTCGAGCAAATTAATTTTACATTTTCAAATCACAAATATTAAACAATTGAAAATGAGAAATTTAAAATTTTCTATCCTAGCATTGTTTGCTCTTATTTTTTTTAGCTGCGAAGACAACAGCACCGAAACTTATCAACCCAACCTTTCCCAAAATACCCCATCCTCTTCTATTCAAGAATCATCTGAAACCAATGCCAAGAAAAAAGGAAACAAGAAATTTTTACTGGTACATGGAGCATGGCACCCAGAAGGATCATGGAATAAGATGGTAGTAGGTCTTGAAAAATTTGGCAATGAAGTATATACCGTACAATTACCAGGCCTTGGCACAGACAGAACACCTATTAATGAAGTTACACTTGCAACACATGTAAACGCCGTTACTGCAAAAATGCAGGAAATAGGAAGCGGAATAACGTTGGTAGGTCATTCTTATGGAGGAGTAGTTATTTCTCAGGCAGCAGAAAATCTCAGCTCATATGTAGATCAAGTAGTGTACGTTTCTGCTTTTATGCTACTAGACGGTCAGAGTTTATTTGATATAGCCGCTACTGATGTTAATTCTGTAGTCACTCAAAACATAGTTATCACTGGTGACAGTGTTTTTATACCAGAAAATGCGTATGAAAATGCTTTTTACAATTATGGACAAAACAGCAATAATAAAAACATTACTGAAGATATATACTTTATAAAGACATTGCTTGTACCACAACCTTTGGCAACATTCACCACCCCGGTTTCTTTGTCATCTGCCTATAACAGCCTGGATAAAGTGTACATCTCCTGCACTGATGATCGGGCTATTACGCCACAAGCTCAGCAAAATATGTATTCCAATTATCCTGATGTAGATGTGTACACTATACAAAATGCAGATCACTCTCCATTTATTTCAAGGCCAAATCAATTACTAAATATATTGAAAGGTCTGTAGATATATAAATAGTGAAAGGCCGATTAATCTCATTAGTCGGCCTTTCATTTCACTCAAGGTTCTCAAACGAACATCTTTCAAAATTTTAGGCACTCCCCCTTCAAGAAAGGTTTACTTTCAAACCACAGCACCACCTAACTGAAAAATACAATCAACACTATTAAGCACCCCGACACGTATATTCTCTAAAAGCAATTATACCTAGAAATACAAGCCCCGTTACTTACACAATTCTCATATAGGCTTGAAAAAAGAGTCGATTTAGTCATTGTTCGGCCCCATGCCGCTACCTAAGGATATATAGTAAAAAAAAGCTGCCAGTATAGATAACCTTACAAAAGACCTCAGATCATATAAACACTCTCATAAAATAGGGTAAAACAGTATTATATGGAATTGCTAAACCGAGTAAGTTATCATTTCATATTCATTTGATTGCCACGTCTTGCAGCTCTTACTTTTGCACAATAACCAACATAAATATTTCATTATGAAGAAAGTTTTACAACTAACCTTGATTATCTGTGCATTAACCACTTTTAGCTGTGAGGATAATCACCACGAATACCTACCTAAACCCCCTGCGGACGAATTCACCTCCGCGCTTCAAGAAAAACCCTCCAATACAAGAATGACCACCAGTAGAAAATTTCTATTGGTACATGGCGCCTGGCACCCTGAAGGATCTTGGTTTAAAATCGTAAAAGGATTAGAAAGATTAGGGCATCAGGTTTTCACGGTACAACTTCCAGGACTTGGCACAGACAAGACAGCCATTAAGGATGTAACCTTAGCTTCACATGTAAATGTTGTTACCAAGAAAATGAGAGAAATAGGGCGCGGTATTATCTTGGTCGGTCATTCTTACGGAGGCGTTGTAATTTCTCAAGCCGCAGAAAATCTATCTTCACATGTTGACCTTCTCATATACGTATCTGCTTTTCTATTATCTGACGGTCAAAATCTTTTGGATATTGCCTCTTTAGACACAGAATCGATAGTAACACAGAACATTATTATAAACGGTGATAGCGTGTATATTCCTGAAAGCTCTTACATAGACGCCTTTTATAATCTGACTTACGCCATTGATAAACCAAGGCTAGAACTGGATATAGAACTAATGACTACCCTGCTAGTACCCCAGCCGTTAAAAACATTCACCACACCTGTATCACTTGGTAGCAATTTCAAAAAAATAAAGAAAATCTATATAGCCTGCCTGCTAGATCAGGCCATTACACCCAGAGCACAGCGGTATATGTGCAACCAGTACCCTGATATCATTATTCGTGCTATTAGGTATTCAGACCACTCGCCCTTTTTGAGCAGGCCTCAAAAATTAATTGAGCTGCTTACCGCTATATAAAGCAACTTTTAAAACAAAAAAGCCACTCAGAATTTTCTAAGTGGCTTTTTGTGATCCCGCTGGGGCTCGAACCCAGGACCCTCTCCTTAAAAGGGAGATGCTCTACCAACTGAGCTACGGAATCTTAACAGATATTCTAAAAGCTTATGCTGAAGCTTTTATGAATAGGGCTGCAAAAGTAATACTTTCTACGTGAAATGCAAACTTAAGATCTAACTATTAAGAAAAAAGATTAAAAAAATCTTATCCTTTTCCTCTCAGGATCAGCACTTTACAATAAAAAACCACCTAGACTTTTCTAAGTGGTAAGGTTGTGATCCCGCTGGGGCTCGAACCCAGGACCCTCTCCTTAAAAGGGAGATGCTCTACCAACTGAGCTACGGAATCATACCATTTTTTCAGCTAAAGGAACCTTTTAAAGACCCTTTTTGTGAATGGAGATGCAAAAGTAATGCTTCAGATCTAAAATACAAAAGCTTCAGTTTAAAAAAAATAAAAAATTACTCTTAAACCTCTAAAATCACCGTTCCAGCAATCTTAGCGCAGATATCACGTTAAAAAAAATTGAACCATTATATTTGCAGCTGATTAATAGTATTCAATATGCGTTTATTCTTCATTATTTCGTTTGTGTGCTTTATTGCTTCTTTTTCTAAAGCGGAAAACCAGGCTGACTCAACTCTTCTGGAGGCTGACTCACTTTTTAATGCTAAAAAATTTACCGAATCGTTTAAGGTTTATGAGCATCTGCTTACCACTGAAAAGAAGGCATCTGCAGCCATGCTTTTGAAAATGGCTTATATAAAAGAGGGACTAGGGGATTATAGCATGGCCCTTTATTACCTTAACTTGTATTATTTACAAACATCAGATAAGAAAGTGCTTTCAAAAATGGAAGAATTAGCTGATAAAAAAGACTTGAAAGGCTATAATTATGCTGATTTTGAATTTTTTGAAACGGTATTTTTCAAGTATTTCAACCCAATTATATATACTCTCTTAGCCATTTCAATACTATTATTTGCTATAGCAATACGATATAAAAAGAAAAGTGAATACAGTCCCGTCATTCCTGTGATCTTAAACATTTTAGTGCTGGCACTACTATTTTACACCTTAAACTTTGGTAGAGAGTATCACAAAGGCATAGTAGTACAGTCTAACACCTATCTAATGGAAGGACCTTCTGCTGGCGCTGAAGTAATAGCTATTATAGGTAAAGGTCACAGACTACCCGTATATAAAAATCACGATGTATGGACTCAGACAGAATGGCAAGGCAAGAAAGCTTTTATCAAAACGAATAAAATAAAGAAGGTGAATTTCATGTAATTACTTCATTAAAGTGAGTGATCCCCTGTAGCGAACATTAGAATATTGAATGTAGTAATAATATATGCCAGATGGAACAGCACCGCCGTACCATTTAAATTCACGATCATTGCTGGTAAACACCTCTTGCCCCCATCTATTGAAAATAACCACCTCTTCAAATTTTCCTGCGCAGTTATCTAAAGGCAGTATATTCTGTAATTCAGTTGTACCTTCAACTTTTTTATACATACCAAAGTAATCGTTTAAACCGTCACCATTAGCAGGCGTAAAAAAATTAGGAGGCAAAAATTGGTCGCTTTTATTATAAATATCCTTTATAGTTACATTCACCCTCAAGGTATCAGCATCAGGAAAATAGCAGTGATCATCAGCCAAAACAAATTCTAACAAATATTGCGACTCACTCTCTCCCATCAAGTCTGCACAAACTGGCGTCCAGGTAAAATCGGCACTTACCTCTCCTATTGCCCTAACATCATTAAACTGATAATTAAGTCCAATATCTTTATTTATCAACCTTAACAGCAAAGCATCTCCCTCATCATCCTGCCCCATTAAACCTAAAGAAATGCTTTCTCCTACCGTTGTAGTGACACTACCCCCTTGCAAAACCGTTTCTCCCTTCGCCATAATGTGTAAATCAAGATCGCTATTAGGAGGGGGGTATAAAATAAAATCCACTATTAGGGTATCTCTGTTGGTAATATCGCATTTATCTTCGTCTTCAGCGAAAAAATAAATACGGAGAGAATCTTTTTCTTCAAAGGAAAAGAGGTCACAGCTTAAATCCCACACAAACTCTGTACTCAACTGAGTAGGGCTAGTCCCTCCTTCTCCAACGGCACCCGCGTAGGTAATTCCATAATCAGTCATATTAAAATTTGCTCCCACGGCCTTCAGCACAGTGAGGTCACCATCTTGATCAAGCGCACTTACATTAAAACGAATGACATTATTCAAATTAGCGGTAAAGCGAACATACTCCGTGGTCAGCGCAAAATCACTACCATACACTTCCGGCTCACTATTAAAGGGGAGGTTAACCTTAAGATTAAGTGTAAGAAGTACCGGATCTTCATATTCACAATCATCTTTATCTTCTACATACACCAATATTTCAAATTCAGTCTTACCATCAAAACTTACCTTCTGACAATCATAATTCCATTCAAGCCACGCCTCTAGTAATCCGGCCTCATTCCTTCTATTAACTATTGATAGACCATAATCCTCTAGTGCAAAGCCAATGGGTTCGATCATAAAATCCATGAAATCAGCATCAGCATCTTGTCCTAAAATATTTATCACCTTCATGCCTCCGGCCTGCTCATTTACCTCCACATACCTGGAAACCGTGTTAGAATAAGCACCACTACCATCTTCTCTATGCGATATTTCTGGTAGCTCGTTAGCCGGTGGCTCTATCAGTACTGTGAGCCTGACCGTATCTTGCAAAGGCTGCGGACAAGTATGATCGAGACCTATAAAATCAATATCAAACGGCAAACCTTGCTCTGGCGGACAATCATTAAAACAAACTTTGGCTCTCAATTGATCTCCTGAAGGCGAGCGGCCGGTAATATTAATAGTGTAATTTTCATCTTCAAACCCCACCGGATCAAGGTTAAAATTTACCCTACCTCCCTTGGCATCGCGAACTTCAAATTCTACGCATTTATCATCATCAGCCAAAAACTCAAGCACATCACCTTCTTTATAAGTACTTCCATCTTCCAGCTTAATACTTAACTCAGGTGCCTCACCAGGTGCTACACAATCCACCACTACCATCTGAAAATCTCGCCGCACCTCACCTATTTTTCTTTTATCACGATACTCTTCACATTTCACCGCAAACACAAAAAGCCCTTGCTCCATAGGTGTTACCCTAAGCAACCCATCATCAGTGATGTAAAGGTCTGGATTACCATGCATAATATTATCTATTCCATAACTCCCCCTCCACTGCACAGTAGGATACGGCGCACTTGAAGGAGGCTGCGGATGTGGTTCTGCAGAAGGTGTATTGAGAGGCTCTACCAAGCTGTATACTAGAGAGTCTCCATCTACATCACTACCTTTGAAGTCTGCATAAAAACTACGTCCAACACAAGCATAATCACTAATAGGGGGAAATAATTGGGGAGATGAGTTAATAAATCGCTTGCCATTTTTAATTAATGGAGGTATTTCCAAGTAAAACGTTTGTCCGGCAGCCACTCCGGCCGCATCAGGATCTTCTGATAAAATATTCTGAATAGTATAATTCCTGCAGCACCTCTGCCATGTAATGTAATAACCAGAAGGACTGGTATACTCATTAGGATCAAGAGTAACCAGCGAAGAAAATACCATACGAGTGGTATTCACCAAGGCATCTTTTTGGCAATCAGGCAAACTATAAATCACCTTTGCCTCACTCCTAAAAGGCAATGATACCTCCCTAATCCGCACATTATCACTCTTCCGATAAATCCACGCTACAGGGGTAGGGTCATACTTAGCGCCAGGATTCCCATTAATCTCATCGAAGTAAATAATAAGGTTTAACCTATAAGTATTTCCAGAAAGATAGACTAATTCAAATTCACCCCCTACGATATGAGAGGCAAATGAGCTAGCTTTGCAGATTATCAGAAAGCAAATAAGTAGAAAACTTCTTTTCATGAGGGTTGAAGAGATTAAGTTTTTCTGATTATCATAAAATATTTATTAATATAAAATTAGTAACATTCATTTTCTGAAAGAGCGAAACGTTCCAAAATACCAAAGCATAAGTACAAGCATGAAGTTAAAAAATAAAATTTTAAAAAATATAAAAATTGAAGGTATTGCAGCAGAGGGCAAGTGCATTACCAGGTATGACGGACAAGTTATATTCGTAACTGGTGTAGCTCCTGGTGATATTGCGGACATTAAAGTAATTAGAAAGAAAAAATCCTTTCTAGAGGCTATACCTGTAAACATTCATGAATACTCATCTCTACGTGCGGAACCTTTCTGCGAACATTTCGGGACCTGTGGCGGCTGCAAATGGCAACACATTAACTACCAAACACAACTGGACTACAAACACCAGCAAGTAATAGACAACCTGGAGCGCATAGCTAAAATACCATTACCAGAAGCTAAAAGAATATTAAGCTCGGAAGAAACTCAATACTACAGAAATAAGCTTGAGTTTACTTTTTCCAACAAACGATGGCTAACTACTGAAGAAATCTCGCAGGATGAGGACTTGGATCGTGATGCATTAGGCTTCCACATCCCTAAAAGATTCGACAAAATTCTAGATATCAATCATTGTTACTTACAGCCTGAGCCTTCTAATGACATACGCCTTACGGTAAAGGAAGTCGCCAAAGCGCATCAAATACCTTTCTTCGATCTAATTACACAAGAAGGATACCTTAGAAACCTGATTATAAGAAACACAATAAGTGGCGAAGTGATGGTGATTTTGCAAGTAGCAGGAGATAACAATGAATACCTAAACACCATTTTAGATACTCTAAAGAATAAGTTTCCTCAGATCACATCTCTCAATTATGTAATCAATACTAAAAAGAATGAAACGTTTAATGATCTGGAAGTAGTCACCTACCATGGCCTGCCATATATCACAGAGCAAATGCAACTACCAGATGCTCCAGAAAAGCATGTTAAATTTCAAATAGGCCCTAAATCATTTTTCCAGACTAACGCCAAACAAGCTGAAGCCCTATATAAGAAAGCCTGGGAAATGGCAAAACTCACTGGAGAGGAATTAGTATATGACTTATATACCGGCACTGGCACCATAGCCAATTACGTAGCAGGAAATGCGAAAGAAGTAATAGGAATAGAATACGTAGAAGCCGCCATTGAAGATGCTAAGGTAAACTCTGAAATCAACAATATCAGCAACACTAAATTTTATGCTGGAGACATGAAAGATCTGCTCACGGACAATTTCATAGCTGAGCATGGCAGACCTGACGTGGTAATTACCGATCCTCCACGGGCCGGCATGCACCCCGATGTATGTGACGTACTAATAAATACCAGACCTCAAAGAATAGTGTATGTTAGCTGTAACCCTGCTACACAAGCAAGAGACCTTGCTATTTTAGGTGAATATTATAAAGTGACCGATGTGCAACCTGTTGATATGTTCCCTCACACTTATCATGTGGAAAACATAGTAGCCTTGGAACTTAAAGGATAGTAGCTACTATTAAAAAGAGCGCCAGTTACTCTACTAGCGCTCTTTTTATTTATAAGCCATACTCACCTGCTTAAAACCAAAACACACCACTTATCATCAGATTCCAACCCTAATCTATTATTTCTCGTTAAAAAATTAATCAGAATTTAATCATTGAAAAAAGGGATAAGACATATACCTATAGAGGCAATCATCTGGACGGCCTCACTAATTTATCTGGCATTTATTTCTCCAGAAAAACAGCATTTTACTTTATGTCCCTTAAAAAACCTTAGCCTCTTTTTTTGTCCGGGTTGTGGACTGGGTCAATCCATCTCCCTGGCATTTCATGGTCAATTTATAGCTTCCCTGAAAGCTCACCCCTTAGGTATATTCGCTATAATAGTGCTATGCTTCAGGGTTGCAACTCTTTTGAAAACTCAATTTATAACAACAAATAATTAAAACTATGGCAAATACATATGATTACATGCCCGAAGTGGAGGGCGAAGAACTGGCTTATCTACAAATGATAATAGGTTCTTTACCTGAAGAAAAGGCATCTAAATTTTTCTCTGTGTACCGAGCGAGAAGAAGGAAGCCTCAAGAAACATTGCTCT
The DNA here is from genome assembly GCF_016757215.1 of Fulvivirga sediminis. Lineage (GTDB taxonomy): Bacteria > Bacteroidota > Bacteroidia > Cytophagales > Cyclobacteriaceae > Fulvivirga > Fulvivirga sediminis. Next base: position 356,783 of record NZ_JAESIY010000004.1, read on the forward strand.
TTGCTATTTTAGGCCTATTCTGTATTGCTGGAATCCAGCGTTTTGCTCTCAACCAAATAGGCATGGGGCTACTGTATTTCTTTACAGGAGGGCTTTGTTATGTAGGCACTATATTAGACATAATAAATTACCAAAAATTATCTTTTGAATATAACCGTCAGATAGCTGATGACATTAAAATAACTATGGGTATTTAAGCTCTGAACAAAAAAATGGCTCCGGGAACCACCCCGGAGCCTGTTCAACCTAAACCCAGTTTACCAACTTCACATTCCTAAACTTCAACTTCATCAAGATTTATAAATTCTATTTCATTGCCTTCATTAAGGTTAACGCCAACAATAGCATCTTTATTGACCTTACCCGCTAAAATATCTTTAGATAATTCATTTAATATCTCTCTTTGTATGACTCTTTTAAGTGGTCGAGCACCAAATTGAGGATCGAAACCTACCCGAGCCAAGTGATCCAACACTGAATCAGAAACCTCAAGTTTCACGCCAGACTCTTCTAGTCGCTTTCTAATAATCTTAAATTGTATATCTACAATCTTTCTGATATCAGATTTAGACAATGGCCTGAACATGATCGTTTCATCCACTCTGTTAAGAAATTCTGGTCTCACTGACTTTTTCAGTAATTCAAAAACCTGATGCTTAGTGGCGTCTATCACCTGTTCTAAATTATCATCATTAAGACCTTCAAAGTTATCCTGAATAATTCCCGAGCCTATGTTAGTAGTCATAATAATGATAGTGTTTTTAAAATTAGCCACACGACCTTTATTATCAGTAAGCCTACCATCATCCAGCACTTGTAGCAGTATGTTAAACACGTCAGGGTGAGCCTTTTCTATCTCATCGAGTAGTATCACTGAGTAAGGCTTTCTTCTCACTGCTTCAGTAAGCTGACCACCTTCATCGTACCCTACATATCCCGGAGGCGCTCCTACCAACCTACTCACCGCATGCCTTTCCTGGTACTCTGACATGTCTATCCTCACCATAGCATTTTCATCATTGAAGAGGTATTCCGCCAAGGCTTTAGAAAGTTCTGTTTTACCTACACCTGTAGTTCCTAAGAATATAAACGAACCAATAGGTCTTTTTGGATCTTGGAGCCCTGCCCTACTTCTTCTCACAGCATCGGAAAGTGCTTGGATAGCCTCTTCTTGCCCAGCTACACGCTTACCAAGCTCCTGCTCTAGCTGTAGAAGCTTTTCACGATCACTTTGTAGCATTTTCGCAACAGGTATGCCCGTCCATCTGGCTACTACTTCGGCAATATCCTCACTGTCCACCTCCTCTTTCATAAGGCCATCACCTTTCATCTCAGCCATTTTCTGCTGGTTATCCTCTAGCTGTTTCTGCGCTTCTACCAGTTTTCCATATCTGATCTCAGCTACCTTACCAAAGTCACCAGACTTCTCTGCTTGTTCAGCCTCAAACTTCAGCTTATCAATACTCTCCTTCTGCTCCCTGATGCCTTGTACTACCGCTTTTTCATTCTCCCATCTAGCCTTTAGATCATTTCGGGTTTCGGTAAGATCAGCTATTTCTTTAGTCAATAATCTTTCTTTTTCTTTATCCTTTTCTCGTCTGATCGCCTCACGTTCGATCTCCAGCTGCATGATTTTTCGATTCAATTCATCAAGCTCTTCAGGCAGGGAATCCATCTCCAATCGCAGCTTAGAAGCCGCTTCATCCATCAAATCAATGGCCTTATCTGGCAAATGCCTATCTGAAATATATCTATTCGAAAGCTCGACAGCTGCAATTACTGCATCATCCTTAATTCTTACTCCATGGTGTATCTCATATTTATCTTTAATACCCCTCAGAATAGAAATAGCATCTTGAGCTGACGGCTCATTTACCATCACCGACTGGAACCTTCTTTCCAGCGCCTTATCTTTCTCTACATATTTCTGATACTCCTTAAGCGTAGTAGCTCCAATAGCATGTAGCTCACCTCTGGCCAGCGCGGGTTTGAGCAAATTAGCAGCATCCATTGCCCCTTCTCCACCACCGGCACCTATCAATGTATGAATCTCATCTATGAACAAAATAATCTGCCCATTAGAGTCCGACACTTCTTTAATTACCGCTTTTAACCTTTCTTCAAACTCTCCTTTATATTTAGCTCCCGCCACCAGAAGTCCCATATCCAGAGAGATCAATATCTTGTCTTTGAGATTTTCAGGCACATCTCCATCTACTATCCTTTGGGCCATACCTTCTACAATGGCAGTTTTACCCACTCCTGGTTCACCCAAAAGAATAGGGTTATTTTTAGTCCTTCTAGACAATATCTGAAGCACTCTTCTTATCTCTTCATCGCGACCGATTACAGGATCAATTTTTCCTGCTTTAGCCTGCTCTATCAGGTTAATGGAATATCTTTCCAAAGACCTGTATTTTGATTCTGCATTGGGATCTTTCACCGAATCTCCTCCTCTTAACTCTTTAATTCCTGTTATTAATGATTTTCTACCGAAACCTACATCTTTTAACAATGCGGCCACCTTTTCGTTTCCGCCCAACAAGCCTAACATGATGTGCTCTACAGCTATATACTCATCCCCAAACTCTTTAAGCTCCTTCTCTGCACGCTGCAAAGCACTGGCTGCATCATTAGCCAAATAAGGCTGTTGCCCACTTACTTTCGGATAGCTGTTAATGATCTCATCTAGCTTATTATCTAAGTGCAGTTGATTCACATCTAACTTCTTGATCAGAAAAGAGATCACATTTTCACCCGTCATAAGAATGGCCTTCATTAAGTGGCCTGGCTCTATAGCCTGCTGACCACCACCAGTAGCTACTTCAGCTGCTTTTTGCAGCACCTCCTGTGATTTTATGGTGTATTTATCAAAGTTCATTAACTTATAATTTATGTTTTTATGTCTTAATTCTTATCGATTCAATATGTTCTCATCAAATTCTTGCCCAACCCCTCAATTCAAGAAAAATCAGCTAAAATGACAGTTATTTTAAGAAAAAATATTACTTTAATGACATATTGTCTTGAATTAGTATGGAAATCGGACTTATCTTCCTGCTAAGAGGAAGAGGTTAATTTACCCCACTAAACCTTACCGAAGATGAATCTCTTAGCGAGGAAGGACAAAGCTTACATCTATTCCTTAATTTTACTGAATGGCAAGAGTAAAATTAACACTACCTGAAAAAAGTATATTTCAAACTGAAATAGAGGTAAGGATCACGGACCTAAATTATGGTGGACATGTAGGCAATGACAATATCTTATCTCTAATGCATGAGTGCCGCATGAGATTTCTGGCCAGTTTAGGATATAAATCCGAAATAGGCTTAGGAGAAAACATCGGCATTATCATCTCTGACGTAATCATTAGTTATAAATCAGAAAGCTTTTATGGCGATCACCTCACCGTAAACATTAGCGTAGATGATTTTAATAAGTATGGTTTCGACATGTTTTATGAGCTTATCAATAAAAAAACAGGTCAGCAGGTGGCAATAGGCAAAACAGGCATAGTGTGCATGAACTACGAAAAACGCAAGGTAAGCACCATACCAGAAACTTTCCTTCAACAGCTTCAAAAATGAACCGTATTGCCTTATCCTATGTTTGTTTATCTTTGCAAATATTATGATAGCACAAGAGGAGAAAAAGGACATAAGACAGCTCAACAGAGAGCAGATAAAGGATTACTTTGTAAGCATAGGAGAAAAGCCTTTTCGCGCCAAGCAGGTATATGAATGGCTATGGAAAAAGTCTGCTAAGGATTTTGATCAAATGACTAATATCTCCCTAGAAACTCGTGATAAATTAAAAGCAGATTTCATCATCAACCATATCGCTGTAGATCAGATGCAGCGCAGCGATGATGGCACCATTAAAAATGCGGTAAAGCTCTTTGATGGCGCTGTGGTAGAGTCTGTGCTTATTCCTACTGACACCAGAATTACCGCTTGCATCTCATCTCAGGTAGGCTGCAGTCTGGATTGCAACTTTTGTGCTACCGCCAGGCTAAAGCGCATGCGAAACCTCAATGCTGATGAGATTTATGATCAGGTTGTGGCCATAAAAGAACAAGGGGAACGCTTTATGAACCGCCCTTTGACCAATATAGTGTTTATGGGCATGGGAGAACCTCTGCTCAACTACAGCAATGTGATCGCTGCTATTGATAAGATCACCCTACCAGAGGGACTAGGCATGTCTCCTAAAAGGATTACGCTTTCTACTGTAGGCATTCCTAAAATGATTAAAAAAATGGCCGATGATGAGGTCAAGTTTAATCTGGCCGTCTCATTGCACTCAGCCATAGATGAGACCCGCTCAAAGTTAATGCCCATCAATGAAAAAAATGACCTTGAAGATCTAAAAGACTCCCTTAGATACTGGTACCATAAAACTAAAAAGAAAGTTACCTATGAGTATGTAGTATGGCGAGGCATTAATGATACCGAAAAAGAGGCTGATGCTCTTGTTAAATTCTGTAAGGTAATTCCTTCCAAAGTCAATCTTATTGAATACAACCCTATTGACGATGGAGAATTTCAGCAAGCCTCTGAGGAAGCATTAAATATTTACATAAACAAGCTCAATGCAGCCGATATAGTGGTAAATGTAAGAAGAAGCCGAGGCAAAGACATTGATGCTGCTTGCGGGCAGTTGGCCAATAAGAATTAATAAATTCTCCTTAGAGCTTAGAGTAACGACAATATAGAATCAGAAGTTTTTAAAACTAGTTATTGCTAGCATTAAATAATTTCTGCTTTTCTTCCTTAGAAAGACTGTCGTATCCTTTTTCAGATATTTTATCCAGAATAGCATCTATTTCTGCCTGATCAGATTTCTTTGAACTCACTGGACTACTACCTCCAGAAGATTGAGCTTTACTTTTTCGTGATGTTTTAGTTCTTTTATAACTTACTTTAATCTTTGGAGAAGAGGTGAAAATTCTTTTAAAGAAATACATTATGCGGATAATCCAATTTCCTAAGTCTGTTCCTTTTTGAATTTGCTTAATATAAACAAATCCCATCAGCGCCCCACCAAGATGAGCGATCTCCCCGCCAGCATTACTTCCTGTGGATTGTAAAAATGAAAGTACTACATAAAACAGAGCTATATATTTTATCTTTACCGGCCCTATAAACATTAGTACAACCGTATAATTAGGAACCAGCGTAGCCGCCGCTGCCACTACCGCAAGTACTCCTGCAGATGCACCAAACAGAATAGATACATCTACCGCCTGAGCAAAATAAGGGATAAAGTTATAAGCTACCATATAAAGCACACCACCTGCCAAGCCTCCTAAAACATACGAAGCTATGAGCTTATCACTACCCAAAAAATTGATTAATATTCGACCAAACCAATACAAAATAAGCATATTCATTAGTATATGCCAGATGCCTACATGCGTAAACATATAGGTCATTATAGTCCAGGGTCTGGTTATAAATACATCAAAATTAGCAGGCAATGCTATATAACTTAAAAGCTCCACCTGCGTCTGTGCCAGATTCATAATCACATTAAGCAGCCCGATAAGCACAAACATTACTACGTTTATGATAATGAGCTGAACGTGAGAATAATTAGGCCTATTAAAGGCATTTTTAAACTCGCCTAAAAAGCCACCATTATTGTACATCTTAATAAAATTTATTTCTTTGGCCCTGCCAAATTTTAATCATTATAAAAGCAAACACCATCCCTCCAAGGTGAGCAAAGTGAGCTACATTATCTCCGGGATTTCTGCTTAATCCAGAATACAATGCTATCCCCCCTAATATAAGGACTAAGTATTTGGCCTTAATAGGTATTGGTGGAATGAGTAACATAAGCTGGGTATTAGGAAATAGCAAACCAAAAGCCATAAGTATACCATAAACTGCGCCTGATGCACCCAGCATTTTACCACTTTTAGATGCACTCTGATAGGCCCCCATGGCTATCTCTTTACTTCTTTGAATATACGCAGGATCATCTTCATGCTTAGAGAATTCATTAGAAAAATCATACACAGAGTTATTAAAATACTCTTTATTATCTTCAGCAAAAAGAGTGAAATTATCCGCATTAGGAGCTTCCAAATAGGTATCTACAGCACTTTGAAGACTACTTACTCGCCAGTATTCTATACCATTATACAATAACCCTGCTCCAATACCTGTAACCAGGTAAAATATAAGAAACCTCTTTGGGCCCCAAAACTGCTCCAACAAAGGCCCTAGAAAAATAAGGCCGAACATATTAAACATAATATGAAATATGCCCGAATGCGCAAACATATAAGTCAGAAATTGATACGGCCTAAAATTAGGTGACTGTAGCCCCCACAGAGAAACTAACTCCGTTAAGTGCATATCACCCATTAAATACTGAAGTAAAAAAACTACTACATTTATGATCAGCAGGTTTTTAACAACCGGCGTAAGTCTCTGCATCATATCTCTTATCTATTAAAGAAATTCTCTATCCTATTTAAATCTAAAATATGAAAAGTTGTCTGCCCGTTAGCTGCATAATTTGGATTAGAACAGGCAAATAGCTGATCAACCAACCCTGACATCTCCTCTTCATTTAAGCGAGCCCCTCTTTTAATGGCTGTTCTGCGAGCCAATGCCCTGGCCAGGTTCTCATTTCGGGGAATAGAAAGCTCAGATTTATTACGTTTAAACTGATCTATAAGTCCTTCAAAAATCTCCTTTTCATTAGCATTACCAATATCAGCAGGCAAGCCTTTTATAATAATGTCATTTTTGCCAAAAGGTTCTATTTTAAAACCTAAAGCAGACATCTCTTCCTGCATATCCATTACGAGCGAATAGTCTCCAGGGTTTAGTGATACTGTTTGAGGGAAAAGAGTTTGCTGAGAGGCTCCCGTATTATTTTTAAGATGGTTGATGTATTTCTCGAACAATATACGCTCATGAGCAGCCTGCTGATCCACCACCATCAACCCTGACTTCACCTGTATCAGAATATATTTATTATGCAGCTGAAACATAGCTTTGCCTCGCTCTTCATTCTCCGCCTCTACAGGTGTTTCTTCATTTACTTTGCTTCCAAAAGTAATAGTAAGATTCTCTTCCGGCTCATGCCTGCTAGGCATAGAAACCGATGAAGGTGTTTTACCTAGGTGCTCCTGGTCAAACATTTTCTCCCAATTATCTCTATTAGACCTCTGCTGCTGTGTTTCTGTATTTCTAAACTGAGTATAGTTCTTATCTTTTATAGTCTCTCTTTCTCTGGTCAGATCCAGCCCCACTCCTCCGGAAAGCTTAGTTCCCAAATTAATATCTGCCTGAAAATCAATGGTAGGCGTAATATTATGAGTAGCCAGCGCCTGTTTTACCGCAGCCCTTACCAAAGTATAAATCGTGCGTTCATCATCAAACTTAATTTCTGTTTTAGTAGGATGAACGTTTATATCAACATGAACTGGATCAAGCTCTATAAAAAGCACATAAAAAGGAAAGCTACCATCTGGCAACAGCCCTTCAAAAGCATTCATTACCGCATGATTGAGATAATTACTTTTTATAAACCTGTTATTTACAAAGAAAAACTGCTCTCCTCTGGTCTTACGAGCAAACTCAGGCTTACCTATATATCCATAGATTTTCACCTCAGCCATCTCTTCTGAACATGAAGCCAGCTGCTCTCTATAATTCTTGCCAAAAAGGCCTATAATTCTCTGACTTAGTTTACCACCTGGCAAGCTATACGTTTCCAAGTCATTTTGGTAGAGAGAAAATTTCACTTCCGGATTAGCTAATGCCACCCTCTGAAACTCCTCCACAATATGCTTCATCTCTACTCCGTTAGATTTCAGAAAATTCCTACGGGCAGGCACATTATAAAAAAGATTTTTTATACAAATAGACGTTCCTTTATCACAAACCACAGGCTCTTGCTTCTTTATTTCAGAAGCTTCCACCGCTATCAGTGTACCTAGTTCCTCCCCTTCCTGACGCGTTTTGATCTCCATCTGAGACACGGCAGCTATGGAAGCTAACGCCTCTCCGCGAAAACCCATAGTCCGTATAGAGAAAAGATCCTCAGTTTTGGTGATTTTAGAGGTAGCATGCCTTTCCAGACTCATTCGAGCATCTGTTTCAGACATACCTTTCCCATTATCCATGATTTGCATCATGGTTTTACCTGCATCTTTTATAATCACAGTTACTTCATCCGCACCAGCATCTATGGAGTTTTCCAGGAGCTCTTTTATGGCCGATGCCGGACGTTGCACTACCTCTCCTGCTGCTATCTGGTTGGCTAATGAATCAGGAAGTAATCGAATAATGTCTGGCATGTAGTATTCTCGGCTTTAGATAATTCTTTTGACTTTAAGGTACAATAATACGGAAGATACCAGAAGAAAAATATACAAAGCAATATTTCCATAAAACCAATAGCCCACAAGCCCAGCCGTGAGTAAGAGTATTATTACCGGCTGAGTCATGTTTACATTCTTTCTGGTCGGTTTTCTTGTAGTAAAAGATCCCGCTATTCTGGACTTAGGAAAATCTTTTTCATCAAGTTCTCCCTGATCCGCATCTATTATGCTTCTTATATGAGCTGTCCGCGCATCTATTTCCTCTTTTACAGGGTCATAATAACGTGGCGTCACATTAAATCTTTGATATTTCGGGGTCTTAAATAATGAAGGAAGTCTCATATTTTAAATATTTTTAGCCTTGATATACAGTTCATCATCAGGATCTTACTACATTCACAGCGTAAAGAAATGGTTGATGAAGTTATATCTTTTTTATAACATAATCCATTATAAGAAATATGGACACATGTTCGGCAATTATTTCTATCTTAGTAGAATACAAAATTAATTTTTTAAACGTTTTATTCATAAAGGAAACGGCTGCATGTTTAAAAAAGTTTTTAGCGCCTCTCTATTGATTTTCGGCTTATCGTTCACTTGCTTCTCTCAAAACCAACTACAAGAACAATGGGTAGACAGTGTCTATCAGCAACTTAATCTGGAGCAAAGAATCGGTCAGCTTTTCATGGTTCCTGCCTATTCTAACGGCAGCACCGAGCATTTAGAGGGGCTCGAGGCATTGGTAAAAAAAAGACAAATAGGGGGAATCATTTTTATGCAAAGCACCCCCGTAAAACAGATAAAAATAATTAACCGCTTACAGTGTTTATCGAAAACACCCTTGCTCATAGGCATGGATATGGAGTGGGGCGCTGGGATGCGTATAGATAGTACACTAAGCTTTCCTAGGCAAATGGCCTTAGGTGCTATCGAAAATGACAGCCTTATCTATGCTATGGGGCAGGAAATAGCCCGAGAAATGAAAATACTAGGTGTGCACCTCAACTTCGCACCTGTAGCGGACATCAATAGCAACCCTTTAAATCCAGTTATTGGTGTAAGATCCTTCAGCAGTAATAAAAAAGTAGTGAGTGAAAAAGCGCTGGCTTACATGAAAGGATTACAGGAAAATGGTGTGCTGGCTTGCGCTAAGCACTTCCCTGGCCATGGAGACTCACACCAGGATTCTCATTTAACACTGCCTAAAATAGATATCAGCCAAGAAAGGCTAGACACCTTGGAACTGTATCCTTTCAAACACTTGATGAAGGCAGGCGTAGCCAGCATTATGACAGCACATGTAGAAGTACCTGCTCTCACTAAAAAAAATACACCTGTTTCTCTCTCAGAAAAAGCTATCTCCGATTTTCTTCGTGCCGAGCTGAAGTACGAAGGGCTGCTAATTACTGATGCTTTAAATATGAAAGCCATTTCTGGCAGATACAAAACAGGAGAAGCCGAGATGGAAGCCCTAAAAGCAGGTAATGACATTCTTTTATTCCCTGAAAATATACCAGCAGCACAGGAAGAGATAAAATCAGCATTACGCAAAAAGAAGATAGACAAAAGCCAATTTGAGGCTAGTGTAAAAAGAGTGTTAAGAGCCAAGTACCGCGCAGGACTTACTGGTAAGTGGCATCCGTTAAACACTGAAAACATTATAAGAAAACTCAATAAGCCCAAAGCCAAGTTTCTTCAAAACAGCCTTTTCGAAAATACCATTACCACGGTTTACAACCCCGACAGCCTGTTACCCATCATTAACCTCGATAACAAATACTTCGCCTCCCTTACCATAGGCAGTACTGGCCAGTATGATTACTTCCTTGACAAATACGCACAGGTAATCCATTATAAATATGAAGCTTCTTCAAATCCAATATTATTTAAAGAGCTGAAATCATATGATGTGGTAATGATAGCGGTAGCGGATATAGACCCTACTCAAAAGAACTACGGGATTTCAAAGGAGGCTATTGACCTTATTAATAAATTAGGAAGCGAAACGCAGGTGGTACTCAATATACTGGGAACCCCTTATGCTATTCCATTATTTAGCAATGCTACTGCCATTACTTGCTCATATGAAAATAATAGCATTACTCAGAAACTTATTGCTGAAGCCATTTTTGGTGCTATCAAAACCTCAGCTCGTCTGCCTGTAGACATTAAAAACTTTGCATTTGGCAGTGGAGCATCTACGCCCAACCTGCAACGCTTAAGCTTCTCTATACCAGAAGCTGCAGGCATGGATATGGATGTACTCAATAAAATTGATGGCATTGCCCAAGAAGCTATAGCGGATGAAGCTACCCCTGGCTGCCAGGTATTAATCGCCAAAGATGGAAAAGTAGTTTTCCAAAAATCATATGGCTACTATACTTATGACAGCCTTAGGCCTGTTACAGAAAACACCATCTACGACATAGCTTCTGTTACCAAAGTTATGGCCAGCATGCAAGCTTTTATGTTTCTGGAAGAACGAGGAATAATAGATCTGGATAAGAAAATATCCGTCTATTTACCTGAGCTAAAAGGCACCAATAAGGAAAATATGATATGGAGAGACATACTTACTCACCAGGCTGGCCTATGGCCTTATTTGCCTTTTTGGAAGCAAACCATGGAAGATCCAGGCGCTTTTCATCAATTCTATAAAAAGGAGCCTAGCCCAGAATTTTCTTACCAGGTATCGGACAATCTTTACACCTCAGACATTATGCAAGACAGCCTTTGGAGCTGGGTAGTAAGCGCTAAGCTGAGAGATAAAGAACCTCATGTTCCTTATGACTATAAATACAGTGATATGGGCTACTATATATTAAAAAGAACTGCCGAAAAAGCTCTCAACCAACCGATGAATGAGTTTCTTCAACAAAACTTTTACGACCCTATGGGGCTCACCACAATGGGCTACCTCCCTCTTTGCAATTATCCCCTCAGCCGTATCGCTCCCACTGAAGACGACAACCTTTTCAGGAACAATCTTGTTTATGGGTTAGTACATGATCAGGGTGCTGCTATGAGCGGAGGAGTAGCAGGTCATGCAGGATTATTTAGCAATGCACTTGACTTGGCCAAAATGCTTCAAATGCACCTCCAAGACGGTGAATATGGAGGAATCAGATACTACCAAAAGGGTACTTTAGAGAGATTTACAGCACAACAATATAAAACTAACAGAAGAGGAATAGGCTGGGATAAGCCCCTGATGGGAGAATGGAACGGACCAACTTCCAGCTATGCTTCAGCAAAAACTTTCGGGCATACAGGTTTTACTGGCACTGCTATTTGGGCAGACCCAGAATTTAACTTAATTTATGTATTCTTATCTAATAGAATATATCCAGATGCTGAAAACACAAAACTTATTAAAAATAATATCCGTACAAGAATTCAGGATCTGATCTATGAATCTATGTGGCAATACAATCAACATGTAGAATCATATTAATTTATGAAAAAAAGGATGAAAATAGGAATTGTATGTTACCCTACGTTTGGAGGTAGCGGAGTGGTAGCAACAGAGTTAGGCAAAGCCCTGGCTAAAGCAGGTCATAAAATTCATTTTATAACCTATTCACAACCTACCCGGCTAGATTTTTTTAATGAAAACCTATACTATCATGAGGTCGATATAAGATCTTATCCTTTATTTCAGTACCCTCCTTACGAGCTGGCACTGGCCAGCAAGCTAGTAGATGTGGTTAAGTATGAGAAGCTGGATATTTTGCATGTACACTATGCTATCCCGCATGCATCATCTGCCTATATGGCGAAACAAATACTAAAAACAGAAGGCATAGACATACCAGTAGTAACCACCCTACATGGTACTGATATAACGCTAGTGGGCAAAGATGCCTCTTATGCGCCGGTAGTTACATTCAGCATTAACGCCTCTGATGGTGTTACTGCAGTTTCTGAAGATCTGAAAAAAGATACTTATGAGCACTTCAAAATCACTCAGGACATAGAGGTAATTCCTAACTTTATTGATCTTGAAAGATTTAAAAAGCAAAAAAAGGAACATTTTAAGATGGCTATTTGCCCTAATGATGAGCCTTTAGTTGTTCATACTTCTAATTTCAGAAAAGTTAAAAGGGTAGATGATGTAATCAGAATATTTAATAACATCAGAAAAGAAATACCCGCCAAATTATTGTTAGTAGGTGACGGCCCCGAAAGGAATAATATAGAAGCCCTATGTCGTCAATTTCATATATGTGATGATGTTCGCTTTTTAGGTAAACTGGAGGCGGTAGAAGAAGTTCTTTCTGTAGCCGATTTATTTATAATGCCATCAGAAAAAGAAAGTTTTGGACTAGCAGCCCTAGAAGCTATGGCCTGCGAAGTTCCTGTAATATCATCAAATGCAGGAGGATTACCAGAACTAAACATCAATGGTGAAACAGGCTACATGAGCAAACCAGGAGACATCGAAGACATGACAAAAAATGCCTTACATATATTAGACAAGAACAACTTGCCTACCTTCAAGAAAAATGCTCTAGCACGGGCAAAGTTGTTTAACATCACCGAAATAATGCCTCTTTATGAAAATATGTACCAAAAAATACTTGACAAAAAGCTGGAAAATGAAACACTTTCTCCAAAAGTGATGTAATAAATAATTTATAAAACTGTTCTAATTTTATTAAAAACCATTTACATAATTTAATTTTGTAAAAAATTGACCCTAGAGGAATGGCACAAGCAGAAACAAAAGACACTAAAGTATTATTTAACAATAAGCTTATTGAAAAGCTTTCAAGAACACATATATCTATACCCATCACCTTGTTTTTCATCTATTCGGCAGGGCTGCTATACTGGAGTGTAACTCATACCACGTTAGCTCCTATCACTACCGTAGCCTTGTTTTTCACAGGGCTAGTTGTGTTTACGTTCGTTGAATACCTGATGCATCGTTATGTATTTCACATGGATACTTACACCAAGCTAAGAGAGAAAATACAGTACAACTTCCATGGCGTTCATCATGACTACCCTAAAGATAAAGATAGATTGGCAATGCCTCCGTTGGTTAGTCTTACACTAGCCACTACATTACTTTTATTATTCAGATTAGTAATGGGAGACTTTGTTTTTGGATTCCTTCCTGGATTTTTAATTGGCTACGCCAGCTACTTGTTTGTACATTACATTGTTCATGCTTATCAGCCACCTAAAAATGCCTTTAAAACATTATGGGTTCATCATGCCATACACCATTATAAAGATCCTGAAAGAGCCTTTGGTGTATCATCTCCATTCTGGGATTATATTTTCAGAACCATGCCTAAAAAAGGAAGATAATTGATAACTAACAATATATTATGAAGGTGCCTGAGCAAGGCACCTTTTTTTATGTCATAAACTTTCCCTGCTAAACAAAATCCGTAAAATAGTCTTTCTCCCTCTCTCCGATTTCACTAACCGTATGAAAAAAAAAGCGGGATAAAACCCGCTCTTTGATTATATTTCGATATTAAGAACTAATTATCCATTCAGTTTATCAAGAACTTCCATTACTTCTGTAACATGCTTTCTTGAGGTTTCAAGCAATGCTTTTTCTTCATCGTTAAGGTCTAATTCTATTACCTTCTCAACTCCGTTTTTACCAAGAATTACAGGCACTCCTAAATAGCAGTTATCAATTCCATATTCACCCTCTAGTTTAATACATACAGGGAATACTCTTTTTTGATCTTTCACGATAGCTTCAGCCATTTGAGCAGCTGCAGAACCTGGAGCATACCATGCTGAAGTACCCATTAATTTCACTAGCTCACCACCTCCAGTTTTTGTTCTTTCGATGATAGCATCAAGCTTATCTTTATCTATAAGCTCAGTAACAGGAATACCACCTACAGTGGTGTATCTAGGAAGAGGCACCATAGTATCTCCATGTCCACCCATAAGTACGGCCTGAATATCTTTAGGAGAAACATCAAGGGCTTCAGCTAAAAATGCTCTGTAACGAGCAGTATCCAAAATACCAGCCATACCTATTACTTTAGTACGAGGTAATTTAGATGATAAATGAGCCTGATATGTCATTACATCAAGAGGATTCGAAACAATGATAATAATAGCATCAGGAGAGTGCTTGATCACATTTTCAGTCACTGACTTTACAATACCGGCATTAGTTTCGATAAGGTCATCACGAGTCATCCCTGGTTTTCTTGGTAAACCAGAAGTAATAACCACTACATCAGAACCTGCTGTTTTGCTGTAATCATTAGTTGAACCAATAGTTCTGGTATCATATAAATTAATGGGAGCTTTTTGAAAAATATCTAGAGCTTTTCCTTCAGCTACACCTTCTTTTATATCTACCAGCACTACTTCATTAGCTATTTCGCGATAGGCTAAAACATCGGCACAGGTAGCGCCTACATTACCTGCTCCAACTACTGTTATTTTCATAATTTTTATATGTAATTGATTGAATGAATTTGTTTATACGGCTAACAAAATTAACCAATACGAAGGACTTCACTAAGCTTACAATCAATTAAATTAAGGCCTTAACCGCGATAAACCTGACTTAAATTGAAGAAACCCATGGAGGACTTATAAGCCTTAAATACATTGGAATTATATTCATTATAAACCTCTGCCAGCACCTCTAACATGCGGGTTTTAATTTTTATATTATTTTCGAAAATATCGAAGATATTATCTTGAGGAATTACATAAAATTCTGCCTTTTCAGACACTACAAAAGCATTGAGCAATCGCTTAGTATTTTTTAATAAGCAACTTTCTCCCAAAGCTACACCTGGCCCCACTTTAGTTAGATCTTCAAATCGCTCATTCACATCTATAGTAAGGGCTATCTCTCCTTTCTTAAGGAGATACAAAGCATGACTGGGGTCATTCCTGAAAAAAACCACCTCATCCTGCTCATATTTTCTTTCATACATAAATGGAAGAAAGAGCGACATCTGCTTATAGTTGAGGGTGGAGAATAAGTTTATCCTGGACAGATAGAGGAATAAATCGTGTTGTTCTGGTGTAAATGTCTTTTTAAATGGATTATTCATTATCTATTCTTACTATATTGAATATCTTTTGCGAAGAAGATGTTATCTTATACCGGTCGTCAATTCTGTAGCCAATCACCCAAGCAATATCTTCACCAGAGGTAAGCACATAGACCCTCTCTTTCAAGTTTAATGGAATTTTCTCATCTATCATAAAATCACTTAGCTTTTTTTTACCCCTCATTCCCAGAGGTCTAAAAGCATCTCCAAGTTGCCACTTTCTCACTTTTAAAGGAAATTCCAAACGATCATAATCCAGACTTACTGCATATGCTGATTTGAATATTTTTCCAATATCATCAGAAAGCGAAAGCTTAAAAGTGACTCCTCCATGCTGCACCAACTCATCTTCTTCATGAATTTCAAACTCCACCTTTCCATTTACTCTTTCACTTATTATTAGACTATCTCTATCCACATTTACCTGGTGAGAGGCTGAGAAAAACAACTTTCCTGGCTCCGCTATTTTCACAGCCCGCATTACTTCTTCAGACTGAATATAACTAAATCCAAAAGGGCGTAGCAGCTCCTCTAGCAATACCACTTTGTCTACCTGCCTCAATCTATCCAAAGACAAATAATGATCGTTTCCTCTTTGCTCCCAATATTGATTTTTAAAATCATCCCTCAACTCATGAAGCATTTGCTCCATTTCCAGTAATCGCTTTTGGGTGTTTACAAAGGTAGTTTCTACAGATGGATTAATCTTTCTAAGCTCTGGCACCACGTTATTACGAATTTTATTTCGCATATAATCATCAGAAAAATTACTAACGTCGTCACGCCACTGAATTTTATTTTGACTTGCAAAGCATAATATTTCATCTTTAGTAGCCCACAATAAAGGTCTTATGAGCCTATTATTCTTAACCCTTATGCCTCGCAGACCGCTTATTCCAGTACCTTTAGCAAGGTTATAAAGTGTAGTTTCTAAACTATCATTGAGATGATGTGCCGTTACAAGGTACTTCAACCCCTTTTCTGCAAGTAATTTATCAAACCATTGATACCTCAGCTCCCGGGCAGCCATTTCAATAGAAACACCTTTATTCTCGGCATAATCTTTGGTATTAAATGATTCTGTTATACAATCAACCTTTATCGATTTGGCAAATTTCTTCACAAAGACCTCATCTTCATCAGAAGCAGCACCTCGCAGGTTAAAGTTGCAATGCGCAATTGTAAATGAATATTTTGATTGTTTGAGCAGGGTGGCCAGCACCATAGAGTCTACACCACCACTAACCGCCACAAGCAGCCTATCGCTATATTTACATAAATTATTGTCATCTATAAAATCTAAAAATTTCTTAACCATGGTTGTACCCCATTTTTTTGGTTAGTTTTGCAAACTGTTAATTATCATGATCAAATTTACCTTAAAAATAGCATATATTCTTGTTCTGCTCTGCGCCACTGCTCTTACAGCTTTCGCTCAGAAAGAACAAATCCAATTAAAGCAGGCCGATATATGGAAGGGCGGAATTAGAGACGGTGAACGCATAGATCGTGTGATAGGCAATGTAATCTTCCAACAAAAAGGAACCACTATCTATAGTGACTCTGCTTATTTCTTTAATGCAAAAAACTTCATTGAAGCCTATGGCCATGTGAAAATTGTAGAGGGAGACTCGGTAACTATTACTGCCGAAAAACTTGTATATGATGGTAATAAAAAAGAAGCTCAGCTAAGAAACGATGTGGTGTTTGTGAAAAAAGCACAAATGACACTTTATACAGACTTTCTGGATTACTACCGAATGCAGCAAGAAGCTCGCTACTACGAAGGAGGAAAAATAGTAGACAGCACCAACGTACTAACTAGTGAAAAGGGCTATTATCAGGTAAACACAAGTATGGCCTCTTTTAAAACTAACGTAAAGGCCGTTAACCCTGATTACACTCTTACTTCAGACACCCTACAGTATAATACGAACACAAAAGTTATCTACTTCCGCGCTCCGACCAAGATCATAGATAGCGACAGCAGTATTTTCAATTATGAAACTGGAGAGTACGATACTAAAATAAAACGCTCCGACCTGAATATAGGTCAAATTGAAAGTAAAGAGTACATACTTAAAGGCGACAGACTTAACCTCGATGACCTTAGCAAAAAATATACAGCCAAAGGCAATGTAGAGCTTGTTTCTAAAGAGCAAGACGTGATCATCACTGGAGATGATGGCTTTTATCAAAAAAAGCTGGGTATTTCTAAAGTATATGGAAATGCTCTCATGAAAAAAATAATGCAGAATGACACATTATACCTAAAGGCCGACACATTGGTAGCTATAGAAAATGAAAACCCATCCAAAAAAAGGCTTTTAGCATATAAAAATGTAAAAATCTTTAAACCTGATCTTCGTGGTGTAGCCGACTCTCTGGCATATTTCACGAGTGACTCCACCATCTACTTTTATGATGATCCTGTACTATGGAGCGGTGGCAGCCAGATAGAAGCCGATTCTATTAACGCTGTATTAGCCAATGGCTCTATCGATAGACTCAACATGAATGAAAACTCCTTTGTTATATCCGAAGATAGCATATCGAATTATAATCAGATAAAAGGACGTAGTATGGTCGCCTATTTCAAAGAAGGAAGCATTAAAAAGGTAGATGTAAACGGCAATGCCGAAAGCCTCTTTTTTGCCCTAGACGAAACAGACAGCTACTTGATGGGAATGAATAAAATTACCTGTAGTTTCATGATCATCAACTTCAAGATGAATAAGGTAGATAATCTTTCCTCTTACGTAACACCAGATGCTTCTTTTATACCCCCACAAGAACTAGAAGATCCTGAAAGAAGATTAAAGGATTTTAAATGGCGAATTTCTGAAAAGCCAGAAAGAAAAGATGTGCTTGGAGAAGAGGCTAGCCCTCAACCTGACAGCACTGATGATACCGATAAAACAGAAATAGAACCTTCTCAAAAAAATACAGAACTTGAAACAAGAAAATCAGTTAATAGTATAAAGCAAAAGAAAGATACATCTCAAGTAAAAAAGGAGGAGGAGTAAAATACTTTGAGCTTTATTTATTAATAGTTTTTTCGTATATTGTTCAGTTCAACATTAGACAATATATAAGCAGGTCATAATTATGTATTTAACATGAGAATATATTTATCAATAATTCTGGGCTTCGTAGCCATATGCAGTGCATATGCACAAAGCTTTGAGGTAATTGATAATATTGGAACTTTCAAGGGAGAAATAGGTGAAGACATAACAGCCACTATTCCCTTAAAAAACAACTCCTCCCGACCTATACAAATCATAATTAAAAGGATAGACCAAATAATAGGCACAGGTCAAATCAACTATTTTTGCTGGGGCGATGAATGCTATGACCCCGACACCAATCAAATGCCATTATCCCAGACCCTCTATCCAGGAGAAATAACCAATAAATTTAAAAGCATACTAGTGGGAGGGCTCGCCGAAGGTTTCAGCTCAGTAAAATATTTAATCTTCGACAGCGATAATCCTTCAGATGTCATTGAACATGAGGTAACTTATACCATTGAAGAAGGCACTGAAAAAAAACTCATCTTCAGCTCAAAAGACATAAAAATAACTGATGTTTATCCTAACCCTGTTGAAGATTTTGCCATAATAGAATACAACGTACTCAACATCAATATAAACGCTAAAATACTCATTCACAACGTACTAGGAAGTGTGATAAGTGAATACAAGTTATCATCATTAGAGAATAAAATAAAAATAAAAACTAATGACCTTAACTCAGGCGTATACTTCTACACCTTATACGTGGACAACGATGGGGTAATGACTCACAAACTGATCGTTAAAAAATAATCTCCGCTCACAAACTAAGCCAATTATACTTTCGTTATAAACCTCGGCGACTATACATAATAGCATTGTATATTACAAATTACTAACCTATATTTGCACCCTTATGTTAAAACGGGTATTTTCCAAGAACTTTATCATTGTACTAACCATCCTTTCAATATTCTCTTGTAGCAAATTTCGCAAAATTGAGAAGAGTGAAGACTGGAGAGTGAAGTACGATGCCGCACTAAAGTATTACGAAGACAAAGACTATTACCGCTCAGGAGTGTTATTTGAGCAGGTATTACCTATAGTTAGAGGGCTTCCTGAAGGAGAAGACGTACAGTTTAAGTTTGCATACTGCCAATATTATCAGAACTTCTTCCTATTAGCAGCTCATCACTTCAAAGTATTTTACGAAACCTACGCCAGAAGTAAGTATGCTCAGGAGGCTCAGTATATGCATGCCTATTCATTATATGCGAACTCCCCTGCTTATAATCTAGATCAAACTAGTAGCATGGAAGCGCTTATAGCTATGCAAAACTTCATCAATAAGTATCCTTCTACTAAGTTTAGAGATGATGCTACCGCGGTGATTGATGATATTCAAAGAAAACTAGAGTTAAAAGCTTATGAAAACGCTAAGCTTTACTATAAAATAGAAAAATACAAAGCTGCAGTAGTAGCTTTCGAAACCTTTAAAAATGACTTCCCTGATTCAAAATTTAACGAAGAGGTAGCATATATGAAGTTTATGGCTCAGTATGAACTGGCTGATCGTAGTGTATACTCTAAACAGTTAGAGCGCTATCAAGAGGCCAACACTTATTACCTAGAGTTTATAGACCTTTACCCACAAAGTGAATTTATAAAAGACGCAGAGAAGAAATATGCCAACAGTTTGAAAAAAACTACTGAACTGGCAAAAAAATAATTTAACTAAATTAGAAATAAAAGTTATGGCTATTCAAGCATCAATTGTTACAAGAGATATGGATAAAATTGCCACTCCTACTGGCAATGTATATGAGAGTGTAGCAATCATAGGAAAAAGAGCAAGACAAGTTGCTGTAAATGTAAAGGAAGAGCTTAACAACAAGCTAGCCGAATTTGCCTCTACTGTGGATAATCTTGAGGAAATTTTCGAAAACAGAGAACAAATAGAGATCTCTAAATTCTATGAGAGAATGCCCAAATCCACTAACGTAGCTATTGAAGAGTTCATAGAAGGAAAGGTAACATTCCGTAATAAAGAAACTGAAGAAGGCGGCATAACCCTTTAAATAAGCTACATGCTCCAGGGTAAGAAAATCATACTCGGAATATCCGGAAGCATAGCCGCCTATAAAGCAGCCACACTTACAAGGCTTTTAGTAAAATCAGGAGCAGAGGTGAAGATAATTATTTCTTCCTCTGCTTCTGAGTTTATCACCCCTCTCACTTTAGCCACGCTTTCCAAAAATCCTGTACTTTCTAGTTTCACAAAAAATAGCACTGGTGAGTGGAATAATCATGTAGAGCTGGGTTTATGGGCTGATGCCATGGTAATAGCTCCGGCTAGCGCCAACACTATTGGAAAAATGGCTAACGGGCTATGCGACAACCTGTTACTTGCCACTTACTTATCAGCCAAATGCCCTGTTTTTTTTGCACCTGCAATGGATTTGGATATGTACCTGCACCCTGCTCTACAGGCCAATATGTCCAAACTCTTAGAATATGGGAATAAGATTATAGAAGCACAGCACGGTGAGCTTGCCAGCGGGCTAATAGGAAAGGGCCGCATGGAAGAGCCTGAAAATATAGTAGCCATACTTGAGCAAGAACTTGGAGAAGAACAGCCCTTAAAAGGCAAAAAGGCCTTAGTTACTGCGGGGCCCACTTATGAAGCCATAGACCCTGTTCGCTTTATAGGCAATCACTCTAGTGGCAAAATGGGTTATGCATTAGCTGAAGCTTTGCATACTGCAGGAGCAGAAGTCACGCTTATCTCTGGTCCTACTCACGAGCAGGTATCTTCTAAAGACATACACCTCCAAAGGGTAACCTCTGCAGAAGAAATGCATGACGCCTGTGTTCAAAAATATCCTGAAACTGACATAACTGTACTAGCTGCTGCTGTGGCTGACTATAAGCCAGCACATCAGGCTACTCAAAAAATAAAAAAGAATTCTGATCACCTCTCTATAGACTTGGTAAAAACTTATGATATTGCCAAAGCCTTGGGAAAATTGAAAAAAAATGGTCAGTTTACAGTAGGTTTTGCTCTCGAAACAGAAAATGAAGTGACTAACGCTCAGGAAAAGTTGAAGAGAAAAAACTTCGATTTTATTGTGCTTAACTCCCTTCAGGATCAGGGAGCCGGTTTCGGACACAATACTAATAAAATATCTATAATAGACAGACAAAATAATGTCCGTGATTTTGAGTTAAAAGATAAAAGAAGTGTAGCCCAGGACATTGTCAACACCATTATCGAATGTATCGAATAATAACCATAGCCTTTCTATTTGTTTCTTACCTAAGTGTAGCTCAAGAGCTCAACTGCAAAGTCAGCATTAACTCTGATCAGGTGCAATCCTCTGACAGAAGAATTTTTGATGACATGGAAAATGCATTATCACAGTTTATGAACTCTCGAACCTGGACTGAAGACACGTATGAGAGCTTCGAAAGGATCAAGTGCAACCTCATTATTACCTTACAAAACCCCACTGCCATTGGCAGCTATCAGGCCACTGTGCAGATACAATCAGCTAGGCCTATTTACAACTCAAATTATGAGTCTATAGTGCTTAATTTTGCTGATAGAGACTGGGCTTTTGAATATGTGGACTCTCAGCCTTTAGACTTCAGCGATAATATATATAATTCTAACCTCACCTCCTTGCTGGCTTTTTATGCCTACCTAATTATAGGCATGGATTATGATACCTTCAGCCCAATGGGCGGCACTCCTTACTTCCAAAAAGCCTTAAATGTGGCTACTAATGCTCAGCAGTCTAACAGACCGGGTTGGGATGCCATGGGAAGTACCAGAAACCGATATTGGCTGATCGAGAACCTAACTAACTCCCAGCTTTCTCCCGTAAGGCAAGGGTACTATGATTATCATAGGCAGGCGCTAGATACCTTTGAACAGGACAAAGAACAAAGCCGAAAAAAAATAGTAGAAGTACTAAAAAACATCAGGAAAACACGTACTGCCTACCCAAACTCTATCCTGGTTATTGCTTTTCTGGATGCTAAATCGGATGAACTGATCAATATTTTCAAAGAAGGCAACATACAAACGCGCAGAGAGGCGTTTGATGCACTTTCAAACATAGATCCATCCAAGAGTAGTTCTTACGAACAAATAATCAAATAAATGGCTAAAAGACAACTACGCCTCTCTCCGGACCTCATCTCTGAAAAATGGTCTGAAATTTCTGGTAAAAAAGCTAATATTGTACTAAACAATAGAAGAGTCATCTTTGTAAAGCTGTTAGAAAACTCTACCAACCAAATAAAGGTAGAAGATATGAAGCAGCAAAAACATAAAGTAGACATTCAAGATATATCAGAAATCATTTTAGACATTAAAGCTTAAATGCTCAAACATCTATTAATTAAAAATTACGCTCTTATTCAACATCTGGAGATCGATCCTTCAGAAAACCTGAATATCATTACCGGAGAAACTGGTGCTGGTAAATCTATTATGTTAGGAGCTGTGGGGTTATTGCTTGGCAACAGAGCTGATACCAAATCATTATTAGATGAAAGTAGTAAATGTATAATTGAAGGGCAGTTTGACATCAAGGAATACCAGCTGGAAAAGCTTTTTGATGAAGAAGACCTTGATTATGCTCCTCTTTCCATATTCAGAAGAGAAATAAGCCCTTCAGGCAAGTCGCGTGCTTTTATTAATGACACACCTGTAACCCTGGATATCCTCAAGAAGCTCAGCACCAGGCTCATGGATGTACACTCGCAGCACGAAACCCTACACTTAGGAAAGCACAACTACCAGCTGGCCTTTGTTGATGCCTATGCAGGCACCACACCACTAAGGCAAACCTATAGAAGTAAATTTCAAGCCTATAAAAAGGCGCTTCAAAAACTGGAAGCTTTAAAGAAAGAAAATGCTGAAGTAGGCAAGGAAGCTGACTTTAATAACTTTCTACTCTCTGAGTTGGTAAAAGCTGAACTCAAAGCAGGAGAACAGGAAGAGCTGGAAGCATCATTAGAAGTAATGGAACATGCAGAAGAGATCAAGACCAAGCTCAACGAATCGCTATCCACATTATCTGATGGAGAGTTTGCCGCCATTAGCGGATTACAGCAAGCGAAAATTCTGGTAGGTCAGCTTAAGGCATATGCAAAAACTTACGAATCAATATCTGAAAGACTCGAAAGCACATTTATAGAACTTAAAGACATCATTACCGAGATAGAGAAAGAAGAAGACTCAGTAGAGTTTGATCCTGAGGAGATACAGATCACTCAGGAAAGGCTAAGTCTTATTTACTCTCTACAACAAAAGCACCAGGTAAGTAGCATAAGCGAGTTATTAGAAATACAGGCTGATTTAGAAACTAAAGCTAACAGATTTAATAACCTTGATGAGGACATACAAAATGCTGAGGCTGAGGCAAAACAACATCAAGAAGCAGCACAGAAGGACGCTGAAACCTTAAGCCAAAAGAGGCAAAAAGTGTTTACTGCGCTGGAGAAAGAGCTTAAGAGCTTATTGGGCCAGGTAGGTATTCCTGATGCTTCGATCAATATAACTAATGAATTAGTAGCACTGGGAGATCATGGCATAGATCAGATTAATATTCTATTCAGTGCCAACAAAGGTATAGCTCCACAAGAGCTATCTAAATCTGCTTCAGGAGGTGAATTTTCAAGACTTATGTTTTGTGTAAAATACATCCTGGCTGATAAAATTTCTATGCCTACCATCATTTTTGATGAAATAGATACGGGAGTTTCTGGTGAAATAGCTCTCAAGCTAGGAGATATGATGAAAAGAATGGCAGAGAACCATCAGGTGATTACCATTAGCCACTTGCCTCAGGTAGCCGCTAAAGGCAGCAAGCACTATTTTGTTTTTAAAGATAATACTTCTGACAAGGCCATTAGTAAAATAAAAGCATTAGATGAGCAGGAAAGGATATCTGAAATAGCAAAAATGATAGGTGGGGATAAACCTTCTGAAACGGCTTTCCAAAGCGCACGCGAATTACTTCAGGTAACTCAATAAAATAAGACTTATTAAAGTCCTTCTCACTTTTTCTTTTTCATAAATATCAGGATATTAGCCATATATTTATTTTGAAACAGAAGAAATCAGAAAGCAATAATGATTAGTGAAAATGCATCATCATTCAATAACAAGCCTGTTGTTGATTTTGAAGGAACAATTAGCCCAGACAAAGCCTATCGTATTCGTATAGATTATGATAGTGAAGTAACTTTTGGCTCATTGATAAAGCAGTTTTGTGAAGACCCGAATGCTCAGCAAGTAGAAGAAATCATATTAGGTAACTGGTTTGGAGATGTATCAGAGCCAGAAGAGTCTAATTTCCCAGTTGATGCTTTAGTAGAAAATAAAGACAAATTACCTAACCTTAAATACATCTTTCTTGGAGATATTACTTATGAAGAATGTGAAATCTCCTGGATAGAAAACGCTGATGTAAACCCAATATTTAAAGCTTACCCTCATCTAAAGTACTTCAAAGTTAGGGGTGGAAATGGCCTTTCTTTTGGAGAATTAAAGCATGATGCTTTAGAAACTCTGATAGTAGAAACCGGAGGGCTGGGTGCTGACACCATTGATGAGTTAGCCAAAGCTGAGCTTCCTAACCTTAAGCATTTTGAGATCTGGACGGGCGATGAAAATTATGGCTGGAATGGTAATGTTAACACCTTTAAGCCGTTTTTATCCCAAGAAAAATTCCCTAAACTTGAGTATTTAGGATTATGTGATTGTGATATCACTGATCAAATAGCAGTGGCCCTAAAAGACGCTTCAGTACTTGATATTATCTCTACTTTGGATTTATCCAGAGGTACGCTGGGAGATGAAGGTGCTGCCGCTTTACTAGCCAACAAAAAAATAGAGAACCTTAAGTTTTTGAATCTCAGATTCCACTATATGTCTTCTCAAATGACTGAAAAAATCAGTGCACTTCCTGTAGAGGTTAATGTAGGTGACCAGCAAGAGGAAGAAGAGTATGGTAGATATGTAGAAGTAAGCGAATAAAATGCAACTGGTACTCATCGGCAATCCTGAAAACCGACGAAGCCAGTATTTAAAGGAGGCAGTAAACCAAAAGTTACTGCCTCCTTTGCTCATAATCTCCTATCAGAGTCTT
The DNA here is from genome assembly GCF_016757215.1 of Fulvivirga sediminis. Lineage (GTDB taxonomy): Bacteria > Bacteroidota > Bacteroidia > Cytophagales > Cyclobacteriaceae > Fulvivirga > Fulvivirga sediminis. The sequence continues at coordinate 382,368 of NZ_JAESIY010000004.1, forward strand.
TTAGAAAATCCTAATATACTGCATAGTCTCCCCTCTCACGGATGGCTTAAAATAGACTCTCCCGGAGAAAATTTTAAGGTTTATCAAAAGATATTAGCTTTGGCTCCTGACGAGAGCAAGTATAATTACGTTCCTGCCGACGAAGCGCTTCTGCTTCCATATGACGAAGGACGCATCTATTATAGTCAACAATGGTACGCTGGTTTTAAAATATTGCTCCATAAAATAGAGCTAGTGCTAAAAGATAAGCCTGGCTTGAAGCTAGTAAATTCCATTGATAGCATCTCTTTATTTTTTGATAAGATTGCCTCTAAACATATACTGACTAAAAATAGTATTGCAACCCCAGCGTTTTTAAATGAAATACAGCATTATGACCACCTGCATCAAATACTGGAACAAAAAAACAGTCATCAGGTATTTATAAAACTAGCGCATGGCTCCAGCGGCTCAGGGGTTTTGGCTTACCGAAAAAATAAAAAAGGCCAAGAGATGCTCACTACTTCCGTAGAATTGGTGAATAAAGGAGGTAGTGCTAAGCTCTACAATTCATTAAAAATAAGGAGATATACTGACTATAATGAAATCAGAACTATAATAAACATCTTAGCTAAAGAACGCATTTATGCAGAGCAGTGGATTCCCAAAGCCAGCCAGTCTGGTGGTTTTTTCGACTTACGCTGCGTCACCATTGGTGGCGAGCCTACACATATGGTTATGAGGCAAAGCCGCTCCCCTATCACCAATTTGCACCTGGGTAATGCCAGAGGCGATCTTAGCAGCCTCAAAAAAAATATGAGTGATGAACAATGGAAGAAAATAATGGCTTTAGCCAGAAAAACAGCTCATACTTTTAATAATACCAGGCTAATAGGGTTAGATATTTTGCTCCCACCTAAACTGGATAAACCCATGATTATAGAAGCCAATGCTTTTGGTGACTTACTACCTCGTATTTTACATGGAAATGAAAATACTTATGAAGCCACGGTAAGCTATTTGTTACAAGAAAAAAAATAGAATGACGCATACTCAAGCTATAATATTCGACTTAGATAACACTTTAATCAATAGAAATAGTGCCTTTCAGGCATGTATAAAGGATTACTTCTTGGCAAACGACTTCGATGAATCTTCTATTGATTGGGAAGAAGTAATGATTCACGATCAGGAGGGGCATGCTGACCGGCTCGCCTTCTGTGATTGGCTTATTCAAACACACCACCTCAATACTACTCAAGAGGTACTTTGGCAATATATTAAATCGAATATTGCCAGCTATATTAGTCCTGACCCTAAAATTATTGAGCTATTAGCACTTCTCTCCTCCTCTTTCTCTTTAAAGCTACTGACCAATGGCGGAACTAAAAATCAGCAACAAAAACTTATTAACGCGGAATTAAAACCGTTTTTTAGAGATACTGACATTTATATTTCTGAAGCTACAGGATATTCAAAACCCGGCTTACAGGGATTCGAAAATGTACTAAATGACCTACATTTGCCTGCAGAAAAAGTGATGATGGTGGGAGATCAATTATATATAGATCTGTATCCGGCCAAAAAGCTGGCGATGCAAGTCTGCTGGATTCATAACCAGTCACATAGCTCAACACCACCTTTTGTTGATCTAAGAGTAAGCCACCCCATAGAATTAAAAGAATATTTTAAAGTCTAACGCATGTTTGAGGGAACGGATATAGTGGGTAAAAAATCGATAGTGCTGATAACGCTGGATACCTTGCGCTATGATGTAGCTCAGCAACTATTTTTAGATGGAGAAACGCCTAATCTGGCTAAGATGCTCCCTGCTTCAGGCTGGGAAAAAAGACATGCTCCCGGGAGCTTTACCTACGCTTCTCACCATGCCTTCTTTGCCGGCTTTCTACCCACACCTGCGGACAATCCTAAAGCTCCACGCCTATTTGCGGCCAAATTTGCAGGTAGTGAAACAGCCACAAAAGGCACCTATGTTTTTGAAACTTCTAATATTGTTAAAGGACTTGAAGAAGTAGGCTATCACACTATTTGTATAGGGGGAGTTGGCTTTTTTAACAAGCAAACGGCACTGAGTCGGCAGTTTCCTGGCATGTTTCAGAAGAGCCACTGGCAGCCAAGCTTTGGGGTTACTGATCCTGAATCTACTGAAAATCAGTTTGAAAAAGCCGCTGATTGCCTTTCTGGCTTAAGTGACGATCAGCATTTTTTCTTGTTTATCAATATCTCTGCCATTCACCAGCCTAACCATTTTTATTTAACCGATACTGAAGAAGATACCAGAGCCTCTCATGCAGCGGCTTTAAAATATGTAGACAGCCAACTGCCGCTCCTTTTTGCATCATTAAAGCAAAAAGGAGAAACTTTTTGTATTTTCTGTTCTGACCATGGCACCACTTATGGAGAAGAAGGTTATTCCGGCCACAGGTTGGCGCATAAGCACGTATGGGAAGTCCCTTATGCAGAGTTTTTAGTGAAGTAGAATAAAGAGGCAAAATAAAAATATATGCTTTCAACAAAGAGTTTAAAAGAAAGAATAGCAACAGCAGACTATTTTCAGGGATATGCTTACTCCTATCCTCATAAAACGGCTTATCGGGCTTTTAAGAAGCCATATTCGATGCAAGAAGTATGGCAAAATGAGGATAAATCGGCCTTGTTTTTATATTTACATGTACCCTTTTGCGAAATGCGCTGTGGGTTCTGCAACCTTTTTACTGTTGCCAATCCTAAAGAAGGCCTTTATAATCCGTTTATAGAACAGCTGAAAATCCAGTCAGAAGTAACCGCCCAGGCCCTGGGAGACTTCAAAGTAGCCCGAGCAGCTTTAGGCGGCGGCACCCCCACCTACCTAAGCTTGGAGGAATTAGAAGCCCTTTTTTCTATTCTTAAAAATGACTGGAATCTAGCACCAGAACAGATTCCGACTATGGTAGAAGCCTCTCCTAAAACATTAACGGAAGAGAAAATGGCCTTTTTAAAAGAAGCTGGCGTAACTCGGCTCAGCATGGGTGTACAGAGCTTTATTGAAGAAGAAACAAAAGCCCTGGGGCGCCCGCAAAACCCCAAAGATTTGATGCATGCCATTGAATTATTACAGAGATTCAACTTCCCTATCACTAACCTCGACCTTATTTACGGAGTACAAAACCAAACTCCAGATAGCTGGAAGTACTCATTAGAGACCACGGTCAGTTATCAACCTGAAGAAATTTTCCTATACCCTCTTTACGTAAGACCTTTAACCGGCTTAGGCAAAAAAAGCAGCCATCAGGAGTGGACTGACTTCAGAATCAGGCTATATCGCATTGGCCGTGATTACCTGCTGGCTAATGGCTATGAGCAAAAAAGCATGCGCCTTTTCAAAAGAAAAAATAGCGTACTTGCGGATCAGCCTGCATATCATGCTCAGGAAAATGGAATGGTAGGCCTTGGTGTAGGCGCCCGGTCATATACTAAAAACCTGCATTACAGCTCTGAATATGCCGTGGGCAGCAAAAGCATAAAGCCTATCATTCAGAACTTTAATCAAATGACAGCTCAGGATTTTAATCAGGTACCCTATGGTGTCATTTTGAATGATGAAGAACAAAAAAGGCGATATATCATCAAGTCATTATGCGAAGGGTCAGGCCTTTCTTATGCCAGATATCAGGCCTTTTTCAACTCAAAAGTCATGAGCGACTTCCCTGAATTAGCTCAGCTTTTTGATCTTGGTTTCTGTCAGGATAATGATACAGGCACCTATTTAAATGAAGAAGGGCATGAACACGAAGACATCATAGGACCGTGGCTTTATTCTGAAAATACTATTCAAAAATCTGAATCCTTTTCTTTAGTATGAGTAAGCGCTGGTCCATTTTATACCGAGGCTCTCTTTCCAGCTGCAATTATGGCTGCGACTATTGCCCTTTTGCTAAAACTAAAAATACCAGAGAAGAACTCGCTCAAGACAAAGCTGAGCTAGACCGCTTTACGCAATGGGCCATCAACAGAAAAGAGAAGATAGGCATATTATTTACCCCTTGGGGCGAAGGGCTCATTCGTAAGCACTACCAGCAGGCTATGACTGAGCTGAGCTGGGCTAAAAACATAAGCAAAGTAGCTATACAAACGAACCTAAGCTGCCCTACCCAATGGATGGAAAAAGTAAACAAAGAGACTTTTGCACTGTGGGCTACTTACCATCCTACTCAGATCAGTCTGGAGAAATTTGCAAAGAAATGCATAGAACTTGAGGCCATGAATATACGCTATAGTGTAGGCTTCGTGGGTTTTAAAGAAGACCTGGATATGATGGAAAAACTACGGTCTTTGCTCCCCAACTCTGTTTACTTATGGGTAAATGCTAACAAAAAAGATCCTAATTATTATGCTGAAGAAGATTTTTTAAGAATAGAGCGCACTGATCCGTATTTCCGAACCAATACGGTATACCATAAAAGTGCGGGAGAAGCATGTATGGCCGGGCATTCTGTTTTTTCTGTAGACGGAGAAGGGAACATGACCCGATGCCATTTCATAAAGCAGCGCATAGGTAATATTTATGATGCTGATTTTGAAGATTCGCTTTATCAAAGACCGTGCAGCAACAATACTTGTGGCTGCCATATAGGCTATGTGCATATGGACAAGCTAAAGCAATATAATCTATATGGAGAAGGAGTGTTAGAAAGAATTCCTGACCAATGGAATTATGAAAACATAAAAGCAGATGCCTGAAGCTTAATCTGATAATTTCAGGCATCTGCCTAATCTATCATTTTGAGTATCTCTCAGCAATGATTTCTTTACTAATGAAAGCCCCGGCAACATTACCCGCAGCCACAGCATTAGCCACCGAACGCATGGGGCTACTATTATCTCCAGCTGCAAATACTCCGGTCACACTAGTTTGTTTGAAATCATTTACTTCAATATGGCCGCCCTCAGAAAAATTACAACTGAGCATTTCTGGAATAGTAGATTGCTGCTCCATAGGTAAAGCTGCATACAGAGCTTCTAGCTCCACAGTCTGTCCATCTGCCAACTGCAAATGCTGAAGCTTACCATCATGATGTACCAACTCAGTTATTTCTGTATCAACAATGGCAATATTATTTTCTTTAAGCTTTTGAATGCCCTCTTCTGGCAGGTCAGGGGTGCCATTGGTAAACAACGTGAGCTCACCCGCCCAATGGTTGATAAAAAGAGCATGCTCAATAGCCTTCTCCCCATTCATAAAAAGACCTGTTTTACTTCCTTTATACTCATAACCATGGCAATACGGACAATGAATTACTGAAATCCCCCAGCAATCTTTAAAGCCCTTGATTTCTGGCATTAAATCTTTCATTCCGGAAGCTATTACCAGCTTACTTGAGTTATATACTCTCCCTTTTTCTGTGGTAATTTCAAAACCCGTTTCTATCTTCCTTCCTGAAACAGCCATGTCTTCTTGAAAAGAAATCGTATCATACTTTAAAACCTGGTTACGGGCTAGCTGTGATATTTCCGCAGGAGGCGTGCCATCATGAGTGATAAAGTTATGTGAATAGGGGGTTTGTCTATTGCAAGGTTTGCCTGCATCTATAATCAAAGTACGCATAGATGCCCTGCCCAAACTCATGGCAGCAGAAAGCCCGGCGTAGCTGCCTCCGATGATTATTACATCGTATATATTTTCATTTTTCATAATAGTTATTTTTAAATGTCTCAAAAATGAGACATTTTCATACAAATTTTTTTATTTCAGAATAGCCCTCCTTAAAGAATGCCAGGCCTGTTTTTTTACGCTATAGTATTCCATGTTCTTAATCTTCAATGAATTAACTGCAGTATTTACTATCCCATTAAACAAAACAGATACCCAATCTAGTGTAAGGTTTTCGCTGAGCCTATCCTCTTCTTTAAGTTTCTGAATCACTCTCATAATCCGACTGAAGGTACTATCATATTGCCTACATTCTTCATCATTGCTAGAATGCTGATGGTCATGCTGGTTATGCAGCTTATATAGAAAAGCATATTTTTCACCACAGCTCACAGCTGCATAGAGCATATTCTCCAGCTTCACCAGAGGCTCATCAGAACTTCGCTCCGCTTCCTCCATTCCTTGTCTACACCGAAGCTGCATTTCATTCATACAGGCATGTAGCAGTTCTTCTCTATCCCTGAAATACCGATGCAGTGTTCTACGCGTAACCCCCGCATGGGTGGCCACCTTCTCCAGAGGAGCTGAAAAATCTTCATTAAAAATGAAAATTGCCGCATCTATGATATTTTGTTTGGTGTCCGTTCCCATAAGCTTGATGCAAAGATAACAAAATGTCTCACTTATGAGACATTTTGTTAAAGCATTTTAATCCCTCCACCTACAATAAAACATGCATTATTTTAACAAAATGTCGTTATTTACTGTATCATCATCAGGTATGTAAGTTAATCTCATGAAAAAAATACGTCTGCTATTTCTTGTACTAGGTCCTTTATTATTTTCTATACTGTTACTCTGCCAAAACTCTACCTACCTCACTCCTGAAATATGGAGAGTGTTAGCCGTGGCTATATGGATGGTATCTTGGTGGATATCAGAAGCTACACCTATAGCTGTTACGGCTTTGCTTCCGCTGATTTTACTTCCTATGCTAAGCATTTTCTCCATAAGCGAATCCACCGCGCCCTATGCCAGCTCCATAATTTTTCTTTTTATGGGTGGTTTTATGATAGCCTTGGCCATGGAAAAGCACAACCTACACCTAAGGATAGCACTCAATCTGGTAAAAATAACTGGCACCAGTGGCAATGGTATTATTCTTGGTTTTATGCTAGCCACCGCCATACTCAGCATGTGGATCAGCAATACCGCCACTGCTGTAATGATGCTACCTGTAGCCTCTTCTGTAGTTAATCTGTTAGGAGAGAGTAACCTTAAAATGGGTGATTCTCAGAAAAAATTCGCCTTATCGCTTATGCTTATTATTGCCTATTCGGCTAACATAGGAGGCACTATTACCCTCATTGGCACCCCTCCTAATGTAGTGATGACAGGCTATCTAAACGAAATTTTGCATTATCAAATGGCATTCAGCCAATGGTTTATCATAGGCCTCCCTACAGGTATTGGACTGCTGTTAGTCACTTACTTACTCATCACCAGAGTATTGTATCCCAACAACCTTAAAAAGATTGAAGGATCAGAAGTACTCATAAAAAACAAGCTGGCAGAGCTAGGAAAAATCTCTAAAGAAGAAAAAATGGTGCTTTCCATATTTGCCCTTACGGCCCTGGGCTGGATATTTAAAAATCAAATCAACAACTTAATAGGCACACCTCTGCTATCTGATACTATAACCGCTATGATCGGTGGTCTGCTCATGTTCATTGTTCCTTCTGACATAAAAAAAGCTGGTTTTCTTCTTAAATGGGACGACACCAAAAAGCTTCCCTGGGGAATACTCATACTCTTTGGCGGCGGTATGTGCCTAGCGAGAGGACTAGAAAAGGTAGGCATAATAGAAGCTGTTGGCAATTATATGAGTAGCTACAAAGATCTGAATCACTTTATCCTAATAGGCATCACCACAGGAATGGTACTTTTCCTTACAGAAATAATGAGTAATGTGGCGTTGATTACCATTTTCATACCTGTAGCCATAGGCATTGCTCAAGGCTTAGGCATTAACCCGTTACTACTGGTAGTACCTTCTACCCTAGCCTCTAGCTGCGCTTTTATGATGCCCATTTCCACACCTCCAAATGCCATTGTATTTGCTAGCGGTCATATAAAAATGAAAGAGATGATAAAGGCAGGGATCCTTATCAATGTTTTCGCCATTATCTTCCTTACTCTTATTACCTATATTTTTATAAACGCATATTTTTCACCTACTTAAGTTAGTAAATACTAAAATATTTAGTAATATTGTATTATGGTTTCACGATCAATATTACACCTGGATTTAGACACTTTTTTTGTGTCTTGCGAGAGACTGTTAGACAGTCGGCTCAACAATAAGCCCATACTCATAGGTGGTGTAACTGATCGTGGAGTAGTGGCCTCTTGCAGTTATGAAGCCAGGCAGTTTGGCATTCATTCTGCCATGCCCATGAAGCTGGCTCGCGAGCTATGCCCTGAAGCCATAGTAATCAAAGGTAACTCTGCCACGTATAGCGCTAAATCAAACGAGGTGACTGAAATCATAAGAGGTGAGGTACCACTATTTGAAAAAACTTCTATCGATGAGTTCTATGTAGACATGTCGGGCATGGATCGTTTTTTTGGTAATTATAAAATGGCCAGCGAGTTACGATCAAAAATTATAGACAACACTGGCCTGCCTATTTCTTTCGGGCTTTCCCAAAATAAGACCGTATCAAAAATAGCTACAGGAGAAGCCAAACCCAACAATCAGATAAAAATAGATTATGGCTTAGAAAAGCATTTCCTGGCTCCTCTTTCTGTAAAAAAAATACCCATGATAGGCGATAAAACCTATATCGCACTATGCAATCTGGGAATAAAACACATACACACCATTCAGGAAACTCCTATAGAGCTCATGGAAAAAGCTTTTGGGAAAAATGGCATTACTATGTGGAAAAAGGCCAATGGCATAGATCCCTCTCCGGTAATTCCTTACTCCGAAAGAAAATCTATCTCCACAGAGCGAACCTTTGACAGGGACACCATAGATGTGGTAAAGCTAAAAGCCATTATGCTGGCTATGGCCGAAAACCTGGCTTTCCAGCTGAGACGAGGGCAGAAACTCACCGCTTGTGTTACGGTAAAAATCCGATATTCAGATTTTAACACCTACACCCTGCAGTCAAAAATACCTTATACTTCTGCTGATCATGTACTTATCCCAAAAGTATTAGAACTATTTAACCGGGCTTATGACAAAAGGCTGCTAGTAAGACTCATTGGTGTGAAGTTTAGCCATTTAGTTAACGGCACTTACCAGATCAACCTATTTGAAGACTCTTTAGAAATGATCAGTCTGTACCAGGCTATGGATAAGATCAGAGATAAACACGGAGACCGAACCGTAATAAGAGCGGCAGGTATAGAAGCAAAGACCATAAGTAGGTTTAACCCCTTCAATGGAGACGCACCACCGCTACTCCCCAACCGGAGGTCTTAATTCACTTTTGAGTAATAAGCTTTCATTTTAGCAATTATTAGTGGCGAGTTTTTAGTAGTGAGTCATGAACATTTACTATTCATCAGCTCCCAACTACCATTTTTTACCAACTGTATACTCAAAGCTATTCCTTAATGTACCTCAATACACATACCTATTACAGCTTTAAATATGGCACTATGTCTTGCGAAGAGCTACTCATAGAAGCTCAAAAAAATGGAATAGACAGCTTAGTGCTTACCGACATCAATTCCACTGCCGCATGTCTGAATTTTGTAAGACTATCTATCAAGCATAACATTGAGCCCATATTAGGCATCGATTTTAGAAACGGCGTAGAGCAGCAGTTCATAGGAATAGCTAAAAATAATCAAGGGTACTTCGAGCTTAACTGCTTTTTATCTGGATTTCTACACTCTGGCGATCCTATACCCGCAAAAGCACCTTACTTCAACCATGCTTTTATCATTTACCCTTTCAATAAATATGATGGCAGGAAACTCAAAAAAAATGAATTCATAGGTGTTCCTCCTGAATATATCAACAAACTAAAGTTCTCTGCTCATGCACATCTGATTCAGGAAAAAATGGTGATTCTACAAACCGTCACTTTCCGCAATAAGAAAGATTTCAATGCTCACCGTCTACTCAGAGCTATAGATAAAAACACCCTTCTCAGCAAGCTCTCCAAAGCAGAAGAAGGCAGCTTCAACCATAAAATGCTTCCTAAAAAAGAGCTTATCAAATTATATGCTGATTGCCCTTCCATCGTAAAAAACACCGAAAAGCTGCTCAACAGCTGCACCATACATTTCGACTTTGGAGATGAACAAGACCACAAAAACCAAAAAAACTATACACACTCTGAGCATGAAGATTTTAAAAAAATATGTAAGCTATGCTATAAAGGCTTAAAGTATAGGTATTCTGAAATAACTGAAGCTATTAAGGTCAGACTAAAAACAGAGCTCAAGGTAATTAGAGAGAAACGCTTTATTGCGTATTTCCTTATCAATTGGGACATCGTGAGCTATGCTCGCAGACAGGGCTTCTTTTATGTAGGTCGGGGCAGCGGTGCTAATAGTATAGTAGCTTATCTGCTTAGAATTACCGATGTAGACCCTATAGACCTGGATTTGTATTTTGAACGCTTCATTAACCTTTACAGGAAAAATCCACCAGACTTTGACATTGATTTTTCATGGACTGATCGTGAAGACATCACGGCCTACATTTTCAGGAGATTCAAAAATGCAGCCTTGCTTGCTACGTACAGTACTTTCCAGCTCAGGGCCGTAATCAGAGAGCTAGGTAAAGTATTTGGCCTACCTGCCCATGAAATTGAAAACATAGCAGAGGGCAACCCCAAACAAGACTACTACTCACAGCTGGTTATAAAATATAGCCATTTGATTCAAGGTTTTCCCAGCCACCTGAGCATACACGCCGGAGGTATTCTGATTTCAGAGAAGCATATTCATTATTTCTCAGCCACAAACTTACCTCCCAAAGGCTATCCTACCACCCACTTTGATATGGTTATAGCTGAAGATGTAGGGCTTTATAAATTTGATATACTCAGCCAACGCGGATTGGGAAAGATTAAAGACACTCTATCCCTTGTAAAAAAAAATAAGCCCGAAGAGCCTGATATCGACATCCATGATTTAAACCGATTCAAAAAAGATGAAGCAGTAAAATCACTGCTCCGTCAAGGTAAAGCTATAGGTTGCTTTTATGTAGAATCTCCCGCTATGCGCATGCTTCTAAAAAAGCTGGAAGCCGATGACTACTTAGGGTTGGTGGCGGCCAGCTCCATCATCAGACCAGGGGTAGCTAAGTCAGGCATGATGCGCGAATACATACTTAGATTCAAAAATCCGGAAAGAAGAAAAGAGGCTCACCCCACCCTTTTAAAAATTATGCCTGAGACTTATGGAGTAATGGTATATCAGGAAGATGTAATAAAAGTAGCCCACTACTTCGCTGGCCTTACGCTGGCCGAAGCCGATGTGCTAAGAAGAGGGATGTCTGGAAAGTTCAGGTCTCGTGATGAATTTCAGAAAGCCAAAGACCAATACTTTTTTAACTGCAAAGCCAAAGGCTATACCTATGCCGACAGCGCAGAAATATGGAGACAAATAGAAAGCTTTGCCGGATACGCTTTTTCCAAAGGCCACTCTGCCTCTTACGCTGTAGAGAGCTACCAGAGCCTATTTTTAAAAGCACATTACCCACTGGAATATATGGTAGCCACCATCAATAATTTTGGTGGTTTTTACAGAACAGAGCTCTATGTACATGAAGCACGAATGCATGGCGCAGAGATACTTGCGCCTTGCGCTAACTCCAGCGATGCTATGACAAGAATATATGGCAAAAAAATATACATAGGCCTCGCTTTCATTAAAGATCTTGACCAAAAAACCATAGCACAAATACTTAAAGTAAGGAAAGCCTACGGAGCCTATAGCTCTCTGCCTGACTTTGTTAAAAAAATACCATTATCACTAGATCAGGCCTCCTTACTTATCAAAGCCGGAGTCTTTAATTTCACCAAAAAGAATAAAAAAGAACTCCTTTGGGAAGCCCATTTTCTGCTAGCTAATGTAAAAAAAGCTTCACCCATGCCCAAGTTATTCGAGGTAGAAACAAAGCACTTAGCCATTCCTGACATACCTCCTCCTCACACCTTAGAAACCGCTTTTGACGAAATGGAGCTTTTAGGATTCCCTTTGTGCAATCCTTTTGATTTGCTAAAAAACAGGCCTTCTCACTTTTTTAGAGTGCTTGATTTTCCCAACAACCTGAATAAGACTATCACTATTTATGGTTATCTGGTAGCCATTAAAAACACCCGCACCTCTAAAAATGACAGGATGAACTTCGGAACGTTTTTAGATGTAAGCGGCCAATTTATTGACACTGTCCACTTTCCCCAATCATCTAGCCAGTGGCCCTTCAGAGGACGCGGCATATACGCTATTACAGGAAAAGTGGTAGAGGAGTTCGGTTTTTTTAGCTTAGAAGTAACAGAGATGATAAAAGAGCCTTTTATTGATGACCCCAGGTACAGCGAAGAAAGTGGAAAATTAGCCATCAAGAGAAAAACAATGAGACAGTAGTTTGAGAATTAAAACAATCCAAAATCATATGACCGTAAGCCCTATAACATCAAAATAACATTGACTATCAATGGTATTTTAAATATCTTATAGAAAGCAACTATAATGATATGAAAGAGATCAAAATTTCCATCGTAGTATTATTATCCATTTTTTTAACCGCCTGCACCTCTAAGAATAATAAAGAAGCCGATGAATCGCAGACAGAAGTAAGTGAATTGCAGAAAGATGAGCCCTCAGTACCTGATAAGCAATGGACATACAAAGGAGAAACCGGACCGGACCACTGGGCAGAAATTGATACCAATTACTGCGACGGCAAAGCCCAATCACCTATAGACATAATAGATGCTGTTGTCAGTGAAGATATTACACCAATAGACATCCACTATAATAATGCAACAAAAATTCATGACGTTACCAATAATGGCCACTCTATACAGTACAACTTCTCAGAAGGAGACTACATTAACGTAGAAGGTAAAAAGTATAGCTTGAAGCAATTTCACTTTCATGAACCAGCAGAGCACACTATTAAAGGCGTTCGTTACCCTATAGTCCTCCATTTGGCACATATGTCTGCGGACAATGAATATGCCGTGATAGCCTTACTTGGTGAAGAAAAATCAAGCAATAACCCAGTATTTGAGTTTTTGAATAGCTATCTACCTCTTCAAGTAGACGAAAAAAAAGAAATAAATGAGTCCTTTAACATGAACTCCATTTTTCCTGAAGATAAAAGTTATTTTACATACACCGGCTCACTTACCACACCCCCGTGTACAGAGAACGTAAAATGGTTTGTAATGCAGCAGGCTCTGCCGGTTTCTAATGAACTTATCAGCACACTTCAAGAGATAATGCCTATTAATAATTACAGAAAGACCCAACCTCTAAATGGCAGAACTATCTGGGCTTCTAATTAGCTTTCTAAAGAGCTAAACAAAAGAGTTGAAGGAGATTACCGAGGCAAAATTCTACTCTACTGCATCCTCACCACAAAAGTCTTAGAAATTCTTTCATAGAGGCCATTATCACTTGTCTTGTAATATGTATCCACTTCTTCTCCTATCTTATTATAAAAATTAAATGACTTAGGGTGACTACTACTTATCAGAATTTCACGAAAGCCCTGATCATAGTAATAAGGCATTATAACTGACTTTAACCAATAACTACCATACCCCTTTCCTTTTTCAATAATGTGAAAATACTTTAGCAATATCGTATTTTTAGCATCGGCTTTATCAACCCTTAGCTTATTGAGATCGCCCCCTACAATAGTTACTACACCTTTAATATCTCCATCCTTTTCTATAGTATGTATTTCGTACCATATCCCTTCCAGGTTTTTAAGGCTTTCTATATAATTAATGGCATGATACAGCTCATTGTAATCATCCCAACTGTTTTCTAATTTCCAATTCACATATTTCCCGATAGGAGAAAACAGCCTGCTATCAAAAGCTTTGTAGATTACAAAATTCTCTCCTTCATCTCCTGTTCCTATTATTTTCATCAATGTACTTCTTATTTTAAGCCAGAGTTTTATTAATATTTTCTAGCTTAAAAATACGAAAACCCCAGACTATTGACCCGGTTTAGGCTGGGGCTTACATAGCTAGCAAATATTATTTATCCTTATTCCTTTTCTCTTCTATGAGGTAAGAAACGAATAAACCAATGCCCCCAAAAAGAAATAACATAGAGAGGTAAGCCACCGGAGGCCTAAAGCCAGCAAACTCCCGCAACAGTTCTCCCACAAGAATACCACAGCCTATCCCCACCAAAAAGAAACCAAGGCGCAGCGATAAATTATTTTGATCTAAGCCGCCTCCTGCCAACCATTCTGACCTGTTTATTCCTTTTTCTATCAAAGCCATACGCTCATTATTGGTATACTTTCTTAAAAAGATAATAACCAGCACTATGCCTATTACTGCCAAAATGGGAACTGATAAAGCTAAAATTTGCATATTATTTTGAGTTTTATTTGCCGGTTGGACTTCAGTTATGAATAAGAGGTTACAACTTGATTCTATTTTTTTTAAAATAAAATTTTATAAAAAAACACGACATACCTTGTAACTTGATGATCTTTATCTGCGTCAAAAGCCCGTGCATAAGCAAAATGACAGTATTCTTGTAAATCGTATTATCAAAGGCGAACAGCACCTTTTCAATATTTTAATTGACAGGCATAAAAAATATGCCTTTAATATTGCTCTTAAGATATTGGATAACGCAGAGGATGCTGAAGAAGTGGCCCATGATAGCTTCATCAAGGCTTACAAGAACCTGCATAAGTTTAATCAAGAGTCAAAATTTTCTACTTGGCTATATCGCATTACATTTAACACATCTATCACCGTCAAACGAAAACAACATAGTAAGAACGAAGAAATTGATGATTCCAAACATAACTTCCAGCAAGCTGAAGTCAATTTGCTAGAAAAAAAGGATCAGAAACACTACATTGAACTTGCTTTAAAAAAGCTGCCAGATGTAGATCAAACTATAATTTCGTTATTTTATTTAAAGGAATTCTCTCTTGAAGAAATTGCCGATATTACGAAAATGGAAGCTAATAATGTAAAAGTAAGGCTGCACAGAGCTAGAAAAAAGATGGCAACAGAAATGAAAAATATTTTAAAAGGAGAAGCATTAAATTTATAGTTATGAAGGAGCCTGCCAAAATATCAGACGAACTACTTTTAGATTATATAGACGGCAACCTAAGCCATACTGACAGGTTAATAATAGAAGAGGCCTGCAAGCATAGCCCTTGGAAAGAGCGTCTTAAGGAACTCTCTTTACTAAACTCTTCATTACTATCGCTCCATGAAACCTGGTCAGAGCCTGATGAGGCCTTCAATGTCGGCATTATGAAAAACATTTACGCTTATGACATGGCGCCAAAAATCAGCCGTAAATATATAATACTATTATCCGCTTTGCTCTTCACTTGCATTATTGGATGTATCAGCCTGCCCAGCTTACCTGCTAGCTACATCAATCAGCTCCCTACCATTCAATATTACATTAACCAATTGAACATAAGCGCATTACAAAACTCCCTCAGTATTAACATTCAATTCGTTATAGAAGGATCATTATTTGTCTGTGCGTTACTATCATTAATACTGATTGACAGAATAATTTTAAAACCATTTTTCTTAAAAAGAAAAACTGACAGTATGCATTAGCAACTGACATTTTCCCAAAAAAGGAAATTAATTTCTATATTGAGTATGTCTAAAAAAAAATGGCAGCCATTAGCTCCCATTTTTTTCATTTATAACTATTTAAACTATTTTCAAGTTTATATATGTTGCTCATTTACGGTTTGGTGCTCATTATCAGTAGTTTGCTTTGCGTAAGTAGCACAAGTATAAGAGCTACAAGAAGAAGCAAGGAAGCCCAATGCTACTACAAATAGTAAGAATTTTTTCATCTTTAAATATGGTTAGAGTTTTTGTTAATTAATAATACTTAACTAATTCGCAAAAAGAGTACCAGAAGATATAACTCTTATGATTTATGACCGTTGTATTTAAGTGTGATTAAGCTCTTAATAGGCCAGTATAACGAAACATAGTGAACAGATTTTCTTTTGAATTCGTTTTGAACTTAATCTTAACTGTTTAAATTTCTACGTCTAATTATGTTAGGTACACGATTCACTAAATATATACCCTCTCCCGATCAAAGCAAATCAGATTTTGACAAGCTCATGGATATATTTCTTCAGCTAGTCACCATGACCGGAGGAGATGTAGCCGAAGCTTTAGCCTGGCTGAGTAATCTTGACAAGCAGTATAACATTACCAGCGATGGATATGGCATGGGTGATTTTATCGAAGACCTTAAAGACAAAGGTTATCTTACGGATAAAACACCTGATGGTTCATTTGAAATTACAGCCAAAAGCGAGCAGAAGATAAGATCAGATGCTTTAGAGGAAATATTCGGCAAGCTAAAAAAATCAGGAAAAGGCGATCATAAAACACATTTCAGCGGCCAGGGAGATGAGCAAACTACTGATAGAAGGAACTATCAATTTGGGGATAAGCTAGAGCAGCTCTCCATGACTGATTCTTTACGGAATGCTCAAATCAACCATGGTCTGGATAGCTTCATGATGACCGAGAATGATCTTGAAGTGGTAGAAAATGAATACAAAACCCAGACTTCTACCGTGCTCATGATCGACATCTCTCACTCTATGATTTTGTATGGAGAAGACAGAATTACTCCAGCCAAAAAAGTAGCCATGGCTCTGGCGGAGCTAATTACAAGAAAATACAAGAAAGACACCTTAGACATCATTGTATTTGGAAATGATGCCTGGCAGATAGATATTAAAGATCTGCCTTATTTACAAGTAGGCCCTTACCATACAAACACTGTAGCTGGCTTGGAGCTGGCCATGGATCTGCTAAGAAGGCGCAGAAACCCTAACAAGCAAATCTTTATGATTACAGATGGTAAACCTACCTGCCTAAAGCAAGGCATAAAATATTACAAAAATAGTTTTGGTATAGATAGTAAGATCTTAAACAAAACACTAAACCTGGCCAAGCAGTGCAGGAAGCTTCAAATTCCGGTTACTACTTTTATGATTGCTTCAGACCCTTACCTGAAAGAATTTGTAAAAGAATTCACTCAGGTAAATAATGGAAATGCTTATTACAGCAGTCTACAAGGACTTGGCCACCTCATATTTGAAGATTACAAACGAAACAGAAGAAAGAAACTTTAACAAAGGGAATACATATTTATGGAATCTACTCAACTGAAGGAAGTGAAGACCCTGGGCGCCTTAAAAGCTACAGGGTATACCAGTAAACCCGTAAAACAAGAGTTGCGTGATAACTTAATACAAAAAATAAAAAATAAGGAAAATGTATTTGAAGGCATATGGGGTTATGAAGACACCGTAATACCTGATATGGAAAGAGCAATACTTTCCATGCATGACATTAACCTACTAGGACTTCGTGGGCAAGCCAAAACACGCATGGCTCGCATGATGGTTTATCTACTAGACGAATACATCCCCGTAATAGAAGGTTCTGAAATGAATGATGATCCTTTTAATCCTATTTCTCGATATGGTATAGACACTATTGCTGAAAAAGGTGACAACACGCCCATAAGCTGGCTACACCGAGAGGAAAGGTATAGTGAAAAGCTGGCCACTCCAGATGTATCTATTGCAGACCTGATAGGTGACGTAGATCCCATAAAAGCGGCCACTTTAAAACTTCCTTATTCTGACGAAAGAGTAATACATTTCGGCTTAATACCCCGATCTCATAGAGGTATATTTGTGATTAATGAAATCCCTGATCTTCAGGCAAGAATACAGGTAGCTCTCTTTAATATTTTGCAAGAAGGCGATATTCAAATCAGAGGATTCAAGGTAAGAATGCCACTAGACATTCAGTTTGTTTTCACTGCTAACCCTGAAGACTACACCAACAGAGGAAGTATAGTAACACCACTAAAAGATAGAATTGATAGCCAAATCATCACTCACTATCCTAAAGACATTACTATAGGCCGAAAAATTACAGAGCAAGAGGCAAATGTAAAACCAGAACAGACTGAACTTGTAGAAGTAAATGAGATTAGCAAAGACCTGATTGAGCAAATAGCTTTTGTAGCTCGTGATAGTGAATATGTAGACAGCAAAAGTGGTGTTTCTGCCAGGCTCACTATTTCAGCTTTTGAAAACCTGCTTAGCGCAGCAGAAAGACGTGCTTTATACAACGGAGAAAAAACACAAATAAGAGTTTCTGATCTATATGGAGCTGTTCCTTCTATAACCGGCAAAGTAGAGCTGGTGTATGAAGGAGAGCAAGAAGGCGCTGGCATAGTAGCCCGAAACCTGGTAGGTAAAGCCATAAGAACTCAGTTTGTACAGTACTTCCCTGATCCTGATAAAATCAGAAAGCAAAAGGGAGAAAACCCTTATAAAACCATAACAGACTGGTTTGGAGATAACCATGAAGTAGATTTGCTTAATGATTTCAGTAATAAGGAACATAAAAAGGCATTAAAAGACATACCAGGATTAGAGAAATTAATAGATCAGTATCATAAAAAAGAAAGTACTGCTACTAAGCTCTTTCTAATGGAGTTTGCCTTGCATGGACTAGCAGAATATAGCATGTTGAGCAGACATGAGCTGGTAAAAGGGCTGCAATTTAAAGACTTACTTAGCGGTATGTTTACCATGCCTGGTCCTGGTGATGAGGACGAAGAAGACGGTAACCATTTTTAACTGTTAATGATGAGCAACAATGGAACTCTCAGAGGTAAAAAGGCTCATCAGGCATGGGGAAAATGCCACGATTGAGTTTAAGACTAAAATACGACATCCTGAGAAGGTGGTAAAAGAATTAGTGGCCTTTGCTAATACAGCAGGAGGCCACCTTTTTATTGGAGTGCATGATGATGGTAGCTTGGCTGGAGTAAAATATCCTGAGGATGAGATTTTTGCCTTAGACAGAGCCATTGAAAAATATTGCAAACCAGCTTTCGAATATTCTATATATACGGTAGACCTTACAGAAGACTCTTACATAGTAGTATACAAAGTACCTCCAAGCGATAATAGGGCGCATTGCGTGGTAAACAAGGAACTGCTGCATGGCAGGCAGGCCTTTGTAAGAGTGGCTGATAGAAGTATAAAAGCCAGCAAGCATGTAAAAGAAATACTGGATAGACAACGGAAAAACAAAAGTATTCAATTTAGTTTCGGAGAAAAAGAAAAGCTTCTCATGACCTATTTAGAAGACCATGAAACCATAACCGTCAACCAGTTTAAGACCATTTCAGGAAGAAATTATTATCAGGCTTCCAGAACATTAATACTGATGGTTTTGGCCAATGTGCTAGAAATTCATCCTAGTGAAAAGGAAGACTTTTACACTTTGAAGGGAGTTGCTGTTTAAATCCTTATGAAAAAATTGAACATAAAAATTTCACAAATCAATTATGATCAAACCTGGCCTCTAAGACATAAAGTAATGTGGCCAGATAAACCTTTAGATTACATCAAACTAGAAAATGATGAATCAGGCCTGCATTATGGCTTGTTTGTAGGTGGAGAGCTGACGTCTGTAGTCTCATTGTTTATAAACGATGGCATTGGCCAGTTTAGGAAATTTGCCACTGAGGAAAAAGAACAAGGCAAGGGATACGGATCACGCCTCCTAAACTTTCTATTTAAGGAAGCTCAAAAACAAAACCTAAAAGAAGTATGGTGCAATGCGCGAGTAGACAAAGCACCTTTCTATCAAAAATTTGGAATGCAAACTACTGATAAACAGTTTAATAAAGGTGGGATTAACTATGTCATTATGAACCGAAATATTAAGTAATCTTTACCCTTTCCCCTCTTCTTATATCATTACAAAAAATCCTTAAAATCTTTCGATCGTTTATTTCTGTTTTATCTCCAGATGGTTAAATTTACTTATCGACCACGTTTTAAACGACCTACCTTTTATGGCAAAAGCTCAATCTAAAGAAAAGAAGATTTTTGTTTTAGACACCTCCGTTATCATTTACGAACACAACTCCATCATGAACTTCGATGAGCATGATGTAGGAATCCCGATAACCGTATTAGAAGAACTAGACCAGTTTAAAAAAGGCAATGACACCAAAAATTTCGAAGCTCGCGAGTTCACGCGTTTGCTAGATAAATTAGCTCAAGGCAAAATGCTTCATAATTGGAATAGCCTTAACGGAAAGTCCAAAGGCAAATTTAAAGTATTGATGCACTCCAAAAGCGAGGTAGATGCCAACGAAGTATTTGATGAGGCAAAAGCTGATCACAGAATTCTTAATTCTGCCTTGCTCCTGCAAGAAGAAAGCAAGGGAAAAAAAGTGATTTTGGTATCAAAAGATATCAACTTAAGGTTAAAGGCTAAATCTCTGGGACTACCCGCCGAAGACTACAATACCGGAAAAGTTAAGAATGTAAGTTCTTTATATTCAGGCAAAAAAATCCATGAGAAAATATCTCCTGATATGATCAATGAGCTATATGAAAAAGGCTCTTGCGATCCTAACGAAGCTTTAGGAAGTCTGAAACCATTAAAAAACAGCTATTACATACTAAAAAGTGGAAAAAAGTCTATTCTGGCTACCTACAATGCCATTACAGATAAAATAGAACATGTAGAAAAGAGAGCTGTGTATGGCATAAAACCAAGAAACGCGGAGCAAACCTTTGCTATTCATGCCATTTTGAACCCTGAAATAAAGCTCGTGACCATGCAAGGAGTAGCCGGAACCGGAAAAACACTTATTGCCCTGGCCGCTGCATTAGAGCAGAAAAGAAACTTTAAACAAATATACCTGGCCCGACCTATTGTGCCACTGAGCAATAAGGATATCGGTTTCTTACCAGGCGATATCAAGTCAAAGATAAACCCTTATATGGAGCCTCTGTGGGATAACCTTAAGTTCATCCAAAACCAATATCATGAGTCTGACAAGGAATATGCTAAGCTCACTGAAATGGTTAATCAGGAAAAACTGGTGATCACACCCCTAGCTTACATTCGTGGACGCAGCTTGTCAAACATCTGCTTTATAGTAGATGAAGCTCAAAATTTAACGCCGCATGAAGTAAAAACCATTATCACCCGAGCTGGAGAAAACACCAAAATCATTTTCACTGGAGACATTTATCAAATTGACACTCCTTATCTGGACTCTCAAAGCAATGGTCTCTCCTACTTAATTGATAGAGTTAAAAATCATGATTTATATGCTCACATCACTTTGGAAAAAGGAGAACGATCAGAATTGGCGAATCTGGCAAATGAACTTCTTTAATAACACTTACTTTTTTGATGTGATCAACTTTATTCAATATATTGGCAACATGAAAATTATCAAAGCCCATGGTTTGCTTATAGCACTGATCATTTTAGGTACCAGCTGCTCCAAAACAGAAAAAAAAGATACTACTGAAGAAAATACTGTAGAAAGTAAAATAGATTCTCTATCCTATACTTTTAACGATTACTCCAAAGAGTACGGAAAGTGTGAGACGGATACATCTGCTTATTGCACCAGAATTCAGCTCAACTACCCTGAATTTGATACAGAAGAACACCCATCACAAGCCAGAGCTATTAATGAGCAAATAGAATCGTATGTGCTTAATCAGTTTTTCCCTGACACGGTAGAAAACAAGTCTATAGCCATGTTTGTAGAAGGCTTTATTGAGGATTATAAAGAAGTAAAAGAAGCCTTTGGTGAAGCTTTTGGCTGGTACGCAAAAATTAATGGTAAAGTACTGAGAAATGACTCTATTTCAGTAACTGTAGAGCTTACTGCCGATATCTATACCGGAGGTGCTCATGGCAGCTTTGACTTGCATTACCTTAATTTCGACCCTTCTACCGGAGACCTGATTGATTTCGAATCTCTATTTGAGCCAAATTACAGTGATAAGCTCAATGAGATAGTAGAGCAAAAATTTAGAGAAACCTATAAGATAGAACCTGGTACGGACTTGGGAGATGAAGGTTATGAGTTTGAAGATGGGCTATACTATAACATCAACAATTTTGCTTTACTTGAAGATGGAATAAAGTTTTATTACAATAGCTACGAAATAGCTCCTTACGCCAAGGGTCCTTCTGAGGTATTTGTCAGTTATGCGGATCTGAAAGAAATATTAAAGACGACTAAAGAAGATATAGCGGTGTAAAACACCTGCCGAACTTTTAGCCCGACAGGTATATTCAAAACAACTTATTTAATTTCAAAAACTACCACTGAAAAGGGAGGTAATGACATAGTTATTTCTCCTTTTTTAGATTTGAACTTTTTAAACTCAGCTGGCTTTATTTTCTCTGGTTGCTCAAAAGTATTATGATCTTGCAGCTGATCTGAGGTTAAGATTTGTGCTGTTACATTCTTAAGGTTAACACCTTCCAAATTGAAGGTAACATCATTAGCTTTATGAGCATCTATATTTACTACAGAAATATGAATATTACCTTCACCGTCCTTAGAAGCAGACGCTGAAATAGCTGGTAACTTATCCTCTCCAAATGCATAATACTTTTGGTTCATTTCAATAGGAAGCAGGTCTGCATCCTGATGTACGTTATACATTTTCATCACCCAGTAAGTAGGTGTAAGTATCATCTTCTCTTCGTCTGTAAGTATCACGGCTTGCAACACATTGATAGCCTGAGCCAGGTTGGCCATTTTCACTCTTTTTGCATGGTTATTAAAAACATTCAGTGTGGTGCCAGCTATCATAGCATCTCGCATGGTGTTTTGTTGATATAAAAATCCGGGGTTAGTACCTGGCTCTACGTCATACCATCCACCCCACTCATCTACTACAAGAGCAATCTTGTTCTCAGGATCATACTTATCCATAATCTCACTATGCTTCTCTACTAGCTCTTCCATTTTAAGGGCTTCTTTCATTATTTTAAAATAATGCTCTTCAGAAAAAGTAGAAGCAGGTCCTTTATTAGACCAATCAATAACAGAATAATGATGAAGGGCCATTCCTTCAATCATGTTGTTGGGGATGTTTTTCATGAGTACTTCTGTCCAGTTATAGTCACCTGAACTAGCCCCAGAAGCTATTCTAAACAAACCTCCAGGCATAAAGGTCACATACCTTCTATAGACATCTGCATAATATTCGGGAGTCATATTACCTCCACAGCCCCAAGCTTCATTACCAATACCCCAGAACTTTACCTCCCAAGGTTTTTCTCTACCGTTCTCCAGTCTTAGCTTGGTCATAGGACTTACTCCGTCATGAGTAACATACTGTGCCCAGTCAGCCACCTCTTGCACGGTACCACTACCTACATTAGCTGAAAGGTATGGCTCAGTATCTAACAGCTCACACATATTTAAGAAATCGTGAGTACCGAAGCTATTATCTTCTGTAACACCACCCCACCATTTATTCACTATGGTAGGTCTTTCACCTTTAGGGCCTATACCATCTTGCCAATGATAAGTATCAGCAAAACAGCCTCCTGGCCAGCGAAGATTAGGGATTTTTAACTCTTTTAATGCTTCTACTACATCATTTCTTACGCCAGCAGTATTTGGTATTTTTGAATCTTCTCCTACGTAAAATCCTCCATATATACATCTACCCAAATGCTCGGCAAAGTGCCCATAAATATTTTTATCGATCTTAACACCAGCCTGATCAGCCTTAATGTTGATTTTCACTTCTTCTCCTTTTTGCGCCATCAGATGAGTAGTGAGCAGACAGCAGAAAAGGATGCTTAGGTTAAAAATTTTCATAGAGTTGCTTTTGATTTTTTATTATGTGTTAAATATACACTTATAATAAAACAACTACCATAAAATTTAGAAAACGTTTTCTAGACTATTAACCTTCAAGCCAAAAGCCGTTTTTATTCAATATATTTACTGAGTGTTTTTCTTAAAATAGCTTTATCTACGGGTTTTATTAAGTGCTCATCAAACCCTACATCCCTAGCTTGTTCCATTTTATCTTTATTACCCCATCCTGATTGAGATATAAATATAGTATTCTTAGCTTCTGGTGTTTCCTTTAACTTTGCACAGAGCTCAAAGCCATCCATATCAGGCATACCTATATCAAACAAGGCAAAATCAGGTTTAAAAGATTTAAATTTTTCAATAGCTTCTTTTCCACTAAATGCTGTAGCAATCTCATACCCTTCACTCATGAGCATTAGCTCATACATCTCCACTACATCAACATTATCATCCACTATCATCACTTTGCTCTTTCCCTTTTTAGACATTTGCTCACTCTCATTTGTCTCTGAATCACTATCTCCAGTAGATGTAGTAGTTGGGAGCATCACTTCAAACTCCGTCCCCTCTCCTTCACCGTCGCTCCTTGCTGTAATCTCTCCATCGTGTAAAGTCACTAGCTTTTCTACCAAAGTTAAGCCTATACCTAAGCCGCCCTTGGTTTTAGTGGAATAGGCATCAATCTGAGTAAACATAGTAAAAATAGAATCTAACTTATCTTTTGATATGCCAGCTCCATTATCCTTAATTTTCACACTAACCTTATCATCTTCTTGCTGCTCTACAGTTATAGCAATTATCCCTCCTACATCTGTATATTTCGCCGCATTATTGATGATATTAACGAAAACCTGGGTTAGGCGAGTATTATCTCCATACAATTCAATATCTTCATCAGCAAGGTTAAGTTGCAGCTCATGGCTTTTCTCTTCCAATAATCTTTGGCAGGTCTCTATCGCATTATTAATAATGTTATTAATGGTTAACCTTTCCTTTTCTAACTTCACCTTTCCCTGTGTTATTCGTGACACGTCCATGAGATCATCAATGAGGGTAGTCATATGACTTAGCTGCCTTTTCATGGTACCTATGATTTTAGTTTCCATAGGGTCATTTTCTCCTTCTTCCAGCAGCGTAATGCCTACGGTAAGTGGTGTCAGAGGATTTCTTAATTCATGAGCAAGTGTAGCCAAAAACTCATTCTTATACTTGCTCTGCTGCTGCAGCTGATCAATATTTTGACGCATAAGGTCTTGAACTTCCAATACATGAGCCATAAACACTTTGTTAAAGCGCTCTGCAGTCTCTATGTCATTCGTATTCCATTCTTTACTCTTATTGCGTATTGTTCTTCTATGTACGTTAAAAGATGAGCGGGGCATCAGCCTCTCTTTTTTAGGAGAATGTGCTGATTTTTCTTCCGGCACACCAGCCCATTTTTCTTCTATTACCTTTTCTTTTCTAAACCAAGCAGTAAAATAGCTCTTATTTTCTACTAATGGAGCCAATAAAACGCCGCGTATGCCATTCAGTTTATCCTCATTATCATACCATTCTCTCACATCTCGAGTAACTAAAGTCTCTTTGCCATTTGCACAACACCCATCATAAATTTCTTGCAAAACCTCTAAATCGGGCACTGTACCCAGCTTTATTATTTCAGACTCTGTATAAAATAAAAAGCCATCAGTATCGGTCATTTCCAACACCTCTTTTTCATTATTTCTAAATACATCTACAATAGGCTGATTAGAAGAAGTTTTATCCAGCATGCTATTAATAGATTTCTCGGTGACCTTTTTTCTATTAATAGTAAGCTCCTCTTCTTTAGCATAAAGGTGCCAGCTAAAAAGCTGACTGAGATTCTCACACTCTAACCTAACATTTTGTGGTATATATTTAGGCTTTCTGTTATGACAAGAAATAATACCCCATAAATGATCGTGAGTAACTAGAGACATAGACATGGAAGCCTCTAACCCTTGATTACGCACATATTGTAAATGTATAGGAGACAAGCTTCTTAACAGAGATTTAGTCATATCCAAAGGCTCTCTACCCGCAACTTTCACCTCCGGTATAATTATAGAAGGTTCAAGATTTACATCTGGCGTTAACCTCACCCAATTCTTCTTGTAAAGGGCTCTTGCTTGCTTAGGTATATCTGTAGCAGGATACATAAGATCCATATAAGAGTCCATATCTTCCTCCTTGGCCTCAGCTATAACCTTACCCGTATTATCATCATTAAATTTAAAAAGCACTACGCGATCATATCCACTCACATATTTTATAGTAGAAACTATCTCATCAGCCATTTGGGCTAAAGTCTTGTAAGCCTTAAACTTAGGAGCTACACTAGTAGCATATAACTTCATAAACTGAGTAGCACTATAGGCCTCTCGAAACTCACCTGCAGGCTCCAGCTCTATTACCATGTATTGAGAACTTTCATATACTACAGCGTAATAGTCTAAGGCCTTCTGATCCTTAATATAACTTGCCTTTAGGTTAAGTTGTACAGGAAGTCTAACCCCTTGTTTTTGAGCCCTTTGATAGGTCTCTTTTAAAAATGAAAGGTAATCCGAGCCATCTATCAAATCATAAAAGTTACTACCTATTATTTGAGATTCAGCTAATAGACCTTGAACATTTTCACTTATAATAGCTATAATGCCAGATTCAAAATTAATTCCAAACAAATACCCATATCCTTGAATAGACTCGGGAATATGTATGGGCTCATCTTCACAATGATCGAAGTCCAGAGAATCAATATCTAATTGCATAGTCACTTTTGATGAATTCATTACTTTAAAACATACTAAAGCTAGTTTAGTTACTCTTACTAGCTATAAAATCTAGCAAAGCTAGCATTTCTAATAGAATTAAAAGATCTATTCTTAACACTAAAAGCACTAGAAAACCATTATTTTAAATCAAATTTGCACCGCTTTTATATAAAATTAACTTGATCAATTTATCTTTTCATAGCAGGTAGTAATGTTTGATTTCAGACTTCAGGTATTTAAAACTGTAGCCAAGAGGCTCAACTTCACCAAAGCAGCTCAGGAGCTCTCTATTACACAGCCAGCTGTAACTAAACATGTAAAAGAGATAGAGCAGTACTTTCAAATAAAACTTTTTGATAGAAATGGCACCAAAATAAAGCTCACCCCTGCAGGAGAAATGTTACTCCAGTATTCAGAGCAGATTTTTGATATTTACAAAAACCTGGAGATAGACCTTAATGCGCTGGCCAGTAAGCATGGCGGCCGACTAAAAATAGGCGCTAGTACCACCGTTGCTCAGTACGTATTACCTCCTGTTATCGCTGCCTTTCATCAAAAGTTTAAAGATATCAATATTACCCTAGACACAGGCAACACAGAAAAAATAGAACAATCGCTGCTAGATGGTAAAATTGACTTAGGTATTATCGAAGGACAATCAAAAGCAGCAGGACTTAAGTATAGTCCTTTTCTGAAAGATGAAATAGTACTCATTACTAACAGCCGATCACCTTTATCAAGAAAGCCAGCCATTACTGTAGATCAGTTGAAAGAAATACCCTTGCTTATGCGTGAGCCGGGTTCAGGCACGCTTGAAGTAATACACTACGCATTGAAAGAGAAGGGCTTATCTTCCTCTAATTTGAGAATGGAAATGCAGCTTAGCAATACCGAAAGCATCAAGCTTTATTTACTCAATTCACCCTGTGCATCATTTCTTTCTATTCACTCTGTATTAAAAGAGTTAAAGACTGGTGAGATGTCTATTATCGATATTCAAGACCTTACTATTGAGCGATATTTCAACTTCATACAAGCTCAAGGACAAAGCAATAACCTGGTAGAGCTTTTCATCAAATTTACTTCCCGTTATAACTATAGGTAATAACTAATCACTAAATGTGATTTCCTTAGCATTATAACTCTGCTCAGTTTTGCTTTATATAAAACAAGAAAAACAGCAAAACTCATGAGTGGCGAAAAATATTACTTACTCAATCGGCTCAACAAAAACATTTCATTACATAAAGTAATATTTGTCTTTGTAGCCTGTCTTACTCTGATACCCATCATCTCACCCCCTATGGCTTTGCTCCTAGGTATTATCATTGCTCAGACAGTAGGCAACCCGTACTTAAACCTTAACCATAAAATAACGCAGCTACTCTTACAATTTTCTGTTGTAGGACTAGGCTTTGGCATGAACATACAAGAAGCTATACATGCTGGGTCAACAGGCTTCACCTTAACCCTATTTTCTATAACCGGCACACTGCTATTGGGAATAGGATTAGCGAAAGTCTTTAAAATAGACAAAATAACCTCTTATCTGACTTCTGTAGGCACTGCCATTTGTGGAGGCAGCGCTATTGCAGCCATTTCACCCGTAGTACAGGCTAAGGAAAAACAAATATCTGTAGCACTAGGAATAGTCTTTATTCTTAACTCCATTGCCCTATTTATTTTTCCCTTGGTAGGTCACGCACTTCAGTTGAGCCAGCAGCAATTTGGCCTATGGTGCGCCATTGCTATCCATGATACCAGCTCAGTAGTAGGTGCAGCTGCCAACTATGGAAACGAAGCCTTAGAAATAGCCACCACCGTAAAACTAGCCCGCGCTTTGTGGATTATTCCTGTGGCTTTAATCACTACCCTAGCCTTTAAGCAAGGCAAGAAAAAGGTAAAGATTCCCTACTTCATTGGCTATTTCATTATTGCCATGTGCATCAACAGTTACTTCCCATGGGTGCAGGCTCACAATCAAATTATGGTAAACATTGCTAAAGCAGGCCTCACATTAACCCTATTTTTAATTGGAAGTGGACTATCAAAAAAGGTACTACATTTTGTGGGATTAAAACCAATGCTACAAGGCATCATCCTTTGGGTAACCATATCACTAATTTCTTTATCAGTAATTATTAATTTATAATTTTTCGCCCACCAACATAATAAACGCTAAAATTCCTTTAAAAAAGTGACAATTACTGGCTTCAGCTTTTTATTCGATCATAGAAGGGCAAAACAATTCAATTCTATGGCCGTTTTATTCTCTACACCTAAAACGGAATGCTATGATAGTTGATAGAAATCTAAAATGGAAACATATACTCCACTATACATGGAGAAGCATCATTTACTTTTCTCTTCTTTCCGTTACGGTTTATGCGCTTCATGTTGAGTTTGATCTCTCTAAGCTATCAATACCTTTTAATGCTATAGCCACTTTAAGTACGGCACTGGCCATATTTCTGGGTTTTAAAAGTAACAATGCCTATGACAGGTGGTGGGAAGCCAGGAAAATATGGGGACTATTGGTGAACTACAGCCGTGCATGGGGCCGAGAAGTACTTTCTTTATCCATTTCAGCTGATTATGAAGATGATCAAGCACTTAAAAAGTGGCAAACTAAAGTCATCAACAGACACATTGCCTTTGTTCATGGTTTAAGGGTATTTTTGAGAAAAAAGCATGCCTATAATGAAAATGGCATTACAGAAATAATCGAGGACAACAATCGCTATGAAGACCTTAAAGATTTTTTAAGCGAAGAAGAATATAAGCTTATTTTAACCAAAAAGAACCCCCCTAACTATCTACTTAAGCTACAAGGTAAAGACCTAACCACCGCCTTTAAAAATGGATGGATCTCTGATTACCGCTTTGTGAGACTAGATGAGACGCTCACAGAGTTCAACAATCATCAGGGAATGAGCGAGCGAATTAAAAACACCCCTTTCCCCAGGCCTTATAGTTTTTTCTCAAGAGCTTTTGTACTCATTCATGGTACGTTAATTCCCTTTGCTTTCATTGAAGAACTGGGCTGGATTAACATTCCTCTTTCCTTATTAATCAACTTTGTGTTTTTGACATTAGATTTAATAGGTGAAAGACATGAAGATCCTTTTGAAAATAAACTGGAAGATACGCCTATCACCTCTATTAGTCTTACGATAGAAGAAAATCTAAAAGAAATGCAGGATCGTACTGACTTACCACCAAAACCTGAGCCAGTACACGGTGTAGTATTTTAATGAGAATATGCCATAAAAGATGCCTGTCGAAATCGACAGGCATCTTTTATTTCAAGTGTTTTAAAATTGCCATCACATCTTCATCTCCAAATTCTTTAACGGCCTCTTGAAATGTATCATGTGTAGCCAGCCCCACTTTCCCTTTCAAGCCACTGCCTTTAGCATACCTCAAGTCTTTGGCCAAATGATCTAGCGTAAAAGCCGCTTTATAGTTATCATTAAGCACGGCATCACTTTTTATATTTAAATATGGACTACCTAATGCTCCGGCCTTCAAAATATTTAGGAAGGTGGCAGCATCTACCCCCATACTTTTACTAAACTTAATGGTTTCTGCCAGGCCCTGAGTTACAATCCCCAGAAAAGTATTCACCGCTAATTTAGCTGCATTGCCAGTACCCACTTCTCCGATATACACTACAGCCTTACCGATTTTCTCCAGCAGAGGCCTCACCTGATCTACCACATCTTCATCTCCTCCGGCTATTATCACCAGGCTGGCCTCTTCTGCTTGTTTCACACTACCAGACACTGGCGCATCAATATATTCCAGCTGCTGGGCCTTACATCTTTCTGCCATCTTCTTACTCATCTCCGGAGTAATAGTACTCATATTCACTATCACTTTGCCCGAAGCAGATGAAGAAAGCAGACCATTATCTCCTGTGAAAATTTCTTCCACAGCATCATCATCAGAGATCATTACAAAAATCACCTCCACTTTTTCTAACATACTCCCTAGCGAATCAATAAATTGCGCTCCCTGATCGATCAGCGGCTTGGCCTTTTCTTTGGTGCGGTTATATACCAATAAATCATGTCCCGCTCGTAATATTTTTTCTGACATGGGTACTCCCATTTTCCCCATTCCTATCCATCCTATTTTCATCATTTACTTTTTTACTTTCTAAACATCGCTGATTGCAATAGGTTATAAGTCCATAGCCATCTGTATATTAGCGCGTTCATATGGCGTAGTTCGGCCAGCGACTTTTTTAAAGCCAAGCTTTTCATATAAAGAAATAGCCGCTTTTAATGTGGTATTACTTTCCAGGTACAAATTAGAACTACCAAGAGACCTAGCTTTTTCTTTGATGGCATTGCCTAAAATAAGTCCAATTCCTTTGCCCTGAGCTTTAGGGGAAACGGCCATCTTGGCCAATTCATAGTCATAAGTATCATCGTTCATCTTTACCAGCGCACACACGCCAAGAGGTTCTCCTTTATATAAAGCAACTAATATAGCGCCTCCATTATTAATGATATAACCTTGCGGATCTTCCAGGCTTTTTATATCCTGAGGTTCCAACTTAAAATATTGAGAAATCCATTCTTCATTTAATGCTTTAAAAACCTCCCTATACTTGGGTTGATACTCCACCACCTCTACCTCTTTACTTTCCCTCAATTTCTTTTGCTCCAAAACCCTCCGCAAGAGCGGTTTTTGTTCTAATAAATACTCCCACTCCTCAATAGCATGCCACAAGTTATTTTGAGTTTGAGACATGATATCTTCCACAGCATTATTAACATCTGCTAACTGACTTTGCAGTTTTTTATTAATCTCAATCGCCTTTGTTGAAAGAGAAACGACATTTCTACGGCCATCCGTCTCATCTTTTTCCTCCTTAATGAGTCCTTCTTTATTCATTTCTCTCACTATTGTGCTTACTGATGGATGCGAATGACCTATTTCTTTAGAAATATCTGTAATAGATTTAGCCTCTCCTTTAGAAAGTATATAAAAAACAGGAAACCACTTAGGCTGCAGGCGTACGCCATATAAATTATACACCTTGGCAGCATCAGTTGTGACTTTTTCTGTCAACAACCTTAACCTACTGCCGATAGCCATCTTTCCTACTTCGTTAAAAAACTCCATACAATTTCAGTTACGTAATCAGTTACGCAAATATAATTATAATTTGAAATTCTCAATTTTAAGTATCCAATTTTTCTACCTTTGTACTCAAAAAAAGATGATCCGATCTCATTCTTATTCCACTTCTCTCACCTGGACGGGAAACCAAGGCAAAGGCACTTCTAATTACAATAGTTACGAACGCTCTTATACCATATCCACAGAGGGTAAAACTGATATTTTGGGCTCAGCTGACCCTGCTTTTAGGGGTGATGCCAGCAAGTATAATCCTGAAGAAATGCTCTTAGCTTCATTATCATCTTGCCACATGCTATGGTACTTGCACCTTTGCTCCACTGCTGGAATTACGGTTACTCACTACGAAGATAATGCTGAAGGAATTATGGAAGAACACAAAAATGGAAGTGGTAGATTCACAGAAGTAATATTGAAACCCATAGTTAAAATTACTGATGAAAGTCAAATAGAAAAAGCTGAAGAGCTCCACTCAGAAGCTAACAAGATGTGTTTCATTGCTAACTCGTGCAATTTTCCAGTGAAACATGTGGCAGAAATAAAAGCAGTTTAATAAATAGGGACGGTAACACTTTAGTGATATTTATTCTATAGGCAACTCACCTACTTAGCAGTTGTTTTTCAACCGAAATAAAAGGCAATTCATCCATAATTCCTACATGTCAAAATTTTATTCTTGATCCAAAAACATTTTTTAACTTATTTTGTTATTCGCCTCATTTAAAATGAGACGATTTCTTTAGTATTGACTTACATTTTTTAATTTATTGTTATGATCAAGTCTGAAATCATCTGGTTCCACCTATTGCTAGGATTAGGCATTATTTTTTATGAACTAGCTTTAAACAACATCATTGAAGTCACTTTCTGGACCATGCTCACAGGAGCTGAATGGATGGTCTTTAGAAAACTGGGGTTAATCAGTTAACTCATCCCTATTACGGTTATTATTCTCGTTCAGCAGGTGCATGAGCTTAGTCAACGTTTGCTTAAAGCTTTGCACCTCCTGCAATGAGACTTCGTCAGTGCTCATTTGATTTACAATAGACTGAGGAACACAAGCCGCTTTCTCTTGAAGACCCTTCCCATCAGGAGTTAATGACACTATCACTTTTCTTTCATCAAGCTGAGAACGCCTACGCCTGACCAGGTTTTTCTGCTCCATTCGCTTCAGCAGAGGCGTCAACGTATTAGATTCCAAATACAGCAGGCTACTAATTTCATTTACTGACAGGTGATCCTCCTTCCATAATACCAGCAGCACTAAATATTGCGGATAAGTGATATCCAGATCGGCCAACAAAGGAGTATATAATTTAGTAACCATTCTGGAAACAGCATATAATGGAAAACATATTTGATTTTCCAACCACAACTGCTCAGAACTACTGTATTCATCGCTTTTATTCATTCTTTTTAACTAGACTTTTTATTTAATAAAGCCTTTAATGCACCGCTAGACCACAAGGCCCATAATATAAGTACCGGCTGAAAAAATAATCTTATTAAACGCTTTTTATCAGTATCAAGGCCAAAGGCATCTATTTCGTTTACGTACTGAGCAATATTTCCTGGAAATATAAGTACATAAAAAATGGCTAAAGCAAGCCCTACCCAAACTTTAAACTTAGATAGAAAAACCATCGAAACCCCTAAAACCAACTCTACTATTCCTGACAAAATTACCACTAAATCTTTAGATAAAGGCACCCAATCAGGCACCTGAGCCTGAAACTCTGCTCTTTGAAAAGTCATATGCCCTACGGCAGCCATAATCATAAACAGCCCTAAAATTATCCTGAATACTTTTTGAACTGTACTGGTGTGAATATTCTTAACTATCATTTTTAATATCGTCTATTAGTTTATCGTGTGCGATATAAATATAACAGTTTCATATTAGATAGGTTCAAACAAAAGTCATGGTTTCAATAACTTTTGGCTATTTAAAAGCGTAGAGTTATCACAAAAGACTATCTTAACTACGTACAAGTTTATAGATCATGACTTACACATTAGAAAATAATCATTTAAAAATAAGTGCGAAATCGCAGGGAGCTGAGCTCACCTCTATTTTCAATAAAACCACAGGACAAGAAATGCTTTGGGAAGGCAATCCTGATTTCTGGGGCCGACACGCCCCTATTTTATTTCCATTTGTAGGTAAACTAAACAATAATAGTTTTTCTTTCCAAGGTACCGAATACCCCATGAGCCAACACGGCTTTGCCAGAGATATGGATTTTGAACTGGATCAGCAATCCGACAGTAAAATTGTTTTCAAATTAAAATCCAATGCCGACACTCGAAAGAAATATCCCTTTTCATTCGAACTTAAACTGGGTCATGAGCTACAGGATGAAACCATCACTCACTTCTATGAAATCAAAAACACGGGTGATGACACCATGCTTTATTCTATAGGAGGACACCCCGCCTACAGCATACAAGGTGATTTTGACACCTACGAACTCTCTTTTGAAAAAGAAGAGCCAGAATTAAAAAGAACACACTTGCATGATGGACTATTAGACCAAAAGAAAGCCTTCGAATTAAAGAATGAAAAGATATTACCTCTCAACTATCCTCTTTTTGCAGAAGACGCATTGGTTTTTGAAAGCTTGAATTCAAACAAAATAAGCCTTATAAATAAAGGATCTAAGCTACTGACCATGAACTTTGAAGATTTTCCTTTCTTCGGTATTTGGACTAAGCCCGGTGCACCCTTCTTATGCCTTGAGCCTTGGCTAGGCATTGCAGATGTAAAGGATTTTAGCGGAGACTTGTCTGAAAAGAAAGGTATAATGAAGCTTGAAGCAGGTCAGGTGGACCACTTCAAGTACGAGGTATCATTTTATTAAATCCTTAAAAAAAGCCTTCGAAAATCGATTATAGCATAGATTTTCAAAGTCTCTTTTGTAATACCTTTCTCAGCTAAGAAAAAATTATTCCATCCCTTCCCACCAATGATCAAAGGTCTGAGTAGTATCCTTTAAACGTACCACCTCACCGATTTTTGGTGTAACCAGAGGAAAATTATAATCCGCACTTAAACGACTGACTTCAGAAAGAGGTTCATCCCATGGGTGCCAGGCCAGTTTAAATTTTGACGAATGCACCGGAAACACACGCTTCGCTTTAAGATCTGATCCTGCCTTTAACGTTTGCTCTGGCAACATATGAATCGCTTCCCAAGCTTTATTATACTGGCCGTTTTCCAATATTGCTAAGTCAAAAGGGCCAAATTTATTACCGATATCAGCGAAATGAGTATCATACCCGCTATCCCCACCAATGTACAGCTTAAAGCCTTCTGCTTCTAACACGTAAGAACTCCACAAGGTATTATTTCTTTTAAAACCTCGCCCTGAAAAGTGTCTTGATGGGGTAAAATAAGCCTTAAATCCATCATCTAAATCCACTGCATCATACCAGTCTCCTTCTATAATCTGATCTTGAGTATACCCCCACAACTCAAAATGTGAACCTACACCCAATCCGCACATTACTTTACGTACTTTATCCTTCATAGCCACGATAGTTTGATAGTCCAAATGATCATAATGATCATGACTGATGAACAGATAATCTATATCCGGCATATCTTCAACGCCATAACCATTAGCTCCCGGAAAGGCATTTACAGAACTAGGAATAGGCGAGGCATTGCCACTAAAAACAGGGTCCACCAGAATTTTACGGCCATTAAGCTGAATAAAATAAGAAGAATGCCCAAACCAAACCAATACATTTTCATCAGGAGCGAAACTCTTTAGATCTGTAACTACAGAAGGTATACTATCTTTAGGCTGCGTCCTGGGGTGTTTTCCAAAAATCTGCTTATACATAACCCCCATCATGCTATAACCTTCTGTTAGCGTAGGGGTATGGTGAAAGTTTTCAAATACTCCATCTTTAAAATGTGACGATTTGCTCATCCTTTCTAATCGCTCTCCCTCCGGCTTCTTACCAAACAGATCTTGTGACATATAAAAGTATGTGGCAATAACAACCGCTACTACCACCCCTATAATTACTATCATTGTTCGCTTTATAATTTTAAAAAATCGATTCATGCATTACTAGACGTACGTAAGACATTTATATTTTAAGAAGACCTATTTTCGACTCTATTTTATTTAACAATTCTTATTTTTCAATTTAACCTTTTATTCCATCCATTTAGGATCCTGTTTTTCGATCTCTTTATTAATAACGCAATTATCATCATGCGCTCCTTTTAAGAAACCTATACTCATTAGAAATTCGCCTACAATTTCCCCTCCGGTAAAGCGGAAATTCTTCTTAAAAACCTTAACCCACTCCGCTTTAGTTTTAGGATGATGGTGCTCGAGCCACTTTTCAAAAGAGCCGTACTCCTGCTGTAGTTCTTTTATTTTTTTGGCATTTTCAATGGCAGCATTCACCTTTAGTTTATTTCGGATAATCCCAACATCTTGAAGTAACCTTTCTCTATCCTCTTCAGTATAGGCGGCTACCTTTTCAATATTAAAATTATCATAGGCCGCTCTAAAAGAGTCCTCCTTCTTGAGTATAGTTTCCCAGCTCAAACCCGCCTGATTGATCTCCATGATTAATCTCCCAAAGAGCTCATTATCATCGTGGAT
The DNA here is from genome assembly GCF_016757215.1 of Fulvivirga sediminis. Lineage (GTDB taxonomy): Bacteria > Bacteroidota > Bacteroidia > Cytophagales > Cyclobacteriaceae > Fulvivirga > Fulvivirga sediminis. The sequence continues at coordinate 418,511 of NZ_JAESIY010000004.1, forward strand.
AGGAAAACCATAGTGATGATCATGATATTTTTTATGTAAAGACCTCCTCGGCTCAGGCATAGTCTTTATAACTTCACAGTATGACATTTAATTCTTCGTTTAGAATAGAAGAAACGGCGAGGATAACATGCTGTTTCGATATTTGAGAAAAACATTTTATTGGAAATCATCTATCTGGAGAATTATTAGCATCAATTCCAACCATAACATATCTATTCTTTCTATTAAGTAATTCATTTATAAAGCAAAAATCTCAAATACACTTGTGTTAATGAGGTTAGACACAGAACCACTGGCCCCTTTTTTACCCATTTGCAAGGAATTCATTAGTTTTAGGGTTTAATAGTTTGCTTATTCAAAATATTGATGAACACATTTGAATCTTATCTCCATGATTTTGTAAAGCTACCTCAAGAGTCAATGCAGGCCCTATTAGGGCTTTTTAAACCGGTTTCTATGGAGAAGCAATCGCATTTCGCTAAAGAAGGAGAATACTCAAAAAAGCTATGCTTTATAGAAGAGGGCATTATGCGCGCTTATTACAGAAACCCCAAAGGAGAAGAGTTTAACAAACTGTTTTTTGTTAACCCTGCCATAGTAGGAGGATACTCTTCGCTAATTACCGGCAACAAGAATATGATCAATATCCAATGCCTAACAGAATGCTCCTTGCTACAAGCCAGCTTTCAAGACATTCTTGATCTTTACGAGGAATATCCCTTAGTAGAGAGACTGAATAGAGTAATTGCTGAAGATTTCTTCGTAAAAAAGGAAAGACGGGAAATGACACTGGTAATGAATGATGCATCTGAAAGGTACAAGATATTTAAAGAGGAATACCCGAAGCTGGAAAATCAGATTGCCCAGTATCATGTAGCTTCATATTTGGGAGTTACCCCAACACAGCTGAGCCGGATCAGAGCAAAAAGGGACTAGTCGTTTTCTTTACATATGTAAATGTTTCTCAACCAAGAGCCGCCCATCTTTGCTTCATAATCAAATATTAAAAGTTATGGATCAAAGCACATTCACAACTCCGACAGAAGAGTATATATCTAAAAAGAGCTCTAAAAACAACAAAGAGAACATCAGCAAGCCCTCTAATGCCTTTGTGGCGGTATCCTGGTGCACACTTATCGTCGGTATGACGGCCTATTTCATTGGCCTTTATAATGCTGAAATGCTATTGAACGAAAAAGGATATTACTTTTCAATCATTATGTTTGGCTTATTCTCAGTGGTATCTGTACAAAAAAGTGTACGCGATAGACTGGAAGGAATTCCTGTAACTGACATCTATTACGGTATCAGTTGGTTTTCCGCATTATTAGCAGTAACGCTATTAGTAGTAGGTCTATGGAATGCAGAACTCACCTTAAGTGAAAAAGGGTTTTACGCCATGAGCTTTTTACTAAGTATGTTCTCAGCTATTGCCGTACAGAAAAACACCCGTGACCTTCAGAGTTACTCAGATAAAGATTAAAAATTATCAGTTAATAGGCTCCCAAAAGGGAGCCTATTAACTGATTCAGACATAGAAGATCAGGCTCAGCCCAAAAAGCGCATATATAAACACCATCAATCTCACGAAGATCTGCAAAAATCATTTACCTAATTATAAATTTTATAACCACCTCTCCTTTTTTAATCATTGTTTTAATATTTTCAAAAACAGATCATCATTATTTTAAAAATAATTCATAATTAAGTTAATTTAATTACGATAATTTTAATAAAAAAAGCTTTTTATTAACTTTGAAATATCAATTAACGAATTGATCTACACTGTAGGGTGATGAAATTGGCAGACATGCCCTCCGGTCTCGGGGGTGGAGGTCACGGGATAAATTCTTTATAGTATCCAATAACACTTAAAAGCGCTAACCGCTCCGTGGAGGTTCGAATCCTCCCTCTACAGCAACACAGAAAGCAACATCGATAATGGTGTTGCTTTTTTGTTTTATGCAAACTAATTACTGCCCTTTTTATTCTGATCAATAGAAGCAAGCAATGTATATCCTTCCGACGGCAGCACCTCTAACAATTATGAAGAGAAGGAACATGAGATGAAATACTCAAAATTTTAAGACGTCTTTTAAACAAAAAAATAAAGCAAGTCTCAACTGAAAAGCCTTATCTAACTTTCAGCCAAGATATTACATTTCAAATACAGATTCTTCAGCGCATTTTTCCACATAAGACTAAATTCACTCCACTCTATCAAATTATAAATCAAATAACAATATAACCATAATTACACTCATCATTACCAGGCAAATTATAGTATTGATTGTTATTAAACTATTTATACAACTCATAAAATGTCTGTCATAATTTTATAATTCCTCAGACAATCTTGAAGTGTAAGATTTGATAATGTTTAACAATAAAAAGCAACCAACAAATACTTAGCTTATGTAATTAACTGTAATGATTGAGGCCAGAACTTGGAAATAGTGTTGACTATCCAATACCTCCTAAAGCAGTTAAGATTAACTTTTTTTACCGAATATTTAGATTGCGACAAATGCCACTACTCCATAAAATCTTCTGCTCTAAAACTTCATGGATATGTAAAAGAGTACTCATACAATCAATTATGATTGTCACCACCTTAATCATAGCCGCGCATCACACCCATGCGCAAACTCCAGGGTTGATCATAGACCCTGCAGGAGCTGGCGCAACTGTTCTTGACCCCAATGGTGATGGTTATGTTTCTGCAGACAACTCCGGTTTTGTGAGCAATGACAATGCTGAAAGTGAAATTCCCTATCAAACCATTACCGTGCCTGAAGTAGAACCTACCAGCGATGTAGCCTCTGGTCCTGCCTGCGGATTTACAGATTTTGCCGATGACGCCACACGCTATGTAGCAGCATCTTATGTAGATGCCTCCAATAACTGGCTCTTCCGCTTTAGGTTAGGAGGATATGCTCCTAATTCGAAAGGATATAGCATTCTAATAGACACGGACAACTTATTCGGAAGTGGTAGTGACCCCAACTATGTCAGTGGTAATCCTGGCTTTGAAATAGAAATAGAATTAGTCACCAACTTTGGCGTTAGGCTCTATGATGTAGATGGCACCACATCCCCTACTCTTATGACAACCTTAGCCTATGATGACTACGCTCAAAAGTCAATTGCCCAATCTACATCATGTTCCGACCCAGACTATTTCTATGATTTTTACATGCCTTTTTCCACCATTACCACCTTTTTCCCATCTATTTCCACCTCCACCCCCATGAGGCTAGTAGCCAATACAGTGATCAACACACAGAGTGCTATAGGAGGCGGCATTTCAGATATTGGAGGTATAGATGACGATGCCTACGGTCATAATATAGATAAAATATGGGGGATTGTGGTAGATAATCAGGTAGCTACTGCACCTGCTGATATCAACTCTGGCTTTCCTCCTAGTCGTAGTGTAGCCCCAGTGATTAGTAGCCCCGTATCTATTGGAGCCACTAGCGTATCTGGTACTTCCAGTGAAGGAAATGGCACTATCATAGAGCTCTATGTAAACGGCGTTTCAGTAGGTACCACTACTGTCACGGGGGGTAGCTGGACTATATCGGGCTTAACCGCCTTGGCAGAAAATGACGTGCTTACCGCCACGGCTACTGCTGCCGGTGAATCTGTATCACTAAGCTCTAACGAAGTGAGTGTTGGCTCCTCTTGCAGCGCTGCCCCCACCATCACCTGTGGAGGCCGTAAAGGGATCGAAATCACTACTGCCACAACACTTCCTGCAGGCACCGTGCTCAAGGCTTATAACCCTGATCACGCTTCCTTCCCTAACCCTATCAGTACTTTCACAGTTACCACGCCAGGGACCATTTTTGTTATAGCCTGTAATGGCTCCAATTCCGGATGTAATTCTGGAACCAACTGTCAGCCTAACGGCAGCTATTGGGCTACAGTGCAGGAGCCAGGCAAATGTGAATCTTCACCTTCTGCATCTTTTTGTACCAGTGGAAGTAGTGCGGCCAGCACTACCCCCACAGTAAGCACAACTTCTGTAACCACCTCCACCACTACTCTTAGTGGAACCTCCACCAGTGGATTCAAAATATTTCTTTTTATTGATGGTAATTACATCAGCAGCACTACCACTAACGGTTCAGGAGCCTGGAGCTTTTCTGGCCTCACCCTAAGCCTTGGCCAAGTATTACAAGTAAAAGCACTTGAAACAGGAAAGTGCCTATCCACCGCAGTAAGTAGAACCGTTACGGAGCAATCTACCACACCTACCATCACAGGGCCTCTGGTTAATGGGGCCACTAGTGTATCCGGCACCAGCACAGAGGCTTCAGGCACAATAATAAATGTACGAGTAGGAGGATCTTCAGTAGGCACTACGAGTGTGGATGCTAATGGCAACTGGACACTAACAGGCCTATCATTAAGCACAGGACAGGTAGTTAATGCTACCGCTACAGCCCCAGGAGAACTGGTAAGCGCAGCTTCATCTTCCATAACAGTTTTAGCTGTAAGTGCTACCCCTTCCATTACCGGTAGCTATACAGAAGGAGACACCTCCGTTTCAGGCACCTCTCCATCCGCAGACGGAACTGGTATAGATGTTTATATTGATGGTGGTGAACTAGGCTCTACCAGCACTTCCTCAGGCACCTGGACACTTGGAGGCCTGAGTTCTGCTAATTCTGATTTATATGCCGGCGGTGTGCTAACCGCCACTGCCACCGAAACAGGAAAGGCAGCTAGTAATGAATCTGCTGGCAATACAGTAGCCTGCAAGCCTCCGCTAACCAACCGAACAGTAAACGTAATAAGTAGCGAGGTCTGTGAAAATACTTCTGCCCAGGTGGAAATACCTAACTCTGAAGAGGGAGTTATATACACATTACGAGATAACGGAAATACAGTAGACCTAAGCTCTTCACTACTAGGTACAGGAGGTGCCATTACATTTGATTCTTTTGAGCTCACATCTAGTGAAACACTACAGATAAAAGCCTTAAAAATCCCAGACTTGTCATGTACAGGCTTAAATAGTAACACGGCTGCTATTACTGTTTATGAAAACCCTCTCAACGATAGACCAGTTACCAGTACTAATTCTACTATTGAACCTGGAGAATCAACTAATATTGAAGTAGCCAACTCCGAGTCGGGTGTAGAATACTTGTTAAGAGATGATGCGGATGATTCTGCAATAGGTAGCTCAGTAGCCGGCACTGGAGGCACACTATCCCTACCTACCGGAACCTTGAACACTACCACCACCTTTAATGTACTCTCCACCAAAACATCTCCTATTACTTGTACTATAGAGCAGCTTAGTACCGCCACCGTAACGGTGAACCCTATACTACCAGTAGAGTTAATCAGTTTCACTGCAAAAAAAGATCCTAACAATACTTCAATCCATCTAAAGTGGAGTACAGCCTCAGAAATTAACAATGACCTTTTTGTAGTAGAAAGAGGCTCAGATGCTTCATCTTTAAGTAAAATAGGACAGGTAAAGGGATCTGGTAACAGCGATGAAAAGTTAGACTACCATTTTACAGATGACAGGCCTTCTGCAGGGCTGAGCTACTATAGACTTAAACAAATAGACTTTGACGGCAGCTACCGGTATTCATCCGTTATATCTATGGCCAGTGATCAGGATGACTATCATGTTCTGATAAACCCCAACCCATTTGAAAAATTCACCACTGTTAAGGTGATTGGCACACACAGGAATGACCAAATCGTAGTAGTTCTCATGGATAAATCAGGAAAGTTAATGAAGCGTTTAGAAGGTAGTTCAGACATGAAGCTATACCGAGATGAGCTATTATCAGGGCTTTACATCTATCAGGTTTATGTTAATATGCAATCTATAAAAACAGGCAAAATTATTATCGAATAGGATTGTATTGGCAATACTATATTTTTAAAACGCAAAAGTAAAAATTAGGAACAATTATTCTGAATCACATCAGATGAGATATTCTTTTATAAAATCATCAAAAACCACATCCAAAAACCCGATGAAATTGAAAATAAATCAATTTAAATTCTATTTTATTTAAAATATCACATAAATATATCTAATTATTTGATATAATTTGAATGAATGAGCGATTTTATTAACTTTGAAATATCAATTAACGAATTGATCTACACTGTAGGGTGATGAAATTGGCAGACATGCCCTCCGGTCTCGGGGGTGGAGGTCACGGGATAAATTCTTTATAGTATCCAATAACACTTAAAAGCGCTAACCGCTCCGTGGAGGTTCGAATCCTCCCTCTACAGCAACCAAAAGACAGCCCCTCAGCTGTCTTTTTTGTTTTAAGCCAGCCACACTCTATCTTTAAAATTTAGAAATAAATGATTTTTATTGCGTTAATTAGTGTTTAATGAAAATACGCTAACTTCAGCGTGTGTTTTTTCATTATTCAACCAAACCCATGATTTTTCTCTGATTTTAAATTATACTTTTATGTTACTAAATGCATTGAAAAAGGCAAGATGTAGTAGCCTAATTGCAGTGGTACTAGCCATGACAATTATCTCTTGTACGGACGATGACACCGTTAATAAAAGCCCTAGATCGGCAGCTGAAAACAACGAACAAGCTACTTTGGATTCTATATTTCTATATGCAAAAGAAATATATTTCTGGAATGAAGCTTTGCCTGAATATGATGAGTTCGCCCCCAGGAATTATTCCTCTTCATCTGGAGAAGAATTAAAAAATCTTGAATCAGCCTTATTCGACATTACTCAATACCCCATTAATCCAGAAACTGGTTACCCTTATGAATACCTAGGACCTGGAATAACATCTCCTAAATACTCTTATATTGAAGAAAATAGCTCATCATCTTCTCAACTAGGGTATTTAGCCGCAAATAAGCTAGAAGGTGAAGAAGAGGGGTACGGCTTTGCTCTCACAGCTGTAGGAGCTGAAGACATCAGAATGAGGTATGTAACTAAGGGTTCTCCTGCTTATAAAAAAGGCATCAGACGAGGCGATAGGCTATTAGCCATCAACGGACGGAATCTTAGTATTAAGTCACAAGCTGATATTGATTTCATTAACGGTGCTTTTAATACTGATTCATTCACTGCAACCATAACAAACGCTGATAATGAAACAGATGATTTTAACCTCTCCTCAAGTAGTTTTGAGATTTCCCCTATATTTAAAGATACGGTAATAGAAGCTACTAATACCAAAATAGGCTACCTGGCTTATTACACGTTTTCTTCTTTAACTAACTCACAAGAAGGGCTTGAGGCTGCCTTTAAAAAATTTGCAAGTGCAAATGTTAAAGATCTTATTATTGACTTGAGATATAACGGTGGCGGTTATGTGACTACAGCCACTCTTCTTACCAATCTTATTGCCCCAAGTAGGTTAAATGGAAAAGTGATGTTTGTAGAACACTTTAACGAAACCATGAAAAACGGGCAAGCCACTATACTTAAAAATAAGATCTACAAAGACGGCAACGGTAACAAAATACCCTATAATGGCCGCGATCTTACTTACTATGATCTTGATTATAGTGCAGCCGGCAATACCACACGATTTGAAAAAGAAGGCACTTTAGAAACTGTAGAAAATGTTTATTTTATCACTACTAACGGCACTGCCTCATCAAGTGAATTAGTTATTAATTCATTAAAACCCTATATGAATGTCACTCTCATAGGAACCACCAGCTACGGTAAGCCTGTAGGCTTTTTCGGTATTGATATAGATAAATACACCATGTATATATCTAATTTCCGCACGCTCAATTCAAAAGGAGAAGGCGACTACTTCCAAGGATTTGAACCTGATTTCAAAAGTGATGACGATGTTACACATGACTTTGGTGATCCTAAAGAACAAAGTATATCTGTAGCTATTGATTTGGCCACTGGCAATGTACCCGGCTTCGGCAGAACCAGCAGAGAAAGTAGTTTTAAACCTATTAATATAGGTAAAACACCTCAATTCAATGGAATGATTGAAAAGAGAATTAATATAAAAAAATAGCCATATCCGGTCAGCTCTAAGCACTATTTAGTCACTTTTGAGCTGACCTCCCTACGCTACCGAGTATCTCTCTTTGAAAAATTCACAATACAGCTCCCCTTCAAATCCTCTATTTTAAAATTATCGCAACTAAAATACTATTATATTAAATTTAATATATAAATAAAGCTAAATAGTTGCGTTAATTTGAATAAACAAACCCTTTTATTAACTTTGAAATATCAATTACCGAATTGATCTACACTGTAGGGTGATGAAACTGGCAGACATGCCCTCCGGTCTCGGGGGTGGAGGTCACGGGATAAATTCTTTCAGGTATCCAATAACACTTAAAGCACTAACCGCTCCGTGGAGGTTCGAATCCTCCCTCTACAGCAATAAAAAAGGCAGCCTCAACAGCTGCCTTTTTTGTTTATATTTTTCCTTAGCTTGTGATTAATCAATTATTTACATCATCATAATAGGTTAACTTACCATTATAATACCCTGTAATTTCTTGCCCCTTCTCATTAACTAAATCCAAGGTAATTTCATAGTTATCACCTTTTTTCTCCACTGTAATGGCTCCAGAAGTTATTTGACCACTTAAAGTTCCTCCGACATCTTCATATTCACCTTCACTAATTTGAGAAACAAATCCTTGGTCTTCACCAAATTTATATTCCCCTGAAGCCAACTCGCCTTTCTCTAAAGACAACAAATTCAGATAAATACCGAAACCCTCTCCTTGAACCTCTGTTTCGATCACTTCTATCCCTTCAGAATGCAACATCAATGACATCGAACTAAAAAATACTCCATTTATCTCACCCAAATTCTCCTGATACACAAGAGTGCCTCCTTTCAGACTATACTCAGATTCAGCTACTTTGAAATAACTATTCGTAATCTCATTACTCTCATCATCATCATCATCCGAGCATGAGATAAGAAATATGGCACTTAACACCACTAAAAAAGATAAATTTAAAAAATACTTCATTTATATTTTAATTTAAAAACCAGGACAAATATCAAAATTTTCCAGATCATAAAAAAAGGCCACCTTCTTTAAGAAGGTGGCCTTGCCCGATTAAACTAAACTACTAGTTATTCTTCAATACTTCCATTTCAGCATCTAAGTCAAATGTGTTATTAACCTTTTCTGCTGTTATGTTACTGTCTACTTTAAAAGAATCAGACAGTTGAATATCTTTAGATGAAGCACCAATCTTAACACTGTACTCACCTTTTTCAGCTATCCAAGCACTTTTCTCATTTACAAATGAAGCCAGATCTTTAGCTTTTAAGGTAAAGCTTATTTTCTCTGATTTTCCAGGCTTTAAAACCTTGGTTTTTGCAAATGCTTTCAACTCAGCCTCAGGCTTATCTACCAATACTGCAGGCGCACTAAGGTATAATTGAGCTATCTCTTTTCCTGCCACCTTTCCGGTGTTAGTTACTTTAAATGAAACCTCTATCTCATCTTTAAAAGTACCATCACTCAGCTTAAGGTCTGAATACTCAAAAGAGGTATAAGATTTTCCGTAACCAAATTCGTAAGCAGGTTCTACGTCAAAAGTATTGAAATAACGGTAGCCAACATAAATACCCTCTTTGTAGAATACTTCTTCAGGGTTAGCTATTGGGGTACCTAACCAGTTAGAAGCAGAAGGATGCTGATTATAATCAACAGGGAAAGTCATAGTTAACTTACCTGATGGGTTTACTTTTCCTGAGAATACATCTGCTACAGAATTACCACCTTCCTGGCCTGGTTGCCATGCTAATAAAATTGCATCTACTTTATCTTTCCAGCTTGCTGTTTCTATCACACCACCTATGTTCAGGATTACGATTACCTTTTTGTTTTCGGCATGGAAAGCGTTAGATACTTTATTGATCAATTTAACTTCGTCCTGAGCCAGGTAGAAATCTTCATTAATGTGTCTATCTTCATTTTCACCAGAGTTACGGCCAATGGTAATCACAGCCACCTCCGATGATTTTGCTTTTTCACTTACAACCTTATTATCTAGAGGCATTTCTAATAACCTTTGAGGCACAGCAAGTAATCCTTTCTCCTCTCTACGCTTCATTTCTTTCTTTACGGACTCATCTACAAAAGGAACATAGCTTTTCTTCAGATCCTGATCAATTTGATAACCTGCATTTTTCAGCCCTTCAATTAAAGAAATAGAATAAGCTTCATTTACATCACCACTACCTGTACCACCTGCAATAAAGTTATATGAAGTATTACCAAAAACAGCTATAGGAGATGATTTAGCAGTGTAAGGAAGTACGTTATCATTGTTTTTCAAAAGTACCATACCTTCAGCTGCAGCTTGACGAGTTACTTCAGCATGAGCTTTTAAATCTGGCTTATTGCTATACTTGTACTTTTTAAATGTTGGCGAATTAAGCACCATATTTAAAATACGCTTAAGGCTCTTATTTACAGCTTCTTCAGAAATCTTACCTTCTTTCAAGGCTTTTACTAATCTAGCATATTGCGCTTCCATACCAGGCATAAGCAAGTCATTACCGGCTTCTATTTGCGCTACTACATCACTTTCTGCTCCTTCTGTCATGATAGATTGAAAACCAGCATAACCACCAAACCAGTCAGTCATAACAAAGCCTTCGTATCCCCATTCGTCTCTCAAAATAGTAGTAAGCATATCTTTATGAGAAGATGCATACTCTCCATTTATTTTATTGTAAGCCGACATAACAGTCCATGGCTGAGAATTTTTAATCGCGATTTCAAACCCTCTTAGATACAACTCTCTCATAGCACGCTCAGTGATATGCTCATTGATAGTCAACCGATTGGTTTCCTGATTATTAGCAGCATAGTGCTTCACAGAAGTTCCCACTCCGTTAGACTGTATACCATTTACATAAGCAGCAGCAATTTCACCAGACACCAATGGATCTTCTGAATAATATTCGAAGTTTCTACCATTTAAAGGGTTTCTGTGAATATTTAAGGCAGGAGCCAAAAGCACATCTACACCATATTCTTTCACTTCTTCTCCCATGGCTTTACCCACTTCCTCTATCAGCTCAGTATTCCAGGTAGAAGCCAGAGCTGTGCCTACGGGAAAAGCTGTAGCATAGTAAGTATTATCATCACCTTTACGCTTAGGCTGAATTCTTAAACCCGCAGGGCCATCAGCCACAACAGTTTCAGGTATGCCCAACCTAGGAATAGCACGAGTACCCCCCGCGGCTCCCAGTACACGTACATCTGGCTCACCTTCTACAGGCACTAAGCCAGCATAACCAGGCATTCCTGGTCCTATTAATAAGTCTGCCTTTTCTTCGGCAGTCATTGCATTTATTACTTCGTCTACAGAAGCTTTGCCAAGCTGAGGTGCTTTTTGAGCCACACTCACGTGGCTAAAAGTAACCAGCAACGATGCTCCTAAGGCAAGTTTTTTTAGTTTATCAATCATTTTATTGAGTTATTGTTTATTCAAAAATTCAAACTGTATAAGCCAATCCTCAAAGCGCTTATACCAAGTATCTACTGGCAAGCCTTGCGTACCCATTCCAAATCCATGGCCTCCATTAGCATACACATGCAACTCTACAGGATAACCTGAAGGCAGCCATTTATTATATAAATCTATGCTTCTGGGAGCCAACCCTAACTGATCATCAGTAGCAGCACTGATAAATAGGGGTATTTCTGAAGCTGGCATATCTGCTTCTAATATATCATTGCTAGGACCTCCATAAATAGACGCCGCAAAATTTGGAAGTGTCTCTTTCTCACTATGGAAAACACTTTCTAATATTACACTTGCACCAGCAGAAAAACCTATTACTCCAAGCTTCTGAGGGTCAACTCCCAGCTCCTTAGCATGATCTCTGATGTAAGAGATGGCAGTTTTTATGTCATCACCAGCCATCACTTTAATAGGAGCTGTTTTCTTATTGAAATCGTCTCTATTTTTAAGATTAGCCATCATTTCTCTAGCAGGATCGTTAGACTTAGTTTCTAACAATCTGTACTTTAACACAAAAGCTGTAACCCCTTTTGCTGCCAATTCTTTAGCCAGATCAATACCCTCTCTGTTAATTGAAAGGCTTTGAAAGCCTCCTCCCGGAGCAATAATTATGGCTGTCTTATTAGCCTTCCCTTCAGGTTTGTACATTAGCAAACTTGGGTCAGTTACGTTATATACTACCTGTGTTTTAAAGAGGTCAGAATACATTTCTGCCTCTTTTTGCTTCCAGTTCTCAGAACCTGGCGCCTTGCCTTTATACAAGGAGATGGTCTGATCCTGAGCTTGTGACTGAGCAAAGCACATAGCTAAGGATAATATCAATATTGTTTTTATTTTATTCATGGTTTATAGCGTTTTGTTCGATCATCATTAATTACACCTTTCCAGTTTAGGCCATAGCCAAAATCATAAATATGACCTTCAGTATCTTTGTATGCCTCTATATCAAAAGGCACATCTTCTTTCTGCTGTTCCACTGTTTTCATGTTAGCAGGCATTTGCAAAGGAAGCAGACCAGAAGGCTCTTCCTTTCCTGAAATAATATCAAGTACCGCCTGAGTAGATACACCAAAATTCAGGACGATTCCTTCTACTCTGTTTTCAAATTCAGAGAAAATCATTGGCTTATCAGCTGTAACAGAAACTATTACCGGCTTATCTTTCATCATCATTTTAGTATCCAAAATAGTTTTCAGATCCATGATATTAGAAGCTGTAGCTGTTTTTCCTTTATAACTTCTGTCCTTTACTTCAGGATCTACCACCGGATCTCCGGCTGCGATACTCTGCTCACGCGCGTACTCTGCAGTATAACTCTGATATTGTAAGGAAATAGGTAAGTAGCCATTTCCTCCTTGCTCACGATCTACATCACTATAACCCGCCTCAGCACTTTGTGGATTTTTAACAAAAACTATGGCAAAATCAGCCTTTTTAGGATCATCAGTAACATCATAATACTTACTCACCAAGTCGATATTTACCGGATAATCAAAGCTGGCAGGTGTAGCATTGCCCCACCAATCCGTTTTCACAGGTGTATAAATTTTAGGAATGTAAACCGTTTTCTTCTCCTGTACTGGCAATACTGATGCTTTATTTTTCAGCATTACTACTGATTTCAACTGAGCTTTGTAGCCAGCATTCATAAATTCAGGCTTACCCACTGTAGCGACGGTGGCTTCTACGTTTAGATACGGATTTTCAAACAACCCTACTCTGAAGATATTTTTCAGAAGCCTTACTGCCGAACGCTCAAAGCGTGCTCTCATATACTCTTCTCCAAACTCCTTCACTCCCATTTCATAAGCAGCTAAAACAGGTCCTTTTTCATTATTACCTCCAAACTGATCTACGCCTGCTTTAAGCACTTTATAATGCCTTTCTTCTATACTTAGCTCTTCTGTTCCCCAAGGCTTACCTGCGAAAGTACCAGGAGTAGCTCCTTCATTTCCAGTTATCAGCCAGTCAGTACAAACTACGCCGTCATAACCGTACTTATCTCTAAGCAGCTCCGTAATCATATATTTACTAAAGCCATTACCTACATTTTCATTATACATCTTATCCTGATCATAACTAATAGTGTAGTAAGGCATAACCGCTGAGGCTGATTGAGTACCTCCGTCTAGCTTAAATGCCCCTTCTGTAAAGGGCTTCACGTGGTCATTAAAATTATTACCGGGATATACGGCAAATTTACCCATAGCCCAGTGTCCATCTCTACCTCCTTCTTCAGGTCCACCTCCGGGCCAGTGTTTCACCATAGCATTCACACTGTGATATCCCCAGCCTTTATTTATTTCAAAGTCCTTTTCAGAAGTTTGAAAGCCCTCTACGTATGCCTTACCCATATCTCTTACCAAATCAGGACTTTCGCTGAATACATAGGCAATACGATACCAACGAGGCTCAGTACCCAAATCTATTTGTGGGGAAAGTGCAGTAGAAATACCCAGTGCTCTATATTCTTTAGAAGCTATTTCTCCAAACTGTTTCACCAACTCAGGATCAAAGGTAGCTCCCATTGCCAGACCGTCAGGCCATAAAGAAATTTGACCGCCAGCACCAGCGTTAAACTCTGAAGTAACAGTAGCTGTATGCCTCGGATCTGAGCTGTTGTTAGCAGGAATACCTAAACCCAGGCCCTCTACATAAGCCTGAAGGTTATTATTCCACTTGGCGGCTACTTCAGGAGACTGTACTTTGGTAATTAAAACATGCCTCATGTTATCCTCTTTGAGGAACTTCTTCTGTTGATCTGTTAATAAAGAAGGATCTATATCTCCCTCTTCAAAGGCCTTACCGTTATAAGTACCAGGGTAAGGAGTATATTTCGAAGCAGGAATAGCCTGATGCCTACTGTACAACATAAGACCAGCTATTTGCTCCACGGTCATTCTAGATGCCAAATCCTCAGCTCTCTTCTCTGGAGTCAGTCTCCAATCTTCATAAGGATCAAGCTTTCCGTTTTTGTTTAAATCTTTAAAAGCCTTTCCACCTACTTTAATAATCTTAACACCTGAGTTCTCACTCCACCCTAACTTTGGTCCACGCTTCACATCCATCCAATGAATATCAGAAGTTTGAGCCATTGAAGTCTGAATGCTACATGCCATGAAGACCGCAGCAGCGGTCCTCATTATGTTTTTTATTTTCATAACTAATCTTTTTGAATTAACAGTGCATTAAAACATTTCGGCAAACGCACAGATCGGAATACTTTTTCAAGTATCCGCACATTTATATTTTTTGCCTTACTCCATTTTACACACCATAAACATTATAGCTTTATCAAGCTTTAAAAATGCACACTCACTGAAGCCTGCACGGTAAAAGGACGGATATATGAACTTGTAAGCAACTGACCATAATATTGACTAGGATCAGTAATAAGCTCAGAGCCGTTAATAGTTCCTTTTGCTCCACGCTGATTAAGGAAGTTCACAACAGTAGCTCCCAGATCAACATGATCGTTTAACTTATAATTTACACCACCAAAATTTTCCCAACGGGCTTTGAAATAAAGTACATTGGTAAGGCTGGCGTATTGTCTACTAAAGTATCTGAAGCTCGCCCAGATTCTCCAGTTACCGAAAGTATAACTTGGGTCAATCTCCATAAGTGTCTTAGAGATTTGCAAAACATTATTATCACTATAATTATAGTCATCTCCAAAGGCACTGAAATTGAACTTCTTATATACCGGATCTTGTAATGTAATGAGGTAGTGTAATCTGAATCCTTTAAATGGAGTTAATACCAAGTCGGTAGTCCATCCTATGGTTTGAATGTCATAGTTAACTGAACCGTTTTGCGACTCAGAACTATTTACCGGATTCACAAAATTAAACCTTTGCAAGTAGTTGTTTTTATACAGGTAGGTAGCTTGAGAAACTAAACTTAAGAAAGGCGTATTCCAAAACACACCGAAAGCTCCAAGAGGCGATTTTCTACTCTTTAAGTTAGGTACGAAAGAAGTAGAAAAGTCATTTAATCGTCCGTTTTCTTCAGTATATAAGAAGTTACCAATTAGACCGAAGTTTTTAGTAAGGTTGTAGTTCGCGTTAATTTTACCTCCTAGCTGCAACCAACCTTCATCGAATGAAGCTGTCTGCTCTTCGTTCATTATAGTAGAAGTATTTACCGCTTCTCTGGCAAAATCTCCATTGATATGGTGGTAACGAATATGCACACCGTAGCTCAAGTTAAATTTATCATTCACTTTCCAGTTATCAGTACCGAAGAATGACAATTTATTTTCAGACCCCCTATAAAATTCACCACCAGTATTATAGCCAAAGAAACCAAATTCATCTGTATTTGGACTTATTAATTTGCTAGGCTGATCCTCTACTGTCTGGTAGAAAAAAGAACGGTTTGAATGATAGTCATCTACATGATAGTATTGCTCTAAAACACCCAACTGAAGCTCATGATTCTTTATAGTCTTATTCAATGAGAACCTTCCCATCAAAGTTTTAGTGGGTATATTGGGTGAATTCATAGCCAATTGCGTAGCCACATTTCCGGTATAAGCATCCCCTGTATTGGCATAAGTGTATCCTGCAGAAGCATCTACACTTTCAGTAATACTTAAAGGAATTTGATATAATAAGCTTGTTTTGGCACTGTGATAACGTGTAGAATATTGAAAATCCCAACCATTATTCAATTGATAGTTACCAAATATATCTATGTTGTGACTTTCAGTAGTAGCTTCATTACCATCTATATCAGCCGTATAATATTCTCCCGTCATTAAATCTTTGAATCGGTATTTGCCATCATTTACAACAAAAGAACCTTTTCCAAAAGTAAAGCCGTCAAGCTCTTTCGCCTCTCCTCCCTCTTTGTATCTAAATAAAGCATAATTAGTTACTGAGTAAGAATTGGCATATTTATAAGCAGCGGTAATCTTTCCTTTATTGTCTTTAAAATATTTCGTGATGCCTGCTCTAAAAATTTTAGTTTCATCAGCATTTCTCACAGACTTTAGATCATAAGTATCTGGATCATAATTCAAAAATGCTCCTGCAGAATAAGACCATCCATTTTTACTAATAGGGCCCGATACATTCACATCTCCCTGAATCCATCCATAATGACTACCTGACACTTTCCCTTTAAATTGAAAGTCTTTAGTACCTGTTTGAGTGTAACTATTAACAGCGAAACCTAAATCTCCCATGGAAGTGGCCAATTCATCCATTTTCAAAAGACCTGTTCTTTCCAAGCTTACACTAGGCCTCCATGTTCTATTGGGCAATTCAGGCCAGAAATAATACACTGCTGGCAAATCATTTTCTAAAATGGTAATACCACCTACCGAAGGGGGCAATCCAATATTAACATCTCGTGGGCCAGTATTGCTTGCTGCATTAAGCATTACATTTCTGTCTCCTCCTTCCTTGGGTTTATCTTTAGAAATCTTCTGTTTCAATTTTACAGAATCAGACGCTGACAGTTCTCTCTCCTGACCCCAAGACTTCTGCATCGTAAAGCAGAAACACATGGCAATAATTATTATTTGAAATTTATTCATGGTATTTAGTTAACAGTAAAATTTAATTCATAGATTCTTTTTGAAGCAATAACAGGATATAAAAAAAGAGGTTATATCAAAAGCCACTTTTATTTAAATGAAGCCTCTTTAAATGGCATTTCCTTAGAACGGAGCCACATTTTGAAAGCCTTCATATAAATTCTTTCGATAAAACCTCTTTGCTCAATTCATCTGTTATTTAGATTTCTTCGCTTTTTCTCCATTAAGAATAGCTTTGTTTCCTTTTAGGATTACTTTGTGGAAATAATCTTCCGTTTCATACATCTTTTGGAAGTTATCGTAAAACTTCTCTATTTTTTCCGGAGACGATTTTTTCCACTCATCTTGAGGCACGTTATATTCTTGCATTAAAGCATTGAGCTTTTCCTGAAGACGTTTTTGAACATCAGCATATTCTGGATTATCATAAACATTGTTATGCTCTCTTGGATCTTTCTCAAGATCATACATTTCCCAATAGTCATTAGCATCATAAAAATGCATTAGTTTATATTTTCCGTCAGAAACTCCGTAATGGCGATCTACCATATGGAATGCAGGAAAATCATAAAACTCATAGAATAAGGCATCTCTAAAATCTTCATCCTTCACCTTTCCTTCAAGTAATGGTCTGAAAGACTTTCCTTGCATATCCTCAGGAATTTCTACACCAGCATAATCAAGTAAGGTCTCTGCAAAGTCAAGATTCTGCGTAAGAGCAGCCACCTCTTTTCCTGCTGCTATCTTTTTTGGATATCGAATTAAGAATGGCTGTCTGAAAGAGGTTTCATACATAAACCTTTTATCAAACCATCCGTTTTCCCCCATGTAAAATCCTTGGTCTGAGGTATAAACTACAATTGTGTTTTCAGCTAAACCATTAGCTTCCAAATAATCTAGCACCTCTCCTACACCATCGTCTACTGCTTTTATAGTAGCAAGATACTCTTGCATATACCTTTGGTATTTCCATCGGGCTAAATCTTCACCTTTTAAATTCGCTTTATGAAAAGCATCATTTTTAGGCTGATAAGCCTTATCCCACGCAGCTCTTTCTTCAGGAGTCATACGTTCAAACTCAATATGAAAAGGATCATGCGCTAATTCTGGACTTCCTTCTTTTTCGGTCATTTTCAGGTCATAACCAGCATACATATCTTTATATATAGTCATGATCTGATTCTTAGCAGCCTTCTGAGTGTCGTCAAACTTACGGAAGTAGTCACTAGGCACTGGAAATTCCACTGAATCATAAACGTTATAATAACGTGCAGGGGCCATCCAGTTTCTATGAGGAGCCTTCTGGTGAAGCATAAGGAAAAATGGCTTTCCACTTTCTTTTTGTTTCTCTATCCAGCTAATCCCCTTATCAGTAACAATATCTGTGGCATAGCCTTTTACTACAGAACTATCTCCATCAGCGATGAAATCTGGGTTATAATAATTACCCTGACCCTCGAAAATATCATAATGATCGAAACCTGTAGGCTCAGTACCTAAATGCCATTTACCAATAACAGCGGTGCTATAATCTGCTTTTGCAAGTAATTTTGGCAAGGTAATCTGTGAACCGTCAAATTTATCTCCGTTCATTCTAAAGCCATTTAAATGACTGAATTTACCGGTAATTATAGTAGCACGACTTGGGCCACAAAGAGAGTTGGTATTATAATTTCTAGTAAAAATAGCCCCCTCATCAGCCAATCGATCAATATTTGGAGTAGGTGCCAATTTCCCCACCTCAGAGCCATAAGCACTTATAGCATCTACCGCATGATCATCTGACATGATGAAAATAATGTTAGGTCGCTGAGTGCTAGCCGCACTGTTATCATCCACTTCTTGTGAAGAGCCTCCTCCACAACCGGTTAGCAACCCTACAAATAGAGCTAAAAGAATTGCTGATATTGTTTTATGCATTACATCTTGTTTTAAAGTATATATATATTCTATTCTTCCAAATCCATTACACATCTAAAACCTGTGTGCTCAAAACCACTGTCGGGCGATGACATCATCCTAGAGGTAGTTCTGTAACCTGAGCAATACATTTCATTACACATAAATGAACCACCACGGGTAACTTTTACAGGTACTGTGGGTTGCCTGGGGTCATACCCACTTTCTGGCCCTGTAGGATTAACTGAGAGCTCTCCTACTAAAGATTGATAGTAATCATGTCGGTAATTATCTGCACACCACTCCCAAACATTCCCAGCCATGTCATATAATTTATAGCCATTAGGAGGGAATGATTTCACAGGAGCAAGTGATATAAATTGATCTCTGCCCGTATTTTTATAAGGAAACTTTCCGTCCCAAGTATTGGCCTTAGGCTCTCCTTGGTATGGTTCTTCATTTCCCCAGGGGTAAAGCTTATCTTTCATTCCACCACGAGCAGCATATTCATACTCTGCTTCCGTGGGTAAGCGCTTACCGGCCCATTTGGCATAAGCATTAGCATCATACCAAGAAACGTGTACTACAGGGTAGTTCTCTTTCCCGTTTATATTACTTCCCGGCCCATGTGGATGCCTCCAATCAGCACCTGTAGTCCATCTCCACCACAGGGCTGCATTATCTAAAGGTACAGGGCCATCAGTACCATGAAAAACCAATGATGATGGGACCAACAAAGAATCAGCAGGTTTGGGTGTACCAAGAGGAAGTTGCTTTTTTAACTCTTCCCAGTCTGGAGCTTGCTCTGCGGTGGTAACATAGCCAGTGGCCTCTACAAACTCGGCAAACTGGGCATTAGTAACGGATGTTTCATCTATATAAAAAGATGATAATTTTACTTGATGTTGGGGGTATTCATCGGGCCTTCCATTTTTATCAGAAGCACCCATAGAAAAAGTGCCCCCTTTCAAAAGCACCATTCCTTCAGTACTGCTTTCCTTCCTTGGTTCTACCGACTCAGTGGAAGGTATCGAAGAAATCCTAGAAGGCAGATTATTATGACAACTAGTTACAGCAGTATCTTTAGCCATTTCATCTCCTTCCCCCCCATTCTTTTGCTGATGCTTACAAGAAAAAGCAATCAACAAGCCTACTATTATAATCAATTTACTCCTCATTCCATCATTGAAATTATATTGAGACTTGATTTATTTCAATCGTTTTCTGAAACTGATTCACTAAACGCTTCATTGAGAAGCAATATAAATCAATTTTTCTATTGTTTCAAAATGAATCAATAGAAATCTGCAAACGTTTTAGATTTATACATATATAATTAGTTAGTTTGAAGTAAGGCATCAACTAATAAATTAATCATATACCAATGACATATAAGGTACAACAGAAACTGATAGATGATTCTAACAAAAACAAGGAGCTATATCTTCCCAGCGTATCCATAGATTGTACTGTTTTTGGCTTTAGTGAAGGAATATTAAAAGTCTTGTTGATTAGGCTAAAACAAGCAAAACAGTGGGGGCTACCTGGCGGCTACCTTAAAAAGGAAGAAGATCTACATACGGCAGCTCAGCGTATTTTAAGAGACCGAACAGGTGCGGGGGAGATTTTCCTTAACCACTTTAACACCTACGGAGCTCCTTACCGCTCTCAGGGATTTTTTAAAGATTACCCTGATGACTTATGGAATAAACAGCGCTTTATCTCCATTGCTTATTATGCACTTATTGATTTCTCTACACTTACTCCTACCCCTGGAGAATACACCAAATCAGCTGAGTGGATAGATCTGCATGAGCTACCAGAGCTTATGATGGATCATGGCCAGATTTTAGAAGATGCACTGATCCAACTGAGAAGAGACCTGAACTATAAGCCCATCGGCCTCAATTTATTACCTCCAAAATTCACCATGCCTGAATTACAAAAACTCTATGAGACTCTGCTAGACAAAAAACTAAACAGAGGCAATTTTTATCGAAAAATGATGCGATACGGAATACTTACTAAGCTAAACGAAACCAGAAAAGGAGGAGCACACAAAGCCCCAGATCTATACTCCTTTAATCAGGAGGTTTATGAAAAAACCCTTAAAGAAGGGCTTCAGGAGAGTTGGTGATTATGCGCATAAATTAACGAATCATTCAGCCAGCGAAAAAACCACATGTAAGTTATGTAACTAATTAAAGAATTAATATACATCCATAACTCATACCTTTGTAAGGAATTTTTTGATCTTATTCTAAGGTTATGGTTGACTACTTTAATTTTTTCATAAAGAGGAGCATTATACTCTTTTTCCTTTATTTTACTTATAGCACTGTCCATGCTCAGATTGAGGGCTACTCTTTTTCGGTTGGGGGCGAATCGATCGCACCCACTCCCAACTACTCATTTGGTGAATTAGGTGAGCCTTGGAAGATTTTCATCAATGAACAAACGGCAGTCAACAAAGACTCCGTTACCGGTACAGGGTACGAATTGGGTTTTCCTTTCTATTTTAGTGGAAATTATTTTGACCGAATAGCATTTTCAAATAATGGGTATATTAAATTAGGTACTTCGAAAGCGCCATTTAGTATTCCCACCTCTTTTGATGAGGTATTTTCCTCCAACACCTCATCTTTGTATAACAATATTATCGCTCACGCCAGAATTACCAACAATTACCTGCCAGAAGTCAAAAACATTCTAGTTAGTCTCTTTGGTTTTCCCGGAGAAAGAACTTCTGTTTTTGTATTCGCATACCAAAACCTAACCTCACGTCGTGGAATGTCTTCTCAGCTCATCCTGTTTGAAAAAGATCACTCGTTTAGATTAGGATATATCCAACACAAGGGAGGCTTGCTACATCAAATTGAAAAACTTACTGTAGGCCTCAGAGGGAATTCGGCTGACAACATTTCATTACTCAATATTCAGGAAAAAGTAAATACCTGGGCTGCACCTCAAATAGTAAACGACTTTAATGCCGTCTGCGAGGTGAAAGACAATATTTTCATAGCCCCTAAAGGCGAGCTGACTGACTGGTGGGTCTATAACTTTGAAGCCCCAAAAGGCATTGTCCCTCCTTGCAGTAAACCTTTTTATTTAATTACCTACAAAGGCTTTCCTGATGCACAGTCCACCCGACTTTTAAATGATCACCCGTCGAATGAGCATTATTATAATCTGCTTGACGGCTTCTCTAAAGCCCCTACCACCAACTTAAACGTAGCCTGGGCTGCCGCTTCTGAAAAAGACCACAACTATGATATTCTCCTCAGCGTAACAGGGCAAGCACCAGACACTCTAGCACGCAACCTTACTGACAAAAAAATTAATTTACCTCAACTGCTCCCTAGCACCAACTACACTATTGAAAGGATAGCTAAAGATAGCCAAGGCAATGTCCTTTATTCATGTCAGGCTTCTTTTACTACTCAACATTATCAGGACTACTGCCAACCAAAACCTCTAACTGGAGGATATAACTATATCAATCACATCAAAATCAACACTTTAGAATACAATCAAAATCCTGAATTTGAAGCAGCTACATTATTACCAGAAGACAAATATACCACTACTCTAAAAGCCAACAGAAGCTATACTTTTGATTTTAAGAGCCTGATTGGTAGAAAGGATCCTCTCAAGTATAATGTATGGGTACATATTGATTTTAATAGAGATGGTGACTGGGACCCTGAAACAGAATCTTTCCGGATAGGGGCCACTGCATACAATGATAGAAGTTTAAGTATGACAATTCCCATTCCTGAAAACGTAATACCTGGGAAAACCAGAATGAGAATCAAACTCACTAACTCAGCATCCACCTCTCCTGGTGCTAATGAAGGTTGCGGAGGAGACCTCCATGGAGGAGGAAGACAAGACTACATCATCACTTTAGAAGCTCCAGAGTCTTGTAATGGACTTGCAGTGACCCCCTCCGCTCAAAATCTAAGCTGTATCAATGCTAATAATGGATCGATCTCCTTAATCACTACAGGAGGAACTGGGCAATTCACCTACTCATGGACTCGCAATGGAGCTACCATAAGCGCTAATACGGAGCAGATTACTAATCTAGCTCCCGGCTATTACCAGGCATGGATTAAGGACATTAACACTGGCTGTCAGGTACAAACCGAATTGATTGGAATAACCCAACCCTATCCTTTGTCTGTTGAATATCAGGCAACCTCACCAATGTGTGCTAATTCGCAAACAGGCACACTTGAGATTTACCCTAATGGCGGCACGGCTCCATACACGCTCTCAATACTTCAAAACGATGAGGTAATATATCAACTCAATGGATACGATGATTTCTCTCAAGATCAACTTTTAGCTGGAGATTATCAACTTATACTCGAAGATGCTAAAGGCTGCCAACAAGTAAAAGATGTCTCCATCATAGACGCTCTGCTGCCGCTAGCGTGTAGCTATACCATAGAAGACGCCACAGGGCAAACAAAAAAAATATTCATCAACTGCGAGGGAGGAACCCCGCCTTATAAATATGAATGGGAAGATCCTTCCATTCAAGAACAAAATGCCTTATTAGCTCCTGGCAATTACACCGTAAGCATAGCTGATAGCCAAGGTTGCAGTACTACTGTAGAAAATATAGACGTACCTTCTATTACCAGCACCCAAAACCCAGTGATGGCAGGCCTAAAAGTATATCCTAACCCTGCTCAAAACCACATCTGGATTAAGAGTCAGCAAGACAAGACCCTAGACATCAATTTAATTAGCAGCACAGGTCAAATCATAAAAGCATATCATCTGCAACTAAAGGCTAACCTACCCCATCTACTCAATATCTCAGAGTTAGAACCGGGGGTATATGTGATGAAGTGCACCTATTTATCTTACACATCACGATTCAGAATAATGATTAATTAGCAATCAACTAAAATTAATACAATGTAAGATTTTAAGGAATAAATTAATTTCTTTCTAATAAAAGTAAGACGCAATTTAATCTACCCATGCACCTACACTTACAATCAACTACTTTTCAACTGTTTACAAACAAAATTAAAATCAAACGAATTCCTGCGTTTTATATTAAAACAAGGAATTAAAATTTAAAATCACCTACACACCATACGGCCAAGCATCCATAAGTAACTCTCTATTAATTTTTTACACAAAATAAACCCACATTACATTCCAATATATAGTCTTGTTTTAACCCTTTTACATTCAAACGTAAGTTATGTAACTAATTAAAGAATTAATATATATTCACAACTCATACCTTTGTAAGGAATTTTTTGATCTTATTCTAAGGTTATGGTTGACTACTTTAATTTTTTCATAAAGAGGAGCATTATACTCTTTTTCCTTTATTTTACTTATAGCACTGCTCATGCTCAGATTGAAGGCTACTCTTTTTCGGTTGGAGGCGAATCGATCGCCCCCACTCCCAACTACTCATTTGGTGAATTAGGTGAGCCTTGGAAGATTTTCATCAATGAACAAACGGCAGTCAACAAAGACTCCGTTACCGGTACAGGGTACGAATTGGGTTTTCCTTTCTATTTTAGTGGAAATTATTTTGACCGAATAGCATTTTCAAATAATGGGTATATTAAATTAGGCACTTCGCAAGCGCCATTTAGTATTCCCACCTCTTTTGATCAGGTATTTTCCTCCAACACCTCATCTTTGTATAATAATATTATCGCTCACGCCAGAATTACCAACAATTACCTGCCAGAAGTCAAAAACATTCTAGTTAGTCTCTTTGGTTTTCCCGGAGAAAGAACTTCTGTTTTTGTATTCGCATACCAAAACCTAACCTCACGTCGTGGAATGTCTTCTCAGCTCATCCTGTTTGAAAAAGATCACTCGTTTAGATTAGGATATATCCAACACAAGGGAGGCTTGCTACATCAAATTGAAAAACTTACTGTAGGCCTCAGAGGGAATTCAGCAGGCAACATTTCATTACTCAATATTCAGGAAGGAGTAAATACCTGGGCTGACCCTGAAATAGTAAACGACTTTAATGCCGTCTGCGAGGTGAAAGAAAATATTTTCGTAGCCCCTAAAGGCGAGCTGACTGACTGGTGGATCTATAACTTTGAAGCCCCAAAAGGCATTGTCCCTCCTTGCAGTAAACCATTTTATTTAATTACCTACGAAGGCTTTCCTGATGCACAGTCCACCCGACTTTTAGATGATTCTGATTTCATTGGATACTATAATCTGCTTGATGGCTTCTCTAAAGCCCCTACCTCCAACTTAACCGTAGCCTGGGCCGCCGCTTCTGAAAAAGACCACAACTATGATATTCTCCTCAGCGTAACAGGGCAAGCACCAGACACTCTAGCACGCAACCTTACTGACAAAAAAATTAATTTACCTCAACTGCTCCCTAGCACCAACTACACTATTGAAAGGATAGCTAAAGATAGCCAAGGCAATGTCCTTTATTCATGTCAGGCTTCTTTTACTACTCAAAGATACCCCGACTATTGTCAGCCATCACCTTTGGAAGGAGGAAAAGAAAAAATAAGCTTCCTCAGATTCAACGAAATCGAATATTATAGAAACAGTGAGGAAGAAGAACTCATACTATTACCAGAAGAGAATTACACCACCACCTTAAAGGGAGGTGAAACCTATAACTTCTCCTTAAAAAATCAGATCGCTAATGATAACAACAACCGTTATAATGTCTGGTTATATATAGACCTCAACCGTGACAACCAATGGACAAATAAAGAAAAATTCCAAATCGGTATTGCCAGCAAATCTCAACGTTCCATCGAGAATACTGTACAGATTCCTAAAAACATTATTCCTGGAAAAACAAGAATAAGAATTAAATTTACAGATATAGCTAGTACTAATCCAGGGGCCAATGAAGCGTGCGGAAGCAGTTCGCGACTAGGAAACCGACAAGACTACATTATCACCTTAGAAGCTTCAGAGTCTTGTAATGGACTTGCAGTGACTCCCTCCGCTCAAAACCTAAGCTGTATCAATGCTAATAATGGATCGATCTCCTTAATCACTACAGGAGGAACTGGGC
>NZ_JAESIY010000040.1 GCF_016757215.1 Fulvivirga sediminis
TGAATAAACTGAATGTAAATAGCAACCTAATGAAACATAAAATCCCTAAAGAATTAGAACGTACGCCCATAGTCTTGGGTATCGAGCTGAAAAAGGTAGTATTTATTATAATGGCAGCGTTACTCTTTGTCTTTTTAATGACGGTGAATCTGCTTTTGGCCATTTTCTTTCCTTTTCTGGTAGGAGTATACCTATACATCAGCAAAAAATTTAGCAAAAAAGGAGAATTCCTCAATTACATAAAATATAGCATGAATCCGAAAGTCATAACATTCAATAAAACTATAAATCAATTATTAAACCGATAGACAAGATGAGAAATTTACAAGTAACAAAAAGAGCAAAGTATTTATTAACAGCAGGATTATTAATTTTTGCAAACACTGTTTTTGCTCAGGGTCCTGCTGGTAAGATCCAGCAATGGGGCAATGATGTGAAGCAATCTCTAAATGCCGCCGTGGCCGTTTTTGCCATAGTGGGTGGGTTTATAATCTTTATTCAATACATGCAAGGTAACGAACAAGCGCAAAAGAATTTTATAAAGTTCGTCATTGGGCTTTCCATATTCGGCATGGTTGATCTTATTGCTCAGGTATTTATACCTTAAACAAATCATCCAAGCTACCAGTGAAATAAGAGGCT
>NZ_JAESIY010000041.1 GCF_016757215.1 Fulvivirga sediminis
AAAAACCCTTTACTATAAAAGTAAAGGGTTTTGATAAAATCTGGCAACGACCTACTCTCCCACATGTTATTGCAGTACCATTGGCGCTGTAGGGCTTAACTTCTCTGTTCGGAATGGGAAGAGGTGGACACCTACGCTAGAGTCACCATAAAACCTTAAATATTTTTTGACATATATATTATGAAAGAACTATGAACTTGTCTTCTCGGTAAAGGCCTATGGCCCTAGAGAAAGCTTACGGGTAATTAGTACTGCTCAGCTTTGTCATCTCTGACTTTACACCTGCAGCCTATCAACGTCATCGTCTATAACGTCCCTTATAAAGAAATCTCATCTTGAGGTGGGTTTCGCGCTTAGATGCTTTCAGCGCTTATCCCTTCCCAACATAGCTACCCGGCAATGCAGCTGACACCACAACCGGTACACCAGAGGTTAGTCCATCCCGGTCCTCTCGTACTAAGGACAGATCCTCGCAAATTTCTTACGCCCACAACAGATAGGGACCGAACTGTCTCACGACGTTCTGAACCCAGCTCGCGTGCCACTTTAATGGGCGAACAGCCCAACCCTTGGGACCTTCTCCAGCCCCAGGA
>NZ_JAESIY010000042.1 GCF_016757215.1 Fulvivirga sediminis
TGATCATACCCCAAAAATTAGGTCAACAGTTTAAGTTCAAAAAAGAAACTTAAATTTACTGATATGACAAGAAAGAAATACACCTCGAAATTCAAAACCAAAGTAGTTTTAGAAGCTCTTAAAGAGCGTCACAGTATAGCTGAGTTAGCTCAGAAGTATGAGCTTGCCCCGCAGCAGATCAACCTATGGAAACGTGAATTTTTGGCGAATGCAGAGAGTTTTTTTGAAAAGAAACCAAAGAGTAAAAAGTCTCAAGTAGATGAAGAGAAAGACCAACTATTAAAAGCTATAGGTCAGCTTAAGGTTGAAAATGATTTTTTAAAAGACGCCTTGCGGTAAAACCTCTACAGGAGCGGAGATCAATGATAAGCAAGGGTCAATTGAGCTTGGCTAAGCAATGTAAGTTGCTTTCCTTACACCGCTCAGGGCTTTATTATAAGCCTGCAGGAGAATCGGATTTAAATTTAAAACTGATGCATCTAATGGATGAACATTATCTAGATCACCCTTTCAAGGGCGCAAGAAGAATGCATACCTGGTTGACTATGGACAAAGGTTATAAGGTGAGTAAAAATA
>NZ_JAESIY010000043.1 GCF_016757215.1 Fulvivirga sediminis
CCTTCTGTCTGCTTAAGAAAAGGCTATACTGACTCAAAGACCAGTATTCCTAATCGAATTACGACACGATTCAATGTTTAGTCCTTCGTCATCTGGTGAGTCCTCCTTGTTTTCAAGGCTCGTTACCAATAATTACTATGACCTCTGCTGACTTCTTCCCTCATTCTCGATGGTGGAAGACCTCCCTCGGTAAGGTGAATATCCTTGTGTCTATCGCTGCCACATCTACTATTTCAGCACTAGCCTCTTTCGAGGGGTTGGACTTCGGCAGCATGTGTTACCTCATCCGGCCTCATAGCCTCTGTATGTGGTTCATGTTCTTCAGTACAGACACCGCAGTCTGGCTTACTTCAGTTCTAACCTCGCGGTTAACAACCTAGCCACTTGCTTCGCTTCCAGGCACGACCCCAGCGCGTAAAGGACTTTCACCCCTTGGAACACTCAAATTCTTGAGTTATATTCACCATTCAAGGCACACACAAACACTAAA
>NZ_JAESIY010000044.1 GCF_016757215.1 Fulvivirga sediminis
TATAAAAACTACTGGCATATACCGTTTTCTCAAAACCGAAGCCATCAGCAAAAGCTACCCAGATTGCTTCTTTCTTTTCAGAAGTGGGTTGTTTTAACATACCCGTTTGCCTATTGGCGATGAAGTACCGCTTGGGAGCTATATAATGATATAAAAATCCAAAAATTAATACTGCACTTACACCTAAAAACAAATATAGCAGTGGGCCTCCCTCCCATGGTCTGAATACAAGAAATAAGATGAGAATCCCCCCCCCAGATCCAATCAAAATTAAAATCTTTTCCTTTTCCCTTATAGGTCCTATTTTCAATATACTCCACATCCGTGGCTTTTATAGCAAGTACACCTGCGTCTTCGCCTAAAGCGTCTTTTCTATTTCTCTTAGGCAACGCAGAAATGCGTTTGGTCATGTGTCCTAACATAGGTAATCTGCAAACAACATCAACTCCATAAAACCTCTACCACCCCCCTATTCTTTTG
>NZ_JAESIY010000045.1 GCF_016757215.1 Fulvivirga sediminis
CGGACGTGAATTTAGCCCGATTCTTTCATCTCGGCCTTCAAAATAACACTTTTATGATTGACAGCGCACAGAGCTTGCACAAACTCAGCAAAAATCACGTGAGACGGCCGCTTCTACCGGGTGACGTCATTTTTATGCAAAAATGGTGAACTATAGCTTACGAACGTGGAGCTCCTAGTGGCTCGCGTCGTGGATTATGCCTGATTTGAGCGTTCGGCCTCAAAATCATCCCCTCTAGCCGTCACAAAATTCTTGGCTCGATCGCGATACACGTCGATGGGCATAAGCTTCCATTTTTGTCGCAAAAATATGGATTTTTGAGTGGAAACGGCCCTCAGAATCGAACCTCTGGGAAGAATCCCCAGAGCCGGACGTGAATTTAGCCCGATTCTTTCATCTCGGCC
>NZ_JAESIY010000046.1 GCF_016757215.1 Fulvivirga sediminis
T
Organism: Fulvivirga sediminis; assembly: GCF_016757215.1. GTDB lineage: Bacteria > Bacteroidota > Bacteroidia > Cytophagales > Cyclobacteriaceae > Fulvivirga > Fulvivirga sediminis. The sequence goes on from NZ_JAESIY010000046.1 coordinate 2, forward strand.
CTTTGATCACTCGGATAGTATCCCAGATATGACTCACTTTACTGATAGAGAAGTAATTTAACCACCCTCGCAGCAAGGGATTAAGCTTCCATACGATCCACGGTATGGTCCAGTGTTTACGCCTTCTGAATAACTCTTTAAGTACTCTAAATAGCTTACTTCTGGATTTTATACTGGGCCGTATATTGGTATAGTTACGATGATTCCACGCAAACTTTGAGGGAATGCTGCGGAATTCGAAACCCAGGAAGAACAGACTACTTTTATTGATATGAAGTAGTCTGGTTTTTTCCTTATTTAACCTTAATCCCATATTGATCATAATCTGGTCTATGTACCTCAGGATTTCTGAACTGAAGTACCATTTCCCCATCAG
>NZ_JAESIY010000047.1 GCF_016757215.1 Fulvivirga sediminis
TCACTACAGGAGGAACTGGGCAATTCACCTACTCATGGACTCGCAATGGAGCTACCATAAGTGATAACACGGAGCAGATTACTAATCTAGCTCCCGGTTATTACCAGGCATGGATTAAGGACGTTAACACCGGCTGCCAGGTACAAACCGAATTGATTGGAATAACCCAACCCTATCCTTTGTCTTTTGAATATCAAGCAACCTCGCCAATGTGTGCTGATTCGCAAACAGGCACACTTGAGATTTACCCTAATGGCGGCACGGCTCCATACACGCTCTCTATACTTCAAAATGATGAGGTAATATATCAACTCAATGGATACGATGATTTCTCTCAAGATCAACTTTTAGCTG
>NZ_JAESIY010000048.1 GCF_016757215.1 Fulvivirga sediminis
ATAAATAAGAGCGATATTAATTTTACAATTTTCATAGTCGTTCATTTATGTTCAGGCTGTTAATATAGCTTTTATTATTCACTTTCTAAGTCAACAGAAACGTATCCCCTTAGAGGTCTATACATTATAAGCGTATAACTTACATATGTATATATTGAATTTTCAACATACACTTTTCTTCATCTACAACGCTACACTTGCTTCCATTAGAACTCTTTTAGTATTGCTATTCAACGCTGCTCCATCCGAAGTCTGACACAATCTATGAGTAATAAAATACAATTAGAGCTCTCTAACTATAACATTTAAACAATTTTTCAATTCAAAAAATCACTATCTGATTTT
>NZ_JAESIY010000049.1 GCF_016757215.1 Fulvivirga sediminis
GTGTTAGGCACAGATGATTTCGGATCAGAGTTCGTGAGGTATAAAAAGTACCTGCCTAAAAGCTACAATGAAGGCAGTAGCGAGGCTGATTTATTGCATGATGCTGAATTCATTCAGGATACCAGAATCAATGAGCTGGGACAACAAACACAATCGGCCCTATTCAAAGATCTGGAAAGTGCGCTATGGGCTTTTGGTGCTACCTTAGCTCATCGCAAAGATCGCTTTTTGGCGAAAGCCAAAGCCTTGGGATATGGAAACCCTACCGAAGATCAGCTGGCTTACTGGACGTATGTGTACTACCAGGGTGAAGGCAACGCTGCCAGGTGGCTGCAAGC
>NZ_JAESIY010000005.1 GCF_016757215.1 Fulvivirga sediminis
AAAAAACTTAAGAATAGAAGAGAGACACATCCCACGAAACGGATGCACGGCTCCCCAAACCTTTATATTCAATTCAAAAACGACAAACCAAATAATAAACATCTCTCATTATAAACATGATCTTTAGCTTCTCATTGATTTTCACCATTGATAAGCAAATAAATGTAAAGATCATACTGAGCCGATTTATAGAAGATCTAAGCTGGCTTAGTGAAAAACGCGAGCATATCTTTAACAAAACCTAACATGCCCTGAATATTGTGTTCAGGGCTTTTCTTTGTCTTGCACAATAAAGACGCAACAATTAATTATCACATAATAATAACCCAAATCATCAGATCAAAAATTTTTAAATTTTCATTGCAATATAAGGTTACCTTTAAAAAACTAAGAGTATATACTTAATTATACATACTTATCTTGCTAAGGTACACTCCAAATTTGTGACAAAAAAAAGTTTTTCTATAACCGACGAAACAATCTCGAAACTTTCTTGTCACATCCCAAATGGTTATTTTGTAGAAAAATCAAGAAACTTATTTACAGAAATAAACGTATCGCCTGTAAAATTAAATTTCAATAACATTTGTTTGCTTTTAAATTATTAGCTTTGCAGCTCAATTTCAGTCTATGCAAAATATTAGAAACGTAGCTATTATAGCTCACGTTGACCACGGTAAAACTACTTTGGTCGACAAAATTATCCATGCCTCAAAAATATTAAGAGATAACGAAGAGTCTGACGACCTTATTCTTGATAATGAGGACTTAGAGAAAGAAAGAGGTATCACTATTGTGTCTAAGAACGTTTCTGTTCGATATAATGATGTAAAAATCAACATTATTGACACTCCAGGTCACGCCGATTTTGGAGGTGAAGTAGAAAGGGTTTTAAAAATGGCCGATGGTGTAATACTCTTGGTAGATGCTTTTGAAGGCCCTATGCCACAAACACGATTCGTATTGGGCAAGGCTCTTTCACTAGGCCTTAAGCCAATAGTAGTTGTAAATAAAGTGGATAAAGAAAACTGTCGTCCTGATGAGGTTCATGAGCAGGTATTTGACCTGATGTTTAACCTGGACGCTACAGAAGAGCAGCTAGATTTCCCTACTTTGTACGGTTCATCTAAACAAGGATGGATGAATAATGACTGGAACCAGCCTACTGATAACATTATACCGCTTTTAGATGCTATAGTGGAATTTATACCACCAGCACCACAAAACGAAGGTATACTACAAATGCAGGTTACTTCACTAGACTTTTCATCTTATGTGGGTAGAATAGCCATTGGTCGTATTAACCAAGGCACAGTAAAAGAAGGTGACACTGTAGGCTTAACTAAAGCCGATGGAAGCGTAAAAAGACAAAAAGTTAGAGAGGTTCATATTTTTGAAGGTCTTGGCAAGAAACGTGTGCCAGACGCATCTTCAGGTGAAATATGTGCTTTGGTAGGTATAGAAGGTTTTGAATTGGGAGACACAGTAACCAGCCTTGAAAACCCTCAACCTCTTCCTCGTATAGCTATAGATGAACCTACTATGAGTATGTTATTCACTATTAACAACTCTCCATTCTTTGGTAAGGAAGGTAAATTTGTAACTTCAAGACACCTTCGTGATCGTTTATACAAGGAAACTGAAAAAAACCTAGCTTTAAGAATAGAAGATACCAGCTCAGAAGACAGATTTAATGTATTCGGAAGAGGTATTCTTCACTTATCTGTATTAATTGAAACCATGAGAAGAGAAGGCTACGAATTACAAGTAGGACAGCCTCAGGTTTTAATTAAAGAAATAGATGGTGTAAAACACGAGCCTATAGAGCACTTAGTAGTAGATGTACCACAGGAGACTTCAGGTAAAGTGATAGAACTAGTTAGCGCTAAAAAAGGCGAACTGAAAATCATGGAACCTAAAGGTGATTTACAACATCTTGAGTTCGATATCCCTGCAAGAGGAATCATTGGCCTAAGAAACAACGTATTGACAGCTACTGCTGGAGAGGCCATCATGACTCACAGATTTAAAGAATATGCGCCTTATAAGGGTGAAATTCCTGGAAGGATCAATGGATCTCTAATATCTATGGAGTCAGGCCCTTCTACAGCTTACTCTATTGATAAGCTACAAGACAGAGGCGTTTTCTTTGTAGATCCAGGAGAAGAGCTTTACATGGGACAAGTAATCGGTGAGCACTCAAGAGACAATGACTTGGTTGTAAACATACAGAAAGGTAAAAAGCTTACTAACATGAGAGCTTCCGGATCTGACAGCAATGCTAAAATTGCACCTGCTAAAAAATTCTCTTTAGAAGAAGCTTTAGAATACATTCAAAAGGATGAATATCTTGAAGTTACTCCGAAATCAATGAGAATGAGGAAGATATTCCTAAACGAGAGTGATAGAAAGAAAATGAGTAATAAAGAAGGTTAATTTCTTCTTTCTCCATAAGCATAAAAAAAAAGCCCGAGTTTCGGGCTTTTTTTTTATGTCTATCATTTTATGAATCAATAACTCAGCTTGGTATCTGCTCAAACTTCACAGAAGCTTCTCCTTTATGAGCCTTCCTAGGTTTTAAGTTTAAAACTTGAAACATCTCATCATCTACCACTACATCATTATTAGGAGTGGTTAATAACTTATCACCAGCAAATATAGAGTTAGCCCCTGCCATAAAGCACAAAGCCTGCTCTTCCATATTCATTTTAACCCTTCCTGCAGAGAGTCTAACCATAGCCTTAGGCATGATAATTCTAGCTGTGGCAATCATCCTTATCATCTCCCATACAGACACTCTTGGTTGTTCTGCTAATGGTGTTCCTTCCACTGGCACCAATGCATTAACAGGCACTGATTCAGGATGCTCTTCTAGAGTAGACAAAGTAAGTAGCATTCCAATTCTGTCTTTATCTCCCTCACCCATTCCGATAATTCCTCCTGAGCATACCGATATTTTGGCCTTTCTCACATTATCTATAGTTTCTAGCCTATCGTCATAACTACGAGTAGAGATTATCTCTTCGTAATGCTCCTCACTAGTATCAAGATTATGATTATAGGCATAAAGACCCGCATCTTTTAACTTCATAGCCTGATCTTCAGTAAGCATGCCTAATGTGCAGCACACTTCCATATCCATGGCATTTACGCCCTTCACCATGTCTAAAACTCTGTCAAAGTCTTTATTATCTCTCACTTCTCTCCAGGCAGCTCCCATGCAAAACCTTGTACTACCTGCCTCTTTAGCCTCTTTGGCTTTTTGCAAAACCTCTTCTGTAGGTAGTAGTTTATGCACTTTCACATCAGTATGATAGCGTGCAGCCTGCGGACAATATGCACAGTCCTCTGGGCACCCTCCTGTTTTCACGGAAAGCAAAGTACATACCTGAACTTCACCAGTATCATGATATTCTCTATGCACCGTGGCCGCACGATAAATCAAATTCAATAATGGTGAATGATATATTTCACTAATTTCTTCTCTAGTCCAATCGTTACGTATTTCAGTCATTTGGTAGTAGTTTAAGACTCAAAGTAAGCACATAAGAATTAAAAGCCCTTTAGCTTTATTCAATAATTTTGATCAGAATATTAATTTAGATTCAATTCATATGGTAATCTAGCCTGAACACCCTTCAAGTTCTCAGTTTTTTTAAGCATTTCAAAATATGGATACAACTCTCCCAATTCTGCTTTTATAGCCTCTGCTTTGGTATCGCCCTCCAGTTCTTTAAAGAACTCTTCAAAAATAGACCGTTGCTTAGGGTAATATCTAACTTTATAATCATCTTGCACTCCAGCTGCATTAGCAGCTATCTTCACAGCATCATCAAAATCACCTAAAATATCTACCAATCCATTGTTTTTAGCCTGCTCTCCTGTCCATACTCGTCCAGAGGCCACTGATTTAATATTATCTACAGTCATACCCCTTCCTTGAGCCGCTTTAGTTACAAAAGTCTCATATCCATTGTTAATGTCCTCTTGTACAATAGCCTTTTCTTCTTCAGTCAAAGGCCTTGTTACAGTAAGCATACCTGAAAATTTTCCAGTATTAACTTCCTCATTGGTTACCCCTAATTTATCATTAAGGAAATCTTTAAAATTAAAGATAACACCAAAAATACCAATGGAACCAGTTATAGTGTTGGGCTGAGCCACAATGGTATCACAAGCCATACTCATATAATAACCTCCTGATGCAGCCACATCAGACATAGAAGCAATCACAGGCTTTACTTCACTGGTCAATTTAATTTCTCTCCACATAATATCAGAAGCTACAAAACTGCCTCCTGGAGAATTTATCCTTAGCACTATCGCTTTTATACCATCATCCTTTCTAGCTTTTCTTATTTCTTTAACAAATGAATCGGAACCTATAGTATTCATATCACCTTCTCCAGAAGTTATTTCACCTGAAGCAACAATCACAGCCACTTCATTATCTGAGCTTTTAAAGCTTCCTACATTCTTTTTATACTTTTCATATTTTACTAATGAAAGGTCTTTATCCTCATCTTTTCCCACTTTTTTCTTTAAAAATGAAATCACTCCATCATAATAAGTGAGACTGTCTAGCAAACCATACTTTACGGCATCTTCTGGTTGTCTTGCCAACATTTCCTCAGACATTTGCTTCACATCTGCTTCTGACAAGCCTCTACTTTTAGCTACATTAGCTATAGAGTGATTATTTATGCTATTAAGCATAGAAGTAAGCTGAAGTCTATTTTCCTCACTCATATCAGTACGCATGAGAGGCTCCACCGCACTTTTAAACTGGCCCACTCTAAATATTTGAGGTTCAATATTTAACTTATCAAATAAGCCTTTCAAAAAAGTAACATTGGCAGATAATCCATTAAACTCCAAATCTCCTTCCGGGTGCATATATATTTCATCAGCCACTGAAGCAAGATAATAAGCCCCCTCTGTATAATACTCTCCATAAGCAACCACAAACTTTCCTGAGGATTTAAAATCCTCCAATGCCATCCTTATTTCTTCTACAGTGGCCTTTCCCGCCATGAGTCTAGGAGATTCCAACAATATACCTTCAATATTTTCATTGCTCTTAGCATGAGCTATGACCTCCTTCAGCTGTACTAATCCTATTGAACTAGGCGAGCTGGCAACAATCCCTACTTCCCCAAAAGGGTTTTCAAATTCCACCTCTGAGATAGGGCGATCCAAATTAAGATGAAGTATGCTTTTGGAGGAGACCTTGACGGTCTCTTCTGCCGACATAACCGCTATAACGCCAACAAAAACCAGCACTCCCAGCACACTGAAGATTACCAGCGCTAAAAATGAGGCCAGAAAATTTCTTAAGAATTTCATTAATATCTAAAATTTAAAAGTTAAGTAGTAGCAGCTTACACCACCGGTTTCATATCAAATATAAACTATTAGTAAAAAGAGCCATTCTCTCCTCAGGGGAGCGGTCATTCTACATTATAATCTAACAAAAATAGCAACTAAACAATACATAAATAATGGCAGATTTCTATTTTTGAGCATATTTATGATGGAAGGAATATATTTACTCTTAGGCTCTAATTTAGGTGATAAAAAAAACATGTTAGATCAGGCTAGAAACCTGATATCTCATGAAATAGGCACTATTATTAATTCATCAGCTCTTTATGAGACCGCTGCTTGGGGCAAGGAAAATCAACCCTCTTTTTACAATCAAGTATTAAAAGTACAGTCTGAGCTATCTGCAGAAAGCATTTTAGGTAAAATCCAGAAAATTGAAAGTGATTTAGGTAGGGTAAGATTAGAAAAATGGGGCAGCAGAGTTATTGATATAGATATTCTTTATTACCACCAAGAAGTGATTGAAAATGAAAATCTCATTATTCCCCACCCCGGAATACCTGAAAGAAAATTCACCTTAGAGCCATTAACAGAAATAGCTCCAGATTACATTCACCCAATTTTAAAGGCCAGTAATCAGGAGCTACTTTATAAGTGTATTGATTCGCTGCAAGTAAAACGAATTGATTAGCTAACTCCGCTCACCTCTACACCTGAAGCGATTTTTTTCACTAGCCCTTGCAATACTTTTCCTGGGCCACATTCCACAAATTCTGTAGCACCATCTGCCACCATTTGTTGAACAGACTGCGTCCATTTCACTGGAGCCGTAAGCTGAGCTATTAAATTAGTTTTGATTACTTCTATATCAGACGCTGGTTGAGCATTTACATTCTGATATACCGGACATATAGGAGTAGAAAATGTTGTTTCCTTTATGGCAGTCTCTAATTCTACTTGCGCTGACTCCATCAAAGGTGAGTGGAAAGCTCCTCCTACGGCAAGCGGCAATGCTCTTTTAGCGCCTGCTTCTTTAAGCTTAACACAAGCCTCAGCTACAGCCTCATTAGAACCAGATATTACCAGCTGCCCTGGGCAATTATAATTAGCAGCTACTACTATCCCGTCAATAGCAGCACAAACTTCTTCCACAGCGGCATCTTCCAGGCCTAGCACTGCTGCCATAGTAGAAGGATTTTTCTCACATGCCTTCTGCATAGCCTGCGCTCGCTGAGAAACCAGCTTAAGGCCATCTTCGAAAGTAAGGGTTTTATTGGCCACCAACGCAGAGAATTCACCTAAAGAGTGACCTGCCACCATATCTGGAGCAAAATTTTCTGCCTGAGATGCTAACACCACAGAGTGAATAAAAACCGCAGGTTGTGTAACGTTAGTTTGCTTCAGGTCATCAGCTGATCCTGCAAACATTATATCTGTGATTTTAAACCCAAGAATATCATTAGCGGCTTCAAACATACCTTTCGCCTGCTCATTGTTATCATACAGCTCTTTACCCATTCCTGTAAACTGAGCTCCCTGTCCTGGGAATACAAATGCCTTCATATTATAATTAATGGTTGTGTTTAAAATAGATTTTAGACCTTAACAGTCAATAATTAGAGGGCAAAAATAGTAGATTTTTAATAAGCATCTAAAAAACGTTGCTTTAACTCTGGCGTAGGTATCCTGCATTGATCCTTTCTCCCAAACCATTTATAGCGATATCTGGCTATAATATCATAAAAAAGGTTTCTCATAAATGAAGGGAATATATAAAAAACAGAAAGCCACTTAAGCCCTCCTCCCAGCTTAGTGAGTATCTTCAGTGCTGCATCACTCTTTACCAGCAGCTCTCCATTACTTTGCAATAAAGCTACCGAGCTAAGCCTAGAGGGGTCGAAGTCATAATTTTGGAGTATATTTTTAGACTGCTCTGACTGTAATGACGCAAATACAAACTGTTTTTGAGTATCTCTATCTATAATATAGTTGACAAAGCCATTGCATAAATTGCACACCCCATCAAAGAATATAATTTCCTTCTCTTTTGGCAATATCACCTCATTATGTGTATCCATCCTTTAAACTGTTGTTTCGCATTAGATGGGTCTACCACATCGAAGGTTACATCAGCCTGATAATAATACACTCCTGATGATAAATTAGCTCCCGTTTCATCTCTACCATCCCAGTTAATATAAATGCCATTTTCTGATCCCGATTTTCCTTTATAGTGGTATACCTTTTTACCCCATCTGTTAAATACAGTAAAGTCTACTGACTCAACAAATCTGGCACATTTAGTAGGATCTAAAACCTCTCCACATTGACTAATGATCTGCCCATTTTCATCTTGCATATTACCTTCCTGCCCATAGGCGCTAAATAAGTCATTACAATTGTCATTGTTAGGGGTAAGCAGATTAGGCAACTCGTAATGCGGGCAGTTATCAATACAAAACGATTCACTAAACTCACTCATATTTCCTGATCGATCTACCGCCCTAACCTTATAACACCCTTTATAAGAATCTAGGCCTCTATGAGTGAATGAAGCCGTTTCAACATTTGCTATAATTTCAAATTCAGCCTCTGTACTCTCTGCATAATACACCTCATAATAGGCTACATCACCACTCTCGCAGCTTCCTTCAAAACCAACATCCCAGGTTAATACATTTTCAAAATCAGTAAAACCACAAGAGTTGCTATTACAATCAGGTTGAGAAATGGTAACCGAAGGCTTACATGGAGGAACCGTATCACTAGGCTGAGCACAAACTATCTGAGAGTAGTTCAACAAAGGTGAATATATATCGGGATTACCATATGTACCCTTGGTCATGATACGATAACAATATATCCGATCATCTCTAAGCTCCGTATTATCATATTGACCAGAATCAATATACACATACCCAAATTGTGTCACATCCACTTCATCAATCAACACTAAATCATCTTCCTTAGCTCCTTCCTCTCCTCTATATATTAAATGCTTGCTATCTTCCGGAGGATTTACAATACTATTAGACCACGGCACTACAGCCTCCCATTCCAATCTAATTTTTTTAAGCTGAGGCACAGGAGTCAATCTTACACTAGAAGCCTTGGTAGCTGTACCGGCTGAGGGAATTTCATCGTCTCCATCGAGTAGCACTACTTCATAATTATAGGAAAGATCTGTTGTATTAAGAAGACTATCCTTATAAGTAGACAATATAGGGTCTGTACTGTCCACTTTAAATTTATCAACCAACATCACTCGGTTAGCACTTCCTGTTTGACCTTCAGACCTATAAATTCTATAGAACAAAGGAGCTGTTAATGTTCCTAAATCAAACGGCTCACGCCATTCAAGAGTAATCCTTCCATCTGCTTGGTCTGTAACATCTACACTTACCCTGGTAATTACTGGTTCGGTGGCTAATGTTGGTTCAGAACAAATTTCATTAGAAACTATACTCTCTCCACCATAAGGACTTGGAAAAGTAGCTACTAATCTATAACAATATTTTGCCCCTGGAGACAGGTCGCTGTCTCTATAACTTACGGAGTTTGCATCAACTTCAGTTAAAAGCTGATAGCCGGCCTCTTCTCGTATACCTGTTTCACAATCATCAGGCTCATAAGGATTACTATCCACCCTTCTCCATACCTGTATCTGGTCTGCATTCTTACAAGTGTATGCATCCCAATCTAAAACAATACTTTGATTTTCTTGATTAGCAGCTACAAGCACCGGAGCTGGTCCTACGACCGTAATGTTCCAGGTAGCAAAACTCACCAAAGAAGGTCCATTAGGAGGATTGTCTGATATTTTGAAAGTTACCTTATATGGGGTTAGGCTTATATCTTCACATGAAGTTTGCCATTTAAAATCTGCCGTTAGAGGAGAATTTCTAAAAACTGAATCAGGCTCCAATGTGGCCCCTTTAGAAAAAACAAGAGAAGCCGCTTCAATCTTGACCTGATCACCATCAGGATCAGTGCCTATAATGGCTTCTTCTACTGACTCCCCTGCCTCTACACATATATCTTCAGGAATAATAAGCTCAGGTCTCTCATTCTCACAATCTTCTACTATAATTTGCATATCACGAGTTACAAAACCCATTTGAACCCACTCTCCTGCTATAAACCTCCATTCTCTTACCACAAAAGCAATATTATACTCTCCTATCGCTCCCGGAGAATCCCAAGTCAACTCTCCTGTTAAAGGATCTATCTCGAAATCCGGAGGACCATCCATATCTTCATTAGCATTTGAATAGCTATTATAAAACTGGCGATCATTAGGATGCTCGTAGCCATTTACATTGGTTCCTAAACTCATTTTAGGAGTTACCAATTCATAGGACAAACTATCTCCATCAGGATCATACGCTCCCGGATTATGATAAAAAGCTACTCCAGGACAGGCCCTATCGATAGGCGGAATAAGTAAAACAGGAGAATTATTACAACCCACAAATGGATCTATAAAAATCTCTGTTTCTACATAAAAGGTGGTATTTACTGAGTTGTTAATATTAAGAACGCCTTCATTTCTATTGGCTTCTACATAGCCTATCTTAAATCGGCCGGCTGAAGAATAAGTATGAACAGTAGTAAAGCTGGCTGTACCTACATCCTTTCCTAAATCTCCTCTAGAAGTATTATCTATCTGAGGAAGAGGCAGAGGTTCAGTGCCATCACCAAAATCTAGCAGTCCTTCTCCAAACCTCACATCTGAACCAGTATCAGTATAAACTATGATGGTAATCTCATATTTATTAGCATCACAGGATATCCTTCTTACTATTATTTCTCCGGCCCTCAAATGGGTAGCCTGCACTTCATTAGTAAATGACACAAAAAATGACAGGACCGAAAAAGCCGTAAATCTGATTATATTCTTAATGTAGCTATTCACAAAAACGATGAAATGATTCTGGTTATATTGAACATTAAATTTAAGGAATAAGTTACATAAATTTCAGAATTTAATTTGGGTATACTTAATTTTAAAAATAAATCATAAAGGTCTTATAAACCATTATTACCTATACTTGTAACAGTAAAAGAAGAAACAAATGAGAGTAGTAGGAGAAATACCCCATAAAGATTGTAAAATCACCTTATTCCATTGGAATGGAAAATATATCATAAAGATAGAGCAAGGGAGCATGGAGCAGTCTTTTAAAATCAATGAACTAGATATAACGGGAGAAAATGACCTAAAAGAAATTGTAAGTGAGGAATTTATTCAAGAAGTACTAAAAAACTTCCGAAGCATGTTTCAGGTATTTTCTAAAGCTATCAGTAAAGTTCTGTAAGTTATGCATATAGGTGATGAGTCAGTAATTGCATTTTGCTATCTACGCAAGGCAAAGGACATGAAAAATGCTTGCTTTTTATCTAAAAACCACCTTTTTGTTAAGGAAAAAGGCATTTTAAGTCCATTCTCCCTAGAAAGCATTCAAGAAATATCCTTTGGTCACAGACTGATATTACTTCCACTGGTTATAGGAGGAATATTAACACCTTTAAGTCTTCATGCCCTATTCCACCATTACTTTAACGTATGGTTACTATTTTCTTTAGCGTTCATAGGTGTACTCCTTATATATTATGGGGTTCAAGGAACAAAAGTATTAACCATACACACCTCCATCAAAAATTATGACTTCTTCATACCTTCACCCACCGTTCATCTGAAAAGTTTTTCTTCGTACGTAAGAACATTTATAAGAAATAAAGAAGCGCTTGACTTCTATTATTTTGTATACCCAAAACATCAGTGGGTAAATGCTCAAAAAAATGGGGAATTTATACCAGATGAGCCTATAAGGTTGTATTTTAACTATCAAATGAAACAACTACAAATTAGGCCAGATGAAGTGATACTTTCCTTTCCTAATGGCAGTGCTCAAGTATCATTTCTATCTAGTTCTAACAATGAGGAGCTCGAACCTGTTATTCATCACAAGATTCCTTTGGAATATATAAAAGAGGTATAGTCTCTTATTTTGTAGTTTCCTGTATATTTGAGGTTCACAAAAACTTTCTAATGAAGCCTAAAGGCAAGTCTAAAAATAAATCCTACAAACCCATTCTTCCAGGCACCAAGCACTGGCCTGTAGTACAGTTAAATAAAAGAAGAAAAGAGTTTATAGAGCGTACGGTAGAAGAAACGCTGAAAAGAGTTACTGAAGAAAACCCTGGCACTCAGGAGCTACGTGAAGAGCTAGAAACCACCCTGCACAGAGAAAAGCTGAGAATAAAGCAAAACCCGTGGAGAGTAGATCCTCCTGACGAATATAAATTTTGGGAAAATGTGAAAAATGACCTGCTTGAACTTGCAGGAAAACCAGAATCCAGAACTGAAGAGGAGGAGATCTTAAGACGAATCATCCGACGTTATGCTCAGGAAATAGCTGGTAACTTCAAAAAAAGCAGGTATAAACTGGCCCGTGAAATCATAAAATTTGGTTTCGCCCGCTTACTCAATGCCACTCGGGTAAAGAGATTTGGTGCATTTTTCAGGAATCAATATACCCTCAGAGACAAAATACAGATCACTGGAAAAGCTAAGCAATTAAGAAAGCTGGCTAAAATAGGCACTGTGGTGATGGTTCCTACTCACTTCAGTAACCTTGATTCTGTACTTATAGGATGGGTAATACATGTATTAGGCTTACCTGCATTTATTTATGGCGCAGGACTAAATCTATTTAATATTAAAATTTTCGCCTACTTTATGAATAGCCTGGGTGCTTATAAAGTAGATAGAAGAAAAAAGAATTTCATATATCTGGAGACATTGAAAATGTATTCCAACCTTGCTTTGCAAGAAGGAGCTCATAGCCTTTTCTTTCCGGGAGGCACACGTTCCAGATCAGGGCAAATAGAAAGTCACCTTAAACTTGGACTTCTCAGCACAGCCATGGAAGCTCAACGAAATACTTTCATGAAGCACCCAGACAACAGCGGCAAAAAAATATTTATTGTTCCTGTTACTATCAATTACAACTTTGTACTTGAAGCGCCCGCTCTCATACATGAGCACTTAAAGCGACTGGGAGGTGGAAAATATTATCTGGAAAATGATGAATATTCCACTTCTTACAAAATGCTTAAGTTTATGCTCAAGTTTTTCACCAAGGGATCCGATATTTCAGTATCTATTGGTAAAGGCATGGACCTTTTGGGTAATTATGTAGACAATCAGGGCCGCAGTATCGATCAGCATGGCAGGTTTATAGACACTCGAGATTATTTCACACATCAAGGTGAGATTAATATTGACCCGCAAAGAGAAGATGAGTACACCCGCCGCTTAAGCAAAATCATTGTTAAGGAATTTCATCGTATTAACAGGGTTTTTGCCAGCCATTTAGTTGCTTTCACTGCATTTGAAATATGGAAGAAAAAGTACCATAAGCTAGACCTGTATGATGTACTCAGACTGCCAGAAGAGGATCTCATCATAGAATACAACGAGTTTAAAGAGTGCTTTGGTAGATTAAGAGAGGAAGTCTATAAACTCAAGAAAAAGAAAATGGTTAATATTGCTCCCCATTTAAAAAATGACATTGACGAAGTAATAAAGTTAGGCATCAGCAACGTGGGTATGTATCACACAAAAAGACCTCTTCTTTTTAACAAAAAAGGTGATATCATCACGCATGATATGAAGACTTTATATTATTATCATAACCGAACTGATGGCTATGGCCTCGAAGAATATATCTAAAAAACCTGTAGGGGTAATAGGAGCTGGTAGCTTTGGGTCTGCAATAGCTAACATTCTTGCAGAAAAGAGCGAAGTGCTTTTATACGCCAGGGATAGCGAGACCATAAGAAAAATTGCCGAGCAAAAGGAGAACAGGGGACAAAAGCTTCATACCAACATAACCGCTACCGGAGATTTAAGCTATCTGGCCAGCGCTTGTGATGTTATATTTCCTATTGTTCCATCATCAGCCTTTCGCTCTATGATGCAGCAGCTTTCACCCTACCTTCATCCATATCATATTCTTATTCACGGAACCAAAGGTCTTGACATATCTCTCCCAAAAGGAGAAACCTTAGATTCTACCAAAGAGCTTACTCGTGAAAACATTAAAACTATGAGCGAAGTAATCATGGATGAAAGTGTAGTAATCAGAGTTGGCTGCCTTGCAGGGCCTAACCTAGCTAAAGAAATGGCAAAGGCACAACCTGCAGCCACGGTAGTGGCCAGCCATTATTGGGAAGTTATTAAAGAAGGCGAAAGGCTACTTAGAAACGATCGCTTTCAGGTATATGGAAATAACGATCTTATAGGCATAGAACTCGCTGGTGTGCTTAAAAACATTATTGCTATAGCTTCTGGCGCACTCAGTGGACTAGGACTTGGAGAAAATGCCAAAGGACTACTTATCAGTCGAGGAATGGTAGAAATGATCCATCTAGGCAAAATTATGGGCGGTGATGTCCACGCTTTCCTCGGATTAGCTGGTATTGGTGACTTAGTGGCCACTTGTAACAGTACATTAAGTAGAAACTATACGGTAGGATACAGACTTGCTCAAGGAGAATCTCTAGATGAGATTATCTCTACTATGGAAGAGGTTGCTGAGGGAGTAAATACGGTTAGAATTGCAAAAAAGATGGTTGAATCTGCAAAAAAAAGAGCCCCTATTACGGAGGCCCTTTATGATGTTCTTTTTGGAGATCTAACCGTTGAAAAAGCACTCTCGATGCTCATGAGGTATCCTTACAACGTAGATATCGACTTTATCTAATTAGCCTCGATAGTTTCCTTAATTTTCTCGGCCATCTGAGCAAGCTCTTCCTGAGAAGGGCTAAGCTTAGGTTTAGCAAAGTTAATATCTCCTACTGCATTTAACGGAACCAGGTGAATGTGTGTATGAGGAACCTCTACACCTATCACAGCCACTCCTATTCTGAGACATGGCACAACCTTCTCTATTCCCTTTGCCACTTTTTTAGCAAAGATGTTTAGACCTGAAAGCGTTTCATCATCTAGGTCAAAAATATAATCCACCTCTTTTTTCGGCACCACAAGACAGTGACCATGCACTAGTGGGCTGATATCTAAAAAAGAAATAAAATCATCATCCTCAGCCACTATATGACCAGGGATTTCTCTATTAATTATTTTGGTAAATATAGAAGACATCAGATTCCAATTTCTACAATTTCAAATTCAATTTCACCGCCAGGAGTTTGAATCTTGGCTGTATCTCCCTCCTTCTTCCCAAGTAACCCTTTACCGATCGGAGATTGCACTGATATTTTGCTGGCTTTAAGATCCGCCTCTTCTTCTGACACCAATGAATACGTAAACACAGCTCCGTTTTTACTATTCTTTATTTTCACTTTAGAAAGAATAGAAACCTTTGAAGTATCAATGCTGCTTTCATCAATTACCCTGGCATTTCCTACCACCTCTTCCAACTGCGCTATCTTAGCCTCCAAATGCCCTTGAGCATCTTTAGCTGCATCATATTCCGCATTCTCACTTAAATCACCTTTATCTCTTGCTTCAGCAATTTGTTTAGCTATATCAGACCTGCCTTTGGTCTTGAGTTCATTAAGCTCGGTTTTTAACTTATCTAAACCTTCTTTAGTATAGTATGCAACCTGTCCCATATTTTTTCAATTTTATAATCTATATAAAAAACAAATAACGGCCTCTGAAATGAAACCGTTTGATTTAATTTAGTCGTATTTTCTGTAGTACAAAGTTAATATTTCCTAATTGATGTTCAAAATGTAAGCCTAAAACTACTTGCCTACCAATTCTGGCATATTCGTTCTTATTTGGCTCAAAATCTCATCATCAAACTGCGCTAGGTACAACGTCTTAGCCTGAGTGAGCTGGTCTATCGTCAGCCCCTTAGCTCCTCTTAGATCTGCCTTATATAGGCTCGCATTTTCGAAGTTTGCACCTGTAAGATAGCAATTTCTAAGGTTAGCTTCCATCAAAAAGGCATTTTTAAAATTCGTTTTTATTAGAAAGGCATTTTCTAGCTGGGCCTTAATCAAATAAGCATCTTTAAAGTTAGCTCCGCTGGCGTAGGCACCTTTTAGAGAAGCCTGATTCAGGTTAGAGTTTTCCATATTGGTTTGATTCAATCTGGTATTTTCCAAATTAGTCTCTATTAAGAACGCATTTGAAATATCTGCCGAATTAAGGTTAGAGCCTGATAGATTAACATAGTTAAGATTAGTACGAGCCAAATGACAATTCACGAGATTAATCTCATGAATATTATGTCTGTTAAGTCGTTTTATATTACCCACAGTTCTAAAAG
This sequence comes from Fulvivirga sediminis, assembly GCF_016757215.1. Lineage (GTDB taxonomy): Bacteria > Bacteroidota > Bacteroidia > Cytophagales > Cyclobacteriaceae > Fulvivirga > Fulvivirga sediminis. The sequence goes on from NZ_JAESIY010000005.1 coordinate 15,633, forward strand.
CAGCCTCTTCTGATTCCCATAAACGGAAATCGTCTATTTCATCTCTATATGTCCTTATTCTCTGCCTAATTTCTCCATTTTTATTAAGCCAGAAAATCAACATACCTATCACAGCTATATCGAAAAGCATGCCGTGCGCCTCCGCCAATACTTGCCCGAAAAAGTCATGAAACTCAGACAAGTAATAAGACATACTTAACCCCAGAACAATTATTGTCAAGACCACTAGCACAATTGCAGATGTGAGCAATGGCTTTTCAACAATTGAATTTACATATTCTAAAAATTTTTTATTACGATTTTTAAGCAACATTGGGCGCTTTATACCAAAAAATTAAAACTAACTATAAACTATCCGTAGAGGGCTATATTAGCAAAAAATAAGTTATATTCAATAACAATTTTGAATTACAAAATGTAATATCTCTTATTTTCTTTTACTTAAAAAGCCTCTTATCTTACCTACCAACACTTCATTTATCCTTTCATACGATTCAAACGACCATCCTGCAATATGCGGTGTAAGTAATGTTTTATCTGAATTAACTAAATAGTCAAATGATTTTTTCTGCTTTTCGCTCAAAGTTTTAAGTTTTTCATTCTCAAGCACATCCAGTCCTGCACCTATAATTTTGCCCTCCTCTATGTGCTTACATACTCCATCTAAAGATACAACCTCACCTCGTGAAGTATTCAATAGGTAAAAATTTTTTCTAAACTTACTTATGTAATTATAATCTACCAATGATTTTGTTTCCGAGGTTAAAGGCACGTGTATACTAAACACATCTGCTTCTTTATAAACCTCTTCCATGGAAACTTCTTCCACTACATCATCAGAGAAGTCATTTTTATACTTATCATAAGCAATAACACGAGTACCCATTCCTTTTACTTTTTTAGCAAAAGATCCTCCCATGTGGCCGTAACCCAAGAGAGCTACCGTTCTCCCTTCCACCTCATATCCACGATTTCCTTCTCTATCCCAGGTATATTCTCTCACTTCCTTGTCAGAACGCGCTATATTGTTCATCAAAGAAAGCAACAGACCTAGTGTATGTTCTCCTAATGCATTTCTATTTCCTTCAGGCGCATTAAATATTTTAATATTTCGTTTTTCTATAGCCTCTTCATCCAGGTTATCGATGCCTGCTCCGGCTCTAGCAATAAACAAAAGTTTTGAGGCTTTACTAACTACTTCCTCATCTATACGCGTTTTGCTCCGAATAATAAGACCTTCATAATCTGATATGATCTCTAAAATATCCTCTCTCGTAATGGTGGGTCGATAATCTGGTTGCACGCCAATATCCAGCAGCAACTGCTGAAGACTATCATGCATATAATCTGCAATAAGACAATTCATAATAAAAGATGTACAGTATAAAAATAAATGGCTAAGCCCATAAGGTCATTAGTAGTAGTTATAAATGGCCCCGAAGCCAATGCCGGATTAAACCCAAACTTATGTAAAATAAGCGGGGTAATAGTACCTATTAAAGAAGCTATCAGTACCACACAAAATAAAGCTGTAGAAACCACTAAGGCCAAATTAACAGCACCGCCTGTAAGCAAGTTGCCTCCATAAACTAGCGTAGCCAGTACTGCTCCATTTAAAGCGGCTATTACAAACACTTTAAAAAGCCTCTTCTGCATACTATCATTAAAAGCAGAAGGATTAGCCAAACTTTGCAGTACTATAGATGAAGATTGTATACCTACGTTACCCCCAGTAGCCTGAATAAGGGGTATAAAAAAAGCAATAGCTGTTATTCTGGTAAGTTCCTCCTCAAAAACGCCTATGAGCCTGGCACTTATAAAGCCTCCCATGACCCCTACTATAAGCCAGGGCAATCGGGCTCTGGTAAGCATCCAAATACTATCCGCCTCCTCTACATCTTCAGAAATACCAGACATCATCTGTCTTTCTTCATCTGCCAGCTCGGTAATTACATCCACCACATCATCAATGGTAATTCTTCCTAATAACTTACCTTGCATATTAACTACTGGTACAGCTTCCAAATCATATTTACGCATCACTTGTGCCACTTCTTCTTCTGACATGTAAGTCTCCACAGAAGTAACACCTGGGTCATAAATATCCGCTATATGCATATTATCTTCAGCCAGAATAATTTTCTTTAGAGATACGCGGCCTAGCAGTTTATCATTATCATCTACCACATATACAGAATAAAGTTTCTGTACATTTTCAGCCTGCCGACGTATTTCTTCAATACACCGCACTACACTCCAGTTTAAATTAGCCTTGATCAACTCTTTAGCCATAAGACCACCAGCTACATCTTCATCATACCTTAGTAGATCAAGTATGTTAGCCTCTTTCTCCTGATTATCTATGCAGGCAATAACCTCCTCTCGCTCCTTAATTGGCAGCTCATTTAAGATGTCAACGGCATCGTCAGAGTCAAGATGATTAACGATCTCAGTAATTTCTGTGGGTTCAAAAACCCTTAGAAAACGGCTTCTGATATCCTCATCAAGATCATTGATAATATCAGCTCTCACTTCTGATGGAAGTAAATCTATAACGTATTTGGAATCTTCAGTTTCAAACTCATGCAACAGAGCCGAAATATCCGCAGGCTTTTCTCCTTCCAAAGATGCTATAATAAAAGCTTCATCACGCTCATCCACAGCCTGTGAAAAGCGCTCGCGAAAATCATTTGTTAATTCAAACTTCATTAATTCTTCCAATAGCAACGGTATTAGTCAATTCCTCAAACTCTTTCACAGAAAGCTCTTCAGCGCGCTTGTTTAGTACAGGAAGCTGCTTTACTTCATCTGTCAAATTTAACGGTTTTAGTGCGTTGCGCAAGGTTTTCCTTCTGTTTTGGAAACCCTGCTTCACCACTCTTTTAAAAAGGTCTTCATCACAATCTAACGCTTGCCTATCATTCCTCACTAACCTTATCACACCAGACTGCACCTTTGGCGGCGGATCAAAAACCTCTCTTCCTACAGTAAACAAATATTCTATATCATAATATGCCTGTAATAAGACACTTAATATACCATAGTTTTTATTGCCTGGAGGAGACGCCAGTCGCTCTGCTACTTCCTTCTGCAGCATGCCCACCACTTCCACAACCTTTTCTTTATCATCCAATATCTTAAAGAAGATTTGCGAAGAAATGTTATAAGGAAAGTTTCCGATCACTATATACTCTTCTCCCAAGCGCTCTCGGAGATCTAGCTTAAGAAAATCTCCGTATATAATATTTTCTTTTATTTCACTATAATGCTTTTCTAAATAATTAATAGACTCTCTATCAAGATCAATAAGTATTATGTCATCAGCATAGTCTTCCATTAAAAATTGAGTTAAAACGCCCGTTCCTGGCCCAATTTCCAATATTTTCATTCCTTTTTTATGCTGCTTTACAGCCTTCACTATATCACGAGCGATGTCATTATCCTTAAGAAAATGCTGACCTAGATGTTTTTTAGGTTTAACCATGTTTTTTCAATGAAAAGAAAAAAATTTAAATTGCATACACCTTTAACACAAGAATTCCGCCTTCTGTCTTCAGGTGGCGGCTAAAGATATAGAAAAAATAATGAGCAATCATTCAAAACATCAGGATAAACCAAGAATCGGAATTACTATAGGAGACATCAATGGAATAGGTCCAGAAGTAATCATTAAATCACTCAGAGATAACCGTTTACTTAATTATCTCACCCCTGTTATTTATGGGTCATCAAAGGTGCTTTCATTTTATAAAAAAACCTTAAAATATGAGGATTTCAATTTTACTCAGATCAAAGATGATGGCAAATTCCAGAACCGAAAAATTAATGTGGTGAATTGCTGGAATGAAATGATTGAAATCAATACAGGTGAAGTAACAGAAGGTGGAGGCAAATCATCTTTTCTAGCATTGGAAAAAGCTACCCAACACCTAAAGCAAGGTCTTATAGATGCCATAGTTACCGCTCCTATAAATAAAAACAATATACAAAACGATCAATTTAAGTTTGCAGGGCATACAGAGTACTTCACTCAAAAATTTGGAGCTAAAGAAAGTCTAATGTTTATGGCCACTGATAACCTTAAAATAGGAGTTGTTACTGGCCACCTACCTCTTAAAGATGTAAGCAAAAAACTTACAAAAGAGCTCATTACACAGAAGCTGAATATAATGGAATCTTCTCTAAGAAATGATTTTGGTATTCAAAAACCAAAAATAGCACTTCTTGGCCTAAACCCTCACGCTGGTGAAAATGGCCTTTTAGGAAAGGAGGACGACCATGTAATTAAGCCAGTAATTAATCAATTTAAAAGTGCTGGCAAGTTAGTATTTGGCCCTTACCCTGCTGATGGCTTTTTTGGTAAAAACGATTACACAAAATTTGATGCCGTTTTGGCCATGTATCATGATCAGGGCCTGATACCTTTTAAAACCCTGGCATTTGAAAACGGCGTTAATTTCACGGCCGGCTTACCTGTTATAAGAACCTCTCCTGACCATGGTACTGCCTATGACATCGCAGGCAAAAACATAGCTAGTGAATCATCTATGCTTCAAGCTATTTATATGGCCAAAGATATTTATGACAATCATAATAAAGACAAAGAGTATTCAGACCCAAGCTCAGCCGATGGTTGAAGTATTAGTGCACTTATAACTATTTAAGAAGCACTTATGTTAATTGATATAAAAAGATTAATTTTAGGCCCAACCTAAATTATTTATATATAAATACAGAATGGACATCATTACCAGGAAACAACTAAGTATATTAATACAACTGGCAGAAGTTGACAAAAACTTCGATTCTGAAGAAAAAGAATTAATATATAAAATTGCCAAACTAAAAAATTTTCCTGAAGATAGCGTGGAAGAGCTTATGCTTAACCCCGAACCAATAGGCTCCTATGGTGCTCTTTCTGATAATCAAAAATTCGAATACCTCTATAGCTGCATCGAGCTTATGATTATAGATAAGAAGATATTTGACAGTGAAATCATCTTCTGCATAGACATAGCCATCAAATTAGGGTTTAAAAAAGATGTCGTTCAATTTTTAAAAGAAGAGTTCGATAATTATTCAAAAGAAGAAATAAGACCTATTATTTTTGAGCGATATACCTGACCTTTTGTAACCTTAGCACCCCTTCTCCGTTAGAAAAACTTTTTAGTTCTTTTTCTAATCAGAAATATCTTCTACATTTGCATCCTTAAATTGGTAAGAATGGCTAGAAGCGAGCTAGATAATTTCAACATAGATGTTTTTAAGCTTAAAAGTGGCGATCATGATTATCAGTTTCAAATTGGTAATAAGTTCTTCGATGCTTTTCCTGAAAGCTTAATAGACAAAGGAAACGGCGAAGTGAAGGTTACTCTTGAAAAAACAGAGACTTTCATTAAACTAAATACTCATATTGAAGTAACGGTAGAATTATCATGTGATCGAAGTCTTGATTTATTTGATCATCCTATTAATACCGATAATGAGATAATATTAAAGTTTGGCGATGAGGAAGAAGAGATTAGTGAGGAAATCATGATCATCCCTCGAGACAGACAAAGAATAAATTTGGCGCAGTTTATATATGAGTTCATAATGATCTCAATTCCTATGAAAAAACTGCACCCCAGGTATAATGAAGATGAAGAATCTGATGAAATCATATATACATCAGAAACGATGCCTGATACCGACGAAGATCAAAATGAAGACATTGATCCTAGATGGCAGAAATTAAAAAAATTGAAGTAAGAATATAGTAATTAAATAAATTTAGAAATGGCTCATCCTAAAAGAAAGACGTCAAAAACGAGAAGAGACAAGAGAAGGACTCATTATAAAGCCGAAGCTAAGCACCTTGCAGTATGTCCTACTACAGGTGAATTCCATCTGCCTCATCGTGCTTTTTGGCACGAAGGAAAGCTTTACTACAAAGGTAAAGTGGTAATGGAGAAAGAAGTTCTGGCTTAATCGCATTGCTTGTGAAGATTGCATTAGATGCAATGGGTGGCGACTTTGCTCCTGACTGTACTGTATTAGGAGCAAAGTTAGCCTCACAAGAGATTTCGGATGATATTAAGATCGTATTAATAGGCAAAGAAGATTTATTAAAAGCTAAGCTTAAAGAATACGATGTTACTAGCCCCAGCATAGAAATATTTCATGCTGATGAGGTGATAGAAATGGGTGAGCACCCTACAAAGGCACTCTCTCAAAAACCTACTGCCAGCATTCCTGTAGGTTATGGATTGCTCAAATCAGGCGCAGTAAATGCCTTTTGTAGTGCAGGTAACACAGGTGCCATGCACGTAGGTGCTATGTTTACAATAAAAGCTATAGAAGGGATTATCAGACCCGGTATAGCAGGATTTGTACCTAAAGAATCAGGTGGTTTTGGCGTAATTATGGACGTAGGAGCCAATGCCGATTGCAAGCCTGATGTATTATATCAATTTGGTGAAATAGGCTCTCTATACGCCAAGCACGTGCTGGAAATCGATGATCCTAAAGTTGGACTTATGAACTTAGGAGAAGAAGAGCAAAAAGGAACCCTCCTTACCCAGGCAGCATACCAACTGTTTAAACTCAGCAAAAAATTTAATTTTATAGGAAATATTGAAGGTAGAGACCTTTTCAATGAAAAAGCGGATGTAATAGTCTGTGATGGCTTTACAGGTAATGTAATATTGAAAATGGCTGAAACCTTTTATGACCTGCTTGAGAAAAGAAATATCAAAAATGAGTTTTTTGACAGTTTTAACTATGAAGCCATAGGCGGTAGTCCTATCTTAGGTATTAACGGAAACGTAGTGATAGGACATGGAGTATCTAGTGCAGAAGCAATAAAAAACATGACTCTACTAGCCATAAAAATGGCAGAGACCAACATTCATTTGAAAATTAAGGACCACTTAGGAGATTAAATATATTTGAAATTATGGCTAACATTAAAGCCGCTATTACGGGAGTTCATGGTTACGTACCCGATTACATTCTAACTAACCAGGAACTTGAGACAATGGTTGATACTAGTGATGAATGGATTACCACCCGTACTGGTATAAAAGAAAGAAGAATCCTTAAAGGAGAAGGCAAAGGAACCTCAGTAATGGGTACTGCCGCGGTAAAAGGACTTCTTGAAAAAACAGGCACAAACCCAGAAGACGTAGATCTTATTATTTGTGCTACAGTTACACCAGACATGGTGTTTCCTGCCACTGCCAATATTATTTCTGCTGAAGTAGGAGCTGTAAATGCTTTTAGTTACGATATTAGCGCTGCTTGTTCTGGTTTTATATATGCACTTACTACCGCCTCCAAGTTTATTGAAAGCGGAGTTTACAAAAAAGTAGTAGTTGTAGGTGGAGACAAAATGTCTTCTATCATAGATTATAAAGACCGTACTACTTGTATCATCTTTGGTGATGGAGCAGGGGCAGCATTGCTGGAGCCAAATGAAGAAGGCAATGGCATTATAGATTCTATCCACAAAACTGACGGCTCAGGAGCTGAATTTTTAAACATGAAAGCTGGAGGAAGCCGCTACCCCGCTACTATAGAGACCATCAATGCTGATGAACACTATGTTAGACAAGATGGTGCCACTGTATTTAAATTTGCAGTGACCAATATGGCGGATTATGCAGCCAAAATAATGGAAAGGAATAACCTTACTTCTGAAAGTGTAGACTGGCTAGTGGCTCACCAGGCTAACAAGCGTATTATAGATGCTACGGCTAACCGAATGGGCGTTACTGAAGATAAAGTAATGATGAACATTCAAAAGTATGGTAACACTACCGGCGGTACTATTCCTTTATTGCTATGGGACTATGAGTCTCAACTCAAAAAAGGTGATAATCTAGTACTGGCTGCTTTTGGAGGTGGATTTACCTGGGGCTCTATCTATTTAAAGTGGGCTTACGACCCCAAATAGTTTAGATATTAATTTTTATTAATTAATTTGACTTAAAATATTTAATTTATGGCAACGACGGCCGACTTTAAAAATGGTTTATGCTTAGAGTATAACAACGACCTTTACACTATCGTTGAATTTCAACATGTAAAACCAGGTAAAGGTCCTGCTTTTGTAAGAACCAAATTAAAAAGTCTTACTACTGGTAAAGTAGTAGAAAACACCTTTTCTGCAGGTCATAAAATAACTACAGCGAGGATCGAAAGAAGACCTCACCAGTTTATATACAAAGATGATTTAGGCTATCACTTTATGGATAGCACCACCTTTGAACAAGTAGTGGTTGAAGAACATTTGATAGACAATCCTGGTTTATTAAAAGATGGCCAGGAAATAGATGTTTTATTCCACGCTGAAGAAGAGAAAATTATTGGGACTGAGTTACCCGCTTTTGTAGAGTTAACCATCACTTATACAGAACCTGGTATCAAAGGAGATACAGCTACTAATGCATCTAAACCAGCTACCTTGGAGACAGGTGCTGAGATTCAGGTTCCTTTGTTTATAAATGAAGGTGACAAAATAAAAATTGATACTCGTACTAATTCGTACTCTGAGCGAGTAAAAGAATAAGGTTTTAAATTAAAATTGTTTCTTAAATGAAAACTAAAGAGATAAGAGACCTAATAGATTTCATCTCGAAATCAGGACTCAATGAAGTAAACATTGAAACAGAAGAGCTGAAGCTTTCTGTAAAACGCGATGCCGAAGTACAGACTAAGTTTGTAGAAAGTGCACCTGTGGTAAGCCAGACTCCAGCAGTTTCTGCGCCTACACAGGCTCCCACTACTCCTGCAACAGAAGCTTCTGAATCATCTAAACCACAGGAACCTTCTAATAACTACTTAGAAGTGAAGTCACCCATGATAGGTACCTTCTATAGATCAGCTAACCCTGATTCTCCTCCCTTTGTAGCCGTTGGTGATAAAATTGAGCAAGGGCAGCCTGTATGTATTATAGAAGCCATGAAGCTTTTCAACGAAATAGAATCTGAAGTTTCAGGTACTATCGTAAAAGTAATGGTGGAAAATGCTTCCCCTGTAGAGTTTGATCAGGTATTGTTCCTGGTAGATCCTTCTTAAATAGAATTTAATCCCGAATTATTTCGGGATTCGTTTTAATAAGATATTTAGCACTAAAATCAACTAACGTGTTTAAAAAAATATTAATTGCTAATAGAGGAGAAATAGCTTTAAGGATTATCAGAACTTGCCGCGAAATGAATATCAAAACCGTGGCTGTTTATTCCTTAGCTGATAAGGATAGTCTTCATGTTAGGTTTGCTGATGAGGCAGTGTGCATAGGAAAAGCTCCCAGCAGTGAATCTTACCTGAATATACCTAACCTCATAGCAGCGGCAGAGATTACTAATGCCGATGCAATACACCCTGGTTACGGATTTCTTTCTGAAAATGCAGAATTTAGCGCCGTATGTCAGGAATACAATATTAAATTTATTGGAGCTTCCCCCGAAATGATCAACCAGATGGGAGATAAAGCTACGGCTAAAGATACTATGAAGAAAGCCGGAGTACCTACCATTCCTGGATCTGAAGGCCTCCTTAAAAATATGGAGGAAGGGCTCAAGATAGCTGAAAAAATCAAGTATCCTGTAATATTAAAAGCTACTGCCGGTGGTGGCGGTAGAGGGATGCGTATAGTAAACAACCCTAGCGAATTTAAAAAAGCCTGGGATGATGCTAGGCAAGAAGCTGGAGCTGCTTTTGGAAATGACGGACTATACTTAGAGAAATTCGTAGAAGAGCCTCGCCATATAGAAATTCAAGTAGTAGGTGATAAAAACGGAAGAGTATGTCACTTATCTGAAAGAGATTGCTCTATACAAAGAAGACACCAGAAACTGGTAGAAGAAACACCATCTCCCGTTGTAAGTCAAAAACTTAGAGAAAAAATGGGTAAAGCAGCCATTAAAGGTGCTGAAGCCATTAAATACGAAGGAGCTGGTACAGTAGAGTTTCTTGTAGATAAGAATGGTGATTTTTATTTCATGGAAATGAATACACGTATTCAGGTGGAGCATCCTATCACCGAGGAAGTTACTGACTTTGATCTTATCAAAGAACAAATAAAAGTGGCTGCCGGAGTTGAAATTTCAGGTAAAAATTACTTCCCTAATCTTTATTCTATGGAGTGTAGGATTAATGCTGAAGACCCTAGAAATGGCTTCAGACCTTCTCCAGGAAAAATCACTAACCTCCATATGCCTGGAGGCCATGGTGTGAGAGTAGATAGCCATGTATACGCAGGCTATACTATCCCTCCTAACTATGATTCTATGATTGCTAAGCTTATTGTAAGCGGACAATCAAGAGAAGAAGTGATAACCAGAATGAAGAGAGCTTTAAGCGAATTTGTAATAGAAGGAGTTAAAACTACTATACCTTTTCATTTGAAGTTAATGGATGATGAATCTTTCCAAAGTGGTCAATTCACCACGAAATTCTTGGAAACATTCGATTTCTCTGATATATAAAAGTTTATTTTACTATATTCTTAAGCCCTGGTAAGCAATTATCAGGGCTTTTATTTTTTTAGCTTATTTTTCGCAATAACTTTATTTTATATTTAGTAAGATATGCGCTTAATCATAATACTTTTCATTACCCTCATTTTAACCGTTAGTGCATCATGGGCACAAGAGCTTAAAACACCATGGATACACACTGGCCTATCTATGAGCGCTTACAGTGGTGAGCTAAGCAGGTATGATCAGTATGGGGCTATGTTTCATATAGGCCTACTGCTGAATAAAAACAATAAATTTAATGGCAACTTTAACTTAGGAATAGGAAGTGTGCGAGGCGAAAACCGCCAATTCAGACAGTTTGACAATCTGGATGCTATTCCAAATAGATATTTTAAAACTAATTACCTTTTCCTAAACTATGATCTCCATTATAACATCATCAAAAAAGAAAAGCTAATCGTTTATATAAGTCAGGGTATAGGCTTGTTTCGTTTCACACCTAAAGACGAGGCAGGCAATGAGCTTTTAGACCAAACCAATACCAGGAACAGTGATGAAACCTATAATCAGCTTACTTTGAGGCTCCCTACGTCAGTAGGTGCCATATATTTTCTTCCTAATGATTGGGGAGTGGGGCTACAGACAGGGCTGTTAAATACCATGACCAATTATATAGACAACATTTCGGAATTAGGTGAAGGTGGAAATGATAATATCCTGGAGTTTCGACTGGCTTTTTATGTACCATTTAATAGTTCACAAAAAGCCAGAGACTCGCAGGATCTTTAATCTAACCTTCTTCTTCTATGGTCTTTACTAGTTTGTTATACCATGCTTCTCCGTACTTTCTAATCAAAGCATCCTTTACAAATTTATAAATAGGCACTTGCAGCTCAGAGCCCAAGGTACAGGCATCATCACATATATCCCACCTATCATAATTCAAAGCATCAAACTCATCATATTTTGTTATTCTAACAGGGTATAAATGACAGCTGATAGGCTTTTTAAAATCGATTTTACCATCTTGCTGCGCCTGCTCTATACCACATTTAAGAATACCCTTTTCATCATATATGGCATAGGCGCATTCCTTCCCCTCTATGGTAGGAGTAGAAAAGTCATCATCATCATCTAAGATATATCTCCCTTGCTCAGAAATAGCCTTTTTACCCTCTTCAGAAAGGTAAGGCTCTACATCTTTATAGATTTCATCCAAAATTTTAAGTTCACTTTCCTCTAGCGGAGCTCCTAAATCTCCCTCCACACAGCAAGCACCTTTGCACTTGTCTATATTACAAACAAAGAATTTTTCCTTTACGTCATCAGATAAAATGACATTATCCAGCTCTATCATATTGCAAATTTATACCGATCAAAATTCCTAAACAGGGATTAAAGACAAAAAGATCACTTCAAGTAGTTTAATTACATATTTCACTTTAAATATTAATATTCCTTTGATATTAACCTCTCCATATATTAATTTCTCATTAATCGGCGTTCATTCTAAAATTCTCATTATATTCAGTTAATTTTGAATGTTAGAAATCTAAACAGGAAGGATTAAAGTTCGAGAATGGATTATTTAAAAAGCCTCAACGAGCCCCAATATGAAGGCGTGGTAAATACAGACGGTCCTACCATGATTATCGCGGGTGCGGGTTCGGGAAAAACAAGAGTACTTACTTATCGTATTGCTTACCTGATGGAAAAAAAAGGAGTAGATCCTTTTAACATATTATCACTAACATTTACCAATAAGGCCGCAAAAGAAATGCGTGACCGTATAGAGAAGGTAGTAGGCACCGATGCCCGAAACCTATGGATGGGTACTTTCCACTCTGTATTTGCCCGTATACTCAGGTCTGAGGCCGACAGGTTAGGCTACCCAAGCAACTTCACCATCTACGATGCTGATGACGCTAAGCAGCTCATAAAATCGATAGTAAAAGAAATGAACCTGGATGACAAGGTATACAAGCCCAACGTGGTACTTAATCGTATCTCTGGCGCTAAAAACCGACTTATATCCTGGAGAGAATACATCAAAAATCCTATATACCGAGCTGATGATGAAAGCAACATGAAGCCAGAGTTAGGCAGAATATATAAGACCTACTCCGAGCGTTGTTTCAAAGCTGGTGCTATGGATTTTGACGACCTGTTATTTAACACTAATGTGCTTTTCAAAGAGCATTTAGATGTGCTAAATAAATACCAGCAACGCTTTCATTACGTAATGGTAGATGAGTTTCAGGATACTAACATATCTCAGTACCTGATTACTAAAAAGCTCTCTGCCGTTCGTCAAAACATATGCGTAGTGGGAGATGATGCTCAAAGTATCTATGCCTTCCGTGGAGCCGATATTCAAAACATTCTTAATTTTGAGAAGGATTACCCTGACCTGAGAGTAATAAAACTGGAGCAAAACTATCGTTCTACTAAAAACATAGTAAACGCTGCCAACTCTATTATTAGTAGAAACCGTGCACAGCTCAAAAAAGATGTATGGACAGCCAATGACTCAGGTACACTGATAGAGCTTTTAAGAGCCACTTCTGATAATGAAGAAGGCAAGTTGGTAGCCTCCTCCATTTTTGAGGAGAAGATGCAAAATCATTTAAAAAACAGTGATTTCGCCATTCTTTACAGAACCAACAGTCAGTCGAGGGCTATGGAAGAAGCCTTACGCAGAATGAACATCAAGTACAAAATAGTGGGTGGTCTTTCTTTCTACCAAAGAAAAGAGATTAAAGATCTGATGGCGTATTTGAGGTATTCTATCAATCATAATGATGAACAATCTTTAAGACGTATCATCAACTACCCCAAGCGAGGCATTGGAGACTCCAGCCTTGATAAGATCATTGTAGCCGCTAATGAGAATAACATAGGCCTTTGGGATGTTCTCACTAACATCAGCTCTTACATGCCTGGCAGAGTAGCTAATGCCGTAATGGACTTTGTTACTTTAATTAAACGGTTTAAAATCGATATTGAAAAAAAAGATGCTTTTGAAGCAGCCAACCTAATAGCCAAAGGTTCTGGTATACTCAAAACTCTGTATGAAGATAAAACGGTAGAAGGCCTAAGCAGATACGAAAACGTACAGGAACTACTCAACGCTGTAAAAGAATTTGTTGATGACCCTGATAAAGAAGACAAATCACTAGGATCCTTCCTGCAAGAAATAGCGCTCATCACCGGAGTTGATAATGACAAAGATGATGACGATGACAAAGTCACCATGATGACCATACACATGGCTAAAGGACTGGAGTTTAAAAATGTGTACATAGTGGGTATGGAGGAAGATCTCTTCCCTTCACAGATGATGCTGAGCAGCCGGGCCGACCTAGAAGAAGAAAGACGGCTATTCTATGTAGCCATAACTAGAGCCGAACATAAGCTATACTTATCTTACGCACTATCTCGCTACCGTTTTGGAAGATTAAAAAATTGCGAACCAAGCCGTTTTATTGATGAAATAGACCCATCGTTTATAAAAGTCAGTAAGAGGCACTCAAAAGTAGAATCAAGACCGTCATCGGAGGGCAACGGCGACTTTGCTAAAAGCTTTGTAAGTGGTATTAAAAGAACCACCTCTTCGCAGCCTCTGACCAGAAAATCTAACTACAAGGCTCCTGTAGATTTCAAACCTAGTGACACCTCTACCCTAAAAACTGGCATGAAGGTAGAGCACCCTAAGTTTGGCTTTGGAAAAGTAGTAGAAATGGACGAAAGCGGCGCCAATCGCAAGGCTACAGTCAACTTTGACGACTTTGGAGAAAAAACATTATTACTTAGTTTTGCTAAATTACGAATTCACTCTAATTAGATATTAATCCCCTTATTATTAATGGAATATAACACAAGCCAACCTGCTTTGATACTCAGAGAATACGGCAGGAATGTACAAAAGCTCGTAAAGTATATTAAAACAATAGAAGACAAAGAAGAGCGCTCTCAAAAGGCAGCTACTTTGATAGAGCTGATGAGACAGGTTACCCCTTCTGTAAAGGAAACTATAGAAACCAACCAAAAGCTATGGGACGACCTTTACATCATGGCTAATTTTGACTTGGATATAGACAGTCCCTTCCCTCCTCCTGAAACGTCAGTGATTAATAAAAAGCCTAAACGCATGGATTATGTATACCACCATGTGAAATATAAGCACTATGGCAAAAATATAGAGCTTTTAATTAACCAGGCGATTGATAAAGAGGATCCTCAGGAAAAAGAAGATGCCATCATTTATATAGGCAAGCTGATGAAGAGCTTCTACAGCAGCTGGAACAATGAGGTAATCGATGATGCCATTATTCTTGAGAATATGAAGAGCATTTCTAAGGGTAAGCTAGACATCGATTTAGAGAAGGTGAAGGAAGACAATCTGTTTGAAAGGCTTTATAAGAACAAACGCAAGACCAACAACCAAAGGTCTTCAAAAAACGATAACCGCAAATCAAACAACAGAAGGAGAAGAAAAAATTAAATGAGTTCTTTCAAAATTCAGGGAGGCAACACTCTCAAAGGAGAAATAATACCACAAGGAGCTAAGAATGAAGCTCTTCAAATAATAGCAGCTACTCTACTTACAGAGGAGCCCGTTACTTTGCACAAAATCCCTAACATACGGGACGTAAACAAGCTGATAGAGCTAGTAGGAGATTTAGGGGCCAGTGTAGAAAAACTGGATTCAGAATCATACCGTATTACAGCGAAAAATCTGAATGTAGACTTTCTAGAATCAGAACAATACAAAAACAAAGCTGCATCATTAAGAGGATCTATTATGATATTAGGACCTCTATTGGCTCGTTATGGTAAAGCCAAAATACCGAAACCAGGCGGAGACAAAATAGGTAGAAGAAGATTAGATACTCACTTCCTTGGATTCATAAAATTAGGAGCCAAGTTTAACTATTCCTCTAAAGACAGTTTTTACACCATTGACGCTTCTAACCTACATGGTGCTTACATGCTTTTGGATGAAGCCTCTGTAACCGGAACGGCTAACATACTCATGGCTGCTGTATTGGCTAAAGGCAAAACCACTATCTATAATGCTGCTTGTGAGCCATACATACAGCAACTATGCAAAATGCTTAATCGCATGGGTGCCAAAATTGAGGGCATAGGCTCTAACCTACTGACCATTGAGGGGGTGGATCAACTAGGAGGCACCGAGCATACTTTACTCCCTGATATGATTGAAATAGGTAGTTTCATAGGCTTGGCTGCTATGACTCAATCTGAAATAACCATTAAAAACGCAGGAGTACAGGAATTAGGACTTATACCTGAAGTCTTCAAGAAATTAGGGGTAAATATGATCATTCAAGATGATGATATTATGATACCTGCCCAAAAACGCTATGAGATTGACACTTTTATAGATGGTTCCATCATGACGGTTGCTGATGCTCCATGGCCCGGCTTTACACCTGACCTTCTGAGTATTGTACTAGTTACAGCCATTCAGGCTAAGGGGACGGTATTAGTCCATCAGAAAATGTTTGAGAGCCGCTTATTTTTCGTGGATAAGCTCATAGACATGGGGGCTCAAATTATCCTATGTGATCCGCATAGAGCCACGGTAATAGGGCTAGACAGGAAGCAACCGCTTCGCGGCATTAAGATGTCTTCACCTGATATTAGAGCGGGTGTATCTTTACTTATTGCGGCACTATCAGCAGAAGGAGAAAGTATTATATCAAATGTAGAACAGATCGACAGAGGGTATCAAAACATTGATGAGAGATTGAATTTATTAGGAGCTGATATTCAAAGAATTGAACAACACTAATTGAAATGTGTTTCAATTAAATAAATAAACCTCAAAACAATGGAATACCTAGAGCAGGCCAAAACCTTTCTTGCAACTAGAGGAGTAGAACTAGGCCTAATGATTATCAAAGCTGCTGTAATTCTAATTATAGGCTTACAGGTGGTGAAGTTTCTTTCCAGAACTTTTTCTAAGTTTATGGATAGTCGAAATTTTGACGCATCTCTTAAGCCTTTTCTCAAAAGCCTTTTCCATAACATACTCTTGATATTACTAATATTGAGCGTGCTGGCTACTTTAGGCATTGAGATGACCTCTTTCGTCGCAATCATTGGAGCAGCAGGTTTGGCTATTGGTTTGGCACTGCAAGGATCTTTACAAAACTTCGCTGGAGGTGTAATCATTCTTACCCTAAAACCATTTAAAGTAGGCGATTATATAGACGGTGGTAGCGTATCTGGAACGGTCAAAGAGATACAAATCTTCCATACCATACTAGCTACACCTGATAATGTTAGAATAACCGTTCCTAACGGCCAGCTGTCTAACAATTCTATTAAAAACTACTCCGCTAATGATACCCGAAGAGTAGATTTAGTATTTGGTATAGGCTATGATGATGATATTAAAAAAGCAAAGGAGATACTTCTTAACATGGTAAAATCAGATGAGCGGGTATTAGCAGATCCGGCCCCTTCTGTAACTGTAGCCAGCTTAGGAGATAGCTCCGTAAACTTTAATGTAAGGCCTTGGGTCAATCGTGCAGATTATTGGGATGTTTATTGGGACTTCCAAGAAAACGTGAAACTAGAATTTGATAAAAACGGCATATCTATTCCTTTCCCTCAGCGCGATATACATATCTACAACGAAAAGTGATTTAGATCATATGATTAAAAATGAGCCATCTGTAACCAGATGGCTTTTTTTTGTCCTTTATTTGTAGGCGTAACCAAAAAGAAGATGAGTAATGAAAGTAAGGCGTAGCATTATGAGCATGTTGTTCATTTTATTAATAATGACCAGCTGTACTACCAAAAAAGACGACACACCTGTACCTGAAAAACAAACAAAAAAGACTGAATTTGACACCTATTGTAACCCTGTGGACATAGACTATAGCTATATGTCTCACTATGCCTATAGAGGCGTTTCCTATCGCTCAGGAGCTGACCCTGCAGTAATTAACTACAAAGGAAAGTTCTATATGTTCGTGACGCGGTCTCATGGCTATTGGGTTTCTGATGACATGAGCCATTGGAAGTTTATAAAGCCACAAAGCTGGTACTTTAATGGCAGCAACGCACCTGCAGCTGCTGTTCTCAATGACGAAATCATTGTATTAGGTGATCCTTCAGGTCATGGAGCTGTTATTAAAACTAACAATCCAGAATTAGGTGATTGGCAAACTACATATAGCGTAATTCCAATATCTATTCAAGACCCCGACTTATTTGTAGATGATAATGGCAAAGTATATCTATATGAAGAATCATCCAACCTTTACCCTCTAAGGGCGGTAGAGCTAGACCCAAATAACCATTTTGTACCAAAAGAAGAGCAAAAAGACCTTTTCAAACTTCATCCAGACCAGCATGGCTGGGAACGTTTCGGTCAAGATCACAAGTCAGACATAGACCCATATCTGGAAGGCCCATGGATGAGTAAGCATAATGGAAAATATTACTTGGAATACAGTGCCCCAGGCACACAGTGGAATGTATATGCTGATGGAGTTTATACCAGTGACAGTCCCCTTGGACCTTTCGAATACGCTCCCTACAACCCTATTTCATACAAACCAGGAGGCTTCCTTACCGGGGCAGGACACGGCAGCACAGTAAAAGACAATCAAGGACACTACTGGCATTTTGCCAGCATGCCCATTTCTGTAAACTATAAGTTTGAAAGAAGAATAGGTATGTTCCCTGCTGGATTTGAAGATGATCAGATGTACGTAAACACAGCCTATGGTGATTACCCTCATTACCTACCTCATGTAGAGCTAGAAGACAACAAAAACCGCTTTACAGGGTGGATGCTGCTCACCTATAAAAAGCCTGCTACCAGCAACTCTACCATAAGCGGAGTAGAGCGCAAAGTAGTAGATGAAAGTGATACTGGTTTTATGCTGGAACAGGAAGAGCCTAATTACTCAGCTGCTATGGTAACAGATGAAAACATCCGTACCTACTGGGTAGCAGAAAACAGTAGCGATTCTCTTTACCTTCAGGTTGACTTAGAAAAAGAGATGACAGTAAATGCTGTTCAGCTTAATTTTCAAGATTTCAACTCTAATATCTTTGGCAGACCAGACACCTTGAAATATCAGTTTACCATTGATTACTCTACTGATGGCAAAAACTGGAGCACCATGTTTGACTACAGCAAAAACGAAAGAGATCAGCCTCATGCTTACATTGAGCTTGAAGAGCCGGTAGAAGCACGCTATGTACGCTATAATAATTTGCATATACCACATAAATACTTGGCCATATCTGACTTCAGAGTATTTGGAAAAGGCCATGAAGCCGTCCCTGCCACACCAGCTAATTTCAAAGCCAATAGGCAGGAAGACCGCAGAAATGCTAACCTAACCTGGGAGCCTTCAGACTCCGCCATAGGCTATGTAGTTTACTGGGGAATAAGAAAAGACAGGCTAAATAACTCTGTGATGATTTACGAAAAAAATGCCTATGAACTAAGGGCATTAAATACAAATCAAAAATATTATTATCAGGTAGAAGCCTTCAGCGAAAATGGAACATCAGAAAAAAGTCCCATTTTAGAAACTGAATAATAACACAAGCAAAAGGCCTTTAAGAGTGATTCTTAAAGGCCTTTTGCTTTTCATCTTGATCATTGTCTCTAATGCATAGCTATCTCATTAATTAAATTAGAAACGCTTCTTACCTCAAGAAAATCATCCTCTATTTTCATTACATTCGGATGAGTATCAGAGGTTATCACTTTTTCTATCAGTCCACAATTTTTCAATCTTTCAAAGCCATTATTAATAAACAAACCGTGGGTGGTTATCACATATATTTTTTCAGCTCCGGCCTCGTGATACACTTTGGCGGCATTAACTATACTGCCTCCTGAGCGAATCATATCATCATAAATTATCACCGTTTTACCACGGACATCCGCATTAACAGCACTAATCTCTGTTTGATCTTCCTCAAGTCTTCTTTTCAAGACAAAAGCAGCATTTACCCCCAGGTCGTTCGCTAAAGATTCCACCCATTTAGCACGACCGGCATCAGTACTCGCCATTACAAAATTATCACCCCCGTACTCACGGGCTGCATCATGCACTATAGATTTACAATATATATGCACTGCTCTAATATTACTTTCAAAGTAATGAGGGATACCTTCAGTGTGTAAATCAAAAAGAAAAATACGATTCCCTTTATAACTATTGGGTATATTACTTAGCAACCTGGCCCGTGTTTTAGCAGCTACCACCTCTCCATTTTTAACTCTTCTCTCCATAGTGGAGTAGCCAAAGTAAGGAACCACCAATCGTAATGAGTTTGCTCCCAGACTAACAATGGTAGAAGCAAGATCATAGATCTCTAATGTAGCTTCATCATTTATAGTACCTCCTAATAATATTATATTACGATCTTCTACTTCAGTAAGAATTCTCTGATAACGTTCTCCATCAGAAAACTTCCTCACTTCCACCTCTCCTGCCTCAAGCTTGTTAGATGATAAAACCTGCTGAGCTAAATATTCATAGTCAGTAGTGTGGAATAGTATTTTTTTCATGTAAATGGTGTTGCAAGCCTATTAAAATGCTTAGTGATTATTTAATTGGTAATAGTATTAAAATCCTCAGAGGTCATTAAAGTCATTACTTCTTTCCAATCTTCAAGTGGATCGAAGCCTGCTTTATCTTCAAACAAAACATTGAAATAAGGCTTATTTTCATAATAGCCATAACTCTCACTCCTTACCTCCGGATTTTCGTTTATATAGTCGAAGAAAATGTCATTCTCTTCAAAAAAACGGAGGTAATTTTCCAATTCATGAGGATGAGAACAGGTGTATAAAATGCTAACCACATCCTTCCGTTTGGTAATAATCTGCAATGTCTCCTTAGCCAGAGGATAAAATTCGGTTGGAATTTCTTCAGCTGACCAATTGGGTTTGATAATAGTATCATGTATATCGAATGCCCAGTATGTTCTATCCCACCCTTTTCTCTCAGCATGCACAAATGCATTTTTTATTGCTTTGGTAATCATTGTTATTATATTTTTATCAACCCCGTGATCAATACTACTTAAATATAATATTTGTTTAATATAAAAACTGACCTGGTGATTTATAAACAGCCAAAATCTCTAAAGTAGTAACTACAAAAATACCGCTTTCAATTTGATTGACCAATAATAAAATCTGCATTAGCAGGTACAATTCTCCATCCACATACATCACCATACAGTAAAAAAGTAAAGAAACTCCCACAAAAGTTACATAGTGATATCTTACTTTATATTTATAAAAGTTCACTAGTTACTACATTTAGAGTTATAAAATACTGGGGAGAATAAAGAAGAAAAATGGCGTAAACAAGAGAATAAAACTAGGAATACCTAAACCACCACCTAATGCCTATAATAAAGAATATCGACAGCCTGACTGCCGATGAAATCCATCATGAACTCCAAAAAGGAGCCAAATTTGTTAAATTTCAGTATTGTATCTCTGTAATAGTACTCACATTCAAAAATAGCAGTGACATCTATTTTATAAAAGCAGGAGAATCTACAGCCAAGCACAGCCTCAGCTTCATTCTCCTGTCTCTATTGTTGGGTTGGTGGGGTTTTCCTATGGGGCCTCTCCACACTATCAAATCATTATATACTAATATGAAAGGTGGTACAGACATCACTCAGGAACTACTATCTGCTCACGCCTATACTGATACGGGAACAGGAGCATAAGCCTCCTCTTTCCCAAATTTCTTCAGCATTCTATAATGTGAGTTTAATGCTCCTATAAAGGTTTTATTTTCATGAAATGGAACGTTATGCCTTTTAGCAACCTTTTCCACTATTTTAGAAATTTCAGGATAATGAACATGGCATATGTTTGGGAATAAATGATGTTCTACCTGAAAATTTAAACCTCCACAAAAGAACTTGGCTAACCAGCTGTCTCGTGAAAAATCAGCTGTAGTCATCATTTGATGAATAGCCCAGCTTTCATCTACTTGACCTTCTTCTCCAGGTTCAGGAAAGTCAGTTCCTTCTACTACATGTGCTAATTGGAATACTAACCCCAGCACAAGACCCTCTGCCCAGTGCATCATAAAAAAGCCTATGATAAACTGCCACCAGGTGATGTCCATAACTAATAAAGGCACTACAATGAAAAGACAGTAATAGAGTATCTTATAAAAGAATAAGTTAAAATATTCTTTACGCGGATGATTAGTATTATCAGTACTTCCTATTTCCTTTTTGAAGAATTTCACATAATCCTTACGAAAAACCCAAGATAAAGAAGCTAATCCATATAAAAAGAAAGCATATAAATGCTGATACTTCATTAGAGGCTTCATCTCTTCTAGCGGAGATAAACGTACTAAACCGGGGGCTACGTCAAGATCTTCGTCATGACCAGGTATATTAGTATAAGTATGGTGAACCTGATTATGTGTTATCTTCCACACATAGGCATTCGCCCCTATTAAATTAAAACTCATACTTAAGGCTTGATTAACACTTCTTTTCGAAGAATAAGCTCCATGAATAGCATCATGACTAACATTAAAACCAATGAAAGCCTGAATCATACCCAGCAGTATTGCAAGAGATAGATTTACCCATGCGCCATATCCTCCAAATACTATCATCAGATAAACCAAAACAAGTGAGCCTAGAAAAAAGATGGATTTAAATATCATTTCCCCGTTTGCATGCTTTCCTATATTGTTCTCTTTGAAATAAGCATTAACCTCTTTTCTTACTTCGGCATAAAAAGCAGGACTCTTCCTACCATTAAATTTGATTTTCATTCTAGTTTATTTAAAAAATTTTGTTGGCACTCCCAACACGAGAATTATAAGATGGGCAATGGACTCTTAAATTTTTAGCAAGATTGCTAAGTACAATTTACTTTTTTAAAATCAGAGTACTTCAAGTTACCCTTCTTTCAAGTCACAACGCTTAAAATTATAATTAATTTAGCTCAATCCATAAACTTTTTTCTGTTTTTCATGTTTCTAGATCGCAGCATTCAATTGCACGCCCCATTATACAAAATGATTCTTTAAATAATTCCTTACTGAGTCCGAAACTTTCATTTCCTGATTAAAATCATCTGATATTGGCGATAATGCGTTTATTGCCAATGGCACCACACCCGCCCAGATATTTAATTCATAATCTTCCTTATCATCAATAGGGCCACCCTGTCTGATCTTTACAGATGCTTCTTCTATATCAACAGCAAGTATAGTGGTAGCCTTAAGCTCTCTTGCATTTGGCTTCCTCACTTCATCCCACCTCCCCTGCAATACCTGCTCTGAAATAACATATAGAGCTTCCTCCTTCTGCTCCTCCTCTACCAGTAGAGCCTTACCAAACACTACCACCGAACGGTAATTGGCAGAATGATGAAAGGCCGATCTGGCTAGCACAATACCATCCAAATGAGTTACTCCCAAGCTCATATCCACTCCTTCTTGCAAAGTCTTAATCATTCTACTAGTAGTGGCCCCATGGAGGAATAAGGTATTCCCTTTTCGACCATAGATTGTAGGAATAATAAAAGGCTGCCCCTCCACCACAAAACTAACATGACACAAAAAGCTATCATCTAAAACCCTGTAAACTGATTCTTTATCATAAGAAGCCCTTTTGGCTACCCTTTTCACTTTGTTTCGATTTGTAACATTATACTCTTCCATGTTCTAATATTTTTTTGATTATTCATCAAAATAAACGATAAACTGGATTATCTTAAGGAGCCAATTATTAATCAATAGATGGTCCAGTATGTTTCCATGGAAATCAACATTAACAATCAACACCACAAGTGCCACCCCGATTTATTTGCAGATAGCAAATAATATCATCCGGCTTATTTCTTCAGGTCAGCTTACTAAAGGACATAAAATCCCTGGCAGCAGAACCTTATCGGAGTTATTGGAAGTCAATAGAAAAACTGTAATTCAAGCTTATGATGAACTTACTGCGCAAGGTTGGCTTTACAGTCATCCTGCCAGAGGAACTTTTGTAAATGACAGCCTACCTATCATCACTCCTATTCCACTGCAAAACAAATCAACGCATGATGATATCAATCCGAAGCCAGATCACAGTACGTTCAACTTCATTCCAGCTTACTCACCCCAACCTTTAAATACTATTGAAATTAATGATGGCTCTCCAGATCACAGGCTTGCCCCTATTGATTGGATTTATAAAGAATGCAAATCTTTAAGCAAAACCAGACATGGTAAACTCTTACATAAGTACAATGATGTAAAGGGCGATGAAACTCTAAGAAAAGAGCTAGTAAAATATCTGGCAGAAACCCGGGGAATGAACATCACCTCTGATCACATACTGATTACCAGAGGTAGCCAAATGGGAATATTTCTGATCGCTTCCATTTCTCTGCAAGCATCAGACTATGCAGTAGTAGGAGACTCCAGCTACGATGCTGCTGACTGGACCATTCAATACACCGGGGCTACCCTTCAAAGAATAACAGTAGACCAAGAAGGCCTTAACACCGATGAACTTGAGCGCTTCTGCAAAAACCACCCCGTAAGACTGGTATATATCACCCCTCATCATCACTTTCCTACCACTGTTACATTATCTAACCATAGGAGGATCAAGCTCTTAGAGCTATCGCTAAAGTATAATTTCACCATAATTGAGGATGATTACGATTATGACTTTCACTACAGTAGTAGCCCCATGCTACCCCTCGCTAGTTTAAACCACCAAGCACATGTGGCATACATCGGATCGTTTAGTAAAATCTTCGCACCCTCCATAAGAGTAGGCTATATAACGGCTCACCCTAAACTTATCAATGAACTCACTAAACTTAGAAGAATTGTAGATAGACAAGGAGATCCTTTATTAGAAAGAGTAATAGCAGAAAGCATCACTTCTGGTGAACTAACCAGGCATTTAAAAAAGACAATAAGAGAGTATAAAAGCCGGAGAGATCATTTTTGCAAACTCCTCAAAAGCCAATTAGGGGATTACACAAATTTTAAAATCCCTGAAGGTGGCATGGCCGTATGGACTAATTTCAATGAAAAAGTAAAGCTTAGACAAGCCCTAGCAAAGGCCAATGATCACGGTATAGCTGTAAATATAGACAAGCAGCACATCAGAAAATTTAATGCGATGCGCTTAGGCTTTGCCTCTCTCAACCATGAAGAAGCTCAAATTGCTATCGGGAAGCTATCTGAAATAATTAAACAGAGCGCATTTTGAGCTTTTTACGAAGCTCTTCTACTTGAGATTTAAAAGCAGCGTTAGTATCCATCATATCATTGACAGACTGCACTGCATGTATTACGGTACTGTGATCTCTTCCTCCGAAATGATACCCTATCGATTTTAGCGAATGATTAGTGTATTCTTTAGAAAAATACATAGCTACTTGCCTCGCAATAACGATTTCCTTTTTCCTGATTTTATCCTTTAAGGATTCAACATCTACCTTAAAATACTCGCTCACAGTTTTCTGGATATAATCTATACCCACTTCAGTCTCAATATCATGAACGATATTCTTCAAAGTTTGCTTAGCCAACTCTAGATCAATATCAGCCCGATTTAAAGAAGCATGGGCTATCAATGAGATCAAGACACCTTCCAGCTCACGAATGTTAGTATCCACACTATAAGCTAGGTATTCCACTACATTATCAGGAATATAAATACCATCAGACTGCATTTTACGCTGGATGATGGCCACTCTGGTTTCATAGTCCGGCTGCTGCAAGTCCGCAGTCAATCCCCATTTAAATCTGGAAAGAAGCCTTTCCTGAAGACCTTTAAGATCTCTTGGAGGACAATCACTAGTCATCACAATTTGCTTACCAGCCTGATGCAAATGGTTAAATATATGGAAGAAAATCTCCTGTGTTCTTTCCTTTCCTGCTAAAAACTGAACATCATCAATAATCAGTATATCCACCTGCATATAGTAGTTCTGAAACTCCTGAATTTTATTATTCTTAAGAGCATCGATAAACTGATTAGTAAATTTCTCAGAGGAAACATAGAGCACAAAGCTGTTCACCCTGTTATTCTTTATCTCATTACCTATAGCTTGCACCAAGTGAGTTTTCCCCAAACCTACTCCACCATACAGCATTAAAGGATTAAAAGAGGTAACACCCGGCTTCTGAGCCACAGCAAATCCCGCTGAACGAGCCAGTCTGTTACAGTCTCCTTCTATGTAAGAATCAAAGGTATTATTAGGGTTTAATTGAGATTGCTGGAATAAAGAATCTACCGATTTTAACTGAAAAGGAGACACATAATCCTCTTTCTGAGAATGCCCGTTGAAGTTATTATTTTTAGAAGTATTTCTGTTTGGCAGATTTACTGAAAGAGGTGAACTTTTACTGTTTCCTCTATCTACTATCACAGAATATTCTAGTCTTGCCACCGGCCCCATCACTGAGGTTATTGCCTTTTTCAACACATGCACGTAATGCTCTTCCAGCCACTCATAAAAGAACTGACTAGGCACCTGTATTGTGAGCACATCATCTGAGCACTTCAGTGGAGATATAGGCTTGAACCAAGTGTTAAAACTCTGCTCCGCCACATTATCCTTAATCACCCGCAGGCAATCCTCCCATACTGTTTCACAATCTGTGTGCATGTATTATTTATCTAATAAGTAGAATGGTTCAAAATTTCTCTTGTTAGAGAAAAGGGTAACAAAATTGAGAAAAAAATCACGAACTTAAAAGAGACCTTGCAGTCTATTTGGAAAGAATTTTCACTTCTCATTTTATCTCCACGCGAAAGCCGTATATTATATTTTATATATTGTAACACATTTTTTCACAATTCAGCATGTTAACCTACATACTTGATTAAGTTAATTAAAAACAGCTAACTTTACTAAAGAACCTTACATACCAAATTATGAGTAATCGACATAAGGAGCTATTTAAAGATTTTGAACCCCATTCTAAAGTTGAATGGATTAATATAACGAAGGAACAGCTAAAAGGTGAAGATGTTTTCTCAAAATTTTCATGGCATCCGGAACCAGACCTCACCATCTTACCCTACTACGATTTTTCGGACATTCACTTCAAAAAAAACAATTTCGATAATCGCCTTCTTCATACCGACAGTCAGAATAAATCTGCTCGCCACTGGTATAATTTCCAGCTCATCAACTGCAGTGATACAGAAGCTGCTCACGAACAAAGTATACTAGCAATCGAACAAGGAGCTACCGGGTTAATATTCAACTTAGAAAGTATTGAAAACATTGATTTCGATCAACTATTAGAAGGTATTAACACAGCAAAATACAGCCTGTCATTTAGGATTAACGAACAATGGGAAAGGCACCTCGATAACTATGTAAGATTTATAGACAAAAAGAAAGACAATACTCACAAAATCAGAGGTTTTATACTCAATAACAGCCAAACACTACAGGCTGATAAATTGACAAAATATTCTTTGGACCATATCCATACCTTAGAAATAAAAGTAGATGAACACTTATCTTATACTGACTCTATAGCTAAGGCTTTACTACAAGTGATAGAGGTTATTGAAAATATTAAAGATGAAAGTATAGAAAGCATCTTTAAAAAATTATTTTTCAACATCCCTCTTGGCACCAAATATTTTGAAGAAATATGTCGTACACAAACCGTTAGACGACTGACCTTTCAGGTCGCTTCGGCTTATGGTTGTAAAGACTTTTTACCTGAGGACTTATATCTGCTATGCACCTCTCCTCCCTGGATTACAGAAGCCTATAATCCACAAAGTAACCTTTTAAAGTCTACTACCGCCGCTATGGCTGCTATTATTGGAGGATGCAATGGCTTATTACTGTTACCATCAGATTCAAAAAGTCCATTACTCAAAAGAATAGCTTTAAACACCTCTACCATCTTACAAGAAGAGGCTTATCTAAACGCCACAAACGACCCTGTTGCCGGTTCCTATTATCTCGAAAATATGATAGATCAGATGAGCCAAACGGCTTGGCAAAAATTTCAGAACGCCTTATAAACCCTCCCCTCATGAAACCAGACTTCAGCAAAATCAGCTACAATCATTTCCAGCCCTCACCAAAATCTACTGAGGCTACAGAAACTATGCTTTCAGCTGAAAAAATAAATATAAAAGCAGCTTATACAGATCAAGATTTTAAAGGGCTGCATCATACTCATTTCACTGCAGGAGTCCCTCCTTACCTGCGCGGGCCATACAGCACCATGTATGCCGGCCGGCCCTGGACCATTCGGCAATATGCGGGATTCTCTACTGCGGAGGAATCAAATGCTTTTTACAAAAGAAATCTGGCCGCTGGTCAGAAAGGACTCTCCGTAGCCTTTGACCTGGCCACTCACCGTGGGTATGACTCTGATCACCCCAGGGTAGCTGGTGATGTAGGCAAAGCCGGAGTAGCCATTGACTCCATTCTGGACATGAAAGTGCTCTTCAACGAGATTCCTCTAGATAAAATGTCGGTTTCTATGACGATGAATGGAGCAGTATTACCCATCATGGCCTTCTACATAGCTGCCGCAGAAGAGCAAGGTGTAAAGTTAGAAGAGCTAAGTGGCACTATTCAAAATGATATTTTGAAAGAGTTCATGGTAAGGAACACTTACATATACCCACCGGCTCCTTCCATGAAAATAATTGCTGATATTTTCGAGTACACCTCTCAGAAAATGCCTCGCTTTAATTCTATAAGTATCAGCGGCTATCATATGCAAGAAGCAGGAGCCACTGCAGACCTGGAGCTGGCCTACACACTGGCTGACGGGCTAGAATACATACGCACAGGCATTCAGGCCGGAATGGATATAGATGACTTTGCTCCTCGCCTATCTTTTTTCTGGGCCATAGGCATGAATCATTTTATGGAGATAGCCAAAATGAGAGCTGGCAGAATGCTTTGGGCTAAAATAGTGAAACAGTTTAACCCCAAAAATCCTAAATCTTTAGCCTTAAGAACGCATTGCCAGACATCAGGCTGGAGCCTTACAGAGCAAGACCCTTACAACAATGTGGTACGTACTTGCACTGAAGCTATGGCCGCCGCCCTTGGACACACCCAATCATTACACACCAACGCCTTAGATGAAGCCATTGCGCTTCCTACTGACTTCTCTGCGCAAATAGCCAGGAATACACAGATTTATTTACAGAAAGAAACCAATATCACTAAGGTGGTAGATCCTTGGGGAGGCTCATATTATGTAGAAAGCCTTACCGCTGACCTGGCTGCTAAAGCATGGGAGCTGATAGAGGAAGTAGAAGAACTCGGAGGCATGGCCAAAGCTATAGAAAGCGGCTTACCCAAAATGAGGATAGAAGAAGCTGCCGCCAGAAAACAGGCACGTATAGATTCTGGTAAAGATATAATAGTAGGAGTAAATAAATTTAGAACCGATGAGCAACCAGATTTTGATATTTTAGAAGTTGATAACACACGAGTAAGAGAGCAGCAAATACAACGACTGGAGGAGCTAAAGAAAAATAGAGATAGTGAAAAAGTGAATAAAGCGCTTGAGCAGATCACCAAGATAGCAGCAGGAGAAACCGCAGGCAACCTTTTAGAAGCAGCTGTAATTGCGGCAAAGGAAAGAGCCTCATTAGGGGAAATATCTGAGGCTATGGAAAAAGTATTTGGAAGACACAAAGCCACTATACGATCAATTTCAGGAGTTTATTCAGAAGAAGCTAAAATGGATAACAATTTCAAAGAAGCTAAAGATTTATCAGACCAATTTGCTGAGTTGGAAGGCCGCCGTCCTCGTATTATGGTAGCCAAAATGGGCCAAGATGGCCACGACAGAGGAGCCAAAGTAATAGCTACCAGCTTTGCTGACCTTGGGTTTGATGTAGATATTGGGCCGTTATTCCAAACTCCACAGGAAGTAGCCCGACAAGCCGCAGAAAATGATGTACATGTAATAGGTGCTTCTAGCCTGGCGGCCGGACATAAAACACTCATTCCACAACTAATAGAAGCGCTGAAAGAACTGGAAAGAGAGGATATTATGGTGATAGTAGGAGGCGTAATCCCCCCTAAAGATTATGATTTTCTTTATGAAACAGGAGTATCTGGTATATTCGGCCCTGGGACCGTTATAGCAGTAGCCGCAAAAGACATACTGACTCAGCTCTTGAAACAATAAAGGCTCGAAAGATAAAAGCGTAGAAACTCGCTACTTTAAATAACTTTAAGGAATAACGTCTCAATTTTTAGCCAAGATGATGTTGTGCATTTATTATGATTAGCTTGGATTAACCCTCTTGGTTAAATACTTTAGCCGCATATGAATAATCACACTACTGCCAAACCGAGTTGGAAGGATAAGCTACATGAAGTTATTTTTGAAGCAGACACCTTCTGGGGAAAAGCTTTTGATGTAGTATTACTCATAGCCATTATACTCAGCGTACTGGCGGTAATGCTGGAAAGCGTTGCGCAGATAAAGGCAGAATATGGCACTACACTATATATCATTGAATGGTTTTTTACCATCCTATTCTCCTTAGAATATATAGCAAGGCTCACCGCCATCTCTAAACCTTGGAAATATGCTTTTAGCTTTTTTGGAATTATTGACTTACTATCAATCTTCCCTACTTTTCTGAGCTTATTTTTTGCAGGGGCTCATAGCTTACTGGTAATAAGAAGTATTCGTTTATTAAGGGTTTTCAGAATATTTAAATTAGGCAGATTCATCGGGGAAGCCTCTCAGCTTACCAGTGCTTTAAGAGCTAGTCGACCTAAAATTATAGTTTTCATAGGCGGTGTGTTTATTCTGGTAGTAGTGCTGGGCACGATGATGTATCTGGTAGAAGGAGGGGAAAACGGATTTACGAGCATACCAAAGAGTATCTATTGGGCTGTAGTCACTCTCACTACGGTAGGCTATGGTGATATC
Organism: Fulvivirga sediminis; assembly: GCF_016757215.1. Classification (GTDB taxonomy): domain Bacteria; phylum Bacteroidota; class Bacteroidia; order Cytophagales; family Cyclobacteriaceae; genus Fulvivirga; species Fulvivirga sediminis. The sequence continues at coordinate 46,066 of NZ_JAESIY010000005.1, forward strand.
GCTCCACAAACCACGCTGGGACAAACCTTGGCCACCCTCATTATGATTTTAGGTTATGGAATTATTGCTGTACCTACAGGCATTGTCTCTGCAGAGATGAGCCAACAAAAAAGTGTAAGACCTGTGAATACACAGGCCTGTCCTCATTGCGGCGCAGAAGGCCATGAATCTGATGCTTCTTATTGTAAAAAATGCGGTGGTCGCTTATGACTCCTTATCTCGCATACTTTGGTTCACAAATCGATAAATCATTTCATGCACCTGATCTCTATTATTCCAATACTCACGGCTAAAAATGCCTTTAAAATGCCATTTCTTTTTGCTAAGCACAAAAGGAGTATACACATGCAAGTCTTTCACTGATATACTTTGATAATAAAGATCATCATCTGTAATGATCAATCCAAGATGCTCCTCCCCCATTTTCACGGTAAGATCTGCAAAAGGAAGTTCCTCCTCCAGAGTAAAAGCATCTCCTCGAACTAGGTTCCATGCTTGCAATTTCTTTTTCAAGAACCATTCTGCATGATGGTTCTTCTCCCGGAACGGCGACGGTTTAAACTCTCCCTGAGATACCTTCAAGGCATATTCTAAATAAGCTTTAAGCAGCTTAGGTCCTTCATTTTTAGTATTCTCCACTTTTAGCTGCTGTGGCATTATACTACTTACCACTATCACTTTTTCGCGCGCTCTTGTTACAGCTACATTGAGTCTATTTTCTCCATGCATAGCATTTAAACTGCCAAACTGCATCATTAACTTGCCATCAGCATCTGGAGCATAGCCCGTTGAAAAGATGATAAAATCCTTCTCATCTCCCTGAACATTTTCAATATTTTTAACGAACCAGTTGGCCGGCATCACTCGGCCCAAAGTGGCAAACCTTTGATCTAATACATCTAAAATACACTGCTGCTGCTTTGCATTGAAAGTAACTACCCCCACATCTTTAAACGGCTGATCATTCAGAATTTCCAGCAAGATATCAACTACCTTATCAGCCTCTACCATATTCATATTATTCTCCCAAATACCATCTAGCTTTATATACTTAATGGCTGGATCAGAATTATTGATTACGTCAAAATCTGGCAACAGACGAAGGTTCCCATCGTAAAAATGGCGATTAGAAAAATCTATAAGGTCAAGCGATTTACTTCTATAATGCCCCTGCAGCTGTATGCTCATGAGGTGCTGACTCCCAAGCTCTAATAAAGAATCAACTTCGAGAGCCGGATCAAGATCCTCTTCATCTTCCTCATACCTCACGTGATACAAATCACTAGGCTTAAGCTGCTTATCATCTCCTGCTATTACTACCTGCCTGCCTCGGTACATAGCTGGTAAACCACGCTCCACAAAACACTGCGAAGCCTCATCAAAAATAACGAGGTCAAACATTTCTCGCATAGGAAACATCGCTGACACTGATTCCGGAGAGGCCAGCCAGCAAGGAATCAAGTTAAACAACTCCTCATAGTGCTCTGCTATTAACTTACGAAGGGGCCATATCCTTCTCTTTTTAGTTACCTGATGATACAAGTCTCTATACGTAACCCGGTTATTTAATCGATTATATTCTACATTTTCGTATGTTCTTTCCCTAGCGCGTAATAGAAGCATATCATTACTTACATTCAACTTCTCTCTAACGCAGTTTTGTAACTCTGCCTCCAGCTGTTGAAATTTTAATGAAGAAACAGATCTGAGAATAGGATATTTAGTTTCTATATGCTCTATCCAGGCTATGCGGAGACTATTTTGAAAGAGCTGCTCCACTTCTTCGATAGTTGGCTCTTCAATAGCATCTACTACCTTATCAATCACCTGCATCTCTTGAACGGTCATATCACTTCGAAGCTTATCATACTCACAAAGCGCATCAAAGTCTCGCCTCAGCACCCCTACCATTTCATTCTTTTTCTCTGGGAAATTAAGCAGATTACTCACCTGTTTTGAAGTAAGGTAAGTCTCCCAGCTGGCCCGCTTTTCTGGCAGGTTTTCTGTTATTCTAAAAATGGCATCTATTTTCTCCTTCAGCTCTTCATAACTGAGTTTTTGCACATTAAAATAATCTCTAAAATTTCTCAGAGAATTAAATATGAGTTTAGCTTTTACTGAGAGCTTCTGCAGGTGGAACCAGTTTTGAATATACCCTTTATCATAAGTTGTGGGTACATCTGTAATCCAGGCCCTTTGTTTAAGTTTCGTGAAATTATGCTCCAGGTTAAGGCGGTTATCAATTTTCTCAACCATTATATTGAAGCCCTCCTTATTTCCTTTCAGAGAGTTCGCCACCAATACCTGCTTCATAAAGGCCTTATCCTTAGAAAAAAGCCTCCACTGTAAAAGTCTGAAGACACTTCTTCGGGCATCTATATTTCGTTGTAAGGCTTCCTGAAATTTACCCAAACTATCCGCTGAAAGGGACGTCTCCGGCCCCGCACCTCTATAGCATTCCACTAAAACGCGTTCTGTATTAGAAAGCCACAGATTACTGGTTTCATCATCCGGATAGCTCATCATATGCTGAAAGTAAGAATAGGCCTTAGGGATTTTCAATATTTCCAGCATCTCTACTATGAGGTGCTTTTTTTGCAAAAAGGCCTCGGCATCTTCCAGCATCCAGCGCGCACCTATCACCTTTTCAAGCTGATCTGCTAGGTACTTCTGGCTGGCAGGCACATCTTCAATTATCTCTAATATTTTCTGTTCATCAGACACTCCAAAGTGTTCAAATGAATTTCTTTCCCTCCATGGATATTCCGTTTTATTAAATCGCTCAGCATATTGCGCATAATAGCGCAGCTTATTTATAAATGCCGGAATCTCATCAAATTTAAAATGAGTATATTCTTGCTTAAGGCTAATAGAAGGTTGCTCTATATCTGAAGTTAGGTATAGCTCTTTTACAGATATCGCACACTCACTTTCATCAAAAAGAGCGTATTTAAACTCTTCCATTTCCTCGATAATCTGATCTATTCTGCGGCTGACCTGCAAAAATTTTCGCTCCAGCTGAATCGCATCCAAGCCATTATTTCTGATTTTGTAGTCTTCAATCCGATCTACTTGTTTAGCTATTTTGTGGTATACCTCTCTTCTGTCATTCCGGAAATCATGCACCAGCCCAAGGAAATCTATCATATCCTTTTCCTCCATCCGGTTATAAACCACATCTAATGCCGCTCTTTTCTGACTCACCACCAGCACTTTTTTACCTATGGCAATATGATCAGCAATCAGGTTACAAATCAATTGAGATTTACCTGTGCCCGGAGGGCCTTGCACCACAATAGAATTACCTTTCTTTATAGCCTTAAGAGCATTTTCCTGATAGGCATCCATTTTGAAAGGAGTAAAAGTTTTCTCCTCTTCCACACTATTCAGAAAATAATAATCAGGTCCTTTTTTTTCAGATTTTTCGAATGGCGTTCTCATCTCAAAGAACTCCTCAATATCCTTCACATGGTTATTCCCGATCAGATGCATATAATCTGGCACAAGATAAGAACCAGCCTGCGGAAATATACCTACCACTGCTTCAGGATATAACTTAAGCTCCCCGGGCTTTTCTTCTTCCTCAAAATCGTCCTTTTTAAATTCTGAAAACTTCTGAAGACTATCCTGAAAATTATCCTGATTGAAATTAAGCTCTACAATACTTTCTTTAAAAAGCTGATACAATGACGTTCTGAAAACGGTACTATCAGTATCAAAATCTTCTAAATTCCGCTCTATCAGTTCATCAGGTATTTTTATTTTATTGTAGTAAGCATAGGCCAATAAAAATGATTTGTTAAGCGTAATGCCTGCGTCATTTCTAGGTTGTAGCCTCCAATTATTATTAACAAGCTGTAGCTCTACCGGGAAGAAAAGTAACGGACAACGCACATTAGTACCGTCCGCAAATTTACCCCTTACAAACGGCCAGCCCACATACAAATCTCTAGAACCTCGCTCTTCATAAATAAACTTATCTGTTCTGTTTATTTTTTTCAGTCTACGGCTAGCTAAATTCACCTCCTCATCACGACTGTCCATTTCAGCACATAGAGATATTGACTTCCCTGCAATGAGCGATTCAATAATTTGCCATGAACCCCCTTTGGTTATGAAATTAAAATCGTAGAGGTCTAAAAATTGCTCTACCGGCAAGCGAAGTAATAATAATGATCGGTTATTGGCCGTAAGGTTAGTAAGCCGATTCAGATATGATTTAAGCAGATCGTGCATATTAGTTACTAAGGAAGCAAATAATAAAGATAAATATATAAACAAGAAGGAACAAAATTAAGGCATCTGCCGCCAGTACACACTATAATTACGTTGTAAAGGCTCAAATTAAAACCTAAAAGGCCAGATAAGGTTTTAATTTATAAATCAGAATAGAGTCTAATAACTTTATCTTAAATAAATCATCTGGGTGGTTATAATCACCATGCTGATATCTATAATTCACAATAGCCTTAGCTTGTTTTCTATTCAGGTAGGGGTGGCGAATTAATTCTGTTTCAAAGGCCTTATTAATATTTATTTTATCTGGATTATAAGTGCTGTCAATATAGCAAGCCGTATCTAATCCTTGAATCAACTCTGCACCCAGACCATATACTTCTTTAAGCTGTTCTTTATTCACATAGCCTCCTAATGCCTCTCTGTATTTCACTATTCTTCTGGCATAAGCCGACCCTATACCCTTTAATGCTTTAAGGGCTGAGGTATCAGCGATATTAATATCAAAAGCTTCAAAAGTATACTTATTTATAGGTGATTTTTGATGAGCAGCCTCTTCATTATTAGCATTTGTTTCAACTTGAAGAGAATGAGGAGCGTTGGGATTTTGTGCTTCTGATATCACTAAATAAGGCGCTAACCGGTCATATTCCTCTTCTTTCATACCATACAGCCGCATCAAGTCTTCTTTCTTTTTAAAACGACCACCTTTATCAATGTATCGTATCCAGTTTCTCGCCAAATATGCTGTCACTCCCATTTTTGATAAATCAGCCTCAGATACATGGTTAGGATCAAATGGTTTTAATCTGATTTTATTTTCTATCTCTTGTTCCGCCGCTGAATCCAAATACATTAAACCTATTAACTCATCTAACCGCTTAGTATCAGGCATATCAGCTCCCTGATAGGCTAACCAGCTCTTATAAAAAGTTGAAGCTCCTAAAATCAAAAGAATTAATGGTAGAAAAATAACCAATCCTCTGGCCTCTCCTCGGGAGAGTGACCATTTTTGTTTCACCCAACGGATCACCTTAGAGAACTTCATAAAATAATTTAAGCATATTTATGAATATTCGAAACGCCAGAAGCAACCATAATTGATTAAACTTTGTTGGAAAGCTGACATAGGTCATCCATTCGTATAGTAATAATTTCTTAAATTTGAACCTTGACTTATTTAAAAATCTTCTAAATAGTCATGATGTTTTCAAAGTATGGTTATACTATTTAAATTTGCTCACGAATAAGATAGAGATGCAGGAAAGTTTTAAAGTACTTGGCTTATCATTCAAGGACACTCCTATAAACATCAGAGAACGTCTGGCCTTGGATGAGGCACACGTCAAGCAATTATTAAGGTATATTAGCGAGTATTCTACAGCTTCGGATGTGTTGATTTTATCAACATGTAACCGTACTGAGATATACTATGCTTGTGATTCTAATCAGGGATTAGTAATCCTTCAGGGTATTGCTATGATCAAAGGTTTAGACCTTGCAACCATACAAGCTTATTTCAAATCAGAAAACAATCATCATGAAGCAGTAAAGCACCTCTTCAGAGTAGCCATGGGGCTAGATGCTCAGGTAGTAGGTGATTTACAAATCTCAAATCAGGTAAAAAGAGCGTACCAGTGGAGTGCTGATGAAAATATGGCCGGCCCGTTTTTACACAGGCTCATGCACACTATCTTTTTCACTAACAAAAGAGTAGTACAGGAAACAGCGTTCAGAGATGGAGCCGCTTCTGTTTCTTATGCTGCTAAAGAGTTAGCAGAAGATATAACCAAAGACATAAAGGATCCTAAAATCTTAATTCTTGGGTTAGGAGAAATAGGAAAAGATGTTTGTAGAAATCTTGTTGACTCAAAGTTTGCAGAAGTAAACATCACTAACCGCACAGAAGCTAAAGCTGCAGAACTAGCTCAAGAGTGCAATTTTAACGTAGTCCCTTTTAACGAAGTATTTCAAGCTATTCAAAATGCAGATGTAATTGTTTCGTCTGTAGCGGCTGATGATCCCTTCATTACTAAAGCTTTAGTTAGCAAATTAGAAATACTATCCTTCAAATTCTTTATAGACCTTTCTGTACCTAGAAGTGTGGAAATGGAGATAGAGGAAATCCCCGGAGCGTTAGTTTATAACATTGACAACATCCAAAGTAAAACTTCAGAAGCTCTACAAAAAAGAATAGATGCCATTCCTGAAGTTGAAAACATTATATCAGAAGCCATAGTTGATTTCAATAACTGGTCTAAAGAAATGATGGTATCTCCTACTATTAAAAAGCTGAAAAATGCATTAGAGGATATACGCAAAGAGGAAATGGCTAGATACCTTAAAAACGCTGATGCTAAAGAAGCCAAAGTAATAGATAAGGTAACTAAGAGTATGATGCAAAAGATTATGAAGCTCCCTGTGCTACAGCTGAAAGCAGCTTGCCAAAGAGGGGAAGCTGAAACTTTGATTGATGTTCTTAATGACCTTTTCGATCTTCAAAAACAATCACCAGAGATTAAAAAATAACTCCTGATTAACAGTTCTTTAGGACACCTTTCCTACATTTGAAGAGAATGTAGACAATAGCTTATAACATGTTAAAAAAAGTAGCATTTATTCTATGCCTGTTTGTTTCTATGCAGGTATTTGGCTGGGGAATGACCGGGCACCGTGTAGTTGGATATGTAGCAGAACAACACCTATCTAAAAAAGCTAAAAAACGCATTACAGAGATACTTGATGGGGAATCATTAGCTACCGTAAGTAATTGGATGGATGATATAAAATCTGATCATGCTTATGATCATACTCATAACTGGCACTGGGTAACTATCCCTAATGGAAAAACCTATGAAGAAACAGAGAAAAACCCTGATGGTGACGTCATTTCAACTATTGAAAGGATAATAACCGATCTAAAAAAAGGAGGCCTTCCGAAAGAAAAAGAAGCTGAAGGCATAAAAATGCTTGCTCACCTGATTGGAGACATCCACCAGCCTTTACATGTAGGTACAGGCGAAGATATGGGAGGCAACCAAGTGAAGTTAAAGTGGTTTTGGGAATCATCTAACCTGCATTCTGTTTGGGATAGCGGTATGATAGACTCTGAAAATTACAGCTATACAGAACTTGGTGATGTAGTAAACCATGCCTCTAAAGAAGAAATCAAAGAATGGCAAAGCAGCTCAGTGAGAGATTGGGCCTACGAGTCTATGTCGTTAAGAAATCAGGTATATAATTTACCTGAGACAAAGGATATTAACTACGAATATCGATACAAAAACTGGCGCACGGTAAAAGAAAGGCTAAAACGCGCCGGAATAAGATTAGCAGGAGTGCTCAACGATATTTATGGTTAGAAAAAATCAAATCACAAAAAAGCCATCTATGATTATCATAGATGGCTTTTTTGTTTTATAGAAAGCTTATATTCTTAATCTAAATTCATAACTAACTCTACAGGGCAATGGTCTGAGCCCATATACTCATTATGAATCTTAGAATCTTCTACTTTAGACATTAAGGCGTTGCTCACTAAAAAATAATCAATTCTCCAGCCCACGTTATTGGCCCTTGCATTGAACATATAATTCCAATAACTATATTTCACTTCTTCAGGATAAAAATGTCTGAAAGCATCCACATAACCTTCTGCCAAATATTTATCAAAGCCATCGATTTCCTGCTGAGTAAAACCTGCTGACTTATTATAGTTTTGTTTAGGCCTAGCTATATCAATTTCCTCATGAGCCACATTCAAATCTCCGCACAGTATCACAGGCTTCTTCTCTTCCAGCTTTTTCATATAACCTAGAAAATACTCATCCCAGGTTTGCCTATAATCCAATCGCTTTAACCCTTGCCCTGAATTGGGAGTATACACATTAATCAAATAAAAAGACTCAAATTCTGACGTAATTACTCTCCCTTCCTGATCATGTTCCTCATATCCCAAATCATAAGTAACTGAGAGAGGCTCTTCTTTAGTCAATATTGCTGTTCCAGAATAGCCTTTTCTTGCCTTAGAGGCATTAGCAAAATGCTTATAATCAGGCAATAGCTCTAAAGCGGTCTTTACGTCTTCTACAGACCCTTTAGTCTCCTGAAGACATAAAATATCTGGATCCATTTGCTTAACACTTTCCACAAACTCCTTCTTCACTATAGCTCGGATTCCGTTTACATTCCAGGATACAACGTTTATTTTACTCATTACTCTTTTTAATTCTTTCTATTATTATCAAAGTATTCGTTTTCTAATTTCTCAAAAGCCTCCATAATGGCTTTGGTTTTAGGGCCAGGCTTCCCATTCCCTATAATACTATCATCTATCTGAGTTACGGGCAGCACCCTTTTGGTAGTACCTGTAAGAAAGGTTTCTTTTGCTTCACTCACCTCTCTGAGAGTAATTTCACGTTCTTCAACCTTCATAAATTTACCTGCCAGCTCTATAACCTTCTTTCTGGTTACTCCCTTTAAAATATTCACTGCCGGTGTAATTAAAGTTTCATTATTATCAACAATGAAAAAATTACTTCTGGTTAACTCACTTACCTTTTTGTCTTGATGATACAATATATCATAAGCTCCTGCTTCATGAACTCTGTCTTGCAACCAAATTCCAGTCATGTAACTTATAGTTTTCACTTCCACTAGTTCTCTTTGAAATTCATACGAGATCAGTTTAACACCATTCTTATATTTTTCATCAGAAGGAAAAGAAATATCCTCTTGAGTAATAATAAGGTTGGGAGTTCCCGGCTCATAACCATCGGGAGTCACCCCTCCGGTTCTCACTATTCTAATCCCTGATAAAGGCTTATTGTTATAAGTCATCAATCTTAAAACCGTATCTTTCACAGCTTTTATATCTAAACTAGCCTTAGGAAAAACTTTATTAGATGAATAAGAGAGTCTTGCCAAATGATCATCTAAAAAAAGTGGGATACCCTGATCAGTCCTAAAAAAGTCAAAAATACCATAGCCTCTTAAAATACTAAGATCACGTATACTAATAGTAGCCTCCTCTACAGGCATTACTTTATTATTTACAGCACAATACATGGCAATAAAAGTAATAGAAATTGTAGAAAAAAAGGGGGTAACGTTTATATTATTCCACAGCTAATTAATATAAAACATACATAATTATCTTACATACACATGGCATGAATATGGCAGCCATCATCAGAAAAGATAAGTAATAATGAGAGGATGTTTTCTAATTGTCTTAATAGTACTAATATTAGGCTGGCTATTTGGGTTCTTTTATTTTGATCTGGGGTGGTTCATTCATGTACTACTCGTAGCAGCCGTTATTATTTTACTTTTAAGGTTAATAGGAGGACGATAAACATATAAATAAAATAAATATATGAAAACCGATATACAAACTGTAGGCTTTACTGCCAATCAGGAGTTACTTGATTTTGTGGATGATAGACTAAAGCATTTAACTAAGCTTGATGACCAAATTACTGGAGTAGATGTTTATTTAAAAACCGTATACAACGATCATGATGAAACTAAAGTCTGCGAGATTAAGGTATTTTTACCGGGGCCTACCCTTTTTGCTGAATTCCAATCTGAGAGTTTCAGGGAGTCTATAATGGAAGTGGTAGATAAGCTAAAGCGACAGATTAAAAAACGAAAAGATATTCAGCAAGAGAAACGATAAAGTTAAAAAGGCCGTGTTACAACGGCCTTTGCTATTAATACTCCTATAAATCCGTCAATCATAAACGCATAATAACCAGCTCAGCATGATATGTAAAGTAGTTTAACCAATAACTCATAAGCGTCCAAGCCAAAGAAATAGACAATCCATTAGTGCAATTTCAATTAAAAAAACCCAATCTAATTTGGTAATATCTATATTAATTATGAACTTCTAGTTACCCTTAACTAATCATATACGCAGCCTAAGACTCTAATAAGATCAATTTTTCATCCTATTAAAGCCGTTTGCGAAACATGAAAAAATATATTTATTGTTATTTTCTAACTGTCTTATCTCTTACTTGCTATGCCCAGCAGTCCGACTCTACAGCAAAGCTAAAACAACCCTTCTTTAAAAGAATCACATTTGATGCGTCCAATACAGGACTCACCATAATAAAAACCTATGCCAGACCTTTTCATTGGAAGAAACAGGATTGGATGAAATTTGGAGGTGTTTTAGTTATTTCCGCAGGAGCCTCCTTTCTTGATGATCCTATGTATAAATATTTTAGAGACCACCCCACAGGCCCCATGGATGAATTTGCCTCAGTAGGAGACTTCCTTGGTCAGCCAGAACACAACTACCCTTTTATGTTAGCAGTATGGGGATCAGGAGTTATCATTAATAATGACTGGCTCAGAGATACTGGCGTTATGCTATTTGCGTCAGTAACCACATCAGGCTTAATTCAGACAGGCTTAAAAGAGCTTACAGGTAGAGCAAGACCTTCTACAGGCGAAGGCCCTCACTCCTTTGATCCATTCAGCGGCCCTTCATATCATTCCTTTCCCTCAGGCCATACCATGCTAGCCCTAGCTTCAGCATGGATTTTGGCACATCAAGTAAATTTCATGCCTTTGAAAATAGCTTTTTATGCTTTACCTATTGTCACCGGAATCTCCAGAGTATATGTAGGCGCTCATTGGTTTTCGGATATACTTTTAGGATCAGCCTTAGGAATAGCATGTGCTGAAACTGTATTAAGACTATACCCTAAAATAAAAAGAAATAAGAATGCCGCTCTCAGCTTCGGACCTACCTCATCTGGATTGGGTCTTGTTTATAAATTTAAATAAAAAAAGCCTCTCAGATATTTCTGAGAGGCTTAATTCTATGTATCAAAAATTGATATTAATATCTATATGCGTCAGACTTAAAAGGTCCTTCTACAGTAACTCCGATATACTCAGCCTGCTCTTCAGAAAGAGTATCCAACTCTACACCAATTTTCATCAAGTGTAGTCTCGCTACTTTTTCATCCAAATGCTTAGGTAAGGTATACACCTTGTTTTCATAATTACCTGTATTAGTCCAAAGCTCTATTTGAGCAAGAGTTTGGTTTGTAAATGAATTAGACATTACAAATGAAGGGTGACCAGTAGCACAACCAAGGTTTACAAGTCTACCTTCTGCCAATAATATGATATCATTTCCATTGGCCAATTTGTATTTATCTACCTGTGGTTTGATCTCATCTTTCTCAGCATTTTTATGCAACCAAGCCACATCTATCTCATTATCAAAGTGTCCGATGTTACAAACAATAGTTTTATCTTTCATGGACTCAAAATGACGTCCTTTTACGATGTCTTTGTTACCTGTAGCGGTTACTACAATATCAGCTTCTTTCACTGCATCGTCCATTTTCTTCACTTCGAAACCATCCATAGCAGCTTGCAGTGCACAGATAGGATCAATTTCGGTTACTATCACTCTAGCACCAGCTCCTCTAAGCGAAGCAGCAGACCCTTTACCAACATCTCCATAACCACCTACTACAGCCACTTTACCAGCCATCATCACATCGGTAGCTCTTCTTATAGCATCTACTAAAGATTCCTTACATCCGTACTTATTATCAAATTTTGACTTAGTTACAGAGTCATTTACGTTAATAGCAGGAATTACAAGTGTTCCTTTTCTTTCTCTTTCAATTAATCTATGAACTCCTGTAGTAGTCTCTTCAGACAGACCTTTTATTCCATCCACATACTGAGGATACCTGTCAAAAACCATGTTAGTAAGGTCTCCACCATCATCAAGGATCATATTTAATGGCTGCCCATCAGGAAATACTAAAGTCTGCTCTATACACCAATCAAATTCTTCTTCATTCATACCCTTCCATGCATATACAGGTATACCGGCAGCAGCTATAGCAGCAGCAGCATGATCTTGAGTAGAGAATATATTACAAGAAGACCAGGTTACGTCAGCTCCTAATTCTACTAGGGTTTCAATCAAAACAGCTGTTTGAATTGTCATGTGCAAGCAGCCTGCTATTCTAGCTCCTTTTAAGGGCTTTTCCTTACCATATTCTTCCCTTAATGCCATTAAACCAGGCATTTCAGCTTCGGCAAGTTCTATTTCTTTTCTTCCCCATGCTGCTAGGGAAATATCTTTTACTTTATATTTTAATTTTTCCTCAATCATGCTATTTGGATATTAAATATTTTTTTACGTTTAAGTATATACAAATATACAATAAAGGTTTAATAAGGGCAATGCCACATACTACCTCGGTATTTCCTAATATTGTAATATTAACAGGCCCATTATCAGGCCATTTACTATATTCGCAGTGTTATGATACTAACCAACCTAACAGCCACCTACACTGATTTATATCAGATCAGCATGGGGCAAGTTTACTTTTTAAAAGGGGCAGTTAACGATAAAGTCGTATTTGATTATTTCTTTAGAAGAATTCCATATAAAGGCGGGTATGCCGTATATGCAGGCCTTCAGGATGTACTGGAGATATTGCAAAACTTAAGCTTTTCTGCTGATGACCTTGAATACTTAAAAAGTCAGGGCTTTAACAAGGAGTATGTGGACGCTTTAAAGGATTTCAAATTCAGAGGCTGTATTTATAGTGCTCCTGAAGGTGATCTTATATTTCCTAATCGCCCAATTTTGAGGGTAGAAGCCACAATGCTAGAGGCTCAATTGATAGAGACAGTTCTGCTAAACATAATCAACTTTCAGTCTTTAATAGCCACCAAAGCGGCAAGAGTAAAGCAAGTTGCAAAAGATAAAATCTTAAGTGATTTCGGGCTAAGAAGATCTCACGCTTTGGGAGGCCTTTCGGCTTCCAGAGCTACCATTATTGGAGGTTTTAACTCTACAAGTAACGTACTAGCAGGTAAAGACTATAATATCCCCGTATCAGGCACCATGGCTCATTCATTTATCCAAAGTTATGAAGATGAGCTTACTGCTTTTAGAGATTTTGCCGAAGCCAGACCCAATGCCTGCATATTATTAGTAGATACCTATGACACTCTAAAAAGTGGAGTGCCTAATGCCATTACAGTAGGAAAAGAAATGGAGGCAAAAGGTAATAAACTTTCTGCTATACGTTTAGACAGTGGAGACTTGGCTTACCTAGCTAAAAAAGCCCGTAAGATGCTTGATGATGCAGGTTTATCATATGTGAAAATAGCAGCTTCTAACCAGCTGGATGAATATGTGATCAAAAGCTTAATGGACCAAAAAGCTCCTATAGACATCTTTGGCGTGGGTACTAACCTGGTAACAGGCCAGCCAGATGCCGCTTTTGACGGAGTTTACAAATTATGCCTTAGCAATGATCAGCCAAGAATAAAGCTATCAGAAAATTTATCTAAAACTACACTGCCTGATAGAAAACAGGTATGGAGACTGTATGATGAAGATGGCTTTTTATTTGGAGCAGATGCCATTGCCCTGCATGATGAAGTTGATATTGATATTATGCACCATGCTTATGAACCTCATAAGCAATTGGACATTAGAAATATCACTAAAAAGCCAATATTAAAAAAGGTTTTTGAAAACGGAGAAATTCTTACCGGTTCACCGTCACTAAGTGATATCAGCAAGTTTTCTCAGGAGCAGCTCAGCCTACTCCCAGATGAGTATAAAAGATTTGAATATCCGCATAACTATAAAATAGGAATTAGCAGTAAGCTAAAAGCATTGAGGAACGATTTACGTGAGAAATACAAAGTTAAAAAAGGATGAGAGCATTAATAATAGTAGACGTACAGAATGATTTCACACCAGGAGGTTCTTTAGAAGTACAGTCTGGAGATAAGATTATACCAACAATAAATAAATTACAAGAACAGTTTGACCTAGTTATAGCCACTCAGGATTGGCACCCGGCTTCTCATAAAAGCTTTGCTTCCAATCATGAAAATGCAAAACCGTTTGATAAAATTAAGCTCAACAAACTAGATCAGACTTTATGGCCAGATCACTGTGTTCAAGGTTCAAAAGGAGCTGAATTCCATCCAGATCTAAATACTGACAAAATAGAGGCCATTTTCCGAAAGGGCATGGATCCGGAAATTGATAGCTACAGTGGCTTTTTTGATAATGGGAGAAGAAAAAGCACAGGTCTAACAGGCTACCTTCAGGAACGTGAGGTTACAGAAACTTTTTTCTGTGGTTTAGCAGGAGACATTTGCGTTTTTTATACCGCTAAAGATGCCATAGAAGAAGGCTTTAAGAGCTTTCTCATACAGGATGCCTGCCAGCCACTTAATCATGGCGATTATTCTGATGCGTTGGAAGAATTTGAAAAGCGAAAAGGCATAGTAATTAATAGTAACCGACTTATACCACAATTTGGTTAACAAAACATATCAGGAGGTCCAAACGGACCTCTTTTTTTTGCCCCTTTAACAACAATGTTCCGAATCCGTTTATAGAATGATTTCACCCAAAAAATAAAACAGCTTATAAGTAATATGGAACTTCCCTATATTCGTGTTTGAATGAATACTATAAATATGAAATACCTAATATATATCATACCTCTAGTCTTAAGCTTATCTACAGTTCAAGCTCAGATAATTAAGCAGGGAGATGCTCCAGTTTTCAATCATCAAGACTCACTTAGAGGATCTATAACACCCGCACGTGCCTGGTGGGATCTTCTTCATTATAAATTAGACATTACCGTAACTCCTAATGATAGCTCTATACGCGGCACCAATACCATTACCTACGAGGTGTTAGAAGCTGCAGAAATTATGCAAATAGATTTGCAACCACCCATGAGTATTACAAAAGCTACTCAAAAAGGGAAAGAACTCTCTTTCACCAGAGATGGCAATGCTTATTTCATCACATTAGATAAAAACCAGAAAAAAGGTAAGACTGAAGAAATAACACTTACTTATGGAGGCCAGCCCAGAGTTGCCAAAAACCCACCATGGGATGGTGGACTTACTTGGTCTGAAGATGAAAACGGCACTCCTTTTATCGCTACCTCCTGCCAAGGTGAGGGCGCCAGTATGTGGTGGCCTTGCAAAGACCACATGTACGATGAACCAGATAATGGAATGGATATCATTGTAACAGTACCAGAAAACCTCTTTGAGGTATCGAATGGAAGGCTTATTAAAATAGATGAGAATAAAGCAGATAAAACCAGAACATTTCACTGGCAAGTTAAAAACCCCATCAATAATTATGGTGTAAACGTAAACATAGGAAACTATGTACATTTTGGTGAAGTTTTCAATGGAGAGAAAGGCAAGCTAGACTGTGACTATTACGTATTAGAACATCACTTGGAAGAAGCAAAAGAGCAATTTAAAGACGCAACCAGAATGCTGGAAGCTTTTGAATATTGGTTCGGTCCCTACCCTTTTTATGAAGACAGCTATAAACTGGTAGAAGTTCCCTATTTAGGTATGGAACATCAGAGTTCTGTAACTTATGGCAATGATTTTCATAATGGCTACAGAGGCCGAGACTTAAGTTTAAGCGGCTGGGGAATGAAATTTGATTTCATCATCATACATGAATCTGGTCATGAGTGGTATGCAAACAACATTACCTATAAAGATATTGCCGATATGTGGATACATGAGTCATTCACAGCTTATTCAGAAAACCTGTTCCTTAATTATTATTATGGAGAAAAAGCTTCTGAAGAATACGTATTAGGTACGCGTTCGTCTATATTAAACGACAGGCCTATGATTGGTTACTATGATGTAAACTATAGTGGATCAGGAGACATGTATTACAAAGGAGCGAACATGCTCCACACCCTTAGACAGATAGTAAATGATGATCTAAAATGGAGAAATACACTCAGAGGCATGAATGAAACCTTCTATCATCAGACAGTAACTACTAAACAGATAGAAGACTTCTTAAGCAAAAAACTGGGCAGAAATCTACAGCCATTCTTCGATCAATACCTTCGTACGGTAGACATCCCTATTTTAGAGTATCGCCTCATAGGCTCTAAGCTTATGTACAGATGGAGCAACACCGTTTCTGACTTTGACATGCCTGTGAAGGTTTACATTAATGGTAAGGAAAATTGGATAGAGCCTGTTACTAGTTGGAGTAGCTTAGAAGAGGTCCCTGAAGGTGCTACAGTAAAAATAGACAAGAATTTCTATATAGCCACCCTCGACATAATGGGTAAGTAGATCATACTACTTTTAAAAAAAAAGGAAATTTAAGAGTGTGGTGCAGAATTAATTCTTATAATTTTGCACCATGTTTAATTTCAAAGACATTTTTTCGGTAACACTAATTCTATTTTCAGTAATAGATATTTTAGGTTCAATTCCAATTGTTATCAACCTCAGAAAGAAAGAAGGAGCCATCCATTCTGGTAGAGCGACTATAATTTCAGGGGTTTTAATGATTGCTTTTTTGTTTCTGGGGCAGTCCATACTTAAATTATTCGGACTGGATATTGGTTCATTTGCCGTAGCAGGGGCTATAGTTATGTGTGTAATTGCTATGGAAATGATACTAGGGGTAACACTATTTAAAGAAGACGGCGGTGGCAGTGGGTCAATAGTACCTTTAGCATTTCCTCTTATTGCGGGTGCGGGAACACTCACTACCATACTTTCATTAAGAGCTGTATACGAGACGCCCAATCTTTTAATTGGAATAGTGATAAACCTTACATTTGTTTATATCGTTTTACGATCAACATCATGGCTGGAAAAGAAATTAGGTCAATCTGGTTTTAATATTCTACGCCGGGTTTTTGGCATTATTTTATTAGCCATAGCAGTTAAAATTTTCAAAGAACATATCCTTATTTAATGATTACAATCTACACAGATGGCTCTTCTCGAGGTAACCCTGGCCCTGGCGGCTATGGCACCGTACTAATGGCAAAAGTAAACGGTGAAAACTATCGAAAAGAGCTCTCTGAGGGCTTTAGAAAAACCACTAATAACAGGATGGAACTCCTTGCTGTAATTAAAGGCCTAGAAGCCATAAGAAAAGATGGAGCTCCGGTAACCATATATTCGGACTCTAAATACGTAGTAGATGCCGTAGAAAAAGGATGGATATGGGGCTGGCAAAAGAAAGGGTTTAAAAACAAAGCAAATCCTGATTTGTGGCAAAAGTTTATACCACTATACAATAAGTTTAAAGTTACTTTCAGGTGGGTTAAAGGTCATGCAGGGATACCCGAAAATGAGCGATGTGATGAACTTGCAGTTCAGGCGGCAGAAAGTTCTGACCTCAAGGTTGACCATGGCTATGAAAACCAGTAGTTAATTCAAGCTTAGTTTCACATACCTTTAGCTTTTCTTCCTTGGCGGTGATTTCTACTTCCTATACGATTGATTATTTTATCAAATTTAGGCTTCTGCTCATCAGTGCATATTTCTCTTAATGTTTTGATGTGCCAGAAGTTTAACCTTTCTAAATTATTGTTCTTCTCATTTATTGATTGTAGCACCGCTTCTATATGTAATGAATCTACACCTTGACCTAACATGGTCACCATTTTACGCTTGTCTGCTTGTATCTCTTTAACTAATGGCAAAGTCGTTTTAAAATGATCTTTGCGCTCTTTTTCAAAAGCCAGCGATTGAGACTCTGTCAAGTTCAGCTTTCTATCAAAAAAACTCTCCACTCTTTTACTCTGATTATTCCATCTTTTATTGGTCTTTTTATCAGACCTACTAAACCACAAAAAAGATAATAGCACTACGTTCATTATCGCCAAAACTATCACCAAGCCCGTTAACAATCTATTTTTATTCATCTTCTTCCAGTTGTTCTTCTTCATAAATATTAAAAGTATTTACACTATATTCCTCAGTAAGAAATTCAATATCATCAGTACCATAATCATCATTACTCCGCAAATCCTCTTTTATCATCACCAGTACATTTAATACTAACAGAACTACCATCGCAGTCAAAGCCCATGTCCATGCTACTCTATCTACTTTTTCTACTCTAGTTTGTAGGCGAGTTTTTACTTTAGTATAAAAAAATGGAGAAAGCCTTGCCCTTTCCACTCCATCAAGACTATGAAGTATTTTTTCTACTTCGTTATCTAAATCATTCCGTTGCATTGTCAAATATTTTTGTAATAAATTCCTAAAGATTTCTGGAGGTTCTTTTTCGCCCTAAAAAGCAATGACTCTACAGAAGATACACTTAGCTCCATTACCTGACTTACCTCCTGATAACTCAGCCCTTCTAACTTATGTAGATTAAAAGCCACTTTCTGTTTATCGGGTAATTTATCTATATGGGCCATCAATATCTGAGAGCGTTCTTTATTTTCGAGGGCCACACCTGGATGTACGAAATCAGCATGTTTTACACCTACCTGATCTTCAATTCCAAAAATAGAGGTTATCCAGCCAAACCGTTTCTTCCGCTTGGTTTTCCTTAACAATTCCAATGATTTATTTACACCTATTCTATAAATCCAAGTACTCAGAGCAGAGTCTTCGTGAAAAGAGGATATAGAATTATAAATCTCTACAAATACCTCTTGAGCTATGTCTTCAGCATCTGCTTCATTCTTCAAAAAGCCTAGACAAAGATTATAAACCCTATCCTTATAATTTTCTACAACCTCCCTAAAAGCCCTCTCATCATATAATTTAAGGAGACGAATAAGCTCCGCCTCCCTATCACTATCTTCGGTATATCTTTCCGCGACATTCAATAGCTTACCTTCTGCCTCTATGCCTCTTAGACCCCATCCCCATAGACCGTCTATCAAAGAATATTCTTTGTTCTTCAGTTAACTGGCTTCTTACTTCCTGATGATGCGCCACTCGGGCCTTTTTAAGCTCCACCTCTATAGCTCCCATATTCTCAATAAGCTTATTTACTTTTTTCATGTTAGGGCTCTCTACGGTGGTTAAAGTTCTCAACTGCGCCTTTTTTTCGTTTAGCTCATTTTTTAAAGGTAATGTTTCCTTATAAAATGAAAGTCTCATTTCTTTCATCTTACCTTTTTGATCCTCCGTAAGCTTAGGGATCATATGGATCGTATCTCCAGGACCATGCCCTCTAAGGCTACGTTTATGCGACCATTCTTTTTTGCCTTTATTGAAACCATCTCCGCGGCCTGGACCTTGCTGAGCAGAAACCATTACACTACTACTTATAATTAAGAAAGCTACTATTGAGATTTTAAATTTTGAGTTTTTCATCTTCGTAAGATTTAAGTATAACATTTACTCTTTAGATGACATCACTCAAAAAAAACTTGCGCCTTAGATAAAAAAAAATCAAATAATTCTATCAACGTAATCGTAAATCATTATTAAACAGATAATTACCTTCATAAAAGTACCTGCTAAAAATCCTAAAAAAGATCCCCATGCCGCTCTCATAGAAGCTTTAGAAGTTTGTCCCGCTATTAATTCTCCAATAAAAGCCCCAAGCATAGGCCCTATAATTACACCAATTACTGGCAGTAGGAAAATACCTACTATTAAGCCCACCACAGAACCCCAGGTACCGTATTTAGTTCCTCCAAACCTCTTAGTGCCATAGATAGGAATATAGTAGTCTAACACTGTTATAAGTATTGTAACAAAAAGCCAGATCCATATAAACTGAGCAGAAAAACTATATGATTCTGTAAACTGCATAATTAACAAGCCTATAAATGCCAGGGGAGGACCTGGAAGAATAGGCAAAAAAGAGCCCACCACACCCGCTAATAACAAAGCTGCCGATACTATTAGTATCAATAAATCCATTAACTTTAATTTAATTGTTGAATCGCTTTCTAAAATGATATTAAAAGAACAAATACTGAAGGAAAACTCAAAAAGTAATACCATTGAAATTGCTAACTATATTGGAGCCGATCCGAAAAAATTTCAAGATCTTATGTCTTTGTTTTTAGGCAATGACTACAGGGTTACACAAAGGGCCTCGGCAGTAGTTGGTTTATGCGCGTCTAATCACCCCCAGTTGATCACTCCATATCTAAAAAAGATAATACTAAACTTAAAAAGAGACGTTAATACAGCGGTTAAACGCAACACGGTTAGATTACTTCAAAATATTGACATTCCTGCCAGCTTACTCGGAGAAGCGGCTGATATTTGCTTCAAGTTTCTAGAATCAAAACAAGAAACAATAGCGGTAAAAGCTTTTTCCATGACCATATTGGCCAATATCTGCAAAAAAGAACCCGACTTAAAAAGAGAACTACAAATATTAATTGAAGATCAACTATCTACCGGTTCAGCCGGTTTTAAAAACAGGGGACAGAAAGTGCTCAAACAGATTGCGTGTTATTAACCTCCTTCTCTGTCATTTCAAACCCAAAGGAAGATAGCTCCTTCAATATAGGCGCATAAATCTCTTTTTTGATAGGTATTTGTACCCCGGTGCCATGCACCTTCCCCTGTAAGATAAGTTTAGTAGCAATGCCCAGTGGCAAACCAACCGTTTTAGACATCGCTGTATAAATATCGTCATCTCCTATGGCTACTAAAGTACTATGAATTTCCTTTTCCTCACCGTTTTCCTCATACTGAAACTTATGCCACATCACTATCATATCCTTATCTTCCTTTTTCAAAGTCCATTTCTTTTTAAGAATATGTTCCAATATCTGTGCAGGGGTGCCCTGAGTAAGACCTACAGGTGTGTGATCAAAAATGCCAGCCCAACGCAAACGATGCATTTCTGGGCCATCGATATCCAGATTTAAATAATAGGCAAGCTTCAATTCAACAGAATCATTCGGATTATATGATAAAAAAGAATTGATAAATGACCTGTGTGTCATATCCTTCACTCCTTCCATCTCATAGCTATCATCAGTAGCGCCAAGTTGCACAAACACATTCCATGTTCTACAAAATCCCGGCCTGCGAAAAGTCCCCCTGTAGATAGTCTTTATTCCTCGCAATCCATAGATATCTAAATAATTTAAAGAATCTCGGTTTGCATACCCTTCAAAATATCCATACCCTGGAATATGCACCTGTTCAGTTCTCCTGAAAACTTTCTGATATGGAATATATTTATAGGTTCCTTCCTGTATAAACTTCACCACTCCCTGCCCGGCTAAAATCACATTTCTAGGATTCCAGGTAAACTTATACTCCCAAGGGTTCTTCTCATCGGTACCCGGGGCCAGCAAGCCTCCAGTAAAAGATTCAAAGCCTGTAAGTACACCACCTCTATGCCTTATTTCATCTATCACCTTCATGGCAGACATATGATCAATACCGGGATCCAAACCACATTCATTTAAAATGATTATTCCTCTTTCTTTTGCCTCGGCATCATAGGCTTGCATTTCTTTCGAAACATAAGAAGCAGTAACCATATTTTTATCCCATTTCAAACAGCTCTTTGCCACCACCACATGATATTTAGCAGGCAGCATAGATACCACTATATCAGCTGCCTTTACTTCTTCATTTAGCTGGTCTTCATTGCCAATATCAAAAGCAAATGCGTATCCATTTTCAGAATTCTTACATCTATCTTGCGCTAATTCCAAAGCATAATCCCCTACACGTACCTTCCACCCTTCTTCAGTCGAATTTTCTAACAGATAATTAATAAGAGAAGAGGATGACCTTCCCGCGCCTAACACCAGTATTTTCTTCATAAATAGTTTCATTTTAGAGGTATACCAAAATAAGACTTTTATATATGCCAAGAGAATTATTGGTATTAAATTTTTCTACTTAGATTGACATAGTATATTGCAATTTAACTATCAGAAATATGGAACAAGAAATTATAGAAGATAAAGGGCATTCCACATACAGTTATGCTGACCTTAACGAGCAGTATAAAAAATTAATAAAAAAAGCTCAAGAAGCTTGCGACACCTCTTATTCACCCTACTCCAAATTTAAAGTGGGGGCCGCCATTTTACTAGATAACGGAGAAATACTGACTGGTTCTAATCAAGAAAACTCATGTTATCCAGCAGGGCTTTGCGCAGAAAGAGTGGTTCTTTTCTTTGCCGGAGCAAACTATTCAAACCATATCATTAAACAAATAGCTATAACAGCTAAAAGGTGGAACGATGATCAATTTCTCCCTATCTCACCATGCGGCGGATGCAGGCAGGTATTATTAGAAACAGAAGTAAAACAAGAATCTCCAATAAAAGTAATACTTCAATCTCCTGAAAATCAGTGGATTGTAACAAATTCCTCAGAAGTCCTTTTACCTTTTGGCTTTAACAAACATTCATTGTAAAAGTTTTTTATTTCCTTTAATTAAACGGAATAGTATATTAGAAGACTACTTAAGTATTTTTTTACATGAATTTTGACTCTAAAAATATATCAATAAGCAAGCAGGTTATATTTCTCTGCATAGCATTTTTTTTATTGGCAGTCTTTAATTTCTTCTTGGTTGATCACTATCAAAAGAATCTTTTAGAAGACACTGAGCAAATCAACTCATTGAGAAAGCTCCAAACTTTAACTACTAGATTAAAACGAGAAAGTCAGGCGTATGTAGACGGAGATCTTTTGATAAAGCCAAAAATTGAATCTACATATAATGGCATTAGTAATACAATCGCAGAGCTAAATATAGCTTCATTAGAAGAAGAGATAATAGATGATGATGCTTTTGTAAGTGACTCGGTAGACTATGAGCTAATGAGTTTACAAGGATTAAAATTTGAGCTACATAAAAAGTGGGATCACATACAACCCCATATAGAAAATCTCTTATTTGAACCCCTTTCCAGAGACACAGTTGTAGAAGAAATAAAGCAAATACCTTTAAACGATTCTTTAAATACGTATACAACAGAAACTTCTAAAAAAATTCTAAGTATCTCTAACTCCAGACTTCAGAAATCTAATAACTATATCAAAAAAACCAGTGACAAGATTATATCCCTGACTGATACAATTATCTATAAAGAAAAAGAAGCTAAAAAGGAAGATCATTCAGACCTGACATTTGTACTATTTGTGTTCCTTTTACTCTTCTCTGCTGCTATTATTTTCATATACTTATATGTGAGAAAACAAGTACTAGAACCACTGAATGAACTCCGTCAGGCTACTGAAAAAGTTAGCTCAGGCGAACTGGCAGAAACTGATTTAGCTGCTAATAAAAATGAAGTAGGAGAAATAGCTTCCCATATCAATAAAATTATCGGCAACCTTAAAACAGCTACCAACTTTGTCAAAAACATTGAAGAAGGTAAACTAGATAGTACATTTGAGAACATTAACGAAGAAGAACTGAACGAAGAAAGCCTCGAAAAAGCACTTCTGACCATGCGTGAGCAAATGAAAAAGGTGGAAGTAGCTGATAAAGAAAGGAAGTGGACTTCAGAAGGATTAGCCAAATTTGTTGATATACTAAGAACAACTGATGATAGCGTTTCTAAATTAGGCGACATTATCATCTCTAACTTAGTTAAGTACACCAATTCAAATCAAGGTGGACTTTACATCATCAATGATGATAATACTAATAACATAAAATTAGAATTAGTTTCTCTCTTTGCGTTTGATACCAAAAAGTATGACCATAAATCATACCGTATAGGAGAAGGCCTTGTAGGTCAAACTTATCAAGAAAGGGAAACTATCTATTTATTAGAAATTCCACATGATTATATCAGTATAACATCAGGATTAGGTGGGGCTAATCCCAGAGCCATTCTGTTAGTGCCTCTAAAAATTAACGAAGAAATTTATGGTGTGATTGAACTTGCTTCTTTTCAGGAATACGAACAATACGAAATTGATTTTGTCGAAAAACTAGGAGAAAGCATAGCTTCTACCATATCCACAGTTAAAAACAACCAGCGCACTAAAATTCTACTTGAAGATTCTCAGGCTCTTACCGAGCAAATGAGATCTCAAGAAGAAGAGATGAGACAGAATATGGAAGAGCTGCAGGCTACCCAAGAGCAGCTTACTCGTCAAATGAACGAAAACAATCAAATGCAGGAAGATCTGTTAAAGGAAAAAGCCTTACTCGATGCTCTTCTCAACAACTTGCCTGATTACATCTACTTTAAAGACACTGAAAGTAGATTTATAAGAATTAGTAAGTCTATGGAGAAATTGTTCCCCTACCCTCTTGATGAAATGATTGGGAAATCAGACTTTGATTTCCAGCAAAAAGAAGCTGCCCAAAAATTCTATGATGAAGAGCAGGAAATCATGAACAAAGGCATTGGCTATACTAACGAAATGGTTCACGAAGTAATGACTAATGGTACTGATCAATGGGTAATCACTACTAAGCTCCCATTCTATGACAAAGACGGTAACTGCATGGGTACATTTGGCACTTCTAAAGACATTACAGACATAAGAGATCAAATAGAATCATCGGTTTCACAGAAGGCTCCAGATATTACGGAAATAGAAGAGGCCCTGAATCAGCAAATGGAGGAATTAAAAATTACTCAGGAGCAGTTAGATTCAAAGCTAATAATGTCTGAAACGTCCTTAAAAGCATTTGATGCTATTTCAAATATCATAATTATAAATAGTGAAGAAAAAATATCGTATGCGAATGAAAATGCGCTAAAAAGTTTGGATTTAAAAAAAATCGAATTAATTAACCAAGGGATAGATACCTTATTAGACAAAAGTGTATTAACCAACATTGAAAGGGATCAGATCCTAACTAAAAGCTTAACTTTTAAGCCCAATCGTTCGACGAAACTTGTGAATATATATGCTGATATAAGCAAAAATTACATTCACCTCATTTGGATTTAACAGGCTCTAAATCATTTATTTATAGGGTCATATTTTATTTTTTGGTATATTCTTTCTGGACAAAGAATAGTTGGCAAAACAGATAATGAAGGAAATTGATATTGCAGATTTAAAGAAGATTACGGAGTTAGTGAAAACTAAGTACAATTATGATTTCACTAACTACGCTATGTCCTCATTCAAAAGAAGAATCTTAAGAATCCTTGAGCTTCAAAATACCACAGTGGATGTGCTAATAAAGAAGCTTAATGAGTCTGATTTTTTAGATGACTTTCTTAATGAGATCACCGTCAATGTAACAGAAATGTTTAGAGATCCTCCTTTCTGGAGAGTTCTTCGCGACGACATTTTACCAGCCATTATGCTGAATCATCAAAAAATCAGAATATGGCATGCCGGATGCTCATCAGGTGAAGAAGTATTCTCCATGACTATTATGTTAAGAGAAATGGGCATTTTGGATAAGGTTTCTATTATAGCTACTGACCTTGACACCACTATATTAGAAAGAGCTAAAGCTGGTGAGTACAACCTGAAAAACATGGAGCTTAACGAAAAGAACTACATTAGGTACCAAGGTAACAGCACACTCAAAGACTATTATAGTGAAGTAGGAGGAAAAGCTATAATGGATAAAAGCTTGGTAGAAAATGTATCATTTCGAAAGCATGACCTCGTAAACGGTGAAGTGTTCAATAAATTTGATCTCATCCTTTGCAGAAATGTGATGATATATTTTAATCAGACCTTACAAAACGATGTGCTTAGAAAATTTCATGAAAGCCTCTTTAAGTATGGGTATCTGGCCATAGGTTCTAAGGAGTCTCTCATTTGGTGTGATATAGCCAATAAGTTCATTGTAGTAAACAATGAAGAGAAAATATATAAGAAAATTAAAGATTAAGAGTATTTGGTCTTGGGATGAGTCGCTTTGATTTAAATAATAAATATAAAGCCGTAGTAATTGGAGGATCAGCAGGCAGCTTTCAGGGAATAGTTAAAATACTATCTCACTTACCTGAGGATTTCCCTTTACCTATTATTATGTGCTTACACAGGCTGAAACACGTCAGAAATGGCTTCGTTGAGGCATTGTCCATTAAAAGCATTATGGAAGTTACTGAACCTTTCGATAAAGAAAATATTAAGCGTGGCAAAGTATACCTTGCGCCGGCAAATTATCATTTATCAGTAGAGCTCGGAAACTACTTTAGTCTTTCTACAGAAGAAATGATTAATAATTCCAGACCAGCCATAGATATTACTCTAGGTACTGCTGCTTATGTTTATAGAGATAAATTAATAGGTATCCTTCTTTCTGGAGCTAATAGAGATGGAGCCGTTGGGATGAAATATATTAAAGACAAAGGGGGACTAACAATAGTTCAGGAACCATCTGAATGCATGATTGATACTATGCCTACAGCTGCTCTTAATATCACCCCAATTGACCATATATTAAAAACTGATGATATAGTAAATTTTTTTTCAGAGTTAAATAAACATTACAAATAAATGAAGATAAAATTCAGGAAATTGAACATTGCTCTGATTACTTTATATGTAGCTGGTATTATAGTTACCACATATGTTCTTTTTCATTTACAAGATGACCTCATCACTGATGGAGCCATTGATGTATCAAAACTATCAACGTCCCAACCTATTTTTTTCAAATCATATATAGTAGCAGGTATAACGCTGCTCATTGGCTTAGGAAGTTTAGTTTTGGCCCTTTCAAGTTCCAATCAAGAGGTGATTTACGTAGATAGAAAGAAAGACAGTAAATCAGACAATCTTGATGATAATGGCAATTACAGTGATGATGATAGTCATACATTGGATCTAAACGCTATAAAAACCATCCTTTTACAAGAAACAGAGGAAGCAAAACTTGCTAAAGAACTCCTTGTAGAAGTATGTAAGCAAATGGACGCCGGCTTAGGTGCTGTATATAAGGTTATAGAAACCGACGGAAGTAGGAAATTATCATTAAAAGCTTCGTATGCACTACCTATGGCAGAATCCAAATCGTTAGATTTTGAATTTGGCGAAGGATTAGTAGGACAAGTGGCTAACGAAAAAAAGACAATTTTAATAGACGATATACCTGAAGGATATATCAAAATCATGTCTGGGTTAGGATCAGCGTCTCCCACTCATCTTTTGATAACCCCTATCATTCATAAAGATCAATTATACGGTGTTGCCGAAATAGCCTCCTTTACTAGTCTGGGAAAAACTGAGGAAAGAATGGTGCATGAAACTTTCAAACAATTCACTCAGGCATTAGATGTGATAGAAAGTGAATCTAAGAAAACTTACCAGTTAAAAACTTCAGCCTCAAAATCAGGCTCAAATAAAGGAACAAAAGGAAATAAGGAATAAAACATATATCTATGCTTAATAGATTAACTATAAGTAAAAAAATAACAGCCCTTGTAACCACAGTGGTCATTTTCACTGTGATAGCAATAAGCTTGCTCTCATATAAGTTGGCAAAAAACACTATCCGTAATGGTTATATAGAAAATTTAACCGTTATAGCTGATAGTAAGTCAGATAAACTAGAAACGTATTTCAATCATCATATTTCAAACTTAAAACTTCTTCAAAATTCCCAAACATTACAAGAAGGAGTAAAAGTAGTTGAGGCATCATCTATGGGTATGGGAATGGATATGGGTGGAGCATTTGATTTCTCATCCCCTTCTAGCACCTCTGATGAAACAGATGATTTCACTGATGAAAGTGCAGAAGAGTTCTCAGAACAACCTTCTGAAGATGATTTTTCAAGTTTGCCTATGGCAGGTGGATTCGATGATATGGACAGCATGCCTACGGAAGCTCCTCTAGAAGATATGGGCATGGTATCAGAAATGTCGGCACCTGCTTCTAACTTTTCTGATGAGGATATCAATACCTTCATCAGTAATGTAAAAAGCATTAATAATTATGAGGATATTTATATTGCTAATTCCAGTGGAAAAGTTTTATACTCTACAGATCAAAGTAAAAGTAATATTTCTGACCCAAGTTTATTAACTGAAACTCTAAGTGGAATAAACTTTAGTAATATTCACAAAGATACAGACCTAGGTATTGACTATGTATATGCCAGTGCCCCTGTAACTCTTACTTCGGGTAACAGAGCCCTTTTATTTTTAAAGGTAAATATGGCTTCTGTTTATTCAGAATTAAATGATTCTACAGGTTTAGGAAAAACAGGAGAAGTTATTTTGGCCAGAATAGATACTGTATCTAAAATAATTAACTTCTTAAATCATCCTAGGAATGTAAGCGATAGTTCATTTAAAACTCACAAAGAAGGTGAACTTAAATTCATTGCCTTAAAAAATGCTACCCGAGGTCAAAATGGAGCAGGGTATAGTATGGATTACCGGGGGAAAGAAACGGTTGCAGCATGGAGATTTATTCCGAATGTTAAATGGGGATTAGTTGCTAAAATTGATAATGAAGAGATTTTTCAGGAAATAGATTCATTTTTATATACACTCTTAGGGTCAGGTTTGGTTATAGTGGTAATATCTACTCTAATTTCTTTGCTATTCTCTAATTTCTTAACTCGTCCTCTTGATGCATTAAAGAAAACATTAGAGCTAGTAGGTAACGGTATTCTACCTGAAAAAGTAGAGAAAAAATCAAATGATGAACTAGGTACAATGGCCTTAAGTCTTAATTATTTGGTTCAAACCTTAAAACGAACTGCTCATTTTGCCCAACAAATTGGAGAAGGAAATTTTGACGCCAATTTTAAACCAATTAGTGAAGAAGACGACCTTGGTATATCTCTAGTTAACATGCGAGATAATCTTATTGAAGCTGAAAAAAGAGATAAACAAAGAAACTGGATCGTAACTGGTGTTGCAGAAATAGGTGAAATCTTAAGAGCTCATGATAACCTTGAGACTCTCGGTGACGAAACAATCAAGTACATCATCAATAAAATCGGTGCCGTGCAAGGTGCATTCTATGTTATAAACGATGATGAGGAAATTCCTGCGCTGGAAATGGCCTCTAGCTTCGCTTATAATCGAAAAAAACATCTAAAGGGTAAATTCAGATTTGCCGAAGGTCTTATTGGACAAGCGGCAGCAGAAAAAGATACCATCTTAAGAACCGAAATACCAGCTGATTATGTAACTATTACCTCTGGTATTTTAGGAGATAAACGACCTACTTGTATACTTATAGTTCCCCTTATTACTGATGAAAAGGTATATGGAGTTCTTGAATTTGCAGGTTTTGGTAAGTTCGATCAAGGTAAAGTAAGGTTTGTTGAGGAATTAAGCTTGATACTTGCAAGAACAGTTTTCAACATTAAAGTAAATGAAAGAACTAGAAAGCTGTTGCAGGAATCTCAAACTATGAGTGCTGAGTTGCAAGAGAAGCAGGAAATTTTAAGGCAAAATGCCGAAGAAATGCAGGCTACTCAAGAAGAGCTTCAAAATTCTAACAACAAACTTGAAGAGCAAATTGAAGAAGTAAACCGTACTCAGAAAAGAATGCAGTTACTTCTAGAAAATGCATCTGAGGTTATTACAATTTATGAAGAAGATGAAACTATAAGATATATAAGTCCATCAGTAGAGCCTATTTTAGGGTTCTCTCAAAAAGAAATGATGGGTATATCTGACATCAACAAGGTTCACCCTGATGGCGTGGAGGCCTTTAAAAACATGTTCAAGGTATTGAAAGAAAATCCTGAAGAACAAGTTACTATACAGTACGAGTACAAAACAAAAGAAGGCAACTACATTTGGCTAGAATCCACAGGTACTAACTTTATGTCTAACCCTGCTATCCATGGCCTTATTGTTAACTCTACGGACATTACTGAAAGAAGAAGAGCTGAGCAAGAGCAAAGAATGAGAAGTAAAATGCAGGCTCTTTCTGAAAACTCAGTAGACCTGATCGCTAGGTTAGAATCTGACAGCATTTCCTATATTAACCCTGTGATTGAAGATTATACAGGCAGGAAACCCGTTGATTACTTAAATCATAAGGTAAGTGAGACAGATCTTCATCAGCAGGTATTAGAAAGCTGGCTCAAGATAGTAGAAGAAGTTAACACTTCTAACTCTAAAATCACTACAGAGATGGATTTCCCTTCTGAAATGGGAGACAGAGTTATGCAAGTAAATGCGATCCCTGAATATGATGAGTCTGAGGTGTTGGAATCTGTGCTTGTCGTATCACATGACATCACTGATAGAAAAATCATTGAACTTGAAATACAGAATAAAAACAAGAAGATTGCTGATAGTATTAACTATGCTAAACGTATTCAAAATGCAATCCTTCCTAACAATGTCGTAATTAATAAGGTATTACCTGACTCATTCATTTTGTATAAACCAAAAGATGTAGTTAGTGGTGACTTCCCTTGGTATGTTCAAGTTGGTGAAGACATTTATATGGCTGCAGTTGATTGTACAGGTCATGGTGTTCCAGGAGCGTTGTTATCATTAATCGGATACTTCTTACTTAATGATATTGTAAGGAGTAGAAAAATATCTGATCCAGGTTTAATCCTAGACCAGCTAGATGAAGGAGTAACCACCACTTTAAGGCAAGATCAAGATGATTCTAAAACTAAAGATGGTATGGACATCGCACTGTGTAAGATAAATGTTAAAAAACAAACAGTGGAGTATTCAGGAGCTCACAGACCTTTATATGTAATTAAGGATGGAGAAATGCAGGAAATAAAAGGAAATAAATTTGCTATTGGTGGAGGTATCTATAAGAACCAGACCAACTTCACCAATCACAAAATCAGCCTATCAAAAGGCGATTCTTTCTTCTTCTGCTCTGATGGTTTCCCAGATCAGTTTGGTGGTCCAGACAATCGCAAATTTGGTCCTAAACGAACTAGGGAATTAATTAGTGAGATACACGATAAACCTATGCAAGAAGCCTATAAAATTATTGACAAAGAATGGGAAGATTGGAAAAGCGACGAAAAGCAAACCGATGATGTTCTATTAATAGGTATAAAATTCTAGAGATTAAGGATTAATTGTAGTATTTTGGAGGGTAAATTACCTCCGCTAGAGATGAAATAAAAGAAAAATAATCGGCAATAAGATTTAAACACAAAACAACTTATGAAGTATATTTTCGATTTACACCAAACCATGCTAGACCACAATCTAATTTTGGTTTATGAAGGTGAATTCACTCAGGAAATAACCAAATCTGTGCTAGCGATGGCGGAGAGAAATATGGATTCGTCTGGGGAAGAGTCTAGTACCAAGAGAAAAGTATTTAATGTTATGGTTGAGTGTCTTCAGAATATAGTGAAGCACGCAGATGAAGTAGACCATAATCATGCGGCAGTTTTCATGATAGGAAAACACGAAAACGAATATATTATAATTTCGGGCAACCCCATCAGACAAGAAAACGTAGCTTCACTTAAAGAAAAGCTGGAGCACATCAATGGTCTTGATAAAGATGGCCTGAAAACTTTATACAAAGACATTATTAAAAGTACAGAGATTTCTGACAAAGGTGGAGCGGGTCTAGGTTTCGTAGACATGGCTCGTAAGTCAGGTCAAAAACTAGGTTTTGATTTTGTCGAAATGGAAGATGGAAATTCATTCTTCTGTTTAAAATCGTGCATAGAAAGATCATAATAATTGACAACTACTATTTTTTAAAATACATAAACAATGGATATACTTAATTTAGAAGGCACAGAAGATACCCCTAAAATAATATTAGATAAAGGAAATGGCATTTATGAAATCTCAGGACGTTCACTTCCTGAAGATTCAGCCGAATTTTATCAACCTGTTTTGGATTGGATAAGCGAATATTCTGGATCTCCTAATCCGTCAACTGAATTCATGTTTAAACTTGAATATTTCAACACTGCTTCTTCAAAGCTTATATTAGACGTATTGTCTGCTCTTGAAGATATTGATGGTGTTACTATTATTTGGTATTTTCATGAAGATGATGAAGATATGGAAGAAGCTGGTGAAGAATTCTCTGAACTTGTTGAAATTCCTTTCGAATTCAAAACTTATTAATATTTTATTTTTTAAACTTTTTCAAATTCTCCCATAGGAGGACCAATATATGAGTGAGGAAATACTTAAAGCTCTTACCCAACTATTCGCAATTATCACTAAACAGGATGGAGGTGTAACCGAAAAGGAAAGGCTTTTTGTTATCAGCTTTTTTAAACAGGAATTAGATCAGGACTCTGTAAAAGAGTACTTGGAATTGTACGATAAATACTCAGGGTACTCTGAAAGTCCTGAAGAAGATGATTCTGTAAAAAAGAAGAAGCTAACATCTGTAAGAGACTCAGTAAAAACACTGGGGCTATGTAAGAAGATAAATAAAACCCTTACTCAAAAACAAAAGGTTGTAGTACTCATTAAAATCCTTGAACTCGTTGGGGCTGATAAAAACTTCACTCCCCAACGAATGGAGATTATTGATACTATAAGTACCGTCTTTAACATTGGAAAAGACGAGTATAGATTCATAGAAGCCTTTGTACTTCAAGAAGAAATTGAGAGTGTCAATTTTAATGATATTCTTATTGCTAATAAGGAAGAAGATGATCCTGAAAAAGATTATAAGCATATAAAAACCGAAATACATGGAAACCTTATCTTCCTCAAAGTGAAGAGTGTTGACATGTATTTCTCCAAATACATAGGTAAAGACGACCTTGTTTTGAATGGTTTCACCATGCAACGTAATAGGGTTTATCTATATTCTCACGGAAGTACAATCAAAACTCCTCAAGGGGCTGCATTATACTATAGCGATTTAATTGCTCTTTTTAATGAGGAGTTCAACACTACTAAACTTTCATTTAACGCACAGATTAAAGAGTTTAGATTCCCTAATGGAGGCTTAGGCCTAAGAGATGTTCAGATAGCTGAAGGCCCGGGAAAATTAATTGGCATCATGGGTGCCAGTGGTGCAGGAAAAACAACTTTACTCAATGTATTAGCAGGCATAGAAAAACCTTCTATCGGAAGCATCGAAATCAATGGTTATGACATTTTTGAGAACAAAGATGATATCCATGGAGTAATAGGATATGTTTCACAGGATGATCTTCTAATTGAAGAGCTCACTGTTTATCAAAACCTTTACTATAATGCCAAATTATGCTTTGCAAACTTCTCTGAAGAGCAACTTCAGAAAAGAGTAATGGATGTTCTGGAAAGCCTTGGTCTTGACCAGAGAAAGGATTTAAAAGTTGGTAGTGTTTTAGACAAGACCATTAGTGGAGGTCAAAGAAAACGACTGAATATAGCCCTTGAGCTAATCAGGGAGCCGGCTATACTCTTCGTTGATGAACCTACCTCGGGGCTTTCATCGAGAGATTCCGAAAATGTAATTGACCTTTTAAAAGAACTATCATTAAAAGGTAAATTAATATTTGTTGTAATACATCAACCTTCATCAGACATCTATAAAATGTTTGATAAGATGTACATCATGGATACTGGTGGCTATCCAGTATTTTATGGTAACCCTGTAGAAGCTGTAAGCTATTTTAAAAAAGCGACTAACCAGGTCGATAGCCAAAGAGGCCAATGTGAAGTTTGCGGTAATGTAAACCCTGAACAGATATTCAACATCATTGAAGCCAAGGTCGTTGATGAATACGGCCAGCTAACGAATAAGCGAAAGGTAAATCCTAAACAGTGGAATGATAGCTACAAAGAGAACTTTAATATCCAAAAAGTTGAGGAAGTAAAAGAAGAACCGCCTCATTCTTTAGATATACCAAACAAGCTTAAGCAAGCTTTAATCTTCGCTAAAAGAGACTTACTAAGCAAATTAAGTAATAAACAATATTTACTTATAAACCTATTAGAAGCTCCATTATTGGCTATAATACTTGCTTTTATTATTAGATATAAAAGCTCACCAAAAGGTGATGAGTATATTTTTAGATTTAATGAAAATATACCAGCATTTATGCTTATGAGTATAGTAGTGGCCCTGTTTATGGGACTCACCGTAAGTGCTGAAGAAATCATAAGAGATCGTAAAATACTAAAACGAGAGTCTTTTCTGAACCTCAGTTGGAATAGTTACCTTATATCCAAGCTAACAATTCTATTTGCCTTCTCTGCTATTCAAACGATATCATACGTAATTGTAGGCCACTTAATACTTGAGATCAAGGCTATGACCATACCTTTTTGGTTTGTTCTATTTACTTGTTCCTGTATGGCTAACGTTATAGGCCTTAATATTTCAAGTGCATTTAATTCAGCGGTAACGGTATATGTAATGATTCCATTGTTACTTATTCCTCAAATGATTTTAAGTGGTTTGTTATTCAACTTTGACAAGTTAAACAACCTAATTAGCAGCAAAGGAAAGGTTCCTATTGTAGCCGATCTCATGGCATCGCGCTGGGCATATGAAGCTATGGCAGTGTATCAATTTAAAAACAATCCTTATGAGGCTCCCTATTACGAATTTGAAAAATTCGAATCACAAGCAGATTTTAAAGCAGCCTATCTTGTTGAAAAGCTAAAAGAGTATCAGTCATTTGTGCATGACAACTACACATCTGACAATGACTCTGTTAAAAACATTGTGGAAAAAGATTTCCATATCTTAAGAGAGGAAATCAAGGCTGATCCTTATAAAAAAGGACTTGATAAAATAAACCTTGAAAAGGATCTATCTCTAGAAGGATATAATGATCAAGTAAATGCAAATCTTCAAGCATACCTTTCTAGCTACAAAACTTACTATCAGGATATTTTTAATAGAATAGTAGCTCAAAGGGAAAAGTTAATGTTTTCTCTAGAGCAGCAAGAAGACTATGACCTAAATAAATATAAAGACAAGTATTTTAATGAAAGTTTAGCTGACTTAGTTACTAATATTAATGCTAAGGAGAGAATCATGGAGCATAACGGTAGAATATTACAGCTTATAAACCCTGTATACAATGAACCGGATATTTCTTCTAATCCTCTAAACTATAGGACCCATTTCTTTGCCCCTACAAAAAACTTTTTCGGTATGGAAATAGATACGTTTTACTTTAATATCTTAGTAATTTGGTTAATGACCTTAATTCTTTATATTATGCTTTATTTTGAAGTTTTCCGTAAGGGTCTTGAAGGTTTTAGTAAAATCGACTTTTCTTTTAAAAAGAAAGATTGAATTTTGCTTAATCCTAATATTTATTTGTAATAGAAATATGAATTTTTAATTTTGTTATCACTTAATTTTTTATCTATGAGGATATTACCACTAGGGCTTATTCTGATTTTTATTGTTGCTTGTAATTCGAGCAAGAAGCCCGATGAAGCAGCTTTTTTAGAAGGGCTTGATTCCGCAGAGGTAGAGGGACCCGCAATATCTGAAGAAGTTATTAGTAGCATTATTCAGCAAATACCTTCTCCTCTTGAAATTTCAGTACTACTAAAAGAATCCGGCACTAAATATGACCGTACTCTTTTAAATTCACCTGATAATATTTCAAAATATAACAGCAACTATCAGAGATCTCTGAACTTAGGAATATATGGCACTGACTTAGGTTACACTAACATATATGAGCAGAACCAAGATGGCATCGAGTACATGTCCTCTATTAAAGAGTTAGCTGAAAGTTTAAGTATCGGTCAATTTTTTGACATTGAGACTATTGGCAGGTTAGCTACCAACAGCAAAAACCTGGACTCTTTGTTACTTATAACAACTCAAAACTTCAATAGCATCAACAAATACCTTCAGGAACAAAACAGGGCTAACTTAAGCGTTTTGTCTCTTACAGGTGGGTGGCTGGAAGCCATGCATATTACTTGCCAGGTATATACAAAGACGCCCGATAATAATGATCTTAAAGAAACAATCGGTGAGCAAAAAATCATTTTAGACAATGTTGTTCAACTTTTATCATTTTATGAGCACAAAGATCCAAATATGGCATCACTTTTGGGTGAGATGAAGAAGTTGCAAAAGGTTTATGAATCTGTAGAGATAGTAAAGACTTATAAAGAATCAACGTTCGAGATTGTAGATGGTGTAATGGTTATTAAAGATAACAGCACCAGTGAAATCAAAATAACTGACGAAAACGTAGAGAGCATCAGCAATCTGGTTTCAGCAATAAGAAAAAAAATAATCAGTTAAGAGGAAAACATTTTATAATATGAAAAAGGCTATTTATTCAATTTTTGTTGTGGGTTTGTTCTTTCTATTTTCAGGAAAGGTAAATGGACAATGCAACCCAGAACAATATACTGATGCCTGTATACCAAAATTAGCCTCAGGCTTTAACTTTTTGAAAAGTTATAAAATTGATGGTCAAGGCGGGGCTAAAACAAAAGTGGAATACTCTTATGTATTTACAAAGGGCACTCAATATATGATTAATGTTTGCGCCACAGGTTCTGGCACTGATGGCATTGTGGTTTCTTTATTTGACAGTAACAGAAATCAAGTGGCAACCAGCAAAATCAATGGACAATACATTTCAGCTATCGCCTATCCTTGTAACACCACGGGCATATATTATATCCAGTACACATTTGACAATAGTACACAGTTCTGCGGGGGCAGTGCTTTAGGATTTAAACGATAATATAGAATTAAGAAGTTAGATAGCAGGTCACTTTTAAAAAGTGACCTGCTTTTTTATTCCCAAAATGAAACAACAGAGTATCAAATTCGGATTCCAAGCTCGGTACTTCCAACTTGGAGAACTAAATGAACACACACAAAACATCGTGTTTGTATTGCACGGTTATGGGCAACAAGCGAAATATTTTATCCGTAAGTTTGAAGTACTCAAAAATGAAAACACTTGTGTTATTGCTCCTGAGGGATTGTCTAGATTTTATTTAAAAGGATTTTCAGGCAGAGTAGGTGCTACCTGGATGACCAAGGAAGAAAGGCTAACTGACATTGCCAATTACGTGAATTACCTAAACTCTATCTATAGCAATGTACTTGCCTGTTGTAGCTCTTCAAATCAGATGAACGTTACTTTACTAGGCTTTTCGCAAGGTGCAGCTACAGTAAGTAGGTGGGCTGTCAATGGCTTTATCTCTTTTAATCGATTGATTCTTTGGGCTGGTATCTTTCCTCCTGACATGGACTTTGAAAAAGCCGCAAACATCGTTGAGAGCAAAGAAATACACTATGTATATGGAACTCAAGACCCATTCATTACTCCAGAGCGTCTTTCAGAAATGAACCTGTTATCTTCTAAGATGCAAGTGTCCCCTATTATCACCACTTTTAGTGGCGTGCATGATATCGATCAGACTGTTTTACGAGAGCTATTCTGATTTATTAACAATAGTAGCACTAGCTTGTGCTGTAGGGAAAATTGTTAAGTCACAAATTTTAACATGCGCAGGCCTACTCACTACAAAATATATAGTTTCAGCTATATCCTTTGCCATCAATGGATCAAAGCCCTTGTAGACCTTCTCAGCCCTCTCCTTATCCCCTTTAAATCTTA
Organism: Fulvivirga sediminis; assembly: GCF_016757215.1. GTDB lineage: Bacteria > Bacteroidota > Bacteroidia > Cytophagales > Cyclobacteriaceae > Fulvivirga > Fulvivirga sediminis. The sequence goes on from NZ_JAESIY010000005.1 coordinate 83,516, forward strand.
CTTGTGAGAACTCTGTCTCTACAAGTCCAGGGTTTATAGCCGTCACTTTAATATTGTGTTGATTAAGATCAATCAGCATACCCTTATTTATAGCATCTACGGCGTGTTTGGAGGCGCAGTATACATTACCATTAGGATACACCTCTTTACCTGCTATAGAGCCTATGTTGACGATATGCCCTTTCTTACTTTTTACCATTTCAGGAATCACTTCGTTAGAAACATACAGAAGTCCTTTGACATTAATATCCATCATTGCATCCCAGTCTTCTATGTCTCCTTCATTTAGTGGAGATAAGCCATGTGCATTACCTGCATTATTAATAAGAACATCAATAGTTCTCCATTCGGAGTCCAATGATTCAAATGCCGCTTTCACATCTTTTTTATCGCTAACGTCAAAAGATAACATTTGCACGTTTACCTTACCAGACAACTCCGAAGCCAGTTCTTCTAATCGCTCCTTTCTTCTACCGCAGATAATTACGTCATAATTATTGTCGGCTAAAATTCTCGCGGTAGCTAGTCCTATTCCTGAGGTAGCTCCTGTTATGAGTGCTTTCTTATTAGGCATTATTGAAATAGTAAATATAAAGTAATCGTATTGGTGTTAATTCTGTCGATTCCAGCACTGTATTGATTCTCAGCAGAACCCAAAATATTAGTTATTCCTCTAGAAAAACGTATTTCAGGAGAGAATTTAAAAAGCGGATAGTATATATCAATTCCAAAGCCCACATCCATTGACAGGTTAAATTCCTTAACACTAAGATTATCATCACCCACAAATTCAACATCATTTTTACCTGCGGCTTCATAGCCAGGCTTTACTCCTCCCACCAGGTACATACGGGTATTTCCTCTTCTCTCTGATTTATATTTGAGAAGCACTGGCAATTCTACTACGGTAGTCTCTACAGTTTCCAATACCGGAGGAGCATCCAGCCGCTGATAATCAAGAGAGTGCTCATAAAAAGCAACTGTAGGCAGCACCCTCACATCTAGAAAGTCTGCCAAATGCATATTAACAATAAAGCCCAAAGAAAAACCAGCTGACCACTTTGGACTTATAGAATAAAGAGAGTCTAATGATCTATCAATAAATTGATTTGAATGTTTTATCTGATATGCGGAAGTATGTATCCCAATTAAAAATCCATAACTCAAAAACTTATCGTCATAATTAGGATTGTTGATTCCAACCTGTCTTTGAGCATGAGATATATTGGCTCCCGCAATTATTAAAAATATTACCAGAAAGGCTATTTTTCCCCGATGTATATTGAGCTTACGCCAAGAGTTAAAGGCTTGCATTTAGTGTTTTTAAACCCGACTTTATTGAAAATTTTAAGAAAATTATCTCCGTCAGGAAAAGCTTGTACTGATTCCGGTAAATAAGTATATGCTGATCCATCCTTCGAGACCATTCTCCCGATTCTAGGCAAAATTGCCTTAAAATAAAAATTATAAATATTTCTAAACGGAAACTTAGAAGGTCTGGAAAATTCAAGGATCACTACTCTACCGCCAGGCTTTAACACCCTATACATATCACTCAATCCTCTCTCCAAATTTTCAAAGTTTCTTACTCCAAAAGAAACGATCACGGCATCAAACTTATTGTCATCAAACAAAAGCTTTTCAGAATCGCCTAATCGCAATTCAATTTTATGGTCCAGCTTTCGCTCTTTAAGCTTTTTTCTACCTACATCCAACATACCTTCTGATATGTCTACTCCTATTACCTGATCAGGATTAAGCTTTAGAGATTCTATGGCAAAATCAGCCGTTCCAGTGGCAATATCAAGAATTACCTTGGGTTGATATGGCTTCAGCATTTTAATGGCTTTCTTTCTCCATAGAATATCAATACCCAAGCTTAGAAAGTGATTTAAAAAATCATATTTCTTACTTATGTTATTGAACATATCCGCAACCTGCTCCTTCTTACCACTTGATTGCTCCTTATAAGGAAGTACTGATGACATTAAATTAATATTAAAGTTTAACCTCTGTATTTAATCGATATGCAAATATCTCACTAAATACCTTATAATAAAAAAGGGAGCTGACATAGCTCCCTTCTCTTTGTATTTTTTTATTATTTTCCCCCAATTACACTGAACTCAACTCTTCGGTTCAATTCTCTTCCTTCTTTTTCATCATCGTTGCTGGCTAAAGGTCTCTCTTCTCCATAACCCACAGATGAAATTCTTCGGGAATCGATTCCTTTTTTCACTAAGTAATCTTTCACGGCGTTAGCTCGCTTTTGAGAAAGGAATTTATTGTAATCTTTAGAACCAATATTATCTGTATGGCCGGAAATCTCAATATGCATTCCTGGGTTTTGAGACATCATACTTACCAGCTTATTAAGTTCATTATAAGACTCCTGCTTAAAAGTGGCCTGATCAAAATTAAAGTAAATGTTCCTTAATACCGATCTGGTTCCCATTCTCAACTTACGCATCACCACTGTCTTGCTCATAGCTTGCGGCTCCTCTGTAGCAGCCTTTACCCCTACCCTCAAGGTCTGGAAAACATAACCTTCATCTTCTACAGACAAACTATAAACAACTGGTCTAGCATTGATTATTTTAAATTCAAATACTCCTGTGCTTAACCTGCTTCTTCCTGCTACTTGATTATCCTCCACACTGTTCATCGAAACTTTCGCGTCTAAAGGATTATTATCCTCGTCTACAACATTTACAGTAATAGTTACTGGCTGCAAATCAGGTTTCTTTTTAACTACAGGTTGCGGCTCCGGTGTTGGCTCAGGATCCGCTTTCGCCTGATTCTCTAACTCAACCTGCGGCTCTGGCTCTGGTTCAGTCTCTGGGTTTTCTTCTGAGACTAAGTTATTTTCCTCTGGCTCCATTTTCTCTAGCTGAGCAACAATCTCGGGCTCCTTATTCTTAAGAGGCTTGTCTTCTTGAACCAAATCTCTTCTAGTAGTTAAGTTTCTTAGGTTTTCATTTCCAGGAGGAACAGCCACCATATAGATATCGGTATATCCTTGACCATCCTCGCGAACAGAAGCATAATATCCTCTCATACCGTCCTTTGTACTTACAAAGTAAATGTCGTCATCAGGTGTATTAATAGGATAACCTAAATTTTCAGGTTCACTCCAATTACCAGATGCACTATCATATACTGATCGGAAAATATCGTATCCTCCCATCCCTTTTCTTCCTTGACTACTAAAATATAGTGTCTTACCATCATAGTCTATAAAAGGACCATCATCATCGTACGAAGTGTTGATTACCTCCCCAAGATTTTTAGACCTCGTCCATTCCCCTACCTTATTTTTAGTACTGTAATAAATATCAATACCTCCATATCCACCAGGCCTATCACTAGCAAAAAACAATGTTTGCCCATCAGGAGAAATAGAAACTGCGTTTTCTTTGAAACCTTCTGAGTTAATGCTTTCACTTAATGGTTCTGGAGTACTCCATGTATCGTCCTCATTTCTTTCAGAAATATAAATATCTCCATTGTTATCATCTTTATAAATAAATAGCTGATTACCATCTGCAGAAAGTGCCAGGTTAGAACCATGGTATTCGGTATTGATTACTTCTCCAATGTTTTGAGCATAAGTCCACTTACCATTTTCCTTATGTGAAATAAATATATCTTCATATGGTTTGTTATCAGGGGCCACGTTAGGGTTTAAGTTACCATCTCTTCTACGGGAAGTAAACACCATTGTGGTTTCATCTTCATTTAACACAGGAGCATAATCTTCAAATTCTGAATTAACCGCGTTACCAATGTTAACAATAGAGAAATGTGATGGGTTGGCTACAAATTCAATAGCATTTTCACATTCATATATTCTTCTTTCTACCTCTGACAATGCTGTTTTATCTCGGCCACGGTAACCATCTCTAGATATTAATTTGTTTCTATACCTTCCGTAATAATCAAGGGCTTTTTCAAATTCCATTCCATATTGATAACTCCTACCAATGTGGTACATGATATCAAACTTGTATTCAGCATCCAATTTTAAAACCTGTAGTAAGTAGGGTACTGCCTTTTCTTTTCCAACGGTTCTTAGAAAAGCATCACCAGCCATATAATTTGCCTTAATATTGGTAGGATCAACCTCAGCAGCCAAAACATACATATCTCTTGCCTGATCCAAAGCCTGGGTTTGAGCCATAATTTCTTCGGCCGTTATCACATAATCTTCTGCAAGCTTTTTGCTTTCAGGGTCAACATCCTGAGAGAATCCAACACGGGTTAAACTAGAAAAGAGTATAGAAAAAAATAAAAATTTAAGCCCTTTATGCATTTTGTAATGATATTTGCTCCCCAATTTAAAAAAAATTAGTTTAAAAAAAATCAGCCTAAGCCACCTGGAAGTAACATTAACTCAATTAACGGTTAAAAATAAACCATAATTGTCATTAAAGTATTACTTTAAGTTAAAAAATATAAGTAAGCTTAAAAAAAACCTAATATAAATAATTGTTCTCATAAAATGAAAATCAAAAAAGCGAGTTTTATAACCAGTAGTAGCGATTACACGCAATGCCCTCCTACAGGGTTACCGGAATTCGCATTTATAGGCAGGTCTAACGTAGGCAAGTCCTCACTAATTAATATGCTTACTAATCATGGTAAGCTAGCGAAGGTTTCCGGGAGACCAGGAAAAACACAGTTAATTAACCATTTTCTCATTAACGATGAGTGGTACTTGGTAGATTTACCTGGCTACGGATGGGCCAAAGTAGCTAAATCAGAAAAAGAAAAATGGGGAGCTATGATACATGACTATCTAAAGCTTAGAGAAAACTTAGGTTGTATCTTTGTTTTAATAGATTCACGTTTAGACCCTCAACCCATTGATGTTGAATTCATTAACTGGTTAGGGGAGGAACAAATCCCTTTTGCTCTTATCTTTACAAAATCTGATAAGCAATCTAAAAACAAAACACAATCGGCCATAGCCAAGTATAAACGCTATTTACGTCAGTTTTGGGAAGAATTGCCTCCTACTTTTGTAACTTCATCTATGAAGGGTGAGGGTAAAGAAGAATTATTAATGTATTTACAACAATTGATTTCTACTGTTAAATAGAAAAAATATTGATTAATTTTGCACTCCAAATAAAAACACAACATTAAGAAGTATATGGACTATAGTGATATCGCATCAGTTTCTGGAAAAGGAGGACTTTTTAAAATTGTAAAACCTACTCGTACAGGAGTTATTTTGGAGTCTTTGGACGACAAAAAACAAAAATTAGTAGCTAGCGCTACCCAAAGAATTTCTGTACTTAGTGACATATCTATTTATACCACTGACCAAGAAGGCTCAACTCCTTTAGCTGAAGTGTTTAAGAAAATATATCAAGAATTTAATGATGATCTTGGTGTAACAAGCACTTCTTCTCCTGATGAACTTAAAGCTTTCCTTAAGCACATAATACCAGATTATGATCCTCAAAGAGTATATGTATCTGATATTAAAAAAGTGATAAACTGGTACGGAGCTCTCATTGAAAATGCACCTGAAATACTTAGTGCTGAAGACAAGGAAGAAAAAGAAGATACAAAAAAAGACTAACTCAGTTGAATGACGAATAAAGAGCTAGACTATACATTACAGCTAGTAAATAAAGATCTCTCTTTAGAAAAAAATACTTTGCCGGAATCTGTTAACAACTTTGATGAAATCAGAGAAAAACTGATTCCGGTAATTAAGTATTTACTCAATAAGGATTTTAATAGACTACTGACTTCTCTTTACAGAATAGACGTAGATGAGCATAAAGTAAAAGAAGTTATATCCTTAGAAACCCCTGATCAACTAGCCTCATCGCTTACTGACCTTATCTTACAACGAGAATTGCAAAAGGCAGTAACCCGTATTAAATATCAAAGTTAATTATAGAAAGAAATGGCTTTTTCTACCATCTTTTTACTGCCAATGAACAGTGGTACTCTTTGATGAAACTCTTCGGGTTGTATTTCCAAAATCCTTCTTCTACCATCTGACGCCTCTCCTCCTGCCTGCTCCACAATAAACGCTAAAGCATTACACTCATACAGCAACCTTAACTTACCTGCTGGCGAAGCTTCCGTGGAAGGATAAATATATATGCCTCCCTTTAATAAATTTCGATGAAAATCAGCCACCAATGATCCTATATACCTGGCTGACATGGAATTGCTTTTACAATACTCAACATAGTCTTTAACAGGTTTTTCAAAACCATTATAACCACCTTCATTGATAGAGTATATCTTGCCATCTTCAGGAATGATCATATCAGGATGAGATAGGAAATATTCTCCAAGAGAGGCTTCATAAGTGAAGCCATTCACACCATGCCCGGTAGTATAAACTAACATGGTAGAAGAACCATATAATAAATAGCCAGCCGCCACCTGCTCCTGCCCCTTTTGCAGCACATCTTCCTTGGTAATTGGAGTTCCTACGGGAGTAAAACGCCTATAAACAGAAAAAATAGTTCCTACAGATACATTAACATCTATATTTGAGGATCCATCCAAGGGATCAATTGCAATCACATACTTACCTTCATTTTGTAAATCTGTAATTTCTTCGTCCTCCTCAGACACAATGGCGCAGGCCTCACCCCCCTTAGTAAGGGCACGAATAAACCTAATGTTAGCAAGAACATCTAGCTTTTGCTGATCTTCACCTTGAATATTTTGAGAACCTATAGGCCCTATAATATTAATGAGACCAGCTTTATTTATCTCCCTATTTACTACTTTTCCGGCTAGCGCAATATCCCTCAGCAACTGAGACAATTCACCTGTAGCATATTGAAACTCATCCTGCTTTTTCTTGATAAATCTATCCAGGGTAGTACCGATGGGTAAGGCAATCCTAGAGTCCTCCATAAATGAGCAAAGTCTTTAGTTTTTAAAATATTAGATGCAACTTGGTGCTTTAAAATAAACACTAAAAAATTACCGTCCAATTTTTAGTCCTTATGAAAGTATTTAAGTTTGGTGGTGCCTCTATAAAAAATGCACAGGCTATTAGGAATATGTGCGAGATAGTTTCCAACCACAAAGAGGCCAAGCTACTAGTGGTAGTATCAGCTATGGGAAAAAGTACTAATAATCTAGAACTACTCCTTGAAGAAAGAACAAATGAAACTGCCTCTGATAAGAATTTAGCCAACCTTCTTGAGTTTCATGTGTCAATATGCGAAGATCTATTCCCAACGGATCATGATATTTTTAATTATCTTAAGAATCAGATATCAGAGTTAAAGGTTGCACTGCAATCTCCAGCTGACTATAATGAAATATACGACCAGGTAGTTTCAAAAGGTGAGTTGATATCATCAAATATAATTACAGCTTACCTTAATCATTGCGGCACCTCATCTCTTTGGGTTGACGCCAGAGAATATGTAAGAACAGACAATAACTTTAGAGAAGGTCATGTAGATTGGAAGCTTACGGAAGAGCTGATCAGACATGATATAGAAAGCCTTGCTCTCAGCAATGTACTGGTAACGCAAGGATTTATCGGCAGAGCTCAAAACGGGCTCACTACTACCTTGGGCCGAGAAGGCTCCGATTTCTCAGCAGCTATCTTTGCTTCATGCCTGTCTGCTGAATCCGTTACGGTATGGAAAGATGTACCTGGAATTCTGAATGGAGACCCTAAACTGGTAAAAGATGCCATTCTTTTTGATGAACTTCCTTATCAGGAAGCAGCAGAAATGACCTATTATGGAGCAACTGTAATTCACCCAAAAACAATAAAACCTCTAGCTAATAAAGGGATTCCTTTACATGTAAAAAGCTTTGATCATCCCAGTGAACCAGGCACTTTAATTCATGACTGCAAGTTAAAAGAAAACCAGCCTCCTACTATTATCATCAAAAATGATCAGTGCCTTATTTCTTTTAAAGTAATAGATTTCACTTTCGTGAATGAAGATAATCTGAGTCTTATTTTCAAAACACTATCTGACAATAACATTAAAATTAATATCATGCAGAATTCTGCCATATCGTTCTCAATAGTAATTGATAACGATACGAGTAAAATTCAAAAACTGGTATTATCATTGAAAGATCACTTTGACATAAGATACAACAATGGCTTACAGCTGATCACACTGAAAAACTATCAACAAGAAACCCTTGATTCATATAGAAATAATGAAAAAATCCTTTTAGAACAGATCTCCAGAAAAAACTACAGGGCACTAATCAACCCTTGAGGTTGAGGCAGTAATATCATGCTTATCGATAAGGAATTCAAGAAAACTCTCAACTGATCTGTCTACTATTTCAAAAACGTGTTGAAAGCCAGCCTCTCCTCCAAAATATGGATCAGGCACGTCTTCACCGTTAAAATCAGCATCAAAATCGCGCATTAGATAGAATTTATCTACATAGTGCTGGTTCTGGTCATGCCTTTCAATTACCTCATGGTTAGCCTTATCCATAGTAACGATATAGTCAAAGGTCTTAAAATCCACTTTAGAAAACTGCCTGGCCTCATGATCAAGAATGATTCCATTCTCCTTGGCATTAGCCACCGTTCGTGGATCGGGCTGCTCACCAATATGATATTGACTTGTGCCACAAGAGTCTACATTAAAGAGATCAGCTATGCCTCTTTTTTTAATTTTATCAGAAAATATACCTTCAGCCAGTGGTGAACGGCAAATATTTCCCAGACACACAAATAATACATTTATCATATTACAAGAGATTGTTAAGTGAGCATTAGTTAATACAAATAAAGGCCATAATACCCATTTTGTCACATTAAAGATTATTAATCAACAAAAGATTTGGCAAACGGTTACTTATCTCTTCTTTGTAATATTAAACGGTACATAGCACTTTTTTTACTCACCTGTTTAGTATGGTTAGTTGAAGCCGCCTTTGAAAAAAGGCGGCTTTTCATTTTATTGAGGATAAAATCCTTATGTAATGAAATATATACAACTTACTGAACAATACCGTCCCTATGTATCTCTGATACAAATCAACCGACCTAAAGAGCTAAATGCCTTAAATACGGAGCTAATGCAAGAGCTGAGCCAAACGCTTAACTCGCTTGATGCAAATACCCATGTAAGGGCCATTATTATAACTGGTAATGAAAAAGCTTTTGCAGCCGGTGCTGACATCAAACAAATGGCTGATAAAAGTACCATAGATATGTTAGCGATAGACCAATTTAAAACTTGGGATATCATAAAAAAAACAAAAAAGCCTCTTATTGCTGCGGTGTCAGGTTTTGCTCTAGGTGGTGGCTGCGAACTGGCCATGACCTGTGACATGATTGTCGCTTCTGAAACTGCCAAGTTTGGGCAACCGGAAATAAAAATAGGAATAATGCCCGGTGCAGGTGGCACCCAAAGACTTACCAAAGCCATAGGAAAAGCCAGAGCTATGGAAATGGTACTCACCGGAAGTTTCATCTCTGGTGATGAAGCATTAAAATATGGTTTAATAAATAAGGTAGTACCGGTAGAAATATATTTGCAGGAGGCTGTTAACCTGGCTGAAAGCATAGCTTCTATGTCTCCAATAGCAGCTCAGCTCGCCAAAGAAGCCGTTAATAGAGCCTTTGAAACCCACTTAGACGAAGGGCTACATTTCGAAAGGAAAAACTTTTATTTGACATTTTCTTCCGAAGATCAGAAAGAGGGTATGCAAGCTTTTATAGAAAAGAGAAAACCAGATTATAAAGGCCAATAAAGAAGGGCTGTCTTCAAAAAAGACAGCCCTTTATCATATTTTGACTCAAAAAAAATTATCTCACAGCAAAACCAAAACCCACACTAAGCACATCATATTGCTGCACGGTGTAGTCGGCATGAAGGGTAACTATTGCTAATTTAAGTCTGAAACCAGCATTCAACTTCACGCCTCCTTCTTTAAACGATAAGTCTATAGGATTACTGACTGACTCAGAATTTCCAAAATCATCTCTCACCACATAATCTCCCTTGAGTTTAATTTTAGACCTAACTCTATTAAAACCCACTCCTCCATAAACAGTAAGGACAGAGATTTTTTTAGAGATAGTGGCCTGTCCTGTCAAGGTGTTTACATCTAACTGTCCTAGTCCATTATTGGTATAAACTCCACCTCCGGTCGTATTCACCTCTTCATCAAAAGGAATATCAAAACTCACACTTGTATACCCTACAAATGCAGACAGATCAAAAGGCAGATTTTTAATACCTGGTATATGCTGTTTAATATCATGCATTACTCCAAAACCAATGAGTTTAAAGCTCCCATCTTCTACATCTACTTCAGGGGTCCATCTAATTTTTATATCAGTATTTTTAATAATACCTATACCCAGCTGAGCCATAGGTACCGGCACTACACTCATAGGCATATCGTTTTTAATATCTATTACACTAGCAGGTCCATCAAATTCACCTGAAAACGTTCTCCCTTCATGAGTATAACTATACGCATATCTTGGCTCTTCATCTCTACCAAACATAGTAGGGGCTGCATCAGGAGACAATAAGGTAAGAGAGGAATTTTGACCAACTCGGGAAGGGTTATAGCTTAAATCTTTGTCTGGAACGAAAGCCCCGTTCACTGTAACTGTCAGGTCAAAACCTAAAGTTTTATGAGCTTTAGCTGTATTGAGCCAGCCGCTTCCTAAGCCTGTACCAAAGCCTTTCATAAATGGCTGCACGTACCCCTCCGCCAATGCATTAGCATTTTCAGTTCCGGCTTGTATCAAATTACTTAAATCGTCTTGTGCCGATGCCAAAAGAGGCATAAATACACTTAAAAGAATTATAATGTATACTTTTCTCATTGTATAAAGATGCTATTTATTTTGCTTAAAAAAATCAAAATTCGCAGATAATGCGCTGTATATCTTGATATTAATAGCACGGAAGTGGTAACCGAAAATAATCTCCGCCACTTTGCTATTTGGAAAGCTTTTGCCTAGCTTTGTAACATATTTTCCTAAATAGGAATAATTCTTATTTAAGAACAGTTGTTTTGAATAAATACGCAGACATACAAGCAAAAATCAGTGACTCAGGTTTGAAAGTAACTCACCAGAGAACGGTGATACTTGAAGCCGTACATAATATGAACAGCCACCCGAGTGTGGAGCAAATTTATGATTATGTCAAGGAGTCATGCCCAAGCATTTCATTGGGTACAGTATATAAAACTGCCGAAACATTTGTAGAAAAAGGTCTGATAGCCAAGGTATCTACACATGAGGGGCATATGCGTTATGACCCTAAGCTCGATAACCATGGCCACATTTATTGTACGAACACAGCTGAAATTGTTGATTATTATGACGAAGAACTCAATGAAGTAATCATTAACTTCTTTAAAAAGAAAAAAGTCAGCAATCTTAAAATTAAGAATATCACCCTCCAGATTAATGGAGATAAGATAGATCCTGATAAGGAAATAAGTATTAAATAAATTTTGAAATAACATAAAATTAAACGTCAACATTATGTCATTAGTAGGAAAAAAAGCTCCTGTATTTGATGCTCCAGCAGTTATTAACGGTGAAGAAATTGTAGAATCATTCTCACTAGCTGATTACATTGGTAAAAAAGAAGTAATGTTCTTCTTCTACCCAAAAGATTTCACATTCGTATGCCCTACTGAAATTCTTGCTTTCCAAAGCAAATTAGAAGAGTTTGAAAAAAGAGGTGTGCAAGTAGTAGGATGCTCTTGTGATACTGAAGAAACTCACTTAGCATGGTTACTTACTCCTAAAAACAACGGAGGTATAGAAGGAGTAACTTACCCTCTAGTAGCTGATTCTTCTAAAACTGTAGCTAACAACTTTGGCGTACTAGCTGGAGATTGGAGCTATACAGAAGAAGGTGATTTAATATTTGATGGTGCCCCTGTAGCATTTAGAGGTACTTTCTTCATTGACAAAGAAGGAGTGGTAAGACACGAAACTATCAATGATCTACCATTAGGAAGAAACATTGACGAAATGATTAGAGTAGTAGATGCATGGCACCATGTACAAGAGCACGGTGAAGTATGCCCTGCTAACTGGGAAGAAGGAAAAGACGCAATGCAAGCTACCAGAGAAGGTGTATCTAACTACCTTTCTGCAAACTAATCGTAGTTTTCAATAAAAAAACAAAAAGCTCACTGCATTGCGGTGGGCTTTTTTAATTTTGCGTCATGGGCAAGATAAGCTATCGATTATTTATATTTTTTTACAGAGTATTTATCTCTTTTGCAGCACTTTTTAATAAAAAAGCCAAGTTATTCTCCCAAGGCAGAAAAAACCTTTTCCAAGAACTGTCTGACGACTTTAAAGCGCACTCTGGAGAACTTGCTTGGTTTCACTGTGCTTCTTTAGGAGAATTTGAACAAGGAAGACCTGTAATAGAAGCTTTCAAACAAGAGTTCCCCCACTTCAAAATTCTTCTTACCTTCTTTTCTCCTTCTGGTTATGAGGTAAGAAAGGATTACGCCCTGGCCGATTATGTATATTACCTCCCCTTAGACACACCCAAAAATGCCCGCAATCTGATCAATATCACAAAGCCCTCCATCGCTATATTTGTGAAATATGAATATTGGTACTTTTACCTAAAAGCTCTTAAAAAAAATAACATTCCTATTTTATCCGTCTCGTCTATCTTCAGAAAAGATCAGATTTACTTCAAAAAGCATGGCAGTTTCTACAGGCACATACTAAAACAAGTCTCTCATTTTTTTGTACAAGACTATCCATCAAAAGAACTTTTAAACAAAATTTCCTTCTCTAACGTCACCGTCTCAGGAGACACCCGCTTCGACAGGGTAGTAAGTATTGTAAACAACAAAAAAGAGATACCGAATATCAAAGAATTTAAGGACAAGGATCAACTTATGGTAATAGGCAGCTGCTGGCCAGAAGACTTTGAAGTACTAGTTTCATTTATTAATGAATTTCCTATAAAGTTTATAATAGCTCCCCACGAAATAGAAGAAAAATTTATGCAGCGAATAGAGAAGGACGCTATTAAAAAGGTGATACGCTTTTCAAAGCTAACCCAAGCCACCGCAAAGGAACACGACATTTTAATCATCGACAATGTAGGGATGCTTTCCAAGCTATATGCTTATGCTGATTACGCCTATATAGGTGGCGCATTTGGCGCAGGCTTACATAATATTTTAGAGGCCGCCACTTTTGGTCTTCCGATTTTCTTTGGAAATAAAAATTACACTAAATTCAAAGAAGCTGTAGATTTGATCAACCTAGGTGGGGCTGTAGCTATAGCAGATAACAACCAGCTTAGATTTCAGTTTCATCAATTTATGGACGAAAGAACGTATAACATTGGAAGTCAGGTCAATAGAGACTATGTAATTGATCACAAAGGAGCTACAGATAAAATCATTAATCACTGCAAAGAAATATTATCATGACAGGTGAAGTTTTAAAATCTACTGGCTCATGGTATGATGTACTAGCTGAAGATCATAAAATTTATCAAGCTCGAACCAGAGGCAAACTCAGACTTAAAGGATTTAAAACCACCAACCCTATAGCTGTAGGCGACAAGGTAAGTATAAGTCTTGAAAATGACACCGAGGCTGTAATTACTGAGATATTACCACGAGAAAATTATATCATCAGAAAGTCTGTAAAGCAAAAAAGCCACGGACATATCCTAGCTGCCAATCTAGATCAGGCTATACTGATAGTTACACTTACCTACCCTCGAACTTCACTAGGATTTATAGATCGGTTTTTAGTATCCGCTGAATCTTTCAGAATCCCTCAAGTCATTTTGTTCAACAAAATTGACATCCTAGATAAGGAAGGTATGGACATGATTGAGGAGATCATTGAAATATATGAGAAAATAGGAGTAACATGCCTGAAAGTGTCAGCACTAAAAGAAGAAGGTATTAATAGTGTGCTTGAACTGCTTGAGGGCAAAAAAAGCCTTTTATCGGGTCATAGTGGTGTAGGGAAATCTACTCTGCTCAACAAAATAGCTCCTGGAATAGAGCAAAAAACCGGAGCGATATCAGACTTTGCCCAAAAGGGGGTACATACCACTACTTTTGCAGAGATGTTTGAAATATCTTCTTCCACCTTCGTTATTGATACTCCAGGAATAAAAGAGTTAGGGATTATTGACATTGAAACCGAAGAGCTTTCTGACTATTTCCCTGAAATGAGAGCATTACAATCAGAATGCAAATTTCACAATTGCACCCACTTGCACGAACCCAAATGCGCCGTACAGAATGCCGTGGACAATGGTGAAATTGCAGAAAGTCGATACATCAGCTACGTAAGTATTATTGAAGGAGATGACAACCGGCGTTAAACTCTCACTTTAATAGTTTTATGTACTTGTAAACTAATTTAAAATCCAAATATCGTAGAGCCATTCTCATTTCGTAATACAAACGACCTTTAAAGGCCTTTTCTTCAGACTTGCCCCTTAGCAAAGCTTTTGCCTTTTTCATTACCTTAAAAGTAGTTTGCAAATGAGGACTTCTGACTTTAAACTGCATAGCTCTTTTTGAGCCTTCAACTAGTCTTCTTTTCACTAGAACCTCATCAGTAAATACATATTTAAAAACTCGTGATGACCTGATCCACAAATCAAAATCTTCATAAGAAAGGTCTTCATCATAGCCATTTAAATATTCAACCAGCGCCCTGGTGTACATCATGGTAGGTGGACATATAAAGTAACGAGACACCAATTCTTTAAAAACATCTCCCGAAGGAATTGATATCAAAGATTTACCCTCGCTGCCTATGGGATAATGATGCTTTATAAAAGTACCACCCTCATCTATGACCTCCGCGTTAGTAAAATTAAGGCCATACTCCTCCCCTAACCTTTTTAAAGCAGCTACCCCCTGCTCCACTCGTTTAGGAAGAAGCACATCATCAGCAGCTAAGTCTATAACAAAATCTCCTGAGCTAAGTGCATAAGCCCGATTAAATGCCTTACAATTGCCAATGTTTTGTTTCAGCGACATAAACCTGACATCAGGATAAGCTTTCAACAAATCAGCGATAATCTCACCACTATTATCAGTACTGGCATCATCCACTACAATTATTTCTATATTTTTATATGTTTGCTGAAAAACAGACAAGAGCGCTTCTTTCACAAAGCGCTCATGATTATAACATAGACATATAATAGATACCAGGGGCTGATCTGACATATAAAGAAATCAATTGCTAAAACACCTTAAACATACACAAATAGATCAAAAAAAATGGGATAAATGCCTTTTAGGGTCTGCCGATGCTGTGGTGTATTGCCAATCTTGGTTTCTAAACATTATACATCCGGGATGGGAGGCTTTGGTTATTGAAAAGCAGGAATCATACACGTTTATCATGCCGCTGCTTCACGACAAAAAGTATGGCCTTTCAATTCACCCAAAGCCGGTTTTAGCCCAGCGCCTAGGTATGTTTGGATTGGTAAACAGCGAGCTAACTAAAGAGATTAAGAAACAAATTGAAAAACTCTTTGCCTCATTTATTTACCCTTTAAGTCAGCATTACTCTAATGACTTTTGCCAAGAAGAAAAAATCAACCATATATTGCCGCTATCAGCAGACTACACCAACTTACAGCTACAATATCGCCGTGATAGAAAGACCCGACTAAAACAGGCTAAAAATGCGCATATAGAGATTGTTGAAGCACACAATGCTAACGAAATGATCTCCCTACTTAAAGAAGAAGTTTCTCCAAAGATCAGTGGTGGCGTATCATCTTCGTCATTTAGCAAAATTCATGATATTATAACAGAGAGCCTTAACAATAAATCAGGGTTTTTAGTGAAGGCGATTCATGACAATCAACTAATTTCAATTGCCTTTTTTATCACATACAAAAACAGAATAACTTACCTATTTAGCGCTAACACTAAACTTGGCCGTAGCCTACAGGCCAACACTTTAATTTTAGATACGATAATAAAACAATATGCCGGAAGCCATTACATATTAGACTTTGAAGGCTCACACATATCCGGTATAGCCGATTTCTTCAAGGGCTTTGGTGCAGAAGAAGAAAAATATTTTCATATTAAATATGAATCTCCATCTATAAAAGTCCTCAAAAAAATAAAATCTATCATCAGAAGATAAAGCCTTGAAAAAAATACACATCATATCAATATTTCAAGGATATTTTAAAGAAGTCAGTATACTTACCTTCGGAAATATTATTTCTTTACTGATTACTCTGGTGGGCTATCCTATCATCACCAGGCTTTACTCTGATACTATTTTTGGAGAATTTGCTGTATTCCAAAGCTTTTTGATAATACTGATCTCAATGGGCACCTTACAATATGACAAAGCCATAGTATTAATAAAAAAAATAAGCAACTTACATATTTTCATACAAGCACTTTTCATCCTTCTTGTGAGTTTTGCTGCATCATTAAGCCTTGTCATTTACACTGAAATCCCGAAAAATCTTCATATCCCTCTCAATAAAAGCCTCTTTTGGTGGCTTTTAATTGCAGTAATACTAGGAGCCAGTAATCAAATAGGGCAATGGTACTATTTGAGAACCAACCAGCTCAAACTTTTATCTGTAGTGAAAGTAGTAGACCGACTTTTTTTTCAGGGAGCAGCTATTCTATTTGCCTATTTTCAATGGGGATACAATCATTTGGTGTTAGCAGCCATTACGGGGCAAGCTACTATTTTCACCATAGCTATAACCAAATTAAGATTTATTTTCTCTAAAATCCATTTCACTGAAGCAGCTATTTTATTAAGAAAATACAAATCCTTCCCCTACTACTCTTTCCCGAGTGGTTTAGTTGAACGTATATCAAGCCAAGCTCCCATACTGTTATTACCTATTTTAACTTCGGAAGCCTTAACAGGACAATTTTCCTTGGCATACAGAATACTCAGCCTGCCAGAAGCTATCATCGGCGCAGGTATTGGTCAGATTTTCTACAAAAAAATCGGGAACCTTATACATCACCAACAAGCCCTTACGCCCGAGCTACTCCGCTGCTGGAAACTCTTGCTAACCATTGGTGCTCCCGTCTTTCTCACCCTACTACTTTGGGGTGACGATATCTTTAGCCTTGTATTTAGCGAAAGCTGGCAACAATCAGGTGAGATAGTGCAAATGCTAAGCATAATGCTCTTATTCATGTTTGTAAGCACCCCTACTAGTAGCACCTTTGCTGCTATGAACAAGCAATATTATGGTCTTATATTTTCATTAATTTCTCTCACCAGTAGATTTCTTTCCTTATATCTAGGCATTCGACACGGTGGTTTTTATTTCGGCCTGACATCATTAGTATGCGCTGAAATTCTAAGCATAATATTGTATAATACCATCCTTCTTAAAGAAGTTAAAAAATGGGACTCAAAAATCGGCAACTTATGATTTCATCAGTCAACTTCGAATTTAAGCTACTACTTAAACCTTCGTTGCTTATAATGCCTATATTTTCAAATCAAGAACACATATTTTCTAATTCATGAATGTATTTGTAATTCCCTCGTGGTACCCTTCCGAGGGCAATTGGCTTAATGGCATTTTCATAAAAGAACAGACCTTATGGATAGCAGAAGACTATCCCGCCATCAATTTTGGAATAAGCTTATGGGGACAAAATGACGACAAGTTACTCCTACATACAAAAATGCCGTTTAGTGCCATCCAGAAATTAATTCATACTCCTCGCCCATTTACAAATAGCCTTAAAGCAAATGTATGTGAATATTTTCACCCTGCGTATTCATTTCATTATCGGATAAAAGAAGGCAATATAAAAGCCAAAATAAGTTCTTGTTTCCAGAATTTAAAGAAATTCGAAACTACTTACGGCAAAGTGGATCTGATTCATGCTCACGTAAATTACCCGGCCGGTTACATCGCATATGAACTTTCCAAACGGTTAGATATTCCCTATCTCATCACTGAGCACATGTCTCCCTTTCCTCAAAAATACCATCTCAACAAAGAAAAAGAGCTGAGAAACGAGATTGCTGAAGCCATGTTGAATGCCTCTTCATTAATAGCTGTAAGCTCTTATTTGAAAGAAAGAATAAAAGACACATTACCTACTTGCAACCCTATAGTTATTCCAAATTTCATTTGCACACCAAAAAATATTGATGTTAAAAAGAACGAAAACCTAACCTTCTGTTATGCTAATTCAATTGCTCAAAACAAAGGCATTAAAGAACTCCTAGAAGCCTGGAGCTTACTAGAAAATCAGAATTGTCTCCTTAAAATAGCAGGAACCGGTCCGTACTTCAAAGAAGCACAGCAATTCGCTTCTTCATTAACATTTAAAAATTCCATAGAATGGTTAGGTCAGCTTTCGAAAGAAGAAGTTATGCTGCTTATGCAAAAATCTCATTGTCATATTTTAACCAGTTATTCTGAATCATTCGGAGTAGCTTATATAGAAGCTATGGCCGCCGGCATACCAAGTATTGCAGCGCCTTTTGGAGGGCCAAAAGATATTATTAAGAGTAATACAGGAGTCTTCACAAAAGATATTAGAGCTACTGACATTGCAGAAAAAATACAATGGTTTATTGAGAACCGGAGCAGGTTCAATACCGATTCCATTATTTCTGAATTCAAGGAAAAATATTCGGTGGTAGCCGTAGCCCCATCTATTTTAAAACTATACGAGGATGCTATAAACTCAAGGTGAAAATGTTGCGCTTGCCATCTTCCGCACCGCAGTTTCTTTTGAAAGCATAAAGTCCTTCATTCAGCACTCCACTAACTGAAGAAATCCCTAAATCGAGAAAGCGAATTTGCAACTTTTGACAGTAATTATACACACCTTGCAGCACCATGACTATTGGGCTATATGTTCTGTATTTAAAATCATCACCATGGTAAAAGTTATAAAGCACCTGATCACTAACTTTTATACTCACCGCCACAGCTATTAAAGTCTTATCATCAAAGACACCAAACAATAGATATTGATCAGGAAAATTCTTATACATCTTGAGCAAGTCTTCATAGCTCATAGTCATAGGATAGCCTTTTAAGGCTCTATTCTGCTTGATGATATCATAGGCAGACGACAAAAAACTAACCTCTAACTGGCGAAAAGTAAATCCTTTGTTATGACATTTCCTTAACCTCTTCTTTTCATTTTTCTTTAACAAGGCAAAATAATCAGCATGCGTCACTTTAATGTGCTGATTAAGTTCTGACAATGAGAGTTCTATGCCATTTTGAATCAGAACATTTTCCAAATTCAATTCATCAGGATAATAAAAATCAGGAGCATTTTTAATCATAAAACGCTGAACGCCATTCTTCGATCCCCAATCTTGCAGGTAAGTTATTAGAATAGCTATGTTTTCAGAATTTATTTCAGGTCCATCAAAAGAAGCTATCCCTGAGTATCGAGCATTATATGCTTCCGCTCCACTTATATAAAAATGTATAAAGATCACCTCCTGGTTATCTTTCACTAATGAAAACCTGAATAAATTATGGGTATTATAAATAGAAAGATAAGTCTCTGAATTATAGATTAAAGCGGCCTTTGATGTATTTAAAAAAGGGTATTGTTCTACACTAAAGTGCTTATCTATACGGGAACTCATAGGCTACAGAACTTATCCCAATCAGTTTCCAATTTATCCTCTGCATAACTGCAAGAGGTGAGAGCCATCATTATACTCCCTTGCATACAGGTCATATCTATCCAAAACTGTTGAGGAAAGTAAAGAACCTTTCCGGGATCATTAAGCGTAAAATTCCATTCTTCCCCCTGCCTATTCCTCAGCTTCACCTGAGCCTCACCTTGCAAGCACACCAATATCCTATCCGAGTTTAAATGTACGTGTCCTCCTCGCTGAGCGTCTTCTTTCAAGTTATAAATCCAATAAGATCGTTTTACTTGAAAAGGCAATTGACCTTCATCAATTACTGATAATTCACCCCCTTTACCAGCAGATGTTTTTAAATGAATAATATGTGGCTCCAAAAAACTTAATAATCTATTCCTAACCGTTTAAAAATAAAGTGCATAAGCCAGGCTGGCCCAATCATAAGAAACTGTATGTCTTTAAAAAAAGATGGCTTCTTACCTTCCACTTTATGGCCATAAAACTGGCCTATCCATGCAATAATAAATATAATTAACGCCAAGGCCCATACTGGCAAAAAGTTTAATTGTGATAAAGCATAAGATGCGAGTAAACAAACCGCTGAAAAAGCCAGCATACCTAAAGCCAATGGTACTGAAAGAGTTAGATAATAGATAAAGACTATGAGTAAAACTAACGAAGCCCAATTAACCCATGGGCTCTGACTGTTTACCAGACTTTGTAAGGCATCTGAAGGTATAGACCACACTATAGCCACTATACTAAAAAAGATCAAAGGTACACAGACCCAGTGTACTCGCTTATTTGTTGGGTTTTGATGACTTTCACCATACTCCCTCAGTAGTTGATTTATTTTTCGCATGAGGTTTTCTTAATAATTTACAAAATAAACCTCACTTCATTACTTGATTTTAGTTTTCACCTTATCCCAAGACTTCACTTGCCAGTGCACCCTACCTGTAGATATATGGTTATTTTCTAAATCAAAAACCTTAACCTCACACACCACCACTGTAGACTCCGAAGATTGCAGTGGTTCATAAACATTCTTCTCCAACCACTTTTCTCCTATTTGAAAACTGGCCTGAACCTTCATCTTTCCCTGATAATGATAATCCATTTCCAAGGTCTTCAAAATAATTCTATACTTACTTGGATCCAACCTGGAAACCATGAGAAACCCTGTAGTAAACTCAGACAGCGTAGCCAATGCACAAGCATGTATACCTTTTATATGGTTGAAATTTCTCTTCTTAAACGGCAGCTCCGTCTTTATACTGTTTTCATCAATATGCACTACTTTAAACCCATGAGGTTTATTAAAAGGTATCATTCTGCTCAGCCCCTGATTCAAAAGCCATAGGTAAAATGCAGAATCACCTGCCTTTTGCACAATCTTCTTAATATTCATAGCGTCATCTTTAGGATTTAAATGGAAAATATAATTAATATAAATTTCATCTCCATATCTTTGGAAGGACTTAAAAAAGAACTTGTTATGTTTAGTGTCTGGGAAAGACAATCTTTTATTAACTATGATTACATTATCATTGGAAGTGGTATTGTAGGCTTATCCACAGCCATCTCAATAAAAGAAAAAGAACCCAACGCTACCATCGCTATCTTCGAAAGAGGGCTTCTACCTACAGGAGCTAGTACTAAAAACGCTGGATTTGCTTGTTTTGGCAGCCTCACTGAGCTCTTACAAGACATCAAAACTCTTGGTAAAGACAGAACTTATAACCTGGCTGAAGAAAGATACAAAGGACTACTTAAACTAAGAGCCAGACTAGGAGATGAAGCAATAGACTATCAAAATCATGGAGGCTATGAGCTCATCCGCGAGGAAGAGTTGGGCTTCCTTAAGGATATTGATGATGTTAATAGCTTACTTGAACCCATTTTCTCCAGCCAACCTTTTCACATCGATAATAAATTAATAAGCAAGTTTGGGTTTAATGCTTCAACGGTAAAATCCATCATCTACTCTCCCTTTGAAGGGCAAATTGACACTGGAAAAATGATGAAGGCTTTAATAACAAAAGCTAAACAAAAAGGTATCATCATACATACCGGTGCAGAGGTGAAGACTTATTCAGAAACGGAAAACGGAGTAGAAGTGGTAGTAAAAGACAATCTTTACGAGGAAATACACTTCAAAGCACAGAAGTTAGCTATTTGCACCAACGCCTTTACAAAAAAACTACTACCTGAAGCGGAAGTCTCACCGGGCAGAGGGCTAGTACTAATCACGAAACCTATTAACAATCTATCTATCAAAGGCGTTTTCCATATGGATCAGGGTTTTTATTATTTCAGAAACTATGAAGACAGAATTATTCTTGGTGGTGCTAGAAATCTGGACATAGAAATTGAAACCACCATTGAACAAGGTTTTAATAACAAAATAGCAGAGAACCTGACCCATACACTAAAAGAAATCATATTACCTGATTACCAATATGAAATAGACTATTTCTGGTCTGGCATAATGGCTTTTGGAGAGCATAAAGAACCGCTACTTACCCAAGTTTCAGATAGGGTAATTGCGGGCTATAGACTAGGCGGAATGGGTGTAGCTATAGGTACTCAGCTAGGCGAGAAACTGGCTAATATGATGGTTTAACAAAATCTTTTTTTATATTCGATATTTCTAACCCCTAACACATGAACCAAGAGCACAAGGAGCCTTCACTTTTACTTTCTTTTGTACCTATAATTTTTCTGATCATATTACTTGCAGCTAACGTGGCCATCTTTGAAGGAGATGCTTCATTTGGCCCGAACCAAATGGCATTAATATTTGCTGCTGCATTAGGTGGAATACTATCAATAAAACTTAATTATAGCTGGGATGAAGTACTGGACGGGATAGTAAAAAGCATAAGCTCTTCTATGAGTGCCATATTGATCTTGTTAATGATAGGAGCCCTGGCGGGAAGCTGGCTCATAAGCGGAGTAGTGCCCGCTATGATTTATTATGGGTTAGATATATTGAACCCAACCATCTTCCTATTTGCCTCATGTATAGTTAGTGCCGTAGTATCTATAGCCACCGGCAGCTCATGGTCTACTACTGCTACTATAGGTATCGCTTTAATGGGGATAGGTCAGGCTTTAGGCTTAAGTCCTGGAATTATTGCAGGATCTGTAATATCAGGTGCTTATTTCGGGGATAAAATGTCTCCCTTGTCAGACACCACCAACTTAGCTCCAGCTATGGCAGGAACTGATTTATTTACACACATTAAATACATGCTCTTTACTACAGGGCCCACTATAGTCATCACGCTGATCATATTTTTAATCTTAGGATTTACCATAGATACAGACACAGCCA
The DNA here is from genome assembly GCF_016757215.1 of Fulvivirga sediminis. Classification (GTDB taxonomy): domain Bacteria; phylum Bacteroidota; class Bacteroidia; order Cytophagales; family Cyclobacteriaceae; genus Fulvivirga; species Fulvivirga sediminis. The sequence continues at coordinate 106,474 of NZ_JAESIY010000005.1, forward strand.
TAAACTCAGTAAGCGAAGTGCAGGCAGCCATTGCTTCACAATTTAATATTAACCTTTCATTGTTTATTGTTCCGGCTACCGTTATCTTTTTAATAATAAAAAAAGTACCTGCCCTACCTGCTTTATTAATTGGAACCTTACTAGCCTGTGTTTTTGCATTAATTTTTCAGCCACAAGCTATACAGGCTGTTGCTGAAGTAGATGTTTATAATATTGAGTCAAGCTATAAAGCGCTTATGAAGGCTATGTTTACGGAGATACAAATTACCACAGGTAATGAAATGGTGGACTCACTATTATCATCTAGCGGTATGGAAGGGATACTGCCTACCGTATGGCTCATTATCTGTGCTATGATCTTTGGAGGTGTAATGGAAGGCAACAATATGCTAAAAGTAATAGCTGCTTCCATTATTAAACTAGCTCACTCAACAGGCTCTTTAGTAGCCTCCACTGCAGGTACGTGTATCACTTTCAACCTTACTGCTTCAGACCAATACATAGCCATAGTAGTTCCTGGAAGAATGTTTGCCAGTGAATTTAAAGAAAGAGGTCTTGCCCCTGAAAACTTAAGCCGAACGCTGGAAGATTCAGGCACAGTAACCTCAGTACTCGTTCCATGGAACACATGCGGGGCTTACCAGTCCACCACCCTTGGGGTCGCTACCATCAGCTACCTACCTTATTGTTTTTTTAATCTTTTAAGCCCATTTATGACAATATTGTTTGCTTATGCCAATATCAAAATCAGAAGGATCGACAAGTCAGAGAAAGAAGAAAATTAAGTCTACTTACGCTGAGACCATTAGCGCCGAGGAGATCAACAAGCTCGACTTACAGCGTTATGAGGGGAAAGTGCATATTATTACCACTACGGAAGGTATAAACAAAGCATTTAATAAAATTAACAAGAAGAATGCCGTTGGCTTTGACACTGAAACTAAGCCCGCCTTTAAAAAAGGGGAGTTTAATGATGTGTCGCTTATACAAATAGCTACTGAAAAGGAAGTATTCCTTATTAGGGTAAATATTACAGGGCTTACGCCAGAGATCATTCATTTTCTTGAAAATGAAAACATTAAAAAAATAGGCATAGCTCTAAGGGATGACATTAAAGACCTGCAGAAACTTAAAGATTTTAATCCAGGCGGCTTTTTAGAGCTTAACAAGGTGGTGAAACACATAGGCATAGAAAGTAATGGCTTACGCAAATTAGTAGCCATTATCCTAGGTTTTCGAGTTTCTAAAAGCGCACAAATATCTAACTGGGAAGGTGACACCTTAACGGAGAAACAAATCTATTATGCGGCTACCGATGCTTGGGTCTGTCTTGAAATGTATAATGAATTACTTAAAAAAGGATACTTATAATCTACTAAAACTTAACAGTGCTATTTTTTCATCAATCGGAAGGAATAGCGCTTTTCATTTTTATGATATAAAAAGATCATATACAAACCTTCACTCCACCCTGCGATATTTATTTGAGCACCTGTTTTCACAGCCTGCCTCACAACTACTTTCCCCATTAAGTCTACCACTTCCACTTCATCCAGAAAGTCTCCTTTTACAGTAAAAAAACTACTGGCAGGGTTCGGAAATACGCTATAATGAAGAGAAGCCTCATCCTCTACTCCTGTAAATATAGGGTTCGGATAAGTAGGCGTTTCATAATCATTGCAATCATTATTAAGTGCCTTTTTAAAGTACTCAGCTACTCCCCGCTTTAATTCAGGATCTAAAAAATTATCATGCCCTCCACCCGGATGTTCCGTGTACTCTACTTTTATTCCGAATTTAACTAATTGATCTCGCAAAATCTCACTCTGATGCATGGGTACAGCACAATCAGCATCTCCATGATAAATAGCAAAAGGAGGTTCATCTCCATTTATATAGGCAAGAGGGTTAGCAAAATCTACCCGTTCCGGGCACTCACTAATTGTACACCCCAATAACTTTGACTCAGATGAGTTATGAATATCATGAACCAAAGGCTCATTGCAGCTTTCAGGAAAAAAGCCATCCATTTCAAGAAAATAAGTAGGACCAAAAAAATCAACCACCGCCTGTACCACGCTACTGGCATCATTACTTCCCAGGTGAGCTCCCTCTAGCTCATCATTATTAAACGAAGTGCCTAACAAAGCAGCTAGATGACCCCCTGCTGACACCCCCATAACTCCTAGGTTACAAGTATCAATATGATAATCCTCAGCATGTGTTTTTAAAAATCTAACCGCTGTTTTCACATCATGTATCTGAGCAGGAAAGAGCGTATCTTGTGAATGCCGATAGTTTACACCTACTATGGTAATACCCGCATCTAGCAACTCCTTACAGTAACCCGGGGTAAGTTCTTTTGACCCTGAAGACCACCCACCCCCATGAATAAACATAACCGTTCGATTGGACTCTTGCGCACCTTCCGGTATGTATACATCTAAAAGATGAGCCTCCAGATTATCATTGACATACGCTACATTAGCAAATGTAGGCTCTTGCGAATATGCCACCCGCATGAGGAGCATAAAGAGTAAAACAGTAAAGATATTTCTCATTAATGTGGTTATAAGCTATAGAAAGTAGCGTAGCAATTCATCAGAGTTAAAACTCCTTTTCTATAACCACATTTCTGTCTCTTTGTTTAAAGAAGATTTAATTGAATATTATTCCCCAGATCATTCAGTAACTGCACTTTTTCTTTTAGTGAATTTAGCAGATTAATTTTCACTTCGGCCTCCATAGTGCAGTTCATAGTAAACTCCTGATTCACTATTTCTAAGGATAAATCAGACACTAACTTCATTACTTCATTAGTTTCTTCATAGCTATACGTTATTTTTATAGGCTTGGTCACTTCTACCTTCAAGATATTAGCATTAGCCAAAGCCTCCTCAGCAGACACTTTATAGGCATTTATTAGCCCACTAACCCCTAATTTTGTGCCTCCAAAATAGCGAACCACTACTACCAGAACATCAGTAAGGTTTTTGGAGTTAATTTGTCCAAGTATAGGATCTCCAGCCGAATGATTGGGCTCTCCATCATCATTAGCCCTAAAATCCTTTCTCTCAGCACCCAGCATATAGGCATAGCAATGGTGCCTGGCATCATGATACTGCTTTTTTAACTGACCTAAGCATTCCTTAACCTCCTCTTCATTTTTCACATGATAGGCATATGCCAGAAACTTACTTCCTTTTTCTTTATACAATCCTTCAGAGGAGCCTTCTATTGTGAAAAAATTTTCTACCGGTTGTGCCATAACAGCTTGTTCTTTTAGGTTTTAAACCTATGCTCACAAAGAAATGAATTTTTAGAAGTAATTACTTAGAGATTCCCCTAAGTTTTACAAAATTGAAGCAACCTTTCAAAGTTTAACCAGTCTTTACAAAAACTAAATATCATGAAAACAATCTACACCTTACTTCTGCTAATAGCAGCTTCTTCATTTTCTTTTGGCCAAAAAACTGAAAATAGGTCTGTTTCAGATTTCTCTGAAATAGTAATGAATACCTCTGGCTCTATCTACCTGAGTCAAGGCAACTCTTATCAGGTAACCGTAGAAGGTGATGAAGGTGAAATTGAAAACCTAATTACCGAGGTGAAAGGAAACAGATTGGTAATTAAAAGAAAAAAATCCTTTCCACTTCACAACGTCAACAGTAAAGTAAAAATCAATATAACTTTACCTAAACTTGAGACAATTGATGTTTCCAGCTCTGGCAAAATACATGGCCAAAATAAATTCACTACAGATAATTTGCAGATAGGAATTAGTGGATCAGGAAAAGTAGAATTAGAAGCCGAATCTAAAGAATTAGACCTTTCAATATCGGGATCTGGTAAAATGACCATATCAGGTACTGCCAATAAAGTAAGTGCGCAAGTGAGCGGGTCTGGCCATATTACATCTACGGACTTAGAAACGAAAGAATGCCGAGTAAATATTTCAGGATCTGGGGGTTGCGAGGTGAACGTTACAGAGTCTTTGAATGCATCAGTAAGCGGCAGTGGCTCTATAAAATATAAGGGAAATCCTGGTAAAGTTAAGACTAACACATCAGGCAGCGGACGTGTAAGAAAAATCTAAGTACTTTCTTTAAATTCTAACAAGCCAGTTGGGTAATCATCTGGCTTTACTCATTATACTGCAACCAGAAGGTTCCGATATTTTGTATGACCTTTATAAAATCATTATAGTCTATAGGCTTTACAATAAAGGCGTTAGCCCCTAGTTCATAGGCCTTGGTAATATCTGACTGCGCTTGAGAAGAAGTAAAAATAACCACTGGTATACATTTAGTCACCTCACTAGATTTCACCTTCTCCAATATCTCTAACCCTGAAAGCATGGGAAGTTTCAGGTCTAGAAGTATTACTTTTGGAGCATCCTGCTTACCCCCTATTACTTCATCCACAAAATTTTCAGCCTCTCTCCCATCTCGCAATACGGTCACTTCATAGCTCGTATCTACTTTTTTTATTCCGTCAAGAATTAATTCGAGATCATCTCTATTATCCTCTACGATTACATAATTCAGTTTATTCATTACACTCATCAAAAATTGTTGTTTTCAGAAGGCATTGTAAAATATATAGACGTTCCTTTTCCTGGTTCTGATTCAGCCCAAATACGACCATCGTGTTTAAGCACTATCTGCTTAGCTATAGCCAACCCAACACCTACTCCAGAATACTTATCATCATTATGAAGCCTATGAAAAACCTCGAAAATTTTCTCACTATACTTTTGTTCAAAGCCAATGCCATTGTCTCTGATAAAATATACAGTTTCCCCCTTTTCATCCTGTAAACTATCCACCAAAATTGTTGGGGAATCAACTTCTAAACTATACTTTACCGCATTGCTACACAAGTTAGCTACTACCTGTTTTATCATTAATTTATCTACCCACACCTCAGGTAAATCCGCTATACTCACTGTAAATTTGTACTTTTGTAGATCTTCTTGCTCAGCTAAAGCATCTAGAAATAGATCTTTTAAACAGGTTTTAGTTTTACGGACCTCAGACCTACCTATTCTGGAAAAGGCGAGCAACTCATCTATTAATGTACCCATGCGCTTGGCATTGTACTTTATAACATCTAAAAACCGGGTGCCTTCATCATCTATTTCGGCATGAGCCCTAAGCTTTTCGCTGAAACCAATTATAGCCCGCAGCGGCGAGCGAAGGTCATGAGACACCGTATAGGTGAATGCTTCCAGATCAGCATTAACCTCCTGCAGTCGTTCCTTCTGCAATAGTAGTTGCTGCTCACTCTTCATTTGCTCCGTGAGATCAGATATAATTACCATTAAACTCATTACATCCCCAAAATCATCCATTTCTGGCAATACGGTAAACATACCATATTTTATATTAGCATCAGCTTCCAGCTCTATTCCCTCTCTTATAAGCCGTTTCTCATCTCTAGCCTTTATCACTAATTCTAAAAACTTTTCCAATCCCTTCTCTGGCCAGCCTACGCTCTCAATATTATGACCTGCAAACTCATAAACACTTTTCTCTGCAAAAGTAGTAATGGCCTTATTTATAAATTCCACTTCTAATTTAGGAGAAAGCCTTAATATCACATTAGGCGAATGATCCACTAAAGTACGTACCTCTATCTCGGAGCGCCTGAGCTTATCCATCAGCTTTTGTTGTTCCTGCTGAGATTGTAAAAGCTTATCATTTACAACGGTAAGTTTATCATTAATCTCCACCAACGCATTCTGATGCTTCCTAAGCTCTGTAATATCCCTACTTACCGCTAAAACGGAATCTACATTCCCTTTTTCATCTAGCTCCGGGGTAAGCACAACATAGGTATAGAGGTTATCTATCTTGGTAATAAAGCTAAGTGTATTTTTTGTAGCTCTAACTTTTTTTAAATTCTCAGAATAAAGCCTCTTTTTTTCTAACGGAATATCTAGAATATTAAAATATGTACCCTCATAATCTTCATAATCAAGGTGCCACCTTTTAGCAGCAAGCTTATTCACATACATAATTTTATCATCTCCATTAACACGAGCTATACCATCAGGTATATTTTCAACTAAAGTTCTGAGAAAATTATCGGTTGATTTTAACTTCTTTCTGGTCTTTAAGAGTTCCGATATATCACTTCCTTCAGCCATTACTGTGTTCACCTTACCTGTAAGATCAAATACTGGCTTCAAGGAAAAATCAGCTGTTATTCGTCCATTAACAGAGTCAATATCTATTTTACTCCGATAAAATGAACCTTCAAAAGCATGCATCACTTCGGTTTTAACCAAGTGTCTGTCATCTCTACTAATCCACCAAGGTGCCTCCCAGAAATACTCTCCCAGCACATCATCTAACTCAAGCCCCGTAGTATCTAATGAACTCTTATTAATCTCTTTAATTTTACCTGTAGTATCTAAAACGGCAATAAAATGAAAGGTATGATTAAAAATGGCTTCATACTTCTCTTTTGTAGTCTTTAGGTTAATTTCTACTTCCTTTAACTCTGTTATATCTCGTGATATATTTAGAATAGACCGTACAGTACCATCTTTATTTAGCTCTGGCAACATCAAGGTCTGATAATATATTAGCCTTCCATCTCTTTCTACTGTAGTAAACTCTACGTGCTCTTGTTTAGTAGAAATGGCAACATTAACTCCATTTATAAATGCATCAACATTATCACTAGGCTTATAAAAATCGACAATCTTCTTTCCTTGCATCTCCTCAATAGAATATCCTACTCTATTAAGAAATGCTTTATTAAAATACATATACCGGAGGTCTGTATCTAACCTGAAAATTAGAGCCGGGTTGTGATCTAGCAAGGCCTTTAATTCTGCATGAGACGCTTGCATTTGCAGCTCCATCTCTTTGCGCTCACTTACGTCAGAAAAGCTAAATACAATTCCATCATCTAATTTCCTGCATTCTAAATGAAACCATGTATCAGAACTCACTTCTGGGAAAAGATCTATTACTTCAAATTTTCCCTCTGTCTCTAATACTTCCACATACTTGGGAAAATAGGTACTCTTAATCCACGGAATAACATCTAAAAGATTCTTTCCTATTAACTCCTCTCCTAATTTTCTTTTTACTGGCACCAGATTTCTGGCTACTTCATTGATGAACTCAAATTTAAAATCTACAACATTACCATCCTCGTCTCTCACAGCTGACAAATACTCTATACCAATACTAACACTATCTATCACTTGTCTTATCAACTCCTTATTATCCAAGAATGAGTCTGTCATTTTTATATTAAATATTAAAATAGTTAACAATATTTTCAATTCATAATCAATTGACTTCTGAACCTGATCAACTCTTTAACCAGGCAAAAGCGAATTTATTTTCTTTTATTTACCAGTAGATGAAAAAATCCGACTATAGACAATAAAGCCGCACACAAAAAGACCAGTTTAAAATTATCAGGATTGTTATCATAAATCTCTCCTGACAATATTGAACCTAACATTATTCCCAGCTCTAAAGCAATAAATGCCGTAGCCATGCCTCTTCCTCGGGTTCTAAAATCGCAGCGATCTGCCACCCAAGCATATATGGTAGGTGAATTCATACCTGTACCAAGTCCAAATACAGCGGCCCCAGCCAGCAATGTGACCTCATCTGTAGCAAACCCGGTTATTACCATGCTCAATGCATAAAGTACACAGGCGGTTTTAAGTACTACTACTCTACCATATTTATCAGAAGCTTTTCCTGCGAATATTCTAATTAATAATGAAGATAATGTAAAAACAGTGAAATAGACTCCTTTGTTTTCAATTCCCAAATAACTTGTAAAATCAGGCACTACAGTAAGCACTGTTCCAAAAGAAAAAATGGTAAGCCCTAGCACTATAGCAGGTGCAATAGCTTTGGGGTGATATATTTCATTTGATCTTATGGTAAGGTGAGACCATTTAAACTTCTGCTTATTTTGCAGAGTCTCTTTCATGCCCGCTAAAATAAGTATGGAAAGTAAAGCCAAGGCTGATGACGTATAGAACATGACGTCTAGAGAAAAACAAATTTTAAGCTGACTGCCCATTGCAGGCCCTGCCGACATACCTAAAGTTCCAAACAAACTTGAAAGCCCCAAAGCTTCTCCTCTTCTGTTATCAGGCACAATATCAGCCACATAAGCCACGGTGCCTGTAGGCTTGAAACCTGTAGAAAAACCATGAAAAAAGCGAAGTATAAAAAAGCCTATGATAGTTGTAACTAGAGGATAAACAAGTCCCATAACACAACACACGAGGGCGCCAATAACCATTACAGGTACTCTACCAACAGTATCCGCCAGCTTACCGCTAAAGGGTCGGCTAATCATAGCTGTGAGGGTAAAAACAGCAATGATATAACCTTTATAATCCTCACCTCCCAGAGATGTGAGATAATCAGGGAGCTCAGGAATGATCATATTGAAGCTAGCAAAAAAAAGAAAAGAGCTGGAGCAAAGCAACCAAAACTGAAGTGTGTAAGTTTTAGATTGCTTTGCTTCTTTAATACTCATCAACTAATATTAGTTATTTCCTTTTTGCTCTTGATAACCTAGCAAAAAGGCCTTTATATAATCATCAAGATCACCGTCCAGTACGTTTTGAACATCAGTTCTTTCCACACCGGTACGCGCATCTTTTATAAGTTTATAAGGATGTAATACGTAATTTCTAATCTGAGATCCGAAATCAATTTTCATTTTAGAATTTTCTATCTGATCTCTTTGAGCATTACGTTTTTCCAGTTCCATTTGGTACAAGCGTGACTTTAGCATTTTCATAGCTCGCTCTCTGTTTGCCAGCTGCGACCTTTCTACCTGGCACACCACTACTATGCCCGTAGGCTTATGTGTGATCTGCACTTTGGTCTCTACCTTGTTCACGTTCTGACCGCCAGCTCCTCCTGAACGAGAAGTATGAAACTCAATATCTGCCGGATTGATTTCTATTTCGATGTCATCATCTACTATAGGTGATACATACACTGACGCAAACGAAGTATGTCTTCTTCCTCCTGAATCGAACGGAGAAATACGTACCAATCGGTGTACTCCTATCTCTGATTTCAGGTTACCGTAAGCGAAATCACCTTCAATTTCTAAAGTAGCAGATTTAATTCCGGCCACATCCCCAGGCTGATAGTTTACTTGCTTCACCGTATAGCCATGAGACTCACCCCACATGATGTACATCCTATTCAGAATATCTGACCAATCCTGACTCTCCGTACCTCCAGCTCCGGGATTGATCTCAAGAATGGCTCCTAGCTGATCTTCTTCACTGCTAAGCATCTTCTTAAACTCAAGATCTTCAACCGCCTTTTCTGCTTTGGCAAATTCCTTATTCATATCCTCGTCACTCACTTCATCTTCCTGATAAAATTCATTGAGTGTTTCCAGATCTTCCATAAGCTGATTCACCTTAGCAAAGCTATCAGTCCATGTTTTTTTGGCTCTTATGCCTTTCATTACCTTTTCGGCTTCTGAGGGATTATCCCAAAACCCGGGCTGGGCGGTAACCAGCTCTTCTTCTTGTACCTCGGCTAACTTTTTATCGTAGTCAAAGGTACCTCCTCAAGGCCTCTACACGCGCCTTCAAGTCTTTCAACTCGTCTGTAGTCATAGTTTATATTTAATTTAAAAAAAGCAAATGTATAACTTAAAAGAGAATTATAAACAGGAAATGGAGGAGATTAAATTTCACCCACCCTTAGTTTAAATTTCTTACCTATTTTCACATTTTTACGTTGCAAAAGGTAGAGGGTGACGGCCCCTGCTGCCAAAAACGCTCCTACCTTTAATGATTTGGTATCTACGCCTTCGCCATTCACTACTACTCCATTAAGAATATCTAACGCAGGAAACCCAATAGCCCCGATCGCTACAATAGAGGTTACAGTAGGCAAAAGAGTACTTTTCCGTTTCCTTGTGATATCTATTTTATCTATTTCTGACAAGGCTATTTTCGTATTATGAAGAGTTACATATCCATTACCTAACCCTTCAATAGTTCCCGTGCTCCAATAATTATCACCTTTAAGTTTTAACCTTATTTTATCCCCTGGCCAAAAAGAATACTTGGGAGGCATACCCTTTTTAGCAATAATCAATCTATCTTGAGATATAGCAGGAAATGAAAGAACAACAATAAAAGCTGAGAGAAGAAGTTTTTTCCAAATCATACTTAATATAGGATTTTTAATATTGACTTTTATGATATAAAAAAGAGGTTACTATTGATAGTAACCTCTTTTTGTTATGGTACAAGTTGATTATATCTTTCTTAACCAACCAAATTGATCTTCCTTATTACCATATTTAATATCATCCAGCTCTTTAAGAACTTTATTAGAAAATTCTCTCTTAGCTATATCAGGCAAAGTATAATCCTTTCCTTCATATGCTATTACCTCAATATGAGCAATGGTAGCTGCAGTTCCTGCACCAAAGGCTTCTTGAAGAGATCCATCTTTAATAGCGGCCATAACCTCTGCCACCTCCACTTTTCTCTCTTCTACTTCTACTCCCCATGCCTGAGCAAGTTCGATAACGCTTCTTCTAGTAATACCGTTCAAAATGCTATCTCCTGTTTCAGGTGTTACTAACTTACCGTTGATGATAAACATCAAGTTCATAGTACCAGATTCCTCCACGTATTTATGCTCTCTACCGTCTGTCCAGATTAATTGATCATAACCTTGAGATTTAGCCAGCTGAGCAGGATACAAGGTAGGCCCATAATTACAGCCCGTTTTGCAAGCTCCACTACCTCCTTTTACTGCTCTTACAAATTCCGTTTCGATCTTTACTCTTACCGGCTTAGCATAATAAGCTCCCACAGGGCAAGTAATGATCATAAATTTAAAATTCACAGAAGGAGTAACTCCAATGTAATCATCATCAGAAATAACAAATGGTCTTATATAAAGCGCTGTACCCGGCACAGAAGGAACCCACTGTTTATCTAGCGCCAAAAGTGTATCTAATCCATCATAGTATACTGATTCATCTAGCTCCGGCATACACATTCTTCTGGCTGAGAAGTTTAATCTTTCCAGATTTTTATCTGGTCTGAAAACCGCTACATCACCGTTTTCATGTTTATAAGCTTTCAAGCCTTCAAAAATAGATACACCATAGTGCAAAGATGGGTTGGCAGGGCTCATCTCAATCGGCGCATAAGGATTAATATTTAGGTTTTTCCAATCACCTTCCGCATAGTCTGCCATAAACATATGGTCTGAGTAAACCTTCCCAAAAGGGATATTATTAAAGTCTACCTGACCTATTTTACTGTTCTCAATTTTCTGAACATGTATATTTTGAGTATCTATCATAACATAAAAATTAAATTCTTAAGGAGAGCAAACAAAATTATCAAAAAATTTAGTACCTAAGATGAAATTGTTTACATTTTTGGCTTCCATGCAACCTCTTCCGCTTGCAGGTCATCTGACATTTTGCGGGCAAGCATAAATAAATAATCAGAGAGGCGATTAAGGTATTGAATTACCAATTCATCTACAGGCTCTACCTCGTTGAGAGCTACCACCAGGCGTTCTGCCCGGCGACAAACACAACGGGCAATATGGCAAAAAGAAACAGACTGAGCTCCTCCGGGAAGCACGAAACTTTTCATAGGTAGCAAACTAGCATCCATGATGTCTATTTCTTTCTCAAGGCATTCAATATCTTCATGAGAAAGATGAGGCACTTTCACTTGAGTATTACCAGGCTCAGTAGCTAAAATAGAACCTATGGTAAACAATCGATCCTGAATTTCAATAAGAAAAGCTTTTCGGAGTTCATTAACTTTTTGATCTCGCACCAAGCCTATGTATGAGTTCAACTCATCAATAGTGCCATAGCTATCTATTCTTAAATCAGACTTCGAAACTCTCTTTCCGCCAAACAGAGCTGTCTGGCCTTTATCTCCAGTTTTTGTATATATCTTCATCTACACTATACTGACTGCCGCTCGGGGCGAGTCACATTCTCATTTATCACATCCGTTTCTACTACTCCATCTCTTAACCTTATTATTCTGTGTGCATAATGAGCAATATCATCTTCGTGGGTAACCATAATGATGGAGTTTCCCTTATCATGTAACTGCTGAAAGAGTTCCATAATATCATAAGAAGTCTTGGTATCTAAGTTACCTGTAGGCTCATCTGCCAGAATAATACTAGGGTTATTTACCAGCGCTCTGGCAATGGCTACCCTTTGGCGCTGCCCACCAGAAAGTTCATTAGGCTTATGATCATAGCGTGTACCCAAGCCTACATTATTCAAAGCCTCCATCGCTATTTCTTCACGCTCAGACTTTTTATAGCCAGCATAAATAAGTGGCAAAGCTACATTTTCTAACGAAGACGCTCTGGGCAGCAGGTTAAAAGTCTGAAACACAAAGCCTATTTCCTTATTTCTTATTTCGGCAAGTTCATTTTCAGTAAGGTCACTAACATTTTGATTATTAAGAATATAAGCACCGTTAGTAGGTGTATCCAAACAACCTATAATATTCATTAGAGTGGATTTACCTGAACCTGAAGGCCCCATAAAAGCCACATATTCACCTTTATCTATACTAATAGAAATGGTTTTAAGTGCTTCCACGGTTTGGCTACCCATTTTATACACCTTAGAAATGTCGTGTGTTTCAATAATTTTTGTCATATAGGAGATAGGCTTATCTATTCAAAAATAATAAATATTGCTGTTATCCACTAATAACGTAAAGCCGGAATGTATAATGTATAATTATTCCTTAAACGGCAAATTACTCTACTGAATGAGTCTTATGCCCTCTGAGCATTATTTCTCCTTACAGATGCTTCAGAACTGCCTCTATCACCTGATCATCTTTAAGTATTCGCGTATGTCCCAGCCCCTTAGTCGTTACCCTCTTGGCTTGCGGGTAAACATCCATGAAACCTGTGGAGTTGCTCAAATCTACCTCATTATCATCTTCGTCATGAATCAGCAGTATATCTATAGGGCGCAGCGACTGAGCTATATACACGGCGTCGTACGTTTCAAAAGGCTGACCGTATTTCTTTTGCACATAGTTCTCCAAATACAACTTAGAACCTTCTGAAGCTTTGATACTCTTTTTAAAAGGTTCGATAATTTTCCCCTTTAATGTAGGGCTGCTTATCATTACTAATTTACTGGCCTCCACACCTTGATGTATGGCATGCAAAGCAGCTACTCCTCCTAAAGAATGTCCTACTATCATTTCGAATGGACCAAATTCCTCATGCATCATGATTGTGATGTCAGCAAATTCCATCAAATGTGATTTCTTCCCTTCAGATAATCCATGTGCTTTGGCATCAAATGATACAACTTGATAGCCGGCATTGTTAAACACAGGAATAAATTTTCTAAACTGGGTGCCTCTTCCCATCCAGCCGTGGCAGAATAAAACAGGCTTCCCCTCACCCCAGATGTAATATTGTATTTTGTTACCATTATACTCTAACGTTCCTTTTTTAGCTTCAATACGAGCATCTTGCTCTCCATAAGGCACCTTAAAGCGTACCGGACTAAAAAAGATATGAACAAACCACCTTTTAGCTATAGATGGTGCTAACTTTTCTACTTTTGGAAACAACCACCCAATTATTTTTATAGGTAATGGATGTTTAATTTTCTTCTTTTTACTCATAAAATTAAGACCGAACGGTCTTTTCTAATCCAAATTTTTTTACTTCCTTAACAGCTTCTCACTAATATAATTCTTTAAATAGTCAGCTGCTATATCTATGCTTTCTCGGCTATCTTTCACTCGAGAAATCACCAAAGCACCCTCTAAAGTAGCAATAAAAAGAGTTGCCATCTGAGAGATATTGATATCTTCCACAAATTCGCGTGCCTCTATTCCCTCCTTAAGCTTCATTTCAATATAACATTGTAAGCCATTAACCCCTTCCTGAGCCTTAGCTTTAAGCAAAGGGTGCGTATTCGCAGCATCCATCGCTGTGTTAAAAACCGGACAGCCCCCACCCATAACCATAGGGTCATCATAAATAGACACGAATACATCTATTAGAGAATTTAACTTCTGAAAACAAGTTGTATCTTCCGCCAGCCTGTCTTTAAAACGTTTTAAGAGTCTTTTATAATTATAGTTGAAAGCTTCAAGTGCTATTTCATCTTTGTTTTTAAAATGATTATAAATACCCCCCTTCTTGAGCTTCGTGGCATCCATTATATGAGTCAATGAACACCCATGATACCCATATACGTTAAACAATTCGGCCGAATGTTGTATTATTTTCTCCTTTGTTGCAGCACCTTTCATATATAATATCTATCATCTAATAAACTAATGAATCACACTAACTCTAAAATAAAAATAATTTTATCATTTTAAAACATCACGCAAATGGACCCGTTCTAGACATAGAATAATCATATTTCACACACCCCATATTACCAGAGAATGTATGGAATATTTCAACAACCTAAACCCCTCATAAAAATGATGCTATTAAGAAAACATTTGACTATTCTTTTCATTTGCATTTTGTGCTATTCCTGCACAGAAAATGAAATCCTCGAAGAGCCTAAAGCTACGCCAGAAGATTTTCAAAGTAATAATGTAAGCCCGTCTGGATTTATTGAATTGGGAGGAAACACCGTGTCTCACGATCCCTGTCTAATCAAAGAACCGAATGGACTTTGGTGGGCTTTTATGACAGGCACTGGAGTAGGCGTAAAATACTCTTCTGATGGTGTAAACTGGACGCAAGGTGTACAAGTTTTCCCTAACGAACTCTCATGGTGGCGAAATTACGCACCAAATATGGGGCGCAATGATGTTTGGGCTCCTGACTGCTTCTACCATAATGGTCGATATTGGCTATACTATTCCGTATCAGAATTTGGAAAAAACAACTCTGCCATAGGACTCACTTCATGCTCGAGCATTGTAAGAGGAGATTGGCGTGATGATGGTGTAGTAGTAAGCACATCTCGAGGTAATAACGCAGCCAATGCCATAGATCCTAATATTATTAGAGACGCGAGCAACAATTTATGGATGGTGTACGGATCATGGTTCGATGGTATAAGATTGGTTAGGCTGAATAGCTCAACTATGAAACCCACCGGCACTCATTATGCTATAGCTAGAAGAGGTGGTGGCATAGAAAACACCGATATAGTGTACAATAATGGCTATTATTACCTATTCGTATCACTTGGTGTGTGTTGCAACGGTGTAAACAGCACCTATCGTATTGCCTATGGAAGATCTACCAACATTACAGGTCCTTATTATGACAAAAATGGTGTAAACATGCTCAATGGTGGAGCAACTATCCTGGATGCCGGCAATGTAAGATGGAAAGGCCCCGGAGCCCCTGACATTTATAATAACAACGGTAATTACCTATTAATAAGACATGCCTATGACGCTCAGCAAAACGGCACTCCTAAAATGCTTATTAGCGATCTGTTTTTCGTAAATGGCTGGCCTACTTATTAAAGATACTATACTCATTCTTACTCACTGAAAAATGTGGGTGGGAATGGGTTTCAAACCTTCACTTCAACATCACTCTTTCCTTCCGCTAAATAACTTCTCTCAAAAAAGTTAATTACTCCGTTATCTTCAACCATAATTACGGTAGAGCACCTGGAGCCATAGTCAGGGCTTTTTATAAACATAGGGGAGAGCATCCGTTCCATTTCCACGCCCACACCTGTATCGGGCAAACTTGTATCTGGCGGTTTCACATCATCGTGAAGCGTTTCTATCAATTCATGAGGTAGTAGATTGCCCTTTTTAATTTGATCGGCTAGCTTTTGCTTGCCTCGCTCCACTTTTGGCCACGGAGTATCCAGCAAAGCATTACTTAGCCCATGAATACCAGCATCAATCTTATGAACGCCTTGCTGGTAGTTCCCATAATAATAAAGGCCATTTACATCTCCGCATATAAGATTGAATCCATTGTACTGCTGACCTTTAGCCTCCACCTTTTCTAAATAGCCCTTCGCATCTTCTTTTCCTGAAAGGAAATCTGACACCAAATGCCCTCTGGAGGGTGCATTATCTTTGATGTTTCGCAAGTCACGATAATTGGTAATCATAGCCAGTCGGCCATTTTTATTTACCCCCATCCAGGTACCACCAGCCTCCAAATCCCGCCCTGCTAATACTTGAGGATTATCGCTCCAAAAATGCGCTGACTCTGTCTTCCTGACATAGAATTCATCACGGTTAGCAGCTACTACTAAAGGGTATTTTTCATGCTGCTTGTAAGCTAAAAGAATAAGACACATATTAAAAAAGCTCTAATTGCTCTGGCAGTAAGCGAAATGATTTTCTATGATAATCAGTGACCCCATGACTTCTGATAGCTTCTCTATGATTTTTAGTTGGGTAGCCCACATTGCTCTCCCACTGATAAGCAGGAAATTCCTTGGCCAATTTATACATATACTCATCTCGGTAGGTTTTGGCTAAAATAGAAGCCGCAGCAATTGATAAGTACTTGCCATCACCTTTTATAATACATTCAAATGGTATTTCATTATGAGGTTTATACCTGTTTCCATCTATCAGCAGCAGTTCAGGCTGTGTCTCAAGTTGATCCACCGCTCTATTCATGGCTAAAAAAGAAGCATTCAGAATATTTACCTCATCTATTTCATTATTATCTACAAATGAAACAGCCCAGGCAATGGCTTCTTTCTCCACATCTAGCCGTATTGCTTCTCTTTGTTTTCGACTAAGCTGCTTACTATCATTAAGCACTTTATGCTTATAATCATGGGGAAGCACCACTGCGGCGGCCACAACAGGCCCAGCCAAACAGCCTCTGCCTGCTTCATCACAACCCGCCTCTATTTTATCTTCACTGAAAAAGGATAATAACATATTTAACAAAAATAATTTATCCACGTTACATCCAAAAAAATATCAACCGCTTTTAACCTCACTTAGCAAAACCTTTTTTCTATTACTATTTTAATAGATTTGCAGCGCCTTGCCTATCAACTGACTAATTATGAAAAAACAAGAAAAAAATCCCTGGACCACGCTTGACCGAAAGCAAATGTATGAAAACCCTTGGATAAAACTGGAAGAGCATCAGATCATTAACCCCGGGGGTGGAGAAGGAGTGTATGGAAAAGTGTTCTTTAAAAACAAAGCGATTGGTATTATCCCTATAGATGAAGAAGGTAATACGTGGCTTGTTGGTCAGTATAGATACACTATTGATGAATACTCTTGGGAAATACCCGAAGGTGGCGGCCCTATGCATGAGGAACCTTTAACCTCCGCTAAAAGAGAACTGAAAGAGGAAACAGGCCTAATAGCTAACCACTGGGAAATGATTATGCGCTTTCACACTTCTAACTCTGTTACTGACGAGGTGGGTTACATTTATCTGGCTAAAGAATTAACACAAGGTGAACAAAACCTGGAAGAATCCGAATCTGACTTAATAGTTAAAAAACTGCCTTTTACAGAAGCTCTGAAAATGGTAATGAACCAGGAGATAACAGATAGCATGAGTGTAGCCGGCATATTAAAAACGGCTCGCATATTAGGAATATAACAGTTAATAGAAGTAGGCAGAGCGCCTGGAGAGCATGAAGAAGAAATTATTTATTGGCCACTTCAAAAAAAACCTGGCACTGGCACTACCTGTAATGATCAGTCAGCTAGGCCACATGATGGTCAACGTAGCCGATAGCATGATGGTAGGGCAGCTCGGTGCTTTGCCTCTGGCAGGAGCCTCTTTAGCCAATGTAGTATTTAACCTCATACTTATGTTTGGGATAGGGGTTTCTTATGCTATAACCCCACTTGTGGCAGCAGCTGATGGTGAGAAAAACACTTCCAAATCAAGTGAGTATTTAAAGCATGCCTTCCTTATCAATCTGATTACCGGATTCATTTTATTTTCTCTTGTAAAAATAGGAGGAAATGTACTTCATCACATGAATCAACCGGAAGATGTGGTGGACATATCTTTACCTTACCTGAATATCATTACACTTTCAATGGTGCCATTAATGATATTTCAAACCTTTCGCCAATTTGCAGAAGGGCTATCTCACACTACCCAGGCAATGATTATCGTGATAGGCTCTAACCTTATCAATGTAGGGTTGAATTATCTATTCATCTATGGTTACGAACCATTACACATACCTATGATGGGGCTTAATGGTGCCGGTTGGTCTTCTTTGATTTCAAGGATTATCCTGGCATTATGGATGGCACTTTATATTTACAGAGGAAAACCATTTCAAGACTTCAAGGCAGGTTTTAGTTTTAAAAACTATAAAGCTATAATTATCAGAAGACTGTTATCCTTAGGACTGCCTGCTGGTTTCCAATTTGTATTTGAAGTTGGAGCCTTCGGCTTTGCGGTAATTATGATAGGATGGCTGGGAACTAAACCACTAGCATCACACCAAATAGCTATTAATCTGGCCGCAATTAGTTACATGATGGTTTCAGGCCTTTCGGCGGCAGCCACAATACGAGTAGGAAATCAACTGGGTAAAAAGAATATTCACTCATTGAAAATGGCTGCTACGACGCTTTTCATTATGTCTCTCATCTTTATGAGTTTTACAGCCATTCTTTTTATTGTTGGCCGGCATTGGCTTCCTTCACTATATATCCATGATCCTGAAGTAATCGAGATCGCCTCTACTTTACTCATTATTGCTGGTTTTTTCCAACTTTCTGATGGTATACAGGTAGTTAGCCTCGGCGCTCTAAGAGGCCTGTCAGATGTAAAAGTACCAACAGCACTTACCTTTATTGCCTACTGGGTTCTGGCATTGCCTTCAGGCTATTTTCTGGCCTTTGAACTGGAAATGGGGCCGAGAGGTGTCTGGTATGGACTATTAATAGGCCTCTCTCTAGTAGCCGTAATTATGATCACCAGATTCTATGGGTTAGTAAAAAAACTAGACGGAAAATGGTCCGGTATCCAACCTTCAAACCCGTAAATAGAATTTATATATTGATCCGAATATAATTCACTTTTCGCGTTTTTACACTTATCTTTGTTATTCATGAATAAAGATCAGACCATAGCTCTATACCAGCCGGTACTGCATCAGATCGCCCTTAGAATGGTGGGATCTATTGCTGATGCTGAAGATATAGTTCAGGACACCTTCCTGAAGTGGCTAACTGTGAATCATGAAAAAATAGAAAATACTAAGGCCTATCTCATACGAGCGGTAACAAACAATTGCCTCAATCACCTTGAAGCTCTTAAGAGAAAAAAAGATGAATGCCTGCAAAATCTTAATCCTGCCGAACTAATAGATTGGTACAAGGAAAAAGATTTATTCCATTTCGATATGGAAAATGAAGTTTCTGCGGCCTTAGCCATTATCCATAAAAGACTAGAGCCTGTAGAAAAAGGAATCTATGTACTTAGAGAGTTTTTCAACTTTGATTATGAAGAATTGCAGCATATCTTCGACAAGAAAAAAGATAACTGCAGGCAGCTTTTTAGTCGTGCAAAGGATAAGCTTACTCAAGAAACCAATAAAATTAAAATAGACTTACCTCAAACTAATTTTATAGAGAATTTTAAAAAGGCTTGTCATATAGGCTCTCCTGCAGATTTTATAAAAGGAGTGAAGCAAGAGATTATGGAGAAACTAGAAGGAAAATCTTTTTAAAAAATTTTCTTCTTTTTTTGTCACAAATCAAAAACCCACCTGTCTTTATACTAAACGGGGTGTTACAGCCCACAATAACCACCTTAAACAAATAATTGATGGAAGTAATATTCATATTTTTTATAGCGCATTGGTATTTGTCTCTGTTTTTTCAGACATTTTTCCTGCACCGATACGCTTCTCACAAAGCTTTTACCATGAGTAAAGGGTGGGAGAAAGTTTTCTTTATACTCACATGGTTCTTCCAGGGGTCTAACTATCTCAGTCCTTATGGCTATGGAATAATGCATCGCATGCACCATGCTTACGCTGATACACCTAATGATCCGCATTCTCCAAAATATGACGAAACCATATGGAAAATGATGTGGAAAACGAAAACCATTTATTCGGACATCACCAGCAAAAAAATGAAGGTAGATGCTCGTTTTACTCAAGATGTACCTGAATGGGAGGCATTCGACAAATTTGCCAGATCATGGGTATCAAGACTCATTTGGGCAGCTATTTATGTAGCCATATACTGGCAATTCGCTACCGTATGGTGGTTATGGTTATTGCTACCGGTTCAATTTTTATTATCTCCTATACATGGCGCTATCATCAACTGGTTTGCTCATAAGTATGGATACACTAACTTTAAAGTAGGTGATACCTCTAAAAACTTCTTACCAGTGGATTTCTTAATGATGGGAGAAAGCTATCATAACAACCATCATAAACACGGGGGCAGACCTAACTTTGGTGGCATAAGATGGCATGAAATAGACCCTACTTACGTAGTTATAAAAATACTAGATGGATTAAAAATCATCAAAATCCAGAAATACAAAGAAATAGAGCTTACAGAAGTTAAAAAAGCTGCGTAAAAATATTTAGCATATAAGAATTGTAAAGGGGTAAGGATATTTTATATCTTTACCCTTATTTTTTTAAACTTATTCAATACTTACTTATTATGTTAGAAATTTTTGCTATCATTTTTATCTGCCGTAAAAATTCAGAGATTGTTAAGAACAAAGGCCTAAAACCGACTAAATACATCATTTTTACAGTAGTTCTATGGATACTTTTTGAAATCATAGGCATGTTCCTCGGTATGATTGTGGTTCAAGATTCTGTAGCTGGTTATATATTTGCTCTAATAGGCGCTGCTTTGGGAGGTTTTATTGCTTACCAAATAGCCAAAAATGCTACACCTGCTAATGATTCATTAGAGATAGACAATGTACTAGATTCTGGTCTAAGATAATGTTATCCATAAATGAATGGCCTGATTTTAATCATTAAGTCAGGCCTCAATACAATATTGTCAAGGCTAGTAATTTTCTTCCTCCTATTTATTTACTTTCCCCTCACAGTCCATCTCATCGCCTTATATAAAAAATATTTAAAAGAAGGCTTCTAAAACAACAACATTACATTAAAATCATTATCTTTTGTCTACTAAAAGACAATCGACCTAATGATTCACCCTAACACGAAACTCCAATACATCAGCAAGGCTCTGGGGTATGGAGTAGTCGCCACCAAATTTATACCTGCAGGCACCATAACTTGGGTTTTAGACGAACTGGATCAGGAATTCACCCCTTCTCAGGTAGACGAAATGGATGACATTTACAAAAACATCTTAGATATATATTCATACCGTAACAACAAAGGAAATTATGTACTCTGTTGGGATAACGGTCGCTTTGTAAACCACAGCTTCAACTCTAATTGCTTCACCACTCCCTATGAATTTGAGATAGCTGTACGAGATATTCAGCCAGGAGAGCAATTGACGGATGATTATGGCTATTTAAATGTAAGCTCCCCGTTCAGAGGAATACCTGAAGGCACTAAAAGAAAGGTAGTTTATCCGGATGACTTAGTGAAATACGCAAAAGTTTGGGACAAAAAACTGGCTCCTGCATTTATGAAAATCCTCTCTCGTGAGCAGCCGCTAAAAAGACTCTTTACTGAAGAAAAATGGGGAAAAATTGAATCAATAATGGCCGGAGAACAGCCGTTAGACTCATTACTTACCTGTCATTATCAAGAAACTGAAGTATAAGCGAGACTATGGTTTTAGTGGTTTTTTAAAAATAATGCTATCTTCATGCCATGCAAGCAGGAAAAAAAGTTAGTTTTTCAAAAACCACTATTACCGAATTAATGATTCCATCCTATGCTAATTTCGGTGGAAAAATCCATGGAGGTATACTCCTTTCTCTTATAGATAAAGTAGCCTATGCATGCGCCTCCAAGCATGCCGCAAATTATTGCGTAACCGTATCAGTAGATAATGTAGAGTTTTTACAGCCGGTAGAAGTGGGTGACCTCGTATCTTTACATGCATCAGTTAACTATGTTGGGAAAACCTCTCTGATAGTAGGCATTAAGGTAATAGCTGAAAATGTAAAACAAGGAAGTGTAAAACACACCAACACTTCGTATGTAACCATGGTGGCCAAAGATGAAAATGACAAACCTACAGAGGTCCCACCACTTATATTAGAAGAAAGTGATGAAGTAAGGCGGTTTTTTGAAGCTATGAAGCGGAAAGAACTTAAGTTCTCTTTCAATAAAAAAATGCATGAAACCAAAGAAGCCATGAATTTAAAAGAGGCTGTAGAATTATTAAGCGATCAAAAATGTGACATTCGTTTGCCTCGATAAAATTAACAGGTTATCAAACATTATTAAATGATAACCTTTATATTCGCTTTCATTATCATTCATTTTTAACAGTTATTTGCCCATGAAATTCATACGCGGTATTCATGCTGCCTATGCAATGCTCATTTTTGGTCTGTCCTTTTTGGTGTTCTTCCCTTTACTGATGATCCCTATCATCTTCCCTAAACACCACTATCTGGCAGGAGTATTTAACCGCTGGTGGGCCATTGTTTTTCTATCTCTCATTTTTATACCTTTTGAAAATGACATCAGGTACAAAAGGGAGAAGAATAAAAATTATATATTTTGCCCTAATCACTTTTCTTACATGGACATCCCCTCAATGGGCCTCAATCCTGAAAACAGCATATTTGTCGGGAAAAATGACATGGAAAAGATTCCATTTTTCGGGTTCATGTATAAAAAATTACATATTACAGTAGACCGAAATAGTCTTAAAAGTCGCTATTCTACCATAGTAAAAAGCGGACAAGCAATAGATGAAGGTAAAAACCTAACCATCTTTCCTGAAGGAGGGATACTTTCTAACAATCCTCCACAAATGAGCCGCTTCAAAGATGGCGCATTCAGAATAGCCATAGAGAAACAAATTGACATTATTCCTGTAACTATTCCCTTTAATTGGATAATTTTGCCAGAGCATACGGTGCTGCCCAGGCGACGTAAAATGAAGATCATTTACCACGAAGCCATCAGTACTAAGGGCTTAACGCTCGAAGATGTTGACATGATCAAGCAAAAAACTTATGATGTCATAAGTGCGGAATTAAATAAAACTATTGCATGAACATAGACAAAGACCTTCTGAATAAAATCGCTCATCTGGCCAGGCTTGAATTTGATGAAAGCACTGCTGAAGAAATGATGGCAGACATGACGAAGATCCTTACCTGGGTAGAGAAGCTAAATGAACTCGATACTGATAATGTAGAGCCGCTTACCACTATGTCTCATGAGGTGAATGTATTACGCGAAGATGAAGTAAAACCTCACCTAAGCCATGAACGCGCCCTAAAAAACGCTCCAAAAAAAGACTCCGATTATTTCAGAGTTCCTAAAGTACTAGAGTAAACTATAACTATGCAATCCAGATTATTTTGGAAGGATTGGCCCAAGCCTCTTAAGACCCTATATTTTATTCTCTTAACCCTGGCTTTAGCCTCCGTATTGTGGTTTGCTTTTAATTATATCATTGGTGCTGAAGGTGCCATTGGCTGGGAGACTCTTGCAAAAACAGAAAGAGTAAAAGTACTTATTGACTCCTTTAAACTCGGCCCCTTTACCCTCAACACAGCAGATGACAATATACTATTCCTTCAGTCATTTACCAGCCCTGAAATACACATCAGTGTTTTTTCCTATTACCTCCTTTTAGGAATTACAGTAATAGGAATGGTGATTTTTATCACCATAGTATCTGATCTCAATAATTTTTGGTTCTTCGTTGGCCTCACTATATTCCTGGCCATATTAGTAAATTTCAAGCTTGAAATATTACTCCTTATGGGTAGCTCTGATAAATGGGGACTTATCATTGCCATTATCTGCTACCTACCGATCAGTTATTATTTTAACAGAGTAAATAACACTATTTCATTTACTACCCGGCTTGCTGTTTACGGCATCATAACAATGGCATTAGGAGCTGGCATTTATTTCACCGCTGAAGTTGACCAGCCATTTCTTTATATGGCAGCCTATAGCGTAATTAACCCTTTGCTGGTATCTCTACTTTTCATCATAGTAATAGCGCATGAAATTATAGCTGGCTTTATATATATATTAACGAAATCAAATAGTGCCTCTTCTAAAAACACTGTCACCCATTTCTATGTGATCTCTGCCATCTATATTGTAAATGTACTACTACTTTACTTACGCGAAAGACATATAGTAGAGTGGGATATTATTTATCTTAACCTATTCATTTTACTCACTATTTCAGCTATTTTAGGCATATGGGGGTTTCAGCAAAGAACTATTCAGTTTAAAAACATTTTGACCTCTGAATATAATGGCGCTCTACTTTTCATTATCATGTTTGTTTGCTGCTTTTGCACAATAGCTCACTTTGCAATCACCTTTAATGATCCCGCTATTGAGATATATAGAGACATTATTGTATACTCACATCTTGGATTTGGCATTATATTCCTGATCTATATTACTAGCAACTTCATTGGCCCTCTAGGCAATAATATGCAAGTATATAAAGTGCTATATGCGCCTACCCAAATGCCTTATTTCACTTTCTGTCTCGCTGGGCTAATAGCTTCTTCCGCATTTCTTTTTTCAGCAGGTTGGAAGACAACGGTAAACCAGGGTTATGCCACTTATTATAACGGCATTGCCGATCTACACTACCTTAATAACGAGCTAACTTTAGCGGAAGCATACTATAAGCAAGGTGCCTTTTTTGGCTACAATAATCACAAATCGCACTTTATGCTTGCTACCATTTCAGAGAAAAAGCAAGACGAGATTCAGACGGTGGTTAATTATAAAAAAGCCACTGCCAAAAACCCAACACCGCAAGCATTTGCTAATCTCAGCAGCATTTACAGCGATCAAGACAGATTTTTCGATGCACTTTTCACCCTAAACGAAGGTCTGGAGAAATTTCCAGAGCACCCTTTATTAGAAAATAACCTAGGCATAGTGTACTCCAAAACCAACATTGTAGATACTGCGCTATATTACCTTGATAAGGCCATCTCCGCAGAAGAAGCAAAGAAGGCGACTCAAAGCAACTTACTAGCCCTTTTAGTTAAAAATCAAATACCTGTAAATGCAGATTCTCTTTTTGAAGATTGGGATATAGCCAATGACCTTATTTCATTGAACAATAAACTGGCGCTTAAAAACCAATTGAGGGAGCCTGCCCAATCGGATTACTTTCCATCTGATTCAGTAATTTCTTTTTTAGAAGCATCAGTTTTATACAATCAAAGTTTCAATCGTCTTTTCGCACAAGATTCTCTAAACAGCGCGCCCATTTTAGCACTAACTAATAATGATGCTAATGCCTCTACCTATGAAATGTTATCCTTTGGATTAAGCATGAATTGGTACAAGCAAAACAACATTAACGCTGCCTTTAGAAAAATGAACTGGCTAGCCAATAACAGTCCTTATAGCGAAGGTAAGTACTTCAATACTTTGGGGTTATGGGCTTTACAGCAAGATGCGCCCGAAATAGCCGCAGAGCATTTCCGATGGGCTGAAGACCAATATTCAAAAGAAGCTACTTATAACAAGGCTATCGCTTTAACCGAAGCTTCTCAGATACCTTTAGCATTGGAAACATGGGGCCAGCTTGCAGAGTCTGGAGACCAAAAAACCAAAGAAATAGCTGCTACGATGCTCACTATTTTGAATCCTAGCCAACCAGACTTCAATCTTCTGGCAGAAAATCAAAAATATTTATTCTTAAGATATCAGCTCAGCTATAGAGACACAACGCTTTTCAACCAACTGGTAAACGGGCTTGCAGACAGTAATTATAAAGGCCAGGCCATTTTAGACATGTCTAAGAAGCTTTGGAAAAAAGATATGGAAGAGGCTGCCGTCACTTATTACACCATGCTTTCAGGCCTGCTGATATCAGATAAATCGCTTTTCGAGAGTATACAGTGGTATGAATTAAAAATGCTGGCCGCCCAAGGCAATATCAGAGGGCTAAGCACAAAAATTAATCAAGGGATTGCATTTGATAAGGCTCATAATATAGAAAGGCATTATTATACCGGTCTCATCAATGAAGCCAGTGGCGACACTACACAAGCCCGTAAAAATTATGAAGCCATCGCTTACATGAACCCTTTTAAAGAGGAAGCCACCATTGCCGCTGCCAATTTCATAGGCACCCAAGATAAGTTTGAAGCCTATAATATCCTCTTGAGTGCTATCGAGATCAACCCTAACTCAGTAAGACTCCTAAAAGCTTATATATTACAATGCGCCCGGGTAAGGCTGACCAATTACGCAGAATTAAGTCTTCAAGACCTAAGATCGCTGATATCAGCCGATGCCTACAATCGCTTTGTGAATAAATATTACCAACTGGTAAAACAGGTGGAAGAAGAGGACGCAAATTTTTAAAACCGGCCTTTGGCCTTAAAACAAAAACCCATGGATTTAAAAAAAGTACAGCTAAACGACATACACGAAAAACTTGGTGCTAAGATGGTGCCATTTGCCGGATATAACATGCCGGTAAGATATACCAAAGACATTGAAGAACACAATAAGGTGAGAAATAGTGTAGGTATTTTCGATGTATCTCACATGGGTGAATTTATATTAAAAGGCCCTAAAGCTTTGGATTTGATCCAAAGAGTAACCAGTAATGATGCCTCTAAAATTGTAATCGGCCAAGCTCAATATTCTTGCCTTCCTAATGAAGATGGTGGTATCGTAGATGATCTTTTGGTTTATAAAATGGCCGAAGAAGAATACATGGTGGTAGTGAACGCATCTAACATAGAGAAAGACTGGAACTGGATTTCCAAATACAATACTGATGGTGTAGACATGACCAACATTTCTGATGACATGTCATTATTTGCCGTACAAGGGCCTAAAGCCACACAGGTTTTACAAAAGCTAACTACCACCGATCTTTCTGCCATCAAATTCTACCATTTCTCAGTAGGTACTTTTGGTGGAGTTCAAGATGTAATCATGTCAGCTACTGGCTACACCGGAGCTGGTGGTTTTGAGATTTACGTTAAAAATTCAGATGCCGAAAAAATATGGAATGAAATACTAAAAGCTGGGGAGCCTGAAGGTATTCAACCTATCGGATTAGGCGCTAGAGACACACTACGAATGGAAATGGGCTTTTGTCTGTATGGTAACGATATAGATGACACTACCTCACCTCTAGAAGCAGGCTTAGGCTGGATCACTAAATTCACAAAAGACTTTACTAACTCTGCTTCTCTGAAACAGCAAAAGGAAGAAGGTATCACTAAAAAACTGGTAGGTTTTAAAATGGAAGATAAAGGTATTCCTAGAAAAGACTATGAAATCCATGATGCTGATGGCAATGTAATAGGCCGTGTTACTTCTGGCACCATGTCTCCTACGCTGGGTCAAGGCATAGGACTAGGCTATCTTGAAAAAGAGTTTGCTTCACCGGAAACTGAGATCTTCATTTCGGTAAGAAATAAACCTCTAAAAGCCTTGGTTAAAAAATTGCCTTTAATCTAAAAAACTGTTAATGAAGACTATTGATGTTTGTTTGAGCCCTGAGCTCATTCATCTATTTGATTTAAAGGGTAAGCTGGTGGTCATCGTAGATATTCTACGAGCCACCTCTTGTATGACTACAGGTATGGCCCATGGAGTAAAGGCTATTCGCCCTTTTGCTGATCAGGCTGCTTGCCGCGAAATGAAAAAGCAGAATTACTTTTTGGCTGGAGAAAGAAACGGCATCAAAGTGGAAGACTTTGATCTGGGCAACTCCCCTTTCGACTATATGCAAGAAGAGGTAAAAGGAAATAAAGTGGCCGTTACTACCACTAATGGCACTGTAGCCATTGAAAAATCAGCCGAAGCAGATGAGATAGTAATTGGCTCTTTCTTAAATATAACAGCCGTAGCCGAATACCTAAAAAATCAGGACAAAGATGTTATTGTATTCTGTGCTGGCTGGAAGGGCAAGGTAAACCTGGAAGACTCACTCTTCGCAGGGGCTTTGGTAGCTAAACTAAAAGATGATTTCGAATCTGCTTGTGATGCCCCGCTGTTTGCTCAAGCGGCTTTTGAATACACTGAGGCCAGCTTGCTAGAAGCAGTAAAAAACTCATCTCATGCCAAGCGGCTAAATGGCATGAACATTCATGAAGATATTGAATTCTGCATGAAGCTAGATGAATATAAAGTAGTGCCCGTAATTAGAGATGGAGAAATTACGCTAAGCAACTAATTACTTTAGCTTCTCATTGTTTTTATGCCTGTCCTTATCCCGGATAGATTTCTTCTCCAGGTTCTTTTTAAAGGCCTCTGTTAAATCTATTCCGGTTTGATTGGCCAGGCATATCAATACCCATAATACGTCCGCCATTTCATCTCCAAGATCTTTATCTTTATCTGATTCCTTTTCTGACTGCTCCCCGTATCTACGAGCCATTATCCGAGCCACCTCTCCTACTTCTTCTGTAAGAATAGCCATATTAGTAAGCTCGTTAAAATACCTCACTCCAGTGGTGTTAATCCACTTATCCACTATTTCTTGGGCTTCTTCTATCGTCATTTTTTGTCTTTCGAATCAATAATTATGGTCACCGGCCCATCATTTACCAGACTCACCTTCATATCAGCTCCAAACTCACCGGTTTGAATCTTCTTTCCAAAATCGGCTTCTACCTGAGCAATAAATTTTTTATATAGAGGAATAGCTACATCCGGCTTAGCCGCCCTTATGTAAGAAGGCCTATTCCCTTTTTTTGTACTGGCATGTAACGTAAACTGACTTATCAATAAAATATCTCCATTAACATCTTGCACACTCTTATTCATAACCTCGTCATCATCATTAAAAATGCGCATATTGGTTATTTTCTTTGAAAGCCACTGAATATCTTCAGTATCATCAGCATCTTCTATACCTAACAGCACCATCAGTCCTGCACCAATCTCACCTTTAACTTCGCCTTCTATTTTTACTGAAGATTCTGAAACTCTTTGAACAACTGCAATCATTAAAAACTAATATTTTTGTAATTCTTCTGATTCGTGAATATGCACTCCTTTGGTTTTATCCTTAGCTAGAGCTAACATAGCCTGAGCCACTTTACTTGATTCTACGGGCTTATATTTCTTCAATGCACCTACAAATGCAAAAGAAAAAAGCTTAGAGATTACACTAGCAGCAGCTTCTCCTGGCCTTTTCTCTTCTCTATCTCCTAACAGCAAAGACGGTCTAAATATATGAACCGACCTGTATTTCATTTTAGCTAAGGCCTCCTCCACTTCACCCTTAATTCTATTGTAGAAAAAAGTAGATTTCTTATCAGCTCCCATTGCTGATATTAGTAAGTACTTACTAGCTCCCTGCTTCAAACCTTTTTGAGCTACTTTTAAAGGATAATCAAGGTCTATTTGTTTAAAAGCCTCTTTATTTCCTGCCTTTTTTATCGTAGTGCCTAAGCAGCAATAAATATCGTTAAAAGCAAGCCCCTCTATGCGCTCATCCACGTTGTCAAAATCGGCAATAACAGTTACTAGCCGATCATTCTTAAATTCTAACTCATGCCTACTTACAGCATAAACCTTGTAATAATAATGATCTTTTAATAAAATATGAAGTAACTGATTACCGATGAGCCCGGTACTGCCTAAAACAAGTGCTGACTTTTTTGTGGAATTCATCCTTAGTTAACCTTTAAACTCAGCTAATGTTATTTTTCTGCAGATCTTCCCAATCAAGAAACCGATCTATTTCGTCCTGAATTTTCTTATAAACCCAGAGCATAATACCAAAGTCATCAATCAAACCAGTTACAGGAATAAAATCAGGAATGAGGTCTATAGGCATTACAAAATAAATGAGCGCGGCTATGGCCAGCAAAATGCTACTGGTTTGAACATCTCTATAAGCGCCATTAATATAAGCCTTCACCATACGTATGAGAGTAAGAGCATTTTGGAGCGGCCTATTGCTTTTATTTTTATCCAGCACATCTTGAATTTTCTCCATAGCTCTTTTCAAAAGATCATTAAGCTTGCCTCTGTTCTGATACATATCAGAAGCCATTTGTTGAGCCTTTCGAAAAAACTTATTATCCTGACCTGTAGTACTCATTTAAAAAGCCTGTCTAATTTCATTTTTTAAAGCCAAAAGAGTGGATTGAATTTTATCATCATTCTGATTTACCGATTTCTCAAAAAGCTGTTTAGCAAGATCCAGGTTATCTGCCTCTGGCTTTAGCTCACTCATGGCCTCGTTAATCATGGTAATTAACCCTTCTTTAGAACTCTTCACCATTTCCCAGACCTCGTCACTCATATATAGCTGCTGAGAAACGTTATGATTATATTCCTCACGAATTTCATTAATCATTATCTGCTGAAACTCTCTGGCTGTATACTTACCATTATTTAATCGTAAAATAAGACTATTGAGCGTAATCCTCTCTAAAAACAAGCAAACACGCTCATATGCATGCAGTCGGTTAGGCAGTACTGTTTCAATGCTTTTGCCTCTAATTTCCATGCTTTGTTTAGCCAGCTCTTTATCCAAAAAAGATTTTACTACCAGGTACATAGCGTATAATACTATAGCCGCCGGGATTAATAGTTTAGCAAATTCAATAACTAATTCCATATATTTTGTTTGTTCTGTCTCTAAATTAATGAATTCGATGAGTATACCATCAAAATATTTCCACTACGAAGATATTGAGCTTAGCCGTTATTTAAAAAGTGTGAATTCCGAAATTAATTTTTTCTTTTCTAAGTTTACAAATAGAAACATAAAAGAGAAATTCATGGATGGATTAGTGCCCGTAACGCTTACCCCAAAAGCAGTGGAGGAAGTGAAAAATATCATGACAAACAAGAACATTCCTGAAGGCTATTCATTGAGAATAGGCATAAAAGGAGCCGGAGGATGTGCGGGCTTTACTTATATGCTTGGGTTTGATCAAAAAAAAGACAACGACTTAGAATATAAACAAGACGGGATACCTGTACTAGTTCAGAAAAGGGAAACTATGTACCTACTAGGACTCGAGGTAGATTTTTATGAAGGAGCAGATGCTCGAGGATTCACTTTCGTGAAAACAGGAGAGAATGTACCTCAATAACTTTGAAGCTTCTCTCCTTTTTACATTTATCGTTTAGCCTTTAGAGTTACTTTAGACTCTCTACAGTCACCTCCAATAGGTGGGTTAAACTTAGATAAAGATACTTTAACCTTATCCACTGCTTTTATTTCTTTTATTACCCGGTCGGTAATCCTTTTTACCACGTGCTCCAATAACTTGGAAGGGATTCCCATCTCTTCCTTCACTATTTTATAGAGTTGCTCGTAGTCTACTGTATTATCAAGGTCATCATTTTCAGCCGCTTTTAGGAAAACAGTCTTTACAGCTATGTTTACTTCAAACTGATTTCCTTTTTGTCTTTCCTCATCATAATAACCGTGGTATGCCTTAAACTTCAGGCCTTTCAAAGCTACTTTACCCATTACTCTATATCATCAAAAAAAGATGTACTCTTACTACTCTTTTTTACTGTATTTTTCTTTACTGTATTCTTTTTTACTTCTTTGGGCTTCACCGGGGCGGATTCCACTACTGGTTCAGGTTTAGGTTCTGGCTTAGGCGCTGGTTTTTCCTCCACTACCACTTCTGGCTCAGGCTCCAGATCCTCTTCCGCCTCAAAATGATCTATTTCCTCATCAGGATAGCTTTCATCCTCTTCTTCCAGCTCAGGAGAATATTGAGATTGAGATACAGTAACCGGCTCTTCCTCTTCTAGCTCTTCCTCCTCAACCTCCTGCTCTTTCTCTTGGTCCTGCATATATTTCCTTCTATAATCATCCTCCATCTTCAGCAAGGCCTCTTTGTCCAGCTTCCGTTCTTCCCTAATAGGACTTTCTTTACTATCTTCTGATTCTGAAGACACATTACCTACTACCTCAAAAGTAATTTCATTAAGCGTTTCCTTTTCAAATTTAAGGGCACTTTTAGCAGCCTTATCTATTGATTCACGCTTAATGCGTAACATTTCTTCTTCAATATTAAACTTCTTTTTATGGGCTTTCACTCGCTCTACTTTATCTAAGGCTTCAGTAGCAAAAGTCTTAATATCAGATAAAAGATCTTCCTTAGCATTATCAAGAGTACGGTACATCTGAGCTATGGTTTTCACTTCGGCTTCCATATCCTCAATGGTAGTTCTTGATTTTATTTCAGCCTCCTCCATAATATCTTTAGCTCGGTTCTTGGCATCATTAAGTAAAGCTTCGGCTTTCATTTGTGCCTCTCTAAGATGTAGCTCGGCAGTTCTATTAGCCTGATCGATCATATTAGCGCCCGTATCTTCGGCAGTCTTCAAGGTCTTGAATAGCGAGTTTTCAACTTCCCGAAGCTTCTCCACTTCTTTTTCAGAAGATTCTAATTTTATTTTAAGTTCTTTATTTTCATCAACGAGCTTCTCCCATTCTTGTGACATAGTTACTAAAAAAGCAGTAACCTCGTCTTTATCTAAACCTCGAAATGCTTTCTCAAATGTTTTTTGTCGTATTTCTAAAGGCGTTATTTTCATAGCATAATTTTGAGTGTAGTTGAACCAACTATTAATTATTAAACTGAATATCCCATACTGATATTGCCCTATCATCTCCGGCACTAATCAAAAGGTTATCATACTTAGACCACAATAATTTATTTACAGAAGTTCCATGTCCTGCATGTCTGGCCTTATCTATAACCTTCAACAAACGAAAGCTATTATTATCCCAAACTTTTATGGATTTATCCATGCTACAAGTTACAAAATGTTTACCATCAGGACTAAAATCCAAATGATTAATGGCGTACATGTGAGCCACAATATCCTCTAGCAACAAATATCCTGCTTTACTATCCCATATTTTCAGGTGTGCATCTCTACCCGCGCTCATTAAAAACTGAGTATCAGGCGCATACTTTACTGTAAACACTGAGTTATCATGAGCCTTAAACTCATACTTAAGCTCAAAGTCTTCTAAGGAATAGATTCTAATTTTGTTATCACTATACCCCACTGCCATCTCACCTAGGGTTTTGTTTATCGCAATAGTTCTGGCGCTGTAATCTGCCGAGGCAATCTTATATACTACTCTTAAGTCACCTGCATTGACTATAGTTATTGTACCCTTCTTATCTCCTATAATCAAGAAATCGTGATAAGACTGAATATCAAATATAGCCTCGTCTGTTAGCTTTAAAGAACCTATTTCCTTTCTATTTTCCCAGTCTATGATATGAATGCCATCATAGTTATGCCCTACTGCCAGTAAGTTTTTAGATTGCATGTAATGCAAGGCATAAATAGAATTAGGTAATTTAGCTATCAGCTGTCCGTTTTCAGAAGCTTCCAGGTTCCAGTACACCACCATACCATCTCCAGCACCTGAAAAGAAAATGTGATCATATTGCGTTCTCTCCAGGGTATACACACAATCATTATGTCCGGTAAAGGTTTTGAGTTTGGAAACATTAACTTTGCCCATGAATAATGATTATTTTACAAAATTTTAAAGCAAAGAAGCAAGTTTCCATTCAGTAATCAAATGCCACTTCATAAAATCGAAAAAATAAATAGCAACAGATTTCTGGCTTTATGGCACATAGAAGAATCTTACGAGCATCTGTTTGAAGCTGTAAAAAAAGAAACCGAAGAGTATACTATGCTTACGGCCTTTCGGCATGAAGACAAAAAGAAAGAATGGCTGGCTTGTAGGCTTACCATTATGTCCTTATGCCAAGAACTAAACTTGCCCTATCATGGTGTAGTAAAGGATGAACACGGCAAACCATTTCTTAAAGGCTGTGACGCAGAAATTTCATTATCTCATTCTTATCCGTATGTATCTGTATTACTAGACCTGAAAACCGATGTAGGTATAGATTTGGAACAAAAAAAAGAAAAACTTATAAAAGTGCAGCACAAATTCCTTAGTGAAGCAGAAACTCAAAATGCTGATAACAACATAGAAAAACTTGGGATTTACTGGTGTGCTAAAGAAGCCTTATACAAAATTTGCAGCTCTGAGAAGCTCTCTTTCAAAGAGAATATCAAAATAGCACCTTTTGACTTAAAACCTAAAGGAACCATATTTGGCAAAATAATTGTCAATAGTATTACCAAAAGCTATGAATTAGAATATAGAGTAGAAGAAAACTATATCTTAGCTTTTAACATTAATTAAAGTCATGAATAAAATATTGATCATAGCATTATTGACCATAGTACAGCTACCATTGGCTTTAGGGCAAAAGGTAGATGACTTTACATTAAACAACGTTACCAATAACCAAAAGGTATCCCTCTCTGATTATAAAGACAGCAAAGGGGTAGTGGTAATTTTCACCAGTAACGTCTGTCCTTACTCTGTTTACTACGAAGGAAGGATCACTCAGATCATCTCAGAATACAGCAAAAAGGGTATCAGTTTTATTTTGATCAATGCGCATAATGAAGATAAAGAATCTGAAAGTGACATGAAGAACAAAATGAACACTTGGGGTCTTAATGTTGCTTATTTGTCTGATAAAGAACAAAAAGTAATGAATGCCCTACATGCAAGCAAGAGCCCCCATGCCTTTTTACTTAAAAATAATGGAAGCCATTTTTCAGTTTTTTACCAGGGAGCCATAGATAATAACCCACAGGTAGCTTCAGACGTAAAAGAGCAGTATTTAAAAATTAATATTGACAACTTACTCTCAGGACAACCTGCAACTAGCAATGTTAGACCTATAGGATGCATGGTAAAAAGGGGATAACCCCCTTTTATATACCTAAATGCCCATGATCCCCTACGCTTTCAAGCAGAGTCTTTATTTCTTCTGACTTTGAATGATCTCCTATTTTATCAAAAGAAACAACCAAGTTTCTTAAAACTCTAAGTACAATATCTCTATTATCGCAAGGCTGATAGAAGGTTTCCTCAGGGTTCATCCTTAGCTCATGAATATAATTATCTATATCATCTTTAGAGAAAATAAGTCCCCTATTAAAGGCATTAATATAAAACTGAGAATAATTCTCATTTTCGCTCTTATAAGTAAGAATAAACAAGTTTGGCAAATTAACACCATAAACAGGCATCTTTAGCTTTCGCGCTACGAGCATATAAAGCACACAGAGAGATATAGGATTCCCTTTTCTTGACTCCAAAACCATATTTATCATAGAGTTACTCGGAGAGTGAAAATTCTTAGTATTAGCGCCAAATTTTAGTTTGCTGAAAATCACACTATTCAAAAGTCTCACCTGATCATAAGGGTGAATATCTGGTTTAAACTCTAAC
Organism: Fulvivirga sediminis; assembly: GCF_016757215.1. Classification (GTDB taxonomy): domain Bacteria; phylum Bacteroidota; class Bacteroidia; order Cytophagales; family Cyclobacteriaceae; genus Fulvivirga; species Fulvivirga sediminis. The sequence goes on from NZ_JAESIY010000005.1 coordinate 141,881, forward strand.
CAAGCGTCATAATAGATCTGCTCAAGATCCTGCTTAAGTTTAGTATACTCTAAATCAGGATATTGATAGGTCGCCACTATCCACATACCTTCGAGCAAGTCAGGCTCATCTTCAGAAAACCATTTCACTAACCGCTCCTGTATCAGATCGAACTGCAATACATGTATCAGCTCCTCTATGCGCTCCTGAACCAAAGGATTTAAATTACTTTCCCATTCTGTTTCTAAGATAGGAATCATGTTTTCTCCCAGTGAGATAATCTTTTTCTCTACATGCGCAATAATTTCAGCGTCTTCATCATCCAATAACGATACTAAAGCCTTCAGTTCTTCTTGTTTCATTCAATAATTTAAGTTTGAATAACCCCAACATTAAACTTTTCTACAGGAGCATGGTTTGCCGCCTCTATGCCCATAGATATCACCTTTCTTGTTTCTCTAGGGTCAACAATGCCATCCACCCACATTCGTGCTGCTGCATAATATGGGCTAAGTTCTTCATTATATTTATCAGTAATTTCTTTTAAAAGAGTTTCTTCTTCCTCTTTAGATATTTCTTTACCTTGAGCTTTTAATGTAGCTACTTTTATTTGTAGCAGTGTTTTAGCCGCAGAGGCACCACTCATTACCGCCATTTGGGCAGAAGGCCAGGCATATATAAACCTGGGATCATAGGCTTTACCACACATGGCATAATTACCTGCACCATAAGAATTACCTATTACAATGGTAAATTTAGGAACAGTAGAGTTAGCCATAGCATTCACCATTTTAGCTCCATCTTTAATAATTCCACCATGTTCCGCCTTACTTCCCACCATAAAGCCGCTCACATCCTGTAAAAACACCAAAGGTATCTTACGCTGATTACAGTTCATAATAAAACGTGCAGCTTTATCTGCAGAATCAGAATAAATCACCCCCCCCATCTGCATCTCTCCTTGCTTACTCTTTACTACTTTTCTTTGATTCGCCACTATTCCAACAGCCCAACCATCAACACGAGCATAGCCGCATACTATGGTTTTACCATAGAGCTCTTTGTATTCGTCAAACTCGCTTCCATCTACCAGCTTCCTAATAATATCCTTTATATCATAAGGCGCTGCTCTATCTTTAGGGAAAGTGCCCAGCAAATCATCAAAGCTTTCTGGCTTCATGGTTTCTTTTCTACTAAAGCCTGCTTTCTCGGCCTCTCCTAGTTTATCAAAAAGTGATTTTATATAGTCAAGGCAAGCCTCATCATTATCAAATTTATTATCAGTAACACCTGAAATTTCACAGTGGGTAGTAGCTCCACCTAGGGTCTCATTGTCTATATTCTCTCCTATAGCTGCTTTTACCAAATAAGAACCCGCTAAGAAAATAGAGCCTGTTTTGTCTACGATCATAGCCTCATCAGACATAATAGGTAAGTAAGCCCCGCCAGCAACACAACTGCCCATGATAGCCGCTATTTGCACTATACCCATAGCTGACATTTTAGCATTGTTTCTGAACTGACGCCCAAAATGCTCCTTGTCTGGAAAAATTTCGTCTTGCATTGGTAAGAATACACCAGCGCTATCCACCAGATAAATAATTGGCAGATGGTTTTCCATTGCTATCTCCTGTGCTCGAAGATTCTTTTTGGCCGTGATAGGGAACCAGGCTCCAGCTTTTACAGTGGCATCATTAGCCACCACTATGCACATACGACCCTGCACTTTAGCTAATACGGTTACCACTCCTCCAGAAGGGCAGCCTCCAACATCAGCATACATGCCCTCTCCTGCCAGCAGGCCTATTTCTAAAAGATCACTATCATCATCTACCAGATAGGCAATACGCTCCCGCGCTGTCAGTTTGCCTTTATGGTGTTGCTTTTCAATTTTTTTCTCTCCTCCACCAAGCTTTGTCTGATCGCTCTTTTTTTTAAGCTTGTAGATCAGCTGCTTGTGGTGGTCTTCATTTTTATTAAATTCAATATTCATAAGGGATAGCACACAGTAATAAAAGCTCAGTATTAAAACCTAAGCTTCCATCTCCTGCTTTTTTTGTGTAAAAAGAGATTTCATCTCTTATAAATTTAAAACAAAACAGGCAAAATCCAGTGCTATTAATGAAGGAGAGTAGTTAAAAGCAATAGTTAATCCTCTTCTTCCTTATTACGATTACGTTCTATTTTAGACTTTTTCCTGCCAAATGGGGAGAAAAAATCTTTGGGTTGGGTGTCTAAATGGATCAGTAATTGATCCAGTGTTTCAAAAGTATTATTGAGATTATTATAAAGTGAATCCTCATTTATAAGCTTACCCAATGTACCTTCATTATTAGAAAAATGCTCTATAGCCTCATTAAGGTTAGTTAAGGCCTTGTTTGCCTGATCCACAGTATGGTTCAACTCCAATCTCTTTAAAGAGTCACTAAATACAGTAAGATTAGATAAAAGTGGTTGAGTTTGTTTCAAAGTAGTATTAAGCTCACCTCCTACCTGATCAAAAGTAGTATTGATAGATCCTAATTTTTGCTTTACATCTGCAATAGTAGCATTCAAAATGACAGGAGTCTTTTCAAAGCCATCCATCATCCTGTTAATTTTTTCGCTATTGCCATTGAGATTATCTAATATGGCGTTTATTTTCTTAATAGTAGCCTCCAAGTTATTAGCCACTGGCTGAGCACTTTCTGCTAAGATATCTGCAATCCCTTTATCTAACACGGCTAAGATAGTATCACCAGGTTCATGAAGTTTTTTAGCATTTCCTGTGCTCAATAGAATAGATTTATTGCCAAGAAAATCACTATTCAACTTAGCTGTAGCTGAGTCTCCTAACACGATATCTCCACTGATATCCATTTCGACCAAAATCTGATCATCGTGATTTTGAAGTAAGTTAATTCTACTCACTCTACCCACAGCAAAACCATTTACCAGCACAGGGTTAGACACACTTAGTCCGTCTACATTTTCATAAATAGCATAGTATTTATTATTAGATGAGAAAAAATCCTGTCCTTTTAAATAGTTAAAGCCTAAATAAAGTATGGCGATTGAGAATACCATAAATACGCCTACTTTTAATTCTTTTGACACCTTCACTTAATAATTATTTATTTAAAGACTCTATTTCATTTTTATAGTCTCGGAAAGCTCTAAAGATTCCTGAAGCTATGTTACCTTGAACAGATGAATTGTTCAGTTGTTCTTCCTCGGTACTATTAGAAAGATAACCAATTTCTACCAGAACACTGGGCATGGCCGTACTCCATAATACATAAAGGCTAGATTGCTTAACACCTAAGCTATGTCTTCCTGCCCGGGTTTTAAACTGATTCTCTATCTGTGTTGCCAAGTAAATACTTTTTTCTTGAAAAGCAGACTGAGTTAACGAAAAAAGGATGTATGATTCCGGAGAATTGGGATCAAAATCATAAGTTTTTTCGTAGTCTTCCTCTAAAAGGATCACAGAGTTTTCCCTTTTCGCTACTTCTAAATTTCTACCTGTGTTTTGTGCGCCCATCACATAAGTTTCCGTTCCTCTTATCTGATTTTTTCTAGTGGTACTTACGCTTTCGGGCAAGGAGTTAGCATGAATAGAAATAAAAACATCAGCTTTATTTTTATTTGCTATTTCCGCCCTGCCTTTCAGGGTCACAAAAGTATCATCATCCCTGGTGTAAATGACTTTTACATCAGGTAAATACTCTTCTATGTAGCTGCCTAATTTCAGCGCTACTTTCAATACAAGGTCCTTCTCTTTCGTGCTACTGCCATGAGTACCAGGGTCATGTCCACCATGCCCAGCATCTATTACAACTGTTTTTACTTTAAAATCAGTTTTTTTTATCTGAGATGATGAACTTAGCAAGGTAATTGCTAAGAGAAGAAAAACTATGGTAATATTCTTCACAATCTTTCGCTTCTTAAAAGTTATTCCAATAACTTTGCACAAAATTGTAATTTTTTCTCTAAAACCGAAAAATCCGCTACTCAAATTGAAATTCTGGTATTTAGCCAAACACGGTTTACTTTTAGTTTTTTTTGGTTTCTTCATTGCTTTAGGTCATGCTCAAACTCCTGAAAAAAATATTAGTACACCTAAGGAGGTTCTAGGTAATGAAAACATGGAAGCTGACACTATCTCTAATAACAGTGACAGCACCGCATTTGTTGCAGATTCCACAAAAAGTGAGACTCCGAAGAGTGATATTGAAACAACAATCAATTACTCTGCCAGAGACTCTATTAACTTTTCTGTCGACTCAAAGATAGTGAAACTTTATGGTGATGCTAAAATTGATTATGGAGCTATCAAGCTAGAAGCCGATCACATAGAAATAGACTATAACAATCATACACTTACTGCACACGGCAAAGAAGACTCTTTAGGTAGGAAGGTGGGCTACCCCATATTTAAAAATGGTGCAGAGACCTATGAAACCAAAGACATTAGTTATAATTTCAAAACCGGAGAAGCAAGAATATCAGAGGTAGTAACCCAACAGGGAGAAGGGTACCTTCATGGAGAAACCGTTTATAAAAACTCAAAAGATGAGCTCTTTAGCATCAATAACACCTATACTACCTGCGACCTGGCTCATCCGCATTATCGCATAAGGGCTAGAAAAACCAAAGCCATACCTAATGATAAAATAGTTTCAGGTCCGTTCAATCTGGAAATTAACGATGTACCAACGCCTTTAGGTTTTATCTTTGGTATGTTCCCTGCTAAAAACGAAGCTTCATCAGGAATTATAATTCCTTCTTACGGAGAGGAACGACGTAGGGGATTTTATTTAAGAGGTGGGGGTTATTTCTTTGATATTAGCGAATATGTAAAAATAGCCGTACGTGGAGATGTATATTCTAAAGGGGGGCATGGAGTACATGTAAACAGTGTTTACAAAAAAAGATATGCTTATAACGGTAATGTGAACTTTGACTACACCAAGCTAAGACTCTCAAACAACATAGAAGACGAAGACACTCGAAATGACTACCGCTTGGCTTGGAGTCACTCGCCTCAATCTAAAGGTAATAGCAGATTTTCGGCTTCAGTTAACGCTGCTACCTCTAGCTATAATACCAATAATTATTTGGGTATAAATACACCTGAAGCTCAAAACAGCATTAACAACTTTACCCGTAAGTTAAGCTCGAACATATCTTACTCCAAGACCTTTCAGGGAACACCTTTTTCTTTAGGCTTAAGCATGAGACATAATCAAGATGTTCAAACTAGAGAAGTAGATCTATTACTTCCTTCTCTAACTTTCAACATGTCAAACATCTATCCATTTAAAAATAAAAATGGAGCCTCTAACAGCTGGGTAGAAAAGATAAATGTTAGATATTCATTAACAGGAACAAATACTCTCACTAACAATTTAGGAAAAATTGGATCTGATCCCACTATTGATAGTATAGCTCCTTTTGATTTCCAAAATTTTGGGACCTTCTTAGAAAACTCTAACAAAGGCTTACAACATAGAATACCATTAAGCACATCATTTAAAGTACTAAAGCACTTTACGGCCTCCCCGTCTATCAACTATACAGAAAACTGGTATTTTGATAAGCTGGCCTGGGAACTAGATGAAGACAACCCTAACCAGGCTGTAGTGGCAGACACTATTAATGGCTTCAACAGGGTTTATGAATATAACTTCAGCACTAGCTTCAGTACCAGGCTATATGGCTTTTTCAATCTAAAAAAAGGAAAAGTGAAGATCCGACATGTAATGAACCCTAATATTTCATTATCATATAGGCCTGACTTTGGAGCAGAAAAATACGGCTATTACCAAGAGTTAACCACTGAAGAAGGAGAAACTATTCTAAGATCTAGATACCAAGGGTATGCTTACGGAGCCCCTTCATATGGTGAAAGCGGTTCTATTAGCTTTTCATTAAACAATAGTTTGGAAATGAAAAATGAAGCTAAAACAGACTCCACTAATAAAGCGACCAAAGTACCGATCCTTAACAATTTCGGTTTTAATACCGCTTATAATTTTGTTGCGGACTCATTCAAGCTGTCAAACATCACTTTCAGAGCTAATACATCTGTATTCAAAAAGAAAGTAAATATTAATTTAACAGGTACTGTTGATCCTTATGTTTATGTTTTAAATGATGTTACGGTTAATTCACAAGGAGACAACATATATGATCAAGACAGAATAGACCAATACACTTGGAATAACGGACAAGGACTCGGACAGCTCTCTAATGCCAACCTAGCCATAAGCACGAATCTCAACCCTAGCGGGCAGAAAAGTGATGAAAAAACACGTGAACGGATAAATAACTCTGATTTAAATCAAGCTGACAAAGACTTTTTACTTAATAACTCGGCCTCTTATGTAGACTTCACTATACCTTGGAGCTTAAGAGTTAACTACAGTTTTAATTATTCTAAAGTGGGCTTCAGAGATGCCAAGATCACTCAAACAGTAAGACTATCAGGAGATTTTTCTCTTTCTGAGAAATGGAAAGTAACTTTTAATACTGGCTATGATTTCGAGGAAAAAGCCGTTTCTCTTACCAACTTTGGTATATCGAGAGATCTACACTGCTGGGAAATGAATATGAACTGGACTCCTTTCGGTGTATATACCAACTATAATTTTACTATAAGAGTGAAGTCATCCTTACTTCAGGATCTTAAACTGAACAGAACACGAAGCTTCTACGATAATTAAGAGATCAAAACAAGGCATAAAAAAAGGAGTTACTATTCAAGCAACTCCTTTTTTTATGCCTTGTATCTGCTTATCCTTCAATCCAAGCAGTAACTTCTTCTAAAGTCGGATTTTTAACATCCTTCATTTTTAGTTTCTTCCTTGTACCACATACATCATTAAACAATTTACTAGGCGTAGCCTCTTTCAGTTGCTTAATAGTAAGAATACCTAATTTCTGAAGGATAGGCACTAATTCTTCTCTAACGCCTACTTCTACAAAATCAGCTGCGGTGGCATATTCAACTTTCTTCTCTGGTTTCATCTGAGGGAAGAAAAGCACATCTTGGATAGAATTAGAATTGGTCATGATCATGGTTAACCTATCAATACCTACACCTAGACCTGCTGTAGGAGGCATTCCATATTCCAGGGCTCTTAAGAAATCTTCATCAAGAGTCATAGCTTCTTCATCTCCTCTTTTTCCTAACTCTAGCTGCTCCTCAAATCTCTTTCTCTGGTCTATCGCATCATTAAGCTCAGAAAATGCATTACAAATTTCTTTACCATTAGCTATAGCCTCAAACCTTTCTACTAACCCTTCTTTTTCTCTATGTTTTTTAGCTAAAGGAGACATTTCTACAGGATAGTCAGTAATAAAAGTAGGCTGTATAAGCAACCCTTCACATTTCTCTCCAAAAATCTCATCTATAAGCTTTCCTTTACCCATTGTTTCATCAATAGGAACATTCAGCTCTTTAGCAGTTTTTCTAAGTTCAGTCTCATCCATTTCAGAAATATCAATTCCTGTGAAGTGCTCAATGGCTTCAAACATGGTAAACCTTTTCCATGGTCTCTTGAAGTCGATAACATTTTCGCCCACTTGCACCTTTGTAGTTCCGTGCAAATCCAAAGCTACCTTCTCTATCATCTCTTCTACCAAGTCCATCATCCAGTAGTAGTCTTTATAGGCTACGTATAGCTCTACTTGCGTAAACTCAGGATTATGAAAACGTGACATACCTTCATTTCTAAAATCTTTAGAAAATTCGTATACACCATCAAACCCCCCTACGATCAATCTTTTCAAATACAACTCATTTGCTATTCGCAAATAAAGCGTCATATCTAAAGTATTATGATGTGTCTTGAATGGTCTTGCAGCTGCTCCTCCATAGAGGGGTTGCAAAATTGGCGTCTCTACCTCAAGATATCCCTTATCATTTAGGTAATTTCTCATTGAGTTCACCAACTGCGTTCTTTTTATGAAAGTATCTTTAACATCAGAGTTTACTACCAAATCAACATAACGCCTTCTATACCTTAACTCAGGTGATGAAAAAGCATCATGTTTCACTACGTTGCCCTCTTCATCTTTTGTCTCTTTTACTACTGGCAACGGCTTTAGTGATTTTGAAAGCACTACAAGGGAAGTCACATGAATAGATAACTCTCCTGTTTGGGTAGTAAAAACATATCCTTTTATACCAATAAAATCACCTCTATCAAGTAATTTTTTAAATACAGTATTATAAAGTGTTTTATCCTCATCCGGACATATATCATCTCTCCGAACATAGATCTGAATCTTACCTTTAGAGTCTTGCAATTCAGCAAAAGAGGCTGATCCCATCACTCTTTTACTCATGAGTCGTCCTGCCAGCGAAATATTCTTATAATCGATCTTCTGCTTCTCGTAGTTTTCCTTTATTTCCTGAGTTGAAACATTCACCTCAAATAATTCTGACGGATAGGGATTAATGCCTAATTTTTCTAATTCGGCCTTCGCTTCTCTCCTAACGAGCTCTTGTTCGCTTAACTGCATAATTTTTTAATAATTCGGATTTTCAAATACTGAAACTGCAAAGATAGATTAAACTACCAAAATTAACTTATTATTTTTCTAGACTAATAGAAATAGAATGAAATTATAGAATATTTCGTATATTAGAATTGCATTTTCCTTGAATAAATCATTTAAACGATTTAGGTCATAAAATAGTAACAACTTTTGTCTATAGTGTTTTGTTATTTATTTAACTATGTGATTACTAACTAGTAAAACCATTACAATATGAAGATACAATTACGGCTTTTAAGAATCTTCGCCTTTTGCATTTTTGTCAGTTCAACTATTATGTTGAAGGCACAAACTCCCGACCCTACAAAGATGTTAAGTTGTGGAGAAATAAATATAGGAGATAAATTATACAGTGCATCTTCCTTTGAAGGAAGTGACAACTATACTTTGGCCATTTCGGATTTATTCTATCAGCTACCGGCCGGTACAGTTACCAATTTCAGCTTTATTGAAGGACAGCTACTTATAAAGGGTAATCAAGGCTTTTTATATGGTAGATTAAAACTGTCAAAAAATGGCTATGGAGTAAATCCTGTAGGTTCAGAGTGGCATATGGTTTTACAACTGGATGCTACCACTCATAACACCCCTAATGCTTCTTTAGGTCAACCTAAATCCGTTACTGACCAATGGCAATATTTTCAACTGAATACAACCGAATCTAAGCTATACAATAAGAATAGACCTACTGAACCAATTACATTTCAGAACCTGGCTACTGACTTCATAGTACAAGTAGGTAAAGGTGCTAATAATCAAAACGCTAATATTTTTGGGGCATCATCTAATTTCGATTGGTTATATGCCAGCTCAGGAGGAAGTGGTAAGTTAGCCATAACGGCCAACAGTATCTGCCCTGAACTAAACGCTTCTATAGCAGGAACTGCTACAACATGTCCGGGTGAATCTACTACACTTTCTATAGGATTAGAAGGTAAAGCTCCTTGGGAAGTCATTTACAAAATAAACAGTGTCACTCACACTGAAACTGTAACAAGTTCACCATATACTTTTAAAGTAACAGAAACAGGGCAATACTCATTAGTCTCTGTACTCGACGATAATGGCTTTTATGCTAAGGTGTCTGGTTCAGCTACCGTTAATAATTACACACTTCCTAATGTTTCTACTTTACCTACCACGAAAACGATTTGCTCTGGAACAGATGCTACTATAAGTATTTCTTTTTCAGGAACTGCTCCATATAGTCTAACCTATAATGATGGTGGTTCAAATAAAACATTCACATCCAACAGTACTACGGCTAACCTAATACTTCCTGTAGGATCATACCACTTTACTGCAGTAGGTGATGATAATTGTTCAAAAGCTATTGATTACACTGTTGAGGTAAAGAAGGAAGATCCCTTGTCAATCGCCATAAATACTCCTGATGCTTTCTGTTATAACAATGGAAAAGTCTCTTTAACCCTAACAGGAACTGGCACTGCTAATACGGCCAATTGGTCAAAAATAGGAGGAGCAGGACTCCTTGAAGTAAACGGAATATCTGCTACATATACACCCGCTAAGGAAGACGAAGGCAAAGAAATAACTTTTAATGTTGAAGCAGCTAATGGATGTACACCAAAAGCTACTGCCACTAAAACTGTTAAAATATATAATGCAGTTGCTGGTTTTACCGTTTCTCCCGAGCCTGTGGAAGGACTTTATATACCAGGCATAGAATACACTTTCAAGGCTAATGACCAAGGCCAGGCAAATTATACTTGGGACTTTGGGAATTCGAATAACAGCAATGAGCCTGTAGTTACTTATACTTATTCAGAAAAAGGAGAGTATAATGTAGTGCTCGATGTTAAAAATGAGGTATGTACCGCTACAGAGAGCATGCTAATCAAAGTTAGATCTGGCAATGTTCTCTATATACCTAATGTATTCAGTCCAAATGCTTCCAACCCTGAGAACCAGGTAGTAAAAGTATATGGAGAGAATATCTTAGATAAAAATTTCACCTTCCAAATCTACAACCGATGGGGATCAGTAGTTTATAGAACTAATAACCTTACTGAGGCACAAGCAACAGGGTGGAAAGGTAGTTCTAAAGGAGAAGAGCAAGAAAATAATGTATTTACTTATATAGTTCGCGGACAATTTGAAAATGGAGAATCTTTTGAAAAAACAGGTACAATTACACTGGCCAAATAACCAAGAGTTTCGCGAAAAAGTAAGAGTTTGTTGTTTAATAGTTGTTTGCATAGTAGGCTTTAATTATAACCTTCAGGCTCAAGACGCTGTATTCTCTCAGTTTTATAATACTTCCTTATATCTTAACCCCGCCTTGGCAGGGTTTGAAGAGAACTTTACGATTGGTGTTTCGCACAGGTCACAGTGGAGAAGTTTAAACTTCCCCTACACCACAAGTCAGGTTTCTTTGATTTTACCTTATTACGAATCAAAGCACACTAAGCCTTTTGGACATATAGGTGGTTTTGGTGTTTCTGTATATAATGATGTAGCAGGAGAAAATAAAAACTTTAAGACTACTGGTGCTAATGCCAGCTTTGCTTATAACCTTCCGCTAGATAAACAATATGTTAATCAGATTTCATTTGGTTTACAAGCAGGTATAATTAACAAAAGAATTGACTCTGATGGTTTACAATGGGGGGAGCAGTACACCCCTTTTCTTGGATTTGATCCCTCTACTACTCCTTCTGATGGTGAGACTTTTGATCCAAGAACATTTTTGGACATAAATTCTGGAATATTCTGGTTTCATAACCCTATTCAAGAAGGGAGAAAAATCATCAAAAGTATAAACTCAGGATTCTCTGTTGCACATATGAATCACCCTAATGAATCTTTATATGAGGAAGATAACAACAGACTACCTTTACTTTATAAATATCACGGAGGTATTGTATTTAACCTATCTCAGAAGGCAACAATCTCAGCCAACATATTCAGTTCACAACAAGATAAAGAATGGCAGCATAATCTGGGTTCCTATTTAAGCTATAAGTTAGGATCGAATACAGGGGGGCAATTCAAGTATGTGATCGCTAGAATAGGTGGATGGTATAGAATAGAGGATTCATTTATTTTTCTGACAGAATTTGAAACCTCTGCATTTAAAGTAGCCTTCAGTTACGACTTCAATAACTCTTCTCTAAGATATAATGATCGAGGCATAGGCACATACGAAGTTCATTTATCTATGCATTTCGCAGATCTAGCCCCGGCCAAATCAAGATATTAATAATGATCAAACATTTTATTTATATACTCATTACATGTCTAGTTCTTACTAGCCAGGCCAATGCTCAAAAAACACTATGGGCATCTAAAGTTATTGAATTTTCATCTGAAAGAAAGACACCTATTCACCTGGCCCAATTGGCAGGAGAATCATATAAGGCGAGTCAAATTCTAGGAGAACCAGACATTTATCCTGGCAGCCAGGGCTCTAGCCGGGCTTGGACTCCGCAAAAAACGGACAAGGTAGACTACATTAAAGTAGGTTTTGCTGAGGCCATACAGATTCAGCAAATAGCCATTGCCGAATCTATTAACCCTACAGCAATATGGAAAGTCTACGCTTATGATGAAAGCGGCAAGGAGCACTTTATTAACGAGTTTACTCCTAGAAGCATCCCTCTAAAAGGCAGAATCCTCAATATTTTCACTGATCTAACCCCTTATAAGGTAACAGCAGTAAAGGTAGAAATCAACGGGAAGACTGTACCTGGTTATAATGGAATTGACGCAATTGCAATATCAGACTCCCAGACGCCTATAAGAATAGATATGAAAATTGCAGATGGCATTTATAAGTCTGTTCAAGCTCAAAAGTTAAGTGATAGCATCAACAGCCCTTACAAAGATCTAAAACCGCTACTTACACCCGATGGTAAAACCATGTTTTTCAGTCGTGTAGGGGACCCTGAAAATATTGGAGGGGCAAATGACTTGGAAGATATATGGTTTTCAGAAAAAAACAGTGACGGTGAATGGTTGAAAGCAAAAAATATAGGAACTAGCCTTAATAACAAGGGACCCAATTTTATTTGCAGCGTCACACCCAAAGGTGATGGTTATGTCCTTTTGTTAGGAAACCGTTACTTAAAAAACAAAATGACTCAAGGTCTTTCCATTGCTACCCAAACTAAAGAAGGGCTTTCTGGTATAGAACCAGTCATTATCGAAAATGAGGAAAATTTCTCTCCTTTTGCTAATTACTATTTGGGGATTAACCAACAAATTATCATTATGTCTGTTCAAAGAAGAATTAGCATAGGTGGCCGTGATCTATACGTTAGCTTCAAGCAAGAAAATGGACACTGGTCTACTCCTAAGAATCTTGGCAGCACTATAAATACTATAGACGAAGAGTCCTCCCCTTTTTTGGCAGCTGATGGTAAAACATTATATTTCTCATCTAAAGGCCATCTAGGTTTTGGGGGTAGTGATGTATATGTATCCAGAAGACTTGATGACACATGGACCAACTGGAGTACGCCAGAAAACCTGGGACCGTACATTAACTCTGCTGATGACGAAATATTCTTTCACTTGGCATATGACAGCAAATATGCCTATTACACCAGAGGCAACGGAGAAGATGCAGATATATATAAACTGGAACTACCTGCTTATGAACTCCCAGACCCTACTGTAGAGATAAATGTTAAAGTCATCAATAAAAACACACAAGAACTAATACCTGAAGCCAAATTAGTAGTTTATAACAAAAGCATGGATATAGCCGAATGGCGTCCTTCCACAGATAATAGCGGAATCTTTGACTTCATAATTCCAAAGGGGTATGCCTATGAAATTTTCGCTAAAGCTAGCCAATTCCTATCTGTAGATACTCACCAGATAGATCTAACTAGAGTATATGAAAGTGATACATTAGAGTATGTATTACACATGACTCCCATAGAAGTGGGAGAAAGGGTGCCTTTAGACAATATCTATTTCGACTTTGACAAAGCTACCTTACGAGATGAATCAATACCACAATTAAACAAGGTCATTAGGTTCATGGAAGAAAACCCAAAAGTAACTATTCAGCTAGATGGCCATACCTGTTCTATAGGCTCTAAAAGCTACAATCAAAAGTTATCTGAAGACCGCGCGAAATCTGTAATGAATTATCTTTTAAAGGAAGGGATAAAAAAGAAAAGAGTTTCTTCTTTAGGTTATGGAGAAGCTAATCCTATTGCTTCTAATCAATCAGAAACTGGTAGGGTTAAAAACAGACGGGTGGAGTTTGTAATCACTAACAAATAATACATCTAGGGCTTCACCTTACAATCTGTTGATTGTAAGGTGAAGCCCTTCTTTAATTATCTTTTTTCAATTCTCTTCTTCTCTTCATTTCAGCCCTTATTAATGTAAGCTCTCTACTACTTTGCCCTTCTACTGATGTGTTTTCAGTAGCCCTTCTAAACAAATAGGGCATAACCGCTCTCACTGGGCCATAAGGCAAATATTTACCCACATTATACCCTGCTTGCGCCAAGTTAAATGAGATATTATCACTCATACCGTACAGCTGAGCAAAGAAAACCCTAGGATCGTCATTTTTCATACCATGCTTTTCCATTAGCAAGGTAAGGTAAAGGTTACTGTACTCATTATGAGATCCACACATAAAGCTTATTCGCTGTTTATTATCCATGCAAAAAGAAAGTGCTTCATTATAATCCTTATCCACCGCATCTTTATTAGCATGGATAGGACTCTTGTACCCCTTATCTTCGGCTCTTTCTCTTTCCTTTTCCATATAGGCACCTCTCACCAGCTTGGCTCCTAGGTGATAATTACCCATAGCAGCATCATGAAATGCTTTTTTCAAATTGCCAAGCATATCTGACCTATATAACTGATAGGTATTAAACACTATCGCCTTTTCCTTATTATACTTGGCCATCATTTCATATACTAACTCATCAATAGAATCCTGTATCCATGATTCCTCGGCATCAATCAAGATAGGAACATTATGTTGATAGGCTGCCTCACAGATATCTTCTACCCTACCCTTTAACTTCTCATAATTACTATGATCCTTCTTATTAAATTTTTCCTTTGATTGTCTCTTTCTCAAAGCAGATGTAGAACCTATACCTGTCACTTTAAACACGCTAAACGGAATACCTTCCGTTTTAGAAGCAGTAACTATAGTATCTATAATCTGCTTTTTCACCTTCTCATAATTGCTAGTAGTATCAACACCTTCAACCGAATAATCAAGAATAGAACCTACATTATACTCATTTAATTCTTTTATCGATTTTAAACTATCCTGAATAGTTTCTCCTCCACAAAAATGTTCGAACACTGTTCTCTTAATAATCCATTTTATTGGCAAGCGCATCGCAAGTGCTGCTTTTACTGCCACCATAGAAATCTTAGATATGTGTGGATTATTTACCACTGAAAATACAAAGTTGGCCTTAGCCAATGCCTTATCAGATTTAGACTGAAATGCTACTGCCGTATCGTTAAAAGATATGTTAGATTTTAATTGCATAGTAATGAATAATTGTGCGAATATATAATATTAATCATTTAGCTCTCTCTTCTTTCAATTTTTAAATATCTTTATTCCGCGATGAAACAAGTTGTAAACATAGACGAACTCAGAGACAAAATAGACTCCATAGATCATCAGCTTTTAAAGCTACTTAATGAACGTATGGAACTCGTGAAAACAATAGGTCATATTAAAAAAACCACCAACGCGAGTATCTACCGCCCAGAAAGAGAAAAAGCCATCATAGATAGACTAACCTCTGACAGCAAGGGAATGTTAGATAAAGGAGCGATTGAAGCCATATTTCTTGAAATTTTTGCTGTTAGCCGAAATATCGAGCTACCGGAAAAAGTTGCATACTTAGGGCCTGAAGGTAGCTTTACTCACCAGGCAGCAGAAGCCCGATTTGGTGCCATGGGCGAATATATTAGCCTTAAAACCATTCAATCGGTCTTTGAGGCAGTAAATACCGAGCGCGTAAGGTTTGGAATCATCCCTATTGAAAATAATCAGCAAGGCATGGTTAGCGATACAATTAATGTTCTTTGTGAATATGACATTAACATAGTAGCTGAGGTACCTATGCCTATCCAGTTTTCATTTGCTTCAAAAAATGAGAATATAAAAACCATCAAAAAAGTATACTCTAAAGACATTGCTTTTAAACAGTGTGGTAAATTTGTAGATGAATATTTTGACAAAAGTGTAGAGCTTATACCAGTAGAGTCTACCTCCAAAGCCTCCAAACTAGCTTCTGCAGAAGAAAATTCCGCGGCCATATGCTCTCATATCGCGGCTAAAATGTATCATCTGCCCATTTTATTTCAAAACATTGAAGATAGCCCTGACAACTATACCCGCTTTTTGATCATTAGTAAAAACTTCAATAATGTATCTAGCGGAAATGACAAGACTACAATTCTTGTAAAGCTATCTAACGACAATGAACCAGGTAGTCTAGCCTCATTCCTTCAGAGTTTTCATGAAAACAGCATTAACCTCACTAAAATAGAAAGCTACCCGGCAAAAGAGGGGAAAGGCTTCAAATATTGGTTCTTAGTAGAATTTGAAGGGCATAAGGACGATGAAAAAGTGAAAGTAATTATGCAAGATCCTAACATCACTGTAAAATGGCTAGGTAGCTACCCAAAATTCTGTTAATAATTTCAAATCATCAAAAAGTTTATTCGTGGAAATAAGTGAAAGCATAAAATTCACAGAGAAAGCGGCGGAAGAATTGATAAACCTTCTCAATACCAGCAGCTATAATAAAATAGCTGTTCTAGTAGATGAAAATACCAAAGCTCACTGTTACCCTCTACTGGAAGCTCACCTTCCGCAGCATTTACTCATTGAAATAAGCAGTGGAGAAAGCCATAAAACTCTTGATACCTGCACCTTAATATGGCAGGAACTTACTGCTACTGCCTTTGATCGTAAATCATTATTTATTAATCTAGGAGGAGGGGTTATTGGTGATATGGGCGGCTTTTGTGCCAGCACGTACAAAAGGGGCATAGATTTTATTAACATCCCCACAACTTTACTATCTCAGGTAGATGCCAGCGTAGGAGGAAAGTTAGGGATAGACTTCAATGGGTACAAAAATCATATTGGCCTATTTAAAGACCCTGTTGCAGTTATTATCGATCATTTTTTCTTAAAAACACTCCCTGCAAATGAACTTCGCTCAGGTTTTGCTGAGGTGATCAAACACCATCTCATTGCTGATAAAAACGGATGGAGCAAGTTACAAACACATGCCTTCCCTAATATCGACTGGACGGAATGTGTGAAACACTCTGTGAAAATAAAATCGGGCGTAGTAGACAACGACCCTTTAGAATCTGGTTTGAGAAAAATTCTAAATTTTGGTCATACTATTGGCCATGCTATTGAAAGTTATTTACTCAATAATAATAGAGCGGTGTTACATGGAGAGGCTGTAGCGGCAGGAATGATTTGCGAGAGCTACTTAAGCCTAAAACGTGGATACATAAACAAAGAAGAACTTCAGGAAATAGAAACCTATATCCTAAGCATATTTGATAAACTTAATATTCTAGAAGCTGACCTCGAAGGCATCAATCAATACCTCGTTCAGGATAAGAAAAATAAGGAAAATAGAGTAATGGCTTCTCTACTTCAAAAAGTGGGAGAAGCTAATTGGGATATAAGCATATCAAATACAGAAGCTAATGAGGCTATTATATACTATAATAACCTTTAAATATAATATGCTTCTATATCATCATTTATATCAGCAATCTTTCTTTGTGAAGATTTTAAATCGGATGATCTGGTGGGTAAAGTATTTCTTCCCCTTCCTGCAGAAGCTACTGTTAAAAGAGCGCCTACAGATAAACTTAAAGCTAAAGCCAACCTTCTTCTGTTTTTCATTTTCTTAAAACTGTTGTTTTTTCTTAGTATAATGTCATAAATAATGCCATTTTTAAAAACGCTGACTTAAGCCAATTGTTACATTAATATTTCGAATCGTGGACATAAAAAAAATCTCAATAAAAAAACATAACAAACTACAGCCTACTACTATATCATTGCCAGCATCAAAAAGCATTGCTAATCGGGCTTTAATCATAGATGCGCTATGCAAATCACAGTCTGACATTAAAAATATTTCAGAGGCCAGAGATACTCAAACCATGCTGCGTCTACTAGCCTCTAACGATGCAACCTGGGATGTGCTGGATGCCGGAACCACAATGAGATTTCTAACTGCTTTTTCAGCTGTTACTCAAACCGAAAAGATATTAACCGGCACACCCAGAATGCAGGAAAGGCCAATAAAGGTATTAGTAGATGCACTAAGTAAGCTTGGCGCTAATATTACTTATTTAAAGAATGAAGGGTACCCTCCTATTAAAGTAAATAAAATAGAGAATCAGGTTACTGATCGACTGGAAGTTCCTGGTAATATCAGTAGCCAATACATATCCGCCTTATTAATGATTGCCCCAATATTACCTCAGGGCCTTGAAATACAGCTCATTGGAGAAATAGGGAGCAAGCCATACATTGATATGACGCTAGCTGTAATGAAGTCTTTTGGTGTAACTGCCAGCTGGGAAGGAAGCAGCATTATTATAACGCCACAACAATATCAACCAAACCAATACACAGTAGAGCCCGACTGGTCAGCTGCCAGCTATTGGTATAGCTTTGTCGCCCTTTCAGACGAAGCCCAGATAGTACTAACAGACCTCAAGGATAACTCCATTCAAGGAGACAGGAAAATGGCAGATTTCATGACTGACTTAGGTGTTACTACCACCTTTACAGAAGAAGGAGCCGTTCTCACTAAAAGCACTCATAAAAAACAGGCCAGCATAGACTTCACCCATTGTCCTGATTTAGCCCAAACAGTAGCTGTAATCTGCGCCATCAAAGGAATAGAGTGCCACATGACAGGCCTTGATAGCTTAAGGATAAAAGAAACCGATAGAATTAGTGCATTACAAAATGAATTAGGAAAATTCGGAGGACAACTAACAGAAAATTCCAGCCAGTGGACATTAATTCCAGCCACTGAACCTTCAAAATTAAGCACCCCTGAGTTTGACACCTACCATGATCATAGGATGGCTATGGCTTTTGCTCCTTTAGCTACTCATTTTGACATTACGATCAATGATCCTTCTGTGGTAAACAAATCATACCCAAGCTATTGGGAGGATGTAAAAAAAGCAGGTTTCGAAATATTAGAATTGTAAAGAATTGAAATAAGAGAGAGCTTGGATTATTCTAGATCCATACCAAGAGAACATTTCACCATCTACCAGATGAATATTTGAAAGAGCACTTACCCTTTCAAGTTCTCTTTTATGCTTTTCTTTAAAAGGAAATGGCTCTGAAGATAGCAATATCAAATCAGGCTTAAGCTCATTAATTTCCTCCAAAGATAATTCAGGATACCTTGGCACTTCTTTAAGCACATTTTTCAATCCTAAAGTCTCTAGCACGTTATTAATATAGGTATCTCCTCCCACAGCCATATATGGTTTTCTCCAAATCAGATAAAGTACTCTTTTAGCCTCCCTTTTATGGAGACTCTCCAGCCCATTATTGATCTTATCAATAATACTTTGTGCCCGTCTTGCCCTGCCGGTAATAGCACCTATATCTCTGATCATTTCAATAGCCTCTGGAATGCTCTTGATATCAGTAAGTAAAAGTGAGTATTTAGTTTGAAGGAGTTCTATTCCTTCTTTATAGTTCTCTTCTTTATTGCCAATAATTAAGTCAGGAGTGAGTTCATCAATAACATCAAACTTAAAGTTCTTTGTTCCTCCTATTTTGGGAATAGACTTAGTAAGCTCTTTGGGGTGTACACAAAATTTAGTAACACCTATTATTTGATCTTGAAGTTCTAAGTTAAAGAGAAGTTCTGTGATGGAGGGCACTAGGGATATGATCTTCGGGCAATGAGGCCCCTTCCCCTCATTACCCATATGATCATTAAGCTCTTTTATTGCATAACTTTGCATATTACAAAGTTAGGGCAACACTAGTTATATTAAAAAATAAGCCTAACAAGCTTCAATCAGACTCTGGTGGACAAGTTAAAAAAATTTGGTATCACGGTGGTAAAAGCTTTTAGCTTTTACCACCTTTAGCTTTAATAAACTCAATTAGTCCACCTAGTTATATCAATCGCATTTTTTTTACACCTGCAAAGTTCCTTTTGCAATGTTACATAGCACTAATACAATGATATATTGAGAATAAGGCTAATGATACCAATAAGTTTAAAAAATGATTATCCTTGATTAACTTAAAAAATGATTATCCTTAATCAGCTATATCAAGATTGCCATGCTTGACAACTGACCTGAAACTTTTAATTGAGACTGCTCAATAACTTTTTGGTTCAATTCGAAAGCCAATTTGTTATTTACAGTTCTAAAATTGATTCCGCTACCTTTTTGCCCTAAGCCCGGTTTATCTGTAATTATAAGTGTAGAGCTATTAGACAATTTACCTCTGATTTCGTCGAAGTCTTTGCTACTTCCCTTAGCCACGTACAAGATGTGGCAAGATGAAATTTCAGAAGGACTATTAAATTTCTTTACGACAAATTTTTTGTTACCACGTAACTTGCCGCCATACCACGTATTCAACGTGTTATACACCTCATCATCACCTATTACAGCAATAACAAAATTTTGGGACTGATCTGAACTTGGCCATTGGATATACTTGATGAAGTTATAAATCATCATCGAGTGAATCTCATGAATTGGCCGTCCTTGTGCACGAGTGGTTCCGAAGAACGCTACCAGCATAAATGCTGTCAACAGAGTTGTAGATTTTAATATTTTCATAATTCTTTACTAGTTGGACTCTTACCCAATAACCAAAGCCAGTGCCAATCATGAAAACATCTTTAACGCGTAATAAAAGGGGTTTTTAGAAGAGTTAAAAAGTGAAATATTCCCAATTAGAGATTTTAATTCTCTAATTGGGAGGTAATGTTTTTTATTTTATGTATCGAAAATCCTGACCATCTTGAACATTTAACAAGAATTGGTATATAAGCTGGATTACATTTTCTACATCAGCTCTATGAACAGTTTCCACGGTAGTATGCATGTATTTCAGAGGCAGCGATATTAAAGCAGAAGCCACACCTTCATTAGAATAAGCAAAAGCATCAGTATCCGTACCCGTAGCCCTAGAAGCCGCTGCCCTTTGGAAAGGGATATCATTTTTTTCAGCAGATTCAATGATAAGCTTCAGCACATTATTGTGCACTGCAGGGCCATAAGTGAGCACTGGGCCATCACCAGCCTTTTGTAATCCATTTTTAATACGATCATATAGTGGTGACGTAGTTTCATGACAAACATCTGTAACTATAGCCAAATTCGGCTTTATCCTCTCAGCAATCATTTGTGCCCCTCTAAGACCTACCTCTTCCTGTACAGCATTAACGATGTACAAGCCAAAAGGAAGCTCCTTTTTATTTTCCTTCAGCCTTCTTGCCACTTCGGCTATCATATAGCCACCCATGCGGTTATCTAGCGCTCGGCCTACCAAAAAGTCCTTTCCTAGCTCCATTAGTTCATCATCGAAAGTCATAACACTTCCTACATGAACACCCAGCTCTTCCACCTCTTCTTTATTATTACAGCCAATATCAACTATAATATTTTTCAAAGTAGGTTTTTCTTCGTTTTCTTTATTTCTAACATGTATAGCAGGCCAGCCGAAAACACCTTTCACAATGCCATTTTCAGTATGAATATTTACTCTCTTAGAAGGTGCTATCTGATGATCAGATCCTCCGTTTCTCTGCACGTAGATATACCCCTCATCATTAATATAGTTAACAAACCACGAAATTTCATCGGCATGAGCCTCTATTACGACCTTATATTTAGCTGAAGGATTTATTACACCTACCACAGAACCATAAGTATCTGTGAAATACTCATCGATATAGGGTTTTATGTATTCTAACCATATTTCCTGACCTGATGACTCAAAACCAGTAGGTGAAGAATTGTTTAAGTACTTCTCTAAAAATGATTTACTCTTATTATCCATTCTTTGTTTTTATTTATATAACAGACCTTGTAAGGCCTCCATCTACTTTTATATTTTGCCCGGTGATATATGCAGCATCATCCGAAAGTAAAAATTTCACTGTTTTTGCCACTTCTTCCATAAGCCCCTGCCTTTTCATAGGTATTTTATTTACTATTTCTGCAGTTGCTTTAAAGCTATTAATATAACCAGGCAGTACATTATTCATTCTTATATTATTAACAGCAAATTCATCAGCATAAAGTTTAGCATAATTAGCTAATCCTGCTCTTAAAACAGAAGAAACAGGAAATGCCGCAGAAGGCTCCGTAGCAGCAAATGTAGAAATATTAACATAGACGCCTGATCCTTGCTTTTTCATAATAGGCGTAACTAAAGCTGCCATTTTTGCCACATTTAATAAAACCAGGTTTAAGCCATGATGCCACTCTTCCTCAGAAATCTCTAAAAGACTTCCTCCTGCCGGATGCCCTGTATTATTCACCACGCTATCAATTCTTCCGAATTTTCCCATAGTGAGATTAACTAGCTTTTTGAGATCACTTTTTTCAGTAACAGATCCTTGAACCCCTAAGGCTCCTAACTCTTCAGCCAGCATCATCACTTTTTCTGACCGTGACAATAGGGCCAATTCATATTCAGCTTTTAATGCTATAGCGCATGCTCGTCCAATACCCCCACTGGAACCGGTAATAATTGCTACTTTTTTCATTTACAACGGTATATTGCCATGCTTTTTCCTAGGCAAAGTGGCTACTTTATTCTCTAACATTTTAAATGCTCTGATCAGCTTAGACCTGGTATCTTCAGGCAGAATCACTTCATCAATATATCCACGATGTGCAGCACGATAAGGGTTAGCAAACTTACCGGTATATTCATCAATTTTCTCCTGAAGCTTAACTTCTGGGTCATCAGCGGCACTTATTTCTTTTCTAAATATAATTTCTGCGGCACCTTTGGCTCCCATTACAGCTATTTCTGCCATAGGCCAAGCATAGTTCATATCTGCGCCTATGTGTTTAGAGTTCATTACATCATAAGCCCCACCATAGGCTTTTCTGGTAATAACGGTAATACGTGGAACTGTAGCTTCACTGAATGCATATAGAAGTTTGGCTCCATTCGTGATTATGCCGTTCCACTCCTGATCAGTACCTGGTAAAAAGCCGGGTACGTCTTCCAGTACCAACAAGGGGATATTAAAACAATCACAAAACCGAACAAAACGAGCGCCTTTGGTACTGGCATTTATATCTAACACTCCCGCCAATGAGGCCGGCTGATTTCCCACTACACCAATACTACGCCCTCCTATCCGTGCCATGCCTACTACTATATTTTCAGCAAAATTTTCATGCACTTCTAAAAAGCTATCTGCATCTACAATACCATTGATGACTTCCTTCATGTCATAGGGTTTATTAGGATTATCTGGAATAAGATCATTCAGCTTAGCCACTGTTTCATCTTCCTTCACTTCATATGGATATACAGGTGCATCTTCCTCACAGTTTTGAGGAACATAAGATAGCAGTTTTTTTATCTCATTTATACAAACGGCTTCATTGGCACAGGCAAAATGCGTTACTCCACTTTTAGTGCTATGGGCACTAGCCCCACCTAGCTCCTCTGCTGTTACATTCTCCTGAGTTACGGTTTTAACTACATTAGGCCCCGTTACAAACATATAAGAGGTGTTTTCCACCATAAAAATAAAATCTGTTATGGCTGGTGAGTACACTGCTCCTCCGGCACATGGCCCCATTATGGCAGAAATCTGAGGAATAACCCCAGAGGCCATGGTGTTTTTAAAGAAAATATCAGCGTATCCTGCTAGTGACACCACTCCTTCCTGTATCCTGGCTCCACCTGAATCATTCAATCCAATTATAGGAGCTCCGTTTTGCATAGCTAAGTCCATTAACTTCACTATTTTCTCAGCATGTGTTTCTGATAAAGAGCCGCCAAAGACTGTGAAATCTTGCGAAAAGACATATACTAGCCGGCCATTTACAGTGCCATAACCCGTAATCACACCATCACCAGGGTAATATTGCTGATCTAGACCAAAATCTTTACAGCGATGCATTACAAACTTACCGATCTCCTCAAAAGAGCCTTCATCTAACAGCAAGTGTATTCTCTCTCGAGCGGTGAGCTTCCCTTTATCATGCTGGGTCTGAATTCTATCTTCTCCCCCTCCTAAAAGTGCTTCTTTTTCTTTCTCTTTTAGTAAGGCATACTTTTCCTTGTTAGTAGGCAGAGTGTAAACAGGCTTTTTTGATTTCTTTTCGTCCATTTTTCATGAGTTAGTCTATATCAAATATAAAGAAATTGATATGGATAAACTTGCTTAGAATACATTTTCCCGTCATAAAAGAGTAAGAGCCAATAGAGTTTACTTAACTTCGAACAAATTTTTATTATATATGAACAAAGTAGCCATCATTGATTGCGGAACTAACACTTTTCATCTACTTATAGCTGAGTTAAGTAATGGTTCTTTTAATATTTTATATTCAATAAAGACTCCGGTACGAATTGGAAAAGGAGGTATTAGCAATGGTATGATCATGGATGATGCTGTACTGCGTGCCACTAAAGTACTTAAGAGTTTTTCTGAAACCATTCAAAAATATGAAGTGACTGATATACGCGCTTTCGCTACCAGTGCTTTCAGAAATGCTAAGAATGGGGAAGAAATTAAGCTGCAGATAAAAGAAGTTACAGGAATAGACATTCAGATTATTTCAGGAGATGAAGAGGCTTCACTAATTTTTTCAGGGGTAAAAGCAGCGGTAAAGCTAGGCAGTGCCCCTTGTTTGATCATGGACATAGGAGGCGGCAGTATTGAATTTATCATTGGCACAGAAAAAGAAATGCTTTGGAAAAGAAGCTTTGAAGTAGGAGCCCAAAGACTTTTAGATCAATTTCATAAAAACGACCCCATAACTGAAGAAGAGATCAGTGATCTGGAATCATATCTTGACAAGCAACTAGCCCCTTTGCTTGAAGCTATTGAAACACACACACCAACAACCTTGGTAGGCTCCTCCGGCACCTTTGACACGCTGAGTGAGATATATTGCAGAAGCAAAAATATAGCTTTTGCAGAAACCTCAAGCGAACTACCTCTAACCTTGCAGGCTTACGAAAATATTCATAAAGAATTACTCATTAAAAACCGTGATGAGCGTATGAACATTCCGGGCATGATAGAGATGCGAGTAGATATGATAGTGGTAGCTTCTTGTGTAATTAACTGGTTATTAAGGAAGAGTGTATTTAATAAGTTGAAAGTTTCTACTTACTCCCTTAAGGAGGGGGCACTGTATGAGCTATCTTAAGCTATTTTAACCGTCTGATCTCACAATACTTGCATGATATGCCTTAAATTTGCGAACTATGGAGGATAACATATATTCTGAAAGCAAATTAAGAGAATTTACAGAGGCTGTATTTCTAAAAATGGGATGCAGCGCTGAAGATGCTGAAAAAGCCACAGACGTATTACTCAAAGCTGACTTACGCGGCATAGACTCACATGGTGTGGCCCGATTAACGGGTTATGTAAGACTTTGGGAAGCAGGGAGAATTAACCCAACGCCAGAGGTAACGATAGTTCATGAAACGCCAAGCACTGCAGTAATAGATGGAGACGGAGGTCTGGGACTAATAGTAGCCATTAAAGCTATGGAAATAGCCATGAAAAAGGCCGAGCAAGTAGGTACAGGCTGGGTGAGTGTTAAAAATTCAAATCACTTTGGTATAGCTGGCTATCATGCCATGCTGGCAGCAGAAAAAGATATGGTGGGAATGGCTATGACTAATGCCAGTCCACTAGTAGCACCTACCTTTGCTACCGAACGCATGCTAGGCACTAACCCAATAGCTGTGGCCATACCCACTGCCAAACAACCTATGTTTGTTGCCGATATGGCCACTACTACTGCAGCAAATGGTAAGCTTGAAATTTTGCAAAGACAAGAAAAAGATGCCCCTGTAGGCTGGATTCAGAACAAAGAGGGTAATAATTCCACTAATCCTTTTGAGCTTAAAGACGGTGGAGCTTTACTTCCACTAGGCAGCGACAGGGAACACGGCAGCCATAAAGGTTACGCCCTGGGTTCTATTGTAGATATTTTTTCAGCAGTATTTTCAGGAGCCAACTATGGCCCATGGGCACCTCCTTTTGTGAGCTTTTTACCACTGGCCAAAGATCCTGTAGGAGAAGGGCTTGGGCATTTTCTCGGAGCAATGCGTATAGATGCTTTTAGACCAGCGGAAGAGTTCAAACATCATATGGATAACTGGATAAGCAGATTTAGAGACACGAAGGCTGTAGAAGGTAAGACAGTACTTATTCCTGGTGACCCTGAGAGAGAAGCTGAAGCTAAAAGAAAAACTGATGGTATACCTCTCAACCCTAAAGTGGTAGCTGACCTCAACGAGGTAGCTGAAAAGATGGGACTTTCTTTACTTTGATTATATAATTAAGATAAAAAACAAGGCCGTTTTTTAAAAGAAGCGGCCTTATTTTTTGCCTGTTCTCACCCCGCTTTTAATTAGGGCAAGAAACCTCCTGTTTAACACCAGAAGGCTTAGCTTAAAAAATGACACTACAGCGCCGACCTATAATTTACAACCAACAACCACTACAAAATTGGAAGCAAGCCGGCTCTGCTGTATATGTCAATCAATTTTTTAATCTACATTGTCATGAAGAAATCTATTATTACCTAAAATCTGATTATCATCATTCAGGTTATATTTAGATACATGAGGCTCAGAAGAATGAGGTACATTTTGCAGTCTGATGTCTTTTCTAAGATAAGCAGGCACATCCAGCTTCTCTTTAAATTCATCGGCATTCATCTCATTTCTATTAAGCCCTTTCAATCGATCTATTCTTTCCTGAGCCTTTTTACGCATAACGTCTTTAGTGCTCTTGTTGAGATCCATCATACCATCATCATTAATAAGCTGATCAGAGCCATCACCTTCCTGCATGAACTCGAACTCATCTTCTAACTCAGAAAATAGGCCATCGTCACCGTCATCATCATTAAAATCAGAATTTACGGGACTAGTAAAAGAGTAGCTTCTATTTGGTTCTGAAAATTTATTATCAAAAGATGAAGCATCATTACCATTATTGATATTGCGCTTAGTAATTTCTCCTGAATTATGATTTACAGAATTATCATTATCAAACATGTTTATCTGCTTATTAGCATCTAAATCATATACCTTACGAGCCGACCCTTCCTCCTGCTGCTTTTTTTCTCTATTCTTTGGCAAGTAGGCATGATCATGGTCGAACCCCGTTGCAATTACAGTTACTCTAATGCTATCTCCTAAATCAGGATCTACACCATGGCCGAATATCACCTCAGCATCATCTCCAGCTTCTTCCTGAATGTACTCGGTAATTTCAGTAAGCTCATCCATTTGTAGCTCAGCCTGCTCACCAGAAATAATAGAAAGCAATATTTTCTGTGCTCCATGAATGTCTTTGTTATCCAACAGAGGTGAAGCTAAAGCTTCTTCAGCCGCTTTTCTAGCTCTGTTTTCTCCTTTAGTTTCTGCAGACCCCATTACTGCGGCACCTGCATTGTGCATTACAGTGCGCACATCTTGAAAGTCAACGTTAACATAGCCAGCCACCGTAATTATTTCTGCAATACCTTTAGCTGCGGTAGTTAACACGTTATCAGCCTGAGCAAATGCAGTACCGATAGAGAGATTTCCATAGATTTCTCTCAGTTTATCATTAAGAATTACCAGCACGGTATCACAACTTTCTTTTAGAGAGTTGATCCCCGCTTCAGCCTGATTAGCCTTTTTCTTTCCTTCAAAACCAAATGGAGCCGTAACGATACCCACCGTAAGGATATCCATTTCTTTAGCTATTTTGGCGATTACAGGAGCAGCTCCGGTTCCGGTACCACCTCCCATACCTGCTGTAATAAATACCATTTTAGTATCATTTCCTAACAGGTCTCTAATATCTTCTTTACTCTCTAGAGCAGCATTTTTACCTACTTCAGGGTTGGCTCCTGCCCCCAGTCCTTCGGTAAGGTTAACCCCTATCTGTATTTTACCTGGAACAGAACTTGTTTTCAGGGCTTGTGAATCTGTGTTACAAACTACAAATTCAACATCTTTAATACCCTGGCTAAACATGTGATTAACAGCGTTGCTCCCTCCGCCACCAACTCCAATCACCTTTATGATGGACTTGTGATGTTTGGGTATATCAAATTTATAAGCGTTTTCAGACATAGTATTTTTTGTTTAGTGGTTGCAAATTTTTGACCTTCTTAATAATCATTTTTACTATCCAAATCGTCGATCAAAAGGCCTTTAGTTTTATTTAAAATCTTACTGAAGAAGTCTCCACTTCCAGCCTTTTTCTTCTGTTGTATACCGGGACGTCCGGATACCTTCACCTCATTGTATCTGTTTTCTCGCTCATCAAGAGCTCTAAAGCCAGACAGCACCAACCCAACAGAAGTAGCATACATAGGACTCTTCACTATGTCCATCTTGCTTCTGCCAAGATGTTCATTAGGATAACCTATGCGGGCATCCATGCCAGTCATATACTCTACCAGTTGCTTTAGACAGCTGAGCTGCCCACCACCACCAGTGATCACAATGCCACCGGCTAATCTGTTTTCAAAACCAGACGTAATAATTTCTGTATGAGCCAGTTCTACAATCTCTTCCATCCTTGCCTCAATAATGTGTGCCAGGTTCTTAACAGAGATCTCTTTCGGCGCACGATTTCTAATGCCAGGAATAGAAACAATTTCATTAGGACTTGCCTCTTCAGCAATAGCCTTACCAAATTTAGTCTTCAATACCTCAGCCTGGTGCTGCATTACCATACACCCCTGTTTTATATCTGAGGTAATAATATTCCCTCCAAAAGGTATCACTGCTGTATGACGAATAATATTATCATGGAAAATAGCAATATCAGTAGTACCACCACCAATATCAATAAGGCAGATGCCTGCTTCTTTTTCTTCGTCACTTAGCACAGCCATACTAGATGCTAATGGCTCTAAAATCAGATGTTCTATCTCCAGACCTGCTCTTTTCACACACTTATTAATGTTATTAATAGCATTAGTCTGTGCAGTAATAATATGAAAATCAGCTTCTAGCTTTACACCAGACATACCTACAGGATCTTTAATACCATCTTCATAATCTACTGTATAGTCCTGTGGCATAACGTGAATAATTTCACTGCCAGGAGGAATTACAATCCTGTACATATCATTATTGAGGCGATTGATATCCTCAATAGTAATTTCATCATCCTTGGTATTACGAGTGATACTTCCATGATGTACAGAGCTTCTTATGTGCTGACCAGCTATACCTACATTAACAACTCTAATATCAATACCTGATTGATCTTCTGCCTCACGAACGGCCTTCTCAATAGCATTTACCGTTTTGTCAATATTTGTAACTATGCCTCTGATCACTCCATCTGACTCGGCCTTACCCATACCAAGAACTTCCAGCTTGCCGTACTCATTCTTCCTTCCTACTATGGCGCAAATCTTGGTGGTGCCGATATCGAGCCCTACAACGATTTTATCATTTTCCATGGTTGTAAATTTATTTTTAAGTGGTTGTTTTCTTTATTTCTTTTATTTCTTACTATCGTTATTCCGCTATTATCTGTCCCTCATATTCCAGGTTTACCCTTGTATAAGTATTCCATCCTTTTTGCGGTAAGATGTGATCGTAGAATATTTTTAACTTTCTAAACTTTCTTTCCAAATCTTCAGGCTTACCAAACTCCACATACTGCTTTGTTACCTGAGGATATAAAAGCACATTTAATTTTTTATCGATATCAATCTGAGCTATCTGTGCCTTCCAGAATTTGTCATTATTGATATATCTTATTAAATCATAAATCTTCTTTCCTTCATCAGTAGAGGTCAGATCATGCTTTACCAGCTCCCTCCCGTAGTCTCCACTAATGAGCGTGACTCTAGATGTATATTTGCTAGAAACAGGCAGAACCGCTCCATCTTCAGAGATATAGGCATCCGGACCTTGGTTTTGAATAACACGAGCTAATGGACGACGAAGCTCTACCTTAACTAAAAGATTACCTTTTAAATCTTTATAAATCTCAGCTTCTTTGATGAACTTGTCCATCTCCACACTTTGCTCTATGTCTCTAAGGTTCAACTCTTTAAAGCTAGTACCCTTCACTGCTTTATTTCCATTATCAGTCATAAGGGCCAAAACATCAGCCTCATCTACATAATAGTTTTCATACTGATTAGCAATTCTAATCACTACATCTTTACATACTTCTCCACTTTGCCTGCTATCAGTAAAGCCAATAACAGATATCAGCACCACACCTGCTATAAGCAGCTTAGCCCCGATCTTCATCTTATACTTCTTTAACATGATACCTGCTCTTTAACATTTCTTTAATCGGCTCCACCAGCTTATCTATATCTCCCGCTCCGATGGTGGCCACTACTTCTAGTTCTTTTTCTTTTAAGTTATCTATCAGCTGCTCTTTAGAACACTGCTCTTTTTTATTAATAGTAATATTATCTAACAAAAGTTTTGAAGAAACTCCTTCAATAGGTTCTTCTCTGGCCGGGTAAATATCTAGCAAGATGACTTCGTCAGCCAAGCTTAGGCTTTCTGAAAATTCATTAGCGAAGTCCCTAGTTCTTGTAAACAAATGTGGTTGAAAAATAGCTGTTACTTTTTTATCAGGATACAAGGCCTTCAATGAACTTAAAAAAGCCTTAATCTCTACCGGATGATGAGCATAATCATCTACAAAAACTATTTGCTCAGATCTCAGCACATATTCAAACCTCCTTTTTACTCCCAGATACGACTCCACTCCCTTACGAATATCTTCCTCACTCAACCCCAACTCTAGACCTATGGCTATAGCTGCTGTTACATTCTCCACATTATGAAAGCCTGGAACCCCAAGCCTCAATCCTTCTATCTTAACCTGCGCATCTTGATAATCAAATTGAAAAAAGCCATTATCTAAGGTGACATTATCGGCGAAAAACTCACCGTACTCCATTCCATAGGTCTTGACTTTTCCTTCGAATGAATCATCTACAAGCTCATTTACTATTTTATTATTTATGTATAGCTTTCCATTATGTCTTAATTTATGTATAAAGTCTTTAAACGAATTCTGAAGTTTATTCTTATCTCCATAAATATCCAGGTGATCAGCATCAGCTGATGTCACCACGGCTAAATTGGGAGATAACGTCAAAAACGACCTGTCAAACTCGTCAGCTTCTACCACGGCTATTGCTTTATCAGTATTATTAGCTATGAAATTAGAGTTGTAATTAGTAGCTATTCCTCCCAAAAACACTGTAATATCCTTACCTGCCGATTTCAAAATATGCGACACCATAGAAGACGTGGTAGTTTTACCATGCGTTCCTGCCACCGCCACTGTAAAAAACTGCTCACTAATAAGTCCGAGCACTGCCGATCTCTTCTTAATTTCATATCCAAGATCTTTCAGATGGTTATATTCCTTATGTGAAGCAGGTATAGCCGGGGTATATATCACCAGGCTGCTTTTCTTATCATCTATAATCTCTGCAGGAATATTTTCTATCTTATCTTCATAATGAATAACTATACCCTCCTCTTCCAGCCTTTTGGTAAGAGCTGTAGGCGTACGATCATAGCCGCTTACCTTATAACCATTATGGGAGAACCACCTGGCTAAGGCACTCATACCAATACCTCCTACACCTATAAAATACACGCTATGGTAGCTATCCAACTTCAATTCAGTATACTTATCAATTCGTTTACTATATCATTTGCTGCATTAGGCCTTCCCATATTCTTAATATTAGCTCCTAATGCTGTTTGTCTTTCTTTATCATTTAAAAGCTTCAATGCTTCCGGAATCAACTTCTCCTTTGCTTCACTATCTTTAATCATTATAGCAGCATCTATCTGTACCAAAGCCATCGCATTCTTTGTTTGATGATCTTCCGCCACATTAGGAGAAGGTATCAAAACCACTGGCTTACCTACCAGACATAACTCCGAAATAGACAATGCACCTGCTCTTGATAGTATCAAATCAGCTGCTGCATAAGCCAAGTCCATCTCTTTTATAAATTCCATTACCCTAATATCCGTCAGATCAAAGCGCTCTGCCTTACCCTTCATTTCGGTATAATAGAACTTACCCGTTTGCCAAATCAGTTGCACATCAGCATCTAGTACCTTTTGCAACTGATCGATAATACTATTATTTATCGTTCGAGCCCCCAAGCTTCCTCCGAGAACGAGAATAGTTTTCTTACTTGATGAAAAATTAAAATGCTTTAATGCTTCATCTCTTTTTTCATTCACTTTTAAAATATCCCTTCTAACAGGATTACCGGTGAAGACTATTTTCTCTTCAGGGAAATATTTTTCCATCTTATCATATGCTACGCATACTTTTTTGGCTTTATCTCCCAACCTTTTATTAGTAATTCCTGCGTGAGAATTCTGCTCCTGAACCATAGCAGGAATACCCTTAGCAGTAGCAGCTAACATAGTAGGCCCACTAGCATATCCTCCGAAGCCAATCACCGCATCAGGCTTAAACTGCTTTACCAATTTCTGAGCCTTCATATAGCTAGAGATAAGCTTAACAGGAAAAAGCAGATTATCTATGGTTAGCCTTCTTTGAAGTCCACTTATCCAAAGCCCCTTTATTTCATAGCCAGCTTCCGGAACTTTAGTCATTTCCATTTTACCTTCCGCTCCTACAAAAAGAATTTCAGCATCAGCATAGCGATGCTTAATTTCATTAGCTACAGCTATAGCAGGATAGATATGACCACCCGTGCCACCACCACTAATAATAAATCTATATGGTCTGTTTTTACTCAATCTATTTACGCCGCTCTCGCTACATTTTTTGTTATCCCTGAACTTTCCTTCCAGCTGGTATCGGTCTCTCCACGGCTCACACTTAGTATTATACCTAGTGATAAACCTGTAAATAATAGAGATGTACCTCCCATACTCACCATAGGTAGTGGCAAACCTGTAACTGGCCCAAGTCCCACTACAACCCCCATATTCACCAAGGCCTGTAACACTAATGAGAAACTTAGCCCTGCAGACAACAGCCCTCCATAAGCTCGCTCACTCTTTACTACGGCCTTCATGCCTCTGGAAAGTAGCACCAGATAAAGTACTAGCACTACTACGCCGCCCACCATACCATATTCTTCTATGATTATTGCATACACAAAATCTGAATACGGGTGAGGCAATATATTTCTTTGCTGACTTTGACCGGGCCCTTTACCTGCAACACCACCAGTAGCTACAGCCAAGCGAGCTTGCATGGCCTGAAAAGGCAGCTTATCCTCATTTAAAAAGCTCTCAATACGACTTTTTGCAGTCTCTCCTCTCACTCCAAATTTCAATGCTACAACGCCAGAAAGTGTTCCTACAAAAACCAACATAGCCAAGTATTTTACAGGCACCCTACCTATAAACATGATAAGCATACAGGTGAGGAATAATAAAATGGCTGATGACAGGTTGGTTAATGCTATTAAACCACAAATAACGCCACACCAGATCAGTATAGGAATCAATGACTCTTTAAAATCTGCTATGTTTTGCTGCCTTTTGGATAGCATGCTGGCCAAGCTGGTTATCAAAGCCAAACTAGCTAAGTCTGAAGGCTGAAAAGTAGCATGAATAATAGGAACACTAATCCAACGGGAGGCATCATTTAGACTTACTCCGTTAGTAAATGTATATAGCAATAATGGCACACTCACCCACAAGGCAAGTCTGGATATTCTTGAATAATACCTATAATCCACTCTGTGAGCCAGCCACATAGCAAAAAGCCCTACTCCAATAAGGATAGTATGCTTTAGCAAGTAGCTCTCAGGATTTTTCATATGCTTAAAAGCCAATGTACCTGTAGCACTATACACCACCAAAATACTGATGAGTGACAGCGCAAACACCACAGCCCAGATCACAGGATCTCCCTTCAAATGCTCATCTACCCATGCCTTGATCTTAGTCATTGCTCAATTTTCTTACTTTCAAACTCTTCTTTCAATTCTAATACTGCCTTTTTAAACTGATCTCCACGATCTATATAATTATTAAAAAGGTCGAAACTGGCACACGCAGGCGAAAGTAATACCACATCATGCGCCTCCGCATATTGCAATGCAGACCGTACTGCATCTTTTATATTAACTGTTTCCAGCAAATCTATTATCTGATCATGAAAAGCCTCTCTCAGTTTGGTGTTGTCTTTTCCAAGACATATTAATGCTTTTACTTTAGCATTAACACGCTCCATGATCAAGTTATAATCATTTCCTTTATCGACTCCTCCGGCTATCCAAATCAGCTGCTCACTAAAGCTATCTAATGCATACTTTACTGAGTCTACATTGGTTGCTTTAGAATCGTTTATAAAATCCACTTCATTGATAGTGGCCACATACTCTAGCCTATGAGGCGCATTTTTAAAGCTTTTTAGACCTTTACGAATCGCTTGCTCACTTACTCCAACTATCATTGCCGCCCTTATGGCAGACATCATATTGATGGCATTATGTGGACCTCTTAGGGTAGTTTCCGCCTGACTGACAACTATATCATTGCCAATATTCATCTCTGTTCCTGAAAGATAGTTTTCTGCCTTTTCTGTAATAGACACAGGGTGTTTAACTCCTGAAAAACTACTCTCAGCAAGTCCATTTATTACCAGTTCATCATCTGAATAAAATATGAAATGATCTGTCTCATTCATATTCTTAATTAACCCAAACTTAGAATCGACATAATTAGATAAATCGTAATTATATCGATCAAGATGATCTGGTGTAATATTTAAGAGAACCCCCACAAATGGCTTAAAAGACTTCGTACCATCAAGCTGGAAGCTGCTCATTTCAACTACATAGTAGTCAAAAGAATCTTCTATCACCTGTTTGGCTAGGCTATGCCCTACATTACCCGCCAAGCCTACACTAAAACCCGCTTCTTTTAGCAAGTGGTAGGTTAGTAGAGTAGTGGTAGTTTTACCATTAGTGCCAGTAATAGCAATAATAGACGCTTGAGTAAAGCTAGATGCAAACTCTATTTCATCAATAATTTCAATTTGCTTCGCCTTACACTTTTGAATGATGTCTGCTTTTTCAGGTATACCAGGGCTTTTGATAATAATAGAAGAACTAAGAATTTCTTCTTGAGAATGCACACCCTCTTCAAAGACAATAGCTGCGGCTATCAGCTCTGCTTTATAGCTGTCTTTGATAGTGCCGGCATCAGAAACAAACACATCATATCCTTTAGCTTTCGCCAAAAGAGCTGCGCCTGTTCCGCTCTCTCCCGCTCCTAATATGGTTACCTTATTTTTTACCATTCAATTTGTAACTGTTCCATCTCTCTTATTGATGCGAAAATCATCGAAAAGCGTTTCCTCATGGGATTGGTTGCTCTTTTCAGTAATTCCGTCATCAATGAAAATAACTTTAAATAAATGTCTGCTACTGTTATCATTATCAAGAAGTTAATTTTTGCACTTTCTTATAATTCCAACATCACTAGCCTCTACGAAAATTCTACCTCAGCTTAAGAGTAGCCAAACTTATAATGGCCAATAGTATTCCTACTATCCAGAACCTGGTAACTATTTTCGCTTCATGTAAATTTTTCTTTTGGTAATGGTGATGTAGCGGAGACATTAAAAATATCCGTCTACCTTCTCCATATTTTTTCCGAGTGTACTTAAAATAAGACACCTGCAGTATTACTGATAGGTTCTCAATAAGAAACACCCCACATAATATAGGAATCATTAATTCCTTTCGCACTACTAATGCTATTACGGCAATTATTCCCCCTAAAGAAAGACTTCCAGTGTCTCCCATAAAAACCTGAGCTGGATAAGAATTGTACCACAAAAAGCCCAAACAAGCCCCTACAAACGCAGTGCAAAAAATCACCACCTCTCCCAAATTGGGAATATGTAAAATATTGAGATAATCACTGAAATCCACCCTACCAGATAAGTAGACAAAGATGGCCAGTGTAAGCCCAATAATGGCGGATGTACCCGCCGCGAGCCCATCAATACCATCAGTAATATTAGCCCCATTAGATACTGCAGTGATAATAAAAATCACGATCAGCACGTAAATCAGCCAAGTATAATCATGACCTAAAAAGGAGAATACATTATCATAATCAAGTTCATTATCTTTAAAAAAGGGTACAGTAGTTTTGGTAGACTTTACATCTTCATATTCTCTCACTATTTCATTATTCTCTACAATACGTGTATCAGAATATTCTCTGATCACCACATCATCATTAAAGTAAAGCGTTACTCCCACTATGAGGCCGATGCCTATCTGACCTACAATTTTAAATTTACCGGCTAAGCCATCTTTATTCTTTCTGAATACCTTTATATAATCATCGAGAAATCCGATAATACCCAACCATAGTGTAGACACTATCAATAATATTACATACACATTATCCAACTTGGCAAAAAGCAGAACAGGAATGAGAATACCACTCAAAATGATAATCCCTCCCATGGTTGGTGTTCCCTTTTTTTCCATCTGCCCTTCAAGGCCAAGATCTCTTACCGTTTCACCTACCTGCTTCCATCTGAGATAGTTGATAAGCTTTTTTCCGAACGTGATAGTAATTAACAAAGAGATAAGCGCAGACATACCTGCACGAAACGAAATGTATTGAAATACACTCGCTCCAATCAAATCAAAATGTTTCTCCAGATAGTCAAAAATATAGTATAACATCTATCTCATTTCTCAAATAAGTTCAACATCCTTCCAAGTACTTCCTTATCATCAAAAGGATGTTTTACGCCCTTTATTTCCTGATAAGTCTCATGCCCTTTACCAGCTACGAGTATTATATCATTTGCTCCAGCCATCATACAAGAGGTTTTAATTGCCTCTTCTCTATCAGCTATCACAACTGTCTTTTTATATTCTACAGGACTTACTCCTTCCTGCATTTCCTTTATAATTTCCATAGGATCTTCATCTCTAGGATTATCAGAGGTGAGTATCACCTTATCACTCCATTTACAAGCGATAGATGCCATCAGAGGCCTTTTTGTTTTATCTCTATTTCCACCACACCCTACCACAGTTATCACCTGCTCGTTGCCTGTGCGAAAATTGCTTATGGTTTCCAATACATTTTGAAGTGCATCAGGAGTATGCGCATAATCCACAATAGCTGTAATCTGCGACCCAGATTTTACTTGTTCGAACCTACCCGTAGCACCCTCTAATAATGACAACTCCGTAAGTACATCATCAGCATCCTGCTCTAAAAGAATAGCTGTTGCATATACTGCCAAAAGGTTATAAGCATTAAAATCACCTATAAGCCTGAACCAAACATTTTTATTATTAATGTCCATTTCCAGACCCTGAATAGTGTTCGCCACAATCTTTCCTTTAAACTCGGCTACACTTTTTAGTGCAAAGGTGTTTTTAGTGGCTTTAGTATTTTGCAGCATTATACGACCACGCTTATCATCTACATTCACCAACGCAAAAGCTGAAGCAGGCAAATCATCAAACAACTTTTTCTTGGCTGCTATGTATGAATCAAATGTTTTATGATAATCCAGGTGATCATGAGTAATATTCGTAAATATCGCTCCAGCAAATAGCTGCCCTGCAATTCGCTCCTGATGAATAGCATGGGAGCTCACTTCCATAAAAGCATATTCACACCCCTGGTCTACCATTTCTGCTAAGAGCTGATTAAGACTGATAGGGTCAGGTGTAGTATGAGAAGCAGGTATCACCGAATCTCCTATTCTGTTATTCACTGTAGATAACAACCCTACATAATATCCCATTTTACTAAACAGGTTAAAAAGTAAAGTAGCTACAGTGGTTTTGCCATTCGTACCTGTAACACCTACCAGCTTTAGCTTTGTAGAAGGCTCTCCATAAAAATTAGACGCCATTAAACCCAAAGCCTTCGCGCTATCCTTTACTGCCACGTAGGTAACATCACTACCAATAGCCTCCGGCATAGTTTCACAAACAATTACTTTGGCGCCTTTGGCTATAGAAGATCCGATATAATCATGCCCATCTGACTGTGTTCCTTTTACAGCAACAAACAAAGTACCTTCTTTTACTTTCCTTGAATCAAAAGCAATATCATTCACCTCACGGTCCATATCACCGCTGGTAGAAACTAAAGATACTTTATACAATATGTCTTTTAAAATAGGCATTAACTCAATTCTATTGTTACTGTACTTCCTTTCAATGCTTTACTTCCTGGGTACTGTGATTGATTCACCACTCTACCCTTACCTTTTATATTTACTCTGAGGCCACAACTTTCCAATAAATAGAGAGCATCTCTCAGAGTCATTCCTTTTACATCAGGCACATACTTAGTGCTTACCTGATTGTCTTTCCAGGAAATAGAATTTCCCTTTAGGGCCGTAGTAACCCAATCGTCCTGGCTGTCTCCTCTATGATTAGAAATGCCCAACTGATTACAGATATAACTCAGCTCCTCGTAGTTGCCTGACTTTATAATAGGGAATACATCTTTCTCTGCTATAAACTCTTTAGGCATAGCCTTGTGCATATCAATATCTCTAGAATAAATATTATCAGCTATTTCCTTAAAAACAGGAGCAGCTACACTACTTCCATACTGCCTCCATCCTTTTGGATTTTTTATCACCACTATAGCACTGTATTTAGGGTCATCAGCAGGGAAATAACCAGCAAAAGACGTGATATACTTCTTGGTGTATCTTCCATTTTCTAAAATCTGGGCAGTACCTGTTTTACCTGCTATTTTATAATAGCTATTTCTTATATTCTGAGCCGTTCCTCTCTCCACTACTCCTTCTAGCATAATTTTCAGCTTGCTCAAAGTCTCTTTAGAGCAAATTTCATCGTTTAGCACTACGGTATTATATTCATCCAATATCTTATCTGCCCTTCTTATGCTTTTCACCAAAATGGGCTTTATTAACTTTCCATCATTAGCCACAGCATTATACATAGCCAGCGATTGAATAGGGGTAAGCTCCAAACCATATCCATAAGCCATCCATGGTAAAGTGATACCGCTCCATCCTTTATCTGTTGGCCTTTTTATCTTAGGTATACCTTCTCCTTTTATCTGCAAACCCAAAGGTTGAGACAAGCCAAGGTTGTCGATATATTGTAAATACCTTTCTGGGTTAAGCCCGAAATATTTATCCACCAACTTAGCCATAGCCACGTTTGATGATTTTTCAAAAGCCTGTTGTACTGTAATAGTACCATACCCTCCAAGGTCATGATCTCTCACTGTATTGTCATAAAACTTCAAGATACCATCTCCGGTATTCACACTGTCGTTTAAACTGATATTGGTATCCTCTAAAAGTGCTATCATGGTAGCTAACTTAAAAGTTGAACCTGGCTCTCTTAATCCACCTACAGCATAATTATACCTTTCAAAATAATAACCTGCTTTACTTCTGCTCAAATTAGAAATAGCCTTAATCTCACCAGTATTTACCTCCATAACTACTACCACACCATAATCTGCCTCATGATATTCCAATGCTTTAAGCAGTGCTGTTTCAGTAACATCTTGCAGGTTAATGTCTATAGTACTTTCAATATCGTATCCATTTTCGGTTTTTATATCATTGCTATCAAATAGAGGCTTCTCACCACCACCTGCAAGCTTTTGATATAGAGCTTCTCCATCTTTGCCTGACAGCTGCTCATTAAAGCTATATTCTAGCCCGGCACCTCTGTGGTTTTCATTCACAAAACCAATAGTCCTTCTGCTCAGGTTAGCAAATGGATGAAACCTTTTATCTACTTTTTCGAAAATTACCCCTCCCCTCAATTGTCCTTCTCTAAAGATGGGCCATCCAGACATTTTCTTTTTATCCTGGTAGCCGACCATCTTACGATTAAGCCTTAGGTACTGCCTACCTGTAGATCTGGCATTTTTTAGCCTTCGCTTATACGTTTGCTTAGACTCATCTTTAAAAAACTTAGATAACATTAAAGCCAGAGAATCTACCCCCTGGTTAAAAACATCATCTGAAGCTATGGTAGCATCAAAAGCGAGTTTATAAAATGGTAATGACGTGGCGAGCAAGCTGCCATTATCAGAATAGATGTTACCGCGAGTAGCTTTTACTTTTTTGTACTTCACATTAATCTGCTCTGCCATTTCCTTCCACTTCTCACCTTGAGCAAACTGAATGACTCCAGTTTTCACTACTATAGCAATAGCAAAAAGCGTTACCAAAAGGAACGCCACCCTAACTCTTAATAATATGGATTTCTTAATATTCACTTATCCTTGATAACTATTTTTTCAGGTGGTTGCAAACTCTCTTTCAATCCTAATTTTTTAACATTTTTAGCTACTTCAGACTGCTTACTGGCGAACATGTAGTCAGCCTTTAAAGTGGTATAATCAGCCCGTAAATCTTCTACCTCTACTTTTAACCTATCTATTTTTCTAATATTCTTTTCTGCATAATGGCTATTACCGATATAGAATATACCTATAGCCGTTACAAACAACACATGTGGTAAATACTTTACTGGCAAGCCATGTTCAAATGCCGTGTCTATACGCACCCACTTTTCTAATCTGGCGAAAATACTTCCCCTACCGGTATCACTACCTTCTCCGTTCTTTATTCTATAGGTATTCGTTGCCATAACTATAACTTTCTTCCTATCCTCAATTTGGCGCTACGCGCTCTATTATTTCTTTCTATCTCACTGTCATCAGCCACAATAGGCTTTCTGTTTACAGGCTCCAACGGTCTAAGCACGTTACCATAAAAATCCTTCTCTACCTCACCAGACATTTTGCCTTTAGCGATAAAATTTTTTACCAGCCTATCTTCCAGCGAATGATAAGACATCACTACCAACCTACCATCTTCTGATAAAACTTCAGCACTTTGCTCAAGAGCTTCTTCCAAGGCTTTCAACTCCTCATTCACCTCTATACGTATAGCCTGGAAAACCTGGGCATAATACCTATTTTCCTTGCCTCGCTTGGTGTACTTGCTCAAAATATCCTTCAGCTCATTTACTGTAGTTATTTCAGTATTCGTACGTCTGGCCACGATCGCCGCCGCCAATGTTTTAGCATTCTTCACCTCGCCGTACATACCAAATATCTTATGCAGTTCATCCTGACTATAAGTATTCAGCACATCTCTGGCGCTCTTACTGGCCGATTGATCCATTCTCATATCCAGCTCCGCATCAAATCGAGTAGAAAACCCTCTTTCTGCAGCATCTATCTGATGAGACGAAATGCCCAAATCAGCCAAAATTCCATCTACAGATTTAACCCCATACATTTTCAAATATCTTCTCAAATGCCTGAAGTTTCCTTCTATAAAAGTGAAAGACTCATCACTGATTCCATCAGCATTAGCCTTAGCATCCTGATCCTGATCAAAACTAAACAGACGTCCTCCATCTAGTTTGGCCAGTATAGCCTTGGTATGTCCACCACCACCAAAGGTCAAATCCACATAAACCCCGTTGGGCTTAATATTGAGTGCATCTATACACTCCGCCAACATTACCGGATCATGATAGCTCATTTATTCACAAATTTTAACCAAAAGCCCAATTGCCTTCCGTTATTTAATCATCCAAATATTTCTGGGCCAGTTGCGAGAACTCAGCAGGATCACTTATCAGATGCTCTTCATACCTCTCAGGATCCCATATCTCCACTTTATTACCCATACCTACCACCACAGCATCCTTTTTCAAGCCTGCATAACTCAGCATCAACTTAGGTATGAGAAATCTCCCAGTATTATCAAGCTCAACTACAGAACTACCCCTGAAGAAGTTTCGCTGTAGCTTTCTATACTCTTCATTAAACTCATTCAACCCAGCGATTTTTGAGTAGATTTTTTTAAACTCTACCATGGGGTAAAGAATCAAGCAAGGCTCAAATCCACGACGCACAACTAACTCATTACCAGATGTTTCTGGTAAGTTAGCTTTGATCTTTGCTGGTAAAACCAGTCTACCCTTAGCATCGATCTTGCACTCATATTCACTAGTGAAAAATGCCATTGTGGACGGTATGCTTGAATTCTAATAAACAAACATAAAAAATTATTTGACATATTCCACCACTTTTCTCCACTTTCCGCCACATTTTTACATTTTCTTACATAGAAATTACAAACAAGTAACAAAGTGATAATCTGTATGTTCGCTCTTAAGATTAAAAAGCTCTTTTAATCTTAAAGGCACCACCTTTCAACTCCACAATCGCAGTTCAAACCCTCTTATAAAGAAAAAACAAAGCGTGGGAGAAAGTGGGAGAAAAATTCCAATTTTCGAAATAGTGGGGAGATGTGGGGGAGTTATTCCGAAGCCGGTCATAAATTTTATTTAAAGATTTTTTCAAAACGCTAATCCCTCTGAAACATATCTCGTTATTAAACATACTAGATAAAAATCTCCTAATTTTGTGTTATGAAAAGAGTAGTAGTAGGAATGTCCGGTGGTGTAGACAGTAGCGTAGCGGCTTATCTGTTAAAAGAGCAAGGCTATGAAGTGATCGGAATGTTCATGAAAAACTGGCATGATGATACTGTAACTATTAGCAACGAATGCCCATGGTTAGAAGACAGCAATGACGCTATGATTGTCGCTCAAAAACTAGGTATACCTTTTCAGGCTATTGATCTGAGTAAGGAGTACAAAGAGCGTATAGTTGATTATATGTTTGATGAGTATCAGAAAGGCAGAACTCCCAACCCGGATGTGCTATGTAATCGCGAAATTAAATTCGATATTTTCTTAAAGGCGGCCAAACGACTTAAGGCGGACTTTATAGCAACGGGTCACTATTGTAGAAAGGGCGAAGTAACTGATGCGGATGGTAATACCAGCTATCAACTTCTTGCCGGAAAAGATAAAAACAAAGATCAGAGTTATTTCTTGTGTCAGCTCACTCAAGATCAATTGGCTCAATCATTATTCCCAATTGGGGAATTAGAAAAACCAGAAGTTAGACGAATTGCTAAAGAACAGGATTTGGTTACTGCGGATAAGAAAGATAGTCAAGGGCTTTGCTTTATAGGTAAGGTGAGATTACCTGAGTTTTTACAACAGAAACTAGAACCCAAAAAGGGTGTGGTAGTAGAAATTGATGCAGAGGCAAACAACTATGCGACTAATCCAGTAAACACCCTCATTAATGGAGCTGAAACAGAGACGCTAACTAAGCTCTCTACAAGCTTTACCTATAAAAAGGGAGATGGCAAAGTAGTGGGAGAACATAATGGAGCTCATTACTACACCATTGGCCAAAGAAAAGGATTAAACATTGGAGGTACACCAAAACCTTTATTCATTATTGAAACAGATACTGAAGAAAATGTAATTTATACCGGCCAAGGCGAAGACCATCCTGGACTTTACAGAAAAGGGTTAAAAGTAGCCACTGAAGATGTGCACTGGGTGAGACCAGACCTTAAACTTGAAGTGGGAGAAAGCAAGGATTTCAAAGTAAGAATAAGATACCGACAAAATCTGGAAAAAGGCACCTTATTTATGCGTGAAGATGGTCTATATGTAATTTTTGACACTCCACAAAAAGCTATAGCACCAGGACAGTTTGTAGTTTGGTATGAAAATGAAGAACTAATTGGGTCCGGCGTTATCGGATAATAAAAAATGGAGGCTGAACATAATCAGCCTCCATTTTTTATTATGAATTCAAATATTCATTGATCGCATCTCTCAAAGTCTCGAAGGTATTAACTAACATCTCTTCATTTTCTTCCAGCAAGGTCACTCTAAACCCTAATAAATCTGACTGAAATGATGATATTGGCACTATACAAATGCCCTTAGTGGCTAACAAGTAATAGGTGAATCTTTTATCAAAATCCATTTCAGGAGTGATCCATTCTTTTAGCAAATTCTTAATCCCCTCATTATCCGTCTGCAATTGCTGATTTTCATTCAACACTCCATCTTCAAAAAGTATAGTATTATAAAAAGCTCCTTTTGTTTCTATATACCTAATCCCCTTTACATCTTTAAGAATCTCCGTTATCAACTTATTCCTTCGGTATATCTGTTGATTACGGTCTATAATATATTCTTGATACTTAGGGTGCGAAAAAACCTTAGGTATGGCCATTTGTGGCAAAGTGGTGGAGCAAACCTCTAAGGTTTTTGCATCCTCCAATGACTTACAGAAACTATTAAACTGGCTATCCTTATCTCTATTATAAAATTCCATCCAGCCACAGCGCGAACCTGGCCAAGGTAGCTCCTTAGAGATACCTTTCATAGAAATACCAGGTCTATCTCCAAGCATTTTCACTAGGGGTAATGTATGCATATTTGGCTGTGTAATAGCCATATATATTTCATCACTAATCAGTAGCAAATCAAACTCTTCCGCTATTTTTACAATCCGCTCTAAATACTCTACAGGGTAGATCATACCTGTAGGATTATCAGGGTTAATTATCAGTATACCTACAATATTAGGATTATACTTCACTTTGTTATATAGCTCCTCTAAGTCCGGATACCATGAATTCTCTGGATCTAGCTTGTAAGTAAGAGCATTACTGCTTGCGTGTGCGGCCTCAGCACTAGAATGGGTAGAATATGCAGGGGAAGGCCCTATAATTCTGGAAGTCGGGGGTAAATATTGATATAGCTTAGAAATCGCATCACCTAAACCATTGAAGAACAAAACATCGTTAGCCGTGATTTGCACTCCACCAAGTTGGTTAGTTCTATCAGCAAGGAATTGGCGAGTTTCTAAAACACCCTTAGAATGACAGTAACCGTAACTTTTATCAATAGTTACCAGCTCTGACACTATCTCTTTTATCCAAGAAGGTATTTTGGCATTTTTTTGTATTGGATCACCTATATTTTCCCAGGTAATGGGTACTCCACAGGCCGCCACCTGCTCAGCTTTTTGCACAATCTGACGTATTTCATATTCGAGCTTATTAGCCCCATCTGAAAGAAGTTTTCTACGCATAATATAATTTAATCTACCTTTTCATCTAAGCCTGAAACACCACCTGAAACCACGAATTTCATAGCATCAGCACCGTTCATGTTCAAAGGCT
Organism: Fulvivirga sediminis; assembly: GCF_016757215.1. Lineage (GTDB taxonomy): Bacteria > Bacteroidota > Bacteroidia > Cytophagales > Cyclobacteriaceae > Fulvivirga > Fulvivirga sediminis. Next base: position 186,727 of record NZ_JAESIY010000005.1, read on the forward strand.
TAACATGCAATTTATCAACAAGGAAATGATTTCCGGAAAAGTTATAAGAGTGAGGTAAATAAACAGATACATAACCGGGTAAGTCAAGTACCTCTAAATCCGTTTGGGTTATAAATCCTATCTTAAGGATGGTGCCACCTTCCGTTAGCGCAACGGTAACAGGCACATTAAATTTCTTCTGATCGCCCACAAAAGCGCCTATCAAATCTTTAATAGAGGTATAAAGAATGTTCACCAATGGAATTTTAACCACATACTTTTCTAACTGGATAAAGAAAGGCCTAGTTATAAAAAATGAGGCGAGATAGCCTAGAAAGGTGATATTTACGACAATAATAATAAGGCCTAAACCAGGAATATTAACAGGAATCAGGCTATCTAGCCAATCTAATATTTCATAGATGATGTAAATGGTTAAAGCCAAAGGCACTACAAATAGTAAACCTCTGAAGAAATAAGACAAGAACCTATTAAGGGTGAATTTACTCATGCTTTTTATTCTTATAACACAAAAAAAGGGTTTCTGTAAACAGAAACCCCTTAAAGATATTAAAATTTTGTTTCTATCTATAGAGCAATACCAATGAATGATTTAAAGGCTATGCCCATTAGGCCTGTGATTAACATAGTAATACCTAAACCTTTAAGTCCATCAGGTACGTTAGAATATTTCAATTTCTCTCTAATAGCCGCTAAAGCTACAATAGCAAGCATCCAACCAATTCCTGATCCAAAACCATATACTGCAGCTTCAGACAATGCATAGTCCCTTTGAACCATGAAAAGTGATGATCCTAAAATAGCACAGTTTACAGCAATAAGCGGTAAGAAAATACCTAAAGAACCATACAAAGAGGGTGAGAATTTTTCGATGATCATTTCTACCAACTGCACGATACCAGCTATAATAGCGATAAACATAATGAACTGAAGAAACTCAAGACTTACACCAGCGAAATCTGCACCTAACCAAGTAAGCGCTCCTTCTTTAAGGATATATTCCTGCAACAACCAGTTTACAGGTACTGTGATAGTAAGCACGAAAACTACAGCAGCTCCAAGTCCAATTGCCGTAGATACCTTCTTTGATACAGCAAGAAATGAACACATACCAAGAAAGTATGCGAAAATCATGTTATCAATGAATATGGATTTTATTCCTAAACTAACTAATTCCATTATTAATGTTTTTAATGTTCTACGTAACCTGTTTTGGACCTCTGTACCCATATGAGGATTCCCAGTACCATAAATGCACCGATAGAATCAACCATAAGACCATTAGTAGGGAAATTGCTCCAACCGATAGCTTCAAAGATCTTGAAGTCAAGGATCGATCCTGAACCAAATAACTCTCTAAAGAAAGCTACTGCCAAAATAACCCATGCATAACCAAATCCACTACCAAGCCCATCCAACACAGAGTCATAAGGTTTATTAGCCATAGCAAACGCTTCCAGACGGCCCATAACGATACAGTTAGTAATGATAAGACCTACAAAAGCTCCTAATACTTTATACATATCATAGCTGTAAGCCTTAAGCACCTCACTTACCAATGTCACCAAAGTAGCGATAACCGCTAGCTGTACAATAATTCTTATCCTGTTAGGTACAAGGTTTCTTATTAACGAAATAATAAGGTTTGAAGCTGCAATTACGAAAGTTACAGCGATAGCCATAATAAGGGTAGGCTGTATTTTCACAGTTACTGCTAATGCCGAACATATTCCAAGAACCTGTACTGTAATTGGGTTATCTTCACTTAAAGGATCAGAAACAAGTCTTTTTCTTCTTTTCGAAAAAAGAGCTTCCGCCGGCTTTACTTCCACCGCATCCTTTTTTTGTTCTAAAGTTTCAGTACTCATAATATTAAACTCTTCGTATCAAAATATGATTTCCTTAAAGGTTTGCCACCTCTCCTGAATTAAGCTTTTCAAAATAGGCCTTGTAACAAGAAAGATAATTCTTCAGCATAGCGTTAACTCCTTTTCCTGTTAATGTAGCTCCAGACATTCCATCTACTTCATGATCTGAAATATTAGTGTGTCCTTCACCTTTTAACATACTAACAGAAACCAAGTTCCCCTGCTCGTTAAAAATCTTTTTACCTACGTATCTCTGTTGAATTTGAGGAGTAGCTATTCTCGCTCCAAGTCCGGGGGTTTCTCCTTTGTGATCAAAAGACACACCGGCAATTGTGTTCAAATCATTCTCTATAGCTGCAAATCCCCAGATTTTATCCCATAACCCTGATCCATATATAGGTAAAATATAAGCATAAACCTCTTTACTTGAAGGATCCTTTCTGTATTTAAACACAGGATATAATCTATCTTCCGGCTTCTTTTTGTAATTTTTAAGAACATCAACATTCTCTGCCTGGATATCAGCACCTTTTTCATCTTTAGTAACTTCGTTACCGCTATAATCTACCACTGTAGATTTGATATGCTCATCATACATTTCCAAAATCTCATTCGGCTTCATAGCACTTAATTTTTCTCTGTCTGTAACAGAAGACAAAATTTGAGTTTTGGTATCCAGTTCGATAGACTTCTTCTGAGCTGGTGCCAGCCCTTGAGAAGCGAGTGACAGCAGACCACCTACAATTACGGTCATTACTGCTGTGAATATTATTATATAAGCGTTAGACTGTCGCACGTTGTAACCTCCTTTTTTTATTAGCAATTACTACATAGTGATCAATTAGAGGAGCGAACACATTCATTAACAGAATGGCTAGCATAATTCCCTCCGGATAAGCTGGGTTAAATACTCGAATTACTACGGTAAGCATACCTATTAATAATCCGTATATCCATTTACCAGACTCTGTATGTGCTGCAGTAACAGGGTCTGTAGCCATATAAACAGCTCCAAAAGCAAGACCACCAATTACTAAGTGATAATGAGCAGGCATAGCCATATATTCATTTACAGCTAATAGATTTAATAACCATCCCATCGCATATGCTCCACCAAACACACTCACCATTACTTTCCAGCTTCCTACTCCTGTAATTGCTAAAATAACAGCTCCAACTAAACACATCAATGTGGAAGTCTCTCCTATACAACCCGGCATGAAACCAAAGAACATATTAGAAAAACTAAAAATACCATCTGCCCAGCCTTGTCCGTATTGATTCAGCGATTGAACAAAACCTTCTCCATTTTCCACTATCTGCGCTCCAATGGCCAAAGGAGTAGCTCCTGTAAAGCCGTCTACAGCCTGACTACTTTCTCCGATATAAGTCCATACATCACCAGAAATCTGGCTAGGGTAAGCAAAGTATAAAAACGCTCTGGCTGTTAAGGCTACGTTCAACACGTTCATACCTGTACCTCCAAAAGCTTCTTTAGCTATTATAACAGCAAATACTGTTGCTAATGCCACTTGCCATAAAGGAATATCTGGTGGCAATACCAAAGGAATAAGCATTCCAGTAACTAGGAATCCTTCATTTACCGGGTGTTGCCTCACTACTGAAAATATGAACTCTACTCCCAAACCTACTGCATATGAAACCACAACAACAGGTAGAACTTGAATTGCTCCAACCAAAATCATATCTCCGAATGAAGCCTCTGGTTGACCTAAAGCAATAAAGTGCTGATAACCCACGTTATAGATACCAAATAATAGACATGGCAATAAGGCGATGATAACAGTCATCATCAAACGCTTCATGTCGATAGCATCCTTTATTTGCGCTCCAGTAGACCTTGTGGTGTGATTAGGAGCGAAAAGGAAGGTTTCATGCGCTTCATATAAATAGTAAAACTTCTCCCATTTTCCTCCCTTCTCGAAGTGGGGTTTTACTTTATCTAGTGCATCTCTTAAAAATTTCATCCTATGAATCTATATTCTGTTAACTATATTGCATCAAATTAATTCCTTCTCTTATGATTGCCTGGACATCATGCTTAGATACATCCACAAATTCACACAGAGCTAAATCTTCTTCGATTACTTCATAAATACCTAAAGCTTCCATCTCATCAAAATCTTCTGCCAAGATAGCTTTCAGTAAATAGGTAGGAAGAATATCCATCGGTAACACCTTTTCAAACACTCCTGTTTGAACAAAAGCACGCGGTTCACCTTTCGTATTTGTATCTAAAACGTACTCCTTTTTAGGATTAAGGAATGACAATAGACCAAAGGCTCTATGGAAACTAACTTTATTAGTGGTAGGAAGGATCCATCCGAACAATTCATATTGATCTCCCTCTGGCAACACTGTAAGCATATTATCAAAGTAATCTAAATGACCGTTGATATCTATCCTAGTACCAGTAAGAGCATTACCTGAAATATATCTAACGTGATCATTGTTTAGGTTACCCTCTACAAATTTCTTGATGCTAGCACCTGTATAGGTTTTGTAATATTGAGGCTTAGTTACTTCAGAACCAGCCACAGCTACTATCCTCGAAGCATCATGTATACCTTCAAGGAAAAGCTTACCTATCTGAATAACACCAAATGGGCTAACCGTCCATACTATGTCTCCTTTGTTTATAGGATCCAAATGATGAATTTGTACTCCTACGTTACCAGCAGGATGAGGACCAGAAAACTTGTTGATTTCAGCATTTTTCACCTGCGAGAATACAGGAGATACTTCGGCATCACCATTCACATTAACGTGAACTAGGCCGGTAGTCAGCTTTCTCAGTACATTTATCCCTGCCTGAAAATAAGTTTCCTGACCTTTGAACAAGACATCAAAGTCAGGAGCAAGAGGGTGAGAATCAAATGCTGAGATAAAAATCGCCTTAGGCGTCTCCTCAGGGTCAGCTATAACCCCATAAGGGCGCTGAATGATATTGGGCCATACACCACCTGTTAAAAGTTGCTCAATGGCATCTCCTCTTGTTATAGAGTTCAACTCAGTTGATGAATACTTTTTAAAGCTTTCGTATTGGATTTCTTTATCAGCCAAAATCACAACTTCGAGGATCTTTCTCTTCTCTCCTCTTCTAACCTCTACCACCTCTCCGCTTACCGGAGCTACGTGAAGAACTTTGTTGTTTTTTTTGTCAAAAAGTATGGGGGTACCTGCTTTTACAACATCACCCTCATTAACCTTTAATTTTGGCCTTAAAATACCTTGAAAACTCGTGGGCTTAAACGCAAAAGTCTCCGGTTGTGCTACTTCCGCGATCTTCTTTTCAGCTTTGCCCGCCAGGTTGATATCAAACCCCTTTTTTAGCTTGATGAATTTAGACATGCTATACTTTAAGATTCAAATCTTATCTTTTAAAATCGAGGCAAAATTAACAATTTTTCCTACAATAAAAATTAATGTATTAATTTAAAACAAATAAAAATTAGCCACTTTTTAAGCGGTAATTGTTTCTTTTTTCTGTTCCAATATCTTACCTAAAGCCAGCCTAACAATATGGTCAACCTGCTCTTCTAAAGTAAGAAATGAACTATCTACTTCCACAGCATCATCGGCTTTCCTTAAAGGACTCACCGCTCTACTGCTATCTATTTTATCTCTTTTTTCAAGGTTACTGATAATCTCAGCAAGATCTACCAGTTGTCCTTTTTCCATTAATTCCTTTTGCCTTCTTCCTGCCCTCACATATATATCAGCCACCATGAATATTTTCAGCTCTGCATCAGGAAAAACCACGGTACCTATATCTCTTCCATCCATCACCACACCACTCTTTTTTCCAAGCTTTCTTTGCTGAGCCACCATAGCCTCTCGCACAGACTCCAACGCACTTATCTGGCTCACATTCTCTGAAATATACATCTTTCTAATCTCACCTTCTACATTGAGGCCATTCAAAAAGGTGTCTGTTCCTTTATCCTTATTGTTTTGAAAAGTGATGTCGATTTTATTGAGGGCGTTTTCTACCTCTTTTTTATTGGTAAGACTAACATGATTCTGCTGGAAATATAAGGTAACTGCTCTATACATAGCTCCTGAATCTATATAAGTATATCCTAGCTCTGCCGCCACTGCTTTAGCCGTGCTGCTTTTACCGCATGCTGAATATCCATCTATAGCCAGTGTTATTTTCCTCATATTAGCAATCTTTCATTGGGCAAGGGATAGGCTTACCTCTCTTCAACTTACCGTTGCGCTTACTAGTAGCACAGCCTGTAAGTAAAAAGGCCATAAGCCCCGCCATTAAAACATATTTTGAAAACGTCATTAGCATCTACATCACAAATATAAAACATAAAAGATTAGTTAAATAATCTGTAGACCGGTTATTCTCATTAACATTTTAAGACATTTTTGCATTTAAACTTTCAAACAGGAAAAGTATGGCTTCCACAACCTAGAAAAGCATATTTTCGTTATATTAAAGAGGTCATAAACAACTTTAATATGGAATCAAAAACTCAAGGTAAAGCAGAAAAAGTTTTTCAGGATATAGGTAAAGGCATTGATGAACTTATAAAAGATCTTCATAGGGCCAAAGAAAAAATGGAAGTTGAATATGAGGATGAAATTAATGAACTCAAACGAAATAAAGAGACCTTAAAATCAGAGTTCAAAGATTTTAAAGAAAACAACAAGGGCAAATGGGATGAAGTAGAAAAAAGTCTTCATAACGCTGCTAAAGAAGTTCAAAATGCCATGGAAGCATTATTCAAAAAAAAGAAGGAGGGTTAACCCTCCTTCTTTTTAAACTTTTATCTTACGGATAGATACTAGGCAGTAACTACTTCAGATGCTTTTTTAACAGTTTTTACAATACGAGCTGCTATCTTATAAGGGTCACCATTAGAAGCCGGTCTTCTATCTTCTAACCATCCTTTCCAGCCATTTTCAACTGTAGCGATAGGAATTCTTATAGAAGCTCCTCTATCTGATACTCCATAGCTGAATTTATCAATAGATTGAGTTTCATGAGCACCTGTAAGCCTTTGATCATTGTCAGCTCCATATACCGCAATATGCTCTTTCACTAATGGTCCAAATGCTTCACAAATAGTGTCATAAGCATCTTTAGCGCCAGCGTTTCTTAACGTACTGTTAGAGAAGTTAGCGTGCATACCTGATCCATTCCAATCTCCCTTTAATGGTTTTGGATGCCAGTTGATAGACAAGCCATATTTCTCAGCGGTTCTCTCTAGAAGATATCTTGCAATCCAAACTTGATCACCTGCTTGCTCTGCTCCTTTAGCGAAAATTTGAAATTCCCACTGACCGGTAGCCACCTCAGCATTGATACCTTCTACATTAATACCTGCTTCAAGGCAAAGATCCAAGTGCTCTTCAACAATTTCTCTACCATAAGCATTATTGGCGCCTACTGAGCAATAATAAGGCCCTTGAGGACGAGGGTAACCACCTGTAGGGAAGCCCAATGGTAAATTAGTAGATGGATCCCATAAGAAATACTCTTGCTCAAATCCGAACCAGAAATCATTATCATCATCATCTATAAGAGCTCTACCATTACTTTCATGAGGAGAGCCATCAGGATTAAGCACTTCTGTCATCACCAGGTAGCCATTTTTCCTATCAGGATCAGGGAAAAGAGCAACAGGCTTTAACAAGCAATCAGATGAATTTCCTTCTGCTTGTCTCGTAGAGCTCCCATCAAAAGACCACATAGGACAGCTTGATAATTTTCCATCAAAATCAGAAACGATTTTAGTTTTACTTCTTAGTGTTTGCGTTGGCTTGTAACCGTCAAGCCAAACGTATTCAAGTTTTGTCTTTCCCATAGTTTTTTGAATTATTTAATATTTGTTACCATTCGATTTTCTTATCTTTTTCTTTTAGAATTTGAGTTTTGAGCTCATTATTCAATCTATCAAGATACTCCTCACTTTGTCTTGTTATTTTCTTTAGCAAGGTTTTTCTTCCCTTAAACTCCTCCTCTATTACGGGTTCCGTTTTTTCCTTTTCAAGCTCAAATTTGGCATATCTATTCCTAGTCATTGGGGTAAAATAAAAATCATATGCTATGTACCTGAATTTTTCATCCTTCACCTCTATATCAATGGTAAAATCAAGTACTCCGGCAGGGCTGCCCACTTTGCCTACTAAGCTATTTATAATCTTAATATCTACGCTTATCTGTATTTTATCACTTACTATTTTTAACGCGTTGCTGTCATATAAATTATAAACCGCCTCCTTGAGACTACTCTCCAGCACATACTTCTCAACCCCGGTGCAGGACACCACCTTCTGATAGGTAATAGTATCTGTAGTACTACCATCAGCAGGTAAAAGTGTTAGAAAAGTGAGCAATATTACCGAAGTAAATGTCATATAATTTTATTTAAAACGAATAAACAGCCGCAGCCACCAGTTGAAATGCTCCTCCTGTAAATTCATTATGTGAATCTATAAACACATCTTCAGAAGCAGTATCATACCTTAACTCAGGAATAAATTTAAGATTGCCAGAGCCAATATTAGCCGAAAAGGTAAATGCATCAACAGATATATCGTCTATAGCATCTCTCTGCACGAAATGTTCAAACCTGAGCCCTAAAGAAGTAACATCACTTATTTTTAACTGAGGATAAAGTGCCAGGCCATAAAACCCAGTATCTTCAGCGGTATTTAAAAGCTTAGGTTCTTCGTTAGCACCATAAGTAGCTGCATTTACACCCAGATAAAAATTATCTGTAAATTGAAGTCCTGCTGTAATATCAAACTCAGTTCCGCTTTGTTCCCCTGTAATTAAGTTAAAGTACAAGTCATATCCTGCGGAGGGACTATATGAAAGCTGCAGACCAATATCTTTACTGGAAGTCATATCAGTATATTCATTCCAGTCATTAAAAACCCCTACCATAAGACCGAATTTTTCTGATAACGCAAAATCAAATTTTAAACCTGCATTTTGAAATGGCCCACTGGTAAAAAGGTAAGAAGTAGAATAATTGAAGTTACCTGTTGGAGATATTACTTCATACCCTACAAAAGTGCCCATATATCCTCCGGAAACGGTCACCATATCACTGAGCTGATAGGCAACATATAGATTCTGAATATGAAAAGAATTATTATCAGCTCCTGAATTTGGAATAGACTGCGATTGTCCCCTCGGCCCAAATGATATATCTCCTACAAAAGAAGCCTTACCTACCTGCTGCGAGGCAATGAGGTTTACCATACCGATAGAGAATGAGTTCTGATCGGAGGCAAAACTAGTAGGTATGTTTGGGTTGCCAGAAAAGTCATACTTATAATAGGTATCAACAGATCCTGATATAGATAGAGGGGTTGCTTCCTCTATCTCATCATCCTGCGCTTTGAGTGTTGTACAAATCAAAAAAGTAGCCATTAATAGTAATAAATAATACTTTTTCATTTTACTTTGTGTTAAGGTTAATAGTTATGTTAGCTGTGAAGTCATATATCCCTGGAAGATGGGTGAGAGCACTTCCAGGGTGACTTCAGTTAAATTTCAATTGATTCATTTAGAACTTCTTATTCATCATATATGATAGTATAGCCTCTGATTCCATGCTCGTGACTATCCATACCTTGTCTCTCATGCTCTGCTGACACTCTTATTCCTACTGTATATTTCAAAACAATGAATATTGCGAAGGCACTAATGAATGCTGTAGCTCCACATGCTGCCACACCTATTAGCTGAGATGAAAAACTTAATGCATTAGCTGCTTCTGCGGCAGTGCTTACTACATTACCAGCTGCATTTATAAACTCGCCATTATCGTTTGTTATAGCTTTAAAACCGAAAATACCAACTGCAAGAGTGCCCCATACACCACAAGTCAGGTGAACCGACACTGCTCCTACCACGTCATCTAAATGAAATTTATCTAAAGCTACTGCTGATAGCACTACCAGTATTCCTGCAATAAAGCCTACCAACAAAGCATAGTTAGGAGAAATAACATCTGCGCCAGCTGTAATTCCTACCAATCCGGCAAGAATACCATTAAGTACCATACCTAAGTCTAGTCTGTTAAACATAAAAAGTGCGGTAAACATAGCACCTAAACCACCTGTACAAGCAGCTAAAGAAGTGGTGACCAACACCAATGAAACGGCTTCTGGATCACCTGACAACACAGACCCTCCATTAAAACCAAACCAGCCTAACCATAATAAAAAGACGCCTATTACAGCCAAAGGAACACTTGACCCTGGCTTATCTACCACTTTACCATCCACATACTTCCCTATTCTAGGACCTAAGACAATAATACCTGCCAAAGCACCCCATCCACCTACTGAATGAACCAAAGTAGAACCAGCAAAGTCATAAAAACCAAGCGCATCTAACCATCCTGTACCCCATTTCCAACTTCCTACAATAGGGTAAACCAAGCCTACGAAAATAAGGGTGAATATAAGGTAAGCTGATAATTTGATTCTTTCTGCTACGGCTCCTGATACGATGGTAGCAGCTGTAGCAGCAAACATGGCCTGAAAAAGAAAGTCAGTCCAACGGGTATAAGCACCACTTGTGTAAGCAAAAGTCTGATCTCCCTCATTCATTTGAGGAAAGAAACCATCAAACCCGAAGAAAAAGCCAGGCTCGGCAGTTCGTGGGTACATCAAACTAAAGCCTATCAAATAAAATGTCACCAAGCCGATGATTGGTGTTAATGTATTCTTAAAAAGGATGTTCACTGTATTTTTCGCCTGTCCGAAACCAGCCTCCACTGTAGCAAAGCCTAAGTGCATAATAAAGACCAGCGCCGTAGAAATCATCATCCAGACATTGTTGGCTGTAAATAGCCCTGTGTCAACAGCCACCTGCTGGATGGCCATCGCCTCATCCAGAATCATACTTCCGCCCACTTGAACCAAAGAAGATAATTCTGCATAAATCATATAAAGCATAATAAAGGAGTTAGTTTAAGATTGATTTGTTAATTATATTTTGACTTATATATCTATATCCAATTAAACATCGAAGAAAAGCTAATTCTTGTAATTTAGGAAATATTCAGGTATAAATTTTAACCCACTTTTAACTTAATAAGACAAAATAACATAAATAAGAGGTAAATATTACACCAACAAAAGAACATTTATTATAAATAAATATACACTAGGGTATAAATACAGCCAACCATTATGAAAATGAAAATTGCAATCGTTGCAATTTTTAAAAAGTGAAAATTTTACAATCACTAAGGCTTATGTGGAATATCTCATATTATTTCACTCATAAAGTAAAATTAAGTAGAGCCTTAAAAGCAGCCTTACAATGAAAGAGAAAGAAAACAATGACAATTCAGGCTTCTATATAAAAGGTTCTGCATCCGATTTCATTGAGCTTAAATGAGGAATGGCAAATAGCTCAAAAACTACCATATCAAGCATCTGGCAACATTATTAATAAAGCTAAGCACCACTTAATATCTACACCTTAGATTAGCCATAAAAAAGAGGCCCTCTCAAAATCACTGTTGAGAGGGCCTCTTTTTTATTAGATTTTCAAGGAGGTATTATCAACTACCTCCACCAAACAAATTTTGTATAAACTCTATCTTAAATATATCATTAAAAATAATGAAGACCATAAGCATTAACAAGAATGCCATACCAACCTTCTGTGCATTTTCAAGGAATTTATCTGACGGCTTGCGTCCAGAGACCATTTCATAGGTAAGAAACATAACATGTCCACCATCAAGCGCTGGTATAGGCAATAAATTCATGAAAGCTAAAACCATAGACAGCAGACCCGTCATACTCCAAAATCGTTCCCAGATCCATTCACCTCCGTAAGCCTTGGCTATACCAATAGGACCAGAAAGGGATTTAGTTACAGAAAGATCTCCGCTAAACATTTTACCAAAGGCCTTAATTTGCAAAAACACTATTCCAAATGCCTTTTTTGTTCCTTTAGGAACAGACTCTCCAAATGAATATTCAATCTGATCAGTGTATAGATCAGCAGGATTAACAAACCCTACTCCAAGGATAGTATCATTTTTAAAGTCATGAGTAAAAGTTAGTACATCGCCTCCTCTTTTCACTTTGAAATCTACACTATCTCCCTTGTAGCTTTTGATGTATTCTACGAGCGCTTTCTGATCTTCAAAAGGCTTCCCGTTTATTTCTACAATTCTATCTCCCTTCTCTACACCTACTTTTTCTGCTATAGATCCTTCCTGAACTTTTTCAATTATAGTAGGCAAGTTAAAAGACACAAAATTACTCTGAGCCTCTTTACTGTTCATTTTATCTATGAAGTCACCAGGAATAGGCACATTTACCTTTTCTCCATCTCTTATCACAGTATAATAAGCACCTGACCCCATAAATGTGTTAGGATTAAGTATTTCTGAAAAATCCTCGACTTCTTGTCCATTAATTTTGATAACCTTATCACCTGTTTTCAGACCTAGCTCCTGCCCAAGATCTAAAGCTACGATGCCTCCATTTTCATTAATAGCATCATTTGAGATGAACATTTCACCATATATAAAGGTAAGGAAAATGAAAATTATAACACCGGTAATTACGTTTACTATAATTCCTCCCAGCATTACAATTAATCTTTGCCAAGCCGGCTTTGACCTAAACTCATATGGCTTAGGTGGTAATTTCATTGCTTCTTTATCCATGGATTCATCAATCATACCTGAGATTTTCACGAATCCACCTAAAGGAATAGCACTTAAGGCATACTCTGTCTCTCCATATTTAAAGCTGAATATTCTTGGAGGAAATCCAATTGAAAATTGCTCAACGCGCATTCCAAAGGCTTTCGCTGCTAAAAGGTGGCCCATTTCGTGCAGCCCAACCAAAATTGATAAGCTCAGAATAATCTGAGCTGCCATAATTAATCCTTCCATTTATTTTATTAATTCTAGTGCTTTTATTCTTGTTTCTTTATCTGTATTTACATAATCCTCAAAAGAAGGACTACTAATAAACGAAATTTTCTCCATACATGTCTCCACAATGTCTGACATTTGTAGAAAACCAATATTATCTTTTAAAAATTCCTCTACTGCTATTTCATTGGCCGCATTGAGCACGCAAGGTAAATTACCTCCTTTATTAATAGCTTCAAACGCTAAAGCTAGATTACGAAAAGTATCGGTATCGGGTTGCTCAAATGTTAATTGAGGGTATTGCATAAAATCAAACCTAGGGAAATCTGACTTGAGCCGCTCAGGGTAAGCTAATGCATACTGAATAGGCAACTTCATATCAGGAAGACCCATTTGGGCTTTAATAGAGCCGTCTTGAAACTGCACTAAAGAATGCACAATAGACTGCGGATGCACCACCACTTCTATTTGATCGATATTCACACCAAAAAGCCATTTGGCTTCAATCACTTCAAGGCCTTTATTCATTAAAGAAGCGGAATCAATAGTTACTTTGGCACCCATATCCCAATTAGGATGTTTCAACGCCTGTTTTTTAGTAACATGAAGCAACTCCTCTCTAGTCTTCCCTCTAAAGGGACCACCAGAGGCAGTGAGAATTAGTTTTTCAATGGAATTATGAAAATCTCCTACCAGGCACTGAAAAATAGCAGAGTGTTCTGAATCAACGGGATAAATATTAACCCCTTTCTCCTGAGCCATTCTGGTGATCAGCTCACCCGCCACCACTAATGTTTCTTTATTGGCTAAGGCTATACTTTTACCTGCTTCAATGGCTCTTATAGTAGGCTTCACTCCACTGTACCCCACCAAAGCGGTGAGCACCAAATCTATGGAGTCCATATCTACAACAGCAGCCAGCGCATTTTCTCCTGCATACACTTTGATATCTTCAGGATCTAAAACCTCAAATACTGTTTTATAATGAGCATCATTAGCTATTACCACAGCATTAGGTTTAAATTTTTTGGCTTGCTGTATTAGCAGTTCAAAATTATTTTGAGCGGTAAGTACCTCCACCTCAAATTTATCGGGGTTAGCCTCTATTACCTCCAGTGCCTGAGTTCCGATTGAACCTGTAGAGCCCAGAATGGCTATTTTTCTTTTTTCTGACAAAACTTTTATTTTACTAAAACATCTGATTCCAAACCACTTCTAACCTGAAACAGCTCCACCCAGCCATGTTCTCTTTTCAAATCAGGATGGTGTTCGTTTATATATTCTTTGATTTGCTCTTCATATCCAGGGAACAAATCGTAAGGCTTTCCTTTATATAAGGATTTAAATTTAAAGTCTCTTTTTCCTGTAACGGCATCCTTATGACTCTTCCTATTAAATTCTATTATTCCTGAGTATTCCTTTAATTTATCCGGCTTTGTTGACTCTAGAATAGTCAAAGGCTCAGAGCCTTCACTAATTAAAAATATGTATTTCTTAATCTTCCAATTACTATCATGAATAATTGATCCCCCACTTTCTTGAGAAAAAGGATCCACCAGACTTTGGTAAATCAGGTTTTGAGTATTTATATTAATGATATTCTTCACACTAGGGTAAGTTTTATCATCATAATAAAACTCATATTTAGACAAAAGGGCACGACTTTTATCTTGCTCTAATACATGGTAAAACCCAAATCTAGCTCTACCGGTAAGCTCTTGACCTACTACTAAAGGTAATGAATAGAATTCCCATTTCTCATTTCCTTTATAATAGTGAAATTCAACAACTTTTTCAGAAGTAAAAGTGTAGAGTTCATCTCCTTTCTCTAAGGTAACTACATCAGTAACGTAATTATAGTTGAGCTTTCCTTTTACAACTTTTCCGTTGTCTAACTGCACGCTACCGTCAAACCATTCATCTTGTTCTTTAGAATAATGAATGCCCTTTATACCATCACTATCACCAATGGCTCCTGGCTGCCCCAGAACGGCGATGCTACACGTTAAAAACAACAATACTGATAAAAGAAGTCTCATTGCAAGGTTATACTCTATAATTAATCAAAGCATCAGCGATCTTCCTATCATTAGATAAACGAGGTACTTTATTCTGACCTCCCAGCTTACCCTGCGATTTCATATAGTTAATAAAGGAATCTCTCTTAAGTTCTACCACCTCCAGGTTTCTCAGAATGTTACCTGAAAGCAGATCATCATAGTAAGTGTTTAATTTTTGAAGCTGTGAATTTAGTTCTTTTTCAAAGGCTTTCAAATCTGATGGCGCGTTTGAAAACTCAATATACCATTCATGCAGTGGCAACCCCTCAGTCGGAGTTACTTGTGGAGCTACTGTAAACTCTACAATCTCAGCTTCAGGAAACTTCTCAAGCGTAAATTTCATGGCCTTCTCCACTTCCTCGCCAATTACATGCTCTCCAAAAGCGGAAATAAAATGTTTAATTCTACCAGTAACCAATAGCCTGTGCGGGTATTTAGAAACAAACTTCACTGTATCACCAAGGGAATAGCCCCATAAACCGGCGTTATTACTAAGCACCACGGCATAATTTACGCCTACCTCCACTTCATCTATGGTAAGCCTGGTAGGTTTTTCATTAAAAAACTCATCTGCAGGAACAAACTCGAAGAATATTCCTGAATTAGCCAACAGCAATAAACCTTCTTCTGTCTGGCTATCCTGATAAGCTATAAAACCTTCTGATGCCGGGTAAGTCTCTACAGAATCTACTCGCTTGCCAATACTTTCATATAATTTGGCCTTATAAGGCTCAAAATTCACCCCTCCGTATACAAACAGCCCAAAGTTTGGAAATACATCTTTGATTTTCTTGCCTGTTCTTGCCTGTATTCTATCAAAATACATTTGCACCCACGGTGGGATACCCGAGATAAGACTCATATCTTTATCTATAGTCTCATCTATGATCTTCTCCAGCTTCTCTTCCCAGTCTTCTATGCAATTGGTTTCGTAGCTCGGCATCTGGTTAGTTCTTAAGTAGCCGGGCACATGGTGATTTACAATACCAGACAACCGACCGGTGTTAATACCTGCTTTCTTGGTCAGAATCGGGCTGCCTGACAAGAAAATCAACTTACCATCCAAAAACTGTGACTTGCCTGTTTCATGCACATAGCTCAGCAAGGCATTTTTGGCACTATTAATATGATTAGGAATAGAATCTTTAGTGATGGGAATGTATTTGGTCCCCGAAGTAGTGCCAGATGTTTTAGCAAAATATTCAGGCTTTCCTGGCCATAAGATATCACTATTACCTTCTACCACCTGCTTTACGTAAGGAGATAGTTGTTCGTAGTCCCTGATCGGAACGTGCTCCTGAAAATCTTTAAAATTTTTTATATCGGCAAAGCCATGATCCTTACCAAATTTAGTGGCAGCTGCCCTTCTGATAAGTTCATCAAAAACCTTTTTCTGATACTCTCCCGGCCTGGCAGACCACTTCTTCTGTTGCCTTACCACATAAGAAGCCAACGGCTTGCTTAAAGTTGATCGTATTCCCATGGGCACAAAGATAAATAACTCTTGCTCATAGCAGGTGCTAAAAAGCAAAAGGTGTTTAACAAATATTAACTGAATAATATAAAACTTGCGCAAAAATGTCACGTTCTTTATAACTGCACAATTTTTGATAACTAAACTGCAAAAATTAGAAATATGCGAAAAACACTTCAGATCATACTACTAAGTTTTACTGCCGGTTTAGGAGGGGCTTACGTATTTGACCTTTATAAAACCAATCAAATAACGTCCTCCAACACTACGGACAGTAGTCAATTTCAACTTGTAAACAATCATGGCGAGCAGATTTCAAATAACCGATCTGCCCTACCTGCTACTGATTCAGACTTTGTTTTAGCTTCGAAAACCAGCACCAAAAGCGTGGTTTACATCAAAAACATATCAGAAACCGCTTACAGAACCAGCTACCTGGATTGGTTCTTTGACCGCAGCCCCGGCAAGCAGACTCAGATCAGCAGCGGTTCAGGCGTGATTTTTTCTGAAGACGGATATATTGTAACTAATAACCACGTAGTACAGGGAGCAGACAGACTGGAAGTAGTTTATAACAAAAAAATATTTGATGCTGAGCTAATAGGTACTGACCCTTCTACTGATCTGGCTGTACTTAAGGTAGACGGAGCATCATTACCTGCCATTCCGCTTGGCAGCTCTAAACAACTCAATGTTGGTGAGTGGGTTATAGCAGTAGGAAATCCATTTAACCTTACCTCTACTGTAACAGCAGGTATAGTAAGTGCTAAAGGCCGTGAAATAAATATTTTGCAAGGGAAGTTTCCTATTGAATCTTTCATACAAACAGATGCTGCCATTAACCCAGGCAATAGCGGTGGAGCATTGGTTAATAAAAGCGGAGAGCTAGTAGGTATAAACACGGCCATTCTATCGATGACAGGCTCTTATGCTGGTTATGGTTTTGCTGTACCTATTGATATAGTAAAGAAAATAGTAGGTGACCTCATAGAATATGGAGAAGTGCAGAAGGCTTTCTTTGGAGGAGAAGTATCTGATTTTGATGCCGCTATTGCTAAGCGAATGGATATCAATATTAAAGATAATGCCGCTTATGAAGGTGTATTGCTAAGCCACGTGCAAAAAGATGGAGCTGCTGCAAAAGCAGGACTAGAAGAAAATGACGTCATTCTTTCAGTAAACAATATCTCTGTAAATAGCCGTAGTGAATTTGAAGAGGAACTCAGCTATCACTCTCCTGGAGATAAAATATCAATTACGTACAAAAGAGATGGCAAAGTGAAAAGCGCGAATCTATCACTTACCAATAGAGAAGGCACCACCAGTATACTTAAAAGAGAAATATACACCTCTGAGTCTCTGGGTGCTCAATTTGAATCTGTACCTAAAGTAGAAAGAGATTTATTAGGAATTGAATATGGTGTGAAAGTATTCAATATTCAAAATGGCCTTTTAAGAAGAGTGGGCGTATCAGAAGATTTTGTTATTACTGATATTAACCGAGTGGCCATAGATGACCCTGAAAAATTAGTGGATATATTAGAAAAAATAAGAGGCAGGGTAATTATAGAAGGCGTAAACAGTAAAGGTAGAGAAGGTTATTATTCCTTCTACTTAAGATAAATAAGAGAAGGCTGCTTCCTATTGATCAATAACGAAGCAGCCTTTATTTTTTAAAGGTTAGAAATTCCAACCCATATCCTCACTCCGGTTTGCATATTATCTACATCATCATAGCCAGCCACAAAGTCTACTCGCATTACTTTTAAAATGTTTCCCACTCCAAAATAAAGCTCGCGACAATTCATCTAACAAGAGTCAAAAATTAGCATAAAGATCGTAACACCTCCCATTTTAAAGTGAATAGATATAAAAAGTAAGTTGATTAATTTAATCTTATTAATTATAAAAGCTTTTTAATATTAAAAATAATTTGAAAAGTCAAATTTATTAAACCTCATTTCACTCATCAAATCATGTATCTAACATTGTTTTAAGCCAACATTTGCCTTAGGTTACGAGGCATAATTTCAGCCACTTCAACCAGCGGTATTTTACCTTAGTAGTATTCAGTAATCACCCCTACCTGAATTCCGTGAAAATTCAATGCTCATGAAAATTTGCAATCACAAAAATTCATAAACCCTTATAAATCATCTAGTTTTACTAAAACAACAACAAAAAATTCAATCATAATGCCGGGACAAGAGAGGAAAGCATCACAGAATAGCCGCCAAACACTACTGAAAAACGCTGTCGAATTACTTCCAATGGAAGGACTCGAAAAGACCAACTTTTTATTAGAAGAACAGCAATTATATTTTTGGTTAGAAAAGGGAGATAAAGATCCATTAGAAAAGAAGTGCTATTTTGTACATTGCACAGATATTAAAAAAAGATATTACTTTGTATCTAAGCCTGTAGCGCTGAAAAATCTAAATAAATATCTCATAAAGGATTTTGAAGGCGAGCAAATGTATATGTCTGAAGTTAGCAGTGGGCTAAAGAAGATATCGAAAAAGAAAAATACTTTTGAGCCTGTTCATGTTTCAGAAATTTCCAAGATTCTAAGCGGGAAAGACTTCGAAGAACTTCAGAATCAAGAAGAAGAGCGCATGCTAGCTTACCGGTCAGATGAATTTGACTTTGAAGCCAACTTACATATTCATGCCAACTATGCCACTATCTGGTTTAATGACTCTTTGATTTTCAATTTCTATGATGACCAGGAGGCCTGGCTTAAGTTAGCCGACAAGCAATTAAAGAAATTTGAATTATCACCGCACGATACCGCATCTGACAGACAAAAAGAGGAAGTTAAAAATGCCCTTGCAAAGTTAGATAACAGCCAGCAGGAATATAATCGCAAAAGAGATCTTTTGATAAATCACCCTGAATTAAGGAAACTGTTATTGAATGGTGACTTTTCAAGTCATTTTGACAATTTCAGAGCAGGCAAATTTGAGATTATAGATAATGATGTAAATGAAGAAGGTGATTTTACCCTCCTCAATAGTCAGTGCCTGATCATAAATGGAAACCTTAACGTAAAGGGCTCTCTATTAATGAAAGAAGGGCCTAAAACAGGGCTTATATTTAATGATGGGCAGGTCATAGTAACAGGTAACGTTACTGCAGAGAATCTGATCATCTCCGCTATACTCAGTCCATTATTTATAGCAGGAAAGACAACTGTAACAAATATACTGATTGATAGCCACCATATACATGCTGCCGTCCCTCCACATGCTCACATTCTGCTACATCAGCATAAGCCAGGCAACAAAAATGAGCGATATACTTACGATAAAGAAGCAACTCCTTACAATGGTTATATCTCTGATGAAAGCATTTATCAGGAAGCAAAATACGGTTCCTCTTATGAATACAAGCCTGATTTAATCTTAGATAAGATCAAAAAAGGAGAGCAGTTTCTAGATTTCGATCAGCAGGTTGAAGTAGACCTCACCCCGTTTAAAATCAATGCATTTATTAACATGATGACTTACTGGGAAGATTACTACGGTAGCCTGGCTGGCTTTGAGAAGCTCGACGGAATATATGAAGACCACCAGATAAAAGAAGGCGATATATATCCTGGTGCTGGCGACTGGGTAGTAGTAGACCGCAGGAGCAACACGGGTACTTACGGCTATAGTCATGATGGTGGCGGCATATCTTCAGTAATCATAAAAAGCCCTAAAAAACACGGCGTTAACTATAAAGAAGAGCCTATTGAAAGAAAAGTAGCTCCCATTACTTTACTAGAAAGGTATCAGTGGATTTCTGATTTATTTATCGACTGACTCCACAGAACTACCCCATCTCCTTTTGGTCATTTTGAAGATGCCGATGACATCAACAAAAGCTATGAGGAAGAAAAAAGTGAGTTTCCTACGGATCCGCACCTTGCCTTATACTGGTTATTGCACTTTGGCTTCAGCTTAGATAAAAGATATGATGAAGTAGCTGCCATAGTAAAAGAGCATCAGCTAGACGACGAAATGTACCGTATCTACGATACCTTAATATTCTTCGAGAACACAGATGCTTTTTATGACATCGAAATAAAGAAAAGTGAAGAAGCCAAAGAGATCTTTTTAAGAAGAAGGGCTTTTTTAGTGTTCTTTACCCAATCTCAAAGTTACAGAGGCGGTAGTGATAATTTGCAGAACTGGTGGAATTCAATAATCATGTATCCTAAAGTAGAGGACAACCTGATTACAAGAATGCGCTGGCTGAAAAACAATCTCAAGAAGTACAACCAATGGAATGAATTTGAGGCTCTAGTGAAAGATGATCAGAAAGACATTTGCCTGCTCTCTTATGTATACGCCTGTAATCCTAACACTGAAGATAAAGCCAGCCATGCTGATAAACTAGTCAATGAGCTCTTCACCTACAAAAATGTGTGGAAAGATGAGCATAAGAGAAAGTTTGCAGAAATTATGCTTTGGGATGTGCGTGATTTTGTGTCAGACAAAGAGGCTCTAAAAACTACAGCGGCTTTTTATTTTAATGGCAATGAAGTATCTAAAGAATATCAGGATATATTGGCCGTACTGGGTGAGCAAAATGAAAATGTAGCTGCATTGAGAGAACATATAGCTGCCATTGACCAATTCATAGAAGGCTATGACAGGTTCAAAACCCCAGCGGAAGAAAAAGCTAAAATTGAGAAAAACATATTCGATTACCTCGATGGACTAACTCCAGAAATACGCCTTGAAACATTAATGAACCTTAAAGGCAGAGATCTACAACGCATGTGCTTTGTATACCTATGGAGGGCAGATATTGAGAATAAAAAAGAGGCATTATTACATTTATTTGTAAACTCAGATTTTAGCGCTCATGATATCAATGAAAAGCTCTTTGGAGAAGACTTCCCTAATTTCATAAAAGGTGAGGATGATCCTAATCTGGAAATGGCCAAAGCCCTTTTTGAAGTGGCACCTAATCTATTTGATAGTGATTACTCCTGGGAAAAGTCTATACAAAGTGCCGCTGTATTTTTCTTAACCTCAGCACACCTACCTTCAGTTTATGATTATTTTATGGAAAAGGTGATGGCTCCACTTACTCCAGCAGGTTACAAGAAAAAACAGGTTATTTTCTCCAGCATCTATACTACTCAATATGACACAAAGATTAATCCTTCTTTAAATTTCTCCAAAGAACAAATAGAAGGTGTATTGGAAGCCATGATAAAGCTCTTCTTAAGAGATGGAGGCAATTCTGATGCAGAAAGAGTGATATTTTATTGTCAAAACCCTGCAGCAGAAGAATGGATACGCGCCCGAATGAATGACAAAACTTGGATGAAGCAATTCGCCTCTATTCAAACAGCATATGATCCTTTAGATGAAGAATTAGAAAGCTGCTTCGAATCCGCTTTGGAATTTATAGAAGAAGAAAAAAGCAAATAAGAGCTTCCTCTGAAAACCGAACCCTGCAAGCTGTTTTTAAGTTTGCGGGGTTCTTTGTATAAGTGATATTTGCTTTCTGAGCGAGATTATTCAATTGCTTACGGCCGGGATGACGCCAGTTATGTTAGGATATAAAGTTTTGAAATACGCCAAAAAACAAAAAAAGGTGCCACAATGGGCACCTTTTCGTCGCAACTAGTAAATAGGTCTTATTTACTTATTCTCTTCATAATTTTTAGCTACCTGATCCCAGTTCACTACATTCCAGAAAGCAGAAATATAGTCTGGTCTTTTGTTTTGGTAGTTCAGGTAGTAAGCATGCTCCCATACGTCTAATCCTAAAATAGGAGTACCTCCACAGCCAATCCCTGGCATAAGTGGATTATCTTGGTTAGCTGTAGAGCAAACTTCTACTTTACCTCCTTTATGCACGCATAGCCAAGCCCAGCCAGAGCCAAACTGTGTAGCAGCGGCATTAGAAAATTCTTCTTTAAATTTCTCAAAAGAACCATAAGCAGCATTAATAGCTTCTGCTAATGCTCCTGTAGGTTCTCCACCACCATTAGGTGACATTACTTTCCAGAATAAGCTGTGATTGTAGAAACCACCTCCATTATTTCGTATTGCTTTATTATCTGTATCTTCAGCCAGTAAGCTTTCTATAGACTTGCTAGCCATAGCAGTTCCGTCAATAGCATCATTAAGTTTTGTTGTATATCCAGAATGGTGCTTACCGTGGTGAATTTCCATTGTTCTTGCATCTATGTGCGGTTCAAGCGCATCATGAGCATACGGTAAATCGGGTAATTCGAAAGCCATAATTTTATTAGTTTTTAGTTAAACATTTTTCATATTCTAAAAAAGGCGAATTATTTATCTCTCAACCTTTTAAAAAACGTCGTAACTATCTGCCCTGCCTCTTCCGCAAAAGGGCCCCGCACTATTTTAGTCTTAGGGTGCAGCATAGCTGGGTTTATAGTCATAAACCCTCTTTTATCATCTGCAGCTGCATATACCAGCTTTCCTAACTGACTCCAGTACAAGGCTCCTGCGCACATTCCGCAGGGCTCTAATGTTACATATAAAGAACAGTCAGAAAGGTATTTTGTTCCTAAAAAATTTGTGGCTGATGTTAATGCCAGCATTTCTGCATGAGCTGTAGGATCGCCTAAAGCTTCTGTTTGATTATAAGCGCGAGCTATTATGGTATTATTAGCTACCACCACTGCTCCCACGGGTATCTCTCCCTGCTCCGCGGCTATGGCAGCCTGCTTTAGGGCCTCTCGCATGTAATGTTCATCACTATGTATGGTTAATGCCATTATAAGCTCCCCTTTACTTTTAAGCTGTTCATAATTTCACCTGCCGCCTCTTGCCATTTTTCTTTGAGCTGCATAGGGCAGTTAAAGCTAAATACAACAGTTTTCCCCCTCACAATCAGGTACTGAACATAAGCATATTTACGCACAGGACCTTTTTTGGTAAAACTATTCTGCTCACCATTTATTTGGGAGTCAAACTCAAAATAGATAAACTCACGTCCATTGATTTCTTTGATACCTTCACTAATCACCTCTACTTCGTCATACAAATTAAAGAGGCTGGCCTTAAAAAAATCTTTAGCAATGGCCGCATCAGAGGGCATCCACTGGGTGGCAGAAATATTGATACTAAACCCTACATAGCGGCTATCATCAGTATATGCTGCCAGCGGTTTACGTACCGAAGGGTAACGCTGCGCAATATCATCTGCCGACATAGGGTAGAAGTTTTCTGGTAACTTGGCGGTGATATCATCATTCACCTTAGTTTTTACCAGTTTATCCTGTGCTGAAAGCAGCAAAGGGAACATGAATAATAAAATAGAAAGCTTTAACATAGATATAAGCGAAATTTATACGGTATCGTTTTTACTCAGAATGAAATACATTTAACTTTGGGCCACCAAAATTAAAATATTTTAGCATGCTTCGAACACATACTTGTGGTGAATTAAGAATTAACGATGTAAATTCAGATGTAGTATTATGTGGCTGGGTACAGCGCATAAGAAATAAAGGAAGTGTTATATGGGTTGATCTTCGCGACCGGTATGGCATTACTCAGCTTATTTTTGAAGAAGGACATACAGAAGCAGCTATATTGGATACCGCCAATAAGCTAGGCAGAGAGTTTGTCATCAAAGCTTCAGGAAAAGTAATAGAGCGCCTTTCTAAAAATGATAAAATACCTACAGGAGAAATTGAAGTAAAAGTTTCTGATCTGGAAATACTTAATAAGTCAAAGACCCCTCCTTTTACTATAGAAAATGACACCGATGGTGGTGATGACCTTCGCATGAAGTATCGCTACCTTGATCTTAGAAGGAATAACGTAAGAGAAAACCTTTTGCTAAGACACCGCATTATGCAAGAAGCAAGAGCTTACTTAGACGCTCAAAGCTTTACTGAGGTAGAAACCCCGGTTTTGATAAAATCTACACCAGAAGGTGCTCGTGATTTTGTAGTACCTTCAAGGATGAACCCAGGCGAGTTTTACGCACTACCTCAATCACCACAAACTTTCAAGCAGTTACTAATGGTATCTGGGTTCGACAGGTATTTTCAAATAGTCAAATGCTTCAGAGATGAAGACTTAAGAGCTGACCGCCAGCCTGAGTTTACACAGATAGATTGTGAAATGTCATTTGTAGAGAGAGAAGACATCATCAGCACGTTCGAAGGCATGATAAAACACCTCTTCAAAACGGTGAAAGGCATTGATATAACAGAAATCGATCGTATGAGCTACGACGATGCTATGAAATATTACGGATCTGACAAGCCTGACACAAGATTCGACATGAAATTTACTGAGCTTAATGAATTAGCTCAAAACAAAGGATTTAATGTATTTGACAGTGCTGAACTGGTAGTAGGTATCTGCGTAGAAGGCTGCGCTGAGTACACCAGAAAGCAACTAGATGCATTAACAGACTTCGTAAAAAGACCACAAGTGGGAGCCAAAGGCCTAGTTTATGTAAAATGTAACGCTGATGGTTCATTTAAATCTTCGGTGGACAAATTCTACAGCCAGGAAGACTTACAGCAGTGGGCTGATGCCATGGGTGCTAAGCCAGGTGATCTTATGCTGGTATTGAGTGGCGAAACCAATCATACCCGTAAGGCACTTAACGAGCTAAGACTACACATGGGTAGCGAGCTAGGCTTGAGAGATAAAAATACTTATAAAATACTATGGGTATTAGACTTCCCTCTTTTAGAGTGGGATGAAGACACCTCTAGATTCCATGCTATGCACCACCCCTTCACCTCGCCTACTCCGGCTGATCTTGATAAACTGGAATCAGATCCTGGTGCAGTGAAAGCGAACGCTTATGATATGGTTATCAATGGTGTAGAAGTAGGTGGTGGATCGATAAGAATCCATGACCGCGAAATCCAACAGCGCATGTTTAAGCAGCTAGGCTTCTCTGATGAAGAAGCGAAGGCACAGTTTGGATTCTTAATGGATGCCTTTGAATATGGAGCTCCTCCGCACGGTGGTATTGCATTTGGTTTTGACAGGCTATGCTCTTTATTTGGTGGATCAGACAGTATCAGAGACTTTATAGCATTCCCTAAAAACAATGCTGGTAGAGATGTTATGATTGATTCTCCTAGCGCTATCCATTTAGATCAGTTAAATGAATTAGGAATAAAATTAAAACAATAAGTTTTAAAGAAAACATCAATTAATCAGTAGCAGGCTGGCCTAAAAGTAGCTTTCAAGTCCTATTAGTCTCTCTAAATCTCCATTATTCTAAACAGGGAGATATTTTGAGTACTTTAATATGACACTAAATCAAGCAGATACTTTTGAGCCAGCCTCTTTTTATGCTTACCCCATACATCTGCACTTCAAAAAAGAGGCATGTCCCCATTATTTATTAACTTAACATAGTTTTATTTTTTAACCAAAAAGTCGATTTTATTACTTCAGCCAAGACTTCTGCGAGTATTTAATATTATTGTAGTATGTTACAAAGTGCGGTAGATTATAAAAACCTTCTTGACACGTTAGAGGCCTTGATATATGGCGTAAATGCTCAAGGTCATATTACCTATGCTAATAAATCATTTCTCTCATTTATAGGAATTGATGAAGATAAACTCATAGGTAAACCTTTTTGGAAGCAGGCCACTAACGCTCATGAAATAGAGAAAGCCTTTGAATTACAACTCTCCCAAAAGAAAGAAAAAGCCGTTTATTGGCTTAAGTTCAACAAAAAGCTTGCTTTAAAACAAACCATTTCTTTTTCCTTTTCTGAAAAAGAAAACCTGCAAGGATCGGTAGTAGCGTCAATCATCGCCCCTACCAAAATAGACAGCAAAGATCAACCCTTTGATCTTACCAATTACATTTTAAATTCCATGTCTGAATCTGTAGCCGTTTATAATACAGAAGGGCAACTGATCAAAGTAAATTCTGCAGGTAAGAAAATGTTTGGTTTTGACCTAAAAACTCCGGTCAAAGAAATCACATCTAGCTCTATCAATATATTGCACCCGGATAAAGAAACGCCTCTATCAATGGAGGAGCACCCAAAATATAGAGTGCTAAATGGCGAATATATTGATAACTATGAGCTCTATGTGATTAATAATATTACTAAAAAAGGCATTTTTATAAGCGTTAATGCCCGCCCTGTTACCGATACTGATGGCACTGTTATAGGTGCCATAATAGTAGGCAGCAATATTACTCACAGGAAAAACTCAGAATTTGAAGCCCGAAAACAATCTGACCTCTTAGATCAGGCTCAGAAAATGGCTCAAATAGGCCACTGGGAGGTAGATTTACAAACTCAAGAAATATTTTGGTCTTCACAAACCAGAAAAATTCATGAAGTGGATGAGGACTATGTGCCTACTTTAGAAGAGGCTGTTAACTTTTATGATTCAGAATCACTGCCCATAATATCTAAAACCATAGAGGAGTGTGTAAAAACTGGTGATAGTTGGGACTTGAAACTAGGCATTATATCAGCCAAAGGTAACTACAAGTACATTCGTACTATCGGGCAACCCGTAATACAAAACAATACCGCAATTAAACTCTATGGAGTTTTTCAAGATATTAGCCATGACCGCAAGCGCGAGGAGCAACTTATTGCCTTTGTAGATGCTGCCCCTGCAGCCATAGCCATGTTTGACACTGACATGAAATACATCGCCGCCAGTGACAAATGGTACAAAAACTATAAACTGTCCGATAAAAAAATTATTGGTCTATCTCACTATGAAATCTTCCCTGAAATAGGAGAAGAATGGAAGCTCACGCATCAAAAAGCACTTGCTGGAGAAATCTGCAAGGCGGAAGAGGATCGCTTTGAACGACATGATGGAAGCATTCAGTGGTTAAAATGGGAGGTAAGACCCTGGTATGATCTTTCTGGAAAAATCGGTGGCATCATTATGCTTACAGAAGATATTACTCTTGAAAAACTCCATAAAGAGGAACTGAAAAACGCAAAAGAGGCGGCAGAACTCGCTGCCCAGGCCAAGGAAGAGTTTCTCTCTACTATGAGCCATGAGATTCGAACCCCTATGAATGCCGTGATAGGCATGACTCACCTTCTATTACAGGAAGAGAAGCTTCCACATCAGGAAGAAAACTTAAAAACATTACAGTTTTCAGCCGAAAATCTTTTAGTTCTTATTAATGATATCCTTGATTTCAATAAAATAACAGCAGGGAAAATAACCCTGGAAACAGTTCCTTTTAATCTCAAAGAACTGGCTAATAATATCAGAAAATCATTTCAGTTTAAAGCCCAGGAAAAACAAATCAGGCTAGCTTTCATTTATGATAATGACATTCCTGAAAGTCTGATCGGCGACACCACACGTATTAATCAAATTCTGGTAAACCTGGTAGGTAATGCCGTTAAATTCACTTCGGAAGGTACTGTCCGCATTACCATTCAGTTACTTAAAGACGCTCAAGATGAGGCTACTATAAGCTTCTCTATTAAAGATACGGGCATTGGTATACCTGAAGAGTACCAAGCAAATATTTTTGAAAGATTCACACAAGCCGAAAAAGAGACCACCAGAAAATTTGGAGGCACCGGACTAGGCCTGGCCATTACCAAAAAACTATTGGAATTACACCATTCAGACATAGAGCTGATTAGCAAAGTTAACCAAGGGTCTGAATTCAGGTTTAACATTACTTTTCCTAAAGCAAAAAAAGATTTAGTTACAAATAGTCCTAAAACAGAAAACGTGAAAGAACTAGCTAACTTAAAAATACTATTGGTAGAAGATAATGTAGTAAATCAGTTGATAGCTACTAAATTTCTAGAAAACTGGCAGATAACGGTTGAAGTAGCTGACGATGGACAGCAGGCCATAGAAAAGCTTACCACCAACACCTATAATCTGGTGCTAATGGACTTACAAATGCCCGTGCTTGATGGCTACGAAGCTACACAGGAAATCAGAAAAAATTCAGCTTATGATCAGCTACCAATAATTGCACTTACTGCAGATGCCACCACTAACATTAAAGAAAAAGTAATGAAAGTAGGCATGAATGATTTCCTTACCAAACCGATTAACCCAGAAGAGCTTAAATCAAAAATAATGCTACATGCTGTAGAGAAAGCTGGCGCTGTTGCTCACCCATCAAAAGAGAGCGCTAAATCAGAAATAACTGAAGACACTATTGACTTCACCTTGATCTATCAAATGGCTCAAAATGACACCACCTTTGTTATTACTCTGATAGAATCATTTAATAAAGAGCTTAAAATGTTTTATGATGATTTTCGCAACGCTGCCAATGAATCTAATACCAATGAAATGCATCGACTGATTCATAAACTTAAACCATCCTTTGAGCTTTTCAGCCTGGATAAGTTGTTAACCAAACTGAGAGAAACCACTAAAAAGGTAGAAGAAAACGAAATTAGCGACCTAAACAGTGAAATTCAAGAAATAGAAGACTCCACCCAAGCCACACTGACTACGTTGGAGGTTAAAATCAAGGAACTTAAACACTCCGTTTAACCACCCTAAGGATAGATGACTTTAGCTCCTGAGGGTTAAATGGCTTAGAGATAAAACCTTCCAACCCATTATCGCTAAAGCGCCCCTTACCCATTAATGTTACTGATGCCGTAAGTGCGATGATGGGTATAGAACTATATTTACCCGCCTCTATACTTTTTATCTTCTCAGTAGCTTCATAGCCATCCATTCCTGGCATTTGTAAATCCATAAGAATGAGATCATAATAATGATTCCCCACTAGCTTTAAAGCTTCAAAACCATCATGAGCAACATCATATTTAATACCCCAAGAATCTAGAAATCTACCTGCTATGTACCGGTTTGTTTCCATGTCCTCAACCAAAAGCACTTTTAAGCCATCCAGCACATTTTCATCTTTATTCATTTGGGCCATACCAGAAGAATAATCCATTTTTCTCAGATAAAGCGTAAAATTGATGGCGTCTTCTGTCTGCTCAAGTTCTGCGCCAAGCATCTTTATCAGCTGCTCGGTAAAAGTGATAGGAAAATTATCAGTATCTTCTGTGAAATGCCCTAAGCCATCAGCTCGCGACACTGAAAAAGACACCTTAAGCTGCTCCTCCCCCTCTTCTAAAAGCTCTATAAAAAGAACTAGCAAATTAGGAGTTTTCTTAGCGAATCTACGAAGACATAATCTTAGAAGCTGTTTTAACCGTAGCGGTTCACCTACTAAAAAATCTGGAATAGCCAGATCATAATTGATTTTTAGATTATCCTTATCATTTTTAAACTCTGTAATAAGCTCTCCTAATAATGATTTAAGGTTAAAAACTATCTGCTTATCCTTAAGCTCCCCTCCATACATCTCATCATTATCCAACAGCTCGTTAACTACATTAAAAAGATTTTCAGTAGAATTTTTCAGTAGCTGCACATCCTTTTTCTCTATCTTATAGCCCAGTTTAGGATCATCTAACAGGTAATAAACTCCCATAATCTCATTAAGTGGAGCTTTTATTTCATGACTCATGAGGTGGAAGAGGTCATTTTTAGTATTAATGACATCCATAAGAACTTGCTGCTCCTTACTCTTCTCCAAGTAAGCCATTACTAGCTTGGCTAGCATTTTTAAAGATTCCTTTTGCTTTTCAGTAAGTTCTTTCGGCTTATCATCAATAACGCATAACGTGCCCAAAGCATGGCCTGTAGGACTCAAAAGTGGGCAACCCGCATAAAATCTGATATTGGGATCACTAGTAACTAGTGGGTTATCCGCAAACCGATCATCTGAGGTAGCATCAGTTACCTGCATAAACTGTCGCTCTCTTACTGGGTACCAGCAAAAAGCCTGCTCTATTGGTGTTTCTGTAACATCAATCCCTACCTTAGACTTGAACCACTGCCGTTTATCATCCAAAAGAGAGATTAAAGATATAGGTACCTCACAAATATTAGATGCCAGTGCAGTAATATTATCAAGAATAACATCCACATCAGTATCCATGATTTGATATGAATGAAGTACTTTCAAGCGTTCTTTTTCTTCCTTATCCACTAGTTATAATTACCGAATCAAAACTTTAAAATTCATTAAAGATAAGATATCGATCTGATAAAAAGAAAGCAAAAATTACCTTTAAGAGATGTATAATATAATCATTTAAAGTATACGAACATACACAGCCATAAAAAAAGGTTATTCTAAAGCAGGGTGCTTTAAAATAACCTTTTCCAGATGTAATGAAATGGCCTTTAAGCCTGTACTATCATTTTTCCTTGATTCTTCCCGGAAAAAAGTCCTAAGAAAGCCTCTGGAAGCTTATCAAAGCCTTCCACAATGGTTTCTGTGAACTTCACATTACCTTCCCTTATCCATTGACCGAGCTTTCTCATTCCTTCAGGGAATTTGTCTTGATAATTACTCACAATAAAGCCTTTCATTAGAACACTTCTGGTGAGCAACATAGGCTGTATTCTTGGCCCTGTAGGAGTCTCTTTACTGTTATATAAT
Organism: Fulvivirga sediminis; assembly: GCF_016757215.1. Classification (GTDB taxonomy): domain Bacteria; phylum Bacteroidota; class Bacteroidia; order Cytophagales; family Cyclobacteriaceae; genus Fulvivirga; species Fulvivirga sediminis. The sequence goes on from NZ_JAESIY010000005.1 coordinate 217,492, forward strand.
GATATTTGCCCACACAGTGGAATTCTTGCATGAAAGTTAAGATTCATTATTACCCCATCAGAGACTTCACCGCCTACATTATCATAATAAATATCTACGCCATCAGGACAAGCCTTTTTCACCGCCTCTTGCATATTACCTGCGGTTTTATAATTGATACCTTCATCATAGCCAAATTCACTTTTCAACATCTCTATTTTCTCATCAGATCCAGCTATGCCTACTACTTTACAACCTTGTATTTTGGCTATCTGCCCTACTACTAACCCTACTGCTCCTGCAGCTCCGGATACCACAACAGTTTCTCCCTCTTTCGGTTGACCGATGTCCATCAACCCAAAATAAGCGGTAAGTCCAGGCATACCCAGTACACCAAGGTAATAATGTAAGGGCACATCTTCTTCCCCCACTTTTCTAAGTTCTTTAGCTTCAGCCACAGTTTGTGTAGCCCATGGCAAGTTACCAATTACATAATCTCCTTTAGCAAAATCACTACTTTTACTCTCTTCTACCTGAGCCACTACTCCTCCACTTATAGGCTCTCCTACTTCAAAAGGAGCTACATATGACTTAGAATCACTCATACGACCTCTCATGTATGGATCTACGGAATAAAACTTACCCGTAAGCAATACTTCTCCATCCTTTAACTCGGGCAGCTCACGCTCCTCCATTTTGAATGCTTCCTTATTAGGCTCTCCCTTTGGTCTCTCTGCTAATATTATCTGCTTTACCATATCATTTTATATTTTATAACACTTTTATATTCTGTGCTTTTCATGTGAAAAACACCCAAGAATATAACGATATCAACTCCACAATGTTCCTTTAAATCAGCGTCAATTAAAGAGTAGTAGCTAACAAAAAAAGGAGGTACTACAGCCCTCCTTTTTTTCCAGTATATCTATTTTATATTACTCAGCTCCACAATGCAAATCAGTAAAGGTATAACTATAATCAGCACACTTTTTGGTATTTACTATTACCGCCATTCCATAACTATAGCCATCAACACACGTAGTCCATTCACTTACTTCTCCTTTACCTGTCATATCTCCAAACCCTGATTTCAAAGTCCATTTATTCACTCCACCTGTGATATCACTAGTGGTCATGGCATTAAAAGTAGTAGAATTTAGATACTGCTTCAAATAATAGACTGAACCGTTAAACCTATTAACCCCGTTTTCATTTTTGAGATACAATTTATCTGCTTCCCAGCCCTTATGCAAATATGTGCGCTTTTTACAAATCCAGCCAGCCCTTGAATTCTCTGACGGAATTGGTGCAGTATATGCAATAGAATAACTCGTTACATTTTGATCCAAGTTGTTATCCAAATGATCTATCATTATCACTTCGTCGTCCTCAAAATCAACTGAACTTAATTCATCACCTGATTGCGCTTGCTTACTTTCATTCACTTGTTCATTAACTATCAGCTTATACACACCAGAAGTATTCTCCTGAAGCAACACCTCAGTGTTAGCACTAATTCTCATGGTTACATAATATCTCCCAGACTGATCATAAACCTTCAAATCTTTTGAAAACAACGTCTCTCTATGCTGTTGAGGTTCACTTATCATTGTAGACTCCTCCTCTTCATTACATGAAGCAAACATCCCAATTATCAATGCACTAGCAAAGACAAAATACTGGGTGGCGAAAACAGTTTTTCTAAGGTTGAATAACATGGTTTTAAGATTTTAATAAGTTAATTATTTATAATATTTAATATACATAATATATGTAAAATATATTATAATTAAAATATTTGATTATTTTTTAATCTTAAATTAAGATTAAAAATTTATATCACAACCTAAAGCACACCCAATTCTTGCAATACCTTTCTAGTAATATGCTTTCTACAACCAAGAAACTGATCATTTTTTTCATTACGATTTTTGGTAATTCGGGTAGCAAAGAAATAAACCTCTTCTCCTTTTTCTACATAACCAACCCACCAGCCTATATCTCGACCATCTTTATTAGTCCAGCCTGTTTTAGCTCTTAGCGTATAGTTATCAGTTTTTTCTTCCACCATCATGTTTTTAACTATGCCGAATGACCTTTTTGAAAACGGAAGTTTTTCTTCATAAAGGCCTATAAGCATCTTTATTTGGTCTACTGGCGCCACTGCAAAACCACCAAAATTCCAGAAATCATATCCCTCCACTGAAAGATTATTGTTTCCATAGGCCGCTTTGGCAAGCACCTCCTTATACTGCTCTTTACTCAAATCCTTGGCCAATTCTACATACACCCAAGGTACTGAAAACTTAAAAGCATCCGCTAACGACATATCACGGTAAGTATCCGGTCTGTTACCGTATTTTGACTCATCATAATTTTCTTTGCCAATCCAAGGCACTAACTCCTTATCATCTTTTAATACCTCATTTTCCAAAGCAATTAATGAGTTAATGATTTTAAAGGTAGATGCCGGAAGTGTGGGCCTATTGCTATCCTCTACATCATTGGTAATGTACTGACCCGTCTGATAATTATAAACCGTAACGCTACCCTCTACCTTACATTCTGATAGCAAAGATTGATAAGTATTTTGCGCATTTAAAGTTAAAAATGCCAACTGTAGAAGGCAGGTGATAATAATTCGCATTGAAATGATTTTATAAAAAGTGAAAAGAAATCTCGAATCTAATTGGCAGCAAAGATGTCACTAAAATGCATCCTTCACAAGATAAACGATTCTAGAAGCGAACCATATTTATTCAATACCTTCCAAATGATGTTATGGAAATTCTGACTTTACAGTCAATTCGGTTGCCGTATAAATCACAGTAAAATTTACGGCCTTATACTGTTTCTAAAACGAACAAATAAAGATAACCTTACCTAATAGAACAGAGGAGAATTAAGAGCTTGAGAAACCAGGCATGCGACACCTTAACCAAGAAATATGTGTGATTCACAAAACTTTTGATAGCCTTTTAAGGTGTCTAATATTGCCATCTTTCGATTTATAGTATCGTCACTTCTTCCAATTATTATTTAAAGCTGGTTCGCCAGCTTACTCCTACTGTCAGTGTATAATCTGGAGCAGTATCACTCAATGGCAGACCTCCTGCAAGATCTAACTGGAGATCAGGAGTAACGCCATAGGTAAAGCCGGCGTCAAACACATGATATGAAGGAAAATCATGGGCAAAATAGCCGTAGATTTCAGCAAAAGCGCCTAAATTACCTGCTAAAGATGCTGAAAAGGCCGTTGAATACGCCCAAGTGGTTTCTCTAGAATCATCCCAATTGGCACCAAAGCCATGTGACCATGAATATTTATCATTAAAAACATGTTCTAATAATAGTCTGAACCCATAGTTAAAATGATCATTTTTAAAACCTTCAGCGCCAATACTCCCCGGAGTAAAAACAGGAGCAAAGGTAATGGCGGGCCTCAAAAAATTTTGCTCTACTACTTTAATTTTTGGAGCTATAGTAATTGGCTTAAGGCCGTCTACTTCATTAGAAAGAGTATCTAAACCTTCAATATCCATTTTATCTCTACCGTAAGATGTCTGAACTCTCATCTCTAGCCAGTTAGATATTCCGTACTTCAAATTAAGGTTAGGAATATCACTAGAAGTAAAATCCCCTTCTTTTACTCTTGAGTAGCCCAGCTCCGCCTGTAGCATCCCCGGAGCCAGCAACTGAATAGCATCAGTAGTATTAGGGCGATCAGTAAAAATGGAATTCTGAGCCACGGATAGTTGCACAAAGAACAGAAGAGGAATACTTAACAGTAAAAATTTATTCATAGCAGATCTTATCGTTTGATAGTATAATGAAATTATCAAAAGAAAGTTTAATAATTTTCAGATACATAAGATAGAGTACAATATCAATAGAGAATAGTGAACCTATCTTAATATTTAAAATTTAACCTCTGAAGTTTAATGGTAATCTTGATTAAAATCAATCGATTAGCACTAAGACTCTACTTACAGACGGACTAGCTAGTTAAAAGATTGAAGATTGTTAAACCAATCCAAAGCTTCTTTCTCATCAGAGAAAAATTCTGTTTTAAGACTTTGTTTCGCCTTCTCTTTCCCAAAAGTCTTTTTATGCGTTATATCAGAAAAAATACTTTCAGAATTCAATACAGCCATCCCTTTAATGTTGGCATCAATATATCTAGGTACGATAGTATCGTCGTGCCATTTCTGTATTTCATCCGTAATAGTTATGTTAGATTTCCTGGAATCTATCAACAAGAAAGATGGCTTCTTATTCAACACAAATTCAGACAAATGAGATACCACCTCTTTAAAAATATCCTTAGACAAAAAGTTAGATTCCCATTTAAAACAGACCAGACTTATTTCCTCATCAACACTAAGAACATATCGGTCGTTTTCTTCAACAGGTATAAGTTTCATAAAATTAAATATTAAAAAATCAGCTAAATATAAGTACAATAAAAGTTAAGTATACGTACAATCTTAAAGAAAATGAACAACTCTGACTAAGATAATTCACCTCTAATATTTTAAACTTATAATTTAAATCCTATCACAGTGGTTACAACTTAACATTAAAATCATAACACTCTATGTATTAACCAAATACTTATTTAGAGTAGATAATGAAAGAATTGAGGCTGATCATTTACATACTCAAACGTAATATTTTTACGCCCCATTCGATCCATTAATGGTTGTAAATCCTCTTTCCTTTTAAGCTCTATACCTATTAGTGCAGGTCCTCTATCTCTGGCATTCTTTTTAGAGTATTCAAAGTGAGATATATCATCATCAGGCCCTAAAACATCTATGAGGAATTCTCTCAAGGCACCAGCTCTTTGAGGGAAATTGACTATAAAATAATGTTTAAGCCCCTCATAAAGCATAGACCGTTCTTTTATTTCCATAGTTCTGGTAATGTCATTATTACTACCACTCACTACGCAAACCACATTTTTGCCTTTAATTTTATCTTTGAGTATTTCCAAAGCTGTAATAGCCAATGCACCAGCAGGCTCTACCACTATGGCTTGCTCATTATAAAGTCTTAATATTTCACCACACACCAAACCTTCAGGAACGGTTATAACATCGTCTAAAAGCTCTTTGCAGATTTCAAAAGTAAGGTCTCCAACCTTTTTCACAGCTGCCCCATCTACAAACTTATCTATTTTGTCTAGTATGACTACTTTGCCCTGATCCAGAGAAGCACGCATAGACGGTGCCCCAGCTGGCTCTACACCTATTATGGTAGTAGATGGAGAGAGGGTTTTAAAATAACTGCTCATACCAGAGGCCAAGCCTCCTCCTCCTATAGGAAGGATAAGATAATCAATAGGTTCGGTGCTATCTTCCAGTATTTCTTTACCTACAGTGGCTTGTCCTTCAATAATCTTTTCATCATCGAAAGGAGGAATAAACATCACCTGATTTTCTTGGCAAAACTTAGATGCCTCCTCAAAAGCATCATCAAAAGTATCTCCTGTGAGCACCACTTTCACATACTCTTTCCCGAACATCTTCACCTGATTCACTTTTTGACTCGGCGTAGGGGTAGGCATAAAAATAGTGCCTTGAATTTGTTTTTTAGCACAAGCGAAAGCAACACCCTGAGCATGATTGCCAGCACTGGCGCAGGCCACACCATTGGTCAATAATTCAGGAGAAAGGCTTTCTATTTTATTATAAGCTCCTCTTATCTTATAAGATCGTACCACCTGAAGATCTTCCCTCTTAAGCATAATATTAGCGTTAAACCTATCAGAAAGAATAGGGTTAGGCATTAGAGGAGTACGAATGGCCACACCTTTTAAATTTTCTGCTGCTGCTAATATATTATCTATTGATATTCTTGCTTTGTTCACTTCCGGCTTCATGATCTTATTAAAAAAGTTGTTATAAAATAACAGGCAGTCACAAAATGACTGCCTGCTACCTAAAGTTGTTTTTATTAGTTATTCTCAGGTCTGAGCTTTCTCACTTCTGAACCTGCTTGCCACATTTCAGAATCCCTAAGCTCCTTAAGCTCTACTTCTAACTTCTCTCTATAGTCTGACTTGCTATTGCTATCTATTGATCTCTGTGCTTCATTACCTGCTGCTACTTCTTTGTATAGCTCCTCAAATACAGGCTTAGACGCATCACGGAATTTCTTCCACCAGTCTAAAGCTCCTCTTTGGGCAGTAGTAGAACAGTTAGCATACATCCAGTCCATTCCATTTTCTGCTACTAAAGGCATAAGAGACTGAGTAAGTTCTTCTACTGTTTCATTAAAAGCCTCAGAAGGAGAGTGACCATTAGCTCTTAGTACATCATACTGAGCAGCAAATATACCTTGGATAGCTCCCATAAGCGTACCACGCTCGCCTGTAAGATCTGAGTATACTTCTTTTTTGAAATCGGTAGGGAAGAGATATCCTGAACCTACACCTATGCCTAAAGACACCACTCTGTCTTTTGCTTTACCTGTAGCATCCTGAAATATAGCATAGCTTGAGTTTAGCCCTCTGCCTTCAAGGAACATTCTTCTTAATGAAGTACCTGATCCCTTAGGCGCCACCAAAATAACATCTATATCTTCCGGCGGAACAATACCTGTTCTCTCTTTATAAGTAATTCCAAAGCCGTGAGAAAAATAAAGCGCCTTTCCTGCAGTAAGATGCTTTTTCACTGTTGGCCACAAACTAATCTGGCCGGCATCAGATAACAGATATTGAATGATAGTTCCTTTTTCGCAAGCCTCCTCTATTTCGAAAAGAGTTTCACCAGGCACCCAACCATCAGAAACGGCTTTATCCCAGGTTTTAGATTCTTTTCTTTGTCCAATAATAACATTAAAGCCATTATCTCTAAGGTTAAGCGCCTGACCTGGGCCTTGCACTCCATATCCAATAATTGCTATAGTCTCTTCTTTTAATGTATCTTGAGCTTTTGCCAATGGGAATTCCTCACGGGTCACCACCTCTTCTGTCACTCCGCCAAAATTAATTTTTGCCATGTTCTAGTTAATTAGTTATTTGTATTAAAAATTGTCTGTTATAATTTCTTTCGAATGTGTCTCCAATGCCTCTAGGTAGCTTTTGAAAGTACTCATTTGGTTCGATAATGATACCCTTCCAGACCTCACAAATCCATGCAAACCAAAAGGATACAGCTCATCAAAAAGCTTATGAGTTTCTTCCTTAGTACCTGTTTTTTCTATGATTATGAAACCATTAAGCATCTCCTTCACAAAGGCATTATTATCTCTTACCACCTTGTGAAGCTTTTCCAAATCAAGATCATCTTCTCTTTTGATTTTGTACAAAGCGATTTCGCTATGTATGGTCTCAGCATCAGTAAAACAGTAAGCTTTTAACACTTCTACCTGCTTTTCTATTTGCTTCACTACTTTCCTGGTTTTCTCTTCTGTATCCTCTATCACTATTGTGAAGCGGTGAATACCAGGATACTCTGACTCTGAAGTAGTAAGACTCTCGATATTGATATGTCTTTGGGTAAACTGAGCAGAAATACGATTCAGTAACCCTATTTTATTCTCTGTAAATACTACTATGGTGTATGACTGTTTCACTTTATTATTATTTATGGTTACTCTAATCTGATATCCTCCACACTAGCACCAGTTGGCACCATTGGGAACACGTTATCTTCTTTTTCTATCATCACTTCCAGCAAGTATGATCCTTCGTAATCCATCATCGTTTTTAGTGCTTCATCCAGCTTGCTTCTATCACTTACGGTGCTAGCTTCCACACCAAAACCTTTACTTATAGCCACAAAATCAGGATTGGTAAGTTCGGTAGACGAATACCTTTTATCAAAAAACAACTGCTGCCACTGGCGAACCATTCCTAAAAACTGGTTATTAAGAATAATGATTTTCACAGCAGCTTCTGTTTGGCTAATGGTGCCGAGCTCCTGAATAGTCATTTGAAAACCTCCGTCTCCAATAATAGCTATTACTTCTCTTTCAGGCGCTCCCAGCTTTGCTCCTAAGGCCGCTGGCAAACAGAAGCCCATGGTGCCCAATCCACCTGAAGTAACGTTGCTTTTAGACTTTTTGAAGGTAGCATATCTACAAGCCACCATCTGATGCTGACCTACATCTGTAACTATTACAGCTTCACTATCAGTTAGGTCATTCACTCTTCTCACCACTTCGCCCATAGTAAGTCCGGGCTTAGTAGGATTAAGTTCTTTCTCTATTACTTTTTCAAATTCTATGGCCTTATACTCATCAAACTTTTTACGCCATGCTTCGTGCTTATTCTCCTTACACATGGTGTTGAGCACCTGCAATAGATCCTTAGCATGTCCTAGCAGAGCTATGTCTGACTTCACATTTTTGTCTATCTCGGCAGGGTCTATTTCCAAGTGAATAACCTTGGCCTGCTTAGCATAACGATTCAAATCTCCAGTAACCCTGTCATCGAAGCGCATGCCTATGGCTATAAGCACGTCACATTCATTGGTAAGTACATTAGGCCCATAATTTCCATGCATGCCCAGCATACCTACATTTAAAGGATGGTCGGTAGGCAAAGCAGATAAACCTAGCAATGTCCATGCAGCAGGTATACCTGTTTTTTCTACAAATTCTTTAAACTCATCTTCAGCATTGGCCAATATAACACCTTGTCCAAAAAGGATATAGGGCTTTTTCGCCTGATTGATCAGAGCGGCAGCTTTTTCAATTTCATCATAATCTATAGCAGGATTAGGAACATAACTTCTAAAACCCGTGCAGTGCTTATAGGTAAAATCAAAAGAAGCCACTTGAGCATCCTTAGTGATATCTATGAGTACAGGACCAGGTCTACCAGAGGTAGCAATATAAAAGGCCTTAGCTATTGCTCCGGGTATATCTTCAGCTTTAGTTACCTGAATGTTCCATTTAGTTACAGGCATAGAAATGCTCATAATATCAGTTTCCTGAAAAGCATCTGTACCCAGTAATGGAGAGGCCACCTGCCCGGTAATGCATACCAGAGGCGTGCTATCTATTTTGGCATCTGCCAGACCAGTGATAAGGTTAGTGGCTCCTGGCCCTGAAGTAGCAAATACTACTCCTGGCTTACCGGTTACCCTGGCCATTCCTTGCGCCGCATGTATTGCGCCCTGTTCATGACGCGTCATTACATGCTTAAGCTCTTTCTGAAAGTGATAAAGAGCATCATATGTTGGCATTATGGCACCTCCTGGATAACCAAACACAGTGCCGACATCTTCTGCTAGAAGCGATCTGATTATTGCCTCAGATCCACTTATATTCTTTTTGGAAATTTCTTCGTTCTCACCAACTGTTTTGGTTAATGTATCCATAATTAAAGATCAGTTATACACCCTAAAGATGCAGATGAAACACTTTTTGAATATTTATATAATACTCCACTAGTCTTTTTCAATGGTGGAGCTATCCATTTTTCTTTTCTGGCTTTCATAGTTTCCTCATCTACCAGCACCTCTATGGTATCGTTGGTAGCATCTATGCGGATAATGTCTCCATTTTCTACTAAAGCAATCGGGCCTCCATCCTGGGCCTCAGGAGTGATATGGCCTACTACGAAACCGTGTGTACCCCCAGAGAATCTACCGTCAGTTATCAATGCAACAGACTTACCCAAACCTGCTCCCATGATAGCTGCTGTAGGCTTCAACATTTCCGGCATGCCGGGGCCGCCTTTAGGCCCTTCATAACGGATCACCACCACTTCACCAGCTTTCACTTCTCCGTTACTTATCCCGTCATTAGCATCATATTCACTATCAAAAATGTGTGCTGGTCCTTCAAATACTTCTCCTTCTTTACCTGTAATTTTGGCCACACCTCCATCAGGAGCCAGATTCCCTCTCAAAATCCTGATGTGTCCTGTTTTTTTAATAGGGTCAGAGAACGGCTTAATAATATCCTGTTCCTCTGGCAAACCAGGTAATTCTTCTAAGTTTTCTGCTAAAGTTTTACCTGTCACAGTCATGCAGCTACCATCGATAATACCTTCTTTGAGCATCAGTTTCATTACAGCTGGCACACCTCCATGCTTATGCAAGTCTTCCATAAGATACTTACCACTTGGCTTTAGATCTGCCAGGAATGGGGTGCTATTACCTATTTTCTGAAAATCATTTATATCAAAATCAATTTCAAAGGCCTTAGCTATAGCCAGCAAGTGCAATACAGCATTAGTAGATCCTCCGAGCACTGTAACCAGCTTTACCGCATTTTCAAAAGACTTTCGAGTAACAATATCACGAGGTTTCAAATCCAGCTCTATCAGCTTTTTCATAGCTGCCCCTATTCGAGAGCACTCCTCGTCTTTTTCTCCACTAGTAGCCGGATTAGAGGAACCATAAGGCAAGCTCATGCCTAGCATTTCTATGGCAGAAGCAATAGTATTAGCAGTATACATACCTCCACAAGCTCCTGCTCCGGGGCATGCATTATGTACGACTCCGCTGAAATCTTCTTCAGAGATAGATCCTGCTATTTTTTGACCAAGCGCTTCAAAAGCACTTACCACATCCAATTTCTTGTCTTTATAACATCCGGGAGCAATTGTTCCTCCATATATCAGTATCCCCGGTCTGTTTAATCGGCCCATAGCAATCATTGCTCCGGGCATATTTTTATCACACCCTACTACCGTTACCACGCCATCGTACGATTGTGCATTAACCACTACCTCAATAGAATCTGCGATAATGTCTCTTGAAGGCAAACTGTATCTCATACCCGGTGTACCCATAGAAATACCGTCACTTACACCTATAGTATTAAAAATAAGGCCTATGAGCTCTTCTTTATTGATACTTTCTTTAGCCACTTTAGCTAAATCATTGAGATGCATGTTGCAAGGGTTGCCTTCATACCCAGTGCTTACCACACCTATTTGAGGCTTTTTAAGATCTTCATCTGATAACCCTATGGCATGCAGCATAGCCTGAGCGGCTGGCTGTGTAGGGTCTTGTGTTACTGCTTTGCTGTATTTATTAAGATTTTCTGACATTTATCTATACAATTGTAAGTCCTTGATATTCATTATGCTGCACTTTATTACGGTACATCATGTATAAACTATTACTGGCTGATTCATCCCAATTACCTTTAAATTTCTCACCATTAATAGCTCCTATGGGCGTTATTTCTACCGCTGTACCCGCGAAAAATGCATTATCAGCATCATATACTTCTTCTGGTGTAAAATGCTTTTCTATTACTCTTATTTCCAGCTCCTTAGCTAGCTCCATAATAGTGGCTCTGGTTATACCTGGTAAAATATTTCCGGCAGGAGGAGTGTATAAAACGCCGTCTTTTTCAAAAAAAACGTTAGCCCCAGGCCCCTGAGCTACATTGCCATGTATATCTAATAACAAAGCCTCATCATAGCCTAGCTTTTTAGCTTCAGTGGTAGCCAATACAGAGTTTGTATAATGCCCTACCACTTTGGCTTCCATAACACAAGACTTAGGGTTGGGTCTTTGATAAGAAGAGATCATTACATTTAACGGCCCATTTCCCAGATACTTAGCCCACTCCCAAGCTCCTATAAACACGTTAGTTTCCGAGGCCGGAGTAAGTGCCATATTCATCCCCTGATAAACTAATGGTCTTATATAGGCATCCGTAAGGTTATTTTTATCCAACAACTCATAGGTGATACTCACCAGTTCTTCTATCGAATAAGGCAGCTCTATGTGCATTTTAGCGGCCGAATATAGCAAACGGTCATAATGTTCTTTGGCTCTAAATATGTTGCAGCCATTCACATTCTTATATGATCTAATACCTTCAAACACACCTATTCCATAGTGTAGTGTTTGGTTATACATGGTGGCAGAGGCGTCTTTAGCCTTTAGCCATTTGCCATTTTGAAAGACGATAGTATCGTTGTTGTAGTACATGGCTTTTAAATTTTAATCATAAAAAAAGCGCCAACCCTCGGTAGGATTGGCGCTCTATAAAATTTTATAGACATAGCATCACCAATCCCTCATGGTTCTCACCACGACGCTAATAATAATCAGGGAAATATTGATGTTTACGCTTTTCATTGTCGCTCTTTGTTTTAAAGCTAACTAAATAGTTTTTGAAATAATAGGGCTGTGGTATGTTTTTTTCCATGGCCATGGCTACACGGCTAACATTTCCTTGATATAAGCAGCCACCTTATCTCCTACCTCTTCCGTTCCTACTGGGTTTTCTCTATCTATATCTTCAGTAACAAAACCATCATCCACCGCCTTAAGCACGGCATCTTGAATGGCTTTACTCTCCTCCACTAAACCAAATGAATACTCTAAAAGCATGGCTGCTGAAAGAATAGCACCGAAAGGATTAGCTATATCTTTACCTGCCGCCTGTGGGTAAGAACCGTGAATGGGTTCAAAAAGGCTTTGTGCTGTACCTATTGATGCTGAAGGCAGCATACCTAAAGACCCCGCAATAACAGAGGCCTCATCGGTAATGATATCTCCGAACATATTTTCTGTAAGCACCACATCAAAATCTTTAGGATTTTGGATGATTTTCATGGCTGCATTATCTACAAACATAAAATCTAATTGTATGTCTGGATAATCAGAAGCCATTTCTTGAACGGTTTCTCTCCAAAGTCTGGAAGTTGCCAAAACATTAGCCTTATCTACCAAAGTAACTTTCTTGCCTCTGTTACCAGCTGCCTGAAAAGCCAGCTTAGCGATCCTGGTGATTTCTTCTTTGCTATAATTACAAGTGTCGAAAGCCTGGTTGCCATCTTCTGATCTTCCTCTGGGCTGACCGAAGTAGATACCCCCTGTTAGCTCCCTGAACACTACGAAATCAGTACCTTGAATAATGCTCTCTTTTAAGGGCGATTTAGAAAGCAGGGCATCATAACTTTTTACTGGCCTCACGTTAGCAAAAAGATTAAGCTTTTTACGCATAGCCAATAATCCCTGCTCTGGCCTCACTTTAGCCTTCGGATCATTATCATATTTAGGATGGCCGATAGCACCAAATAATATGGCATCTGCAGCACGGCAAACATCTTCAGTCTGCTGAGGAAAAGGATCGCCTGTAGCATCTATAGCCGCAGCACCCACATGAGCTTCTGTGTAAGTAAACTCATGGCCAAAGGCCTCCTCTATAGATTTTAGTGACTTTAATGCCTGCTTTGTAACTTCAGGACCTATCCCATCACCAGGCAATATTGCTATTTTTTTCTTCATTCTTATATTTTGCTAAAAGGAACAATCCTCGGAAGTAGGGTAACCTAAACCGGATAAACCTACGAGAGGATTGTTTCACCCATCATTATTTCATTATACTATCAGATTCATAAGCCTTCACCTTATCAAGGTTACTCAGCAGAAAATCTATATCATCAAAGCCATTTTTAAGGCAGTGCTTTTTGTAAGGGTTAATTTCAAACTCTTCACTGATATCTGATCCTACCAATGTTACGGTTTGAGTATCTAGGTCTACTTTCACTTCTGTATTAGGATCAGCATCTATGGCATCAAAAAGCTTTTCTGAAAATTCATCTGAAACCTGAACAGGCAGCAAGCCGTTATTCAGAGCGTTATTCTTAAAAATATCTGCAAAAAAGCTGCTTACCACTACTTTGAAACCGTAGTCATAAATAGCCCATGCAGCGTGTTCTCTGCTAGAACCACATCCAAAATTCTTTCCTGCTACCAGCACTTTCCCTGAATATGTATCTTTATTCAAGACAAAATCTGCATTAGCATTTCCTTTGTCATCATAGCGCCAGTCGCAAAAAAGGTTCTCACCAAAGCCTTCTCTGGTAGTAGCTTTAAGAAACCTGGCAGGTATAATTTGGTCAGTATCTATATCCTGAAAAGGAATAGGAACGCAAGTTGATATTAATGTATCGAATTTATCCATCTGTAATTTTAGTCTTCTATCATTTCTCTAACATCAGTTATATAGCCGTTAAGTGCTGCCGCCGCTGCTGTAAGTGGGCTGGCCAGCATGGTTCTGGCTCCAGGTCCCTGTCGACCCTCAAAGTTTCTGTTAGAAGTAGAAACACAATATTTTCCTCTAGGTACTTTATCTTCATTCATACCTAAGCAGGCCGAACAGCCTGGTTGACGAAGCTCAAAACCAGCTTCGGCTAATATTTTATCGATACCTTCAGCTTTAGCCTGATCCTCTACTTGCCTGGAGCCTGGGATGATCATAGCATTTACATGCTCTGCTTTTTTCCTTCCTTTAACCAAGTTGGCTACCAGCCTAAGATCTTCAATGCGAGAATTAGTACAGCTACCTATAAATACATAATCAATTTTTTTACCTAACAGCTGCGTTCCACCTTGCAGATCCATGTACTCCAGTGATTTTTTCAGACCGGCACTGGCCTCACCATTACCTCCTGGGATACTCTGCGTAATACCAATACCCATTCCTGGATTAGTACCATAGGTGATCATAGGTTCTATATCTTCAGCCTTGAAGTGATATTCTTTATCAAACTTAGCTTCAGGATCTGTTTTTAATGTTTTCCAGTAAGCGAGTTTTTTATCCCACTCTTCTCCCTTAGGAGCGAATTTTCTATCTTTTAAATAAGAGAAGGTGATTTCATCTGGAGCGATCATCCCTCCTCTAGCTCCCATCTCTATACTCATGTTACAGATAGTCATACGAGCCTCCATAGAAAGTGACTCTATAGCCGAGCCACAGAACTCTATGAAATATCCAGTTCCACCGCCAGTGGTGATCTGAGAGATAATGTATAATACAATATCTTTAGAAAGCACCCCGTTTTTCAGCTTACCATCCACCTGAATTTTCATGGTTTTGGGCTTCTTTTGAAGAATACACTGAGTGGCAAAAACCTGTTCCACTTCACTAGTACCTATACCAAAAGCGATGTTACCAAAAGCACCATGAGTAGAAGTGTGGCTATCTCCACATACGATAGTCATACCGGGCTGTGTGATTCCCAATTCCGGCCCTATTACGTGAACGATCCCTTGATAAGGGTGTCCTAAGCCATAGAGCTCCACCCCAAACTCATCACAGTTTTTCACCAAAGTTTCTACCTGATGACGTGAAAGCTGATCTTTAATAGGTAAATGCTGATTCATAGTAGGAACATTATGATCAGCAGTAGCCACCGTCTGCTCAGGACGGAAGACGCCTATACCTCTTCTTTTTAGCCCTGCAAATGCCTGTGGGCTAGTAACTTCATGTATAAAATGACGGTCTATATATACAACCTGCGGTCCGTTTTCAATTTCCTGAACCACATGCTTATCCCAAATCTTATCGAAAAGTGTTTTTGACATCGAAATATTAAAAAATTAAAAATTTGTATTGGTGATTAAGTACTGACTCACCAAGCTTTTAAGCTCAGCATCATTCACTACACTTACTCTGTCTGCTACTTCAAGGAATTTTTCGTAAACAGTTTCCAACTCATCTTTACTCAATTGCACTCCCAGCTTGCCCATTCTGAAATTTAAGGCAGCTCTTCCGCTACGAGCTGTAAGAATAATAGAAGACTCATCTACCCCTACTTCTTCAGGAGCAATAATCTCATAATTATCTCTGTTTTTGATTACACCGTCTTGATGAATACCTGATGAGTGAGCAAAAGCATTGCTACCTACGATGGCCTTGTTAGGCTGCACAGGCATATTCATAGTGGAAGATACCAACTGACTCATAGGATAGATTTTAGTGCTATCTATACCTGTTTGATAGTTTAACCAATTATGTTTTTTCAAGATCATTACCACTTCTTCTAATGAAGTGTTTCCTGCTCTTTCTCCAATACCATTAATAGTACATTCAACCTGACGAGCTCCATTTTTAATCGCTTCTATACTATTAGCTGTGGCTAGGCCTAAATCATTATGGCAGTGTGTTGAAATAGCTACATTTTCAATACCTATTACATTATCACAAAGGAATTTGATTTTCTTACCATATTCTTCTGGCAAACAATACCCAGTAGTATCAGGAATATTCACTACAGTAGCACCTGCATTTACGGCTACCTGAATAACTTTAGCAAGAAATTCATTATCGGTACGGCCCGCGTCCTCTGCATAGAATTCTACATCTTCTACAAATTTCTTAGCATACTTCACGCATCTTTCCGCACGCAACAAAATATCTTCTCTGGTAGTTTTTATTTTAGTAAACACATGCTGATCAGAAGTACCAATACCTGTATGTATTCTGGGCCTCTTAGCATGTTTCACAGCATCAGCTGCTACTTCAATATCTTTTTCTACCGCTCTGGAAAGTGCACAAACCGTAACATCTTTTACTTCTTTAGAAACAGCTTCTACAGACTGAAAGTCTCCCGGACTAGATATAGGGAAACCAGCCTCTATCACGTCCACTCCCAGCTCTTCAAGTGCTTTTGCTATTGTGATCTTTTCGTTTTTAGACAAGCCACATCCTGGCACTTGCTCGCCATCTCTTAAAGTCGTGTCAAAAATTTGAATTCTGTTGTTCATATTAAAATGGTTCCGTTTCAATTTATTGACATCAAATGTAAGGAGTATGTATACTTTGGCCTTACCTAAATAAGCAGTAAATACAATTTCTAAATGCTCTTTTTTTCGCTATAAATTGACTATAATTGCCATATATGCGATTTTTAAATTAATATATTTACGATGTCTAAGGAGAAATCAGACGTTTTATTTTTGCTCATTAAATCGCTAAAAAAAAGTGAAAAGCGATACTTCAAGGTATTTGTCAACTCTGAAAATGATAATTCTGCCAAGAAATATGTCCGTTTATTCGACCTTATTGATCACCAAAAACATTTTGATGACAATGAATTATTAAAGAAAGATCCGGATTTAAATCCTGCCCAGCTTTCTAACTTAAAATCTCATTTATACAAGAAAATCCTTCAAAGCATCAGGCAGTATAATCAAAGCTCTGTTATAGATATACAGATAAGAGAAATGATTGATTATGCGCAAATCCTCTTTAATCGCAGTTTGTATGATCAGTGTGCTTCCATTTTAAAAAAAGCAAAAAAACAAGCGTTAAAAACCGGGAACCTAGAACTACAGCTGGAGATATTGAAATGGGAGAAAAATGTAATCAACCAAACCGTAGGGCAAGGCAACCAACTGAGAGTTAATAGAATAATTGAAGAAGTACAGGACACTAACAATCGCATTAATAATATTAATATTTTCACTAACCTCTCTGCCAAACTCAATGCCCTGTACTTAAAAATAGGATTTATAAGAAACGAGAGCGATTTTGAGCAATTGAGGGAAATGTTCAACTCCAGCATGCCCTCTTATGATGAAAAAAAACTCTCATTAGATGAAAAACTCAATCTCTACAATCTTTATGTAGGGTATTATTTCTTTATTCAGGATATTGAAAGTGGCTATTTATATGCTCGAAAATGTGCCGACTTGTTTGATGAACACAAACAGATACGTACCTCAAAAATAGAAGCTTACATTAGAGCGCTCAATAATTTATTAATAGCTCAATACAAACAGTTCAGATATTATGAATTTGTACAAACCAGCAGGCAACTGAGAGAAATTAGGCAGTTTCCTAAAAACGTAATGAATGAAAACATTCGGTTGAGGCTCATTAAATATACCTATGTACATGAGTTTAACCGTTTTTTCATGCTTGGGGATTTTGACATTGGTGTTGCTCTAATGAAAAAGATCCAAACTGGCTTAGAGCATTTCACTTCACTTCTAGATAATCACTCCAAGCTAATTATGTACTACAAAACCAGCTGCCTATATTTTGGTAATGGAGATTATAATGAAGCCATATTTTATCTCAATCGTATTTTAAACTCGGAAAACGTAGACATCAGAGAAGATGTACACTCTTTTGCCCGAATCCTCAACCTGATAAGCCATTATGAACTAGGCAATGTAGATGTAATTGATTATTACATCCGCTCCACGTATCGGTTTTTATTGAAGAAAGATGACTTACATAACTTCCAAAAATACATTCTCAATTTCCTAAAAAAACTAAGCTATCAATTTAAAGAAAGCCAACTGATCCCTGAATTCATAAAGCTTAGAAGTCAGCTACTCTCATTAAAAAACAACCCTTACGAGAAAAGAGCCTTTGTATATTTTGATATTATAGAATGGCTGGAGAGCAAAATACAGCAGAAGCCGGTAGCGGCTGTTATTAAAGAAAAGGCAATGGCTATATTAAAAGAACAACGTAATGAGCCTTATAACGAAAAAAGCCTTGATTAGAATGAACTAACCAAGGCTTGTATATCTAATTATTCAAGTGCCTATATCATCATTGAACACCTCCTGCTTTCACCACTTCCACTTCTTTACCCATCAAGGTAGCGCTAATGCTATTATCATACATAGCCTCACATTGTATGGCTGGCATATAATAAGTACCTTGATAGCTGGCATTTAAAAGAATTCGGAAAGTTTTGCTTTGATTACGCTTCAAATCAAAATAGGTATACACTCTATCATCACGAATGTCCTGATAATCGGGAACGTCTCCACTGGTGAACTGATCCATATCGTTTAATCTGGCATTATGAATCTCCCAGCCAGAAGGAAATATTTGAGCTAAAGCAAGATTTTCATAACCTCCTCTTAGACCTGGATTAACTACTGTAACCTCTGCCACAAAGTCTGTACCTTGCTCTAGGCTAGTAGGATCAATAGGATCTCCATTTGTTGTCATATACTCTACCCTCATTCTTAGGTTATTAGAAGAAGCCTCTTCTTTTCCTCTCACTGGCGTACCCTCCAATATCACTCGGGCATAAAGCAGTCCGTCAGAATCATTTTTAACCTTGAGAGAATTAGACCCGCTATCTTTAACTCCCAATTCAGACTGAGACACAGGCAACTCCGTGCTTGCAGTCACCGATTTACCAGAGTTCATGGCAAAGGTATATTTGATAGATTTGGTGCCTTTTTCATTTCCTGTGAAATGACCAATAGCGATAAGACAGTAAGCTGTAGTTTGAGTGCTCATCCACTCTTCCGAAGCCATTCTACCTGAAATTCGTTTCAATAGAGCAAAAGCCTCCTTTTGATTACCTAACAAGCTCAATGTTTCTAATATCATTGCCTCATCTCTCAGGGTAGATCCATAAGAATATCCTAGCTCACGATAGTCTTTTACGTCAGTAGATAAATTACTAACCAGCTTTTGAGCAGCCTCTTTCTGCCCTGCTTTAGCATAAGCAGCTGCGAGTCTCCAAGCACCGCTTACACTCAGGTTACCTTCTTCTCTCAACCTGTTCATAGCGCCAGCTTCCGGTGCACCAGCAAGGGCTAAAGTATAGAGACGATAAGCCTGCATAAGATCATCACTGTAGTAGCTGTTATTATTTCTCCACTCAGCAGCCTTTCTTCTTTGATACTTTTTCCACTTACGGATAAGGTCAGAAGGAACACTATATCCTCTCTTCTCTGCTTCTATTAAGAAATGTCCTGCATAAGATGAACCCCAACTGTTAGAGTCATCACCTCCAGGCCAGTAAGAGAATCCGCCATCACTCTTCTGGAAAGTTCTTAAGCGACTAATTCCGGCATTAATATTTTTCTCTATTTTTTGCTTTTCCTTCTCATCAAGGTTCATCATAGATGAAAGGTATAACTGAGGAAATACCGATGAGGTAGTCTGCTCAATACAGCCATGGGGGTATTGAATAAGATACTTCAACCTCTTTTTAAGATTAATAGGTGGTATGTTAGACACCTCTAAAGTTGCCAGGTTAGTTCCTGCCATGCCTATAGCCTCAAAGCTGGTATTCCAATCTTCGCCTTCCTGTAGCAGCACATCAATTACCTTAGTCATAGGAGGATTAGGATTTCTTACATCAAGCTCAATGTCAGCATGTGATCTTTCACCCGCTCCAGTGGCATTAATCTTAACCTTACCTATACCTAGCTTAGATTTCACTTTCAAATCAAAATAAACCACTTGCTCTCCAATTTCATTAA
Organism: Fulvivirga sediminis; assembly: GCF_016757215.1. Classification (GTDB taxonomy): domain Bacteria; phylum Bacteroidota; class Bacteroidia; order Cytophagales; family Cyclobacteriaceae; genus Fulvivirga; species Fulvivirga sediminis. The sequence goes on from NZ_JAESIY010000005.1 coordinate 237,429, forward strand.
AAGTGATATTCTTAGAATCACTACCCACTATTTCAAAGAGATCATTGGCCTCTATATTTACTTTTACGTTCTTCACTTTTTTCTCGGCAGCAAAAACTGTTACTGGTAATTTTACCAGCTCTTCAGGCCCTAATACCCTGGGTAGTGTTCCTAGCACCATAAGCGCCTGCCTTACAGGAGTAGCCTTTTCTGCATTACCATAAGCTCCCTGATTACCAGCCACTACCATTGTCCTGACAGAGCCCACATACTGAGGCATAGTGAATTTATGCGTTTTGGCTTCTCCTGGCTTAATAGTAAAAGGTCCCATATATTTCACTACAGGCTTAAACCTATTCGCTTTAGCTGTGGCATTTTTAGTTCCTTCTTCATCACCACCTATGGCCAGCAAACGCTCCACCTTACCACCATAAGCTCCCATTACATAATCAAAAAGATCCCAGGTTCTCACCCCTAAAGCCTCTCTGGCATAGAAAGAACCCCATGGATTAGGCGTAGGGAAATGAGTCAGATCCAACAGCCCTTCATCTACTACAGCCACGGTATACGTCATTTTTTTCTTACTCTTTTCAGAAACAGTAATAGACACCTCCTGCCCTGGCTCCAACACATCGGGCATAGCTATCTGTGGTTCAAGAATAGTATTAGGATTTTCTACTCCTAATGAAATAACACCATACAGTCTGATAGGTAGATCGTTAACCGTCTGTTTATGCTCTTGAATCAAGGTAACGAACACATAAATGTTAGGAGCCATGGCTTCGGTTACGTCAAAAGCAAAGTTAGTTTCTCCTTGCTGAGTATTTACCCAATAAGATTCTAATACTCTACTTCCATTTTCAACACTTACTAAAGCCCTACCTTTATTACTGCTAGGTATTTTTAGAGACACTTCCTCTCCCACTTTATATTTATCTTTATCAGCAGTAAACGTAAGCATGGTTGCTCCACCAGGCATTTCATCACGGCTACCACCCCATGAAGTATAATGAACTTCTCCTGTACAATGACCACTTACAGGATCACACACTCGGATATAATATCTACCCCAATCATCAAGATCAAAATTGAAAGTTCCCTTACCATTAGTAGTGTTGGCTGTTCCTTTTACCACTGGCGTAAGACTAGATCTACTGATATAATTGGCAATATTTTCACCATCCTGGTTCCACCACCATCTCCAATCTAAACGATATACTTCTATCTCTACATTTTTTCTTGTAACCGGATTTCCATCTGCATCTACCGTAGCTATATCTACCTGATTAGGCTTATTATAAAATAATCTGCTCCAGTTTCTAGACTCCGGAAGCTTCATGCCAACAAAGGTTTCGTAAGGATAGTAAGGCAATGAAAAATTATCAATACTGAAATTACCACCTTCTTCAAACACTTTACCAGTAAAATAGGCCTTAAGCATACCTGGAGCCTCATTATGAGTAGCCAAACTAGCATTTACTGTAGCCTTACCTTCTTCATTAACATATCCTTCAAATATCTTTTTACTCTCACTGCTAAAGTGACGGGCAGGATCATCAAAATTATAGGCAGGGTATTTTTCAAATGATGTTTTAGCCGGCGCTAATAACATCTCAAATTCCGCTTTTAGATTTCTGGCAGGCGCACCATGTAGCCAGCTTACTGTTAGGTCCCCATTAACCTGATTATTACTGTTAGTAATTTTATCTGTACCAAAATCGAGCTTTATTTTCAGCCTATTGGGCTTTACGGTCTCAATCTTAATGTTTTTAGAAAATTCAACTCCTCCCACTTTTACTGAAGCTGTCCAATTACCTGTAGGAGCATCAGGGCTGGTGACCATCTCAAACTTATAAAATCCGTTTTCACCTTCAGCTCTAATTGTTTTTTGCGTTAGCTGCCAAGAAGGGTTGTACAACTCCATGATTACAGGGTGTGTTTCAGGAATTTTCTTAAGCTTGTCTTCTAAAACAAAGGTAAGGTGCAACGTGTCGCCTGGCCTCCAAACGCCTCTTTCTCCATAAATATAACCTTTAATACCTTCCTGAACAGTAGACCCGCTTACGTTAAAGTTACTTAGAGAAAGTGACGAGCCATCATCCAACTTCAAGTATCCTTTTTGCTGATTATCAGAAGCCACTACTACAAAAGGACGCTCCTTAAGATCCAGGATCACCATACCATCAGCATCTGTAATGGCCGAGCCTACTACCTGCTGCTGAAAATTATAGACATCGACCCTTACTCCAGATTTAGGCTCTGTAGTTTTGAGATCAGTTACCCATGCCTGTAGCTGTCCGCCATTTCCTCTCTTAGCAATTACACCCAGGTCTGAGGCCAGCACATTTTTAATAACAGGATCATGGTCTATAAAATACGATACATGACATGGGTTATCTCTTTCTCTCCATCTATAATCAGGGTTATACTCATATGATCTATATGAGTCATAGGCACTAAATTGATCATCATCTTCCCAGTTCATTTCCTCAAGAGGCTGCATATCTTCTTCTGTCTCTGACTCTCCACAGTAATAAACAGATTGATATTTTCTAAAACTTAACCTCACTTGATAGATAGCTCCTGGCTCTGTACTGATCAGCTCTGCAAGATCAAGAGTAAAACGATTCCATTTACCAAGATCAACAATCCCAGAAGTGTTTAACGCTACCGTCTTTCTAAGCACGGGCTTACCCACGCTCCTCAAATAGCTACTTCCGTTTAAATCATTGCTTTGAAGAAATTGGACAATGTTATTCTCATAGATTTTGATAATCTCCACATCCACTGCCTTTAAGCTCACCGCTTCAAAAGGAAGCACCAAACCCTCTGTACTAGGCAGAATATTACCTTTGCCCACTACGCGCACATCTGGACGCACTTGAGCGAAAGTAACGGTGTGATTCTCACTACCTTTCAATTTATAATTCAGAATATTTCTAACTCCTGAAGATATCGTTACTCTTTTATCTCCAGCCTGCCTTACAGGAGGATACACATATACTTGATTCTCTTTAATATCATAATCAAGTGAGCTTAGCCCCTCAATAGTAATGAGTCCATCCAGATTTTGCTTAGGTTTAAGAGGATCCGAAAACTGCACTACCAGATACTGACTCGGGCTTTGCACCACGCGTACATCCACCACCTTAAAATCACCTAAAGCAGGTATAACTATCTCCTTTTCCTCGTCTCTATCTACCCCAATAGCTGCACCATGCATCTTAAGCATTACTTTGCTTTCAGAGTCTGAGCGCTTTACATCTTTAATTAAAAAACGATGATCATTTTCTGTGTGCTGCCAAGTGACAGGCAAAGCATTTCCCTGCTGGGTAGCCTCTAAAAGTTTCTCAAAATCTTCAGAAGCAGCATAATCAGCTGTATAAACAACACCAATTATACTTAGCTTTTTCAGCTCTGTATCCGCTTCAGTTTCAACATTTTCCACACTCAAATCATAGTTTTGAGTTATTATCTGAAATTGATAAGAAAAAGTAGACAGCTCGTCAGCTACTTCTAATAACTCTGACAAGTGAAAGTTCACCGAATAAGTCTCTCCAGACTTCATCCTTTCCGAAGGCTGAAACTCAGCGGTACGGGTATCCACCCAAACGGCCTTTCCTTTTACAGAGGGTGAAAATTCAAAAAGTTTTTCTTTTACCTCTTTACCAAACTCAGTAGAATCGGCTACATCTTTAGCCAGACGAATTCGGATGCTTGAACCAGAAGGTACTACCCCCGCCGTATACGAAGTTATGTAAGCACTAAAAGCAGGATTTATAGTGGCACTTTCAACAATTTCAGCTTTACTATCCTGGTTTAAATAGGCGATCCCTGCCACCGCCAAAACCACCAGCAACACGCTGAATAAAACAATTTTTCCGGTTATACTTTTGAGCATATCAAATAGAGTTATTAAAAAATGATGATCGTTTCAAAGGAATGAATATGATACGCGATGTGATTATAACCACCTCTTGTGTGCAATCAATGTTATAGATACCTTTGCCTCGAATTAAATATACTCAAAAGTGAAAAAAATTCAGATTATTGTATTCATATTGCTATCTGTAATTGCATGTAAGAAAGGCAAATTCACGGAAAACAGGGATATAGAAATTGAAAACAAGGAGGTTCCGCCAGAAAAAAGGGCCGAAAAAGACTTGTATGATGAAGTGATGGATGTACATGATGAGGCTATGCCCAAGATGGATCGCCTGATGAAATTAAAAGGTCAGCTTCAAGAAAAATATGACATAGGTAAAGATCAGGAAAAGGCTACTGAAAATGATCTTGAAAAATACCATGAGGCCATTAAAAAACTGGAAAAAGCCGATGAAGCTATGATGGAGTGGATGCATAAATTTGAACCACAAGAAGACAATACCGATCATGACAAAGTAATGGAATACTATCAAGATCAAAAAGAAAGCATCATAAAGGTAAACGAGCAAATGGAAGAGGCTATGAAAAATGCAGAGGCCACTTTAAACCAGTAACATCAAGCGTTTTACACAAAACATTTATAGAGCCTCAGATTGACTTTATTTCGATTAATAATACACTAATCTGAGGCTCTAATTTTATTTTTAATCCTTTTTAGCTTTCGAATGAAAGTTTATTATGTGAATATCTACAGCCAGAAAAACTGAAAAACGGCCATAGGTTTCACTTACCATATCAGCATTATCTACCGTAACCTCGTGTAGCCTTGGACCTATCTGATAACCGGCACCAGCTGATAGCGGCACATCTTTAAAACCATATACGCCAAAAACTCCTGGAGAAATGATATCTTTTAGCTGAATCTGCGGCACACTCTCGGTGGCATCATCATTAAACCTAAAAGAAGCCACACTGCCAATATCAATCAATGACAAGAATACTGAAAAGGACGAGCCTTTCCCTCCCCAGCTCATAGCTACCCCAACCGGAGCGGACAGGCCAGCTGCCAACTGGTAATTATCCTCATCATTGATTTCAATATTTTCATAGCCTCCATAAAGCCCCACATAAGCGTTAAGAGCCACATTGAAAGAGGTATACCTTTTTATGCGAGAGCTACCCACAGGCAGAGCCACCGCCTCTATAGCTTGCTGCACCTCGTCACTGGTTTCGGCCTTAGCCACTATGGCAGCAAAATTTCCATATTTAATAAATGCCTTCAAAAATGCCTCGTGCTCTTCTTTCAGCGGCCCTTCTGTAATTCTATCAATAACAAAGTCTCTATACCAACTAGCCAAATCAGAAATAGCAGAAACATACTGCTTCTCACTTATATCCATATGCATATCACTCAAATACCGAAATGACATGATATAGTTACTCAGCTCTTGAAGCTCATGCCCATCCACCAAACTTTGATACACCCCTTGAGATGTCTCCATAAAATCCAAAGAGGCGCTGAAAAGCTGATGGTAATTCTGATACTCTGCTCCTTTTTCAGGATGATTATTAAGTTCTTTTATTTGAATAAAGCTCTTATCTACCCTAGCACCCTTACTTAATACAGGAACAATAACCTTATCTCTTAATTTGGAAAGTTTCACTAAGCTTGAAGCCCCCTCACGCAATAGATCTCTAACGCCTTTTCCCACCAAAGTAAGCTTAATCCCTCGCTGTCTTTCATACAAATGCAACTGCTGAAATAGCAACCCTAAATATATCTTAAAAGTAAGCTCATCCTTAAAGGCCTGCATATCATCAAAAGAAATCCAATACCTTGTTTCAGGATTAGCATATCTTAAAGATTGAGAAACAAAATCAAAGACCACTAATGTACCAAAAACATCTGGCTCAAGTAGATTAAGACTATCAGCAAGAATCTCATCATTAATAACATAACTATGTATAGCATCACCAATATGATGCCCCTCTCCCAGCTGATCAGCCAAGTACAAGCCTCCTGAAAGCATGGTTTTCAAAGGAGGAAAAGCTTCGAAAGCAGCTTTCATAGCATCACTATTCACTAGCTTTCGCATGTTGATCAGTATACCTGAAATATCCTTCTTAAATCCTTCCCGAAGCATCTCTATGTACCCTGAAAACATATAAATTTCATCTCCAATTACCTTCAAATTTTGGTAAGTAGCCGGAAACAGCAATCTTAACTGCTCTTCAGCCTCTAATTTTTCTTTAAAATCATTAAAAAAGGCAATTGACAATTCTTGCTTAGTACGCTCCACCAGAAACTTAGCCATTCCATCCACCATAGTGGTCACATCTACTGCACCAGCAGCATTGAGAGCTCCTGACAAAAAAGAGGAAGGAGAAGAAGCTTGAGACTTTTTACCCGGCACAATAGAAATAAAAGGATTATCACTGGTAGAATTAAACATATCCTCAATATTATTCCCTTCCTCCACATATCGAGCTGAAATGTTGTTCAGTTGCAATGTATCAGCACCATTGATTCCATTAATATCAATACTAGCTTTTCCATTTTTTAACTCACCATATCGCTTCAAAAATAGAGCATCATAATATGGGTTTTGAGCCCTAGATACTGATATAAAGAGGCACGCCATTACAGCAAGCGCTATATACTTCATAATTTATATATTTTAAGGGTTTCCGGGTTGAATTCAGAAATATTAAAGGCCTTTTGTTTTAATAAGGAAAACACATCAGCCTGATCATTAAAAGAAATTTCTCTGGCCAGCAAGCCACTGGTAATAGCCGTATAGATGCTATCTCCCTGATCCTGGTAATAGAAAGATGGACTAGTGTAAGTAGACCATTGTTTCATATTATGATATACAAAATCTATCTGCTCAGGGTATTTACTCTCCTTATTACTTAGGTACACTGACTCTGCAGCTCCAACAGAGATCACACCTGGTATTTTAGCCAAAAAAGAGCAGTTATTGTCTTTGAATAAATTATCCCTACCTCCAGCACCTACTACTAAAATACCTTTTGCAGTTATTTCCGCCATCAGCGAATCTATTACCCCAGGCCTTACAGAAAAACTCATGTTGATAATATCTGGCTGAGGTCCACCTCCATGTAAAATATATTCCAGAGCCTTTTTCACAGCATCCATATCAGTGCTACCTGTATCTTTTAGCACTTTGTAATCGAGAATTTCACAGTTGGAGGCCAAGCCCTTCACTCCTCGCGTCAATAAAGTTCTGCCTCCTATAATACCGGCCATAAAAGTACCGTGCCATGGAAGGATAGCCCCATCATTATCAGAGACGAAGTTTCTTTGCTCTAGAACGGCCTCCTCCAGGTCAGGGTGAGTTTGAATGCCCGTATCTAAAATAGCTATTATTGTTTTTCTAGAGCCTAAAGCAGGCAGTTCTCCATTAATTTTGACTAACTGTGAATAATCAATTAGATGTTTAAACTCTATAAGCTCGGGCTCCTCTATCTTCTGAAAGCCCCCGCTCCAATAGTAATCTCCATTCTTATCTTCATACCATACAGCGTTATCTTGAATAACGCCGCCCTTCACTTCTTGAATCACCTCAAGGTTCTGATTGGCATAAAGCACACCTTTTTTATTCCAATCATAAGGAAAAGGCTCTTTAGACCGAATAAAGACGTCTCTGATAGAACGCACCTTCATCATTAGCCCACAGGTTTTATTGTCTTACGCTCCTTTTTCTCCGGATTATCCCCTACTCCCCTTAGGCTAATAAGTCGATTTAATAAATCAAACCAAAAAGGTGACCCTAAGGATATGGCCAGTGCAGTAATGAACCACCCGGCCAGCTTCAAAACAACACAGACTACCCCAGATACTGAAGCGTCGCAACCGCGCAGGCTCTCATCATTCCACCCCAGCCCCAGCATATTTGTATTTGGCTGAATCTGTTCATCTAAAAACTTACCTAACTTATTACTTACCTGCCCCACAGTAGTGGTAGTATCCATATCTCCGCCAGGAGTATAGGCAGAATCTGACTTGGCGTAAGCAATATAATTAGCGGCAGACTCCAAAACTGATTTTCGTACCTCCGCATTTCTATTTAAAATCTGGTATACCTGAATTGTATCTATGTTGAAAGCAAGCGCTATCACCAGGCCTATGCCAAATGTTATTTTCTTGAGCTTTCGGTTATACCAGCCTTTTGCTCTATCCATGGTCTGTTCAAACCAATTTTCCAGTTTATCAGAAAAAACATTCCAATCATTACCTGCCTCTCTGGCAAAAGTTTTAAGCAGCTCCACTGTCTCACCTTCCATATCCAACTGCTCTATCTTATGGAAAATATCATCTGCCGTACCTTTAACCACACCGCCTACTTTAGCCACCTTCCTGCCAGAAAGAATAATCTCTATCAAAACCTTAGAAAAGGCTTTGGGCTCTATATAAGCAGGCAAACTTTTATCAGTTCTGCTTAGGTATTTTATGAGTGGATGGTTATAAAAATCTGCTGATAACTGCTGTTGACTCCTATCGTCATCAAGCATTCTTCTTATGGCCGACTTCAGATTTTTACCCCGTAGTCTGAATATAGAAGCTATTAATTCATTGACAATAGTAGAGAGCAAGCTAAATAACAGGTAAATAAAAACTATTCCTATTACCACTTCCAATATAGGAGATCCGAGCATAGTAAGTTTAGGCTTTCAATTTAGATTTAGACGGAAAGTAAATTAAAGTTATCCAGTCAGTCAACTATACTGATTTAAATTATTCTATATTCTACTACAGAAAATAATTTAAGTGAGTCAATCATAGCACATAATATGATTTGAAAAATAAAAAAACTGCCATATCAACACAGCCCCAAACACATGAGTTTGCCTAACTTGTTAAAACTAATCTGAGAATAAAAAAGAAGACTATAGAGAGCTTAACCTTTGAACTCCAGCACTATTTGAAGATAGCGCCCGAGCTTACCGGCCGGGAAGCCGTTTTGCTTAAACCAAACGAGATAATCTACAGGGAGCTTCATTAATTTAGTCCCTTTATACTTACCAAAAGGCATTCTATATTCTAAAAGTTCGGCCATTTCCTGTCTGGCCTTATTCATATCTATCCCATCCATACTTACAAATATAAAAAGGCCTGCTAGCAAAACTAGTCAGGCCCGTAAACAAAGCTGCGTCTTTATCAAATTATCTCACTATCACACTCTTTGTTAATGTATATAGCTCTGATTTTAAAGTCACTATATAAATTCCCTTTTCAAACCTTGACACATCCATCTTTGCTACATTATCAAAATTAGCGTCATATGTTTGAGAGAAAACATTCATACCACGGCTGTCTGTCAGTTGAATCATCACCTCTTCTGAGCCAAAACCATCCACTCTTACATTCAGCTGATCAGTAGCTGGGTTAGGGTAAGCAGTTACTTCTAAGCTTCTCACTTGCTCATTAAAAATGTGAACTAACACTGAGTAATCGTACTTACCATCAAAATCTGTTTGTTTTACTCTGTAATAGTTTACGCCATTATTAGGAGAATAATCTTCGAAGTTATACTCAATAGTTTCTGCGCTATTTCCAGCACCATCTACTTTACCTATTTCTTGAAAAGTAAGACCGTCGATTGATCTCTCTATTGTAAAAAAGTCGTTGTTCAACTCAGAACCTGTAGCCCAAGCTATTTTCACCATATTATTTATAGAAACAGCATTTACATATAAGAACTCTACAGGAAGTACTCCATACATGGCATAATTATATAGAGAAGGATCGTTATTAAAAAGATCAGTCTCTGAAAGGATATTTGGATCGGCTCCATCATTAAACTCTGCACCTCCTTTTGGGCTAACATCTCCATATACATACAAAGCGTTTACACCTGATTCTAAATTATAGACATCAGAACCACCACCAGCCGCTAGGTTAGATTTCACTATGGTTCTTCCTTCATTTACTGTAACAGTACCTCCGTCAGTTTTTAAATTTCCATTAACTATCAACAACCCTGTGTTATTTACCCTCAAATTAGAGCTTCCCCCCACTGTTAAATCTCCATTCACCCATAAGGTATCATATACAGTAACTATAGCACCTCCTCCAAGAGTTAAATCACCATCCCTTGTAATAACACCATAAACATCTACATATTCCACTGATCCACCAACATTAGCACTAGGGTTATTCGCCATCGAAATCTGGCTTTTATTCCAGGCATTATCGTCTAACCAAAGTCCGCTAAAGTTGTTTTTTGAATTATAGCCATTTTGTCCGTATGCTATTCCTGAGATAATCATTAAGAAAATTACTGTGTAAGCTTTCATCGTATTATGCAGTTTTGTTTACGTTTGATCTGCTACTTTCAAATGAAATACCATACCTAAACCAAAAAATTAAACGCCTTAAAATCAAATACTTACAATTAAACCATTCTGTAAGGTGGAATATTTGGATTCCAAAAAATCATTTTTACCTCCATAAAACGGAAAAATACCTACCGGTGGAATGTATATTTTATGCACTTAAATGCTACATTTTTCTATAAAACATCAGGCCTACAATTTCAACATACCCTTGTAACATCTTTTTTACAGAAAAGAAAAAGATTGATAAATCCAATGTGTAGCAATTATCCGTAAGGAGAAAAAGCTATGGTTCCTAAACATTTCAAAACCCCCTATAACTGCTAGTGAGATAGAGCTAAATATCAATTATAGCCACTGACAACTACTCTACATACTTACCTGCACAAGCGATATTGAGAAAATCCCATTTAAGCCGATTTAGCCTTAATGCTATTCGTTATGATACTCACCAATTATTATCCTAAACACAAAAAAGGCCTGCTGGTAAAACCAGACAGGCCGATAAACAAAAAACTGCTTCTTTTTATATTTTATCTCACCACTACACTCTTAGTTAAAGTGTATAGTGCTGATTTTAAAGTCACTATGTAAATTCCTTTAGTAAGTCCAGATACATTGATCTTGGCTACGTTGTCAAAATTAGCGTCATATGTTTGAGAGAAAACATTCATACCTCGGCTGTCAGTCAATTGAATCATCACCTCTTCTGAGCCAAAACCATCCACTCTTACATTCAGCTGATCAGTAACTGGGTTAGGGTAAGCAGTTACTTCTAAGCTTCTCACTTGCTCATTAAAAATGTGCACTAACACTGAGTAATCGTATTTACCATCAAAATCTGTTTGTTTTACTCTGTAATAGTTTACTCCGTTATTAGGAGAGTAATCTTCGAAAAGATACTCTATAGTTTCTGCGCTATTTCCAGCACCATCTACTGTACCTATTTCTTGAAAAGTAAGGCCATCGATTGATCTCTCTATTGTGAAAAAGTCGTTATTCAACTCAGAACCGGTAGCCCAAGATATTTTCACTATATTATTTACAGAAACAGCGTTTACATATAAGAACTCTACAGGAAGGGTACCTGTGGTAACAAAGTTGTAAAGCGAAGGATCATTATTGTATAAGTCTTCCTCTGTTAAAAAATATCCATCTGCTGCATTTCTACTACCATTAAATTCTGCACCACCGTTTCTAGAAGTACTTCCGAATACATAGAAAGCATTACTTCCGCCATCAGGGTTTTCTATACCTGATCCACCAGATGAACTAAGGTTCGACTTCACTATCACTCTACCACGATTTACTGTAAGTGTACCTCCTCCTGTATCAAGATCTCCTTCCACGATTAAAAGACCTGTATCTTCGATTGTTAGCGTAGCACCACCAGTAACCGTAAGATTTCCTTCAACCCACAAAGTATCAGTAAGGGTGACAGCTGCGCTACCTGAAAAAGTAAGATCTCCTGCTCTTCTGATAACTCCAAAAATATCTATGATGTAAGAAGATCCTGCATTCTCCCCTGGAGTATTAGCCATACCAGCATCACTCTTAGTCCATGTAGAGGCGGCTTCCCAAGTGCCTTTGTAGTTATTGTTTGAAGTATATTTTTGCTGAGATTGAGCTGAAAATCCGATTAAGATCATTAACAAAGCTGTGTAATATTTTTTCATTTTTTGCAGTTTTTTATTCGTTTAGATTGGATTTTACAAAACCCAATCCAAATTCGGAAAAACACAAACAAACACTCATTATCAATCACTTATGAAATATAAAGCAAATTATAACAAATAAAATTATCCCATAATAGAATTTTCTTCCGCAGATTGGAAATATACATTAAGAAAAAAGGATGATATAAGGATTATAAAACGCATTATTCAAATTTAAAATACATTGGATTCATGATTCGTTACACCTGTAATAGAAACGGCCGTTAATAAAAGAATATTTAAATTAGGGTAAACAGACGAACGGACCATGGCATTAATCAGCAAGAAAAAGAAGACTTATACAGTGTCTAACCTGCTACGAGGGTACCTTAAAGAGAACGATAGGGAAATAGACCTGCCTATTTCTTATGCTGATTTGCAGCGATACAATAATTCAATCTCTCTACTAGATAAAAATGATAAGGACACCTTGTGGGAAACGGTATTTTATCCGCAGGCTGATATGGTTCATATTCATGATAGCCTGAAGAAGATTTATGCCATCATAAAGGCGGACGGAGACCTTTCTGTAATGCAACACTTATTCGTAGACAGAATAGACCTCTGTGTATATGGAAACACACAGCCTTTCAGGGCCAGAATAGTCAACCAAATCAATGATAACTTTGATTATTTCTACATCAAAAATGCTGATGCCTCCAGAATTTATGGTTTAGAGCTTGAGCATCTGTTATCTCCCAACAGAATCAGCTATGTAGTAGATAGAGATACTTTAATAGAAGAACACATAGTAGGCATTCCTGGTGATCAGTTTATGAAGCACCATATTAACAGTGACAACGTGAACAAGATTAGGTTATCAAAGGAATTTGTGAAATTTAATGAGAGGTGTTTTGTAAGGCTTTTGGGCGACATGCATTCCAGCAATTTTGTAATAGACATTACCCCTGATTTTGAAGACGTAGATTACAGAATAAGAGCTATAGATTTTGACCAGCAATCTTATGAAGGAAGAAAATCCATTTACTTACCTCAATATTTCAAGCAAAACAACCCTCTTATACATATGGGCATTAACTGTATGACTCCAGAAACTGTAAAGCAATATCAAAAGGAAGAGCGCTTTCTCATAGGTACCAGATATAAAGCAAGTAAATTAAAAATAAAACATTTACTACGGGTGATGAGTCAAGACACTATTTCTACGCCAGAGAATATAAAAACCCTAAAAACAGATCTTTACCATCATTACAACAATCCAGAATTTTTAAAATGCCACTCTATGGGAAACCTGTTAAAGGTAAGTTTGGAAACCGTGCTTCAGCAAAATCCCCCCTATCAGTTTCCTATAAAAGAATAGTAAAAAATAAGGCTTGGTGATTTACCAAGCCTTATTAGTGATTAGAATAATTCATTGTACTTAGCTGACAATTACTGTTTCTACTTTTTCTTTTTTAACATACCTATAATATGCTTTTTTTAGTGAACCAGCTATATGCGCCACATATTCTCTACTTTTACTTATTATAGGCCTTTTATCTCCCTCTGCTGTTCTTATTTCAACAGCATACTTATCTTTCGCTACTATCATCCATAGTATACCCCCAAAAATAAGCGCTACACCCAAACCTATCGATAGCATGTTAGAGTCGATTAGGTAAATAGCCTCTTCTGTAGTATATGTCAGGTCTGTAAACATCTCCATAGAACCCAGAACTATACCTAAAAAGCCAAGGATAAAAAGAGACACACCTGGCACCTTGCTAGCAGGAATTCTTTGCAAGTTTACATTAGTAATACCATCAAGATTATAAGCTTGCTTTTCAGTGTAAAATTTGTCTCTTGTAATTTTCACACCATGACCATCAGTATATATTATTTCTTCGTTTTTCATCTGTTTCAAATTTTAGTTGAATTGGTTTGGTTTAGATGTTACCGATAATTTAAAGACAAATTAGGTGCCGACAGCCATTGTGCCGTTTTCTCCATAAAAAACAGTAGCCAATGTATTTACCACGAGTAATTTATTCCCCAATAAGGTGTGATTTTTACTCCTTTTCGTTTATTTGCATTTAAACGAAATCACGTTGATAGTAGCAAAACCAAAAAAAGGAACCCTGTTTTCGCTAGGCTTGTTTATAGTTTTAGCTGTAGGTCTGGCCACGTATATTACTTACACCATGCTTCAGGGCCAACCTGTTTGGTATCAGTATGCACTGGTAGCTTTACTATACCCTATAGGAATAGGCCTGGCTATTAAGGTGGTGTGGGGTTATAAAGTGATAACAGTTGGCAAAAACAAGATCAGCATAAAGTACCCTATTCGCTTTCAGACAGTTGAATACACCCTTAAGCAACTTATCTCATGGAAAGAAGCAATTGTAAAAACGGGAACTGGCACTTTTAAAGAGGTTTCCATTAAGTTCGATAATGGAAAGGTTTTAAACCTTTCCTATCAAGAACATACTGATTACCCGCAGGTGATTCAGTATCTAAAGAAGAAATGTCCAAGAAAAGCTATAAAATAAAATGCTAAAAAATGTATTACTAGTTGGGCTTGGCGGCTTTTTAGGCAGTACCTGCAGATACCTCACCTACTATCTTATTGATAGAAAAATAGAGTCTTTATACCCTTGGAGTACGTTTACGGTTAACATTGTAGGGAGTTTAATTTTAGGCTTGCTCTTGGGTTTTATAGCCAAAGCAAACTTGGCCAATGATCACCTAAGACTCATTTTTGCCGTTGGGTTTTGCGGCAGCTTTACCACCTTTTCCTCCTTTATGTACGAAAACCTCTATCTATTCCAACAAAAGGCTTATTCCACATCAATACTCTATTTAATAGGGAGTATTATTTTAGGGTTTATTGCTGTATTTGCAGGTCAAGCCGTGGGGAAATCAATGATTTAAGCCATCCACAACATCAGCTTATTCATCTTCATCAGTTCTTTTATTACTGATTTCGTCTTCTTTTAAATCTCTAAAAAAGTTAGACCATCTCATAGGGTTAAGAAAGTTATTAGGGGGCATTTGGCCGGTAAGCTCATACAATCGGTTATACCTCATTTGATCATAATAATAATCCGATTTTGTATTTTCATCCACCGTTTTATTTATATCCCTTTTTACTTCATGCACCAAGTCTTCCATACCTTTTTTAGGCTTAGTATCTAAAAAGGCCTTTTCGAAACTATCTACTGAAGGCCACGGGAAAACAACTACCTCATTTAGAAGAACTGTTTCTTTTCTCATCAGCTGCACTAAAGAATAATGATCAGAATGCAATTCAAAAGGCATAATAAACACCCCTTGATTATACCCGATAGAAGAAAAATTTAGTGTATCTCCAGGATTTATAAAAACAGTAAAATATCCGCTGTTATCGGTAGAGGTACCATACATGGTCCCCTTTATTTGAACACTAACGTAAGGCAAGGATTCTCTATTATCAGCATGTAACACCATACCTACCACTCGCACTGAGTTAGCAGTTTTTTGCGCCATTACTGCACTAGATATTAAGAGTATTGCAAATATTAATCCTGCCTTACGTTTCATATTTTCTGTTTATTTATAATTATTTATGCTTCCAATCGTATTTATCAAGAGAATCCAGGCATGCCTTCAATAAGGCAATGCTACCATCTATATCCTCTTTATGCGTCATTTCTATTACTTGATGTAAATGTCGGGTGGGCACTGACACGGCACCTGATATTGCTCCTCGCTTACCCATTCGTTGTAATCCTGCAGTATCTGTTCCTCCTGCAGTAAGCACCTCTGTTTGCCATTTTATATTATTATCAGTGGCCGTTTTCTTCATGTAATCTACCATACGATAATCACAGATAGTCATGGCATCAAGAATTTTTATCGCTGCACCTTCTCCCAGAGCGGTTATTTTCTCGTGAGAGGCTGCCCCTGGCAGATCATAAGCTACGGTAGTATCCAAACCAAAACCAAAATCAGGATCAATAGTATGAGCAGCTACATTAGCCCCTCTTAAGCCCACTTCTTCCTGAACGGTAAACACGCCATACACATCATAAGGATGATCTTTTAAATTCCTTAGAGTCTCTATTAGTATATATACAGAAACCCTGTTATCTAAAGATTTACAGTTCACACAGTTTCCCATTTCAATCAGCTCCCGCTCTCTGGTAATAGGGTTACCCACAGAAACCACTTTCTCCACCTCTTCTTTACTCATACCCAGATCAATATAAAAATCTTTAATCTTTGGCATTTTTGTTCTCTCTTCAGGCTCCATTACATGCACAGGTTTTGTACCCATAACTCCTATAACATCTTCCTTACCATGGATAATTACTCTCTGAGCGGTAAGTGTTTTAGGGTCAAAACCTCCCAGTGTAGTAAAACGAACAAAGCCTTTATCATCTATGTGAGTAACTATGAAACCGATCTCATCCATGTGAGCGGCTACCATTGCTTTTTTATCTGACGAAGCGCCCTTTTTTAAAGCGATTACATTACCCAAATTATCTACCTCTACAGAATCTACAAGGGGAGTAACCTCTTCTATTACAAGATTTCTTATTCTGCTTTCATATCCGGGAGCTCCAGGAGCTTCACATATCTTTTTTAATAATGCTACGTCTACTGACATTTGTTTACTTTTTATAATAGTGAATTCATTACCTGGTCAATATTAACCAATAACGCATATATTCTGTTTACAAACCTTTCAATATTTAAGTAAAGCTGTACCAAAACACCAGAATATAGCATTCACTAAATTTCAAAAAATACTCTTTAAAATTTGTGGTTTTAAAAATAAGCTCTTTATATTGCAGTATCAATTACTCTATTTGGTAGTTGATTTATAAAGAAGAGGTGAGAGACAGGCTCGAAGATCCTCTGGCAACCATCAATCAAAAATGATATAGGTGCCAAATCCTGATCCTAAGGGAGAATATAAATTGACTGAACAATGAGCACTTTCAACAACATCAAATCAGAATTCCGAAACACAGCAAAGCAATTCATTTCTTGCTTCACATCAATTCTTTGTACTTTTTTCAATATCAACATCAACATGTGCTGTTGTTGTTGCTGTTGTTGCTAAGCTAATATTTTCATATTAACCTTAGCACATAGCCTTAGGATAATTAGCCTACGTGGCTATTCTATATCCTTTCGCTAACACCACATCTCGTATTTTTCAATCATAAAAACAGAATAAAAATGGCAATACATATTACAGACGAATGCATTAACTGCGGAGCTTGTGAGCCCGAGTGCCCTAACACAGCCATCTACGAAGGCGGATCTCCCTGGGCTTGGGGAGACGGCACTGAGCTTGGATCAGTAGAACTGGAAGATGGATCAGAAATCCCAGGAGATGAACCTCAGGAGCCCTATTCAGAAGAATTCTTTTATATAGTATCTGGAAAATGTACCGAATGTGTGGGCTTCCACGAAGAACCTCAGTGCGCTGCCGTATGCCCCGTAGACTGCTGCGTACCTGACCCAGACTATGAAGAGAGCAACGAAGAACTAGAAGACAAACAACAATGGCTACACGCCTCCTAATTTTTAAAAACTCATATGTCAGATTACAAACATTTTGAAACGCAAGCAATAAGAAGTCAGAGCGAAAAATCTCCTTTTAGAGAACACTCTACTCCTATTTATATGACCTCCAGCTTCACTTTTGAAGATGCAGAACAGGCACGTGCCCTTTTTGCTGATGAACAGGAAGGTAATATTTACACCCGCTTTTCAAACCCTAATAATAATGAGTTTATAAACAAGCTTTGCTTATTAGAAGGCACTGAAGATGGAATTTCTACAGCATCGGGCATGGCAGCAATGTTTTGTAGCATGGCTGCTCTGCTTCAAAGTGGCGACCATGTATTGGCATCACGCTCAGTGTTTGGTTCTACACACCAGATTTTTACTCAGATTTTCCCTAAGTGGGGCATCACCCACTCCTATGCAGACATTAACAACCCTGACGAATGGGAAGCTAAAATCAATAAAAACACTAAAATGATTTTTGCTGAAACGCCGTCTAACCCTGCCTTAGACATTATAGACCTGGAATGGCTAGGCAAGTTGGCGAAAAAGCATAATCTAATATTAAATATAGATAACTGTTTTGCAACTCCTTACTTGCAACAACCAGCTAAGTTTGGCGCCAACCTCGTTACCCACTCCGCCACCAAGTTTATGGATGGACAGGGCCGAACCATGGGAGGTGCCATTGTAGGCGACGCAGACCTGATCAAAGAAATTCGCTTTTTTGCCAGACATAGTGGCCCGGCCATGTCTCCTTTTAATGGATGGATACTTTCTAAAAGCTTAGAAACTCTAGCCATAAGAATGGACAGACACTGCGAGAATGCTTTAAAAATAGCTGAATATTTGGAAGGACATAAAGAATTGGAGTTAGTAAAATATCCGTTTTTAAAGTCTCACCCAAAACATGAGCTAGCCAAAAAGCAAATGAAACTAGGCGGTGGATTAGTCACTTTTGAGGTAAAAGGGGGCATTGATAGAGGGAGAAAATTCTTAAACAACCTAAAAATGCTGTCTCTTACAGCCAATCTGGGAGATTCTAGAACCATAGCCACGCACCCTGCCTCCACCACTCATTCTAAACTCACCGATGAAGAAAGAGCCAATGTGGGCATTACACCTGGATTAGTAAGAATATCTGCCGGGTTAGAAAACGTGAATGACATTATAGAAGATATCGAAAATGCCTTAACGGCATCTGCTCAATAGCAGATTACACTAACATAACCAACTACCACTAAACAGAAACTATTAACAAGAAGGAATATGAGCGTAACATTTAATGACAAAATTTCTAAAATAGCTCAAAAGGATATTAAAGAGCTGGAGAATAAAATCTCGGCTTTTAAAGGAGGAGAAATTGATGAGGAGCGATTCAAAGCATTTAGGTTAGCCCGCGGTGTTTATGGACAGAGGCAGCTGGGAGTACAAATGTTTCGTATCAAATTACCTTATGGAAAGCTCACTGGAGAACAGCTGGTAAGAATAGCTCACCTCTCAGAGCAATATACAAACGGAAACCTGCACGCCACTACACGTCAAAACATTCAGCTACACTATGTGCACCTGGAAGACACCCCCGAAATGTGGGCTAAGCTGGAAGAAACAGGAGTAACTACTAAAGAAGCCTGCGGTAACACGGTGAGAACTGTAACAGCCTCAGATATTGCAGGCATAGATCCTAATGAACCTTTTGATGTTTCTCCTTATGCTGATGCTGTAACTCAGTATTTTTTAAGAAACCCCATTAATCAGGAGATGGG
This sequence comes from Fulvivirga sediminis, assembly GCF_016757215.1. Taxonomy (GTDB): domain Bacteria; phylum Bacteroidota; class Bacteroidia; order Cytophagales; family Cyclobacteriaceae; genus Fulvivirga; species Fulvivirga sediminis. Next base: position 256,633 of record NZ_JAESIY010000005.1, read on the forward strand.
AAGAAAAATAAAAATGGCTTTTTCTTCCAGCGAAAAGGATTCTGCGCTTACCTATATTCATGACTTTGGCTTTATCCCAAAAATTAAAGATGGCAATAGAGGCTTTAAAGTAGTAATAGGTGGTGGACTGGGAGCACAACCATTCTTGGCGGCAACTGCCTATGAATTTTTACCTGAAGATAAAATCATTCCTTTAATAGAAGCCGGCCTTAGGGTTTTTGACAGATACGGAGAAAGAGAAAAAAGATTCAAAGCCAGGATGAAATTCCTCATAGAAGAAAAAAGAGGACTTGGCTTAGAGAAATTTCTAGAACTGACTCAGGAAGTTCAAAAATCCTTAGCTAACCATAGCGTTCCTGTAGAAATTTCAGAAGATCGTTTTATCATTCCTGAAGAGAAAGCACTTCCTGTTTTCGCTCAGCCTGATGAAACTCTTTACAACGAATGGCTTTCTACCAATGTATTTGAGCAAAAGCAAAAAGGCTTTTATGCTATAAAAATAAAGCTGCCTTTGGGAAACATACAAGCAGAAGCTGCACGCCAGCTAGTAGCTAAGCTAAACGGATATGTGGCTGATGATTTCAGAATTTCTATTAGCCAGGGTATTATTTTAAAATTTGCCCGAAAAGAATATTTACCTTATATATATCAGGTACTTTCTTCCCTCAACCTGGCCCAGCCTGGTAGTGATTCTATCATTGATATCACAGCCTGCCCCGGCACTGACACCTGCAACTTGGGAGTGACTAACAGCACAGGCATAGCTGAAATATTAGAAGATCTTATTTACAAGGAGTACAACCATTTGGTAAAAGACTCCGAAATAAAAATAAAAATAAGTGGCTGTATGAACTCATGCGGACAGCATATGATCGCCAATATTGGCTTTCATGGCAGTTCTATTAAGCATGGAGAGTTAGTAATACCTGCCTTGCAAGTAGTAATTGGCGGCGGAGTAGATGAAACAGGCAAAGGCTTTGTAGCGGATAAAGTGATAAAACTACCTACCAAAAGAATACCTGATGCGGTGAGAAGTTTACTCAATGACTATGAAGAAAATGGAAATGAGGGTGAATACTTCAATGATTATTATGTAAGACAAGGTAAAAAATATTTTTACGATCTTCTTAAATCCTTCGCTAACCTTGAAACCATCACCAATGATGATTACAAAGACTGGGGCGAAACAGACAACTTTATTCCTGAGATAGGTACTGGAGAATGTGCCGGAGTTACTTATGACATGGTAGGCACTATTATAAATGATGCCAGCGAAAGATTAGAGAAAGCTAAACAAGCTTTAGAGCAGGGTTATTATGCAGACTCTATCTATCACAGCTATAGCGCACAGGTGATTGGCGCTAAAGCACTTTTACTAAGCAAAGATGTGAAATGTAATACTCACATAGGCATTATTAAAGATTTCACCACCTATTTCTACGAAAACGGAGAAGTTGATTTCGGAAAAACCTTTGAAGAAAAGGTATTAAAAATCAACGACAATGAGCCTTCTGAAGCGTTTGCCAAATCTTATTTAGAGCAAGCGGATGAGTTTTTCTCTATAGTAATAGCTATTAGAAAAAAACAACTAGAAAATGGAAACTTAGATAAAGAAGTACTTAACCCTTACAGAGCATGAGCAATTCGGGAAGATTAACATTAGTAGGTGCCGGACCGGGAGATCCGGAATTAATCACCATAAAAGGAGCCAAAGCTATCGCTTCAGCCGAAGTGATTCTCTATGATGCTCTGGTAAATAAGGAATTATTAAAATATGCTGTTACAAGCAGCCAAAAAATTTATGTTGGAAAGCGTTCAGGCAAACATAGCTCTACTCAGGACGAGATCAACCAACTTATAGTAGACCATGCCTTACAAGGCAAACATGTGGTACGGTTGAAAGGGGGTGATCCTTTTATTTTTGCTCGAGGAAAAGAGGAATTAGATTACGCAGAGAGCTTCGGCATCTCTACAGATGTAGTTATAGGTATTTCCAGTGTTAACCTACCTGGTTATTATGGCATACCGCTCACCACCAGAGGTGTAAATGAAAGCTTTTGGGTAGTAACAGCTACCACTCGCAATGGTGAATTATCTAAAGATGCGGTACTAGCAGCACAGTCAAGCGCCACCGTGGTATTTTTTATGGGCCTAAAAAAGCTCAAAGAGATTGTAGCGCTTTACAGTGCTTTTAATAAAGAGCACCTGCCAGTAGCTATTATCTCTCAAGGGTCATTACCTACCGGCAGTGTAGTGGAAGGTACCTTAGAAACTATAGTAGAAAAAAGTCATGATATTCCTGCTCCTGCATTAATAGTAGTAGGAGAATCAGTTGGTGAGTATTTAAACAACCACCAACCAGTACATGCACAAGCCAGATCATAATAAAAATGAGCAGAAATCAACTATTCCCAATATTTCTAAAAATAGATAAGATAAGAACCCTATTAGTAGGTGGTGGTGCCGTAGGCTTAGAAAAGCTGGAGGCACTGCTCAAAAACAACCCAGAAGCTTGGGTGAAGCTGGTAGCTACTGATATATCGGATGAAATAAAAGAAATAGCCAAAAGCAAAGAGAATATTGAATTAGTAGAAAGGCCTTTCAAACCCCAAGACCTTGAAGGAGATATTCAGCTATTGATTTTAGCTACTGATATTAGAGAAACTAATAAAGAAATTTATCAATTAGCGAAGCAGAAAGGTATACTCACTAACGTGGCGGACACCCCTGATCTTTGTGATTTTTATTTAGGTTCTACTGTTACCAAAGGAGACCTCAAAGTAGGCATCTCCACTAATGGTAAATCTCCCACTTTCGCTAAACGCTTTAGAGAAGTGCTGGAAGAGATACTGCCTGAAGAAACAGATAGTCTGATCCAGAATTTACATGGGATCAGAAATAAATTAAATGTGGGTTTTGCGGAAAAAGTAAAGATATTAAATGAACGTACAAAAGAATTGGTATCCTCAAGAGGATCTGAAAAGTAACTTGGCTGATTCTGACTTATCATACAGTAAACTTTCTCCATTAGAACGAATGGAGAAGTTTTTTAATGATCATAATCCGAAAGACATTCTCATCACTTCATCGTTTGGGAGTTCTTCAGCCCTACTTCTGCACATGATCAGCAAAGTAAAACCTGACCAGCCGATACACTTTATAGATACTTCATATCATTTTGAAGAAACAGTAAAGTATAAGGATCAGCTGGCAGAGCAGCTGAACTTGAATATCGTAGAAGTAAAAGCTAAGCCTAATAAAAATAGGTTTACCGATCAAAATAAAACCTATTTACAAAATCAGGATTTGTGCTGTTTCATTAATAAGGTAGAACCCCTCAATGAAATAAAAGCTCAGCATAAATTTTGGGTTTCCGGGCTTATGGCCCATCAAAATGCGAACCGTAAAGACCTCAGTATTTTTGAGCAAAAGAATGAGATCGTTAAGTTCTACCCCATTCTGGATATGACTGCTGAAGAAGTAGAGCTATACAAACTTATATATGAGCTTCCTTCGCACCCTTTGGTAGAAAAAGGGTATGACTCTATTGGCTGTAGCCATTGTACTCAAAAAGGCACAGGCCGTGATGGCCGCTGGGCTAACCTCAATAAAACTGAGTGCGGCCTACACGCCTAATCTAAAAAAAACAATCCATCTGGTTAATAGCACGTTTAAACCCGCTAAAGATGCTTTAGCGGGTTTTAGCGTATGGTTATTATTGTTTTCACAATAGAAATCTGGTTATTCGTTTTATTTTTGAGATAAATTAGCTTGACAGAACGCCACAGTAAACAAAAAACTAAAGCATACTGCTACAAGCAAGTCAACTCCTTGATTTGAAACTTATGATCCTACATTAAGACTTTATGGAAAATATTTAACTCAAGAGTACTGATATCGCAGAACAAAAAAGTATTAAAAAGCCTTTTGAAAATATTAAAAGGCACTACATAGAAATATATATTCAATGAAAGGTAAGATTATTCTAGCTTTCCTACTAGCTCTGGTAGCACTCACAATGATAGGTTTTGTGGGCAGAAATACGCTCACTCAACTTATTAATTCCATAAAAAAAGAGTCGGAACCCAACCTTAAGCTCTCCCACTTAAAAGAAATAATTGCTGACCTAAGAGAAGCCGAAAATAGTGTAAGGACCTATACTATCACTCAAAACCCTGAGAACCTCACTCCTTTCTACCAGGCGGCTACTACTTTTGACAACAAAATGCAGACGCTCTATGCGAAGATCAAAAACAAAGATCAGATGAGACTGGCCGATTCTATGGAATCTCTAATAGGCCAGAAGTACCTCATCATGAAAAAGCTCATCGATGTAAAAAAGAACCAAGATACTAACAAAGTATTAGAGCGGGTACTAGATAATATTAACCGACTAAAAGAACGAGATTCTATTCCTGACTTTATTGATAGCGAAGGCTTCGACATCAATATGCTTACATATGACCGCATTCAAAAAGTAGATCTACCTCAGAAAAGAGAGATTGAACAAAAGCGATCATGGTTTCAGAGGCTTTTTGGCAAAAGCAACAATGACAGTAACAATGCCATTACAAAAGAAGATGAAGATAATAACTCTACAGAACAGATAGCCTCTAGCAACCAGAACGAAAAGCCAGAGAATGCTTTACCTTCTCAAGACCATAATGACACTTCCAGGGTTCTCATTTCTACTACTCTACCAGATTCTGGCCATGACATAAGCTCTACAGAAATAGGCCATATAATAAGTGAAATAGGCAAAGAAGAAAACAGAAACTTTCAAGCCATAAAAAATCAAGAACTGCGCCTCACTACCCAAGATGTAGATATAATGTTAAAGGTACTGGCGCTAGCCAATAAGTTTGAAGATAAAGAAAAGAAAATATCTCAAAATAGAGCCGAAAATGCTCAGCTTACTACTACCCGAGCCAAAAAGTTTATAAACATCACTTGGGTGGCCACATTAGCGTTGTTCGCGGTTCTACTATTAATCATTTTTAATGACATAAGAAGAAACCAGAAAAATAAAGACAGGCTAAAAAAAGCTAAAGAAAAAGCCGAAAAACTGGCCAAGGTAAAAGAAGAATTTTTATCTAATATGAGCCATGAAATTCGTACACCTCTAAATTCTATCATTGGCTTCACCGAACAGCTTGATGGCACAAACCTCAATTCTCAGCAGCAAAACTACCTTAAAAGCATCAAGCATTCTGGCGGCCATCTGCTTAGGCTAATTAATGATGTGCTAGACTATGCTAAGCTTGAATCAGGCAAGCTATCAATGGAACAAATTGGATTCAAAGTAAGAGAAAGCATTAAAAACGTTGTAGATTCATTTAAAACACAACTATCGAAAAAAGGCCTTAATGTTAACTTTCATGTAGATGCTGATATTCCTCAAGTCTTTATAGGAGATCCTGTTCGTTTCGAGCAAATACTTATCAATCTACTGAGTAATGCCATCAAATTTACAGATGTTGGCAGTATTGACATTGACATGAAACTTCATAAAATAGAAGACAAAGACTGCTACATAAAACTTAGCGTAACAGATTCTGGAATAGGTATTCCAGAAGAAAAGTTAAACTCCATCTTCAAAGATTTCTCTCAGGTAGACTCTAGTGTAACCAGAAAATATGGAGGCACAGGCTTGGGCTTATCAATAGTGAAGAAGATCGTAAAAATACTAGGAGGCAACATTTCATTAAGCAGTAAGGAAGGAGAAGGCACCACCTTCTTACTAGACTTAAGATATGACATAGGCTCTGAGGCTGATTTGAGTGAATTAAAGAAAGCTACCATAGATTATTCTAAGCTAAAAGGACATAAAATTATGGTGGTAGATGACCAGGAATACAATCTAGAGCTTATCAAGGTCATTTTTGATAAGTGGGGCATTGTAGGTACGCTTATCAGTTCTGGCCAAGAGGCTATTGAAGATTTTAAAGCAAACCAGTATGACCTCATTTTCATGGATATGCACATGCCCGAGCTTAGCGGTATAGAAACAGCCAAAGCTATCCGAGAACTAGAAAATGATACTAGAACACCGATTATTGCGCTTACAGCCGCTACCTCTCAAGAAGAATCGGACAAATGCCTGGAAGCTGGCATGGACGACTGCTTGCTGAAGCCTTTCACCCAAAAAGAATTATTCGAGACTATATCTAATACTTTACTCGGACAAGAGGCCGCCGAATCTATCACAGAAAAAGAACAGACTCCCGTAGTGGAGAAAAAAAGCAATTTAGACCTGTCTGACTTGGAAATGCTAGCTGATGGAGACCCTACTTTCATAGTTAATATGCTTACAATTTTCATCAATAATTTTTCTATAGACCTAAAAGAGATGAAAGAAGCCATAGCCAATAAGGAGCTGGGTAAAGCAGGAAAAAAAGCACACAAAATGGCATCTCCTTCCAGGCATCTTGGTTTTAGTGAATTGGCAAGCATATTAAAAGAAATTGAAATGAAATCTGAAGATGAATCAAACTTTACATCAGTGGAAGAGTTAATACAGAAGGTTGATAATTTGTACCATATCATTCTTCCTGAAATAGAAAGTGAAATTTCAAACCAAAAAGAATCAGAGCCAACAGCATAAAAGATATGGATATTTTAAAGAAACAAACAGAAGAAGAGGTCTTAAAAACCATAGACACACAAAAAATCCTTAAATTTTTTGTTGTGGATGACGATGAGTATTATAATACTTTGGTAAAAAGCTACCTCCAGAAGATCGGCAAGGAAAATGATTTCCATGCAGAAACCTATAGTTATACTGATGGCTCTTCGTGCTTAGCTCATCTGGATGAAAATCCGGATTACATCATTTTAGATTTCTACCTGGATGCCAACAATGACATCACGCTCACAGGATATGACGTATTAGAAAAAATACAACAACACAACCATAAGATCAACATTATAGTCATGTCTCAAAAACATGAATGGGCTAATTTTGAAGATGAATTTAAAAAATTCGGAGCGATGGGCTTCCTTAAGAAAGATGATTTTTTCTACAATAACCTGAGATCTATGATCATATCTGATAATATTGCTACTGCTTAATTTTTCTACAAAAATAAAAGACTTATTTTTAGAGCCATAAATTGGCTATAATTAAAGATGTCTAAGTTTTTAGTGTTCGTAGTAGAAGATGATGAGTGGTACAGAGAGCTGCTCAGTCATAACATTGCTCTTAATCCTGATTTTGAAATAAAGAAATTTGACAGTGCCAAAGCTGTACTTCAGGAGCTTGACAAAAACCCCAATGCCATCACGCTAGACTATCGGCTACCAGACATGGAAGGCGAAAAAGTACTACAGCAAATCAAAGCCTATAATCCTGAAATAGAAGTAATCATTATTTCTGAGCAGGAAAAAATAGAAACTGCTGTAAATCTCCTCAACCTGGGGGCTTATGACTACATAGTTAAATCCAGAGACATTAGAGATAAGCTACTGAACACGCTTAACAACATACGTAAGCAGGCCTCTTTACAGGCCAGAGTAGCTAACCTACAAGAGGAAGTTGAAAAAAAATACAGCTTTGAAAATAGTATAATAGGCCATAGCGAAAGTATTAAGAAGGTTTTCGCCCTTATAGAAAAGGCTGTAAGCAATAACATTAGCGTCACCATTACTGGAGAAACCGGAACGGGGAAAGAGCTGGTAGCCAAGGCCACACATTATAATTCAGCCCGAAAAAATCAGCCTTTTGTACCTGTGAACGTAGCTGCCATCCCAAAAGAATTAATTGAAAGTGAGCTCTTCGGTCATGAAAAGGGCTCATTTACAGGTGCCAATTATCAAAGAATAGGCAAGTTTGAAGAAGCTGATAAAGGCACACTATTTCTCGACGAAATAGGAGAAATGGATCTTACCCTGCAAGCAAAATTACTACGAGTACTGCAAGAAAAAGAAGTAACTCGTGTGGGAAGCAATAAAACCATCAAAATAGATTGCAGGATCATTGTGGCTACGCACCGTAATTTATTACAAGAGGTAAAAAAAGGAAAGTTCCGTGAAGACTTATACTTCAGGCTGTTCGGCCTTACCATAGATATGCCTCCTCTAAGAGAAAGAGATAAAGACATTATTACTCTGGCTAAATATTTCATTAATAGATTTTGCCAGGAGAATAAAAAAGAACCACCGGTGCTTAGTAACAAAGCGCAAAAAAAACTCCTCAACTATACATATCCAGGCAATGTACGCGAGCTAAAATCTGTAATAGAATTGGCCGTGGTAATGTCTAACAATGATGAAATAACTGAAGATGACATTAACTTCAGCAATAATGAAGAGCTATACGACCCGCCTACACATGGCCTTACACTTAAAGAGCATACTACCCGGATCATAAAACTCTATTTGAAAAAGCACAACGATAATATTAAAGAAGCCGCTAAAGAATTAGATATAGGTTACTCTACCATATATCGTGTATTAAAAAATGAAAACATGGAGGAGGACGAAGTATAAGTCCTCTCCTTTCTCTTTCCTACACTACTTCCCCCCTATTTCTGCTCTTTAGAAATTTTCATTTTAACAAAATTTGTCAAAATGAAAAGGACTTTTACTTTTTACAAAAAATCAATAAACTGATTTTCAGTAACTTATAATTATTTTTCGATTTGGAACGAGATTGGAAATACATCTGGCATATTACAAATCGCTTGAACGAAAATGAATGGATGTAGTAAAAAAAGAGATCAAAATAGCCATAGTTGAAGACGATATATTTTATGCAGAAGCTCTTAGAAAATACATAGACAATGAGTTCTCTAAAAGTGGAAACAGCTTAGATGTAAAGGTTAACCATTACCTCTCAGCGCAACAATGTCTAGAAGAGACAGATGCCGACGTAGACATTATATTACTCGACTATTACTTAGAAGATGACGCAGGTGATATTCCATTTCCGGGCATATCACTTTTGAGAGCTATCAATAGTTATTGGAAGAGATCAAAAGTGATAGTGATTTCTGGACAAAACAACCAGGAAGTAACTATAGAACTGTTTCAGAATGGAATATATGAGTACATCATGAAAGATGAACAAACATTTTCAAGGCTCTCCTCTACATTAAGAAGAGCCATTAGAGAAAAGATTTTAGATTATTACATATAAAAAAAGGGTATTGAAACTCCCTGAAAAGTTTCTAAAAACAGAAATCAACAATTACCAATATGAAAACTATTCAAAGATATATAGCAGTATTACTTATAGCACCAGCATTTGTAGCCTGTAACCAGAAGAAAGTAGATCAGTTAACTTCAGAAAACCAAGAGCTATCATCAGAGAAGCAAGAGCTGAGCACTGAACTGGAAGATTACATGAAAACCTTCAACGAAATAGAAGCTAATCTTAAAGAAATTAAATCAAGAGAAGATAAAATTAATTTAAGCACTTCAGATAACGTAGAATATAAAGAAGATGACGCGAAAAAAGCTGTAGTAAATGACATCAAAGCCATCAACACTTTGATGGCTGAGAATAGAGCTAAAATGAGCGAGTTACAAACTAAGCTTAACACAAACAGTAGTGAGTTTAAGAAAATGGTAGCTAACCTTAATTACAGAATTAAGCAGAAAGATAATGAGATCGCCACCATGAAAGGTGACCTTGAAAAGCTTAATATAGAAAAAGAGCAGCTTACAGAGAATGTAGAACATTTAACTTATACAGTTGATACTCTTTCAAATGCCAATAGCGAAAAAACTGAAGTTATCGCTAACCAAACAAAAACTATAGAGGAACAAACTGAGTCTTTAAATACTGGCTATGTAGCTATAGGTACCAAAAAAGACCTTGAAGAAGAAGAGGTTATCACCAAAGAAGGTGGTGTATTAGGCTTAGGTGCTACAGAAAAACTTAAAGCAGATATGAACAATAAGGCCTTTAGTAAGATTGATATATCTAAGACTAATAGTATACCCGTATTTGCTAAAAAGCTTGAGTTAGTAACTAGTCACCCTACAGACTCTTATGAGTTAGCTTGGAATGATCAGGATCAGATAGAAAAATTAGTAATTCTTAACCCTGCTAAATTCTGGAACTCATCTAAATACTTAGTAGTGAAAGTTAACTAATAGCACATATTTAATGCAATTCACAGAAGGGTTCTACCACAGAACCCTTCTGTTTTACATTGTGTATAATAATTTCTACACTAAGGGGTTATATGCGCAAAACATGCTTTAATATTGCATATCAGACCTTTTACAACAAATTGGCATACTTTTTACTTTAAAACATTCAAATCTTAAAAATCTTAAAGAATTAACCTATGATACAATCACAATCTCAGAGGAAATCCAAATCACTCTCACAGTATTTATTAATGGCTATGGTGGCGCTTTTAATAATGTTTAGTGCAGGGTGTAAGAGTAAAAAACAAGCCGGGGATATCTCTGATGCTGACGCTGAAAAAGCAAAGATGGAACAAGAAGCCAGACAAAGAGAACTGGAAGCTGAAAGAAGAAGAGCTGAAGAAGAAAGATTAGCCAGAGAAAAAGCCAGAGCTGAGGCAGAGGCCGCTGCAGCTGCTGCTAACAAGCCAGAAAACAAATTAGCTGATTATTTTGAAGCCATTGCTAACGCATCTTCGACCTCTTCGGCCAACAGTAGTATCAATGAGGCATTAACCCTGTTTTCATCTCCTGACGCACCTGTTCTAATCGTTATTAGCCAATCAGGCAGTCAAAAAGATTATGACAGACCTACTACCATAAAAGAATACCTGAACTACCTGAAAGATCAGAAAAAGAATGTCAACCGAATAAGTGATCTTCAGTTTGACGCTTCCGGAAAAATAAAAGAAGTAGAACTTGCTAAATAATTGAAGATATACAGCTTAAAAATAGAGACTATGAATAAATATAATATAATAATCGCTTCACTATTCTTTTTAGCCTTAGGAAATGTTTACGGCCAGAGCGCTGACATTAGCCCTGAAAGAAAACAGGCCATCGATTCGCTGGCATTAGAGAAAGTGAGAGACTTAAGTAAATACATTAGTATAATCGGTAATAAGGAAACACCATTTTCTGAGGCTAATCGTGTAATGGACAGAGCTGAAGAGCTATTTGCCACCGATAGTGAAATTGGTGTATCATCATTAAGCACTAATGATATTAACTATTACAAAATCAGAAAATACTTCGAAAGACTTATGGCCCTTAACTATGACAGGGTAAAAATAAAATGGTATGACATCCATTACATAAGTGACTTAGAGCGTCAGCCTGATGGCCGTTACGTAGGAGTAGTTACAGTATATCAAAGATTTGAAGGTACTTCTGACGATGGCATGGAATACAAAGACACCACTAAAAAGGACATAACCATCTACGTAGAAAGAAAGCAAACTCAAATTTCCGGACGTACCATAGAATTCTGGGACGTAATGTTAGGAGATATTAGAGTTACAGAAACTACCGCATGAAGTCGTTCTTAAGAAGTTCAATATATTTTATAATACTATTCTCATCCATACACTCACAAGCTCAAATTGTGGGTGATATGGATGATGAAAGTAAACTCTACGCTGAGACTAAGCAGGTAAACCAGTTCTTCAGAAGATTTAATGGAGAAGAAGATGAAAAGGGTGATCGCTATTACCCAAAAGATCGTCAATATCAAGACGCTAAACTCAGACAGAAGTATATAAGTATACTTTTTGATTCGCAGAACAGAGGCATTAAAAATGATCTGAAAGAAGAGTTTATCAGCAACGTTACGTCTAAGGAAGCTCCAAAAATTCTTGATTTCCATGGAGACAAATGGTTTTCAGAAGTGCATACTACCTTCAGCTACGAGGGTAAAGATATACCTATAGTACTGTTTATGAAGCTGGAGAGAGAGAGCAAAGGATATAAATGGGGAATATTTAAAGTATACGCAGATGTGTTTAAAGACTACTTAAAAAAAGACACTTCTAATCATGATAAATTCCTGCATCCTTTAAGTCATGAATTAGATTTCATGAACCTGAGAAAAGCACTTAACGAAAATCAGCAAAGTGTTAGCCAGTTTACGGCTAATAACTACAAGCCTGATTACCTCACTTTGTTTTTATATGAAATAAAAAAAGGTGATCTTAAGTTCAAAACAATTCAAAATGTAAAATTCCATTTTTTCCAATTAAACGGCTGGTACTTTGAGCTCTCTGAGTTTAACAGGCCTGGCTACAATACAGGCTGGCTGATGTCTAACCTGGTAAAAGTAGCTGACAAGGATAAAGACCTTTTGGAAAAATATATCTATTATGAAAATAAATAAATTGACCTACCTTATCCTGATACTTTTTCTATCAGGACTTAGCCATGTAAGCTTCTCTCAACAGAAAATTGAGGAGGAACAAATGGATCAGTATGAAGAAAAAGTAAAGGAGATCGTTAATTTCCTTGAATATGTACTCAATACTCTGGGCGATAAATCTACCTCCGCCCGGGATAAGGATGTCATTATTAACCAGAGTTTCACCAAAATATTTAGAGATACCGAAGTACAAGTAGAAGATGATCTCGATGAAGCAAGAGACGTAATAACCAACAAAGATGTACAGGCCTACCTAAAGGATATTGATTTCTTCTTTAAAGAAGTAAAATTCGATTTTAATGTAGAAGATATCAGCCATTATATCAATGATAACGGCGAGCTTTTCTTTAAAGTAAGTATGACCAGAAATCTGAAAGGAATATCTCTTGAAGGCGACTCTGTAAACAACACCAAAAAACGATTTATAGAAGTAAATCTAGATCAAGAAGCTCAAGATCTCAAAATAGTAAGCTTATACACCAACCCGCTCAACCAAAAAGAAGCTTTAGCCAAGTGGTGGAATGCCCTTTCATATGAGTGGAAAGCTATTTTTAAAAGAAAAGCTGGCGTAACACAAACAGCCACTGATAGTGATATAAAACACATCACTGAAATAGATGAATTAGACATTTCTGACAATAAGTATATTACCAACATAGAGCCTCTTTCTGTATTGAGTAATCTCAAAAGATTAGACATTTCCAATACCAATATTGAGGATCTTAAACCTATCAGAAACCTGACTAATTTGGAGGAGCTGAATGTATCATTCACTCAAATAACCACTTTAGAAGCACTGAAATATGCCAGCTCACTCAAATATTTACAGGCGCAGCATACCCCACTTAATGACATAAGTATACTATCTCGCCTTACTAAGCTTCAAAACATAAACTTGAATAGTACTCAAGTACAGGACTTCACAGCACTATCTGGCGCTAAGCAACTTATTACATTAAATTTATCGAAGACTAACCTATATACTCTGATTCCTATTGGTAATATTACGGCCCTTAAAGAACTAAATATATCAGGCACCCCAATAGATAATCTGGGATCTCTCAGCAACCTTTCTCAGCTCGAAATATTGAAGGCAGATAGCACTCCTATATATTCGCTAGATCCTTTAAAAGGTATGGCTCAGCTAAAGATATTGTCCATCAACTATACCACTATTGATGATTTGAGCCCTCTTGGCTCCATAAGTACTTTAGAAAAAGTATACTGCGACAGCACTAATATTTCTAAAGATGATGCCAATGACTTTATGGCCTCTAACACTGGCATATTAGTGATTTTTGAATCTGATGATCTTAAAAGCTGGTGGGGAAATCTGAGCATTGCATGGCAAGATATTATTAAAAAATTCGTGCCTATAGAAGGAGAAACCCCGTCTAAAGAAGAGCTTGCGAAAATTACGGCCCTCGACTCTATCAATTTTGACAACAATCTTTATATACAGAACCTAGAGCCATTAAGTAAACTAAGAAAATTAAAAAAACTGATTGCTTCTAACACTGCCATCGCTGATCTATCTCCTATTTCAGGCTTTCGAAATCTAAATTACCTAGATGTAAGCAACACTAAAGTAGAAGATTTTAATACTCTTTCTCAATTTCAGCAATTAGAGGTACTAAAAGCTAACAGAACTGCTCTAACTTCTTTAGACACCCTAATGGAGCTAAGCAGACTAAGACTGATAGAAGTAGATTTCACTATGATTAAAGAACCGGAAGTAGAGGCGTTCTTAACCCAACACCCAGATGCTCTTATCATTTTTAAATCCGAGTATTTAACAGCTTGGTGGGGAGATCTATCTTCTGAATGGAGAAATATTTTCTCTATACAAACTTCTTTAGGTGGTGATCCTAATAAATATCAGCTCCATAAACTGATTGAATTGACGAGTGTTACTTTTTCTGAAGCAAATGTATCAAGCCTTAAACCACTGGAAAACTTCGTTAGAATAAAAGAATTGAAGTTTACGGGTACTGGTATTTCTGACCTAAGCATTTTAGGTAAGTTCAAATCATTAGAAAGGCTGCAAGCCAGCAAAAGCCCTGTTTCGGAGTTAGAGCCACTTGCTAAACTTTCTAACTTAAAGTATCTGGATATTTCCAATACTCCTGTTGATGATTTGAAACCATTAAGCGAACTTTATAGCTTGGAAGAAATTAACTGCGCTGGTACTCAGATTAAAAGACTTCGAGACTTAGATAACTTAGCTAATTTAAAGGTATTGGACTGCTCTAATACTAACATAAAAAAGCTGGACGAAGTAGCTCATTTGAGCCTGAAGGTGCTAAAATGTTATAATACCAGAACATCAGACGGACGCGTTGAGGATTTTAAAGAGACCAATCCTGAATGCAATGTGATATACTATTAAAATATGGCTAAGGCAAAAAAAAAATCTACCAACAAAAAACGGAGCAAACTAAATTTTAAATTTTTCCTTAAACTAATAGCAGTGGGACTTATAAGTGTACCACTGCTATTAGTGCTTTTCTACTATTCAATAAAAGGTGGTGTTTTCGGCGAACTACCAGCCGACCATATTCTAAGCAAAATAGAAAATAATGTTGCCACAGAAATCTACAGTGCCGATTCAGTACTAATAGGTAGATTCTATTTGCAGGAACGCACCCGAACAGACTATGATAATATTTCTCCTAATGTAATCAATGCATTAGTAGCCACTGAAGATGCTCGCTTCTATGAGCATGACGGTGTAGACAACCGTAGTTTACTAAGAGTAATTTTCAAAACACTGCTACTCGGAGACAGAAGCTCCGGTGGAGGTAGCACAATTACTCAACAGCTTGCAAAAAATCTTTTCCCAAGAAAAGATCATGGCTTTCTTAGCATGCCAGTGACCAAAATAAAAGAAGCTATTACCGCCAGGAAATTAGAAACCATATACAACAAAAAGCAAATTCTCGCTATGTACCTTAACACGGTTCCTTTCGGAGAAAATATTTACGGTATAGAAATGGCAAGTAAAAGGTTTTTCAATAAAAAGGCTAAGTACCTAAAGCCTCAGGAAGCCGCAGTAATAGTAGGAATGCTAAAAGCCAACTACACCTACAACCCTAGGTTATTCCCAGAAAAGTCCTTAAAAAGAAGAAATGTGGTGCTTTACCAAATGCTCAAGTATAACTACCTTGATGAGCAACAATATAACTCATTAAAGAAGAAGCCGCTAGAGATTAACTACACTAAAATCACACACAATACGGGTATAGCCACGTATTTTAGAGAATACCTAAGAAGTGAATTAGAAGATTGGTGCGAAAAGAACACCAAACCAGACGGAAGTACTTATAACCTGTATACTGATGGTCTAAAAGTCTACACCACGATCAATTCTTCTATTCAAAAATATGCTGAAGCCGCTACCAGTAGCCACATGAAAGAGCTGCAGCAAATTTTTAACAATCACTGGAATACAGGTAATCCATGGAATGCACAAAAATCATTACTGACAGCAGCCATACATTCCTCGCACCGATATAAGCAGCTCAAAAGAAAGGGACTAAAAGAGAAAGAGATTATTGAGCAGTTGAATAAAACCGTTCCTATGAAATTATTTAGCTGGAATGGAGATCAAGAAGTGAAAATGTCTCCTATTGATTCTATAAAGCACAACCTTACTATGCTACAAACTGGCACCATGGCTATGAATCCTGATAATGGAGACATACTAGCATGGGTTGGCGGTATAGACTACGAATATTTCAAATATGATCATGTAAACATCAACACAAAAAGACAGGCTGGCTCTACTTTTAAACCTTTTGTGTTTGCTGCTGCACTAGAAGCGGGTGTTGATCCTTGTGATTTCGTATCTGGAGAGAAAACTACATACACCAACCACTCTGACTGGTCTCCTGGTAATGCCAGCGCTGATGAATACAATAAAAAGTATACTTTTAAAGGTGCGTTAGCACACTCTGTAAACACTGTAAGCGTTAAAGTGCTAGAAGAGGCTGGTATAGAAAACACCATAGATTTAGCCCACAGAGCAGGTGTTATTAGCGAATTACCAGAAGTACCGTCCATAGCTCTTGGCACAGCTCCTGTATCGCTCATGGAAATGGTAAGTGCTTACTGCACCTTCGCTAATGGAGGATATGCGGTAAAACCAAGATACATAACCGCAATTACTGACAGCCGCGGAAAGGTAATTAAAAGAGTTAAAGAAGAAAAAAGCAAGAATAGAGTTATCAAGGAAGAGACATCTATGATGATCAGCTCATTGCTACAGGCAGTGGTAGATGAAGGTACGGGAGCAAGGTACAGATCGAAATACAAAATGACCAATGACTTTGCTGGCAAAACCGGCACCACACAGTCTAACGCTGATGGCTGGTTTATAGGCTATAATCCTGAAATAGTAATAGGTACTTGGGTAGGAGCAGACAATCCAAGTATTCACTTTAACAGCACCGGGCTGGGCTCTGGAGCCAGTATGGCCCTACCTATAGTAGCTAAGTTGCTAGATAAAATTCAAGATAATAAAAAGCTTAGACCCATGGGCTATGCTAAGTTTTCTCCTCTGCCTGACAGGTTAGCCAGGTACTTGGACTGTGAAGCTGAAAAAGAAGATAAGCAATTTATGCAGTGGCTGTTTGGCAAAAAAGACGGGCAAGACGAAGAAAATACAGCTACTTTTGGAGAAGAAGAGGAAGAAGAAAAGAAAAATATTTTCAATAAAATAGGTAATATCTTCAAGAAGAAGAAAAAGGATTAATCATCCGTCTTTTCTAAGTGCTTTAAGCTCTTTCATGTAACGCTCATAATTATCAAAATCTCGAAGGCCATGGTGTATTCCCGCCAGGCCTTCTATTACATTTTCATCTTCAGGATCCTGCTCATACGCATTTTGCATATAAGGCAGCGCTTTTTTAAAAAGCTCAATAGTATCATCTTCAAACTTATCAAACTCATCCAGTTCCTCATCAAAATTAAGTTCCAGAATCCTATTCACCGCCTCATTGTAATACAAGACACCCAAACTATAATTAGCCACTTCATTTAAAGAGTCGTTGGCCAGTACTATTTTAAAAGCATTCTCAGCTTTATCAAAATAGACACTTCCTTTTTGCTGCACATCTTCATCAGCATAGCCAATACCCAAAGCTAGATAGAACTGATCTCTAGCAGAGTCTGTAACAAGACTGGAATCAGGCAATATTTCAGCCAAGCTGTCAAACTTGTAATAACTATTTATTGCATCTTCAAACCTCTCAGCCTGAATCATAACCATAGCATCATTATAATAAGTAGAAGTCAGATATTTTATACTTTGCTTCGTTTCGGCCAGATACCGCCCCTCTTCATCCATTCTTATTACTTGAAAAAAGCATTGAATAGCCTGAGCACGTAAGTTCTTATTAGCGGCGGTTGGGTTATTCTTAAAAATATCTTTATAAATAAACCCTTTGATATAATAGGCTACCATCTGGCTCTGATTCACCTCTTCCTGTAATGCCGAGTCTATTAGCTGTTTAGCCTCCTCAAGCTGTCCTTCCTGATAAAGCCTAAGTGCACTACTCAAAGGGTTAGACTGCCCGAAAGCGCCGAACGAAACTATGAGAAACAATATGTGAATAATATATTTCATATTAATCTACCGTTTTAGCTAGTAATTTTAATTGATCACTAGGCTTTAGTTGATGCTCAGATAAATTATCTACACTAATTTCAAATTTCTGTTTATTATGTTCATAATAAAAATTTATCCCAACACCATTACTTAGCGGTCCATCTTTATCAGAAACAATTAAGGTATTACTCAATTTTAAATGGTCTGATAACTTACTAACCTCTCCATTTTTGGATTTTGCAATGTATAAGATGTGGCATTCAGGTATTTTCATCAAGTCGTTATAGACCTCAATTTCAAACCTTTGAGCTCCTCGCGTCTTTTGACTAGCCATTTGCCTCAACTCCATTTCTAAAGCTGGATAATTACCAAATATTACTATTTTGAAGTTCCCTACAGTCTGCTCTGCTGGCCACTCTATATACTTAGAGAAATTATACAGAAAAATAGCCTTTACTTTAGCATTGATGTCTGGAACAATTGAAAAGCTCAGAAAAGAAAATATTGCCACTGGCAAGACACACGCCTGTATCCAAAATGATCTTGTTCTTAATATGTTCTTAAAAAATATCAAAAAATGATTCTTTAACTATTTCTCTTTCTGAGTAAATAATAGGCTACTCCCCCTCCTAATAATAAAAATATAGACGAATATAGCCACCATTTGTCAATAAACTCATCTGAATGTTGAACTTTCAAACCTTCAGATGTCTCATTTATATTCACCTCCTCCGCCTGACTTTCCAGTCTTTCAAAAGCTTTATATACAACCTTTGATCTAGCTACCATAGAAGTACAACAAACTGTTGCCTGAGCCTTATTCACCACTTCCAATTTCAGATCATACGAACTCATACAATCATCAATTAGTAAATAGTATGACGAATCAATGGAGATATTACGGAAAGAAAATTCCCCAAAAGTATCTATCATAGTAGTATCCAAAGTCTTTCCTTCATCCGCAACCAATATTACTTGATAAGCAGTCTTCAAAATGTCTTCCATAAAAAATTTGCCACATAGATCCGCTTCCTTCAAATTCAGCCCTTGTTTCTCTCCTGAAGATCCTATAGTAAAACGATTTAGCAAAGAATCCGATAAAGAATCATGTTGAAGAAAACTACTACCCCCAGCTACCCTCAACTCCTCATGCTGAGCAAGACGCCTTTCATGTTTTGCTCCTCGCTTGTCCCCCTCCTCAAATAAATGACTATTAATTTTTGCATCGTTAACTTTAAGCCTAAAAGCAGCTATCTTATAAGGGTCCAAAGGCCTATATTTAATCACCTCTGCTCTTGTAATACTGCTAACTTTATCTAGCTCTACACCATTTTCATCTTTTATAACCAGCTCCACATTCATCCCACTATCCTTCTCATCCAACAGTACGCTATATTTTCCTGGAGATGGAAGCCTTCTAAAATTAAATTCTCCCTGTATATTGGTTGAAACAGCATCCACCACTTCGTCTTGATCATTAAGTAGCATTACCTGATGATCAGATACAGGGGTTTTATTCAAAGTTAAGGTTCCGGAAAGAGAGGCGTCACCCTTCCTGAAACTTATAAAATCAGTTATGTAATTAGATAATTCACGATAATTGAAGATGTTTTCATCATCCCGGCTTGAGTATTGTCTTAGAATGTCACCTTGTGCACCTTTCACCAATAGCCTAAGGTTCAAGTCCTCATCCTCTTTAGAAAAAACTACTGCATAGTCTCCATTCTCACTCAGTTTTCTAAACTGAAAAAATCCATTCTTATCTGTAATAGCCACATCAATCACTTCCCCTTGGTCATCTATCAATAAGACTCTATGACTACCCAAGTCAATTTGTTCATCCAAAATATCTCCTGAGATTTCACTATTCTTTTCTAAAAGGACAGTAATTTCGCTCCTTTCTTTCTTACGCTTAGAGTACCGAAAGTAGTTGTCTAATCTTTTAAGATTACTATCTTTCACTCTAAACTCATCAACCACGGTAAGTGATAACGGCTGCTTGCTATACTCGAAAGAGATAGAAAAGTGTGCTTTATAAACTTCATTATCACAACCACTACGATTGGAAGTGATGAAAGCAGTGCTATTATCTTCCAACCGAAAGTAATAGTCATCTCGGCCTGAGTTGATCCCTTTACCCAGATTATAAATACTGCCTACACTCTGCTGCCAGTTTATCTCCGCCATAAAAACATCAAAACCTCCCAAACCGATTCTACCAGAACTACTAAAAAACAAATGTCCTGTATTGCTATCAAAAAACGGAGTCACTTCATCCTCAGGAGTGTTAATGCCTTGTAAATTTTTTGCTTCAGAAAACCGCCCCTGTCGGTCCATTTCTGACATCCATAAGTCATACCCACCGGCTCCACCTGACCTATTAGAGCTAAAGAATATCACTTCTCTCTTGCCACTGAAAGACACCACTACAGCCTGTTTGGAAGAACTATTGGGTTGATTAACATTAGAATTCAGTTTTATGGGATTTCCCCAACCTTCACTTAATCTTTTACTATAATATATACTGCAGTTATCATTATCTCCTATTCGCTCACAAACCGTGTAATAGAGCCTTTTGCAATCAGCCGATAAAAAAGGACTTATTAAATTGGCTGTTTTACTCACTTTAATATCCAATAATCGACTTTCTCCTTCTTCTTTTATAAAAAGACGATACACCGTCGTGCTGTCTATCGTTACTATAAGATCATCATTAATTTTATGCTCTACCGGTTGTTTTAATGTATACTGACTAGAAAAAATCTCTTGCCCTCCACAAGTAGCCACTGACTGTATGTCATGCCCTGGTGTAGCTATATTTAACTTTCTAAGCTCCGCACCAGCTGCCATTTTTTTAATATTAGCTATGCTCCAGCACTGCCTGATGGCCAGATTAGCCCTCTTCAGTTCCTCCGGATAGGATTCATTATGATCAGAGACAAACTTCTTCAGGTATATTAGCGCTTGATCATATTGTTCTATACCTTGATAAATGATACCCAGATGATACCAAAATAGATCATTTTGTTTGTCACCATCAAGAAGCTCTTCATAAAGAGATAATGCCTTACTATAGCAATGGATTGAAAAATAGGCATCTGCTAGCTTTAGTTTGTACTCGTCTGCACCTGTAAGCCTTACCAGCTTTTGCAACGGATCGATAGAAGCTGAAAAATAACCATGCTCTAGGTAGTAATCAGCCAAAACCAGTAACTTATTTTCATCAGTAGGCACTTTACCCTCATGATGGAAAGACTTAACACCTTGCCCATAAGAGATAGTACATAAAATCATAATAGACAGAAAACCTAATACTCTCATCATTACAACTTGGAAGTTAGGTTATGAATCAATTTGGTTTGAGCCTTAAATTTTTTATGAAAAATAAATAACATACTTATTTTTAAACCTTCATCTCTTGATACGAAACACGTGCCCTTATCGACTAAATCTCGCATTAAATTTTTCTCATTATAATAAACCCAATAGGTAGTAAGCTATAATTATCCTAATCTCTCGTAACTATAAAAAAGCAAGATGCTAAAAGAAAAAAGCCAGAAAATTACTATTGAAGAAATCAATAGTACTCTCCTGGTGAGTCACAACCAATATATAGTGTTTTTCTTATTTTAAGACCTCCTTGAAGACTCTCTGATAACGAGCTGAGAAGGAATGATATGCCTGAAGTTTTTACCTTTTTGAGATGAATTGATCTGATCGAAAAGACATTCTGCTGCTTCATATCCTATTCTGTAAGGATTATGCATCACAGAGCTTAAGTGAGGCATCACTATTTCACAAATAGGAAAATCACCAAAACCTACTACGGCCACCTGCTGTGGAACATTTATACCCATGGCTTGTAGAGCAAGAATTACCTCTACCCCGATCTCATCATTGACAGAAAATATACCGTCAATATCTATAGGTCCAGAGATAAGGTTTCTCACCGCTTCTCGTCCCTTTTCTGGATCGAAATCACAAGGGATGATCAGCTTTTCATCTATAGGTATTTTATTATCTATAAGTGCCTGCTTATAACCTAAAAGCCTATTATGACTAGCTCCTAAATTATCTGGGCCAGCAAGGTGAGCAATTTTCTTACAACCGATTTCGATCAAATGGGTAACAGCTCTGTAAGCCCCTTTAAAATCTTCTGCTTCTATCTTTGGCACCTTAAACTGATCACTGGTTCTATCAAAAAGTACCAATGGCATATCACCATCAATGATCTGTTTTATATGCTTTAAGTTTTTACTGCCTTTGGCCAAAGAAACAAGAATACCATCTACACTACCCGCCATCAAAGAAGAGATGTATTTTATCTCTTGCTTGGTAGATTCATTTGTCTGACAGATATATACCTGATAATCATTACTACCAGCCACTTTTTGTATACCGCTTAATACAGAAGAAAAAAAGTGGCTCGCTATTTTAGGAACAATAACTCCAATAGCATACGTTTTTCGGGTACGAAGGCCACTAGCCATCTTGTTCACCTGATAGTTCATCTTTTTAGCGAGCTGCTTAACCGATTTTCTGGTCTGCTCATTAATATCAGGATGATCGTTTAGTGCTCGTGAAACCGTTGAAGGTGATAAGCCCAGAGTGAAAGCTATATCTTTTAAAGTTACTCCCATTTAAGTTATTGTTAAAAAATTAACCAGAATTACACATAATTAACGTTAATATAACGACCAACTATTATAAATCTGATTATTAATTCGAAAATTATCTATAAGTGCGCACGAAAGGAGTCGAACCTTCACGCCTGAAAGGCACTGCCACCTGAAGACAGCGCGTCTACCAATTTCGCCACGTGCGCGTCGTTAGAGTTATCGCTTTTAATAACAATAGTAGTAGTTTAATCTAAATGTGCGCACGAGAGGAATCGAACCTCCACGGCCGCAATGGCCACCAGGCCCTCAACCTGGCGCGTCTACCAATTCCGCCACGTGCGCATAAAAACGATTTAGGTAGTATCAAAAGGGCCACAAAAGTAATAAGTTTTATTTTATAAGCAATACCTTGCCCCTTACTATTTTTTCCAAATCGAATTTAAAAAGTAGCCTTTGCTGTCATAAAAATTATTCTGGATCACAAATCCCACTTTAGAGGCCATACTTTCAACATCCTTTACATTATATTTTTGTGATATTTCCATATGCACAGCTTCCCATTCATCAAACTCTATGGCCTGATCCATGATCTCAACTTTCTGTTTTTGAGCACTGACCAAATAGCTGGTTGTAGTTCCGGTGTATGGATCATAGGTAGGCCAGTGTTCAAATTTAGACACATCAAAATTACCCCCCAGCTCATTATTTATTCTATCCAATAGGTTCAAATTAAATGATCTGGTCACCCCCTCTTTGTCATTATAAGCATTGATAATAACGTCAGGGTCTTTCTTCAAATCAAAACCGATCATTACGAGATCTCCCTTTTGTAATGAGTCATATAATTCCTCCAAAAACTCCATGGCCTGCTCATATCTAAAATTACCAATATTAGACCCTAAAAAGAGCACTACATTTTTAGCTTGCGTATTTTTCAGCTTTTTCAATACAGAAAAATACTCTCCTTCCATAGGTTTCACATTCAAATCAGGAAGCTCTTTTTCCAATGATTCTGATAGCAATGACAATACATTGCCCGAAATATCTATCGGAATATAACTGAAATCTGTATCTGCCTGTACAAAAGCACTGAGCAGCACCTTAGTTTTATAACCATCTCCTGCTCCAAATTCAATTAAATTAAACTGCTCTTCGTCTCCTTTAAAAATTTGGAGCATTTGCTCCTTATTCGTCTCTATTATTTCAAACTCACTTCTGGTAAGATAGTACTCATCCAGCTTCATTATTTCTTGAAACAGGGCGTCACCTTTCTCATCATAAAAATATTGAGAAGAAAGCCTCTTAGGAGTGGCATTTAGCCCTTCCAGCACGTCTTTTGCAAATTGTTTATTCATCAAAGTATTTTAAATGTATTTAGCCAACCTCAACCCGGAAAACATCCATCTAAGATGAGGGTGGAAAAAATTTCTATAAGTAGTTCTAACATGGTTAGCAGGAGTAGCACAAGAGCCACCACGCAGTACCATTTGGTTTACCATGAACTTTCCATTATACTCTCCTACTGCCCCAGCTGGCGCTTCATAGTACGGATAAGGCAAATATGCACTGCTAGTCCACTCCCATACATCACCTAAAAACTGGTAATTATCGCCTTTCTTAGCCGTAGGGTTACAATGGTCAGATTCCATGAAATTTCCAAGGTTCAAATCTTGAGAGTAAATATTAGCCGCTACCTCCCACTCAAACTCAGTAGGAAGCCTTAAGTCCTTCCACTTAGCATAAGCGTCTGCCTCATAATAGCTAATATGAGTTACAGGAGCAGCAAGGTCTAACTGCTGCAGACCACCTTTAAGAGAATAGTAATACCATACTCCCTCTTTTTTATACCAATAATCAGGCGCTTCGATACTTTCTCTGTTTACCCAATCCCATCCATCAGAAAGCCAAAACCTGAAATTGTTATATCCGCCGTCCTCTACAAACTGTAAATATTCTCCATTAGTAACCAGCCTGTCCATAATGGCATACTCATGCAGAAAAACCTTATGCACACCTTTTTCATTATCAAAACAAAACCCATCTTTCTGATGACCTATTTGATAAACGCCTTCCTCAATTTTTAAAAAATCACTTTCTTTGACCTCCGCAGCATCAAGTGATTGTTTATTCATCTGTTTCAAGTAAGCGGGGAGCAGGGGGTTGTGTCCAAGAATGTATTTAATATCATAAAATAACAACTCCTGATGCTGCTGCTCGTGCTGCAGCCCCAACTGTAATAGGTTGAAGACCTCTTCCGGCACTTCATCTTCCAATAAACTATCCATATGCTCATCCACATATTGCCTATAGGTCATCACTTCTTTCAAAGCCGGCCTAGTAAGGTTTCCTCTGTTGGTCCTCACTAGTCGTTCTCCTACACTTTCATAATAGCTATTAAAAATAAAGCCAAAATTCTGGTCGTAAGGCTGATAATTCTTTTTATAGGGGATCAATATGAAAGTTTCAAAAAACCAAGTAGTATGCCCCAAATGCCATTTCGGAGGACTAACATCAACAACAGGCTGCACTACATAATCTTCAGGAGAAAGCGGAGCGCAAATATGTTCAGTAGTTTGCCGAACGCGCCAAAACTTCTCTTTTGGCTTTACTTCTTCCAATACCATAAATAGGTTAGTTTAATGATTTTAAGAATAGATTAGTTGTAAAAGCTGCTTAGTAACTTACAAATACAACAAGCCTATATACCAAAAAGTTATGTACTCAAACTGCCATTTTCTTCCTTCTTGGATCTACGTGATTCGCGTAATTATAGTTTTAATGGAACCTAATATCTATAGAGATGGGTTGCTATCAGAGGTTTATTTTTTATAGCTCTATTACCGACTATAATCCACAATAACCAGTGTTAAAAAAAGCATCGCAATATGCGTTTTTTGACGTATATTGGCAGACTTTTTAATAATTTCTAGAATTATCCCATGTATATGAAACATAATGTAAGAAGAATCTTTGCGGGGCTGGCAATCGCATTAAGTGTTTATAACATAAATGTATACGGACAGGATGCCGTACAGGACAGCAGCCAGGCACCTCCCAAAAACTGGTTTATTCTTGATCATGCCAATGATGATGTGGAAGGTGTAAGCGTAGAAAAAGCCTATAATACCATCCTCAAAAACAAAAAGTCAAAGACCGTAACGGTAGCTGTGATAGACTCAGGAGTGGACATTGACCATGAAGACCTACAGGGTAAAATATGGATTAATGAAGATGAAATAGCTGGTAATGGTATTGATGATGACAACAATGGTTATATAGATGATCGTTATGGCTGGAATTTCATAGGTGGTAAAGAGGGTAATGTAGAGGAAGACACCTACGAACTCACCAGAATTTACAACGATCTGAAAGCTAAATATGGCGACAAAGAAGCTAAGAAGGTTAAGAAAAAAAACAAAGAGGAATATGAGTACTGGTTAAAAGTGAAAAAGAACTTTGAAGCTGATTATGAAAAGGCTCAACAGCAATACCAGTTTTACTCTACCTTCCACAAAAATCTCATGCGCTATAACAATCTACTTCAGTTATACTTAGACGTAGATGAGGTAAGCATGGAAGATTTAAGATCTGTTAATACTAGCGACTCTATTATACTTGCTGCCAGAAATATGGTAGGCATCATATTACAAAACGTAGGGGATGAAGCTGATTTTGAACAACTTGATGAAGAATTAGCTGAAGCTGAAGAGCATTTTGCCAATCAGGTAAACTTCGCTTTCAACACAGAATTTAACCCCAGAACAATTGTAGGTGATGACTACAATGATCCCTATGAAAAAGGATATGGAAACAGTGATGTAAAAGGCCATGATCCTAGCCACGGCACGCACGTTTCAGGCATAATAGCTGCCAATAGAGATAATGACCTGGGTATTAAAGGTATTGCTGAAAATGTAAAAATAATGGTGGTAAGAGCTGTACCTGATGGAGATGAAAGAGACAAAGACGTGGCTAACGCTATTATATATGCCGTTGACAATGGTGCACAGATCATAAACATGAGTTTCGGAAAATCTTACTCTCCACAAAAAGAAGCTGTAGATAAGGCTGTAAAATATGCCGAAAGCAAAGGGGTGCTACTGGTACATGCGGCGGGCAATAGCTCTAAAGACCTTGATAAATCAAACAACTTCCCCACCAGAAAATTTAAAGACTCTAAAGAATTAGCCACTAACTGGCTAGAGATAGGAGCTTCTGCTTGGGATGATGACGCTAGCTTTGTGGGTTCATTTAGCAACTATGGTAAAGAATCTGTAGATATATTTGCTCCGGGAGTAGATATTTACTCTACCACTCCTGATAACACCTACAGCTCTTTTAATGGCACTAGTATGGCCGCCCCTGCCACCACTGGCGTAGCTGCATTACTTATGTCTTATTACCCTGAGCTATCTGTAGATCAGATTAAAGATATAATTACCAAATCAGCGGTGCATTTCGATGAACTAAAAGTGATGAAGCCAGGTGATGAATCTATGGTAGACTTCAAAAGCCTTTCCATTTACGGAGGCCTTTTAAATGCTTATGAAGCGGTAAAACTAGCAGAGTCTATGACCTCAAAATAAAGGAAGTTTAAAAATAATTGCCTTAGACACAAAACCGGACTAACTTTAGTCCGGTTTTTTATTTTACTATAATACAATGCAAATACTCGTACACGCACACTCAGGACTCAGATGGTTAGTACTCATATCGATACTATACGCTATTATCAACGCAGCAGGCAAAACAAAAGGAACCGTTCCTTTTACCGAAAAGGATAAAAAAGCGGCCTTATTTGCTCTTATTTTTACTCACATACAACTAATAGTGGGTATTATTCTTTATTTCATCAGCCCAAAAGTAATCTTTTCAGGTTCTTCTATGGGTGAGCCCGCTTTAAGGTTTTTCTTAGTAGAACACAGCTTAATGATGCTGATAGCTATCGCATTAATAACTATTGGCTATAGCAAAGCCAAAAGACTTACTGATGATGGCAAAAAGTTTAAAACCATCTTAACTTTCTATGCCATAGGACTGTTAATCATGTTAATATCAATTCCTTGGCCGTTTAGAAATTTGGGTGGAAGCTGGTTCTAAATTACATATAGACAAAAGACTTGAGATCACTCAGGGAGACATTACTCAACTGGAGGTAGAAGCCGTAGTAAATGCCGCCAACTCATCGTTATTAGGAGGCGGTGGCGTAGATGGAGCGATCCACCGAGCTGCAGGCCCTGAGTTACTCGAGTTTAACAAAACCCTTAAGGGATGTAAAACCGGAGAAGCTAAGTTGAGCCCCGGCTTTAACCTAAAGGCAAAAAATATTATCTCCACCGTCGGGCCTATCTGGCGGGGAGGTAATAATAATGAAGATGGGCTGCTAGCCAACTGCTATAAAAACAGTCTTTTACTTGCTGAGAAGCACCATCTCAGCTCAATAGCCTTTCCTTCTATAAGTACAGGAGTATATGGCTTTCCGTTTGAAAGAGCCGCTAAAATAGCCCTGAAAACCACCCTCTCTTTTTTAGCGCAAAATTCCTCCCTCCAAAAAGTAATACTCATCACTTATAGTGGTGATGATTACAACAGTTTAGTACAGCTCTCAAAACAAGAGATATGAAACAAATATTTATCATCCTGCTGCTATTCACTACAACCATAAGCATAGCCCAGGTACAGCATAATTTTGAAAAAGGTCCTGAAAACACCAATTGCCATGAGCTTCCTCCTGAATTTGCAAATCATAATGAAGCTATAAAAGCTCTTACTTCCACCACTTTCAGACTGAAAGAAACCCTTTCCATATCGAAACACCTTAACCCACAAGCACTACGCTATTATTCTTGTGATGGCAAAAGCGGCTACCTGGTAGCCAAAGAAACGGATTCTACATATCAGGTATATCCTCAAATACCCTATAAGCTTTGGCAGGAATTTAGCGAATCTAAAGATCCGGTATACTTTTATAAAGAAAAGATAAAGACTCAATATTCCAAACTACCTCAATAAAACTAAAAAACAGGTTCTACAGTATAACCCTTTTCTTCTAGCAAGTGTAAAACACCTTTCCCTCCTCCTAAATGCCCTGCTCCTACAGCAAATAAACTTGGCTTTTCTTTGGCCATATCTATTATATGAGGCAGCCAATTCTCATTCCTTTCATATAATAATAAATCCGCATAGTCAGCATACTGAGGATCTTCAACCACCAGCTTAGCTAATTGCTTTACATCCTTCTCTTTATAGGCCTTTAGCAACTTATTAAAATCATTCCTTGCCTTGTCCTTATCAGCGATCAACTCATTGACAATCTTTATTTGGTCTGCCTCTGGTATACTATCAAAAACACCTACCTGAAATTCTACGGTCTCCAGGCCTTCCACTGGTATTTCATTAGACTTAGCCATGTTTACAATTTCATTTTCAAAGGCAATAATCTCATCACAGTTTAGCAGCTTGGGCAAGATCATAGTTAACAATACAAAAGGCTTCATTACCCCAAACTGAGTCATAGTAGCTCCATATCCTTTTTGAAGAAAGGCATTAAGACTATCTAGCTCGCTTTTAGAGAATTGATCAGAAATATTTCTAAACCCAGGATTCATAGATAGTTGCTGTATCTTCATCATCATAGCAGGGTCATCCATATCTATCTCAAGCACTGCTCTATCAACATGAGTCATAGCATTTTCTACTGTAGTTGACATACTGTAATCTTCACTACACATCATATGAATAGTGCCAAAAATATAAGAAGGCTTAGAAATGCCCGGTCCGGTGAGCTTGAATAATAATGACGACTCCTGCCCCCTCAACAATAAGGGAGTAAACAATATCACGAACAGCAAATAAACTTTTCTCATATTCCGGTTTTAAATTGACTACAAATAACTCTTCTATAAATATAATAATCCCCACATCAATACAGTTATAGAAATGAAACTTATCTCTATGAAAAAGACCTCAACGGCCGGTAAGCTTCAGCATCTTCCGGTCTGCTGAGGTTCTTCACTATTATTTTTAGCAAGCTATCCTTTTCTTTGCAACCTTAAATCGGCATTTGGTGTCTATACAGTACTTAATCGCAAGTATATGTTTCTAGGTATTGAAATAGCAAAGAAGGTAGTGAACACGGCAAGAGTTATTATTTTCTCTCTTCTTATTATTAGCTGTAGTCTGGATGACTCAGAACTAACAGATCAAATTAATGCTGATAACGAGAAAATTGAGGCCTACCTTACAGCTAATAACATTAATGCCACCAAAGACAATAGCGGCATTTACTATCAAGAGCTTTCTACCAATAGCACAGGCACCTCGGTAAACAATAATGACGTACTTTATATACTTTACACTATACAAACCCTTGATGGAAAGATACTGGAGCAGAGCTCTGACTCAATAGCCGTACCTTTTTATCATAACTACCAAAGTGTGATCCCTCTTGGGCTGGATTATGGCATGCAACTCATGAAAAGTGGTGAGAAATTCCGATTTTTCATTCCCTCTACCCTTGCCTATGAAGAATACAGCAATAGCAATTTTTTCGACGCCTACACTAACTTTATAATGGATGTAGAACTGGTAGAGATTAAAAACAAGGCCAGTATATATTTAGAAGAGAAAGATAAAATACGCTCATTTTTAGATCAGAAAGATTTAGATGATGAGAATCTAGAAAATGATCTTTATTACAGTGTAATAAAAGAAGGCCGCGGTAAGAGACCATCTCCAAAAAGCAGTGTAACCATTAACTTTGTACGAAAATACCTAGATGGCACCATCATAGAGCAAACCAGTTCAAGTCCAATAACTTTCCAGCTTAGCAATAACGAAGCAGTAGAAGGCCTGGAACGAGGAATATTAAAAATGAAAGAAGGTGGCAAAGCATTAGTTATTATGCCCTCCCGACTAGGTTTTGATGAAAGCCTACAAGTGTTCCCTACCAAGCTCAGAACCCATCTACTAAAAGATAAGATTATTTTCTCCAGCGTCGAACCATTCTCTCCCCTAATATATGAAGTAGAATTATTGCAGGTTCTATAAATCCATGCACGTTCAACCCCTATTTTCTACATTATATCGATTTTAAATTATATAATTGATCGGTTTTTCGGATTTTCAGTAACATAGATGCCCTTGCCTTGTTGACATGATTGATTTAATTAACCACACCTTTAAAAATGAAAGCAAATCTTCTACCTGATTTTCTGATCATTGGAGCCGGAAAATGTGGCACCACTTCGGTCGATAATTATTTAAAGCAACACCCTTCTATCTATGTAACTAATGTTAAAGAGCCTAATTTTTTTGGGTATGAATTAATTAAGCCCGAGGACTTTGAAGACAAATCAAAGCTTAAACATTATTACGATTCGGTAACCGACCTGAAATCTTATCAAGCTCTGTTCAGCCAAGCTAAGGCTGACCAACTACGCGGAGAGACTTCAAACACCTATCTATATCATGATAGGGCTCCTGAAAGGATTAGATATTATGTGCCAAACGTGAAAATGGCAGCTATTTTCAGACAACCTGCCGAAAGGTTATACTCCAGATATTTACACCTGGCAAGAGAGAATAAACTACCAACCAAAAGCTTTGATGGCGTACTAGACAAAAACAGTATCTGGTGGGAGCGAAATGATTTGATGAAAGAAGGGTTTTATTACAAAAACCTGATTCGCTTCTTTGATTACTTCCCTAAAGACCAAATTAAAACTTACTTGTTTGAAGACCTTAATGGCAACCCACAACAAGTAATGCAAGACATCACCCACCACATTGGAGCAGATAGCTCATTTGAGTACGATTTCTCTATCCAATACAATAAATCTGGTTTTATTAAAAACAAGTTTTATGACAAAATGGTGGGGCATAACAGCGTGATCAAAAATAGCATAAGAAGCTTAATGCCAGAAAAAGCGTATTCCAAACTACAGAATTCACCTTGGGTAAGGAAAAAATTCACTGACATTAAAAACAAAAACCTGGCAAGGCCTAAGCTTGATCCTGAATTAAAAAAGAGAGTAACTGAATTTTACGCTGATGATATTCAAAAACTTTCTAAGCTTATTAATAGAAATTTAGATCACTGGCTTGCTTGATAAAGGTTTTCTAAGTTTTCATTAGATAAAAGTGGGCCTAATAATATGGCCCGTTTTTATTATATATCCGCTATTGTCCATGTATTGCTTGAGCGCTTGATCATGGTAGGTCATAAACGTACCTTTCTTTTATACACTTCCAATTATCCACTCACAACTGGCCGTAGCATCTGCTACGATCCATATATTGCTTGAGCGTCCGCTCAAATTCCTTTCTTCAAACACAAACTCGTATTCATGAAATACTGACTAAGCATTGTAGCTACAGACATACGCTTATCCCATTCCGAGCAAATGCTCTTGATTATGGCAGGTCGTAGGACCGCTGCGCTTAACCTACGACCAGTGGGAGCAGGCGGGAACGAGGGCTAGAATTAACCTATTAAAAAATTACTATAAATTAATTGATCATTTTCCAAAAACTCCATTATAAGTTTTCCATCTTCCGAAATTACAGGAAAGCCTTGCCGAGAGGTTAGTAGAATCTCCTCCCAATATTTAAAAAAATCCTTTGTCTTTAAAATTAAAACAACACCTCCATACCCCACCTCAACTACTATCTTATCCTTTTTACTCATTTCACTTTTAGACAAAATGGAGATTAATTGCTCATTACCATCATTCAAAAAAGAATAAACAAATGAAGGGCAAATTAAATCCCAATCAATGTTGCCTCTATATTGGGTGTTTTTATAATCCTTTATCTCTCTTAATCCAAATTTTTCAATAATATTGTATTCATACTTAGGATGATTGTAAGATAAAATTGATTCTGTTTTTATAAATTTATTTAAATGTGGATGTATATACATTAGAAAATATTTTTTAATGTTTTTTCGTATACCTCTTTATTCATTTTGATGGGTATAGCCCCTTTTTCTGTGGCTTTTTCCCAATTTATATGAGCTCCCAACTAGTCGTAGCATCCGCTACGATCCATATATCGCTTGAGCGTCCGCTCGAATTCTTTTCTTTACGAACAAATTCATATTAATGAAATACTCCCTGTGCATTGTGGCCTCAGACATCCGCTTATCTCATTCCGAGAATATGGTAGGCCGTAGGATCGCTCCGCTTAACCTACGACCAGTGGGGGATTATAAATTACTGTAATCAAAATAAAACAGACAGCTTTCTGGATCAAAATAAGCAAGTCCATAATGAGCTACATCATTTTTTACTTTACCTGCCAGCAAGATTCCATCTTCACCTATTTGACGAAAAAAAAATGGAGTCACATATTCGATATTCATTGAGTCTAGAGAAATAACACTGGAACTCATTTGTAATTGACCATAAAAGTTTGAACAATCCTTAATCTTTAATACAACTCCATATCTAGTATCTGAGCTAGTTTCCATCATCATTAAGTTGCCTTTCTCTTTGATTTCATAGATCAAAGGTAATTTCACCCCCAATGTTTTTCTCGTGTCTATATAATAACTTACCCTGCTTTGACACAAATAAAAGCCAAGAACAATCATCAAAAAACCTAGTAAAACTATCTTTTTCATTATTTAATACTTCCTACTTCTTTATATCCCTTCTTATCTGAAGTTACCTTGAAATCATCACCATTTCCCGTAACAATTTGAAATGCTCTTACTTTTCGCACGGCACCTTCTCTTAAGTTTGGCCGTAGCATCCGCTAGGATCCATATATTGCTTGAGCGTCCGCTCAAATTTCTTTATGCACAAACTTGTATTCATGAAATACTGTCTGTGCATTGTTGCAGTAGACATCTGCTTATCTCATTCCGAGCAAATGCTCTTGATTATGGCAGGTCGTAGGACCGCTGCGCTTAACCTACGACGTTTACAAGGAGGACAGAAAAAAGAATACTTGCCTAATCGTAGGGCAGCTCCGTTCAACCTACGACCAGTGGGGGCCGAGCGACTGCGGGGGATTGCAGAGGGACTACCGAGCCATTAAAAATCTATATATTAAATAAACATTTAACCCTATCAAAACCAATAAAAGCAAAGTAGTATCACGTCTTTCACAAGAGTTAAATGAGGATATGCTCAAAATCTCTTTATTGTACCAACTAATACCATATACCTCTCGATTTTTTATTAAAGGATTTACTTCTTCCAAATAAAAAGTAATACTGTCGCCTTCACCCCAACTTAAAATTTCATCTCTATCTATCATTTTGTAGGCACAACCACTGAGCTTAAAACGATAATTATTTCGATAAATCTTGAATATGTAATTATATCTAGGCACATCACCACCATATATTTTTTCTATTGGTTTTTCTCTCAATATACCTGAAATAGATATTAAGTTATCCTTCAGAGTTGTCCGATCAAAAAAAAATATAATAACTATGCCGCATGTAATTATCAGGATCCATAAAATATTTTGTCTTCGTTTCTTTTTCATATTATTGATCAGCCTTGTTCTTGCCGGTAACCTTGAAATAAAAGTCTTTAGCCATTTTTCTAAATGTCTTCTTATAAAAATCCTCTGTTAAGTCAGGTAAT
This sequence comes from Fulvivirga sediminis, assembly GCF_016757215.1. Classification (GTDB taxonomy): domain Bacteria; phylum Bacteroidota; class Bacteroidia; order Cytophagales; family Cyclobacteriaceae; genus Fulvivirga; species Fulvivirga sediminis. The sequence continues at coordinate 290,788 of NZ_JAESIY010000005.1, forward strand.
TTTACTCCTTGTTTTTTAAGACTACTCCACACTTTGCTTGAGCGTCCGCTCAAATTCCTTTCTTTACGTACAAACTTATATTCATGAAATACTGACTAAGCATTGTGGCTTCAGACATCCGCTTATCTCATTCCGAGCATATGCTCTTGTACATGGTAGGTCGTAGGACCGCTCCGCTTAACCTATTGCCAGATGGAGCGGCTGCGGGTGGAGCTAATCACATAAATTCGATTTTTCTTTATCAAAACTTAACTCTATTGTCTTACTCTTAGGATGATATAGAATCAAATCTTCATCGGACAAAGATTTGATCTCGATTTCTTCTTTAGAACCAGTTTTATAATTTAAAATTAATTTATCCCCATCTTTACTCCAACTGCCATTCTTAGAAATGAAGCCTTTAGTCTCGAAAGTATTATCTTCTTTTAAAAAAAAATACTGACATCCTTCTTGGATAACGTCTTCATTAGTTTTTAAGTTGATAACTTTTTTCAAATACCAATTTCCAACAACTTCTTTACTTTTATTATTGTTGCATGAAATTAAAATCATACAACAGGTTACAATTATTAAATTTTGTCTCATTATTAATTTATCACCTATGAATTTTCAATATCTTTTTCCGGAACGGTTAGTATCCAAGCATCTTCAATCCCCTCTTCTTTAGCAACCTCTCTCAATTCAAGGGCATCTGTAAAATCATGAATACTATAATCTTCTGCTATCACTAGATAATTGCCCTTATCAGATTGCGGAAGAATTCGAATGTTGGCGTCTTCATATTTATCTTTTAGAGATTTTGCATAATTCCTCGCATTTTCTCACAACTGGTCGTAGCATCCGCTACGATCCATTCATAGCTTGAGCACCCGCTCAAATTCCTTTTTTATGTACAAACTTGTATTCATGAAATACTGCCTGTGCATTGTGGCAGTAGACATCCGCTTATCTTATTCCGAGCAAATGCTCTTGTTCATAGTAGGTCGTAGGGCAGCTCCGTTCAACCTACGACCAGGTCGAGAGAAACCACCATGCAAAGCATGGCGGGAACTAGGGGTTATCTATAAGACCTTACTTTTAAAGTTGTATTACCTCTTCGAGGCTTGGAAGAGGTGATTTGATATTGAATCAGAGAATTATTGGGAGCTTCCCCCTTCTATTACTTAATTTTCCCCCTGAGTTTTCTTCTTTAATCGATAACTCCTGAAAATTTACACCTAATTCAAAAATATCCATAAGGTTATTATCGGATTTACTAATAAAATCAAGCCACTCTGAATAAGTATGAATATCAAGGATATTACGAAAATTAATATACTCAGGCTGGTCAAGTGAGGCATCAAAGTTTGTCAACTCCTGCGGCAATTCGAGTGAAACCACCTTTCCCTCCCCAAATGGCACCAACCAGGTGTGATAAACATTTTCCTTTTCAATATCAAAAATCATGAAATCTAGATCGCCAGAAACAGAATATTTAATAACTTCTCCATCATACATAAGATCGTAATCATAATTCATTGTGCCAATATAAATACCATCTTCTCCATATGTTCTTTGCCCATATTCAAATTTATCATTCTCATAATAAACTTGAGTGTAGTAATCTGAGAATCCTTCTTTAGGATAAGATATATTAAATCCCTCATCGGTAAACTGATCTCTAAAGCAAACATAGAATCCTGAATTAAAGCTATTCGGATAGGCTCTAATTCCAATTGTTGCCATATTTAAAGACTCCGGTATAGCTAATGTTTTGGAAACTATATCATTATTCACCAATCCAAGATCTACAAGATTATCGCCTTCTGTGATTTCAGTAAAAACACCGTATTTTACAAATTGATCCTGATCATTAGATGCTACAATATAAATATCAGAAGGGTTAGTTTTCAAATCTGTATTATAACCATTTTCCACATTCACTCCAAAGTAAGAAATAGATTGATCATGAGCACTTACTCTATAGCTAGTGCCCTCTTTTGCATTTTGAAATTTCAAGTCTGCCCGGTAAGGATATTCAGATTCCTCACTCGTATAAACCTTGTATAGAACCCATTTTCTGCCTTTATTAACTTTTGTATAAGTTATAATTTCCAATTCTTCCCCATTATTGTAAAGTAAGCCTTGGGATAAGTAAAACTCACTACCCTCGAATTGAGAGGAATACAAAACTACACTATCTCCATTTGAATATTCGGTAGAGGCTATAAGGCTACCAGTTACATCCGAGAGAAATACAAAACCACGCATACCTTCGGCAAGGTTATCACCTTGAACCTTTATAGAAACCAACACACTATCAATGGGATTTTCAATTTGAGGTTCATCAGAAATTAAAGGATCATCATCTCCACAGGATAACAGACATGCTGCTAAGCAAACAATTAATAGCCTTATGATTGTGTTGGGATATAACATTTAAAAATTTTGGTTAAAGATAAATTCCAATTTTAACGAAAAAATATCATTTAACTGATTGAATTGAATCATTTATTACTTAATCACCCTGATGAATCCAAATGAATTCGGTGCCATTAAAATAGAGTAACCCTACGGAGCATTCCTCCTCTCTTATGCTAATGGCATCATTTTCAAGCTTAATTTTCTTTTCGCCTAACACATCACCATTTTCCTTAAAGGTAGTTTTCATAAACGTACCTTTCTTTTATACACTTCCAATTATCCACTCACAACTGGCCGTAGCATCTGCTACGATCCATATATTGCTTGAGCGTCCGCTCAAACTCCTTTCTTTAAGAACTAACTTGTATTCATGAAATACTGCCTGTGTATTGTAGCCTCAGACATCTGCTTATCTTATTCCGAGCATAGATCATGGTAGGTCGTTGGACCGCTCCGCTTAACCTACGACCAGTGGGTGCAATTTCTAGAAAAGAACGTCTTTTATAAATAAGATAAGTAACATTAATAACATAGCTATTAAAGCTCCATAACCTCTAGCATATGGATATGGATTATCATCGGTAACAGAATTAGGGTGTAACATCACTGATAAAAATCTTCCCATATAATAAGCAAAAACAAAGACACCAATTATTAAAGTATAAAAGAGAACTATTTTCACATTTATTTATTATCTCCTGTTTCTTCAATGTATTTTATTGTTCCTTGAACACCAGAAGTTGTATTCAAAACCGCATCTAATGCTTGATTTGATTTAGAGTAAACATTTAAAACTCCTTGTCCCCCAGAAGACAACCCTAAAAATTTCATAATATATCTCATCACCTGTTAGAGCATCACTTATTGTACCCCCTATTGTATATATTTTCCCCCGTTGGCGCGCGTTTTCAAAACGCGTGACCAGTTTAATATAAACATATGCGGAACAACAAGGACTTTGATCATCAATAATTTTCATCATTCCTTCCCAGGTTAGCGGACTAGATGGCACGCATTAAAAACAGCGCACCAACGGCTACGGACATACGCAGAACCACAGGGGCTAATATTAAATACATCTTTTCTTAAAGCACTAGCTTGCATTCATGAAATACTGACTGTGTATTGTAGTCTTAGGCATCTGCTTATCTCATTCCGAGCATATGATAGGTCGCAGGACCGCTCCGCTTAACCTACGACCAGTGGGGGGGGTTCAGACATCTGCTTATCTCATTCCGAGCATATGATAGGTCGCAGGACCGCTCCGCTTAACCTACGACCAGTGGGGGGGGTTCAGACATCTGCTTATCTCATTCCGAGCATATGATAGGTCGCAGGACCGCTCCGCTTAACCTACGACCAGTGCGGGGGTAAAACAATCGCTTGGCTACAGCCGAGTGATTATTATGCTTTAGGCCTCTGGCCGATATTGCACTAAATGCCCTGATTCTAAATACCGAAAACGTAGAGAAAGGCCTGACATAACCTGACTCTAACTATACTTATCCCAATGCATCTATACCTTACCGGCCAGAGGCCTCAGTAATAGTCGTCACACGGCAGAGCCGAGCGACTGCGGGGAATCGCTTGGCTACAGCCGAGTGATTATTATGTTTTAGGCCTCTGGCCGATATTGCACTAAATGCCCTGATTCTAAATACCGAAAACGTAGAGAAAGGCCTGACATAACCTGACTCTAACTATACGTATCCCAATGCATCTCTACCTTACCGGCCAGAGGCCTCAGAAATAGTCGTCACACGGCAAGAGCCGAGCGACTGCGGGATTAAATCTTAACCCATATATGGTTAAAAAAATCACCCTCTTTATAAAACCAAGTCATTTCCATACATTCTTCAAGTTGATCATCATAATAATCAACCTTATACAGCCCTTTGGATTTTGAATAATAAAACTTCCTACCTAGTGAATCAATTTTGACATCAGCGTAATTAGAAACTCTATTGTGATCTGGACATACCATATTTTGTTCAATAACGTAGATCGTATCGGAATCTAAAACTAATAAACCTTTATGGCCTGATACCAACACACCACGCTCTTGTTCATAGTAATCCGTTCCGTTTTGTGTAAATTTAGTTTTCTTGTCCCCAAGTTTTGCAATTGGTATTACCTCAATATTATTGTGTTCCTTAAAATATTGAATCACACATAATGTATCTGATTTCAGACCTGTAAAGAGCAGTCCGGATTTTACATTATACAATTTGTGCTTTTCAATTAATGAACCAAAATCTCCTCGATTGTTTCTAAATTTGTTGTTCTGGTTCAATACTCCACAAGAAATTACAACCAAAGAACCAAGGCAGATCCATCCTCTAATTATCTTTCTTCTTTCTTTCATTATAAAATTTCTTGACCCATTTAGTTTTACTTTCATAGTCTTTCTTGTATTCCCCGCCATCAAGTGCATTCGAAACATCATCATAAATTTTGCGAGCTAGAGAACCTTCTGGGGCTTCAGAACCTGAAATTGAAGACCCACTATCTATTATCTTTTTTTGATCCTCAGTCAACTTTTCATAATCATTAGCAGTCATATGATCCTCGACACCATAATCTCCATCACCCTTACCATCTACAATATGCTCTTGCAAATGAATCAAAATTTCATGAACAATTGATTCTAAATTCCAATCTACACCACTCATAGCTTGTTGTCCTTCCAAGGCAACAAAATGGATTTGACTTTTCCCATCTAAAATTTGCTCCCGAATAAGTTCGATATTAATGGCATATTTCTCAAACCTTTTTTCCAACTTCCCTCCATAATCTACCCATGCAGGTGATAAATTTGGGTTATTTCTGTTCTTTAAATAATACCTGTATTGTTCAATTGTTTTACCTGAAAGAGTGTTCGTATGCCCCTGTCCAATACCACCGTTTCTCATATGGTCACCGACAACAAAGAAAACTGCCGCTTTTTCTTTTAGTTCGGGTTTCTGTATGGATTCCCAAACTTGACTTAAGACTTCATCGTCATGAATTACTTCTAATTCGATGTCAAACCCATCTTCAAATGAAGTTGTAACTATTAGTTCTTCTAGTCCGTCAAGGTCTATAGCCCAAATGGGCATATTCCCAGCAAATTGATACGGAGTATACCAGGGATAAGAAGCTGTAAGCGGATCCACAGAGAGGAATCGTCCAATAGCCGGATTATAGATCCTAAACCCATAGTCATAATGCGTAAGGGCTATGCGGTGCTCGGTGGCTTCTTGCTCTATTTCTTCCAGGGTTTTGCCTTTATAGGTTTGCCATATCTGGTTAGAGGTTAGGGCGTAGTTATAGATTTTTATGTCATCAAAAATGGCGGCGGTGTTGTAGCCGTCTACTCCCAGTCGGCCTATGTATATAGGGCGGTTGGTAATGTTCAGCCTGGTAGTGGGGTCTATATAAATGCCACCGTCATACACGCCGTTTACATATAGTTTAAGGTCTCCGCCTTCACGCACCATGGTGAGTTGGTACCAATCATCAAGGATGAGGTCATTCGCAGATAGGTAGTCTCAGAATCGATTATACCTAAATATAACCAATCAAAAAACCCCAAAAAGAGCATAGCTCTATTCGGGGTTTTACTTTAAACATTGAATTATATCATTTATGACCTAAAGATCTAAGCTCAATTATTTAGATGCTTTTCTATGGTCGACTAATAAAAAGAGTCTATCATTAAAATCATATAAAAACAGCCTCCTCTTATTTATTTCCTTATTATCTTTTTGGAAATAACTTCTTTATCCAATCTCATTTTTATAATGTAGGTGCCAGATTTAAAATCTTTCATATTTATTTCATTGTAGCCTTTCTCCACATTTACTTTTTTAAGTAGCGTGCCATTCATGTCATAAATACTCAGATTCCCCTCTTCCGGTGTGCTTGGTAAGGTTATAGAAAGAACATCTTCGGTTGGGTTAGGGTAGATCGAGAGGCCATCTATTTCGGCACTTAGGGCTTCAGCACTTTCTCTAGCTAAACTAGCTGTAGATCCAAAAGTAATGTAGCCGTTACAGTGTAGCCACTCACTATATTGCCCTCCGCAAGCATCGTTTTGCCAAACACCAGTATTAGTAGCCATATTTTCTGCCTGCAGTGTATTTCCATTGACCTGAATATAGTCAACCCTTACATCTCTTGATTCATTGTCATTAATAAACTCTACATTGATATTTCCTGACAATGATGTAGTTGCGGTATAGTTACTCATCGCAGTATTTAAGGTCCAAGTTTGCACGGCAGTACCATTTACAGATAAGCGAATCTGTTCGCTACCATTGGTACCCTGCGCTCTTACTATAATGGTTTGACCTCCGGAACCTCCACAGTTACTAGCAGCCGAACCTGCTCCGGAAGGAGCCGAACCCGCGGTAAATACCAGTTTATCCAATAAAGCACCATCTTCACGGTAAGCAATTCGCAAAGTGTGGTTACCTGCACTTAGGGTATAAGGCTGCACTTGCGCCCATGTCCAACTACTAAAAGGCCCTATACCATTCCACATGAACCATGAGCCGCCATCTACACTTACCCAAAAAGAGTCATCATCAGCATTAGGGGTGATGGTACGCGCCCATAGGTTGTAACTACCGCTTTGACTTACAGTGAAATTATAGCTGATCTGTCCATTTGCTGCCGGCGCCGCATCCAGACTATTAAGTCCTGGCTGTACACTTACATATTTATTATTAGAAGCATTAGCATCATTGGTAGTATTCCAAAGAGATCCTACCGTTCCGCACTCTGCTTCTAACCATATAGCTTCTCCTGATGGAGGGTTAGGGGTATCTCCTAACAATGAAAGCATCTTTACAGCATACCTCCTCCCTAGTTCACGGTACCCTGCTGAGGTAAAATGCAACCTGTCTGACACTGCAGTACACCCACTAGAAGAAATAACATGTGCGTTTGAAATCACTTGAGGAAGTCGTGCAATGAGTGAGTTAGCACCTGCCGCAGCTCCGCCTTGATCCGCATTTACCACTTCTCCTGCTAAAATGGGAACGTTGGCAGGGTTTAGGTTAAGATCATTCATCAGGTTATTATAAATAGCTCTCACTTTATTAGGCCACTGATTGTCTCCTGCATTAGACTCTCCTTGGTGCAGCAAAATACCTTTAATCACACCATCTCTTTGAGCTTGTTTTGCCAAGCTAACTAATCTACCATAAGGATTACCACCATATTCATTGGCAATATTTCTTAACCAATCAGGAGCTGTAGCTAAATATGACTGATAATTATTCTTATCAAAAAGTTCAATTTTACATCCTGCAACAGCTACATGCACTACCCCCACCTTTACATTTGAAGGCAGGTTAGCTATCATTGTTTTTCCGAAATTATCAGCAGGAGAAAGGCCAGTATAGCATCTACAGAGCGGAGGCACCGCCGTGTACCATGACCCCATACTTCTCCCGAGGTTAGGGCAGTTAACAGCTTCCATCACCCGAAAGCGTGAATCTACCTGACGATCTTGATTCTCAATAGCCCCCTGACCTTCCATATTAGACTGACCAAAACAGAGATAAATATGGAAATTAGGATCTTGCGATTGAGCACTTGTAAAAACAGTGAGCAATACCAAGAGGGTAAAAATTTTTATTGGGTTTAGGTTCATGAGATTAATGATTTTAAAGTATTTTAAGATTTAAAATTGCCAACTAAGCGAGTTTCATTTTATAAATAATAGCAGTGTATTTTGGCTATTGCTTTTATCAGGATGTTGATAATGGCTTAATCATAAATTTTGAGTTTAGTGTTGAATTTGTTGTTAAGATAAATCTATTAGAGGGGCATAAATGCCAGAAATGAGACTTTTTAAACAACATATGTTGCATATAAGATTTTTGTTCCAAGCTTTATCATAAACGAGAAGCCCTCTCGCTTTTAAGCGCTGCTTTGGGTTGGAAGCCATTCCTCTTAGGTTCGATTAGGGCCCTTTGCGGAAAAGGTCTCATTATCAACATTTGACCAATTTCAATTCCTCTTAGGTGCGATTAGGGCAAGCTAGAGACTATTGTACACGACTTTCATCACAAATTTCAATTCCTCTTAGGTGCGATTAGGGCAAATAGGATGTATTTCCATTTGCTTCTATGTTGTATTTCAATTCCTCTTAGGTGCGATTAGGGCAAATTTAATTATATGTATGTTATTATTTATGCTTCTAATTTCAATTCCTCTTAGGTGCGATTAGGGCTTTCACCAAAAGTCACTCCAACCATAGCTATTTCAATTCCTCTTAGGTGCGATTAGGGCTATTTCTAACTGCTTTCCATACACCCTTAGAATAATTTCAATTCCTCTTAGGTGCGATTAGGGCCAGAAACCGTACTGATGATGAGCTATTAGAATCAATTTCAATTCCTCTTAGGTGCGATTAGGGCCAGAAACCGTACTGATGATGAGCTATTAGAATCAATTTCAATTCCTCTTAGGTGCGATTAGGGCTAAAATATAAACCGCTATCTTGGTACTATAATTCATTTCAATTCCTCTTAGGTGCGATTAGGGCCCGGATACGGCCATTCTGCAAAAGATCTAGCTATACCCATTTCAATTCCTCTTAGGTGCGATTAGGGCCCAAAGCTCAGGCCGGGGACGACCTTTCAAAATTAGATTTCAATTCCTCTTAGGTGCGATTAGGGCAGGAGGTTTAGTTAAAACATGTGGTCGTCTTTCAGATTTCAATTCCTCTTAGGTGCGATTAGGGCTAGGCATTCTCAAACTTAATATCGTGCAGTTGCTTAATTTCAATTCCTCTTAGGTGCGATTAGGGCAACTAGCAAAATATTTAATACATCTAAGAGAAATATTTCAATTCCTCTTAGGTGCGATTAGGGCAAGCAATGAGGAATAGTGTATTAGGTAGTATTAGATTTCAATTCCTCTTAGGTGCGATTAGGGCAAGCAATGAGGAATAGTGTATTAGGTAGTATTAGATTTCAATTCCTCTTAGGTGCGATTAGGGCAGTAAAGAAAAGAGGTAATTGGAAATTAAGACCTATTTCAATTCCTCTTAGGTGCGATTAGGGCTCATAGGAAGCGTTTTAAGCCACGGAAATGCGCAATTTCAATTCCTCTTAGGTGCGATTAGGGCAACATCTTTAATCTTTTCCATAATATCAACAGTATTATTTCAATTCCTCTTAGGTGCGATTAGGGCCAGATTTAGAACTTTTATTTAAGATTTTGAATGATGAATTTCAATTCCTCTTAGGTGCGATTAGGGCTTCTTGACCTCGTGTGCGAGGAGTTTATTAAACAGAATTTCAATTCCTCTTAGGTGCGATTAGGGCAGTGGACCCGTGTAGAGGGTGTAAATAACGCTAATATATTTCAATTCCTCTTAGGTGCGATTAGGGCATAGAATTAACTAAATACCAAAGATCAAAAGTAAAAAAATTTCAATTCCTCTTAGGTGCGATTAGGGCATGTACTAGAAAAGCCTTGCATGTTGTCTCAGGGAAAAATTTCAATTCCTCTTAGGTGCGATTAGGGCAAAAGCCCTTAAAAAGATAAACAAGGCACTACATATATTTCAATTCCTCTTAGGTGCGATTAGGGCTAAAAGACAGTTACCGTTTCTAACTCAATGCCCTAAATTTCAATTCCTCTTAGGTGCGATTAGGGCAATTGAATCACTTAGAAAGCGAGCTATCAAAATTGGATTTCAATTCCTCTTAGGTGCGATTAGGGCCACGATACGTTTAAAATTCCTTATTTAGAAAGTCATTTCAATTCCTCTTAGGTGCGATTAGGGCACTGGATCCATTTCCAATCAATACATTGCCTAATGTATTTCAATTCCTCTTAGGTGCGATTAGGGCAATCACTTTCATTTATTAGATGTATGAAGTTTTTTAGATTTCAATTCCTCTTAGGTGCGATTAGGGCTCACTATTAAAAGTTACCTCTTGACCTTGAAGAAATTTCAATTCCTCTTAGGTGCGATTAGGGCGGAGGTATATCATAAGAATTGTAAGTTATATTGTTATTTCAATTCCTCTTAGGTGCGATTAGGGCTACAATAATTGCAGTAGGCAGCGAAAGAACGATATATTTCAATTCCTCTTAGGTGCGATTAGGGCTGTTTTCCCGAGTAAAACCTGATAGTTTTGCTGTTTTATTTCAATTCCTCTTAGGTGCGATTAGGGCTAATTTCACAGTCTCGAATACAGTAATTTATGTCGATTTCAATTCCTCTTAGGTGCGATTAGGGCTTAATATAAAGTATCTGATTTTCAAGATACCTACTCTCATTTCAATTCCTCTTAGGTGCGATTCGGGCTTAATATAAAGTATCAGATTTTCAAGATACCTACTCTCATTTCAATTCCTCTTCGGTGCGATTAGGGCTAAAGTTGATGATTATGAGTTGAAGTTTTCAGATAAATTTCAATTCCTCTTAGGTGCGATTAGGGCTTTGATAAGTCATCAAGATCAAACAAAACTGGACTATTTCAATTCCTCTTAGGTGCGATTAGGGCTAAAGTTGATGATTATGAGTTGAAGTTTTCAGATAAATTTCAATTCCTCTTAGGTGCGATTAGGGCAAGAGACTTTACCATCTCAACTGTACCTTTATTTTCTCATTTCAATTCCTCTTAGGTGCGATTAGGGCAAGAGACTTTACCATCTCAACTGTACCTTTATTTTCTCATTTCAATTCCTCTTAGGTGCGATTAGGGCGTTTGATCTTGATGACTTATCAAATGAAGACGAAACAATTTCAATTCCTCTTAGGTGCGATTAGGGCAACAGGAAGTTTTAGAGCTAAGGCGAAAGATTGAAGAATTTCAATTCCTCTTAGGTGCGATTAGGGCCAAGTGCAGTCCAAAAACCTTTACGGTCATAGAAATTTCAATTCCTCTTAGGTGCGATTAGGGCTCGATACACTTCGATAGCTCATCACAAATTGCCAGATTTCAATTCCTCTTAGGTGCGATTAGGGCGGCAAAACACCAATAAAGAAGAAAAAATAATAATCAATTTCAATTCCTCTTAGGTGCGATTAGGGCATTACTCTTTTTCCTGAACTGACTGAAGATCAAAAGAATTTCAATTCCTCTTAGGTGCGATTAGGGCCCCGCCCGTTTAATCATAAAATACAGGCGAAATGGCGTTTAAAACAACATTTCAAAAAACTTTTTCACCAAAATGTCGTCGACCCCCGATAGTATAATTTACCCCAGGGATCGACGACACCGTAAACAATTAATAATCAAACAATTAAACCAAGCAACATGAAAGTCATTTGATCCTTCCTCTCCCAAGCTTAGAGACCGACGACTATAAGAAGTTATCAATCTTATTTTTTTCTTCTCCCACTACCTCCTTTTCAAGCCATCTTTCATCTTTACTTTTAAAAAGTATCAAGCTATCATCACCCCTCATAATTTCTTTGGCCTCTATTTTTAATGATTTCAGCTGAACTCCTGTAAGCTCGCCTTCAAATACAGAATTTTGGATCCAATGCAAATAGCGTCGGCACAGTTTCAACATCTTCGCTACTCGCTTTTGGTTCATATCATATACTAAAATAACATACATAATTTTACCACCAGGCCTTAAAAGGTTGATACTCTTTCGCTCCAATTAAATGATTACAAAGCTTGTAGCATTCTAATTTAATGAGATGCTTATAGCTTACATGCCTCCCCAAACTGCGGTGTTTTATGGTTTGGTTAAGCCGGTCTTCCCAAGCTTTTAAGAAAACCTTCTTGCCTTTTTCCTTCAGGGTAATTCTACCCGTTCCATCATGAAAATCATCAGCCTTGAGCTGCTGTTTATTCAGAAGTGAGAAAATGACCCTATCGACTAACAATGGCTTAAATATTTCTGCAATATCTAAGGCTAAACTAAACCTACGAGCCCCTGGTTCATGCAAAAAGCTGATGGTAGGGTTTAACTGCGTATGATAAATCTGATCAAGACAAATGGTGTAGCAAATCATATTGCCAAAACTGATCAGACTATTGACTTCATTTTTTGGAGGTTGCTTACTCCTGCCCTCCATTTTCAAATCTTTCAAAATCTCATCAATACCAATATAGTAGCACTGTCTGATATTCCCTTCAATACCCATTAACTGATCTATCGCCTGACTTTGATCAATATCTGAGATCCACTGCTCTATAGTATCAATAGTCGGAGTAGTATTTTTACCTCTATTTTGATAATACTTCAAATTACGAAGCATATTATGCGCAGCTCCTTTGATTAGCGGCCTGGCTATTTCGAGACGCTTTTTATTAGATAAATAATGCCGGGTTTGCTCTACCTGTAACTTGCCAGCCTGTAAATATTCTTTGGCATAAAAGCTACCTGTATAATGCTCATAGTAATCAAAAAAATGGACGTTTATCCTGCTCTTCCCTAAAAAGTTATACAATGCGGAATTAGCATCTAAACTGCCATATAAGTATAGATCCGAAACATTTTCAACAGGAATATATTTAGGCATTAACTCTTTCCCATTATCATCTACCGGAGTAAACTTCAGCGTATTATCTTTTCTACTGAGTCTGCCGGGATTAAAGAGGTAGTATGTCTTTTTCATTTATTATAAAATTAATACTCATTACTCTACCCAACACAGATCATAATAACTACACTTTTTACAAAAGGACTTATTTATCTTCTCAGGTACCTTCTCCTGACGGGTAATTTGTTCTATTTCGTGCTCTACTTCTTCTAAATAATGGACATCATCATCAGAAAGAAACACTTCCATAGTCTTCTTTAAGGTAGGGTATTCCAGAATAGCTGTAGCCTCTGGCACTCCTGCTCTACGTAATAATAACAGGTAATATTTTACCTGCCACTGATGAGCAGTCTCCATTTTTCGGCTCTTCTTTATTTCATGAACCACCTTATTCTTCTCATCATAAAAGTCAATTTTAGCTACACCCAAATCCAGTTCTGTATATTTAGAAGCTCTTTGCGGATAGCTACTCTCATGAATAAGCTTTGCCTCTTCCACCACTTCAGAAGTATGCTCCATTTGTATTCCTCTACTAAAAAGCCATAATTTACGATGGCAAATATGATAGTAGTTGATATGCGTAGCCGTAATTATCATTTAGATATAGTTTACACGGTCACCATACCAAAACCCATACTCCCTTTCTCTCCCAGGCCTGTGCTCCATATCAGCTCTTGCACCTCTGTACTGGCGCTAACATTACAACTAAAAAGCCAGCCTCTTATTTTTATATTTTTACCATCAATTTGTTTAACAGATATAAGTTTAGATCTATGATTTACCCTTATTATTTCGATGTTAATGTCTGGCTCCTGCGAACTGGATTCACCTACCACACTCAAAACTTCTGTTGCTTTTTTGTGCCTCAGCTTGAGGTTATTCATTAACTTCTCTTTAAAGGCTTTATCTTGAGGTGCTAAGAATTGGGTATACCTTTCTCCCTGATGAGCTGGCCGAGTAACACAACATGGAGAAATGAGCTTATAAGTCATTGTGCCCATCATTAAAGGAGGTGGTACAACTCTAATTTCACTTACCTTTAATGCTAGCTTATAACCCGAACCTGAGATATTCAAAGTGTCATTTGCCTTATTAATGCCATTTATAAAGTGCTCAGCGGCCTCTGGTAGCAGGAAGCCTATTTCTATAGAAGCATGATTACCCAAAAGCTCAAATAGGCCTTTATCTTTATGTAAGTAATAAGGACGAATATCTAGAGCACTGAAATTGAAAAATTTATAGAATTTGTTCCGTTCTCCATACCCCTTATCATGAAGAAATTCAGCGTATTTTGCATTGCCTGCAGCTATTGATTTATAAATCCAGCTACTTATATAATATTGGTAATTAACAGGCAAAAAAGGCTCGCCTTCACCCAAACTAAATGTTATTTGAAGTCTCATTATCGATAATATTTAATGGTAATAAATGTGCTGATGTAGCCTTTAAATAAACCTGTCTTCAGATTTAATATCTACAATGTGAAGGCGCTTTCTATCAAAAGTTACAGCAAGTAATTTCACTAGCTTAGCCAGTTCTATTTGAGTACATTCTGTGCCTCCACGCCTAAGCTTATCATAAACTCCTTTAGCGGCTCTTTCAAAGGATCTTTTGAGATCAAAAACCTCTTTATAACTAAGAAAATTATTCTCATGCATACCTTGATTAGGAACAGTACTCACCTCATATTGCAAATCTTTATCCCTCTCTTTAAGGTTACTCACCGTGTAACGGATTATTTTATAAGGCTCTTCCTGAAGTACTTCTATGTCATCAATTATTTTATGCTGAAGTATCCAGTCTAAGGAATATTCCAATTCCTTTTGCTGCACACGATCATGGATTTTAACCACCATCCCTCCTTCTCTAAAGGTGAGGTAAGTGTTAATATAATTTCTCCACCAGCTGACCCATTGCCACGCTCGGGGAGCCCTCTGTTCTAATTTCTCATATAATTTCTGAGCCTTCCACCCTTTTTCATTATAAGGAACCGATGATAGCTTAAGCGACTCCTTAACCAAGCTGTTGATCTTTTGATCGATTGATTCAAACAGGTTATATCGTGCTTTAGATACATCATCATAGTTATCCAACTCATTTTTCTTTCTGGTCATGTATTTATAAATATCATAATCCTGATATCTGATAATGCTGTTTTTAATACACCATAAATATTCGCCCAGATAAAGTGGAACCCTTTCAGTATAAAACTTTCTGCCCTGGAGTTCATCTTTCATTACTGCAAGAAAATCATAGTAAGACCATTCCTTAGATTCACTTAGTTTTTCTTGCAAGCGGTAATACTTTCTATCTGTACACATGACCACCTTACCCTCTAAATCGCCTCTGGAAACCCTGCCAAAACGCTGAACAAAATTCTGGAAATACTTCCCTGGCTGCATTATACAGTAGGTCACATCATAATTGACCCCTACCTCGGCCTTGTTGGTAGCCAATATGAGATTAGCCGCTTTGATATATTCCTGTTCGGGCTCACCCTCAGCCACATAACCCGTGCTTTGATATATTTCATACTCTGGTAACTCACCTTTCAGATAATCCGCCAATTCCTGAACATGCCGAAGCTGATCTAAAATCAATAATACCCGCTGCTCTTTCAGCACTTCTTTTAGTTCGGGCAGTTTCTCCTCTATTAACCTAGTCATATCATCAGAATCAACAAACTCCACCTCTAGCTCTCCGTGTATAGGCCTGGATTCATTTGGGTCTGACACTATCTCTTCTATAATTTCTTCAAATGCATAGCCATTTTCTTGGAGCAATTGCTTTAAACCTTCTTCTGGCGTGGCTGAAACAAAAAGAAAACGAATGCTACTTCCTGTAGACTTAGCAGGATCGAAATGTGGCAAAAACATTTCTCTAATTTTCACCATAGTGAGAATATTGGCTATCTGTGCTTCGTCATACAAGTGGTATTCATCAAAAACTATGTAACTCAATAAACTCATAAACTGAGAAAAGCGAGTAGATCCTGTCTGGCTAGTTCTAGATAACTGATGATAGCCTCCATGCATGGCAAAATTGATAATATCCGGATTAGTAATGATCAGATCACTATCTTCCACTATTTCAAGTGCTTTTTTCCATCTTCCATGACCTTTCACTCCTTCTTTAGACAATTCCGAACCTGTAAGCTGCCGGGTTTTTATTTGCGGATAGGTCTTCGTGAAACTAGCGGTAAGCTCCCTGATTAGCGCATTGGTGGGCAAAACAATCAACCCTCTTACTCTGGCACTACCTCCTATACCCTGCTTAGCCTTTTTAGCATTAAGAACAGGGAACGGAAAGGCATAACTCTTGCCTGTGCCAGTAGGTGCGGTTATGATTGTAAATTCAGGAAGTTTACCGAAATCAAGTTTTATGCGCTTCTGCACTTCATGTAAAGCACATTCATTACCGTTAATCATTTCTACCTCATCAGTTTGTTTTACATACTGAGGCTTAATATTTATTTTAAAGCTATCCATGATTAAATACTGGCTTAAAAATTTCCAGAACGTCTTCCTTATTCATTTGCTTGATCAGGTTGTAATTCTCTAGCAAGAAGGAGAAGTTCACCTTATCTTTCTCCAGCATGAGCGCTGTGGCAATATTGAGATTATTAAAAACGGTTTTAAGCGAAAATGCATTTAACCAGAAATCCTGCGCTCTACTTTCCTCCGCTTTCTCTATTACTACCATAGTTTCCAGGGCCCTGCCCATACGTATAACCGGAGGCAACGCTATGGGCTTTTCTGAAAGTACCAGAGCCTCAAACTCTGACCCCAACCGAATTCCCTGCACTTGTCTGAAGTTCTTAAATGGCGACTTGCCTGAATTTTCAATAGCCTTTACATCAATGTAGCCATCTACATTAAAAAGGGTATTTTGGATATAGGCTTCTGTCTTTTCATGGTTCGAAACGGGTCTCGCCACGGTACAATAGAAGCCAAAATCAGCTATCTCTGCATACTCTGGCTTTTTTCTATGCGTATAATCTCTTTGCCCCAAGGCATTTCTTATAGCATAGTTTAGCGCTAAATCTCCCAGAAAATCACCGGTTACGGCTGCTGAGGTACTTCCCCCTGACACTTCAGTAAAATAGAAGAGATGACTCATCAGAGATAACCTTATTACCTGAGCCTCCATTACTTACCTCCTTTGGCCTTCACTATGTGAATATCTTTAAGGTATTGCTCACAGTCGGCATGTGCTTTGGCGTAGAGTGCATTCATACCTTCTTTATCTTGCCACAGCTCATTGACCAAAGAGACGAGCTTCTCTCCTTTCACATAACCTTGCTCGCCATAAGCTTTAGTCATGGCCGCATCTATGCTGGCTGAAGTGGTTTCATAGTTAACATCATCATTATTCCAATTTTTAGAGATGCTATAGCTGTTAACGGGTTGTTCAAAATCCGCAAAACCGACACCTAGGATATGATTTTTAACATTAGCGGTACTGGTAGTAGTGCTTTGAGCAAAGTAGCGGGTCTCGTTCATCACGCATAACAAAAGGTGCACAAAAAGCTCTGGGGTTACATTTTCTAAGGTAATAAAATGAGGCAGGTAGGTGCCTGGCTTCACATATTGTACCTGAAAGAGAGATTGCCTTAACTTGCCTTCCTCCTCATTCCACATTGTGCCGCCTTCACTCAAGGCATTATGCTGCAGGGTAGCGGTAATCTGATTAATATCTCTCAGTGAATAGGCCCAATCATATATCACCCGGCTGGTTAATGCTACGGAGTCTCCACTTTCGGTAACGCTATCTCCAAAAAGCACAGAATTAGGGTTAGCCAATTGCTGACTTTTCTTAATCACATTATACCTTAGCTCTTTGTCTACTACCCCAAATTCACGACATAACTTTAAGCCCAACAGTTTTTCTCTGCTTTTCAGCTTTCTCGCTGGCACTTCCACTACATCCCGCATTTCAGAAAGTTTAAAGGTGATAGTCTCATCAGGGTAATTACTACGGATGATGGCATTACCAATCACCTCTCTTAATACTGCGATCTTGATAGAGCCCAGAGCATTATCCTTAAGGCTGGTAGTAAAAAATTTTTCAGGTATTAAATCATATATGGTCTTCATAGTATTAGTTTTTAAGATTTGAAATTAAATTCATGTACTCATGCACATATTTTTGACTGTTTTTAGACAAAAGAGATTTCACGTTTTCTTCATTTACCTCCTGATCCTTATCTACCAGTTGTTGATATACTTTTCGAGCTGTATTTTCTCTCATGAAGCTTAATGAATGTTCTTTGAATAGAAAGGCGAACTGATAGATCCAATCTTTCTCTACATTGACAGGAGGGATACTTCCTTTCCAATCTTTAATAAAAAGATCATCATAAACCGCAGTAGCGAAGTCTTTGATGACCTCCATATTATCATGCTTTTGTAGTCTTAATTTGCGATATATTTCGCCGCATATCTTTTGGATGATATCCTCTCTGGTACTACCTTGTTTGTGATATTTTCGCAAATACTCCATGGCGGTGCGAATCATCCAGGTTTCTTCTGCACCACTTCTGAAACCAACATCAATCTTTATTGCCAGTTTCACTAGCTGTTCTGTTACTGTCATTCCTTTAAATTTTTGTGGATATTTTTTATAGAATTTTTGAAGTGAGTCAAATATTTTATTCTGATCCTCATCCCCTAAGAGGTAGTAGAGTTTAAAGTAGGCACTCCTGCTCTGAGCTATTTTCAACAGGTTGCTTTCTATCCTGTCTTTACCAAAGCGCAACACCAAATACATTTCATCTAGCACTTCTTCTACATGAATAAGGCGTATGCTATCCCACTCTAAAAGTTTTAGAAAACGAGGTGCATTATCAAAATGAAAAACAGCCCTGTGAGGAGTGTAAGGAGTCATAATACCTGATATGTAGGTACGCAACCCCATATGCTGCACTAGCCGCAGGCACTTTCTTACAAGAAAAAAGGTGGGTTCTACCTTAGGGGCTAATTGTATAAAGTCAAGATTATATAGGTTATAATGGAATTTAGCATTCTTATCAAACTGAATAACGCCATCTTCCAAAACGCTTAGTTCATCTTTAGCCTTCACACAGCTAGTCACTATATCACGATCAATGTCTAAGCGTGCTTCGAAAAAATCATGATAAATCATAAGGTTAGCATCTCCTGTGGAAAACATGGAGGCTCTCAGCTTATTTTCCTCAGCAAAAAGTGATGAAATGTGACTTGTTTTATTGCTCAGTGAAGTAACGGTACGATTACTAAACCCTCTGGCTTTCATACCAAAAGCAACCACTGCTTTATAAGGAACCGTACCCGCTGTACCGGTAAATGCACACATTTCCTTTTTAATAGGCACTTCCGGAGAATAATCATTTAAAAACTGAAGGTTTACATGCCCGGGACATTCAAAGTATTTTAGAAAAATCTGCTGCTTTACGGAGTCTTTCTTTTCCTGAGACTCAAAATGATTAATTATGCTATTCTGAAGGTCTTCCAAATACTCATCAACATCATCCTGCTCCCGAATGGCTAACCATGTTTTTATAAAATTGAGATAGGTTTTATACAGAGCATTGGTACTATTTACCTTATCAGATATGAATTGAAGTAAGGCTGGTATGGTGCTTACCTCCTCTCCGGTGTCTTTTAGCACTATGATTTTGGGCAATTCTCTTTGCTCCTCTGTCCACTTTTTAAAATCTTTATTCCACTCTGAATTTTCTTTTGTATTTAGCCACTGTATTTTATGAAGGTTATAAACTTTCATAAAAAGCTCATCCTCACCATCATCAAAAGTCTCAAAGTAATTAATTAACAAACGGCCATTGTCATCCTTACATTCTAGCGGCAATCCATAAGCCGCCACCAGCTGCTTGCTAAAGGTTACAAATGCATCAAAATCTTCAATTTTAGCAGGTGTATTAGGAGATAAAGCCAGAAAACGGTTCTTCATCACATCAGTCACTTCATCCAAAACTTCATAAGTAAACGGTGCAGAGCCGATGAAGCCGAAAGTGCACCTTTGCGCATCAACATTAGTGAGCTCTACAAACTTGATATCCTCCACGCTACCCTGCTCATATTCCTTTTCTATGGCCGCATACTCCGCTTCAGTTACGGGTTCACCCCAAAACACGAAACCCTCTCGCAGAGCCAAAATCACCTTTTTACCGTTCTTGAGCAGCACCTTTCTGGCAACCTGTAAAAGATTCTGACTTAATAGTGTATAAGGATTATGCCTCACCTTAATAAAGGATACAGACATAGGCACTATAGCCTGAATGCCTCGAAGCTTGCGGCTAATACTATCATGTAACCTTTCTATGCTCTCAAGATTTTCATTTTGTATAGAAGCTATGCCATCAGCCAAGTGCGCGAGTTTCCTCTGCACACCCACTATTTCATCTCTATTGAGCGTTATGGGGTAATCTTCAGATGCAACCCAGCTACCATCTTCAGCTGCAAGAGCCAGATAGTAGACATTACTTTTATGCTGATCAAAAGAATGCAGAAATTCATACACTGCTAATTCCGCCACATGCTCATCTAGCTGAGAAACCCCTACTTCAAGATCTGACCGATCAGAGGTTTGCTGTGCATGTAACAGCTTATTGCTATCATGAAAAGAAAAGCCTAAAATGAACACCCTCAGATAAAGATCAGCCTCATTATCTGAGTCATAACCGCGCTCCTGCATATACTTTTCATAAAGAAAAAGCGCAGGAATAAGACCGGTAAGAATATGTACATGGTAAGGCATATCGTAATAATCTGCCCACTGTTTACCATCTACAATAAACAGCCCTTTAGCTGAAGTAGTAGTGTGTCGACCGATTAACTTAGCCAGTACGGTATCAAAATATTCGCGCACTACATTTTGAAAAAGCTCGGTTTCAAAATAGTTTTCTATTAATTGATATTTCATTTTTTAACCTTTAGTAAAGCATCATGTATAGAATAAATTACCTGCTCATAAACTCATCAATCAGGTATCGGCCATAGGCCTCCGATGATTTCCGCACAGAGTCTTCATAAAACATGCAGTAACAAGCTGCGGCAAATGCATAGATGGATAAGATTGAAAGCAATAGTATATCTGCATGCCACCAGGCATACGCTAATGCTGGCAGACTTAGAATTATGGCCAGCCAGGCAGATGGAATGAGATTTCTTAAAAAGCCATATCGGATTAGAGCCGAACGAATGACCACTGATTTCACCACATTTTTAAGCTGATAAGATGCCTGATTTAATTTTTGAACTGCCAGGGCCTCATTCTCCTGTTCTTCTAATTTGGTAGGCATTTCAATATCAAAATACCGGATAAGCTTATCTCTATACTTTATCTTCTGATCTTCAGAATATTTAGAAGTGGCACCATAGAGCATCATATAAGCAGTAGGAAAGCCTTTTTGCCCTTCGGCAAAAAAGATTTTCTTTTCCCACTTTTTACCTAATGTGGCTAGCCAGGCACTGAGCCCCCAGGCAAGCGCCACACAAATGAACAAGCCAATGACATAGAGCGTGGGAGTTTCCTGAGTATCCTTCAGGGCTGAGAAATAAATCCATATCACCAAAGGAATAAGACCTAATAAAGCAGGTAAAAACCGTGCTCCCAGCATGTATTTATCTAGCCATTCGCTTGATTCTTTAGGATTAAAGTCAGTTAGTAATTTATTACTCAGTTTAACCTCAAATGGATCTGAAGAAGCATAAAGGTTATGCTTGCTCAGAAAATCTTTCATGTCATCATAACCAGCTGATTTGGCTATGGCATCTATGTTTTCAATTCGGAAAGATTTAGTAGCTTGAGGATCTAGTTTTTGAGCATTCCTACATTCATAGAAAGTATTTTTTAAATATTTCTCCTTTACATTTTCAATCTTTCCGTCTATTACTAATTTATGGAGACCTCCTCCAGTAAATTTATATCCATGCTTAATAGCCAGCTCTTCCAATAACTTAAGACAGACTTGGACAGGATAACTTTGATCAGCCATATTATCTTCATTTCATTAATTATGAAGGCAATATGAGTATTCGATAAGGCGGGAAAAATTCTGTTTTGTGAAAGGCAGGAATTACTTTGTGAAAGCGCGTTTTTAAGATACTATGTTAAATATCTCTTTTATCAGAGGTCGATAAGTCTTTCCTATATCTACCTTATGGCCATTTTTTAGCACTAATTGATTTCCCTGAATGTAGTTTACGCAGTCAGTATTAATGACATAAGATTTATGTACCTTGACAAATTTCTCGGGTGAAGAAGCAGCCTTTATGACATTCTCATAAATGGTCTTCATGTTTTTGGGTATCGATGAGATTGTACCTTCCACACAATGTATGGTACAATAAGAACCATCAGCTTCCAGATAAATAATATCATTAAGTGATAATTTTTTGAACCTCCCCTCCTTCTCATGAATAAAAAGATCATTAGTGTTTTCCATCACTTTTTTAGTAGAAACAGTGCTATTTTCTACTATAGAAAGCGCTTTATCAAGGCTTTTTATAATAAGAGCATCATCAAAGGGTTTCATCAAAAAGTTGACCACTTCCAGATAAGAAACCCGCCTCATCACTTCAGGATCCGCATAATCGGTAAGAAAGATAATAGGCACTCTGGCTTTTTGCTGTAGAATATTGGCCGTGCTGATTCCGTCTAAGTCACCGGCTAATTTGATATCCATAAAAACCACATTTGGAGAGTCATTATCAAAATTCCTAATAGCCTCTTCTCCGGAATCATAAGTGAGTATATCGTAATCGCCAAACTGCTTTATGCTTTTAGATAAGTTAAAAGCTATCAATGGATTATCTTCAACTATCATTATTTTCATCATCACCTAGCCAACTATTTTAAAGTATTCTTAATGCAAAAAATCACCTTCTAAGGTGCAAAAGCTATATATAAAGATATAATTATTAAATTAATATTGCATATCAAGCAACACTTCTCATGTATAGGCAACGCCAATTATGTACATTTAAAAACCAAATAAGAGGCATTTTAATGGTCTTGCTCCTCTTTATTTTTTGTATTAGTGAGACGCAAGGAAACGATTTAATTCCAACAGAAAAACCTACCCTTGATAACACTTTATCTAGCGACAGCTTAAAAAAGCTAGGAATTTCTTTATTACTTGAAAAGAAATATACTCTTGCTGATTCCGCTTTTATTTCCTGTATAAATGCCTCTAAGAGAGAACACAACCTCATAAATGAGGGAAAATGCATTAGTAATCTGGCTAGTTCTCTTCTTAATCAGCAGCGATATGGTGAAGCACTGCCCCTTTATTTACAGGCTATTGATATTTACCAAAAACATAACCAGGACACACTATATGCTCAGACGTTAATTAATATAGCATTGGCCTATAAAAAAATTGATTTGTATGACTCCGCCATGGTAAACCTTCACAATGGCATTAAAATATTAGAGCGGCTCAAATCAAAACCTGATCTTATGAATGGCTATAACATTTTAGCCACTACACTTAGAAATTCAGGCAGCAATTCGCCTTTGACCTATTTTCAAAAATCACTGACCATAGCTCATGAACTCGATGACAAGCAACATGTAGCCAAAATATATAACAACATTGGCAATTATTATCACGACGAGGAAGCATCTGATAGTGCCATTTTATATTACCAAAAGAGTTTGGCATTAAAACCTAAAGGCGCCAGACAGGCTACCACATTGCTCAACCTTGGATTAAGTTATATCGCCTTAGAAAAGTATGACTCTGCAAAACATTATCTACACTTATCATATAATTTGCGAAATAAATCCGGCTCAGGTGCTTCTATTTTTAAATATTACATTGAACTAATCAGGCTCAATACATTATCGGGTGATAACGATAGCACTGCTTTCTATATCTCTCAAGCAGACTCCATACTAAGTAGCATATCTGTACCTCTTAACTTAGTTTATGATTTTAGTGATGTAAAACACAAGGCTTTTGCTGCTCAGGGTCAATCACAGAAAGCATTAGAACTGGCAGAATTACTTATAGAACTAAAAGATTCATTGATTAACGAACAAAAGCAGCAGCTTGTCAGCAGATATGAAGTTGCTTTTAGTGTCAACGAATGGAAAAAGGCTTTTGAATTAGAAGCACTGCAACGGAAACAAGATAAAACCACTTATCGATGGATTGCCACCTTCATACTCATTACTTTATTCTGCATGCTACTATATGCCTGGTTTCGTTCCAGAGAAGCAAAAAAAGCCAAAATTCAGTTTAAAGAGCTTAATCACAGAACCAATAATTTACTTTCCATTTTCAGTAGTCTCATCATTTTACAAGAAATGAAATTAACCACTACTACTGAGCTAAATGCTTTCAAAAAGATTAAAAGTCAGGTAGATATACTTAATTCGGTATATAGATTGCTCGGAAACCCTACTCAATCTAACAGTAAATGGATCGCTTTTGATAATTATATATTACATATCTGCGAAAGCCTATGCCTGGCCGTAGGACTAAAAGCGGATGACTATACTATAATCAATAATATGCAGCAAGTTAACATTCATGAAAAACAATGTAATCCGCTAGCGCTCATAGTAAATGAGATAATTACTAATGCCATTAAATATGGAAAGGACGATCAAGGACACCTTACACTAGAATTTATGCTATCTGAAATCAATAATGAAATAACATTGGAGATAAGAGACCAGGGCTATGGCTTTAGCAATGACACCGGACGCAAAGGAGAAGGCAGTGAAATCATAAAACTATTAGGAAAGCAACTCCGGGCTGATTACAGTTATGGAGAAAATGGCTCCTCCGACTTTAAAATAAAATTCATAAAAAAAGGGCTATCTCAAGAGTAGTAACTTAGTTAGTGATTGTGACTTGAAATGTCTTCCTATCTAAGATAATTAAGATTTCAAGAGACCTCCATCTGACATACAAGTTGCTTTTTAGATAGCCCTTTTCGCTCTATTATACTAATCCTGTATTATAGGATCTTCTTCATCTTCACCTCCGCCAGTATCATTAGCCAAGAATTGTGAACTATTGAACTCAGATAGTTGAGTGTCATTTTTTTGAATGGGTTTTACATCTTCACTTTCACAAGCTACTGCACATACAAATATTAAAACTATTACTGCTGAATTTTTAACTATGGTTTTCATAATATTCCTCTTTTTTGGCTCTACCAAGCTCTCATGAGCCTGGCAAGCCGGGTTAAACATGTTTTCACATGTTCCCCATGGCAGGAGGAAAAGGATACAGTCGCAAATCAACACAGCGCCTCCAGGCCGTACTTATTTGCTTCTATATCAGGCATGACATGTAGACATAATATTTTTCTATAAGCGCACCACCTAATACCTGGATTAAGTGATAAGCTCTTTATTATATCTGTGCTTACATAGACCTTTTAATTATCCGCGGGTAGGCCTAAATCAGGATGCATCCGTCCGGCGTCATAATACCATCAGGAACTTGATTGCTCTAATTTAAATAGGTTATTTTGGCACATAAGGCACAGTGCGGCACGTGCTATAAGTACTTTCAAAAAGAACTTATATCGTTGAATATCAGTAAATTGAGGTGAAATATTTTTTCAACAGCATTTGATAAAATGCTAGAATTCCAGTTCGGGAGCGTTTAAGCATAGCGATAACGCGTTCGTGTGACAGTGAAAATCTTCTCAGAGATCAATGCCTTTATCAATAAAAATATACAGCGCTCATTAATGCCATCAGCCAACTGAACTCTAAGTTTATAAGCACTCGCATTATTTGGCTTCAATGTGAAGGCTTTATCATTATCTAGCATACTTTTGCACGCTATTTTTTTGATTGTAAATATTTAAATGAAACTACTACACTTTTATCTGATATTGCTCTTTCCTTTCCTGCCATTTGTAAGTCTTTCGCAAGATCATAGGGCTGAGATACACTGCAAGCATTGGCTAGGAGGCTACCCTTATGGAACCCCTGCAACCAATGATTTAATTATTCGAGATATCTATGCCTTAAGCAATAATGATGATACTAAGTTTGCCGACTGGGTGGCTTATAGATTAGACCCTGAATTAATTTCAGGCAGTAATAAAAGCAGAAAATGGAAAGCAGATCCTTGGTTAGATCCTTCGGAAACCCTTGAACCAGAACCACACCATGGTGATTATAAAAATGCCTATGACTCTATCCATACTGATCGTGGCCACCAGGCACCTTTAGGCAGCTTAGATGGCTCACCTTTTTGGTATGAAGCTAATTACCTTTCTAATATTACACCTCAAAAATCTGATTTAAACCAAGGAGCCTGGGTGACACTTGAAGAAAAAGTAAGAAGTATGGTGAATAAATACAAGGTGGTTTATGTTATGACTGGTCCTTTGTATGAGAGAGAGATGCCACCACTTCCTTTCGCTGATGAACCCCATAAAGTGCCTAGTGGATACTGGAAAATAATTCTTGTGGAAATGGAAAATGGACATATTGAACCCCTTGCTTTTATTTTCGACCAGGATACTCCAAGGGGTTCCGCTCTGCAAAACCATCTTTATACCATTGATGACGTTGAACTAAGGTCTCACCTTGACTTTTTGTGGGAGCTAAGCGATTACAAGGAAAAAGCCATAGAAGCTAACAAAAATGAAGACTGGTTTGAGATCAATATTAAATAATTACCAAGAGGTGATTGTGTTAAGGGCTTAGCGTTTTGTGAGATTTTTAAATCAAATTGAAAAAGCTGGATCAGCTTATTAAAAGAGCTGAGGTAATCACGCCAGAGTTTCATAATCTTAGACCAGGTTGAGAGTTATTACAAACCATCAATTTACTCACCGAATAACTCACCTAGCTATTGGTTTTATATGAATAAAACGACATGGACAATAAACAAAAAAGCCTCTTTAAATATCTTAAAGAGGCTTTTGGTGTCATTTGACTTGTGAATTGTGGAGCCGGAGGGATTCGAACCCTCGTCCAGTGAAGGCAACTATCGTGTCTTCTACATGCTTAGTTGTCATCAGATTGTCGGGTAAAGCCAGGCCGACAACAGCCAAACATTACCTTAGTTGCGATCAATTTCGCACTGGCATCACAACCCTGCCGGCGCTAGTTCTGCTTATTCGACATCCCAAATTCAAAACCTGCAGAACAGAGGTTTTGTGGGATGTGGCCCGGGAACTGCGTCTGGCAGCTCAACCGATTAAGCCTGCATTCTTAACGAATTGTTAAGATTAGGCAGCCATGGCGTAATTAGATTCGCCAATTGTGTTGTGGAACTATCTTTCAAGGCTCTCATCCCATGAGCCTGCATGCTTACCCACGTAATCACACATCCTGTCAAAACCGGTCGACCCCGGTTTGCCAAAGAACTACAAATATAAACGTAAATAAGTTCTTTAAACAACCTATTCACGATATTATACTATATTATTTTATAGCTTAAATCTGTTTGATATTTTCGTAACTTATTATCAATCAAGATCTCAATGAAAGTATTTCTATTTACGCTATCCTTTTTCCTCATCACCCATCTAGCCTCAGCTCAGATTCTCAAAGTAGATAAGGGAAGTATAGACTCCGACTCCTCTAACTATTTTATGGGCAGCATTAATATTGACTTCAACCTGAACAACAAAAGTGCTACCGCCGAAAAAAACATTACCTATACCGGGTTAGAAGGTTCTTCTGACTTAGTATACGTAGGAAATAGACATGCATATATATTAATAAACGATATCAGTTATATAAAATCTACCGGAGGACCACTCATTAGTTCTGGATACACCCATTTCCGAATTAACTTTTTAAGGAAAAGAAAACTCTCTTATGAGAGTTTTTCTCAGGTACAATATGATAACGGCCGACAAATGCCTTTTCGTTTTTTACAGGGAGCCGGAATAAAAATAAGATTGAAAAAGTCTGGTAAAAACAAGATTTTCATGGGCATTGGTGCTATGTATGAAAGAGAAAACTGGAACTCTCTAGAAACGGAAGGAAAAATCATAAGCAAAAACATTTGGAAAACCTCTAATTACATTACTTCTAAGCTTACTATTAATGAAAATGTAGACTTTAATATAATAGTCTATTATCAGGGAGGATATGATTATGACGATGAAGTATTCAGGCATAGAGTAAGTGGAGATGCTGTATTAAACATAAAACTAACCGATAAACTGGCTTTTAACACTAGCTTCACCGCTCAGTACGAAGATAAGCCTATTATCCCCATCAATAACTTTGTTTACTCTTTAACTAATGGCTTTAAGTTCACCTTTTAAACCAGGGTATGAGAGCGTCTGTTTCACCTGTTTTTTATTTTTTTCTTTTCACTTTCAGCGGGACTTCTTAACTTCGAGCGATGGATAAATTTGTTGTATCAGCGCGGAAGTACAGACCTACAGGTTTTGAAGAAGTAGTGGGTCAAAGTCATATTACTACTACTTTAAAAAATGCGATAGACAACAATAAACTGGCTCAGGCATTGTTGTTTTGTGGACCAAGAGGGGTTGGAAAAACCACCTGTGCCCGTATTTTGGCCAGAATGATCAACCAGTTTGATGAAAAGAGCGAAGGCAATTCATTAAACATATTTGAGCTAGATGCTGCATCTAACAACTCCGTAGATGATATCAGAAATCTTATTGATCAGGTACGTTATCCACCTCAATATGGTAAGTATAAGGTATACATTATAGATGAGGTTCACATGTTATCTAATGCAGCCTTTAATGCCTTTCTAAAAACACTGGAGGAGCCACCGGAATATGCTATATTCATCCTGGCCACTACAGAAAAACACAAGGTAATACCTACTATACTTTCACGTTGTCAGATTTTTGATTTCAACAGAATTCAGGTTTCTGATATTGCAGATCATCTGAAAGACATAGCCGAAAGAGAAGATATAAAAGCTGAAGAAGAAGCACTACACCTTATTGCTCAAAAAGCAGACGGTGCTCTTAGAGATGCTTTATCAATATTTGACCTTATAGTAACTTTCTCGGCCGATAGAAATGTTACTTATCAATCTACCATCAACAATCTTCATATTCTTGATTATGAATACTATTTCAAAGTAGTAGATCATTTATTAAACGAAGATATCACACAGTCTCTATTAATTTTTGATGAAATTCTTAAGCAGGGATTTGATGGACATAACTTTATAGTAGGCCTAAGTGAGCACTTACGCAACCTGATGGTTTCTAAAGACAATGCCACGGTACACCTGATGGAGGTTCCGGCTAATACCAAAGAAAAATATGTAGATCAGGCCAATAGAGCGTCAAAGTCATTTTTACTTACCGCTCTTAATATTTCCAATCAGTGCGATATTAACTATAAAGGAAGTAAAAATCAGAGACTGAGTGTAGAGCTTATGCTCATGAAGTTAGCTCATATTAACTCAGCCATCAGTCTTGCTTCTGAAAATGGTCTAAAAAAAAAAGTGAGCTAAGCGAAGCTGAAGAAAAGGAATCAGCACCAGACGCTGACGAAAGCTCTTCCACACAAACAGAAGCTCCTGCCTCCCCTGGTTCAGGAGCTACATCTACCTCTGCGGTAAAGCCCGCAAAAAGACTTAGCATGTCTAAGTTAAAAAGCACTACTAGGATACCTAAAAACCTGGATGATCTGGCAAAAAAAACAGAGGAAGAAAAAGGCGAAGAAGAAATACATCACGTAGAGGAAACGTTTGGCTCTGACAGTTTCACCCCAGAACAGCTCACACAGGTATGGAATGACTTCGCCGAAAGTCGAAAAGCTGAAGGTAAAAATTCTGAGCATATGGTAATGAAGCAGGAATTTTACTTAAAAGATCCTACTACCATAGTCATCAAATTTCTGAACCCTGTAAAAATCGATATTTTGGATAGGTTTAGGCCCGCTCTTTTAAAGCACCTAAAAAGAAAACTGAACAACGGAAAAATATCTCTAGAAACAGAACTGATAGAAGCTCAGTCTCAGAGAATGATCTATACCAATCAAGAGAAATTTGCTTACCTCACGGAGAAAAAGCCGATACTAAGAGATTTACAAAACAGGCTGGGTCTTGACACAGATTTCTAGCAAAAAAAAGCCTCCGTTACACGGAGGCTTTTTTTTATTTCTTCTTCTCTTTATAATTTTTGTATGTATAAACCAGGCCGAGATTAAGTGCCTGACTTATTTGTAATTCGTCAATCTGATCATAGTCATACAAGAGGATACCACCTACTGATACATCTATAAATTTATTCACCTTAGCTGCCAGCGTGAGATCAAGGCGGTGATCTAATTTTTTCACTTCTAACTCCTTGTAGTTAGCGAACATCATATACTTCCACTTCAAATTCAGGTTTTCAGCTATATCCTTATTAAAATCAGCCACCATCTGGAAGGCCAATGATTCAAACCTTGTTTTATCTCCCGGATCTACGCCATAAGCACCCGCCTCTGATAGTTGATCATTATTAACGACAGTTAATCGTGGAGAAAAAGGTCCTAAACGTAGTGTAAAGTAATCAACAGGATGATATTCAAAACCCCATGAGGAGGTAATAAAAGCAGGAGACATAAATTCTGATATTAAACTATCACGCATAGTACCATCAGCCTGCTCTACGTCATACTCGTAGCCCCTATCAAACTGAGATAAAAAGGTCAATGATGTGAAAAAGGTCCATTTCTCATTTAATATTCTGCCATACTTAGTATCCAGAAACAAGCGATCTACGGATTTTCGACTTCCCTGATCTTCGTTTTTTACAAGGCCATACCCTAAGTCTATAGTATTATCCCAAGAGTGAATGTCTTTTCTATAGTTAGCCTTATAAGTAAGGTTGGTATTAAGGCCTATGGAGTTAACGCCTCCTCCTTGCCAATTTTCAGAAAAGGAAGCCTGATTGAAGCTTAAACCTCCTCTAAAATCCTTTTTCCAATAAGTAGTGTCTTTGGGAATAGTATCGTTTTGTTGTCCATTAGCAGATAAAAAGCTAAATAGACATACCAGTGTTAAAGGTAAAATAACCTTAAACGCATTTACATGTTGCATTATAATAGTCTGTTTTTATAAAGAGTTAAAGCTAAAAAACAGAGCTTTTTAAAGATTGTTTACCTTAACTTCCTCTAAAGCAGATTCCGTAAGAGGTTTTGTTATGAATTTTATAACATGATTATTGTTTACAATCTTATCAATGTCTCTTTTGTTATCAGAGCTAGAAAGAATAATCACTTTGCATTTATCTTTAATTGCATCACTGAATTTCTCAAATTCATATAAGAAAACAAAGCCGTCTACAATAGGCATATTTATATCAAGAAAAATCAGGTTTGGTAGGTTGTCGAGATCATCCTGATTTTCTTTTAAATAGTCTAGAGCACTTTTTCCGGAGTTTTTCACCTCAACCCTGTTAGCAAACTTGGTGATTTCAATTATACGCTTACTGATGAAGTTATCAGTATCATTATCATCCACAAGCATTACTAAATCGATCGCCTTAGAGTCAGTCAACTTTCTGCTGGTTTAGTTAAAAATTCAATTTTTTGAAGTTCGCATAAAAAAAGAAACTAGCTCCAATTTTTTCCATAAAAATCGGCCTTTTCATTTCTACTATGCAAACATAGCAATTAAATAAGTTTTTTAATCTTAAATATAGATCTAAGAATTTCAAAAAGTAACTATTGAAATACGAACCATAAATTAAATAATTATACTTTAATTTCAATTACTTATTTGGCCTTTTTACGATTTTTATTTTCTCTCCAAGGCCTATGCTAAAGTCTGTCTTGTCATTCCACTTCATTATTTCTTCAATTGTCACTTCATACTTCTTGGCTATATTATACATGGTATCTCCCTGCACTACTGTATGGTATATCTCCTCCACCTCGCTTCGCTCTACAGGAGCTGATTTTTCATCTTCAGCCATACGCTTCTCACCCTCAATCATACTCTTATTATAGATAACCAGCTTTTGATTTATACTCAGTTTCTGAGAAATATCCATATCATTCCATGCTAGCAAATCCTTGATAGTGATATTATACATGCGAGAGATAGAATAAAGTGTTTCTCCTGGTTTCACCACATGCACCTGACTTCTTCCCTCAAAAGGCTGCTGCTCGTTCTCCTCCATCACTTCTTCTTCATCTACTTCCCCCTCTTCTATAGGGTCTGCATATTCCTGACGAACCGATGGCTTCACTTTATTAACAGAAGGAGTCTCATTTTTAACCACAGAAGCATCTGATTCTTTTATTACAGGTTCAGCTACTTCCTCCATAGCAATTTCTTGCTCTTGAGGAGCCTCTTCTTTTTTCACTATGCTTTTTGATGAGATTACCTGGGGCTTTTCATCAGGCTGTTTCACCTCTCTGTACTCCGGCTCTATTCTGGCAGGCCTAATAAACCTCAGCCAAAGCACTCTCCCCGCCTTCACCTCGCCATCATTTTTCCTTATTCGGTTCTTAGACTTTAGCTTTTTCAGTTTAATACCAAACTTTTGAGATACTGACCATAGATTTTCTCCTGGCTGAATAACATAATAATGAGTCTTTGCCTTATTTTTCTTCTTCTTAAAATAATATACCTGTCCGGGTATTAATCCGCTACTAATATCAATATCATTATACTTAAGAAATTTTTTCAGATCCACTTCTCCCCTTTCTGCCAATTCTGGTATTTTATCCCCTGCCTTAGCCATGGTAGCTGGTATACCATTTATATCAACAATGCTCCCTCGAGAAGCCATTACATAATCTTCATACACAGGAAATTTATCAGGATTATCAAAGTCATATTCTACGGTTCTACTTACTTCCGGCTGAGTATTATTATTATTATTATTACTATCTTTAAAAGCAGCCAGATTCACGTTTTGCAATTCGGTAATAGGTACTATCACAGTATAAGTTCTATCTTCAGGAATTTTCCCTTTTCTTAACCACTTATTATAGTCCTGAAGCTGCGCAAGACTCACCCCTGTTTCTCTGGAAATATCCTTCAAGGTTTTACCCGCACCATTATTATACTCTCTAAGCTGCACTAAACCTGCCTCTCCCACGGCATCCTGAAAAGCAATTTTATGAGCCAGATATTTTTTAACATACCAATACGTTTTTTTATTGATAACCATAGAGTTAGCTCCCTCATCACCTTTTCCCAAAACCCTCATAGCCCCACCTGCGCCCATCTGATAAGCCTGAAGCGCATGCAGCCAGTTATCAAAAAACTGATTATTCTTCTTCATATATTTGGCCGCTCCACGAGAGGCTGATACAATGTTCATTCTCTCGTCTATATGCCCATCTACTCTCATACCCACCTCTTGGGCTGTAAAATCTTTAAATTGCCAAAATCCTACTGCATTGGAAGTAGATACAGCATCAGGTATAAGAGCACTTTCTTGGAGCACCAGATACTTAAAATCATCGTGCAGCCCTTCTTCTTTAAAGACCCTTTCTATAATGGGGAAATAAGAACGAGCCCGTTCTACCTTAATATTAAAATACTTAGGACTCTTTGTGAGTGCATCCACATCGTCCTGAATTTCTTTCCGAGCCCCTTCAGCGATGCGTAACTTTATACCTGCAAACTCCATCCTGGAAGGCACTCTGGAGCCCTGAGCCTGGACAAAGAAAGGCATCATAAATAGAAGGATCAATAATCTTTTGGGCATAAGAATGTTAAATTTTGCGCATTACCATTAAACCATCGCGTATAGGAAACAGAACGTTCTCCACACGCTCATCATTATGAACTTTTTTATTAAAATCGAGAATTGCCTGTGTTTTTTTATCTACCTTTTCTCCTACCACCTTACCACTCCACAGCACATTATCAGCTATAATGAAAGCGCCAGAGGGCATTTTATCGATCACCATATCAAAATAAGCGGCATAGCTGGCCTTATCAGCATCTATAAAAACAATATCCGGCTGAATATCTAGCGTAGGAACTACCTCTACGGCATTACCTATCATGTAATCAATACATGCAGCCAATCCGGCATCTTCAAAATACCTCCTCACCATTTCTTCTAACTCTTCATTAACATCTATAGTGATTAGTTTTCCTTCAGGAGCCAGCCCTTCTGCCAGGCAAATAGCTGAATAGCCTGTATACGTGCCTATTTCAAGAATGCATTTGGGCTTTATCATGTGACTGAGCATAGAAAGCACCCGACCCTGAAGATGACCAGAAAGCATTCTTGGCCTCAGTACATTAGCATGTGTTTCTCTGTTTAGTTTTTTTAAAACCTCTGATTCAGGTTTAGTATGTTGCTCTACATACTGCTGTAATTCCGCATCTGTAAACTCCATATAAGGTCAATTTATTAGATAAAGAAATGAATTAAAATATTGTTTATAATTTAATTGTCTGGCAAAAAGGTTAACTGACTAAGCTGACTCTCATCAAACATTTCCACGGCTATATCCTGCAACTCAGAAGCTGTTATACTTCTGATTTTAGCAAACACATCTTCAAGTGATTCTACATGTCCCTTATCCAATATGCTTTTTGCCATCATGAGCATAAGGCTGGTATTATTCTCCTCTGCCATAGCCAGTTGACCCATTAGCTGCTCCTTAGCTGTATGCAGCTGCATTACTCCCAGCGGCTTCTCTGCAAATCTTTTCAACTCCTTCTTCACCAACCTAATGCTTCTCTCTAGCTGACCAGGTTCCGTACCAAAAAAAACCGCAAAAAGACCAGTATCTATATATGATTGTAAACCTGCATCTATGGAGTACACAAAGCCGTGTTTCTCTCTCAGGGCAAGGTTAAGGCGTGAATTCATACCCGGACCTCCAAGTATATTTACCAGCAAGAAGAAAGCTAATCTCTTTTCATGACCTATAGGATAAGTAGGCCTACCAAGCGCACACTGTGCTTGGGTAAGATTTCTATAGACCACTTTTTCTGCTGGTTTGTATTCCAAGAAAGGTTTTCTCACACGTGCTGCCGAATAGCACGGAACTCCGCTAAGATATTTATGAGCAAGACGCTCCACTTTTTTTAAAGGTATATTCCCGACAGAGCAAAATACAAGGTTCTCAGTATTAAGGTTTGCCTTTAAAAAATCTTTAAAGTCCTGCCTTTGAAATGATTTAACACTATCGGCAGTTCCCAAAATATTCATTCCTAAAGGATGATCTCCAAAGACAAGGGTATCAAAATCGTCTTGGATAGCATCTTCAGGACTATCATAATACATGGCCATTTCTTCCAGTATTACATTTCTCTCTTTTTCAATCTGCTTTTCAGGAAAAATAGACTCGAACGTGATATCAGCAAGTAGTTCTACAGCCTTTTCAAAATAACTATCCAGCACAGAGGCATAAAAAGCTATTTTTTCTTTAGTGGTATAAGCATTGAGCTCACCTCCTACAGAATCTATCCTATTAAGGATATGAAAAGCTTTCCTCTTTTGTGTGCCTTTGAAAGCCATGTGCTCCCAAAAATGTGCTATTCCCTGATTTTGTGCTGTTTCATCTCTGCTACCAATATCCAGCATGAAACCACAATGCACAATCTTAGTATTAGACACCTGTTTATGTATTACCCTGATGCCATTCTCAAGGGTAATTATATCGTAATCATCCATTCTGTTTCTCTTGTCAACCGCAAATCTACGTCAATTTTTTCTTTAACCATGAGTGAACTGAGACAGCATACACAGGAATACTACATCTCACAGAGAATGATGCATAGAGGCGCCTAAGCCATACTTTCAAGTGCGCTGACTAGATATTACAATCTGTCGAGCACTTTTTTTATTAGCGAGTCAATAATTTCGGTGGGATTTTTCGCAAACTCATTTTTTACCCTGTTGGCTATAATGGCATTTGCACTCAGCACATCATGTCCTAGCAAGCGGCCCAAAGAGTAATAACCAGCTGTTTCCATCTCAAAATTGGTAAGCCACATATCTTTATGATGAAAATAATTAAGAGTCTCCATCAGCTTAGGGTTCTTTAGGTCGAGTCTGATTTTTCTACCTTGAGGACCGTAAAATCCTGGGCAAGTGACGGTATTACCAATCAACATATCATCGCCCTGAATTTGTTCTTTTAATTCCTGAGACCCTCTAACTACATAGGGTTGAAAAGGCAATCGCACCTGCTCC
This sequence comes from Fulvivirga sediminis, assembly GCF_016757215.1. Taxonomy (GTDB): domain Bacteria; phylum Bacteroidota; class Bacteroidia; order Cytophagales; family Cyclobacteriaceae; genus Fulvivirga; species Fulvivirga sediminis. The sequence continues at coordinate 326,794 of NZ_JAESIY010000005.1, forward strand.
TGTAGCTTTTTGCCTACTTCATTTTCAAAGTCATCTTGAGGCAAATTATAAAAGCACATGAGCGTATCCAGGCCCACAGCATAATCAGAAAGAAGATGCGAACCTAAGGGAATATCTTGAAGAGCACCAGAAGTGCCGATTCTTATCACTTTAAGTTTCTTCTTCTTTGGTTTTTCCTCTCGTTTTCTAAAATCAATATTAGCGAGAGCATCTAGCTCGGTAAAGAAGATCTCAATATTATCAGTACCCATACCAGTACTGATAACGGTGATCTTTTTACCTTTATAGGTGCCTACATGAGTAATAAACTCTCTTCGATTCATTTCAAAATCGATATCATCGAAGTATTTACTCACCATAAAAACCCTGCTAGGATCTCCTACCGTAATAATAGTATCAGAGATATGGTTAGGCATTAAGTTTAAGTGATAAATGCTTTTATCCTTATTAAGGATTAGTTCAGATTCAGGAATTTTCACCATAATTCATTTCAGGCTTATATACCGGAAAATATATGTAATTCCCGGTATTACAAAAAATAGCATTAAATAACCTCAACCAACTAAAACAACGTTATCTTTCCACTACCTGAGCAGGATTACCGAAAACAGTTTTACCTGCTTCTACATCTGCAATTACTACAGATCCTGCTCCTATTCTGGCACCTTTACCTATTTTAACTCCGCTCACTATAGTTACACCTGAACCTATGAATACTTCATTGCCCACATGTACGCCAGTATTAATTACGCTCCCGGCACCTAACTGAACGAAATCCCCCAACTCAGCACTATAATCCACTACTGAGTTAGTATTTAAGATGCAATGATTGCCCACTTTAGCATTATCAGCAACCCTTGCTCCCATATTAATAAAGTTTCCGTGCCCAATGTAAGCGGTGCCAGCAATAACTGATGCTTGATGGATAGCATTCACAGGCATTACTTTTCTTCTTTCATTGAGCATTTTCACTATATTCTTGCGATATTTATTATCATCTATAGCTATAAAAGCCTCACATTTTTTTCCGATATATTTTAAAAATCCGTCATCATCGGTAGCACCTAGCACACTAATTTCATCCATCTCGGTGCCATGAAGCTTCTCATCATCGTCCAGAAAGCCATATATCATGATATCATTACTGTCAAATATATCTCTTGCAGCACGCCCCATGCTATTAGCTCCAAATATCATTACCGGATTCTTCATATTCATTCCATTTAGTTGAAACGACAAAGCTACATTTAAGTGGCTATTTTATCAATTTATTAACCTTTTCTATCAATGGGTTTTGTATACACACTAAAAGTAAAAGCACAGGCAAAAAACCTACTTTATACCTAACCAAGGTTCCAAAATTTGGTGCGGAAAGTGCCAGAAAAACAGCCAGAATAAAACAATAGAAAATCGATGCCATCAAAACAGTATTTATTTTAGCATTACTCCATTTTTTTCTGAAAAAGGCCGCACCTACCAAAATAAACAAAATAAGATTTTCGAACCCAGCCAATATTTTCAGCCAATAAGTGCTCTCTGCTAATAATGGTCTAAATAAACCTGCAAATAGAGCCTGGGGTACATGAACGGCCAGGCTTGAAAAATCAGGATTTAACTTTCCGTAATGAATCACGTCCTCTACTTCTGAAATTTGATGATACAGGTAGTAATTATCCACTATCACTGCCGCCAGGCGTTCTAGATAAAAATTAGGATGAAGTCGGGTTATTCCTAGGGTAAGAATTATTAGTAGTAAAGAAAAAATAAAGACAGAACTCCATAGCGACCTATTGCCTATCATTTGGCTCACTAGTTGAAAGCATATAATTACTAAAATCATAAGCAACAGCACGCCACAATAGTAATATTTCACCTGCCACAACAGCCAAAGCATACAAAGGCCCCTGATAATAGGAAGCAGACCTGGCCTTTGATTTTGAAAATACCACTTAAGAAATGTACCTAAAATATAGCTAAGTGCTCCGATAGCTACGGCTTCTTTCAACAACCCAGAGCTCCAGAAAACCAATGATGGCCAAAAGAACAATGAAAGGCAGATCGCCAGCCTATTGCCAGGAAAAATATAGATAACCGTTTTAGCTAAAAAAAGCACCCCTGAAAATGCCAACAACGAAAGGAATATTGAAGTACACCAAAAATTGCTATATGTAAAAATGTTTACAATACTAACCAGCTTAGACATAAACACTATTCCAGGCTGACCTTGAAACCCAGTATAGACCATTTTGCCCCATAAAATATCCCAGTAATCTGACGGAGCCGTGAACAAGAGCTGAGTTAAAGCACTGCCATTTTCAAAGTAATTGATAATATCTCCACCTTCATAATAGTAAAGATACAGGCACCCTAACGCCAAGGTAGTGATGAATTTAAAAGCCACTGCAGAAAAGAAAACCTGCCTGCCTAAAAAGTGATATTGATAATACAGCTTTCTAATAATGAAGCCTATCAAGATGAGATCAAGGATAAATATAAATACACTCACTTGCCTCTAACCAATGAAAGCCCCATGCTGCAAGAAAGGCACCTCCTCCTTTTACAATAATTATTATATAACTGAATGAGCGCCTGACTATCATAAGCAGACAGAGGCTTTCTATCCAGATTTGTCCAGATATCTAAGATTTTATTTTTTTCACTTTTAATTTTCTCCAGCAGAGCTATTGCCTTATCTACGTAAACGTTGTTATCCATATAAGTACCATAAGCGAAGAGCAAGGGTACTACAGTATTGATGAGTATATTATCTATACTAGCCTGCCCAATCTCATGGCCACTCTTAGCGGCTACCTTACCCCATTGATAATGATTTTTCCAGTAGTCAGTCAATGGATATTTAAAGATTGATGCTGCACCAGAAGTATCGCTGATGTTGAGAAATTTATTAAAAAGATGCAGGTTATTGGTTAGAATTTGACTCAGCTGAGCCAGCCTCACAGTAGGAAAGTTAGCCGGTCTTAGCCTAAGGAGTTTCCAATGAGCCTCCGTAAGATTTTGCTCCAAGGAATATTTGTTTTTTAAAAAGGCATATTCCTTTTTTAGCTCATCCTGATAGGGTTCATCCAAATCATCGTCAAACAAACATGCCTGTCCAAATAGTAATGCTTCTACCTGCAAGGGACTATCAGCGTGCTTCCTTATTATTTTATATGGCAATGATTTCGCCAGTTCATAAAAGGCCTCTGAATTTATTTTAAAACCCATATTTCGACACAAAAGTCGGTAAGCAGTTTCTTCCCAGTCATTATTATTAGCCTCCAGTGCCTCTATTACCAGAGCTGCCTTTTGCTGCATCCTTTCGGCCAAAGCTTTATCAAGCATAGTGACCCAGGTAATATCAGAAACCTGGTGTAACTGCTCCTGACATGGTATTTTATAAGGATTATTAATAAGGTGCTTATAGTTGAGAATCAATTTTTCATCAACTCTGTTTTTCAATTCGATGGTGGGAATTAATGAGCCATCTGTTCTTTGCACTGGTTTATCATTATCCCAGACTACATGCAGTATCACATTATCATAAGCCTGATCGGTATGATGCCCGTGCTGTCGCCATTCAGAAGCCTTAACATGCAGCTCCACCTGGCCATTCCACTGCAAACCTGCCACTATTATTTTAGCCTCTTTAAAATCAGGACCGGCGTCTGTATTGTGCACACCCGGGAACAACACATTAACCATCTGATGATCCCGGGTAGCTAGTTCGGTTTTATCAAAATATTGAAATTTCCATATAAAGTGAAGAAAGGCTTCCTCCATTAAACAGTTTTAAACTCCGCCAAATATTGCTCCATTTGCTGTTGGAGTGCTTGCGCCTCCTTACCCGCGGCTTCGGCAAAATCTTCTTCTTTAGAAGCGTAAATAATGCCTCTTGAGGAATTTACCAATAAACCACAGTCTTTATTCATACCATATTTAGACACCTCTTCTAAGCTACCTCCTTGCGCGCCAACACCGGGCACCAAAAAGAAGTTATCAGGGGCTATTTCTCTTATCTGCCCTATTTTATCTGCCCTTGTAGCTCCTACTACAAACATTAGCTGATCATCAGTAGCCCACTGCCTGCTTTTCCTTATTACCTCTTCATAAAAAGCCGTATCGTGTTCTCTATTGGTCATTAACTGAAAATCATTACTTCCCTGATTAGATGTATGAGCTAATAAAATAACCCATTTTCCAGGAAAATCCAGGAAAGGAGACACAGAATCTTCACCCATGTAAGGAGCTACTGTAATAGAGTCAAAATCCATGTTTTCAAAAAAAGCCTTAGCGTACAGCTTAGAGGTATTACCGATGTCTCCTCGCTTAGCGTCGGCTATAGTGAAAATGTCTTTTGGAATATACTCAACTGTTTTCTCCAAACTTTGCCATCCCTTTGCTCCTAAGGCTTCATAAAAAGCAATATTGGGCTTATAAGCAACAGCAAAATCCTTAGTTGCATCTATAATGCACTTGTTAAACTCGAAGATAGGGTCTTCATACTCTAGCAGAAATTGAGGAATTTTTTCCAGGTCTGTGTCTAGGCCAACACATAAGTATGATTTCTTTTGACGTATTTGGGATATCAGTTCGGCTTTATTCATATAAGCAAAAATAAAAAAAGGGTGTTAATACACCCTTTTTATCTTATATGTTTTTAGTAATCTATCTCAAATCAATTACTTCTACGCCAGGATATTTAGAAGTATCGAAAGCAAAGAATGAATCTTTAGGGTTAATATTAGTCTTGAAATTCTTAATAGTGTATTCGTACTGATTTCCTGACTTATCAAACATTGTCCATCCTTTTAGGTTTTTAGTCTTCTGAGAGATAAATAGCTTAATTTTAAAAAACTGGGCATCTTTATCATTGGGCACCAAATCCACTTCAGCTACGGTTTCTCCATTTTTAGAAGTTTCTGGGCTTACAAGCATATATTTATAACCACTTTTATAAGCCTCATAAATTTTTGAAGGAGAAATCTCGTCTTCAGAAGGGGTATAGTTATCAATATTTACTTCGTTTACATCTGGTAGATAAGTCCAAACGGTACTGCCATTGTTAATAACAACCTGATCATCCATTTCCAACTTATACATATCACCTTTTACCGTGATTTTACCATTAAACTCCTCATTGATGTTGTCTACCTCATTAACCATAGCAGACGTGATATCAGCGCTATAAGCAGGTATCTGCTTCATTTTGGTGCTCATCGCATCTAATATTTGCTTGGCCTCAGGGTCTTTCTGAGCAAAAGCAACTATTCCTATTAGTACAAACATGAGGATGAAAGAAATCTTTTTCATTACAGTATGGTTCTTATTTAAATTTTAAATCTCAACATAGCGTGCAAAGGTAGAAAAATATATATGGGAGGCACAAGAAATGCCATTTTTCCCATTTATAACAATTAAACCGTACGCTGGTTATAGATCACTCAATAACTGTTCCAAACTGTATTCATCCGACACTAAAACTTCACGAGCCTTGCTTCCTTCGAATGGACCAACGATACCAGCGGCCTCTAACTGATCTATAATCCTACCCGCACGATTGTATCCAAGCTTTAATTTTCTTTGAATAAGTGAAGTACTTCCTTGCTGATGCAACACGATAAGCCTGGCAGCATCATCAAAAAGAGCATCTCTATCTGCCAGGTCTACCTCTCCTACAGCAGAACTTTCGTCATCACCTACATACTCCGGCAATAGATATGCTGATTCATACCCTCTTTGTTCTCCGATATATTCACATATTCTTTCCACCTCCGGAGTATCTACAAAGGCACACTGAAGACGGATCATATCTGAACCTTGTGAAAGGAGCATATCTCCCATACCTATAAGCTGATCTGCCCCCCCGGTATCAAGAATTGTTCTAGAGTCAATTTTTGAGGTCACCCGGAATGATAAACGCGCAGGGAAGTTAGCTTTGATAATACCTGTAATAACGTTAACAGAAGGCCGCTGAGTAGCCACTACCAAGTGAATACCGATAGCCCTCGCCAGCTGAGCCAGTCTGGCAATAGGGGTCTCTACCTCTTTACCTGCTGTCATCATCAAATCAGCTAACTCATCTATTACTAATACTATATAAGGTAAGAAACGGTGACCCTTTTCAGGGTTAAGTCTCCTATTTATAAATTTGGCATTATACTCTTTAAGATTTCTGGACCCTGCATCTTTAAGCAAATCATAGCGGTTATCCATTTCTATACACAACGAATTGAGCGTATTTACCACCTTTTTTGTATCGGTAATAATAGCTTCTTCAGTGTTTGGCAACTTAGCCAAGAAGTGTCTCTCTATCTTATTAAAAAGGGTAAGTTCCACTTTTTTAGGATCTACCAATACTAACTTAAGCTGTGATGGATGCTTTTTATATAGCAAACTAGTAAGCAACACGTTCAAACCTACTGACTTACCTTGCCCTGTAGCCCCTGCCATGAGTATGTGAGGCATCTTAGCCAGGTCTATTACGTGCACTTCATTAGATATAGTTCTACCCAAGGCTACAGGAAGCTCCTTGTCACTCTTCATAAATTTCTCGGTAGAGAATACTGATTTAATCCCTACCATTTCCCTGTTTTCATTTGGCACTTCTATACCAATGGTTCCTTTTCCAGGAATAGGCGCAATAATACGTATTCCCAAAGCGGCAAGAGAAAGCGCTATATCGTCTTCCAGGTTTTTAATTTTTGAAATCTTCACCCCAGCTTCAGGCACTATCTCATATAAAGTTACAGTAGGCCCAATGGTAGCTTTAATACTGGATATGCCTATTTTGAAATTGACTAAGGTCTCAATGATTTTATCCTTATTCTGCTCCAGCTCTTCTTTAGTTACCTGAACCACGCCTGTATCAAAATCATCTAACAATTGTAGCGAAGGATATTTATAAGATCCTAAGTCTAAAGTAGGATCATAGTTTTCCTGCACAGAGGCTGTGTTTTCCTTATTCACGTCGGCATCTACAGAAAAAACAGGCTCCTCTGCTTCCACTTTCTTGCGTTCTGGCAAAGTTACATCAAGCTCTAATCCAGGGTTACTCTCTTTTTTAGGTGTATTGACAGGTCTTTGTTCTAAGACCACTTCGTTTTTCTTAGGAGGTTCTTCTTCCTGTTTCTTCACCACAGGCTTTATTTCTTCTGTCTTATCCGGCCAGTTATCTTTCTCATCTACATAGCCTTCTAATTTTTCATCAGCGGCAGCCTTACCACTAAGTCCCTTCTCAATATCCTCTACCCCATCTTTTATTTTGCCTTTAAAACCTAAGATGGTAGTAACATTAAAGAAGTAGATAATAAACGCTATTAATGAGAAAATAAGTAACAGGATAGTACCCCATCCAATTAACCCTTCTAGTACTATGGATAATTGATAACCAATGCCTCCACTCAAAAAGCCCCATTCTGAAACACCTTCAGTACTAAATACGAGATACCCTAATAAAATGCTTAACCAGATAGTAAAGAACAAACTAAACACCAGCATAGAATAGATAGAGATCAGCTGTTTTCTGAATACTATTTTGTACCCCACAATGAACAGTAATGGCGGAGTAAAGAAGGCAGCTAGACCAAACCAACGGAATATAAAATAATGAGAAAGATAAGCGCCTGAAGATCCCAGCCAGTTTTCGGCTTCTCTGCCTGACTCTATTATCCCAGTTTGCCCAATCGCTTCCACCACACTCTGATCTGCCTTACCTGTAAAAAGGTAAGAGATAAAGGCTGTAAGTAAAAATAGAGAACTAATAAGTAGAAAGAAACCAAAAGTCAGGTGAAAACGCCTGTCTTTTAAAAAGCTTATTTTGAAATTGAACTTGAGCTTTTTACTGCTCTTTTCCTTTTTCTTAGTTTGCTTAAATGTATTTGATTTATATGTGTTTTTGGCCATGTTATAAAAAAGACAAAGCTAATGAAAAATTAACGCCATATCCAGACAAAAAATGTAAGTAGCTAGTTCATTATCTCCACAGATCTGTATGTGCAGTACTGCTTTCAAATGTGATGAACTCATTCATCCTTTATCTCAAAATGTAAAATATAATACTTAAAATCAACCCTTTACGCGAGACACCAGGACTTTATTAATTTGTTTTATCAAAGCAGGTCCTTCATAGATAAATCCTGTATATACCTGAATGAGTGAGGCACCTGCATCTATTTTCTCCAATGCATCTTGAGCGGACATAATGCCCCCTACTGATATGATAGGAAACTCTTGGCCCAGCTTGCCTCTCAAAAATCTCAGTATCTGCGTAGACCGCTGAGTAAGCGGCTTACCACTAAGCCCGCCAGCTCCAATCTCTTCTACTAGCTTTTGAGAAGTTTTCAACCCTTCTCTGGAAATAGTAGTATTATGAGCTATTAAACCATCTAATTGCACTTCCTTTACAATATCCACAATATCTTCTAGCTGACCTTCGGTTAAATCAGGAGCTATTTTTAAGAGTATAGGCTTAGGCTTTTCTTTTGTCAAATTCAGGTTAATCACTGCTTTCAGCAGTTTGGTAAGCGGTTCTTTATCCTGCAGTTCTCTAAGGTTAGGAGTGTTAGGAGAACTCACATTAAGCGTAAAATAATCAACCACCGGGTATAAAGTCTCAAAGCAGTATTCATAATCTTCAAAAGCCTTTTCATTAGGCGTGACTTTATTTTTTCCGATATTTCCTCCAACGATTACATCAGACTTCCGCTTTTTCAACCTCTCTACAGCGGCTATTGCTCCATCATTATTAAACCCCATGCGGTTAATAATGGCCTTGTCTTGTGGCAAACGAAACAAGCGGGGCTTATCATTACCGGGCTGCCCTTTCGGCGTAACGGTGCCTATCTCAATATGTCCGAACCCCAGGCAAGCCAGTTCATCAATTATTTTAGCATCTTTATCAAAACCTGCAGCAAGACCTACCGGATTTTTAAAGCGGATACCAAAAAGCTCTCTCTCCAAACTTTGGTGCTCATAACAAAACATACTCCTCCATATACCCTTAACACCTGGTAATGGACTAAGCTTTTTTAATAGACTAAAAGTAGAATGATGTACTTTTTCAGGATCAGCCTTGAACAACAAGGGCCTTATTAAAGATTTATACACTGGATAAGGATTAATTATTTTGCAGTTGCAAAGATAGCATAATGAGAAACCTTCACCATCAAATTCATAAAAAGCACCTTTACTTTTCTATTGATTGTCTAAACTGACGTCTAATTGCTTTTGTACGAACTCCTTCTCCATGTCGGCCAGTTTAGTAGATCTTTCTTTAACGCTGGAATTAGCAGCGGCCATCACTTCTGTTTTTTGAAGGAAAAAGCTATGCTCCTCTACGCTAAGTAAATGATCATAAGGGCCTCTACCTGAAATTAGCTTCACAAAAATAGGTGCTGTTTCTATAGCTATAAAAAGAAGAATAATAAATAGGTTAGCCATATAAATCGCATCACTTTCGCTAGTAAGCCGATCCAACGCTTCCATCCTGGCAGCAGGACCATCCAGTTTACTTTGTTCAAGCTCATGCATATCTCCTTTCATCTCCGCATCCAAAGCCATTAACTCTTTAGATTTTTGTGCTATTAAAGCATTATTCTGAGTTGATAATTCTTGTAATTCGGCATCAACGCGATCAGCATTTTCCTTTTTGATCTGATAAATAGGCCCAGGGTTTCTTTTGCCTGTACCTCCAGTACCATCAGCCTCCTGCTGTGCTATTCTTCTCAATTCATTTCTTCGATTTTCTTTAGCCAGAATTTCCCCCTTCAATTCATTTATTTCTGAAACCAACAGCTGCCTCTGAGAAGTAAAACGTGAAGCCACCTGACCTTCCTGCCTGGCAAATAGCTCCTGTTCCATCACACTGAGCTCTCCTTTAATCTCATTTTCAAAAATCTTCATCTCTAACGGCTTGGCTATAACTAAAGAAATAAGAAGAGCCAAAATTATTCTTGGAGTAGCCAACATAAACTCCTTAAAAGGCTTCCCTTTTTTTCGCATACTGGAAACCACGTATCTATCCAAGTTAAGAATCATTAAGCCCCAAATGAGTCCAAACGCTACCGACCACCAAGGATTAGCTGTAATTGTAAATAAAGCATAACCACCTGCAAGGGCTGCAAAAAGCCCGGTGAAGAATATAGTAGCCCCTACGCCTACATATTTAGTGCTATCTGTTGGGCATTTTTCCAGCAACTTTATATTAGCCCCTGAGCAATGCCAGAAAAACATTTTCAGTTTATTCATGAATTTCAATCTAAATATTTTTTAGCAACCAATAGTATGCCAGCCATTAAAATAAGCCTAGAAGCTTATTTTAATGTTAAGATGTTCTATTATGAACATACGAGGTGTACGGTTTGTGAATTGCTTCAATTTATTAGTTTAAGGTTAAAAGTGTTTTTAGGCTTACAAATTAATTAACTTAATCACGGTGATAGGTGCCTTTTGCGTAACCTTCTCCTAAGAGGGTATTGCTATCTTTAATTTCCAAAAGGAGATCACTTTTATCAGTTTGTATTCTTATAAAATCATTATCAAGCACATAACTTGTTGGATATTTCAGCCCAAAAATCGCATCGATAACTACAACAGTTGTTCTTCCTTTAAACTCCAGCTTCTTATAAAAACGATTATCATTCGAAATGTAGGTTCCTTGTAGATACGCATATGAACGATAGTTTTTTCTTTCTACGGGAGGCATCGAACTATATTCTGCCAAATACTTCTTAAGACTTTTAAATATTTCGGAGGAACCGGAAACATTGTAATTATCATCTACCCAAAACTCAAATGGTATATAATTAGAGTTTAGACTTTCTTCGTATTCATTCTTATTAATTAAGCTATCCATGGTAATCTTAGAAATTCTATCCTCATCTAAAGTATATGTTACACATTGAATGATTTTAGGATTAACTTCCAAAATTGAATCTAAAAGGTTTGTGACTTTTTCTTTAGTTTTCACCACACTATCTTCATAGTGAATTGAGTTAATATTATAACTAGTGTTAAGACTCATTAATGAATCTATCAATTCGAGATATTCCGTTTTAGAAAATTTCTTGCCGTTTGAATCAGTATAAATAAAGCGGTCTGACATCATATTTTGAGCCTTCAATAACTCCAAGTTATTAAGTGCGGACACAAATGACTGTACCCTGTCCTCTTTTGGAGGCTTACAGCTACCAAAACATAAAATCATTAAGAAAACAAACTGAATCCTAATTAATGCTTTCATTGAAAATTTATGTTAACATAAATAATTTAACACCAAATAAAGCAAATACAAAATAGGTGGAAGCTTTAGTTATAAAAAAGGAATTCCGTCTATAAACTTTTCTGATAGTACATTCACTTTTAGAGTGTATTCTTATTAAGTTCATAAGTAAGAATGCATTCATATACCATTAACTCCTCGGATGAAACTCCTGAATAACTTGTTTTAAATAATCTCTATCTAGGTGGGTGTATATTTCGGTGGTGGTGATGGATTCATGGCCTAGCATTTCCTGCACAGCCCTTAGGTCTGCCCCACCTTCTATTAAGTGAGTAGCAAATGAATGTCTGAAAGTGTGCGGGCTAATACTTTTTGTCATACCGATGGCCTTCGCCAGGTTTTTTATAATCGTAAAAATCATCACCCGAGTCAACTTCTTACCTCTTCGGTTTAAAAAAGCATAGTTTTCATGTCCATCGGCTATATTCAAGTGTACTCTCACTTCTTCAATATAAATTTTGAGGTATTTCAGAGCATCTCTGCCTACAGGAACAAGCCGTTCCTTATCGCCTTTACCAATAATCCTCAGAAAGCCGATGTCTTCATAAATATTGGTAAGCCGAAGGTCTATTAGCTCAGAAACCCTCAGGCCTGAACTGTAAAGCACCTCAAGCATAGCACGGTTACGCTGACCTTCGGGCGTAGAATGATCAATGGCATTAAATAGCTGTTCTATTTCATTAAAACTGAGTGTATCTGGCAGCTTCCTTCCCAGCTTAGGACCTTCTATGAGCGCTGTAGGATCTTTATCTATAAGGTCTTCATACATCAGATATTTATAAAATGCCTTAATGCCAGATAATATACGCGCCTGAGAATGAGAGGTCATGCCCAGCTCGTTTACATACTCTAAAAAATCCTGCAAGTGTGCTGAAGAAATGTCTAATGGCATCACTTGCCAATTGGACATCTCAGTAAACTGTTTTAGCTTTACGATATCATGAATATAGGCTTCTATGGAGTTAGCTGAAAGCGATCTTTCAAGCCTGATATAGTTCTTAAATTGCTGTATGGCTGTATCCCAATTCATGATAATTTTTCTAAGGTTCATCAATTGTTTAGGTGTCACCTAAGAATAACTGTATTTTTGAATGCGACTTTAAAGATATCATGAAAATATTAATAGTTAATGGCCCTAATCTAAACCTCTTGGGAAAAAGAGAACCAGAAGTATATGGGAATCAGGATTTTGAAAGTTTTTTCAACACATTGAAATCAAACTTCAGTGACAATGAATTGGAGTACTTTCAATCTAACATTGAAGGCGAACTGGTGGGTAAAATCCAAGAAGTAGGCTTTAGTTATGATGGTATCATTTTAAATGCAGGCGCTTATACCCACACTTCTGTAGCTATTTCTGACGCTATTGCAGCTGTTACCACACCGGTAATAGAAGTACATATCTCGAACATTTATGCCCGAGAGGAGTTCAGACATAAAAGTATTATTAGCAAAGAATGTATCGGGATGATCTCAGGACTGGGTCTTGAAGGCTACCTGCTGGCTATCACTTATCTTCTTAATAAAAAGCAAAATTCATGATCAATTTCTACCCCGGGCCCTCCCGTGTGGACGAAAATATTCCCGCTTATGTGCAAGCCGCGTATGACAAAGGGATACTAAGCATAAACCATAGAAGCGATGCTTTTATGAAAATGTGTGCTAAAACCGTAGGATTACTAAAAGACAGGCTCAATATACCTGAGAGTTATACTATTTTCTTCACCTCTTCAGCTACAGAATGCTGGGAGATTATAGCACAATCCATAATAGATACCAATAGCTACCACTTCTACAGTGGTGCTTTTGGAGAAAAATGGTTTGATTATACTAAAAAAATCAATCCTTACGCTATTGGATATCAGTTTGATCAAGAGCAGGAATTGAAAACTGGTGAGCTGGACTTATCATCAGAAACAGGACTAATCTGTATAACACAGAATGAGACCTCTAATGGCACTCAGATTTCTAATGCCAGAATAGGCAAGTTAAGAAAGAAATACCCCAATCATTTAATAGGTGTTGATGCTACCTCTTCTATGGCTGGTGCAGCATTAAACTTTAGTAATGCCGATATCTGGTATGCCTCTGTACAAAAATGTTTTGGTTTACCTGCAGGTTTAGGTATAATGGTATGCTCCCCTAATGCTATTGCCAAAGCTCAGGAGCTAAAAAAAGGCAATCATTATAACAGTCTCACATTTATGATTGATAAAATGAGAGACTACCAAACTTCATATACTCCTAATGTAATGGGCATCTATCTGCTAATGCGTGTTATGGAAAGCAGAAAAGAAATTTTAAAAGTGGAGAAAAAACTAAAAAAGAGGTTTAAAGCTTACGCTGAGCTAGTAGATGACGCCAGCGAAGATTATACCTGGCTTATAGAAAATGAAGATGTAAGATCTAATACTGTATTAGTAATAAAAGGAGATCCTGATAAAGTGCAAGAGCTAAAAGAAAAAGCAGCTCAGGAAGGAATCATACTCGGCAATGGCTATGGAGCTAACAAAGTTGACTCCTTTAGAATAGCTAACTTCCCAGCAATAAAAAAAGACGAAGTAAAAACACTGAAGAAGTTTTTAAGGAAGAATCTTTAAAAAGGGTTCTTCCTTGTTATGGAGAGCCACAAATATCAATCAAAATCACATATTGAAAATCCCCAAAAATAAGGTAAGAAGACTTATTTTTGGGGATTTTTCGATTAATAGTGTCAAACAACCGTGAATAATTAAACACAAAAGGCATCACTATTTTTCAATATCTCCACCTACTGAAGTAAAAATGATTCTAATACAAGAATCATTTCCTCCCAAACTTCCCAAAACAATATTATCCACTTGTAGGAAAGCTAATCGTTTAGTCTATCCTAAAACCAAGAAAATTAATTTCATAGAAGAATTTTTGATGAGCTAAAGGGTTAAATAGAACACATAATTTTTCAGGCTAAGCATGATCGCATCAAACATCTGATTTCTCAAGATCCTCAAACACAATTAATAATATAATTAATTTTATTTATAGTATGTATAATTTGCTTAAAAAAACTATTAATATGCAATTATTTTTTTATGTTTGATCTTTAATATCAATTAACCCTACCATGTATTTTATTAATAATAAAAGATTATTATTCATTTTTCTTTTTTTAATTTTTAGTGAGATCCTACATGCCCAAGACAGACATGTATTTACAAAAACAGTTCTACCTTCTCCTCAGTCTGAATTTTTGGTAAAACATATTGCTTACCCAACAGGCAACTTTACAGGTGCTCCAGACATTACGATACCCTTATTCAGTATTACCGGAAAAGACATTGATTACCCACTGTTTTTGCGACATCACATCAAAAACTCAAAAAACACGAGTGTATTTGGCAGAGGTTGGTCTCTACAGGGCACTGGATTAATTACAAGAGTAATCCATGGCATTGATGATTTATCTGATAATGGGTATGCTAAGGGTGGTGAAGTAAATAGTATGGAATTAAATGATACCAACAAATTAAAACTGCTAACTAATGATATCGATGCAGGACCAGATCTCTTCTATTTCAATTTTAATGGTTATGAAAGTAAACTTATGCTTTCTAAAGACGGCGAAGTATTAACAGATGAAACTCTTGGTCTAAAATTCATTATTCCATCTTCGCAACTGGGGGCATGGAAGGTGACAGATAACCAAGGCTATACTTATTTTTTCGGTGAAGAAAAAGCGTTAGAGTTTTTAAGCAAAACAGGTAATTATGAAGGTTTAGTCTCATCCTGGTATTTAAGTCGTATCGTATCTCCCATGGGAGATACTCTTAATTTTAAATACAGTAGCACCATTCAAAAAAGACAGGCAGAAAATGAGTCCGGAAATTTTACAAAGAACTATCATCACCCCCTATATGAAGCTGAAGTTGAAGGCTCCTATAACGTACCTAAATTGATCTCAATCGAAATTAAGAACTCTACTGTTAGTAAGCACATTGGCATAAGTTATTCTAATTCACCCTCACTAAGTGAAAAACTAATTAGTTCCATTTGGCTCTATAGTAATGGCTTAAAGCATGATGATATAGTTAACGGCAAAAGTGAAATACTCGGAGGTCAAAATCAAATAGCTGAAGTTAAATTTTTCTATAATGGAAATGCCAGCCCGTTTGATTTAGAATATGTATATCATTTTGATCAAAACAATCACGAACCGATATCCTCACAAAAACTTAGCTCCTCCATTGCTCACGGAGACCACACCATCAATACCATTGAATATAATGATGGGAAACAGGAAAGATTTCTATATACGGAGCACGATCTTTCCGGATTTGCCGATCGTTATTTCCGACAATATGCAGACCTAGGTGTAAAACTATCAGAAGCAATTGTTAGCGGTGCAGAAGACAATTATTCAACCACTTATGAATATAAAAGAATAAACGGAGATGCATCTATAATGTTAGCCTCCTATGACAATTATTTAACCATATCTTCCTCAAGATGGGTAGACCGTCCTCTATCAAAATCTCAAGGTTTGATCACTCAAAAACACGTAGGCTCTATATACGATAAATTTTTGGGTGGCTACGAGGTATATTATGATGAGGTAAATGTATCTAGTTCAGGAAGAGGTAAAATAAAGTATAAATATACAATTCCTCAAATTGGCGAATCTCATGAGCAAGGCTATTACAAAGAAGCTTTTTATAGCCCTATTTACTCATTAGACTTTTCAGGTGGTAAACTCTCTGAAAAGATCTTATATAAAAAAGTGGGCCAGCAATACTTAACCATTGAACGTCAAAAATTCAATTACACCGAACTAAACAAACCTGCTTTAAGAGGAATTAATTCTATATTTTACGATTATACAGAACAAAAATCTCCGCAAAACACCTTAGATAAACTTTACAAAAAACAATTGATCAACAATATGAGTATTGATGAGATTTCAGGCTATCAGACTTATAATATCACGGTAAAAAACAGCATTCTTAGTAATTCAATCATTACCAAAATAGACCCTGAACGCCAGATAGAGAGTAAGTTATCCACAGAGTATAGCTACGATGACAGTTTTTTACTGAAAGAAGAACTTACCACTTACCCTGATTTGAATCAATCCAAAGCAACCTATACGTATACAAAGAATTACCCAGACAAGGCGGTTTTTTCAGAAATGATAGCTAGAAATATGCTATCATATGTTGTAGAAACTTCGTCTTACAAAAAAAGAAATAACAAGGAGGTTTTCTTTAAGACTAGTGGCAGCATAACCAATTATGATCTTTATGATGCTAATCATAGCAGAGGGTATATTTTACCTTCCTCTATATACGTTTGGGAAAATACAGGAGAAGAAGCTCCCTCATCTGATGTGCCTGATATTTCTGCAGAAAATTACAAATGGCTATCTAGTTATGTGTACGATAAAGAAGGAAGTGTAAGTGATATAAAACATAAAGGCAAACCAGATCAAGCTTTTTTATCAGATTATGAATTTGGGTCACGCGTATTTGTTGCATACAATGCAACTAGTGATGATATATATTATAATGGCTTTGAGAGTGATAACATAGAGCCATCTCTAAGCATAACGGCAAAATATGGAGATAAGTGCTTAGTAGCAGAAGAGTTTCAGGTTCCATTTGTGCCGGAAGACAGCGAAGGCTATATTTTATCTTATTATTACTATGAAAATAATCAATGGAATTATGAGCAAGTCGACTACACTCCCACTATTAAGAAAGGGGAAGCTATAGATGAAGTGAAGGTCTATCCAAGAAAAAGTCATATTCAAACTTCAACCTACGATGAATACGGCCATAAGCTTTCCGAAACTGATCAAAATGGATATTCAATATTTTTCGAATATGATTCTCATGGAGACTTAGAAATAGTCAGAGATAATGAGGCCAATATTTTAGAGTATTATGATCGAAATAGAGCCCAATTCCCTAGTGACTGCAATTATGATGACACAAAACCAATAGAAGCAATTATGATGGACTCTAAAGTGAGTGTGAATTTCGGGTATGATGTAACTAGTGAAGTTGTTGCAAATGGTGGCTGCGGAAGCTTAAGTTTCGAGTGGTATATAGTTGCAGGCAACAAGACCATTCCTATCAACATAGAGCATTATGAAAGTTACTATACTTTTAAAGCTAATTATTGTACCTCGAAAATTTTTGTAAAGTGTAAGGTTTCTGATGAAAATGGATTTTATGCCCCTATTACGGTTACGAAAGAAGTAAATATCAGAGTGGAAGATATTAAACCATCCATATCTATCAAGTCTATGACTCACGGCGGCAGTTTTACTCGATTTTGCAGTGGAGATCAATTGAATTTCACCGCCATTCCTACCAATACCTGCGGCAGCCTTTCATATCAATGGGTGTATAGTTACAACGGACAAAAGCTGTCTTCTACTAGTGCCAGGGCCATTTTCCCCTATATGGGCAGAGGCACCATAAAATGCACTGTACGAGATGATTTTGGTAACACTGCATCCAGCGCAACGAACATAGCCCCTGACAAAAACTGCCTTAATTAACTAAATAAGATAATAAGTTTAAAAATATAAATATGAAATACTATTACCTAAGTGTATTACTAGCACTTTTATGTTTTAATTTTCATTATTCTTTCTCTCAGGTTAATCAAAATAATGATTCCACCTCCACAAATTATCAAATCTACCGAGAGCCACCTCCCTGCGTAGGAGGTTGTGATCCTGGTGACGGTAGACCTACATACCCCGGAAATGGAAATTTACACATACCTGAGAAGCCTAGTTTCTCCGTATCCGGATCACTATGTAATAGCTCTCGAACTTTAAGCTGGAATGGTACACCTGATAGTAAAGACGTATGGTATTGGCAAACCTCTGCTAATGGTACTAGTAAGTCTTATAGCTATAAAAATAAAACTGTAACCACTTCAGGCAGATACTATTTGAGAGGCTATGGAAAATATAGTAAACAGTGGGGACCAGCAGCAAGCGCATACGTTGAGATTCAGCCTGTTTCCAAACCACCTGCCCCTAAGATATTAGAATCGAGGCCAGGTTATACAATATTAAGTAAAACTTATGGTTCTTATTGGCAAAACTCACCTTCAGGCACCAGCACCTCTAATAGCGCCAATTATTTGGCTGTATATAAAAGTGGTTATTACTATTTAAGAGCCAGAAATAACTCTACAGGCTGTTGGAGCGGAGCTTCATCGGTGAATGTATCCATAAACACACCATATACCCTACCGGTAATTAAGGCTGTAGGGGAAAATAAAATAAGTATTAAAAAGCCATATGTAGACATGGCTTTAAATACAACCTACACAACCTATCAATGGTACTTTAATGGAAAGCATATTTCGGGAGCCACTAATGCAGTTTACAAAGCCTTTAAAGAAGGATATTATCATGTAGTAGTAGGAAATTCGCAAGGAGTAAAAATACGCTCAGATTATTTTAGAGTTGAAGATCTAAATAAAAGTAATAATATTTCTTATAGTGCCTCTCATCACATACAAATAGATGGCATCAAAACTATAGAAGAAGTTAAGAGTCAAGACTATGAAGGCAAGAAAAATGTCTCCATAAGCTATTATGATGAATATAAAAGAAAGTCTCAGGATATAATAGTAGGAGGTGCTCCAGATGGCAAAGATATGATCCAAGGGTATACTTATTCGCGCAATAATAAAAACAAGAAAACATACCTCCCTTACTCATCTAATAGCAACACCTCTGAATACAGAACGGCTTGGAAACGAGAATTAGAAGAATTTTATAACGACCATGACAATGGTGAGAATAAAAAGGCTTTATTCGAAGAAATAATTTATGAGGACTCTCCTTATGATAAAGTGACTCAATCTTCATCTGTAGGAAAAGATTGGCAGATAGGAAGTGGGCATGAAAGAACCTATGATTATCATCTCAATGACGGAACAGAAAAAATCATTAAATGGATAATTGATGAAGCTGGTAAGTTTTTAAGAAAAGGATATTATGAAGCAGGAACTTTGCAAATTAGTTATAACAAAGATGAAATGGGTAATGAAAGTTATGCTTACAGTAATTTACTCGGCCAAACTTTAGTAACTAAAAATGCCGTTGGAGCTAAAACATATTTCATTTACGATGATCTTGATAGATTAAGTTATATCCTCCAGCCAGAGCTAGTATCTCGCTTAGAAGAAGGAAATACTCAACCAAGTCAAGAACAAATTGACGCCCATGCTTTTCAATATAATTACGACCTTAAGAATAGAGTAATAAGCTATAAAAACCCGGGAAAAGACAAAACCAATGTGGTATATGATCATCAGGACAGGCCTATTTTAGTACAAAGTGCAAACCTATTAACTGACGATGAGAAGCAATGGATATATGTGAAACATGATATTTTGGGAAGAAAAGTAGCCTCAGGTTTATATAAAACAGACAGTGATAGAAGCTCGCTTCAAAAGCAAGTGGATAACTTTTATAAAAACAACTTGCAATGGAAAGAAATGGAAGGGATTCAATATAATGGTAATACTATAACCAAAACTACACCAACCCAGTGGAAAAATAGTGGAGGAGCATCTTCCACGTACTTGAAAGAAGGGGAAGAAGGCAGTTTATACGTAAAAGCAAACCAAAGTAAGAAAGCAATAATGGTAGGTTTTTCTACTAAAGGAGATAAAAAAGACTTTTCTTATCAGTCAATTGAATTTGCTATATACTTTATGCTTAATGGGAAGATCGCTATCTACGAAAGTGGAAAGAAAACGAAACCAACTTCTATAGCCTACAATAACTCTGATATTTTTTCTATACATCGTGTAAACAACTCCATAGTATATCAGAAAAATAATGAAACATTCTATACTTCAAGAAAATCTTGTAAAGGAGAGGTATTTGTTGACTTCGCCATCTATAGTAATAATGCCTCCATCACTATAGTTAACGCCAAACATGAGGAAAGAACACCATCAGGATATAGTAACAATTCTTTTCCTTTAACTAACATAACCGTGATGTCTGAAGTATATTACGACGATTACGACCTACCTTGGGATGTAACTCCCTATAACAGCAAATATTCAAATTCCAACGAATTTAATAAAGCCACAAAAGGAATAGTCACTGCCTACAGAAAAAAGGAACTGGGTTCTCCTAATTGGTTACAATCTGTAGTATTTTATGATGATAAATACCGAATGGAAGCTACCGTGACAGATAACGCTTATGGGAGTTTTAATAAGGTGTCTTATAAATATACTTTTGATAATAAAGTTACTGCAAGAATTAGTAACATGTACGACTTCAACGGACAAGACTTTGAAGTGACTGAACAATTTCAATACGACCACATGGGCAGGCTAAAAAAATATCTACATAAGATATACAATGGCACGGAAGGTAATGACGCGGCTCCTCCTAAGCTAATCGCTTATAATCAATACGATGAACTTGGCAGGCTAAACAAAAAAATGTTACATGAAGGAGAAGATGGTTTCTTACAGTCAATAGATTATAAATATAATATAAAGGGTTGGCTCACAAATATTA
Organism: Fulvivirga sediminis; assembly: GCF_016757215.1. Classification (GTDB taxonomy): domain Bacteria; phylum Bacteroidota; class Bacteroidia; order Cytophagales; family Cyclobacteriaceae; genus Fulvivirga; species Fulvivirga sediminis. The sequence goes on from NZ_JAESIY010000005.1 coordinate 347,622, forward strand.
ATCATATTGACTTGCTAAATCATGAAGATGACGATAATTTAGTGTGGACTGATTTTTTTGGGATGGACATTGCTTATAACACTTCTAATGGCGTACATGGCAGTAACCCTTTATATAATGGTAATATAAGCGGCATAAAATGGTCTAAAGGTACCACACCAGGAGGAGAACAACTGGCATATGCCTATAATTATGATCAAATATCTCAGTTAAAAGATGCTATGGCACAAAACAATGTTAATGCATTGAAAAATGTAGAGTATGACAAAAACGGCAACATTCGTTCACTATCCAGATATAATGCCGAAGGAGTAGAAATTGACCAATTGAATTATAATTACCACAATGTGGATCACAATAAATTGCTGAGCGTAAATGATAACGCAGAGGATGTAGTAAAGAGCTTAGGCTATAGAGGAAGTGAAAAAGAAGAGCTTTTTGAATACGACAAGGAAGGCAATGTGACTAGCGATCCTACCCATGGAATTATAAGTATATCTTATAATATTTTTAATCAGCCTAAAGAAATATTAACAGAACAGGGTAGCAGGCTGGTGTATAGATATGCTGCAGATGGACAGAAATTAGGATTTAATGAATACGATAAAAATGGACAATTAGTTAATGAAGTCATTTACAACGGAATGTTTTTTATTAAAAATAATAAAGTAGAATTCATCAAACATGCTGAGGGCAGAGCAGTATATGATGAAACTATAGAAAAATGGGTTTATGAGTACGATTTAAAAGATTATCAGGGCAATAGCCGAGTATCATTCACCTCAGCTCCAAAAGTGTGGGATTTCAACTTAAATTATGAGGGAAGTGATGACGACGAAGCTTTATTTGAAAACACTGAATCTATCTCTAACGATATTTTTGATCATACGGACGAAGGCAGCTTATATACCCATTCACAGCTAATTACTGGTGGTGAAGGCAGCCAATTAGGCTCAGTTATTTCTATTCCGGTAGGTGAGGGAGATAAGATTTCGGCCAGGGTATATGCTAAATATTTAGCAAAACCCGGGAACATTTCAGATGCAACACTCCCTATAGGAACGGTATTAGCCAATATGTTTAGTGGAGGCTCTATCATAGGAGGTGAAACTGGCGTTAGTACTATTAATCAGAATTTTAGTGCAGGCACCATAATAGGTACAACAGGGTTTCCTCTTGAAAATGATGATGCTCCAAAAGCATTTCTGAACCTTATGTTTTTGCCTAATGACGAAAGCATAGACCTAAAGCACAATTCCAGTTTTGCTTATGATCAGATCAATGCGAATGCTACTCAGTATGCTGGAGAGGCTAAAAGTAATAGCTATGATGTTTTAGAAATTGATAAATTTGTATCTCCAGGCAATGGTCATATTTTGATATACCTTAGTAATGAATCTGCCAACCTCACAGAGGTATATTTTGATGATCTGAAAATAACCGTAGAAGAACACCCCGTAATACAAAAGAACGATTACTACCCATACGGAATGATAAGTAGTAGCTGGGTGAGACCCAATAACTTAAAAAATGAGTTTTTATACAATGGAGAAAGCAGATGGAATGAAACTACTCAAACCTATCAAACTTCTTTTAGAAGTTACGACCCTGCTTTAGGTCGGTTTTATGGAGCTGATGCATTAGCGGGTAACGCCCCCTCACTTTCTCCCTACAGATACGGATTTAATAACCCTGTAATGTTTAATGATCCCTCAGGATTATTCGAAAATGGCTGGACACCACTTACTGGTTTTGATACTTCTGAAGGCGGAGTTGGTGGTGGAGGCTCCTCCAATGGCACATCTGTGAGTGCGTATTGGGCTGGTCACTGGGCCCAGGCCGGCGCGGTGGGCGCACAAAGGAATGCGGCTATGATGAGTGGACATAATTTTAATAATAGGTATGGAAAGAGTACTTTAGAATACCGAGACAACTATAAAAGGCAAAAAATATGGAACCAAGCTTATGCAAGTGGTGAGGCAGTTACTTACAGAAATGATGGCTATTACTCTACGGTTACTACTCCTTATGGTACTTCGTTAAATTGGACGGAGAATTGGAAGGTTCAGGATGGAGGGGATCCATTTCCTCAGGCGGATGGTTTTAGGGTCACTGAAAGACCGTTTACCGGGTCAAGGGCTGATGGTCAGACATATTTTGAAGGGGTAAGGGTTAATACTAGTGAGATTGGATCATTAAAGAATAGGGCGGCATTTACAGTGCCTGGGGCTGGTATATTTGTGAATCCAAAAGATGAGTATAATGTACAGTTGCTGAAGCATGAATTTGGACATATTCTACAATACAGGAAATTTGGAGCGACCTTTTATACTAAGATGGCAATGACAAGTTTGGAAAGTGCCAATTCAGCTAATCATGGAATAGGTGATCACCAGAGTAATTGGACAGAGTGGACGGCTAATTTTCTGTCATATCAGTATTTTGGAGATACTTCCGCTACATGGGATACAGTTAATTATCCAATAGCTCCATCATTTACAAACCCTAGCTATCCACCAATGTCTCCTTTTGATTTTTATGGACGGTAAATTTTTAGAGATGAGGATTTCATTTAGTATTTTGCTTTTAATAATAATGATGACTTCATGTGATTATTATGACACTCGTCTTTGGATTAAAAATTCAACTGATCATGAGATATCATATTCTACAGGCTTAGACATAACTCCTAACTTGTCGGAAGTTAATGTCACTGATTATCATTTTAATAATGCCATTCCTCCGGGGGGGAGTGAGAACTTAGTAAAGCCAGGTAGCACAAAGGGGTGGTCTTTTTTTATTGCTGATTCTAAAAATCAGAAGCTTAATTTATTTGTGTATAGCATAGATAGCCTACGCAAATATCAAAGCGTGGACACTTTGATCAAGAAGCATATTTACACAAAGCATTCATTTACTGAAAAAGAATTGGAGAATATGGATTGGGAGGTTATTATCAAGGATTAACCTGCTCAATAGAATAAGAATATGATACATTTACTGGTACAGTAACATGCCATTTTGCTGAGTAGTGTTCCAGCCAATAAGAGGGCAGATTAAATTCGTATTTTTTCTGCCCTTTTTTATCACTAAATGAACTGACGAGTTCACCAAATAACTGAACTTCGTTTTGATTGCTAGATATCAATTCTATAGAATAGCTGTCTGTAGGCGTACCTTTCTCCGGGACAAGTACTTTGCGGCCTTTTTGAAAGGACAAACTGTATAGCTCATGAAACTTGTAAACATCCTCAAGAATTAATGCATCAAAAAGCTCTTGAGACGATAGCATCATATCAAGTTGAAACTTAAATGCCTCAATTGATGATTCATCATAATTATCGCTCTGACTTAGTTGCTTTACGAATCCATCAATTTGCTGTTTAGTCTGAGATTTAAGGTCTTCTGAATTTGAAATGGCCTGAATTACACCTTTTGAATCAACTACATATTTGATAGTCATTCTTTTATTCAATGTATTAATAAGATAAGTAAAAGGGTCATTCTGTTCTGTAGAATCGACAAACATAACCCTATCGTAAGTCCATTCAATATGAGATTGAGCAGCTGTTACCTTGGTGACCTTTACAATGACATCTTTAATTTTTGAATTAAAAACTTCGTAATGGCCGTCCTTCGTGGAAGTTTTAGAGGTAGATGTAATTTGATAACTTTTCGTCTGGCTCTCTTTAAAAAAGGGGGTTAGCTTTATAGACTTGTCATCTTGTCCATAAACCTTTATTGAATGAAAGATAGTTAAAAGAGTAAAGTAGCTTAGTAGTCGCATATTTTTATGAATAGGCCTGTCTTGTTTTGGCATCACGAATGTAGGTATCAATGAGGTCAAAAAGTATTTTCTTTTTATCGGCCTCGAGCAGTTCCAGATCCTGAATCCTCTTGAGTTTTTTTGTCAAACTTTGCGTTCTGTCCTTCACATACCAGATAATCAAGAGAAACATCAAAAGCATCAGCAATTTTTTTAGCAGCTTCAATAGAAGGGCTGGCCTCACCACGTTCATACTTACCAATCATCACCCTTGAAACGTCACTTTTATTAGCCAGATCAGTCTGCGACCATACCATTTGTTCCCTCAGGTCAGCGATTATTTTACCCGTATTCATATCTGATAAGATGCTTTTATCAAAAATACGTAATTATAAGATAAAAAGTAATCCTCCGTCCCCGCCATGCTTTGCATGGTGGAGCTACAGATTTCACCTGCTTGTGAGTATACCCACTTAGCTGCGGGCTCGCTATTTTCAACGCGTACCTGCTCGGCTATACGTTCAAGGGAACTTGTATGAGTGCGTATTGGGCTGGTCAATGAGCCCAGGCCGGTGCGGTAGGCGTACAAAGGAATGCGGCCATGATGAGTACTAGAGGTTTTAATAATTTATCCGGAGTAACTAACAATAATAGGTTCAATTTTGCCAATAAGTTAGCTCAAAAGCCTACGGCTTCCGACAGAGATAAAATAAGCACAGCGCTGGGTGGTCAATTAGGAAGAGATGGCACTTTTTATCAATTTGTGAGTACTGCATATTATAGTACCCAAGGTAATATGTGGGGTGCAGGGTATGTAACTGAACAGCATATTAATTAAGAAGCAGCAGTAGGTAATGGAGCTATGTGGGTCACCAATAGACTAGTAGGAGCAGATGGACCTTGGATTGACACAGGTCATGATGCAAATTATATTGTTGAAAAAGGGCCTGATTTGCTGTTCTTTACAGGGGCGGCTGGTAACCTTATTGCTTCAGGAGATTATTTCCTAGGTGACTGGGTTGAGCGGGTTTTTAGTTTTTTTGGTTTTACTATGGTTGTTTAACTATCACTTTTTGGTGAAGCCCGAGAAATTTTTAAACTATGGATTTAAAACGGATAAAAAAGGTGGCTACATCATTATTTTCTGTTTGGCATTGAGCATATTGACTTATATGTTAGTTGCTAACAAAAATCGAGAAAGAATTTTTTCAGGGCGAGACAATGTAGAGACGGGATTAAATCGCTAATTATGAAAGCCTTCCTCATATTCCTTTAGTAGTTAGCGGACTGTTATCAACGAGTTTCTATTAGTTCACGAAACTAATTGAATAATAAAAGAGCCTGGGCAAGTCCCGGGCTTTCAAGAGAATTATACCGGTGATGGATTAGAAAACTGGTATAAAGCTGAAGATTTGGAAATCAAAACAGGTAAGGTTGATATTATGAATAGTAGTAATAGTCGTGTTATAGTCCAAACAATAAAGGCTATTAGAGAAACCAGGAAAGCTGGTGAAACATCATTTGACTTAAATGAATATTTTTTGAATTTAAAAGTTAAAGTCCCTTCTAAAAAGCAAACTCATGCAAATGCCGCTTCTCCTCAATCACTCTATTTTAATGCAAATATTGTAGTAGGAGAGCAAACAATTCCTGTAACTTTTAATTTAGTTTTAGATTATGAAAATGGTTTTGGAGGAAATGTTACTCTCATAGAGAATAATCATGAAGCTCCAATAAATGGTTTCAATGGTAATGCGATTTTTTATTATGATGCAGCACCAGGAAATTATGCCAACCCTCCAAACTATCCTTTAAGGGTACTGAATTTTAATGTTTCAGGGGAATACTATAAAATAATGTTAAACATATTAAATCCAAAATGAGATTATTAAAATCAATAACACCCTTATTTCTATTACTTTTGTTAGTTTCTTGTGATAAAAAATTGACAAAAGAAGAGTTTATTGAAGCTAGGGCTGCCATAGATTACGAGCGTTCTAATTTACTTATATATAGTGCAATATTAGAATATTATTGGCAATATGGTTCATATCCCAAAAGTTTAGCTCATCTCGATTCAATTTTTGATATAAAGGAATATGACAACCGGTTCAAAACCAAAATAAAAGATCCTTTCAATAAACAAAATAATGAGTATTTATATCTTCCAATATATGCTAATGTGAAAGATTCAATACCGAGGGGTTTTTACTTAATCAGTGAAGGTGTTGACCAAACTCTGAGCACTAGTACAGGCAGGCATTATACGTTACAAGATACTACGGAAATTCCTATTTATAAGATTAGTGCTCTCTCTTATGACGATGATAAGCTGGAAGAAAAAGATCTTTTAATATACCGTTCAATTGGTGATGAGCCAATTTTTAGAAATTTTGGAATACCAAAAGTCATAAGCAAAGTAAGTAATGAGTTAAAATCTAAATTTATAAGTATAGATGTACAACTCTTTAAGTCATCAGACCAATTTTTTGGAAGAGGGATCAGTGATACCACTAAAGTGATAAGACTAGGAGTAATTCTTAATCCTGATTTTAAACTTTCTAATGGAGAAAAAGTAAATATAAAAGGTATATTTACTGGTATAGTAGAGGATACTCTCTATTTTAAAAAGACTATTTTAGGTAACGATTTAATAGGTTTTGAAGAAGTAAGTCAGAGAGATGAGTTGAGAATAGAAGCTATTGATTAGGAGACCCCTCCGTTCCCGCCATGCTTTGCATGGTGGAGCTACAGATTTCACCTGTTCCTAAGGATACCCACTTAGCGGTGGGCGTGCTATTTTCAAGTTCGGCTATACGTTCAATGGCACATCTGTGAGTGCGTATTGGGCTGGGCACTGGGCCCAGGCCGGCGCGGTGGGCGCACAAAGGAATGCGGCTATGATGAGTGGACATAATTTTAAGAATAGGTATGGAAAGAGTACTTTAGAATACCGAGACAACTATAAAAGGCAAAAAATATGGAACCAAGCTTATGCAAGTGGTGAGGCAGTTACTTACAGAAATGATGGCTATTACTCTACGGTTACTACTCCTTATGGTACTTCGTTAAATTGGACGGAGAATTGGAAGGTTCAGGATGGTCCATTTAATCGTGTCGATTTGCGAAAAAGTGATGCAGGAGAACAATTGATGCATAATTTACGAAAATTGTGGGATGTCTATGAGAATAGTGGGCAATCAGGAACTTATGCAGGAAGTGATTTAGTGGATCCAGAGACTATGAGTTGGCAGGCTCGCAAAGCGAACTGGGGAGGTTTACAATCTCATACGAAAACATATATTATTGCAGGTGAAAATGTAATTGTAAACGTTTTAGATCACGGAAGTAAGCGTAGAGTTTTTGGGTCTAGCCTAAGCTCTATTTCAACTCCTGGGGTTGCGAAGGGGAAGTATGTAGGAGATGCATTAGGGGCTAATGTGCACTTTTCATGGGGGCCAGTACATCTTACTATTCATATAAGTAAGGGAGAAATGTATAACAGTAGAGGGGCTCAATTTAATGATGCACTTAAATTTATGAACAACCTAAAAGGTTATATACAAGGCTACAATACGGGACTTAATTTTCAAACACCATATCCTTATTAGTATGAAGAAGTGTAGAGACTACTATTTTATTGTTATTCTGTTGTTGTTTACTGGCTGTACGGAATCAGTAAGGGAAAATGATATTTATGAGTCTAGCATTGAACAAAAGGCATTTAATTTTTTTATAGATAGCTTATATTTACATAGAAATATTTTTCCTGATGAATTAAAGAATGAACAAAATATGGGAGAATTATTGTTGCCAAACTCAATAGAAATAGATTCGGGACTTTATCTAAAGAATGGATTTTTAGGAGGATTTAAAATGTATGTCGATTCTGTTGTGGAAGAAAGAACCCAGCCTTTTTTGGGTAGCGTTGATTTAATTTATATGTTTTTTGATAGTATAAAAAGAGAATCAAAAGTGCTTGAAAAAAATTATAGAAAAATTAATGATAAAGAAGTAAAGATTCTCAAGTTACCTGAGAATGTAACGTATTCAAATCAAAAAGAATTACCGAAAGATACAATTAATTTATTGGTACAAGTTAGAAGACATCTATCAGGGTATAATGATAAGGACTATGTTCAAATAAGTATTAGTAAATACTATCACCCGATGTTTGAGACATATGATTTATATTTCCTATTTAACCCAAAAGGTGAACTTATTAGTTGGTTTGTAAATTAATTTTCAACTGTTCATACTAGCTTCTTCGTTGCCGCCATGCTTCGCATGGTGGTTATGCAGGCCTCTTTTAGTGATCGTTATCAACGAGTTCTTTAATAATTCACGAAATTAATGGAATAATAAAGAGCTTGGGTAAGTCCCAGGCTTTTAAGTTTTAAGAGGAATAAGCTTTTCTGATTTAGAATCCCTAAGAAATGCATCCAGCACTTTAAATATATGATTCTTTTCGCTATCCGGTAATCATTGGACTGATCAGCTTTACATGTCGATTGGTGTAGATGGCTTTTCAAGAAATGTAGCTATGATGTCTCCAAGCAAACTGAATGCTATGTATGGCCTAAGTGGAATGAATGACCAGCAAAGAGCCAGTTTTGCAAGTCAATTAGGTAGTACTGACCGTGCTGACATAGAAGAAGTAACAGGCTGGAAATTTCATGATAGATATACCCATGATGGATATGGTACCAGTATTCCTTTTATAGCCGTTACTCAAGATGGATCCTGGAAGGGAAATATGTCTATTGATTTTTATCAGAATTCAAACGGAAAGGGTATTCAAGCTCTTTCGGCGGGATTTCGATGGGATTTGACATCTGATGATCTGTCTTATATAGTCGCAGCGGCAGGCCTTGTTCAGGCTGGTATTACACCAACCTATGTTGATGCTGCTCTACGCGCCAAGGGTTCTGGAGGGGGAAGTAAGATACCTTTATATCTCAAAAAAAGTATATTTTCAAAGCCAAATAGTTTTAACAATAATTTAATAAAGATAGGTGCTGCAAATGGGGATGATATAATACATCAAGCAAAAGTATTGAAAAATGCCGCTCCTTATCCAGCTGCTCTTTCTGCAAGCCTGACTATATATGATATTGCTCAGGATAGGAGTATAACGGCAGGAGATATTTTTCAAGGGTTAAATACCACTGCTCAATTAATTTTTCCTGCTTATGGTGTTATTTATGGTGCAGTTGACTTAGGAACAGCCTTTATTACAGGAACAAGTTTAACTGCTCATACAAAAAATTGGATTGATTCTAAAGTTACTACGAGCTATGATTTTTAAGAAATGAATGTTTTTAATTATTTATTTTGGAGAAGTTTGAACCTTCGTATATATGATCCTGTCATAGGAGCAAAATTCATCTTGGTTATAGTTCAAGAGATAATACTATTTCTGATAGTTAAAGTATATATACTAATATCCTTTGGTGATGAATATTACCTCACTTTATTTCAGAATGGTGAATTGAGATATGTTCTTTTCATTGGAATACCTATTCTGGGAATAATTAATAATATATATTATTCTGAAAATAAAATAGAAAGTATTCGAAAGTCTTACGAAGGAAAAAGGAATAGATCAAAAGATTTATTAACTATTTTAATCATATTGGCTTTAATAGGCACATTAATATTAATATAACCTCCGTTAGCGCTCGTTATCAACGATTGCTTTAGTAGTTCATAAACTCAAAAGAATAATAAAAGGCCTGGGCAAGATCCGGGCTTTTAAGTTTTAAGAGGCATAAGCTTTTCTGATTTATAATCCCTAAGAAATGCATCCAGCACTTTAAATACATGATTCTTTTCGCTATCCGGTAATCATTGGACTGATCAGCTTTACATGTCGATTAGTGTAGATGGCTTTTCAAGAAATGTAGCTATACTGTCGGCAAGCAAACTGAAAGCTATGTATGGCCTAAGTGGAATGAATGACCAGCAAAAGGCTAATATAGCAAGACAAATGGGTAGTTCTTCCCGTGCAGATATTGAAGAACTCCCACTCCGTTCCCGCCATGCTTTGCATGGTGGAGTAGCCGGCGTACAAAGGAATGCGGCCATGATGAGTACTAGAGGTTTTAATAATTTATACGGAGTAACTAACAATAATAGGTTCAATTTTGCCAATAAGTTAGCTCAAAAGCCTACGGCTTCCGACAGAGATAAAATAAGCACAGCGCTGGGTGGTCAATTAGGAAGAGATGGCACTTTTTATCAATTTGTGAGTACTGCACATTATAGTACCCAAGGTAATATGTGGGGTGCAGGGTATGTAACTGAACAGCATATTAATTTAGAAACAGCAGTAGGTAGTGGAATTATTTACCATGAAGGAGTTTTTACATTAAGCGATGCTAATGGCTATTGGAGTCAGAACGGGATAGAAGAAGTCCATATAGATGCAGGATTAGTCGATTTAAGTCATATTGATTTAAATATTTTTGAAATAAGAGGAACTGATAGGGTTCTTGTTCCAACTTTATTAGGTAGTAGAGATGGAATGGTTCATGGAAGAATTTGGATAAGAAATGAAGGAAACGGGATGGTCACCATTGAGTCTGGACTTTATGATTTTAACACCGGAGCTCCCGAAAATCCATGGATTGGAGAAAGAAGTACTTTTTGGCGAAATGTATTTACTGAAATTGGAAATTGGCATGCGGGAGATGGCACACCTTATATGATAATTTATGATGGTTTTGGGAACCTAAACTACAATCGTGGATCCAAGGTAACAAATCACTATTTGAAAACAGGAGGCTATTAAATGAGAGGTTATCCATATTTATTTTTTTTACTTATCTTATTAATAGGCATATCATGTGGTGGCGGTGTAGATAATTATGAAGAAGTCGGAGGGGGGTATACATATTGTCGTGATGGGGAAACAGCTTATTTAAGGTCAGATACTCCATTTAAGCAAAGTATTAGTTCTAAGATCATAGATATTAAATTTAATGATGAATTTGTTATTCTAAGCCAGAATCCAGCTATGGAAGCACATTCAAAGGATTTTTCTTCAGATTTATCTTATATTGTTTCCAAATATTTTTCAAAGGAAACTAATTTGGATTCTCTAGAGGTCGTGACAGACGTTTTTTATGAAAATGACAATGTTGATTTAGTCAGCTTAAGAAATTGCTTTTTGAAAAAAGGATTTACTTTTAACAACAGTGTTTCAGATAAAATTATTAGCAAAAATATAGCTGATAGCATACTAAGAAATGATCCTTATTTCATTGATCTTTTCTCTAGGGAATTAAACTTTTGGATAATTCATCACAAAAATAAGGATAGATCTATTGTTTTTGGTCCTTATTCAAGATCTCAATATTATATGAAACGAAAAAAACTTAATATTCCTAATGACTTAGTTTTGGAGATAGAAAAAGATTAAAAAGATTAATCCTACGCTAGTCGTGCTTCTAGCTCGGCTTTAAGTTCTCAAAATAGAAATAAGTTTGATGTGGGCTGGTCACTGGGTGGACCTGCTATCTTTGACTGGACCTCCGTTCCCGCCATGCTTTGCATGGTGAAGCTACAGATTTCACCTGTTCGTAAACATACCCACTTAGCGGTGGGCTCGCTATTTTCAACGCGTACCTGCTCGGCTATACGTTCAATGGCACGTCTGTGAGTGGGCATCGGGCTGGTCATTGGGCCAAGGCCGGCGCGGTGGGCTTTGCAAAACGCGGCTATGCCATCATAAAGGTCATTAGATGCTATCTATCATGTAAGTAGCATGAATGATTAGCAAAAGGTAGGTTTAGCATATAAATTCGCTAACCATCAACTCTTGGCCATTAAAGATGCTACTGTATGGAAATTTCATAATGGATAGGCCACTTTAAGTTTAGAAAAATAGAAATAGATACGGCTGAAAAAAAGGGGGATTTGATCCAAGAAAAAGCAGCTCAGGAAGGAATCATACTCGGCAATGGCTATGGAACCAACAAAGTTGACTCCTTTAGAATAGCTAACTTCCCAGCAATAAAAAAGGACGAAGTAAAAACACTGAAGAAGTTTTTAAGGAAGAATCTTTAACTACTTCTTCCTTTTCCCTGAAGGAATTTTCAACTCTGGCACAAGCTGCTTTTGGGTGATCATTGAAGTAATCAAAGTAGCTTTGCCATTGACATGCTTAGTCCATGATGCTAAAATATTACCATTGTGAGCCTTGATAGAAAGACCTGACCTAAGTGCCTGATCTATTTGAAAAGACTCACTGGTCAACTTTTTATTAACAAAACTTGCTCCACCATCTATTGAATAAGCTATAATTACATCGGTTGCATTACTTTCTTTGCTCTCTGTTTGGTAGTATAAAATATAGATCACTCCTATTTCATGATCTTGAGCCATTACAGGCATAAAATGCTGCCCGTCACTGGCTTCATTTACCTGGCCGATAGTATTCCAATAATCTCCATTATTTCTTGACGAAATAAAATAAATATTAGTCCCCGCTGTAGGCCTCTTATCATCCCAAGTCAAATACAAACCTCCACGATACTGTGTAGAGGTCACATCCAAAATCAGTTGTGGCTCCGTCTGGTGTTCATTTAGCCCTGGCATTAATAAGGAGTCTCCTGCAAAATAATCTGCCACACTTATATCTTTATAAAGCCATGTTTTACCTTTATCATAGCTCCTGTCCATTAAGATGCCTGTTTGAGTACTCAGGTAGGCCACATACATACGATCATCAGGACTAAAGCCCAAAGCACTACCTGTAATAGTCTGCTCTTCACAAGAGACTTCTGCTATTTTGGCGATCTTACCCCATTTTTTTCCACCATTTAAATCAGAGTAATAAACGGTATTTTTACACCCATCTTCCTCAGATTTCACTACACAGGTAAATCCCAAGCTTCCATTATTAATATTATTAACCACCTGATAATTGATCAAGCCTGAAAAGCGTTGCCTCCCCTCTTCTTCCCAGCTAGCCCCGCTATCTTTCGACTTAAAACCTACTACCTCTTCTCCTTTGGTGGCAAATGCATAAAAAACGCCTTTATTATCAGAAACTACTGTTACCCCATCAGCACTTATTCCCAAAGAAGATGTATTCCAGCTTTTACCTGAATCATCAGAATAAAACATTTCGCCAGTGGACGACGAGATAACCATATTATTCTCTTTCTTTAAACTAATGGCCACGTCTGGTTCAGATAGGTTTTTCTGCGCTGGCAGCTCTAAAGCAGGAAATTGAGCTAATGAAAAAGTAAAATAAAATGCTAATAATGAAGTTAAGATATATCTCATTGGGCATGAATAGTTATTAATGCGGCATAAATATAAACAAAAACCGCTGCATCTTCCCACAAGAATAGCACAGGTATCAGCTGGCATAGCTTATATTTGCTTTGTACCTTTAAAGCTGTAAAAACTATGGCGCACGATCACTCACACCACCACGGACATCATCACCATCATGGTTCTGGCAATATTAAAGTAGCCTTTTTTCTCAATTTGGCTTTTACTATTATTGAGATTATTGGAGGGATCTTCACTAACAGCATTGCCATCTTGTCGGATGCCCTGCATGATCTCGGTGACAGCCTTAGCCTGGGACTTTCATGGTACTTCCAGAATCTATCTTCTAAAGGCCGAGATAAAACTTTCTCTTATGGTTATAGAAGATTTTCATTATTAGGAGCTATTATCAATTCTATTGTATTGTTTTCAGGGTCTGTATTTATTATTTATGAAGCCATCCCTCGTATTTTAAATCCTGAACAACCAGAAACCAAAGGCATGATAGGTCTGGCTGTGGTAGGTATTATCATCAATGGAGCCGCAGTATTACGTCTAAAAAAAGGAAGTTCTATTAATGAAGAAGTGATATCTCTTCACCTGCTAGAAGATGTACTGGGCTGGGTAGCAGTACTCATAGGAGCGTTAATAATGCATTTTGTAGATGCTCCTGTAATTGATCCTCTCCTTTCTTTAGGCATTTCTGCTTTTATACTGTACAATGTATTTAAAAACTTAAAAAAGAGTTTCACTATTATTTTACAAGGAACACCAAGACATTTGGAGATTGACAAAATAAGAACTGAAATAGAAGCTCTAAAAGATATCAATGAAGTGCATGACTGTCACCTGTGGACTTTAGATGGAGAATATAATATCTTTAGCGCCCACCTGGTGGTAAACTCCAGCAAAAGCATAGAAGAACTGGCAGAAATCAAAAGCAAGGTTAGAAGCCTACTAAGCGAGCTCCACGTTAACCATGCTACGCTTGAATTTGAAACTACTCAAGAGCCATGTGCTCTTGAGAATTGCTAAGAAAAAAGCCACCTTAGAGTTTTCTGCGGTGGCCTTTTAATTAGTTTCTATAAAGTGTTTTTACAAAATAAATTCGCTCAAATCTTTATTAGTAATCAGCCCTACTAGTTTATCCTGCACCATTTCTCTGGTAATAACAATATTCGCATTCGGCCCTATCTTATCAGGAACATCGAATAAAAACTCGTTTAATAACTGGCTCATTACCGTATGTAGCCTTCTGGCCCCAATATTTTCCACTTCTGTGTTTATCTGAAATGCCTTTTCTGCTATTTCTTCAAGGGCATCTTCCTGAAAAGTAAGCTTCACATTTTCAGAATCTAATAAGGCCTCATACTGCTTAGTCAAAGCATTTTTAGGTTCTTTTAATATATGATAAAAGTCTTCTTTAGTCAAGTTATCCAATTCTACCCTGATAGGGAACCTACCCTGAAGCTCTGGAATAAGATCTGAAGGCTTAGCCACATGAAAAGCTCCAGCTGCAATAAAGAGGATATGATCTGTTCTTATTAACCCATATTTCGTATTAACAGTGCTACCTTCCACTATAGGTAATAGGTCTCGTTGCACTCCTTCTCTACTTACATCGGGGCCACCGCCACCTTTTTTACCAGAGCCACCAGCCGCAATTTTATCAATTTCATCTACAAAGATAATCCCTGTATTTTCTGCTTTCTGTATGGCCAGGTCTTTCACCTCATCCATATCAATAAGCTTAGCCGATTCTTCTTCAATAAGAATCTTTCTGGCTTCAGCAATAGTTACTTTGCGCTTCTTGCTCTTTTTAGGCATCATTCCGCTAATCATCTCCTGAAGGTTAATCATAGATGATTCGTCCATCATACCTCCGCCTATCATGCCTACACCCGGGTTAGCCGGTTTCTTCACATTGATGTCAATCTTGCGATCTTCTAACTCTCCATTTCTGATTTTCTCTCTAAACCGCTCTCTGGTTCTTTCATTAAGTTCACTATCAGTAGCAGGAAGTTCACCGGTTACTGTTTCAGTAGAAGCCGCATTTTTCACAGTGCCATTATCTCCTTTTATAGGTGGAATTAGAGCATCGAGAATAATATCTTCCACAATTTGCTCAGCTTTTAATTTCACCTCTTCTTTCTTTTCCGCCTTTACCAGATTAACCGATTGCTCCACAAGGTCTCTCACCATGCTCTCCACGTCACGGCCTACATAACCTACTTCCGTAAACTTAGAAGCCTCTACTTTAGTAAAAGGAGCATTAGCTATTTTAGCTAGCCTGCGAGCTATCTCAGTTTTACCTACTCCTGTAGCACCTATCATTAATATATTATTAGGCACAATTTCACCCTGCATTTCACTCTTCACATTCATACGTCTCCATCTGTTTCGTAGGGCGATGGCTACATTTCTTTTGGCATCTTTTTGCCCGATAATGTATTTATCAAGCTCTTCCACTATCTGCCTGGGTGTGAAATATGTTTCCTGATTTATCATATCTAAATTTTTCTTTTTCTTAAAAATAAATTTGTGTTGGCAGTAATTGTAAAACTATTTGAAGCTCCTGCCGCATGATAGCCTCCTCGGCTATATGCAAACTCAAAGGCTTTTATTCTAAACATTAGTCCATAAGAAAAGCCAGCGCCATGAGCTCCATCTTCCAACCTGAGTTCCTCTCTTATTAAATGGTTATATCCTAACCGAAAATTCAGGTTTTTACTAATCAATAGTTCCGCTCCTACTACCACATGTCTAAAAACTTTATCGAAGGCGCTAGGAGAATCTTCACCCGCACCTCCTTTATAAATATCATTTTCTCTTGCCAGATTATACCCAGTAAAAGAGAACCTAAAAGGCATATGTTCAGGCTTAAAACTCACCCCTGTCTGCAAATCAAAAGGCAGTTTACTATTTGAGGTTTCTGTATAGTCACTGAACACCAGACCAATATTTTTAAACACCAGACCAGCCGTAAGGTTCAATGTAGGATGCTTGAATACGCCTCCCACATCCATTGCAAGAGCATTAGAACTGTAAGCATCTATACTTGAATTAACATATTTCAAGGTGGCTCCCATGGTGAAATTAGCTATTTGATGGCTCTTACCTATGTAAATTACGGTTTCTCCTCCATGAAAGTCTCCTAAAGCCGCTCCTGTATTATCATAGCTATCAATATCTCCATATCCGAAATGATGAGTACCTATGTACCAGCTTCCCCACTTATCAAAATCATGTTTATAAGTAAAAGAAACAGCATTAACATCAGCGAAATAGGAGAGATAATTAAAAGAAATATATCCTCCCAAGCTATCTCCCACCGCTGCCGGGTTATTGTACAATAGATTAATATCTTCGTTGTATAAAGATACATTTACGCCTCCCAGTCCTGCTGCTCTGGCCGATGAAGGAACATTCATAAACTCAAAAGAACGACGGCCTCCCACCTGCCCATACGCTGTAAGGCAAGTAAAAAGAAGGCCGGCTATAATTATGATTTTGTTCATAAATGCTCCCAAGAAGATCTAACTTATTCCTTATGAGTTGGATCGGTAAAGCTAAACTTCATAGTCCGCTTAACCTTCTCCTTTAAAAGAGCAATTTCTAATACTTCAGCAATGTTGCTTACGTAATTTATTTTCAGGTCTTTGATATAACGATCATCTATTTCCTCTATATCACGCTTATTTCTTTCAGATAGTATTATCTCTTTAATACCAGCTCTTTTTGCAGCCAGAATTTTCTCCTTAATACCGCCTACAGGTAACACCTTCCCTCTTAGCGTAATCTCGCCTGTCATAGCCAGCTTATCTTTCACCTTTCTCTGGGTGTAAATAGATGCTAATGAAGTAAGCATAGTAATACCGGCTGAAGGACCATCTTTCGGCACTGCTCCTGCAGGTACGTGTACATGCAAATCATATTGATCAAAAGCTCGATGATCTATATCCAATGACTCGGCATTGGCTCTCAGGTAAGAGATAGCTGCCATGGCAGACTCCTTCATCACATCTCCCAGTTGTCCGGATAGTGTTAATTTGCCCTTTCCTTTACTCAGGCTGGATTCTATAAACAATATCTCTCCACCTACCTGGGTCCAAGCTAAACCAGTAACCACACCTGCAATGTCATTACCTTGATAGAGCTCCTTATCATACCTTTCTCCACCCAATACCTTTACCACTTCTTCTGCTGTAATGGTTTCGTTATATTCCTCTTCCATGGCTATAGACTTTGCTACATGCCTTACCACAGAACCAAGGGTTCTTTCCAAACTCCGCACGCCAGACTCTCTTGTGTAGCCTTCAATAACCTTTTCAATAGCTTTTTTCTGAAAAGTAGCATCTTTAGATTTTAATCCATGCTCCTTTTTCTGTTTAGGAATCAGGTGTTTTTTAGCTATCTCCACCTTCTCTTCTTGCGTATAGCCTGATATTTCAATGATCTCCATCCTGTCTCTCAGGGCTGGGTGAATAGTTTCTAAAGAGTTAGCTGTGGCTATAAATAATACTTTAGACAGATCATACTCTAACTCCAGATAGTTATCTACAAACTCACTATTTTGCTCTGGGTCTAAAACCTCAAGCAAAGCAGAAGCAGGGTCACCTCTAAAATCTGAGCTTACCTTATCAATTTCGTCTAAAATAAATACAGGGTTAGAAGATTTAGCCTTTTTAATATTTTGAATAACCTTCCCAGGAAGCGCCCCTACATAAGTTTTTCTATGACCTCTTATCTCCGCTTCATCGTGCACACCACCAAGTGACATTCTGACATATTTCCTTTTCAGTGCTTTAGCAATAGATCTACCCAAAGAGGTTTTACCTACTCCAGGAGGGCCATAAAGACATAAAATAGGCCCTTTCATATCTTGCTTCAGCTTAAGCACTGCCAAGTATTCAATTATTCTGTCCTTCACTTTTTCCATTCCAAAGTGATCTTTGTCCAGAATTTTCTTAGCACGCTTGAGATCAAAGTCATCCTCAGTAAACTCATTCCATGGTAAATCCAGCATGAGTTCCACATAGTTCATAGCCACAGGATATTCTGCCGCCGCCGGGTTCATTCTTAATATCTTATCCAGCTCTTTGTTGAAATGAGTCGATACCTCATCAGGCCATTTTTTTTCTTCACCGCGCTTACGCAGTATTTCCACCTCCTGATCAGGACCATCATGCCCCAACTCATCTTGAAGCACCTTAATCTGCTGCCGGAGGTAATAATCTCTCTGCTGCTGATCGATATCGGTATGTACCTTCTTCTGTATATCATATTTCAGCTCCAAAAGCTGAATTTCCTTAAGCATATACTGAAGTAGTAAGGTAGCTCTTTCACTGCCGTCGTTTATTTCTAAAAGCTTTTGCTTGTCCGCAACTTCAGCATTGAGGTTAGAAGATAAAAAATGAGTAAGAAAGCCCAAATCATGAATATTATCCAATGCCATTTGCGCCTCCTGAGGTATTTCAGGGTTCAGCTTCAATATTTTAGAAGCGGCATCTTTCAAAGATTGAATAATCGCTTTAATCTCCTTCTCATCATCCTTAGGATAGGTGCTTGTTAAAAGCTCTATGCCCGCAGTGATATAAGGATCCTCTTGTTTAATCTCTTTTATAGAGAACCTACTTTTACCTTGTATAATTATGGTAGTATTACCATCTGGCAATACGAGCATCTTTATAATCTTGGCTACAGTACCTATCTGATAAATATCATCAACGGTAGGATCTTCAGTATTTATATTCTTTTGTGCTATAACCCCTATATATCTATCTCCCTGATAAGCATCCTTTACCAGTTTTATAGACTTTTTCCTTCCTACAGTAATAGGAATTACTACCCCAGGAAACAGCACAGTATTCCTTATTGGCAGTATAGACACCTCTTCTGGGAGGTTATCCAGATCCTCTTTTGAACTTTCCTCTGGATTAATAAGTTGTATTAAGTCATCTGAGTCGTCCTGCACTAGATCTGAAAAAAATAATTTATTGAACATATATATGTTGTCTTAAATACTTTAATATGCCAAAATGACACATTATTAATACAAATTTCCTAAATTTCGGATTGATCCATTAAAGGTCAATAGCTATGCCAAAAAACATTTTTTAAACTCATTTGAAAAAATTACTTTCCTATAACAAACTTAGGTTCAACACTACTAAGAAGAGGTGGTTGACGTGGATGAATCGAGGAGGTTTAATTATAATTATTATTACCTTCTTTCATAGTGTTGCATTTAACCAGGTTCATAAATCAGGGGGTGTACTTGCTGTTAACGACTCAGTGTCAAGTTTTAGTGACTCTGATCTTTTTAACTTCCCTAACATGAACAAGGTGCCTTATTATTACAATGAAAGCAAGCTAAAATCCATAAAAAAACTTCACGAACAAAAGGATTGGGAAAAGCTCTATCCGGCACTCAGAGCCTATGTAAAAAACTTTGGTGTCATGAACTTTTACCGTGATACCTACTGGCTATGGCAGCTAGCCAAATTGACTGAAATAGAAGGCAATGCGGAAGAAGCCACACTACTCTATAAGCTGGTGCTTAAACACCACAGAGAAGATATTGACATCAATGAAATTGAAACCTATTACGACTCCCTAACCATCAACGAGAAAGATTATTACGTGCCTTTAAAGTATTACTACGAACTGGTAGATTACAGAAAAGAAGTAGATACGCTCATTCCACCACGCAGTGTGCTTCTCAATATGGGAGACATTGTAAACTCAGAACTGTCAGACTATGCACCTACATTGAGTTCTAATGACGATGTATTAATATTTACTTCTAAAAGGAATTCACATTTCCGCGGAGTTGATCCGGTTAATGACGAAGATCTTTTTATGACAAGATATGAGTATAATGGTTGGAATAAGGCTACTGATCTTAAAAAACTCAACACTCAATACAATGAGGGCTCTGCCACGTTAAGCAAAGATGGCAAAACACTATTTTTTGCCAGGTGTAATTCCCCTGATTCATACGGAGATTGTGACTTATTCGTAAGTCACCTGCAAGAAGACAGCACCTGGGGAGTAGCTACTAATTTAGGTCCTGATATCAACAGCATTACCTGGGATTCACACCCTTCACTATCTCACAATGAAGATACTCTTTATTTTGCCTCTGACAGAATAGGAGGCTTTGGCCTTTCTGATATTTATTACAGCATTAAAGATGATGTAAATGGCAAATGGGGTAAAGCCAAAAACATGGGACCTATAATTAATACCAGGAACTCTGAAGTAAGCCCATTTTTCCATCACAAAAGGCATGTACTATATTTCAGCTCTAATGGACAGAACCTTAATTTTGGAGAATTTGACATCTACAAGTCCTACTACTCTAATGGCAACTGGACTGAACCTCAAAATATTGGCCCTTTAGTTAATGGCCCAGGCAGTGAATTCTACTTCACTATAGACTCCAAGTCTGAGAATCTATACTATGCTAGATCTGTAAAAGACAACATGCTCAACCTGGATCTATATTCATTCCCTGTGCCCATGGGGGCACAGCCAGGGGCTACTACCAAAGTAACCGGCTCCCTAACCGACGAACAAACAGGTAAGCCTTTTAAGGGCATTGTATCTATCATTGATCTCGACAATGGTATAGAGGTGGCTCCAAAATTTTTAAGACCAGATGGCAGCTTTGAGTTCAACCTTATCAATAACAACAACTACCTACTCATTATTCAGGGAGAAGAATTCTTCAGAATAGAAGAAATTTTTTATCTGGATGGAGAGATGGAGATGCATAGAACTACCAGCCCGATCTCCAGTAAAATCAAATTCCAATCTATGGAATTTGAAGAAAACAAAGCGGACCTCACCACACCTATGTATGGTGATTTAGATAAAATAGCTGATTTTATGCTAGACAATCCTAGCATCAACCTCCGGATAAATGGCCATACTGATTCTGATGGAAAAGAAGATTTCAATCTGAAACTATCTCAGGACAGAGCTGATATTATAAAAGAATACCTGGTGCATTTTGGTGGCGTGGAAGAAGGACGAATTACAGCTAAAGGTTATGGTAGTTCTAAACCCATAGTGAAAGAGGTAACTCAAGCCGACAAGCATCTTAACAGAAGGGTAGAATTTCAAATATACAGAGATAACGAAGAACAATAAGAAAAGGGTTGCTTTTCAGCAACCCTTCATAAATTATATATCTATCTTAAGATTATACCTCTACTGAGTTAATACCATTTTCTAATGCTGTTTCCTTTAATTCGGGCACTGCTGTACCTTCAACTCTGAAAACTGTCACATCATCCATTCCCAAGAATCCAAGAATAGTTTTCAAATAAGGAGTTACAAAGTCAAGCGCAGCAAAATCTCCCTCAGAATAAACCCCACCAGAAGCCATAGCAACATAAACTTTTTTACCTTTCACTAACCCTTCAGGACCAGTTTCAGTATAACGGAAAGTTACGCCGGCTTTAGCAATATGATCTATCCATGCTTTCAGGTTAGAAGGTATCCCGAAATTATAAAGAGGTGCATCAATCACTATTATATCAGCATCCATAACCTCTTCAATCGCGTCATCAGAAAGTTTAGCACTTTCTTGTTGCTCTGCAGTTCTATCTGGTTGAGGAGTAAACATAGCTCCTACAATCTCACCATCAATATGAGGAAAATCACTATTAGCTACATCTCTTTCTATCACTGAATGCTCAGCATCCTTCTCCTTTAATTTAGCGACAATAGCGTCACCTAATTTTGCACTAAAAGCTTCTTCTCCTCTGAAACTAGATTTAATTCTTAAAACTTTGCTCATAACTAAAAATTCAATGTTTAAACAAAGATATCAATTTCATTGATTTTTTACAAGCTTTTATCACTCTTATAAACCAACTCTTACATCAGCCAATAAAAAAAGGCCAAATCTTTACAGAAATGGCCTCTAGGTATTTTTAAGATAAATAACTTATCCGATAGATACTCTTTTAAATTCAGATACCGTTAACCCTTTGCTAACAGTATCTAAGTATTTAGCTACAGTTACAGAGCTATCTTTTACAAATTGCTGATTTAACAAAGTATTATCTTTGTAAAATCTTTCTAGCTTACCAGCAGCGATCTTCTCAATAATTGCCTCTGGCTTACCTTCTGCACGAGCTTGCTCTTTACCAATTTCTAACTCCTTCTCTACAGTAGAAGCATCAACACCCTCTTTATCAACCGCTACAGGGTTCATAGCAGCTATTTGCATACCTACATCTTTACCTGCTTCTTGTACATCTGCTCCGTTAACTCCTTTTAGAGAAACAAGAACACCTAATTTACTTCCTGCATGGATATATGGTACTACAGCCTCACCATCTACAATTATGTACTCGCTTATTTCGATTTTTTCACCGATTTTACCAACAAGTTCAGTAATCTTCTCCTCTACAGTAACATCACCAATTTTTTCAGCTTTAAGAGCCTCCACATTGGCAGGAGCTTTATCAAAGGCCACGTCAAGAATAGCGTTACCTAAGTTTAAGAACTCTTCGTTTTTACCTACGAAGTCAGTCTCACAGTTTAATGCGATCAGAATACCTTTAGTACCTTCAGCATTGGTCTTAACGAAGACAGATCCTTCTGTAACTTCTCTATCAGCACGAGAAGCAGACACTTTTTGGCCTTTTTTTCTTAGAAGGTCAATTGCTTGATCAAAATCACCATCAGCTTCAGTCAGTGCCTTTTTACAGTCCATCATTCCGGCACCGGTCATTTGCCTTAGCTTATTTACGTCTTTCGCTGTAATAGCCATAGTTTTCTAATTTATAAATGCTTAAAGTTAATTTAGTCCATAAAAAAATTGAACATCAGTGTAAATCCAATGTTCAACTTTTTCCTTTTCAATATATATCTATTTTTTTTACTTCTCTGCAGTCTCGTTTTCGTCAACCTGTTTCTTAGCTTCCTCTTCCTTCTTCAAGTTAGCTTCCTCTTTATCTTTCTTTCTCTCCATAAGACCTTCTTCTACAATCTTACCCACATACTGAGTAATTAAAGAGATAGATTTGAAAGCATCGTCGTTTGCAGGTATAGGGAAGTCAACACCAGTAGGATCAGAGTTAGTATCCACCATTGCAAATACAGGGATATTCAATTTCTGAGCTTCTTTCACCGCAATGTGTTCTCTTTTCACATCAATAACGAATAAAGCTGCAGGCAATCTATTAAGGTCAGAGATACCACCTAAAACTCTTTCAAGTTTTTCTTTCTCTCTAGAAACCATTAATCTTTCCCTTTTCGCAAGGTTTTGGTAAGCTTCATCTTTCATCATTTTATCAATTGAAGACATTTTCTTCAATGATTTTCTGATAGTAGCAAAGTTAGTTAACATACCACCTAACCATCTGTCGGTTACGAAAGGCATGTTTAACCTTTTAGCTTCAGCGTTAACTACGTCTTGAGCTTGTTTTTTAGTTGCTACAAAAAGAATTTTTCTTCCTGATCTTACTATGTTCTTAAGCGCATAAGATGCTTTGTCGAGGCACTCAAGGGTCTTATTTAAATCAATAATGTGGATCCCATTCCTTTCCATGAAAATGTACTGAGCCATTCTAGGATCCCACTTTCTCGTTAAGTGTCCGAAGTGAACACCAGCATCAAGTAAGTCTTTATATTCTAATTTATCTGCCATTATAATATTTTTTCTCGGTTGTAAAATTACAATCCCTAAGCATTAACGCTTACTGAACTGGAATTTTCTTCTCGCTTTTCTACGACCGTATTTCTTTCTTTCCACCATTCTTGGGTCTCTAGTAAGGAAACCTTCTTTCTTAAGTGGAGGTCTGAATTCAGTATCGATATCTACTAAACCTCTAGACACTGCCAAACGGATAGCTTCGGCTTGTCCTGCAGGACCACCTCCATCAACATTTACTTTGATATCATAAGATCCGTCTACCTCAACAATGTTAAGAGGCTGTCTTACGATAGTTCGTAGAATCTCAGAAGGAAAGTAATCTTCTAAAGTTCTATTGTTAACGGTGATCTCACCATTTCCAGCAGTCATATAAATTCTGGCTACTGAAGTTTTTCTTCTTCCTATTGAACTTATTACTTCCATCAATTAAAATTTAATTTCTTTTGGTTGTTGCGCTTCATGCGGATGTTCTGCACCCTCATACACGTATAAATTTTTAAATATGGCGCGTCCAAGTCTTCCTTTTGGAAGCATCCCTCTTACGGCTCTTTCTACCAATATTCTTGAAGACTTTGCCATCAATTCTTTAGGAGTAGCAGAGCGCTGTCCTCCCGGATATCCGGTGTGTGACACATAAACCTTATCGGTCCATTTCTTACCGGTAAGCCTGATCTTATCTGCATTGATAATGATTACATTATCACCACAATCTACATTAGGAGTGAATCCAGGCTTGTTTTTCCCTCTAATTACTTTCGCAACCTCACTGGCCAACCTTCCAAGAACTTTAGAATCAGCATCTACGATGATCCATTCTTTGTTAACGGTTGCCTTGTTAGCCGAAACTGTCTTATAACTTAAAGTATCCACGCTATAAAAGCTTTATTTTTTTTTGAAATAGATATTTTCTCCTTGAAAAAGGAACGCAAAGATAGAAGTATAAATTTTCATATGCAACATCGGTACATAAATATTTACATACTTCCGCTTTTTATGCATATTTGTCGAGTTGCTTTAGAAGCACTTGATAATCTTTAGGATATGGTGCTTCTATACTTTTTCGCTCTCCATTTATTAAAGAAAACTCCAAACTTCTGGCATGAAGGGCCAATCTTTTAATTAAAGGCTGCTCTTCACTCTCTCTCTTCAAGTTAAAATGTTTTTTGAATTGAGACAAGTAAATTTGTTCTCCTCCGTAATAATTATCTCCAGCAATAGGAGCTCCCTGTTTTGCTAAGTGTATTCTGATCTGGTGCATTCTGCCTGTTACTGGCTTACAGGCCACCAAAGTATGACTACGATAAGCTTTCAGGGTTTGAAAGTGAGTTTGAGCATCTTTCCCACTTCTCTTATCTATCCTAACCGTTCCGTTAGAAAGTTTTTGAATAGGCAGATCTACTAATAAATCGTTAAAATCATGTATACCATCACTCACAGCATGATAGAGCTTCTCTACTTTTCTGTTTTCAAACTGCATAGACAACTCCCTATAGGCTTCTGGATTTTTGGCGATGGCTAGGGCTCCAGATGTTTCTTTATCGAGCCTATGACCTACCTGAGCATCTTCATGATAACCTTTAGCCAGGGCAAGAATATTAACATCATCATTTCTATCACTAAGGGTAGATACAAAAGGAGGTTTGTTGATTACGATATAATCTTCATTCTCCCAAAGAATAAGATCTTTAAAAACAATTTTTTTCGCCATTATGCAAAGTTAACCAACATAGCCCCGACAAGAAGCGATAAGATTATTTTTTTTGACATCCGATGTAAAAAACAGTGCCCTATCATAAGGACACTGCCGTAATTACTTTACTTAGCCCACCATAATGTAGTGCTCTGCAAGTCAGCGCCTTGCCTACTAAGTGCTTCCTGAAGGTTATTCCCATTCGTACTTACCTCATTACTTCCATACCTCATTCTTTGAGGATATGCTCCGTTAAGCTCTCCAAATCCATAAATTTCAGGATCATCTACTCCTGCTGCTACATGGGTAGGGTATCCTGATTTACGCACTACTGCCCAAGCCTCAAAGCCGTCAGTATAATCTGCGACCCAACGTTGCGTATTGATTTTTTCAAGCATTTCTTCATCCGTTCCGGTAAGAGTTGCCATAGCCGAATTGGCTATATAATCACTTATGGCAGCATCCTCTACTTCCCAGAGTAGCATGCTTTGCCTTATACCTTCCTGAAACAAAGCATTAGCATCGCCACCATAACCTCTTACGGCAGCCTCTGCTCTAAGGAAGTAAGCCTCACCGGCAGCAAGAATTATTTCAGGAAAAATATCTCCAGAATTCTTAGGCATAATAATCCGCTCAGACGGAATAGAGAAGAAATTATAATTGGCAAAATAGAAACTAGTTATATTTAATCTTGCAGGCTGACCTACATAGTATGTATTGGAGGCCATTCTTATATTTATCTTTGACTCTCCTGATACTGTAGTATCCTTTCTGGTGTAAATCACACCGGCATCATCAAGATTACTAAGCATAAGGTCTACGGCCTTTTGCTCAGCTGCCGAAGATGGTTTGGGCATAAGACAAACACCTCCTATCGCTGGAGCTGCGTATTTTTGCAGTCTTGGATCTCCATTATCTCTCAGAAAATCGATAAGGTGCTTACTCACAGTCCAGTTAGACCCCAAGCCGAAGTTATGCCAAACATCTCCATATACTGCGCTGGTAAACTGGTCAATAACATTATCTTTTTTCAGAAGTGCACTTTCTTCAGGCAGCTCTACCAATGGATTGTTAAGAGCCTCTTTAATGGCTGCATCTGCAAAATCAGCCCCTTCTGCTCCAAGAGCTCTCAAAGCCATTCTTAACTTTAAGGTATTGGCCAGTTTCTTCCATTTTTGAAGATCACCACCATAATAAAGATCATTCTCACCCAAATCCTGCAGAGCTTCTCCGGTAGTAGTAGCATCACCTATTATCTCCATAGCTGTATTGAGTTCTTGAATGACTCCGGCATAAATCTCTCTATGGGTATCAAACTTAGGGCTGAGAATATCCACAACACCTGCTTCTGAATAAGGTACTTCTCCAAAAATATCACTATACTTCTGATAATAAAGGCCTCTTAGTATAAGACCTACTGCATACATTTTTTCATTTTCTAAAACCCCTCCTTTTACGGTTAAGTCCAGGTATTCATCAATATACCGAACATAGCCAGCCAACCAATCCCAGGTAGCATCAGTATATGCGGCATCATAAGAGTAGCCTAATTCACCAGTCCACCAGCATCCATCAAAGCCAGTGGTAAAATGTCCGGCATATCTATCTCCGTGAAGTAATGGCCCTCTCCAATACGGGAAACGATCGGGAGCAAAAAGCTTATATTCTGGATTAGTAAGATAATACCTGCCGCTGGCTGCTTCTTCTGGGTGCAAAACTCCTGGCTCCTGGTTTATTTCATCAAAATCTGACGTACATGAAAAAGCTAATATCATGGACACCAACATTATATAATATATAGATTTCATTTCTATTGCTTTTAGATTTTTAGAAGTTAACTGATACGCTAAAACCGTAATTTCTAGTGGTAGGCATGTTGTAAAAAAGCACCCCTTGCCCGAAAGAAGTAGTACTATAACTTGATTCAGGATCGAAGTTGTCAATCTTCTTAGATAAGAAGAACAGGTTTCTACCAATAAGGCCAATGGTGGCACTTTTAATAAAGGTATTGCCAATTATTGATTGAGGTAATCGGTACATGAGAGAAACCTCTCTCATGCGAATATTTGTCTGATCATAAACATAGTTTGAAGCCACTCCACTAAGAGCCTCAAAATATTGCTGAGCATTTACATTGGTGGTATTTTGCTCATAAACTGGCTGCTCCGCATCTGAAGGAGTAGTTTCAACCACACCATCAAGCACCACCCCCTCTTGCCTGTACTGTAAGGATCTTTCGGAAACACCTGCAACATCCAAGCTAGCATCAGCACCAGAATATACTTCACCACCTATTCTGGCATCAATTAAAAGTCTTAAAGTGAAATCTTTATAAGTAAAAGTATTCATCAAACCTCCCACCCAATCAGGCTGATAATTGCCCAGATACACTTTCTCTGAAGAAGCTCTTGGCGTACCATCGGCATTGATGACTACATTTCCTTGAGGATCTCTCATATAATCTGTGCCATAAATATCTCCAAAACCTCCACCAGCGGTTGCTTGTACTATTACAGTACCTCCATTGGTATTACTGAACATATAATTATCAACATCTCCAATTAACTCTTCAAGCTGATTACGGTTATGAGCCATGTTAACGGACACACCCCAAGAAAAATCATTAGTTTGAATAGGTGATCCCCCTAATAAAATTTCGACCCCTTGATTGGTCATGTACCCTACATTGGTATTATGATATTTATATCCGTTACTAGCAGATACTCCTACTCCCCATATTAAATCTTTAGACTTGATATGATAATAAGTAAACTCTCCGTAGATACGATTATTAAGCATTTTCCATTCTACCCCGGTTTCCACTGTGGTCACTTGCTCTGGCCCAATATTTTCATCAAAGTAAGTATCCTTTCGAGATAAAGTGGTTCTACCTAAATACCCTTGAGCATCAAGTGTATTTATATTGGCTAACTGGTAAGGGTCTGTATCATTACCTACTTGCGCCCAACTACCTCTTATTTTCATAAAGTTCAAGAAGTTTTGATCAGGGTCTATAAACTCATTTACCAGAACGGATAAGCTGGCAGACGGATAAAAATAAGACATATTATCAGCTGGTAATGATGATGACCAATCATTTCTAGCAGTAATGTCTAAAAATACAGTCTCCTGAAAAGACAACTGCGCTGACCCATAAAGTGAATTCACTTTCTTTGGTTTAAGAAATGAATAAGTTGGTAATAGCGTTATGGCACTCTCCACTGTAGGCTGGGTAGGAATTTTAAAACCTGTGCCTTTAAATTTATAGTTTAAATCCTCCTCATACCGATGGTTACCGCCCACATTCATAGAGAATGAAAATTTATCACTAAGTTTATCATTATAGCTTAATAAGAAATCAGCATTAATTTCTTTTGACTTACTGGTGCCATAACTGAATCGGCCAGTACCATAAAACCAGTGACCATAGCTATTTACTGTTTCAATGTTCTGATCCACAAAGTCTCCTCCTATTCTACCAAAAGCAGAAAAATTATCTGTAAACTGATAATTCACTTTAAAATATCCGTAGGTTCTATTTCTCACATCGTCATTATGATCATTATAAAGCACCCAGTACGGATTAGATGTATCTGTAGCAGGGCTGCCATCGGGTAATAATGTGTATGATCTTACAGCTAGGCTTTCATCCCATTGATAATCTTTCAAATCATTGATATCCACATTTCTGGGGATAGTATACAAATCAGACATGATGCCTTCAGTACCTAGCGTAGGCCGGTTTGTTCCCTTGATATTCGCGTAAGTGACTTTTCCATCAAAAGAAAGCTTATCAGTAAGTTCTGCATATGCTCTCATATTGAAGTTATGTTTATTTACTTCAGAATTAGGTAAAATAGAGTTAGCTAAAGCATTAGTATAAGAGAATCGTAGGTTGGCCTTTTCATTTCCTCCTGAAAGTGTAAGGGTATTGATAATACTGGATCCTGTCCTGAAAAAATTCTTAACATTATCTGGTTGGGCTGAATAGGCCTTCGACTCTTGAGCAAAATATGGCTTTTGGCTTCCATCTAAAGGAGCACCCCACGAATTTCCTGAGGAAAGATCAACTGAACCTTGTGCCCCTTGTCCGTACTGATTCTGGAATTCTGGTAACACCAAAGGATCTGAAAACATAACACTGGAGGAGAAGCCTACTCCCAGGCCTTTTCTGGCCCCACCTTTTTTTGTAGTAATAAGAATAACGCCATTGCTGGCTCTAGATCCATAAAGAGCGGCAGCATTGGCTCCTTTTAATACTGATATTGAGGCGATATCATCAGGATTTACATCTGCTATACCGTTTCCATAATCAGCTCTTGAATATTCATCAGCAATATTTTGGTTTGAAGATCCAAAACCGCTGTTATCCATAGGAACACCGTCAATAACATACAAAGGTTGGTTATTTCCTGTAAGCGAGTTATTACCCCTGAGCACTACTCTGGAACTACTACCTGGTCCAAATGTACTGGGAGAAACCACCACTCCGGCCACTTTACCGGCTAAAGAGTTAATCACATTAGACTCCTTTACGGTAGAGACCTCTTCTCCTCCCACTTCGGTAATAGAATAGCCCAAAGCCTTTTTCTCTCTTTCTACTCCTAAAGCGGTTACGACCACCTCATTAAGTTCTGTTACGTTAGTGGACATCTCCACATTTATGGTACTCCGGCCATTTATACTTATGGTCTGAGATTCATACCCTACAAAAGAAAAGATAAGTTGTGCGTTTGCGCCCACACTCAAACTGAAATTTCCGGATACATCAGTAATAGTCCCATTACTAGTTCCTTGCTCCAGTACGGCTACTCCGGGAATTGGTTGATTTTCAGCTTTGTCAACCACCTTACCCGTAATTACACTCTGGGATCTGGCATCAAAAATGCACAAGACCCCTACCATCACTAACACCAGTGATATTCTGCTCATAATAGTTAATTTTAGGTTTATATTGATTTTAGATTTTTTTAATAATAATCATAGATTAAATCAATATCAACTAATTAACTATTATAATTAGCAAAAATCTCTCTTATAATTCCTACAAGGAGACGAGTAATAAATTATTTGTACGGTAAAATGAACTTAATCCTCTAGAAGCGGATCAGCTTCACCTACAGGTAGTTTGAAACTAAAAACGGAACCTTTGCCCATAGTCGTTTTTACCTCCACTTTAGATCGATGACCTTCCATAATGTGTTTTACTATGGCCAAACCTAGACCTGTGCCTCCCTTTTCTCTGGATCTGCTTTTATCTACCCTGTAAAATCGCTCAAAAATACGATGAACATCCTCAGGAGGAATACCCTCTCCGGTATCCTTTATGTAGGTGGTAATGGTGCCTTTGTTGGTTTGGAAGCTTACCGTAACCTTGCCACCATCGTTAGAATATTTTACTGCGTTACTGATGAGGTTGGTTAGCACCTGATTAATCCTTTGCCAATCTGCATATACCAAAACTTCATGCTGGGTGGTATCCAAGATAAGCTCTA
Source organism: Fulvivirga sediminis (assembly GCF_016757215.1). GTDB lineage: Bacteria > Bacteroidota > Bacteroidia > Cytophagales > Cyclobacteriaceae > Fulvivirga > Fulvivirga sediminis. The sequence goes on from NZ_JAESIY010000005.1 coordinate 378,533, forward strand.
TGTTCTTTTTATCGGCCTTGTTTTCAAACTGGTCAAATATTTCCTCTATCAAGCGCTTGATATCAAAGGTCTCATAATGCATTTTTATCTCACCAGTCTCTATTTGTGATAGCGTGAGGAGATCTTGCACCAGCATGTCAAGGCCATCTAAGCTTTTAGCTGCTTTTTTCAGAAACCTGGTTCTTACATTTTTATCTTTTACGGCACCATCAAGCAATGTGTGTACAAAACCCTGAGCAGCAAAAATGGGCGTTTTTAGCTCATGACTAACATCTGCGATGAACTCCTTACGGAAGGCTTCCAACTTTTTAAGTTCATCTATTTCCTTTTGCTTTAGAGCCGCGTAGGAGAAAATCTCCTCATTAATCTTCTTCAAAGGATTCATTACATTAGATCGATTCTGTTCTATACTAGAAAGCTCTTTTTTCCGAAGCTTATCAAACAGATCATATATTTTATTTATCTCTCTGAATATGAGAAACTCTAAAATGATAAAACCTAATAGATAGGATGAAGAAAAACTAATAAGAAAGGTAACTACAAGCGCATTTTGAGTTACCTCTTTAAATAAAGAAAGAAATGCAGTAGTTACTATAGCTATACACATAGCCAGCAACACAGCTATTACACGAGAACTAAAAACCATTAGTATTAATTAAGGCTGAATTTATAACCTACGCCCTTTACTGTTTTAATATATTCGTCCCCGATTTTTTCTCTTACTTTTCTAATATGTACATCTACTGTACGAGCCAGCACATATACATCTGAACCCCAAATGTTTTGCAACAATTCATCTCTGCCAAACACCTTATTTGGATTTTGGGCTAAAAAATAAAGTAGTTCAAATTCCTTTTTCGGAAGAGTAATTTCCCCCCCTCCATGCTGTATAGTATAACTGCTTCTATCTATAACTAAATCACCAATAGTAATCTGGTTAGTAACTGTTTTTTTCTTAGAATCTCTACGAAAAAGTGCACTAATCCTACTCATTAAAGCTCTGGGCTTAATAGGCTTGGTAATATAATCATCCGCACCTACATCAAAAGCAGCTACCTCAGAGTATTCTTCTGACCGTGCAGTAAGGAAAATGATAAAAGAACTTGCTAATTCTGGCAGTTCTCTCATTTGCCTACAGGTTTCTACACCATCTTGCTTAGGCATCATTATGTCTAGCAAAATTAAATCAGGCTGAAATTTTTTGGCGACTTCTACACCTTTGATACCATCTAAGGCCGTTTTCACTTCATAGCCTTGCTTTTCAAGATTGTACTTCAGCAATTCTAAAATTGCCTCTTCATCGTCCACAACAAGCACTTTGTGTTCCTGCTTGTTTCCCATATTTTTCTAGAGTTTTAATGAAATTCGACTTGGTCTAATCAAAATAAAAGTTAAAAGTATAGAGAAAATGTTTCAATAAAAAGTATGTAATAATAACTTAACAATTCCTTAATTATTACCCTTACTATAGCTGATGATATCAATTTCAACAGCACCTACAAACATATCTGCTTTTATCTTAAGCGGCACCTTATTCTCATTATCAGAAATCCATACTTTGATAGAATTCTCACCATCAAAAAGACTATTTTCTGGCATAATGGGCGATAGCATGATTGATTTTATCTTACCCAATTTTGTCTTTACGGTCTCTTTGCCTAAATACCTGACTTTAAAGCTATAAAGTTCTTTATCAAAAAATGCATTTATGGTAATAATATCGTCTTTTTTATACTTATCAAAATCTAGTACCCTGAGATAATAATATCCACTAACCAGATCCTGTATGTTCTCAGGTATATCATAGTATTCGGGAGAACGCCACTTTTGCTTCTTATTATCAAAGGTCTTTACTTTCGCCTTCTTTTTGGAGTGATCAAACTCCACTATTTCATTCTTTCTATATTTTCCTTCTTCTATTTCTCTATAAAACTTATGAGCTACTATAGAAGCCGTATCCAAATAAGTACCCCAATTGTCCTTAATCCTAAGAAAGACATCAAACATGCCTGTAGATTCACCATAAACATCTACTTTATAACATGGTCGGTTATTTACGGAGTAAATCTCATCACTTATTACCATCTTACCTTTCGCCGCATGCACAAACCCATAGTGAGCAGTATATTCTATCACTTCTCCTGGTTTAAAACTCTCGTTATTAATCGTTCGGTAATCAGCCTGCCCTCTGTATACAAGCCATCCCGAAATTATAAGCAAAAAAGATGCGCCTATCAGCTTAAGCATTCAAGTATTATTTTTAGTTAATTATATCAAAGAAAAGGATGTTTCTGCTTGAAGTACAGGATAAACCCAGTTAAATCTTTGTTAAATTTTTCATTAAAAAGATTCAGTAATTTATCCTGTTTTGATCGATATCGCAAAAAAGACATGAAATATGTGTTATTTGGTAGTGGATGTAATGGAAAATCAGCATAAGTTGAATCATAAAACTGAATGGTATCCAGCGCTATCATAATATTTTCCATCAATACTCGCTTCTTCATGCTCTTGATAGCTGTATCTACTTCCACATCTATCTGGCTATAAAGCTTTTCCAAAGCATCTGCCCCTCTCAAAAAATGAGATATATAGGCTCTTTCATCACTTAAACCATGCTCATAAAGAAGATATTCTTCAGAGTCTTTACCATAGGTATCTTCCAAAAATTTAAAAGCACCTCTTTCTCCTATAAAAGAGGCCAGGTTTTCATTAAAATCCACACTATCCTTAACAAAAACGGTGGCATGCACCATTTCATGGATTATTAATTCGGCCAGGTCTCCTTGTTTTTTACTGAGCATATTGCTAAGAATAGGATCTTTAAACCAGCCCAGGGTAGACCATCCTCCCGGATTCCTTACACCTACATCGTATCCTTCATTTCGTAATTTTTCAAACTCTTTAACCGCATCTTCCTGCACAAAAAAGCCTTTATAAGGCATTTTCCCAACAATGGGAAAATCCCATTCCTTTGCCTCCAGCTTATAAGGTTGGCAACCAGTAACTACCCATAACAAAGGTTCTCCTTTCTGATCGTATAAAGTGGTGTAATTATCTGTATTATTAAGACCAAGTGAGTCAATAGCGTATTTCCTCACCTTTCCTATAAACAGTAGCTTTTCCTTAACAGAGTCCGCCACCGCCGGATTTTTCAGCAACTCATCTACCTCCTCTGCATTCCAAACGATGGTCAGCTGCCCCTTTGCCTGCTTTAAAGCATATGTAATCAATTCATGATTAAAAAGAAGCCAAATGAGTACAACACTAAAAATGAATAAGAAAAACTTTTTAATCATGCTGTCGCTTCTTGTTTCTTATGAGGAAAAAATCTCCGGTATAATTAATGTAAAAACCAAAGGCATATTCAAATGTTCCGTTTCTGAAATCATAAAAAGGCTCAAAACGTGAATTAAAAGAAAGGCCGTCAGCAATTTCAAGTTTATGCATGAGTCTGATAATCAATAGCTCACGAGCAGGTTCTATAACACGCGCATTTTTATAACTACTAGACCTGGAAGCGTACAATTGCCCCCCTTGCACCGAAGTAAACTTATCTCCATACCAGTAGCTAGCCATTACCTCCAAATTGGCCTTCGTTTTAGCGGCTGCATTAATATATAATCCTGACCCCGTGGTTAAAGGGTCATTATCCCCTTCTGAAGAATTGCTGCTTACTAAATAATAATTCGAAGACCTGAGCTCTTGAACAAAACTATTTTCTGATAGAGGCACAGTAAGCTCTACCCCTGCCGCCATGTTCACATTAGTTTGAAGTGGCTCCGGATCATCATCTATCTGCCCCCCTTGATGCTCAACGACAAATTGAAGAGGAACAGTCAATTGAAAGTCTTTATTTTTAACGGCAGCCCACTTCACAGAGGCTCCTCCCACAATATGCTCTTGCGTGGAGTCTCCAGGATAAATCATATTTTGCCAATCCACCCAATAATCCATAAACAGTCGTTCTTTTTCCACTTTTACCTGAAAGCCATTTTCTAAACGGTCATTCAAAGTCTTTTCAAAATCATAAAGCGGTTCTACCAAACGGTGCGAAACACTTCCTTCCAGCGTTCCGAATATTAAGGAAAAAGCCTTTTTTGAATATTTAAATGAAAATGTGGGTGTCACTTCTCGATAACCATTGTTGCCAAAGTCCTTTTGCAGATAAACACCAGCATCTATTTTTATGTATTTCCCAGGGTGATAAGTCAGGTACGGATTCAGCTGATACCCGAAGAGCGTGTATCCATCAGCAATATCGTTAAAGTATTCATTGTTTTTAGCAAATCCCATGGCATTAATACCTAAAAACAAGGCATTAGAATCTGCTTCATTCACTGGCCGGTCATACCTAAATGCTGTATTATTTAACTGTGCCTCTGCCCAAAACGTAATGAAAAATAAGGGCAAAAAAACTCTTAATGATCTCATGAAATAAACTTTAGCTGCAATATAAAAAAGCAACAGCAAAGCAATACGGCTCTAAGTGCATTTTTTAGGAGACCATCCTCACATTTGTGATTATAACTTATTAACTTCACTTTTAATTAAGAATAATTAAGTAAGAAAACTGATAATGGCTGAAAAGGACGAAAAATTAAAGGCGCTTCAACTAACTATTGATAAACTGGAAAAAACTTTTGGTAAGGGTACGGTGATGAAACTGAGCGATGAGCGAGTAGTGGATGTTCCGGCTATTTCCACTGGTTCTCTCAGTCTTGATATAGCCTTAGGTGTGGGAGGTATTCCCCGAGGCAGAGTAATAGAGATCTACGGCCCTGAATCATCAGGTAAAACTACGCTATCTATGCATTGTATTGCCGAGGCGCAAAAAAATGGCGGCTTAGCAGCCTTTATAGATGCAGAGCATGCTTTTGACAGAGTTTATGCTGAAAAATTAGGAATAGATACTGAAAATTTATTGATATCACAACCAGATAGTGGTGAACAGGCATTAGAAATTGCTGAGCACCTTATCCGATCTGGAGCTATTGACATTATTGTGATTGACTCTGTAGCCGCTTTAGTACCCAAAGGTGAACTCGAAGGTGAAATGGGTGATAGTAAAATGGGACTACAGGCCAGACTAATGTCTCAGGCTTTGAGAAAACTAACCGGTACTATCAACAAAACAGGCTGCTCTTGTATATTCATTAACCAGCTTAGAGAAAAAATAGGTGTAATGTTTGGTAACCCAGAAACCACTACTGGTGGTAATGCACTGAAATTCTATGCTTCTGTAAGAATGGATATCCGTAGAATAGGGCAAATTAAAGAGGGGGCTAACGACATTATAGGTAACAGAACCAGGGTGAAGGTGGTGAAAAACAAAGTAGCTCCTCCTTTCAAAGTAGTAGAGTTTGACATCATGTATGGAAAAGGTATTTCTAAGGTAGGTGAAGTACTTGATCTTGGCGTAGAACTGGAAATTGTAAAGAAAGCAGGCTCTTGGTTCTCTTATGATGGAAACAAACTTGGTCAGGGTAGAGATGCTGTTAAAACCTTATTAGAAGATAATCCTGAACTAATGGAAGAGATAGAAAACAAAATCAAAGCTCAGATTAAGGGTGAAGATTTAGAAAAGCCAATCCCTTCTCAGGAGTAGTAATTAAGATAAAATATAAAAACAAAGGGCTGCACTATTAGTACAGCCCTTTATTTTTATATCCACTATATTATTTTATCAACTACTTCTTATCGCTATTACAGGATCCAACCTGGCAGCTATAGCAGCCGGAACTATCCCTGATATGGTACCTATGGCCGCTGAAACACCCAAACCTAGTACAACATTCTTTACACTCAACACTACTTCCAAATTACCCATTGGTATAAACGTAATTAAATAAACTAGCAGCAAACCGGCTAATCCGCCAATAACGCTTAGGAAGATAGATTCAAACAAAAACTGAAATAGCACAAAGAAATTTTTGGCTCCTAAAGATTTCTGTACACCTATAATATTGGTACGCTCCTTTACTGAAACAAACATAATATTGGCAATACCGAATCCACCTACCAAGATTGAAAATCCTCCGATAATCCAGCCTGCTATTCCTATTACATCAAACAAGCCACCTATAATATTAGCAATTGCTTCTGGCCGATTAAGCGCAAAATTATCATCTTGTTTTGGCTTAAGCCCTCTCCTACTTCTTAATAAGCCAGTTATTTCGTTTTCCAATTCTACCAGACCAATATCTGTTTCTTGTCCTTTTACACCTATACGCGAGTTCAACTCATCACTAGATCCGGTCCCGGTCTGGTATAACTTTCTAAACGAACTATAGGGAATAATGCATAAATCATCATGACTAGTTGTTCCTAAAAAGCTCTCTCCTTCCCTGGGCATAGTGCCAATCACTACATACTTAAGATTTTTAATTTTAATCTCCTTACCAACAGGGTTACTACCATCAGGAAAAAGTGCATTTACCAAATTGTGGCCTATTACCGCTACATTTCTTCCTGATTCAGTTTCTATCTGGCTGAAGTATCTACCGTTATCCAACTCTATTTCAAATAATTCGCTATAGCCATAAGTGCTACCGCACAGCTCTACATCACTAATACTGTTGTTTTCTCTTTTAATAATAGAGTTATTTCTAATACCAAAAATAGCCATGCCATTAGCCGCTTTAAGATTAGTTTGCAAAAACTTAAATTCATTATAACTAACATTAGGTCTTTGCCAAAAATCCCACCATCGGTATTCGCCACTAGCATCTGGCGTAAAAGGCCATTTTTCAATATAAATAACCCCTGTACCTAAAAAGCTCAGGCTGTCTCTAATGTTTTTCTCCAGAGAATCTACAAGAGTAAAAACCGTTATAATGGCAAAAATACCTACTGTAACGCCTAGCAAAGATAAGATAGTCCTAAGCAGGTTCATCTTCAGGGCATTCCATGCGAACCTGAAGCTTTCGAATATAAGTCTTACTACTAACACCTGATATATTTAAATATTTTTAAAAACATTTATTCTTAAAGATAAATCTATACCTTTGCAAGCTAAATTTTAAAATCTATCCTTTATTTAATACCGTAATATTAAATATGAAATTATCAGAATTCAAGTTTGATCTACCAACCGGACTGGTAGCCTTATATCCGGCTGAAAATCGGGATGAGTCCCGCCTAATGGTTATTCATCGTAAAACAGGAGAAATAGAACACAAGTCTTTTAAAGACGTAGTAGACTATTTTGATGAGGGTGATGTATTGGTGAATAATAACACTAAGGTATTCCCAGCAAGGTTATATGGTAACAAAGAAAAAACCGGAGCCAAAATAGAAGTATTTCTATTGAGAGAACTCAATCAGGAAATGCATCTGTGGGATGTTCTCGTGGACCCTGCCAGAAAAATACGTGTAGGTAATAAGCTCTACTTCGGCGAAGGCGATTTAGTAGCTGAAGTAATTGACAACACCACTTCTAGAGGAAGAACTATCAGATTCTTATATGACGGTACTGATGAGGAGTTTTACAAAACTATAGACAGTTTAGGTGAGACCCCTCTACCAAAATATATAAAAAGAGAAACTGAACCAGAAGATAGAGATCGTTTCCAAACTATTTATGCGCAGCACAAAGGTGCTGTAGCAGCTCCTACCGCAGGACTTCACTTCACCCCCCAGTTATTAAAAAGACTGGAGATTAAAAGTGTGGACATGGCAAGTATTACTCTCCATATAGGATTGGGTACTTTCAGACCTGTAGACGTAGAAGATCTGACTAAGCATAAAATGGACTCAGAAAACTTCTGGGTAGAAGAACCTACTGTAGAGATTGTGAATAAAGCACTCGACAACAAGAAGAGGGTATGCGCTATAGGCACTACCTCTATGCGTGCTTTAGAATCTAGTGTATCTGCTAATGGCAGACTTAAACCTAAGGAAGGCTGGACTGACAAGTTCATATTCCCTCCTTATGACTATAAGATCTGTAATGCTATGATCACTAACTTCCATATGCCTGAATCCACATTATTGATGATGGCCTGTGCATTTGGAGGATACGAGTTAATAATGGAAGCATACCAAACAGCCATTAAGGAAAAATACAGATTCCTTACTTATGGTGATGCTATGCTCATAGTTTAAGCTCCTCATAAAATGAAATTATTAAAATCGGATGGCCACTAGTCATCCGATTTTTAATATATGCCCCTCCGTTTCTCAATATAAGTAAAGCCTTACTCTAATCTCAAGAATCGATTTTTGCTTTATGGATAAAAAGGAATATGCAATAATAGTGGCCGGTGGAAAAGGCTCACGTATGAATAGCGATCTACCTAAGCAGTTTTTAGCACTACACGGCAAGCCTATACTCATGCATACGCTAGAGGCTTTTCACAATTACTCCAGCGCCATAGAAATTATCTTAGTGCTTCCCCTTAAGGATATAGATACCTGGAAGAGCCTCTGTAAAAAACATAATTTCTCCACCCCTTACCATCTCACTATCGGTGGGAATTCAAGGTTCCAATCCGTAAAAAATGGGCTCAATAGCATACAAGATTCTTCCGGACTAGTAGCCATACATGATGGGGTAAGACCATTAATATCCACACATATCATTGATGCTTCTTTCCGAATTGCAGCAGCACATAAAAGCGCTGTAGCTGCCGTAAGACTTAAAGAATCCATTAGAGTTACTACACAGGATACCACTCAAGCCGTTGACCGAGCTCTTTACAGACTCATTCAGACCCCACAAACTTTTGATCTGGAGCTAATAAGACAAGCATATGAAATAGATGAAGTGCCTTCACTAACTGATGATGCGAGCGTAGCCGAAAAAGCAGGACATAAAATCTCACTTTTTGAAGGGAGTTATGATAATATAAAAGTGACTACACCTGAAGACTTAATAATAGCCGAAGCATTAATGAACAGAAAAAACAATGGCTAACTACCAATCAGTGCTGAAGCCAGCCATCCATTTCTGTAAGGTATTTGAATTTAATATTCGTCCTCGTTAAAAAAGAAATCTTCTTTAGTAGGATAATCAGGCCATATCTCTTCGATATTCTCGTAAGGCTGTCCGTCATCCTCCAGCTCCTGTAAATTCTCCACAACCTCTAATGGTGCGCCTGTTCTTATCGAATAGTCAATAAGTTCGTCCTTAGTAGCAGGCCAAGGGGCGTCTTCAAGATATGATGCTAGTTCTAATGTCCAATACATAGATAAATCCTCCTATGATTTACGCTTTCTAAAATTTCGTGCAAAAATAAAATTTAAACAATCAAATCAAATATTTAAATTAATTATTTGCAGGGTCGCATTTTACGACCAAACGTTAATTAATTTATGGCTTGAAACGTAACCATTTTACTAAAAGTTTGCATAAACTCAACTTTTCTAGTAAAAAAATTTCATCCTTCAGCTGTTTATACAGCAAAAGACTAAATTTGTTTCATTAATATCGAAAAAAGTATGAGTGACGAGAAAATAATTTTTTCCATGGCAGGGGTAAACAAAATATACCCGCCAAATAAACAAGTATTAAAAAACATCTATCTATCCTTTTTCTATGGCGCCAAAATAGGCGTATTAGGTCTTAATGGATCAGGAAAATCCTCCCTATTAAGAATTATAGCTGGTGTAGATAAGGAATATAAGGGGGAAATAGTCTTCGATGGCAGCTACTCTATCGGCTTGCTGGAGCAAGAGCCTCAACTGGATAAAGACAAAACAGTAAAAGAAGTAGTAGAGGAAGGTGTAAAAGAAACCGTAGATCTTCTTAAAGAATTTGAGGAGATCAATCTAAAATTTGCTGAACCTGAAATCATGGAAGATGCTGATGCCATGAATAAGCTTATTGAAAAGCAAGGTGAAGTTCAGGAAAAATTAGACCAGCTTAATGCCTGGGAACTAGACAGTAAACTTGAGAGGGCTATGGACGCCCTTCGCACGCCTCCTGCCGACGCTAAAATAGAGAACCTATCAGGTGGTGAGAAAAGAAGAGTAGCGCTCTGCAGGCTCTTATTACAAGAACCAGACGTATTACTACTAGATGAACCTACTAACCACCTAGATGCAGAATCAGTACATTGGCTAGAGCAACACTTACAAAGGTATGCAGGTACAGTAATCGCCGTTACCCACGACCGTTATTTCCTTGACAATGTAGCCGGATGGATTCTTGAACTAGACAGAGGTGAAGGTATTCCCTGGAAAGGTAATTATTCTTCATGGCTAGATCAAAAGCAAAAACGCTTAGCTCAGGAGGAAAAAACTGAATCTAAGAGACAAAAAACCTTATCTAGAGAGCTTGAGTGGGCCAAAATGTCGCCTAAAGGTCGGCACGCAAAGGCTAAAGCCAGGCTTAATGCATACGACAAACTCTTGAGTCAGGAAGTTCAAGAAAGAGAGGAAAAGCTAGAGCTCTTTATACCACCTGGTGAACGCTTAGGTGACAAAGTAATAGAGGCTCATGGTGTATCTAAAGGATTTGGAGACAAATTACTTTATGAAAACCTAGAATTCAACCTACCTAAAGCTGGTATAGTGGGTATTATAGGTCCTAACGGAGCTGGAAAAACCACACTTTTCAAAATGATTACCGGAAAGGAACAGCCTGATACAGGAACCTTTGAAGTAGGCCCCACAGTAGACATAGCTTATGTAGATCAGGAACATGCTAACTTAAACCCTGATGCCTCTGTATGGGAAGTAATAAGCGAAGGCAATGAACTCATTAATTTGGGAGGCCGACAAATCAACAGCAGAGCATATGTAAGTAAATTTAATTTTAACGGCTCCGATCAGCAGAAAAAAGTTAAAGAACTCTCTGGTGGTATGAGAAACAGGGTACACCTGGCCATTGCCTTAAAGCAAGGAGCTAACCTGCTTTTACTAGATGAACCTACTAACGACCTTGATGTAAATACACTGAGGGCACTGGAAGAAGCTCTGGAAAACTTCGGAGGCTGCGCCGTGATTATTTCTCATGACAGATGGTTCCTTGATAGGGTATGTACTCATATCCTCGCTTTTGAAGGAGATTCACAAGTAAAATGGTTTGACGGAAACTTCACTGAATATGAAGAAGACCGTAAGAAACGCATGGGAGATACTGCGCCTAAACGAATCAAATACAAGCCTTTGGTTAAATAACAACCGTCATATAAAGCCGGACAGAATATTTCTATCCGGCTTTATTTTTACCCCAACCTAAACTCAATGCTTATCTTTTCTATAGATTTTTTTAGCAAAATTTTTTATATTAAAGATACTAACCATATTGCATGAAGACACTATACATTATAAGACACGCTAAATCTAGCTGGAAGTACCATCATTTAGATGATATTGAGAGGCCATTAAATAAAAGAGGGAAGAGGGATGCTCCGGACATGGGTGAAAGATTGAGCGCGCTAAATATCATCCCTCATCTTATGATCAGCAGCCCGGCAAAAAGGGCATATGCTACTTGCAAAACGATAGCAAAGGCAATAGAATACCCTAAGGAAGCTATTAAAATAAATGAGAAACTATACCATGCCAGTGAAGATAGCCTCATGGATATCATTCAGGAAATTGATAATAGCAGGGATTCTGTCATGATCTTTGGGCATAACCCAGGCCTCACTCTGTTTGCTAATTCACTGGCTGACACTAACATTGAAAACATACCTACCTGCGGCATTTTCGCATGCTCGTTTGATGTAGACTGCTGGAAAGAGACCGATTTCGGTAAAGGTAAATTGATGTTTTATGATTACCCTAAAAAGGTAAGCAAAAGCGAAATCAATTAAAATATAGAAGTCCCTGTCATAGTAGTAAAAAGCTCAAGGGCCTTAAATCCTGCGAGCGAATTCCCTTTCTTATTCAAGCCTGGACTCCATACGGCAATGCTATACTCCGAAGGTAAAATAGCTGCAATGCCTCCTCCTACACCACTTTTACCAGGAAGACCTACACGAAAAGCAAACTCACCTGCTTCATCATAAAAACCACAAGTCTGCATGATGGCTGTTATCCTTTTAAACTGGCGCTCAGACAGAAATTTCTTATCGTTCCTTACTAGTTTACCGTGATTAGCAAACACCCTGAAGGCTTTGGCCAGCTCTGCACAAGTCATGGAAATAGAGCAAAAATCAAAATATAGATCCAAAACCTCCTCTACGTCATTATCTATATTACCATATGATTTCATCATATTCACCATGGCCGCATTTCTATAACCAAATGACTTTTCAGATCTGGCTATCTGCTTATCGTAATAAATATCATTTTGCCCAACTAGCTCTCGAATAAAATCTAAAAACTGCTGACGGGGGTCTTGAAGGTGAGTTATAAGTAGATCTGTTACTACTAACGCTCCTGAATTGATAAATGGGTTTCTGGGAATACCATTTTCATGCTCCAATTGCACCAATGAGTTGAAAGGGTCTCCCGAAGGTTCCACATTCACTCTTTCATACACTTTTTTACCAATATGACTCACACAATGAGCCAGCATAAATACTTTAGAAATACTTTGGATTGAGAATTTTTCTGTGGCATCTCCCACTGAATACGAGGAATCATCTAAAAAGAGCAGGTAAATACCAAACTTAGTCTTATCTACCTTGGCCAACTCTGGAATATAATCAGCCACCCACCCTTTATCTAATAAAGGAGCCACCTCTTGCCTTATTTCTTCTAGTATTTTCTGATAATCCATTGTACCCTTTTATAATTGAGGCGGCAAATTTAGGATATTAAAAGGAAAGGCCAATTACAGCGATGGGTTCATTTTGTGCACCCGAAGTTTGAACCTCCGGATGCACCAATGATAGATTATTTCTTATATAGCTCCAGCTCATCCGGCACCAGAAGAGAACTCTGCTTATCTCCCACCTCTACACTAGATGATCCAAATACCGTAATCTCTGCTTTCTGGAAATCTTTAGCATCTGCTTTATAGATATTTTCAACAAATTTTTGAGGGTTTCTATCTATGTAAGGAAACCAGGTGCTATGTATCTGAATCATAATACGATGTCCTTTTTTGAAAGTATGCAATATATCTTGCAGCGGAAAAGTCACATCTTCCACCTTACCTGGAGTAAACGGTTCAGGTTTAGCAAAACTATTTCTAAACCTACCTCTAAAGACCTCATGCCTCACCAGCTGCTGATAACCAGCCATAGTGACATTTTTAGGAGTAACAGGGTTAGCTTTAGCCGTATCAGGGTACACATCAATTAGTTTTACTATAAAATCAGCATCAGTTGTAGATAAAGCCACCTTAAGTTTAGCCAAAATCTCGCCTGCCAGAGTAACGTCATCTGTAAGCACATCTGTTTTAAAAGTAAGCACATCTGGTCTGCGAGAAGCATGGCGCTGATCGTCTGTCATAAACCTTCTTGGAGTAAATGTAACTGGTTCTATCTGTGAAGTATATGGCACAGGGTGACCAGGATCACTTGTATATTTAAAAGCAGCATCTTTATTTCCTTCCTCATTAATTAAAAGCTTACCATTTTCAGCAAAGCTCAATTTTACTGCAGGCATGTCTTTAGGGGGCCAGTGAGTAAATTGCTCCCATTTTTTAACACCTGTATCAAACATATAAGCTTCGGGAAGAGTCATATTACCTTCATTTTTCAGGTAATATTTGAAAAACGTCATTTCTATATTTTTCTGATAGAAAGTAGAGATGCTATCTCCAAAATAGATGTCATTAATAGCCTGGATACCTTTTTCTCTATACCAATCTCCATGGCTCCAAGGCCCCATTACAATGGTATTCTTCGCCTTATGGTTATTCTTTTCAATAGTCTTATAGATATTAAGAGGGCCATATAAATCCTCGGCATCAAACCATCCACCTACTGTCATCACAGCATTATCAATATCTTTTAAGTGTGGGAGTAAGTTACGTTTTTGCCAGAAATCATCATAATTAGGATGTTCTACCACCTGATCCCAAAAGAAATCTTCAGAATAATACTTTTCAGTTACATTTTTCAGCGGACCTAAAGCCATATTAAACTCATATCCATCAGACATATTCCCTGCGCTTCTGATTTTCTCCCATCCTTTGTTATACCAACTCTCTGAAGTTGGGCCATCTGTTTGATAACCAAAAACAGGAAAAGCCATTAAATAACTCTGTAATAACGCCCCCATATGATGAAAATCATCAAAGAAGAAGTCAGAAATTGGAGCTTGAGGAGAAGAAGCAACTAAAGCCGGGTGAGCCTCCGGAAGAGCTGCTGCTGTATAATGTCCTGGATAAGAAATCCCCCACTGACCTACTTTACCATTATTGTTTTTGATTTTCTTCAAAAGCCACTCTATAGTGTCAAAAGTATCAGAACTCTCATCTATTTGATCTTTATCTTTCTTCTTATTTCCTTCTATCTGAGGCCTCATGTTATCATATTCCCCTTCAGACATCCACCTTCCTCTTACATCCTGATAAACAAAAATGTACATATCTCTCATCAGATATTTAGAAGGACCTAAACTGGTTTTGTAATTATCCTCTCCATACGGCCCGGCACTGTAAGGAGTTCTGTGAAGCATGATAGGATATTTTTTAGACTTATCTTTTGGCGCATACACACAGGTAAACAACTCCACCCCATCTCGCATAGGGATGTGATATTCGTATTTCTCATAGTTGTCCCTCACAAATAATGAATCTAGATCTTGTGAAAAAACTGGCATTCCTATTATGAGGAAGAACAACATTATGAAAGCTCTCTTCATATGATTTCAAGTTTATAATTTATTAAACAATACCAGTGAAGTTGCTAATCATTTTGCATTGAGACAAATTATAAATGATGTTATGCCGCATGGCTTCCACCAGTGGTTAATTAATCAAATAATAAATTCCACTTCCTTAAAATCGAACTGTTGAATACCCTTTTTAGATTCCACTTCTAACTTCCCTTCCGGCGATACATCTGTTATTCTACCATTGAAGAGCTCACCATTAGCCCTATACAAATACTCCTCGCCAAACCGATATAGCTTATGCAGGTAATCTTTATGTAAACGTTCTCTATTGCCCGCTTTAAGGGTTAAATATCTTGTTTCTATATGCTGAGCTAAAGCTTCAAGAGCCTCTGGCAATGGCACAAATTCACCCGTTACCCGAGACAAGGAAATCGGTTTCTGTTCTTTAAAAATTTGCTGATTTATATTGAGCCCAATGCCTACTATAGAAGATTCAATGCGCCCTTGCCTTATACTATTTTGAATAAGTATTCCACAGATTTTACGATCGTGATAGTAAATATCATTGGGCCACTTCACCTGAAAGCCAGTACTAAACGTGTTTAAAAAGTCGCAAACTGCTAACGAAACGACCCTATTCAGTTCAAACTGCTGCTGCACAGACAGAAAAGTAGGTTTAAGGACAAGTGAAAAAGTTAGGTTTTTACCAGGTTCAGATTCCCACCCACTACCCCTTTGTCCTCTCCCATTTGTTTGATTTTCAGTAATTATCACTGTACCTTCAAGGGTTCCTTCACTCAAAAGCTCTTGAGCAATATCATTAGTGGAGTGACAAGATGGCAGGAAAACCAGGTTTTTCCCTATAAATAATGTTTTGGCAAGAATTTTATACAAGTATTTTTGTAGTTTTGTTTATGAAATCAAAGTTAATTAATGGATGTAAATAACACTTTAGCTCCTTCCGAAAAATTAAGCAGTATTGTAGTGAAGGGTATGCAGGAGAAAAAAGCCTCAGACATCGTAGTGATGGACCTTAGAAAGGTAAAAAATGCAATAGCGGACTTCTTTGTAGTATGTTCAGGAAGTTCTGACACTCAGCTCGATGCTATTGCCGATGCCGTAGATGAAGAAGTTCACAAAATTCTGGATCAAAACCCTTGGCACCAAGAAGGTAAAGCCAACAAGGAATGGATGCTCCTCGACTATGTCGATGTCGTAGCCCACATTTTCAAAAAAGATAAACGCGATTTCTACGCGATCGAAAACCTCTGGGGAGACGCTGAAATTACAGAAATAGAAGATATCTCCTAAAGAATGAAACCTTATACCTCCTTATGGAGTTTTGATGCTTAGATAATTTTTTACTATTGATATGCCAGATAAGAAAAGAAATATAATACCAAACAAGCCACAAAAGCCGAATTATCAGGTTTGGGTCATTGTAGTGCTAATCGCAGTGATCTTCGGAATCATGATTTTCAATAATTCCAGCACATTGGTTACTACTACCATGAGCAAATTTGAAGATATGATGATGAACAACGATGTACAAAGAGTTGTCATTATCAGAAATCAAAATTATGTTGAGATCACCCTTAAAGAAGATGCAGTACAAAATAGCAAATACAGCAAAGAGCTAGAAAACAATAGCCCTTTCGGAGTAAGCGGTGGGCCTCACTATAAGCTGAATATCGGCTCTGTAGATAGCTTTATCACCCAATACACTGAACTTAATGAAAAACTTCCTAGCGATCAGCAGGTAGACTATGAGGTTGATGACAAATCAGACATTACCAATTATATTTTTCAGTGGGGATTTTTCGTGTTCATACTTTTCGGTTTCTGGTTCTTAATGAGAAGAATGACTGGAGGTGGCGGACCTGGAGGTCAGATTTTCAACATCGGAAAATCAAGAGCTGCCTTGTTTGATGCAGAAAATAAGGTAAAAATAACTTTCGGTAATGTAGCCGGACTTGATGAAGCCAAAGAAGAAGTTCAAGAAATAGTAGAATTTCTTAAAAACCCTGGAAAGTTCACTAAGCTAGGAGGTAAAATACCTAAAGGTGCCCTACTTGTAGGCCCTCCGGGAACAGGTAAAACATTGCTAGCAAAGGCCGTAGCCGGAGAAGCTGGAGTACCTTTCTTTACTCTTTCAGGATCAGATTTCGTAGAAATGTTTGTAGGTGTAGGAGCCGCTCGTGTAAGAGACCTTTTCAAACAAGCGAAAGAAAAAGCACCTTGTATTGTATTTATTGATGAGATAGATGCTATTGGTAGATCAAGAGGAAAAGGCCAAATGCCTGGATCTAATGATGAGAGAGAAAATACGCTTAACTCACTTCTTGTAGAAATGGATGGTTTCTCTACTGATTCCGGGGTAATTATCCTGGCTGCTACCAACCGACCTGATGTGTTAGACTCTGCACTTATGCGTCCTGGCCGTTTTGACAGACAAATTAGTATTGACAAACCTGATATAGTAGGAAGAGAAGCTATTTTCAAAGTACACCTTAAGCCTCTTAAACTAGGACAGGATGTAGACCCTAAAAAACTAGCAGCACAAACTCCAGGTTTTGCTGGTGCGGAAATAGCTAACGTATGTAACGAAGCTGCTTTGATCGCAGCCAGAAGAGATAAATCAGCTGTGGAAATGCAAGATTTCCATGATGCCATTGATAGAGTAATTGGAGGACTGGAGAAAAAGAACAAGATCATTTCTCCTGAAGAGAAGAAAATAGTTGCCTATCACGAAGCAGGCCATGCCGTGGCAGGATGGTTCTTAGAGCATGCAGATCCTTTAGTAAAAGTAAGTATCGTTCCTCGAGGTGTTGCAGCATTAGGATATGCGCAATACTTACCAAAAGAGCAGTTCTTATACCAAACAGAACAGCTAATAGATGAAATGTGTATGGCACTTGGAGGTAGAGCAGCTGAAGAATTAGTCTTTGGAAAAATATCTACTGGAGCCCTTAGTGACCTTGAGCGCGTTACAAAATTAGCTTACAGCATAGTATCTGTATATGGTATGAATGACAAAATCGGTAATGTATCATTCTATGATTCAAAGCAATCTGACTATAACTTCACTAAACCTTATTCAGAGGCAACTGCAGAAACCATAGATCAGGAAGCTAGAAAAGTAATAGAAACAGCTTTCAAGAGAACTAAAGATCTACTTTCTCACAGAAATAACGAACTGGAAAAAGTAGCTCAGGAATTATTAGAAAAAGAAATTATTTTCCAATCTGACTTAGAAAGATTAATAGGAAAAAGACCTTTCGATCATCAAACCACTTATGAAGCATTTACTAATGGTCATAAGAAAGAAGAAGGAGATGCTGATGAAAACAAGGCTAACCCTGGCGCAAAAACATCTGCACCAGAAGATTCTACTATTCCTTTGAAAGACACGGATAACTAGAGATTAATAAAACTTTTATATGATTAAAAATCAGGCATTTTGTATGCCTGATTTTTTTTATTTTTAGGCTTTTGCAGATTTTGTGATGACAAAGACTATCACCGACCTTAACGGTAAATACATTTATTTCGCTTCAGACTTCCACTTAGGAGTTCCTAGTCATAAAGCTAGCTTAGAAAGAGAGTTGAAAATTATCAGATGGCTGGACTCTATTAAAACCGATGCCCATTCCATTTATCTGATGGGCGACATTTTTGATTTTTGGTTTGAATATAAGCATGCCGTACCTAAAGGCTTTGTGCGTATTCTAGGTAAAATAGCTGAAATAAGTGACTCTGGTATACCCATCATCTTTTTCACAGGCAATCACGACATGTGGATGTTCGATTATTTTGAAAAGGAGCTGAACGTAACCATTTATAGAAACCCTCTACAGCTGCTGGTAAATGATCAGAAACTGTTTATAGGACATGGAGATGGGCTGGGCCCCGGAGATCATTTCTACAAGTTTTTAAAGAAATTTTTCAACAGTAAACTTTGTCAATGGCTATTTGCCCGTATACATCCTAACCTAGGAATAGGCATTGCTAATGCGTGGTCTAAAAGGAGTCGCATTAGCAGCGGAGGCCATGGAGATGAAAGCTTTCTAGGAAAAGACAAAGAGCACTTATGGCAGTTCTGCATCTCCAAAGAAAAAGAAGAGCATCATGACTGGTATGTATTCGGACACAGACACCTGAAACTTAACCTTGAAGTTTCGGAAAATAGCAGGTATATTAACCTTGGTCAATGGGTAACTCAATATACATATGGCAAGTATGACGGCAAATCATTTGAACTACTCACTTTTGAAAACTAGCTGGGTCTACCTATTGCTCTTGCTATTCACTTCAGTAAAGAGCGTTGCCCAATCTTATTCGCTTATCAGCACTGTTCCCATCAATAAGCCGGAAGCAGTATCTATAGACAAAAGAGGCAATATTTATATCGCTGATAATTATGGAGAAGTAAAAAAATACCTGAAGGATGGTGAGTTAGATGCTAGTTTTTCCTCTCAAACTCAAGGACAGATAGATTTAATTGAAGCATGGAATCCTCTAAAAATATTCCTTTTTTATGAAGACCTGCAGCAGTACACCTTTCTTGACAGGTTCCTTACTACCCCACAAAATTTCTCCTTAAATGAATTATCAGATTTTAACAGATTAGCTACCCTAAGTTATGACAATAACCTTTGGCTGATAGATCTAGTAGATTTTAGCCTGAAGAAATACAATTTAAATATCAGACAATTTACGATAGCCACCCCGTTTGACCTATTACTTAACCCTGATGATTATGAGATTACCTTTTTGAGGGAATATCAGAACCTTGTTTTTTTTAGCGACATACATTCGGGTATTTATGTCTTTGACAACCTAGGAAACTATTTAAAGAAAATAGGCGCTACAAATGTTAATTACTTCAACTTTTTAGATGATGACCTCTATTTTATCGGTGCTAATGGAATGATAAAATTTATTAACATTTATAATCTCACTGAAAAAGAGCTCGAACTCAAGCCTATATCTGCTCGATATGTATTAGCATCAGCCACTCACTTGTATCTTATCAATGATAAGACCTTTGAGGTTTATGAAAAACAAGGCAAATAATAAAAATCAAATGAGTATAAATAAAAAAGAAGTGCTCCGGGTCAGAAGCACTTCCAAGGTCAAAAACTCAAAATAAATAGGATAAATTCTTAATTCATCCAATAACAACACTGCTAATATAACAATAAATAAATAAAAATAATTTAAACTGAATTGTTTTTACTTAACGCAGGTAATCATACTACAACCCATTAACTTTTATTCGTAATTTCAATTTACTATTACAGCAACCCACACATTTTCAGGTATATATCCTCCTACAAACTCGTACACTGTGATGCGCATAGTGCTGATTCAACTCAAAAAGTTAACAGAAATAAAACGCTTCATAGTTAATACACTTATTCCTCCTTCAAGAAAAAGCTTCAATAAATCATTCTCACCAAATTTTATTTCCCTTTATACTTAACATATGATAAATCGTCCGGTATCGTTCACTATATTTACGATATAGTACATAGTACAGCTACAAAAGTCCAAATTTGATAGATAGACCACCTGGCACAATTTTTAGTTTAGTCTTTAATTTAAATGAATACTTGTGGATAAAGAAATAGGCAAAATTCTGATGATAGATGATGATGAAGATGTTCTATTAGCAGCCAAGCTGTTGCTAAAAAAGCATGCCCATCAGGTTATTATTGAAAAAAACCCTAAAAAGATACCTTTCCTTCTGAATAATGACAGCTACGATGTCATTTTGCTTGACATGAACTTCAGCAAGGATATTACTAGTGGTAAGGAAGGTTTCTATTGGCTAAGTCAGATCCTAGAAAAGGACCCCTCAGCAGTAGTGATCATGATCACTGCCTTCGGAGATGTTGAAATGGCAGTAAGAGCCCTAAAAGAAGGCGCTACCGACTTTGTACTTAAGCCCTGGCAAAACGAAAAGCTTTTGGCCACCATTTCTACAGCTATAAAACTAAAAAAATCCTACAAGGAAGTAGATAAACTTAAAAAAGCCAAAAAACAGCTTGAAGAAGATATCAATCAGCCTTTTAAAGATATAATAGGGAATAGCCCTGCCATTCAGCAAGTTTTTAACCTTATAGATAAAGTAGCTAAGACTGATGCTAATGTACTCATACTAGGAGAAAACGGAACCGGTAAGGAGCTGGTAGCCAGAGCAATCCATCAAAGATCGCTTCGAAAAGACAACAGCTTCATTAGCGTAGATATGGGAGCCATAACAGAATCTTTATTTGAAAGCGAGCTTTTTGGTCATAAAAAAGGAGCCTTTACTGACGCTAAAGATGATCGTGCAGGAAGATTTGAGGTGGCAAACGGAGGCACTTTATTTTTAGATGAAATTGGCAACCTAAGCATGCCCCTACAATCTAAACTACTTACCGTTTTACAAAATAGACAGGTGACACGAATAGGCACCAACACCCCACTTAATATAGATATCAGACTAATTTGCGCTACTAATATGCCTGTAGAGGAAATGGTGCATGATAATACCTTTAGACAGGATTTGCTATATAGGATTAACACTGTAGAGGTAAAACTCCCTCCTTTGAGAAAAAGACTAGAAGACATCCCCCTCTTAGCTAATCACTTTTTAGGCATCTATGCAAAAAAATATAGAAAAGAAGTTACTAAGATCAATGCAGACGCACTAGTAAAACTGCAGAAGTACCACTGGCCAGGCAATATCCGCGAACTACAGCATGCCATGGAAAGAGCTATAATCATGAGTGATAATGCTGAGCTTGAAGATCAGGATTTCTTTTTTCTTAATAATGACAAGGCCAATAGCAATTCTCAAGATGGAAGCCTGACAGCAGATAGCCTTAACCTGGATGATATTGAAAAATCTGTGATAGAAAAAGCAATAAATATTCATGGTGGCAACATATCTAAAGCTGCTAAGGAACTGGGGCTTACCAGGGCATCATTATACAGACGATTAGAGAAGCATGGACTTTAGTAATGCTAAAAAGTCCATTCTATATAGGGTAGGCTTGCTTACCCTCACTATTTTCTTTTTCTCTTACCTCATATATAATGACGGCTACTTCGTTACTGAGGTGGTAGTATTAGGCCTGCTAGCGCTTCAGATCTATTCGATTACTACCCACCTGGAAAAGAATAACAAAGAAATCATCACGTTCCTCAACTCTATCAGACATGATGACATATCTTATACCTATAAAACTGATTTCAAAAATGAAGATACCAATAAGCTTAATGCCGAACTCAACAAGGTTTTAAAAGACCTGCGAGATGTAAGAAAGGAAAAAGAGGCCGATTACCAATACATGAAAAATATAGTACAGCATGTAGGTATTGGTTTAATAACTTTTAACAAATCCGGCGATGTGCATATAATCAATACTGCGGCAAAGAAACTACTGAGAATCAACCAGGTAGATAATATTAAAGATCTTTCCGTAGTAAGTGACAGTCTGGTTGATGTATTTACCCGCCTAAGAACAGGAGGCCGGGATTTATTAAGGCTCGAAATAGGTGGTGATATCGTTCAGCTAGCCGTATATGCCATAGAGCTTACACTTCGGGGAGAGGAATTCAAACTGGTATCTATCCAAAACATTCAGAACGAACTTGAGGAAAAAGAGATGGAGGCCTGGCAAAACCTGGTCCGAGTACTTACTCATGAAATCATGAACTCGGTAACTCCCATTTCTTCCTTGGCCAATACAGTAGAAGATGAATTGAACTTACAGCTTCATAATGACCAAGAAATTAATCATATATCTAATGAAGACATCGAAGACCTGCACCTAGCCGTACAAACTATCAAAAAAAGGAGCCAAGGATTAATACGTTTTGTGCAAGACTTCCGAAATCTAACACATATCCCTATTCCTAAAATTTCAGAAATACAGGTCAAAGATCTGCTGGAAGAAATGCTTGTATTCCTACAAAAGGAAATAAAAGATCATGGAGTTTGCACTACGGTAAGAGTTAACCCCACTAACCTAACTATTAATGCAGACAAAGACCTAATCGAGCAGGTGCTTATCAACCTAATAAAAAATGCCATTCAGGCTTTTGATGAGCAAACCAACAAACTGGTGGAACTTAGTGCGTACGTAGACGACAAAAGCAGACCTGTAATATCCGTAAGGGATAATGGTAACGGAATAGATGAGGAAGCCTTAGAAAAAATATTTATCCCTTTCTTTACCACAAAAAAAACAGGATCTGGCATTGGCCTGAGTTTATCAAGACAAATCATGAGACAACATCAAGGTATGCTCGGCGTAAAAACCAAATTAGATGAAGGTACAGAGTTCTTTCTTAGGTTTTAGAAGATAACTTTATTCTTTAGATTTACGCATTATTTTAACAACATATCCTAAAAACGAATGAACATTCAAGAAACCATTACCAAAATTTTAGTTGACAAGCTTGGAATAGCAGAAACTGAAGTTACCCCTGATGCAAATTTTGTAAAAGACTTGGGAATAGACTCACTTGACTACGCAGAACTGGTAATGGAATTTGAGCAGACTTTTGATATAAGAATACCTGACGAGGATGCCGAAAAGCTTCAAACCATTAACCAGGCAGTAACTTACATACAAGGCAAAATGAAGTAGTCTTTCCTTTATAGACGTATTATATCATGGCTTTGGTGTACCATTGAGCAAAACTATTTTACTCAATTAGTCTTCAAAGCCATACTACCTCCCCCTATAACAAAACCTCCACCCCCTCGAACCTCTGCAGGCTCCACAGTAGATAATGCATTAAATATGCTATAATTTTCTTTCAAAAACATTCCTGATTCCTCTTACAAATTGTAATTTTACCATTTATCATCTGAGTGTTAATTTTTCTTGATAATGAAATATTATTTATTAATTCTGACCCTATTTTTTTGGTCACAAATTTCCTTTGCTCAAATTGTTAACAATTACAAAATTTCCTTTGACAAAGCTGAGCATCATGAGGCCCATGTAGAAGCAACGTTCACCAACTTAAGAAGAGGTACTACCTCTCTCACTATGAGTAGAAATGTGAAAGGTGATTATGGCACACATGCTTTCGCTAAAAATATACATGACGTAAAAATAACTGATAGCAGAGGCCGGGACATCAAGTCTGTTTCTAGACCTAATCTCTCACAGTGGGATGTAACGGGCCATGACGGAACAATACATGTAGAGTACAATTTATTCGCAGATCAAGCGGATGGCATTTTTTCTCAAATAGATGAAACCCATGCCTTACTGAATAATCCATCGGCATTTATGTATATAGAAGCAGTGGAAAGCCGACCAATCGAAATTAATTTTGAATTGGGAGAAAGAAACTGGAGAATAGCCACCCACATGTCAGAGGTGAGCAAAAACACCTATTTAGCGTCTAACCTGCAAGACTTTATGGATAGCCCGGTGCTATTAAGTAACTACATACTAAGAGAGCGCAAAGTAGGTGATACAGGCAAGCCTCAAACTATTAAAATGGCTCTTCACTATTATGGTACTGATCAGGAAGCCGACGATTTTTTTGATACTGTAATGAAGGTACTAACAGAAGAAAGCAAAATATTTGGAGGCTTTCCCATCTTTGAAAATAATGAATACCTATTTCTCGCCTGTTTTATGCCGCAGGTTTCTGAAGGAGGAGTCGCACATCGAAACTCTGCGGTAATCACCTCACCTACCAGCCTGGCCTACGGAGGAGTAGAAAAGAAAGTTGAAGTGTTTTCAAGGCAATTTATGCACGCCTGGAACAAAGAACGTATTACTCCTCTAGGTTTAAAACCTTTTAACTATCAAAATCAGAATTTAACTGAAGAGCTTTGGTTTACTGACGGCTTTTCTGAGTATTTCACTCAGCTAGCCCTATGCAGATCAAAACTCATCACTCCAGAAGAGTTGATAGCTTCATTTTCCAACACCTACAACAGGGTATGGGGATCTTCCAACTCCAAATTAAATGCTATTGAATACAGCAGAAAAGTCAACTTCGCTTTCCAAAAATCTAAAAATGAGAATACCTCTTATCTACCTCATAGAGATTATGGCTTCTTGCTCGCACTTGCTCTAGACATGACTCTTCGTAACAAAAGCAGTGAGCTAAGTCTGGATAATTTTATGATGCTTTTCTGGACTAAATACGGTAAAACGGAAATTAACTTTAGCAATGACAATCTCTACATTACTCTTAGAGAATATGCAGGGAAAGCTCTGGCCGACAAATTTTTTGAGAATTATGTGTATGATAATGACATACCTAAATATGATAAACTATTGGAACAAGTAGGCCTATACCTACGTCCTTTAGAAACTCCTTATATCGGAGCACAAGTAGAGTTCACTCAAAATGGAACAGCTCAAGTAGCTGAATACACGGTAAAAAACACTCCTGCTTACAATGCCGGCCTAGAAAAAGGCGATATTATAATATCAATAGGTGGTAGTACTTTCTCTAACAGAGAGCAATTTGAAGAGACTATGAGCCTACTAAGCTCTGAAAAGTCTACAGAGATAGAATATAGAAGAAATGGCAGAACCAGAACCGAAGAAATCGACATTGAAACTAATCCAGAGGTGGAATTCGGATTATTTCCTGAACCCAAAGAGAAAGAACTGACAGCTCGTAATCAATGGCTTAATGGAGATCTTCCCAGCACTATAGAATAAAAAAATGCCTCTGTGATTGAATCAATCACAGAGGCATTCTCATTTTAACTAGTCCTTCTATTCTTTATCGGCGCATAGCATCCAGATATCTATTAGCCTGCTCCAATTCTTGGTTTACCCTTTCTAGCTCCTCCTCATACTCTTCTAGCTGAGCATCTACCTCCTCGTACTCCTTCAACTTGTTCTTGGCTGCCTGCAAATCAACATATGACTTTACAATATTGCTATACATATCATATCTAAAGGTAGAATCTTCCTTAGGTATCGATTTTTGTAAATCTACAATCTTTGCATTCAGCAGTGCATTAACATATTGAATATTCTGCCCTGGCGCATCCAAAGAATCTATCAGCCCCCTAATTTCGATCAGTTGTGAAGAGAACTCCTTCTGATACTCCATTTCCGATTCTATTACTTTAGCCTGGACCCTTAACACTTCATTCTCCTTAGCAGGAAGCGTATCAAAATCAAAGAAAATAGTTACTACTATTACACAAACTGTAAATACAAAAAGTACTGCAAATTTTATTACACTATTTCTTCTATCCTTACTGTTTTCCGGTTTCATTTATGCTGGTCTTATTATTTTAATCTAACAAAAAACTCCTTCTGCTCTTCACTTCTGGCTTAGCTATCACCTCTTCTTTCACAAATATGTTCGAATCTGTTTTCTTACCTATGTATTCTAGTTCGTGCAGCTTTTTGTACAAAGCAAGCATCAGTTTACTAAAGTTTGCCACTTTGTTAAGAGCAGAATTTATGTCTGTATGCTGGTAATTGAGCTCTATCATTTCGGTAAGGGCATTTTCAAACGCTCCCTGATTCACATCACACCAATCAGAAAGATAGTTAAGCAGTTCTTCTTTACCAGTACCAGCATAAATATCAATACTGTTTTTAATCACTCTAGCCAAAGACATTAACTTAGCTATGGTAGAAACTGGCGGAGCATACTTATCCTGCAAGCGATATTCTGTAATCATGCCTCCCACATATTGCAAGGTGTTTTCACAGAGAGACATAACCATTCTGGCAAGGTCATTATTCTGTTTCTTCTGATACACCTTATGGATTACGCTCATAGAGTAATTTTCTAAAGCATTAAAGAAGGTACCTATTTCAGCATGTGTATACACCAGGTCTGGATGACTGGCAATAGACACACTAGGGGGAATGAAATCTTCAGCTAAGTAAGGCTGTTCACCTTCTAAATTTACGATCTTACCTATAGTCAAGTGATATGCCCCAAACTCCTCTAAATTAGCCTGTTGCTTACTTATAATACTTAGGCTATACTCAGGAATAGCATAGGGGTGCCTTGGAGGCTCCTCATTAGGATCGGCATCCCCTATAGGAATTCTTTTGTATGGATTAACACTAAGCACTATCAAGTACTCTGTCTGATCATCATCTATGGATTGATTAACGGAAAGACTCTTGCCCTGCCTCTCTAAAAAGCCAGATATTTCTGGCGTGATAGAAATTAAGCAGCCGCCTAAAGTAATAGCTCTGCACTTTATTAGCTTTACCTGAACATTACTCTGACCATCAAGAGAAAACATAAGCCTTACGCTATCCTCCCCTTCAGAAGCTGGAAGCAAGCCATAACTATTGGGACTTAATCCACTCATGCCAATATTATGGGAATATTGCATCAGTGCATTTTCGGTATCAATAAATCGATCTTTATTGATTTTCATACCGTCTACCCAATTAACTCTTAAGTAATTACCATCTACCTTTTCCATATCACTAAAACAGTTTTGTTGAATATCGTATAGTAATGTACTCTACACAATTGTTCTTTTTATTTCTAAATAATTCAAGCTCCTTAATTTTAAGCTTCTTCCCTTTAATTTTCTCACAGAACTCTACGAACGTGGTCTTTTTTCCTTTAGCAGACATAGGCATCTGTAGATTATCACATATATATTCGCTAAAATCCTTAGCACTAGCCTTTTCATCTGCCACCTCTAAAAGCTTCGCACCAAAATCTCGGGTACTAATGTCTGGCGCTCTAAACTCTTCCTTAGGTTCTTCCTTGAGTTCCTTAGGTTTGTATTTAATTGAAGGAGGAGCTTCTGCCTTCTTCTTCACTACCGTCTTTTTAAGCTTGTGCTCTTTAATAACAGGCAGTACATTTATCTTCTTCTTTGTGGCATATCGTACATCTCCATTAACTACCAAAGAGATAGTCTTCAAGCCCGGTTCCTGATAAACATAGGAAGGATTCTGCTCAGTAGAGTTTACTTCTGCAGTTTCACCGAACCTCCATTCCCAAGATTTTGCAGCCTTAGTCTCGTCCTTAATCTTCAATGTCTCTCCCACTCTGATAGATTCTGGAATAGAAAATGTTGCCAGAAGAGTGGAATCTAAAATAAAGGCCTTTTCCAATATGGTGATATTAGCAAATCCCTCGCACCTGCCATCGAGCACTAAACTCACCTCATACTCTCCTGGTCTATCATAAATATGAAAAGTGGAAGAACCCGACTCTACCTTAGAACTATCACCAAAATGCCATTCTCTACTTCCTTTTTCAGTAGTCTTATCTACAAAACGTATTATTTCACCTACCCTAAAATTATTGGCCTCTACCTCAAATTCTACAGGCACACATGGCTTGTTAGTAAAATATCTGTACGCAAATACTGAAGATGAAGCCAGAATGGTGAAGATGAAAAATAAAATAACACTCTGGTCAATATGATTATTCTTAAAAGAATTCGCACCCATTGCAAAAAAATTATTTTAGTACTGTAACGAAATAAGGAAAAACGCTCAGCGATTGCTTCTCCAAGATATTTAATAGGTTACTTTTTATAGCATCCCACTCATAGTCTGAAACCTCTTCATTCTGGCTTGCCGTTAAAGAAATCTCCATAGTGGGTATTAACCCTTTATTATTGCCAACACTATTTTTAAAAACTTTCTTAATTTCAACTTGCTCCACCTTATTCCCACACAGCTCAAAACAAAGCGCCTTTACGTCTTCTTTAGTAACTATTCTGTTTCTAGTTAGCAATGCCCTTCTATATGCCTGTAGGCGTTCTTCTGTATTCAGTGCGTTTTTCCCTTGAAAAGTAGAAGTAAGAAAAACACCTTTTTGTCGCAACTCACTCCCCTTGTAGGTCTGCAAAGCTGATCCTGTTTTGATATGATTAGCCTCTTCGCCATTAGTAACCCAGTACTCTACCAGCAATGTATCTTTAGGCTTGTACGGCTTTATGGTTAAATAATTCGTTTCAGCAACATATTCATTGATATCAATAAGCTTCTTTTCTAATGAAGCTATATTTTGATTGAGCTTTTTTACTATCGTCTGCAAGAAATCATTTCCATATAAACTAAAGGCTGCACTCTCATCCTTTAGCAAATCCACCATATGAAGCAGATATTCTCTCGCTTTTCTAGAATCAAGCTTACCTAAATTATCTCTTCTCAGCTCATAGGTACCTTTCTCCTCCTGCCCTTCCGTGTTTTCCTTATGGTAATATTGCTGTCCAGACGTATTAGTCACACTTTTTACATCCAAGAACATATCAAGCGTACTTACCGGAACTATATCTATAAAATCTTTCAGTTGATAGGAAACCAACTGCTGATTTCTGTTAATGACCGGAAAAGCATTAAATGAACAAAAAACATTCTTCAACACAGTATTACTTATCACACTAGGGAAGACCACTTTAATCCAACAAACCTCTTCCAACTCCGCACCCCCGGCGCTCATCACTTCATCGGGGACCTTGGCACCTTTATCTAGCATCACCGAAGAATTTATGGTCACAAAATGTTTTGCATATATCTTCTTTACATCAGATTCAATATTTCTGGTCTTATCAGGCGTGGCAGAAAATAAGGCCTCGAGGTCTTTCATCTCCTCTAGCTCATTATCTTTATAACCTACCGAAATGTTAATACGCTCTTCCTGATAGAAAAACTCCGCTTGTCGCAAGTGATGGTAGAACAACTCCCTATCTTGCACATCCATAATCTCAAAAAACAGCGAAGTATTGATCAAGTCTACGTTGTCATTACCAGGCTGTATACCCAGATATATCGTAGACGGGCTAGGTGTAGACTCAGCGCTTACTTCTTCAGAGACAGATGTTAAGGTTTTCATCTCCACCTGATACATATCATGATCACAAAGCATATGCGTAATAGCGGCATTCACCAACTTGAACTCCTGCACTGGCGAGAAAAATATATTTTTTAGGTTAGCCTCATCTCCACCAATCTTTTTATTATAATAAAAAAGGTTTTCCGGCTTTATATCACTATCACTAGCCACTGGCATAACGTGAGCTATGCCATGAGCAGGCCTTACTCCATATAAAGTTTCAGGAGTCATGAGCTGCACTAGCTGCTCTGTAATTCGGCTTTGAGAATTATTTACTTCACTCGATATTTTTGCTACTTCTGTAGCACAAGCATCTATAAGTAAAGTTACTAACGGATCAAAGGATGTTTCTATCTCATTAGGCTGAACTCCCCACAATGAGGCAGCCCTTTTAATCATCCTGTTTTTTATTTCACTGGTCTTGTTCAAAATCGTCTCTTTAATAAGATAGCGGCGCTATGTAAAACTTATCATAAAAAGAAAAAGGCTCATTAGTAGCTCTAATCACCGCCCTAAGAGATATTTCTAATCTCTTCTTAACGCGGAATTGATCGTACAGGTGTTCAAACTCATCCTCAATGATCAATACGCTAATATCTAAGTCCTTAATCCTTGTTTCTTTGCCAGCTATACTCGTTAAAAGCGAATTCGTAATAATATTTTTTAATTTTTGATTTGAAGTAAGGTTATCGAAATCCATCTCCCAAATTATAGATCCAAAAGAATCGTCAAATGCACATTCTCCAAACTGAGAAGTCATGATAAGTCGAATAAAATTAGAAATAGAGGCAGATAGATCACACCTGTCAGCTTCCTTTTTAGATACAATATCAGAAGTATTCAAAGGAAATTTATAAAAAGAGCTTAACATAAAAAATGTACCTAAGTAAAAAAATGTCTCAACTGTCAAAAGCCAAAAATATGACACATCTCAGAAAAAATCGAATACAAAGGTATTAATTTTTAATATTTCCAAACCTTAATCTCAAAAAATAAAATAATTCCCCTAACGAGAGGAAAAAACTTTTGATGTATATTATCTTTGGAAAAATCATGTGGGGAAATGAATTCTAATTGCAGAATATTTTTTTTAGTTGTTTTATTGGCAGGTATACAAGGGTGCAAGAGTCAATCATCCCTATCACATCTAGACGATAATGATGTAGATCCTCAACCCGAAGAGCCTACCATACTTCCTATTCAGGAAAAGTATGGTGAGATAATAGGAGTCCCTCCTGAAAAGGTTACTAATCTGGATTTATATGAGTTTATTGAATCATGGATAGGCACTCCATACAAAATGGGAGGAGAAGACAAAGCGGGTATAGACTGCTCTTTCTTTGTACAATACCTTTATCATGACGTATACAACAAGCTTATTGAAAGAACCGCCGAAAGGCAATTTATGTCACCTGACACTGATAAATTTAGAGGTCAGGAATATTTACAAGAAGGTGACTTACTCTTTTTCAATAGCGAGGGTGCTCAGTACCTACCTATAACACACGTAGGTGTATACTTAGATAATCAGCGTTTTGTACATGCTGCTTCTAACCATGATGCAGAAGGGCATAGCGGCGTGCAAATAAGCAACCTCTCTGATAGCTACTGGCAAAAAATGTTTGTAGCAGCAGGCAGGAAGCCCATAAACACAAGCGCAGAAAATAATTAAATTATATTATCCAGACAGCAAAAATGGAAAAGGATAAAATTAAAAAAGTTTACAAAGAGCTACTTCTTTTTTACCAGCATCTAAGAGCTGAGGTATTAGTCTCTGAAGCTTTAAAAAACTCTGAGTTAGATTATTCTGACATCGACATATTTAATAAGGGCACCTTTTCCCGCTCATATCGAACTGACATTATAGATGTCAATTTTTTCAGCCTGCTAGAAGCTCCTCCAAAAATACAGCTAAACTTAGCACGTAACAGCCTATATGACCTGCTGCCAGAAGGCTTCTTTCATGAAAAAATAAAAGACAATGATGGCAACGACTATAAAAAAATACGCAGGAAATATAAAGAGGAAGAAAAAAGTGCCAGAAGCTTCTTCGCTCCTATTGAGAATGAATTATTTGTTCAGAAAGTAAAAATAGAGCAAAAAGAGAGGCAACTAGTTGATGACTTCAACAATCTTAATGATGATTTTCTGATTCGTTTTTGGGGCTTAAATCCTGATATTCCTGTAAAATATAACCTGAGACTGCTAAAACTTCTGCCTCTTGCTTATAAAATAGCGGGTAAAGAAGCCCTTACCGCCCTGGCGTTAGAAAAGGTGATTAACGAGAAAGTTACTATCACCAAAAATTTTAGAAAGTACGATTTTAATAACGGCAAAACCCAAAACAATAAACAAGACTATAAATTAGGCGTAGATTTTATTCTTGGAGATGAAGAAGACGAGGTTTTATACCCTTACTATGATGTAGAAATAGGGCCAGTTCATAATGATAACATACATCACTTTTTAGAAGGAGGTATATTATCTAAAGTTACTAACATATTTTTTGACTTCTTTATTCCTCTGGAGGTAGAAACCACGCTTAATATACTTAATTACAAACATGAGGCTGAGTTCCTGCTTGATGATGATCACACGCCAATGCTTGGACTCAACACTCGTTTATAATTTTTAAATATTTTTTAACCTTAAATACAACCATGATAACGCTGGGAATAGTATTACTTATTATCACGGCATTACTAATGACAGTAGTGACCAAACTGAAAAAGCTCTTCCTTAAAGACGCTAAGAAATTCTTCATCTACATGCTAGTAGTCATAATACTCTTTGGAGTAACGGGCTTTCTGGCTAGCGACAACGTACTACAGAACTTACCTATCAATAACTTCATAAGCTTTCAAGTAGTATTCTTCCTTTTAGGAGTATTACATGTATTTGGCTTACGAAAGATCTTTACTAACCTTTCAGAAAAGCCGGGTAGCTTCTGGGCTGAATTCCTATTTACTATAGTTACAATTTTTATAGGCATGATAGGCTTCATGTTTATCTGTGATTTATATAAGCCTTATTATACCTTTACTTTTTTACTTAGCACCACCCCATTCATCATCCCCTTGCTGATAGTAAAATTATTTGAATTTGCACTTTTGGTACCTACGCCTATCTACAAAAAATGGTTTTATCCTGCCGGAGTAACGATAAAAGAGCCTAAAGAAGATGAATTAGTCAATCCCCTGGTACTTTCTTTTGAGTTTGAAAAAGGAGATAACTCAACAGAGTTTAGCAACTTCCGGTTAAAAGCCCCTGAAAGAATGGAATTTGGAAAGCTATTCTACTTCTTCATTAATGACTACAATGAAACCCACCCCGGCAATGGCATCACTTATTTAGATAAGGATAACAACCCTACAGGCTGGATATTTTACACAAAACCCAACTGGATGGGCACTCCAAAGTTCATCAATTATAACAAAACCATAGAAGCGAACAACCTAAAAGAGAATGATGTGATTATTTGCGAAAGAGTTTCTTGAAATATATTGAATAACTCTTTTTATATTCGCACATAATTCAAACCGTCCGGTTTATTACAGATAGAGAATTTATTATAATTATACATATCTAAATTTTATTATTATGTCTTTTAAAGCTAAACTTAAAGTTGCAGGCAAAGAGTACAATGTGCTTAGTTGTAATTATGGCCTAAGCCAAGAAACTGACGCTACTGGTCGTCCTTCTGCTGTTACCAGAGGTGGTATGATCACTATTACAGTAGAATCTACAGCTGACACTAGCCTTTCTGACTGGATGTTTAACAACTTTGAAATGAGAAATGGCTCTATCGTATTCTTAAAAAGAGATACGGATGCTACTTCTAAAGAATTAATTTTTGAAGATGCTTATGCTGTAAAGTATAAGGAAAACTTCGATGCCATAGGCAGAAATGCTATGACAGAAACTGTTACCATCTCAGCCAGAGTAATTAAAATTGGCGATGGTCAGCATGAAAATGCTTGGGTGTAAAACCTGGTAAATCATAAGTTGAGAGGCTTTATCAGAACTATTTAGTTTTGATAAAGCCTTTTTTTATACAGAAGATTTACATAAAGTGGAACTTGCTGATACCAGAATAAAACGGCTAACAACAGCCTTCTAAACTTGATTAAAATCATCCTTGCCTCAACGGCGTGGAGGGCTGTGATCTCATGCTCATGGTTCATCCACTACTTACTAATCAGTGATTGGAAGGACTTCTGCTAATAACATGCATAGATCTCTCCTTGCGTCGAGATGACTCCTGGGGAAGTAAAAAAAGCTGACACAATTCAACTAGATCATGAATCAGTGCCGATCGTCTATCTTTCGACGTAACTCAAACTGACTAGCCAGCGCTTGCATCTTGCTGTACCTTCGTGAGGTCAAAGAAGATTAAAAAACAGGTTTTTCTCAAGCTCTTAGTGGTAGTTCATCACTATGAAATACTCATGTGAGCGGAAGACCTTACAGCAAGAAAGATTTTTTTGTTACTTTTTTGATCGATTGCAAAAAAGTAACGAAACTAGGTTATGGAATGCAGAAAGCTAATTGAAGGTGCAATGATTTGAAAGACTTCTGCTAATTACATGCATAGATCTCTCCTTGCGTCGAGATGACTCCTGGGGAAGTAAAAAAAGCTGACACAATTCAACTAGATCATGAATCAGTGCCGATCGTCTATCTTTCGACGTGACTCAAACTGACTCGCCAGTGGTGGTATCTTGCTATACCGTCGTGAGGTGAGAAAAAATTGAAAATCAGAATTTTATAACCTCACTCCACATTAGTCTATGTTCGAACTTCAAAATAGCCTATAATTCAGAGAAAATTGAATCATGCACTTCACTCTCTTTTTTCTAAGCCAAACAAATCAAACTTGGATTATTCTAATTTTTTAAAAAATTTTACACAAATTGAAATTTTTTATTTAGCCCAAAATAAAATTTATTACCCTATACATCAGTTATTTATAAAATAAAATACACAATAACGGTTACCTTTTATCAATGTTCAAATTTTTTGGAAAAATTTTTTTTTCATAGTTTCGAGTCGTGCAAGTCACAATCATTATTATAACTATTTTATTATTATTATAAATTTTAAATTTTATTACTATGTCTTTTAAAGCAAAATTGAAAGTTGGTGGAAATGAGTACAACGTATTAAGCTGCGACTATGGCTTAAACCAAGAAACTGACGCCACTGGCCGTCCTTCTTCTGTTACCAGAGGAGGCATGATTACCATAGAGGTAGAGTCTACTGCAGATACTAGCCTTTCTGATTGGATGTTCAATAACTTTGAAATGAGAGATGGTTCTGTTGTTTTCCTTAAGAGAGACACTGATGCTACCTCTAAGCAGTTAGATTTTGAAAACGCATATGCCGTTAAGTATAAAGAAAATTTCAATTCTTCTGGCGATAACCCTATGACAGAAACTATTACTCTTTCTGCAAGAGTAATCAAAGTAGGTAATGGCGAGCATGTAAATGAGTGGGTGTAATTTTTTCCACCTTAATTAAAGTATAATTGAAGAGGTTGTTCCAAAAGTAGCTGCTTATGAGCAAAGGTCACATTGCGACACTCGAATAATAATTTCGAAACACTCAATCTGACTTAAAAGCGACTTTTGACGCAACCTCTTTCTTTTGTTGTCTAAATAGGCTCTATATAAAGCCAATTTATTTTTTGGCCATTTCTTATTTAAACTTATTTACTATCATGTCTTTCTTAGCAAAGCTGACTTTAGATGATGAGGAGTTCAATATTTTAGAATGTGACTTTGGTTTAAAACAAAGCACTGACGAAACCGGAAGACCCAGCGCCAAACCCCGGGGTGGACTCGTACAATTAGTCATAGAATCTAATGTGAAAATCGATTTTTTCGAATGGATCTCATCTGGCACCGCCACTAAATCGGGCGAAATTACTTTTTTTAGAAGAGACAATGTCTCTAGCCTCAAGAAGCTAGCCTTCAAAGAAGCTTACTGTG
>NZ_JAESIY010000050.1 GCF_016757215.1 Fulvivirga sediminis
TAATATCTAAATCTCAACGAGCAATGGCTAAGGAAAGTGCCAAGCTGTCGATTAATGATATTTTCAGAATAGAGGATATACGTAGGCAGCAAGAAAAACTCAAGGCTGAAGTGATTGATCAATTGGATTACAAAAAACTGCAGGTATTACTCGATACTGAGATCCAAAATCATTACAAAGATGTGAAGCAATCAGAAATTGATAAGGAGCGCTCTACTATTATTAAAATTGCTAGTGCTTGTATTGCAATCTTTTTCTTTACCATGCTGGGCACTACCTTGTACATCAGAAGTAAAAAAGTCACTTA
>NZ_JAESIY010000006.1 GCF_016757215.1 Fulvivirga sediminis
ATAAACAAAACCAATCTAAATGTGCTTAATTTATTGTCCAGTTTTTTGTTGCAAATCCAATCTAATACTTTGGATACATAACCTTTATACACATAATATTCTTGTTTACTAACTCCCCAAGCAATTCTAGAATCACTACCAGCATGAGAGATAGGATTATTATTACGTCGATCAAACAGATTCCTAATTTGTATAACTGTGTTATTATCTAAATATATTGACTTCAAATATTGTTCTACATTACCTGCATTATAGTTTTTAATCTCACCTTTTTCACCTTCAGATACATAGCAAACAAAATGGATTTCATTTAACAAATGATTCAAGGATACGGAATAATAATTTTGCCTTTCTGCAAACACCCTTTGGCGAATTTGTTCCACAAAACTAGCATAGTTTATAATTTGCTTCATTTTCCTGAAATTAACACTATAATAGCCTGTATTAGCATTATCAGATACTTTCTTTGAACGTATAAATTCAAAAACAGGCCTAAATTTTTCACTCTCTCCAAGCTTTTTGAATAACGCCCCTCTATTTGAAAATTTAGGTTGTGACAGCAAAACTAGTAATATCCATAAATCAAATGTTGTGAAAATGCTTTTCGACAATAAGTGACTCTCAAGACTTTCCAGAGCCTCAGTGCAAGCAGATATCAAAATTATTAATGGCTGAGGATAAACATGTAAAAGTTCATAATTGAAATCCTTGAACTTTCTTTCAAGCTTTGGAATGTTATTTTGTATCAAATTCAAAACATGTTTATCATATACATATTTAAGAGTTTCTCTATCAAATTCATCCAAATTTTTGTGAAATTTACTGATGCCCTTTTGTTTTATATCATCAGTAACATTAAGTAATTTAGTAAACTGCTCTGAAGGCGACAGCCCCTTCTTTAATTGAGCTTCAGGGTAATCTTCGGAAACCTTATTCATTAAACTCCGAAACCTATTTCTTTCATCTGCATTGCCAACTTCAAATACCTGTACCTTATTATTAAATCTTAAATTTAATTCAGCGTGAAATTTATCTGCTATTTTATTTAATAATCTCTGAACAAATTGATATCTAAGTTCTTTATCAAATTTCAATTCAAAGTTAGGATAGTGCTTAAAGTCTAGAGAAACATAAATATCATCAACATATCTAACAATTCTATAGTCGACTTTTCTGAATCCTTCATTTAGCTCATTGATTACATCTTCTATAATTAAATCACCAAAGGTTAAATACAAATATCCAATAAAGCCAGAAATAATATTATTATCTGACTGAGGAATATTGTCAATGCCGTCGCTTAAAAAGCGGTAATAAAATTCAATTTGCTCTTTAGTAGCTGAATCAAAATTATTCTTTTTTAAAACACTAGATTTAACATTAATTTCAATCAGATCAAGTAATTTTTTAATACTTATATTGTCATAGTAATCTTGAATATCTAACCTAATAATTATTTTGTCCTCAGGGTCTTCCGTTACTTCTTGTAACTCACTTTTAAATTCTTTATAACGAGAATAATATAGGGTTGTCTTCTCTTTAAGAACTAGTTTGTTTTTTTCAAACTTCAAGTCACCACCGTAAAAAGATTTTATCTTTTTACCCTTCTCCCCTGTTAAGAATTCATGTGTTACCCGCAGAATATAAAGTCCAAACGCATACATTAATTGCTGCATAGGGTAGCTGAAAAAGTAATAATTTCTTAAACCAGCGCCTATTTTAGGAATGGTATATTTATGCAAAAAAAACTCTCTTTCAAAACCATAAAATAGATTATTTGAGATACGTTCGTTATAATAAGCCTTAGATTTTAACCTTTCTGTTTTTCTTATTACCTGCTCAAAATAAAGAAAATTAAAAGTGTTATAAATTTTATAATCCTTCCTATCATTTATTTGATAATCCAACAGATCCTTGGCAGACTTCCAAAGATCATAGGTCAAAAAATAACCAACTTGAGTTTCCTTTAGAGTAGACATTTTGACTTCATAAAGATTCCATATTCAATAAACGAATATAAATGACTCCAAACAATGAGTTCATACCTAAATTTATCTACTTTACTTAATGAATAAATTTCTTAACCACACACTACCCTGCCCAACCATCTCTATCCAGACTTCGGTACTGAATAGCTTCGGCCAAGTGTTCAATTCTTATTTCATCAGTGCCTGCCAGGTCAGCTATGGTGCGAGACACTTTCAGGATACGATCATAGGCTCGGGCTGAGAGACCTAACTTTTCCATGGCGGTTTTTAATAGTGTACGGCCAGCTTCATTGATATCACATACCTCTTTTACCATTTGAGAAGGCATCATGGCATTGCAATAGATAGCTGGTGTCTCCTTAAAGCGCTCTATCTGTTTATCTCGCGCTTGTATCACCCTATCTCTGATCTCTTCGCTGCTTTCAGTTTTTCTATTAGCCGTCATTTCATCAAATGATACCGGAGTCACTTCTACATGCAGATCAATCCTGTCTAGTAAAGGGCCGCTTACTTTGCTGAGATAGCGCTGCACCACACCAGGAGCACATACGCATTCCTTTTCAGGATGGTTATAATATCCACAAGGACATGGATTCATACTGGCTATCAGCATAAAATTAGCGGGGTAGTCTAGCGAAATACGGGCTCGTGAAATGGTGACTCTACGCTCTTCCATAGGCTGACGCATTACCTCTAAAACAGTTCGCTTAAATTCCGGCAATTCATCTAAGAACAATACTCCGTTATGAGCTAACGAAATTTCTCCAGGTTGTGGATTCCCTCCACCACCTACCAAAGCCACATCACTAATGGTGTGGTGAGGGGCACGATATGGCCTTGTTGATATAAGACTGGCCTTAGCTCCCAGCTTACCTGCTACAGAATGTATTTTAGTAGTTTCCAGTGCTTCCACCAGAGACAAAGGAGGCAAAATGGATGACAACCGCTTGGCCAGCATGGTTTTTCCAGCCCCGGGAGGACCTATCATAATAGCATTATGGCCGCCAGCTGCGGCAATTTCCAATGCCCTTTTTATATTTTCCTGACCTTGAACATCTTTAAAGTCGAAATCATAGTTATTTAGCTCAGCCATAAACACATCTCTAGTGTCTATTACTAAAGGCTCTATTTGCAGCTCACCCTCAAAAAAGTCGACTGCCTCTTTAATATTCTCTACTCCGATTATATCCAGATCATTAACAATGGCTGCTTCTCTGGCATTTTCTTTAGGCAGGATAAAGCCCTTAAATTTATTCTTTCGAGCTTCAATTGCTATAGGTAAAACCCCCTTAATAGGCCTCAGCTCACCATCTAATGACAGCTCTCCCATGATAACATATTGGGAAAGCTTTTCTGCCACGATCTGATCAGAAGCTTGTAAAATGCTTAACGCGATAGGCAAATCATAAGCACTACCTTCCTTTTTAATGTCAGCAGGTGCCAAATTCACCACCACCTTTTGGCGAGGCATTCTAAATCTATGAAATTTCACCGCTGATTCTACGCGGTGCTCACTCTCTTTTACAGCACTGTCAGGCAGGCCACTCATAAAAAACTTGGTACCCTGCCCCACATTTACTTCTATGGTAATAATTTTTGCATCAACTCCGTAAACTGCCGCTCCAAAAGTCTTTGCTAGCATAATTACACCATTTTTTCAATGAGCATGATAAGAATATGTATTACTTTGATGTGTACTTCCTGGATTCTATCCGCATAGCCATAATGGGGCACACGAATTTCCAGATCAGCCATTTCACCCAGTTCGCCTCCGCCGTTACCAGTAAGCGCTACTACTTTTACGCCATTAGCTCTGGCCACACGTGCTGCTTCTATAATATTTCGGGAATTACCGCTAGTACTTATCGCTAAAAGCACATCATTTTCTGTTCCTAAAGCCTCTACAAAACGTGAAAACACTTTATCATATCCATAATCATTACCTACGCAGGTAATATGACTGGAATCTGAAATTGCCACTGCAGGCAAGGGTTTTCTTTCATCACGAAACCTGCCGGTGAGCTCTTCAGCAAAATGCATTGCATCACAATGGGAACCTCCATTACCGCAAGATATGGCCTTGCCCCCTTTCTTAAAGCTTTCTACAAACAAGTTAGCCGCACTTTCAATCTTTTGAATATTGGTAGTGTCTGTTAAAAAATCATCCAACACATCAGAAGCCTGCAATAGCTCCTGCTTTATCAACTGTAAGTTACTCATAAATAATTATTGGTCTGTCTCTTCCTCTTTTTTACCTTCTACGGCAGTATTAGCAGTTCTTTGAGTACCACTTACTGACTGCAAATCAAACATTTTTGCTTTAAGTGAATTAATTTCATGTTCCAGTCTTTCTTTCTCTTTTTTATGTGATCTGACCTCCATGGTTATCAGCACCACATCTATAAAAAACAATATCAGACCTAAAATGGTAACATAAATCATGAGATCCATATGTCCTTTCAATTTAAAAAGAAACTGTAGGTCCTCAGACATATAGTTTACATAGATTGAGGCTAGTAAAAGAGAAACATGGAATAAAAAATAGATTAGATAAAATATAGACTTTGGCTTCTTCATAAATTAATACATTGAAAGAGGGCAAATTATAGAATAATTACTTCCGTTAAAATTAAAAATACAAAAATTAATCAAGTATTCTGCATCAGATTTAGCTTTTTATACATGCCTTCCTGGCTCAATAATTCGGTATGAGAACCGCGTTCTATCACCTTTCCGTCCTGTATAACTACTATTTCGTCAGCATACTGTATGGTACTTAATCTGTGTGCTATTACCAGTGATGTTCTGTTTTTCATAAGGTTAGAAAGAGCATCCTGTACCAGCCTTTCAGATTCTGAATCCAGCGCAGAAGTGGCTTCATCCAAAATCAATATCGGCGGATTTTTCAATACAGCGCGCGCTATGCTTATTCTCTGCCTTTGCCCACCGGAAAGCTTCATACCTCTATCTCCAATATTGGTATCATAGCCGTTTTCCATTCCCTCTATAAAATCATGTGCATTAGCAATTTTCGCAGCCTGTATTACATCTTCACGCTTGGCTCCTTCTATACCAAAAGCAATATTGTTAAAAATAGTGTCATTAAAAAGTATAGATTCCTGAGTAACAATACCCATATGCTTTCTGATAGAATCAATGTCATAGTCTCTCAAATCTTCACCATCAATTTTAATGCCCCCTCCTGTAGGGTCATAAAAGCGCGGGATTAAATCAGCCAGTGTAGACTTACCTCCACCTGAAGGACCAACCAAAGCCACCATTTTACCTTTAGGTATAGTGAGATTAATATCACTCAGAACCTTTTCTTTCTCATAAGCAAAATCTACATGCTCAAAAGTAAGTTCCTTTTCAAAAGCAGGCAAAACCTTGGCATTAGGCTTATTTGTAATGGCTGGCTTAGTATCTATAACGCTAAATATTCTATCCGCTGCCACCAGGCCTTTAGGCACTGTGGATATTCCTTGAGAAAATGCTTTAGCAGGTGAAATGATTTGAGAGAAAATAGCCAGATAAGCTATAAATTGGCTAGCATTCAATGAAGCATCGTTTTCCAGTACTAAGCTACCTCCATAGTAAAGGATAATGGTAACTATACCTACTCCCAATACTTCAGAGATAGGTGATCCCATCTCTTTTCTATGAGCATAAGAAAGGTTTACTTTTTTAAAGAAGTCTGTTTCATCATCCATCTTCTTTCTCACATAATTCAAAGCATTAAATGCCTTCACTATGCGTATACCTCCTAGTGTTTCATCCAAAATATTCACTATTCGGCCTAAAGATTCCTGACTTTGAACGGCTTTTCTTTTCAGTTTTTTCACCACATACCCCAATACACCGCCTGATATAGGCAATATTAATATAGTGAATAAAGTAAGCTTATATGAAATAGCGAAAAGTGTAACAAAGTAAAATATTACCTGAATCGGCTCCCTTAATAATGATTTAGGACTATTAAGCACTGAGTTTTCCACCTCCTGCACATCATTGGTGATTCGAGACATCAAATCACCCTTTCTTTCATTAGAGAAAAAGCCTAGATGCATGATGGACACTTTATTATAAATGGACATCCGTAAATTCTTGATCACATCTAACCTTACTCTGGCACTAACAATAGCGGCCAAATACCTAAACACATTAGTCATCAATACAGATACTACCACTATCAGACACACAAACATGAGTGCCTCTTTTTTACCCTCATTCTCTACTATGGTAGTAAAGTAGTAGTTAAAATAATCTGTAGCGTAATCTAACGACAGTGAAAACTCAGTAGGCTTTTCAAATTGCTTGGCGGTGTCCTGCCCAAATAGCACATTGAGTAAAGGAATCAGCATCGCAAAATTCACTACACTGAAAGCCGCACTAAGAAATATATATAATACATATTGAGGAAATAGCACTTTTAAATGGTGTGCATACCTAAATACTCTAAAGAACAGTTTCATAACTTTTATTAACCCATTAACCCTACAATCTGCGAATTTACCCGTTTCAAATTAAAACTCGTGGTACCTGTGAGGAATATTCCACCGAAGTGCCAAAGAGGTGTAATTAGTATTTTCATCTAAACTCTCCTGATCACTCTTAAGATCTCGGTAAATATGGGTAAGATCTACGAACAAATTATGCTTAAACTGATAAGAGAGGGCTAAACTACCATACATAAGTGTAGTACCTACTCCTTGCCCAATCTCATTATTTTCATTCTGCTCTCGTGTCTGATTTTTTAATAAAATATTTCCTCCCCAGTTCTGATCTTCACCATCAGTGCCATATTCAGCTCTGATGAGTTTGGCGGTAACTTGCAACCTACCCATGGGCTGATATCTCAATATACCAACCACTTCATTAAAATTGGCTCCCAACGGATGGGCTAATGACTGCTGATAATGTGAATAACTACCAAAATCAGTATCATGGCTATAGATATACGGTCTGGCAATATTGGTTTCCACCTGCAAATCAAGATTATCTATACCTAATGCGTTTACATACTCAGCTCCTAGTTGTAAAGAATATTTATTTCCCCACCATCCACTACCAGATTTGAAGTTTTCCAGCACAAATTCATCTAATACAAACTGACCATAAAGAGATACTTTCTTAACAGGAAACCATTTGAAATCTGCTCCTAATAGCACGTTATCAGAGCTTCCATTTTGCTGTTCTACTGCTCTGTAAAAAATGATAGGATTAAGGTATTTAAGCTCATAACTATTATTTCCAGTTGAATCAGCATTACTAAAAACAACTGCCTCAAAAACGCCTACATTGAGTTTCTTTCCTATATTTAAACTCAAATGATGAAGAGACATGAATTTCTTATCATAGTTTCTGCTACCAGTAAGTCCGGTACTATTACCTTCTACATTGGCAGTCATCTCAGTAAAAAGATTGGTATAGTTCAGCTT
Organism: Fulvivirga sediminis; assembly: GCF_016757215.1. Taxonomy (GTDB): domain Bacteria; phylum Bacteroidota; class Bacteroidia; order Cytophagales; family Cyclobacteriaceae; genus Fulvivirga; species Fulvivirga sediminis. The sequence goes on from NZ_JAESIY010000006.1 coordinate 7,427, forward strand.
CCATACTTTTGTCTGCATTTTCAGGAACAAGTACCCTGGCGCATAATCAGACAGAATTAAAGATCGGTAGCCGTTTCCTACTTTGAAGCGATCATGACCAAACTGCAGGTTAATATGCTTAGTAGCATTAAAAGTTATATACCCCCGAGCTGTTAAAAAATCTACTCCACTATCCTTATACCCCTTCCAAAACCCTTCATGAGGAACGACTATATTCTGACGAATATCAGACATTACATATTCAGGGAAAATAGCTTGATTTTCGCCTATAAAAGAGTAGAACCCGACCTTTTCATCAATCATACCTCTTACTTCAACACCGCGGGTATTAATATAAGTCCTTTGACTTGAAGCTGACTCCACACCTCCCAATAAGTAAAGAACTGGATTAACATGAAGATCAAAGTCCTTCTCTTTTACGTGATACAGGTCTGATTTTGATCTATAAAAATGCTTAAGAATAGGTTTTCTACTTATGTTATTAGAACTATCCCCGTACTCCCAGTTATCATTACTCAGGTATTCAAGATTAAAAGCATCACTTTTACTCCAATTATGATCTTCTAGCTTTAAAGAATCCACAAACTTCGCCACGTCAGCCCTTTCATAGCCTTTCCATGAAGTAAAAAAGCCCGGATATAGCTCACCCCCCAATATTTCATACCTATCTACAGTATGATAATAATCGGAATTCAACGGTACCAAAGCACTCTGAGCTTGTGAATAGAGCGGAAGCAACACCGCGATTAGAAGAAAAACACTCTTTAAATCTCTCATAATAAAAAAATGGGCCTTTATTCTGACCTTCTATATAAAAGTGCAAAATAATGGAATTTTTATATTTACCTTTACATTACCAAAACTTAATAATTACAATTAATAAAAGAGGTTCAAATAAATAAAGGCGAAAGCCCTTGCACTTATAATTAAAATGAGTAATTTTGTGCCTCTTTTGGGAAGAACGATAAGAAAAGGTATATAAAATGAAAAACGACATACATCCTGAGTACAGAGAGGTAGTTTTCTACGACACATCAAGTGACTATAAGTTCTTGACTAAATCTACCATGTCATCAAGCGAAACCATTAAATGGGACGATGGAACCGAGTACCCTCTAATTAAGGTGGAGGTTAGTTCAGCTTCACACCCTTTCTACACTGGTAAAAAACTATTTGTGGATACAGCGGGTAGAGTTGAAAAATTCAACAAAAAATACAAAAAGAAGTAATTCTTTAAGCATAACATTTATCATATAAAAAAGTCTTCAGGGTGAATTTATCCTGAAGACTTTTTTATTTTTGCAATCATGAATGTTATCCTTTTTGATGAACCAACCATCAGGCTTTCGCTGCTTCCATTTACATTCACCCGGCCTGTTTCGGAAATAAGAGTAGGAATACTCACTATCTCTGAAAAATGGGCTAGAAGACTGAAAACCGATGTTTCTTTTAGCACTGAAGCCTATCTGAGTGAAAAATTTCCATTGATAGATACAGAAGACAATCTATGGATCAATGGAGCAGTATGCCCTGACGAGGCGCTGCTAGAAGCTATACTCTCCCTATCTGAAAACACTTTATTAACCACCGGCGAGCAGGTGATTGCTGCCAAGGTAAACCAGCTCAACTTACAACAGCTGGACGCCATGGAGAAATTTCCTTATGACCGACCTGTAACTATTATAGGCAATACTTGGGAAATTTTTAAAAAGAATGCGGAACAGATCAGAGCTGACTTTGATTTGATTACTCATAATCGTACTTCTGCTGACATTATAGATCCTCACACTATAGTATATGGTGAAGAGAATGTTTTCATTGAAGAAGGCGCCACCATTAAAGCTGCGGTTATTAACGCAGAAAAAGGACCTATCTATATTGGTAAAAACACAGAAGTGAGTGAAGGCGCTATGATCAGAGGAGCTTTTTCTTTAGGAGAAGGCTCAGTATTGAGCATGGGAGCTAAAATTCGAGGTGATTCATCTGTAGGACCTTACTGCAAAGTGGGAGGTGAAGTGAGTAATTCTGTAATTTTTGGCTATAGCAATAAAGGCCATGAAGGTTATATAGGTAATACTGTTATAGGCGAATGGTGCAACCTTGGTGCTGACACCAACACCTCCAACCTAAAAAACAATTACACCCCTGTCCGTCTCTGGAGTTATAAACATGACTCTTTTTCAGACACAGGAGAAACTTTCTGTGGCATGATGATGGGGGATCACTCCAAATGTGGCATCAACACCATGTTTAATACAGGCACAGTAGTAGGAGTCTCCTGTAACATCTTCGGTGCCGGACAACCAAGAAACTTTATTCCATCATTCACTTGGGGAGGAGCAACTGGCCTTGAAACTTACAGAGCTGAGAAAGCGTGTGAGGTTGCCGAAAAAGTGATGGAAAGAAGGCAGATCATCTTTGACAAAACTGAAAGAGACATTTTAGATAAAGTATTTGAACTAACTGCAAAATACCGCACCTGGGAAAAAGAATAATATGCTATTTGCTGATATAAAAGGACTTGACAACGTAAAAAAGCAGCTGATAAATTCAGTAAGTAGTGATCATGTGGCACATGCTCAGCTATTTATGGGTAAACCTGGCAGCCCCAACTTACCCATGGCTCTGGCCTTTGCAAATTATCTAAACTGCGAAAAACCATCAGAAAATGATGCCTGTGGAGAATGCCCCTCATGCTACAAAAACCAACGATTCATACATCCAGATATGCACTTTGTATATCCGGTAAGTGCCACTAAAAATATTACAGGCAAAGATGTAGTAAGCTCCTCTTATCTCAAAGAATGGAGAGCATTCCTTAGTTCCACGCCATACGGTGGTATCGACAATTGGTCAGCGCATTATGGAGGAGAAGATAAGCAAGTAAATATATCAAAGGAAGAAAGTAGGCAAATCATAAAAAACCTTTCATTAAAAGCTTTCGAAGGCAAGTATAAAGTGATGATCATCTGGCTGCCAGAATATATGAATGCAGCAGCTGCCAATGGTATCCTTAAAATTTTAGAAGAGCCGCCAGAAAAAACTATATTTCTGCTGGTTTCTAACGACACTGAGCGCCTACTTACCACCATTTTATCGCGAACTCAAATAGTTACTATCCCTAAATTTAGCGATGAAAGCATTCAACAAATGCTAGAGGAAAACCATGGATTAGAGCCTCAGCAAGCAAACCAGTTATCTCACCTGGCTGATGGTGATTATAACCTGGCCGTGAAACTCCTAAACAATATTGAAGATGACAGCCACCAGCTCTTTACAGACTGGATGCGTGACTGTTTTAGAAAAGACTTTAGTGAACTTGTTGTTAAAAGCGACCAGTTTCATAGCATGAATAAAGTAGCGCAAAGAAGTTTATTTCTTTATGCGCTTAACATGTTTAGAGAGGCCATTATTTACAACGCTGCACCTGACTTAAAAAGGGTAAGCGGAGCTGTAGGTTCATTCATAGAAAACTTTAGTAAAGTAATGGATAGTACTAAAGTAGAATCAATTAGCAAACTTATTAATGACGCGCATTACCATTTAGAGCGTAATGCTAGTCCAAAAATTATATTCTTAGATCTTTCGCTTCAAATAGCCAGAATAATAAAGTAAATGAACAAAATCAGAATAGGAACAAGAGGTAGCAAACTGGCCCTTTGGCAAGCAGAGCATATTGCTGACTTACTTAGTAAAGGTGGTGCTGAAACAGAAATAATTACTATTGAGACCAAAGGAGACAAGATACTTGATGTTTCCATAGCTAAAATCGGAAGTAAAGGTGTATTTACTGAAGAAATAGAGGCAGAGCTAGAAAAAGGCAATATTGATATAGCTGTACACAGTGCTAAAGATATGCAATCAGAACTTCCTGATGGGTTCGAACTTATAGCTTTCACAGAAAGGGAAGTGGTAAATGATGCATTGGTAGGCCTGGACATGAAAATATCATTAGAACAGGAAAATCTGATTATTGGAACATCGTCTACTCGAAGAGTAGCCCTTCTGAAACATTTCTACCCTCATGTAAAAACGGTATCTGTAAGAGGCAATTTACAAACTCGCATACAAAAGATGAAAGACGGCGCTTGCGATGCACTTCTACTCGCTTATGCCGGAGTACATCGCATGGGATATGACGATATGATTATTTCTAAGCTACCACTCGATAAATTCATTCCTGCTGTAGGCCAAGGAAGTATTGCTATAGAAGCTTCCTCCAACCTATCCGAAGAAAAGAAAACCTTCATCAGGCAAAATGTTAACCATGACGTTACAGAAAAAAGGTTACTCTGCGAACGCGCATTTCTTAGAACATTACAAGGAGGCTGTAGCATTCCTGTGTTTGCCCTTGCTGATATCCATGATGAAACGATAACGGTAAAAGGAGGCATTGTAAACCTTGAAGGTGATAAGATCATCAGAAAGAGAATTATGAATAAAATAGAAGATGGTGAGCAGGCAGGGGAAGAGCTAGCAGAAGAAGTGCTCGCTGCTGGTGGAGAGGAAATCCTTTTAGACATTAGAGAAAAACTTAATCAACTTTAATAAAACTCATGACCAACAGAATTTTAATTCTTGCATTGCTTCTACTAGCCATGGGCTCTTGTGCATCTGAAAAAGACTATCTTATTACCATTCATACTGATTATGGCGACATGCACGCCATATTGTTTGATGATACTCCTGAACACAAGGAAAACTTTGTTAAGCTAGCTCAAGACGGATTTTATGATAGTTTACTTTTTCATAGAGTAATCAAAGACTTTATGATACAAACAGGCGATCCTGACTCTAAAAATGCGAAAAAGAATGCACCACTAGGTTCTGGAGGCCCAGGATATAACATTCCTGCAGAAATTAAGCAAAATCATTTCCATGCTAAAGGGGCCCTTTCTGCCGCCAGACAAGATGATAGAGTTAATCCCAAGAAAGAGTCAAGCGGAAGCCAGTTTTATATAGTACAAGGAAAAACGTGGACTAAGGAAGAACTGACTACCGACATGGAAAAACTGGGAACCACCGCCCAACAGCTGATGGCCCGCTCTGATCAGGATTCTGTAAAACAAATGCTTTTTAATATCTATCAAAACGAAGGCCCCGAAGCCTATGGCAAAAAGCTAATGGAAATGAAAGATTATATGGAACAGGTGATGTCTGTTGATCTTTCTAAAACTATTTCACCAGAAAGGCTGAAAGCTTATACTACCATAGGAGGTGCTCCTCACTTAGATGATGAATACACTGTATTTGGAAAAGTAATTGATGGACTGGATATCATAGACAAAATTGCCGAGCAGCCTACCGACCGTAGGGATCGGCCTGTAGAGGATTTAAAAATGTCCGTAGAAGTTGAACAAATTCCCAAGAAAAAAATTACTAAACTATACGGATACGAATACCCTAAACAGGATTAAATTGTGAAAATACTAATTACCGGATCTAACGGCCTCCTAGGACAAAAACTTGTAAAACTTCTTACCAGCGGCGAAGATAATATAGAACTTATCGCCACAGCAAGAGGAGAAAACCGACTCCCTTCTTTTGATAATAAGTACACTTATGAATCAATGGACATTTCTAATGAAGAGGACGTCAACGCTATAATTACCAAACATAAGCCAGAGGTAATTATTAATACAGCGGCTATGACCAATGTAGATCAGTGCGAAACTGACCATGATGGCTGCTGGAAGTTAAACGTGCATGCAGTGGAATATCTGATTGCTGCTGCTGAAAAAACTGGAGCCCACCTGGTGCATGTGTCTACAGATTTCATCTTTGATGGCTCTCATGGCCCACTTGAAGAAAATGCAGAACCTGCTCCAGTTAATTTTTATGGTGAAAGTAAACTAGCCGCGGAGAAGCTTATTATAGAAAGTAATATATCTTGGGCTATAGCCAGAACAGTGCTAGTATATGGCATAGCGCATGACATGAGCAGGTCTAATATTATATTATGGGTTAAAAATAGCCTAGAAAGTCAAAAGAACATCCAAGTAGTAGACGATCAGTGGAGGACTCCTACACTGGCAGAAGACCTAGCTCAAGGATGTTTCTTAATAGCGAAAAACCAGGCTAAGGGTATTTATAACATTAGTGGTAAAGAAATGCTTTCTCCTTATGAAATGGCCATAAAAACCGCTGATTTCTTTAAACTAGACCAGTCTCTAATCACAAAAACAGATGGTTCTAAATTCAAACAAACAGCCAAAAGGCCTCCTAAAACTGGTTTTGTAATTACAAAAGCCGAAAATGACTTAGGATATCAGCCTCATTCTTTTGAAGAAGGTTTAGCTGTATTAAAAAGCCAACTAACATAGTCGAAATTGGTAAAAATAATAAAACAAAAAAGGTCTGGAAGTATACTTCCAGACCTTTTTTGTTTCCTCAATGCCACGTGATTATTTCATTAGCACCTCTAATTCAACTCGTCTGTTTTGCTTTCTTCCTTCAGCAGTATCATTAGTTGTAATGGGCTGAGTTTCTCCAAAGCCTCTTACTTCAAAACGCTCTTTATCTATTCCCTGCTCTCCTAAAAAGTCAGCTACAGCCTGAGCTCTATCTTTTGACAGTTTCAAATTATTAGCAGCAGCACCTTGACTATCGGTATGGCCAGAAACCTGAAGCCTCCACTCTGGTTTCTTCTTCAAAAGATTAGCCAACTCCACTAAAGCACTGTAAGAAGACACCTTTATTTTATTACTTCCACTCTCAAATTCAAGATTTTTGAAAGCAGTATTCAATATTTCTTGCTCCTCCTCTTTAATAGCAGGACATCCGTTATTTTCAGGTATTCCAGGAATCAGTACACATTCATCTTCAGAATCGATAATTCCATCTCCATCAGTATCTGCATAAGGGCAGCCAGAGTTTTCTGCTGGTCCTGCCACTTTAGGACATTTATCTTCATTATCGTAAATTCCATCTCCATCACTATCAGGACATCCACCTTTTGCAGGATCACCAGCCAAGTTAGGACATAGATCTTCACTATCTTTCACTCCGTCACCATCTGTATCAGCACAGCCTTTGAACTCTGCCTTACCAGGAATTTCTGGACATTCGTCATCAGAATCTTTAACGCCATCAACATCAGTATCAGGGCAACCTTTAAACTCTTTCAATCCGGCCACCTGTGGGCATTCATCTTCACTGTCCGTTATACCATCACCATCGGCATCAGGGCAACCATTTAGCTCTACTACACCAGCAATCTCAGGGCATTTATCTTCACTATCCTGTACTCCGTCTCCATCAGTATCTGGACACCCTTTAAAAGCCCACACACCAGGCACTTTAGGACATACATCCATTTTATTAGAAACACCATCATTATCACGATCTTTCTTTTTCTTATAAGTAATCCCAAATCTTAACCCAAAATACACACTAGCACTTGTAGGGTCCTTTCCTAAAAGATAATTACTTATCCAATCTCGAGAACCCAACACCACTGGTCCAGCTCTGAAGTACACTCCACTATTTAAATTAGCAAATTTATCATACGAGAAAGGAAGACCTAACTCTATTCCCTTTTTCTCAATTCTAGGAGTAAGAGAAACAGTACTCACATAACGTGTCTTTTCCCTATCTCCGCTTCCGCCTTTAAAAGCTATTTGAGAAGTCAGGTTCAAGTACAAACCTCCATGTACATTGTAATCAAAATCTCCTACCAACCTAGTGGGTAAATTCATTTTATATTCACCACCTCTTTCAAAATTGAATAGGCTTTCAATAATCTCATCTTCATCTCCATCGAGATTATTAACATCAATATTATCTTCACTACCTGTAATATGACCACTATCCTCACTTCTATCATAATTTATAGCCCCTAAATCAAGTAAGGAAAGGCCTATTCTGTACTTATACTTATTCTTATCTCTTCTCCATAAACCATCTTCCCCATCCATACTATACTGATATGAATCCATATTAGGTCTAAACTCATAAACCACACCTAGATCAAGACCTACACCAATATTAGAAAGTGGGTTATATTCAAAATCCTCATCATCTAGCTCTTGATTAAAGCCTGAAGATACATCCACATTAGGAACATTTACTCGGTCATCCTGAAGACCATCATATTGTAAACTATTAACATACCCGTAACCTGAAGCAATACCATCAAGCAATTTAAAGGTACCTCCAGCTTTTAAAAAGTGCTTTCCTTCACCTCTAATCACCCTTGCATAGGTAAGTCCATATTCAGCCCATAGATGACTTTGCACGTATAAATCACTTATATCGTAACTTTCACCTGCATCAATAACAAACCCCGACTCATCATCAAGTCGATCCAAGAAATTAGCAACATCTTCACTTACACCATCTACGTTAGCCATCAAACGTACTCTGGCTGTAATAGCCAAGGCATGTTTAGGGCTCATAGTTAACATAAAAGACATAGGCGTATATAGCTCAGAGGCCACAAAAACACCTTTACCACTACTCTTAGAACTCTCTATAAGTCGATCAGTATCTATATCAAACTTCTTAAAGTCACTATTAGGAATGGAGTAATAATTGTTGGCAGCAAAAGCATCAATAGAAACCAAATTGAGTTGGAATTTATATCTGCTATCGGCAATTGAAGCAGGTTGATGGCTTATTCCCTGAACACCTGCATAGTTACTAGAATGAAACCCAAGCCAACTTTGAGCCTGAAGCCCTACATGGATGAAAACAAAAAAAATTAAAAAAGAGTAAAATTTCACCATAAACCTTTAGTTTAAAAAAATCATATAACCATTTCTACATAAAGTTTACAGCCTTAAAGTAACCTCCTTCTACTTATTTTTCTGGACATATTTCACATAAAACATAATCATGTAAGTATCTGACATTGAAAATATTAAATAGTATTTAATGACAAGAATCTATATGAAAAAAGTCTGGATGTTAATCATCCAGACTTTCAATTTATTTCAACTTTAATTTGTATTTATTCTCCGTTAGCCTCGGCCTCTTTCTTATGCCGAGCCTCATTTTTCAGTGCTTGTGAAAGAAAGTAAACAAAGCCACCAGCTACTGTTCCTAAAATACAAACCATCGATACAATTGCTCCTATACTCATTTCACGAATTTTTTATATAAAAAGTTATTTAATATCAGACCTATGATTACGATCACAGCCCACTGTGTTATAATAGATGCATTACTGTAAATATCAAAAACATTCCAGTTTCCATCAGCATCAAACCAAGGATATTCTGAATAGCCCTGAGACATCCACCAGTATATCAAGATAACACCTAATAGTAAGTTAAAAATCAAGGCCGCCTTGAAAAATTTAACTGGTACATTAAAGTCTGAATCTGTATCGATAAAATCTTTCTTGAAAGATTCTATTCCATACTTCAGCACAGCTATCACAATAAAGAGTCCTGAAATAATCAGGCCTATACCCCATACCCAATCTTGGTTGTTGAAAATATCCAGAGAATAAGCTGAAGGAAGACCAAAAACAATACAGCAAACCATAGTGGCTAGACCTGCTCTTTTTCTGGTAAGGCCTATATCTTTTAAGTTACTAATCAATAGCTCAAGCATTGGTAGTAATGAACTAAAAGCTGCTAAAAAGAAGGCAAAAAAGAAAATAAATGACAGTACCGGACCACCAGGTATAGTAGCAAAAAGCCTTGGTATAATAGTAAAGGTTAAGGCTTGATTTCCGCTTTGCAGCGACGCAATAGCTGCTCCTTCTGTTGGTGCCATAGCAAAAACAGCTGGTAAAATAGCCATACCTGCCATTAGTGAGGCAGTGTTATTTCCAAATCCTCCAATAAAAGTGTTGAGCACCACATCTTCTCTTTCTCTTGAGTAGGAAGAGATAGTCATGATAAGCCCCCATCCTGCTCCCGTAGACCAGGCAGATTGAGACAAAGCTTCTATCCATATGGTAGGATTAGAAAAGTGTCTCGTATCTATAGAATACATATACTCGAGGCCTTTATAGCCATTATCCATGGTAAGGGCCATTACTGTAATAACTATTAAAAGGCTAAATAGAGTAGGTATAAGAATTTTATTCGCCTTCTCAAGACCATTTTGCACTCCCCTTATTAACACATAAAGACTTGCAAAAATTGCACAAACATACAACCCAAGAGTCCATGGACTTTTATAGGCAATGGATTGCCAAAACTCTTCCATATAATCAGGATTAGCTTGAAGATCAGCCGCCAGCGTATTTTGACCTTGGAAAAAATCAAATAAATTCTCAGCAGACAGACCTAAGTAGCGAAGAGCCCAGCCTGTTACCACTGAATAATAAAAAGCAATCATGAGAGTACACATAGTAATGAAGAAACCTCCCCAGGTAAGGCCTTTACCAGCAACTCTACCAAAAGATCCGATTACTCCTTTCTTAAATTTCTTTCCGATAGAAAACTCTGCCATAAGTATAGGCACGGACCAGACCATCAAAAATACTATCCATAAAATTAAAAATGCACCTCCATACTGACCAGCCAGCCGTGGAAATCTCCAAAGATTTCCCGCCCCAATGGCCATTCCTAAAGATGCTAAAACAATTCCCCAACGATTACTAAATTCTTCAGTTTTCGACATAAATTATATAAAGTGTTTCTTTAAAATATAGGCTAAAATATTAAAATTTAAAATTAAAATTTGCTGAACATATACCTATTCAGCGAAAAGCTCGTCTGCAGGTTGACCCGTAGCTCCATTTGGCAACATGATATCCAAGATCATGGCAATAGAAGGTGCAATATCCGTAATAGGATGATACTTCACTGAGACACCATGTTTCACACTATTACCAAAAAACAACATAGGCACATGGGTGTCATATGTATAAGTAGAGCCATGAGTAGACCCTGTATTTCCTTCTAGCTGACCTGACTCCAACCAAGACGGTTCCAATACATACAATACATCTCCCGATCTTTTTTGATTATATCCTCTAGTCAAAAGACCTTTAATACCTTGAGTTTCATAATCAAGGTTATGAATCATGTATGCAGGATATGTCTCCTTTATTCCCGTCAAAGTCATTAAATAATGAGCCACTTCTTCTTGTATTTCATGTAAAGTACTCTTGTTTTGAGATACAGTTTCATAATTAAGAAACACCTGCATATTACTTACATTCTCAACCCAGTCTCCATCTCCAAATTTCTTAGACAAAAATGTATTAATCTCTTTTTGTAAATTATGAACGAAATAGCCAGAAGGTATTTTATTGTCCACAAAATACTGAGGCACTTCAGCCACTGCATGGTCGGCAGTAAGGAATACAGTATAATTTCCTTCACCTACCTGCTCATCGAGCTTCTTTAGAATGGAGGCAATATTTCTATCAAGGCGAATATAGGTGTCTTCCACTTCTACAGAATTAGGGCCAAATCTATGACCTATGTAATCAGTAGAAGAAAAGCTTATTGCTAAAAAGTCAGTCTCAGCACCTTTGCCCAGGTTCTCTCTTTCAATAGTAGCTATGGCCAAATCCTTCAATATATCATTTCCAAAAGGAGTTGCGGGTAGCTGACCGAAATTTTTCTTATCCAGCTTGTAACCATTTCCTAAAACATTTCCCTGACCATAAAAATCACCCTCGTAATTGTTATCATCAGAGCCTGATGCGGTATAGGAGCTAATTTTATTGATAGGCTCCCATTTCCCAGATAAGTATTTTTTTGCCAGTTTCTCATCATTGAAATCATCTAACCATTTAGGTAATTGATTTTTATAATAGGTGCTAGTAATGAAATTTCCGGTTTTAGTGTCATACCAATAAGCCTCTCCCAGGTGTCCTGCCGGAAAAATGGCTCCTCGGTCTTTCATAGAAATCCCTATGGTTTTGGCTCTTTTCTGAGTGGCTAATTTCAATTCATCAGTAATTGTAGTAGTTAACAAATTACGCGGAGACATCTCTCCCTTCGAAGAACTACTACCCACTGTTTGCTCTGTGCTATCTGAAGCACAGTAAATGTGGTGCTTCAATTCTTTGGCATACCAGTCATTAGCGATGATACCATGTATAGCCGGGGTAGAACCTGTATATACCGAGGTATGACCTGGACCTGTATAAGTGGGAACGTAGTTAAAATGAGCATTTTTAAACATAAAACCCTCATTAATTAGACGGTTAAAACCATCTTCCCCAAATTTATCATTAAATCTGTAAAGATATTCCTGTCTCATCTGATCAACCACTATACCTACTATTAACTTCGGTTTTTGGCCCTGAGCATAACTTGCTACAGACAGTAAAAAGAGCCCTACAATTAACGTAATTTTCTTCATTTTGAATCCAAATTGATATTGTGGGTTACAATTATAAGAAATAATGAAGACTAAGTCCCTAAATACTAGTTATCACAGTAAATTTCAGCATACTCTTCAGGCTCATAAACCTGCTTATATAACATATTCCCTTTTTGACTGTAATATATCGCTATATAAAGCTCTGCCTCCACTACATGTTTCTCTGTGAAGTAAACAGGAGTATCAGCGGTACCTATGTTAATTATATCATTAAAAGTAGGAGGCAAGACTTCCCCTACTAAACTACTATAAACACCATAGCCACTCTCTTTTAAAAATATAGCCACGGACTCTTGATCCACTTGTTTTACGAAGTGAATAGATTTGATATCATTATTAACTATTTCATTATGATAGATATCATAAAGCTTCCAGACCAGGTCTTCCTTTACCAAAGCAACACTGTCATTCCAGTAAGTTATTTCATCAAAACTCGTTTCTCCAAATTTCTGATTATTTACATCTACAAAACCAAGACCGCCCTGCTCTCCTACTATTAATAGGCTTTGATTATAAGGCCTTATATTCTGATTGTATTCTGAGGGAATTAGCAGCTCTTTTTTATAATTATAAATTCCAAACTTCTTATTTCTCAATAATGAAATGTAACCATCATTATAATTCCCAATAGCCTCATACACAAAGGGCAATAAAGATTTCCCTTCGTTTGAAATAAGGCCTTTGTTCATTTTAGAAATAATTATCATTTGATTTCCTAGTGCCTTAGCCTCTTGAAAACTACCGGTATAGATACTTTTTCCTCTTTCATCAATAATCACTTGGCCTCCTACTCCCTGCCGTATGACATATTCATTAGAATCTGTAGCAGGTATTAATGATAATTTATCGCCTTTATTGATTTGAACTGAAGAGTCTGGTGTATGTAGAAAAACAGAATCAGAAGAATAAGACACTGCAAAATGGTTCCCTATCAGCGCTACAGAATCAATGTGCTGTTTTTCTAATTGCTCTCTTTGTATATTATAAAGAGAGTAGTAACCACTATGCGAAAGCGCTCCCCAATATTTATTAAAAGAGGCCAATTGAATAGAATCAACGTCAATTACACTAAAATCTTCTCTCATCACATACTTTTCAGCCCCTTTCTCAATGTAAAACCCTTTTTCTAGCATACTTATTTTCTGGGGGCTTAAAGGTGTTACTTGTTCCAAGTTTGTATTGAATAATGCTTCTGCATCTCCCCGCTCTACCCACATGATATCACCACCGCGCCATTGAAAGTCATCATAAGGCATATCAAAATACAATAAAGCTCCATTGGCGGCATTCAGTAAGTTATCTATATTTTTAAGAGAATATTTGTTGCCATTTTCTAGAACCACAAAGTCTCCTTGCCAGATAATATCATTGAAAAGTGGCTTGGTTAAAATTCGACCACTGTAGGTGGAAATTCCCCAAAAGCTTCCCTTCTTATATTGAATAAAAGTACTGTCTACAACTTTAATCGCATCATATTCAATAGGAAGAACAGTATAACCAGCTTTATGAATTACTCCATATTTACCAGAATATTCTATTTTAACCAGACCTCCTCCTAAATCATCCCAAGCATCTAATTTTCCTTTATATACAGGGGCATTATTTATTGCATAGAGCCCTCCCTCAGCCTTATATATGCCATTATCGAGATTACCACAAAGCATCTCTTCTCCCACAGATGTAAGAATAGGAGTAATAACTAGTTCTCCGGATGCATCCATAAAGCCATACTTCCCATTTTCTCTAATGGGGAATATCACTCGCTTATCCCATTTATCAATATACTTGAGAGAATCATTAATTAGATGTTTATCCAGCTCTTCGACACGCTGCTTTAATATGTGATATAAAAAATCGATAGCTTTTTTTCTGGCTGCCCCTTTGTTAAACATACCAATAAATCTCCTGTAACTCTGGGGCTGATTATCGGCAGTTACTATCTGAAATATATTCTGCTCGGCTTCATTTCTATAAGGAGTATCTGGGTTCTTTTTTAAGAAACTCAAATAGCTATCAAGTTGCTCATCTTGTGTACTTTTATCATAATATAGTCTTTCAAATTTTTCTTCAGCCTCGACTACCTGTTTAGCTTCAGGGTACTTTTCAATAAACTTCCTGTAACTTTCATAAGTATTTTCCTTATTGGCTTTTATATAGGCCAGTGCATTCCTATTTTCTACAGCCTCTTTTTCCTGAGGCGCTCCCTGATAATACTCTATAAAATACATATAAGAAGCCTCTGTGTTCACTTCTTCAGCCCGTTTATATGCCACGCTATCTATCTTTTTCTCTAAGGCCATTATACTCAGGCTATCCACCCCTTCTCTCTTATGTTTTAGAATTGATTTCTCATCCATTTTAGCAAAGTGAGCCAAACTTTGCTTCACATAATAATAGGCCGAATCTATTTGCTGATATAATGAATCTGTCTCATATAAAATAAAAGCCTTTACATAATAAGGAGAGCTAAGCGTACTATCTTTTTGTAGGGCCTTCAGAAGAAGCTCTTCTGCTTTTATCTCATTCCCCTTTTCAAACTGATTCATAGCTCTACCACTCAGGCCTACTTGTGCTTGCAGACTATAACTTATACTACTAAAAACAATAATCAAAAATATCCTCATAAGGCGAATATGGCCATTTTTTTAAGACCTCAAATATGATCAGAAAACATAAGTTTATAAAAAACTTTCTAACTCCTTTCTAAGGAAGCCTTTCCATCAAATGGAAAAATGAAATACCTCTCTCTATGTCAAACCACTGTATAACAGCATTTTAGTGAAAATCAACCCTTTGGCATATTCTTAGAATAGTAACTTAACAAAACTGGAAAAGAATATGAAAACGAAAGAAAAAATGAAAGTATTTGTTGTGGACGACGATATCTTCAGAACGTATTTATACGAACAACATCTCGTAAACCTTGGTTTCAAAGACATCAGCATTTACCATAGTGGCACCAGCTGTCTTAATGCTCTAACAGAAGAACCTGATATCATTTTTCTTGATTATCACATGGATGATATGAACGGACTGGAGGTACTGCAGAAAATCAAAAGATTTAACCCAAACATATATGTGGTACTTATCAGTGGTCAGCAATCTATGGAAGTAGCAGTTAAATCTTTGAAAATTGGTGCTTTTGATTATATTATAAAAGAGGAAGAGGAATTAAACCGCATAGAAGAGGTAGTGGAGAAAATTATAAAAGTAAACACTCTTCTTCAAGAGAAGAATAACCCTAAACCCAGCCGTGTTCATTCTCTAGTAGGTATTATGCTCATTGCCGCCATAATATGCGGTTTTGTATATCAATTTCTTCAATAGAAATAACAACACCTCAAACCTATGAAAACCAACTACCACATATTCATTTATATAATCATGCCCTTTTTTTTAGGTTCATGTACACAGAACCTATTTCAATCAAAAAAGAAAGGCATCGATCCGGTTTTTTATCAGTCTGACAGCCTCACATATACGATCAAAAAGGATGATAAGATCAGCATAAGTATTTGGGGACATGACGACCTGGGCGTTGGTTCCATTTATGGTATATATAACTCTAACGAGGTATATGGAAAATGGCTGATGGTAGATAAAAATGGATTCATAGATGTACCCAAGCTAGGGCAATTCCAAATAGAAGGATTATCAGTAAGAGAGGCTGAAATTACATTAACTAAACAGTTTAGTACTTGGATTAAAGAGCCAATCATCAACGTAAAGGTTCTCAATAAAGAAATAACTGTACTCGGAGAGTTCACAAGCCCAGGCAAACTAGGCCTGGAAAGAGACAAGAACCAACTTATAGATGTGCTCGGCTTCGCTGGAGATTTTGATTTTTACGCTGATAAATCAGACATTCAGGTAATCCGTGAAATAGATGGTGAGACCTATGTAGCACACATAGACTTAACCACTATTGATGGTTATCATGAAAAAAACATAGCCATATTACCTGGCGATGTAGTATACGCTCCTTCCCGTAAAGGAAAAACTTTTGACAAGAAAGTGACGACCTTAATTCCGATAGGTTCTGCAGTAAGTACTTTGGCCATTATAGCAAGCTTCATCTTCGAACCATGAAAGAGTTAACTAAAAACTTCCGTTTACTAAGACCGCTACTAAGAGGACTGCCTATAATAGCAGTATGCTTTTTAGGGGCTGTTAATATTGCATCCAGATATTTGAAATATGCCACACCTAAATATGAAAGTGCGGCAAAAATACGCCTTGCCGATAATAATGAAGGCCCTACTAGCACTATGCTATATAAGGACTTTGATATATTCACCAACAAAAATAAAATAGGAGCTGAAATAGAAGTTATTCAATCCAGCCGTATCATAAATAGAGCGTTAGACAGTCTCAAGTTTGACATACAAACCTTTAGAATCGGTAAAATGAGCACTTCGGAACTATATGATGAGTGCCCATTTATAGTAAATTATGACAGCCTTAGAGATGAATGGAGAGAAAAAATGATAGGATTAAACATTATCTCCAATGATTCTATCAAACTATCATTAGGTCCTGGAAAAGATATAAGAACAGTATTCGGTGATACAATTCACTTTGAAGGTAGCGAACTAATTATCACTAAAAACAAGGACCTATTAGAGCAAAAGCCTTATTTAAAGCTGGTGGATCAATATCAATTTAAAGTAAGAGAGAGAGACAAGCTAGTGAAGGAAGTCGCCGGTGGTTTGGACATTATCTCCATTGATAAAGATATTGCCATTTTAAGAGTCGGCTATGAGAGTGAAGTTCCTCAAAAAACTGCTGATATGGTAAATAGACTGTGCCGAGCTTATATAGAAGATTATGAAGAAGATAAATATAAAGCCACTGATGTAACGGTACATTTTCTAGAGGAACAATTAGCTGAAATAGGTCAGAGGTTGAAAGATTCTGAAGAGGAAATAGAAACCTACAGAAATGTTAATGATATCATCAACGTAAGACAGGAGACAGAAACAGATCTGCGCCAGATTTCTCAAATGCGAATACAGCTGGCCAATTTAAAAATGAATTTAGCAGCTATTGACTCATTGAATAACTATATAGATATAGGTAAATCTAACTTCCTTGAGCTGGCTCCTACTTTTGAGGCATTTAATGATTTGCTTTCAACTGAAATGGTTAAAAACCTTAAAAATCTACAGGCAGAGAGGAAAGAACTACTAACCATTTACACCCCTGAAGATGAAAAAGTAAAACTAGTTAATGAAAAGATTAATGACATTTCAAACTACCTGATAGAAAGTATTAAAAACACCAGAAACAACCTGGCCATAAAATACAACCAGATAGACGAAACCATTAAAAAAGCAGAAACAGCATTTATAGGGCTTCCTACAAGAGAGAAGGACCTTACCATACTGGAAAGAAATTTCATGCTTAACCAGAAAATTTACAACTTCTTACATGAAAAACGTACTGAAGCTGAAATAGCAAGAGCAGCTTCTGTGTCCTTTCATAGGATCATATCATACGGTGAGGTACCATCGAAGCCTGTTTCCCCCAACAAAACACTCATCATGTTTGTGACGGGCATCTTAGGCTTAGGCTTTGGTGTGGCTGCCATATTGGTAGTACATTCTATGAAAGCAAAAGTGAATGACACGCTTACAATAGAAAAAAACTCAGATATACCCATTGCTATTGAAATTCCTAAGTTTATAAAAGCTTCTACCATAGAAAAAGGGTTTCAGCAATTAGGTATCAAATTAGAATTAAAAGGTTTTTTTAGGCCTGGAAATATTGTTTGTGTAAGCTCATTTACAGCCCCAGAAGGCCGATCATTTTTTGTAAAGCATCTTGCTAAATCTTTACAAAAAAGAGGCTTTAATGTAGTAAAAGTAGATGCTTACGACACGCATTTTGATAGAGACGAGCAAAGATTAGTCTTTCAACACCTCAACGCTAACACTATAAAAATCATTGATAATGTATCTCTCGATGATGACAACTACTCGCTAATGCTCATGTCTGCTGCAGACATAAACTTATTTATGCTTGATAGCAGAGTAACCCCAGCTAAAAGAATAAATGAATTCAACCTCTTACATGATGAATATACTCTTCCTAATACTTTTTTCGGTCTGAACAGAGCAGACTATAACCCAAGCATTATAAAGCTTATAGTAAGAAAAATAAGCCGATTAGGAAGGAGATATTATTTACCACTGCTGAGAATTATAAAAAACAAAAAAGCAGCACAAGCATGAGTTTGATCAATAAAATATTGAATAACGACAAATTGATAGTGGTCACAAATCAGGTAGCTGTAAGCGGTACCACTTTTTTAACCAATATTATTATGGTGGCTCTTTGTGGTGTTAGTGTTTTTGGTGAGTTCAGTGCGTGGCAAATAGCGTTGCTACTCATTTTAGCTTTCCAGATAGCGACCTTAAGTCAGCCAATGCAGGTATTCTTAGGCAAAAAAGAAGGGGAAGAAGTTAACCATTATTCAGCTTCTGTTCAATACCTACAATTGATCTTTATTGTATTGCTAGCCATAGGGTTTGTAGCATTTAATACTCTTACTGGTATGTTTGAAAGAGAAGTAAGCTATGCTTTTACATTCTTCGCCTCAATGCAGTTATCTCAAGAGCATTTAAGAAGATATTTAATAGCAAAAGGAAAATTAAGAACTGCCCTTGTCAGTGACCTGATTTCATCACTAGGTCAACTCTTATTACTTTCTCTATTTTGGATAAAGAACATTTCACCTTCTTTAATAGAGTTATTTTTAACTATTGGAGGTACTACATTACCTGCATTAATATTTTCTCTTCTTTCAGAAAGAAAAGTATTCCTATATAGACCTGAATTAATAAAATATGTAAAAGAACATTGGATCAGCGCTCGCTGGTTGGTTCCTACAGCCTTAATACAATGGGGAGCTTCCAACTACCTACTAGCTGCCTCCGCCGTTATTGCTGGTAATGCCGTACTTGGTGTACTCCGTTTAGCACAAACCACTATGGGTGTTTTTAATGTAGCCATTCAAGGGCTGGAAAATTACTTCCTACCCTACCTTAGTAGGCTGATCTCTAAAAACATTGATGATGCCCTTCAATTCACTTTTAGAATGATCCGAAAGATTGGACTTTTGACAGCTCCTATACTTATTCTGGCAGCAATATTTTCCAGCCAGATTCTCTCATTCATTAATCATGATTATGTGGCATATTCCTCATTACTGAGGTGGTGTTGCCTGCTATATATCATCATTTTGTCTTCTTTCCCTGTTAAGCTATTTATTCGGGTATTAGGGGATTCCAGACATTACTTTATAGGATATGCAATCAGTATGACAGCTTCTGTTATTTGTGCCCAATGGTTCATTGAGCAATGGAATGCTGTAGGCGTGGTGATGGGCTGGCTACTTAGCCAGATACTCATTAACCTGTATTGGACCATTATTATCACTAAAACAAAGCAATTAAGTTGGACACTAAAGTAATTCATATCGTATTAGGAAAAGCCAATCCGGCTAGGATGAACGGGGTTAATAAAGTAGTGCATGAATTAGCTACTCACCAGGTTTTGGCAGGATGGAACGTAGAGGTTTGGGGAATTACGCGTGACCTATATAGCGAAACGCCAAAAAGAGAATATAACCTCCGCCTATTTCAGGCATACAGAAATCTTTACAAAGTTGATAACAGCCTTGTTGAAGCATTAACAATAGGGCATAAAAAAAACAACATTGTAGTTCATTTGCATGGAGGGTTCATCCCCACCTTCTTCACACTAGCCAAAAAGTTAGTAAAAAATGACATTCCTTATGTTTTCACGCCTCATGGCAGTTATAATGAAATAGCACT
This sequence comes from Fulvivirga sediminis, assembly GCF_016757215.1. Classification (GTDB taxonomy): domain Bacteria; phylum Bacteroidota; class Bacteroidia; order Cytophagales; family Cyclobacteriaceae; genus Fulvivirga; species Fulvivirga sediminis. The sequence continues at coordinate 27,562 of NZ_JAESIY010000006.1, forward strand.
CCGAAGAAGTTTCTACCTTAAAAAGCTTTATTTAAAAATATTCGAAAAAAACCTGGCTAATAACGCGCAATATGTACATTGCTTAGGTAAAAGTGAGGTGATAGGAACTAAAAAACTCTTCAAAAATGCAAAAACCTACCTTATACCTTATGGTTTCAACCTCATTGAGGAAGTTTATAAATCAGAACCTCAACCAGACAAGTTTATTATTGGTTTTTGCGGCCGGATGGATGCCTACACTAAAGGACTTGATGCCCTTACAGAAGGGTTTCTTAAATTTTCTAATGAAAACCCTAATGCTGAATTATGGCTAATTGGTGACGGGCAGGATCTTCAATCACTTAAGAGGGAAATTGCGCCTTTCGGTAACGGAAAAGTTATTTTTTATGGTAGTAAATACGGACAAGAAAAATTTGATTTACTAAGCCAATTAGATGTGTTTGCTCACCCTTCCAGAAATGAAGGTTTACCTACCGCTGTTTTGGAGGCCGCCTCCTTAGGTATTCCTACTTTAATAACTGAAGCCACCAACCTAGGTGATGCTATAAGAAACTATAGTTGCGGATATGTAATGGAACAAACCAAAGGAAAAGAACTTTATGAAGGGCTTTGCTTCCTAAAGAAAGAATTGAGCACCAAAAGTAAACAGGTAAAAGCCAATGCAAAGAAAATGGTTACTGAAAGCTTCAACTGGTTTACTCTATTAAACGGCTACGCTAAAATGTATACCTCTGATCATGCAGAAGCAGCTTGACATAGAGAAATTTTCAAAAAAAATATATCTGATACTGACCATAATTATGGCAGTAAAAATAGCTGGTTTCTTCACCTGGAGTGAAAATGTTGCTATTACAAGAGTATTTAAAGTATTTAGTCGCATAATGATGACCATAGCGGCTTATTATGCTTTTAAATATATTCTGAAAAAAGGCGGAGTAGATTCCTTTAAATGGAATAATGTATTTTCTCCTCTACTCTATGGAGGTTATCTTCTATTGGGGTTTATTTCCTTTATGTGGTCCACAAAACCAAGTCATAGCTCGCTCCAGTGGTTTATGGACTTAGAAAGCTTTGTGTTTTGCTATTATTACATGAAAAGCTTTGAGGTATTAGAAGTTTTCTTTCCTAAAGCTAACGTCAAATTCTATCACATTCTCGCTAATGCCTCCTTCCTAATCATCCTAATTTTCATTATAGGGCTTATGATAGCTCCTGATGAGTTTTATAGGATGACACACGGAGGTGAAGAGGCCAGGCTCGGAGGGTATATGATGAATCCGAACGAATTAGGTATGCTCTGCGTAGTGAGCATTTGCTGCTATATTTTTAATTTATATCGCAACCATCGAAAAGTATGGACTATTATCAAAATTCTTTTAGTCCTCTACGCACTAATTTTAACAGGTTCTCGATCATCTATGATTGGTTTTTTGCTGGTCGTTTTCTTTCACATCAGGCAGTCAGACAATATCAAACTCAAACTGGCTATCAATGTAGGGGCTGTATTCTCTATCCCGGTTATAGTACAGACCATATTTATTAAACAAGGTGATGTGGAAGAAGTACTTAGTATGACCGGCAGACTGCCCTTCTGGACAGCTCTTTTGAATGAAGGCTTACCCAGAGAGCCCTGGTTTGGATTCGGTTTTATGAGAATAGCCTATAAAGACTATTTCAAAGGTGTACACACCTATGCTGGTCAAATGACCCACAACACTTTCATCCAGGTACTTATGAACCTTGGCTTTGTTGGCTTCGGTCTAGTGCTTTTACAAATGATAGCCACTATCAGGGGATTTCTCAATTTTGAAGACAAAGAGAAAAAACTCATGCTCTTAGGAATACTAATTCCCATTATTATAAACTCGTTTACCGAATTCGGCATCTTTGGTGAAACTAACTACGGAATACTTTTTTATCAATTGCTTATTTTTGGTATCTCTTTCAAGTATCACCCAATCCTGTCCCGTTCCGAAAAACTATACCTGAGAAGAACAAGACCTGATCTTTCCATTCCATAAATCGGAATCAACTCCATTCCAAGGAAGATTAAAGAGTATTTAAATGATTTAATTGATTGATTTTCAAATACTTACAATTAAATATCGAGATGGCACTTTGTTGGCAATTCTGTTATTATGAAAAACCAACAACTACACACCGAAGACTATTATATCGTTGAGCAGGTTTTCGCTGCCTTCAACATCCGTATAACACAAGATACCAAGACAAACTTTCAGGAGGAGACCTTTTATACTTTTAATAATCCTGATGGTACCTTACGATGGATATGGTCATCAAATGCCGAAAATGCCTCATTTTTAGAATTCTATAGTGTAAACAATTTTAAAGCTAAGCTCTTTACTGTGATGGTCAGGCTCATTTTTCTGATTAAACTTCAGTCATTTTTCTTTAAAAAAACTAAGCTACACATACATATCAATGATATATTGAATTGGAAAATATTGAAATTCAACCAATTCACTATTTTCACAGGAACACCCGGAAAATATAGAAAAGCGGTTTGTTTTCATTTTGAAAAAGAAAAACCTGTCTTTAGTAAAGTGGCACTGACAGGTGCGTCTTTGGTATGCCTAGCTAAAGAATACAAAGGTTTACTCACTTGGGATAATAAATTTAAAGGCATCATTACTCCTGAAATTATAGACTATTCTAATCCTTCAAAAATTATAATTGGATCTATTAAAACGGAAAACTCCTCTAAAATAAAAGCCTATAGCCCTGAGCTATTAACATACCAGAACAGACTCATAGAGGGTAGTCATCAAATAATGTCTTTATCTTCATCCAGCTTCTACAGTGATTTAGCTAAAGATATTCAAAAACTCAAAGAGCTGGATAACAATAAAATCCCGATGGGTATAAAGCAAAAGCTGGTAGATCGTTTTGATCAAATTGCTATTTCAGATGAAACTGCATTCACTTATTGTCATGGAGATTTCACCCCATGGAACAGCTATATAGCTAACGAACAATTTTATCTATATGACCTGGAATTTAGCAAAACGGAAGCACCCTTATATTATGACCTCATCCATTTTCATTTTCAGGAAGAAATATTGGTAAGACATAATTTTAATGGTTTTGATATATGTAAAAAGATAGCCCAATTTCTCAATGTTGAAAGTAAAGAAGACCTTTATAATTACATAGAACTGTACCTATTAAAACAGGCCACTCACTCTTTACTTATCTATGAAGAACAAAAAAACTGGCATGTACAAATTAACTGGCTAATTAAAGTCTGGAACGATGCTCTTACAGAAACGGCCATAAGCCGTGGTAATATGAGAGAATTACTTATATCAGATATTCTAGACAGAATACACGCCACAAACCATGCGCTATTAAAATCTATCAATGAAAACCCGTATCAGCTAAGCTTAAGATCTGACCTAGATGTATGCATAGATAAAACTGATGCAAAAGAGATGATTAAATATGTAAAAAAACACCCTGCTGTAGAGAAGCTTAGAATCAGAAAGAAATCATTTATGACTTCTCTGGACTGTTTTACTAAAAATGGAGGATTTTTCTCAATCGACCTTCTTTATAAACTCAAGAGGAAAAATATCTTAATGACAGATACCGATTCAGTGCTAAGTAATGCTCACAAAAGCTCCTCTGGTATCAAAGTGCCTCACTTGACAGATGGTTTCTTATATATTTATTCATTTTACACACTTAATAAAACAGACATTCCTGAAAAATACATCTCTTATTATAACCATTTAAAAATTGGATTTAAAAGTCAGATAATGAAATGTTTATATGACAGAATCCAATTAGAACAGACTAATTTTGATAAGCTAGCCAAGTACTCACCGGAGAATAATATTAAGCTCACAAAATATTTATCTGATCAGCCTTTTAACAGAGGCCTTGAGAAATGGGCTAATAATATTAACTACTTACTGGATAGCTTCAGACAACTGTTCAACAACTCTGGCATCATTATTACTTTTAGCGGAGTGGATGGAGCAGGTAAGTCTACCATTATAAATCATGTGAAAAATGATTTGGAGAAGGTATATCGAAAAAATGTAATCGTACTTAGGCATAGGCCATCCATACTACCTATTCTAAGTGCTTGGAAATATGGAAAAGCGCAGGCAGAAGCAAGGGCTGTATCTACATTGCCCAGACAAGGAGAGAATAAAAGCCGACTTTCATCAGCCTTAAGATTTCTCTATTACTATTTGGACTACGTTTTTGGTCAGTGGATAGTATACTTCAAGTATTTACGAAGAGGATATATTGTATTATATGATCGCTATTATTATGACTTTATTAACGACGGTAAAAGATCTAATATTCACCTATCCGAATCTTTTGTAAAGTCTCTTTATGCCCTTGTAGCTAAACCAGATTATAACTTCTTTCTCTATGCAGATGCTGAAACTATCACCAACAGAAAGAAAGAACTATCAAAACCTGTAATTGAAGAATTGACTCATAAGTACTTAAATCTTTTCGATCAATTCTCTAGCAAATATAGTCGGTCGAAATTCCTACCAATGGAAAATATTCAACTGGAAGCCACACTAAGTGGTATTATGAACACCATTAAAACGAAGTTGTGATGATAAGATTAGTAGAAAAAGCAATTCAGAAAAGAAATCCTAACTTTCAATTGGCTCCTACTGTGGACTTGAGGATACTTCTATCCTTCATTAGTTATACATTTTTTTCTATTCTAAGAGGCCTTAAGCTCCTTTTATTATTCAAAAATCCTAAAGGAGCTATGCTGGGAAAAGGAGTGAGTTTTAAGTTTTCAAGTAAAATATCCTTTGGCAAGTTCATGAAATTAGGAGACAGGGTAGAGTTAAACGGATTATCTAAAAGAGGGCTCAGAATAGGAAATAATGTCAGCATAGGATCTTTTAGTCGAGTAGTGGTATCTACCACATTACAAGACCCTGGTAGTCATATTTGCATTTGCGATAATGTAGGTATTGGAGAGTATGCCTACTTAGGTGGAGCCGGTGGGCTTAATATAGAAAGTAACTGCATTATTGGTCAGTACTTCAGTTGCCATCCTGAGAACCATAATTACAATGACCTTGATATGCTTATCAAGCATCAAGGAGTATCTAGAAAAGGAATTTATGTTGAAAAAGATTGCTGGATAGGGAGTAAAGTAACCATTCTAGATGGGGTTGTAATAGGACGTGGCTCAGTTATAGCAGCAGGAGCAGTAGTAACAAAATCTTTTCCCCCATACTCCATCATAGGAGGTGTACCTGCAAAATTAATTAAAAGTAGAAGACCACAAGACCAACTAATAGTTGCCTGACATGAAAACGATACTTATCACCGCTTATGCGGTCAATCCATACAAGGGCTCGGAAGATGGCATGGGCTGGAACGGCATACTGCAAGTAGCCCGCCATAATCATGTAATAGCTGTTACCCGAAAAAATAACAGACCTGACATTGAGAAATACATTAAAGAAAATGAGTGTTGTATAAAAGACCTCAATTCTATTTCATTTTTATATTATGACTGGCCCAAATGGACTAGATGGTGGAAAAAAGGTCCACTATTATCCATGATATACTTTTACATGTGGCAGCTGGGTATGCCTCTATTTCTTTGGCGAAAAAAAGCCAAGTTTGATGTAGCGCATAATTTCAACTTTCATAATGATTGGTCTCCTTCCTTCTTATGGTTACTATCTAAACCTTTTGTATGGGGCCCTATAGGACATCATCCTAAAATCCCTAAAGAACACCTTTTGAAATATGGCAAATCGTACTACCTGAAAGATAGAATACTATGGGTAGTGAAAAACATTTTCTGGCACCTTGACCCCTTTTTATGGATCACTAAGAAAAAAGCGATAAAAATATTATGTATGAATTCATCCGTAGCTCAAAAGCTTAAGCTCAATGAATTTAAATACGAAATTATACCATCTGTTGCTGTTGAAAATCCGGTAATATTATCTTCGGAACACAAAAACAAGTTTACAGTAATGATGGCGGCAAGAATGGTTCCTTTAAAAGGATTTGACGTGACCATTAAAGCATTTTCTGCGTTTAAAAACAGCCTGCCAGTAGAAGATCAGGAAAAGGTGAACTTATTACTTATCGGAAGTGGCCCTCAAAAAGAAAAATTAATGAAACTAAGTGACATGCTTGACCTCAAAGATAATTGTACTTTCATATCTTGGATAAACAGAGATGCTTTACTAAAACTCTACCAGAAGGCCTCTGTATTTTTATTTCCTTCTCATGAAGGGGCCGGAATGGTAGTAGCGGAAGCACTTTCTTTTGGTGTCCCCGTACTTTGTTATGATAATTACGGTCCCGGAGAACTAGTGCCCTTAAGCTCTTCTCTAAAAGTGACCATGAATGGCTATGATAGTGAAGTAGATGCTTACAGAACTAAATTATTGGAGCTATATTATTCATCATCACTCATGAATTCCGAGAGTAAAATGGCTAAGGAACATTTCAACAACTGGCTTCATTGGAATGTAAGAGGAAATCAATATAAAAACATATATCAAGACCTATTTACTTATGAGCAGAATATTAGCCATTCATTTGCTTAATGACAGAAGTGGAAGCCCATTTGTATTTAGACAATCATTAGAAGCATTACAAAAAGAAGGTCATAAAATCATTCTTTTCACCTCTGCTTCAGAAGATGGATTCCTTTCAGATATACCGGGGGTTAATTATAGATTTATAAATTATAGATGGAGTAAAATCAAACTAATAACACTTTTCAACTTTGCAAAGGTGAATCTACACCTGTTACTGGTTTTTCTTGTTAAAACCAATAAAAACGATATCATCTATATCAACTCAATTCTACCCTTTGGAGCTGCAATAGCCGGAAGGCTCAAGCACAGTAAGGTCATATACCACATGCATGAGGTGTCTATAAAACCAGAAGCACTTAAAAAATGGTTAATAACTGTCGTTAACCATTGCGCTTCTACCTGCATTCATGTTTCTCATTTCTTGAAAGATGCATTACAATTAACAGTTTCTGATCAACAAGTTATCTATAATAGTTTACCTCAGTCTTTTATTCAGTTAGCTAAAAACAATAATCAAACAGCTAGCACATCTCATTCATTCAATATTCTGATGATATGTTCACTTAAAGACTTCAAAGGCATACCTGAATTTATTAAACTCGCTGCTGAGTTACCTGAAATGCATTTTGATTTGGTTCTTAATGCATCACCTGCACAGATCGAAGATTATTTCAGAGATAAGCAATTAAGTCAAAACATAAACACCTATCCATCTCAAAAAGACGTACACCCCTTCTATCAAAATACTGATGTATTAGTTAACTTATCTAGAACAGATGAATGGTTAGAAACTTTTGGAATGACCGTATTAGAAGGAATGTATTATGGAAAACCCTGTATAGTACCTACCAAAGGAGGTGCCAGTGAACTCATTACACATAACCAGAATGGATATCACATTGCAGGAAAAAACACCGATGAGTTAAAAAAGATTTTGACTCAACTTAAAAATGAAACTACTCTTTACAATTCCCTTTCAAAAAAGGCCTTCGAGTCTGCACTCACTTTCCACCCTAATCATTTTAAAAAAGCTATAACAGATCTATTCACTTTAAAGTCTAGCCACTAGAGTTCATTCCATAAAACGGAAAAGAAATACTCTTAAACCGCAATATTTAAGTCATATAAGCACTTTTTGTAATTGGCACAAATTGGGCATTGGTAGAAGTAATAAAACTAACTACCATGAAGACGAAAAAATTAGCCATTATAGGAACTGTAGGCCTACCTGCCAATTACGGCGGTTTTGAAACACTGGTCAGTTACCTTACCCAATTCCTAAACAAAAAATATGATTTAACAGTATACTGTAGCGCAAAGAAATATGCTAAAGAAGAACGCCTAAAAGAGTACAATGGTGCAAGATTAGTTTTTCTTCCATTTGATGCCAATGGAGCGCAAAGCATAATATATGATATCATTTCCATTATACATGCTATATTTTATGCTGATGTGCTATTAGTATTGGGAGTGCCTGGGGCTGTTGTTTTACCATTTGTGAAATGGTTTACCAATAAGAAAATAATTGTTTCCATTGATGGCGTGGAGTGGAAGCGAGATAAGTGGGGCAAGTATGTAAAAAAATATTTAAGATATTGCGAAAGGCTAGCTGTAAAATATTCTCATGTAGATATATCAGATAATGAGGCCATACAAGACTATACTGCCTCCGAATATAAAACATTAAGTAATGTCATTGAATACGGAGGAGACCACACTTTAAAAAGAGAAATCACAAAAGCACATATAGAGCAATACTCATTTTTGGATTCTCCTTATGCCTTTAAGGTTTGTAGAATAGAGCCTGAAAATAACATACAAATGGTCTTGGAAAGCTTTGCTAATCAAAGTGACATGGCCTTAGTACTAGTTGGAAACTGGAAAAACAGCGAATATGGAATTTCTTGTAGGGAGCGTTATCAACAGTATAAAAATTTACATCTTCTAGATCCTATATATGATCAGGAAAGCCTCGATGTTTTAAGAGGAAACTGCAAAGTATATATTCATGGACATAGTGCCGGTGGTACCAACCCATCTCTTGTAGAGGCCATGTATTTAGAAAGAGCTATATTCTGTTTTGATGTCTCCTATAATAGAGCTACTACCGAAAACAAGGCGAAGTATTTCAAAAATACCTACGAGCTTCAAGAATTATTGATTTCCACTAGTAATGAAGAGCTTCAACAGCTTAGCATCACTATGAAAAACATTGCTAAAAGGCGATATACATGGGAGGTTATAGCCAATAAATATGGTTACCTAGTTGATATTTTAGCCTTCAAGAAAACAAAAGGGAAAGTCTCTCCACAGCTTTCTTCTTCAATTCATACTTCAGACCTTCTACAGTATGAAATGGCTCACTATTCATCTCTAGAATCAATACATAAACCATAAAACTAAAACCATGAATACATTTATATATGCATCAATTGGCTTTATAGTTGGCATAATATTATTACCACTCATCAGATATTGGGGTATACTATTCAAGTTTGTAGATAGACCCAACCACAGAAAAGTGCATACTGCACCAATACCGGCACTAGGAGGAGTGGCTGTTTTTCTTGGCATATCTGCATTTTATGCACTGCTCCCCTCACAAACATCTTTCCAGAAATGGGATGTTCTCATCATTACCATTTCTATGCTATTTATAATAGGTCTTCTTGATGATAAATTCGACATTTCATCTTTATTAAGATTAGCTGTACAATTGTTTTGTGCTGGAGCTATTGCTTTTGCTGGTATTAAGGTAGAATCATTGCATGGTGTTTTAGGTATTTATGAGATAGCAACTTGGCTACAAATACCTTTAACAATTATTATAATAGCTGGAGTAACTAATGCATTTAATCTTATTGACGGAATTGATGGCCTTGCAGGAGGCTTATCCTTCATCAACACCACAGTCTTATCCGTAGTATTTTATATGATTGGTCAATCAGACCTGGCTCTTTTTTGTGCTCTGATAAGTGGTGTATTATTTAGCTTTCTAATTTATAATTTTCATCCTGCGAAAATATTTATGGGAGACTCAGGATCATTAGTTTTAGGATTCATATTCGCGGTTTTGGGCATTCATATAATTACTACAGACATTCATAATATTTACCCTATTGAGGTAAATATGAATTTGGTATTTGGCCTACTAGCCTTACCTGTTTTTGATACTTTGAGGCTATTTACAGAGCGAATAGCCCAAAAAAGATCTCCTTTCTCGGCAGATAAAAACCATATTCATCATATAATATTAAACAAAAGTGCCAATCACATGAAAGCGTCCTACATAATCTATTTGATACATACTACTTTTGTAATTACAGCTTTATTATGTACACGCCAATCTTTATCTATTTTAACTTCATTATTGATAATTGAATACATCTTATGTATCTTTTGGTATAGATACAAGAGATTATTAACCAAAACAGATAACAAATATCTGGCTTACAGTGAGGAGGACGGCTAATGCCCCAAACATATAGAATATTTATTGTTGAAGATGACCCTTGGTTCGGCGAAATGCTAAAGTATCATCTATCTCAAAACCCTGATCATGAAGTAGAATTATTTAAAACAGCAAAAGAAGTGTTGGCCTCATTATCAAAAAATCCGGATCTTATCACACTGGACTACTCTCTACCAGATATCGATGGCGATGAGCTCTTTTCTAAGATAAAGAGTAAACTGCCCAATACCCCTGTTATAGTGGTCAGTGGGCAAGAGCAGGTAGGCATAGCACTAAAACTTCTCAAAATGGGTGTTTCTGACTATTTTATTAAAAATGATGATACAAAAGAGCTTGTTTGGAACGCAGTAGGAAAAATTAAAGAAACGCAGGATTTAAGAGAAGAGGTAAAAAGCCTAAAACAGCAACTCGATGAAAAATATGATTTTGACAAACTCATAAAAGGTAATAGCCCTCAAGTAACAAAACTATTTGAGGTAATGAATAAAGCTGCCAAGACCAATATTAATGTTTCAATAACTGGAGAAACTGGTACCGGAAAAGAATTAGTAGCCCAAGCCATCCATTATAATTCTCCTAGAAAAAATAAAGCATTTGTTCCTGTAAACATGGCAGCTATTCCTGCCAATCTTCTGGAAAGCGAACTATTCGGTTATGAAAAAGGAGCATTTACAGGAGCCGTGGGCAGCAAGCCAGGTAAATTCGAAGAAGCCAATAAAGGCACCATATTTCTGGATGAAATCGGAGAGATGCCTCTAGAGCTTCAAAGCAAACTTCTTCGGGTACTACAAGAAAGAGAAATTACCCGCCTTGGTAGTAATAAAAGCATACCCCTCGATATAAGAGTAATTATAGCTACCCATAAAAACTTAGCAGCCGAAGTTAACGAAGGTAATTTTAGAGAAGATTTATATTATAGAATTGTTGGCCTGCCTATCACCTCTCCCCCTCTTAGAGACCGTGGTAATGACATTTTCGTGCTAGCTGAATATTTTTTAAAACAGTTTAGCAAGGAAAACAAGCTTGACACCATAACCATAGATAAACATGCAAAGAAAAAGCTTATGGGCTATGGTTTTCCTGGTAACATTAGAGAGTTGAAGTCAATAATAGAACTGGCCGCTGTAATGTGTGAAGACAACACAATTACAGAAAAAGATATCTCCTTTATTCCTACAGATAAAAAAGATAGCTTCGTTACGGAAGAAAAAACCATGAAGGAGTATAATAAAGACATTATAAGGCACTTTTTAGATAAGTATGATAACAATGTATTGAAAGTAGCTAAAAAGCTAGATATAGGTAAATCGACCATATATAAGATGATTAAGGAAGGAGAATTGTAGTGGAAAATAGAGTGAATAAGGCGGGGAGGAATAGTGAAGTTGAATATATGAAAGCAAAGTTATTCACTATAAAGAAGCATCGAGAAAAAGCTAACGAGGTAACTAACGACAATACACAGAAGTTAGAAGCCAGTTTACGTCGGCTAAAGATAATTAGAGAACTGCAAGACAATTTTTGGGAAGTAAACTTATCCAATAACACCATTCAACTTTCGAAGCATGATTCTACATTCCAATTCCATGAAGATGACCAATTAGAAGACCTCTTTAAGTGGTCTGAATCAATTCACTCAGCTGATAGAAGTAACTTTCTCAATACGATTAAGGACCCCAAACTAACTAAGAATGACAAATTAACCTTAACCATCAGGCTAAGTACCTCTCCTAATGTTTACAAGTGGATAATGCTTAGAGGTATAGTCTCTGAAGTTGACTCTTCCAATTCACCCTCAATAATCACAGGTATATTCTCTGACATTTCAGATATCAAGAAAGCAGAGCTAGACATTAACAAATCAAATCTTAGACTTAAAACTACCATTGCGAGGTTAAATAATGGCGTACTATTGGAAGATGAAAACCGTAAAATAATCATAACCAATCAGAAGTTTTGTGACATATTTCATATACCTGTACAGCCAGAATTATTAACCGGAAGTGACTGTTCCCAATCAGCAGAACAAGTAAAACATCTTTTTACTCAACCGGAGCAGTTTGCAAAGAGAATTGAAGAACTACTATTCAATAAAGAACCTGTAGTGGCAGAAGTGCTAGAAATGGTTGATGGAAGAATCCTGGAAAGAGATTTTCTTCCCGTAATATTGGATAACGAATATATAGGACATCTATGGAACTATAGAGACATTACCAACAGCGAACTATCTCGAAAAATTTTAAGTGCCAATGAAGAAAAATACAGAAGCATTATTGACAACATGAAACTTGGTCTACTTGAGGTAGATAACGAGGAAAGAATTCTAAATGCCAATCAGTGTTTCTGTGACATTACCGGTTACAGTTTGGATGAGCTAAAGGGAAGTGTAGCTTCCGGCTATCTCTTAAAAGAAAAAAATATTGATGTTATGCGTGAAGTAAATGAAGCACGAAAACACGGTATTTCCAACATGTATGAGATTCAAATAAAAGACAAGGCAGGAAAAATTAAATGGCTTTTGATTAGCGGTGCACCTCTTTACAACCCTGAAGGGCATCAAACCGGATCTATTGGTATTCATTTAGATATCAGCGCCCAGAAAAAACTGGAAAGTGAATTGAGAGAAGCAAAATTAATGGCAGAAGAGTCAGTAAAAGCTAAAGAAATATTTTTGGCCAATATGAGTCATGAGATAAGGACCCCTATGAACGCCATTCTTGGGATGAGTAATCTCTTAAAAAAGACAAGCCTTAATCAAGAGCAAAAGAACTATTTAAAAGCTATTAGTACTTCTGGAGAAAATTTGCTTGTCATAATTAATGACATTTTGGATCTCTCCAAAATCGAATCTGGCAAACTAAAAACAGAAGCAGTAAACTTCAACCTGAGAGAGTCTTTGGAGCAACTTGAAAAGATGTTTATGTACAAAGCTCAGGAAAAAGGACTCCTTTATCATATTTGCTATTCACTGGACATGCCTGAAAATCTCATTGGAGATCCTTACAGGATCAATCAAATTCTAATTAATCTAGTGGGGAATGCCATTAAATTTACTGACAAAGGAAAAGTTACCGTATCTGTAACCTTTTACAAAAACAATGCTGATCAATATGATGTGAAGTTTAAAGTTTCTGACACTGGGATTGGGATGGATGATGAATACAAAAAAAGGCTTTTTGAAAATTTCAGTCAGGAAGATCCAGGCATAACCCGCAAATATGGAGGAACTGGGCTTGGATTAGCTATTTCGAGAAGATTAACCGAATTAATGAACGGCTCATTAGAAATCGAAAGCACAAAAGGTGAAGGCACGTCGATCTCATTCACAATTCCTCTACGGGTTGGAACTAAGAAGGCTCCCGAAACTATAGAGCTGCAAACCAATGAAGCAAAGAAACCCCTAGCCGGACTAAAGGTACTTTTAGTAGAAGATAATGAATTTAACAGGCTTTTAGCCACCACTATCCTATCTAATCATGGAGCAAGTGTTACGGAAGCTTCGCATGGCCTAGAGGCTACGAAAAAGGCTCAGAATGATTACTATGATGTCATATTAATGGACATCCAGATGCCAGTAATGAATGGCTATGATGCATCAATTTATATTAGACAAAACATCAATCAAAAAATCCCAATTATAGCTCAAACGGCTAATGCCGTAAAAGGTGAGGATAAAAAATGTTTAAAAGCTGGGATGAATGATTATATTTCCAAACCATTTGAAGAACAAAAGCTCATTAATAAAATACTAAAGGTAATTAACAGATCAAAGAAGATGAATAAAGTGAATGCCTATACAAAAATTGACAAGGAGGAAACTCCTTATGATATTACGATATTAGAAGAAATGGCTCAAGGTGATAGAGCTTTTATTTCCAAAATGCTACAAACCGTAGTAGACACAGTTCCTGCTGAAATTGCAAAACTGGAATCAGCCTATGAAAACAAAGATTTAAAAACAGTTAAATCAGTAGCTCATAAAATAAAACCAAGTTTATTAAACCTGAAAATTACTGCCGGTAGTACTATACGAGAAATTGAAATATGGGAAGACAACCAAGACTGGGAACTACTAGGTGAAAAAATACAATCCTCTAAAATAACTTTAGAAGCAGTAATTAATAGAATAAAGGAGGATCATCTTAAGTAGAGTCTGCGTTAGCAACAGTTATAAAGACACAAATACTCTGAATTCCCAAGGAGAGCTATATATGCCATTTACATCATAGGCCACATCATATAATGCCATGAAGTTAATAGCAGCTCTCTCACCAATTGGTTGAGATATTCCTCCTCCTAATAACACCCTGCTCATATTTTCTCTGTCCTGAAAATCTGAATCATAGACTGGGTAATTAATTAGATTATATTCCCCCTGAAGAAAAAATTGTTTAATGTTATATCTAACAAAGGTATTACCTCCGTAAAGATTAGTATTCTTGTCAAGGTTTTTCCACTTTATATATTGATAGGTAAGTCCTAACCCTGCAGATAGATTTGTTGTAATCATGTATCCAACTACTGGTGACACAGATAAATTAGTTTGATTATTATCTGAGAAAAACCCCAGACCTCCTCCAAAATAGACCCTATCCCAAAAAGAAGGCTCATTCTCAAAATCCACTTGCTTCTGGGCAAATGCTCCAACCGTGAGTAAACTCAAGACAAAAAAAACAACTATTCTTTTCATTTTTCTTCTTCTACTATTACAAACAAATCTTCAGATTCCTTTTTCATAAAATACTTTTCACGGGCAAACTTCTCCAGTAACTCATCATTACTAAGCAGCTCATGTCTATCCTTTTTCACTTCTTCAATCTTTTCCAGATAATAAGACTTTTCATCTTCTAAATTATCCTTCTGACTTTTTAACTGAAACTGGGTAATAAGATCATTTGCATCAATGAATAACATCCAGATCACAAAGAAAAAAGTAAATAAGAAATAAAAGCTTTTAGCGAACTTGGGAAGTTTCATAATTAAACTCTTTAGTATATTAAGATATTAAAAAGTAAGGAGAAAGAAAAAGCCCCAACTCATGGGGCTTTTGAGTTTATTTGATATTAAAGGCTTTAATACCTGGGAAGTAGGCGGTTTCTCCTAACTCCTCTTCGATTCTTAGTAATTGATTATACTTAGCCATTCTGTCTGACCTTGAAGCAGAACCTGTCTTAATTTGACCAGTATTAAGAGCTACTGCTAAATCAGCAATTGTACTATCTTCAGTTTCACCTGATCTGTGAGACATCACACTAGTGTATGAGTTCCTTGTAGCTAGATTAACAGTATTGATTGTTTCTGTTAAAGATCCAATTTGGTTAACTTTAATAAGAATAGAGTTAGCAACACCTTGATTAATACCATCTTGCAACCTTTTTACATTAGTTACATATAAATCATCACCTACCAACTGTACTTTATCACCTGTTTTCTCAGTAAGCTTTTTCCATCCGTCCCAATCATCTTCTTCCATGGCATCTTCCAAAGAAATAATAGGGTACTTATTTACCCAATTAGCCCAATAATCAACCATTTCATCAGAAGTTAATTGCTTTCCTGTAGATGCAAAGTCATAAACCTTCTTTTTACTATCATAAAACTCAGAAGAAGCAGCATCCATAGCAATATAGATGTCCTCTCCAGGCTTAAAGCCCGCTTTCTCGATAGCCTGAAGTACCACTTCAATAGCTTCCTCGTTTGAACCAATGTTAGGTGCAAATCCACCTTCGTCACCCACGTTTGTGGAAAGGCCCTTATCAGAAAGTACCTTCTTCAAGTGATGAAATACTTCTGTACCCATTCTTAAAGCATCAGAGAACGTATCTGCTTTCACTGGCATAACCATAAATTCTTGAAAATCTATAGCATTATCAGCATGGCTTCCACCATTCAAAATGTTCATCATAGGAACAGGAAGAGTGTTAGCGTTAACACCGCCAATATATCTATATAAAGATTGACCTGACTCTTTAGCAGCAGCTTTAGCTATAGCTAGTGACGCCCCTAAAATAGCATTAGCACCAAGCTTAGCTTTATTCTCAGTACCATCAGCCTCAATCATGATTTTATCTAATAAATTCTGATCGTATACAGAAAAACCTACAAGCTCTTCCGCCAAGATAGTGTTTACATTATCAACAGCTTTCAAAACACCTTTTCCCATGAAAACTTTCTTGTTTCCGTCTCTTAATTCAACGGCTTCATGTTTTCCTGTTGATGCTCCTGAAGGAACGGCAGCTCGTCCTAGCACACCATTTTCTGTTATTACATCCACCTCAACGGTAGGGTTACCTCTAGAGTCGAGTATTTGTCTTGCGTGAATACTTTCAATTACACTCATTGTATATTAATTTTCAATTAAAATATATATTTATTTTTTACTTTCTTTGATCAAATCTATAAACTGATCAAATAGGTACCTTGAGTCATGTGGTCCAGGTGAGGATTCTGGATGATATTGAACGCAAAAAGCCTTTTTCCCCTTCACTTTAATTCCCGCAATGGTTTTGTCGTTAAGATGTATATGTGTTGCCTCTACCAATTCCGAATTTTCAACATCCTTCTCATTAATAGCAAAACCATGATTTTGAGAAGTTATTTCGCTTAAACCGCTTTCAACATTTTTAATAGGATGATTTAATCCTCTATGCCCATGGTGCATCTTATAGGTAGATATACCACAAGCAATAGCCATAATTTGGTGACCAAGACATATTCCAAAAAGAGGAATATTCTGCTCCAATATTTTGGTTACTGTTTCTACAGCATATGGCATTGCAGCAGGATCTCCGGGACCATTTGAAATGAAATAACCATCAGCCCCCCATTTCTGCATCTCCTCAAAGGAAGTCTTAGCCGGGAACACTTTGCAGTATACACCTCTGCTGCTTAAGCTCCTTAATATATTCTTTTTGATACCAAGATCAAGCACTGCAGCCCTAATTTGACTACTTTCTTCTCCCTCATAATAGGGCTCCTTAGTGCTTACCAACGAAGAAAGTTCCAACCCGTCCATAGAAGGCACCTTCTCAAGTTCATTTTCTAACTCCTGACCTGACAACTCCGATGAAATAATAGCATTCATAGCACCCTTATTTCTAATATGCCTAACCAGCATACGAGTATCTATATCTGCGATACCAACTACACCATTCTTCTCCAAATACTCCTGTAAACTTCCCTCTGCTGTCTTCCTACTGAATAAATATGAATAGTCATTAACGACTATTCCACTAATTTTTGCGCCATCAGACTCCTGTTCAGTTTCAATGGTACCGTAGTTTCCGATATGGCTGTTAGTATTGACAATGATTTGCCCATAGTATGAAGGGTCACTATATATTTCTTGATACCCTGTCATACCTGTATTAAAACAGATTTCTCCTCCGCGAGTGCCTTTTTTGCCTATGGCAGTTCCTTCAAATATTACTCCATCGGCTAATAGTAAATAGGCTTTTTCTCGTTTTTGTAGTTTCATTACTCTCTAGATTTTCTAGTTACAAAAATAAAAAAAGGGATTAGATAAAAATCTAATCCCTTCTTTTTTATAAACTTTTTTCAATGATGATATCTGATCAATCTTTCTTTTCATCTGCGGTTTCGTCAGACGCATCACCTTTCGCCTTTGGCTCTTCAGCTTTTGTTTCTGTAGTAGCATCAGCTCCTGAAGCTTCAGCAGTTTGGCTCTTACCACCTCTTCTACTTCTTCTGGTTTTCGATTTAGCAGGCTTATCACCTTGTAATAACAATTCGTTATAATCTACTAATTCTATAATGCACATATCCGCATTATCACCAAGTCTATTTCCAGTTTTAAGAATTCTGGTGTATCCTCCTGGTCTATCAGCTATTTTCTCAGCAACCTCATCAAAAAGCATCTTTACAGAGTGCTTATCGTTTAGATAAGAGAAGACCATCCTTCTTGAGTGAGTAGTATCTGCTTTAGCTCTCGTAATTAAAGGCTCCACGTATTTTCTTAACGCTTTAGCCTTTGCTACTGTAGTAGTGATCCTCTTGTTTATAATCAACGAAGCAGCCATGTTAGAAAGCATTGCCTTTCTGTGAGGAGCTGTTCTTCCTAAGTGATTAAATTTTTTCCCGTGTCTCATTTTAATTATTCTTCTTCAAGTTTATACTTGGATAGATCCATTCCAAAAGTAAGGTTCTTATCCTGAACCAACTGTTCTAATTCAGCTAATGATTTTTTACCAAAATTTCTGAATTTCATCATGTCAGAAATTTCAAGCTTCACTAAATCACCTAATGTTTTTACATCTGCTGCTTTTAAACAGTTATAAGCTCTAACAGACAGATCTAAATCATTTAAAGGTGTTTTAAGGAGCTTTCTCATGTGAAGCATCTCCTCATCCACTTGCTCGATTTCGCCTCCTTTATCTGTCTCAAGCTCAATTGACTTGTCTGAGAACAGCATAAAATGCTGAATAAGTATGTGGGCTGCTCCTTCCAAAGCTTTTTCAGGATGAATGGAACCGTCAGTTTCAATATCAAGCACAAGCTGCTCGTAGTCGGTCTTTTGTTCTACCCTTGTATTTTCGATGCTATATTTTACATTTTTAATAGGTGTAAAAATGGCATCTATTGGAATGTATCCAAATACTTGTTCAGATGGTTTATTTTCTTCAGCAGGTAAGTATCCTCTACCTTTCTCCACATTCAGTTCTACCTCTATATCCACTGATTCGTCAAGATTACAAATTACCAAATCAGGATTTAACACTTCAAAAGCAGATGTACTTTTGGCAATATCTCCAGCCGTAAATTCTTTTTGTCCTTTTATGGCTACTGTTATCTTGTTATCAAAAGACTCACCTATTTTCTTAAATCTAACCATCTTAAGATTTAAGATTATCTCTGAAACATCCTCAACAACGCCCTCAATAGTAGAAAATTCATGTAATACACCAGGTATTTTAATTCCTGTAATTGCATGACCTTCTAATGAAGAAAGTAATATTCTTCTCAAAGCGTTACCTATGGTAACCCCATACCCTTTTTCTAATGGTTTAAAAGTAAATAAGCCGTGGAAATCATCTGCTTTTTCCATTACGACTTTGTCAGGCATTTGAAATGCTAAAATTGACATAGGTTTTTGCTTTTATAGTTATAGCCTTACTACCATGTAGTAAGGCTAATATTATTATTAAGTTATAAATTACTTAGAGTAAAGTTCAACGATTAACTGTTCGTTGATATTCTCCGGTATTTCATCCCTTTGAGGTAAAGTTACTAATTTACCTACCATTTCGCTACCGTCCCATTCTAACCAAGGGAATCTCTTTACTCCATTTGTAGCTAAACTGTCAGTGATTGCCTCTAAAGACTTAGATCTCTCACGAACACCTACAGTATCTCCAGGCTTAATAGCCACAGATGGTATATTTACAACCTCGCCATTTACAACGATATGCTTATGCAGCACAAGTTGCCTGGCAGCTCTTCTTGTAGGAGCTATTCCTAAACGGAATACAGTGTTATCAAGTCTAGTCTCTAACAACTGAAGTAATACTTCACCTGTAATACCAGACTTTCTTGAAGCTTTATCAAAAAGATTAGCAAATTGCTTCTCCAACACACCATAGGTATATTTGGCCTTCTGCTTTTCCATCAATTGGACAGCATATTCAGATTGCTTACGTCTTCTTCCACGTCCATGCTGACCTGGAGGATAACTTTTCTTTTGCAATGCCTTGCTTGGGCCAAAAATTGGCTCATTAAAGCGTCTGGCTATTTTTGTCTTTGGACCTCTATATCTTGCCATTTTATACTATTCTTTAGAAATGTTATACTCTTCTTCTTTTAGGTGGTCTACATCCATTATGAGGTAATGGAGTCACATCTTTGATAGTGGTGATTTCGATACCAGAATTTTGGATAGTCCTGATAGCTGATTCTCTACCCGCACCAGGTCCTTTAACAAAAACTTCCACTTTTCTCAACCCAAGATCATATGCCTTCTGTGCACAATCCTGAGCTGCCATCTGAGCTGCATAAGGAGTATTTTTCTTAGAACCTTTAAATCCCATTTTTCCAGCTGAAGCCCATGAAATTACCTGACCTGTTGTATTAGTCAAAGAGATAATTATGTTATTGAAAGAAGCCTTAATGTGTGCTTGGCCAATCGCCTCCACAGCAACTACACGCTTTTTTGCTTTATCTTTTCTTTTTTGTGCCATTGTATTCTTTTGGTTATTCGGTCGTTACCTTATAACTTTATTTATTATTTAGTCGCCTTCTTCTTATTGGCTACAGTCTTTCTCTTTCCTTTCCTGGTTCTGGAATTGTTCTTAGTCCTTTGCCCTCTTACAGGTAGACTCTTTCTATGTCTCAATCCTCGATAACATCCAATGTCCATTAATCGCTTAATGCTCATTTGAACCTCTGATTTCAATACACCCTCTACTTTAAAGTTTTCACTTATAATGTTTCGGATGGCTGTTGACTCGTCGTCTGTCCAATCTTGTGCCTTTTTGTCCCAATCAATTCCAGCCTCAGTCAATATATTCTGAGCACTACTTTTACCTATACCAAATATATAGGTAAGGGCGATTACACCTCTTTTGTTATCTGGGATGTCTACTCCTGCAATTCTTGCCATAGCTTAGCCTTGTCTTTGTTTAAACCTAGGATTTTTTTTGTTGATCACGTAGACCTTTCCTTTTCTTCTGATTATCTTACAATCAGCGCTACGCTTCTTTACTGACGCTTTAACTTTCATGTCTCTTATTTATATCGATAAACAATTCGTCCTTTTGTTAAATCATACGGTGACATTTCTAATTTAACTCTGTCACCTGGTAAAATCTTAATATAGTTCATCCGCATTTTTCCAGAGATATGAGCTATCACCTCATGAGCATTTTCCAATTCTACTCTGAACATAGCATTGGACAACGCTTCGGTAATCGTGCCATCTTGCTCTATAGATTTCTGCTTTGCCATATATTAAAAATTAAAGTTCTCTTCTATAAACTTATGGGTCGTTAAGACCTCTGTTCCTTCTTTAAATACTGCCACCGTGTGCTCATAGTGAGCTGATGGCTTTCTATCTGCGGTTCTTATTGTCCAACCATCAGACTCTTGCACTACATTGCGCGTTCCTAAATTTACCATTGGCTCAATCGCTATAACCAATCCGTCTTTCAACTTAGGTCCACGCCCCCTCTTGCCATAGTTCGGCACTTCAGGTGATTCGTGTAGGTCTTTACCTACACCATGTCCAACCAATTCTCTTACCACTCCATATCCAAAACCCTCAACGTACTCTTGTATAGCATAAGCTATATCACCTATTCTATTTCCGAAGATGGCCTTTTCAATACCTTTATACAAAGAATCCTTGGTTCGCTTTAACAAGTTAATAATCTCATCATCCACCTCTCCTATAGGATAAGTATAAGCAGAGTCACTATGAAATCCCTTGTAAAAAACCCCACCATCAACAGATATAATATCGCCGTCTTTTAACTCATAGTCACTTGGAAAGCCATGCACCACATCTTCATTAACAGATATACATAAAGACGAAGGAAAACCATTATAATTCTTAAATGAAGGAACACCTCCATTATCCCTTATATACTCCTCCGCTATTCTATCCAGCTCAATGGTTTTTACACCCGGCTTAATGGCCTTCGCCACTTCACCGTGCGCTTTACCTAGTATAAGTGCACTTTCCTTGATTAACTCAACCTCTTCCCGACTCTTATAATATACCATCTAGTGCTATGCTGCTACTGTTTGAGATCTACCTTTCACCTTACCAGACTTCATCATTCCTTCGTAATGTCTCATTAGCAAATAGCTTTCAATTTGCTGCAGGGTATCCAAGATAACACCTACCATAATTAAAAGAGACGTTCCTCCATAAAACTGTGAAAAGTTAGCACTTACACCAGCTTGCACAGCGAATGCAGGGAGTATTGCCACTATGGCTAGAAAGATTGAACCTGGCAGAGTAATTCGGGTTAATACTTCATCTATAAAATCTGATGTTTGTTTCCCGGGCTTTACACCTGGAATAAAACCACCATTTCTTTTCAAATTATCCGCAATATCATTCGGATTAACAGTAATTGCAGTATAGAAGAAAGTGAATAATAGAATTAAAATACCAAATAGCAAATTATACTGCCATGAATACGGATTTGAAAAAGTTGATCCAATATAAGATCCTACTTCGCTTTCCTTCCATATTCCAGCAATCAAAGGAGGTATAAACATCAGAGCTTGAGCAAAGATTATAGGCATTACACCAGAAGCATTTATTTTCAAAGGAATATAATCCCTCTTACCTCCATACAGCTTATTACCAATAACCTGCTTCGCATATTGAATAGGAATTCTTCTAGTAGCTTGAGTTAATGCTACCACCCCTACTACGATAAAGAACAATGCTACAATTTCCAATACAAACATAAGTGCTCCACTCATGCCTCTATCCAACATTTCATTTAACAAAGATCCTGGTAACCTTGATATAATACCGATCATAATCAGCATAGATATACCGTTACCTATTCCTTTGTCTGTAATTTTTTCACCCAACCACATACAGAACATCGTTCCTGCTACCAAAATGATCATCGAAGTAACTTGGAAAAATGAAGGAGAATACATAATAGCCTCTCCTGGAATAGTAGTGGCCAAATAACCCGCTGATTGAGCAAGTGTAATTAAAATAGTAAGTACCCTAGTTATTTGAGTTAATCTCTTACGACCAGACTCTCCTTCTTTCTGCAATTTTTGGAAATAAGGAACAGCTACCGTTAACAATTGTATAACAATTGATGCGGAGATATAAGGCATGATACCTAAAGCAAATATCGATGATCTTTTAAACGATCCACCTAAGAAAGTATTCAATAAATCGAATATTCCTCCTTGAGGTCCCGCTCCTAAAGCATCTGTATCAACTCCAGGTAATACAATATAAGATCCGAGTCTAAATACTATCAGAAAACCGATAGTATTTAGAATTCGAACTCTCAAATCTTCTATTGCGAATATATTCTGTATAGTAGTGAAAAACTTTTTCATAATTATAGTTGAGTAACTTTACCACCAGCAGCTTCTATCGCTTTGGCAGCAGAGGAAGAGAACGCATGCGCTTCAACATCAACCTTAGATTTCAATTCACCTCTACCTAATATTTTTACTTTATCATTTTTACCAGCAAGACCATGTGAGATCAAATCACTTAAATTGATAGTATCTACACTAGCACTGTCTACAAGAGCTTGGATAGCATCTAAATTGATGGCTTTAAACTCTACCTTGTTAGGATTAGTGAATCCAAACTTAGGTACTCGTCTTTGTAAAGGCATTTGCCCACCTTCAAAACCTATCTTTTTAGAATATCCTGAACGTGACTTAGCTCCTTTGTGACCTCTTGTAGAAGTACCACCTTTTCCAGAACCTTGACCACGACCAATTCTCTTCTTACTTTTTACTGAACCTTTTGCAGGTGTTAATGTATTTAATTTCATCTGTTCAATCGGTTATAGTTCACTTACAGATACTAAATGGCTCACCTTGTTGATCATTCCTTGAATCTGAGGTGTTAACTCCACTTCTACGGATTTGCTGATTTTACCTAAACCAAGAGCCAGTATCGTTCTTTTTTGTCTTTCAGGTCTGCCTATAGCACTTTTTACCTGAGATATTTTAACCTTTGCCATTTTATTAACCGTTAAAAACTTTAGATAAAGAAACTCCTCTGTCTTGAGCTACTGTAAATGGATCTCTCATGTTTGTCAAAGCATCAAAAGTAGCTTTAACCACGTTATGAGGGTTAGATGATCCTTTCGACTTGGCCAACACATTGTGTACTCCAGCACTTTCTAATACAGCACGCATCGCACCACCCGCTATTACTCCAGTACCAGGAGCCGCAGGCTTTAACAATACAAAACCTCCACCAAACTTACCAATTGATTCGTGAGGAACGGTTCCTTTTATAATAGGTACTTGAACAAGATTCTTTTTAGCGTCATCTATACCTTTTGTGATGGCGTCTGTTACCTCATTAGCCTTACCTAATCCGTAACCCACAACTCCATTACCATTACCAACAACTACTATCGCTGAAAAACTAAATCTTCTACCACCTTTTACTACTTTAGCTACCCTTTTTATGGCAACAACCTTTTCTTTAAGGTCTATTTCGCTAGCTTTTACTGATCTTATATTACTCTGAGACATATCGCTTTAAAATTTTAGACCTCCCTCTCTGGCACCTTCAGCTAAAGCTTTCACTCTACCATGATAAAGATAACCACTCCTATCAAATACAACTTTTTCAATTCCGTCAGCTTTGGCTTTTTCAGCAAGCTTAAGACCAACGTTTTTACTAACATCCACATTAAGACCTTCTTCATCAATATCTTTGGAAGAGCTAGCCAATAATGTATGTCCTTTTGTATCATCTATTAACTGAGCATATATTCCTTTATTGCTTTTGAAAACAGATAATCTTGGCTTATCAGCAGTACCAGAAATTTTGTTTCTGATACCTTTCTTTATTCTAAGTCTTCTTTTATGTTTATTTAATGCCATATCCTAATTATTTAGCAGCTTGCTTACCAGCTTTACGTCTTACTATTTCTCCTACAAATCTTACACCCTTACCTTTGTATGGTTCAACCGGTCTAAGAGCCTTAATTTTAGCTGCTACCTGGCCAATCAATTGCTTATCGGACCCTTCTAAGGTAACAACAGGATTCTTTCCTTTTTCTGTTTCAGCATTCACAGAAATTTCGGATGGAATAGCAAGAAAGATATTGTGTGAATATCCAAGACTTAATTCCAATACATTATTCTGAGCAGTGGCTTTATAACCAACACCCACTAATTCCAATTTCTTTTGATATCCTTCGCTTACGCCCACAAACATGTTGTTTATAAGCGAACGGTACAAGCCATGCATTGCTTTATGTCTTTTCTGCTCAGTCGGCCTGTCCAGAATCAACTCGCCTTCATTTTCAACCAATTTGAAGGAAGGATCAATTTCTTGCGTAAGCTCTCCTTTAGGTCCTTTTACTGTAACGACTCCAGCTTCTTTGTCGTATGTGTAAGTAACACCATTTACGAGCTTAATCGGTTTTTTCCCTATTCTTGACATTATTATTTAATTAATATACGTAACACAATACCTCACCACCAATATGAAGGTCTTTAGCTTCTTTATCTGTTATTACTCCCTTAGAAGTAGATAAAATAGCTACGCCAAGACCATTCAGTACTCTTGGAAGTGCATCTGCCTGAGCATACTTTCTTAAACCAGGCTTACTTACCCTCTCGATGTGGTAAATAGCAGGCTTTTTTGTCTCTGTATTATATTTCAGAGCTATTTTGATATTTCCCTGATGATTATCAGTCTCCTCAAACTTATAGTTAAGGATATATCCTTTATTATGCAACACTTTCGTCATTTCCTTCTTTATATTAGAAGCAGGAATATCTACTATTCTGTGACGGGCTTTGATTGCATTTCTAAGCCTGGTTAAATAATCTGCTATTGGATCTGTCATTTTCTTCTTTATCTAACGTAAAATTGCAACCCTGCTCAAACAGGCCTGCAAAGATACAGAACAATTTCTTTGAATAAAAATAAAAGAGAATTTTTTACCAACTGGCTTTAGTAACGCCTGGTATTTTCCCTTCAGAAGCCATCTCCCTAAATGTTACCCTAGAAATTCCAAATTTCCTCATATAACCTTTAGGTCTACCTGTAAGCTTACATCTATTGTGTAATCTTACCGGAGAAGCATTTCTTGGTAATTTATCCAATGCTTCATAATCACCAGCTTCTTTAAGAGCTTTTCTCTTAGCGGCATACTTAGCCACAAGTCTTTCTCTTTTCTTTTCTCTTGCTATAACAGCTTTTCTTGCCATAATATTTTAGTTTTTATTTGCGAATGGCATACCGAATGCCTTTAGCAACTCGTAACTTTCTTCGTCTGTTTCAGCAGTAGTTACGAATGTAATATCCATACCACTGATTTTATTAACCTTATCGATACTTATTTCAGGAAATATAATTTGTTCTTTAACACCTAAGGTATAGTTACCTCTACCGTCAAATCCTTTATCACTAATTCCTCTAAAATCTCTAACTCGAGGTAATGCAATGGACATCAAACGATCCATAAATTCATACATTTTATCTCCTCTAAGAGTCACTCTGGCTCCGATAGGCATACCATCTCTTAACTTAAAGTTTGAGATAGATTTCTTAGACTTCGTTGCAACAGCCTTTTGACCAGAAATTGTAGTTAGTTCTTCCAGGCCTATATCAACTAATTTTTTATCAGCAACAGCTGCACCTATACCCTTATTGATACATACTTTCACCACCTTGGGTACCTGCATTATTGACTTATACTGAAATTTGTCTTTTAAGGCAGACACAATTTCCTTTTGGTATTTATCTTTTAATCTTGGATTAGCCATTTTATATAAATTCTCCAGTTTTCTTAGAATATCTCTGCAGCTTATCCCCCTTATCTGGGTTCTCCTTTCTACCTGTTCTTACCGCATCACCAGTAGCTGGATCAATAAGCATCAAATTGCTTATATGTATAGCTGCCTCAGTTTTCTTTATTCCACCCTCAGGGTTATCAGCAGAAGGTTTAACATGCTTAGTAACCATATTAACACCTTGCACAATAGCTCTTTGCTTTGAGGTTATTACTTCTAAAACTTCACCCTCCTTACCTTTAGAGTTTCCAGAAATAACTTTTACCTTATCTCCTTTTCTAATGTGTAGTTTAGCTTGTTTATTTTTTGATCTCTCCATGATTATAATACTTCAGGTGCTAGTGAAACAATTTTCATGAATTGCTTTTCACGCAACTCTCTAGCCACAGGTCCAAAAATACGAGTACCTCTCGGCTCGTCATTTGCTGTTAAAAGAACTGCTGCGTTATCCTCAAATCTGATATAAGACCCATCTTTTCTTCTAACTTCTTTTTTGGTACGAACGATAACCGCTTTAGAAACCGTACCTTTTTTTAAGTTACTGGAAGAAAGTGCAGACTTAACTGATACAACAATCTTATCTCCTACTGAAGCGTATTTCTTTCCAGTACCTCCTAACACACGAATACAAAGAACTTCTTTTGCTCCGCTGTTATCTGCTACATTTAATCTAGACTCTTGCTGTATCATTATTATTTAGCCTTTTCGATGATTTCAACTAATCTCCACCTTTTATTTTTACTCAAAGGACGAGTTTCCATTATACGAACGGTGTCGCCAATTCCGCACTCGTTCTTTTCGTCATGAGCCGTAAACTTGGTAGTTTTATTTACAAACTTACCATAGATAGGGTGTTTTTCTTTACGTTGTACACTTACAGTGATAGATTTCTCCATCTTGTTGCTTACAACCTGCCCTATTCTTTCTTTTCTTAATTTTCTAGACTCCATTTAAATATTATTTAGCAAGTTTTTTAGCCGTTAATTCAGTCTTCAATCTGGCAATTAACCTACGAGTCTCCTTAATTTTCATAGGATTTTCAATAGGCGATATAGCATGAGCAAACTTCATTTTTCGGTACGCCTCTTCCTCACCAGCTAACCTTTGGTTTAGCTCTTCTATATTTAGTGCTTTTATTTCCGAATTTTTCATTTTTCTTATGATTCTACGTAATCTCTGCGTACTGAAAATTTAGTTTTAATTGGAAGCTTCTGTTGTGCTAATCTCAACGCCTCCTGTGCAAGCTCCTTCTTAATACCACCTGCTTCGAATAGGATAGTACCTGGTTTAACAACAGCTACCCAATACTCAGGAGCACCTTTACCTTTACCCATCCTTACCTCTGCAGGTTTTTTGGTTACAGGCTTATCAGGAAAAATTCGAATCCAAACCTGACCTTCACGTTTCATCGCTCTAGTCATGGCTATCCTTGCCGCTTCTATTTGTCTTGATGTGATCCATCCTGGCTCTAATGCCTTTATTGCAAAAGCACCGAAAGCTATTCTATGTCCTCTTTGGGCAATTCCTTTGATTCTACCCTTTTGTTTTTTCCTGAATTTAACTCTCTTTGGCTGTAACATAATATTTTATGAAATTTAGACCGTGCCTTCGCACTTCTTCCAATTAAAAACTATTTATTTCTTCTTCTCTTAGGACCGCCGTCTCCGCCTCTTTTTCTTCCTCCTCTTCCAGAGTTACCTGATCCTGAATTTGCAAGACCAACGTTAGGAGAGAGATCTCTCTTTCCGTAAACTTCACCTTTGAAGATCCACACCTTTATACCGATCTTACCATATACAGTATTAGCTTCACTAATAGCATAATCGATATCAGCTCTCAAGGTATGCAATGGAATACGACCGTCCTTGTACTGTTCAGTACGTGCCATTTCAGCACCTCCTAAACGACCAGAAACTTTAATTTTAATTCCCTGAGCTCCAACTCTCATTGCAGAAGCAATGGCTTGCTTCATAGCTCTTCTATAAGAAATACGAGCTTGTAACTGCTGAGCTATTGATTCACCTACTAATTTGGCGTCGAGTTCAGGACGTTTAACTTCGAAGATATTGATTTGAACATCTTTACCAGTTAATTTCTTCAACTCTTCCTTAATCTTATCTACTTCCGCGCCTCCTTTACCAATAACTACTCCTGGACGTGCAGTATGAACTGTAAGTGTGATTCTTTTGAGAGTTCTTTCGATAACAACTTTAGATATACCCCCTTTTGGTATACGAGCTGCTATATAGTTTCTGATGTTGTGGTCTTCAACCAATTTATCAGAAAAATCCTTACCACCATACCAGCTGGAATCCCAACCTTTGATGATACCTAATCTAAAAGCTACAGGGTTAACTTTTTGTCCCATTATTTATCTTCTTTATTATCTGATTTTTTAGTCTTTTTGGTCTCCTTCTTTGCAGGTTTTTCAACCTCTTCCTGAACAGGGGAAAGACTATCCAAGACTAAAGTTACGTGATTAGATCTCTTTCTTATTCTATGCGCTCTTCCCTGAGGTGCAGGTCTTAAACGCTTAAGTATTTTACCGCTATCAACTTGAATGCTTTTCACATACAGATCCGCATCTTCTAAGTCAACGTCCTCATTACTTTGCTGCCAGTTTGAAATAGCAGAAAGTAATAACTTTTCAAGCCTGGCAGCACCTTGCTTAGGCTCAAATTTCAATATATTTAGTGCCTTATTAACTCTCTCTCCTCTGATAAGATCGGCAACCAATCTCATCTTTCGAGGTGAAGTAGGTACATTCTTTAATTTAGCTACTGCCTCCATAATTATCTTTTACCTTTGTCTTTTTTACCAACGTGACCTCTGAAGTTTCTAGTAGGAGCAAACTCACCAAGCTTGTGTCCCACCATATTTTCAGTTACATAAACAGGAATAAACTTATTACCATTATGTACAGCAAAAGTATGTCCTACAAAATCTGGCGAGATCATTGACCTTCTTGACCAGGTCTTGATCACAGATTTTTTTCCTGAATCGTTCATAGCGTCGACTTTCTTGTCGAGCCTGAAATCTATATATGGTCCTTTTTTAAGTGATCTAGCCATTATTTTTTCTTCTTACCTCTACTAATTATAAGATTGTTTGAATATTTCTTAGGCGTTCTTGTTTTCTTACCTTTAGCTAACAAGCCCTTGCGTGATCTAGGGTGACCTCCAGAAGATCTACCTTCACCACCACCCATAGGGTGATCAACAGGGTTCATGGCTACACCTCTTGTTCTAGGTCTTCTTCCCAACCATCTGTTTCTACCTGCTTTACCAAGTTTCACATTCATGTGATCGGAGTTAGATACAGAACCTACAGTAGCTAAACAAGTAACCAATACTCTTCTAGTTTCACCAGAAGGTAATTTCAAAGTAGCGTATTTACCCTCACGAGCTGTTAACTGCGCATAAGATCCTGCGCTTCTTGCTAAAGCACCGCCTTTTCCAGGTTTCAATTCAATATTATGAACGATTGTACCTAAAGGTATTTTAGCTAGAGGAAGGGCATTACCCACTTCAGGAGCTACACTTTCACCAGAAGTTAATACAGTACCTACTGCCAATCCCTCTGGAGCCAAAATATATGTTTTTGCTCCATCAGCATAATATAATAAAGCTAAACGAGCTGATCTAGTAGGATCATACTCTATCGCCTTTACAGTAGCTGGTATATCAAACTTATTTCTTTTGAAATCAACGATACGGCTTTTCTTTTTGTGACCACCACCAATATATCTCATGGTCATCTTACCGCTGTTGTTTCTACCTCCTGATCTCTTTTTAATAGAGACCAAAGATTTCTCCGGAGTAGATTTAGTTACCTCAGTAAAAGCTGGAGCAATTCTGTATCTCTGTCCTGGAGTAATCGGTCTTAATTTCTTAATTGCCATCTTTTCTAATGATTAAATTTCGCTGTAAAAATCGATTACTTCACCATCCGCTACGGTAACGATAGCCTTTTTGAACGACGGAGTTCTTCCAGTGATCACTTTAGACTTAGTATATCTGGATTTTGTTTTACCCAAATAGTTCATCGTGTTCACATCTTCTACGGTTACCCCGTACATCTTTTCTACAGCCTTTTTTATGTCCACTTTATTAGCTTTGCGGTCTACTACGAAACCATACTTGCCTTTTTCGTTTAAAGCAGAAACTTTCTCTGTAACCAATGGCTTTATTAAAACGCTCATTTTTATTTCTTCAATAAGTTATCAATCTTCTCAAGAGAGCTTTCACTCAATATTAGATTATCAGCATGCAATACATCGTATGTGTTTAAGCTATCAGCTGTAATCACTTTTGTGTTTTGCACGTTTCTTCCTGATAATACAATATTTTTATTGCCCTCAGAAAGAACCAGTAATGTCTTCTTATTTCCTAAAGAAAGAGCTTCTAACATTTTGATATACTCCTTA
Source organism: Fulvivirga sediminis (assembly GCF_016757215.1). Classification (GTDB taxonomy): domain Bacteria; phylum Bacteroidota; class Bacteroidia; order Cytophagales; family Cyclobacteriaceae; genus Fulvivirga; species Fulvivirga sediminis. The sequence goes on from NZ_JAESIY010000006.1 coordinate 58,532, forward strand.
GTTTTTGGAGCTTCAAAATTGAAGTCTTCTACTACTGCGATGCTATTATCCTTAGCCTTATAAGTAAGTACTGACTTACGTGCCAATTCTTTCAACTTTTTATTCAGTTTGAAAGAATAATTTCTTGGCTGAGGACCAAATACTCTACCACCACCTCTAAAAACAGGAGACTTAATGCTACCTGCTCTGGCAGTACCAGTACCCTTCTGTCTCTTTATCTTTCTGGTAGATCCACTGATCTCACCTCTTTCTTTCGACTTATGCGTACCTTGTCTTTGATTAGCTAAGTATTGTTTAACGTCAAGGTATATTGCATGATCATTAGGCTCAACACCAAAAACCTCGTTAGAAAGACTTATCTTTCTTCCGGTATCTTCACCACTATATTTTACTACTGAAATGTCCATTACTTCTCGAGAATTACAGTTGAATTATTCGCTCCTGGTACAGAACCACTTATTAATACTAAATTCTTTTCAGGTATGATTTTAACTACCTGAAGGTTAATAACTTTTACTCTGTTACCACCTGTTCTTCCAGCCATTCTCATTCCTTTGAATACCCTAGCTGGGAATGAAGCACCACCTATTGAACCAGGTGCTCTCTCTCTATTATGCTGTCCGTGAGTTCTTTGACCAACCCCACCAAAGCCGTGTCTTTTTACAACGCCTTGGAAACCTTTACCTTTAGATGTTCCAATAGCATCTACGAAATCTCCTTCAACGAATACATCGCCAACTTTGATTTCTTGTCCTAGTTGCACGCATCCTTCAAACTCTACTCTGAAATCTCTAAATTCAGCAACTTCTTTCTTAGGAGTAGTACCAGCTTTTTTGAAGTGACCTTGTAAAGCTTTAGGAGTATTTTTCTCCTTACGCTCTCCATAGCCCAACTGAACAGCCGTATATCCGTCTGTCTCATCATTTTTTACTTGTGTAACCACACAAGGACCAGCCTCTATCACCGTGCATGGGATATTTTTCCCAGTGGCACTGTATACGCTAGTCATCCCGATTTTCTTTCCTATAATACCAGACATTTTAAAATCTTTATAAGCATACTTTAGCTATATCTCTTACGGTTTTTCCGCAAAAGGACTGCAAAGATAGTAATTTAATGCGAGTAAGCAAATACTCCCTGTTAAATTTTTGCATTATTCAAACAGGAAATCTGAATAGCCGTGTGAGTGATGCAAAACTATGAGAAATTTTGCTTATTTCCTCATATCCATGAATTTTAGGGGCTTTCTGCTAGTCTTAGGATATACTCTGGCTACTAGTACTTCTTCAGATACCTCATATAATTCCGGCGTAACTCTCAATATTGCCTTGAATTTTTTATATAAAAGTCCAGATTCAAATCCAGCCCTTCCACAGTACAACACTTTAAGAAGATCATTACCAAATTCATCAAACTCAACCACTACCTGATAATGCAGAATATCTCTTTCGGCATCTAGCAAATCAAAAATAGCGGGTGGATAACATGTAGTTCCTTTATACTTTATGAGTTGGTATTTCCTGCCAAGAATAGGGCTCAACCTTGAGGTATTTCGACCACACGAACAAGGCTCATAGTCCATGTAGCAAATATCTCCGGTTTTAAATCTGATAAGAGGCATTGCTTCCACTCCCAAGGTGGTGATTGTTAACTCTCCGGTTTCACCTGGTTTCACAGGTTGATTATTATCATCTAGTATTTCAGCGATCAATAACTCCGGTCTTAGGTGGCCTCCTCTTCCTGCCTCACACTCTGTAAAAGCAGTACCCATCTCAGTAGATGCGTAAGTAGAGTATAGGTTGATATTCCACTTTTCAGTAATTCGCTTACCAATAGCATTTAGTTCAAAATTGGCATGTCTAATAGGTTCGCCAATACATACAGCTTTAGTGATACTGCTCGATTGAAAGTCAATATCATTAGCTAAAGCATAGTCTATTATCTTATTTAAGAAGGATGGCACTATTATTAATGCAGTAGGCTTTATCTCATTAATCATTCGCCACTGTAGTTCCGGTAGCCCCGGGCCTACTCTAACCATACCCGCTCCCATTGCTTTTACGCCCAGAGCATAAGCATAACCTGCCATAAACTGACGATCAATAGTGGTAGTAAGCTGATAAATATCTTTGTCGCTCCCATTAGCACAGGTCAGCGATGTGGATTCGTTATAGGCAAGCCTATCCAAATCATTAGACGTAAGAGGCACTATCACCGGCCTACCTTCAGTGCCTGATGTGCTGCAATAATCGAGAATCTTATCTGTTGATACACACCAAAAATCTTTTTGAAATTGCTGCAGATTACTTTTATCAGTAGGAGGAATCCTTTCAAAATCAGTGAAAGAGTTGATGTCATCTACCATAATATCAGCTTGCTTAAAGAGGCTTATATAAAATGGTGATGATTCGCTTACGTAGGTCAATAGTTTTTTTAGTTCCCGAAGCTGAAAAGCTCTAATCTGACTATGATCTAAGGTTTCTAAAGAAGGGATAAACATTTACCTGATAGCTGAATCTAATTTAAATGAGCGTCACATTCCTTTATTCCATCTAGGATATGCTCTCTTTCACTTTTTCTAGCAATTTCTAACTGCAGGGCAATATTATAATATTTTTTGGCTTTACTCCACAACTCCAGGGTTTTATTATAGTCGCCTAAGTAATAGTAAGTGAGATATCCTTTCGGATTACTATCTATGAATTCCTGCTGTTCCTGTTCAGTTATAAGCTCTCCTTCTCCCTTAGCCAGATACCGCTGTATTTTATCTTTAACTACAATAAAGTCTCGAAAATCATCGAAAGCACCTGATGAATAAAAAGGATCTTGATCTATGCTAACCGAATCAGTGTAACTGAAATGTACATTATCTGATTCAGCACTAAATATTTCATTTAAATCATATGCCAAATATTTACCTAATTGATATGGGGGAGCCGAGACCCAAACCATCATATCTTCTGGTGAAAATATAATAGAATGATGCGCAACTAGCTGATTAACTGCCTTTTCATTGGCTAACCCAATGAAATTTCCGCCAAGACCTTCTTTATTTCTTAATAAAAAGGCGGCCTTATTTGGAGTAAGTGGAGCAAGAGAGTCTAAAAGTTCTTGGACACGCTCATATCTATAATCTGAGACTCCCTCTGAGAGGTACTCCTGATTCAGAGCATCGTTCTTTAACTCCTCACTCTGATAATGATTAGTGACCACCAAGTCATTGTCGGCCTCCTCATAGATAGCTGTAATATCTGGTGTTTTTTCTATAACTACCGCTTTTCCATCTACTTTGGAGCCTATCAGAAATGACTCTGCCACAAAGGTTTCATATGACTTGGCAATATCATAAGCTTCCTGAATATTAGAAGCATATTGCAATATTTCTCTAGCCATTAAAGACACAGGGGTTTTTCCTTTTTTAGGAATGGATGATTTATCAGAGTTTAGAGTAATAGTAAGTCCCTTTTCATTCATACCAGAAACCACACCACTAAAACAAGCCCAGGTTACAGACATAAACTTATGCCCTCTATCAGGGTTGTAAAAAGCTACCACCCTATCTTTTGCGAAATCTTCTCCAAAATAAAAGTCAAAATTTCGTCCTAATAATAACTTGCCATTATCCGTTTTATCTCCTTTTACAGCAAATGCTGTACAACCTACCAAATTCATATTCTGTAGGGCATGTCCAATATCATGAGCGGCATGATAACTTAAAGCTCTTTGGTATTTAGGCGCAATATAATCATATGAATCAGGCATGTATTGAGAGGCCGCATAGATTTCTTTTAGATATTCTTCTGGAACGTATTCATCAAGATCACGATTAAACCACCCTACCAAATATTTTAAAAAATTTAAATAGGATGCTGATGGCACCCTGTTTTCTATTTCGCCTACAAATGCCGTTTCCTTTTCTGCTTGGAGCGGCTTGCACAATTCACCAAAGGCCACGCCTCTCTGCAAGGGGCCTCCATGCAGATACAGCTCCCATATACCTTGATCATTTCTCTGTATCCAAGAGCTATCTGAGGTTTGATAATAATTGCTAGAGCTTTTTACTACTGATATTTTGGGCAATTCACTTTGCGCTACCGGAGGTGCAAGCCTTACCTGCAAATAATAAGTAAAAACCAGTACTACACATACAACTGCTAGTACAGCAAATGATATTAATAATTTCTTCTTCATTCCTTCTTTCTCTACTCTACCTCCAAGTACTCTATATTTCCTCCTAAAGTTCCTTTCATACGAGTCCAGAAGCTTTCTCTATCTGGCAAAGCTTCAAAATCTTCAATATAGGCCACTTTATCATCTATTGAAAAATCTTTAAGCTCTTTGGCTTCCAATATTTCATATTGAATAGGCAAATAACCTAAATTATAGGCTTTATTATCAGCATATTGAGTTAAAAAAAATGACTGAACAGGATCGGTGGCCAGTGCCACTTTCTGAAATCCTTGTTTTTGCGCAATTTGGTAAGAATAAAAAAGATTTTCAGTACTATGTTCAGCTTGTTTTTCTGTGAAAATAGCCTCTTCCGGCACTCCTAATTTTATTGCATACTGCTTCATAATAATACTTTCTACGTAGGGAGAATACACGGCTCCACCAGAAAATATAATATGATTCGTTGCCCCCTTCTGCCAAAGGTGAGCAGCCCAATAAACTCTCGTTTTCATTATATCATGCCAAGACCCTGTATAAGGGTAACCAGGAACAATAATAGCATCATAAGGGACATGCTTAATTCCGGCCTGATAGGCTTTCGATGTGGAATGTGTTAAAAAAAGAACAAGTGCAACGATAATTACTATGGCTATTACATGCAGCCAAAGAATAATTCTTACCACTTTATATTTGAAAAACTTCTTAATCATCCCTTCTGCAAAGCTGCGGTAGTTTCTGAAATTTTCTTCATAAGCGTTTGGTGCCCCAAAATCTCAGAACAGGTTGTAACTGCTCCAATTGTAACCCCTAGCACACCGTGCATATTTAAGTTCTGCCCTGTTAACAATAAGTTTGGAACCTTAGTTTTGGGAGAGATGAATGATTTCATAGGATTTTTATAATCCTTTTTGATGCCATATAGCGCGCCATCTTTAGTGCCTATATAATCTCGGTTGGTTAATGGGGTAGATGTGTAATAAGCCTGGATTTTATCTCTAATATTCGGAAATTTCTTCTCTAATTCATCAATTAGTAATTCTGCTTTTTGCTTCTTGAATAGTTCATAATCATCACCTCTGTATGACTCCTTAGAAACAATGTTATAACTATCAGACCACTTCTGCGTGTCTTCAAACTTCATATAAGACATCACTATTAAGCTTTCCGCATACTTTTCATCTTTGCTCGATGCTCCTGAAAAAAGAGCATAGCTTTTTGGCCATTGATCTTTTTCATAGTGAGCCCCACTCCACACATCATGATTTATGTAGTGGTAATAATTGCAGTTGAAATTTTCGATAGCTCCTTTTTTTGGAACTATGAATACTATAAATACTGAAACGGAGTTTTCCAGACTTTCTAATCTTTTTCGATATGCCTTTCGGATCCTTCCTTCCTCTATCATATCTAAAGTAAGCGTAGGGTGAATATTAGAAATGAAAGTATCTCCATAAAACTTTCTTCCATCATCCAATTGCACATATTCGATTTTATCACCAGAAAACCCAAAATCAGTAGCTTTAGCCCGTTTAATGATCTTCCCTCCGGCTTCTTTTATCTGCCTTGACAACAAACGTGCAATCTGAGCTCCTCCATCTATACACTTATAAGAACTCTCTATATAAGAATTAATAACGAGGGCATGTACGTATAAAGGTGTTTCATCTCCCTCGCCTGCATACAAAACATTAGTACCTGCCAGCACCTGCTGTAGCCTTTTATTACTGGTACACGAATTAATAAAATCTCGGGCATTAATATCAAGATAGGATGCATTTCCCGGTGACTGATTCATAGGCTTCACTCGATACATTGGAAAGTGAGCACAAACCTCTTTTATCTTCATACAATACTGTTCTATTCCCTCTTTTTCCTCAGGGAAATAACTGACCATGGTATCTATGAACTTATCATATCCTTGAGCATATTTATATTCCTGAGCATCTCCTTCAAAAGACACTACATCAAAGCCATCTTCATCCATTTTCTTTAGCTTCAGGTCATCCATAATACCTAGATATTTAAAATACCTATTCAGATTCTGACCTTCATCTAACCCGCCTATGTAATGAATACCTGTATCAAAAATCCTCTTGTTTCTTGAGAAAATCTGTAGATTACCTCCTATTTGCTTATTCTTTTCCAGCACTAAAACCTTATACCCTTCCCTGCTAAGTATAGTACCACACTCTAAGCCCCCTAGTCCACTACCTATAATTATGATATCAAATTTCTCCATTCTCTAATTTCGACTCAACACAAAGGTGGTATTTGACGTCCTCTTGGTGTTATCTATTATTTCCAAATGTAAATTATTAGCCTTTGCAAAATCCGATATCATATCAGATGAAATGTATGAAAGCTTGTTTCTTGTCTTATTAAACCCTATTCCGGTAGAAAAAATTTCCGTTAGCACTGTGCCTTTATGTCGTTCTTTTTTAGAGCTGTCACCATCCCTAATGATAATTCTACCCCCAGCACTTAGATTTTTTTCTACGTTTTGCAGTAATAACTTCTGTTCTTTTGGAGTCAAATAATGTAGCACATCGCTAATAATATAGACATCTGATTGGCTGAACTCATAAGTTAATGCATCACATGTCTCAAAATGAATATTATCAGGCTTTACAGGACAATTATTTGCTACACAAATTTTAAGATCATCATAATCAATACCGAAAATTTCCCTTTGAGAACTTCTAAAGCCTAACGCATAAGACATAGGGCCATAGCCACAGCCAATATCTACCACCTTTGCGTTTAGTGGAACTAGCTCATCGAAGAGTTTATATCCACCTTCCATATTATACTTAATTTTAATGTACCACTCTATAACAGGCGTCTTGTATAAATAATTTTTCAGCAAATTCCTCTTAAAATAAGTGATGGTCTCCTGCTGCCCTCTCAACAGCTGATATTCAGCCTTAAAGTATTTAGTGATTGATTTTGCACGCTCTCGATAATCTTCTCCATAAGAACGATCATTGTGGCAGATTCTAGGTAAGAATTTTATTGTTACAGTTCCGCTTCTTAAACAATAGTCATCACCACTTGGCATCAACATATGTGTGCCATGCAATACCACGGGTTGAATGTCCAGCTCAAGGGTCTCTGCCAGAAAAAAAGCTCCCTTATGAAATCTACCTAAATTAGCAGTTCTACTCCGCGTACCTTCAGGAAAAACTATAATGGAGTAACCATCTGCTACCAAATCCTTAATCTTATCTATCTGATTTTCTATGCCTTTAGAAGCTTGAATAAAATCTGCATATCGAATAGACCTACCAAATAATGGAGAGTTATACACCCAGTCATTAGTGACCATCACCACCTTAGGATTTAGCATGAGTAATACTAAAATGTCTATGAATGAATGATGATTGGCAATGATTACTGAAGGGTTTTCATAGTCGATATACTCTTTACCTTCAATTTTTTTCTTTACACTTCGCATGGCGTACATCACGAAATAGGAGAAAAACATAATAATCTGATGAAAGCTTCTTTTCCTTCTTTTTAAAGATCCGATTGGTATTTTAAATAAAATATTAGCAAAAAAAAGCATCAGGCAACCAAATAGAAAACACCCAAACGCAAAGCTACTAAGTACAAAAGCTCTCAGAGTAAAAGGCACCACCCCTTTCTTCTTTCTACGAAGAATGAAGATATCATAGAGCAGATGTTCCACTGTAAAGGTTATAAACACTACTGATAAAATACCTATAATGGCTAAAAGTGCTATTGACTGTAAAGCAGGGTGTTTAGCTAAAGCCAGCACTCCAATACCTAAAAGTGTAGTGACCACTGAGAGAATGATAGACTTCTTGTAAGACACCAGGTTATCAACACCATAGGCATATTTTTGGGTCAATCCTCGCATCACAAAGATGCTGTAGTCTACTCCGAGTCCAAATATGAAAGTGCAAATGATAATATTTACTATGTTAAAGCTTAGCCCTAACCACCCCATAAGACCCAAGACCCATAACCAACTTAATATTATAGGGGTGAATGTAATCAAAGTAAGTTCTATACGACCATAGCTTATTAAGATGATCAGGAAAACCACAGCCAGCGAAATATTTACTAACCTACCAAAATCCTGTTTTAATAATTCTACAAGCTTACTAGTTAAGTATGCTTTGTCTAAAATGATTATACCAGGTATATTCTCCAGCTTTCCAAGTACCGCTGACTTATTCGATAATTCAAGGGTTACAGCCGTAAGTACAGATACTCGGTTATCACTTTCATCAATAATTAGTTCATTACCATATAATTCAAGTACCGACTCCTTGTCTTCTCTTGAAATATCGTTATACTCTTTATTTAAGAGGTTATTAAATGATTTGAAAGTATTATCCTTAAACCCAAATTTCCTCGCAGCTTCATTCACATGAATCATTACGCTATCATCGGCATGCTTTAACCAGAATGCATTCCATTGATTCACCCTTTTCTCTCTCAGGTCAGGGGCAGGTATAATTTGGTTTAAAGAATAAAAATCAAAGATTGCACTATCATCTTTTAGCGCCTGAAGTTGTTGATTAAGGATTTTATTCTTTTGGAGTACTTCATCAAGGTTTTCTCCTCTAAATGCCACATAAATATTATTCGCTGTAAAATTAGAGATGGTATTTATTCGATCTTGACTTGCTTGTAGCTGATCTGGCATATAATTCAACTCTAGCATATTACTTTCAAAAGTAACATGCCTCCACGTAAACAAGCTCACCACAGAAAGTAGTACGAACACACCAATAGCCCATTTCCGTTTATAAAAAGGATAAGTAGCTATCTTATCCACCACCCTCTCCACTAAGTTCATACGCTTATGGTCCTCTTCCTTTTGGGCAAGCTTACTTACCACATGAGGCAACACAACTAATGTATAAAAGACAGAAGCTAAAACACTGACTCCGGCAAAAATCCCTAAATCCTGAAGCGCCGAAGATCGAATAAAAATCAATGAAAAGAAGGCAAAAGAAGTGGTAAGGCTGCTCATAAGCATTGGCCCTGTAATATCTTCAAATAACTTCTTTAAATTTTTCTCCTTTTTGTAGTGTGTGAAAAAATGAAGAGCATAATCAATTGTTATACCTAGCAATACCGATCCCACTGCTAACGAAATAATAGAAACTCCCGGACGAACTGTACTTAAAAAAGCAATGGCCATAATACCTCCAAAAAGACCTGGAGTTACCACGATGAAAAACGTACCTATATTTCGATAAAACAGTGAAATAAAGATTAAAAGAGCTACCATAGCAACCCCAACGGTCATAAACACATCCGCCTTAATTCTGCTGGCATTGGCTACAGCTACCGCCGCAGGGCCAAAATAATCAACTACGATCGTAGGATGTGATTCTCGGAATTTACTCTGAAGCTGATTTATTCCTTCAATAAACTTACCATTGTTAGAAGTCTCATTAGGCGGATTACTAAGCACCACGAAAAAAATAAGATGCTTATGATCTTTGGTTACAATATTATTCTGATACAAGCCAAAATTACCATCCAGCTGATTTTTCTGCATTCGCCGAAGAGGCCTCCCCGTAAGGCCTAGAGGATCTTTTATCATGAATTTTGAAGCCACACCTACTGAAGAAAGTAGTTGCTTATAAACCCTCTCTATAGACCCTTTTATAGCTTGCTCTGATAAGGTGCTATCTAAGTGATCATAGTCCTCAGGCAATAGATAATAGGGCAGATTGTTATAATAATAATTATACATCTGCATCAGTTGCTGATCAGGAATTTCTAGCTTTATTTCTGTAAAATATTCCGGATAACTACTTTTTAAAGAATCAGCAAACAACGCCGCTACCTGCACTAATGAATCGGGTGTAACTTTAGTACTATCTACATTATATACATGAAATACTATTCGGTTATTAATCTTAATACCTTCAAAGACCTCATTTACCTCCATCACGGTTTCATCTTTAGGCATTATATTGATGATATTCTCTTCCAGCCGAATATTTATAGAGGCAAAAACAGCCCACCCCAAGATGATTGCGAGCAAGGATAATGACAACAACTTCCTTGCCCTTATAAGATTATATATCTGATGAAATAGAGTAGACATTCAAATTTGCTGATCAAAAAAGCGTCGATAAAATGCTAGTAAATGTAAGGAGATTATCAGTGAGATGTTAAAGAATTTTCCTTTTCATGTTCTTTTGAGCCTTTTATTAAAAAATATAGCCAAGTCACTAAACTTGCCAAAGCCCCCATAACGGAGGAAAGTATAACCGCTCCCAGCAAATATTGAAATAAATTATCTTTTATCGTTTCAAATGACATGCCTGAACTAAACAGTAAATCGTCTTTAGGGTTTTCCATAAAAACACCTCCTAATTTATAGCTACCAAAAATTATAAAAGGAATAAATGGTGGTAAGCTAATATTAGACGCTACTAAAAATAAGGCCTTATTCAATTTCAATAAGTGAGATATGGCTACTCCAATAATCATCTGGTAGCCCCAGACTGGGAATATGCCCATAAACACACCAAATCCAATGGAAAAAACTTTTATTCTAACCGGCTCATCCTTATTAAAGAGGTGTTTTTTTAAAAACTTCCTAATATTCTCCCGAGTTAGCGACAATAGGAAGCGCTTAGGTATGTAGTAAACCAGTGCCAATATAAAAAACCAGGTATTTAATATGCTTATCCTTGTGAAATCCTTTGCTGGTTTAAAGTGAGAAATTCGCTTCTTTCCTGGCTCATAATGTACTTTGATAGGAATATTCTTCACCTTTATGCCTCGCCATGCGGCTTTCACTATTACCTCCACCTCAAATTCAAAACGGGTAGTAATATAGCGGGCGCCCTCCATGGCCTTAATAGGATAGAGCCTAAAGCCCGACTGTGTATCTGTAAGCTTAATACCCGTATCCACAAAAAACCAGAAGTTGGAAAACTTATTGCCGAAGCTACTTTTACCAGGCACATTTTCCTGAGTCATATTTCTGGCACCTATAACCAAAGTATCAGGGTTGTCATCAATCTCATTTAAAAAGGAGGAAAAATCATCTGCAAAATGCTGTCCATCGCTATCTATGGTGATGGCATAATCGTACCCCTTCTGCCTTCCATACTTAAAACCATTACGTAAAGCTGTGCCCTTGCCCTTATTCTCTTCATGGGTCAGCACCTGAATCTGTCCCTGGAATTTATCCAGAATATCAGCAGTTTTATCTGTAGCTCCATCATTTACCACTATCAAATCATCAGTATAGGGCAATATGCTCGTAATGACCTGCTCCAGTGTTTGGTCATTATTATAGGTAGGCATAATGATGCAGCACTTATGTGCTTTGAAACGAGACTTGTAATCCATTCAATGACTATTCTTTTACAAAAAGGCCTTTAAACTTAAAATTAGCCTCACCGTTAGTCATATATGAAGTAGCACTTACCTGAAGGCTATCGTCCTCAGCCTTCTGATTAATTTTAAAGGTGAGTTCAGGACTTTGCCTGGGATCTACCATCTTCATATATTTTATGTTACTACCATCTCTAAGCACATATTCGGTATCATTATACGTGTTTAGCAGGTCTTTAAGTATTTCTAATAAACAAACTCCAGGTAATACTGGCTGCCCTGGAAAGTGACCTTCAAATATAGGGTGATTCTGATCCAAAGTCAGTTCAGCCTCTATTTGATCATCAATATCTTCACATGTATTGATTTTATATAAACTTCCGTTTAACATAGTTACTGCCTTAAGAGGTTCATTTCTATCTTCATTTTCACAAATTTATGTGAAAGACATATTTCGTCCGGTATAGCATCATCATTAGTATGATAAAATAAGGCCCTACTCTTCAATATAGAAAAGAATTTATTTGTTTTCGCTTCTATAATTCTGGCCTCCTCGTCTAACATAATCTTTATTGGCTGCTTCCCTTTAACTTTAAATCCTTTTCCCTTATTCCTTATTTTCTGCTCATCTTCTAATTTTTGTAACACCAGCAGGTCAAAATCCTGCTCCATGAGATTAGCCACTATCTTCTTTTTCATCACCTCTGGTGCGGTAATGTACTCCAACCCATTCTCAGTAAGCAAAAAATCCATTATAGTGGGCCCCAGTTTCGAGAGCAAAACCACACGATAATCTTCCTCTTGCTTTTTTAGAACCATTAATCCACTAAAGCTATATTCTTTATATTGAAATACTGCATTATACACCAGTGGCTTACCAGAATCTAGAAATGAATTGGGTGTTAAGAATTCCTGAGCTCTTGTTTTACCAAATAGGGTACAAAAGGAAAAAAATAAAATTACTTTAATCAGTCTACTAGAAAGAAAATTCATTATCAGAGATGCTCACATTAAACTGCTTTTTCTGAAAAGTTATCAAAGTGTAGTCATCCTCAGACTCAAATAGCTTAATTTTTTTAACACTAAAATCATTTTTTTCAAAGTACACGTCTATGTGAGTGATATAATCTTTAATGTTATTATTTATTGGAGTAAGTTGTGCAAGGTATAAACTCTTGCTCTCTTTAAAAACTATATCGAACTCATCTTCCTGAAGGACATCTCCCTGAACACTCTTAATGATTAGGTCATTAATCTGTTTGAAAACCTTACTATTGTTGATAGCAAATGAATTCACCTTTCCTTCATCATTAATCTTAATTTCTTCACCATTTAAAACTATGGCATAGTTATATGGACTGGTATATGCCCATTTAAGCCTTCCTGGTTTTTTAAAGTACATTTCACCTGAAGAGGCAACTGCCTCTGACAAAATGCTCAAATACTTTTCCTGTTTAAAAGAAGCTTTAATAGAGGTAGTGCTCTTGGCCATATCACTAATCCCTTTTTTAAAAGTCTCTATATTTTGCATGGCCGCAAACTCTTCATTTTGAGCATAAACTGCTGAAACTGAAATAAGCAACAACCCAATAACTAACTTATACATAATCACCTAAGCTTAAAGACCTCGTCTACGGTCACACATTTATAATTTTTACGTTTGCTATACTGCAAAATTTCTTCCAAAATGGAAACCGCATGCGGCAAACTATCATGCAAAAGTATAACGCTTCCGGGTTTTATCATAGAAATTACTTTAGCTGCTACTTTTTTAGCATCGCTGGTACGTGTATCAAAAGACCGAATACTCCAGCCAATCACAGGTATTGCTAACTCATTAACGGCTGCGGCAATAGCTGGATTTGTAACTCCATAAGGTGGGCGAAAATAACACACTGGTTCACCTGTGATACTTTGTATCAGCTCTTTGGTTTTTATGATTTCTGAAGCAATTCTTCTTTTAGAGAATAGAGAAAAGAAAAAATGATGAGAATATGAGTGATTGCCTATAACGTGGCCAGCATCTGAAATACGCTTAACTACCTCTGGCTTCTCTTCCACTTTTCTTCCTATAACAAAAAAAGAAGCCTTAGCTTCATATTTTTCTAAAAGTGAAAGAATCTCTTGAGTGTATTCAGTAGGTCCATCATCAAAAGTAATAGCTATCTTGTTTTCTTTTGCATCTGTGTGATTATAACTGTCAACGAAAAAGTTATACCTCATTACAGATGAACCTATTGCAATACAACCGATGAAAAGACTCAAAGGAAGTGTATATACCCACCACGAAATGGTTATCAAAAAATAATCACAAGCTAATAATATAATCAGTGTAACAATGAATATAATCCGAAGCTTTTGAAACTTACTCATTTTGATAATAATCCAAATGAGTGGTTAAAACCAAAGTAATGATTGTATACCAATATTTTCTTAAAAGATGTCTTTTCTCCTTTATCAATAATCAAATGATCATTGATAGATTGCGTTAACAAAGCATTTACTCCCAGCTGATATCCAAATGCCACTGCCGTTAAAAATTCTCCCGTCACCCTCTTGAAATTAACCAAGGTAGTATCAGGAATCACTGCTTTTATAGCTTGTATATAGCTGTCCTCTTCTTTATTCATACCTACTATCACCACATCTATATCTTCAGAGGTAAGGTTATGATGCGAAAGAAACTCAATAGCCTCGCCACTGACCTCTTCCTCTGAAAGGTTATTGAGTGACCGCGTTCCTACTAATTCCACTGATGTCTCACTACCCTCTACCGATAAAACGAAAGCACTTGCTCCTTCGCCCCAAACATCCACTTGGTCATAATCCATGGCTTTAATAATAGCGGCCACTTCATCCGTCATTTCATCGGCCCCGGCTACTAATATATTATTGCTGCCTTCCTTTATTCTAAGTACGCCGTCCATAAGCGCATTTTCAAAAGAATGCCCTCTGTTCACGTATGTAAAATTATCTTCATTACAACCGATGAGTAAGGCAATTTGCCCAGCTACGGTATTATGGGTAGATTGTATGAAAGCTGTTGGAGACAATATTCCTTCTTCTGAGGTAACGATGTCTGACAGAAATTTTTCAGTATCTTGAATACAGCCCAAACCTGTACCCACTATAATGGCTCCGGGCTTCTCTACCCCGGCCTCTTTTAAGGCAGTAAGGCTGGTCGCTACTCCCATTTTAATAATCCTACTCATCCTTCTAAGCAGACGAGGATTAATTATATCTTTATAAATAGGCTCTTGAGCTTTAAGATATGTACCTTCATGACTAGCCCAATCCTTTAAATATTCTTCTTTATCAAATGACTGCTGAGGACTTATGGACGATGTAGAATTAATGTAAACCTTCATGAAGCTGATGAAAAAATTAAGGACGTACTATTACCTCCAAACCCTAAAGAATTAGACAAAACCTTCTGAATTTTAGCAGGTTGCACTTTGGTGATAGGATCTGGAAGAATATCCATAGGTGCTTCAACATTTAAATTAGGAAATACTACTTGCTCTCTAATAGACAGTAGCGAATATACCGCTTCAATGGCACCAGCAGCCCCTAGTGCATGGCCGGTATATGCCTTGGTAGAACTATAAACCGGAATATCATCAGAAAAAAGCTTCTTTATAGCCTTACTTTCAGACATATCATTATTTTGTGTGCCTGTACCATGAGCATTTATATAATCAACCTCTTGGGGTAATAAATTGGCAATTTTTAGTGCTTTACCCATTGCAAGGTAAGCACCAAGACCATCTGGCGATGAGGCCGTCTGATGATAAGCATCATTACAGTTTCCATAGCCCACTAGCTCTCCAAGTACTGGCGCTCCTCGCTCTTCCACAGATCTCTCTGATTCTAAGACCAAAAAGGCGGCTCCTTCTCCAAGATTCAACCCTTTTCTGGTGGCATCAAAGGGTTTACAATGTTGTGGATCCAATATTTTTAATGCACCAAATCCATTTAATGTAAAAATAGAAAGTGCATCTGTTCCTCCAGCTAATACCTTATCAGCCATACCTGCTCTAATTAATCGGCCCGCATTCATTATGCTATTAGCGGAAGAAGAACATGCCGTACTTATAGTTTCTATATGTCCATGAATTTTCAGATGCCGTGCCATGTACTGAGAAATAGCACCACAATCATGGTTTTCGAAAGCATTACGATATTCTTTAAGCGAATTGTTTAATACAGAGGGATAAGCCAGCTCAGACACATCCATGCCTCCTACGCTCGTTCCATTAATTAATGCTGCTCTTTTAAGATCACTTTCTTGCAATGAAGCCATCTCTAAAGCCTCCTCTGCAGCCAAAAGGCCTAGCAAAGCAGTACGTGATACAGACTGGCATTTTTTAATCCTCAGTTTCTCACCCAGCTCCTCATTAGAAAATTTGAGCTCCCCTACTGGCAATTCTTTATGACTTGTCTGTAAAAATGAAGGCATACTAATACCACTCTTAAAACCTTTTAGTGACGCCAGGTTTAATTCTACCCCTACTCCTAATGAGGAAACTATCCCAAAACCTGTAATGTATACCTTAGACATTATTTACTTACTTTTGATTCTTCTCTATGAAGGCCGCAATGGTATTGATAGATTGAAAAATATCCTTCCCATCTTCAGGGTTCTCCACCTTTACTCCATACTCCTTCTCTAAAAGCACTATTAGTTCCAATGCATCGATCGAATCTAAGCCCAAACCAGCACCAAAAAGCGGCGCCTCATTATCAATTTCTTCTTTGCTCACATCTTCAAGGTTTAGCGCTTCTATAATAGCTACCTTTAAATTTTCCTTCAGTTGTTCCATTAATTAAGGTATAATTTTATTGAAAGTTTTATCGAATTTGTAGGTAGCCTCTGAATCTGAACTATCTACACTTCCTGCAAGAAAAAGTTTTGCAATGTAATTTTCTTCGGTAAAATCCACAAAACCTGTTATACAATATTTATAATTATCTGCTTCAAATAAATGGGATACATAAGTATGTAAAAAATCCGCATCTATGTTTTCCATCATAAAGCAAGAGTTCTCACCGGTAATTTTATGTTTAATACAGATCTCCCCCAACATAATGTTAGGCAAGGTATACACAAAAACGGCCGGACTAGGGAAATAGTTTTCTTTAGATGCTATTGCTGCATAATGCTGTTTATCAGAAGATAAAGAAGCATTTTTATTACCTAGTATAATAGCTATTTCATCCCCCTTATAATCGCCATCTCCTATGAGCATCTCAGTAGCCAGTAGCGCCAGCTGACAAAGGCCATCCATTTTATAAAACTTTGGGTACTTCAGATCCAAAGCCATATATATTTCCTTAAAATATTCTTTTGCTATCAGTTGGCTGGGGTTATCTACTACAACTTCTCCATTTCTAATGGCTTTAGAACTATTAATCTCCGCGTATTTTAACACCCTAGTTTCCATATTTCTGAAATATTATAGCAGCATTACATCCACCAAAACCTGAGGTGGTCTTTAGAGCATAAGTAGATTTAAACTCAGGTATAATCTCTTCAACAATGTTCAACTTTTTACTTACTCCCATATTTTTAAAATTCTTGGTAGAAATAAGTAAATTTCTACGCATCTGTTCAATAGTCATTATGGACTCTATAATTCCGGCCGCTCCAAGCGTATGACCAAAAAAGCCTTTTAAACTATTCAAAGGAATCTGAGACAAGCCCAAAGTATCAAAAGCAATGGCCTCCATCTCATCATTAAAGGAAGTGGCAGTGCCATGAGCGTTAATATAATCAATATCTTCTATAGAAATATGAGATGCTTTTATAGCTCTCTTTATTGCGTTTTTCAACCCCTCCCCCGTTCTAGATGGCCCGCTGATATGATTAGCATCATTGGCCTGACCTCCTCCTAATATTTCTATCATAGGTCTATCCTCCTTTTCAATCGGGTGTTGATTGCTCACAATCATAGTGCCGCATGCTTCGCCCAAACTTATCCCTTTTCTATCTGTATCATAGGGCTGGCAAGGTTCATCGCTCATTGCTTTGAGGCATTGAAAACCGCTTATGGTAAACTCACTCAAAATATCCCCACCAGTAACTATGGCATGATCATACTGGCCGGTTTCAATCAACATTTTAGCAGTAAGCAGGGCCGACACTCCTGAAATACAAGCATTAGATACTACCACTCCTGAGTGGCTTAGCCCAAAATAGACTGACAAAGTTTTTGCCAGACTAGACAATAAAACTCGCTCTGCTGGCATCTCACCTTTATAAGTAGGAGCTAATAAATCGATATTGCCTTTGGTTGTAGATATTACTAATGCCGTTCTCCCTTCATCAATTTCTGGAGCCTTTTGTAAAGCATCTTTAATAGAGTGGATAAATAAGTTTTCCAGATGAGTATATTTGTCTTCCTGAAAAAGCTCCGGAAATGTATTCTTTTCTATCAACCCTCCTAAAAAAGAGGTTGGGTAAAGATCAGAATTCTCTATAGTTTTAATACCGGTTTCATCATTTAAACATGCCTCAAAATTATCTATGGTAGTAATACCCAGAGGGCTTGTTATATTATCGGCAACGGAATAAATCTTCATCTTCTTAGATTTCAATATTCCAGTTTTTTTTCCACTCCACTAAAAAATCAGGGACTGTAAGGTGTAGCTGATGGTCTTCAGTAAGAAAAACCTGTTCAGACCTACCCGTAGCATAAGTCTCGTTATTTTCAGTATTATAGATACGATATTTAAAGATTAGCTTGGCTGCAGGAGTATTGACGAAGGTTGTTTCTACTGCCACCTTATCATTATATCTTATAGGTCTTTTATAATTACAATCGACCTTCACTATCGGAGTAAGGTACCCATGGTTATTAAATACATCCATATAACCTATGTCATATTTTGCGCCAAAACTCTCCCTGCCGTCTTCGAAGTATTTTATATAATGCCCATGCCACAAAATGCCCATACTATCAACTTCACTAAAACGTACCTTTATTATTGTATTATCTACCAGCATATTTATAACTCTGTAGATTGCAGAAAAATCCTTATCTCACTTTTAGCCCACGTTTTCAAATTCTCATCAAAAACATGAGCATTTGCTATCTGCACGTTCATCACTTCATTCACAATCTCTATAGTAGTATAGAGATTTTGCCCTACTATCGGACGTCTTTCTATTTGCAAGCCTTTGATGGAAGCTATAAAACCTACTGGCGCCTCATCTCCTTTTTGCTGAGCATTAGCACCTGCAAAAAGAGCGGCTGTTTGAGCCATGTTTTCAGTAAGCCCTGCTTCTGTAAAGACCCCATTTTTCACTAAAATATTATCTTCTGTTATTTCCAAACCAGAAAGCACCGAGTTTGCATCATATTGATACATGGCAGACACCATAACAAAAGGATCCCTTTGAGGAATAAATTTAAGAATATCATCTCCTTGAAATTGAGGAGAAAGGCTAGCAATTTTTTCTCTTGTTATTTCTATCATTATTTATGATTCTACACTGGCTCCTTTCACATCTTTACTCCAAAAATCATAGTAATTAAACCACTGAAGAGGGTAGTTTAGCACTTTAGTTTCCAAGTGTTGGATATAATCATCTAGTATCTGTTCATCAGAAGTAGTTACCTCTTGTATTGGAGTAGCAGAAAGATGATATACTCTTCCTTTCCCCCTCACAGCATAGGCAAAAGTATAAGGTACCCTTAGCTTAGTAAGCATACTAAAAGGACCTAATGGGAAAAATGCTTTATTCCCAAGAAACTTTTTTTGCAGTATTCTGGCTCCATCCATAAACCTATCTCCATGCACACAAATCACCTCCTTATTTCTTAAGGCATTATTGATTTTAAATAAATGCGAAAGGTCACTTTTGATGGGAATAACATTCACATGCTTGCTTTTCATCACCTTATCGAGAAAATTCTTTATCTTCTCATGTTCAGCCTCATAAATAAGGATATTGGTAGTTAAATTAAGGTCATTAAGTAAAATACCTGCAATTTCCCAATTACCAAAATGAGCTCCAACTACAATTCCTCCAGTATCTTTTAAACTTCTCAGGTGTTCAATGCCATCATAAGTATAAGAATACTTGCTAGCACCTCCAGCTCCTATTGCCACTTTATCTATTAGCGTTTGTCCAAAAACATAATAGCTTTTGTAAACCGACAACATAGCTTTGGGCCAACCCATTTTTATAATACGAAAGTACTTATAAATACCGGCTGTAGACTTGGGCGCAAATAAAACGTAGTACATAGCTACAAATCGAAGAAGCAGGTAAGCAGCCCCCAACCCAAGCCTTCTGATCAAGAAAATAAATATTTGGTACCCAAGAAGGCCGCCTCGGGTCTTCCCTTTCCAGGATGACATTACACTTCTTCCGCTTTCTGAATCACATAGTCATAAAAATCCTGAAAAGTAGTAATACCACCAAAATCTTCAGGATTAACCTTGAAGCCAAAATTGCTTTCAACCTCTACTACAAGATCTACATAATCCAAACTGTCCAGATCCAGCGTTTCTTTCAAGTTTGCCTCAGGTTCTATCACCTCTGGCTCCACCTCAAATTCTTCTACTAAGAACCCGTTTATTCTTTCTATGATTTCGTCCTTGTTCATCTCGTCGTAAAAATATTAATCAAATTTTTTAATGATTAAGCTAGAATTAGTTCCTCCAAACCCAAACGAGTTGGATAAAAATATATTGAAATCCTTATTTATCGTATCAAACGCAAAGTTCAAAGATTTAAGTTCATCTTCGGGGTCTTTCAGGTTAATATTAGGTGCGATGAAAGAATTATGCATCATTAACAACGAATAGACTACTTCGCTGGCACCAGCCATCCACATTTCATGCCCTGTCATAGATTTGGTAGAGCTCAGCAAAGGCTGCTTATCACCAAATACATTGAGGATTGCCTGGCCTTCATTTAAATCGCCTGCCACAGTAGAAGTAGCATGCGCATTAATATACTCTATATCAGAAGGCTTTAAATTTGCCTGTTTCAGTGACATTTCTAAAGACTTGGTAGGTCCATCTACATTAGGGTGAGAAATATGATCTCCGTTAGAAGAGAAGCCATATCCTAGAATTTCACCATAGATCTTAGCACCACGTGCCTGAGCAGACTCCAGACTTTCTATTATTACGGTAGCAGCACCACCACTTGGAATAAGTCCATCTCTATTTTTATCAAAAGGCTTAGAAGCTTTATGAGGTTCGCTTTCTTTCACTGAAAATGTACCTAAGCCATCGAAACTCCCCATAGATTGATAGTTGACTTCCTGAGCGCCTCCACAGATAATCCTTTCCTGAAGGCCACTTTTAATCATCATATAAGCAAGGCCTATAGAATGAGAACCACTGGCGCAAGCTGCACTTACGGTCAGGTTAATGCCCTTGAGCTTAAAAATGGTTGAAAGATTCATAGTAACAGTACTATTCATTGACTGAAAAATAGAACCACTGCCTATCAGAGCCGTATCATTTTTGAGCCTAAGGGTATCTACTGCTTCTATACATGGTTTTGCAGAACTATCGTTCCCAAATATGATACCCACATCTCCTGAAGCGAGAAAATCCTCATCCATGCCCGCCTGCTTCATGGCCTCTACGGTAGAAACGTAGGCATACTCACCTTGGTCAGCAAGTCCTATCCTCTGTCTTCTGGTTAGGCTGGCCTTTAAATCCGGTTTCTCTAAAATACCCGTGAGCCCTGACCTAAAACCCATCTCTTTCCTTTGAGGATCGATTCCAATACCTGATTTGCCCTTATATAGGGAATCTTTTACTTCGTCAAGATTTTTACCTATACACGAGTAAATACCTATCCCGGTGATAACAACTCTTTTCATTTAACTCCAACTTACTAATATAGGCCTCCATTTATGGATATAGTTTCTCCTGTTATATAAGAAGAAGCATCTGAGGCCAAAAATCCTACCACACTCGCCACTTCTTCTGCCGTTCCAAACCTTCTCATAGGGATGAGTCCTTTGACATCTTTCTCATTAATATCTTCTGTCATTTCTGTTCTGATAAAGCCGGGGGCCACAGCATTTACAGAAATATTTCTTCTAGCTACCTCTTGGGCTAATGATTTTGTAGCCCCTATGACTGCAGCTTTAGCCGCTGAGTAATTAGTTTGCCCAGGCAAACCCTTCAACCCTGACAATGATACTATATTTATGATCTTTCCCTTTTTCTCCTTTATCAATTCCGGTAAAACACTTTTGGTAACATTATAAAATCCTCCAAGACTAATTCCCATCACGTCATCCCACTCTTCATCTTTCATCCAAACCATGAGATTATCCTTACGGATCCCTGCATTATTTACTAATACCTCAATTTTTTCATCAGTATTATTAGCATACCATTGTTCTACTGCCTCTCTGCAAGCGACCCTATCACCTACGTTAAAAGGGAGCAAAGCTGCTTTTCTACCCTCTTGCTCTACAGCTTCCTGAGTCTCTTCCGCAGCTTGTTTATTGGAAGAATAGTTAATTAAAATGTCATAACCTTGCTTGGCTAATTGCACACAAATGGCTCTTCCAATCCCTCTGGATCCACCCGTAACTAATGCATAACTCATACCCCTAATAATTCGTTTTTCACTTAAAAAAAAGGATTTGCAATTTATCCATATAATATTTCACTTCCAATAAATGCTTATACCTTCAAGAAAGAATTTTTCATCATAAACTCCTTAACCTCCTTTATTTTGGCATACAAAGGGTAATCATCTCTAAATAAGGGGACTATCTCTCGCACCTTGTTATATATCATTTTACTCTGAGAAGAGAGTCCTTCTACTTTTTTCAAATGATCTAATGCCTGAACTACGGAAATTACTTCTATGGCTAGCACCTCAAAAGTATTTTCTATTACTTTCTCTGCACAGCTGGCAGCATTAGTACCCATACTTACTATGTCTTGATTGTCATTATTGTTAGGTATGCTGTGTACATACATAGGATTAGCGAGCATCTGATTTTCTGCAGTAGTGGAAGTGGCCGTAAACTGAACTCCTTGCATACCAAAATTAAATCCTAATTTACCCAAATTAGCAAAAGGAGGCAATATACCATTAAGGTGAGGGTTCATCAAGAAGTTTAACTGCCTCTCAGCCAGCATTGATAACTTGGTCACAGCTATTTTTAGCTTATCCATTTCAAACGCCACATAATCTCCATGGAAGTTTCCGCCATGATATACATTTTGGTTTTCAACATCCACTATAGGGTTATCATTAGCCGAATTTATCTCTTCTACAAGCAGCTTTTGTGCTGCTTTAATAGTTTCATAAATAGCTCCTAAAATCTGAGGTGGACACCGTAATGAATAGTATTCCTGAACTTTATTAGAAATGACCTCTTCTTCCACCAGAGTTTCATATAGCTGCTTTTCCCTTTTTCGAATATATTTACTATCATCCATGATGCCTCTCATAAGTGCAGCTACATGCTGCTGTCCTGCATGCTTTTTAGTTCTATTAAGCTGAGCAGAGAAGTAGTCATCATAAGAATCTACCATTTCACATATCATAGCAGAAATAGCGATCGACCAACTTATGGCAATTTGGGCATTAACGGCATTTACAATGCCTATACCTGTCATCACACTGGTTCCATTCATTACCGCCAGCCCCTCTCTCAGTTTAATCTGCATGGGCTCAATAGCTAGCCTTTCAAAAACTTCTTTTGTGGGCCGCCTTTGCCCTTCGTATATCACTTCCCCTTCACCTATCATTACTAAAGCCAAATGCGCTAGCTGCACCAAATCTCCACTAGCGCCCACACCGCCATGTTTGAAGATAACAGGAGTAATGTTATGATTGATGAGTTGAATAAGAATATTCACCGATGACTCATGCACGCCAGAGTATCCTAGCGAGAGGGTATTTAACCTGGCCAACATAGATGCTCTCACTGCCATGGGGTTAATTAATTCTCCCTGCCCCGAAGAGTGACTTCTGATAAGGTTAAACTGTAGGTCTTTTTGATCAGACTCATTTATCTTATATTGAGCCATAGGGCCAAACCCGGTATTTATTCCATAAATGACTTTATTTTTAGAAAATTCGCTTAAAAAATTATGGCTTTCTCTAATTACTTTTTCTGTATTATCAGATAATTTGACAGATTCAGCTTCAAATACAACCTTCTCAACATCAGCTAGTGATAATGAGCCGACTTCTATTTTTACCATTAATGTGAAACGTTTTATTAAAAAATGACATTAATATTTTAACTAGTCGGTAAATTACAAAACAAATAATTAAGCTATGAGCAAACAATGTCATAAATTGTCATTTTTTAGATGAAAGCAAAAAGCATTTTTTAAAATATATGCCTGATTTTAAAAGCAATACAAAAGAAGTAGACGTCCTAATAATAGGAGCCGGACCATCAGCAACTGTAGCAGCCTCTATTCTTCATAAAAAAGGCTATACGGTTCATATTGTAGAAAAGCAAAAATTTCCACGCTTTGTAATCGGCGAAAGCCTGCTACCCAGGTGTATGGAAAATTTCCAGAAAGCTAATCTGATAGAAACCATTGAATCTCATGGTTTTCAAAAAAAATTCGGAGCTATGTTTGCTAAAGCTGATGAATATTGTGATTTCGAATTTGCCAATCAATTTACCGAAGGCTGGGGCTGGACATGGCAGGTACAAAGGGCTGATTTTGATAAAGTACTGGCGGAAGAAGTTCAGAATAGAGGAGTTACTCTGGAATATGAAACTGAAGTTACGGATGTGAAATTTGAAAACGACGGATCTTCTACCACCACGGTAAAAAACAAGGATTCTGAATATTATATAAAAGCAAGATATATAGTGGACTCTAGTGGTTATGGAAAAGTACTCCCAAGACTACTAAATTTAGAAAAACCTTCTAATTTACCTCCTCGTACCTCCATCTTTTGTCATGTAAAGCCAAGGCAGGTATCTGAAAGCCCTGAAAGGAAGAGGATCATTATAATAGTACATCTTGATAATGTCTGGGGTTGGGTTATTCCTTTTTCTGACGGAACCTCATCAATAGGTATGGTGGGAGACTCTGAAGAGATGGATAATATAAAAGGTAGCATGGAAGAACAAATGCGCCATTGGATTGCCAATGTACAAGCACTTAGAGATAGGTTCACTGATAGTGAGTTTATATTTGAGCCCCGTAAAATAGCGGGCTACTCTTCTGATGTGAAACAACTTCATGGTAAAGGCTATGTGCTTACCGGAAATGCTTCCGGCTTCTTAGATCCCATATTCTCTTCAGGTGTAACACTAGCTACTGAATCTAGCGCACTAGCAGCGGAGCTAATAGAAAAAGAGCTAGAGGGCGAGCCAGTAGACTGGGACCTGAGCTATACTGAGCACATCAAGAAAGGAAATGCGGTATTCAAAGCATTCATTGAAGCCTGGTACCGAGGCGACTTGCAAAAAATATTCTTTAGCGAAAACCGTAATGAAAAAATCAGAAAACAGATATGTTCAGTGCTCGCAGGTTATGTATGGGATCAAAACAACCCTTTTGTAACAAAACCAGAGAGAATATTAGCAAACTTATCTCAAGTAATCAGGTAAGCCTTATAGCTTACCTTTTTTAAACTTTTTCCTTTCATACCTGATTAGGGCTCCACTGTTCTGAATGGTTTCGTGAATAGGACTAGCCCAGTAATTCCTAAAACCAAATCCAAAGGCCGAAGCCACATACCTCTCATGCCAGAGAATCTCTTTAGTAGAAATATCAAAAAACAGAACATGAATAGTCTCCTTTCGTTCAATTTTATTTAAACTCTCCACTACATAAACAAGCCCTAAACCATCTTTAACGCTATGTAAGTCATAGTCAGAAATTATATTAACCAGATCATCCTGAGAAATAACATAATCTTCATCCTCAATTATTAGATCAAAGGGATAAGGCATTTCATTCCTCCTTCTCACCACACTTAAGTCAGTCATTACTTGCACGAAGTGATAATATTTACGGAAATGATATTTATCAGACTCAAATAGGATGAGATCATTCCATGCATCAAAATAGGTATTAACTATTTTAACAGGATCAGTGAAACCTTCCTCCCCTATACATCTCACATGTGAATAATCTAAACCACACCAAACCACGGTAGTAGCATCATAAAGTAATGAACTTTTATCTTAGCTCTGACTCTTGATGAATGGAAAATAAATTAAAAAAATAATTATGAATAAGCTCTTCGACATCTCTAGGTAATCAATAATTAAAAAACCTGTCATTTCTAACAGGTCATGCACATTCTTCTTATAAATCAGGTAAAATTACAACTTGCCTTTAGCAAACCTCTTTCTATCTCTGGTAATGTCGTAAGCACTCTGATTTAACACTCCAAGCACTGACCGTGCCCAATAATTTCTTAACCCAAAACCTCCGGCACTACCGTAATACTTTTTACTCCAAACAATTTCTTTAGTCGCTATATCAAAAAATACTACGTAGATAGATGCCTTCTTTTCAAACTTATTCAAACTCTCCATTACATACACTAAACCCAGCCCTTCAGAGACTTTATCTAAATCATAATCTGATACTATCTCCTTTAATTTACCTTCAGGTAATGAATAATCTGTATTAATAACTAACTCATCTGCTTTCGGAATATCATTTCTTTCCTTTACTACGCTTAGATCATACAATAATCCTTTAAATTCATACTCCTCTCGAAAATCATACTTACTAGCTTCATCCAGCATCAGCTTATTCCAGCTATCAAAGAACCGACGAGTTATATCTTCAGGATCAGTAAAACCCTCACTACCAATACATTTCACATAAGAATAATCTAACCCACACCAAACCACATTTGTAGCTGTAAAAAGTTTAGTATTATTATCTTGAGCTTTTACTGCCAGACAACAAAGCAATATTAGCACAAGAGATAAGACTCTTTTTCTCATATTTAAAGTTATTTAATTAATAATTTTCAAATGTAATAACTTAGATTACCTCTTTCAATATATTTAAAGAATTAATCTCTTTCAGAGACTCAATATGCACTTTATAAAACCTCACAATATGATCTAGTAAAGTTCTTCTCAAGGAATTAGAAATCTTCACATGTGCCTCATACGAGTTATTTACAAGGTGGGTTAGCAGACCAAGGTCTTCATCCTCCATTGTTAGAAAATGGTCTTTTGGAGACTCCAGCCCAAAACCTAGATAATGCGATAGTTTAAGCAAAAACTGCAAATGAAAATTCTCGTACCCAGATTCTAAATGGTCTAATATTTCGATGGAATGATAAATAAAGTTAAAAAGATCAGATACATCTTCTTCCTCTTCTTTCACGCACTTGTATAGAACTTCTGCCAAGAAGATAGCAATATACGTTTTCTTTATATCGGTAGAAATTGTTGAAAATGGATGATTACATTTCACCTCAGAAATCCTGTTTATTTCGGTAGCATTTTTTTTATACACCACCATATCCAATAAAGTAAGTGGTTGATAAAGCGCAATTCTACTCCGAGATGACTTACTCCTTACGCCATTAACAATGTAGGTCTGCAAGCCAAAAGCTTCCGTAAACACCTTAACTATAATGGAAGTATCACGATATTTGAAGTACTTAAAAACAACACCCCTTGTTTTGTGTAACATACCCTACGTCTCCCTTATCGTAAATTTTAATTTATATCAGTTAACCACTGCGATTTTAGCCACATAGGCATCCTCGCCATCATCTGTGGAGCTAAATACCAGATAAACACCTGTTTCAGCCCTATTCCCTTTGTAGTCAGTAACATTCCAAGAGGCTGTACCTCCATTGGCTCTGGTTTGCCAAACTAGCTTACCACTTATATCCGTAATCTTCACTTGGGCATTCTGTGCTAAGCCAGTTATACCTACCATACCTGTAAAGTCTCTGGTAACAGGGTTAGGAAAAACTTTTACATTGTCATGAGTAGCTTCAGCCTCTGAGCTTACACTTCTGTAAGATAAAAGCCCTTCTTTAGTTGACATAAATACCTCTCCGGTATTATCTTCAATCGCTATATGATAGATTTCATTAGAAGAAAGTGGACTATTCTCTGTATTAAAAAATGATAGTTGCTCATCTGCTCCTTCATTAAAAAGCCATGCTCCTTTACTAGTAGCAAACCACTTTCTATTACCTCCATCTACCGCTATGCTATTTACTCTTTCTCCAGCTAACAAACGCATTCCCTCCCAAATAGGCTCCAAAGCATCCACGGCTCCTTGCATAACTGCCTCTGGGTTGGTAAAAACAGAAACTCCATCATCAGTACCCACCCACACATAGCCACTTTTATCAACCACCATAGTATTTACAGCATTATTAGAGATGCCGCCTTCTCCTACCTTAGCACTTAGATATCTGCTATCCCCGGTCTCAGGATCAAAAATAACAATCCCTCCACCCCTATTGGCATCTATCTGTAGCCATATTCTACCCCCTACATGTAACAAATCCTTGGAATAATTAGCCATAGAACCAGGAATATCATAAGCCGTCCACATATCATCATAACTCAGAAAGTGGAGCGGCTTTTCTGCGCCATAGTTTAAGATCCAGATCCCTTCATTTACCGCGGTTATGGCTGGAACCAAAATGCCATGTATATCTCCAGTAGTATTTTCCAAAGTACACCCGGCGGTGTTTTCATTAAAGATGGTATATTTTCCATCCTGATTCTGTTTCAGAATGCCATAACCGGCTGAAGAGGTATAAAATGTAGTTTCTCCTCCTAAAGCACGATAGGCTACATCAGTTACATCCTTGAAAAGGGATTCATCTCCGGCTTTCCATGTATGTGTAGACCAAGAGCCATTTTCAAAATAAGAATACCCTGAGTCATTGTTTAGAGGCTGCATTGATTGGTTAAAGCCTCCAGGAGATAAAGCTATTATCCCCCCTAGCTCTTCTAGCTTATAGATATCATTACTTACCGGGCCGTTGGGCATAAATGCACTAAAGGCTCCTCCATAATCAGAAACTAGACCATTGGCAGCGTCAGCTACCCAAAGATTAACGCCATCACTCACTGACATTAAGGGCTGATCTATCAGGGCATTGGTGATTAACTCAACATTACCACTGGCACTAACAGAAGCTATAGATTTTTCAAGGGCAAAAATCACTTTTTGATTTACTGTAGCAGCGCTGTTGAAAGTCTGCTTGGTTAGCTGGTTTAAAGCAACCCACTCGTCACCCTCTAATAAAAATAGGCCATCACTATTTACACCAATAATAAGCTCATTATTCAATATAGAAATGACATCCGGATAATTTTCCGGCATACCTATATCTTCAGCATGATTTTGCCAGCTCTTGTAATCCAACAAATTCACTGCATCATCTATCTCTCCCGAAAGCAGCCCTTGATCAGTAATAGCAAACAGCTGATTTTCAAAAACCATTAAATCACTCACTGCTACCTGAGAAGCTTCTTCCCCCATCTCACGATATACCTCTTGCACCTCGATCTTTTCAAGATCAAACTTTAAAATGCCATAATCTGTGGCTATATAAACACTGTTATTGAAAGAAATAAAATCGTTTATACGCTTTGACCCTACTATCTGAGAGTTGGTATTTAAATCAAAACTAAAAATATCGCCATCAATAATTACATCCAGATTACCAGAAGCATAACCAATCATGAGGGCATGAAAATTTTTCGCGTACCCTAAGGCAGAGATTCGGTTATCCTGCAGTCCTTGTATTTTAGAAACTTTATTAAAACTATTATCTGATTGATCAAAATAAAAAAGGCCATCTCCTGATGATGCATAAACTCTATCTGACGTATTGAGTACCAAAGAAATGCTGTTATAAGAAAAATGAGTACGCCAGGTACCTATAGGTATATCCTGAGCCGGAGACAATATGCTCATTAATGATAAAGAGATCAGGAAAAGTACCTGTTTCACCATCATTATGAATTCTGCTTTCCTTTCATTCCTTCAAAAAAGCTGGCTCTGCTACGTGCTTCATATTCCTGTTTTTCACCCACTAAAACCTTACCCTTTTCATCAGTAAGCCTGAAAGAATAAGAAGCTAGCTCTCCTGTAGTGGCACAAATAGCATGTACCTTAGTTACAAACTCAGCAACAGCCAGCAGATTAGGCATAGGGCCAAATGGTTTTCCTTCAAAATCCATATCCAACCCAGCTACTATGACCCGCTTACCGTTATTAGCAAGCGTATTACAAACATTAACTATTTCAGGATCAAAAAACTGTGCTTCGTCGATACCTACAACATCACAATTTCCGGCCATAAGAATTATGTCATTAGCAAAGTCTACTGGCGTGCTACGGATAGATGTACTATTATGAGACACTACATCTTCATTATGGTACCTTTTATCTATAGTAGGTTTAAAAATTTCTACTTTTTGGCGGGCAATAATGGATCTATTGAGCCTCCTGATCAATTCTTCGGTTTTACCAGAAAACATACATCCACAAATAACCTCTATCCATCCGGTCCTTTTCGTCTTTCCAAAGTTGGGCTCTATAAACATACTTCAAAATTAAGCATTCAAGTTTATTTTTAGCTCATCCACTTAATATGAATAAGTTAGGTGTGGCAATTTATTTCTATCCGGCACCTCAATAGTTATCTCACCTTCCTCAAGTATACTCTGGCAAGCAAGCCTTTCGTTGGCATTTAGAGCTCCTTTTTCCTTATATCTATTCTCAAATTCATTCACTTCTGAAAGGTTTTGCATCCCCTCCACTACTATCATTTTACAGGAAGTACATCTTCCTTTTCCTCCACAGGCATGCATCCAATCCTGAAAATCTTCTTGCATAATTTTCAACACTGATTTTTCTCCTTTAGGAGCACTTATGGTCTTATCAAAAAGATTTTTGATGACGATCTTAGGCATATTTCTTAACTTTATAAGGCAAAATGTAAATTAAGCGATTTTTAAGAGTATGGAAAACATTCTAAACCAAGAGGGTATAAAAAGATATAGTAATGAGTTTTGTGATCGACTGCTGCAAGCACATTTTTCACAGCACGATGTCATTACCGGCCCTCAAATATTAGAGCTCCAGGAAATCAGGCAAATCAATTTATTTGTAATGAAAAACCTGCTTAACGCCTGGCGAAAAGAGACAAGCAAGATTCAAAGTCCATACTTTAATTATGATGCACCCGAAGTAAAAGAGGCTCAGAAAGAATTTATGAATATTCTTTCTAGAAATATAGCCATTACACAGGAAAACTTTGGACCTCTGCTGTTACAAGCCACTCAAGAAACCATTCTACTTATATTTTCTCCATACGATTATTACACTCACCTCATTAATAACCCAAAGGCTAAAAGTTTAATGGTGAAAGATCTAAAGAGAATTTCTAAGTATGTAAAAATCAACCAAAATGTACTGCTTAGCATAATAGAGCAGGCAGAGGAAAAAGGTTATGAGAAAATATCTAAAGATGAGGCCGCTCAATTATTAAATGAAGCCTTTGAGCAAACCTTAGAAAGCCCTGAAGATGTAGATGTTTATATAGATAAATTCTCCAAGGTATTACCGCTTGACGAGAATATAATTTATGGAAACTCAAAATACTATGGAAACTCTGAGCCAAACGCAAAGCCTCAAATCAATAGTCGCTTTGACGTAAAAAAGTCCATCTTAAATGACTCTCATGCTGAAAACAAGCAAACTCTTGGAGACGTTCACCGTAACCGAAAAATAGAGAGCATAAAAAAAAGCATTAGCATCAATCAGCGTTTTATGTTTATAAACCTACTTTTTGACGGTGATGAAAGCGCATTTAACAGTGTAATAGACTACTTGGAGACCTTAGACAGCCAGCGTGATGCTGAGGGTTTCATCGCTACTCAATATCCTTTTTGGGATCATGAAAGTGAAGAGGTTCAGGAATTTATGGAGATTATAAGTAAAAGACATAATTAACCATATCCATCTTAAAAAATTGAAAGGCTTGCCTAAAGAAGGTAAGCCTTATTTTTTTACTAATGAACCAACACCTGCCCTCTATGAGCATCGAGTTTCACTAAAATAAAGATGAGCACAGTAAAACCAATAAGTGAAGAACCTCCATAACTAAACATAGGTAAAGGTATACCTATTACAGGAAAAAGCCCGATAGTCATTCCAATATTCACGGCAAAGTGAAAGAACAATATACAAGCTACACTATATCCATAAACACGGGCGAATCTCCATTTCTGTCTTTCTGCCACAAAAATCAACCTGAGTAGTAAACAAACAAAGAGACCAATAATAATGAAACTACCAAACCATCCATGCTCTTCGGCTATAGTACAGAAAATAAAATCTGTACTCTGTTCAGGCACAAAATCAAATTTAGTTTGTGTTCCTTTCAAAAAGCCTTTACCAAACGCTCCTCCACTACCAATGGCAATCTTAGATTGTGTTACGTTCCAGCCAAACCCTAGAGGATCCGCATCTGGATTAATAAAAGCCTTTACCCTATTCTGCTGATGCGGCTTTAAGATATCAGAAACTACATAATCAACACTTTTTATCACAAGTACAATAATAGCAGCACCTAACACTACCATAACTATACGTTTTCTGGTCCTTTTGCTAAAAAAAATCGCGGCCGCCGCAATTAAAACAATACCTCCATACAAATACCAATGATTTTCTACCATTAGCGTTAGTATGAAAATTATAGCAGCAGAGACTCCCAAGATTAAAAGTGTAGGAGCCATTCCTTCTCTAAAAAAAACCAATATAAAGACAGAGTAAACCAATGCCGTACCGGTGTCTCCTTGTAGTATAATAAGAACGGCTGGCACCCCTATAATAGCAAAAAGAACTATTTGATTTCTGAGCTGATCCATCCGAAAGCCACCCGTACTTATGAATTTGGCAACAGCCAAGCAAGTGGCGAATTTAGCGAATTCAGACGGCTGAAACCTAAAAGCTCCCAGCTCAAACCATGACTTGGATCCTGCTACCTCCCTCCCGAAAATGAGAATAAATATTAACAGGAATAAAACACTACCATATATGGCAAAGGCGAAAGTATCATAAAACTTGAAATCTACTACGAGCATCACGATAATCAGCACAATGATAACTGCTATAAATATCAGCTGCCTACCACTATTGAGAGACATACTGAAAATGTTCTGAGTGGCATTTTCATCATATACAGCAGCATAAATATTGAGCCAGCCCAACATTACAATAACAAAAAATAAAAGTACGGTAAGCCAATCAATCTTTGAAAGTATGCTATCACCTCTTCTCACTATAAAAAATCTCCTTTTTTAACGTATGCTTCAATATTTGGTCTCTCTGTACCTCCTAATAAATATTTTTCTATCATAAGACTGGCGATTGACGCCGCAGCCCTAGCTCCCTGGCCGGCACTTTCCACATATACAGATACTGCTATTTTAGGGTTATCTCTTGGAGCAAAAGCTATAAAAACAGAATGATCAGGCAGGGGGTCATTTTGAACAGTACCCGTTTTACCGCACACCTCAATATCCTTCAGCTTAGCTCTATATTGTCCTGTTCCCTCTTTTATTACATTGGCCATAGCCTCAACTGCTATATCAAAATACTTATCATCTACCATAGTATGATGTTTTTCAGTAAACTGAGGTAGAGGTTTTCCTGAACCACCGATGGATTTCACCAAATGAGGAATATAATAATAGCCACGGTTAGCTACCAAAGCTGCAAAATTGGCCATTTGAATGGGAACTACCAGGTTTTCACCTTCTCCGATAGATATAGAATAAATGTTTGAGAATTTCCAAGGCCTGCCATTATAAGCACGATCATAATACTCTACACTAGGCACCATTCCACTTTTTTCACTCGGAAGATCAATACCTAAAGGTGAACCCAATCCGAAACTTTCAATATAATCATTCCACTTCCTTATTCCTATACGTGTATCTTCAAATGGATCCTCAGAAACCCCCTGATTCACCATTCTTTTCATAACATTATAAAAATAAGGATTGCATGAATGTGTAATTGCACCGACCAATGTTTCTCCTGGTCCATGATGATGGCAATTCATGGGATATTTTATACAAGGTATATAAGTCTGTTTAGTAATTACACCTTCTTGAAGACCCACCATTGCCTGAATAATTTTAAAAATGGAGCCAGGTCTATACTGAGCCATCAATGGCCTATTAAATAAAGGCTTTAAGCTATCAGAGCTTATTTTGTAATAATTTTTACTATATTTTTTCCCGGAAAGGTCGTTAGGGTCATAAGAAGGGCCAGAAACTAAGGATAGGATCTCACCAGAAGATGGCTCTATTGCCACAATACTTCCAGATTTCCCCTTCAATAACTCCTCTCCATATCTTTGTAGGTCTATATCTATGGTAGATATCAGGTTCTCTCCTCTCACAGCAAGTGTATCAAACTTACCATCCTCGAAGTCTCCCATTTCTATGCCTCGCACATTACGTTTTTTATATCTAACCCCTCGTTTTCCTCTCAGCTGGTTTTCATAGTAAGCTTCCAGTCCACTTTGCCCTATGTAGTCTCCCTGATGGTAATAATCCGCAGTATCTCTATCTAGCTGTCTTTTATTAATCTCACTTACATACCCAAGTGCGTTAGCCAAAACCGGATAAGTATAAGCTCTACTGGTTCTGGGTTGCAAATCAAAACCAGGGAAATCTATTAAATAATCTTGTATTCGGGCTAAGTCACGCTCAGATAATTGTTTAATAAATGCGTTAGGCTTCACATATGAAAAGCCTTTACTCTCTCTCAATGCAGCATATTTATTTCTGAGCTCTTCAGGGGTAATCTCAAAGAGTTTACAAAATTTGGCAGTATCCAGGACTTTTACCTCTTTAGGGGTAATAGTAATATCAAACTGTGGTGTGTTATAAACTATTAATTTACCATTTCTATCTCTAATAGTACCTCTATAAGGATACTCTATTACCTTATGAATAATATTGCTGGTAGCAGCCTGAGCATATTTATCATCCAGCACCTGAATAGAAAACAGTTTCACTAAAAAAATTACCGCTACGGCAACGATGACCATTTGGATAATATTTTTGCGCGATTCGTTCATAATGATCTTTTCTTAGTATAAAAAAGATACTGGGTAATAAGCATTACTATATAAGTGAAGCAGGTACTAAAAAAAGCTTTTGAAAGAGTAAACCCCAAAAGACCGAAACCCCAAGACTCTAGCAGGAACAGTACACAATGATGTAAAAAAATTAGCGGTAAAACGTAAGAAGTAAACCACCTCAAACCATTAGAGCTAATAGTCGGTACCGTGCCAGAATCATACCCTCCTTGTGGAGTAAGCATATTTAACCAGTAATTCCTAACAAACATTATAAACACGGAAGCGGCCGCATGAATTCCCAAACTATCATAAAAAGTATCAATAGCAAGGCCTGTAATAAAACCCACAACCATTAACCCTAACACTTTAGCCTCTACAGGGATAAGAAGCAAAAAAGCTATATATAAAAAACAGAAAGACTTGTCAAAAAGGACAATGTTCTTCAAAAGCAATACCTGTACTAACACATACAGGATGAATGAAAATATTTGCGTTATAATCCCTTTATTGAGCATAGAATTTTTCTGCTTCTTGTTGTATTGAATCTTGCTCTGTTTTCAGACTATTTTTAATAAGGTATACATACCCTATTTCATTAAAATTACTAGCAAGATCAATAGTGATGTTATAAAATAAGGCATCTTCAGTAATCTCTACGTCACTAACCACTCCTACAGGGACCCCTTCAGGAAAAATGGCGTTATAGCCAGAGGTAACTATACTATCTCCCACTTCCACCTCTACATGACGAGGTACAAAAAGTAGCTCTGCATGATAAGGATCATTTCCTGGCCACTTGGCAGTACATAAGTCCCCTGTTTTATCAATCTTAGAAGAAATTTGAAAATCGCTATGCAGTACAGAAGTAATTACAGCAAAATGCTGAGAGGCTGCTTTAACTTTACCTACCACACCATCATTACCGATAACAGCCATATCAGGCTCTACCCCCTCACTTCTACCTTTATTGATAGTAATGTAATTATTGTAGTTTCTTACAGACTTGTTGATAACCTTAGCACTTAGAAACTGATATTTTTCTATCTGCAAACTATCTTGCGTTAATGTGTCTATATCTGTTACTAAGGTGGTATCTGTAGTTTCATAGGTAGTATCCAGCTTCAGATATTGTAAGCGCGAGTTTAATGCCTCCAACTCCTGTTTTAACCTGGCATTCTCTGCTGCCAGGTTGTTATTCACATCCGCCAGATTAAAATAATCAGACACATTATCAGAAGACTGCAATAAGTTTCCTGCTATTCTGTTTGAGGAATTAAAAAAACCTGCACTCTGAAAACTGTTGTTTCGAACTATTAACCATAGACAGATCACCTCCAGAAACAGGAATATCAAAAAAGCTCTATACTGATATAGAAACAGAAACAGTCTCTGCATTTATCCAGATTGGTTCAAAATCAAAAAATAAACAGTGCCAACAAAAAAAGTCTCTTCCAGACTGTGGTCTTAGGTCATTAATACCGCTTTAAAAGAATTTAAATTCTTCAATGACTGACCTGTACCTCTTACTACAGCTCTTAACGGATCTTCCGCTACGTGAATAGGAAGTTTAGTTTTGAGGGC
Organism: Fulvivirga sediminis; assembly: GCF_016757215.1. Lineage (GTDB taxonomy): Bacteria > Bacteroidota > Bacteroidia > Cytophagales > Cyclobacteriaceae > Fulvivirga > Fulvivirga sediminis. Next base: position 94,710 of record NZ_JAESIY010000006.1, read on the forward strand.
TAATCTCTTATCTAGGCCTCGGAGTAATGCTCCTCCACCTGTAAGGTGAATACCATTGTCATAAATATCAGCTGATAATTCTGGCGGCGAAATCTCAAGAGCTTTCAGCACGGCCTCCTCTATCTTAGATACTGATTTATCCAAGGCAAAAGCGATTTCAGAATATGATATTTTTATTACCTTAGGTATACCTGTCATTAGGTCTCTACCCCTAATCTCATAATCTTCAGGCCCATCATCAAGCTCCGTAAGTGCAGACCCTACTTCTATCTTTACTTTTTCAGCAGATCTTTCACCTATAAGCAGGTTATGCTGCCTTCTCATGTAGTCAAGAATATCTCTATTAAAGGTATCTCCTGCTACTCTTATTGACTGGTCACATACAATACCACTAAGTGCTATTACGGCAATTTCAGTAGTACCTCCACCTATATCGACAATCATAGAGCCTACGGGTCTTTCTATATCTATGCCAATACCAATAGCTGCAGCAATAGGTTCATAAATCATGTAGACCTCTTTCGCACCTGCATGTTCCGCTGAGTCTCTTACAGCCCGTTTCTCTACTTCGGTAATGCCTGAAGGAATACAGATCACCATTCTGTGCGAGGCAGGAAAAATTTTATTTCCACTATCAATCATCTTTATCATGCCTCTGATCATATGCTCTGCAGCATGGAAATCGGCAATCACACCATCCTTAAGAGGACGAATAGTTTTGATGTTTTCGTGGGTTTTTTCATGCATCTGCATGGCCTCTCTCCCGATGGCCAAAACCTTATTAACGTTCTTATCAATAGCAATAATAGATGGTTCATCTACCACGATCTTATCTTTATGAATGATAAGCGTATTAGCTGTACCAAGGTCCATTGCTATATCACTTGAAAAAAAATCGAACAATCCCATGTTATGTCTTCAATAGGTTAGGCTTATGAATAAAGCGTGAAATTTACAAATTTGTTTCCTTTTAACTTTATAATTAAAGTTTTTTTTAATGTTTGAAATGACGAATGCCTGTAAATACCATAGACATATCATTATTATCACAAAAATCTATTGAATCTTGATCTTTTATAGATCCTCCTGGCTGTATTACAGCACTGATTCCTTCTCCATACGCGATCTCTACACAATCAGGAAATGGGAAAAATGCATCTGATGCCATTACTGATCCTTCAAGTGTAAAATTGAAAGACTTAGCTTTTTCAATAGCCTGCTTAAGTGCATCTACCCTTGAGGTCTGACCTACACCACTTGCCAGTAACTGTCCATCCTTCACCAGTACTATAGTATTAGACTTGGTATGTTTACAAACTTTACTGGCGAACAATAAAGATTGTTTCTCTTCTTCTGTAGGCTCCTTTTTAGTTACCGATTTCATATCTTCTATCTGATCGGTTTTTAAATCACGATCCTGTTCTACCACCCCATTCAACAAAGTCTTGAACTGCTTAGTAGTTTTTAACTTTTGCGTTTGCTTTAACAAAATACGATTCTTTTTTTGTTTTAGAACCTCTAAAGCATCATTATCAAAATCAGGAGCTATTAATATTTCAAAAAACAGCGAATGCATCTCTTCAGCAGCAGCTTTATCAACTGTTTTATTAGTGATTAGCACTCCTCCAAAAGCCGAGATAGTATCAGCGGCAAAAGCCCTCTGATATGCCTCTTTAACAGTAGCTCCAGTAGATACACCACATGCATTAGTGTGTTTTAATATAGCAAATGTAGTTTCATCAAACTCTTCTATTAAAGAAACTGCAGCATCTACATCTACCAGGTTATTATAAGAAAGCTCTTTTCCATTCAGCTGCTCAAGCATAGAAGAAAGATCTCCATAAAAAGCCCCTTTCTGATGTGGGTTCTCTCCATATCTCAAGGCTTTTTTCTCTCTGAAACTTTGCTTAAAGCTTGGCACTTCTTCATTAGTATTAAAGTAGTTGAAGATAGCCGAATCATAATGAGAACTAATATCAAAGGCCTTAGCGGCAAACTTCTTCCTATCTTCGATAGTAGTGGCACCTTCATTTTTTCTAAGCAGCTCTTCAACTTCTGTATATTGTTCTCTTGAAGAAACAATTAATACATCTTTAAAATTCTTGGCCGCTGCTCTAATAAGAGAAATACCACCTATATCTATTTTTTCTATAATATCTTGCTCTTTAGCCCCTGAAGCTACCGTTTCTTCAAAAGGGTAAAGATCTACAATAACTAGATCTATAGAAGGGATTTCAAATTCTTTAGCTTGTTCTACATCATCAGCCAGCTCTCTACGATGAAGGATTCCACCAAACACTTTAGGATGCAAAGTTTTTACTCTTCCTCCAAATATTGAGGGATAGCTAGTAAGATCTTCTACAGGAGTTACTTCTATACCCAAATCTTCAATAAATTTTTGAGTTCCGCCGGTTGAAAAGATCTGCACTCCATTCGCATGAAGTAATTTTACGATAGGCTCAAGATTATCCTTATAAAATACTGATATTAAAGCTGATTTTATCTTCGAGAGAGACATGTTTGCTGTTTTAAAAATGAAGCTGCAAAGCTATAAATTTTTCACCTAATTATTAATCACAGATTCTATAACCTTCGGATAATGTTCATATTCTAATCGATGAACCTTCTGAGCGACCTGCTCAGGCGTATCATTATTATTTAAAGCTACTCGGGCCTGAAAAATAATTTCGCCGTCATCGTATTTATTATTCACATAATGAATAGTGATTCCGGTCTCCTTTTCTTTAGCCTCGCATACTGCTTGGTGCACCTTTTCTCCATACATACCCTTACCTCCATAACTAGGCAAAAGTGCAGGGTGTATATTTATGATTTTCTCAGGATAAGAATCTACCAGGTATTCTGGTATGAGCAAAAGAAAACCTGCCAGCACTATAAAATCCACATCATTTTTCTTCAGCTCATCTAACACTTCATGAGTATTATTAAACTGAGACCTAGTGAATACATAAGAAGGTATGCCTAACTGATCTGCGCGTTCCAGCACATAGGCATCTTTTTTATTTGATAAAATGAGCACAATTTCTACCGTGCTGCTATCTTTAAAATACTCTGCGATCTTCTGCGCATTAGATCCATTGCCCGAAGCAAAAATGGCTATTCTCGTCATTTCTATTTAAAAAATATCATACTCATTATCCCTAAGAGCATGATTACCTTACAATAATTACTTAAGTAGTTAAAATCCTTTACCGTATCCGAAACATAGAGCTTATATACCAATATGCTCAACGGCAAAACAAGACCTACGCAAAAGTACGTCATTTCTGTGCCTACTAGCAAATATGCCATCATAGAAAGTGACACTATAAATATAATGCACAATGTATAGATGATAATTTTGGTTTTTCGAAGACCATAAACCACCGGCAAAGTTTTACAACCGAAGGATGCATCTCCTTTCAGGTCTTCCATATCCTTTATTATTTCTCTAATAAGCGTAAACGCAAAAGCAAACAATGAGTAGGAAATCACCAACTCATCTACTCTATAATAAAGGACTCCTACAATATAGATAGAAAGGCCCGTTAATAACGCCACCACAAAATTTCCTATAAAAGGCATTCTCTTCAGCTGGTTAGAGTATAACCATAGGAGCATTGCTGATACAAAATTGAACAGCCCAATCTTATAGGATAGTAATATACCTAAACTTACCCCTGTGAAGTTTAGCACAGTATGCGAAATCATGGCGATCCTCCTCTTAAGTGTTTTGCCTACTACTACCCGTTCTGGTTTATTAATAAGGTCGATCTTCACATCATAATAATCATTAATGATATAGCCAGCAGCAGCAATGAGTACTGAAGAGAGTGAAAGTAAGAATAGGCTATAATCCTGAAGGTAATATAAAAGACCTTTTGAACGATCTATAAGAAAGACGGCAGTAAAATACTGAGCCAAAAAAATGATCAGCAGGTTCCAAAATCGAGTGACCTGGATAAATCCTAAAAGGGAAAAATTGTTTGGTTTGGTTTTTAAGTCAGCAACCATCAGAAGTTATACTTTGGCAGTGTAAAGTTAGCTTCTGATGGTTTCCAAAGCAATGTAACTTAGGATATTAAAATTTTAAACTAAGCGAAGCCATGAAATTCCTGGTAGCTTGAGGATAATAATAGTTTTCTCTCACTTCATAATCGCCTGCTGCATAGCCAAAAGTGTACCCATTAGAAGAATATAGTTCTTCAAAAATATTATTCACCTGAAAGGTGAAGTTAATCTCTTTTATAAAATCTGTTCTTACAGTATAGGTTGCTCTAAGGTCATTCACAAAATATGCGTCAATCGACCTGTTGTCATTTGATGTGTTGTCTAAATATTGTTTCCCCACATACTTACTCAGCAAGCTAAGTTTAACATCCCTCAAAGGAAGGAATGAAAGTTGTGAGCCAGCTATAACATTCGGAGAAAAAGCAATATCAGAGTCTTCATGTTCTACCTGCACTTCATTATACTGATCCCAATTAGAGCCGTAGTCATAAAATACTTCTGTGAAATTACTTATCTTATTCCGACTGAAGGTAGCATTCAGCTGCCAGTAAAGCTTATTAGTAAGCCTGGCACTTCCTACCAACTCCACTCCCATCCGGTAACTATCTTCCACATTGGTTCTAAGTGAACTACCTACATCGTTAAGTGCTCCTGTAAGCACCAGTTGATTACTATAATCCATGTAGTAATAGTTAGCTGAAAACTGGTAATCTGAGCTTTCATACTTATAGCCAGCTTCTAAATCATACAAAGTTTCATGCTTAGGAGTTGAAGGGGAATCCACAAAGTCCGTTCTTACCGGCTCTCTATTGGCCACACTATAGCTAGCGTATACTTTACTTCTATTCTTTAGGTCATAAACAAAACCTAACTTAGGATTGAAGAAATTATAATTATTATCCATATCCAGTGTTCTTAAATCATTGTCTATACCTTCAATTTCATAATTTACCGAACGGTATTGCACATCTACAAACGCATGTAGCGATTCATCGAAGGCATAATTGGCCTTCAAATAAACATTTCCATCCTTCTTTACCCCATCATTATCATAATACCTATAATCATTGGGTATGGTTGGTGCAAATTCAGCCCAGATGACCTCTCCAAAATGATCTCCTCTATACTCGTTATATGCCCCTCCTAAATTCAAAGTTAAATTACCAGCTACATACTCAAATGAGGTAGTAGCTCCGTAAAAATCATTATCAAGCCACCTCCTTCTTACCAAATCAGTGGAAGAAATAACAGAATCGCCTATCTGCAGGGTTGGCAATGCATAAGAAGTGAAGTTTTCTCCACTTTTATACTCTTCATAATATCCTCTTCCATAGGTGTAGTGTAGAGAAACATTACCTACCAGATTAGGCAAAATAGATTGAGAAACATGAAGTTGATAATGATCCTGTTTGTAATCATCTACCTGATCATCATACAAATACCAATTAAAAGTTCGGCCTCCTTCTCTTAGGTTTTCAGCCTCTTCTTCAGTAACCCCATTATTTGCAATCACCTCTTCTATACCTTCTCGGTCATTTTCTAATACAGCCTGTGGGGTGCCATACCAAGATTGGTAAGTGCGTTCCTTTCCTCCAAACATTATAGCTTTAACCATAGTCTTTTCACCATAATACCCACCAGAAAGATAATATGAATCCAAATCTGATTTTGCTCTATCAATATATCCATCAGAGTTAATCTTAGAAAGTCTCCCATCAAAAGACCAATGATCCTTAATAAGGCCTGTACCAAAACCCAATGTATGCCGCCATGTGTCATAAGATCCAACAGAATTAATAAGCTCAGCATAGGGCTTCATTTCTCTGGAGTTGGTCTGCAGATTAATTGTACCACCAAAAGCTCCTCCTCCATTTGTAGAAGTACCCACACCTCTTTGCACCTGGATACTCTGTGTAGATGAAGCAATATCAGGAATATCTACCCAAAAAACGCCTTGAGATTCGCTATCATTCAACGGTACGCCATTAATAGTAACATTAATCCGGGTGGCATCTGAGCCCCTAATCCTCAGCCCTGTGTAGCCAACTCCTGCACCAGCATCGGAAGTAGTAACTAATGAAGGCGTCATATTAAGTACATAAGGAAGGTCTTGCCCTAAATTATTTTCTTCTATATCTTCTTTACTTAAGTTACTATAGGTGGTTGGCGTATCTTCATTAGCTCTTGTAGAAGAAACGACGACCTCATCAGTAACTAAAGTTTCTTCATTAAGGCTAATCTCCACATTTACATCACCATCACCTACTATTAACATTTGCTCTTGGCTCTCATAGCCTACAAAAGTTACTTTAAGGTAATATTTACCCTTAGTTACCCCTTTAAAACTAAATGTGCCATCAGAGGCTGTAGCCGTAGCTCTGTTACTTAGTCTTACGGTAGCCCCGGGCAACACCTCATTAGTTTCCTTATCAGTAACTCGTCCTGTTACTGAATTTTGGCCATAGGCGTGCATAATTGACAGTAGCATTACCGTCAGAATACTTAATCTCATTATTTTTTATTTTCTTTGTTAAACCCATTGAGAACAGGGGATTTCTCAACTTAATTTTAACATACCATCCCTACGCCAGCATTACCTGGATCAGGTGCGATCTGACTACTAATCAGATCATGGGTATAATCTCAGCCCGGTATATTAGGGCACCCCTTTATTAACAACAAAGTTATTCAAAAAACAACGCTATACTAAAAGCGATCAGTTAAATTGACCATTTGTTTAAAAGTAATCATAAACACACCTAAGATTCTTCAACAACAAGACTCTAAATACCATTTTCTTATTAGCTCTCCTTTTAATAATAAAACTTATATTTGATTAGACACAATCCCGAAATTATGTATAAAGCCATTATAGGAGATAAGCCTTTCAATATTCAGCTTAAGGAAGATGAGATACTCATCAACGATAAATTGTTTTCCTGGGATATTTCTAAGGTAAATGAACACTCTTACCACATCCTAAAAAATGATATTTCTTACAGAATAGAAGTAGCTGAAATTAACTATAAGACTAAAGAGGTCATTTTAAAAATTAACGGCCATAAATACGAGGTGAAAGTAAAAGACAAGTTAGACCTTTTGTTAGAAAAATTGGGTATGGACATGTCTACCGCTCCAAATATAAATGAGGTCAAAGCTCCCATGCCTGGACTTATTTTGCAGGTGAATGTTTCTGAAGGGGATGAAGTAAAAGAAGGAGATGCTTTGATGATATTAGAAGCCATGAAAATGGAAAATGTATTGAAAGCACCAGGAGACGGCATAATTAAGGCAGTAAATGTAAACCAAGGAGATGGTGTAGAAAAAAACCAGGTGTTAGTTCAATTTTAAACCTCTCTCCTTAATTATTCATTTATCCCTCTTATATTTGCAGTGATTTAAATCTAATATTACACCTTTCGATTCTTCATGAAATACAAAAGAATTTTACTCAAGCTTAGCGGCGAATCTCTAATGGGATCAGGTCAATATGGTATCGATCCTAAAAGACTAGAACAGTATGGCAACGAAATAAAAGCCATAAAAGAAATGGGCATTGAAGTGGCCATCGTAATTGGAGGTGGAAACATTTTCAGAGGTGTACAGGCTGAGGGATCAGGAATAGAGAGAGTACAAGGAGATTATATGGGCATGCTTGCTACTGTTATTAATGGTATGGCATTGCAAAGTGCTCTTGAAAAAGTAGGCCTTTATACTAGACTAATGTCTGGTATTAAAATGGAACAAGTTTGTGAACCTTTCATTCGCAGAAGAGCGATCAGACACCTTGAAAAAGGGCGTATAGTGATCTTTGGAGCGGGTATTGGCAACCCTTATTTCACTACTGACTCTACTGCTAGCTTAAGAGCTATAGAAATTCAGGCCGATGTAGTATTGAAGGGAACTCGTGTAGACGGAGTATATACTGCGGATCCTGAAAAAGACCCAACTGCTACCAGATATTCAGAACTATCATTCCAAGAGGCTTATGAGAAAAATCTGAACATCATGGACATGACAGCCTTTACACTTTGTCAGGAAAACAACCTTCCCATAATTGTGTTTGACATGAACAAGCCTGGCAATTTAATGAAAATAGTAAAAGGAGATAACGCCGGAACACTTATTAATTAATCATTTAACAACACTGAAACACCCATGGAAGAAGAAATTAATATGTACCTGGATGAAGCCAGGGACTTAATGAACAAAGCAATAAAGCACTTCACTGGCGAACTTGTAAAAATAAGAGCTGGAAAAGCCAGCCCTGCCATTTTAGAAGGTCTAATGGTACAATATTATGGTAATCCCACTCCAATAAATCAGGTAGCTTCTATTACGGCTCCAGATGCTCGCTCTCTCATGATTAAACCTTGGGAAAAAAACGTTATCCCTGAAATCGAAAAAGCTATCATTAATAGTGACTTAGGGCTGAATCCTCAAAATGATGGCGAGCAGGTAATAATCAGTATTCCGCAGCTTACTGAAGAAAGAAGATTAAACCTTGTAAAGCAGGCTAAAGCTGAAGGTGAACAAGGCAAAATAAGCATTAGAAACGTAAGAAAAGAGACTAATGACAACCTGAAAAAACTTCAGAAAGACGGAGCGTCAGAAGATGAAATCAAAAGAGCTGAAGACAAAGTACAGGCTCTAACAGATGATTTTACAAAAAAAATAGAGGAACTTCTTGAGAAAAAAGAAAAAGAAATTATGACTGTATAATCAGTTATAATTATATAGATATAATTGAGAAGCAGCATTACAGAAAATGCTGCTTTTTTTATTCTGAAAAATCACTTTACACAGCCACTGAACTTGACATAAAAATAAAAAACAGAACAATATATTACATATCCTTTTTTCATCAAAATTATCAATCGAAAATACACGCACACCTAAAAAACCTCGCTCAAAAATCAAATTAAACATTTTTAAGCTTTTATTTGACAAAACCCCAACACAACAGTATTAAATAATAGCAAAAACCGCCTCTAAAATAGTAATTAAGCGTATTTATCTTACATTAAAATTATGTGGTCATATTTTTTTGGTTTACGTTTGACGTTCTAAAATTTTTCTAAAAAAATCAGATCACATGAAGAACTTTTTACTAGTTAGTTTTCTAGTATCGTTCTGCTTTATTTCCAATAATGTTTGGTCTCAAAGCAGAACAATTACTGGGAAAGTGACGTCAGCAGAAGATGGTTCCAGTTTACCTGGCGTTAATGTAATAATTAAAGGAACCTCGTCAGGAACCGTTACTGATATTGATGGACACTACTCTGTCTCCGTACCTGAATCCGGAGAGGTTTTGTTATTTTCCTTTATAGGGTTAAAATCACAAGAAATAAACATCAACAGCCAGTCAGTTATTGATGTTAAAATGTCCTCAGATGTACAGGAACTCAGTGAAGTAGTGGTAACAGCAATTGGTATTGAAAAAGATGCCCGTAAGCTGGGATATTCAGCCACTAAACTAGATAATCAAGAACTTACGCAAGGAAAATCAACCAGCGTTCTAAACTCCCTACAAGGAAAAGTAGCTGGAGCTCAAATTTCTAGCAGCTCAGGGGCTCCTGGATCATCGAATAAAGTTATCATTAGAGGTTTTACGTCTTTAAGTGGCAATAATAACCCTTTATATGTTATAGATGGTGTTCCTATGAACAACTCCTTTACTGGTGACAACTCAATAAATGGAGGGGTTGACTTTGGTAGTCGTATCAATGACATTAACCCTGAAGACATTGCCTCTATGACCGTTTTGAAAGGTGCTGCAGCCACTGCTCTATACGGGTCTCGCGCCGCATCTGGTGTAATTGTAATTACCACAAAAAATGGGAGCAACGCAGCTAAAAGAGGAAAAAAAGCTGAGATATCAGTCGCTTCATCTGTTATGTTTGACAATGTTCTTAAACTTCCTGAATTCCAAAATGAAAGAGGACAGGGTTTCTACGGCAGCACAAATAGATACCTCACAGAAAACACTAGCTGGGGCTCTAAATTTACCGGAAAAAATCAGCCATGGGGAACGACAGTAGATGGACAACAAAGAGTTAAACCTTATTCTGCATTAGAAGATAACGTGAAAGAATTTTTCGAAACAGGAAGAACTTTCAATAATTCAGTATCACTTCAAGGAGGCGGAGAAAAGGCCAACTATTACGTATCATACTCAAACGTTGATGCAGATGGTATTATGCCCACAGATGCCGATTCTTATATTAGGAATACAATAGCAGTAAGGGCTTCTTCAGAATTATCAGACAAACTACGTAGTTCTGCTTCATTCAACTATGCCAGAACAAAGTCTAGCTTTGTGCCTACCGGACAAGGATCAACAGTATATAATAATGTACTCCAAACTCCGAGAGATATCTCTCTACTTGAGCTTCAAGATTTAAATAATAAGTTCAATACTCTTGAGAATTACTATTCTCCATATACTACTAACCCGTGGTACATTTTAAAAGAACATGGCTCCGATGCTATCATTGATAGATTTTACGGAAACGTTGAGTTATCTTACGAAGCCACAGATTGGTTGTCATTCACAGGGCGAGTAGGTTCAGACCTTACCTCTACTGAAATGGAGCAATTCCAGCCAAAAGCCGTTATTGAAGGAAGAAACAACGCTAGATCAAACCCTGGTCAATACAAAATAGAGGAAAGCTACGCAAGAGAGTTCAATACAGACTTATTAATGAACATTAATAAGGATATTAATCAAGATATAAATATTGGAGGAGTCGTAGGCTTTAACATCAATCAAAGAGAATCTAAATATTTGAGATCTCAAATTAACGATTTGGTGATACCTAACTTTTACAACCTTTCAAACACATCAAATAGCCCAATATCTTCTAACGAAGAGAACTTAAGAAGACTTTATGGACTATACGGACAAGTTGATTTTACCTACAAGAATTTCTTATTCTTAACAGGAACAGCTCGTAATGACTGGTCTTCTACCTTACCAAAAGACAACAGATCATTCTTCTATCCTGGTGTTAACGCAGGGGTAGATGTAACTTCAGCTCTAGGCATAGACAGTCAAACTTTATCTTACCTAAAAGTAAGAGGTGGATGGGCTCAAGTGGGTAAAAGCGCAGACCCTTATAAAGTACAACAAACTTTATTCTTACAAGCATCTCAATCTGATGGTTTTATTGACCTAAACTCACCAATAGCTCAATCTATCGCAGCTTATGAAATGAGTAATCAGATAGGTAATCCTAACCTACAGCCAGAGATATCTACAGAAATTGAATTTGGAGCTGACATTCGATTCTTTAATAATAGAATAGGCCTTGATGCAACTTATTACAAGCGAAATGTTAAAGAAAACATTTTAACTGTCCCTATGACAGCATCTACAGGTTACACTAGCCAAGTGCTAAATATTGCGGAATTAAGTAATGAAGGAATAGAGCTATTACTTACAGCCACCCCAATAAGAACTACTAATTTTCAATGGGACATTTCTGTTAACTGGAGTAAAAATGACTCGAAAATTCTCGACTTAGGAGGCCCGAATGAAATTAGCCTAGGTGGTCTTTCATCTAATTCTTTAATAGCAAGAGTAGGTGGACCTGCTTTCGAGATTAAAGGTAGCGTTCCATTAACTGACCAAAATGGCAATATAGTAGTAGATGCGGCAGGTATTCCTAGACCAAACCCTGAAAAACAAGTACTTGGAACAACTCAATATGATTGGGTAGGAGGTCTTAACAACAAACTTTCTTATAAGGGCTTCTCTCTATCTTTTACACTTGATAGTAGAAAAGGAGGGTTAATGTATAGCAGAACAGCAAGCATTGGATACTTCGCAGGAACAGCTCCTCAGACATTATATAATGACAGAAGGCCATTTATTGTACCTAATTCTGTGGTTCAAGCTGTTGATGCCGACGACAATTTAGTATACAATGATCAAGGCAACCCAGTTTATGAAGAAAACACACAACAAATCTCCCATACAAACAATTCTCTAAATACATTCTGGGGAAATGGTGGATTTGATATGGACAGATCTTTCTTTGTTTCAAAATCATTCGTAAAACTCAGAGAAGTGGTGTTATCTTATAATCTACCCGCTTCTCTTTTAGAAAAAACACCGTTTGGTAGTGCTAACATCAGTTTGATAGGAAGGAATCTTCTTTTATGGGTTCCTGAAGACAACCTCTTTATTGATCCAGAGCAAACTACATTTGGAAACGATATTAGTTCAGAATTTGGTGATTATGGAGCTACTCCTACCACCAGAAGTTATGGAGTTAGCTTAAGATTTACTTTCTAAAAAAAATAAAATGACAATATTTAAAAAATTAAGCGCATTCATGTTGGCGATAATGCTATTGTCAACATCTTGCCAAGAGAACTACTTGGACATAAACGAAGACCCCAATAATCCTGCGAACGCCACAGTTGAAACCGTGCTACCAGCCGCTATCAACTCAGTAGCCTTCACTATTGGAGGTCAATGGCAAATATTAGGTGAATTATGGGCTCAACACTGGACTCAATCACCTGGAGCCAACCAGTATGCTAACATTGATAACTACAACATCAATGAAACCACATTTAACAGGCAGTATATCGAAATTTACGCAGGAGCCCTTAATGACTTCAATTACGTTTCGAAAACAGCAGAAGAAAATAACAATTGGAATTATTACCTGATTGCTGAGGTGATGAAAGCCTATACTTTTCAAATTATGGTAGATCTTTATGACGATATACCCTATACTGAAGCATTAAGTGGTTTGGAAAACAAGAATCCAAAATTTGACAAGGGAGCTAATGTTTACGCGGACCTAATCAAAAAAATAGACAATGCTCTATCAAAGGATTTATCAGCAGCAACTTCAAAAAGTTTAGGGAAAGAGGACATCATTTTTCAAGGAGTAATGGATAATTGGATTCGATTTGCCAATACCTTAAAGCTGAAGATATACATGAGACAATCTGAAATCAACCCGTCAGTTGCCTCAGCCGGTATCACCAGTTTATTTCAAAATAGTGCTACCTTTTTAAATACAGATGCCGAAATGGCTGAGTTCATAGATGTGCAAAATTTCAGAAATCCATTTTATGCAGCCCAAGTAAGCTCTGCAGGTAGCGGAAGAGGTTATACCGACATCGTGGCATCTAACACTCTTCTAAACTATCTACAAAACAATGGAGACCCTAGATTAGACGCCATTTACAGTACTCCTAAAGAAGGAGGTGCGCATGTTGGCATAAATCAAGGAGATTACACCAATGCCTCGTTTAAAAGTGCCAGAGAATTATCACAACCTAATATAGCCGCTACAACTCCTGTCGTATTAATTAGTGCCGCAGAAAGTAAATTTTTGCAAGCTGAGGCAGTAATCAGGTATAGTGTAGCTGGAGATGCTGAGCAACTTTACAATGAAGGTATAGAAGAATCTTTTGCTAAGCTAGAGGTGGATAATGCATCGAATTACTACGGTACAGATAATGTATATGAGTTCCCTTCTACTTCTCCTGAAGACCAATTAGATGCCATCTTAACGCAAAAATGGATAGCCTTTGCTAACTATCAGGGGTTAGAGGCACATTTCGAACACTTAAGAACAGGATATCCAAATTTCTTAACTGCAACACCTAATAATGTAACTGGAGATGTGTCACCTAAGAGATTGCCATATCCCACAACTGAATTAAACAACAATTCAGAAAATGTTCAACAAGCAGGAGGGCAAAAACAAGTTATCGAAAGAATCTGGTGGGATCCTTCTTAATATAGATTTTTACAATTATGAAAAATAGATTTATAAATATACTAATCTTATTTGCAGCAGTAACTCTCTGCATATCATGTGATGATGACACTGATGATGTGTCCTTCATAACCACATACCCTGACTTTGAAATTCAGGGAGGGACATACTTATCAATAGTTTCAGGAAACTCCTATGAAGATGCTGGAGCAATTGCTACAGAAGGAGAAAATCAACTAGAAGTTACGTCATCTGGCTCCGTTGACTCTGATACACCAGGACTTTACACCATTACTTACACCGCCACTAATAGTGATGGTTACGATGGTAGTGCTCAAAGAGTAATTGCGGTGACAGAAGAAGATGTGAGCAGTGAAGATCTATCTGGCCCTTACTTAAGTGGATCAAGAAGTGTTAACTATGAACAACGAGCTTCAGGACTATACTACGGAGAAAACTTATGGGCAGACTCCAATGGAGTATCAGGATACTTCCTGCACACTGAAGGATCAACCATTTTGGTTCCTCAACAAGATTCTCCATTCGGAGCATATACCGGATCAGGCACTATTAATGGCGATGGTACCATATCTCTTCGATTTGAAATAATTGAAGGTGGTAATGCTGGAGCAGTGCTAAGTCGTACCTTAACTAAACAATAAAAGACATGCAAAATTTAAAAAACTATACTAAGTATATCATATTTTTATTAACGCTAGTTGGTGGTTTAACATCTTGCACTGAAGAAAATGACTATGACAAAGTCACCTTTCCATATACCGAGGTTGTAGGAGAATATGTGGTAGATGTGCAGCTTACATCTCCATTCGAGACTAGTGACCATGTAACGATCATTTTATCAAATACATCAACTTCGAACGACTCTATTTGGATTGAAGATGAAGATTTTTTCAAATCAAAAATAAAGGCAAGATTAGAAGGTAATAAATTATCCGCTATAAACGGGCTGGATATTTTCAAAGGAAAACGTGCCAATGTGCAAGGGGAAGTATTTCCTGAAAATGACAGCATTCATATAGAATGGACTTATATAGAAGGTTTTGGTGAACTGGAAGCTGATAATATAGTAGAAGCTAATGGCATACTATTCAATGGTATCACAAACTAAATCACTTCTTGTAGATAATACATAGAGTAAAAGAAGGCTGTCTTAATCCAAGGCAGCCTTTATTTTTATCCTAAAATATACTTCCCAAATTACTGGCAATTCCTACCCTCACTCCCCAGTCTTCATATTTACCTTCTTTAAAAGCGGTAACTAGCTCCAGCCTGAAGACCCTAAATATGTAATTTATACCATATCCAAGCTCTGTATAGTTCGATGAGACGTCATTAGCCAGGTAGTTCACAAAAAAGTTTTCTCTAACTCCTGAAAGACGGACAATTGGAATTCTGGTAACGAGCAACTGACGGAATTGATAATTTGCGTTACCTGCAAAATACTGATCATTTGTACTGTAAGCATAGTAATCTAGCAATCGAAAGCTTCCCACAGGATCCAAGGTCGTAAAAGGAGTTCTACCACCCAAAAAATGCTTATAATCAGTGAAATACATCTTTTTTGAGTTAAGAAATATTCCTGCTTTCAAATAAACATCCAGTAAGCCTCTAATTCCAAGTTTATACTGATCTTTATAACTCACCTCTAGCAAATCATAATCCACCTCACTATTAAATACAGAGGAAATTCCTTTTTTATAAGAAACCGCAAATATTGGTGAAGAATCATTAATAGCTATTTTCTTGTCATTATAAATAGCATATTTGATAAATGGCTTGTACTCTATCTCACCTCCTAATAACAGAGCATTATTCTCCGGAAATGAAGTATTCGCAAGTTCTAAACTAACAGGGGTATTAGATGTGAAATATTTACCACTCCAATCAAATATAGTAAAGTCAGTATTGTTATGAAGCTGTCGTCTTCTACTGAGTTCTGAGTTTAGTTTGAGCCTCACTTCCTCATTCCAATTCTTTTCATAAGCTAAGTTCACAAAATCCTGCTCATATATTTTCATATAGTTACGCTCTGCAAACAGGCTCATGAAAGTATTAATGTAAGGATGAATAGGGTTATCTCTATTAAACTGATTTACGTATCTCCCTGCGGTTAATATCAAATTATTTCTAGAATCATTATCTCCAAATCCATAATGAGTTCTTAAAGTACCTGACAGCTTTTTTCTCGCAAAAGCATACCTTAAAAGTGGACTCACACTTAGCCAACTCTTCTTATTGAAAGTTTTGGAATACGTAAGCTTATAATCTAGATTAAACCCTTCTACAGTATTATAGTTAAAGCCTAAAAATGGACTCCTTATTTTTAAATAGGCCTTATCTCCCAAGTCGTACCTGTTACCAAGAACCAAATCTTGAAAATGAACCCCCTTTCTCTTCGTATTCCTAAGGGTGTCACCATTTTCCTCTCTCTCTCTGACCTGATTTAAGCTATCAAGTATATCATACCCTCTTTTTTCTCCTTTATTCAAAGGAACAGGCCTTATCTTAGCCCAATATAATGAGTCGTGAGAATATGCATTTGAATCAATTTCAAATGTACGATTAGTTAAAATATCTGCATTATCGCTTTCTCTTAACTCATCTTTTTCATAAGCCTTCAAAACTTTTTTGAGCTGCTTTCTGGTCACTTCCTTACCAGAAGTCAATATCTCCTGGATTTCCTTCTCATCCTCATCTTGCACTTGCTCTTGCAATTTTTCAGCTAACTCTTCTTCCACCTTTTCATCTATAACCTCTATCTGCATGTCTAGATCAGGATTCACCTGCACCTCATAGTTATTTACTGTAGCGAGGTAATCCCCTTCAAACTCAAATCCTAGCACCTTGCCTTCTACATGAAATTTATGAGTTACGGGCAACCATACACCCTCCTCAATAGGTTTATAGACCTGTTTAATATGAAAATCAACACCAAATTTAGTCACGTGTAAATTCAAGCTATAAATACTCCAGTAGTCCTCCACAATATTTATAACCCCTCTAAACACATTATCTCCTTTGGAGCGTGGTATCACCCTGATTTTACTTACCTCAACCCCCTGATCCTGATAAGTGCCTTCATACCTAAATTTATAATAAGAAAAAGCTTTTGGAGATAAAGGGGAAACGCATTTAGCTAACTCAGGCTCATAGAAGGAGCCATTTATGTACGGGTTAGGCATCGTATTTCTATTATCGCCAGTAGTATAAATAGAAATTACTTTTTCATTATAAGTGTTCGGCCTAATGTACTCGACTTCACTCACTGACTCCGTTATAAATACCCTATCCGGGTCTATTCCTGCCTTTTTTATTTGCCCTTTCATTAAAAAAGGATAATCCTTGAGTTTACCAGTCCCCTTCATATACACTTTAGCTGTATACTTATCAATTTGCTGAGTGTGAAATTTACTCTTGGCAATCGCTTTTCGCATAATAGTATAGGCAGGGTCCTCCTTCCCAGCCCTAACCTCAATATCTCTGAGCATGATAACCTGAGATTCAAGCTTCACATCAAGGTCCACAAAGCCCTCTTCTACAATCACTTCTTTAGTTAAAGAAGCATAACCAACAAATTGGAATATTAGCTGATAATTACCTGGATCAAGGTTTATTTCATAATAAGCCTGATCATTAGTAGTGGTGCCACTGCCTGTTTCTTTTACATATATGGTACTATAAGGTAAAGGCTCTCCTTTTTCATTTCTTACCACTCCCCTCACTCCGCCTGCGTAGCTGCAGTAAGCAGAAAGGATAAAGATTAACAACAAAAACTGTTTCATAGGTAAAGGGAAAAGTCAATAACATACGCTCGTTATTGATTCTAAATTATAATTACAGAAGAATAACGAAGAACCGCAATGCCAAGTTATTACAAGTAAAACTTCTTACTTACAATTAACTTTTCCACCTCGGAAGGCACAAGATACCTTATAGATTGATTTTTTTTGATACATTTTCTAATAAAAGTAGCAGAAACATCTAACATAGGTGAATCTATTACCTTTACATTTTCATGATCTAGCAACTCTGATGGTTGAGAGTTTGGCCGGGGATATACATAAAGGCCATATTTGGAGAGTATTTGATCTGAATTTTTCCACTTTGGAAAACTCTTCAGGTTATCCTGACCTATGATCAGCTTAAAAGTGTAATCCGGATGTTTTTCTGTTAGATAGGTAAGCGTATCTATGGTATAGCTAGGTTTAGGCATATTAAACTCAATGTCTGAGGCTCTGAGATTAAAATTATCCTGAATAGCCGCATTCACCATATCCAACCGATCAAACTCGTGCAATAGTGATTTCCTCTGTTTGAAGGGATTTTGCGGAGAAACCACAAACCAAACCTGAGAGATTTCAGGCGCCTCTGCCATTACATTGGCTATAATGAGATGACCGATATGGATTGGATTAAATGAACCGAAAAATAAGCCTACTGTCATTGAGTTATTGATATTATACTATTCTATAAAATCATTTACCAGCTTTTCGGCTTTCTTTAAAGACTCTTCAAGATCCTGGTTCACTAAAGTAACATCAAACTTATCTTCAAAGCTCATTTCAAATTTTGCCTTGAATATTCTTTGTGAAAGACTATCCTCCGTTTCTGTTTTCCGGTCATGAAGCCTTTCTTTTAACTCCTCTAATGAAGGAACCTTCACAAACACGGCAAGCGCCTTATCTCCGAAATAATTTTTTAAATGTAAACCTCCTTTTACGTCTACATCAAATATTACATGGCGTCCTTCAGCCCATATTCTGTTAACCTCAGCCTTAAGTGTTCCGTAGAAATTTCCAGCATATACTTCCTCCCACTCTATGAATTCATCATTATCAATGCTTTTCTTAAATTCATCAGGAGTTAGAAAGTAGTAGTCTTTGCCATGCTCTTCTTTTCTGCCTCGTTTGTCTCTTGTACAAGCCGAAATAGAAAAGCCAAGCTTAGGATTAGTTTCTAATAAGTGTTTAACAATAGTAGTTTTTCCCGATCCGGACGGAGCGGAAAATATAATTGCCTTCCCTTTATGCATAATTTAGTCGGCCTGTTGATAGATTTTTGATTTGATACTTTCTACCAGGTCAGAAGGGGTTTTTTGATTAAGACACCTATCTTTAATCATACTTTTAATAGCCTTATCTACGTTGTAAATCTCGTAATAAGGCATACAGTTCTCTATATGCTGTTTAAAGTAAGCTTGCTCCTCATCTGTAGCTTCCTGATCCAATACCAGACTTAGAACTTTGAGACACTCACCATGATCAGGCGTTCCTTTATCCGATTTTTCTACCGGACTCTTTTCAAATGAATTTGTAGAGGATAATGACATATAAACTATTAATTTTTATAACCCATTTTTTGTGCATATTCCTTTAGCCTTTCTTTTAAAAGGTTTCTGGCTCTATGCAATCTGGACCGTACTGTACCTATAGGGATGTCTAATATCTTAGCCATCTCATCATATTTAAAACCTTCCAGGTCACACAGAATAATTACTGTTCGAAAGTCCACATCCAGTGAGTTCAAGGCATTGGAAATTTCATCTCCAATCATATCCTGAACGGTCTCTATTCTTAAATCTGTGGTTATAGACTTATCAACATCTTCAGAATTATAAAAAGTTTCAACCTCTTGATAATCTACCTTAGCAGGCTGCTTGCTTTTCTTTCTAAAGTCATTAATAAAGCTATTTTTCAGTATCCGAAACAACCATGCTTTTGCATTAGTTCCTTTTTCAAAGGATTCAATGAAGCGATATGCTTTCAGATAAGTATCCTGAACCAGATCCTTGGCATCATCTTCATCAAATGTTAATCGGTAGGCAAAGTTATACATAGAATCAATGTGCGGAAGAAACTCTTGTTCAAAAGTCTTTTCCTTTTCACGCTGAGAATAACTTTGTCTTTTGTTATCGGACATTTCTTCAAAAGTAATAATTATACATTTTAATTAATAGCTTATACAGCTTTAATAACTAACTCTACAAAAAACAAACGCAGTTGATGTTAATACTTACACATCTTTTTATTTCCTGCCTATTTAATTTAATAATTGTTTTTTCGAACAGTTATTTTATAAACAACAATTTAAGAGATTGGTTAAAATAAGCCTTATCAAAAAGAAATAAATTTTATCGTGTAATTTTGTGCTTCATGGATGTGCACAAGAAAAAAAAGTGGAATATACTCTCTAAGCCGGAGGATCTACACTTCTTCAAAGAGATACAAAAGAAGCGCTATAAAAAGAGAGGCACCTTAAAAAAGAACCATAGAAGTAAAGTTCGAGTAATTAAAATAGGCAACGAAAAGTATGTTCTGAAGATACCTCGTGAGAAGAATAAAAAGAAATGGATTAGGTTTACCACTCTTTTTAGAGATGGGGAAGCATTTAAGAATATAAAAGGAATGCTTACCTATGAACAAATGGGCATACCTTCTACCAAGCCCATCATGGCAGCTGAAAAAAGAAATAAAGGAATGGTGGTAGACTCTTGGCTACTTTACAAGTATTTAGATGGCGAGCCCTGCCTTGACAATGAGCCACTATACCCCAGAGTAATAGATAAGCTACAACAAATACACCTTAAAGGCTACTTACACGGAGACCCACAAATACGAAACTTCCTCTATGAACCTCAGGAAGACGAAATATATGTTATAGATAGCAACCCTAAACCAGCCGGAATATTTAATTTTTCAAAGGCCTATGAGTTTGCTTACCTAAGAAAGAGTGCCCCGGGTATAGAAAAATACTTTGGAAAGATTAATGATTGGTGGCTTTACAAGCTTGCTTTCTACTATGATATCTATGAACGTAAGTTTGTACGTGGAAGAAGAAAATTGAAAAGACTCATCGGATTACACCGATGAGCTCTGCCTCTTAAGAATAAGATAATTTTCATCCCTAAAAACTTCCTCAAAATAAGGATTAGGAACAATATTCCAGTTTTTAAACCAAGGAAACTCTTTACTATTCTTTCTTTCCTTATTTAATATTATGTAATCCATCTCAAAATCTAAGGCTGCTTTTTCCAAAAGTTGACGTTGCGTTAATTCTATATGCTCACGATCTTCTATATACTCATACGTCTTGAACGAGAAAATCTCATATTCATCAATCTCATTATATACAAACTCCCAAGGGCCAAGAACCCGAGAGCCCTTTTCTACTTTGGAAAGGTATCTATGATGCTCCTTGACATGATTGTAATTCTTTTCAAAAATAGAGCCATATGTCATGCCCACAAAAACCATTTGAACTAAAAAAATAAGGAGATAAACCCACTTTATAATCTTAAGTTCCGGGGTCTGTATGACTCTAAAAACTCCTAAACCTATTATCACAGACATAAAAGGCATTAAATACACCAAGTAACGAGCCCCATGACTACTGCTGAGTACCGCAAGAAAAAACATTAACAAAAGCGTATAAATTGTAAGGCTCTTGTAATTATTCCATAAGTGTTTAAATTGTGATATTAATGTCACGAGAAATAATGCGCTAATACCCCATACATCCTGATCCCAAAAATATCGTTTGTGCTCATTTAGCACTCTAAGTATATTATTCCAAATCGCCATTAAAATACCACCATCCACCTTTTCTCCAAAAGTTTCCTGATGGGTAGGCCAATGCTTTAGCTGGTATAGAAACGTTTCAAGATTAGTTTGATTCCAGAGTTCATGAGTGTATAACAAACATACACCACTACAAACTAAAGTATAGTAAATAAGTAAATTCCATTTCTTATTAAAAAGCAAAAAGAAAAAACCAACTACAGGAAAAACTAGCGCATTTAAATGGGTCACAAAAGCTAGTCCGGCAAACAGCCCTGACAACATTATCGGGTATACTTTTACATTTTTCACCCCAACACAGGTAAAATAAAATGACAAAAATCCCAACATCATAATCAATACTTCAGGCCGAAACATGAAACTTCTATGGATTAATTCTGGAATTGTTATCAGCACCAAAATTGTCAGCCATAATAACAAACTCGGAGCCCTTTCCACCCCTAGTAAGTATCTTCTAATAAAAAAAATTGTTGTCAAAAAACAAAGAAATATGAATCCTTTAAACAGGTATAAAGACCATCCAAACACATAGATGATTAGTACACCTATCCAAACAAACAACTTATGATAAATTAGCATGTGTGAATCCCAATTAAAAACACCTGGCATACTCGTGAGCTTAACATTTCCCTCTTTAAGTAACCAATAAGATTGTTCTCCAAACCAAGGCTCATCCTGTTGAATATAGCGATGATATAAACTCAAAAGCAACAAACTGAACATAAGCAGCAGAATAGCTTTTATTACCCTTTGTTTAGCTAGCTCAGTACTTAAATTGATAAAAAAAGTCATAGATCAAAAAATAGGTTTAGCATCAATGTATTAGCCGCAATAATATCACTTTTCTATAATTATACAATTGCAATCAATAATTACCCTAATTAATACCGTTCACCTTAGCGTTCAGATATGAACATATTTCAATTATATAATTTTATAGAATAGCTAATAAACTCGCTTAAGCCACTTTTTATATTTTGGCACACTGTTGGTATAAGGTGAATCATCTCAACAAAAAGGTCAAAAAACTCAAGATTGATAAAGCAATAGGTCAAAAAACTCAAAATTGTTTTGTTTAGGTAAATAAAAAGAGCATCATGCGGTCACAGATGCTCTTTTTTCATTTTAATTTCGGGCCATAAGCATGCAGCTTTTGAGTAAATGAATAAACTCTGCTCTATACCCTTGTTCATCTTTACCCTCAGCCGATTGAGCCAATTCCAGCACATCCTGGTAATTCATATCATCGACATATTCCGATTGTCTCAGCAACATACCAAAACTGGCTATGGCCGCTGACCATCTGAAATTTTCAGAGGTGTCTGCCCATTTAATGCTTGTATCTTTCAATGGTTTTTCTATTAATTTACTTTCACTCCCCCTCGAATCTTTGTATCTCAGCTTCACCGTCAGTAATTCATCTGAACCTTCAGCCTCCTGAGATATTTCAATCTTTTGATATTTAAGATCATCAATAGGAGAAAACTTGCTATCAACACCAAAAGGGATAATTTCATATAGAGCCGTTACGGTATGTCCCGCGCCTAGCTCTCCAGCATCTTTTTTATCATCATTAAAATCCTCGTCATTAAGCAGTCTGTTTTCATACCCAATCAAACGATAGGCTTTCACCTTAGCAGGATTGAACTCAACCTGTATCTTCACATCTTTAGCTATGGTAAACAATGTCCCTCCAAATTCACTCACCAGCACTTTCTTTGCTTCCAGAATATTATCTATGTAAGCATAATTTCCATTGCCTTTATCTGCCAAAGTCTCCATTTTCGAATCCTTATAGTTACCCATACCAAAACCCAAGGCGGTTAAAAATATACCGTCATCTCGCTTTTCTTCTATCAGGCGCTGCATCTGTGCATCACTAGATTCTCCTACATTAAAATCTCCATCAGTAGCCAGAATAACTCTATTATTCCCATCTTCAATAAAATTTTCCTTAGCCACTTTGTAAGCCAGTTTTATTCCTTCTCCACCAGCAGTAGACCCTCCTGATTGTAATCCGTTAAGAGCTTTTAATATTTTACCTTTATGATCTCCGGAAGTAGAGGGTAAAACCACTCCCGCGGCTCCTGCATATACAACTATGGCTACCCTATCCTGAGGACGCAATTGCTGTGTTAACATTCTAAAAGAGGACTTCAGTAAAGGCAACTTATTTGCATCGCTCATAGAGCCGGATACATCCACTAAAAAAACCAGATTAACAGCAGGCAAATCTTCTACAGGAATATTCTTTCCTTGCAAGCCTATGTGCACCAACTTATGTTTTTGATTCCATGGAGCAGATGAGACCTCTGCATTTATTGAAAAAGGATCTTCCTTGGCAGGCTCCGAGTAATCATAATCAAAATAATTAATCATCTCTTCAATTCTTACCGCATCCTTTGGTGGCATTTGACCATTATTTAAAAATCGGCGTACATTGCTATAAGAGGCCGCATCTACGTCTATACTAAAAGTTGATAGAGGGTTTTTTATAGCATCTTTAAACACATTTTCCTCAATCGTATTATAACCTTCCGTATTAAATTCTATAGGCTGTGAGTCATAGGCTGGAGCCGAATTTTTTCTTTTGAACACCCCACTTATTCTCTTAGCCACACCCATTTTTCTTGAAGAATAGCCAACTACTACCACTTCCTCAAGCTCAGCTCCACCTGCTAACATAGCCACATTAATTACAGAATTGGTTCCAACCTGTACTTCTTTTGTTTCATATCCTATAAATGAAAAGACCAGGACATCTTCCGGAGTTACGTCTACCTCATATTTACCTTCTAAGTCTGTAATCACTTGATGTATGCCATTCTTAACTGTCACACTTACACCTGGTAAAGGGCTTCCATCATTTTCATCAATCACGGTACCTGATACTTTTTTCTGCCCATAGAGGATACCGCTTATAAGCAATAAACCAACAACTATTATATTCTTCATGACTTTATAATTAAATGAAACTTATTTACAGGATGCACTACCATAAAATTTTCCATAAATGCCAATGATTTTTTTTAAGTTTAAAGCTGCAAGATCAAATACATGCCAAAGCAAACACCAGACATACATGAAGACGAGTCGCTGATAAGAGCGTATCAAAACTCAGGAGATATGCAGGTAGTGGGCGTGCTTTTTAAAAAATATATGCACCTAGTGTATGGTGTCTGCCTCAAGTACTTCAAAAACAAAGAAGAAAGTCAGGATGCTGTAATGCAGATATTTGAGAAATTGACTGATAAATTACAAACTCAGGAAGTAGATAATTTTAAAAGCTGGCTTTACGTACTGTCTAAAAATCATTGTTTGATGCAGTTACGATCTGTTAAATATAAAAATCAGCAAGTCACTAAAGATATTGACTCTACCCATGTGGAATCTGACTTGCTTATGCATCATAATGATGAGCCACTTTTAGAAGAAGACCTGCAAGAATTAGAAAAATGTATAGAAGAACTTCAAAATGAACAGAAAAGGTGTATAGAATTGTTTTATCTTGAAAACAGATCATATAAAGAAGTGGAAGAAGCCACCAACTATGATTTGAAGAAGGTAAAAAGTTATATTCAAAACGGAAAAAGGAATTTAAAAATATGCATGGAGAAAAATAGTGAAAGATAATAATCACCATACTGAAGATATACTCACACCTGAGTTGATGGAGAAATACCTGAATGATGAACTTTCTAATTTGGAAAGAAACAGGGTAGAAAAGCTCATGCTCAATAATGACTTTGAGTCAGAAGCGATGGAGGGTTTTGAACAGTATGAAGGCTCTATAGCTGATGATCTTCAAAAACTCAACCAGCAGCTTGATTCTCGAATTAACAAAAAGAAAAAGACCTTACCAATATGGCTAAAAGTAGCAGCTTCTCTGCTTCTGATAGCCGTTGCCCTCACTTTCGTTTTTCAATATGAAGGAGTGCCGACTCAAGAAAACACCGCTCAAAACAGTGATTCTTCTTCAGAAAAACAAGAAACTACAGAAGACCAGGAGCTTTCTCAAAACACTTCAGAACAAGATAATAGCGACTCATTACTGGCTTTACAAAAAACTCCTATAGCCGCTGAGCCGATAAAAGCAGAAGAAAGCATAGAGCTAAAGGCACCTGTAGGTACTTCTCGACAAGCCATGGAGACCAGACAAAGTATACTATCAAAAAAGGAAGCTACACCCTCACCTCCAAAAGTAAGCACACTAAATATAGCGGAAGCCGAGCTATCAGAAATCACTTTTGAAACAGACACACTCATTGCTCCAACTCCAAAATTACGAGGAAGAGTAACTGGCACTCCTATTCCTAGTAACGAACTGGTGAATATATCTGCCGACCTTGAAGAGCCCTTACCTAACCAGGCCACTAAAGAAGATTTTCCAAAAGTAATTACAGGTGTAGTAAAAGCTGAAGATGGATCTCCTCTACCCGGTGTAAATGTGACTATTGCAGGCACTACTACGGGCACCGTGTCTGATACTAATGGGGAATACACCATAGTATCTCCTGACAACTTGCAATCCAGATCATTAATTTTTAGTTCTGTAGGCCTTACCTCCAAAGAAATAGCAATCGATGATCAAAATGAAATAGATGTAGAACTACAGAATGACGCCTTGCAACTGGCCGAAATAGTTACAACTGGATATGCCAAGAAAAAAGGTAAGAAAACAACTACTAAAGCTGTACCTGAAGGAGGAATGGATGCTTATGAAGAATATATTAAGGAGAATATTCAATACCCGAATGATAGTGTTAAGGGCATTGTAGTAATCACTTTTGATGTATCTGACAATGGCAAGCTATCTAATTTTGAAGTGAAAAAGAGCTTAGGAAAGGCTTATGATAATGAGGCTATTCGTCTTATAAAAAAAGGGCCAGCCTGGATACCGGCTAGCCACAATTCTGTTTCAGAAAAAGAAAATGTAAAGGTTAAAATAAAATTTAACCCTTAGTTTTAATTCTTCCTTTTAGAGTTTCTATCATCAGGAAAACCTGCTTTAAAGTCCTCCCAGTATTCTTTAACCGTGGTTTTCATTTCCTTGCTCAAAAGCAAAATTCCGAGCAAGTTAGGTAAGGTCATCAGAGCAATGGTAATACCTGACAGTGTCCAAATGATCGTGGTATCCGCAAATGAAGCCAGAAAGAAACCCACAATATATAATATCCTATAAAACACAATGTATTCACTTCCAAACAAGAAAGTAGTAGCTCTATCTCCATAATAAGACCAAGAAATGGCAGTAGAGAAAGCAAATAATAGCAGACCGAACGTAACAATATACTCGCCATATTTACCCAAGAAACTCCTTCTAAAAGCCTCTGCCGTAAGAGGTGCACTATGCACTAATGATTCTCCCCAGAAAGCAATGGACCTATCAGGATCTATTACATCTCCGTCTTTTACATGAAGAGTACCCGTGTACGGATTACCATTAGCCCCTAGCACCTCCACATTATCCGCAAAAGAACGTGAATGAACTAAGGTAACGTCACTAATGATCTCTCCTTCTTTAATTTCTAAATCTCCTGTATACTTGGTCATTTTCTTGTCATTCACCAAGTAGTCATATAGTTTTTTACGATCCTCCGGCTTGGTTTCGTCAAACCTAGAAGTAAGTATATCTAATTCCGTATATTCAAACTGATTATGGATTTTATCTTTCCATGCTCCAGAAGACAATAGCACCAAACCAGTAAGTGTACATATGATAATGGTATCTATGAATGGTTCTAATATAGCCACCATTCCTTCAGATACAGGCTCATGAGCTTTGGCCGCAGCATGAGCGATAGGTGCAGATCCTTGTCCTGCCTCATTTGAAAAAAGGCCTCTGTTTACACCTCTATTAAAAGCAAAAGCAAAATTAGCTCCCAAGAAACCTCCTGCTGCTGCAGAACCAGTAAGTACATCCTCAAAAATAGAGATGAATGAAGGGATTATATTTTCATAATTAGTAAATATTACCGCTAAAGCTCCAAGGAAATATATAATAGCCATGCCCGGCACCAACTTTTCAGTAACCTGAACAATCCTTTTGATTCCTCCTAAAATTACCAGAGCCAAAATCACTGCCAATACAGCTCCCGTTATCCACTGAGCTAATCCAAAAGAAGCAAAAATTGAACTAGCTATCTGGTTGATCTGAGGCAAGTTACCTGTTCCAAAAGATGAAAGAATAGTTGCGAATGCGAATATGCCACCAAGCCATCCCAAGTGGAATTTCTTACCAAACATTTTAAACTCTGCATTCTTCATATAATACATCGGCCCACCAGCGATACGACCCGTTTCATCTTTCTCTCGATATTTGTGAGATAGTGTTACCTCCACAAACTTGGTAGTCATACCCAAGAAAGCTGTAATGAGCATCCAGAACAAAGCTCCGGGCCCGCCAAGGTGAATAGCCAGTGCTACGCCTCCTATATTTCCTGTGCCCACAGTACCAGAAAGTGCAGTGGCTAAAGCCTGAAAGTGTGTGGCATCCCCCTGATCACCGTCTTTGTCATATTTACCGGTAACTATACGCAGAGCGTGGCCAAAATATCGAATTTGAGGAAAACCAAGATAAAGAGTAAAGAAAAGTCCTGTTCCTAACAAGGCGTATGGAAACCACCCTGCGCTACCAATGTAGCTATCAATTAGAACAAGAATATCGTTAAGTGTCTGCATGCTTTAAGTTTATAGTTTAGGATAGGTTGGCAAATCTAATAAATAAATCAAGACAACAAAGCTTTTTTATGCGTGTGGAGAAGGATAAGGCAGAAACTAGAAAGAATGTATATGATGTAAATCAAAAAAATACTAAAGTTGCAAACTTTCTAAAATGAAGCTCGTTTTAAAAAAATATTAAGTTTTTGTAAATTGAAAAAACATCTATCACTAGTCCTTTCGGTAGTGCTTTTAGTCACTTCTCATCATCTGCACGCACAGCCTAAAGATGGTGATATTAAGTCCATCAGAGAAGATTTGTTCTACTCTGAGTTTGATTTAGACAAATGCTGGGAATTTCATGACAGCATAGAAGAAATGAACTCAGAATTACCACTCATAAAAGCTTATCTGGCTGTTTCTGAAGCCCTTATTGCTAAGCATAGCTGGAACCCTGTAAGCAAATATTCCTATTTAAGAGAAAGTGAATCTTTACTTTCTGAAGCTGTTTCTGAAGATGATGATAACCTGGAGATAAGGTTTTTAAGGCTATATATTCAAAGAAGCATACCCAGCTATATGGGCATGAGCAAGAATATTAAAGAGGATAAAAAAGTAATCATGGCTAACCTTGATCAACTCAATGTAAAAGAATTGGGTCAGGATATTGTTGATTATATAGTAACTTATATGTCCTCATCAGAAGTAAGCACTGCTGATGAGGCGACATTAATAAAGGAGAAATTAAGTAGTAGTCAGTAATCAGACTACTTTTTTCCTTATCTGCTTAGCATAAGTTCTACTTACAGGGAAGCTCTTACCATTTTCCATTTTTACAATAAGACCTCCATTGAAATGCTTTTCTATTTCTTTTAAATAGCTAAGGTTAATAATGGTAGAGCGGTGTATTCTTATAAACTTATTAGGGTCCAGCTTTTCTTCTAGCTTACCTATACCAGAAGAGCTCAGGTATTGATCATTCTTTGTAGTAAGCACAGTATAATCACCTGATGCCTCTAAGTGTACAATGTCTTGCACGTCCAAATTAAGTAGCTTCTCAGATTTCTGCACAAAAAGATGGCTGCTATACTGTTCGTCTTCTTTCTTATTGGTTTGAAGATTCATCAATATGTCTTCCACATTAGACTTTTCTGCCGATATTCTATCTGTAGCTCTCTTAATAGCCAATTTAAAGCGTTCTTCATCCAAAGGCTTTAGCACATAATCGACTGCATTTTTATCAAAGGCTTGTATAGCATACTGGTCATAAGCGGTAGTGAATATCACATAAGGCTTATGGGTAATAGCCTCTAGCACATCAAAACCATTCATACCCGGCATTTGTACGTCCAGAAATATGAGCTTGGGCTTCATTTTATCTATTTTATCTACCGCCTCTTGTCCTTTAGAGCACTCGGCTATAACCTCTATTTCAGGATACGGCTCCAGAAATTCCAATAATAAATCTCGAGCCAATTTTTCATCATCTATAACTAAGCAATCTATCTTCATAAGTTCTTCAATTTAATAATTTTTTTAAACCGCTTCCAGTTTTCTCTGCTCATCTCTCACTTCCTCCCAGTTAGAGGGTAAGGTAAAGCTAACAGAATAACCATATTTTCCTGCATTAATATGCAGACAGGCCGACTTCCCATAGGTACTTTGAAGCCTTTTATCAGAATTTTTAAGACCAACTCCAGAAGACTTGCCATCGAGCACCTTCTTAGCATTGATCCCTAGTCCATCATCTGTAATTTCAAAGTAGATTCCAAATTCGGTACGTTTAACGATCATCCAAATAGTTCCTCCATCTTCTTTGGGACCTATTCCATACTTCACTGAATTTTCCACTAACGGTTGTAACACCATTGGGGGTATTTCCACACTCAAGCAAGTAGATTCTACCTCAGTAACATAACGTAACCGCTCTCCAAATCGCACTTGCTGTATCTTTAAATAATTTTCAATAAAATCCAATTCATGAATAAGCCTTACATTTTGCCCTGAATGCGAATCCAAAGCATATCTGAACACATCAGAAAGCTGCGTGATTACCTTCCGGGCTTTCTCTTTATTAGAGCTAATTAGCGTGCTAATAGAGTTTAGCGTATTAAAAAGAAAGTGAGGATTGATTTGTGATTTCAATAAAGAAAGCTCCATCTCTTTGTTTTTCAAGGCTAATTCGCTCTTCTCCTGATCTTTTCGCTGTAAGCTTTCAAAATACCGGATAACATAATATACGGCCACTGTAATCAAGTATTGATCATAAAACCGCATAGCTTCGAAACTAAGCAGGTCTTGCATATACTCTTTCCAATCATCCAAATAAACTCTTCCATCCAAATAATAATCAAAGTAGTAAGAAAAATAGCTTATGACCATGAAATACACGACCAACCCGCACAAATGCCCTGCTACCTGAAAAGGAAGACGAAATTTAAAAAGCCAATTACTATAGATAAAAGTGAGCGCTATAAGAATACATATAGCTTCAAAAAGATAAAACCCATTCCACAGCACCGCATTATTATATGGCTGCAATATTTGCCATTTCATAATAGATCCTATGGTATAATTAATGGCATACCAGGCACATATCAGCAAATAGGCTATCTTCCAGATCCTGGGTATCTTCTCTATAATTCTCAAGACAGAATATTTTTATTCAATATAAATTCAATAAAAAGAATTAAAGTTAAACTCAAAGATATAACTTTATCTATTCAAGACGTTTTTTTAAATACATCATTATAATTAAAAACTTACAAAACAATCATTTTGATTTAATATAGGGAGATTATATATTGATTAATTGTGGTTTCGTTTTGATATTTGTCACACGTGGCTTTAAGTTCTATCGCTAAAATCGTATGCGCCTGCTTTGTTTTCTAATATTAATTATTTTATCACCCGTACTTTGTCAAGCTCAGGCTACTATAACCATATCAGGAAAAATAGTAGACAAAGAGACCAATGACCCTCTCATTTTTGCTTCTGTAGGCATTAAAGGAGAGTCTATAAGTACAGTTTCTAACGCATTGGGCGAGTTTGATTTTCATATACCTGCAGATTATAAAAATAAAATACTTGTTATAAGAATGCTCGGATATGAAAATGTAGAAACCAACATCCGAAGCCTTCCACAACAAGATACAATAATATTTGCCCTCAAAAAAGCTGTACAGCTACTAGATGAGGTTGTTATTCAAGATTCTCTTAGTGGTGGAGATATAGTAGGCATTGCATTTTCTCGTATTGATCAGAATTTTCCCACCACTCCTTTTCTATTAGATGGATTTTACCGTGATCTCAAAAAGATAGGTGGCACGTATTATTCCTTATTAGAAGCCGCTGTAAAAATTTATGACGAAGATTATAAAGAGCCTAGAAACAAATATAGACTAAGGGAGCGTGTAGCCTTGGTAGAAGTACGCAAAAGCTATGGTTATAATAATAAATTCACCAATTACTTTGACCAGAATAACCTGCTTGAAGACCTTCTTCTCAATAATAATATACGTTATCGTCAATTTCCCGACGCCCAAGAATTCTATGACGACTTCAAAAGAGAACGTATTACCTATTACAACGGACATAGAGTTTTTGTAGTAGCTGCGTCTAGAGATTACTCCTTAAAGCTATATATAGACACTAAGTCTTATGCCATTATTCGCCTGGAGCTAGAACAGATATACCCTAAGGATTATATTATAAAAAGGAAAAACAAAGCTGTGAGTAAGTACATCAGTGATAGGAAGGTTATTGATTTCAAAGAATACGAAGGAAAAATGTACCTTAATTATATGAAGTTAATATCAAAAGTAAACTGGTATGACGCAAAAACAGATACACTTAAATTTGAAACAGAACTCTATCAAGAACTTCTAATTAATGAGATTCATACCTCGCCAGAACACCGCATAGCCAACACTAGAAAAATGAGACGATATGGCCTTCAGTATCAAGATGAAAAATACAATAAAAGCTTTTGGGAAAATTACAACGTAATTAAGGATACTCCTCTTGACAAAGAAATAATGGCAGATTTGGAAAGACAAGGCAACCTAGAAGATCAATTCGATTATTAATCGGCGAATACCGCTGCTCAACGTCCCAAACATCAACTCTAACGATCATCACTTTCTGATTTTTAAAGAAAAGCCGTACTTAGTATCAATTAAAGCCAACTATAGACAACAAAAACATCCGTGAGCCTAGGTGCCACGGATGTTTTTTGTTTTAAAAGCATTTCACTTTATATCCAACCTTGCTTTGAAGCTTCTTTTAATAGTGAGTCCTTATTAATTGGCACCACACCTATATGCTCACATACTAACCCTCCTCCTAAATTAGATAATGCGGCTATTAAAAATGGGGGTAAACCAAGAGCTACACACATTGCAGCTATACTAATTACGGTATCTCCTGCACCAGACACGTCTGATATTTCTCTCATATGAGCAGGCACCAAATGTTTTTCTCCTTTATAGGAAATAAAAACACCTCTTTCAGAAAGTGTAATCAAACTTCCTTCGCTTTCGAGCTTTTGGGTGAGCTGCTCTACTGATTTTTCGATGGCCTTTTGATCATGTTTTTCAAAATCTACTTTAAGACCTTCTTTTAGTTCCTTCAAGTTAGGCTTGAAAAAAGTGACCTTTTTATAATGGAGAAAATTTCTTTTTTTAGGATCAACTACTGTAGGAATACCCTTTGCACGAGCCATATCCACAGCTTTAGCAATCAACCCTTTACTAAGTACGCCTTTGTCATAATCTTCAAATATTACCACATCGGCCTTTTGTATTAGCTCTTCTATTTTCTGAGTAACCGCGGCTTCTTCCTTTTTATTAAGCAAGGCGTCCGTTTCCTCATCTACTCGCACTACGTGCTGATGAGAAGTCATCACTCTGGTTTTTACTGTGGTAGGACGGCTATCACTGACTACTATACCTTCCGCAGAAATAGCCTTTTCTTGTAGGCGGCCAATGAACCGTTTGCCACTTTCATCATCTCCTACTACAGCACATAACAGAGGCGTAGCCCCTAATGATTGTACATTGAGCGCCACATTAGCCGCACCGCCCAGCCTAAAATCTCTTTTTGTGGTTCTTACTACAGGCACGGGAGCTTCTGGAGAAATCCTCTCCACCACTCCCCATATATAGGCGTCTACCATAACATCGCCTATAATTAATACCTTTAAATTATTGAATGACTCGAATATCTCTTCTACTGAGCGGTACGACATTTTATGATAATAGACTCAACACTTCTTTAATCTTCTTAAGAGCTTCTTTCAACTCTACTTCTGACGCGGCGTATGAAAGACGAATACAATTAGGATCTCCAAAAGCTTCTCCTGTTACTAGAGACACGTGCGCTTTGTCTAAAATATACATGCAAAGGTCAGTGGCATTATTGATTTGAACACCTTCAGCAGATTTTCCAAAGTAACTACTTACATCAGGGAAGAAGTAAAAAGCACCTTTAGGCATATTAGTTTTGATACCAGGTATATCAGAAAGTAAATCAAAAACTAATTGTCTACGCTCTTCATAGGCCTTTTTCATTTCAAAAGTAGGGCCTAAATCACTAGTTAGTGCTGTAAGCGCTGCTCTTTGCGCTATAGAACAGTTAGCTGATGTAAACTGTCCTTGCATCTTCGTACAGCCTTTAGCCAACCAAGCCGGAGCTCCTATGTACCCTACTCTCCAGCCTGTCATGGCAAAACCTTTAGCAAAACCATTTACAGTTACCGTTCTATCTACCATTCCAGGAAGAGATGCGATACTCACTTTCTCTTCAGTATAGTTAATATGCTCATAGATTTCATCAGCAATAACAACAATGTTATCATGCTCTAATATAACCTGAGACATTTCTTCCAGTTCCTTTTTAGTAAATACAGAACCCGTAGGATTACAAGGAGATGAAAATATTACTGCTTTAGTTCTATCTGTAATAGCTTCTTTTAACTGCTGTGCAGATGCCTTAAATTCATTTTCGATAACTCCCTTAATAAATACCGGCTTACCTTCTGCCAATTCAATTAGAGCTGAATAGCTAACCCAGTATGGAGAGTATACAATCACTTCATCTCCAGGATTAAGCAAGGCAAACATAACATTAGCTATGGATTGCTTCGCGCCATTAGATACCACTATGTTTTCTGGCTGGTAAGAGATATTATTTTCTTCTTTGAATTTCTTTACAATAGCCTCTCTTAAATCCTGATAACCAGGAACAGGAGGGTAAGCAAAATACTTACCTTCGTCAATCGCCTGTTTAGCTCCTTCCTGAATATGCTTAGGGGTCTTAAAATCGGGTTCTCCCAGACTTAGACTAATAACATTAATTCCCTTGGACTTAAATTCCCTGGCCTTAGCCGCCATAGCTAAAGTTGCGGATTCCTCCATGTTTGCAATTCTGTCAGACAATTGAAAGGTTAGTAATTCACTCATTTTGATTTTATTTTTAAAAACGGGTCAAAAGTATAGATTCTACCAAAGAGTTACCACAAAATTGAAATACTTTTAATGAAACCCTTATATTGATAGAAGAACGTTCAATGAAACTCTTTATTTAAATCTAATAATTATGATTTAACAAATTATTATCAGATTATTAATCGCTTTACTTTAAGCGTCAATCTTTAGCGTAAGCTGTTCTACTCAAAATACTCCTTCCCAAAGTAATTTCATCAGCATACTCAAGCTCACCTCCAATAGGTATCCCCCTGGCGATAGTACTCAATTTCACCTCGTATTCTTTTAGTTTTTTAGTAAGATAAAAAGTGGTAGTATCGCCTTCCATCGTAGAACTTAAAGCAAAAATCACCTCTTTTACTGCTCCATGAGAATCTTTCACTCTATTTACCAGAGCATCAATATTCAGATCTGATGGACCAACACCCTCAATAGGTGAGATTACACCTCCCAACACATGATACAACCCTGTATATTGAGATGTATTTTCAATGGCCATAACGTCTCGAGTATCTTCCACCACACAAATGATAGATTTATCGCGTCTATGGCTCACACAAATATTACAAATCTCATCATCAGAAATGTTATGACAATATTTACAATAGCGAATATTTTGCCTCAACTCATTGAGCGCATGGGAAAGGGCCAGCGTCTGATCTTCAGATTCCTTTAATAAATAAAGAGCCAACCTCAGTGCTG
Organism: Fulvivirga sediminis; assembly: GCF_016757215.1. Lineage (GTDB taxonomy): Bacteria > Bacteroidota > Bacteroidia > Cytophagales > Cyclobacteriaceae > Fulvivirga > Fulvivirga sediminis. The sequence goes on from NZ_JAESIY010000006.1 coordinate 129,912, forward strand.
TTTTTTTGCCTATGCCTGGAAGTTTTGAGATTTCTTCCACGGCTTGCTCTATTAATTTAGAAGGGTATTCCATATCACCTCAAAGATACAAGACTTGCACCTACATAAAAGACAAGGTAGAATGATTTAATTTAGATACAAAGATCCCATTACCAGACTGTTATCTGGGATTATTGCATTTTTTGAATTATTAAAGGACTGGCTAAACTACCTGAGCGTCGATCCCTGCTTCACAAATAGCCTCTTTCATAGGCTTTAAATTAGCTAGAGATCCCTTCTTTACAGAACACTTCCCATTGTAGTGTATGATATATGCACACTGCTCAGCCTGAGTGGTACTATGTTTACATACTCTCACCAATGTTTCAATAACATGATCAAAAGTATTCACGTCATCATTGAACACCATTAGGTCACGTACACCATCAACATCCTCTAAGACATCAACTAATTCTTCTTCTTTATATCCAAAATCCATAAAGTGAGCTTTAGCGTTACTTGTCAAAAGTAAAAAAAAATTAGAACTTTAGCCCGAATTAGACCACAATTTATGACCCCTACTTTAGTACTATCTGTTATTGCAATCTATTTTGCTGTATTAATCCTTATCTCCTTCATTACAGGAAAAAACACGGATTCTAAAACATTTTTCACTGCCAACAGGCAATCTCCATGGTATTTGGTAGCTTTTGGAATGATCGGAGCGTCTCTTTCAGGGGTAACATTCGTATCGATCCCTGGCTGGGTGGCATCTACTCAGTTTGGCTACATGCAAGTGGTACTGGGCTATCTGGTAGGCTACTTGGTAATAGGAACCATTCTTATGCCTTTATACTACAAGTTAAACCTAACTTCTATATATGAATACCTAGAGCAGCGATTTGGCTTTTGGTCATACAAAACGGGGGCGTTCTATTTTATATTTTCTCGAATCATAGGCTCTTCATTCAGGTTATTTTTAGTATCGGGCGTATTACAATTTGCTGTTTTTCGTCAGCTGGGTGTAGACTTCTCAGTAACGGTATTAGTAACCATTGCCCTGATCTGGATTTACACCTTTAGAAGCGGCATAAAAACTATTGTATGGACAGATACTTTGCAAACACTATTTATGATAACAGCCGTAATTACTGTTATCTATCTGATCAGCCAGGATTTGAACCTTTCTGTTAATGGAATGATCAGCGCAGTAAAAAGTAGTGAATATTCAAAAGTCTTATTTTGGGATTGGAAAAGCAGCAACAACTTTTTCAAGCAATTCATTTCAGGTGCTTTCATCGCTATTGTGATGACTGGCCTTGACCAGGACATGATGCAAAAGAACCTTACTTGCAAAACTATAGGAGAAGCACAAAAAAATATGTTTTGGTTTTCCATCATTTTAGTATTTGTGAACTTACTTTTCCTTACCATGGGAGCTCTTTTATATATGTACGCAGGTGCAAATGGCATAGCTATACCTGAAAAATCAGATGATTTATTTCCATTATTAGCGCTTAACCATTTTACATTATTTGCGGGAGTAGTATTTTTATTAGGAATTATAGCAGCCGCCTATAGCAGTGCAGACTCTGCTCTTACAGCGCTAACTACTTCATTTTGTGTAGATTTTCTTAATTTCAACCCACAAGACGACTCTCCTGAAACTCAGAAAAAACAAAAGAAAACGAGGTTAATGGTTCACTTATCCTTTTCTTTTATACTTTTTTTGGTGATTATTATTTTTAAAGAAATCAATAATGAAGCTGTAATCAGTTCGGTATTTAAAGCTGCCGGCTATACCTACGGGCCATTGCTCGGACTTTATTCCTTTGGCCTTTTTACCAAACTGGAGATTAAAGACAAATGGGTACCAGTGGTATGCATTATATCACCTGTCCTATCTTTACTTATAAACAACTACTCTGAGAAACTATTGAAGGGTTATGAGTTTGGTTTTGAGATATTAATACTCAATGGAGCCTTTACTTTTGTCGGGTTATTGATGTTAGTAAAAAAGAAAAGCCGCCCCTAACCACAAAGGCGGCTTCATAAGCTGTAAATACTAAAACCAACTAAATACAACTACAGCTTATTCTTAACCTAAACCTAACGTGTTTACATTAGCCAATAGGTGTGCCAACACATAAAAGCACTGTTTAAAAGAGGATTTTAATATTTAACAATTTAATTTTCTCCCATTTTAGGCTTATTAGTTTCATTTTGAGATTTTCTTATATATCTGACACTCATATGAAACCAATGACCTCAGATGGCCCCAACCGTTAGAACTCGGTTCTAAAAAAAGAAAAAGCCGACCTCAAATAGAGATCGGCTTTAACACCCAAATTTAACACTCACTAAAACGAAAAATAGACAATCTATTAATGAATTTCGAAAGGAGATAATACTAGGTGTGAATAAGAAAGATTAAAACAAAACCACAAGGCCTATTTACCATCGTTCCTTTCAAGAAGCTTTTCTCGCTCTTAAATCTCCATCAATGCTCTGAGCTTGTAGCTTACTAAATTCTTCATTCAGATTATAAATGTGGCTAAACCCTTCTTGCGCCATAATCATAGAAACCATTGCGCTCCTTCCTCCCATTCTACAGTGTATAAAATAAGATTTACTCTTATCCAGCTTCTTCAATTCATCCAATTGAGTAGAAGGAATATTAAGAGCACCTTTCAAAGCCTCTAGTTTAAATTCCTTCTCAGTTCTTACATCTAAAAGAATAGCAAATGGAGTAGAATTATAAAGCTCAACGAATTCTCTCGAATTCAAATTCCTGAAAGCCTTCATAAATTTTACTTAAATAATAGCGATTAACAATAATATGAAGTGTATTACCTAAGATTATGCCAATATTAAATTTGTTAAAATAAAGCCTATTTATTACATATGTACTACATCTGCTATATACAAAATCAGGAAACCTCTTCCAATTCTGGGATTATATAGTAAGTTCTTCTGAGGGGTTCCAAAAAGCCTGTTGAAAATTTTGAATCATATCGTCTTTCACTTTCAATCCTTCCTCTTCCAACGCTTGCTGCATTTTTTCTGGAGGGCTAAAGTGCGCTTTACCAGAGAGCATACCTAAACGGTTTACCACCCTATGCGCCGGCACATCTTCTAAGTTATGAGCGGCATTCATAGCCCAGCCTACCATCCTCGCACTTTTGGCCGCTCCTAGGTAGTGAGCTATAGCCCCATAACTGGTAACACGCCCTTTGGGAATAAGACGAACAACATCATAAACATCTTCAAAAAAACTTCCTTTATCAGCCATAATTATTTAATATACTCTTGCACACACTACACAAATTAATTGGTAGTTAATAAAACGAACAATAAGTAAGTTCATTTAAAATCATTATTTTAGGTGTATCCGTAAAGTAACAATATGTTTGAACGAATAGCCATCGCCATAGCATTTTCTCCCCGACTACAAACTTTGCTAGCTGAAGCCAATCGTATACAACAGCTTTTTGATAGTGAGCTGATCATCATCCATGTGGGTAGCCATACGCAGGAAGACAACATGAAGATGGAAAGCAGCTTAAAAGACGCTGATTTACTAGAAAAAGTAAAAGTAATATGGGAATCTGGCGACCCGGCTAAGCGCATATTATCTGTTTGCAAAAAAGAGAAGGTAGACCTACTGGTAGCTGGCGCACTTAAAAAGGAAGATTTCATCAATTACTACCTTGGCTCTATCGCCAGGAAAATACTTAGAAAGGCTGACTGCTCCGTGCTTATGCTCACTGAGCCTTCACTGAAAAGCAACCCTTCTAAACGTATGGTGATACATGCGGAAGACAGCCCCTATGCTACGGAAGCCATTAAAGTTGGCACATATATAGGCAAGGTACAAAGCACCTCTCAGCTACATATAGTAAGAGAAATCAAATTATATGGGCTGGCTATGTCTGCTAGCAGCGAAAGAACAGAAGATGAGTTATCTGAAATAAGAAGAAATCTCGTAAACGAAGAGATACAAATAGTACAGGATATCCTTAAAGAATTAGACACCATTGGACTAAAAATTAATATAAAAGTCATTTCCGGAAAATCAGGCTTTGAACTGTCCAACTTCTGCAACCGTACCAAGTCAGACTTACTCATAGTGGGTGCACCCAACCGGAAAATGGGTATTTTCGACAGAGTATTTCCGCATGATCTTGAGTATATCTTTGCTGACTTACCTTGCGACATCCTTATTGTTAACCCCAAACGAAAAAACAATGGATAAGCTGAACCACAGTGAAGTAATCAACCTGCTTATACAGCTATGCGTTATGCTAAGCCTAGGAAGACTCATGGCTGAGCTTGCCAGAAAGTTTAAACAACCTGCTGTAGTAGGAGAAATATTAGCGGGAATTATCTTAGGCCCAACCATATTAGGGAATTTCACTCCTGAAATATTCGAAATGCTCTTCCCTACCTCCGGAGCTTCGGCCGTAGTACTAGATGGCTTTATACAAGTAGCCGTAGTATTACTGCTATTCATAGCAGGTCTGGAGGTAGACCTCCACATAGTTTGGCAACAAGGAAAGCAAGCCTTGTACGTGAGCTTAGTATCTTTAATAGTACCTTTTGTGGCAGGCTTTATTGTAACTTGGTTTTTTCCTGAAATATTTAACTATACTGATCATAGCAAGCAGCTAGTATTTGCCATGTTTATAGGTACTGTAATGGCCATAACGGCCTTACCTGTAGTCGCCCGTGTATTAATGGATCTGGATGTTTTTAAAACCAGAATGGGCATGCTCATCATAGCCTCCGCGATGATTATAGACCTAGTAGGATGGATCATATTTACTATCATTTTAAATATGATGGGCAGCAACTCTGAATCCCTGAGTTTAAGCAAAACCATTTGGATCTCTGTAGGGTTTACTGTGCTTATGCTCACGGTGGGCAAGGGACTCATTAATAAAGTTCTGCCCTGGATCAATAAAAGACTAGCATGGCCTGGCGGTTTACTTTCTCTATCCTTAGCCATTTGCTTTCTGGGAGCCGCTTTTACAGAATACATAGGCATACATAGTATTTTCGGAGCCTTTATAATAGGCGTAGCTCTGGGAGACTCCAAGCACCTATCTGAGAGGGCCAAAGAAATCATTCATCAGTTTATTAATAACATATTTGCCCCACTATTTTTCATTTCTATCGGTCTAGGCATCGACTTTATTTCGGCATTTAATCTACAGATTATATTAGTACTGCTGGTGCTGGCCTTTATTTTTAAAGTATTGGGGGCCACGCTGGGAGCCAGAATGGGGGGGCTCTCGAAGTATGAATCTATGGCTGTAGGCTTTGGGATGAACACTCATGGCACTTTAGAAGTAATTTTAGGTGCCATAGCACTAAACGAGGGACTGATTACTGATGAGATTTTTGTAGCTATACTCGTAATGGTAGTAGTAACCATAATTGCATCAGCTCCATTGATGAAATATTGCTTAAAATTTGTACCAACAAAAAACTAACATATTGAAAACCAATAATCTTATAATTTTGTATTTAACCTAGTATTATTGCTAACTACAGACAGCCAGTAGTTAGAATTAGTTCCATTCTATACCTTAGTTAAAAAAGTGACTCATGTTTAATAAGAATAATCAAGTGAAAGGAAGAGAAGACAAATCGTCTCAAGAGTTTATTAATTCTAATAACATTATAGGTAAAGGGAGTACCTTTTCAGGTAACATTGAAACCTATGGGAACCTGCGAGTAGAAGGCCGCATCATCGGTGATGTACGATCTAAGTCTAAAGTAGCGGTAGGACAGTCCGCTGTGATAGAAGGTAACATTCTTTCTCAGGTAGCTGAAATTGAAGGTGAAGTAAACGGCTCCGTTGAAGTATCTGATCTTCTGGTGCTAAAACCTAACTGCACTATAAAAGGCGACATTATTACTAACAAATTGGTAGTAGAAGCCGGAGCTAAATTTGATGGAAAATGTAATATGGGCCAAGCCGTAAAGAAAATAGAGTTTGAACATAGTAGCAATAATAATTCAACTAGTTCATCCTCTACTCAAAAGGCTGAAAGCTCCTCTAAATGAAATTAAAAAAGCCTTTTGATATAAGTATCAAAAGGCTTTCATATCTAAGTTCAATTAACTTACTGCAAGTTAAAAGCAACAAATACAGTGGCTGATGAGTTTTTAGCATCTCCCAAAAAGAACTCAGCATCATCACTGTCTGCAATTTCAGCAAGACCATAATTATATCTTGCTCCTAGAGTTATAGCTGAGAAGTTAAACCCTACACCCCCAGATAAACCATAGTCAAATTTCTTAAAATCATCTCTATCAAGATCATAACTGTTTTCTCCAAAGATGTCATCATCAGAATCTATACTAGTACCTACAAGATAAGACACATATGGACCTACGTTAATATCTACAGCATCTCCTAGCTTGAAAGTAGCCAACACAGGTAATTCAATGTAGTTTAGATTAAAATCGGCCTTTCCATCGATATCAAAAACATCATTGCTTCCGTACTCAGTACTTGCCCCTTTAGTAGCGTACAATAACTCTGGCTGGATAGCGAATGATTCTCCTAACATAAGCTGAGTATAAACACCGGCGGTAAAACCTACTCTTACGTTCTCGTCATCTACATCATCCACATATAAATTACTTAAGTTTAAACCACCTTTTATACCGGATCTTGCCTCCTGGGCACTAGCTTGCTTAACACCTACTAACATTAACAAGACAGCCACGACTCCTAGTTTAAAATTAATTTGTTTCATATTTTTAGTTTACGTTAAATTTGAAATCTATAATGAAACAACTATGCCAAAAGGCCAATTTGAAGAGCTGAGGCTATTTGCGGGGTATTGAGCGCTAATTATTGAGAAATACTTTACTCAAAAGCGTAGACTCGGATGCATTATCCTACACTTTTAGAAAAATCCTTCTTTTGTACAGTACCCAAACCGGAATAAATGTGACGCCGACAAAAAATAAAGCGTAAATGAGTGAGCTTAATTCAGGGTTTCCTGTAATTGTTTTTAACCATCGAAAAAAAGGAACCTGAATAGTATACCCAAAACCATAAGAAAGCAAAACCCCAAAGATGTAAGCAAAAATAGCATTCACCCCAAAAGCTTTAAAGATCAACCATCCTTTACCTCTCCACCTTTTAACATCTAGCAACCAATATAATATGGCTAAAAAATTCAGAGCAATACCTCCGGAGTACAACACATAGGAACTTGTCCATAAACTCTTATTGATAGGAAAGGCCATATCCCAAAACAAGCCAAGCACTATTAACACATTTCCAACGACAAACAGGCCTATGACCATCGTTTCTTTGCTTTGCTTTAGTTGCAACCACTGCCCTGCCAACATTCCAATTATGCCTGTTACTATTGCCGGAAAGGTACTCATAAGCCCTTCCGGATCCCAGGTTTTAGTAGATGACCACATATGTCCAGATAGAAAATAAGCATCTATATGTGCGGCTAAATTATCTCCCGGAAGCAAATTTTGATTATAAGACATAGGCAATACCGCCATTAAAAGCCAATACAGCAGCAACACAATAATGGAAATAATCACTTGAGACTTCCAGCTTGTTTTCAAAAAGAGGACAGCACAAACTAAAAAAACAATGGCGATCCGCTGCAGCACCCCCGGAATACGAATGCTTTCCAAATGAAAAAAAGGAAAAGCATTGAGAAACAAGCCAATACCAAAAAGGATTATACTGCGCTTAATAATATGCCCTATTCGGCTACTATGATGCTGCTTCTCATACCTCACCTTTTTTAATGATAGGCTAACAGAAACCCCTACAATAAATAAAAAGAAAGGAAAAACCAGGTCGGTAGGTGTACAGCCATGCCATGAAGCATGCTCTAGTGGAGAATAAATATAACTCCAAGAGCCAGGATCATTTACTATAAGCATAGCCACTATGGTAATGCCCCTAAAAACATCTAAAGAGAGTAATCGATCAGGTTTGGTCAATTGAGGAACAGGTTTAATAGTTCAGACATCTCTAATCATACCCCTACCAAAGCTCACGCCCCTTATGATTACGACCAATATAATCTCTTGGCTCCTATTTACAAAACGGTTAAATAAATTCAATTACAAATGAAATAGCACATCCTAATAAGGGTAAACCTCCGCCGTTTACCTTTAAAATTATAAAAAACAATAATAAAAACTCAAAAGCCTACTTTATAAACTAATTTTATTCCATACTCAGTTGATTTTGAAGGTAAGGGAGCATGCCCACTATTGTAGGGTTGAATAAAGGAATAATCGTTATTGGTAATATTGTGCACCCCCACTCCCACATCCAGGTTTTTCACGAACAAGTTATTGTAATTTAAATAGACATTTACGAATACTACTGGATCGAACTCTTCCAATACCGGCTCAAAGTTATCATCTATGGAACTATACCCGTAGCGTTTACCAAGATATGTTGCAGATGGGTTTATGGTGAAATTGTCGGTAATATGTAAGCCTGCCAGCAAATTAATCTGACTTTTAGCAAACCCAAGCATCATATCATCTTCCCCTGGCACCTTATAAGATTCCACCTTATTATCTTTAGTAAGATAGTATGAGTAATTAAGGTTAGCTGAAATACTTTTGCTTTGATATATATATACTAATTCTATCCCTTCAGAACCTGTTTTATTGAAATTATCATACCCATCAACATCTGCAGTATAAAAAAACACTATAGGATCATCAATCACCGTCTTAAATAAGTTAGCGGTAAGAAGCATATTATCCGTTAGCTTATAGCCTGCCTCCACTTCTAATACGGACGTGCGCTCAGGGTCTATTTCTGGATTAGTATCAATATTTTGAATACTTGGCGCTCTAAAAGCCTGGCTCGCCAGCAATTTAAAATGAAAGTTATTAATGGTTTTAGTCATTGCCAGCCGTGGCACAAAAGAACTACCAAACTGCTCATGATTATTAAATCTAGCACCCACAGTAATATTAGCAAAGCTGGTCTTAAAAAGCGCTTGGCTAAAAATTGACAAATTATAAAAACTAATATTCGGCGAATTATTTAATTTATAAACACCAGTCTTAAATTCTCCTTTATTCTCATATACCTCTACACCAGTATTAAGATTTATTGAAGAGTTAAAGTCAACGTTCAATTTAATGTTTCCTGATATCTTCGCCAACTTCCTATATGAATACGCGCCAAAGTACCCTAATGCATCCATTCTTTGGGCAGCCTCTCCATTAGACTTCCAAGGAGCTTGATCCTTATATTGAAATTGAGGCATTATAGTTACTTTGTCTGATAGCGCCCAGCTATACTTTATATTTACCGCATTGGTTTTAAACTCCAAATTCACCGCCTCAGGCATGGAGACATAAAACAAATCTCTCTGTTCCAGTCTATAATTCTCGTGTAATAGCCTTACAGAAAGACCTTTAAAAGAAAAACCTCCGTTGAGATGTATATTCTTAATATCAGAATCATCAGTCATATCATAAGAAAAACCGACTATATCAGTATAGGTCCTATTGCTTCTTAAGTGCTTGGAAGCCGTGACCTTGGCATCGAAAGCAAAATCTCCTAATTCCTTACCCACCATGACCGTACTACTAAACCTACCAAAATCACTCTGCATTTGACCATAAGATACAGCAGCGGACACACCTCCAATATTCTCCGCCTTTTTACTTATAATATTTATTACTCCTAATTCTGCGTAACCACCATAAAGGGCTGATCCCGGACCTCTTATAATCTCAATTCTTTCTATTTGATCTAATGGGAAACGATCTCCTATAGCCGTAGTGGCATAAGAAGTTTCATTCATTTCATGGCCATCCAAAAGAACTAATATTTTACCCTCAAAAGCCCAATTACCCCGCACACCTATGCCTAACGCTCCCGATACATCCATACCAAATTGAAAACCTGGAACTGTTCTTAAAACATCAATCAAATCCCGCGCTCCGCTTTTGGCGATATCATCAGCTGTTATTAAGCTCACTATACCTGGAGACTCACGTGGAGAAAGTGCCTGTGAAGATGCCACTGCAATAGGGATGTTCATCAACTCTTCCAATGTAAGATCACTTCCAAGGGTAGAATCGGATTTAACTTGTGAGGATACCAAATGGGGACACAAAAAAATAAAGATCAGACAAATAAAAACTCCTTTCATAGCACTTTGTATTTAAATTTTATATAAGTTTTTATAATATAAACACAATCAAAATAAGTCAATTCACAATTATTGCTAATCATATATTAATATAAAACCAATTAATCGTAATTAGTAATAAAAACTATAATTATTAAAGATAGCAGGAGCACAAAGGCCTAAGAACGAGACTTGGATAACCTGGTTTTGAATAAGAATTTTTGATAATTAAATATTATATAGACTTTTAAACTTAGTCTTGAAGGAATAAAAACATAGCTTTTTATTTCAGCTTCGTATCAATGAAAGTTGGGATATACTGATTTGAACAGCACAAAAAAAGGTTCGCCTGCTTGCGCCGACGAACCTTTATAAGGTCTCTTTTTAGGATTATTAGCTCTGCTTCATTAAATACTCCACTGTCATATATTTTTTACTATCCTGAGCTGCAAGATCCTGTGGCGTTTGTCCGCTATTATTTTGGAGGCTAGGGTCGGCCCCGGCTTTAACTAATAGCTTCACCTTTTTATATACCTCTTTAGCCTTACTTTCTTCAAAGTTTACATTATAGTTACAAACCTTATGCAAACTGCTGTTCCCTTCATGATCAACCACATTCGGATCGAAATCTACATATTCCAAGAACAGCTCTAAGTACTCTGACTTTTTATCAAGTATTAGATCTAATGGCGTCTGCTCCTTTTGATAATTGCCTTTATTAATTTGGTAAGGATCAAAACCTATTTCCAGAAACTTAGTAAAAAAGGTCTCATCTGTACTGCTAAGTGAGTCAGAAGTGCTATTTAAAAAGCGAAAAACAACGCTTTGCTGCTCATTATCCTGCTTTTCCAGATCAAGGCTTACTCCGTGATTTTCCAGTATCTCAAATTGCTCTTCATTTAAATGTGCTAAAGCCAGCTCTAATGCATTCTTACCTTTCACTTCTACAAAAGGATCCGCCCCATTCTCTAACAGTGCTATAAAGGTTGCTTTAGAATAGGTATTACTATTAGTTAGCTGACGCAGAAGGGGGGTCTGCTCCCAATTATTTGCTGCATCAATATCTACGCCTTCACTCACTAAATATTCTATATAATCTGATGCGAGTTGCGCATCTTTCACAGAAACTTTATGCAAGTAATTCTCACCCTTATCATCAACAAATTGGATATCACAACCCGCCTCATTCATACATTTTAGCACATCCACCGGAACGTTTTGACTGATAGCAAAGCTAAATAAATTCGTTCCACGGATAGGCTCATCTATGTTATCAGCTTTTTGCAGCAGTGCTTTTAACTCCTCCAGTGAATCAGTAGGATCATTCCATTTGAAATAGGATATAACCTTACCCAGTATTGAAGTATCCAGATTATTGTATTCGTATACATCCAGCTCAATCAATCCTTTATCAGCTAAAGCATTGAGTAAAGCAAGCCCTGCCGCATGCTGATGCATATTCTGAAAGAAAAAGGACTGCTCCAGCGCTGCTTTAACATCCTTTTTTGCACTCTCCCCTACCAGCTCAGCAGCCTTATTATAATCTTTATTATTAATAGCTTCTAAAAGCGTCATTTTAAAATTTTTATTTAAGATGGGTTATTAAGAATATCCGTGCCTAATTCTTTAAGTGCTTTAACAATGTATTCTGTTAAAATAGCCGAGGCACTTTTGCAATTTTTAAGCAACTCGCAGCCACTACATTCTTCATACACTTGCTTATAAAGGTCATTAACATTGGCAGAAAGCGTCACCGAACTTTTATGGGAAGCAAAATTAGTAGCGAGAAGCATCATTATAATCTCCTTGTAATCACGGTTATTATCATCATTGCCTCCCAGCAACTTGTCTTTACCTCCACGCATTATTTGCTCAAAGTCTTTCAACATACTTTGTCCGTCTTGCTCTTTTTGCACAAAAAGGCGTAGTTGCTTGAGGTTTGCCTCTTTCTCCTGACTACACTCTATGGCGGCCACGGCCTGTCGCTCTAGATCTGATGGAGGAACCATAGCAAAAAGCATCGGCGCATAACGTGCCGCATCTGATGCTTTCCAATATCCTTTCTTTAAATCTTTGGCTATTACCTCTGTTAGAGATGCCTTTTTTCTATCCATCTTAACCTTCTATTTTTTTAGCCAAAAACATTTCCGTAATCTCATTATACCCTTTGATATTACTATAATCTATGGCTGTTTGCTCGGCCTTATTTACCAATGTATAGTCAGCATCTAACGATAACAGATGTTTTACAATATCCTTTTTACCAGCCGCTGCGGCATAATGCAAAGGCGAATTTCCTGCTTGATCTACTATATCAATTTCAGCACCAGCATCAGTAAGAAGCTTCACCATACTCAGATGTCCTTTTTTAGCGGCCACATGTAGTAGGCTTTCACCATCACAAGCCATCTGGTTATAATCATCAGAAGTGCCATTAAAGCTATCCGTTATCCACTTGAGGTAGCTTTCAAGAACAAAGCTTCCATGATGATTTTTGGTGGTATTTACATCCACACCAAAGTCTAAAAAGGCCTTTACTAAATCCTTTTGGTTATTTGAACAAGCCAGCCACACTGGTGACAGCCCTTCATTAGACTCTATAAATGGATCTGCTCCTTGCTCAAGGTAATATTTCACTAACATATTATTGTGCTTGAGACAGGCCCAGAAAAGCGGGGTATAACCTGAGTCATTAGTTTCATTCAAGTCCGCTCCATTTTCTAGTAGAAGCGTAATGATAGGCTTATTTAATGTACTAGTAGCCACTAACAGCGGACTATTGCCATCTTCATCAGTAATTGATAGATCAGCACCATTTTCTAACAGCGATTGCACTATGTCTCTTTTCCTTTTAGCGATGGCCAATATCAAAGGTGTTTCTGAATGACTATTCGCTATGTTTATATCAACCCCGGCGTCTAAGAGCAACTGCAATAATTCCTTTTGACCAGAAGTAGCCACTAAATGGTATAGCGTGTTTTCGTCTTTATCTTTTATATCAGCCCTTGCACCTTCTTCCAACAGAAACTGAGCTACATTTTTCTGCCGACCTTCAATCGCATAATAAAGTGGAGTAACTCCTTTATGATCTTCATAATCCTTATCTGCCCCTTGATTAATCAGGTTTTTAATAATATCAAGATATCCTCTACCTGCAGCAAAGTGCATGGCCGTTCTACCTTGTTCGTCAGTATAGTTTACTTCTATTTCTTCATCTTTTTCCAGTAGCATTTCTGCTATCCTACGATTACCATTGGCACAGGCCTCTATAAATGATTTTGACATTTGATATTCTTTTTATTCTACCTTAATGCAGGCGTTAATTCTCCTTTTAAAATTTTTATGTAATAGTGATATTACGAAGGATTACCGTAAGGGTTTAATATTCAATCGGTAAGCTGCTTAAATAATCGATAATCTCATCACTCTCGTTATTAGCCTCTGCTATATCTTTGGCCTGTTTCACGTCTGCTCCTGCAGCTACGAGAGCTTTAGCTTTCTTATCCTCCACCGGGTCTATTGCTTTTTCCTTACGGGTGAATCCCACCTCTCTACGACTCACAAAACTCATCATCTTCACATAATAAAGTAACACGGGATCAACCTTCTCTTTATGGTTAATATCTGCTCCATGATCTGTCATGCTCTTCAATATTTTCTCGAAAACCACCAATGGAAAATCCACTTCCAGTAACTGATGTAAAATAGTACGATGCTGAACATCAGTCTTATTGATTTGGAGATCTGGATTCCTGAATAACGTATTGGCAAAATACTGATCCCTAATAAGCTGAGCATAATAGAGTGGCAAAAAGCCTTCACTACAAGTAGTATTGATATCTGCATTTAACCTAAGTAGCGTATCAAAAATCTCTCTATCACCATAATCAATGGCATATACCAGAGCTGAACCGCCGTAATCTGCCACATGATTAATATTGGCACCTGCCTCCACAAGTTCTACTATGATCTTGCTTTTAACACTACCATGTCGGTGAGGCATATCATAGCTATTTCTACCCAAAATAGCTCTGTGCAATACTGAACTACCATTAGCATCAGTAGCGTTTACATCAGCTCCGCGAGTGATTAACTCATGCGCCACGCTGCCTGCTCCCACTTCAGCAGCTGCCATAAGTGGTGTCATCTGAAATTTATCTTTGACTTCGAAATTAATACCTGCGTCCAACAGTCTCTGAGATACCTGCAAGCGCAATGTAGCTAATACATTAGGCACACTGGTAATAGCATGATGCAATGCTTGTGACTGATTTGCTCCTCCTTTGGCTTCTATATCGGCACCCAGTGTAATCAGACTTTGCGTAGTATGTGGCAAGCCATAGGCGGCTGCAGCCAACAAAAGCGTATATTCTGACTTATCCTTTTGTTCAAGATCAAAGGCCTCTTTTGAAAAGGCATAGCCCATCAATTCCCCCAGGGTTTCATCTCTCACATCATAACGAGAGATTAGCGACATCAATGGACTTTCATACGATTCTCCTACAGGCGCACTCAATGAAGCTCCATATGCATACAACAGATCGTATACCTCCAATGGCAAAATATCTATAGGTCTGGCTTCTATAAAAATGCTTCTCTCTTTGAGTTGGCCTTCAGCAACTTCTTCTGATTTTGCTGTAGCTTTAGGGTCAGCGCCCTGCTCCAATAGATAGCTTAGAATGGTATGATACCTTTCATTGCCCCTTACCTTTCTATTCTTTTTAGCATATTCTAAAAGCAAAGTACTAGTATACTGCGCTTTATCCTCAGTAAACAAATAAGTTCGATTGATATCACTAAGCTTGCTGATTAGCTTTTTGACCAATTCTATAGGGTAATAATTATTATCAAGAATATCCAGTATAGCAGGTTCTACCTCATTATCTACTGATATTTCAGGGTAGTTATCCAATATAAAATCCAGCAGCTGAGGTGTGAATTTCCTTAACCCTAGATTGAGGATATTAGCATCTGCACTTTGCGAACCTTTTTTGTAATAATCTTTTTTAACATAAGCAGGATTTAGTGCTATGAGCTCTTTAATGAAATGGTCTCTGGAAACATTTTCAATAGCATAGAAAATAATGTCTTCATCTGTGATTTTTATGGCAGGATCTTCCAAAATCACATCTACCAATCGTAACTCCTTCTCTATCATAAAACGCCCAACAGCACTCACCTCCTGCCTTTCTGGTTTATGATCTTTCTCTGATTTATTTTCTTTCTTTGCATTTGAGATATAAACAGTTTTGTTGTTTACATCCAAACCATGTTTTAGCAAAAGCTTAAGTACTTCCCGTCTTTTTAAAGCAGAATTAAGGTTAGCATGCTCTTTGAAGAAGTAGTTAGCCACACCTTCATCATTAGCATCTATGAAGTTAACATTAGCACCATTTTCCAAAAACAGCCCTATTAAACCCATATGGTAATTACTGAGCGCATAAAAAAGCGCACTATAACCGTTATATTCTATCAGCGCTCCATTTTCCAGAAGAAATGAAATAACATCAAGTGGCTCTTCAGGATGAATGTTTTTAGTCATGGCATAAAGGGGATTATGCCTTTCATCAGAACAAAGGTTAATATCTGCCTTCTTTTCTATGCAGGCTTGCAATAACGCTAACCTTTCATCAGACTTGATTCTTCTGTTTAGCGAAATTCCTTCTACCACATACTTATCAGAGAGGTCATTATTATCATCTACATAAGTCTTCAAATAAGTATATGAAAGCAGTGACAGATATTCAGAAATATCACTTTTCTCAGTCGATAAAAATTCAGCCAACTTCTCCATCTGCTTATGAGATAAAAGTGAAGTTACTTCATGTAAATGTGATTGAAACTTAACACCATTAATAATCAAATTCAACACAAAAGAGCTAAGCTTGTATTCTATGGCTAATTCCAAAATGGTTTTATCTTCAATGGGTTGGTTGAGGTCAATATTGTAAAGCTCCACGGCCTTTTTCAACACTCTTCCTTTTTTATTCGGACCTAATGGAGCCAAAAGCAGTCGCTCCACAAACTTGATATTACTCCCCTCACTAAGCGGGCAGTTCACATCCATGAGCAAAAGAATAATCTCTTCATCACTGTTTTCTACTATGGCCGTTTCTAAAGGAGACATGCCCTCATAAATACTGAGCTCTGCGCCTTTATCCAGAAGGATCTCTACAAATTCTTTAGAAGCTCTGGCCTGAATGGCCTTCTGAATTACAGGAGCACCTTTATCTCCCAAGGGCACAATGTAACCGTGGTTAATAAAAGTCTGCAACACCTCCGCACTTCCACTTTCAATAAGGGTATTAAAAGCAGAGCTCATAGGTGTTTTACGAGCTTCTTCAAAATCGCTACCTAAAGAGAAAAGATATTCTATTACATCAGTTTTAGCATATAAGGTAGCATAGAAAAAGGGCTTGTGATTATTCTCATCAGCCTTTTGAAAGTTGGAGGCATCAAGTAAAGACTTGATGCGCTCCAGGTTGCCACCCTTTATCACTTGTTCCAGGCTTTCTGGGTGGTCTTCAAAAAACTTTTGGGTCGCCTGAAAAATAGGCTCTTCTTTCTTCTCTCCTCCAAAAAGTTTATCTAAAAATGACATGTTATCAGATATTTGATTTTAGATATTCTATTGCTTCAGGTGCTATTCCCTCAATTTTTTCCACATAATATAATGCGGCCTTTGTGTTTATTCCTGCTTCAATCAGTGCATCCGCTACCTCTTTGTAACCTGCCAGCACTGCCAGTGCTAAGGCATTGGCTCCATCTTCTAACTGATGCTCCAGGTCAGCTCCATTTTCAATAAGGAGTTTTAACATATAAACCCTTTTCTGAGGATCGACATCCACGTTAGAGTAGGCAGCCCAGAAGAGCGGTGTAAACCCTTTAATATCTGGCTGATTGATATCACTAAACAAAGGTTTGATCACTTCAAATGCTGATGGATTAACGTAATAAGCAGCTATATGCAGTAAGTTCAGTCCGTCTCGTCCTTCACTTAGCGGAATGCCCTGCTCCAGAAAATACTTAAGCATATTTACACCTTCCTCTTCATTCATGCGCATTACCGCTGAGAAGTGGATTGATTCATTATTAGCATCTATCACATCCAGTTGTATTTGCTTCTGACTCATAAGTGTGTTTATGAAGAAACTATCACCATAAGCCACTGCCAGCATGATAGGTGTACGACCAGCCATATCAGGTTGGTTAATGTTTATTTCCAGCTGCATAAGGGTATTAAAGAATTCCTTTTGCTGGTTTACAATAGCCAATGATAATGGTGGCAACTGCTGCTCTGAGCCTAGATTCAGGTCAGCACCTCCGTCTTTCAGAACGGCCAACATTTTAGACCTGGTAAGTTCTGGATTTTCAGAATCTTCATATGTTTCTGTGCCTAGTATAGCTCTGTGTGCCGCCGTTTCTCCGGCTTCGTTCATAGCATTAGGATTGGCTCCATTTTTCAGCAAGCAAATTACTGATTCAAAACAGCCATAGTTAGCCGCACTCATAAGAGGAGTGAACTGCTCAGAGTCAAACTGCTCTATATCTGCACCACAGTCTATTAATGCCTGAACGGTGTTAGCACGATCTGTCTTGTTATTAGAACTATAATTGGAGATGGCTTTATGCAAAGCAGGTGAGTTATCAAAACCGCCTATCGCATGCACATCAGCTCCTTTTTCCGCCAACCATTTGATAGTTTTAGGTCTACACTGCATGGCTGCACCTAGTAGTATAGTGGTGCCATAATTATTTCTCCAGGTGAGATCAATTCCACTGGCATCCCAAAAGAAATCCAGGTACTGCACCATTAAATCATCAGGCATGCCTGCATAACGGTTAACAATACTTTGAATTTGTGATTCATTTTGATTGTTTACTGGTTTATTAGGATCTTCTCCATGCTTAATAAGCATGCTCAGCACCTTAGTTTCATATTTTTCAGAGTTAATAGCTCCAATTATTATTCCTTCTTCATCCAGGAAAGTAGGCCTTACCACCAGGCGTTTGTTGGGTTCGCTCAGGTCTATCCCCTTCTCTATCATGAGCTCACCTAACTCTACTCTTATATCTTCATCATAATCCTGATTACCTCTGAGTAGTACATCTATGATGTTTTTAGAATGAGCTCCTTCAGCATCATCATCATAAATGCTGTAGTACAACCTGTTAATATCAGGATCTAAAGAGATCAGCTTCTTCACAAAATCAAGGCTATAGCCACTACGCAAGGCAATCATAGGCAATGCTTTAGTTTCATGGTGAGCTATTATGCCTTCATAATTATCTAAAATATATTCGGCGAGCTCCATTTTATCATGAGTGATAGCCAGTGGCAATAGGCCAGTATCGAAATAGGCATCTCTGACCTTGCAATAGAGATAATTGGTAAATACTACCTGCGGATTTTTATCAATTATCTTTTTAGCCAAATCGATATCCAGGTCTCTCTTAACGGTTAACCTCATGATAACATCATTCATTTCTACATCGAAATTATCAATCAGATAGTGACCTATAACTGAATATTCCAGATCAATTACAGCTTCAAAAAATGAGGTATCATTAGTAGTAGCATCTTTATAATGAGAAATAGGCTGATGAATGTCTACATGATGTTGAACCAGTAGCTTAAGCATGTCAAGTCTTTCTTGCTCATTGGAATAATCTTCATCTCCTGGTATAATCACTGCATTTAGCACTGTATTATCATAGTAGTTGACATAGTTAATATCAGCTCCTTGAGATAATAAAAGCTCTACCAAATGAGCGTCATTATGCATTACCGCAAACATCAGCGCACTAAAACCTTCATCTTCTATTTTAGCACCATGCTCCAACAGGAATTTTACATAATGATCATTTTTACCGATGTCATAATTTCTTATAAACAGACACAGCGCATTGGTAGGGTTATTCTCACTGCTCAGTTCATTAATATCAGCCCCTTTTTGCAAAGCCAATTCTGTTACCTCAGCTTTTTCTTTATCATTAATAACAGAGTTTAGCACTATAGCCGGAATAACCCCTTGACCAGCCATACTACCCTGGCTTTGGATATAATCTTTAAACGTATTTTTATCTAAAATCTGAAGGAAATACTCTGGCTTGTTTACCTCAGGGTATTGCATGATATACGGTGCCAACTCCTTCACTTTTTTAGCTCCTAAAAATTGCTGCAGATTCCCTGCTATGCCATTTACAGAAGCACCTAATTTTATCACTTCAGCCAGTAGGTCGAAATCTCTTTTATTGAATAATTTAGTACTTACAGGCAGCTCTTTACTTTCTTCATTAATGTTACAATCATATTCTTCGATAAGCATTATCAATACCTGCACCTTAGTTTTAAGATCCATAGCCTCAGATTCTATTACCTGATGGATCATCGGCTTACCCCCTTCACGTTCTTTAGTACCTGCTATGCGAGCTACGTTTTGGAAAGTGTCAAAATCACTCCCCACCTGCACTGCCATTTCAAAAGGGGGCACACCATATGGTGTTTCAGTAGAAGCGCCGCGATTATGCATATAGTTGATTAACTCGGTAGAAGCATTGCATTTCACCAGATAAGAAATAATGGAGTCGGAATCTATGGACTCTTCTAATGTAGCACCATTATCCATTAAAAATTGACATACGTTGAAGCTATCATACTTCAAAGCATGCATAATCGGCGTCATAAATTCATCATCTTCCTTATTGATGTCTTCTATGGCCATCAGTTCCTCTACCTTTTTACGATTATCCTTCTTTATGGCCTCTAGCAAAGCTTCCTCTAAAGGTTTGCTTTTGTTTAAAAATGAATTAAAAAATGACATGGTATTTTCTGTTATTAAAGTCTGTATTTATTAATGAGCGAATTTTTCTTAAGCCTTGGTTTCTTTTCCCTGAGGCTGTACACTTAAGTCGCTTTGGTTTTGTTTTTTGGAGGCAAGAGTGATCAATGCGCCCACCACTACTAGCGAGATCATGATGATCCAGGCTGTGGTTTCTCCCCAGGCGTAGATCCAGCGGACTCTGCGAGGCACAAGATCAAGGAAGTTGAGAACTATGGCTGCTAAGCCGAATATTAGAAATGAAGAACCTATTCTTTTCATGTTTTGAATTTGTTTTAAAAATGCCTTTGGAAATATTTTTTCCGGCGCTAACAATTCAAAACTATGATGCTACCTGATAACTGCGAAAATCAATTGATAAGTGTCAATGATCAGTTGATATTTGAATAAAAAGTGCTCTATCTGAGCTTGGAAGAAGGTGACGGACAAGGTTAATTTCGATCTAGCAAACTAATGATATCGGACCGCTTACGAGTGGAAATGGCTACTAAATCATCATTAGTCATTTTCAAAAACTTGCCTTTGTACAAGCTTTTAACATGCTTCATATTGACTAGGTGTGATTGGTGGCACCTCACAAAATCTTCACTAAGCATTTCCTGATAGTGCCTCAGGTTTTTAGATGCGATAATTCGTGACTCTATAGTAATAAAAACAGTATAAGCAGCATCTGCTTCGAGCCTGACTATGTCTTGCAGTTTAAGGATATACTGCTGCTCAGTAGTTTTTACTACTATTTGAGCTTCCTTTTTGGCTAAATTATTTTTTAGCACTTCTAATAATTCCTGTCGCTGTTTTTCATTTTCTATTGATGATTGAGCCTTTTTTATGGCCTCATCTAGCTCTAGCGGATCTAGCGGCTTAAGTAAATAATCCGTAGCGCTATATTTAAAAGCATTAATAGCGTACTGATCATAAGCCGTAGTGAAAATAATTTTAAAAGAAACATCTTCCAGCTGCTCTAAAATATCCAGCCCTGTGCCATCTTCTAACCTCACATCTAAAAACACTAAATCGACTTCCTGTGTACTTAAAAGCTGCAATGCCTCAGAAACATAGCCCGTTTCTCCTACTATCTCTATATCGCTATTAAGCAAAGAAAGCAACTTCTTAAGGCTGTTTCTGGCATTAATTTCATCTTCTACTATTACTACTTTTATCATCTCCTGAGGTGAAATTTTACGGTGGTACCTGCTTCCGAACTGTTTATACTTACTGAGCGTTCATCTCCTTTGCCAATCAGCTGAAGCCTTTTCATAAACACATCTATAGAATGCGTTTTTCCATCATTTTCTTTGGGCGTGAAGCCTATGCCGTTATCAATAATTTCAAAACTAATCCGCTCTTCCTCTCCCTTAATATTAATGATAATAAGGCCTTTTTCTTTTTTACCTTTAAAACCATGCTCTATGGCATTTTCAGCGAATGGCTGCAATAACATAGGTGGTATTTCTGTATCCTCCTCATCGAGATTGTCTACATTTATTTTATAATCAAACCGATCTTTAAAACGGATCATTTGAGTGCTAAAATAGTTCTTCAGTAACTCTATCTCATCTGCAAGGCTAATATATTTCTTATTTATAAATTCGAAATTCTGCCGTATAAGCCTGGCGAAGCGTGATAAATAAGTAGCTGATTCTATAGGCTTATTATCCAGCAAAGAGTTTTGAATAGCCGATAAGGCATTAAAGATAAAATGAGGATTCATCTGAGAGCGCAACACGCTTTGCTCAAGCATCATTTTCTCCTTTTCTACCTGTAGCTTTTTGTGTTTTACGTTCTGTATCCAGAACAACACCAGTAGCAATAAAAAACCTAATGCTACTATAAATATAATCTTACCTCTTCGGTTTACTTCCAAAGCATAGTGCAACTCTTTTTCCTTAGCAGCCAGCTTATATTGATTCTCTGCCAAAGCTAGCTTTTCCTGTAAATCGCGCTTTATTTGAAGCTCCATATAATAATCTCTCAACTTGGCAAACTCCATTGATTGGTCAAAATCCTTCATCCTCAGCGATATGTTGAGCAAAATAGTATAAATATCCCTCTGACTAGCCAAATCCTCATTTTTAGAGGATATAGCCAAAGCCTTCTTATAACATTCCTCTGCCTTTTGCAGCTCATTACCATCTAAATATAGATCGCCCAAGTTTGTAAGTGGGTTGGCGTTAAACGTGCCAAGCTCATGATTAATTTTTATAGCCTTATTGAAATAATCAGTCGCATCCTTTACATCTCCCAACTCTTGAGATACCAACCCCAGGTTATTATAAGACTTAGCAATAGCATTTTTATCGGCCAGGGCCAAATTAAGCCTCAGAGATTTTAGATTATATTCTATAGCAGCAGGCAAATCAGCCATGTTACGGTAAATAACAGCCATATTATTATAAGTGGCAGAAAGGCCTGCAGAGTCTTGTAATTCTTTCTGAATAGCTATTGATTTTTGAGTATACTCAATAGCCCTGTTATAATCTTGATATCTGAAATAGGTATGTGCCAGCGCGGAATAAGTATTGGCTTCGTCCGTTTGGTTATGAAGGTCCTGCGCATAGCTTAGCGCTCTAAGCAAATGTTCTACAGCTTTTTCCTTATTTGAAATATAGGCATTTTCTGAGCCAAGCAGCCAGTGTGTTTTTGTTATATAACGCTTGTCTTCATTATTCTCAAAAATCTCTAAAGCGGCCTCCAGACTCTGAATAGATTTAGTGGAATTATGTATTTTAGACCATAGCTTACCTTGTTCGAAATACATAAGGCCCTTTTGTATTCCATCATACTTTTGCTGTTTAATAACACTATCTAAGGTTATTATCGACTCTTGGGGTGTATCTGACTGAAGTGATTTCACAAGCTCAATATCTGCCTCTGACACCTGATCCTTTGGTGAGCAACCTATTATTGTAAAAAAAAGCAGTAGAACAATTCTATAAATCGATGAAAAAGAGGCATCCTTGTTGAACATACCTATTGCGTAATGTAATTTATTTTCAGTATGACTACAAACATAGCAATATTCTTACTCACACTACGCTTTCAACAACTCTCTAATGACCTCTTATAAATATAATAAAGGCCATCTATTTGCTCATGAGGTTATTGAAAGGTTTACAAACAATTTCCGCTATAGCCTGTATAGGCCTAATAATCATAATAATATTTGGGCTTACTCCAAAATAATTAGTAACTTAAGTGGTGCTACTGTAATTGCTAAGCTCAATGACTTCTACCTACTATTTAATACATTAAAAATAGAGGTTTGAAGCATATTCAGGATTTATAAAACTGATGAATACTAGTACTACCAACGGGGTGTAAAATCATCAGTAATATAGCCTCACTTGTTAGAATATGAGGTTTAAATACTGATTTTAGTTTGGCACTATAATCTCATTGGTAAAGGAAACCAACTAACGAACATATATCATGAGTAAAAAGAAGACCTTACAGGATCTTTTAGAACATGAGCTGAGGGACCTGTACAGTGCAGAAACACAGATGCTAAATGTACTACCTATAATGGTAAGTAAGACCACTGACCAAGGTATCCAAAAAACTTTTGAAGCACACTATAAAGAAATCAAGCAGCAGAAAAGGCGATTAGAAGAGTCATGTATGGTGCTAGATATTACTCCAGAAGGCCATATTTGTATAGCTATAGCAGGAATTATACAAGAGCTTACGAATTTTTTAAAAGAGGGAGCCGAAGCCGAAGTTATAGATGCTAAACTAATAGCTCAACTACACAGAATGGAACATTATGAAATAGCCGGCTATGGCGCCATCCTACACTATGCACGGTGCGCTGATGCTGATGAAGTGGCAGATTTAGTAATGGAAAGTTTGGAACAGAAAAAAGATGCTGCTGATGAACTGACCAAGCTGGCAGAGGAAAAGATAAATGAACATATCATCGCATAAAAAAGGCCGGGAAGCCGGCCTATAGACAATTAACGATGCGTAATACGCTTTTTATAAGTCTGATATATTAAATCATTAATAACCCTTGGTAGGAGGTCTAGCTTAAGAGCTAATTTCTTGCAGAGTTCCATCTCGTTTTTATCCACATCCCCATCGATCATCATTACTGATACAAGATCCTCTACTTGCTGTATTTTTTCATCATACTTCTTTGGTGGAGTAAATTTAACATCTTCAGGATTGTCCTTTATACTCTGAATATCCTCGTTATTCATTCCTAATTTGCGAGCAATAATCACTAAAAGATCCCATTCCTCCTTAGCCAAATGACCATCTGCCATGGCTACGGTAATAAGATTCTTTACATGACTCCTTCTCTTTTCATCTCCTGATCCGAATATGTTCAATAAATTCATGTTTATGCTTATAACTATTATGTTGAATACTTCACTTTGCTCTCTGGAAAATAGGTTGAAACATAACTTAAGTGTAATTAAAAGTACATAAAATCTATTCTACTTTATGTAATATATATTTAGTTTTAGTAAATAGTTTTAATTTATGAATTTAAAATTTTAATCAATTTTATCTACAATCCCATTTCCAGCAGCTTTTAAGCCCATTTATTAAACAACAATTAATGCACTCATATGATTGCCACCAGATCAAATTTTTCAGAATTTATTCATCAAACTACTGAATCTCTTGGAAAAGACATCTAATTTTTTCCATCAACTGCGAGAGTTTACAAAATGATAATGACACATGAAAGGTTTAGCGCTCATCAACAAGAGATTTCACTACCTCATAATTAAGCAGCTATAATCTAAGTAAATACAAGTGAGTAAAAGACCTCTACAAGACTTAAGTAAACTGTCTCCATTCAATTTTAGGAAACACCTATCAAGCCATAATGACTGCCTCATGTATAATTATGAAAAAAAAATAGTCAGGTACTTTGCCTGACTATTTCCACTAGTAGATATATTCAAAGGCACTTTTATAAGCACCTATTTCATTGACATAATCTAAAAAAGCTGCATAAAACTCATGCTGACCGATGGTGGCACTATCTCCAATTACCACCAGCTTTTTCCTGGCTCTGGTCATAGCTACATTCATGCGCCTGGTGTTAGACAAAAAGCCTATTTCCCCTTTCTCATTAGACCTAACCAGGGTAATGTAAATAATATCTCTTTCCTGCCCTTGAAAGGAGTCTATCGTATTAATATCTGTTTTATTGATGATAGAAGAAGGCAAGTGTTTGTTTTCCAAAAGGTGCTCTACTAATGCTGCTGTTTGTGCTTTGTAAGGAGCTATTACCCCAATGCTTTCTACCTCATCAATTTTGCTAACGGCCTCTATTTGCTCTACATATTGCTTGAGATGAGTACCAAGCAGCTCCGCCTCTTCCTTGTTAAAAGTGCTTTTACTCTCCGGATCTACTTGCTCAAAATAGCCACAACCTGCCGTATCAATAAATTCAACCGCGAGGTCCCCTTCAAACACGGTCCAAGAAGCCACATTTTTATTGGCAACAAGCTTATTATTATAGAAAATGCTACTGGAAAAATTCATGATATCAGTATGCATTCGATACTGTTCCTTCAGCATCACATCGGCTCTATTATTTTTGATAGCCTTTTCAAATAGCGTTACCTCTAACCCCTCTTTAGCTGCCTGAAATGATTTTATGGTTGGAGGCAACTGCTGATGATCTCCTGCAAATATCACCCTTTCGGCTTTAATGATAGGAATCCAACAAGCAGGCTCCAGAGCCTGAGCGGCCTCATCAATAAAAACCGTATTAAAAGACATGCCTTTAATTACATTATTACTAGCACCAACCAAAGTACAAGCTATTACCTGAGATTTATTTAAAATATCATTAGTAATATAGTAGCTGAGTTGATCAGCATCATCTTTAAGGCTGCGAGCTTCATCTAATAATAAACGTCGCTGCTGCCTCTCTGCATGTCCAAAATTACGCTTATACTTCTTCCCTAGGGTTCTATATTCTTCGGCTTTCTTCTTAAGATTTTTCAGTTCTTTATAATCAGGATGGTGCGCCACCCTCACATCCAAAGTTTTGCTAAGCGTCTCTTCGGTAACCCTGGCTGGGTGACCTATGCGCAACACATTAACCCCGTGTTCACCTAATTTTTCTACCAGTAAATCCACTGCTGCATTACTAGGAGCACAGACCAGGGTTTGCCTTTCCTGTTTTAGGGTTTGCAGTATCGCTTCAATAAGCGTGGTAGTTTTACCTGTACCGGGTGGGCCATGGATAATAGCCACATCTTGGGCTCTGTTCACCAAATTTAGTGCTTGGTTCTGACTAGCGTTTAATCCAGGACTAGTGAGTGGAGCTAAGTTTTTAAAACCGGCCTCACTACCGCCAAGCAATATTTTCTTTAATTGATATAGCCTACCAGAGTCAACCTTAGCCAGGTACTTCAGCACTTTCTCCATTTCCCTATAGGAGCTCTCATCAAATAGTAGCTGCACCCCCAAGTGACCATCTCTGAGCCAATCAGGAGCAAAATCATGATTTAGGGTAATCATCATTTCCTGTTTGTTCACAAAATTGACCACTCCACTTACTGTCTCCTCGCTCTCACTGTTATCTCCGGCGGTAGAAAAAACGCTCACCAGCTTACCTGATGAAAACATGTGAGACTCCGTATGCTCCTTTGGTCGCGAAACCTTTACTACCAGCCTTTCTCCAGCATCGAACTTGGTCCTGTCTAAAAATACAGGATACCAACACACGCCCCTCTTCCTTCTTTCATTAAAAGAAGTACCTGTCATTTTAAGCTTATACTGCAGCAGATCTTCCTCTTTCTCCTTTTTAAGGAGGGCTGTCAGGTGTTTGAAATCTTCAGTCATTCATAAATTTTAGATAGAAAAAGCCTCTGCCTTCTTAGTCTTCAAATCCTTCATTATTAAAATCAGGAAATTGCTTTTTCAAGTTCTTATCTGAGGGTTTTGTGGGGTTTTCCCAGCTGGCATCAAGCTCCAGCAGAATCATTTTCTTATTATTAAGTTGGGCTTTGAGCTTATCAACATCAGAGTAAAAGTTCTTATCTCTTCTTTGAGATCGCAAAGCATATTTTCGGGCAAACTGATCTCCTTCGGCCTGTAAAGCATTTCTAATATCAATATTAAGCTTCAGCTTTTCAAGAATATCATCTTTTGACTTACCTAACACTTCTGTAGCCTCTAGCGTACCTAAAGTAAGTACTGCAGTACCTCCCACCCCAGTTACATAATCTTTGCTATTATCTTCCATAAACACAGGGCTAATACCAGTAACCGCACCCAAAGATGCATTGACTATTGACCTGTGTCTTTTCCCTTTTTTGGCTCTTTTTAATTGCTTGTTGAGATTTTTTTGATTTTCATCTAGCTGATCAATCATATCCATTGTTTGGATGAGCATAGTTCTATATTTAGCATAAAGCCTTTTATCCTTTTGCTCTAAGTTTTCTGTATCCAACACCTCTACCCTCAAGCTCTTTTCAGCTCTTTTGTTACTTTCATCCAACACATAAAAAACAATCTCCACTGTAACCGAACGCTCCTGCTCACCTACAAAGTCATAGCCCGGCGTCCAGGTAAACTCCCACTGAGTAGAGGTATTACTGGTAAGACCGCTCTTAGGAATTCTCAAATCATTCGACACAAAAGATACGTCTCTGATATTATCATCTCCATTAGGATCAGACACATAAAAATTAAGATTTAGCACCTCATCTTCCTTCATGGTCACTAAAGTATCATTAGGCACCATGAGTATTTCAGGGGGTAAATCTAGCTGAGTAGGCGCAATAATAAGCGTGCCCATAGTTTCTGACTTTTCGGGCTGATCCTGTACCAAAAAATGCACTTTAAGATGCTCTCTTCTTATGCTTCTAAATTGGTTTCTTGAAGGTTTCCAACTAAAAATACCCAACTCTGAAAGAGAAGCACCTTCTGGCATTTCTGATAAAATCGATTTAAAAACGATGGGGTCATCGTCCGGATCATTGATCTGATCTAATTGCTTTAAATTAAACTCATTTTCCGAATATTGCCTAACATAAAACACTGGCAATTCACCTATAGAAGGAGGCCTGTTTTTATGAATTACAGTCAATGGAATTTCTTTCCTTATCTTATTACCAGTACTGGATATAGCCTCAAATATCACACTAAAGTCTTGCTTCTCCGTAACCCTATCTACCAGATCATAGGAAGGCACCCAGTCAAAATTGCCCAGAGAATCCAAATGCAATTCCAACCCTCTGTCTCCATACACAGAGAACTTATAATCGTAGCTAGTATCTCCTTCTACTTTCAACGTAAAAGAAAGAGAATCTCCTTCTTCAAGTACATTCCAGTCAGGGTCACTGGGGAAAACAAACTGTTGAGCTTGAGCTTTTGTGCCAAATAATACAACGAAAACCAATAAGACCGAATAAGTTACTTTCATTATGAGAGTCATTTGCCTGCAAATTTATAAACGAAATATTGTCAAGTAAATCGATTTGATTTTTTTTAGCAGGTTAATCTGAAAAAGTTATTTTATTCTCAATATAGTTATATACACAGCTACATCTGTATGCTGTGAAGTTGAGATATTTTAATTCATAAGAAAAACAAGCTTTGTCAAAATTAGATTATTTACATAGACGTCATTGTTCTTCGAGGATTTGAACCTATATTGAAAGAAAGTTCTCATGCTTTTTTCGAAAACCAAACATAACCATTTCCTAAAATTACTTTAATGATACTCGAAACTGTTGACTGGCTGTTTATTATTGCTTTTTTTGCTGTCTCTCTTTTTATAGGTATTTGGGTTGCCCGCCAGGCTGGCTCAAGCGTCTCAGAATTCTTCCTCTCAGGCCGTGAAATGCCCTGGTGGCTTTTAGGAGTATCTATGGTAGCCACTACCTTTTCTGCAGACACCCCTAACCTGGTTACTGACATAGTAAGAGAAAATGGCGTTTCAGGAAACTGGGAATGGTGGGCTTTTTTGCTCACAGGAATGCTCACTGTATTCGTATACTCAAAATTATGGCGCCGCTCTGAGGTCCTTACCGATCTGGAGTTTTATGAAATGAGATATAGTGGCAAAACCGCGGCCTTTCTTAGAGGGTTTAGAGCTATCTATCTAGGCGTGTTTTTTAACGTTATGATCATGGCTACGGTATGCCTTGCTGCTATAAAAATTGGAGGCGTACTGCTAGACATGACTCCTATACAAACGTTATTGATAGCCTCTGTAGTAACTGTAATATACAGCTCACTCGGTGGATTAAAAGGTGTTCTTATCACTGACTTTGTTCAATTCATCATAGCTATGATTGGTTCTATATGGGCCTCCTATGTTATCATAAACCTCCCAGAGGTAGGCGGGCTCAGCAATATGCTCAGCCATGAGGTAGTCTCTACTAAGCTGGATATACTACCAGACTTCACCAAAACGGAGACACTTGTACCTCTTTTTATAATACCTTTAGCCGTACAATGGTGGAGTGTATGGTACCCAGGAGCAGAGCCTGGAGGTGGCGGCTACATAGCTCAGCGTATGCTCTCCGCCAAAGACGAAAAAAATGCCATAGGGGCCACTTTGTTTTTTAACGTAGCACACTACGCCCTAAGACCCTGGCCTTGGATACTGATAGCGCTCGCTTCTCTTATAGTATTCCCTAATCTAGAGTCTATCCAAGCGGCATTTCCTAATGTAGCACCAGACATTATTAAAAATGACTTGGCCTACCCAGCCATGCTCACTTATCTGCCGCATGGCTTGCTTGGAGTGGTTATAGCTTCATTAATTGCTGCCTTTATGTCTACCATATCCACGCACCTTAACTGGGGATCAAGCTATCTGGTTAATGATTTTTACAAACGCTTCATCAATCCTGAAAGCTCAGACAAGGCTTTAGTAAATGTAGGTAGAATATCTACGGTAGTGCTCATGATACTTTCTGCGATACTGGCGCTTTATCTGGAAAATGCTATTCAGGCCTTTAGGATATTACTGACCATTGGTGCAGGAACCGGACTGATCTTCATTCTAAGATGGTTTTGGTGGCGAATTAATGCATTCACAGAACTAGCTGGCATGTTTATTTCCTTTTTTATGGCTATCTACTTTGAGTTTATCCATGAGCGCCTTGGTTTTGCTCCACTGGCAGGATGGGAAAGGTTAATAATAGGTGTAGGAGTAACTACAGCCGCATGGTTATTAGTGACTTTCTTAACCAGAGAAACAGACATGAAGCAACTGGTTCAGTTCTATGTAAAAGTACGGCCAGCAGGCCCCGGTTGGACAAAAGTAAAAAAGGCTGTAGCCGAAGAGGGGATCACCATAACAAAAGATAAGCATACCTTGACTCTTGAAATTTTGAGTGTATTTATAGGTACAATAGCCGTATTTAGTGCCCTATTTGCCACTGGCTATTTCATCTATGGAAAAATAAGTATTGCCCTTGTACTCACTCTCATTTCTGGTACTGGCTTTGGTTGGTTGATTTATATGTGGAAGAAATTATCTAGTTAGAATGTGGGATGAGGCAGGAGTTGATCACGGTGTAGGGCATAGCGGAAAGTGAGAAGAATGAAAACCGCTATGCTTAACCTACGTAAAAGGCACAAGTGAATACTTGTGCCAGAGTTTAGGTCTTTGAAGAGATTGATATTTCAAAGCATGCTTTACTAAGCCAATTAAAAATGATCGGGATCGATTAATTATATATATTTGTTTGTACAAAACATTCATTATTACAATAAGGAAAAGTACATAGACAGCTTAATCATTGATTTACTTAAAATTAAACTTTTCACCAGATTGAAACCGGTAAAAATATATTTACCTATATTCTATAACAATCTATAATTTATTAATCATGAAGATCACACTAGATATACAAGACAGCAAGTATGATACTTTTCTTAAATTCATCAAAACATTGAATTACGTTTCTATTAATCAGGAAGATGAAACACCTCAATGGCAAAAAGATGAAGTAAACAGAAGAATGCAACTAGTTGATAAAGGAGACATGAAAACCCGGAATTTGAAAGATACTAAAGAAGATCTCTTCAAAAAGTGAACTACTCTGTTTCTATTGCTGAGGCTGCTGAAGTGGATATCAGAGAAGCATTTCTTTGGTACCAAGACAAAATGATAATCTAGGGCTTCGTTTCGAAAAGCATATTTTAAAACTCAAATTCGGTATGACAGCATCCGGGTTTTCTTCTTGAAGAAATTCCCATTTGGCATTCATTTCAAAGTGAATGAAGCCACAAATTCCATCCTTATCCTTGCGGTATTTCACACGTCAAAAGACTCCAAAAAGTGGACAATGGAAAAATAAAACTTACTTAAATTAGCAGAAAAGGACACTTGCCCAGAGTTGATGATCTTGAACCAGATTGGGTTAATAAAATTATAAATCAGTAAGCCACATTTCCAATAATAATATATGTACTATAACATCACTAATCTTCCTCCGTTCCCGCCATGCTCTGCATGGTGGTACTGCTTCATCTCATTAAGCTTACGCCCAATCTCCTGCTCAGTCGATAGCTGAGCTATAAAGATAACGATAAGGCCCATCAACTTCTCCCGATTCTACACGATTAAAGTGTAAATAATCCAGATTTTCCTCAATTGCTTCATTGCGTAAAAGGCACAAGTGGACACTTGCGCCAGAGTTTAGGTCTTTGGAACAGGTTGAGTGATTAGTCATAACTCTATAACGTCATCCCGGCCGCAACCAAGTGAAGAGCCGGGATCTCGCTGTTGAGATAACACTAACCGAACAGTGAGATTCCTGATATCATTGCGCTATGCTAGATGATTCAGGAATGACGGCTTTTATTTGCTAATTCGTATGTGTGAAAGCCTGCTTTTCCCAACTCGTCATACCCAAAACAATCTCTTGGCTCCAGCCGAGTGATAATTATGCATTAGGCCTCTGGCCGATTTTCCACTGACCGCTCAAGATATGAAACTGAATGTAATTCGCAAAGACTGACTTGACCTAACCTATTTGTTAGACTTTATTATGCAAATGCATCTCTACTTACCCGGCAAGAGGCCTCATGAATATCCGTCACTTGGTAAGAGCCGAGCGACTTACCAGCTAAAGAATGGCACGCGTTGAAAACAGCGCGTCAACAGTTAAGGACATACGCGGAACAACGGGTTCCTTTTAATAAGTAATTTTAAAACTAATACAAGTGAAATTAGCACAAAAATATAAGACATCGCATATCGTATTATTGTATGTTCAAAAGCGTTAATTTCTTTATCTAAAGTAATATAATTGGTCTCTACGTCTCTCATGACTAAAAAATAATTTTTATTTATCACCTTGTCATACAGCATGTACCTCTCCATTTTTTTTATTGTACCGTTCAAAGAACTTGATTCACCAGTAGATTCCAATGTTCCATAAAATAGAAAGTACCTTGAGAACCGACTGAATTGCTACCCCCTACTTTGCTTTCAAAAAAGAGTCTATCTTCTATAAAATATTTTTGGGGATTAAATGAATGCACAACTAGTTTAATCTTTTTAAAGTCATAACAAAATTTCGTGGCAATCAAAGCAACTGAAAATATAATTAATATTATGCGTAAGTATTTCATTCCTAATGGATCTATAAGATGTACTTTTTTTATTATAAGGTGTTGATTCTTCTCGGAGGGAGCACTTGATCATATTGGTCGTAAGATTACTGCGTCTAAGTTAAGTCCAGATTGGAAGGCTCTCAAATTAGTCACAAGAAAATTTATCAATCAAATCTTTGATCAATGGACATGACTGTTCATAACTCACAATTTTAACGTCTAAGGATGTATTCTTGAATTTTGACAATGCCAGCCGAAGTGAGTCCAATATCCAACCACTATCATTTCCAAAAGCACCGCCTCCCACAAGCGTTAAAAAAACTTTATTGCAACCTGTGTTATCTCTATTTAAGAGAGCGGCATAAAGCGTAGCCTCATAAGTAGCTTCTAAAATAATTCTGGCAAACTTTTCCCAGTAGATAGGTTCCAAACGAGAATACGCCACTGGCAATGCTGAGCAATATGCTTGAGAAACTAATTGTTTATTACTGGAAATGGTCACTTCTGTGTTCCATTGAACACCTATCTTAAGTTGATCTTTGAGTGTCTCACGCTCTGTTTTGGTAAATTTACTTAGAATGGCATTGGTCTGTAGCAGCCCCTCTTGGGTAAACATGGCATAGCCGTTGGACATCTTCCAAAGGTTTTTCCCTTCATTTTTTAATGCAGCATCTATTAACTCCAAACAGTCGATTTGCTTATGTTCTGACTGCCCGATTTGATTTCCAACCGATGCAAAATAGCTTCTATAAATGGTTCCTGCGCCACAGGCTATGGCACACGCCGGCCCCTGTGTTAAATCGTGCTCATAGCCTGAAATACCTTGTTCAGGAGTAACCTGTGGACCGACCATTTCTAAAAGGTTAAATTGAGAAGCCGCCTGAAACAGCGCTCCAGCATTTGAAGGATCAGCATGAATATTTCCAATATTCCCAACTACTTCCTCTAAATGAATCTCTCCATCATAGTTTGGCAGTTTCAGTGATTTTTCCTTGAGTTCTTTCAGGGTAGGAACTTCCAATTGCCCAAACTGAAAGGATCTCTTGTTTGCTTTTGAAATTAGATGCATTCCATCTACTATAATATGTTGTCTTACATATTCCGGAGATATTTCATCAATTCCTGTTAGGTCTTTGAACCACATAATAAAAACTACAATAGTAAATGATTATTCACAACGATACACAAAAGCCTTGATGATCAGAAATTAATCTACCTTTAAAAAATTTCTAATTATAGTAAAATTACATAGACTGGGAGTATACGAGTATAAGCGATTTTTTAATTGCGCAAGCAAAATAAAAACCGTCATGCCGGAATTCTGTAGCGTAGCGGAATAATATCCGCCATCTTACCGTTCGGTAGCAGTACTGATCAGCAAGACTCCGACTCTCCGCTGTACTTCAGCCGGAGTGACGTATTGGCTGAAGCATTTTATAACAAAGCACTTCCACCAGAGACTTGAGGTAGTGTAATTTTTCAATCTTCTTTCACCTCTCGACTTAGCCGACAGAGATTTTTACCCCAAAGTTTATCTCCATCATCCGAGTCACCCTAAACTCCGTCGAAGGGTAGACGATTGAGGCTGCGATGCCAACTACCCCTTCAAAACAATCTCATGCTCTCCGGCCCATTGCTTTAAGTCTTGCTTTTGAATGGCTGCAGCCATGAGGTCTGGAAACTGATCTGGGGTGCAGGCAAATACCGGAGCACCCATCTGCGATAGTTTGGATGCCATATTGCTATCATAACTGGGGCTGCCTTCATCGTTTAGCGCTAACAGACAAATAAACTGAATACCTGAATCTATCATGTCCTGTGCTCTTTTTAGCATTTCTTTGGCATTACCACCTTCATACAAATCTGTAATGAGTACCAGAATAGTGTCATCAGCTGTTGTTATTAGTTCCTGACAGTATTTTAAGGCCAGGTTAATGTCTGTGCCTCCACCCATCTGCACACTAAAAAGTAGCTCTACAGGATCTTTCAGATCTTCAGTAAGGTCGGCAACAGCCGTATCAAAAACCACCATTTTTGTTTTTACAGTCGGCACCGAGGCCATTACAGCGCCAAATATTCCAGAGTAAACAATGGAAGTACCCATAGAACCACTTTGATCTATGCAAAGCACAATGTCTTTTAATGACCTTTTAGACTTTCGACCATACCCTATTCTCACCTCAGGTATAATGGTTTTATAATCTGGCTGATAGTGCTTAAGATTCTTCCGAATGGTAGCATCCCAGTTGATCTCATTATACCTTGGGTGAAACTTCTTAGCTGATTTATTGAGAGCTCCACTTAAAGCTGAAACGGTTTTTTGCTCTAGCTTACCCATAAGTTCATCTACCACCTTTTGAACCACTCTCTTGGCGGTATCTTTAGTTTTGGCAGGAATAAGCTTGCCCAGTTGCATCAGCGTAGCCACCAGGTGTATATCTGCTTCTGCCTGTTCCAGAATTTCCGGTTCAAAAATCAGTTTCTTCTGCAAATCAGGATATTTCAAAGCATCATTCTGCATCACCTGAACTACGGAGTTAGGAAAATACTTACGAATATCTCCCAGCCATCTGGCCACTCCCGGGTTTGATTTCTCCTGCCCTCCGGCTCCTTTTTCTGCTCCATAGTCAAAGCTTTTAGTACGCTCAAACTCATACAAAGCCGAAAGCGTCTGGTCCAGTCCATCCATTTGGTCAGAGAGCTTCACCTCAGTACCATCGGCCTCGTTGCCACCAAGTATCAATCGCCATTTTTCCAGGATTTCTAATTCATCATCATTCATGGTGAGTGCTGTTTGGAGTTAAGAATTTGCTAATATAAGGTACCACTGAATCGGCCAGTTCATCATCAAATTGCTCTGTATTATAGGTGGCAATTGGCTCATCATTGGCGAGTCCCTGACGGGCTTTCTGCCCTAGCTGACGCCTTTCTGCATATTCAAACTTTGAAAATGTTCTTCTGAGCATGGGTACGAGCTGAATGAATGTATCCTTATCTAAGGATTCTACCCACTCAAAAACCAGATTCCAAAGGCGATTATCATAAATTAAAATAGAGCCGCTGCCTTTGAGGAAACCTTCAATCCAGGCTGCCACGGCCATAGGATCATTGTTCACTGAGAGTGCGAAGGAAATATACATGTCAGCTTCATCTTCACTAAGCTGCTGACTATCCAACAAAAGCCGACAAACACAGCCTAGTATTACACTGTGCACATCTTCTTTGTTGAGCACCTGATGCAAGGTGAAATACCACGATGCTTCCTCTTCAGGTTTTGAGTAGATTTTTATAGCCTGGTGCAGCGCAGTAATCTGGCCGAACATTTCCAGAGCATTGTCCTCATCTAAACCATATACTGCATTGGGCAAACCAATATTTACCTTAATCAACAGCTGGTGTATGATCTGATCAAGCACATCCATATCCGAATTACGCACATCGCCATAGCGAGCTACATTGATCAACTGTGGTAAAGATTTCATCAGATCCAATATGTCAGATGAAATACTAGACAGCTCATTCACCTTGTTTAACAGATGATCCAGCTCATCGAACAAGGCCGCTGGTATGCACAGGTCTATGAGTTTAGCCACATCATCTACCTTTTGTGCTGCATTACTTTTTTTGATCAGCACTGCCTGAGCTGCCGACGCAATGGTGTTTCCTAAAAACGCTCTATCAATGAGTTCTATCATCATGCCCACTGTCCACTCCAGTCGCCATGATTCTTTGAAGGTACCTTTACCTCTGGAGTAGCTGGGTGTGGCCCAATGGATTTCTAAAATGGCTAACCGATGAAAGAGCTTGCTTTTCTCAAGATCGTTGCGCTTTCTGAGATCGAGGTTTACCTCTTTAGGATCAGCTGTAAGCTTGAGTCTTAGCTTTTTTACTGACTGTTCAAAGTCTTCCTGAAGAGGCATTTTTGGCATGTCTTCGGGCACTTCTCCCAAGCCATCACCAATAATGAGCTGGTCTTTAACCAGTTCCAGCAATATGCCATCTCCCATACACATAACGGAGAGCACAGCATCATTTAAGTCATCTAACGACACATAATGATTACTCCTTAGAATAGCCAGGCTGCGAGCAAGGCGGAAAGCTTCAATAGCATGAGCGGTAGACATGTCCATGCCTTTTTCCCGAAACATGCTGGCCACTTTAATGAGCCAGGGAATTTCATACTCAGCAGTATTATGCCATAAGTGCGAATACCATCCGGGTGAAAATATGCCTGCTCCGTATCCTGAATGCATGCTTAACCTGTCATTAGTCCAGGGAATCCAGGTGCTGGTGATCTTGGTTTTAGTTTTAGGCAGCTTTTTGAGCACCTTCTTATCTTCTTTTGCATACCCTGCAGGGTCTACCAAAGTAGGAGCATGCCAGGCACCACATACAATGGCAATGTTGGTATACATTTCATTAACACTATCCTGAATAAGCATACGCATATACGCTTCACGATTTGTGTTCTCAGCATCCATAGCGCTTTCCAGTCCATCTTCACGTAGCGATTGCATCACGTGCATTACACTTTCAAAATGCTCATTGCCAGCAGATTGCTCAAAATGATGTTCCCAGAACCTTTCTCCACTTTTAAACCCGGCCGATTGGGCTACGAGTGTTAGCGGATCTTCCGGCGGAGGTGTGGATGGTTCATTTTTAGCCTCTTTCCTTCTCATGGTAAAGCTAATACTAGCCGGAAGGTCAATGGCTTTAACGGGTATTTTATGCTCATTAGCATAAGCTATAGCTACCCATTCCGGTGAATACTCAGCAAAAGGATAAAAGGTAGACTCTTGAGGCACATTGCTATTGTACACCATTATGGCCACAGGAGGTTTTAGGTCAGGATGTCCCACATATTCAAAAACCTCGGCTATTTCAGGTGGTCCCTCTACCAATACAATGTCAGGCTGCAAGCGTTCCAGTTCTTTTTTGACTTGTCGCGCTGACCCAACTCCATGATGCCGTATGCCTAAAACGTGAATGGCCATAAATTAGAAGGTGATTTCTTTACAAGCCCTGTAAATGTCTTTCCAGTCTTCTCTGGTTTTCACTACGGTCTCCAGGTATTCATTCCACACTACGGTATCCTGAACAGGGTCTTTCACTATGGCCCCTACTAGACCTGAAGCCATGTCATGAGCCGAAAGCTTTCCATTGCCAAAATGAGCCGCTAATGATAGTCCACTGTTCACCACCGAAATGGCTTCTGCCGTACTTACCGTACTACTCGGGGTCTTCAGCTTAGTACGACCATCTTCGGTAACGCCATTTCTTAGCTCTCTAAAAATTTGCACTACCCGTTTAATATCTTCCAGCCCGGGTAATTCTGCTGGTAATTCAAGGGCTTTCATCTGGCTGGCCACTCTGGTTTGCACTATGTTTATTTCCTCTTCTGGCGTGTTAGGAACAGGAAGAATAACGGTATTAAAACGTCTTTTTAAGGCAGAAGACAGGTCATTCACCCCTTTGTCTCGGTTATTGGCAGTGGCAATTACATTAAACCCTTTCACCGCTTGCACTTCTGCAGACAGCTCAGGGATAGGCATAATTTTCTCACTAAGAATAGTAATGAGGGTATCCTGCACATCAGCAGAAATACGGGTAAGTTCTTCTATTCTAACTATTTTACCCTGTTTCATGCCTCGCATCATGGGTGTTTCTACCAGGGCTCCTTCTGTAGGCCCTTCGGCCAAAAGCTTAGCGTAGTTCCAGCCATAGCGAATGGCTTCTTCTCCGGTTCCGGCAGTTCCCTGAATAAGTAGTGAAGGATCTCCAGTGATGGCTGCCGTAAGGTGCTCCGACACCCAGGATTTACCTGTTCCCGGTATACCATATAGCAATAATGCTCTATCAGTAGTAAGCGTGGCTACGGCTATTTCCATTAACCTTCTGTTACCGATGTATTTCGGAGTCACTTCAAATTTATTTTTAAGGGTACCCCCCATCAGGTAGGTCACTACAGACAGAGGCGACATTTGCCAGCCTGTAGGCACAGCACCAGTGTCTTGTTTTTTCAGGTTTTCCAGTTCTTCTTCAAACTGCAGGGCGGCATTTTGTCTAAGTATATCCATACTTTTATTCATTAGATGAAGCGATTGCTTTTTTTAAGGTTAATCCAAGTTTAGCAGGAGTAAATACGTTCTTCTCCCAGCTTTTATAATAAGTGACACTTTGGGCTTTTTCATTAAGCCTGCGCAGTTCATCACCACTATCAATATGCAGGTACTTACATAATGCCTGACCATGATAATGCATGCTATGATACTGCTGTCCGTAGGACTCAAATAGTCCTTTTAAAACATAATTTGAAAAAGGTAATGACCAGGTTCTTCCCGGAGTCTGCTCTAAAATATTATGGGAGGTCCAAAGCTTTTTCTCTTTCACATAAGTCTCAAAAGCATCCTGACTAACATAAGATAACAAAGAGACATTTTGATCTGCTGGTAGTTTGTTGATTAAATATTCGGCCAGCGCTGAGTCATGGTTTAACGAGACATTTTTAATAAGAGCTGCCTGATGCATAGCATGCACTTTCTTTCTCGCATTCATTTGAAAATCTTTACCTAAAATATAATCCACAAAAGCCGCGGTGCCTTTCGTGAACTGGTGTGCCCAAAAAGAGAGAGGTATTACTTCAAGAAAAGATGACAAATAGTATTGATGTTTATCATTAAACCATTCAATGTCATATTGATGATCAAAGCCATAGTTTATAAGCATACTTTCGTCATTCCAAAAGTCATCAGGATGGTTTTCATCAGGCACTGAGATGGCGATATTATCAGATGAAATCAAACCTAAAAGGGCTGATTTTTTTGAGGTCTTAATGTAAGTAGATAACTTTTGAGCCGTGAACTTATACAAGTCGCTTTCCGGTATTCTTAAAAGCATGGCAGCTACAAGCGCTCTACATTCCTTTTCTGTTTTTTTCTCCTTTGCCTTATAAGCGAATTCATTATTGTAAATATGGGTGAGAAAATCCTGATCCAGCCGGCTCAGGTTACTGTTCATAACTTCCAGAAAGCCCTTTTTGGTTATAATAGCCTCGGCATCCCATGTGTTTTTTAACAGCTGTATTGCAGTCTCAGGATCACTGGCGTGCAGTTCAGCCCAAAAGTTTTTCCGCTGTGCGGTAGTACCTTCTTCCCATATATCTGATTTTTCAAAATCTAAGAATAGCTCCTTTTTAGGGTGATGAGAGAGCATCCACCTGCCTTTGTTGCCCAGCACTTTTACGGCTTTCTCACGCAGTTCCAGGCGCATGATTTGGGTAAGATTTACTAAATTAACACTCTCACTACCAGCTATTTTCCACTGTTTTGAAATTAGCCAGTCCAGCCAGTCACCTAGCAGGTAATCGCTCAACTGAGCTCCTGCATTTTTTATAGCCTGGAAAACCCTCATCGGCAGCTCAGGGGCTTCTGCTAATGTTTCCTCAATAGCAGCTTTATCTTCTACTTTCTCATAAGGCGGTAGCGCTCCTGCCTCCTGGTAATAGGTTAAGTATGCAGCAGCCTGCAGTAAATGCTCTTCCGGCGTTTGATCGGTATCTTTCAGCGCTTCCTGTATCGAAGAAGGCAGCAAACTCGCTTCCAACGGCTTTTTCTCCGTGCCTATTAAGGCTATATTTCTAAATGACTCCCACATAGCTACAAAATGGTATATTGGTTATTTTGAAATATGCCTAAAGGGATCGCCTTTCCATCGCGAATAACTACCGCCATAGGGTGGGAAGCCGTGCCGCATATGGCCAAACTTTTTAGGCACTTGTCTATGTCATAGCCTTTCATAAGCGGCATAAGATAGTGATCATGATCTGCCATGAACCATGTATCATTTTTTAAGATCAATTTACTGTTATTTAAAATAAACAAATGATCATTAGACCATGGATTTTCCTTTATCAGTTCAGTCTTTTTGTGGTGTGCTTCTAACCAGTTTTCAGTGAAAGTAAAATCAGCATCAAACTTATCAGCAGCATTGGTTTGTGTTTTTATTACTGCCCGCTGTGGCTGCACGGAAGGAAAAAAGGCCAACTGCCCTTCTATATAACTGCCTGGTAATATGATAGATTCAAAAGAAGAAAAGCGTGTAGAGAAATTAAGAACTAATGCCTTTCTATTGCTTCTTTTACCTATCAGCCAGTTTCTTTGCGTTACAATATCATCATTGGTTTCTTCCAGCTGCCCTACTACCAGCCAATGGTCATCTACCACTTCAGCATTGGCATCAGCCAATAATTCTTTACTGGATTGGCTCCAGCCGGCAAGGGTTCTTATGGTGTATTGCCACTGTGAGTCATATTGATCATAATTCTTAATGGCTTGGATCAGTAGAAAAAGCTTTGAGATGAGCTTTAAGGATTCATCCTGCCAAACGCTGCCGTCTTTATAATTAAGCTGACCGAGTTCTCTCACCCAAAAAGCGAGTCCGGGAGCCTTGGCATCTACCATGCGAGCCGCCACTTTTTTAAAGTCTTTAGCAGATTTAAAAGAAAGCTCCAACAAGCCCATCCTTACCAGGTCTTTGAGCCAAAGCTCCAGCTCAGCGGCGCCTGCCTGTACCTGCTCTAATCGTTTAGCAACAGTATCCTTAGCGGCACTTTTAGCTTTAGTTTTCTTAGGGGCTTCTGCCGCCTTTTCCTGCCTTGCCTTACGACTATCCATCCAGGCGCTCACCCATTCCGGCTCCTCCTGTACCGAGAAATTTTGTTCCTGACTGCCGTATAAAAGCATTAACGCTATGGCATGCTTACAAGGAAACTGACGAGAAGGACAGGAGCATTTAAAAGCGATATCATTAAGATCAATTTGGGTGAGATGTGGATTTTTGCCACTACCTCTAATAGCACCCCAGATCACCCGATCACTTTTACCAAACGACTCCCACTTACTGTTTCCACTTAATTTTTTACCAGCACTAAAAGCTGACGCATTGGGAGCAATAGACTGGATTTGTTCTTCCGAAAAACTCAAGATAATAGGTTAATTATAAGGAGCGTTAACTTACAAGTTTTTGTTTTAAGAGCAAAGAGATTGAAGTATGTTGATGAGGGTTTTGGGCTTTGTGGATTGGTGGGAGATGTTGGAGGTGGGACACTATGTGGAGCGTGGGGGGAGCGGTGTTAGCCTTTGTTATGCAAATGCATCTCTACTTACCCGGCCAGAGGCCTAAGGAATAGTCGTCACGCGGCAAGAGCCGAGCAACTGTTGGATTGGTAATAATTTGGCGACAGAGGGCGAAATACCTTTAAGGAGTGTATTTTATGCGGCTTCGCATCCCTTACGTTAAGTCATTGAAGGTCAGTAAGTATGTTTACTTTAGATAAATGTCAGGTATTATACCATTAGAACCAACTCGAATATGAACCTCTATAGTGGTATCAAGAGATTTGGTATCTTCATAAGAGTATTCAGCATCACTTAATGTTCCCTGAATTTCATTATTCCTAAACAATTCAAAGTGAATGCTTAAATCTATGTTACATGCGTACTCGCTGAATTGACCCGGAAGAAAATTCCTCACAAAATTTATTTGAGCATCTACTATATCGAAATTAACTATTTCCGCATAGCCTCCAGATAAGTTTGATGGACCGTCAATAAGTGAAACTGGATCTATGTCACCATATTTCTTATTTAAATAACCTGAAAGCTCCTTATGTAATTTTTCAGAGTTTAATAATGTAGTTTTATGTAAAACAAAAGAAGGATTATTCATAATAATTATAGTTTGGTTTCATAATTAAATAAAAATACATAGGTTTTAACGTTAATCAACATCTTGTCAAATTATATGAATGAGAAAAGCATTAAACTAGCATTTAAGCTAATTCAATATCTAGATAAAAAAGAGAGAGCAAATACTGATGATATCACAAACCCTCACTTAGTTGATGATGATAGTTAAGATAGTTAAGAAAGTTATAAAATAATTTACGTAAGAGACACTTTAGTTACAGAAGGTTATGTAAGGTTTTTAGGTAAGGACAATTATTTTATTTCGTTGACAGCTAAAGGACGAAGGCTTTCAAAAATTAAAAATGAGACTGAATTCCTTGATTTTTTAGAAAATAGCGAGCAGATGCATCCAAGGTTAAAAAATGCTGTTGAAAGCAGTATTCTTATGGAAAAAGAGAATAAAGGTCTTCATAATTTAGTCAATTCTTTGCCTGACAACTTACGGCACGAAAAAAGTTCTACCAAAGACCACTTATGAACTAAAGTCAGTTCATGGGTTAAACCTATCTTAATCAGTATTATTGCCCCCCTCGTTCCCGCCATGCTCTGCATGGTGGAAGTACTTTATATCATTAGCCCGCTATCTTTAGTCTTACCGAAGGGCGACTAAGGATTTGTAAATACCACGAGTGTCTCTGACACGGTAAATTTGGCACCATTCATTTATATAATTCAATTTTCAACATGCCCTGCATTCCAGCATAGTAGTACTCTGGCACCGCCTGGTCATCGTCCACTCAAATACCTGACTGATTTCTTATGTTATAAATGCCTGACAGGTAATGAATTTAAACAATAATTGCTTAAAAGGATATGATTTTGTTGCTTAATACCGTGCCAGCGGCACTAGTTACCATTAGAAAGTTCGTAGTC
This sequence comes from Fulvivirga sediminis, assembly GCF_016757215.1. GTDB lineage: Bacteria > Bacteroidota > Bacteroidia > Cytophagales > Cyclobacteriaceae > Fulvivirga > Fulvivirga sediminis. Next base: position 173,067 of record NZ_JAESIY010000006.1, read on the forward strand.
GCAGACTACGAACAGCTAGGGCTCTTGGAGGAGAGAAAATAACTAATTCATTTTCTCAATCCTATTCATTATTTTTAGGTATGTAATATGGTTTTAAATATGATCCTTCATGAGAGTTCAAAAAATCATTTACTTTATGCTCATACTCCTTAAATTCAATTAGATAATTCTTTAAGTAAGCTGCCAATTCATTACTACAGTATACCTTGGAGTAATTCAAATTATCAACATATTTATCAGAATCTATGCTTATTTCTGATTTTGCTTCATATGAAGAAATACAATTATTCTTGTAAAAATATAATCTTTTTGATTCAAGTTTTTGTGTGGAATCATTGTCATTTAATCTACTAAATTCGAAAACATCTTCCCCTAATTTTAATTGATCAACATATTGAAGATGCCCATTCCATAGATAGAAAGTAGTCTTTTGATATTGCATTGGCATAGACCAATAATATTTTCTTCCTTCATTCACACTATGTCCAGTCTCAACTACTATTTTTTGTAATGAATCCCTTTCATCAAAAAAATAGGTTCTTCTACTGTTATTTGTGTATCCTATTAATTTAAAAGATTCATCTCCTTCAAAATCATAATATAACTTATGATAATCATTATGTCGCAGTTCTCTTGTTCTTAAATTTTTATAAAAACCATACTCAAACCTGTTGATTATATCTACATATGAATTAGGAAAAACCATTCTATTAAAATTACTATCCCTCTTAGAAATGTCTGAAACACGCCTATTAATTAACACCTCGAGTGAATCAATATTAATATCTCTAATTATATTAAAGCCATAATTATCAGTTTGCAATTTTTTTGAACTAGAAACAATCAAAGGAGCAACAGGCTCACCTCTCATCGCTCTCACAGCATTCCCTAATTCCCTAGAAGTCATTGACCTTAATTCATTCTCACTATATCTTAATAATAATGAATCCCTTAAGGTCAATTTATCTTGAGATAATAAAGGACCCGACAACACGAATAAAAAAAAGGTCACAATTTTCCCTGAATTTTTTAAATAATATAATTTCCCTTTCATCAGTTTCAAATGCATATAATCAATACTTGTCCGCTCAAATGCCTGACTGATTTCTTATGTTATAAATGCCTGACAGGTAATGAATTTAAACAATAATTGCTTAAAAGGATATGGTTTTGTTGCTTAATACTGTGTCAGAGAAACTAGTTAGTATGGGAAGGTTCGTAGTCACAGACTATGGACAGCGAGGGTATTATTCCGAGATTAGTCTTAACTGTAAATTGATCTTTGCATTAGCCGCAGTATTATTTATGAGTGCCGGTAGAAAATCATCTTTGACTTGTAGGATACTGGCCATGATGTTTTTTTTCATGTCGGTTTCTAGTCCTTTGTCTTTTTCTACGATTTCTTTCACTTCCCGTCCTTTTTCATCCCAGAAATAGCGCATTTCCCGTATATCAAATGAATTAAAATGTCCATTTTTGTCTATAACAAAATTGATATTGAACATCATGTCGTTATATTCGAGCATGCCGTAGTCAAAATTTGCCAATATTCTGTCCGTGAAAAATCTCTCCAGGCAAAAAGCGTCACAAGGGTAATCCTTTTACTCTTTTAATATTGGCAATACATCCAATTCCCTTAATAAATACGTATCGTTTTCCGGAATCATTTTGTTATCAGTGAGTTCCGGCACATTTTGGCTGTGTATCTCATTCACCCCCAGGTGTATTTTGGCGTTTGGAACGTCTTCTACCTTTTCAAGCTTAAAGATCAGATTGGAATGGATGTAAAAAACATTATGGTCATGTATTACAAATTCTCCTACATAATTATCGCAAACCAAATATTTTGACTCCTCAAGGTCATATTTAACGTCGCTAAATCCAAAAACCTCCGGTTTATTGGTAGAAAAAATGTGGTCAGAACTAAATTCCATCATCAAACCATTTACCCCTTCAGACAGATGTTGTCGTTCACTTTTATCAAGCCCTCTTCCTACAAAACTCATATAGGTCCAGCCATCAATGCGCCATTTCCCTTCTAATAAATTGCTTTGTGCTGGTGTCTGGCCGAAGCAAGTAAAACCAGCGATAGAGATTATTGCTATTATGATAAATAAGTTACGTTTTGGCATGAATATTTTTCAGAAAAAGTAGATGAAGTGGCAAGTTATGAAGAATATATTTCGAGCAAAAGATTCCCCAGGGCAATCTTTATTACCAGAGATAATTCTGACAACTCATATCGAAAAAGGAGTTTGTCAGCATTCCGAAAAAAGTAAATTCATTACTTCAACATGATCGTAGCATCCAGCTAAATATATTTACTGAAAATGTTTTCATTTTTTATCCTTATAAGATTCACCCAACAGAAACTTGATTCCATTTGACATATTTTCCACCATATTCGGTAAGGCTGGCAACTGTCCCGTTTTAAAATACACAATTAGGTTTCGGACAGTAAAGACCGTTCCTAGAAAAAATAATGATATCCCTAACACTATCATCAAACCACCAACTAATCCCATTGCAATTCTTTTAGCAGTACTATTACCACGTCCAATTATATAAGTATCATATATTTTTAATTTTTCAATAGTTCCCTTATTTCCTATCTTATAAGAAGCAATAACATTTAAATCATTCACATAAATGGGCAATAGAGTATAAACTGATTTTTCATCATCAATTTCTGCTAACTTTTGAATCAATTTTATCAAATGAATATGCTCACCATCTATTAAATAATAAACCTTTTTATAATTTCTATTATCTAGTTTTACATCGAACCGTATGTAATTCCTATTAGTTTGATTTAAATAATCTACATTAATTGATTCAATGTAGGACTTTTTTAAATCAACATCTTCTTCTAAAAAAGCTTGCTTTAGTAACCCAGGTCCTAAGAACAGAGAGGTTCCTACAGTTACTCCTAAAAGGAATAAATATTTCAATATGTACTCAAATAATCTCAACTCAATTAAGGATTCACATTATAAATTATTGACTTAATTGAATATCATCAGGTAAAGGCAGATTCAAAGTCTCAAAATATTCCTCCCATGTCGATTCTAATTCATTAGGCATAACATCTTCTCCAAACCAATTTTCAGCTATCTTAATTAAACTTAATCGTTGATATGCCAATAGCTCGGAGGTTGCTATGCTTACTTCCGAACTTCCACTCCTAGAAAAAATTTGAAATTTATATCCCTTATAATAACCAAAAGTCTTCACCAAGTATGCATTTGTTAATTCATTTTTATCTATAATCGACACAAAGCCATCTTCAGCCTTTTCGTAATAAAATTGTTTCAAGGGACAATCCTTACCAATCCATATTAAAATAATCTTGTCATCATCATCCCTTATTGTTTGAATCATCAGATGAAAACCTTTGTATTTGGTATATTGACCATTTCTAAAAATCATTCTTACATTTAATCTACTGGAATAAATTTATTTTTACTTTTTGAAAATACTGCTTTTAAAGTTTCAGTTTCGCCAGATGAAACCCCCGCCTGGTCATAGCATCCGCTACGATCCAATTATAGCTTTAGCATCCGCTCAAATTCTCCCCTTATCCGTATATCTATTACATACTTCAAAACTAATCGAGCATTGTGGCTTCAGGCATCTATTCACAAGCTTCATCCTGTAAAATTTATTTGAAAAATTTTTAAGAAAATTCAATCCACTAGTCAAAATACAAGCCTCAAACACCTCCATTCTCCAATTCTAGTGTTTATATCGCCGTCATCCAAAAGCTTATTTACACGTAATGTATCTTATTTTTTTGAGTAAATAGAATGATAAAACTGCGAACTCAAGCTACAGATCGAATCACATTCAAATACATAATTTCTATAAATAACTATAATTTTATATATTGTCCCTTTGAACGTTACAACTCTTAAAATTACATCAAATATGAAAATATTAAGAATACTCTCTCTTGTGGCCATGTTAGCTGGTATGTTTTTTATGAATGCCTGCTCTGACCCATATGATGAGATTAATAAAAATAAATTATCAACTGATCCTGCCACTTCTGATGGCAGGGGTATAGATGATAGAGATGATTAAATCATGCTCTCGTTAAGCACTTTGCACTACTAGCCACATTTCAACCTATTTAAACCTAACCTAATGAAATCCTTTAAACTAAATTTCAAAATCCCGCTGGTCATCTTTCTTCTATGTCTCTGTTTCGTCTCATGCAATACTGAAGAAGAAAATATTACAGAAAAAAGCCTACCTAAAGATGCCACATCGTTAGAAGCTCTTTTGAAAAATGATGAGCTAACGGTAGACACTCGCTTGGCGATATATTACGAGTTATACAAAACCAATAAAAACTCGGATCCTCAGATAGCGCAAGCCAACATAGAAAAACTCATTACTTTAGCCGAAACTACTAACAATCAAGTATACCAAGGTAAGGGAGAATATGCCAAGGCGGTATTGTTAAGAAAGGGGGGGAATTATCAACAAAGCGTAATTCATTACCTCAAGGCAGCAGAACTTTTTAAAAATACTGGTGACCTACTTAGAAAAGGAGATGCCAGCAATGACATAGGCTTTATTTTTCTGAAAATTGAAGGGTACGACCAAGCCATTCCATATTTTGAACAAGCTGCCAAAATATTCGAAACAGCTAAAGATTGGAAACATTTGTCATTAGTACATTCTAATATTGCGGTTTGTTATACCAAAACAAATGAATACGAAGCTGCCCGGGCTTCAGTTGATGAGGCTAGACAAGCTATTGAGCACTTGAATAAAGTCGATGTAAATGAACTCTCCTATTTAGACATCCAAAAAGGAGACATTAACTACTATGATGAAAAATACGATGAAGCTATCAATAATTATATCCAATCCATCTCCTATCAAGGAATCTCAAATGATCAAAAACTCCTAACCTATTACAATCTTATCAATGCTTACATGTATAAGAAAGATTTTAAAAACGCTAAAAATTATTTAAGCAAAGCAAAAGAGCTTAAATCCTCATTAGAGTTAGGTGTATACATGCTGGTAAAAACAGGTAATATTGAAGGTGAGTTTTATCAATTACAAGGCAACCACGAAAAAGCACTGGAAATCCTAAACAATGTAGTTGCTATTGCAGATGAAAATATAATCAACTCCTATTATTCTAACACATTAGAATTAATATCGAAATCTCAGAGAGCATTAGCTAACCAAAGCGGCAAGGTGAGTATAGACGATATATTTAAAATAGAAGACCTTCGAAGAAATCAAGAACAACTAAAGTCAAAAATGGCTGATCAGCTGGATTTCAAGAAATTACAGGTTTTACTAGACACACAAATTCAGAAATATTACAGAGACATAAAACAGGCCAAAATTGATCAGGAACGGTCTACTATCATTAAAATTGCCAGTGCCTGCATTGCCGTATTCATTTTAACCCTCTTAGGAACTACTCTGTATATTAGAAACAAAAAAGTGGTTTATGAGACCCAAGTCAAAAAGGTGAGAGCCCTCTTTAATGAGAGTGAAAGTGACCGTTAAAACAGAATATACAGAGAAATGAACGTTTAACTTAATTTCAATTTTGGTATTTTAAATCCATATACCCGCCTGGTCGTAGCATCCGCTACGATCCAATTATAGCTTTAGCATCCGCTCAAATTCTTCCCTCATCCGTATATCTATTACATACTTCAAAACTAATCGAGCATTGTGGCTTCAGGCTTCTGTTTATATTATTCTGAGCAAATGCTCTTGCACATGGTAGGTCGTAGGACCGCTGCGCTTAACCTAGGAACAGAGGGATAATTAGCGAGGCTTTAAACCATTACCTTTTTCTTCCTCCAGAAGAAGATTTACCGGAGGGATTTTTGTTACAACATTATCCTTTACAGCTTCAGCTTGTGCTTCGGTTAAGTAATCAAATCGAATTAGATTTTTTGGCGGAAAATTAGACCATAAATAACCTTTCTCATCATAGCTTAATTTGCTGAAATCCCTGGTTTTAAATTTCTGATAAGCAATATCACGCCACACATTCATATATGCTTCTCTAAGCTTAGTATAAATGTCACTGATGACGCCGAATTTTTCATTAAAAATTAAAGGATCAGCAAATAAAACAACTTCATATGAAGTCCCCTCAGCGTTTGAAAGGTAACTATATATTGTAGATTTTAACCCTGAATTATAAATTTCATCATTTAAATAAATACAACCATCAGAATCAACATACAAAACCAATTTATGTGTATTTGAATACTCAGCAATAACGTCATTAAATTTTTTTGATGAGTTTTTAAACTGACTAAAATCATTAACCTGATTAAGACACTTTGAGTCACAGCCTAATTGAATTAGACATGCTGTTAAAATTATAAACATATTTTTTATCATTTTTTTCTGATTAGGATACTCAAATTCCGCTTCACTTTAGTCTTTTCAAATAGCTTTTGAGTTCCTTCTAAGAGTTGAGGAATCTGTACTTATCCCTATATCTATTACATACTTCAAAACTAATCGAGCATTGTGGCTTCAAGCTTCTGTTTATATTATTCCGAGCAAATGCTCTTGCACATGGTAGGTCGTAGGACCGCTGCGCTTAACCTAGAACAAGAGGGAAAAAGAAAATGAACACCTGATTGATTTCTTATTTTGTAACCACCGGACATGTTATGAACCTAAACAATAATTGCTTAAAATGACAAGATATTGTTGCTTAATACTGTGTCAGAGACACTAGCTACCATTGAAAAGTTGGTAGTCTCAGACTAAGAAATACTAGGAATTTATTATAAAAGGAAGAGAAAACATTCAAGACAAGGGTACATGACACCCGAACAATTTAATAAACAAAACCAATATAAATGTGATTAATTTATTGTCTATTTTTTTGTTGCAAATCCAGTGAGAGAGACTTTAATATAACGGACGCGTTATGGCTACGTGCAAACGCGTCCGAGAATGGATCAATGTTTTGTCCTATTGATATCTATATATCGTACCTCCATCCACAATTACCCAGGGACTATCATTGGTATAAACAGCTATTTGCTCAGCCTTTTGAGCACCAGCTACTTCTACCCAGTCATTTTTAAAAAAATCAAACCAATAAACTTTTCCATTTGTTCCTGTTGCAAATAATTCAGTTCGATTTGCAGCAATATCCTCAACTCTTCCTCCTAAATGTTCCCACCTAGATGATTGATATTTCCATACCCTATCACTTGAATTTGATATTATAGGAGCTCCAGAATAATCAACCGTAATTCTGCTAACACTTGATGATCCAGGCACCTCAGTCCACTTATCGCTATAGTAATCATATTTAAACACTTTGTGATTAGTTCCTACGCAATATAAATCTCCATTAGCAGAAACCTCAATATCTAAAGCCTTACCCGCTAACTTTTTCCAACCATTATTACCTGTATTTGGATTGTCACGGAACCAAATTTCCTTACTGTCATTTGTTACAAATATTCTACCCCATGAATCCACAGTTATGGAGGATGCGTTTTGCGAAGATGCATCTTCTTGCCAATCATTATTAACCCAGCGATACACTTTTCCATTACAACCTATAGCTGCTATATCACCCACAGATCCGATAGCAATATCCTTTGCGCAGCCTGGTAATTTTTGCCATTTTCCCCCACTTACTCTAAATGTATTTCTTTCTTCGATTTTTAAATCAGGTAGAGGTAATGGATAGGGTACAATTTGAGATCGATGTGAAGTATTTCCCTGTCCACTCGGTTTGATTTCAGTGTCATTACATGCTGAAAATAGAACCATATTTAAAATTATAAACATTACAACTTTAAATTTCATTTTTTTTAATTTCATGTTTTGTATTTTGGTTTAAAAGCGCGAATTTAAAAATATGCTGCTATATAAAAATCTATTTTATAAATTTTAACTGTGACCGAATAAAATAAGTGAAATCAAAAGAGGCATTTCGTTAATATGATAAACTGTAACTAACAAGCCCTAATAACCTAAAGCGAGATCTCTAAAACAAAAAAGCCTTCAAACTTACGCTTGAAGGCTTTTAGTTGCAGAGGAGGAGGGATTCGAACCCCCGGTACCTCGCGGTACAACGGTTTTCAAGACCGCCGCATTCGACCACTCTGCCACTCCTCTATGTTGTTTTGCCGGAACTGATTTCCAACAGGACTGCAAATGTATACTATATTTTTAATTACACAAACTGTTCGTCTATTTTTTTCCTTTTTTCTTAAAAAACATATTAAATCCTAAGCCTTGCACTTCATATTGACCATCCGCATCTCGTCGCAAACTAACAGACAGAAAATAAATCTTAAATTTAATATCGTCATTTTCTCCCTCCAGCATCAATTGATCTGGCTCCATATCATAGCTACCCCCAGAATGTTTTTTCTTTAGCTGCGTAATAAAAGGCTTTAAATTTATCGAGGTCTTTAGAGAATCAATCACCAGATTTTCCCAATCTTCAACCTTAATTGGGCCAGAAGAGCCTACCTGACTACAACTTAAAAATTGATCATAATCTCCTACATTGAGATAATAATTCTGCTTAATACTGTAATATGAAAAAGCACTTGCCATCGTACTATCTCTCTGCCACTCATTCACATAGTCAATCTCATATTCACGAAGTAACACTTCTGCATAGCCACTGTAATTATGATCATACAATGAGTCTACATCTGCTTTGAAATAAGGTTGTAAATGAGCCAGCTTTCTACGGCGAGCCAGGTAATGAATCACAGAAGACACATCTTTTCTCTCATTAAATGATAAACCTCCTGCTTCGGCCTTTTTTATTAAACCCTGAAATCGGTTTACCTGATTTCTTGCTGACCACCCAAATGCTCCCCAAGGACCAAAAGAAGACAGCAATATGACTATAGCCAGACTGAGGGGCACTATCTTGATGTTTTTATTTTTAAAAAACGAAAAATAGACAGCCATTCCTAACAGCCAAAAATCCAATAAATATAGAAAATACCTATTTTCTGTAAGACCATACTCATCTACCCTGCGATAGATGGCTAAAAATAAAACTACTACCAGTGGTATCAGCGAAAAGAAAAACCATCTAGAAAAAACCCTTAACCAACCTCTTTCCCCTGATTGAGCCAGCGGATATATGAGTAAATATGACAGAATCCCTAGCACAGCATAACTTATGAAAAGATAGCCTAACCACCCTCTTGGCCAGTCCCAGCTAATCAATATCTTTATAGTGTAGATATAAAGAATTAAATTATAAATGCCCACTAAAGGTATTAGTATGTACTGCGTGAATACAGAAAGGCCCTTAGAAAAGGCTTCTTCGTCAGCATAGAGCTCTTGCTGCCGTGGCATGCCTCCAAGAAAATAAAGCATAGAAAACAGACCTGACACAACATAAAACAACTTCAAATAGAGCTTAGAGCTAAAGTTAATATCAAAAAGCTTATCAAGTGCTAATAAAGCCAAAGCTAATCCCATGTATATAACCATGGCAAAAAAGAAGGCTGTAACTATCTGCAAAAAGAGATTTTTATTATACCTCCAAAACCCTTCTTTACCTTTTACTAACAAAAAAGGCGCGAATGAAACCATTAAATGGGCTATGATTCCGAATAAAATATATCGAACCCAATCTACCACCTGCAGATCGGCTGACATAACGGAATAATATATCACCAGACACACTACCCCCAGTGCTCCTAATACGTATTTCCAAAACCTCTGCCCAAGGCTTTCAGCCATCAGCTTGAGTGCTGTAAAATAGGCAATACCGAGAGAAGACACCATTATAAGCCTCAAAAAAGTATTTTTAAGCTCTGTGCTTTCAAAATCCAGATCCACAAAATAGCAAGAAGCAAAAACAGCGATGCAACCACTGATAACAGCCAAAGGAAAACGTTTAATAGTAGCATATACCATTGCTCCCGTCTCCCTGATATTAGGAGTTTTTATTGAAATCATAGTTTTCTAATTTTGTTTTACTGGATTTTTGACGCGTCTATACCAGCTATTCTATAGGCATGATGAATACTGGCATTGATCTCATAACCCACCAGCAAAACCACTGATAGTAATTCCTGCCAGATCATCAGCGCTATAAGCACGCCGAGCGATCCGTACAATTTATTGTAATTAGCAAAATTTGAAACATAAAAAGAAAACCCATACGTAACGGCTATACATAAAAACGTGGCCACAAAGGAGCCTACACTAAAAAAACGCCAGTTATAATGCACAGAAGGCCCAAAATAATACATAAATGATATGGCAAGAAAAAAGACCATAAACAATACCAGAAACCTTATAAGGAAGAATACATAGATCATAAACTCTTCAATATCCAGCCACTCCACATTATTGACCATGTCTATTATAAAATTACCGATAACCAGAAGTACGCTAGCTAAGATCAAAACTACTGCCAGCATAAGAGTTAGTCCTGTGGCCACCAGCCTCATCTTAAAATACCCCCTTTTATCAATAGTCTTATAGCACGAGTTAAAAGCTTTCATTAGAGACATCATGCCATTTGTAGCCAGCCATAGCGAAAATAACACACCAAATGTCAATAGCCCTCCTCTGGTGTTAACCACTATATCATCTACCGTAGAATAAACCGTCTCATACATATTTGGAGGTATTACATCCCCAATAAACTGCATTATATTAGCTCTACTTACGCCTGGTATTATTTCATGTAAATAAGGGGTGAGTGTGAACAGAAATATAATACCTGGAAAAACAGCCATAGTAAAATTAAAAGCTACCCCATTGGCCCGCTCTATGACTTCATCTTTTGATAGTTTTTCTATAAAAACAATGATTACCTCATATAAGCTCAGCCCCTCATACCTCTTAAATTTAATTCCTTTTAGGAGCTCAATAAAAGCTTTATAAGTTTGAGATCTGACTATTAATCTGGTAATTCGTTTCTTCATCTAATCAAAGAATGGGCTTAATAACTTATCCATAGCCTCAGGCATACGGCAGGGCCTACCAGATTCCATATTAACAAAAACCAATGTAGTTTCGCCCTCATGTATTAATTTATCGGATTCGTTATAAATTTCATAGTGAAACGCAATTCTCACTGTAGGCTTTTCCTTGATAGAGGTTTTTACAGTAAGCTGTTCATCATACTTACCAGGAGCTATGTATTTGGATCGGCACTCCAATACAGGCATCATCACCCCTTGATCCTCCAGCTCCTTATAGCTTAAACCAAGACTTCTTAAACACTCTACTCGCCCTACCTCATAATACGTGGCATAGTTACCATAATACACATATCCCATCTGATCCGTTTCTGCGTACCTTACACGTACTGTTGTGCTATGCTCAAACATTTAATTCTGATTATTAAGTCTTGCTTTTCTTTGCTCTATAGATAACTGCCTTTGATATCTTTTGGCATTTTTAATATGCTCACTGTAGGTAGCCGCAAAATTATGGTAGCCAGAAAAGTCCTCTTTAGCGCACATATAAATATAGTCGTGTTTTTCATAATTAAGAACCGCATCCAGAGAATGAATGGTAGGCATATTTATAGGTCCGGGAGGCAAGCCGGCATACTTATAAGTATTATAAGGAGAATCTATTTCTTTATGCTCATTAAGCACTCGTTTCAATCCGTAATCTCCAGAGGCAAAGACTAGCGTTGGATCTGCCTGTAGAGCAATACCTTTTTTCAGCCTGTTCATATAAAGCCCCGCAATTTTACTACTTTCATCTCTTTTCACACTCTCTGCCTGTACTATAGAAGCAAGAGTAGACACCTCTAAAGGTGTAAGGCCGATGTTCTTAGCTTTTGCTTTGCGCTCTTCATTCCAAAACTGCTTATACTCATAAAGCATCCTTTCAATCAGGCCTTCACCAGAAATATCATAATACACCTGATAAGTGTTAGGAATAAAAAGGCTGATGACGTTATTTGAATTGAACCCTTCTTTATTATTCTCAATAAACCTTTCCAAAGCCTGATTAAACTCTTCTTCACCTACGGCTAAATGCGAGGTTAACCGCTCAGCCAGCTCACTTTTTAAGCGAATGTTTGTAAAGGTAAGGTTTACCGGAGCCTGCTTCCCAGATCTTAGCAAACGGACAGCCTCTAAATTGGTCATATTACCCTTTAATCGATACCTACCCGGTTTTAAATTTTCATCATACTTCATGAGCTTAGCCAAAAGGCTAAAGGAAACCATATCACTGACGTATTGATGCTTATGTAATTTATCCTGTAAGCTTTTAAAAGTTTCATCTTCGCTTACAATAAATATACGATCATCCTTCTCCACTAAAATATTCGGAGTAAAAATAACCTGATACGCATAAAAGGTAAACGATGATAAAAGCACCGTAAATATGAGGAGGAAGATTACAAATATTTTTTTATTTCTCATCTCTATCTATTGCATTACTATTTCAAACTTCAAAGATACCCAAATTACCCTAACACAAATAAATAATTAAAATCATAAATCTATTTAGCCTAAGCTCTTTGATATATAGAATTCACACAACTTCTTCTAACTAAACAATACATTAAAAAAGGGAACAGCTTTCACCATTCCCTCTATTAAATGAATTGCCCTCTATCTCATCAAGAAAAAGATGCTTCTCTAATCGCTTCTATATCTTTAATTTCCTTCGCTAAAGGCTCTCCTAGCAAGGTATGTCCCTCTTCATCTATCACAAAATCATCCTCTATCCTTATTCCCCCGAAGTCTCTGAAGTCATTTAGCTTATCATAATTAATAAACTGATCAAATTTCTTTTCTTTACCCCAAAGATCAATCAGTTCTGGAATAATATAAATACCTGGCTCAACCGTTACTATATTTCCTGCTTCCAGTTCTTTGCCCAGCCTTAAAGATTTTAAGCCAAATTGAGTGCTCTTAGGCTCATCATAACCTACAAACTGCTCTCCCAGATCCTCCATATCATGCACATCAAGCCCCATTAGGTGCCCCAGCCCACATTGAAAAAACATAGCGTGAGCTCCTGCATCTACCGCCTCTGCCGTATCTCCTTTCATAAGACCTATCGTCTTCAATCCATCCACTAATTTGGCACAAGCTGTCAAATGCACGTCCTTAAATTTCACTCCTGGCTTAAGCATGTCAATAGCTGCATTCTGAGAATCCAGCACAATCTGATATAAATCTCTTTGCTCTGATGTAAATTGCTTACTTACAGGAAAAGTTCTGGTTAAGTCGCCCGCGTAATGACTAGAAGCTTCTGCACCTGTATCACAAAGAACCATATCTCCCTCTTTCAAAGTGTTCCCATAATAATGATTATGAAGAATCTGACCATTGACAGTTATTATAGCAGGGTAGGCCAAAGTACCACCAGCTCCTACTGCCGTCCCTTGCACCATGCCTACTAGCTCATGTTCCTTCATACCAGGGCGAGCATTCTTTATAATTTCCAGGTGCATCTGCGCACTTATGGTCACAGCCTTATCTATTTCAGCTACTTCCTCTTTTGATTTGATAGATCTCTGTTTCACTACAGCCCTGATCAACTCTTCCGAAGGAGCTACTTTTCCAAGCCATGATTGCAGCTTAACTGTATTTTCAGGTCTGTAAGGAGGTAATATATGAACATTTCTACCGCTAGCAGATTTAATATACTCTTCCACCTTAGACAAAGGCAAACTTTTGCTTATCCCAACTTCACTAGCCAGCTCCTGAACAGTAGGTTGAGGCCCTGTCCACACGATATGATCAATGCTCAAATCATCTCCAAATAACACTTCTTCTCCCGAATCTACATCGATAATAGCCATCACATCAGGTATGTCTATGCCTATATAATATAAAAAAGTACTATCCTGCCTAAAAGGATACCAGTTATCCTTAAAGTTGACACTACTTTCCTGGTTCCCCATAAGTACTATAATGCCTGATTCTACATTCTTTTTTAGAATATCTCTTCTTTTGCTATAAGTATCTTTAGAAAATGCTTTCATTTGATGTTTTTAATATTACTATTAGCTCAAATAAACCATAATCCCTTCAGATATCGCAGTCTTAGCGTTATTTTTTTTATTTTTGTCATATGCCCGCAGAATTTATCAAGCTCTACGAAGAAAACCCTGAACGCCATAAAATAGAGCACATCGTAGAAGTATTAAAATCAGGAGGGGTAATCGTTTACCCCACAGACACCGTTTACGGAATTGGTTGTGACCTTTTTAACCGTAAGGCCATAGATCGAATTTGCAAAATCAAATCTATCAAACCCAAAAACCTCAATCTTTCCTTTATATGCCATGATATTAGTGACATTTCTAATTATGTAAAGCGAATGGACACTCCTACTTTCAAGGTGCTCAAAAAAGCTCTTCCGGGGCCTTTTACCTTTATTCTGGAGTCTAACAGCAATGTGCCTAAAATATTAGATGTCAATAAAAAAACAGTAGGAATTCGTATTCCTGATAACAATATCACCCGTGGTATCGTACAAATATTAGGCAACCCTATAATCACATCATCTATAAAAGACGATGATGAGATTTTGGAATACACTACTGATCCTGAGCTTATTTATGAAGACTTTAAGCATCATGTCGACATTATAATAGATGGCGGATTTGGAGGCAACATACCTTCTACTGTAGTAGATTGCACACAAAATGAATTTGAAATAATACGAGAAGGACTCGGCAATATTAATGATTACGTATAATAAAATCTGACAGACTTTATTGAATGAGCTCAGTATTATTAGATCTACATTACTTACCTTCACTGGAATATTTTTGTTGTATAAATCAGTTTGATAATATCATAATAGAACAAGAAGAATATTTCGAAAAGCAATCCTACAGAAACCGGTGCCACATCTTATCTGCCAATAAGGCAGAAAGACTTGTAGTGCCAGTAATAGGAGGCAGAAAAAAGATCAAGGTAAAAGATATAAAAATTGATTATTCTCAAAAATGGCTACTGAACCACATTAGAGCAATACAATCGGCCTATGGCAAGGCTCCATTTTACGAATACTTTATAGATCACTTTGAGGAAATTTTCCAAAAAAGAGAAAAATATCTTTTTGACCTTAATTTAAATTTATTAAAAATCTGCTTGAAATTTCTTCAGATAAATAAACCGATTACGTTCACAAATTCGTATATTAAATACTCTGAAGCAAATATAGTAGATTACAGGTCAGCCGTACATCCCAAAAAGGACTACAAAACCAACTTCATATATCAGCCTCAGGAATATCCTCAGGTGTTTGGCGTGAGTTTTGTGGAAAATTTAAGTATCATTGATTTACTATTTTGTGAAGGACCTAATTCTAAAAATATCATCAACCAGTCCACGCGACTAAAAATGAACATTTAGAATTAATTTTTCGTTTTTACAAAGAATAAATTATCATCTGTATGGTGGTATTTATATTTAAGTTATTATACATTTACACTAGTCACTAGAATTGCTCAAATATGGAAGCAAAATTTTCAAATAGAGTTAAAGAAGTAATTTCCCTTAGTAGGGAAGAGGCGTTGAGGCTTGGGCATGACTATATAGGTACTGAGCATCTTCTACTTGGCATGATAAGAGAAGGGGAGGGTGTAGCTGTAGGTCTGTTGAAAAAGCTAGGGATATCGTTGGAAGATCTTAGAACGTCTGTAGAAAAAGTTTCTAAAGGAACTGCTTCTCATGACGTAAAGAACCTCGCTAATATTCCTCTGACTCGTCAATCAGAGAAAGTACTAAAAATAACATATCTGGAAGCTAAAATTTTCAAAAGCCAGCTTATTGGCACTGAGCACTTGTTATTAAGCATCCTTAGAGATGATGATAACATTGCCACTCAGATTTTAGAGAAATTTGATGTCAACTATGATGTGGTGAAAGAACTATTGGAGTATCAAGCAGAAAACCCAATGGCATCTTCAGACACTGATGACCCTGACGAAGATTCATCTAAAATATTTGGAGGCGGCTCAAGCGCAGGATCAGGTAAGGACAAAAAAGGAACTGAAAAATCTAGAACTCCGGTTTTAGATAATTTCGGAAGAGACCTTACTAAGCTAGCCGAAGAAAATAAGATGGACCCTATTGTTGGTCGTGAGAAGGAGATTGAACGCGTAGCTCAAATACTAAGTAGAAGAAAGAAAAACAATCCTATTCTTATAGGTGAACCGGGGGTTGGTAAAACAGCTATTGCGGAAGGCCTGGCTTTAAGAATCATTCAAAAGAAAGTATCTAGAGTACTCTTCGGAAAGAGGGTAGTTACTCTTGATTTGGCTTCTCTTGTAGCTGGAACCAAGTACAGGGGTCAGTTTGAAGAAAGAATGAAGGCCGTAATGAACGAGCTAGAAAAGTCTCCTGAAGTGATACTTTTCATAGATGAGCTTCATACAATCGTAGGTGCCGGTGGCGCTTCAGGGTCATTAGATGCTTCTAATATGTTCAAACCAGCCTTGGCACGAGGAGAAATCCAATGCATTGGTGCTACCACGCTTGACGAGTATCGCCAGTACATAGAAAAAGATGGAGCCTTAGCCAGACGTTTCCAAATGGTAATGGTAGATGCCACTACCCCTGAGGAAACTATCCAGATATTGGACAACATTAAAGAAAAATATGAGAGCCACCACCATGTAGATTACACACCCGAAGCTATTGAAGCTTGTGTGAAACTATCTGACAGGTATATCAGCGATCGTTATCTACCAGATAAGGCCATTGATGTACTGGATGAAGCTGGTGCTCGTGTTCATATTAACAATATCCACGTGCCTGATGAAATAGTAAAGCTTGAAGCTGCTATTGAGGACATTAAGGATGAAAAGAATAAAGTAGTTAAAAGCCAGAAGTACGAAGAGGCTGCACAACTAAGAGATAAAGAGAAAAAACTTTTAGAGCAGCTTGAGCAAGCCAAAGTACGCTGGGAAGATGAAACTAAGAGTAAGCGCTATACGGTAGATGAAGATCATGTAGCTGATGTTATTGCTATGATGACCGGAATACCTACTAAGCGAATTGCCCAAAAAGAGAGCAATAAGCTTCTCGGCATGAACAACGAGCTTAGCGGAAAAGTGATTGGACAGGACGAAGCGATCAAAAAACTTACTAAGGCCATTCAAAGAACCAGGGTAGGATTAAAAGACCCTAAAAAACCTATAGGTTCATTCATATTCTTAGGTCCTACAGGAGTAGGTAAAACAGAGCTAGCAAAAATGCTATCTACTTACCTATTCGACAAAGAGGACAGCTTGGTGCGCATTGACATGAGTGAGTATATGGAGAAATTCTCTGTATCCAGACTGGTAGGAGCGCCTCCGGGATATGTAGGATATGAAGAAGGTGGCCAGCTCACTGAAAAGGTAAGAAGAAAGCCTTACAGCGTAGTATTACTAGATGAAATTGAAAAAGCACATCCTGATGTATTTAACTTATTGCTTCAGGTGCTTGATGACGGTATACTTACGGATGGCCTAGGAAGACGAGTTGATTTCCGAAATACCATCATTATTATGACTTCTAATATTGGAGTTAGAGACTTAAAAGACTTTGGAGCAGGTATAGGTTTCGCCCCTTCATCTCGTAAGAATAATGAAGATGAAGTAATGAAGGCCACCATACAGAGTGCCCTTAAAAAGGCCTTTAGCCCTGAGTTCTTAAACAGGCTTGATGATGTAATTGTATTCAACTCTTTACAAAGAGAAGACATCCATAAGATCATCGATATTACCTTAGACAAGCTTTTCCAAAGAATAAAAGCGTTAGGTTATGAGGTAGAATTAACTACCGCTGCCAAGGATTTCTTATCTGAAAAGGGGTATGATCCTCAATATGGGGCAAGACCTCTAAACAGAGCAATACAAAAGTACCTTGAAGATCCGGTAGCAGAAGAAATTCTTAAAGGTGAACTAGAAGATGGTGCTATCATATTAGCTGATTATGATGGCAAAGGTGAAGAGCTAAAACTAAAAGCGAAAAAGCCTAAAACTTCTAAGAAAGAAGGTAAAGAAGAATAATTTCTTAAAAATCATAAAAAAAGCCTTTCCATTAGTTTGGAAAGGCTTTTTTGTTTTCTAACAGTTCAATAGAATCTTTTCTATTTCAAATTGATTTTTTTCTCATAACTTTCCAGACAAAACAATACATTAACATTTTTTATGAAAAAATCTTTATTTTTTAATTTGTCATTATTGATGATATTCCTTTCATCAATATCTTATTCCCAGGAAAAGCTCTGGAAAATCAACTTAAAGGCTAAGCTTAACAACGTTAGTTGGATAGAGCAAGCTAACAATGGTGTAATAATAGCAGCTGGAGACAAAGGACTCATGGCTCTTGACAACAGCACGGGTGAAGAAATTTGGTTCAATAGTGAATTAAAAGCCGTGGATCGCAGCTCATTTCAAAATGTAGAAGGACTACCTCTATTTTTTGCAGAGTACTACCCATTAGCTGCAAAAAAAAGAGCGTTGATCATCAATGCCTCTAATGGAGATATTGTTTATAGCACACAAACTGACGGCTATAGCATTAAAGCATACCATATCATACCGGAAGAAGCATGCATCCTTTTTGAACTAGTAAGTGAAGGGGAACGAAATTTAATGAAATTTAGCCTTAAAAACTGGAAGTCTGAATGGACAGTCAACTTAGGAAAAATCAAAGGCTTAACTAATAAATTAAATAACCTGTCAGGACTAAGCTTCATCACTCAAGGACCTTTATTCAGCCAAAACGAAGAACTGATAATAGCTATCAAATCTGAAGTTTACGTAATCAATAAAAATACTGGAAGCCTCATCTGGGACTATAGCGCAGATAAAGACATAACAACCTTGGTGCATTCAAAGCTAAACAACAGCTTATATGTGGGGGTTAAAAACAGCAAAAGACTTACTGTGTTAGATCCTGCAACAGGAAAAGATATTACACCTGGAAAACTGAAGTTAAAAGGCTCCATGCTGGACATTGTTCAGGACGAAGCTGGCCATTTGGTATTAGTAGAAACAGAAGGGTTCAACTTAATAGATCCAAAAAGTGGTGAACTCATTTGGAAAAAAAGCTATAAAATTGAATACCTAGATGAAGTAATCCCTTACGAAGATGGGTTTATTGCCATTGGTAAAGACGAAAAAAATGGCTCTATTTCCTATGTTGATAAAGATGGAAAAAAAGTATGGGACAGTAAAGTTAAAGGATATGCTTATTACGCTACTCCTACACAATCAGGTATACTTTACGTTTCCACTCAACGATCTAACATCCTTAGTTATAAAGACGGTAAAGATGTGTGGGACAAGGATGTTAAGTTTAAATCTATTCCTGCGGTAACTTATGACGAAAAAGAAAATAAAGTAATCCTTTTTGAGAATAAAAATGGATATAAGTTTGACCTAACAACAGGCGTTATCACTGTATTTGCTGAAGATGTAGAGTTGGAAGAAGTGAAAAAATCAACACCTCTTGAAGCCGAGTACTTACCTGCAGGATACTTCATCACTGCTGATCAACATGCTTCTCTTCTTAGCCCTGATGGAAAAGTAGTATATACTAAGTATTTCCCTCCTGTTACTTCTGTTGGTGGATTAACTAACTTAGCTCAAAAAGGTTTGGCTGTAGCCGGAGTAGATATTGACATAGAAGGCTCACTCAATAACCTAAAAACTCTTAAAAGTTTAGGAAATGGGGCCTATAGATCTGCAGGAGATCAAAATGAAGGCACATCATCTACTAGTGTAGTAGCTGGATTATATGTTGGTTCTGATGCAAGCACAATGGCCACTGTTTTTGAAATCACTAAAACCAGATATTATAACTCTCGCAACTCTAAAGACCACAAGTTCATCCTCACAAAACAAAAGAATGAAGACAGCGGTCGTAATTTTATCTTTGCCATCAATAAAAGTACCGGAAACATTGACTATAAAATAGAACTTATAGACAAAACGCCTAGCTACATAGTTGACGAAGTTGATAAAAGAGTTTTCGTAAATGAGAACAATCAAGAAATAACTTGCTACAAACTATAAATGAAAAGGAGTTGCTCTTAGTGTGAGCAACTCCTTTTTTCATTAATAGGATCCACTATATTTCCGAATAAACCACTCTGTTGAAATCAAAGCTAACAGTAAAAAGAACAGCCATTTCAACTGTATAAAAGGCAAATACTTCTCTTGACTATGAATAATACCTTTAGCCTTATTCTCTACTAATTGCGCTTCCAGCTTATTCATTTCTGAAGAATGATAAAAATCCCCACCCGATTGGTCTGATAACTTCCGCAATAAATTAAAATCTGCTGTGAGGTTAAGATTTTCTAACTGTAATTCCTTCACCAAAAACTCCCCTTTCACCTCTCTCCTGCTATTAGACAATAAGGTAGATGCGGTATATGTATACACACCTTCATCTAAACCACTGATCACGTAAGTAGTGTTATTTTCATTAGTCACATAGGAATAATTAAAACTTTCTCCCTGAGAATTTTCGATTACCAGATCTATTTTATTTCCATAAACCCTTTCATAAAGCTCATTGTAAACTTCTGTATCAAAAATCACTTTTTCATTAGTAAGGAATTCATTCTTTAATGGATAAACTTTAAACTTCCTTTTATCTTCTTTAGATGAAAGGTACTGGATCAATTTTGTAATCAACTCGTTAAAAAGATCATTATTACCCTTACTAGCATAATCAAACATTCTCCATTTCCATATTCCATCTGCCAATATAAGACCCTTCTTCAAGCTCCCTTCAGCACTTACCGCGATCAACGGCTTGGCCGTCTCAATACTCCCGACCTTTTGCTTAAGCAACATTTCTGCTCCTTGGCTCTGATTAATTCTGCCGAAAGGCACAACTATTGGCGGCCAATTTTTAAAAGCTTGCTGCAATTCATCTGTGAGTTTGAAGCTAGAGAACCCCTGATTAAAAGAAGCCGCTACATTATCATACTCATTAGGAACTGCCTGAATAGAAAGCACGCCATTTAATTGATTAAAAGAAGACATTCTAGTATTACCCCCATAGACATACAAAGTAGAAACCTCATCTTTTGCCATTCTTTGTCTAAACCTGTTATCCATATTCCGACCATCTGGCAACTGATGAAAAATCACTAAATCGTATTTTTTTGTAGAAGCATTAAGCCTGTTAATATCCTTAGGAATGCTCATTATATATTCATCAATACTGTAATTGGCATTACTTTCAATGGCTGCCTTAATAGCCTTAATATCAGGATGCGGTGCTGATGCCACGATAGCTATTTGTTCCTTCCCTTCTATCACCTCTACATACGCCTGCTTTACATTATTAGAATAAGTAAACTCACCATCTTTGCGACCTACTTCTACTTGGTAACGTTGAAATCCGCTATTTTCAGCATCTATTAAAAAAGAAACTTCCCGAGGTTCACCTGACCTACCGAGCATTACGTTTTTCTTATCTATGAGCTTTCCACTCTTACTCACTGATACCGTCACACTTTGATTATCAAAGTTTTTATGATCTACCTGTACAGCAAGAGGAAACTTATTTCCCTGATAAGAAACTTTATTATAAAGTAATGAGGATATGGATATATCTGATTTAGGAATGGTATCTCCCAAACCTATCGTATTAATTTTAAAATTATAATCTGAAAATGTAGGCGAAATACCCTGATTATAAATACCATCAGAAACCAACACTACAGAGCCCAAATTCCTACCTTCGTAGTCAGATTTTATCTTATCAAGTAAGTTATTTAAATCAGTTGACTGCTCAGAATAATGGATCTGATCTGGCATTTCAGCTAAAGTTTCACCAGAAAGGGTTCGATACTCTATTCGCTGCCCGCCTGAAACCTGCTCACCTAGTGCATTGAGTTTATCTTTTATTTGAAGCAGCCTAGAACTATCATTCACCTCAGATATTGAACCTGAATTATCTATGGCTACCACAATAGTAGGTTCTTCTACATTATTAATTACCTGCTTTAGCACAGGAGAAACTAACAAGGCAGCTAAAGCAGCCACTACTATACTTCTAATAACAAATAATACTCTGTTGGTTTGAACAGACCAAGGTCCATTTTTATGATACAGCAGGTAAGCATATCCTAAACCGGCTAATAAACATAGTAAAATGAACCAAGGCGAGCTTTCAAAAATTAACGCTGGTTTCTGCATCACATAGCTTTAAACGATGTAGCGCAAATTAAGGTATATTCAACTAAGGTAAAAACGAAGTATTACATAAATTAGAAGTACTATCAATCAGTCTGCTCCACCATTTCACCTTGAGTTTTGTAATCACTACTAAAAAACCTTCTGAGCCATCTCGGCAAAATACCAAATGCTAGTAATGCTACCCCTGACATAAGAAGTATCGGCATGTGCACAAAAACCAACCCTGAAGACAATATAGATAGTATCAATATAGTAGAAAAAGGCAGTGAACAGGCCAATACCAAGACGGCCAATTCGGAATCAAAAGTTTTGTTTTCTTCGGCAACATCCTTTAACTCTTCTTTCAAGGAAAAAGCTGACATGTGAGCAAAGGGCCAGAAGCTACATGAGCTAAGAGGAAAAACGATAGCCAATAGTGCAGTGGCCCCAGTGAGACCGAGACTGAATATAAGTATTCCACTTAACAATAAAGATATACCGGCTCTACAACAAAGCACTGAAACAACCAGAGCAACACCCCCCTTTTTCACCTTAACCGCCAAACCTATGAACATTAGCACCAAGGGAGTCATCAATGCACTCATTCTTACGAATGCATTAGACAAAAACTCTGGCAAATCCTCCATAGTAAAATCGAAACTCAACAAAACAAGCGCCAGAATAATAATGATATTAATAGGCTCCTTAAGAAGAGAACCTATCAAGCTCTTAATTTTACTTGATGAAGAGGAATGATCAGTTTGATTTCTTTTATAATACCAGTTCATGGCCACTATATATAAAAATATAAGACCAAATATTTTGTTACCTACATCTGCTAAAGCAGCATCTGCCAAAGGCTTATCTCCCAAATACTCCAAAATAAAAGGAAAGCATGAAAGCCCCGGAGCCAGAGAAGGCAATAACATTCTTATTGTTCTTCCTTTTGATGAGTCTCCAGAAATATTAAAAAACTTCAAAATCATCGGAGTCAACAAAAACATAGACACGTTAAAGACCAAAGCCAATAGAGGCAAAATCAGAAGTGAAAATTTAATATTTACACCCATCAACGCCACAAATATGGTAGCAGGTAAAGCGATAGTAAGAATAATGTTTTTTATCCCTGTGACCTGATCTTTGCTGGAAAATTTCTTTTTTAAAGCCAGACCTATTCCTATAAACAATACGAGGGTTATGGTTTTTTGTAAAGCTAATCCCATGGTTATATTAAATAAGAAGAAAGAAGTAAACAAGAACAGCCTGCTCCCTACATTCGAGAGCAAACCATTATAATTGAGGCTATTTCACTAACCTGCTACATCTTGAAGTGCTCCCGTAAACATTTTCATCTCATCCATTGTGCCCATACTTACACGGCACCAATCTTTACCTAGAATATTGAAAGACCTTACCCCGACTCCCTGAGCATACATTTTATCCAGAAAAGCCTGACCTTCCATAGCTATAGGAAAAATCATGAAATTGGTATAACTCGGCACATATTCAAAGCCGAGCTTTTTCAGGCTTTTATACACATAGTCTTTAGTATCATTATTCAGCTTTCTGGTTTTATTCTGAAATTCCAGATCATCCATGCTAGCCTTTGCCGCGTATACCGAAGGCAGCGAAATACCCATGCCACCCCTAGTAATTTTATTAATCCGGTTGAGAGTTTCTGGCAACCCCACCACATAACCAACTCTTAACCCAGCCATACCATGAATCTTAGAAAAGGTACGAGCTACTATTACATTTTTACCTTTACTTACTAATGACACCATACTTCTCTGATCCTTTTCAGGAAGAAAATCCAAATAGGCTTCATCTACAAATACTGGCACCTTTTCTGAAACCCTGGAGCAGAAATCATATAACGCATCTGCATCTGTGATGGTACCGGTAGGATTATTAGGATTACAGATATATACTAGTTTAGTGTTAGCATCTATAGCCTTTTCCATGGCATCAAGGTCATGCGACCAGTCCTCTTTCAAAGGAACAGGCTTCCACTCGGCTCCGGTAGCTTCTGCCACCTTCATTAATGACATATACGAGGGATCTGCTGATACTACATTACCCCCATTTTCAAAGAAAAAAACCATTCCTACTTTCTCCAATAAATCAGAAGACCCAGGACCCATAATTAAATGTTGACGAGAAACGCCTTCTTTCTCAGCAATTTTTTCTATCAGGTCCAATAGCTCCTTCCATGCATACCTGTTACCCAAATCGGCTTTCTCACGGAAAGCCGCCACTGCCTTAGGTGAAGGTCCGTAGGGATTCTCATTTGCGTTGAGCTTAGCTTTAAGTATCACCTCATGCCCATTGGCAGGGATATATTCTTTAAAAAAAGGGCTATATAATGCTCTTCCCTCCTTATCCATGTTTAAAGGAGCTTTCGCTGTTTCTCCAAATGATAGATGTGGAAGTAAAGCAGCCCCTCCAACAGACATAAGACTACTTCGAAGCCAGGTTCTTCTATTTATTGCGTTCATGTTTTGTGTTTAGTTTAGATTGTGTGTTGATTAATTATTTAGATCCTACGGGATCGTTATTTACGCCTATATTTCCAGAAGCAACAATAGTATTTTTATCACCGGTCAAATAAACATTTACATGGACATTCATTAACAAAATATTATGAAAGTAATTTAAGTCACTTATTACATAAAATTTTGATTGATAGAATTCTCCAGAATTTCCATCCACATCATATAGCGATAAAATTTCTTCTGTATTTTCACCTTTGCTTCCTGATAATATACTTACCGGATAGTAATTATCATCAGTGTTATAAAGAGCCAATTGTATGAGGGTATTGCCGCCTTGGTCTTTCCAAAAGACTACTCTTCCATAAATGTTAGTACCTTGACCTACCACACTATCTATTTCATAAGCATAGTATGATTGTACTGTACCTCCACCCTTAGCAGCTGTTGTAATAGGCTCCAGTCTCTCTTGCTCACATGAAGAGAGAATAATAGTAGTAGCTATAATAAATATAGTAAGAGTCAATGAATTAATTCTCATGATTGACACATTTTTAGAAATTGAAACTTAACCTTCCGAAATAATATGCTCCTGCAGAGCCTTGTTGATAATTTGAATAGATATAAAAATCTCTTTTCTCATACCTGACAATATCTGGGTAATTATTAAAGATATTATTACCCCCAACAGTAAGCATTAGCTGAGGAATGATCTTATAAGTCACCCCAAGATCTACTGTAGTCTGCGGAGAGAAAGTCTGGTCTGCATACCCTGATTGACCGTTATATAAATCTCTTATTTGGTTATCTCTGTCTGTTACTTCCCCGTAATAATGTCCTCTAAGCATAAAAGAAAATTTACCGATGCCGTAGGAGACGGAGCCTATGATATTAGCAGTAGGCGTACCTGTTTCAAACTGACCAACATCTCCCCTATCTACATATTTTTCTATAAGCTGCTGCTCAGTAAGCATTACATTGAGGTGCGGCACGTCAGCTCCTTCGAATTTATTTTCCCTGAAGGTTCCTGATAAAGTGGTGGTTAATACACCTCGACCAAGATTAGCACTGTAATTAGCCACTATTTCAAGACCTTGAGTACTTACATCTCCCCCGTTAATTCTAAAGCTACCTAAGCCTTTACCAATAATTGGCTCGAGCACCGGCGCGTCATCCTTGTCGAACTCACTGGTTTCAAATATTCTGTCTTTAATATCAATTCTATAGGCATCTACAGTAATCTCCAATTTATCAAAAAGCTTAGCAGCAAAACCAAAGCTGAAATTGGTAGATCGCTCTTCACTAAGCGCTTTAATTCCAATGGCCCTGGCCGCAGTACTGGTATTAGGATAAACGGTACCATCATAAGGTACAAGATCTACAAAGAAGGTATAAGTATGAGAATAATTCAGTTCCTGGAGTGATGGCGCTCTAAAGCCAGTACTGTATGATCCTCTAAGAGCAAAATCATCAGTGACGGAATACCTGGAAGCTACCTTCCCGGTAATCACACTTCCAAAATCAGAATAATTCTCTGCTCTGGCGGCTGTTCCTACCATCCATTTTTTGGTTACATCCAGCTCTAAATCTAGGTACGCAGCCATTACTGTTCTATACTCATTGCCTTCATTCTCTGGCCCAAAGCCCCTGAAGCACTGGCAATTCAGCGAATAGCCTTTTACAATGGCTTGGCTATAACCAGCATAAGGAAGAGTTATAAGATTTCCGTTAGCATCCACTATCGGCTCACCGGCCAAATTTTCTAAAGGAAAACCATCTGGCCCCACCAGCTCTTCATCATCTGATGATGCAGTTTTAATACCATAGTTTCCCGCTGTCCAGCTTTCTTCCTGACCTGCCTCTATCTGATAGTTTTCAATACGCATTTCCGTTCCTCCGGCTATATTGAGCCCCTTGAGCACATCATTTAAATACCTACTTACATCTATATTGGTGGTATTCTGAAAAAAAGAATGCTTCCCCAGATCCATATCAATAGGTGAATTAGGGCCTATACTGGCATTATAAGTATTAAACATACCTATGTTCATAGCATTGCTACCAAAGGTATTACTCACATCAAAATTGAAGTCACCCAGCTTACCATCAACACCGTTTGTGAAATATACATTTACCTGATTAGAATACATCTGAGGTCTAAAGCCATTAGGGTATAAATCATAGTTAAACCTATCCGTTTGAGATGCCCTTCTATAAAAACAGCTAAAACCCTCAGTATACTTAAAGCCAATATCCCCATAAGAGTAAAAGTTAGTGCTTTCACCTATTGGCATGCCAAGGTTATAAGACATGGACCCTAAGTTAATAGCCGGTTGCCCTGCGTAAGTAGCTGCATCGAGCTGATCGATACCACGGGCATTCATCAATCCCTCTACGGTTCTTAGTTCATCAGCCAAAGCCATATCTCCCGCAGCCAAAGCCTGCACCAATTCTGGATTGGTAATAATAGGCATACCGTTAATATCTGTTCTTTCATTATTTAAATAGCTGGAATTGTAAAGTGGGGCTCTATCCAAAGAAAGCACAGTAGGCCTAATGCTACGTTTATCTTGCCTGATAGCAGCTGTTAAATTCAAATACCCATCATTTTTAAACTGAAACCCATAGTTTGCCTGAAATTGATAGCTAAAGCCATCAGGGTCTGTTTCTCTTGTGAGTGCTAATTCTTCTGCCGTCAGATCACTACTACTAAAATCAGGAGCCATATTAGGATACCCTCCCGCAGTAAAGCTTCCTGAGAAGCGGCCTGTACCCTTTTTTTGCACAATATTCATTACGCCTGCAATAGCATCAGAACCGTACTGAGCGGCCGCGCCATCTCTAAGTATTTCTACTCTTTCTATAGAAGCTGTAGGTATAAAGCTCATATCTACGGCATTAGCCATAGTACCGGTCTGAGATGCATTTAACAAAGCAGATGTATGTCTTCTTTTTCCATTAATCAGCACTAGCATCTGATTGGGAGCCAGCCCCCGCAAGGTAGGAGGATCTACATGAGAAGAAAGGTCGGATCCTTGTGAGCGAACAGCATTAAAAGAAGGAGCTGTAGCCACCAACATATCTGCCAGCCCCATCTGAGGCATGTTGGTACTGAGTTCGTCTATGTTTATAATATCTACCGGAGCAGGAGTTTCCAGTTTAGTGCGTCCTTGAGCTCTGGAGCCGACCACCACTACTTCAGACAGCTGGGATGTAGCTTCCTTCATCTGTACATCAATAGTATTTTTTCCCGAGACATTAACCTCTATAGTTTCATAGCCAATAAAGGAAAAGGAAAGAGTAGCCCCTGTCGGGGCCTCAATGGAATAGAAACCATTCATAGAGGTAAGCGTACCTATAGAGGTTCCCTGAACCACTATGTTAACCCCTGGGATTGGCTTATTATCAGTTTCAGAACTTACTTTTCCTGAAACCTTAATAGTGTCTTGTGCCAATATTTTACTACAGCATAAAATAATGACACTTAACGCAAGTGCGGTTCTTTTCATTTGATTTAGGTTTAGGTAAGGCTTAAAATTTCAAATAACTGAACCAATAAAGAATATTATTCTGTTATTATCAATATATCCAAATTTTATTTTTTATTTAACCTAAACCTTGAATGAAAAGATTATTTACATTATTATTATAAAAAGAATAACTCTATAGGAAATCGATTGCGGCAACATACTGGAATTAATATCCATATTTATCTTTCCACAGGGCACGAAGACGCTTTCTCATTTCTTCTTCCCTAGCATTTTTACCTGGATCATAGAAAACTGAATTTTTAATCTCATCTGGCAAAAATTCCATAGGTGCAAAATTATTAGGATAGTCATGAGCATATTTATAACCTTGCCCATAACCTGAGTCTTTCATCAGTTTAGTAGGCGCATTTCTTATGGCCATAGGCACTTTTAAATCACCTGTTTGCTTCACAATCGCCCTAGCCCGATTAATGGCATTATAGCTAGCATTGCTTTTTGCAGAACAAGCTAAATAAGTAGCACACTGAGAAAGTACAATTTGCCCCTCAGGATACCCGATAACTGTAACCGCCTGGAATGTATTATTGGCAATAACCAAAGCGGTAGGATTAGCATTACCGATATCTTCTGAAGCAAGTATCAATAACCGTCTAGCAATATATTTAATATCTTCCCCTCCTTCTATCATGCGGGCTAAATAATATACAGCAGCATTCGGATCACTACCTCTTATAGACTTGATAAAAGCAGAAATAATGTCATAATGCTGCTCTCCCGATTTATCATAGATAGCCACCTTTTGCTGGGCTATGTCCATTACCTGCTGATCAGTAATACTTATCTCATCTCCTGGGATAGAATCACAAACCAGGTCCAGTAGATTTAATAGCTTACGTGCGTCTCCGCCAGCAATACTTAGAAGGGCGGCATGCTCTTCTAACTTAACAGTTTTCTTTTTCAGCTTCTCATCCTTATTCAGAACATGGTGAATAAGGTTTATCTGGTCCTGCTCGGTTAACGACTTTAGCGTATACACCTGGCTCCTACTTAGCAAAGCAGAGTTTACTTCGAATGAAGGATTTTCGGTAGTAGCACCAATTAAGGTAATAGTTCCTTTTTCCACAGCCCCTAAAAGTGCATCTTGCTGTGCTTTATTAAACCTGTGAATCTCATCAATAAAAAGAATGGCCTTAGACTGCCTCTTGGCCTTATCTATTACTTCTCTCACATCCTTTACTCCGGAACTAATAGCACTCAGAGTATAAAATGGAGAGTTTATTTCGTTGGCAATTATATTGGCTATGGTAGTTTTTCCTACTCCTGGAGGACCCCATAGTATCATAGAAGGAATAACTCCTGATTTAATAGTCTTCCTTAAAATACCATTCGGTCCCACCAAGTGCTCCTGTCCTATCAAATCTTCTAATTGAGTAGGCCTCATTCGCTCTGCCAGTGGTAAATTAAGATCAAACATGGTTATATTTTTTTCGTTTGTTTTACGGCAAATTTCAATATTATTTCAAAGGTGCCAATTACATTCAACTAAATTTGATTACTATTGTTATTAGGAACCAGTCACAATTCGAACCTAATCTCAAGAACCAATGGGCGGAATACTTTATTTAATAGGACTCATATGTGCCATATGGGTAATCTACGATGTGTGGGTCGTAAATAAATCAATGGATGAAACCACAAAAGTTTTATGGACCATTCTGGCAGTAATAGCTAATTTCTTAACAGCTATCATCTATTACTTTATCCATAAAAAAAGGGCCGTTTAAAATTTTAGCTTCTGAAGCACCTCTTCTGTATATTCCAACATCTGATCGGTAAAATCCAGATGAGTAACTAATCTTATCTCATTATTACCAAAACGGACTGCATAGATTTGGTGCTCTGCTAGCTGAGCCAAAACCTGCATAGTATCTACACCATCTACTAATTCAAAAATTACGATATTAGTATCTACGGGTAGTACCTGTTTAACGTATGCTCTATTTTTAAGTACTTCTTCCAGCTTTCTTGCTCTGGCGTGATCATCCTTGAGACGATCAATATTATTTTGTAGCGCATAAATTCCTGCCGCCGCTAAGTATCCGGCCTGTCGCATACCTCCCCCCATATATTTGCGTACTCGCCTGGCTTGATGTATAAGATCCTTAGTGCCTACAAGCAGAGATCCTACCGGAGCCCCAAGCCCCTTAGATAAACAAATGGAAATAGTATCAAAATACTGTCCATAATCTTCTGATGCATCCCCAGTTTCTACTAATGCATTAAACAACCTGGCTCCATCTAGATGTCTGGAAATTTTATGTCTTAAACAGAAATCTGAAATTGGCTTTATTTGCTGAAGTGAATAACAACTTCCTCCTCCTTTATTAACTGTATTTTCTAACGCCACAATAGAAGTAACTGGTGCATGAATATCATCAGGGTTTACCGCCTCTTGCACTTCTTTTAAAGAAACTCTACCTCTATCTCCTTTTAATAATTTAGTAGAAAGACCACTAGTGCCAGCAAGACCTCCGCCTTCGTATTTATAGATATGTGCCGCCTCATAGCAAATAACCTCTTGGTAAGGCTGTGACAACACTTTTAAACCTATTTGGTTTGTCATAGTACCAGAAGGACAAAATAAAGCCGCTTCCATTCCAAGCTTCTTGGCAGCCATTGCTTCCAGCTTGTTTACCTCTTCATCTTCACCAAAGACATCATCACCCACCTGAGCCATAAACATAGCATCTAACATGGCCTGAGTAGGCTTGGTAACTGTATCACTTCGTAAATCTACTTTCATATGACTTAAGGGTTTAATACAAAGCTATTTAAAACTCAGAGTACTCAACTAATGTTTACACATAAATTATAATTACACGATTTCAAATATACATCCATTATTAATGAACAAAACAATATATAATACATCGTTAAATAAAAAATACACAAATACAATATTCACTCGACCTCAATTTTATACATTTTAAAGATTCATTTTACACTTTAACTAAAAAATTATTTAAAAACATGTGCTATTACTAA
Source organism: Fulvivirga sediminis (assembly GCF_016757215.1). Classification (GTDB taxonomy): domain Bacteria; phylum Bacteroidota; class Bacteroidia; order Cytophagales; family Cyclobacteriaceae; genus Fulvivirga; species Fulvivirga sediminis. The sequence goes on from NZ_JAESIY010000006.1 coordinate 204,227, forward strand.
ATTGAATACAAATGGCGCGTCTCATGGTGTGCGCGCACACGCACTATTCCTCATTGAAATAATCGCGCTATTTTTAATTTTTTTTTCATTAAACAACCTAAAACCATGTACCAATCATTTTACTTAAGTACATTTTTCAGAAAGCTTCGGCTTCTTTACAAAAACCTGTTATACACACTGTTAATGCTTACACCTTACCTAGCATTAGCACAGGTAAACACAGGTGGAAACGCCACTACGTCTGATCACAAAAAGCAAGTGATCGGTTATATCACCAACTGGGATGCCTGGAAGAGTAGCGCAGCAGGACTACCTTCTGCGGGAGCTCTCACTCATATGAATATTGATTACTCCAAGTACACCATTTTAAACTACTCCTTCTTTGGAGTAGCCAATGATGGATCACTTCACAGTGGAGATCTGAGAAACAAAAACATATATAAAGAAGGCGCTGTGCAGCAGCCAGGCGATATATTTTACACTGATGTATACAGCAGCTGGGACTTACATATACTTTTCGGAGAGATTGAGCCTATACAATGGGTGAATGAACAAGTACAAGCACGCGCTCAAGAACAAGGTTTTCAGGTAGAAGTGGGAGGCACCACCTGGACTAACACCAATTGGGGCCTTAGTGGAAGCCTGCCTCTACCCCTACATAAAGAAGACGGCGCTCCCGGTCTCATTGAAATGGCACATAACCATGGTGTAAAAGTATTAGCTTCCATTGGTGGATGGAGCATGTGCAAGCATTTTCCTGAAATGGCAGCTGACCCTACTAAGCGAGCTCGCTTTATTGCTGATTGTCAAAAGCTAATCGCTACAGGCTTTGATGGCATTGACCTTGACTGGGAATACCCAGGCCCATACTCAGGAATGAACTTCACAGGATCTAATGCTGATTTCGCTAATTATACCACTTTGGTAACAGAACTGCGAAATGCGATTGGCCCAGACAAACTTATAACTGCCGCTATGTCTGCTGACCCCGTAAAACTTCAGGGCTTCAACTGGAATGTAATGACCAATGTGATGAATTACTTCAATATGATGACTTATGACTTTAACGGAGGTTGGTCTAACAAAGCGGGTCATAATGCCCCTGTGTATCCGTATGACGATGCTGAGGAGCCTACATTTAACTGGCAGTCTACTTATAATGCACTTATGGATCTGGGTGTACCTTCTAACATGGTAAACTTCGGCATACCCTTTTATGGAAGAGGTGTAATTACCCAAGGAAATGCCGCTTTAAATGCAGCAACCCAAAAAACCAGCGTAACGGTACAGCCCGACGGGCCTATCACGACTTGTGCTGACTACACAAACTGGCCTTTAGATGTATATGATGGTACCCCTAACTATTTCTTCATCAAGCAAAAGACCTCTTCTGGCTGGACCAGACATTGGGATGATCAGGCTAAAGTGCCTTACATGACTAATGGTAAATACTTCCTAAGTTATGATGACGAAGAGTCTATTGAAGTAAAGGCCAATTACATTAACGATCATCAGTTAGGGGGAACGATCATATGGACAGTATTTGGCGATTTAGAATTTAGTGGTAGCCCTACCAATTTTGGCACTAAACTTAAAAGGTGGTCTAACGTAAACTCTCCTTTAATCAACCTGATTAATGAAGAATTTGCCGACGGCGGTGACGAAGGTAGCAGCAACTTACCTCCAACCATATCTCTCACCTCACCTACTAATGGAGCTTCTTTTATTCAAGGATCAGCAATTACCCTAGAAGCAATGGCATCAGACAGCGATGGTTCAGTTTCTAGAGTGGAATTTTATAATGGTAGCGTGAAGTTAGGCGAAGACGCCTCAAGCCCATACCGCTACACTTGGTCAGGAGCGCCATCAGGAAGCTACACTCTTTCCGCCAAGGCCATTGACAACGAAGGAGCTACTTCTTCTTCATCCATAGCTATCACTGTAAACCCTGAAGATGATGGCGGCAACTGCCCCAACGCTAACTTTAGGGTAGTAGGATATATGCCAAGCTGGTCTGGCAGCGCCCAAGCCATACAATACGATAAGCTAACCCACATCAATTACTCTTTTATTTTACCTAATGCTGATGGCAGCCTACAATCCATAGAAAATGCAAGTAAGCTACAGCAAATAGTCACACTAGCACACGCCGCAGGAGTAAAAGTGCAAATTGCTATTGGAGGCTGGAATGACGGAAACGACTCAAATTTTATCTCACTCGCATCTAAGGTGTCTACACGAAATGCTTTCGTAACTAATGTAATGAACTTTGTAAACCAGTATAATCTAGATGGAGTAGACATGGACTGGGAGTACCCAAGGGAAGGTAACGAACCTCAAAACTATGAATCTTTAATGGAGGCCTTAGGATCTGCACTACATGCAGAAGGCAAAATTCTTACCGCAGCTGTAGTGGCATCTGGCTGGAATGCCGATGGCATTCTTGATGGAGTATTTGATGATATAGACTTTTTAAACTTAATGGCTTATGACGGAGGAAATGGCGCTGCTCACTCGCCTTACAGTTATGCTGTTTCTTGTCTTGACTACTGGCTAGGACGAGGACTTCCTGCCTCTAAAGCTGTATTAGGCGTTCCTTTTTACGGCAGACCAACATGGCAGTCATACAGTGCTCTTATCTCTCAAGGAGCAGATCCTTATGAAGACGTATTTAATGGCGTTTATTATAATGGCATCAACACTATTCAGCAGAAAACCAGCTTAGCTTTAGAGAGAGCATCTGGGATTATGATCTGGGAGTTATCTCAGGACACTCAGGATGATACCTCGCTGCTTACTGCAATAAACGCCTCATTAGGAGATTGTGAAGAAGACCCGGATGCTCCATCTGTTAGTTTCAGCAGTCCTACTAACGGCGAGAGTTTTATGGTGAATACTAGCATCAACCTTATAGCTTTGGCTTCTGATCTTGATGGCAGCATAACCAGCTTAATATTTAATGTAAATGGAGAAAACATAGTAGCCACAGCCAATGGCAGCACCTATTCTGCCACATGGAGCACTGGGGCCACTGGCTCATATATCATAACCGCTACCGCTACTGATAATGACGGCCTAACCAGCAGCAAACAAGTAACCATTTCTATTACGAATGGAACCGAATGCAATGCGCCAGCCTGGGGCTCTACTAATGTATATGTTAGTGGTGATCATGTGTCATATAATGGAATAGAATACGAAGCTAAATGGTGGACTCAAGGAGAAAACCCTGCCACTAATTCTTCTGGAGTATGGTTAGAAATAGGCCCTTGCGGCGATGATGATGGAGGAGGAAATGGCGGTGATTCTTGCAACTCTCCCGCCTGGAACAGCGGCACAGCATATGTAGGCGGCACCAGAGTATCTTACAATGGAATTGAATATGAAGCAAAATGGTGGACTCAAGAGGAAGACCCAGAAGTGAACCCTACCGGAGTATGGATAGTAGTCGGCCCTTGTACTTCAAGCATTGCAGCTAGAAAAACTTCTGATTCACAGGTAAATAATACTGAAATTAACGTTTATCCTAACCCTATTAAAAATAATGGAACCATAGAACTATCATTACCCCATGATACTTTCACTTCAATTATCCTATATAACCAACTAGGTAAGCAAGTGCAAACCGTTCTTTCCGAAAATTTGAAAGCCGGCAACCACCAAGTAGAATTTTCAACTGAAGAGTTACCAAGCGGTATTTATTTCTCAGAAATAAATACAGGTGACAAGATAAAAACTGTTAAGTTAATTAAGAATTAATCTCTCATAAAAGCCAAAACCACCCGGCTGCACTGTTTCGGGTGGTTTTACTTTTAAACTTTAGTATATGTTGCTTCACTCAATCCCATCAGGAGAGCCTCTTTTATATGCTTTAACTCTGGTGTATTGACATACCTTTGATTTACCTCTACTTCAATACCTAAGTACTTTTGTTCTGGAAACCTTGTCCGCAGATAGGTAGTAAATCCATCGTCAGCTCCATTATAGGGCACATTAAGCATAACCGTAAAATCTTTAAGCTGATCATCGAGACGGCTCTTCCATTCTTTGGAAAAGGCCGTTTCTGTACAGCTACGCTCATCAAAAAGAATCCCCACATCTACCGTTCGCACTACACCATTAAGCACGGGAGTAAAGGTGTGCATAGAAATATGGAGCACTGTATGGCCCATATCTACCTCTTTCTTAATCTTATCCTCCACTGTATTTCTATAAGGGTGGTAGTATTTATCCAAAAGGTACTGCTTTACGCCTCCCCCTAACATTTGCACATAAACAGAAAACAACTCTGAATTATGCAATGACCTATTAGTCTCTAATAACAATCTGGATATTTTCTGATAAAACAGCGGTGCATCCAATTGTCTTGCTAAATATTTTGCAATTATCAGAGCACCAGGATCCCAGCCTCGGTGAGTTTCCAGTACATCTTCTTGATTACTAAACAGAAAGTGATAGTCTTTGGGAATATAGTTACCAGCATGCTCACAGGTAATTATGATTGTTCTTTTATCCATACCTGAAACATTTCGTTATACCTCAAACAGTCTGAAAGCTCCCTGTAAACCAATTTAATATTCTCAGTAGAGTATTCTCCACTCAGAGAATGTAATATTCTTGTAGCCAAAGTACCTTGTTCAGAGATCACCTTCAATGGGGGCATTAAAGGCTCCATCTCTTTGGGATAAGCTTTCTCAGCAAGAGCTATGATTCTATCCCACACTTTTTTGGCTGTAGCCGACTGACTTTCTATTCCGAATATTTTTAAATACTCCTGATTAGTAATAATCGTATTTTCAGCATACTTTACTGTTTCCTGAAAAATATCATTTAGCGGCTGAACCTCCCACTGCTGTTGCTCATGGGCAGATATCAACTCCTCATTCACTAACATCTTTAAAAGCACTATTATTAAGCCTACTATAGCCATGTCGGCTTGCGGACACTCCTGTATATCCAGCAGCCTTATTTCTATAGACCCCCTATCAAAGCGAGCGATCGCTCCACGAGAATTTAACCATACAGGCTGTAAAATATTCGTAGTATCATGGGGAGCTATATCCTGAGCTATTCTATCATAAATAAGCTTATGATACTGACGCTTAGAAAAAGCCCTTTCGGGAATAACCTTGCCAGTAATAGAAGGTACTACCTTCTGGTTTTTCTGATAATAATCTAATCGCTTATCTAAAAAGCCTGTATCCTTACCGCCCAAAATAGGTGAGCTGGCCGCTAGAGCCGGCAGAATGGGCAGCACCAACCTGATGGCTGCATGTAACCCCGCAAACTCCTCATCATCATAAAATGGAAGGTTAAGGTGAGTACTTTGGAGATTAGACCATCCGTGACCATGACAATTAAATATCTTATTATAAGCCGCATATATCTCATTGTTATCATGAGGCCATAAAAATGTGTTTTTTGCCGGATCCATAAGCGGATGGGCCGCTGTAGGCAATAGCATAGCTCCAAACTCCTCCAAATGAGCATTTACTTGAGTAATATTTTCTTGAAACTCCACTAAAAGCTTAGATAGATTATGCTCAGGCTGAGTACATTTAAGTTCCACCACATGCAGCACCAATTCATTACACCAGGTAATGACCCCGTTTTCAACATCACCCACAAAGTCACCTGTGATCTTCTTAAAAAGTAAGTCTGTTACCGGTTTTACGGCTAATGATTCCTTGTCCACAATCATATATTCCAGCTCTACACCATAGGCCTGGAACAAGTGTAATCTGTTATTCATCGTTTCTGGAGGCGTTCCACGAAAGTCTCCATAACCTTCATGTATAAGCCATTCTTAATTACTTTATCTTCTATACCTGCGTCTATATTAGGATTATCATTAATCTCAATAACATAAAACTTGCCGTTGATCTCTTTGATATCCACTCCATAGAGTCCACTTCCTATTAAAGAAGTAGCTTTCAAAGCTGTATCAATTAAAGCTTTGGGCGCATCTTCTACCGCCAGGGTTTCACTTTTACCTTCACGGTGTTCACCGTTCTTTTTCCAGTCTACTATTTGCCAATGGTTTTGTGCCATATAATATTTACAAACATATAAGGCCGTCTTATTAATCACTCCCACGCGCCAATCATAGGCAGTAGGCACAAACTCCTGAATAATGAGCAACTCTGATTTTTGAAATAATGCCTTGAGCGTCTCTTTGAGCTGCGTTTCATCTGCCACTTTCTTCACTCCTTTAGAGAAAGAACCATCCGGCTGCTTTATCACCAAAGGATAATTGAAATCTGGGGGTATTTGATGGTCATCCTTTCTTATAATATGTGACTTAGGTACAGCTATTTTATGAGCTACCAAGAGCTCATGTAAATACACTTTATTAGTACATTTAAGAATAGAATTAGAATCATCAATAACCACCAAGCCTTCGGATTCTGCCTTTTTAGCAAAACGATAGGTGTAATGATTCACGTTAGTAGTTTCTCTAATAAACAAGGCATCAAACTGTACAAGCTTACCAAAATCATTTTTAGTTATCACCTCAGCATTAAAACCTAACTTATCAGCTGCTGCTATAAATTTTTGTAATGCCTTCGCGTTTGATGGCGGATTAGGATCATCCGGACTCATCATTATGGCCAAGTCATATTTTTTACGACTATATTTCTTACGTACTACTTTTTTACCTGTAGCATAATAATAAAGTGCCTCTTGCAGCTTACTGATATCACCTGCTGCTAATTCTTTCAGGTGCATCGGCTTTAAACTATGTAGCTGCCACTTATTCTTTTCTTTATTCACAAACACTGCCTGAATGATGGGGATCTGGAAAAGGTTAAATAACATAACCCCAAGCTTAGCGTATGCAGGATTTTCTACCTGTCCGAAAAATATGTTAATGATGGCCTTGTCTTCGGCAACCTTTTTTAGGCTATTCTGAATAAGCACATCAAACTCTTCGGCATCATCTTTAATTAGTGAAGGAAATCGAAAATCTTGCAAGGTGCCTATTTCAGGTATTACCTTATGACCTCGTGCTTCTGCCAATAACGAAACGTAATATCCTAAACTTTGGTACTGATGAGAGCGACATAGGTTGATGATTTTAAACCTCTTAGTCTCTTGGTACTCTGGCTTACTAAAATATTCTGATGGTGAGGTAACGTCAACCCCTTCAAAATTCAAATTCCACTTCTCCGGATTTTCTGTAATAATTAGTTTAGGCATGATTTTATTTAGGATAAATAATTAATAAGTTGGCGTCATAAGTCATTACACCAAGCATAATAGAGTTAATAAGTTTTTGAAAGCTCACTTTATAATATTGTTTTTCACTTATAGGGTTAGGATCTAAAGGATCAGCTATATAGGCCATTCTTTCTTCCTGATTAAATCCATTAATAATCACAAAATGACCTGCTGGCTCTCCTTCCACATCGTCATATCGAATTATCACTTCTCCGGTTTCTCTGGGGCTTTCATATAAATAAGTAGCACTGAGCCCAGTAAGTATGGGGTGGCCCTTAGTTAGTATTGTTTTTATAAGAGTAGGAGTAAGCTCTTCAAAGCGAATTTGCCCTCCATTTTCTAAAAACTGCAAATATTCATCAGTAGCCACTTTAAGCCTAGGATCATGCGCTTTCACTGCTAACTGAGCCTTCAGCTTTTCTTTCAGATCCACTTTATTCTTAAACCAGGAAATATCAAATGTGCTCAGGTTATAGGTGTAAATAATAGCCTTATAACCTTTCTTCAGCGCATGATTAGCCAGCACTACAGCAAGTGTACCTCCAGAAGAAAGCTGCTTCACTTCACTAATAACCTCTTTTAGAGGCACCACATCTTTATAGAACTGATACACCCCATGCAAACATGTAGGCCCACAGGTAACATCATCTGGCTGTGCTTTAATATTCAGATCTAAAATTTTCTCTTTCAGTTTCAGCAACATTTTACTGTGTAAATCATTATCATTAAATTAATATCGCACGAATAAAACCAGACAAGAACTCAGGCTCCCTCAAGGATGCTCAGAGATATTTTGAAATAAGATTTTATTTGTTTCACCATATGACGGCAAGGCTTTAATAAAGTCACTATAAGACTATGATTGATAAAAAAATTTCTAACGAAGAATTAATCTTACTACTCCAGCAAGGGGGTAATGGCCAATATTTCACACTTTTGGCCGAACGCCACGAAAAATATATTTTAAAAAAATGTGCGAGTTATGTAAAAGATGATGACGAGGCAGAAGACCTATGCCAGGAAATACTCATTAAATTATTTCTAAAAGTAAATGACTTTAAAGGACAGGCTAAATTCTCTACCTGGTTGTTTTCTATTATTCATAACACCTGTATAGATCACTTAAGAAAAAGTAAAAAGAATGTTACTCAGGTAATTACAGAAAAAATGGTGGATGAAATTTCTGAAATGATTGAAGGAGTAGATGAAATGCCTGAAGAAATAACCATCAACATTCTCAACAAGCTTTTAGAAGAAATATCGCCCGAAGAAAAACTTCTTTTACTAATGAAGTACAAAGAGAAGCACCATATAAAAGATATACAGCTTACTCTGGGTCTCTCTGAAAGTGCAGTAAAAATGCGACTAAAAAGAGCTAAAGAAAAGCTGAATAAACTTTATATGAGCCACCGACAAAAATCTCACTGAGCCTATAAGAGCTTAGTAACAAATGTGTCAATTATTTCCACCAGAATAAGAATAATGATAATCCACTCCAACTTACTGCTTTCTTTATGATGAGAAAGCTCCATAAAGGCCTGAAGATTAGCCTCTACGATTTTAAATGTATTTTCTATTGACCGATAACGTGGACCGCTATCAAAATGTCTTGATAGCACACGGTTCACCTGCTCCAGGTATTCATTCTCCCACGTTACTGGCGGAGCATCAAAAATATAGAGGTTTTCGGCGATTTTATTTTGCGTGTTCAATGCCCTTCCTATGAATTTTTGAATATTCTTCCGCCCTATTTCCAACTTCCCTTCCTCTTCCATCTGATTAGTAAAAACCTTTATTTTCACCAGTAATTCCTGAGAAACCTGATCATAATAATTGAGCGCAAGACTTTGAGCGAGGTTAAGCATAACTATTTTTATCACTCCTTCATTAATAATGGCTAATGACAAATGGTTGAACTTTATATTCATGTCATCTTCAGCATTTAGCAAAAGAGCAAAGTCATCTTTCAGCAAACCTTCCTTCTCTATTTCCGGAAATAACCTCTGCAGCTCCTGATTTATTTCCTCCTTTCGGAAATTATAAAAAACAACTACGCCATAATTAAACACATAAGCATATTTCTCGGCATCGTACTGATAAAAAACCTCGCCTTTGCTGCCAGCAATCTCCATATCCAAAAGCTGCTTACGACACTCAGATATGTCAATATTATTCTTAAGGTGATAAGCCTTTAACTTGTATTCTATAAAATCCTGCATATTCTTTTTAATATTCACTATTAGACGGCAATCACTCTTAAACGTCACAATAAATAATTCTGAATTAAGATGGTGACTTCATTTACTAGTCTGCGTCATATTGAAAATTTTCATCTATATGAAAAAAACCAAGCAGATGTACTCGTCTATAAACCTCGCCTATGGCGAAGAGCAAATCATTGATCATGCAGTGATATGCGAAGAAAAAAAGCTACTCACAGGAAATCTTAAACCTATTTAAAACGAAAATTATGAAAAATCTATTAACCATTTTATTAGTTCTATGCTGCGCATGGGCTAATGCACAATCAGTGAAAGTTCCTGAAAAAGTTCAGAAAACATTCAAGTCTAAATTTAGTAAAGCAGAAGATGTAAACTGGGATAAGGATGATGCTCAGCACTATGTGGCTAATTTTTATATGGATGAAGCCGAGCAAAATGTAGCTTATGATCAGAACGGCACCTGGTTATACACCTCTCAGATGATAGATGAGACCGAGCTCCCTGAAAAAATTACTGACAAAATTTCTAGTGACTTTTTAGATTCCAGTATTATAGCTGCCGAACACCGTACTACCAGCAAAAATGAAAATTTATATCTGGTGACTATTCAGGCTGATGAAATCTATGAAGAAGAAATGGAAGACGACGAAGACAGCATGGAAACGGATGCTTCCGAAACTACTTTGCTCACTTTTGATGCTAATGGCAAGCTTCTTACTAAAAAATCATTAATGTAATTTTCAGTAAAAGTAAATTCAAAAAACTAGTTATAATTAGCTATTTAAATAAAAGGTTGTATCAATAAGTTCACTAATCAAGGGATACTTATGATACAACCTTATTTCTTTTATTAATCATACCAATATCCTACCCCTCCATCAGGCTCCAACTCTACTCCTAGTCCTTTTACCATTTTTACCTGAAAATTAATATAGCTAATGATAGTAGCGGCATCTAACACCTCCCTATCAGAGAGACCTAACTCCCTCATTCTCTGCACTATTTCCCTTACCTTTTCCCCGTCAAAGTTCTTAGTAAGTGCTTCTGCATAAGCACAAAGAGCACGGTTAGCTCTTCCTATTTCGGCAGTGCTATAATCCTCTATCAGTGATGTTACCCTGTGATCAGCCTTCCAATAAGAAGATAATGCCTCTTTGTGATGTTCCAGTGAATAATAGCAGTCAGTAAAAACTGAGACCATCACCGCCAGCATTTCTTTTTGATATCTTTTTAAAGGAGATGCCCCAAACATCACCTCAATATTAAAATCTACACTACGTTTCAGTGTCTGAGGATTAAGGCTTTGAGCCTCATATAAGCTTGCTACTTTTCCTCTATTCTTTTTCAGCGTACTATAAACCTCTTGGAGTGTTTCAGTAGCCTCTTCGGGAGATATTGTTTTAACATTCATACTTTTCTATTTTAAATTATCATCGCATATCTATTAATAGCATATGCTGGCCTGAGGAGTTCTTTGCATGCAATTTGAAGAATCCTACCGCCTAGATAGTCTTACCTCACTACATACCCTTTCAGCCCTCATATAACATATAAACGTAAAGCCATTCTCCATGGGTAAAAAAAACAGGTTAACACTAGTTAATTTTTGTTAAAATCATGACTTATGGAATAAATTATACCCTATCAATTAAAAATTATTCATTGAATAAGAAGATTTAGGTTAAAAAATAAACTAAATTTCGTAGACGTAACATTAACATTATGCCAATATGAAAAAAGTTGAAGCAATCATCAGAACTTCAAAATTTGAAGAAGTTCACGCTGAGCTTGCGAAAATAGGCATAGGCTTTATGACCTATTCGGAAGTTAAAGGCATTGGTACCGAACATGCTGCCAAGCAGCAATATCGCGGCACCTCTTATGACATGGGCTTTATCCCCAGAACTCGTCTGGAAATAATTGTGACCGACGAGACATTGGATGACCTGATTAACTGTATACTAAAAACAGCATATACAGGAAACGTAGGCGATGGGAAAATCATCGTTTCTGAAGTGCAAGAACTGTACAGAATCAGAAGTAAAGAAAAAGGTAAGGAAGCTCTCTAACACCCCTATCCTACCTAAAACAATCTGACATAACTAATTTTTAACCCTAAAATCTAATGTAAATGAAAAGCATCTCATTAGTCACTCATCTGAAAACAGACTCTTTCAGATGGTTCATCTCTGCCCGTTTAAAAAAGGCAACATCTTACTTTCTATATCTCATCATTACACTTTCCCTACTGTTGGCCACGCAAAGCACTCAAGCTCAAGACAGCACTGCTAACGAAGGCTCAGATAGTAGCACAACATTAACTGAACCAACTGTAGTAACACCAGAACCCGCCAACGAAGCTATTGAGGAACCAGCTCCTGCCACTGAAGAGGTAGCTTACCTTCCTCAAGAAGTGGCAGATATTATGTGGCTGTGCCTGGCCGCTTTTTTAGTTTTCTTTATGCAGGCAGGATTCGCCATGGTAGAATCTGGGCTTACCCGAGCCAAAAATTCAGTAAACATCATGATGAAAAATCTACTGGATTTCTCTTTCGGAGCTATCCTGTTTTGGGCGGTGGGCTATGCCATTATGTATTGCAGTGGAGACGCCAATTTCCTTGGCTTCGACACCAGCTTTGCCTTTCTAAGCTCGGCCAACTCACCTACCGATAATGCTGGGTATAGCCTTAGCGCTGGCTGGCTGTTTCAGGTAGTATTTGCGGCTACTGCAGCCACTATTGTATCCGGAGCCATGGCTGAAAGAACTAAACTAATTTCATACATCATGTACTCATGCATTTTATCAGCGATAGTGTACCCCATTAGTGGGCATTGGATCTGGGGTGGAGGCTGGTTAGCAGACATGGGCATCCGTGATTTTGCCGGTTCTACCGTAGTACACTCCGTAGGCGGATGGGCAGCTCTGGCCGGAGCCATATTAGTAGGACCTCGCTTGGGTAAGTATTCTAAGAGCGGAAAAGTAAATGCCATTCCTGCTCATAACATGCCTTTGGCAGCATTAGGGGTTTTTATACTCTGGTTTGGCTGGTATGGTTTTAACCCTGGGTCAACCCTCTTAGCGATAGGAGGGATCTCCCATGTAGCGGTGACCACTACCTTAGCTGCTGCAGCTGGTGCTATAGGAGCTTTAATAGTTTCTTGGATAAAATTTAAAAAGCCAGACCTTTCTATGACTTTAAATGGCACACTGGCAGGCCTAGTTGGCATTACTGCTCCCTGTGCCTCAGTTAGTGCCAGCAGTGCTGTGATCATTGGCTTCATAGCAGGCATCATAGTTTTCTTTTCTTGCTTATTTTTTGAAAGAACTTTAAAAATAGACGACCCTGTAGGTGCTATCAGTGTACATGGCATTTGCGGCGCTTGGGGCACATTAGCGGTTGGCCTTTTTGGAGAAAGAGCCATCGACATTCAGTATTGGGATGAGAGCTCAACCATTCAAGATGGACTCTTTATGGGTGGTGGCTTCGGACAAACATGGATACAGCTGATAGGTATCGTATCTGTTTTAGTATACACCTTTATAGCCATGTTTATTGTTTTCTTCATCATTAAAAAAACCATTGGCCTTAGGGCCAGCGATGCTGAACAAATGGAAGGCATGGACTTAAGTGAACATGGCAACATTGCTTATGGAGGCTTCCTTTTCGAATCTACTGGACCAGGTGCCATTATTTCTGACAGCGAAATAGAAAAATAATTATTACCCCATAGTAGTAATGCGAGAGGCTGTCACTTTTGGGGTGACAGCCTCTTATTAATGAAACAAGGCACAAATTATTCTACATTTAACAAAGAGAGTATTTTAGAATAAATGTCAGTATTATCATAAATACCTTGGAACAGCTCTGCCCCTGGACCGTAGGCAAACACTGGCACCATTACTCCGGTATGATCATTAGTAGTAAAAGTAGACCTTACAGAATGCTCTGAAAAATCTCCTCCCACGATAGTAAGGCCGCCTGTTTCATGATCTGCTGTTACGATAAGAAGCGTTTCTTGATTTTGGTCAACATATTTCATTGCCTCTCCTATAGTTTTATCAAAATCCAAAACTTCTTTTACCAAAAAGCCTAAATCATTTCCATGACCACCCCAATCTATTTGAGCCGACTCTTCCATAATAAAAAATGGCTTCTTTTGCTTTTCAAAAATCTTTATAGATCCCATGAGAGCTTGAGTGAGAAAATCTCCGCGACCATCCCTTACAGAAGCCGTCACTTGCTCATCAAGCAATACTGTTTTAGGCTGCTGCTTATCAATATCGTCAAAAGAAGGTGAAACAAAATACCCTTTCTCCTTTAGCTCCTCTTTGAGATTTCTTTGATCTTTTCTTTCTGTAAAAGCTTTATATCCTCCACCGATAAGTATATCATTATCACTCTTTAAAAAATCAGCTGCAATTTCTTCACTCATATCCCTTTCCGGAACATGAGCATAGAACGATGCCGGAGTAGCATCTGTAACACTGCCATCAGAGATGATAGCCGTACTAAAATTATTCTGCTTCAATATTTCAGTTATAAGCGGTAGCGGATTACCCGCAGGATCCATGCCTATGTATCTGTTTTTAGTTTTCTTACCTCCTGCCATAGCTGAGCCTCCCGCTGCTGAATCAGTGATATAACTATCGCTAGCATCCGTTTTAGAATAGCCGAGATGCTTAATATTAAATACGTTCAACGCTCCTCCGTTGGCGGTATACCCAGCATACCAATGAGCCAATCCCGCTCCATCTCCGATCAAAAGAATTACGTTTTTTGGTTTCTTCTTTTTAAAAACATGCTTAGGACTATACACTTGGTGTAGGTCATCATTTATATAAAAGTTCTTTTCAGCTCCATTAATAAAAGTGGCCAACTCTTCTACATGATCAGAATTTAAAATATCTACTCCCGCCTCTCGAAGTTCTATCCAAGCGTTTGTAAAATCAGGAGCTGCCCAAAACCTTATTTTTTTACCCATATTATGAGCTTTATCTACCGCAGCCTTTACTTTTTCAGCATCCTGCGTAGTAAGCACCCCTTTACCATTCCACTTAGTAAATTTGGTAAAGTCGGCACTAATCATTTCTATACGCTGTAACTGAGCTGGGCTATAATCAACGGTTAAACGGCCATCAAAATGAATATATTCAGGCACTTCATTCCAATGATCAGGGGCTGGCACATTGCCACTTACTGCTATTTTAAAAGTAGGACTTTCTAACAAGGTAGGAAATTTTTCTAATTCCTTAACTATCGCCTTTATGGTAGCCATCCCTTCAGTCTTGAGATCAATCATCAAGGTTAGTTTTTGCTGAGATTCTCCATAAGCCAGCCTATGGTTTTTAGCCACCATTTCGTGCAAAGGCTCCAGATAAAGCACTGCCAAGGTACGCCCTTCGTTAACTTCTTCTTTGGTATGTGCCACCATCAGCTCACCATCAATCAAAAAAACATCTGCTTCTATGTAACCTACCCTTTGCTGATAAGCCGCATATAATGGAATAGACTGTTGATAATCATTATGAGCAAAAATGATAGATGTAGCATATTTCTGACCTAAGACTACAGATGAGATGCTCATCAGCAATAATATTAAAGTACTTTTCATATAAAATTAAAATGATAATAAACAAAAAAGGATACCCGAACACAAATTCGGATATCCTTAAAAAAAGAGTTAATGAAAATTAATAACCCTCGTTTTGAACCAAATATCCTGGTCTATCAGACGCGGCATCTATCGCAGACTGAGGAATTGGAAAAAGCCTCTTTTTTACATCAGAATTTGTCTTTTCCGTCCAGCGATCCTCATACTTTCCAAAGCGTATCATGTCAGTTCTTCTTTGATGCTCCCAGTAAAGCTCGAAACCTCTTTCTCTATACAATATCTCAAGATCCATTGTATTTAAATCTGGAGCCGTAAATCTAGCTGTTCTTGCTCTTCTAATAGTATTTACATCCTCAAGAGCTGCAGCTGTATTATTGCTTCCTCTCAAATATGCCTCGGCTCTCATTAGATAAATATCTGCTAAACGCAATACTACCAGGTCGGCTTCTCCTTTATTCCTACCTGTATCAGACTGCTTACTGAATTCATATTTTTCAACTCTATACCCGGTAGCATAATCACTTCCTTCTAAAGAAAAGTCGATTTTTTCTGTAAAAACAACCGGTTCATCTGGTTTAGAACGAGTTACATTATATAGTTTACCTACTACGTAAGCATCACCATCACATCTTTGGAACGGCTCTCCTTTAGCATCATGTTGTAAGCCATACTGCTGTCCTCTCAAAATTCCTCGATCAATCTCAAAATCGGCAGCGCTAATACAAGTAATTGTCGTATCTAAATTCTGCTTATGAAACCTTGGATCTATACCTTGAGGATCCCCTCCGTAGGCATCTACCCATGTTCTATAATAATCAGAAGTAATTGCCGCTCCATCAGTACCGTTCGCCCTTGGGTACGCAGCCAAAGGGAACTGATTACCTGATAAAGAGAAGTAAGCCATACGATTGTGCCCATTAAGATCAGCTCTCTGATCAATAGCAAAGATCAACTCTGGATTAGTATGATTCTCATCATCAAATATTTCAAAAAACTCAGGAGATAGTTGATATCTACCTGATTCAATAAGTTTAGTGGTATAATCAATCACTTTATCCATATCCTCTTTTCTGAAAGATGGATTTGCATATACATCTCTATATACAGCCGCATTTAAATACAATCTAGCCAATAAGCCATAAGCTGCATCCTGAGAAATACGACCAGGACCTACATCATTACTCAGATCATCTACAATATCTAATAGCTCACTTTCCACATAGTTGAAAGCTTCTTCTCCTCTCATCACTACTGACGTGGAATCCACGCCATTTTTTCTAAATGCTATTCCGTACAAATCAAGACTTTTCATATTATAAAAAGCTGTTAAACCACGAGCTTCGGCTAGAAAGCTCGACAAAGCAGGATCATTGGCATTTTTTAACCTAACTACTGCAGACGTAGAATAAGTAAGACCTGTGGTGATAGAATTCCAGGCATCATTTACCGCACCGTTAGTAGAAGTAAAGGTATGCTGATGAAGATTGATAAACTTACCATTATCCCCCCAATCAGTACCTCCACGGTATGGTAAAATAGCTTCATCTGTAGTCACTTCTTGCAAAGTAAAGTAATTTGTATGCCTGTAAAATTCTGGCAAAGGAGCATAAGCTGGTGCCAAAAGTGATTCAGCCCCTCCATCTCCAGTAACATCTGTGGACTCATCCAGTATATCTTCTTCTAAATCTGTACAGCTATACAGAGAAGCAATACTTATTATTCCGATTAATAAAAATATTTTTTTCATTATTCCTTTCTACTATAAATTAAAATGAAATATTAAGGCCAAATACAATCGAACGTGATTTAGGATATCCTAAATAATCGATACCATAAGATTGATATCCGCCAGAATTACTTTTTACATCCACTTCAGGATCATACCCACTATAATCGGTAATCACAAACAGGTTTTGCCCTGTTACAGATAGTCTCAAAGATTTAACCCAACCATTAATTTTTAGATCTTCAGTATTAAATGTATAAGCAAGAGTAAGGTTGTTTAACCTTAAGAAAGAAGCATCTTCCAAGTATCTTGTGGATATAGTTGTAGAGTTATTGATAGACTCATTAGAATATGAATTAGCCGCATCCGTAGTATTAAGAGATCTTGATAACCTTGCTTTTGTAAATAAGGCGTTAGCTGTGTTATTATAAAGTTTGTTGCCAGACACACCATTAAAATTTACAGATAGATCAAACCCTTTATACCCTACATTTCCATAAAAGTTATAAGTAGTTTTAGGTAACGAGCTACCCGCTGCAATACGATCTTGATCATTTATAGATTTATCACCATTAACATCTCTGTAAATGCTTGCTCCGTCTTCATCTATACCTATAAAATCAAGTAAGTAGAAAGTGCCTATTGGCTGACGGTTCACATAACCATTTACAAGGGCTCCCGTCATACCTCCACCTTGAGCAGAGCCCGAGTAGATTACAGTATAAGGTGATCCTGTAATTTCATTATCAAGAAAAGTGGCATTGGCTCCAATGCCATAACGAACTCCATCAGCATTGCTATGCTTATAATCTAGAGCCACTTCTACTCCTTTTGATCTCACTTCCATATCCTCTATGTTATCATAGTAAATGGCATCTTGAGGACGTAAAGGATCTGAGTCTAAAACTGACAATAATACATCTGATGTTACTTTTCTGAACAGATCCACTGAACCAGACACGCTACCTTCTAACAGGCCAAAGTCTAATCCTATATTGGTCTGAGTAGTTACTTCCCATTTCAAATCAGGGTTAGCATATCTGCTATATTTTATACCTGCTGGGTAATCTCGATCCCCAAAAGGATAACTAACACTACCGTCAGTACTAAGTTCGATAGACTCTTGGCTTAGCTTGCCCGGTATTTCCTGATTACCAGTTTGCCCCCAACCTGCTCTTAGCTTAAGATCTGAAAAAGCACCATTCCCCATAAAACCTTCTTCCGATATCCTCCAACCGGCTGAGAATGAAGGAAATGTACCATACTTATTATTTTCACCAAATTTAGAGCTACCGTCTACCCTTATATTAGCAGTAAACAAATATTTGTCGTACAAGTCATAGTTAATTCTTCCAAAAAATGATTGAAGCTCATTTTTTATAGCATATCCATCAGGCTTATTGGTACCTCTGTAGCTATCCCCCTGACTTAAATCGATAATCTGCCCTTGACCTGGATTATATCTAGGTTCTACGCCATTCTCAGGGAAGCGGCTAATACTCCACCATCTCTCCTGCTCAAATACTTTTTGATAAGAGTATCCTGCTAAGATATTAGCATGATGCCCTTCCTTAGTAAAGTCATAAGTAAGATAATGCTCCAACAAAGTATTATCTCTATCATAAAAAGTTGAATTTAACCTTCCTTCCTGGTCATATCTGGAGTTCGGAATATATTGCTCGTCTCGGGTTGTTCTTGATACATCAACACCCAAATTAAGCTTATAAGTAAGTCCCTTTATTATTTCTAATGAAGGAGAAATACTTCCTATTATTCTATCAGTTGAAGTGATATCGTCATATTGCTCCAGTTGTATAAGAGGATTGCTTACATCTCCATAGTAAGCGGGGTTACCTTCTGCATCATACGCGGCATAGGTAGGGTTTGCTACCAACGCATCTCCAATTACGCTATTAAAATTAGGACGGTGATTATCCACCCTAGAAGCACTTAGGTTTACATCAACCTTAATTCTGTCATCAACCAAGGCTTGCGTAAGTTTCAAACGACCATTATAACGTTTAAGCTCATTTTCTTTAATAATACCTTCTTGATCTTGATAACCTACAGAGGCAAAGTATTGCGTACTTTTGGTCCCTCCACTCAATGCCATGTTATAATTCTGAGTCACAGCTGTGCGTGTCACCAAATCTTGCCAGTCTGTAGAGGCTCCACCATCATTTAAATCACCACCTATAGCAGGCACCACTTCTCTAAATTCATCAGCACTGTAAACATCCATTTTACGAGCTATTTTAGAAAAAGAAACACTAGAACTGAAGTCTAATCTTGATTGACCTTCTTTCCCATTTCTGGTAGTGATCATTACTACACCGTTAGCTCCTCTGGCTCCATAAATAGCAGTAGCTGACGCATCTTTCAATACATCTATAGATTCAATATCTGACGGATTAATAAATGACATCGGATCTACAGCTCCTACACTGTTAGAATTATCTAAAGGAATACCATCAATCACATAAAGAGGATTATTACCACTTCTTAAGCCACTAGGGCCACGTACAGTCATGCTTTGTGAAGCTCCAGGCTCACCACTAGAAGATACAACGCTTACTCCGGCAATTTTACCTTGAAGTAATTGCTGAGGTGAAGTGATAACACCCTTATTAAAATCTTCACTGTCAATAGAACCTACAGCACCGGTAACATCCTTCTTCTCTTGGGTACCGTATCCCATCACCACCAGTTCTCCTAATGTCTTTACATCGTTCATCAGTGTTACTGATATACTGGTCTGGTTACCAACCACTACCTCTTCAGTAGTAGTACCCACAAAACTAAATACCAAAACAGATTGAGGAGAAGCTACATTTACTGAAAACTTACCCTTGGCATCTGTAATAGTACCATTATTAGTTCCTTTCTCTACTACATTCACTCCTGGCAAAGGCATACCGTTTTCGTCTAACACTGTACCTGTTACGGTAATCGCTGCAACCACGCGCATTTCCTTATTAGAAATGGTCATGATCTCGGCGTGCCCAGCAGAGAACTGCACACTCAAGAATAAAAGAGACATCAACATGATGCTTACCGAACGTAGCCCATGTCGTGTATCTTTAACTAGTTGATAGAATTTTTTCATACGATTTGATTAGTTATATAAATAAGTTTGATCAGGTATCTGAAAAATTTATTTCCGCAATGTTGAGAAGATTATACGCGGGGGGAGGAAACTCAGAATTAAGCTTTCATTATGAGAGTGCTAATGAAATAGGCCATTCATTAACAATGGTTTAACAAAAGAAGCTTAATCCATTTAGCTTATTCATAAGTGCAAATAAGAAATCGCCCTGATTAATGTAAAAGGTAGGATTGAAATCGTTTACAGGAATTTTAACAATTACTTAAACAAAGTCAGTAGAAAGATAAGTCGTTAATTCACATTAAATTAATATTGGCCTTCTTGATAATATTAGCATAAAGAAAAAATAGCCAATTGCTAAGACAATTGGCTAAATTCAAAATCAATCATAACCTTCTATCCGGCTATTCTATTGCCAGTGTTTAAACATCCCACCAGCTTCATGGTACAATCAAGCTCATGCCTTTTATCATTCATCATCTTAATGATCGCACCTAAAATACCTGTGCTATAACCACCACTTCCTGTTGCTCTTTCGGATTGTTTGCTGTAGGCATCTTCCGCCATACGTTTATGTGGCATTCTAAAGCTAACCAGCGTTTTGAACATATTCCTCAAAGCTTCAGCAGATTTCATTACATTTTCCGAATTCTTATTGTGAAGCAAAGCCTCTTGCACCTTAGAGCTAAGAGACTCTCTTCCTTTATAGTTATAGTAAATATCTCTTAGTTGCGGTAAAACATAAGGAACATATGTATTCTGAAAAGCATAATACTGCTCGTCGTCACAATCAGCCCCCCACAGCAGGTGGTCATAAATGAATACCGGCATCTCAACTGCTCCAGGGCCTAAATAGTCGCGACCATATAATTTGATAGGATCATAATAAAATCGCAAATGTTTAGAAAACACGCCTGTATCCACTTTTCTCATGGCAAAAACTATAGCTTGCACCATCTGCTTAAAGCTATTATCTGCAAGATGACAGATCTCGGCAAACTGCTCAGAATCTACATCGGTATTATGAAGTTCTACGAGATAATAAATTGCTTTTACTACAGGAGACATCGCCATTTTAACACTTTCTATTAACCCTGCTTCATCCTCAAAATGGGTATAAGTTCGCATCCTTTGTCCGGAGGGGTTCCAAACCGAATAATGCAAAAGCGTATCCCTCGGGGGCAGATCCGTTTTTTCGCTCAAAATATCCAAAACGTAATCTAATTCAGGGACCTCATCAATCGGCTCATGGCCATGTCTTTTAATAGAGCCTAATAGAATACCTATGTCTCTCATGGCAGCTATAGCCTCTTCATAATTAAAGCCAGACAACTTATCAGGGTAAGGCAAGTGCTTGTATAATGCTTCTACAAGCTTCCTCACATTACCATTTTGATTATATTCTGGAAGTATTCTGAAAAAATCATCCATTTCTAGAGGATCTAGATCTGCAATAGACAGATTCTGATTTACTTGCACAAAAAGGCTTTGCTCCCAGAAAAAATTTCGTTTAAAACTGTGAGACATATTAATCCTCTTTGAACCAGTCAAAACAATTCCTTTCGCTATTGAAAGTATGGATTTTTAATGATCCTACCGCTGACTCATTCACCTTGTCCACAGTAGCTTTTGTAAACACATCATCAGAAACAAGAACGGCAAGCTTGGTTAAGCCTATGCTTTCCACTTCTGGAAACCAAGATCCTCCAAGATACTCCTGCACTTCCTTTGAAAGAACTTTTAAACTTCGGTGATCACTTAAGTGAAACTTTATTTCATTTTCTTTAATGAATTCGGTCATGAGATCACACCCTCTTTTAACTTGATCCGTCTTTAGAAAACCAATCCACTGAGCAGTAATCACTTGTTTAGCATCATCATAAGTGATATCACAAAAGCTTTCTTTTAGTAACGTTTTAACAGCCATAATATAGTTTAAATTTTAAATACACCTGAAACCTCCACAAAATTGGCCTGCAAAAAAATTCAAATAACACGCCTTTATTGTATGCGTAAAAATTATACACAAATACTTTAGAACAGATTTTATGTAAATTTTTAACATCTGAATATCAGAGCTTTAATAAAAAAAAGAAACAAAGGGGTTACACCTAATAAACTATAAAATGAATTTTAACTATAAATAATTAACTTTTTAAACTTAAAACTTACATTATATTAATTGAAATTTAAGTTGATGTTATATAAATCATAAACAATTTTTGATAATAAAAAAAGCAGTAATTATTGAATAATTACTGCTTTATGAAGAATATTATTGAACTTATAATATTTTTTAAGGTTCTATTCTGTTAATTTCTTATCTAAATCTGCCACTACTGGAGAAGCAATGAAAATTGAAGAATAAGTACCTACTACTATACCTACTAATAGAGAGAAAGAGAATCCTCTAAGCACTTCACCTCCAAATATAAATAAGATCAATACCACTATTAAGGTAGTGAAAGAGGTCATAACAGTACGGTTCATTGTGCTATTAATAGCCGAGTTAAACACTGTTAAACGATCACGACCAGCTCCCAAACCTAAGTACTCTCTTATACGGTCAAATACCACCACAGTATCATTTATTGAATAACCTATAATAGTAAGTAGGGCGGCTACAAAAACCTGATCAATTTCAAATTTAACTCCTAGCGCTCCTGCAATACCAAAGGCTGCAAACACGAACAAACTATCATGTACAAGAGCTATAATAGCACCTGTACTAAATTGCCATCTTCTAAATCTGATGAGGATGTAAACGAATATAGCTATGATGGCAAACAAACCTGCCTCAAAAGACGAGCTCTTAATGTCATCGGCAATGGTCGCTCCTACCTTTGAAGAACCTGAAATGGTAAAATGATCAGCATCTACTTGAGAATCATCTCCCACATACTTCTGACCAGTATATTCCTCTATTCCACTAATAAGCACAGACTGAACTTTCTCATCAGCTTCATCAGACTCATCATCAATTAAATAAGAAGTAGTCACTTTTACTATACTGTTACTTCCGAAGTTTTTCACCTCAGTACCTCCATCTTCAAAACTCTTGCTCAGCGCCACTTTCATATCAGTAGCTACTACAGGATCTCCGAAGTTTACTATATATGATCTACCTCCTTTAAAATCTACCCCTAAGTTTAAGCCTTGAATAAAAACTAAAGCCATACCTATAACTATAACTACAGCTGAAATCATATAAGCCATTCTCCTCTTACCCATGAAATCAATATTCATGTTAGACATAAGATTTTTTGAGAATGGAGTTTCAAAAGAAATTTTGCTTTCGTCACCTTTCTTAGTCCACCACTCTACTATTACTCTTGTAATGTAAACCGCTGTAAAGAAAGAGCATATAATACCGATCATAAGTGTGATAGCAAAACCTTTTATCGGCCCCTGACCAAGAGCAAATAGGATAACAGCAGTTAATAAAGTAGTAACGTTAGCATCTACAATAGAGCTAAATGCTTTTTGATAACCTGCAGTAATGGCGGCCTTTAATTTCACTCCATTTCTTAGTTCCTCTCTTATTCTTTCAAAAATAAGCACGTTAGCATCTATAGACATACCAATGGTAAGAACAATACCAGCAATACCAGGTAAAGTCAGAGCTGACTTTAACTGAGCCAAAATACCTAAAATAAAGAAGATGTTGAATACTAGCGCGATGTTAGCTACAATACCTCCTTTAGCGTAATAACCAACCATGAAGATAACCACAATAGCCAAACCTGCTACCATAGAAAGTATCCCCTGATTACGAGCTACTTTACCTAATGTAGGCCCCACTATCGCTTCTTCAACAATTCTTGTAGGAGCAGGAAGTGAACCCGCCTTCAATATATTAGCCAAGTCTTTCGCCTCTTCTATAGTGAAATCACCAGAAATTTGAGAGTTTCCATTAGGAATTTCACCGTTAACATAAGGAGCCGAATACACCACGTTATCTAATACTATGGCTATTCTTCCTCTTGGATTTTTGCTTGATGCTTCAGACGTCATTTTAGACCATACTCTGGTACCCAAAGCATTCATCTGCATACTTACTGCAGGCCTGCTATACTGATCAAGATCCTGACGAGCATCTGTAATTACCTCACCTGTTAATCTCGCATTTCCGCCTCTACCTGTTTGCACAAAATATAACTGCAATAAATCACGACCAGATTGCTCATCCGTTACTGGCTTAACAGCCCAAAGAGGTTTCACAGCTCTAGGCATCATTGCTCTCACATCTGCCCTTCTTAAAATCTGACCAATTACGGCTGTATCTCTCACATCATACATTAGTCCACCAACAGAAAGCTCTAATAACGGAGATTGACGATTGGCTAAAGAATCAACAGTATTGTTAGTAGAATCAGACTTACCTAAAGCTGAGTCCAAGCTTACCTCATCATCTGAAGAATCTTCATCTGCAGAAAGTGCTGAACCTAAGTCTTGTCCCGCCTCTTCTTCTTCTTTAACCTCTTCACCTTGATCCAATGTACTTTTGGCTTTCTGCTCGTTAACCAACATGCTATTAATAGCCATCAAAGAGTTATTCAATGCTGCAGGCTCTGCTACCTCCCAGAACTCTAACTTAGCCACTCCTTGCAAAAGTTTTCTTACCCTTTCAGGGTTATCAGCACCAGGTATTTCTATTTGAATTCTACCTTGATCTTCTAGTTTTTGAATAACTGGCTGAGATGTTCCGAATTCATCCAAACGAGTTCTTAAGATAATGAATGATCTATCGATAGCATCATCAATTTCCTTTTTCACTACGTCCATCACTGCCTCATCGCTATCTCCCCGGCTAATTCTCCCTCTATTAGCAGCAGTAGCAAAAATAGTAGCTAAAGGTTTGTCAGTAGTTTCATTATAGGCTTCCAAAAATAGATCTGCAAACTGACCTGTGCTTTGCTTTTGCATTTCTTTTGCCTTGTCTATGGCAGACAGAAAAGCCTGATCATTACTATTACCACTTAGCCCTTTAATAATGTCTATAGGAGATACCTCAAGAGTAACGTGCATACCTCCTTGAAGGTCAAGCCCCAAGTTAAGCTCTGTATCTTTTACTTCTTTATAGGTAAATTCAAAACCAAAAAGATTATAAACAGGTAAATTATAAACGGAGTCCAAATAAGCTTGTTTCTTACTTAAATCTACTACTCCAGATTCGTCTGTGGCTAAATCTATTGCATCTTGCTGAATACCTCTGGAAACGAAAGTAAACGAAAGATAATAGATACAAAGCAAGGTAACCACGACGGTTAAAACGATAACTGCACCTTTATTTCGCATTGTTTTAAAAGTTTGTTTTATGTTAGTAAGCTTGAATAGTTATAAATACACCTGACGCTCACCTCAGGCGATTATATAAATTAAATAGTATGTTATTATTTTAGATAGGATTATCTAAACTAAGGGGCATTCGGCGATATTATCAACCGAAAAAGAGTTCTAAAATAAGAGTTGAAATCGGGAATACTCTCAGGAATCTCAATTACATCATCAGCACTACCAGAGTAAATCTCAGTAATGAAGTGTAGCACTTGCTGAATAAACATATGAGCCATAGAGCTCACAGCATCTTTACTAATGCTAATGATGGCATGTTGTTCGCTATCACCATTGTCATCTTGAGATACTTCTATGGTAGAAGTCTGACTAGCAAGATAGCCATAGTAGCATGTTTCTGAGGTAACTATTACCAATGCGGCTATAATGCCCAGGCAAATACCTATAGAATGCTTGTAGTTTCGTATGGCTGAGTTAGTATTCATTATATCAAGAGCCTACAAATGTAGTGATATTCATAAATATATCAAGAATGCGCCTCATTAAGTTTAGTCTTAAAAAAGCCAGAAAGAACTTCTAATGCATAATCAAAATTCTTATTGTTAGGAATGATAAGATCTGCATCATCCTTTAAAGGCTCCAGGTATTGCTCAAAAGTAGGCATTACGTGCTTCTCAAAACGATAAAGCACATCATCAAGATCATACCCTCTTTCTATTTTATCTCTAATAATTCTTCTTTTTAGCTTTATATGATCTTTAGCAGATATAAAAAGCTTCAGATCCAATAAATCTCTCACCTCCTTATAGTACAGCACAAACAAACCCTCTATTACTACAATAGGCGAAGGATTAAAAGTAAGTGTTTTGGGAGTTATAGCAGGGTTATTAAAAGTATACTCCAACCGTTCGAAAGGTTGACCAGACTTGATTTTCCTTATATCATCAGCAAAAGCCTTAGCATCGATAGACTCTGGAGTATCAAAGTTTTTAACGCCATTTTCATCTAACGGTTGTTTCTCTCGAGGCAGATAATAATTGTCCTGTGAAATGAGACAGATATCATTGCTATCAAACTGATGTAAAAGGCTGTTTAGAAAAAGTGTTTTCCCTGATCCACTACCGCCTGTTATACCTATAATATAAGGATTCACTAATAATTAAATTTTTGAAGATGATAAATAATCTGATAGTTTATTAAAAGCCAATGCTCTGTGGCTTATTTTATTTTTTTCGTCCATAGACATCTGAGCAAAAGAAGTATCATAACCTTCTGGAACAAAAACAGGATCATAACCAAAGCCTTTATCCCCGGTCTTTTTTGAAATTATTTTGCCTTTTACAATCCCTTCAAACTGTTTAGTTCCATCAGGAGTTACCAAAGTAATTACTGTTCTGAACTGGGCACTACGATCTTCCTTTCCCTCAAGCTTATCTAATAACAGCTGGATATTAGCTTCATTATCTCGTTCATTCCCTGCATATCTGGCTGATCTTACCCCTGGCTCTCCATTAATAGAAGAGACCTCTAGACCTGTGTCATCAGCGAAGCATGAATAGCCAAATGTATCAAACACATATTGAGCCTTTTGCAGAGAGTTTCCCTCCAAAGTATCTTGGTCTTCTCTAAGCTCTTCAGTACAGCCTATTTTTTCTAAGGAGACTAATTCAAAATGAGGAGGCAACATATTCTGCACCTCCTCAAGTTTGTTTTTATTATTGGTAGCAAAGCAGATTTTCATCTTACTTGATTGAACCTATTAATATTTTTTATTTATCGTCAGCAGACTTAATATCTACCAATTCTACATCAAACACTAAAATAGCATTAGCTGTGATCTCTTCACTTCTTTGACGTGGACCATAAGCTAATCCTGAAGGGATATATAAGGTAGCTTTTCCGCCTTCATTCAATAAAGCAACGCCTTCATCCCATCCTTTTATAACTCGTCCTTTTCCTAAAGGAAATTCTAAAGGACCATACCCATTAGGTCTGTCTTCATTATAAATACCTTGTTCTTTCGCTACAGACTCAATGCTAGTATCAAAATAAGGACCGTTTAATACATGACCTGCGTAGTTCACAGACACTGTTTCTCCTACTTCAGGCTTATCTCCACTGCCTTCTTCCTTAATTACATAATATAAGCCAGACTCAGTTTTCTCTGCTTCAATATTATTTTCAGCAAGGTACTCTTCTATAATTTTAACATCAGTTTCTAACTGTGCGTCTGCTTCTTCGGCCATTTTTGCTTGTTGCTTTTGCATCATTTCTTGTCTCCATGCCATAAACTCCTCCTGAGTCATTGCTTTTTCTACTCCTATATTAAAAGTAAGTGTACCTTCTTTATTTACAGTAGGAGGAACTGGTGATTTTACACTGTTAGCAAAAAAGTCTGCAATGCTAATTTGAAAACTAACACTGTCTCCTACACTCAGTTCATTTAATATTTCTTCAATACTGCCCTGGCTAGAACTCCAAATAGAATCATTTTTGGGTACGATGGCTGGGATCTCCTTTTCAGCGGTAGTCATCCAAGTAGAATCATTATCATCTTTGTATGACATGTTCAATACAAGAAAGAGGCTATCTTTAATCACTTCACCATCTCCTTTTTCCAAGACAGTATAGGTAAGACCAGAAGCAGTTTGTTTTTCCTTTTGTCCGCAAGATTGCAAGACTACTGCCATTAATAGCGCCAACATTAGGTTTACTTTGTTAATCATCTAAGCGTATGTATTTATAGGGTTACTTAATTCGTTTTTATATTCGTTGAGAAGTTGTTTAAACTTATCCACTGTCTCTTCCAAAGACAGATCAGATTTACCACCGGCGGCATTTTTATGACCACCTCCTTCAAAATGCTTGCGCGCAAATTCATTCGCAGAAAATCCTCCCACAGATCTGAAAGAAATTTTAACTACATCTGTCCTATCTATCATCAGTGCGGCAAACTTAATTCCTTCTATAGAAAGTGCATAATTCACCAGACCTTCTGTATCTCCTGTTCTTGACCGAAATTGTTCCAGATCTTCAGTAGATATAGCAAAGTAAGCGGTGTTTAACTCTGGCATTACAGTAAGCCTTTCACTAAGTGCGTAGCCTAAGAATTTCAGTTTATCCAAACTGTTCGTATCATATACCAGTTTAGAAACTTTAGCCGCATCAGCTCCTTTATCTACCAGCTCCCCGCATACTCTAAACACATGACGTGTAGTGTTAGAATGCTTGAAACCTCCTGTATCTGTCATAATACCAGCGTATAAAGCTTCCGCCATATCTTTACTGATTAATGACTCATCACCTAACATATGAATAAGATCATAAATAAGCTCCGCCGTAGCCGCTGCATCTGTACTCCACATTTGAAAGTCTGCAAAGTCTTCAGGTTCAAGATGATGGTCAATAAGCACCTTCACGCACTGTGCCTCCGTCACTTTATCTCCAAGACCATTGATTCTTTGCAAACTTGAAAAGTCCAGACAAAATATTATATCAGCCTCTTTAATGAGTTGACATGACTCCTCCTCATTCCCCTCATCATACACTATAACCTGATCATTACCTTTCATCCAGGTTAAAAAATCCGCA
Source organism: Fulvivirga sediminis (assembly GCF_016757215.1). Classification (GTDB taxonomy): domain Bacteria; phylum Bacteroidota; class Bacteroidia; order Cytophagales; family Cyclobacteriaceae; genus Fulvivirga; species Fulvivirga sediminis. The sequence goes on from NZ_JAESIY010000006.1 coordinate 233,001, forward strand.
TAATCAGTGGGAGTGATCACGGTAACATCGTGTCCCTTCATTTTTAGATACTCAGCTAAACCTAAAGATGATCCCAACGCATCAGCATCTGGCTTATGGTGTGTAGTAATAACCACCTTCTTCGGAGTACTGATGAGCGTTTTAAAAGCTTCCAGATTTTGCATTGTTGCTTATCTCTGCCTATAGAAAAGGCTGGTTTAAGTTTTGGTAAACGGCAAAATTGATAATAAAATCATTCATATACAAAATACCTACCCACGATTATCAAAAAGCAGGATTTTAACAACATAGAGAACGTTTATTTCAATATTGTTTTTAGCTTTGCCTGAGATCAACAAAACACAAATTCAACTATGGCTGGAAACAGAACTTTCACAATGATAAAGCCTGATGCAGTAGGTGCAGGTAATACAGGAGCAATCATTAAAATGATTGAAGAAGCAGGTTTTAAAATTGTAGCAATGAAAAAGGCCTTGCTTACTAAAGAAAGAGCAGGTCAGTTTTATGAAGTACATAAAGAAAGACCGTTTTATAACGACCTTACTACTTATATGTCTTCAGGCGCTATTGTACCTATGATACTAGAAAAAGACAACGCAGTAGAGGATTTCAGAAAACTGATTGGTGCTACTAACCCTAAAGAGGCTGCCGAAGGCACTATCAGAGCAATTTTCGCAGAATCTATCGAAGCTAATGCAATACATGGCTCAGACTCTGATGAGAATGCTGAGATTGAAGGAAAATTCTTCTTTGCTGAAGTAGAGAAATTCTAAAAAAAATATTTAGAAATAAAATAAAAGCAGGCTTGAAACACTAAAACCTGCTTTTATTTTAAAGAAACACATACATTCTTCGCCTCCGTAAAAAACCTTAAAGCCTCTTCCCCTCCCTCACGACCTACACCAGATTGTTTAACCCCTCCAAAAGGAGTTCTCAAATCTCTCAATAACCAGCAATTAACCCAAACTATACCACATTTGAGTTCATCAGCAACTCGATGGGCTCGCTTCAAGCTATCAGTAAAAATAGTAGCAGAAAGTCCATAGACCGTACTATTAGCATAATTAACTACCTCCTCTTCACTATCAAATGGCATCACAGTTACCACAGGCCCAAATATCTCTTCTTGATTTACTTTGCAGGTATAATCTAAACCGGTGATTACAGTTGGTGCTATAAAATAGCCCTTCTCACATCTTCCTGATACTTTCACCTGCTGTCCTCCACATTGAATTTCACCTCCTTCTTTCCTTGCCAAATCTATATAAGCTAATACTTTATTCATATGAGCCTGCGAAACTACAGCCCCAATATCAGAACCTGATTCCATCGGGTCTCCCACCTTCAGTGCAGCCACTCGGTCTACAAATTGCTTTAAAAATTGATTATAAATGCCGCTCTGAACAAGTATCCTTGATCCACATAAGCAAATTTGGCCTTGATTAGAAAATGATGACCTTAATGAGACTTCGATAGTATTTTGTAAATCACAATCATCAAAAATAATATTGGGATTTTTACCTCCCAGCTCTAATGACAACTTCTTAAACATTGGAGCTGCGGCAGCAGCGATAGCCTTACCCGTAGTGGTACCTCCCGTAAATGAAATAAGCGGTATATCTGGATGCGCTACTATAGCTTGTCCTACTTTTGCCCCTAACCCGTGCACTATATTTAATACTCCGGCTGGCAAACCGGCTTCTATGCATATTTTTGAAAAGAGATAAGCAGTCATGGGAGTTACCTCCGAAGGCTTAGCGACTACCGTATTACCTGCAGCCAGAGCTGGCGCTATTTTCCAGGTAAACAGATATAAAGGCAGGTTCCATGGAGAAATACAACCTGCCACCCCCACTGGCTTTCTAGTAGTATAGTTAATAGCCTTATCATCTGTAAGGTGAGATTCTGAAGAAAAATGAAGTACAGCACTGGCAAAAAAGCGCATATTACTACTCGCCCTGGGTATATCTACAGACCGAGCTAATGACAATGGCTTACCATTATCAATGCATTCTGCCTTAGCCAGTAAGTTATGATCTCTTTCTATTAAATCTGCAATTTTCATTAACAATGCAGCGCGTTCTGCCACAGGCATAGCAGACCAAACAGGAAAAGCTCTGACAGCTGCCTTTGCCGCCAATTGCACATCTCTTTCGTCAGAATCAGGAATCAAACTATACACTGACCCTTCTGAAGGGTTATAGTTATCAATATAATTCCTTGACAAAGAATCATTTAACTCTCCATCTATATAGTTCTGTATTTTCTGCATTGTTACTGAAAATTTAAACAATCTCCATCAAAGGCAGCCTAACCGGCCGCCATCTACAGGGAGGTTAACACCATTAATATAAGCTGCTGCTGGACTAGCCAAAAAAGCTATTGCTGCTGCCGTTTCAGATGCCTCACCAAATCTTTGTGCAGGAACTCCCTGTTTCATATTATCTTCAACTTCAGCCTCACTTATACCATTCTTCTTAGCATTATTACTGATGATGGACCTAAGACGAGCGGTCTCTGTAAACCCAGGCAGTATATTATTTACAGTAATACCATATGATCCCAATTCCAACGATAGTGTTTTTGACCAATTAGCCACTGCACCTCTTATGGTATTAGAAACCCCAAGACCTGGAATAGGCACTTTTACAGAGGTAGAAATAACGTTAATAATTCTTCCATAACCCAAACTCTTCATTGATGGCACTACTGCCTGAGCTAAAATTTGGTTACATATCAAATGTCTCTTAAAAGCTTGAGTGAACTCATCCAGTTCAGCATCAATGGCTGCACCCCCAGCCGGACCTCCTGTATTGTTTATGAGTATATGAATATCGTTTTCTTTTACGAGATAAGCATTAACGCCATTTTTCAAGCTTTCAGGATCATCAAAATCAGCACATATATAATGGTGCTGAGGGTCTCCTACCACAGGCAACTCATCTAGCACTTCTTGCAACTTATTTTCATCTCGAGCTACTAAGGTAATGTGAGCTCCTAAGCTGGCTAGCTCAATGGCTGTAGCTTTACCTATCCCCTGAGTACTACCACAAACCAATGCTCTTTTGCCTCTTAAATCTATATCCATGACTATTTATGTTCTTTTAGGTTCAAAATTCACTAAATTTAAGAATAAATGAACAGGAAGCCGAACCCCGCTTACTGGTTCAATAATCATTTTATTAATTAGAAATATAATGGCTATTAAAAGACCTTTTAACCTTAAAAAGTGGATAGAGGAAAATCGAGACCTCTTAAAACCTCCGGTAGGCAATAAAAACTTATACGCAGATGCCGGTGATTATATTGTAATGATAGTAGGTGGACCTAATGCTCGAAAAGATTACCATTATAATGAAACCGAAGAGCTTTTTTATCAGCTAGAGGGCGACATAATGGTGAAAATACAGGAAGATGGAAAAGCCGTAGATATACCTATCAGTGAAGGTGAAATGTACCTTAACCCTGCCAAAGTACCTCACTCTCCTATCAGATCTGCCGGAAGTGTAGGGCTAGTCATAGAGCGAAAAAGAGACGAGAATTTTACCGATGGCCTTCTCTGGTATTGTGAAAAATGCAACCACAAACTACACGAAACCTATTTTCCTCTTCATAATATTGAAACAGACTTTCTACCCAGGTTCAAAGAGTTTTATAGTTCTGAAAAGCTGCGGACCTGTGATAACTGCGGCCATGTAATGGAATCTGACAAAAAATTTGTTTAATAGGTTAATGAAGAAACTATTTCAATCTCCTGTTGGCCCCCTTTGTATTGAAGCTAATGAAGAAAGCCTTTTATCGATCACTTTTAATCCTTCTGATATTGATCCATCAGAAAGTAAAAAAAGCAACGTAATTGATCATTGCATTGCTGAACTGGATCAATACTTTAAAGGCACCCTCAAAACTTTTACCGTCCCTTTGCTGCTCAATGGAACCGCCTTTCAAAATAAAGTATGGTCTGAACTCACAAAAATACCTTATGGAAAAACTATTTCATATTCTGAACTTGCCCTCAGGTTGGGAGATGTCAAATGTATAAGAGCTGCAGGCACGGCAAATGGCAAGAACAAGTTACCGATTATAATCCCTTGTCACCGCGTAATAGGTAAAGATGGCCAACTAGTTGGTTTCGCCGGAGGCTTAGATAAGAAAGAATGGCTTTTAAAACACGAAGGCATTATCAAGGGCGCACAGATGAAAATTTTTGGGTAATATTGAGTTAAAAGTAAAAGCCATGGACTATCAGGATTCTTTAGAATTTGCTCAACATAAAGACCAAATAGATTCTCTCAAAGACTTCAGAGATCAATTTCACATCCCTGAGCTCAACGGCAAAGCCAGTATTTACTTTACAGGCAACAGTCTGGGACTTCAGCCCAAAACCACAGCAAAATATGTAAACGAAGAATTAGAAGGTTGGGCCACACTAGGTGTAGAAGGTCATTTTCATTCCAACAAAAGACCTTGGTTTGAATATCACAAATTCAGCAAAGAGACACTTTCTAAAATAATGGGGGCTAACCCCTCCGAGGTGGTTTCTATGAATAGCCTTACCACTAACCTCCATCTTTTGCTCATCTCTTTTTACAGACCAACAAAAGAAAGGTATAAGATCATCATGGAAGCAGGAGCTTTTCCTTCAGATCAATATGCTGTAGAAAGTCAGATAAAATTGCATGGCTTTGATTATGAAGACGCTTTGATCGAGGTACACCCTAAAGAAGGGAAGAATACCTTAGACATAGATGATATTAACAGCGCCATCGATGAAGCAGGAGATTCGCTTGCACTGGTGCTTTTTGGAGCAGTACAATATTACACCGGTCAATTCTTTCCTATAAAAGAAATTACCGAAGCAACTCACAAAGTGGGTGCAATTGCTGGCTTTGACTTAGCACATGCTGCAGGCAATGTTCCTCTTTCACTTCATGATGATGAGGTTGACTTTGCCGCCTGGTGCACTTACAAATATTTAAACTCTGGGCCAGGTGGAATCAGCGGCATATTTGTTCATGACAAGCACGGCCTCAACCCAGATACTCCTCGCCTGGCGGGCTGGTGGGGCCACGATGAAAGCTCCCGATTTAAAATGGAAAAAGGCTTCAAACCCATGCCCGGCGCCGATGGATGGCAAACGAGCAACGTTAACATTATGAGCAGCGCTATAAACTTAGCGGCCTTGGAAATATTCGACAAGGCAGGTATGGAAGCCCTAAGAAAAAAGAGCATCGAGCTTACTGGCTTTCTTGAGTTTTTGTTAAAAAAATTAGAGGGTATCCGGATAATAACACCTGAGAACCCCGCCGAAAGAGGTTGCCAGCTGTCATTAGAAGCTAAAAAGAATGGCAAAGCCGCCTTTAATCAACTTACAGAAGCAGGCGTAGTAGCTGACTGGCGCGAACCCAATGCCATCAGAGTAGCTCCCGTACCCCTTTATAATACCTTTTCAGAAGTATACCGATTTTATGACATCTTAAAACAAGCTGTACCCAATGAATAAAGTTGAAAAAATATCTATTGTAGGTGCCGGCTTAGTAGGCAGTCTAATGTCCGTATACCTGGCCAAAAGAGGCTATAAAGTTTCATTATTCGAAAGCAGGCCTGACCTTAGAAAAGCAGATATTTCTGCTGGAAGATCCATCAACCTGGCTCTTAGTAATAGAGGCTGGCTACCGCTACAGGAGGTGGGCTTAAAAGAAAAAGCAGAAAAGCTGACCATTCCTATGAAAGGCAGAATGATGCACAATGAGAAAGGAGAGTTAACTTTTCAACCTTATGGAAAAAGCGGACAAGCCATTTACTCTATCTCTAGAAGTGGATTAAACTCATTATTGCTAGATGCTGCAGAAGCCACTGGCGTTGAAGTATTCTTCAACCAAAAATGTAAGGAAGTAGACTTAAATAACAACATTCTTCTCTTGAATGATAAAAAGATATCTTCTGACATTATAATTGGTGCAGATGGTGCCTTTTCTGTTATCAGGCAAGCAATGGAGCACACTTCCCGCTTCAATTATTCACAGCAGTATTTGGAACATGGCTATAAAGAGCTATCGATTCCTCCCTCATCAACCAATGATTTTAAAATAGATAAAAATTCATTACACATATGGCCTAGAGGAAATTTTATGCTAATCGCCCTCCCTAATCTGGATGGCAGCTTTACCTGTACGCTATTCTTCCCTTTTGAAGGCGACCAGTCCTTTGATCAGCTGCACTCTGACGAGGCCATTATAAATTTCTTTAAGAAAGAATTCCCTGATGCTTATGAACTGATGCCTGACCTGTTGAATGATTTTCACAGCAACCCTACTTCTGCGCTAGTCACGGTAAGATCCTCTCCATGGTATAAAAATCGTTCATTATTGATTGGAGATGCAGCACATGCCATAGTTCCTTTTTATGGTCAGGGCATGAACTGCGGTTTTGAAGATTGTAGAGTTTTAAATGATTTACTTACCCAATTTGAAGATAATTGGGATTTAGCTCTTCCTGAATATAGCCAAATGAGAACTCCTGATGCCAATGCTATTTCAGATCTGGCCCTCAAGAATTTCATCGAAATGCGAGATCATGTAGCAGATAACGATTTTCTTCTACGTAAAAAAATAGAAGCAAAACTGAATGAGCTATATCCAGAAAAATGGATTCCTATTTATTCCATGGTCACTTTCAACGAAAACATCAGATATTCTAAAGCAGCGGCATTGGGTAAGCTTCAGGCCTCTATTATGGATAAAGTGATGGCTTCCCCTAATCTTGAAAGCCAATGGGAGCACCTCGATTTTGAATCAATAATCAACCAACTACCTTCTATGTAGATATCAGCTGCCTATATTGTTGATACCTGCTTAAGATTTCCTTCACATAATTGACAGGTTCTTCACCACGGCAATAACCAGACTTAACAACAGGGTCACGAAAAAACTCTGGCTTAGACTTCATTAAAAGGAAATACTCCACATTATGGTCCCAGGTAACCGGATCTCGGCCATACTTCTTAGCTAATTCGCGTGCATCTACCACATGGCCCAGACCAACATTATAACTGGCTAGCACAAATTTGATTCTCTCATCGGCATCCTTAATGGTTTTAGACCATAGGTCATCTAAAAATCTGAGTAAATGCACTCCAGCCATAATATTATCTATCGGGTCAGTTAAATCTGTAGCGCCATACCTCTCTCCCGTTTCGGGTACTATCTGCATAAGACCTATAGCCCCAGCCCAAGATTCTGCATTAGGATCAAAATGTGACTCCTGATATATCTGAGCTGCCAATAATTGCCAATCCCACCCAATGCTATCTGCTGCTACTTTTATAATATCATCATAAATGCTGATTTTCTCTCCTCCCATAGAAGAATAGCTACTTTTAGCTCGAATTAACGAAGCTCTGGGACTTTTAAAATACTTATTATAAATAATATTGAAAGTAGGCTTCCTTTTTATTTGAGCTATCCAATCATTTAAAGAAGTAAGTAGCTCATCAGAATTTTTACGCACGGCCCAGGCAATCTGCTGAGGAAAACTAATAGCCGTTCTCACATCCAAAATAGGATAATAAGAAGCATTTACAAGGGCCACCGTTTCATCAGAAATGGTATAATCTATTTCTGAAAAGGCTACTTCTCTGATCAACTCCTCTGCTTCAGCACTGTCTTGTTCTTCAATAATTAGCACATCTCCACCTATTTCATCAGAAAGATTCTGCAGCCTATCTACAAAAGATGAGCTCTTACGCACGTTTACCTCCTTACCTATAAGATCTACCTGATTTCTGATAAGCTTTTTATCGATCTCTTCACGGGTCATCCTCCTCCAATTTCTAGGCTTGCGCTGTACCAGCACCTGCCGGGTACTATAATGACTATGAGTGAAATCAACTATTTCTTTTCTAGCCCTGGTTATAGCCAAAGAGTAAGCAATGATATCTCCTTCTCCATTATTAAGCATTTCAAATGCCTCATCTATACTGGGTGTAACTTTTATTTCAAGTGTTACCCCTATTTGTTTAGCATAGAGAGAAAGTAAATCATATTCATACCCCATAGGGCGGCCTCTGTATAGAAAATAGCCTGTTGAGCTATTATCCACAATAGCTATAATAGAGCCTCTTTTCCTAATTTCTTCAAGATCAAAATCAACTGGTCTAACAGTCGGAATCTCTTCTTCTTCCGGTTCATTACTTTCATTTGTAGTTTGATGGCACCCTGCCATAAACACTAGTATGAACACAAAATAGAAATAATTTAGAGGCCTTTTTTTGTAAAATAATAAAGCCATAATCTATGAAAATAATCATAATTTTGGCTTTGCAAAAGAATTTTCGCAATTGAGATTAATAATTTTAAATATTTAATCATTTTACATAATTAATCATGGTTCTTTATAACGTAACTATAGGTATTGACAGCGATGTAGAGCAAGAGTGGCTATCATGGATGAAGGCAACTTATATTCCAAAGGTAATGGCGACAGGTTTGTTTAAAGATTGCCAGATTTATAAAGTTTTGGGTCAAGACGAAGAAGCCAGTGTTTCTTACTCTTTTCAATACTTTACAGAAAGTGTAGATAAGGTGGTCGATTATTTAGATAATCATGCTCCTTCTATAGTTCAACTGTTACACAAAAACTACAAAGATAAACACGTAGCATTCAGGACGTTACTACAACAAGTTGATTAATTCTTCTGATTTAAGTATATAAAAAATACTTACTTTCAAATGAATTTTACAATTTCTTCCTACTTTTGTTTCATGAATGCATTATACCTAGAATCAACCGAAGACAGTCCGAAAGTTTTTCTGGACTACTCTTCAGGCAAGTTATCTATAGTAGGCAGATCATTCATGGAAGACACGGCCCCCTTTCATCAGGCTATAATAGGGTGGCTAAGAACCTATTTCCAAAGTCCTCAGAAAGAGACCTTTCTAGACTTAGAAATGGAGTATCTCAATACTTCTTCCACAAAAATGCTCTTGGATATTCTATTTGAGCTCAACAAATTCTTCATTTTCGGCAACCAGATCATGGTAAGGTGGAAATATGATCCTGAAGATGAAGACATGGCAGAGCTAGGCAAAGAGATTGCCGACATGGTAGATGTTCCTTTTGAGCACATCGTTTATAGTTGAAATTTTAAAAATTTATGCTGCAGTTAATCCACTCAGAATCTAAATCTGCATCATAGTATTTTTTGTAAAAATTAATGGCAGGTTCGTTCCAATCTAGAACCTGCCATACCATTCCTGTACATTTTTCTTCTTTTCCTTTGGCTATTACAGTATCAAAAAGCTTCTTGCCCAAGCCGTTACCTCTTTCACTTTCCGTAACTACAATATCTTCTAAATATATTCTCCTGCCTTTCCAGGTAGAATAACGATAATAATAGATGGCTATACCTACAATATCACCTTTCTCAGACTCTGCTACAAATAACCCATAAGCTGGATTCGGGCCAAAGCCATCTCTTTCCATTTGCTCAACGGTATTTTCTACCTCTTCACCAGCCTTTTCATAAACAGCCAGCTCTTTTATTAGTGCCAATACCTGTGGCAGGTCTTCTATTCTCCCTTCTCTGATCATTATTTATTCATTCTTGTTCTCAAACTGAGGAGTGTAACCCATATTATACCAAGCAAAAGCGTATTTATCTGCTTCCTCTTCTATAATTTTAGCTATTGGCTTTCCTGCTCCATGCCCCGCATCCGTTTCTATTCTTATCAATACAGGATTATCTCCAACTTGGTGTTTTTGAAGCTCAGCCGCAAATTTAAACGAATGCGCTGGCACCACCCTATCATCATGATCAGCGGTAGTAACCATAGTAGCAGGGTACTCAACATTCTCCCTCACATTATGCACCGGACTGTAGCCATATAGGTACTCAAACATTTCCTTTGAATCTTCGGCAGTACCATAATCATATGCCCAACCAGCTCCGGCGGTAAAGGTATGATACCTTAGCATATCCATTACACCTACTGCAGGAAAGGCCACTTTCGCCAAATCCGGACGTTGAGTCATGGTAGCCCCTACCAATAGTCCTCCATTAGAACCCCCAGATATCGCCAAATAATCATGAAAGGTATATTTATTCTCTATTAAATATTCACCCGCAGCAATAAAGTCATCAAATACATTTTGCTTCTGCATTTTGGTACCTGCCTTATGCCACTCTTGTCCATACTCACCTCCTCCCCTAAGGCTAGGCTGCGCATAAACCCCTCCATTTTCTAACCACACTATACGGCTAGTACTGAAAGAAGGTGTAAGACTAACATTGAACCCCCCATAAGCATATAAGTAAGTTGGATTTTTACCATCTAGTTCTAGCCCTTTTTTATGAACTATAAACATAGGCACTTTCGTACCATCTTTACTATTATAAAAAACCTGCTTGGTCTCATAATCCTCTGGATTAAAATCCACATTAGCCTGCTGATATAAGGTTGATTTACCTGATGCTATATCATATTTAAAAATAGTAGAAGGGTAAGTAAATGAGGTAAAAGTGTAATAGAGTTCCTTGTCTTCTGCTTTACCTTCAAAACCATAGGCAGAACCAATGCCTGGCAGCTCAATCTCATGTTCAAAATTCCCATGAAGATCATATTGTTTCACCGCTGTTTTAGCATCTATCATATAATCAGCAAATATTTTCCCTCCAGCACTGCCAGCTGATAGCACATTTTCTGTTTCAGGAATCAGATCTTTCCAGTAATCCGGTGTCGGATTAGCAATATCCGCTTCAACTAACTTACCGTTTGGTGCATGTAGATTAGTACTTATAATCAGTCGATCTCCGTCATTAAGTAATACAGATTGTTCACTATCATAGCCCTCAACAATAGGTTGAATTTCACTATCGGGCTTACTCAAATCTTTTATGTAAAGTTCATTGCCACTGGTCCTTTCAGCAGCACTAATGACAAGAAACCTTTGATCTTCAGTAAGGTAAGCCCCAATATACCTTCTTGGTGTCTGCTCACCTCCAAAAATTAGTTCATCATCAGCTTGAGGGGTTCCTATTTTATGATAATACAATTTATGAAGCTGGGTTTTACCTGATAATGTAGAGCCTTCTTTCGGCTTATCATAACTACTGTAGTAAAACCCCTCCGTCCCTTTCCAGGCTATTCCGCTAAATTTAATATCCTTAAGAGTGTCCCCTACCTGCTCTTTAGTTTCAGCATTTAAAACTATGGCCTTTCTCCAATCAGAACCTCCTTCAGAAATGAGATACCCAAACAGAGACCCATCTTTAGTAAAAGAAGCACCTGCTAAAGAAATAGTGCCATCTTCAGTAAATTTGTTAGGATCTAAAAAAACCTCTGCTTCACCGTCTTCACCCTTTTTTCTATAAAGCACATTCTGATTTTGCAGGCCGTCATTTTTATAGAAATAGTAATAATCTCCATGTTTAGCAGGAGCGAAAACCCTTTCATAATTAAAAAGCTCTTCCAACCTGCCTTTTATATCTTCTTTAAAAGGGATTTTATTCAGATAGCCAAAAGTGACCTCGTTTTCTGCTTTCACCCAACTCTTGGTAGCTTCAGATTGATCATCTTCTAACCATCGGTAAGGATCTGGTACGTTCTCTCCAAAATAGTTATCTACAGTATCTACCGTTGCAGTTTCAGGATAAGTTAATTTGTTATCTTCCACCTCTTTCTTCTTTTTACAGGATATAATTAATAATGGTAGGAATAAAAAAACTGATAGATGTTTCATGTTCATAGTCAACTTGGAATTGAACCTAAATTTAGAACAAGTAAAAAACATCTACCAGTAAAAATTGATGGATGGCGAATTCCCCCTCCATCTTAAGTATTATAAATTAGTTAATTGAATCAAAACCAGTGTAAGGCACTAATACCTCTGGAATTTTAATTCCATCTTCAGTCTGATTGTTTTCTAAAATAGCCGCTAAAATTCTAGGTAAAGCTAATGCACTACCATTTAGAGTATGCAAAAAGAAGCTCTTATTATCTTTCCCTTTACATCTCAACTTAAGCCTATTGGCCTGATAAGTCTCAAAGTTACTTACAGAACTTACCTCCAGCCATTTTTGCTGCGCAGCAGAGAACACTTCCATATCAAATGTCTGAGCAGAAGTAAATGATAAATCTGCTCCACACAAATTAAGCACACGGTATGGCAGATTAAGGCTTTCTAACAGACCTTTTACATGATTACACATTCTTTCAAGAGCTGCGTAAGAGTCATCAGGATGATGAATTTCAACAATTTCCACCTTATCAAACTGATGAAGTCTATTCAAACCACGCACATGAGCCCCCCATGAGCCGGCTTCTCTTCTGAAGCAAGGTGTAAAACCAACATGCTTAATAGGTAAATCATCACTATTAACTATTACATCTCTGTACATATTAGTAATAGGCACTTCTGCTGTAGGTATTAAGTAGAAATTCTCTTCTCTCACGAAGTACATCTGACCATCCTTATCCGGAAGCTGACCAGTACCATATCCACTTTCTTCATTGATAAGAATTGGAGGTTGCACTTCCATATAACCTGCTTCCACCGCTTTATCTAGAAAATAGTTAACCAAAGAGCGCTGCAAACGAGCTCCTTTGCCTCTATATACAGGAAAGCCTGCTCCGGTTATTTTATTTCCCAGCTCAAAATCAATGATATCATACTTCTTTATGAGCTCCCAATGAGGCAATGCTCCTTCAAAAAGTTCAGGCACATCTCCATGTTGCTCTACCGTAACGTTATCATTTTCTCCGGCCCCCTCAGGCACGTCGTTATTAGGAACATTAGGTATTTTATATAACAAAGCCTTTAAATCGCTTTCATACTGTGTAAGCCTCTCTCCATGGTCCTTAACCTGTACTTTTAGGTCCGCCGTTTTTTGTTTTATTTCTTCAGCCTCATCCTTCTTGCCGGCTTTCATAAGAGTACCTATTTCCTTGGAAAGCGCGTTTGATTCCGACTGAGCTTCGTCATGTTTCTGCTGTGTAGACTTTCTTAAGTCATCAAGTTCTAACACTTCATTAATGACATCTTCTGCGTTTGCAAACTTTCTTTTTCCGAGACCAGCAATTACTTGGTCCTTATTTTCCCGAATATAGGTTACCTGTAGCATAATATTATATTAAAAACAGTGGCAAAAATAAGGGATTTTCAAAGTAAAAACGCACTTTTTCTCTTCAAGAATAATTATTTAGTGATAAAAATTTGACAATTGAGCGCGGTTAGTATAATATTGCATTATCAAAGATAACTTTAAAGAAGCTTTAAAAGACATTCCGATTCATTAAAGCTTATTTTTTCTAACAACTCAATATACCATCTAGAAACAATCTTATAAGCTACTCAATAGCTACAGATTCACTTTAATCAAGTGTTCGTATTAAGATACAACTCATGTTAATTGTTAAAATTTACCCATTTATTTTAAAAAGAATTCAGCACTAAGAATTTATGTACACCATTGAAGAATTGAACGTAAGGCTTCTTTCAGAGCTCAAGGAGATAGCGGAGGAACTAGGCCTGAAAAACTACAAAAGGCTTTCTAAGCAGGAGTTAATCTACAAAATACTCGATCAGCAAGCCGTAACTCCCGAAAGCGACCTACCCAAGAAAAAAGCTTCCGATAGCAAAACCACCAGCGCTACAGAAACTCCTAAGGAAGAAAAAGCAAAAAGACCTAGAAAAAGAGAAAATGTAAAAGCTCAAAAAAAAGACAAGAAAGATACAGATCTTTCAGCTGAAGAGCTTCTTGAGTCTTTTAACATAGAGATAGATGATAAAATCACTTCTTTTGACGAAAACCCTAAAAAAGAAGCGACTGCTCCTAAACCTAAAGAGGATAAGGAAAAGGAAAGTGCTGAAGAAAACAAACCTCGCAGAGAACGCAAGCCCGCTCCTAATGAAAATAAGGAGAAAGCTGAAGTTAAAGCGAAAGATAACAATGACAGCAAAGGCGAAAGTCACAGCAATAATAACAACAACAATAACAGAGGTAAGAAGAAAGAAGGTAATGTACGCGATTTCGATGGGGTAATCGAAAATGAAGGTGTACTGGAAATCATGCAAGATGGATATGGTTTCTTGCGTTCTTCTGACTATAATTACCTTGCCAGCCCTGATGATATTTACGTTTCGCCTTCCCAAATCAAATTATTTGGTCTTAAAACTGGTGATACTGTAAAAGGACAAATCAGACCTCCAAAAGAAGGGGAAAAATATTTTGCTCTACTTAGGGTAGAAAATGTAAACGGAAAGACTACTGAAGAAATAAGAGACAGGGTTCCTTTTGAGTACCTAACGCCTCTATTTCCAGAAGAAAAAATTAAGTTAAGCTCTAAGGCTGATAACTATTCAGCACGTATTCTTGACCTTTTCTCTCCAATAGGAAAAGGACAAAGAGGTATGATAGTAGCACAACCTAAAACAGGTAAAACGGTACTACTTAAAAATATAGCAAATGCTATTGCTGAAAACCATCCTGAGTGCTATCTCATCATATTATTAATAGATGAAAGACCTGAAGAGGTTACCGATATGGCCAGAAGCGTAAAAGCAGAGGTAGTATCTTCAACTTTTGATGAGCAAGCAGAGAGACACGTGAAGGTTTCCAGCATGGTATTAGAGAAAGCAAAGAGAATGGTAGAGTGTGGTCATGATGTAGTTATTCTACTTGATTCCATCACCAGACTTGCAAGAGCTTATAACACTACTGTACCTTCATCAGGTAAAATATTATCAGGTGGTGTTGATGCTAATGCTCTTCACAAACCTAAAAGATTCTTTGGAGCTGCAAGAAATGTAGAGAATGGAGGGTCATTAACTATTATAGCTACTGCTCTAATAGAAACAGGATCTAAAATGGATGAAGTAATCTTTGAAGAATTTAAAGGAACTGGTAACATGGAACTTCAACTGGATAGAAAACTTTCTAACAAAAGAGTTTATCCTGCTATTGATGTACCTGCTTCTGGTACTCGTAGAGAAGATTTATTACTTTCTGAAGAAGAACTTCAAAGAGTATGGATCCTACGCAAGTTTATGTCTGACATGAACTCTAATGAGGCTATGGATTTCTTACTTTCTAAAATGAAAGGAACCAGAAATAACGAAGAATTCCTTATTTCTATGAATGGATAATCCCATTAGATAATAACATATAAGAAAGGCCGTCACTCAACTAGTTTGTGACGGCCTTTTCTTTTTTGGCATATCATCACACTTCTAAAGTCTATATTCCACTAAAATTTTATATAGTATGCTATCTATTTGCAGATGTGTCTCTCCTAATGATACCTTTGAATATAATTTCAATACCCTAAACGAAAAATAATATGGCTTTTTTGTTCAATGACTTTGCAAGCTGGAAAAAATACTGCGCTGAGCACGATTTAAAGCTCCACGAAACTGTTCTTGATTACGAGCAGGAACAGAAAGGGCGCATACCTGACGAAATATGGGCAGGCCTACAAAAAGCATATGGAGTAATGAAAGAAGCGGTAGAAACTGGCCTTAATGAAGATATGAGTTCTCGCTCCGGAATGATCAACAATGGAGCTAAAAAAGTTTTTCAACACCAGCAAGTAGTGTTATCAAAAGAATTTCAAAATCTTATTTCAAGAGCATTAGCGGCTAAAGAAGTCAATTCTTGCATGGGAAGAATAGTAGCTGCCCCTACTGCTGGCGCCTCAGGCATTCTACCCGGTGTTCTTTATACTTTACAAGAAATTCATGGCCTCGATGATCAGAAAATCCTAGAGGGTTTGCTAATTGGAGCAGGCATAGCACTTATTATAGAACAAAAAGCATCACTGGCAGGAGCTGTCGGAGGCTGCCAGGCAGAGACCGGCAGTGCTGCCGCTATGGCATCTGGAGCTATAGTATACTGCCTGGGAGGAGATGTGGATCAGATTTTCAATGCTGTAGCCATCACTATTCAATGCATGCTGGGGTTAGTCTGTGACCCCGTAGCCGGCCTGGTAGAAGTACCTTGCGTGGTCCGAAACGCAAGCGCTGCAGCCATTGCTAATTCATCTGCACAAATGGCTCTGGCAAATTTAAGCGGAGTGATTCCTGTAGATGAATGTGTAGACGCAATGGGTGAAGTAGGGCAAAGTATGGAAGCTCGCTACAAAGAAACTGCTCTAGGTGGATTAGCTACCACACCTACCGGCCAGAAAATATCAAAATCTGTACTTATTCAGGATATCGAAATGCTGTCAGACGAAGATCAGGAATAAGAAAAATTACTGCATAAATTCTGGCAGAATTTTCATTCCAAAAAAATGAATGATACTAGAGAAGAAACAGGCCCAAAATATAGCACTGAGTAACATTACAAAAATGATAGTTTTTTTAGGAGTGCCCATACTGCTAAGCAGTATCGTGCCTCCTATAGGTGTGAATATTAAAGGGGTAAGAGCAGCTACGCCTACTATTCCATACTTCTTCCAGATAGTAACAAACTGACGGCTTCTTTTCGTGAATCTTCGTTTTTTCTTGAAAAATCTGGCAAACACCTTTTCTCTAAGAAAATCACCCAAAAAAGTAAAAAGAAATACACTGCACATCATGCCTGTGATAGTGATAAGAATAGTATTAAGCAAACTAAACCCTCCTGCAAAACCTAATGTAGGCCCTGCTATAAACTTTAGCATTGTGAGTAAAATAATGCTTAATACCTTAAATATATCTGGTTCCATCAAATAATTACAGTATAAGTATATACTAAATACAAGCATAACAAAAAAGCTCCTGCTATTCTCCCAACCACTCGTTTATAAATCATAAGAGGAAATAATATCAGTGTTAATAATAGCATAGCTACCATGTCATGATGTATAATCTGATCACTAACATGAATATTTTTTATAATACTTGTTATACCTAAAATGGAAAGGATATTAAAAATGTTCGATCCCATGAGGTTTCCCAGGGCCAAATCAGTCTGTTTTTTTAAGGATGCCACTATGGCAGTCACTAACTCAGGAAGGCTAGTCCCTAAAGCCAGAACGGTAATTCCTATCACCCTTTCACTTACTCCAAGGAATCCTGCCATTTCTTTAGCCCCACCTACAAACCACTCAGAGCCAAAGTAAAGTCCTAAACAACCGGCTAAGATTAGTAAAACGTCTTTCCATAAACTTTTGGAGGCCTTAGGAATATCTAAACCTTCACTTTTAGATATCTTGGCTTTAGTTTCTTTTCTGGATTTCCTTATAATGAAAACAGTATATATGACAAGAAACAGTATGAATATGGCCCCCTCATAAGCCTTAATCATGGACACATCTTCCTTCACCACATAGTATAATAGTAAAGAACTTCCCATTGTCACTGGCCAGTCTATTCTTATACTATCTGGCCTCACCATAATAGGAGCTATCATGGCAGTAATACCTAGCACCAAACCAAGGTTACATATATTGGACCCCACTACGTTTCCCATGGTCATATCTGGACTCCCTCCCAAAGCAGCCTTAATGCTGATTAAAAGTTCAGGAGCAGAAGTTCCAAAAGCTACAATAGTAAGCCCCACCACTAAGGGAGAGATATGTGATCTTAAGGCTATACTAGATGCGCCTCGCACTAAAAGATCTCCTCCTACTATAAGTATAATTAAGCCAACTATCAGTACAGATATTTCTGATAACATAGAAATTTACTTACAGTTTAGGGCCAAAACAAAGATCTCCTGCATCTCCCAGTCCAGGCACTATATATGACTTTTCGTTGAGTTTTTCGTCAAGTGCCGCTGTCCAAATGGTGTGTTTAACTTTTAGATTTTCAGAAATATAATTCACTCCCTCCGGTGCCGCCACTGCTGCGGCTATGTGCACATGAGATGGTTTCCCACTCATTATCAAGGTATTTACCGAGGTCAGCACAGATTTACCAGTAGCTAACATAGGATCTACCAAAATCACAACCTTCCCTTCTAAAGAATTAGTGGCTTTATACTCGAGCGTAGCTCCTACCTCTTCACCTTCCTGTACTCTATAAGCTCCAATAAAGCCCACGTCAGAATCATCAAACACATCAATAAAGCCATCCAAAAACGGGGTGGCTGCACGTAACACACCTATCAATACAGGTTTATCATCCATTAGCTGCACCTCGTGCTCTGCCAGCGGGGTAGTTATTGTCTTTGCTGAATAAGTGAACTCTCGGGATATTTCATAGGCCATGATCATTCCTAACCTTTTTAAGTTATTTCGAAATTTGGCTCGGTCCTTTTGGATATCTTTATGCCGCATTTCGTATAAGAAATGATTAATGGCGGATGGTGAATGGTTTAGAATATTCAGCATTTAATGGTTTGGACGATATTTATTTATAATTCTTATTATTTAATAACTTTTAATGTAGGGTAAAATTAAACAATTAACCGGTTATCATTCTCTTAAATTTAATTATATAATCAAATTTCAGTTTTTATGAAATTATTACAAAGCCTTTGTCAAGTCCATGCTCCTTCTGGGAACGAAGGTTTAATGAAAAAATTCCTACTTGACTATATTAATGATAACAAACACCTTTGGAAAAGTTCTCCAGAGATATATGAAGGTGATGACTTTCAGGACTGTATCATTCTGAAATTTGGCTCCCCAAGGACAGCCGTTTTTGCTCATATAGATTCCATTGGTTTTACTGTCAGGTATCAAAACCAATTAGTACCCATTGGAGGCCCAGACGCTCAAACCGGCTATCAGCTAGTTGGCCAGGATAACCTCGGGCCAATAGAATGTGAGCTGGAAGTGAGCGAGGACCATCAGCTATTTTATAAGTTTGGCCGCCCCATCGAAACAGGTACTGATCTGGTTTTTAAATGTGAGTTTGAAGAAACAGAAGAATACATCTCATCTTGCTACCTAGACAATAGGCTAGGCGTTTATAATGTTCTAAAACTCGCCGAAACACTTACTGATGGAGTCATTGTGTTCAGCACCTGGGAAGAACATGGCGGCGGCTCCGTTCCTTACCTGGCCAAGTTTATCTATGAAAAGTGGAAGATTAAACAAGCACTCATTTCTGACATTACATGGATAACTGATGGTGTACATCCTGGAAAGGGAGTTGTAATATCTATGAGAGACCGCAACATCCCTAGAAAAGCTTATATTCAGAAAATCATTCAGCATGCCCATGAGTCTAGCATAGACTTCCAACTAGAAGTGGAAGGAAGTGGATCTAGTGATGGTCGAGAGCTACAAACATCACCCTATCCTTTCGACTGGTGTTTTATAGGCGCTGCTGAAGATAATGTACATTCACCTCATGAAAAAGTTCATAAGCATGACATTAGCTGCATGATCCGTTTCTATCAATACTTAATGAAAGTGCTTTAAATAAGTGTTAAATTATGGCCGAGAAGGCAAAGAATACACCCTGCGACACGCTGAAACATGACTTATTAAAATATAATTTTTATATTTGCAGGCCTTTTGGAGACAAAAGGCTTTTTTATTGATTATTATGATTGTAAAGGATAAAGAATTCGTAGAATACATCAGCGCAAGCGAAATTTCTAGCAGAATAGCAGAATTGGGCACCTCCATTAATAGTGATTATAAGGATAAACGCCCCTTGTTCATTGCTATCCTGAATGGCTCATTTATGTTTGCTGCAGATTTACTTAAAGAAGTGGCGATCCCATGCGAGATCTCCTTTGTAAAAGTAGCTAGCTATGAGGAAATGGAAAGCACTGGAAATGTGAAGCAACTCATAGGACTGAACGAAACCATCTTTAACAAAGATGTAATTATCATTGAAGATATTGTGGACACGGGCAGAACTATCACTAAAATTCTAGAAGAATTCATATCACTGGGTGCCAGCTCAGTGGAAGTGATTACGCTATTACAAAAGCCAGCCTCTAATGATTTAGGAGATAAGATAAAATACATAGGCTTCAGCATACCAGAAAAATTTGTACTAGGTTATGGTCTTGATTATGATGGCTTAGGAAGAAACTTAAAAGACATTTATCAACTCAAAGACTAATCCCTTAATTTCCCTTATATTTATAAAAAAACACAACTCCATGCTAAACATAGTATTATTTGGCCCTCCGGGAGCAGGAAAAGGCACTCAAAGCGAAAAGCTCATTAGCAAATACAATCTCACACACATTTCTACGGGAGACCTTTTTAGAAAACATTTAAAAGAGGGTACTGAGCTAGGTAAACTTGCTCAGAAATATATGGATGACGGAAATCTCGTGCCTGATGAGGTAGTAATAGGCATGGTAGATGATAAAATCAAAAACACAGAAGATGTTAATGGTTTTATTTTTGACGGCTTCCCTCGAACTGTAACCCAGGCAAAGGCTCTTGATAAACTTATGGATGGCAAAGGCACTCCTATTTCAGGTATGATAGCGTTGGAAGTTCCTTTTGAAGAACTAAGAACCCGTTTACTAGAAAGAGGAAAAGTATCTGGCCGCGCAGATGATCAAAATGAAGAAAAAATCAACAATAGAATAAACGTTTACCAAGAAGAAACGCTTCCTGTTTCTGAGTACTACAAAGAGCAAGGGAAATACAATGCTATTGACGGAGTAGGCAGCATTGATAAAATCTTCGACAAGATTAGCGAAGTAGTAGATTCTTTAAGTGTAGAAAAATAATACTGCGTGTCATCATCTAACTTTATTGACTACGTAAAATTCTGCTCCAGGTCAGGAGCAGGCGGTGCTGGGTCAGCCCATTTCCGAAGAGAAAAGCACGTTCCTAAAGGAGGACCTGACGGTGGAAATGGCGGGCGAGGAGGCCATATCATCCTGAGGGGTAACTCTCAACTATGGACACTGTTGCATCTCAAATATAAAAAACATGTTATTGCGGGGCTCGGTAAGCCCGGTGAGGGAGGTCGTAGATCTGGCGCCCAAGGGGAAGATATTATTTTAGAAGTGCCATTGGGCACAGTAGCCAAAGATGCGGAAACAGGTGAAATACGCTTTGAAGTAACCGAAGATGGAGAAGAAAAAATACTTACCGAAGGAGGTAGAGGCGGCCTAGGCAATGAAAACTTCAAAACTGCCACTAATCAGGCGCCGCGATATGCACAGCCAGGTGAAGAGGGCATAGAAGAGTGGATCATCCTTGAGCTGAAACTACTTGCAGATGTAGGTCTAGTTGGATTTCCTAATGCAGGCAAATCCACGCTTCTATCGGCACTTTCGGCAGCCAAGCCCGAAATTGCAGATTATCCTTTTACTACCCTCACGCCTAACCTTGGAGTTATTGCCTATAGAGATTATAAATCTTTTGTAATGGCAGACATACCAGGAATTATCGAAGGGGCTTCGGAAGGAAAAGGACTAGGAATTAGATTTCTAAGACATATAGAAAGAAACTCTATCCTTCTATTTTTGATCCCGGCAGATGCTGAGGGTATTCAACAGGAGTATGAAATATTACTAAATGAGCTTAGAACCTATAACCCTGAATTACTGGACAAGGAACGCATTTTAGCCATTTCAAAATCAGATATGCTAGATGATGAACTCATCGAAGAAATGAAGCAAGAACTTCCAGAAAGCATCCCTCATATTTTCATATCATCCATTGCCCAAAAGGGTCTTTTAGAGCTAAAAGACATGCTCTGGAAGTCTCTTAATAAGTAAAAAATGTCAATTTGACATAAAATTATAGTTGGCAGCATAATTGTCCCAAAGTGTAATATTCAATCAGATTAGAACTACTTTAACCATGAAGAAGGATAATATAGATCAAAACGAGACACCAGAAAACGTTGAAACAGAGAACCAAGAGCCTGAAACAAAGCAGGAATCTGAAACAAAGCAGGAAGAGGTGGCAGAAGAGAATGAAGAAGTGACAGACAATAAGGCAGAGAGTGAAGTGGATAAACTAAAAAAAGAGTTAGCAGAAAGTAAAGACAAGTATTTAAGACTCTATTCTGAATTTGAAAATTTCAGAAGACGTACAGCTAAAGAGAAATTGGATCTGGTACAAACAGCTAACGAAGACCTAATGACGGCACTTTTACCCGTTGTTGACGACTTTGAAAGAGCTGAAAAATCATTTGATGATGAAAAAACAGACCTTTCTGCAGTAAAAGAAGGTGTATCTCTCATCTCAAACAAATTTAAAAAAACCCTGGAACAAAAAGGCCTAAAGCCAATGGAAGACAAACAGGGAATGGACTTCGACACAGAACTTCACGAGGCAATTACTCAAATACCTGCACCTTCTGAAGAGCTCAAGGGAAAGGTAGTAGATGTAATTGAAAAAGGATATTTATTAAAAGAAAAGGTTATTAGACACGCTAGAGTGGTGATAGGCAACTAAACCTTTTTAATAAAAGAAACTAAACAATATGGCTAAGAGAGATTTTTACGAAATACTAGGTGTAGACAAATCTGCTTCTCAGGATGAGATTAAAAAAGCTTATCGTAAAGTGGCTATAAAATTTCACCCAGACAAAAACCCTGATAACGCTGAAGCTGAAGAGAAATTTAAAGAAGCAGCCGAGGCTTACGAGGTTTTAGGTAATGCAGAAAAAAGACAGCGCTACGACAGATTCGGACATGCCGGAATGAATGGTGGTGGCTTCGGTGGTGGCGGTGCCGGAGGCATGAACATGGAAGACATTTTCTCTCAGTTTGGGGATATTTTTGGAGGAGGCGGAAGCCCGTTTGACAGTTTCTTTGGTGGTGGCGGTGGCCGTGGCCGACGTCAGCGAAAAGGATCTAACTTAAGAATTAAGCTTAAACTTACTCTTCAGGAAATTGCTGAAGGTGTAGAGAAAAAAATAAAGGTAAACAGACTGGTTAAGGCTGACGGCGTTACTTTCAAAACCTGTACTACCTGCCAAGGTACAGGTCAGGTTCGCAAAGCCGTTAATACCATGCTAGGTCAAATGGTTTCTACCAGTACTTGTCCTACCTGTGGCGGCTCTGGCCAATTAGTAGATCAAAGACCTCCAGGAGTAGACAGCTCAGGACTACAGTCTAAAGAAGAGGTGATATCCATCAAAATACCTGGTGGTGTGAGTGACGGCATACAGCTTTCTATGTCTGGCAAAGGGAATGAAGCACCTGGTGGAGGCATACCAGGAGACTTGCTGATTGTGATAGAGGAGAAAGAAGATGACGAACTGGTAAGAGAGGGAAATAATATAGTTTACGACTTATACGTAAGTTTTGTAGACGCCGCATTAGGTACTTCAGTAGAGGTGCCAACCATAGGAGGTAAAGCTCGAATAAAAATAGATGCAGGAACTCAAAGTGGAAAAATATTAAGACTCAGAGGCAAAGGTATTTCTGACCTTAATGGATACGGCAAAGGTGATCAACTCATTCATGTTAATGTTTGGACTCCAAAACATTTATCTTCTGATGAAAAAACAAAGCTGGAAAGCCTGAGAGATTCCGAAAACTTTAAGCCAAATCCTGGAAAAAATGATAAGAGTATATTTGGGAAGATGAGAGAATTCTTCGAATAGTATAATATTTTACATAAAAAAGAGACAATTGATTGAATTGTCTCTTTTTTTGTAGAAAAATTTTATTCTTCACGCAACACATATTTTAGAATATCGTATTAATCTTCCATGCGGAGAAAACTTTTTTTCTTAGGTGTTAGCGTATTTTGCGTAACTACTACATTCTCACAAATTAAAAAACAGTTTTCTGTAGAGGATGATTCTTCTATAGATAAAGTTGATATCAATTTCAGTGTGAATAATGGTAGTTGCATTATAAAACCTAGTTTAAACAGTCAGGTTTTAACAGTTTATAGTAATCAAGATGAGAACGGATACTCTCATACCTATGATAAAGATATAACGAATAAAACCTGCAACGTAGCCCTACACGTTGAAGACAATCAATCTGAAGGTCTTAGCCAATCTATATCTTACCGTATGTTTGGAGGAGCTAATGATTCTGAACAAAAGCTTTGGAAATTATATCTCAAAGAAAATAAAAACTACGATCTCCAATTTAAATATGGTATTGGAGAAGCTGATATTGATCTCTCTGGTCTCTCTGTGGGTAAGTTAAAGGTATATACCGGCAGTGCAGATGTAAATATTGGCTACCTCTCAGGAAATGATAATGGCGTAGTAATGGATACGTTCTATGTAAAGGTAGACCTGGGCTCGGTAAATGTAAAACAGCTCAACCTTTCCAAATCCAAACATGTAGTAGCAGATATTGGTTTTGGAAATCTTCTTTTAGACTTTAGCGACAAACCCCAAGTAGCCAGTACGATTAAAGGTAGTGTAGGTGCTGGAAACCTCCTCATAGTTCTGCCTGAAGAAAATAAAATTCCTGTAATAGTTACAGTAAATGACTCATGGCTTTGTAGAGTAAAACTGACCAAGTCTTTTAAAAAGCTTAACGAACATACCTTTGTTAATGCCGCTTATTCTGAAAATGCTAAAAATCTACTCAGCTTTAACTTAGATGTAAGCATGGGCAGCATCACATTCCAGGAAAAGTAAGCCCCAGATTATCAATCGTTTCTTTCATTCATTGATATTTCAAACCGCTTAAACCATCCAGCTTCTTTCTTTCCAATAGAAAGCTTAAACTACAATCTTATTTTATTAAAAGTACTGTAATAAACACCCTACTTTTAAGACTACAGATTTACATAAAACTAAGTATATATTGGAAACACTTATTGTATCTAACATTAGTAAGAGGTATGCTGAACACACTGCTCTTGACAATGTAAGCATAAGCATCTCCCCCCAGCGCATATATGGTCTACTAGGGCCTAACGGCGCAGGGAAGACTACTCTTATACGTATTATCAATCAGATAATAGCAGCCGATGAGGGAGAAATACTTATTAATGGAGAAAAGTTATCTCAAAAACACATTGCTTCTATAGGCTATTTGCCAGAAGAAAGAGGCCTTTACAAAAAAATGAAAGTTGGTGAGCAGCTCGTGTACCTTGGCCAATTGCGTGACCTACCCAGAAAAGAAGCTATACAAAAAAGTAAAGCCTGGACTAAAAAGCTTGGCATTTTTGATTGGTGGAATAAAAAGATAGAAGACCTTTCTAAAGGAATGGCACAAAAAATTCAATTTATTTCTACCGTGCTGCATGAGCCCAAACTAATTATTCTTGATGAGCCCTTCTCAGGATTTGATCCTGTAAACGCCAACCTTATTAAAGATGAAATTCTTGAGCTCAGAGAAAAAGGCAGTACCATCATTTTCTCCACCCATAGAATGGAATCTGTAGAAGAGCTGTGCGATGACATAGCATTGATCAATAAATCAAAACTAATTCTATCTGGCACCAAGGTAGATATCAAAAATTCTTATAGATCTAATACTTACATCGTAGAGCACAAAGGTCCTATAAAAGATTTATCAGCCGAATACTCCATAAAAGAGCAGGTTACTACAGAATACAATCTCCAAAAAAGCACTATTCAAATGCCTTCAGAATATAGCCCCAACCAATTACTTTCCTCTCTTATTAGTAATACAGAGGTACATTCCTTTACGGAAAAAGTACCGAGTGTTAGCGAAATTTTCATCTCATTAGTGGAAGGAGGAAGTCATGAATAAGATGTTTCTGATTTTACAGAGAGAATTTCTAAGTAGAGTGAAAAAGAAATCATTTTTACTTACTACCATTCTCGTTCCCCTTCTTTTCCCTACTATAATTGGGGTAGTATTTTATTTTATTAAAAAAGAAGATGATACAGCCAAGCAAAAAACGGTACAAGTGCTTGATGAAAGCCATAGCCTAAGTATGGAAAGCCTGGCTAAGTTTAAATTTGTGTCAGTAAGCGGTAATTTAGATCATGCCAAAGAAGCCTTTAAGGAAAGTGATGATTTTGCATTACTTTATATACCAGACTACGATATAGAAAAACCCGAAGGTTTTAGGCTATATGCTAAAAGCAATACTCATTTTAGCACAATAAATGAACTTGAGGGAAAAATTAGAGAATCAGTAAAAGAAAGAAAGCTACAAGCCTACAAGGTAGATACTGAGATTTTAGAAAAACTAAAGACCTCTATAGATCTTAAATCATTGAACGTAAGTGAAGGTGGAGAAAAGGAAAATGATGCAGGCATCTCATTCATAATCGGCTACGCTACCGGCTTTCTTATCTATATCTTCATGTTTGCCTATGGCGGACAGGTTATGCAAGGAGTAATTGAAGAAAAGAGCAGTAAAATAGTGGAAGTAATAGTTTCTACTGTAAAACCATTTCAACTCATGATGGGCAAGATACTAGGTGTAGCTGCTGTTGGACTATTTCAGGTAATCATTTGGATAGTAATAGTAAGTACATTTTCTTTAATAGTCAGTGCTATTTTCGGAGTAGACATTTCACAAACATCACAGATGGCAGATGCCGCACAGCAAGCCAGCAACTCAGCGGAAACGGAGAAATTTATGAGATTAATATCATCAATCCCTTTTACTAAAATAATTCTCACTTTTATATTCTATTTCTTAGGAGGGTACTTATTATACGGATCTCTGTTTGCTGCCATAGGATCAGCGGTAGACACCCCTGCAGAGGCTCAGCAATTTATGATGCCTATTATGATGCCTTTAATTGTTGGCATCATAGGCATGAGCAGTGTAGTGAATAATCCTGACGGAGCCGTAAGCTTCTGGCTCTCCATTATACCTTTCACGTCCCCTATAATAATGATGGGCCGCATAGGCTTTGGCGTGCCCTGGTGGGAGCTGGCCTTATCAATGAGCCTTCTCATTGCAGGTTTTATTGGCACAGTATGGCTTTCCGGCAGGATCTACCGAGTAGGCATACTCATGCATGGAGTAAAAGTGAACTATAAAACTCTGGCTAAATGGTTTATGCTCAAAAACTAACTTTAACATAAGGCGTTACTAGAACCGGATAGTGTTTTCTATCCGGTTTTTTTAATTTAATTTTCCGGGTCTATATGGCAAAAAGCAGCATCACACCCAGCGCCGAATTCTACTATGATAAGTCTAACCTTAAATGGATTGTACTTACCGTATCGCTAATCATAAGTATAGCCTCTATTTATTATACTGATATTCTTATAGATCAACTAAAAGATCGTGAGCGCCAACAAATAGAACTTTTCGCCAAGGCGTTAGAATATACGGCTAATCAGCCCCTGGAAAGTGAAACCTATTTCTTTGTAACTGATCAGATATTATTCCAAAATAACTCCATTCCTACCCTACTGATCACAGAAAATGGCAAGATCAATGGTGTTAAAAACATCGATATAGATTCAAGCCAAAGCCAAGTATCTATTAATAAACAGCTTTATAATGAGCTCGAAGAAATGCGAGCTACCTATGAGCCAATTGAAATACAGCTTAGAGATGACAAGAATGACGAAATATACGGCATTCAATACGTTTACTATAAAAATAGCTTTTTACTCACCCAGCTGATGTACTACCCTTACATTCAGCTTTCTGTAATTGCCATATTCGGCTTTATAGCATTTATGACCTTTAATTATTCTAAGGCAGCAGAGCAAAACCGTGTCTGGGTAGGGCTGGCCAAAGAAACTGCCCATCAGCTAGGCACGCCAATCTCTTCCTTAATGGCATGGGTTGAATACTTCAAAGACAAGGCTACTATGGAAGAAAAAGAACTGATTAGCGAGCTAGACAAAGACATTCATAAGCTACAGATAATCACAGAACGATTTTCTAATATTGGCTCAGTACCCGTACTCTCAGAAGAAAATATAGAGATCATTATAAGAAACACCATAGAATATCTAAAGCCTAGAATTTCCAGAAAAGTAAACATGCATGTTGAGGCCATCTCCCCGAATATAGATGCAATAGTAAATCCACCCCTATTTGAATGGGTAATAGAAAACCTTTGTAAAAATGCGGTAGACGCCATGGGTGGTGTAGGAGAGTTAAACATCAGCATACTTAGAGGTAGTGATTATAGAGTATTGGTAGACATATCTGACACTGGTAAAGGAATACCTAAATCTAAGATCAAACAGATCTTTACACCAGGCTTTACTACCAAAAAAAGAGGTTGGGGATTAGGCCTTACACTAGCTAAAAGAATAATAGAAGTATATCATGATGGTAAGATTTTCGTAAAAAGCTCTGAAGAAAATAAAGGCACCACTTTCAGGATAATTCTTCGCACCGAGTCGTAATTATATTCATTGAAGCTTTTTATGTAGTAAAATAAGTTTGCTTTATGTATGATTAAGCGTTAGTTTTGCGGCTAAAATTATCGAGGCACTAAATCATTTCTATCAAATAACAAAAAATGGCAAATATTGGTAAAATTACCCAGGTAATAGGCCCTGTAGTAGACGTTAGCTTTGATACAGAAGGAGCTAAGTTACCTAATATCCTTGACTCATTAGAAGTAACTAAGGCAAACGGTCAGAAAGTCGTACTTGAGTGTCAGCAGCATTTAGGAGAAGACCGCGTTCGTACGATATCTATGGAAAGTACTGAAGGCTTAGTGAGAGGCATGGAAGTTACTGATACCGGATCACCTATTAACATGCCTACGGGTGATGATATTAAAGGTCGTCTTTTTAATGTAGTAGGTGAAGCAATTGACGGTATAGCACAACCTTCAGGAAAGACTAGCCTTCCAATACACAGGCCTGCGCCTAAATTTGAAGACCTATCAACTTCTACAGAAGTTCTATTCACAGGTATTAAAGTTATCGACCTTATAGAACCTTATGCAAAAGGTGGTAAGATCGGTTTGTTTGGTGGTGCGGGTGTAGGAAAAACCGTACTTATTCAAGAGTTGATTAACAACATTGCGAAAGCTTATTCAGGTCTTTCTGTATTTGCCGGTGTAGGAGAAAGAACACGTGAAGGAAATGACCTTCTTCGTGAAATGATCGAAGCAGGCATTGTTTCTTACGGTGATGATTTTATGAAATCTATGGAAGAAGGCGGATGGGATCTGTCTACCGTAGATAGCGAAAAACTTAAGGAATCTAAAGCCACCTTCGTATTCGGACAGATGAACGAACCTCCTGGTGCTCGTGCCAGAGTGGCGCTTTCAGGTCTTACCATTGCTGAGTACTTCCGTGATGGTGACGGTGAAGGACAAGGAAAAGACATTCTTTTCTTCGTTGATAACATCTTCCGATTCACTCAGGCCGGATCTGAGGTATCTGCACTTCTTGGACGTATGCCTTCTGCAGTAGGTTACCAGCCTACTTTGGCCACTGAGATGGGAGCTATGCAAGAAAGAATTACCTCTACAAAGAGAGGTTCAATTACTTCTGTACAGGCTGTTTATGTACCTGCGGATGACTTAACTGACCCTGCTCCTGCTACTACTTTTGCTCACCTTGATGCTACCACATCATTGTCACGTAAAATTGCAGAGCTAGGTATTTACCCTGCGGTAGATCCTTTAGATTCTACATCAAGAATTATGTCTCCTCAGATTTTGGATAAAGATCATTATGAGTGCGCTCAGAATGTGAAGCAAATTCTCCAAAAATACAAGGAGTTGCAAGATATCATCGCTATCCTTGGTATGGACGAGCTATCTGACGAAGATAAGCAAGTAGTACATAGAGCAAGAAGAATACAGAGATTCTTATCTCAACCTTTCCATGTGGCTGAGCAGTTTACAGGTATCCCTGGAGTTCTTGTAGACATTAAAGATACTATTAAAGGTTTTAACATGATCATGAGCGGTGAATTAGATCACCTTCCTGAAATGGCATTTAACCTTGTAGGTTCTATTGAGCAAGCAATAGAAAAAGGTGAGAAAATGATCTCTGAAGCTAAAAAATAAATCATAACAGGCGCTTTTGTTGAGCGCCTTTACTCTATAATTATAACTGTAAAATGTTATTAGAAATAGTTACTCCATCTAAAAAGGTATTTGAAGGTAAGGTAAGTGTAGTTACACTTCCTGGGGCAGAAGGATCATTTCAGGTTTTAAATGACCATGCTCCACTTGTAAGCACCTTAGAAGAAGGACAATTAACATATAAGACTTCTAGCGGAGAAACCGACACTTTTGTAATAACAGGAGGTGTAGCTGAAGTGCTTAATAATAAGATCGTAGTACTTGCTGATGGTCTGTTAGAAGAAAACATATAACAGAATCCATAATACTAGAAATATTAAAAAAGCCCTTAAGAGTTAAGGGCTTTTTTATTTGTCTTTTTTTCCTGTCATCCTTCGAAACATCTTTTTCTCAAAGGCCCAAAAGAAGCTAAACTGTCCAAAGATGAAGCCGTAAAAAAGTAGAATAATATTATAAACAGGAAAAATGAGGATATAATAAACTACTGAAAATACCCAGGTTCTTTCATCTCCAGGAGCTATGTTATTTAGAATGGGTTCTTTTAAAAAGAAAACTGTAAAACCAGTACAAGCAAATACAACCAGAATTAAAACAGCTCTGATGGTATTGACGTGCCATCTCTTCTCTAACCTATCCAGCCATTTCGGTTTTCTCATCCTTGTACAAACAAATTCCAGATTTGATCCTTAGCAGGCACTGGCGCAATCACATTAACAGGCTCCTTTCTTACCGGGTGGTTAAAACTAATGCTTCTTGAATGCAAATAAATATTACCATCTTTAGCTGCTTTTTCTTCGCCATACTTGACATCTCCATAAATAGCACAGCCAATTTTTGCCAGCTGCACTCGAATTTGGTGAGGCCTTCCTGTTTCCAGGGTAATCTCCAATAAATAATAATCAGCGATTCTTCCTATGAGCTTGTAAGAAAGAACAGCCTTCTTAGACTCTTTCACCTGCTTATTGAAAGCTGTGGTCTTATTTATTTTTTGGTTTTTCTTTAACCAATGTACCAGTTTATCCTGAGTTTGAGGCGGTCTATGAGTAGTGATAGCCCAGTAAGTCTTCTCTACCTCTCTCTCCTTAAACATCTTATTCATTCTCTCCAATGCCTTAGATGTACGAGCTAAAGTTACAGCCCCACTTACAGGCCTATCAAGTCTATGTATCACCCCTAAAAAAACATCTCCAGGTTTATTATATTTTTCTTTAATATAATCCTTCGCATGCTCCGCTAAAGTTACATCGCCTGTTTTATCTGCCTGCACAAGCACTCCTCCTGGCTTATTTACAATCAATAAGTGATTATCTTCAAACAGAACATTGTTTTCGTCAATCATCAAACTCAATTTTAAAATTCAGAAGTAAAATGAAACTCTATATCTGGGAAGTTATCTTGCACCATAGTGAGCCACGCTCTGGATTCTGCCATGAAAACCCACTTACCATCCTTATCTTTCGCAATGTGTCTATACTTAGAATCTATAAACTCATTGAGTTTTTTCTTATCCTTACTAGTTATCCAGCAGGCTTTATAAAGATTCATTGACATGAAATCACAAGAAGCTCCGTACTCATGCTTTAATCGATGTTGTATTACTTCAAACTGTAATGCTCCTACCGTACCCACAACTTTTCGAGCCCCCATCTCATAAGTAAAAAGCTGAGCTACCCCTTCTTCCATGAGTTGGTTCAAACCTTTATCCAACTGCTTGGTTTTCATGGCATCTTTATTAATTACCTCCTTAAATATTTCTGGGGAGAAGCTAGGTATTCCTTTGTACATGCCTTTCTCTCCTTCTGAAATGGTATCACCAATCTTAAGATTACCAGTATCATAAAGACCTACAATATCACCGGGCCAAGCCTCCTCCACCAGTTCCTTCTCCTGCGCCATAAAGGCAGTTACATTGGAAAATCTTATTTTCTTATCTGCACGTACATGGTAATAGTTATTTCCTCTGGCAAATTTACCGGCACACACCCTGATAAAAGCGATCCTATTTCTGTGATTAGGATCCATATTAGCATGAATTTTAAAAACAAACCCAGAAAACTTATTCTCATCAGGAGCTACCAATCTTTCTTCCGTCTCTCTTGACTTAGGCGCTGGAGCAAGTTCTATAAAGCAGTCCAGCAACTCCTTTACTCCAAAATTATTAACAGCACTGCCAAAAAACACAGGGGCTACATTACCTGCCAAATACTCGTTCACATCAAATTCAGGATATACCCCTTCAATTAACTCCACATCTTCACGTAGCTGTGCGGCATCATTTTCCCCTACCTCTCTATCAATTTGAGGATCATTTATATCTGCTATCTGTATTCCATCATCCTCCAACTTGGATTTACTAGGCTTAAACAAATGCAGGCTTTTATTAAATAGACTATAAACTCCTTTGAAAGTTTTTCCCATGCTTATGGGCCAACTCAAAGGCCTTACTTTTATATTTAACTTCTCCTCTATCTCATCCAAAAGATCATAGGGATCCCGTCCTTCCCTATCCAGCTTATTTATAAAACAGATAACAGGTGTTTTCCGCATTCTACATACCTCCATGAGCTTTTCGGTCTGTATCTCCACACCTTTCACACAGTCTATCACCATGATTACACTATCTACAGCTGTTAGTGTACGATAGGTGTCCTCGGCAAAATCCTGGTGACCAGGAGTATCCAAAAGGTTAATTTTCTTGCCATTATAGTTAAAGCCCATAACAGAAGTAGCCACCGAAATACCCCTCTGCTTTTCAATCTCCATCCAGTCAGAGCGGGCATGCATCTTTATTTTGTTGGATTTTACGGCCCCTGCTGTTTGAATAGCTCCACCAAACAAAAGTAGTTTTTCCGTAAGCGTGGTCTTTCCCGCATCAGGGTGACTAATAATACCAAACGTTCTTCGCTTCTCTATTTCTTCTTTCAGTGCCATGAATTAACCTAATAGTTTGAATTAGTCTGCAAAGATAGATATTTCATAGAATCTTAAGTAACACATTCGTTTTATAAAAAACATTGACATTCAATGGTTATTAATAGACATATTTAACGATCTCATACATGTAAAGCTTATAACATTTGTCACTTCTAATTGAATCTCACTAGACAGCCCAAATACATGATTAATCCCTTTAATTAAAATAATAACCATATTTTTCTTGTAATTTATATCCAATCCTGCAATAGCTTAATTTCCAGCAACGAAAATCATATGGCTAATTTTCAATACTACCTTTCATTTAAACCATTATAAGCAGAACCTTACAATTTACAGCACTTAACAAATTGTAATACAACTAATTAACACAGAATAACTAATTTGAGTAAAGCCTAAAATACAGGTCCGGTATTATTTTTTCAATTATTAACCAAACGAATTTTATAGCTATGAAAAGAATTAGTTACCTATTATTTGCATTACTTATTACCTTTTCTCTAACCAATTGCGCTGATGATGGTGATCCTGGTCCGGCAGGTGCTGATGGCACTGATGGAGTTGACGGAGTAGATGGAAAAGATGGTGTTGGCTTTGATGAAATAGCCAAATATGGCGGCTTTATGACATACCTAGATGGCATAAGGCCTGATGATATTGCTTTTAAGGATACCTCTAACTTCAAATTTGTTCCTATAGAATATCTATCTGACCGTAATATTGTTACAATATCAGGTACAAGGTATTCATTCAATCTTCAACGCTTTATAAGTGCCCCAGACGATGTATATCAACAAGCATATTCAGATCTATCTCTAACGGTAGAGAGCGGGGCAACTCCAACTTTTTCTAACTTTTCTATAAGTATTAGCAAGGATATTGTCACTCCAGACTTTAAGGTGTTTGATATGAGTAATACCTTTTCATCTTCAAACTATACCGATTTAGTGATCGATAACTATAGTTACACACCCAGCACCGGTAGTTTGAAATTCACATTTTCTTTCAATGTAGCAGGAACAAGCAACGCTACAGATAATGACTTAAGTGTATCTGGAGAGGTAGACGCGATTGTTCTACAGCAAATGTAAAATAATCAAAATGGCATAGAGTCAGGTCGCTTCAGTAATACGGAGCGGCCTTTTTTATTTAAGAGTTACATTATAATCAATACAATTCTCAATATAACAACTCTTTATCCCTTCAATATTACACTCTTCCTCTATCTACATTTTAGCGCGCCCATTTTAAATCAGTAATACTAAATCATATTTAGTCAACGATTAAACCAAATCTGAAACTCTATAACTTCCCTATCTTATTCATCTCATCCATTGTTAACAATACCCTTGAGTTCTAAAAAAACCAAAGACATCTACACATTTCATAATTCCACTTTAAAATTACACAAATAGAGAGTTAGCCCATTCTCTTCTAATTTATCATCATATAATAACTAATTTGAGTAAAACCTAAAATACAGGTCGGTATTATTTTTTCAATTATTAACCAAACGAATTTTATAGCTATGAAAAGAATTAGTTACTTATTGTGTGCATTCCTTATTACCATTTCGCTTATNTTATTGTGTGCATTCCTTATTACCATTTCGCTTATCAATTGCGCTGATGATGGTGATCCCGGCCCGGCTGGGGCTGACGGAACTGATGGTACTGACGGAGTAGATGGACAAGATGGTGTTGGCTTTGATGAGCTCACCCAGGACGGAAATGTGATGTTATACTTTGACGGTACACTACCTAATGATATGGCATTTAAAGACACTACCAATTATAAATATTCAGCTGGATTTATTTCCACAGCATCATATGATGAAATTGATAAAATAGATAGGATACAATTTTACAGGTTTAAAGATCCTACCATACCAATATTTTCAGAAACTTCTGCGCTTTCGATGGGCTTTCAAGTAGATACATTAATAAGTAGTGTTAACTTTACTTTGCAAGAAATGCAAATTTCCTACATTGTAAAGACTGATGACTTTAAGGCTTACTTGGTTTCTTTTGATGATGATCCTAATGACTCCTTCACAGTGTCCGATTACAACTATGACACCAACACTGGCATGTTGAGCTTTAAGTTTTCAATAACCTCAATGGCTGAAAATAATTCCACGCAACACGAATTAAAGGTGTCTGGAGCAGTAAATATTAAAGTATATAGAGTAGAAGATTCCCCATCGTAAGCTTCATTCAACATGTAACAATAAAAAGAACTGCTTCTGGCAGTTCTTTTTATTGTTACATTTATGTCAGCCACTACTGCCATACTGTCAGAGTCCGTATTTTGGCACAACCATTGATAAGTTTGTAGTACGAGAAAATTAGAAACGATTCATTAAATAAATAAGGACTTAATTATCATGGGAAAAATTATTGGAATTGACTTAGGAACTACCAACTCATGCGTGGCTGTAATGGAAGGTAGCGAGCCGGTAGTAATCCCCAATAGTGAAGGAAGAAGAACTACTCCTTCCATCGTAGCCTTTCTAGAAGATGGTAAAGGTGAAAGAAAAATCGGGGATCCTGCGAAAAGACAAGCTATTACCAACCCTCATAACACCATAAGCTCTGTAAAAAGATTTATGGGTAAGAAATTCTCAGAAGTTAGTAATGAGAAAAAAGCCATGTCTTATGTGGTTGAGCAAGGAAACAACGACACTATTCGTGTTAAAATAGGCGATAGAAACTATACTCCGCAGGAATTATCTGCTATGGTACTTCAAAAAATGAAGTCTACTGCAGAAGATTATCTAGGAACAGAAGTAAAAGAAGCCGTAATTACGGTACCTGCATACTTCAATGATGCTGAGAGACAAGCAACAAAAGAGGCTGGTCAAATCGCTGGATTAGAAGTAAAAAGGATCATCAACGAGCCTACAGCGGCAGCTTTAGCTTATGGTCTTGACAAAAAAGATCAAGATATGAAAATCGCTGTGTATGACCTTGGTGGTGGTACTTTCGATATTTCTATTCTTGAACTAGGTGATGGAGTATTTGAAGTAAAATCTACTAACGGTGATGTACATCTTGGTGGTGATGATTTCGACCAACACATTATTAACTGGCTAGCTGAAGAATTCTTAAAAGATGAGAACATAGATCTTAGAAAAGATCCTATGGCCCTTCAAAGATTGAAAGAAGCTGCGGAAAAAGCTAAAATAGAATTATCAAGCTCTACTGAAACAGAAATTAACTTACCATACATCATGCCTGTTGATGGTGTGCCTAAGCACTTGGTAAGAAAATTAACCAGATCTAAATTTGAGCAAATCTGTGATGATCTTATCAGAAGATCTATGGAGCCTTGCAAAACAGCTCTTAAAGATGCTGGTCTTAGTGCTTCTGACATTGATGAAGTAATATTAGTTGGTGGTTCAACCAGAATACCTAAAATTCAAGAAGAAGTAGAGAAGTTCTTCGGAAAGAAACCTTCAAAAGGAGTAAATCCTGACGAAGTAGTAGCCATAGGAGCTTCTATTCAAGGTGGTGTGCTTTCTGGAGATGTGAAAGACGTACTTCTATTAGACGTTACTCCTCTTTCTTTAGGTATAGAAACTATGGGTGGTGTATTTACTCCTCTTATAGAAGCTAACACTACTATCCCAACTAAAAAATCAGAGGTATTCTCTACTGCTGCTGATAGCCAGCCTTCTGTAGAAATACACGTTCTTCAAGGAGAGAGATCAATGGCTAAGGATAACAGAACCATTGGTAGATTCCATTTAGATGGTATTCCTCCAGCTCCAAGAGGAGTTCCTCAAATTGAAGTAACGTTCGATATTGATGCTAACGGTATCATGAACGTATCTGCAAAAGATAAAGGAACAGGTAAAGAGCAAAAAATTAGAATTGAAGCTTCTTCTGGCTTAACTGATGAAGAAATCGAAAAAATGAAGCAGGAAGCACAAGCTAATGCTGATGCTGATAAAGAAGCTAAAGAGAAAATTAATAAAGTAAATGCCGCTGATTCTTTAATTTTCCAAACTGAAAAGCAGTTGAAAGAGTATGGAGAAAAATTATCTGAAGACAACAAAGGTAAAATCAATTCTGCTCTAGAAGAATTAAAGAAAGCACATCAATCTCAAGACCTTGCCGCTATCGATACAGCAATGGAAGGCCTGAACAACGCTTGGGAAGGTGCGGCGCAAGAAATGTATGCAGCTACTGGCGGACAGCCCGGCGCTGATGCAGGAGCAGCTGGTGGTGCAGGACAACCTGGCGCTGATGCTAACGCAGGTGGATCTGACAGCGACGTTTCTGATGTAGAATTTGAAGAGGTGGATGATAATAAAAAATAATCCGCTCTAATAAATAAACATGAAAGCCGTTTCAAAATTTGAAACGGCTTTTTTTATGTCCTTCCGGAATTACAAACGCATAAATGTTTTAACTTCATACTTATAAAGAATAAAATATCGCCAAAAACACATCAACAATAATATATTCCAAAAACAGAAACAAACACCTCATTTTATATTAAAAAAGGATATCTGTGCGAAGATTTTAAATAAATCATCTTAGTTTAGCGGTCTTATTTTAAAATGATTACAAAATGATTATCTACAAATTTGGAGGTACTTCTGTAGGATTACCAGAACGTATGCACAAAGTAGCGGACCTCATTACTGCAGATAGCGAGCCTAAAATTGTGGTTCTATCCGCTGTATCCGGCACTACCAACTCACTAGTTGAAATTGGAGACTTGCTTTTAGACAAGAAGCAAAAGGAGGCTAAGGTTAAGGTAGATATTCTTAAGAAGCACTATAGCGACTTCATCAATAATTTATACAGCACAGAACAAAGTAAAAACAAAGGTTCTGACTTAATAGAAGGATTCTTTGAAAGCATCAATGCATTAACTAACATTCCTGATTTCAATGAAGGTAATAACAAAACATTATTAGCCTTTGGGGAAATCATGGCCACTAACCTGTTCCATCAATATCTTATAGAAAAAGAAATAGACAGTAGCCTTTTGCCTGCATTAGATTTTATGTCTATCGATGAAAATGGTGAGCCTGAGATAGAAGAAATTTCTACAAAGCTCAAAGCCATTTTAGCTGAGCAGGATGAAAAGCAGCTATATATAACTCAAGGTTTCATATGCAAAAACCATGAAGGCAAAACCGACAATTTACAGCGTGGAGGAAGTGATTATACTGCTTCACTAGTAGGTGCTGCTATTACAGCTAAAGAGGTTCAAATTTGGACTGATATAAATGGAATGCATAACAATGACCCAAGAATAGTTGATAACACTTTCCCTATTTCTGAGCTCAGTTTTGATGAAGCTGCAGAGTTGGCTTATTTCGGAGCTAAAATATTGCACCCATCATCTATATTACCGGCTCAAAAATATGGCATTCCGGTAAGATTAAAAAGCACCATTGATCACACTGCTCCTGGCACATTAATAAACTCTACTACAGGCATTGCGGACATCAAAGCTATTGCAGCTAAAGATGGTATTACCGCCATAAAAATTAAATCGACAAGAATGCTCTTGGCTCATGGGTTCTTAAGAAAGCTATTTGAGGTATTTGAGAAGTATAAAACTTCGATTGATATGATTGCGACCTCAGAAGTAGCAGTTTCAGTAACCATTGATAACCTTACTCATTTACATGAAATAGTGGAAGAACTAGAAAACTTTGGTTATGTAGAAGTAGACAACAACCAAAGTATAGTGTGCGTAGTGGGTAGCATGATAACCGAAAAGAAAGGTGTACTTACTAAAATATTTGACTCCCTTGAAGATATCACTATAAGAATGGTTTCTTACGGCGGGAGTAAAAACAACATCTCTATCCTAGTAGATAGTAAATATAAAAATGATGTTCTTGTAAAACTTAATTCAATATTTTAATAATTACCTCTACAGTAATAATAGAAAAGGCAGCTTTAAGCTGCCTTTTCTATTATTTTAACCCAATCCTAGCCTACAAATGCAAAAAACACTAACCATACAAGTATTAATAAAGGCAATAAGAATGGGATTGAAAACCTAATGATATAACCGAAGAAGCTCGGCATTTTTATGCCAATTTGCTCAGCAATTGACTTTACCATGAAATTAGGCCCATTTCCGATATAAGTAAATGCCCCAAAGAATACGGCGGCAATTGAAATAGCTTTCAGGTCTAAAACACTATCATGAAAAACACCTCCTCGAGCAAAGTCCACTACTTGAGATATTGAGCCAATTTCCCCTCCTTGTGAAGCCATAGCCGCAGTTAGAAAGTTAAGGTAAGTAGGTGCATTATCTAGAAAACCGGACAACATACCAGTGCCCCAGTACAACGTGTTATGACTGATCAGCTTAGCACCTTCTGGCGAAGCCGCAAAGCCGCTAACGATTGCAAGCGCAGGCATCATAGTTCCAAAAATACCTATGAAGATAAAGGCAACTTCTCTAATAGGCTCAAAGCTAAATTCATTCCCATAAATAGCCTTTTTATTTGCAAATTTATAGGAGAAGTATGCCACTGCCAGCATAATAACTTCCCTTAGAAAAGAAAACTTCTGGCCATCGTAATGAATAGCAGGCACCCAGCTAATTACATTAGGGTCTAAAAACACAGAACCTATTATAACTGCAAGCCAGATGAAGTTTCTAAAACCTACTAATTTAATTTTATTAGTATAACTGATCTCATCATCAGCCAACCCGTAGTTTGAATGATTTCTTTTATCTAGAATATAAAATGCCGCAAGCAATAATACTAGCGCAAAAAGCCAGGCTCCAATATTATGTTCTAGAGTCCAGAAAAAAGGAATTCCTTTCAAAAACCCTAAAAACAGTGGAGGATCTCCGATAGGAGTAAGTGAGCCCCCTATATTACTAACAGCAAAAATAAAAAATATAATGTGGTATGCCTTTATTCTAGTTTTATTGAGTCGGATATACGGCCTTACTAGTAGCATAGAAGCTCCCGTAGTACCTATCAGGTTCGCTACTATAGCGCCCACAAATAATAAAATGACGTTAGCAATTGGAGAAGACTTCTTGTCAATATCTATCATGATACCCCCAGAGGCTATATACAGTGATGCTAAAAGTGCGATAAACTGCACATATTCTGCTAAAGCATGTATAGGTCCATGCGTATTATGGAGACCAAATAAATAATATAGAACCACCAAAGTCGCTAATGCTACAGCAACTAACGGATAGTTTTTATGCCAAAAATGTTCATAAAACAAGGGCCCAGTAGCAATCATTAAAAGTAACACTACGAAAGGAATTACCGTCCATCCTGGAGGAGCGTGATGTTCTGAGACATGCGACTCCTCTGAATGCTCTGTTGATGCCCCGTGCTCTTCTTCTTGAACTACTTCAAGTGCTTCTGCTTCTACGATTCTAACCGGTTCATTTGAGCCATACGATAAAGTGGATGCGGTAAATAATGAAAAAACCAGTAATAATTTAAATAGCGCTTTGCTCACCAATTTACGTTTTTATTAATTCAATGAATAAGTTTTGCAAGATAAGGTAATTCATTTAACCCCTTACCTCTCAAAGGTATGCAATCTCTTCAAATTAAAGGCTTTTAAAATGTTAATTGCACACTAATTTTTAGTTATATTAAACTAGGAGACTTAGAGCATAAGCCAAAGAAGTTTTGGCAATTTCCGTCTTTTTCGAATTTAAGCTATAAGTTCTCTCCAGTGCTTGTCTAATTTTCTCAGAGGTATCTGAGAAGATGTCCTCGTCTTCCAAACTCACTTCATTTTCCATAAGATACGCAAATACACGAGCCATCCCACAATTAGCAATGAAGTCTGGTATCACTGAAAAGTTACTGTCAGCATACAAGCCGGTAGGTCCGAAGAATATTTCAGGATCAGCGAAAGGCACATTGGCTCCGCAGGAAAACACCTCAAGGCCAGAATTTATCATTCTCTCTACTTGGTCACGGGTAATCAGTCTCGAAGCAGCAGCAGGAATGAAAACTTCAAATTCAAGATCCCATATTTTTTGGTTCATCTCTGCAAAAGGAATCAATTCTGAAGAGACTAACTGGTTGCCCTTTCTATTCAGAAATAGTTTCGTTATTTCATCATGAGTAAAACCATTTTCATTGATAACCCCTCCATTACGATCAATAATTCCTACTATTTGTACACCCATCTGAGAAAGGTAAAAGCCAGCAGCAGCTCCTACATTACCCCAACCTTGTATCACCGCTCTTTTAACAGTGACATCACCTCCCCAAATAGCATAATAATGCCTAACCGCTTCAGCTACACCATAACCGGTGATCATATCAGCCACGGTATATTTCCTCTTTATATTGGGAGTATAACTTTCGTTCTCCAGTACTTTTATAACCCCTTGTCTTAGCTGACCAATTCTATTAATAATCTGGGCCTCTGTAGGTTGAAAATGCCCATGAAAAACACCCTCCTGAGGGTGCCAAACACCTACATCTTCAGTAATAGGAATCACTTCGTGTATTTCATCTACATTTAAATCTCCACCTGTACCATAATAATATTTTAAAAGAGGTTTAACTGCAGCATACCATCTTTCCAGCACCCCTTGTTTTCGCGGATCTTCAGGGTCAAAGTTTATACCTGATTTAGCACCTCCAATTGGGGGGCCTGATACAGTAAACTTCACTTCCATAGTCTTTGCCAATGACTCTACTTCATTCTTATCCAAGCCTTTCCGCATTCGGGTTCCCCCTCCTGCCGCACCTCCTCTCAAAGAATTTATAACCACCCAGCCTTCAGCTTCTGTTTCACTATCTCTCCACTCAAAGACTATTTCAGGTCTCTTATTTTCAAATTTATCTAATAATTCTTTCATAGCATCCAATTTCATGAGGCCTCTAATCTACGTAAAAGAAAGGATTCACATAAACCCCACACTCACACCACCACAAGTATTCTGGCTGGCTCCAGTAACACTAGACATACAGTTAGACTGACCTGTGATTTTCAAAACCCCTAAAAAAGCAAAAATTAATGCTTCCTTAAAACCAATAACTTCTTTATCTGGGATTATCACTTCTGTATTTCTACCGCCAGAATGGGAAGTAATTCGCTCTATTAAGTAATTGTTAAATGTGCCTCCCCCTGTAATCAAAAGCCTACTCCCAGGCTTGGATATTGTTCGAGATATTTGAAAAGCGAAATGCTCCACACATGTAGCTAAAAGATCTTCCGTGGATTGCTGACCTGGCTCGAGCAAAGGAAAAAAGTTCCTCTCCACCCACTCAAACCCTAAGGACTTCGGCGCTGGAGATGCATAAAAAGGCAAATTATTGAATTGCTTCAACAGCTCCTTATCAACGTGCCCTGATCGTGCAAAACCACCTTCATGGTCATAAGATTTACCGAGCCTGGCGGCAAGATGGTTTAAAACCATATTGCACGGAGAAATATCAAAGGCTATTCTCTGTCCATTGTTTTCATATGAAATATTAGCAATACCACCCAAATTAAGGCAATAATCATAATCAGAGAAAAGCAGCTTGTCCCCAATTGGAACCAAAGGAGCGCCCTGCCCTCCGTATGCAACATCTAATGACCTAAAATCTCCAATCACCGGCAAACCTGTTTTAGCAGAGATATCATTAATATTTCCGATCTGCAGCGTAAATCCTTTTTCAGGTTGGTGAAATACCGTATGTCCATGAGAGGCTATCAAATCAACTTCTACCTGATACTTATTAACAAACCTATGAACAGCATTACCAATATAACTACCTAATTCATGATCAAGCTGAGTGAGTTGAAGGCCTGAAAGTGTAGTGCTCTTCATCAACTTTTCAATCATTTCCAGCGGATACTCTACGGTTTCTGCATGAATAATCTTAAAGCCCCACTGTTGATCATCCAACCGAAAATGGCAATAGGCAATATCAAGACCATCTAGCGAGGTGCCCGACATGAGGCCAATTACATTAAACTGAGTTTTGTTTTTCATCTTTCTTCTACTAACATACCAGATAAAAGGCATTGTTTTATTTGATCTAAGGTAGTATTCTCCACTTCCTGCCTTTGATTCTCACTATTCACTTCAAATAAGTTGGCTACATTCTTTATTACAAATTCAATTTTAGAAGGTTGAAGAAAGTTCTTGATAATAACATAAGAGAAATCATCTAGAAAATATTCCCGAACTCCAAACGGGCCTGGAGCCAACAATACATAATCACCCTCTTCCAATCCTAACTTAGGATAATCAACCAGCATATAATCATGAGGTACTTTTAAAATGGCACTTTTCAAATCTTCCTTTCTCTGAAGAATTGATCTATTATTTTCGATTTCTACGACAGCTTTCAGATGTCTATAAGCATCACTTCGCTCAGTTCTATCCATATTTTTCTTTAAAAGCTCGTAACTCAATTTAGATTTAAGCGATGCATCTAAATCACATGAAATAAGTGCCAATTCATCCGTAACATACTTCAAAAAACTAATTTTAAAATCAGGTTTTACATGATGAATGATATACGAACCTGATAAAGGGAAACATTTCTTAACCAACCTATCAAAAAGCTGATTTTTGGTTAATGATAAAACACCTTCAATCTTCTTATCGTAAACTTTTGACAACTCAGGCTTTAGAATAGAAGGGTTTCTTAACCTACCTTGTGACACTAACAGATAAAAATAACCTATGCCGGCATCTCCCATGAACAGACTGTTATCAGTATTATCTTTAGCAAATGCATAACCTGAATTATAATATCCATACCGATTATAGGAATCTATGCTACTATCTGCAATTTTCTTAACTAAAGGATAGTGTTCATTTGTATTATTATACCGATCTACCTCCATCAAAAATAAAGCATTACCTCCCCCCCCATGGCAAAGAACAAAACAACCAGGCAAAGCATTCAGTTTTTCTAGGCTATCAATTGTTTTATTAACAGCTATGTTTAAATCTCTCAAATAATCAGTTTTCTCTAACACCTGACATGCCTTAATTCTAGAAAGCCCAACCCCGGGAGCTCCATGGCACCAGGCGACCATATCTTTCTCCTGAAAGAAAAAATCCTTATTGCCATTAAGGTATTCTTCTTTTTGAATTTTAAAAGATTCCTTATCGTAAAAGCCATTTCTTAAATCTGGCCAGTTATTTATCTCTTGCTTAAAATGATAGTTTTCATAAGCAAAAGCCTCCGCTGCAATGTAATAGAATGTTTCATTCTTAAAGTACCTACCCAGTTCCAGAAATACATAAGCCACCCCAGCTACGCCATGAGAAAACCCGCAAAGTCCTTTACTGGCTTTTGTATTTCTATCCCAGTAAAAGCCATTTTCATCGATATTTATTCGATTGACCAAATACTGAACGTAGATCTTTATCTTTTCTAAAACTAAATCATTATTGGTAGCTGCGTGAATATGTAAAAGCCCCAGTAACGTACCAGAAATGCCATTTATGAGGTCAT
Organism: Fulvivirga sediminis; assembly: GCF_016757215.1. GTDB lineage: Bacteria > Bacteroidota > Bacteroidia > Cytophagales > Cyclobacteriaceae > Fulvivirga > Fulvivirga sediminis. The sequence continues at coordinate 277,159 of NZ_JAESIY010000006.1, forward strand.
CTATTATGGGTTTTTCCTCCAAAAACATCTCGCAACCTTCTATTAATCTCAAAGCCTCTTTACTATAATCAGGATCTTTCAGAGATTTGCCAACTTCAATCAAGGTGAAAGCAACCCCCACCCTACCTGTGAAAAACGAATAATAAGATGTAGGATGCCGATAACAGTAACCTAACAACCAATCAACCCCTTTAATTAAAGCCTCTTTATATCTGGCAAATGCTGTTTCTTCATACATCTTTAAAAAGAAATAGATGATACCAGAATTACCTGAATAAAGACTCTCAGAACCCTGAAATTCCACATCCTTATTATTTAACATACTGAGTGTTTCCCAGAAAATACCTCCTTCAGAAACTTCAGCTTTATCCAGCAGCCCGTCCGCAATGGTTATAGATGCTTTTAAATATTCTTTATCTTTCATCAAGCTTTAAAACTTTCATACATAAGATAGGCTAAATAGCCTTCATCATGATTTCTAATTCCAAGCCTATTATTCGTCATATGTATTAAGCTATCATACACAGACCAAAGTCTTTGATTCTGTTCAGAAGTTTCGAGTGTCTTGTATACTTTAAAGAGACTTGGAAAAGAAAACCGATCAGAATTCACCTCATTGGTCATTTCTTTTGTGATTTTTTGATTAGAGATTATCCAATCATTCAAAATGTCATTCTCAAAACCCTCACCTCTCCTTAAAGCTTGCCATACTGTTTTAACATGCGGAATCAAAACTTCCTTTTGAGCGTCTAGATTAGACTTAAACACCTTCAAGGTATGATGTTTGCGCTCATTCAACTCTCTTTTTGTAATGTTTTCAGCATAAACCTGGTACGCCCTCGGAAACCAATTTTGGAATACTTGATTAAAGAATAACAGAACCTCACGTTCATTCATACCGGCTGCAAAGGCGAAACTCAAGTGCAACTGAATTCCTGCTCCCAAGGCGCTCGAATAGTCCCACTCCTCAGAATTATCTCTCAATAATGACAATACAGCAAAAGAGGAAGCCTGAAATTGTTTCTCTGCAAGCGGTAGTAAGGAGGCCCCTCCATATCTTACAATTTCTGGATCGTAAGACAGGTATTGAATAGAATTATTATCATACCAGCCAGATATATCCTGCTCATTAAACCCATTTCTTTTTGATGAGTACGAGGTGAAATAGCTATTAAAATGAGCTGAAACCAAAGGCTTTAAAGTATCTTCAAGTACTTTTTCTTCGCCCTTTACTCTGAGTCTAATATGTGGTCCTCTTTCCCAAAATCTTATAAAAAAGAACTGATCCATGGATTTCCGAAAATCCTCACTCATAATAAGAGGAAACAACCCTTTAATGAGTAGATTTTCCCATGGCTCCGAATAATAGATATGTGCTGCCATCCACGACTTTTCCTCATTTAGCTCAGGTACTCTCATATTAATTATTAGTATACCATTGAACTACAAACTCAGTAACAAACCTCTCATTATCAACCCTAAGCATCTGGCTCGAGCTAGGGAGAATTTCTACAACACGTAGATTTAAAGGCACTTTTTTAAAAAGCTTTTCTAGCAAATTCACAAACAATGGATTTCGAAAATCAATATATTGAGGTTTATAATCATCCTTGGTTATTTTCTTTCTTGCTTCTTCATCAATATCTTTATTTTTACCAAATCTATCCTGATTTACATGTACAAAAACTTCTTGAGGAATTTCCTGCCCCTTTCTCCATAAGTTAACTCTTTTAAAATAATCCCAATCGGTATCTAAGGGTTGGCGAAAAGGCAACAACTCCTTAGGTATACCCCAGGTTTTTCTCTGTAGAACTAAACGCTCTTCAAAAACAATCCTAGGATAAACTTTTATCTCACTATCATGTTGCTGCTTTTCAATCAGCTGATTAATATAATTGATGATTATGTTAGGGTTGACTTGCTCTGTCGGTGTAAATTTTTCTAAAAGTTGAAACAACTGCGATCTGCCGCTTTGCCCTTGAAACCCTAAATCAAAGATATACAACTTCTTATTTGTTGTTTTCTGTATTAACTCTAAAGATTCATTAGTGAGGTTGTAACTCACTGCAAAATCAGTAATTGGGATCTGTTTATCTTCTGCCAATGAATTATGCCCGCCGGGCATCCAGACCTCATAAGGCATTAACGGAGGGTGCAAATTAGCGTTAAAATAAGATGCGTCACAGTTTTCTAACATAACCGTTCTTTCATTTCCCAATCGCTCATTACTTGCCTTCAGCTCGCTTGTAAGACCTTCTTCAAAAACATGAAGAAATCTGCTAAACATTTTACCATAACCAGGAAAGCTGCTATTTAGCACAGCTCTTAATTGGTCATTATCATAATAAAATTGAAAGAAAGCACCATGAGAATCGGCCCGATGTCCCGTGTCTGAAAATTGGTTTAAGTCATTTACTTTCTCTAAGATACCCAAGCCGAAATGTACTTCATCAGTTCCTAACTCTCGCTTCTCTAATTCCTCAATAAAACTCCTTTTCCAATCTTCAAGAAGTTGACTTCTGAGCTTATTAGACTCTATTTCTAACTTTTCGTAATCTTCCTTTTGTTCTTTTTCGGGCCTTTTAATATCCCTAAAATAATCCTCATAAAATGTAATAATATCAACTTTTCTCTCCATACCATATTTTTCAAGAAAGTAGGCCTTCATTCTATCTTTCTCATTTTGATAAGGGCTTAACAGCCTCATATGATTCAATAACTGCTGGAATTTATGAACCACTTCAGCAATTTCTGTTTGCTCAAAAGTTATCGCACTTTGACGAGTTGTGTCTTCATAAAATATCTGCTCAGGCTTGAATGTGAAAATAGTTACGGCACGGTGCTTAAATTCAAAATTCTTTTCTTCTGTAGCTGAACCTTCATTATTTTGAGGGCTCTCATCAGTACTAGTCTCCCTCCACTGCTTCTCAAGTTCCTTCAATGGTTTTCTTTCATCTTCAGGCAATCTGGCTGCTTCATGAATCTTAAAGCAAGCTTCTCTAATCACCTCAAATGCCTCATGCAAAAGCCTTTTTCTATCGAATACATCAGCCCCTTCATATTTAATGGCAAAACTTCTCAATGACTTTAAAGCCTCAATCAAATCTGACATGAATGGCACTGAATCAGCCCATGAAGATAGTTTTTTCACAAGCTTAACATCCCAATTCGGATCTATACCAGAAACACCAAGGTTATACTCTAAAAGACCATAATTGATGAGCTGATTGATGTAATCTTCCAATTCGTCCGACGAGGCATCAACATCATTTTGAAGAGCTGTTATTAATTCGTCAAACTTGACCCCTTCTTCTTTTAAATCAACTATTTCAATGATATGGCTTACCAGAGGACTGTGTGGTATTCTTTGAAATGATTCAATATTATTGCTATTAGTTAGGTATAAATAATGGTCTTCATTACGCTGTATAGTGGGGTTAGTCCTCAACGAAAAGTTTAAATAGGCCTCCCTATAATGTTTAAGAAGATCTGATATGTATTTAAAAAGATAATTGTTTAATCTTATATGTGATGTGAAATGAGTTGCAGAATCTACATTATCTTTCCTAACCTCATTATTAATATCGAAATGAATCAGAGATAGGTTTGTAAATGTGCTAAAAGGTGAAGTTTTGGTGTACATTCTGGACAAGTATTGAAGTAGACTACTCTCCACTTGCATCTCTCTTTTCCTTGTAATTTTCCCCTTCTGATATGCTGAGATCCTTTCTAAAAGGCTCTTACTAGATAGAAGGAGTCCTTTTTGAAAAGTGGGGTAAGAAGCAAGATCCTTCAAGATTGCCTTGGCATCACTAGTTACATTTATATATATTCCTTCACCTTCCTTCTCTACCCTCTTAATCTCCTCCAAAAGCGTGAGATAATCTAACAACTTTGTAGTAAGTGACGGTGTAAGCACTAATAAAGCCCTATCTATTTTGCTTTTTTTTAACTTCCTGTTATTATAAATATCTCGTCTGAGATTCAGTAAATTATTTTGATCATTAGCACTTTTACTATTACTAATGAAATCAAAAAGATCATTACATAGAATCGACTTGGCTTCCGTTCTTTTAAGTTCTAAAACTTCTAACCGATTGATGAGGTTAACCAAACCCGGGAAACTGAATGACTCCCACTCTTCATAAGAAGCTCCTCCAATTCTTACTAGTGCTTTCGAAAATAACTGCATTGGAAATAATTAGTAATTGGATAGTTGACAGAAATGACAGGATTAATCCATTCCGTATAAAATGGAGCTAAATTGATTAAATACTCTTTCTATTAACCTTTTATCTTCAGTGATAATATCTGCAGTTCCCTGCATCTCCGGCCTAAATGCTAGTATCTGATTGTAATTACTGGTTAGCCCATTTGGAAAACTTATTCTTATATTATAGGTATCATCTCTTGGCACAAGTGCTATAGATTCTACCCTACCTACAATCATCCCATATTCGTTTGATGGGTAGTTATCTACCTTAATATTAACTCGTTGGCCTGTCTTTATTTTACCTGAACCCAATATGGGCATAGAAACATTTCCAATAACTTTCTCTGAGAGCGGAATAACTGTCATTACCTCTTCACCGGTCTGTACAAACTGATTATCACTCCAAAATTTAGAAAATGAAACTCGGCCTGCCATAGGACTAATTAACAGGTACTGTTGTTTCCAGGCCATTAATTCACTTTCGAGGCGCTCGTAACTCACTATAACATTAGCTTTTAACTTATCAATCTCCTGAATTTCCTTCAACTGCAATTCATCAATTTGAGAACGTATTTCTGCTATTTGAATACTATTCTGTATAATAGACGACTGTAAATTTTCCTTATTTCTTTTACTCGCTAGGTAATTAGATTTGGATTTATTCATTTCTGGCTTAGTACCTGCTCGCTGTTTAAAAAGTAAAGAATCATCTTTATATATACTCTCTGCTATCTTAATTTCATTCTCTACTAATACTATTTGTGCATGAAGACCGTCATTGAGTTCTTCATAATATTTCATGCGCTTACTAAGAGCCAATCTTTGATTTTTATAAAAAGAAATAGATGAAAATCTTTTAGCATCTTCTACTGCCGAAGTAAAAGAAAAATAAATATTTTGTAGCGAGCCTACGTTTAAAGATTGATCTAATTCAGCTGATTTACCTATAAAGCTATAGTTATAGATCTCACTCTTCATATCTTTTAAATGCTGCTCGAGGGACATTACATCTTTATATGAAGCAGGATTTTCTATTACTCCAAGGATTGTATTTTCTTCTACCTTTTGTTTATCAGCAGTCTGCAACAGCAATTTACCTGCTGACATCGACACTAGATGAACAGGAGGGGTTTCTGATGTAAAAATTAATCTAGCACTGGCAGTATCCGGATATTTAATAAACCAGCTAGATATGATGATCACTCCTAATACAACAAAAATTACTGTGATACCCCAACGAATTAACCAGTGAGGAATGTCACTTAATATTTCCTGAACCTCTTCACTTCTTAAGCGAATATTATCAATATTGGGCATTAAAGCTTTCGTTTTATATACATAAAGGCAAATTAGGGCAATACTCCTTATTGCCCTAGTCCATATTCTAGTCACATGGGCTACAATGTACAGGCTCTGCTGTATCACAAGGTCGATGAGTATGCCAGGTATTAGGCTTGCAAGACGCGTATGTGCCCCCACCTCCACCGCCACCAACAGGACAACCTGACCAGCCAGCTGTACAATCATGTGTTACATAACCTCCTTTGATGGTTTGTGACTCGTCTTTTAAGTCCTCTGTAATGAAACTTTTTACCTTTAAATTTTCAATCTTTAATTTTTTACTTTTCATAACCATGAAATTTAATTGAATAATCATTTCTTACAATATAATAAAAAAAGGATTAATGTTGAACGAACATGATAATAGATCCAAATACTGTTAATCACATACCTATCATCTCCCTAATTCCAATTGATTCTTAACTAATTCATAATATGCTCCCTCCCTATTTGCAAGCTCATTATGTGTACCATATTCTGCTATTCGTCCATTATTTAAAACAATTATCTGATCCGCATTTTTCACCGTACTTAATCGGTGTGCAACCACTACAACTGTTCTGCCATCAAAGAATTCATTTAAATTCCTCATTATAACTTTTTCATTATTGGCATCAAGAGCATTTGTAGCCTCATCAAAGAATAGGTATCTTGGGTTTTTATAAACTGCTCTGGCTATTAAAATTCTCTGGCGCTGGCCTTGACTTAGACCATGACCATCATTGCCAATTTTAGTGTTATAACCTAAAGGCAGTGCTTTCACAAAATCCTGAATATTTGCAACTCGTATGGCATAAAACAACTTTTCTTTATCAATTACCTCATCATTCACTGCAATGTTTTTTGCTATAGAATCCGAAAAAATGAAGCCATCCTGTAGCACTGCTCCGCATTGTTCTCTCCATATTTTATTGCCATAATTGCTCAGATTAATATCTCCTAATCTGATCTCTCCCTGAGTTGGCTCATAAAATTTTAGAAGGAGCTTTATCAATGTTGTTTTCCCACTACCACTGGCACCTACAATAGCAGTGATCTTACCCTCAGGGATCATAAAGCTCACATCATCCAAAACATATGCTGAATGAGGCCCTTCATATTGAAATTGAACATTTTCCAACTTCAATGAAAGGTCTGCGGGAAATATATCTACCTGTTTTTCCTCCTCGTTCTCCTCATCTTCCTGACCATGAATCTCACCTAATCTTTCCAGGCTAATTTTAGCGTCTTGTGCGGTATGAATAAAACCAACAAGCTGGTTCAAAGGAGCATTCAACTGACCTATGATATACTGTATGGCCAGCATCATCCCCAATGTAATTTCACCATTTACCACTGCCTTTGCAGCTAAAAAAGTAATTAGAATATTTTTTAATTCATTAATGAAATATGACCCCGCCTGCTGATATTGATTAAGTGCCAACCCTTTTATGCTCACTTTGAATAATATTGCCTGTATTCTCTCCCACTCCCATCTCTTTTGTTTCTCACTATTATGCAGCTTAATTTCTTGCATTCCGGTTATAAGTTGTATCAGGCTACTTTGATTGCTCGACATCTGATCGAACCTTTTATAATCGAGGTCCCGTCTTTTCTTCATGAAGATAAAAATCCACAAAACATAAAAAGCGCTACCTATAAGAAATACCCAAAATATCTTTAAATCATAAATGGCTAGTACAACTCCAAATATTAAGAGGTTGACAAATGAAAAAAGAACATTGAGTGTAGTAGAGGTCAGAAAAGCCTCGATCCTACTATGATCACCTATTCGCTGTAAAAGATCACCAACCATTTTAGAATCAAAAAATGACAACGGCAGCCTCATTAGTTTGATCAAAAAATCCGAAAGAATTGAAATATTGATTCTAGTACCCATATGCAGTAAGATCCAACCTCGAATAAACTCTACTGCAGTACGGCTAAAAAATAGCATTAGCTGAGCAACTAAAATCAGGGTCACAAAATTCAAATCCTGATTTGCGATTCCAACATCTACAATGGACTGTGTAAGAAATGGAAATATTAATTGAAGAATACTTCCCAAAATCATCCCAAGCATCAATTGAGTGATGAATTTCTTATAAGGCCGAAAATATTTAAATAGGAATTGAAATCCAGAACGATTTAACTTTTCACCTGGCGCCTCATAAAAACCAGGTGAAGGTTCTAAAAAGAGTACCACACCTATTTCTGTATCTTTTTCTGAATCACTTAGCCACCCATCAAGAAATTCCTGCTTACTAAGTTTCATTAAGCCATGTGCTGGATCAGAAACCAAAACCGTATTTTTTTTAAATTTATAAACAACAATAAAATGTCTCTGTCTCCAATGAGCGATAAAAGGAGTAGGAGCTTCCTTTTGAAGTTTATCATATTGTATTTTTGCCGCTAGTGTACGAAACCCTATTGCTTCAGCTGCATCACTTATACCTAGTAAAGAAACGCCCTCTCGCGTTATATGACTCTTCTTCCTCAATGATTGCAAAGAGTAGTTTTTACCATAATGCTTAGCAATAATTCTGAGGCAAGTAGGACCGCAGTCCATAGCATCTAACTGTATGAAATTTGGAAATCGCATGGATATGAAGTCATCTATAGATCCTTAAACTTACAAATTACTTTCACTTTCTCAATATTTTTCTTCAATTCATTTAGTCCAAAACCTTTAACTATCTTAGCTTTAAAGCCCATTAAAATTCATAAAATATTTCTAGTGAATCTTATAATTGATTTTGGTAATACATCTATCAAAGCAGCGCTTTTTGATGGACCCAGGCTAATTGAAACATACACAGGTATTTCCACTGAACATCTAATAAAATTAAGTAAGGAAAATAATCCTGAATATTTAATAGTTAGCAGTGTAACTAAGAGTCAGTTAGAAGTCTCCAATCTACTAGGTGCGGATATCATATATCTATCCTCCTCTTTACCACTCCCGTTCCAAATAAACTATAAAACACCACAAACGCTTGGACTCGATAGAATAGCAGGCATAGCAGGCGCCCAGGAGCTGTTCCCAAATCAAAATGTATTGGTGATAGACCTTGGTACTTGCATCACTTATGACCTCATCGACTCGAAAAATGTATACCATGGGGGAGGCATTTCTCCAGGGTTAAAAATGAGATTCAAATCATTACATAATTTCACGGCTAAACTGCCGTTAATAGAACCTACCAATGAATTTGAACTCATAGGTCAGTCCACCAAAGAATCTATCCTTTCTGGAGTAATTAACGGAATGATCTCCGAAATAGATGGAATAATTCGGATGTATACTGACAAATTTGCACATTTGCGGATTATTATGTGTGGTGGAGATGCCAAATTCTTTGAAAACAGAATCAAAGCTAACATATTTGTAGCCCCTGAATTGGTATTAATGGGCTTAAACAGGATATTACTTTACAATGTATAAACTAAAATCAGGAATTTTATTAGTAGTTACTCTCTGTGTTTTCACGTCTGTAGCTATAGGACAGGCTTCCAAATCTCCTTTCACTTCTCGCGGAATAGGTGACATTAATAGCATGGGTCTCATTCATAATAAAGGAATGGGCGGAATTGGTGTTAGTAACGGTACTCCTTGGAACCTTAATAATTTGAACCCCGCATTACTCCCATACAACTCGCTTACCATTTTTACTGCAGGTTTTTTGGGTGAGAAAAGAAATATTAGCAATGCAACCACCTCAGAATCTAACTCAGGCGGTAATTTAGGATATTTGGCACTAGGATTACCTATTAAACCAGGTAAATGGACTTCGTCAATTGGACTCATGCCATACTCCAATGTTGACTATCAAAATAGTTACTATACCTCTGTAGCTAATACCAGCGACTCGGTGCGGGCACTTATTACCTCTCAAGGTAGTGGAGGGTTCAATCAACTTTACTGGTCTAATGGCGTAGCTCTTAATAAGAACTTCAGTGTGGGCTTAAAAATCACATACCTTTTTAGTAGTATTGAGCGCGAATTGAACAATACTATTGAAGGTTTTTCTGATGGAATATCATACACCCCAAACCTTTTAACCCGTACCAGTGTTTCTGATTTCATGTTTAGCGGTGGTGTTGCATTTAGAAAAGACTCGATCTTTAATAACAAGATCAGGTTCAACGCAGGATTAACTTACGATATGAAAGCGAATGTAAAAGCAAAAAGGTACATTGCCACCGAACAACTGGTGGGAAATCAAGCCGCAATAGCAGACACACTATCCTATGACCGCGGCGAAATTGTGCTTCCTCAGGCACTAACCGCAGGAATTTCATTTACCAACGGTTATAAATGGACCGCAGGAATAGACGTAAAACTACAACAATGGTCTGATTTCAGAAACTTCAGAGGTAGTGATGATGGCATGAAAAACTCATATCACATAGCTCTAGGAGGAGAATTCACCCCAGATTATGCTTCGGTAAATAGTTATCTAAAAAGAGTGACTTATCGCCTAGGTGTTAATTATGAAAATACACCGTATGTGCTTCCAAATCCGGAAACGGGAAAGCAAGTGAAAGATCTTGGCATCAATTTTGGCTGGTCATTACCAGTAGGCCGCTTGTCAAGTCTAGATTTTGCCTTTAAAGTGGGTAAAAGAGGAAGCATTAGTGATAACACTATAGAAGAAGACTACTACCAGGTTAACCTGGGCTTTAACTTTAATGACCAGTGGTTTATCAAAAGAAAATATGATTAAGTAATAATTTTAAGAATGATGAAAAGTAAAATAATGAAGCGCATCTTTTTGTTAGCGGCTATTTGTTTACAGACCTACATGCTTCAGGCGCAATGTAATGACTGGAACTGGCCTGAAGACAAAGCAAAAGCAGAAGAAAAAAACGTACTTTACACTGACGCAGTTAGAAATGATAACTTCACTGCTGCTCAAAAACCGCATATGTGGTTATTGCAAAATGCACCTAAACTAAACACTTCCATATATATCAATGGAGAAAAAATATATAAAGGTCTGATAGATGCTACTGATGATGAAACTAGAAAAGCAGCGTTAGTAGACTCACTTATGCTCATATATGATATGAGAATAGAAAACTGTGGTGAAGAGGCCGAAGTAACCGCCAGAAAAGCTTATCAGTTTTATGTTTACAACATCAGACAAAAAGATAAGCTTAAAGAAGTGCTAACTCACTTTGATAAAGCCTATGAACTTAATGGAAACGACATACCTTACTACATGCACGTGCCTTACATGAGTGCCGTAGTTTACAATAAAAAATATTTAGACAACCTTACTGATATGGAAATATTAGAGCGCTATGATAAAATCATGGAAGCAGTAGATTTCCAAATCAATGAAGGAGGTAAGTATGTAGATAAACTAGAGGATTATAAAAGTAAAATCGACGGATTGCTAGTAAGTGTTATCGATGTAGATTGTGATTTCGTAAGAGCCAATCTGGCTCCTAAATTCAAGGAAAATCCTACAGACCTTAAATTGGCTAAGAAAATATTTGCCTTTATGCTAAACGGCAAATGTACTGATGATCCTCTATGGTTAGAGGCCGGACAAGTAATTCAGGAAAAAGAGCCTACTTACGGACTTGCCAAAAACCTTGGTATTAAATTTAAGGATTCAGACAAAACTAAAGCTGAAAAGTACTTCAACTTGGCTCTTAGCCTTACAGAAGATCCTTCTCAAAAATCTGACATGTACATACAGTTAGGTTCATTAAAAAGTGGAGGTGCGGCATTAGAGCTATACCAGAAAGCACTTTCTGTTGATCCTAATAACAAAGATGCTTATAATGCAATGGGATATGCTATCTCTCAAAGCTATAACAGCTGTAAACAAGGTAAAGACCCTGTAGAAGATAGAGGCGTATTCCTTTTAGCTTATGACTTTTTCTCTCAAGCTGGTAACTCCAGAATGATGAACTCTATGAAAGAACAATTCCCTTCTACCGAGGAGATATTTACTTTCAACCATGAAAAAGGTCAGAAAATCACTGTTGATTGCTGGGGTCGATCAACTACTATTAGAAGCAGAGATTAATACATTGATCATATAATTTATACATGGGCCATGAATTTATGTTTCATGGCCCATGTTTTTATATAGCTATGAAACATCTATTATCTATATTCTTTATTATCAGTAGTTTACTTTTATTATCTTGTCGAGATTCAGATAAAAAAGTAACTGACATAAAGCCGTATGAAGGTCCTATTCAGGAAGCAGAAGACTTGGAACTTTTTTACAATGAGTCTGCCACGCTGAAAGTTAAACTAATTACAGACAGGCTTTTGGATTTCGCTAATGGCAATAGAGAGTTTCCTGAAGGATTATATATGGAGTTTTATGATGAAGATGGCAAACTTTCCTCTACCTTAAAGGCCAACGAAGCCATTTATTTCAAAGAAGAAAACAAATGGAGAGGTCGTGGAGATGTGCAATTAAAAAACCTTGAAAATCAACAAGAATTAAATACTGAAGAATTATTCTGGAAGCCTGATGAAGAAAAAATGTTTACCGATAAATTTGTAACCATTAAATTGCCTGATCAAACGGTATACGGTACTGGTTTAGAAGCCAAGCAAGATTTTTCTGAATATCAAATATTAAAACCAGAAGGAATATTTTCTGTAGACGATAATGAATAAACTTTCTCCTATAATAATTTTTTCTCTAAGCGTAGCCTTTTTCATTATAGGCATACACCAACTCATGACCGTAGGGCTAATGGCGTCTTACTGGATTTTTATGTTATGTTTAAGTCTTTTATTTTTATATAAACTTTTAAAAGACAAAAATAAGCAAGACAACACCTCTAAATAATTCATGGACCTATCCGTTCTAATTCCCATCGCCCTCACCTTACTATTTTCTGCTTTCTTTTCAGGAATAGAGATCGCCTTTGTTTCAGCTGATAAACTTCATATTGAACTACAGGGCAAAAAAGGCTACAGAACAGGGAAAATATTAGGTAAATTCCTGAATAATTCCAGCCGCTTTATAGGCACCACCTTAATAGGCAATACAATAGCTCTGGTAATATACGGTATATTTATGGCCAAATTGCTTGATCCATTCATTAGAGAAGCACTCCCAGAAGTAATCTATAATGAGCTCTCTGTGCTAATCGTTCAAACAGTAGCCTCCACACTCATAGTTTTACTTACTGCCGAGTTTCTACCTAAGAGCATCTTCCTCATTAACCCGAACTGGATGCTAACGATATTTGCCTTCCCTATGTATATTATATACTGGATTATGGGGCCAGTAGTATGGGCTATAGTTTCACTGTCAAAAGTGATCATAACCAAAGTTATGGGGCTCGAATACTCTGAGGACAGGCCTGCTTTCCGGCTTACAGACCTTGACAACTATATAAAAAATACTATCCTCTCTGATGAAGACACAAACGTAGAGGTAGATACAAAAATATTTAATAATGCCCTCGAGTTTAAAAACATACGTATCCGCGAATGCATGATTCCGAGAACGGAAATCATAGCAGTAGACATAGAAGATGAACTGGCCGACCTAAAGAAAGCCTTTATTGATAGCGGCCATTCAAAAATATTAGTTTACGAAGACTCTATAGATAATGTAATTGGCTATTGCCATTCATTGGAGTTATTCAAAAAACCTAAGAATATTAAAGATATTCTTACACCTATTCTTATCGTGCCAGAAACCATGCTAGCAAATGAACTAATGATTCAGTTCATCAATGAACGTAAGAGCTTGGCCTTGGTCGTAGATGAATTTGGGGGAACCTCCGGCATTGTAAGTATAGAAGACATTATTGAAGAAATCTTTGGAGAAATTCAGGATGAACATGATGACGAAGATTGGGTAGAACAGCAGCTTGATGAGAATAATTACCTATTAAGTGCTCGCCATGAGATCGATTACCTTAATGATAAATATGAATGGAATTTACCCACTGGAGACTATGAAACACTGGGAGGACTTATTTTATCCATTACCGAAGACCTGCCTCAGCCGGGTGATTCTGTAACCCTCTCTCCTTTTAATTTTTCTATTCAATCCACTAATGATATAAGAATTGAGATAGTAAAACTTACATTAGATATTAAAGACTCTGAAAATAAATAATATGGAGCAAAAAACGTAGTTTGATTTTAGTTGGATACTATGTAAATTTGCGCCTCTTTTAAAATGAACGTATTATACACAAAATGGCATTAATCAACACTCTGAGAAACAAAATGGGGAAGGTAGTGGTAGGTCTAATATCCTTCGCTATCCTGGCCTTTATCCTGGCAGACTTCGCTAGCAACCAATCAGGTCTATTTGGAAACGATAATAAAATCGGTGAAATTGCTGGGGAGAATGTCGACCTCAAGGAATTCCAAAGTCTGGCACAACAGCGCGAGGCTGAATACTCTATTCAGTATAATCGCCAGCCTTCAGAACGTGATCGTCCTCTTTTAAGAAATCAGGCATGGCAGTTACTCATCAACAAATATGCATTCCAAAAGCAATATGATGAAGTGGGTACTGAAGTGACGAGCGATGAGGTTTGGGATATGATTCAAGGCAAAAACCAAGATCCTAATGTTGCTAACTTCTTCACTAATCCTGAAACAGGCGAATTTGACAGACAGTTGTTTCTTAACTTCTACCAAAACATCGATCAGCAACCAGTAATGTACCAAAACTACTGGGCTATATTGAAGCAAAACTTAAGACCAGGTAGAGAAAGGGTTAAGTTTGAAAATCTGATCATCAAAACCAACTACATTACAGATGCTGAGGCTGAAATGGAGTATCATGCTCAAAATGATGTAGCCGAAATAAAATACTTATACGTTCCTTACTATGCAATTAGTGATTCTATTGTGAATGTTTCTGACGGCGACTTGCAAGAATACTACAGCAAGAACAAAGAGAAATATAAATCAGAGCACACCAGAAGTTTAAAATACGTAACATTCCCTATAGTGCCTTCAGCAGAAGATTCTGCCTTTGTAAAAGAAGATATGCAGAAATTAAAAGAAGAATTTAAAACTAGTAAAAACGATTCTCTCTTTGCCGGCACTAGCACTGATGGAGACACATTTTTCGGCCCTTACCACTCAGGGGTATTACCTAAGGAGCTTCAGGCTAATGAAGGAAATCTTAACATAGGAGATGTAAAAGGACCATACTTAACTAACGATGGCTATGTTCTTTATAAAATATCTGATGTATATCAAGATACCGTATCATATGCCAAAGCAAGCCATATCCTAATAAAAGGAGATACCGATGAAGCAAAGCAAAAGGCTCAAGACTTGCTTAATGAGCTAAAAGGTGGTGCTAACTTTGCGACACTTGCGAGAGAAAACAGTGAAGATGGTAGTGCTAGCAGAGGTGGAGATCTTGGCTGGTTCGAATCAGGGAAAATGGTTCCTGAATTTGAAAAAGCTGTTTTCTCTGCTAATGGTCCTGGACTTGTAAATAACCTGGTAAAAACAAAATATGGCTATCATATCATTAAAGTAGATGAGGCAAAAACCAATCAGGCTTACAAAATAGCAAGAATTGACAGAAGCATCATAGCTAGTGACGATACAAGAAACACCGCTTTCAGTAAAGCAGATATTTTTGCCAATGAAGCCACAGACCTTAGCTCTTTTGAGGCTACAGCACAAGAAAAAGGGATAAGAG
Organism: Fulvivirga sediminis; assembly: GCF_016757215.1. GTDB lineage: Bacteria > Bacteroidota > Bacteroidia > Cytophagales > Cyclobacteriaceae > Fulvivirga > Fulvivirga sediminis. The sequence goes on from NZ_JAESIY010000006.1 coordinate 292,363, forward strand.
TAACTCCTGCCAACCAGCTTGCTCCTAACGACAGTAGACTTGGGGTACTTGGAGAGGCTAGAGAAGTAGTACAATGGTTATTTAGAGATGCTTCTAAAGGAGATGTTTCTAAAGTATTTGAATTGGACAATGACTACGTAGTAGCGGTAATGACCGATGAAACAGAAGAAGGTTACAAAGACATTGCTGATGTTAAAACTGAAATTACTGCTGAAGTTAAAAAGCAGAAAAAAGGAGATCAAATCATCCAAAAATTAAGCGGTCTTTCTGGCAGCTTGGACGAAAAAGCTTCTGCTTTTGGAGAAGATGCTAATGTTTATTCTACCAGTAATCTAAAGCTTAGTTCTAATTCAATACCTAATGTAGGTTTCGACCCTATGGCTGTAGGTGAGGCATTTTCACTAGATAATGGAGCCACTTCAGATCCTTTAAAAGTTGAAAATGGCGTATTAATAATCAATATGCAAAACAAAACTATTGCACCTGAAATAGCAGATTACTCTTCTTACAAAACTCAAATTGAGCAGCGTAACCAAAGCAGAACTGCCTTTAATATCGGTGAAGCCATTAAAGACGATGCTGACATAGAAGACTATCGCTATAAGTTCTATTAAAATATTTCTAACATAGATTATTAAAAGCGGGGAACTTAAGGCCCCGCTTTTCTTATTTAAAGCCAAAAGCAATTTTTAATTATGCAAGAAGGAACAATAGAATCATTTAAAGAAAAGCTAGATAAAGAATACCAGTGGCCGGCATTATACATATTTAAATTTATAGCTCCCAAAGGCAAAGAGGCTGAATTGAAAGGGCTTTTTACAAAGCATGAAATTAAAGAGAAGGTGTCTAGCAACGGAAACTATATAAGTATTACTGTGGAAATGATGATGCCTTCTAGCGACAGCATTATAGAGTATTACATCAAGGCTAATCAAATAGAAGGCATAATTGCCTTATAACATCCATCTTGTTTGTCTGTTAATACTTATAAAAGCTTATGTCTATTGAGGCTCTATTGGCCTTTATCACTATGCTTGCTAAAAGTAAGCTTATAAAAAGTGTGAGGAGCCAGTAGCAAAAAGGCATTAGCCTAATTAATAGATTGATTATACCAACTAAACCTTAAAATTATGTGGAAAGAAGAAGACAACAAATTAAAAAAGACCTTCGAATTTGATGATTTTAAAGAAGCTTTTGGTTTTATGACTAAGGTAGCCATAGTGGCTGAAAAAATGAATCATCACCCAAACTGGTCTAATATCTATAATACTGTTAGCTTTGAGCTGAATACACATGACGCTGGAGATAAGGTAACTGAAAAAGACCATAATCTGGCAAAGGAAATAGATAAACTAGCTTAACATTAGTGAAAGAAAATACTACGCAATTATACCTTATACCCACTCCTATCGGTAATCTGGATGATTTTACTTTCAGAGCAGTAAAAATTCTTAATTCAGTAGATGTTATATTAGCCGAGGACACCCGTACTTCTGGTAAATTGCTTAAGCACTACGAAATATCTAAACCTTTACAGAGCTACCATATTTTTAACGAGCACAAAACGGTAGATCAACTGGTAAAACGGCTTAATGATGGAGAGGTAATGGCCCTCATCACTGATGCTGGAACACCTTCTATTTCAGACCCTGGCTTTTTACTAGTTAGAGAATGCCTTAAGGCAGAAATTGAGTTAGAATGCTTACCTGGTGCCACCGCTTTTGTGCCTGCCTTGGTAAAATCTGGTCTACCTTCTGCTAAGTTTGTTTTTGAAGGCTTTTTGCCCCATAAAAAAGGAAGAAAAACACGTCTCGAATTTCTCACTACAGAAACCCGAACCATCATTCTTTATGAATCTCCTCATCGCTTATTAAAAACGCTAGATCAATTGGCTGAGCATATGGGAGAAGAGAGACAAGCTTCTGTTTCTAGAGAACTTACAAAACTTCATGAGGAGACTGCCAACGGTACGCTAACAGAATTAAAAACACATTTTTCTCAAAAAGCCGTTAAAGGTGAAATCGTAATTGTTATAGATGGAAAATCCTAACACAAGACTGTGTATTCTGGCCCTATTATCGCTTTGCTTATTGGCCGTAAGTGCCATTTTCAATACTTTTTCCTTCTTAATATTTTTAAGCATATCTCCTCTATTTGCCATATTTAAAGAATTTAATAACACTGGCAATAAAAGTGTACCATTAAAAAACTATGGCTTTATTTTAGCCCTTCTCTCCGTGGGGTTTGGGTTGTGGGGCTTTTCATTCAACAAACCAGAACCTATTCACTTCTTACAAGGAGGCCTCTTTGGCATGGCTATTTCCTTATCTTTTTTGATTTACTTATTCACTAACAAATACTCTAAAAACAGGATTGGACTGCTCACCATACTAATTTATTGGCTAGCCATAGAATATCTATTGTACACTTACATTCCCAGCTTTGCTTATTATTTTCTAGGAGCCGTTTTCAGTCATGACAAATACCTTATTTCTTGGAATTTATATACAGGCCTGCAAGGCGTTACCTTTTGGATAATATTAGTAAATATTCTCTTCTATTTTGCTCTGTTTAAAAACATGGCCATATTCAATTCCCAAATTCGCTGGTTAAGCATCATTTATACTTTGATAATTCTAGTGATTCCTTTTGCTATGAACATTTCATCAGCTGCTATTGTACCGGAAGATCTTATTAGCCATGAGGCCGCTATCAAACAGCTATCTGGTAACGGTGAATATCTGGGAAAAAATGCGGTATGGGTAAGTATATTGATGATTTGCTATGGTTTCGTTCAAAGAAAAACAAAAAAATGACTGATCTAAAAACACTAATCCAACCTACCAAGTCACTGGTTAAGAAAGTAGGCTCTTTCATTAGAGAAGAAAGTAAAAACTTTAAATTATCAGACATAGAACATAAAGGCTTTAATGACCTTGTTTCATATGTAGATAAAGAAGCCGAAAAACAAATAGTATCAGGCTGCAAAAATATACTCCCAGAGGCTGGTTTTATTACCGAAGAAGGTACTGAAACAGAAAGAAAGGAAGAATTCAACTGGATAATTGATCCATTGGACGGCACCACCAACTTTACTCATGGCTTACCTATTTACGCTATAAGCCTGGCTTTGATGCAGCATGACAAAATTGTAATGGGCTTTGTATATGAAATTAACAAAGACGAGTGCTTTTACTCAGTAAAAGGAGAAAAAGCCTATTGTAACGATGAAGAAATTACTGTTTCACCTATTAACAAATTAAAAGACAGTCTACTAGCTACTGGCTTTCCCTATTATAATTTCGAGGATATGAATAAGTACCTCAAAATATTAGATGAGCTAATGCAAAGCACTCATGGCTTAAGAAGAATGGGCAGTGCGGCAGTAGATCTAGCTTATGTTGCCTGTGGCAGATTTCAAGGCTTTTTCGAATATAACCTTAACGCGTGGGACGTAGCAGCTGGAGCATTTTTAGTACAGCAAGCCGGAGGAAAAGTAACTGATTTTAAGGGAGAGAATGATTACATATTCGGTAGAGAAATATGTGCCACAGGAAAGTTAAACGACAGTTTACTGGAAGTAATCAGAAAACATTGGGATGCCTAGAAACCTATCCTTAAAACAATCCGTTATAAAAGTATGGCACAACAGATAATAATAGTACTCTTATTTTTAGGAGCCATCGCATATTTACTTAATCTTGTTTATAAACATTTTAAAGGTGATGCTGGCTGCTCTAAAGGCTGCGGATGTGAATCATCAGGCATTCAACATTTAAAAAATGTTCAACGCAAAAATTAAATTACTTTTAGATAAAGAACATAAAAAAAGTCTCTTTCAGAATAAGAAAGGGACTTTTTTTATGTTCTTTAATTTCAATTTACACTTCCAAACACGCGCTCTAAAAGAGAGGTAACACGAGCAACAGGATCTTTACGGATAGCCTTCTCCTCTTCAGAAACTTTCAAGAACAAACCATCTAATGCTTTACCAGTAGCATGCTCTGCTAAGCTGTTGGAAGTAATCTTATCTAATTGTTTTTCAGGGTTAAAAGTATATGCAAGGTTATATACACTTACCCCGTCATTATAAGTGTTTATCAACTTAGTATATAACTCCTCTGTAGATAGATTCACACCACTAATCAAGTTTTTATTTAACACTGGTGATATTATATTACTAAAGTTACTAAGCAAACGAGAATAAGTTCTGCCTTTCAAATACACGGTAGCCGAAGAATCATTACCTGTAAGTATGGTATAGCCGTCGGTAATGCTCATCGTAGTTATAGCATCTTTAAATATAACTTTGGTAGAATCTAACGCTGCAGATTCTTCAGCGGCACGATTCATACTGGTAATAGTCTGATCAATTAAGGGCTGAATAAGGTTAGTGATCCCTAACTTCTCCATATTTTCCAACATGGGCTGAGCCTCTTTCGGTAAGAATATTTTAACAGCTTCATCTTTTAAATACCCATTAGTAGCTCCCAAAATAGAAGTGGAAGTATCTGTACCCACTACTAGCGCCTCCTTCAGGCCAGCTACTATTTCACTCTCACTTAAATTGCTTCCCAAAGCATCATCAAAGTCTTCGCATGACGAAATGGTGAAAAGCAAAACCACAGACAAACTAAAAAAGGTAAGTTTTTTTATCATAACCGTACATTTAAGAATTCTACTAGCGTATAGCAAACTCTATACCTATAATTTATTATACGGAATAGCAACAGTCAGGTAACCTGACTGTTGCCTATCAAAACGATCTGTTTAGTAGCTACTAGGCCCAAACTTTAGTGCCCTCAGTACAGTTTTGACACATTTCAATCTTACTTCTTGATTTAACTATCGCTTGTCTAAATTTCCGATAGGTGTCACCTTCCCATACTTCCTTAAAAGAAAATTTCTGTAAATCACCCATGCGGTAATGAGCGTCCTTATCAAAACAACAAGGAATCACTTTTCCATCCCAGGTAATAACACTGCTATGCCACATCTTCCAACAGTGATCTAAAAGTTTGTTTTTAATAGAAAAGGTTCCATCTCCATTATTCTTATAACGAGAATATTTGTCTATTGTGGGAATAAGGTCTGAACCATTTTCGTAATCATAGATTTGCGCTGTTTTAAAACCTACCTCATCTACTCCCAGCTCAGTGGCCATTTTCTTCACATCTTCTATTTGATGCTCATTAGGCCTAACCACCAAAAACTGAAAAATCACATGTGGCGTTTTGGATTTTAATTCCTTCTTCCAGCGAATTATATTTTTAGTTCCCTCTACCACCTTATGTAGGCGACCTCCTACACGGTAAGATTGATACGTTTCTTGAGTAGTACCATCAATAGACACAATCAACCGATCCAGACCGGATTCTACAGTTTTTCTTGCCATTTCATCATTAAGATAATGAGCATTAGTAGAGGTTGCAGTATAAATTTTTCTATCCGACGCATACTTTACCAAGTCCAAGAAGCTTTTGTGTAAATATGGCTCACCTTGAAAATAAAAAAGCAAATACATGAGCGTATCTTGCAGTTCATTTATCACTTTTTTAAACAAATCATCAGGCAACATACCAGTAGGCCTGGTGAAAGAGCGAAGGCCGCTGGGACACTCCGGGCACCTGAGATTACATGATGTAGTGGGTTCTATTGAAATACTTATAGGCATCCCTTTAACTGATGAACCTCCCAGCCAGCGAGAAGTAATATAGCTACGCACCACTCTTCCGGCATTCCATGCCCTCTTAAAATTAAATTTAGAGAGAAAATTCAGACCATCTGTTATATTCGAATTCACCGATCGAAATTACCAAAAGTAGCTTAGCTTTAAAAACTGATAATAGCACATACACTAAAGACCTACAAACATTCTTAATTTTTCAACTCAATTAATATTAGTGGTTTTAAATAATTTTACCCTTGTAGCTCGTCATGAATAAGAGAATATTCTAGATTAGTAGTATTGATTTTTTTAATATGAGCCAGTTTATCTTTTAAAGAAAAAATAAGCTATTATTTTACACAACCGTTAAACGATAACCTCCACCACCTAATATAATAATCAAAGGCTGCCTGAAATGAAAAATTTTTTAGTACTCATACTTCTATTGCCCACGCTTTGCTTAGCTCAAAAACGTACGCTTTCAAAATATGCAGAAATAAGGATACTCACTTGTGGCCCTTTCCAAGGAGAGCTATACTCAGCCTTCGGGCACAGTGCTATTAGAGTAAACGATCCTATGAAGGGCTATGACATGGTTTATAATTACGGTATTTTTGATTTTGACCAGCCGAATTTCTATCTCAACTTTGCCAGAGGTTACCTTAACTACAAATTAGACGTACATGAATATCGGAACTTTCAATATGCTTACGTCTATTACAATCGCTTTATTCATGAGCAGGTTTTAAATTTGGATCAGGAACAAAAGCAGAAGCTATTTGACTATCTACAATGGAATGCTAAGCCCGAAAACCAGTATTACTTCTATGACTATTTTTATAACAACTGTGCCACAAAAGTTAGAGATGCTTTAAAAGCTACTTTTAAAGATGACTTACAATTTGATGGCTCTTACATCACCACTGATTATACCATTAGAGACCTTGCACACATTTATTTAGATCAGCAACCTTGGGGTGAACTAGGTATAGATATTTGTTTAGGCCTACCAATGGACTCTGTAGCTACCCCTGAAATGTACATGTTTCTACCTGATTACATAGAACAAGGTTTTAATCATGCTTCTATCATGAAAAATGGACAGAGGGAACCGTTGGTGAAAAACACCATAATTACCAACAAGGCTCAACCTCAAGAAGACCAGTCGAGCACTATTACTCCTCTCATAGTATTTAGCTTATTACTGATAATAGGTTTAATTATAACCTTTATAGGCTATCGCCAAGATAAGGGGTATTTCATATTTGACACTATTCTCTTTTCTGTCATTGGCTTAGTAGGGTGGTTACTCTTACTTTTATGGATAGCAACAGACCACCATGCTGCTGCTAGAAATTTCAACCTATTATGGGCTATACCACTACACTTCCCATTGGCTCTATTTTTATTGAAAAAAAAGATTCCTGATTTTCTACGGATATACTTCCAGGCCTCTTGCTTGGTTAACCTCGTATTACTCATTACTTGGGCCTTTTTACCTCAGGATATTCACTATTCCTTAATACCATTGGCTATTCTATTGCTCGTGCGGTCTTATTACATTCAGAGATATTTATCTTTTGAACGTGATGAAGATCCATCCGCCTAAGTAAGCTGTTTTTTATTAAGATGAACCGCATTGACAGGCTATCGGCTATTTTAATTCAGCTACAAAGCAAGAGGGTAGTAACAGCCAAGATGATTGCGGATCGATTTGATATTAGTTTACGCACGGTATACCGAGACATCAGAGCCTTGGAAGAAGCTGGCATACCTATAGGTGCTGAAGCTGGTGTAGGTTATTTTCTCATGGAAGGATATCACCTCCCTCCTGTGTCATTTACTAAAGAAGAAGCGGGAGCCATACTCATAGCCGCCAAGCTGGCAGAGCGCCACGCAGATCATTCCATACAGCACCATTTTGAAAATGCACTATTCAAAATAAAGGCCATTCTAAAAATACAAGAAAAAGAATACCTGAATACCCTAGAGGCTAATACCAAAGTGCTAACACCTCCCAATAAACCTTTAAGAAATAATTCTTTTCCCGATCACTTCATTTCAGATCTACAAACTGCTCTGGCAAAGCACAAAGTAGTAAGTTTCGAATACTTTTCTACTTACAACCAAAATTTATCTCACAGAGAAGTAGAACCTGTAAACCTATGCTTTTACAGTAACCATTGGCACCTGATTGCCTATTGTAGACTGAGACAAGCCATGCGAGATTTTCGCACAGATCGAATTACTAAGCTGCAGATTAGAGAAGAGACATATACTCCTCATAAAAGCTCTGATCATCAGAAATATGTAAACAACCTTATTTTAGGAACTGATCTAAAAAAAGTAATTGTGCAAATGGATAAAAGAGTAGCGTTATACCTGGGAGATCAAAAATATTATATGGGTCTTATAGAAGAAAAAGATAAAGGAGAGGATATGGAAATGACATTTATGACCTCTCACATGGAATATTTTGGAAGATGGCTTTTGTCTTTGGGTACAAGAATCAGCCCTGTAGGCCCTTCTCTGCTTATAGAGACTATGAAGGCCCTTACATCAGACATGTATAAGCACTATCATAAACACTCTGACAAAGAAAGCAACTAAAGCCGCTATTTGATATAAAATTTTACCTTAAGTCTATTTCAGTGAGAATAAAAGCTGTTTTAAAAATTTTTTCGATGCTTTGTTTGGAAACATTATAAACGCTGCTTACGTTTGCCACATCAATTCGATATACTCTTAACGAGCAATCGATTTATACAGAAGCGTGGAGAGACAGGCTCTTAGAAGCGCTAGCAACCTGGTCACCAATCCAAGGTGCTACTTCCTGATCCCAAGAACGTTCGTCAAGTGACGGATACGGGAGAATATAAATTGATGGTAATGAAAAGATCAATCCAACATCAAACAGGGCTTTTAGCCACATTTCAGCGATCAATACAAGCGCTAATTTATTCTATTTTATTTGATTCCAACTCAGCCTATATGTGCTGTTGTTGTTGCTAGTAGCTACCCCGCAAAACGTACCTAAACAAAAACGCCTTCTTGGTAGAAAAAACTATACTCATTTCTTTTTGGGTATTACAATCAAATAAATTAATTCAATTAGCAAAAAAGTATTAACATGTCACAAGCATATAATTTCGAAACATTACAGCTTCATGCTGGGTATGAAGATGTAGAAGCCTCTACAAGATCAAGAGCAGTACCTATTTACCAAACTTCATCATACACTTTTAAAGATTCTGAACACGGAGCTAATCTATTTGCTCTTAAGGAGTTTGGCAATATTTATACCCGTATAATGAACCCTACTAATGACGTTTTTGAAAAGCGTATTGCAGCATTAGAAGGAGGCGTGGCGGCAGTATCAGTAGGTAGCGGTCAGGCCGCCCAGTTCATAGCTCTCAGCAACTTCCTGCAGGCTGGTGATAGTTTTGTTTCCTCTCCATTTTTATACGGGGGTACTTATAACCAATTTAAAGTAGCTTTCAAAAGACTTGGTATTAACGCAAAATTCGCGAAAAGCGATAAAGCTGCCGATTTTGAAGCTATTATAGATGAAAACACTAAGGCCATTTATCTTGAGACTATTGGCAACCCAGGGTTTAACATTCCAGATTTCGACGCTATAGCCGAAGTAGCCAAAAAACACGATATACCTTTAGTAGTAGATAATACATTCGGAGCGGGAGGATATTTATTCAGGCCATTAGAACACGGCGCCAACGTAGTAGTATCTTCTGCCACCAAATGGATTGGCGGTCATGGAAATTCTATCGGAGGTATTATTATAGATGGAGGAAATTATAATTGGGGTAACGGCAAATTCCCTCAGTTTTCTGAACCATCAGAAGGTTATCATGGCCTCAACTTCTGGGAAACATTCGGAGAGAATAACCCTTTAGGCTTGCCTAACATCGCATTCGCTATAAGAGCAAGAGTAGAAGGATTAAGAGATTTTGGTCCTGCGTTAAGTCCTTTCAACTCATTTCTGCTGATTCAGGGGTTAGAAACTCTGTCTTTAAGAGTAGATAGAACAGTGGAAAATGCTCTAGCTCTGGCCAAATGGCTAGAACAGCATGAGCATGTAGCATCAGTAAACTACCCAGGCTTAGAGAGTAGCCCTTATCACAATTTGGCTAAAAAGTATCTAAAAAGAGGTTTTGGAGGTGTGTTTACCTTTGAGCTAAAAGGAGGAAAGGAGAACGCCATCAAATTTGTGAATAGTCTCAAATTAATAAGTCACTTGGCTAACGTTGGCGATGCAAAAACACTCATCATTCAGCCTTCAGCCACTACTCATCAACAGCTCAGTGAAGAGGAACAACTTGCCTCTGGGGTTCTGCCTAATCAACTACGGTTATCTGCAGGAATAGAACATATTGAAGATTTAAAAGCTGATTTAGAAAATGCCTTTAACGCAGTCTACTGATACACAAACGGAAACGAAGCCAAATTTGAATACCTATAAATACGATCATGAGTTCAGTATGGAGTGTGGAAAAACACTCCCTGGACTCGAGATCAGCTATACTACTTACGGTACATTATCTCCTGAAAAAGATAATGTGGTATGGGTTTTTCATGCTCTTACCGCGAATGCTGATCCTGTAGAATGGTGGCCTGGTCTGGTAGGAAGCAATTTTCTTATCGATCCTGAGAAGCACTTTATCATTTGTGCTAATATGCTTGGCTCATGCTATGGCACCACAGGGCCTGCCAGCATTAACCCTGACACAGGAGAGATCTATGGCTTCGACTTTCCAATTGTGACGGTTAAAGATATGGTAGAAGCACATAAGCTTTTACGTGAACATATAGGCATTACAAAAATATATTTGGGAATAGGTGGTTCTATGGGCGGACAGCAACTTTTAGAGTGGTCTTGTAGTGAACCAGATTTATTCGAAAACATCTGTGCAGTGGCTACCAATGCACGCCACTCAGCATGGGGAATAGCTTTTAACACTTCACAAAGGATGGCAATAGAAGCAGACCCTACTCACACAGAAAAAAAGATAAAAGCTGGAGCCAAAGGTTTAGAGGCGGCAAGAGCTATAGCTATGCTCTCTTACCGTAACCAGACCACATATAGAAAAACACAAACAGATTTTGATGATAAGCTTGATGATTTCAAAGCAAGTAGTTATCAATATTATCAAGGAAAAAAACTCAGCGACAGATTTGCGGCCGTTTCTTACTGGTACCTAAGCAAAGCTATGGACAGCCATAACATTGGAAGAAATAAAAAATCAGTGCCTCATGCCTTAAAAAACATTACCGCCAGGGCACTTATAGTAGGTATACGATCAGATCTGTTATTTCCGGTAGCGGAGCAAAAATTTATAGCTAAAAACATTAAAGACGCCCATTTTGCAGTAATAGACTCCTTTTATGGGCATGATGGCTTTTTAATTGAAACAGAAGCCTTAAGTAAAGAGATTGAAAACTTTTTGAAATAAATTCATATGAGTAAGTATAAAATTGGACTTTTTGGGTTTGGATGTGTTGGAAAGGGACTTTATGAAACACTCACCACTAATAATAATTTAGATGTAGAGATTTCTAAAATCTGCGTTAAAAACAAAAACAAGGATAGATCTCCAATCTCTTCAGAAAAATTCACTTTTTCTGCCGATGAAATTTTAAATGATGATTCTATTAATGTAGTAGTAGAGCTTATTGATGACGCCGAAGCGGCCTACGAGATAGTAACAAAATCATTAAAAAATGGCAAAGCTGTAGTTACTGCTAACAAAAAAATGGTTGCAGAGCACCTGCCTGAACTAATTGCTCTTCAGAAAGAATATAATACTACTCTTTTATATGAAGGTGCCGTTTGCGGCAGCATACCAGTAATAAGAAATCTTAATGACTATTATGCCTCTGAGCAAATCACAGAGGTAAAAGGAATTTTTAACGGATCATCTAATTATATACTAACTAAACTTTTTCAAGAAGGCCAATCTTACGACGAAGCATTAAAAGAAGCTCAGGAAAATGGCTTTGCTGAAACAGATCCCACGCTGGATGTTGGTGGTTTTGACCCTAAGTTTAAACTCAGCATCATTATTCAGCATGCTTTCGGAATCTCTGTAAGTCCTGAAAAAATATTTAATTGGGGTATACAAAATATCTCTGATGAAGATATTCGTTTTGCGAAAGAAAGAGACCTTAAAATAAAGCTAGTAGCTAAAGCCACCTCTATAAACGATCAACTTTCATTATTGGTAGCCCCTCATTATGTTGATAGGGAGAATCCACTTTATCATGTTGAAAATGAATTCAACTGTGTGCTGATTAATGGTAAATATGCTCAAGATCAAACCTTAATTGGTAAAGGTGCAGGAAGCTTACCTACTGGCTTGGCAGTATTGGCTGATATTGCTTCACTTACCAAAGAATATACTTATAGTTACTCTGATAGCACCTTACTTTCTGTCGAGGAAAGCTTATCAGAAGTATATCTTCGATTTGATGATATAGACGGCATAGACCTTTCAGTATTTGAAGAGATATCAGAAAAATTTGTAGGGCAACACCATGGTTATGTAATAGGTAAAATAAGTTTGACTCACCTAAAAGCAATTTTAAAAGATACCAAAGGCGCCGCCAATGTGATATTCACATCTGGGAAAAGTGCTGAAATAGAATTATCTAAGCTAACATACTCATATGCTTAAAACCATAAAGCCCTACTATTAAATGAGTAGGGCTTTTAATATTCCTCCAGACTATTTAAATGACTATTTCAGGTTGAAAAACTAACACCTGTCCATCATCTTCTGAACTTACTACCAACAAGCTGCGACCTGTAGGGCTTTCTTCAGCAGAGATAAAAATGATTCCTTCTGGTGCGTCTCCTGTTTCCAATATTTGTAAAAATTTTGGCTGTAGCGGATCTGTTACATCATAAATCACTACTGCATCTACCCTTTCTAAGCCTATAAACGCTATGGTTCTGTTCCCCATTATTCCTATGGCCACTCCTTCTGGCTCCACGCCTTTATTATCACTCCTACTGTCATCATACAGGCCATATTCATTAATAGCTCTTTCCATGCTACTACCGCAGTCGTAAACAAGAGCGCCCGTGCTACCATTCCAAATACTGAAAGATCGGCCACCTGGCACATATAATTGATCAAAAGAAGATGTATTTTCATTAAAACCTAAGGAGGTAGTTACAGTAAGTCGGCCTAAGTTCTCATCATCTATAATGCTTAGGTCTGTAAATACAGAATTATCTAACCTTAAATCTTTCACCCTTTCTTCTTCACTATAGCCATCATAATCCCTGGTGTCCCCTTCATTAGCCGTGATAATATAGTCTGCACCTGCGATGCTAAAATACGCAAGAGCATCAGGCATATATATTCCTTTCATCGGCCATAGCCCGAAATTGATACCTCCATCCTTATCACTGGGATCTATCTCATTGCCTACCATGTTAAAATCTTTAAAGCCCAATGGGAAAATATCTGTAATTGTGCCTGCCTGTATATCAACTTTTGCTATGCCATTATTTTCTTGTAAACTCACCCACGCATATCGCGAATCATGGGAAATAGTAATATACTCCGGCTCTATATCTTCCGCGAAACTGGCATCTGGTCCGAAAATTCTAAAACCAGCCGCTGTTAAATCAGCTTGTTGAGATGCAAAACTTTCAAAGCTAAGAGTAGTCACCGTATAATTAGCCTCTATATCAATAATAGACACAGAGCCCTCAGGATCTATGTCATAATTATCATTAGGTTCACCCTCATTAGCACACAATAAATATTTACCATCGGGTGAAAAAGAAACCATATCTGGCAAGGCTCCTACTGTTACTACCTCGATTTCATTATAATTAGAAGTATTGAAAATCACCACACTTCCATTAGCCTGTTTATTATCTGCCTCTACGGCTGCGGCCAAAAGACCATTTTTAACTGCCACACTATTTACCCCTCCTCCATAGCCTGTAACATCTATGCTTGCAATAAACTGCAAGTCGGCGGGGTCTGAGAAATTCAATACGTCAATTCTTGAATCACCTGCATTATTAACAACAAAAAGCCTGTTACTAAAGGGGTCAAAAGCAGATATCTCAGCAGCACCTTCTCCTCCACTCAGAGTAATTCCACCTAACTTTTCAAAGCTAGAAGGATTCTCCACTAAAGGAACCTCATCTTCCTTAATGGTCAGCACAAACTTATTAACACCTCCAATAGATATCTTCTCATCAGATAATTTAAAAGTGATGTTAAAATCTCCGGTTAATTCCTCATTATTAATTGGACTTACTTTAAAACTACTGCCCCTCTCATTAGCTGAAACTACTACAGATATAGATCCCGATTCGCCGGAAGGCTCGGTAGTGTAATCTTCGCCATACACGGCATCAGTAGATATATTAATTACAACGGTAACATTTTCGCTGTTACCTTCAGAGAAATAAAACGGCACCATATACCCACTGGAATCTTCCGGCATACTGCCAGCAGCACTTTCAAACTCTAAAAACTGTGGGTTAGTACAACAATCTTCATCATCAGAACAACTCTCAAAAGAGAAAACAATGCCCAGAAAAAGCATCATAAATAAAATATTTCGCATAATAAGGTATGTTAATTAGTTTAAGACTTGAAACTAATATGGAGTCAAACAAATTTGATTATGAGAAAATTATGATAATGTTAAATTCTTAACCATTGTCTTCAGCCCCGGTTATGTTAGGATGGCGTGATTATTATTTGTAGTAGAGTCCAAAATTTAAGGTATCAGATTATAGTTTTAGATATTTACTAAATATATTTGTAGTCCCTTGAATAAGGAGCTTTTTTTTATTGAATAAATGATTCAAATTCAATGAGTACAATTATTTTAACATCCATCATAGCATTTACGATCATTATCTTGCTATTGGTGTTTATTCTTCTTTTTGCACAGTCTCAGCTCGTGCAATCCGGTCCTGTTAACATTGTTATCAATGGAGACTCTGATAACCCTGTAGTTACTTCCGCTGGATCCTCATTACTTTCAACACTCTCATCTCAGAAGATATTCTTACCTTCTGCTTGTGGTGGTGGTGGTACATGTGCCATGTGTAAGTGCGTAGTACAAGAAGGTGGTGGTGATGTTTTACCTACAGAGGTAGGTCACCTTAGCCGTTCTGAGCAAAAGGAGAATGTTCGCCTATCTTGCCAGGTAAAGGTGAAACAAGACATGAAAATAAAAATACCTGAAGAGATCTTCGGTATTAAGAAGTGGGAGTGTGAAGTGGTATCAAACTACAACGTTTCTACTTTCATCAAAGAATTTGTTGTAAGACTTCCTGAGGGAGAAACTTTAGACTTCGAAGCTGGGGGTTACGTTCAGATTGACGTACCTGCCATCACTGTCAACTTCTCTGAAATGGACATTACTCCAAAACCCGAGCTTAATCACCCTAATGATGTGTTCCAGTCAGACTGGGATAAATTCCAGCTATGGGGCTTGGTGATGAGAAATGATGAGCCTATCTACAGAGCTTACTCTATGGCCAACCACCCGGCAGAAGGTAACATTGTTATGCTTAATATTCGTATTGCTACGCCACCTTGGGATAGAGGCGCTGGTAAATGGATGGATGTTAACCCAGGAATTTGCTCTTCTTATATATTCTCTAGAAAACCAGGTGACAAAGTTACTGTTTCTGGTCCTTATGGAGAGTTTGCTATAAATCACTCTACCAATAGAGAAATGATCTACGTAGGTGGTGGTGCTGGTATGGCTCCTCTTAGGGCACAAATCTTCCACTTATTCCACACCATGAAAACAGACAGAAAAGTGTCTTACTGGTATGGCGGTAGATCTAAGAAAGAATTATTCTATGTGAATCACTTCAGAAAAATCGAAGATGAGTTCCCTAACTTCCAGTTTAACATCGCTCTATCTGAGCCATTGAAAGAAGATAACTGGAAAATAAAGAAAAGTCTTGATGATAAAGAGGCCGATGGATATACCGGATTTATTCACCAGGCACTTTTAGATAACTACTTGAAAGATCACCCTGAGCCAGACGAAGTAGAATTCTACTTATGCGGACCTCCTTTGATGAATGCCGCCGTTCTAAAAATGCTCGACGATATGGGTATTCCTTCAGAAAACATCAGATTTGACGACTTCGGAGAATAAACTCATTAGACATAAACTTGAAAACCCTAAAGCTTCGGCCTTAGGGTTTTTTATTTTTAATTAATCGGCAAACTATTAATTTTAACACCCTTACGAAAAGCCTTATATATGGACCTGAAAATCTTTTTTTCTCCAATAGAAGAAGAGCACTTTGCTCACATCAAACAAGCCAATAGCTTTTATAAAAACATAAAGGTATATACCGATAAAATGCCCAAATATCGTGAGGCAGATATAGCCATTATAGGCGTAAATGAAGAAGCAGGTACGGAGGAAAATAAAGGAACAGCTAAGGGCTGCATAGAAATTAGGAAAAAACTTTTCAACCTAAAAAAAGGACAGGGAAACTATAAGATAGTAGATATGGGCACCCTGAGAAATGGTGTAGACCTGGCTGAAACGATAGGAAGGATTAAAGAAGTTTGTCAAAACCTTATAGAGAACAATGTACTGCCACTGATAATAGGAGGCTCTCATGATTTGGACTATGGTCAATATCAAGCCTATGAAGATTTAGACAAGCTAATCAGCTTGATTAATATTGATGCTTTTCTTGACATGGAAGATTCATCATCAGTAAGTGCCAGCCAACAGCACATTCATAAAATTCTTCTTCACGAACCTAATTATCTGTTCAACTATAGTCATCTGGCATATCAGAGTTACTTGATAGATCCCAACGCTATTGCTATTCTTGAAAAATTATATTTTGAAGCTTATAGAATAGGACACCTTAGAGCAAACATTCAGGAGATGGAACCTATCATCAGAAATGCCGACATGCTTTCATTTGATATAACAGCGATCAAATCTAGTGATGCCCCTGGCAATGCTAATGCACAACCATTTGGACTCACAGGAGAGGAAGCATGCCAAATATGCTGGTATGCAGGTCTCAATGAAAAACTAAGTTCAGCGGGTTTCTATGAATATAATCCTTTACTAGACGATTCCAACCAAAAAACTGCATCTGTTATTGCTACCATGATATGGTATTTTATTGAAGGTTTTTACAACCGAAAGAATGATCAAAACTTCAAAAATAACGACTATCTGAAATTTGTAGTATCCATGCCGTCTGAGCCCGAGGTACTACATTTCTACAAAAGTAAAATAAGCGAGAAATGGTGGATGGAAGTACCTTACCCACAAGGAAAAGAAAAATATGCGAGAAATTGCATAATCCCTTGTTCATACACTGATTACCAAACCGCCACTAAGGGAGAATTACCCGAAAGGTATATCACTACACATGCGAAGTTAATATAAAACGAGGCTAGCGTGCTTAGCACTCTTCTTATTAGCCATAGCTCTAGCTTACACTAGAGCTATGGCTAATGATCATAATTTTAATTGATTTTCCAATCTTTTATATATCTCCTATCAAGTTTGCCGGAGCATTAGCTCCATTTATAAGAATTGTCCGCATTATAAATATTCTTCATAATTATACCGACAGGCAAATGTGCTGAGATACAAGAAGCAAATTTGTAAATAATGAAGCTGAAGCCGCGCAGCCAGAAACACTCTCACTGATGTTATTATTTCAAGCTTATTTGATGCTATTATATCAAATATATCATCTTTTAAAGCTGGATTAACTCTTGCTACCACTCCATAAAACACTACCCAGACAATTTGTAGCAAGACGAAGTCCTGTGACATTACCACCCACAAAATGCTTAAAGAAATTTCTTCTTCATGGTGAGAGTAGAAAATTATAGCTAAAACAAAAAAGAATTAAGCTTAATAATTATATAGCATCTCTATTTTATGAAACTTTTTACATGAAACAATGTAACATTTAAAGCAAAAAAATCACTATTAGAAAAAGGCTGATTTCAGGATTTATCCTTTCCACGAATTCAGGTCACATAATAAAAATATTTCAATATAAAATAAAACAAGGGGAGCAAAATACTAATATTCACTATTTCAATTCAGTTTAAAGGTAATTACGACGATTCATCTGACACGTAAGATTAGACCGTCATTTACCTTTAAAAAAAGCATATTATTGGTCATATTGCGACACCTATAAAGCTCAGTTAAAAAGAAATTAACTTTTAATTTCAACCTAAACCCAGGAGTTTAGATCGCCCAGATCTGAAATGCCTGTAAACCAGAAAAGGGAGTCAATTGACTCCCTTTTTTTTATCCTCATAGGCCTTTATAAACAAAGCAACTATTTCCCTTACAGGTCTTATCTGAGTAACGTGCTCTATTGAAGGCCCTGCACACCATACCGTTTTATAAGTAGCTCCGAAGGCCGCTTTTTCTAAGCTTTTCATGCCTTTATAAAAGGTTAGCATTTTAACGTATTTCTTTAGTTTCTTATTCCTATTGAATAATCTTTCAAGCCAATTTTGTTGAGTACCTATCTCTTCCACATAAGGAGTATTGATAACTGTACAAGGCGTTCCAGAGAGCTTGTCGGTCATCACAATATCATCTTTCCCATATTTAACAACCGCCCTTTTATAGGCGTCAGAAACGCCGGCTTCCTCAGAGGCAATAAAAATGCTACCCATGGAAATACCACATGCCCCAAGTTCTAATATTTCTTGCAGCTGCTCACCCTTCCCTATACCCCCGCAGAGATTACAGGAATATTACAAACGGACTTCAACAAAGGAATTAATTCTCCTGCCGAAAGCTTTCCTGCATGCCCTCCGGCTGAAGAGTTTACAGCTATTAGTGCATCAGCTCCTAACTGCTCCACCTTTTTAGCATAAACCTCCTCTGTCACATCACAAAACACTTTAATATTGTGTTTTTTACAGGTATCAATTACCTCTTTAGGGTTTCCTAGCGAAGTAATTATAAAGTCCACCTTACACTCCACACAAATCTTCAGCTGTTCTTTTAGCCGAAAATTAGATTTGTTAACAATCAAATTAATACCAACTGGTCCTTCAGCTTTCGTTTTCAATTCTTCTAACGCCTCTCTAAACTCCTCATCCGTTCGGTAATTCAATACAGGAATAGCTCCGGTAATACCAGCGCGCGTGGCTTCTACAATCATTTCTGTATTAGACACCAGAAACATAGGAGCCATGATAATAGGAAATTTTATGCCTAACATTCTGGTAAGCTCATTTTCAAAATTTTTCATCAATCTGATATTTATTAACCTAATAAACCAAAGCATCAGCTGGCTGCCACTAATTCCAGCGCTCTTTTATGAAATGTATATACTAGAATGATTATAATTGAATCTGCCCCAGTTTAAGAGCACAATTAACCAAGCATATCATTGATGGCAATTTTCTACATCGTTAATTGGAACTTGAGATATGGAACCAAATAAGTTATTCAGCTGGTTCTTTTCATTAACACATCATCTTTAAGAAGCATTCACACTTCCCGCTCCTGTAGTATAAGAATGACACGCTTCTTACGTGATGAATAACCATTAGAGCTTGTGCTGAATAAAGGAAAACGCCTGCATATTTTTTCATTCTATAACTAGAAATTGAAAACAGCAGCCAAGTTTAAAAGTACTATCTTCTCCTTCTCTTTTTAGAAGTGTGTTTTTTATCCTTAAACTTGACCTTTTTCTCATGAAAAGCCCCTTTAAAATCAGGGTTCTCTCTTCTTTTGAACATGTCAATTTCCCGTTCAATATCCTGACGTTCCTGTTTAGGGGTTTCTGTTATCGTCACTTCTTCAGGAATGGGATTAACCTGAATAGTATCGTTGATCATTTTCTCGATTTTGCCTATATGAAACATTTCTGCCTGGTTAGCAAAAGTAATAGCCTTACCTTTCTTCAAAGCCCTACCCGTACGACCAATACGATGCACATAATCTTCATAAATAATAGGCACATCAAAATTTATGACATGAGAAACTTCAGTAACGTCTATTCCTCTAGCAGAGACATCAGTAGAAACCAAAATACGAAGCTCCCCTTCTTTAAATTGATTTATAGCGTTAATCCGACTGTTTTGTCCTTTATTAGAATGAATTACTCTGATGCTACCATAATCCTTTCTTTCTAGGTACTTAAACACATTGTCCGCAGTGGTCTTGGTTTTAGTGAAAATCAAAACTCTTGAGAACTCTTCCTTTTTTAGAAAGTATTCTAGCAAATTGATTTTAGACTTCAGGTTTGGCACTTCATACAGTTCCTGATTTACAGTTTCAGCTACAGTAGCTTGTGGAGCCACTTCAGCCACCTCTGGGAATTCTAGAAATTCTTCTGACAAGGTCACTACCTTTTCTGGCATAGTAGCAGAAAAAAGTAAGTTTTGACGCTTGACGGGTATCACTTCCAAGATCTTACGTATCTGAGGCATGAAACCCATATCCATCATCTTATCAGCTTCATCCAAAACCAGTGTTTTAATACTTTTGGTAACAAGCTCACCCTTGAGATAAATATCCATAAATCGACCAGGAGTCGCAATTAGAATATCAACTCCCTGCTGCACTGCCTCAATCTGTACTTTTGGACCTACCCCACCATAAACAGCTACATACCTCAAGTCTGTATACATCGAAAGTTCTTTTACAGACTGCTCTATTTGCAGTGCCAACTCACGAGTAGGAGCCAAAATGAGCACTCTAGGGTCATTTCCCTGAGCATACTTAGCTTTATAAAGTATAGGTAATACAAAAGCGGCTGTTTTTCCCGTTCCTGTTTGAGCTATGCCCATCACGTCATGACCATTCAGCACTAATGGTATCGCTTTTTGCTGTATTGGTGTAGGCTCATCATAGCCTAGCTCTTCTACTGCATTTAAAAGCTGCTTATTTAGTTTAAAATCATGAAAGCTTGCCTTCTCAGACGCCATAAAATCTCAAGTTTATTTGTTGTTGCAATCAAAAACAGGAAATTTGTCTATGCAAACCACACTAATTACAAACGCCAATATTGTAAATGAAGGTAAGACCTTTCCTGCAGATATCCTGATAAAAGGCGAATTTATAGAAAAAATAGCTGACAACATCTCTTCTGAGGGAGTAGATGAAATAATTGATGCTCAGGGTAAGTATGTAATCCCTGGCGCCATTGATGATCAGGTCCATTTCAGGGAGCCTGGACTTACCCATAAAGCGACCATATACACTGAGGCCAAGGCGGCCGTGGCCGGCGGAGTAACCTCATTTATGGAAATGCCCAACACTGTGCCTAACGCACTTACTCAAGAACTTTTAGAAGACAAGTATAATATTGCTAAAAAAGACTCTTTGGCTAACTACTCCTTTTTTATGGGGGCTAGCAATGATAATATTGAAGAAGTTCTAAAGACTCCGGCTGATAAAGTTTGTGGTATAAAAGTATTTATGGGCTCTTCTACCGGTAACATGCTGGTAGATAATGAAGCCACTTTAAATAACATTTTCTCACAGGTAGAGATGCTCATTGCCACTCACTGTGAAGACGAAGCCACCATCAGAAAAAACACAGCGCTTTACAAAGAAAAATATGGAGAGGATGTTCCGATCAGCTGCCATCCTGAAATACGTAGTGCAGAAGCCTGTTATCTTTCTTCATCACAAGCGGTGGCTCTCGCCAAAAAACATGGTGCGCGATTACATGTACTACACATAAGTACTGAGAAAGAACTTAGTTTATTTGACAACAGCATTCCGCTGGCAGATAAAAAAATTACAGCTGAGGCCTGCATCCATCATTTGTGGTTTAATGATTCAGATTACGACAAAAAGGGCACCTTTATTAAATGGAACCCTGCAGTAAAAAAGGCTACCGATCAGCATGCTATCTTCAACGCTATTTTAGATAACCGTATAGATGTAATTGCTACTGACCATGCACCTCACACTATTGAAGAAAAAGAAAACACCTACTTCAAAGCACCCTCGGGCGGTCCGCTAGTACAACATAGTGTAACAGCAATGATGGATTTTCGCAAACAAGGAAAAATCAGTATTGAAAAGATAGTTGAAAAGATGAGCCATAACCCTGCTACATTATTCAATATAAAGCAAAGAGGCTTTATCAGAGAAGGCTATTATGCTGATTTAGTCATAGTAAATCCTGAAAACAGATGGGTAGTAGATAAAAGCAACATTTTAGCTCAGTGTGGTTGGTCTCCTTTTGAAGGGCATCAGTTTAGTGCTAAAGTAGAACACACCTTTGTTTCTGGTCATCACGCTTATAATAATGGTAGTTTTAATGAGGCAAAGAAAGGCAATAGACTACTTTTTGATAAAAGATGAAAAAATTCATTAAATAGTATTTGTAAATTCAGAACTACTCTCTAAATTTGCAGTCCCTTTAAGGGAAAATGGTGGTTGTAGTTCAGTTGGTTAGAACGCCTGATTGTGGTTCAGGAGGTCGTCGGTTCGAGCCCGATCTTCCACCCCAAAGCCTTCTTATAATTAAGAAGGCTTTTTATTTTCCTCTCCCCTTCATTTTTACCCCTATTACGCTTAACTTTTAGCTTCCTATTTTTCTAAAAGTGACAATATGATTCAGAGCCATGTCTTTTTTAATGAATTACCACCAAAGGAAAAACTTCGCACACTCTTTCTTGAGGGTGATTTCGTGGTTTCGATTCGTTATTATGGATATAAAGTAAATCTTTATCTACTCTATAATTTTTATGTTGAAGTCTTTTACAATCACAAACATGACTTCATCGAGCGAATACAACCGCTTGATCAAAATCATTCAAGAATGAAATTCTACTCAGATCAGATAAAGTTGCCAGAAGATATATAGGCAAAAACTAAAAACTTCTTAAATAGCTCCTTCTTCAGTTTTATTCTATTAATAATTCGTCTGCAAACAACCATGAGATAGATCCCGTAAAGAGATAACCCTCTGGAATCTCTCCAAAGGCTCTAGCCACTAGTCTTACATAACGTACTTTTTTATCTTTTAGTGGCACAGAAAGCTGATACACCACGGGCTCACCTCTTACGTTTCCAAAAATATTTTCCTGCTCTCCTATAAACTCGAAGCTATCACCATCCACTGAAGTATACACCTCTACTTTTGTGGGCAGAAAAATACCACTATTAGGGTCACATAAAAAACTACCGCTCAACTTATGCACTTGCGTAAGTTTTTCCATATCAATAGTCGCAATTAAATCAGTGCCACTAAGCCCTAACCATCTCCCATCCTTAAACGCCGTAGAGCCCATAACACCATCTGTTAAACTCTTACTGCCGTTTGCTTGGTACTTTTCATGAACAGGATTCTTCAAAGAAACGGGCTTTCGCAAAGCTTTATTTACAGGAACAAATAATTGAGAACTAGCAAGCTGCTTTTTACCATCATATAGCGCTGCATACACAGTTGATGACTCTGGTATGATCATCGGCCTTGTATATACACGGCTCTTGGCCGTTGGTTTCTTATCAATATCAAATCTAATTTTACCGCTTTCAGAATTCGACTCCATGATTATTTCTGCAGTATTGTCTGATTTCACTTCATAATAAATGACGGGAGTAGGAGTCATTTGCAATACATCAAACCAGCCTATACCCTTGTTGGTCATCTCCAAAGAAAGAATTGTATTAGTAGAAGAAAGCGGAGCTGTAAAAATGAATGAATACTTTTTCCACTCAGAGGTTAATTGATAGGAATGATGCTGATTCATTAAATCCATATTAAATGAAAAAGAAGGCATATGCATTTGAGGCTTAGCCTTGGCCCAAACAGATACCTCATAACTGTTATCCTTACTAACAACCATCGGCAAAAAACGAATTTTATTCCCTCCTCTATCTTTAGGTGTAACTACCCGAAGGCTGAACATCCCATCTACACTTACCCTAGGATCAGTAAATACAGTAGCTCCTAAATCACGTTCAGAAAAATCTGTATAGGTTTTATTAGAACCTATAGGCTGTCCGGGACTTGCAACTTCTTCAAAACTAGGATTCACGATTAAATTCCTAAGCGATATTTTATCATGGTCATTAATCGCCTTTTGATGAATTAAATAAACTCTGGTGCTCATCGCATCGATCATATCATGGATGTAATTATCTTCAAAAGTCACTGACCGATTTTCAAACCATAATTCAGCTTCCTCTTGGTAATTTGAGTTATCTACAGCAATTTCTAAATCGAAACTTTTAGGTTCATTATCTTCATTAACAGCTATGACCAATAGATCTCCTTGATATTTAAAAACCTTAGTAAGAATACGCTCATCATTAACCTTAACAGAAGGGGCTACGTCAGCAGATAATAAAAAGGAAGACATCTGAGCCACCTCAACAGCCATATTACTACACTCTGACCAAGCGGAAACAGACTGAGGGTTTATATTTCCTTCACCTCTAATATAGTATTGAATACCCTTAGCTCCAGATATCAACCCCATATACGTCATCACCCGCAATTCATTAGCAGTAGGCTCTCGCTCCCACATTTCCTGTCCGCCAAAGGCCTGAGGAACCAGCCATACTGACTTTTTATATTGATAAGCTTCTCTGTAACCATTAAGATTATGTAAAACCTCTTCTGGGGCTCTCGGAATAGGATATGGATCTGTCATAGCTATGTCCATCGTATTTTCAAATTCAGCAGCTCTTGATGGCATCATAAAAACGATAGAAACGGGATGATAAGGATCTAATTGATGAATCATTTCATAGGCCTCTTCGAGGATAGCAACGGGCCTCCCTTGTCCATCTGGCTCATCATTAATATACCAGGATAATAGCGCCGGATGATCTCGAAAGGCTTCAATCTCACTCTTTAAAAGGGCTATTTTATTCTCTTTAGACATATCCATACCTGGGGCTCCATTATGACCGCTTCCAATCAATGAATTCACAGAGTACTGTACTTTTACACCTAGCTCTGCGCACCTGTCCATGTAAGCCTTACGCTCAGACAATCCTTCTGGCTGATTATCTTGATAAGGACCAATCAAATTCATGCCATGAACTACTTCCCTTTCTGGCAAATCACCTACCGGCACACAGTAAAACCCAAAAGGGAAAAAGGGCATTCCATCAGCAATTAAACCACCTGTTAACCTATCAATTTGAACGGCATTTTGCTTTTCAGATCGCAAAACAACGTCAACAGTACCCTCCTTTAACATATCATTCCCCTTCATAATCGAGTATCTTAGGGTCTCAATCCCAAAAGGAAAAGAAGGCTCTACCAGCGTGGCCTCCAATCGATTGTCTGCATACAGCATATTAACATTTACTGGCTTGTCACGTCTCCACAACCGCATAGTATATTCATGTTCTTCAATATTCTCTGAAAATACAGCCACTACCTCCATCTCATTGTTAGGCAGATAATAATTATACCGGCTAAACACTTCAATTGACTGCGCTTGTATTACATTAATACCAACTAACCCCAGCCCAAACGCAATGTGAAAGAGGTAGATAATAAATTTTTGAAATGTTGATCGAACTTGCTTCTTCATATATTGATCCATTTATAACTTACAGCAGCTCCTGAAAACATGAGCACATGAATACTCAACTGCACATCAGCTAGTTTAAGAAAATTTTATTTAAATTCAAGCTAAATCGTTTTACTTAAATAACCTCACTTGCATCATTAGCTAGATTACCATAGCTTAAGCAATGAAACACCACCTCAACATATTAACCAAAATGTATAGAATCATTACTTTATTACTGTTACTGAGTACCCCATCGCTTATCATAGCCTTAGCAAACCCATCAGATAGAAGTGGAAAAGTAGAATACTCGGTTTGGCACAATGGAGAGATAGATCGACAGCGAGATCTAATAATCATGGAATATAACAATAGCATCTCTAAAACCTGGACAGATCAATCAGGCAAAAACCTAATTCCTGAAGTACCAAAACAGTATAACTATCATGATTACACCAACCAAACCGTTTATAGACAAGCCATTTTCATGGATGGCCAAGCTTACTACACACAGATCAAATTCAATGAACTTGAAGGCTTTAAGGCAGAAGGTCCTCCTGCAAAAATATTGGGATATAATTGTCAAAAATATACTGGTTCATCCTTCTCTAATAAAATAGAGCTTTGGGTCACTACCGATACCGGCCTTAAAGGAACTCCAGTACTTTCCTTTCCATACACCAAAGGACTGGTCTTAAAATATGTTAGCAATGAAAACTACGGATGGGAAGCTACCAATATAGAGTTCTATAAAAAGAAAAATGCTCCTAAACTCATGCCTGATGATTTAGGAAAAGAAATTGATCAGGTAAATTTTGGTCTACGTCTAGCTAACGCTTTCGTAAAAGAAATTCAGATCTTTGAAGATGAACAAATTAATTGGGGAGATAATATCAACAACCCTGAAGGCAATAAACTAAACCAACTTTACAGATTTGCTGGCGGCACCATAATCGCTAAAAAAATTAAACTTCCTGAGGTTCCTGATGGGACGACAGTATTTGCAGAGATAGTAGAAAAATCAAACGGGGATGCCTATGACAGAACAGGCTCTGCATTCATCATACCCACTGGTAAAGAAAAGAGCTTTTTAGATGGTCTTAAATCCGGTGTAGATGTCCTACCTAAATATATAAGCTCAAAGAACAAGACTTACCAAGGAGTGGTTAGTAGCCCTACCTATGATCCTGTTATAGAGCTCATGCGCTTTTTTACTCCGTTTGGAGTTAACCACTTTAATGACAAACGAGATGTAGGTATAACCTGGGCTGATTCAGTGAGCTACAAACAAGACGTAAGCCATTTACTACCCGTGTTACAAGGTGAATGCTGGATAGCTGTATTTATTGGCAACTATGACGCAGGAGGTCATAAAGTAAGCCTTAACCTTAAGTATCACCTCAACCAGCAGGAAAAATCATCAACTCCTAAACAAAAATATTGGGTACAATCTCTTTTTAACACCACCAATGTAATGGAAATGGCGGGCCAAGAATATGGAACCATGTTCAAAAACGATACACTAAAAGTGGAATTTGACGTTCCGCCAGGCGTAAAAAAAGCAACTTTTAGATATATCTCCACAGGCCACGGTGGCTGGGAAGGAGGAGATGAGTTCGTGCCAAAGAAAAATCAACTATTCCTAGATGAAGAACCTTTTTTCAGTTATACTCCTTGGAGAGTGGACTGTGGCACTTACAGATCTTACAACCCTGCTTCAGGCAACTTCTGGAATGGTTTATCCTCTTCCGACTATAGTCGCTCAGGATGGTGCCCGGGTTCGGTTTCTCAGCCCTATTACATTGATATAGAAAATCTAACCCCAGGCAAACATACCATCGAAGTATATATCCCTATAGGAGAAAGAGAAGGGAATATGTTCAGCGCCTGGAATATTTCTGGTGTTTTAATTGGTCAACTTCATAATGAATAAAGAAATAATGTATGAAGATGAAGTCGGATAGAACAGGCTTCATCTTTTCATTCCAATGTTCTGGGAAAGTCAACTTATATAAGAGAGATAAGCAAACTACAACCTAAAGCATTAAAACAAAAAAGGCTGCCTTATTTACTAAAGCAGCCCACTAATATTAATATTATTTTAAGCAGTAGCTGTAGAGCCAGCCTTCTGAGCCTCTAGCATAGCTATCTTAAAAGTCTTTTTAGCTTTATACCCACAGTAACCGCATTCATAGTGCTTCATAAGCTCTCCTTCAGACGCCGGAGATGGTGCTTTCAAAATCTCTTCTCTTGAAACTCTAAAAGTTTGATAATTACACTCAGGGCACTGTAATGCATGTAAATGGCCAGCATATTTTTCAATTTTAGTATAGCCAGTTTCTTCATCTACCCATACATCATAATCAATAGAAAATATATTTTCCTCAGCCTGCATACCTTCATCCAAGTAAACATCCTCTTCCTCTTCACTAAGAAGTTTCATAAGTTTGCCTGTTTTAGGGGAAACTCTTGGCTTATAGCGCAATTTTTTCAACCTTTTTTCAATATAAAAAGGATAGTAAAACTTAAGCAAGTTTTGAATAATCACACCAAATATTAATCCCATAGAAATGGTCACAAATATTCTCACAAACAGCCATAAAATACCTAGTTCATAAATAAATGAATTTGAGTAAAATGCACCTGCTACAATAAGGAGAACGCTACATGTCATTAATACACTGATCTCGCTCCTGTTAATATAATCGTACTTATTCTTTGAATCACTGGAGGCAGTCAGTTTAATCAAATGTCCTAAAAAAATAAAAATGGATACCCCTGCCAAGCCAAACGCTATATACTGCGCCCACGTATTCCAGGTCTCAAAAGATTGCATCGATGTTTCTTCCATGGCCTATAAACTTTAAAATGTCTTTCGTAAGGTTTATTAAAAAAATTTGAATTAACGCACAATTTATAAATTACTCTCCACTTTTTATATTTCTTTCTTAAAAAAAAGAGAAAATTTAACCTATTCTACAAACTTTCATCACTGACAATTTAAATACAAGATTCTTGACCTCATATTACCACATTTTAACTTTATTGTCCAATAAAAGTTTATTTTTTTTCAATAAAAAAGGAACCGTCAACGGCTCCTTTTATAATAAAAATTTTACAATGACGTTCTTTAAAGCGTACGTTTAGTTTCTCTCTCTTCGTAACTTTCTACCACATCACCTTCTTTAATATCATTGAAGTTCTTAATACTGATACCACATTCATATCCACTCTTCACTTCATTAACGTCATCTTTATAACGTTTCAACTGTCCCATCTCTCCTGAGTAGATTACGATACCATCTCGTATTAATCTTATTGGGTTAGATCGCTTAATATATCCATCAGTAACCATACAACCTGCTACGGTACCCACTTTAGATATCTTAAATACATCTCTTACTTCAACATTACCTACTATCACTTCTTCAACTTCAGGATCAAGCATACCTTCCATGGCATCTCTCACATCGTTGATGGCATCATAGATAACTGAATATAATCTGATTTCGATCTCTTCATTCTCAGCTATTCGCTTAGCAGAACTTGATGGTCTCACTTGGAAACCGACAATTACTGCATCAGAAGCAGAGGCTAACAACACGTCAGACTCAGATATCTGACCTACTCCTTTATGGATAATATTAACCTGAATCTCTTCAGTACTTAGTTTTAATAATGAATCAGAAAGTGCTTCTACAGAACCATCCACATCACCTTTCACAATTACATTAAGCTCCTTGAACGAACCGATAGCCAAACGTCTACCAATCTCATCAAGTGTAATATGTTTCTTGGTTCTGATGTTTTGCTCTCTCTGTATCTGCTCCCTTTTATTGGCTATCTCTCTGGCTTCACGGTCACTATCCATAACATTGAACTTGTCACCAGCCTGTGGAGCACCATCAAGACCAAGCATAAGTACTGGTGTAGAAGGCCCTGCCTTATCCATCTTCGTACCTTTATGATCAAACATGGCTTTAACTCTACCATGGTAAGCTCCTGCCAAGATAACATCACCTACCGTCATAGTACCATTTTGAACAAGTAGTGTAGCTACGTATCCACGACCTTTATCAAGAGACGCTTCTATTACAGCACCTACCGCTTTTCTATCAGGGTTAGCTTTTAATTCTAGTAACTCAGCTTCAAGCAATACTTTTTCTAGTAAGTCCTCTACTCCTTGCCCTGTTTTGGCAGAAATTTCCTGACTTTGGTATTTACCACCCCAGTCTTCAACCAAAATATTATTTTGTGAAAGTGACTCTCTCACTTTATCAGGGTTAGCTCCAGGCTTATCTATTTTGTTTATGGCAATTACTATAGGAACACCAGCTACTTGAGCGTGGTTAATAGCCTCTTTAGTCTGTGGCATCACGTCATCATCAGCCGCCACTACTATAATTACAATATCAGTTACCTGAGCACCACGAGCACGCATAGCGGTAAACGCTTCGTGACCTGGTGTATCCAGGAATGCAATTTTCTGACCGCTTTCAGTAGTTACATCATAAGCACCAATGTGCTGAGTAATACCTCCAGCCTCTCCGGCAGTAACCTTAGAGCTTCTTATATAATCAAGTAATGATGTTTTACCGTGATCTACGTGCCCCATTATAGTAACAATAGGAGCTCTATCTTTAAGATCATCTTCGGCATCTTCCTCTACTTCAATTTCCAGATCATCATCGGAATTTGTAAACTCTACATTATAACCAAATTCATCTGCTATTACAGTAATAGATTCAGCATCTAAACGTTGGTTAATAGAAACAAACATACCCAGTCCCATACAGGTAGAAATCACATCATTAACAGATACATCCATTAATGACGCCAAGTCATTAGCAGAAATATACTCTGTTACTTTCAAGATTTTTGATTCCTGTTCTTCCTGAAGCATTTGTTCTTCTTTAGCTTCAGCTAAGGCAGAACGCTTCTCTCTCCTATATTTAGAACCTGAACTTTTCTTTTTATTACCGCTAAGCTTAGCCAGTGTAGCTTTAATCTTATCTTGGATTTCCTTATCAGAAGGCTCCTCTTTTTCTACACGTGGTCTCTTAGATCTACCGCGGTTGTTATTATTATTGTTGTTGTTATTATTATGCTGATTGTCTCTAGGAATCCTCTTTCTCGGCCTCTTTTTCTTCTTCTGCTCTTTTCTGTCATCAGAAGATGCCACAGGTTTATCCTTTTTCTTATCCTTCTCTACCGGAAGTTCAATTTTGCCAACTACCTTTAAGCCTTTTAATTTATCAGCTTTAGCTTCAATTACTCCTTGATGCTTAGGTTGTTCACTGCTTTTGTTTTTAGAATCGTCTTTTTTAGCTTCCACCTTTTCTTGTTGAGGTTTTGGAGTGGCCTCCTTCTTCTGAACCTGTTTAGGTTTTTCTTCGATTTTATCTTTAGGAGCTTTATCGCTCTTATTTTCAACAGGTTTAGGTTGCTCTTTAGGAGTTTCCTTAGGGGCTTCTTTTTTAGCTTCTACCTTAATAGGTTCTTCCTTAGGCTTTTCCTCTTCTTTTTTAGGAGCTTCCTCTTTCTTCACCTCAGGCTCAGGCTTTTTCTCTTCTTTTTTAGGTTCTTCCTTAGGCTTAGGCTCTTCTTTTTTAGCTTCTGCCTTAGGCTCCTCTTTTTTGTCCTTATTCTGAAGGTCTATTTTACCAACTACATTCAGCCCTTTTAATTTAGGTTTATCATGCTCTACCTTCTCAGGTTTGCTTGGTTCCTTTTCTTTTTCTTTGGGCTTATCTTCCACTTCATCTTTCCCTTTAGAAAGATTTTTAATTAAGACTTTTTCTTCATCGTCCGACTTTTTAGGCTCTTCTCCATCTGAATCTATCACAACGTGTTCGTTGTGCTTAGTTCCGATAGTAAGCCCAGAAGCCTCCTCTTTTTCAGAAGCAGATGCAGCAAATTCCTTAGATAGCATCGCAAATTGCTCTCCAGTAACTTTAGAGTTTGGACTACTATCTACATCGAAGCCTTTATCAGCCAGAAAGTCAACGATGGTAGTTCTACCAACATTTAATTTCCTGGCCACCTGACTTAGCCGCATGGTTTTTTCTTCTGACATATTCAAATATCCCTTTTTTTTGTGATTATTAAAAATTTGCTTACTCGAACTCTTGTTTAAGAACCTGCATCACATTGTTAATTGTCTCTTCTTCAAGGTCGGTTCTTCGTTCAAGTTCTTCTTTGGAGAGTGCCAATACGCTCTTTGCTGTGTCAAGGCCAACTCTTTTAAGCTCGTCTAAAACCCAGTCTTCAATTTCATCTACGAATTCATCGATATCCACATCCTCTTCTTCAAAATCTCCCAGTTCTCTGAATACGTCGATCTCTAAACCTACTAACTTACTCGCCAACTTAATGTTTTGCCCGCCTTTACCAATAGCTAAAGACACTTGATCTGGTTTCAGATATACTGATACGCGACCATCTTCTTCGCTAATTTTTATACTTGATATTTTAGCAGGGCTCAAAGCTCTTGCAATATACAACTCCATGTTATCAGTATAATTGATAACATCTATATTTTCGTTTTGCAGCTCTCTTACAATACTATGGATACGAGATCCCTTCATACCTACACAAGCACCTACAGGATCTATTCTGTCATCATAAGACTCTACTGCCACCTTTGCTCTCTCTCCAGGCTCTCTTACCACCCTTTTTATGGTAATAAGGCCATCGTATACTTCGGGAACTTCACTTTCGAACAGTCTTTCCAAGAACACCGGGCTGGTACGAGAAAGGATAATCTTCGGATTACCATTTATCATCTCCACCCTATCCACTATGGCTCTCATAGGATCGCCTTTACGAAATCTGTCTTTGGGTATTTGTTCATTTTTCGGTATTGAAATTTCATTACCGTCCCCGTCAGTAAGTAATACTTCACGACTAAGTATTTGATATACTTCTCCTGAAATAATTTCACCTACTAAATCTTTATATTTCTGGAAAAGAATATCTTTTTCCAGATCTTTCACTTTTTGGATCAAGGTCTGACGAGCCGTCATCACAGCTCTTCTACCAAAATCTTCAAGTGTAATTTCTTCTGCTACTTCTTCACCTATTTCAAAATCCGGCTCTATTTTTCTAGCCTTGCTTAAGCTAATTTTGTCATGATCCCAAATGTCTTCACTGTTATCATCTACGATTTCGCGAAACCTCCAGATTTCTAAGTCGCCTTTATCGGCATTTATAATGATGTCAAAGTTTTCATCAGTCTCAAATTTCTTACGGATCATAGTCCTGAATACGTCTTCAAGAATACGAATCATCGTAGGTCTATCTATATTTTTTTGTTTTGCAAAATCTGCAAATGACTCGATTAATACACCGGTATCCATTTTTCTATTATTTAAATGAAATCTGAACTATTGTTTTTTTAATATCTGACAACGGTATTTCTACCTCCTCCAAATCTTTCTTTTTCCCTTTTTTCACCTCTTTATCGAGAACAACTCTGTTCTCATCTGCCGCCTTAAGTACTCCTACTACCTCGGTATCTTGTAGGTATACTTTTACTTGCCTGCCTATATTTTTCTTGTATTGCCTAATAGATGTCAAAGGGTGATCTGTCCCTGGAGAAGATACTTCAAGTCTGTAAGCATCACCAATAACATTATTTTCTTCAATTTCATTCCCTATAAGCCTACTTAGGTCTGCACAAGTATCTATGTTCAGCCCCTCGTCTCCATCTATAAGCACCAAAACTTTCTTCGGCCCATTGTTCGACTTTATTACTACATCCACCATGAAGATTGATTCATCAGGTAGGTGTTTCTCTGCTATGTCGTATACACGTTTTTCCAAATCCATATTGAAAACAGAATATAAAAAGAGGGGACTAGCGTCCCCTCAAAACTAAATGTCGATTTTCAACGCAAATTTAAAGCAATTTTGTTTGCTTTACAAACAATATAATCAACAAACTATTCTTTACAGTTTTTAAATGATAATGAGTTATAATTGTAACTGTTAAATAAAATGAAAAGATCAATGTCAGGCACCGGCTCTCCCATCGTTATATATATAAAAAGTTTTGTCTATCTTTTGTTTATAAGCCTTTTAATTATCTCTTGTAACGGAGACGGAAAAAAGAGCTCTCAAGAAGCTGAAAGCAAAAAAGTTGTAAATGTTCCTAACTTCAATGCTGACTCAGCTTATCATTTTGTATCTAAGCAAGTAGAATTTGGACCAAGAGTGCCCGGCAGTGAAGCTCATGAAGCTACTAAACAATATCTAATAGGCACCTTTGAAAAATATGGGGCTCAGGTTAAACCTCAGGAGTTTACCTCTACCACCTTTGATAACCAACAAGTATCACTTACTAATATAATGGCATCCTTTAACCCTAAGGCGAGCAAAAGAATTCTTTTGGCCGCTCACTGGGACGCCCGACCATTTGCAGACAAAGACTCCGTACGAAAATATGAACCAATAGATGCGGCTAATGACGGGGCCAGTGGAGTAGGTGTGCTGCTAGAAGTAGCCAGAGTATTACATAACAGCTCACTGCCTGAGGTAGGAATAGACATTTTACTTTTTGATGGAGAAGACTGGGGCGAAACCCAAGGTGCTGATGTACCTACTCCTCAAGGATTAGACTCATGGTGGTGTCTGGGCTCTCAATACTGGTCTAAAAACAAAGGGAATTACTCTGCCTATTATGGTATACTACTGGATATGGTAGGAGGGAAAAATGCCAAATTTTACATTGAAGGCATGTCTAAATACTATGCCTCATCTATAGTAGATAAAGTTTGGAACAAAGGTATTGAACTTGGTTTTTCTAACTATTTCATAAAACAACCAGGTGGACAAACTACCGACGATCATGTATTTGTAAATGAATACGCAAAAATACCCATGATTGATATTATTGCTTTTGACCCTAAAGACGGTGGTTTTGGCAACTTTCACCATACTCATCAAGACAATATGTCTATCATAAGTAAAGAAACTTTAAGCGCAGTAGGTAAAACACTACTTCATGTGATTTATTATGAGTGAGGTTTGAGCTTGGTTTGCAGTATTAAGTTTAGAACTTTCAGTGATTACTGCGAACCAAGATTTATCATTAGCAAGATGATTAAAATTTAATTAGATACTCATTTATTATAAAGAAGGCAAGTAAATACACTTACTCCTTAATAACCTTCTCCATAATCTTATATCTCTCAGTTTGCACTAGTATGATATAAACACCTTGTGGGAGAGTAGACATATTGATCTCTCTTCTTTCTTTATCTATTTCTACATTTCTCACCTCTTTCCCGTTAAGCGAAGTAAGCCTAATTTCCAATACTTCCATTTGATCTGGCAAAGCAATATGTAACCTATCCTTCACAGGATTTGGTGAAAGGGAAATTTCCCTTTTTATTTCTTCATATTCTAATGACTTAGAAGACTCAACTCCTACTGGGGTAAAAGCCAATAAGCCGTCTATTATATTCACAGAGTAATCCTCCACCTCTCCAAACTCAAATGATTCACAAGGTTCGGGTGCAGAATTATACTTCATAGCCACTCGCATTCTGGTGGTACCTGTAAGTGCTGAATCAGGAATTACAAACTCTGATGATAATACCCCACTAGCTGATGAAGATCCCGTCACTATCTGTTCCCCTTCAGCATTAAACTTTCCATCTTGATTAAAATCTATCCATATGCCCCAGAATTCTTTATATGCAGAGCTTTTAAAACCAGCACTAAAGTATATAGTATAAGCAGAGCCCTTGCTCAAAGTAGTAGTTTGATCTGTAAAGTTTCCATACCCATTATCTGACAATGTTTTATTATTTATAGAATCTAACTGCACATGATCAATCCACTCGTAACTGACATTATTACCCCTTGCGCTGCAATAAAAACTAATATCCTCTAAGGTTGTGAATTGACTAACTCCAGCTTCAGATGTATTTCCAGCTTTATCCTTCGCCCTTACTGACACCTGATAACTAGTACCCGCAGTAAGTTCCTTTAAAGAATAGCTCCTCTCTTTAGTAAAAGTCTTCAATTCATCATTAAGGTAAACTTCATATCCTGAAACACCTACATTATCTGTAGCAGTAACCCAACGTACATGAGCACTCTCAGCGGTAATATTATTTACTGTCACCAATCCTGGTTTGCTCGGTGGATCTACATCAACCTTGCCCTTACCAACGCAAAACTCTATTACCGAAGTGTATTCAAATTCTGAACCGCCTCCTATTGTAATATTAGTAGAATCATCTTTTAATGTAAAACTCCCATTACCGTGACTACAGCAAATACCATCTCCATATTCATCCTTAATAATTAAATCATACTCTCCATCCTCCAAATTAAAGGTTTTAGTTACAACAGCTCCTGCCTCCAAGTTTTCGTAATTAGCTTCTGAGTCCACTACTTTACTGTCACTATTTTTAAGAGACCAGCTAATTTCTTCAGGATGATCATCCATAGTTATGGTTAAAGTCACGGTACCCTTTACGCAACCCATAGAATCACCATCTGGGTAATCTACCCCGACCCCCACAGCATACCAAGCACTTTGGGTTGCTATTGCTTCTTCCGAATCCTCTCCAAACAACGATTTGGCAGCTTCAATCCCATAGTTTCGAGCCTCCAAAAAGCCAGAATTAGGTGTTAAATAGGCAACTTCTAACAAGTAAGCTATCTCAGCAGCTTTTTCAATACCGATTCCTTCCACATCATAATTATTTCCATTGTCATTGGTACCTTTTTTACCTTCTGCTAAAATATAAAACCAATGCCCTAAAACTGTACAGTTAGTATGTATCCCTCCATTATCAGAAGATGATCCTGTAACCCAAAATGCGCCATGGTAAGTGTCTGGTTGCTCGTTGGATTTAGGGTCAATCAATGAGCGTCTTGCCTTACCTAAATCTTCACCCACTAACCAGTTTTGCTTTTCAGGAGCAGCATAACGCTCTACACAGGCTGCCCAGATGTCACTAAAACCCTCGTTGAGAGCGCCAGTTTCTCCTGTAGAATTTAATTCAGCAGTATGATCATTGATACCATGACCGATCTCATGTGCTACCACATCCATTACGGTATATGGCAAATCACCAGTGCCATATAAAACTCTGCTTCCATCCCAAAATGCATTGTTATTGTCTGCATAGCCTAGCTCTTTTAGATCAAAATGAACATAATTTCTAATTGCACCGCCGTTATCGTCATAGCTCTTTCTATTGAAGGTATTGAGAAAATAATCATAAGTTTGCCCCGCTGCCCAATGTGCATCTAAAGCTCCATTATCTTTACTTTCATTATTCCACTCGTCTTCCTCCCAACTATTATCATTATCCACAAAGTCAGAAGCTTGATCAAAGTTTGCCCCCCCATTCATATCATAGGTTTCTATACCTTCCCCTCTGGTGTTATCCCTAAGCCTATAGCTATTTCCTGAAAAGCGGTCCGTCTGAATACTTCGTACACCACTATACCGGGTATGAGCGGTACCCTCTTCCGCCACATGATGAATAATAGGCTTTGACTTAATTATTTCTCCTGTTTTAGCACTTACAAAAACATAAAGTCTGCCCAAAGGCTGATACGAATAAATATCATATTTATAAGCTAGTTCGTCTTTAACAATCACCAAGTCTCCTTCAGGTTTTTCATATCCTATAGCGTTTGCCTGGTCATGTTCATCCCATAAATAACTCTTAGCGCCAACAAAATCCACCGCTTTTTTAAAAGCCTGCTCCCCAGATAGTGATGGATTTACATCCACACCCTCCAACACTTGATAGTCTCCATTCATTGCAGAAACCTTACCGGCTACGGTATGTACATTGTAAATAGCATCTTCAACTAGTATTCCTTTATAAAATTGCTGATAGCGAGTATGTACTCTCCCTCGAGAATCTGTATAAGACTTGATAGCCTTAAAATCATTTTCATTATTAACTGACAACCTCTCATGCAAGACCTCATTTACCTCTGTAGCACTTACACTTTCTGCTTTTGTGTCAAATTTGAGGTATTTATATCTACCGGTCTCTTTACTTACGGAAGATTTAAGCAAACGCCCTTTATTTTGCCCCAAACTAATATTGGAAATAAATATTAGGCCTATACACACAATTAATGATACGCAATTATGCCTGTTCATAATATGAGTTTTAAATAGAATTAGCTTCAATACAAACTACAATTAACTCACCAATAAAACTCCCGGTAAGGACAATTGTTAATATTATATTAGTTCCACTAATATTTCACTGTTATACACGTCGTATTACCGATCTTCTTTACAGATGTAGTACTTAAAAGCTAAAAATAAGGCTATTAGTAAAAGTGCGTAGAAACCCCTTAAAACCAATCGGCCTGAGTGCCAAAAGTTATAAACTAAAGAAGAGTTGAAAGGAATGTTACTATATTAAAAAGGAATAAAAAAAGTCCGTAACTGAGAATTACGGACTTTTTATGTTGTATATTAAAACGATAGCTTATTAAGCCTCATAATGCTCTATAGGCAAACAGCTACACATCAGGTTTCTATCTCCATAAGCATTATCCACTCTGCCTACCGTAGGCCAGAATTTGGCATCTCTGATATACGCTAATGGGAAAGCCGCCTTTTCACGGGTATAGGGTTTATCCCATGCATCTGCTGTAATCAATGCTGCTGTGTGAGGAGCATTTTTAAGCACATTATTATCTTTATCACAAGCGCCTTCTTCTACCTCCTTTATTTCTTTTCTTATTTCTATAAGGGCATCGCAGAATCTATCTAACTCTTCTTTAGGCTCACTTTCAGTAGGCTCAATCATCATAGTACCTGCCACAGGGAATGACACTGTAGGCGAATGAAATCCATAATCCATCAATCGCTTAGCAATATCTTCCACTTCAATGCCGCATTTCTTAAACTCACGGCAATCGATGATCATCTCATGTGCACATCTGCCATTCTTACCAGTATACAATACCGGATAATGACCTGACAACCTTTCTTTGATGTAATTAGCGTTCAAAATAGCCATGCGAGTAGCATTTTTCAATCCTTCTCTTCCCATAAGCGCTATGTAAGCGTATGAAATAGCCAAAATACTAGCACTACCCCAAGGTGCTGCTGAAACAGGATCAATGGCTTGCTCGCCTCCTGTTTTTACTACAGGATTTCCTGGCAAGAACGGGGCTAGCTGAGAAGCTACGCCGATCGGTCCCATACCAGGGCCACCTCCACCATGAGGTATGCAGAAAGTTTTGTGTAGGTTAAGGTGACATACATCTGCTCCTATATTAGCAGGACTAGTAAGACCTACCTGAGCATTCATGTTAGCACCATCCATATACACCTGACCACCATGTTCATGGATAATCTCACATATCTCCATGATTTCTTCTTCAAACACTCCATGAGTTGAAGGATATGTTACCATCAAAGCAGAAAGTTCATCTTTATGCTCCTCTGCTTTCGCCTTCAGGTCACTTACATCAATATTTCCTTTATCATCACAGTTAACAATAACCACCTTCATACCAGCAAGCACTGCACTGGCAGGGTTAGTACCATGAGCTGATGAAGGAATCAAAGTCACATTTCTCTTGCTATCACCTCTACTTTCATGATAAGCTCTTATAACCATAAGTCCGGCATACTCACCTTGTGCACCACTGTTTGGCTGTAATGATACTGCCGAGAAACCAGTAATAGCACACAGCCAATCGCTAAGATCTTTGAACATTTCATGGTATCCTTCTGCCTGATCTACAGGGGCAAATGGGTGAATATTACCCAACTCTGGCCAAGTAACAGGAATCATTTCAGTAGTTCCATTTAGCTTCATAGTACACGAGCCTAATGAAATCATCGAGTGAACTAAGGAAAGATCCTTATTTTCAAGCCTCTTTATATATCTCGTCATTTCATGTTCTGAATGATGAGTATTAAAAATAGGATGAGTTAAATATTCTGATGTTCTGATGAGCTCATGTGGCCAGTTCATTTCCAAGTTTTCACTTTCTGACTGAGCAGAAAAAGATAATGAGCCTGCTTTAGCAGCTGCAAAAACAGAAAGAATTTCTTCAATATCCTCGATTCTGGTAGTCTCATCAAGAGAGATACCTACATGACCATCAAAATACCTAAAGTTTATTTCGCTTTTTAAAGCTTCGCCTTTCAATGCGTCTACATTATCTACTTTAACTTTTAACGTATCAAAGTAGCCAGTATTTAATTGCTCTATGCCCAAAGACTTAAGGCCTTTATCTAACAATAAAGTAAGGCCGTGAATACGCTCTGCAATCTTCTTTAATCCAGTAGGGCCATGATAAACGGCATACATACCTGACATCACAGCCAAAAGTACCTGTGCTGTACAGATGTTAGAAGTCGCTTTTTCTCTTCTGATATGTTGCTCGCGAGTTTGTAGTGCCATTCTGTAGCCAGAGTTACCTTCACTATCAACCGAAGCACCAATTATTCTTCCTGGTATCTGCCTTTTATAACTGTCTTTAGTAGCAAAATAGGCCGCATGTGGTCCACCATATCCCATAGGCACTCCAAAACGTTGACTAGTACCTACTACTACATCAGCCCCCATCTCTCCAGGAGATTTCATTAATAGCAGACTCATTAAGTCCGCTGCTATAGCAGTGAATACATTGTTTTCTTGAGCGGAAGCTATAAAAGAAGTATAGTCATGAACCTGCCCGTTATTATCAGGGTTTTGAACCAAAACACCATATAATTCAGGATCAGTAAGATCTACAGTATTGATGTCACCCACTACCAACTCTATACCTACAGGCAGCGCTCTGTTTTTCATTACGCTGATAGTCTGAGGAAATACATTTTGATCAACAAAAAACTTTGATGCCTTCTTCTTGCTTCCCTTCCTTGCTCCTGCCAACATAGCTACCG
The DNA here is from genome assembly GCF_016757215.1 of Fulvivirga sediminis. Classification (GTDB taxonomy): domain Bacteria; phylum Bacteroidota; class Bacteroidia; order Cytophagales; family Cyclobacteriaceae; genus Fulvivirga; species Fulvivirga sediminis. Next base: position 332,465 of record NZ_JAESIY010000006.1, read on the forward strand.
CTTCAGCCGCTGCAGTACCTTCATCTAATAGAGATGCATTAGCAATCTCCATACCCGTAAGGTCTATAATCATAGTCTGAAAGTTCACTAAAGCTTCCAGCCTACCTTGTGCTATTTCAGCTTGGTAAGGAGTATAAGCAGTATACCATCCCGGGTTTTCAAGTATATTTCTTAATATAACAGGAGGAACAAAAGTATTATAGTATCCTGCTCCTATATAAGACTTGTAAATTTTATTCTTGCTGGCAAGGGACTTGAAATCATTCAAAAATTTGTACTCCGTCTTTGCCAAAGGTAGATTTACTTCCTCTTTTAGCCTAATAGCCTGAGGAATAGTCTGGTCAATCAGTTCTTCCAACGATGTAGCTTTTATTAAGCCTAACATCTCCTTAATTTGTGCCTCGTCTGGCCCGATGTGCCTCGTTTCGAATCTTTCCAGGTTGTTAATTTCAAGTTTCATTAGTGAAGTAAGTTCTTGTAAAAACACTTCCATTTTGCCCGCCAAAATGAAAATGCAAAGTTAGTATTTCTTTATCAGAAATATGCACGAGCAAAAACTTATAAAATCAATTATCAAACTGCGAATTTGCCGCTTGTAACAATTCATAATAAATAAGGGCCTCTTGGAAATATTTTTTTTTACTTTTGAAATAAACATTTCTAAAAATCAGCTTATTACATATGCGAAAGCTTAAATTATTTTTGATTGCGTTTGTCCTGACAGGAAGCTTATATGCTCAGGACAAAACAGCCGAGAAATACGCATCTACCATTACCAAAGAAGACTTACACGAAGATCTTTCCATATTAGCTTCAGATGCACTAGAGGGCAGAGAAACAGGAACGAGAGGGCAAAAAATGGCCGCAGCTTTCATAAGCGCTCATTTCGAATCACTAGGACTAATGGCTCCAGTAAAAAATGGAGACAGAAAAAGTTATCTACAGCCAGTAGAGCTCTACTCTACTGTGCCGGGCGATATTTTCATAGAAGTTAATGGTAAAAAGAAAAAAAACTTTGAAGATATAGTTTACTACGGCACATCTAGTACCAACAATATTATAACCTCTGATATTGTATTTGCCGGAAATGGTTCTGAAGAGGACTTTAACCAAGTAAAAGCAGAAGGTAAAGCAGCTCTAATATTTGTAAATAGCCTAAGAGACCCAAAGTTGATGCAAAATGCTGAAAAAGCTAAAGTGTCTGTTCTCTTTGCTGTAACAGATGCTTCTGATGAAGATTTTAAAACTACTACTAATAGATTTAAAAGATATTTATCAGGAGGAAGGTTATCTTTAGAGAAACCATCTATTGCTACGGGTAGTGCAGACGGAGTATTTCTTTTGTCTCCCACTACGGCAGCTGAGATCTTTAACACCTCAGCAGAAAAACTAAGAGCTGCAGCTAACGACTCCGGTAAAAAGTCTTTAAAGAAGATAAAAACAAGCACTATTAAATATCAAACTCAGCAAAAAGTAAAGACGGTATCATCTGAAAACGTGCTGGGCTACCTGGAGGGTTCTGATAAAAAAAATGAGCTTGTAGTTGTTACTGCTCATTATGACCATGAAGGCATAAAAAATGGACAAGTCTATAATGGCGCTGATGATGATGGCTCTGGAACTTCTGCGGTATTAGAAATAGCAGAAGCCTTTGCTAAAGCTAAGGAAGACGGTAACGGCCCTCGCAGAAGCATGCTATTTATGACTGTTACTGGAGAAGAAAAAGGCTTGTTAGGTTCGAGCTATTACACCAGTAATCCTGTATTTCCTTTAGAAAACACTGTAGTTGACTTAAATATCGACATGATTGGCCGAATAGATGAAAAGCATAAGGATGATATTAACTATCTGTACCTGGTAGGTGCAGATAAACTTTCATCAGAACTGCATACTATAAGCGAAAAAGCTAACGACACGTACACTAAATTTGAGCTGGATTACACTTATAATGATGAGAATCACCCAGAAAGAATTTATTACCGGTCTGACCACTGGAACTTTGCTAAAAACAATATCCCTGTAATCTTCTATTTTAATGGAACCCATGAAGATTATCATCAGCCTACAGACACTGTTGATAAGATTAACTTCGATTTATTAGAAAAAAGAGCCAAATTGGTATTTTACACCGCTTGGGAACTGGCCAATAGAGAAGAGCGAATAAAAGTAGACAAGCCTAGTGAGCAAAAGGTAAATCAAGAATAAAATCTACACAATTATAAAAAAGCCGGACAATGGAATACATTGTCCGGCTTTTTTATTGTCCTTTCCTATATATCAAATAGGCACATTTACATGTCTTTCTGCGTGGTAAGATGATCTCACCAAAGGTCCTGATTCCACATACTTAAGCCCTCTTTTTAAACCTTCTTCTCTATAGGCATCAAACTGATCAGGATGAATAAACTCTGCCACCTCAAGGTGCATCTTAGTAGGCTGTAAGTACTGACCTAATGTAAGGATATCTAATCCATTAGCCGCCAAGTCATCCATTGCTTTGTGTACCTCATCTTGAGTCTCTCCTACACCAAGCATGATGCCTGTTTTAGTTCTCTTACCAGCTTCCTTAGTCTTTTTAATTTGCTCAAGGCTTCTATGATATTTAGCTTGAGGCCTTACTCTTCTATATAATCTTTCTACAGTTTCTACATTATGAGAAACTACTTCTTGTCCCGGCTCTATCATTCTATACAGCGCATCCCAATTTCCTTTCACATCAGGAATAAGTGTCTCTATAGTAGTTTCAGGACATAGCTCTTTAGTTAACTTCACTGTTTGATACCATATTTCGGCACCTCTGTCTTTTAGCTCGTCTCTGTTTACCGAAGTAAGTACAGCATGCTTTACTCCCATTAGCTTAATGGCCTCCGCCACACGTTTAGGCTCTTCCTCGTCATACTCCGGAGGCCTACCTGTAGCAACTGCACAAAAAGTACAACTTCTGGTACAAACATTACCTAAAATCATAAAAGTAGCCGTACCGGCACCCCAGCATTCCCCCATATTAGGGCAGCTTCCACTTTCACAAATAGTATGTAATTTATGATTATCAACCAGTTTTCTCACTTTAGCATATTCCTTACCAATAGGTAATTTTACTCTTAGCCAGTCTGGTTTACGTTTTTTCTTTTCTTCTCCTTCTGAAATTACTGGTAATTCGATCATAAGTAGGGTATGATTATTCTCAACACAAAACTAGATAATAAATATTTAAGACCTCACTGTTTCAACTATCTTCTCTTGCCGTAGAAAAGTGTAATGAAAGCTGTAGGAAAAACAGAGCTGTTATCGTAAGCTGGCATAAGCTCTACTTCGCCAGCATAAGCATCTAATAAAAAGCCTACTTCAAACCCTGTAACATGACTTTTCTGTGACCCCAACTCAAAACTGAGGCCTGCTTTTAGATTAGCGCCTATTCTCACCTGCGACTCAAAAAGTCCTTGGAAAATCCTTCCTGATCCGTAAATCTTTGAAATATCTACATCAGGAGTATAAGGAGCATAACTAAGATTTGAATTACCTTGGTCATTATAATAGCTAATATAATATGGCGTAAGTAAACCTATTGAAGGACCAATAGCGCCTATAGCTTTTATCTCCACCCCCTGCTCAGGAGCCTTCCTAAATAGAACTAACTCTCTCCCATATTGCAACCTGATAGCGTACAGATAGTTACTTTTACCATAAATAAATTGGCCTCCTCCCTGATTAGAAGTTATTCTCAATTCACGCTCATGCTTTACATTCATAAGCTCTAGGCCATAACTTTGGTACATTCTGTCACTCAGTCTTTTTGACTTGCGAGCCACCAGCCCACCAATAAGCCCACCAGCGGTATTTTTATTTACTCCCCAAATAAATTCAGATTCGTAATTATCTGCCTCTAAAGACTGAGAAAATCCCCAAAAAGGAGTAAATAAAATAAGTATAAATAATAGCTTTTTGCCCATACTAAGCAACAGAAAAAGTAATAATTTATAAATTTAAGGATTTTAGATTTATTAACGAAAATAGCTCAATTTTAGTTTTTACTGAAACCCTAATTATGACACACTCTATGACTTCCGAATATTTAGGTGACCTACGCACAAGCGCAACTCACCTTAAATCTAACAACTCTATTATTACCGATGCGCCTCTTGATAACAACGGCAAAGGAGAAGCTTTTTCTCCTACTGATCTAGTTGCATCTGCTTTAAGCAGCTGTATGATTACAATCATGGGTATTAAAGCTGCTCAGGAAAATATAGACCTGAAAGGGCTAAAAGCAGAAGTAACTAAAGTTATGTCTGCCAGCCCTAGGCAAATCAGTGAAATTATTATCTCTTTTTCTCATGATCATCTGGAGGCCACTCCTAAACAAATAGAAGTGCTTAAAAGAGCAGCGAAAACATGCCCTGTAGCCCTAAGTTTATCTCCAGACATCAAACAAACTATCAGCTTTAACTTTTAGCCTGATCAATGATCTCTGAATAATTAATACCCATGTGGGAGTTGTTATAAACAGCTTCCCCTTCTTTGATCAATATAACCTGGGGTGACTCATGCTGCACTCCAAAGGTATCGGCTATTTCATTAGAAATACTGCGGTATTTCAAAAGATCCAAGAAGTATGGTTTTATCACCTGGGCATCATCATCTTGCCATGATCTTTCCAACCTATTTAGAGCCATACTACTAATAGGGCAAGTGGTACTATGCTTAAACAGCATCACCATTTGCTCTTTTGACTCTTCTTTTATATTATTTATTTGATCCTGATTGTCTATTTTATTCCACTTCATATTCTAATCGTTCCAAAGTCCTTCTTCTTTCTTATCGTATCTTGGTTTCCTTTCCTTCTGTTTCACATTCAGAGGCTGATTTTCCTCTTTTTTAAACCACTTAGACCACAATATCTTAAAACTAAATACTTTTTCTTTCTCTCTTTTGCCATTAGACTTCATGTTCACATACTTGAAGTCAGGATGTCTATTACCTACCCATTTTTTTTGCATTTTAATATTACCCTGATAGCTACTAGCTTTTATAGCAGCCCTTGAAGGGCCTTTGCCTTTAGGCGCATTATCTGCAGCATGTGGTCGGGTTTTGTAAGTAACGTTTGCCTTAAACCGCCCTTGAAAGTCCATACCCTTAGCTGTACCTTTCCCGGCAGGTCTGTTCTTTAATGATTCTCTGGCTGCCGATGGATTTTGTTTGAAAACTCTTTTGTCTTTAACGTTACCAGTATATTTCCCTGTTTTAAAAAATTCCTTATTTGGCTTTCTAACTTTAATAGACTCATCAGCAGCATGAGGAGCTTTTTTATATTTAAAACTTCTCTTTACACCTCCTCTATACACATGGGCATCGTCAGGCCCAGTTTTATTCATGTAAGGGTACATTTTTATATTACCCGTAAAGTTGGCCGACTTAGCTGCATTTTTCTTTACCAGGTCTTTCTTAAATTTAATATTGCCTTGAAATGCCGCCGACTTCTTGTCTTGATCTCTTGGAGAACGGCTATTAATAGGCTTCTCTTTATTATTCCATAACTGTCCACTTATGCTACCGCCACCCTTAAACACTTTTCCAGCCTTAACATTGCCTTGAAACTTCGCTATCCTATTATCTTGCTTTCTTGGGGCTCTACCTTCTACAGGTCTTCCTTTGTTATTTCTAGAACGATCACTAATACTACCTCCTCCTTTAAAAATACGACCTCCTTTTATGTTACCCTGAAAACCTGCAATACGTGTATCTTGCGATCTTGGAGATCTACTCTGAACAGCTCTTCCATTATTATTTCTAGAACGATCACTAATACTACCTCCTCCCTTGAAGATACGACCACCTTTCACATTGCCTTGGAATTTAGCAGTTTGATTATCCTGTTTCCTAGGCCCACGTCCTTGTATAGGTCTGCCATTATTATTCTTGGAGCGACCACTAATACTTCCTCCTCCTTTAAAAATACGGCCTCCCTTGGCATTACCTTGAAATTTAGCAGTTTGGTTATCCTGCTTTCTAGGCCCACGCCCTTGTATGGGTCTGCCATTATTATTTTTAGACCGACCACTGATACTGCCACCACCCTTGAAGATGCGGCCACCTTTAACATTACCTTGAAATTTAGCATTTTGCTTATCTTGTCTTCTCGCTCCTCTGCCATCTATTGGTCTACCATGGTTGTTTTTGGAGCGACCACTAATACTGCCTCCTCCTTTAAGGATACGACCTCCTTTAACATTGCCCTGAAAACCTGCAACACGCGTATCTTGTGACCTTGGAGACCTGCTTTGTACAGCGCGCCCACCATTATTCATTCTTTTGCCACTAATGCTACCACCTCCTTTGAGCGGTTTCCCGGCTCTTACTCGCCCTTTAAAACCACTACTTACTGAAGGTGAACCTGACCTAGGCAATGGTGTACCGCTTCGCTCTTTTCTAGAACTCCTGGATTTAAATCCTCCTCCTTTAAGTTTCCCTTTATAAGCCTTATCTCCTTTTCTCTTAGTTCTAGGATAAGTATTAAATTGTGCTCCTCCAAAATTTGGCTTTTTAGAATTTCTTGATCGTAATTTATGGCCACTGATATCATTTTTCCAGGCCCTTTCCCTTCTCTTAGTAGCAGAAATATGCCCACCTTGAACATTGCCATTATAAGCTCTATCGCCTCTTCTACCTCCAGAAGAAGTATATTTTATTCTTCCTGGTCTTTTTATTGTTTGCCGTTCGTTAGTTCGTTTTGTTTGGAATTTCCGACCTGAAATATTGCCCTGAAAAGCTTTTTCCCAAGGGCTTCGTTTTCTAAAAGCACTATAAGGGCTTTTCTTTCTTCTTACATTATAAGATCCGGATGCCGAACGAGGTGAAATCCTTTTGGTTTTACGAGACCTTTCCGGATCACGAGTAGCTGACATATAATTTTGTCTATAGCGCTTTCCTGTAAAAGTGGTTCTAGCTGAGGTTCTATTAAAAGCACGCCCTGCGGCCTTACCTGCTCGCTCTCTTTTTCTGGAGCTATATCGCGGTGTTTGTCTATTAGCTTTGGCCCTGCTCCCCTCACTCATTCTTTTTCGGCCAGCATAAGGATTGGGAGATGCTAATCGAGCACCCCATTGAGGCTTGGTAGAACGTTTAGATTTGTATTTTCTTCCTGTTATATCTCCATGATAGGCTCTCTCTCCTTGTCTCGACCGGATTTTAAACTTGGTAGCTCTTAATTTCCCTCTATTAGACTTGCCCTTATCACCTCTTCTCTTGAGCCTTCTGTTCTTTTTATTTTTCTTTGCTTTTACCTTCTCATATTCGGATCTTTTGCCCTGAGCATGCGCCACAGGAGAAGCCATGCCAATAAAAAACAAGAGCAGTATTCCATAGAATAATGTCCTTATTACTGGCAATTTTGCAAAAAATGGTATTTGATAGGTAAACTTCAATCCGGCTGGTCACTTAAAAAATTAGAATTCAATTAGCCTTTAAACGCACTAATTTAATTAAAATTCCAGCAATTCCTCAATTTTTTGTTTGAGCCTTCCTTTTGGAAGAAAGTTTTCTTCCAGCGAAGAGGCAAAAGGCACTGCACTATCCAAGCTGGCTACTCTAAATACTGGAGCATCAAGGTATTTAAAATAATGCTCTCCAATCCAGGCAGACAGCTCTCCGGCTATCCCTCCTGTAAGACAATCTTCATGTAAAATCAAAACTCTGTTAGTTTTCATTACCGTGGTCTTTACTGCTTCCTTGTCCCAAGGCAACAGGGTTCTTAAGTCTAAAATATCTGCAGAGATTCCTAGTTCTTTTACGGCATCTTTAGCCCAATGAACGCCCATACCATAGGTTATAATAGACAACTGCCCTCCTTCTTCTACCAATCTGGCCTTACCTATTTCGATAGTATAATAGTCATCAGGAACAGATTCACTCAGTGAACGATATAAATATTTGTGCTCAAAATAAATAACCGGATTAGGGTCTTCTATAGCCGATGCCAGCAGACCTTTTGCCTCTGTAGGAGAAGATGGGTAAACCACCTTTAACCCTGGCGTATGAAAAAACCAAGCTTCATTTGACTGGCTGTGAAAAGGCCCAGCTCCAACTCCAGCACCTGCAGGCATTCGAATGACCACATCTGCATTTTGCTGCCATCGGTAGTAAGACTTAGCCAAGTTATTTACTATTTGATTAAAACCACAGGTCACAAAATCAGCAAACTGCATTTCTATAACACTCTTCTGCTTTTTGATAGACATACCTAAGCCAATACCTATAATAGCAGATTCGCAAAGAGGCGTATTTCTTATTCTTTCTTTTCCAAAAAGCTCCACAAAACCTTCTGTTACTTTAAAAACACCACCATACTCCGCTATGTCTTGCCCCATCACCACTAGCTCAGAGTTTCTCTCTAAGCTTTGTTTGAGTGCATCAGAGATAGCATCTACCAACCGTTTTTCCGAAGTTTTATCACTAGCAGGTTTAATTTCTCTATAATCATGAGGAGCATACACATCGTTAAGCTCTTTTTCGGCTGATGCTTCAGGTATTGCCTCTGCATAAGCATGCTTCAACCCTTCATCTATTTCTTTTTGAATTACCTTTCTAAGTTTATCTATATAAGCCCTTGTTATTATATTCTCCTTTAAAAGGAATGCTTCATAATTTTCTACAGGGTCTTTAAGTGACCATTTGTCTAAAAGCTCTTTAGGCACATATTTAGTTCCTGATGCCTCCTCATGGCCTCTCATTCTAAATGTGATAGCTTCCACGATCACAGGTTTGTGATTCGCCCTCATGTTATCTGTCAATTGAGAAATAGTATTATAGACCTCAAGGACATTATTACCATCAATCTTAATGGCATCTACCCCATAACCAATACCTTTATCTACAAAGCTAGAGCACCTATACTGCTCACTTACCGGGGTAGAAAGGCCATACCCATTATTTTCAATCACGAATATTACTGGCAAGTCCCAAACAGCAGCCACATTGAGTGCCTCGTGAAACTCTCCCTGGCTAGCGCCACCATCACCAGTAAACACCACTGTTGCCTTTCTCTCTCCTTTCAACTTATTAGCCAAAGCAATGCCATCAGCCACTGACAGCTGCGGCCCCAAGTGAGAGATCATACCTATAATATGATGTTCATTAGTCCCAAAATGGAAAGACCGATCCCTACCTTTAGTGAAACCAGAAAGCTTACCCTGAAACTGAGCAAACAATTTATTATACGGAATATTTCTAGAGGTGAATACCCCAAGATTTCTGTGCATAGGCAGAATATATTCATCAGAGCGAAGTGCAGATGTCGCTCCTACAGAAATAGCTTCCTGTCCAATACCGGAAAACCATTTACTCACTTTACCTTGCCGGAGTAATATCAACATCTTTTCTTCTATCATGCGCGGTCTTAAAAGTCCTTCATATAAGGCCTTCAACTCCTGATCTGTATACTCCTTGCGATCAAAATTCATATTTCCGTGTATTGATTTCAAACAAAATTAAAGTATTGGCTATATCTGCAAAGTGTTGTTATATTTTTATTTTTGTCTGCTAATGATCAAATACAACAGCTTCACTTTAGATAATGGGTTGCGGGTAATAGTACATGAAGACAAAAGTGTACAGTCTGCGGTAATAAACATTTTATATGATGTAGGTTCAAGAGATGAATCTCCAGAAAAAACAGGCTTCGCTCATCTTTTTGAGCACCTGATGTTTGGAGGCTCTAAAAACATACTGAATTATGATGAACCTTTACAGGAAGCTGGTGGAGAGAATAACGCCTTCACCAATCCTGATATCACGAACTATTACCTTACAGTGCCCCCACAGAATCTGGAAACAGGTTTTTGGCTAGAATCAGACAGAATGCTGGGACTTTCCTTTGACCCTAAAGTACTAAAGACACAACAAAAAGTAGTAATAGAAGAATTTAAGCAAAGGTACCTTAATCAACCTTACGGTGACCTATGGTTAAAATTCAGGCCACTGGCTTATAAAAAGCACCCTTACCAATGGCCTACTATTGGTAAAGAAATTCGCCATATTGAAGAAGCGACCATGGATGACGTTAAAGCTTTCTTCTATAAACACTATGTACCCAACCAGGCCATTATAGTAGTGGCGGGCCATGTTGACACAGAAGAAGTAAAAGTTCTTTCAGAAAAATGGTTCGGCCCTATTCCTAGAGGAGAAGCGTATGTTCGCAACCTGCCAAAAGAACCCATTCAAAGCGAAAAGAGGTTTATGGAAATTATTGAGGATGTGCCTTCAGACATGCTTACCATGGCATTCCACATGCCTGGCAAATTTGACCCTGAGTACACTGCTGTAGATCTTATCAGCGATATTTTAGGCCGTGAGAAGTCTTCCAGACTATATCAGAAACTCGTCAAAGAACAATCATTTTTCAGCACTATCAATGCTTATGTGACTGGCTCCATTGATCCCGGACTGCTGGTAATTACAGGCAGGGTATCTGAAAATATAACTATTGAAAAAGCAGAAGAGCAAGTTTGGAGTGTAATACATGATTTACTGGCCAACGGTATTGAAGAGGCTGAGTTAGAAAAAGTAAAAAATCAGGCCGAATCTACTCTAGTTTTTTCCGAGGTAGAAATTTTGAACCGCGCACGAGCATTAGCATTTGCCTCGCTTTCTGGAGATACGAACTTTGTAAACCAAGAAGCAGACCTCATTCAAGAAGTAACTAAAGAGCATATAGAAAAATTAGCTCCTATGATCCTTAGAGAAACTAACTGCTCCGTTTTATATTATAAATCAAAAGAAAAAAACGCATGAAAATAAGAACAGGTTTTGGATACGATGTACACCAGCTGCAAGAAGGCTACGATTTTTGGTTAGGAGGAATAAAGCTGGATCACACTAAAGGTGCCGTAGGCCACTCCGATGCCGACGTGCTTATTCATGTAATCTGCGATGCACTTTTAGGAGCGGCCAATATGAGAGACATTGGCTTTCACTTCTCTGACAAAGATCCCAAATATAAAGGCATCGATAGTAAAATATTGCTAAAAGAGGTAATGAAGCTGATCCGAGAAAAAGGATGGGAGATCAGCAATATTGATAGTACCATTTGCTTACAACAACCTAAGGTAAACCCTCACATTCCGGAAATGAAAACCTGCCTTGCTGAGGTTATGGGAATTCCAGAAGAAGATATTTCAATAAAAGCCACCACCACCGAAAAGCTTGGATTTGTAGGTAGAGAAGATGGGGTTTCTGCCTATGCCACTGTATTAATAATAAAATGAGCAAACAACCTGATATAAAATTAATCACTACAGACGACGGCTCACACAGCCTGTATGTATCTCGCTTAAACGAAACCTATCATTCTTTTCATGGAGCAGTACAAGAATCTGTACATGTATTTATTAAATCAGGTCTTCAATATAAAACACAACAAGCCACGCAGCCTTCCTGCTCTATTTTTGAAGTAGGTTTAGGCACCGGCCTTAATGCACTACTTACGGCAGAGTATGCCCATGATCATCAGCTGAAAATAAACTTCACCTCCATAGAAGCCTACCCATTAAAAGCTGAACTTACAGATCATTTAAACTATTGTAATTATTTAAAAGCACCAGAGGCACCAGAGTGGTTCTCTAAAATCCATCAAAGCAAATGGAATATAGATGAACCAATTCACAACCATTTTTTGTTAAAAAAAATAGATAAAAAGCTGGAGGAATTTTCATTGCCGGAAGCTGCCTTTGACATCATATATTTTGATGCCTTCGCTCCCAGCAAGCAAGAGGAGCTCTGGAGCTATGATATTTTGAATAAGATCGTTCAGGCCATGAAGCCTGATGCCGTATTTGTTACTTATTGCGCCAAAGGCCAGTTAAAAAGAGACCTAAAAAACCTAGGGTTAACTGTAAATTCCTTACCAGGCCCTCCTGGAAAAAAGGAGATGGTTCAGGCTGTTAAGCAGTAGCAAATGCTGTAGACAGAATAAAAATTTTCGCAAACGATTTAAAATTGATAAATTTTAAATTTAGTTGAGCACTCTTTCAAAAAATGATAAAATAACTCCACCTTTTATGTATTTAATGCGAATTTTTCGTTAATTACATAGAAATTTATACAGTGTATTCTTTGTAAGAGTCACTCAACGGCTAAATTCCATTAGCCAATCCCTAAAAAATTATTATGCTTATGAAAAGTGATCAACAGCGGGGGTTGTACACCCCAGAGCTAGAACATGACGCCTGCGGAATAGGTTGCATTGCCAATATTGATGGTAGCAAATCCTCCACCATTGTTCAAGATGCTATAGATATGCTTGAAAACATGGAGCACAGAGGTGGTACCGGCAGTGATCCTGAAACTGGTGATGGCGCTGGTATTCTAATTCAGATTCCACACGATTTCCTCGCTAAAGAATGTAGTGAGCACGGCTTTGAATTACCTGAAGCTGGAAAGTATGGAGCAGGAATGATATTCTTCCCCGTAAACCCCGCCGTACGAAACGAATGTCGTACAATATTTGAAAAACATGCAGAGGAAATGGGCTTTATCCTATTAGGCTATAGGAGCGTACCCGTTAACCATAACATACCAGGTTCTGGAGCCAGGAAAGTAGAGCCTGTAATTGAGCAAATATTTTTAAAACATAAAGACGAAGACATCACCACCGATGCCTTAGAGAGGAAACTCTTTGTATTAAGAAATCATACCACACACTACATCGGTCATCATGTAAAGGGAAACAATCATGACTTCTATGTGCCTAGTCTTTCTAGCAAAACAATGGTCTACAAAGGACAGCTGAGAACTAACCAGCTAAGGCCATATTATTATGATTTACAAAACGAGCACGTAACATCTGCTCTAGCTATTATACATTCCAGATTTAGCACCAATACCTTCCCTAACTGGAAGCTCGCGCAACCTTTCAGGTACATAGCCCACAATGGAGAAATCAACACCATTAGAGGTAATGTTACTAAAATGAAGTCTAAAGAGGCCATGATGAAATCTACCCTCTTCTCTGATGAAGAATTGAAGATGTTATTGCCTATTACTAATCCTGCCCATTCTGACTCTGCCAATTTTGATGCTTTGGTAGAGATGCTGGTACTCAGCGGAAGATCGCTACCACATGTAATGATGATGATGGTACCAGAAGCATGGGAAGATAACGAATTAATGGATGCCGATAGAAAGGCTTTTTATAAATATCATGCCTCTCTTATGGAGCCTTGGGACGGACCTGCAGCCCTGGTATTTACTGACGGAAAACAGATAGGAGCTACTCTTGATAGAAATGGCTTACGACCTTCAAGATACTGCATTACTAAAGATGGAAGACTAGTAGTATCATCTGAGACAGGAGCTCTAATAGTGAAACCTGAGAATGTAGTGAGCAACGGCCGAATGCAACCAGGAAAAATGCTTTTGGTGGACCTTGAAAAAGGTGAAGTAGTATATGATGATGAAGTAAAGTCTCAGGTAAGTAAAAAAAGCCCTTATGATAAGTGGATCAAAGATCATAGAACTAAGCTAAGACTAATCCCTCAGCCAGCAAAGGTGGAGATCGGCTATAATAAAGAGACCCTGGATCTCAGACAAAAAGCCTTTGGATATACAAAAGAAGACCTAAAAGTAATTTTAGGGCCAATGGCAGTGAGTGGCACTGAACCCATCGGTTCTATGGGAGCAGATACTCCGCTTGCCGTATTGTCAGACCAAAGTCAGCATATATCCAGTTATTTCAAACAGTTATTTGCCCAGGTGAGTAACCCTCCTATCGATCCTATTAGGGAAAGAATGGTAATGTCTTTATTTACCAGAGTGGGAGAAAGTTTAAACATATTAGAAGAAACGCCCGAGCACACTAAACAAATCCATATTTCGCAACCAGTGTTACTTAACTCTGATCTTCAGAAGTTTAAGAACTTGGCCAACTTCGGGTTTGACTATCAGGTAATCAACTCGGTTTTTTTAGCTGATGGAGAAGCAGGCAGATTGGAACAAGGTCTTGATGCTATCTGTGAAGCAGCTGAAAAAGCGGTAAGAGCTGGCAAAAAAGTACTGATTATTTCAGATAGAGCTGTAGATAAAGAACATGCTCCTATACCGTCACTACTTGCCACTGGTGCTATACATCAACATCTGGTAAAAAATAAAATAAGAACTAAAGCAGGCTTAGTAGTAGAAGCCGGTGATGTAAGAGAAACTCATCATTTTGCCACCATAATAGGCTATGGGGCCAGTGCTATTAATCCATATTTGGCTCTGGAATCAATAAAAGAGCTTCACGAAGATAATCTTTTAGAGCAGAATATTACTGAAGAAGAAGCAGTAGGCAATTATCAAAAAGCCATTGGATATGGTTTATTAAAAGTGCTTTCTAAAATGGGAATAAGCACTTTGCAGTCATATCAATCGGCTCAAATATTTGAAGCGCTGGGCCTAAGCAAAAAAGTAATAGATAGGTGTTTTAAAGGCACCATTTCGAGAATCGACGGCCTTGATTTTGATGGTTTGGCCATTGAAGTATTAGCCAGACATAGAGGAGCTTATTATGCTAACACCAAAACCCTTGAAACAGGAGGTGTTTACCAATGGAAACGCAGAGGGGAAAGACACACTTTTAACCCCGAAACCATACACTTATTACAGCACTCTACCAAAACCAATAATTTTGATCTCTACAAAAAGTACGCTCAGAAGATCAATGATCAGACCAGAGATGCTTTAACCTTACGCGGCCTTTTAGACTTCAAAAGCAGGAACTCAATTCCGATAGAAGAAGTAGAGCCTAAGGAAGAGATCTTCAAAAGATTTGCGACAGGAGCCATGTCTTTTGGTTCTATTTCGCATGAAGCACACACCACATTGGCTATCGCTATGAACCGCATAGGAGCAAAAAGTAACAGTGGGGAAGGTGGTGAAGACGAAATAAGGTTTGAAAGAAAAGAAAATGGCGATTGGGAAAGATCTGCCATCAAGCAGGTAGCATCTGGTAGGTTTGGTGTAACCAGCTACTACTTATCTAACGCTGACGAACTACAAATAAAAATGGCTCAAGGCGCTAAGCCAGGTGAAGGCGGCCAGTTGCCAGGCCACAAAGTAGATGACTGGATCGGAAAAGTAAGACACTCTACTCCTGGTGTTGGGCTTATTTCCCCTCCTCCACACCATGATATTTATTCCATAGAGGATCTTGCTCAGCTGATCTTTGATTTAAAGAATGCCAATAGAAACGCAAGAATAAACGTAAAACTAGTATCAGAAGCTGGAGTAGGTACGGTAGCAGCTGGCGTAAGCAAAGCTAACGCTGATGTAGTGCTTATTTCAGGAGCTGATGGGGGTACAGGAGCCTCTCCTTTGAGCTCTATCCGCCATGCAGGTTTACCTTGGGAGCTTGGTTTAGCTGAGGCTCACCAAACCTTGGTAAAGAATGATTTAAGAAGCCGTATCACCGTACAAACTGATGGGCAGCTCAGAACAGGTAGAGACTTGGCCATAGCTACGCTTCTCGGAGCAGAAGAATGGGGAATATCTACGGCTGCATTAGTAGTGGAAGGGTGTATCATGATGAGAAAATGCCATCTTAACACCTGCCCAGTAGGTATAGCTACTCAAAATAAAGATTTAAGAAAGCTATTCACCGGAGACCCTGACCATGTAGTAAATTTCTTCACCTTCTTAGCTGAAGATTTGAGACAAATTATGGCACAACTCGGTTTCAGAACCATTAATGAAATGGTAGGCCAAACCGATGTATTAAAGGTGAGAAGCAACGTTAATCACTGGAAATACAAGAGTCTTGATCTAACGCCTATTCTATTTAAAGAAAGCATACCTGATCACGTAGGAATTTACAAACAAGTAGAACAGGATCATGAACTAGACATGGTGCTAGATTGGGAACTTGTTAAGGCTGCCCAACCTGCCTTAGAAAACAAGACCAAAGTAAGCAAAGACTTCCCTATTAAAAACACTGATCGTGCAGTAGGAGCTATTCTATCTAATGAAATCAGTAAAATATATAAGGGCGAAGGGCTGCCAGATGGCACTCTGGAATTTAAATTCAGAGGGTCAGCAGGACAGAGCTTCGGAGCCTTTTTAACCTCGGGAGTTCACTTTAACTTGGAAGGAGAATCGAATGACTACTTCGGTAAGGGAATGTGTGGCGGTCATCTTTCTGTATACCCAGATCATACTTCAACTATTGTAGCTGAAGAGAATATAATTATTGGTAACGTGGCCTTTTATGGAGCCACTAAGGGTGAGGCCTATATTAGAGGTATGGCCGGAGAGCGCTTCTGTGTGAGAAACTCTGGAGTAAACGTAGTGGTAGAAGGAGTAGGAGATCATGCTTGTGAATACATGACAGGTGGGCACGTAGTAGTACTAGGTCCTACGGGTAAAAACTTTGCCGCAGGTATGAGTGGTGGTATTGCTTATGTCTATGACAAAGACAGTTCATTTGATAAGCTGTGCAACAAGGGCATGGTTGGCATCGATCCACTTGAAGAGGATGACCAAGATTTTTTAAGAAAAATGCTAGAAAACCACATTAAAAATACCGGAAGTGCGGTAGCACAAAAAGTATTAGAAAACTGGGTGGGTGAGCTTAGCAAGTTTGTTAAAGTTATTCCTCACGATTACAAAAAAGTTTTATTAAAAAGAAAAGAATCACTAAAAGTGGCTGTATAATATGGGACAAAAAGACGGATTTTTACAATACGACAGAGAGCTGCCATCATCAAGAGACCCTCAAAAAAGGATTAATGATTACAAAGAAATCTACGAGGAGTTTCCTGAAAATAAGACTAAGCAGCAAGCGGCACGTTGCATGGATTGTGGCATCCCTTTTTGTCATAGCGGCTGTCCGCTAGGAAATATTATTCCTGAATTTAATGACGCCGTTTACAGAGAGCAGTGGGAAGAAGCAGTAGAAATACTTACTTCCACTAATAACTTCCCTGAATTTACAGGTAGAATATGTCCTGCTCCTTGTGAAGCAAGTTGCGTATTAGGCATCAATAAACCGCCTGTAGCTATAGAGCACATAGAAAAAACTATTGCTGAAAAGGCTTATGAATTAGGTTATATAAAGCCACAACCTCCAGAGGAAAGAACCGGTAAAACAGTGGCGGTAATAGGCTCTGGACCTGCAGGCCTGGCAGCAGCAGCACAGCTCAATAAGGCTGGCCATTTAGTTACCGTATTTGAAAGGGCTGACAGAGTAGGCGGTTTACTTAGGTATGGAATCCCTGATTTCAAATTAGAAAAATGGGTAATAGACCGAAGAGTAGAGGTAATGGAGCAAGAAGGCATCACCTTCAAAACCAACAGCTTCATTGGCACTGATATTCCTGCTTCTGAGCTAGAAAGCAACTTTGATGCGGTGGTAATATGTGCGGGTTCTACTCACCCTAGAGATCTTCCAATACCAGGTAGAGAATTGGAAGGTGTCCATTTTGCCATGGACTTCCTCACCCGACAAAACAAAGAAGTAGCCGGGGATGAAGTAAATGACAAAATTACTGCTAAAGATAAAAATGTACTTGTTATAGGAGGTGGAGATACCGGCTCTGACTGTATTGGAACATCAAACAGGCATGGGGCTAAATCTGTAATGCAAATAGAGCTACTTACCAAGCCCTTGACACACAGAACGGATAAAGACCCCTGGCCTCTATGGCCAATGACGCTCAGAACTTCTTCTTCTCATGAAGAGGGAGCTGATAGAAAGTGGGCTATATTAACAAAAGAGTTTATTGGCAATAATGGCAAGTTAGAAAAAGTAAAGCTAGTAGACATAGAATGGAATTCTGGTGAGGACGGAAGACCTTCTTTTAACGAAATAGAAGGGACTGAACGAGAAATACCATGCGAACTAGCGCTCTTGGCTATAGGCTTTTTAGCTCCTGAAAATAAGTTACTAGAGGCTTTTGAAATAGAGAAAGACCCTCGGGGAAATGCCCAAACCAGAGGCTACCAAACTAACAAAAGTAATGTGTTTGCTGCAGGAGATGCACGCAGAGGCCAATCTTTAGTAGTGTGGGCTATCTCAGAAGGAAGAGAGGCCGCTATAGCCGTAGATAGCTATTTAATGGGAGAAAGCAAGCTCGAAGCCAAAGATGATTCGTTCCTGAATATTGCTGTAGAAAAATAATTTTTCAGGAAAAGGCTAATTGCTCGTTTAACTTGTTAAATTTTGCAGTTTATTCATTACTATTCAAAATGGAACAGCAAATTAGCTTAAAGAAAAAACTATACGACCACTGCGTGAACTTTGTAGATCAGAGGATAAAGAATGCCAAAGAAGCTATGGAGTCTGCGCAGGAGGCCGCTAACGATGAGACTAAAAGCTCGGCTGGAGACAAGTATGAAACCGGAAGAGAAATGATGCAACAAGAGATGGAGAACAACGCCATTCAATTGGCTGAAGCTCAAAAATTGAAAGAAATAATCCTAAGCATTAATCCGGCAAGATCTTATAAAACAGCACAGTCAGGCAGCCTTGTAACTACAAACCATGGTAGTTTTTATATTGCCATTGGTGCTGGCAAAATAGTATTAGATGGCAAAGAGTATTTTGCTATAGCGCCATCTTCGCCCTTAGGCATGCAGCTCATCGACAAATCAAAAGGAGATTCCTTTGAGCTTAACACCAGAAAGTTCATCATTGAAGACATTCTTTAATAAAAGGCCGCTAAAAATAGCGGCCTTTTTAATCTATTCACTTGCTCGTCTCGAACTAGAATTTACTAACAGCTCCCCCTTATTTAATACTTATCTTCTTACTCAGAACCTTTCCCTGATCATTAATAAGTACTATATAAGTGCCTGACTCCAGAAAAATAACATCTAACTGAGTAGAAACAGAAAATATTTTAGCTGAGCTAAGCAGCCTACCATTTACATCAAATATCTGATAAAAGGCAGCATCTGAAGGCTCCTCAGCTAATTGCAAGTTTAAGGTGTTTTGAGTTGGGTTAGGATAAATACTAAATTCTTCCGTTTTGAGCATTTCCTCGTTCAAATTAACTTTTGCCAGTTTTGAGTTAACAGCGATAGGATCAAACCTGAACATCTGATTCGTATGATTACTCAAGCATTCCATTTGAACAATATTAGCGCCATCCTCACTAGTGCCATTCTTAACGTCAATACAATTACCTTTTAACTTCGATTTAATACGTACCCAGCCCCCACTTCCGGCATTTGAAAAATAGAATTGCTGATTAGCATCACCTTCATATTTGTAAACTCCTACATTTGAATTTTCATCAGATCTCACTGATACATACATGGCACTATTGAGGTCCGTTACAGGATGAAAGCTCCAAAATCCATCCCCTCTATCTCGAGCTAACCATTGCTGAGAATCAGCCTCCAAGAAACTGCCCTGCTCAACATTAGCATTATTTACTGATTCAGAATTAAACAGCTCTATTGATTTGCTCTCATCATGTCTCGGGGTAATTCTATACACCTGACCGTCAGCAATGCCACTACCACAAGCATTACATTGCGCCTCACTTAAATTAACAGAGCAATTTTTTGTACGAACAAACTGCACATTAGGATTTCCATTACTTACACTACCGCTAAGCACATGTGTATTGGTAGCATCTTCTAAAAATATTCCCTGACTGGTGCTATTAGCAATATCTACCCAATCTATAGTACAGTCATGACTCCCTGATACGCTAAAAAATCCTCTACCCGAATTTCTTGAATAAACACCCTTCACGTGAGTGGATCCGTTATCATTAGCCACTCTAAATGTTGCATATCCCCCTCCATAACAATTATAGTTGCCTGTAACAACTCCTACACTACAATTTTGAGACTCGTTTAATAGTAAACCACAACCACCTGTATTCGTGACTGTTACATCACCAATAGACACCCCATTTAAACCATAAGTTTCTATACCATGTCCCTTGCTACCATTAACAGTGGTAGTACCATTGATGGTAAGATTAGAAGCTGGTGCAGTAGATGCATCTACTCTTATTCCCAAGCCCACAGGGTTATTTTTATCCAAGTCCATGGTAATATTGGTAAGAGTTACATCTGAGCACCCTCTGAACCAAATGCCATACCTGGGGCTACCCGTAACTTTTAAGTTCATCAATGTAATACCATCCTTTTTGTCTGCATGTACAGCCACGGCCAGGTCTCCATTACTGTTACAATTGACAGTGTGATTATGAAAATCTAACGTTTGTCCTTCTAATGGCCTAATAGCATATACTTTACCACCATCATCGCCAGAATCTCCCGAATTTCTAATATGTATTGTAGCGCCATTACCTGCTCTTGAGCAAGCAGCATTTACAGCATCAAACATACGCACGCCTGTATAAACAGTGCTTCCATTAACCCTTGCAGACCACGTGTTACCCGAACGAGTAACCTCCCCCTGAGCAAATACATGCATGAGGGCTATTGAATAACAGAAAATAAATAAGAATGAATTTTTACTAAATAATTTCATCACAATTTAGATTTATAAACAAAAAATAGTAATTCTCAACCTGCATCAACCTGACGCATATTATTTGCTATCAAAGAAAAAAAGGACCCATTTACGGGCCCTCTTTCTACTTATATAACTAAAAAAAACCTACAATTTATCGAACTATAGACAGTCTCTTTTTAGCCGCATTTCGCGGTGTACTCAATATATAAGTATATATTCCAGCCGGAAGATTTCCTCTATGGAAAGTAATCTCATTCAGCCCTCGGCTACAGTCTTTATGCTCTAACTTATACACTTCATTGCCCATCATATCATACACAATCAAGCTAACAGGCTCATCTTCATCAAGGTGGAATTGAATACTAGTTTTTACAGAAAATGGATTAGGGTAGTTATTCTCTACTTCAAAACCTGCTGCACTCATAACAACGTCCTTATGAGATTCCACATTGGCAATAACAGCATTACTATTTATCGAAATATCTATTTTACCTACACCCACCTGAGAAGGCAGTGCCCTTGCTAAGGTACTTGCTGATTCCATTTGATACTCATAAGGTAAATTCCACCAGTCACATCCTGTTTGTGAAATTATTGGTGCTCCGGTATCTCCGGTTAACAAATTACCCAACTGACAGATATACCCATTAGGTAAACCACTTACAGGAAACTTATCTGTGGTCATAGAAATATCTACATCATTATAATGATTATTTTCTACCAAGGCATGAGCACCTACCCTTGCGGCTAAACCATAGTCACTAATTTTATCAAAATAGTTATTATACATGTGTATAGCTCCATATCTCAAGCTAGGGTTACGCCCATAAGTGTTGTAAAAATAATTATGATGGTAAGTAATTCTCATCTGGCGATCTTGCTCCTTCTGACCTGAATTATTAGTATGCCCTATCAAAGAAGTTTTCATGTGGTCATGGATGTAGCACCAAGACACGGTTACAAAGCGAGACCCTTTCTTGATATCTAGTAATCCGTCATAAGTATCTACTCCTATGCCAGGCCCAATCTTACTATGAAGCTCTAAGTGGTCTACCCAAACATGGCTACACTCATCAATAGTTAAAGCATCATTAGGATAAAATACTTCATGTATTTTTAGGTTTCTAACTATTACATTATCATAATTTCTGATGTTGAGACCTACATTTTCTAATTCAGCGCCATCTCCTAAACCAAGAATAGAAATATTCGCTCCATGCTTAATAGTAACAACGGTACTTTTTGAACTACTAATTTTACCGCTTAAATAGGCTATCTGCGGTGCAGTTTCTTTCTCACGAGAAGAAGCCCAATCTTCTAGCTCTTTTAAAGAAGAAATAACAACTACACTACCTCCTGCACCACCTGTAGTGGTCTGATATCCATCACCAGCCACAGTAGCATAACCGGCCATTCTGTAATCTTCTGCGCTAATTCTGAAGAGATCAGTTGCATTTTCAACAACCACACTTTCACTATTTTTGGCAGAACAATTGGCAAAACTAGCACCAGGCCCCGTCACCTCAATCCAATCAATATCTGCAAATTCTCCATTTTCAGCAGTAGTTAGACTTAGCTCATTCACTCCTTCATTTAAAGAAATAGTAGTTGATATAGTCACAAAAGTCTCCTTATCTTTTGTTTTAGGAAATGTCAAATCTCTTACAGGCTGACCATTATGAGCCACAATAGCTTGAGTATGTGCACTATTTCCCCCATTAGTATATCTCCAGGTAAGCGTGTATTGACCGGAGGGTGCCGCGTTAACCTTCCAAACTATTGATTTATCAGCTGAGTTTGATAAGTTAATTGCTGAGCCATTATCAGCGTTATCATAATTTTTAAGGCTTCCATCATAATCACAAAGACCTTGTGCACTACTGTGTGTATCTTCTATTCTCACGGTAGTTTCAGGTTCACCGCCTCCTCCATTATCTGCACTCTCAAAAGTGGCTGTAATAGTTTTATCAGAGGTCATAGTAACAGAGGCTGTGTTTGCAGAACCAGAAATTGCTCCAGACCAACCGACAAAAGTATAGCCAGAGTTCGCAGTAGCAGTTAAAGTTACGCTTTCACCATTTTCATAATCACTTTTATTTGGGCTAACGGAAATACTACCGCCCGTAGAAGGTGAAGCCTGCAGTGTTAGTTTATATGTTTCAGGATCTGGGTCTGGCGAGGTAGTTCCACCATACTCCAATGCGCCTAGGTCTGGAGCCGAACCATTATACTTAATTCCCGAAGATCTAACGCCGGCATTTATCAAATCACTATTAGCAGCCAAAGACAAAAACCCATTGGAAGTAGGGTTATTATCAGGGCCGGGAGTTAAAGTAACAAAGTCAGAGCTACCTACAGAATATGGCCATGAATCCTTATTATCAAATACATTAGGAGCAGAAGTGTCACCTCTCAGACGGTCATTGGAAGTCGATCTATAAGAAAGGTTATTTTTAAATATGTGCGATGCCCCATCTCTGGTATGAAAGTTATACTCTTTATTATTATAAGAAGTACAATTAGTAAATTCAATACTTCCAATATTACTATTGTCAGTAAAGCCATGCTTCCCATTGTTATAGGCAATACACCTACGCACAATATGATTTATCTTGATCCCTGAACCACCTAGTTTAAATCCATTTTTATCTCCTCCTCCAGAAGAGCCCCCTCCTGTGAGTATCCCATTATTGTGAGCAATACAGCCTTCTAATGTAATAATACCAATTGGTCCGGTTTCTGGCTTAGCGTACAAATCCCAACCATCATCGATATTATGATGTGATACACAGTTTCTGAAGACATTACCTACACCTACAGTAAGTTTTGCGGCAAAGCCATCTGCATCTTCATTTCTAGAATCGCGGTTATCATAGGCCTCACAATCTAAAATGAGGTTATTAGAAGGCCATTGACTTATTGAGTTATCAGAACTACTAAATCTACTAATCTGTAGACCTGTATCATGGTTGGCTCGGAAGATACAGCCTTCTAATACGTTATTACTACCTGATAGTAGCATACCGTTATCACCAGCTTCTTCTATAATAATGTTTTTGAAATGCCAATAATCTCCATCTAACACAATACCCCTGTTAGAATCATTTTCTGACATAGATGAAAAGTTAAGTACAGGAACTTCTCCATTATAAGCCAATACGCTTATAACAGATCCTGATCGTCCACTTTTCAAAATTTTAATAGTTGATGAATAACGATAAGTACCTCCTCTCATGTAGATCCTATCTCCCGCATTAGCTAAATCTATAGCATCATCTAAACTATATAAAGGATTACTCTGACTACCAGAACCTGAGTCTCTACCATTAGGAGATACATAAATATCCATAGCCTGCACACTCATAAAGCCAATACAAAAAATGAGCGCTAAAAACGTAAAAATACTTTTCATAAAATTGGTTGAACATAAATTAACTAATACAAAAAACTATAGAGCCAACTACAGATATTGGTTGTTAATTATAAAAAAGCGCAAGTGATTGTTTTTTTTAAATAGAGGGAACTAGAAAGGCCCTCAAACTCATAGCAGACCGCAAGTCAGAAGGCTCGGACTTGCGAGAAATAAAGGTAAATAAACATGGTATAAGAATTTAGGTTGATTTGTTTGCAAGATACTAAATCAATTTAGCGAGCATCGCAATATGTAATAAAAACCGATTTATTAACCTTAAAAAATAGCAGTACACGTCTCCTATCACTTTATTGGGATAATGTCCTTTCTTCACAAAAAGAAAAATGGAGTAAGGATTAATTAAATAAGAGTAGTTTTCACACTTATTGGTAGCTTATCAGAATTGGTAAGTTGCAAACGGGGTTATACAGTAATTTAAGGCTACATCTAACTCTCCTGTAAAAGGGATTGAATCGAGAGGCGGGCTTAGCGACAGGCCTACAGTAATTACATTAGGTATTTTTGACAAAAATCGATCATAGTATCCTTTACCGTAACCTATTCTATGCCCAGTTTTATCAAATGAAATTAAGGGCACCAACACTATATCCAAGTCATCAATATCTGCAACCGTTCCTTCCTCTGGTTCTGGTATCCCCCACTTATTATTTTTTAAAACTACTTTCTCATCATACCAATAATGCAAGAGTTCGCCTAATGGCAGCGACTTTGAAATAGCGATCCTCTCTACCCCCTCCTTTTTCATAAAAGATATGAGAGGAAACGTACTAACTTCAGCTTGTTTTTCTATTGATAAGAAAGCATGAACAGCGTTAGGCTTGTGCTGACGAATATATTTTTCAAACCTCTCTTGTAATAATTGATTTCTCCTGACAAACTCCGCCTCTGATAATAGCAGACGTTTTCTCAAATAAGCTTTCCGTAAAGTATCTTTATCAATCATTAGTAATTACGTTGAACCTAAAGTCTAAAGGTTCAAAGCTAATAATTAGCTTTTTAATAAAATCATCGTCCTCTAAGTAGAAGTTTAAGAAGTTATCTACGCGCTCTTGCGGACTGCCTCCAGGAAAAAGCTCGTCTAAAACAGCATTTAACTGCCTCAACTTATCCGCTTGATTTTTCTTCTCTGCTCGTATTAACTTCTTTTCAATGATCTCCAGCCTGTTTTTAGTCTTGGTCTGCTGAGCTTCTACGTGCTGGCCAAGAGTGGGGTCAATGGCCATAGCCTGGACTTTAATCTTATCAAAATATTCACTAATTGCCTCTTTTTGGCCATTCAAATGAATATCATGAGTACTATACTTTTCTACAATCTCCTTCTCCAAGCCTGATCTGTCTTTAAATAGATCGGTGTAAATAACCCCGAGCTTATCCATTTTTCTCTTAACAGGACTGGGTATTACCAATGCAAAGTTTCTAGGCATAAGCATAGGAAAAGGAACCTCGTAATGATCAAAAGCTGCTTTTAACTGCAACCAATACACCACCTCAGCCGGTCCGCCGGCATAGGCAAGATTTGGCAGCACCACTTCCTGATATAGAGGCCTCAAAACCACATTAGGACTAAATCTTTCCGGATGATTATCTATTAATTCATTAATTTCCTGTTCGGAGAAAGATAATTGTGTATCTAAAACATGATATACCCCTTCATCTTTCACTATTCTTTCTCTCAAGCCATCTTCGAGATAAAAAAAGTTTATCTCACGAGCATGAATCTGTGTCTTATAGCCTAGTTTTTCAAGGTCAGAAGATTGCTTCTCTACCAAAGCAAGGGTTTCATTTTTAATTACATCAGCCTCTATGTAAGGCCTCAATACAGTCTTTAATTCAGGACTATCAGCATCTACTACAATAAGGCCTTCTTCTCCAAACAAATGATGCACATAGCTGCGCACTGCATCTGTCAGATTTTTACTCTTAGTATAGGCATTAATAAAGAATTGAGGCATACCAGGCACTGATGCTATTATTTCTTCAATACCCTTAGTAGAAAATCTTCCTACTCCTCCTTTTTGATCTGTAGCCCATTGATATTTCTTGCCACTGAGTTTGAAATAACTAATTTCATCAAAATCATGATCTTCTGTAGCCATCCAATATACGGGCACAAAATTATATTCAGGATAAGCCTGCTTTAGTTCTTTGCAGGTATTTATTACCGTAACTAATTTGTATATGAAATATAAAGGGCCAGTAAAAATATTTAACTGATGTCCGGTAGTAATAGTAAAAGTATTCTCCTCTGCCAACAATCCTATCGGAGCATATTCAGCATCCAAGTGCTGATATTGCTCTCTCAAAACCTTCACTAAAACTTCTCTGGTATCAGATGAAAAATTCCGCTCTTCAATCTGCCTCTGAAAATTACTTTTTTCAGGATATTGGCTATAGAACCCTTTTAGTTGATCTTTACCTTTTATGTAATCTAAAAATAATGCGGAGAACTGGTTCGTCTCGGTAAAATCAACTTTACTTGTATTCATATAAACGGTTTGATTATAAGGTTATCGCATGACACTGACAGACTGCCATTCTATCAGTCATTGACAACACTTCCATAAAGATCGAATTCTGTAGCATCATTAATTTTCACTTGAACAAAATCACCTAACCTGATATGGCCATCTTTTTTATCTATAATTACTTCATTATCTACTTCGGGCGAATCGTACTCAGTCCTACCGATATACTTTCCTCCTTCCATCCGATCTACTAGCACCTTATAAGTGTGGCCTATTCTGTTTTGGTTAAGGTCATAAGAAATACCTTCCTGTAATTCCATTACGGCATTGGCCCTTTCTTGTTTCACATCAGCAGGAACATCGTCAGTAAAATTATAAGCATGCGTATTTTCCTCATGAGAATAAGTGAAGATTCCAAGCCTCTCAAAGCGCATTCTTTCCACAAAATCATACATCTCCTGAAATTCCTCCTCTGTTTCACCTGGGTAGCCGGCTATTAAGGTAGTTCTTATTGCTATATCAGGCATTTTTGCTCTAATAGCATTAATAAGCTCCTCTTGCTTTTCACGAGTAGTACCTCTACGCATATGCTTAAGCACACGTGTAGAGCCATGCTGCAATGGCATATCAATATAATTACAGATATTGGACCTCTCCGCCATTACATCTAGTATATCCATAGGGAAACCTGTTGGGAATGCATAGTGAAGCCTTATCCATTCGATACCCTCTACATCAGAAAGACTTCTCAATAAATCAGCAAGGTTTCTCTTACCATAAATATCTAAGCCGTAATAAGTAGAATCCTGGGCAATGAGCAAAAGCTCTTTGGTTCCATTTTTAGCAAGATTCTTGGCCTCTGTAACTAACTCTTCAATAGTTTTAGAAACATGTTTCCCTCTCATAATAGGGATAGCACAGAAAGAACAAGGCCTATCACATCCTTCAGCTATTTTTAAATAAGCATAATGATTAGAAGTGGTTAGGATTCTTTCTCCCACGAGCTCATGCTTATAATCAGCCTTAAACTTTTTTAATAAAAGTGGCAGTTCCATAGTTCCGAAGAAGGCATCCACTTGTGGAATTTCCTTTTCAAGATCATCTTTATACCTCTGAGATAGGCAACCTGTAACATATAGCTTCTCAATGAGGCCATCTTGTTTAGCATCTGCGTATCTTAATATGGTATCGATAGACTCTTGTTTAGCATTGTCTATAAACCCACATGTGTTCACAATCACCACATTGGCATCGTCCTTACTATCTTCATGAGTGGCATTAATCTTGTTGCCACGAAGCTGCGTTAACATTACCTCAGAATCTACCAGATTTTTGGAGCAACCTAACGTAACGATGTTTACTTTATCCTTCTTTCTACCCTTAGTTTTCAAATCGTGCTAATTAAAAATGTATGCAAAATTACTAAAACTAGCGCTTAATAGAAAAGAAGCCTATGAAAGTAAAATCGCTTTATTAATATCATCATCTACATTTACGCATATAATACAAGATGAAGACAACTAAAGTTTTATATTTGCCATTTATAAAATGAGACACGCTACAATTTATATTACTTTAATAACTCTTCTGGGGCTTTCTTCGTGCCTTGAAGATCCTGACTGCAACACCCTTTCGTCTACCACTGCAATAGTTAAATTTTACAAAGAGTCAGATGGAAAGGCAGATCAAATAAGGGTTTCTTCTATTAAAGCTGAAGGCTTCGAAGATGAGTCCATAGCAAAGTCAGATCTTTTTAGCTCCGTAGAGCTACCAATAAGAACCGACCAGAATAGCTCCACTTTCCTTTTTGTTACAGAACATGGCGAAAGTAACATCACTTTCACCTATGATGTTAGCACCCGTTTCATCTCCGATGAATGTGGAATCGAATATATTATAAGAAATCTTGAAATTGCCTCTACTACTATGGATTCAGTAGTGGTAGTAAACAATACATTATCAAACAGCAGCACTGAAGATGTTAAAATATTTAATTAGCGCCAGTCTTCTTTTGGCGTGTTTAATTTCTTCTGCTCAGGATCAGAAGAAGGAAGAGAACAATAAACAAGCAGGCAAACAGAAAACTGTGAAAGCTAAAACAGATTCTGTAATTAATGAATTAGACTCAAGTACTATGTACATACCTACTGGTGTGCGTATAGGTACTGATGTTATAAGCATCATAAAAACTTTCTCTAAGGATGATTATAAACAATTCAATATTACCGCAGACATAGACTTTCACAAATACCTTTTCAATATTGAGTTAGGCCATTTAGAGCAATCAATAGACTCGTATAACGACAGTGCTTCATACGAGGTGAAGGGTTCCTACTTAAAGATTGGTCCAGATATTAACTTCCTCGTTAAAGACCCAGACAGAAGCGCTTTATTCGTAGGACTACGCTATGCTTTATCTTCCTTTTCAGACAACCTGTCATTCATTGACAAGTCGCCAACCTACGGAGTGATTACAGATAAACTTGAGAACAACAATTTAACGGCACATTGGATAGAGCTAACTACAGGCCTAAAGGTACAAATAGCTAAACCTCTGTGGATGGGTTACACGGCAAGATTCAAAGTTCGTATGAGCAATTTTGAAGAAGAAGAACTTATGCCCAACACTATTCCAGGTTATGGCCTGGCAGAAGATAAAGTAACCTGGGGCTTTAACTATTGGATCATGTTTAGAATTCCCTTAAGAAAAGCGCCGGTTCCTAATTATCTTAAGAAGTAAACATTCATTACTTCTTAAAGAAAGAATCTACAAATTCCATTTTATTAAAGACTTGCAGATCTTCTACTTTTTCGCCTACGCCTATATACTTAACAGGAATTTTAAATTCGTCTGATATACCTATAACAACTCCACCTTTAGCCGTACCATCTAACTTAGTAATGGCTAAAGCACTTACTTCCGTTGCCTTAGTAAATTCCCTTGCCTGAATTGAAGCATTTTGACCAGTACTACCATCTAATACTAGTAATACTTCATGCGGTGCTTCTGGAATAAATTTCTGCATCACTCTCTTTATTTTAGAGAGCTCATTCATAAGATTCACCTTAGTATGTAGTCTCCCGGCGGTATCTATAATAACCACATCAGCACCTTCATCTACCCCTTGCTTTACAGCATCAAAAGCCACCGCTGAAGGGTCTGTATTCATACCTTTAGACACAACAGGTACGCCAACACGCTCACCCCATAATTTTATTTGGTCCACTGCAGCAGCCCGAAAAGTATCAGCAGCACCAAGCACCACTTTAAGACCTTTACTTTTATACTGAGCCGAAAGCTTACCAATAGTGGTGGTTTTGCCAACCCCATTAACACCCACGACCATAATTACATAAGGCCTTTTTACAACCTCAGGAATAGAAAAATCTTTTAAATCTTCCGTATTATTTTCCGCTAGTAAACCAGCTATTTCTTCCCGGAGAATTCTATCAAGCTCCTCTACACCCATGTACTTATCTCTGGCTACCCTCTCCTCTATTCTCTCAATAATCTTAATAGTAGTGTTTACGCCCACATCAGAGGTTATGAGAACCTCTTCTAATTCATCTAAAACCTCCTCATCTACTTTAGACTTACCTACTACCGCTTTTCCAAGCTTAGTGAAAAAACTTTCTTTTGTTTTTTCTAATCCCTTATCGAGAGACTCCTTCTTATCCTTTGAGAACAGACCTCCAAAAATTGCCATAATGTCGTTGGTTTATACCTAATTGAAAGAAACTGAATATTCAAATAGGCGCATATACACGGTGAAAATAACAAAAAAGTCCCTTCCGACTACTATTCGGAAGGGACTTTAATAAGATTTCAAATAAGTTTTGATTACTTTTTAGCCAAAGTATCCTTAACCTGATCAACAGGAACCATCTCTTCCCTGAAAGTGTAAGCACCCGTTTTTTCAGATCTAACGGCTTTAATCACTTTCGCAAAATTCTTTCCTTCTTTTTTCTGAAGGGTTGCAACTACTTTCTTAGCCATAGTTATTTAATTTCTTTGTGAATGGTATATTTCTTAAGAATAGGGTTATACTTCTTAAGCTCTAAACGCTCAGTAGTGTTTTTTCTATTCTTAGTAGTGATGTATCTTGATGTTCCTGGTTTACCAGTTGTTTTGTGCTCGGTGCATTCTAATATCACCTGAACTCTGTTGCCTTTTTTAGCCATGATTAATTCTTTTAAATGCTTTAATTACTTAAACCAATGTGTTACCGTTCGCTCTGGCTTTTTTCAAAACGGCCGTAATACCATTTTTATTAATGGTTCTGATCGCTGAAGTAGATACCTTTAAAGTTACCCACTTATCTTCCTCAGGAATATAAAATCTCTTCTTCTGAAGATTTGGATTAAATCTTCTTTTAGTTTTATTGTTTGCGTGCGAAACGTTATTTCCCACCTGAGGCCTCTTTCCGGTAATCTGGCAAACTCTTGACATCTTTATAAAAAGTTAAATTTCGTATCCTTTTTTAATTTGGGTCTGCAAATATCAGAAATTTTTTCATAACATTCAAAACACTGTGTAAATTATTCTATTAAAATATTAATATTATGCCTGCTTGCCTGTAGAGAAACCCGTAAATTCTTTATTCTCTCCCCAAATTTGTTACTTTTGTTACAATCACTCCTAAATCTTTTACCAACAATTTTTTGAAGTTAATTTAATTTGAAACCGTTAAACAGCTATTAAAGTTAACATTATGAATACTACCGAACAAAAAAATATCAGTTCTGAGGAGGCAATGCAATTGGAGGATAAGTATGGCGCCCATAATTACCATCCACTTCCGGTAGTTTTATCTAAGGGAGAAGGAGTGTACGTGTGGGATGCGGAAGGAAAAAGATATTTCGATTTCCTTTCGGCTTATAGCGCAGTAAACCAAGGACATTGTCATCCTAAAATTATAAATACACTTAAGGCCCAGGCTGAAACACTTACCCTTACCTCAAGAGCATTTTATAACGACGTACTAGGAGCATATGAGAAATTCATTACTAAATACTTCGGTTTTGAGAAAGTGCTCCCTATGAATACAGGTGCTGAGGCCGTAGAGACTGCCCTGAAGATATGCCGAAAATATGCTTATGAGAAAAGAGGCATAGATGAAAATAAAGCTAAAATAATAGTATGTGATGGCAACTTTCACGGAAGAACCACTACTATTATATCATTTTCTAACGACGAAGGAGCCAGAAACAACTTTGGCCCTTACACACCAGGCTTCGTTTCCGTCAATTATAATGATATTGATGCCCTTGAAAATGTGCTAGCACAAGATGACATAGCAGGTTTTTTAATAGAGCCTATACAAGGTGAAGCCGGTGTAATGGTACCCGATGAAGGATATCTTAAAAAGGCCTATGATTTATGCAAAAAGCATAATGTCCTTTTTATCGCAGATGAAATACAAACAGGAATAGCCAGAACAGGTAAATTGCTGGCCTGCAACTACGAAGATATTAAGCCTGACATGGTTTTATTAGGCAAGGCGCTTTCAGGTGGAGCCTACCCAGTATCTGCAGTATTGGCTGATAATGAAGTGATGGAAGTAATAAAGCCGGGTCAGCATGGCAGCACATTTGGCGGTAATCCGCTAGGCTGTAAAGTAGCCATGGCAGCTCTGGAAGTGGTAGAAGAAGAAAAGCTTGCCAAAAATGCTTATAAGCTAGGAATAATATTTAGGGAAAGAATGGCTAAGCTGATAGAAAAAACTGATAAGCTAAGTCTAGTAAGAGGTAAAGGGCTACTTAATGCTGTAGTTATTAACGACTCTCCTGATAGCTCAACTGCCTGGGATATTTGTGTGGCTTTAAAAAACAATGGACTACTAGCCAAACCTACCCATGGCAATATTATTCGCTTTGCTCCTCCTTTAGTTATGAACGAGGCTCAGATTAACGAATGCTGTGATATTATTGAAAAAACAATTTTAGACTTCTAACTGATACTAACTCGAGCATGCTAAGAGTAGGTGGTGTGCCTGAACACTTTAATCTACCTATCCATTTGGCTATGGAAAGGGGTGATTTTGTTAAGGCTGATATTGATATTGAATGGACAGATTTCCCAGGAGGAACAGGCGCCATGAATGCCGCATTGAGAAACGACGAATGTGACATTTGTATATTACTAACAGAAGGAGTAATCATAGATATTATAAATGGCAACCCATCAAAAATAATAAGCCCGTATGTCATCTCCCCACTAATATGGGGAGTGCATACTGGCCAGCATAGTGATGTAAATTCTTACGAGCAGGTTTTTGAAAGAAACATAGCCATCAGTAGGTTTGGCTCTGGCTCACACCTGATGCCTACGGTTGATGCACTATCTAAAGGCAAGAAAATGTCCGCTGAGCAGTTTATACCTGTTCAAGATATCAATGGCGCGCTTAAATCTTTAAACCGTGGTGAAGCAGACATTTTTTATTGGGAAAAATACACTACTAAACCCTATGTTTCTCAAGGATATTTAAGAAGAATAGGAGAGTTCATCTCTCCCTGGCCATGTTTTATGATAGCTGCTACCAACAAAGCCATAGCAGAAAAAGCTACAGAACTAGACTCATTTCTAAAGATAGTTCATCAGTCATGCGAAGATTTCATGAAGCGTGAAGATGCCATTGAACTCACCAGCCAGCGCTACAAAATTCCTTTGAGCGATGCCCAATACTGGTATCATGCTACAGAATGGGCTACAGATGGATGGGTAAGCGACAAAATGCTAAACAGCGTGCTTTTCACCCTAAAAGAAGCAGGTATTGCAGCAGAATCAGCAGCTATTAGCGAAGTAATCTGGGTTAGAAAATAACTACTCTGACAATGATATGCGTAATTTACAAGGTTTAATAAATACGTATCATCTATCTTTGCGGCTGCAATAAATAAGGAACAAAAGCCTTTTAAAAATATGATTTACAGACCCAGAAGAAATCGAAAATCAGCAGCTATTCGCTCTTTGGTTGAAGAGACCAAGGTATCTACCGATGATCTTATTTTACCTCTTTTCCTGTTGGAAGACCCTAAAGCTCAGATAGAGGTGAAATCTATGCCAGGAGTTTTTAGATTGGGAATAGATAAAATGCTGAAAGAAATAGAGGAATGTCTGGAATTAGGAGTGAAAGCCTTTGACATTTTCCCTGTAGTAGATGAGAGTCATAAAGATAAGCTAGCCACTAAAAGTTATGATAATTCTTTTTTCTATCAGCAAGCACTGAAAAAGGTAAAAGAAACCTTCCCTGAAGCCTGTGTAATGACGGATGTAGCCATGGACCCATACAGCTCTGATGGCCATGATGGAATCGTCGATGATAACGGAAATATACTTAATGATGAGAGCCTTGAAATCATAGGTAAAATGGCCCTATCCCAAGCACAGTCGGGTGCTGATATTATAGGCCCATCTGATATGATGGACGGGAGAATAGGTCATATTAGAGATATATTGGACGCCAATGGTTATACCGATGTATCTATCATGTCTTACACCGCTAAGTATGCTAGTGCTTTTTATGGCCCATTTAGAGATGCATTAGATTCTGCTCCAAAAAGTGGTGATAAAAAAACATATCAGATGAACCCGGCTAACGTAAGAGAAGCCTTAATAGAGGCTGATTTAGACGTACAAGAAGGTGCCGATTTCCTTATGGTAAAACCAGCACTAGCCTATCTCGACATCATTAAGATACTGAAAGACAACTATAATCTTCCTATAGCCGCTTACCATGTAAGTGGAGAGTATTCCATGTTATTAGCTGCGGCTCAAAACGGATGGCTTGATAAAACCCATACCATGAACGAAATGTTGATTAGTATGAAAAGAGCAGGTGCAGATATCATCTTAACATATTTTGCTAAAGAATTTGCTCAGTTAAGAAAAGAAGGAAAATTGTAAATTACATTTCCCTGATTTCAAAATCATCTCCACGACCGAATCTAACTAGGTCGTGGATTTCATATTGCTCTAAGGTGTAGAGATCCTTCAAAAGGAAATTATTATCATTAATCCTCTGTAATATTTCAAACTCATACACCTCACCGTAATTCACCAGTTTATATCTCAGGCCTACGCGCATGGCGTTAATTGATAGTCCTTGTTGCATATAGTACTTAACAGTCTTTTTCAAAAATCTTCCTCACGCTCCAGCATCAGGATAGAACTTTGAGGCACAATAAAATACCTTTCGTTTTCATAAATAACTTCTATAGCTCCTTTTTGAAGGAAAATAGCCAAATCACCCTCCTCTGCCTGCAGGGGAATATATTTTATCTGTTCGTCTTTACCTTTCCAGGCATCATCCTCATCAGTAGGTAATGGCAGTGGATAGCCAGGCCCTACTTTTATAATATATCCGCTTTGAATTTTCTCTTTTTCTTGAACACCCGGAGGCAAAAATAAGCCGCTATTGGTTTTATCAGATTGCTTGACGGGTTTTACTAAGACCCTGTCTCCTACTACTATCAGTTTCTTCAATTTACTGTCAGGAGTTATACTTTGCATAATTAATTATCTGCTCTATCTATTAATTTTTGATCAATTGTTTTGCTTGCCTTTGCTCCAAGCTCTCTTAATCGCTCTGACTTCCTCACTAAGTTATCCTTACCGTCATGTAGCTTTTTCATAGCATCGGTATAAGCATTTTGAGTCATACGTAGGCTATTGCCGACCTTCTTCAAATCTTCAGTAAAGGCAACAAATTTATCATAGAGATTACCCCCTTGCCTGGCTATCTCCAGTGCATTCTGACTCTGATACTCATTTTTCCATATATTAGCTATGGTTCTTAACGTAGCCATCAAAGTAGAAGGACTTACTATTACTATATTTTTATCGTAAGCTTCGTTAAAAAGTTGCGCATCTCCCTGCACAGCAATACTAAATGCTGGTTCTATAGGTATAAACATCAATATAAAATCTAGCCCTTGCACCCCATGCAGCTGCTGGTATTTTTTTAAATCAAGGCCCTTGATATGATTTCTCATAGAAAGCAAATGAGCTTTGAGGTTAATCATTCTATCTGCCTCCTCTCCACTAACATATCTTTCATAGGCTACTAACGAGACCTTAGAATCTATAATGATATTCTTATTATCAGGCAATTTAACTATTACATCTGGCTGAAGTCTTCTCCCCTCTTCATTGGTAAAAGACTCCTGAACAAAATACTCTCGCCCCTTTTCTAAACCCGATTTTTCAAGAATACTTTCTAAAATAAACTCGCCCCAGGCACCCTGTGTTTTACTGTCTCCCTTTAGTGCCCTAGTTAGATTTTCAGCTTCTTTAGTCATTTGCTGATTCAGCTCTCTTAGTCCTCTTATCTGCTCTCTCAAAGCACTGCTTTGCTCCAGACTTTCCTTACTATTCCGCTCCACTTTCTTCTCAAACTCTGATATTCGCTCTTTTAAAGGATTTAGCAACTCTCCCAGATTCATTTTATTCTGATCGGTGAACTTCTGGCTCTTTTCTTCAAAAATCTCATTAGCCAGGTTTTTAAACTGTATGGTAAAGTGCTGTTGTAGTTTTTCTAATTCACGCTTCTGATCTCTCAGCTTTTCTTGCAAATTGATATAATTGGCCTCTGTAGTAGAAAGGTTATTGTTCAGGCCTATGACTTTGCTTCTTTCTTCTGCAAGCTCTCTTTTTACACGAATAGATTCTTGTTGCAGGTTTATGATCTTCTCATCAGCTATTTTCTTCTCTGTAGAAGCTTCCAGAGCTAGGCCAGAAAATTTATATTTAGCTATAAACCATGCCGCTACTCCTCCTATAATTAAACCCACAAGAAGCCAAATGATTTCCATGGGCCAAAGATGCTGCAAATAATTTAAAAATTAAACATTATGCCCTGCCAATGCCCATTTAGCACTTTCGCCGGGGATCTCATACTTAGAATCATGCACCATCTTTTTAAATAAAAAAAGATCCTTATTAACCTTTTTATAATTAAACGGATACCACAAAGATGTTTTAAAATAGATTTCTTTACCAAACCCAAAATCTCTATCCAAATGGATAACGTGTACCCCCGTGAAATTTCGAAGCTCCACGTTTCTAACTTCAGTAAGTGGCAATTTTATGGGGCAGTTACGCTCTTCAATATACAAAAAGTGTTTGTTGAATCGGATGCTCTTTAACCGTGCGGTTCTTAGAATAAAAATTTTATAAAAAAATAAGCTGAAATAGGTAAGGTTAAAAAGTAAAAACCCGATAGTGGTTTCTGCTTTAATGGAAGCATAGATCATAGTTAGTAGCAAAACTACCCACAAGGACAGGTTTAAGGCAATGTAATACCTCACTTTACTAGAGGATAATACCCTTGTTTCCATAATACCTTAACGTTTTTTCACTTCAGAATATAAGAAAAAAAACGGTTATTATCAATCACTCAGTCCAGCTCATAGGGTAATTAGCATCCAAGTATTCCAGAGCATGCTCAGTAAGGTATAATGGATTAAAAGTATCTACCATCACGGCATATTCTTTGGTCTCTTTGGCTCCGATACTCTTTTCCACAGTTCCAGGATGAGGGCCGTGTGGTATACCTCCCGGGTGCAGGGTAAAAGAACCTCTACTTATCCCTTTTCTACTCATAAAATCTCCTTCAGCATAAAAGAGCACTTCATCCGAATCAATATTAGAATGATTATAAGGAGCAGGAATAGATAAAGGGTGGTAATCAAAAAGTCGAGGCACAAATGAACAAATCACAAAATTCTGTGCTTGAAAAGTCTGATGAACAGGTGGTGGTTGGTGAATACGACCTGTAATAGGTTCAAACTCATAAATAGAAAATGCATAAGGCCACAAGTAGCCATCCCAACCGACTAAATCAAAAGGGCTATGGCTATAGTGATAATGATGAAGCTGACCATGCTTTTTTATTTTCACTAGATACTCCCCTTGTTCCTTTTGGGTGATCAGCTCTGAAGGAGGACGTATATCCCTTTCACAAAATGGAGCGTGCTCAAGAAGCTGCCCTAGTTCATTTCTATAACGCGTGGGGGTTTCCACAGGACCAGCAGATTCTATTATGAGTAATCTTACAGGTGCTTGATCCCATTGTAGCTGAAAAATAACAGTACGAGGAATAATCACATAATCACCTTTATTTATTCTCAGCTTACCAAACTGAGAAAGCAAATATCCGCTGCCTTCATGAATATAAATCACCTCATCTCCTTCTGCATTTTTATAAAAGTAATCCATACTTTCACTTTGCGGATTACATAAAGAGAGCGTAACATCTGCGTTTTTCAATAAGGGCAACCTGGCGTTAAGAAAATCTGTTCCGGTAACACCAATTTCGGAAGTATTTAAATGAGAATGCTTAAGACCATAGTTCTTAACTATAGGCGAATCATAGGATTCTGATTGACCTACAGACTTAACACGGGTTGGGGCATTTATATGATATAGATTAGAATATATCCCTGAAAAACCTCTTGAAGATACTAGCTCTTCCTTATACAAACCCCCATCTGGTTGGGGGAATTGCGTATGACGCTTCGGGGGGATATTTCCTAATCTGTGATAATACATTTTACAATTTGGTTCGTTCTAGTTTTTCTGCTTCATCAAATAATTTTAAGGCTTGCTTTAGCACCTCATTGGTTTGGTTGTATATAGGATAAAAGCCGTCATTACCCCAGATTTGCCTAGCTATCTGCGCCTTAGTGTGTAGCTTAAACAAATCCTTTTGCTCTTTCATTTCACTTCTCACAGGAGTTACACCATTTGAGGCTCCTACTTGTACTAGGTCCTCTAGCATTTTATCTGTTACAGTAAATTCTCTCAAGAAATCTTTGTAATCCATTCCTTCCAACCTGGTTTTATTATTTCCAACGTATTTAAACGTATACTCCTGCATAGAATTACTTGTAAAGAGCCTATTCAAGTAACTAGAACTATGCGCTGTATCTAAAGGCACAAAGTAATCAGGCATAATACCTCCGCCTCCATAAACGGTGCGTCCATGTCTGGTCTCGAACTTAAGAGAGTCATTAAACTGAATGCTGTCGGCGCTAAAAAATTCACCGTGTTTATAGCGTTCAATCATATCTCTACTATAGTCCTTCATGTTGTCATAAGGCTTTTGTATTGATCTGCCACTCGGCGTGTAGTATCTAGAAATGGTTAAACGAAGCTCAGAGCCATCACTTAAATCCATAGGACTTTGCACTAGTCCTTTTCCAAAAGTTCTTCGGCCCACCACTAAGGCGCGGTCATTGTCCTGCAGCGCACCTGTAACTATCTCCGCGGCAGAAGCTGATCCTTCATTTACTAATACGATTAAATCACCTTTTTCAAACTCACCTTTTCTTTCAGCCAAAGCCTCCATATCAAAGCGTGACTGCTTCCCTTGAGTATAAACGATCTTCTCATTATCCGGCAAGAACTCATCAGCCATTCTTATAGCGTGATTCATATAGCCTCCAGGGTTGCCTTGCAGATCCAAGACCAACCTCTCCATACCTTTCTTCTTAAGCTGCTTCAAGGCATCCAAAAATTCTTCATAAGTAGTAGCAGAAAAACGGTTGACTTTGATGTATCCGGTAATATCATCTATCATATAATTAGCATCTACCGATTGCTGTGGTATTTTATCACGAATAATCTCAAATTCAATAGGTTCCTTTTCACCCTTCCTTTTTACAGTAATGTTTACTTGAGTTCCTTTTTCTCCCTTAAGACTCTTCTGCACATCCTGATTGGTGAAACCAACTCCTGCCACGTCTTCTCCATCGATTTTAATTATTCTATCACCGGACATCACTCCTACAGATTCACTAGGACCACCACTTAAAGGAGTTACTACTACTATGGTATCCTGAAAAATATTAAACTCTACCCCTATACCTTCAAAGTTTCCTCTTAAATCTTCATTAGCTTTTTTTACGTCACTTGCAGGTATATATGAGCTATGAGGGTCTAATTCTGAAAGCATTTTTTCTATGGCATCATCTACCAACTTATCTGTATTTACAGTATCTACATAGTTTTGATCTATAAGCGTTAGCACCTCTTTAAACTTATGCAGATTAGAGTTTAGATCATTTTTCACTACAGATGTGGAGTCTGTAAAAGTAGCTCCTATGAGTACTCCTGCTGCTATTCCTATAAACAATATTATGGGTAACCTTATTTGGTATTTGGAATTATTGTATTCACTCACAATTAAAACTGTTTAATAAATCAACTTCTTTCTTCTTATAATTTCTAATTAACGAAACCTATTACTCTATGGTTAAGCTCAATTTCATTCTGCCTCAGTCAACCAACCATAATACTATCGATTTTTTTTACTTTTTATCCAAAATTCCAACACTTAATATTTTGATTGACTTATTTTCTTAAATTGTGTTTTGTATATTTACATTGCTCTAATAATAAAAATACAAATTTATCTTGAATCAAAGAAAAATAAACGAACTAGTAGATGATAACTATGTGTACGCATCGGTGCTCTACTATTTTGGAATCAAGTTCTATGATTATTCTGAAAAGACCTTAGAGCAAGCGTGCACAGAGAGAGGGCTAAACGTAAAGACGGTAACCAAAAAGCTGGAATCTGCAAAGACCAAAGAAGAGGCTCCTTTATTATTAAATCAATATCCTGTTGACCTAATAATAACCTATTTACAACATGCACACTACTTATTCATAAAAGAAAAACTTCCTTATATAGCACAAATCATTCAAGGATTTAACGCTGACCATAAGGATTATAATGTAATTGAAAAAGATCTGAAATTTGTATTCCCTCTATTTGTAGAAGATTTTATCCATCATATCTATGAAGAAGAGGATACGCTTTTTTATTACATTAAAACACTGGATAAGTTCATTAATGAAAACAAAGGCAACATTTCTCATGTGTACTATCTCATGGAGAGAAGCTCGTTACAGCGATATGCCATAGAGCATGAAGAGCATGATGATGAAATGCAGGGCATTCGTAAAATAACCAATGGCTACAGCATGGATGACAAAACACCTCTGCATGTAAAAGTTATCTATGAAGAGCTCAAAGAACTAGAGAAAAGCCTTGTTACCCATGCTCATGTAGAAAATGAAATACTTTTTCCGAAAGCGCTGATGCTAGAAAAAGAAGCTAAAAATAAATTTTCGCAAAAAGTAGGGTTTAACTAAGTGGGTAGAATTATAGCTATTGATTTTGGCACCAAGCGCGTAGGTCTTGCAGCCACTGATCCTTTAAAAATTATCGCATCTCCTTTAACTACAGTTCCTACTAAAGAGATTATCTCTTTTTTGAAGGAATATAGTAGCAATGAAGAAGTGGAAAAATTTGTAATAGGCATGCCTAAAAATCTTCAAAATGAAGATACTGATGCTACCAGTCATGTAAAAAAATTTATAGAGAAGCTTCAAAAAAACTTTAGCAATATACCAATACATGAGGTAGATGAAAGATTTACCAGCAAGATAGCTACAGATAGCCTGCTTTCCGGAGGCATGAAAAAAAAGGATAGAAGGCAAAAAGGCAATATCGATAAAGTAAGTGCTGCTTTGATATTACAATCCTATCTGGATAGCCCCGCTTCTTTTTAAAATAATCCTTAATTTTG
Organism: Fulvivirga sediminis; assembly: GCF_016757215.1. Taxonomy (GTDB): domain Bacteria; phylum Bacteroidota; class Bacteroidia; order Cytophagales; family Cyclobacteriaceae; genus Fulvivirga; species Fulvivirga sediminis. Next base: position 373,422 of record NZ_JAESIY010000006.1, read on the forward strand.
CTATTCAAAACAAATAGAAAGATATGATATATCCTATAGTGGTTTATGGGGACCCTGTATTAAAGAAAAAAGCTGAAGATATAAAAAAAGGGGAGATAGATGTAAAAACGCTGAGCGAAGACATGTTTGAAACAATGAATGCCGCTAGTGGTATCGGAATAGCTGCTCCACAGATAGGAAAAAGCATTCGCATGTTTGTAGTAGACGGTACTCCTATTGAAGACGAAGATATGGAAGGCTTCAAAAAAGTGTTTATTAACCCTCAAATGATAGAAGAAACAGGCGAGGCATGGGCATTTGAAGAGGGTTGTCTCAGCATACCTAATGTTAGAGAGGAAGTGAGCAGAAATGCTAAAATAAAAATAAAGTACTTTGACGAAAACTGGGTGGAGCACGAAGATGAGTTTGACGGCATGAAGGCGCGCATTATCCAACACGAATATGACCATATTGAGGGAGTACTATTCACAGATTATCTCTCTCCTTTGAAAAAAAGAATGCTAAAAGGTAAACTTCAAAACATTACTAAAGGCAAAATGAAAGTAGATTACCGTGTAGCAATACCTGCTAAACGATAATGTTTCAATTAGTATCTAAGCTACCGGAAGTAGGTACTACAATATTTAGTACAATGTCTAAAATGGCGCACGAATATGGCGCCATTAATCTTTCTCAAGGTTTTCCTGATTTTCCGGTATCTCCTCAGCTTATTGAGTTGGTTAATTACTACATGAAGCAGGGGCATAACCAATATGCTCCTATGCCTGGAGCTCCTGCACTCCGACAAAAAATTGCTGAGCTCTTCCAAAAGCAATATCAGCTTAAAATCAACTCAGAAACCGAAATTACGATAACAGCAGGAGCCACTGAAGCGCTATTTGTGGCCATACAAACAGTAGTACACCCAGGAGATGAAGTAATCATATTCGACCCTGCTTACGATAGCTACTCTCCTGCTGTAAGACTCAGTGGTGGCAAACCTATACACATAGACCTAAGTTGGCCCGACTTCAAGATAGATTGGGAACAAGTAGAGGAAACTATAACCAACAAAACTCGTCTGATTATCATCAATACGCCGCATAATCCTACAGGGGCGGTATTAGGTAGTGAGGACTTGCTAGCCCTAGAGGAATTAACCCAAAAGTACGAGCAACTATACGTTTTAAGTGACGAGGTATATGAGCATATTACTTTTGATGGTAATAACCATAAAACGGTGATGCAATATCCTGAATTAGCTAAAAAGAGTATGGCCGTTTTCTCCTTTGGAAAAACCTTTCATGCAACGGGCTGGAAGGTGGGATACGTCATAGCACCAGAATATATCACCAAGGAAATAAGAAAAATACATCAGTATGTCACTTTCAGTGTAAATACTGCTACTCAAATGGCATTGGCCGATTTCCTTGAAGAGGAAAGTCATTACAACTCCATCTCTAACTTTTATCAGGAGAAAAGAGATATATTTTTAGAAGGAATAAAAAAATCGAGATTCAAGCCTCTACCATCTAAAGGAACTTATTTTCAATTACTATCTTACAAAGGAATTTCAGAATTGGGAGATGTAGCTATGGCTGAATGGCTAACTAAAGAACATAAGGTTGCGTCTATACCTATTTCTGTTTTTAATCAAGCTAAAACTGATCATAAAGTACTGAGATTTTGTTTTGCAAAAAATGAATCTACTCTTTCAAAAGCCGCTGAAATACTATGCAAGATTTAAAGGTATCCATCATACAATCAAGCCTCCACTGGCAAAATACTAGTGCTAATCTCGCCATGTTTGAAGAGAAAATATGGCAGATAGAGGAAAGTACTGATCTTATAATACTCCCTGAGATGTTTACCACAGGCTTTAGCATGGAGGCAAGTAAATTGGCTGAGCCGATGAACTTCACCACTTTTAAATGGATGCGACAAATGGCTGAACAAACCAAAGCCTGCGTGTGCGGAAGTTACATAGTGAAAGAAAATGATAATTATTACAATCGCCTCCTATGGATGACTCCCTCTGGAGAATACCATACTTATGACAAAAGACACCTTTTTAGAATGGCCAATGAACATGACCATTACTCAGCTGGTAGTAAAAGACTCGTTGTTTCTTTGAAAGGATGGCGCATTTGCCCATTAGTGTGTTATGACCTTCGTTTCCCTGTTTTTAGTAGAAACATTAGTTCAGAAGGAGAGCTGGCATATGACTTGGCTATATATGTAGCGAACTGGCCTGAGGCAAGAGTAGCTGCATGGGACGTGTTATTACAAGCTAGAGCAATAGAAAACTTATGCTATACCATAGGAGTAAATCGTACAGGAGAAGATGGAAAAGGCATTAATTATAACGGCAGCTCTGCTATTATTTCTCCGAAAGGTGAAAAGATTTACCACAACCTCTTTGACGAAAAAATACACACGACAAGTCTGAACGGAAATGAACTGATTAGTTTCAGAAATAAATTTCCGGCCCAATTAGATGCGGATAAGTTCACCCTTGAAAGTCCGATCAACCCTCTAGCCAAGTGATAGATTGCTTTAGTTCTTCATTTTTCTGAATGAAAACATCCCCTTTTACTGCTCGTAAAAGGTTACTTAATAAATGATGTCCCTTTCCAGAACAGACTACAGTAAGCGGCTGCTGTGGCCTTGAAAGATATTGGAAAATTTTGAATAGGCCTTTGATATCCACCTCTTCTCTTACATCAATATAAACCAATAATTTTTCTGATAACTGCATGGCTTTAATAGCCAAATCAATGGTCAGTCCGTCTGAATAATTATCTACATCAAACACATCTGCCTCCTTAACACCTAAAAAGTTAACCTTCTCAAAATGGAAGCGATCTTCAGCTATTTTTATATAAAGTAATAATCTCAATCTACAACTATAAATTTTTGGCTTATGCTTTTTGAGCCGTTTACATAGATAATATATATTCCCTCTGCCAGATGTTCTATATATACCTTACTAGAAACATTGGCACGTAACGAAAACTTCTGAGAAACGGCTTGCCCAAGCATATTCAAAATCACCGCCTCTCCACTATATCTTGAACTAATATTAACAGTAGCGGTTTCAGATTTAATTACAGGGTTAGGATATATATCCAAATCATATAAATTAGTTCTTCCTTCTACCGCTTCTGTGCTACGCAAAATATTTACTCCCCCCTGTCCTGTCCCAACTACAATAGCAGGATGATCTTCATTAAACAAGTTAATAACTACTGGGTACGTTTTGCTCCCGAAGGCAAATGTGGTAAGGTAATCCTCCCCTCGAGGTCTCATAAAGGCTGTAACTCCAGGTTCAGGGTCTTCTAGATGATTTCTGAAATCATCAAAAATAGTTAATGTTCCTCTTTGATCTCCTATTAGCAAATCTGACTTACCATCTGCATTAAGATCTGCAATTTCAATCGATGGGTTTATCCTAGAAGTGCTATAATCCAGGTTATAAAAAGCATTATTTTCTAGAGTAAAAGAAGAATTTCCCCAACTGCCTAAGTTCCGATAATACTCTACTCTTCCAGTCATCCTTCCTACCAAAATATCAAAACGACCGTCTTGGTCAATATCCGCTATCTCGTAATTTTCTGAGTAATCTCCAAGGCCGCTCAAACTAAAAAACTGCACTAAAACACCAGAACCTACAAATGAAGAGCTACTCTGATTAAGCATATAATAAATCGAGGTGGTTGAGTTTGTAACATCAGTAGCACTAATTACTAAATCAGGATTACCATCATTATTCACATCATAAAACTTGGGTCTGAAATTAAAAAGTCCTCTCTGAGAAAGACCTAAATAATCACTGTTTTTTAGTTCAAAAGCTGGTTCTGATATTGTTTCTACATTTTCATATAGTTTCAAAGAGGCTGTCAAGATTCCTTGCGTATTATCAATAAACTGGCCTACTATCATGTCTAAATCTCCGTCTCCATCTTCATCTATAAACGCTGGTGCAGCATTCTCTCCAAGATCAATCATCTGATCTTGCAAAAAATCTTTTTGAATTAGATCATAGCCATCCCCAGTGTTTTTATAGTACCAACTGGAAGCACTAAAATCTATTCTACCTGTGGTATTTGAGGAATAATTAGAAGAAACCATAATATCATCAAGCCCATCCATATCTACATCTGCATGATGAGCGGAAGGGAAAATATAAAACCACGCAGGGTCTTCTGCATTAGGAAAATTGGTTTCAACCTCATTAAAATATGCCTCTTGAGAATCTCCTTTATTTTCAAAGTAATAGGTTCCACTGCAAGTCTCTTCAGACATTACCAAATCCAAGTCTCCATCTCCATCTCTATCATAAAGAAACATGGCCTTTCCTCCTTGATGCTCCTCTCTTCCTCCACTTAGCCCACAGTCATCACCATCAAAGGCAAAAATGCCGCAACCACATTCCTTCACCCCACCCCATGTCTGGGTTATGCGTTTCATTTGCAATGAATCACAATTTCCATTGTTCTCCATGCTCATATTTCTATGATACTCTATGGTCGAATTTGCACTAGGTCTAAAAACAAGAATATCAAGATCTCCATCTCCATCAACATCTATAATAGCTGGCAAATCAGATGTATTTACCTGAAGGTTAACTGCTGAAGAAAATCCTTGAGAAAGTAATGGTGAAGGTTGTGGATCTCTACTATTAAATAATCTCCAGCTGAGATGTTCTCCTTCTTTTGTTGTATTTACATACACCCTCATACCAAGTGCATCTCCAGTGAAGAGATCTGGTTTTCCATCACAGTTGAAATCTCTAAGCAAAAGCCATCGATCAAGTTTCTCAGGAAAATAATAAGCATACTCAGGCTCGTAGACATACCTTCCTTCTTTATAAACAAATGTATTGACCTTGTTTCCGGTTCTGTCAAAAACCACCAGATCTTGCTTGCCATCTCCATTAAGATCTATATTACTATACTGAGCTGAGTTTATCCCTCCTGCCCAAGGCATAGAAAGGCCCCTGATTTTAACATCATTTTCAATTTGATAAGCATATTGTGATTTGCAAACCGAAGATAAAAAAAGGAAGCAGGTTAAGGTTAAAAATAATCTCATGTGTAAGCAAGTAATTACATTTGGTAACGTACATCTGTAAAATAAGGTTTGAATAGAGCGCTAGATTTACAAATAGTTAGCATAAGTTCTAAATAATAGTTTTTACCATAACTTAGTAATATTAAGTTTGTAATCATGGAAGAATTAGAAGCAATATATAACGTCTATTTAAAAAGTGGTCGAGTTTCTACCGACACTAGAAAAATACAAGAAGGGGATGTATTTTTCGCTCTTAAAGGAGAAAATTTTGATGCCAACAAGTTTGCTGCCGACTCACTATCGAAAGGAGCATCATTGGCTGTAATAGATAATAAGGATTATAAGGCTGATGAAAGGTATATAGTAGTAGAGGATACTCTCAAGGCTTTGCAGTCTCTGGCCTTACATCACCGGTCCCAATTAAGCATACCCATAATAGGCCTCACCGGATCTAATGGTAAAACCACCACAAAAGAGCTTATTAATGCGGTACTTTCAAGAAAATATAAAACGCTAGCTACTTCCGGCAATCTGAATAATCATATTGGTGTTCCTCTCACTTTGCTAAATATAGACAGCTCTCATGAAATAGCTATAATAGAAATGGGGGCTAACCATATTGGCGAAATAGCGGCTTTATGTGAAATAGCACAACCTACACATGGATTAATTACTAACATAGGCAAAGCTCATCTGGAAGGTTTCGGAGGTTTTGAAGGCGTGATAAGAGCTAAAAGTGAGCTATACCATTACTTAATAAAAACAAATGGCACTGTTTGGATAAACTCTAATAATGATATTTTAACCAACATGTCTAAAAGATTTGAGTCTCCTTTATTCTATCCTTCAGAGGGTGATTATTATCACTGTGAGTTCAAAGAAGCTTCTCCTTATGTTACCTTAGTTGCTGAAAATAAAGAAGAACTAATTACTCAGCTCATTGGTAAATATAATTTCGAAAATATAGCTATAGCATTATGTATAGGCAAATTTTTTAAGGTTGATGAAAATATTGCTAATACGGCGGTCTGCGAATATTCTCCAAGCAATAATCGATCTCAGGTCATTAAAAAGAACTCTAACACCATAATACTAGATGCATATAATGCTAACCCCAGCTCTATGGCTTCAGCCATTGAAAACCTTTTCTTAATGAAAACTCAGAAAAAAATAATCATTCTGGGAGATATGAAAGAATTAGGCCCTGAAAGCGATCTGGAACACGAAAAATTAGGTGCCACATTATCAGAAAAACAATTCACTGATATCTACCTCTGTGGGGAATTAATACAACCAGCACTAAAACATGTGCCAGAAGCCAATTATTTCACCAGCCGAAAAGAGCTTATAGAAGCTTTAAAAGAAACAGAATTTTCAGATTCTGTCATTCTTATAAAGGCCTCACGCAGCCTGGGACTAGAAGAGATTGTTGAATATTTATAAAATATTCAACACCTGTTCTTTTATTTTCTCTAGCTCCTCTTTCATAGTTACCACGTGCTTTTGAATCCCTGCATCATTAGCTTTAGAGCCTATGGTATTGATTTCTCGTCCCATTTCCTGAGAAATAAAACCCAGCTTCTTACCCAAGGAATTTTCATCACTAAGCACTTCAGTAAAATGATCAAGATGGCTTTTCAGCCTGACCTTTTCTTCTGTTATGTCTAACTTCTCTATGTAATAAACCAGCTCTTGCTCCAATCTATTTTTATCAAGGCTTTCTTCCTCTACAAACTTGGAAAGGTTGTTTTTTATTCTGGTTCTTATTCGCTCTACACGCTCCGGATCAAGACTAGCCACAGCTTCCAAATGCTCTGCAATTGTGCTAATATAGCTTTCCAATTTTTGCTGAAGTTCGGCACCTTCCCTTCTTCTGAAACTGTCACACTGCTCTATTGCTTGCACTATAAGTGATCGTAACTTATCCCATTCCTGATCAGATATTTCTTCTTTCTGATCGTTAATAATCACATCTGGCGCACTAAGAGCTATTTTAAAAAGCTCTGAATCGGAAGCTACCACCTTATCCGCGAGATTGCGTAAATTTTGATAGTATCGTGTAAAGAGCTCTTCATTGTATCTTTGCTTAAGGGTAGTATCCTGCTCATTAACATAATCTATGTTAAGCATTACCTTTCCTCTTTGCAGCTTTTCTGAAACTATATTTCTTATTTCAATTTCCTTTTCTGAAAATGATTTTGGCAAACGAAAGTTTAGATCCAAAAATTTAGAGTTAAGGGTCTTTACTTCTATATTAATACTAAGGTTATCATCAGAATATGATGACGCACCATAACCTGTCATGGATATGAGCATAATGTGTCTTTTATTAAAAGTTGGGCAAATTTAAATGACTTAAAAGTCGTATCCTAATGTAAACATAATCTTAGGGGAGTCTACAACATAATCTTCTACAGGCCATGCTAAGTCAACTTTCACGTAATAGCCCAGCAACATGGTACGCAAACCTGCACCATAACTATAAAGCCAAGGATTTCGATAATTCTTCAGTGATATGGTGAAGTTTCCTTGAGTTATAGTCTCTGTGCTTACGTTATTATCTTCATGAAAAGGAGAGCGTCCAGTCCAGGCAGAACCTATATCAAAAAATCCTATGAACTGTAAATTTCTAAAGAAGTTAGATGAAATAGGCTTATTAGATAAAGCTCTTATAAGAGGCAATCTCAATTCTCCATTAAAAACCAAAGTATTTTCTCCTACCAGAGTGGCATAATCAAAGCCTCTTAGATTAGTGGCATATTGAGCAAATATAATATCAGTATTATACCGTTCACTGGTAAAGTCTAAAGGGTTATTATCTCCAGATGTATTCTCATCGAAAAGAATCCAGTTGTCCATACCTCCTAAAAGGAATTGCTTAGGGCTATTGCCGAATGAACGTCCATAGAACACTCGTGTAGCCAGAACTATTTCTTTATATATCTTCTGATAGTGCCTTACATCAGCGGTAAGATTTGTGAAAGAAAGCTCTTTCTTATCGAGCCCTTCATAGTGCTTAAGTTGAATTTTAGCTCTAGAACCTTCAATAAGGTTCATACCATTGATGGTAGAGTTATCATAGACAAATTCCACATTGGCTCCTCCATAATTATCCGTAATAGGATCCAAAATGGTATTAGGCGATAAACTAGTATTAAAGTTATTAAGATCTAATGATTTTACTTGGCTATAAAAAGGCTCCAAACTTAATCTTGCCCTAGTGCTAAAAGGGATAGAAGCACCTACCTGAAATGAATTTTTTACAAATTTATGAAATACGTCATCAAAGAAATATACACTACGATCATAGCGAACTTTATAATCGACAAAATGCTTCAAATACTGATACTGAGCAAACACCTCTCCGCTGCGTAAATCAAAGTTAGTCATGACCCCTCCATTAAACTTATGATTTTCAAGCATGTCAGTCATACCTGTTTCTAGGCGTACACCGAACCCCATAAGTGGATGTATTATCAACGAGGTGACCACATTATCCGCGCTGAAACGGTTATCATAAGGAAAAGGGCCTGATATTTTCTTTTCAGACCTTAGTTTTCGATACTGAGCTAGGAAGGAGTCATTCTGATCTTCTTTGACCACATCATTATCAAAGGTATAATTACTAGTATTGACTACATCGGTATCATCTTCAGGAACATCTACCGTGGCTGAATCAAAAGAATAATTATCAGTATCTATAATTGCTTCATCCTGTACTATTGGCTCTATTGTTATGCTGTCAGCTGGAGGCGTACTGATAGTATCGGCAGGAGTTTCCATTTCTTCCTTAGCTTCAGCCAGTCTCTTTTCTACAATTTCTTTTACGGTTAGTACTTCTTTACGCTCTTTATTTTTTCTGTTTTTAAACGCTTTTACTTGCTCCAATTGTTGCCTTACTGTAAGAGGGGTAAAAGTTTGTTGGTTATAATCGAAATCAGGATAGTAGTAGATATAATCATTGTCCCCCTCGAGCATGGTAAAAATCAAAGCATTATGTTCGAAATTAATATCAAACTCTTTAATACTTTTCGAGAAATTAGTTACCTGCGTGTAGATGCCTGTGCTAAGGCTATAACTGAATATATTAACTATTCCCTTTTGATCACTCAGGTAAAAAATCTTATCAGAACTCAGAGCTAAAGGATTTACATCTGAGCTAATAGTGTTGGTTACACGCTTTACTACATTATCTGTAGTATCTAGGTTATAGTAAAATATGTTATAGTTATCCGTAACCTTAGCAAAATCTTTAGTCTCCACATTAAGAGTATCAGAAAGCCGGTTAGAACTAAAAGCAATAGTGTTCGTTCCTGGCAGGAAATAAGGATTCATATCATCATAGATATCGTGCATGAGCCTTTTTATTCTGTCTCTTTTCGTGGTCATTAGGTATAAATCATTTACCCCATCGATAGTAGCGCTAGCTACCCATAGCCGACCGTTATCTGAAAAATCTATGCTTTTTATATTATCAAACTTTCTAAGCGGACGCTGTAACTTACTTTTAGAAGCCAGGTCATAAAGCACAAAATAATATTGCCCCTTTTTAGCTCTTACTATTCCTAAGGTATTATCATCAACCCAATCGATAAGTGGCATTTCATAATTAACCTCCTGATCAATTACTTTATAGCCTCCATCTAGTACTTTCCGGTTCCTTTTACCATCTACATTGCTGATTCTCACTTCATACTTGCCATTATCGTTGGCAGTGTAAGCTACTTTGGTACCATCAGGACTTAACTTCACGTAACTATAAACAATGCCTTTTTTATTTTTTCGGTCTATAATAACTCGTTCACTTTTTGCATCCTCATAGTTCTGAGCAACCTGCTTATCTATATCAGTGTAAAACTCCTGCCACTCTTGCAGCACTCTATCAAAAGATCGGCCCAAAGTAATTCCGATACTTCTCTCTTCATTTCTAATGATCCGCGTATAGTTAAGAATGTTAGAAATATTACTTTTACCATACTTTTGAGCGATGTAATTCCATACAGACTGACCTGCCAATGCTGCCTCCTTACCTGTAAGTCGGTTAAGTTTTTGAGGTTTTTTGGTCTTCATTAGCTCTCTGGCATAATCATCCATTTCTATGCTCCACCCTTTAGCTACATATAATGCGGCCCCGTCTATAAACCACTCAGGCAAGTTTAGTAGCACAGAACTTTGAAACATATCTTTCAAGCTTCCGCCAAACATCATCTCATTAACCATAAGGCTACTTACCTTATATAACAGTTCTTCTTTTAATTGCTCTATATTGCCAGGGTTAGCTACTTCTATGCTAGACTTAATGAAGTCTGTTTGTCCGCTTGGGCTTATGCTCTTATCATCTATCCCTACATTACTTTGCTGTAGATCAGAAACTGAATTATAAAGAAATATTTTTGTCTTAGAATAAGGTGGGTAGCCAATGAGATCAGTTATTTTCTCAAATTCATCTTCCAGATATTCTGTTACGTCATTAGCAATTTTATCATTGCCTTCGTAGAAATATATATCGAAATTGTCTGAACTTAAAAACTTCCATTCAAACTGTTCGTACTGTAAGCGATTTCTACCAAACTTCTCTGCAGCATCCTGAGCCAACACACCCCCAGTTACGTATAACAAGAAACCTAGAATTAGAATAAACTTTTTAAATACTATCATTTATAACTAGACAAGAATTCTAATATAACGAAAAATACCGATTAATATTGACCTCATTCATGAGTTCTTTATCCGCCTCCAAATATTCAACATATTGGTGAGCAAAAAACGGAGCTAATGAAACTCCTTTTGTTCCTAATCCATTAAAGATTCCAATAGTTTTATACTCGGGATGCATGCCGATTATAGGCCTTCTATCAGCAGTAGCAGGTCTTATACCAGCTCTCTGATCCGTAATCTTATAAGAAAAGTCAGTGATGTCAGACATCTTTCCTAGAATCTCTTCTCGTGCCTTTTCGGTTGGTTCAAGATCCATGTTTTTATTATCATAATTAGACCCTACTTCAAAGTAATTATCATCTTTTTTCACTACAAAAACTCCACGGTTGATAATATGTCTCAGCTCAATATTAGCACGAAGTTGTATAACCTCGCCCTTTACTGGCCTAAAAGGCAGCCAGGAGAAATATTTTCCATCTAGTGATCCCAACCCGTCGCAAAATATAATTTTCCGACAGGTAATATCTTTATACTTAACTTCTTCTGCCCCTACTTCCAAGTCATTGTACACAAACTTATCTTCTAAAAAGCAACCTTGAGCCTTTAGGTGCTGCTGGTATGCTTCCAAATATTTTGGAACAGCCAGATAGCCAGAGTAATTAAGTTCTACTCCACCAAATTTATCTTTACTAAAATCATACAGATTCCCCTGATGCACTTTCTTAATAAATAAGCTATATTCAGGAGTAGCACTTTTCCCCATCCATTCATTCTGCTCCTCCATAGAAATAAAGGGTCTATAAATGGGTGTGTCATATAAAAACTTAGTATTCAGTTGTTTTTCAATGTTTTGGTAGAATTCGTGCATAAAAGGAAAAAGCGTATCAGCTTTCCATGTCTTTACCATCTTTCTACCTGTAATCGGATTGTACAGCCCCCCTGCCACCTTGGAAGAGGTATTTTCTCTGTTTTCATCTATTACTAGTATTTTCTTATTTAATGCTAGCAGATGATGGGCTAATGCGGACCCAGCAAGCCCTTGCCCAACTATGAGATAATCATATATTACAGACATTGATCACAATGATTTAATTAAATGACTTATTTTTGAAAAGTCTAAAACAAATTTTGATACGGCAAACTTAATTATAATATGATACAGATTCAGTCTTTTGTGTTTAATCCATTTATGGAAAATACCTATGTTGTTTATGATGACGAAACTTTAGATGGAGTTATTATTGACCCGGGGTGCTATGAAGACTATGAAACAAAAGAGCTGATTGATTTTATAGACAATAATAACATTAAGGTAAATAAGCTTTTAAACACGCATTGCCATATAGATCATGTTTTGGGAAATCAGCTTATAAAAGATAAATTCAAAGTAAAATTATACATACACAAGGCGGATGTTCCTACGTTAAAATCCGTTGAAGTATATGCTCCGTCATATGGTTTCACTAAGTTTAACCCTAGCGAGGCCGATGAATACTTAGAAGAAGGAGACACTATTGAAATTGGGAGTCATAAATTTGAGGTACTTTTTGTGCCAGGACATGCGCCAGGACATATCGCCTTTGTTAACCATGAGCATAAGCTATGTATTAGTGGCGATGTATTGTTTCAGGGTAGTATAGGAAGAACTGACCTACCAGGTGGTGATTTTGAAACTTTAATATCTAGTATTCACAATAAATTATTTCAGTGGGACTCTGATTATACCGTGTACTCCGGGCATGGAGGTTCCACTTCTACTGAAATAGAGAAAAAAACTAATCCTTTCTGTGCTTTAAAAAACTAATAGATTGAATATAAAAAAACACATACCTAATACGCTTACAGCCAGTAATCTGGCCTGTGGTTGCGTAGGAGTTACGCTTGCGGCTAATGGTGAACTAATCTTTGCTACTTATATGATCTGGGCTGCTCTAATATTTGACTTTCTAGACGGCTTTGTAGCACGCCTACTTAAAGTAAGTTCTCCTATTGGAAAAGAGCTTGACTCACTAGCTGATATGGTAACTTTCGGTGTACTGCCCGGCTTAATCATGTTTGAACTGTTATCAGCATACACTGTACACTTTATTATGCCCTACGTTGGGTTCATGATCGCCGTCTTTTCTGCGCTGAGATTAGCTAAATTCAACATAGATGACAGGCAGCAGTCTGTATTTATAGGCTTACCTACACCTGCAAATGCTTTATTTATTTCTAGCATTGCATTTATTACTAGTTCTGAATACCGGGACTTAATCAACTTCGATATTCTTATATCTATAACTGTAATCTTTTCTTTATTACTGGTAGCTCCAGTAGAGCTATTCTCTCTTAAATTAAAATCCATGAACTGGAAAGAGAATATATTTCAAATTTTGCTATTAGTTATAAGCGTGATTCTTATTCTAGTATTTAAGATTTTTGCTATTCCTATTATAATAGTAGCATATATCGCTTTGTCATTAATTAAAAATGTCACTAAGACTATACTTTAAACATTATAGAATTACAGGAAACGTTAAACTTTGCTATCTTGTTTGTTAAGACAAATGTTGTTTCATAATGTCTAAAGCCATTAAAGTACTTTCTTTTACGCTTCTTGCTCTTGCCGTTTCCACTAATTATCACTTATACGGACAGAAAATAAATTCTGTTTTAAGAAGTGGAGATTGGTATAAGCTTGAGATAGACCATAATGGTGTTTATAAAATAGATTATAATTTTCTTAAGTCTATAGGCATTTCCATTGATAGAATTGATCCTAAGAAGATAGCTATCTATGGCAATGGCGGAGGAACATTGCCCCAAAAAAATAGTGCTCCCAGACCTGCGGATCTTATAAATAATCACATATATGTGAAAGGAGAGGATGATGGTAAATTTAACTCAGATGATTACATTCTTTTCTATGCTCAAGGGCCGGACAAGTATAATTACTCTACTGATGGTGAAATTACTTATGAACGAAATATTTACAGCAATCACAATTATTATTACCTGTCTATTGGTGCTGAAAATGGCAAAAGAGTAAAATCCTCTGATGACCTGGGACAGAATCATAATCGTATTACTACTTTCACTGATTTCGCCTACTACAAAAAAGAAGAGGAAAACTTGTTGCTTTCTGGTAGAGATTGGTACTCTAGAATATCCAACGAACAGATTATTTTAGAAATACCAAACATTACTGCGAATACCAACATACAAGTTACTTCTACGGTAATGGCTCAATCTTTCTCTCAGAGCAGTTTTACTTTAAGTCTAAATGGCAGCCAGATAGGGACACAAATTGTAAATAGTGTGCCTAATTTCATGACACCAAGCCAGAATAATCCGCATAGATATAGTGTAAAAGGGTTAGAAAATACATCTACTTTTTCCTCCAAAACTGCATCTACAGTTAATTCGCTAAACTTAGGTATTTCTTATACTGGAAATAATAGTGGAAGATCGCTAGGCTTTCTTAAAGAAATAATAGTTGAGTTTACCAGAAGCATGTCACTTGATGATAATCAACTTGCTTTTAGATCTTTTGCTAATACATCAACTACCCTTTCTACTTATTTTATTAATAACTGCAAAAACAGTTGCCTGGTATTTGATGTCACCATCCCTACCGGCCCTACTTTACAACGCACTGTATATGAAAATGGAACCATATCATTTGGTAGTAACTCTACGAACAATAAAGAATTTGTAGTTTTTGACCCTAACCAATTACCTTCTCCTAAATTTCTATCAAGAATTGAAAATCAGAACATTCATAATATAAACGTTCCTGAATTATTAATTATTACTCATAAAAATTTTCAAAGCCAAGCACTACAATTGGCTAACCACCATGAGCGCGCAGACGGTATTTCCACTACTGTAGTTACTACGGAACAGGTTTACAATGAATTTAGCAGTGGCAAACAAGATATCACGGCCATGAGGGATTTTATAAAATACCTCTATGACCAAAGCCATTCACTTAAATATGTATTGCTCTTTGGTAAAGCCACTTTTGACTATAAAGACATCAAGGCTAACAACACTAATTTTGTCCCCACATATGAATCCAGAAATTCTTTGCATCCTCTTCAGACATATTGTTCTGATGATTATTTCGGCTTCATGGAAGATGAAGAAGGTGAATGGGCAGAAATAGCAGGAGGAAATCACTCATTGGAAATAGGAGTAGGTAGAATTCCTGCAGCTACGACACAAGAAGCGCAGAATGTGGTAGATAAAATTATCAATTACTCATCTCCTCAAACTTACGGAGCATGGAGAAACACTGTTGCTTTTGTGGCTGACGATGGTGATAACAACTTACACATTGATCAAAGTAACCAGCTTAGTGAGCTCATGGACACCACTTATTCAGCATTCAATTACAATAAATTATTTCTTGATGCTTATAAGCAAGATGCTTCCGCCCCAAGTATAAAGTCTCCAGAGATGGTAGAGGCTATAAACGCAAGTATTAAAAAAGGCACCCTTATTATGAATTATACAGGACACGGAGGGAAAAACGTCTGGGCTCAAGAGACTATTCTAAATATACCCCAGATAGAAAATTGGGATAATAAAAATAGATTACCACTATTTGTTACGGCCACCTGTGAGTTTGGTAGACATGATGACATAAGTGCCATCAGATCAGGAGGAGAAGTGATTATAAACAGTGCTGAAAAAGGGGGAATCGCCATCATAAGCACTTGCAGACCTGTTTATGCCTCGTCCAATTTTCAACTAAATCAAGCTTTTTATAATACCGTATTCTCCAAGCCACATGGTCAATATTTAAGATTAGGAGATATTATTCGCATTACAAAAAATAACAGTGCTAATAACGCTGTAGATCAAAACCAAGTAGGCAACAGGAATTTCATCTTACTTGGAGATCCGGCACTAAGACTCAACTATCCGGAAAAAAATATTATTATTGAATCCATTTCAGGAACACAGTCTACTGATACCCTGAGTGCATTAGATCAAATATCTCTTACAGGCAAAGTTCTTCAATCTGCTGGCAATACGGATTCCCAATTTAGTGGAGACTTAGAAATTACCGTTTTTGATAAAGAAGCTACCCTTACCACATTAGGCGATGAAGATAATGGCTTAACATACAGTTACAAATCTAGAGAAAACACGCTTTTTAGAGGTGATGTAAGTATTAATTCAGGCGTATTCGATGCTGAATTTATCGTTCCTAAAAACATTTCTTATCAACTAGAAAAAGGGAAAATTAGTATGTACGCTGTAAATGCACAAAAAAACAGTGACGCCAATGGAGCAGATATTAATGTCATTGTAGGAGGTTCTACAGACTCCTATCCACATGACAATACGGGACCAGAGATAGACATCTTCTTTGGAGATTCGACTTACTCAAGCAAAATACCTGTAAACACCAACACCCTATTAGTCGCGAATCTAAAGGATGAACATGGCATTAACATTTCTAATTATAATGTAAATAACAGTCTTACAGTTCAGCTAGACGATCAGAAATCAGTAGTAGTTAATGATTACTATAAGGCTAAGAAAAACACTTATAAAGAAGGGTGGCTCAGATACCCTTTAAACAACCTTAGTGAGGGGCTTCACACTCTAACCATCAAAGCTTGGGACACACATAACAATAGTAGTGAAAAAACTGTAGAGTTCCTTGTAGGTGCTGAGGGTTCATTAGCGATAAGCCAATTAAAAAACTCTCCTAATCCGTTTGTATCTAAAACCGTAATTAGTTTTAAACACAACCGAGCTGGTGACAACTTGCAGGTTGAATTAGAAATTATAAATATATCAGGAGAGAAATTACTTAAAAGGAGCTTTGAATTTGAAAATGCACCTGGTGAAATCAATTTGTTCGAATGGGACGGAAAAAATTCAATAGGCAAAAAAACAGAAGCTGGGTTATACATTTATAAGGTATCCGTTCGTTCAAACGTAGACGGCGCTAAAAACCATACATTCCAAAAACTTATTCTTATTAATTAATTATATTTGTTTAATATCACTATTTTATGAAATATATATCAACCATAATCCTAGGAGCTATCGTTATTTTCTTCAATAGCTTTACAACTACATTATATGCTCAGATAACTGATCCAAGTGATCTAACTGGAGCAGACGACGACCGCAGGGTCATTAACACAGCCGTTCCTTTTTTAACCATTACACCAGATGCTCGTGCTGGTGGTATGGGAGATGTTGGCGCAGCAACTTCAGCTGATGCGAACTCAGTATATTGGAACCCCGCAAAACTTGTATATATAGAAAATGATATTGGGTTTTCCTTATCTTATACCCCTTGGTTAGGTAAAATAATCAATGACATGTCAATATCGTATCTTTCTGGTTACTATAAACTATCGGAAGAACAAGCGATATCATTATCAATGAAATACTTTAATCTCGGTGAAATATACTTCACAAGTGAAACTGGAGCAGATGAAGGCAATTTTAACCCAAGAGAATTTGCTATTGACGCAGCCTATTCAAGAAAACTTACACAGAACCTTAGCATAGGTGTGGCAGGAAGATACATCCATTCTAACCTTACAGGAAGTTATACTTCTGGCAGTGCGAGTGCTCAACCTGGTAACAGTGTGGCTGCTGACTTGGCAATGTATTATAACAAAGATTTACTACTTAGTGGAAGTAATTCTAACATTGCCCTAGCTGCTGTAATATCTAACATAGGTTCTAAGCTTACCTACTCGGATGAAGATAATAAAGACTTTATCCCCACTAACCTTAGATTGGGAACAGCATTTACTACCAACTTCAATCCTTATAATTCACTTACTTTTGGATTAGATTTCAATAAACTTCTAGTTCCAAGCCCACAAGCGGATAGTAGTGCGTCAGATAAAACGCTTCTCAGTGGAATTTTTGGTTCATTTTCAGATGCACAAGGAGGCTTTAGTGAAGAATTAAAAGAAGTGACTATTTCTGCAGGATTAGAATATTGGTATAACAAAACTTTTGCAGCCAGAGCAGGATATTTCTATGAGTCTAAAGATAAAGGTAATAGAAAATATTTAACATTAGGTCTAGGCTTCAGATATCAAGTATTCGGTATAGACTTTGCTTATTTGGTTCCGTCCCAACAAGAACATCCTCTAGCTGAAACATTAAGATTTACACTTCTCTTTAATTTTGATCAAGCTTCGAAAGACCAAAAGTCAGTTGTTAACTAATTTATGCTGAACAGAACTCTACCTCCAATAACTCATAATATATCTACCTTCGACCTCAAGCAGGTTAGCAAAACCACATCAGGCGATGTAGATATTTACTATTTAAATGCAGGAACTCAACCCGTAATTAAACTAGAGTTTTTGTTTCCCATTGGAGGAAACTATTATGAACCGAGGCCTGGTGTCTCCATGCTATGTTTGCAGTTATTGAAAGAAGGCTCTACAAATTATACTAGTAAACAAATCGCTGATAGCCTAGCTCAGTTTGGTGCATTTTTGGATATTAACCCTTCATTCGACGCACCATCCATCAGTCTCCTTTGCTTAAATAAACATCTTAATAGCCTTTTGCCAATAATTAGTGATATTCTATTATCTCCTTCATTTCCTGATGAAGAATTGGAAACATTAAAGCGCATACAAATCCAAAATCTCAAGAATCAGAATCGGAAAAATAATGTTATCGCTAGCAAGAACTTCAGGAATGCCTTATTCGGAGATGAGTATCCATATGGAAAAATAATCAGTGAAACAGACATAACAAACATCACAACTGATGACATCAAAGCCTTTTTTACATCAAACCTAAGTCAATTTGAAATTTTTGTATCTGGCGCTCTAGATCAACACTTAAATAGCATTATTCGCAATTTCCAAAACACTAAGCCCAAAGCAAAGTATTCCAATTCCAGTAACATTCAATATCATTTTCAACCTCAAATAATAAATCAAAACAAAGACAATTCCTCGCAGACCTCTGTTAGGGTAGGTAAACCGATAATATCAAAATCACATAATGATTATGTAAAACTCCTAATAACTAATCATATCCTAGGCGGCTACTTTGGGTCTAGGCTCATGAAAAATATACGGGAAGATAAAGGCTATACATATGGTATATACAGTAGTATCGTAAACTTACAATATGACTCCTATTTGGTGATCGGATCAGATATCATAAAAGAAAGCCTCGATGATACATTGGCTCAGATTCGAAGAGAGATTTCGATACTACAGAACGAACCAATTTCTAGCAGTGAGTTAGATGCCGTAAGGAATCATTTAATAGGCTCTTTCCAATCAAGCATTAACACACCTTTTGCCATAATGAGTAAATTCAAAAATATCCATATGCACGGACTAGATTACTCTTTTTATAATAATTACATCACCAGCATACAATCCATCGATCCCTATACAATCCTAAATACCGCTAATGAGTATTTCTCCTTAAAGGATATGACAATCGTAACAGTGGGATAAGTTATTGATTAAAGGCGAGTTATTATAAGCATGCTAAAAGGCATGCTTTTTTATTGCTACAATATATTGGACATAAAAAAACCCTTTACTATAAAAGTAAAGGGTTTTGATAAAATCTGGCAACGACCTACTCTC
>NZ_JAESIY010000007.1 GCF_016757215.1 Fulvivirga sediminis
CACAGTAAGCTTCTTTGAAGGCTAGCTTCTTGAGGCTAGAGACATTGTCTCTTCTAAAAAAGGTAATTTCGCCCGATTTAGTGGCGGTGCCAGACGAGATCCATTCGAAAAAATCGATTTTCACATTAGATTCGATGACAAGTTGTACGAGTCCACCCCGGGGTTTGGCGCTGGGTCTTCCGGTTTCGTCAGTGCTTTGTTTTAAACCAAAGTCACATTCTAAAATATTGAACTCCTCATCATCTAAAGTCAACTTTGCTAAGAAAGACATGATAGTAAATAAGTTTAATTAAAAAAATGGCCCAATTATAAATTGGCAATACAAAGGCCTATTTAGACAACAAAGGGAGTGCATTACGCACTCCCCTTAATTAAGCTTTAATTAAGGTGAAAAAAATTACACCCACTCATTCACATGCTCACCGTTACCTACTTTGATCACTCTTGCAGAAAGTGTAATAGTTTCAGTCATAGGGTTGTCACCAGAAGAATTGAAGTTTTCTCTATACTTAACCGCGTATGCATTTTCAAAATCTAACTGCTTAGAGGTAGCATCAGTATCTCTCTTAAGAAATACAACAGATCCATCTCTCATCTCAAAGTTATTGAACATCCAATCAGAAAGGCTAGTGTCTGCAGTAGACTCTACTTCTATAGTGATCATACCTCCTCTGGTAACAGAAGAAGGACGGCCAGTGGCATCAGTTTCCTGGTTTAAGCCATAGTTACAGCTTAATACGTTGTACTCATTTCCACCAACTTTCAATTTTGCTTTAAAAGACATAGTAATAAAAATTTAAAATTTATAATAATAATAAAATAGTTACGATAATCAGTGTGACTTGCACGGTTCGAAACTATAAAAAAAAAATAATTATCAAAAAATTTGGAGTTTTGAAAAAGGTAACCCTTCGGGAGCGATATATTTTTCAACTCACTGGTAGATAGGGTAATAAATTTTATTCTGGCCAAATAAAAAAAATAAATTTATGTAAAATTTTTTATAAAATTAGAATAATCCAAGTTTCAGGAGTTTTTCATGAAAAAATGGACTTAAAGAAGTGCACCATGTACGTTTACTCATCTAAACACCATTTATAACGAAGAATGCGGGTTTGAAGGATTTCTTAATAGTATTATTGGAAGGTGGTATTGAAAGTTAGCGCAGAGTCTCTGTAAGCCTCTAGTTTTCCATTCGTAATCTCAGCGAAAGGAGAGATCTATGTATTGAGTTAGTATAGGCTTTTCAAATCTATATCTCCCTTGAGACATCACAGCTTCCATTTCATAGCCGTAGTTCCCTTACTTTTTTGCAGTCGATCAAAAAAGTAACAAAAAACTCTCTCTTGCTGTGAGGTCTTCCGCTCAAAGGAGCATTACATAGCCATGACCTGCCACTAAGGACTTGAGAATAGACAGTTTTTCAATCTCCTTTTACCCCACGACGGTACAGCAAGATGAATGGGCTCTTGCTCTCCACTTTATAGCGGCCGGGATGACGCTTTTATGTTGTGAGACCATCTCTTATTTCCTATAGTTTAAAAAGGGAATTGTCATCTCGGCGCAAGGAGAGATCTATGCATGTAAGTAGCAAAGCTCTTCAAATCACTGATTAATAAGTAGTGGCTGAACCATGAGATCACAGCCCTTCACGCCGTTGAGGTAGGGGTAATGTTAATCAAGCTTTGGAAGCTGTTTGATACCTATGTCAGTAAGTACCTCTATATTAAATCCTCTCTATAAAAAAAAGAGGCTGCATCAAACTAGTTTGATGCAGCCTCTTAATCTAAGGATTTTCAATATTTATACCCAAGCATTTTCATGCTGACCATCGCCAATTTTAATAACTCTGGCTGAGATGGTAAGGGTTTCAGTCATGGCATTTCTGCCTGTAGCATCAAAGTTTTCCTTATACTTTACAGCATAAGCATCTTCAAAAATTAATTCTTTAGAAGTAGCATCGGTATCCCTTTTCAAGAATACGATAGAGCCATTTCTCATTTCGAAATTGTTGAACATCCAGTCAGAAAGGCTGGTGTCAGCCGTAGATTCTACTGTGATAGTGATCATACCACCTCTGGTAACAGCAGAAGGACGACCGGTAGCGTCAGTTTCCTGGCTTAAGCCATAATTACAACTAAGTACATTGTACTGAGTGCCAGCAACTTTAAGTTTCGCTTTAAAAGACATAATAATAAAATTTAGATATGTATAATAATTATAATAAATTCTCTATCTATAATAATCCGAAAGTTTGGAAATAAAACCGAGTATAAAAAGGATTATGTAATTTATTTTAAAAATCTCTTTGTCAGTCAGAGAGCTTGAGGACGTAGAGCATACCTACCAGGAAGGTTTAAGGTGACTTTCAGAATAGCTTAAATTCATTGAAAGGAGCTATTTAATGAAGGGGGCTTAGAAAAGATCCCTTTCAAAATCATATCAATTGATTTTAAAAGGGATCTATCTTAAGTATCTAGAAATATAAAACCTCTATCAAATAATAAGCTGCACCCGCCAAATAACCAATGAAGGCAGGAAGTGTTATTTTTTTCAAATACCAGAAAAATTTAATTTTAGCCATACCCATAACGGCTACGCCAGCTGCAGACCCCACTATCAATAGACTACCGCCAGTACCCGCACAGAAAGCTGTGAACTCCCAGAGCTGATGATCCATAGGGAACTGAGAAATAGGATACATGCCCATGGTAGCGGCAACCAAGGGTACATTATCTACAATGGAAGATAAAATACCCATTATGAACACTATTGCATCTATATTACCGATGGTATGGTTCATCCACAGTGCAAGATCTTCCAAAATACCGGCATGCTCTAATGCTCCTACGGCCATAAGTATACCTAGAAAAAACAGTACACTGGAGGCATCTATTTTGCTAAGTGCGTACACTGCTGAATAAGGCTTTTTCTCATGTTCATCTTTCTTAAAGTGAATAAGTTCGGAGAGAATCCAAACTAAAGACAAGCCTAGTAGCATTCCCATATAAGGAGGTAAATGTGTTACTCCTTTAAAAATAGGCACAAAAATTAAGGCCAGTAAACCACCTATGAGCATGCGCCAGCTACCCTTAATTTTTTCCTTTCTCAAGGCTTTCTCTTCATCGGTATGTTTTCTGTCTAGCTCACCCTTTAATGACCTGCTTAAGATGTAGGTGGGTATTACAGTACAAATAACACTAGGAATAAAAAGTGATTTCATGATGGCCACAGAACTGATCTGACCGCCTATCCATAACATAGTAGTGGTTACATCACCAATAGGGGACCATGCACCACCTGCATTGGCAGCTATAATAAGCGCCCCTGCATAAATATTCATATCATCCTTATTTTTAATGAGCTTTCTAAGTAAAGAGATCATTACAATAGAACATGTTAGGTTATCAAGCAATGCTGATAAAAAGAATGCAATACCTACAATCATCCATAATAAAGTTCTTCGATTAGAGGTTTTAATTCTGTTTGTGATTACATTAAAACCTTGGTGAATATCTATCAACTCTATGATAGTCATTGCACCCATAAGGAAAAATAAAATTTCTGAAACACTACCTAATTGTAGCGTGAGGCTTTCACTTATACCATCTATATGGTCACTGCCCAAAACAAACACAACCCAAGTAACTACCCCCATATACAGGGCAATAGCCGTCTTGTTTATTTTTACGACCTCTTCTAAAGTAATAAGTAAATAACCGAAAATAAAAACTGAGATAAGATATACCACCATAGCCTCTTCTGCTTATGAGCATTTTTGTTTATTGTTGAATTAAAACAAGAATGCTCTTCTATATTTAATTTAAAAAATTGTTTCCTCCGGCGGAGGCGCAAATTTACTGAAACAAATTCAGTTGACCTTTAATTAGAAGAGAATTTCCGGCTGTGCTTTCTGCTCATATTTGAAGAAATACTTACGTTGGTTTATGATTATTATATCAAAACCGCCTTCAGTGGGTAGGAAATCGTTTTCGGCCTTTAGAGACAATGCGCGAAGTTTTTTTGATATATGGTTTATTCGACCAATGAATTTCTGATTTTTATAAGATATGTTTCACATTGCTGATGTCATGATCAGAAAATACGGGTAAATAAGGAAAGGAGAGGGGCATGTTTTTGCTCGTGTCTGAGGTTGAATTGAACTTGGAATTAAGATGAAATTTGTTTCAGTTTACAAGTTAACTGAAGAAAGTGAAATTATGAAAATTCTAATACGGCGTAGACTCCAAAAGACCTTCTGAACGGTTCGTGAAAGGTATAGGTCCATGCTGTACATAAAATGTTATTTTATGTATTTCGAGCCCATAGCTGCCGGTGGTGTTAGCAGTCCTTGTTTTTGGTGATTGACTAAGAGCGTAATCACTGATCTAGACAGTTCAAATGATATAAATCTGGCTTATAAAATTCAAATCTAAGGCGTGTAAAACTCTTAACGGGCATAGTGCAAAAAAAATGAGATGCTATATAATGACTTTAAGTTCAAATTATTCAATCTTAAATGGTGTTATGCTCATAAAACAAAACTAATAATTAGCTATCTTTTTTTGCTTAAAACTTGTTCTTTTGAAGTTTCATATCATCCTTTCATGAAAAATTGTACTAAAGAGTTTAAACGCTCTATTTTAATAATTCAATTATCGGTTTTAGTCTATTCACTAATGGTGTTATTAGGTTGGCACTTTGAGTTGGAAGCCTTAAGGATGCCCCTGAGTCCTGCCATGAACCCACTCACTGCTATCAATTTCATCTTATTGAGCTTATGCATGCTCTTAGTAGTTTATAGAAAGAAATTGCTTTTTAATATACTTGTTGGCCTCCTTGGCATAGAGTTACTGGTGTATTTTTTAGGGGCATTTAAAGTTTTAACTTTTCAAGTTGACCTATTGTTGTTTCATGATGAATTAATAAGTGCTGGTTCTTTAGGTCTTAAGAGGATGGCTCTCAACACGGCATTGTCATTCTTACTTAGTGGTGCTTTACTTTTATTACATTACAATAAAAAGCCTAAAACCTATGTGTCTCAGATAATTGCTTTTGCAGTTCTGAGTCAAACTTTTTTCTTTATTTTTGGATATCTTCATAAGGCTCCAGAATTTCTAAGTATACTGGAGTTTTTTCCCATGGCCATCAATACTACTATATGCTTCTTTTTGTTTTCACTCTCATTTCTGGCCTATACTTATGATTCAGGTTTTATGACCGTCATTTCAGCTCCTTATATGGGAGGTGTTTCTATTCGTAGAATATTGCCTGTTTTTATAGTTATAGTATTCATACTCAGCTATGTGATTACTGATCTATCAGAAGCAGAACATTGGTCTGTTGAAATTTCTGTAGCTTTATTTTCTACCGTATTTATAGTATTAAGTATTGTTTTTTTGTTTACAACTGGCGCTAAACTCAATGGGAAGGATTACTTAAACAAACAATATGAGGATCAAATTAACAGGCTGTCCCGTCGAATGGCTGCTAGTATCAACAGTTTTGAAAATCTATATATAATCAATGTTGATGAAAACATGATGATTACTGAGATGAATCGTAATATACTTGATTTTATACCCGATAGAATTGAAAGTGGAGCTCTTATAAAAGAAGCATTCAAAAACATCTCTTTTGGAGATAAAATTATAACCTGTGTAGAGCAGTGCCTTGAAAAGGAGGGGAAATTTGATTTTAATATTCAAAGTGAACTAAATCATCATTTTTATAATGTAAGTTGTAGGTCAATTCATACTGATAGCGACATAATAGGAGTAGCCATTGCGTTTAATGATGTTACGGAACTTATGCAGGTACAGCACAGTCTTGCACAGAGTAATGCCGAACTGGAAAAGTTCTCATATTCAATAGCTCATGATTTGCGTTCGCCTTTGGGGGTAATTCGAGGCTACAGCCAAATACTTAGCTGCCTGATACAATAAAGCAAAAATACCTGGAGGTGATTAGGCATAGCACCTCTAAAATGGAAGGTCTAATAACATCTATTCTAAAGATATCTCAACTTTCCTATAAGAGCATTACCAAAGAAAGGATTTCTGTAGATAGTATGATTTATGATATAATTGATGAGGTAAGCTTTCCCTATAAAAAATTTAATCCCAAAATCACCATTAACACACTTTTGAATGTCTATGGCGATACTATTCTTATAGGTCAGGTATTTAGTAATATTATTTCCAATGCACTTAAATATTCATCTGATAAGGAGAATATTCAAATACTGATACAAGCAGAAGAGTGTGATAATCATACTATTTATGAAATTTCAGATAATGGAATTGGTATTGACGGAGAAAAGATCAATCAGGTATTTCAGCCTTTTCATCGCTTAGAGAACAAAGGGGAGTATGAGGGTAGCGGAATAGGGTTGGCTATAGTGCATAAAATAATGGAATTACATGGAGGTAAAATTTGGGTGAAGTCAGAACGAGGGAAAGGATCTACCTTTTACTTTTCTTTGCCTAATGCTTGATGGTATGATGCAAAATTAACTCATATAACGGTATCTATTGAAATAAATCCAATTGACCTTTAGGCGGTAATGATTTTCCAAACACCGATCTACCACCGTACTTGTATGAATCTTGACGTTCTTTTTCAATTATCTTATCAAATCTTGATTCGTCAGGCTTGAAATCTTTTTCTGCTTTTTGAGCTAGAAAATGAAGTTTTTTGATAGCATTTTGTTTGTCTGAGTTGCCGATTTTAGATTTTTCTACAGCATGTTTTAAGGTACTGATGGTTTCGTCATAAATACGAGTAGGAACAGGAAATGGGTGGCCGTCTTTTCCTCCGTGTGCAAAAGAGAAACGGGCAGGATCCTGAAATCTGGAAGGAGTGCCATGTATTACTTCACTAACCAGCGTAAGAGATTGTAAAGTTCGTGGCCCCAAGCCGTTAATAAGTAGTAGATCATCAAAGGTTTTAATATCGGGATCATTGGCTAGAGCCAGCACGCTTCCTAACCTTTTCAGGTTCACGTCTTCCTTTTTTACATGATGACGACGAGGCATGATTATTTTTCTGGCCTCTTGCATCATTTTAAAAGAATCCTCTTTGCCTATTTCCATAATGCCTTCTCTTGTTTTATCTGCACTTTTGGAGGTTAGATTTAAAATAAGGCCTTTGTTAATGCCGCATACTCCTGTATGAGGTTCTTCTATAAATGATCTTACGTTTTTCGAGTGCCAATGATAGCGCCTGGCCATGCCATTAGTATTATTCATACCTTGCTGCACTACAGCCCATTCCCCTTCATCCGTAACTATAAAGGAATGGAGGTAGAGCTGAAAGCCATCTTGAATGGCCGTATTATCAACCTTGGCACTGAGCTTACTATGATGTACCATGTCATCACCATTAATGCCCGTTTTGTCTGCTAAAGCTAATAATTCCGCTGGTGTTTGACGTGAATGTTTACCTCTACCACCACAGACATAAATACCCAAATCGCTAGCTATAGGGTTAAGGCTCTTTTTTAATGCACCCATAACAGAGGTGGTGATGCCTGATGAATGCCAGTCCATGCCCAACACACATCCGAAAGACTGAAACCAGAGCGGATCGCTTATTTTAGACAAAAATTCGGTCTTTCCATATTCCGTCACTATGGATTCTACTATTGCCTGGCCAAGTTCTGCCATTCGTTTGGCTAGCCAATAGGGTACTTTGCCGCCATGCAAGGGTAAATCTGCTGTTCCTGATCTTCGCATGACACTAAATTACTAATATATTTAGTTTTCTGTAATTTTATTAGCTCAAATAATTATAGTAATACCATTCCTAAAATGGCAGATAGCATGATAAGGAAAATAGGGTTTAGTTTATTGTAAAAGTGTTGAATTACAGCTATGGTTATACATATCACTATAGGTTTCCATTCTAAATCATAGGTTTGCCCTTTAAAGAAGGTAGTCTGTGCAATTTGAAAGCCCGCATAGAGGATTAAAGCTACCGTCACAGGCTTTAATCCATTAAAAATAGCTTCTTTTATTGGGTGGTTTTTCACTTTAGCCAGCACCTTAGAAAGCACCAGCATAACAATAATAGAAGGAGAGGCCAATGATAAAGTGGCTACTATACCTCCGCCAATGCCTTGCACTTTGTTACCCACGTAAGTGGCCGAATTCATAGCAATAGCACCAGGGGTAACCTGTGCCAGAGAGAGTACATTTAGGAATTCGTGGCTGGTCATCCATCCTTGTTTCTCAAACTCAATTATAAAAAGAGGAATCATGGCTAAACCGCCACCAAAGCTGAAAAGCCCTATTTTAAAAAAGACCCATACCAATGTGAGGTAATCATGCAACATGATATTTTATTTTAGCGTTATTTTAAAAGTGATAAAGCCAACGATGCCACCAAGAATAATGATGAGTATGGGGTGTGCGCCGATGAGTAGAGCGATTAGGGCCAACAGGAAAATGGCTATAGAAACATTTCCTTTTATACCTGATTTAAAAAGTTTGAAAACTGACTTTCCAATCATAGCCACGAGGCAGGCTCTTATACCTAAAAATGCATTTTGAAGCCATGGCAGGTCAAAGTGGCTACCTGCTAAGTGATATACAAGGCTGATGATCAGCAATGACGGGAAAATTATACCTAAAGAGGCTACAAGACCTCCCCAGGTCTTCCCTTGCTCATTACCAATGTATGTAGCTGCATTGATGGCTATGGTACCCGGTGTCATTTGCGAGAATGATATGATTTCCAATAAATCGTCATTAGAAATCCACTTTCTTTTCTGAATCAGCTCTTGCTCCAATAATGGTATCATGGCATAACCACCTCCAAACATGAAGAATCCTACTTTTAAGAAAGAAATGAATAACTGTATTTGTATATGAGCACCTGAACTGAGAGCGTCTTGATTTTCTTGAGCCATATGTTACTTCCATTATAAAGCATTCGCCTTTGACCTGCAATATTTGCGCAAAGCTAGTCAAAAGCTTAAAATGGATTCATTAGAATTACATTAAAGGAAAATTAAAAGCCGAAAGAGAATAGAGGCCTGAATTGCGATTTTTAGGCTAGTTTTTAATAATACTTGGAAATAAAGGGTTTATCTGTAGTAAATCCATTAAATAGCAGTACCTTTGCTCTTTATTAAAAAATAATATCCATTGACGAATTTTTCTAATCTGGGACTTTCAGATCCTTTATTGAAAGTGCTTACAGAATTGAATTTTGATAAACCCACCGAAATTCAGCAGCAGGCGATCCCTATGTTAATCAATGAATCTCATAGAGACTTTATTGGTTTGGCCCAAACAGGTACAGGTAAAACGGCAGCTTTTGGCTTGCCCTTATTAGAGTCTATAGATCCTACTTATAAAGGTACTCAGGCTGTAGTATTAGCTCCTACGCGTGAGCTGGGGCAGCAAATAGGTCAGCAGTTAGAGTCTTTTTCTAAGTACATGAAGGGGGTGAAGATAGCTACAGTATATGGTGGTGCATCTATTCAAGGACAAATACGTGCATTGAAACAATCTCCACAAATACTCATAGCTACTCCTGGCCGATTACTAGATTTATTGAACAGAAAGGCTGTGCAGCTTACCGGAGTACGCTACGTGGTGCTGGATGAAGCAGACGAGATGCTCAATATGGGCTTTAGAGAAGACCTTGATCATATACTTTCTTACACAGAAGGAGAGAAGGCCACCTGGCTTTTTTCTGCTACTATGGCCAAAGAGATCAGAGACATTGTAAAGAAATACATGCATGATCCTAATGAGGTTAAGATAGATACAGGCAATGTGGTTAATAAGAATATTGATCACCAATATTTTGCTGTTAAAGCGAAAGATAAGCCCTCTTTATTACAATATATAATACAGTTAGAGCCTGATATGAGAGGCATTATCTTCTGTAGAACCAAAAGAGATACACAAAGCTTAAGTGAGCAGCTTCAAAAACGTGGTTTACCTGTAGACGCGCTCCACGGCGATATGTCTCAGGCGCAAAGAGACCAGGTAATGAAGAGGTTTAAAAATCATACATTAGAATTTTTGCTAGCTACAGATGTGGCTGCCAGAGGTATTGATGTCAACGATATTACTCATGTTATTCATTACGCTTTGCCTGATGATGCCGAATACTATACACACCGTAGTGGTAGAACGGGTAGAGCAGGGAAAAAAGGTATTTCTTTAAGCTTAGTAAGCAGCTCTGATCAGAGAAAGCTTAAGTTTTTGCAAAAGAAACTCAATATTAGTTTTTCAGAATATACACTTCCTAGTCCGGTAGCTGTAGAGAATCAAAAACTAGTAGCTTGGGCCAAAAGAATAACTGATGTGAAGACTGATTATGAGGCTATCAATAGTCATCAGGCTGAAATATATGGCTCGTTTGAACATTTAACAAAAGAGGAGCTAATAGATAAACTTCTTACTATAGAGCTGGATAGCTTTGGTATCAGAGAACCTGCGTTTGATGTAGCTGATCTTGATTCAGTGAGCCTGGATGGCAAAGGTAGTTCTGGAGGCAGATATAAGCGCTTTTTCGTTAATATCGGTAAGATCGACGGCTTTGGAGCACCTGATCTGATAGACTTTATTATGGAATACTCTGGTTTGAATAAGAAGGCTATTGGTAATATTACCATGGAAGACAGACGTTCTTACTTCGAAGTGGAAAAAGAAGAGGCTAATGGACTAGAAGCAGCCTTTAAAGATCTTATGCTTGATGATAGAGAGATCCGTGTAAATACAGCTGAAGGGCGCTCTGGCAAAAAAGGAAAAGGAGGAGATCGACGCGGTGGTGGCGGCGGCGGAAAGTCACGCCAAAGGAAAAGCGGTGGCGGCGGCAGAGGTGGCCGTAACAGAAGAAGATAAGTATAGAGCTTTGCTCATTATTTATAATTTTAGTAGCCGGGTAACTCCGGCTTTTTTATTTGCTATAAGTTTAGTAGAATATTGAATTATTCGAATTTTGTCACATACAAATAATGATATATTTGATTATTTATTATTGTAAAAATCAGATTTTCAATTAATTATATTTTTTGCCTCATATTAATGTTACATGAGTAGTGTTCTTTCGGGTTTGGGGTGTTTGTGATATTAATAGGTGTTATTATATTGTGTTATAAACATTTAATAATAAACCTAAATCTTAAAATCACAATGAAAAACTTTCGAGTTTCTTTGTTAGGGCTATTTGTTAGCCTTACAATCCTTTTATTTTCTTGTAATGACGACGCTGAATCTATAATTCAGGAGGGTGATCCATTGGCTATTACTGATGAGGTAATGCAGCAGTTTAAAGAACTGGGATTTGATCCTAGCGATATGCGATCTGAATTTACTGAAGATGTAATTACAGGCGAATCTTCTCCTGTTTATATCGTAGAAAATGACATTAGAATTTCTCCTTCAGAATTAAAAATAATGCTGGAAGACTATTCTAAGGGCAAGCCGATTACCGAGCAATATAGAACGACTAACCTGGTATCAGCCCCCAGAACTATAAGTGTATTAGGTTATTATTCTACTTCAGGAAGCTCATCTTCTTACCTTGATGCTACTATGAGATCGGGCTTGGAATTAGCTATAGAGAATTATAATGAGCTTAATCTGGGTATTCAATTTACGCTAGGTTTCGGTACTAACTCAAGCGCTTATGATATAGTAGTGAAACGTGTTTCTGGTAACGGTGGTGGCCAAGCTGGATTTCCAACAGGAGGTAATCCGTATGGTAGTGTAATTATTCAGTCAGGTACCAGCAATTATGGCTTGAATGTAGTGGAGCATGTACTCACGCATGAATTAGGACACTGCGTAGGTTTCAGACATACAGACTATTTTAACAGAGCTATTTCTTGTGGTAGCGGTGGTAATGAAGGATCTGCTGGAGTAGGAGCTATTAACATACCAGGCACACCTGGTACTACTAATGTTGATTTGAATTCAATCATGTTGGCCTGCTTTAATGCAAATCAATCTGGCGAGTTTAGCGCTTATGATAAAACTGCTCTTAATACACTTTACCCAGGAAATTCAGTACCTTCTGATCCTCAGCTTACTGTGTCTACATCTTCTCTTTATCGTGCTTATAATTCACCTTCTACCACGGTTAATGTGAGCTCTAATTTATCCTGGACAGTTAGTGACAATGCCAGTTGGTTATCAGTAAGTCCTACTAGTGGTTCTAATAACGGAAGCTTTACAGTATCTACATTTTCCTATAATCAACCATGCGAACCAGCAAGAACGGCTACTATTACAGTTCGCGGAGGTTCTATTACCAGAACCATTACTGTAAGACAAACTTCGAGACCTTTAAGAAGAGGAGAGCAATGTCCCTAATTTTTAGTTAACTTATTTATTAAAGGCCACTTCTTGTGGCCTTTTTGTTATTTGAAATATTGGAAAATTTAAATTTTTAAAAACAATTTTGCCACTGAGAGCCTTAGTATAATAAAGAATTATTCTATAACCTTAAATAAAACCTACTATGGCTCAGTGTTTTGCACTTATGGGTTGGAGCTTACCCGTAATAGAAAGTATGCAGAAGATCAACAAACCTTTCGTTGTTGTTTCTTTCCCCGATTTTGAAAACTATGCTAAAGAAAATAACATTCCCTTCGTTCCGTATCAGCTTAACGAATGGAGCGACAGCTCAAATTCTTTAGATCTCGCCGAAAAATTAAAGCCTTTTAATGTTGATGTGGCTGTTCCCCTTTTTGAAGAAACGGTGGAGTGGGCAGGAGCTCTTAATTCACTTTATAGAAATGATCCAAGAGTCTTAAATAGAGCCTTTCTATTTAGAAACAAAGCCATGATGAAGCGTAAAGCTTTGATCGGAGGTTTAAGAGTAGGACTGTTTGAAGAAGTATTTAACAGAGAAGGAGTAAAGAGCTTCATGACCAGGCTGAATGAGGCTAACCTTCAACTGAACGGTGAAGAAGATAGCTGGGTTCATATTAAACCATTTGCTTCTGCAGGAACTGTGGGGCATAGGCTATTAAGGTCTATGAGTGATATCGATGAAAAAGTAGAAGACGATGATTTTCCTTGCCTTGCAGAAAGTCACCTTTCCGGACAGGAGTTTTCTTGTGAAGCCTTTGTACATGGAGGTAAAGTGCGATTCTTAAACATTACTGAATATGTACGATTAGGCTATTCTAATTTTATTCCCGAAGGAAACTATCTTAACTCTAAGAGAGATAGAATTTTAGGTGAAGTTCAGAAGCTGGTGGATATATTCGGAATCGAATACGGCATGGTACACCCAGAGTGGTTCCTCACAGATAAAGATGAAATAAGCTTTGGTGAAACAGCCTGTAGAATACCTGGAGGGCATATCTTAGAATTGGCAGCTAAAGCTTATGATTTTGATGCATTGGCAGCATTTGTTCTTTGTCATGACCCTAGTCTTACCGAAGACGAGCTGCAACAAATATTACCACCAATGGATGCTCGACCACAGACCTTTTATGGTAATGTGATGATATACCCTCATAAAAATAGCATTTCTAAACTGGAAATACCTGAGGAACTCAAAGAGGAGCCGTATTTCTTAGATCATAATCTAGTGCCTCCTATGACTACTCAAAAGATAAGTGATAGGGCTGGTTTTGGAAACCACTTTGGCACAGTTAATTTCAAAGGAGAAGATCCTGATAGAATGCGAGAATTACTACTGCATTACGAAAATGTAGACTTTTACTTATAAAGAAAATATTGATGGTGGAAAATGGAATTATCCAACAGAATAATAGTCGGTTGGAAGAAGTGTTGAATGAGCTTAAAGAGGCCACCAAACTTACTAAAGCTGAGAAAGCTAATAAGTTTATGGGTCAGCTGGATTTACTAATCGATACTCAAGAGGGTATCGATTTTGTTTATCATAAAATAGGTGAAATTACCGAAGCGGGGATTTTTGAAGGCTCTGTCTGGAATGATACTGATAAGCTAGTCCCTGCCTTAGTGAATGGAACCTACAAGAGTGGTCACCCTGGGTCTACAATAGAGGTGCTGAGTGAGTTACGCATCCTGGCTATAGTTCAAAAGGAATTGAAAGATGAAAACATGGGGCCAGAAGAGGCCTCTGATTTCCTGGAAGAGGTATTAGTAGCTAACCTGGAATTTGTTTTTAATGAGCCGCTGGAGGAGACCAGGCTTATGATGAGTGAACATGAGCTTAAGAAGGTACACAGCCTTTTTAACTATATTTCAGAACGCATTCATCTGGATGGCATTAAGACTAAATTAGTAGAAGAGTTAACACTTATTTGCGAGCAAAGGCCAGTAGTTACTGAGAAGCAAAGGAGGATTATAGCGCTCATTAAAGAGAAAATGGATCTTGATCCTGAAAGCCCGGTTGACGCTGAGCTTTTAGGTTTTCAGAATAGTATTTATTGTCCTACTACAGGTTCTAAAGATAAGAGCCTGAAAGAGTATAAAGCCTATTTATCTCAACTGGAAGAGCAAGAGCTCTTGCGAGAAGCTGGTGAAGCCAGTAGCACAATGCTTAAATATGGTTTGGTAAGTCCTTACCATGGCCAGCTGCTACTGTATCTGGTGAAAAACGGTTATGATAAGGCCGCTTACATCAGCTTGGGCGTAAGCGCTGTAGGTGAAGCCAAGTGGTTTCAATATCAGGAATATTTAACTAAGTTAATATTAGAGACTGTAAGACCATATAATTGCCAATGTATTTACGGATTATCTAATATGCTCGAGAATGGAATAATTTCTCGATCAGCGGTACGATCCGGACTTTCAAATATTAGAACAATCACGCTTCACCCCAAAGTGGAAAACAGGATATCGAAGTCTAATATTGAAAGAGACCCCGAAGAAAAAATCACGGCTTTACAATATTTGGTTGGAGCACTTATAAGAATTTTGGGGCAGCCGTTAGGAGTAGGGCAGGGTAATAACCCTACCTGTCAGTCAGCACGAGGAATTAGTATGTGGAGTCAATATGCTCCTGGAAAGCTGATTAACCTGGTAATGACAGCAGCTACCCATAATGATCTTACTTTTCGTTTTGAGGGGCAGGAAATTACCGCTTCCTTAGTGGGTAAAGGATTAGTGCAAAAGTTAGATTACAATCTTGATTCAGTCTCAGTGGTGCTGGTAGGTATGCTAGATAAAATATATAATGAGATGATGCTCAGAGCCTCTGGTCGTCTGGAAGATCCTCATAAGTGGGTAAACCCAGCGCTTTATGGTCAATGGATACAGATTGGTTTTGCTTCAGCATATGATTATAAGTATAATGCCATTGTGGATTTTGATGGCTTCGTTAAAATATTTTATGCTACCTCTCATCCTTTGTATAATGGCAATCATCAGGTGATGTATCCTAATCCTGTGGGTATTTTTGTAACTACCTCTACCGGAAAAATGTTAGGTTTTCATGCCATATCATTACTTAGGGTTGACGCTGATCCTTCAGGTGAAATGCGAGCATATTTTCTTAATCCGAATAACGAAGGTAGACAGGATTGGGGACAGGGAATTAAACCTTCTGTATTTGGAAATGGAGAACTACACGGTGAATCATCGCTCCCTGTAAATCAATTTGCTGCTAGAATGTATGCTTTTCATTACAATGTACTGGAGGCTGAAAACAGGGTGAATGATGTGCCAGATGAGGCAGTTAAAGAAGTAAGAGAATTAGCCCAGGAAAGCTGGGGAAAATCATATAATTGGATAGAAATTAATAAAAAATGGTAAAACATTCGTCTAGGATATTTTTAAACCAAACAGCATTAAAAGGAAATTTTAATTTTATAAGAAAAAAAGTAGGAGATAACGTAAGAATATCTTCGGTAGTAAAAGCCAATGCCTATGGACACGGCATTGGTACTTTTGTGCCCATGGCAGAGAAGTGTGGCATTAATCATTTCGCCACAGCCAGTGCTTTTGAGGCAGAAGAGGTGCTAGATGCTTGCTCGCAAAGTAGCAGTATAATGATCATGGGCCTGCTCTATAATGAGGATATGAAGTGGGCTGTTAAAAATAATATTGAGTTTTACACCTTTAACTTAGATAAGCTTCAAAGTGCTTTAGATGCAGCATTAGAAGTTGGCAAACCTGCCAAAATTCATTTGGAGGTAGAAACAGGGGCCAATAGAACAGGTTTACAAGCCGATGAATTTGGTAAGGCACTGTCTTTTTTGAAAAAGCATCAGGAGCATCTCATTTTTGAAGGACTTTGTACCCATTTTGGAGGAGCGGAAAGTCTTTCAAATCAATTTAAAATCGATTCTCAGCATAAAAGGTACAAAGAATTTTTAAAGCAATGTAGCGCTAAAAGTGTAATGCCTAAATACAGGCATATAGCTTGCTCAGCAGCAGCTTTGGCTTACAAAGATACACTTTATGATATGGTAAGAATAGGAGTGGCGCAATATGGTTTTTGGCCTAGCCCTGATATTTACTACATGCATTTGCAGGAGACAGGAAAGAAAAAAGAAAATACCTTAAAGCGGATTTTTAATTGGAAAACGGATATCATGGATCTTAGGTCTGTGAAAGCTGGTGAGTTTATAGGATACGGCACAGCCTATCAGGCCACCCATGATATGGATATAGCCGTATTGCCTTTAGGATACTCTAACGGTTACCCAAGGGCTTTATCTAATAGAGGCCATGTTTTAATTGGTGGAAAAAAGGCCCCAATTGTGGGGTTAATCAACATGAACCTATTTATGGTAGATGTGTCTCATATTAATGATGTTAAAGTAGGTGATGAAGTGGTTTTGATAGGTAGACAAAACAATAATGTAATAAATATTAGTTCTTTTACAGATTTTACGCAGCTACTCAATAATGAAATGCTCAGCAGACTGCCTTCTGCTATTCCTAGAAAGGCAATAAAATAGAATCAGGCACGCTTCTTGACCTATTAAGTGTTATGAAAGTTATGTCAGATCAATCAGAAGAAACGAGCTTGAACCTGGAGGAGTTTGCCAGCCAGAAAATTATTCCTGAAGCCTTAAATAGGGAAGTGCTCACAGCTCTTTCATATTATCCTGAGCTGAAGGATACAAGAATTAGATTTGTTTTTAAAGAAAACATCAAGAAGTCTTTTATGCAGGCCCAGCCTATAATCAAGTCTATGTTCTCTGGAAAAGTCAATAGAGAATATGTGATTTTTATAAGCCGTTTTTTTAAAATTGGAAATGAAAAAATCTTCATTCATAACATACCTTTTGATGTAGTAGTGGGCTGGATAGGCCATGAGCTAGGGCATGTTATGGATTATAAAAATCGGGGCCTTTTAAGAATGATTAAATTTGGGATTGGCTATTTGATATCAAAATCATATGTAATTGGCGCTGAGAGGGTAGCTGATACATTTGCCATAGAGCACGGATTGGCTGACAAGATAATAGCTACAAAAAATTATATATTAAATCACGCAGATCTTCCTGAGAAATATAAGAACAAGATAAGAAAGTTTTACATGGCACCAGAAGAAGTAATGATGATAGTGCAAAGTAAATCCTAATGTCATTGTCTAAGGAGATGATCTGGTATATTTTTGAAAGATGAAAGTTATAGCAATTACCCAACCCGGTGAAGCAGAGGTGTTGAAAGTGAATGAGAGACCAACGCCTGGAATTGCAGCATCGGAAGTATTGATAAATGTAAAGGCCGCAGGCGTTAACCGACCTGATGTGATGCAAAGACAAGGAAAATATCCGGCACCCGACGGAGCTCCTGAAGATATTCCTGGTTTAGAAGTAGCAGGTGTAGTAGAAGAAAGTAATC
Source organism: Fulvivirga sediminis (assembly GCF_016757215.1). GTDB lineage: Bacteria > Bacteroidota > Bacteroidia > Cytophagales > Cyclobacteriaceae > Fulvivirga > Fulvivirga sediminis. The sequence goes on from NZ_JAESIY010000007.1 coordinate 17,760, forward strand.
ATGATCGCTGGAAGATAGGAGATAAAGTATGTGCTTTGTTGGCTGGCGGAGGATATGCCGAATACGTGGCCGTATCAGGAGATCAATGTCTTCCTATTCCGGAAGGGCTCAGTTATATAGAAGCAGCGGCTCTGCCAGAGACTTTCTTTACGGTATGGACTAATATTTTTGACCTTGGCCAATTCAAAGCCGGTGACAAGGTGCTTATACATGGAGGAACCAGTGGTATAGGTGTGGCTGCTATTCAAATGGTGACAGCCTTAGGGGGAACAGTTTTTACCACCGTAGGAAATGAAGACAAACAAGCCATGGCTGAAAAGCTGGGGGCAGAAAAAGCGATCAACTATAAGACCCATGATTTCGAAGAGGAGATTAAAACTCTAACTAGCAAGCAGGGAGTAAATATTATTCTGGATATGATTGGTGGCGAGTACACTTCCAAAAACATAAACATTTTATCTACAGATGGTAAACTGATCATTATCAATGCCATGAATGGAAGAATGGGAGAGGTAGATCTTTTAAAAGTTATGAGCAGAAGGTTGACGATTACAGGCTCTACATTAAGACCACGAGACAGTCAATTTAAAGGGAAAATTAGGGCTCATTTAGAAGAAAAGGTATGGCCTTTATTAGACAACAAAACTATTTCCCCTATCATTTACGATGAATTTCCACTAGAGCAGGCGGCTGATGCCCATAAGCTGATGGAAAGCAGTAAACATATAGGTAAGATAATTTTGACTCTATAAAACCGATGATTTTTGATGAATAAAATATCTACGATTCTTACTATAGGTTTTATCTTAATAATATCATGCTTTAATGGTATGGCACAGAAAAAGGTGGGTCTTGATTATATAGAAGAATATTATAAAAATCAATCTCTAGATTCATGTGTGGTACCTTTTTATGATTCTACCCGTAATGTAGAGCAGATAATACTCATCAGACACGGACAACCAGATGTATCACGAAAAGGGTGGAAGAACAGAGAAGAAGCCATCATTTTTACAGAAGTGTATGATAGCGTGGGTGTTTTGTCATTTAAACCAATGCCGCTATGTCCTGAAAACTTGCGTACCGACAGTGTATATTATAGCAATATCCCCAGAGCCAGAAACACCGCAGAGCGCATATTTGAAGACCGGTATGACATGATAGAAGATGCTCGCTTCCGAGAGTTTGAGAGAAAAATTATGTGCTTTTTTAATGTCAAAATGCCTTTGAGCGTATGGCTCACTACCTCTCGTATTTTATGGCTACTGGGTTTTAATGATAAAGGAATTGAAAACTTTAAAGAAGCCAAACACAGAGCTAAAGAAAATGCAGTATACCTTGAGAAGAAAGCCGAAGAACAGCGATTGGTAATCTTGGTTGCCCATGGCTGGCATAATAAGTACGTAGCCAAATACCTGAGAAAGCGGGGGTGGGAGCAAGTAAGAAAAGGCGGAAGCAAATACACAGCAATGAATATTTTAGCTAGAGAAATTGAAGAAGTGGATAATTAGGATTGCTTTCGAGCATAAGGGGCTATGTTGATTTAATTATAATGCCTACCTACATAGGCCGAGTGGGAGTAGACGGCTACAACACCGCCGCCATTTTTGATGACATAAATATCTATAACTAACCTCTAACCAGATATGGCAAACCTACCAGGGTAAAACTCTGGATGAAATAGAGGAGGAAAACACCAAAAAGCTACTGGCCCTTACGCAGTATGATTATGGGGCGAGGATTTATAATCCAGGGATAGCACGTTTTCTATCTGTGGATCCGTTGAGTAGTGAATTTCCATGGAATTCAACATATGCTTTCGCTGAAAATGATGTTATTAGAAGTATTGATTTGGAGGGGTTAGAGAAATTGATAGTTACTAAAGAGTCCTCACAAATTTACAATCAATTTTTTAAAATAGCTCGTAGCGATGAAGTACTGAAAAAAGCAGTTTGGGATCCTATTCATAAATCAGAATTAAGAGATAAAATTCATATTTACTTTGTGCAAGTAGAACACTTTGGATATGGATTAGGAGGAGCTCCTGATGGAAGAAATATCAAAGGATCTGTAGTGGAAAAACAGATCAATGCAATCGTGGATTATGATAATGGAAATAAGGGTAAATATTATTCAGATGAAATACGATCAAATAAAAAATTTTATGAAGATGCTGGCTTGGATATCGAGACATTGAAGAAGAAAATTGATGCTGGAATTAATGTTTTTATAGTTGCTGTTGAAGAAAAGGGAAAAGGCGAAGAAGATTTATATGAGTCTATTCTTCATGAAGTTTATCTTCATTTAACAAAATTTGAAAATTCAAATAATAAGGCTGATCATATAGATGGTCATGGAGCGGAGTATTATGAGAAAAGTGGCGAAAGCCCTTCTTATTCTCCTAACTTAGAAGACGTGCCAAATAGTAAAATGGGGAAGATGTGGAGGAGGTTTAAAGAAAATTGGAAAGAACATAAGAATGAAAAAAAATAACATATATCCTTTACTCTGGATTTTGATAGCGATTTCTTGTACGAATAAGAATGTTCAGCATGATAATGTATCCAATTTAAAATCAATTTCAGGAGATTGTAATTTGCCTAACTTAGGTATAGCCAAAAGTAACTCTAACCTCTTTGAACAAGCTTTATGCATTAATGAAATAGATGATGATGAAATAGATAATACTTTTTATTTTGCTAAAATATCTTCAAATTTTATCGATACAGATTCAGTTAAATATCAACTTTTCTATTTAAAAGGAAAAGATGGACGTTCGTTGACTGGGTATTGGGGATTATTAAAGGAAACTGGTATAGGATACTTTATACCATTAGGCCAGGAAAATTGTTCATATCCAATATTTTCTATATATCAAAAAAAAATAACGTATGAAATGAATTCCAAACCTAAAGCATGCTTAATAAATAATACTTCTGATTTATTCATTTCCTATGAATCTGAGACTTCAATTAGAGATAGTTTATACTATGTTCAATTAATGGTACTGCCAGTTGAAGGAGTCAATATTACCTATGAAAAGCATTTAAAATATGCTTCTAGGGCTGTTTTTACTATTTCTATATGTCGTGGAATTTTAAATTTTGAATATGATCCAGATATTCAGTATACTATTTTACCATGGGCGATGGAGTATGTTGGTATGAATAAGCCCTAATTACCGCCATGCCCCCAACTGGTGGTAGGTTACCTAACCCACTGGTCGTAGGTTAAGCGGAGCGGTCCTACGACCTATAATTAGCATATGCTCGCAATGAGATAACCGTATGTCTGTAGATATAATGCACTGTCAGTATTTCATTAATATGAATTTGTGGATAAAGAAAGGAATTTTAGCGGACGCTCAAGCAATATATGGATCGTAGCGGACGCTACGACCAGATGTGATGCACTTCAGAGGGCAGCCAATAAATATGAAGGGGACATTAATGTAAAGAAAAAGTAATAGATTTAATGATATGGATAGAACTACTATATATGACCACATAAAGTCGATTGAATCAAATGAAGTAAAATTATATTCGTTTTTATATGACTTGATTTACAATGAGGAGTCAAACGATGTTTCTTTTTTGGAAAAACTGTATTCATCATTTTTATTGGATGATAGGTCAGAGATAAAAAGGATAGCAATATATGCTTTGCTGTTCGGTTTGAAAATCCAGAAGGATAGGTACAAAAATTTTGCATTAGATAATTTACAAGATACAGAGAATGATTACGATTTGAGGTTAACATGTATATCTGGGATTGGTCAAGCCTATCGCAATACTAGAGAACCATTAATATTATCCATTTTAAGTACTCTATATAATGATTCAACTGAAGATTTGAATATTCGCGCAGAATGTTTTAGCTCAATGATGAGAGTATACGGATTAGATTCCAAAGAGATGGTAAAAAAGAATAATTGCATAATTGTATCTTTTGAGGATATTGAACAGGATAACTTTAATGACGAACTTAATAATATTGCAGTAATTATCGAAAAGAGAGTTTAAGCTATTTAGAACCTGCTATCTACACTCCCACTGGTCGTAGGTTAAGCGCAGCGGTCCTACGACCTACCATGAGCAAGAGCATATGCTCGGAATGAGATAAGCGAATGTCTGAAGCCACAATACTTTAGTCAGTATTTTATGAATATGAGTTTGTACGTAAAGAAAGGAATTTGAGCGGACGCTACGACCAGTGGGGCTATGGTTTTGGTACTTATAATCAATCTGAAAATAGCATTGGTAAATCTTTGCTGATAATTGCAACAGACATAACTATAAGAATATTCTTTCCAGAACATGGAATCGAGTCAATGAATAACAGAGCTTTAAATGGTTAAGACAAACTTTCTAAAGAAGGAATGTAAGCCGGTAAAGACGATATTCAAAACAAAGAATAATGAATAGCAGTATATTTTTTTAATGGCTTTTGCTTGTATTTCCTGCGCAAAAGAAAAGATTACTTATTACATATATGACGGGGTTGGTGTCACTGGGATAGACAAAATGCAGAAACCTACCTTTATTATGATAGCTGCACCAATCATGATGTGCCTTGCCCAGATTCGTTTGTTAGGGTACAATATGCAGGATTTGATGAAAACATGGGTGGATATTTAATTTTTCATCCTAATAAGAAAGTGGAGATACTTCGGATGTATGGTTATTTTAACGAAATTGGGGATACATCTTCTTTGTATTTGAACCAATATGATGACAATTACCGATTGAACAAAAGGCTTGATAGCATTCAAGGTACCTACGGTAGCAAAGTTTGGATATCTGATGTTATAGATGAAGAGAAAGATGCAAATTTAAAAAATAGCTCAAAGGTGAAAGCGATTTATCCTAAATAGCAAAACCCCTCTTTCCCGCCATGCTCCCACTGGTCGTAGATTAAGCGTAGCGGTCCTACGACCTACCATGATCAAGAGCATATGCTCGGAATGAGATAAGCGTATGTCTGTAGCTACAATGCTTAGTCAGTATTTCATTAATATGAATTTGTACGTAAAGAAAGGAATTTGAGCGGACGCTCAAGCAAAGTATGGAGAACGTTAAAAGTTTTAAAAAGAAAGCAAAAATTAAAGGGCGTTGTGCTTTATTTGGAGCAGGTTTTCTTTTTGGTATTTCTTTGTTAATGGGATGTATTGTTAGTTCCAAATATGGTTTTGGAGTACCAGGGTATTTTATTTCTGTTATAGTAGCTACATCACTAGAGTTACTACTTGCTAGTTTAGCGTTTTACAGGTATTATATAACAGAATCATTTATATATAAAGATTATACCTTTGCTCCATGGAAAAAACCATGGGTTTGCTCTTTTAATGACATTAAGTATGTTTTGTATACGGGGAATATAAGTGTAAGAGGGTCACCCCCTGCAGTCATGAAGGTAGTTACAAAAACAGGTTTAGTTAGTCAAAATCTTCATTTCGTTGATTATGATAGAAAAAAACTTAAAATCTTTGCAGAGCTTCTCAAAAATAAGGAAATAGAGATTATTAATAGATTTTCCGATTACGATATTAATCATTACTTATGAAACACCCCACTGGTCGTAGGTTAAGCGCAGCGGTCCTACGACCTATAATTAGCAAGAGCATATGCTCGGAATGAGATAAGCGGATGTCTGAGGCCACAATGCACAGGGAGTATTTCATTAATATGAATTTGTTCGTAAAGAAAGGAATTTGAGCGGACGCTCAAGCAATATATGGATCGTAACGGATGCTACGACCAGTGGGGCATATGAGGTGTCTCCTTGAGAAATATTGGTTATACCATAACTGTTTTACATTAGAGGCACCCCTCACTTTCATAAAAGCCACTTCTATAATTTCTGGTAGAATTTCAATTTCTACATACATAAAAAGCTAAAATATACTTACGTCTAGGCAAAATAAGTAGGTCGTAGCCTTCACTACGACCGATAGAGATATTATAAATACCTTTCATTTTCTGCTATTTCCAGATCATTTATACTGGCAAATCTTTTTGCCATCAGACCGTTTTCATCAAATTCCCAATTTTCGTTCCCGTAGGCTCTAAACCATTGACCATTCAGATTTCTGTATTCATATTCAAAGCGTACAGCTATTCTATTGTCAGAATGGCTCCAATATTCTTTCTTGAGTTTATAGTCTAATTCATTCTGCCATTTTTTGGACAGGAAGGCTGTAATTTCTTCCCGACCGTTAATGAATAGGTTTCTATTTCGCCATTCACTGTCTACTGTATAAGCTAGAACTACTTTTTCAGGATTCTGAGAATTCCAAGCATCTTCTGCCATTTGAATTTTTTGTCTGGCAGTATCTGCTGTAAATGGTGGTAGTGGATGTTTCTTTTCCAATGGTTTATATAATATGGTTAACGATTATTTTTGTTTTATGCACAATTTCATTTGCTTGAAAAAGCTGAGACTCTATGATAGCGCTTTCAAAAAGCAAGTAGACATTCAACGCAATGAGTTCATTATCAATTAACTCCATAAATGAATTTCTCAAAGCCGATTTGTGAGACTGGATAATGGAGAGGATGTTATGCTGTTCTTTTGATATTTCTGAAAGAATATTTAAGAAGGCGCAGCCTCTAAAGTGCTCATTTTCATTCATAAATATGATGAAGTCGAAAGCGCGTAATGTTTTACTCTTAGGTTCTTTTTCAGTTGAAATGAATTTGGAGAACTCTGAAAGCCAATAGGTGTGTCTGTTATTTAAATATTCTACACAAAGATTTTCTTTCGATTCAAAATGTTGGTAAAAGCTAGCTTTAGCGACTTTGGCCTCTTTTATTATTTGATTTATGCCTGTGCTATTATACCCCTGTTGATGGAATAATTCTGATGTAACTTCTAAAATTCGTTCTCTTGGTGAGTTCATGGTTATTCATTTTTGGCAAAAATAGAGAATTATAAACATACAGACCACTCTGTCTATTTTTTTCAATCACTTACCATTGCCTTTACTATTCAGGTTTACAAAACCTTTTGAGATCAATTATTAAATAGAGATTGGCAACTTATTGGTTATTTAAAAGTAATGCTTGTACATATATTAATTTATTCGTTTATATGGATGTGATATATAATCAATTTAAGTACCTATTCATTGATAAACGTTATTGCACACTTGTTAACTGGTTTGGTTGCTCCCACTGGTCGTAGGTTAAGCGCAGCGGTCCTACGACCTACCATGATCAAGAGCATATGCTCGGAATAAGATAAGCAGATTTCTGAAGCTACACTGCTTAGTCAGTATTTCATAATACAAGTTCGTGTTTAAAGAAAGGAATTTGAGCGGAGGCTCAAGCAATATATGGATCGTAGCGGATGCTACTACCAGTGGGGTTGGGATAAAAACCCAAGCAAATATTACATGATCCCATGGATTCATTATTAATTGCACCTTATTATCTCAGAAGAACAAATTAGAATGAAGCAAGTGTTAGAGAAAGCAATGTTTATATATATATATGTTGTTTTTTATAGGAAATTATTTTACGGAAGTTGCAGAAATTAGTTGGTTAAATAGACTGTTATTCTGTGCTTGTTTCGTAAATAATGTTTTTTTGTCAAAGGCTTGGAAGTTGTCATTGATTATCTTTTTTATAAGTTTAGTTGTGTGTTTAATTATAATTTTTTTTGTTATAAATAGTGATGGAAATAGCGTTGATAAATATTTGATAGTAGCATTTTTCGGAAGCACTATTTTAAGATTAATATATGTCCAAATAATCAGGAATGAATAAATTCCCTCGTTGCCGCCATGCTTTGTATGGTAGGGTTTTGGAATAGGATAAGTTAATGGCTGAGGCTACAATACACAGGCAGTATTTCATGAATAAAGGTTTGTGCTTAAAGAAAGGAATTTGAGCGGACGCTACGACCAGTTTTGAAAAGCAGGCGTTCACACACAGGAATTAGCAAATAGAAGCGTCATTCCTGAATCATGGAACATAGCGCAATGATATCAGGAATCTCACTGTTCGGTTAGTGTTATCTGAACAGCGAGATCCCGGCTCTTCACTTCGTTGCGGCCGGGATGACGTTATAGAGTTATGATTAATCACTTCTTTAACAATAAATACCTTTTTTTCTATCAGAAACTAACTCAAAAAATCCAGAGTCATGTCGACGAAAGGAGACATCTATGTATTCATTTAGTAGAAGCTTTGCAAACAGTCGCTCTCCTCAGCCGCTTGACGACTATTTCTGAGTCCTCTGGCCTGTTAGGTAGAGATGCATTTGCATACTAAAGACTAACAATTAGGTTAAGTCAGACTCTGCACATTCCATTTAGTTTCATATGGTGAACTGTAAGCGCAATATCGGCCAGAAACCAATAAGAATTCAAACTAAAAGTAGGATAATGGCTAGCTTAGGAAAGCACCCTAAACAAACTTACCTCTTTATGTTCGTTGTTAGTTTATCAGTATTTGGGAAAGTACAGATTAGGCATTTGGCTAAGCTTTAAACACCTACATTCCTTGTGTCTGCGTTCCTCTTTATTAAAAGATTACATCTTATAATAAACCAAATAAATCTAATAATTTAGCGCTTCATTAGTTACTCATATCCTGTAAACAAGTCTAATCAATTTATTAAAATGAAAACATATATTTATCTGATTATTAGCTTATTATTATTTTCTGCATGTGAAGCAAATAGAGCTACTAATAAGGAGAATGATAGCAATACCATTAGTGCGTGCAGTGATATTACTATTAATGATGACACCAATGGAGTCGCCAATTATGAAGTACTTTCTGCTACCATAGATCAAGCTAAGCTCTTGTTAAACATCAGACATTCAGGAGGATGTAAGGATATTTCCTATAATCTAATTACCAACGGAGTTTTTAGAGAATCGATCCCCGTACAGTTAGATGTTGATTTAGTCTTTTCTGAGGAAGATCAATGTGAAGCATTAATTGAAAAACAACTATGCTTTAACATGTCCACCCTAACGGAGCTGTATAAAGACAATTATCAGACCGACTCTGGCAAAATAATACTCCAATTAGCTCATAGTGAAAACTCTCTTGTATACAGCTTTTAAACCATTTGATTTATTAAATGAGAGATAGAAGTTGCTGGTTGGTAGCTATAGTAAGTTAAAAAAAGGAATATGGCTTCAAAGATGAGTGGTTTGTTACTCTTTAAGCAAATAAGTTCTGTATTAACAATCGTCTTTTTTCTATCACTTATTTACTTTGCGATATCAGTTTTTAATATTAAGGTCAGTGAGAAATATGAGGTCGATCACAGTAGAACTGTATCTAACATCAAAAAGATTAATGACCTAGAAGATATTAATCAACTAGAAAAAGAGCTAAAAAATGAACTTGCCATTTACAAGGAATATCTCATATACAATATTGTGCTATTTTTATTCTTTTTTATTGTTTATGGCATAATGAATATAATGTTATCGTGGCGTTCTTAAGCACTTGATATAAAACCGTCATTCCTGAATGATGGAGCGTTAGCGCCATGATATCAGGAATCTCACTGCTCAGTAAGCAGTGACAGAATAACGAGACTCTGGCACCCCGCTTCATTACCACTCGTATGACAGTGTAGATTTTCATACATTTTTTGTGAAAGTTATAAGCGATGATTAAAATCACTGGTCATCTCTAGACCTAACATTTGTTTCAACCGCACCAAGAAGAATGATATATCATTGGATTAAAAGGATGCATTAATCTATACTTTTAAGTTAGACATTTCAAATACCAGCCAACTTGGATTATCTAGTCTTTACCTTCCATAGCTGAGGTTCCTTACTTTTTTGCAATAGATCAAAAAAGTAACAAAAAACTCTTTCTTGCTGTGAGGTCTTCCGCTCAATGAAGCATTTCATGGCCATGAACTGCCACTAAGGACTTGAGAAAAACCTCCTTATCAATCCTATTTCACCTCACGACGGTACAGCAAGATCAAACCACTGCCGAGTCACATTGAGCCGTGTCGAAATGTAGACGACCGGTACGGATTCATGATTTAAATAGATCTCAATTATGGGGACCTTTACATACTAGGTACCATTTGCTTATACCGTCATCTCGACCAAAGGAGAGATCTATGTATTCAAATAGAAAAACAGGTTCAAACCACAGATACATTCGTTAATCCACTGCCTATATATCATCACCTTATTCCCTTACTATTTTACTGTAAGGTCTTCTGCTCACTGAAGCATTTCATAGCCATGAGCTGCCACTAAGGACTTGAGAAAAACCTCCTTATCAATCCTAAGTCACTAAAATACAGCAAGATAACATAATCAATCTAGCTGCTTAGTAAGCAGTATCAGAATACCAGCAACTTCCTCCAATTTTACTGTTTTCAAAGAATGCAGAGCAAGAAATCTGCTTATCACTGTCTTTTTTATCATTTATTCCTAACATTGGATCGTACATGGAGCAGCTATTCAAAATCACCCCATATGGCTAAAGATAAACCCCGTTTGGCACGACTCACGGCCATTATTACTCAGCTACAATCAAAAAGACTGGTAACAGCTCGTGACATTGCCGATAAGCACAATATTAGCATTAGAACGGTATACCGAGATATCAGAACATTAGAGCAGTCTGGTATACCGGTGATCACCGAAGAGGGCAGAGGCTATACTATTATGAAAGGGTATAACCTTCCTCCAATCATGTTTTCGGAGGAAGAAGCGAATGCTCTGATCACGGCAGAACAAATTATTAGGAACAACCCGGATCAATCCTTGATAAAGGCCTATAAAAGTGCTACGGAAAAGATACGCTCCACCATGCGCTATACGCAAAAGGAAAAAGTAGATCTGTTAAGCCGGAGATTACAAGTAAGGAATTATAATCTGGATAATCCAGGCAGTGACCATCTCATAAAAATTCAAACAGCCATCATTGAGTATCGTTTGGTGAGCATTAAATATCATTCTCTTCAAAATAAAAGTACGGAAAGGCAGATAGAACCTTTTGCTCTAGTACAAACACAAGAAAACTGGGTATTAATAGCTCACTGCAGGTTGAGAGAAGATTTCAGGTCATTTCGTCTAGATTGTATTAAAGAATTAAAGGTTCATGACGAAACATTTGATCCTCATGATATCAGTTTGGAAAAATATTTTGAAGAACTCTCTAAAAAATGGACCAACCCCTGACATACCTGTGACACCACCACGATTTAGCTTTGCCATAAACTAATATAAAAACAATGAACAAGATTAAAATTGAACCTTTCAAGGTAATGGGGATCAAGGTAAGAACCTCCAATGTAACTGGTAATTCGGCTGAGGATATTGGTGGGCTATGGCAAAAATTCATATCAGAAAACGTGGCGGAAAAAATTCCAGGTCGTGTAGACAATGAAGTGCTTTCTATTTACACTAATTACGAAGGTGACCACACTAAGCCTTATGATACCATTATTGGCTGCAGAGTTCAAAGCATAGATGAAGTGCCTGATGGTATGGTGTCGCAGGCTTTTGAGGGGGGCATATATGTCAAATTTGTAGCTGAAGGAAATCTGGATGAAGGAGTAATTTATGATAAATGGCTTGAAATATGGGACATAGATCTAGATAGGGATTTTATTGCAGATTTTGAAGTATTTGGAAATAAAGCCATGAACAGAGAGAATGCCAAGGTGGATATCTACATAGGGCTATCAGATCAGGCCTAAGATTAGTCATGCATTACTAATTAAGTGCTTTTCTATTAATTAAGCATAAAGTATAGCATCAATATCCGTTGCTATACTTTATTGCTTTGGGCGGTAAGGCCTCCGATCCTCTTAAAAATAGAGCATTCCCACTCCAAAAATTACGCACTTATAACCATTGACCAATTCACCTTAACTACAGATCATCTCAAGAAAGTTTGGCTTCCTATCACTATTTACACCCTCAGTATTTTCTTTCAAATTGAGCATTTTTCTTACCTCATCTTAATCAGCTCCAGCTAACACTACAGCCGCATGAGGTCTCATCATCTCTCTACTAATTATTGCTTAATTCTCCCTAAAAGAACAAATAAATACCACTTTTTGAAACAATAGTGATGAGAGATTGAACATTTGTGCGCTTGCTACTCGACCAGATATCCAACCTTTGTTAGGACTATACATATAACATTAAACCATTTAATTTTTATTAAGAATGAAACAAAACTTACTTAAACCGGTAAGGGCTACGGGAGGATCATCTTACCATGCAGGTAAGGTGCACGCCTTCACCAAGCCTTTACTTATCATTTTTATGATGGTATTTTTTACGCATGTTTCTCAGGCGCAGCATGTGGTATCTGGTACAGTAATATCAGGTGCTGAGCAAGTGGGCATGCCTGGCGTTTCGGTATTGATAAAGGGTACAAGCACTGGTGTAACTACAGATGGAGATGGTAGTTACTCTGTAAGTGTGCCCAATGAGAATTCTGTTTTGATATTCTCCTTTATTGGGTATAAATCTCAAGAAGTATCGGTAAGCGGTAGAAGCACTATAGACATCAGTTTGGAAGATGATATTAGCCAGCTGGATGAAATAGTGGTAGTGGGCTATGGTACTCAGAAAAAGTCTGAAGTAACCAGTGCCGTTGCTAGTGTAAAGGCTGAAGAATTTACTGCTGGAGCCATGAGAGATGCCTCAGAGCTCATTAAAGGTAAAGTGGCCGGACTTGACATTACCAATGGTTCGGGAGATCCTTCTGCCAGCGCTAATATATTTCTGCGTGGCGTGTCTACCCTTCAGGGTTCTACGTCGCCATTGATATTGATAGACGGTGTGCCTGGTAGCTTTAACACAGTATCTCCGGCTGATATTGCCTCGATAGATGTTTTAAAAGATGCATCTGCTGCGGCCATATATGGAACCAGAGGAGCTAATGGTGTGATTTTGATTACAACCAAAGGCGGCAGAAGGTATACACCTGCCACCATTACTTACTCACATTATTCAGCCATTTCTAAGCAATTTAATCAACCAGAATTTTTAACAGCAAGCGAATACCTGGAGTATGCTAAAGATTTTGATTTTGAAAACAAGTTTATAGAAGAAGCTGAGAATAATGGAGGAGTTTCTGATACCGATTGGCTTGATGAAATAAGCAGAACTGGGTACATTCAAAATCATAACCTTATGATCCAAGGAGGTACTGAGACTACAACATATTCTGCTAGTGTAAACTATATGAATCAGGAAGGAGTATTTAAAGGATCTGATAATGAGGAGTTAAGAGTTAACTTAAACTTAGACCAGTACTTTTTTGATGATAAGCTAAAAATAGGTTTCAATTTTTTAAGAGGCACTCAAAAGATTGGTTCATTGGGAGACGGCAAGTCATTCAATGCGCTAATTTATAGAAATGCGCTTATCAGGAACCCATTACTCAATATTAAAGATGATAACGACAACTGGATAGAAACTTCTCGCTTACAATATATTAATCCGGTAGGTATGTTAGAAGAAACAGAAGGTGAGCTCACCAATAACTGGACTAGGTTTACTTCTAACATCTCTTTGTATTTGCTAGACAATTGGGAGACTAACCTAATGTTAGCAACCGATAGAAGCAATAACTTTAGAGGATATTATGAAACCAGCAAGCATTACTATTCCGTGTCAAAATCTAATAGAGCCGGTTTTGGTTCCAGGGCAGATGATCAGCTACGTACAGATTATTTAGAGTTAACTTCAAAATATTCTAAAAGCTTTGGCGCGCACAATATCAGCCTAATGGCAGGATACAGCTATCAGTACAATGTAAATGAAGGAGGTTGGGCTAATAACTATGACTTTCCTACAGATGCCTATAGCTATCATAATTTAGAAGCAGGAAGAGCTCTTTTGCGTGGAGAGGCAGGAATGGATAGTTATAAAAACGATAACACTTTAGTGGGTTTCTTCGGAAGGCTCAAATATGGTTTCGATAATAGGTTTGATATATTAGCCAGTGTAAGAAGAGAGGCTTCTTCTAAATTCGGAGATAATTATAAATGGGGTACCTTTCCATCAGTATCTGCTGGCTGGACTATCAGTAATGAGGCTTTTATGGATAACTTATCATTAGTAAGTTTCTTAAAGCTAAGGGCGGGTTATGGTGTTACGGGCGTAATCCCTACTCAGTCCTATTTATCCAAACCTCTGCTTTCGTATTACGGAGACTATTTCTATTACAATGGTGCGTGGATTAATGCCTTAGAGGCTGTTAGAAACCCCAATGCTGACCTTAAATGGGAGCGATCAGGAGAAATAAATATAGGAGTAGATTTTGGTCTGTTAGAGGGCAGAATCAGTGGTAGCATTGATTTCTATAACAAGAAAACCAAGGACTTATTGTGGGAGTACGCCGTGCCACAGCCTCCAAACGTATACCCTTCTACCTTAGCAAATGTGGGAGAGATGCAAAATAAAGGTATTGAAATATTACTAGAAGCTTCTCCTGTTAGATCTAACAATTTTCAATGGAACACCACTCTTACATTTTCTCACAATAAAAATGAGTTGCTTTCATTGTCTAACGATTTATACGAGCAAGAAGGAGACTTTATTGATGAGTATGGGGTAGGAGATCCTATTTCTACGGTTTCACATAGATTGGAGCCGGGCCAGCCTATCGGGAATTTCTGGGGGCTTAAGTCAGTAGATATCAACGAAGATGGTTTGTGGGTAATAGAATTGCCTAATGGAGAAACAGAAGTAATGCAGAGTAATGCCTTTTCAATTAATGACAATAAGCAATATTTAGGAAATGGCATACCAAAATACCGAGCAGGATGGACTAACACATTTAAATACAAAAATTTTGATTTAAGTGTGGTGCTAAATGGAGCATTTGGATTTCAGCTAATGAACCAGCAAAGAATGTTTTATGAAAACCCTAATATCAATTATAATGTGTTAAAGTCTGCTATGGACGACGTATATGGCAAGAGAAGATTAGGCTATAAAAGCCAAACTTTTGTAAGCTACTACATAGAAGATGCTGACTACGTAAAATTAGAGAACGCCACTTTAGGCTATTCAGTGGATATGTCAAATGTTAAATTTGTGAATTCCTTACGGTTTTATGTGTCAGGATCCAATTTGGCTATTATCACGAATTACAAAGGGTCAGACCCTGAGGTGCCTAGAAATGACTTAAGAACACAAGGTATCGACAATAGAGATAAGTTCCCTTCTGTCAGGACCTACACTTTAGGTGTTAATGTAAACTTCTAAACCGAAAATTATGAAATTATTGAATATAAAATGTTGGGTGGCAGGCCTCTTACTTACCACTGTTTTTTCATCATGTACTGATATGGATGAAAACTTATATGATGAGGTTTCTGCCGATGATACAGAGTTTACCGTAGATGATCTGCCAACTATAATTGGCCCTGCTTATATCAGTATGAGAGAATTGTACTGGGGGTGGGAAGGTATGTTAGATATCTACGAAGAATCATCAGATTTAATAGTAACCCCTTACAGGGTGAGCATTGGCTGGGGAGATTTGTATTTAGATATGCACAAGCACAGCTGGGGACCCACCATTAATCATGCTAATAACATGTGGGTGAGAGCTTACAATGGAATAACTGAATGTAATAAGGCGATTTACATCATAGAAAACTTAGAGGATGCCGGTAATACGGATGCCGAAATATATGAATTGAGAGCTTTAAGAGCATTTTATTATTACTTGTTATATGACAACTTCAGAAACATTCCCATTGTAAAACGATATGATGTTCCTGATGGCTTTATACCTGAGCAGGAAGAGAGTGCTGATGTTTATAAATTTGTAGAATCTGAGTTGTTGGAGGCGATGCCCTACTTAAGTGAGGAGAATAACGTAGAGACCTATGGAAGATTTACAACCTGGGCAGCTAAAATGACATTGGCTAAATTATATCTCAATTCCAGCGTTTATATACAGCAAGCAAGGTGGGATGATGCTATAAAGCAAATAGATGATATTATTGCCAGTGGAAAATTCGATCTTTTACCAAGCTATGCTGATAATTTTGCTGTAGAAAATGAAAATAATGCAGAGGAGATATTTTCTATTCCTTTTGATAGTAAATATTCTAGTATAAATACTCACTATCCGCAAAAGACGCTCTATAAACTAAGTTCTCAGACTTTTAATATGCCTGAGCCTTGGGGGGGAAGTTGTGCTATACCTCAATTTATAGACACTTACGACGAAGAGGATAGTAGACTGACAGATTCTTGGTTAGGAGGTCTTCAATACACCGCCTCCGATGAGCCTCTCATGGATGGAGCAAAGCAGTTTGAGTACACTAATTATTTAACAAGTGTAGACTCAGCCTACTATTGGGAAGGGTATAGATTCGTGAAATATGAAATTCCTGTAGGGTGGTCTTTAGCTCCTGGAAATGACATTCCCATGTTTCGCTATGCTGATGCGTTAATGATAAAAGCTGAATGTTTATTAAGAAAAGGCCTTTCCGATGAGGCCGCTCAATTAGTGACCCGAGTCAGGGAAAGAAATTTTAAAACCAACCCTGACAAAGCAGTTGTTACAGGAGCTCAACTACAAGGTGGCAGCACCTACCAGTATGGAGAATACTTAGAAGGCAAAGTAATTAATCCTGAGGGGGGGGCAGATATTCAGTATGGAAGGTTTCTTGACGAACTCGCTTGGGAATTTGTTGGAGAGCACCATAGAAAGCAAGATTTAATCCGTTTTGGAGTATACACCACTAAATCTTGGTTGCAAAAGAAGCCCAGCGATCCGTATCGTATTATATTTCCTATACCCGAACCTCAAAGAAATGCTAATCCCAATTTAGTACAAAATCCAGGGTATAATTAATATATTTGCTAAGGATGTATCAGAAGTAGCTACTTCACACTTTAACGTCAAATTAACATTCTGACCTAGGTTATCACTACTGCTAGTGGTAATTACAAGAAGCTTAATTGGCCTGAAATGTTACTTTTGATACATCCTCATTTTTTTTCAACCCTAAACTCATGTTATGAAATTTAAAGATTTCAAAAATTATCAGTCAGATCGGCTGACTATCAAAATGATAGTGCTGATCTTTTCTTTTTTCTCACTGTTTTCTGTCGGTTGCCAAACCGATGATGATTTAACTCAGGACGTAGAAGCCAAAATGTCTACTCAAGCTGAGTCTGCTGAATTATTAGAACAGAGTGCATTAGGTATTTATATACCTTATGAGCTTAGAAATAATAATTTTAATTCAAATTCTAGCCAATGGTATTATGGTAGAAGTAGAGAATCAGAACATTTCATCGTATTTTGGGATACAGAATATGGAAATAATGATCCTAATTCCAGAGCCATTCCCTCTACCTATCGTGTAGATATTGACGATCTATTAGAAAAGGCAGAAGAATTTTATGCATTAAATATTAATACATTAAAGTTTGCCAGAAGAGGGGTAGGGGAGTCTAACCTAGACCAGTACAAAATGATGATATTTATTTATTATCAAGATGAATGGCTGGCCACAGGCTCTGGCTATGACGATACCATTGGTGCGTTATGGGTTAGCCCTTCCACTTGTCAGCCAGTAGGATCTACCATAGCTCATGAAATTGGACATAGTTTTCAATATCAAGTCTACTCTGACTTAAAGGGTGGATCAGGTTTCCGCTATGGTTTTGGTGGTAACGGTGGTAATGGTTTTTGGGAGCAGACCGCTCAGTGGCAGTCTTTCCAGAGCTACCCTAATGAAGCATTCACATCATATCATTTTCCGGTATACACCGAGAATTATCACAGACACATATGTCATGAGCTCTATAGGTATGCTAGCTATTTCATTCATTATTACTGGACAGACAAGCATGGGATAGATTTTATAGGTAGGCTATGGAGAGAAGCCCAAAGACCTGAAGATCCTTTGCAGGCTTATATGAGAATAACAGGCATCTCTACCGAACAGCTTAATAACGAGATCTATGATGCTGCTAGCAAATTTGTTACTTGGGATTTAGATGCTTTACGCGAAAGAGGCCGAAACTATATTGGTAGGCAGACTTATGAATATACAAGGCTTGATGATGGAAGCTATCAAGTAACTTATGATCGCTGCCCTGGAACTACGGGTTATAACGTTATTCCTTTAAATGTGCCTAAGTCAGGCACACAAATAACGGCTGATTTTACAGGGATGGTTAATGCACCTGGCTATAACCAAGTAGCTAATCCTGCCAGAGCGGGCTGGAGATATGGTTTTGTGGCCTTGTTAGCAGATGGTACTCGTCAGTATGGAGACATGTACCAAGGCACTAATAACTCAGCATCATTCACTGTTCCGCAAAATTGCAGGAACCTATGGTTTGTAGTTACAGGTGCGCCTAACACCTACGCTCCCCATCCTTGGGATGAGGACGTATCTAATGATGACCAATGGCCTTATAAGGTGAAATTTACTAATACAGATGAGTACGGCGATATAGTATTTGATGGTACTGAAACTCAAGAAGATATCACCATTACTTATAATGTAACAGTACCAAACAGTGCCTCTAACTATACTTCTACTACCATAGGTCTTGGTAGTGATCTTGTTGATTTGGCTTATGCTTTCGTGCTAAAACCCAATGATATTACAGCAGCATTAGGTCAAAGTGTTAAGTTTTATGGTGTAGAAAGCAATGGCTACCTTAACCCTCAAAATACAGCTAATGGTTATGGGCATTGGTTTAGTGCTAACGGTAATGTAATAGGCTGGGGGAATAATGCAAAAGTATATTCTGAGTTTGATCAGTCTAACTTTTCATTCACTATAGGCCAATATCCTGGACATAATAACTCAGGAGATCAATATACTATTAGACAAGCTTTAGTATATAATTACTCTGGTAGCGAAAGTGTGCAGGCCACCTTTGTGTTTAACGTTACAGTAGAATAATAAAACTCTTACCTCTTTGAGCTTACCTAAAGGCCATTTCTAATGAAGTGGCCTTTTTATATTCAAATAAAAATAAATCATATGATTAATAACAATTTGAAATTTTAGGCTGTTAAAACAGTGAAATATCAAAAATTGATTTGAATTAAAATTTTTTAAAACCATGAAAAAAATTACTTTACTAGGCTTATTTTGCTTAATGTCAGTTGTTGGTTTGCATGCTCAAGGTATAGGCTTGGGTATTAAGGGCGGAGCCAACTTTGCTAACGTTGATGTTGGTAGCGTAGATACTGATAATAAAACAGGCTATCATTTTGGAGCTTTTTTAGATTTAGGATTGAATGATAATATCAGTATTCAACCAGAAGTACTGTATTCGGCTCAAGGTGCAGATGACTTTGATTTAGATTATTTAACCATACCTGTACTTTTAAAATTAAAATTCCTCAAAGTTCTTAACGTTCATGCTGGTCCTCAATTTGGTATTTTAACCAATGCAGAAGATGATGGTGAGGATGTAAAGGATCGATTGAAATCTGCCGATGTGAGTTTAGCTCTAGGAGCAGGAGTAGATCTTCCTCTTGGCCTTGTCGGTGGTGTAAGATATAACCTTGGAGTTTCTGACATTGATGACGGATACAATGTGGATATCAAAAACCGAGTAATGCAGATATATGTAGGTTGGAAATTATTCTAATCTAACTTCCATAAGAATAAGAAATAACTAAAAAAGGCCTCACTTGAGGCCTTTTGCATTTCTATTCTACTATTATTAAGTAGTAGTTTTTCTTTCCTTTTTGGGCTAAAATGTATTTATCTTGAAGTAGTTTAAAATCACATGGCTGGTTAGCATCTTCAACTTTGGTTTTATTAATGCTCACTCCGCCACCTTTAATCATTTTTCTCGCTTCACCTTTTGAAGGAAACACTAGGCCATCAGTTACTTCAGAGAGTAAATCAGTTACATTCGCTGTTTCCTCTAGCATAGCCTTGCTTATTTGAGTTTGAGGTACGCCTTCAAAAACAGAAAGCAATGTATCTTCATCCAGAGTTACTAAATCTTCTGTAGTAGATTTTCCGAAAAGAATCTGAGAGGCTTTTACTGACATTTCATAATCTTCTTCAGAGTGTACTCTTATAGTGATATCTTTAGCTAATACCTGCTGTAGCTTCCTTAAATGAGGCGCTTCCTGGTGCTCTTTTTCAACGCTTTCAATTTCCTCTTTGCTCAGCAGTGTGAATATTCTGATATAATTAGCAGCATCTTCATCAGAAGCATTTAACCAGTATTGATAAAACTTATAAGGAGAGGTCTTCTTTCTATCTAACCATATAGCGCCAGCCTCTGTTTTACCAAACTTAGTACCATCGGCCTTTTTAATAAGAGGAGTGGTCATAGCAAATGCTTCGCCTTGAGCCTTTCTTCTTATCAACTCTGTACCAGTAACAATATTACCCCACTGATCTGAACCGCCAAGCTGTAGCTTACAGTTTTTATTTTGGTTTAACCAATAGAAATCATAGCCTTGCACCAGCTGATAACTAAATTCTGTAAATGACATTCCGCTTTCAAGCCTTTTCTTTACAGAGTCTTTGGCCATCATATAATTAACGGTAATATGTTTACCTACATCTCTGATGAATTCAAGAAAGCTGAATTCCTTGAACCAGTCATAATTATTGACCATTTCAGCAGAGTTCTCGCCACAATTGAAATCAAGAAACTTTTCTAGTTGCCCTTTTACACAATTGAGGTTATGGTTAAGTATTTCTTCTGATAATAAATTTCTTTCGGCAGATTTCCCTGAAGGATCACCCACCATACCTGTAGCTCCACCTACTAAAGCCAAAGGTCTGTGCCCTGCTTTCTGAAAGTGAACTAAAGTCATTATCTGAGTAAGGTGCCCTATGTGCAGAGAGTCAGCCGTAGGGTCAAAACCAATGTACCCTGTAGTCATTTCTTTTTTTAGCTGCTCTTCGGTGCCGGGCATAATATCGTGGATCATCCCTCTCCATTGTAATTCAGCTACAAAATCTATCATGAACGTTTATGTCTTGTTTGAAGATGTTTTCAATAAGCTACAAATATAGAAAAACCGCTTAGATCTTTTAGTGGTCACCGGCTCTAAAACCATTAATCGATTTATTACTTTTATACGGACGTCATATTGATTAAAATTGTGGTTCAATTTAATGCGGAAGATAGATTATGAAACAACCAGATTCGCTTAACCAAGTAGCAGAATTCCATAAAACATTTAAACACCCTGTACTTTCAGAACCCACTATTCCTGATGAGAAGAGATGTGCACTAAGGGTATCTTTATTGGCAGAAGAGGTGAAGGAACTAGAAGAGGCTATTAAAGATAATGATTTGGTAGAAGTGGCAGATGCTCTATGTGATATTCAATATGTATTATCGGGTGCTATACTGGAATTTGGTCTCGGAGATAAATTCAAAGAACTTTTTGATGAGGTACAACGCTCTAATATGAGTAAAGCCTGTAAAACAGAAGAAGAGGCTAAGGCCACTGTGGCATATTACACCACAGAACGCAATACGGAATGCTACTATAAAGAAATAGATGGAAAGTTCTTAGTTTTCAGAACTGAAGATGATAAAACACTCAAATCCATTAATTATTCGCCAGCCAGTTTAAAGGGTATTATCGATAAATAAGATGTCTCTTGACAATATAAAAATAGGGCCGTCTCAAAAGAAGTTTTAAATTAAATGAGGTCCTCGAAATCTTTCTGATTTTAAATAACAGTACATTGCGAGACTTTCAATATGAAATATGTTAATCATATAACTGTTTTTGAGACAGTCGCTTTTTACTTATAAACTTTTTTACGTAGATATTTGGCCAATTCTTTGTCAAGCAAGCATAAGCTAATTAAGACTATAGTCGGTATCAAAATCACCTTCTACTACAAGCTTTTGTGCTAATAGATTGATAGATAAAAGCATCACGAAACCTATTAAACCGACTTTTAACTTCATATCTATTTCTTAATATTGGAAATTGAATTATGAAGTAGAATATAGGTAAAATATATTTTACGCGTAGTTGTTTTAAATATAAAATTCTAATTGAAACACAGGTGATGATTTTTGGGGAATCGGACGTATGGCTAATATATCAGCAGTATTGAATACTTCAATGAATTCTGTCCTGCTGATTCTTTCTTTGTACTCATCAGGTTTAATTTTATGGTATTGCATCCTTCCCGATGAATTAGCGGTAGCTGTATAAATCATGCTATATCTTAGCGGGATAGGAGAGGGAACAAAACGCATACCATGCATTAAAGCCATATAATGTTCTGATTTAGTAAGAATTCTTGTAATCCAATATCAAAAGATCCTCTAATACCTCTTTGTATTGAGACAAAAGATAAGTAGCCTGCTCAGGAACATAATTAAAGCTTCTTTTTAGCTCTTCTATCTTACATTTAAGTTCATGGATGTAAAATTGTATTTCTCTCATATTTTTACATTGAGAGGGTTTAACAAAATGCCTTTTCGTAAAAACTATAAACTCTTGATCAATTTTTCTTTTTTGGTAAAGATTCATGTCTGTGTAATTCTTCACAAGAATTAGCACAATAATAAACAATAAGGTGGTAATTAAAAATAATGCTGCAATAAATATCGTGTAATTTTACACTACTCATAAAACGACTAATTATTTGCGGTGCATCGCTTTTCCTTTATTATCAATTTGTTATTGGTTGGGTATTATTATTGTTCCTATTGGTAAAACAATCGATCCTAATAGGTTTCTATGGGCATTAATTTTATTTATTACCAATTAATTCACACACAATTTGGTTATATTTAACGATTGAACCACTAAACCTAACAAATCAAAATGCAAGAATCATCTACCGGAGAAGCCTTTTTAAGTACATGGCATCAGGTCATGTTTATTGGCACTATCCTCTTCTCCATTATTGCTATAATAATCTATATTTATCACAAGGTAAGAGTATCAGGCATTAAGGGCTTTAAAGATAAATATGACTACTTACGTAAACATGAAATAAGAACTTATCAGATATGTTTTATCAGCTTAGGAATAGCTCTTGGTTGCCTAATTAACACCTATGGAAGAGGCACTATTTCTTTTGATTGGATATGGTTTTCGGTTAGGCTTTTTATGGGAATAGCCGGTGGCACGTTAGTTGGTTATGTTATAGCCCTTGTGTTGAAATACTATTATCCCACTAGATTGAACAAAAAACTTAGAAAGTGGAGGTATATGCCGCGCATAAATCATGTTACTGGCAATAAAATGAGATTACTCTCTGAGGATGAAGAAGATGTACACCTGGATGAAGGCATGCAAGCTGAGGAAAAAGTGTTCTCTGTGGATTATGATGTGTGGGTAGACGATCAGACAAAAGAGATAAAAATAGAGAAATATCCTGGACATCTAGTAGCTTTACAGTGTAACAATTGCGGGTTTTATACCATGAAAGTGATCCGTGAGCAGATAGTTATTCCGCCTACAGAAACCACTGAGGGGGAACTAATTAAGCATTATGAATGTCAGTATTGTGGTTCTGTTAGAGCTACTCAGTTCAATATAGCAAAGATTACTTCAGGAGCAGAAGACTTACAACGGACGTTAACCAAAACTGGCAGTAATGCCGAGGTGGAACTAGTGAATGTGGAAATTATAAACGCTGAAGGACATAAAAGAACCTATAATTTCCAGTCGGTGATACAGGCGCAAAAGTTCCTGAGAGAATATAATGCTGAAGAAGTGAGCTAATGAAAAACAATATTTTAACTCTTTTATAAAACATCTAACAACCAGTTCGTTATAATACCTATAGAAGACATATTTAGAGTAAGAAGAAGACGTATGAAGAAGATAACATTTGTATTAGCACCGGTTTTGGTTTTGCTAAGTTTTATAACCTATAGTTCAGGTACTTTAAGCCACCTTAGCTATGACCCAAATGACAGCACTACTTTACGGCCAAAGCCTTTTTACGGAGATGAAGCCAAATTAATAACTCAAATACTGGATACTTATCATTATAAGAAAATCCGACTCAATGATTCACTCTCTTCTGTAGTATTAGATGATTATATAGAAACACTTGATAACAATCATTCCTATTTTCTGAAATCAGACATAGACAGTTTTGAAAAGTACAGAAACCAGCTTGATGACCTTACTAAAGCAGGAGATTTAAGCGCTGCTTATGAAATCTATGAAGTTTTCAAAGAGCGGTTTGACAATAGAATGGCTTTTGTGAGTGATCATCTGCTTAACTACGATTATGATTATACTAAAGATGAGTACTATAATACGGATCGATCTAAAGAAGGCTGGGCTAATAATACTGAAGAGCTAAATGACCTATGGAGAAAAATGGTTAAAAGCCAGACTCTATCTCTCAAGCTTACTGATAAAGAGCCAGATGAAATTAAGGATGTGATAAAGAAAAGGTATGATCGTTTTGATAAGGCTATTCAGCAATATAAAAGCGAAGACGTGTTTGAGCTATATATGAATACGTTGGCTGAAGCTTTTGACCCTCATACCAATTATTTCTCACCACGTACTTCTGATAGGTTTAAGCAAAATATGAGCTTGTCTTTAGAAGGAATAGGAGCACGTTTACAAACAGAAACAGACTACACTAAAGTTATTCAGGTAATTCCTGGCGGACCTGCAGATAAGAGTAACTTAGTACATGAAAATGACCGTATTATTGGTGTAGGACAGGGAGAAGACGGAGAAATAGTAGACGTAGTAGGTTGGAGAATAGATGATGTAGTAGAGCTAATAAAAGGACCAAAAGGGACGACCGTTAAATTAGAGATATTGCCTGCAGAAACAGGTGTAAACGGTCCTTCCAAGGAAATTACACTGGTGAGAGAAAAAATTAAACTCGAGGACATGAAGGCTAAGGCTAAGGTTGTTCCGTTTAATAAAGATGGAAAAGAATACAACATAGGTGTGATAACCTTACCTAGCTTTTATATGGACTTCGATGCCTACCAAAAAGGTGACCCGGACTATACCAGCACCACCAGAGATGTGAAAAAACTGGTTAAAGAATTAGAAGGTAAGGGCATAGACGGATTAATGATGGACCTAAGAAACAATGGAGGAGGCTCTTTAGCGGAAGCGATTGACCTTACGGGATTGTTTATAAAAGATGGACCTGTAGTACAGGTAAGAAGTTCTGCCAATAAAATAGAGGTGGGAGAGGATGAAGATCCAGATATTATATATGATGGCCCTATGGCAGTTATGATCAACAGGTTTAGTGCTTCAGCTTCTGAAATATTTGCTGCGGCTATCCAAGATTACCATAGAGGTGTGGTAGTGGGAGAACAGACTTTTGGTAAAGGAACCGTACAAAGCATGATAGACTTGGCCAGGTATATGAATGTTCCTGAAGGAGAGAAAGTAGGACAGCTTAAGCTTACGCTACAAAAGTTTTATAGAGTAACTGGCAGTAGTACTCAGCATATGGGAGTTAGCCCTGATGTTAATCTTCCTTCCGCGTTTGATGCTAAAGAGTTTGGTGAAAGTGCGAATAAAAGTGCTCTTCCATGGGATCAGATCAGCAGCGCCAAGTTCAATATGACTGACAAAGTATCTACTCAAATGGTAAGCAAGCTTAATAATGACTACAATAAGCGAATGAAAACCGATGTAGATCTAAAAGAGCTGGTAGAAGATACAAGAGAGCTCAAAGAAAACCTTGAACGTACAAGAATTTCACTTAACGAAGAAAAGCGTAAACAGGAAATGGAAGAGGCGGAAAATCGTAAAGCGAGCAGAGTATCTATCAACGGAGCAAAAATTGACAAAGAAGCTAACAAGACACCTGAAGATGAGATAGAATTAGATGATCAGTATCTTAAAGAAGGAGTGATTATACTAACTGATCTTATTTCAGACATAGGATAAGCACCAATCAAGAATTATAAAAGTGGTTGTATCATTTTACCCTGCTGCTATTAAAGTTGCAGAAATACGGGTAACTTGGCACAACCACTTTTTTTATGTAAGAATTTAATTTTCAACTAATTATAAATAAAATAGTATTATATGAGAAAGTATAAGTACTCTTTATGCATGTTTTTCATGCTAATAGCAGCTTCTATCTCAGAGGCGCAACAGGAGTATTCCAACCTTAGAGACGCCTTATTTTCTAATGGCAAATTAGCGGGAGGCAGTGGCCCTCAAAGTATCAATTGGATTGAAGGAGGAGACCTCTTTTCTTTCATTGATACCGGAGACGATGGCCAACCGGAAATAAAGTCTTTTGATCCTAAAAGTGGAAAAAAAGAAATGATTTTCAAGGCTGAAGGTATTAAGTTTCCTGGCAGTGATGAGGCTTTTGCTTATGAATCTTTCCAATGGTCTGAAGATTCTAAATACATCCTTTTTCAAACAAATTTTCGACCTGTATGGAGAAGATCAGGCATCTCAGATTTTTACTTCTATTCGGTAGCAGACAAGTCATTAAAGTTAGTAGCTAAAGACGCCCAGACGGCAGAAATATCTCCAGATGGGTCTAAAGTAGGCTTCGAAAGAGGAGGAAATCTGTTTGTATTTGATTTCAACTCTCAAAAAGAAACTCAACTTACTTTTGATGCTGAGGAGTATTTTTATAACGGACGTTTTGGATGGGTATACGAAGAAGAATTTGGCCTGGCTCAGGCTTGGTCTTGGTCTCCAGATAGTAAATTCATTGCTTTCTGGCAGTCAGACGAAAGGGAAGTGCCTATTTTTCAAATGACGGATTATGCCGGTCAGCACTCAGAATATGTAGATGTGCCATACCCTAAAGTGGGAGATCCTAACCCTGAAGTTAAAATAGGAGTGCTGGATGTTAACGCTAAAAAGAAGGTATGGATGGATGTGCCGCTGGAAGGCGGTTACATCCCTAGAATCTACTGGACAGCTGAAGCTGCCCAACTAGCGGTAGTGCAAATGAATAGAAAACAAAATCATTTGAAACTGTACCTAAATGATGTTAACTCTGGTAAGGGAAAAATCATTATGGAAGAGAAATCTGAGCAATGGATTGATGTTTTTGACTTCTTTGCAGGCATCAATCATTTATTTTTCTTTCCTCAAGATAAAAAGGAATTCTTCTGGATTTCTGATAGAGATGGATGGAGCCATATTTACAGGTATGACTATTCAGGCAAACTCATAAATCAGGTAACGAAAGGCGACTGGGAAGTTAGTAGAGTAGAAGCAGTAGACTCTAAAAACAGCACTATATATTATACCAGTACAGAAGTTTCTCCTTTAGAAAGACACCTGTATACTATTAAATTTAACGGTAAGAGCAAGAAGAAACTGACACGCACAGAAGGCCATCATCATTTGAATGTAGCTCCTAACGGCAAGTATTATATTGATAATTACAGCAATATTTCTACACCAAAGCAGGTGGAATTATGGTCCGCCAAAGGCAAACTAATAGAGACTTTTGAGAATAATAAAAACGTATCGACCTATGCTGATGAACACTATTATGCTCCGAAAGAACTGTTTAACTTCACCACAGAAGATGGGCAGAAGTTAGATGGATACTTAATCAAACCCAAAGACTTTGATCCTAACAAGAAATACCCTTTACTTTTAAATATTTACGGAGGGCCAGGCGCACAGTCGGTTTATAATGAATATGCTACCAATGCTTGGGAGCAGTATCTATCTCAGGAAGGTTACATTATAGCTAGTGTAAACAATAGAGGTTCTGGTGGTTATGGAAGTGATTTTGAAAAGGTAGTGTATCGTAATTTAGGAGAGCAGGAGAGTGCTGACTTTGTGGCTACGGTAAAGCATTTAGCAACTAACCCTTGGGTAGATGGCGATAAAATGGCCATTAGAGGACACAGCTATGGTGGATATATGTCTAGCTATACCATGCTTAATCATCCTGGTGTATTTAAAGTATCATTAGTAGGAGCTCCTGTTACTGACTGGAGATTATATGATAGCATTTATACGGAGCGCTATATGGATTTACTTAATGAAAACAAGGATGGGTATATTGCAAGTGCTTCTTCCGCTGCAGCTGCGGGGCTAGAAGGTAAGATGTTTATCGCACACTCTACTATGGATGAGAATGTGCACTTCCAAAATACTATGCAGCTTGTAAAAGCGCTTATTGATAACGGAAAAGATGCTGATTTGAGAATCTACCCTCCAGGAGCACACGGAGTAGCTTATAATACCATGAGCTATATACTTTTATATGCTCAGTACGTAGATTATCTAAATATGAACTTAAAAGGAGATTTTAACACCTCTGAGGTGAAATCTTCAGTAGAATAGATGATGAAAAAAGGCCGTCAAAATCAATTTGGCGGCCTTTTTTACTTTCTATATTCAAAAGCCAGTGAAAATAACAATTTGACGCTTATCTGGTAAGCACTACGTAGTCATTAATGAGTGTTTTCAAAAAGTCAACATCATTCATCATCACCTGATCAACGTAGAGCCTTTCTTTTGCACTTTTAGCCATTTCTTGCAAAGCTTTTCTGTGAGCAGGATTCGGAAATTTCTTATACCTATCGATGACGTTCTTAATTAATAACATATGCTCTTCAGAAAACTTCCTCACCTCAGGAAACTTAGGCTCATAGTTATCTATAGAATTGATTTTTATGATATCACTAAACTGTAATTTTTGAGATGGCTTTATCTTAATCACGGTGGTCTCTGCCGCCATATCGCCTAAGCGCTGGCCCTTATTAGAGCTACTTACAAATATGGAAGCTAACGCTCCTAGTGAGAAATAGATATCAATCATTCTAAAAACCCACCTGAGCATGTAGTCACTGGATCTTGGTTCGTCTCCATTGATTTTTACCACTTTCAAATCCATGGCCTTCTTCCCTAAGGATTGACCATTATTCAAAACCTCCATTAATATGGTATAAAATAAAAAGATAGGGGCCAATACCACATAGTAAACATACTGCATGCCCAGACCCCGGGAGAAAATAATTACACCAAGCGTAATAACGAAACCACTGACTACGATTACCAGAAAGTCTATAACAAAACCAATAATCCTCTCTCTAAGCGAAGCAATTTCAAATTCAATGCTTACATTTTGTGTGGTGTTAATTTCAATTTTTTGCATATTGCCAGCTCAAATGTATTATTTTACCTTTCGTAATGAAGGAAACAAAATTTATTGAGCAAAATAAGGAAAAATGGTTGAAGTTTGAGCAATTACTTCGCTTGAAAAAAAGAGACCCTGACCAATTAGGTGATTTATTTATCCAAATTACCGATGATTTGTCATATGCCAGAACTAATTATCCTAACCGATCTATCAGGGTTTATTTGAATAATCTGGCTCAGCAGCTGTTTTACAATATTTATAAAAATAAGAAAGAAGGCAAAAACCGACTGGTGCGTTTTTGGGCAGAAGAACTGCCGAGCATCACCTACCATTGCAGAAGAGAGTTGTTACTGGCCTTTATGGTCTTTTTCCTGGCCTTGGCTATAGGCGTAGTATCAGCGGCTAACGATGCTGAGTTTGTAAGAACAATACTGGGAGATTCTTATGTGGAAACCACTTTAAGTAATATAGAAAATGATGACCCTATGGCCATCTATAAAAGCGCCAATGAGGTAGATATGTTTCTGGGTATTTCTTTTAATAATGTCTTAGTAGCTTTCAGAACATTTGTTACCGGTATATTCTTTTCTTTAGGTTCTATTATTATCCTTATGTTTAATGGTATAATGGTTGGCTCTTTCCAGTATTTCTTTTTAGAACGAGGACTGGTGGCAGAATCTATGCTTACCATTTGGCTACATGGCACCTTGGAGATTTCCTCTATTGTAATAGCTGGTGGGGCCGGCATAGTACTGGGCAAAGGCTTTGTTTTTCCTGGCACACATTCCAGACTAAGAGCTTTCCAACAGTCCGCCAGGCTGGGGCTCAAGCTTCTGATAGGAGTAGTGCCTATCATAGTTTCTGCGGCCGTAATAGAATCATTTCTTACCAGATATACTGATGCTCCGGCCATCATAAAATTAACTTTAATAATAGCTTCGCTGGCATTTATGCTGTTTTACTTTGTATGGCTCCCGTATAAGAAGTACAAAAACGGAACTATTAAGCCTATCAAGGATACTAGCTCAAAGATAGATGACTACTCGCCTCAAAATATCCAAGGGGAGATTTATAAGGTTAATGAGATCTTTAGGCATGCCGTGGTAGTTTATCTTAAATTATTTAAAAGCTACTTTTTACCATTACTAGGTATAACCGTTGTAATAGTGGGTGCCTATGCCTACACTTTGAAAAATGTGATCAATGCCGGCTTTGTACAGGTAAATTCCTTTGTGCTTACTAAAATAAAGCAATTGCTGGCCTATCAAGATTCTCCCTTATTGTTTTTTATCAATGCAATATTCTTTGCAGGCATTACTTTCCTCATTCTATTTCATGTATGCAGGTATTTTGAATACCACGTTAACCGAAAACGATTAGTGATAGCCAGTATTACAGGGGCCATTTTGGTTAATCTACCCTTCTTCATAAACGGCTTCTTATCTTTCCTCTTTTTTATAATTCTACTGCCGGTAGTCCTGCATTCTATGATTATATACATTCAAGAAAATATTAGTTTCACGGCCGCTATGTCATCTTTCCGTAAGTCTTTTAATATTAGTTCAGGACGCATCTTGGGGCTGCTTACGTTGTTATCTTTTATTACCATAGTATTTTTGTTTCTGATAGATTCTCCTTTTATGAGTTTTTATCTTGATTTTGTAGAATCTAATTTTAGTTTTGAAGGTGATCTTACTTATTATGTTATTTTAGCCTTGAATTTCTCTATGTTAATTATAGGCATAGGACTGATATTTCCTCTGTTTGCTATAGGTGTATATCTTCAATACTTTACACTGAGAGAAATTAGTACAGCAGATTATTTACTAGAGCAAATAAGGGCGTTTGCCAAATAAGCAATGAACTTAAAGTATTTATATATTTTTTTAGCGATCATATTTTTTGCGCCATGCACTTATGCTCAAGAGTCTACCACCTTTGACCGTGAAACCTGGGCTGATATTACCAAAGATATAGACTATAATGGTGCCGATAGTGAGAATACTCGTACCAAAGAAGGTAGAGGTAATGAAGGATTGGAACGAGAAAAAGCTATTGAATTCGAAGAATCAACTCCCTCTTCTGGCAGTTTTAGCCTGCCTTCATTTGGAGGTCAAATATTTCAGTTTATAATGATTATAGTCTTCGTAGCGCTATTGGCTTTTCTTATATATAAAATATTGGGCGGTCAGCTGGGTATGAGTAATCCAAAAAATAAAAAGGATAGAGGAGAGGCGGTTACTATAGAAGACCTCGAAGAAAAACTGATGGAATCTGACCTGATGAGATGGTTGAAAAAGGCAGTTAGTGAAAAGAACTACAAGCTGGCTCTCCGTATTTACTACCTGATGATTATAAAGGAACTTGCTCAGCGTGGCCTTATCAAATGGAAAAAGGAAAAAACCAACTTGGAGTATCTTATGGAAATGAGAGACCATAGTACTCATGGTCAGTTTGAGGAATTGACAGGTATTTATCAGTTAGTTTGGTACGGAGATAAAGAAGTAGGAGATAAGTATCTGATTGAAATGAGTCATAAGTTTAAGGCTTACTTTCAATATTTAAATAACAGGGAGGCTCATGACTAGAAATATTTCCCTGATTATTATAGGCGTAGTTTTAATTGTAGTATTTGTTTTTTTCTACTTTACTAATGACCGAAAAAAGCACTTTAACTGGTCAGAAAACTATAAAATAGAAAGCCAGCAGCCCTATGGTACATATATTTATCATGAACTATTAAAAAGGCACTATGGTGATAATTTTAGAATAATTAATAACCCAATAAGGGACAGCATTAACTCTAATACCAAAGATGCCCTATATATACTCATAGGCCAGGGCTCTTACTATACAGAAGAAGATGTAGATAGCTTATTGGCCTTTGCAAATGCAGGAAATGAGGTGTTTATATCTACTACCACTTTCCCTTTTGACCTGGCTAACATGTTAATCGATGAAGACTGTGGCTCCATAAGGTATTATACAGACTCTAAAATTAACATGAGCCTAAGTGATAACGAAAGTCAATTTGCGTATGAGTACATAAGAGATCGTGAGCTCTTTGATTATTACTGGATGTACATGGATAGTATAGATTGCTCAGGAGGAAAAGTTTTAGGCTATTTAGCAGGTGATAAGCCCAATTTTTTAGAGATAAATCATGGCTTAGGAAAGGTCTATTTTTATACATCTCCTTTGGTATTTACTAACCTGTATCTTAAAAGAGAAGAACTATTAACCTATGTAGAAGAGGTGTTTGAACAGAC
Source organism: Fulvivirga sediminis (assembly GCF_016757215.1). Lineage (GTDB taxonomy): Bacteria > Bacteroidota > Bacteroidia > Cytophagales > Cyclobacteriaceae > Fulvivirga > Fulvivirga sediminis. Next base: position 50,069 of record NZ_JAESIY010000007.1, read on the forward strand.
TGAGGGTAAGTACTTGTATTGGGATGAATATAGCAAGATTCCTTTTGCCAATAATGAAAGTAAGGATAGCCCTCTAAAATACATACTGTCACAACCTCCCTTGCAATGGGCCTGGTATCTATTATTGGCTTCAGTGATTATTTATTTTATTTTCTATGCCAAGAGAAGGCAAAGGATTATACCTGTGCTAGAAGAAAATAAAAATACAACCATACAATTCGCTGAGACTATGGGATACCTTTATTTTGAAGAACAAAACCATAAGCGAGTAGCAGATCATGCATGGCAACTGTTTCTTTCTTACATAAGAAATAGGTATTATATACAATTACAAAAGATCGACCAAGAGACCATAAAGAAGATAAGCTTAAAATCTCAAGTACCACCACAGGATATTGAAGCGATAGCCAAACACTATGACAGGCTGGATTTCAAGGTCGAGATAAGTGCAGAAGACCTTATGGCCTTTCATAATCAGATAGAATTATTTTATAAAAACAGTAAATGATGGAAGAAAACGTTTTTCAGGATCAGCCGCAGCCTGATGATAATTTATTGAAATTCAAGAACAACCTTTCTGCTGTGAGGCAGGAAATTAAGAAGCTGTTGATAGGTCAGAATGAGTTAATTGACCTCATGATGGTATCATTGTTTACTCAAGGGCATATATTATTGGAAGGTGTGCCGGGGTTAGCTAAAACCATGGGAGCAAAGCTGTTTGCTAAATCACTTTCTGTTAATTATAGTCGTATACAATTCACTCCTGACCTTATGCCTTCTGATGTGGTGGGTACTTCGGTATTTAACATGAAGGAATCAGAATTTAGGTTTAGCTCAGGGCCGGTCTTTTCTAATATTGTGCTCATAGATGAGATTAACCGTGCTCCTGCAAAAACACAAGCTGCTTTATTTGAGGTAATGGAAGAGAGGCAGGTAACCGTAGATGGAAAGACCTACCCTATGGAATACCCATTTATGATCATAGCTACTCAAAACCCCATAGAGCAGGAGGGAACTTATAAATTGCCTGAGGCTCAGCTAGACAGATTTTTGTTTAAAATTAAGCTCGACTACCCTAACCTGGAAGAGGAAAAGATTATCCTGAGAAGGTTCAGGTCTGATTTTTCTCAAGAGCTGATGAAAACGGTAAACGCAGTACTCACGGCCAGTGATATCAAAGAAGGAGCCAATTATGTAGAGAATGTGCATATCAAAGATGAGATCCTGGATTATATCGCCAACATTATTTATGATACCAGAAACAATGGAGATCTGTTCTTAGGAGCTTCTCCAAGGGCGTCTTTGGCTCTTATGAGAGCAGCTAAGGCAGTGGCAGTAATCAACGGAAGAGACTTTGTTATTCCTGACGATGTGAAGTTTGTGGCTAAACCAGTGCTTAATCATAGAATTATACTTAATCCTGATAGAGAGCTGGAAGGAATGGAGCCTGAAGACGTGATAGAAGAAATAATCAAGAAAACAGAAGTACCTCGTTGAAAATTAAAAACTTATATCTACCTTTCCGATTTTTCGGAGGCCTAGGGGTTATTTTTGTCCTTTTTATCCTCGGGTTTCCGTTTTATTTTTTCTTTCCCCTGGCTCATACAGTACTGGTGGCTTTTCTGGTATTAGTTATATTGGATATTATCCTGCTGTTTAACAAAGGAGTAAGTTTTAATGCGGAAAGAAGCACCTCCCGACTGCTTTCATTAGGGAATGATAATGATGTTAAAATCACTGTAGCCAATCTGTCTTCAAGGTCCTTCGACCTTTTTCTGATAGATGAGCTGCCTTATCAACTACAAATAAGAGATTTCGGCAAGAGCCTCCATCTGAAAGGAATGGAGAAGAAAAGGCTTGTCTATCAGATCAGACCTTTGGTGAGGGGGAAATATGATTTTGGAGAGATCCATCTATATATTACTTCTAAAATAGGACTGGTTCAGAGAAGGATTAGCATTCCGGTGCAGGAAGAGGTGGCTGTGTACCCGTCAGTAATGGATATGAAGAAGTATGAGCTGAAATCAGCTATGAGTACTACTATTAACTTCGGGATAAAGAAAATTAGGCGAATAGGGCATAGCTATGAGTTTGAGCAAATAAAGGAATACACCATAGGTGATGATTATAAGAGTATGAATTGGAAGGCTACTTCCAGAAGTAATAAGCTTATGGTTAATAATTACACCGATGAAAAATCACAGCAGGTGTATTGCCTGATTGATAAAGGGCGGTATATGAAAATGCCTTTTAATGGCTTGAGTTTGCTGGATTATTCCATTAATTCAAGTCTTATCATAGCCAATACCTCTTTACAAAAGCAGGATAAGGCCGGCTTGATTACTTTTTCTGATAAAGTGGAGAGTGTGATCAGGGCAGACCGAAGCCGGAATCAGCTCAAATTGATTTTAGAAACCCTCTATAAAGAAAAGGAGAGCAGGCTGGACTCTAACTATGAGTACCTATATAGCTCTGTGAAAAAGACTATCCGGGGTAGAAGCCTGATCTTTTTGTTTACCAATTTTGAGAGTTTAAATTCTCTGCAGCGTGTTTTGCCGGTGCTTAGAAAACTCAATAAATCACATCTTTTGGTGGTTATTGTGTTTGAGAATAAAGAGCTGAGAGACTACTATCAGCAGGATAAGGAGAACCTGAAAGATGTATATTATAAGACCATAGCTCATAAAATAGCCAATGAGCGTGAAATTATAGTGAGTGAATTAAGACATTATGGTATTCAGCACATCTTTACCAGACCCGAAAACCTATCTATCAATGCTATTAATAAATACCTGGAGCTCAAGAGTAGGGGAATGATTTAGTACCTAAATCTCCAGAATTGGAAGCCATATCGATATTCTACCTGAGATCTCACCGTTCAATTAGAAATGTATGAACAGTGAGATCCTAATTCTTTGCTCCAACTAAAATCAAACTGTCTTCATTATTGAACTCTACGAGCAAATGAGCGGTAATAATTGGATCACCTTCCATGTAGGTAGTTCTTCTTTATGAAGAATAATGAGCTATCCCTTTAAAGTAAACAGTTTGATTATTAGTTTTTTATATAGATTTTAGGAGACAGAAAGCAACCCTAAATTCTCATGGATAAAAAGCAATTACAGCGCTTACTAAGGATCATTTTACCCATCGGAACAGTCATATCTTTATTTTTTGTACCCTGGCCATTGGTTTGGGCGTGGATCTTACCATTGCCTTCTACAATTCCCGATCAGTTAAACGAGGCAATTGATCATGGTTTTGACGGCATTATAGTTTATGTAGACCAAGCAGGAAAAGAGTCTGAATTTTATGCGGCAGGTTGGCATAACCGAGCCGAAAAAATCCCAGCTCGTACTGATGCCTTATTTAAAATTGCTAGCATAGGAAAGCTCTATGATGCTGTGGCTATCACCAAATTAGTGCATGATAGGCGTCTGGATTTGAGTAAATCGGTGGCACATTACTTTCCGGAATTGACTGATAGAATTGAATATGCAGATAGAATCACTTTGAGCATGTTAGTGCAGCACAGAAGTGGAATTCCTAATTATACCAATACCGCTAATTTTTGGATTGATCCACCTAAAAATAAAGTACAAACACTAGCCAGAATACTGGATTTACCCTCTAATTTCGAACCAGATACTGATTACGAATATTCAAATACTAACTATTTGCTGCTTACCATGCTTATTGAAAAGGTGACGGGCCATAGCAAATTTCATTACATTAAGGAATCCATTTTATCTCCACTTGGTCTGGAAAATACTTATGGCTCCATCCATGACGTGGATATGAATGCAGTAATGAGTGGCTACTACGTAGGGGTAGAAGAAGATATTAAGGCCACGGATTATGGATCTATGCTGGCTACTGCAGAGGATGTAGGAACGTTCTTAAGAGCTTTAAATGATGGTTCTGTATTTCGGAATGGAGAGCAGGAAATTTACTCATCATTATATAAATATAATCATACCGGGCTGATTCCTGGTTATCAGAGTATAGCCGAATATCATAAAGACCTGGATATGGTGATGATTCAGTTTGTCAATACCACCAATTTTGATGGCTACACCTGGAATTTATCAGAGATAGTGTACAATAGAATTGTGAAAATTATTAGTAAGCGTTAGATGTATCCGACCATTTCTTTTGTAAAATCAGCAGTTTATGATGTACTTGATTATAAGATTAGCCACTATAATGAAGAATTAGAGAGTAAAGATTATGAAGCCTGTCGGTTTAAGTTAAACGGTGATAATATAGTTAGTAGAGCAGCCAAAATTACTCCCAAAAAGGCAGGACAGTTCGTTACTTTTTGGAAGCGAAATAGTGAGAGTATTATAGAGCCATTGAACCAATCTGATGATATTGACTTTTTTGTGATCAATATAACTTATAGAAAACAACGGGGACAGTTCGTTTTTCCTGGCTCAGTGTTAATGAACAAAGGCATTATTTCTACAGAGTCTAAAGAGGGTAAGAGAGCTTTTCGGGTGTATCCGGTGTGGGATACGGTATTGAATAAACAAGCAGAACGCAGTCAAAAATGGCAGCTGAATTACTTTTATGAGATCACCGCGTCCACTGACTTAGAAAAAGTGAGGCTTTTATATAGAAATCAATGAATAAAGACATGTTAGTACTTAAAGGAAAAACAGTTTTTATAACTACCCTTGTTACAATAGGGCTTACCATCTTAACGGTTTACACTTCTGGTATTAACTATAATAGATCACTTTCGGCTAATCTGTATATTTCTTTGAGTGTGATTTCGGTAGTCATATTTATCTTTCTGAGTATAGCACTGTATAAAGGCATCCAACTCGTTAATGATTACCCGAAGTTTAAGAATTTTCAACCAGGCATGTGGTTTAGTGATTCAAATATTCCGGAAGTAGGGGATATTGATACAACTGAAGGAATTGGTGGATGTTTACTTTCCATCCTGAGTTGGATTGTAATGTCTATAGTAATGGTAGTACTTCTCATTGTTTTTGAAGCCATATTTTGGATATCTCTATTTCTCATATTTGCTTCCCTATACTGGATATTTATTCGGGCTCTTAAATTGGCTGTGAAAAAGTCTGTTGCTACTAAAGGAGACTTATCAGCCTCAGTATTAAATAGTTTGGGATATACCTTATTGTACACCGGTTGGCTCTTTGCTATAGCTTTGATAGTTGATTTGGTGAAGCGATTTATTTAATACTAGTAAGAATTGTAGTTTATAGGTAGTTATAACATAGAGCTTCCGCTCGGAATAAGATAAGTGGATTGTTCGTCGCGACAATGCAAGGGCAGTATTTCATGAATGCAAGTTTGTGCATAAAGCAAGAATTTGAGCTCAAGCTCAAGTTATATATGGGTAGTAGCGGATACTACAACCGGTTTAAGCCTAATAATGATCGTCAAGTAATATTGAGCAGCTTTAATAGCTCAGCAATAATATACTTAATCTGAAGCAGATTCTAATGGCATAACTTCACCATCATCAACATAATAAGCCTTTTCAGCTTCATACAGAATGGGCTCTTTATCATCAGAATAAGCTTTTATTAATCTATAATCTGCGGGAGCAACTTCGTTTAATCGTTTAACTTTAGCCTTACCATTACATGCTTCACCTATCACTTTATAAGTACCATTCTTATAAGAAGTACGGGTGCCGTGCACTTCTACTGGTAGAATCTTTTCTAAATATTTAGTGTAAACTTCAAAGCCTCCGGTAATAATATAGACCAATGTTCCTTCTTTATGGTGTTTTTTAATATCTGCCACCATAGACTTATGGAAATAATCAGGATATTCCATGCCCCAAAACTGCTCTGCATATTTTTCTATTTTTTCAGGAGGCATATTGTCGAGATAATTATAGAAATTCTCCTTGAAAAAGGTTTTGCCTATCACATCTATGTTATTCAGAAATTTTAAGGCAGTAAGCTGAAATAGGTGTGGCAGCTTATATCCCTTCTTGTAACAGATAAATTTGAAAAATTCGTCTTTCGAAGATTTATGATATAGAGTCTCGTTTAAGTCGTATACTACTATTTTTGTCATATATGGTTCAGATAGATTTTTATTTGCTTGATTCTAAGAGGCTAACACTTAAGAATGGTATAGGTTTTATATTATTAAACACCTAAGAAAGGTGAATGGTAGCACTATTTAGTTGAAAGCATTACAGGAGAGTTATTAAGTGTCAACTACGCTTACCTTTTGATTTTTTTATTTCTTAATATCATTTAGATATTGATTTTTCTGTACCATAAAATATTACTTGGAAATTGATAGATGACAGACTAGCGAAGTATACATGGGAAGATCCTAATTTAATTAATGACATAAAAAATCATGTATTAAAATAGATGATACTAACTAAGAATTAGAAAAAGAGCTTAATATCCTTTTTGAAATGGAGCCTATTCAAAGCATGTATATTTAGCTGAAGCAAACGGTCTATCTTATGTTATCAGGAAGCATTTAGCACCCCCTTTTAAATTATGATAATTCTTCTAAAGAATCCGTTTTGAGTGTAGGAATCCCATAACAGGATATTATATCTTATCAAATAGCAAAGAGTTTGTTAATTAGTTCAAAAGATATTTCCTCGGAGTAACAGATTGGAATTAAATTTCTTATGGAATTATTCGGGTAAATTTTTCTTAAAAAAAAAGCATCTAGAATATTCTAGATGCTTTTTTCCTAATTTATAATAATGGTGAAATTCGATTAATCAAATATCTCCATTCTTTACCCCAGCTTATTAGCCTCTTCAGCTAATAGCTCGTTGTTATCTTCCGCTCCTTTGCTGATGAATTCATTAATGCTGTCATTACGTTCCTGGCCATTTTTAAGTAAAACGCCTAAGCTTATCATTACACCTATTCTTGTTCCTACTTTCTTAGCAGCAGTGTTAAATAGTGGCTCCAGCTCATCATAAGTAATTTCTTCTGCCAGCTTTTCAATATCTGCTCGGGCAGCTTCCAGCTTCGCACCAGATAAGTTAGTGTATTTTTTACTTATCTTTTGCATCTCATTTAAAGCACTTCTTTGAGCCTGAGGCTGATTCTTATTCGCTTTGGGCTGAGGTTGGTTTTGAGCTTTTTTCTCTGACTGTTGCTTAGCCCATGAGTCTCTTAAACCAACTGTTTTATTGAAAATAAGATGTTCTGCAGAGGCATTTTTATCTAAGGTAAAATAGCCCAATCTCTGAAACTGAAATTTATCTTCTAATTGTGCTTCTTTCAAAAATGGCTCTAAATAGGCTTCTTTGATTATATTAAGAGAATCAGGGTTTACAAATTCCATAAAATCTTTGCCCTCATGGCTATCCGGAGCCTCATCTAAAAACAGACGGTCGTACTCACGAACTTCTGCCTTCACCGCATGAGCTATAGATACCCAATGCAGCGTACCTTTTACTTTTCTCATACTCGCTTCAGTACCACTTCCTGAGCGTGAATCAAGGTCGCAAGTACAATGGATCTCTGTGATATTTCCATTTTCATCCTTCACTACAGACTCACCTTTGATGATATAAGCACTTTTTAATCGTACTTCTTTCCCTAAAGATAACCTGAAGTATTTGCTATTGGCCTCTTCTTTAAAATCTTCACGTTCTATGTAGAGCTCCCTTGAGAAGGGCACCTCATGAGTTCCTGCTTTAGGATCCTCAGGGTTGTTCTCAGCTTCGAGCATTTCTACTTTATCTTGAGGATAATTAGTAATCACCAGCTTCACCGGATCTAACACGGCCATTACACGTGTAGCCGTTTTGTTTAAGTCTTCGCGAATGCAAAATTCCAATAAAGACACATCGGTAACACTATCACGTTTGGTGATACCAGATACTTCGCTAAATTTTTTTATAGATTCAGGTGTATATCCTCTTCGTCTTAGGCCTGAGATAGTAGGCATGCGAGGATCATCCCAGCCAGAAACGGTTTTGCTCTCTACCAATTGCAGTAATTTACGCTTGCTCATTACCGTGTAGCTCAGGTTACGTCTGGCAAACTCACGCTGCTTAGGTCTTTGTTTATTATCATCATAAATCTGATCCAGAAACCAATCATAAAGCTCACGGTGAGGTTTAAACTCCAGAGTACAGATAGAATGAGATATTTGCTCTATATAGTCAGATTCTCCATGAGCCCAATCATACATAGGGTAAATGCACCATTCGCTACCTGTGCGGTGGTGAGGTTTATTTACAATACGATAGAGTAGGGGATCTCGCATAAGCATGTTAGGAGAGGCCATATCTATTTTAGCTCTTAGCACGTAAGCACCTGCCGGATATTCTCCATTTTTCATTTTATCGAAGATCTCCAGATTTTCCTCTACGCTAGAATCACGATAAGGGCTTGGAGTACCTGGTGTAGTAGGTGTACCTTTCTGCTCAGCCATTTTTTCTGCTGATTGAGGATCTACATAGGCTTTCCCTTTTTTTATTAGCTCGATAGCCCAGTCATATAACTGCTGAAAATAGTCAGAAGAGTAGCATTCCTGTGCCCATTGAAAACCCAACCATTGAATATCATTTTTGATGGCGTCCACATACTCCTGTTCTTCTTTAGTAGGGTTAGTGTCATCAAAACGAAGGTTTACTGGTGCATTAAACTTATTTCCTAGTCCAAAATTAAGGCATATAGAGGCGGCATGGCCTATGTGTAAGTAGCCATTGGGCTCTGGAGGGAAACGAAAGCGAAGGTTTTCTTTTGGCAGTCCGTTGGCCAAGTCTTCTGCAACAATTTGTTCTATAAAATTAAGAGATTCTGAGCTGTCTGTCATATTAATATTAAAATTGTAAAGCAAAATTAGTCCAATTGGAAAGAAATACAAGTGCTAAAACCTTCATTTCAAAATACGCTAAATATTATCTGCTAACTATTTCATCAACCTCTTAATTACCTCTGCGGCCATGGTCATACCAAACATAGCCGGCATATACGAAATAGTGCCGTAGAATGATTTTTTATAATTGGAGCCATCCGTGAGTTTTAAAGAATCCTTTATCTGAATCTCTTCAGAGTATACACATAATACCCTTTTAGTCACTCCTTTGCTCTTTAGTATTTTTCTAAGCTGCTGAGCAAATTTACACTCCTTGGTTTTACTGATGTCAGATACCTTTATTTTGGAAGGGTCTAGCTTACCACCAGCCCCCATAGAAGAAATGAACTTGCACTTCATCTTTCTTAAAGTCAATATCATAGATAACTTAGGCACAAAGCTATCAATGCAGTCAAGCGCAAAGTCAAACTGATTTTCTTGAAGAAAGGAAGCCATTACGTCAGGCTCCATAAAATTATCAATTACCTGGACTTGTAAATCAGGATTGATATCTAAAAAACGCTCCTTCAGTACATGGGCTTTTTGCCTTCCTACAGTAGAGTTCAGCGCTTGTAACTGCCTGTTTTTGTTGGTGGGATCTACTTCATCACCATCAATAATGGTGATTTTACCTACCCCGGATCTTACCAGTGTTTCTGCGGCATAGCTACCTACACCTCCTAAACCGACCACTAAGAGGTTGGCTCTCTTTAATTTTTCTAATGATTCGGCACCTATTAGTAATTCGGTGCGCTCTAACCAATGACTCATTTACTAAAAAATTCCTTTGCGTTACTATTCATTTGCCGGCATAGATCAATTTCATCTATACCTGTAATTTTTGATAACTGCGAATATACATTCTTTATGCTTACATTAGGCATGCTATCCGTCTCTAAAAACAACTTACCGTGTGGCAATTCATGAAAAAGGCTTTCGTAGCGCTCTGGTTTAACAGTAGGCATAATAGAAAGGTAAAACCCTTGATCTATAAGCTGTTGCGCTAAAATAGCATGCCTTCCATAACCATGTACACACCATTTTTTTATTTTAGGGAATTCTTTTTTTATATGGATGAGCTGGTCATAAGCTCTTACACAATGTATAATTACCGCTTTATTTAGCTCTTGAGCTAGCGCCAGCTGGCTACGTAATATATCCATTTGCTTGGTCATGTCAGGACCTTTTAAATTGTCTAATCCCATTTCTCCCATGGCCAGACAGCGCTCATCTCGCAGCCATTGTTTAAGCTCCTGCTTTTGTAGCTCATCAATAGGCCTTTCTGTCCACCAAGGGTGCATACCTACGGTGTAATACTTCTTTTCGCGGTCTTTACCTGGGTGAATAGACACAATCTCCATCACATCTTCTTCATCTACATGGCGCATACTGTGAGTATGAAAATCGAGATAGTGCTCGCTAGTGAAAATAGAATCGTTCATATTACAATAACAAAAATAAAATAGTATAGATATTTATTTTTGATTCGAACCATTCAAGCTGCCTGAATGAAATAAGCGCGTAAACGCGAAAGAGTAGGGAAGCGTAAAAAAGAAAGGCCGCAACTATATTGCGGCCATATTTATTTAACTAATAATTCCATTGCGAATTTCTTGCTGATACAATTTTTAAAAGTTATTTATTTAACTTCTCTTATAAATCTTTTTCGTTTATATACTTCATAAGACAAAATGATTAATAAAATAATCAGCTACATTATGCGGCCGGATTTCTATGATGCCTTAACCAAAAATCGCAAATATCTTGTACTAATACTTTTATTTGACTGAAGCCACCAGGTTTAGTTACATAGGCATTTGCCCCTAATTGGCAAGCCTTTTGAATATCTCTAGGGTTCTCAGAAGAAGAAAGCATAACTACCGGGATATGCTTAAGAACATTAGAGTCTCTTAACTCTCTAAGAAATGAAAATCCATCTTTATCGGGTAAATCAATGTCTAACAGAATCATTTTAGGCAAAGAAACTTCCATATTACTTAGTGCCATTAAGGCATCTGCTGCCAGCCCATATATACCATATTCTATATTTTCTTGGTTTTTGAGGGCTTTTGATAAAAAGAAAGTAAAGTCTTCGTTATCTTCAACACAAACTATATCCATCTCTTTTATTTATTAAATGTAACTTTAAAAATTGATCCATTTCCTACTTCACTGGTAACCTCCAGGGTGCCATTGTGCTTTGAAACTAGTTTCTTAACTATACTTAGTCCCACTCCTGAACCCTTTATGCTGGAGTCTTTGTTTGCCCTTTTAAATAATTTGAAAATATGTTCTATACTTTGTGATTCTATGCCTACACCGTTGTCTTCGATGTAAAATTCAATTTTATCTTCGTATTGTTTATTGTAGATTTTAACAAAACAATCAGCGTTTTTGTTTTGGTATTTAACGGCATTTTCTATCAAGTTAAGAAATATTTGAAATAACATCACTGAATTACCGCTAACGTAGGTATCCTTCGCTAATTGGTTGTCTATAAAGCAATCATTACTATCTTTAGTTAACTGAGAAATTATATTTTCAATAATATCATAAATATTAACTTTTTTAAATTCCACTTCTCCCTGAGTAGTCTGAGCATAGTTCATCACCTCTTTGATCATATTCTGCATTAGCTTAGTGTTAGCTAATGCTTTGTTAAGGTAAAAACTGTCTTCAAGGTCAATTTCCTCTTCTTCTACGTATAGCTCTAGATAGCTATGTATATTATTCAAAGGTGTTTTTAAATCATGAGAAAGCGTATAGCTAAAAGTATTCAGTTCTTCATAGGCCTGCGTAAGCTTATAGTTCAGCCTGCGCATTTCATTGGCCTTTAATTTTAAGTATGCACTGATTTTATCTTTCAGTAGAGTAGCCGCTTCTATTTCATAGGGTCTCCAATTCTGAGAGGTACTAGTAACAGTATTTTCCCATTTTTCAAAAGAAGTTCTGGGAGATAATGAATAGTGACCTTCATCACCTTGAGAGATTACTTTATCGGGTTTACCAGCCCATGATACGCTTTCGAGCTGTTCTGGTTTGAACCAGATTATACACTCTTTGAGCTCTCTGGAAATAACAATGATCATCATACCACTGGCCAGCTCTTTTAGTTCTTCAGCAAAAGGAAAAATCTTAGCCAGTGATGACGTATGAAAAATATCTTCATTGATATCACTTTCATAAAAAGCTTCAACGATTCTTAATATATCCTTCGGCTGAGGGGTATCACCTACTGTTGTTATTTCCTCCTGCATGCACAAGGCAGCACCCTGAGCTTTGCCGATAGATAGTAAATTGACCTGATGACCGCTTAGGCCTGTTCTCAGGTTCCAGTCTTCCCTTATCTGCTTATCCAGTGTATCTACTATTTGTTCATTTTCAGCTCTTTTTGATGATAATTTTTTTTCTGTTTTCAGCTCTATCATGTTAGAAAGGTAGCTGGATATTATTTCACTGGCTTTTCTGGTTTTATAATCAATGAACTTTGAGGAGTAATTATGGCAAGAAACTAGTCCCCACAATTTTCCATGGCATATCAGTGAAATGGAAAAGGAAGCTGAAACACCCATATTTTTTAAATACTGGATGTGTACAGGAGAAACAGACCTTAGTTGGCAAAAACTTTGATCAAGAGTAATATTTTGATCTGAAAGTATATTTACTGGTTCAGAGAAAACATTTGCTATATGACGAGTCTTATTTTTTACGTATAAAACCCTAGCTTGGCGAGGAATGTCGGTAGCCGGAAAATGCAGTCCCAAAAAGGTTTCCAAATGACTTTCTTTTGCTTCAGCCACTACTTCGCCACTCCAGTCATCATCAAATTGATAGATCATGACTCTATCCATTCCTAATAGCTCCTTCAACTTAATAGTAGTAGTAGCAAGTATATCCCTTAGGCTTTTATTCGCTATGTTAAGGTGAATAAGCACATCCCCTAAAAAGGAGTTAATTTCTAAGCCCTTAGTTTCAGATGAGTCCGGCTCAAATTCTAAAACAATAAAATCGGAACTAATGTGGGTTATGAGATTATAGGGTACACCATTTAAGGTAATGTGATAGGGGTTATAACCATCAAAATTTTCGGTTCTTAACTGAGTATTTAAAAGCTCTATTAAGGTGCTACCCGTTACGGAAGTGTCTATTTGCTGATCTATTACATCTATTCTTTTACCAAGTAAAACACCACTAAATAATAGCTTAACGTTTTCACTTACATATCTAATGCAATAATCTTCTTTGCTTACAGCCAATAAATATCCGTGAGACTGAATAGATCCTATTAAGTGAATCTTTTCATCTTCACAATTTTTTATGGCTTCTTTTATCATGTTATTTTGAGACATATCTTATTTCAAAATAGTAGTATTCATTTTTCAATTTATAAGTATACTTAACATGTCCAGCAGTAAATGGTTTATTCAACGCTGTTTTCCTCTTTTGGATATGATTACAGAACCCGGAAAAATAGAATAATATAGCAACAAAAGGGTAATAAGATTTCTTAAGCTATTGCCATTAGATTAATAATACACCACAAATTAGATTAGTTTTTTTACCTAAAAGCCATGCTCTTGGTTTTGTTGAAAAAATGCTTCACTAAAGAAATTATAAGACTTGTTTTAATCAAAAACCTATTACGACTTACTGTAAGAACCATACACCGCATCTCTAAACATTTTATGCACTTTTCCCTGGAATGGAAATACCTGTACAAATAATACCACTGTTAGTTTGTTTTTAGGGTCTACCCAAAAGAGTGTGCTAGCAGCGCCATCCCAGAAAAATTCTCCTACCGTGCCGTTGTTCTCTTCTACACTGTGAGGTGGTTCTGTTCTTACAGCAAAGTCTATTCCGAAACCCACTTGCCCTTTGCTGGGTAGCCACAAGCTGTCTTGCACAGCAGGAAGATGGTTAGTAGCCATTAGCTTCACAGTTTCAGGTTTTAGTATAGTAGATCCTTTATATGACCCACCGTTTACTAGCATTTGAGCAAATTTCATGTAATCATCTATGGTAGAGGTGAGACCCCAGCCTCCAGGAGTAAGGGCCCATTGGTCATAATTAACAGTGTGAACATCTTCATCAGAAACTCGAGTAAGGCTGCTATCAGTTTTATAATAAATGGCAGCAACTCTTTCTCTATCCATTTTAGGCACAAAATAGCGAGTGTCAGTCATACCTAGCGGGTCTAATACGGTCTCTTTCATATATTGAGCAAAGGGCTTTCCGCTAATTTTCTCCACCAAATAAGCTTGGACATCTACAGAAATACCATATTCCCATCGCTCACCTGGCTGAAAGCCTAGCGGAATTTGGCTCAACCTATTTGACATTTCTGGCAGAGGATTATTCAAATTTCGTAAATCCGCCTCTTGATACGTTTGATCTAACCCAAAGTCTGCTCTGGTAGAAAAGCCCGCTGTATGTCTTGTTATATCTGCTATAGTTATAGGCCTTTTCAGAGGCTCTAATGTTCTTTTACCCGATGCGTCCACCTTTGAAATCACCTGCATATCACCGTATTCTGGCAGATAAGAGGCTAAGCTATCATCTAATTTAAATTTACCCTCTTCGTAAAGCGTCATTAAAGTGGTGCCTTTAATAGGCTTGGTCATAGAATAGATGGTGGCAATAGTATTTCTGTTCATAGGCTTTTGCGCTTCACGATCAGCATAGCCTACCGCGTTGAAATATACTTCCTTGCCATCTTCATAAATAAGGGCAGAGGCTCCCGCCACTATGCTATCATTGATGAATGATTTGAGAACAGCATCTAACCGCTCTTTGGCGGCATCATCTATTACCAGATTTTGTTCTGAGACATTTTTCGCTGTAGTTTCTGACTGCTTTTGCTTAGGGTTTTGGCAGGCTGCAAATAAGATTACGAGTACAGCACAGGTTAAGATCTTTTTCATGGATAGTAGGTTAATTCTGATAAAGCTATGGATATGCTGGATTTTATGCAAGTACTACATGCCAAGCATATAGCTGAAATAAGCGGTTCATTGAATCATCAGTAAAAGGATTTGCCGCTAGAGCTAGTTTCATCCCCCTGCATTAAACTATCCTGCTCAACAGAAAAACCTTTAAAGCCATTGCTCAACCAAACAGAAGCTTAGCAGTTACTAGAACTTCCTTATCTTAGATAAAGAAGGGCAGGGGATGATGTATAATCCTGCTTTTCCACACATCAATTAGTTTTTGAAAACAAAATTTATACTAATGATTACTTCCAAACGGTGATCTCTTAGATTTGTGGTAAATTTTAAAAGTATGATTTCAGTAGATGCCGTAGGTGTCGAGTTTAGCGGCACCACCTTATTTAGTAATATCACGTTTAATATCAACAATAATGACCGTATTGCCCTCATGGGTAAAAATGGGGCAGGCAAATCAACCCTGCTGAAAATCATTGCCGGAGTTAACAAGCCTACTCAGGGTAAAGTATCCTTTCCTTCAGAGTCAGTGATTGCCTACCTTCCCCAACATCTGCTTACTGACGACGACTGCTCCGTATTTGAGGAGGCATCAAAGGCGTTTGCCAAAATAAATAACATGAAAGTGCGTATTGATGAGCTTAACCACCAGCTGGAAACGCGCACAGATTACGAGTCTGAAGCCTACAGTAAGATCATTGAAGAAGTGTCAGAACTAAGCGAAAAGTTTTATAGTATTGAAGAGGTAAACTTTGATGCTGAAGTAGAAAAAACTTTGCTCGGTCTTGGCTTTGTACGTGAAGATTTTACCAAGCCTACCAATGAGTTTAGCGGGGGATGGCGCATGCGTATTGAACTGGCCAAAATACTGTTAAAGAAACCTGACTTGATACTGCTTGATGAGCCTACCAACCATTTGGATATAGAATCGGTGCAGTGGCTGGAAAACTTTTTAAAGAATAGCGCCAAAGGGGTAATGGTCATCAGTCACGACAAGGCGTTTGTTGATAACCTGACCAACCGCACGATTGAGATTACCAGAGGCCGTATATACGACTACCGCACCAACTACTCTCACTATCTGGAGCTGCGTAAAGAAAGGCGTGAGCAACAGCAGAAGCAATTTGACGATCAAGCTAAGCAAATAGCTGAAATTCAACAATTTATAGATCGTTTTAAAGGCACTTACTCTAAGACCTTGCAGGTACAGTCGCGTGTAAAAATGCTGGAGAAAATGGAGATTGTGGAAGTGGATGAAGTAGACACTTCGGCTCTCAATCTGAAGTTTCCACCTGCGCCAAGGTCAGGTAAATACCCTGTTATAGTGGAAGAACTCAGCAAGTCTTATGGCGATCATCTGGTATTCAAGGATGCCACTTTCACCATTGCGCAGGGTGACAAGGTTGCCTTTGTAGGTAAAAATGGAGAGGGTAAATCTACCATGGTGAAGGCCATTATGGGTGAGATTGATTATGATGGTACACTGCAGGTAGGCCATAACAGCAAGATTGGCTATTTCGCTCAAAACCAAGCAGCCATGCTGGATGAAAACCTCACTGTCTTCCAAACGGTGGACGAAATTGCTCAGGGAGATATTAGAACGAAAATTAAAGATTTACTAGGGGCATTTATGTTCAGCGGAGATACTATTGATAAAAAGGTGAAAGTACTCTCTGGTGGCGAACGAACCAGGCTGGCCATGATCAAATTATTGTTACAGCCTGTTAACTTATTGATTCTCGATGAGCCTACTAACCACTTAGATATTAAAACCAAGGATATCCTTAAAGATGCCCTGAAAGACTTTGAAGGTACTATTATCCTGGTATCACACGACCGTGACTTCCTTGATGGTTTGGCAGAAAAAGTATTTGAATTTGGCAATAAGCGCATACGTGAGCATTTTGAAGATATCAATGGCTTCCTGAGAAATAAAAAGATGGAGAACTTAAAGGAAATTGAACGCACCAAGTAAAGGGCTCCCCGAACTAGCACTACTTTTATCCCGGCCCTAATGATGTGAAGAGCCGGGATCTCAATACGCTACCACTCCATGACTGAGAAGTGACGATTTATTCACATCATAACACTTAATAAAAAGTCTTATTCCCAATTTGAATTATTTAAGAAGTATATAAATTTGTGTACCTAACGCTTTACCCAAGGCACATGAATAATTCTTCTTCTGATTTAGAGCAATTAAAGGCTTTTTTTAATTCTGTAGCACCTCTTTCTGATAACGTTTTCGCTGAGGTGATCAAATATGTGAAGAAGAAAGCTTATGAAAAGGGTGAAGCTATTCTCAGTACAGGTCAGATAGAAACAAGATCAAATTTTGTGCTTAAAGGGGTGGTGATTCAAAGTGTTTTTGATGAAGGAATACCCATTACTCTAAATATTACGTCGGCTGGGCTCGCCTTTAACAGCTTAAAAAGCTATCTGGAAAATGTTCCTTCCGAGGAAACTCATGAGGCTATAACACCTGTGGAGGTGCTCTATATTCTGAAGTCTGATCTTGAAATGCTAGCAAAGGAACATCATGAGTTTTGCTATTTTTTGTTCAAGCTACATGAAGTTATTTTATTAGACCGGGAAAATCGTATGTTTCTGCTGCAGCATAGGCAGCCAGGCAAAAGGCTTTTCTTGTTTATGCAAAATGTGGAAAGGGCTAATTATATTCTGGCAGATACACCTGATAAATACGTGGCAAGTTACCTTAATATGACTCCTCAACAATACAGCAAGGAAAAAAAGAAATATTACAGGCACTTGGATAATGATTAAGAAAGTAAAAAAATACTATAGTCTACCTGTGATTAAGCAGTAATGATAGAGAAAAAGGAAACGTCTAACAATACTTACTTTGTTATCTGGAGGCAACTTTTTTATTTTATATAGTTCGTTTTTTTGTTAGCGAATCGAAGCTTTTACGAAAAACGATGAAACCAACTATTCTATATTTCACCCTTATCATAAGTTCATTTACAGTGTTTGGTCAAGCTACAGAGGTGAGTCCTTTCCTCTTGAATTTACAAAGATCAGGTATATTGCCGCTGTCTTCAAGAACTTCGCAACAAGGCCATTTAACATCTGAACAAACTGAAATCCATCAGCTAGACAGTTTGATAACTTATGGTTTAGATGAGTCTGAGGGAGAATGGACTATTCCGTTAACCAGACGGATATTTGAATATAATGAGGATCATCACATAATCTCCGAGGAACTATGGAGTTGGGATAATAATAGGAGAGAGGAATATCCGGTTAGCAAATCAGAGTATTCTTATAATGACGACGGCTCAGTATCAGACATTATCTATTCTAAACCCGCTATTGAAGCAGGTAACTGGATACCATCACAGCAAGAAAGCTATTACTATAAAGAAGATGGTACCTTAAAAGAATCCCTACAAAAGAACTATGATATCACTAAGGGGTGGATGCTAGTTAAAAAAGAGCTTTATAACTATTATAATGGTCATTTAGGAAGTGTAGTTAAATATGTTCAAGGGCAGCAGCCTGAAGAAATGGTGGCACATTCAGCTTATCAATATGCTTATAGAGGGGGGTATCTGGAGCAAGTCTTGGCATACAAGTATATTGGTAAAAATTCTATTCCTCTAATGCGGCAGACTTATAATTACGACTATTTTAACAAGCTATTCATGGTTAGAGAGAAGTATTATGACGAAACCTCTGACAGCTGGATTCCTTCTTCTGTAAAAGGCTATTCATATGACGATGATGATGACTTTGTCAGCTATTCTATTGTTACCTACGATGGAGGTAAGGTGCAAGATATAGATAGATCAAGGTATCACTTCAACAAAGAAGTGGCTGGTGATCAGTTGATTATTCCTGATCTTGATCCTATTGAACTTATGGCCTTCCATCACATGGTAACGGATAAACATGTGTACAAACGAGATCTGGGTTCTAAGGAAGAAGTGAAAATCTCTGTGGTGAAATATTTTTATTCCAATTTAACGGTAGAGGGCCCCACTGATCCCACCAACCCAAAGCCAGTCACTGGTCTTTCAGATTCAGTAGACGCCATTGAGCTATTTCCTAATCCTGCATCAGACTATCTACATTTTAACCTACCTACAAATCATAAAGCTTTTTTAAGATTATTGGATAACCATGGCAACCAAGTGCTAAGACAGGAAATTAAAAAGGAGCAGATAGATATCAACCACTTAATTCCTGGTATGTATTTCTACCATGTTTCTTGTGGTAGTGAATCTATCAAGGGTAAGCTGATAAAGGAATAAAGTTAATTTATAACGCTAAGCCTCTTGCTTCAAAGAATGTATTAGTGCTAAACTATTGTTGAGATGTCATAAATGGAAATAGACAGCCAAAACCAAGAACATGCCGAAGCACTTGAAACATTGAAGAAACTATTGTCTTAGACTGTGATGTTTTTGATGAGTATGATAAACATGACTTCAAAGGACTTTTTATATGATTGATGATCAATACAAGTATTCTGAACTTACCGGACAAATTATTGGAGCAGCCATGGAGGTGCACAGTGCCTTGGGAAATGGCTTTCAGGAAGTGATTTATCAACGGGCACTTTCTTATGAGATGGAATTACGCAAAATACTGCATGCCCGCGAAGTAGAAATGAACGTTGTTTACAAAGGATTGCAAGTGGGTGCCCGACGAGTAGATTTTTTGGTTAATGAAAAAATCAGTGTTGAAATAAAGGCTCTTACCAAACTAGAAGATGTGCATCTAGCCCAAGCCATCAATTATTTAGAAGCCTACAACCTGCAAGTAGGGCTACTGATCAACTTTGGTGAGAAAAGATTAAAATTTCACCGATTGGAAAATAAGAAATATAAACCATGACAATTTTACACTGTGATTGCCGTGATGAACATGATAAATTCGAAAAAATCCCACCTGTAAAAAATATTCTTTAACTATGATTACTGTGATTAATATGATGACCATGATAGGAACTGCAAATCATCACATCAATCACACAAATCATATACATCACAGTTAAAGACAGTAGCTCGCAGAATATCATAAACTGTGACTCCCATGATGATTGTGATGGCCATGATAGGAGTCAAAAACATTAATTCAGCCAACTTCTGTTCTGAAAATTCATTCCACTCTCAACATTTAATACTAATTTTGAACCCAGACTTTAAGTCCTCTTTTTATATTATTCAGGCCATTCATTTATGATTACAGGAGAATTAAAATCACAGGTAGATAAAATTTGGGAAGCTTTCTGGACGGGAGGTACATCTAATCCACTAACCGTTATTGAGCAATTTACTTACCTGCTGTTTTTACGCAGGGTAGATGAAAGACAACAGCTGGAAGAGAAAAAGGCTAACCTAATCGGTGAGTCTGTACAAAATCCTTTTTACACCGCAGAAGAACAAGAACTACGCTGGAGCTCATTCATTAATAAAGAGCCAGAAACCATGTTCGACCTGTTTACGAAACCCTTGGTCAATAATAAAACGGTTTTTGATCATATGAAGGAGTTAGGCAGCCAGGCTGGGGTTTTTGCCCAATATATGAAAGGCGCTACTTTCATGATTTCTACTCCTAAACTTCTGGATCAGGTAGTGCAGATGATTGCCAAAATTAAAATGGACGACCGTGATACCAAAGGCGATTTGTATGAATATCTGCTTTCTAAAATTGCTTCTGCTGGTACCAATGGGCAATTCCGTACGCCTAGGCATATCATCCAAATGATGGTAGAAATGACCGAACCTACTGGTGAAGACCTTATCTGTGACCCTTCTTGTGGTTCTGCTGGTTTTCTGGTGGCTTCAGGCGAATATTTTCATCAGCATCATGCAGATTATTTTCACGATAAAACTTTCAGGGATCATTACAATTCAACCATGTTTACGGGTATTGAATTTGACTCTACCATGTTGCGAATTGGGGCTATGAACTTACAGCTGCATGGCATTGAAAACCCGGAGCTGATTGGCAAAGATGCCCTTAGTGAAAGTAATGATATTAAAGATCGCTTTACCCTAATTTTGGCTAATCCACCTTTTAAAGGCAGTCTGGATTATGATGGAGTGGAAAAATCATTACTGCAAACCGTAAAAACCAAAAAGACAGAGCTGCTCTTTTTAGGCCTTATGCTACGCATGCTAAAAACAGGAGGGCGGGCGGCCGTAATTATACCCGATGGTGTGCTCTTTGGTAGTTCGAAAGCACATAAGGAAATCCGCAAAGAAATTATAGACGGACATAAGCTGGAGGCTGTTATTTCCATGCCTTCCGGGGTATTTAAGCCTTATGCTGGAGTAAGCACTGCTGTGATTTTCTTTACCAAAACCAATTCGGGCGGTACAGAAAACGTATGGTTTTATGATATGCAGGCCGATGGTTTTAGTCTGGATGACAAACGTACTCCGCTAAAAACCAGACAGTCAGAAAAAGCTGCTGCTGAAGGCACCAAAGAGGCCAAAAAAGAAACTGATGAAACGCATGTGGAAATAGAGCGAGATATTACTACGCAATACAGCGATATCATCCATGAAAATAACAATATACCAGATATTATTGCCCGCTGGAAATCCTTAAATCCCCAAAACGGCAAAACATCTGATGAATATAACCGCAACCGTACCGAGCAATCATTTATGGTGCCGGCAGAAGAAATTCGTAGCAATGACTATGACCTGAGCATTAACAGATATAAAGAAATAGTGTATGAAGAAGTGCAATACGCACCTCCGGCCGAAATTATTGCTGAAATAGAAAGCCTGAATAAACAGCGATCAGAGGCACTGGAAACATTGAAGAAATTGTTGTCTTAAACTATAATTACCATGATGATTGTGATGAACATGATAGTAACTAAAAAACAATCACATGAATCACAGAGATCATATACATCATAGTTAAAAACAGTAACGTACAGAATATCTTAAACTATGATTACCATGATTATTGAGATGAACATGATAGTAAATAAAAAAGAATCACATGAATCACACCAATCATATACATCACAGTTAAAGACAGTAACGTACAGAATATCTTAAACTATGATTACCATGATGATTTTGATGAACATGATACCCAAATTTCAGCCATCACGTCCATCAAAAAAAATTATAAAAATCACAGTTAAAACACAGCATTTATCATGAAAATAGTTACTCTGGGTGAAATTTGCAGTCAAATAACAGATGGGACTCACCATACACCTACATATACAGAGAAAGGAATTCCGTTTTTAAGAGTAACGGATATTACGGGAAGTAATGAGAGTAAAAAATTTATCTCAGAAAATGAACATAGGCAATTAATCAAGCGATGTAATCCGGAAAAAGGAGATATTCTCTATACTAAAAATGGAACTATTGGTGTTGCTAAAGAAATTGACTGGGATTTTGAATTTAGTATTTTTGTTAGCTTATGCTTGCTTAAAGCAAACCCTAATTTCGTTTTTAATAGATATTTAGTTCATTATTTGAATACTAATTTCGCCTTAAGACAAGCTACACAAAATTCAAAAAAGGCAACAATTTCAAATTTACATTTGATTGAAATAAAAAAAATCAAAATCCCCCTACCACCGCTCCCCACCCAAAAGAAAATAGCGGCCATTTTAGATGAAGCCGATAAACTGCGCCAGCAAAGCAAACAACTCATAGAAAACTACAACCAGCTTACCCAATCCCTATTCCTGGATATGTTTGGGGATCCTGTGACAAATCCAAAAGGTTATCCTATATCTAGCGTAGGAGAGCAATGTAATGTAAAAGGAGGAAAGAGAGTTCCTAAAGGTGAAAAGTTAATTAAAGAGGATACCGGATACCCGTATATCAAAGCAGGTAATATTAAAAATGGTAAGGTCACCTTAAAGAATCTTGAATACTTAAATTATGAAACCAGAGAAAAAATTAAAAGATATACGGTGGAAAAGGGAGATGTTTGCATTACCGTTGTAGGAATAAATATTGGAGATATTGGAATTGTACCAGCAGAATTGGACAAAGCTAATTTAACAGAGAATGCAAATAAATTATTAATTAAAGATAAATGTCGATTAAATGGGATTTATTTAACATTAGCTTTACAATCCGATTACATTCAAAAACAAATACACAAAAAAACAATGGCTGTCGGAGTTCCTAAATTGGCATTATTCCGAATTCAAGAATTGTTAATTCTTCTACCTCCAATCAACCTCCAAAATCAATTCGCAGAACGCTTGCAGGCCATAGAAGCGCAAAAAGCACAAGCACAGCAAGAATTAGCCAAAGCAGAGGATTTATTCAATAGCTTACTACAGCGGGCTTTTAAGGGGGAGTTGGTAAAAGACTGAACCACGGATTTGAAAGATTGCACAGATGACACTGATAAAGAAAAAAATCACATCAATCATATACATCACAGTTGAAGACAATAACGTACAGCATATCTTAAACTATGATTCTCGTGATGATTATGATGGGCATGATAGAAACTAAAATAATCACATCAATCACACCAATCACATACATCACAGTTAAAGACAATAACGTACAGCATATCTTAAACTATGATTCTCGTGATGATTATGATGGCCATGATAGGTGCTAAAAAACAATCACATCGATCACACAAATCATATACATCACAGTTAAAGACAGTAATATAAAAAAATATTCTTAAACTATGATCATACCCAGAATCCTAGCTATCCTGCATATTCCAAAAATCATAATCCAGACTTATAAACTTGCATAACACTTCCAAAAAAGCTAGTTTAAAGCACTTTTTAGGATTATATGAGTAATTTTCATTTTTTAAAGGAGGAATGGCCCTCGGTTTTCAGCAAAATGAAGCTGGCTGAAGAGCGAGTTTACAGTGAGCCAGATTCTACCGGCATCAAGTGTCGCGCCGTGTTGGAGCATTGTCTGCTCACCATTTTTCAGTTGGAGCGGATTCGCTTGCCTTACGAGCCCACCATTCATAACCTGCTTACCGAGCCCGATTTCAAAGCAGAGATTTCTGATCGTTTAATGCTCGATGGCCTATTTTACGTTAAAAAAATAGGCAATGCCGCTGCTCATGCCCGGTTAGTGAGTAAAGATGAGGCTAAAAACACCATTCAGTATATGTTTGCCTTCCTGAAATGGTTTGCTCGTAATTATAGTTATCTGGAACCTGACACCCCTGATAATTTTAATTGGAGCTACGTGCCTAAAGTGGGGGCTGAAGACCGTCGTTTAAAGGAGCTCAAAGATCAAGTGCTACGTGAAGCTGCAGCTGAAATGGCAGAAATGAAAAAAAGGCTGCAGGAATTAGAAGCCAGTGAAGAAGCGGCTCGTGAAGAAGCCGAGGAAAGTGAAGCAGCTTATGAGCTTTTGAAAGCACAAAATGAAAAGGCCCTGGCCCAACTCAAGGCCCAAAAGCAAGAAAGACAAGTAACGGTAGAGCCTCCATTTAATGAAGCTCGTACCCGTAAACATTTAATAGATGCCGATTTAAAAGAAGCAGGGTGGGATAACCTGAAAGAAGGTAGAGACCTTGAATTTCCTGTCACTGGCATGCCTATTAATTCACAAAATCCTAAAGGCAATGGTTTTGTAGATTATGTGCTGTGGGATGATAACGGCAAGCCACTGGCTGTTATAGAAGCCAAGCGCACAGCCAAGCAAGCCGACGCCGGAAGGCATCAGGCATTTTTTTATGCCAATTGCCTGGAAAATATGTACGGACAGCGGCCCATAATTTTCTACACCAACGGTTATGAAACCTACCTGTGGGATGACACCTTTTACAGTGCCCAACGCAGGATTTACGGCTTGTATGATAAGGAAGAGCTGCAATGGCTCATTCAGCAGCGCAACACAAGAAAAGACATTCGCCAGGCCAACATAAATATCACCATAGCGGGGCGCCCTTACCAAACTGAGGCACTGCAGCGCGTGGCAGAGAATTTAGTTACTGACGGCAAACATGGCATCCGAGGTGCCAGGCGCAGGGCTTTGCTGGTAATGGCCACCGGTAGTGGCAAAACCCGTACGGCAGCCGCCCTGGTAGAGTTACTCATGAAAAATAATTGGGCTAAGCGAATTTTGTTTCTGGCTGATAGAAATGCGTTGGTCACGCAAGCCAAAAAGAGTTTTAATGAACATTTGCCTAATGTTTCGGCCATTGACCTCACCAAAGAAAAGGAAAACGATACCACCCGTTTGGTTTTCAGTACCTACCAAAGCATGATTGTGAGGATAGACAATGCGGTAGAAGGAGAGGAGCGCTTTTATGGCGTCGGCCATTTCGATCTTATTATTTTGGATGAAGCCCACCGCTCGATATATAATCGTTATCAGGCCATTTTCGATTATTTCGATGCCTTGATTGTCGGTCTAACTGCTACGCCTAAAAAGCATGTAGATACCAACACCTATGAAATGTTTGGCTGTGAAGATGAAGATCCTACTTTTGAATTCAGTCTGGAGGAAGCCACGCCTACCTATCTTTGTCCATTCAAAGTGAAAGATGTAGGTACCAGATTTCTGAAGGAAGGAGTAAAATACGAAAACCTGTCAGGAGAAGAGCAGAAACATTATGAAGAGACCTTTGCCCATCCGGTAACGGGCCAAATGCCCAGTGAGGCGTACTTAGACAGGGCTACAGCCTCTATTACCGAAGAGCAAAAGAAATGGCTTTTTAATAAACATACCGTCAATGAAGTGCTGGATGTGCTCATGACCCAGGGCCTTAAAATTGAAGGGGGAGATAGAATTGGTAGAACCATTATTTTTGCACTCAATCAAAACCATGCAGATTTTATTGTGAAATGTTTTGAAGAGCGTTACTCTGAAAAGCCTGCCGGGTTCATCAGCACTATTTACAATGGCATCTCTCACGTGCAAACGCTCATAGATAGTTTTTGCGATCCACACAAAGAAAACTTACCACAGATTGCTGTTTCAGTAGATATGATGGACACCGGAATAGATGCCCCTCGCATACTGAACCTGGTTTTCTTTAAGCCGGTAAAATCCTACGCCAAGTTTTGGCAAATGATAGGCCGCGGCACCAGGAAATGTCCAAATATATTCGGTCCTGGTGAAGACAAAACCGAGTTTCTGATTTTTGATATCTGTGATAATTTTGAATTCTTTGGTGAAAACCCTGATGGCATTGAAAGCGGCACGGTGAAGCCCATCACCCAACAAATATTTGAGAGCCGCCTACAGCTAAGTCAGGCCCTGCTATATAACCCTAGTGATGAGCACATGGAGCTCTCAAAAGTGCTATTAGATATTTTGCATGGTACTATTTTCAGTCTCAACCGTAAACGCTTTCAGGTAGACATGAAACTGCGCTATGTAACGGAGTTTCAAATCAGAGACCGCTGGAATAACCTCTCCGACAATGATTTGCACATCATAGAGGAGCATTTGTCTGCCTTGCCCGTGTCTGATGAAGCCAAAGAAGCCACCAAGCGTTTTGATTTGCTCATACTGAAGATGCAAATTGCCAACATCAACAAGCCCACAGCCGAGGCCTTTTACCACGAACGCTTAATGAAAATAGCCCAAAAGCTGAGCCAACTATATGGTGTGCCACAGGTACTAAGAGCCAAGCCTGTCATTGAAAAAATGAAACACCCTGAATTCTACAAAGGCCTTACGCAAAAGCGAATGGAGAAACTGAGGAAGGAAATCAGAGAGCTGGTAAGTCTGCTGGAAAACGAAGACGTAAAACCAGTGTATGCCAACTATCAAGACAGTGACCTGCGCGTGGCTGATATAGATCCTTCTAACATTTACCGTGAGGGCTCTACCATGTATAAAATGCGAGTTGAGCGGTTTATTCGTGAGAATAAAACCAACCTAACCATCTCTAAATTAGCCAATAATAAAACCATAACGCAGGCAGAACTTCAGGAATTGGAGCACATTTTATTTGACGGATCAGAGCGTGGGAACAAAGAAGATTTTCAAAATGTATACGGAGAGCAGCCTTTGGGTAATTTCATTAGGAGCATTATAGGCTTAGATGAGGCGGCAGCCCGAGCAGCCTTTGCTGACTTTTTGCAAGCCGGTACGCTACGGGCTGACCAAATGACCTTCATCAATCAGATCATTAAATACCTTACCGTAAACGGCACCATAGACAAAAAGATGCTTTTTGAACCTCCGTTTACCAATGTGAATGATCAGGGCCTAATCGGTGTATTTGATGACGGCCAAGCCACAAAAATCATCAGCATTATTAATCAGGTAAACGGCAATGCCGACGCTGAAGATGCTGCAATAGGAGGGGTGTGATAACCCGCGAGAAAATGTCATCGGTTGTGCCATGTCTATTATTAGGTATTTAAACTATTATTTGGGAAGTAAAAGGAGGAAGGTTCTTAAGTAACTATAAGCCCTATGAAATTTGAATTGGAAAGCCAAATTTTTTGATTCACCTAGTTTGGAGATTTGGATAATGGATTTATTTACAGGTTCGGGTTATTTGCTCACAAGTCTTATGGAAAAATAGGTGCGTTTTATGAGACTTATCACAAATGCATTTAGTAAAATGGTTTCACTTATATAATTATGAAAATTTAAATAATATTTTCATCGGGTATTTGAGATAGCAAATTTGTTTAAATGAACTTGCTATGAGCAATTTTTTATAAAGACTTTTACAACACTAAAAAATAATCTATTTAAGGTCTGAAAAATGTAGGTCTAAGTAAATTTTAAAGCACTTCGAATTGTATGTTTCTAGTCTTATATCAATTATTAAATAGATTCTAATCACTTTATAAAGCAGACATTGTCTCACATGATGGGTCTTTAACAGTAAACTTAATTATGGTTTAACCATAAAAACATTTTGTTTTGATTGACAATTGAATAGTTACATTATATATTGATATTGTCAATATATTTTTATTAAGTACTAATTAATGTCAACTGCTCAAGGCATAGTGTAAACTGAACCTTTATGGATGAAAAGTTGAATGAAGTTCTAGCATTTATTTTTTTTCTATGTCTTGTACAGGCATCTTATTCCCTGCTAAATGTAATAGTTCAAATTCGACCACATGGAGAGTTTAGAAATAGATTTAAGAGCTTATCCGGAAATAATGCGTATTACGCTTTTTTTATTGAACAAAGAAGTCTATTAAATATAATCTACAAACAATCTAAATTATCAGTTGGCTTAGCCCTACAAGATGTTAAAATTTGGGGTGAAACTGCCCAAATCAATAAATCTGATGGACTTTCCTCTATTCACGAGGCATGGCGGGAGTTCAATTTAATTCAAAATTTTCAATGAAAGTGGGTAGGCAAGAGCTAAATTATGATGATGCTCGAATATTAGACAATCTCGACTGGGCTGCACAAGCTAGGTCGTATGATGCATTGAAATTTGCTTATCAGGATTCATTAATGCAAGTTGATGGTGTTTTGGCCTTTAATCTAAGCGGTGAAATCCCTGAGCCAGTCAAGCTATTTAATAACATCTATAATTCGCCAGGTGGTTTTAGTACTTTAGGGGGAGATCTTCCAAATTATAAAAACCTGCAACTTTTATGGTTTAAGAGACAAATAAAAAAATCAAACTTTAGACTAATTTTAGATAATATTGGATGGCAAATGCCTGATTCTACTGTAAGCTATTTATTAACAACTGGATTCAATAGTAAAATAGTTGTCAACACCAAAATAGATATAAATGGATCTCTATACTATCAGATCGGTGAGGATATAGCAGACCGAAAAACCGAGGCATATTTGGCAGCATTGAACTTAGGATTCAAAACTAGAAGCTCCTTCCGCTACAAACTTGGATTTAATTATGTTTCTGGAAGTGAAGCTTGGGAAGGTGCGAATCAATCAAGTTCTTTTGACCCGCTTTTTGGAACCCACCATAAATTTTATGGATTAATGGATTACTTCTATGTGGGAAGTCCTCATAATCAATCTGGTAAGACTATCGGGTTATGGGATTATTATTTAGGTGGAGAACTTACATTAAGGGAAGCATTTAAGTTGCTTCTAACAGTTCATGGTTTTAGTTCATCAGTTTCTATTATAAATCAAACTCTAATTACTGAAAACCTAAATCCACATTTGGGAACTGACTTAGATTTAGTATTTAATTATAAGTACTCAGCAGACATCAACTTTAAAACTGTTTATTCACAGTATGTTGGCAACTTCAAGTATGGAAATTATAAAGTCAGACGGTAGGAAATCCGCCTCAAACTGGGCATTGCTTATGATTACAGTAAACCCATAAATTATATAACATTAAATTTATTTTTATGTTTAACAATCTTTTTAAATCATTTGCTAATAGATCTTTGCAATTTAAGTTAGGGTCTGTGCTATTATCATTTCTATTACTTGGGATCCTAAATTATTTAAGTGTTAATTTTTTTAAACAGATTCAGGAAACAGATACTGGTGTTGTAGATGCGGCTGGCAGGCAACGAATGCTATCACAAAGGATAGCTTTCTATAGTGAACAAATAATGAGAGGTCAGGATGAGGTTAAGGGTGATTTAAAAAGTGCATTGAGACTCTGTAATACATCTTTAATAGCCCTTAAAGAAGGTGGCGTTGCTCCAGGAATTGCCAATGAAAAAGTGTTACCGCCTACAAGTAAGAACATTTTGCCCACTGTGTTAAAAGCTGAAGATCTGTGGAATGAATATAGAAAAAACGCAAACATTTTAATAGAGCAGAAGCTTTACTTAGATACTTTAATAGAAGTTACGTCCATGGATACAGCGGGTGTAATAAATCACACTGAAAAGAAAAGTATTCTTAACCCAAAGACCTTGACTGCCATTACATTTATTGAACAAAATGCTGGTGAGATGCTTGTAAGGTTTAATAATATGGTGAAACGTTATGTTGAAGAAAGTAATGAAAAGCAGTCAGGTCTAGGAAAATTATTATTATCCCTATTGTCTTTAAATATTTTAATGGTGGGTGTAGGTTTTTACATAACAAATAAGTTTATAAAAAAACCTATTTGGGAAATTATTAATTATATAAAGCATTTGAGCAAGGGAGATCTGACTTATCAAATCAATCATAGTAGTAATGACGAAATTGGTACAGCTATTCAAAATCTTGGTAAACTGGAAGTAAACCTTAGAAGTGCCTCAAAATTTGCTATGGAAATTGGAAACGGGCAATTTGAATCAGATTTTGTAGTCGAGGGAGACAAAGATCAATTGGGTCTTGCATTACTAGAAATGAGAGATCGACTTTTTGATATTTCAAAAGAAGATCAAAAAAGGAATTGGGTTTCTGAGGGGTTAGCAAAATTTGGTGACATCCTTAGAAATAATCAAGGACATCTAGAAGGTATGACAGATAAAATTTTAGCTTATGTGGTAAAATATTTAGAGGCTAACCAAGGGGTGATGTTTATTGTAAATGATGATGAAAAGGATAATCCTTATTTGGAAATGGTGTCGTATTATGCTTGGGGAAATAAAAAATTCTTAAAAGGTCGCGTTGAAAAAGGTGAAGGACTAGCAGGACGTGCATGGATAGAGCAAAATACTGTTTACTTAAAAGAGGTGCCTAATGATTATGTAAAAATTACTTCTGGTCTGGGCGATACTAATCCGAAAAGTATATTAGTAGTTCCTCTTAAATTGAACGAAGAGATATATGGTATTATCGAGATTGCTTCATTAAATGTATATGAAAGTTACCAAATTGAATTTGTAGAAAAATTGGCCGAAAATGTGGCTTCAACAATATCAACCTTGAGAGTAAATGAAAGGACGCGAAGACTTCTTGAACAAACTCAACAACAAACAGAAGAAATGAGGGCTCAAGAAGAAGAAATGCGCCAAAACATGGAGGAATTAACAGCTACACAGGAAGAAATGCAACGCAAAGAAAAAGAATACCTTGAAAAGATTAATGAACTTGAAAATCGAAGCCACTAAATGATTTTGTGTATTTGTCATTAACGAACGATTCAATAACACACCCGATCGTTAGCACTAATACACTAACTAACACTCTATAGACTTCAGTGTGCTGTATTTTTTCTATTTCTGAACGCTTTGACTGCAACTTCCCCTTCAGCTCGTTTGTGGCGACAACTTTAGTGGTTTTCATCTCTTTTCTCGCAGAGTTGAATATACTGGAAATCAATTCCAACACTTAGAAAGTAATAGATTGAGATTTTTTGTGGATTAATACTAAAATTAAATGAGAATATCATTAACAATCTTGAAGTTTACTCGAAGTCATAGAGTCTTTTGGCCTCATCTTCTTTGAATTTCATGATTAATTGCAGTGATTCTTGAACGGCATCAGTACATAATACCAGAAGTGAACCTTCCTCTGCTGTGTTTATAGCAATGGCTACAGCTTCATTCTCTTGAGTAATAATAGATACTGGCTTATTAGGATCTACACTTTTTATACCACTATAAACCATTTCAATAATTTCATCTTCAGTTTTACCTCTCAGGTTTTTATCTTGTCTTATAATGACTTTATCAAACATACTGGCAGCTACAGCTCCTATTTCTATATTATCTTCCACTCTTCTGTCTCCAATTCCTGCTATAATGCCCACTTTAGGATAACCGTCCATTTTATCTATCATTTGCTTTAGGGCACTGAGACCGGCAGGATTGTGAGCATAATCTACCAAAACATCGAAATGCCTGAATCTAAACATATTAAGCCTTCCGGGAGTCAGAGCAGGAGAAGGAACAAATGATTCTAACGCCAGCTTCATATCCTCGATAGAAAAATTTTCAATATAGCCCGCTAGTACCGCAGGTAGTAGATTTTGGATCATGAAAATGGCTTTTCCTTCAAAGGTTAGGGGTACATTTATAGCCTTAGAAACTCGCATTTTCCATTCTCCTTTGCAAATGGTGATATATCCGTTTTCATAGATAGCGTACAAACCACCTGATTTTCCATGTTTGATAATTCTCTCATTATTTTCATCCAAAGAAAAGAGCGCGACATTGGATTTTACACTTTCTCGCATTTCATATACTAAATCATCATCTGCATTGAGTATAGCATAACCATGAGGAAATACAGTATCAGGTATAACACTCTTTACCCTAGCTAGTTGCTCTATAGTTTCAATGCCTTTTAAGCCCAGATGGTCAGCAGCAACATTAGTTACAATGCCGATATCACAATTTTTAAATGCTAATCCAGCTCTTAACAAACCACCTCTAGCCGATTCTAATACAGCAAAATCTACTGTCGGATCTTTAAGTACAAATTCAGCACTGGCAGGTCCTGTACAATCACCGGCCATCATAAGCCTATTTTGAATGTAAACACCGTCTGTGGTAGTATAGCCCACCTTGTAGCCTTTCATTCTTGCCATATGAGCAATGAGACGGGTGGTAGTAGTTTTTCCGTTTGTGCCTGCTACAGCTATTATAGGAATTCTGGAAGAGGAGCCAAGAGGATAAAGCATATCCAAGACATGTCCGGCTACATTTCTAGGTAACCCTTTAGTAGGAGACAGGTGCATTCTAAATCCCGGCCCTGCATTAACCTCTAATACTGCGCCACCGGTTTCAGGAAGAGGCTGACCAATATCCGTGGTAATAATATCTATGCCACATATATCCAAGTCTATGATTTTGGCTATGCGCTCTGCCATAAAAATATTATATGGATGTACAAGGTCAGTTACATCCTCAGCCGTGCCGCCTGTACTTAAATTAGCAGTGTCCTTGAGCTTGAGTACCTCGCCATCATTTAATACAGAAAGAGGTGTAAGTCCTTTTTCTTCTAAAATATTTAAGGTCATATCATTAACCTCTATAAGGGTAAGTACCTTTTCATGCCCATAGCCGCGCTTGGGGTCCTGATTTGTCAGGTCTATAAGCCCTTGAATAGTAGTTTTTCCATCACCAACAATATGTGCGGCAGTACGTATCGATGCTGCTACCAGTTTATAATTAATGACTAATAAGCGATAATCTTCACCTTCTAAATATCTTTCTATAATGATAGCATTGGAAATTAACTTTGCAGAGGCAAAGCCATGTAGTGCCTCATTCCAGGTTTGAATATTGGTGGTAATTCCTCTGCCGTGGTTGCCACTGACTGGTTTAATTACCAGAGGATACCCGATATAGTTCACGGAAGCTTTTAATTCCTCTTCCGTTCTTATGATTTCTCCTCTAGGAACGGGTACTTCTGACTTTTCTAATAGAAATTTCGTATCCTCTTTATCACACGCTATTTCTACCCCAATATTGCTGGTTTGACTGGTTACAGTGGCCTGAATTCTTTTTTGATTTACTCCATATCCCAATTGACAGAGTGAGTTCTGGTTTAAGCGCATCCATGGAATATTTCTGGCTTCAGCTTCTTCTATAATAGATCCGGTACTAGGCCCTAGCCTTACCTTTTCTCTTATTTGCCTCATTATCTGAATATCTGCTTCAAGATCGTAAGGCTTATTCTCTACCAGTGCCATGGCCAACCTTACAGCAGCTTTAGCCGAATATAGACCAACTTCTTCTTCCATATATGAGAATACCACATTGTAAACCCCTTCCTCTCCATAACCACGTGTTCTGCCAAAGCCGGTATCCATTCCCGCCAAGGTTTGGATTTCCAGTGCTATGTGTTCTATCACATGACCGATCCATGTTCCGGCTTCAACCCTCATAAAAAATCCACCGGGGCATCCTTCTGAGCATGAATGCTCATAGAGGGTGGGCAATTTTTCTTTTATTCTTTCATGAAAACCATCAATAGTATTGGTAGGTCTCTGCTCCATATCACCGATGTCCAGCACCATTACTATCAATTTATGCCTGTTTACAGACCAATAATTTGGGCCACGAAGGGCGTGTATATCTCTAATAATCATTAAAATGGGATTAGTTTACAGGCGGGCTATTATTTTATATAAATGTAGGTTATTTAATAGAATTAATAACCATTTTTGTGATAGTATATATAATATATTAAAAAATTACAAAGTAAGTGATAAAAGGAACGTTAATACCAGTAGGTGGGAGTGAAGCAAAGGGAAAGAGGGAGAAGTACGGACTTGATTTTATTGAGGAAGGTATTCTTGCTAATGTAGTAAAAGAGTGTGGGGGGCCGGACTGTAAAATTATAGTCATACCCACGGCATCCAGCATTCCTCGAAAGGTGGGAGGCAATTACCTGAAAGCTTTTAAAGAATTAGGATGTACTAATGTTTCTGTTTCTCATATTAACGACAGAGAACAGTGTAATGATGAAGAAACGTTAAAGCACTTCCAGAGCTCACATTGTGTCATGTTTTCTGGCGGTGATCAGTCAAGAATTGCTGATATTATTGGGGGTACTGAGTTACACGCATTGCTAATGAAGAAAGTGCAAAAGGAGAAATTTGTGATAGCAGGTACAAGTGCAGGCGCTATGGCTATGTCTCATCAAATGATTGCTGGAGGTAGCATTAAGGAAGCCATTATTAAAGGTGCCGTTTTAATGAGTAAAGGGCTAGGATTTATGCCTGAACTTGTTATTGATACACATTTTATAAGAAGAGGGAGGTTTGGGCGATTGGCAGAAGCTATTGCTATACACCCCAAATTAATAGGGATTGGGCTGGCTGAAGATACAGGCCTTGTCATTAAAAATGACCACTTCAAAGTAATTGGTTCCGGTATGGTGGTGGTGCTAGATGCCAGTGGGTTAACACATAATGCGCATGGACATTTAGAGAATGGAACGCCTATTTCGCTCTCAAATCTCAAAACCCATATTTTGGCTAATGGAGATCAGTTTAGGGTAGAAGACGAAAAAATATCAGTTATCTCCATCCATGGTTCGATCTTCTAACTATCAAGCATATATATATACTTGGTTCTTACCTTGAGAATTTCTATGTCCTCGATACATGCCTTCGGTATTAAAAGATAAAGAAGTGTTTCCTTGAGAATCAACTGCGACTAAGCCGCCATCGCCACCAATTTTAGGTAAACGATGTTGAATGACTTCCTTGCAGGCCGCAGCTAGGCTTAAGTTTTTATACTCCATCAGGCAGCTTACATCATAGGCCACAACACCACGAATAAAGAACTCTCCACTACCGGTGCATGACACAGCGCAGGTGAGATTGTTCGCGTAGTTGCCAGCACCAATCATTGGACTATCACCAATGCGACCAAATCTCTTATTAGTCATGCCACCGGTAGAGGTGGCTGCAGCCAGGTTGCCATATTGATCTAAGGCTACAGCCCCTACGGTGCCGAATTTTTCATCTATATTAGACGAATGGTCCAATTGAAACTGGTCGGTATTTTTTAATCTCTGCCACTGTTTATATCGAAATTCATCATAAAAATAAGAGGCGTCTTCAAAATTGCAGCCCATTTCACGAGCAAATTCTTCAGCACCCTTACCTGACAAAAATACATGTCCTGATTTTTCCATGACTAACCTTGTTAGCTTTATAGGGTTTTTTATCCCCGAGATAGCCGATACAGCACCGGCCTGAAGGTTCTTTCCTTCCATAATAGAAGCATCCATTTCATGAGTGCCTGCAGCGGTAAATACAGCACCTTTACCTGCATTAAAAAGTGGGCAGTCTTCAAGAAAGGTAACTACTGCTTCCACTGCATCCAGAGAAGATTTGCCTTTTTCCAGTATTTTATAACCTATATCTAACGCACCTTGCATCGCCTCCAAGTAAGAATGTTCTTGCTCTGGGGTTATGGATTTTTTTAGAATAGTTCCTGCTCCACCATGAAGAGCCAATGCTATATTGGTCATATTAATAAGTCTGAAGTTCCGCAAACAACTTCTGAAGCTCTAATCTGGTTTTGTTAAGTTTAAGAGCCAGATTGTCGAGCATAGACTCCTTCTGGGATTCTTCAAATTCGAAATCTTCATCACATAAATTTGAGAATCTTCTCTTCAGCATGATCTTCTGTTCTCTCCAACTTCTAGTTATTTTCATCATTGCATTACCATTTATATTGTCTAATTAATTTTTTAAATGTCTCTTCTAAATTCAATGTTTAATAAAGAAAAAAAATGATGGCTTTATCTTTTTCAGGCACCTGTTAATTTTTAATAAGAGCTAAAAAATCAGATGATTATTAAGTCTTATTGGAATAAAATTTCACAAAACCCAAAATTTGTAATTTTGATGATTAGCGGTTGAAGTTACTTCTTTATTAAGCAATTCTATAATATTACTTTCAATTGCTTCCGCAATAGAAGTGATATGGGTATCTATAGCAATATTTATAAAGGGACCCTGCATTCTAAATGCAGCTTTTTTCTTGCAAGAAAAATACAGTTAACAGAGATGAACTAACACTCCATAAATCAGTGAATTAAAAGTGTAAGACATACTCGGGTGCTCAGTGTACCTCATAGCATTAATAACGTAAAATATTTATCTATTGTTAATTGTAACTCCTTCGGTTAGTCTTACAGTAGGCCTATCTGAATTTTTACGGTAATAAGATTCATAATATTCTTAGAAATGATAAACGAGTGTGTTTAAAAAATGAAAGGCCAAAACATTTCACCGCCTTGGCCCTTAAAATATTATTCATTAATATAAAGTATTATTCATTACTCCCTAAACTAAGAGTTGTATCTCCAATCGTGGGTACAATAATGACGTCTATCCTACGATTTTGTGTTCTTCCCTGCTTGGTTTCATTGTTAGCTACCGGTTTACTCTCTCCATATCCAGTAGTGCTAAACCTCGATTTATCAATATTTATATTAGCACTTAAGTAGCTAAGAACGGCGGCAGCTCTTTGTTCAGAGAGCTCAAGGTTATTGTCATCCGCTCCCTGAGAATCAGTATGCCCTTCAATGACTACGCTGGCATTATCAAAGGTACCAATGGCCTTTTCAAGCTTAGCCAACAGAGCATAGTCTTCTTGTTTTATTTCTGCTTTGCCTATGTCAAAATTGACTCCCACCATTCTGATGATAATATTATCCTTTTGACGGAAAACAAGCGCTTCTTCAGCATTAAATATTTGTTGAATCTTGTCGAATTTACTGTCTATATCAGCGATACGATCAATTCTGGCTTGTAATACCTGCTGTCTTTTCTGGGCTTGCACGGCATCTTCAGAAAGCTGACCTTCCATATTTTCCTGTATTTTTTGTTGTTCAGCTAGCATTTCTGTCATATTTTGGTTGGCCATTTTGCTGTTATAAAGCTCGGCTTCCAGGCTTGAAATTCTGAATGCATCCTTGTTTGTTTTGGTCAATATTTCAGACACAGGACCCTGTATACCTTTGTCAAATTTTAAATCGAGATTGAGGTTTTCACCTATTGTGTTTAAGGGCTCATATACCATAAGAATATAATCTTCTGCTTCGAAATCCCGGTCAGCCAAAATCTCCTCTTGCTGGGCAATGTTCATGGCTAATGATGCTTTATATTCAGCTTGCTTAGCTAAATATCTTGCTTCATCTGTATCGTAACGATTTTCTACCAGCTCTTTCTCTGCCTGATTAATTAGTCCTTTAGCTTCATTAAAAGTTTTAGGGGCACGTTTATCTACTTTGTTATCATCAGCGTGTTCTAATAATTTTTTTGCATTGGTAAGGTAATTAGCTTTTATAGATTCAAGCTCCGCTTTTCTATATAATTCAGAGGCTGTACTTGCTTTTTCCTTGGCGTCATCAGCATCTCCTTTTTCAAGTTCTTCGGCCGCATCTTTCATGGTTTCTTCAGCCTCCATCCAGCTGTCTTTGCTAAAGGATCCTGCTTCTGCATTAATAGCATCTTTTCTGGCAGATAATGAGTTAGCAAACATAACCGCGCTTACTTTAGAATTATCGATGGCCTCTGTAAATTTTCCACCTGCCTGGGTTATATTTTGTTTAATTTCAGAGATTTCTCCGTCGTCTTTGTAAGCATCCTTAGCCTTTTTATAGGCCTCCATACCTTCTTCGTATGCTTTGGGAGATAATACATCGGCTTGTGATTCCGTGGCAGCTAACATGATCTTGTCCACATCATTAAAAAGCGATGTTTGCATTCCTTGGCCATAAATATAGGCGCCAGAAATAAACATGACCGTTATGGTGGTTAATAATTTTATTATTTTTCTCATATGATTTTTATCGATTTTAATCGACTTTAACTTCTAAATAGTTGGTTTATATACCGAAAAGAATTTTTATTTCTTTTTAGCTATGATAAAGTTCACTCATTTATGTGAGGAGTATGTTATACAATCATTCTTGTATATTACATATATCACACACCTGTCTATATATCACTCTTAATCAACGAAATTCTTCTTTTTTATCTCCAAGAGTCCATCTAAGGTTAAACGGCATATGGATTCATTTTTTGTTTTAGAAAATAAACAACTCGTTTAAAAGGGTTACGAGGATACCACCCCAATAATGAGGCGTCATTGATGTAAATGGGGTTATCGGGATGGTATTTACAAACTACGAATTCAC
This sequence comes from Fulvivirga sediminis, assembly GCF_016757215.1. Taxonomy (GTDB): domain Bacteria; phylum Bacteroidota; class Bacteroidia; order Cytophagales; family Cyclobacteriaceae; genus Fulvivirga; species Fulvivirga sediminis. Next base: position 88,275 of record NZ_JAESIY010000007.1, read on the forward strand.
TTTTATTAAACTCTATGGTGGCCTTCTTTCCCCTCTTGTTTTGAATATGGAGCGGCAACCCCATAGACATGATTATCATTTTATTCATATTGGTAAGGTTTACAATTACCTATACGAATTCCATACAGTTAATTGACTAAAACCTGTGATCTATATAATACTCCTGATTTACTCTGTAAGGTATAGCGTGTTAATGATTGACAACTTTGCAACAGTGGTTTCTGAAATACAATTTAGCAAAACCCTTCTATTCTACCCTTTAAATAACTTATCATGAAAAGATCATTAATGTCTGTATTTATTTTATCCGGGCTCTTGTGCACGGTGCTATCAGGATGTACACCTGCAACAGACGAACCCTCAAAAGATATAGAGCTCATAGACCAAAACCCTGAAGAAGATATGATTCAGGCTAAGGATGATTATCTCACCGAAATTGAGCAGTATAAAGCTGAGATGTCATCAAAAATCGATGAAAATGAGCGGGTTATATCTGCATATAAAGACAGTGTGGATACTGGTCCAAGGTTTAATAAAATGGAATACAAAGTGGAGATAAATCACCTTGAAACCAAAAACAATGAACTGAAAGACCGCCTGAATGATTACGAAACTGATGGGGAAAGTGATGATTGGCAAACTTTTAAATCCGAATTCAACCACGATATGGATGAAATGGGAACGAGTTTTAAAAACCTGTTCGAGAGGAATGTCGAATAAGCATTTTAAACAAAACTTAAAATATTTGAATACTGATAGCAATTTATCAGTATTCAAATTTCTCCTTTAAAAATAATTATCATGAAAAATCCAGAATTGGAAAAGGCTAAAGTCTTCATTATTGTTGAAATAATAGAATATATACCCAATTCAGTGTTGATTAAAACAATTATTAAAAAGACTACCGGTAATGTGAGTGCAGTATCGTTTGACTCTGGTGAGACGTTAAGCGAAAAGACCACTCCATTCGATAATTTTATACAGGTCATTGACGGTGAGGCTGAAGTAGTGATTGATGGAAAATCAAATCTTTTAAATACCGGTGAATCTATCATTATCCCCGCGCATACTCCTAATATTATTAAAGCTAATGTAAGATTTAAAATGATCTCCACCATAATTAAAAGTGGTTATGAAAATTTAACTCTGGATTAAGGTCTAGCATCAGCCCTAAGAGAAGACTTATGAAACCACGCAAAATTGGCATAGTCAACAGATGCATGCGTATCTGTACTGCATTTACAGGGGCTTTTCAGACTGTAGCAAACTAGGTGAGAGAAGTGTTTTTAACATAACACCCTTCTTGTAATCATTCTCGCATAATCTACCATCTGTGAATTATGTAATAAGTCAAAACAAATATGCAAATAGGCCGAAAGATATTAGGGCCATCTTTACAGTAAGTAAAATGAATAACGATTAAATCAAATTAAAAATGTCAAAAGAAAAAGAAGGTAAATCGAAATCAGATAAGACAGCCCCCACTAAGAGCCTTAAGGAAAAAAGAGCGGCAAAAGTAGCAAAGAGAAAAGAAAAGAAGGATAATGAATAATTACCATTATTTTATAATATCAAAACTATTTTATTGAGCCCTGTCAATGTTATCTATGCCTTATGTGAAGCTTGAAGCATTTATTACTCTTAGGGGGTGTAGTTATCAATGTTGATGATTTGGATAAACCAGTTCTTTAGCTTTGATAAACTATACTTTTCCTAATGATATTATTTTATCATTAGCATTTGCCTTAAACATTTCATCTCCAGAACCTCTAAATTTTTAAAACCCAAGTTATTGACAAGCGAGTCAGGGAGTGCTTCGGATGGCTCTGCAACAGAAGGGCCTTTGGAGGTGAATGAGGTCAAGGTGATATCATTCATCACAACCTATCGACCAATTGTGCTGCTGCTTATCGCCTACTATACTGTTGCAATACAAATAATCAATAACCAGAGAGAGGCTCTGCTGTCATAGAGCTTTAGATAGAGGCATTATGTCTATTAAAAAAAGGTGAATCAACGGCTATGAAAATGTAGTGAAATACTACATTATACTGAGTCATTACTAATTAACATTGGTTATCAACTTATGAGAGTATCAGTAATTCGTAAAAACATTAAATTCATGCCAGATCCGAGCAGGGTGGTGGCTCGTTATTTTATGAATGGTGATGAGCGCACTATAAAACTCATTAACAATATCATGATAATGAGTGATACAGAAGTGTATTTTATACTGGAGCAAACTTTAAGGGAATTTGCCAGCCGACACAGAAACATAAGTAAGGTTTTTTTTAAACATTGCCATAATTTAAAAGGCCTTATTGAACATATGGGGATTTCCTTTAATGAGTTGTCTGATGAAAGAAAGATGCTCATTGGCTCTTACACTACCATGGAATATTCTATTGAATCGGCAGCTTTCTTCAATCCTTCTATGGTAGAGGACTTTGATCAATCGTACCTTAATGATGGGGAAAAGAGGGTAATAATATCTTTTAGAGCTACGGGTGAAGGCCACCTTTCTTCAATTGTTTTCAGAAGGGGAATACTTGACAAGAATAATGATCTGCAAATTATGAAAACCGGAAGCCATATAGACAAGGCTGAGATCATTCATAAAAAGCTATATAATAAAAAGCGATTTATCAGGAAGCTAGAGGAAATGCAGATTCCCTATAGATATTCCAAAAGTATTATGCAAGATTTGCCTGATAGATTTGAATATTTCGCTCTTCATGAGGCGGTTAGTAAATTATTGAAGGACCATGAGCTCAGTACTGATAGAAGATTGGCATTACAAGAAGTTACGTGGTTAGCTGATTCTTTTTATGATGTTCAGTTTACGCATGACTCAGATATAACTGAAAGGGTTATTTTTCCACTATCAATGGCTGAAAGTAAAGGTATAGAAGATGCGCGTTTTGTGAAATTCACGGATGACGATAATTCTGAAAAGGTCTATGCTACCTATACCGCGTATAATGGACATACTATTCTTCCCAAGCTCCTTTCCACTGAAGATTTTTATACCTTCCGAGTCATGCCGTTACATGGTGATGGTGCTCAAAATAAAAATCTAGCAATGTTTCCAAGAAAAATAAAGGGGAAATTTGTTATGCTGGCCCGTATAGATGGAGTTAATAATTACCTCATGTACTCCGATAGGAGCACTGTTTGGAATGATCCAATAATTATTCAGAGCCCCAAATTCCCGTGGGAGTTTACACAAATGGGTAATTGTGGTTCTCCGATATATACGAAGGAGGGCTGGTTAGTGATTTCTCATGGGGTTGGGCCAATGCGGCGCTATTGTATTGGAGCCTCACTCTTTGACCTGGATGATCCCTCCAAAGAAATAGGTAGGTTAAAAGAACCTTTACTTTCACCTAACGAGGATGAAAGGGAGGGATATGTCCCTAATGTGGTATATTCCTGTGGCTCACTGATACATAATAACAACCTTATCTTACCTTATGCAGTATCCGATTATTCTTCTACTTATGGCGTAGTGGACATGGAGGAATTACTGACAGTATTAAAAAGTTAAAATTACTCCTTGCCCTATTTATTTACAATCATCTTATAGACGTCCATGTACTCATCAATCATATGTTCCAGACCAAACACTGAGCAGGCATGCTTGTAGCAATCCTGAGAAGCAATGGTATGTAGTTGATGTACAGCCTTAACAGCCTCTGAGACATTGTTTACCAAAAAGCCAGTTACACCGTTAATGATGAGCTCTTGCATGCTTCCCCTGTTGAAGGCAATAACCGGCGTACCGGACATCATAGCCTCGACCACACTGAGCCCGAAAGGTTCATCGAATTGAATAGGGTGCAAGAGTGCAAGGGTGTTAGATAATAATTCATTTCTGAGAGTAGAATCAGCATTACCGTAAAACATCACCCGATGTTCATCTATATGTGGTTTTATATATTGATTAAAGTAGTCATTATCCTGAATGAGGCCAGCGATTTTTAAAGGTATTCCCACTTGTTTGGCTATTTCTATTGCCATATGTGTGCCCTTATCCGAGTGTATTCTTCCGAAGTAGAGTAGAAAATTCTCTTTCTTTTGTTTAAACGTAAAATCTTTAGGGTTGAGGCCATGATATATGGTTCTTAAGTAGCTAAGCTCAGGATGCCGGTCTGCATTAGAAATGGAAATATAGGAGGTAGAGGAATTATATTTCTTATAAACAGGCATGATCTTCTGGGAAGAAAAACCATGTATGGTAGTAACCATCGGAGTATTTATGAGGCTGGAATACGTAAGCGGAAGAAAGTCAAAATGATTATGAATAATATCGAATTGTTCAGCCATTTCCATCAGATGGCTGATGTGTAGGCATTCCCCTACCTTTGGGTCTAGATGGGGGTCTTCGGCATAGGGTCTCTCACAGGCAAATTGTAATTTGCCTGTGGTAATAGCATCTGCGGTGGCAAATAAAGTTACATCAACTCCCCTGGCGTTTAAGCCTTCTGCAATATTTGAGGCCACCTGTTCCCAAGGGCCATAGTTTTTTGGTGGTGTTCTCCAGGCTATGGGTGAAAGAATTGCTACCCTCATTCATCAAGTTTATAAAATTCCTCATAAGCTTGTAATATGGTAAGGTGTGATATCAGGTAAGCTAGCGAACTCTCCGCCCCTTGGTTTCTATTTACTCCATAGTTTTCAAAACCATCACAGCACCCTTTGGTCTCAAAATCATAAAGACTCATCCGTAAATCATTTTCTCCCAGAAACCACATATAGCAGGTGAACATTTTGTTAAGATAGTCTTTATCTCTGGTCAATAGAAAGGCTTGGTGATACATTAAAATCATGGCCAGGGCATCAATAGGTTGTTGAGCATAGGTAGACCTTGGGCCATTTTTTTCATACCAATTCTTGTTTCCCACAATGGATAAATAACCATCTTTCAATGTCACCTCTGTGAGAAAGTTCATGGATGCTAATGCCGTAGCAGTTACTTTATCATCATTGAGAATTTCTGCAGCATGAAGCAGGGCAAGTGGCAATATACCGTTATCATAGGCCAATAAAGATTCAAACCATTTCCAATCAGAAGTACTGTTATCATCAAAATGATTTATTAAAATAAAGGACATTTTCCTTAATCTTTCTGTCATGCTATCATCGGACATGTTGGTTTTTAGATAATAACAAATGCCGATCATAGTATTGGCAATGCTTCTGATTGATTTTAACTTCTCAAAGTTAGGGGCGGCATCAAAAAAAATGAGCCTGCCGGTTTGATAATAAGCGTCATTGGGGGCATTGCCCAATAAAAAGCCCAACGCCCAGATGGTTCTTCCAAAGGAATCTTCTGACCCAACTTCATCCATAAAATTGCGATTAAAGCTTAGGAAGTTCCTGAAGGTTCCATCACTGTTTTGCATATAATGTATATAACTAAGATATATAGGCGATAACTCCAGAGCAAGCGAGTCCTTTTTTTGTTTGTAAGCCATTAATACCATAAGTAATGCCCTTGAATTATCGTCAAGACAGTAGCCTTCTTTCAGGTTAGGAATACCGAATTTTGCGTGCTGTATTATTCCTGTATCATCAGTCAGCCGTTTGATATGTGACAGAGAAAATGGCGGAAGCAGCAAAGGATCTACAATTGTTTCCTTTTTAGGGGTTAATTCCAGAGGTTCTGATATTATCCTTTCCGCAAGTTGAATATACCTAGCACCAATTTTGGGCCAGGTTATCTTTTCGCCATATTCCGAAGATCTTTTTTGAATTTCCTTTAATTGCTCGGGGTTATCCATCAATTCCTGGAGGATATCTGCAAGCATGTCGGAATTATTAAAATTGAAAAGTCTGCCTCTTCCATTGTCCAATAATTCAGATGCGTGCCAATAAGGAGTTGAGATAACAGCACAGCCAGCGCCCATAGCATAAGAAAGGGTTCCGCTGGTGATCTGCGCTTCATTAAGATAGGGGGTGATATAAATATCACAGGCTTCCAGGTATTTAAAGAGCTCTTTCTGATCTATAAATTCGTTTAAAAAGATTACGTGATTAGTAAGATTTAGATTTTTTACTAACAGCTGCAGAAAATTTCGATATTCTTCACCGGATTGTCTGATAATATTCGGATGGGTCTTACCCAGAACAATATATTGTGTGTTAGGGTAGTGAGCTATTATTTTTGGTAAAGCTCTTATAACGGTTTCAATACCTTTATTGCGGCTGATGAAGCCAAAAGTCAATAAAACCTTCTTTTCTACCAGTTTGAATTCTCTTCTGGCCTGAACCTTGTCATAATGGATATCAGGTACCCCATGTTCTATTAATGATATTTTCTCTTTTGGAACTTGATATATTTTGGTAAGAAAAGTAATAGCCTTATGACTCATTACTACTATATGATTAGCCATTTTACAGACTTCCTTCAATACTGCCTTTTCATTATAAGAAGGTGCTTCCAGGATAGTATGCAAGGTGACAATGAGCGGAATTTTTAAGCGATGAATAAGAGGCAATATGTGCACCCCACTTTCTCCTCCAAAAATTCCAAATTCATGCTCTAATATGCATATGTCAGCTCCGCTGAGGTTGATGAAATTAGCCGCTTCAAGATAATCTGCCTGCTGTTCCTGATGAATAACCAGTTTAACTTCAGAAGGGTAGGTGTACTCCTGATTATGATCATTTAAAGCTACAATAAAACCTTCATTATCATTTTTTTCATTGGCATGTTGTAGCATGGAACGCATGAGATCGTGGGTGAAAGTGCCTATACCACATTCCCGTGGCAAATAAGTGCTTATATAGGCAATTTTCATGTGTTTTGGCTTAAATCCATGTTGAAATTGGTGAGGTGATGTTTCAGGCTTAGGTTGTTGACATAAAGGATTAATCACTTGAAATTAGGCTTATCGGTCAATTCTCTTTCAAAAAGCGCCAGCTCTTTCCTTTCTGGATCATCTTGGAATTTGCAATAGTAAATCCGGTGTAAATAACGTCTGACTATCAATTTTACAGACGGGTTAATTTTTTGATAAACCACTGCTCCTTCATCGAACTTATTTTCAATTTTCATAGACTATTGTTGGTATTAGAAATGATGGTAATATTGTCCGTTAGAAAAAGAAGAAAAAGACAGAAAATCCATCTCTTTCTTCATTACGGCAGGTTAATTAGTTGCTTATTATTTAGATTTATTTTTTTAAAAAGATGACTTCCTTCTTATCTGGTTCAACTTCCTATTCTTTATTTTTAGCTGTGGATGCTTTTCTTTTAAAAGTTTACTTTGGTTAATCCAATTGCCGGTATCGGTGTTAGCTTTTTCCATGAAGTCGTGATATTATCTTTGTTAGTAATTGTCTTGTTTGACAAATATACCTACAAGCACTGTCTAGTTCGTTACAAGAATAGGTGGTAGTTTTACATAATTCACAGATTATGAAAAACCTCATTCCTGATTTAACTTCAATGTGAATATAAATTCAGCTCCCTTTCCAATGCGGCTTTTTACCCAGATATCTCCATAATGTAATTTCACATAGTCTTTACAGATCAAAAGGCCTAACCCAGTACCCTTCTCATTATTAGTTCCATCAGTAAAATAAAAGCTTTCCTTTTTAAATAGTTTTCGTTGCCCTTTTATGATATGCCTACACCGTTATCTTTTATGATTACCTGAACATAGGAGCGGCACATCAAAGCACTAATATCTATAGTCCCCCCTTTAGGAGTAAACTTAATGGCATTGCCAGTCAAGTTTCTTATGATGGCTTTGAGCATATTCAGGTCTGCAAGAAGGGGTATGTCTTTAGGGACGGATTGAGTAATAGTTATTTTTTTTTGTCCTATCAGAAAACCAAGGTTAGCAATTTCTACTGATATTAACTGCTGCAAGTTAATGTCAATAGGATTAAATCTTTTTCCACCTTGTTGGGAAACAACCCAGTGTAAAAGATTGTCTAGAAGAATTAAGGCACCTTCAGCCGAAGAAGACGCCATGGTTATGATTTTTTTTATTTCTTCTTTATCATAATCATGCCTATTCTCTTTTAGCATAGACAATAGGCTGATAGTGGTGCTAAATGGTTCTCTTAAATCATGCGCTAAAATAGAAATGAACTTTGCGTTGTCATTCATTATTTCACGGATTTCATCCTGGTGTTTTTTTTCAATACTACTTAGGTGAGGTTTTTGTTCTTTCCTTTTTTCTACAGATATGCTCATATATGGTTAGTTTGATGTATTTAATATTTAATTAGTTGCTATGAAATAGCCGGCAGTTAATTGAAAATAAAAATTCTTGTAGGTGGGTGTTTCGGTATGATTTCCATTATTATTAGAAACGTCAATGGAGGCTCTGGGAGCCAAAAGAATGTGCTTTAACCTAAAATCAATACCAGTGGAAAAACCTAAATTACTTGTCTTGATTTTTTCATTATTAAAAGCCTGGATTTGTAAATCGGTCATTTCGGCATCATTAAAGTTATTTTGTTGTTTTAAAAGATATGAAAATTGAGGACCTATAAGTAGAGTTAAGGCATCAGTAACTTTTATAGAAAGAAATATGGGGAAATCAATGTAGCTGGTGTTTCTGGAAAGGAGATAGACAGCATTCATTAAAATACCTTCAGCTTCAAAGCCCTTTCTGGAGTATAATATTTCCGGCTGTAAGCCAACAGTTTCACTTAAAGGTGCCTCTATAAAGATACCCAGTGCCAATCCGCTATTGGCCCTTGAGGTAAATAACTCACCATGAGCATTATATACATTTGAATAGTTTGCACCTACCTTAAAACCTACTTTAAATTTCCCCCATGAATAGTCTGTATTTCCCTGGGCATTGCCAGCGGCTCCTAATAAAGGGATAAACATGGCCAATAAAATAATTTTCTTCATTACTTAAATTTTAAAAATGAGTCAAAACAAGTAAATGAAGATACCAGCAATTAATATTAAATAATTACAATGTTTTATAATGGAGTTGCATATATCACAGATCTTCCAGGTTGCCTTTTCGCTTTAATTTCAGACTTTTATAAAATGTAGGGGTAAGGCCCGTAATTTTTTTAAATTGATTAGATAAATGTGCCACACTGCTATAGTGAAGACGATATGAAATTTCAGTTAGATTAAGTTCATCATAAAGTAATAGTTCTTTGACTTTTTCAATCTTGTGCATGATGATATATTGCTGAATAGTAATGCCCTTTACCTCCGAAAATATATTGGATAGATAAGTATAATCATAATTTAATTTTTCAGCTATAAAATCCGAATAATTGACCTTAGGAAGAATATCTGAATAGTGGATCATTTCAGTTATTACATTCTTGATACTTTCAATAATGATACTTTTTTTATCATCCATTACTTCCAGCCCAGCTTTGCTTAAAGCTTGGGTTAGTTTTTGTAGCTGGTCCGAAGATATATTTCCCAAAAGCTCTACCATACCTAATTCTACTACTACAGCATTCAGTCCTAGGTTTTTCAGCTCCTCTTTCACCAGCATTTTGCAGCGTAGACTCACCATATATTTGATATAGATTCTCATGATTAAAAGGGGCTTGTGATTTTTTGCTAAAATATTTGCAGTAAACACAAGGAAAAACGGGGGTAAAACGTGGGTTGATACGTGGCTACAAACAAGCTAACATGTGGAGGCTAATTTAGTTCATTACTTCATTTCGATATTATATTGCATTTCTTTGATTTACTCATATAGAATTCCATATTCTTAGCCTAAAAAAAAGGGCAGAGTGATAACATAAGAATTTAGTTAAAATACTCAATTTATAAAGTCGGATCAAAGCTCGATTAATTAAATGGCGTTTAACCCTTCAGAATTCTGGAGATAGGGACATTGTGAAAGACCATTTGGCGGAGCTATAAGCTACCCCGTATACAATATTTTAATTATCCCAAAGACTGTCCCCGTTCCGACCTTTCAATTTAGCGGCTGTTACCTTGGCTTAGACTGTACTTATAGATGCATTGGCGAGTACGAAAAATCCATAGCTCTTTTTGATAGGGCAATAAAAGAATTTCCTATCGTTAATGAATATAAAGTTTTAAAGCTATGGCTTTATATAATTTAGACAACCATAAAGAAGCTATGGACTTATTGTTGAATGTTATTGGTACAACAAGTAATGATACAGGCGTTCAAGAAGATCAAGAAGCCATTGCATATTATTCTGATAAAACTTGATAAAAACTTCATCTAATGAAACTACCTTTATATCAAATCGATGCTTTTACCGATAAAATATTTGGCGGCAATCCAGCCTGTGTAGTGCCTTTGAAAAATTGGCTACCAGACGAGGTACTTTTGAAAATTGCAAAAGAAAATGCAGTAGCTGAAACTGCCTTTTTTGTTAATAAAGGAGACCGAATACATTTAAGATGGTTTACCCCAGAAATTGAAATGGATCTGTGTGGACACGCCACATTAGCAACTGCTCATTCGTTAAAATCCATTTTAGAATATCCTAATGACAAGATTATTTTTGAAACTTTGAGCGGAGAACTAATTGTTTCGGTTAAAAATGACTTATATTCATTAGACTTCCCTTCTAGAATGCCAGTACTTACTGAGTTGCCGAAAATCATTCAAAAATCATTGAACTTACAACCAAAAGAAACTTTAAAATCAAGAGACTATGTACTGGTTTACGACACTGAAGAGGAAATACGGAATATTAAAATTAACCGACAAATCTTTGATCAAATCAACCTTGACCCTGGTGGAGTCGTTGTTACAGCTAAAGGCCAAAATTGTGATTTTGTGTCAAGGTATTTCACTCCGCAATCTACAATTTTAGAAGACCCAGTAACAGGTTCTTCACATTGTTCTCTAATCCCTTTTTGGTCATCAAGATTAAAAAAAGAAAAATTAAATGCTCTCCAAATTTCTGATAGAGTAGGAATTTTGGAATGTGAAAACAAAAAAGATAGAGTTATAATTAGTGGGAAAGCAAAGACGTATTCTGTAGGGAATTTATGGATTGAATAAACTACCGTCACTCGTGTAGACGGCCCTGAGCAATAAGCTCATCGTGCGCCTCACACCTCCCGGCGTAGTTTGCCCAGAATCAGGACATCGGTATTAATAGTTCTGCATGCTGTATTTGAGATGGTGGAGACTTTAATAGAGTCAACCCACCGACGTTGTTTTGAAGGAGATAGCGTCAAACCATCTAGAGGTGCTGAAGTAAAGAGCTTTGGTGCTGAGCGTAGAGGAAAAGTTATCCCGTGAGGGTAATAGGTATTTGTATGAGAGTTGAACGTAAGTGAACTGCCGATGAGGGGCCGAGAAGTGGTTACCCCCAGTCAAAAGTTACGGAGTGAAAATCAGTGTTTTTTCTAACATTGAATACAGAAGTTATCTGTTTACTTTCAGCATGACTGGCATCTTTCAGGTGGCAAGACTTATACTTGGTCTCAAATTTGGAATTTGTTCGGCAATAAAACCGGAAACGGATTGACTGAAAAAATGAAAAACAAATAAAATCTACTGCTAATCGTGCAGATGGCCGTGAGCTATAAGCTCACGGTGCGCCACAGTATCTGGCGAATAGTTCTCGTACCTTTAGATTCATCGAATCCCGGGTTGTAGTATCATTAATAAATGTTTCTTTTAACTATGTGGTTTTAGGAAGCTTTCCCAAAAGTTGCCCCAATTCTACCTTGTACCTGCTCCATATCTCTTCCGAGCTTATCTTCTAACACGGAGGCGTAGATTTGAGTGGTCGTAATCTTAGTATGTCCCAGCATTTGGCTAATAGATTCTATAGGCACACCCTGTGACAGGGTGATAGTGGTAGCAAAAGTATATCTGGCCAGATGGAAGGTGAGGTTCCTTTTTATGCCACATATATCAGCAATTTCTTTGAGATAGGCGTTGAGCCGCTGATTAGAAATGCGAGGAAACAACCTTTCATTTTCCTGAGCAAGAGGGTGATTTCTATATTTCTGAATTAAGCTCATGGCCTGATCTAATAGCGGTATTTCAGCTGTAGTTTTAGTTTTCTGCCTTTTAATTTTTAGCCAAGGCTTATGGTTGATGTAATGAACATTATCCTGTGATAAGTTAACAAAGTCAATGTACGATAAGCCTGTATAGCAGCTGAATAGAAAATAGTCCTTAACTACTTCAACTCTCTATAGTGAATATATGTTGATGTAGAGTCTGAACTCTTTCATTGAAAGAACTTCTCTCTTAGGCCATTTAAAATGCCATTTAAAAGAGGAGAGGGGGTTGCTCTTAATCCAGTCTCTACGTATAGCATCATTGAGCACTTTCTTAAGCATTCTAATATATTTCATGGCTGTGTTTGAGCTGTGTTTGAGCTCAGTTTATCGTTATTGCGCAGGTATTGTTCAAAATTGACAGTCAATTGATAATTGAGTTAACAGCCAAATTAAGTTGAACTTGTAATCAAATAAAATATTGTAGTCCTAATTTATTAGCCGAATAAGAATGTTTGAGGTCTTTTCATCGCGTTTAAAATGTTGTAGTGAACAATCAAATACGTCCATTTACATCGCATATTTTAACGGATATAATTAATTGATAAACAGTTAATTATAGCTAATTCGGTTAACAAAAATAAATAAAAAAACTGTTAACCGAATTGTTAACCGAATCAGATGAAAAGGAATGTGTTTCGATGGTAGCTTAAAAAGCAAAAAGCCGCTTAAATCATAAAATTTAAGCGGCTTTAGTGTTATTAGACTCTCGTCTTGCGGTCTGGACGGGACTCGAACCCGCGACCTCCTGCGTGACAGGCAGGCATTCTAACCAGCTGAACTACCAGACCGTGTTTCTAATAGGGTTGCAAATATAGGTTATCGTTCCTTATATACAATACTTGCACTCAAAATTTCTTGATTATTTTTTAAAAAATAACTCAACTAATTGATAGTCAAATAAATAAATTAAGATGTTTATTGGGTTGATTTTATCAAACGTACTCATATCTCAACCAATTGTATAGCTCCAAAATAAAACTCAATATCTACTTAACTTTATAAGTCCTACAACCACTTACATTAGTATAGCTACTATTACAACTTACTATTGCATCAACAAATACCAAGCAGCAGTATTATTAGATGCTAACTGCGCCTAAAACTATAAATAATCTTATGGATGGCTGCTTCTACGGTTACCGCAAGCATCATTCAGAAATTCAAAATAGTAAAAGCTTAAAGAACTCTATTCCATCGTGAATAACAAAATTTAAACTACATTCAATAAGAGTCTATTTTTTTAAACTTATGATCTCACGATTTTTATTTATCCTTTTGTTTAGTTTGGCCTACAGACTACTATTCTCTCAGAATGTAGAAGTAACTGCCAGCAAACCATACAGGGCGATAAATGCTTTAAAAAATCTATATTTCTATTACAATGATCAGGTAATAAGTGTTAAAATCGGAGATAAGGCCATTGTTATACAAAAATTTGATAAACAAGGTAATTTTAAACAACAGCGTGAATATAAGGATTTACCTAAAACAGCCTCTATAGAGAGAATAGGAGAACATAATGGTTCATATTATGTATTCTACTCAGTTTGGAACAGCTCTAAAAAGCAATTAGATTTATTTTATAGAGAAATCAATTTTGCCACAGGAGTATTGGAAAGGGAAAGCAGAAAAATACTTACCGTTATTGGCAAAGTAGCCGATAATTTCACCTTATCATCATCCAGACTACTAGTTCGTAATCATTTCGATTTTCAATATTCTAAAGATCATTCCAGATTATTAATCCAATACCGAAGAATACTTAAGCAAAAAGGCGATACTAATAATCATGATGTTATCGGTTTTGAGGTGTTTGATAGATATTTTAATCAATTATTTCATGCCGAAGTAGCAATGCCTTACACCAAGAAAATGATGGATAACCTAGACTATACGGTGGATCGCAATGGAACCCCATATGTAATAGCTAAGGTTTATAATGATGAAACTACAGACAGGAGCAACTCAAATAAAGAATTACCAAATTACCATATAGAGATATTGAAGATTGGTGCTGGCCAGGTTACCGCTAAGCCTATTGCTTTAGAAAGTCGATTCATTAATAGTGTAGCCATTTTCGAGACCTCGGATAGCTTCATGACGGGAGCCGGGCTATATCATAACGGAACCGACAGACATGATGCAGATGGTATTTTTGTATTTAAAATAAAAAAGGATGGAGAAACCTTAGAAACCTTTGCTTACGACATTCCTTCAGAGGTAATTAATGCTCATGTGAAATCAAGTATTGCTCGAAAAAACCGCAAGAAATCCGAGGAAGAAGAGGTTTTGAGTGATATGTTTTTTGATATAGTGAGGGTGATGAATGATGGCAGCGTATTGCTCGTAGCAGAACAGTACGAGGAGAGAGCCATAGCCAGCGCTATGAACGGAAGTGAACTGCTTTACCCTTATTACCTATACAATTCTATTTTGGCAGCTAAAGTGAGCACAGATGGAAGTATCGCCTGGATTAATAAAGTACCTAAAAGGCAAGCAGGTAGGAGAGGGCGAGGCAGCATGTCTTATCAGTACTTCTATCAGGGAGACAAGCATCATTTCATTTATCTGGATAACCCTGCTAATGCCGACCTGACAGAAGATGAAGTACCTTCACCTGTTAGCAATATGGGGGCAGGGCTACTTACTGATTATTACATAGATGATGCTTCAGGCGATATGAAACGTATAAACGTGTTCAACTCTAAAGATGTGGCTAATATGAAGGTAACTAGAGTAAGCCCTTTTAAAGTGATACAACTAAGCGAATATGAATTTTTTATAGAGGTTAATAAAAGAAAAAAAGGTAATATTATGCTTAAATTTAGATTGGATCCTGATCAGAATTAAAGAATAGATCTTTAAAACTTAGTATAAACGATGAAAACCCTTGTAAACCTAGAGCACTGGAACCGTAAAGAGCATTTTCAATTCTTCTCGCAATTTGAAGAGCCATTTTACGGAATTAATGTGCAAATGGATTGTACTTATGCTTATAATAAAGCTAAAAAGCAAGGTGTATCTTTCTTTCTCTACTATCTATATCAAACCTTAAAAGCTGTTAACGAAACCGAAAATTTTAGATATAGAATAATTGGAGATCAAGTCTTTGAATATGATAAGGTTCATGCTTCCCCTACAATTATGCGTGATGATAATACTTTTGGCTTTGGATACATTGAATATCATGAAGCTACTGATATTTTTTATGCAAAAGCATCAAAAGAAATAGAAAGGGTTAAAAATTCCAATCGCCTGGAAGCCGCAGCTCGCGAAGATGTAATTCACTTTTCTGCCTTACCTTGGATTAATTTTACAAGCGTATCGCATGCCCGAAGTTTCTCCTTTCCTGATAGTTGCCCAAAAATATCTGTAGGTAAAATGACAGAAAAATCAGGCATAAGATCTATGCCTGTGTCTGTTCATGTTCATCATGGCCTGGTAGATGGTTATCACGTTGGCCTTTTTATGGATCGATTACAAGACCTGCTACATAGTTGATTGGAAAAATCTCCTACATCACTTTCTTGACCTCTGCAGGCATCTTGTAGCCCTTCAGAGCCGCTATAAGATTCTTAGCCGCCAGTTCAGCCATTCTTGCCCTTGTCTCTTCTGTAGCCGAGCCTATATGCGGTAGCGTGCATACATTCTCCATGTAAAGCAAAGGGTTGACAGTAGAGGTAGGTTCCTGCTCAAAAACATCTAATCCGGCACCCCAGATTTGCTTATTATTTAACGCATCTATCAGGTCTTGTTCTACATGCAGTGCCCCGCGACCTGTATTGATAAAAATGGCCTTTGATTTCATTTTTCCAAAAGCATCTTTATTAAAAGTGCCTTTCGTTTGCTCCGTTAGTGGACTGTGAGCGGAGATGACATCACTCTCTTTTAGCAACTCATCCATAGTCACATATTTGGCGTTCAGCTCCTTTTCAGCATCTTCATTCGAAGTTCGGTTATGATAGATAATATTCATACCGTAGGCATGATGACATTTTCGAGCCATTTCCAGACCTATCTTACCTAAACCAAATATTCCTAACGTCTTACCATACAATTCAATCCCCAGGCCCCCCGTAGGCTGAAACATACCCCAGGTTCCATTAATTATTCGCTTATGATGAAAAAAGGCCTTTCTACTTGTAGCCAGTAGTAGTAAAAAAGCAATATCAGCAGTAGCCTGACTTAGTACATTAGGAGTATGACCAATTTTGATGTCAAATTTTTTAGCCGCAGCAATATCGATGTTATTAAAACCTACAGAGGTCAGAGAAATCACCTTCAGGTGAGCCAGCTTTTCTAGTAAATCATGATCAAACTTAGAGGCATCTGCATTAATTATACCATCAGCCTTCAGACTTAGCTCTATCAGCTCTTCTCTGGTTTGGGGTACATCCTTATCCCAAATGGTATAGGTAATGCCCTCCTCATCTAGCAAATGATAAGCGATATTTGGTAATGGACGGGTTATAAAAATATGCATACAAATATATTTCTCTTTACTCAGATAGTTTTCTTTGGTATCAAGGACAAAAAACTAATTTAATTGTTTTAACCACAACATTCATCCTATCTTTTTGTCATTAAATTTTTAACCATATGCTTTTTCTGATAGTTTGGCACTAAACTACTTTCATGAAAACAAAACTAAGAACTCATTTTGAGGCATTGGTTCCCTTGACTGATGATGAATTTAACTTCGTTCACAGTCATTTCTCTTCACAAACGGCCAAAAGGAGTACATACCTCATCAAGGAAGGAGAACCTGTTAAATACGTCTACTTTGTGATCTCAGGACTACTAAAATTAATTTATACTAATGAATCAGGAGAAGAATCCATTGTTTCTTTCGCTATGGAAGACTGGTGGGAAAGTGATTATATGGCCTTTTATTCCGGATCTAAGGCACATCTTTCATTACAATGTCTTGAAGATTCAGTGCTATACAGAATTAGCTTGGAGGATTACCAAAACCTATGCGACAAGTCCCAGAAGATGCTACGTTTCTTTCTGCAAAAAGCACAAAGAGGTCATATAGGATCACAGCAGAGGATCATCTCATTTCTTACGTTAAGTGCCAAGGATAGATACGAGCATTTGATAGATCGTTACCCTGCATTATTACAACGTGTTCCTAAAACGCAGCTAGCCTCATACCTTGGCGTATCGCGCGAAACACTAAGTCGGTTATACTCTTCCAAATCATACCTAGACAGAACGACTTAAAATAACTACTTATAGTCTTGTGCTCATTTCTACGGGAATAGTGACATAAGTCACAGGTATCAAAGGCTGTGGGTTTACAACTTTGCATCATATTAATCATTCAAGTGCTATGAAGCACGGTAAAATTTTTATGAATATGGAAAAGAGAATTGTAAACCCTTGGAATTGGCAAGATGAAAGAAGCTACGTACAAGCGGTAGAAGTAAAGCACGTAGAAAGTACTTTGTATGTATCTGGTCAAACAGCCATAAGTACTGATGGTATAGCAAGCCAAGCAGATATGAGAACACAGTTAATGGAGGCTATACAAAACCTGGAACAGGTAATAACAGAAGCAGGCTTTAGCTGCGAAAACATAGTAAGACTTAATATTTACACTACTTCTTCCGAAGAATTATGGCCTCATTTTGATGTATTTCAAGATTGGGTTAAAAAGCATAATATGAAACAAGCTTCCACATTAATGGAGGTAAGTAGCTTATTTGAAACCTTAAAAGTAGAGCTTGAAGCTACTGTAGTTAAATAATAAGCCGTTTTTGCTTGAAAATCGCCATCACGCACAAAACAGATAATACTATGCAGCAGCTTTCAACGCTGCTGCATAGCTTAATCATGTATATTTATAAGCTTGGCACTGCCCTAAGCAACTGTAAAATTTCTGCTTGCAGCTCAACACCTTTATCTTTATTGTACCAATTCTGCACTTGCTCTGTGAGAACTTCATGGGATACTTCTGCTGCTTTTAATTCTGCTACTAACTCTTGAGCTCCTTTAGGTCTGGGCCCCCAGGTAAATAAGTCATTGTCGTTAGCATCTCTCACTACTAATTTTGGTATACTTTTACCGCCATTGGTTAAATAGGAATCAATTAAAAAAGGCTCTTGATCCCTAAGTTGAATGTCATAAGTGATATTAGGGTTCTGTTCTGCCAGCTTTACCAGAAAAGCCAATGAAGCTCCTGCATCTCCACACCACGGCTCGGTGATAATGATCCATTTCTGAGCCTTAACGTTTTTAACTTCCCTCACTAGCTCTTCATCAAGCTGCAATGTTTTGTACCAGCGCTTCAATCGTGAAAAATTGAGTTTGGTATAATTTAAATAATTAGGATTGTCATAAGGAGGAGCAGGGTTATCACTGTTCAAGATCTCCTCAAATAATCTCTTATAATCTTGGTAATCCATTATAATATAATCTTTTAAGTAAACGGCTGCAGCCAATCTCACTCTACTGAAAATACCACGAGTAATTTGGCACTGGCTTCCGCCAAATCATTTAAGTGAGACAAAGCAAGCAATTTCTGTCTATTCTCTGGCAAAAGAATAAGATAATTTTACCTGTATTTTCATTATGTATCTTGAGACATGAGGCTACATTAATTCTCATAAGTCCTATTGTAATTTTTGAATGTATTATAGCTGCAAAATATTAGCTTTGCAAAACCAAAATCAGCAATCCGGATAACGGGCCAATATTTATTATTAAGAATTAAGTGATGACTAAAGAAGAGTACAAGAAAAAGTTTGATGAAGATGATGCGGTAGGCTGGCTCAGTATGGACGCTGTAACAGAAAGAATATATCCAGGCCAAGAGCCAAGAAACTACGGACCCAATACGAGGTATATACTTGGTGGTGAAGACCCATTAGATGGAGTGAGTATATATGATTCCCAAAAGCAGCAAGATCATTATCACATAGTTTCTTATGGTATGTCCAACCTTTACTATGATCCAGAAAGTGTTAAAAGTGAATTTAGTGGCTGGGGTTTTGAATTTACTTTCCGACTGGCACCTTTTGAGGGAGATAAAGAAGATCCCTTATGGGTGGCCGCCCTTATGCAAAATTTAGCTAAATATGTTTTTGATAGTAAAAACTGGTTTGAAGAGTTTCACTTTATTACAGCCAATGGGCCCATACGCTTAGATACTAATACGGATATTACTGCAATAGCTTTTATAGAAGACCCCGAATTGGGTAGCATAAACACGCCAAATGGTAAATTGCAATTTTTGCAGATGGTAGGTATTACCTCTCAAGAGTATGAATTACTCTCAAAAAAGCCTGAAACTACAGAGACTAAAAAGTTACTTAGCCACTTAAAAAAACAGAACCCATTGCTGATTACAGACCTGAATAGAAAGGGGAAATAAACACCACAAAATCAATTAATTACAATTGCATCATGTCAAGAATTCAATAAAATTTACCAACAAATAAAAGGTTATAATTTACCATCTCTAATAAAATAATTTGTTTAAAATTAATTATTAACAACTCAAAATAGAATATAAAGGCTATATTTGGGCTTAGATTATATTAATAATAATTATCAATCATGACCCTAAACCTAGAAGCCCATTTATTAGAAGGCATAGATGTATTTAATTTTCTGCAACTTATAGTAAGCACTCCTAAAGATTTAGCGGGTAAATCCTATGTGTTGGTAACCAAAAGTCTTCTCTCGCAATTACCACAAAGCACTAATGACACCATCGAACACTGCCTAAGGCATGGCTTTGTAGAAGTGAAGCAGCTTGGCCGATCCAACGAATATTGGATTACCAGAAAAGGACTGGAATATTATCATATTGAAGACTCAAGAGGAGCCAGGTTCAAAGTTTCATAAAGCGTTTTCCTAGTCAATTCTGCCAGAAGCGAGATGTCATGTAGCTGTTATCATTACACGACTATACTTTTAGTGACCGCTCTAAAATAAAGCTGATTTTTTTTATACTACCGCTTCCCTTTCTCACACATTTATTGAAACGAAAAAATCAGACCTTTTAATTTTGAAAGGTCTGCATATTCGTTTGTCAAAACATTGCAAATTATTCTATTTCAATATAGAGTAGTTACATTTTAAGTAATTGCAACCCACATCATATTGGTAAACTGCTTTCTGAAATTTTCGATAGCATCATTAATTAAGTTATTTCACAAAAGTGGATTACAACCGCTGGTAGATTTTATTAAAAATAAATCAAAAAAAAGTGAGAGCAGAAGCTATACATTCTTCCACTCTCACTTGAATTAAATTATCCTGAATATTGGTCTTTACTCAATAATAATTTGCTTTGATTCAGTGAAATCAGCTCCGTAAATTCTCAAGATATAAGTACCCTTTTCCAGTCCAGTGCTTATGCTTTCTGTTTTTTCACTTAAACATGATTTCTCATATACTTTCTTACCATCTATACTAAATATATTAATGCTATATTCCTCTACATCTTGTGCATTGTAAGTAACATTAATATCTCCGTTAGAAGAAGGATTAGGATATATTGATACTGAAGTGTTCAAGCTATTCTCAGTAACATTCGCCGTTCTTTGAGTAGTGCTATTTGAACTTAACCCTATGTAGTTAAACTTGAACTTTTGACAAGCAGTACCAAAGTAATCAAAAAGGCGCAGGCCAACTGATCCGTCCATATTACAGTCTAAAACATCAAAGCCTTTGCTTGTAGTTAATTTAGACACAATCTTCTTATAGTCACCATCTAAATCTACTACTCTCCAGGCCTGAGCATCATATCCATTACTATCCCATAACCTGATAGCAGTACCTGACTCTGTATCTCCATTAGCTAAATCTATACATTTTCCATTAGCGCTAGCCAGTGAAACAAAACGCCAATATCCATTTCCAGCATCCTTAGCTACCCATCTTTGAGCAGTAGCTCCATTTCTTTCCCAAGGTCTAATTACAGCTCCAGCTTCGTCAGATCCATTTTGAAGATCTAATACCTTAACAGGAGTGGTTTTAAACTCTATTTCATATATCCCATTATGAACTAAACCTGAATTATCAGAGCATGAGCCACCAGGCAAGTCGTTATTAGCATATTCAGAGAACCAATGTTTCACTGGCGCTGCACATGCCTGCCAGTCGCCACCATAGGCTATACCTCCGTTAGGATCTCCATGGTCTAATAAATTATCTGGAGCTAAAACATTCCAAGAAGCATTTCCTGAATTAAATAAAATGCGATTAAGATTGGCTCCAAAACCATTTCCTCCTGCTGTTCCTGTAGTAGCTACTCCAAATGTACCATACCCCTCAGGTGCCCAGTCAGTTTCAGTAACCACTATAGGTGCTATATCAGCTATAGGTTTTACATTAATATTCCATGCATTTTGGAAGGCATTATAATTTCTTATTCCTCCCCAATACCCTGGGTAAAGATGAACCGCATATCCTATGCTTCCACCTGTAATAGGATAGTTAACATATCCTTGATAATGTGATTGCCATCCCGTTCCAGGTATCCATAAAACGTTGTTTGCTCCATTGCTTCTGATATTGTTAACTATAGGCTGAAAGAAGTTTTTAAGTGCAGCAAAATGTGCTGAACCAGTGCTTCCCCATTGGCCATTAGTTCCTAATATTTGTACAGGCTCATTGGCCAATTCAAACATTACATGGTCTGCATTTTTTAATGACGGGTGGTTAGAAAGGTAATTCCAGATTCTTTTTAAATAGTTATGGTAATTGTCATTTACCGCTATTCTTTGAGGACACACCCCTGGAGGTCTTAAGATCACATACATTCCTCTAGCTCTAGCATGCTCAATAAGAGGAACTATAACCTGATTAGTATAAGTAACTAATCTATCAAAGTTAAACCTTGAAATGTCATCTTCAGGAATAGGTGATCCAGGATTATTGGTCCAGTAAGGATCGATATGCAACCTAATGTAGTTAAGATACCATCCTGACGAGGTATCAGTTAATTTGTTCATTACTGCCTTATTGTAATTAAGAGCACCTTGAACATTGTAATTATCCCAAGTACAATATTGAGAGTTGAACCCATATTGACATCCATTAAACCATGGACTTGGGGTGATAGCTACACCGTGTAATACTACATTATTTCCACAGTCATCTACCAAATATCTACCATCTACATGGAGTGGGGGCAATGGCATACCAGGCCATGCTTCTGCAGCCAATACCTGAAGGCCGAAGAATAAGATAAAAACTATTCTTTTTAGAATTTTCATCATAAAAAAAGGGTTTGGTTGTTTAAATATGTTTAAAATAGACTTTGCTGTGCTTAATTTTTTTTAAAGAGAATGTGGATCTACATCTCAATAAAAATAATAAACATAGCAGTAGCCTAGCTGGCTGTAAATGTATAGCTAAAAGAGTATTTGAAATTGTTTCAACGTTCCAAATACTTACCTTTTGGTTACATATCGGAAATTGATTTTTGACTTCAAATGAAAATGAATAAAGGGAATCTTTATTTTGAGAGATTCACTCCATGTATCATAGCGAAAAGCATATGTTACAGACTGGAGTAGTTGGTAATCTGTTAAACTATAAATTTGAAGTGATGAATATGTTAGTCATTTTAATTTCATCTATATTTTAAATGCTCTTTGATCAGACATAACTCTATTGATTTTAACCAACATTCTAGCACTTATGCATATATACTTAATTTAACCATAATTTCAATTTAATATTGTCTAATTTTATAATTTAATAAGTATAAAATAAAATTTAAATAAGCCTAAGCCTTGAAACCTAAAATAAGCCTATTATTAATTTTTATTCCTTTTCTTTTCTCTATCAACATTGCGAAGTCTCAAGCCTTGAATGAGACAGCTCCTGTAGGTTTTGACCAATATCAGCCAGAAATCGCACATGGAAATATTGATACTGTCACCTACAAATCAAAAACAGTAGGAGTAGAAAGGGAAACCTTAATTTATACGCCGCCGAATTATAAGGAGAGCGAGAAATATCCTGTATTGTATCTTTTACATGGTATAGGTGGAGATCAGTTTGAATGGCTGAAACACGGTCACCCTGAGGTGATTTTAGATAACCTCTATGCTCAGCAGAAGTTAGAGCCTATGATTGTAGTTTTACCCAATGGCAGAGCTATGAAAGATGATAGGGCTACGGGCAATATTTTTGATAGTGTAAAAGTACAGGCCTTTGCTACCTTTGAACAAGATCTACTAAAAGACCTAATACCTTTTATAGAGAAGAAATATCCGGTATATAAAGACAAAGACCATAGGGCAATAGCCGGTCTTTCTATGGGAGGAGGGCAATCCTTGAATTTTGGTTTGGGAAATTTAGACACGTTTAGCTGGGTAGGTGGCTTTTCGTCAGCACCAAATACCAAAGAACCCAAAGCATTACTTCCTAAGCCTGATATGGCTAAAAAGAAGCTCAAGCTCCTCTGGATATCTTGCGGTAAGTCTGATAATCTCATCAATTTCAGCCAAAGAACTCATGATTACCTGAAAAAACACGATATCCCTCACATATTTTATAAAGAGCCAGGAGGGCATGATTTTAAGGTCTGGAAGAATGACTTATATATGCTTTCTCAGCTGTTGTTTAAACCTGTAAATCCGGCGTTTTTCGGAAGCTATGATATTGCACAGATCGAACACAATGAATATGAAGGAACACCTGCTTCCACCAATATCTCAGGAAGAAAATATCCTCTAATATTGGAGGATAACAGGGTAGTCTTTAGACTCAAGGCCCCTGAAGCCAAAAGTGTGCAGGTAGATCTCATGAAAAAGTATGATATGATAAAGAATGAAGAGGGTGTTTGGGAAGCGGTTACTGAGCCTGTAGTGGAAGGATTTCATTATTATTCTATCATTATTGATGGCGTTCCTTTAGTAGACCCGGCCAGCCAAACCTTTTATGGTATGGGCAGAATGGCGAGTGGAATAGAAATACCTGAAAATGTTCAGGTGGATTACTATCAGCCTAAGGAAGTTCCCCACGGGCAAATAGTACAAATGCGCTATTATTCTCAAAAGACCAAAAGCTGGAGACGGGCTTTCGTTTATACCCCTCCAGAATATGGCTCACAGACTGATAGAAGCTACCCAGTGTTATATTTACAACACGGAGGGGGAGAGGATGAAACAGGATGGCCTAACCAAGGCAAGGTCGATTTTATCCTAGATAATATGATCTCAAGCGGAGAAGCTCAGCCTATGCTGGTGGTCATGGAAAACGGCTATGCAATAAACCCAGAGGCTAAACCAGAAAGCCAGGCCTCTTTTTCAGGTATGCTGGCCAATGAATTTCCTCAAGTATTGGTAGAAGAAGTGATACCTATGGTAGACAAAAAATTTAGAACCATATCAGACAGAGACCACAGAGCCATGGCAGGCCTTTCAATGGGAGGCTTTCAAACATTTTTAATTACCACTGATAACCTGGACAAATTCGCCTACATAGGGGGCTTTAGTGGAGGTGGCTTCATTCCTGAGGGTGAAGATATTAACTCTGTCTATCACGGCGTATTTGCCAACCCCAAAGACTTTAATACAAAGGTGAAACTCATGTATTTAAGCATAGGCACGGATGAGCCTGAAAGAATGTATCAATCTGTTTATAGTTTTCATGAAAAACTGAAAAACGCAGGAATAGACCATAAGTACTATGAATCTCCCGGCACTTCTCACGAATGGCTCACTTGGAGAAGGTCTTTGCATCAGTTTGTAACCTCTATTTTTCAATAAAGAAATTAATCATTAAAAATATCTATAGTATGGCTACACTTTTAATTTAAATCTTTAAACAACCTAAATCCAAACCCTTATGAAGAATTTTAGACCTCTTTTATTACTCATCGCCAGCTGGCTACTGCTAGTCCCAGATCTGCTGGCACAAAATTACGATTACATACAGGTAGGCGGTACTACCAGAAGTATGATTACTTATGCTCCTTCGGGTCTTGGCCAAAACAGGCCATTGATGATTAACATGCACGGCTATAATCAAGATGCACCCTATCAGCAGGCACAGGCAAAATGGGAGTCAATAGCTAATTCAGAAAAGTTTGTAGTAGTATATCCTAATGGACTCAACAAAGCCTGGGATATCTCAGGATCAAGAGACATCGATTTTATATTGGCTATTATCGATAACATGTCTAGCCGTTTTGGTATAGACCGTAACCGAGTTTATTTATCTGGTTTTTCTATGGGCGGAATGATGACCTACCACGCAGCAAACCGGATAGCTGATAAAATTGCGGCATTTGCCCCTGTAAGTGGCTATCCTATCGGTGGTGCCAGTGCAAACAGCTCTAGGCCAGTACCCATTATTCATACTCACGGCACCTCTGATGACGTAGTTTCCTATAGTGGTGTACAAGGTACATTAAATGCATGGAAGACCAGAAACGGCTGCCCTAATAACGGTCAGGTAATTGATCCATATCCTTCTAACAAACCTAATTCTGTAGCTTCAAAAACTACTTGGGGCACTTGCTCAGAAAACACTAAAATAGTGCTTATCACCCTTGAGGGGAAAGGACATTGGTGGTCTATGGATACAAACACAGGCGTTAGCACCAGCCAGGAGATATGGGATTTTGTAAAGAACTATTCTCTTGATGGTAATGATGGCGGTGGAGACGGCGGTGATGGTAGCACCAACGTTTGGTTAGAAGCCGAATGTGGTGAAGTAGGTTCATTAATCCAAAAACAAACAGGTAACTCTTCATCTAACAACGGTTATGTGTCAGTAGCTCAAGGAAACAACAGTCTTTCATCTGCTCCTGATGCTAATGGCCGTATCACGTATTCTTTTAACGTTGCAGAATCAGGTGCTTACACCTTGTGGGGTAGAGTAACCGCTCCTTCTCCTGATGACGATTCATTCTGGGTACAGGTAGATGGCGGCTCATGGTTAAACTGGAATGGCATAGCCCCAGGCTCTAATAGCTGGACATGGGATGATGTATCAAGCTATAATTTATCATCAGGTAATCATACACTAACTATAGGTTACCGTGAAGATGGTGCTCTATTAGACAAATTATACATTACCAATACTGGACAAACTCCTAATGGAGCAGGTTCAGGAGCCACTAATTGTGGAGGCAGTAGCCCTGGCCTTGTTAATAACGGTATCTATGAAATCGAATTTCAGACTAACTCAGGAAAAGTATTAGACTTAAGAAACGGGCAAGATGCCAATGGAGGTGTACTAAGACCTTGGGATCGTAATGGAGAATCAGCACAACAGTGGATCGCTATAGACGCAGGGAATGGTAATTGGAGGTTTGCTTCCAGAGCCAGTGCTTCAGGAAGGGTAATTGATCTTGCCAATGGAAGTACTAACACGGGGACCTCTATTCGTTTGTGGGAAAATTTAACCAACAGCGCTCAGGCCTG
Organism: Fulvivirga sediminis; assembly: GCF_016757215.1. Taxonomy (GTDB): domain Bacteria; phylum Bacteroidota; class Bacteroidia; order Cytophagales; family Cyclobacteriaceae; genus Fulvivirga; species Fulvivirga sediminis. The sequence continues at coordinate 114,689 of NZ_JAESIY010000007.1, forward strand.
GAAGGTTGAAGCCGTGGGTAACGGATATTATAAAATTACATCTAGCCTAAACTCTAGCCGCAGCTGGGATGTGGGCAATTGTGTTATGGATGGTTCTGCCCCTCTGCAGCTATGGGACTATTATGGTACTTCTTGTCAATTATTCAAATTCAATTATATCAGCAGCTCTAATGCCAGAGAAGCAAGCACCTTAGCTGAAGTACCGGAAGATACTCATCAGTTAGTAATGTACCCGAACCCCTCTAAAGATGGTGTTTTAAAATTATCTTTTGATTATCCTGAGACCGGACAATATAACGTTACTATATTCAATAGTGATGGACAAAAAGTGATGGAAAAAGACATCGCTGGAGGTAAAGGAGAGATCAACACTAACCTAACAAAAGGCATTTATATACTTAGAGTAGATGGACCAGATTATTCAGCCAGTCAAAAATTAATTGTTGAATAATGATAGTCAAACATGAAATGGCACGAACAGCAGCTATTTCATAATAAATTTTCTTGTTAAACCATTCAAAGCTCCCTCACCTTCTTGATGAGGGAGTTTTGATACACATAATCTGTCTTAAAATGACTTTTGACACAAATGTCTCAACTTGTCTTTTTTCAGAATGAAATTTCACACAATTAAATCACAATACGATGATAGCTAAAAAAGCATTATCAAGGATAATAGTAGCGTTAATGCTACTCATTCCCTTGTTTTCATTGGCTCAAACCTCAAATATATATATAGGCAGCACAGATCAGAATATCCGTGGCTTTGGAGGAATGAACTTCCCTCGTTGGATATCTGACCTATCTACATCCCAAGCAGATAAAGCCTTTGGTACTGGTGCGGGCCAAATAGGTTTGTCTATACTAAGGATTAGTGTATCACCTAACCGATCAGATTGGGCACTGGAAGTTCCCACTGCACAAAGAGCCAGAAGCCATGGGGCCATAGTTTTTGGAACCCCTTGGTCTCCACCTGCTTCTATGAAAACCAACGGCAGTACCATAAAAGGACAGCTAAGAACAGATCAATATGGTGCTTATGCTAATTACCTAAGAGACTTTGCCAATTATATGAATACCAATGGTGTTCCTTTATTTGCAGTGTCAGTACAAAATGAACCAGATTTTCTTCCAGATTATGAGTCATGCGGTTGGAACCCTTCTCAAATAAGAACTTTCTTGGATAACAACGCTTCCGTGATCCCTACCAGAGTGATGGCTCCGGAAGTAGTCCATTATAACAGTAGCTATATGAACACTGTAGCTCCATCATCTCAAGTAGATGTTATTGCCAACCACAATTATGGTGGCCTACCCACTCGTGATCCATCAGGAAAAGAACAGTGGATGACAGAGCATTATACCAGCAGTGATAGAAGTGCTAACTTATGGCCAGATGCCTTACTGGTAGGTAAAGAAGTTCATGACTTCATGGTGAATGGCTATAGCGCCTACATCTGGTGGTATATCAGAAGGAGTTATGGTCTGCTTACAGAAGATGGCAATGTATCTAAACGTGGATATGTAATGAGTCATTTCTCTAAGTTTGTGAGGCCTGGCTTTACAAGAGTGAGAGCCGATGCTACCCCTACTTCAGGTGTGAGCGTAAGTGCCTATCAAGACGGTAACACTTTAGTTTTTATTGCTATAAATCAAAACTCTTCATCAAGAAATGTCACTTTCAATTTCTCAGGAAATAATGTAAGCAATATTACTAAATGGGAAACTACTGCCAGTGCTAACGTAGCTCAGGTAAATACTTATGCCGGAGGTGGCACTTTCACCAACAGTTTAGCAGGAAATAGTATCACTACCTTCAGGGGGACATTAGGCACTTCTCCCGGTGGCAGCACTTCCGTATGGCTAGAGGCAGAATGTGGTGAGGTAGGTTCTTTATTCCAAGAGCAAACTGGTAATTCTTCATCTAATAATGGCTATGTATCAGTGGAATCAGGAAATAACAGCCTTTCTTCCGCACCTGGCACTACAGGTCGTATAACCTATTCATTTAATGTTGGTGAATCTGGTTCTTATACGCTATGGGCTAGAGTAATAGCACCTAATGCGGATGATGACTCTTTTTGGGTACAGATAGATGGTGGTGACTGGCTGAACTGGAATGGCATAGCACCTGGTGCTACCAGCTGGACTTGGGATGACGTGTCGAGTTACGATCTGAGCTCAGGCAATCATACTTTGACCATAGGTTACAGAGAAGACGGAACGCTATTAGATAAATTATACATAACCAATACCGGTCAAACGCCTACAGGTAGTGGTTCACCTGCCAATAATTGTGGGGACGATGGCGGCGGTAGCACAGGACTTGTGAATAATGGTATTTACGAAATAGAATTTCAAACTGACCCTGGTAAAGTCTTAGACTTAAGAAACGGAGAAGACGTAAATGGAGCCGTTCTGAGACCATGGGAGCGTAACGGTGAAACAGCTCAGCAGTGGATTGCTATTGACGCAGGTAATGGTAACTGGAGATTTGTTTCCAAAGCCAGTGCTTCAGATAGGGTAATTGATCTTGCCAATGGCACTACTGAAATTGGCACCTCTATCCGCTTATGGGAGAATTTAACCAATAGCGCCCAAGCCTGGAAGGTAGAGCCAGTAAGCAATGGATATTACAGAGTTCTATCTTCTTTAAATACCAGCCGCAGCTGGGATGTTGCCAACTGTGTTATGGATGGTTCTGTTCCTCTTCAGTTATGGGACTATTATGGTACTTCATGCCAGTTATTTAAGTTCAACTACATCAGTACTTCATCTGCAAGAGTGTCCGGTGCCGCAACCTTACTAGCTGAAGAAGCTGATACCCAGCAGGAATTGATGGTTTACCCCAACCCGTCCCATAGCGGTGAATTTAACCTGGTAGTGAAGGATATGGATAACTATGACGTAACCATATTCAGTACTGTAGGTAAAGTGCTATTTGAACAAACAGGAGTAAAAAGCGATGCCGGCAGGTTAAATACTGGTCTCGCAGAAGGCGTATATATTCTTCAGGTTAAAGGAGAAAATGGAATTTTAACTAAAAAAATACAAGTTAACTAGAAAGAAGCGCCCACTCAGTAGTAAATATTTTAGTTTATCTAAGAATATTAATAGATAAATCAAAATTAGTTAATATAAATAAAGTGTAGTTGCTACACTTTATTTATATTAACAATAATAAACGTTACTACTTCATGAACCCGCTTCCATACTTTACCAATAAGGCCAGAATAGCCTTATTCCATTCTAAGTTTGATCTTCATCAAACGTTAGCAGTAAGTCCTTCTTCATCCGCGAAGACAAATTTACTACATGCCCACTTCACGTACAGGCAAACACCTAATATAGACACCCTACTTAGGTTTATCATCCACTCGTTAATTCATTCATTCACCAAAATATACACTGTTCAACCTTATCCTTCAGCATGCAAAAACAAGCTGGGACATGGAGGGACTATAGAACCGAAGATTGGAACCTGTGCGGATTCTTATTTATTGATTAGTGATAAGACAGGAGAGGGACACTCACCTCAAAATGAGCCAGCTTCTAATGGCAACAGGCAACCTTATACTTTTCAATTTTGGTAAGACATCAACATATTTTCAAATATGTTTGATCCATATTATAAAGGCTAAACCTTAAATTTTTAACGCTACTACTCAAAGATGATTTACCCTACTAAAAACCAATGGACCAAGACTTTTGTGGGCTTATTACTGTTTCTGTCCATTTTACAAACACATGCCCAAAAGCTGCAGAGTGACAATGGAGATGGCACCTTTACCAACCCGGTCATAGCTTCAGACTTTCCAGATCCTGACGTAATCAGGGTAGGAGATACCTACTATATGGTTTCTACTACCATGTTCATTTTTCCAGGTGTTAGCATCATCAAATCAAAAGACTTAGTCAACTGGGAGTATTGCAGCAATGCTGTACCTCGATTCAATGAAAGCCCTTGTTATAATCTGGACACCTGCAGCCGTTACGCTCACGGACAGTGGGCTACCAGCTTGAAATATCACAATAACAAATTTCATTTGCTGTTTATTACCTTGGACGAAGGCGGCTATCATCTGACGGCCGATAAAGCTGAGGGTCCATGGGAAATGGAAAAATTACCCAAAGGCTTTTATGATCCGGGTTTATTCTATGATGATAATGGAAAAATTTATGTAGCACATGGCTATGGACAGGTGAAGATTACTGAGGTAGATGAGAACCTGGCACCCATCAGCGGAGATTCTTTGGTATATGAGGGAGACATCCGCGGCGGCTTGGAAGGCTCACATGTCTATAAGATTAACGGATATTATTACTTGTATTCTACTTACGGAGGCCGAGATGGTATTCAGGTGGCCTTGCGCTCTAAGAGCATCTGGGGGCCCTATGAACAAAAGGTGGTGATCAGAGACTTAAATGAAGGCCCTACTTTCGGTATTCATCAGGGAGCTTTAATCCAAACACAAACTGGAGAATGGTGGACCATGCTTTTCGTAGATAGCGGACCTTTTGGCAGATTTCCGTCATTACAACCTGTTACCTGGGTAGATGGCTGGCCAATGGTAGGGGAAAATGGTAGGGGGGTGATCACTCATAAAAAGCCAGATGTGGGTAAAACCTATCCCGTCAAAAATTTTCCCACTTCCTCGGAGTTCGATGAGCAAGAATTAGGTATGCAGTGGGGCTGGAACCATAACCCCGATCCCCAAAAATGGTCGCTAAAAGAGAAAAAAGGTAGTTTAAGATTACACACCGCCAGTGTTTCCAATGATCTTAAAATGGCCAGAAATAGCTTAACGCAAAGAACCTGGGCCTATTATTCAGACACTATTCCATCTACAGCTATCACTAAGCTGGATGTGAGTAAAATGCAAGAGGGTGATGTAGCGGGAATAGCCATTTTTCAAAATCCTTATGCTTATATAGGAGTCAAAAAGAACAATGGAAAGTACGAACTGATCATGGTCAATGATGGTAAAACCATAGAAACTATACCTTTAAAATCGAAGACCATCTACCTTATGGCTCAGCCTGATTTTGGCAGTAGCAAAGCTTCTTTTGCCTATAGCACAGATAACAAGCATTTCAAGAAATTAGGCAATGAGCTGAACATGCAATTTAAGCTAGACATTTTCACAGGCAATAAATACATGCTTTTCAACTTCGCTACTAAGTCATTGGGAGGCTACGTTGACTTTGACTGGTTCAGGGTAGATCCTTCCATCGGGTATATTCCAAGTAAAGGAGAATTACTTAAATAAACAGCTATGAAAATAAGAAATATAATCGTGATAATGAGTGTTTTAACTCTCATTATCGTGTCAACAGCATTCAAAGTAGTAACCATAGGTAAGTCGCCTGTTCCATCATTAAAAGAGGCCTTTTCTGATCAATTTCATATTGGCACCGCTTTAAATGCTTTCCAAATCATAGGGAGAGATACAGCAGCCATGAAAGTGGTAAAAAGGCATTTCAATGCTATAGTGGCAGAGAATTGCATGAAAAGTGGCAGAATACAACCTAAAGAAGGTGAATTCGATTTTAAACTGGCAGATCAGTTTGTAGAATTTGGAGAGAAGAACGACATGTTGATCAATGGGCATACTTTGATCTGGCATTCTCAAGCTCCTCAATGGTTTTTTACAGACAAAGAAGGAAAAGATGTATCTAGAGAGGTACTGATCCAGCGAATGAAAGACCATATTTATAAGTTGGTGGGCAGGTACAAAGGACGTGTTCATACCTGGGATGTGGTCAATGAAGCCGTGTTGGATGACGGTTCGTATCGTAAAAGCAAATTTTATGAAATTATAGGAGAAGAGTTTATCTCGTTGGCCTTTCAGTTTGCCCATGAGGCCGATCCAGAAGCAGAATTATATTACAACGACTATTCTATGGCTATCCCAGAAAAAAGAGCTGGTGTGGTAGCCATGGTAAAAAAACTGCAAGAAAAAGGCCTTAAAATAGATGGTATCGGTATGCAAGGCCATATTGGCATGGACTATCCTGCTATTGAGGAATTTGAGCAAAGTATTCTTGCCTATTCCCAGCTAGGCGTGCAGGTGATGATTACTGAACTGGATCTTACGGTTTTGCCATCTCCTTGGAACCAAACAGGGGCCAATGTTTCGGATAATTATGAATATGATAAAAAGATGAATCCTTACCCTCACGGATTACCTCAGGAGGTAGAGAAAACCTTTACAGAACGATATACTGATTTTTTCAAGCTATTTGTAAAGCACCAGGATAAAATTTCCAGAGTCACTTTTTGGGGAATAAACGATGGACACTCCTGGAGAAACAACTGGCCCATTCGAGGCAGAACAGACTATCCACTTCTTTTTGACAGGGATAATAACCCCAAGCCAGTGGTAGATTCAATCATTAAAATCGCAAAACAATAAACATGAATAAATACATTAAACTATCTATTCTTATACTCTTCATATTCTCTAGAGACGTTTTCTCGCAGCAAGCAGTGGTAAGCAGTCCCGATGAACAACTCCAGGTAACAGTAAGCCTGAAAGAAGGAAAACTGTTTTATACACTGACTTATGCTGACCACACCGTTCTAGAAGAATCTCGTTTAGGATTTATTACTAATCTGATAGACTATTCTGAAAGTCTTTCTTGGGAGGGCAGTGAGATCAATCCATTAAATTTTACCTATGAACAAGAAAAAATAAAGCAGGCTAAAGTGCATTACCAAGGCAATGAACTTACCTGTATGCTCAGCAACCGCGATGAACGGCCATTAAGACTTGTTTTCAGAGTGAGTAATCATGATGTGGCTTTCAGGTATGAGGTTCCAGAAACGAAATCTCCATTAGCATTAGTAGTAAAAGAGGAGCTTACCGGATTTAATTTTATAGAGAACGCCAGAAGTTATCTCACACCACAGTCTAAGCCAATGGTCGGCTGGGAGAGAACCAAACCCAGTTATGAAGAAAGGTATGAGATTGATAAGGCCATTACCACCAAATCATCTACAGGAATGGGCTTCACATTTCCCGGGCTGTTTAAGTCAGGCGAAGAGTGGGTGCTAATTTCTGAGACTGGTGTTAGCGCTTTGTATTGCAGTTCTCACCTCAGCGATCCGGATGATGAAGGAAATTATCAAATTGCCTTTCCTAATGAGGAGGAGAATAATGGTTTCGGAAGTACAGGTGCAGCCATTGGCTTACCTGCTGCAACGCCTTGGCGCACCATTACCGTAGGCAACAGCCTTAAGCCTATCATAGAAACCACTGTACCTTACGATGTAGTGGAACCATTGTATGAACCTTCACAGAAATATGAATATGGCAAAGGCACCTGGAGCTGGATCATGTGGCAAGACAACAGTATGAATTATGAGGATCAGAAAACCTATATTGATCTGGCCTCAACACTTGGCTATGAATTCATTCTAATAGATGCTTTATGGGATAAAAACATTGGATACCATCGCATGGAAGAGCTTATTCAATATGCATCATCTAAAAAGGTGGGGGTTTTCTTATGGTACAACTCCAATGGAGCCTGGAACGATGCTCCTCAATCGCCTAGAAATAAGATGAATACCGCCATAGCTCGTAAGAAAGAAATGAAGTGGATGCAAGAGCACGGAGTGAAGGGTATAAAAGTTGACTTCTTTGGAGGCGACAAGCAGGAAACCATGAGGTTATATGAAAATATCCTTTCTGATGCTAACGACTACGGTCTGATGTTAGTTTTTCATGGTACTACGTTGCCAAGAGGTTGGGAAAGAATGTATCCTAATTTTGTAGGTAGTGAGGCTATATTAGCTTCAGAAAACCTGATGTTCAGCCAGGGATTTAATGATATTGAAGCCCTGAACGCTACGCTATATCCATTCATAAGAAACACCGTGGCCAGTATGGAGTTTGGGGGTGTAGTATTGAATAAAAGATACAACCGCACTAATGATGGTGGCAATCATCGAAGAACTACTGATGCCTTTCAGCTAGCTATAGCAGTTTTATATCAAAACCCAGTTCAATTCTTTGCCTTAACTCCTAATAATCTGGAAGATGCGCCAGACTTTGCCATTGATTTCATGAAGGAAGTGCCTACGACCTGGGAAGAAACGCGATTTATTGATGGATACCCTGGAAAATACTGTGTACTGGCTAGAAAAAGTGGCGGTAGATGGTATATAGCGGGTGTAAATGCTCAGAAAAAGAGTATAGACCTGAAGTTATCCTTACCCATGCTTTCCGGAAAGTCGGTGCAGCTATATGGTGATAGCCAAGATGGTCAGAGTTTTTCAAAAAATGCTAAGATTAATAAAAATGGAATTATAAAAATTACCATCCAACCAAATGGCGGAGTGGTAATAAAAGAATAGACTATAACTAACCTAACCATGAATCTTTACCTTAATCTACCTTTAAAAATTAACACAAAATCGTTATTCATAGCCATCGTATGGTGTTTGAATTTGCTTCTTATTAGCTCAGGGTGGAGTCAGCAATTGACTTTGAACGATAAGGAGTATTTCGAGAAGCCAGGTGTAAACATTCTGGTTTTCAGTAACCAGTATAACGGCATGTTCTTCGATGAGAAAACGGCCGGCATAGAACTTATTCATCATGGTGTGCGCACGGCCACAGGAGGGGCCGTGCGTTTGCAAAACACCCCGGAGCAGTGGGACCTGGTTCCCACTCTTACCGATAGAAAGGTGGATAAAGACAACAACAGCATTGAGGTGACCTTACACTATAAAGAATTGGATTTTTACTCTCGAGTAAAAGTGACTTCCAAAGACCAGGGAGTAGAGATCAATGTGTACCTGGATGAGCCTTTACCAGAAAAGCTGCTCGGCCGAGCAGGATTTAATTTTGAGTTGATACCAGCGGCCTACTTTGAAAAGAGCTACCTGGCAGACGGAAAGCCGGGAATATTTCCGTTATACCCAGCGGGCAAAACTTCCATAGTTCCTAAAAGTGAAAAAATACAGCAGTTTGCCGGACATACCACTTTTGATGACCGGGGTAAGGATGAATTTATAGTTCCTTCTCCAATGGCCACTGGTAAGACCTTGATTCTCTCTCCTGAAGATCCTGAAAGCCGTATTAAAATTACTTCTGAGTCTGAAATAATGCTGTTTGATGGACGCTTGTTAGCTCAAAACGGATGGTTCATAATACGCAGCATTCTGCCTTCAAACAAAACAGGCAAAGTGCTAACCTGGTATATGGAGCCTAATGCGGTGCCCAATTGGAAGAGAGATCCGGTAATTGCTTTTTCACAGGTAGGCTACCTGCCAGAACAGGAGAAGGTCGCGGTCATTGAATTAGATCAGTATGATACGCCGCTGAAAACGGCTTCTTTATACCAGGTAATGCCCAATGGTACTGATAAGGAAGTGCTCAAAACAGAGGTGAATAATTGGGGAGCCTATATGCGCTATAATTATCTGAAATTTGATTTCACCCAAATAAAATCTCCCGGACTTTATTATATAAAATATGGTGATCAGCAAACCAATGTTTTTTCTATTGCGGCCAATGTATATGATAACATCTGGCATGCTACCTCTGATGTATGGTTCCCGGTACAGATGGATCACATGGAAGTGAATGAGGGATATCGTGTATGGCATGGTGAGCCTTTTATGGATGACGCACTTCAAGCGCCATTAAATCATGAACATTTTGATGGTTATAGTATGGGCAATAGCACTGATACTAAATATAAGCCTTTGGAAAGAATTCCTAACCTTACTATAGGGGGCTGGTTTGATGCTGGTGATTTTGATATTCAGACAGGCTCACATTGCCATACCATTTTAAGCTTAGTGGAAGCCTATGAAAACTTTAAACTAGACAGAGATGAAACTTTCATTGACCAGAAGAATCGATATGTAGACATTCATCGCCCTGATGGTAAAGCAGACATTTTACAACAGATAGAACATGGCACTTTAAACATAGTAGCACAAGTCATTAATATTGGCCACCCTGTGAGAGGAATAGTAGTACCCAACTTGCATCAATATCATCATTTGGGTGATGCCATGACGGAAACAGATAATATGCCATACAATGCAGAACTAAAGCCTTATGAAACAGACGGCACCTACAGCGGCACCTTAGATGATAGATGGGCCTTTACTACCAGAACACGCTTCCTGGATAATTTCACCACCGCGGCACTAGCCGCTGCACACCGTGCACTAAAAGGCTTTAATGACACGCTTTCTAATCAAAGCCTTAAGTATGCTGTGCGTTTATGGGAAGAAAAAGACCAAGTGAAAGAAGATACTACTAAATGGGTGCAGCGTTTCGGCAAACGTATGGAGGCCGCGGCTTCTCTTGAGCTATATATTACTACTAAAGAAAAAAAATATGCCGATTATTTCGAAAAAATCATTTGGTCCATTATTGATGAACCTAGGATGGGAGGCATGTCAATGGCGCTGCAGGCTTATCCGTTTATGGACAAGGGTTTTCAAAAGAAGCTGAAAACCAAAATGTCTGATTATAAAAAGTCATTAGATGAATTAGCCAAAGAAAATCCCTATGGTGTACCTATCTCTGGAGATGGCTGGGGAGGAAATGACCGAATTATAGGATGGGCCACTACAAACTATTACGCCCATAAATTATTCCCGGAAATCATCAGTGCCGAATATGTGTACAAAGGGCTTAACTATATCTTTGGCTGCCACCCATATTCTAATATTTCTTTTGTATCGGCTGTGGGTACAAAATCTAAGAAAGTTACCTATGGTAATAACCGGGCTGATTTCACTTTTATTGCCGGTGGAGTAGTACCAGGCTTGCTTTTATTAAAACCAGATTTTCCTGAAAATAAAGAGGACTGGCCTTTCTTCTGGGGTGAGAATGAAGTAACAGTGGGTATTTGTGCAGATTATATTTTGTTAGGTGCCGCCACAGGAGAATTGTCAAAAGAACAATAATTCATTTATGAAAAGCTTTAAGTCATTGGTATTCACAGGTTTGTTACTATTGTCACTTACCTCTTTTAGCCAAAATCCTATTATACAGGATCAATACACGGCTGACCCGACAGCGAGGGTTTTTAATGGTAAGATCTATGTATTTCCTTCCCATGATATTTTTGCTACCGAAGGAAAAGGTAGGCCAGGATGGTTTGCCATGGAAGATTATCATGTATTCTCATGTTCCAACCTTACTGACTGGACAGACCATGGCATGATCGTAGACCAGAAAACTGTACCGTGGGCAGTCCATGATGCTTATAGCATGTGGGCTCCAGATGCGGTTGAAAGAAATGGGAAATATTATTTCTATTTTCCTACCAGAGCTCAAGATACCACGCTCAATGGACAGGGTTTTTCTATCGGGGTAGCTATTGCAGATAAGCCATCCGGCCCGTATACTCCAGAATCAGCGCCTATTGCTGGGGTTAAAGGAATAGATCCCAATGTTTTTATTGATAAGAACGGTCAGCCTTACTTGTATTGGTCTCAAGGGCATATTTATGGCGCTAAATTGAAAGAAAATATGCTTGATTTAGCCACAGAACCGGTAATACTGGAAGACCTACCACAAAAAGGACTAAAGGAAGGCCCTTTCGTTTTTGAGAGAAACGGCATTTACTACATGACCTATCCTCATGTGGAAAACAAAACAGAACGGTTGGAATATGCCACTGGAGACAACCCTTTAGGGCCATTTAAATTCAGAGGTGTGATTATGGATGAATGGGCTAACGGCTGCTGGACTAACCATCATTCCATCGTTAATTATAAAAATCAATGGTACTTATTTTATCATCATAATGATCTTTCTCCAGATTTTGACAAAAACAGGTCTATTCGTATGGATAGCCTTTTCTTTGATCAGGATGGCAGCATTCAAAAAGTGATACCTACGCTAAGAGGAGTGGGCATAACCCAGGCAACAGACAAAATACAGCTAGATAGGTATAGCAATAAGAGTGATGACTTAGCCATTGCTTTTAATAATCCAGATAATACTTTCGAAGGGTGGCATTTGACATTCACAGAACCCGAACAATGGGTGCAGTTTAACGCTGTAGATTTCACAAAAAACCTGAATAATATAAAGATTCAATCAAAGGCAGATAAAAAAGCCGTGTTGGAAGTTCGCATGGACGATAAGAGTGGACCATTACTAGCAAAAATTGACATTGACTCCAGCACTGACTGGACCTCGAGTGAAGCTAAACTTTCAAAGTACAAACCTGGAGTCCATAATTTATTCGTGATTATCAAGTCAGGTAATGTTGAAGTAGATTGGCTACAATGTCTAAAAGATTGAATTTGAAAATTCCCTATTCCATGAAAAGCTCAAGATTTTTCCATTTTGCATTTCTTATTTTATTATCCCATTATTCATTTGGTCAAAATCCTATTATCCAGACCATGTATACCGCAGATCCTGCCCCCATGGTATATAATGACAAACTTTATCTCTACACAGGCCATGATGAAGATGAGTCTACCTGGTTTGTGATGAATAACTGGAAACTGTATACCACAGAAGACATGGTGAACTGGACAGATCACGGAGCTGTGGCATCTTACAAAATTTTTGATTGGGCCAGCGGGGATGCCTGGGCTATGCAAGTGACTGAAAAAAATGGAAAATTTTATCTATATGCTCCTGTTATTTCAAGAGAAACCAATTCTCCAGCTATAGGGGTAGCGATTTCAGATAGTCCGTATGGCCCTTTCATTGATCCTTTAGGAAAGCCTCTGGTGCAAACAGGAAAAGGCGATATAGATCCTGCCGTTTTTATCGATGATGATGGACAAGCTTATTTATACTGGGGGAATCCGTTTTGTTATTTTATGAAGCTGAACGAAGACATGATCAGTTATAATGGGGACATCAACAAAGTACCTATGACTGTGGATGCATTCGGTAAGAGAGAAGGGCAGGTTAAAGATAGACCAACCCTTTACGAAGAAGGACCTTGGTTGTATAAGAGGAAAGAAAATTATTATCTACTATGGGCAGGCGGTCCGTTGCCAGAACATTTGGGCTATTCCTTATCTCAAAGTCCTGAAGGGCCCTGGACATATGGTGATGTCCTCATGCCTGCAGAAGGTAGAAGCTTTACCAATCATCCGGGTCTTATAGATTTTAAGGGCAAGACCTATTTGTTCTACCACAATGGCGCCTTGCCAGGAGGTAGTGGTTTTAACAGATCAGTTTGTGTACAAGAGGTGCAATTTCAAAAGAATGGGGAAATACAACCTTTAACTATGAATGGGGCGGCCATAAACAAAGCCCTTCAAACACTGAATCCTTATCAAAAAAATGAGGCAGAAACTATAGCCTGGTCAGAAGGTGTTAAAGCTGATCAAAATGAAGCAGTAGGAGTGTTTGTGAAAGCCACTCAGGACAATGCTTATATCCAAGTGAAATCAGTCGATTTCAAAGAAGGAGCCAATAAATTCAGGGCCAGATTAGGAACAACTCATTACAATGATGTAAACATGGAAGTGCGCCTGGACACAAAGGATGGCCCCTTACTAACAACTTTCCCTGTGCCTATGACTAAAGGTAGTGACAGATGGGCTTTGTTGGAGAAATCCATATCCAAAACCTCTGGTATTCATGACCTTTACTTTGTGTTTAGAGGTAAGAAGCCTGGCATACTGATGTACTTTGATTACTGGATGTTTTCACGGTAATGATTTTCATTAGCTCTAGTTAACTCTGATTTATACAAGATACTTTAAAATCTATTTCAACTCAGACTCGATACTTATGAAAAAACTAGTTCTACTGTTGTTAGCACTTCCTCTATGGGCACAAGCTCAGAGTACTAAAGCCTCGCAAGACTCCCTTTTGAAACTCTGGTATCAAAACCCTGCGAATAGGTGGGAAGAAGCGCTTCCAGTGGGCAACGGCAGACTAGGAGCCATGGTGTTTGGTGACCCTGCGCATGAGGTTATTCAGCTTAATGAAAATACCGTCTATGCTGGTCAGCCCAATAGAAATGACAACCCACTGGCTAAAGAGGCATTGCCAGAGGTAAGACAATTGATCTTTGAGAAAAAATTTAAAGAGGCCGAAGCTATTATTAATGAGAAGTTTATCACTAAAAAATCTCATGGTATGCCTTATCAAGTGCTGGGTAACCTGAAGCTGAATTTTGAAAATCATGATAGCTACAAAGATTACAAACGTGAGCTAGACATCAGCAGGGCCATTACAACGAGTAGCTATGAGGCCAATGGAGTAAAGTATAAAACCGAAGTCTTTTCATCATTTCCTGATCAGGTGATTGCAATGCGTATTACAGCTGATAAAAAAGGAGCCATTAATTTCTCAGCCAACCTCGATAGACCAGCAGAAGTACAGGTAACAGCTACGTCCAACCAGGAATTAATTATGACAGGCACTACCAGTGATCACGAAGGCGTAGTAGGAGGGGTGAAGTTTACGACGATAGTTAAAATTATTACTGAAAATGGTCAGGTAAGACCTAAAAATGGCGCATTGCAGGTTTCAAATGCTGACGCAGTGACTCTATATATTTCTGCTGGTACTAACTTTATAAATTATAAAGACATTAGTGGTAACGCAGATGAAAGAGCAGTTAAACCATTGCAAGCCGCCTTAAATAAAAGTTATGATCAGATTAGAAAGGCTCATATAGCGGATTATCAAAAGTACTTTAATCGGGTAACGCTAGATTTAGGTACTACTAATGCCATTAAAAAGCCAACTGATCAGCGCATCGCGGACTTTGCAGCTGGTAATGACCCACAATTGGTGGCTTTATATTTTCAGTTTGGCAGATACCTGCTGATCTCCTCTTCGCGTACGGGTGGGCAGCCAGCCAACCTGCAGGGCATCTGGGCACACCAACTCAACCCGCCATGGGATAGTAAATATACGGTTAATATTAACACTGAAATGAATTATTGGCCCTCTGAAGTAACCAACCTTTCAGAAACCAATGAGCCACTTATAAAAATGGTGACCGAGCTATCAGAATCGGGCAGAAAGACAGCTGAGGATATGTATGGTGCTAAGGGCTGGGTATTGCATCATAACACGGATATTTGGAGAATCAATGGGCCGGTAGATGGTGCTTTCTGGGGTATGTGGCCCATGGGTGGTGCATGGTTTTCTCAGCATCTCATTTATAAATATCAATACTCTGGTGATAAGCAATATTTGAGTGCTGTTTATCCTGTGCTGAAAGGAGCTTGTGAGTTTTATCTCGATTTTCTGATAGAAGATACTGAACATCATTGGCTAGTGGTGAGTCCTTCCATATCACCGGAAAATGCTCCGGCTGCCACAGGTACTTCTATAGCTGCGGGCACCACCATGGATAACCAGTTGGTATTCGATCTTTTCACCCATACCGCGGAGGTAGCCGGGGTTTTGGATAAAGACCCTTATTTTATAAAATCTTTACAGCAAGCCATAGCTCATCTGCCTCCTATGCAAATAGGGCAGTGGGGCCAGCTTCAGGAATGGATGTATGACTGGGACCAGCAGGGTGATCATCATAGGCATGTTTCTCATTTATATGGTTTGTATCCTTCTAATCAAATATCACCTTACCATACTCCAGAGTTATTCCAGGCAGCCAAGACATCACTTCTGGCCAGAGGCGATGAGTCTACCGGATGGTCTATGGGCTGGAAAGTAAACCTGTGGGCACGTCTACTGGAGGGTGATCATGCTCTAAAGTTAATTAAGGATCAGCTTACCCCAGCCATAAAGGAAAATGTGGGTGAAAAAGGCGGCACCTACCCGAATTTGTTTGATGCCCACCCTCCATTTCAAATTGATGGCAATTTTGGCTGTACCGCAGGTATTGCAGAAATGTTAATGCAGAGCCATGATGGTGCCATACATATTTTACCTGCTCTTCCAGGTGACTGGGAGAAAGGCGGAATAAATGGCTTAAGAGCCAGAGGTGGATTTGGCCTGGACATTCATTGGGATCAGAATAAACCTAACGAGATAATTCTTAGATCAGAATTAGGTGGTAATTGTCGAATACGATCTTATTATCCTTTATCAGGAAAAGGGTTAAAGCCAGCTTCCGGTAAAAATGAAAATAATTTTTATCAAATACCTGATACAAAAGAAGCTCTAAAAGCGTCAGGTACATCCTTATTAAAACCTGATTTGAGAAAAGTGTATGAATATGATCTCAACACCTCGGCAGGAAAAACTTATATACTAAAAGGGGAGAAGTAATACGACGGGTATTCAGGTAAGCTGGGTAGGGTATAAATAATAAGGCCTCTGAAATAAATCAGAGACCTTATTAAAATGGGGGGAATTAATCTTTTAACAGTTTCCAGGAAGTAATTTCATCCTTACTGGTAAGTTTCAAGATGTAGCTTCCCGGTTTAAATGAAGAAATATCAATCGCATTATCTCCACTAATTACTGGTATAACTTTTAATACACTTCCGTTCAAGTCAACAATGGTTAGCTGACCTTTTTCTCCATCCTTATTGGCGAATTGAACATGTAGAATGTCATTGGCTGGATTAGGATATATTTTAGTTACAAGATTATCTTCTTTCACTATGTCTGAAGCCGCAGTTCTTGCAGATGCCGCGCTGGCGCCAAAGCTGATGTAACCATTGCAATGAAGCCACTCGCTGTTGCTTCCTCCGCATGAACTATTTTGATATACACCTGTATTTGTAGCTTGGTTTTCTGCCTGTAATACAGTACTGTTTACCTGAATGTAATCTACCTGAACATCTCTTCCGTCAGCATCATTATCAAATTGCACTCTAACTTCACCTGATGCTGTAGTACTAGTGGTATACGTTTGATAAGAAGTAGACAAAGTCCAGTCAGCTACTACCTGATTATTTACTAATAGGTTGATGTGCTCTGACCCTGCAGTACCTAGTGCTCTTACACTTATGCTGGTGCCACCACCGCCAGAACCACCACTATAGGTAATAGCTCCGTTACAATGTAACCATTCGCTGTAGCTACCACCACAAGCGCTGTTTTGATACACTCCGGTATTAGACTCTTGATCTTCCGATTGTCTGGTGGTGCCATTAAATTGTATGTAATCTACCTGTACATCTCTACCATCAGCATCATTATCAAATTGTACCGAAACAGTACCACTAGCATCGGTATTGGTAGTATAGTTTTGCATAGAAGTTCCAAGCGTATAAGAGCCGACAATTGTATTGTTTACTCTTACATTGATATGCTCACTACCAGCCGTTCCTCTGGCTCTAACCACGATGGTGTTAGCGCCATCACCTCCGCCATCACCACCTCCGTCGTTGTTATCAACATAATTCATTAACCACTGCATAGCAGGACGCTGACCTCCGCCCTGAGTTACTAACCAAGCTTCAGACTCCCACATAGTACCTTGAATATATCCCCAAAGAGTAACACCAGCTACATTAGGATTTTCCCAGAAGATAGGGAATTTCTGCTGATATCTTTGAAGCTGCTGGCTGTCGTTTCCACGCATATCAAGCTCAGATACATAAATAGGTAATCCGGCGTTATCTAAAATACCTAACACCTGATTCATAGTACCCGTAGAAACATTGTCCATGTTAAAAGAATGACACTGAATACCAATACCATCAATTAAGCCTCTGGCATTCAATATGTTTACTATTTGCATGTATCTATTAGCCGCATTGGGATCGCTGATGATGCCGTACTCGTTGAGTAATAGCTTACAACCGCTGGGGGCATATCTACGAGCAATTTCAAATGATGTTACTACCCAATCCCAGCCTGTTGATCCATTACCGCCAAGAGCATTTCTGTATCCTGCAGGTGCGTGAAGTGGTTCATTTACCACATCTATATAATCTGTATCAGGATATCTTGCGAAATAATCACGTATCCATTCTTCTACTTCAGCTCTCTGATCACTCTGTGATAAGTTTCCTATCCAGTTGGGAGCCTGATTTCCCCAAACTAGTGTGTGTCCTTTAAATGGCATGTTATTCCTCTTGGCAAAATTATAAGCATTGTCTAAGCCTCCCCAGTTATAATTATCTCTACTGGGCTCTGCGCTACCCCATTTTCCTGAGTTTTCTGGAGTAACCTGATTCCAGAATTGGGTGTAATTGGAAGGGGCACTACTTTGATAAATATTGCCTAAAAATTTTTGAGCCTTTATTTCATGAGAGAACATAAAGGTGAGTAGCAAACAGGCCGAAAAAAGACCTTTGAATGCTGTAATTGGGTTTGGTTTAATTGGTTTCATAAAAAAGATTTAAGTTGAAATTGATTAGTATAGAAATGAGACTGAATCAAGGTGACTTTTATACTTCAGTTCACGGATTGATCCAGTCTCAATATTTTTAATAATTACGAATCACACCAAGGTCATAAGGGATTCTATAATAATCTCCGTAATTACCGCTAGGAACACCCTGAATCAGCATTTGACAACGGTTAAGATTGTCTACCTCTAGTAATTCATTGTAACCTGCTCTTATTACTTCAATATGAGAAACCTGGTCGGTCCATCTATCTGCCAGATAGTTCAGGTCATTTCTATGTGCCCATTCTTCCGACACTTTAGTCCAGTTACCACCAAGGCTACTGGCTCTCCAAAGCTCTTGATGTCTGGCTATATCCTCTACAATCATGTAGAATTGACCATCGGCCAGATTTTTATACACGTGAGGTGCTTCAAAAGTATTGGTAGCCACCGTAGTAGGACCAGTCCAGTTATATGGAAAGTCATTAATACTGGTACTTCTTCTTTTAATACTTCTGCTACCATCTTGTGCAGAATAGAAGCAATATACTCTACTGCCGTCAGATATTACCCAAAAGTCAATACCATCCGTGAAGCCCATGGTTCTCACTGGAGACCAGCCAGAAGGGTTGCCCACATCAGTATTAGTAGAGAATGAAGCACCTACACCGCTTTGATAAATGAGGAACCATTTGCCCTTAGCTCCAAAATAAAACACCTGAGGTGCACAGAAATAGCCACCTCCATTAAGAGAGCTTAAGAAGTTATGATTAGCATTGGCAAGTCCGCCCAGGGTAGTAGCAGAAGCATAACCAGTTCTCCAATAATTATAATCTCTTCCTGTAAAGAATAGGTGATATCTGCCATCTACATACACTATGCTAGGATCTTTTACAGCGATATCATCAAAAGCACCGGCAGGGCCATCAAAGAATATTCTTGATTCTACATTCCAAGAAGGATTGGGATTTACGGCTTCGCCGCCACCGCCGCCACCACCAGAACCTGGAGCATCACCAAAGCTAATGCTACCATTACAATGAAGCCATTCACTATACGATCCACCGCAATTATCGTTTTGCCATACACCTGTGTTATAACTTCTTTCTTCTGCTTGTCTCCAATCTCCATTCACCGACAGGTAATCGATTTGTACATCTCTACCATCAGTATCATTGTCAAATTGAACTACAATATCTCCTTGTAGCTCACTAGAAAACCAATAATCTGCCATAGTGGTAGAGTTTATGGTAGTGTTTGCTACGGTTTGATTTCCTATTTTAAAATTAACATGAGCTTGACCATCGGTACTTCTGGCTCTAAGCCGATAGGGGGTAGCCGCTTTAAGTTTTAACTCGTCTTTAATTGACGGTTCTTCGAGTGTATTATCATTCTCACAGCCCATAGCTAGGAGAAGACTGCAGAACATGATAAAATAACTGTAGTTTTTCATTGGTTTAGGATTTAGGTGATTAAATAATAAATGTATGTTTTAGTATAAGCAGCTCAGATAAGGATGGAGGATGAATCCTAAGTTACCTTTATCGTGGTATCTTGACGAAGGCAACAGGCTAAAACAGCTCCTTTACTTAGGGCAGAAAGAAGCGAAATCAAATGATATGATTTGCATTTCATAAAACTGGGTTTAGGTTGAACTATTTCGAATTTAGCATCAATTAGCTCAAAAAGACTAAAGAAATGAGACTTTTTATACAACAAATGATCATCTTACAGTTTTTTGTATCGTTTGCGGGAAGCTACACGATCATATTCTTTGATATTTTTATTTTGTTCTGTTTGGTAAACAGAAGGAGAGCGACCGTATTTATCTTTAAAACATTTACTGAAATACCAAGGAGACTCGAAGCCTGTCATGTAGGCTACTTCTGAAACATTGAGACTTTTATCTTTGAGATAGGTGAGTGCTTTGGTCAACTTTACATTCTTAATAAACTGTGTGGCCGTTTCACCAGTAATCCTTTTGATGTTACGATATAACTGAGTCCTGTTCATATCCAGCTTCTTTGCTAATCGATTTACGCTTACATCTCCTGATATCATGGCTTCATTAATTAAATCAATGGTTTTATCGATGAACTTCTTATCCTCCATACTCACATTATCAGCATCATTATTTATTAGCTTGTTTTTTGCCGTCTTTTGGTCATCATTAATTATATGCTGAATTATTTGATTATGCTCTTGCAATAGGTCTATCACTTTCTCGTCTATGCAATCTTGGTTTTCTTCGCTATCTAGAAGCCTTTGGATAGAGTGAAGCAAGCTATCCAGCACAGTATAGGCCTGATTTAATTTATTTTTACTACTATCAGATAATGACCTATTGCTAATAGCCTCTTTCAGTTGATCCATTATTTCGGCCGAAGGGAGAGGAATATCATTAGAGGTTTTACTTATTGGCGTGGTCTTAGGCTGTGTGAGTTTCCTTGCATGGTTTTGCTCTATTTCACTGAGCAATTTTGTATACCCCTTGTATAACAGCAGTGGGAATATGATAAAAGCATAAAGAAAGGGGTATTGTAACAAAGCAATAGCAAATGAAAGACAGCTACATGAGAGTAATAAAGGCCTAGACAATAACAGATATTTTTTGCAATTCATGAGTAAAGTGGTTGAAAATGAGGAGGTATTTGAGCTTATATTCTAAGGTAATACCAAAAATTTTTGAGCATATTCATTATTCTCTGTTACTAATTTGAGAACATAATAGCCTTCTGGTAATTCAAAAGATATCTTCATTTCTTTCTCGCTCCATAAAGGCCGCAGTTTCACCACATCTCCCTTACTGTTATAGCAATACAACTCATAGACAACTTCTCCCTGAGGTATTCTAAGGTAAAAGTAATCTTGTGAGGGGTTAGGGTAGATATATAATTGAGTTGGACTTGGAGTTACAATAGATCCATAACATTCTGATAATCCAATTCTTAAAGATTGATTGTTCTGCTTAAGCGTCCAACCACCCGTATAGGTATATATAGTAGAAACTGCACTTGCAGCTTCTTTTAATCGAAACTTTATATCGTCACTATCATATCCTATAAAGAAGTTAGTATTGATGGTAAGGGCTGAGTCAAAATTGATGTATTTAATCATATTAGGTGTAAGATGAGAGGTTGAAATGCTTTGAGTATAAATCTCTTTTTCTGGCTGTTTACTTCCTTCCCATATATGTAAAGTGACAGTAGAGGGAGGAGAGTCTGTACTTACCATATCTATATCCAAATAGCAACCTTGAATCTGCAAAGGGCTGTTGATATAGAATTTTTCTGCCACGGGATAATTGTAAGCGGCTATAGTTGTGGTTAACTCCCTATCAGAATTATAGACAGTATCACAAAATATCGGATTAAAGCCATATGGATCGTACCCTTGCATAGCAGTGATACCTGTATTGCTCTCATCCAGCCAATGCTTTAGCTGCTGGTCAGCAACCTGATACTTATCCCAGGCCAAACTTAGTTTAGAAAAGTAATCGTCCGTAGGGCTAGAGCAGGAGGCTCTGCCTCCAGTAAGAGTTCCGGTGAGTTGGTGATCTTGATTGAAAAGACCAGCACCTGAAGAACCAGGCTCTGTAGTGCCTATTTCCCAATGATCTATTTTCCAAGCTGACTCTGAATCATAGTCATTACTATATTGGCTTGAAGATGCCGAATGGTACTCTATGGCCACCTCTTTCTTTTTTCCGTATGGATGGTGAATACATGCAGACCGTTTGGGAGGAGAGCTCGCAATAGACCAACCGGCATAATACGGAGCAATGTCTTTTGGAGGTATTTCATAAAGCCTGATAAGGCTTACATCCAGGTTCTTATTGGTTGATACGAGCGCTCCTCCACTAATGGAGTAGGAGGGTGTCTCTGTATCATCATTACAATCATTAGCTTCATAATTAAATATGAAAAGTGCTTCTGAAGCTATATTTTCATTATAAATACTGTGGTTCGAGGTGATTAAATAAGGAGTATCAGACCTGTTAGTATTACCTATGAGGGTTCCTGTACTTACCTGTCCATTAGATATAATTTTACAGACTGATCTCTTCTCCGTTTGCCATAAATCTCCGTTTTCACAGTTTATATTTTCACTGCACGTAGCCATTCTATTGGCCTGATTAAGCTTAGCAAAACCTGAATATATTTTATGAATATGAAGCGCCCCTTTATGAGGAGCCGATGCTGGCACATTAATTTCTATGATCAAAGAATCGTTAAAAATAGGAGATAAGGAAAATCTCCTATTCAGAGTCAGATTATGTTTTGCTAAAAGATTTTTATAACCAGGACCATATAAATAGATACTTGCTTCTGTGCCTAACTTGGAGGAAAAAGTAAGATAAAGAGAACTTGCTCCAGTCGATTGAATTCCTAACCTCCATATTCTTACATCGTCTACTTTTGTCCATTCTCCATCTTCTTCTGAACTGAAATCCACTTCTTCCAAATGGGCGAATGCACCTTTATCTTGCAAGCTTACATGATGAACTGATGCAGGCGTAATTGCTTTCCATGCTAATACAGGCATTGGCCTATCTAGTGAAGCGGGTATTACTCTATGAAGTTGTTGGCCGAAAACTGATAAGTAATTCCAACAATTAAATATCAATAACCAAACTAATATTTTCATAATTTTCTGAATTAGTTGACAGCCTCAATAGCATTATTCACCTCTTCAGAAGATTTTAATTATAGGTTTAGTTAAAGATAAATGTGATACTATCTATCTTCATTAATTTAGGTTGAATAGACTAAAGAGCCTATTCTAAGATATCTATTTTAGATAGCACTTATAAGCACAAAAAAAACTTAAATAGCATAATGTAACATTAGGAAAAGTAATTGTTACAAATTGAGCTACTATTTAAATGACTATTTCCGTTTATTTATTCTTCATTTTTTCGTGTTTGAATATATGCGGATGGAGATACTCCGTACAGGTCTTTAAAACTGGTTGAAAATTTGGAAGGACTTGAAAAACCAGTAGCATAAGCCACCTCCGAAACATTAATATTTTTAGTATTCAAAAGTTCTGAGGCCTGTTTTAATCTTACATTACGCACAAACTCTCGTACAGATTGGTTGGTTATTTCTTTGATCTTCCTGTATAAGTGTACACGACTGATGCCCACTTCAGCAGCAATCATTTCAACATTCAAATTAGGGTTATCCAGATTATTATTGATGGCGTTCATCACCTTTTGCATTAATTTTTCATCAGGAGAATGGAGAACCACGTTTTCTAGTTTATCCCCTTGAAGCTGCATCCCACTAAAATTATTCTTAAGAAGTTCTCTGTTTTTTAAGATACTTTCGGCTGTCTTTTTCAATATTTCCATGTTAAAAGGCTTTGAAATATATACATCAGCTCCAATACCGAGACCTTCAAGGTTATCTTTTACATGAGACTTAGCCGTAAGCAGAATAACAGGTATATGATTAGTGTTTATATTTTGCTTTACTTTTTTGCAAAAAGTGATTCCATCCATTTCATCCATAACCACATCACTAATAATCAGGTCTGGTTTTTCAGTTAAAGTAATGTTTAGAGCCTCTTTACCGTTAGAACAGTTTTTGATGTGATATTCAGAGGCCAATTCATCACATACATACCGTCTAAATTCATCGTTATCATCAACTACCAGAACTCTCTTTTTTGTTTTAGGCTTTACCTTACCCTCAGGATTTAAATCTGGAGGAAGAGGAGGAGCAGGGTTCTCTGGTTGTGTAGTAACTTTCTCTTCCCTTCTATTATCTTCAATGATTTGTTGAGGGAGTAGATGGCCATTACCGGTTGGTAAAGTGATGGTAAATCGGCATCCAATATGATTAGCATTATTCTCTGCAATAATAGATCCGTGGTGCAATTCCACTATTTTCTTTGTTAAATGAAGACCTATCCCTGTACCGGTAGAGAGGTGGTTATTGGTGCCTTGATAAAAACGGTCAAATATTTTTACAGTTTCAGATTCTGCCAAACCGATGCCTGTATCATAACAGATAATTTTAAGATATTCTTTATCATCATTTTTTTCTAATGATAGAAATATTGTTATCTCTCCATTATCCGGGGTAAACTTAATGGCATTAGAAAGTAGGTTGTGCATAATCTTATCAAAGAATCTCTGGTCTATCCACAAAGAGGGGAGATCATGATTGCTCTTCACCTGAAAACTAATGTGCTTGGCGTGAATCTGTTCCTCAAATATCTCACTAGTAGAACGTATAAAGTTTGAGATATCAGTCTTTTGGAAAAGCAAAGAGATTTTTCCTTGGTCTATTTTCCATAGATCCATGAGCTGATTGATGAGATAAGAAATGATTTCAGTATTTCTTCTTATAACAGAATAAGTTTTTTGCCTGGAAGTCTCAGAATCAGTAGCGATAAGCTTCTTTAAAGGATTAATAATTAAAGAAATAGGTGTTTTAATTTCATGTGCTATATCAGATACAAACTCCAGCTTAGCCTTATTAATTTTTTCCACATATAGGTGATCCTGTATCTCCTTTCTATTCCGGTACCATTGTCTTATATAGTAAGTCAGCAATGAAATGATGCCAACCGCAACTAAGACATATATTACTTTTGCCCATAAAGAAAAATACCAAAGCGGATGAATAGTAATGGAGATTTTCTTTTCGGGAGAGTAAATATTAAAATCCTTCGCTTTAACCCTGAATTGGTAAGTGCCTGGGTCTAAATCATTAAAAGTAACATTATTTATACCTTGTTGTAAGCTAATCCACTCACCGTTATTGAGCGAATACTGGTAACTTATTCTTTCAGGATTAATGAACTCCATAGCGGAGAATTCAATAGTGAATGAGTTATCTTTCACCGCTATATCAAGGTGCTCAGCCTGCATTATGGACGTGTCTACTATATTATATCCTCCAGACATCATTCCTTTCTTTATGGGAGTATCATGAATGTAAAAGTCTGTAATAGTTACTGCTATTTCTTTAGAGGCATACTTTATTTTATTGGGCTCAAAATAAGTGATTCCGTTTATGCCTCCAAAGATCAAAGTGCCATTGCTATCTTTGAAACTACACCTGGGGCTAAATTCATTCCCTTGCAAGCCATCGTTATAGTTATACTTAACAAAAGTAGTGTCTTGCCGATTCAGCTCGGTTATACCATGGTTCGTACTAATCCATAGATTGTTATAATTGTCCTTTTCTATAGCACATACAATATTACCAGATAAGCCTTCTTTTTGCGTATAATTTTTGATGTAGTTTTCCTCCAATCCTATATGAAAAAGACCCTGAGACGTTCCTATCCACAACTCATCGGTATTTATTTGAAATAAGCATTGTATATTCTGACGAGCCAGCTCTGGGTATAAGTCATTCAGAGAGTAAAAAGTCTTAGATTCTAAATCCAGACGACTCACTCCATCTGTAGTGCCTATATATAAATCATCAGTAGAAGAATAAAGCAAACAGGTTATCCATGAATTATGCAAGAAGTTAGTAGCATCATTAGGGTGCCATGGGTTGTCAGGCTTGCCGTAGTTCATAACTTTTCCGGTTTCCAAATTCATAGAATACAGACCAAACCCCAAAGTACCTATCCAAACATTCTTATTATTATCTTCAGCGATATCAAACACCCTTTGAATTGGACTCTTATTTTCATCCAGAATATGAGATACATGAGAAAAAGATTGAGAATTACGATCAAATCTATAGAGGCCTGTAAGGAACGAGCCTAACCAAAGTGTATTCTGGCTATCTTCAAACATAGTTAGAATAGTATTGGGAGTAGAGTTTACTTTTCCATTACCCTGGTAATGCTTCACCTGCTCTCCAAATTGCTTTATGGCGTATAATCCATCACTATCTGTTCCTACCCATAAAACATCCTGACTATCTTTGTACAATGACATGATGTAATTTGAACCGATAATGTTTTTATTAACAGATTGATAACCAATGTATTGAAAGTTATTCCCGTTAGAAGGAATAACCGCTACTCCTTTTTGAAAAAGCCCCAGCCATATACTATTATCTCTATCAACTATAATAGTGTGAATTTTTGCCTTCGAAAAATCAAAATTAAATACCTGGAAATTAAGATCACTGATTTCATCATTGGCAGGGTCATAGGCTTTCATTCCCTGTCCATCTGTACCTATTAAAATCTGATCCTGATGAAACATCAAGGCTTTAACGGGAGGAGGGGATACCGCTTTATGTTTAATAATATCAAATCTATTTTGATCTTTATTATACTTTAATAGCCCTTGACTCAAACTTCCTACATATATATTTCCTAAATCATCTTCGCAGATACTATTTACATTAATACCTATGTTTTCCTTAGGGTTAAAGTATTGATTAATTTTGCCGTTTCTTCTGAGACAAAAAATGCCTTTATCCTGGGTAGTAACCCAAAGGTTTCCTCTTTTATCTTCATGCAGAGAGCTGGTGAAAAAGCTAGGTATTAAATCCAGCTGCTGCCTGGCCACAAGCCGACCCTTTTCATTGTAAATTTTAAATAGTCCATGGCCTGAGGTTCCCACCAAAAGAGATCCGTCTTTCCTTTCTAGCATACACAGAACATGCGCCGCGAATACTTCCTCATGGGCAAGTATTAAAGGTATTTCTGTAAAAGAATCTGTGGAGCGGTTATAGATCTGCAGACCGTTAAAAAATCCAAAATACAGGTTTTTCTTACTGTCTTCATAAGCAGTACGTACATAAGTATTCAGTATGCCATCTTGCTCATTGTAATGAGTGAATTTGGCCCCATCATATTTGGTAATACCATTGTCATTTGCAATCCATATAATTCCTTTATGATCCTGTAGTATATCCTCTATCAAACTGCTGGATAATTCACGATCAGAAGAAAAAAGTCGGGCCTTTTGCCCTATGCATCGAATTGCAAACGATTGAAGAAAAAGCAAAATTAATAGACAACATTTTCCTTTTAATAGGTAGTTATTTTGCATTTAGTTTAGGTTGACGCTTTGAATTTAATTAAATCTATAAAAAATAACAGTCATGATCATATTATAATTCTTGACTACAAATAAATGTGATATGAATTTGGAGATATAAATAATTCATAATAAGATTTTTAGAGGTTATTCTATTTAACAATATAAAAAACTATAATTTTTAGTCTAAATAAACATAATCTATTTGCTGCTAAGGTTTTAGCTGAAGCCTGATTACATATGCGGTTATAGTCACCAGCACTATCAATTTTCTGCATTGAGGGTGCGCATTTCTTATGTACCGAATTCTACTCATTGAAAATGTTTCAAAGAGAAAATAAAGTAATATAATCGTCTTACCTTTGAAAACATAGCTTACCGCAAATCATTCATTATAACATTAACTTGCTTATTTTACCGTTTTTAAATTATGAAAATGGACATTTTTTATAATAGCCTTAAAGCATATCTTCCACTCACAGAAGAAGACAAAAAGATTTTAAAAGAAATAGTTCAGGTTCGTGAGATCAATAAGAATGAAATCTTTTTTGAAGAAGGTCATATTTCAGATGAAATTTACTACGTACTCGAGGGCTGTGTAAGGCTGTTTTACAACGTTGATGTGGTAGACAAGACTGCCTTTTTTTATACAGAAGGTCAATTTATTTGCGCAGGAGAGAGCTACACTTATAATATTGAGGCTAGGGAAAATTATCAAGCTATTGAGCCTTCTAAAATACTGGTTTTCGGAAAAAATGAAATTGAATACCTACTCAACAAGTCTCCTAAATTTGAGCTTATTGCTCGCGTGGCTGTAGAAAATGAGCTAATTACAAGTCAGAAAGTGATAGCTTCTTTTGTTACAAAATCACCAGAAGAGCGATATGTAGATTTATTAGATACACACTCCGATTTATTCTTAAGGGTACCTCAGCGCTACATTGCTTCATTTCTTGGGGTATCTCCAGAAACTTTAAGCAGAATAAAAGCCAGAGTATATAAGAAATTGAAATCTTGACGATCGTCAACGACTCCTGAATACCCACAGGCCTATGTTTGTCAAAAAAAGTTAATGATACAAAAAAGGGTTTTAGTAGCAGGAGCTACAGGTTATTTAGGAGGCTATGTGGTTAAGGAGCTTAAAAAGAGAGGCTATTGGGTTAGAGTCTTAATAAGGAAGCCATCTCAAAAGCAAGTGTTCCAATCAGTAGATGAGTTTTTTATTGGTGAAATAGTAAAACCAGAAACCATTGTAGGAATAACTGAAAATATAGATTGGGTTTTCTCATCAATAGGGATTACTAGGCAAAAAGATGGACTCACCTATCAAGATGTTGATTACCAAGGAAACCTCAATTTACTAAAAGAGGCTTTAAAAACGGGAGTGGAAGTTTTTCAATATATCTCTGCTATCAATGGAGACCGACTTCGCCATTTGAAAATTTTTGAAGCCAAGGAAAAGTTCGTAGATGAGTTAAAAAGCTCAAGTCTAAACTATTCCATTGTTAGACCAAATGGTTTTTTTTCTGATATGGAAGACTTTTTAAAGATGGCCAAAGAAGGACGTATGTTTCTGTTTGGTGATGGCACACTAGCATTGAACCCCATTCATGGTGAGGATTTAGCAAAAGTATGTGTAGATAATATGGAGAATAAAGTGATGGAAGAGACCGTGGGCGGACCAGAGATTTTTAGTCATAATGAATTAGCTACGCTAGCTCTAAAAGCTTGGAAAAAACCGGTTAAAATCATGTATTTGAGTGACTGTATACGAAAGGCCATTATCTTCTTACTTAGAACTTTTACTTCTTCTAAAACTTACGGACCAATAGAATTTTTCTTAACTATAATGGGAATGGATAACATTGCCACTCCTTATGGAAACCATAGACTTGCTGATTTTTTCTATGACAGAGTACATGGTAAGGAGTGATTTTTTCTGCTTTAATGCGATGGTATTTCAAGAATTTAGGAGAGGAAGTAAAGTTGTTTTAGTAGCCGGGGTGTCCGGCTCTTCCTTACTATAGAGATTTTTTCATTTGCCTAATAAATTTCTGTATACTATAGATTCCATCAATTCCTTTTTGCGATTACGAGCTATCGGCAACTGACAATTGTTAATGACTACGTGGCCGGCCGTGATGGAATGTATATGATTCAGATTGACCAAATATGATCGATGGATTCTAAAAAACAGGTCACTTGACAGTAATTCCTCCATAGATTGCATGGTTTGATGTGCAATAAAGCTCTTGTTACTGGTGATTACTTTTACATAATTTTCCATAGCCTCAATGTAACAAATTTCTTTCATGTCTACTTTAACGAAGCCATCATTTTGTTTTACAAACACATAAGGTTGGTTACTGAGTTTATTTTCAGTAGACGGAGTATTCTTTAAATTAAATAGATCTTTGGCTTTTAACGCAGCCTGATAAAAACGTTTAAAAGAAATAGGCTTTAATAAGTAATCTACCACCTGCAAACGGTAGCTTTCTACAGCATACTCAGAATAGGCCGTAGTGAGTATAGTTAAAGGAGGAGTATCTAAAGTTTCTAACATATCCATGCCGGACAGATACGGCATATTTACATCTAAAAAAAGCAGGTCAATGGGATTGTTTTTAATAAATGCAATGGCTTCCATAGCAGAACTACAAGTGGCCGTAACACTCAAAAAATCTGTTCCCTCAATTAAATCAACTATACCATCTCTGGCAATAGGCTCATCATCTACTACAAGGCAATGTAAAGGCCGAATGGAGTCTTTAGTTACTATCATAATTATAGATTAATACATAGTGTTACCTTATAAATAGCCTCGGTATTTTTAACTGCTAGTTCATACCTATCAGGATAAAGTATATTCAGTCGTTTCTTTACATTTTCTAGTCCTATGCCAGAAACATTCATTCTAGACGTAAAATTGGCTTTGCTATTCTCTACATTTAACGTGAGTTCATCTCTCTTCTGAGAGACATCTATATGCACAAACCCTACCTGAGAAGGAAGTCTGGCGACATGCTTAAAGGCATTTTCTACAAAAGGAATAAGTAAAAGAGGGCTGATCACCTTTTCAGGATTTTCTATATGCCAAGAACAATTTACCTCCAGCTCATGGCTCCACCTTTTTTTCTCCACTTCCACCACATCCTTAAGGTAGTTAATCTCTTTACCCAGTGGTACCTTTTCAAGGTTACACTCGTAGAGTTGATAGCGCAATACATCTGAATATTTCAATAATAACTCATCTGCCAGAGCCACATCCTTTTTAAGCAGAATATGAATGTGATTGAGTACATTGAACATCACATGAGGATTAATTTGATCTCTCAGTAGGTAAAGCTGATCCTCTAAGTGAGTTTGCCGTAACCTCGCCTGTTCTTGAAGAACGTAATAATGCTCTTTAAAGAAACGAGTTGCACAGAATACAATATTAGGCACAAAGGCAGGCAATATATTTCCTAAAAAATCGATGTAAAAAGGCCTATCGATTCCCATGAACATAGTAGAGGCAGGGAACACCTCATTGTTTTCCAGTTTTACAAAACCTTTGATAAGTATAGTGTATAAAAACGACAATAAAAGGGTAAACAATATGAATTGGACTATAAAAAAAGCAAACTCCTTCTTTTCAATGGCTTTAGGTAATACTACTCCACTAACATAGGTAGTGAGAGGATAGGTAATCATGAGTACTGCTATAACAAATAGCAGTGCTTCTAAAGGAGCGCTAACATGTAAAAACTGGGTATAGATCATTAACGCAAAAACAATCCACATGCCCACAATGAATAATTGGTAATATTTCAAAACTGAATTTTTCATGCTCGCTAAAAATTGACCTGATCAGCGCTATTATCAATTAGTTTAATGAAAAAATGAATATGATCAGCTCCTCTTAAAAAAGTGTGATTTGTACCATCAAAGGTACCTTATCTCCTCATATTATTTCTATTCAGCGTTTGTTTTTGGTGGACAGTTTATAACATGCCGTCAATGCTTTTCTACCATTGACCAAATAAGATTTTTGCCCCTCTTATTTCAACAGATATTTACCTCCGAATTAAAACAATATGAACATTAAAAAACATGAAAGCAGTAGTTTATAAGCTATTATTTTTAGCTGGTATCATAACCTTTGAGGCAAAGGCGCAAGTGAACCTAAAGACAGAATATTTTGGTAAATCTTCTTATATAGAAGAGGTCAATGATAGCGAAGTTCCCAAAAAGGTGGGAGAAGGTAAAGGCTATACCATGGTATACAGTGGAGACCTCACTATACCTTTTTACCAACAATTAGACACTAACAGCTTACCAATCAGCTATGGTGTAAGTATAAGTGGTGCATACGCATCCTTAGATCATAAACTCAAAGATACAGCCACACCAGCTGCTCTTGAAAAAGAAATACTGAATGTGCAAGCTGGTTTTTATTACTTAAAACCCCTGAGTGAAAAATGGTCTTTATTGGCTACGGCTGGTGGCGGTGTGTTTTCCCCATCAGCAAAGCCTTCTGAAATTTCTAACAAGCAGGTTATTGGTAGTATTAGCACTACATTCATAAGGCATATAAAGCCTAACCTAGACCTTGGGATAGGCCTGTCAGTGAATAATATCTTCAAACATGTAATGGCTTTGCCATCCGTTTATCTCGACTGGAACATAGAGAAAAAGATAAAGGTGAACGCTGCCATAGGAGAAGGAGTGAAGCTACAGGTTGGCTATAATTTCAGTGATTATTTCAGCACCTCATTACTGGCAGAGTTGAATGGTCAAATTGCTTTTGTCAATAAAAATGGGGAAGACAAAATATTCTACCATCAATATATTATCACCGGTATACATCCAGAGATCAACATCCCTAAATTGGCCTTATCAATTCCCTTCACTCTCGGTATAAGTGCCTACAGACCCGTTTTTTACAGCGACAGATCATTAAAATCGCTGTTTTCTACAGATCATGACTATTACTATTTCAACACCTCATTATATGCATCTATTGGTATCAGCTATAACTTTTAACCTCAATACAACCATGAAATTATACCTATCACTTTTTTTAATATTTATCTTCCATATTGGTTATTCACAAGATGACCATTTGGATCCTAACTATGTAGCTGCAAGAAGCATCATCTCTAGTATTGACACGGTAGTTACGCCCAATGGTATAGATGAACGTTTTTATGCAGAAATAGGAGGGCTGAAGCAATGGATATCTGTTAAAGGACAAGATAAGGGCAAGCCCATATTACTTTTTGTACATGGTGGACCGGGCTCTCCCTTAAACCCTGTAAGCTGGATCTATCAGAAGCCTTTAGAGGAGTATTTTACGGTAGTAAATTATGATCAGAGAGGCACGGGAAAAACCTTTGCCGCTAACGGTACGCTTAACCTTAGGGAAAACATGAAAATAGAGGATTTTGTGAATGATGTGATAGACATCACCAGGTTATTATGCAAAAAGTATAAGAAAGAAAAAGTAGTTATAGTAGGGCACAGTTGGGGAACAGTAATAGCTACTAAAGCCATTATAAAACATCCAGAACTGTTCCATGCCTATGTGGGTATAGGGCAAGTAATTAATGTGCTTGAAAATGAAAAAATAAGTTATGAATATGCCCTTCAAAAAGCTTCTGAAGACCATAACGTTCAAGCCATGAAGGCCTTAAAATCAATAGCTCCATACCCCAATGGGCATGATTTACCCGTAGAGCATATAATTGTAGCCAGAAAGTGGGCGCAATACTACGGAGGATTAAGTGCCTATAGAGCCAATAATGATTACTATTTTAATGCCGCCTTATTGTCTCCTGATTATTCTGAGCAGGATGTAATGGCCATAGATAACGGTACCTTTTTCACCCTCGGCTGTGTCATGAAAGAATTAGCTACGGTGGATTTATCTAATATTCGAAGAATACCTATTCCCGTGATTATGCTTTGTGGTAGACATGATTATACTACACCAACGTTACCTACCATACAATGGATGAAAAAGCTAAATGCTCCGAAAAAAAAGATAGTTTGGTTTGAAAATTCAGCTCATTTAATCCCTGTGGAAGAGCCTGGTAAGATGCTGATCACCTTTGTGAATACAGTACTGCCACTTGGGCATTAACAGTACCTTAACTTAGAGGTTATACTCCTTCTTTAGTCTCTTTTCTACTAAGAAAGGAACTATAGGAAGGAGAGATCCTACAAAGAACATCACTACTCTTAAAAAACCCCATCGGTAGGTTATCCAACAGGCCAGAAGCATGCCTACATAAAGAACAAATAACAGTCCATGAGCCCACCCGGTATACTTTACAGCTTCAGGCATATCCATAAAATATTTCAAAGGCATTGCTACAAAAAGTAAAGCCAGATAAGAGATTGCTTCCAATATAGCAATCATAGCGAATGATTTTACCAATTTCAGATCGTTATTGCTGTTATTACTCATGCTCACAAAATTTGTCTAAAGATAGGCGAAAAGAGCCACTCTGTTCATATTCTATGGAAAAATGGGGTAGGAGAGCCTCTCCAATTTATAGTTTTCTTACTCCGTGAGATGATAAAGAGAATGAATTTTCCATCACTTTGAGAACTTTTTCGATTATTTAAACTATTTTTTATTAAAATTATTACTTTTGAGATCTGATTAAAAATGAATCTTTTCAATTTATAAGAGATAATAACTTTTTTTAACTTCTTCCGCTGGAGGTCAATTTTTTAAACTAAAAATTTATTAATCACCGGATTTGCCACCATGAGTATATTCGGCGATTAGTGTCAACTGGAATGACCAAATTGAATCTAATTATAGGAATAATCATTTTTAGCCTCAATAGCTGTTCTGATTACCCTAACTCTAATCAGTTAGATGGTGACATCAATGATAAAAAAAGGCATAGAATGTAGGCGTAGCTTATCGACCGGAGAGAATTTTTTTAAAACGAGTAATCAATAATTAAATCTAATAAAGGCGGTAATAATCAATGGCTATCCTCGATTAAAGGAATAATTTTTAGCCCGGCCGCCAAATGCATCTTATAAGATGTAAGCCATGAAAACAGAAAAGAATTAAGAAATGGGAAAAATCAAAATCGTAAGTAATTACGCTGCTAAAGTCTATATTGACGAAAAAAACGTTGGTATTATCAAAAAGGAAACAAAGGAATATGAATTAGAGCCTGGCCAGCACATTATCTACGCAAGAACCGCTTGGTGTAGAAGTGAAAAACTAACAATAAATATTACTAGCGACGAAATTTGTGAGTTCACCCTAGCTAGTTTTAAGTATGAAAATGTAGCGAAAGCTGTAATTATGATGCTTGCAGCGCTATTTATGCTCACTAAAAGTTTCATTTTTTTAGTAATCGCAGGATTTTGTTTCCTATATCCTCTATACTTCGTATCCATTGGATATAATCAATATTTGCAATTAAAGCGTTCATAAACATTTGAATGGATGGTAAGCTCTGTAAAGCCAAAACTCACAGAGCTACCGCCTTAATCTACAGTGATCAGGTAGCATGAGAAATCATAATGTTAGCATAACTTTGGTCTTGCCCAGTATCACAATTAATAGATCTGAATAATGGTTATCAAGTCATCAATAATTAAACATGATCATTGTTCATTAAACAGCACAAATTTCTGATAGCTTAGAATCTAAATAATTAATGATACCATTAAAAGAATCAATCATACCCATTGAGTCAATTCAGAAGCAAACCGCCGAATCGAATATAAGAAGTAGAATCTCCAAAAAACACAGCTTATCATTAACAAATACGGCCTCATGGGTAATCTTTCCTGACCGACTATTTGTAGGGAAAGAAAATGATGACGGAACTGTCACTGTTGCCCGATACAGAAATGCCATATTTAAACTATTTCCTAAGATTTACTCTAAATGGCAAATTGACCAACAAGGAGAACATGTAGAGCTAAAGATCAAACATCGCTTGAGCACATTCACAGTTATCGGTCTTTGGATGTTTTCAGTTCAATATCTAGTTTCAGGGGTATTAGGCAAATGGCTAAGTCCTGGCATATTCATTAGTTGCATACTTATTCTCACAGTGGGTATATACCTAATAACAAGAGAAATGAGAATCAATGAGCAAGTTCTCACCAAAATAGCTAAAGAAAAATTTGAGAATTGATATTCCAATTTATATCCGTAAATGCGTTTAATTAGTAATAGACTATCTCGTTGTAGATATAAATTTAATTATTCGGCTATCTTCAAGCTGTATAAATGAATTTCAATTTCATGTACACCTATACTGTAACGTACCTATTCTATGATAAAGATTATAGCACATATATTAACAGCATTAGTGGCTCTAGAGCATTTGTACATCTTATGGATTGAAATGTTTGCTTGGGAAACAAAAGGGAAAAAGACTTTTAAAACTATTCCTAAAGATATATTTCCTAAAACAAAAGGTATAGCTGCTAACCTGGGGCTTTATAACGGCTTCCTCTCTGCGGGATTGATTTGGTCTTTCCTTATTTCTGACATTAACTGGGCGATCAATGTTAGGATATTTTTCCTATTGTGCGTGGCAACTGCAGGCATATTTGGAGCCATTACAGCCGATAAGAAAATATTTTTTGTACAGTCATTACCTGCTCTCGTGGCCCTTCTGCTGATGTTAATTGTAATTTTTTCGGTATAACTCAAAGGGGTATATGGCCAACAATCAATAAGCCTTAAATTTAAATCACCCAGCATGAACACTAGATAAATCCATAAAATTTGTAAACTTGAAGACTCTTACAAATTATGCTGCATTAAATAACGATAAGAGGCCTATAAATTTATATATCTCATTTAATTAAAGTATGAATAATTATTTTTTGAATAGCCTTAAGCTATTAATTTTTTTAACTCCCTTTTTATTACAGTCTTGTTCAGATGATTCTGATGGGTTAGACAATGTGACATCAGAACTAGAATTCACCAACTTAAAAGAAGGGGAAGAACTTTGGAATACAGTAAATATACAGGCTTCCGCTAAAGATGGAATTTCCATAACATCTCTTCAGCTCTTTGTAGATGACCAGCTTTTAGCTTCTGAAAGCAACAAAGCAGTCATAAGTAGCGATTGGAACACCAGTAATACAGAGGATGGTAAGCATACTTTAAAAGTGATAGCAACTAATGCTTCCCAAAATTCTACTGAAAAAGAAATAACAGTAATGGTGAAGAATAACTTAATAACACTTCAAGTACCTGACTATGAGTTACGTTATGGGGAAGAAGGATATATTTTTTTGTCGGATAGAAATGGCAAGCTAATAGCTAGCGAACCACTTATAGCTGGCAAAGAGATAACCCTAAAAAATAATAACTTCCAGGATTCTATCTTTTTCCTAACGGAGTTATACGATAGTCAATCCAGGGAATATGCCCTCATACAAACTTTTTCTGATGTAAAAAGAGGCAGCCACTGGAATATAAGCAATACAGGAAAATTTAGCAGTAATACTCTAAAAGCTGATATAACTTTTACAAACGTCTCTGAAAATGGTTATTTCAGAGCGTACTCCAATGGAGATGATAGTGCATACATAATTGGTGATTTAGGACACCAAGAATCTCTTAGTTTGAGTCGTAGCCCTAGTTACTTATATACTGTCAAATTTGATGACGCACATCAGCCAATCAGCTATAATCTCTTCAAGGGTATTCATGAAGGCGAAAATATTGTAGATCTAAGCCAGGTGAACAAAACCTTTGATGAAATAGAAATTAAATTACCTGATTATGATCTTTATAATTACTTCCTATATGGAATTGATGGTGAGGGGAAATCAGCAAAGGATTTTGAGGTCGATTATGAGTCAAATTCTGAAGCTGGTGTTACAACTACAAAAATATCATATGCTGGAGAATCCTTTGAGAACTATCGATTAGAATTTAACTGGTCTAAAGATAATTATAATTATAGTCAATACATATATGGCCTTGATCACCTTGAATTAAAGGAGATTAATCATGATTTTGACTTTCATTTTAAAGACAAAGGTTTTTCCTATTCCGCTACTGGTGATTTCGACGTAGCTTTTTATGATATCTGGGGTGATATCAATGAAAAGGTAATCTATTGGACTGTAACATTACCTCAAGCTACCGAACGCATAGTACCAGAGATAGAACTACCTGAAAATTTAGAGTTTTTAAATATTCTCAAATCAGAGCACAGTAGCTCAATAAATTTTGAAGATTATGACCAGTTTAATGACTATTATGAAATATTAGAATTTATATCCCATTCAGAATCTGGCTATTATGGGGTGACCAGATATGATAAAAACTATGTATCGGTAGAATATGAGCTGGATAATTAAGATAGTAGAAGAGGAACCTGAAGTCATCATTTGACATTTAAAATAATAAGTAATCTAGAATAAAATCATTGAGGTAATGGCTAGCAGCCCGTTACACCTAAACTAGACAGGCCTAATTTAAACCGAATTATCCATGGGATTCTCATTTTAAATTAGATCAAGGTTTTTCAATTTCTTGCATGCTCCTAAAGCATGAGTGACTTGGCTAGGGCCAAGTCACTCATTAAAACTATTCTTTAATATGCCCGATACTAAATAACTCATCGTCTTTATAGGTGGGAGGGGTAGTGGTGTTATAAAGAATAAAACCATCTACCGGGCAAATGATGTCAGTGATGTGCTCACCAAACAGGTCTGTGAGATAACCAAGCTTCATTCCTTTCTTTACATAATCTCCGGCGCTTACTTCTGTATAGAAAATACCTGTTTCAGGAGCATCAATACTTGTACGCTGCGCAATCATCACAGGATTTTCAACTTTGTCTGGTGCTCCAGGCATAATACCCAAATGTCGGGTTAGGCTCAAAAGTCCAGAAACTATCTTTTGGATATACTTCTCTTCCGCCAACCCCATGCGCCCACATTCTATGTCAACAGCAGGAATACCTCGTTTTATAGCCTCACGAGAGCAGTATATAGAAGGTGCATCGATGCTCTCCGTATTACCAAACTGCACAACATAATCAAAGCCCATATTTACTGCCATTTGCCTTGCTTTTTCAGATAATTCTGGTGTCTTGTAGTAATTATAATAGCCCACATAAGATCTTAGATCT
Organism: Fulvivirga sediminis; assembly: GCF_016757215.1. Lineage (GTDB taxonomy): Bacteria > Bacteroidota > Bacteroidia > Cytophagales > Cyclobacteriaceae > Fulvivirga > Fulvivirga sediminis. The sequence continues at coordinate 153,008 of NZ_JAESIY010000007.1, forward strand.
TGATAAGCGTCTCCGGCATGCACGTCAATCATATAATCGCTACGTGCAATAATCTGATTAGCGATCGTCCATGCCAGCTGCTCTGTAAGGGTACCGTCTTTTTTACCCGGAAATTCACGATTAAGGTTTTTTCCATCTAGGGGATTAATATTGATACTTCTCCCTAAAAAACCTGCCACATTTGCTACCTGCACAATAAGCACAGTACCACTCATTTGTTTAGGGTCAAGTTGCTTAATAAGCCGTTGTCCTGCCATTATAGGAGGGTATTCATAGCCGTGGACTCCCGCAGTGATCGTCAGCACCGGTCCCTTATCCGCGCCATGAAATACCGTTACCGGAATAAAAGTACTGTCTTGCCCACTAATAATAGGCAGCATAAAGGATTTCTTACTACCAGGAGATACAGCCTCTCCGGCAAAATCAAAACTTTTTACCTGCGCTTGTCCGTATACACCAGCCATCAAAAACCAAATAAGCATCAGCCCAGATAATATTTTTTTGTCAGTCATAAGTTATGTTTGTAAATGCAATAAAGTTGCAATATTAACACGCGCAGCTCACTAATGCAATAACATTGCATATAGCTTAGCCGCTATTATACTTCTAACTGTCAACCTCTTAAATAAATCAACAAACAACATATCTATCGGGTGACAATAATTAAAGATAATCGATTAAAGAATATTGTATTAGAATTGCATTAAAAACAGGAAAAGATTTGAGATTCCGTCACTGCAACTTGTATTCATCCAATCGTCGGAATAGACTTCGGATTTTGCAAAAAATTGATCGCCCCATTCGTCCATCACCGATATAATCGGGAGCAGTGATTTACCCAAATCGGTAAGGTAATACTCTACTTTGGGAGGCAGCTCATGGTATACTTTTCTGGTAATCATCCCATGCTCTTGCAATTCTTTCAGCTGCTGATTAAGTACTCTTCTTGAAGCATTAGGAATGCTCTTCTGAAGTTGGCTAGGTCTTATATAACCTCTATTGATATTAAGAATAAGGCAAGGTTTCCATTTGCCCCCGATAATCTCCAAACACTTTGTAATTCCGCAATCCACTGATTCGGGTACCTCTGCATTATTCATTTCACAATTTTTTTTAAAAAGAAAAAACACCGATACGTTCAAAACGTCCAGTAGGGACAAATTTGTTCCTATGTGTTCCGAAAGTGCGTTATTGCAATAATAATCATTCTATCCAATTTTTGCAGAAGATCAGATCGTAAGCGGTAGGCCATACCCACTAATAGTAACAGAATAATATAATAGCTTTTGTAAGGTTGCTCAAGAGTGAATCTCTGCACGCCTGCATGAAAGCTATGCAATAATTTGAATGATATGAAAAATTTAAAAAATAGTGTAATTCATTGGTTTTTGTCAGCCGGTACGGTCTTTTTACTTACAGCGATCGTTAGCATATCGGTATACGGGCAAGCAAACGGAGTGAAATTGGACCAACCAGGATATTACCGCTTGGCTATCGGAGAGATTGAAGTGATTGCGGTATCTGATGGAACGTTGCCCATTGATCTATTGCAGGTTTTAACTAACACAACTCCAAAAGAAGTTAATGAACTGCTTGCTGATAATTTTCAAAGCAATCCAGTAGCTGTATCAGTAAATGCTTACCTCATCAAGCTGCAAGATAAGCTAATACTGGTTGATTGTGGCGCCGCAGAATTATATGGCCCCACGTTAGGAAATATCAGTACCAGCTTAAAACGAGCAGGCTATACGCCAGAGCAAATAGACGCTATACTGATTACTCACATTCATGCAGATCATACAGGAGGGTTAGTCTCAGAGGGTAAAATGGTTTTTCCTAATGCTGATATTTATATAAGCAAAGGTGAGATAGATTTCTGGCTAGATCCTCAAGGAGCGAGTAAAAGACCCGATTTGAAAAAATCTTTTGCAGATGCTCAAGCCAAAGTGGGGCCTTATTTGAAAGCTGGAAAAGTAAAGGCGTTTGATTCTAACAAAGAGTTATTTCCAGGTATTAAGCCCATTCCTAGCCCTGGTCATACGCCTGGCCATACATTTTATGCTCTGGAAAACCATGGAGAAAAAATCTTGTTTTGGGGAGATCTCATGCACGTTGAATCCGTACAGTTTGCTAATCCATCGGTAACCATAGCATTTGATGTAGACTCTGAAAAGGCTGCCATAGCCAGAAAGAAAGCCTACCATGAGGCTGCTAATGAAGGATATTGGGTGGCTTCAGATCACATCTCATTTCCAGGTATAGGCCACGTAAAAGCTGAAAAGAAAAATTATGTCTGGGTGCCGATTAACTACAGCACCTATTCTTCAGGACAATAGACAGAGTTGCATATCATACTTAAGACTCAAAAGATGATTTACAATAAGAATTTGAAAATTGCAGGGAGACCGCTTGAATGTATAATCTTGATTTTACTCATGCTGTGTACATCATCGGCTAATGCTCAGCCAACAAAAGAAGATTCAGTAGCAGTAAAGAGCATTTTTTCTAAGTCATTAGATGACCAGAAAGGCTGGGAGAACCTCCGCTATTTATCTAAGAATATAGGAGCGAGAATCAATGGATCTCCACAACTACAAAGGGCCATAGAATGGGCAAAGGCAGAACTTAGTCACATGCAGCTAGAAAAGGTATATTTACAGCCGGTGATGGTACCCCATTGGGAGCGAGGAGGCAAGGAATATGCTGCCATTCATGTTAAAGACAGTACGCTTTCATTATCAGTATGTGCATTGGGAGGATCGGTTGCCACCAATGGATATCTAAAAGCTAAAGTAGTAGAGATTAAGTCATGGGAAGAATTAAAAGCCTTATCTAAAAAAGAAGTAAGCGGAAAATATGTTTTCTTCAACAGAGCCATGGATCCTACAGACGCGGAAAGTTTTAATGCTTATTTAAAAGCCGTTGATCAGCGGGCCATTGGAGCAATAGAAGCAGCCAAAAAGGGGGCAATAGGAGCCTTGATAAGATCTTTAACCTTAAGTATACATGATTATCCTCATACCGGAGCCATGCAGTATAACGATAAGGTAAATAAAATACCTTCAGCAGCACTTAGTACCAACAGTGCAGATCTATTGAGTAGCCTGTTAAAATCCTCGCCCGATTTAGAAATAGGACTTAAAATGACCTGTGCAACATTTCCTGATACGGTTTCTTACAATGTAATTGGTGAAATAAGTGGTTCTCAATACTCTGATGAAATCATAACCGTAGGGGCTCATATTGATTCTTGGGACTTATCAGAAAGTGCAAGTGATAATGGCTCTGGCGTAGTTCAGGCTATTGAAGCCATTAGAATACTGAGTCACATGAAAACTAAACCTCTGAGAACCATTAGAGCCGTAATTTATACCGATGAAGAACAAAGTGCCACTGGCGGTCTTACCTATGCTGAAGAAGCCAAAAGGCTTAAAGAGAGGCATATAGCCTGTATAGAATCAGATGCAGGCGGTTTTGTTCCCGTTGGTTTTCGCATGAGTGGAGACTCAGCAGCACTTGCATCTCTCAAAGATATGATGGGCCTATTTGCCCCCTATAACTGTAGTGGAATAGAACATGATCCTCGCGGTGTAGACATCGCTCCCATGAGAGAGCAGGCTAAGGCTATTATTAGTCTGGATTGTAGCGACCATCGTTTTTTCAACATTCATCATAGCGCATTAGATACCATGGATAAATTAAACAAGCGTGAAATTAACCTTGGTACTGGCGCTATGACTTCATTAGTTTACTTAATATCAAAATACGGATTATAAAAGATGAAAAAATATTTAAAATACATGGCTGTGGCAGTGTTTTGCCTACTTTCAGCATCACAAGTTTATGCCCAAAACAAAACATTAAACCAAAAGCCTTTTAGTGATTTTAGGGTAAACAATAAGACCTATTATTTCTCAGGCCAACTAGGATTATCTAAAGACGAAGGCCCGGCAGATATAGATTTTAACACCGAGGTGCGCCAATGCATGAATAGAATTGCTGATTTATTAAAGCAAAACAAACTGAAATTTAAGGAGGTGGTTCAGGTAACTGTGTACCTGAATGATATGGACAATTTTGAAGAATTCAATAGTATTTACATCGAATATTTTAGCTCTCCATACCCATCACGAGCATGTGTGGCTGTGAGCCAGTTGTATAAAAATGCCAGGGTAGAAATATCTTTCATAGCGGCAAAAGACTAAACCAGGCACAGTTTTAGTTCAGGCAAGCTCCTCTTAAAGCTATGCGATTGAAGTTCCCTTTTAATGAGATAGTTTCATTGCAAATGGGTTCTTTAATCGCATAAAAATTCATTGGGCCTTTAGCAATAGAATTAACTCAAAGTAAATGTTACTGTTCTGTTAGCAGGATCTCAACAGCGCTCGCCCTTCAATCCAAGTTTATTGGTAGCCTAATCTCTATTCCCTATAATTTTTAGAATAGCACCACACATGACATTGAAATAATTAATATTAAATTTATAAATAAAGATGCATTATTGATTAAATATCCTAATTCTCACACCTATTATTGATAAAAATGAAATGTAGAATGTTAATTTATTTAATGCTTTTAGCCTTATTGAGTTGCAAATACACCAATGACACTCAATTTGGAAAACAATACAATGCTATTCGAATGGAATACGGATCTCCCGTAATTCATGATTACATGAGACTTAGAATAGCCGATACAGATTTCGAGAATTGGAGAGCACCACAAACAATGCATGATACAATTTCTATTGGTTTTCATGCAGGAAAAGGTTTTTACATCCATCATGATTCAATTCTTCAGGAAGATGATATTTTCAGGAAACGAATCAATGATTCCACCTTTGTGTTTATAGCAATTTTGACTCATGGTAACTTAAAAAAACATCAATTCACAAATATATATTATGATACGGTTGATGAAAGATCTTTAAAACTTACCGCAAAAGAATATTTAAATAATAATAGTGATTACAAAAATTATTATAATTCAGAAAGACAAAACTTGACCATTGAAGAAGCGGATAGCATCTTAACAGAATGGGGAACTGGCAGATGTCTATAACTACTTTGCACAGGCAGTATTTCATGAATACCAGTTCCTTCTTAACTAAAGGAATTTGAGCGGACGCTCAAGCTATACATGAATCGAAATGGATACTACGACCAGTTGGTGATCTTAGCTTACCAAAAGATTGAGATCAATTTTGATTCCTAAAAAAAATAAGGAATTTGAGTGATTCCAAAACTTTATATATTAGGTCTTCATCAAGCAACCCGCAGTGATCTTTACTTAATTAAAAAAAGTACTGCCATAAGACATTCTACTCCTGTGCGATATAAGTTTAACCAATTAAATAACAGGACTATGATCGATGATTTACAACCCATAAAGAATAACTACCACTTTTTCTCCATAAAAAAGCCCACTATCTCTAGCAGGCTTCTATTTTCAAACCAAGGGAGGTTAGTACCCATTATTTTGCTTAAAAAGTGTTCCGTTTACATCAAGTGTTGCTTGAGGAATACAGAATACTCTTCTGAAAGGCTGAGTTTTCGGCTTGGCAGTGTAGGCCTCATCAAATTTACCAAAACGGATCATCTGAGGTCTTCTTTGCATTTCCCAGTATAACTCAAAACCTAATTCTTTATAAAGCTGGGCTTCATCCAAAGTAGTTAAAGCTTCACCAGGTACGCTGCCATAAAGGGCTTCTCTGGTTCTGCTGGTACGGAGCATGTTCACATCAGCCAGTGCATTAACTTCATCACCTTTTCTGAAGTAAGCTTCCGCTCTCATAATATAGATTCCACCTAGTCGGTAAATAGGCACATCTACCCGGCTGCTACCGTTACCGTTCATCGGGTCATGTTCAAACTTGAATATCCTAGCCCCTCTGTTGATCTGATTTTGAGCAAAAACAGACTCACTTGGGTTATCAAAGTTAAGCTCAGGAGTAAAGTCCATAGGGGTGCCAGAGCTTTTTTCCATCACTAAAGGCAACACTTTTATTCTTCCCTCATCGGTCATCATAAAATTGCCTTTTTCTAAAACAGGGCCATATTGCTGCCCGAATAAGATGCCGCTGTTAAAGTGAAACCAAACATCACTGGTGTTAGGTACCACATCTTCTGCGGGCACGCTTATATCGGTGCCATCGTTCATAAACCAGGTGCCATCTCTGTATTGATATTTTCTCGAGAAGCGAGGGTCGTCGTGATTACCATCCCAGCTATGGAAAAATTCAGGCGTGGTACATGTAGCATTGGTTCCTCTATTCGCTGGTGAGGGTCGCTGATTTCTTGCCATATTTACATAGCCTAAATCATTGTCTCCTGATCTTGCTCCGTCTATTTGCTGCACCACGGTAAAAATCATTTCTGATCCACCAGAATTATTGATAGAGAAGTTTTCAAAGAAATTGCTTGCCAGATTGAATTTTCCAGAGTCAATAAGCTTTGAAGTATATTCAATCACCATATCCATGTCTGACTTACCAGTAGTTAAGGAGTTTTCGTTGAAGTTAAACTGAGAAGCAGCATTAAATCTATCCTTAAAAACAGCACGGTTCAGATACATCTGAGCCAAAAAGCCATAAGCAGCCTCTTTAGTAAAACGCCCACTGTGGGTTGACTTTTCTCCTAGTGAAGCTAAATCAGGAACTAATGATTCTACTTCCTTGATGAGTTTGTCTATGTCATCCGCACCATTTAAAGCCACTATTTCATCACCTTCCATAGCCGGGGCCTGATTAAACAGGTCTAGCATGGTGTAGGTGTAGAACGCTTTCAGGGCTTTGGCTTCTGCTACAAATAAAGCCTTATCAGCAAAATCACTCTTCTCAGTAGTTTCTATGGCCGTGATCGACCTGGCAATACCATTATTGAGTCTATTCCAGTTATTTAAAACTACTTCGTTATAAGGAGACCAAGTAAACTCATGAAAAGCCCTCCATTTACCTCCATCACCCCAGTCGCTACCACGGGTAGGCAAAAGGGCAATATCAGAAGTATACTCTTGCATGGCGATCATGCCACTGTTATCTACGAAAGTACCGTCACCAAGTCTGTCATAAGCAGCCGCCAGCGTTCTTTCTGGATTAGTAACGCTGTTGTCTATTAGTACTTCATCCAGTACGTCTTCATTCAAATCTGTACAGCTAGAGAAAAACATACCAGCAGCCATCAGGGCAGCAGTGGTCTTTTTAAATATATTGTTAGTTTTCATTGTTGATTAGAATTTAACATTTACGCCTAAAATGAAGGTTCTGGCAGTAGGGTAGCTGGTATAATCTATACCTATCGATTGGTTACCACCGGAAGACTTAGGACTGTTAATTAAAGGATCATAACCACTGTAATTGGTAATGGTAAACAGGTTAGTGCCTGTTACAAACAAGTTCACACCTTGCACCCAATCGATTTTAGTGGTATTAAAGTTATAACCTAGCCTGGCTGTATTCAACCTGAAAAAGTCTGATTTTTCTAGGTAATAAGAGCTTGCCGAAGGAGAGTTAGCAGGGTTAGCGCCTGACTCATAGTAGTCTGTAGCCACATTACGATCAGAGGCCAAGTTATTAATATTCAAAGCATTGAGAGCCGTATTATTGAATAAATAGCCTCCTGCTTGCCCGATGAATGATAATGAAAGGTTTAAGTTCTTATACTTCATCTGGCTGTTTAAACCATAGGTAACTTTAGGCAAAGCACCATCATAGATTACTTTATCCTGAATGTTTATACTGCCATCATTATTTTGATCTGTAAAAACATCAAAGCCATTTTCATCAAAACCAGCATGCTCATACAGATAGAATGAGCCTGCAGAATGTCCGTTAGTAAAGATATTAGCCTGTACACCAGACATACCCGGACCAGAAACATTGCCAGAAAGAATATAAGAAACAGGCAGATCCTTTATCTCATTATGAATAGCAGCACCATTCACATCTAAATTCCAGGAGAAGTTATCTGTTTTCATCAGGGTAGATCCTAACATGAGTTCAAAACCTGTGTTCACTATCTTACCATCCATATTTACCCAAACATCTGTAGTGGGGTTAAGCACTCTAGAAGGAATGTTGAGAATGGCATCTGTGGTAGATTTGTTAAAGAAGTCGAAAGTACCATACAACTTCTCATTGAAGAGGGTAAAGTCTAAACCTACGTTAAACTGAGTTACTACCTCCCATTTCAAATCAGGATTAGGTGTTCTTAAGATAGTTACTCCGTTTACTAATTCGAGGTTATCATACAAATAATAGCCTTCAGACCCTGAAAGAGAATAGCTCTCTTGGGTGATTTTATTTTGCACTTCCTGATTACCGGTTTGTCCCCAGCTGGCTCTTAACTTCAGGTTATTGAAGGTATTGTTGTTGCTTAAGAAATCTTCGTTGGTAAGGTTCCAGCCTAAGGCAAATGAGGGGAAGTAACCATACTTGTTATTAGTTCCAAACCTGGTAGAGCCATCCGCTCTCATAGAAGCAGTAACCATATACTTTCCATCAAACGCATAGTTAATCCTCCCGAAGTAAGACTGCAATTCATTTTCCTGAGCAAAACCGGAAATATTAATCAATGAATTGCTTGGTGTAGGATTGTTCACTGGTTTTACACCTTCACCTTTTGGCGATAGGTTATCAAAACCAAAGTTAGTTCCTGAACGCTCAAATTTCTGATATGAGAAGCCCGCTAATACATCTAACTTATGGGTACTATTAAGTAAGCTATAAGTGAGATAATGCTCTATAAGACTGTTAGTAGTCTCAAAATTATTCTGTACATACATACCCTTAGGGCTTCTGTCTGTGAGGTTAGGGTAGATAGTGGTATTTCTTTCGGAAGTAGACCTATCTACACCTACATTCATCTTATAAGTTAGCCTATCAAATATTCTGAATGATAGCTGGGCATTACCCAATACCCTTAACGTGCGGGTTTGATCTTCATAAATACTTAGCAAATAAGCTGGGTTATAGTGAGCATTCATGTTAAAGTTAGTATACTCACCATCAGCATCTTTTAAAGGCCAGGTAGGGTTAGCCATGAGGGTATGAATAATCAACTGACCATCAGAGCCGCCATCATCACTGGTAGGCACCCCATTATCTTTGGTTTCAGAAGCTGTAAGGTTTACCTGTAAGTTCAGCCTATCATCATCAAAAAAAGATTCAGAAGCGTTGATTCTACCTGTAGTACGTTTAAAATCACTTTGTTTTACAATGCCTTCTTGGTCTATATTGCTTAAAGACACATAGTAATTGCCTGACTCAGTAGCCTTAGAAAAAGACAAAGCATTGTTATAAGTAACACCTGTTCGGTAAATCTCATCTTGCCAGTCAGTGTTTCCTCCATGATCAAAAGCAGGGTCTTTAATCGCCTTTCGGTATTCGTCAGCATTTAGAATGTCAAGCTTGTGGGCTACATTTGAAAAACCAACAGAAGACTCAAAATTTAAAGTGGGCTCACCCACCTTACCTTTTTTGGTAGTGATGATCACCACACCATTAGAACCTCTGGCTCCGTAAATAGCTGCTGCCGAGGCATCTTTCAATACGTTGATAGATTCAATATCACTGGTGTTAAGGAAGTTTAAAGGGTTTTTAGCACCAGAAGAACCAAATCCTACATTCGTTCCTCCAGGGCTAACATTATCATTAGCCAAAGGCACACCATCAACCACAAATAGGGGAGTGCTACCACTTCTGATAGAGCCTACACCTCTTATGGTCACATCTATTCCGGCACCAGGCTCACCGCTTGAACTAACCACGCGTACCCCCGCCACTTTACCTTGCAATAAATTATCAGGAGAGATGTTAATGCCTTCCTTAAAATCAGCTCTGTCTAATTTAGTTAACGATCCGGTAACATCTGCCTTAGTCTGGTTACCATAACCGATGACTAATACTTCGTTCAGCTGAGAAGCATCTGTTTCCAGCTGCACATCTATACTGGTAGAAGAAGCCGAAATCTGTTGAGGTTTATAACCTATATAGGATATTTGCAGTGATGCACCAGATGTAACCTTTATGGTGAATTTACCATCAAAATCAGTGATTACACCGTTATTAGTTCCTAGTTCCAGCACTGTAGCACCAGGCAGAGGATCTCCTTTTTCATCTCTTACTATTCCCTTTACGGTCTGCTGGGTAGCCTGTAAGTATGAAGCAATTTTACTGCTGTTTTCATTGTGCAGAATTCCTTCTGCACGCGCTTGTCCCATGGTTAAGGAAAAGGCTATAGTGGCCAGAAAAGCAATGTTTTCTAGCTTTAAATAAGTATCTTTAAAGTTCATTAATTTAAGTGTTAGTGAGTAAAGCTTAAGGCTTAGCCGTGGTTGTTGCCGCAACTACGGTTTACTTTTTTTGATCTTGGGGTGGTATCAATTCTCTATCATAAATTGTATTTTAATTTTACTTGATTTCCTTTCAAGTAAGCTCAATAAAACGTTTTAGCTTAACTAGTTATTCATCTCAGGTTGTATTTCAAAAGGTTTGTTATGCCAGCCTGGTAATTTTGGCGCTAAGCTAATAGAATCTTTCTCACACATGCAGAAGACTAATATTACAATATCATTAAGGAAATATTAAGTCACTTCTTCCAAGGTATAATTCATAAAATATTTAAACATTTAGTATGATTTATAAGCGGTTAGAGAATAGAGAATTACACCGCTTAACATCTTGATAATCTTTAATTGATTAAATCATTACATAAAAACTGTGTTTGTTTTTTCATAACGAAACAACTTTGCCCTCTTCGGTATTCAACTAAAACTAAAATGAAGCAAATCCTATATATCTTTTTGATATTCAGTATTTTATCTTGTTCAAAATCAGCGTCGACTAAAATCAATAAAATGCAGGTTATAGGATCTCATAATAGTTATAAGCAAGCGATAGAGCCAGATTTATATCAATTTTTGGAAGAGCGAGATACAACCGGAGGGATTAAAACTTTACAATATACACACCTACCTATACCAGAACAGCTAAGAATGGGCCTCAGGAATCTGGAAATTGATGTCTATATAGATTCTGAAGGAGGAAAATATGCTCACCCTCAGGGCCTTGAACTGTTAGAAGGAGGAAGCAACTATGATCCGGAAGGTAAGATGATGAAACCTGGATTTAAAATGTTGCACATAGCAGATATTGATTTCAGAACTTCCTATTACACTTTAAATAATTGCCTTTCGGCGCTTAAATCGTGGTCAGAACAGCATCCTGATCATTCTCCGGTATTTATTACGCTGGAGCCTAAAGACGGCCCGCCCAATAGGTGGGGCACCACACCAGAGCCCTATACTTCTACTGCCTTCGATGATCTGGATAAAGAGATTAGGGACGGGTTGGGAGAGGAGCACCTCATCACTCCGGACATGGTTCGTGGCCCTTATGAAACTTTGGAAGAAGCCGTATCAGCAGGAAACTGGCCTGGACTTGTCGAAGCTCAAGGTAAGTTTATGTTTATTCTTGATAATGATGGAGATAAGAAAGAAATTTACAGACAAGGACATCCCAGTCTACAAAACAGGGTTTTGTTTATCAACGCATCTCAAGGCTCGCCTGAAGCAGCGGCCATGATCATTAATGACCCTCATGATAGCAGAATTCCTGATTTGGTAAAAGAAGGCTACATTATAAGAACCAGGGCCGATGCAGGTACTCTGCAAGCCAGAAATAATGACTATTCTGATTTTGAAGCAGCCAAGCAGTCAGGAGCTCAGATAATCACCACCGATTATTATGTGCCAAGTACACTTTTCGCATCTGATTATCATGTATCCTTTGAAAATGATCAATTCGAAAGACCAAATCCCATCTTCAAATGATTGAATATTAATAAAGAAATATTCAATCGCAATAAAGTCCATATAATCAAACCTTTTTATGTCTTAACAAACCTAAATGTTACCAGCTATAAAGCATTTGTAACAAATTAGGATAGCGACAAAAGCTTAAAAATATACATTTACAAACGATTGCAATCCTAAAATGTACGTATTAAGCGAGAGATCTTCACTTCTTCTCCACTTCAGGCGGCATTTAACTTTCGAAATTGAATGTGACTTATTTTATAGCTTTTCCAAATGTTTAAATTACCTAGTATACGCAACCTATTACTTACTTGTTCTCTTATTCCTTGTATATTGTCATGTAGCTCAAAGCTAGACGGTAAACAGTCGAAAGGCCCAGAGAAGAAGGATAAATCTGTTGCCTATTTTGATTCTTTCAATTACAAAGGCAACGATAATTTCTATAATGAAAATCCGCTGCCAGGTAAGGATTATTTCTATAACCCTATTTTACCAGGATGGTATTCAGACCCAAGCATTTGCGCTAATGGTAAGGATTACTTTCTTGTCACATCCTCATTTTCTTACTTTCCGGGAGTTCCTATCTTCCACAGCCAAGACCTGGTAAATTGGAAGCAGATCGGCCATGTACTCAACAGACCTTCTCAGCTCCCCCTGGAAGGACAGCATACCAGCGAAGGTATTTTCGCTCCTGCCATCAGCTATAACCCTCATAATCAGACATATTATATGATTACCACCAATATTAGAAAGGGTAATTTCTTTGTAAAAACCAAAGATCCGTTTGGAGAGTGGTCAGAGCCGGTATGGTTACCAGAGGTGAAGGGCATTGACCCTTCCTTTTTCTTTGATGATGATGGAAAGGCTTATATTGTGAATAATGATGAGCCTGAAGAAGGATCTACTTATAGTGGCCACCGAGCCATTAGAGTTCAACAGTTTGATGTAGAGACTGAAAAGACTTTTGGATCAAGAAAGGTACTCATCAATGGCGGAGTAGATATATCTGAAAAGCCCGTTTGGATAGAAGGGCCACATATTTATAAAATCAAAGGCCAATATTTTCTCATGTGTGCCGAAGGTGGTACTTCCGTAAACCACCGGGAAGTAATATTCAAAGGAGACAGCCCCATGGGCAGCTTTAAGCCCTGGGATAAAAACCCTATTCTCACTCAGAAGCATCTTAACCCATCCAGAAAGAAACCCATCACCTGTGCTGGACATGCTGACTTGGTACAAAAACCGAATGGTGAGTGGTGGTCCGTATTTTTAGGCTGTCGCCCAATCAATAATGAGTTTGAAAACCTGGGTAGAGAAACTTTTCTGATGCCTGTAAAGTGGAGTGAAGACGGATACCCCTACCTAACTCATGATAATGAGGAAGTGCCTAGGGTTGTACAAATGAATGGTTTACAGCGCTCAGAGCAACCGACATTTGGCAACTTCAACAAATTAGAATCATTTGAAAGCCCAGAACTTAACCAAGAGTGGTTCACTATGAGAGGAAAGGCTCTTCAGTATTATTCTTTAACCAAAACCCCGGGCTATCTGGCCTTGCAATGTGCTCCGGTAGCCTCAACTGAAAAGAAAGAATTAGCTTTTATCGCCAGGAGAATTCAGCATCATCAATTTGAGATTAACTCCACAGTATACTTTAAACCAGCTACGGAGAAAGATGCTGCCGGGCTACTGCTCTATAAGGATGAACGCCACCAATACTTTCTCGCTATTCAGCAAGAAAATAATCAGAGAAAGGTAGCTCTTAAAAAGATATCTGATAAAGGAATTGAAGAAATAAGTAGCAAAATGATAACTCCCACAAATGATCAGGTAGACCTGAAAATCACTTCTAATGGCACCCATTTCAACTTTTACTGCACTACCGATGGCGAGAAGTGGGAAAACATTGCTGAAAATATCAGTGCACAATATTTATCAACGGCTAATTCATTTGGCTTTACCGGTACTACGGTAGGCATGTATGCTACTAACAGTATGTAATCTGCTAGTGGTTTTTTGAAAATCAATCGCATAAACAGAAAACAAAACTTGCTAAATATGAACAATCCTAAACAAGACAACAGAAACCATCCGCAATTGAGACCTGGCTAATGGCTGTACAACTTCACCTTAATGAAATGTTGAACCATTAACTCAATTTGTATGAAAAAACTTTTATTTAAGCCATACTTTAAGGTGAGTATCCTAACGATTTGCATGCTATGCTTTACCCTGCACACTACTACTACTCAAGGGAAGCATAGCATAGAAACCCTAATCAGCACATACTCACCAGAATACAGCAACCATACCTCAAACGCTACTTTAAAGACATCCCTTTATCAAAATGCGAGAACAGTAACTGGAAAAGTAACTTCAGACGATGGTTCTGAAGGAATTCCAGGAGTTACGGTACTCATAAAAGGAACAGGTAGAGGTACTACTACAGACATAGATGGTAGGTACAGCATTAAAATCAACACTCAAGACGCTATTTTGATTTTCAGTTTCGTTGGCTTCATTACCCAAGAGATACCAGTAAGCACCAGATCAGAAATCAATGTAAGTTTAGAAGAAGATGTAAAGTCCTTAGATGAAGTAGTTATTATTGGCTACGGAGAGCAAAAAAAGGAAAGTGTGGTGGCTGCTATTACCCAAACCAGCAGCAAGACCCTGGAGCGTACAGGAGGTGTTTCCAGCGTAGGAGCAGCCCTCACAGGTAACGTGCCCGGTGTGATTACCACGGCCAGTACAGGTATGCCGGGAGAGGAAGACCCTATGATCTACATACGGGGTATGAGCACCCTGAATAATGCCTCACCACTGATATTGGTAGATGGGGTAGAAAGACCCATGTCCAGCGTAGCTATCAGCTCCATAGAAAGCATTTCTGTACTCAAAGATGCCTCAGCCACAGCCGTTTATGGTGTAAGAGGTGCCAATGGTGTTATCCTTATCACCACCAAAAGAGGTAAAGAAGGAAAGGCGTTCATCAGAGCTCGTGTAAACACTACCGTTAAAGTCCCCTCCAAACTACCCGGTAAATATGATGCTTATGATGCCCTGAAGGTTCGAAACGAGGTAATAGAATACGAATTGGCCATGAATCCCTCTAGCTGGAATGATTACCTGCCTCAGGACATTATAGATAAGTACCGTAACCCTGCCAATCAGGAAGAAAGAGAAAGGTATCCGAATGTAGACTGGGCTAATACATTATTTAAAGATTATGCCATGTCTTATAACGCCAGCTTAAACATAAGTGGTGGTACAGAATTCGTCAAGTATTTTGCCGGGGCTGATTTCCAAAAAGAAGGTGATCTCTTCAGGAAATTTGATAATAACAGAGGCTATGACCCCGGTTATGGTTTCAATAGGTTGAATGTTCGGTCTAACCTGGACTTTCAGCTGACCAGCTCTACTAAGCTCAGCGTAGGCCTGGCCGGATCATATGGCGTAAAAAAGAGCCCCTGGGGAGCTATAGGATCAGAATATGGCATGTGGATAGCTGCTTATAGTAATGCACCAGATGCTTTCCTTCCTCAATATTCTGATGGTAGCTGGGGCTATTATGCTCCCAACCAGGGTAAGGCGGAGAACTCTGTACGAACCTTGGCCATCAGTGGTGTTCAGTATAGAACTACTACACGTTTGAATACCAACTTCACCTTAGAGCAAGATCTTGATAAGTTATTAAAAGGCTTAGATATAAGGGCTACCATCGCTTTAGATAACTCCTTTTTGGAAGGAGATCGTGGTATAAATGACCTCAATAATGATAATCAGCAAAAATGGATAGATCCTGTTACCGGTCTGGCCACTTTCAAAAATAGTTATGATAATAATAACCGTTTTGACTTTCAGGAAGGTGTGAAATGGTCTGCCGCACCAGGCACAGTGTTGGACTATGCTTCTTATAGGAAGTTATTCTATCAGTTACAGTTAAACTATAAAGTTACTCTGGCTGACCGCCATGACGTCACTTTGATGGGACTTTTCAACAGAAACGAGAATGCAACAGGCAGTGAAATACCACACTACCGAGAAGACTGGGTATTTAGAACTACTTATGCTTTTGATAGTAAGTATATGCTGGAATATAACGGGGCCTATAATGGTTCTGAGAAGTTTAGCAGGGATAATCGCTTTGCTTTCTTCTCTTCCGGTGGGCTAGGCTGGATAATTTCAAAAGAATCTTTCATGGAGTCTATACCCCATCTGGATCTATTAAAACTAAGGGCATCATACGGAGAAATAGGTGATGATAATGTCAATGGCAGATGGCTCTATTTAGACCAATGGGCATATGGAGGGCAAGCCAGGCTCGGATTATCAGGTGAGGGTGCGCCACAAAGTCCTTACATATATTACAAAGAAGCCTCAGTGGGGAATCCTCAAGTAAAATGGGAGAAAGTAAAAAAGGTAAACTTTGGCTTTGACTATGGTTTCTTCAATGGCTTCTTAGAAGGTAATATTGATTTCTTTAAGGATACCAGAACGGATGTATTAATTACAGATAGAGCTATACCTTCTTATTTCGGCACCACTGCACCAGTGGCCAATTTGGGTAAAATAGAAAATAAAGGCTATGAGATTGAGGTACGTTTAAATCATCAGATTGGTCAAAACCTAAAGTTATGGTCTAACTTCAACCTTACTCACGCTAAAAACAAGATATTGGCTGCCGATGATGCTCAGCTGCTGCCTGACTATCAAAAAAGGGCCGGCAAGCAAATTGGTCAAGTATATTCTCACGTAAGTCATGGATATTATAACACCTGGGATGAGGTATATGCCAGCACTCAACATAATACCAATGATAATCAGAAACTTCCCGGTAATTATAACATTATCGACTACAATGGAGATGGGGTTATAGACTCTTATGATAACATTCCTTATGGCTTCTCTGGTGCCCCACAAAATACTTATAACGCCACTTTGGGCTTTCAATGGAAGGGACTTAGTGGCTTTGTGCAATTTTATGGTTCTAATAATGTTACTCGCCAGGTGGTACTCACCAGCTTGAGCTCCCAAAACCATGTAGTATATGAGGAAGGTAGCTACTGGTCTAAATATAACACCAATCCTGATGCTCCTATGCCTAGGTGGCTATCCACACCCAGTGAATACACCAGGGCCAACCAGTACATGTTTGATGGCTCTTATGTGAGGCTGAAAAATGCTGAACTTGCCTACACGTTTGACGCAATATCATCTCCTTGGATAGGTAAGATTGGTTTTGAATCATTAAGGGTCTACATGAATGGAAATAACCTATGGCTATGGACAGATATGCCAGATGACCGAGAATCTAACTTTGCGGGTACCGGCTGGGCCTCACAAGGAGCATACCCCACGGTAAAAAGGTACAACTTGGGCCTTAACCTCACTTTCTAAACCTGATTAATCATGAATAAACTTATAGCAACTATACAAAAATGCAGTATTGTTTTATGCTCACTTTTCATCATTACGGCATGCGAAGATTATTTAGATAAAACTGATGAGAGCATTATCTCTGAAGATGAGGCTTTTAAGAATTTCAGAAACTTTCAAGGCTATACTGAAGAGCTATACCATTGCATTCCTGATTTTACTAATGCCTACTGGACTAACTCTTGGAATTGGGGTGACGATGAGATCCAATCTACCGCACGCAATTTTCATTTTGTATGCAAAATAGACGATGGTAACTTCTGGGGCTGGCAGAATGAGTTTGATGGCTGGGACGCAGGGTGGATGAATCAACCGGATGCCGCTACAGATGATGATCGCTTTCACAAAGACCTATGGACCCTGGGCTGGTATGGCATAAGAAAAGCTAATCTGGGTTTGGAAAACATGGAAAAACTAATTGATGCCACTCCAGAGGAAAAGAACCTGATAAAAGGTCAGCTTTTGTTTTTTAGAGGATGGTTTCACTTTCAATTCATGCAGTATTTTGGAGGTTTACCCTATATAGATATGGTAATCCCCAGCTCAGGAGAGAGCATGGCCATGGAAAGGCTCAGCTATCAGGCCTGTGCAGAAAAGGCCGCACAGGACTTTAGAGAAGCCGCAGACCTGCTTCCTACTGATTGGGACCTCACCGTTGTGGGTAAGAGTACACTCGGTAAGAATGACCTGAGAATAAATAAAATCATGGCGCTGGGTTATCTGGGTAAGAATCTGTTATGGGCTGGCAGCCCGCTCATGAATGAAGAATCTACAGGCAGCCCTACTTATAATGCCGATTTCTGTAAAAGAGCGGCGGATGCATTTGCGGAGCTACTTCAGCTATGTGAGAGCGGTGAAGCACGTTACTCGCTTTTACCTTTTGAAGATTATCATGAAAACTTCTACACCACTGGTCAGAATTGGCAAATACCTGGAGGAACTGAAGCGATATTCAGAGGCCCGTACTACGGTGCCAATGGCTCTAACTGGGGCACAAGTAAGCAATACCAGCCTGCACCTGTACTAGCCGATGGCGATGTGAAATTTTTACCTACTGCCAACTATGTCGATTATTACGGCATGGCCAATGGCTTACCCATAAAAGATATCACCCAGGCAGATGCAGAATCTGGCTACGACCCAGAGTACCCATGGAAAAATAGAGACCCAAGGTTTTATAACGACATAGTATTCGATGGTGTGAAATGTGTAAAAGGCTCTATGCCTGATGATGTAGCACAAGATCGTTATGCTAACCTTTACTCTGGCGGAAGCTACAGAAACATTGGCACAGGAAGCCGTACAGGTTATTTACTCTACAAGTTTATTCCTATTACTGCCAATAAATATGATGATGGCTATGGCTGGGGTAACAACCTGAACATTCACTTGCCGTGGATGCGCCTGTCTGACGTTTACCTGATGTATGCCGAAGCCGCAGCACAAGGTTATGGTTCTTCGGCGGGGCAGTCTCCGGGGTATTCACGTACTGCCGCAGACGCTATCAACGTGGTGCGAGATAGGGCTGGGGTCGGCCATGTTGCGGCCAAATTCCTTGGATCTCTAGATGATTTTATGGGCGAGGTGCGAAGGGAACGAGCAGTAGAGCTGGCTTTTGAAAGGCATCGCTTCAACGATTTGAGAAGGTGGCTATTATTAATCGAAAAGCCTTATACACTTAAAACATCTATTGAATTCGATAGAGCTGATGATCTCAATACTGAAGATCCCTCTCTCAACCGAGTGGTAAATATTAGAGAAGAGGTGATTTTAGAAAGACATTTCAGTAGCAAACATTACTGGCTGCCGCTGAAAAATTCTGACGTCAACCTGTATCCCGAGTTTCCTCAAAACCCAGGGTGGTAAACAGTACAATGATAAACGCAAAAACAATGACAAAAATAAATATAAAGATAGGTATCGCTGTGCTGCTCATGATTTTCCCCATGATACTTTTGGCCCAGAATACTGAAAAATTCACTGTAAAAGGCAGGGTAGAAGGTGCTGATGGTGAAGCTGTTCCGGGTGCCGTTATAGCTAGTGCCACTGATAGTACGCAAACGCTCACTGATAGTCAGGGCTCATTTAGCTTACCGGCTTCCACTGGTAGTGAGATCACCATTAAGGCCTTTGGTTTTAAAACCCAGACCATCATCGCTTCGGCTAGCATGCAGGAAATCACCATGGAATTAGATCTTAATGCAAAACCCGTTCAAATCGCCTATAGAAATGTTGATGACGATGAACTGTCTGGAGGTGTATCTGTAGTAGACCTCTCTTCCATTATGCAGGAAAATTACATGACCGCCCCCTTAGATGGTATTGAAGCTTTCGCTGGTGGATACACCAGTGACAATATTTGGGGTATGGATGATAACCTTATTCTTATAGACGGTGTGCCAAGAGACATTGGCAGCATCATGCCTACAGAAATAGACCAAATTACCATTTTAAAAGGTGTTGCTGCAGTAGCTTTATATGGTAGTCGTGGTGCCAAGGGGGTGGTTTCTATTACCACCAAGCATGGCAAGGTTCAGAAACAGCAGGTAAGAGTAAGAGCTAATACCGGGATTTACACTCCTAAAAGCTACCCTAAATATTTGGGCTCAGCCGAATACATGACACTATACAACGAAGCCAGAGTTAACGATGGACTGGAACCACTTTATAGCGAAGAAGATATCTACCATCATGCCTCTGGCGAAAACCCATACCGCTATCCTGATGTCGATTATTTTGCTCCTGAATATGTAAAGAAAAGCTATAACCGACATGATGCTACGTTGGAGATTTCTGGAGGTAATGACCTAGCCCGTTATTACACGAATGTAGGCTTCTGGACCGCCGGTTCATTACTTAATTTCGGAGAAGCCACTGATAATCAAACGCAAAGGTTTAATCTAAGGGCTAATGTAGACATCAACCTTAGTGACTACATTACCTGCGGTATAGGTGCATCGGCTATTTACTATAACGGCAGATCGGCTAATGCTGATTACTGGAGCAGCGCAGCCACTATGAGGCCCAATCGTTTTGCCCCACTCATCCCCATCAGCATGATAGAAACTACTGATGAGATCACTTTGCAACAGGTGGCCAATAGCAACCATGTTATAGATGGCAAGTATTTACTCGGCGGATCTCAATTAGATCAAACCAATGCCTTTGCTGGCACCTACGCTGCAGGGTACAATAAGTATAACAGCAGACAGTTTCAGTTTAACACTTATGTCAAAACTGATCTACGCAATCTCTTAGAAGGTCTTAGCTTCGACACCAACTTTGGAGTAGACTACCAAACCTCTTATAATCAGTCATATAACTATAACTATGCAGTATATGAACCGGTTTGGAATGATTATGCTGGCTATGATCAAATCTCCAGATTGATTAAACATGGAGATGACTCAAAATCAGGTGTGCAAAACATTAGTGATAGCTGGTATAGCCAAACCATAGCCTTCTCCGGTCAGTTTAACTACCTAAAAAGTATTGAAGGCTCGCATAATGTTTCTGCCAATCTTATTGCAGCTGGTTTTCAACAGACGGAATCTGAGCAATATCATAAAACCAGCAATGTAAATCTGGGCCTGCACTTGGGGTACGATTTTAGAAAGAAGTATTTTATTGATTTCAATGGAGCCCTCATCCATTCAGCCAAACTACCAGAAGGTAAAAGAAAGGCTTTCTCTCCTGCAGCTACTTTAGGCTGGCTCATCAGTGAAGAAGACTTTATGGATGACGTTGATTTCATTGATCATTTAAAGCTCTCTGTTTCAGGAGGTATTCTTCATACAGATCTGGATATTGATGGATACTACCTGTACAGTACTTTATATACCCAGGCAGATGGTAACTGGTACAGTTGGAGAGACGGAGCCCTTAATCGTTCTACGGACTCAAGAAGGTATGAAAATCCTGATCTCACTTTTGCCAGAAGAGAGGAGGTTAATTTAGGTCTAGAGATGTCTTTATTTAAAAACCTGATCCAGTTTAACGGAACCTTTTTTGTGAGTGAGATCACAGGCAATGTTATTCAACCTGCGGCTTTCAATCCTAATTACTTCGTCAATAGTTGGCCAAACTCCTCATTCTTGCCCTATGTTAATTATAACGATGACAGAAGAGTGGGCTTTGATTTCAACCTACAGGTAAACCAAAATATAGACCAGGTGTACCTTACATTTGGAGTGGCTGGCATGTATTATAACAGCAAAGCCACCAAACGAGCCGAATTATATGAAGATGATTATCAAAACAGAGAGGGTAAACCTTTAGATGCCATCTTTGGTTTGGAAAGCAACGGTTTTTATACTGATGATCAAGATATAGCTAATTCTCCTGAGTCTATTTTTGGGCAGGTTTCGCCTGGAGATATCAAATACGTAGATCAAAACGGAGATGGCCTCATTGATGCCAAAGATGAAGTTTACCTGGGTAAGGCCGGGTGGTCCGGTTCACCCTTTAACCTGGGCCTTCATATCTCTGCCCGCTGGAAAAACCTTACCCTTTTTGCTTTAGGCACAGGAAGATTCGGCGCCAAAGCCATGAAAAACAACTCCTATTTCTGGGTAGATGGAGATGACAAGTATTCTGAAATAGTACGAGGCCGATGGACAGAAGACACCAAAGACAGCGCTACTTTTCCCAGGCTAACCACCGCCAATAGTGAGAATAATTTTAGGCCTTCTGATTTCTGGCTTTACAGCACCAACCGATTTGACCTCGCCAAGGTGCAGCTGTCATACGCACTACCAACTACCATTTTTGGTAAATCTACGTTCCGAGAATTAACAATTTATGTAAGCGGGGCTAACCTGCTTACCATAGCGCCTGAGCGTGAGATTTTAGAAATGAATATCGGGGAAGCACCGCAGAATCGTTTTTACAATTTAGGTATTAAAGCCTCATTCTAAAAAAACTACGATATGAATAAGCAACTACTAACCTATATATTGATCATGTTCGTTTTTTTTAGCTGTGACGACATGTTTGAACCTGCCATACAAAACAATCGGGACTTAACCGATATGTATGCAGAATCTGAATATGCACAAGGCATATTGCTCAATGGCTATACAAGAATTCCTACCAATTCTTGGTCATTTAATGATGTAGCTACGGATGATGCCGTGAGCAATGATGTTTCCAGTGACTATAGAAGAGTGGCCACGGGCCAATGGGCTGCTAACTTTGATCCTCTTAGCCAATGGGCTAATGCCAAAGCGGGCATTCAGTATATGAATATTTTTCTGGGAGAGGCTGATAAGGTGGCTTGGGCCGAAAATGAAGAGGTGAGTGAAATGTTTAAAAACCGCCTCAAGGGAGAAGCCTACGGACTAAGAGCCATGTTTATGTATTACTTGCTGCAGTCACACGCCGGTTGGGCCACCAATGGTGAATTATTGGGCGTCCCCATCATCTTGGAAGCGGAGACACCTTACTCTGATTTCAACAAGAACAGAAACAGTTTTGAAGCTTGTATGCAGCAGATCTACAGCGATCTGAACAAAGCAGAAGAATTACTGCCTTTAGATTATGAAGAGGTAAAAGATATCGCAGACATTCCCTCTCAATATGGCAATTTGGATAATTATAACCGTGTTTTCGGAGAGTATGCACGCCTACGTATGACAGGACGTATAGCCAAAGCCATTAGGGCGCAGGCTGCCTTGCTGGCAGCAAGCCCTGCCTATAGCGCTGGCAACAGCACTACCTGGAGAGAAGCGGCTAACTATGCCGGTGAAGTGCTCGCTTTGAACAACGGAGTGGGAGGAATAGCCCCTAACGGCCATACATGGTATACTAATACCGACCAAATTAATGACCTTGCTTCAGGAGTTAATCCTCCGGAAATACTATGGCGGAGCGACGTAGCAGAGAATAACGATTTAGAACAAGAGCATTTTCCTCCTACACTCTATGGCAATGGCAGGCTAAACCCCACTCAAAATCTGGTAAATGCTTTTCCTATGGCTAACGGATATCCTATTAACAATGCTTCCAGTGGGTATAATGCCTCTGATCCTTACGCTGGCAGAGATCCCAGATTAACACAATATGTTTTGGTGAACGGTAGCACTGCCGGACCTGGGAGTACTACCATTACCACTGCTGCAGATGGAAATACTAATGACGCTCTTAACAGGGTGGAGACCTCTACCAGAACTGGCTATTATTTGCGCAAACTGCTTCGGCAAGATGTAAACCTTAACCCTACCACTACCAATACGCAAAAACATTACAAAGCCAGAATAAGATATACAGAGATTTACCTGGCTTATGCAGAGGCCGCCAATGAGGCTTGGGGGCCTATGGGTGCGGGTGACTATGGCTTCTCTGCCTATGATGTAATTGCCGCCATTAGACAAAGGGCCGGCATCAGTGACCCCGATAATTACCTGGAATCCATCAAAGGAGATCAGGGCGCCATGCGAGAACTTATCCGTAATGAAAGACGACTGGAGCTTTGCTTCGAGGGCTTTAGATTCTGGGATTTAAGACGCTGGAACCTCAACCTCTCTGAAACCGCTGACGGGGTGAGAATAGAGCAGGGAAATCATAAATTGATTGAAGTGGAAGACCGTGTATATCAGGACTATATGCACTATGGACCAGTGCCCTATAGTGAAATTCTAAAATTTGATGCTCTAAAGCAAAACAGTGGATGGTAATTGATGATGTTATCTGATTTAAATACAGAAATGATGAAAAATAACTTAATAAAAATATTCCTTCTCGTGCTCTTGGCCGGTGCGTCTTCTTGTGATAATGATGAATGGGAATTTCCTGATTATGATTATCAAAGCATATACTTTGCCTACCAATACCCGGTGAGAACCATCACCTTGGGCGAAGATATTTTCGACACCTCTCTGGATAATGAACATAAGTGTAAGATCATGGCTACTACGGGTGGGGTTTATGACAATAACAGTGAGGTAACTATAGATATAGAAGTAGATAATTCTCTGTGCAACAACCTTTTATTTGTGGAAGATGGTGATGAAGTGATCCCCATGCCAGCCGCTTACTATGAGCTAGCTGCTGATCATATCATTATACCTAAAGGCCAACTTACAGGTGGGGTGGAGGTGCAGCTTACTGATGCATTTTTCGCTGATCCTAAGGCGCTTACCAATAATTATGTGATACCGATAGTAATGACCAACGTGCTGCAGGCAGACACTATTTTGTCTGGGGTATCAATAGTAGAAAAACCAGAGCGAACAGTGGCTACTGATTGGAGCGTGCAGCCTAAAGATTATATTTTATATGCGGTAAAATATGTTAACCCTTGGCATGGATTCTACCTAAGAAGGGGCAAGGATATAATAGCTAGAGATAATGAAGAAACAGAGACGGTAATAAGACATAAAGAATATGTGGAGTATGATGAAGTAAAGAAGCTCACCACCACCACTCTTAACCAGACGCGATTACCACTAACTTTCAAAAACAATCTGGGCGAGAATGTAAATATTGATTTGCTCTTATCTTTTGATGAAGAGGGCAACTGCAACGTAAGTACTAATTCCTCTACCTTTTCAGCTTCAGGCAAGGGTAAGTTTGTAAAAGATGGCGAGAAAAACAGTTGGGGTGAGAAAGATAGAGATGCGCTTTACCTGAATTATGAAATAGACTTCAATGATATGCAGGTGACAAGTACTGACACCTTAGTACTCAGAGATAGAGGGGTGACTTTTGAAACATATACACCTGTAATTCAATAATTTAACCACACAACAGATCGCAATGAAGTTGAAATATAAAAATATCATATATGTCTCACTTTTATCTGCTTGCGTAGCCTGTGCAGATAGTGATCCACTGGAGTTTGAGGTAGATAAACCTGCAAGCATAGCCCAGCAAGAAGAGATCGATGCCTATGAACCTTTAAAAGACTATGTAAACAAAGAAGGCAATGCCAGTTTTAAGCTGGGCGCAGGCATAACCTTAGCAGAATATAATGATCAGGGAGTAATATACCGCTTAGTGAATAATAATTTTGATGAAATTACTATTGGCTATGGTATGAAGCATGGAGCGATAGTGCAAGATGATGGCCGCATGGATATGACGAATGTAAAAAAACTGGTAGAATTATCCTCAGCCAATAACCTTTCTATATATGGACATACCCTTTGTTGGCATGCTAACCAAAACGCAGGATATTTAAATACCCTTATCTCGCCACTGATAGTTACAGCGCCATCTTTTCCAAATGCTTTAGATATTTCCGGACTGTATAGCGGCAGCTTTGATGGCTGGCAAATTACCAACTCAGGGCAAGGAGTGGAGGTTTTAGAAGGCATGGGTATGGGATCAGACACAAAAGCCATTAGCCTACAGGCCAATGCAAGTGCTTCAGCGGCTGAAGACTTGCAGCTCGTTTCACCGGAAATTGTGGTGGAGGAAGGACACACCTATGAAGTAATCATGTATATAAAATCCGATAAAGAGGGAGAGGGACGCATCTCATTTGACGGGTTGTCCAACAATAAACCACAAATAGACTGGAAAGAAAATGGCGTAATCAGTGAGTCCTTTACCACAAATATCTCCTGGCAACGAATAAAGTTTAAAGTGAATGATTTCAACGGAAGCACCTTCCATGTTAAGTTTGATTTGGGCTACCAACCTGATGTTACCTATTATATTGATATCAATAATTTATATGTATATGATACCCAAGGAGAGGCAGAAATATCTAATTTAATTGCCAACGGCGACTTTGAAGCCGGAAATGCTTGGGGCGGTTGGGGCAGCAATTTGAAGGAAACCGGTTTTACCGCCACAGGACAAGGTGTAGGTGGAGCAGGTCGGGCATTTTACGTAACCACCTCTGCATTATCCTCTAATTATTGGGATGTTCAAACCTCTTATCCATTTGATGAAAACTTAACCAACGGGCAGAGCTACAAATTGAGCTTTTGGGTAAAAGGAGAAGTATCAGGTACTGTTAGGCCTGAAATACAAAGTTCTGACTACAGCTCCAACAGCTTTGGACAAGTGCAAGTATCTACAGAATGGAAGAAGGTGGAGCTGGAAACTATCGCTACTTCAGACACAAGAGAGCGACTTATAATTAGCTATGGTGAGTTTGATGGAACAGTCTATTTTGATGACTTCGTTTTAAAGCCAGCCACATCTAACGGTGGTAACACTACCACTGTAGAAAAAACACCAGAAGAGAAAAAAGAAATTCTTAGCCAGCAGCTCAACAACTGGATAGAAGGTATCATGACAGCCTCTAAAAGTAATACCCACGCTTGGGATGTGGTAAATGAGCCTATGGATGATGGTAATCCGTATGAACTAAAATCAGGAATAGGGAAGGAGCTACCCGCTGATCATTTCTATTGGCAAGATTATCTGGGTAAAGATTATGCAGTAGAAGCTTTTACTCTAGCTCGTAAATATGGTAATGACAGCGACCTTCTTTTTATTAATGATTACAACTTAGAGTATAACCTTGACAAGTGTAAGGGGTTAATTGAATATGTGAAATATATTGAAAAACAGGGAGTTAAAGTAGATGGCATTGGTACCCAAATGCATATAAGCCTAGATACAGATAAAACTAATATTGCTGAAATGTTTAAACTACTGGCCGGTACTGGTAAAATGATTAAAGTCTCTGAGCTAGACATAAGGCTGGGCACTCCAAACCCCTCGTGGGAGCTACTACAACAGCAGGCAGATATGTATAATTATGTGGTAGACATGTATAATCAACATATACAAGCAAACCAGCGCTATGGCATTACAGTTTGGGGCATTACAGATAGCGCAGAAGACGCCTCATGGCTTCCTGGTGAAAGCCAAAGCTTGTGGACACAACAGTTAGTGCGCAAGCCCGCATATGTAGGAGTAGCCAACGGCTTGAAAGAAATAAAATAAATAAACGAAATGAAAGTACAGGCTGTGTCAAAATATAAAAATCATGGTTGATACAGCCTATACCTTATTTAAGGTACTTACATAATACTGGTATCGATATAATGAACTGGTCATGAGAAAATGTTCATTCTTTAACCTATGTAAAAACACCTACTACATATAGTCCTGCCATTGTATTAAAATGTATTTATTTTTCCCGTTTTCATCTTTTTTCATAAAACCATATTCATAACAGAAAAAGTAGAGATTTTTATTTTGCGCTCTCCAATAATAATGTGTGCAAATCTTGGGATTAAAGCTTTCAGCAAGTAGCGCGCTTTCTCTTATGATTGATTTTCCAGCCCTATTATAAGATTTTAACAGTTTTCTGTTCAGCTTCAGTTGCTTATCAATTTTTCTGTAGAATGGTGATTCTTCTGATTGTGATATTTTGTACTGATGAGCACTTTTACAGTAAGGAATTATTTCAGGCCATTTAAGCCAGAAAAATATATTTTTGAAGTAGCTCCGGGGATGAAGTATAGCGCTTCAAGCGTTAGGAGTATTGTGCACAGA
The DNA here is from genome assembly GCF_016757215.1 of Fulvivirga sediminis. GTDB lineage: Bacteria > Bacteroidota > Bacteroidia > Cytophagales > Cyclobacteriaceae > Fulvivirga > Fulvivirga sediminis. Next base: position 180,719 of record NZ_JAESIY010000007.1, read on the forward strand.
GCAGCGGTATGGGCTAAGCTTAACAAAAAAGTCACACCTCATATACTCAGACATAGTTTTGCCACCCACCTGCTAGAGGAAGGGGTGGATTTACGATATATTCAAACGTTATTAGGTCATTCTTCTTCTCGTACCACCGAGATTTATACTCACGTAGCCTTGAAAAGCATAAAAAATATTAAAAATTTGCTAGATTAGGGAAAAGATATATTGCGAATATATGCAATTGCATATATTACTATGTTGGGCATAATACTTTTAAAAGCATGGAATATACCTCTACAGAAACTGACCTACTAAAAAATTTAGATTTATTAGAGAGTAACATAGAACAACTAATAAGCAAGTACAAATTCAGTGAAATCTCTAAGACACAGAAGATTATAAAACAAGATCTATTTCCTAACCTAAATATTGAAGGAATAGAATTTCAAGTTCATCCATTTAAATCTAATAATGCTTTGGAGGAACTTAAATCAATACTTACACCTAAAGGCTATCAAGTCTATTTTTCATCTTTCAAGGGGAATCAAGCCCCAAACACAATTGCCATTTTAAGGACCTCTGATCAATACGATATCATAAGATATTACTCTTCTGACGGCGCTAACTATGGTCTTTTCCCTGATGACCTTATTGCCAAATTTCAAGAATGGGATAAAATGTATGGACTTTTCGTAGCGGGAGCAGGCAGTGATTGGTGCATGATAAGGCTAGAGCAAACTCCGACTGAATTAGGAGGTTTTGTGGACGAACTAATCGCGTTTTGCCCTGATTTACAACCTGAAGAAGACGAGGAAAAAGCTAAAAGAAATAAATGGCGTTTGGAATCAGGAATCCAATATCATAGAATAGTTTACTTCTGGTGGGACTAAAAAAACATGTACAATCAGATGGCCGTGAGCCATAAGCTCACGGCGCGCCTCACACCACCGTACGTACCGGTCTGGTATACGGCGGTTCATTGAATCTCTGGTTGAAGCTTTAGGTAATAATCCAGCATGCTTTTATAACCTTTCTTAGTCGTGATATGGTGATAGTAGTTCTCAGGATGGGGCTTTGAGCTACTGCCCTGCCACCCATTCTGTACCCGGACAGGCTGGCCCGTCACTAAAAATGTCCACAGGACATTTTATTTACACTCCGTCCTCTCGGTAAGGTGAATATCCTTGTGTCTATCCCTGCTGCATTTACTACTTCGGTACTATCCCTATAAAGAGTGCTGGACTTCGGCAGATGTGGTTACCTCATCCGGCCTCATAGCCTCTGTATGTAGTTCATATTCTTCAGTACAAACACCGAAGTCTGGCTTACTTCAGTTTCATCGTCACCGATGACAACCTTGCCACTTGCTTGGCTCCCGGGCACGACCCCGGCGCTTACGGGACTCTAACCCTTTGGAACACTCATTTTCTTGAGCTATATTCACCATTCAAGGCGTACCACATATGCTGTGAATGAATGGGGTGTTATCGGTCAGGATATTTTGTGGGGATTGGAAAGTCCGCCTCAAATTTTAAATTTAAATCAAGGCGTGGCTATGTGCGAAACAAGAGGTTAGTGCTTTCTAATACCCACTCATCATAGCTAGGCGTTACCTGCTATTTTAACAAAATGAACATCAGAATACATAAAATCATAATCCTCATATTTTTTATTTTGCTACAAAGTTGTGGGCAGGAACAAACAAAATATTTTAAGGATTCAAGAATAAACTTATCGTACTACACCAAAAACTATGTTGCCCTCGACACGTCAAAAATAGCACTATTCAATGCTAATGTATATGACGGAACAGGCAACCTAGTCAGAGAATCACAAACTATCCTAATTCAAAATGGAACAATTTTAGAAATTGAAAATACTGATAAAGTTCAAATACCAGATGATTTTTATAAAATAAATGTAGCTGGAAAAACTATTATTCCAGGAATCATCGGGATGCACAATCATATGAGAATCCCGGGTTCGGCAATGCTCGCCACATCGCCAAAATTATATTTGGCATCTGGAGTAACTACCATTCAAACTTGTGGTACTGGAAATCCATATGAAGAATTGGCAATTGCCAAATCCATTGCCAATGGAGAACAACCTGGTCCAGAAATCATTAATTCAGGGCCTTATTTCACAGGACCTGATGGAAAATCGAATTTCATAAGATTTACTGATGAAAAGATGGTAAGGGATACCATTCGATATTGGGCAGATAAAGGAGTAAAATGGTTGAAAGTGTATCGAAATACTAGACCGTCAGACTTACAAGTCATTGTTGACGAAGCACATAAAAACAACCTAAAGGTAACTGGGCATCTTTGTGCGACAACCTATTCCGAGGCAACCGAAATGGGAATTGATGCCATAGAACACGGCTTTATTCACAATTACGACCACGCAATAGAACGAGAAATTGGTATTTGCTCTGGTAATACCAATTTTAGGACAAACCTTGCCGTAGAAAGCGAAGAGGTTAAGAGGGTTCAACAAAAATTCATAAAAAATGGAGTGGCTCTTGGTTCAACGCTTGCCATTTTTGAAGCTCAAGCAAATGTGGAAGCGGATGTAAGGGATTTGGATGTGATGGCACCATATCATCGGAAAGCGTACGATCAACGAAAAATACGTAAGAAAGAACAAGGTGAAGATTGGTATTTCAAAAAAGAATGGTTAAGAAAATCAATGGCATACGAACTTCAATTTTTCAGACAAGGCGGACTTTTAGTAGCCGGACTTGACCCCGGTCTTCACAATATGCCCGGCTTTGGCGACCAAAAGAATTATGAATTGTTCATAGAAGCTGGATTTAAACCCGAAGAAGCTATACAGGTAATGACATCCAATGGGGCAAAACTTTTGGAACGAACGGACATTGGTACAGTTGAGAAAGGTAAAATAGCAAATCTTGTTATCCTTGATGGAAATTTGGAAAACGACCCGAAAGTTATCCGAGCAATAGAAATGGTACTCAAAAATGGAATAGGTTATGACCCAAACAAACTGGTTAATTCGATAATTGGAAATGTGGGGTCGCAAACCGACAATTTAATGACCTATTTTGGTCAAAAAGCACCATTAAATGAACCCGAATTGTTTGCCCCAAATATCATATCAAGACCTGACAGATATGAATTTGGTTGTACGCTTTCCAAAGATGGTACAGAGTTCTACTTTGGCGTAGATAACAGTGGGATTATGGAAATCCATTTTACCAATTTAATTGATGGTGTTTGGTCACCTCAAATGAGGCTTTTTGAATCCGACTCTATCAGCTACAATGACCCAATGTTTTCACCCGACCAAAAAAGATTATACTTTATATCAAATCGGTCGCTTGATGGAAAGAAGAAGAAAGAAGACATAGACATTTGGTACATAGAAAGAGAAAGTATAAAAGCAGAATGGTCTAGCCCTAAAAATTTAGGACTACGCATAAACAGTGGACTTGATGAGTACTATGTTTCTTTTGCGGATAATGGCACGCTATATTTTGCATCAAAAGACAAATCAAAAAACGCACCTCATCATGCCTTTGACATCTACCGTTCTGAATATAAAAAAGGACAATTTCTAAAACCTGAAATACTGCCTGAAACTATAAATACTGACAGATACGAAGCCGATGTGTTTATTGCACCCGATGAATCCTATATGATATTCTGCTCTATTCGTAAAAATGGACTTGGCAAGGGTGATTTGTACATCAGCTTTAAAGATAAAGAAGAAAATTGGTCGGAGGCTGTAAATATGGGGGCATCAATTAACACAGAGGAACACGAATTATGCCCTTTTGTATCTGCAGACGGAAAATATCTTTTTTATACGAGCAACCAAGATATATACTGGGTAAACACAGACATATTAGAGAATTATAAAGGAAAAACAGCAGGTAATCGTGTAGACGGCGGTGAGCCATAAGCTCACGGTGCGCCTCCAATGTCGTTTAGTTAAGTATTTTAATGTTTATTAATTAGATAATGATTATATTACTAGTATATAAATAAAAATAGCAACAGAATGAAAAATCATCCCACTGGTCGTAGGTTAAGGGAAGCGGTCCTACGAACTATTATTTGCAAGAGCATTTGCTCGGAATAAGATAAGTGGACTGCTGAGGCTACAATTCACTGGCAGTATTTCATGAATACAAGTTCGTGCTTAAAGAAAGGAATTTGAGCGGGCGCTCAAGCAATATATGGATTGCAGCGGATGCTACGACCAGTTGGGGATTTCTTTCACCGGATCAATTTCAGAAAAGGCAGAGTCTCAGCAGTGAGTGCTGCGGCAAGGAAGCTGGCTGTGATCATTTGGAATATGGTTGTAAAGGGGACACCCTATGAAAACCCAGAAGGCTATTTGTATCTGCATCAGAAAAGAAAATGGGGTTTAGTAAAGCGGATTAGAAAACAAATTGATAAATTCCAGTTGACTAATGAAGAATTGGGAATAGTAAATGTATCATAATTAATATAATGTGTAGGCGTTAGGCATAAGATAAAACCTCGTTTCGGCTAAAACAACAATAGATTTGGATAAACCTGCTAGCGATTGACTACTGACATTTGCATTGTTAATAATTTTTAAATTTAGAAACAATAAAAAATGTCAAACAAAATCGCATTAGTAACAGGTGGTAGCAGAGGACTCGGCAGAGATATGGCTATCAACCTTGCAAAAAAAGGATTGGATGTAGTAATTACGTATCATTCCAATGAAGAAGCTGCCAATGAAGTGATTTTAGAAATTGAAGCCAATGGACAAAAAGCCATTGCTTTAGAGTTGGACGTAGCTCTTGTATCAACTTTTGATGCTTTCGTCAACTCACTAACAAGTTCATTAAACTCAACTTTTGGAACAGACAAAATAGACTACCTTATCAATAATGGCGGTTTCATTTATTACATTCCTTATTCAGATGCAAGTGTAGAACAATTTGATGATTTACTAAATGTTCACTTCAAAGGACCATTTTTCCTTACTCAAAAATTACTTGGAAAAATCAACGAAAATGGAGGCATTGTTAATGTTTCTTCAGGATTGGCTCGTTTCTCAACACCAGGGTTTTCAACTTACGCAGCTATGAAAGGTGCGATGGAAACATTGACCAAATATCAAGCACAAGAGTTGGGTAAAAGAGGCATTCGTTCAAATATTATTGCCCCAGGTGCAATTGAAACCGATATTATGGGTGGTGCAGTAAGAGATAACAAAGAAATGAATGCAGAGCTTGCTTCACATACTGCTCTTGGACGTGTTGGACTTCCTCACGATATTGGAGGTGTAGTAGCCTTCCTTTGTACCGATGATGCAAAGTGGGTAAACGGACAACGTATTGAAATTTCTGGTGGAGCAAATCTTTAAAATAAAAAAAACTATGCCTTCTATAAAAATTACAACTGCTTCATTAAATGAAGAAGCAAAAAATGAATTGATTAACAACATTGTAAAAAGTGTTCAATTAGCTACACAAGTTCCGAAAGAGTTTATACACATTATTATTGATATTGTTGGAGACGACAACTATACTGTTGGTGGGCAAACGGTAACGGAAATCAAAAAGAAACTTATCAAATAACTTAAAAACACTATTTCAGATATTTACTTTAGTTGAAAGAACAATGGCAAATCAAATCAAGAAAGTAAATACCATTTCAGAATATCACAAGTTAAGGTGCTTGGAGAAACCCAAGCACCCACTTATTAGCTTAGTGGATTATTCTCAAATAACAGATTCACCCGAAGACAACAATGTCAATTGGTTACATAATTTCTATTCCATAGCAATGAAAAAAGACTTGGATGTCAAAATGATGTATGGCCAACAGGAGTACGATTTTGATGAAGGATTAATGTCCTTTCTTGCACCAAATCAAGTTCTGAATATTGTTGTTGAAAACGAAATGACCAACAGCAACCGTAGTGGATGGCTTTTGTTTATACACAAAGATTTTATTTTGAACACTTCATTATCAAAAATGATCAAAGACTATGAGTTTTTCAATTATGCGATTAGTGAGGCCTTGTTCTTATCGGAAAAAGAAGAACAAATCATTGATTCAATTTTTCAAAATATCAATAATGAGATAAATGCCAATATTGACGGATATAGCCAAAAAATAATTATTTCTCACATAGAAACCTTACTCAACTATGCTGAACGATTTTACAATCGGCAGTTTATTACACGAAAGAGAAGCAATCATCAGATTTTGGGGCAATTAGAAGAATCGCTCAATGATTACTTCAAAAGTGATGATTTAATAAACAAAGGCTTGCCAACTGTTAAATATTTAGCTGGAGCTTTGAATGTTTCACCTAACTATTTAAGTGGACTTCTTAAATCAATTACAGGATTGAACACTAGACAGCACATACACCAAAAACTCATTGAAACAGCGAAAGAAAAACTTTCTACCACAAAACTAACCGTAAGTGAAATCGCATATGAATTAGGTTTTGAACACGTACAGTCATTCAATAAATTGTTTAAGACAAAGACGAATCTATCACCTTTAGAATTTAGGGCGAGCTTTAATTAGAACTTAATCGGACAGAGATAAATGACGGAACAAAAAAATCCTGTGCCTAATAACTAAATCTTCGTGTGGCCCATCGAGCCCAACATGAAGACAGTGTTGAAAGAACCGTGGCACTATCTATGGGGATTAGTCATTATTGAGATATGATATTGAAGCCCTACTTATTGAGATTAAGGGCTGTAGCTTTGGATCAGAGGCTGGCTTGAAGCATATAAAGCCTCTAGAGAAATACCGATGAGTTAAAATTTCGTTTTTTAAAGTCCGTTTTATTGGATTTTAGGTATAGGATTTCCTCAGCTCTGTGTAAAATTTATGGCTTGTTGGATTTGGATCAATAGCAGCGGATGAAGACCCTCTCGAAAGCTGAATAAAGAATGTCATCAGTAAGCCGTGCGATGGGAAACTTCATGTACGGTTTAATGAAGGGGGTAGAAGGTTATATTTCACTATATTTATAGAAAATTAGAGCTATAGAACTCTACTAGAGTATTAAAATAGAACTTAAGTTGTGCGAATAATATATTGCGACAGTGTCATTGATGATAAAATTATTGAACCTGACTACCATGAAGAAAAAGATGCGGCTATAAATGCAGGATTTGGTTTTTCGCTATTCAGTTTTGAGCAACTCATTGACGGCAATATTGTAAAATCATTACGTAACGTTCCACCAGCTGATGAGGTAGAATCAGCCATTTACCGGGGCTGGATGATGACACCTAGTGAATATCAAAGCTTTTATGACGAGCTTTTGAATAAGAATATCAAGTTAATTAACTCACCTGAAGAGTACAAGCACTGTCACTATTTACCTGAATCATATTCAATAATTGAGTCCTTGACTCCAAAGTCTTATTGGTTTAATAAACTGGATGATCAGGCAATAGTAAAATTAAAGGAGCAGTTCGGCAATCAACCTATAATAGTTAAGGACTTCGTCAAATCAGAAAAGCATCATTGGCAGGAAGCTTGTTTTATACCGGATGCGTCAAATAAGGACTGTGTTCAAGCCGTAGTTGAAAGGTTTTTGGATTTGCGGGGCGATGCCTTGAACGAGGGATTGGTTTTTCGCAAGTTTGAAGAACTTGAGTTTCTGACAACTCATTCACAAAGCGGGATGCCTCTTACAAAAGAATTTAGAATGTATTTTGCCAATGGAAAGCTGGTGCAAACCTTTGACTACTGGACGAGGGCGATTATGGCGACTTGGTTCCAGACCTTAAGGTGCTTAATGAAATAGCTCTGAGCATTAAAAGCAATTTCTTTACCATGGATGTAGCAAAAAAAACTAATGGGGATTGGATAATAATGGAGTTAGGTGATGGACAAGTGGCTGGTCTACCTGACAATGCTGATAAGGAAGAATTCTATCATAATTTGAAGCAAAACACACTACAGTCGAGTAGGGTAAAGGGGAATCTCACCCCTTAGCCTCTCACAGAACCGTACGTGAACCTCTCGATTCATACGGCTCTTATCATACAATTGGGCGTCATTACCTTTGGACAGATAGGCATCCAACAAAACAACCTTACAATTTAAACAACTTTTAATCGGCTGATAACCAACCGATAGTGGCAATGAGAATTTATGAAGTACCTTTCCTTCTTTTATTTACTTGTACTAGTATCTTGCACAAAAAGCCCATCACCACTTCATGAGAATGAAAAAAATCTGGTTGGAAGCTGGATAAAACCTATGAATAATAGACAAATGCACGGCATGTATATGGAATTTCATGAAGATCGAACAGGTGTCTATGGACCAGTAATTAACTTTAATAACAAAGTAGGAATGGCTCCTTATATGTCATTACTGATGACAGACTGGAGAATACAAAATGACACGTTATCAATACAGATAGAGCTCCAACCTGACATGGTTGCCTATGGTCCTGATAGAAAGGAAATCAAACAATATGATAAAACCAGTTTTGCTCGCTACATTATTTTGGAGGTATCTGATACAGTAATTGTCCTAGAGCACCTAAAGGGAGAATTTAACGTGAAGGACCGTCTGAGAAAGTCTGAAAAAGTGGAACTCTTGGAGTAAATTAATAAACTTTGCCTAGTAAAAGAACTTCTCTCTTAGGCCATTTAAAATGGCATTTAAAAGAGGAGAGGGGGTTGCTCTTAATCCAGTCTCTAGGTACAGCATCATTGAGCACTTTCTTAAGCATTCTAATATATTTCATGGCTGCGTTTGAGCTCAGTTTATCGTTATTGCGCAGGTATTGTTCAAAATTGACAGCAAATTGATAATTGAGTTAACAGCCAAATTAAGTTGAACGTGTAATCAAAATTTATTTGCCAAATAAGAATTGAGAATGCTTGAGGTCTTTTCATCGCGTTTAAAATGTTGTAGTGAACAATCAAATATGTCCATTTAGACCGCAAATTTTAACAGCTATAATTAATTGATATACAGTTAATTATAGCTAATTCGGTTAACAAAAATAAATGAAAAAACTGTTAACCGAATTGTTAACCGAACCAGATGAAAAGGAATGTGTTTCGATGGTAGCTTAAAAAGCAAAAAGCCGCTTAAATCATACAATTTAAGCGGCTTTAGCTTTATTAGACTCTCGTCTTGCGGTCTGGACGGGACTCGAACCCGCGACCTCCTGCGTGACAGGCAGGCATTCTAACCAGCTGAACTACCAGACCATTTTAATTTTTGTTTTCAGAAAAAAAGAGTTAACTTTCTCTTTTGCTCTGTCCCTTTCGTTTAAGGTGTTGCAAATGTATAGTTACCTATCATTATATGCAACACTTGCCATGATTTTTTTTCAATAAAAAATAAAAACAATATTTAATCATCTGAATATCAAATGATTAAAAGGTGAAATAAATTTGAGGCAGAGAAACACGACCAAAAGGCTTTTATATAAGTATATTCCAAAAAGCACCGGGATTGTCTTGTATTTGAGCTTTTCCGTTATATTTTTGTGCCTTAATTAAAATAATTATGCTGTTAGATTTCGAAAAACCTATCGCAGAACTTGAGGCTAAATTGGAGGGTATGAAAAAAATTGCTCTTGAGAGCGATGTTGACGTAAGTGATGCCGTAAAGTCTCTGGAAACGAAAATAAAGAGTCTTAAAAAAGAGACATTCAGTAATTTAACTCGCTGGCAAAGAGTACAGCTGTCGCGTCATCCTGATCGGCCCTATACTCTTGATTATATCTACGAAATAGCCGATGACTTTGTGGAATTACATGGTGATAGAACCGTAAAAGATGACAAGGCTATAGTAGGAGGCTTTGGTTCCGTAAACAAGCAGACCTTTATGTTTATTGGCCAGCAAAAAGGCCGCAACACCAAGCAAAGACAATTAAGAAACTTCGGAATGGCTAACCCTGAAGGCTATAGAAAAGCCCTAAGATTAATGAAATTAGCCGAAAAGTTCAACAAGCCTATAGTTACCTTCATAGATACTCCTGGAGCATTTCCTGGCTTAGAAGCTGAGGAAAGAGGACAAGGAGAAGCTATTGCCAGAAACCTTAAAGAAATGTTTATGCTTAAGGTGCCTGTAATTTGCATCGTAATAGGCGAGGGGGCTTCTGGTGGAGCTCTAGGTATTGGCATTGGAGATAGAGTGTTAATGCTGGAAAATACCTGGTATTCTGTAATATCACCTGAAAACTGCTCTACTATACTTTGGAGAAGTTGGGATTATAAAGAAACAGCTGCTGAAGCTATGCGTGTAAGCTCATATGATATGCTTGACCTGAAATTAATAGACGGCATTATCAATGAGCCCTTAGGTGGAGCTCATATAGACATGCGATCCATGGCTAAAGAAGTGAAAAAAGTAATCTTACAACACAACAAAGAACTATCTGAATTATCCGTTGAAGATAGAATTTCGAAACGAATAGATAAGTTCTGCAGTATGGGCGTAGTAAGCGAATAAAGTATTAAAAATTCGATAAATTTAAAGCCACAGGTCTCTAAGATCTGTGGCTTTTGTTTTTTATAAATTTTTAATACTATGAAACTTCATATAATAAATACCGGTTTTTTTAAGCTCGATGGTGGCGCCATGTTTGGTGTAGTGCCTAAAACCTTATGGCAAAGAACTAATCCTGCTGATGAAAACAATCTTTGTAACTGGGCGATGAGATGCTTACTCATTGAAGATGGGGATAGACTTATACTCATTGATAATGGAATTGGAGACAAGCAAGATGCTAAGTTCTTCAGCCATTATTATTTAAATGGCGACGCCAGTCTTGACTCCTCCTTAAAAGCTGCAGGCTTTAATCATAGCGATATCACAGATATGTTTTTAACTCACTTACATTTTGATCACTGCGGTGGCGGTGTGAAGTATAACAGTGGAGGTAAACCGGAATTAGTATTTCCTAACGCCAAATACTGGACTAACAAAGACCACTGGGAGTGGGCCACCAAGCCAAATGCAAGAGAAAAGGCTTCCTTCCTCAAAGAAAATCTTATGCCTATGGAAGAGAGCGGCCATCTTGACTTCGTAGATCTCAACAACACCTCTCAGTTCCCGCAGTTTGAAGTACTTACAGCTGACGGACATACCGACAAGCAAATGATACCAAAAATCAATTACAAAGGTAAAACCATAGTTTTTGCAGCTGACTTATTGCCATCTATAGGGCATATTCCTCTGCCTTACGTTATGGGCTATGACACCAGACCATTGTTAACTTTAACTGAAAAAGAAGCCTTTTTAAATGAGGCTGCTGATAAGGAATATATTATTTTTATGGAGCACGACCCTATTAATGAATGTTGCACTGTGAAACATACCGAAAAGGGAGTGAGATTAGATAAAACATTTTCTTTAAACGAGATTCTATAATATAATGAAAGTAGGCCTTGTTCTGTCAGGAGGTGGAGCCAGAGGAATAGCTCACCTTGGTGTAATTAAAGCCCTGGAAGAGGCTGAAATCAATATAGATATCATAAGTGGAAGTAGCGCCGGTGCCATCATTGGCGCTATGTACACTTATGGCTATCAGGTGGAACGCATATTAGAAATAGTGCGTAGCATTAAAACATTGAAATTACTACAACCCGCACTTAGCTGGACGGGAATTTTAAAAATGGGTGTTATTCGTAAATTCCTTGAATTGCATCTGAAAGATGACTTTAAACACCTCAAAAAGCCTTTATATATTGCAGCTACAAATGTAAATACAGGAAAAACCGAATATTTTAATAAAGGCCCTTTATTAAGCGCGATATGCGCCTCTTCATGTATTCCAGTGTTGTTTGATCCTGTGCTGCACAACGAAAAGCTATACATAGATGGTGGCATATTAAATAACCTGCCAGTAGAGCCATTAGAAGGGCAATGCGATATTATCATTGGCTCTCATTGTAACCCCATTGACCATGATTTTGATGCTAAAAATGCCAAGCTGGTAATGGAACGTGCATTAATGCTAGCCATTACCTGCAATGCCTATAGCAGAAGAAGTGCTTGTGATTACTTCATAGAACCAAAAGGATTAGAGACCTATAAAGTGATGGATTTAACTAACCTAGACGCTATATATAAAATAGGTTATGAGCAGGCCAAAGAAAAGATCAAGAAAATAAAAACCAAGCTGAAAGAATGAATTTTAAAGAACAAATCTTATCAGGCATACCTTTAGAATTGCCACGTCCAAAAGTTTATGACGCGCAGGTTAATCACGCCCCCAAGAGAAAGAATATTCTATCAGTAGAGGAGAAAAAGCTCGCCTTAAAAAATGCCTTGCGATACTTCAAGCCAGAACATCACCAAGAGCTCCTATCAGAATTTAAGGAAGAGCTAGAAAAGTATGGTCGAATATATATGTACCGTTTCCGCCCTGATTATGAAATGTATGCCCGCCCATTAAATGAATATCCTTTTATATCAAAGCAAGCCGGTGCCATCATGCTTATGATTCAGAATAACCTGAACCCTCACGTAGCTCAGCACCCTCATGAGCTAATCACTTATGGTGGCAATGGAGCTGTCTTTCAAAATTGGGCACAGTATCTATTAACCATGCAATACCTGGCTACCATGACTGACGAGCAGACTTTACATATGTACTCAGGACACCCCATGGGTCTGTTTCCCTCTTCTAAAGAAGCACCTCGTGTAGTAGTTACTAATGGCATGATGATCCCTAATTATTCACAACCTGATGATTGGGAAAAATATAATGCACTGGGAGTAACACAATACGGACAAATGACTGCAGGATCTTATATGTACATTGGTCCTCAGGGAATTGTGCATGGTACAACCATTACAATTTTAAACGCAGGCAGAAAAATAGCTGAAGAGAGCCTTTCAGGCAAACTGTTTGTATCGGCCGGTCTTGGCGGTATGAGTGGAGCCCAACCGAAGGCTGGTAATATTGCGGGCTGCATATCTGTAGTAGCAGAAGTAAATGAAAAGGCAATAAACACCCGTCATAGTCAAGGTTGGGTAGATGAAAAAATAGCTGACATTCAAAGTTTGATAGAGAGAGTTCAAAAAGCTAAGCAAGGTAAAGAAATAGTATCTATTGCGTATCATGGTAATGTGGTAGATTTATGGGAAGCTTTTAATGAAGCCGGTATACATATAGAACTTGGGTCTGACCAAACCTCTTTACATAATCCTTATGCTGGAGGATATTACCCCGTTGGGCTGTCTTTTGATGAGGCTAATCAATTAATGTCAGAAAATCCTGACTTATTTAAACTTAAAGTACAAGAGTCACTAAGACGACAAGTAGCAGCTATCAATAAGCATACGGCTAAAGGTACTTACTTCTTTGATTATGGAAACGCCTTTTTGTTAGAGGCCGCCAGAGCAGGGGCTGATATAATGAAAAACGAACAGGAGTTTAAATATCCTTCTTACGTGCAAGACATCATGGGGCCTATGTGCTTTGATTATGGATTTGGCCCTTTCCGCTGGGTGTGTACATCAGGTAAACCAGAAGACTTAGCTGCCACTGACAGGCTAGCTTCTGAAGTACTAGATGAAATGAGAAAATCTGCTCCTCAGGAAATTCAGCAACAAATGACAGACAACATACAGTGGATAAAAGGTGCTGCTGAAAATAAGCTGGTGGTAGGCTCGCAAGCCAGAATATTATACGCCGATGCCGAAGGAAGAATAAAAATAGCTACCGCTTTTAATAATGCGGTGAAAGACGGAAAGATTGGGCCAATAGTTTTGGGCAGAGATCATCACGATGTGTCTGGCACAGACAGTCCTTACCGTGAAACATCCAATATTTATGATGGCTCTCAGTTTACAGCTGATATGGCCATACAAAATGTGATCGGCGATGCCTTTAGAGGTGCTACATGGGTTTCAATACACAACGGAGGCGGAGTAGGCTGGGGAGAGGTGATCAATGGAGGCTTCGGGTTGCTCTTGGATGGAACAGAAGAGGCTCAAAGAAGATTAGAAAATATGCTTTTTTATGATGTAAATAACGGAATAGCTAGAAGAAGCTGGGCCAGAAATAAAGAAGCTGTTTTCGCGGCTAAAAGGGCCATGTATCTCAACCCTAATTTAAAAATAACACTTCCGGAGATAGTAGAAGATTCACTGCTTTAAGGTTGTTTTATTTTGAGCGCAGGTACTGCAACTGCTACTTTCTTAAATTTAAATCAATAATTTTGTCGCGTTTATAATTTTTAAACCTGACATTATGAGAAGACTGTTTACTGTCTTATTATTATTCATTTTCTTTTCTAGCGAAGCACAAGTTGAAATTGGTGTGCAAGCGGGATTTAACCTATCGAAATTTGTATTTAACAACTATGACCCTTTTGCTGATCAAAAAATGAGATTAGCACCAAAAGTAGGGGTGTATGCAGATTTTGAACTATCTCAATCATTTTCAATTAGACCCGGCATTTTCTATTCAGGAAAAGGTACCGAATATGACTTTGGCGGAGAAAAAAATGACAGAGCTATTTCTGAGAATTGTGAGATTCCTGTTAATGCTGTTTTAAAATTGAATAAATTAGAATTTTTTGCGGGTTTATATGGAGCTGTTTTGTTAAACAAGCATTTTAAACAGGGGGCTGAAGGCATGGATCGTCTAAATATAAATGGAATGTATCTACCAAGATATGTTCCGGAGGACAAAGGGGTAAGGAGAACGGACTTTGGATTTCAAATAGGGGCTGGTTATAACTTACAGCCATTGGCGATCAGGACCAGCTTCTCTAGAGGCTTTCATAACTTATTTAAAGATGCCTCTAATTATGACGGATCAAAATCAACATCATTTAATAAAGTTTTTAACCTCTCTATTGCCTACTCCTTCGGACAATAAGTCTAAAAAAGATAATATCATTAATCCTGTGAGCCCCCTCCATAGGATTTTTTTATTTTATAAAGCACTGACTTTTAATTGCTTAAAAATAAAACCGAAATAAACATCAAAAAAAATTCGATTAGCTTATGGAATAAGTTCGACCGCTGCATCCTTTCATAAAACATTTAATATTATGAAAAAACAACTCAAACTTTCCGTAGCCCAACCTTGCAGCCAAAACTGGTCAGAATTTACACCCACTGAAAGAGGAGGTTTTTGCGACCAATGCCAAATGGAAGTAATTGATTTTACTCAAATGACAGAAGATGATATTAAAAATTACTTCACTTCACTCACATCCAATAAAAGGGTCTGTGGCAGACTTAAGACTCCACAACTGAATACCCCTTTTACCCCTAAATTTCCAAAAACAGGAGTTTACTCTTACATGAAGGCAGCAGCAGTGAGCTTAACAGTATTATTGTCAGCTAGTGTGGCTATGGCTCAGGCTCCATTTGTTAACGAACAGATAAATACGAAAACTACCATTGTTCGACCTGAAATGAATGATGTCATAGCCATTTCTTTAGAAAAGCAGGTGGTTAAGGGAGTTGTAAAAGACCAGGAAGGCGAAGTGATGCCAGGCGTGAACATAGTCTTACAAGGAACTGAGATCGGCACAGCTACAGACATTAATGGATACTTCGAATTTCCACAGCCACTAGATCAAGGCGACGTATTGATCTTCTCCTTTATAGGCTATGAATCAGTTGCTTACAATGTCCCAAGTCAGGTAAGTGACCAAGTTGAAATTAGCCTAAATATGGAGGCCATGGAGATGCTTGGAGAAATAACATTTGACCATGTATATGAAGAACCCTCCGGCATAGCTAAAGTATGGAATAAGTTGAAAGCTATATTTTAAGGAATGAGATACCTTTTACTGTTCATAGTGTGGTGCTTCACCTTTGCAGGAAAGGCGCAAATTCCAGAAAGAGACCGTGAAAAGTATCATAAGGCAGATAGCATTGCTGCCTTATATCCCAAACATTCTTTGGATGATACCAGAGCACTGTCTCTTTTGCTCACATCTTCTTTAAAAGATGATGAGCAGAAATTTAGAGCTATATACAAATGGGTGTGCTTAAATATTAAAAATGACATCCATTTGTTTCAACTCAATGAAAACAAAAGGCGTCGCTTTAGAGATAAACCTGATAAATTAAGGGAGTGGAATGAAAGTTTTGTAAAGGCCGTGTTCCAGAAAATGAGGAAAAATCATAGCACGATCTGCACGGGCTATGCTTATCTTATAAAAGAACTCTCTTATCATGCCGGAATCACCTCCAAAGTAGTGAATGGCTATGGAAAAACGGCCATCTCAAATTCCGAAACCATAGTTCCTAACCACTCATGGAATGCTGTTATGATCAATAATAGTTGGTATTTATGTGATGCTACTTGGTCTAGCGGGGTAGTGAACATGACACAGTACTCTTTTAAGGCTAGCTTTAGTGAAGGTTACTTCCTGACCTCTCCAGATCTGTTTTCGAAAAATCATTACCCGCTCGATACTACCTGGCTACTATTAAAGAATAAGCCTTCCTTTGATGATTTCATTAAAGGGCCCTTGTTATATAAAGATGCCTTTAATATGAAGATCATTCCCGATAGCCCTTCACAGTTTGATAACCAACTCATTCAAGATGCACCTTTTGAAATTACCTTAAAAGTAAAGTCTCCCAAAACAGTAAATAAAGAATACATCATGTGCCAATCAGTGCAAAATGGAAATGTGAAACTATTTAAACCTGAGGTGATTGCTGAAAGTGATGATAACATAAAATTATCAGGCCACTTCGCAGGCAGAGGCACTCATGTTTTACATATACTTTATAACGGGGAGTATCTTGCTTCATACCGATTTAAGGTAACAAAGAAGGGCTAGCGAAAGGTTAATAAGCTGCTTATGAAGATAATAAAAGGTGAAAAACCGCCAAAATGGATGTGTATTCGATTTGATAATCATAACTTGCCAGTAAATTCATTGTTGTTAAAGCAATAATAATTCAAAGCTTACTTTAAAAGGTTTATAATGAAAGATGATAAATTGGCGGTACTTATAGATGCGGATAATGTGCCTTACGCTCATGTGAAGGAAATGCTAGGGGAGATCGCTAAATATGGAAATCCTACTATTAAACGTATTTATGCTGACTGGACTAAGCCAACAGTAGCCGGATGGAAAAATGTACTTTTGGAAAATGCCATCACACCCATTCAGCAATATAGCTATACCACCGGTAAAAACTCCAGTGATAGCGCTTTAATCATTGATGCTATGGATTTGCTATACTCCAAAAAAGTGACTGGCTTTTGTATAGTTTCAAGTGATAGTGATTTTACCAGACTAGCCACCCGACTAAGAGAAGCAGGCATGTTCGTGATGGGACTGGGTGAAAAGAAAACTCCACAGCCTTTTATCACTGCCTGCGATAAGTTTGTTTATCTGGAGATCCTTAAAAAAGAGAAAGAATCTGATGAAAAGTCAGTGGTCAAAAGTAAGCAACCAAAAGATCAATCACTCAACAAAATAGATAAGTCATTAATCAAGCTCATTGCAGATAGCATAGAGGAAGTTTCAGATGACAATGGCTGGGCCTTTCTTGGAGCGCTAGGCAATCACCTGATTAAAAAGAGAACAGATTTCGATCCCAGGAACTACGGCTTTTCCAAGTTATATCCATTGATTAAAAAAATAGGAAAATTCGAAATAGATGAAAGAGAAAGTGGAGAGAAAAACATCAAACATATCTATTTAAGAAATAAATAAAATAGCTTATTAGGCTCATTAGCAACTAAGATTATTAGACCTTCTTTTTAAAGCTCAAACCTGATGGTTTGAGCTTTTTTTATGACTAAAAGGCCTCATAGATTTTCTCTATAACATGGACTATTTCAATAATTTCAACAACTCAATAAAACCCATAAACACCTATATAATAGAAAGTTATGAACGCTAAACTCAAGTGAATTTTAGGGAAAGAAAACTCAAACAATAACTTATTAAATCCGTTAATAATCTCAGTTAATCAAATGACACCATGAATTAGACGCAGTGATATGGATGAAGCAAAGGCTACTATTCTAAGCACCTTCCAAGACATATGTCTTTCCACTGAAGAAGAAGATTTACTTCTGGACAGGTTTCGTAAAAAGGAATTGAATAGAGGCGATCATCTTTTTAGAGCTGGCCACACAGTCGCTTGCCAGTACTTCATCTCCAAAGGCTGCCTGAGGACTTATTTCATTGATGATGCCGGCAAGCAGCACACTTTACAGTTTGCTATTACCGATTGGTGGATAAGCGATTACACCGCCTTTTTTAGCGAAGACAAGGCCACCTTAAATATTGAATGCGTACAAGATGCTGTAGTACTTGAAGTATCTAAAACTTCCATGGATGAACTATACCGTCAAATTCCAAAGTTGGAAGGTTTTTTCAGAAGGAAGATGGAGAGAGCTTTTGCCAGCTTTCAGAAAAGAATACTAGGAAACCTGGCACTCTCTGCTAAGCAGAGATATGAAAATTTCATACACACCTATCCGGAAATAGAAAAAAGCGTTAAAAACTATCATATTGCCTCTTACCTAGGCATTACCACCGAAAGCTTAAGCAGGATACGCAAGGAAATCACCAAGAATTAGTTTCTTATCATAGATCAATTTTTAGAAAACTGCCCTGCTGTAGCTTTGTACTCATAATTCTTTTAAAAGAAAAAATTAGGTAGAAATAAAGAACATTATTATGAATACAATAAAAATATTATTTGTATTAACTAGTCATGATGAACTAGGTGATACTGGAGAGAAAACAGGTTTTTGGATTGAAGAGTTTGCCGCTCCATTCTATTACTTAAAGGATAGAGGCGCTGATATTACACTAGCTTCACCTAAGGGAGGACAGCCTCCGATTGATCCCAAAAGTGCTTCTCCTGATTTTCAAACACCAGACACAGAGCGCTTCAATCAAGACAAAGAAACGCAAGAATTACTTGCTAACACCATTAAGCTGGCTGAGGTAGATGCCGCGGATTACGATGCTGTTTTCTATCCTGGCGGACACGGACCTCTGTGGGATTTAGCTAAAGACTTGCATTCTATCAGTCTTATAGAATCGTTTTATAACCATGATAAACCTGTAGCTACTGTTTGCCATGCTCCAGGAGTTCTTAGACTAGCTAAAAAGGCAGATTTAACACCTCTTGTACAAGGCAAGAAGGTTACTGGCTTTACAAACGGAGAAGAGGAAGGCGTACAACTAACTAACGTTGTTCCTTTCTTAGTAGAAGATATGCTTAAAGCGAACGGAGGTATTTACTCTAAAAGTGAAGACTGGGCTCCTTATGCGGTGGAAGACGGCCTGTTGATCACAGGACAAAACCCTGCATCTTCAGAGAAGGTAGCTGAATTACTTTGGAATAAGTTGAATTAAGTTAAAAATTGAGTTTAAAACCAAAAGGCAACCAATGTTATGTTGGTTGCCTTTTTTATTGCTTGGATCGCCAAAACTGATCATCAAATTTTCGAGGAAAAGGGATAGCTATATGCTTAGACCTATAAGGCGCCAATTCATACCAGGTATTAAAACCTGCTGCGGTAAAAATGCGATTGGCAGCATGATAGTAATCTCTTGGATTTTCATCCCTAAGTAATGTTATGGTATCATCTTCAATAAGCTGATCAGTTAGCACAATAATCTCAGGATTCACCCGCTCCAACATTGCCAAATCTTTAGCATGATCAATTAATACTTGAACCTCCTCCAAATGAGAAGTATGAACAATTATCCAAAACACATGATCACATAAACCATTCATAGATAATGGATTGATATTAATTAACTCAAGTAAAGATTCAATTATTTTAACTTCTTCAACTTGATTTATCAGGTATTGATAGTGATCATTTTCCAAATACTCAAACACAAAACAGGAAGTATAATGCAGTGGCTGTTCTATCAAATTTTTATAGGCCTTCCACTTCAATCTTCTACATAAAAGATTCAAAGTAACGCCTTGAAATAGCTCTGGATTAAGCTCACCAAGAATACCTGAAGGAAAGGTATCGATATAGAAAGTGGTAATGTTTTTTTTAACGATGATGGAGCTTATCCATTCTCGCATTTGAGTCTTGGTGAATAGTATATGATCAGGTGGACTTACTATAATTTCTTTAGAAAAAAAGTTGAGTGCGGCACGGTTATTTGTTAAGATCAAATAAGGTCCGTTAATCTTCTGAGATTTAATAAAAGCTCTTATTCGGTTGAGGTGACCAAAGCCACCTCCAAATCCATAAAAAGCTATCATTTCTTCATATTAAGAATTTCAGCACATATGACGAATTTTTCTACTTCATTCATTCCTGGAATCAACAGCACGCCTGAAGCCATAGAATGACGAAAGTTCCTCAAGAAATACTGTTGTCCCACTTTCAAGAACTCATTATCAGCATCAAAACGAATTGCAGCTATTTCCTCATCACCTTTTTTCAGCTTTACACGCTTATCATCATACAGCCTGATATCAAAAGCATTATTCATTTCCTCATTATTGGCAATACTTATCTTACCATCTTTGATTTTAATCTTCCATAAAATCTCCTCATTCGCATTTCTTAATTTGAAGCCCTCTAAGCCTTTATATTTTACAGAGTAATGATGTTGGTCAGCTTGATTGTAATACTTCCTCTTGTCGCTTCTTTTGAGCTCACCGAGCAATGTTTGATCTCCTACATGGAGAGTAATATCGGATTCATCAATATTTATGGTAGCCATAGATATATTTTCCTGACTATCGATATAATATGACTGTACTGAAGAAGCTGGTACGTCAATCGGAGTAGAGGGAACTTCCACCGATGTATGCTCCGACTTTTCAGAATTATTGGAACCTCCACAGCCTGCTATGAATAAAATTACAAGGCTAAAGTAAATGCTTTTTATAATTATCGATTTCATGATCTATTGTATATTGAGTTTCTATAGTCCTTTTCAAATTGGCTCCCAGCTCTTTTTGCCTTTCTCTGGTCAAGTTAAAAAACTGGTATAAGGTCTTTTTACAGTCATCTTCATTGCCAGGCTCGAATAGAAAACCATCCTGATGATTGGTAATCACATCAGCCATTCCATCCACACGAGAGCCTAGAACAGGTATACCCAACGCTCCAGCTTCAAGTAGCACATTAGGCATTCCATCATAAAACGAAGGGATTACCATGGCATCGCAGCAAAGGTAATATTTCATTAACTCGTACCTATCATGAAAGGGAAGTATCGAATAAGTCAACTCTGCACTCTCCAATAAATCTATAAGATGCTCCTCAGTTTCACCAATCAGAAGCAGATGAGCAGTATCTCTCCAGCTCGTGCGTTTCAGAGAATCCAAAAAGAAATCAAGGCCTTTTTTAGCTTTTAACTGACCAAATATCCCTAAAACAGTTTTATCGCCAGAGACATTTTGAGCTCTCCAATCTGCCGCAAATTGCCTTTCGCTATGCGTAGGCAACCATTCATTCATATCTATTCCATTAGCTACAAATTTCGCATTAGGGTGACTCAACCATTTACTGATTTTATCAGCCTTGTCACTACTAACGGTACACACCAGCTCAGACTGACGCAAAGCATCTTCAAGAATACCCCTTTTTCTTGGAGTGAATATACCAGCATCTAAGTCATTTCCCCTTATCAATGTGACCAGGCGCGTGTCTAGCCACTTGCTAAAAACAGGCGCTCCTGTCATAGAAATATATCCCCCAAAACATACAATGAAGTCAAATTTTGGCATCTTTTTGATATAATTCCAAGCGATATTAAGTACGTGAGCCTCGCTATTGGAAAAGGGGATAGAGGTATAGCTGCCGTTTTGCTGTTGATGCTTTTTAGATTTACCCTCCTTACTGGTAAAATGGATAATATCGATCTCCACTCCGGCTTGTCTTAATCCATTGACTATCCTATCGCAAGACTGAGCCATCCCTCCACGCTGTGGAGGATAGTTATCAGTAAGCCAAAGACACCTACTATTCATAACCGTTCGTTTTTTAACTATCAAAAGCTGTTACCGCATCATCATCCATAGCATAATCACCTGAGTCTGTATACTCGAAGCTATCATAATCGTAGTCATCAAAACTACTATGGTACCACAGGTATGGAACCGCCATCATAGCAAAACTATCATCATAATCATCCTGACCATTTACATTACCAGCAGTGGCTCTACTTTTAGAAGACTCCTGATTAGGCTCTGGCTCAGACACCGGATGCAAAGGCTCAAACTGACCATAAATAGCTTGCATAGTTTCCAAAAACTCCTTCACATTCAACACATGACCCTGACCTACTTTTTTAATTTTGATTTTTGATTTCGCCAAATAATCTCCATTGTGCTCTGTTATGGTGATCCCAGCAAGAGGTGAATGCTTTAATCGGTATTCGCTTTTTGGTAGCGTTAATTTAATGAAGCAATAATGAACAAACTTCGTTTTGGACTTATATTTGGTTTTACCACTAGCAGACCGTTTACGCCAACTAAAGTCTTTAATATCATCAGCTATTACGAACTCCAACGTAGCACCATCTTGCATCACTAATTTAGCAATAGCATACTTTGGAGAGTACATTTTCATATCTCTCCCTCTAACTTTACCTATTACTGGTTTTAATGCTTTTCGTGGATTCCTAAAGTCTAAATTGGCAGATAATTTAGCCTCACCACCTGCTTTAGATTTAAGTACATTCAAAACTGGAATAAAGAATAACCTTAAGTAATCATTAACATCATTCTGCTGCAACTTATTTTTATATATGAGAAGTGCAGTGGCTATCCCGGCAAAACCAAAAATCAAATAAGCCGCTGATCCTCCGAAGAATGCTAATGAAAATATGGATAAGAAAGTAACAACGTAAAAAATAATAGATAAAGTGAAAAGTCTATTTATCCTTTGATCATTGCGCTTGTCAAACTTGGATATTTTAGTTAGAAGGGAGAGCCATTTGTCTATTTTCATAGTCGCACTCACTTTCTTTTCATTTACAAATGCCTGCTGAGCAGGAGAGAGGTTTTTATACTTTGCTTCGTATTTCGATTCTGCCACTGTTCTGTCTTTTCTTTGAGCTGCCAAATTAAAAAAAAATCATTTTACCAAGATAGGTTTTACGGAAAAGCTTAATGATCAGTGGCTTCAAAAAAACAAAAATACTGTAGATATATTAGCATGACAAAACGGCTGAATATGACTTTAGAGCACTCTAAAAATTAGTCATACCCAATTACATATGCGCTCGTAACTTACCACATAAAAACCTTTTAGATTTACAATTAGAAAAGCCTTATGCCGTTTTTACATTAAAAAACGAGTTTAAAAATATTATCGTAAATCATTGACAGACTGCGATTTATGGAATTCCAATTATACTTACTAATAATTTTAGCAAAAGCATTCTCACTTAACTCAGTTCTCAGCTCTGGATAATCAACCATTAACCTGATGCATCGAGCCAAATCCGCCGGTCTCCCTGGCCTACATAGTTTCACTTCTTTATCAGCCTGAAGGATTTCTCTCACCACAGGCAGGTCACTTGCAACCACAGGTGTTTTACAGGCCATGCTTTCAAATATCTTTAATGGGGAGCAGCCTTGCTCCAGATTACGACTGCATTCTGTGAGGGGAGCAACACTACATATGGCATGCTGTATTATTTGATGAAGCTGATCTTTATGCAGTTGATACTTCCACACAATCTGATCACTTACTAATAGTTTTTCTGCCAGCTTTATAAAAGGTCTGGCAAATTTCGGTTTGTGAGAAGAGCATATTACCAGTTTTAATGATGGCTTATCCTGCAAATACTGCATGGCTTTGAGTAGTACATCCACACCTTGCCAGGGCTGCAAAGCACCAAAGTACACTATATATTCAGGAGGTAAATCCGTTGGCCTATCCATTGCCACGGGTATATCAGCACCGTTAGACACAACATGAATTTTGTTAGCTAATACCCTTCTCTTGATAAGATGGTTCTTAATAGTCTCTGAAGGGCATATGATCAATTGACATTTATGAAGACATTCACCTTCCAAGAGTTTAATTTTCTCTATGGTGCTTTCTCCAATGTAAGGGTAGCGACTGGCCAGCTCTATGCTGGGCAATCCATTCACTTCAAAGATACTGGTAATATGAGGTCTTTTTAAAATAGGAATACCGCTCCAAATATCTCGGAAGTGACCTACTTCAAGTTGATGCTCTGATTCCAACAGATCATCAAGCCATTTCGAATATGCCTGCGCCCTTTTCAAGTAATTAGACTCGTCCTGATCAAACTCAATATGATGCAAGCCCGGAGCCAAAGGCTTATCCGTATGCTGCTTAAGGGTCACTACTAAAGTTTTCAAAAACTTAGAAGCCATGAGCTCTGTTACTTTTTCAATATGAATAGCCGAACCCTTATAAGAAGGGTACGGATCAAAAGTGGCGAAGATGGCATTGCTTCCTGTTTGCATAACAGCGCAAAAGTAGAAGAAAATTATGGAAGGTTAAAGTAGTGCTTTAAATATGCCTTGCCGCATAATATGCTTTCATTGGACCATTCAATGCATATAATTTTACTCTATATCAGCATAGGTTTTTTAAATTAAGAATACTGGCTTGCAGGTAGATAAATGAGTAATTTAACAGTATTAAATGAACTGAATTTTTTTAATTAAAATATTTATCAACACTAAAAATAAGTTTATGGATAGCTACGAAAATAAAAATGGTTCTAATGGCAATGTCTGGGACACCAATGACACCAGTAGGTGCCCATTTATGAATGGGTCACTGCATAATAGCGCTGGATCAGGCACTACTAATCGTGATTGGTGGCCAAACCAACTCAACTTAAAAATACTACATCAAAACTCCCCCATATCAAACCCCATGGATGAAGATTTTGATTACGCGGAGGCCTTTAAAAGCCTAGATCTCAAAGCTGTGAAGGACGATTTATTTCAATTAATGACCGATTCACAAGAGTGGTGGCCTGCTGACTATGGACATTATGGACCATTTTTCATTCGTATGGCCTGGCATAGTGCAGGAACTTACAGAATTGCTGATGGACGTGGTGGTGCTTCTTCTGGCAGTCAGCGCTTTGCGCCATTGAATAGCTGGCCTGACAATGCCAATTTGGACAAAGCCCGTTTGCTTTTATGGCCGATTAAACAAAAATATGGCAACAAAATTTCCTGGGCAGATCTCATGATATTAGCCGGCAATTGTGCGATTGAGTCTATGGGGCTACCTACTTTTGGCTTTGCAGGTGGGCGAGAAGATGTATGGGAACCAGAAGATGATATATACTGGGGTGCAGAGACCGAATGGATGGGTAATGATAAAAGATATGAAGATGGCAGTCTGGAAAACCCATTAGCCGCCTCACATATGGGACTGATCTACGTTAACCCAGAGGGCCCTAACGGTAATCCTGATCCTTTAGCTGCGGCGGAGCATATTCGCGAAACTTTTGGTCGTATGGCTATGAATGATGAAGAAACTGTAGCTCTGATAGCAGGTGGGCATAC
Source organism: Fulvivirga sediminis (assembly GCF_016757215.1). Taxonomy (GTDB): domain Bacteria; phylum Bacteroidota; class Bacteroidia; order Cytophagales; family Cyclobacteriaceae; genus Fulvivirga; species Fulvivirga sediminis. The sequence goes on from NZ_JAESIY010000007.1 coordinate 206,164, forward strand.
TTTTGGAAAAACACATGGTGCCGCAGACCCTGGAGAATACGTGGGGCATGAACCTGCAGGAGCCAGTATAGAAGAGCAGGGCCTAGGGTGGAAAAACTCTTTTGGCTCAGGTAATGCTGCCTCCACCATAACCAGTGGTTTGGAAGGAGCCTGGACTACAACACCTACTCAATGGAGCAATAACTTCTTTGAAAACTTATTTGGTTTTGAGTGGGAATTAACTAAAAGCCCGGCTGGGGCTCACCAGTGGAAACCTAAAAATGGGGCAGGGGCTGGTACAGTGCCTGATGCTCATGATCCTAACGTAAAGCATGCTCCATTTATGCTCACCACCGATCTTGCGCTGAAAGAAGATCCGGCCTATGAGAAAATTTCAAGACATTATTATGAGAACCCTGAGGAGTTTGCTGATGCTTTTTCAAGAGCCTGGTTTAAACTTACTCACAGAGATATGGGGCCACTTTCCAGATACCTGGGGCCTGAGGTACCTGAAGAGGAATTATTATGGCAAGACCCTGTTCCTGCTGTAGATCATCCTCTGATTGATGACAATGATGTCTCTCAATTAAAATCAAAAATCTTAGACTCTGGCCTTACGGTATCCGAGTTAGTTACTACTGCCTGGGCCTCTGCCTTTACCTTCAGAAATTCTGATAAACGAGGGGGTGCCAATGGCGCTCGTATCAGGCTTGCACCGCAAAAAGATTGGGAAGTAAACAACCCTCAGCAACTGGCTAAAGTTCTACAAAAATACGAAGCCATTCAGGGGGAATTTAACTCAGCACAAAGTGGAGGTAAAAAGATCTCAATGGCCGATTTAATTGTTCTTGGAGGTGCTGCTGCTATAGAAAAAGCAGCAAAAGCCGCAGGTCATGATGTAAAGGTACCCTTCTCTCCTGGAAGAACAGATGCTACACAAGAGCAAACTGATGTAGAAGCATTTGCCATATTAGAGCCAAATGCCGATGGTTTCAGAAATTACTTCAGAAGCCAGGATCATATTTCCACTTCTGCAGAGGAAATGCTAGTAGACAAGGCGCAATTACTTGGACTTACGGCGCCTCAAATGACAGTACTAGTAGGAGGGATGAGAGCTCTAGGAGCCAATTATGACGGCTCAAATACAGGCATATTTACAGATAAGCCAGGGCAACTCACAAATGATTTCTTTGTGAACCTCCTCAACATGAAAAACACATGGTCTAAAACTTCTGAATCTGAATTAGAATTTGAAGGTAAAGACAGGACTACTGGTGAAGTGAAATGGACAGGAAGTAGAATAGATCTTATATTCGGATCTAATTCTGAATTAAGAGCCGTAGCCGAAGCTTATGCTTGCGCTGATTCTAATGAGAAATTTGTTAAAGACTTTGTAAAAGCATGGCATAAGGTAATGAACGCAGACCGGTTTGATCTTAAGTAAACAAGTATTCATAAATTTATAGACAAAAGCACCTGTAAAAGGGTGCTTTTTTAGTTTACTCAAGTTAATAAAGTTGAGCTAATGGCAGCATGGTAACATTAACATCATGAATCAGCCCATTTTTTAAAATGAGCTACTTTCTTTTTACTCATTATAATTTGATCATCGGTAGGGGGATCTACTTTAACCACCAGTCGGCCATTGAAGTAATTTTCAATTTCCTTGATAGCTTTCCGAGCCATTAAGTACTGCCTATTTACTCTATAAAATCTGGCAGGATCCAGCTCTTCTTCGAGTTGATCCAGATAGTAGTCCACCAAATACTCCTGACCTTCGTGAGATACTAAAAAGGTGCCCTTTTCTCTCACGTAGCAATAGGCCACTTCACTAACATCAAGCAAGAGCATTTTTTGTTTATAATTAACTAAAAAGCTGGATTTATAAGTTTTTGGAGAGAAGCTTTTTACAATGGCCTTGATCTCTTCCAGTTCATAGGTTTTAGATTTACTTTGTAGTTTTTGAAAATTGCGGATAGCATCATCAAAATCAGACCTCTCAATTGGCTTTACCAAATAATCGAGCCCATTCAGTTTAATAGCCTGCAGCACATAATGATCATAAGATGAGGTAAAGATAATAGGCAAGTCAAACTCCACCTGATTAAAAATTTCAAAACTATTACCATCAGGCAGTTGAATGTCCATGAAAATAAGATCTACTTGTGGGATACTTTTTAAGTAAGCAATAGCATCTTTCAATGATCCAAGAACTTTTGTCACCTGAAAGTCTGCCAGGTGACACTCTTGCATTACATTTTCCAAATGTTTGAGGTCTTCCTCCTTATCTTCAACTATGATTACTCTTAGTGAATTCATTCCAATTATATAGATTTAGGTGTTCCTTCTGGCATTTCTTGTATAAAGGTAACCTTTATTGTTGTTCCAACTCCAACCTGGCTCTGAATTAACAATTCACCGTTGTTTCTATTAGCAAACTCTCTGATCAATCGCATTCCAAGACCAACGCCTCTCTCATTTTGTGTACCCCTTAACGGTGCGGCATCAAACTCATTAATTTTCTTTAATTGATCTTCACTCATCCCTATACCTTCGTCTCTCACTTCAATCACTATCTTATTATCAGCGGTATAACTGTTAATAAAAATATTATTACCCTGCTTAGTAAATTTGATAGCATTATAGATAATGTTCCTAAAAATAGTTTTAACTCCATTTTCAGTGCCTTTTATGAAAAGATCAGGCTGTGTTTCAAAATGAAGCAATATATTTTTACTATCAGCTGTACCTTTGAAGAGTTCAATTAGCTCTATTATTAGGTTATTAACATTGATGACGGTTTTGTACTTTGATAGGCTAAACTCTTTATCTATTGACCAATGCAGTAGATTATCAAGCAAATGAAGTGTATTCTGCGAAGACCTTTTCATATTTATCCCGAGATCTTCAATTTTCTCTATTTTTCCATGTCTGGCAAAATGAAGCAGCAAGCCAGAGATGCTTATATATTCAAGCAAAAACCCTCTTAAATCATGAGAAATAATAGAAAAATACTTACTATTTACGGCTAAAGCCTCATCCAGCACCTCTTTCTGCCTGTACAACAACTTGTTTTTCTTCTGCCTGTTATAAAGTAAATACGCCATTAACCCTAACACCAGCACTGATAAGATCAACACCAGAATCATCCATTGTTTTTTTATTTTTTCCTGAGATAACTCTGTTTCATAAGCAAGCTGCTCCCTTTGCCTTACAAAAGCAAGCGAATCCTTTTCCTTTTGAAAAGCATATTTCGCCTCTATTCGACTAGTTTTTCTAATAACATCCTGATTAGAAATACTATCTTTCAGAGCTAAATGAGTAATCAGTTCTTTATAAGCGCTCTTATGATCTCCAAGTGCTGAGTAGACCTGAGAAAGTAAGAGCCGACCATTATTTTCCAGATCTTTAAGGTTATTTTCATTCGCATATTGCAAGCTTTTAAGTAAATGCTTCTTAGATTCTCTATACAAACCTTTTTTATAATAATATGAACCTAATTTGCCTTCCAGCTCTGCCTTCATATATAATGACTTTATTTCACGAGCTAATAGCATGGCTTCGTCTATGATTACTTTGGCAGAATCAAGATTTCCCGTAGTGAGATAGAGCTTACTCATATTTATAAAGGTGCTTATCATTTTCCCTTTATTGCCAATATTTAAATTTTTTGATAAGGCATTTTGATAGGCCGCCTTAGCCTTGTCATACTCCTTAGCTTCACTGTATAGCTCACCAATAGAATTATAGACAGAAGCTTGACCATCAACATCACCAATAGCTTCTCTGATGACTAGAGATTTTTGATAGTAATTGTAGGCTGTGGAATCATCTCTCCAATCTTTAAAAAGCAAACCCAAATTATAATAACTAGTACCCAGGCCTGTCGAGTCATTAAGCTCTGACCTAATAGCCACAGCCCGTAAATAATATTCAAGAGATTCTGGGTAATCAGCTTTTTCATGGGCTATAATGCCCAGATTAGCCAGGCAGAAAGCCATAGTTCTCTTATTATTCATCTCGGCAGAGAGTTCGTAGGAGAGATGAAAAGCTTCAATCGCATCATCATAATCACCTAGCCGCCAGTCCGCTAGCCCCAGGTTGTTCAATGCTGCGGCATGGTAGGACTTGTTATTAATTCTTTTTGATATAGCGGCAGCTGTGCTAAAATAACTTCTGGCCAGTTGATAATTCCCTTGAGTATAATAAACACCACCAATATTGATCATGCCGGCAGCCATACCTAGAGAATCAGCATTCTGCCTTCGTTGGTTCAAGCCTAATTCATAATAAAATATAGCGGAATCTATTCGGCTAGAATGATAAAAGCTAACTCCTTTGTTATTAAAAATAGAAGCCATAATGGTAGAGTCTCTAATTTCTTCAGCCAATGCAAGTGCCTTGTTTAGCACACTCAATGCCTGATCATAGCTCCCTACTTTATTAAATAGATCTCCCTTTTTATTATGCGAGAGTATTACGCCTAATGTAAACTGCTTATCTGTGGATTTTTGTAAGAGCTCATCACATATTTGCATTGCCCTTTCAATATCACCTGATTTCTGATAATATTTAGTAAGCAACAGCTTTGCATTCACCAGCCCAAGTAGGTCACCTTCATCTGTGGCAAGTGCAATAGATTGTTGATTATAAAAAGTGAATTTATTGTTATCATTTCCCAGGTAGTGTTCCGAAATATTATTCAATAATTCAATATGATGAGAAGGAGATAAGGTATCTTGACTCAATAACTCTTGAATGGAATCTATTTCCGATTGCCCATAAATTTTGATGGTACAAAAGAAAAGGAATACGAAAAGGAGTCCTCTCATTTGATTTACAGAATGTTAAAAAAAATGATCACAAAATATTAAGGCAATACCTTTCAAATTTAACTAAGCAAAGGTGTTTTTCTAAAGTTTCACCGAAAAATGTATGGTTCTAAAGTACTCTAACATGAGTTAATTCAGTCCGTATATGGAGACTTCAGACACCAAAGTATCAGCTTCAGCATAATTCTCCTTCCTCTACGCTAATATCCTCACTACATTAGCTCTGCCAGTCTAATAGAAATTTATATAAGGAAATGACAGAGTACTTTGATACAATTGATAAAAGCCATTTGCAGAACACTATCAAATATTCTCAATTAATAGATAGTGAATACCTGACAAAGAAACACTCTTATCCAACCAAGCCGGTAACCCAATATACCAAAAGTGGCCGTATTAACATAGCCTATCAAGTAATCGGATCCGGATCTATTGACTTGGTGTATATACCCGGATGGGTATCTAACATAGATTGTATGTGGTCATGCCCGGAACTGGTTGATTTTTTTTCTGAGTTAGGCAAAATATTTAGAGTCATTCTGTTTGATAAGCGCGGAACCGGACTTTCTGATAGAGTAGTGGAACTATCTACTCTGGAAGAACGAATGGATGATATCAGAGCTGTAATGGATGCCATAAATTCTGAAAAAGCTGTGCTATTTGGGCATTCTGAAGGAGGTTCTGTTTCAGCATTGTTTGCAGCCACATATCCTCACAGAACCATTGCTTTAATCACTTTTGGTGTTTTTGCTAAGCGCAGATATGCTCCTGAATATCCTTGGGCACCCACAGATCAAGAAAGGCAGCGAGTTTATGATATGATAGAAAAAAGCTGGGGTAGCACAGGTATGTATTTGGAATCTTTAGCTCCATCTAAAGCTGAGGATAAAAACTTTATGGATTGGTTAGCTAGCTATTTCCGTTCAGGAGCCAGCCCCAGTGCTGCCATGGTATTAACCAAAATGAATACGGAAGTAGACATTATAGATATTTTAGGAAGCATCAAAGTACCCACATTACTGATGCAACGCACCAATGATATTGACGTAAAAATAGAAGAAGGAAGATTTATTGCAGAGCGTATTCAAGATTCAAAGTTTGTAGAATTCGAAGGAGAAGATCATCTTTTTTGGGCTGGCAACACCGAGGAAATTCTCAATGAAATGACTTCCTTTGTTACCAGCATAAATCAGATAGAAACCTACCAAGAAAGGCTATTCACAATAGTGGCCGCCAGAATTATTTCTACTGAAGAGTCAAAGCCAGAAACTAAGCTGACAATAAGAAAGCTGGTAGAACAGTATCGAGGTAAAATAATAGAACACAACAATGACACATTGGTAGCACTCTTTGAGGGACCCAGTAAAGCCGCCCACTGTAGTATTGATATGTCTGAGGCTACAAAGCTACTGAACACAAAGCTGGCTATTGGCATTTTCATAAAAGAGACCGCTGTAAATCAGACCAATTTTATCGCTGATGATACACAAACTTTCATTAAGGCAATGCTGAAAGAGGCATTACCTAACCAAATCCTGATTACTCAGTCAGTAAAATTCTTACTTTCTGGCGCTGGCCTTAGTTTCACTCCCTCTGTAAATATTATACAATTAGCAGGTCACACTCATCCTTTGTATATTATTATTGATCATGTGGCTTCTGGCACTACATATACCGAAACGAATAAGACTACCCTTCAAAATGAATCATTGCTTGAAAATGTTCTCCAGAGTATAGATACTAACTTAAACAATGAACAGTTCGGATTAGAAATGCTCTGTCGTGAAGTTTGTATTAGTGAAAGACAATTACAAAGAAAGTTGAAAGCCATTACTAATAAGTCTCCCAATCAACTGATATGTTCTGTGAGATTGTACAGAGCCAAAGAGTTAATGTTATTAAAAAAATATAATATTGCTGAAATAGCTTATAAAACTGGCTTCTCCAATCCCTCTTATTTTTCAAAATGCTTTAAAAAGGAATTTGGAATGTCTCCATCAGATTTACAAGGTGCTACCAAATTAAAGCAGTAGGCTATTTTTTAACTTTTTTAACCTTATCGTACTAATACTAGAATCAACGCCATTCATATTCAAAGGATCTGAAGACCATAAACAATGAGATTAATAATACCGGCACCGGCATTTTTGGGCTAAGAAAGTGGAGATAAGTTTTAATTGGAATAATCCTTAAGCTATATATCATCCATTAAACCGCCAAAATCTTTAGCTTTGTAGTTTGCCAAAAAGAGAATATCATGAATTTTGATCAATTTAAAATCAATAATCAGTTGCGCAATGCTATTGATGAATTAGGTTTTACTGAAGCTACAGAGATCCAGGAAAAAGCTTTTCCAGTAATTGCCGCAGGAAAAGATGTTATTGGTATTTCTCAGACAGGAACAGGGAAAACATTGGCATACCTACTGCCATTGCTTCAGGATTTAAAGTTCTCTAAAAGTCCTAACCCAAGATTGTTAATACTAGTACCTACTCGCGAATTGGTAACTCAAGTGGTAGCTGCCATCGAAAGTCTTACTACTTATGTCACCATTAGAACATTAGGCATATTTGGAGAGTCTAATATCAGATTACAGAAAGAAGCTTTAGCTGAAGGACAGGATGTGCTTGTGGCTACTCCGGGTCGATTGCATGATCTCATATTGGCCCGAGCCGTCAGTATGAAAGAAACTAAAAAGCTGGTTATTGATGAAGTAGATGTAATGCTGGATATGGGATTTAGAACTCAAATTAACCGTTTGTTTGAATTACTTCCTTCCAAAAGACAAAACATCATGTTTTCGGCTACCATGACTGATGAAGTAGATGAGCTGATACAAGATTTCTTTTATTTACCTGAGCAATTAACAGTAGCGGTAAGTGGTACTCCTCTGGAAAACATATCACAGTATTGCTACCGCGTTTTAAACTTTAATACTAAAATCAACCTGTTAGCTCATTTGCTACAAGATAAATCAGTTTATAACAAGGTATTGGTTTTTATATCAAGCAAGAAGCTGGCAGATCTACTACAACAAAAATTGGAGGAAGAGATAGGGACTGGCATAGGAATAATCCATTCTAACAAAACACAAAACCATCGACTGCGAACCGTAGAAGAATTTGAAAGCGGAGCTCTTCGTGTGCTAGTAGCTACGGATGTGATAGCTCGTGGTTTAGACTTCCAGAAAGTGAGTCACGTCATTAATATGGACACCCCTAAATACCCTGAAAACTATATGCACCGGATTGGCAGAACCGGCAGAGCATCAGAAAAAGGGGAGGCCATACTACTATATACTGACCTGGAAGACAAACAAAAAGAGGCCATTGAAAATCTAATGGATTTGACCATCCCTGCATTGGAATTTCCTGAAGAAGTAACTATTAATCATGAGCTAATCCCAGAAGAGCGTCCCAAAGAAAAACAAGGTAGTTATGGTAAACATACTAAAGTAAAGCCTAAGGAAAAGGACGCCGAAAAGAAGCAGAAAAACATGAAAGTCAACTCCGGAAGCTCCTATAAAGCCAAAATAGCCGCTAAATACAAGAAACCTAAAACCAGAGGTGATAAGAATCAAAATAAAAAGAAGAGGTAGGGGGCTATCTCTTCTTTATTGGTTTTTTTAGTTAAAAAGGCAAAATCCGTTGATATTTTAAAATTTTGAATACGTATAACGCGGAGCAATCTTATTTGCTCTCCTCTGGAAAATCACACTACTTTGCCAATCATGAATGCTAGCAATTTATATCACATTCCTTTTGAGGAAATAGTGCTTCGAGTAAAAGATAGTTTCCCTCACTATGAATACGATTTCAAGAAGCACCTCATTGAGCTGCAGGATGATCATTTTGATAAAATTGGATTCGTTCGCCTACCATTGCATCTGGTTATAAATGAACAACTTCAAATTATAGAAGAATCAGCCACCGTACTTTATTTGAGCATAGAGTCTGGCTACGCCGCCATATGCATTATGGAAGGAAAGGAAAATGATTATCACACCACATTTTCAGCCTATATGACCAGAAAAAAGCAAGGCTTTAGTCAGATTAAATACTTAAACAAAAAGGGGAAATCCAGAGCTGGTTCAAGGGTGCGATTAGCTGCCACTACAGAGTTTTTCGAAAATATTAATATCACGCTAACAGATCTATTTGAAGATTATGAATTTGATAGAATTGCTCTTAATTGCAATTCCACTCTGATACCTTATTTGTTTAACTCCAAAGAACCTTGTCCTTTTGATAAAAAAGATGAGCGACTATATAAGATTCCTCTTCACATTCCTCAATCTAATTACACTAATCTAGATGCCGCTATTAAAAAGCTTATGGCACCTACACTTTTTTATAATGAAGGGTCTGATGAGTTATTCACTACCTTCAATTAAACGTTCGTTGCAAGTATTGCTACGTAATACCCGTGAAAATCATAACTTAGCATTTCAATTCAAACATACCCATGCTTACTAATAACGATATACTTAAAAAACTAAGAGTAGCTCACAAACTGAGAGATGAACAAATCATCGAAATACTGGAAAAGGTAGATTTTACCATCACAAAAGGGGCATTGGGAGATATGTTTAGAAGTGAAGATCACCCTAAATTTGTAGAAGCTGGAGATCAGATCTTAAGAAATTTTCTTGATGGTCTCATCATTCATTTAAGAGGGGAGAGGCCTAAAAAAGAGATTAAGAAGAGTGTAATCACGAAAAAGAAAACAGAACCACCTGAAAACAAATAACTTATAAGGAAATCAAGATATTTCTCTTTATTTAGAAAAGAGAATAAGTTTTTGAATACATAAATTCAAAAAACTGTGAATTAACAAGTTATGCCTTGCTTAGAGCACGGTATAACATACACCCCTCCACTACATCATCACCTCTGCGATAGGAGTTCAAAACCTTCACAGATCCTTGAGCTAGCTTTTTCCTTACCGCTCGTCTTTCTCCTTTAATTCGGGCAATTTTCATATTATCATAACCTGTTGTTTTGTGCCTCATCCATGCTATAACCGCCTTGCCAGCTCTTTCTTCAATGGGAATCATGGCGGTACGTGCTACTGTACCACTGCCTACAGGAATGGCATGTTCGGTAACTAGCTTGGCCATTTTCACTTCAAGGGCCTTGTATTTACTATGAAAGCTCAAATGTTGTCTTACAGCCTCCTCAAATTCTAATTTATAAGCCTCCTGCTTCTTATCTCTTGACTTCGCTGCACTAGCCTTTTTCTTCTCATAATCGGGAGCGGAGCGCATATCAGCCACGGCCTTCTTTGCACCAGAAATATTCTCTGCAGGCGCCCAGATGCCTAAAGATTGCATACGCCGTCCTTTCTTCACTTGAACCCTCCAAAAATCACCCGCAGCAGTTACTTTTCTGGTAACGGCAGCATCACCGGCGGGTAGAAAAGTCCATCCTTGAGGTGGCTTTTCAGATAAACCAAATTCATTGATTAATTGCCCATTTTTACCGGGGCTCATGATGCGGGAATTAGACATAGAGCTTATTTATTTTTAAAGTCGGCAAAGGTAGATGAAAATTATCATGTAATTAAATAGATCGTCCTTATCAATCATACCTTAATGAGATCCTTGACGGTAAAGACTGTGAAAAACTGCACCGTGCCCGCTTATTCCATAACCTAACAGATCGTTTTCATTATAACCTCATCGCCTTTTCAAACACCTGCTAATTGCATTTGCTTAAAATTAAAGTAGTTTTGCAGCTTATTTTAGTAGGGCTAACATCTAATGATTAGCGGATATCTTAGACAACAAAAATGGAGAGAGAGTTAAAAAAGCCGGGAAGAATAACATCTATAGATATGTTGAGGGGATTGGTTATGATGCTTATGCTGGTAGATCATGTTCGCGAAAGAATCTTTATTCACCACCCGGTATTAGATCCTATGGATTTAAATGCCACGGAGCCTAGCTTATTTTTCACTCGTTCTTCAGCGCATTTCTGCGCGCCTATATTCGTCTTTCTTACCGGTCTGTCTGCCTGGCTTTATTCTCACCCAGCCAATAGAGAGCCGAGATCAGCATCTTCATTTTTATTAAAAAGAGGCCTTTTTCTCATATTGCTAGAGGTAACAGTCATCAACCTATCTTGGTACGGAGTATACCAAACTTTGTTTTTACAAGTGATATGGGCCATTGGACTCAGCATGATCGCTCTGTCTTTAATCAGCAAGCTACCAAGATGGTGCATAGGTGTATTAGGCTTTGCTATTGTTTTTGGCCATAACGCATTATCTTATATCAATTTTGAACCAGGAGAAAATGGTTATGCTTTATGGACAGTTCTGCACGACAGGGGATATTTAATAGCTGATGGAGCATTAAAAATTAAAGTTTCCTACCCTGTACTACCATGGATAGGCGTTATTTCCTTGGGCTATTTTGCAGGCAAGTTATATCAGTATACTTTAGAGGCTCAAAAGAGACATAGGTACCTCATCACTATAGGATCATTAAGTTTACTAGCACTGGTAGTGCTAAGAAGTTTTAATATATATGGAGAAACAGAGGCATGGGTTAAGCACGATAATTCATTACTCACCATCATGGATTTTTTCAATTATACCAAGTATCCGCCTTCACTTGACTTTATACTTCTTACTATAGGTATCAGCATGTTTTTACTTTTCTTATTCGAGAAAATAAACCCGAAAGCATGGTTAGGCCAAATATTAAAGACCTATGGATCTGCTCCCATGTTCTTTTATATCTTCCATTTATATGTTTTACTGCTTATTTATAAGATTTGTGTAGCCGCTTACGGCAATAATCAGGGAGATACTTTTGGAGTAGATTATGTTTGGCAGGTGTGGCTAATAGCCTTTGCCTTATTCGCATTACTATATTACCCTACTCATAAGTTTGCTGCCTTCAAAAAACAAAGCTCTTCTCGATTAATTAAGTATTTTTAGTTTTTTTATAAGGCAAGAGCAAAAGGACGCTTTTTTCACAAAAAACAACCTTATTTAACATTATTTCTCAAACCGATTTAATACATTTTGGTTATCAAATTAGTTTAAATCAAAAATAATGTTAGAACTATGAATACAAAAGCAGCAGTTATTAATGAGACCGGAGGCAAGTTTAACATTGAAGATATTAAGATAGATCAGGATCTTGGTCCTAATGACATTTTAGTAAAGGTAGTAGCTACTGGCATTTGCCATACAGACCTTATCATGCGTGATGATTTTTTTCCTTTTCTTAAGCCAGCAGTATTTGGGCATGAAGGATCAGGAATAGTAGAGAAGATTGGTAGCGCCGTAACCAAAGTAAGCACAGGAGATCATGTAGTGATGGCACCTGCGAGCTGTGGTGAATGCGAAAACTGTGTGGAAGGACATCCTTCATATTGTCTTAATTTTATGGAGCTCAACTTTGGCGGTCATCAGCATGAAGGTACATGTCCATATCACAACCATGATGGCAAAGAAATGGGATCAGGCTTTTTTGGACAATCTTCTTTTGCTAACTACTCCTTAGTAAAGGAAAATAATGTAGTAAAAGTAGATAAAGATATACCCTTAGAACTACTGGGGCCATTAGGATGTGGATTTCAAACAGGTAGTGGTACCGTACTTAACTTTCTAAAAGCACGCCCGGGAGATAGCATAGTAGTAGCAGGGGTAGGCGCCGTAGGTCTTAGCGCTATCATGGCTGCCAAACTAGCTGGTTGCACCACTATTGTCGCAGCAGATATACATGATAGTAGACTAGAGCTAGCCAAAGAGCTCGGAGCTACACACACCATCAATAGCAAAGATCAAAAGATTTCTGATTATGTTCTTTCAGAAATAGCTCCCAAAGGACTCAAGTACGGACTGGATACGACAGGAAGAAACAACGTGATTAGTGATGCAATGAGCGCTTTAAAGATAAAAGGACACATGGCCATAGTTTTGGTGGCAGCTGATAAATTAGAATTGGATGCTACCGCTATTCAAAGCGGAAAAAGTATTTCTTTTGTAAATGAAGGGGATAGTAATCCTGATGTTTACATTCCCAATTTAATTAAGTTATACAAAGCCGGTTTATTTCCTTTTGATAAATTGGTCAAATATTATGATTTTAAAGAATTCAATAAAGCAGTAGAAGATACTGAAAAAGGCTCTACTATTAAGGCTATTATTAAAATGCCTTCTTAATTAGAATTTCATCCGGCATAAACATAAAGCAGCTCAAAAGGCTGCTTTTGTTATTTTATAGCACTGATATACGTACACAGTTGAGCTCATATTTATTAACGCTATTACTATTTAGATAATAAATATTTCGCTGGTAAAATTAAAAACGCCATTATTACTCTTTTTACAAAGTGATTCGATGGTATTTTAAACAGAAGAGATGCTTCAAGCTGATAATAGCAATCAAGCCAATAACTAATAATAATCAGACACTTATGATTATATTCAATTTTATCTCTTACTTATAAAGCTGGCTGATGAAGTCAGCTTTTTGTTTGCCTCTCATTATAAGAGGTTTACAGTTGTCTGTCTGGTAGGGGATGATACTGGCCTTTAATTGTAATGCTTCATCGATATCAAGTTTCACCAAAATACCATCATGAGTAACTGGGTTCTTATTGTCAAAAATGAGATTGCCTAAACTGTAAAATACAGGTTTACCTTCAATGTATTCTATACTTTGTGCCACGTGTGGGTGATGTCCTATGATAGCATCAGCACCAGCTTTGATCAGGGCTCTGGCTTGCCTTCTTTGTATAGAGGTGGGGTTATGATGGTACTCTATTCCCCAATGTAAAGACACTATTACCAGGCTATTGGCGTTGCTTGCCTTAAATTGCTTAACACTATTTTCAATATCATTGATAGTAGCTTGGCACATGCCTGGTTCATTTTCTAAATACATCCAGGCCTCTAGCCCTAAGATTACTGAAGAGAATAAGGCCACTTCAATATGGCCTTTTTTAAGGATTGTGGGGGCACAAGCATCACCTTGGTTGGAGCCATACCCCACAGTGGTTATTCCGCTATGAATAAGATGCTCGGCGGTTTTGGTCATAGCCTTACGACCATGATCATAACTATGATTATTGGCCATAATACCATGAGTAATGCCTACCTCAGACAACTCGGGTAGCACTTCCGGGCTTCCTAAAAACACATATTTCTTTACTAATGGAGTGGGTTCTGTGCCTATGGGGCATTCCAAATTGACTATACCATAATCCACTTCAGTAAATACTGGACTTATACTATCCATTAAACTGGTCAGTCCTTCTCTTTCTATAATAGACCGGATGCCCCGGTCTAACATCACGTCACCTCCAAAAACAATTTGCATACTGCCTTGCTTTTGGCATCCAAACAAGAGCAATACGCATAGAATAGAAAGCTTATTTAACATCCCGAACTATAAATATATTCTACTGTTTCCGGCCTTATATCATCATTTAAATCAAGTATAATCTCATCCATCCAGTCTGGGGTGGGGTACACTTTATTCTTACGAAGCATTTCTTGCCACTCATCGTCAGTAAGTCGTTTATCTAAAGGCATAGGAAATTCATAATAGCTAAAAGTAGCTCCTTTAGTTATATACAGATGGCCTTCTATTTCTACCAGTACGTAAATATCATTAGCATACCCGACAGCCTCATGAAGGATCCCTGCTTCTTCACCTTGGTTATTAGTATAGATATCTGCCACAATACCTATTTCCTTGTCTGGACCAGATACTTCGCTCCATTCATTAATCTCTAAAATAGAACGAGTGGCGTCATCAACCGAACTCCCAATAAGTTCAATGGTTCTATATTCCTGATCCGATAATTTCTCACCTTTTAGCTCTTTGTTACTTACTGTGAGTAAAAAGGTACTGGTCTCTTTTAAACTACTGAGCTGCTGATCCATTCTGTTATCTAAAAGATCATGCTTTTGCAGTAGATTTCTGGTAAGATTAAGTAAGTCAATAGCTGATTGCCAGTATTTCACATTCGGCTCTACATAGCCTACCACGTATGGACTTGGCGGGGGAGCACAATCACCGCCACCACCGCACTCTGCAGCCATTATCTGCTCAGTATATAAAATAGCATCGTGCTTGAGTTCTGCCCATGAAGCTAAGGCTGTGTTCAGGTTCTTTTTTTGCCATTGAGGTAGTTGCATAAAATAAGGATACCTTTCATCAGGGTCAAGCATCTCACTTAGACCTTCAATCCATTTAGCGTAAACACTTTCATCCCAATTTTCAAATTGGCCATATTTTCTCTGCATTTCGGATAAATTAGGAATGTATTCCGACCAGTTTTCTTGTTCTCCCAGCTCATCCAGAAGTATATTCTCAGCAGCCTTACTTCCAAAAGCAGCCATTACATCTAGTCCTTTAGGATATGGCCTTCTTTTTACATCAATCATCTCTTGGAGAATTTCATTATCTAACACAAAACGAGCAGGCATAAAGTTGATTTTATCAGGACAAGTCAGTTCAACCTTAGGCTTAATAATATTCTTTTCCTTGGCTAGTGTTCTCATTTCACGGAGTATTTCACTCATAGCTTCAGAAGATACAGCCTCTTCTATTTTGGTATAATTCTTTGCTTTCAGAATATGGCATATATCTAAAAGTGATAGGTTATCTGGCTTGCCAACTAAAAAAGTAGTAGGTGTTAAAATAGCTTCATATAGAGATAGCAATGATTTCCCTGATTTACCTTTACCATTATTCAATATATAAGCTGCTACAATCGCCTTTTTTAAATCAGATTCTTTTTCCAAACAGTAAGGAGCTAGCTGCAGCCACTGCATAGCTCTAAAATACCTCTTCAGTGGTTCCGTTCGAGTGTAGTGTCCTCTGGGTTTGAACTGGTCATAAGGAAATTCGTATTTTTTGTGAGCATCTAATATCGATGACAGGTCGGCCTGAGAAGTTTCAATTTTATCTAATTCCTTCTGTACTTGACTTCTATAAGTTTCAGGCACATGAGTAATACCGCTATCTAATAAGGTCAGCGGTATAGCGTAAGAAGCCCCATTATAAAAGAGTGCATTTTTAACCTCCTCATCCATAACCATAGCCTGCTGATTATTGACTTCTCCTAAAAACCCCTGTAACATTTCATTAAGGATCGGAATAAACTTTTCTTCTTCTAGCTGACGCAACATAAAAGAAAACTGCATATGAAACAGCTGTAGATACAAATCGGTAGTAACGAAATTCTGCGTTTGGCTATAGTCGTTACTTTCATATACGTGGAATAACTGCACATTATTATTAGGCACTATGGCAAAGCCATGCTTACCTAACCTTTCCATGAGTTCTTCTGGTAGGTTCCTGTATTGCCAGGCATTAATAATATTTTTAGTGTTGGCACGCTTCTGACCATTGGTAAGAATGTAATTCTCACTATTCCTTTTAGCCTCCAGTTTACTAACTTTATCCATAAAGGCGAGTTCTTCAGAAGTATATTCAATAGGGGGTGCAGGTTGCATACCACTGTACTCACAGTCTCCATACCACCGAGCTTCCATAAGCAACCTGTACCAGCGATACTTTTCAAAATAGCCTCGAATGTCTGATTTCATAAACAAATAACCATACCTGGCCGGAATACTGTTTCTCAGAATTCGTAACTCAAAAGCTGACTTATCTGAAATATCCTGATCGAAATCAAAAGGAGGTAAACCCTCTCGCAATTCATTATATGGAGTTGGATCCCATGAACTTTCAAATTCGTATTGATGATACTTACCTGCTTCATGTTCGTATTGATAATACTTATCTTCTTCCGTTTGATCCTCATCATATGTACTACTAGAAGAAGGTTCTCCATTAATATAGGGAGTATATTCAGGAAATTCCTTTGAGGTGTTATTAGTACTTTTCTTTTGATCCTTCTTATTATCACTAGTGCTACAAGCTGATAACAAAGTAGAAGTTATCGCCAAAAGAAGAATTAATTCTCTGAAAAAATGCCTGGAAAAAATCATTGTAAAAAATTTGAATGAAAAAGGGTTAATCATTAAGGAATTTCTTAGCTGCCTGCAACGAAACTTGCCTGCATAAATACTTAGACAAAGACAGGCCGAAGCCATACCACTCATAATCTGCGACCAAGTATTTGTCATTTTTATCCTTACAAAGAACACGAACAATACTCTGATTATCAGAAACTTTTACGGCTCTAAAATCTTCAATAGGATAACCCACTGAAGAACCCAACCACAATGGGATGATACTATTATTTCGTACCTGAAAGAGGAATAAACGATTACTCTTTACCGAATCATACCTGGTAGCCTTATAAACACCCACCGCTAGGTCTATGCTTCCATTTTGATCAAAATCTCCATACTGAAATTGATACACAGGGAAACGCACAGGCCATGAGCTAGTAATAGAATCTGATACAGAGCATATCAGCGTGTTTACCTCGCCCTTAACAAGCTTTACCTGGGTGCTGTCATTTATAATAGCTGTGCTATACTCGCTATGAGATGTGCATGAAGTGAAAAAGCCACATGCTATGACTGAAAATAAAAAATATTGTAGCATATAATAAGCCACTTAAAAAAGTACCCTAAAAAATTCTATCTCAGCCTAACAAGGCCTTTAATTAAAATAGATGTTCAAATATATTATTTAAAAACAAATAATATATTATTAAACTAATTATTAATTAATATAATCACATAATAAGGGTGCCATATCAAGAACTATCTTAATGCAACATCAATCCCAAAGACACGCCCGTCCAGGTTTTGATCTTCTTGTTGAACAGGGTAGCATCGGTTATGAAGAGCGGGTTTTCAGGTTCGTAGTTACGACCCCAGGCTATTTTTTGGCCTACAGAGAGAAAGGCACTAACGCCTGACAGCTTAGGAATAACTCTATGGCCTAAGATTATGTTAAAGCCTGAAACCAAAACCTTCATATCCTTTATTTCTATTTCATCTTTTTTGATCATTTTAAAATCAAAGGCGTACCCAAAAAACTTAGTTTCAGTCATATTTGGAGTATTAGATCTGTTGAAATAAAGCTTTTTTAGGCTATAGCCAATTCCGTAAGAATGGTTTATACCAGGATCATGAGAATAGGATAGGGCATTGACAACATACTTGTTCCATTTTACCCTGATTGCCTTTCCATTTTTCATATTACCGGTAGATATTTCATAGTTAAGTCGAAACATTTCATCGGCATAGGCAGAAAGGCTTACAAAATCGCCTATATTAATCAATCCTATAGCAGTGCCATATAATGTATTGCCTTTGATAGGATTCGGTTTATATAGATTGATAAGGCCAATTTGCGTTCCTCCTGACTGCTGCGCTATATTAAAAAGGCCGATTTGGAAGCCAAATAGCTTAGTCGCTTTATTGATCATACCAAGTTGTACACCTGATCGGTCTTTTACCGTACTGTTTTTACCTTCAATATTGTAGGCTTCGTTAAAAAGCCCTACTTGTAAACCAGACATTTCTGCACCTACCGTATTTTTACCCAAAGTAAGTTGCAAACCACTCAGGCCTAGCTGTGTTTTATTAGCTAAAGCACCGATCTGTGCTCCTAATGAGAAGCTACCTACATAATTGGCCAAACCTGCTAACTGTATACCCACCATTTCTTTTTCACTCATATTGAATACAGAAGATATTTGTGCGCCCGAGACATCCCCACGAACCAGATTCACCAGTCCACCGATCTGTATTCCTTGCATATGTACTGTGCCCAATAAGCTCTCTTTATAATCTTTATCTATAGAAGCTAAATTAGCACCAGTAATATTGGCAATGCCTGCTATATGTAAACCGCGAGATAAGGTTCTGTTATTTCCATTAATACCACTCAGCTGCAGTAGGAGGGTACGGTCACTGTAACCAGAAAAGAGATTGATAGCTATAACATTTCGCCGTTCATCATGATTTAAACCGGCAGTACCTAAACCAGGTACCAGATTGATATCCAACGGAACCAATTGGGCCTTAGTAACATGAAAAACAAGTAAGAATAGGGTGAATGCTAATGAATGCTTCAAAAACGGTTGGCGGTTGATTGTAAATGCATTAAATTATAAATATTGGTTTAATATTTAAATTATATAACATGAAATAGTAACCAAACCGCCAAAATCGTATTTTCTACACCACTTGAGACATACTACACCTTCCTCGCTATCAGCAAGGCATTAGTAGGAGGGTAAGGCAGTTCTTGCATATCAGGAGTAAATAGCTTTACCTTATCATCAAACCTGTTTTTGGTGATCCATGGGTTGTTGTAGGCATGAGAGTTTTTAGCCAGTTGGAAACCAGCCTTTTTGAGCTCAGCTTCCCAATCTGTAAAACTCCAGAAGCAAAAGCGCTCGTGCATTTCGCTATACCAGTTATCTGTGTAATCCTTAGTTAGCGTATACTCAGCAGCATCACGAAGCTTTAATACAATGTACTTTTGATTATCAATTTCTTTGATGTTGTAGTCAACAGTCTCTTTTTCTGCTTTTCTAAAATCCTGAGCGAAGCGCAGAAACCTACTATAAGTAGAAAGGCCTTTAAGATGAGCGGAAAGTGCCTTGCTATCCGCAAATTGCTGATCAAAGGCATCATTGGAGCCATCCTCCTCAGTAAGTAGCATGTAGACTTCTTGATCGCCATTTTCCGGACCGATAACATCTCTATTGATCCACACGCCGCCAGACACCAGTTCGTCATAGCGGTTTTGAATGAAGCTCAACAAATCATTACGACTACCATAAGATTCTATTTCATGGGTAAGAGATGAGGTGTGAATAGTATTCATTGCATTCTTTTCAAATACCAATGATGTTACGGCATTCTTCTGAGCAAAGAACACATTAGGGTTACTAAACTCCCCATTATGCTTGCGCTGATTACAGATATCAAACAGCTGCCGCGCTACCTCAATACCATAGAAATCAGATTCCCGAAGCTTAGAGTCATCACTGGCCTGCTTAATCCATGAGCCTACTGCACAGCCAATGTCTCCAATACGGCCAGGCAAAATATATGGACTGGTTTCCTTGAACTGAATTTCCGCGATTTCATCCATCTGCCGCACATAGGTATTGTAATCTCTGGAGGAAGTGATATCACCATCTTCACCAATAATGGGGTCTGAAAGAATGTTTTTCACCTTCTCAGCCAGGCCGTAGGTTTGCCATATTTGCTGGGTAGAAGCGTGGATTTTAAGCGTAATACTGTCATCATGCTGCCATTGTGGTGAAGCTGCTATTTGCTCTACCATATCCCAGGGCAGCTCCGTTTCAAACACCTGTTTTTGGGCATCTTTCAGCTCTGCCGGCAGCACCTTGTAGCCCAACTCCTGATACATATTAAGGACCGCAGTAGAGCAGATTACATAGGTGTTATTAGGATTGAGATCTAAGCTCAAATCACTCTGATGTCTGATTTGCTTCACCGTATACGCCGCAAAATTAGGCACATGCCCCACATCATCAATACCATATACATAGCAGGGCACCTTCAGCTCCTTACAAAACTCCTGAATCATCATGGCCCGCAAATAAAAAGGAATAGGGTTACGCTTAGTACCACTATGATTAGCCGAAGTAACGGCAAAAACGACTCCCTCAATAGTATGCCGCTGGTCTATAATCTCACCCTCAACATCCTGAGCCTGGTACAGGCCTCTCTCAATAAGATTCTGAAGATAACTAAACTGAAAACTCGTCATTAAATGATGACGCCCCGGAAATAATAAATACATAACTAATAATTAGACCACTAAGTAATTGAATTCCTCGGGATTTTGTGTGGTTGGGGAGGGTTTAATGTTTGATTATGGGCAATTGAGATGGGTAGGAGGGAAATGCCTAAGGTTGGGTATTGAAACAAATTAAGTTCTTTCGTATTATGATATGAATTAAACTTTAGATGACAAAAAATAGCCAATCAGCAGTTTATAAACTATAAGGATCATTATTTCAATAAATTCTCAAAATGTTTAGTGGCAATAAGTTAATTTCACCCAATCAGTTTCTCGCAATTATTATCTTTTTTCTTATTAGCGGTTGCAAAAAAAAAGACTCTCCTGTTCCATTACCTGTTACTGCCAGTTTTTTAGTAAGCGATTCCATTACAGTTACCAATGATACTATACAGTTTACAAACAACAGTAGAGGGGTACCACAGCTATTGAAGTGGATTTTCGAGGGAGGCTCACCATCTTCATCTAAAGAAGAAAACCCGAAAGTAACATACACTAAAACAGATAGGTATACAGTAAAATTGGTTGCCGCCAGAGGCGAGTTAAGTGATGTAATAATTAAAAAACGTTATATAAATGTTCTTCAACCGCTTAGTGGCATGATTGCCCATTACAAAATTGATAATAGCTTTCGAGATGAAACCGGAAATCATGGCTTATTAGTTAACGCAGACTGGTATTATCCTAAGCTCGTCGATAATCGGTTTGGCAATCGATACTCTGCCGTTGACTTTAGTAAAAAGTACACAAGTGTCTTTTTCGAAAAATGTGAAGAAATGAATAATCTTGAATCTCTATCTTTTTCCTGCTGGTTAAAGATTGATTCTCTCATTGATAAATATAGATTTAATAGGCACATAATAAGTTCACAAGTTTATAATGATGATAGACGTCTTTACGATAATGGCTTCGTAATAGGCCTTAGCAATACAGGGGTTTACATGTCAATAGGGCATCAGTTTAATTCATTTGGCACCACTTTTATCTTCAATGAATGGGTACACTTAGTCTGTACATACCGAAATGAGGGAGCTATAGCCTCTATATACATTAACGGTAATTTGGCTAATTCAAGAGAATTGAGTTACGGTAGTTTGGCTTTATATTCCACCAACCCAAGGGTTACCATAGGTTATTCCGATAGAAATTTTGATGGTATATTAGATGATTTAAGAATATTTAACCGTGCTATCAATCAGTATGAAGTGGATTCATTATATAATTCAAAATAGGAGCACCTCACAAAACTTGTGCAGCCGTCTGTAAGGCCTGAACCTATACTCAAACATTAATTATCCAATAGAGCCCCCTGAATCCCAATTCTTTACCACCAGCAGCTTTCATTTTCTTAACATTCCTCAAGGCTGTTTTTAAGGATTTACTTATATTCGATCCTGATTAATAATGTATAGTGCAATATTAAAAATGCATTTATTCATATACTTGAGGGAAAGGATAAACTATAAATGGCTAAGAAAACAAGTAGTAAGAAAGAACAATCCATTGAGGAGTCTCTATGGAATACCGCAAATAAGCTAAGAGGAAAGGTAGAGTCTTCAGAGTACAAGCACGTAGTACTGGGACTGATCTTCTTAAAATTCGCTTCTGATAAGTTTGAAGCTCGCAGAGAAGAACTCATCCAAGAGGGAAAGGAGAAATACCTGGACATGAAGGAGTTCTATAACATGAAGAACATCTTCTTTCTGCCTGAAGAAGCGCGCTGGTCATATATCATGCAACATGCTAAGCAGGAGGATATTTCTCTGAAGATAGACACAGCATTGCATACGGTCGAAAAGCACAATCCTTCACTGAAAGGAGCACTTCCTGATAACTACTTTTCCCGTTTGGGAATGGATGGAAGCAAACTCTCTGCCTTGCTGGATACCATCAATAACATTAATACCATTGCCGATGAAAAAGAAGATATCGTTGGTCGGGTGTATGAGTTCTTTCTTGGACGCTTTGCTGCCGTAGAGGGTAAAGGCGGTGGTGAATTCTATACCCCTAAGTGCGTGGTGAATCTCATTGCCGAAATGCTGGAACCCTTCAAGGGAAAGATCTATGATCCGTGCTGTGGATCTGGAGGTATGTTTGTGCAGTCCATCAAGTTTGTGGAGAGCCACAACGGAAACAAGAAAGACATCTCTGTATATGGACAAGAGTACACGGCTACCACTTATAAGCTAGCCAAAATGAACCTGGCCATTCGTGGCATATCTGCGAATCTGGGTGAAGTACCAGCGGATACGTTTTTCAAAGACCAGCACCCGGATCTTAAGGCGGACTACATTATGGCGAATCCTCCGTTTAACCAAAGTGAGTGGAGGGGCAAGAATGAACTGGTAGATGATCCGCGATGGAAAGGCTATGACGTGCCTCCTGTAGGCAATGCGAACTATGCCTGGATCATACACATGCTTTCTAAGCTTTCTGAAAATGGTACGGCAGGCTTTGTGCTGGCCAATGGCTCCATGAGCTCCAATACTAGTGGAGAAGGAGAGCTCAGACGCAGCATGATCGAAAATGACCTGGTGGACTGTATGATTGCCTTACCGGGACAGCTTTTCTATACTACACAGATACCAGTGTGCCTTTGGTTTATGACCAAAACCAAAAAAGAAGACAAGGAACACGGCTACCGTAACCGAGAAGGAGAAACGCTATTCATAGATGCCCGGGAAATGGGCACCATGATAGACCGGGTGCACAAAGAACTGACCGAAGAAGATCTAGCCAAAATAGCCCAGACTTATCACAGCTGGCGCAATGCTCCTCAAAAGCTCTCCTCCTCGGAAGAAATATCCGAAGGGAACAAGCCCAAAAAGCTCTCCTCCTTGGAAGGAGGAGTACCCGAAGGGGGAGGTGATTCTAAACAAACTCCCGAAGCGGAAAGTGGTTACCAAATCAATCACGCCGACCTACAACCACCTCTACTTGAAAACGAGGGGGAGATAAGAGGAAGTATGAACCTTCCATACCTCAAAACCTTCCGAAAAAATCTAAGGAATAATAGCACTGCTGCAGAGGCTACTCTTTGGACTATGCTAAGTAAAAAACAACTGGAGGGTCGTAAGTTCAGACGACAGCATAGTGTGGAAAATTATATTCTGGATTTTTATTGTCCCTCGGAGCGATTGGCTATTGAGCTAGATGGTGAAGTTCACAATGATGTGATTCAGGCTGAATATGACCATGAGCGAGACTTGTTTTTAAAGCATGTTGGGATCAAAGTGCTTCGTTTCGAGAACAAGGAAGTTTTTGATCATGCTGAGAATGTTTTGGAAGCGGTCAAAAAAGAATTTGGTTGGTATAAAACAACCACCCCGGCCTACGGCCACCCCTCCTTGGAAAGGAGGGGAAATAATACCGACGACTCTACAAAGCTTTCCTCCTTGGAAGGAGAAGGATCTGAAGGGAACAACACCCAAAAATACTCCTCCTTGAAAGGAGGAGTACCCGAAGGGGGAGGTGGTTACAAAGACATCCCCGGCTACTGCAAATCCGCCACCCTCAAAGAAATAGCAGCGAACGACTATGTGCTGACTCCCGGACGCTATGTGGGTATGGCGGATGTGGAAGATGACGGAGTGCCGTTCGAAGAAAAGATGGGAGCACTGACTCAGCAATTATATAAGCAAATGAACCAGTCTGGAGCACTGGATCAGGCGATTAAGGAGAATTTAAAGTTGTTGGGGTATGAGGAGTGATTGGAAGGAATTTACAGTTGATGAGCTGATAAAAGATGGAATCATAGAAAAACCTTTAGATGGAAATCATGGAGGTATACACCCTAAAAGTGGGGACTTCACTGAAAAAGGAGTTCCTTTTATTATGGCATCTGATTTAATAAATAGAAGAGTCGACTATTCCAATTGTAAGTTCATTAGTCAACTACAAGCAGAAACACTAAGAAAGGGATTTGCTAAATCTGGTGATGTTCTTCTAACTCATAAGGCTACAATCGGTAGAACTGCTATAATACAAGAAAGCGAGTACGAAACGACTATTTTAACACCGCAGGTCACTTACTACAGAGTAAAAGACGGGGATAGATTAGATAATCATTACCTTTTCTATTATTTCAATTCAAGAGGTTTTCAAGGAATATTTGATCAGTGGTCAGGAGGTGGTTCAACAAGGAAATACCTAGGAATAACTGGTCAGTTGAAACTTCCTATAATTCTCCCCCCACTCCCGGAACAAAAAGCCATTGCCCACATTCTAGGCACACTCGACGACAAAATAGAACTCAACCGCCAGATGAATGAGACCCTGGAGGAGATGGCTCAGGCATTGTTTAAGAGTTGGTTTGTGGACTTTGATCCGGTGATAGACAAAGCCCTGGCTGCAGGAAACGAGATCCCTGAACCACTACTGCAAAAAACCGAGAAGCGAAAGTCCGTTCCTGATGATCAGAAGGTCATCCATACCAATCCTGAGCTTGCCGCTCACTTCCCTGACAGCTTCACCTTCACCGAAGAGCTTGGCTGGATTCCTGAAGGGTGGGAGATAGGAACTATTGATGATTCAACTACACTCATAATTGATCACCGAGGTAAAACACCAAGCAAGCTTGGCAGTGATTGGGTTAATAACGGAATACCGGCAATATCAGCGAAAAATATTAAGAGTGGGAAATTGGTTAATACAGAGTCAATAAAATTTGTAGATGAGCCGCTTTACTCTAAATGGATGAGGGAAAAGCTCATTGCAGGTGATATCATTATGACTTCTGAAGCCCCAATGGGTGAAATGTATTATTTGCCTGAAAAGACGGATTATGTATTAAGTCAAAGACTCTATGCTCTTCGAGCAATTAATACTCTGACCTCAACATTTCTCTACAGTTGGTTAGAGTCTCCCGTGGCTAAACAAGATTTAGAAAGTAGATGTACAGGAACAACCGTTACTGGAATAAAGCAGTCAGAACTTAGAAAAGTAGTTGTACTTAAACCTATTTCACAACTAACTAACAAATATCATGACACTGTTTTTAAATTTAAATTGAAACAAGCTGCTAATACCAAAGAGTCAAACCAGCTTGAAAAAATAAGAAATATTCTTCTCCCCAAACTTATTTCAGGAGAACTAAGAGTGCCTGAAGCTGAGAAAATCATTGCTGATCATGTCTAGGTTTAATGAATCATCGCTAGAGACTACATTCATCGCTCTGCTGGAAGATCAGGGCATGGAGTTCCTTGCTGGAGCAGCCGTCAGGGCACAATCTGGCGTGCAGGAGCCGGAGGAAAAATATGGTCATGCCTTTAGTGCAGAGGTACTCATCCAGTCAGACCTTACGGATTTTCTACTAGCGCAATACAAAGACGAAGGGATCACTTTCGCAGAGGTCACACGCATCATTCAGGACCTGGAGCGTTTACCCGCCTCAGATCTCTATGATACCAACAAGGCCATCATGAAAAAGGTCTGTGATGGGTTTGTTTTCAAGCGAGATGATCACACCCAAAAGGACCTGTTCATTGAGCTGATCGATTACTCAGCAGCAGATAAGAATACCTATAAAGTCGTTAGTCAGCTCGCCATAGATGGCCTGGAGAAGCGCATACCCGATGTGATCGTTTACATCAATGGGTTGCCGCTGGTCGTGTTTGAGCTAAAGTCCACTTCCAGAGAAGAAGTGAATATTCATGAAGCCTACATTCAGCTCACTACAAGGTATAGGCGAGACATTCCTGAGCTGTTTAAATACAATGCTTTTTGTGTGATCAGTGATGGCATCAATACCAAGTCAGGATCCTTCTTTGCACCTTATGAGTTTTTCTATTCCTGGAGGAAAATCACTGGGGATGAATCGATAGAGAAGGATGGTATAGATGGTACCTATACTCTCATTCAGGGAATGTTTGATCGCAAGCGGTTGCGAGACATTATCCGAAACTTCATTTTTATCCCCGATAGCAGCAAGAAAGAAGCGAAGATTCTTTGTCGGTATCCGCAGTACTATGCATCCAGAAAACTCTACGAAAACATCAAGGCACACATGAAGCCAGTTGGCGATGGTAAAGGAGGTACTTATTTCGGGGCTACAGGTTGCGGCAAGAGTTTTACCATGCTGTTTCTCACGCGCTTGCTGATGCGGAGCACTTTCTTTTCCAGTCCTACCATTGTGGTCATCACCGACCGTACCGATCTGGATGATCAGTTATCAGAGCAGTTCGAAGGAGCCAAGGGCTATATTGGCGATCAGCTGGTCAAAAGTGTAGGCAGTAGACAGGAACTCAGGGAACTGCTGAGAGGCAGAAACTCAGGGGGCGTATTTCTTACCACCATTCACAAGTTTACCGAAGATACAGAGCTGCTCACAGAGCGCACCAACGTCATTTGCATTTCCGATGAAGCGCACAGAAGCCAGGTCAATCTGGATCAGAAAATTCGGGTAGCAGATGGTCAGGTCAAGCGCAGTTATGGTTTTGCCAAATACCTGCATGACAGCTTGCCTAATGCCACCTATGTTGGCTTTACAGGAACTCCGGTAGATGCTACACTGGATGTATTTGGTGCAGTGGTAGACTCCTACACCATGAAAGAGTCAGTGACGGATGAAATCACTGTGAGGATCGTCTATGAGGGCCGTGCCGCCAAGGTGCTGTTGGACCATGATAAGCTACAGGAGATCGAGCGCTATTACAAAGAAGCCGAGGAGGCTGGAGCTAGTGAATATCAGGTAGAGGAAAGCAAGAAGGCGACCACTCGGATGAATACGATTATTGGAGATCGAGATAGATTGCGAGCCATAGCCGAAGATTTCATTCGCCACTACGAAGAGCGTGTTAGTGAAGGCGCATCGGTGAAGGGTAAGGCCATGTTTGTATGCTCAGCCCGTGAGATTGCTTATGACCTGTATCAGGAAATCCTGGAAATCCGACCAGAATGGGGTGAGATCAAAGCTTGTGAGGAAGGCGCAGAACTCACTGATAAAGAAAAGAAAGAACTCAAGCCCATGGCCAAGATCAATATGGTGATGACCAGAGGGCAGGATGATACCAAGGCGCTCTATGATCTACTGGGCAACAAGGAATATCGAAAGGAACTGGACAGACAGTTTAAAGAGCCAAAATCCAACTTTAAAATTGCCATGGTAGTGGATATGTGGCTGACCGGATTTGATGTGCCTTTCCTGGATACCATTTACATCGATAAACCCATTCAAAAGCATACCTTAATCCAAACCATTTCCAGGGTAAACCGAAAGTTTGAAGGTAAGGACAAAGGCTTGGTAGTGGACTACATCGGCATCAAAAGACAGATGAACCAAGCCCTTGCAATGTACTCTAAGGAAGAGGAGCGAAGCATAGAGGAAGTGGGTCAATCCATAGTTGTGGTGAAAGACATGTTGGATGTATTGTCCAAATACTTCCATAAGTTCGATACTTCAGACTTTTTCACTGGAGCACCGAAACAACAATACGATTGCCTCAATAGAGCCTCTGAGTTTGTGATGGTCACCCAGCAGCAGGAGCGCCGATTTGTAGACCTGGTGAAGCGCCTCAAAGCTTCTTATGATATCTGCTGTGGCAGTGAAGAGTTTACAGAGGATCATCGTGATCATGTACACTTTTACCTTGCGGTCAAATCCATCGTTTTCAAGCTCACCAAAGGAGATGCACCAGATACCGCCCAGATGAATGCCCGTGTAAGGGAAATGATACAAGAAGCCATCCGTAGCGATGGTGTGGAAGAGATCTTCAAACTCGGAGATGACAAGCAAACACAAATCGATCTGTTTGACCCTGACTATCTGGATAAGATTGATCGCATCAAGTTACCGAACACAAAAATCAAACTACTCCAGCAGCTGCTGAAGCAAGCCATTGGTGAGCTGAAGAAAACCAACAAGACCCGAGGAGTGGACTTCTCTCATAAGTTTGAGCAGCTAGTCAATCAATATAACGAGCGTAAGGAACAAGATACGTTTGAAGGTCGCGTTTACGATGAAATGGCTGAAAGTCTCACAGATATGATTCTAGCCATTAAGCAGGCCTACTCAGAAGGCGAAGAGCTAGGCATCACCTTTGAGGAAAAGGCTTTCTATGACATCTTAAATAACCTCGCTCATAAGTATGATTTCTCCTATCCAGAAGATAAACTCATCACCCTAGCAAAAGCGGTAAAGAACGTAGTAGATGACAAAGCCAAATACACCGATTGGAGCAAGCGAGACGATATCAAGGCCGAGCTTAAGGTGGATCTAATCCTACTACTCGGAGAGCATGATTACCCTCCAGTAGATCGTGATGAAGTCTACCAGGAAATCTTCGAGCAAGCTGAGAATTTTAAAAAGTATAGGGGGTGAGAAGATCGGAATCAGGATTAGAGGATGTAAAAGTGTCTTAACCATGATTGAAAGGATTAAAGGATTACTTGATTAGGTATTTGCAGCATGGAACATGTCTTAACCATGATTTTCATGATTTAAGGATGACTTGATTAAGTTTATAAAGTATGAAAAACTGTCAGAATCACGGATTAAAAAGATGACGCTGAAGACACGGATTTAAAAGTATGAAGTGCTTAATCTGTACAATCCTCTAATCCGGACAAATCCGTGGTTCTGACAAAGAGGATGATTAGATTATTGAAAACGGATTTTAAATGGCTGAACTGAAATATAAAGACATAACAGAGAAGATAATTGGTGCCGCTTTTGATGTGCATGGATTCTTGGGTAATGGATTTCAGGAAGTGATTTACCAACGTGCCTTGGCATGGGAAATGACTCAGCGTAAGCTTGAATTTGAACGTGAGATCGAACAAGACATATTTTATAAGGACCTGCCTGATCCTGTTGGTACGAGAAGAGCAGACTTTGTGGTAGAAGGAAAAGTTTTGGTAGAGCTCAAAGCTATTATAGAGCTCCAAGACGTACACCTGGCCCAAGCCTTGAATTATCTCAAAGCTTACAAACTTGAGGTAGGCCTGCTGATCAACTTTGGTAGTAAGAGTTTAACCTTTAAACGCCTTGTTTTATGAAACACTCCTTAATCCGTGTAATCTGTAAATCCTTGAGAATCAGTGATTCTGACAATGAAGGAGGCTTACAATTTAAGAAGGTATTTAATCCGAAGTACAACTCAAATCCTGAAAATCATTATTCAGACAACTTCGGCTCAAAATCCCTACAGTTTAAAAGAGTACACAATAACAAAAAAATCAAGCAATCAGGTAAATCATGAGAAATCAAGGTTTAGATAACTTCGGTAGTAAAAGCTTACAATTTAAGCAGATATTTAATCCGAAGTATAATTCAAATTCTGGCATCCTAAAATCCAGTAAATCATGATTCCGACAACAGAAGAATTAATTAATTTTTTTAAAGACAATATTTGATCATAATCCATAGCTTTGAGATGCTATTGGTTTCATTCACCTCTCAGGCTGCAATGAATTAAAATGGGAATCCGGTGAAAGTCCGGAGCTATCCCCGTAGCTGTAAGTTTCTGAAAGATGTTTTACCTCTTGCCACTATTCTATAGAATGGGAAGGCCAAAAACATTGGAAGCGAGCCAGAAGACCTGCCAATGACAATGTATGTTAACGGCTTTCGGAGGAAGAGTCAGGAATAACTAATAAACCATGATCTATTACATTTCAGGAGGGGAAAGGTCCGGAAAGAGCGGCTATGCGCAAAAGCTGGCGCTGAGCCTATCGGATAGCCCCATCTACTTGGCGACTGCTCGCCAGTGGGACGGTGACTTTAAGAAAAGAGTAGACCGCCATGTCGCCGATAGAGATGACCGCTGGACTACCATAGAAGAAGAAAAGCACCTCAGCAAACTGGATATCTCCGGCAAGGTAGTGGTGCTAGACTGTATTACACTGTGGCTCACCAACTGGTATGTAGATACTAAAAATAATGTTGATGAATGCCTGGAAAAGTGTAAACAGGAGCTTTCAACTCTGTTTAAGCAGAATTCAACCCTCATTATTATCTCCAATGAAATAGGAATGGGGCTGCATGCGCAAACCGATGTAGGCCGAAAGTTCACAGAGCTACAAGGGTGGATGAATCAGTTTATTGCCCACCAAGCTGACAAAGCCTTTTTTATGGTTTCCGGTCTTCCTTTAATATTAAAGTAAACTCAAAAACGATATTGAAACCTCAACCCTAAATGATGCCTCAATTCACAATCACACCTGTTTCTGATCATCTAGATATTGATATTCGCAATAAAATAGACCTTAAGACTAAGCCCATTGGTGCACTAGGGCTTTTGGAAGATACCGCTTTTACCATAGCGCGTATTCAGCAAACGCTAACGCCATCATTAAATGCGCCCACCATTGCCGTATTTGCCGGTGATCATGGTATTGCTAAAACAGGTTTGGTTAATCCCTACCCACAAGAGGTGACCTACCAAATGGTTATGAATTTTGTAAAAGGAGGTGCGGCTATCAATGTGCTATCCAAGCAAAATAACATTGATATAAAGATTATTGATGCCGGTGTAAACTATGATTTTGGCACCGTTGATAAACTTATAGATGCTAAAATAGCTTATGGGACCGCTAACTACCTAGAAGGTCCAGCTATGACTCAGGCTCAATGTGAGCAAGCCATAGCCAAAGGGGCTGAGATTATTCAAAGTATCTTTAATAAGGGCAGCAACGTGGTAGGGTTTGGAGAAATGGGTATTGGTAACACTTCAGCGGCATCCCTGTTGATGAGCGTTATTTGCGATATACCTATAGCAGACTGCGTAGGAAAAGGCACAGGTGCTAATCAGGAGCAACTAGCAGGAAAGATAAAAACCCTTCAACAAGTGTTAGAAAAGCATCAAGACCTAGATAAGGCGAATCCCATAGCAATACTTTCTACCTTCGGTGGATTTGAAATAGCCCAGATATGCGGAGGAATGCTCAAAGCGGCTGAATTAGGCATGATTATACTGGTAGATGGCTTTATTTGTACTGCTGCTTTGCTGGTGGCACAAATGATAGAAAAGGCCATTTTAGATTATTGTGTATTTACCCATCAATCTGAAGAGCATGGCCATCAGTTGATGCTTAAGACTATTAACGCCAAACCACTGCTTCAGTTAGGCATGCGACTAGGCGAGGGGACAGGCTGTGCGGTGGCTTATCCTATTGTGCAGTCAGCCTGTACTTTTCTGAATGAAATGGCCAGTTTTGAAGGAGCAGGAGTAAGCCAGCAATCCGCGATATGAAAGAACAAATCAGAGTATTTTTCACGGCTTTGATGTTTTATACGCGCATCCCATGCCCTAAATCGGTAGATCATAGCCCCGAATATATTAACAAATCCATTCGCTACTTTCCTTTGATCGGTTGGATAGTTGGGGGCATTGCTGCAGTAGCTTTTTTAATAGGAGCATGGACTGTTAACCCTACGGTGGGCATTGTGCTAAGCATTATCGCTTCGGTGTTGACCACAGGAGCTTTTCATGAAGACGGTTTTGCTGATGTGTGTGACGGCTTTGGCGGTGGCTGGACTAAAGAAAAGATCTTGGTCATAATGAAAGATAGCCGAATGGGAGCTTACGGTGTCATTGGCATGATCCTTATCCTGTTACTAAAGACTAGTCTATTAGTGGAAGTAAGCACTTTAACAGACCTATGGACTACACTCATCACCATGGTGAGTGCGCACACTATGAGTCGTTTAATGGCCGCTACCTTTGTATTTACACACCCTTATGTGAGAGATACTGATGACAGCAAGGCCAAACCCATTGCTCAGCAAGCCAACAACACCAACCTGATCATAGCGACATTTTTTGGAGTTATACCTTTCATAGGCTTAACATTCATCACTTACAATGTCTTTCTTTTGGCTATTATCCCGCTTTTATATGTTGTAAAAATGTGGTTGGCAAGGTACTTCACCAAATGGATAGGTGGCTATACCGGCGACTGCCTAGGCGCAATGCAACAAGTAACAGAGGTGGCCTTTTATCTATTTTTTATCCTTATATGGAAGTTTACTTTATAAGACATACCACTCCGGAGGTGGCTAAATGCATCTGCTATGGCCAGAGCGACCTTGACGTTACCGAGTCATTTGAAGCTGAATGCAACCAGCTCAAACAACAGTTGCCTGAGAAGTTTGATGCAGTGTATAGTAGCCCTCTCAAACGGTGTACTATTTTAGCGCAGCAACTGACCAGCCAAGTCATAACCGATGACCGACTTAAAGAAATGAACTTTGGTGATTGGGAAATGAAAAAGTGGGATGAAATTCCTAAAGAACCATTAGACCATTGGATGGAGCACTTTGTGACAGCCAAAACCCCTAATGGAGAATCAATGGAAGGCCTTGATGTCCGTGTAATAGAATGGTGGGGGTCTATTAAAAAGGATCGGCTAAAGATAGCAGTTGTGACCCATGCAGGAGTAATAAGAATTATGCATGCGCATCTCAATAACATTCCCTTAAACAAAGCCTTTGAAAATTTCAAGATAGGATATGGTGAGATTTGGAGATATGATGCGGAATAATTGCGGTCCAGCCATAGCACCCGAGTCACTCTGAGACCTGGAAGAATCGACACGAGTCACTCTGAGGTTCTCGAAGAGTAGACGGTAAAGTACTGACACAAAATAATTTAAGAGGCAAACCACGTGCTCCTAAGTCTGTAGAAAGTCTATCCTTCGAGTGCCTCAGGATGACTTTGGGAATGTATTATTCAATTTCCTTACATTATCTTCATGATTATTAGAATGAACGTAGGTATAACAGAGCCATTGAAGGCTTATACCCCATAATGTAATCGCGATTAAGCCAGCGTTCCGAGTCACTCTGAGGCTCTCGAAGAGTAGACGGTAAAGTACTGACACAAAATAATTTAAGAGGCAAACCACGTGCTCCTAAGTCTGTAGAAAGTCTATCCTTCGAGTGCCTCAGGATGACTTTGGGAATGTATTATTCAATTTCCTTACATTATCTTCATGATTATTAGAATGAACGTAGGTATAACAGAGCCATTGAAGGCTTATACCCCATAATGTAATCGCGATTAAGCCAGCGTTCCGAGTCACTCTGAGGCTCTCGAAGAGTAGACGATGAATTATTAACATAATGAATTTCAAATATTTAAACCTCAAAATTTCAAAAAAGGTTGAGGCCTAATCAACTTCCTTTAGGGTACAATTTCAAATGCTCTTTATGCAGCTTTTGAGGGTCTAATCCATCAAAATCGATATCAACTTTAACGGCAGCGGGAAGGTTCACTTTTTCTAGCACATCAGGAAGTTTAGCTTCTACTTGCCATCCTTTTCCCGAAAGGGTAATATAGACACCGCGCTCGTGGTCATAATAAACGTCATAGTCTTTAAAATAAACATAGCGCGTTTTGGCTCTATATCCATGAGCAGGCGCCCAAGGAGGTGGTCCTTGTTGCTTATGCTTGCTCTTGTATTCCGATTTATACTCTTTTACGTATTCCTTATCTTTATTCTTGTTTTTATTTTTCCCTTTCCCTCTACCTTGTGCTAGCACATCACCGCTAGACAAGAAGAAAAGAACCAACAACACCCCAGACGCTAAATAAACAAGTGATCTTTTCATTTAATTGATTATGAATTAGTTAAACATCAAACATAATAAAGAAAACTGATCGTTTCCTTTTCCTATATACGTTGATTGATACTAAAGTCACTCTCGGTGTCCTTCAAGGTCATTCTTATATTTGTTAAACACCCTTCACCCATTTAAGCACTTTCTCCACCGTTAAACCTTGCACAATGATGCTGAATACTACTATAATGTAGGTTATGGCTACAATAAGTTCACGGTTCATTTCGTCTGTGAGGGAAAGGGCCAAAGCTATGGATATTCCACCCCTTAGGCCACCCCAGGTCATAATTAGGCCAGTTTTTGGCACAAAATCCATTTTATTTTTAAAGATTTGGATGGGGCCGGAAAGTGCGATGTACCTACAAATAAGTGCCACCGGAATTAAAATTAGTCCTGCTAAAATATAATTGCCTTCGAAGCTTAAAATTAATACTTCCAATCCGATCAAAACAAAGAGAACAGCATTGAGAAGAACGTCTAACAGTTCCCAGAATTTATCTACATAACGTTCCGTTCTTTCACTCATTGACGACTGTCTTCTGGTATCATTACCTATAAATAGCCCGGCGATTACCATAGCCAAAGGCCCAGAAAAATGGAGGCTACTGGCTAATAAATAACCACCCATCACCATTGCTAAGGTGATCATTACTTCGGTCTCATAGTTATCTATTGATTTCATCATCCAGTAGGTCACATAACCCAAACCCAGGCCTAACAGTATGCCGCCACCAACTTCTTCTACAAATAATAATGTAATATGACTTACAGAAATATCGGCATCAGGACTTGCCGCCAATTGAAAGAGTGTCAGGAAGATAACTACACCAACTCCATCATTAAAAAGGCTTTCGCCTACGATTTTGGTTTCCAACCTTTTAGGCGCTCCGGCTTGTTTCAAAATACCCAAAACCGCTATAGGATCAGTAGGGGAGATTAACGCTCCAAATAATAAGGCTTGCAAATAACTGATGGGCAAACTCATCGCGTTGAGCAAATAATAGGCGATAGTACCAATAAGAAAAGTGGATACCAGCACGCCAAAGGTAGCAAACATGAGGATAGGCCCTCGTTGCGCTTTAATGTCGGGCAGTTTGGTATGTAAAGCTCCCGCAAAAAGCAGGAAGCTCAACATTACATCCAGTAGCACTTCTTTAAAATCTATAGATCCTATGATATTCACCGCATTGTTAAACAAAACATCCGTAAAGAGTACTGAAATGGATATACCTAAGGTGAAAATCATGGCCATGATCATGAGACCAATGGTAGTGGGTAATTTAAAAAACCGCACATTGATGTAACTAAAAAGTGCAGAGATTACTATTAATAACGTGATAATTTGGAATATACTCATTTCAAGATTTTAAAAATGCAAAGCAAGAATTGGATTTGGAGATATCTCATTTACAACACAGTTTGGCTGATGACATCAGATGACTATATCATCAACCGGTTCAATATCTATCTCCGACAATAACTCTTTTCTAGTCCCAAATATAATAATTTATCAAGGCTCCATTGGCATCAAAATATTCTACGTCAGGATCTTCCGTTTCTTTCACCTTAATCCCTTTATTCACGCTAAAATCACTCCCAGCATCAGTATCCTTAACTATGAGTTTACCCTTATAATCATCCCATTCGTTAATGAATGCGTCTTCTCCGGCACCACCATATACGGTTATCTTAATGGGCGTTCTATACTTACCAGTAAAATGAAAGCTATCATTACCCGCTAATCCTGCCAGCTTAAGTTTTTTGGTTTCCTGGTGCTTAAAAGTTTTATCATAAAGCAAATGTCGTAATTCTCCATCCTTTTTAGTCTTGTAAATTTGCACCTTAACATCTCCATTATTGAGAACTTCTAGCTCAAAACGCTCATGCTTATCGGTGCCATACACTACGGGTTCTTTCATGAGATAAAGGTAATAATCCATGATTTTATCTGGTAATTGATCTCTTCTGTTCTTTAGTTTTTTGGCTATGTTAGCAGCACTTAATTCATAGATTTCTTCAGGCATGGCATGCATGGCAGAGTCAATTACTTCATCCGTTAATTGATCCTTTATGGTGTTCGACATGGCTACCCAGTCCTCTGAGTCTAAACCAGAAAGCAAAAGCATATCCAGCTTTTTACCACTGCGGTTGAGCTTTTTTAAATTCGGCAGATCTTCATGAAACGATCGGAAGTGAGGTTTAAACAGAAACCTGATAATGTTAGGAAAGAAGCCATCCATATAATAGTAGGCATGATCACGATCTCGGGGAATGGCCTTATATAACTCACCTTTGTCTTTTTCATAAGAAGCCCACCGCCAGTTGCTCTCATGGCGGCTCCAATCGCCAATGAGCATGTCAAACAAGCGTGATTTTAGAAAATTCTTCGTATCAACTTCCGAATCATTATCCTTGAACAAGTCATCCAGCATATTTTGACTGCCAATGACATTTTTAGAATTCCCCAGGTAATCAAATTCGGATTGATCCTCATCTGGTCTATGTTCAAGCATAGCGACCATACCGGGAAAATTATTGGAATATTGATTCAGCTCAGGATCTGGTTTAATGAGCACTACCTTTGGGTTGGTATGATAAATTCCTAAGGCATCTGACATAATGGGCAAAGTGAGAGGAGCGTAAGGATGCCCGGAAGAGACCTGGTCTTTCAGTGCTTCCCCCACAAAAGAATGCGCCAGAAAGGGCGACAGTACCTTGGTAGGCATTTTATCTATAGACCTCAGCACAAATTGATTACCCGCACTATCATAAACCTGTAAGTTAAATGACTGTCGTCCACCACTTAACTTACGGAAAGTGTAGCCCTGATTAAAAACATCTATAGTTTGCATCTTCACAGGCTGCGCCCACAACTCGCGGTACTTACCACCAAAAAACACTTCATGAACCTTGCTCTTTCTATATTCAGGCCTAATCGCCACCACAACTTCATCAGCATTTTCTACGTTTTGACCTTGGAGTTGATCCCGCTGATTGATCTTATCAACCCATTGATTACTACAGCCATAGAGTAGGGGAAGAGCCAGGAAAAGTAGAGTATATTTAATCTTGGAAATGCTGTTATTGTTAAATTGTCTTTGGTTTAGGTTCATAGAAAAAAACTACTTAATATTCTAGTATCACTATAAGAGTAACATGGGAGAAGGGGGATGGTTATTAAGTTTATAAGTGCAGATAGCTTCTACCTTTAGTTAAGTCGGCCAAGCCATTATGTGAGTGACGTGTTTAGGGTATTTATCAATTATATGCTTTTGGATCTAATTTCAGATCTAATTCGTATTTATTAGGCTTGATTAACAGTATCGGCGTTATCAGCTAAATGGGTGTTTTTTTAGTTTTTTAGATGCTTTCTTTATGGCAAGATCAGCGATATCATAGGCGCCATTCATTTTAAGATCCTGCAGGGTTGATCTCATAGCATCAAAATCATAAACACCATTATTGATCCTTTGGGCAATCAATTTACCTTGCTCGTATTCGCTAAGTTGCATCTCCTTTTTAGATAATGCCCATTGGGTGAACCCCTTCGCATTGGACCAGTTGGCATTATCAATTTCCTGAAGGCCAATAGGATAGAGGAGAAGGTAGGCGGTACCCGCACTAGTTACATCTCCGGGTTTGGCAATGCATGCTTTAGCATATTGCCTTACTTCTTCGAAGGCTTCAAGGGCAGTACGCTTGTCTTCATGGTAGATGATGGTGTATTTGTCTGTATAGTAAAACGGTTCGGAGATTTCTGTGATTGTTGTCTGGGCAAGTAGCTTCTCGTAAAATTCCTGATTGCTATGCGCAAAGACTACGATATTATCATGCTCAATATGTTCTAATATGGCCAAAAGCAAGGTTTGTTGTGCTCCAGCTCCACCTAATTTTAAAAATAAAGTGCCGTCATCTTGTTTGTATGACGCGCTTTTGGGGTGAGTAATGGTGCCAGTATTGAAAATGTTTGATTTTTTGGGTTTGATGCTCAACGCTGCCTCCTTACCCTTGGCTATCCTCTTTTTAAGCTTTTTTGACGATACCACATAGGTGATGGGTCGCTTACTTTCTTCAAAATAAAGGTCGTGCGCATAGATATCAGGCAGTAATCTTATGATAGGTACATCTTTAGCAATCTTTGCCACTTTGTCTATAGTGGGGTAAGTAGAAATGATACAATGATATTCAAGGGCTGGTCCTTTAGCATTCAGTTTTAATATGACGTACTCAAACCACCCAGCCAGGTATGAGTTCTTACCGCTTGATATAAATTCGTTGATCTTCTGCAGTACCCTTGATTTTGAAGCCATATTGTAAACACCCTCAAAGAACTTCATCGCCTTTTCTGCACCTGAGCTTAGCGCCTGTGATTCATCCACTATCTCAGCCTCAACACCTCTTTCCTTAAGCGCAGCCTGGATGGCTATGGCCTTCATCCAATGGCCATTTCCCATGGAGCAAGTAGTTATCCCGATCTTCAATTTTTCTATCTCTCTCATCTATAATTTCAACAAGCCGGATTCCATTACCCGGTTAGCGCGGCAATAGTAATGAAATAGAATTAAGATTGGGTTGTGAGGAGGTTAAGTTAGTGTGAAGAAATGGTTTTTCTTGGCTTTTAAACCGAATGAAAAAATGGGCATCTGTTTCAACTATAATCAGTGCTGTTACTGCAGACAGCAATTACTTATACCTCATTTGAGTGGCCACTCTTAGCAATGATTCTTTTTTTAAGATATATCTTTCAAAATCTTCTGGCATTGTTAAATGTTCATATTCCTCGTCATAAAAATGCAGCTCCAGGCTAAAGATAATAGTCTTAAGCTTGAGTATTTTAAATGAAAGTGATGCCTCTAATTCCATAGGAGCAATGATAATTTCAGCCTCTCCATTCAGATATCGCATCCAGCTACTTGTATAGTTCAAGTGATCTATTTCGCTAACATTATATAGCTTAAAGCCCGTAATAAAATCGGTTAAACTATCATACTCAGTGGCTATACTAACCTCATATGGCCCCTGATCATAACTTTGGTGCATTAAAAAAGTCCAAATACCAGTTTCTTCTGACCATCCGATCTGCATACCAGACAAGTTGGTAAAACGATTATTTTTATCATTGAGGAATTCTCTTAACTCCAGCTCAGAGATGTAGTTCATACCGGATATAACATTGATTTCAATACAAAATTAAGTATCCTACATGACTATTTAATATAATTTGATAGATGCTCTTTGAGCAATGCCAAAAGTATTTTCCCACTCGGCACAAGGACATTGCAAACACCAATTAAAAATAGACGACCCGTGAGCTATCTCAAACCAGCCAGGTAGGAGTTCTTACCGCTAGATATAAATTTGTTGATCTTCTGCAGTACCCTTGATTTTGAAGCCATATTGTACATACCCTCAAAGAACTTCATCGCCTTTTCGGCACCTGGGCTTAGCGCCTGTGATTCATCCACTATCTCAGCATCCACGCCTCTTTCCTTAAGCGCGGCCTGTATGGCTATGGCCTTCATCCAATGGCCATTTCCCATGGAGCAAGTCGTTATCCCGATCCTCAATTTTTCTATCTCTCTCATCTATAATTTGAACAAGCCGGATTCCATTACCCCGTTTGCACGGCAATAGTAAGCAAATA
Source organism: Fulvivirga sediminis (assembly GCF_016757215.1). Classification (GTDB taxonomy): domain Bacteria; phylum Bacteroidota; class Bacteroidia; order Cytophagales; family Cyclobacteriaceae; genus Fulvivirga; species Fulvivirga sediminis. The sequence continues at coordinate 245,913 of NZ_JAESIY010000007.1, forward strand.
GGATTAAGATTGAGTTGTGAGGAGGTTAAGTTAGTGTGAAGGAATGGGGTGTTTGGGGATCTGCTTGCAAAGTAAAATGCCTAAGGTTGGGTATTGAAGCTGTTGGAATAAATTTTTTTCTTGCAAATAAAAAATGAAAACAATTATAACAATCTTTTTGGTATTCATTGTATGCAATACCTATTCTCAAGGAAACATTAAATATGTTAGTTCTAGTCAACCAGTTAAACTTTGGGAGGCTACGGCTAAAGATAATGCAGGATTTTATCACATATATTACGGGTTTAATTTTGATGGTGACTCTACTTCAAATTTTACCTCTAATGACAATCTAATAATTGACAGATTATATGTGAAAGGTAATAATAGCACCTCACCTTTAACGCCTTATCAAGCAACGGGTAACTCGGAGTCTTATGATTTCAAAGTCCCTTACTCCGATATCCGTACATTTGAGAAAGTGACATTTTGGTGCGAATACAGGATCAATAATGTTGTTTATAAATCAACCATTACGCAGTTGCGTGTCCAATTTCCTGGGATAGCTACCTTAAAAGTAGATGTTTCGTTGGATGGTGTTTATCTAGAATCAAATGACAGCACTGCGATAGTACACATAAAGTCTAACCAAGATGGAACTAAGATTACCAATCTTTCCATTAAACAAGTTGATAACGCAGCTGGGGCAGATATCGCAACGTTACAGAATCCGTCTTCATATACATTGAATGCAAACGTAGATGTCAGAATAGAGCTCAAAAAGAATGATGGACAGAGTCTGAACCCTGGTCAAACGTATTATTTATTTGGAGATTTTCAAAAACCAGCATTAGGCACATCATATAGTATTCCTAACAACAATAGAGAGTATGCATTAAAAGTGAAGCAACAATATTATGTCACTGATCCAGGTGATATGTCAGTAATTGGTAAGTATGATCACGTTTTAAACAATGTTCAGACATCAGCTAAATGTAAGTCTCTAACTCTTGAGATACTTGATAAGACTATCCCTGAAGGATTGAGAGTTATAAATGGGATCCCAAATGGGCCATCAGGTACAAGCTGGAGTTTTACTATTAATTCAGCAAACGATGCTTTCTCCTACCAAGACTATTCTGTCAAATTTTCAGGCAGATCTCAGGAAAATACACCAATCATTGAAAATCGGTTTGTTTTTCGAAAACTAATAAATGATTGGAAAAATATGAAAGTTGATTTTAATCAAGGTACTTATACTGTTACAGTTGATTTATTGAAACCAAGTTCAGATGTGCAATTAAATTTAGATAATTCCATGACGTTAAATATGACTCCAGCTGGTTCTAATAAATATAACGCCTTTTTCAATTTTTCCGATCCCGATATGAAAACGCTAACAACTATCATAGCTAGAGAAACTGATAATAAAAAGGATATCGAAATAGGAGTAAATATTGATGGTCAAAAGATTAGGAAATTTGTCATCTCTTCTGTAACTGTTTTGGATAAAAATGATTTAAAAGGTAAGTCAAAAAAGGAAATTAAGCAGATTCTTGAAGATAGTGGTATTGAAGAAGATATTAATAAAATTACCAAATCCATAGCAGATGAATTAGAAAAAGATGATAAAAGTCAGGAATGGGATCAAGTTTGGTCTACTGTTGTATCAGTAGCTCCAAAAGTTTTCACAATAGTCCTGGCTCTAATTTAAAATTAGCTAATTGACTTGAAACTCAGAGGGCTAAATATGTAAAGTGAGGCCGGAATTTAGCCAGCCTCTTTTACTCATTAACTAGTTCTTCTTTTCAGGGCTATCGGATCGATTGAGCCATTTTTGGAGATTAAATCTTTTTGCTTTTGATTGAAGTACTTGTTTTTCTTGTTATCTCATTCAAACTTGTTGTAATATCTATCAGTTTTCTGATGGAGAACATCAACTTAATGAGATTCTTGGTTCATTATTAATGGTCGAAGAAGATGGATGTTTATTCTTACTAGATGAACCAGACACCCATTTCAACCCAAAATGGAGGGCAAAACTGATCAAGCTTTTTAATTATCTCTCAGCGAAGAAACTCAATCGACAAAACCTTCCTGAAGTGGTTAGAAAGCATGAGATACTTCTAACTACTCATTCACCGTATGTTGTATCGGATAGTGAGAAGATGGATGTTTATTTATTCAGGAGAACAAAAGAGGGTGCCAACATCAAGAACCCTGAACCTCAAACGTATGGTGCGTCTATCGGATTTCTAAATGAGGAAATATTCGGAAGAGATAACTCCATATCCGAGTATTCTAATTTTGATTTAGAAACGCTTAAATCAAGTGTCCAAACGCTTCAGGATATTGAGGATGCAAGAGAGAAACTATTCGATTTTGGGGAATCCATTGAAAAGTTTGATGCATTAAGATTTCTAAGAGAAAAGCAACAAGAACTAGAATCTAAAAAATGATCTATCCATACACATATTTCGATCATAAGATTCAAAAATTCCATGAGGGGCTAACTCACTTTTTTGATAAATTATTCGAGCTTGATTTAGAAGAATACGATCAAGATCAATTGCTAAAAACACCAATGATTGAAATAGTTGGTACCTCTAAAACTAGGCTTGAAACACCCTTAAGAGAAATTGTTAGACTTTATCATGCTTTGAATGCTCAGGAAAAAGACCTCATTAAAAGAAGCTTTGAAGAAAACAATAAAATCGAAGAGTTGTGTAAAGGAGAAGGGGAACCCAAGAAATATACTGAACTCCCGAATAGCATAAGGGAAGCAATTGAAGGTTTTTGGAAAACCCTATGGGAAGGGTTTTCTGGTAAGGAAAACATAAACCAACATCTCAAAGTATTATGTGGAGAAGTATTAGAGCATTTTCATGAATTCAAAAAACAGCCTGATCAAAAAACAAGAGTTTGTCCCTTTTGCGGCATCAATGGCTTAAAACCATCAGATGACATCTACCGAAATGCTTATGATCATTACTTGCCTAAATCGCTCTATCCATTTACATCCGTAAATTTCAAAAACCTTGTCCCGATTTGTCATGAATGCAATAGTGATGAGAAGAAAGCCACAGATACACTCTTTAAAGATGGAGATAGGCGAATTGCTTTTTATCCATATGATTCAACAATCGATCCGGCTAAGCTTTCGGTAACTATTACTAGAAATCAGGCTTATAACCCTTCTAACAATAGCACATTGATGAAGAAGAATTTTAAGTATCAGTATGATATTCTTATTGATGGAAAAGGTGATGAAAGAATTGATACTTGGGATGATATTTTTAGGGTCAAGGAAAAGTATCAGCGATATCTTGCAGATTTCGAGACAGAGTGGTTCGAACAATTGAAATCAGACTTTAAGGAATCCGTTGAAGATGGAATTGCATTTGAACGTTTTAAAACAAAGACATTGAATAAGCTAAGTCGAGAATTGTTAGCAAACGAAAAAGGAATAATTAAAAGAGCGTATTATCAATATTTGTTTGAAATGAGCGGATTTGAAGAGGATTTGAAATTTACAGCAGGAATAAGAGCAGCATAGAATGAATAATTGGTCTCAACTCCGTCCACTATCCAAACTCGACCAACTGGCCGAAACGATCATGAAAACGGCCTTTATTATGCCTGAAGATCAACATGTAATTCAGAGTTATGTGGAACATAAAGGAGCAAATTTTCGGGTTGAACAGAGTAGGGGAGTCAGAGTTTGATATATTTGCCTGTTGTTAATAGTTTGGAATGATCCGAATCAGCTATTCATAGATTCATCGGTTAAGAATTCTGAGTTCTGTAGTCTCTCAATCACAAAATCTACTCTTATGACTCATTTATATGAAAATCAGTACATAGGCGCATTTATTTATACCCTAGGAGTTGAGGGAGGTAAAGAAGGTAAGTTTCCTGCCAGTATTAACCTAATTCAACAAACTCCTTTAGATAAAAAGATTGGAGACTTATTTGGTAATTGGAATGGCAGAAATTTTTTTTGGTCGATTTCAAGTAAAGGTCATTTTATATGCTACGGTAAGGAAAGCATTAGAAAAGATACCGTTGAATTAATTTTTCGTAATTATGTATCACTTGCTGGACATATTTCCGATCCAGATACAATAAACAATGTATTTGGGCTCGAAGCGTTTATATTTAAAATGATTAAAAGTCAAATTGGTATGAATCAATACCAAATGATACAATACTTAAAAGTATTAGACAGAATTACCACAGGAGCCAGTGACTTTTCAGGGCTAATAGTTAGATCTATTTGTTATATAATTTATATTATGTTAAATAGAGAATTAAGTAACCTACTTTCCCAATACTTTCCTCGGCATCATACCTTCCACTCTATCTCCATAAATTAATCTTCATGCCCTTCAACTATCTGTCTCAAATCAAAAAAGCCCCTCCGATGATTATCGAAGAGGCTTTTAACAAAAGTGATTGTCTAATCTTATTTAGCATTCACCGGGACTTTGCTTAATGCGCTCTTGGCTGTGCTGTTCATTACAGCTTTGTTGGCGGCTGATGTATCGTTCACATTTTCTTTGGCGTGGTGATCTTCTGGATGCATGAATTTGTCGTTAGCCATTTTTCGGTTGGCATTATAAGCTTCTATGGTGTTCTTGTTGAGTTCAGCTTTCTTTTTCTCAGAGATAATCCGCAGTTTATAAGCCACCTTATTTAAGGTCATTCGGATATCTTTTACCGGCTTGCTTAAACTGGTATCTATATTTTTTAAAGTCTGCTTTCCACTACGAGGTGCTATCAGTGTGGCGGCCACATATCCTGCTGCAGCTCCGGCAATCGCTCCAGATATTATTTTTAATGATTTCATTTTAAAATGATTTGGTTCTAATTTATTTAATGAAAATATCATACCATCTACAAAAAATGCATCTACCTTAAAATTTAGCCCCTATGGCTCCAAATAAGCTATCATAACAACACAGACTTGTGGAATTTTCGTCACGGTTACCAACAAAAAAAGGAGCTCCACGAAGCTCCTTATATTTTGTAATCTGTTTGTGCGCTTATTCAGCGTCACCCATAGATTCTAATTTCTCACTTACTTTTACCGCTTTCTCGTTCATTTTCAATTGGCTGTAGATGTATTGTAAAGACTCAAGCGCTGTTCTGTTATTAGGCTCAAGGTCTAATACTCTTTCCCAGTAAGGCATAGCGTCTTTTAAAGCTTGGTTGATGTCTGCATCCATCCCTTTGGCTTTCTTTCTGTCTTCAGAAGTAATACCTAAGTTATTTTTTTGCTTTATCAAATCTACCGCTTTGTTGTAGTAAAGTACAGCCAGGTTAAAGTTAGCATTGAAGTTTTTAGGATCAAGCTCTACAGATTTAGCATAAGCTTCAATAGCTTTAGGTCTATTATCAAGCTCTTCGTACATCACTCCTAGCGTAAAGTACAGGTTACTGTTATCTGGCTCATTGGCTATGGCAGTTTCAATTTCATTTCTAGCCTCATCAATTTTACCCATTTGAATCAGGTAATTGATTTCAGACTTAGCAAAATCAGTGTTATTAGGGAATGCCTTCTTAGCTTTTTTTACAAGTGCTAAAGCCTTTTCTTGGTCTTTGTTTATTGTTCCTTCAATATAGATCAAAGAATTATAAACATCCTCACTCTGATAATCAAGATCATCTATAAGTGTATAGTAGTTTTTGGCAGCAGTTTCATAATCTTCGCCAGACTGTGCAGCTAAACCAGCATAGATATAACCGGTAGTATCTTTAGGCTGTACTAGCTGTGTCTTAGTGAAATATTTCACAGCAGTCTCTGATTCCTGAGCCTGGTATCCTTCTACACCTTTATTTAAATAATATCCCCAAAGTGTTTGCATTTGCTGACTTTGAAGAATAGGCAAACCATTAGCATCACTAATATAATACTCACTTTTACCTCCTAATTCCTCTGCTTTATCAAAAGCTTTCATCGCTTCTTTCAAAGGATCATTAGCCAGATTCTGATACTGAGGGTTACTGGTAGTATCTAAAGAAGCATAGATTAAGCCTCTATAATACCATGTTTTACCATCATCTTTTGTTTTTTCGTGCTCTATGGCTGCATCTATTATTTCTTTTGCCTCACCTAAGTTACCTTCTTCACGTGCCTTTTCCGCCTGGTTGATCTTAGGCTTCTTTTGTCCAAAAGAATATCCGGCTATACTAACTGCAGCCAGTAATAAAATCATTCTTTTCATAATCGGTGTTTCTATTCTTTGTTTAGTTTGCTTTAAGTTAATTAATCTTCATTATTATCAGTAGAAGTCTCTTGGTTGTCATCAGCACCTTCCTGTCCTTCTTCCAGCTCTTCATCTATTTCGTCGATATCATCGATTTTTTCCACTTTTTCTACGGAAGAAATAGTATCATTTTCATTTAATCTGATCAGCTTCACTCCTTGCGTGGCTCTACCCATCACTCGTAAGTCCTTCACTCCCAATCTTATAGTAATTCCTGAACGATTGATAATCATCAAATCATCAGTATCAATTACTTCTTTGATTGCAACAAGCTTGCCAGTCTTCTCCGTTACGTTGATGGTCTTCACTCCTTTACCACCACGTTTCGTGATTCGGTAATCGTCTACTAATGAGCGTTTTCCATAACCATTTTCTGATACTACCAGCAAGTTAGATTCTTCTCGGTGTATATTCACCATACCTACTACCCTATCATCTTCATCCTCCAGGGTTACACCACGTACACCTGTGGCAGTACGTCCCATAGGTCTTACATCAGACTCATGGAAGTGAATAGCTTTACCGTTTCTCTTTGCTATCACAATATGGTTATCACCATTAGTAAGTCTTACAGAAAGCAAGCGATCATCATCTCTGATGGTAATAGCGTTAATACCATTAGCCCTTGGTTTTGAATAAGCCTCCAAAGTAGTCTTTTTGATAGTACCTTTTACTGTACACATCATTAGGAAGTTATTCTTCACGTAGTCTTCATCAGAAAGGCTCTCTACGTTTATTACCGCCCTTACGTTATCGTTAGGCTCAATATTGATCAGGTTCTGAATAGCTCGCCCTTTTGAAGTTTTACTTCCTTCAGGTATAGCATATACTTTCTTCCAGAATACTTTACCGTTATCTGTAAAGATCAAAAGGTAGTTATGCGCACGTGCTATAAATAGCAGCTCTGTAAAGTCATCATCCTTAGTAGATACACCCCGGCTACCTACGCCGCCACGGCCTTGAGTACGGTAGTCAGAAAGGGCTGATCTTTTGATATATCCTTGATGAGAAATAGTAATGACCATCTCGTCATTAGGTATCATATCTTCTACAGTGATATCATCAGCACTATGAACTATTTGCGTTCTTCGGTCATCACCATATCTTTCTACCAGCTGATTAATCTCATCTTTGATGATCTCCATTCTACGCTCTTCTCTAGCCAAAATATCTTTCAGGTCTTCGATCAAGGCTTTCACCTCTTCGTATTCCTTCAATATTTTGTCTCTTTCCATTCCGGTAAGCCTTTGGAGTCTCATTTCCAATATGGCTCTGGCCTGAATTTCTGAAAGCTCAAATTTCTCCATCAATCCTTGACGAGCACTATCAGGATCCTGTGAGTTACGGATCAATGAAATTACTTCATCAAGATTATCTAACGCGATAAGGTACCCTTCTAATATGTGGGCTCTTTTCTCTGCTTCATCCAGCTCGTACTGCGTACGTCTGATTACTACTTCATGACGGTGATCAACATAATGCTTGATCAGGTCTTTAAGGTTTAGCGTCTCCGGTCTTCCTTTTACCAGAGCAATGTTGTTTACCCCAAAAGAAGATTGAAGCTGAGTATATTTATAAAGGTAATTAAGTACGATATTAGGTATAGCATCCTTTTTAAGATCGTACACCACTCTCAATCCATTTCTATCAGATTCATCACGGATATCGGATATACCTTCTATTTTCTTATCGTTAACCAAGGCCGCTGTTTTTTCAATCATGCTGGCCTTATTCACCATATAAGGTATTTCCGTAACGATGATTTGCTCTCTTCCAGTACTGGTGGTTTCAAATTCGGCCTTTGCTCGCATTACCACACGGCCTCTACCCGTTTCAAACGCCTGTTTTACACCAGTGTAGCCATAAATAATACCTCCCGTAGGGAAGTCAGGAGCCGTTACATGCTCCATCAGCTCAGCCACCGTAATATCATTATTTTCTATGTAGGCTATAATACCCGCTCCCACCTCTCTCAGGTTATGTGGAGCCATGTTGGTAGCCATACCTACAGCGATACCTGATGAGCCGTTAAGCAACAGGTTGGGTAGCTTACCAGGCATTACAGAAGGCTCCTTTAGGGAGTCATCAAAGTTAGACTGATAGTTTACCGTATTTTTATTAATGTCTGTAAGCAACTCCTCAGCAATACGCTTGAGTCGAGCCTCAGTATAACGCATGGCAGCTGCAGAGTCACCATCTATGGAACCGAAGTTTCCCTGGCCATCTACCAAAGGGTACCGCAAGGACCAAGGCTGCGCCATACGCACCATGGTATCATACACGGCAGAGTCACCATGAGGGTGATACTTACCTAGCACCTCTCCTACGATTCTGGCAGATTTTTTATACGGCTTATTGTAATTTACACCCAGTTCGAGCATACCATATAAGATCCTTCTATGCACAGGTTTTAAACCATCTCTTACATCCGGTAATGCCCTGGATATGATCACCGACATAGAATAATCTATGTAGGCTCCTCTCATCTCATCCTCAATATTGATGGGTATAATACCCTGTCTGCCTGCCGGCAGATTCTCATTCGATTCGTCAGCCATAGAGTAATTTAAAGGTCATTTATTTGTAAAATCATGGCGAATTTACGCAAATAAGCTAGTAATTAACAGCGTTAACCAACAATTATTAGCTATTGAGCATCAATAGTTATCAACTAATGACTCGCCTCACTAAGTATTTTAAAAAAAAGCCAAATTATAGACGAAAAAGCACGTCGTTAACGATCTCTAATAAGCGTTAAGTTTATTCTTGTTCTTTTTCTTATACTTGATTAAAGTAGGATAATTTTCCCCATGATGAGGGTTTTGTTTTTTATAGATAGGGTGCATTCTGCTCCTATACTCTCTTTCGCCATGCTGATGGTTCACCTGGGTGGAACACTGCTTTAAAAAGCATTTAGGCAGCTCTGGTATACGGTAGGTGAATCCAAAGGTGAGATAAGCCGCATTCATACTTTGAGAAATGGAGAGGCTACTTTCAGGCATATTGGTGGTAAAGCTTTTCAAATCAAAAGAAGGCCTTACAAACAACTTAAAGTATTCAGACATATCACGTTCAAAGGTCGCGCCCAGGTTTACATAAACGCCTTTATCCATTACCTCCTTATTAAACTTCTTCGACAGATTAAAAGCCCCAATATGAGCATCTATAGAAATACTATATTCGTAATAGCGATATACTCTAGCTCCCAGTATCAGATAATATTTTTTATAAAAAGCACTTCCAAAATCAGGCTCATAGCTACTTATCTGGTCTTCAAAAACTGTAGGCTTAAATTTACCCGGACGGTGATATTCAAACATAACACCCCCTCCTATTTTGTATCGGTCAAACTCCATATGAACTGTGAAGTTGAGCGGTATGCTGGTTCCGGGTGCTTTAAATCGCAAATCGGTAGTATCGCTACTCACCGTAAAGTCATTAGGACCAGCGGCTATGTTGTTAGTGGTTTTAACATCGTTAAACCAATAATTGTAACCTATACCACCTGTACCACTTGGGTTAGCGTCATATATAACAGGATCGCTATCAGGCTGTTGTAATAAGGCAAACCCATCCAAATCTTGTCTGTAAAAAGTATGACCGTAACCAGTAGAAAAGCTCCAATGAAATTTACTTAAAAATGTTCTAAGTCCTCTGCCTTTAGGTTTTAGGTAAAAATGATCTAATGGAATAGACGCTTCTCTATCATCCTGCTCTACCTGTGCGGTAGCGGTTAGAAATGACAAAGCCAACAAGCCCATCACTATGGTAAGAAAATAAAAAAAAACTCTAATCCTTTCTAAGATCATTTTATAATATCTAGCTGTGCGCCTAAGGCTTAAAACCTTTCTAGTTTATTCAAAAAATGCACACATATATTAAAACAGGCAAAATTAAAGAATATTATACTCAAGGCATTGGTTTTCTGTTCTTATTTTACCTCAAAGGTTCTACAGAAGGAGTCAAATACAGGCATATCATAGAGTCCTAATTTTTCTCCTATATCTAAAATCTTCTCATATTCTACCTTAGAGATGCTTCTTTGCTCTACTATATCAGATTCGTCATTCAAAATTACTGTACTCAAAAATCGTACAAATATATAAGGCACCGTCATCAAGTCTCTGGCGAAGCGCTGTACAGGGTCCACCATATCACTAGATTTCATACTAAGAAGCTGCTCTTTGTTAAAGGTATGATCCATGCATTGCTTTATTACTTCAAAGAAGGGTTGCTCCCAGTTCATATAGTTTTTTATTAGATAGTTCATGGCATGAGCCACGGGATCTACCTTCATAAAATAACCTCCTTTAGACATTTTCCTGGCCATTTTATTGAGCGCCAATTCTTCAAACAGGCTGATGCTGCCATTAGCCAGTGCTACACCTATAGCAGGAGTCATCATTATTAATGAAAGAAAATCATGATTGGTAATCTCCAACATACTTACCTCTCCCTCAATAAACCGTTGTTTGGCCTCTAAAGTCACCTTTCTTATCTCTGGTATTTCTACCAAAGTGGCTATTTCATTCTCAGAAAACATGAATAAATAATTTAATTAAAGGTTAATATAATACATTTCACATTAAAAAAGGCCCGCAATGTCATTACGAGCCTTCATTTACATAATATCTACAATCAGGTAATATTGATTATTCAGCAGCTTCTCCTGATACTTCAGCTTTAATTGCTGCATATTTTGTTTTCACTTCTTCATCTGAAGCTAACTTAGATTTGATGGCATTGTAAGCTTTACCTCCATCAGGTAACATCTTGGTAGCCAATATCTTAACAACATCTCCGATAGCTTCTTTTCTTTCGTCTACCATGTTATTAATTTGATCCATAATCTTATTCTCAAAGTCACTGGCAGGCTCTCCAGATCCACTTTTCAATTCAGAATATCTCTTTCCGTCAAATCCATCCTGGTTTTTTATCATGTCATTAAGAACCACACTAATTTCAGACTTCATGTCATCAATAACCTCTTCCATAATGGCATATCTCCTCAAATTCTCGTCAGTTACATACTCATCGTCTTGTGCCTGCGCTGTTCCGAAAATCATTACAGTAAATAGGGTTGCCAAAATTAAATTGATCTTGCTCATTTATTCGTTTTGTTTTATTTATAAATAATTGATTTCTTACATACAAAACCCCGAATAAAGGCTTTTTGATTTAGTAATTCAACTTTTTTTCAAAAAAAAGACTATAAACGTGATAATTAGTGCTTATGGATAGAGCTTTATCGCATAATCTAAGGACCAAAAAGCTTGAAAGATAGTTGCTCCTGATTGCACCTGATAGACAAACTCCTCTTTCTGGACTCCCTTATTGTCCTTACCCTGCATTTCTAATGTTATATGCTGCTCCCCTTTTTTTAAAGGCACTCGTGTATAATAAATGCTATGCGGTAATGTCTGCCAATTTCTGGTATCTGCTTTTTCTGTGATAGCATTGAAAAGACTCACAGCTGCACCAAGTCCATCCTTTTCATTTCGAGCCACTTCCTCAGCGGCCTTCTTTAAAGCAACACGAAGTAAAGCTTTACCAAACTCCTTTATCATCCTCTCTTTCAAGCTTTTAAAAGCAATAGCATTAACATCTTCAGCTAGATCCAGAGAATATTGCTTGCCATTAACGCTGAGATTTGCGTTTGAATACACTGTGGGTCTTTCTTTGTATTTCGGAAAAGCAACTCTGAAAAATTCAAGATCTTCCAGGCCAGTACTGCCTGTTTCCTCATTGTAGTTGAGATTAAAAGGAAAACTAAGTCCATATTCTTCGTTAGTAAAGTTAACCGCTCCACCTTGACCTCTTACCACTGCAAAATTAATACTCCATTCGGCTTTTACAGGCCCAAGACCATTATGCCAGAAGAACACTAAATCACCGCCATCAGTGCGCTGGTATTGAGAATCTTCCATACCCAATTCCTTTTTATAGAGATCATACTCCTGTTGAAATCCTGTAAGATATGCGGTTCTAAGGATATCTTCTTTTAACTGATGAGGAACATTTACGCCGAACATATCGGCATATTCATCCTTATATATTTCTAAAGCGTTTTTGTATGCAATAAAAGCATTATTATAATCATGCTGAGCATCATAGATGATACCCATCAAAGTATGAATAAAGGCGTCTTTTTTGTATTTATTATCGCTCTTATATTTGTCACTAAGCTGGTCCAGTCTAATATTTAGACGTTTGCACTCTACCAGTGCATTGTCATATTGCCCCATTCTTAGGTAATTAAGAGCTTTATAGTAGAGCATCATCAGGTTTTCATGATTCTCCCCCCTGTAAGCTACAAAATTAGGATTAGAGAGCATGGAAACCGCTTCATTCAAATAATTAGTCTGGTAATCTTCTGTATAGAGGTAAGCTTTTTCTAGATATCGGTTGCTTTCTTCATACTCTCCCAGCATGGAAAGAACTACACCTCTGTTTAAGTAATATAAGAGTCTGTTTTTGCTTTGCTCAAGCTTCTTACTCTTCTTGGCAAGAGTCTGATTAGCAGCCTTTAACTGCCCCTTTTCAAATTCATAGTTAAACTCTTGATTTACTTCATAATAGGTAGCACAAGAAGATAAAAGAGCTAACACTACAACAACCACTACTTTAAAACCCCTCATAGATCTCGAATGATACGGAAATGATATCTTTAAAAAATACCGCCTCCTAACCATCATTAATGATTAAGAGGCGATTAAAGCATTTTTAATTTTCTATATACTTTTTAATTTCTTCTTGTCCGTACCATACCCTTTTGTTTGTCTCCAGGTCAGTAAGGTAAAGGGTAGTAATATAGTTTACTACTTTTTTCTTGTTGTAAGTATCTGTTTCAGAAGTCATAGTTCCAAAAAGCATAAGATCTGCTCCATATTCTTTTCCCCAGCTGGCGGCTGTTTCGGGAGAAGAAAACTCTTGCTGGTCTGCTCTTTCTTCTCTTAGTTTTTCTCTGAACTCAGCAGATTCTACTAAGTCTGCAAGGCCTGAGTTAAAAATTTCCATCTCAAATTTCTTGATGTAGTTATCAGAGTCAATATGTTCGCTGGTTTTATTTTTTATATAACCTACTATAATAGCTGGTGTTCTACCATTATCACTTGAATATTGCTGATATCTCGGACTGTTCAGGAACTGCTGCACCATCTTATTGGCCACCATTTTAGAGTCAACATCATTCCAACGGCCGCTAAGATCAATCTGCTGATCAGGACTTACTCTGGTTACTGTTCTCTGAGAGCAACCAAAAAGAATAGCCACTGAAAAAATAACTACAGTTAAAGTTTTTATAGAATTTTTCATAAATAATTAATTTAAAACAAACCTGACAAGGTTAATAAGTGTTATAAGTAAGAACTATATTTTAACTGAAATTTTAACATTCAAAAACCTTGCCGATAATGTATTAGGTACTGCAAAACTGTTGTTAGAAACATCACTCACCCATGTATAAGATATGGGGTTAGAGGTTCCTAAAAGGTTTAATATCTCAGCGCTAACAATGAATTGTCTCTCTTTTTTATATTTATTTTCCTGAATGAAAAATATTTTCGAAAATCCTACATCCAACCTACGATAGGAGCCTCCGTTAAAAATGTTCCTTCTCTCTTTATCTCTCGGAGGACCAAAAGGCAACCCCGTTCCATACAGTAAATTTAGACTTACTCTTACTGTTGGGTTAGAAGGTAAATGATCTTGGAAGAAAATAGCCATATTTACTCTCTGATCGGTCGGTCTTCTTATGTACCCCTTACCATCACCATCCACATCTTCACGTGTATTTAAAATTCCTAAACTAAACCATGATTCAGTACCTGGTATAAACTCACCACTAAGTCTCATATCAAGCCCTGAAGCATACGCTTTAGCATCATTATTAGCATAATACCTCACTTTTACATTATCTATGTCATAAGCAATAACATTTCTAATTCTTTTATAATACAGTTCGCTGATGAATTTAAAATCCCTATCCCACCACTTAAAGCTATAATTCATACCTCCTATAATATGCATAGAGCGCTGTGCTTTAAGGTCCTCGTTAAGATCTCCTTGATAGTTTCTTAACTCTCGGTAAAATGGTTGTTGCTGGTATACACCCACAGCCGCATTAAAAGTAATGTCTCTCTCCCATTTTGGGCTATATGAAAACTGTGTTCTGGGACTAATCAGTAATTCTTCATTAACATCCCAATAGTTTAACCGAGCGCCATAAGTAGCCGAAAATTCGTCAGAAAAATAATGAGTATGCTGTACATATCCAGTGTAGCGGTTGCTTTCAAGGTTATTTTCAGCCTGCAATGATTCTATGTCAATTACATAATCGGATGAATCACGAAATGAATACTCACCTAGCTGATCCTTAATGTTTTGATATGAATAACCTAATCCAAACTCTAAAGTATTTTTATCATCTAGCTGATAAACATTTCGATCCTCTGCATTAATAATATTGGCTTCAAGTGTATTTCTACCATAGTCATAATTAGAACCTATTCCTCTTATATAAATACATTCATTAAAAGAGTTGCTACTTAGATTTTTATCTACATCACATAAACGGTAGGCTCCTTCCACATCAGTATACTCTCTTTCAAGCCCATAAACTCCTGAAACGATTAACTTAGAAATCCATTTATCATTGATATGCTTGGTCAGCTTAATGCCTCCCTGATAGGTATCATATTGTAAGATTTCCTGACCTTGGAAACCTACAAATAATCTAAATGATTGACCAATCGTACCAAAATCAGTTTCTCTACTTTCCGGCTCAGTTAAATACCTGTTTCTGGCGTAAGAAGCTAAAACTCCAATTTCAGTAGTTTTATTGAGCTTATAATTAACAAAAGCCTGCATATCAGTGAATCTTGGCAAGTACTCCCCTTGTGTTTCAAGCGTATTTAAAAGATACTGCGCTGATTTATGCCTGATGCCTGCCACATAAGAAAGTCTTTCATCATTATTGGTGCCTTCTATATGAGCCGAGCCACCTAATAAATGAAGACTGGCTGACGCGCCAAATGAATTAGTTTTTTTATAATTCACATTTAACACCGAAGCGAGCTTGTCACCGTATTTTGGCTGCCAGCCTCCGGCAGAAAAAGATACATTTTCCACCATATCGGTATTCACAAAGCTGAGCCCCTCTTGCTGACCGTTGCTCACCAGAAATGGTCTATAAATCGGAATCTCATTCACATAAACCAGATTTTCGTCAAAATTACCCCCTCTTACTGAATAGGCTGATGAAAGTTCATTATTACTCACTACCCCAGGTAAGGTGGTTAAAATCTTGTTAAAATCTCCAAAAGGAGTTACTAAAGATTCTGCAGAAATGGGTTTGATACGTGTTACACTAACTTCATCATCCTTTGTTCTATAGTCTTCAATACTTATTTCATGAAGTAAAGCGGCCCTTTCTTTTAAATTATATGTTTTCTTGATAAAATGATTAGCGGCTACAGCAACCGTGTCAAAAGCAGGATTGTAGCCTACGTGCCTAAGCTCTATAATATATGTGCCAGGTGTCAGTAAGAGATTAAAATAACCTTCAGAATCTGTAACAGTTCCTTTGTTATTTTCTGTCAATTGGATACTTACTCCTTCTAAAGGAAGTCCTTGTTGGTCGTAAACAGTACCTTTTAGACCACTTTGGCCATAAGTGAAAGAGTAGATTAAGGTTAGGAAGAATAATAAGGTTGAAAATTTCATGTGAAGGTTAAACGTTTTTCAAATCCAGTATAGTACCTTTTGGGTCTTCTGATTTAAAAACAAAGCTACCTGCCACTAAAACATCAGCACCAGAATTAATCAATTTCCGGGCATTCCCTTCATTTACTCCACCATCGATTTCAATAAGAGTATCCGCTCCGGCGTCTATAATGATTTCTTTTAGCTGCTTTACCTTTTTGTAGGTGTTTTCAATAAACTTCTGCCCTCCAAAGCCTGGATTAACTGACATGATAAGGACTATGTCTATTTCTGAAATAATATCCTCCAGCAATTGTACATTAGTATGCGGATTGAGGGCTACCCCCGCTTTAATACCTAGCTCTTTTATTTGTTGAATGTTTCTATGTAAATGCGGACAGGCCTCGTAATGCACCGTAATAGAGGCCGCTCCAGCTTTGTAGAACTGATCTACATAATTTTCAGGTTGTTCAATCATTAAATGAACATCCAGAGGCTTTTTAGCATGCCTGTTTATTGCTTCGGCCACAGGAATACCAAAAGAAATATTAGGCACAAATCTGCCGTCCATAATATCTACGTGTATCCAATCGGCAACGCTCTCATTGAGCATTTCCACTTCGCTCTGAATATTAGCGAAATCTGCGGCTAAAACTGAAGGGGCAATAAAAGGTTTATTCATGCTTTCAAAGATAAAAAAATCAGCTAGTATTTAACTACTTTGAAGTAGTAGCTTTTGTCTCCATCAAGAACCTGTAAGAAATAAATTCCTTTACTCAAGTTAACTTTCATTGAATAATCTCTATTTTGGCAGAAATCAATAGTTTCTTTTGAAAGTAGAGCTCCATCTTTAGCGTAAAGCATGAGTAGGGTTTTTCCAGTACTCACATCAGTAGCAAGATGGATTTCATCATTAATAACAGGATTAGGATAGACCAAAAAGCGGCTTTCTTCATATTCGTTGTCAACTCCTGAAATGATGTATCTATAATTAGGAACGCCATATCCATACAAATTATCCGGGTTTCCAGATCTGGTTGCATTTTTCAACATAAGATCACGCACTTCCTGAGCACTTAACTCTGGATTTTGCTGCCATAAGCATGCTGCAAAACCAGCCACCAACGGGGTAGAATATGAAGTGCCAGAGGCCGAAGTAATATTTCCTGACTCAGAAATAATACTGGTCGATGAGCCTAAAGCCATTAACTCTGGCTTTAACCGTCCATCAGCAGTAGGTCCACCAGAGCTAAATAAACTGGTGTTGTAGCCAAGGTCAACCGATCCTACTGAGATCACGCCTTCTGCATCAGCCGGAGAAGTAATATAATTCCAACTACTTCCCCCCTCATTTCCCGCACTCACTACCACTAAAATCCCCCTCTTAGCAGCAAAATCTGCTGCTTGGGCTATTATAGTAGTATGTCCATCATAGTCACTATAATCATAATTCATACTGACGTCATCAAAATCAAAATAGCCTAGTGAACTACTAATAATATCTGCACCGGCGCTATCTGCACGCTCGGCAGCAATGAGCCAATTATATTCTTCTATAGTATATTCAGTGTCGCTATCCTCAGTGATAAACAACATGTAATCAGAATTATATGCACTTCCAATATATGACTCTTTTTTATAACCGGCGATTACCGATAAAACTCTGGTGCCATGCGTGCTGCCAGCGTCTATATTTTGATGGTTGCGCACCAAATCATACGTGTAAACTAATCTGTTAGAATCATACAAGTGAGTAAAGGCTTGTATAGTATTAATTCCTGAAAAACCTCCATCTAATACTGCTGTTAACATTCCATGACCTGTGAAACCATCCTCATGCAATAGATTAAGCCCCATCATATTCAATTGTTCCTTAGTACTCGTATTCATGGCATTCAAATCCTCTTCATACTGTGTACGCGCCGTTCTACTAAGTTTATTTCCTGGAGCCAATAACCTCACTGAGCTAACATATTCAAGCTCAATTAGTCCTTCAACGGTAGATGCATCCGTTTCTATCAAAATACCGTTGAGCCAACGGGACTTATAATAAACATCAACCCCCATTTCACTTATTCCTTTAACGTAATCAGGGTTTACTGGTATATCATTTTCATCGATGGCTATACCAAACTTAAGCCTTCTTTCAATAGCTCTGTCGGACAAAAATTGTGAAGGAGTATTTATGGAATAAGGTGAGTCATTCTTATCAGAGAAAAAGACCATATAACGATTCTGTGCACATACCCAGGAGATGGATAGAAGAAAATACATGACAGAAAGTATAAATCTAGTTTTTGCCATAATCAATTAAATATTGTCGATATTCTTTTCCTTCAATTACCTGCTGCTGCCCTATACATTTAGGGTCAGTGCAATATTGAAGCGATATATCTTCTTTATAAACTAACCCAATGCTTCGGGCATATATCTCATACCTACGATCTTGCTGCACCGTAAAATCCTGATTATCAGACTGTATTACAGTAAGCGTAGAATTAATAGTATCAGATAAGGGTGTTATATATAAAGAATTGATACTATCCATTTTATAAATATCTTCTTCATACGTATTTGAAGCATTGCCATCCCATTCTTTTCCATTTTCTATAGGTAAGCTTAACTTAATATAGGGAATATTATCTTCTGTTTGTACAATCTGATAAGGGGTGATACGTACTGGCCAAGCCGTGCTGAACTGCCAGTCGGTATTTTTATCAGATCTTTTGGATTGGTGAGTAATGTAAGTAAGCGTTCCTGTTTGATTGTAGAAGGAGTCCACTACTTCAACCTTTAGTTCATAGCTACTACGCTCTATTTCTCCAGTAATTCGATAATCAATGCGATCCACCTGATATACCTGAAATGTACCAACCTCAATGGGGTAAAAATCAAGGCCTAGTCTGGAGTTATCAGGATCTGCATCCTCAGATCTACAGGCCGCAAAAACTATAAATATTAAAAAAAGCTTCTTCATTAATTTATTTGAAGTTAAATAAAGACTAGCAAAATTTAGAGACAATAAAATAAAAAAGCTCCAGATATTCGAAACATTGCTCTAAATATCTGAAGCTTCAAAGGACTTATATTAGGGTAATACTTTAGTTAATGGACTCTCTTACTTTACCAGTGTATTCTCTAAGTGCAGTTTTGAAATCTACCTGATCGTCATTCATCTTGTTAATTATAAAAATAGCTGCAAAAATGTGAGTCAGTTGCTCGCCTTCATCTTCTCCATTAACAGTAATATCTAAATCTTTTTCATTAACAAGATCTTCCTCTGCTTGTATTAATTCTTCTAACTGATGATTCTCCACCAGCCTTTTTATTTCCGGGATTTTCATATCTCCATTAGTTTAGTTGACTCAACAATTCTAGTACTCCTTCCTCTTTGCTTGTAGAAACTGTTCCTAAAAGTTCTCCTTTTTTAAAAACGGCAAAGAAAGGAAGGTTAGTCACTCCAGCTAATTTCCTAGCTTCTGGATTATTTTCTGCATCTACGTCTACAAACTTAATATCAGAAAAACGCTCATCTCCAGAAAGTCTTTTAAACTTTGGGGCAAATAGCCTGCAGCTACCACACCAGCCGGCAAAATACTTTACTATTACTTTATCTTCTTCTTTAATAGTTGAAGAAAAATCATTGTCTGTTAAAACTTCTACTGCCATGTCGTTTAGTTTTATGCTAATTTATGAAAATTATCTGTTTCGTAGTATAACGTCCTTCTCGGACAATTGTCATGCGAATCAAATTATTTTACCTTAGTTTTGCCCGAATTTTTAATGGATTTTACTGATCAGCTAATAAAATTTATCTATGGCCTTAAAAACATTTGTAAAAGTAAGCTCTGTAAACAACCTCTCTGATGCCCGATACTGTGCCGGCATGGAGGTAAATCAAATAGGCTTTTCTTTAGAAGAAGGAACTGAAAGTTATATCTCACCTGAGAAATTTAGTGAACTCACCGAGTGGTTATCTGGAGTGGAATATGTGGGTGAATTTGAGAATTCTTCTACACAAAAAATACAAGAGACTATAAATCAGTATAATGTAAGTTTTGTGCAAATAAATAATCCTGAACAGGCCAAAGAGCTAAATAGTGAGTCTTTCTCACTTATTCTATCAATTTCAGTCAAAGATTTGCCCCATATAGATCCAAATTTACCTGTAGTATATCTTCTTGTAAGTGGTGAGACCGACGAATGGTCTGAGAAAGAACTAGACCTCATATTTCAGCATAAAGATAACTATAAAATTTTGCTGAGCTCAGGAGTTAATGAAAGCAACATAGAACAGCTACTCGAAAAAACAAAAGCAGCAGGTATTGCCCTCCAAGGAGGAAATGAACTAAGGCCAGGGTATAAAGACTATGATGAACTAGCCGATATTTTAGAATCACTAGAAATAGATGATTTGGCTTAAGCATCAATGCTTAAGCCTTTTTATCAACGTCTTTTAATAGAGCTCTTACCTTTCTTACGCTCAGAAATTCTGGTATCCATCAAGTATGACACTCCTATCTTGATAGCCATGTTTTTACTTTCCATAGAATCAGTGAATAAAACAATATCCCTAAATTCAGCAGCATCACCTTTACCCAAATAGGAATGTCCCATTTCAAACCTTAAATCCACAGCCAAAGAAGACACCCCGGGAAATTCAAAAACCAGCCCACCTCCTATATTCAAACCTAATTGTAACCTGTTAGGATCAGGAATACCTAATTCATCATCAGCCGCTTCATTATAATCACTATTAAATTTTACTTTATAATCGATTTTATCGATGCCTCTTTCTATTAGTTCGCTAGATGAAACGGTACCGTGACCACTTAACCAATAGCTAAGTGTAGGGCCTGCACCGACATACCATTTAAAAGACTTGTCCTTTCCTATTTCTTTTTTAAAGTCAACTCTATATAAAATAGGAAGCTGGATATGATCAGTATACATTTTGTACTCTAAAGATTCGTCTATCTTACTCTCCACTTCTTTTCCCATTCTAGAATAAAGTAAATCTATCTCCAGGAAAAATCGGTTTTTAACCCTAAAGGCCGTAGTAAAACCAGCAAAATAATTTAGCACAGGACTAACACTGACAGAATCTCTATAATCTGAATCAGAATATCTTACCCAAGTATATTGAACCCCCACTCTTGGTCCAATTAATAATTGAGATTTAGCTGGAATAGTTAAAAAAAATAATACAAAAGAAAAAAATATTGTAGTTACAATTCGCGTTCCGTAATTATTCATGGGTAGTTTCGATACATTTTTCGTCTTAAATTTTTTAAGCCAACTATTATTCATTTTTTTTGCACTTGTGAAGTAACCCAATTTATAATTTTTTTTGCCGTAGGAATGTATTTATTTTGAGATAAGTTTCAATTGATGTACTTTATGGGGTGGCTTTAAGGTATTTATAATTTTTTTATACCAGATTTATCTGATTTTAGGACTCCTTAATGAGTAAATATTTTTTTATACTACTACTCTTTTTGGCATGGAAGGTTAATGCACAACTTGCTCCAGTGTATAATCATTTCTATAATAACCCCTATTTGATAAATCCTGCTGAGGTAGGAATGTCAGGTTATATGAGTTTTGATTTTAATCACAGGCAGCAGTGGAGAGGAATTGAAGGAGCTCCAGTAGTTTCTACTTTTACTTTTCAAACACCATTCAGTTACAAAAAGGCGTCAGTAGGCGTAACCATACGTAATTTTGAAAGAGGCTTGTTAAATACTAATGACCTCCTATTCACTTATAGTTATCGAGCGTATTTAACCAAGATAACTACGTTGAACTTTGGAATTTCAGCAGGATTAACATCTAATACTATAGATCTCAATGCCATTGACGATCCTGATGATCCCGTTTTGGTAGATTATACCAGTAATAATATGCAACCTATTGCTAATGCTGGTTTTAAGCTTACATCTAAGAGTGGATTAAATATAGGAATTAGTTTACCTAGACTTTTCAGTCCTACGTATTTAAACCCTGAGAGCTTCACCTCTTATGAGTTTTCTCCATTTGATGAAGTCCAGTTTGTCACATATTTTAAAAAGCCATTGGAGAAAAAAATCGTGACTCGCAAATACGGCCGAATGAAACGAAGAGTGGAAATTGAAGATCCATACGCTCCCTTACAGCTGTATTTTTTATATAAATATTCTAAAGTTCAAGACCAAAGAATAGAGGTTTTAGCCACACTTAACCTAACAGAGAATTTTTGGGTGGGTGGTTCCTATAGAATGAATTATGGAGCTTCAGGATTATTAGGACTTAAAATTAAAAATTTCCTTTTCAGTTACGCTTATGAGCCAGCGTCTGAACATGTAGAAGGGCTTCCGCAAGGCACCCACGAAGTGCAGTTGACTTTGAGAATAGGAGAAAAGAAAAAGATAGAACGTAGCAAACCTATACTTCGCACCTTAGAAAAAACCGAAACTCACAGAGCACGCTTCTCCGCAGATGATATCTCTGAAGGTGGAGATGATCAAGGAGATGGAAATTTAAAAAAGTATTATGTTGTTATAAAATCATTCAAAGATTTCAATTCTGCTGATGAATTTGTTCGTCGAATGGCGGAGAGAGAGTTATACACAAATATTTTTTATAACAATATTGATAAAAAGTACCACGTATATAGCTTCCAAACCTATAAATTAAAGGAAGCTAACGAACAAAGAAGAGCGGTTCAGGAATTAACTAAATATAAAAGTGTTACCATTATCACTGTTCAGCAATAAATATAAAGATCACCTGAAGTTATGTTTACTATAAACTCATAATATGCAAACTAAATCTTACCATATAAGAAGAATTACTCTTCTGTCTATATGTCTAATGTTGGTAAGCGGCGTTCTTTGTGCACAAGTTCCTGATATTGCTTCGGTTTCACCAGGATATGGGTACGTTGGGCAGAAGATAACTATTACAGGCAGTAACTTCAGCTCACCTTGTGTAGTAAGCTTTGGAAATGCAAGAGCTAATATACTTTCCAGTACTTCTCAAATTATCGAAGTGGAAGTTCCTGCAAATGCTACTTTTGATCACATCACGGTTACGAATAGTAATAGAAATTCAGCATCTAGTCCCTTTCCCTTTATTTTAAGTTTTGGAGGAGAGACAGGCTTAACTGCCAGTGATTTCAGTGCAGAAATTAACTTACCCACCCAACCCACACCTTATGATCTAGTCATATCCGATTTTAATAACGATGCAAAAAATGACATAATGGTTACAAGTGCAGGCAGTAACTCTATACAAATATTACAAAATAGCACAACCACAGTAGGAGCTCCTAGCCCCAGTTTTAATGCGTCCACTTATAGTTTACCATCCACTGCCACCTCGCTGAATATCACTTCAGCAGATTTGAATGGAGATAACAAACCAGACGTAATTCTATCTGAAGGCAATGATAGCGACCCCTCTAGCCGAGTATTTATCTTAACGAACTCAAGTGGTGGAGCGATAAGCTTTGGTGCCTCACCCTACATAATAGATATCCCATCCTCTAAAACCAAGTTGGTAGATATTGCTGATCTTGATGGGGACGGTAAACCTGATTTAGTGGTTTCTGATCAGGCGGATAACGGCAAAATATATATTTTAAGAAACACTTCTAATGCTTCTGTATCCTTTGCAGCACCTATATCATTAAATTTAGGGAGGTCTTTACAAACTGGGCCCCTACTGGTTGATGATTTAAACAATGACGGCAAACCAGATATTGCAGCCAGTCTATATTTTACAGATGGTGGAGGTCTTTTTATTTTAAGAAATAATAGTACACCAGGAAATATTCAATTCGCAACTGTAAGTGCCATAGCTGCTGCAGGTACTATAGTAAATTTAAGAGCTTCTGATATTAACAGAGATGGTAAGATCGATTTGATAGCATCACGATACCTTAATAGTGACGTTGCTTATTATTTGAACACCTCAAGCAATGGGGGTGCCATTTCGTTTAACGTCAATGCTAGCAACAGGGTATCTGCTGGAGATAGACCTTGGGGTCTAGATTTAGGAGATATAGATGGAGATGGATTTGAAGACTTTGTGGTAGGTAACTCTAATGCATCTATAGTTTCAGTATTATATCGTTCAACCGCATTAAATTACGCAACATTAAACTTAGGTGTTTCCGACCGAACCAGAAATGTGAAGGTAGGAGATCTCAATATGGATGGAAAGCCTGATATTGTATTTACCATTTTTGCACAAGCCAGAATAGGCATACTAATGAATAAAAAATGCGTAACTCCAGTCTTAAATGAAGAAGGTCCATTAACCGTTTGCGCTTCCAATCTAGTAGAATTAGAAACTCAAGCCGTACCCAATGCTACTTATACCTGGCGCATGGATGGAGCTACACAACAAACTGGACCTAGCAATACCTTTACTGCTAGCACTACGGGCACCCACACTTACGAAGTTACCCTTTCACTAGGAGCATGTTCAGAGACATCAGACCCAATCAGTATCGAAGTAGTTACTTCTACTGCTGCTTCATTTGCCATTACTCCGGTAGATCCTGTATGTATTGGTGGAACTGCCACTTTGCAAGTAACCGGTAATGTAAGCGGTAAAACTTTTGAGTGGTCTGGTCCTAACAATTTCACATCAACTTCTAACCCTGCATTAGTGACTTCATTTGCGGCTATTAATGTAGGAGAATATAGCGTAAAGATTTATGATAATTCTGCGGGTTGCCTAATAGCAACAGAAACCGTACTAGTTCAATCGGTAGATGTACCAAGTTTTACTGTTTCTGCTCCAGAAACAGCATCTTGCCAAGGTAGCCCTATTACTTTAACAGTGAGCCCATTCAACACTTCTGATTATTCCTATCAATGGGCCAATGAATCAGGTAATATTTCTGGGCAAACAGGTGCAACCCTTTCTGTAAACACTCCTGGTACTCAGAAATATTATGTAAAAATAACTGATCTCAATAATGCGTCATGTCCTGATATTCAATCTAACTCAATAGAAGTATCAATACTGTCAGCACCTAACGCTTCTTTTATTGTTGCCGATGATGCCTGCACAAAACAAAATGTTCTATTCAAAAATAACAGCACTGTAGATCCCAATGCTACAGTAAATCATAGGTGGACTTTCGGTGATGGTGCCATTATGGAAAATAAAGAGCCGGGACATTCATATAGTGTGCCTGGTACCTACGATGTTGTATTAAAAGTAAGTTATGAAGGCTCTACATGCTCGGACACTTTCTCCAAGCAAATTACAATTATAGATGATGGACTTGATGTAGAAATAGAAGCATCACAAAACCCAATGTGTTTTCAAGAGGAAGTAACGCTTAGCTTAGGCAATATTCCGAATAACTACCAAATTGAATGGAGTACGGGTGAAACCACCGCTGACATTACAGTTTCAGAGGCGGGTAATTACTCAGTCATGTTAGTGAACACCAGCAACGGATGTGACAATTTGGGAAATATCACACTTGATGCCTATCCTGAAACAGTAGTTAATATTACTGCGGATAGTATTACAGTTTCACCGGGAAGTAATGTACAACTAAACGCTACCGGACTAGCAAACTATCTTTGGTCTCCTGGCAATTCACTTAATGACTCCACTATTTCTAACCCAATAGCAACAGTAAACCAATCTGAAACCTATACGGTAGAAGGAAGAGATAATAACGGATGCTATGGAATAGGCTCCATAGACCTTTTTGTTGCTACCGATATGGTTGGTAATATTATTAAACCTAAGAACTTTTTTTCACCAAATTCTGGAGATAATATTAATGACTTATGGGTTATAGATAAAATTGAACAATTTCCAGAATGTATAGTCACAATAATCGATCAGACTGGTAATATACTATATGAGGCCCAACCCTACAATAATGACTGGGATGGCACTTCTAACGGCAAAATGCTACCTGACGGAGTATACTACTATGTAATTAAGTGTGATGGTTCTGAAGTGGCAAAATCTGGGAGTATAACCATTCTCAGATAGAAATAAGTCACTTCATCGACGAAATATGTCGACTCGTCTTAAAATTTCGCTTTTTGTATCACTTTTTTACGATTTAGCAGTTACAACACCCTCGTAAATCCTATCAATGACCAAGGGATAAAGTGTAAAACGCATTGCTTATGAAAAAATTGGTCATTTTATTGTCACTTCTACTGGCTGCTACTGGTGGCTTTGCACAGGAAGTGTGTAATAACGGGATAGACGATGATGGTGATGGCTTCATTGATTGCTATGATCCAGATTGCTCTGATAACGACGATTGTAACGGATTTTATTTCGGAAATGATGCCACATGTGAGGTTGAGCCTAATAGCTTTCCAGACTTCGCTATGGCTTTGGATTTTCAATCTGCTGATCAGACAGCTGATCATTTAGGAAGGATTGCCATAGGTGACTTAGATGGTGATGGAATCCCTGAAATAGTTACAAAAAGTAGGACCGGAAGAAGAATAACAATTCTAGATGGCCAAACAGGAGCAGTAAAAAATGTTACTAGAACTCCTAGGGATCTTATGTGGTACGTAAACATTGGTAATGTTCCTAATCCCAATAACTCATATCCTGAATCATGCGGCGAAATATTTTCTGTAGAAACCGGTTATTATATCACAGCCTATAATTGCCAACTTCAAGAGTTATGGAGAACCGAAAGATTCAGTAATGATCCTGTTCACACCAGTTTAGCTGATTTTAATGGCGATGGTCAAGTTGAGTTATACTACAAAAATGAAATAAGAAATGCGTCTACGGGTGAGGTACTGGTAGCAGGAACACCCAATACCTGGCGGGACCTAAATGGTGGTCCGGTTGCGGTTGATATATTGGGTGATGAGGATTTAGAATTAGTGATAGGAGATAAAATTTATTCTGTAGATCTTGTTGCTGGTACACTTACATTAGAAAGACAAATGCCAGCTTTCTACAGACCTAAAATAACTGAAGCTGCTACGAGTATAGCCGATTATAATCAAGATGGCTATTTAGATGTAATTACCACTGGCAGAATGGAGTATGGAGGCTGGCGACATGGAGACTATACCACTGTGTATTTTTGGGATGTTCATAACAACACCGTAAGAACCTACCAAGATCCTAGCTATAACTGGAGAAATGGCACTGGTCGACTTAATATTGGAGACCTTGATGGAGATGGAAAACTCAATGTTTCCTATGTTACAGGTGGTTATTTGTATGCACTAAAAGAGGACTTCACACTACACTGGAAGAAATCAATTAAAGAAGAAACATCTGGATATACGGGTTGTACACTATTTGATTTTAACGGCGATGGGAAAATGGAAATTGTTTATAGAGATGAAGAATATCTCTATATTATTAATGGTGATGGAACCGTAAATACCGCAAAGAAATGTATCTCCAGAACCAACGTTGATTACCCGATTGTAGCAGATGTAGATGCTGATGGATCTACTGAAATCTGTGTGGCTTGTGCTACAAACGATAATATGACTAGAGGACAGTTTAATGATAATAGCAACTGGATATATGGTCAGGTTAGAGTATATAAATCAGATACTGAGCCATGGGTGCCTGCACGAAGATTATGGAATCAGCATGCCTATTTCAATGTAAATGTCAATAACGATTTAACGATCCCTATTAGACAACAAAAGCACCACCTTATTTGGTCAAATGGCACTTGCTCTGATGGAGATAGAAGACCTTTAAATGGTTTTTTGAACCAGTCTCCTTACCTCAATTCCTACGGCTGCCCGACCTACGCCCGTCCTGATTTGGAAATAGTAGATGGTTCTCTGACCGTGGAGCCTCCTAGTTGTCCTGAAATGGATTTCAAAATATCATTTAGGGTAACTAATACTGGAGACAATGATCTTACAGGAGAACTACCAATTACATTTTATCAAAATAATCCGCAAACCAACGAAACCGTTAGGCTTTCAACTGAATACTTTACCTTCAATAATTTCCGTGTAGGAGATATATATGAAGTGAATGACTTGACCGTTACCGGACCGGGATCCGCCTTTACATTATTTGTTGTTTTGAATGACAATGGAACCACTGTTCCCTTACCAGATCCTTTTAAAGGTAATACCGACTTTTTAGAATGTAATTATGATAATATAGTTTCAGCAGAGGTTAACCCAATACCCTTTGAAATATCAGTGGCTACTACACCTGATATTAGATGTTCGCCAACCGCTTCCCCTAACGGAACAGCCAGAGCTTTCAGACTTGAAGGAAGCACTGAGGTTACTTCGGAGTATGATTTTTATTGGTTCAACCCAGGCAATGATATCAACGGAACACCTGATTATGAAGGAGCTGTGTATACAGGAATCCCATCAGGTACATACTCAGTATATGCAGTACATAAAACGGCACAGTGTGATTCAGAAATACAAGGAGTAGTTACTGTAGGTTCAGAAACTAGACCCATCTTAGCTCAAATAGAGGAAAATCGTGGTGACAATAACTGCGCATCACCAAATGGTAGGTTAACAGTGAATGTTTTTGATGAAAATGGGGTTAAGCAGCCCCAAGGAAAATATACCTATGAATGGTATGTAGGTGACCTCACTTCAGGTGAAGTAATAGGCACCAGTCATACTATTAACAGTTTGACTGGAGGGCTAAGTTATACAGTGATTGTAACCGAAAAATTAACGGGATGCTCTACAATAGAAAGTATGAACGTGACTGACAATAGGGTTCGAAGTCTCGTGACTGCAACTGCCACTGATATTAGTTGCTCGAATGCCAATTCTGGTACAGTCTCTGCAAATGTAGCCGGTAATACTACTGACTATGATTTTGAGTGGTATTATGCCTCTACTCCCCTACCCACACCCAATGCTACAGGGGCTAATTTAAGCAATTTACCACAAGGAGATTATACTGTAATCGCTTTTGATAAAAACACTGGTTGCTCTACGGATACCGTCACGGTTACTATTAACCAAACAGTTCCTCCAGTAGCTCAAGTAGTTAAAATCTCAGATAACTTTTCATGTGATGACCTTCAACCCTTAGGCTCAGCTGAAGCCTCTGCTACAAGCGGAACGGCTCCATACACGTATGAGTGGTATGAAGGACAAAATACTATTGGTACTGCTGTAGCAAATACAGCAACTGTAAACAACTTTGCCAAAGGCATTTACACAGTAAAAGTGATAGATGCCAACGGGTGTTTTGATACGGCAGAAGTTATTATTGATAATGATATAACTATACCTCAAATTTCCATAGATAATAAAACTGACGTAACCCAATGTGCGCCCTTCAATGGTAGTATCACAGTTGGTGTAGATGAAAATGGTACTTCTGGAGATGTTTCTAATTATACTTTCTATTACTATGAAGGTCCATCAGTAAAAGCTACTCCGGATTTCACAGAAACGTCTAACGTTTTATCTAATCTAGAAGCGCGTACTTACACCGTACAGGCAGTAAATAATGTGTCTTTTTGTGCTGCCTCCAATATAGAAACTGTTACAATCGAAGCGCCAGTAATTAGAATAGAGGTAGATGCCACCGCATCTAGTTTCCCTAATGACTGTAGTGAAGATAGCGGTGTCTTAGCCATTAATGTATCTCCTAGCTCGGCAGACTATGATATCTCTTGGTATGAGGGAAATGTAGACCCTGCAACCGTTACCCCTTTCCTACAAGGAACTAACGAATTTACGGCTACTAGCTTAACTTCAGGAAACTATACAGTTTTAGCTAGAAACCTGGTTACGCATTGTGAAGAAACCGCTGTATTCTATATGCCCAAAAACGATGGACACCAATTGGACCTAGATATTGTTAGTACAGCATCTTATTGCAGTGATGATAATGGAAGCATAACAGTAACCTTAAAGCCTACCAGTATTTTGGGTTATGATGAGAGTTCCTATGCCATATTTTTATATGAGGGTGACGATGTTATTGGAACAGTATATAGAACAGAAAATGGTGTAGCAGGTACGACGAACTATACCTTCAACAACTTACCAAGTGGTAATTATAGTGTTACCGCTCGTCCTTTTGACCCTGCTATTGCGGCTTGTGAAGATCCTATAGTACGAGCTGAAATAGAACTTATCGTGGAGTATCCATCTATTAGAGCTACCACCTTGAACGAGAATACTTTCTGTAGTGGTGCTAGCACAGATGGTAATGGTGAAATTATCATTGAAATAGATGGCGGATCCAGACCTTTATCCGAATTTGATGTAGTTTGGTACAAGGGGGAAAACAATTCTACACCTATTGACCCTGCTTATGTAAGCAGTAGCGATCATTTGATAAACCTACCTGCTGGCTACTATACAGTAGAGGTGGAAGATATCAGTCAATATAGAAGGTGTTTGACTAGTCGTACATATAGAATATATGATAACCCTCCCACTATTTCGGTGCCAAGAGGAGACTTATCTATTACAAATATTATTAGTTGCGATCCAAGCAATAATGGCAGCTACGTTGAAGTCACCAGAATTTTAGAAGATAATGCTGACGCGAATTTGGCTGACTATTCTTATCAATGGTTTGACCCTAATTCCGTACAGATACCAGTTCCAGCAGGACAAAACTTTATTGATCGACTCGCTCAGGCCGGGACCTATTCTGTTACAGTAGTTAATAACATAAATAATTGTAGTGCAGCAAGGATTGAATTTACGATTGAGGATGAAACCATTAACAACCCAAGTATCACTTTAGTGGATTTCTCCAATCCTTCTCAATGTTTATTCCCAACTCCTCAAATAGGTCAATTAGAGGTTCTAGCTTCTGGTACTAGTACCAGCGGATATACCTACGAATGGTTCAATGGAACAACCACTTCAGCAGCTCCACTCAACCCATCAAATGTTACTGGAGCTAACGGAGAAACAGCTACAAACTTAGATGCTAACAGCCTTTATACAGTTAGAGTAACCAATAATGATAGCTACTGTACCGCTACAGAAACTTACCGCATGGGTATAGAAATTAAAGAGGTAACCATAGAAGGCTCAGCAATTGATGTCACTAATTGCGCCACTAACAGTAACGGTTCTGTATTTGCAGCCATCACAAGTGGGGCAAGTAATGATTATACCTATGAATGGACTAACGTTAGTTTAGGCAATAGTCTCGGAAAAGAATGGGATAATATTCCTGCTGGACAATACACCGTAGTAGCCACTAGTAATACCGATCCTGTTAACTGTATATCAAACCCACTAACTCTTACCGTTCAAGAGAATTTGGTTATGCCAGTACCTGTAGCTGAAGCTTTTGCTCCTATTACAGTTTGTGATGAAAATTACGCAGATGGTGCTGCAAGGGTTTCAGTGGCTGGAACTGTTGTAGGGTACACTTTCCAATGGTTTGAAGGCACGGAAATAGATACGGAAACAGCCCCTACTGCATTTACCGGACCAGAGGTTTCAAAATTAAAAGCTAGTATACCTTATACTGTTTTAGCTACAGATAACATTACGCAATGTAGTGGAACCGATGACGTACAAGTTGGCATTAATCTACCAGCAGCATTTATACCAACTATAAAAATAGAAGCACATGATATTGGATGTTATGAAGTACCAAGAGGCATGCTTTCTGCATCTGTAGATAGTAGCACCGTAGGATATTCATTTACCTGGTATGAAGGAAAAGAGCCTACTGGCCCTCCTATTGGAACAAGTGAAAGATTAAGAAATTTACCTGAAGGCTTTTACACAGTAGTAGCTAAAAACAATGAATCTCACTGTACAGGAATAGCTACCGCTCAAATTCTTCATGAAGAAACATATCCTGAATTTACATTCTCCATTGTAAATCCTGATTGTAGCACACCAAATGGAGCTATTACACTAGTTCCTACTAGTACAGTAGATATTGCGAGAGTAATTTGGACAAAAGAAGGAGGTGATCCTGCTGATTCTACTGCTGTGCTTAACAGAGGATTTATTTTGGCAGACATCGGTGGAGGTATCTATACTGTTCACGTCTACTCTAGTACTCAGTGTTATGTGAGTGAAGATGTTGAAATACTTGGAAATCCTACCCCTCACAGAGGTATAGCAAGACGTTCAGGCTACGGAAATGACAGGTTCTACATTGATTGTATTGAGAATTTTGAGGAAAGTATAGTGAAGATATTTAACCGTGCTGGTACTCTTGTTTACGAGACAGAAGGTTATGATAACGAGAATAATTTCTTTAATGGAGTATCTAATAAAGGAATTAGTGTCATGGGAACCGATCTGCCAGATGGAACCTACTTCTACATCATTGATAAACGAAATGGCACTAAGCCACTAGCAGGATACTTAGAAATTGTAAACTGATAATAGCATGAAGTTATTTTTTAAGCTTAACAAAAATAGTCTGACCCTTATTGTGGCTCTTGTTTTTATGTCTGTCATAAAAACAGAAGCCCAGCAATATCCGGTTTACTCACAGTATATTTTCAACCCGCTAGTTATCAATCCGGCAGTAGCGGGTAGTCATGTACAGGTAAGTGCTACGGCCATGTATAGAAACCAGTGGGTTAACTTTGATGGAGCTCCGAAGACTTTTTCTTTCAGTGGACATACATCTCTACTTAAGAATAAAATTGGTGTAGGACTCCTGGTAGCCAATGACCAAATAGGAAGTTATAATAACAATAGTGTTTTTGGTAGTTATGCTTTTATAATTAGGTCTGCAATGGGTACTTTTTCCATGGGACTTCAGGCTGGTTTTAACTTAACCTCTGCTGACTTCAGCAGCTTGAATTTGAAAGATCCTAATGACCCTTCATTTGCAGCTTTCGATAATAAGTTTAAGCCTAACTTTGGAGCAGGTGTATATTATAGCAATGACTTATTTTTCGCTGGCTTGTCTGTTCCTTTTATCTTAACTAACAGTGTAGATATTACTGATGCTGAAGCTTTAGCAAATGGTGTCAAAGAAGCCAGGTACTACTACTTCCATGGTGGAATGACTTTACCGCTCAGTAGAATGAAAACCGTTGTTTTCAACCCTACTGTATTATTAAGAGGACAAGAAGGACAACCTTTAAGTATGGATTTAAATGCCGGCTTCATATTTTATGATGTATTTAGTGTAGGAGCATCCTATCGAAATGTAGACGCTATCGTTACCTATATACAATTAAAAATCACTGAATCTTTAAATTTTGGCTATTCATATGATTGGACTTCTTCAGACATGAAACAATATTCATCAGGTAGTCATGAGTTTTCGCTCAATTACAGATTCCGAATAAGAAAGATTCACGGTAATGTGGAATGTCCTAGCGTATTTAAGTTCTAACCCAGAATAATAAATTATAAAAAGGCCTTTGAAACTTCGTTTTCAAAGGCCTTTTTATTAATCACTTCTCTACAACTTTCCCCTGCTTTAACGGTATGGTTTTATTGAGTCTATATGACTATTAGAACTGTCAGTCTCCTCTTCCTGATTCATTAATCTTTCTTTCAATTGAGGTTTTGAGCCAGGAAATGTTGTACGCGACGAAATGTCATAACCGATATATGCCATAACTGCGAAAAACACAAGTGCAACGATCAGAAATATCTTTTTAGATTTACTCATTATAGCTTTGGTTCAAGCCACAAATATCCTGCAGATAAGATAAATAGACAAAATAGTAGCCAATAATTAGCATCTTCCCATTTAATATTTTCCTTTACTATATTATTTTCAATAGCTTGTTGTTTAGCAAAATAAACTGAATTAGCCTGTCTCTTTTTAAATGCTTTCATCACATCCCAACTATTATCATTCACGAAATAACTGGTACGAACTGTATCAGCAATGGCAATATTATTCCAAGCATGGTTTTCAGGCCATATCATTGTGGTCCATTTTCTCGAATAAAGTTCTTTAACTAGTGGAAAATCATGAAGCTGATTGGTAAGATTGGAAGAGTCTTTATTACTATCTATCACTAATTTATAGGGAATATTGCTACTGAAAACAGGTTCGGAATTTATTAACTCAACCGATTGATCATATGATTCAGACATAACCGCAGAAATTACTTCATTCCAAAGCTTCTTATATTCTTTCTTCTGCCCAGAAAGCCATAAATAATAAGAGTTTCTTATTAATGAAGTGCCTATTTTACCTTTACCCACATTATTTGCGGCAGCAATAGTATTACCTTTCTCTGATTTAACCAGAGGCGTAGTTAACAAACCGTGATTAATCTTATAAGGAGCTATTTCAATACTAGTATATTGCTTCAATGCCTGATTCTCAGGCCAAGCTATAAAAGAGAAAGCATCCCAAATTCTAGAGGGCTTTCTTTTAAGATAATTTTCATCAGGAAAGATAAACAGCCCTAAACCTTGTTTGGACATGGCATTTTTTAACGCAAGAAGCTCACTATTTGAAAGTTTGTTCAATGACTCGGAATCAACAATGACTAAGTCAATAATACTTAACAAATCTGTATTAACATAACGGAGACTCTTTGCCTGGGTATTATAAAATTCAAATTTGAATTTATTTGCAGACAGCTCATTTCTGACCAATACTTGATGACCTTCCTCTGATAAATAATTCTTTAAATACTTTATCTCAAAAGTGGGAAATTGATTAATGAAAAGTATATGCTTCAATTTTTTCTTTAGAATAGTTACAGGAAGTGGATCAGCAGTAATGACATTTCCAATACTATCTTTACAAACCACTGAATAAATAAAATCTCCAGAAGAATGAGCTTTACTGTTAAGTCTGAATGCTTGATTTTTTCCTTTCAATAAAGCTGAATCCAATACGATTCCATCTAGCTCTAAATATATCTTTTTTGAATAATTCGTTTGATCATGAAATCTACCTATGAGTTCAATAGATTCTTCCTCTATTGGTGACTTATTATAATTTAATTTAACCACCCCATTCAACGGATTACCACTCAGGAATTGAAAAGACGATGGATTCATCTTATTTAAGTCATGAATAGCTATGCCATTACCGAGGATAAAGCCTGCGTCATTCGTTATGTTTTGAGGAAAATCAGCGGATATTGCAAGCTTTTTTAACTTAGGATAAAGTGCTATTAGACTATCCAGTTGAGATTCTTTAAAGTCGGGCGTTAAAATGGCGACGTAATTATACGAATGATGTTTACTCACTTGTAGTTGGAGAATTAAAAAAGAAGTAGTGGCAATCATAAGGACTGAAAAGAAAATGCGAAACAGCACTTGCCGTTTGTTCTTACGAATCACTTCTTTAATTACAAGTCCAATAAACAAAATAGAAGAAACGATAACTACAGGCCAAAGCCACTCTATATGGAAGATTCTTAGATGATCAATCATGCTGCACTTGTCTCATTTCATTGATCAATAATACATTCCAGTCAGAAGCTGATTCATTTTTTGATTGTAATGAAGGCTGCGAATCGGGTAGCACCGTGGTAAAATCTTTCAAAATCATTTGAAGCACACTTTTATGATTATTTAATATAGCGCCTTTCTGAGTGATGCGTTTTAGATTCTGTAATGAATGAAGGTATTTGCCAGGATGGAGTAGTGCTTGCTGCGCTAATTCTTCTGCTGAATATTTTAATGTTTCCAATTCAGCTTTATCAAGGACTGTTTTCTCTTTATTAATGATATCATGTAAAAGAGGTATGGCTCTTTTTATATGCTCATATGGATCTGCTATCTTAAAATCATTATTAACTGAATGGCTATTAACGTGATCAATATCACCACTTAGTCTACTTTTTTCTTTTATTGGGGGTGGATCAAACCCTATACGATGTACATAAATACGGTCATCATTTTTAACCTCTTTGATGAGCTTTAATGCTTTATATTGATATGGCAATGATTTGCTTGGTTCAGCCAGCCTTAAGTACAATTCAGCATTCCACATCTCACTAAGTGCCTGCTTTAACTTAGTCTTCACTGAAACAGTATAAAAAGTAGCCTCTTCACGATTATCATGATTATGCGTATACGTCTCTAGGTTATTTTCAGAATGTTCATGCTCAGCATGTGATTTGTCATGTTCGTACTCTCCAACTTCTCCCTCTCCTTCTCCTCCATCATGATCATGCATGTAAGCCGTTAAAGCATCATCCTTACCATCATTTTGCATCATAGACTCTACTTGCTCTTCAGGCGAAACATCTATACCTGATTCAGCTTCCTCACCAAGAAATTGTCCGTACTTAAGCCTTAATGCCTTCTGATCAAATGCTATATTATTAATCTTATCTTTAAAAATCTTATTAGTTAAATTATTCCCGTTATTTATTAGCTTTTCAGAATCTATTATAATCTGTCTTTGGCTTCTAAAGTACTCAGGCATTACATCTGCCCCTAAAGAAGCATCCATGGTGTACTCATAAGCAATAGTATCTTTTATTTCGATAAAATAGGTTTCACTTCTGGCCCGTTGAGGATCGGGTAATTTATTGTCTATAGCTTCTACATAAAAGTACAGCTCGTCACCAGGGCTAATATCAAGGTGATCAAATTGAATGGTTTTATTGAGAGAAACTTCCTTATCTCCTTTAACCAATTGATTATCAAAGCTCCATCTCTCTTCTCTGAACTTAACGGATTCACCCTCTCCTTGACTTACTGTGGCTATTATGTAAGCTTGGTTAATCCCAAAATCATCTTGAATGCTTGCTTCAAAAAAGACATTTTTATTGCTATTATATTCGAAAGAAGTGTATTGATTAAGTCCCTGAATTTGTATAATAGGTTTCTGATCATTTATCACATGAAGGTTATACAGGTCAGACAAAAGTTCATTCTCATCTACATCTTTAAACACGAATTGGTAGAAGCCACTGGACTTAGGCGTAATTGATCTATAAAAATACTTATCTTTTTCGATCATTGTATAAGTTCTACCATTCCAATCAAGCGCTACTTCACTAGCCTTCTTATTAAAAGCTAACTTCCAGGTTAGGCTGCTTCCCTCCAATATTTCAGCATTCATATCGACTTGGGTCTGTGTTGGCATTTTTGTATAACTGGGATAGTTAATAAAAAGCTCAACCGAAGCTATTTCCAAGGAGTCAACATTAGACTTAGTTTCGGTTTCTACAGGATGAAGCTCTATTTCGTTATTGACGTTTCGACCATTTTGAACTATTGATTGATTTGCCTCATAATGTTTTAAGAATGATGAAATACCCCAACACGATAGTATCAAAACCACGGATAAACCTAATACCTTAAATAAATGATGCGGTGGCAGCAGTCTCTCTTGTGTGAGCTTAAGAAAAACTCTATTCTGCTGTAATTGCCCGATTGTAGTTAAAGACTCCGTCCGTTCCAATAACAAATCGGAGCTATATTCAGCATTTAAATAATGATCATTAATATATCGAGCTGCTATTTTTTTGGACACTCCCCAAGGCCTGATAATCAGTGAAAGAATAGTAAGTGCTAAAAGGATAGAAATTGTGGCCTCGGTTAAGTTGTAAAAGAATAAATAGGTTCCTAATCCTACAGATAAACCAATCAGTATGATCTCAAACCATAGTATAAATTGCCATTTTCTAGCAAATTTGCTTAATATGTTTTTTGAAGCAATCATTGTTTGCTAGTTAAAGACAACGATCTTTCCACAATAAATAGAATAACTAAAATGATTGATATCCAAAGGGTAATAGACCTTGATGAAGAAGGATTTAGTTTATCTTTTTCTGGAGAAATGACCCTATCTGGCACCCAATGATTAATAGACAATACCCTGTAGTCATATTCGTCATTATCCAAATTAAAAGGGACAATGAGAGGAATTAATGATTCT
Source organism: Fulvivirga sediminis (assembly GCF_016757215.1). Lineage (GTDB taxonomy): Bacteria > Bacteroidota > Bacteroidia > Cytophagales > Cyclobacteriaceae > Fulvivirga > Fulvivirga sediminis. The sequence continues at coordinate 283,646 of NZ_JAESIY010000007.1, forward strand.
GTCAATTGATAGTTAATAACAGATTGAATATTAAGCCTTTTTGTAATATGATAAACATTGGATCGGTCTCCCTGATCAATTAATTGAGAAGCCAGAGCATCTGGGCGAAGTATTATACTCTTCCTGTTCATATTTTCAGGATAGTCATCTGTGCTCAACCAAAATAGAATATTGGTAATACTATCAAGTTCATAAGAGGGCAACTCTATAATTTCAACTGATAAATTCAAAGGAATTTCCTTTTTTATCACAGATAAAGAGGATTTAATAAACATGAGATCATCATGAAACTTTCTATCGTATACCAGTTTTATATGAATTGGATCCATTTGCTTCATATTAGTCCAGGTATGTTTTGAAGATAGCCTCAATTTATTATTGTTTTTAACCTCTAGATAATCAGGGGGATTATTGGTCCACTGTATCTTCCTGAAACTAAGAGATGACGTATCACTATGAGCAATATAAGCAGTATTTAAACTATCGATAGCATAAGCATAAGCCACTTTAGCTATAGACTCCCCTTTATTAATTTGCATCCAATGCGACTTTTTTGGTGAAGCCCCCACTCTTTTTCCTTTCAAGCCTTTCAATCTGGCACTAGTAAAAATGACCAAACTATCAGATTCTATATGATTAAAATTCGAAATTAACTGCCAATAATCGGGTACATGATTTTTCTTATAACTCCTTTGCTGATCATACTGAGGAAAACATTTCTTAAAAAGTCTTACTTCATGATTTTCATTTAAACTGTCTGCAATATTTTTAATTGACTTGTCAGCAAGTAGTTCCTCTTCAAAGAGATATGTCACTTTACTAGTCTCTGACTGAAATACAGGCATTAACGGATCAGCCATTAGTAGAACTATCATACAGATCATTAAAGTTCTAATAATTAGCAACAAAACTTCGTTAAAGTAAACAGTTTTAATTTGTTTACTATCGGCCTCGTTTATAAGTTCAGTACTACCGATCTTAACAACTCGCCCTTCCTGTTTATTCCATAGGTGAATAGCCAATGGCACAGCCACACCAAATACCCCCCATAGATAAGCAGGATGAAGAAATGTAATATTAAACAAGCCTAGCCCTCCTTTTCAAATAATTACTCAATGCTGTTTCCATAGGTCTACCCATAATAAAACTCTCATAGCTAATACCTTGATGCAACATTTTATGTTTGCATTGAGTGATTTTATTATTAAGCGCTGTGAGGTACTTTTCTTTTATATTTGAAGCAGTCGCTTTAACTTGCTTCCCTGATTCAAGGTCTTCAAACACTATTGTTCCTGAGTAATCAAATAAGAGTTCTTTTTCACCTAATAAATGAAACACAACTACCTCATTTCTAACAGTTTTTAACTGGCTGATTAAATCACTTATTTCATTATCTTTCTCATATAAATCAGACAAAAACACTATAAGTTCACGCTCCTTCCTGCTATGAATAATGTTAGTATTTACTTCTTTGGGCCACTTTCCTCCTGCTTCAATGGATAACATGCTTTGTATAAACCTATTAAATTGCTGAGGTTTATTTGAAGGAAGCAAGCTATAGACCTTTGTATCATTGAGAGCAAAAAGGCCTATATTATCGCCTTGGTTTTGAGCTAAATAGGCAATAGAGGCAGCCAAAATCTGTGCGTAAACTAATTTACTCAGCTCTTGCTCGGTGTGTAGCATGGAAGCTGAGGCATCTATAATAAATTTTATAACGGTGTGAGTTTCTCTTTCAGATTCCTTTATAAAGTATTTACCTGACCTAGCTAACCTTTTCCAATCTAACATACGTAAATCATCACCAGGCTCATAACCTCTATATTGACTAAATTCAATACCGCTACCCTTCCTTTTGCTTGAGTTCAGCCCTGATAAATAACTATCTACTAATAGCTTGGCAATAAGAGATAAACCCTTTACACTACTTATTACTTCAGGTTTAAGAAGAGAAGTATAGTCTTGATTTCCTTTCATTAGATCAATTAGAAATTTCAACTTTATCCAAGAGGAAATAAGTAAAATCATCTGAGTTAATCCCCTCAGCTTCAGCTTTAAAATTAGGTAAAACTCTATGCCTTAATACGGGAAATGCAACATGCTTTATATCTTCAGGAATGACTGACAACCTTCCTTGCTGTAGTGCTCTGGCTTTAGCGGTGAGAATCATTGCTTGTCCGGCACGAGGACCTGCCCCCCACTCCACATTCTCTTTAATATAATCGTAAACCGATATTTCAGGCCTTGTAGATCGAACTATTCGGGACACATATTGAATAAGGGTATCACTGATAGGCACCTCTCTCACCATTTGCTGTAGCCTAATTATATCATCTCCATTAATCACACTATCTACCTTTTTCTTTGTTGATCCTGTCGTGAATTTCAATATGTCATTCTCTTCATTTTCAGATGGATAACCAATTTTAATATACAACAGAAAACGATCCTGTTGCGCCTCAGGAAGAGGGAATGTGCCCGACTGTTCTATTGGATTTTGCGTTGCTAATATGAAAAATGGCTTATCTAAAGCATAAGCTTTTCCAGAGTAAGTCACTTCAAACTCCTGCATAGCTTCTAGCAGTGCAGATTGAGTTTTAGGCGGAGTTCTATTGATTTCATCTGCCAATACTATATTGGCAAAAATAGGCCCCTGATTAAATTGAAAGAACTTTTTATCGGTGGTATGATCCTCTTCGAGAATCTCAGTACCTATAATATCAGAAGGCATAAGATCAGGAGTGAATTGAATGCGTTTAAACTTCAGGTCTATTGCCTGCGACAGTGTTCTGATCATTAATGTTTTCGCCAAGCCTGGTACACCTTCCAAGAGCGCATGCCCTCCAGCCAAAAAGGCTATTAAGAGTTGATCAATAGCTTCTTCCTGGCCAATAATCACTTTGCCTATTTCTTCTTTCAGTTTCTTAAGCTTATCCATTAAGGAGGTAACTTCCTGCTCTATCTGTAACAGTTGATCGTTCATAAATAAAATGTTATGAGGTTAATGCGTACATAATTATGTTAACACTAAACCGGGTATTATCAATTTTGTACCACCGCTTATTTCTGAAGTCATAGTCCCATTCGCAGCCATAATCTTTATTGCTATACAAAACGCCTATTCTTCCTTCAATTTCTATAGCTTTTAAATAATCATGTACCAAATCATCTCCCCATCCATTAAGCTCCTGTGATGTAGTGGGTGGCCCATCATCAAAATCAAAGAAGGAATGGTAAATATCATGGTTTGAGGGAAGTTTCTTCAAAGCTTTCTCTCCAAATATATCTGTCATTTCTCTTTCAAAGGACTTCGCAAAAAGGCCATCAATATCATGGTTGCAGTCATCTACGAATACAAACCCACCGTTATTAACATATTTTTTAAAATTGCTCTTTTCCTGTTTGGTAAACTGCACAAGCTTGTGACCTGATAAATAACAAAAAGGGCATTTGAATATATCATCACTCCCCAGCGGAATTATATTCTCACGAGTATCAACTTTAACAGTGGTATATTCTACCATAGAGTTAAGCACATTAGAAGGCATCCTTTGGTCTACATCCCAGTCTCCGGATTCATATTGTAATCTGGTGAAAAAGAATGCATTGTAATCATTCATAAATAGTAATCCTTAAAGCCTTGTTTTGGTGGTACTAAAAAAATCAGAAAGCAACTGCCTCTATAAATCAAGACAGCTGCCTGAAATCAATTCATTAAACAGCATCAGATAAGCTGGTAAATGTAAAGTCTCGGATTTTCATATATGGAATTAAGCTACCATTCACTCTCACCTGCTGCCCCAAAGTCTCCAAGTTATTAAGCATAATAATGGGGCTTTCATTGAATCTGAAATTTTTAATTGGGTGTTTAATACGTCCATTTTCAATATAAAATGTACCATCTCGGGTAAGTCCTGTATAAAGTAAAGTTTGAGGATCTACAGTACGTATATACCAAAATCGAGTCACTAATATCCCTTTCTTGGTATCCTTAATCATGTCTTCAAGGGAAGCGCTCCCTCCATCCATAATGGCATTACCGGGAAAAGGAACTGGTTCTACGCCCTGTTTCTCAGCCCAATACCTTGAATAAGCCAGATTTTTGGCCACTCCATTTTCTATCCAACTGGTTTTCGTCACCGGCAATCCGTCTCCATTCCAAGTAGAGCTTGGTACCAATGGATTTAAAGGATCAGACCAAATATTTACCCTCTCATCAACTATCTGCTGCCCTAGCTTGGTGCCGCCGCCTTCTTTAGACATGAAACTGCGTCCTTCGTCAGCTGTACGAGCATTAAGGGAATAAAAAAGATTGGCTAAAAGGTCTTCTGAGGCTGCAGGCTCTAAGATCACGGTATATTTACCTGGCTCTATAGCTTTAGCCTCACGAGACATTAGTGCCTTCTCTATGGCTATTTGAGAGGCTTCAGCTGCATCAAATTTATTAACATCATTATAATCTCTGGTGACCCAGCCAGAACCAGTACCATCATTAGTTCTCATGGTAACGGTAAAGTCCAGGTTAGTAGACTGATTATATGCAAAAAGGCCTTTAGAATTCATGAGGGCGCTGAAACCCGCGCTATCATCTAAAAAACCGGCAGCTGTTACCTCCTTTTTCATGGCAGGGGTAATACTTTTTTCAGCTACATTAGCCCTATATTCAGGTGTAATTTTAGCCGTAGATTCCTGATAAGTAATACTATCAGCGTATTGCTGTGGGCCAAGAGGCTCCATAAATTCTGGATTTTCAGGAGATAGCTTAGCTAATTCTTCAGCTCTTTTTACTACTCGCTCTAAAGCCGCATCAGTAAATTCATCTATGGTAGCAGTACCTGTTTTTTTACCAAAACTAGCCTGCACCACTAACGTTTGATTAGATTGATGACCGGAAGTAGAAACCGTATTTCTGGCATAACGAATGTTGCCACTTTCGCTACCTCCCATATTTATTTCGCAGCTATCAGCCGTGGAGAAGCTCAGAGCCTTTTCCATGATCTTCTTAGCCTCTTCTTTTGAAAATATTGCCATTGTATTTAAAGTCTTGATTGAAAAATGATTAAATATTCCTACCGGTATTGATGACGTTCACATTATCAAACCGTGTGGTAGAACAACCATGAGAAACAGCACTGACCTGTGATGGCTGTCCTTTGCCATCGAAAAATGACCCGAACATGCGATAGTCATCTTTATCACAAATTTTGGTGCACGAATTCCAAAACTCCTGGGTGTTAGATTGGTAGGCTACATCATTAAGCATCTCTCCTATTTTACCATCTCTGATCTCGTAGAATACCGTACCGCCAAACTGGAAGTTATATCTCTGCTGATCAATTGAATAAGATCCTCTTCCTGCAATATAAATCCCCTTCTCTACATCTTTAATCATATCATTAACAGAGCATTTTTCTTTACCGGCTTCTAAAGACACATTGGGCATTCTCTGAAACTGCACATCATTCCAGCTCTGAGCATAGCAGCATCCATGAGACTCTTTTTGATCAAGCATGTGCACCTGATCTCTTATGGCTTCATAATTGACTAAAACACCATTTCTTATCAAATCCCATTTTTTGGTTTTCACTCCTTCATCATCATAACCTACTGCACCTAGTGAATGAGGTTGTGTTTTATCAGCCACTATGTTTACTAGCTTACTGCCATACTCAAAGTCCTTAGACTTCCATTTGTCTAATGTAGCGAAGCTTGTTCCTGCATAATTGGCCTCATAGCCTAATACTCTATCCAACTCCAGTGGGTGCCCCACAGATTCGTGGATGGTCAATCCCAAGTGATTAGGATCTAATACCATAGTATACTTCCCAGGATCTACAGACTTAGCGGTAAGCATTTCTTTAGCCTGTTTGGCTGCAGCAATGGCATCTTCTACAATGTCATAACTATATCTATAAAATTGAAGATCACCAGGACCCGCTATTTTTTCAGAAGCTAAGCCATCCATGTATTCATACCCCATACCCATAGGAGCACTTAGAGCTTGGCGAGACTTAAACTTACCTTTGCTTTGATCTATGGCTGTAACGCCAAACGTAGGCCATATACGATGAACATCCTGATCTATGTAAGACCCTTCCGTAGAGGCAAAATACTTTTGCTCATTGACCATAAAAAGGGCGGAATTAACAAAACTAGCTCCATTTTCCATGGCTGCTGAATTGGCTTTAAGTAGCAAATCTACTTTTTCAGAAACAGGAACATCTTTAAAATCCTTTCTAATAGGAGTTTTCCAACTTACTTCTCCATAACTATCTACAGGTGCAAGTACTACAGGTTCCTTTTGAATTTTAGAATTAGCCTTGGCTATAGCCACAGCCTGCTCAGTAGCCTTTTTAATTCCTTCTGGAGAAACATCGTTAGTAGAAGCAAAACCCCAGGTACCTTGAGCTATCACTCTTATGCCCATACCAAAAGACTCTGTGTTAACCACATTTTGTACTTTGTCTTCTCTGGTAAATACATATTGATTAAGATATCTGCCTATTCTGGTGTCTGCATAGGTCGCTCCCAATGATTTAGCAGTATTTAAAGCTACATCTGCTAATTTTTTCTTGCTGGCGACATCCAGGCCGGGGTCCATCAGTGCTTCTACAGGGATCTCCTTGCCCCACATGGAAGTAGGTAGCATTATGGCTCCTGTACCTAAACCGGCCAGTTGCATAAAATCTCTTCTTTTCAAAATTCCTCCTTTTTTGGTTGATTGAATGATTTTGCTTAAACCTTATTTAAGCGGGTAGTGTAATATCTATAGGAATTGATTAAAATCACACGTCAATTATTTAAGCGGTAAATAATACCAAGTGACACGAACCCATGCGAAAAATCATTCATATAGACATGGATGCTTTCTATGCCTCTGTAGAACAGCGAGATAACCCAGAGCTTAAAGGCAAAGCCGTAGCTGTAGGTGGTAGCTCACGCCGTGGTGTGGTAGCAGCAGCCAGCTATGAGGCACGGAAATTTGGTGTAAGGTCTGCCATGCCTTCTAAACTCGCTGCAGTCAAATGTCCTAATATCATATTCATTAAACCAAGATTCGAAGCCTACAAGGAAGTATCGCAGCAGATAAGAAACATCTTTTATGATTATACAGATTTAGTTGAACCTCTTTCATTAGACGAAGCCTATTTGGATGTAACCACCAATAAGAAGGATATGCCATCGGCTACGCTTATTGCCCAAGAGATAAGAAAACGCATTTTAGAAGAGACCCAACTCACTGCTTCAGCGGGCATTTCCATCAATAAATTTTTAGCTAAAACAGCTTCAGACGTTAATAAGCCCAATGGCTTTTTTCTTATTACACCTGATGACGCTGAAAAATTTGTGGAAACTCTTCCTATCGCTCGTTTTTTCGGTATTGGTAAGGTAACAGCTGACAAAATGAAAAGAATGGGTATTCAGAATGGCGCTGATCTTAAAAAATACACGGAAGCAGATTTGGTTAGCAGGTTTGGCAAGGCTGGCCGCTATTATTACCGAATAGCCAGAGGAATTGATGAGAGAGAAGTAACTCCTAACAGAATAAGAAAATCATTAGGGGCTGAAAATACCTTTGAAGATGACCTTACCTCAGTGCCTGAATTAAAGGAACAACTTAAGAAAATCACAGAGATTCTTATTGGCAGAATGGAAAAGTCTGACACTAAAGGTAAAACTCTAACTTTAAAAGTGAAATTCCATGATTTTCAACAGATTACAAGAAGTAAAACCATCACCAAGTGGATTGAAAATGAAGATCAAATCACGTCTCTCTATGAAGAGCTCTTAGGAACCTTTGATACAGGTGATGTTAAAATAAGACTGTTGGGGTTATCAGTTTCTAACCTCAATCATGAATTAAAAGAAGAGCCTATTGGTCAGCAATTGACACTAGATTTTTAAACTAAAAAGGAGCTGTTTCTCAATGAAAAACAGCTCCTTTTGATCTTCTATTTAAGCCATAATTACTTTAGCTCTGCTTCTACTATAATCGGAAAATGATCTGATATATATCTTTTTCCTCGTTGGCCATCCATCACCTGATATGATAAAATAGATACCTTTCCATTAAAGAAAATATAATCAATTCTATCTCTTTCAGTATCAGGCTCTAATTCAAAACCATTAAAAGTATACGATGGTCCATATTTTTTTGGCGCTTCATTAAAGGTATCCTTCATCTTATTTTTACCTGACGTCAGCTCTTGATAAGGAGCATTGGCAGGAGGCACATTAAAATCGCCCGTTACAAATACGGGTAGCTTACCCGCAACTTCGCCTACTTTTTCTTTAATCATAGCAGCGCTTTGCTTTCTGGCTTCCTCTCCTACATGATCAAAATGTGTGTTGAAGAAGTAAAACTCTTCTCCCGTCTCTTTGCTTTTAAACTTAGCCCAAGTTACTATTCTTGGTAGGGCAGCATCCCAGCCCTTTGAGCCTACCTCATTAGGGGTAAGAGAAAGCCAAAAAGTTTCGGATTTCAGCACTTCGTACTTATCCTTTTTATAAAATATAGGTGAAAATTCTCCCTCATTCTCCCCTTCTCTACCTACTCCTATGTGAGCATAATCTGGTAAACGATCTTGAATATCAGTAAGCTGCGAATACAATACTTCCTGAGCTCCGAATATGTCTACATCTTCAAATTTTACAAAATCAGCGTACCAATCCCTGCGATTATCCCAGTAGTTAATTCCATCTCCTTTTGATGCCATTCTAATATTAGAGGTCATCACTTTTATGTATTCCTTTTTTTGGGCAAAAGAAGAAGTAGGAATAGAGCCGCCCATTATAAAAACAATTAATAAAGCCTTTAAAAAAAATTTCATTACCTATTTCAATTTTAATTCTATCCAGAGTTTGGCTCTAAGTTATCATTTACTTGCATTTCCATTTCAGAAATTAGATATAATTAGTATTACCTTAAGTTTAAGATTTATATCTACTTTGATCTTTTAGGCTCATCAAAAACAAAATTTTTCTTTCTCACATATACCACCTTTTCTACCTCCGTGATAATCTCTCCTTCATTATTTTTGACTTCACACAAAAAAGTATAATCTTTTTTACCCACATCGTCCAGTTCCTCCTTCATGTGCTGTACCTCTTCTTTACTTACCTGAAATACACACCTTAGTGTTCCTTTTCCCGGCTTCTTATATCTTATACTAGCTCCTTTGTCCATTACCACATAATCACTACCGAGCTGATTTATTAAAATAAACATATACCAGGGGTCGCACATAGAATACAGAGAACCTCCGTAGTGTATGCCTACCAAATTTCTGTTGTACCACCTCATCTTCATCTCCACTTCATACCTTCTTCCATCGTCGGATACTTTCTTCAAACTAATACCTGTACCAAGCATTGGCGGCCACCAATTAATTAATTTCATTTTTTGTTGATAGGAGAGCATATTGATTTGCAGTTAAGTATCCGATAAATTGGTATTTTTGAAATGGGATTCTAACTTAACAAAACAGAGATGAAAACGGCTGAAATAATTACCGAAAAAGGAACGATGAAAGTGCATTTTTATGAAGAAGATGCTCCTAACACTGTAAAGAATTTCATAGACCTTTCTAGCAAAGGTTTCTATGATGGTCTTATTTTCCATAGAGTAATACCAAACTTTGTAATACAAACTGGCTGCCCTGAGGGCACTGGTTATGGCAACCCTGGTTATAGAATAAACTGCGAGACTGACGGTGGCAATCAGTATCATGACAAAGGCGTACTTTCTATGGCCCATGCAGGTAGAAATACAGGTGGAAGCCAATTCTTTATATGTCATAGCAGAGATAATACCTATCAGCTCGACGGTAAGCATACTTGCTTTGGCAAAGTTGTGGAAGGGTTAGATGTTATTGATGATATTAGAAAAGGTGACGTCATTGAAAAAATTGTAATTCATGAAGATTAAATCACTTAGTAGTGTAGTGCTGATATTGATTCTTATCAATATCAGCTGTGCACAAAAAACCGCACTTCAATCTAACCCAAACATATCATTGCAAGTTGACCGCAATAGCGACATCAGCACTTCTGATCAAAATAGTTCTTTGATAACATCAGGAAATTATAATGTCATTCGCCTGAAGTTTGTAGGCCCTGGAGATAAGAAAATAGATGCAGGAATGGACAAAACCTTAATACTTAAGGTGCCAGAAACAGAAGAATTAGAGGTTAATGACTGGAAAAGCTATAAAGGATTTATTGAGATAAGTGGTTGTAGGTGCCTAAACCGAGGCTTAAACCCTATCGAATCAGGTACAGTGAAAATCAAAAAACTGCACAAAAAAACTTGGCAAATAACTGCAGATGTCACGGCTACAGGCATCGACAACGATCAGAAGCTAACGCTAGATTGGCAAGGAACGATAAAAGAATAAAAAAGGGAGCTATCTCAGCTCGCCTTCATTTCTATCTTGTCTGCTATACTATCCCAAAGCTTAATCCTCTTATTGAGAGCAACTTCAGCCGTTTGTAAGCACTCCTCCCATTTTACTTGGTCATTTCCGCATAGAGCTGTAATCATCTTTATTGATAAGGGACCATGCTCATCGCCATCCAGCTCTATGTGTCTATTAAGGTAATATGTAAGTTTATTATAACTCACGTGATTCTCCTTTTCTGATCTCTTTATTATTTCAATAAACATATCAGGTATAAGATCTTCTCTACCAAAAGTAAAAGCAGAAGCTATCAAATGAGCTTTTCCCGAATTAATAGTATCAAAAGTGAATCGAACAAAATCACGCACAGCAAGTTCTTCTATATTATCTATAGCCTCATCAATACCTTTGTCTATAATAACCTTAAGAAAGTTTCTTATCTCAGAAGTATCGGCATTGATTTGTTCCATAGCTTCCAAGTACATTTCATAGTGACTCATAGGCTCACCATTTTCACCAAGATCGCTCTCCTCTCCCAGCACTATTTCATTAATAAACCTGGCAATGCTAGGATCACTTGCCGGAAGCCAGGGTACATTCACGCAGGTTAAATCCCGTTGCAAGGCTTTTAAAAGCGACATAAAATCCCATACCGCATATACATGCTGGCCCATAAAATTTCGTATATCATCTAACGATGATAATTTATCGTACATCTTATGAGTAGTGAGCTGCTTTCTTAAAGGCGATATTGCCTCTTCTATCTTCTCTATCTCTGCATTCATTTCACAAAGATAAGTCATTTTATCAATAGCCCGTTATATCTTTGCTTCATCATAAGCCAACTTTTACTTCTGTAATTATTTACAATTAATGAGTAATAGTTATCCGTAAACTCATAAAAAATCAATGATGCCGACACCAACAAACCAGAGCATCATCTGTTTCAGTATAAATTGAATGACATGAAAAAGAAACACATCATATATACAGCCAGTGCCGTTATTGCCATTGGAGCAGCAACTTTCTTATTATGGCCAAAGAAAAATATTCCTCAAGGTGTGGAGGCTGTTAAGTCTTTTAATAAAGAAAGGTATCTTGGAAAATGGTATGAAATCGCTCGCTTTGACTTTAGGTTCGAAAAGGGTCTGAGCCATGTAACGGCAGAGTATTCTTTAAATTCAGACGGCACTATTAAAGTAATAAATCGTGGCTATAACGCTAAAAAAGACGAATTCAATGAAGCCATAGGTAAAGCAAAATTTGTGAAAGATGATAGCATTGCAGAGCTTAAAGTCTCATTTTTCGGGCCTTTCTACTCTGGTTACAATGTTATAGCCATAGACCCTGATTATCAAAATGCTTTGGTGGTGGGGAAAAACAGGGATTATATGTGGCTACTTTCTCGGAATACTGAAATGCCTGAAGATATTAAAAAAGCATATTTAAACTTGGCCGAAAAGCACGGCTTCGACACTTCAAAACTTCTTTGGACCAAGCATGATAAATCGCTAATAACACCATAACTATGAAATTTTAAAAGAAGTTTTGATCATATTACCCAGAAGGATAATTTTACCACCTATAATTCATCTAGATCAAAAGATCATTTCTTCCCATGATTCAAAATTTCTTTTGCTTCCTTTTTTCTGTTTCATTGATCTCAGGTTCACTTTTAGCACAAACACCTCCTAAAGAACTTGAAATAGAACTGCATCCTGAACAAGCATTTCAAACTATACATAGCTTTGGGGCTTCTGGATGTTGGTTTGCAGAGCCTATTGGAGCTCATTGGCCCGATCAAAAGAAAGAACATATAGCCGAACTTTTGTTCAGCACCGAAAAAACTGAAAATGGTAGTCCTAAGGGTTTAGGCCTCAGTGCATGGAGATTTAACATTGGGGCTGGTACTGCTGAGCAAGGAGACAGTAGTGGCATCATAGAACCAAACCACCGAGTAGAATCCTTTCTTGGTGAAAATGGACAATATGACTGGAGCAAACAGCCCGGCTATCAATACTTTTTGAAGAAAGCCTCTGATTACAAAGTCCCTAATCTAATCGCTTTTGTTAACTCTCCTCCTGTATTCTTTAATAAAAACCAGCTTGGATTCTTGCAAACGAAAGGTCATACAACCAATCTTAAAAAAGAGCATTACAAAGATTTTGGTCATTTTTTAGCTACGATAGTGCAGCATTTTGATAATGAAGGTTATCATTTTAATTATTTAAGTCCCATTAATGAGCCTCAATGGGACTGGCATGGAGAATTTGGCCATGCAAAACAGGAAGGCACCCCCTACAGCAACGAGGAAATGTTTGAAGTAATCACTGAAGTGAACAAGGCTCTTAAAAAGAATAAATCAGCCACTAAAATTGTCATTCCTGAAGCAGCCATGCTTACCTACCTGACAGACGAAAATGGGCCCACATCAGATCAAATCAACACTTTTTGGAATAACAAAAGTAAGTTATACCTGGGTAATTTAAGTCATTTGGCGACATATGTGGCAGGCCATAGCTATTTTACTGATGGTAGTAATGAGCAAATTATTTCCGTTAGGGAAAAATTAAAAAAAAGCTCGTCGGCGTATAACTTAGACTATTGGCAGAGTGAATATAGCTTATTGGGTAACGGCTACCTTGAAGGTGAAGAAAGCCGATCTACGCTGGACTGTGGATTATTTTTAGCTAAAATAATTCACCATGATCTGGTTGTGGGCAATGCCAGTGCCTGGCATTATTGGAACAGCTTTGAGCCTGGAGACTGGAAAAAGGACACTCGCTATTACCTCATAGCTCTGGAACCTAATGAAGATTGGTCTGATGGTTCCTACGCGGTAACTGGTAACTTCTATGCTTTAGGACACTATAGCCGATTTGTTAGACCTGGAATGCAAAGAATAGGATTAACCAGATCAGATCAGGCAACCGCTATAGAAGCAGCTGAGGGAGTAATGATCTCTGCTTATCAGCATCCTGCCACGAAAGAAACGGTGCTGGTGGTCATTAACTATACTGAAGATTACTATACTCTCAAAATTAACGGTGAATCAGCTGAATGGTATAATCAGTACATTACTAATCGCTCCAACCGATTTAAGTACCGTGGTGATGTTCAAAGCAGCTTTATCCAGCTTATGCCAAGATCGATATACACCCTTGTTTCAGATTAATAAAAGATACTTATTCTCTTTGGTCGTTGTGTTTAAATAATAAATTTGAGTTTAGTCTTTACCTGTTAAAAACTTCATTGCAGATGCTTCATCGCCGCATATTTTAAAAGGTAGATTAAACTTGTTCACTGCACTCAAAAGAATGTTAAGGTAGTATCTTTTAAACACATTACCTCCGGAGATTACAGCAGCCCTTTTGAGGCCTCCTTTAATAGCGGCAGGAAGCATTTCATATTCAAACCATTTCCTATTTTCAGGAGATACAACTCCTTGATTGCGTGTATCAGAAAGAAAAAGAGTTACCATTTTACTACCTTGAGACCAATCTAATAACACTTGAAAAGGCTTCTGGTATTGCTCTATAGTAAGACTTTTATCCTCCGTCCAAATTATTTTACCTAATTGTAAGCTTTCATCATACAAAACGGTGACGTACCTCTCTTTTAAAACTTCAGTTAGCAAATCCATAATTCTGTAAAATGACCTTACTGAAAATAAACATATTTTATTAAATATAAAATATAGTATATAACTAAATGAATAACATGGGCGTACCATTTATACCCAAAATATGCAGTATCAATATTTGCCCCTTGAAGATGGTATTAGTTAACAACATCTATAACCTCAGAATAAACAAGATGATGGTATATGTAATGAGTTTTAGTCAAATGTATTTAGGAAATATCTTTAAGAATTATCCTTTGCTTACTTATAAACATTTTTAAATAAAAATTATTTACTTTGCCCTTTTTAATATAAAAATAATATGGCTTCAGGATTTTTTGCACTTTTAGACGATGTCGCTTCTCTAATGGATGATGTCGCAACTATGGGTAAATTGGCGGGTAAAAAGACCGCTGGTATTTTAGGTGATGATTTAGCCGTAAACGCCGAGAAAGCCTCCGGTTTTATGTCTTCCAGGGAGCTTCCTGTGCTATGGTCCATTACTAAAGGATCATTGTTAAATAAAGTCATTATACTGCCTGTTGCATTTTTATTAAGTGCATTCGTACCCATGGCCATAATAGTCATCTTAGTCATAGGAGGTCTCTACCTGGCATATGAAGGCGCTGAAAAAATATATGAATTCCTTGTGCCTCATGCTCATAAAAAGGAATCTGTGGTAGCCAAAAATCTTAGTGAAGAAGAAATTCTTGCACACGAAAAAGAGAAAGTTAAATCGGCCATTATAACTGATTTTATCCTTTCTGTAGAAATTATAATTGTAGCTTTAGGTGAAGTTTCTCAATCTCCCATAGAGATCCAAATTCCTGTGGTAACTCTTATTGCTTTAATCGCTACCATTGGCGTTTATGGTATTGTGGCCCTAATTGTTCGCATGGATGAATTTGGTTTCAAACTCATCAAACTTAATGAAGAAGACGATTCATTTTCAGACAAGGTTGGTAAACTCTTAGTTTCTGCATTACCAAAAGTTATAAAAGGCCTATCTGTAATAGGAACCATCGCACTTATGCTTGTATCTGGAGGCATATTTGTTCATAATCTGTCTTTTATGCATCATCTTGCAGAAAGAATAGCTATTCCTGGAATCTTATTCGAATTTCTTACAGGACTTATAGTAGGCGTTATTGTTCTAGCAACAATAACCGTTGTTAAAAAGCTTTTTAAAAAATGAGGTCATAAATTCCTTCCTTCTAAAATGAACGGCGCCAAGCGTATTCAGCAGTTGAATATTTTCTTTATTTCATTCAAGATGCCGCTATAGAGTTGAACTTTAAGGAAATTTTGACACCGCCCATGTAGCTAAAAAGAATCTGTGTTGCCAGTTACTTAAAATACATACCCTTTAATACAAAAAAGCTCCTGTCATAATAGACAGGAGCTTTTGCTGTACATATATTTCTTGCGAGTTCTAGCCTTTGTTAAATATCTCCTCAAGCTTATTTTCTAATTCTCTTCCTCTTAAGTTTTTACCAATGATAACTCCATCAGGATCTAATAGCAAAGCAAAAGGTATCGCTTTCACATTATAAAGTTTAGCGGCTTCTGAGTTCCAGTATTTTAAATCAGACACCTGAGTCCAGTGAAGATTATCCTGCTCGATCGCCTGTAACCAGTCTTCCCTTCTTCTGTCTAGTGATACACCGTAGACTTCAAAACCTTCCTTATTGTATTTATCATAAAGTCTAACCACATTAGGATTTTCCCTACGACACGGTCCACACCACTTAGCCCAAAAATCAACCAGCACATATTTTCCTCTCAAAGATGACAGCTTTACTACTTCTCCATCAGGGTTAGGTAGTGCTATATCTGGCGCCACTTTACCGATAGCCAGATTTTTCATATTCTCTACATTTTCCACAAAATCTTTAGCAATAGGATTATTTGGCATATCCTTTTTCAATAATTCTGCGTAGCTACTATAAAAGTCAAAGTACTTATCTCTATCTAAGAAGTTTCCACTTCTTAAAACTTCAATAACCCCTAGAGAAGCTCCTAAAGTATCTATTTTGCTCATGATCTTTTTTCTAAATGCGTCATCAAGGTCCATATATGCCTCTTTTAACGATTCCATTTTGGCCTCATCTCCTTCACGCTGAGAGGTTAAAAACTCTTCATTTATCTTTTGAACTTCTTCTCCATTCTGGAAATTTTGAAACATCTTCTGCACTTCTACTATAAAGTCATGATCACTAGAGCCTTTCACCTCTCTAAAGCCTCTTTCATTGTTACCATCTACATTCACCTCTATATCCTCATCATCAAGTATTAAAGGCACTATTTGTTTATTGTAAAAATTCAGACGATAATACCCTGGAGTATCTACATTTACTCTTACTGTAAAGCTGTTATCTTCAGCTAACTGTATCGTGTCTATGGGTTGATTACTGTTATCAGTAAATTTTTCCAAGATTATATTACCACTTTGAGGATGACTTACAGACCCCGTAATAGTAACGCCAGCAGCATCACTTTCTGTTTGTGAAGACCCGGAACAGGCACAAAAAATCGTTAGGAAAAATATAATTGAAATTCTATTCATTGAGTTTTTCTTTAGGTGCTTAAGCAAGCTTATTTCTTAAAAGTTCATTTGTTATTTTAGGATCGGCACTACCATTGCTTTTTTTCATTACCTCGCCCATGAACATACCTATAAGGCCCTTTTGTCCTTTCCGGTATGCAGCCACTTTATCAGGAAATGCGGCCAAGACCTCATCTATAAGTTCGCCAATACTGTCACTATCACTATCTTGTATTAGTCCTAGAGATTCGGCTGTTGCTAATGCAGACTGACCATCTCCTTTGAGCATAGCGGGAAACAATCGCTGACTGGCAGCAGAAAAGCTTACTTTACTCTCATCAACCAGTTGTATTATCTCAGCCAGATTCTCGGGAGTGACCGAGAGGTCTTCTATATTTTCATTAGAGTCATTCAAATAAGATTTTACCGGGCCCATGACCCAGTTAGATGCCGCTTTATAGTTTGATGTTTTCCCACATAAAGCCTCAAAATACGCTGCTATCTCTTTTGTATCAGTGAGCACCTGAGCATCATACTCAGGTAGATTAAATTCTTTAACGTACTTAGCCAAAAGGTCATTAGGCAAACTTGGCATAGTTGCCTCTATTTCCTTTAGCCATTCTTCACTAACTATTAAAGGACTCAAATCCGGATCAGGAAAATATCTATAATCATTAAGTTCTTCCTTGGTACGCATACCTGCAGTAGTGCCAGTTGCCGCATCAAAAGTTCTGGTTTCAGAAAAGATAGTATTTCCTTTTTCAATTTCAGCTATTTGTCTCTCTATCTCATGATCAATGGCTCGCTGCACATTGCGGATAGAGTTCATATTTTTCACTTCCACCTTTTTACCCAACGTAGTAGATCCTTTAAGCATTACAGATATATTCGCGTCGCAGCGCAAAGATCCTTCTTCCATATTGCCATCGCAGATATCCAAATAACGGACTAGCTTTCTCACTTCCGTTAAAAAGGAATTGGCTTCTTCGGATGACCTGATAGCTGGCTCAGTAACTATCTCAATAAGTGGTACACCAGCCCGGTTAAAGTCTACCAGGCTATCTGTTTCCCCTGCCAAGTGAATAGACTTACCGGCATCCTCTTCTATATGAATTCTATTCAGAGTAATGTCTCTCGGCTCTCCATTTTTAGGAAAAACAGTAACATGACCATTCATACAGATAGGTGTACGATCTTGGGTAAGTTGATAGCCCTTCGGTAAGTCAGGATAGAAATAATTCTTCCTATCAAATATTTGTTCACGGCTAATATCACAACCACAGGCTAACCCCATTTTTATAGCATATTCCACCACCTTCTTATTCAGCTTAGGTAAGGTGCCAGGATGTCCCAATGTAATTACACTTACATTAGTATTAGGAGAATGCCCATAGGCATTAGCATCTGTATTGTATATTTTTGTTTTAGTCAGCAGCTGGGCGTGAACCTCAAGACCAATAACCGCGGTATATTTTTCTCTTACCGATGTATCTATCATAATACCAAATTAAATAATCTCTCTGGCTTTCTCCAAAACATTATCTATTCCAGATAGATCTTTTCCTCCTGCGGTAGCAAAGAATGGTTGACCACCACCTCCTCCTTTTATTTCTTTTGCCAGTTCTCTAACTATAGATCCGGCATTCAGTCCTTTTTCTTTTATAAGGTTATCTGCCACTACTACTGAGATCTGTGGCTTACCTTCAATATCAGCAGCTAAAACCATAAACAGATTTTCAACCTCATTTTTAAGCTCAAATGAAAGTGTTTTCAACGCATCTCCTGCAGGAAGTGACACTTTCTCGATAAGCACTTGAATGCCATTTTCTGATTTCACTTTACCGATAAGCTCCTGCTTAAGCTTTTGTGTTTCTCCAGCGTGTAAAGCCTCTATTTCCTTCTCAAGCTTATTGCGTTGCTCTACCAAAGCATTTACAGCAGCTTTTACATCTTTGGGGTTTTTAAGCAACTCTTTTACTTCTTCTATCAGCTCCAACTGATTGTTTACATACTCTTCAGCTGCATCAGCCGTAATAGCCTCTATCCTTCTTACACCAGCGGCTACAGAACCCTCAGAAACAATTTTCAATAATCCTATCTGTCCGGTGGATTTCACATGCGTACCACCACAAAGCTCTACTGAGTAGTTCTCATCAAAAGTGATTACCCTTACAAAATCTCCATATTTCTCTCCGAACAAAGCCATAGCACCCATAGATTTAGCTTCTTCTATCGGCACATTCCGTCTTTCTAACAAAGGAATATTCTGTCTTATTTTTCTATTAACGATCTTCTCTACCTCCTTAATCTCCTCAGGAGTCATTTTTTGGAAGTGAGAAAAGTCAAACCTTAGTACATCAGCATTCACTAGAGACCCTCTTTGCTCTACATGATTCCCCAGCACCTGTCTTAATGCAGCATGTAAAAGGTGTGTGGCCGAATGATTATTCATAGTGAGTGATCTTTTTTGGACATTTACTATGGCATCAAATTCAGCTTCCATATCTTCCGGCAAACGATCTGTAATATGGATGATAAGGTCATTTTCTTTTTTGGTGTCAATAACATGAACCTTTTCACCATTGGCTTCCAAATACCCCCTATCTCCTACCTGCCCACCACTCTCTGCATAGAATGGAGTCTTATCTAGTACTAATTGATATATGCTTTTACCTTTTTGCTTTATAGTTCTGTATCTCAGAATGCGAGATTTGCTCTCAAGGTAATCATAACCCACAAACTCTACATCCTCTCCAGTGTTTACCACATTCCAGTCTCCAGTTTCTTTAGCAGCATCTGCTTTCGATCGGGATTTTTGCACTTGCATTTCTGCAGAAAAACCTTCTTCATCCACAGTAAAGCCATTTTCTCTGGCTATCAAAGAAGTTAGGTCAAGCGGAAATCCATAGGTATCATATAATTCAAAGGCCAATTTTCCTTCTATTACTTGAGAACCTTCAGTTTTCATTTGTTCTGTTACTGCATCTAGCTTCTTAAGACCATTCTCTAGTGTTCTTAAAAAAGAAGCTTCTTCCTGCTCTATTACTTTAGCCACAAAATCTTCTTGCGCTTTAAGCTCAGGAAATACGTCATGAAACTGCTCTACCAAAATAGCCACCAATTCATAAATAAAAGGAGCATCTTGCTTTAGGAAGGTGTAGCCATATCTCACGGCACGCCTTAATATCCTTCTTATAACATAACCTGCTCCTGTGTTAGACGGCAGCTGACCATCGGCCACAGCAAAAGAAATAGCTCTTACATGATCTGAGATCACTCTTACCGCTATGTCGTTGGCTTTATTTTCACCATAAGTGATGCCTGCCTTTTTGCAAAGAAATTCTATTAGAGGAGTAAAAACATCGGTATCATAGTTCGAGGTTTTATTTTGTATAGCCATACAAAGCCTTTCAAACCCCATACCTGTGTCTATATGCTTAGCAGGTAATGATACTAACTCACCAGAAGCCTGTCTGTTAAACTCAATAAATACCAGGTTCCAGATTTCTACCACCAAAGGATGATCTTCATTAACCAGGTCTTTTCCTGGCTCATTATCTATTTCCTCTTGAGGCCTTAAATCAATATGAATTTCAGAACAAGGGCCACATGGTCCTGTATCTCCCATTTCCCAGAAATTATCCTTTTTAGAACCGTAGAGGATTCTATCTTTATCTATAATTTTTGTCCAGTAATCATAGGCATCATGATCTATATCTAATTGATCTCCTTCATCTCCACCAAACACGGTTACATATAACCTTTCTTTAGGTAATTTGTATACTTCGGTAAGCAGCTCCCATGACCAGGCTATGGCTTCCTCTTTAAAATAATCGCCAAAAGACCAGTTGCCCAACATTTCAAACATGGTATGATGGTAAGTATCCAAGCCAACCTCTTCAAGGTCATTATGCTTTCCTGAAACCCTCAAACATTTCTGTGTATCTGTAGCCCTCAAGTAGGCAGGTTTTTTATTACCAAGGAAGTAATCCTTAAACTGGTTCATACCCGCATTAGTAAACATTAATGTAGGATCATTCTTATTTACCATAGGAGCTGAGGGAACTATTTGATGCCCTTTTTCCTTAAAAAACTCGAGAAACTTTTTCCTTATTGACCTAGAATCCATTGATTATTGAAAAATTTGATATTTTTGCGGCCGAAAGCTTTTTCAAAAGAAATTTAATATATTGCATTTAAACCAAAGCTTAAGGCTGCGCGTTATAAAACACTAGCTATTCACGGAGCACAAAAATAGTAGTTTTTAGCTTACATAATAATGGCCCGAATAAAATATTACTACGATACAGAAACCTGCCGTTACGAAAGAGCAAAGGTCACCACCTCTGACGTAATTCTTAATATGCTCGGTTTTCTTTCAGTTGCCTTCGTGCTTTCATTGGTCTTTGTACTTGTATATAATACATATTTTGAATCACCCACCGAAGCTAAGCTAAAAAAAGAGAATAAAGAACTCAGCAAATATTATGAGGAATTGGAAGCTGAAATGGGCGAGGTTAATAATGTAATAAGTGCCTTAGAGGAGAGAGATAGTAAAATATATAGAAAAATCTATGAGGCGGAGCCCTTACCTGCTACTGTACGTGAAGCAGGTCATGGTGGTGCCGAAGAATATAAAAGAATTATTGAGAAAGGATTACAAGACCGGAAGTTGGTTCTTAACACCTTTAAGCAGATCGATAAATTAAAAAGAAAGGCCCACATTCAAAATCAGTCTTTCGATGAAATAATGCAGTTGGCTAAAGAAAACAGTGAACGTCTATCTTCACTTCCAGCCATTCAACCCATAAACAACCCAGATCACACCAGATTAGCTTCTGGTTTTGGGCTAAGAATCAACCCTTTTCATAAAGCCAGAGTCATGCACAGTGGTATAGATTTTGCTGCTCCAAGAGGTACGGCAGTATATGCTACCGGTAATGGAGAAGTTAGCCTTGTAAAAGATAAAAGCGCTCTCCAAACAGGATTTGGCAACTATATAGAAATAGACCATGGTTTTGGCTATAAAACGAAATATGCCCACTTAAGTAAGATAGATGTGAGTGAAGGACAGCAAGTGAAGAGAGGTGATGTTATTGGATATGTAGGCAGCTCAGGCGGTTCTGTAGCGCCTCATGTTCATTATGAAGTAATTAAAGATAATAAAAAGATAGATCCTGTTAACTTTTTAATGCAAGGTTTAGATGACAATGATTTTCAGCAATTGCTAAATTTAGCTACCAGAGAAAATCAATCTTTTGACTAAGCATATTTTTTAAACTCGTTTACCATTTGTAATGGCAAAAATTAGATATTACTATAACACAGAGACATGCAAATATGAGCCTATCAAGGTTACTCCTAAAGCTATGTTTCTTAATGTTATAGGTTTTATAACAGTTTCGGTTATTTTGGCTGCCGGAATTATATACGTTTACAGAAGTAACTTTACCCCTCTCAAAGAGTCTATACTAAGATCAAAGAATCATGATCTGAAGATGGAGTGGAAGGTAATGAACGACAAGCTGTCAGAAGCTTATCATCAGGCAGATGAATTGGAATTCAAAGATGATAAAATCTATAGAGTTATTTTAGACACTGACCCTATTCCCACCACAATAAGGGAAGGTGGTATGGGAGGCCATAATAAATACAAAGAAATCCTAGAAGAGAATATAGAGCAGGAAGATATGGTAATCAATACCTATCAAAAGCTTGATCGTCTAAAAAAGAAACTTTATATACAAAGTAAATCTTATGATCAGGTTTCTAATGTACTCAGCGAAAAAGAGAAAATGTGGGCTTCAAGACCTGCTATTCAGCCTATAAACAACAAAGAACTCACCCGACTGCATACTAGCTTTGGAAAACGCTTTCACCCTATACTTAAGCGATGGAAAAGTCATGACGGGCTAGATTTTACAGCACCAGTAGGTACACCTATTTATGCTACGGGTGATGGAATAGTTACTTCAGCATACTTATCTAGTTCTTACGGAAACGTCGTATTCATTAATCATGGTTATGGATATCAGACTAGGTATGCTCACATGACTAAATACATTGTAGATCAGGGAGACAATGTAAAAAGAGGTCAGGTTATTGGTTATGTAGGTAATACAGGCCGATCTTCCGGAGCTCACCTACACTATGAAGTACTCTATAATTTCAAGCCCATTAACCCTATCAATTTCTTTCAGAGAGATTTGGGTAATGAGGAATATGAGAAACTAATAGAAATCTCAAAACAAGAGACCATACCTTTAGATTAATCATTTTTATCTACTTGTAAATCTTACCTAGCTTCATAAAATGAAAATAAAACAAACGATACCGCAATCGTTTGTTTTATTTTCATTACTACTTTACTTACTTCTCAGACAGATTAAACAGAATAATTTACATATTCATAAGAAAACAAAATACTACCCTCATGAAGAATGTACGATTAATATTATCAGGACTATCGCTCCTATTAGCAATCCTCTTTAGCAGCTGTTCCGACCCCGTTACAGAACAACAAACCTCTGCAAATAAAGATGATGCTATTACCACCACTGATAACTCTCAAGCTCGCTTACCGGGGCCAGGTGGTGGTGTGCTAATGCAAGCCTTTTATTGGGATGTTCCAGCCGGTGGAAACTGGTACGATTCCATCAAAGATAAAATCCCCAGCTGGGATGCTGCCGGAATTTCCGCCATATGGCTACCTCCGGTAAGCAAAGCTCAAAACGGCGCATATTCCATGGGCTACGACCCTGCCGACTACTTTGACTTTGGAGATTACAACCAACATGGGTCTGTAGAGACTCGCTTTGGCAATAAAGCAGAACTAGTTTCACTCATTAACACAGCACATAGTTACGATATAGACGTGTATGCTGATATAGTTTTAAACCATAACAGCGGCGGAGCACTAGAACCAAATCCTTATACTGGCACCAATACCTACACCGACTTTAATCCGGCTTCTGGTAAGTTCTATAGGTCAGCCAGTGACTTCCACCCTAACAGCTATGCCACTTATGATGAAGGCATCTTTGGAGGCTTCCCTGACTTAAGCCATTCCGCTCCTTACGTCCAAGACTGGTTATGGAACAGAGCCGATGGTGTGGGTAAATATTACAGAGATTCATTGGGCTTTGATGGCTGGAGATTTGACTACGTTAAAGGCTTTGGCGGCTGGGTGGTTAAAGAATGGATGAATAATGTAGGAGGTTTTGCAGTAGGTGAATACTGGGATGGAAACGCTCAGTTATTACAAGATTGGGTTAATGCTACTAACAGAACCTCATCGGCCTTTGACTTTGCCTGTTATTATAAAATGGATGAGGCCTTTGATGGTAATGATCTTACTAAGCTACAAGATGATATGCTTTGGAAAAGAGATGCATACAAAAGTGTCACTTTTGTCACCAACCATGACACCGATATCATTGGGGATAAAATGCATGCCTATGCCTACATTATGACACATGAAGGCTATCCCACTGTTTTTTACAATGACTTCGAACAATGGCTAGATAAAGACAAGCTCATTAACCTTATCTGGATTCATAATAACAAAGCTGTAGGGTCTACTTCTATCCAATATGCTGATAATGATGAGTATATTGCTAGAAGAAACGGCTCCCCAGGACTTATTGTATACCTTAATGATTCAAACGTGTGGGTGGAGCGATGGGTGCAAACTAACTGGAGCACCTCCTCTATCAAAGACTATACAGGAAATTCTAACTGGCAACCAACTACACAAACCGATAAGTGGGTAAAAATACAGTGCCCACCTAACAGCTACTCAGTATGGTCTCCGTTATAATATTTACTATAGTCAGGTGCTCAGAAGCACCTGACTTCCTTCTTTTTAAGAAAGGATATTATAATCCTAAATCCACCTGATTTTAGTTAACTAAAACTTGAAGCTCTCTTACACAACATGTTATGTTCCATTATCTTCTGTAAAAACTTCAACGTAAATTATTTTTTTGATTTTAGATGCTTAATCCCTTCTCATATTGATTTTATTAAGCTTATTTTGCTTCATATATGAAAGCAAAATTACACCCGGTTCTATCGTTTCTTTTAGTTGTCTTTTTTTTAAGTGGTTGTAAAGTAGCCCAAAAGTCGGGCTCCACAAAAACACAGGCCCCTGTAATGGACTCTACTGCTATAGCCGTCCAGGATACCACCATTCTTGAAGCTGATACTGTAGCAGTAGTAGAAGTACAAGACTCTGTAGAACTAAAGGCTCACAGGCTATTAAAAGATACCGTTTCCATTATAGGTGTAGGAGACATTATGATGGGCACTAACTTCCCTGAAACATGGTACCTCCCTCCCAATGAAGGGAAAGACTTGCTTAAAGAAGTAAACCCTATTTTAAAGAATGCTGATGTCACTTTCGGAAACCTGGAAGGAGTAATTTTGAATGAAGGAGGAAATCCAAAATACTGTAAAGACCCTAAAGTTTGTTATATCTTCCGCTCACCGGAATATCTAGCTCAAAACTTGGTTACTGCTGGCTTTGATGTAATGAGTACGGCCAACAATCATGCTGGTGATTTTGGAGAACCTGGAAGGAAAAACACTATGCGAATATTGGATTCGCTAAATATTCACCATGCAGGCCAAACTGTGCGCCCCTACTCTACTTTCATGATTGAAGGAATGAAATATGGGTTCGCCGCTTTCTCGCCTAACACAGGCACCATGAGTATAAATGATATAGCTGCCGCTCAAAAGATAGTAGCTCACCTGGATTCTATCAGCGATATTGTCATTGTGAGCTTTCATGGTGGGGCCGAAGGAAGCAAATACCAACATGTAACCAGAAAAAATGAATATTTCTACGGCGAAAACAGAGGTAACGTTTACCTTTTTGCTCATGAAATGATCAATGCAGGGGCAGATGTTATTTTTGGACACGGACCACATGTAACCCGTGCTGTAGAAGTGTATAATGAACGTTTTATTATTTACAGTTTAGGTAATTTTTGTACTTATGCTAGGTTTAACTTAAGAGGCGATAATGGTTTGGCTCCTATAGTCAAAGTTTTCACAGACTCTGAGGGTAAATTTTTAAAAGCTCAGGTCACTCCTATTATTCAAAAAGCACCAGGAGGACCTTCAATTGATGAGCAAAATCGTGTCATCTTTAAATTACAGGAGCTTACCGCAGAAGATTTCCCAGAATCTCAAATAAAAATTGACGATAGTGGTTTAATTAAGTATATTAAAAACTAATTCTATCTATGCCTTACAAAGAAAAAATAATAGAAAAAAAATACTATGCCATTGGTGAAGTAGCGCAAATGTTTAATGTAGCTACATCTTTAATCCGATTTTGGGAAACTGAATTTGATATCATCAAACCTAAGAAGAACAGAAAAGGCAACAGGCAATTCACCAAGGAAGACATAGAAAATGTAAGGCTAATTTATCATCTGGTAAAGGAAAGAGGATTTACTCTTCAGGGAGCAAAGGACATTCTTAAAAGCGACTCTGATGCTGTAAAAGACAAAATGGATATGATAGACTCCTTAACCAAAGTGAAAGAATTTTTGATGGAATTAAAACAACAGATACCATAAAATGAAAACATGAATCAGGAACGTCTGTCACAGCTGGCTTTAAATTTCATTCCCGGCCTGGGGAGTTATTCTATAAAACAGTTAGTCAGTTATGCAGGCTCAGCCCATCAGGTTTTCAAACTTCCTAAAGCTAAACTTTTAAAAATTCCAGGCATAGGAAAAGTAATAGCGGACTCCATCCTCAATAACCAACCATTTTCACGTGCAGAAGAAGAGCTCAAGCGCTCTGAAGCTGCTGGTGTTCAAATTTTACTTCATACTGATCAGGAGTACCCTAAAAGGTTAAGGCAAATTAACGACGCTCCCTCACTACTCTATTACAAAGGCAAGGCTAACCTTAACACTTCTAAGGTAGTATCAATAGTAGGCACAAGAAATGCTACTTCTTATGGAAAAGAGGTCACTGATGACTTAGTAAAAGAACTGGCAAAACATCAGGTTCTGGTAGTAAGTGGTTTGGCCTATGGAATTGATATCCAAGCGCACAAATCTTCATTAAAGTACAAGGTGCCTACCATAGGCGTAATGGCTAGTGGTATCAATATTATATATCCGGCCATACATAAAGAAACGGCCTTTAAAATGCAAGATGAGGGTGGTCTGCTTACAGAGCACGCTTTAGATACTAAACCTGACCCTCATAAATTTCCGGCACGCAATCGAATTATCGCTGGCATGTCTGATGCTACCATTATCATTGAAGCTGCTAAAAAGGGAGGTGCATTAATCACAGCAGACATAGCCAATAGTTACAATAAAGATGTCTTCGCTATACCAGGAAAAGTAACAGATCCATTTTCAGAGGGTTGCAACAATCTTATTAAACAAAACAAAGCACACCTACTTACCAATTTGGCAGATCTTGAATATATTATGAACTGGGAAGAAAAAGATGCTTTAACAGAGGAAAGTCATATTACTCTTGAAGACTTTACGCAAGAGGAGCAAATAATCATTTCAGAATTGAATAAGGAGAGCAATGCCATATTAATAGACAACCTGAGCTGGAGAACTAATATTTCCATCAATCGCTTGTCATCATTATTACTCAACCTGGAATTCCAGGGCATTATTAAATCATTGCCAGGTAAAAGATATCAAGTAACAAAAAGTGTATACTGAAAATTATTATCGCATACTGGGGTTAACACCTTCCGCTACTGAGGATGAGATCAAGGCCACTTACAGAAGATTGGCCAAGAAATATCATCCTGATTTGCATATGAATGATAAATCAAATGAAGAGAAGTTTAAAAGAATAAATATAGCGTATTCCATATTATCAGATCCCCATAAAAAGAAGGCCTTTGACCTTACTTTAATACCTGTTGAAATATTCACAAATAGCTACTCTAGCAATAAGCATTCTACTTATCCTCCTCATTCTATTTATAACAATCAAAAGAAAAAGAATAGTCAGACTAGAATCACAATATTTATTTTAATGGGGTTGAGCGTATTCTTATTTCTATTTCTGTTAGGCATCTCTCGTTTGTCTTCTGAACAAAACTATGCCGCAGGTATGGAGTACTTTCAACGAAAGCAATTTAATGATGCTATTGACTCTTTTGAATATGCTATTTGGGCATTAGGTAGCAAATCTTCAGAAGCCTGCAGCAAGCTCTCTGAAATATATCTTTATCATTGGAATCACTACCCGTTGGCTTTGAGATACTGTAATGAAGCATTGGAATACACATCAGATGAACAGACGATGGCTCAGATTTTCTATTTACGGGCTATAACGCTTAAAAAAATGGGACAATATGAAGAGGCCATTCAAGACTTATCTCTCGCTGAAAACAATGGATACAACAAAGACAGCATATACAAAGAAGTAGGCAATATTTACACTTACAATTTAAAGCAATATGTCTCTGGACATAGAGCATTTTCTAAACTCATAACCATCAGTTCTTCCTCAGAAATAGGATGGTTTGGCAAAGCTTGGTGCGAGCAACATCTTAATCTATACCATGAAGCGATTGAAAGCTATTCCATGGTTATCAGTATGAATCCTAATGCAGCGAAAAGCTATTACTACAGAGGAGTTAATGAAACCATAGTAGAAGATAATAATAAAGCCTGTGAAGATTTTAAGATGGCTAAAATGATGGGTGTACCACTGGCAGAAGAAAGGTACGGGCTATATTGTTTAAATTAGCTAGGTATGAAAAGGTCGAAATTATGATAAAGGTTTTTCAAAGAAAAAAGCCCTGAGAAAAATCTCAGAGCCTCTTAACCATGAAAAACCCGACTAATTATTTTTAATTTTCTTGATATATCTTAGTGTTACACTTTTCCTTAATTACATCATAAGCCTTTAAATCACCTAGTTCACCAGCTTTGCTTAAATCCAAACAGCCTTGCTGTACCTGGCCAAAGTCTAGTCTAAGTATGCCTCTTAAGTAATAAGCATCAACATTCCTTGAATTTAGTTCAATGATCTTAGAGCAATCATTAATTGCATCCTGATATGCTTCTAATTGTTGCTTTGCCTGCCCTCTTTTGTAATACGCCTCTAACCTGTCTCCATCAAACTCTATGGTTGAAGTATAGTCTGCGATTGCTCCGTAATAATCTTGTAACTTAAATTTTATATTTCCTCTAGAATAATATGCATCTGCGAACTTGTCGTATTTTTCCAGGCAAGTATTATAATCTTTCATAGCGCCATGTAAATCACCAAACGCCTCTTTGATCTTACCTCTCATATAATATGCCTGATAATAGTCAGGATCTTTTTCAATAGCAGAATTAAAGCTGATTACCGCCTGCATGTACTCTCGTTTCTCATAAAGAGATTTACCCTTTTCTGTAAATTCTTTCGCACTTTGAGCCATTGCCAGGGGTATAAAACCTATAGCCAACAGTAATGTCAGTAAATATTTCATTTCAATTTTAGTTTTCATGGTTCCAAATGGTTTTGCAAAAACAATGCATGATTTAAAAAAAAATATAAAAACCCTATTATAATCCAAATATGGGTGCTGCTAAACTCATGGACTTATCGAACTCATCAATTTTCAATCCCATATTGGGATTTTGTTTCCTTAATTCGGAAATGATAGTTTCCGTCGCCATGTTACCTACCAACTCATCATCTGCCATTGGGCACCCTCCAAATCCATTTATAGCTCCATCGAAACGACGGCAACCAGCTTGTTGAGCTGCTTTGATCTTATCTCTAGATGACTCTGGCCTGGAATGTAGATGGGCTCCAAACTCTATCTCTGGATACTGTGCCAAAAGGTTTTTAAATAAATAATCAATATCATCAGGAGTAGCTATACCAATAGTATCAGAAAGTGAAATAATGTTGATGCCCATAGCATATATCAAATCTACAAAGTCAGCCACCATTTCCAAGCTATAAGGATCTCCATAAGGATTACCGAAACCCATGGATATATATATCACCGTTTCTTTATTTCGCTTAATCACTAGATCCTGAATTTCACCTATAACAGTGATCGCCTCTTTAATAGTTTTGTTAGTATTCCTTTTCTGAAAAGTTTCTGAAATAGAAAGAGGAAAACCCAAGTAATCAATTTGATCAAAACCTAGAGCAGTTTCAGCTCCTCGTTTATTGGCGACAATGGCCAGCAATTTAGTATTGGTTTGACTTAGATCTAATTGCTCCACTACCTCTGCCGTATCTTTCATCTGAGGAATAGCTTTGGGAGAAACAAAACTTCCAAAATCCAGAGTATCAAAACCTACCTTTAATAATTGATTGAGATATTTTACTTTATCAGAAGTGGGAATAAAGTGCTTTATTCCCTGCATTGCATCACGAGGGCATTCTATAATCTTCATAATTTGACATGAGTGTTATAATCAAATTTATCATTCTCATACTAGAAAGACAAAAGTGTCATTGGTCGATCTTTTTAGTTATTTAATCTGATAAAAATTTCTATTTACAATTTTTAATATTTAGTTTGAAATTTAAAACTTACTTTTTTTATCATGCCGTTAAATGAATTGACAAGTCCGCTGGGTAAACACAGGGCCGCTCATTTACTGCGTAGAGTTACTTTTGGTGCTACCAAGAAGCAGGTAGACTTTTTCGCCACTCTTACTCCGCAGCAAGCTGTTAACATCTTGTTTAACTCAGATTTGCCGGATCCAGAATTACCTTTAGACTTAAAAACTAATGCTGAATGGGTAATTTCAGGAAATACTGATGCTAACAGTAGCGACAAAACGCTAAGAGATTATTTCAAGGCTTGGTATATAGGCCAGATGTTGAGCACAGGTATTACAGATGACAACCTAAAAATGGCTTATGCAGCTCGTGAAAGAATCACTTTTTTTCTTCACACCCACTTCACCACCATGGAAGAAAAGGTGAATAGCAGCCGTGCTCTATATTTCCAAAACACACTATTTAGAATGTTCGCTTTGGACAAAGAGGATGTTCTGGTGGAAATTATCGATGAAGATACAGGTATAAGTCAACCAGAAACTGCTCCTAGAAACTTTAAGGAGCTTACCAAAAAGTTTTGTTTAGACAATGCTACCCTGCGATTTTTAGATGGAAACCTCAATGTTAAAGGGGCCCCTAATGAAAATTATGCACGTGAAATGTTTGAACTTTATACCGTAGGCAGAGGGCTGGAAGTAATTGCAAACGAACAAACCTCTGATGAAGTGGGAGATTACTTCACCTTTAAAGAGAAAGACGTACAAGCAGCTGCCCGGGTACTCACAGGCTTCAAATTCGATAATGAATTTAGCACCATAGATCAATACACTGGTCTGCCTCAAGGCAAGGCAAACCCTGGTAGTCATTCTACTAGATCTTCCGAGAAAGAGTTCAGCGAATATTACAATGGTCAGATCATAGATCAGGACACTTCCTTGCTAGAAAATGGACAACCCTCTCCTAAGAGCATGATTGATGAAGTGGGCCGAATGATAGATATGATTTATGAAAACGAAGAAACAGCCAAACACATCTGTCGCAAAATATATAGATTCTTTGTTTATTATGATATTACCGAAGACATCAATAACACTATCATACAAGATATGGCGCAGGTTTTTGTTAGCAATAATTATAAGCTTCAACCTGTGCTGGAAGCACTTTTTAAAAGTGAATATTTTTATGAGGCCTCTACTGATGTTACCGATGATAAATTTGGCGGCATCATAAAATCACCCTTAGATCTGGTACTCGGTGCTCACCTGTTTTTTGAAACCCCCATCCCTGATTACACAACAGAGCTTGAGCTATTTTATGAATTTATTAACAGTCAAATTATTGCCAAGCTGTCAAATCAAGGCATGAATTTCTATGAACCTTATGAGGTAGCTGGGTATGGTGCCTACCACCAATACCCTGTGTTTAATAGAAACTGGATTTCGACCAATTACTTAGCATACAGATACCAATTTATAAGCAAATTTTTTACCTCGAATAATGGTGAATCTCCCTTGATCAACCTGCTAGACTATGTACAGAATAATTTTTCTACCGAAGGAGAAGATGCCAAGCAACTCATTTTAAGCCTGGCCCCATACTTATTGCCTGTTGCTCAAGAGCTTGATTTTGACAACGATCTACCTGGCAGGGGCATGACCAAAGAGAGACTTAGGTTTTTCCTGCAAACTTTTATTCAGTATAGCGACTATAATACCGATGCCGACACTCAAAACCTGGTTTGGAAGGACTTATATTCTAACCCAAACAATTATGATACTGCCGCCATCTATCTTAACAGGTTATTTAATAGTATGCTTCAGTCTCCGGAATATCAATTGTTTTAACTATTCTAATCGCAGAATATGAAAAGAAGAAATTTTTTAAAGAGTGTACCTCTAGCTGCCGGAGGGGCTTTTGCCATCAACAGTATCCCTATGCATATCCTGGCAAAAGAAAACAGAATATTAAGGGCCGCTGAACTTGATGATAATGATCGAGTACTGGTAATTATACAACTTCATGGTGGTAACGATGGTTTGAACTCCGTAATACCTGTAAATCAATATGACTTGTATTACAACCTAAGGCCAAATATTGCTATACCGGCTAAGAATAGTGCCAGAAGATATATACCTTTAGATTCTACTTTTTCTGATGAATCTAAGCTGGTAGGCCTTCACCCTGACATGACAGGCGTTAAAAGCATGTACGATACTGGCAAAATCAATATTGTTCAAGGAGTTTCATACCCCAAAAATAATGGCTCTCATTTCAGAGGAAGAGACATCTGGCTAATGGGAGCTGGTTTTGACAGATATGAAGATTCAGGATGGGTAGGCAGATACCTATCTAAACAATACGCTCCTGAGAAGTACCCTGATGACTTTCCTAATGCCAACATGCTTGACCCACTAGCGATTGAACTGGGCAGCGACGTATCTTTGCTTTTTCACCAGAAAGGGAACATACCTACCTCCGTTTCACTACCTAATAACCCTGAGGCCTTCGTAGAAGTACTCAATGGACTTGTTGGGTTTGACGACGTAGAACTCGATCCGAGAGGCCTCCCCCCTGCCTACCTTAAAGATTCTCCATACTATAAAGAAATGGAGTGGATACTAGGTTTGGAAGATAAAACAGAGCAATATGCCGAACGATTGCTGAATGTATACAATAACGCACCCGCAACTAGCGTCCCTTACCCGGAGACCTATCCTTTTAGCGCTCCTAAAAGCTACCAAAGAAACGGCCTTTCTGGTCAATTACAAGTAGTGAGTAGGCTTATATCAGGAGGTGCTAAAACTAAAGTTTACATGGTAAAAATAGGAGGCTTTGACACTCATGCTGATCAGGTGGAAAGTCATGATGCTACTATGGGCTTACATGCGGCACTGATGTACCACATAAGCTCCGCCATGCAAGCCTTTCAGGCAGACTTAAGAGCAAGAGGCATTGAAGACAGGGTTGTAACCATGACCATTTCTGAATTTGGTAGAAGAATAAAATCTAATGGAAGTTATGGCACTGACCATGGTAAAGGTGGACCGATGTTTTTATTTGGAAAATATGTAAAAGGTGGCGTTACTGGTCATAATATGGACCTCACGGGAAGCCCTTCTAATGTAGATATGCAATATGACTATCGACAGATATATGCAAACCTGCTTCATGATTGGTTAAAAGTACCAAAGGATCAGCTGGGAGGCCTCAATGACGGCATCGTTATGGGGAGCAACACAGATACTAATTTCTACGATGGCCCTAAAGAAGATGGAGATGGCTTCTATAAACCATTAAACCTGATTGATGAAACCATTACTGGTACTGAGGGCTTTTTCAATGAGCGCTTTTCTTTACGTAATGCTTACCCTAACCCTACAAAAGGGCAAACCACTATGTCGTTTTTCATCAATAGTGAAGCCATGGTAAACCTTAAGATTATGGACATCAAAGGAAAAACAGTAAAAACAGTAATTCAGGAAAAGAAAAGCCCGGGTGAACATCAAGTTCAAGTGAACCTTGCTGACTTAGAGCCAGGCATGTATTTCTATAAGATAGAGGCTGGTTTACTGCAGGAAACTAAGAAAATCATCGTTCAATAAAACTATTTTTTATAATACAACTTCTACTAAACAATCAATAATGAAGTATTTTTTAGCAGTCTTGGTAAGCGTGTTCTTACTGTGCAGCCACAGCTTTACATACGGACAGAAGAAAAACCGTATGTACTCCGGCTATCAGACCAAAAGGCCGCAACCTAATGACAAGTTCATGAAAACCCAATGGTGGTTAGGCTTTCGGGCTGGGGCTAATATAACTGAAGTAAGTCCCACCACCTATTACAGCGCTTTTAGCCCTATTAACTACAAATCCACCAGAACAGAAAAAGAGTATAACTCTATGGGAATGGATCAGCTAAGCGGCCAGGCAGGTGTAGAGATCACATTGTATCACAAAGGCTTTTCTTTTAGCTTGCAACCCAATTATAGAAGACAGCGATATGCCTATTCTAATCTATATGAATGGAATGGGGCTAATGGCAATAGCCTACTAATACAATATGATCAGGAGAATCAATTAGACTATATAGAATTTCCACTATTTATTAAATATGATCTTACACGAGATAACATAAGGCCTTTCATTCAAATAGGCGCTTATTATGGCACTCTTGTTGGTGCCAACAAACACCTTACAACTTCAGGCATAGATAATGCCTCTGGCGCCGAGGGTCCCTTTGATAATCAGGAAACCACCATAGGTGCTAAAGATATCTACATTAAATCGTCAGTAGGTATAGCTGGTGGACTTGGCGTGAGTTATGATTTTTGGAATCTAAGACTGGTTTTTGATGCCACCTACCGCTATGGTATGAATAACATTACCAATGTAAAAAACCGTTACTCCAAAAATGAGTTGACAGGCATAGGAGACGCGCTTGATAATATAGAATTGAGAAATGTATCTATGAACTTTGCCTTGCTATTCCCACTTCGTTTCATAAGTAAAAACTATGATTCATTTAACTAATTGTCTATTAAGGATTTTAATAATACCGATGAAAAATATACAACATCTTCTTTTACTCTTATTTATATCACTGACCATAGGCAGTTGCGATATAGGAGATAATGAAGCTGATCCGGCCTCTTCTTTTTTGAAGATATACGATCATAATGATTATGAAGCTTCCTATATTCCTATCGACATCAAACAAACCACTGATGGAGGATACCTCATCCTCGCCGCCACCAAGAAAGACAGCTACTTTGCAGGAGTAAGGTTAATGAAGGTTAATGATAAGGGGAAATTTGAACAAGAACAGGATTTAAGTAATGAATTTGTACACCCTGTAGGAGAGCTGATGGAGATTAGTGGTAATTTCTATTTCGTAGCTATGCGAGAGGCTGATTTAAGGGCATTTATCTTTATGGTGGATAACACAGGAACAGTCGCAGATCCAATTGAAACGGGCTTGACATCTCCATTAGTTACATCTATCACTTCCGACGGTAATATCTTACTTTTGAGCTATAATAACAGCGATTTGTTAACTGTTTGCTCCGAAATGACAGTAGATGGAAAAGTCTCCAAATCAGCTTCATTCACTATTGGAGCTGGCACTACTGAAGATGGTGAACCTGCAAGAACTATCTTGGATGGTTTTAAGAGATTGGGTTCTAAACCTCCATACGCCATTGGAAAAATGAACAACCAAACTTACTATTTCAATGGATTTTATAATTATACACTATCCTTAGTCTTTACTAGCCTGGCAGAAGATAATGCCGTACAAGGTGTTTTGCAGGGTGTGCATAGAGAATCAGCCATAAGCTCAGTAAAACAGCTAGCAAACAACACCTTTTCGCTTAGTCGTTATAACTCTGGAGACAACTACATTGTACCGAAAACAGAACTACAGTCTTTAAGCATAAACTCTGTGGATGATCTGCCGGGAAACACCTTTCCTGAGCTGGTAAACAACGCCCCGGTAACGGTAAAAAGCGTTTCTATAAAAGGAAAAGAGATTGCCCTTTTTGCTAGTAATACTAAAAATGGTCAAATAGTGATGCTTGCTTTTGATGCGGCTAATGGTGTCCTGGTGGGTACAAAATATCTGGGTTTTGGCAACACTTACGAAGTATCAGCCTTTTCTGAAACAGAAGATGAAGGCCTGGTGGTATTAGGCCATTCCTATTTGACGGGACGATTTGCTCGAATATGCGTTTTTAAATTAAGCAAAGAAGAATTGG
Source organism: Fulvivirga sediminis (assembly GCF_016757215.1). Lineage (GTDB taxonomy): Bacteria > Bacteroidota > Bacteroidia > Cytophagales > Cyclobacteriaceae > Fulvivirga > Fulvivirga sediminis. The sequence continues at coordinate 319,487 of NZ_JAESIY010000007.1, forward strand.
ATGAGCTTGTAGATTAAAAAAGAAAAATTTGAGAGATAACCGTTATAGTTGCTTAACACTGTCGCATCTAGGTTGTAAAGAGTTCTATTAATAACCAAGGTTAGCTTCAAACGTTTACCAACAGTATTAAAAACAAAAAAGCCCGGTAAGAATATATTCTTACCGGGCTTTTCAATATATAAAGTTTTACATGCTGATATCAATATCTATATTTCGATGAAAATCAGTCTGCAAATCATCATAAGGCAAAATCACTTTCAAAACTCCATTTTCATAGTTAGCATTAATACCCATTCTATCAATATGAGGCTCAAGAGTATGTGAAACTACTACGTGAGGCACAACAAAGTCATCTTGGCTGGCATCAAAAACTACATTATGATATATGATAAGATGTCCATTGATAACCTCAACCCTTAGTTCCTCCGGGCTAACACCAGGAACTCGGGAATTAATCTGCTTGTAATGATTCGTTTTCTTTATTTGTACTTGGGGAGATACACTTCCGCCATTGAAAGTATTCATAATATCCGCACTCTGCAAAACCCTTCTCACCCAGTTAATATCATGATCATATTTCATATTATCCTCCATTGTTTGCTGTTTAAACAACAAGAGTTATACCAACGTCAAGTTAAAGACATTATGTCTACAACACTGACAAAGTGGCAAAATGTTAAAAAAGTTCTTTCGCTATTTCATAAACAGATTTGGATTTACCCATAGAGTAATAGTGTAAAACCGGCACTCCAAAATCAACTAATTCTTTAGATTGCTGAATAGTCCATTCTATTCCTACCTGCTTCACCTCTTCATTAGTTTTACATTTATCTACGGCATCTGCCAGCTCCTCTGGCAAGTCTATATAGAAAATCCTGGGCAGTATATTAAGCTGGCGCTTGGTTGTAAGAGGCTTTAAGCCAGGGATAATAGGAACGTTTATGCCTGCCTCTCTACACTGTTTTACAAAATCACAGAACTTACTATTGTCAAAAAACATTTGAGTAACTATGTAATCCGCTCCCATATCCACCTTCATTTTGAGGTATTTAAGATCCACCTTCAGGTTAGGAGCGGCAAAGTGCTTCTCTGGGTAACCAGCTACTCCTATACAGAAATCAGTGTGATTAGCATTTAATAACTCATCATCCTGATACTGCCCGTTGTTCATTTTCACCACCTGCTCGATAAGTTCGGAAGCGTATTTGTGTCCTCCATTTTCAGCCACAAACATAGACTCAGATTTAATGGCATCTCCTTGTAATAAAAGAACATTATCTATCCCTAGAAAATTAAGATCTATCAGTGCATTTTCAGTTTCTTCTTTAGTAAAGCCGCCACAAATAATATGAGGGACAGTATCTACATTATATTTGTTTTTGATAGCCGCACAGATACCCACTGTACCGGGTCTCTTTCGGATAGACTTCTTTTCTAACAGGCCATTTTCATGCTTCTTATACACAAACTCTTCTCTATGATAAGTAACATCTATAAATGGAGGGTTAAACTCCATCAGAGGATCTATATGCTTATATAAATTTTCAATGTTTTCACCTTTTAGAGGTGGTAATATCTCAAATGAGAACAGTGTCTTTTTAGCATTAGCGATGTGCTCTGTAATCTTCATGATTTATATATTTTTATGCCATATAATACGGCATTATTATTCTATTTATTAATATGCCAGGTTAGGTCCAAGCCATTTTTCAATTAGTTCTACAGACATGTTTTTTCTTTTGGAATAATCAATCACCTGATCTTTTTCCACCTTTCCTAGTCCAAAATAGCGTGAGTTAGGGTGTGAAAAATAAAAACCACTCACCGATGACGCCGGATACATCGCATTAGAATCAGTAAGGAAAATACCGGTATGTTTTTCTACATCCAAAAGCTCAAATAATATCGGTTTCTCAGTATGATCAGGGCATGCGGGATATCCTGGAGCAGGCCTTATGCCCTGATATTTTTCACGAATAAAGTCTTCATTATTCAATTCTTCTTGAGTATATCCCCAGAGTTCTGTTCTTACCTTATAATGCATCAGCTCAGCCATTGCCTCTGCTAGTCTATCAGCCAGGGCCTTTACCATAATTTCATTATAATCATCATGGTTAGCTTTATGCTTCTCTATGAGCTTTTCTATACCAACTCCGGCCGTTACTGCAAACATGCCCATATAATCTTCTATACCTGTTTCTTGAGGTGCGATATAATCAGCCAATGATAAGTTAGGTATTCTTTGACCTTTTTTACCCTGCTGTCTCAAGAAATGAAAACGCTCCGTTTTTCCATCTGGCGTTACAATATCAACATCATCACCATCAGCGTTAGCCTGAAAAAGACCTATAATAGCGTTGGCTGTCAATTGTTTTTCAGCTATAATCTCATCTAACATGATGTTAGCATCAGCATATAACTTTTTGGCTTCCTCACCTATTACTTTGTCCTCAAAAATCTTAGGAAATTTTCCTTTAAGCATCCATGTCTGGAAAAACGGAGTCCAATCAATAAACTGTCTTACTTCTTCTAATGGATATTCTTTAAAAACCTTCACTCCTAAGAAATTAGGCTTGGGAGGTGTATATCCTTCCCAGATTATTTTTGCTTTATTCTCTCTGGCTTGCTGTAGAGGTATATAATTCTTCTCTGTTTTTCTGGTAGAGTGTCCTTCTCTGAGATCATTGTATTCATTCTTGATTTTGGTATGAAAAGCGTCTCTCGTATTTTTACCTATAAGCTCACCTACCACTGGCACACTTCGGGAAGCATCTAGCACATGAACCACGGCTCCACTGTAAGCAGGATCTATTTTAACCGCAGTATGAATTCTACTAGTAGTAGCACCTCCAATAATTAGAGGAACCTGAAGGTTTTGCTTCTGCATTTCTTGAGCTACCCCTACCATTTCATCTAAAGACGGGGTAATTAAACCACTCAGTCCTATAACATCTACATTATTCTTCTTAGCTTCTTCAAGTATCTTTTCTGTGGGCACCATCACCCCTAAATCTATTATCTGATAGTTATTACAGGCCAGTACTACCCCTACTATGTTCTTACCAATATCATGGACATCTCCTTTTACGGTAGCAAGCAAAATCTTAGGTGCATTTTCTACAGACTTATTCTTTCTCTTCTCCTCTTCCATAAAGGGCTCCAGATAAGCCACAGCCTTCTTCATAACCCTGGCACTTTTCACCACCTGAGGCAAAAACATTTTACCCTCTCCAAAGAGATCCCCTACTACATTCATTCCAGCCATTAGGGGCCCTTCTATCACCAAAAGCGGATGGCCAAGCTTAACTCTTGCCTCCTCTGTATCTTCATCTATATAATCAATTATACCTTTAACTAGAGCATGGGATAGACGCTCTTCAACCGTGCCTTTTCTCCAGGCATCATCTTTTACCCTCTGCTTAGCCGTGCCTTTTACAGTCTCCGCAAAATCTAACAACCTTTCGGTGGCATCTTCTCTCCTATCCAGCAATACATCTTCAACGTGCTCTAATAAGTCTTTAGGGATCTCATCATAGACCTCAAGCATAGTAGGGTTCACTATACCCATGTTCATACCATTTTTAATAGCATGATATAGAAAAGCCGAATGCATGGCTTCCCGAACCGTATTATTACCTCTGAAAGAGAAGGAGACATTACTTACACCCCCACTCACGTTAGCACCAGGCAGATTCTCTCTAATCCATTTAGTAGCTTGAAAGAAGTCAATGGCATTTTTTCTATGCTCATCCATCCCTGTAGCAACAGGAAATATATTAGGATCGAAAATGATATCCTGTGGAGGAAATTTAACTTTATCTACTAATATCCGATATGATCTTTCACATATGGATATCCTTCTTTCGTAATTATCTGCCTGTCCCTTTTCATCAAAAGCCATCACCACTACGGCAGCACCATACATTTTTATTTTACGCGCCTGCTGAGCGAATTCCTCTTCACCATTCTTTAAACTGATAGAGTTAACTACACCTTTTCCCTGTATACACTTCAGCCCCGCCTCTATAATTGGCCACTTAGAGGAGTCAACCATAATAGGAATTTTAGAAATCTCCGGTTCAGAAGCTATCAGGTTAAGAAATTTCACCATAGCTTGCTCACCATCGAGCATTCCTTCATCCATATTCACATCCAGTATCTGGGCTCCGCCCTCCACCTGATCTCGCGCAATGGATAATGCCTCCTCAAAATTCTCCTCTTGTATAAGCCTGAGAAACTTCCTTGAACCCGTAACGTTAGTTCTCTCTCCAATATTTACAAAATTGGTTTCAGGAGTAATCACTAAAGGCTCTAGCCCACTCAGTCTTAAGTATGGTATCTTTTTATTTATCATTCATTTGGCATAAAAAAAGCTCTTCCGACAAGTCAGAAGAGCTTATATTTTTATTCCGTTGTAAAGCCTAATCTAACTTATCTTCCTCCTTTTCTGGAGATGGATTTAGCACCTTTACCTATATTTCAGGATGGTTGCTAAGGCTTCGACGGGCCATTTCCCTCAGCCTTTCTTGATAAGAGCATTCAAATAATAATATTACAAATCTAGCATAAATTTTCAAACAACAAGAATTTATTTTAAGAGGTAATTCTCCAAGGGTATTTTTCCTATATTTGGGTCTGCCTCTCACCAATGAATCGCATGAGATTCAAACCAATACTTGTTTATTCATTGAATTAAAATTTATGAAAATTTGGAAGAAATTATCTCCTGAGGAGATAAGAAAGACGGTATTTAGTGCACTAGGAGAAAATGTTAATTATTATGAATCGAACATTTTAGGAATTCCCGCCTCCCATTTAGACAATAAAGTGTTTTATCAGGATGCACCCTTTTTAAATAATGCTCCTTATTTGTCTACGCTTATCCATAACCCTAATCACATCGGATGTCATACTTTGGATAAATCAGAGAGCTTTTTTCAGGGTACTCAAAAAATAGAAAGAGAACTGATCAGAATATGTTCAGAAGAAATATTCAAGGGAGCACCTGACGAGTTTGACGGTTATGTGGCCTCTGGAGGAACGGAAGCAAACATGCAGGCACTCTGGGTGTATAGAAATTATTTCAAGGAAGAGTATGGATGCTCTAATGAGGAAATTTGCATTATTACTTCTGAAGATGCTCATTACTCTATGAGTAAAGCCGCCAATGTATTAGCATTACCTATCGCTTATGTAAAGGTAGATGATAAAAGAAAGCCTTCAGCTGAGCACATAGCTACAGTAATAAAAGAGCAGCAAAGCCAAGGCAGAAAATACTTTATCGTTATTGCTAACATGATGACGACTATGTTCGGCTCAGTGGATGATATAGACACTTATGCGTCTGTATTAAAAAAGCATAATTGCATCTATAAAATTCATGTTGACGGTGCTTACGGAGGGTTTTTCTATCCTTTTGCTAATGAAAAAAATTCTTTAAACTTTGCTAATGAAGAGGTATCTTCGGTAACATTAGATGCGCATAAAATGCTGCAGGCCCCTTACGGAACAGGTATATTCTTAATAAGAAAAGGCCTTTTAAAATATGCCAACACCAAAGAAGCCAAATATGTTGAAGGTGAAGACTTTACTCTTATAGGAAGCCGCAGTGGTGCTAACGCTATAGCCGTTTGGATGATACTTATGACCTATGGGCCATATGGTTGGAGAGAAAAAATATTGGTACTTTTAAACCGTACTGATTGGCTTTGTAAGGAGTTGGACACCAGAAATGTGTCTTACTATAGAGAGAACGGCTCTAATATAGTAACGATAAAGACAGATGATCTTTCACATGACATAGCCAAAAAGTATGGTCTTGTGCCAGATAATCATAGTGATCCTAAATGGTTCAAAATAGTGATTATGGAACATGTGACTATAGAAAATTTAGAGCCTTTTATTGAAGAGATTTAAAATTATAGATATGGAATCATTACAGTACCCAATTGGTAAGTTTAACACATCTGACATAAACAATAACACTGATATTTCTGAGTCTATTGACCAGATCGAAAAGTTGCCAGAAAAGCTTAAGCTAGCGTTAGAGGGGCTTAATGACACCCAACTAGATACTCCTTACAGGCCTGGAGGATGGACCCTCAGGCAAGTGGCTCACCATATTGGCGATAGCCATCTGAACAGCTACATCAGGTTTAAATGGACCTTAACAGAAGAAGAGCCTACTATAAAAGCTTATAACGAAAAAGGCTGGGCTGAGCTCTTCGATAGTACAGAAGGCCCTGTAGACCTAACTTTAAATTTCATAGAAGCCCTGCATAAAAAGTGGGTATATTTACTGCGTGGTTTAAAGGATGATCAACTTAACAAATTCTTCATCCACCCGGCAAATAATAATAAAGTAATGCTTAAAGTAGCTATTGGAATGTATGCTTGGCATGGTAATCATCACCTCGCTCACATCTCTAATCTCACCACAAGCAAAGGCTGGAAGTAACTTAATATAAGCCACTGAAAAACAATTAATTAAGAAAGTCAATTAGTTTTAATATTAAAAAGGCTTCTGATGTATTTTACATTTCGGAAGCCTTTTTTACTAATTAAATATTATTGTCGTATAAGGTGCAATAGGGTCACCACTTTTCCACTCAGCGGAAGAGAAATACAAAGACTTGTCTTTCAAAATTTCTTGATCTATTTGCTGATCCTCAGAAGAAATATTATGAATTACCAGAAGCTCATTATCACCGAGAATTCTTAAGAATGAGATCAGGCTTTTATTGTTCATCTGCACATATTCTATATTTCCCTTGGTAAGTACTTCATTAGTTCTTCTTAACCTAATCATTTCTTTATAGTGATTAAACAAAGAATGAGGGTCTTCCTTTTGTGTAGATAATGGTTTCACCGTTTTATCAGTAGAATATTCAGCCTTTATCCATGAGGTACGACAGTTATCAGAAGCCTTTTTGTCCCACAAGAAAGCCTCTCTAATATTAGGGTCAGGCTTCATTCCTTTCATACCGATCTCTTCCCCATAATACAAATAAGGAGCCCCTGGCAATGTAAATAGTATTGAAGCTGCTACCGCTGCTTTTTGCTCATCATCTTCCAGCACGCTCATTACCCTGTTTTGGTCATGATTACTTAAAAAAGTGGCTACAATAAAATCAGGATTCACTTTTTGCAAGGCTTCATTGTTTTCTTTAAACCTTTCAACCAATGATTTATCTAAATCCATCTCTAAACCATTGCCAGCAACAAAAGCTGCACCGTCAACACCTTCTTCAATTGATTTTAAAATACTATAGGCCAGATCAAAATTAAACAATGAAGAGAAGCCTTTGGCATAAGGCGCCTGTGTTTCCGTATTAGCCCAAACCTCTCCTACAAGATACACCTCTGGTTTCACTTTCTGCATCTCACCTTTAAACTCTTCCCAAAAAGCATGACTATCCTCCGCTCTGTCGTCCGGATAAATGTGTTTGGCCGCATCAAGCCTAAAACCATCTACTCCTACCTCCTCAAGCCAAAACCTGCCTATTTCATACACCTCTTCCCTTACTTTAGGGTTATCATAATTAAGGTCTGGCATCTCGCCAGTAAAAAAGCCATAGTAGTGTTCAGCTGTAGTATCTTCATTTACAGCATGCCATTGGGTTATATTATCTGAGTCAAAGGACGTTTCTTTTTTAGATATCTCCTCCGCTATTGAGTCTTTATCAGCCCAAACAAAATAATCTCTGTAAGGATTATCACCACCCTTTATGGCTTCTTGAAACCAAGGGTGCTGCGATGAAGTGTGATTAATAATCAGATCAATTACTACTTTAATATTATGTGCATGAGCAGAATCGACAAAGTGTTTAAAGTCATCTAAAGTACCATAGTCTGGGTGGATGTTTTTATAATCTGTAACATCATATTTGTGATATGAAGGTGAAGGCATGATAGGCATTAACCATACCGCTTCTACCCCAAAGCCTTGTAAATATGGAAGCTTAGACTCCATTCCCTTAATATCTCCTTTTCCATCCTCATTAGAGTCACAGAAAGATTGTACAAATATTTCATAGGTAATACCATGTTCTGGCCATGAAGAAATCAGCTCTTTTTCTTTTTCCATAGGTTTACAACCTTCTATTAAACAAAATAATATAGCAAATGAGATTAGAAATATAGTCCGCAGCATGATTTTTTATAACTGATCCGAGATCCATTTATGATGAATTAAAGATCGCAAATAAGCTTTTAAAAATCATAAGAGTTATCAATTATTTAGATCTCCTAAATCTATTAACAAAACAATGGCACCAACGTTTTTCCATCTTCAGAAAGCGAATTAAAATCCCTTTCAGTCTCTAGTTGCTACAAGGAAAGCAGAAAGCAAATATTTCAAATAGGTCATATTGGGTTTAGGTAAATCGAACTTGTATGAAATAAAAATAGAGGCCTATAAAACAAAATATCCTTTAAGGCCTGGCCCCAAAGGATATTTCGTTGTCTATAGTTGGCTTTAACTAATACTAAGGTACAAGTAGCCTTCTTATTCTGAAATTTAATAACACCTGATAACTTACAGGTGTAAAAGGATAATTACTAAATAGATAAATCAATGATTTTAAGTACAAGAAACAAAAAAATCCCTTGAAGACCTGGCCTCAAGGGATTTTCTGTTGTCTATAGTTGGCTTTAATTGATACCAAGGTACTGCATGAGGCATTATGTATCAACTAAGGCAAGTTTATTGGCATTTTTAAGCGATGAATAACTGATACAGCCGTTTACCATTCATTATTTAAAATAAAAAGATTACTGAAATCAATACTTTCCCTTCCCAGTTCTCTTGTATACCCCTGCTGACGGACATATGAACTGATAAAAGCATATTTTGTCCTAAGCCTGTTATTATCAAAGATGACTAGCCTAAATTGACCAATCAAGGATAAAACTTGCACTGACTTCCATTTCAGTAGCTATTTATTTTTTACTTTTATTGGGGATGTCGTGGATGAAAGGGGTTCTTTTATTGAGTTTAGTCTTGTAATCTGATTAAAAATAACAACGAGATATGCTCAGCATTATTCTATCAAATAATTAGAGAGGGTTTTACCGAAATGATGAAAAGAGTGTGAAAAACTAATGGGAAGGTTATAATGGTGGATGTTTCATTATCCTATTGCAAGATAAAAAAATACAATGAAATGGAAAGAAACAGAGATTAGTCTCATGCGGCCGTCCTTTCTATAACTGAATTTAACCATCTTTTTGAAAAGGCCGGTTTCAAAAACTTAAATACAGACTTCTATTCTATGAAAATTGAACTTAACGAGCAACTGGGAGCTTCCCATCGCACACTGATTGCAGTGCTCTGTAAAAGATGATCATAGATGATGCAGGAATAGATGATTTAGGCGTAAATGTAAATAATCTCCATAATCAACATTTCTTGCTCTACCCTATTCTTATTTATGCGGCGGTCAATTAAAATTACTTGAAAAGTCCCTTTTAAAATGGTTTTGCACCTCTACCTACCCTGCAAGCTCATCTTGAAGCTTGAGCTTCATTATTAGGCAAAGCTAAAATCTGAGTGTGATATTTACCACTTTGTTAGTAATTGTGAAGTATAACCTTTTCCAACCAGTTTATAGCTAGTATATAACATATAAATCAACTCATAAACAACCATTTATATAACGGCATACAGCTCCAGTAATATTGGATAAAAAAAATGAATAATGAAAATTATAAACTTTTATTATAAGTTGATTTCAACTTATCGAAGGCTATTATTTTTTCTCTTTTCTCAAGTTTCGATCAGAATTGTTTAAAAAAATAAACAGAAGTAAAATTACTTGTAGACCTATCACTATCTGGGTGCAAACTTGTGTTTGCCAGGCTATTTGAGACAGCTCCTTTTCCTTTCTACGGATGAGATCTATTTCTCTTTTCAAGATACTTTTTTCACAAGAGTGAATATCTATCCGTTCATCTATTTTTTGCTTTTCGATATTCGCATAAAAGTCATTTTTATTGGATGGAATATCAAGCAAATTAACTCTTTCTAAAAAAAGCCAGCTACAAACGGAAATAGTGGCTAAACAGAGCATGACGACCACTATCTTCTTCATTTTATTGCTTATAATTTCATCTAATACGGTTATTTTTCAACTTCTAATTAATGATACCTTAGAAGTATCCGCCCCAATAGATGAATTAGTTTATTTGACTCTTTGTTAATACTTGAAGGCTAGCGTATTTGCTTCGCGCCAGCTGTATCTGCTCTATTGTCCGGAGCTTGATATAATAATTCTTATATATGATGAGAAACCAAGAGGGCCAAATAAAGTAATGCCATAGTTGAATACGCATTCTTTTGTATTCGATAGTTGGGATATCATTGGTCATTTGTACAAAATCCTTATTTTCAATTCTCTCATTCACAAATCGCTTAAGTTCTGTAGAATACCTAGCGAAAGTTTCTACTTCTTCAGTTGAATCACTTCCTTTAATAATTCGCTCTGCATTTGCTAAAATATCCGTTAATTGACGGTTAAGAAGAGAGTATGCTTTGTTTTGATCCATGGTATACTAAAAAATCACTGCTCCTGTCTATGATATAGCGCGCCTCTACTTTACTACAACAGGGTTAAAAAAATAAATTCTTAAAAAAATGTAAGGCTAGCCGCCTAGATTTATTTCAACCTTACACAAAAAAATTAGATTGATTAAATAGGATAAAAATTGGCAACTTTACTCTGGGCTTCTCACTATGCCACAATATAATAAAGGTTGAATGCCTCCCTTTTAAAATCTTAACACGAATATACAAAAATTAATTTTTAAGGTACAACTTTGAGTATTTCATAATTACATACTCAAGCATTGCCCCCTTCAATAATTGAATTGGCCGCTCTACTCATTTCAACCTTTCCAGCAAAAACAGCCCATAGTGTAGCCTAACGCCAAAAAAGCCTGTTTCAGATACAAAAGATTCTTCATCGATACTTATTGTCTCTTTGCGTTCCGTTTGGCAGATAAACATGTGACCTAAATCTAGACATTCCATTTTTCCCTTGAGGTATAAATCTGTCCAACCAAATTGCTTATATTCATCTTCCTCACTTTCAGTATTAAAAAGAAAACGTCTTGCTATCAATTGGTCCGCGTAAGCATCCTTTTTTGAGGCAATGGTCCACCGTTGTAAGTCCGACTCATATTTACTAGGAACTTCATCCTTTTTCAAATCAGCAGTCTTTTCAATTCTGATGGTATCAAGAGGAATAGATTCATTAGATTTTAACATGTATTCTCCGGACCATTTATCCTCGGTTTGAGCATGAGTTGTATTAAATGATCCGATAAAAGCGATTATTATCAAAAAAATATTGAAAACGATTAGATTAATTTTCATAGTAAGGCTGTTTTGAGTTTATAAGTTACCAGAGGTTAATTAAGAGCTGTGCCCTTCCCTATTATTGAGCAAGACTATCTAGATAAGTCTTTATCACTTGAGTGAGTCCATAAAAATTCTGACCATAATTTTGTTGTCTTATAGACTTCCCAATATCAATATTAAAAATTTCGCTATTCAAAATGAATATATTAAGCCTATTACTCCTGACAGAAACAAATACCTTTGACTTATAAGTCAATTGTTTTGAAACATCCACCGCTAAAGCCTGAGTTTGCTCCAAGTAGGCACGGTCGTAATCATGTAAGCTATTGGTTGACACTTTGAATTTTTGGTTACCAGGCAACTCAATTGTATGACTTAGGGCTCGATTGAAAAATAGCGCATAATTATCTCCTTGCTCATCTTCTGTAGGAAATCTTGGCCTGATGGTTAAATCTTCAGGAGTAATCAGAATTTCTGTTTTTGAAAGATTAAAATTGAAATGGGCAGTAAACAGCAATGAGGGCCTAAGAGATTTAATATCCAGTTCAGATATTTTTAATTTATAATTTTCTTCAGAATAATTGAATTGCCCCTTACCTTCAAAATGAGATTTTTTAAGCCAATTCTTGAAAAAATTGGTTTCCACGATCTCTTCCAAGTCATGATGCTCCAATCTATTGTAACTGCAATTTGTTAGTATATTGGATATATATGGATGAATTAATTCATTCTTCACTTTATCATTGATACTATCAATTTCGCTTGAAGATCCTGCTATATTGAGTATTAAATACAAAACAATGGTAACGGCAGTTCCTATGGCAAATATTATCCAGGAAGATAGTATAACGCCACCAAGAATAGAGAAAAAAATAATAAGTCCAACAATGAGTGTTTTTATAAAAGTTGACTTCCTGATCCCATCAAATTCTTTATGATATTTTTTAATTAAAAATTCTCTATCTTCTCTAGTCAATAGCCTTTATTATTTATAACATGGGGCACTGAGTTAAATAATAAAAATGTAATACTACATTAACTGCCCAGTATTTTGCAGGAACGCCAGATCCACCATGTTAGCTTGAAGATACCAAAATTATTCTTTTGCTTTTAAACTAGCGCTCTGGCCTATGAGTACAACCATAGCTTCAAACATCTGCAACTATGATTATTTTCCATATTATTTAGAGTAGATTAAATCAAACTAGAAGCATTTTATCTCAACTATTCAGATTTCAAATGGTCTATCGGGTTGGCTCTTATACTTTTCAATATTTGAGAAAGTACAGTAATGATGGCAATGACCAAAAGAGTTAATAGTGGCATTAGATAATAGTAGCCCCCTACCCCTATTTTGGTGGCATATTGCTGAAGCCAGATATCAGATACATAATAGAAGGCAGGAAAGCTTAGTACTGAGCTTAGAACGATTAAGAGTATATATTTCTGGGTGAGAACTTTACCAAGATCAATAGCTGTTGCACCTAATACTTTCCTTATACTCAGCTCTTTCTTTCTAAGATTCGCATTGTAATTAGCCAATCCCATCAGCCCTAGGCAAGCCAGGAATATGGCCAATATGGAAAAACCCATCAAAGCTTGTAACAGACGATGGTCTGATTTAAACTGCTTCATCATATGATCATCGATGAAGAAGTATTCAAAAGGCTTATCAGGAAATAGTTCTTTCCACTCTTTTCTTGCAGCTTCAGTTGCCTCTTTGTAATTACCTTGCTGAAAGGCTACGGACAAGAATGCCTTATGTCCATGAACTAGTGTATACATAGAAGCTTCTATTTCACTTCTCGGAGAAACCGTATGAAAGTCTTCCAAGACTCCTATTATAGTGGTCTCCATACCAAATAAATTCAACTTCCTTCCAATGGCTCTTTCTATGTCCTGATAGCCCATATCTGTAGCCATTTTCCTATTGATAACCAGCTGATTTAGAGGGTGTAATTCATCTTCAGATTCATAGAACCTGCCTGCCAAGAGCTTTATGCCATAGACTTTAGCGAAATTTTCATCCACCATGATGCGGGCTGCGCTTATACGTGTTTCATTGCCAATATCCACCTGCCCCACCCAACTGTAATCCTGACCTGGAATAGTGGAGCTAACTGTAGCTGCTTCTATACTTGGATAATCAGATAGCTCTTTACCGAGAAGGTGAAATTTACCCAGATAAGTAGTGTCCATGTTTTCCTGCAGCGTTTCATAGGACTTTACTACTAATACATTTTGATTAAAATCTTTGCTGAGATCTACGATGTAATTGATTTGCGAGTAGACCAAAAGTGACATGGCACATAAAAGCATCGCTATAGCAAACTGGAAAGTCATCAGAACAGATCGGAATGAATATTTTTTGTTCTTACTACCTCCCTCATTCAATAATCTGGACGGAGCAAATTGGCTAAGAACTAAAGATGGATAAAGGCCAGCGAAGAGTGTGATAGTGATAATGCTTAAGCTCAGCAACGCATAAAACTCAATATTGCTCCACCAAGCGATGTTTATATCACTTTCCATCCAACGATTAAAAATAGGTGTGCTCAGCTGAACGACCGTTATCGCTATGACATGAGCCAGCACCACCATGCAAAACGACTCTAATAAAAACTGGAACCGAAGCTGCAACCGACTGGAACCGATTACTTTTCGAATGCCTACCTCTCGAGAGCGTTCTAAAGAACTGGAAGTTGAGAGGTTTATATAATTGAATATGGCTATAATGAGTATTGCTACAGCTATGATTAATAGGGCATTTACTACCTTCCTATCGCTATTAGCTTCGATTTCTCCTCTTAGGTTTGAGTTAAGATGAATAGCTGTTAATGGCTGTAAACCTATTTCTGAACCAAGATTTCTACTGGAATTATATTCCTCCAAATAAGACTTAGAGTATTCGTTAACTTTAGCTCTTAACCTTTCTGGGTCTATATTTCTATTTGTTAGAACGTAAGTATAAAATTGATCCCAAGTCCTGAGACTTCTGTCTGAATAAACATTAAACCAACTGGCAAGCATTTCAAAATGCAGATGACTATTAGCAGGAATATCTTTGAAAACTGCTGTGATTTCATAGCTAGATTCAGACATTCCCTGCCATTCTAATTGTTTTCCTACCACATTAGAGGTATTAAACACCTTTTTGGCTAAGGATTCAGATATGACCAATTTATTAGGCTGACTTAAGGCAGAATGTAGATCTCCAGCTATTGGTTCAAGATCAAAAATATCCATAAATGAACTGTCAGCAAGAAAAATTGAGCTTTCGGAAAAACTGTCTTTTCCATTATTAAATAAGAAAACCAGATCATATTCTGAGGAGATATTGAATAGTCTGCATGAATTTGTAATTTCAGGAAGAGCCTGCTGCAGCTCCATACCTAATTCCGGAAACACCGAAGCTCGCTGATAAGATTCTTCTCCATTGACTGACCTGGTATGGGTAAGTCTATAAATGCTATCAGACTGCTTATTCCATTTATCAAAACTATATTCATACTTCACATACATCAGCAATAATAAAGTAGAGGCCAACCCTACTGTAAGACCAATGATGTGGATCAAAGAAAAAGCACGGTTCTTTCTAATGTTTCTTAACGCGATTTTGATGAAATTTTGCAGCATTACTCTTCTTTTAGGTTATGAATAGGGTTGATTAGAGATACTTTTATAGTTTGATAAGAAATGGCCATAAGACCAATCAGCGAAAGAAAAATCACAGGTATGATGAATAACCATACTCCTAATGCAATTTTTACAGGGAAGCGTTGCAGCCAGTAGTTCCCCAAATAATAAGACAGCAGTGCAGCTATGACTCCCGCTATTAGGATCAATCTTATGAAATTCCAAGTAAGTAAGCGAAACAGCTCCGGCAAGGAAGCACCAAACAATTTTCTTATGCTGATCTCTTTGAGTCTTAAATTCAGGTGGTAAGAAGACAGCGCCAAAAGTCCGATACAACTAAGACAAATAGCTATGATTCCAAAACAAGAAATAATGGATTCTAATTGTTCATCAGACTGATACTGCAGATTGTAATGATCATCTAAAAAGAAGTAATCCGCTGGCTCTCCAAAAGTACTTTGGTAAGTGTCTTTAATTTTTTTGATTATGGAAGTATGTTCAGAGGACCTAAGATGTACAGAAAAATAGCCTGAATAAATATTCAATCCTACAAGAATGGTGGGCAGAATTTTGTTTTGAGGCGATTCATGCCTATAATCCTTTACCACACCTATAATGTGAATATTAGCACTACTTTCTCCATCCCAAGTCATTGGAGCGCCTACCGCCTCTTCAGCATTCTTAAATCCTAAAGTTTTAAGCGCTTTTTCATTGACTATCAAACAATTGCCAATCCTAACTTCTTCCTTTGTGAAATTGCGCCCTGCTACCAGCTCCAGGTTATAGGTAGAAAGAAAATCATCATCTACCCAGAGCAGAAAATTGCTATTAACTTCCGAAGTACTGGCCTCAGGTTTATGAATGTTGGTGATGTTATCTTTTAATCGGGCTCCCGGCACGTCCGAAGAAAAGGTTACTTTCCTTATATCTGCTCGTCGCCCAAGGTCTTGCTTAAAACGATCAACCCTATTGAAAAAAGTTGAATCAGTAATTACCGGCTTTTCTATCACCAATACTTTTGAAATATCAAAACCCGGCTTTTGGTGTTTTAAGTATTGGATCTGGCTGTAAACAATCCACGTGAGAATGACCAAGCATATGGCTGCGGCGAACTGTCCGACAATCATAACATTTCTGAAGGTGAATTTTTTGTAAGAACGATTCACTCCACCTTTCAAAGTATCCATTAAATTGCTTGAATTGAATGTTAAAGCTGGAATTATACCTATAACCAAAGTACCAAGTAACAGCACCAGAGCAACATTAACTATCATTCTACCATTCGGCATATGTGGAATGATTACTCCCAACCAGTTATAAATATGAACTTCTGAAGCCTGAAACAACGTAAAAGCAAATGAAAACGCTAAAAAATTGTAAATGAACCCTTCTGTTAAAAATTGAAAATAAAAAGACCACCTGCCCGAGCCTAGCACCTTCCTGATGCCTACTTCTCGTGACCTTTCTGCCATTCGGTTGATAGATTGATGTATATAATTCAACCAGGACACCCCTAAAATGATCCAAGAAAGAATGAATAAGAAAGTTAGTTCATTACTATTGACAACAGGGGAAAGCAAATAATCTCTGGCAATACCAGTATGAATATGATCAATCCTATCAAAGTTAAAACGGACATCATAGCCTTCATCCTTCCAAAAGTGCTCATGTGGCTTTATCACCTGAGGGTATTTATCCATCACACTATGAATCGATGACAGCTTCCTCAGCTTAATATATAGATAATCAATAGACCACTGCCAATCCCTCGCTCTACCCTTTCCCAGAAGCTCATAATTGAGCAGAATGTCAGGTTGAAAATGTGAATTTTTAGGTATATCTATAACCGCCTTTACCTCCAAGTTGAGCTCAGTCCTGTCTCCCTTGAGGGTAATCATTTGATGAAGAGCATCTTTATCCCCAAACAGTTTAAGCGCGGTTGATTTGCTAATTACTACATCATATAAGTCATGAAAAATAGAGGATTTATTACCTTCTACCAGCGGATAATCAAAGATCTCTAAAAAAGAAGCTTCTGTGAAAAATGTCTTATCGTGATGAAGCTGCAGTTCCCCAACCTGAAGTATACTTCTACCATAATAGGCATTAACCCGTACCTGTTCCTCTATTTCAGGAATACTCGCTTTTAGTGCAGGGCCAGCCGCAGGCCAGTTCATCGCTCCATCAGACTCAACAACGCCATCCTTCTCCCAAATTTGACCTACTCTGTAGACTCTTTCCTTATCTCGATGAAAGTTGTCAAAACTATAATGATAAGACACATATTGGTTGATTAGAAAATAAGCCAAAAGGCTCAGGCTCAAGCCAAAAAATGAAACAAATGAAAACCACTTATTTTTAATGATTTGTCGCCAAGCTATTTTAAGATAAGTCTCAAGCATAACTATTCACTTTTCAGACTATCCACCGGGTTAATTCTTATCACCTTGATGAGCTCTATGGAAACGGTAAACATAATAATTAATAAAAAGCCAATTATGCCGAATGTGTATAGTATGTAAGGCTGAGCAATTTTATAAGCGAAACCTTTCAGCCACTGATTCATCATCATATAAGCAGCCATTACTCCCATGAATGCCGCTATGCTATATACACTCAGTAGCTCTTTCCCTAACAACTTCCAAATATTTAAAGCACTGGCTCCCAGCACCTTTCTTATACCTATTTCTTTAATTCTATAGGCGAAATTTTGCATAGTAACACCAAATACCCCCACCAATACAATCAATATGGCAAAAATAGACGCCGTACTAAAAGCCTTTTTAAATTGTGTATCATCAGCGTATAGCTCTGTTAGCTTGTCTTCCAGAAAGAAGCTTTCAAACGGCACCAGGGGAAATACTTGTCTCCATTTAGCCTCAATAGCCGCCGTGACGTCTTTTGTGTTTCCATTCAACTTAAAACTTAAAAAACGAAAAATCTCAGCAGAATCTACAGGAGTAAAATACAGGCCTCTCATATTTTCGTGTAATGAACTGAAATGAAAGTCCTTTACTACTCCAATGATTTCTCTCTGCTTCATGACTCTTTCATCTATCATTTCTCCCACAGCGGGTTTATCGCCAAATAATGATTTTGCTGCTGTTTCATTAATCACTACCTTATTCAATGCCTTGTCTGAATCATTAAAAAAACGACCCTCCGCCATTTCAAACTCATATACATCCTGATACTCAGAGTCACAAATAATTTGACCGAACAGCTCGTAACTATCTTCGTTAGCCGAGGAAGGTTTCACTGATTGTTCCATGCCAAATCGGCCATCCGGTATCTCATAAGACAGACTCACTTGTTGCACACCTGGTATTTCGTTAAACTCGTGCTTCATACTTAGCATTTTGGATACTCCTGAAGGGCCATACCATCTGGGAACTGAAGAAACCACGAGTACATTACTATTATCATATCCTAAATCTTTATTCAAAAGATAATCCATCTGAGAGCTTATGGTGAGCGTAGATAGAATAAAAAACAGAGCCAGGCTGAACTGAGCTACTAGTAATACCTTTTTAATATCGAATGCATTATGACGAACTATTACTTTTCCCTTTAAAGCTTTCACTACATGTAGCTTAGATAAGATCAGAGCCGGGTAAAGTCCGGATAGTATACCTGTAATTATGGCTATGGAACCCATTATCAATGTTAGAGGCCAGAAGCTAATATTAGAAAAACCAGTCTTCTGAAGCAGCTGAGCATAATATGGAATAACAAGCTGAATTAAGCTCATAGCCAGAGCAAAGGCCAAAACAGAAAGCAGCGTGGACTCTAACAGAAATTGCCAGATCAGCTCTTTTCTATTACTACCAATAGCCTTCCTTACCCCTATTTCTTTCATTCTTCTATTAGCAATACCAATGGATATATTTACAAAATTGATCATGGCCATCAAAAGAATGAACAAAGCCACCAAGCCCAAAACTAAAAGCAGACGCTGCTTAGCCTCTTCATTTTGAATCAAATTATAAGATTTCAAAGGAGTTAATTTTGCAGTCAGGTCTTTTACTAGGAAATCAGGCGCATTAGCACTAATCAATTCATGCAGTGGCACTTCCAAATCTTTCGGATACACTCCTGGCTGAAGCTCCAAACGGGTCTGCAGTATGTAATTACCCCATGATTGAAATACATCCTCGGATCTAAAATATATTGCATTAGCGCTGTTAACATATATATCTACCCTGTCGCCCAAATTGTCAGTTAAAGAATTTTCAGGTATTTGGTCAATGACTCCAGATATCCTATATTCCTTAAATCCTCTAGAGTTATTATTTTCATTTTGCGTTTCCAGAATAAGTGTTTTTCCTAATATGTCGGTAGAGCCAAAGAACTTGAGAGCCACATCGTGTTGTAGTACCAGTCCATCGGGATCATCCATAGCCGTTTGAGGATTTCCTGTTACCAGTGGAATACCGAACATGGTAAGCATATTACCATCAGCAATTTGTAAATTAAGTCTGAAGTTCTTCTTTTCGCCATCAGATACATTACAACTGACTGCGTCTATGGTGAAATAATTAGCCACCAATTGTGGGTATTGCTCTTTCAGTTCTTTACCCAATGGAGCCAGCGTGGTGAACTCGGGTCTGCTAACTCCTGCTGACCATTCAGACTCTAGCATGTAGTGATTTTCGGCGTGCTTAAACCAGTTATTCGCTTGCCATTCATCCGCCATAAATAGTAAAATCAGAAAGGTGGCACTTAGCCCTGTAGCCAGACCTAAAATATTGATAACGGCAAACCATTTTTGCTTCTTAATATTCCTCCAGGCCAGTATCAGAAAGTTAGTAAACACTATATTCTATTTTAAATTATAGAATTTAATAAATTGATAATCAAATAATTATGTTAAAATTAACTCGAGTTAACTTTAACATAGTCATTACTCTTGCCTCAAAGAGTCTACCGGATTAGCTATGGCTGTCTTTATGGTATTGAAACCTATAGTAACCATAGCCAAAAGCCCTACAACGAACAATGGAAATACGAATAACCACCATGATAATTCTATATGATTAATATAACTCGCTAACCATTCTTTTAAAGAGAAATAAGCCAGAGGAATAGCCAAAACATTAGCTATTAAAATAGAAATGGCTATACCCTTAGACAACAAAGTCACTATTTCACCCAAAGAGGCACCTAATATCTTTCTGATGCCCATTTCCTTATTGCGCTGAGCTATGTTAAAGGAAGAAAGTCCAAACAAACCAAGGCAAGCAATGAATATAGCCAGAACTGCAAACACAGTTATTACTGCTCCAAAATTGGCATCAGCCTTAAATTGCTGATCATAAGTTTTATCTAGAAAAAAGTAATCAAAAGTACTTTCAGGGAACAAGGTATTCCATTCTTTCTCTATAGTACTCATGGTGCTTTTAGTGTCTTTACCTCCAATTTTAATGGAAATATAGTCTTCCACAGGTCTGTATGGAAACAACATAGGCAGATGGCTATCTTTCGGAGATCTCTGATAAAAGTTCTTTATAACACCAATGACTGTAGAGGGCTGTCGATCATAATAATAGGTAATCTCTTCACCAATAGCGGCTTCTGGAGATTCAAAGCCTAACACTTCCGCCGCTCTTTCATTAATCAGTATTTGACTGCCCTGGGCAGTAGTGTTATCAAAATTATGCCCACTTATTACCTCCATGCTTAGTGTAGGTACAAAATCAGCGTTAGCTGCTATCACATAATAGACTAAGCCATTACCTGCGTCTGAATTATCTCCCAATCTTTTTATTCCAGTTGTGCTGCTCAGTTCATGTAAACTAAGGCCTGGCACTGACTCTGAAAATGCCACGTTTTGAATATCCGGATAATTAAGTATTTGGTTTTTGAATCCTTGAAGCTTTACATCGAGAATAGAATCATTTTCACTGATTTGCGGACCTCTCAAACTCAATGTATGTTCCAGTTTCATCCCCAAATCTCTGGTCCTTAGGTGGTCTAGCTGCAAATACACTACTGCCGTGCCAATAATCAGAAAAATGGTACAAGAAAACTGAAAAACAACCAATGCCTTACGCAACCACTGACCATGGTTTGAGTTCTTCAGTTTACCCTTTAAAACCACCACAGGCTTAAAACTTGATAGTACCATGGCAGGATATATGCCTGACAATAAACTGCCCACAATGAAAATGGCAAATAACAATATCCAAAACTGATAATCGGTTATTACATTAAGTGCTATAGGTTGGCCTGAAATATCTCTGAAATAAGGTAAGCTTATCTGCATAAGCGTAAAGGCTATAATGATAGCGATGAGGTTTACCAGAATCGACTCAAATAAAAACTGAAATACCAATTGGCCTTTAGCTGATCCCAGCACCTTCCTCACTCCTACTTCCCTGGCTCTACTAATAGCTCTGGAAGTAGATAGGTTTATGTAGTTGACCCAGGCAATAGCAATTATAAAAATGGCTATGAGTAATAAGAAAGAAACCGTTTGTGCTCCTCCTGTAGGCTCAGGCTCATATGTTTTATCAGAATACAAATGAATATCACTAATGAGCCCTGCTTTAAATACTTCTTCTTCAACATCTTCTAGTGTTTCAGACAGTTCTTCTAACTTTTTATTGAAAGCAACCAGATCAGTTCCGGGCTGCATGAGTAAGTAAGTATATTCATTATTACCCTGCCAGGCATATTTTTCATACCAATCATATAATTTAGGTATAGACTGATGAGATAAAAGCAAATCAAACTTGATATGTGTATTAGGAGGAACATCCGCCATAACTCCTGTAACCTGATACTCATCACCATCTATATTCATTGATTTGCCTAAGACATCATCAGTATCAAAATATTTCAATGCTGTAGAATGTGTGAGCACCACTTGAAATGGCTTATTGAGAACTTCCTCTTTATTACCTTTTAATATGTGATAAGAAAACACATCTAACACTGAAGGATCAGCGAAATAGACCTGACTTTCATAAAAGCTTTCACTGCCAGATTTTACCTCTACCACATCAGTATAAAACATGCGGACATATTCCTTTACTTCAGGATATTTATCCTTTAATAGAGGACCTAATGGCCCATAAGTCTCACAATCAGTTACTATGTATTCATTACCATCGTACATATCCAGGGTTACCCGGTAAATGTTATCTACGTTAGCATTAAAGTCTTCATAACTTTTCTCAAACCTCACATACTGTATAATCAACAGGAATGCGGCCATGCCAATAGCTAAACCCAGAATATTGATTATTGAAAAGGCCTTGCCCTTAATCAAATTTCTAATGCCGATTTTCAAATAATTCCTAATCATTATTACTCTTGTCTTAATGAGTTAATAGGATTAGCTACGGCTGCTTTTATGGTATTATAACTTACTGTAAATAAGGCTATCAATACCGCTATAATACCAGCTATTAGAAATGGTATGGCGTTGAGATCAATCCTATAGGCAAACTCTTCCAGCCAGCGATTGATAAAATAATAGGCCGAAGGAATAGCTATGATAAACGATATGAATACCAGCTTAAGGAAGTCTTTTGAAAACATACTGGTAAGGCTTAAAACGGAGGCTCCAAATACTTTTCTCACGCCTGTTTCTTTCGTGCGCTGCTCGGTCATGTAAGCCGTGAGCCCAAACAAGCCTAGGCATGAGATAAATATGGCTACAATGGCAAAAATATTAGCGAGTTTTCCTGCTGTAGTTACCTGATCATAATTTTGTGAAAGATCTGAATCTAAAAAGGAATAGGTAAAAGGATATGACTGATCATATTTTTCAAAAATGCCTTTTATCTCACCTAAGGTTTCTGAAGTATGCTCTCCGGTAAGCCTAATGTACGCTCTGTAGGTAGCATCTCTTTTCAATCTTAAAATTACTGGCTCTATTTTTTGAAATAAACTCTGATGATGAAAGTCCTTTACCACACCTACAATAGGCGCTTTAGCTTCCCAAACAGTTATTTCTTCACCGATAGGATCTGTGAGGCCCATCGCTCTAATAGCGGCCTCATTAACTATATACTGGATCTTATCATCATTAGGAGCGGCTGTAAAGTTACTGCCAACCACTAAGTCTAGATTAAAGGTTTTTAAAAAGTCTTCATCTGTCTGCACTACATGAAACTGAGCTTCTTCATCTTGCCTTCCAGGCCAGCTTACACCCCATGAAGTAGAGGTGATATTCAATGGGTTTTGATCTGCTGCTGCCACTGAGGCCACACCTGGCAGTGCACGAACTTCGTTCAGGTAACTTTCTCTGTGGAAGGTGGCTTTATACAGCGGCTGTTGCACCAGGTTATCTCTGGCTATACCCAGATCCTTGTTCATTACAAACTGAATCTGCTCATAAATAATTATAGTGCCACTGATTAAAGCTATTGATAAGGCAAACTGCAGTACTACCAACATACGCCTAATCCCACCAAATGATTTTGATTTATGATTGGCTCCCTTTAAGATAGTGACAGGTTGAAAACCTGAAATATAAAATGCAGGGTAACTCCCCGCCAATATGCCTACCAGCAGGCTCAGGCCTAATATCACCAAAAGAAAAAGTGGATCAGTATAAGGAATGGTCAGCTGCTTATCTACCAGCTGGTTAAATAATGGTAAACATACATCTGCCAGAGTCACAGCCAATACTGCGCTGATCAGTGTTATAATAACAGATTCACTCAGAAATTGAAATATGAGCATACTCCTTTTAGCTCCAGAAGTCTTTCTAATTCCTACCTCTTTAGCTCTTAATCCAGATTTAGCAGTGGATAGATTCATGAAATTCATCACTGCTATTAGCACTATCACCAATGCAACAATAGTGAACATGCGTACATATTCTATTTTACCAGTAGCCTTTTCTACACCGGCACTCATATCAGATTTTAGATGATAATCATTCAAAGAGTATAAATGCAACCGGGTGTAGTCATCACCGTCTTCTTCTTTAGTATACTCCTTCATAAAATCACGTATTTGCTGATCTACCTTATATCTATCAGCACCCTTCCTGAGCATTACTAATAAGGTTTCATTATAATTATACCAATCACTGTCCGAAAAGCTACTTTGAGGCTCAAAAGGCAAGAGAAAATCGAATTCAAGCGAGCTCTGTTTTGGCAAGTCCTCCAATACACCCGTAACCTTGTATTGAATAATGCTATCCCTCTCAGTCATTTCCACTACTTTGTTAATCGCTGATATATCACCAAAAAGAGATTCTGCGTATTTCTTAGATAACACTACACTATACGGATCATCCAAAGCAGTATTAACATCTCCTTCTACCAATGGAAAAGAAAACATATGTAAAAAAGTAGAATCTACATATATGCCTGAGGGCTTCACCTTCTTTTCTCCATGAGTAAACAGTCTCACCACTTCACTTGATATACGGCTTGTTTTTTCTACATCACTCATCTTCTCTGCCAAAAGTGGCCCTACCGCAAATGGTGTGGCATTCCAGTAAGAAATTTCCCCACCTATATTGATTTCTGAAACCGTTAAATATAATCTATCATGATTCTCATGAAACTGATCATAGGCCAACTCATCTCTGACCCATAATGAGATAAGAATAGCACAAGTAAGACCGAAAGCCAACCCGATAATATTGATCAAAGAAAATGTTCTTTGTTTTACAATACTTCTAAAAGCTACTTTTATGTAATTTTTGAGCATATCTATTTAACCTTTTCCTTCAATAATAGCCACACACATGCCACGATTACTAAATACTGAATATCAATTAATTATATAAATAAAAAGTTTTGAAACGATCTTAATCGTATCATAATGATACAGTTTATTTGTGTCAACATGATACAGTTTTTAGATTTAGGAAATTAAAGCTGTCGATTAATTTAATGAAAAAGAAAGCCACTATTCTAATTCTTGATGATGATGATGATGTTCTCATAACCGCTAAAATGATTTTAAGGGCTCATTACCAAAAAATCATCACTGAAAATAGCCCTAAAAGTCTGGAAAGCCTACTAAAAAAGGAGCCTGTAGATATCATCATCCTTGATATGAACTTTAAGGTTGGTGCTACCAGCGGTAACGAAGGGTTATTCTGGCTTCGGAAAATCAAGGAGTTGAGTCCAGCTACTCTGGTAATTATGAATACGGCTTATGGAGATATACAGCTAGCCGTAGACTGTATGAAAGAAGGTGCCACTGACTTTTTGGTGAAACCGTGGGAAAAGGAGAAGCTCTTGGCTACGGTAAATACTGTTTACCAACTGGCCTTATCCGAGAAAAAAATAGAACGCCTAACTGAAACCAAAACTGTACTCCATCAGGACTTGAGTGATCAGATGGGACAAATGATTGGCAGCTCCGAGGCTATGAAAAAAGTGTATGATGCCATTAAAAAAGTGGCAGCGACAGACGCCAACGTGCTTATTTTAGGAGAAAATGGCACTGGAAAAGAACTAGTGGCAAGAGCTATTCATCAGTTATCTAAAAGAAAATCAGAGGCATTTATAAAAGTTGATTTAGGCGCAATATCAGATAATCTGTTTGAATCTGAGCTCTTCGGCCATACGAAAGGTGCATTTACAGATGCTAAAACAGACAAGCCCGGTCGCTTTGAAATTGCTGATCAAGGCAGCCTGTTTTTAGATGAAATAGGAAATATAACTTTAGCACATCAGGCCAAACTGCTTTCAGTACTACAAAACAGACAAATTACGCGCGTTGGATCTAATCAATCTACTGCCATTGATATTCGGTTAATATCTGCCACCAATAAAAACATCAACGAAATGGTAGATCAGGAGCAATTTAGAGAAGACTTGGTTTATAGAATTAATACCATTGAAATCTCTTTGCCCCCACTGCGCGAACGAAGAGGAGATATCTCTCTACTGATTAACCATTTCATAAAAAAATATGGGTCAAAATATGACAAAAAGTCCTTATCGGTAAATGATGAGGTAATGAGCAAACTTAGTCAATACCCATGGCCCGGAAATGTAAGAGAATTGCAGCATGCTGTGGAAAGAGCGGTTATTATGTCGGCAGATGGTACACTTACAGAAGATGATTTTCTAACGAAGAAAACCGTAACCTTTAATGTAAATGAAGCATCTCTGAACGTAGAAGACGTAGAAAAGCAGACTATTAAGCAAGCTTTAGAAAAGAGCGGTGGTAACTTAACAAAAGCGGCCAAAACTTTAGGTCTTGGCCGCAGTACTTTATATCGCAAAATGAATAAGTACAGATTATAGTTACTTACTTATCACTTATACACATATTCATAACTCAAAGGATTATGGTCATAATCGCTATGCAGTACATTTCCTCCCGGAGTACCAGACGGACTAGTGGAGTTTTCTTCTGTTGGTCTTAAAGATTTCACAAAAACATTTCTCTTC
This sequence comes from Fulvivirga sediminis, assembly GCF_016757215.1. Lineage (GTDB taxonomy): Bacteria > Bacteroidota > Bacteroidia > Cytophagales > Cyclobacteriaceae > Fulvivirga > Fulvivirga sediminis. The sequence continues at coordinate 345,857 of NZ_JAESIY010000007.1, forward strand.
ACAAAATTGCTCAACTCAGTAGCATGTTGCTTGTATAGATCATTTATTTCCATTTGATTATTATTTTTAATCTTGACTCATTATCATCAAAAACCTGACCATGATTTCAAATCCCGTTTATAATTAATTTAAAGCTAGTTCTTGTTCATCATGTAACTCTTTATATTTCCACAATTTGGAGCATTGTGTTGAATTTAGGAGACAATTAAAAACCTAAAACACAGACCTAAGACATGTGAGACATAAAAGGCTATATAGCACTGCTAGAGAAAAAAAGACACTAATAATTAGATAGAGATAGCGGAGAGGTATATTCAATAAATGATCAAACTAAATCAAACGCCTGAGCATATTTCATTAGAACTACAAAAGAATTGATATTGAGCTTTCTATTTATGTGTTTTCTATGTTGCTCTACCGTTTTTCTACTTATAAATAAGTAATCAGCTATTTCAGGATTATTATGACCCAGTGCGAGAAGAGTCAAAATTTCTCTTTCCCGCTCAGTAAGGCTGGCAAAGGAGGCATACCGCTGCTTTACAAAGAGCTCTTCTCCCATTATTCTCTCAAGCTTCTTAGAAGAAAAAGACAATCTGTCAATAAACTCGGTGGTTACAAAAAAACCATTGTGCAAGCGCGACCTTTTTGCTGTTAGTAGTGCGTTTTTATACTCGGAGGTATCTGGAGAAAGCATTTTTATAATACCATGATAGCTATGGAAATAATCATTTCTATTATAAAATTCACTAAGGTCTTGCGCTATATAATGGGAAGATGCATGATAAAATTTAGTTACAAAAGCTTCTTTTAAACTTCGCGCCTCAGAAAGGCTTATGTGAAGCTGCTGACATCCCTCAGGATTCAAGTACTTGATAGATAGGTCCATGTTATCCAAGTGAAAGACAAAAGGCATGATCTCCCCTACTTCCTCCAAAGCTATTTTTCCATCGCAAAGCCATTTATCAATCAAAAGCAGGTTAACACTACCTATATGGAGCATTTCCCGTGTATGATTCATAAATTTGTAAAATTAAAGCCATCTATAATTATATTAATATTATTTAAACATATTATTAGTTTATTATTTAACATAAAACATAATATATGTATAATATTTATTGTAAATACAATATAAAATCATTCATCAGAATTAGCAAATATTACCTAAGTAATTTTATATATCCTGAGATATAGGCAGATTGTATTATATTTAAGAGTTATGCAGTTCAGACTTTCATTCAGATCAAAAATCATCACGCATCTTGTATTAATTATAATACTAATCACATCAGGAGTTTACATTCTTAGCCAGACTTATTTCTGGTTAGTCAGTTTTTGGCTATTCTTGTTTGGTGGTATTATTCTTTATCGCTTAATCACTTATCTCGAAAAACTAAAGACCGATCTCACCAGTTTTTTGATAAGCATTAAGCAAAATGATTTTAGTGGCAATTATAGTCGTCTGCTTACCAATAAGCGAGACTTAGATCTACACCATGCTTTTCACGTGATTACGGAGTCGTTTCAAAATGTTAGGAAAGAAAAGGAATCTAACTATCACCTGCTGCAAACCACCATAGAGCATGCTACAGTGCCCATGCTGAGCTACAGAGAAGATACGAATACCATTAATCTGATAAATAAAGCAGCTAAAGAACTATTAAAAAAGCCATTCCTACAAACTATCGATGCTCTAAAAATCGTAAATGCAGATCTAAGTACATTAATAAAGAATTTGGAAAGTGGTCAAAAGGAGCTTATTAAACTATCAATAGACCATGAATATCTTAACCTATCAGTTAGCGCCAAACAAATTAGATTAGAAGGAATTCCTTATAAACTCATCTCTCTGCAAAATATAAAAGCCGAATTGGATGAAAAAGAAGTAGAATCATGGCAGAGACTTATAAGAGTACTTACTCATGAAATAAAAAACTCTGCTATTCCCATCTCCACCCTCACCTCTGTAATAGTTCAACTCATTACCGATGAACATGGCAACTTAGCAGACCTCACATCATTAGACAAAGAAGATCTTAATGATTTACACTTAGGTATAAAAACCGTTGATAAAAGAAGTAAAGGGCTGGTAAATTTCATTAATGCTTATGGAGAGTTAGCCAAAATTCCCACACCATTACTTCAACCAATTAATTCTCAAGAACTTTTCAATGCTATACTCCCTCTTTTTAAGCAAGAATTAGAAGAGAGTAACATTCATTTTTCATTATCAGGGGATAGTATATCGTTAATGATAGACCCAGACTTAATAGAACAGGTATTAATTAATATTATCAAAAACGCCAAAGAGGCACTAGCACAGACGGACAATGCTGAAATACATATAATGACCTACCTGCATAAAGGACAAGCCACCATACAGATCAACGATAATGGACCAGGAATTCCTCAAGAAGAGCTAGACAATATTTTCATTCCTTTTTTTACCACTAAAAAAGAGGGGTCCGGCATAGGCCTGAGCCTTTCCCGGCAAATAATGAGGGCTCATAAAGGTAATATTGAAGCAATGAGTACTCCGGAAGGCAGCTCATTTTATCTAAAATTTTAAATAATTATTTAGTGGTATTAAATGATTGGTTTCATTACCATTTTAGCTTAGTCTAAAAAGCTGCTTTTATTCTATCAGTTATGCTACCTTTGAAGCAGATAACATTCAATATGACTAAAACTACTACCACATTTTATATATCAGATGATATAGGTTCTGTAAGTGGACAATGGCTATATGCTAAAGATGCTATAGCTCAAATGGTGATAGGCCATGGCGCTGGTGCCGGAATGTATCATCCTTTCATGAAACTCTTGGCGGTGAAGCTACAAGAACAAGGAATCTCCACGCTGCGATACCAGTTTCCCTATATGGAAGCCGGAAAAAAAATGCCTGATCGACCTAAAAAAGCAACTAAAACCATTGAAGAGATCATCAAAGCTGTACATCAGGATTTTCCCAACACCCCTCTATTTGCAGCTGGAAAATCTTTCGGAGGGAGAATGACTTCTCAGTTATTATCAGAATGGCAGCCAGACTATATCAAAGGTCTTGTTTTTTATGGTTTCCCTCTTCACGCGCCGGGTAAACCGTCTACTGATCGTGCTGATCACCTGAAAGAAGTGAAGTCTCCTATGTTCTTTCTACAAGGAACAAGAGATAAGCTGGCTACTCCTGAACTTTTAAATGAGGTCACAAAGCCGTTATCATTATCTACTGTCAAATATTTTGACGGCGCAGACCACTCATTCGCTTACTTAAAGAAAAGTAATATTAATGTAGACGAGTCTATAGAAATGCTGGCATTAGCCACCAGAAAGTGGATTGACTCTATTTTTAGCGACGAAACTTAACAACAAGCCATATTATTATTGCGACAATTAAAAAAACAACAATAATACCTGTCCAAAAACCGGCTTTGAATATTCCTCCTATTACTTCACAGCCCGGTAGTAAAAAGGCTAAAAACAAAAGAGCTGTAGACCATTTAAGTGATTTCATATCAGTGAGTTTGCTATATAATTAAAAAAGGCCTCGTTTGTTTAAAACGGGCCTTTGTGAATTTTTGAAAAAGGCAATTAGTGAACTACCTCATCAAGCTTTTTTTCTGTTTTCTCTTTAACCTTTTCTGAATGGTTAAAAAACTCATCTAGGTTCTTATCAATAGAATCTTCAATAAGTTTTAATGTATCTTTTCCCTTTCTGGGTGCGAAGAGAATACCGGCGAGTACACCTACCCCTGCACCTAATAAAACGCCTAACATGATTTTACCTTTTTCCATAGAGATATTGATTTTCTTATATGTGTGAATAGAGAAAATAATATGCCAATCGGCATTAACATAAATTAATCAATTTGGGAGATTTTTAGAAGCCCAGCAGAAAAAATAGTGTAGTTACTGGTGGATAAATATCAACTACCGTGTATAAAATACCACACCATAATTTCTATAAAACCTTATAATATTCAAATTATAGCTTTTTTAAGATGGCACACCTTTTTCTAAGGTAAACAAGAACTAAAACCAAATATGAATAACCATGAAACTATTTAATTTACTATTCGCAGCTATTTTATCAACCGCTATGGTGGCGTGTGATGCTCAGAAAACTACTGAAGCGGACAACGATGATCAAATCACTGTAGAAGATTTTAAAAGAGAAAGAGATGAGCTAAAGGCAAACATAAAAAGTGAATTGGAAAAAATAGATGCAAAAATTGACCGTTTTACAGCTAAGAAAAAAGAACAAGCTGATGAATTAAGCGATGATGCAGAAAAACAATATGATGAACTTATAGCTAACCTAAAAGATAAAAGAAAAGAGCTTAACGAGGAATTAGAAGAAGTAGAAAACACTTCTGAAGAAAACTGGGAGAACACCAAAGCAGACATTCAAAAAGGATTTAATGAAGCTAAAGCAGGTGTAGAAAAAGCCGCTCAGGATGTAGAAGACTTTTTTGAAGGAGATAACGATAACGTTTAATCTTTAGAATTTAAAAAACCCCAATAACCAAAACCTAAAAAGAAAGATATATGCTCAAGTTATTTATACCCTTCCCACTTATTCTCACCTTATTATGGGGAATATTACATGTGGGTTATGAAATGGGCAACTGGACATATATCTTTCTTATATCCGCTCTAGCTATATTATTATATCGTGTACATCGCTATAATAACAATCAGTATATGTAGAATTATTTCCGCTTAAAAGCTAATAGATTTTCTGTAGAATCTTTTTCATCATACCAATAGCCATCGTAATCAAAACCTTTGAGTTCTTCTACAGTAGCAATGGAATTTTTAATCATGTATTTGGCCATCATTCCACGGGCTTTTTTAGCATAGAAAGAAATAATTTTATACTTATCGTTTTTAAAATCTTTAAATTCAACATCAATTACTTTCCCATTAAAAGCCTTTAAATTCACTGACTTAAAATACTCTTGAGAAGCCAGGTTGATAAGAATATCATCCCCCTGATCTTTAAGGTCTTTATTTAAAGTTTTTGATATGGTATCACCCCAAAACTCATATAGGTTATTCGCCTCTCCTACTTTCAAACTGGTCCCCATTTCTAATCGATAAGGCTGTATCAAATCCAAAGGACGTAAAAGACCATAAAGGCCCGATAAAATTCGGAAATGATCCTGAGCAAAATCTATTTCATTCTCATTAAAAGAAGCCGCTTCTAATCCTTGATAAACATCTCCCTGAAAAGCAAGCATTGCTGGCTTGGCATGTTTTGGATCCTTTTTCTGAGTAAAGTTGTGATACCGCTCAACATTTAAAGTAGCTAGTTTTTCACTAATGCTCATCAACTTCTCAATATCCTGTTCTGACTTTTGCTTAAGCACATCAATAAGCTCGAGCGCTTCTTTTTGAAATCTTGGTAAAGTCTTTTTGGTAGAATAAGGGGTTTCGAAATCTAAAGTTTTAGCTGGAGAAACTATTGCTATCATTATATATATTTTTTCTGTAAAACTATAACAAGCACCATCTATAGGCAATAAGATCAGATAGTACTTATCTATGACCTCAAAGATAAGATCTATGGCGCACTTTTAGCCAAGCTTGCCCGCAATAAAGCCGGTAGTCCATGCTGCCTGAAAATTAAAGCCTCCGGTTACTCCGTCAATACCCATAACCTCACCTGCAAAATAAAGCCCTTCAACTACACGACTTTGCATGGTTTTCACATCTATATCCGTCAAGCTAACCCCACCACAGGTTACAAACTCCTCTTTGAAGGTGGTTTTACCTTTCACCTCAAAAATGTCATTAATCAACACATTCACTAACTTATTGATGCCCTTGTTCCCTAATTCTCCCCAAAGAATATCAATTCTAAGACCTATTTTATTGATCAGAAACTCCCAAAGTCTTGCAGGAAGCACAAAAGGATGCCCATTGAGCATTTTCTTTTTAGTATGAGCCTGTTGAAAACCGGCTAGCATTTCTCTCACATTTACGTCAGTTTCATTCACCCAATTGACTTGAATCTTAAAATCATAATTAAGATCAGCCAACAATCTGGCTCCAAAAGCTGAAAGCTTAAGCACTGCCGGGCCACTCATACCCCAATGTGTAATAAGCAAAGGCCCTTCAGATTTGAGCTTGGTTGCCTGCACTTTCACTGTAGCCCGCTCTACAGCAAGCCCCATCAGCTCTCGGATAGGGTCTGCTGGCATATTAAAGGTAAATAATGACGGAACAGGTGTCTCTATACTGTGCCCCAGTTTCTCTATCCATGAAAGCATAGATGGCTTAGTTGCTCCACCTATGGTTACAATCACTTTGTCTACTTCCTGGGTAGCGCTTTCTGTGTGTAACTGAAAGGAAGCTCCTGTTCTTTCAACATCATTTACTCCACATTTCAAATTTATCTTCACCCCTAGCCTTCTGGCTTCTGAAAGCAAGCAATCAACAATAGTCTGTGAATCATCCGTAACAGGAAACATGCGATTGTCGGCCTCTGTTTTTAAGCTCACGCCTCGGCTTTCAAACCAATTAATAGTATCATCTACCGCAAACTGGCTAAAGGCCTTTTTTAAAAACTTCTCCCCTCTGGGATAATATTTTGATAGCGCCACATGATTATTACAAGCATGAGTAACATTACATCTGCCGCCTCCTGAAACCTTCACTTTAGAAAGCAACTTGGTAGTCTTTTCATAAATAGTAACATCTGCTTCAGCATGATGCTGCTTACAAGAAATGGCCGCAAAAAAGCCTGCTGCCCCACCACCAATTACCGCTATCTTCATATTTACCTTCCTATTATTAAAAGTTGCAAAATAACCACATTTTGGGGAATTATTATACCATCGCCCTCCTAAAGGCATCTTCATTTTTGCCCATAAGCGTATAGACACAAAGGCATCATTTTAGCTATGCTTTTTTATAAAATTACATTTATATACACCTATGGCCGTACTAGGAAATCTGATAAAAACAGCAATTGACATAAGAGATAAGTTCACTAATGACTATCCTGATGCTGAGGCACAGCACCAAACACTTAAAAAATTGTTAGAAACAGCCAAAGATACTGCCTTCGGTAAGCATTATCATTTTGAAGAGATTTTGGCCAGTAACAATATGGAAAAAGCTTTTGCTGAGCGTGTTCCTCTTCATAATTATAATAAGATACAGAGCGAATGGTGGCATAAAATACAGGAGGGTGAGGAAAACATTACCTGGCCTGGAAAGCCCAACTACCTGGCCCTCAGCTCTGGAACTACTGGCAGCCATAGTAAGCGCATACCCGTAACTGATGAAATGCTGGAATCGATCAGAAAAGCGGCCATTTTACAGATTACCAGCATGCCTCATTTTGATATGCCTGCAGAATTTTATGAAAAGGAAATTATGATGCTGGGCAGCAGCACCGATCTCACGAAAAACGGTGAATTTGAAGAAGGTGAAATCAGCGGCATCAGTGCCAGTAACATTCCTTTTTGGTTCAAAGGCTATTACAAACCTGGGGATCAGATATCTAAGATTGAAGATTGGGATGAAAGAGTACAAAAAATTGCCGAAAATGCTAGTAATTGGGATATTGGGGCCATATCTGGAATACCCTCATGGATAGAGCTGATGCTTAAAAAAGTAATAGAGCACAATAATCTAAATAACATCCACGAAATATGGCCTAACCTGGCTGCATATACCTCTGGAGGTGTAGCTTTTGAACCTTACCGAAAGAACTTTGATCTGCTCATGGGTAAACCTATGATTTATATAGACACTTATCTGGCATCAGAAGGTTTCATAGCCTTACAAACCAGGCCACAGTCCCACAGCATGGATATGCGTCTGGTAACAGGAAATGGAATTTATTTCGAATTTGTACCCTTCGAGCCTCAATACCTGGATGAGACCGGAGAGGTAAAAACTGATGCGCCCATAGTAACACTAGATGAAGCCGAAGAAGATAAAGACTATGCACTGGTAATATCTACCGTAGCCGGCACTTGGAGATACCTGATAGGAGACACGATTAAATTTACAGATAAAAGCAAACAGGAAATAGTAATAACAGGACGCACCAAACACTTCCTTAATGTGGTTGGATCGCAATTGTCTGTAGATAAAATGAATACTGCTATTAGTGCTATTGAAGACAAATATAACATGACCATCCAGGAATTTACGGTAGCAGCAATAAGAGAGAATGGAGATTATATTCATAAATGGTATTTAGGATCCGATCATAAACAAGACACAGAAAGCTTGGCCCAGGCTATAGATGAAGAACTAAAGAATAGAAACAAAAACTATGGTGTAGCCCGAAGTAAAGCCCTGACAGGGGTGCAAGTAGAAGTAATCGCTCCTGAAATTTTTCACGCATGGTCAGAGTCCAAAAAGAAAAAAGGCGGACAAGTAAAAATGCCAAGGGTGATGAAAGAAGAAGAGTTTGCAGAATGGGAAATCTTTGTCAAAGAAAAGCAAATGTCGGTTTCACAGGCGTAGATTATAATATTAAGTATAATGTAAGGTAGGTATAGGTTAAGTAATCTAGAAGCTATGGAAAGCAAGCTAGGTTGGAAGGAGAAGCAAGTCCGAGATTGCTTAACTACACTTAGTTGCATTCGCATTAACCAGTTGTTTTTAGCCACATCGGAATCTTGCTGTACCGTCGTGAGGTGAAAAAGTATTTAAAAGCAGATATATTTTACCAGATAATGGATCAGCCCTGACCGTCTACCCTTCGACGAGCTCAGGCTGACTCGGCTGAAATGACGTCCTCCCAAATCTGGTTATAGCAGGAATATATGACTAAGTAATTTCGGGGTTGTGGAAACAAGATTGTCCCACGTAGAAGAAGCAAGTTCGAGACTGCTTCATTACGCTTAGATGCGTTCGAAATAACCAGTTATTTGAATACTTCAGTCAGCTACTGATCAACTAATGCAAGTCCTCAATGCTATAACTAGTAGGATGGTTTATACTTACATTATTGTCTTCAAAATCCTTAAAATATCTAGCGAGAGCTTTATAATTCTCCTCAGAAGAGTTATTGAGATCGGTGATGCTAAACTTTTCATTGATCAACTCGTTATCTCCTGACTGTTTTACGAGTACACATCTACCCGCAATAGGATCATTTCCCATAGACGTACCGGCAAAAGTACCTTGAATAACATCAGGAGCCGTAGTCTTGCCTAATTTATAAATGTGAAAAAACATTTTACCTCCATCTCCACGAATTAGTGCTGTCATAGCTCCTTCTGCAAAGGATAACTCTCCTGTATATTGTCTTTTAGGCCCCTTTAGTAAAAAGATCATTTTTTTTTCTATAATATGATGACTTATTTCCACTGGCGACTGGAGAATATACCCCTGCTGCTTATTATTCATTCTTAAATAAGAATAATATTTACCTTCCATAGCCAGTAAAGACTCATGAATGTCTGGAGATTTACTGGATACGAAATGATCAAAGTTATTGAATCCCAAGTTTTCTGCTAGCGAATCAATGTAACCAGGCTTTAAATTCAGTAGTACATCCTCATCCGCCTTTTTACATTTTTGATAAATACGCTCGTACAAATATGTCTGCGTCAGTTGAGTATTATCGGCGATAACACCAAGTCCGTAGCGATCTACCTGAACATTATACTTGGCTGATAAATCAGACAAAAGCATATTTAAATGCTTTACGGTGAATTTTTTAGGCATCATTCAAATAAACAAAAAACGCACATATATAAAAGTATTCCACACATAATCACATGTAAAGCAAAAGTAAAATACCCCTTTTCATTTTCTCATCTTTGTATTGTAATGATTGATTAATCACACCGAGGCAGTTTTCGCGAAGCTGCTTCACCGGCCCTGCTACTGAGGCTGTAGCAGGATTGAACGTGGGAATACTATCCTCACAGTTCTCAGTTTGCAGGGCCACCTCCCACAGTTTAAACGGCTGCATTCAACGGAAATCGTCATTGAATTCAATCCTCTGACTAGGCCTAGTCTTGAGTACGGAATCACTGTGTCCTTTCCGTCCACCGCAGCCCATTACTCAAAATTGAATTTAAAAAAAATGAAAAAGTTTAGATATTTTTCCCTCACAGCCCTGCTGTTCAGTTCGTTGATATTTGCTTGTAATGAAGAAAGCGTTAATCCTTTAAGAGGAGGAGGTGATGAAGAAGAAGATGATCCTATTGTTGTACCACCGCCACCGCCGCCTTCAAGTAATAATGTGACGCCAATCGATTCCCTATTAATAGTGTAGATTTAGAAAGCCACCCATTGATATTGGGTGGCTTTTTCTTTTATTAATAAGATATTTATTATAGATTTCTGGTGATGATACGTTGGCTTTTCTTCTTGCTTTTAGTGAGCAATACACTTTTTGCACAAAGCAATAACCATAGCTTATTATTGCAATATAAGGACTCTGTGCAATCATCTCCTGTAGTTAAAAGCTACTGGTATAACCAGATAGCTTACAACTATAACCTTCTAAGAAAATATGATAGTGCCAAAGTATATCTGTACTTAGCTGTTCACTCAGAACTAAAAGATATTCCTGATCAAAAGGCCTTCATTTACTCCAATTTGGGTACTGCTCATTACTCCTCTCAAATTGACAGCAGTATGTTTTATTATCAAAAAGCCAAAGAAATATACCTACAGATAAAAGATACTATTAACCTGGCCCTCATGAGTGCCAATTTGGGTAAAGTTTATAATGAATTAGGCGTATATGATAGAGCTTTAGAAAATCTACTAGAAGCAACCCTTTTTTTTGAACAGACTAATGACTTAAGAAATTTAGCATCATGTTATAATACCATAGCTTCCATATATTCAAAACAAGGTGACTATGATAAGGCATTAAATTATCACCATCTGGCCTTGAAGCTACGGAAATCATTAAATATACCTCGTCAAATATCAGCGACCTATAATAATTTAGGCATTCTATTTAAAAAAATAGGGCTATATGACAGCACCTTAGTTTATTACAAAAAATCATTGGAAATAAAGAGACATACTAATGATTATCTCGGTTTGGGAGTAGCTATGAATAATTTAGGATCACTATATCTGGAAATTGACAATTATGATTCGGCGCATCACTACCTTACTCAGGCATTGCACTGGAGAAAAGAAGCGAATGATAAAACTGGCACCTCTATTACATTGAATAATCTGGGGCGGCTATATGTGCTTAACAACATGCCCAAAATAGGCCTTAAGTATTTACTACAAGCCAATGAAGAATTAAAGAATCTTAAACTTCTAGAAGAGTTAAAAGATAATTTAGAAAACCTCATATTAGCTTATGAAGCTATGAACCTTCAGTCAGAGGCCCTTTCAATATCTAAAAGCTTAATGGCGGTAAAAGATAGTTTACTCAATCAGGAAAAGATTGAGTCTCTGATAGAGATGCAAATCAAATATGAAACGGAAAAGAAAATTAGGGAGATAGCATTACTGGAAGAAAAGCAAAAGGTACAAGAAGCCCAACTTGAAATACGTCAAATCTGGATTTTCACTTTGGTGTTAATTGCATTCCTTCTATTGATAATAGGTTTACTAATTTATACAAGGTGGAATAAGGAAAAAGCAGCCAAACACGCAGTAGAAACCCTTATGCAAGAACTTCACCATAGAGTAAAGAATAATCTTCAGCTTTTATCTAGTATATTTAGTTTACAATCAAGAGCCATTAGAGATGAAAATGCTCTTGAAGCCGTAAAAAGTGGAGAAAACAGAGTAAATGCTATGGCCATTATTCATCAAAAACTGTATAGAAAAACAGGCAGTAGGTTAGTGAATATAAATGAATATATTACTGATTTAGTTGATGAATTAGCGGCAAGCTATGGGTACAATAATGACAATGCTACTATTAAAACAAGCATAGAACCCCTCAACCTAGATGTAGACAAGGTCATTCCTCTGGGTCTAATTGTGAATGAGTTAGTGAGCAATTCATTAAAATATGCCTTCCCCGTTTCAAGTAAACCATACCTTGAAGTTGTAATAAGTGAAGAAAATGCGCTACTCACTTTAAATATATCAGATAACGGTCCTGGTTTTCAATCAGAAAGTATCTCCAAAAACTCAATGGGCTTAAACATCATCAGGACCTTAGGCAGACAACTAAAAGCCAGCATCTGCTGGGAAACTAATAACAAAACATCTTTTACTTTAACCCTCAATTTACCCCCTTATGGAAAGAATAAAAATACTTATCGTTGAAGATGAACTTTTGATAGCTGAAGATTTAAAAATGAAGCTGGAAGATCATCAGTTTATAGTGCTCGACACTGTAGATTCTGGAGAGCAAGCACTACTTGTACTACAAAATGAAGAACCTGATTTAATTTTAATGGATATTCATTTAGCAGGTGATCTAGATGGTATTGAAACCGCTGATATCATTCAAAATAAATATCAAATCCCTGTAATTTACCTCTCAGACCATACTGATCAGGAAACTGTAGATAGAGCAAAAACCACCAGACCCGTTAGTTACCTCTCTAAACCTTTTAAAGAGGGGGATCTGCTGCGCACTTTAGAATTGGCATTTTATAATGCCACCCATAAAAATTCAAATAGTCAATCCAGACTTACTGATCGTATTCTCGTTCGCACTGATAATCAATCGGCAGTTATGATCAACTATAATGACATCTTATACTTAGAAGCTAACCGAGCATATAGTTATATCATTACTGAGAACAAAAAATATATCCTTTCCAACAGCTTAAAAACCGTTTTCGATCAATTTGAAAGCGATGATTTTGTCAAAGTTTCGCGCAGTTATGTCATAAATATTAATCAAATAACAGGCATAAATGGCAACATGATCAATTTGGGTACACAACACAGCGTACAAATGAGCAGCCAATACAGAGAAATGGTAATTAACCGTATTAATGTAGTTAAATAAATGGTTCGGAAACCAAACAGGGCCACACGGAAATAAAAATTGATCAAAAAGAGCCTATAAGCTAACTACGCCTATCAAATAATAGGCTATGACAACAGATACATATGAATATGACGTCTTCATTTCTTATGCCATCGAAGACAAAATAAGTATTGTCACCGAATTGGTGCATAAACTTAAAGAATCAGGCATTCGTGTTTGGTATGCAGGGCATCAACTGTCTATGGGCCATGGTGTTAATGAAACTATAAAAGATGGACTGAGCAAATCCCGGCATGCGGTACTCATACTAAGTCATAATTATTTCTCCAAATCTTGGCCAAGAAGAGAATATAATGTCCTCTGGTCAAAGGAAAACCAAGTGAGGAAACTGCTTCCCATTTGGCATGGTGTATCTGAAGATGAAGTCAAAGAATTTGATGCTACCCTAGCTAATAATTACGGCATACCCAGCAGCGAAGGGGTAGATCATGTAGTGAGAATAATAGTTAAAACCATTAATGACGCCAAAGGCACTTCTCCCAGTACGTTTAGTATTGCTCAGAAAAACATTCAGCAAAGAAGTCTTACTATCAGCATTCCCTTAGTACTCATGACATTAGCCTCGTTTATTTATTATCACCTCAATATTGACCTGCCACCTGAAGATGTAATAGCATCAACCATTGAAAAACGGATTAAATTACAGGAAGCAAAAATCAATAATGACCACCAAACTACTATAAATACCAAAAAAGGAAAAACGGCTCAGATATCTGACATCACTTATTACTACGAATACTACATGAGTTTAAAAGCACAGTATCGTAATGAATATTACTTTACTACCGGATACCATAATTTCAATTACAAAAAATATGTAGAGCCTGCCTTAGAGCTAAATTTAGAAGCCTTGGCTCCCTATGATAAATATGGTTTCTCCACTGCAGATATGTTTATAATTAACAATAATTTGAAACTTCCTGCCATAGACCTGGAATACAGATTTATTAATAAAACTCCAATAGAATACACCATAGTGAGCCACTATCAAAGAGATGAGCATACTTATACCGTTAATGTAGACTATGATCATCACATCAGATACCTTTCAGTGCACCTCTCCTACTCAAAGTATACTAATTGGATAAAGAAAAGACAGACCAGCTTGTCTGGTATGGAGCGACATGAAACCTATGTATTTAAGAAGGAAAACGGACAATGGGTTTTCTCCGGTGTAGATTAAAAACGACGCATTGGGAAACTAATCATCCTCGTTGGGAAAAATAAATTCTGCGCAATAGATCCAAGCCTTAGGTTTACAATAAACATTAAGAATGAATATGGATGATATTCTGATGGATTGGCTCGACTATAATCAAAAGAAAGAAAAGGACTATATGTATTTTTCATGCTCTACTCCCTGGGAAGTAAACTACCTGATTAGTAAAATACAAGCGGTAGACTCCACTATTAGAAGGGAAAAAATAATCCGAGCTATTCAGGATTGCTGCAAGTCCATACCCTCCCCAAAAGCAAGAGAACTATTTGTAAAATGTGTATTAACTCAACTGAACTTGAACGATGGAATTATGGAATTTTGAAAATATAGTAACCAGATCAGAATCTAGTAATCTGATTCTGACTACGCACAGAATCCGATATCAATATAGAAAAAAAATCACTTCTCTCATGCTTGATCAAATCAGCGGAATTGAAGTGGGATACGAAAGCAAACCTGTCTACTTACTGATAGCTATTTTATGTGGTGGTGCAGGAGGAATTGCCGCCATGGGGCAATATGCCGATGCAAGCATTCCATTATTTTTTGTAGCGCTGCTAACTCTTGTTATTTACCTTAATTCAAGAAAGCATAGCATAACAGTGAGCTCTGCCAGTACTAAAATCATATTTTTCACTTCAGGCATTAATCAAGAAGGAATCAGGCATATTGTTAATCAGATAGAACATACAAGAGCCAAACTCATTAAGGCGCTATAATCCTTAACTTAAGCATCACAATTTTAAGTATTAGTTGCAAAAACGTATTTTCCAACAAGTAATTCTGTGCAATCATAACTCAATGTATGTTCATTTTTACTTGTTCGGAAAGTACAATAAGTGATTGGGAAATAAAATTAGTCAGTATTCAATATTTCATCCTATTTACCTGAATAAGCAATCATAAATTGAAATACTATGAAAAATTATTGGGTAAATAAACACACAGACACCAATCCTCACAATGATTATGAAGTGCACACAGAAAGTTGCAAGTACTTACCTAAATCTCACAAAACATTTTTAGGGCGCTTTTCCAATTGTCAATCGGCCATTGAAAAAGCCTTAAAAGAATACTCCAAGGTTGATGGTTGTAAAACCTGTTGTCCTGATTGCCACAAATACTAAAGAGAATTTTTCTTCTCCTTTTAACTTAAAAATAAGATGATGAGATTTCGAATATTACTTCTAGCTCTGGTACTGAATTATCACCTAGGCTTCAGTCAGGATAGTACTACATTAATTCTAGTAGCCAATAAAAACGGCTCTAACTCCACCAAAGTCTTTTCATATCCGTATGATAACATACTGTTTTCAAAAGATGATTTTCAGGACCTCAATCAAAAAATCAATATTAATAAAAAAGGGATATACGGAATAAGCTTCGCAACCAGTCACTCATTTAAAAGAAATAGGAAAATGAAAGTGACGCGTGTACAGAG
The DNA here is from genome assembly GCF_016757215.1 of Fulvivirga sediminis. Taxonomy (GTDB): domain Bacteria; phylum Bacteroidota; class Bacteroidia; order Cytophagales; family Cyclobacteriaceae; genus Fulvivirga; species Fulvivirga sediminis. Next base: position 361,484 of record NZ_JAESIY010000007.1, read on the forward strand.
CTCTAAGAAAAGTGTTCAGCTCAATACTAAAGTAGTCTCAAAAGAATACTATAATGCTGTTACGGGGCAATCACCACAGGCTTTCTAAATCAACAGTGAATCAAATGCCGCTTTCAAAAATGGGAAATCAAAAGTTTTTATACCCTTTACTATACCAGAGAACGAAGTAAAGTGGTACTATACTTTCAGTGCTACAAGAGATAAAGATAAAATTAAGCAGAGGCTGGAAAACTTCAATTTACTTCTCGAAATCACTAAATACTTAAATTATGCACAAGGCCTATCTTTCGCCCTAAACATGATTAATCAACCACCCGAATCTGATTATTGTGGGATCAACACCCAATCTTCAGGACAGTATTAAGCTGTAATTAAGTTCTACAATCATAAGGGTTTTCCATATTTCAACACATGAAATTTACTTAAAGATTTCTGCTATAGTGTTGGAATGTGGTAAACCCGCCTTCTTCATGCTATCCCGTTGGCTCAAGAGTCAATTATAAATCAGGAACAGTAGAGGTGAAAGAATTCATTAATACTACCATGTATCTAGCCATAAATAACCCAGACTTTAACCATGGCATAAATGTGAGTATAGAGATAGTGGCTATTGTAAAAGAAACTCAATTAGTGATGGCCGAAAACCAATAGGCCTCATTGGGAAACCCAATCTGGCCAAAGGGAAATGTGATTATAGATTAAGACATCATTCTTATTACTTGTCATAAAAAAAGAATGAAAAAAGTAATCGCACTTCACTTAATAACCCTGCTTGCCATATTAGGCAGCTGCAGCACAGAAACAAGTCCCATTTGCCCTTATAGCAATTGTGACAATTACACCACCCAAGAACAAGCACAAGCCGCATTTGATGCTAACCCTGAATGTCTCAAAAACCTTGATGCAGATAATGACCGTAAGGCATGCGAACATCTACGCTCAGAAGGTGGCTCTACCAGCTGCCCTGATACTGCTAACTGTGGCTGCTCAGGAAAAACCAAGAGCGAATGTGGCGGACCATGCTGTCAATGGATAGTGGGTACTGGCTGTAAGTGCAATTGAACTAATCCTATTTCAAACTATAACCTAATTTAATCAATGAAAACAACCATTAAATTATTTGCCTTGTCTATTTTTATGATTCTTGCCGAATCATTGTCTGCCCAAAGTTACTATGTAAACACTAAAACACTCAATTTAAGAAGTGATGAAGGTTTGCAATCAGAAATTATTGGGGAGCTCTCTTATTGTGATAACGTTACCCTTGTGGCTGATAGCCTCACAACAGATTGGGTGAAAATTGAGTTTCGAGGTAGCACTGTCTATGTTTCCCGCGAATACATTAACGAAGGCACTTGTCATAAAAATCTATATACTTATCGAGTAGGAGCAGTTTGCAGAGATGGAAGCTCCAGCAGTGCTACAGGCCGTGGTGCCTGCTCTCATCATGGAGGTGTATCTCGCTGGAAAACACAGGAAAAAACAGATTATATGATATCCAATAATCAAGAATAAAATTTAGCTGTACTTCACCTTAAGATTACACTTAAGGTGAAGCTGTTTCCTTTTCTCTTTCATCAGTTTCTATAAGCTCGCCCCATACCCACCCTTTATAACTCTTATATTTAATCCTTTTCCAGTGACCTTGTTGGCCTAACACAAAGTCTTCAGGGCCTTGATCATCAATAATAAACACCTTTTTATTATTAGGTATTGTTACTAATATCTGGGCATTAGACGCTGGACTTTCTCTTACATTTACTCCCTTTCTGGCTATTACTACGCCCTGACGATGATTATTGGAGATAATGTCAGAAGAAATAAATAACAGAAACGCCATCAAAATATTAGCACAGAGAAATCCCCTTTTTATATATCTCCATCTGCGTACGGGCTTCCAAACGTCCCTTTTTTTTCGTTTACCCTTTGGCACCGGATATTTGGGTGAATCTGGTGCATTCTTTGAAAAGTTTAACCTCTTTGCGGATTGCTGCTTGAGGTTTTCATCATAAATGGCCCTCTTGGTAAGATCTCCTAAAGTAGTATAAGCCTCATGCACTTGTTTGAACATACTGGCATAAAAGGAGTCGTTATAATTTTTATCAGGATGAAATTTTAATGACAACTTTCGATAGGCATTTTTTATTTCTTCCTGACTAGCGGAAGTATCTAATCCCAGAATGTCATAGTAATTTTTCATTTTATCTCAGTAAGAAAAACAATTGAATAAAGGCTATTATAAAATATAACCGTACTCTTCGCTTTAATGATTTTAGATCTTCATGTGCGGCACATTCTTCACACACTGTTCTTAAGCCATAGTATGCCCTTGAAGAGGCACCTCCCGATCGTCTTCCATACCACCCACCCACAGAATATCCTGTATTAACGGTTCTTCTGTAATTGGCTCCACTGTTGCCACATTGATAACAATTTGCCATACATCTAATTATATAATATTTTATAAATAATGCAAAAAATTAGATACCTTAATATTTAATTATATCTTGCCCAGTATAAACTCTAAAGACTCTGCCTCTCCCTCCACTAATGGCAGTAGTTGTAACATATTCTCTTCATAAAGAAAAAGCTTACTATTTCTAACATCTAACACAGCTAAAGAATAATCTGATTCAGGAATAGTAATTCTCATCAATGCCAAAATACAGGATATCTTATCCTAGGAAGGTTTAGCAGATTTTAAGTATAACTTAACTAAATATTTTTCTCCGTTCCACTCTAAACCGACTTCAGGGTTAATAGGTATATTAAGATTCCCGTGGAACCAATTTTCTCTCTCTGGGGGAAACCAAGATATCTTTTTATTCCCCATGAATTTTTTATACCCAGCTTCCATCTTCTTATAATTTTCCAATTTAGAGGATGGCAACTCTCCAATTATTTCTGATATGTCGTTTTTCGGCCTTCTATGTTTGTGAAGTTCTTGAATTGCATCTCTAAAACGTTTATAATAATCCTTAATTGGATCATAAACTTCGGCAATTTGATTTTTTATTTGTTTTGCACAAGTCATTTTAGGACTACCAGACTTCAACACAAAGTCTATAAAAGAAGTCAATGAAATATCCATAGTATGATAATTTTGATTTAACCTAAAACCTCATTATAATCGTTGTATTCAACCTTTATTTCCCTGCACCCTGTTTCCGTTTCCGAAGCCCACAGTTCTCCAGTATTAAATTCCTAAAAAGTCATCTACTACCTGTTTCATCTCCTTCTGATCTTTGAAAGTAGAATACATATGCAGGTTTTCTGGCTTTACTCCAGACTCAGTAAGCCACTTTTTCCAGAAAAGCATTATAACTTCCCTATCTGTAGGTGAGACTGTGGTTACTCCATTAACTATGCTTCTATCATCCATTTCAAGCACCAATAATTCCACTTCACTGAGCAGCTCATTATCTAATGGAATAAGTCCGTAACCTGATTCCTCAAAAAATTGCTCCATGCTAGGATAATCAGATCGGTTAAACTCCCGCCTGAACCTTGCTATTAAACTAGAGCTAAGAAATTTAGTGCGGTTAGGATTTTGTTTATCTACCATGGTCTTATCATTGCCATATCTACCGGCTTCTATGTAGCCATCAGTAAGCAAAATGATTTTATTAAGCTTCTTTTTCACATAAATATGAGCCCGATCCATTTTCTCCAAATGAGTAGTATCAATTACAGTATTGTCAAACTCCTTATCCAGATAATACCAGAGATCAGCAGGCAGCAACTTACTGCCCTGGTTATATTCATAAACTGCCTGAATAGATAATTTTACTTTATCGAGATCTTTCCTATAAGTTCTACCTTCTGTTCTTTCAAACAGATAATCAGATCGGTCTTTCTCCCGGTTTTCAAACCCTGACATATCCAGATCGAACTTAAAATCAATTGAAGGGTTCTTTATCCTGTCAATACTATATTGATTAACAGAATAAAATTTAAAACAATCACTGGTATTTCGCTCCATAGAACGTTTAATCAATGGCTTTAAATCATTCAGTACATTAAAAATAATAGTGGTATCAGCCACGCTTTTCGGCTTCATCACCCGGTTACTCAAATCAGATAATACCACTACATTATTACCATATAGCATTATTGGTTTTTCCTTCTCTGTGTCAATAGATGCTGCTGAGCACTGAATAAGAAACGGTACTATGCTTATAATAAATAGCTTTCTCATTATTTTACTGATTATTGGCTGACTTAAGATTTTGAGTTCTCCATTGCATCACCTGAGCATCGGCTTCTATGGATTTTCTTTCAGCTATGTGTACTGAAAACTGATCAAAAAGTGCATCTGTCCAGCCCCCCATAAAGATGGCTATCCTCTCCAGCATATAAACGGTAGAAAAAGTAAAGTTCTCATTTTCAATGCGTGTGATGCTTATATGAGTAACGTTCTCAAAAACAGACTTCTGATAGTTGCATTGCTCAGTAATATTATGCTGTAACCGTTCCTTCTCAGCCTCTTTGCTTTGCTTGGCCTTATCATGCTGCAAGAGGTCTTCTTTGTAATTAGTGATAACGGCCTTTCTATCATTAATCTCACTATTTACCTGCGCCAGCTGCTCTTTTAACTCTACTATTTTGTTATTTGAGGCTTCAATTTCCTTCATGCTTTTTAGATATTGAATATCCTTATTCCTATCATCTAAAACCTTTATAAAGTGACCTAGCAGAAATTCAAAAGTGAGTAATGCTAACAGTCCGAAAACAAATACCAAATAAAAATTGCTATTCACCCAAACCATCCCCATTTCCCATGGCTCAGAACGATCTCCCTTCAAGTACTCAATATTATAAATGGATTCGGCTACTTTATATGCAGTAAAACCATCTACAAAAATCATCATGAGTACTAACAAAGAATAACGTCCCCATTTATTTTCGATCTTATTGAGCACAAAGATTAGCCCCATAATAAAAACAGGAACTAACAATATAAAGGCGGCGCTCACCCAACCTCTTTCCAGTGACTTTACTATGGCATCTCCATCAAATATTTCAGGATCTGTTATTGTGCCTCCGGTTAACCTTTCGGCACGGGCATCCTCCTGAGAAAAAATAAGAATATAAGCCGCTGAAGAATAGAATATAATACAATAGGCCACTACAAGAATGAGAAATAGTACGTTAGGAATAAAAGAATACCAAGCAATTTTAGGTCTAAAACTATTGCGCTTCAGCTCATCTATTTTCCCATTATAAGCCTCTATTTCATCAGTAAATTTAGACTTACCTCCCTGAGTTAAGTTTTCTATTTCTGTTTCCACTATTACCAGTTCACTTTTAGTAACAGTCATCTCTCTATCTATTTGCTCATTTGCCAAGCGAGTTTCTTTTTCCAGTAGCGCTATTTCATTTTGAGATTTGAGATCAAGCGTACCCTTAGACCTTTCTAACTGCTCAAACAAACTGGACTTAATAAGCTCCTTTTTCTCATTAGAGACCTTTATATCCCGCAGAAAATGAGTATAAACATTATCTAACTCCTGAGGCACATTACCTGCAAAACCAGAACAGTTAAGGCAACGCTCTTTACCCATGGCTCTAAGCTCCAAATCATCATAACTATGTACTTGTGCATAAATAAGCTTGTCTAATAAGGCCTCATAATCCTGAATATTTTTATCTATATCATTAGTTTCAGATGAGGTTTCCGGATGATCATCTTCAACCTTATTGATGTTATCCGGATCAAAATCTTCTGAACTCTCCAAAAGCTGATTAAACTTATCTGAGTACTGAGCAACTAACTGAGGATCTTCCGTATAAATAATATTCTCTTCGTTATTATTTCTGGCATTTTTACTCCAGTTATATGAGCCTGAAATAAGGCTGGCCTCATCTATTATGCAATATTTACTATGCATACTGCCGTAAGATGATTTAACCTTTTTCATTCTTACAACGGCACCAATATCAACCAGCTTTTTAAAGGGGAGATAATAATTACTCTGATTGTTATCTAACACTATTTTGATCACTAATTGCGGGTTTTGCTGAGCTCTTCTTTCCAGAGCATCAAACAAATCAAGATCAGTAAACCAAGAGGCCGCCACATACATACTTTTGCTAGCTGACTCTATTTTAGATGAGATAAGTTTAAAGATCTCCTCCCCTTCATGTAAAGAATGTTGTCGACTGCCTGTAGCAGTCTGAGGCTTACCGTTACTTTTCCATTTCGGGGTTAATGTTGGGAATTCCATAGGCTTTATTGATGTTTATTTTTAATCAATTAACCTACGAATGAGAAGATTACGAACTTTTGTTTCCTAACGAGGCGATTTGGTTTCCGGAGGGTATAATTTATTGAAGTAACACTAATGACATCTCCAAAAAATGGCCATTTCACTTATCTATAATAAGTTGCTTCAATTGAAACCAATACTCTTCATCCCAGTACCTTCTGGCACTGCCAGATGTTGAAGGCAGCACGAACATTTTGGACTCCCCTATAGTTTTCTCTTGCAAACCATACTTCACATGCTTAGTAAATCCTCCATAGCCAAGAACAAATGAGGCTCCTTTCTTACTATTAAAGGCCACATATTTAGGTTGATAGGCTAAAATTTTATCAATGAAATTATCCACCTCATAACTATCATCAGAAACCTCATTGTCATTTCCATATTGGGTATGCACCAAATCGGTTAAACCTATCTTGTATTGATTAATCTGAAAACAGTCCTTAGGTTCTAACTTGCGGTTAGTAAATCCTGCCTGGTATAGTATATCGTAAAATTTGTTACCGGGGCCTGCATAATAAAACCCTTTCTTAAATGAGGCTGTACCTTTAGCCGTACCGCAAAAAATAACATCTAGATTATGAGTAAGAACATCTTTTAACATAGCAGGAGATTAAAATGTAAAATTAAGATCTATTTTAATAATGCTCCAAACTACTTCACCCCATCAAATACCCTCGCCTTCTCTTCATCAGTTAAAGGAGAAATCCTGGCGCTTATATTCTTCAATTCATGAAGAATTTCCGCATCTCTATTTTCTTGAGTATTAAGGGCTGAAATAGATCGGGCAAAACAATATGGTATGATAGTAATGTACACAGCAATTGCAGCTACACTAGCTTTCTGAGGCGCCACTTTTTGCACTTTCAAGACCAGAATACAAGAACAAACCTCCTGCAGAGGCACCTACAAGTGAAATTATCCAAACTATAGTTTTCATAATAATCTCAATCTCCAGGTTCATGTTTATGAGGCTTCAAATCCGGATGTTTAGGCTTAGTTTCCGGATTTACCCTTCTCCTTCTATCAGGTGTACCATCTTCCTTTTTAGGTTTTGGCCCCGGTTTTATCATGCGTATCATCTTCTTTTTATTGTTGGTATTACTATAAATTAACTGAAACAGGGAGTATTAATAAATTAAACCTTCCGAACAACCTGTTTCCCTTTCCCAACGTAAGCATGTTATAATGAATTAATTCTGACCGTCTACCCTTCGACAAGCTGAGGCTGACTCGGCGGGAGCAACATCTACCCTACCTCGTAATTATGAGGAAGATATGACGAAGTAATCTCAGAACTATGAAAAGCAAGCTACCCCGGACAGTGGAAGAAAGCTCAAGATTGCTTCATTACGCTTAGTTGCATTCGTAATAACCAGTTGTTTTTTAGCCACATCGGAATCTTGCTGTACCGTCGTTCGGTGGAATAGGGTTCAAAAGCAGGCTATCCTCAAGTCCCTTAGTGGTACATCATACCTAAGATAACGAAATGAAGAGTAGGAATCTCAATATTCTCACGAAGAAGGTCATAATGCAAAAGGACTTTCAAAAGATCACTTAACCATACATTTTAAATCCTATAATTTTTACAAGCGGTAAAGGTATTCTTTGGCTTTCCTACTTTATTTGTAAAATAAATAGTTTATAGTTGTATGAACGCTACCGTCAAAAAAATACTTATCGCTGTCATTATTTTAGCTGCATTGGGTTTTATTTTTTACCCAAGATTTTTTAGCAATAATGAAAATGAAGCCCCCGCTACTGAAAATCAGTCAGACAAGACTAATAAAAAGCTGCCTGTTTCAGCTTTGGTACTCCAAAAAGGAGCGCTCAATAATACCCTCAGGTCCACAGGCTCTCTGTTAGCCAACGAATCTATTGAGCTGAAAGCCGAAGTTTCCGGAATTGTAGAGAGTATTCATTTTAAAGAAGGCCAAAAGGTAAAAAAAGGCCAACTTTTACTTACCATTAATGATGATGAAATTTTAGCAGAAATAGAAAAGCTAAAATTCACCAGAAAACTTAATGAAGATATTACCGATAGGCAGCAGAAGCTTTTAGCTAAAGAGGCCATTAGTAAAGAAGAATACGAAACAGCCATGACCACTTTAAACACCACCATGGCTGACATAAAAGTAAGAGAAGCCCAGCTAAACAAGCATCATATAAGAGCCCCTTTTTCAGGTATAATAGGCCTGAGAGAAATAAGTGTGGGTAGCTCCCTCAACCCAGGAGATCGTATTTCTAATCTATACAGCATTGATCCTATTAAAATAGATTTCTCTGTGCCTGGCAAATACATTTCTGAAGTATCTGCAGGCGACAAGATCAGCTTTAGCACAGATTCTTATGAAGAAACTTTTAATGGCGAAATTTACGCTATAGAGCCAAGAATAGACCCTAAGACCAGAAGTTTAAGAATAAGAGCTTTATGCTCAAATGATGAAAACAAGCTCCTCCCTGGTCAGTTTGCTAAAATTAATCTTACCTTATCTACTTACGAAAGTGCATTAATGATTCCTACGGAAGCCGTTATTCCAGAGCTCAACGGGAAGAAGGTATTCATATATAAAAATGGTGTAGCTGAAGCTAGAAACGTGCAAACAGGAATAAGAACTGCCGATAAAGTACAGGTTACAGAAGGCCTATCAGCCGGAGACACGGTTTTGACCTCTGGCGCTTTACAGCTAAAACAAGGATTACCGGTTAATATTCAAATCAACAGCCAACCATGAGTTTAGCCAGCATAAGTGTAGATAGACCAGTTTTAGCCATAGTAATGTCAATTACTATTATTTTATTTGGCTTAGTAGGTTTCAATTTTTTAGGAGTTAGAGAATACCCTAGTGTAGACCCGCCCATTATATCAGTTTCCACCAGCTATTCTGGTGCTAACTCTGATGTGATAGAAACTCAAATTACAGAGCCTTTAGAAGAATCAATCAACGGTATAGAGGGTATAAAGACCCTAAGCTCTACTTCCACCGAAGGACGTAGTTCTATAAGAGTAGAGTTTAGTTTGGATACTGACCTGGAAGCTGCCGCTAATGATGTGAGAGACAAAGTATCTCGTGCCATCAGGAACCTGCCAGAAGACGCAGACCCTCCCATTGTTTCTAAGGCAGATGCCAACTCCTCTCCTATTATTGCTCTGAGGATTTTCAGCAAAAAGAGAAATCTGCTGGAGATATCCGAGATTGCTCAGAACACCTTTAAAGAGAACTTTCAAACCATTGATGGAGTAAGTGAAGTTCGTGTATGGGGAGAGCGAAAATATTCTATGCGACTATGGATGGACCCTGATAAGCTGGCAGCCTATGATATAACTCCGTTAGACGTATATAATGCCGTGGAGGCTCAAAATCTGGAACTCCCTTCCGGACGTATTGAAGGAAACTCTACTGAGCTGACTATTAGAACTTTAGGAAGACTAAACCTTCCTGAGCAATACGACGACCTGATCATAAGAAACGATGAGTTTGGCCTAATCAGGTTCAGAGATGTAGGACGAGCCGAATTCTACCCAGAAAATGATCGTACCATCCTTAAGAATAACGGTATACCTATGGTAATGACAGCCATAGTGCCTCAACCAGGTACCAATAACCTGAGTATTGCCGAAGCATTTTATAAACGATTGGAAGAGATTAAGCGTAACCTACCTGAAGATATTGAAGTGGGTGTCCGTTTTGATAATACAGAATACATTGAGGAGTCTATTAACGAAGTACAGGAAACCATTTATATGGCCTTCATACTAGTGGTTTTGATCATCTTCATGTTTCTGAGAGACTGGAGAACCACCTTCATTCCAGTGGTTACGGTGCCTATTAGTCTTATTGGTACTTTCTTTTTGATGTACCTGTTTGATTTTTCTATTAATGTGCTTACCCTGCTAGGTATAGTGCTTTCGATTGGGCTGGTAGTAGATGATGCTATTGTAGTTTTAGAGAATATTTACAGCAAAATAGAACAAGGAAAAACACCACAGGAAGCCGGTAAAGAAGGAACAAATGAAATATTCTTCGCGGTAATCGCTACCACAGTGGCCCTTACAGCCGTATTTTTTCCTATCATTTTCCTACAAGGAATCACAGGGAGGCTCTTTAGAGAGTTTGGTCTGGTAGTGGCTGGCTCAGTGGTAATTTCCAGCTTTGTAGCCCTTACGCTCACCCCTATGCTTTCTTCTAAAATGCTTAAGAAAAGAGAAAAGCATAACTGGATTTATAACAAAACAGAGCCGTTTTTCGTGTGGTTAAATAATAAATATGGAAATGCTTTAGAGTATTTTATGAAAGCCAGATGGATAGCTTTTATCATCATTCTGGCTTCTGCAGCTGGCATTTACCTATGCATTAAGGTGCTCCCGCAGGAGTTGGCTCCCATGGAAGACAGAGGTACCTTTAGAATTATGGCCACGGGCCCTGAAGGAGCTACTTTTGAGTATATGGATTTTTATGTAGACCAGATGGTAGAGTTATCTCAGAAAGAGATGCCAGAATCAGAGTCTATTATCTCTATCACCTCCCCCGGCTGGGGAAGCTCTGCGGTTAACAGTGCTTTTCTTATCGTAAACCTTAATGATGCCGCTGAAAGGAAAAGAAGCCAAACAGAAATTGTGAATGCTTTAAAACCAGAAATAGCTAAAAACACCAGAGCAAGAGCTTTCATCTCTCAGCCTCAGACCATCGGAGATAGCAGAGGTGGCTTACCCGTACAATACGTGGTTCAGGCTAATACCGTAGAACAACTGAAGAAAGTTCTCCCGGCATTTCAAGAAAGAGCTCAGCAAAGTGAAGTATTCGATTTTATTGACTTAGATCTTAAGTTTAACAAACCAGAGCTTAATGTAACTATAGATAGAGACAAAGCCAGAGATATGGGCGTTTCTGTACGTAACATAGCGCAAACCTTACAGCTCTCACTCAGTGGGCAGAGATTTGGCTATTTTGTAAAAGATGGTAAGCAGTATCAAATCATAGGTCAGGTAGAAAGAGACAATAGAAACGATCCTTTGGATCTTAAATCTATTTATGTGAAAAGTGATGATGGGCAGCTTATACAAATGGATAACCTGGTTACACTTACAGAGCAGAGCACTCCTCCACAATTATACAGATACAACCGCTTTGCTTCAGCTACTTTCTCGGCCAGTTTAGCTCCCGGTTATAGCTTAGGTGCAGGTATTGAGGAGATGAACCGAATAGCTGATGAAATTCTTGATAGCTCTTACAGCACATCTCTATCCGGTAGCTCTTTAGAATACCAAGAGAGTGCCAGCAACTTATATTTCGCTTTTGGTTTCGCTCTTATTTTGATTTACCTGGTGCTTTCAGCTCAGTTTGAGAGCTTTAGAGACCCATTGATCATCATGTTCACCGTACCCCTTGCCCTAGCTGGTGCATTAGGCTCATTATGGTTATTTGATCAATCTCTTAATATTTTTAGTCAAATTGGTATCATTATGCTTATAGGGTTGGTAACCAAAAATGGTATTCTGATAGTAGAATTTGCTAATCAAAGGAAGGCTCAGGATATGTCTATGCAAGAGTCCATCATAGGCGCCGCCAAGGCTCGCTTTAGGCCTATTCTCATGACCAGTTTATCTACTATTCTTGGTATACTTCCTATAGCTCTAGCCTTAGGGGCAGGGTCAGAAAGCAGGGTTTCTATGGGTATTGCAGTTATTGGAGGTATGGTCTTCGCTACCCTACTCACCCTATTTGTAATCCCTGCGATTTACACTTACATCACCAGCAAGCAGAAACGATTAGCGAGAGTATGAAACAGTTGTATATAGTTATACTAATGATGTTTAGCACATCATTTTTAACACAGGCACAGGACACACAGAATAATTTGCTTACTCTGGAAGACGCCATAAAAATCGCTCTGGATAATAATTACTCCATTAAAATAGCGCGTAATGAATCAGAAATCGCCGACAATAACTACACCTGGGGTAATGCTGGTTTTCTGCCAACAGTAACAGCCGATTATCAAAGGTCTTACGGAAATCAATGGTTTGAACAACAACGTGTTACCGGTGATATCAACTCTGGTGATAATGTACAAAGCCGAAGACAATCTTATGGAGCCACTCTTAACTGGACGGTTTTTGATGGTCTTAAAATGTTTACCAGCTATGATCAGCTGGCAGAACTCAATAGGCAGAGTGACGAAAGCTTGCTAGCTAGCATTGAAATGTTAATTTATGACATTACCTCAGCTTATTATTCTGCTGCTCAAGAAAAAGAAAGGCTACAGTCGTTTACCAGTAACGTGGGGCTCTCTGAAGAAAGACTACAGATCGCTCACGATAAGTATGACCTGGGAAAAGCTTCAAAACTCGAATTTTTACAGGCTCAAGTAGATTTAAATACAGATAAATCATCATTAGTACAGCAAAGAGAGCTATTGGCTGTAAGAAAATTTGAATTACTTCGTTTGATGGCGGTAGATAATGACACCATCGATTTCACGCTTAATTACAAGCTTGCTAATGACAGGTCATTACAACTTCCTTTATTGCTAGACAACCTGGAGGGTCAAAACAGACAGTTACTTACGCTGAAGAGAAATCAAGCTATCGCCTTGTATAATGAAAAGCTAGCCAAAGGAGATTTATATCCTCAGGTAGACCTTTTTGCCGGTTATACGCATTCCAGCTTCGAAACACCGTCTGGCTTCGCTCTCAACGGAAACTCTAACGATGTAAATTATGGAATAACCGCTTCCTGGACTCTTTTTAATGGCCTTAATGTGTGGAGAAAAACGCAAAATGCGAAAATTCAACATGAAAACTCTAAGCTGGAATATCAAAATCAGCTTTTAGACTTTCAAACCACTGTAAAGACTACTTTTATTAACTACCAGAACAACCTTGACCTGCTATCATTGGAAGAGGAAAACCTGGACGTAGCTAAAGAAAATAATGACATAGCACAAGAGCGCTACAACATAGGTCTTTCTAATGCACTAGAGCTGAGGGAATCACAAATCAACTTAATTAATGCTGAAATCAGATATCAGAATGCTGCGTTTGCGGCTAAACAAGCAGAAGTACAGCTGAAATATCTCAGTGGTCTTTTAGTTGAATAGATAAAGGCTTAAAACCAAAGTTAAATTCCATATAAGAAGTACACTCTATTGTTGAGTGTACTCTAATTCATTAATAAACATTTCTAACTGTTGCTCCGTCTTTTTAAGATCATTATACAAACGCAACCCATTAACAGCAACGGATAATAATACGACCATTACTCCATAGATAGCATTAGTCATTTCCGCTACAAAAAAATATAATACAAGGGCAACTAAAAGTGAACTGAGCATAAACATGGAAGAGGACACCAGCCTGATGGTTATTTGTTTAGCTCCCTCCTGCTCCACAATGCCAATCACTTTAACCACTGATGCATGGCTTCCCCAGCTGCCATTTGTAATTGCTTTAACCGAAAAACTCCCTCTTTTCTTATCTACTTTTCCTACCCACCTTTTTTTAGAGTCTAAAATTTCATCATGAATCTGCAAATCTGGAGAAAACGGTTTCCTTCTTATTAAACTTACCTCCATCATTGCCACGGGATCATAATGCGCCTGTTCAAATGAGAGCGTTTTCTGTTTTAGGAAGATCATCTAAATCAATTATAAAGTGAAGGCGGAATATACTTCAAATTTGATAAATCTAATTCTAAATATTCCAGACTAGGTAGGTGACTAAGTAGCTTAAATAATTTATCAAAATCAGTAATTTTATTTCTGGATAAATCAAGTGCTCGCAGATTTGTAAACCCTAGTATGTCATCAGGAAGTTCCGTTATATTAGCGGAGCTTAAGTTTAGTAATTCGATACTTTTATCCAAACCTGCCAAATCATCGACTTTATGCCGAGGCTCATAGTATAACTCTTTTGAATAAGCGGGGATGTAAACCATGCTATATTCTAATTGTAACTGTATCTGAATTTCTTTTCTGATTTCTTCTATGTCTATAGAAAAAAGAGGTACACCTTCATAATCTTTGATATCAAGTTTTTCTTCAGAAATGGCTTTCATTAAAACTGTATCCCTCTTGATACCATAATTTTCTAAAAAGCCCGCTTGCCAGAAGGCTGACTTTTTATTTCCTAAAAAATAAGTTGAATAGATTTTATAATAAATCAATGCTTCAAATCTATCTTTTCGAGATGGGTATAATGATGCTTCTTCATAATCAAAGGCTGCTTTTTCATAATCCAATCCCTATTCAAGAAGTAAGCATTAGCTTTCATTTGAAGGGTATAGGAGGATATTCCGTAGTATTTTTCCAAGAGTTCAACATCCTTTATTACCTCTTCAAACTCTCCTTTATTAATTAGAACCGAATGCTTCAGCAACCGTCCTAAAATAGAAGCCTTATAACGCTCTAAATATACATCTAAAACCTCCAAAACCTCTTCAGAATTCCCTACAGAGTCTATTCGATTTAAACATAGAGCCAGACTAAAATATAAAGAAGAATCATTAGGATTACGTCTTAGGCCTTCCTTCACGTACTTATATGCTTGCTCCCACTCTCCCAAGCTCGAATGATTCTGATATCCTTCCATTAACTCTTTATCAGACAAAGTCCTGAGACAGGAAGACAGCACCAAAACAAGAGCAACTATTATGTGCAGCCTCATATAAATGATAATATTCTTATTGAAATTATAAAATCTAAAATTACAATAAGTATTCAATACATAACTATATATTCAGATTTCAAAACAAAGATCTAAAGTTGATCACTTTAACAACTATAACCCCAACAGGGCGTAGCATCTGCTCAAATTACTTTTTTTAAGCACAAACTTGTATTCATGCAATACTCCCTGTGCCTTTTCGCATCAGCCATTAACTTATTTTATTCCGAGCGAATGCTCTTGCTTATGGTAGGTCGCAGGACCGCTACGCTTAACCTACGACCAGTGGCTTTTTACATAAAGAGCCGGGGTTACATTGGGCTAATTATCACACTGACACTCCTGCTACTATTTCAGTGCACTCAGCACCTTACCGAGAATCGTATAAGCCCTTCTATGTGGATATCCTTGGCCATAAGCACTAGAGGTCAATGCTATTACTATGCTTTCTTTTGGAACTACTACCAGATGATTCCCTCCATTTCCTGAAGCGAACAGATATTCGTATTTTTTACCATGATACACCCTTTCAGCCTTATACCAAAGCATTCCATAATAATCAGTCAAGAACCAATAATCTTTCAAATCAAAAGCCTTGTGAGTTAACAACCTTTTTAGATAATCTTGTTGAATTATTTGCTCTTCACCACATCGCCCACCGTTCACTACTAACATACCCAGTTTAGCAAAATCCAAAGTGGACAGGTATAAATTTCCAGCAGCTACGGTTTGATTAGCTGCGTTGGTGAACCAATAAAATTCTTTAATACCTAAAGGATCAAAAACTTTTTCCTTGGCATAATCTCTCAGACTCATTCCTGCTTTTTCCTCTATTATTGCTCCTATGATGGCTGCATTGATATCTGCATAAACCCAGGCTACACCTGGTTCTTCAATAGTAGGAATACTTAGTATATATTGAACCCATTCATCCCTTCCTATCCATTGACCAGCACTACCAGGGGCATCTGCATTATCAGTATCTGCATTCAACCCTGAGCTCATATCCAGCAAATGGCTGATTTTGATTTTCTTATAATCCTCATGCATATCGGGATATTTCTCTTTTGGAAAAAATGAGTAAACATCCTGATCTAAGCTTTTAACCAATCCATCTTTCATGGCCACACCTAACAGCAAGGAGGTAATACTCTTACCTGCAGACCTGATATCATGAATGTGATTACGCCAAAAGGCATTAAAATACCACTCAACCGCTATTTGATTATCTTTGATCACCACTAAACCTCTGAAATCTTTGTTTTCAAAGTTTTCAATACTCGTATAGAGATTGTCCAAAGAATCTCTATTAAATCCAGCCTCTTCCAGATCAATCTCAGGAAGGTTTGGTGCAGGTTGCGCTTGTAGGAATGAACAAATGGATGAACATAAACAAGCTGCAATAATGATTTGTCGCATGTAGGGTAGTTTTGCGGTTGGTAAGTCTATTTCTAATTATTGTAAGTCTCTGCGTGCAACTATATGAGTCACAGAAACTATAAGCTTTCAAAATATGAAAATCTTTTGGAGCTCCATACAGCCATGAGCACTTATTTTAAATAAACAGCCAACTTGTCGTACACCCGCTCAAATTATTTCATTATCCTTATTCAATGATATGCTTGAAATACTGCCTTTGCTTAATAGCTAAAGCCATCCACGTATATTATTCCGAGCACATGCTCTTGTTCATGGTAGGTGGTAGGGTCGCTGCGCTTAAGCAATGATCAGTGGGGGAGCCTACAAAAAAGGGGTTTGTCCTCATTGTGAAAAAGGTAAACTCATTACCATCATGCGCTTTGATAACAGAGGACCTCCTAAGAACATCTGCCTACCAGAATTTAGTTAGCGACTTTTTTATGCACAAATCTGGTGCAATGGAAATCCTATGCCTAAAATCCAATAAAACGGACTTTAAAAAACGAAATTTTAACTCATAGGTACTTCTCAAGAGGCTTTACATGCTTAAAGACAGCCTCTGATCCAAAGCCACAGCCCTTAATCTCAATAAGTAGGGCTCCAATATCATATCTCAATAATGACTAATCCCTATAGACAGTGCCACGGTTCGTTCAACACTGTCTTCATGTTGGGCTCGATGAGCCACACGAAGACTTAGTTATTTAGCGGTAGTATTATTCTTAATGAAATCATTAAGTCAATTGAAAGATTGCCTAAATTCTAATGGCGATTGATTTGTTTTTGATTTAAATAATTTACTAAATGACTGTGAATACTCAAAACCTAATTCGAAAGCTATTTCACTAACGGTTAGTTCGGTTGTCGATAATTTTTCTTTCGCTATCAGTATTAATTTATTATGGATGTGTTGTTGTGTGTTTTGTCCCGTAAGCGTTTTAAGTATACCACTTAAATAATTTGGTGATATGTTTAGTTGATTTGCTACGTATTGAACACTCGGAATCCCGCTACTTATCAAATTAGGATTATTGAAATAATCATCGAGTAGTTCTTCCAATTTATTTAGGATATGATAATTGGTAATTTTTCGAGTTAGAAACTGTCTTTGATAAAACCTATCTGAATAATTGAGTAATGATTCTATTTGGGATATGATAATTCCTTCGCTAAATTTATCAATATTTGAATGATATTCCTGTTCTATATTTTTAATGAAGATGGTTAAAATATTCTCCTCTTTTTCTGAAATAAAAAGTGCTTCATTTACCGCGTAATTGAAAAATTCATATGTTTTTATATTCTTTGCTAAGGGTGTTCCCCAAAGAAAATCCGGATGAATAAGTAACATGAACCCACTACTTTTAAAACCTTTCTCTGCTTGAAAGCTAAATAATTGGCCTGGTGACAAATAAAATAAAATACCATCATCAAAATCATATTGCTGTTGACCGTAAGTATATTTCACATTTCCTTTGGCTACTTTTTTTAGCGAAATCATATAGAAATCAAAGATGACATTCACCTTTTCTTCACTTGTATAGGGTTGTATTTTTTCTAATGAAACTACACTTATTAAAGGATGTTCAGGTGGATTAATTCCAAGAATATGATGGTAATCTTTTATGGATTTAATTCTGTATGGATTCATTTTGATCTGTTTTCACTTAACTATTCAATCCTTGTCAATTTTAATCCCTTGTTTAAACCAAACCAAGATAAACCCCAAAATCCGCGAATATTTAGAATATCATCATCTTTTAAAGTGATATAAGAATCATAGGTATTTCCGCTTGAACCGTCATAATCATATAGTCGCCCTTTCCATCTGTCTTTTCTTTCGTCATATTTTAAATCGGTTAAAAATACAATTCCAATTAACGGGCGTTTACGTTTTGTCTCATCAGGATTATTGGTATCTAATAATTCATTTCCATCAGCATCTTTGAATTTTTCCAACTCGATAAGTTTACCATAATATTGGCTGCCCGTTTTGTAGATTAAAACTTTCCCTTTTTTAGTATTGCTATACCAAGTTCCAGTAATTTTATTCGCCCTATTTTGTCCTAAAGAATTATTTGTCATGATAAAAATCAATATCATTATAAAGATGTGTCTCATACATTTTAAAAATTTAAAGCAAATTCTTTTGCAAAATCTGTCATCTTTATTTCGCCTAGTTTAGGCTTATTTTTATTGTAATGTTCAAATAAGCTTCCATTATGAATTGTAATATTCATTTCTGTTAATTCTTTTGCGATTTCTTTAGAAGCCCCAATCTGCTCTATTGCACTTGTCATTTGTTTGTTACTGATTAGCACCCATTTTAAATAGGGTTTACCAATTCTATTTCCAATAATGGAAGCTACTTCTTGACAAGTCAGCTCTTCACTTGTCACATATCTTACTTTTCTTTCTTGATCTTTTGATATTAATTCTTCTGAAATTGTTTGGGCAATATCAATTGTTGAAACCCAAGCAATCTTATCCTTTGCACCGTAATTAGAAAGGATTATTCCTGAATAACCTTTAAGCAATCCTTTGATACCGTAATGACGTAAATAAAATAGTTTACCAATGAACCCTTTTAAAAATCCATTCCCTTTTATCATATCTGAAAAGGCATATAGATTATAGTAAAAAGATACGGGACGAATATGCGTTATAGAAATATCATCAGGAAGATTTCTTAAAACACTTTCAACAATGTTATGGAACACCAAAAGTCCAGTTCCTGCTGATTTTTCTGCTCCTACACTGCTCAGGTGTACTACTTTTTTTATTCCTGATTTTTGAATTGCAAAAGCATAATTGCTGGCAATATTCAGGGCTTCTTTTTTATAGTCAAGATTTTTATCGCCAAAAAAGTCGAAAGGCGGTAGCATGCAATAGGCTGCATCTTGATTTTCAAACACTTTAATTAAAAAATCTCTATCTTCAACTTTTCCTATTGCAGGTTCGGCTCCTAATTTTGCAATCTCTTTTTTTCTTTCTTCGGAACTGCTAATTACTGTTACAATATGTCCTTCTTTAACCAATTGAGATGCCAAAGGTTTACTAATATGGCCTAATGAGCCTGTTAAAACTATTTTCATTATTTGTATCATTTTTATTTTTGTTATACAAATTTCAATAGTTTTTAAATTTGGAATGTGTTCACATCTACGTTTTTTGTGTTCAAATTCATAATTTGAATTAGTTTCCTATATTACCGCTAACGGTCTCGACTATGCGTAGTGCGGGATTTCAAGGCACTTCACTTTCCGTTTAGCTTTTAGTTTATTAAATGTAATTACTTTCATATCAGCACTATCACCCGCATTACGTATAGAGGTGCCACCGAAAGGATAAAAGCACAGGTCTCACAGAAATAGGGAAGGACTGAACGTTAAGTAGTCTGAAATTCGATAAGGAATGACTGTCTTTGAGCAGTTATAGCCTTATCTTAAATTAGGACAAAGCTGTTAATTGGTGTAAAGAGCGATTACAGTATGCCTAACGAACCGCCGTATACCAGACCGGTAAGTACGGTGGTGTGAGAGGATCTCCCTAATCTGTAAAAGGATTAGGGCATCCTACTCGATTGTGCCCAGCATGGGCATCAGGTATCGAAGACACCAAATTATTCCAGAGGGTGAAAGTCCCTTATGCGCGGGAGTCGTGTCCCGAAACATTAGCAAGTCGCAAGGTGGTTTGTCGTGAGGCAGGTACCGAAGGAAGCGAGACTGCAAATCCCGTTTCCAAAGAACAGAATCAAGCGAAGCGTATCATGAACACCTTTATAAAATAAACACAACAGTGAATAAACTGGATACTGAGGCTGCATGAGTCGGATGAGGTAGCACATCATACTGACGTCCAAAAGTGGTTATCCACTCAGCACCTATGCAGTAGATCCGGTGGATATTGGGAGAAGGAATATGCCCTTACCTGGGGAGGTCTTCCGCCATCGAGAATGAGGGAAGAAGTCAGCAGAGGTCATAGTAGTTATTGGTAACGAGCCTTGAAAACAAGGAGGTCTCTCCAGATAATGAAGGACTAAACATTGAATCGTGTCCTAATTCGATTAGGAATACTGTTCTTTGAGCCGGTATAGCCTATTCTTAAGCAGACAGAAGGAAACTACAACCCGAGATTCAATGAACTGGGGCTGAACGTTACGAAAATGTCTGGTAGACATTTTTATTGATGAGCCAGCCTGAAGGGAGGGNCCCGAGATTCAATGAACTGGGGCTGAACGTTACGAAAATGTCTGGTAGACATTTTTATTGATGAGCCAGCCTGAAGGGAGGGATAGAGACCGGTACTTACGGTGGTGTGAGAGGCGCACTCTGGCTCAATTTGAGCCAGAGCTGTTTACTCTATTGGGCGTTCGTGATTTTAATCAAATTGGTATAAGTCAAACGGAATATCCCACAATATGAAACCATGCTGTTCTCGTTTTACTCCAAAGACTTCATAGTCCATTAGCTGAAGTATCATTGTCTCTCCCCATTGATCAATCGGTTTAATGTCAAGTGTTACTAATTCTTTTTTTGTTTCTTCAATTCCTCTTATCTCTTTTGTCAATTGTCCATTTTGGTATTGTCGATAGATACAGTCTTCGGAAATCCAGAAAATTTTACACTCCTTATTCTTTAAAGAAATTTCCTTAGGAAACTGATCTTTATAGATGAATCTTCCAAGTACGTCATTAATAATTATCTTGCTATCATGATAACCAACAGTCAAGTTTTGGTCGATCATACCAGATATTGCTTCATCAAAGTGAAGTCCTTCTTTGCTTTTAAACATTACGTCAGGGATCAAATCATCAATCAGATTTTTATCCCCCGTTGTTGTTAAAATTGCTTTATTCCATGCCATATCCTCTGTTTTTAAGCCATGACGACGTAGAGTAGAGCCTGATAGCTCTAATTTTCTATAAATATAGTAAAATAGAACTATCAGCG
>NZ_JAESIY010000008.1 GCF_016757215.1 Fulvivirga sediminis
CGGTACCTATGAAATCACGGTAACAGATAATGACACAGGCTGTACTGGTTTTGCGAGCATAAATGTAAATTCTAACCCTGGCGTTGGTATTGCTTTAAGCTCTAGTAATGGACCAAGTTCTTGTGGTGCATCAGATGGAAGTATAACATTGTCATTTACAAATGTACCTGACGGAATTTATACCATTAACTATGCAGCTGGGGCCTTTAATAATGTCACAGTAACAAGTAGTGAAGCTACCATTTCAGGTTTACCCGCGGGAGTCTATAATGATTTGAGTATTACTGTAGGTGCTTGTACTTCAACTCAGGATGTTGATGTTAATTTGAGTGACCCTGTAAATTTCACATTGAATGTAGCTGGCGGTAATATTACCACCTGTGGGGGAAATGAAGGTTTTGTTAATTTAACCATAACAGGAGGCAGTGGCAATTTCACTTATTCATGGGTTGGACCTAACGGATTTGCTAGTACAACAGAAGATATAGCAAGCCTTGATGAGCCAGGAACTTACACTGTATTTGTTAATGATATTAATAGTGGGTGTTCTGCAGCTGCTACTTATACAGTTACAGAACCATCAGGTTGTTCTGGTGGTGGTGGAGAATGTGCTACTGTAAGAATTACTCCGAATACAACACCAGCTACTTGTACTAATTCTGATGGGTCAATATATTTTGATATATCACCATCTACACCATTAGTGAACAATACTGGCGTGATTATTAGCATTTCTGGACCGGAGTCAAGAACCAATGTTAATGACCCTCAGTTTAATAATCTACCAATTGGTATTTATGATTTTGAGATTCAATATGGTGATATATCTTGTGTCAAAAAAGGGCAAGTTACGATTGATCAATCAGGTACGGTAGGGGTGCCGGTCGCAACTAATGTTGTCGGAGCAGCGTGCTTTGGTGATGAGGGTACAATGAATCTTGATGTTCCAGGGGAAACAGGTAACGTATTGCAATGGTCTCTGGATGGGTTTAACTGGACTTCATTTGTAGCTGGAGGACAAATTTCAGTGCCAGTAGGACCGGCTCCAACTTTTGAACAGGTAATTGCTGTAAGAAGAAGTGCGGCAGATCCTTGCAATGCATCGATTACAGTGGTAATAGGAAATCAGCATAATGAAATTCAATTTACATCTACCTCACATCCAGTATCAGATTGCGAGAATAGTGATGGGTATATAACTATTGAATCAATTCCTACAGGTGGTAGCAACCCATCAGGACAATGGGAAGTGGCCGTTACAAATGGAGTTACTCCAAGCAGTTATGGAACACTTCAGGTAGGTAGTCCTGTATTTGGAGCGGAAAGCCTATCTCCTGGCAACTACACACTATTTGTTAGAGATGAATCCGGTTGTGTTGTGAGTGAAGATGTTGAGATTACTGCCCCTGGTCAGGTTAATATAGAAGATGTAGCCACGAATAGTCCTTCATGTGCTAAAGGTGGCAAGAATGGATATATTAAATTTAAGGTTGGAAATAGAGGTGCTGTTCCAGGTCCTTATGTTTTAATCGTAACATCAGGGTCAGATGAATCTGAAATATTCTATCAAGACAATGACTATGATGGACGTGAGGTTGAAATAAGTAATTTGATCGCAGGAGTGTATAACGTTACTATTGACCCTGCTAATAGTCAGTATTGCCCTAACAAAAAATCTTACACATTAGGAGGGCAGAAAGCTGTTAGTTTTGAGTATGAATTGGGATGTAGTGGAGATAGTGACTTTACTAGAAGTTTAGAATTGTATAATGTAAAAGGGGAGCCTGATCTAGATTACAAGTTGAGGATTTTGGATTCTCGAGGGGATGAACAGGATAATTGGATTTTTAGAGTAAATTCAACTACAGGTCAGCCTTCTGGTTCTTTTGATATTACGTTAAGAAACTCTGAGGAATACATACTGATTTTAGAACAGGAAGATGTTACATGTACAATGAAGTCAGACCCGGTGAGCGTAATTGTTCCTGGTCCTATGACTGCTCAGATAGGTCAAGTTACAGAGTCTTTACCTGATAGATATACAGGATCTTTCGAGGTTATAAAATTTGGAGGTGGTATACCTGGATATATGACTCAGATAGAGCTAGATTCTGCTGCTGTTCCTGGTCAAAGTTTCTCTACTAACTATGAAGAGGTAAAGGTGAATAACAATTTCGAATATGAAATGCTATATGAAGATATTCCAGCGGGTAGGTATCTTGTAGAGGTTACTGATAGTTTGGGTTGTATACTAGAACTAGTAGCAAGGGTGCCATTAAATACAGATGTGTTTGTGCCAAATATCTTCACGCCAAATGGAGATGCATTGAACCCTACCTTCTATGTAAGAAACATTCCTTCAGATGTAGAGGCAGAACTTGTTATAACTAACAGATGGGGTAATATTATCTATCAGACTGATAACTATAGGAATGATTGGGAGGCTGAGGATACGCCGGATGGAGTCTATTTTTATAAACTGGACATAGATGGAGAACTATATACGGGTTGGGTAGAAGTTATCCGGGGGCATCCATAGAGATTAGTAAGATGACCTAAGAATAAGTAAATGATTAACAACAAAAGCCCTGTAAAGTGATTTTACAGGGCTTTTGTTGTTTTAAGGTAGAATATGATTAAGTCTATTATAATTCAGTCAGAAATCTCATAGTATCTACTCCATCGGCATAATCCCACAATTTTGGATATTGGGCATCACCTAAAGGTTTATGATCTATTGTAAGTTGCTTTTTGCTTACGATACATTGAATTTTATCCTTTTGTCTATTTGTTATTTCTAATAGATTTTCATCGGAAGAGTAATATTCAAAGAAGAGTACGGAAATGGGAGAAACCATGTTATGATCTTCCTTCAATAATAAAAAACCATTATCTAAATGTTTAACACCATTGACTAAATAAATGGATTTATTATAGTCATAGTTGTTAGAATATTTGTGATTATAAGTAATATATTGATACTTGCTCATGGCCTCAAGAAATGAAACAAAATTATACTCATTGGGCACAAAAAGTTTAGATACGTTCCTACAGCCTAAACCAAAATAGCTGAAAATATCATCAGATAGTTTTTGTAAGTCTTCTTTAGTTTCACTTCCGTCTAAAATAGCGGCTGAAGTACGGTTTTTCCTTATTATGTTTGGATATTTTGAGAAATAATACTCGAAATATCTACTGGTGTTATCGCTACCAGTAGCAATTATTGCGTCTATATCTTTTAGCTGATCTTTGATTATAATTTTCTCTTTGAATCGATTATCAAGAGAATTAAGTTCACTAATAATAAAATGCATTAAGAAGGAATCCTGTGAACTGATTTTGATAACTGCAATATTTCCACTTATAATAACGGCTAATAAATCATGAAATCCTACGAGAGGGATGTTTCCGGCCATGACAATGCCAATTTTTTTGTTTTGCTCTTTTATGTTATAGTTACCTACCCAGTTTGATAAATGATCCTCTTTGAGGTAGTTTATAATATTATGGAGGGCAAGCTTTACATTATCTTCTGTAAACCAAGGGTTTTGAGATTTAATGCTGATGAAGAAATCTTCATCAGGCTCTTGATCCATGATTTTTTTAAGTTTGTTTCCCAGTTGGGCGAAAGCAGAAATTCGTTCTTTGATGTTCATATATAATCTAATAACCTTTGTATCTCGTTTCTGTTTGAAACCAGGTATATACTTTATATTTTTGCAAAGATTCGAATTTTAAGATTTAAAAGGAATAAATAGTTTGTGTAATGGCTATAATGATAACTGATGAATGTATCAACTGTGGTGCATGCGAGCCTGAATGTCCTAATACAGCCATCTATGAAGGTGGTTTAGAGTGGGATTGGGCAGGAGGAACAACCCTTTCTGAAGTAGAGATGGAAGATGGAGCGGTAATAGATGCTAAAGAGCCGCAGGAGCCGGTCTCTGATGAGTTCTATTACATAGTATCAGGAAAGTGTACAGAGTGTACAGGATTTCATGAAGAGCCTCAGTGTGCGGCTGTATGCCCTGTAGATTGCTGTGTTCCTGATCCTGATTATGAAGAGGATGAGGACGAACTTGTTGCTAAGAAAGAGTGGCTTCATGATGAATAGTCAATAAAGCTTATTTCATCTTGGCTCTTTTAATGAGATAGGCATTTAAAATGTCATTGAAGTCTGATGAAATGTCTGCTTCAATAAAGTCTATTTTTAGTTGACCACATCGAAGCTTCAGTTCATGATAGTATTTTTGGATATCTTCAACATATTTATCCTTTACTTGGCCGGGTTGAAGCTTTAATTTTTCTCCAGATTCCAGATCTATAAATTCATATGGCCTGTCTTCGAAGTTAAAAGAATATTCTGTTTGCTTATCGGTGACATGAAACACTAGAACCTCATGCTTATTATGCTTGAGATGTTGAAGGCCTTTAAATATTTCCTCTATTTCATCCGGATTGTCGAACATATCACTGAAAATGATTATCAGTGATCGTTTATGATTTTTTTCTGCCACCTCATGTAGGACAGAGGCTACGCTAGTGTTTTTGTTTTTATCTGTATCATTGAAAAGTTGCTCTAATAGATTCATTAGTTTTCTAAGGTGAGAACTGGTAGAACTTATGGGAGTGGTGTGTTCAACTTTATCTGAAAAAGTAGTTATCCCTACTGCATCTCTTTGTTTTTGAAGTAAATGAGAAATTGCGGCAGCACTTAACAAGCTGAATTTAATTTTACCTTTAGATTCAGTAGGGTAGTGCATAGAGGAAGAATTATCTAAAACTAGCTGACATCTTAAATTGGTTTCTTCTTCAAAGGTCTTTGTATACAAACGATCTGTTTTTGCATATACTTTCCAATCGATATGTCTTGTACTCTCTCCTGAGTTGTATAAATGGTGTTCGGCGAACTCTACAGAGAATCCGTGATAGGGCGACTTGTGTAAGCCTGTAATAAATCCATCTACTAATTGACGAGCAAGAAAATCTATTTGACCAGTGTTTTTAACCTTATCTAGGTTTAATTTCATGCGCTAAACAGTTTTTTTGCTATAAATTTACCGAAAGAGAGGGTCAGGAACACATAATAATACAAAATGTTTCATAATTAATAATGATACGCTTGCATTGAACGTAATTAATATACTATATTTAAATCGGATTTATGTAAAGTATAAGCAAAAAACTAAAAACTAAACTACTAGGATTGTGGAAGAGAATAATACCAACGAAAGAGAAGAAATATTTTCAGAAAGAGTGCGTGCAGGTAAGAGGACATATTTCTTTGATGTAAAAGCCACGCGTTCGAATGATTACTATCTTACTATTACTGAAAGTAAGAGAAGGTACAAAGATGATGGGTTTACGTACGAAAAACATAAGATTTTTTTGTATAAGGAAGACTTCAATAAGTTTGTTGACGCTTTAAACAATACTGTAAACCATGTGAAAGAAGAGTTGTTGCCAGATGTTGACTTTAGTCAATTTGATAGGCAGGTCGATGATGGGCAAGAAGTTGAAGATAGCTCAGAAATTGATACAGAACTTAGATGGGATTAACACTTTAATGATTTGATAAACAAAGCCCTTGATGCAATCAAGGGCTTTTTTATTATCTTTGAGCTTATGCTCGGAAAAACATTAACATATATTTTAATTGGCTTACTGGTTTTTCTTCTGCTCAGCTGGCTATTTATAGATATTGTAATCTACGTGGCCATAGCCATAGTAGTGAGTAGTATTCTAAGGCCGGTTACACAATACATTGCCAATACGCAGGTGTACAACATAAGAGTACCTAGGTTAATGGCCGTAATTATTTCTTATTGTGTGCTTATTGGTTTTTTTACTTCGTTCATAATATTATTTATTCCTTTAATTTCTGAACAGATTGAGGTGATTTTAGGTCTGGACTATAGGAACTTATATTTAAAATTAAGTTTGCCTCTTACTAATATAGAAGATTTCCTTATCAATAATAATCTAACGACACAACCTAAGGGATTTATAGTTGATAGTTTGCGAAGTAGTATTGTAGAGCTGATATCTAACGCTAAGTTTGGTAATATTTTGAATAATGTGATATCTGTAACCGGGCAGATTTTAGTCGGTATTCTGGCGGTAAGCTTTATCTCGTTCTTCTTTCTGTATGAAATGGGCTCTATGAGAAGAAAGTTGATAAGCTTTATTCCCAATCGTTATTTTGAAGTGACTATTGCTGCATATAATAAAATTGAGAGGTTGCTGTCTAATTATCTCATTGGTTTATTGTTTCAGATTTTCTCCATTTTCACTATTGCCTCTCTGGGGCTAAGTATACTAGGTATTAAGTATGCCCTTACAATAGCTTTATTTGCAGCTGTGGCTAATTTGATTCCTTATCTTGGGCCTTTGTTTGGAGCTTGTTTTGGAGTGATTGTGGGGGTTTCCACAGGTACAGATTTATTTACTACGAATAATTATTTGTTTTTGATTATTAAAATAGGGTCTGTTTTTGCAACGGTGCAAATTGTTGATAACATCCTGCTTCAGCCTTTGATTTTTTCTAAAAGTGTAAAAGCTCATCCTTTGGAAATATTTATAATTATATTTGCAGGCGCTTCTTTGGCAGGTATACCAGGAATGATCGCTGCTATACCTGTTTATACAGTTTTTCGAGTGTTTATTAGTGAACTGTATATAGGTTATAGAAGTTATAGTGTATTTAAATTACAGAAAAAATAATTTTTCATGGCTCTTAAATGTGGAATAGTAGGATTGCCAAATGTGGGCAAATCAACTCTTTTTAATGCAATTTCAAACAACAAGGCAGAGGCTGCTAACTTTCCTTTTTGTACAATAGAACCTAATGTTGGGGTGATTACCGTTCCTGACGAAAGGTTGAGAATTTTAGAGGAGCTTGTAAATCCTCAAAGAGTGATTCCTACTACTATGGAATTCGTAGATATTGCAGGACTGGTAAAAGGGGCCAGCAAGGGAGAGGGACTGGGTAATCAGTTTTTAGCTAATATCCGAGAGGTAGATGCTATCGCTCATGTGGTAAGGTGCTTTGAAGATGATAATATTGTTCATGTGGATGGAAAGGTTGATCCTCTTGCTGATAAGGAAGTGATTGATGCAGAACTTCAGTTGAAAGATTTAGAATCTGTAGACAAGAAGATTTTGCGAGTAGAGAAGGTAGCTAAAAGTGGAGATTCTAAAGCTAAAAAGGATCTTGAAGTACTGAAGAAGTATAAGAATCATTTAGAGTCTGGGCAGAATGCAAGGAGTTTGGAAATGGACGCTGAGGATAAAAAATCAGTGGCAGATTTACAATTGCTAACAGCTAAGCCTGTAATATATGTAGCAAACGTAGAGGAGACGGCACTGCCTAATGGTAATGCCCATTCTAATACTTTAAAAGAAATGGCAGCTGGTGAGAATGCTGAGGTTGTAGTGGTTTCAGCTTCAATTGAGGCTCAGATAGCCGAGTTGGAAGATCCTGATGAGAGAGCTTTGTTTTTAGAAGAGTATGGCCTTACAGAATCTGGTTTAAATAAGCTTATTAAAGCCGCTTATAGTTTATTAGATTTAATTACTTACTTTACAGCTGGAGTACAGGAAGTGCGTGCTTGGACTATAAAAAAAGGCTGGAAAGCACCGCAGGCTGCAGGAGTAATTCATACTGATTTTGAAAAAGGATTTATCAAAGCAGAGGTTATAAAATTAGATAGTTACCAAACTTATAAAACTGAGGTGGCCTGTAAAGAAGCAGGAAAGGTAGCCATAGAAGGGAAGGAATATGTAGTGGTGGATGGTGATATCATGCACTTTAGGTTTAATGTCTAATTATAAATTCTGAAAAAGGTAATTTTGAAAAGAAATTGCCTTTATTTTTGACATTATTTAAGAATTATTAGTGTCTACATAAAATAAAATTCAGTTGAATTTTCAGATTTATCATTTAAAGATTATTTTTATTAAAATATTTTTTTAATATTTATTGTTCGGCCCGAGATTTAGTTGGTTAGTGCATAATTGCGGATATTTTTTGAAGGAATAATTTGAAAAAGAAACGAGAGGCCTTAATTTTTTGTCTATAATTAATTCAAGTTGAGAGTTAGAATTATTTTTCTTTTAAAGAATAGGGGGAGCCACGTCCCTTTCCATCACCAGTATCTTCTTGCTCAGATGATCAAGGGAATACTTATGAAAGGTGGTGATGAAAAGCTCACACAATACTCATTTTATAACTTTTCTGGTCTAAAAGGGCAGACTAAAGTGAGCAGAAAGGGACTTCATTTTTATTCCTCTCGGGTTACATTGGTCTTGTCTAGCCCCAGTAAGGAATTTATTGATTATTTCCTTATGAACCTATTTGAGTTCAGTCAGGTAGAGCTAGGAGGACTTTATTTGCAGCCTGAGAGCGTAGAGTTAGAAGAAGGTGTGGACCTTTCTGATTCTATGAAATTTATTTGTATTTCACCATTAGTGATATTAAACTCATCATTCAACGATAATTCTTCAAAGAGATTTATTTCTCCTGAGTCTGATAATTTCTCCGATTTGCTCTATGAGTCTACTATTTCTAGAATGCAAGAGGCAGAGTTGTATACAGAGGAGCAGATTTCCAGTTTTTATAAGTTTCAATTAGTGCCAGATAAAGCTTATTTGGCTAGGCTAACAGCTGCACAGAAGAAATTTGCCAGGATATATCCAGTGTATGATCAGGATGTGAAGTATGAGGTAAGAGGATATACTTTTCCATTTACCTTATACGCAGCTAAAGAAGTGCAGGAGTTCGTTTTTAATTGTGGTATGGGACGTTTTACTCACAAAGGCTTTGGTATGCTGGATGTGGCTAATTCTAACCCTAACAACAGGGTATTGAAATACGAATTTAGAACCCTTAGTCAACAGGATTCATAGTATAGCTGGCATAGCCTATCAGTATTTCTGACCTCATTGAAGGGGGCTTATAGTATACTAATATTTCATAGTTATTTTCCGTTTCAAAATGATCTCCTTCCAGGTAATTGGGGGTGAGTTCTTGGCTTTTCACTAAGTACTGAAAGTTATAGTACCCTTGTTTTAGGATCATATTGCAAGTGTACATGTTGTTAGCTTTATTGTATTTTAAAGGTGTATCTAGCTCCCAATTGTTCATGCTGCCTATAAGATATACATCTCCTTCTACCTGTTCTGCTTGTAGCTGAAAGTATACAGTAAGGTAGTCAGATTGAGTAGGGCCGTTGCCAGTATCCGTATTAGCAATGAAAAATTCTCCATTAAGGTCATCGTATTGGGTGTAGGGTTGATAGATTCTTGGTTTGTCTACCATTAGCTGCGCGGAAGTAGGTCTGGTTTGGAAGTTAGTTCGTTGCACATTTTGTCCAGGATACCTTATCGATTGCATGTCGAAAAAGCGGAATTCATTTCCAGCATAGAAACTGTTTTCATTGTTAAAGTATTTATATTCTAATTCAGAGCTATGTTCTCTTAACATGCTGGGCTTTAGGTCGGTGATAGCATTGTCCCAACGCTGATTTTGTCTTATCACAACCTGGACGTCACCTGGATTTTGGATCGGGTAGTTTTCGTAATTAATGATAAAGTCTAGCTGTTGTCGACTTCGATCCATAGAAGTCAATCCTTTTAGGTTGCTGGTTAATGCTATTGCTACATTGTTAGCATATACCATAAATCTGCGAGATAATATTATATCCGATTCATCGGTTCCTCGGTATACTACTAATAGGTAGTTTCCGGGAATTTTTACGTTAGGTACTTTAAAGGTGTAGTGTACATAAGCTATTTTTGTGTCTACTGAAAGTTTGTAATTATTAATATTAAACTCATTAAAATCATATAAGTAATCTATGGCTTTCAGCTTTGAAGGGGTCCAATTTCGATTGCAATGAATGATTTTTACCCTGTAGCTCTCCTCAGCCTCTACTAAATCATCGAACTCCAAGGTAAGGTTATTCCGGCCTAAAAGTGTCGTGGCTGGGTTTGTAGTATTATTTCCAGAATATAGCTGTACCGTTCTGGTTTCAAATTCGTAAGTAGCATTCTTATATAAGAGTTTTTTGTTTTGGCTAAAGAGTGAATGATAGCCTGAAATAAATAGTAAAAAAAATATGTATATAATTCTAAAATTCATCTTCTGTTTAAAATATTTTTATCTTTGTGCTAATATAGCCATTACAACCTAATCATATTAAGCTGTGTCTTATTAAACAAAGCCTTTGGACTTTTATTGTTAAATGATATCAGAAAATGATCTTGTAGAGGGGTGTCGGAAGGGAGACAGGGGTTCTCAGCGACAGTTGTATGATCTTTATTCAAAAAAGATGATGGCTGTGGCTATGAGGTACTCTAAGTTTGACCAAGAAGCTGAAGATATCATACAAGAAGCTTTTATTAAGATTTTTGATAAAATATCTACTTTTAGAGGTGAAAGTCGTCTTGATTTTTGGATTAAAAGAATTGTGGTGAATACAGCTTTAAATCATCAAAGAAGCAAATTATATCTGTTTCCTATGACGGATATTAATGATGTGACATTTACAGAAGATAGTGACTTCTCTTTGTCTGATTTCAATTTTAAGGAATTACTTAAGATGATACAGAGACTACCCGCCGGTTGTCAGACAGTGTTCAATCTTTATGCAATTGAAGGTTATACTCACAAAGAGATCGCTGAGGAGCTGAATATTAGTGAAGGTACATCAAAATCTCAATATTCAAGAGCCAGAGCTTTATTACAAGATCAGTTTAAAAAGGAGGAAAAACTAAGCTATGGACAAGCAAAATAGATCAAACTTTGATGATCAATGGCAGCAAGCTTTTGAGGATGCTGAGTTAGAGGTGTCTAACCATGTTTGGGAAAGGATTGAATTAGATCTTGCCAATGCTAATAATAGCAAGATGAAACGTCGCTTGCTGTTTTTTCAACTCTTGGCTGCTGCTTCAGTAGTTTTTGCTCTTACTATTTCTGGAATTTATTCATATCAGTGGTATTCAGATAAGAATGCAGGAATACCTAAAGGAGAAAACAGCATGGCTTTGAATAGCACTGAAGTTGAAGGATCTTTGGTATTAGATAAGAATAATACCAATAACAGTGGTATATCTCCTGATGCTGAAAATAGCTATGGTGATTCAGGAAACTTGATTAATAATGGCTTTCAACCGGAAAGACAAGGTTCTGGCTTAGCTCATGAAATTTCTAGAGATGATGTGAATAGTGAAGAAAGAGGTTCGGTAGATGAAAATGTAAATTCGGAAGATGTAAAAGAGGCTATTTCTAATAAGCATTTATTGGTAGATAATGATAGAGATTTTTCTGCTGCTGTCATTCATAAACCGACAGATAATAATCATAAAGAAAGGTCATTGGAAGATAAAGTTGAAGGAAGAGATAGATTCAATAAAACTGCTGATGACCTAGTAAATGATGACCTCCAGCAAGGGTCATCTTCCGTTGCTCAAAGCAAGCAAGAAGGTCATAATTTAGAAGATGAGATTGTTGATATAGAAAGTGAAAAGAGAACTGTAGCAATTAATAAGGATAATAATCAAAATAACATAGATATTGAAGAGCCTTCCGCATCTACTCGAGTTGTGTTGATCTCCTCTCAAGATGAAGGTTTGCCTAAAGATCTTGATAGACGTTTTGATTACTTGATGGTGGATTCTTTGATGAATCGTGAAATGGAAATGGTGCCTTGGTATGCTTATGTGCCCTCAAAGAGCAAAGAAACAGGTTCTAAAGATACTTGGGCTGGTGTTGGATTTGCTGCGGGTAAGTTTGATCCCAATATAGGTGGTGGAGCTAATGCCAGTATGGCTAATATGGACTTTGAAGGTAATAGTTTAGCAATGAGACGAAGTCCAACGTTTTCTGAAGAATCATCAGGTCAAAGTGTTAATGTAGGGGTAAGTGTAGGAACTCAATTAGCTAAGAGATGGGTAGTACAAGGAGGTTTGAGTTATTTACAGCAGCAGGCTTCAAGTGCGTCTAACGTAGTTTCTAATACCAATAATACTACTACGGGAAGAAAGTCTGCGAAAACGGTAACGTCTTTTAACAGTATAGGTAATAATGGGTCTAATAATGATCAGGTGAATATTGAGTTTACCAGGCCTTACGAAATAGTGAATACATACCAGTTGGTGAGTGTGCCTGTGCAGGCTGGTTATATAGTACTAGATAAGAAGTTTAATATTACCCTATTATCTGGGGTGGCAAATAATATTCTTATAAAAAACACTTTTGATGGATCTGACGGAAATGTAGAAGACCTGACTGTAAGTGCAGGGAGTGATTCTCCTTATAGAACTTACCAGATTAGCGGTTTGCTGGGGTCAGAATTTAGTTATGAGATGGGAGAGCATTACATTTTGTCATTATTGCCTCAGCTAAGACAGGCATTGACATCAGTAACTAAATCAGATTCAGATTTTGATAGTAGACCTACTATTCTTGAGGTAGGTTTTAGATTTAAATATATTTTTTAAAGCTCTTCCAACCCTTTGGAAATAAGAGGAGTCTAATAATTAACTAACAGAATTTTTTTTAACAAGACTAATTATGCGAAGGACAATAATAAGAAGTCTATTCAGGGCGATTTACGTACAGGTACTATTCTTAATAGGAATGATTATACTGGTGGGGGTTATGCTCTAGCATATACACCCCATTTAGCAATAGATCCCAGAGAAGAGGAATAGGCTTATATTTTGAGCCTATTCCTCTAGCATATCAATTTCTAAAGCCTTTTCCTCCCATTGTTCATTTAGATTGTCAAGGGTTGATTTTTTGCTTTCATACTTAGTGTTAGTTTGCAAAAGTTCATCAGGATTTCCATATACATCTGGTTTAGCCATATGTGCTTCTAGCTCATTGATGTCTTTTTCCAGTTTATCAATCTCTTGCTCTAGTTGGTTGAGCTCTTTTTTCAGTGCTTGTAACCTCCTTTGGTCTTCATCTGTATGTTTTTTGGTCTGAGACTTTTCTTTCTTTTCTACTTTTGGCTTAGGTGCTTCTGTGCTTTCCGCCGGGTTCTGTTCTCTCCAGTATAAATATTCCTGATATGTGCCCGGATAAACTTTTATCTCGTGGTTTTCTATATACCAAATTTTATTAGCTACCTGAGATACAAAATGTCTATTGTGGGAAACAGTTATAAATGTTCCTTGATACTGTTGTAAAGCCTGTATTAATATGTTTTCAGATTGAAAGTCTAAATGGTTAGTGGGCTCATCTAATAGTAGGAAGTTCGCTTCAGAAATAAGTGTCTTGGCTAATGCTACCCTTGATTTTTCGCCTCCGGAAAGCACTTTTATTTTTTTGAATACATCTTCATCTGTAAATAAGAAGCAGCCCAGAACTTGCCTTAATTGGAGCTCGGTTTTTTCTGTTCCTGCTTGCTTTAGCTCCTCTAGAATATCATTATTCACCTGTAAGGATTCTAGCTGATGCTGAGCATAGAAACCTTTAAGGACGTTGTAACCCTCCTCTCTATTTCCTTTAATGGGTTCAGATCCATCTATGATCCTTAAAACGGTAGATTTACCTTTTCCATTGGCTCCAATCAGTGCAATTTTATCTCCACGTTCTATGTGGGCAGAGGTGTTTTCTAATATTTTAAGATCGCCATAAGATTTACTTACTTCCTCCAGACGGATGACATGCCTGCCTGATTTTTGCTTGAACTCAAATTTGAAATTTACCACCGCATTAGTATCGATAACATCTTCTACTTTGTCCATGCGGTTAAGTGCTTTTACCCGAGATTGCACTTGTTTCGCTTTAGTTGCTTTAGCTCGGAACTTCTCGATAAAACGTTCGGTCTGCTTTATTTTCTGTTGCTGATTTTCGAATGCATTTTTTTGAATTTCACTTCTAAGCTCTTTTTCTTCCAGGTAGAAGTCATAATCTCCTTCGTAAACAGTGAGCTGTTGTTGGGTTACTTCTACGACCTTGTTGATGGTGTTGTTGAGGAACTGCCTATCGTGAGAAACTACTATAACGGCTCCTTCATAATTTCTAAGGTAGTTTTCTACCCATTCTATAGAAGGTAAATCCAAGTGGTTAGTAGGCTCATCCAGCATGAGTAAGGATGGTTTTTCCAATAGTAACTTAGCTAGCATCACCCTCATGCGCCACCCTCCTGAAAACTCTTTAAGAGGCCTTTGTAAATCCTGCGTATTAAAGCCGATACCTTCTAATATCTCTTCAGCCTTAGCCTGCATGCTATAACCTTCCAGCCTTTCAAACTTTTCCTGTTGCTTGGTTAGTTTTTCTACCAAGCCATCAGAGTAATCGGTTTCGAGCTTTTTAATTATCTGGTCAATGGCTTTTTGAGTTTCTACTGCTTCTCCAAATGCCTCCATTGCTACAGAGAGGATGCTATCTTCCGTTTGGTAGGAGAGTAGGTCCTGATTTAAAAAGCCAATGGAACAGTCATTACTTTTGCTAATATCGCCACCATCAGGTTGATAGTTTCCATTAATTAAGCGTAATAAAGTGGACTTGCCCGCCCCGTTAAGACCAATGAGTCCGATTTTGTCTTTTGGCTTGATGTGAAGTGAGGCATCCTCATAGAGAGTTCTGCCTCCAATGAAATAAGAAAGGTTGTTTATTGATAACATGCTACAAAGTTATCTGTTGATCAATAGATAATAAAACCTAACTGTATTTATAGTTTAGTATTTTGCCTAAAAAATTTAATTCTAATAGAATTTGATATGAAAAAGTCATTTTTAATCTTGTTGGTATTTGCAATGAGTTGCTCATCATCTGGTACTAATGATCAGAATACTGACAAAGTGGATAGTACCAAGGTAGCTTCAGAGAAGGAAACTCCCAAAGAAGGACTGGACAGGATAAACCTGCCGGATGGTTTTAAAATTGAAGTATTTGCTGAAGTTGAAAATGCCCGATCATTAGCATTAAGCCCTTCTGGTGTAGTGTATGTGGGAAACAGAGAGGAAGATAAAGTGTATGCGCTTAAGGATGAAGATGGAGACGGCAAGGCTGATAAGAAATATGTTTTGGCTGAAGGCCTCAGTAGTCCGAATGGAGTAGCCTTTAAGGACGGGGATTTATATATAGCTGAAATAAGTAGAATATTAAAGTTATCTGATATTGAAACGCAGCTGGAGAATCCTCCTGCTTATGAAATAGTAAATGATCTATATCCTACAGAGGGGCATCATGGATGGAAATACATAGCATTCGGGCCTGATGGAAAATTATATGTACCTGTTGGAGCCCCTTGTAATATTTGTGAGAGTGAGGATGAGATTTTTGCTACCATTACCAGAATGAATCCTGATGGTACTGGTCGTGAGATTGTGGCAAAGGGTATCAGAAATACGGTAGGTTTTGACTGGAAACCTGATACTAAGGAACTGTGGTTTACTGATAACGGAAGAGATATGATGGGGGATAATTTTCCTCCTGGAGAGTTGAATCGACTTACTAAAAAAGGTCAGCATTTTGGTTATCCTTATTGCCATGGAGGAGAAATAGCTGATCCTGAATTTGGAGAGAAGTTTCCTTGTTCTGACTTTGTGCCTCCAGTTTGGAAGTTTGAAGCTCATACTGCTAGTTTAGGGTTCACCTTTTATACAGGGGATATGTTCCCTGAGGAGTATAAAGGCGATATAATTGTAGCCCAACATGGCTCCTGGAATAGGTCTAAAAAGATAGGTTATCGATTGATGCATGTGTCTATAGAAGGAAACCGTGCCACTAAAGCGGAAGTATTTGCTGACGGTTGGTTGAATGATCAAACACAAACTAACTGGGGTCGTCCTGTAGACGTAATTCAATTGAAAGACGGATCTATTTTAGTATCGGATGATTTTGGCCATAACGTTTACCGAATTTACTACTAAGGATAATCAATTTTAAAGATAATATTAAAAATGGCCCTCATGGAAGACCTCCTTAAGGGCCATTTTTTTTAATAATCGCTTTTAGGCATTGGATCAGAAAGCGTTCTCATAAATGCGATTATGGCTTGCTGTTCATGATCTGATAAATGCAGTGAATCTTCCGGCAGTGTTTGGTGCTGCATGGTAAAGCCCATACCGATTCCACCGCCTACATTGTAAAAGTTTAGAACTTGTTCCAGGCTATCATAAACACCGTTATGCATATATGGAGCGGTGTAAGCTATATTTCTTACAGTAGGAGTCTTAAAAAAGTGTTTGCGCTCTTCTGTTTGAAAGATATGATACCTTCCTAGGTCTGTGTCTAGCATTTTATTAGAAGCTGTTTTAGGCGTTCCTAAGGCTTCCATTTCAGATTCGAGGAAGTCTGGTGGTACAGTACCATTGAAGAGGGGAGGGAAGTGGCATGTGGCGCATGTGCCTTTTCCCATAAATAAGTTGAAGCCCAGCATTTCTTCTTTTGTTAATGAAGCTTCTTCGTCTCGCATGTTTTTGTCAAACTTAGAGTTAAATGGAGCCATTCCTCTAATGTAAGTTGCTATGGCATGCCTTATATTGCTTTGGGTTACTCCATTTTTGTAATTGGAGGAAAATAACTTTTGGTATTCTAGTTCTGATTTTACTTTTTTCTCAAGAGCTTCCAGGTTGGAATGAAATTCATCTTCACTGGTTATGACTCCTGAAATCTGACCTTCGATGTTTCCTGCTCTGTTATCATAAAAAAAGGCCTTTTGAAAGCCTGCATAGTATAGGGTAGGCGTATTTCTTTTTACTGGTTGCTGATGCATTCCTAATCCTCTTCTTTCTCCGTCAGTAAAAGCAAGAGAGGCTTTGTGGCAGCTGGCACAGCTAAGGGAGTTATTGTCTGAAAGGCTTGGATCATAGAATAGCATTTTGCCTAGGGCACTGATAGAATCCTGATGGTCTGAGACTGGGTGTTCAGCAAAATGCGCTATGCTAAAGGTTTTATTGCTAAATAAGCCTGGGGCATCATTGTTGATCGCATGAGTGAAGGGGAATGAGGTTTTCCAGTCTTTCCGGGTTTTATTCCAGAGTCTGATTTGATATTCGGTATGTTGCTTTATAAATTGATATCTATCGAAAGTGTCGAAATCAGCATTGGATAGCATCTTCTTGGTTAGGTCTATTTCTTTCTGCCATTCTTCAAAAAGCATTTTGTCTTGGAAGTGTT
This sequence comes from Fulvivirga sediminis, assembly GCF_016757215.1. Lineage (GTDB taxonomy): Bacteria > Bacteroidota > Bacteroidia > Cytophagales > Cyclobacteriaceae > Fulvivirga > Fulvivirga sediminis. The sequence goes on from NZ_JAESIY010000008.1 coordinate 17,138, forward strand.
CTTGGAAAAAGCTGAGATAATGCTGAAGGCTATTATAAACTGTATGAGCTTCTTCCATTGATTGAGATAATGCAGGTGAATCAAAACCAGTAATGCCCAGGGTGGCAGTTCTTATTATGGAGTTTCTTAATAACCACAAGAAATGATAATCTTTATAACTGGATAAATCGGTGTTAGATCGTATAAGATTAAGCCGGTTAGTGAGAAAATGAGCTACTTCATGAATGTGCTGTAGATCGATGCTGTCCTCAGCAAATAGACCTTCTTCCAATACTTGAAAGCTTTGTGGGTGTATCTTTCTGATATCTGTCAGGTCTTCTTCTTTGACTTTTAAAAGGTTAGGGCCATTTAGCGTTTTATAGTTTTCCAATTCTGCGAATGCAAGAACAGGTTCAGCTTTTTTAAAGTAATCTCTTGCTGCGAGGAAGTTATCTTTAATAGAAGCTGTATCCTCTGATTTGCTCATAGCTCCCAGAAAGTAGATGGTAGAATCCAGGTGAACGAGGTAGGCCTTTTCTACAGCTTCAAAATCTGTTAAAGGAGGATTTTGTTCTTTTGTGTGAGTGTTACAGCTTATAAAGAGAGAAAAGAGGCCCGCTATTAAGCAAGCCTCTTTTATAAGTTTAATTGAATATGTCATTTTATCTTTCCAGGCCAACTATTTTGAATAGAACACTTCCTTCTTTGCGTGATCCGTTTAAATTTTGAACTGCAGCGGGATCGGTGAAAGGCATGCCATTAGCTCTTTCCCATCCATGGTTTTGAGTGATAATAAGGAAGGTGTTTTCTCCGTTATTTACCTCATCAGTAATGTCAATCATACCAGTAAGCTCCCACATAGAAGATGTGTTTCCGTACCCTAAAGCAGCGGCTGTTACCTGATCGCATTCCAGTACTACTTTTAATTCACCAGTATTGATATTATATTGATACAGGTAAGGGTAATGATCTGCTGCACTTTTTATTCCAGCGTAGCCATTAGGATCTTCCTGAATATATACGAAGTTTTCAGTTACCAGCACGTTATCAGGACTGTGGAATGAGGCAGCTTTTGCATTTTCGTCTGTAATGCCTTTGTCTCCATCTAAGATACAGGTTAATGTGCCTGCGCCAGTAGGATCTGAGTCGTTCATAACTAGCTTGTAAACCCTGCCAGTTCTAGACCCTTTATCTAATAAATCTGGTTTGTTTCTGCCAGTAACAGCAAAGTAAACTTCTCTTTCGTTAGCCGCAGTACCTTTTCTCCAGTCAATGTCTTCAAGCCTGGCAAAGCCCATAACACCTTTGTCTTTGGCTTCTATATCCAGATCATTGAGAGACTTTTGCATTAACTCTACAAATTCTATGTTGTAAGCCTTACCTTCTTCCATATCCATTTCATAGGTAACGTCTGTGTCAGTAACTTTTAGTCCATAAAGCTTACCTCCAGCAAGATCTCCTCTGTTACCTACATACATACCTAATTGTCCTGAAGGAACCGAGTTGTTGCTATCATCATCGCCAATTAAAACCACGGTTTTGTCAGAGTAAGCATTTTTTCCTAGTACCACAGCATTTTCAGTGTTCCATTGTCCCATAGCTGTAAGTATCCAGGCGGCGCTGGCATCAGAAACTCTTTTGTAAGGGTCGGTGGCGAAAACACCTTGAGAGTTTCCATCCCATTCTCCACCGGAAAGGTAAAGAGGCCCGAAGCCATGAGTAGCAGGCATTACCAGGTTTCCTGAGCACTGGGCGGTGCCACCCGTGGCATTGCTGTTAAGTATATATTCGCCTGTAACTGGTTTTAAATCACTATTCAGTCGTATTCTCGCAATAGAATAATCGGCTTCTATGTTGTTAATTAAGGTGAAAGTGCCGTCTTTTTCAGCTATAAGTCCGGCCCCGTCGGCCATACTTCCGTAAACAAAGCTTGGTGAGCTAGGAAGAGTATCTTCCGAGCTTAATACTACGCTCACTTTTATGTCGCTGAAATCATTCCAAACTTTTAGGATATTGGCAGGAGTATGGGAGCTTTCTAAGGCCTTAAGAGTGTCTACGTTCGGGGAAACAACCGTAATAGTAGTGTCATTATTGATTACTTCGGTTACTTCGGTTACTTCATCTTTACAGCTTGAAAGAGCACCCAGAAAAGCAAGGGTTCCCAAAGCCAAGTAATGGTTTGTCAGTTTCATAGATAGTTGATTTGTTAAATATGTTGCAAATCAACTAAATATCCTTTGCCCTATGTTTAACTAAAAAAATAGATTGGGTTAAGAAAAAACCACATATTAGGCATTTGGTAATATGTGGTTTATAGTCTTTTTATCTAAAGATAAAGATAAGATAATATTAGTTCTTGATGTCAGCGTATTTAGCAACTTCATCTGCAGTAATAGTGGTTCCAGACATAATTATAAGCCTTTCTACTACATTTCTCAGTTCACGGATGTTACCCGTCCAGTTATGAGATTGAAGAAGAGTAATGGCCTCGCTACTGATATCTTTTTGTTTAGAGCCATATTCTACTGCTATGTCGTTTAAGAATTTTTCAACCAAAAGCGGAATATCATCTTTTCGGTCTCTAAGAGCCGGCACTTTGATAAGAATTACGCTTAATCGGTGATAAAGATCTTCTCTGAATTTATTTTCTGTAATCTCAGATTTGAGGTCTTTATTGGTGGCGGCTACTATTCTTACATTTACCTTTATTTCTTTATCTCCACCCACTCGGGTGATTTTGTTCTCTTGCAAGGCCCTAAGAACTTTGGCCTGGGCTGAAAGACTCATGTCACCTATTTCATCTAAAAACAAGGTGCCACCATTGGCTTGTTCAAATTTGCCTATTCTCTGCTTTACCGCAGAGGTAAAGGCGCCTTTCTCATGTCCAAAAAGCTCACTTTCTATCAGTTCAGAGGGTATAGCAGCGCAATTTACTTCCACTAATGGCCCTTTAGATCGGTTGCTCTTCTCATGTAGCCATTTGGCTACTAATTCCTTACCTGTTCCGTTTTCTCCTGTTACGAGTACTCGGGCTTCGGTAGGAGCCACTTTTTCAATAGTTTCTTTTACCTGCGAAATAGCTTCTGATTCTCCCACTATATCAAAGGTTTTTGATATTTTCTTTTTAAGCACCTTAGTTTCGTTTACCAAGGTAGATTTATCAAGCGCATTTCTCAAAGTAACTAAAAGGCGATTGAGATCTGGTGGTTTTTGAATAAAGTCATAGGCGCCTTTTTTAGTAGCTTCTACGGCTGTTTCAATGGTGCCGTGTGCGCTAATCATAATAAAAGGGGTTTCTATACCTTGCTCTGCAGCTTTCTCTAATACTTCTAAGCCATCCATTTTAGGCATTTTTATATCGCATAGAGCCGCGTCAAATTTATCTTTACTCAGTTTTTTTAATCCTTCTTCGCCGTTTTTAGCTTCGTCTACATCATAGTTTTCATACTCTAAAATTTCTTTTAGCGTATTTCTGATGCTTTGCTCATCATCAATGATTAATATTTTAGGCATAATGGGGTAGTTAAAAATTAGCAATGCCACCATTTCATATAATAAAAGAAATGATGGCATTGCTAAAATAAGAAAAAAATATAAGCCTATAAGCCGGGTTCTGTTCCTGAAAGTTCAGGCCCTTATCATTTATCTAGCCGCAGCATCGCTGCTACGATCTATCGATCTACCCGTTACATCTCTATAAAAGAGCCAGACGGGCCGCCTGACTGCCCGGAGGCATATGCAACTTATTTGATCTTTCAGCTCGTAAGGTTTACCGTGCCCCCGCAGTTACCATTGGGGCGGTGAGCTCTTACCTCGCCTTTTCACCTTTTCCCTGTTTGCACAAGGTAGTTTGTTTTCTGTGGCACTGTCTGTACTCCTCCAAAGAGAAGCCCTTCCCGTTAGGAAGTACGATGCCCTATGCTGCCCGGACTTTCCTCTTCAATTAAATGAAGCGATAAGGCGGCTTACATTTATTGCAAAAGTAAGTACAAATTAATTAATAGTAGAGTTTTTTCTATAAAGTGAAGTTTTAGTGTATATCTTCTCCAGTGAGTTTATATTCATATTCATCTGCTACATTAGCTACTTCCTGAATAATCTCTTTCAGGATTTCTTCTGTGGCACTGTCCACAAAACTGGCAGCTTCGACATGGATGTATTCATCAGAAATGACGAAGCGTGAATGGTTCAGATTCGCATTTTCTTCCAATAGCGCTTTTAAGTTCATTTTAGGTTCGTACAGGCATACTTTAGAAATGAACTCTATGCTTAGCTGGTCGAACCTGGGGCTGTATTTTAACTTACCGAGTACCGTTTGAAAGCGGTCATCAGCCAGAGGTACTATAATGATGGAAGTTTTGCTGTCATATTCTGAATATTCCCCACCTATCTCTTCAGCATAAGTTTGCATAAATGCGTTTAAATCCATATTCAAATATTTTTTAGTTGGTATGCTGAATTTATGAAAAAAAAAGTTTTTAATAGAAAAAATGAAATTTTAATTCATCATCTCTCATCTCTAATGACGGGGCAGGTATGTGGATCGTGTTTACCAGATAGATAAGCGTATTTACCACTTTTGAGCGCGATTCGTATTCGCTTAAGTCAAGATCAATACTTAGCAAGTACCTTCTTTGTGGGTTAAACCCCATTTCTAAGTTCTGATCTTTATTAGCATAGATCATATCAGTAGTGCCGTAGCCTGCAGCTACATTAAGCCATTTAGGAAAAGGGCTTTTAATGAATTTGGACAAATTGAATGAGAACCAGTAGGTCTGTCCGTTATAGTCTTTGAGTATTTGTTCTGAAAGGTTGCTGCCCAGTAGTTCTGGTCGTAGATCGGGGTAGTGGGTGATGCGGAAGGAAAATTTAGGATGAATACGAATTTCATCCCATAGCTTTTGCTGGCCAACGTAGAATAAGGTACCAGCACTGTTGGCAATAGCATCGCCATAAGAGGCTCCGTATTCGGCAGAAAATCCATCAAAAACTTCAATAGAAGTCATTACTAGGGTAGTGGCTAGTGCGCTCCATAGTATTGACTTATTTTTGCCTAAACCTGCCCAGTGCAAAATTCTGTCTCCGCCTGAGGTAAGGTGGAATGCGCTATAAAAATGCCCAAATTTATCGACCTGATTCCACTCTTTATTATCATTGAAAAAATGAAAGCTTTCTCTTTCATAATCAGAATACCAGAGATGATTAAGCCCTATCATAGAAACAGTATAGGCTCCTGCCGATGTTATAATTAGTGGTTTGAGTCTTTTTTGTTGTTTAAGGCTGTCTTGTGCGAGACTGTTATAACTAACAAGTGAAAGTACCAGCAAGGCAATGGTTTTATTCCATGGCGTCATCTTCATTTCTTATTCCTTCTTTGTTTACGCTGTTTTGGGTGTTCTGAGAGTGGTCTTCTTGCTGTTGTTGGTTCTTCTCTTCTTCCTCTTCCTCCTGATTTTTTTGAGCTTCCTTTTTCTTTTTAAATAGATCTTTTAGTTGATCAAAGCTCTGGGTATGGGTAATGCTAAAACCCGTGGTGATGGTATTTCTATTTTCATCTGTAGGGTCTATAGGGTTATAATTGGTTCGGTTATACATTTTAGCTTTGAACTTGCCATCTGGAGTGAGTAGGTACTCCAGGGTCCAGTCTCCGGCTATACTGGAGATGTCAGTGCGGTTTTCCTGATTGGTGAAGCCTCCATTTCGTGTTACTCGCAGCCTACCATCTAAAAAGGTGTAGCTCAGGCGTAGTTGAAAAGTATTGTAAGCTTCTTCATCCATTTTATCAAAATCTACATCTAGGTCAATTTCCAGGTTCTCGTCTACTTGGGTTATCCAGTAGCTGAGCTGGTTAGAGAGTAGCTCACTCACACTACTGGTTATGGAGCCACCGGTGTTAAATGATTGGAGCGGGGAGAAGCGCCGGAGCACAATGAGACTAAATACTTGTCTTTTTAGCTCCTGCTCATCTATGCTATTTTTAAATTTTAAAAACTCGAATTCTAAATCTACATCTGGTCGCTCCGCTACCTTTATGTTTCTTGGCAGATTGCTGGTGAGTATATCAAAATTGACCATAGGAGAAAGAAGAGGACCATCAATATCCAGATATACTTTTACAGGGTATTTTCTTTTAATCTCTACCACATCTTCATATACTGAATCAGCTTCTTGTTGTATTAGCAAAGGAAGGAATGAGGCCAGCTGATTATAGGTGGCTTTTATATCAAGAATACCAGCGTAAGGATCGCCATACCAAGAGATTTTACTATTAGGTAGTATTTCAAATTCTTTATTGATAATGCTATAAAGGGTGAAGTTATAGCCTCCTTCTTGGATAAGGAAGTCACCAAACATATTGAAATCTCCTTTAGTATCTATTTGTAGTTTAATGTCACCATTTCCTCTACCTCTGATAATGTCACCTGATTTTATGTCAAATATAATCTCACAATAAGCGTCAGGGGTGAGGTTGAGGTCAAAGTTTAGCTTGAGGCCTTTGAGGTCTATCTTACCTACATTGTTGATCTCTTGAACCTTGGTGGTATCATTAAAATCAACAAAATGAATATATTCTTCTTTTTCAATGCTTTCAGAATCTCCAATTGGTATAAAAATGCGGGTTCCTTTTTCACTGGTGGCCTGAGCGTTGATAGTCATGTTGTTAATAGGCCCAATGAAATCTATTTTTCCTGTGGCTATTCCGGTGCCATAGAAAAGCTTATTATCTGTGCTTGTGGTGTTGAGCACCATAAAGTTGTTTAGGTTTCCTTTCAGGTCAATAGCAAAGTCTTTAAAATCTGTATGAGAGAAGTATCCGCTTAAGACGGCATTTTCATTACGGACGTCTTTTACGTTTACATTTTCAAAACCAATTTTATCTTTTTCAAAGTAAAAACCACCAGCCAGAGAGTAATTGGTGTTAAGGTAGTTGACGTGGAGGCTCGCATTTTCTATATTCCCTCTGCCTTTAAAAATAGGATGGTAAGGTGTTCCGGTAACCGTGATGTGTCCTGTTACAGTACCATCTATCTTAGTGAAATAATCGTTTATAAAGGGTTCGAGGGCGTTAAGTTCTGTTTTATTCAAATCAGCATTGAGTCTCAGCGGATCTAATTCATCATCAGGAGAGTAATAACCTGCCAGGGAGAGAATATTTTTGCCTAAGCGCCTAACGCTCATTTTTATATTGAACAGTTTTAGTTCATTGTTCCAAGTGTTATGTCCTTCAATATCACCTATTAGAAATTTATCAATGGAGAAATCTTCAATCTCTACGTCGCTCTCTATGCGCATATCTTCGTAGTAATTCTGGATATCTGCATGACCATTTACTGTGCCTGCCAGGTTTTTTGATAAGATGGAATTGATATTTTCGATTTCTACGCTGTCTATTTTTAAAGAGAGTATTTCATCAGGATTATGAGATATTTTTCCATCTAATGAAATGCTTTGGAAATCATTAAAAATCCGAAGGCCTTCAATGGTGATTTCATCATTAATAATGGAAATGATATTGGTTTTATCTAGCTCCCAGCTTTTATCAAGTATCTTAAGGTCTGAAGGCAGAAGCCTGAGCTGTGTTTCGTCTTGCTTGAAATCAACAGATCCAAAAAGACGTGCGTAGTTAGCATATTTAACCTGATCGATGTCAAACTCAAAGTCGATATGGTTTTTATTCCAAATCGCTTCCATGATCATATCTCTGGTTTCTATTCCTGAAAGTACCTGGTTTTGTGAGTTGATGTAGCCCATGGCTAATACATTGGTGCTATCAGAAATTTTAGATATGTTGAACTGCAATTCGGAGTTTACGAAAGTATCATCTTTATAGGTTAAGGTGTCTATTTGCGAGTTAATAGCTAAGATAGATGTGTACCCACCAGTGATATTTCCTGTAATAGGTTGCATGTTAGAAATATACAGGTCTGACGAAAATAAGGATAGAATGGGGTTGGGATCTTTGATGTCTATATTGTACTCTAAGCGATAGTCTTTTCGGTTTGATGATGACTTACGTGCGTAATAATTTTTAATAGCCTTTCGATCATTTTGTAAGTTGAGTTTATATTCTTTAATAAGGGTTTTGAAGTCATCATATACAGCTGTAAAATCAAAAACTCCATTTACTTTGGCGTCTACCAGGTTGGTTTCAAGAGTTACTTGCCTTACTCCCTGTTTTTTCTCTGATATAATTTGAAGAGAGTCTACATATAATGACTGACCATTGTAAATTACTTGTGAGTGATACAAGTCCGCCAGACCAGTAATGCTATCCAGTTGCAAGCCGCGAGCGTTTATGTTAATCTGGCTTTGGATAAATAAATCTTGTCCTGAAATGTTAAGTGGTTTCAGGAAGGCAGTATCTAACTTGGCTTCTACGTTAAATATATTAATACCCTTTCTAAGATCAATAGAGCCAGTAGTAGTAAGCTTAAGATTAGGGTCTTTAATTTCCATATAGCCCTGAAAGAACTCCTTGGCAAATCTGGCATCTGTGGTTATGTCACTATATTCATAATTGTTAATGCCTATATAATCGATATGCCCGTTGAGATCAAAATCTGCATCTTCAAGAGTAAAGCCTCTTCCTTTTATTTTACCTTTAAGGGTCACCTTTTGGAGTAATGAATTGCCTGTGTAACCTCCCACGTTAAAGTCTTGCATAATTAAGGTTCCACTGTAGTCCGATTGGTTAATGTCCTCTTCTATCTTTAGGTTAATGTCAGAGGTAATGCGACCATATTTACTAAAAAAGTCTCCTTTAGCCACAAAGTCATTGGGAAAACCTAAAAACTCAGCATTGAAGCTTACTCTGTCAAAAGGGCGAAGGCGATTATAGGTCTTGGTCTTCATATAGCTTTTAAGGTCAGTGGTTTTTACATAAGAGTTAGTTAAATCGAAATTGATGAAGGTTTCAGCTAAGTTAGGTAGGCCGTCCATCCTTATTTTTCCCTTAAGGGCGGTGCCTTCGCCAAATTTAAGAAGCGCATCGTTTAGGGTGAATGATATTACTTTGCCTCTGAAAGTACCACTGAGTTGATAAATGTCCTGTATTTTTCGCATATCGGGAGCGAAAAGTGCCAAGTCAGACGAATGGATGATGGAATTATTCAGGTGGCCACTGATTTTGACTTTATGATTAAAATCATTCAAATCAAGAGTACTGTTGTATTTAAATATTACAGTGTCTCTTATAGTGCTGTTTCCGATTTTAGTGTTGATACCCAGAAACTCCATAGCACTTTGGCTAACACGATATGTAGTAGTGAGCTCTTTCACCTTGAGTTGGGTGAGACTGTCATTGAGAGATAGTTTTTCTACATGAAACTCAATCGTGTCTGCAATGGCATTGAATTGGCTAAATTCTCCATTGATATTTGCTAGTGTGAAATGATAATAATCAAACCCGTTAGTGATAGTGTCTCTGCCCGGATCTGAATATGAGAAAGTTGAATTTTGAAGTGTAATATGGTCCGATGACAATATTACTCGCCTTCCAGATTGCTGCGTGGCCTGAGCTCTTAACCTTCTGATTAGTTCATTGATATTGAGTGTTTCAAGAGTATCATTGACCAAGATTTTGGTTAAGAATACATTGGCGCCTGTCAGGGTTATGTTGTCTACTTTATGATTTTCCTTGTTGAGTAGATTTTTAAGATTAAAATCAATTTCAATTTCATCAGCATGGATAAGGTCATTGTTTTCAAGGTCTATTACGTGGAGGTTGTTGATCTGAATTTCGTCGAACCAATTCACATAAAGTCGGCCTATGGACAGTTTATAGCCGGTAAGTTCGGAATAATGCTCAGAGATATAGCTTACCAGTTTGGTTTGGATATAGGGGAACTGTATTGCGCCAGCTGCTATGACCAATAGGAGAAAAACTGAGAGTATAAGCCAAAGTATTGTCTTAACTATACGTTTTTTAATAACTTGCGCCAAATTTGATTATTGAAAATGAACCCCACTATACTTGCTATAGAATCATCGTGTGACGAAACTTCTGCTGCAATTATTAAAAACGGCAAAGTACTTAATAATATTATTGCTACACAATCAGTACACGAAAAATATGGAGGAGTAGTTCCCGAATTAGCATCTCGGGCTCACCAACAGAACGTGGTACCTGTAATAGCCGAGGCATTGAACACTGCCGGTGTTAAGAAAACAGAGCTGGATGCCATTGCTTTTACCAGAGGTCCTGGGCTCTTGGGAGCATTACTGGTAGGTACTTCTTTTGCCAAGTCTATGGCCATGAGTCTGGATATTCCTCTTATTGAGGTAAATCATATGCAAGCTCATATTTTAGCTCATTTTATTGACGACCCTAAGCCGTCATTTCCATTTTTATGCCTTACGGTAAGCGGAGGACACACTCAGTTAGTAGTGGTTAAAGATTACTTAGATATGGAGGTGATAGGAGAGACACAGGATGATGCCGTGGGCGAAGCATTTGATAAATCAGCCAAGCTATTGGAGCTGCCTTACCCAGGCGGGCCGCTAATAGATAAATACGCCGCTGAAGGAAATGCAGATGCGTATGATTTTCCTGATACAGAAATGCCAGGGCTTAATTATTCTTTTAGTGGTATAAAAACAGCTTTCATGTATTTTTTGAGAGATCAGAAAAAGAAAAATCCTGATTTTGTGCAAGAAAATATGAATGACATCTGTGCCAGCTTGCAAAAGGCTTTGATAAGGATGCTGATGCAAAAGCTAAAAAGAGCTAGTAATGAAACGGGTATAAGAGAAATAGCGATTGCTGGAGGTGTATCTGCCAATACAGGGTTGAGACAAGAGCTGGATCGTTTAGCGGGCGAAAAAGGTTGGAATGTGTATGTGCCCGATTTCCAATATTGTACAGATAATGCAGGGATGATAGCAATAGCAGCTCATTTCAAATATTTACAGGGAAAATTTAGTAAATTGGATGTAAGTCCTATGGCTAGGATGAAAATCTAAACCTCCAATGAAAAACCTCTTTCAACCTGGTGATATAAAAATTTATAGAAGAAAAATTACGGAAGAGGATGTAGCTTCATTTCATGGTAAAATAGTGCATCATGTCTGCTCCACATTTTCTCTGGCTAGGGATATTGAATGGACCTCCAGGTTGTTTGTTTTGGATATTTGTGACCATGATGAGGAGGGAATAGGTACTCAATTAGAAATAAAACATTTATCTCCGGCTCTCGTTGGAGATGAAATAACAATTTCCGCGATTTTAAGAACCTTTGAGGAAAATGAACTAATGTGCGATTACGTGGTTAAAGTAGGTGAAAGGAAAGTAGCGGAAGGAAAAACAGGTCAAAAGATATTAAAAAAGAATCGCATAAAAGAGATTTTTTCTACCTTTGAGTGATTATGGCAAAAGAAAAGTCAAGATTTTCTAATAATATTAATATAAAAAACCGCAAAGCTCGGTATGAATATGAGTTTATTGATACTTATATCGCCGGTATGGCTTTGAAGGGAACTGAAATAAAATCCATTAGAGAGGGTAAAGTAAACCTTATGGATGGGTATTGCTATTTCAGCAAGGGAGAACTTTTTGTAAAAGGCATTCATATTACGCCTTATGCGCAAGGATCTTTTTATAATCATGAAACTAACCGTGATAGGAAACTTCTTTTAAAAAAGAAAGAGCTTGATAAGATAGAAATCAAGATCAATGAGAAGGGGTTAACGCTGATCCCATCAAGGCTTTTTATTAACGACAGAGGCTTAGCTAAGCTAGAAGTGGCATTGGCTAAGGGTAAGAAGTTGCATGATAAGCGTAATACCATTAAGGAAAAAGACACAAAACGAGAACTCGAAAAAATTAAGTTTTAATTGGCTATGGAAATCCAGGAAAAAGGTATTTGCAGGCTGAGCATAGTTCCGGTACGTGCAGAAGGAAGTGATAAAAGCGAGATAGTGACCCAGCTACTGTTTGGTGAGCATTATACAGTCACAGACGTTAGCAAGGATCAAAAATGGCTCAGAATACTTATTCATTTTGATAAATATGAAGGTTGGATAGATGCCAAGCAACACACCTTTATTTCTGATGATTATTTTAATCAGATCAATAATGTAGATTATAAGATTAGTACAGATCTGAGTTCTAGTATACTTTATCAAAAGCACCAGCTGCCGATAGTAATAGGAAGTATTTTACCTATTTCTACCAATGAGCTTTTTAAGATGGAGGAGCAGCTTGCTTATAATGGAGATAGCAAAAGTCTTAGCCAAAAGCGAGAATTTGATTTCCTTAAACATATTGCTTGTAAGTATCTTAATGCTCCATATCTGTGGGGTGGGAGGTCTCCTTTTGGTATAGATTGTTCTGGTTTTACTCAAATCGTATTTAGAATATGTGGGTACCACCTTCAAAGGGATTCTTCACAGCAAGTAAAGGCTGGCACCTTAGTACCTACTGTGGAGGAGGCTAAGCCGGGTGATTTGGCTTTCTTTGAAAATGAAGCCGGGAAAATTCACCACGTAGGTATATTGCTGAACAAAAATGATATCATTCATGCCTCTGGCCTGGTTCGCATAGATACGCTAGATGAAAAAGGTATTTTGAATAAAACCTCCGGAAGTTACAGCCATCGTTTATCTTCAATAAGGAGAGTGCTAAAAGACTAAATTATCCTCTTTGCTTTGCTTTCGTAAGCGAATGCTTTTATATTAAGAGGATGAACCGTAAGGTACTAGTTTTAAATCAGGATTTTAGTCCAATCTCAGTTTGTACAGTACAAAGAGCCTTTCTTCTTAACTATTTGAAGAAAACAGAATTGGTGGCTTCTGCCAATGGCTATAAATTGCGTTCTGTAACTAAGAGTTTTCCTATGCCTGCGGTAATTCGTTTAACCAAGTACGTCAATGTACCTTATAAAGGAGTAGCGCTTACCCGCCAGAATGTATTTAAGCGAGATAATTTCACTTGTCAATACTGTGGGGCTAATAAAGATCTTACCTTAGATCATGTAGTACCTCGCTCTAAAGGAGGTAAATCTGCCTGGAATAACCTGGTTACAGCCTGTAAACGGTGCAATACCCGAAAGGGTGATAATAGCCCGGAAGCGGTAGGCATAAGCCTAAAAGCCAGCCCTTTCAGGCCGACCTATATTATGTTTCTAAGAGATTTTTCGGGGTTTCATTGTGATGAATGGATGCCTTTTCTCAATCGGCGCTAAGCATTAAAAGGTAAGGGTAAACTCCGTTTCTTCGTTAGGTTCTGAAATTACCGATAGTGTACCATTATGTAATTGCATAATTTGTCTGCTAAGACTTAAGCCTATTCCTGAGCCTCTTTTCTTGGTAGAATAGAAGGGTATAAATATCTGATCAAGAGCTTCCCTGATGATGCCCGGACCGTTATCTGTAATAGTAATTTTAATATTACTACTAGAGTCTGTGGAGGCAGATAGAGTTATGGTTGGTTTTTCTGTTTCAGCTAATGCTTCTATAGCATTTTTAATAAGATTTATAAGTACCTGTTCTATAAGTTCTTCATCTATATTTAATTCCAGGCTTTCATCATTTACTTCGCAGATATAGTTGATTTGTGCCCTTTTTACTTCTATTTTCATCAGTTGAGAAATATGCTCTAGTAGGTTAGCTACCTTGATAGGCTTCATCTTTGGTAACGGAATAGAGGTATAATCACGATACGCATCAATAAAGCGAATGAGCCCTTGGCTGCGCCCTGAAATAGTAATGAGGCCATCTTGCAAATCTTCCACCGTCTCATCGGCTAGCGTATAATGATCCTCGTGCTTTTCAAGGTCTTCCATCAATATATCTTTCATGGTAGAGGTGAGGGAGGCAATAGGAGTGATGGAGTTCATGATCTCATGTCTTAGCACTCTGGTTAGGTTTTGCCATGCTTCCAGTTCCTTTTTCTGTAACTCAGGCTGTATGTTTTGAAAGGCAATTAATTTTATTTTCTTGCCCCTTAGAATAAGCTCCGTAGCATGTACAGAAAGCTGTATGTCTCCTTCGCTTCGGTAAAGCGTACTTTTTCCTGTAGGTAAATCAAATAGAACTTTGTATAACCTGGATTTATCAGCTATTAACTCTTCGATGTTTCTCAGCCGATCTACTTTGAGGAAGCGCTTGGCAGTGGCGTTCAAGAGTTCTACTTTTCCATATTCGTCAAAAGACATGAGGCCTGTACTCACATGCTCTACCACAGTGTGTAAATATTGTAGGTGCTCTTCTTTTTCAGATCTAGCCTTTCTGAAGGCTTCTAAAACTTCATTAAAAGCTTGGTTAAGGTCTTTAAAACTTTGGCCTAAACGGTTGTCAGCAGCAAACCCTGATGAAAAGTCGGAGTATTTTACTGATTCTAAAAAACGGGTAAGCTTACGGTTGGTATTAGAAATGAAGTTGAATAGCTCTACCATTTCAAAAATTACTATAACCCCTACTATAATGGCTGTAACAAACAGAGTAGAAGAGCTGATGCAATAAACAAACGCAGCCATGGTTATGCCTACTAATATAACACGTAGTGCTACTTTAAACCTGAAATCTTTATAAACCATATTTTTCTAACCTTCTATAGAGTGAGGATCTGGTTAAGCCAAGTTCTGATGCTGCCTGGGTGATGTTTCCATTGTATTTTTTGAGCACCTTTCTAATCAGAATTTTCTCCACATCTTCCAGTTTAAACTGGTCTAAAGTTACATTTTCACCTTCCATAGTAGTTTGTGGCTGGGCGTTAAAATTGAAGTCTTCAGGTTGCAGCACCTGTGATCCACTCATAATTACCGCTCTTTCTATAGCATGTTGCAACTCCCTGATATTACCAGGCCAGTGGTGTTTTTGCATTCTGCTAATAGCTGCATCACTAATCTTGAGTGCGGGTTTCTCATATTTTTTAGCATATTGCTGTAGAAAATGATTGGCCAGAAGCGGTATGTCTTCAATTCGCTCTCTCAAAGCTGGGAGTTCTATTTCTATGGTGTTAATCCTATATAAAAGATCTTGTCTGAATTTATTTTCCTTCACCATATCATACAGTGGCATGTTGGTGGCACAAACAAGACGAATGTCTATGTTAGTTTCCTTATTAGCACCTACTCGGCTTACTTTTCGGCTTTGTATAGCCGTGAGTATTTTTGCTTGTAGCGGCAGAGATAAATTACCAATCTCATCTAAGAAAAGGGTGCCTTTGTTCGCTATTTCAAAACGTCCTGCTCTATCTTCTTTAGCATCGGTAAATGCTCCTTTTTTATGGCCAAAGAGTTCGCTTTCAAACAAAGTCTCGCTTACTGAGCCTAAATCTACATTAATAAATACTTCATCTTTTCTGTTGGAATTATTGTGAAGTGCTCTGGCTATCAGTTCTTTACCGGTTCCGTTTTCGCCTAATATTAATACATTAGCATCAGTACCGGCCACGCGGTCAATGGTTTCAAATACTTTTCTTATAGCGGCGCTCTTTCCGATTATATTTTCATACCTGGAGTTGATCTGCAGGTTAATTTCTTTTTGTTTGATCTTTAAATCTTCTACCTCCTGCCGGGTCTGTCTTAACTTCATGGCAGAATAGAGTGTAGCCAATAGCTTTTCATTTTCCCATGGTTTTAGTACAAAATCTGTGGCTCCGGCCTTTATTGCTTTTACAGCCATTTGTACATCTCCATAAGCGGTGATAAGTACTACTACAGCAGATGGATCTATCTCAAGAATTTTTTCTAGCCAATAATAGCCTTCCTTACCACTGCTTACATCCTTAGTGAAGTTCATGTCCAGAAGTATTACATCATAATCTTCATTGGTGATGAGTGAAGGGATGGCTTGTGGGTTCTTTTCTAAATCTACTTGCTCAAAATGACGCTTCAAAAATATTTTGGCTGCCTTTAGAAGGTCTTCATTATCATCTACTATTAGTATGCGCCCTGTTTTATTTGTCTTTTCGGCCATGTTAGAATTATTGTGTTCGATTTTATTCTTACGAGGCAAAGTTGATACCTAAATGGTATGCTGATCGGTGAAAATCATGTATTTGCGCTCATATGACTAAGAATAAAGCTTTATGTTACTCAATAAATGAAAGCTGGGCAAATAATTGTTCGTTTTATTGTTCGGTGGCGGACGATCACGTCCATTCATGAACGTAAGCGGACTGGTGTTTTTCACCTAAAAGGTCATATCTGAAGCTTCAGGCCATTTGGCACACTTGTTGGCAAAAGAGAATTCAAACCTTAAACACTTAGTCTGCATGGACCGAAAAATAAAGAAAAAAACGTGGACCTTTAAAAAGATAGCCACCATAGGAGGAGGGGCCTTAGTATTAGGCTTTATTGCTTACCTCCTGATATTTGCTGACAGAAGATCAAAGCTGAATGTAGATAAAGAAAAGATAACTATATCTTCGGTGAGAAGAGGTATTTTTCAAGAGAGAATACCGCAAACCGGTACTGTAGAGCCGAGTGTTACCTTTTATTTAGATGCTATAGAAGGTGGAAATATAAAGAAGGTTTATAAAGAAAGTGGAGCTATGCTGCAAAAGGGAGATGTAATCGTTGAACTCTCTAATCTAAATCGGGAGCTAAGTGTGCTATCTCAGGAAGCAGGACTTAATGAAAGTATTAACAGAGTACGCCAAACCAGGCTTTCTTTAGAACAGAATGATCTGCAACAGCAGCAAACGCTGGCTCAGATTGATAATGAGCTGGCTAAGCTTAAGCCTCAATATCAAAGACAAAAAATGCTTTATGAGAAAAAGCTCATCAGTAAGCAAGAGTTTGAGCAGACGGAGGCTGACTACGAATACAATTTGAAAAGAAGAAAAATCACCTACACCAGTTATAAAAATGACTCACTATCCAGAGTAAGGCAGCTTACTCAGCTTAACCGATCAGAGAGAAGAATGACTCAAAGCCTGGAAGGTGTAGGTCAGATATTAGATAATTTAACCATTAAGTCACCTATAGATGGCCAGCTTTCTACACCTCCATTATTTGAAGGTCAGGCAGTAAGCCAAGGGCAGCGATTAGGACAGGTAGATAAAATAGGTAGTTATAAAGTAAGAGTGCCTATAGATGAGCTATACTTACCTAGAATATCCACCGGTTTAAATGCCACCACTACTTTTGCTAATAATGAGTATAAGCTGGTCATTACTTATATTTATCCTACTATTACTAACGGTAGATTTGAGGTAGATATGGAGTTTGTAGATGATGCCCCAGAGGGTATAAGAAGAGGACAATCATTGCGATTAAGAATAGAATTAGGACAGTCATCAGAAGAATTGCTACTATCTGTGGGAGGTTTTTATAAAGATACTGGTGGTAACTGGGTATACGTAGTGAACGATGATGGTTCCTCAGCAGAAAAAAGGAAAATAAGACTAGGCAGGAAGAATCCTGAGAACTTTGAAGTGCTAGAAGGATTGCAGCCAGGTGAAAAAGTGATTACTTCCAGCTATGATAACTTTGGAGATAACGAAGTATTAGTTCTGAAATAAAAATATAAAGGTCGAAAACTCAAAACTTAAAAAATTTAAACCTATGTCAATGATACAAATCAAAAACTTACAAAAAGTATACACTACTGATGAGGTAGAAACTACTGCGTTAAATAGCATTAACATTGAAATTAAAGAGGGTGAATTTGTAGCTATTATGGGGCCTTCAGGCTGTGGTAAGTCCACGCTTTTGAATATTTTGGGACTTTTAGATAACCCTAGTGATGGTGAATATCACTTCGGTGAGCATGAAGTGTCTAACTATTCTGAAAGACAAAGAGCACAGCTTAGAAAAGGATCTATAGGCTTTGTTTTCCAGAGCTTTAACCTGATTGACGAACTTACGGTGTTTGAAAATGTAGAGCTACCACTTTTGTATTTAAAAGTACCTTCTGCAGAACGTAAACAGCGTGTGGAAGAAGTGCTTGAGAGGATGAACATCATGCATAGGCGTAATCACTTCCCTCAGCAACTATCTGGTGGTCAGCAGCAGCGTGTAGCTATTGCCAGAGCTATTGTAGCTAAGCCAAGTGTAATCTTAGCGGATGAGCCTACGGGTAACTTAGACTCTGCTAATGGTGAAGAGGTTATGAAATTATTAGCAGAGCTGAATGAAGAAGGTACCACTATCATTATGGTTACTCACTCTCCGTATGATGCTAATTATGCTCACCGCATCATTAACCTGTTTGATGGTAAAGTGGTTACTGAAAATATTAAGGAACAATTTCACATATAATTGAAGAAACCGGTGCAGGCCGGTTTTTATTTCACTTCACTACTTTGCTATGCAAGGTACTTGGTGAAATATAAATTTAGGGCATGCAACCTTTCTCTTTCTAAGTAAGTCCTTCATGTGAAGGAATTAATAATTTAAATTTTAGTGAAACAGATGTAACATCATTAAAAGAATATAGTCTAAAGGTCAAAGGTCAAAAACTCAAACAACAACACACATGTTAACTAATTACCTCAAAGTTGCTTTTCGCAACATTACTAAACACAAACTCTTTTCGGTCATCAATATTCTTGGGCTTACCATAGGTATTGCAGGTACGCTTTTCATTGTAATGTATATTCAGGACGAACTTAGTTATGATCGGTTCAATGAAAAAGGAGATAGAATTTATAGAGTCAATTTGCATGGCAAGATAGCCGGGCAGGAGGTACATACTACCAGCACTGCTTACCCATTATATAAGGCATTAGTAGAGGAGATACCAGAAATAGAGCAGGCCACACGTGTCAATGATATGCGCGAGTGGATATTCCGATATGAAGAGAAGGCATTTAAAGAAGATAAAGTGATGGCTGTTGATTCTAACTTCTTTAATTTTTTCAGCTATGAACTGGTTAAAGGTAATCCTGATAAAGCGTTGCAAGATCCGAATAGTATAGTTATTTCTGAATTATTAGCAGAGAAATACTTTGGTGATGAAAATCCGCTTGATAAGACTATGGCCATAGGTAATGATAAGTCTAGCTATAAGGTTACTGGTGTTTTTGCGGAGGTACCAGGTAACTCTCATTTAAAGTTTAATGCTCTTTTATCATCCAGCTCCTTCCCTTGGATGAACAGAGATCAATGGCTTAGCAATAGCTTGTGGACTTATTATATGATTAACAAAACTGGTAACCCGGCTGAGGTAGATCACAAGATGGATGCCATGATTGAAACACATGTAAGTCCTACTTTTGTGGAGTTTATGGGTAAAAGCCTGGCGGAATTTAGAAATGAAGGCGGTATTTATCGGTATTGGAGTATTCCTCTTTATGATATTCACCTGAAATCCAGCTTAAGAGATGAACCCGAACCTCCGGGCAGTATGAGCTACATCTGGATTATGACCGTCATAGGCATATTTATTATGGTAATTGCCTGTATTAATTTCATGAATCTTACTACAGCCAAATCAGCAGGTAGGGCTAAAGAAGTGGGGCTTCGTAAAACGCTAGGCTCACTAAGAACCACTTTGATCGGCCAGTTTTTAACGGAATCCGTTGCTTATACTTTAATAGGTGCGGTGTTAGCTATGGGTGTGGTTTATGCATTAATGCCTTTGTTTAATGAAATATCAGGGAAGGAGTTACAGGCAAGTCAGTTATTAAATATCAACTTGTTGGGGATCTTATTTGCGGTAATAATATTCGTAGGTTTACTAGCAGGTAGTTATCCGGCTTTATATCTCACTTCATTTAAAATTACTGAAGTCCTTAAAGGAAAGCTGAGAGCAGGTATGAAGAGCGGAGGAGTCAGAAGTTTTTTAGTTACTTTTCAGTTCTGGATTTCAATAGTGCTTATCATCTGCACAGCTATTGTTTATCAGCAGCTCAAGTACGTTCAAAATCAGAATTTGGGTTTTGATAAAGATCATATCCTTTTAATAAATGATGCCTCTCGTCTGGACAAAAATCAAGTGGCCTTTAAAAATGAATTGAGGGCTAATACCAATATAGCTGGCGTTAGCTATTCTAATAATACGGTGCCGGGAGTTAATAATACCACCATCTTTAGAGGAGAAGGAGATGCTGCTGATCATATGATGTCTACCTATTATGCTGATTACGACCATCTCAAAGCACTGGACTTGAAACTAGTGGAAGGAAGGTTTTTTAGCAGAGATTTTCCGTCAGACTCTAACGCAGTGGTAATTAATGAAGCGGCTGTTAGAGAAATGGGTTGGCAAGATCCATTGAGTGAAAAAATCATTGATTTTAATGGAGATTCCGCAGTGAGTAGAGCTGTTATTGGGGTAGTGAAAGATTATAATTATGAAAGTTTGAAGTTCAATGTGAGGCCATTAGTGCTTCATTTTACCAATACAGGAAATGTGCTTTATGTTCGTATAGCAGGAGATGACCCTGGTAGAATGGTTGCCGACATAACCAACGCTTGGGATAAGTATATGACCGGAGATCCGCTTTCGTATTCATTTTTAGATGAAGACTATGATGCGCTATTTCGATCAGAGCAGCGACTCGGTAAAGTGTTTACGGTATTTACTGTTTTGGCAATATTTATAGCCTGCCTTGGTTTATTTGGTTTAGCAGCATTTATGGCAGAGCAAAGAACCAAAGAAATAGGCATACGAAAAGTTTTGGGAGCAAGTGTGTGGAGCATCACCTCACTGATGTCGGCCGAATTTACTAAGCTCGTATTAATTGCTTTTGTGCTGGCTATCTATCCGGCCTATTATGTAATGGACAGTTGGTTAGAAGGCTTTGCTAACAAGGTAGAGATCAGCTATTGGATCTTTGCCCTGGGCGGACTATCTGCCTTATTGATATCATGGCTTACCGTGAGCTATCAATCCTTAAAAGCCGCGAAGGTGGACCCTGTTCGGTCTTTGAAGTATGAATAGGAGTTTGGATTATAAATAAAAAGAGACAGGCTCAAAAGTAATTACTTTTGAGCTGTCTCTTTTTATGCTATTCAATATTCAACTGATGTTGATCTAAAAGTCCTGCTAGGTTAAGGGATGAGAATTTTGCTCTCTTCATTTTATTGTAATTAGGATCAATACTGAAGTTTTTAGCGGTTCTAAAGTCGACTCCAATTAATATGGTATGAGAAAAAACGGTTCCTTCTAGGTCGCAATGATCAAAGGAAGACAGTGTCAGGTCTGTATTAGAAAAGTTAGTTTCTTTTAATGAGCAATGAGAGAAAATGGTTTTCTTCATTTTTGTGCCTAAAAAAATGCTATAGTCTAAAAAGCATTCATGAAAGTTGAATGAAAAACGGAAAGAGTTACAGCGAGTAAAGTCCAGCCCAAGGAGCTTGCAGTTGATAAACGTACAGTTGCTTAAACCAACACTTTCCAAGGTAGCCATGCTAAAGTTGCACTGATTAAATTCGCAGCTTTCATAGTCATTGTCGGTTAGGTCTGCTTTGCTAAAGTCACAATCTTTAAATTTACATTTGATAAATTCACGATTGGTGATCTTTTTGCCAGCTGCTTTAATCTTTGAAAAGACTTTTGATTGATAAACCTTAGGATCTTCGGTAGTATTCATATGCATTATTCTCTTAGGCAAAAATAGATAACCTCTAGCTATTTTATGAACTAATACCTTTTATTGGTTATTAATAATTTAAGAGTCTGTTCTATAAACCAGGTGTTTATTTTGATACCCTGAAGCCTGTTTTAAATACTACAGGAGAAGGGTAGGGGCTTTTTGGAGGATTGTGAAGCACATTAAACATCACTAAGGTTTGCATCTCCAACCATTTGGTTATTTTAAATTTTCGACCAATGCCTATCAGTAGGGTTTGTTTCCAGCTTCTTTCGTTTTGCTCTATAGATCCGGTGGTGGTTCTAAGGCACTCGCCTTCTAGTTGCACCATCAAGTTATTAAATACGGTGTGGTTTCCAAATACACTAAAACCATAAGTTTCATCATCCAGTTGTTTTAAGCCAGATTTGTCAGCACCAAATTGTGTTCGGTAGGCTCCGGTTATGCCTATTTCGGAGGCTTTATTCAGTTTATAGGCTACTACAGGTGATAGATCTACTGTTACAGGATTTGTTTTACTTACGTTGAAATTTCCTCCTAGGCTTAACCTTTCCCAGAAAGTTTTGTCTTTTAATGAATTTCTCTTTTGGGCCGTGCTTAAATCTTTGCTATTTGGGACATAACTGTACTTCTTTTTAAGGCCATTCATTTTAGATTGTACCTCTTGTATTTTATCAGAATGTTGGGTGATAAACTCTCGTGCTTGTGAGGTCATTTTTGCTTTCATGGCTTGCTTGGCCTCTTTCTGTCGCATTTGCTCCTG
The DNA here is from genome assembly GCF_016757215.1 of Fulvivirga sediminis. Taxonomy (GTDB): domain Bacteria; phylum Bacteroidota; class Bacteroidia; order Cytophagales; family Cyclobacteriaceae; genus Fulvivirga; species Fulvivirga sediminis. The sequence continues at coordinate 39,361 of NZ_JAESIY010000008.1, forward strand.
AGTTTTTTCTAGTTGCTCTTTGTAGTTTTCTAATTTTGAAAATTCAGAATTTTCGGCACCATCTAATGATTGAATATCGCCTCTTTTTTTAAGTTCTTCTTCCGCTCTTTTGGTTAATTCCTTTTCAGCCTGATCTACAGTGGTAGAATCTAACTTGATGTCTGGAATGTCAGTGCCGAGTTCATCTTCTAGTCTGGCTTTGGCTTCCGCTTTAACAGCTGCGCTGTCCATAGGGAGGTCCAACTCATCATGAATCGCTTTAAGGCCTTTTTCTTTTAATGTGGAGGTGGTGTCAATGGGAATCTCCGTGGGAAGGTGGTGATTTTTTAGTGAGTCTTTGGCAATAGCCTGCACCTCGGTTTTAGCTTTATTTACTAAGGTGGAGTCATTAAAAGTAGAATCAGGAAGATGCTGAGATAGTTTTTTATCTATTTCTTTAGCATCCTTTCTCAGGTATTTTTTATACAGCCTTTCTTTTTTGGCCGGATCTTTTATTTGATCGAGCTTGGCTTGGTGCTCACTGGATATATTTTGAGCCTGCAATCCATAAGAAATAAGGATTAGAACTACGACTAAAAAGGAAGGACTTCTCATAAATGCTAAATAGGCTGCAAGAAACTAATATTTACTGTAAAAGTGAAAGTTTATATTGTCAATTTTATAATACATTTGATTGGTGATTATGAATCAGTGAAAGCTTTGTTGGAAATATAGCATCAAAAAAGAGGTCGACTGTTAGTGTAAAGACGACCTCTTTTTGATGAGTAATTATCTTGTAAGTTAAATTACCACATTCACAATTTTCTTTGGTACTACTATGACCTTTTTAGGTGTTTTACCTTCAAGCCATTTTTGTATAATTTCTGAAGCTAAAACCTGCTTTTCAATTTCTTCCCTTGGCATATCTGCAGGGAATGACATTTTAGCTCTCATTTTTCCATTTACTGATACTGGATATTCATGACTATCTTCTACCAAATAGCTTTCATCATAAGCAGGGAATTGTGCCGTAGTAACACTGGTTACATGACCTAGCTTGCTCCATAGCTCTTCTGCAATATGAGGTGCGTAAGGAGATAAAACGATCACTAGTTGCTCAAGAATTTCTGCTTTATTACACTTCAATGAAGTAAGCTCATTCACACAAATCATAAACTCGCTTACAGAAGTATTGAAAGAATACTTTTCAATGTCTTCTTGAGCTTTCTTAATGGTTTTATGGAGCACTTTCAACTCTTCTTTCGTGGCCTTTTCTGTAGATACAAAGAAGTTGTCTTTATCATCATGGAATAGGTTCCAGAACCTTCTTAAGAACTTGAATACGCCATCTATACCGTTGGTATTCCAGGGCTTAAATTGCTCCAATGGCCCAAGGAACATCTCGTACATTCTTAAAGTATCAGCACCGTATTTTTCAATGATGTCATCAGGGTTTACCACGTTGTATTTAGACTTAGACATCTTCTCTACCTCAGAGCTGCAAAGGTACTTTCCATCAGCTTCAGGTATAACAATGGCATTTTTAAGTTCAGCTCGCCATTTTTTAAAGGCTTCGATATCTAACTCATCATTATAAACCATATTAATGTCTACATGAATAGGAGTGATTTGATCAAAGCTAATCTCTTTAGGCGTAAAGTCTGTCCCATTGTTTTGGTTGAACGAAGCAATGCCTTCCGAAATCAGTTTTTCAATAATCTCTTTTTCTGCATTAGTAAGATTAGATTTCTTAATCTTATCTACAATACCTTTTGAAAGATATATTTCAGGCTTTTGACCTTCAGAAGCACCAGTATATTCTAACGTAAGTCTGTAAACTAAGCTAGATACTCCCTGAATCATTCCCTGGTTGATCAGCTTTTTAAAGGGCTCTTCTACAGTAACATAACCCTGGTCATATAAGAATTTAGTCCAGAATCTTGAATATAATAAGTGACCAGTAGCATGCTCAGATCCACCGATGTATAAGTCTACATTTTCCCAATATTCCTGCGCTTCTTTGCTAACAAAGGCATCCTCATTATGAGCATCCATATAGCGGAAGAAGTACCAGCTAGAACCTGCCCAACCCGGCATGGTGCTCAGCTCAATAGGATCGCCTTTTTCTGTAGTCCAGTCTTTAGCGCGTCCCAATGGAGGCTCACCATCTTCCGTAGGTAAGTATTTATCTATTTCTGGCAGTACCAAAGGCAGCTTATCAGTATCCATCAAATACGGATTACCATCCTGATAGTAAACAGGCAGTGGCTCACCCCAATATCTTTGACGGGTGAAAATGGCATCGCGCATTCTATAGTTGATCTTGGCTTTACCTATGCCTTGTTTTTCCAGCTCCTCTATGCCTTTAAGGATAGCCTCTTTAGGCGAAAGTCCGTTAAGGAAACCTGAGTTGATCATGATGCCCTCTTTAGTAGGGTCAGCGGCTTCTTCAATATTAGCCCCTTCAATAATAGGTACTATAGGAAGGTCAAAGTGCTTGGCAAAGTCATAATCGCGCTGATCACCAGCAGGTACGGCCATTACTGCGCCAGTACCGTAGCCAGCCAATACATAATCTGCCACCCAGATAGGCACCTGCTCTCCGCTAAAAGGATGGATAGCATAAGCACCAGTGAAAGCACCGGTAATGGTTTTTACATCCGTCATACGCTCGCGCTCAGATCGGTTAGCCGCCTTTTCGGCGTAAGCCATTACAGTCTCTTTCTGGTCTTCAGTAACTAACTGCTTTACCAGCTCACTTTCCGGCGCTAATGCCAGATAGGTAACACCAAAAATAGTATCTATTCTGGTAGTGAAAACAGTGATATCTATATCATGACCCTCTACTTTAAAATCCAGCTCCGCACCCATAGATTTGCCAATCCAGTTGCGCTGCATTTCTTTCAAAGGCTCTGGCCAATCGATAGTTTCCAGGCCGGTCAGTAACCTTTCTGCATAAGCCGTGATGCGCATCATCCACTGCATCATTTTCTTTCTTACCACAGGGTGACCGCCTCTTTCAGAGAAGCCGTCTTTCACCTCGTCATTAGAAAGTACAGTGCCTAATGCAGGACACCAGTTTACGGTGGTGTCAGCTAAGTAAGAAAGTCTGTATTTTAATAATATTTGCTGTTGCTCTTTTTCTGAAAACCCTTTCCACTCTTCAGCAGTGAAGGCAGGAGTATCTTCATCGCAAACAGCATTAACAGTGGCATTACCTTTCGCTTCAAATTCTGCTACCAGGCTTTCGATAGATTCTGCCTTGTCAGTGTTGTTATTATAATAGCTGTTAAAAAGCTGCATAAAAATCCACTGAGTCCATTTGTAGAACTTAGGGTCTGAGGTGCGCACTTCTTTATCCCAATCAAAAGAGAAGCCTATATTACGAAGCTGCTCTTTATATCTTTTAATGTTTTCTTCTGTAGTAATAGCAGGGTGCTGTCCGGTTTGGATAGCATATTGCTCAGCCGGCAAACCGAAAGCATCAAACCCCATAGGGTGGAGCACGTTAAAGCCCTTCAGTTTTTTGAATCGAGAAACAATATCAGAAGCGATATATCCCAGCGGATGACCTACATGTAATCCTGCTCCTGAAGGATATGGAAACATATCTAAAGAGTAAAATTTAGGTTTTGAAGGATCTACTGAAGCTTTATACGTGTCGTTGTCAGCCCAGAACTGCTGCCATTTTTTCTCTATTTCGCTGAAGTTATATTCTGCCATTTTGGTTGTTTTAGTTTACAGACCTGCAAAAATAAGAGGATTTTATTGCATTAGAAGGGTTGGTGGAAGTAAAATGTAGACTTTGTCTCCCCATGCTGTGTCTAGAGGTAGGAAAAAGTATTCAAAATTCCAATAAGGTCCGCCAGTCTTTCACTATGAGTTTTGAAGTAAAAAGGATAGATTAAACATTATATAAAGTAAGGGGTATTTGCATACCTCATCAGTATCTACCTAATCTTATGAAAAAATGATACGGAAGGAATATATCGAAACTATGAATGGACAAAAAAGTCTTCAAAGAAGAAGATTATTAAAGGAGATATATTTTATAATAAAACAAGAGCCAAAGACCAAAAAGTCCTTAAAATATGAAGATAAGCAAAATTTCAGGAAAGCAATTAAGGAAAGGCTTAAGGAAAGCAAAAGAAGAGCATACAGAGGCGATCTAATCTTGGAGATAGACTATTATACAACTAAGGGCAATCCTCCACCATTGCAAACACTTACTAAAAACTATCTTGATTTATTACATAAACCAATGCCAGAGATTGATGATCTTGAGGGAATCTTATTTAAAGATGACAGTCAAATAAAAATATTAATAGCAAATTATCATTTGAATGAGCATGGCGATAATGAAGCCCAAATAAGGATAAAGACAAGTACTTTAAAATCATTTTACGAAGATATTTCTTTAGCTTATCGAATAATAAGAAATGACTTTATTGATAAGGATTATTCTAATAATTACAAATTTGTAGAATATTTGAAGGATGAAGGTGTAGACGATAATGCTAAGGCGTATAGTGATTACAATAATCTTTTAAAAAATCAGCTAGAGATAAAAAATACATTTGGAGAGGAATATTTTTTGACACGTGAGTTGCTCTATAAAAAGGAAATACAGGAGCATTATCTAAGCTTTAACCGAATGAATATTTATGATTTGGTTCATTTATTTCAATCTGAGTTTTCGGGTAATAGAGAATGTAAAAATGACATGTTTTATGTGGAATTATGGAAGTCAACTAAAAATTATGTTTTTCTGGCTTCAGATTTCTTTGATTTAGGCAAACAACCTTCAGAGGATGGAGACTCAAAAATTTTAAAAGCTCAAGTTCGAATAAAGCTAAATGAATTTAAAAAGGAAAACAGTGTCCTGTTTCCATTCCTTGTTCCGTTGAGTATTATGGTTTTATTTGTGCCTCCAAAGAAAAATATAATTGATTTAGATAATCTGGCTAGGAATTATATTGTACCATTTATAATTGAAATTCTTCGGCCACCATCTTCACATGTCAAAACAGTAAACAATTTTTCATTTTTTGAACAAAATTTAGAAATTCATCAAAAATTTAATGCAAATTCTCTCACAAATTATCAATTAATACAACTGCCTAGGCAAGATAATTCACCTGAGAATGGAGAAATCAAATTTGTATTGACTAATGGAAACTCTAGATATAAAAATGTTAGGAAAACAGTTAATGATATAATTAGAAAATGGGTATAATTATCTATGTCGTAATTCCATTGCTATAAAAATTTCATTAGCATTCGTATCGCCAGTTTATTCAGAGGCAGTGGAAATGGGCGGAAGATAAAATCTCAATCTAGCTGGATTAAATAAGACACTAATCAGAATAATAGAGATGAATAAATTTTTAATGTTACTTCTATCACTTTTAATTTTTGAATCATGCAGTAACGAACGGGTAGATTCGGCAGTACTTATAAAGAACGACTATCTGAAAACAAAGATTAATGAGGCAACTGATAAGCTGAATGATAAGGTGCTTGAAACAGGCAGTTCACCCGCAGGAAAGCGTTTTATTCGGATGTGTGAACAATTTTCTAGTAGAACAGACGAACTGATTAAACGAATTTCAAATGACAGTATAATAGAATTATCTGATTTAGATGATCTAATTAGCCTTACCCGCTATAAATATGATACTATCAAAGTTGATACAGCATTCATAAAGCAGGCATTTCAGGATTATACAGACAACCCAACGAAGGAATTTGCCACATCATTACTATTATTTAACCTCTCAACAATTAACCATGTCAGAGAATTATTTGACAGCTATTTCCTTGCTGTTGACTTCGTCAAACCGATGGTGATTAGTGATGATTATACCATTAGGAAAGGCGAGACCTTCAGAGGGAGAGCTATTTCGCAAGCCAAGATGGTGGCAGTAAAATACATATATGAAATTGATGATCCACAAACTGAAGAGGGGTTTGTAGAGCTACCATCTGAGGCATCAACGAACTATGATGGAATAGTAAGGATTAAAGGTGCCACGGAGGGAACCCACAAAATTAAAATTAGAGCAACTCAAATATCAGGAGGTAAAGCTCGAAAATTTGAGGAAGAATTTGAGATCACTGTAACGGAGTGATGCGCTCCGTTTCAGCTTGCATTTAGATATTTTCTATCTTTAAATATTCACCATGGGCTTTATGATAAAAAGGGGTAAATTGACCCTCAAGAATAAGGTTGGTTATGTGTTACTACTGCAATTGTGGTGAGGAGTACTGTACAATAAGAGATTTATAATGAATAAATTATTAATAATCGTTTTCATACTTACTCTAAGTTGTTCTCCAAGAGAAGGTGAGCAAAAAACAGGACTTCTTTCCTACTTTTTCAATATATCGGATACAGAAAATGCTGGTGTAAATGATGTAGTTGGGTTCTACGGTGGATATTGTGAGTATTCCATAGGAAGTAGCTTTAATGCAAGGAAGAGTGATACCAAATACTTTGAGCTTAAGATTTCTAAAAGTGAAGGTTTAGCAAAGTATGCGGACAATCTTGGCTTTGTGGCTAACAATGTAGCCTATCGTTTTTATCGAAACCTCAATAAGGAAGAGCGCCAGGAATATACTCACATCAACCCTATAATAGTATTGCCTGAAAACACGGAAAATAAGTTTGAGATTAGTACATGGGAGCTTGAGATAGTAGATCAAAAAATGGTATTTGTAGACAGTATTGTAAATATTATCAGGCAAAAGAAATTTGATGATTTAAGGCCTATGCTTAATGACTCATCTCTGGTTTCATATGATAAAAATGAACTTATTGAAAATTTAAAGAAATATGATTCACAGTTCGGTAATGTAACCGATGAGGGATTCAGGATCTTTGGCTATAGTTTTAGGCCTCTAAACGACAAGGGTGATGACATTTTATTTATAGTAGGAGTAATTATGCGAGATATTCAGGCTAATGAATTTACAGTGGCGGTTAACCCTTATTCGGAAAAGAAAGAAATACTATTGCTTAGATACGAAATGTAATCTGAATAAAAATTACCATTAGCATTTGTAATGCCAGTTTACCCAGAAGCAATGTAAATGCCCGGAGGATAAAATCGAAATTTCCAATTTTTACACTAATCCGAGTTTAGAAAACGAATAGAAGAGAATGCAATCTGAAATTATCATATATCAATCAGACGATGGGCTCACTAAAATTGAAACCCGGTTAGAAAATGAAACCTTTTGGCTGACTCAGGCACAAATGGCTGAGCTTTTTCAAAAGGGACGCAGTACTATCACTGAACACATCAATAACATTTTTAAAGAAGGAGAATTGGAAGAAGCACTGGTGTGTCGGGAGTTCCGACATACCACTCAACATGGAGCTATTGAGGGAAAGACGCAAGAAAAGTCAGTCAAGCATTACAATTTAGACGTCATTATTTCAGTTGGATATCGTGTAAAAAGTCTTCAAGGTACCAAGTTCAGACAATGGGCAACGGCTCGTTTGCGAGAGTACATTGTGAAAGGCTTTACCATGAACGATGAACTGCTCAAAGAAGCGGGTGGAGGTAATTATTTTGATGAATTACTAGCTCGCATAAGAGATATCCGTTCGTCAGAAAAAGTCTTTTGGCGAAAAGTGCTAGACATCTACTCCACAAGTATAGACTATGATCCTAAGGCAGACCTTTCACAGACCTTTTTTAAAACCGTGCAAAATAAAATGCATTGGGCTGCTCACGGACAAACAGCTGCCGAAGTGATTTATCAGAGAATTTTCTGAACTTTTAGTTTTCTAATGCCGTCTAAGCTAATTTTATAAACAGTTAATTCAAATCTCATTGCTACGGGAAGCAGTGATTTTAATTATGGAGACCTCACAGATAATAGCAGATCTAACATCTCAGGAAGCCGAAGGAGTCAGAAGAGGTGGTTGGTTTGTAATAACCAATTCTCAAAATGAAAGGATAATAAAACCCCTTATTCCATATTTACCTGTAATAGCTTCTAAAGCCCAAGGTTTAAAGCTGGGTGGCGGATTTGCACCAAATTCAAGATTTGGTGAGTATGCAATTAAGGTTATCGAACATTACAGTAAGAATAACGGCTGTTCCTGCTCGTTATTTCCGACTATCGGGCTTGATCTAAACCCTGAAAAAGAATACAACAATATAGCTGTTCTCAAAACCGTCAAAATTGAGGATAAATGGATTGATTACTATCTGGTAAATTGTAATAAGTGTGGGCAATTGTTCAAGGTGTTTGAACGAATGGGGCATTGGGTTTTTTATGAATGGAAGAGGCTGGATTAAAATTATACATTACGGTGATAAGTAAGTATTAGCTAATCTGTCTTTAGCTATCCCGCAAATCCATTCCGACATAAATTTTCATAAGCATTTGCAATGCTAGTTTGATAGCAGGCATTGTAAATGCCTGGAGATAAAATCGCAATGCAATTGTGATTTATATGGATTTTAAAATTATATATTTAATTTTATTAATTAAAATATAATAATATTGTTTTTTTACGTGTTTTATAATAAAATTTTAATAAGTCTTATTATGAAATTATTTCTCTACATAGTACTTATTCTATCTACTTCACTAAATTCTCTAGCTCAGGAAAAGACTTTAGCCCCTGTTGAATCTATAAATGGCATTATTGGTGAACTACTTGATCAGATAACCATAGAAAAAGGGGAGAAGATGGATACTGCAGCAATTAGAAATTTATTTCACCCGTCTGCCATACTTACAGTTGCAGATGCTTCAAATGCTGAAACCGTTCCACTTGATGACTTTCTTAGCCTCTTGAAAGACCCTTACTATGAACAAGGATACCTTGAAAAGGAAATTCATAAGGTTGTAGATGAATACAATGGAATAGCACAAGTATTCCAGAGTTTTTATGGTAAAGACTCTGAAGGATCTGAGGAAAAAGGAATAAATAGCTATCAATTGACCTATTATGGTGGACGTTGGTGGATAGTTAGCCTTTTATGGACAATAGAATCTGATAAAGCTGAAATACCTGCAAAGTATGTGGGGAAATAGTCATAAAGTTGACCCCTGAATGCTAAAATAAATGTGCGAGTATAGTCTCCATTGTATCTATGCGCTTTAGCTAGCACGCAATTCCATTACCCCATAAATTTTCATTGACATTCGTAATGCCAGTTTATTAGAGGAATTGCAAATGCCCAGAAGGTATAATCGTAATCCCATTGCGATCTGGTTGGATAGAATCCTGGTGCTTTACAGTGAAAGAGGTGTGTAATTTCTATAACGGAGAGAATGCTTGTTTTGGAGCTATTTAATCTGCAGTGTGTAAGGTGAAAAATAGGTGTTTGGTGCAAGCTATTGGTTTACTGTAGGTTAAAAAAAATCCTAAATTAATCGCTCTTAGAATCAATCAATTAGGTTTTGTTGGTAATTATGGCCTTAATTATTCTGGCTGATTTAATTAGCTTTGTCGCTTTAGATTAATTTTTTCACCTAAACTCAGTTACAAATGATTGTTACAATCAAAAGGTATTTTAATGCCTACAAGTATCTATCCCTTATCTTATTTTTCGGACTCTACTCTTGTGCGGAAGAAGGGGAAGTTAAACCCAACATCGATGACAAGCTACCATCAGATAAGTTGGAAAAATATTACTCTTATTTAAAAGAGACTGGCCTTAAAGAAAGTGAATTTGCTTACAATGAAGCAGCTCAGGCGTTTATAATTGGTGGAGATGTGGTTATGCCTCTTACCCATATAGATGCATACTTGGAAGGGGGTAAAAATCCATCAAAAGTGGCTAAGGAGGCTCAAAAAAGGACTCAATATTTAGTGAATAGCAGGCAAGGTAGAGATATTAGGGTTTATATACATCCTAATGTGCCTGCAGGATGGCGCAAGGCAACAGTTAGCGCTATGAAGGAGTGGACCAACGTGGAAGATTGTTTTATTTCTTTCAGAGAGGTGAGCAGTAGTAACGACTATGATGTATTGGTAAGTGTAGAGCCTACTTCAACTTTTGATGAGAATACAGTAGCTTACGCTTTTTATCCTTACAATGGTTATGCAGGAAATTGGGTTAAGATTAATCCTAAGTTTAATAATTATTCTGCCTCTTATAAAAAGAATACTATGGGGCATGAGTTAGGACATACCATTGGACTAGCACATCCATCAGATGACACTGGCATCTACATAGAAGGAACTCCTTATATGGATGATAATTCTATTATGTATAGCTGGGTTGATCGTAATTTTAGACTTACTGATGGTGACCGAAAAGCAGTTCAAATTCTGTACTAAGAGAAGAGCGTAGCTTAATATAGAAGGCCATTCAAATCATTCTTGAATGGCCTTTTTTATGATGCTTAGTGGCATTTTGTTCTGTATTATTTCGGGTTCTGAATGCTATAGAAAGGGGTGCATTTCTTCTCAAAAAGTATTTTAAAGGCAATGAAAAATTAACTCGATTCACTTCCGTGTGACTATCATGTTAAAATGAGTTTTCTGTAAGTTTTTAGTATTCAATGTTTTATAATTTATAACAACTGAGGGTATGATAAATTTGAGTGATAGAGTAATAAATATTATCTTTAGAAAAATATTGAATATGAAAATATTACAATTTAATTTAACCTTAACGCTGCTATTTTTTAGTTTTATTGCAATAGCACAAAAATACGATAGAACTGATTATGGCATTAAGACTTCAATACATTCTATTGATGTAGAAATACAAGTTTATAGTCCCACAACTATCAGAGTCATAAAATATCCTCGTGGAGATAGCTTTGATAAACAAAGCCTTTCGGTAACTCAAACTCCTGATAATACTAAATTTAGTATTAAAGAGGTGGATAAAGGCTTGCTTCTTGATACTAAAGCATTGCAGGTAATGCTAGATCTTAAAAGTGGTCGCATATCCTTTATTAGGCAAGGTACACCGATTTTAAGTGAAAAGGAACAAGGTGTTTCATTGGTTGATTTTGATGATGCGGGAACTAAAACATATACCGTTTCTCAATCATTTGTTCTCAATAAAAGTGAAGCTATTTATGGCCTTGGGCAACAGCAAGAAGGGCTTATGTCAAAACGTGGTGCTGAATTAAGAATGATACAAGGTAATACTGATGATTACATTCCTTTTTTTCAATCTAACAAAGGTTATGGCATATTTTGGGATAATTACTCTCCAACTACCTTTAAAGATACCCAAGATAGTACATGCTTCAAATCAGATGTAGGAGACGGGATCGATTATTATTTTATCTATGGCGGTAATGCTGATGGCGTAATTGCAGGTATGAGAAACCTTACCGGTCAAGCTCCTATGTTTCCTTTATGGACTTATGGATTTTGGCAAAGCCGAGAGCGATATAAAAGTCAGGATGAGCTGGTTGGCGTTGTTAAAAAATATAGAGAATTAGGTATACCTCTTGATGGTATTATACAAGATTGGCAATACTGGGGCAGTAATTATCTGTGGAATGCTATGGATTTTCTAAATATTAGATTTTATGATCCTCAAAAAATGGTAAATGATGTTCATGAATTGAATGCACACATGATTATTTCTATCTGGAATTCATTTGGGCCGAAGACAAAACAATATAATGAGCTAGACAGTATGCAAGCATTATTTAATTTTGAAACCTGGCCACAATCTGGTATAGAAGGTTGGCCGCCACGCATGGATTATCCTTCAGGAGTAAAAGTATATGATGCCTATAACCCTGCCGCTCGTGATATTTACTGGAAATATTTGGACAAAGGCATCTTCTCACTAGGCATGGATGGCTGGTGGATTGATTCATCGGAACCCGACCATTTGAATGCGAAGCCCTCTGATTATGATACCAAAACATATTTAGGTTCATTTAGAAAAGTGCGTAATGCTTTTCCCTTAATGACGGTAGGTGGTGTGGCCGAGCATCAGCTATCTCAAACTAAAGACAAGCGAGTTTTCATTCTTACCCGTTCGGCCTTTGCTGGTCAGCAGCGTTATGGTGCTAACTTATGGTCTGGAGATGTAGTAGCTTCGTGGAAAGCGTTGCGAAATCAAATATCTGCCGGATTGAACGTGTCTTTATCAGGTATACCACAATGGAATAGTGATGTAGGAGGCTTCTTTTTATGGAAATTTAATAACCCACTTCAAAACCCTGATTACCGCGAACTTCATGTTCGTTGGATGCAATTTGGTGCATTTTGCCCAATGATGCGCTCTCACGGAGAAGGTTATCCTCGTGAAATCTATCAGTTTGGTGAAAAAGGAAATCCTACTTATGATGCTATTGAGAAATACATCAAGTTGAGATATCATTTATTGCCATATATTTATTCAACGTCATGGGAGGTTACTGCACATCAATCAAGCATGATGAGAGCCCTTGTGATGGACTTTGCTCATGATGAGAAAGCGCTAGATATTAATGATGAATTTATGCTGGGCAGTTCTTTGTTAGTGAATCCTATAACTGAGTCTATGTATACAAAGAAGAAAGCTCAGGGCGAGGATTCGGTAATGGTAGAAGATTTTAGTGAGGTTAAAACCAAAGAGGTTTATTTACCCAAAGGAGCTGATTGGGTTGACTTTTGGACAGGGGTAAAGCATAATGGCGGACAAACGGTGCAAAAGAATGTTCCGCTGGATATAATTCCTTTATTTGTGCGAGCGGGTTCAATTTTACCTTGGGGGCCTGATGTTCAGTATGCTACAGAGAAAAAATGGGACAACCTTGAAATTCGTATTTATGAAGGCGCCGATGGAGAATTTACGCTATATGAAGATGAATTTGATAACTATAATTATGAAAAAGGACAGTATTCGACCATTTCTTTTCGATGGGATGATAAGCGCAAAACGCTGACTATAGGCGATTGTAAGGGTGTTTTTCCTGGTATGATTAAGTCTCGTAAGTTTAACATCGTTTTTGTGAGTGAAAAAGCTGGGACTGGGCTTAGCTTATCTGAAAAATATGATAACGTAATAAGTTACAGTGGCAAGAAAATCACCATAAAAAGGAAGTAGAAGAAGGTTTAATTATAAAGGCGGATTCATAATAACCGTTCTTCATGTTGCTTTTAGAGTGGCATATGAATACTTAGTTGAGTGAATAATGTTACTGTTTAAAGCGAAGATTCTGATTTGTCTAAATAGATCAAGGTTATCCTCAGATTTTTACAAGTCATTTTAAACATATGAAAAAGCCTCTGAAATTGTTCAGAGGCTTTTTTGATAATGAAGTTTATTGGTGAGCTATTGGGTCAGGGGTGCCGTCAGGGTCTCCATTAGCATAGCCATTGATTTGGATATTGCCATTAGTTACTAATAGAAGGCCGGATACGTGAGCAGCAGCCATGGATGAGCCGCTGAGGGTATTATAACCACCGTTGAGCCATGTTGATAAAATATTTGTTCCAGGAGCGGCATAGTCAATAGGAGGGTTGCCATAGTTAGAGGTGTTGGCCAGCCAGCCCTTATTATTCATGTTTGAAACAGTAAATATGTTGGCACCATTAACTCTGGCTGGGGATACATTATTAGCATTCTGTGCAGCATTGCCAGCAGCTATGGAAATATATATGCCTGATGCGCCTAGAGCTATAACGGCATTGTCAATAGAATTATTGGCTGGGCCTCCCAGACTTAAGTTGACCACATCTCCCGGTTCACCTGTTTGTGCTACATAATCAATGCCAGCAATAACGCCAGCATAAGATCCTGATCCTTGATTATTAAGTACTTGAACGGCTACTAGTTGGATTCCAGCAGCCACACCTACTACACCTATGTTGTTATCAATAGCGCCAATGGTGCCCGCCAGGTGTGTTCCATGTCCATTGCCATCATTACCATTGCTACCTACAAAGCTTACACTTAAAGAAGTGTTTAAGTTGAGGTCAGGGTGATCAAGGTCAATACCAGTATCGATAACAAAAGCCTTTTTACTTGAGTTGCTCATATCTGTAGGGCCGCCTACCCAGGTAACGCCCCAAGGAATGGTCTGACCTGAGTTAGCGTGAGCCTCTGAGCTGCAAGCATCCATCCATGGGTAAAGGTCACAATAGGAGGGTAAAAGTGCAATTACTCTGTTAGGAGTGATAGATTCTACCTCAGGCATACGCTTTAGTCTTGCAAGGTTACTGCTAGCTACATTGTTGATAGAAAAACCCATCATTCCTGCTGCGGAGTAAACATTTTCCAATTGATTGAGCTGCAAGCCAGCGCGTTTAATCATTTCGTGCATGAGAGGTTTAGCTACTGCCTGTCTGTTGGCGTATCCTTTCATAGTTCTCATGTTGCTTTGTGCTGACCCTTGTTTTAAGGTAACTATATAGCTCCCCGAAATGATGTCTCCATGCTTTTCTAAGGTGATTTCAGCAGCTTCTCTCACTTCAGTTTTTTTAATCGTATGGTCTTCTTCATCACAGGCAATAAGGCAGGAGAAAAGTATGGCTATACTAATGAGGTGTGGGTATTTTAGGGTAAGATTTTTCATGACAATGTTTAGATTAATTTTCAATTGAAATGAAGAAAAAAAGCCTCTGAATAACTCCAGAGGCTTTAGTAATACTTGAATTATGAAATTTATTTGTGAGCTATAGGATCTGGATTGCTATCACGATCTCCAGAGACATATCCATCACTTTGTATATTACCATTGGTAACTAACAAGAGCCCCGCTACATGAGGAGCAGCCATAGAAGTTCCACTGATAGTATTGTAACCTCCATTTTTCCATGTAGATGCTATGTCAGAACCAGGAGCAGCAAAGTCAACAGGAGGGTTTCCATAATTAGAGAAATATGAAAGGGCGTCGCTGCTTGTCATAGAAGAAACGGTAAATATTCTAGATCCATTAACTCTTGCAGGAGATGTGTTATTCGCATTTTGAGATTCATTACCTGCGGCTAAAGAAACATACACACCTGCATTGCCAAGTGCTTTAATGGCGTTGTCAATAGAATTGTCAGCAGGTCCTCCTAAGCTTAAGTTAGCTACATCACCAGTATTACCGGTTTGAGCTACGTAGTCAATGCCTGATATAACTCCTGCGTAAGAGCCAGAACCAGATGCGTTAAGTACTTGTACTGCAACTACCTGTACGCCAGCTGCCACACCTACTACGCCTATGCCGTTATCGATAGCACCAATAGTACCGGCCACGTGTGTACCATGTCCGTTTCCATCATCAGGGCTGCCAGTAACAAAGCTTCTGCTTAAAGAAGTGTTTACATTTAAATCAGGGTGATCCAGGTCTATACCAGTATCAATGATAAAGGCCTTTTTAGATGAATTGCTGAAGTCAGTAGCACCGCCAACACGAGTGATGCCCCATGGAGTGGTTTGATCTGGATTTGGTTCAGGATCTTCATCGCAGTCTGGCAACCATGGGAATAATGCGCAGTACCATGGGATAAGAGCGATTACTCTATTTGGAGTAACAGATTCTACATTTGGCATGCTCTTTAGTTTCTCTAGATCATCATTGTTTACGTTATCAACGGAAAAACCCAACATTCCTTCTGCAGAGTAAACATTTTTCAATTGATCTGATTGCAAACCAGCGCGGGTGATCATGTCACTCATTACAGGTTTGGCTACGGCCTGTCTGGTAGCATACCCCTTCATGGTTCTCATGTTAGTACCAGCAGCATCCTGTTTTAGGGTAACTATGTAGCTTCCAGGGATAATGTCTCCGTGCCCATCTACAGTGGTTTCTACTGCTTCTTTAGTTTCTGGTTTTTGGGTAGGTTGATTAAGTGATTGTTCTTCATCGTTACAAGAAATAATGATTGCCGAAGAAAACATGGCTGCGCCAAGTAAGAGAGTTCCTCTCTTGAATAGATTTTTCATAATAATGCTTGGGTTTAGTTAAAATTGAACGACGGCAATTTATGTATGGGAATAATTAATTAAAAGTCTATTATCATTTATTGTTATTATTTGATTTCATTGTATTAAATAATAAAACAATTGTCTTTTTATTATTTATGAATTGCCTTTTTTTATGAGTGTGAGGCTGTTTTAGGTTTATATTATTAATCCTTCGTCGCAAAATAATATGTAACTTATATTATTTGTGTTAAATTATTATTTGGCTAAAGTTTAATATTAGAGAATATAATACTTTTTATTAGGCTTTGTTCAGCTTTGTTTTTCATGAAGTACAGTTACTTTTTTCTGATTATCGATTAAAAAAAAGTCTCTTTTGTAAAATCTTTTTCATGATTATCTGAAAATTGTTTTGTCAGTTTTTTTGAGTTGTCATTATTGTTGAGTGAGACTTTGAGTGCACTTCGAAAATTAATTCAAACTTTTTGTAGCTTTAGGTGTGTAATCATGATAAAGGGAATCTATATGAAATATTGGAGTGTGCTTTTGATGATTGGCATATGTATAGCATGCCAATCACCTGAGGCAGAGCAGAGAAAAGAGGCTGAAGTAAAAAAGAAAACGCATCCTAGCGAAAACTATCACTATGTAGATTTAGATGTATCTCAACTTGCTTATCAGGAAACTCTGTATGTGCCCGTGTATTCTGATATATATCATTTAGATGGAACGCGAAGATTTGCTCTGGCAGCTACCCTTAGCCTAAGAAATATAAACATGCAGGATAGTGTATATGTAACAGCTATCGATTATTATGACTCTGAAGGCGATTTGGTGAAGCATTATATAGAAAAGCCAATTGTGCTTACTCCTTTACAAACCGTGGAAATAGTAGTGGCTCATAATGATGCTGCAGGAGGAGCCGGAGCTAATTTTATTGTTAGGTGGGGAAGTGCCAAAGCATCAGATAAGTTTTTTGCTCAAGCAGTTATGATTGGTACGGCCTCGCAGCAAGGTCTTTCTTTTACTACAGAGGCCGTGGTGATAGAATCTACTTCTGAGCAAAAGCAATAATTGGTTTTATGACTGACTCAGGTCGCAAAAAAAGTGATTTGCCACAGCAGCATCACTATATTTTTCATACTGAAAAAGACAATACTCTTCCTCAGAATCAAATAGCTCAATTACTTAATGACCATCCTTTTCAAGGAGAAGATTTGAGGGGGGCAGTGGAGCTAATGCAGGTAAATCAGGGAGTGTTTACTGTTAGCTCATCAAACGCAAACTTTCAAGTGGTGTTATCACAAACAGAAAAGCAGCTGGTAGTTCTGTGCAATTGTTCGGGAGAAGATATGCTTTTATGTGAACATCAGGCGGAGGTGCTTGACCTGATGGTAAATTCGGATAATTTTCTGATATTTTTTGATAAGGAAATCAGGCGTAAGACATTGCAAAAAAAGGCCTTTGAATATGGTCTTGAAAATGAATCGGACCTGGATGAGTACTTCGATATTGAATTAGAGCATGGCCGGCTGATCATTACAGCAGCCCACCCCGGGCTAATTTCTGTGACAGCGGATAGTCTTAAAAGTCTGAAAAATCGGATAAAAATCAATGAAGAGAAGTTATTGCCAAGCTGTATTGATCACAGCAATAACATACTGGTGCTAAGAAAGCACCAATATTACAACCATTTGCTTATTTCAATTTATCGTGCTGATCGTACCCAAAAAGGTAAAGTCAAAAATCCATTGGTACAGGTAAATCCTCAGGACCATGTCTGGGATCTGCACGATGGAAAGGAAATTAAATTTCTGTTAGGGGTAAGTAAGTTTCAGGATTTTAAAGGTGAGTCGCTTACCGTAGAAGATTTAGCAGTGCTTTCTTATATTGTCAAAAATCCATTGCAATATGAATTTTATGAGCATAATACTAGGGCTTCAAATAAGATGAGTGCCAGTTCTATATCTCAGGTACCAGTGGCAGCCTTTGCAGGAAAGGTGAAACTTTTGGTTTCTAAACTAGACCGGTACTTTGAGATCGAATCAGAAATTATTCTTAAAGAAAAAAGCTTTAGGCTTAGTGAGGTGAGGCTGAAGTATAATTGTTTTCTGGAAATAGACGAGCAACTTCATTTACTTCCAAGCTTGCAGCTTATCCAATTGCTAGACTTGCTCAATCAGAAAGGGGGTAAGCTTATTGTCCATTCATCCGCTTTTAAAGAGTTTAGAACACAGTTTTTAGAGGAGGTTGAAAAGCAGGTAGAAGTGGTGTATCGATTCATAGAAGAGGCTACTGAAGAGCAGCTTGAATTAGAAGGCTTCAATGACACAGAGGAGAAAATTATCTATCTTTCTGATTTTGATAATTTCGTAATGCTCATCCCTGTGATGAGATATAGTGACGTAGAGGTGGAGGTTAGGAGCCGCAAGCAGATTTATGCCTACGATAGTGAAGGTAATGAGTTTTTGGTGAAAAGAGATGTCAGTAAAGAATCACATTTTCTGGCTTTAATGCTCAGGCAGCATACTTTCTTTGAAGAGCAGTTAGAGGAAAATGATCTCTCTTATTTCTACTTACATAAAAGCCGCTTTTTAGAAGAAGAGTGGTTCCTTAAAACATGTAGGGAATGGGCCGAAGATAATATCACTATTTTAGGATTTGATGAAATAGAGGGTAATCGTCTGAACCCCAATCCTGTGAGTATTGATATTAAAGTGGTGAGCGGTATCAATTGGTTTAATGCAGATGTAGACATGCGCTATGGCAAGCAAAAAGCCTCTATGAAAAAGGTGAAAGCAGCTGTACGTAACAAGACGAAATATGTGCAGCTAGATGATGGCACTTTTGGCGTGCTTCCACAAGAGTGGATGAAGAAGTTTGAAGCCTACTTTAATGCAGGGGAAATTGACGAACAGGATATGATTACCTTTCCTAAAGTCAATTTCTCAGCCATAGAAAGTCTGTTTGAGGCTCAGATGTTAGATGAACCCGTAAGACATGAGTTGGCCATTTACCATGAAAAGCTCGACAATTTTAAAGCTATAAGTCATGTTAATGTACCTGCTGGGCTGCGAGCAGAGCTTCGCTCGTATCAGAAGGAAGGTCTGAATTGGCTCAATTTTCTTGATGACTTTAACTTTGGCGGTTGCCTGGCCGACGATATGGGCTTAGGTAAATCTGTACAGATTATCGCTTTTATCCTGGCTTTAAAGGAGAAGCAAGGAAAGAAGCCTCATTTGCTGGTAGTGCCTACTACGCTCAGATTTAATTGGAGGTCTGAGATAGATAAATTTACGTCTGATTTGGAGGTGTTAGAAATGAAAGGAGTTGATAGACAAAGAGATACTACTCTCTTTGGGAGGTATGATATAATACTTACCAGCTATGGTACACTACTAGCTGATATCGTTTTTCTAAAGAATTTTATGTTTGATTATATATTTCTGGATGAATCACAGCAAATAAAAAATCCTAGTTCTCAGCGCTATAAGGCAGCGAGGTTGTTAAAATCTCGGAATAAGATTGTAATAACGGGTACCCCCTTCGAAAATAATACCTTTGATCTTTATAGTCAGTTTTCGTTTGCCTGCCCGGGTCTCATGGGGAGCAAACAGTTTTTTAAAGAGCGATATTCAGCGCCTATTGATCAATTTAAGAGTAAGAAGAGGGCCAAGGAGCTACAGGATAAAATAAGTCCCTTTTTGCTAAGAAGAACTAAAGATCAAGTAGCTAAGGAGTTGCCGGAAAAAGAGGAGCTGGTGATCTATTGTGAAATGAAACCCGAACAAAAGCGCATTTATGAAGCTAGTGAAAAGGAGCTAAGAGAGTACATGGAAGATAAAGGAACCGATGATATTCGAAAAACATCCATGTATGTACTCAAAGGGCTTACTCGGTTACGTCAGATTTGCAATTCTCCTAAACTGCTAGAAACTACTCCTGCAGAGCTTAAGGAAACTTCTGCTAAGATAGAAGTGCTTATGGAGCAGGTGGATAATCATGCTCCTTATCATAAAATGTTGGTTTTCTCTCAGTTTGTGGGTATGCTTGATCTTATACGAGAGGAGCTAGAGGCGAAAGGGGTGGGCTATGCTATGCTTACAGGTTCTACGAAAAATAGAGAAGAAATAGTAACGCGCTTCCAGAAAGAGGATAATATAAGGGTCTTTCTCATCAGCCTGAAGGCTGGAGGGGTTGGGCTTAACCTTACAGAGGCTAGTTACGTGTATATGGTAGATCCCTGGTGGAATCCTGCTGTAGAAAATCAGGCTATTGATCGTTCTTACAGAATAGGTCAGGATAAGAAAGTTACGGCCGTAAGATTAATATGCCCTGGTACTGTTGAAGAGAAAATCATTAAGCTGCAGTCTTCCAAAAAGGAGTTGCTCGAAGGAATTATCAATGATGAAAATAGCCTTCTAAATAACCTTACGAAGGAAGAGCTTATCAGTTTGCTTCAATAATTTTATTAAACTATTCACTTAAATATAAGGTTATATATCTGACACATTCAAAAAAGTAGCTTTAGATTAGTATATAACTTGATCCATTAACTTAATTTTTGGTATGGAGCGTAGTTGGTGTAAGTTTGCCCTTTGTGTTTTTTTCTGCTTTTTTTGCTATAGCAAAAGGTAACTTGATAATAGCCACTTGGCTATGGGGCTTGGATGTGGGATAGGATGTAACCAAATTTTTAAGTATTAATGAAATTTATAATTGGGGTGGTAGGGCTTTGCTTATTAGCCACCATGCCTTTATTGGCGCAGGAAAAAGAAGGCGAGGAAGAAAAACCAAAAATTCAAGTTGGAGGAGCTCTCAGGTTTAATTATAATTTATCTTCATGGAAAGACGGGCAGCAAAAAAGAGGTGGTGACTTCGGTTATGACCTCTTTAGAATCAATGCGAAAGCAAGTTATAAGGGAGTAAAGCTCAATGCCGAATATAGGCTATATTCTTCTGCATTTGGTGGGGGCATGCTAAAACAAGGTTGGATAGCTTATGATTTCAATACGAAGGATGAACTACAGTTAGGCCTCACACAGGTTCCCTTCGGTATTACCCAGTATGATTCTCATAATTGGTTTTTTGGTTTAAATTACTACGTTGGTCTGGAAGATGATCACGATATGGGCCTTAAGTTTAAGCATCGAAGTGAGAAATGGGATTATGATATTGCCTTTTTTAAAAATGCAGAAGAGCTCAATTTCGGGTCTAATAGTGATGTCTCTGATAGCCGATATTCTTATGATGTGGCTTCTATTGATTATAATGGAGATGGCTCTCTACAGTTTAGAAACAAAGAGGTAAATCAGGTAAATGGTAAGCTTGTTTATAAATTACTTACAGGCAGTGTAAAGCATAAGCTAGGGGCATCTGTACAGTATGGTGGCTTATATAACCTTACTACCGAAGATATGGGTAATCATTATGCATTGGCGGGACATTATGAGCTGTTGGCTGGCCGGTTTGATCTTAAAGCGCAGGTGTCTCACTATGAATATTCTCCTGAAAACCCAGAAGGGGAGCGGGATGACATCATAGCTATGACAGCTTATGGCGCACCTTATTTAACAGCAGCATCTGCTACTACTTATACTTTGGGTGTCGGTTACGTTATACCTGTAACTTGGGGCCCTGTTTCTCAGCTAAAAGTATATGATGATTTCGGATATATGCAGAAATCTTCTAGTGCCTTTTCTGATACTTATATCAATGTATCGGGAGTGATGGTGACTGCCGGGCAGGTTTATACATATATAGACCTAGCTGCTGGTAAAAATCACCCTTGGATTGGCCCTGAGTGGACTGAAGGTTTGGCACAGGGAAACCCTAAAGCGGAATGGGAAACACGATTTAATATAAATATTGGATATTACTTTTAATCAAACATTAAGAATATATGGCGGAAAAAACTACGAGAAGTGATAAGAAGGAATTTTTAGGGATTAAAGCAAATGGGCCCGTCTTTATTACTTCTTTAGTAATTATTTTAGGGTTAGTGCTTACCACTCTTATAGTAGGTAAGCCTATGGAAGCATGGTTTAATAAAACACAAAATTACATTGCAGACCATGTGGGATGGTTCTTTATTTTATTGGTAAATGGTTTACTTATATTTGCGATTTTTCTTGGCTTTGGCAAGTTTAAGAATATCAGGATAGGCGGTGCTGATGCCAAGCCAGAGTTTACAACTTTAGGCTGGTTTTCAATGCTCTTTAGTGCTGGTATGGGAATAGGTCTGCTCTTTTGGAGTGTTTCAGAACCTATTTTCCACTTCAATAGTAATCCTTTCATGAAGAATCCTGAGAATAAGGTAGCGGCGGCTAAGGAGGCTATGGGTATTACCTTTTTGCATTGGGGCATACATGCGTGGGCATTGTATGCGATAATTGGATTGGCTCTCGCATTTTTTACATTTAACCGGAAACTGCCACTAACGATTAGGTCTGTATTTCACCCGTTATTCGGAGACAAAATTCATGGTCCTATTGGTGATGTAATTGATATAATTAGTGTTATAGCTACTCTGTTCGGATTAGCTACATCTCTTGGGCTGGGTGTAAAGCAAGTAAATGCAGGTCTCGAATATCTCTTCGGAATTGACAATAATGAGATGGTACAGGTAATCCTCATTGCTGTGATTACGTTTTTTGCTACACTATCTCTGATATTAGGAATTGACAAAGGTATCAGGATGCTGAGTGAGTGGAATATGCGTTTGGCCATTTTTCTAATGTTATTCATGTTGGTAGTAGGACCTACGCTTTTCTTATTTAAATCATTCGTTCAAAATATAGGGCATTATATCTATGAATTTTTTGAGCTAAGTTTTTGGACTAACACTTATAAGGGAGTAGGACAAGAAACCAACTGGCAGAACACATGGACTGTGTTTTATTGGGCTTGGTGGATCTCATGGTCTCCATTTGTAGGTATATTTATTGCCAGAATTTCTAAAGGAAGAACCATAAAAGAATTTATTTTTGGAGTGTTATTAGTGCCTACTTTATTCACATTTTTGTGGATGTCTATTTTTGGAGGTAGCGCCATTTATCAAGAGCTGTTAGGTAATCATGATGTTACGGTGGCTGTTAAAGAGGATGTATCTACTGCAGTATATTATCTGCTAGAACAGTATCCTTTAACATCCTTTGCTTCTATAGTAACCGTGCTGTTGGTGGCTAGTTTCTTCGTTACCTCGTCTGATTCAGGTTCGTTTGTGGTAGATACACTTACTTCTGGAGGAAGGCATGATGCTCCCAAGGGTCAAAAGATATTTTGGGCTTCTATGGAAGGTTTAGTGGCTGCTGTGCTCTTGGTAGGAGGAGGACTCACCGCCTTGCAGACCGCTTCTATTATCACCGGTCTGCCATTTGCTATAATTATTATAGTCATGTGTTTTAGCTTTTATAAATCACTTACAGAGTATAGTGAGGAGAATAAAGAGGAGCTAAAACCAGTGAAGAAGAATAAAAAAGCTATTGGATAAATAAAAAGGCTGCCAGAGATGGCAGCCTTTTATTATTTGAATCTTTCGGTGAGCTTTTGCTATTGTATAGATTGAATCAAAGATTCTACATCAGCTTGAATTTGTTTAAAAGGTTCAGACTCTTCTTTTAGTGCCCCAACCATATAAGAAGGTATTTTTTCACCTTTACTTAATTTATCACTAAGGTCTGAGAGCACAGCTATGATATCTTCAGTTTCTTCTTTGCTATAACTTTCAAGAGTAGTTTTAATATTTTTAATAATGGCAAGGGCAGGATGATCAGTTGCTTGGGCATTATTCTTTTTAACCGGCTCTTCGTTAGAATAGGTATCTGCAGTTTGCCTGATAATGCAATTATTATATTCATCAACAATGGTTTCGATGTCTGACCTTTTGTATTCCTTGTTTTCAATTTTTTTACTCACCTCGGCACAATTAGCTAGAAAATCGGTCATCATTTTTTTGAACAGAAAAGTAGGGACTTCAGTGCCTTCTCCGGTCTTTTTGAGCAAGTAAAGATTACCAAAATCATAGTTATTATCAATTCTGTAGCTAAGCAAGCTTAGGTAGCCAGGTTTTACAACTTTCATTATAGCGTACTTTTCAGGCATTTTTACAGGCACATACTGTTCTCCTTCATGATAAAACGATAATAGCTGATAGGCTTTGTATCTTGTTTTATCTTCATCAGTTTTAAATATGATCTCATCATTTCTTTCTGAAGGAAGAAGAATTTGTGCCTCTCCTTTAATAGTATCCCTTTTCAGCGTCACCAGATAGTCTTCTTGTGCGTGGCTATAGTGTGTAGCAAGTAGTAGAATGAGTATAATAAATGATCTATGCATAATGTATGGTTTGATTCAAATGTAAAGGATTTGTCTGATTTTTTACAAATTTTTAATCGAAGCTCATATATCTCCTTCTTTAACGCTATTTACCCTGTTAATATTCTTTTAAAAAGGCTTCTACTTATCATTCGAGATAAATGCCAATATTTTATCAGGTGTTAGATTATAAATAATGCAGCTTTTAGAAATATTTATTTTTGTTATGTTTTGAAAATCAGATCCTTATGTTTTTTCATGGTAAGCGCAAAGACGTCATGTTTCTAATCTGATTGATAAGAAACATATATGATATTTCTCCATTTTATAATCTTATATTATGTTGTTAATTGATTATATTCATTAATGAAACTAATCAATTCTAGACATTAAGTATTTTTTGACATTATCAGAAAGTATCATATGACTAAAGGAAAAGAAGAGATTGGGGTAGACACAGCCCTAAGATCATTTTTAAAAACACTGTCTATCTATCTTATATATTTTGTTATCACTCTGGGGCTTATAGTGCTTATAGGTTGGGGGTTTGATGTGGAGTTTATAAAGAGGCCTATTTCTGGGCTTGTGGCTATGAATCCACTCACGGCATTTTGTTTCGTATTATATGGGGCCGCCCTTTTTTGGCAGGAAAGAAAAATGCTTACTCGCACTCTTTCTTTGCTTTTAATTCTAATTTCTTCTTTACACATTGTTTTCTATTTGACCAACTTTCATTTTCAGGTAGATGAGGTTCTTTTTAATAAAAGCCTTTTAATAGAGGGAGAGGGAAAAATTTCGAATAGAATGGCGCTTAATACCGCCTTCTGTTTTATGCTTAGCGGTTTTATAGTGGTTGGAAAAAGCTTTAAGCTGAATAGCTTCTATTATCAGATACTCGCAGTTATGCTTTTTTACTTTGCTAATTTTTCTTTGATCGGCTATGCTTATGGTGTAAAGGAATTTTATGATTTACTGTCCTATTTTCCTATGGCAGTGCATACCGCTATAGGATTCGCAGCGGCATCCTTAGCTATTCTTTTTAATACGTGCAATATAGGCATAATGAGAGATGTCACCACGTCTTTGTCTGGAGGTAAAATAGCACGAATAATTATGCCTCTTTCTGTAGGCCTGACTTTTTTTGCAGGCCTACTGGCCGAAATGTTGCAATTAAAATATAGGACTTCTGAAGAGCTTGGAATAGCACTAGCCGCAATGCTTATTATAGTATCTAACACAATGTTTATCTGGTTGGCTATTATAAAAATCAATAAAAAGGACAGAGCTCATAGAATAGCTGAGTCTAAAGTACGATGGACTGATTCACTCTTAAGATCTAGTATTGATAGTCTTCGAGATATATCCATTATTTCTGTAGATAAGAATTTAAGATGTATTAGTTATAATAAAAGTTTTGCCAAGTCTATTAAAGGTATATATAATAAGGAGGTTGATATAGGTAGGCCACTATCGGAAATTATTTCTCTACCAGAGCATTATGAAGATTTAAGAGAGAAAATGAGTTCAGTGCTGGCAGGTGAAGTTATTACGGAAGAAAAGTACCTGAAATCAGAAGATATGTGGTTTGAATTGAGATATAGAGCCATTTATGATCATAATAAAGATATAGTGGGTGTAACCTTATTATCTTCTAATGCCACCTATCGCAAAGTGAAAGAAGCGCAGTTAGAAAGCGCTAATAAAGAGCTAGAGGCTTTTTCTTATACGGTAGCTCATGATTTACGAGCTCCTCTTAGAATTATTGATGGCTACCTTTCTATGCTCAAGGAAGACTTACACGATTTGGATAATGAAAGCCAGAGGCTCATGAATATTATCTCCAATAATGCTATAAAAATGGGCGTGCTAATAGATGAGCTTCTTAATTTTGCTAAATTGGGTAGAAGAGATATTCAACTTAAGGATATAGATACCTGCCCCCTCGTAGAGGAGGTTCTTTCAGAGCAGATAAGTGTGGCAGAAAATAAGAATATAGATGTGAAATTAGGGAATTTGGAAAACATGAAAGGTGATCCAGGATTGATGAAGCAAGTATTTTCTAATTTAATTTCAAATTCTTTAAAATATTCTAAGAATAAAATTGAAATTATTATTGAGATTAATTCGTTTAGAAGTGATGAGGAAATCACATTCTGTGTGAAAGATAATGGAGTAGGGTTTGATATGGAATATTCCGGTAAATTATTTGGAGTGTTTCAAAGGCTGCATAAAGAAAGTGAATTTGAAGGTACTGGGGTAGGGTTGGCTACTGTAGAAAGAATTATAAAGAAGCACGGTGGTAAAATATGGGCAGAGTCTGAAATTGATAAAGGAACTACCTTTTATTTTACAATACCCACTGAGACAAAAAATGTTAAACAGAGATGGACACTGAACTAGTTGAACTTTTGCTGATTGAAGATAACCATCATGAAGCCGAATTAACCATGCGAAACCTAAAGAAAAGCAAACTCGCTAACAATATGCTACATATTGATGACGGTAAGGAGGCTCTTGACTTTATGTTTAATGAAGGGCAATATTCCTATAATAAAGGGAAAGTATTTAATCCTAAACTAATTTTGCTTGATCTTAAGCTCCCCAAAATGAGTGGAATTGACATATTAAGAAAAATAAAAAAGGATCCGCGAACTCAGAATATACCTGTAGTTATACTTACCTCTTCTAATGAGGTACCAGATATAGATGCATGCTATAACGAGGGAGCGAATAGCTACATAGTAAAACCTGTTAATTTTAGTGATTTTTCTAAAATTATAGGCGATTTGGGTATGTATTGGATTCTTACTAATAAACATCCTAACCAACCTAATGTGCAGATGTAGATAGTTATTGTGAAACCATTAATTGTTCAGGGAGAGTCACTTTTTATAATAAAGCTGGCGATAGCAAGTGATTGGGCTTTGGAGGAAAGGAGGGATGTGGCCTTGACAATTAGCCAGATAAAAATAGGAGCTGAACTGATTATTACGTTCAGTTTTTTTGTTTTTAACCCTATATGTTTGCGAAAGATTAAGAAATAAGCGGCCGCACCATTTGGCACAGCCGCTGTTGACATTATTATTTTTTAATAAGCTTATAAGATTTGCTTGTTTCGCTATAATTTACTTTTAAGATATATAATCCTCTAGGGAGTTCGCCGCCAATTTCCATTGATGATTGGATGCTTTTTTTAGCATATGAGCGAATTAACAGACCATTGCTGTCATAGAGGTTTATACTTTCAGCTTTCTCAGGAGTACTTATCCTCACAGAGAATTCTGAATTGCTTGGGTTTGGATAGATGATTTCATCCGCTTTGCCTCCAAAACTAGCATAGTTACTTGTGCTAGCTATTGATAAGCATGACGGTGCGCTGGCACTGTTAGAAAAATAAATGTAGTAATCATCTGTTTTGCTAACCATCACAAAGTTATCTCCATCAAAAGTAACCCAATACTCACCGTCCAGACCAGGAAAACCAGTGCCAGAAAGGCTAATAGAAGGCTGTGACTGGTTGAAGTTGTGTGAAGCCTTAGGTATTAAATCATTCCACCAGCTGGGAGAACCATTGGTAGTTCTTGCTGAGAATTGATATAATCCATTATTAGGAAGATCCCAATTAATAGTTAGGTCTGAAATATTACTCAAGTTAGGGCCACCGGAGGATACATGTACATGAGTATATGAATTTTGCTTAGAAGGTAAGGCTGAAGCTCTCGGGGTGTTGAAATTACAGCCATTACCCCCGCCGCCATCTGAGCTACCTAAGTAAATGCTCATAGTTTTACTTCCACTGTTGCCATTTCCGTCGTTTACAGTTAAAGAAACGGTATAGGTACCAGGGTTGCTGTAGGTGTGGCTGGTGTTTACTCCTGTAGCAGTGTTTCCATCTCCAAAACTCCAGGTATAAGTAAGCATGTCTCCATCTGGGTCAGATGATCCGGAGCCAGTGAAATCAGCCGTAAGTGTGCTTTCATCTACGCTTACAGTGATTATAGCTGTTGGAGCTGAGTTTCCTCCACCTCCCAAGTTGCTCTCCCAGTTTTTGATGATGTTTCTAACGAATTTCCCTGAGGCTGTAAGATCGTTAGAGCTCCAGCCGCCATTGCTGCTGGCCCCTGGTCTTAAAATAGATGCACCTTCTTGTTTATCATGTACAGACCAGTTACAGTGAGAAATGTTATTGTCCTCCAGGAAGTTCATCCACGCATTACTTTCAGACTCGTTTACACCGCCGTCACCATTTGCATTTACAGTTCCCCATTCGGTAACCATTATGGCTGCACCGTTATTCATGGCTGTAGTGGCTTTGTCTCTTAAGTACTGGCCATGTGTGCCAGCATAGAAATGCAAAGAATAGGCAATATTATTATACCCAGTAATAGGGTTTCTTGAAGCCACATCTACATCCTGAGACCAATTAGGTGAACCAACCACAATAAGGTTGTCAGGGTCTATGGATCTGATAGCAGCTATTACAGCCTCAGCATAGGGCTTTACCTGTCCGCTCCATGAAGCATTGCCCAGAGGCTCATTGTATACTTCGTAGATCACATTATTGGTACTACCATATTCAGTGGCCATTTCCTTAAAGAAATTAATGGCTTCTGATTGATAATTTTCTGCATGGTGAGAGTGCCAGTCTATAATGGCATATATGCCTTGATCAATAGCAGCATCTACCACGGCTTTCACTCTGTTTTTATTTCCTGAAGGATCGTCAATATAGCCTCCATCTTCTTCTATACCCATAGCTGCTCTAACTATGGTAGATTCCCAGTCATTCTTGAGCCACTCTACGCAATTGGCATTGTAGAACCTTTCGGCTCCCCACTCGTTATTGCTCCAGAAAAAACTGTTACCAGCAAAGCTTGTTTCTACGCCTCCACTTAATATTCTATTCCCACTTACTGTTAATGGCGGCTGACCGAAAGAGCTATTAATCAGTGTAGTAGATAAGAAAAAAATAAAAAGAAATTTCGCCAAAAATAGACTAGAAAGGTATTTGTTGGTTTTTGTCATATGAAATGATAATAGGTTAAATAATGAACTTCAATAATAACAAATACACCTTCGCTATGATATAGCAATGTAAGTTTTAAAGTAAAGTCACCTTAACCAGCAGAATCAGCAGAGTTACGAAACCTGAAGTAATCATAGAGAGTGATGTTCATTATCAAAAGTAACATGCCATAAAAAGTATCTTCTACTGGAATTGTTAACATCCTGATACCTAAGTTTTCATCATCATTATACCACACTACCTCGCCTTCAATACCAGTGCCGGTGAGCACTCCATTGATGATGAAAAAAGGAACGAGTATGACAATAAAGGTGAGGTAAAAATAGGCTAGAGATTTTTTGATAAAAACATTATAACCTAGTAAGAAAAATGCCAAACTAATAAAGGTTACAGAAGTGTAGGCAAGAGATAAATTCCAGAAACCTGCTATCAGCATCACTATTATCAAAACCCAAGAGATGGCCTTTTCATATTTTTTTAAAGGATTGGTTTTGAATAAATGATTAAAAGAAAAGTAGGTGAATGTGCAAGCATAGGGTATGCAAAAGAAAAACAACCATTCTTCTACAGGTAGGTTAGATATTTTGTAACCAGTGAGGTATTTAGGGTTAAAACCCCAGAATCCCCATTCTGTGAATAGTATGTCCCATATGATGAATATGATGGCAGGAATAATCATGGCAGGGGCCAGTGATTTCCAGGTACTAGAAAAATTGGCCTTGGAGTAAAAGCTACAGGCAAAGGGTACGCTAATAGCCCCAAGGTCTAGCATGAGGTAGAGCCAGTGGTCACTCATAAATTATTTTGTGATATCTCTTTTTTCAAACTTTTTAGGCGCATATAAGAAACCAAAAGCTTCTCCATCTTCTTTTGTGTGCTTCTTGTGGTGAATATGGTGTGCTTTGATCATTCTGTTTAAGTACTTAGATCTTTTTTTCGGCCACCATTTTATGCGCTGATGTACTATGATATCATGAAAGATCATATAAAAAATACCATAGCACAATATGCCTATACTCACAGAGATGAGATAGGGGCTGTAAATTACCAAGGTAGAGTAATAAAAGAGTAAAACACATGGTATACTGAATACTAGAGCGAAGAGGTCATTTCGCTCTAAAACATGCTTATGGTGTGTATGATGAGAACGATGCCAACTCCATAAAAAGCCATGCATAATGTATTTATGGGTAAACCATGCTACGGCTTCCATAAAAAGGAATACTCCGATTACTATTAAAGAGCATACTATAATAAGAGGTGCGCCAGACATAGGCTAAACAGTTTGAGTTTTATGGTTGAAATAATTTTCTAATACTTGGTGGCGGTGAGCAAATATTTTCTTCACTTGCTTTTCTACAAATAGCCAATTGGCCAGTCTGCCAATAAAGCCGTAAGGTATGGCGTAGTTCACTATGTCAGTCATCATTACTCCTTCTGGTACTTCTTTAAAATGATGCTGATGATGCCACATGGCATAAGGGCCAAAACGCTGCTCATCTACAAAGAAATTGGGCTCACTCACATGCGTTATTTCTGTTGTCCATTTAACAGGTACTCCAGGCAAAACGTTCACAATATATTTGATGATCTGACCTGGATACATACGTTCCCCTCCAGAGACATAATTGATTTTAAACCCCATGTGAGGAGGTGTTATTTCTTTTAAATTTTTAGGAGAGGAAAAAAAATCCCAAGCTTTTAAAAGCGAAATGTTTAAAGTCTGAGTACTGGTTAGGTTATATACTTTCATGCTTTTGTTTTAGCTGTTTACAATGTTTTTTGCCATTTTAGGAAAAATTAAAAAATGGAAAGGCAGTACGCTGTACCAATAAAGTCTACCCCAGATACCCAATGGCCTAAAAGTAGCCTTTTGTATCAATTTATAAGCTTTTCCACTTTTTTTAATTCTAAATTCTAGCCAGGCTTCTCCTGGTAGCTTCATTTCAGCATATAGCAGTAGTCTTCTTTCTTTTTCATTGGCTAGTAGCACTCGCCAGAAATCTAAAGCATCTCCGGCCTTTAAATCATGCTGACTTCTTCTGCCTCTACGAAGGCCTACGCCACCAACTAACTTATCCAAAAAACCCCTTATTTTCCAAAGGAAATTTCCAAAGTACCAGCCAGTGGTGCCACCAATAGCCCAAAGGTTTTCCTGCACTTCATCTACAGATCTGGTAAACTCAATTTCTCTCACATCATGAAAACACCCGTGCTTAGGTATATCAATGAAGTCCATAAAATTTTCTTTGATTTTATGGCTTGAAAGGGCGTCAGTCCAGCTAGAGATAACATTCTTTTGGCTGATACGGCTAAAAGCCATTTCAAGAGTTTCCTGGTAGGCATATTTTTTCAAAGGCACTATTTCATCAATGCCTTCATGTTGTACCACTACATCGTGTTTCATGCTGTCTACCAGATTCCTGGCCAGGGGGTAGGAGGTAGAAGTTACGAAGTAAAGCCAAAGTGATGATAACTTAGGTGTAAGTACCGGAACAGTTTGTATATGTCTCTTTAGCTTACGCGCTTTAGCATATTCATAGAGCATCTCTTTATAAGTGAATATATCGGGCCCTCCAATATCAAAAACCTTATCAAAGGACTCTTTTTTATCAGCCACGCCTGCTAGGTATTCCATTACATTGCGTATACCTATGGGTTGGCATTTGCTCTTAAGCCATTTAGGAGCCAGCATTACCGGTAGTTTTTCTACAATATCTCTTATTATCTCAAATGAAGCACTGCCTGAACCTATAATAATAGCAGCGCGCAGTACTGTTACGGCCTTTCCGCTTTCTTGAAGATAAGATTCTACATTTTTTCTTGACTTGAGGTGTTCTGAGAGATCGTCAGCATTGGTAATGCCACTCAGGTAAATGATTTGTCGCGTACTAGTGTGCTTTATAGCTTCGGCAAAGTTAATGGCTGTTTCTTTCTCCTTAATGGAAAAATCAGAGTAGGAGCTAGTCATAGAATGCACCAGATAATAGGCAATATCTATGTCTTTCGGGATATTGGCTAAAGATTCAGGATCAGCAAGATCAGCTTCTCTGACCTCTACGTGAGCCAGAAAATCATCATCGAAGTCGTCCCAGTCAAAACGTCGTTGGTCTCTCACCAGGCAAACTACATCATGCCCCTGGTTTACCAGTATAGGAAGTAACCTGCGTCCAATGTAGCCAGTAGCACCAGTGAGCAATATTTTCATGAGTCTAGAGCCGTTTTATATTCGTTTAATGTTCTTTCTCTTGCTTCTTTATGATCCACTATAGGGTCAGGGTATTTATCTGTGCCATATTCAGGCACCCATTTCTTTACATATTTTAGATCAGGATCAAATTTTTTCAATTGTGATTCCGGGTTGAATATTCTAAAGTAGGGCTGAGCATCCGTACCAGTACCTGCAGCCCATTGCCAGCCACCGTTATTAGAGGCGAGTTCATAATCTAACAACTTTTCAGCAAAATAGGCTTCACCCCAGCGCCAGTCTATAAGCAAATGTTTGGTAAGAAAGCTAGCGGTAACCATCCGCACCCGGTTATGCATATACCCTGTGGCATTCAGTTCTCTCATGCCGGCATCTACCATGGGGTAGCCAGTTTTTCCCTCGCACCATTTTTTGAAATTTTCTTCACTCTTACTCCATTTTACAGCATTGTATTTGGTTTTGAAATTTTCCTCCACCACTCGTGGAAAGTGCCAGAGAATCATCTGATAGAATTCTCGCCAGATGAGTTCATTGAGAAACGTTTCACTATGCTGTTTGGCTTTAGTAGCTACTTTTCTGATGCTTATAGTGCCGAAGCGAAGATGAACTCCCAACCTCGACGTGCCATTCACTCCGGGGTAGTCTCTTCTCTCTTCATAATTGTTTAGAATGGATTCAGAAACTTGATCAGAAGGTATTGCCAAATCGCTTTCTTCAAACCCCATTTCGTTGAGGGGTATTAATTTACTATTATGAGTGAAAAAATTACTGAAGTATAATGCTGAGGGAACACTTTCAAAATGTTTTTTAGAGGCCTTTTGTTTCCACTTTTTGCTGTAGGGTGTAAACACTACATAGGGTTCTCCATCATCTTTTACTACCTCAGCTTTTTCCAGTATTACCTGATCTTTATAGGTTTTAAATAGTATGTCGTTATCACTCAGCAGTTTCTCAATTCCTGTATCCCTATCTTTCGCATAAGGCTCATAATCATGATTAGTGTAAACCGAATGTATATTATGGTCTTTAATAAGCGATTCCCAAGCATTTTCAGGCGAATCATAAAGGGTTAATATGGATGAACCTTTAGATTTAAGGTCTTCATTCAGAGCTTGCAATTGCCGATGTATAAAAGTAACACGGGCATCATTTTTTGGTAGTTCGTTGAGAATATTTTTATCGAAAATAAAAAGCAAAAGTACTGGTAAGTCTTGCTCCATAGCATGATAGAGGCCAATATTGTCATCTACACGTAGATCTCTTCTAAACCAAAAAATATTAATCTTGCTCATCCTTTATTTACAGTAATCACTTTACACAGTGATTTTATTACTTTGAAATATATGAAGTAAAACGGCTGTTTAATACAGGATGTTTTACTTTTTAAGATTCTCAAGTTTTGAAGGAAGCGTCTCCATAATGATTTTGAACCAATAGGTGTATTCTTCAGGAGCCGCCTTTATTTTTTGTTGAATATTTTCCATGGAATCATACAGATAGCTTTCTACTTCCTCTGGGTTAGGGTTTGGGGTATCATCAGTGTATCCCACGAGTACATGATCCAGCTCATGTTCTATCATTTCACCTTCCAGATCGGCTTTGTAAATGAATTTATAAATAAACTCAGAGTCGGTAGTAATACCCATTTCTTCAAATATGCGCCTTCTTGCAGCATCAGTTATGGTTTCTCCTTTTCTAGGATGACTGCAGCAGGTGTTAGTCCATAAACCAGGAGAGTGATACTTGTGAGCAGCTCTTTTTTGAATGAGCAATTGATTTTGGCTATTAAAAACAAACAGAGAGAAGGCACGGTGTAGCAGGCCTTTTCTGTGAGTTTCTATCTTTTCCATTGTTCCTAGCTCATGATCATTCTGATCTACCAAAACCACTTTATCCATTATAATATATTCAGTCTGTGTCTTAAATAAGTGTAAAATAACAACGAAATTTTTTGTGGATTAGGAATGCGTATTCTTTGTTTCATGACTTGTGTAGAAGGGGTTTTTTTGATTTTTTTGAAAAGGGAATAATAATAGATATAAGCCAGATATACACCGAATTTGGAGCTTCTAGGTAATTTTTTTATTCCAGTTAAGGCCATTTTAAATTCAGATTCTATATCTCTTTCTATTTCTTCTTTATGAGCCTGGTTGAAATTATTGAGTTCAACACCAGGGAAGTAGCTTCTTCCTAAGGTTACATAATCATCTTTCAAGTCTCTGAGAAAGTTGATTTTTTGAAAAGCAGAACCCAACTTCATGGCATAGGGCTTTAAATGATCATATTGCTCTTGGTTGCCATTACAAAAAACCTTCAGGCACATTAATCCCACCACTTCAGCTGATCCTAAAATGTATTCTTCATAGTTTTTAGTGTTATACTCTATTTTAGAAAGATCCATTTCCATGCTGAATAGAAACTGGTCTATTAGAATCTTGTCAACGTTGTAAGTATTCACAACATGCTGAAAGCTATTTAATATTGGGTTGAGACTAATCCCTTCTTCAATGGCCTGGTGAGTTTCAACCTTAAACCTTTTTAATAAGTTGGGTTTGTCATAATCATGAAAGCTATCTACTATCTCATCTGCGAGGCGCACAAAGCCGTAGATTCCACAAATAGGGTCTCTCAGGGGCTTATCCAGACATTTTATGCCCAATGAAAAAGAAGTGCTGTAATGATGAGTGGTAAGCTTACTACATTTAGCGGATACTTGATCAAATAGTGCTTTCATATTTTGTTGGTTAGGTTGTTTATCTCTTGCGCTGCCACCTGTCCTGAAACAATAGCAGGAGGTACGCCAGGTCCCGGTACAGTAAGCTGGCCGGTGTATATGAGGTTAGGTACCTTTGGGCTGTGCATAGACGGTTTTAATATGGCCGTTTGTTTTAACGTATTAGCCAAGCCGTAAGCATTTCCCTTAAAGGCATTATAATCTTCAATAAAGTTTTTATGAGCATAGCTCTTTTTAAATATAACGTGCTCTTTTATATTTTGTCCTATCAATGATTCTAACCTTTCTATAACCAGGTTGTAATATTTTTCTCTTATTTCCTCATTATCCTTCAAAGCGGGAGCTACTGGCATTAGAATGAAAAGATTTTCCATTCCTTCTGGAGCACAGTAATGGTCTGTTTTAGAGGGGCAGCACACATAAAAAAGAGGATCTGTAGGCCACTGGGGGGTTTCATAGATTTCTTTAGCATGCTGTTTAAGCTCTTTGTCAAAAAATAAGGTGTGATGTAATAAATTATCTATCTTTTTATTCACACCCAGATAAAATATTAAAGAAGAAGGGGCTAATTCTCTCTTATCCCAATAGTCTTCATTATATTTTCTGAATTTTTTGGGTAGAAGCTTTTGCTCTACATGGTTATAATCCGCACTGGCTACTATATAATCATGTGGTATATTTTTATTATTAATACAAAGGCCTAATGCTTTTTTTTCATTCATCCAAATGCTATCTACAGGAGCATTAAACTCGAACTTTACTCCAAGCTCTTGGGCTAAAGATACCATTCCTTCTATAATGCTATACATTCCCTTTTCAGGATACCACGTACCTAGAGACATATCAGCATAGTTCATCAAACTATATAGAGCTGGTGTCTTTTCAGGCATAGCACCCAGAAAGAGCACGGGGAATTCAAGTAGTTGAATTAACCTTGGATTTTTAAAGAACTTGCGGATATAAGATGAAATAGACTTGAAAACATGTAAGCGTAGCACTCCACTTATAAGCCTTGTATCTAGAAATTCGGTTAATGATTTGCCTGGTTTATAAACCAAATCATTCATACCTATTTCATATTTATATTCAGCTTCTTTTAAAAAGGCTTTTAATTTTTCAGCGCTGCCTTTTTCGATGCTTTCAAATAGGATATATAATTGATCTAAGTTGGCCGGTATGTCAGTGAAATCATTCTGGCCAAAATAAACTCGGTAGGAAGGGTCTAAACGAGTGAGGTGATAGTAGTCTTTGGCAGAACGACCAAAACGATTGAAAAATCGTTCGAAGACATCAGGCATCCAATACCAGCTGGGGCCCATGTCAAAAGTAAAGCCTTGAGTTTCAAATTTTCTGGCTCTTCCGCCAGCTGTAGAGTTTTTTTCGTATATAGTAACTTGGTGTCCTAAAGAAGCAAGGCTACAGGCTGCAGATAATCCTGCAAAGCCTGAGCCTATTACAGCAATATTTTCACTCATTCAATATTTTATATTATTTACCTTGCGTAAGCTACAAGTTTTTTCTGAATTTCTTTTCTTGCGTGGAAAATTCTATTCTTAACTGTCCCGATAGGAATATCCAATTGATCAGCAATTTCATGGTACTTATAACCCTCTACGTGCATTTTGAATGGCTGTAAAAGATCAGACTTCACGTCATTTACGCAGTTCATGATATCCTCATACTCATAAGAAGTTTCAGGAGAATTAAATGTATAGTCATCAGCAACATTTAAATAGTAAAGCTCTTTAGTATCATCGTGAGTAGTTTTTGATCTTTGAGCTTTTCTATAATTATTGATGAAGGTATTTCTCATTATTGTATATAACCAACCTTTAAGATTAGTGTTTTGCTTAAACTTATCTCTATAGGTTAAAGCTTTAAGCACAGTATCCTGTATAAGGTCTTCCGATTCTTCTTGGTCTTTAGTAAATCTTCTAGTGAACAGTTCAAGAGTATCTTTTAATGAGGCGATTCGGTGATTAAATTCAATAGCGGTCATAATTGTATTTATTACTTTGGTCAAATGTTAAGACAAGATTCAAATATTAGTCTGACTGTTTTATTCTTCTCTTTTGTTTTACTGATGATGAATATGTTAGTCAGTTTCATTGACCGTAAGGTGAAAAATCATGCTAAAATATTGACGCGATCATTTTTTGAACTATATTTTTGAGAATTCCTCAATAGGAGGAAATAGAGGCTGTTTTTTTGTGATTATAAAACTATGTTGAAACAAAGGCGTGGTAAAATATAGGGGTATTGTGTGGGGAATTTATATGTGAACTGTGTATTTAATTCCACAACTATATGTGGTGGTGAATTTAGTGGCTTCAGTGCTTAGAGCTAAGCGCAGTCTTCAAATTAAAGAGGTGATTATGAGATATTGTAAGTTATGTAATATCGTTTTAGATTTTATGCATGAGATAAACAAACATAGTTAACATAACCTTTACTCTATATTAACACCGTTATGAAAATCTTGTTCAAATTATATTACCTTTTTATATATTCTTGAAATTAATATATAAAATAACCAAGTAGATGAATTTATTCTTTAAGAAGCAGCTGTAGCTTTTTGAGAGCAGCTCTGTTGGATTGAGTGTTTATATTGTTGATAAGGCTGGCCTTTTCACGGCTAGTTAGTCTCCAGCTAAGTGAGGCTCTTTTTACATTTTCCATGCGTAAGCTATCAGTTTTAGGAAGATTTTCTTTCATATATTCTTCAGGGATATATTGAATGTCTATCCTCTCTATGCTGCCGGAGAACCAGCTTTTGGCGTACTCTACCCGGTCATCATTATTGATATCTTGCAGGCTTTGGAAATTTTGGTAAATGCTGCTGATAGGCAATGAGAATTTTTCGAAAAGAGAGAGTTTATCTTCTTTTTTAATAGGCTCTTCTTTTTCAGAATCTCTAATAGAAACCAATACTACTCCTGAGGTGTTTTCTGCTATCCATTCTTTGAAGGCGTAAAGGAACCTGACAGCATCAGAAATGCCAAAATTATCTGTAATTCCGGCGTCCATGATCTCTATAGGTGGGGTACTTGGCAGCGTAATATTAGGAGTAATGTAAGGGAAGGTGGCACTCATTCTTAGACCACTTAAAAACCGTAGGCTATCGGCTTGCTGATCTTTTAAAAATCTTAAAAATTCTACACCATTGGTTTTTTCAGCCTTGTAAAGGCTATCACTGGCATCCATCATATAAGAAACATTCTGAGGAGAGATGTATAGCGTGCGGCCATCATTGATGATAGTTGGAGCCATGATGAGCATAGGTATTTTACTATCTCTTTCAGGTTCTTTATAGGCTGAAAGAGGCTTGTCTAGTATGTATCCTGTGTTCTTGTTTAACTGCTGCTCAAAAGCATAGCCACGGTCTTTGGAGTATTTTAGGCCTTTGTAATTAAACTCCTGAAAGCCTACGAACATGTCATTCATAAGTAGGCTGAATATAACCGCATTGAGGTTGTCGCTGCCCAGGTGATCGAAGTATATTTTTGAATATAGGTTGTCTATTTCCTGTTCTTGTTTTAGTAGGTACAATTCTCTGAAATAACTTGCGCCAATTAACCCGCCAGAGGCGCCAGTTATGAGCATGCTGTTTTTCATAAGCTGGCCGTTAGTAAGGCTGTCCGCTACTTGCAGTGAATATAAGGTCCACAAAGCCGCTCTCTGGCCACCACCGCTGGCACATAGCAGTACCATTTTAGGCTTGGTGTTAGGGTCAAATTTGGCTTTCCAGTTTTCTAAAATCTCCCTGCCACTTTGCTTGTCAGCATTAACCAGTTCGGCAGAGGTTAGCTTGTCTATTTCATTTAGGTTATAGGGGCTGGGTTTAGTGTTATAATTGATACCATAGGCTTCATATTTTTTGTTAAATATGCCTTCTTTTACCATAAAGTTGACGGCTAGCAATAGTATCAATGCTACACTGCCAGACCAGCTTCCAAACCAATAGGAAAAGGCTCCGGCAAACATGATGAAAATGGTTAATAGCAGGGTGAAGCTTGCAGCAGCGGGCAGCTGAAATATTTCATAATCTCGAAAAATGCCCATCACCAAAAGTATAAGAAGGATAAATAACTCAATGATTACCAAGTTAAAATGGTTTTGATCAAATACCTGTAAGATGGTATTTCTGTCATAAAAACCTTGTGATTCGTAGGCTCCTTTCACTTCAAAATTCAAAGACAGGTAGCTATCCACTCTTATCTGTTTTTTCTTAGCTATATTGAGCTTTTTCATGGCGCTGGCTCTTGTAGCTTTAATGTTCTGTTTGAGCTTTTCATCGAGTTTACAAACTACATATTTGAATATGTCTTTATTAGTAAACCAGAAGTAAGAATATAAAACTATAAGCATGAGGCTGTAGCCGGAGAGGAGGCCAAGCAGGTTAATGAAAAGGCTGTCAAAAGAGAGGTATTCGTTAGATACCTGGTACTGAATGATATAGATTACATAATTGAATAAGAATATAAAAGGAATGATGCTGTTATTGAGGCTGAAAACGGTGAACGGCTTGGATATAACACCAATAAATGAAAATCTGTGCCCGTCATTAATATAGGTGGTAATGTGAAATGCCACACTTAGGCCAGATATGACTATGCCCATGATGAAGAAGCTGGAAAAGCTTACTTTATTGAGGTATACAGGATCTAGGAAGAGGTAGGGGATGCCCAGATAGTTGCCAAAATTGCCTGAGATAATGGCAAAAAGAATAACCCAGCAAAGAAGCAATACTTGATTTCTCTTTACATGATTCAATAATAGCTGTATGGGAAAAGAATAGTAAATACTTTCCCCAAATACACTTATGCGTTTAATCATTTATCCAATTTACCACTTTTTTTAGTGCCTGCGTATAATTCGTACTCCAAGAGCCTACAGTCTATTTTAGCATTAAAGAATTCAATTCTTCGTTTTGTTCTTAGACCGATCCTTTTAGCTAAATTCAGGTTTCCGGTAAAAATGTAACCGAAATAGCCAGAAGCCTTTTGCTTAAAGAAATCACCTATTTCTTGATATGTTTTCTCTAAAGCCTTTTCTTCTCCTAATCTTTGTCCATACTCCGGGTTAATAAATATGACTCCTTTTTCGTCTTCAGGGAGGGGAGTGTCTCTAAAATCACAAGTTTTAAATTCAATAAGTTCTTCTACTCCTGCTGCCAGGGCGTTTTGCCTTGCGGCTACAATAGCGGCAGGGTTAAGGTCAGTAGCTATAATTTTGAAGGGGAGCTCTTTTACTTCCAGTACAGCAGCCTCTTGCTTCATTCTTTCCCAGATATCAGCATTGTAATAATTTACATGCATAAAACCGAAGTTTTCTCTGTTGATGTTGAGGAATTTTCTTTTAGCAATAAGGGCGGCTTCAATGGCTAGTGTACCACTACCGCACATGGGATTAATGAAATGGCTCTTCTGATCCCAGGCTGAAGCTAAGATGGTGCCGGCCGCTAGAGACTCCATCATAGGGGCCTTCATAGGAATTTTTCGGTATCCGTGCTTGGCAATAGTTTCTCCCGAGGTATCTATGTAGATAGCGGCTTCGTGCTCATGCCAGTGTAGAAATAAAACGGTTTGAGACAGATCCTTACCTGAGTTAGGTCTGCGGTCGTATTTCTCCATAAAGTAATCAGCAATGGCATCTTTAGCCCTTAAGCTTGCAAAACGAGGATCTAATATTTTGTCATTCTTCACATAGCTTTTAATACTAAAATATCCATCTACATCAAAAATAGAGTCCCATCTTATTTTCTTTACCTTTTTATAGAGTTCATCAGCGGTGTTTACATTGAAGTTATCTATTTCAAATAGCACTCTATTGGCAGTACGTAGGTAGAGGTTGAGGCGCAAGGTATCAGCAAAAGTACCCATCAGCTCCACATTCTGGTGGTGGATGCTGGTGTTTTTGAAGCCTAATGCTTTTACTTCTTCCTCTACTATAGGGCTCATTCTTGGTGAGCAGGTAATGATAATTTTATGTTTGGTTTGCTCTTGCAATGCTTTTACGTTTATGGTTATTTATTCAAAGCTAAGAATTGTTACAAAAAAAAGGCTACTCCAAAAATGAAGTAGCCTTGTATTATTGTTTTTTGACAAAATTAATTTGCCTTTTCTTTTTCCTTGATAAGGTTAAGAGCAGATCCTGCTTTATACCAAGCAATCTGCTGATCATTATAAGTATGGTTTACTTTGATAGTGTCTTCAGATCCATCAGCATGTTTTACAGATAGAGTTAAAGGCTTATCAGGCGCAAACTGATCAAGATCTAAGAAGTCAAAAGTATCGTCTTCCTGGATTTTGTCATAATCAGCTTCATTGGCAAATGTTAAACCAAGCATACCTTGTTTTTTAAGGTTGGTTTCGTGGATTCTGGCAAATGATTTCACCAATATCACTTTTACACCTAAATGCCTTGGTTGCATAGCTGCGTGCTCACGAGATGAACCTTCACCGTAGTTGTGGTCTCCGACTACTATAGTAGGTATTCCAGCGTCTTTGTAGGCTCTTTGTGTAGCAGGTACAGCTCCATACTCACCTGTAAGTTGATTTTTAACAGAGTCAGTAGCATCATTGAAGTAGTTTACTGCACCTGTTAAAGTGTTGTCTGCAATGTTATCTAAGTGACCTCTATATCTTAACCATGGACCAGCCATAGAAATGTGGTCAGTAGTACATTTTCCTTTTGCTTTGATTAAAAGCTTCATGCCAGTGATGTTTTTGCCATCCCAAGGCTCAAAAGGAGTTAATAACTGCAGACGTTTAGAGTCTGGAGCTACTTTTACTTCTACGTTACTACCGTCTTCAGCAGGTGCTTGATAGCCATTATCCTCTACATCAAATCCTTTTTCAGGAAGTTCAAAGCCTGATGGAGGATCTAATTTTACTTGTTCGCCATCAGCGTTAGTAAGTGTATCAGTAAGAGGGTTAAAACCAAGGTCTCCACTGATAGCCAATGCAGCTACTAATTCAGGTGAAGTTACAAAGGCATGAGTATTAGGGTTACCATCAGCTCTTTTAGAGAAGTTTCTGTTGAAAGAGTGGATGATAGTATTTTTTTCTTTTTTATCAGCTCCGGCTCTGTCCCACTGTCCGATACATGGTCCGCAAGCATTAGTAAATATTCTTGCTCCAAGGTCTTCAAATACTTGAAGAATACCATCACGGTCTACTGTGAAGCGGATTTGCTCAGATCCTGGGTTGATACCAAAATCAGATTTGGCTGTTATTTTTTTATCTATAGCTTGTTTGGCGATAGACACTGCACGTGTTAAATCTTCGTAAGATGAGTTAGTACAAGAACCAATAAGTCCCCATTCTACTTTTGTAGGCCATCCGTTTTTCTCAGCCTCTTCTCTCATTTTAGAAACAGGAGTTGCTCTATCAGGAGTGAAAGGACCGTTAATGTGTGGCTCTAAAGTGGAAAGGTCAATTTCAATTACTTCGTCGAAGTATTTTTCAGGGTTAGCATATACCTCATCATCACCAGTAAGGTGTTCTTTTACTGCGTTAGCAGCTTCAGCTACGTCAGCTCTGCCTGTAGCTTTAAGGTATCTTTCCATGCTCTCATCATACCCGAAAGTAGATGTGGTAGCACCAATTTCAGCACCCATATTACAGATGGTACCTTTACCAGTACAAGACATAGATTTAGCACCTTCTCCAAAATATTCTACTATAGCACCAGTACCACCTTTTACAGTAAGGATACCAGCTACTTTTAAGATCACATCTTTAGGAGCAGTCCAACCGTTTAATTTACCGGTAAGTTTTACTCCAATCATTTTAGGCATTTTAAGCTCCCAAGGCATTCCGGCCATTACGTCTACAGCGTCAGCACCACCAACACCAATAGCTACCATACCTAAACCACCTGCGTTTACAGTGTGTGAGTCGGTACCGATCATCATACCACCAGGGAAAGCGTAGTTTTCAAGCACTACCTGGTGAATGATACCTGCACCAGGCTTCCAGAAACCAATGCCGTATTTGTTTGATACTGATTCTAAGAAGTTAAACACCTCGCCACTGGCGGTAAGTGAACTCTTTAGATCTTCTTTAGCTCCTTCTTTGGCTAAGATAAGGTGGTCACAGTGTACCGTAGAAGGTACAGCCGCTTGCTTTTTACCTGCCTGCATAAACTGCAATAATGCCATTTGTGCAGTAGCATCTTGCATAGCCACGCGGTCTGGAGCAAAGTTTACATATGATTTTGCTCTTTCAAAACTTTCAAGGTTTTGGTCTGCGTGAAGGTGGGAGTAAAGAATTTTTTCAGATAAAGTAAGCGGCTTGTTCACCACTTTTCTGGCGGCGTCTATTTTTTCTCCTATTTGAGAGTAAACCGCCTTTATCATGTCAATATCAAATGCCATATGTTTTAGCGTCTTTATTGTTAATTTGAAATGAGTTGCAAAATTACAAAATTTAATTGCTTTTTATTATAAGAGCTATTTGGCCAAGCTTATTTATATCTTCTTTAAATAATGAAATAGCTTCTTATAAAACAACGATAACTAT
This sequence comes from Fulvivirga sediminis, assembly GCF_016757215.1. GTDB lineage: Bacteria > Bacteroidota > Bacteroidia > Cytophagales > Cyclobacteriaceae > Fulvivirga > Fulvivirga sediminis. The sequence goes on from NZ_JAESIY010000008.1 coordinate 82,994, forward strand.
TTGTAGAACAAAGCGTAATGAAAAATAGTTATCAGCTTATAGCTTACGTCTATATCGGTATAGATTATTTAAATAACAAGATAATAAAAAAGGCCGCTATAATTAGCGGCCTTTAGAGTATTACTTTGCATTAATATAATTGAGAAATTCGTTCTTGGTTTGAGTTTCTTCAAACTTACCAGAGAAGTAAGCGGTGCCTGTTTTGCTATTAGTGTCACCTACTCCGCGAGAGGCTACGCATAGGTGGGTAGCATCTACTACTACGCCTACATCTTCGGTATTCAGTGCTTTTTTAAGCTCATTGCCTATTTGCACAGTTAACCTTTCTTGTACTTGAGGTCTTTTGGCGTAGTACTGAACTATTCTGTTAATTTTAGATAGACCGATTACTTTGCCAGAAGAAAAATAAGCCACATGCACTTTACCATATATAGGCACAAAGTGATGTTCACAATGAGAGTAGAAAGTGATATCCTTTTCTACTAACATTTGATCATACTTATACTTATTTTCAAAAAGGCGAGCATGAGGTTTATTGGCAGGATTAAGTCCACTAAAAACCTCCTGAACAAACATTTTGGCTACTCGCTTAGGGGTTCCTTTCAGAGAGTCATCTGTTAGGTCAAGTCCTAAAGTTTCCATTATCTCTTTAAAATGGCCTTCTATTTTAACCATTTTGTCTTCATCACTCATGTCGAAGGCATCAGGTCTGAGAGGGGTGTCGGCGGCTGAACCTACGTGGTCATCGCCCACTTCATCTATTTCTTCACTTTCCAACGGGGTATTCGACAAAGTTCCTTTCTGTTTCATATAATCTTATTTTTAATTCCAGGTCATCTTCTATTTGCTCTCTCAATAAATCATAGATGACCATGGCAATGTTTTCAGCAGTGGGTATCTTGTTTTTAAAATACGGAGTGTCGAGGTTAAGGTTTTTATGATCAAATTTTTTCACTACATGCTCCTTTATCAGATCACTCAAAATTTTCATATCATAAACATATCCCGTGTCAGGGTTAACCTCTCCAATGAGTTTTACGTAAAGTTCGTAGTTATGGCCGTGGTAATTAGGATTACTACATTTACCAAAGGTTTTGAAGTTGGTCTCATCGTCCCAGGCAGGGTTGTATAGTCTGTGAGCAGCATTGAAATGCTCTTTTCTAAAAACGGCTACTTTCAAAATTATTCTGGTTAGTGGTTCTATTTATAGCCGTGAATATACGTGTTATAACAATAATATGGGTAATTAGCACTAGTTACTTGAAAAATGAAACTTTGAAATAAATAGATACCAATGAAAAATATTGATTTAGAGAGATGCTGCTTTGCTATGGCTTATTTACAAGGTGCAGTTATTTAGGTTTTTATTTTCAAATGGTATAGTAATGAATAACTTTGAACAAATCAAAAAGGAGGTGTTTCAGTGAGTTTTGATGAAATAAAAGCACAATTAGAGAAATATAAAGAGGAAGGCAAGTCATTATTTACTACTTCTTCTTTTCAGTCGCATAGTATAGTATTGCTACATATTTTAAGTAGGATAGATAAGAGTATTCCTGTGGTGTTTATAAATACAGGGTATCACTTTCCTGAGACAGTAGAGTTTAAAGACAGGGTGGCGGATTTGTTTGGTCTGAATACTGTGGACTTAAAGTCAGAAACGCCAAAATTTATGCAAAAAGACGCTGAAGGCAGGTTGTTATTTACTTCTGACCCAGACCACTGCTGCTTTTTAAATAAAACGCAACCTGTAAACAGGCTTTTAATGCAGCACGATGTATGGATAAACGGTGTTAGAGCAGACCAGAGTGCAGTAAGAAAGGCCATGCAGGTGGAGCAGCCAGCACCTAATAACGCGGTGAGGTTTCACCCTATGCTGGATTGGAATGCGAAAATGATTTATCAATATCAAAAAGAATATGATCTGCCAAAGCATCCGCTGGAAAACTCGGGCTATCTGAGTATTGGCTGTGAGCCTTGTACTCGCAAGGTAAACCCTGATATGATGGAAAGGGAAGCCAGATGGTACGGCATGAATAAAACGGAATGTGGATTGCACACGGACTTGGTAAGTAAATAATTATGAGAATTTTAGTAACCGGAGGTGCCGGCTATATAGGCACAGAATTAGTAGGTCTCCTTGCTCAGCGCGATGATGTAGAAGAGATAGTAGTTTATGATAATTTAAGTAAAAATAACTTCAACTTTTTTCTTGGCCACAGTTTCACTAATAATGCTAAAGTGCAATTTGTGAAAGGAGAACTTCTAGACTCTCGCTTTTTGAAAAAGGCTTTGAAAGGAATAGATGTTGTTTATCATTTAGCGGCAAAAGTAACTACCCCTTTTGCTAATACCGACCCTCATTTTTATGAGCAGGTAAATCATTGGGGTACTGCTGAGCTGATCTATGCTGTGGAAGAAAGTGATGTGAAGAAGTTTATATTCACTAGTAGCACGGGAGTGTATGGTTCTTCAAAAGAGGCGGTAGATGAAAGTATAGAGACTAACCCTAAAACATTTTATGGAATATCTAAAATGAGAGGGGAGGAGCATGCTAGCCGACTCAAAGATAAAATGGATACTTTCATATTTAGGTGTGGCAATGTATATGGCTATAACCGCAGTATGAGGTTTGATGCAGTTATTAATAAATTTGTGTTTGAAGCGCATTTCTATAAACGCATTTCTATTCATGGAGATGGTTTTCAACAACGGTCTTTTATTCATATAAAAAGAGTGGCAGAGGCGCTCACAAGAGTGCTGGATGGTGAGCTGAACTCAGGAATTTATAACTTGGTAGACCGTGATATGCAAGTGTTGGATATAGTAGATACGCTAAAAGAGCAGATCCCGGAATTGGAGTTTATCTTCGTTAATCAGCACTTGAAACTTCGTCAGTTAAAAGTAAAGCCTAATGAAGAGCTTAATAGTAAACTAGGACTTATTAATGATAAAACCTTTAATGAGGAAATAGAAGAATTTAGGCAACGTTTTAGTTTCTCTTAAATATAAATAACTTCTTTATCAATTGCTTGATATTCATGGTTTTATGGATTTAATAGGCGTTGATGAAGAAGTTTTATTTTATCCTATCTATTAACCTAAGCTGGCATTTCCTATTTTTAGCTTATTACAGCTGCCAGCAAAATGTACAAAGGTCTTAGATATCTATTGTTTTTATGGGTTATAATAGCTTGTGAAGAAAAATCACCATCTTCTGTTGGCTCCGATCGTGCAGTTTATATTCAAAAGTCTGATAGTGGATATTCACTTATAAGAAAAGGTAGTCCTTTTAAAGTGAAGGGTGTGGCTGGGCAAGATAGTCTTACTTTGCTGAAGCAGATAGGCGGAAATACCATTCGGACTTATGATACGGTAGGCCTAAAAGCCGTACTTAATAAGGCAAATGCAGCTGGCATTGCGGTAATAGTAGGAATTCCTCTTCCTAAGTCAAATGAAAAATGGTTTTATGATAACAATAACCTGATAGCGGCTTATAAAAAGAGTTTGGCTAGCGAGGTGGTAAAGTATAAGGCACACCCGGCACTACTTTTTTGGTGTTTAGGAAATGAACCGAACTATTATGATTTTTTTAACTACAGTTTTGCTACAGCTTATAACCAATTTGTAGACACTTTAAAACAACTGGATCCTAATCACCCAGTAGCATGGTCTATGGCTAACTTTAGTGACCGGGCCATTATAAATATATCATTGAAGATATCTGGGCTTGATTTGATCATGTTCAATACTTTTGGGCGCTTGCCAGAGTTACAGCAAGATATGCAAAACTATGAATGGCTTTGGGATGGCCCGTTTTTAATAGGAGAGTATGGGGTTAGTGGACCTTGGGAAACTGATTTTACTAGTTGGAATGCGCCTTTGGAACTAGATGATATAAAAAAAGCAGAGCGTCTTAAATATATTTATAAGCAGCTTCCTAATGATGATCACAGGTGCTTGGGAAGCCTTGCTTTTTTCTGGGGACAGCGCCAAGAAGTGACAGGTACATGGTTCAATTATTTTTCTGACAATAAAGAAACTAATACGTCTGTATTTGCTCTGGCGGATTTATGGGGCGAGCCAATAACAGGAAATGTTCCTCCCGTGGTTAGCAATCTGAGGATAGATGGGAGCAATGAATATAATAGGCTTCTATTTAACCCAGGTTCTTTACATGTAGCTAGCGCAGCAATAATGGATGCGGATGATGATAGTTTATTTGTGCAGTGGGATCTGAAACCAGAAGACTGGCTATTGCAAATGAAAAATACTCCTGTCTCAATAATTACTATTCCTGAAAAATATGACTCTGCTTCTACCTCGATTTTGAAATTTCAAGTGCCTGAGCGTGAAGGGCCGTACCGTTTGTTTGTGAAGGTTACTGATGGGCAAGGACATTTTTCATCTACTAACATGCCCTTTTATGTGGTACGATGATAAACGGCCCATAGTGGTTAAAAGTCCTTCTCGTTGGCAAAGAGCATGGCTTAGGAGTATGATATTGACGGGTTTAGGGGCTATGGGCTTCTTTCTTTTTGGTGTTTTACAGCCAGGAGTAATAGGTTATGAACCACTTTATTACGTTTTAATAATCAGTTTGGTGTTTCTAAGCCTTAGGGTGTTGTTTGAATGGTATCATTACTTCAGTATTTCTATTCCAGAGAAAAGAAAGGTAGCTAAGGAGTATAAAGTAGATATACTCACTACCTTTTGCCCAGGAGAACCATATGAAATGATTATAGAAACCCTGGAGGCTATTCAGCGAATCACTTATCCACATACTACCTATTTATGTGATGAAGCCAATGATCCCTATCTCATCAAGCAGTGCAATCGGCTTGGGGTAAAGCATGTGACCAGAAATAATAGGGTAGATGCGAAAGCCGGAAATATTAACAATGCATTAAAGTATGCTACAGGAGATATTTGTGTGGTTTTGGATCCAGATCACGTACCTGCTCCAGACTTTTTAGATGAGGTGTTACCTTATTTTGATGATGAGGGAATAGGTTTTGTGCAGGTGGTTCAAGCCTATAAGAACTATAAGGAAAACCTGATAGCTAAGGCATCAGCACAGCAGACTTATCAGTTTTATGGTCCTATGATGATGACCATGAACAGCTATGGTACGGTGCAAGCAATAGGCGCCAATTGCACTTTTAGGAGGAAGGCATTGGATTCCATAGGAGGGCATGCAGCAGGGTTAGCTGAAGACTTGAATACTGCCATGAAGCTTCACGCTGCAGGTTGGAGGTCTACGTATGTGCCTAAGGTGCTTACTCGTGGCCTTGTTCCTTCTAGTATTTCAGCGTATTATAAACAGCAGTTGAAATGGTCACGCGGTGTTTTTGAGCTATGGCTTACTACCTATCTTACTTGTTTTAGGAAATTTACTTTCAGGCAGAAGTTATACTATGGGGTGATGCCCTTGCACTATCTCTCAGGGTTGATTTATCTTATTAATTTTTTGATTCCCATTCTGTCATTATGTTTAGGCGCCATGCCTATGAAGATGGATATTATTCATTTCTTACTGTGGTCTATTCCTTTTTTCTCCTGTACCTTTCTCATTAGGCATTATGTGCAACGGTGGGTGATGGAAGAGGAGGAACGTGGCTTTCATATTTTGGGAGGTCTAGTGCTCATTGGTACTTGGTGGATTCACACTTTGGGCTTCGTCTTTACTTTATTGAGGAAAAAAGTGCCTTATGATCCTACTCCAAAAAAGGCCGGTAAAGAAAATGTTTTAGGTTTACTTATGCCTAACCTTTTGCTGGCAGCGATATCCTTTTTAGCCATTGTTTATGGCCTTTATAATGATTTCAATCCATATACCATTGCTATGTCTGGTTTTGCCGGAATTAATATTGGTTTTGTGGTCTTTATGTTCTGGGTAGGCTATCATAACAGCTGGAGGGCTTTTAAACGCAGAAATAACTTTGCGGATCAGCTTTCATATCATGTGTGGTCAGTGAAAAGGCTATTATGGTTATTGCGGCATAAGGTGTATGGTTTATTCCGAATAGCAGCTTTTCCGCTGATTATATTATTTATTTATGGTGTTTATTATTATGAGAAAGAGGCCGATATCACGAATATAGATCTAGTTAAAAATGATCGATTGCTCACGGGAGAGCAATTTCTTGGAGTGTTTTTACCTGATGACGAAAGTGGCACTTCTAGCTTCGCTTCTGTGCTACAATTGGAGCAGAGTACCAATATGCAATTCGGTATTATATCGACCTATTTAGCATGGAAGCCTTTGGCTCAGCAGCCTTTTCCTGTAGAGTATCTAGGTAACATTTATGAAAAGGGAGCCTACCCTATGATTACCTGGGAGCCGTGGTTAGACCTATTTCCTTTAGATACTAATAAGTCCATCATGCAAAGCATCTATCAGGGGGATTTGGATGAATATCTTATAGGCATGGCAGAGGAGTTTCGTAAGCTTCAAAAACCTTTCTTTTTGAGATTCGCTCATGAGCCGGATAATCCTCAATATCCGTGGTATAGTAGTGATGATGAGGCAGGGGAAGAGTATATAAAAGCATGGAGGTATATGCATCAATTGATGCAAGCACAAGATGTAAGAAATATTATTTGGGTATATAACCCGTGGAAGGCAGAACATGCAAACGCCTATTTTCCAGGGCATGAATATGTAGACTGGTTAGGCGTCACGGCCCTAAACTACGCCAGTGAGGTGTCAGTTGATAATTGGAACACTTTTGAGGATATATACCAGCCATTTAGCCGGACTATGCCTTTTCAGAGTCAGCTGCCAGTAATGCTTTCTGAGTTTGGTACATTGAATGGGAGGGGTAGTTCTGAGGAGTGGTTTAAGAAGGCTAGAGAAATTTTAAAGCTCAAATATCCGGAAGTGAAAGCTGTGGTTTTCTTTGCTTCAGCGTATGATAAAAATGTACTGAATACTAAAGATGGTGCACTCAACTGGGCTTCGCAAAATGAAGGCTTCCAATATTTTAAGGATTTCCAAACATACAATGATGCAAAGAAGGTTTTTATGACTAAAACCGAAAATAGTGCTCTGGAAACGGTATCTAAAAAAAGTTTATATAATCAGATTAGAGGTGTAGACTATTTCAAAGGGCAAGATTGGCAAGTGAGCATGCACCCTCTTTTTAAGAGAAATATTAATGAAGATTTTGAAAGGATAAAAAGCCTAAAGCTATCTTGGGTAAAGAGGTATGGGCCGGGTATTTATGATCATACCATCAGCGAATGTGCAGATGAGTTTGACTTGAAGATTATGTATGGCTTCTGGCTTTCTAGGGGAATAAATTTTTTAGAGGATACCAGTTATCTTAAGAAAGAGAAGAAGTCTATAATTGCAGAGATAAAGAGTAGAAAAAAAGATGATCAGATCAAAGCCTGGCATGTGGGAAATGCTACTTGGGATCAACTGGCTTCAGAGTATTATAAACCAGTAGAATACTATCAAAAACAAGCTTATTTAAAATGGTTAGCTGCTTTGGTGCGAGATATTAAGAAGGTCGATGATAGACCCGTTAGTATTGAGTTGAACGAAACTGTTCAATTATCTGAAGCTCTAAAAGCCATAGTTTCAGAGGTGCCTCAGCTAGATGCGATTGGGATAAATTTGAATTCTAGTCATATTGATAGCTTGAGGTCTTTTTCTTTGCCAATCCCGGTTTTTATCAATTCTGTTCCAGAAAATTTTTCTGATTTTAATCAGCAAGACTTTGGCATGTTCGCTAATGCATGGCAAGATGATTTGTACTCTGATCATATGGCTTATAATGGTCTCTTAGATGCTGATGGGCGCAAGAAAAGATCTTATTATGCAGTGAAAGGAAAGGAAGATGACTTCCTGTTGCCTGAGATAAATATACTTAGACCGGCAGAAATCGCATATGAAGGGCGAGTTTTTACGTTTAACGCACTGCTAAAAAGGGAGGGGCAATGGAGCTTAGCTGCTTTTGATAATGAAGATTTTGAGTACACTTGGTACTTAATCAAGGTAGACGGATTTGGTACTCCGGTAGCCTTCAGGTTAGAGGGCTCAGGGGTGGCCGTAAGTTTGACAATTCCGCACGATCCTGTAACTTACAAGCTCAGATTAAAGGTGTCTAAAAACGGCCAATCGGTAGCTATAACCAGGCCTTTAAACACACCCTTTTATGAGGGTAGTAATTTGGAAGATGTAAGTCCAAAACAAGTTGAATATTTTTTAAAATAACCGAACCATGAAGATAGCAGTATTCAGTAGTAAGTCTTATGATAAAGAGTCTTTTGAAAGTCATAATAATGGGGTGCAGTTTAAATTTTATGAAGCCAATCTTAACCTTGATACAGTAAAGCTGGCTGCAGGATTTGATGGAATCTGTGCCTTTGTCAATGATCATTTAGATGCTGATGTGCTAGAGAAATTAGTGGCCAATGGCATTAAAATGGTGGCCTTGCGCTGTGCTGGTTTTAACAATGTAGACCTGGCAGCTGCTGATCGTTTAGGATTAAAAATATACAGGGTTCCTGCTTATTCTCCTCAGGCGGTGGCTGAACATGCCTTAGCACTTATTTTAACCCTCAACAGGAAAACACATAAAGCCTTTAATAGAGTAAGAGAAGGTAACTTTTCTCTTGAGCGTCTTTCTGGTTTTGATATTTATAACAAAACAGTAGGGGTAGTGGGAACCGGTAAAATAGGAGGCATTTTTGCCAAAATGATGAAAGGCATAGGCTGTGAAGTAATTGCATATGATGCTTATCCTAATGATGAGCTGAAGAAAGCAGGAATAGAATACGTGTCTTTTGAAAAGCTTTTAAACAAATCAGACATTATATCTTTGCACTGTCCACTAACGCCTGAGACGAATCATTTGATTAATGCAAAAAGCTTTGCTCAGATGAATGATGGAGTCATGCTGATAAACACTAGCAGGGGAGCTCTTATTGATACCAAAGATGCCATTGAAGCATTAAAAAGCGGCAGACTAGGCTATTTGGGTATTGATGTTTATGAGCAGGAAGAACAGCTGTTCTTTAGGGATTTGTCTGAAAGTATTATTGCTGATGATATGATTACTCGCCTCATATCATTCCCCAATGTGCTTATTACAGCACATCAGGGCTTCTTTACTAATGAGGCTTTGAGTCAGATTGCAGTAACCACTATTAAAAATATAAATGATTTCGCTGCAGGCGTTGAAAATAACAATGAAGTAGTCCTCCAAAATTAGGAGGCTACTTTTTCTTGTTTTATAGTCCAGCCTATACTTCCCAAAAATACAAGCAGCAGAATTATGCAAGATGCTAATGTTACGCTATCACCTACTGTATAAGCTTTAGGTTCAAACTTAAAGGTGATGGTATGCTTTCCTGCAGGTACATTTAAAGCTCTGAGCACAAAGTTAGCCCTCATAATATCTACTTCTTTGCCATCTATAGTGGCAGTCCAACCTATAGGGTAATACACTTCAGAGAATACGGCTAACCCGTCTTTAGAACTATTAGATTCATACACTAACTCATTAGGCTTATATTCAGAGAGTGTTATACTTGCCGAAGCATCATATCCTGCTTCCGCTGGAGTGAACTTAGAAATATCAATTACAGCTTCTTTAGCTGGATTAATTTCACATGTGCTATCAAATTCCTCATCTGCTGAGTTCACTTTTTTAATAGACTCAACAAACCAGGCGTTACCCAAAGCCTCATTGTTTTTCAAAACAGCATTTTTTGCGGGCCCGAATACAATGTATTTCGTATTAAGCATATTAAGTACACCATAACCACTTACGGATCTGCTTCCACTCTGAAGGCTGGAAATCAGTTGGCTGGTTTCTTCCTGAATACAGCCGTTAAATAACTCTTCATACCTTCTTATTCGGGCGCCATTATAGCCACCCAGAGACTTATGATGATAACTGGTTCGGGCATCCATAAAAGTACCTTGAGGATTATATACTCTATAACTAAGTCCTTTGTCTTTCAATATTTCTTTGTCAGCTTCTGTCATGCTGAAGAAAGAGTTGTCTCTTTCTCTTTTGAAGTTACCATCATCAAAATACCTGCGATCCACATTCCAAAGATCCACTAGTGTAATTAGTGATAATACGCCTGCCATAATACCAAAAGACAATTTATTCTTAAGGTTGAAAAATATCAATCCGAAGCCTATTAATATAAATACTAATGATCGGAGCGCATCACCTCTCATGAGGCTTTTTCTGTCGTCTTGAAGCGCTTTGAGGAACCAGGCAGGCAGCTGATGTTCTCCTGTTTTGGTAAAAGACGCCATTCCGGCGAACATTACTACTAAGAGGCAGAACCCGCCAGTAGCTCCAAGTGCTATAAATAATTTCTTTTGAGTTTCCTTATTTAAGCCTTTAGCGAGTAGCTTTTCAAGCCCGATAAAGCCTAATAGAGGCATGGCCAACAAAGGCATAATGATAGTAAAGGTGACGGACCTGAATTTGTTGTATCCAGGTAAATAATCAAAGAAGAAATAGTTGAGGGCTTTAAAGTTATCTCCCCAACTAAGTATGATACCCAAAGCGGCAACTATAACTAGCCAAATCACATATTTTTTGTCAGCGAAAGCTATACCTATGGCAAACAGCAAGCATATAACTGCTCCTGCGTAATAAGGAGCCGTGTAAGGCTGATTTCCCCAGTAGGCTGAGGTGTAACGTGCTAGCTGATTGGCAGTTTGAGGATCTCGGCTTTTTTGTAATGCAGCCAGCACTTTGCTGTCTTCATCTTGTACCAATAAGTGGCCGCTGCTGCCCCCATAGAAGTCAGGTATCATCATCACCAAAGGCTCAAGTATGCCATTACTATATTTAAAAGCATAATCTTTTGATAAACCTTCGGTGTTTTCTTGGTCAGAAATAGATTTTGATAGTTCAGACTTTCCTCTTTGAGAGTATTTACTAAACTCATATATAGACCACATTCGGCCAAAAGAGGTGCCTAGCGCCAATAGAGCAGCTATTACTAAAAGGGCGCTGGTAATAGCGAAGTCTTTAGCTCGTTTAGATTTTATAAAGGCTATTAGTTGAAGTACTCCATAAACCCCTAGAATCATAAGTAGGTAATAGGTAATTTGAGGGTGGCTCTCTCTTAGCTCTAATGCTACAGCTACAGCGGTAAGGCCAAAGCCTAATATTTTATTTCGGGTAAAAGCAATATGAATACCTGCTATGATCAGAGGCATGAAAGCAATGGCGCCAATTCTGGCGTTATGACCGGCTCCCAAGCCTATAAGCATGTATGAGGAAAGGCCAAAGGCTAAAGCGCCACCGATGGCCAAATAAGGCCGTACCTTAAAGGCTAAAAGTAATATATAGAAACAAAGAAAAGAAAGAAAAATGTTCTTTACTGGGTGAGGAAGCCCAAATGATAGAACTGATTTTATTCCTGAAACTATACTGTCACTCCACCGTACATTTACCAGATAAGCAGGCATTCCTCCAAATTGGGAGTTATTCCATAAGCCTTCTTCTCCGGTTTTTTCTCTATATTGCTCTAATTCCTGAGCGCCCCCACGCCACTGGTTAATGTCTTCCTGAGCTAATTTTTTGCCGTCAAAAAATATAGGGTTGAAGAATAAAACAGTAATGAGTAAGAAAGTGAGTAAAGCAACAATGTGAGGAATCACCTGCTTTTTAAAATCAATTTTCATTTGTTTCAATTTGTTTTTATAGGTTATATAAACGGCTAAAGTCCATGATTTCTTGCTCTTGTTGGTAGAGAACCGCTGTCCTAGCCCGAATATAGTTCACCTAGCCTTTTAAAGAGCTGCAAAATAGAAGTTTTATAAATCATTAAAAAAATAATTAAAGTTAAAGAAGGCTCATTGAAATTCAACTAAACGGAATAGGAGGGACTTCTTTCTTGGAAAAGGGAATAGTTGGGTTTTTTTTGATGAAACTATCTTACTAGAGATGAATAAATTAGTTCCAATCGATAAGCATTATTATATTTGGTCCGTAGTCTCGCATGTTTTAGTCTATAAGTAGTTTTGCCAAGTTTCTAAATTTTGTTTTAAGCGATTTATAATGATTAAAGACAGTTGGTCTTTATCGTAATGATAAGTGCATTCTGCTGATTTTCAACCTAATTGATATACCTTATACTCATAAATAGCTAATAGAATATATTCTATTTTATCCCCGCCAAAAAATAAAAAGTAATTATGATCAAGATAACCGAACTCCCTTTAAGTCCTGAAGATGTTATGAGCACCGTGTATGATAATGATGCAGGGGCAGTGAATGTATATGTAGGTACAGCAAAAGTATATAACCAAGATAAAAAGGTGGTGAGACTGGAATATGAAGTAGACATAGATCAGGCTATTGAGGTAATAGAAAAAATAATTGAAGAGATGAAAGATAAATGGCCTGTTCATCATGTTACTATTCATCATAGAAGTGGAGTGCTCACTTTAGGGGAGGTTGAAGTAGTGATAGCAGTGAGTGCTATTGAAGCAAAAGAGAGCTTTGCGGCCTGCGAGTACGCTGTTGAAGCTTTGAGAAAAGCTGATGTAATCAAGAAAAACGAAATTTATGCTGAAGGGGAGGAGTTGCATAAATAGTATAAAAATAATTTAAATAAATCTGTATCTTTTTAAGATAAATGCATTAATAAGGTTGTAAAACAACGCAACCTTGGAAAATTCATTAAGATTAACATATCGTAAAAATCTGAATGAGGAGAAATTAGAGATTGATATAATAGAGGACTGTAAGCAGAACCCACAAGCTTTTGAGCCTTTATATACCAAGTACTTTGAGAAGATATACTCCTTTATTTTTTATCGCATAGAAAGTGCTAATACCGCCAGTGAGCTCACTTCGCAGACGTTTTTAAATGCGTTATCTAAAATCCACCAATTTACTTATAAGGGTATACCCTTTTCTTCCTGGCTTTACAGAATAGCATTAAATGAATGTAATGCTTATTACCGCAAATCCAAATCATCTCGATTAATCATATTGGATGATAAAACTCTTGATTTTTTAAGTGAAGAAGTAGGCACTGATAGTGCTTACAGAGAAGAGCATTTCCAAAAATTAGAAGCTACAATTCATACCTTAAAGCCGGAACAAGTTCAGTTACTTCAACTTCGATTTTTTGATAACCTATCATTTAGGGAAATAGCTCAGATTTTGGATATAAAAGAAAATAATGCAAAGGTGAAACTGTATCGAATTCTGGATAAGGTACGGCTTAAAATGGATATCAAATGAAAAACTATAAAGTCATAAGAACAAAAAGAATTTTGCCCGATCAAAATTTAAAAGAAGCGCAAGATTTTAATGGGTTAATGCAAAAGTATGAGGCTAAGAAGAGTTTTAAAGCGGATATTCAATTCTATTTAAAAGCTTTTTTAGGAGTAGCCTTAGTGGTATCTTTTATGATGTTTGTTAATAAAAACTTTGTAGATAACTCTGGTGAAGAAAACAGAATTAAACCTAATGAAGGTACCGCTATTCTGGGTGAAGAAGATTTCATCATTGAAGAACCTATGAATGAGAAAAAGTCTAGTGATGAAAGTGGAGCCCAAGCCAAAAATGAAACCGGGACTAAGACCAAAGAAGAAAGCATTGAAATAGAATCTTCGCCTAAAGACAACAATAAGCCTAATGTTTCGGAGAATATTGCCAGGCAAGACTCTGTTCAGGAATATGATTATCAGGAGGCGCGTCCAATGGATGGAATGGAAGCCTTGTATTTATACTTTGAAAATAACCTGAAATATCCGAGTGAGAGTGTTCAAGATTCTATAAGCGGGGTGACTATTGTCTCATTTTTCATTGATAAAGAGGGGCAGCCTGTAGAAATCTCTATAGATAAGAGCTTGGGAGAAAATTTCGATAAAGCTGCTATTGAAGTCATAGAAAATATGCCTAAGTGGCTACCTGCCACTATAAATGGAAATCCTATCAAGTCTAAAATGAGTGTTCCTTTAACCTTTAACATTAACTAATATGAAGCCGATCTTAACAATATTATTATTCGTATTAATGTGGAGTTCATTATATAGTCAAGCCTTTATAGCAAAAGACTCTGTTAAGCTTGAATCTTCAGCGCTCATATCAAGATCCGAATGGGTTGATCTGGATAAAGATGGAGCATTAGATTTTCTTTTTCTTCAGCAGAATAAACTAAGGATTATATTTAATGATGAGTCACTTAAAGAAGATTCATTACTAAGCACATATAACTTAGTTGGAGAGTTTCAGGTGGAGGACATGAATAATGATAATAAACTAGATGTTGTAACTTCAATTGTAAACAGTTCTACTGAGAGGTTGGTGATATTTCATCAGATTGATGCAGGTGTTTTTGAGGCTCCTCGATTGTTGGCTGGAACCAATGTTAAACAGTTTGTTATTAACGATTTTGATCATAATGGTGATAAGGATATTGCGTATATAGAAACATCAGACCAATCTCAAATTCATTTTCAATATCAAGATAATGGTATATTTGAACAGGGCTTCTTATCTATAACTCCTTCGTCAAATTTTGAAATAACAATAGCTGATTATGACAATAATGGGTTTGATGACCTTTTTGTGTCTGATATACAAAACTCTCAAACTATTCTATATGAAAATAATGCCGGAATCTGGAGTGAGGGAATAGAGACTTATCCTTTTTCCTTTTCATCGTTGTCTTATAGTGATCTTGATTCTGATGGAAAAGTGGATATTGTAGTGAATGCAATAAATGCCTCAGGAGATGGTGAAATTTATATAGATTACAGTACAGATACTCTGGTATCAATTGATTCTCTTGTAGGGGAATTATATGAAAGGATATTTATTGGAGACCTAAATAGTGATGGTGTTAATGATTTTACCTTATCATCTCCTATGACCTCTAAAACCTTTTTGAGTAGTGATAGCGTTTCATATTTCCAATACCCCCAATCATATGTTCTGGCATACGGAGATATTGATAGAGATGGTGATCTAGATTTAGCTATTCATAAAGGGAATTATGTAGTATGGATGGAAAACAATGCTATTAAAAACCTTTCTCCTGCACCTCCCGAGCATAGTTTTGTTTTTAAC
This sequence comes from Fulvivirga sediminis, assembly GCF_016757215.1. Classification (GTDB taxonomy): domain Bacteria; phylum Bacteroidota; class Bacteroidia; order Cytophagales; family Cyclobacteriaceae; genus Fulvivirga; species Fulvivirga sediminis. The sequence continues at coordinate 98,068 of NZ_JAESIY010000008.1, forward strand.
AAGGGAGATGGAGAAGTGGTAATGGCTTGGTCAGCTGGGGTAGATGATACTACACCTCAAAAGAGTATTACCTATGATATTTATGCAGGAAAAACTCAATTGTCTAATGAGATTTTATCTTCAAATTTGGATTTAACTACTTCAGAGCGGTTCAAAGTAAAACATGGCAATTCTGGATATAGAACTGAAATGGTGCTTCAAGCTATTGACCCAGGACTATACTTTTATGGAATTCAACCTATTGATAATGCATACTATTGTATAGGAAGTGTTAGTGGAGGCGGAGGAGGAGAAGCCAAATGTGCAGGACTACCCATAGCGTGCGGTTCATTTTTAGTTTGTGATCAAATCACCTATGCTGATTATAATACCTGTGATGGTTATGTTAACATTAGCCAAGAAGACTATGCCGGTTGGTATTCCAAGTCAAAAGGATTTTTAGGATATACTAATAGCATATCCTACTATGTAGAAAGCACAGATACATTATATATGGCTCCGGAAAATCCTACCTCTTGCTCTGAGAATAAGAATTGGATAATTAAACTAGCAGAGCCATTATTGTTATCGGATACCACTATATGTAAAAGTTCAGAATTATTTATTGAATTACCATTTGTTCCTGATTCAGTTACGTGGCAATCAACGTCGAATGGTATAATTTCTACTACTAATATTTTCCAATTTACATTTGATGAGTCAGATACAATATATTATTCATATGCTTATCAAGGATGCTCTATTGATGATAACTTTCTAGTTACTGTAAGTGAGCCTGCTTTAGCCGTGAGTAATGATAGATTCCAGATTTATTCAGGAGATCAGGTTCAGTTAAATGCTTCTGGTGCAGATTCTTATGTGTGGTCTCCTCAGTCTGGCCTAAGTAATCCTTTTTCATCAAATCCGATTGCTAACCCTGAAGTTACTACTACCTATATAGTGAATGGTTATGATTCCTTAGATTGCGAAAGCACTCAGGAGGTGCTCATAATAGTAGCTAATCAAGCTTTTATTCCGAATTTATTTACTCCCAATGGGGATGGTAAAAATGATGTCTTATTTGTGTATGGTTTAAATGGAGTTAGTAGCTTGTCTTTTAAGGTTTATGATAGATCTGGAGTGGTGGTGTATGAGTCTAGCAGTCCAGATGAACTTTCAAGGAGTGGTTGGTCGGGAGATTATAAGGGCAAATCGCTAGCATCTGGGGTTTATTATTGGAAAGTAAGCGGTAGTTATAGAGATGGTAAACCCATTTTATTGAATGAGAGAAGAGAAGGAGCTATACATTTAATGCGATGAGATTAACTTGTATCATAATATTAGTGTTATTGTTTTCAGAGGTAAGAGCTCAATACTTTCAGTTTTCTCAGTTTGACTTCACTCCTGACAGGGTTAATCCTGCCTTGATTTCTAGTTCCAATGATATTACTGCCAGTGTTATATATAGAAGGCAGGATATTTCTGAAACAATGAGTATAAAGAGTGCTAATGCTTTTATAAGTTATCCTTTTTTAAATAATAGAAATAAAAGATGGTCTGCCTTGGGCATCTCTTTTTTGGATGATAGGACAGGTGTAACGAATATCTATAAAGTGAATGAAGTGGGGCTTACCTATGCATTAAGTCTCCCTATAAGTAGACAAGATGAATTAAGTTTAGGTGTAAAAGGAATTTATCAGAGTAGACGGTTTTCTCTCGATGGACTTTATACAGGAAGTCAGTTTGTTCCTGATCGAGGTTTTCTTCCAGGGATGGATAATGGTGAGACCTTGGATGGTCTAAGGCAAAACTTATATACTTTTAGTATAGGAATGGGGTGGAGGCATCTGGATAGGAAAGGAGTTCAACAAAGTTATTTAGGGTTATCGTTTTTTGATTTTAACAGGCCAGAACAATCATTTTATGGTAGCGATGATCAACTTCCTACTTCGTTTGTGCTCGCCGGTAACTTTTTAATTTATCAACAAGGAGCTCTCAGTGTATATCCTGAGGCTACTTATACGGCAAGTGCATCGAAATCCGTTGTTAATTTGGGGGCGGTTTCGAAATATGATATGGGGGTAAATGGCTCTTGGGAGGCAGAGGTTAATGTCATTACGAAGTATAGTAGTGGGGGCTATGCTATCGCTGGACTGCAGGTAGATAAAGGTGATTTTAAAATAGGCTTTAGTTATGATTTTTCTTTAAATGATAAGCCATTAAATAATGCTTTTGAAGTGGGGCTGTTACTTAGAGCTGAGAGGTCACCTAATAAGAAAAGGCATAGGAGTAGGAAGTCGAAACGTAAACCTAAAGTGAAGTCTAAAACAACATCAGCCAAAAAGGTTAAAAGGCCAATTAAAGAAGTAGACAAGCCGCAAAGGAATGATAATCTTATTGAGAATAGCGATACTATATTAGTAGATACTGACAAAAATGAAGAGCTTGAGGTCGCAGAGGATTCGATCGCTACTGATGCTCGTGTGGGAGAGTTTCAGCATCACACACTAAATTTAGATGAAACCAATGTGCTGTTTTATTTCGATTTTAATAGTACAGAAATTAATCAAGAGTCTAAAGAGTATATTCTTGAATTATCTGAGCTTTTGAAGCAAGCCCCTTATCTAAAGGTGAAGATTATTGGTCATACAGATAATAAAGGTAGTGCTGATTACAATGAAAAACTATCTGCAATTCGATGTAACTCAGTGACTGATTTGCTTGTAAGTCTTGGAGTAGAGAGGGAAAGAATAGAAGTAGAAAGCAAAGGAGAGGAAAGTCCGATTTCTACTAATGACACGGAAGAAGGTCGATCCAAAAACAGAAGGGTGGAATTTATTTTACATTATTAACCCTCATTAATATTCCTCAACTTCTTTTTCTCACTTTCTGTAGGAAATAGGGCCTTAATTTTATTTTCTTCCAGAAAACGTCTGGGGCTTCTATTGCCTGATCTGTGATATTTTTTAAAAGAAGGGAAGCATGAGGCTTCCCAAATAGCGCATAAAGGCTCTATTCTTTCCTTATAAAAACAAGTAGCTATTGACGAATCATCTCTATGTAGTAATAATTGATTCAATATATCTATATCTACATAAGGCATATCGCAGGCTAATACCAGCCAGCTGGCTTGTGGGTATTCCTCATGAGCACTTAGTATTCCAGTCATTGGCCCTTCGCAATGAGTATCTACTATATGGGGTAAGGCTAAGCTATCCTGTTGGGTCGGATTACAGGAGAGAAACACCCGGCTACAATATTTGCTTAAAAGCTGGTAGCTGTACTCTCTTTGTGTTACTTTATGATATTGTAACATACTTTTATCAGTGCCCATACGAGAGCTTTTTCCACCGATAAGTACCAAGCCGTATAGGTCTGGATGAGGTATTTTTTTATCCAATGTCTATAATTAATTCTGTTGATTAAATGGTTAATTTAGTTAACCAAACTTCAGAATTCATTGTTACGAATAGAGCATCATCTATACATAAAAAAGTACTTTTATTCCTAGCAAAACTATACGGAAGTATAAGGTACAAGTGATTAATTCAGAATTAGATTTTAGATAAATGCTAAAAGATGTGTTCAGTCTTCAATTTAACCTTTGAAATTCTTAGTTTTGCATCCCATAATCCGATTTAAATATGTTTGATAATTTAAGTTATAAGTTAGATAAGGCATTACAGAACCTAAAAGGGCAAGGTAGTATTACGGAAGTAAACGTAGCTACTACAGTAAAGGAAATACGAAGAGCCCTAATAGATGCCGATGTTAACTACAAAGTAGCTAAGGAAGTTACTGATGAAATTAGAGAAAAGGCACTAGGTAAAGATGTGCTTACATCAGTATCTCCAGGACAGTTATTAACAAAGGTGACCAACGATGAGCTTACTGAGCTTATGGGAGGAAGCCATGAAGATATAAGTATTACAGGTGATCCTGCTATCATTCTTATCGCTGGTTTACAAGGTTCTGGTAAAACAACATTTTCAGGTAAGCTTGCTAGCTATCTAAAAGGTCAGGGTAAGCAAGTGTTATTAACCGCTTGTGATATCTACCGTCCTGCAGCTATTGATCAGTTGAAAGTGTTAGGAGAGCAAATAAGTGTAGATGTTTATGCTGAACCAGAAAACAAAGACGCTGTAAAAATTGCCAGTAACGCTATCAAGCATGCGAAAGATAATGGTAAGAAAGTAGTCATTGTGGATACAGCCGGTCGTTTGGCTGTAGATGAGGAGATGATGGATGAGATCTCAAAACTAAAAGAGGCTCTTAATCCTTCAGAGACTCTTTTTGTGGTTGATTCCATGACAGGTCAGGATGCAGTGAATACAGCCAAAGCCTTTAACGACAGACTGAACTTTGATGGTGTAGTCCTTACCAAATTAGATGGTGATACCCGGGGTGGTGCTGCTATATCTATTAGGAGAGTAGTAGATAAGCCTATCAAATTCATCAGTACTGGTGAGAAAATGGATGCTATTGACAAGTTCCACCCTGATAGGATGGCCAATAGAATCCTGGGTATGGGTGACGTAGTGTCTTTGGTAGAAAAAGCTCAACAAACATTTGATGAAGAGGAGGCCAGAAGATTAAATAAAAAGATCAGAAAAAATCAGTTCGATTTTAATGACTTTTTAACCCAGCTAGAGCAGATCAAAAAAATGGGTAACATTAAAGATCTGTTAGGTATGATACCAGGTATGGGTAAAGCCCTTAAAAATATAGATGTTGATGATGATTCTTTCAAACCCATCGAAGCCATTATTAGATCAATGACTAATGATGAAAGAGAAAGACCTGAGATACTTGATGGAAGCCGTAGAAAAAGAATTGCTAAAGGAAGTGGTACTTCTGTGCAGGAAGTGAATAACTTGATGAAGCAGTTTGCTGACATGAAGAAACTCATGAAGACCATGAACAAAATGGGAGGTGGACAAAGAGGACTTGCCGCTTTGAATCCTTTCAAATAAGATATCAAATAAATCATAAAAAAAGCCATTTCATACATGAGATGGCTTTTTTTATGTCTTTTAAAGTTTCAATCCTTTTCAGTAACTCAATTATACTGTAAAAAGCAGTTCCGATTAAAGATGATGAGGTAAGTAGGTTGATTTTAGTATTGTAAATCGTTTTAATTATTGTAAATTATACGCCATTAAATTGTTTGTTATCATGATTTGGTCTATTTGCATTTGATTGTATCATGAATAATAACGTAAAATACTAATCAACCTTAATAACCATGTTTAATAGAAAACTACTGCTCCTAGGAGTAAGTTCTTTGATGTTTATTGTTGTATTTGGCTTTCAGGTTATAAATCGTAATCTACACTTACTGCAAAGTCCGCCAGGAGAGATTGCTAATTATGAAGATTATGATTATGAACTGGGAAGTGGCTATATCGATAGCTTAAAAAACTACCCTACGCTAAAGAAAGGAGAGCGTACGCCTTTTGATATTTGGAATTATGCAGGTCGAGGGAAAAGCTCTTATGAGACGCCAGAGCTGCCAATGTCCTGGAATGAATGGGTAGCTTTTAATAAAAAGCAAAAACCCGAACTCATGGGTGATGTACGTGATTACATGCAAATGAGGTTTGACTTCTCAGGCAAAACCATAACCGGAGAGTATATGTCTGGAAACAGAAAGCCTATAATGGCAGGCCCCGTAGCGCGTTTGCCTGAAGGGGTAAAATCGTATGAATTTTTATCTACGCTTTCACCTGATGAGATTAAAGCTAAAGACATATTTCCTTATAAACCTTTAGCCCACCCTTTGCAGACTACAGCTCATATGGTTTTTCCTGAAAAATATAATAAGGCTCATCCAGAGCATCATAGAATTGATGTGGACCATGATTTTCCTGATGAATATTTACCTGAGTTTCCTCCTCCGTTATTTTTAACTACTCATAAAGAGTTGGGAGATGTTACTAAAGGGAAGGAAATTACTTTGAGTAACTATTTTGAGATGTTTGATGGTTTGCTTACTGCGGAGCAGATGGAAGGGCTAAAGGAGCTTCTTAAGCCTACTCCTTCCACCTGGTTTAATCAAACTACTCACAGGGTCACAATAGAGCCTAGTGCCGGTGTAGCATGCTTCAGCTGCCATACTAATGGGCATACTAACGGAGCCTTTGAGCTAGCTCCTGATGCCAGGCCTAATCTTGCTCGTTTAAGAGCAGATACACCTCCCATGAGGGGTAATTATAACCTTATGCAGCTTTCATCAAAGAGGTCAATAAGGAGTATGGATCACTTTGCGGAAGTGGAGGAGTATTTTGATGGAGACCCGGGTATGCAGCAGGCCATTGGCCAAAGGTCGCAAAAGAGAGAGGTGACTAATAGAATGGGAGATTTCAATTCTATCATAGATTTTCCTCCAGCACCTAAGTTAGGTCCTATGGGTAAGCTCTATAAAGATAAGGCTACAGAGCAGGAATTGTATGGAGAAAAACTCTTCTTTGGTAAAGCTCAATGCGGTAACTGCCACTCGGGCCCCGCTTTTGTAGATGATTATATGCATGATCTACAGGTGGAAAGATTTTACAAAGGGAGGCCAGAGGGCCCTATTAAGACATACCCCCTGCGAGGTATCAAGGATTCACCTCCCTACTTGCATGATGGCAGGTGTCCTACCTTGGCGGATGCAGTAGAGTTTTTCAATATTGTACTAGAACTAAAGCTTAAAAAGGAAGAGAAGGAAGCCTTAGTAGCTTATATGATTTGTTTATAAAACCTTAAATTTTACCATTTAAGTAATTCCCTATCTATAGGTTTGATTAATGAGGAGTGAATCATAATTTAAAGCATGAAAAATTATTTGATACACTCCTTATTTATAGTCTTTGTGTCTGTGCTTGGGGCTAATGCTCAGGTGAGTGACACTATTAGGTATGAAGTTAGCTTCCCTAATATAAAACATCATGAAGCAGAAATTTCTGTTAATTATGAAAAATTGAAGGTTGGTGAGCCTCTCTATGTCCGCATGAGTCTGTCCTCACCCGGCAGATATGCTTTCCATCAGTTTGGAAAAAATGTATATGACGTTAATGCCTATAATGGAAAAGGGAATCAGCTGACCGTAACCAGAGTGGAGCCGGAAGTATGGGAAGTAAAGAACCATGATGGCCGGGTAAAGGTGAGTTATAAGCTATTCGCTAACCACCCTGATGGTACTTATGCCGGTATAGATCCTCTTTTTGTTCACTTTAATATGCCAGCAGTATTTATGTGGGCAAGAGGCCTTGATAACAGGCCCATTAGCGTGAAATATAATTTACCTATTGCCGATTGGGATATCGCTACTCAATTGAAACCCACAGACTCTAAAGAACGCTTTGTAGCCGAAGATTTACAGTATTTTATGGATAGCCCTACCATAATGGGAGATCTTATATTAAATAGCTTCGTAATTACTGATAATGATGGAAGTGAACAAGATATTCATGTAGCTCTTAATAGGGGAGTAGATGAAACAGTGGCGAAGAACTATACGACAATGGTTGAAAAAGTGGTAAAGGAAGAACAAAAAGTGTATGGGGAGGTGCCTGACTATGACTATGGAAATTATATTTTCTTGTGTGGTTACGGACCCGAATTTCATGGAGATGGAATGGAGCATCGTAACTCTACTATGGTTACTTCATCATCCCCTTTGGCAGGTAATGAGAATCAGCTGATAAGAACAGTGGCTCATGAGTTTTTCCATTGTTGGAATGTAGAGCGGATCAGACCTAAATCTTTGGAGCCATTTGATTTTGAAAACACTAACATGAGTGGAGAACTCTGGTTTGCTGAAGGTTTTACGTCTTATTATACTGAGCTTTCTCTGGTTAGGGCAGGTATTCATGATGAGGTTACTTATGGCGAAAGAATGGGTCGTTTATTGAATTATGTAATTAATTCTGGTGGCATGGGAGTTTCTTCTCCTGTAGAAATGAGTAAACAGGCTCCTTTTGTAGATGCAGCTACTGCTGTAGATCCTACTAATTTTGTTAATACTTTCACTTCTTATTATACATATGGAGCAGCTATAGGGCTAGCGCTGGACCTAGAAATAAGAACCCGATTTAATGGTTTATCGCTGGATGACTTAATGAGGGCTATGTGGGTTCAGTTTGGTAAAAAGGGGATTCCTTATACTAATGACGATATTAAACAGACGCTGGCGAAAATAACAGAAGATGAAAGATTTGCAGATCAGTTTTTTGCAGACTACATATATGGTACTAAAGTGCCGGATTATAAGATGCTTCTCAGTAAGGTAGGGTATAGCTTAGAGCAGGCGAGCAATGGTCAGGCATCATTAGGAGCTGTGAGTTTAAACTACGAAGGAGGGATGATGGTTTCTTCTCCGCCATCACGCAAAACAGCGCTGTATAAGGCAGGTATTGATGTTGGAGATGTCATTACTTCAATTGAGGGAAAAGCCTTCGCTAGCGGGGAGGAAATGAGCCAATGGCTAGCTGCTCATAAGCCGGGAGATACGGTGGAGGTAAAGTATAGTCATTTCGGAGAGAGTTTTACTACTCAATTAACTTTAGAAGGAGATGCTTCATATAGTATAAAATTGGCAGAAGAGGCTAAAAAGAAAACATTATCTAAAAGGCAAAACTGGCTTAATCCATAAGTCTTTTAAAATACAAAATAACAAAAAAGGTGATGGATTAATATCCATCACCTTTTTTGTTATTTAATAGCTCTATTAATTCTTATTTATAAGTAACAGCTTTTACTGCATCTACGGTTCTCTTTACGTTAGGTAAGATAGCCTCTATCAATGTAGGAGCATAAGGCAAAGGAACATCCATACTGTTAATTCTATGAATAGGAGCATCTAAATAATCAAATGCATGTTTCTGAACGTGGTAAGTGATTTCAGAACTCATAGCAGCAATAGGCCATGCTTCTTCAACAATCACTAATCTATTCGTTTTCTTTACAGACTCTACTACTGTAGCATAATCGATAGGCCTTACTGTTCGAAGATCAATAACTTCAACAGAAATACCATCTTTAGCTAGTTGTTCAGCAGCTTCATCTACTACTTTCATAATTTTACCAAAACTAACAATAGTCACGTCAGATCCTTCTCTTGTTACTTTAGCAGAACCGATAGGGATTAGATATTCGTTTTCAGGAACCTCACCCTTATCGCCATACATAAGCTCTGACTCCATGAAAATTACAGGATCATTGTCTCTTATAGATGATTTTAAGAGGCCTTTAGCGTCATAGGGGTTTGAAGGTACTACTACCTTTAAACCTGGTGTGTTAGCAAACCAGTTTTCAAAGTTTTGAGAGTGCTGAGAGCTAAGCATACCGGCATTTCCTGTAGGGCCACGGAATACACAAGGAACGTTAAACTGTCCACCAGACATAGACATCATTTTAGCTGCTCCGTTGATCACCTGGTCTATAGCAACAAGAGAGAAATTAAAGGTCATAAATTCTATGATAGGTCTCAATCCGTTCATAGCGGATCCTACACCTACTCCTGCAAAGCCAAGCTCAGCAATAGGAGTGTCGATTACACGATCGGGGCCGAACTCATCGAGCATACCCTGACTTACTTTGTAAGCTCCATTATATTCAGCAACTTCTTCTCCCATGAGGTAGACTTTCTCATCCCTACGCATCTCCTCGCTCATTGCTTCTCTTAAGGCTTCCCTAAATTGTATTTCTCTCATTGTATCCTTTTTAAATTTGGATTGTAAAAATAGCATTCAGGGGGCTAATCACAAAAACAATGGGTACAAAAAAAGCCCCGAAGAGAATTTCTTCGGGGCTTTTTTGATATTATTTATTCAGTTCTTATTTCAGGATATTTCTGAATTGCTCGTTAGAAACGAAAGAAGCGAATTCTAAGTCTTCAAGAGCTTTTCCTTTAAGATCAGGATCAGCACTTACTGCTTTGTCTAAATTCTCATATACAGCATCTTCGTTACCTAGGTGAGCGTTAGCAATAGCTGCTCCGTAGTAAGCAATACCCATATCAGAATCTTTCTCAGTAGCTTCTTTGAAAGAAGTTAAAGCACTTTGGTAATCTTTGTTAAGAACTTGAGCTAAACCTCTGTTGAAAGAGTTTACAGCGTTATCTTCAGCGTTAGCTGTAGATTGTACTGCGTCACCATACTTAGCTAGCATGATCTCAACAGATCCTTTTACTCCGTTGAAACCAGGAGCCATTTCGCTGCTAGGGTTCATAGAGTCAGCCTTTTTGATGTGCTCATAAGCTTTGTAAGGGTTACCTCTCATTAATTCTACAGAAGCCATGTTAGCATAGATCTCAGCGCTTTCTTGCTTGTTAGAAGCAATTTCTAGTTGAGTCATAGCCATATCACCATACTTGTCAGCGTTACCTTCAATAGCCATAGCCACATATACAGCAGCAAGGTTGTTATGAGCTACCCAGCTATCAGTTTTCTTAGTAGCAGCTTTGTAGATAGCTTCTTTTTCTTGTAATGAAGGAGTTAATGTAGCTCCGTAAAGAAGTTCTTCTTCTGATAAAGTGTCAGCAGAAACAGAACCATCAGCAATACCTTTAGAAAGTACAGAAATCTCAGCATCAGATTTCTTTTCTTTTACTGTAAGGATTTCAGTTTTAGCAACCCTTAACTTAGGATATAAATCTCTGAATACTTTGTTATAAGTAGGCAGCTTGTGTAATTTATCTTCTTTATCTTCATAAGAACCAGGACCATTCACTATATCCAGGTAAGCAGATTTTTCTTCAGAAGAAATACCTTCATAAGTAGCTAATGAATCTTTGAATATAGCCCAATCTTCTACAACATCTTTAGTGATGAAGTTGATAGAGTCAGCCATTCCAGCATAGTCATATTTCTTCATTTCTCTTTTATAGAAAGATTGGATAGACTCAGCTCTGTCTTTAGCTAATCTTGTGTTGATTCTTTCAGCACCTTCAGGAGAGTGAGTACCTGTGATAGTCACTGTTCTAGTTACGTTTTTATCAGCGATGAAAGCATCTAATTTCTTACCTCTTTTACTAGTTCTTTCAGAATATCTTAATACAGAGCTTCCTTGTACGAAGTAGAAGTTAACTCTTGTAGGGATAAGTTCTTCCTGATTGTTGTATCCATGGTCAGCATAAGCTGGAGCGTAAACTTCTTCTACTAATTTAGAAGTAGTGATTACACCAGGAGCAACAGGCATTCTGTCAGTTTCTTTAGATTTTCCGTTCTTAGGGTCAGAAGCAACACCTTGTACTTCTAACATACCATTTTTCATGGCTGGAGAATAAGCAAAAGCGTACTCTTTAGTTTGCTTAGGCTGCTGCTCATCTGCGTTAGGGAAATCTTCAGCTTTAAATTCGATAGGCTCTAATGCAACTTCGTTTTCTCCGTACTTGTAGAATGTATTTACTGAGTAAACCTTACCTTTTTTCAGCATCTTAACCGGAAGGTTGGCTGACATCTCAAAAGCAACAGTGTCTGCGTGAACCTCCAACGGATTTGGAGTAACAGTTAAATTCTGGTCCTCCGCCATTTTTACCATTTTATTAAGGGTACAACCGGTCAGGGAAAGTACTCCAAATAAAGCTATAGCGTAGAATAATTTTCTCATTGGTTTTTGTTTTAAATGTCTGGTTGAATATGTATTCAAAATTATTGTGTATAGTGAATTATGCAATAATAATTAAAAAAAATAAGAAATAACTAAGTGACTTTTGAATATATGCTTATTATATTTGTGAAGGCACATATTTATCGTTGAGCCACATGATATAAAGGTTTAACTGGTAAGATTGTTTATTACTTAGTTGTTTTTTTCTGCTTTAAATTTACTTGCGATGAAAAAAATCCAACTTTTCTTTGAAAAATACGCTTTTGGTGTATGTTCTAAGCTGGGTGAAAAATTAGGGATTGCTAGCTCTAGCATACGATTATACTTTATTTATGCATCGTTCCTAACCTTTGGATCACCCCTGATTGTATACTTGGTCTTGGCCTTTGGTATGAACATGCGTAAACACCTGAGACGTAAGAGAAATTCTGTTTGGTATTATTAGAATAAGGCTTATTAGAAGTCTAGCTTATTAAAGGTATCTTTCCTTTTAATATAGTATTCAAATACCACTGACCCTCTAAACATAGTAGGGATGTTTCGTTGTGTCTTTATCTTTAGCACCTCTCTGCGCTTCTTGAAATTTGTACGATAATGTTTGGCGAAATGAAAATGCGCTTTCATTACCGCCATGCCATCGTTAAAAGAATCGAAAAGCATAAACTTAAAGCAGGCAATCCAATCTAACATTAACCTTATCGGAAATTTCGTCCATAAATCAATTGGAGAGTAGTTTTTATAGAGCAAGGTAAGTCCATTGCGAAAGTTAAGATAGGTTTTTCTTGGGTTAGATTTAGGTAAGGTGCCACCACCTACATGATAAACAGTGCTCTTGCCAGTATAGGCTATCTGATAACCGGCATTGTTTAGTCGCCAGCATAAGTCAATTTCTTCCATATGGGCGAAGAAGTCAGGGTCGAAGCCGCCAAGTTCATGAAAGGCTTTTGATTTGATGAACAGGCATGCGCCGGTCGCCCAGAATATGTTCAGGTCATTGTCATACTGGCCTTTATCCTCTTCTACATCCAAAAAGAGCCTGCCTCTGCAAAATGGATAGCCAAGACTGTCGATAAATCCACCACCTGCTCCGGCATATTCGAAGTGGGTCTTTTTATCATACATTAATATCTTGGGCTGAGCAGCTACCATATTGTCGTTGGCCTTAAGTAGATCAATGACTGGAGGTACCCAGTTGGGTGTTACTTCTACATCAGAGTTAAGAAGTACATAATATTCTGCATCTACTTGCGCCAGGGCTTCATTATAACCGGCACTGTAGCCATGGTTACAGGATAGTAATATTACTGTTACTTCGGGATGATGCTTTTTTAGATAGGCAACTGACTCATCATTGGAACAGTTGTCCGCCACTACTATTTCACAGCCTGGGCTGTATTGAATAACGGAGGGTAAAAACTTACGGAGATAGTGCTCTCCGTTATAATTTAAAATAACAATGGCGGTTTCTCTCATTTACATTAATCCGCTCAGATCGAGGCCAGGGATGTTAGGAAGCATACCTTCAGTACTTTTTTTAAGTTCTTCTTTAGCAGTTACATCCATTTCTTGTATGGCCTTGTTTACAGCAGCTACTATTAGGTCTTGCAGCACTTCCTTATCTTCAGGTTTAACCAGGTCATTATCTATTTCCAGTGCTATCACTTCTTTTTTGCCGTTAACAGTAGCTTTTACCATGCCAGCGCCAGATTCTCCTACAGCTCGTAAATGAACTAAATTTTCTTGGGCTTCTTTGATCTTAGCTTGCACTTCCTTCATTTTGCCCATCATCTTCATCATGTCAAACATAGTATATATATTTTAGGTCTGTTAATTCGTTTATTTTAAGAATCGGAATTTGAAAATTAAAGTTGCAAAAATGTACTGGTTATGAAGAATAACCAAGCATTAATGCATTTTTGGTGAAAATTACCTTCTTAGCAGCATGATAGTGCCTGTTTTTTTGATGTTTCGTCCGGCCATGTCGGTCATTTCTGCAACTAAGGCGTAGGTACCCAAAGGTAGTATTTTGCCATTATAGGTGCCATCCCAAGATTCTTCCATGTTATCCGTAGCGAAAATGAGCTCCCCCCAGCGGTTGTATATCATAAGAGAAAAGCTGGTGATATATTTCCCATGAATCCTGAAAGTATCATTATTGCCATTTTGATCTGGCGTGAAGGCATTAGGGAAGTAAATGTTGTTGGGTTTAATAAGGGTGACGGGGTTTGAAATGCTGTTTTCAAAGCTGTCATTGGGTCTGGCAATGACGCGATAAATAACTACCTGTTCAGAGTCATCAGTTTCTACATTATCATAAGTAGTAGCCATTCCAACGTCTGTAGTAGTGCTGCTACCATCCAAATAGGTTTTTTCAATAAGGTAAGAGGAAACACCATTTGCATAGCCATTATACTCATTCCAGCTAAGGTGGGCGGTGTTTTCTCTATCAAAATACCCTGAAATAAAGATGGAGCAGACGCCGTTGGTATTGTTAGGGCTGCTATTGCCACAGTTATCCGTAATGCCTAAGCGGTAGCAATAATTACCTTCTTCGGTATTAAGGTTTTGGTCTGCGTAAGAGGGTGTAGTACTGCTGCCTATTGGTTCATAAGCATTATTTTCGCCTCTTAATATAGTATATTGGTTCGTTCCTGCTGTGCCTGACCATTTGAGCATGATGCTTTGACCTTCAACAATAGTGGCGATATTAGAGGGGATTTCGGGAGGGGTGTTGCTAAAAGCGGTACCACATACACTGGCCGATCTGCTGGTATGGCCTCCGTTGTAATGAGCCACTAGCTGATAGCAATATTCAGTGCCACAGCTAATGTTAGTGTCTGAGTAAGATCGGTCATTTGCATCTATAGGTTGGCTGAGTTTATCACTTCTCTCTAGGGTGAAATTTACCTCTGGTGATTTGGCCGTCCAGCTGAGCTTGTTGACATCGCTTTCTGTAGAAAGGCTCAAAATAGAAGTGCATATTTCATTAGATGCAGTTGTATAAATCATGTCGCATGGGTTGTATGCCCTGAGCATAAAGCAATATACATTATCTTTCAGTCGAAGGCCCGTGGTGGCGGTTTGATTGTCAATATTGAAAAATCTTTTACCATATTTTTGCCAGGTACCTTGATTGTTTGGTTTTATGTATAGTTGATATAACACATTTTCAGGCAGGTTATAATTGAACTCTACATGGGTTTCATCTATTACTTCTAAGCTTGTTATAGCACCAGCCGGTAAGGTGGTTACTGGGGTGATTACTTGAGTGCCAGAAGTACAATTATCAAAACCATCGTCATTAATACCTCTAACACTTACTGTTCTTACGCTGCTGTTCGCATAAGAGTGCGTGGCCCTGGGCGATGATGCATCTACTGTGACTTCAGGGCTACCATCGCCATAGTTGATAATGTAATTATCAAACCTGGTGTCAGTTACACTTACCTGAATAGTGTTATTGTTGCATTTGAAAATATCGAAAGTGGGAGGGGTGGGATCTGAAACTTCGATGGCTACAGAATCTTGTCCTGAGGTGAAAAATATCTTTAATGAATAAACTCCTGGTTGGGTATAGGTGTGGGAAGTAAGGTTTGTTCCATTAACGTCTCCATAAGTGTATTCATAAAAAATGGCATCATTACAGCTTGCGCAAGACTCTAAGAACCTAACACTAACTGTGAATGGAGAACATCCTTTTATCTCATTAACTTCAAACTTGCCAAAAACAGATTTATACTGCGCATGGCTTTCTATATTTACTAAAGTTATAAAAAATAAGAGTAAAATATAGTGAAAGGATCGATTCAAATTTATACAATTACTTCTTTTAAAAATTCTTCAGCTTTGGCCATGTCTTCATAAAGAACGCGGTCATCTTCAATAAACGGAACTTTCTGTCTGAAATTGTTCAGAAGGTCTTCCAGATAATCGGATGTTTTTAACGGTCTTCTAAATTCCATAGCCTGTGCTGCTGTTATTAATTCAATGGCCAATATACGATATAAGTTGTTTACCACCTTAAATGTTTTCGTTGCAGCGTTGGCCCCCATGCTTACATGGTCTTCCTGGCCGTTAGATGACACGATGGAGTCAGTAGAAGAAGGGGTGCAATATTGCTTATTTTGACTCACTATAGAGGCAGCAGTATACTGAGGTATCATTAAACCGGAATTAATACCAGGGTTCGCTACCAGATAATTAGGTAGATCTCTTGAACCTGAAATGAGTTGGAAAGTGCGCCTTTCTGAAATGCTGCCCAGTTCTGACAAGGCCATGCTCAGGAAGTCTAGCGGCAAGGCTAATGGCTGACCATGAAAATTACCTGCAGAGATGATTTCATCAGAATCAGGAAATACGTTAGGATTATCAGTAACGCCATTGATTTCTGTTAGGAATATGTCTTTTACATAAAATATGGCGTCAGCACTGGCGCCATGTACTTGTGGTATACATCTAAAAGAATAGGGATCTTGCACATGTTTTTTGGCCTGAAGTATTATTTCGCTGCCTTCCAATAATTCTCTGAATATTTGGGCAACTAAAATTTGTCCTTTTTGAGGTCTTATCTGATGCACTTTAGCGCTGAAAGGCTCTATTCGGCCATCGAACGCATCTAATGAGATAGCTCCTATGATATTGGCTAGTTCAAAGAGTCTTTCAGAATGCATGAGACACCAAATGCCAAAAGCACTCATTAGCTGAGTGCCATTGAGTAGAGCCAAGCCTTCTTTGGCTTTAAATGTAATGGGGGAGAAGCCTAGTTTCTGGTTAATAGCCGCTCCTGAAAGTCTTTCTCCTTTGTATATAACCTCTCCTAAGCCGATAAGAGGTAGGGAGAGGTGTGCCAGAGGTGCCAAGTCACCACTAGCCCCTAAAGAGCCCATTTCATAAACTACCGGGCATATATCATGATTAAAGAAGTCTATTAAACGCTTCACTGTGATCAGTTGAACCCCAGAATGCCCATATGCCAATGACTGCACCTTGAGTAGCAACATGAGCTTTACTATTTCAGGATTTACTTCTGCCCCTGTGCCGCAAGCATGAGATTTCACAAGATTTTCCTGCAGTCGGCTTAGCTCTTCTTTGGGGATATGCTTATTGTATAAAGAGCCAAAGCCAGTGTTAATACCATAAACCGGATCAGATGACGATTTTATCTTTTCATCCAGGTAGTTTCTGCATTTTGTGATTTTCTGCTCTGCTTCAGGTGAAAGGGCTAAAGAGTATCCTTCTGAGATAATCTCCTGAATACTCTCCAGCGAAAGGGGTTCATCTGAAATATAATGGACTTTGTTATTCATTATGCCCAGTGATTTTATCTATAATAGCATCTAAAGCAAGTTGATCTTGCTGGCCGCTAGCCATGCTCTTCAGGGTAAGATTGCCTGAAGCCATTTCATCTGAACCTATTACTATAGTGTAAGCTATATTTTTTTTATCAGCATAGGTAAATTGCTTTTTAGGCTTAGCTTTATCTGGGTATATCTCTGATTTAATACCCGCTTTCCTCAATTGATTAAGTACAGATAAACCATACTTTTTAGTCTCTTCATCGAAGTGAACGATTAAAGCTTCTGTAGAAGTAGTGGCATCAGTAGGGAAAAGGTTAAGTTCTTCCAATACATCATAAATACGATCTACGCCAAAAGAGAAGCCTACGCCTGAAAGCCCCTTTAAACCAAATACTCCGGTAAGATCATCATAACGACCACCTCCGCTTACACTGCCGATGCTTACATTGTTAACCTTCACCTCAAAAATAGATCCGGTGTAGTAGCTCAGCCCTCTGGCTAGAGAAACATCGAAATCAATGTGGTTATTATCTAACTCAAATGATTTTAAAGTTTCTAATATTTCCTCAAGATCATTAAGGCCTTTTTTACCGCTTTCAGAGTCTTTAAATATATCTTTTAATTTGGCTATTTTCTCTTCAATACTGCCAGAAAGCTCCAGAATAGGTACGGATTTTTGAGCAGCCTCAGCGGAGATGCCTCTATCTTCCATTTCTTTTAGTACCTTTTCCAGGCCGATTTTGTCTAGTTTATCGATGGCCACACAGAATTCACTTTCTTTTCCTTCCGCCCCGATGGCTTCGGTGATACCTTTTAATATCTGTCGGTGGTTTATTTTTATATTATAATCGGTAATGCCCAGCTGAGCAAAAACCTCATTGATCATTAAAATAATCTCTGACTCACAGATCAGTGATTCTGTTCCTACCACATCAGCATCGCACTGATAGAATTCTCTATATCGACCTCTTTGAGGTTTGTCTGCTCTCCAAACAGGCTGTATTTGATATCTTTTGAAAGGTAAAGCCAAATCATGCTGATTCATAACCACGTAGCGCGCAAAGGGTACGGTAAGGTCATATCTAAGGCCTTTTTCTGAAATCTTTGGAAGTAGTGATTTACTGCCTCCTGAAATTTCTTCTTCAGAGGCTTTAGAAAGGTAGTCTCCTGAGTTAAGTACTTTAAATAATAGCTGATCTCCTTCATCTCCGTACTTGCCTGTGAGTACAGAAAGATTTTCCATAGTAGGAGTTTCTAAAGGCATAAAACCATACTTTTCAAATACAGTTTTTATAGCTTTGAATATAAAATTTCTTTTGGCCATCTGCTGTGGTCCAAAATCTCTTGTTCCTTTGGGTATAGTAGGCTTTTGACTCATGAGGGCAAAACTACGAAAAAGCATTTAATTGAGGCGTAGTATTTGAATTGGAGGTAATTTGAAATTATTTTATCAAGTATGTTTTATATTCTAATCTATTCTTCTAACTTTGCAACCTCTTTTGACAAAAATATATTCGGAAATGGCAGTTACCAGACTTAAAAGAAAAGCAAAAAGAAATAAAGTAAAGTCTAAAGTTAGACAAGAGACTATTCAAAGACTTAACACAAAGCCTGTAATCAAGAGTGTAGATGTAGAGCAGATAAAAGAAGAGTTTGCTAAAGGTTCTAAAACTGCTAAGGCTAAGAAAGAAGCTAAAGCTGAAAAAGAAGACTAATCTTTATTTAAAATATCAAAAAGAGGCCATCTCATACTAGAGATGGCTTTTTTTGTGTTTAAGATTGTTGGATCTTCCCTTTTTTGCCAAGCTCTATTACCTGCATATTCTTTACGGCTTTCTCTTCAATATCAAACCTCATAATGGTTTTTACTTGATGGAAGCCATGTATTCCGGCTGCTCCGGGGTTGATAAAGATTAAGTTGTTTAGCTTAGGGTCTCGCATTACCTTTAATATGTGTGAATGTCCGCATATAAACATATCAGGTGGATCTTGTTGTAGTAGTGGTCGCATGGTAGGATTATATCTGGGCGGATAACCTCCTATGTGAGTCATCCAAATGTTAAGCCCTTCACATTCAAATCTTTGGTGTTCCGGACAGGAAGCTCTAATGATTTTGTCGTCAATGTTTCCATACACGGCTCTTACAGGTTTAAATTCCTGAAGTGGTTCTAACACGCCGCTGCCAATGTCTCCTGCATGCCATATTTCATCGCATTCTGCAAAATGCTCAAAAACCTTAGGATCAAGATGGGTATGGGTGTCAGAAATTAGTCCTATTCTCATAAGTGGTCTGTTCAATAATATCTAATGGAGGTCTATAAACCGATTCAAATAGACTTTTGGTGTAAAGCTAAAGCCAAATAAGGTAAAGGTTGTAGGTTAGTATTCTTTAGGTGTAAACAATTTTCCTTATTCTTGTGTAGATATCAAAGCTTGGAAGGAAAGGAATGATAGCTTTTTTTTATAATGCCGTTTAAAATAACACTTAAAAATAAAATTAATGTCACTTACACCATCAAATATGCTTCCTTTAGGAACGTCTGCTCCTAATTTCAATCTAATAGATGTGGTTTCAGAACGTATGATTACTTTAGATGATGTGAAATCTGAAGTGGCTACTGTGGTTATGTTCATTTGCAATCACTGCCCTTACGTTAAGCATATACAATCTGAGTTGGTGAAGATTGCTGAAGATTATATTCCAGAAGGCATTTCATTTGTGGCCATCAGCTCTAATGATGTAGAGAACTATCCGGAAGATTCTCCTGAGTTAATGAAGACACTCGCAAGGCAGTGGGGGTACCCTTTTCCTTATTTGTATGATGAAACACAGGCTGTAGCAAAGGCCTATGATGCTGCTTGTACTCCTGATTTTTATGTTTTTGACGGTTCTTTGGAGCTGGTATATAGAGGGCAGCTGGATGATAGCAGGCCTGGAAATGAAAAGGAGCTTACGGGTAAAGATTTGAGAAATACCTTAGATGATATTATCAAGGGAAATCCTGTTTCTGAAGAGCAGTGGCCTAGCCAAGGGTGTAATATTAAGTGGAAGAAGTAAAAGCTAAAAAGTGAGTTAGTACGTAGGTATTACAAAAAGTAAATGCGTACTACTATGTTTTTAGGTATAATCCTTCTAACTTTTATTGCTTGCACTAGTGATAATGACATGACTTTTACAGCATCAAATCCAGCAGGAGATACTTTAAATCAATCCCTTACCTTTTTGGCTTTGGGAGACTCTTATACTATTGGTGAGAGTGTATCAGAAGCTCAAAGATGGCCGGTGCAGTTGGTAAATGCGATAAATGCAAAAGGTTTTCATCATTCCTTCGAGCAGCCTAATGTTGTGGCTCGTACTGGCTGGACCACTCAAGAATTGCAAGAGGGAATAGCCGCTCATAACCTAAATAAAGATTATGACCTGGTTTCTTTATTAATAGGTGTCAATAATCAATATAGAGGGCAAAGTGTATCTACCTATCAGGCTGAGTTCAGAACTTTATTGCAGCAGGCTATAGGGTTTGCAGGTGGACGTATAGATCATGTGATCGTTTTATCTATTCCTGATTATGGGTATACACCGTTTGGGGCCAATAAAAAGGAAGAGATATCAAAGGCTATTGATGATTATAATGCTGTGAATGAAAAAATAACGGATGAGTTAGGAGTTAGGTATTATGACATAACTCCTATTTCCCGCACAGATGATCCTCATATGGTGGCAGGCGACGGCTTACACCCTTCTGGAAAGCAGTATGAAGCTTGGGTGGAGCTGATTTTAACTGATTTCCGTCTTCAAAAGTGGTTTGAATAGCCTTTTATTTAGCTGGTTTTCTTGGTTCTAGTACTTTCTATAATCACGGTAGTAAGGATTAAAGCTCCTCCGATTATGGTGGTGCTTTGTGGGACTTCATTAAGAAAAAGAAAGCCTAATAGTATTCCATAAATGGGCTGGGTTCCACTAATAATGCTTACTGTAGTAACTGAAAATTTCTTTAAGCTAGAAACAAAAAGTGTATGACCTATGGCGGTGGTAATCAGAGCTAAAGCTACTGTAGCTTTCCATTCTGTTTGTATGGTGGTGATGTCGTAAAAAAAGAAAACGGGCCACAGTACACACGCTATTATGATAATCTGATATAGCATAAGGGTAGTGCCTGCATAGCGTTCTACTTTTTTCTTTAAAAGCAGGTTTCTTAAGGTGTAAAATATGGAAGAGGCTACTCCGAATATTATACCAAGTGTTGTGTCGTTTTCAAGATTAAATTCTGGCGCTAAAAAGTATATTCCTATTAATACCAGTAGGGCTAATAAAATGTGAGTAAGTTCAAATTTTGTTTTTAATATGATGGGTTCTAAAAACGCCGTGATTACCGGATAAGTAAAAAGTGATAACATGCCAATAGCTACGTTAGAAAGCTTTAAGGCATAGAAATAGGTGAGCCAGTGTGCTCCCATAAGCAGACTGGCAATAATTAATGACCAGCCGTCATGAGCCCAGTTGATTTTAATATTTACCTTTTTCCATTTACAAAAAGTATAAAGAAAAGCGGCTCCTAGTATACATCGCCACCAAATGGTAGCAGCTGGAGTCATATCTATATACCTGCCTAATGCACCGGATGTGCTCATGATGATCATGGTTACATTGAGCATTAGTAGATTTTGTAAATGTGTTTTTTCTTTCAAAGCGAGGAAATTAATAAATCTATAGTAATAGGGTAATGGTCTGAGCCTACATCAGGCCCAACACTTCTGTTGATAGTAATTATATCATCTGAAGTAAGGCAATGATCTAAAGGAATGCTAAATGGCCAGCCCCATGTGGGCCAAGTGGGTTGTATGCCGAAGCCAGCACGTGTATCTTTTAGATGTCCTTGCTCCAATAAATTATCAAAATGATAGCAGTAAGGAGTTAGATTTAAATCGCCAATGACGATTAGATTTTTAAGTTTGGCGCCTAGAGCGCCTATTTCATTTAGCTGCTTACTTCTTATAGTATATTTGGAGGATGAGATGGGTGGTGGAGGGTGAGTGGCCAAGAGGTAAACTTCTTCATTGTTGATTAAAAAAGAGCAGAGCAGGGAGGGAATTCCTGCTTGATTCAGGGTTAAGGTCTTGGTAGAGTTTAGCTTAGTCTTTGAAAATATGGCAATACCAAAGTTGTCTATGCGCGGAACAGCGTACTGAAAACTATAATCTTTTAAGGTGTTTTTTAAGCCTTGTTGCCAATGTTCCTGAAACTCTTCCATTACCAGTATATCAGGCTTTACCTTGTTAATGTAGCTCTCTACTTGGGTGTAGTTATGATTGCTCGAAAGTAGATTAATGCTGGTTACTCTAAGGTTTCCGAGGTTAATGTTGTCGTAAGATGAAGCAGAGTAGGAAGGCAGGATGGCTAGTAGATTGGGGATAAAAAACACCATACATATAAGTGCTAATATCCGCTTTTTGATTAATGTCAATCCTATTATTGCAATCAAAAGACTGAATGTGTATTGTAACTTAAAGCTTGTGAAGAGTTCGAAAAACCAATGGAAGCGTCCTAAAAAGCCTAGGGTAGTAGCTATAATTAACATTACAGCGCCCCATTGCAATACGAAGCGTAATATTTTTTTCATGGAGGCGTAAATTTCTTTTCAAAGAAAAGAATTAAAAGGCTTTTTAAGAAAATTTCGGGTAATAGCTTTTCTTAATATTTTATTATCGGATAGGAGAGGTGACCCACCATGTATTTCCAAAAGGATCTTGAATGCCACAAGTACGGCCATACTTTTGATTCGACAGTGGCATAACGGAGCTGGCTCCCAGATTCATAGCTTTTTTAAAAGTAATGTCGGCATCTTTAACCCAAATAAACATACCAGCATTTTCAGTTTTGAAATTTTCTGTGCTGTTAGCATACATGATAGTACTGTCTCCAATGGTTATTTCGGCATGCATAATTACGTCGCTACTCTCTCGCATTATTTCTACCTTTTCTTTTGCGTTAAAAACTTCTATCATAAATGCCTTAAAAGCTGCTGCATCTTTCACTATGAGGTAAGGCATTACCGTATTGTAACCTTCAGGAATTTTCATAGTTAAAATAATTTATTCAGAGTAGATCTGTTTGTGAAATACTATTTTTTCGTTTGTGAATAAATATAATGAAATAGAGGCTAAGAAGGTTTAATTAAAAGGTTAATTGATGAGGTGGTAAGGAAATGATTGTTTTTTAATAATAGGGAGTGGTATTAGTTTATGCCTGTCCTAAATGAAATCTGAGGTTTGAATTATCTTCACAGCTCCTTTACTACTACGGAAAATAGTGCAATTAAATGCAGATAAGCAAAGACTGATCACCAAAGCATATAAAGTAAACGGGAACTTTTATCTTCAGCTTTGTCCTGTGTTGGTCAGCTTGCTGTCCTAAAGTTTTTAGCGAGCTGTAGTGTAGATGCCCGAATAAATCAGTATCTCTGAATGGGGTCTGATAGCTGATACTTGATTTAGAAGGTCCTGTCTGATAATCAGGCGATTAAGGTTTTTCGTGGCTGACCGTAATCCATGGGATATATCCTGAATTGATGTGTTTTTCACAAAATGATAGAATAGGATAAAACCAGATGTGTCCAGCTATTGAAACCTTTACATCTTTTATCTGTCTGCTTCTCCCTTATCAGAGCATTAAATAAATCATAATCTATTTTTGTATTATTTAACTAAAAAGTGTTACATTGCTCATGATAGGTTCCTTTTTTCTCTAGCCTTAAGCTTAATGTTTAAGGATAAGCAAAGACTTCGTTTTTATTTATTTTGGCCGAGATTGAA
Organism: Fulvivirga sediminis; assembly: GCF_016757215.1. Taxonomy (GTDB): domain Bacteria; phylum Bacteroidota; class Bacteroidia; order Cytophagales; family Cyclobacteriaceae; genus Fulvivirga; species Fulvivirga sediminis. The sequence continues at coordinate 121,749 of NZ_JAESIY010000008.1, forward strand.
CCCAACTCGAGTAATTCGGGTTTGATTTATCCTTTTTACAATCATTTTTTATGATCAAGAGAATTTTTATAGCCCTTGTTGTGCTTGGCTTAGGCATGATGCAGCCAGTTAAAGCTACTGATGCATCTCATTTACTGTCATCAGAAGGATATATCCCAGTAGACCCTAAAGATTCAACTGTGTTGGCCAATTTTCAAGAAGCATTAACACAGATAGGTTGGCCTACGTTTTATGACATTAATTCTCCAGCCAGATCATGGGCCGCAGTCACATGGTCCTCCATTCAGGATGGTGGTTATGCCACCTCATTTAGCCTTAATGGCAATAATTCCGCATTCAAAACGGACAGTTTAACAGATTTAATAATAGGATTAAAAGAATTAGATCATTTGCAGAGTTTGGACATAGGAGAAATTGGATTGAGATATATAACTCCTCAGATATCAGTTTTAACTCAGCTTAGAAGTTTAAGTTTTGGATTTAATGAATTGGAAGAGCTGCCAGTTGAAATATCCGCACTTAAAGAATTGGAAGAATTATTTCTTAATTCCAATCAATTTTCAGATATCCCAGATTTATCAGCGCTTCCTAAATTGAAAATTCTTAATATGAACAGAAACCCTTTAACAGGTGACTACAATATTCCTACAATTGAATCTTTAGAATATTTGGGACTTCAATTATGCAAGTTAACAAGATTGCCGGAGAGTATAAGCCAGGTGCCGAATTTGATCGAATTAGTGCTATCCTACAATTACAATCTGCGGGTTTTCCCAGAAAGCATCAGTCAGCTATCAAAGCTTGAAGTTTTAAGGTTAAACGAGGGGGCCTTAGAAGAGCTCCCTTCAGGGGTGGATGGTTTGACTTCACTTAGGTTTTTTGATATTTCATATAATAAACTCAAAAATCTGCCGGCCTCACTCAGCTCGCTCAACTCATTAGAAGTTATTCGTTTTCAATCTAATGAAATTGAGTCCTTTCCATTAAGCATTGCAGGGCTGCCTAATTTAAAGGAAATCAACGGTAGTAGAAATAAGATGACTGGGGGCATTCCTTCAGAATTGTTTACAAGATCAGATTTAAGAGTTGATCTATCCTTTAATATGCTTTCAGGGGTTATTTCCACCTCAGCCGATAAGCCCATGCCCACCCTCTTTTTTATAAACAATAACTCATTTACTCTCAAGGATATCAACCCAATTTATCAAAGATTAAAAAACAGTAACACCAACTTTAAGTTCAATCCACAAAATTTGGTTGGGGAAAAAGAGAAAGTTATACCTGATGCAGGCTCAGAGCTGACTCTTTCAATTAGTGGCTATACTCCATTGGGTGGTGCAGATGTAAAGTGGTATAAAACTCCAAGGTTGATCTATAACGGAGCTCCTACTTTTGTGGGGAGTGTTCTTCCCTTACTGATAGATAGCTTTAATCCATTGCAGGATAAAGGCATTTATTATGCAGTAATTACACACCCTAGTCTTTCAGGTTTACAGTTAGAAAGTGAGCGAATTCGCGTTGTAGGAGATAATGAAGCTCCCAAAATTCAGGTAGATAATTTAATTGTATTCAGAAACGACTCTGTACCAGAATTTACTTTTTCCGTAAGCGATGATTTTACTTTTCTTGAAGATTTGATTGTTAGTATATCAGACTCTCCCTATTTGGAGTTTGAAGTAACTTCCGAAGACCCTGTAATTAGAAAAAGAAAAATTATACTCAATGATCCCAATTGGGTGGGAGTAGATACAGTCACTTTTACGGTTACTGATGAGGAGGGTGCATACACGCAAGAAGATGTAATTATTAAAGTGGCTGATTCTGAAAACAGCGCCCCAATCATTAAAGAAATATCACCAATCTATCTAAAGTTTGATGGATCTTTTGATAACGGATCTGAGGGGCCTTGCTCTATGACATATGTATACAGCTCTACCACTTTTCTAAGCCCATTTGTCGCGGACGATTTTGATATTATAGATAACTTATATTTTTCATTAGATCCTTCAGATAGTGCTGAGTTTGCTAATAATGATAACTTCTATATAGATATAAGTCAGTTTGGCTCTAATAAACAATTGAATGTACTAGTTTTTGCCTGCGAAGATACCACCTTGAATAGAACTATCAATATGGTGGTGAAAGACAAGGATGGGGCAAAAAGTACAGCTCCAGTAACATTAATCTATGATTCAGCAGGTCCTAATATGCCTCCGGTGGTAAAAACAATCTCTGAACAAAGGATGGTTAAAGGGGCTCCAAGGTTTGCCGATTTGGATCTATCAGACTATGTGAAAGATGACTATCTGAATGTTACTGATCTAAAGTTTGAATTAGGAAGTGTTAGTAGTTTCAATATAGAATTTATAGAGCGGGCAGGTAGCACTTACTTAAGGGCTCAGCCAGAGTTTCCAGATAGTAGTTACACTCAGAAAGTTGATTTTTATGTGTTTGAATCTACTAACCAGAGCAGTTATGCATCATTTAGTATCACTTTTGCGGTTATAGAAACTGGGTTTATTATTTCTGGTTTAGCAATAGATGAGAATAATATACCATTGTCAGCAGTAGAAATTCAAGGTTTTACTGAAGATGTATTTACCGACGCTGATGGCAAGTATTCTGTAGAAGTGATACCAGGTTGGTCAGGCACCCTGACGCCTATGTTAGCTGATTATACTTTCAGTCCAGAGCAGATTGTTTTTGAAAATATACAGGCAGATTCTACTCTTAAAGATTTTATCGGAACGTATGTGGGTGAATATATGATTTCTGGTACTATAAGCTTTGCCTCTAATGAGGTAGGTGTTGAGGGAGTTGTTTTAGATGGACTTATTAATGAAGATGTTATTACTGATCAGAATGGGTATTACGAGTTTTCTGTTCCCAAAGGTTGGTCCGGCACTATTACTCCAATGTTATCAGGGTATACTTTTACACCAAGTTCCATGACTTATAAGGAGGTGAATGAAAATTGGAATTTCCAGAGTTATATTGCGGAGGAAGTTACCGGTGTTGATGACATTGATGTAACTCCATTCTCATTCTTGCCGAATCCGGCATCTAAGTCGGTGTCCATCTATTTCAAAAGGGAAAGTATTTCTTCAGGCTCGGCTCTATTTTACATTTATGATCTTGAAGGCAGAGAGTTGAAAAAGTTTGAATTGTCTCCTGAAACGGAATTTTTGATTTGGGATGGTTCTTTGGATTGTGGAAACAGGGTTGATTCAGGTATGTATGTTGGAGAGTTATATAATGGGGACGAGGTCTTTCAATTGAAATTGCTGTGGATTTACTAATTTAGTTGAATAATAGACACAGAAATGCCAAAAAAAGAATGTCCTTCCTGCGCCATGGAAATAGATGCAAAAAGTAAAAAATGTCCTATTTGTGGATATGAATTTCCGGCCACCAGCCTCTGGATTCAGGTGGTGGCTATATTACTGGTGCTTCTTTTTATCTTATATTTTATTTTTTAAGAATTTTTAAGTTAGCATTGTTCATTGTTACAGAAGAGAACTAAAATAGTAGAAAAATGGCCATTGAACAAGATATATTACTAACGGTAGACGCTGTTATTTTTAATCAACCTGATGCAGAAAGCAGAGAAATATTACTGGTAAGAAGAAAAAACGAACCTTTTAAAGGTCAGTGGGTTTTGCCTGGTGGCTTTGTAGAGGATGATGAGGATCTTGCTGTGGCAGCGGCCAGGGAGTTAGAAGAGGAAACGCAAATTACGGTTAGTGCAGGAGATCTCATGCAGGTAGGAGCTTATGGTAAGCCGGGAAGAGACCCCAGAGGTAGAATGGTGACCGTAGCTTATGTGGCTGAAATTAATCAAGGTGAGCAGAAAGCCGTAGGCTCAGATGATGCTGAAAAAGCGCAGTGGTGGCCGTTAAATGATTTGCCGCAGCTAGGCTTTGATCATGCTGAAATATTGGAGAAGGCGCTGAAGCTAAAAGGGATAAAATAAAAAGAGAGGCGAAATTACAATTTCGCCTCTCTTTTAAATATCATAAATGCTTTGATTATGCTACTTGAGCATCAATTTTCTGAGCAAGTACACCTTTAGGAACTGCACCTACTTGTTTGTCTACGATTTCACCACCTTTAAATACTAAAAGTGTAGGTATACTTCTGATTCCAAACTTAGCAGAGATGTTAGGATTCTCATCTACATTTACTTTTCCTATAACCGCTTTTCCTTCGTAATCTCCTGCTAGCTCTTCTACCACAGGTCCAATCATTTTACAAGGACCGCACCACTCTGCCCAGAAGTCAACCAATACTGGTTTATCACCGCCTATGATTTCTTCAAAGTTTGAATCAGTGATTTCTATTGCTTTGCTCATTACTTTATATTTTAAGTATTAAAAATCTTTTTTCGTCTATCGAATCAACACAAATATAAAGGTTTTTGTTTTTGAGAACAGTTTGCAGTTCATAATTATTATCGATGAGCTGATAGGTTAAAGTGATAATTCATAACAGAACCAGATTTGGAGTGTTGAGATCATATGAGAAAAAAATATCCTTTTGTTATCAGGTTAACTTTGGTTCTCTTTCTATTGAGTCTGATCATTGTCATGCTTATAGTGGGGCGAGATTTTTTGTATCCAGTTTGTTTGGCCCTATTGTTTTCTTTTTTGCTGTATCCTATAACCAACCTTTTAGAGAAATGGAGGCTGCCACGTGTTGCAGCTATTCTTATTTCTATAATCTCTGCAATCGCTATTTTTGGAGGAGGTATGTTTTTGCTTTATCAGCAGATGACTGTGTTTATAGATGATTTCCCTGAGTTAAAAAAACACGCTCTGGATAATATTGATCACCTACAGTTACAGATAGATGATGTGGTGGGGCCTGTGGACCATAATAAGCAGTGGTGGCTTAGAGAGAAGGTCTCGGACTTGCTTAACAATAGTGATAATATAATGGCTACCGTTTTTAATGCTACCACCGGCACTATTGTGAAAATGGGACTTCAGCCTGTGTTTATTTTCTTTATGCTTTATTATAGAGAGCGTTTTGCCAGGTTTGTTTATATGATCGCAGGGAGAAGTCAAAAGCAAAACGTGGAGGTTATTCTGGGGGAGGTCTCTTTAATAACCAAGAGCTACATCAGCGGTGTTTTTATTGTGGTTTTGATCTTGTGCTTTGTTAATTCTTTTGGGTTAATGATAGTGGGTGTAGAGTATGCTATTATGTTTGGGATTCTTAGTGCTCTGATGAATTTCATTCCTTACTTCGGTACGTTGATTGGAGCGGCCATACCTTTGCTTTATACGCTGGTTTCCTCAGAGCCTAAAAATGCTATAGGGGTAATAATTCTCTTTGTTATTATTCAATTTTTGGAAAACAACATACTTACTCCAAGTATTACAGGAGGAAGGGTGGCTATTAATCCACTTTTTACCATATTAATTATAATAGCAGGAGGGATGATTTGGGGCATTCCAGGCATGTTTATGAGTGTGCCTTTTGCAGGCATGTTTAAGGTGATATGTCATCATTACAGGTACTTGAGGCCTATTGCATTTGTAATGTCTAAAAACAAAGGGGATGTTATTAGTTATAAGTTAGATGACTTGAAGAAATGGTTTACCAAGAGTAAGTAAAAGGCTTTGATTTACTCAATGGGGTAATAATGAGAAGGGCTATAAGTACTTGGAAGGTAAAGGGTTTTGATCAGATTCATTAGTCCAATAGATGTTTAAAATCCACCATCTGCTTTGGTCATAAAGTAGCTGTAGGCTGTTAATCCCTCTCATGAAAGGGGTTGTATCATCTACTTCTTTTCTAGATTCATAGGTGCTGAAAACATGAGTAAGGGTGCCAAAGGTTTCTGTAATCCGACTGATTTCTTTTTCATAGAAGCTATTCTCTTCCAGCCATTGGCCTGCGGAGGTAATGTACTCTAAAGGACTCAGGTATCTGCAGCTTATGGCCCCATCATTATTTTTGCCAGAAGGTATGAGTTTGGCTTCTTTATGAAAAAGGAGTTTGAAAAGCTCCCAGTCTATTTTCTTGCCTGCTGGTCCGGAAATGGTATTGTACATCGTGTTGATGATGTCATCTAAAGACTGGACTGATTGTAGGTACTCTTCTTTCATTTAAGTAATAGGCATTAGGTTGAAAGGTTGATTACTAGGGTGGCTATGTCTTTTGATATTATTACAGCAAAAGACATAGCCATCTTATTATACCATTACACGGCATTTTAGTTCAGGAATTTTCTTGATCTCTTTGATCATTTCATTACTTGGGTTCACTTTGTACTTTCTAGACATCAGTTCTACGGCTATATTTTCCTGAGTATCAAGCAAGTTAACATGGAAGGTGCATTCTCCTCTAAACTGCTCGCAGATACCTTCTAGCTGTAAAATAATCTTTTCATTGAGCTCTTCCACATTAACATTTACTACTACGCCTTTGGTCCTTTTATCACGGATATCATTAAGTAGTTCAATGGTTCTGATTTTGAACTCCAGGCTTTTATCTCCCCATCTTCTTTCTGTAGCGCTGCCCTGTATGTAGAGGAACCAACCCTGCATCAGGTACTCTTTGAACTTGATGTAATCATCGCCAAACAGGAAGAAAGTGAAGTTGCCGTTATAATCTTCCATGGTTAAAGTGCCGAAAGGTTTTCCTCCTTTTGTAGTTCTATGAGCAAAAGAAGAAACAATGCCTGCAATTCTTACTTCCTTTCCGGTAAGTTGTGTCAGGTCGTTGAGCTGATTGAGTTCTGTGTTGCAGAAATTTTCTATTTCAAAAGAAAAATCATCTAGCGGGTGACCGGAGATATAAAGGCCTACTACATCTTTTTCGATGTTTAGTTTTTCTATTTCGCCGAAAGGCTCCATAGCTGGTATTTTAGGCTTAGGGGTTTCTATGCCGGAATCTCCACCAAACAGGCTGGCCTGAGAGCTCTCAGCTTCCATCTGCATTTTGTTGGCGTACTTGATTACCTTTTCTATAAGCGTTTGCTCTCCTTCGGGAGCCTGTAGATATTGCCTTCTATGAAACTCTTCGAAACAATCAAATGCTCCAGACATAGCCAGACATTCAAAGGTTTTTTTGTTTACGGTTCTTAGGTTGATCCTTTCTGCAAAGTCAAATATATCTTTGAAAGGGCCATTGGCTTCTCTTTCTTCTATTATAGCCTCTACAGCTGCTTCACCACTTCCTTTAATAGCGCCCAGCCCAAAACGAATTTCACCTTCTTCGTTTACGGCAAAATTTACAGCTGATTCATTAACGTGCGGACCAAGTACTTTGATGCCTTGGTTACGACACTCTTCCATGAAGAAAGTAACTTTTTCGATGTTACTTTGGTTGTGCGTAAGCACTGCTGCCATATACTCGGCAGGGTAGTGGGCTTTAAGGTATGCCGTTTGATAGGCTACCAGTGAGTAGCAGGTGGAGTGTGATTTGTTAAAGGCGTAAGCTGCAAATGCTTCCCAGTCTTTCCATACTTTTTCAAGTACTTTAGGGTCATGGCCTCTTTCCTTACCTCCATCTACAAACTTAGGCTTGAGTTTTTCTAGTAAGGCAAATATTTTCTTACCCATCGCCTTACGCAGAACGTCCGCATCACCTTTAGAGAAACCAGCCAGCTTCTGGCTTAGAAGCATAACTTGCTCTTGATATACAGTAATACCATATGTCTCAGCCAAGTACTCAGACATATCCTCTATGTCATAAGTAATTTCTTCTTCACCATGCTTTCTGGCAATGAAGTTAGGAATGTATTCCATAGGTCCTGGTCTATAGAGGGCGTTCATGGCAATCAGGTCTTCAAACTTATCGGGCTTAAGTGCGCGAAGGTGCTTCTGCATGCCAGGAGATTCAAACTGGAACGTACCATTGGTTTCTCCTCTTTGATAAAGTTCGTAAGTTTTCTCATCTTCTAATGAGATATGATCAATGTCGATCTCAATGCCATGCCGCTTTTTGACATTAGCAATGGCTGATTTTATGATGGTGAGGGTTTTTAGCCCCAAGAAGTCCATCTTAAGCATACCTGCGTTCTCTACCACGCTGTTATCAAACTGGGTGATAAGCATAGGAGAGTCTTTCGCGGTAGAAACCGGAATGAACTTAGTAATATCATCAGGAGTGATGATTACTCCACATGCGTGTGTGCCGGTACTTCTTACTGAGCCTTCCAGAATTTTAGCCTGGTTGAGTACCTTTGCTTTCAGGTCAGAGCCATGTCTCATTTGTTCCAGCTCCTTTACTTCTTTAAAGGCTTTGTCTAGCGAAGTACCTGGTTTCTCAGGAATAAGCTTAGCCAGGTCATTGGCTTCCGCTAAAGAAAGCTCCATAACCCGGGCAGCATCTCTAATAGATGACTTAGCCGCCATGGTACCATAGGTGATAATCTGGGCTACCTGATTACGGCCATATTTGTCAATTACATATTGTATAACTCTTTCCCGACCTTCATCATCAAAGTCAATATCAATATCGGGCAGTGACACCCTGTCTGGGTTTAGGAATCTCTCAAAAAGTAAGTCATAAGCTATGGGGTCTACATTGGTAATTCCTATACAATAGGCTACGGCCGAACCTGCCGCAGAACCCCTTCCCGGACCTACTGAAACGCCTATTTCCCGTGCTTTACTGGTGAAATCCTGTACGATAAGGAAGTAGCCAGGGTATCCTGTGTTTTCAATGGTCTGAAGTTCAAAGTCTAGTCGCTCCCGGATTTTATCTGTAATTTCAGGATAGCGTTTATTAGCACCTTCATAGGTGAGGTGTCTCAAAAAGGCATTTTCACCTCTTTTGCCACCATCTTTTTCATCATCTGGGTGTTTAAACTCTTCAGGGATGTTGAAGGCAGGGAGTAGCACATCTCTATCTAGCTTATAGACTTCTATTTTATCAATTAGCTCAGTCAGGTTCTCTATGGCTTCAGGAAGGTCACTGAATATAACCTTCATTTCTTCCTGAGACTTGAAATAGAATTGATCGTTAGGGAAACCAAATCTAAAGCCACGGCCACGACCTATTGGCGTTGATTTCATTTCACCTTCTTTTACACATAGCAATACATCATGTGCTTCCGAATCTTTTTGGTTGATGTAGTAGACATCATTCGCTGCTATTACTTTTACATGGTATTTTCTTGCAAAGTCGAGCAGAACTTCGTTTACACGGTTTTCTTCTTCCAGTCCCTGGCCAGCACGGTTGCCGTGTCTTAATAATTCTATGTAAAAATCATCTTTAAAGACCTCCAGATACCACAAGAAGGCTTCTTCGGCCTGGTGCTCACCTACGTTTAGAATAAGTGAGGGTATTTCACATTGAAGGCCTCCGGTAAGAGCGATTACATCTCCAGAGTATTGCTTTATCAGTTCTTTATCCACCCTCGGATAAATACCGTATAGACCTTCCATGTAGGCCATGGAACTCAGCTTAGCCAGGTTATGGTAACCTGCCTTGTTTTTAGCTATTAGTACCTGATTAAATCTTTTGTCAGGGTTGTCTTTCGTGAATTTTAGCTTGGTTCTTTCTTCTGCTACAAAAAACTCACAACCTATGATAGGCTTGATGTCGTTAGCAATGGCTTCTCTTACGAATTTAAAACCACCAAACATATTACCCAAGTCAGTGAGGGCTACTGCTGGCATGTTGTATTCCTTAGCTTTAGCTATTAGGCCCTTAATGTCTGGTACAGCCTGTAATACTGAGAACTGGGTATGTACATGTAGGTGTACAAAAGGATGGTCTATCTTCTGGGCTGCAGCCTTATCGCCACCATAAGTAACAGTGGATTTTTTCTCTGTTTTGGCAAAGTTGGCTTCATCCAGCTTAGGAGCTTCGTACACCACTTCCTCTACTGGCAGATCGTTGATGGTAGGTACTACTTTCTCAGTGATAAGGCCAAAGAAACATTTTGCCGTAGCATCTACGTCATAAGCCGCATCGTGAGCGTCGCCAAATCCTACGCCGAAGAGTTTCTCATGGAGTTCAATCAGTTTGGGTGATTTTAGCTTACCGCCAATACCACCACGCAGGTTACAATATTCTTTAGATACCTCAGAAGTATCTATTTTCTCTTTTTCCTGAAGTTCTTCACCTTTAGGCTGGTTGCTGGTACGTACGTATTCTGTACCTACAATTTTGTTGTCAAACTCAATGTTATGACCTACAACTATAGTGGCTTTATCCAGATCTTCAGAGAAGATATCAAGAACCTTTTTAAGGTCATGTCCCTCTTCTAATGCTCTTTTGGTAGAAATACCGTGAACCTTTTCAGAGTTATAAGGAATGGTAAAACCTTCTGGTTTTACTATGTAGTTATGGTTAGAAAGTAGCTTACCCTTTTCATCGTGTAGCTGCCAGGCCAATTGCACTAGTCTGGGCCAGTTTTCCAGATCAGTAATGGGTGCGCTATAACTATGAGGTAAACCGGTGGTCTCGGTATCAAAAACTATGTACATGCAAAAAGGAAGCTAGTGGTTACTAAATAGATGCCCGTAGTAATGGGGCGGACTACAAAAGTAAATAGTTATGAGTAAATAGAATAGGGTTCAAAGGAATTTAGTATTTAGAATAAATACTAAGTAATCAGGAGGTGTAGATAATTGAGTCTAAGTCATTTGAGTTTTTTAATTTTTGCTAAGTTGACTTGAGTAAATAAATGGCTTTTGGGAGTATTTTGAGGTGTTTTAGTGCTTAAGAAGGCCTGTAATTCTATATGGTTTTGACTGGTATTATTCCTTGTATATCTCCATGGTAAAACATCAAAAAAGCTAGTTTAAGCGGGGTCAGGCAGTATCAATATTTATCCCTTAATAAGTTCAGTTATTTATAGTTTTTCCTAACTGAAAGAATAAAAAATTAGATAATTTTAGCCAACGGTTATAGACTCAGAGCCTACTATTTTAAACAAAAAATTATGGCTGAAAATCATACAGAAACGGAGCTAAAAGAGCTTGGCCAAACACTCTTACGTATAGGAGCTTATTTAATGAGTGCAGGGGCCAATATTCAACGTATCAGAAAAACGGTTGAGCGTATTGCCGGGGCCTTTGGTTGTACTGTCGATCTGCTTATTACCAATAGGGCATTGATGATCACCATCGGAGATGATAAGCTAACCCATTTTCATAGCGGATTAAAACGGACGTTACCTCATGGGGTGAATTTTAGATTGGTATCTGGTATCAGTCGGATGAGTTGGTGGGTGGTGGAAAAAAACTGGTCTATAAAGGATGTTAATAATGAGATAGATCGCTTAGTGGCGTTACCTCACTACCCGAGGTTGCTAGTGTTGTGCGTGGTAAGCTTGGCAGGGGCCTCTTTTTGCAGGCTCTTTGGAGGAAATTATATTGATATGTTGGTGGCATTTGGAGCTACTTTTATAGGGCTGTTTGTTCGGCAAGAATCACTGAAGCGAGATTTTAATGCTTATTTGTGTATATTTTTTGCAGCTTTCACATCTTCTCTCATCGCTAGTATATGCATTAAGTTTAGGGTGGATGTTCATGATCAGGCGCTCAATGCCTGTGTGCTGTATCTTATACCTGGGGTACCTTTTATAAACTCGTTTTCAGATTTGATTCATGGTAATATTATGAATGGAATAGTGAAAAGTGTACATGGTTTAATTATCGCATTTGCTATTGCTATGGGGTTAATGCTGGCTATGCAAATTTGTCAACTATTAGTGTTATGAATTGGATACTTTTTTTTGAGAAAGGCTTATGGTTTGGAGCTGCAGCTATTGGGTTTGCTATTCTATTTAACGTGCCTAGACGGACGCTAAGGTATATTTTTATAATGGGAGCTCTGGCAGGGCTTTTGAAAACTTTACTTTTGTGGTTTGGAGTGAATGTCATAGTCTCCAGCTTGGGTGGAGCTACGCTTGCAGGCTATATGGGCGTGTTCGCAGCGCACGATAAGCATGCACCGCCAATGGTTTTTGCTATACCCTCAGTTATACCTATGGTTCCCGGTGTTTTTGCTTATAGGATGATGCTAGGCCTGATAAAGCTATCTATAATTCCTGACGAAAACTATGAGAAAGTGCTTTCAGAAACTATCAGTAATGGGTTGAATGCTACTTTTATTTTGCTTTCATTAGCATTAGGTGTTGCTATTCCTCTTTTGGTGACCCGAAAGGAATCTGTGAAAAAAACTATATGAAGAAGGTAAATAAGAAGTTGAGATTGCGGATTGATAGTGTAAATTGAGTTTTCTAATGTCAGTAATCAGGTTTAAAAATCATCCAACAAATTTAAAGGGTGCGGTAACTTATACTGTAGAAAGTGATTGTAAAAGACTCACTTTTAGAGAGGTGATTGATTTTTTGATGAATTCTTCTGACTTCAGAGGGGAGTTAACCAGTACCTTAAATAACACAGGATTTGAGGCGTATTTTTGGGAGGTAAAGCCTTGCTCTACCATTTTGCTGGATGATGTGTTTGAATTTGCTTTGGTTCAGGCCAATGGCCTTGTAAATATAAAAATGGATTCAGTGCCTTTTCAAGAGTATTTTGATACTGTTTCTCTCACTCTTTCATTTCCGAATCTACGAGGAGATGCCCATTTGGTAGTGCCAAATAAAATAAACCATAAAGCTAATTATGCTCATTTGGCAGCGTTTTTAGAAACAGCTGATAGTTATGAAATAGACAGTTTTTGGAAACAGGTAGGTGATGCTTATAGCCGATTAATGAATGATCAACCGCTATGGCTAAGTACTGCTGGGCTGGGTGTATCATGGCTGCACGTAAGAATTGATCAGAAGCCTAAATATTATAGATATGAGCCATATAAGCTGTTGTAAGCATGTAGTTTGAAAGGAATAATATATGAAGTTATGAGTAAGTCTAGAAGAAAGAATAAAATCAGAGGAATCACAACGGCTAAATCTGAGAAGGAAAGTAAAAAAATGGCAAATAGAAGGCTAAGAAAGAGGGTAAACCAAAAAATAAATAAAGGGGAGGAGCAGTTGCCGCAGTTAAGGGAAGTGTCTGATGTGTGGGATTTTGCTAAAGATGGCAAAATATATGATCCGAATATGAAGGGTAAGGATATGCGGAAATAGTTTTTTATGTTTGTTTGAAGAATAAAATGGCATTTAAACTTTTCAGCATATATAATGATAAAGCGAAGAATTTATAAGCATAAGTTAATTTTCAAAAGAAGGATTAAGCAAAAATCTGAAATTGATAAAATTTTATATTTTAAGAATGACATGTTGATGAGCTTGCTTAAGGCTTTTCAATTAACTAAGTCAAATACTCATACAAAGGAAGATCTTGCAGCATTTGAGAGTGTGGAGAATTATAGAAAAAAATTGCTTGATGATCCAACTGAGGTAACTTATGAGGTATTCTCCCTTGATAAAAAAGAATTGGTACAAAATATTTGCATGAAGGCAGTGTCAACTAAAAAATGGTGTCAATTTTTGTACTATTTAGTAAAGAGTGTAGATAACGCTAATGTACTGGAAATAGGAACAAATCTGGGTGTTTCCGGGAGTTATATACTTGAAGCTATGAAGCCAGGAAATGGTAAGTTTATTAGTATGGAGGGGTTACCAAAGTTGTGCGAGATTTCATCTAAGCGATTTTCTGAGATAGTTTCACCTTCAAGATTTGAAATATTACAGGGGCTTTATGATCATACGTTTCCTCAGCTAATATCAAATGGTGAAAAATTTGATATATTATTCATTGATGGCAATCATAAAAAAGAACCTACTTTAGAATATTTCAGGAAGTTAAAATCTTCCTCCATTGGAAATAAAGCTTTATTTGTTTTTGATGATATTTATTGGAGTGAGGGTATGAAAGAGGCTTGGCAAATAATTAGAAATGATGAAGATGTTAATTTTTCAATAGACTTGTATGAGCAAGGTGTAGTAATCATTGATAAAAATGAAACTAGTAAAGGGGAAAAGTTTGATTTACACTTAGCTTATTAGTTGAAAAGGTTTACCTTACTTAAAGCATATTGAAAATTTTGAAAACGTAATCTCTATATGAGAGGTGCCTCTTGCGAGACACCTCCGGTAGGTTAGGTTTAGGGATAGATTTTAAAATTTATAAGAAATAGCCAGGTTAAACATGGTTCCTAACTGGCTGAAGTGAGAGCCATCATAAGTCATTTGAGAGTATCTTTGGTTAAAAGTGATCAAGTTTCTCTCTGTTCTTAATGAAGGATCATCAGCATCTATTTCAGTGCTGCCGGCCACAAAGTGCCATTCAGGCAGAATGTTCAATACGTTATTTACATTAAAGGCTACAGATAACTTTTCAGTGGCATTGTAGTTAATAGAAATATCCGTTACTATTTTAGGATCAAACTCAGTGTCTAGTCCATCAGGTAAACCTTGTTGATGGAACGTTGTTTTTCCAAAATAAGTGTTGTAGATACCAAATCCGAACTTGTTCAAGTCGTAGTTTATGCCTAAAATCCATTTAGTTTTAGGTCTGGAAGTGAAGAAAAGAGCCTCTTGTGTTTCATTTACCACTGATTGATTAGCACCTTCAACTAATAACGGGTTGTTCACGGCGCCATCTCTTTCATTTTCTATGGTATAGTTACCCGATAAGCTGAAGCTAAGGCTTCCAGAGCCTAAAGAAAGGTTTTTGTAGTTGGCTACCACGTCTATACCAGATGTTCTGGTATCTAAAGCATTTACAAAGAAACTCACGTCAGAAAGATTGTTTTCTTGTAATATTTGATCAAGAGGGGTGTCTCCGTCTGCTGTAGGACCTATTTCTGTACTTAATATAATTCGGTCTTTCATCGCTATGCTGTAGTAGTCCACTGTGATATCAAAGTTGGAGGTTGGTTTAACTCCAAGACCAATGGTGAAGTTATCTGATTTTTCAGCGTCTAACTCTGGTACACCAAGTAAACGAGCCTGTGGAGATACGTTGTTGATCAAACCGCCTACTTGAATTCCTTGTCCTGGAACGAAGCTGTATTGTGCTTTTTGAGTATAAATCTGGTGGAGGGTTGGAGCTCTGAAACCGGTGGAGATCGATCCTCTCAAAGTGATTTTATCATCAAGGAATTTATATCTTGAGCTTACTTTCCAAACAAAAGCATCACCAAAATCACTATAATTCTCAATACGAGCAGTACCATTAATGAGAAAGTCAGGGGTGATGTCCCAAGCTAAATCTACATAACCACCAAAGTTGTATCGGTTAAATTTCCCTGAGTTTTCTGGAGTGTTACCTGCAAAAGAGTCAGAGCCACCACCATCATAAGAGGCTAATTCACCTTCTAATACAGTGAAAGTTTCGGTTCTAAACTCAGAGCCAAAGGCTAATCCCAGGTGGTCTGTAAGAGGTTTGGAAATATCTATGTTACCTACAATATGTGAGAACATGGTGCCGCCCGGGTCAAAAGATAGTCGACTATTTTCACGGTAAAGCTCTACTCCGGGAACGATCTCATCAGCATCTACCTGTCCGTTATTGTTTAAATCTCCATAATAAATGGGGTCAGAAAGCACAGAGTTGCCATTATGAGTGTTACTTACATTGTAGGTTTGTTTGTTTCCACCTGTGGTAATACTTAAGTCAGCCATCCATTCATTTTTATTGGTTTTGAAACCTAAGGTGGCATTGTAGTCATTTAAGTTACCATCAAAAGTAGGTCTGTAACCTACATACTCTCCATTAGGTCCATTTGGAAAAAAGGTAGAAAGGTAAGGGTAGTCATCTAATGTTCTCCAGTAAGGCGTTCTGTAGTTAGCAAAGCTGTTTACTTTTTTGTATACGTAAGCAGCATTGAAATACAAGTCTGTTTGTTCTGATAGTTCAGCACCACCATTTACTAAAAACTTAGCGGCAGTGGTTTCTGGTGAGCCGTTTATATTACCAGCGTCAGGCATTAGGGCTAAGAACCGTTCTACCTCTTCTATGTCGGCATCAAAATCAGCGGCATCACCTACAGGGTCTACAGTTCCAGGTCTGTTGGCTAGGTTTACTTTAGATAAGTCAATGGTGTAGTTGATGAAACCATTCTCTCCTAGTTTGCTGCCATTGTTTACGGCAAAGCCAATCATCTCTCCATCTCCTTCTGAGGTGATTCCTGTTCTTAAAGTCGCTCTTCCAGCACTATTATCGTCTTTTAAAACAATATTCATTACACCAGCAATAGCGTCAGAACCGTACTGTGCAGAGGCACCATCTCTTAAAATCTCTACTCTTTTAATGGCATCGGTAGGTATACCAGAGATGTCAGCTCCGGTTTCTCCTCTACCAGGGGAGGTTTGGGTGTAGAGCAAAGCACTAAGGTTTTTCCTTTTTCCATTGATAAGAATAAGCGTACGGCTAGGTCCCATGTTTCTGATTTCGTAAGGATCTAATAGAGATGTGGCATCATTGACAGGTGTTTGTACTGTGTTGAAAGAAGGTACTCTGTACTGTAAGGCTTTATCAAAAGTAGGCTGTCCGGTAGAGGTAAGTTCATCCGCCGCTAGCATGTCTATCGGTAGTGGGGTATCTGTTGATGATCTAGGGGAGTTCCTTGATCCCACAATTACGATGTCGTTCAAAGTGGCTACATCAGGTTGCATACTTACTTTAATGGATGTCTTGCCGTTGTAAGCGATCTCTTGGGTAACATAGCCAACGTAGCTAATCATAAGTTTAGCTCCGTTAGTGGCGTTGATAGTTACAGAACCATCTACGCCAGTGGTTCCTCCTTGTGAGGTGCCTTTTATGGATACGTTTACACCAATGAGCGGATTGCCATTTTCATCAACTACGGTAATGGTTACAGGATCGCCGGCCATTTCTATTTCTATTGGTTCTGTTTTAGCAATGTCCCTGATTACTCTATTTACACTGATGACATTATTGACCTGTTTGAATTTTAGGCTTGACTCTTTAGCGATATCTGTTAATATTTCCGCAACCGAGGTTTTCTTGTAGTTTTTAGAAAATCGATTAGCTGTTTTAATATTAGATTCGCTGTAATGAAACTTAAAATTTGTTTTGGATTCTACTCTGGCAAAGGTTTCTGTTAGTGAAGCATTTTTCAGGCTTAGGTCAATAAAAACATCTTTAACGCTCTTGGCCTGATAGCCTGGCTTAGCCATGGCTATCTGTAGCTGCATGATGGCCAATACAGCTAAGAGGGTTAGTTTTAAGGAGTAGGTTGTGGTTTTTCTCATACTAGTTTTAGGTTAAAATGTTAGGTTTATTTTTTTATCATGGATTTGGTATTTGAAGTCTAGAGCGAATGACATGCTGGTAAGCACATGCTCAAGACTGGCATTATCGAATCTTCCGGTATATCTTTTTGAGGTTTTGGGCTTTGATATAAGGGTTATTTTTACATCATACCACCTTTCTAGTGAGGTGATGATCTCCTGTATGGAGGCATTATGAAAGTCCAGAATGCCTGATATCCATAGAAAATCCTGGGCATTGCCTGTTTCTTTTTTTAAAATATGGCCTTCAGTATCAATCTTTACGGCTTCCCCTGGAGCAAGATTTATACTGTTACTTTTCTTATGTTGAGCATTTACCATTATACGCCCTTCAGCTAAGGAAATTTTGTAGTGGCTAGCCCGGCTGTTAACATTAAACTCAGTGCCAAGAGCAGTAGTCTCATACCCTTGAGAGTAAACAATAAAAGGTCTTTTTTTATCCTTGGCTACTTCAAAATACGCTTCTCCATCTAGCTCTATAATTCGAGATGAATCAGTAAAATAACGATTGTATTTAATAGAGCTTTCGGAGTTGAGGTATACTTTAGAGCCATCGCTGAGGTGGATTACTGATTTTTGACCTCGCTCATTTTTCTTTACCAGTACGTCTACCTGAGGCTGGGTAGGGGGCTGGGGTGGTTGCTGTAGTAGTAGGTAAGTAGGGATTGCTAAAATTATGAAAAGAGCTGCTATTTTGTAAAATAGAGAACTCTGAACCTTGCGTTGAGGTGAACGCGTGGTTTTACTCAGTATGCTTGAGAATGTCTTGCTTTCATCTGGCAGAGACTCTTCCTCTGTTAACCAGGCTTCATCCATCAATTTGTTAAGAGCAAGCATCCCTTCGGGGGTTTCCAGGTAGCGCCTGATCATAGATTCCTCCTCGGCGTCGCAGGCTCCATCCAAAAATTCCCTTAATTGTTGTTTGGTGATAATAGTCATGTGTAATAAGCGTGTATAAATAGCTATTACCTTAGCTCCACTTATTTACTCACGACAATGGAAAATTATTTTTGCTCGTTGATGGCTTGCTTGATTTCTTTGGTGGCTCGGTACAGCTGATTTTCTACTGTCCGGATGGAGATATTGAGCTCTTTGGCTATTTCTTTGTTAGAAAGGCCTTCGTTTTTGCTAAGCATAAAAACTTGCTTCTGACTGGTAGAGAGGTTGTCTATGCAAGAGTTTGCATGTGAGAGTAAGTCTTTGAAAATGATGTACTCTTCTGTGTTATGTTGAAAAGCTGGGGATTGATTTCTAAGGTTGTTGATATAATTGGTTTCGAGTGTGCCTCGTTTGATTTTTTTTAATATAATTCTTTTGGTTATAGTGAAAATATACGGTGCAAAAGGTTTATTGACTAATATTTTCTTACGCCCTTCCCAGATAGAAATAAATACTTCCTGTACTATGCACTCGGCATCATCTACTGACATGCCCATATATCGTGCAAGTCCAAAAATTCGCTTGTGATAATGATTGAAAAGTGTCTTAAAAGCACACTCTTTCCCCTTTACAAGCGATTTAAGTAGCTTTTTTTCTGAATATGTTTCTAGGAAAATCACGGATAATACAAATATTTAACTTTTAATTAAGTCAATAAAAATGATATAATCAATAGATATTTTATATAATGTAATTTTAACCTATAAAATGAATTTCAATAGTTGAAATAGGTTTTATTGGTTTTAAATATGTCTTTAAATTCATTAAATATTATTTTTTATCCTATTTTAGGTTTATTTTATGTCCTATGGGTTAGGTTGGTTGATTGAAGCAATAAATAAATGCCATAGCTTAATCAGGCAAGTAAAAATGAGTAAGTAGTCATGAAAGAATTATGTTCTACGTGTTTTCTTATAACTGTTTAAGCTGTTCTCACATTATTTCTGGTATTCGGTACCCCTGCTTATATTGAAGCGTTTAAAAGCGTAACCTCTTGTAGCTAGCAGGCGTACAAGAGAAGAAAATTGTAAATATTAAGGGCAGTAATCATTTTCTGGTGAAATATAATAGTTATGTGTAGATACGGAATGGTAACATATAAGCCTCACTATGCCTGTTTTAATTGTAGAAAAACTTTTAAAAGAAGGTTGATGAGAGATGTTGAAAGGGGAGTTAATAAAAATAGAGAGGATGTAAAGGCCAAATGTCCTGAATGTGGAAGTATGATGGCGGATATGGGATTGGACTTTGAATCTCCTAAAAAAAATGATTTGAAATCTTGGGAGTATGTTCGCAATCTTTATATCTCAGGAATAACGTTTCACTCTTGTGGCTGCACTGGCCCAGGATATATCCCCAGAGATTATGAAGCTTTGGTTACTTACCTTAAGCGAATGAAAAATCTGTATATAGACCAGAGACGGTTTTGGCAGCATAGAGAGGAGCCAACGAATGACAGGGAGAAGCAAAAAGACTGGCATGCTAATAAAGAGTATTTGTGTAAAGTTCCTTCATATTTACAAACCGGAACAAGGAAAAAGAGACATGTGAATATTCAGAAAGCTGTCGAATATTGGACCGGGAAGATTAATGATATTGATGCTAAGCTAGAAGAGCTCTCTAAATCTCCAATAGGTAAATTATCAATCCTTTGAAGAAGAGAAGTAAAATAGGAATAATCATTCTGATTATTTTGATGATTGGATTATTGATTCCTCAAGATTTATCTATGCCCGTGGTGGGGGCTGGCAAGTCTGATTATAATTCAGAATCGTTTTGGTACTACCCATGGGGGCGGTCTGTGACACATAAAGGGGTGGACATATTTGCTAAGGAAGGTGCAGTTATAAAATCTGCTACAACTGGCCTTGTACTGTATGCAGGAAAAATGGCAATAGGAGGGAAAGTGATTCTAGTCTTAGGTCCTAAGTGGCGACTACATTACTATGCTCACCTTAAGGATATTGATATTTCTCCTTTTTCAATAGTAGACAAAACAGATGGTATCGGTACTGTAGGAACAAGTGGTAATGCAGCCGGAAAGCCCCCTCACTTGCATTATTCTATTCTTACGCTGTTGCCTTACGTTTGGAAAATAGACAATGATCGGCAAGGGTGGAAAAAAATGTTTTATTTAAATCCTATTGAATTTATTGAGGGCATATAAAGGCTATTATTCATATTACCTTTATATCTCCCTCCTGAAACACCAACTAATGGAGCACGCGAGGGACTTTACACCCTCTCTTGTTCTCTAAGTGCCTTTCGTAAGATTTTGCCTACATTAGATTTTGGTAGCTCATCTCTGAACTCTACCTGCTTAGGCACTTTATAAGCAGTAAGTTTAGTTTTGCAATAAGTGATTAACTCTTCCTCTGAAAGTGTAGGATCATTTTTGACCACAAATATTTTCACCGCCTCATCTGATTTGGCATCAGGAATACCTATTGCAGCCACTTCTCTTACTTTTTCATGTGAAGATATTACTTCTTCTATCTCATTAGGGTAGACGTTAAAGCCAGAAACCAGAATCATCTCTTTCTTTCGGTCTACAATTCTGAAAAATCCGTCCTTATCTTTTACACCAATGTCTCCAGTTTTGAGCCATCCATCCTTAGTAAACACTTTTTCCGTTTCAGTAGGATTGTTGTGATATTCTTTCATCACTTGTGGTCCTTTGGCGAATATTTCTCCTGGAACATCTTCAGGTAGTTCATCCTCATTCTCGTTAACTATGATAAGCTTGGTGTTGGGAATAGGGAGGCCGATACTTCCAATGCGTTCTTTACCCTGGCCAACAATATTAAAGGTGAGTATAGGAGACGTTTCAGTGAGTCCATAACCCTCAGAAATAGGGCATCCCGTCATCTTTTTCCATTTTTTTGCTGTATTGGCTTGTACTGCCATACCACCTGCCCCACAGAGTTTAAGGTTGGAAAAATCTAACTGTTCAAAACCAGATTCATTCATGAGGCCATTATACAATGTATTTACACCAGAGAAGAGAGAGAATTTGTGCTTACTAAGCTCCTTTACGAAGCCTTGCATATCTCTGGGATTAGGAATAAGCACGTTTTTGGCTCCTATCTTCATCATTAGAAAGCAATTAGCTACTAGTGCTAAAATGTGATAGAGAGGAAGGGCTGTAATCATAGTCTCTTCTCCCTGTTTTATTTTGGTAGATAGAAGCCAGGCATAAAACTGTTCTATGTTGGCTACAATATTGGTATGCGTAAGCACAGCTCCCTTTGATACTCCAGTGGTTCCACCTGTATACTGAAGAAAGGCTGTATTCCAGCCTCTGGGATATACCTTTTTAAAAACTTGCTTCTTGCCACTGCTCAAAGCTTGGTTGAACTTGGTAGCGCCAGGAAGATGATAGGAGGGGATCATTTTTTTTACATGCTTTACCACCCCATTCACAAGTATTTTTTTTATTCTGCCTAACTGATCACCCATTTCAGTGATTACTACATGATCTACAGCAGTTTCATCAGTGATTTCCTCTAATTTATGCGCAAAATTGGCCAGTATCACAATTACCTTGGCGCCGGAATCAACCAGTTGGTGTTTGATTTCTCTGGGTGTATAAAGAGGATTGGTATTGACTATAATCATCCCTGCCCTAAGAGCCCCAAATAGTGCTATTGGGTACTGAAGAATATTCGGAAGTTGTATTGCTATAGGTGTTCCTGGTTTTAAATCTAAGTCATTTTGTAAGTAGCTGGCAAAATTAGACGACAGCTGATTGAGTTTATCATAAGTAATGGTAGTTCCCATACAATGATAAGCGGGGAGAGTACCAAATTTTCTAACACTAGTATGGAGTAGTTCTACCAGAGATTCATAACGATGAGGGTTAATTGAACTGGGGATTTCTTTTGGGTATTGTTTATGCCAGGGGTAACAATCCTGACCGGTCACAGCTTGTGATTGCATTATTTAAGGATTTGTGAATGAAAAAATATAAATGCAAGTTTAATACTGACCTAGCAATGCATGCTTGTAAATCCCCGCCAAATGCTATAAAATATCCGACATGAGTATGCAAAAAAGCCGATGAACTGCCGGTCTTTGATATAATAATATTGTCTCAGCTATCTTGCCCTATCCCCTTATATACTAAGAGTATAGGGATTTATAGCCATTTTGAGGGTTTTGGAAAAAGAACTGCGAATAGGCCTGATAACAATTTTTTAACAAATGAATATTTTATTTAAAATATTTAAGACTTGTTAATTTGATTTTAGTTTTCTACTTTAGATGCGTAATTATATTAATATTTTATGTAATAATTATATTTTAATAGTTAGTTTTTGATATTAATATTATATTACACGTCCTTGATTTACTCTATAGGAGTGCAGTATTGGCAAGTAAAATATGCTGAGATAGAGGTTATTTCTAGTGCCTTTTATAACCATCATTGATCTAAAATACTGTTACGTACCTTGGCGAAGCCGTACCCTTGCTTTTATCAACCTAAATTTAATATTCATGTATATCAACAAAAGATGGTATGTTTTATATACCATGCCTAATGCTGAAAAAAATGTAAGAGATCGACTGTTAAAAAAGAATTTGGAGGTCTTTCTTCCTCTCCGTACTAAAATTGTTCAGCGTTGTGATCGAAAGAAAAAAATTCAAACTCCTTTATTTCCTGGATATGTCTTTACAAAACTAAAAATTAGCGAATTTCATGATGTGTATGAAGTTTCTGGTTTTCTGAGGTTTTTATCTACAAACGGTAAGAAAGATGTTGTTCCTGATGAGGAAATAGAAACGATCAAAGTACTACTTCGTGGTGAACCTTCGATTTGTGCCCAAAAACTAGAGTTAGGGGAAAATGTGAAGATCAGTAATGGCCCATTTGCGGGTTTAGAAGGGCAATTAATGAGTTATAAAGGAGAGAAACGGTTAATTGTTCTACTAAATTCTATACAACAGAGCGTAATGCTGGAAATAGGAGAAGAAGTACTGGAATGTAGTGAATATGTCAGTTAGATTAATAATTATCTGCAATTATTAATGCTCTATTTTAAGCCTACACGTAAGAATGGTTAACTATCTATATAGTAATTCTTGCGCTAGCCTTTACTCTTTATCTAAGTTTTAGAAAACCTTCATTTAATTTTTAGTCTTTTTTCGAAATGGCATGGCTAACTTTTTCAGCCAAGCAGAGCGAAGCTATGTCTATTGAAATTTACGCAATATTAAATCTCTCTTTTCTGATGAATAAAGCAGGAAGAAATATTTTATAAACATTACATGTTAAATAGTGATAAGATACTCATTGTTAGGGTTTTATCATATTAACTGTTGGCCATTTCGAAATTCTATCTTAGAAGGCTCTTACAATACTTCAGTGTATATTCAATATGTTTCTTGCAAAACTCTTTACCTAATAAATAACCTAAACTACTTTACTCATGTCTTTTAATTCTATAGCAGAACTGGTGATGCATAAACGTTCAACTTCCTCCAATGAAGTTGTATTTAAATACCTGGAAAACGGTGAACAGGTAACACATTCACTTACTTATGAAGAAATTGATACCAAAGCGAGAGAAATAGCATCTTATTTACAACATCATAATTTTAAAGGACAAAGAGCCTTGTTGCTATTTGCTTCTGGTACAGACTTCATAGTTTCATTTCTTGGTTGCTTATATGCTAAAGTAATTGCTGTTCCTATTTATCCTCCCCGGAATAATAAGTCCATTAAACGTTTAGAATCAGTCATATCAGATGCGGAAGCCAAGATTGTTATATGTAGTTCGGAAACTCATTCTAGCATTAAGCGCAGGTTTAATGAAGTGGTGAATAATAGGGAGGTCAAATTTCTGATAATAGATCAATTTCAGTATTCAGGTAAAGATTACACCAATGAAAATTATTTGCCAGATGATTTAGCTTTTCTTCAATATACTTCAGGCTCTACGGGTAACCCTAAAGGAGTAATGGTTAGTCATGGAAATATTATTGCTAATACTAGCTACATGCACAAGCAATTGGCTATATCGCAGGATGATGTAATCGTTTCTTGGTTGCCTGTATTTCATGACATGGGGCTTATTATAGGTATTTGTCTACCTTTATTTTCCGGTATTACATGCTGTCTCATTCCCCCAGTATTCTTTTTAGCAAAACCTTACCGCTGGCTTAAGGCTATAAGTGACTTTAAAGGAACCATAACTCCTGCTCCTAACTTTGCCTATCAGCTTTGTAGCGATAAAATCAGTGAAGATCAACAAAAAACACTTGATTTATCTTCTCTTAAGGCAGCAATAAATGGGGCAGAACCTGTACGCTATGACGTAGTACATGAGTTTATAGAAACTTTTGCCCCTCAAGGACTTAGGACTGAAGCTATTTGTCCTGGATATGGGATGGCGGAGGCGACTCTTGCTATTAGTATAAGTGATTTTGATCAAAAATTTAAGAGTATATACGTTTCTCAGGCCGCTCTTACCGCTGATAATAGAATTGAAGTGATTGAGGGAGGTGAGATATGCCTAATTGGTAACGGGCAAATACCTGAAGGTAGTGATGTATTCATCGTTAATCCGGATACTCTAAAAAAATGTGAAGCTAATGAAATAGGTGAAGTTTGGTTGAAAAATGATTCTGTAGCACAGGGGTACTGGAGAAATCAGGAAGAGACGAAGCACACATTTCATGCTTATATAAAAGGAACAGGAGAGGGCCCCTTTTTACGCACCGGTGATTTAGGCTTTGTTAAAGAAAATGAACTATATATTACCGGGCGTCATAAAGACCTTATTATCATTAGAGGTCAAAATATCTATCCTCAAGATGTAGAGTATACAGTAGAAAAGTGCCACCCGGATCTTAAACCTGCCAGTGGAGCCGCTTTTTCTACGCTTTCGGATGATGGGGATGAAGTTCTTGTAATTATTCAGGAACTGGAACGTACCTCCTTGCAGAATTTTAACAAGGATGAAATAATCAAACATATTAGGTCTGCCGTTGCTGTTAATCATGATATACAGGTAGGGGTTATCATTTTATTAAAAACATTGGGAGTCCCTAAGACTTCTAGCGGAAAAATTCAAAGACGGGCATGCAAAAAGGCGTTTATTGAAGACAGCTTGGAGGTCATGGCACAATGGCACAATCCGGACCTGAGCTTTAAGAAGAAGGCTGAAGTAAAGAGTTCTGATGATAAAATGAAGCAGCCAAATAAGGAGCCATTTGCTTCTTCTACCAGAGCTATTACTGAAAAGATAATGGCGCTCGTTTATGAAAAGCTAGATGTACCTCCTTCTTCTATTGATTCTACCACTGTATTTTCTCAGTTAGGAATGGATTCGCTTAAACTAGTGCAGCTGAGTCAGGAAGTGGGGGATATGGTAGGTGAAAAGTTACACCCGGAGCTGCTCTACGAGTACCCTACTATTGGTGATTTGAGTAACTACCTTACCAAGGACCACTCATCTGACATAGCAGTTAGAAGCAAGGTTGATAAAGCTGAGGGAAAACAGAAAGCAGAGCCAATAGCTATTATAGGTATGGCCTGTCGCTTTCCTGGAGCTCATAATTTAAAAGAATACGAGCAGCTATTGCGTTATGGAAAAGATGGGGTGGGACCACTATCATATGAACGACATGAACTTTATCCTCAGGGGCTTAAGGATGAAAATTTTGAAGGTGGGTACCTTGACGAAGTGGATGGTTTTGATGCAGGATTCTTTAAAATCTCACCTGCAGATGCACGATCCATGGATCCTCAGCAACGTCTTCTAATGGAAGTGGCCTGGGAAACTATTGAAAATGCAGGATTAACAGAGGAAGATTTAAGAGGTAGTGCTGCAGGAGTTTTTATAGGTGCTAGTGGTAACGATTACTGGAAGAATCTAAGTGTTAGCGATAACCGGTTAAGCTATACTACAGGTGTTGGTAATGCCTTTAGTATTCTGGCCAACAGGATCTCTTACTTTTTTGATTTTAAAGGCCCAAGCATTGTGGTAGATACTGCTTGTAGTTCATCATTAGTAGCAGTACACCAGGCTTGTGAAAGTTTACGTAGAAATGAATCATCAATGGCTTTTGCCGGAGGAGTCAATCTCATTTTAAATAATGATATCAATGAGGTGTTTACTGATGCGCAGATGCTCTCTCCAGACAATCGTTGTAAAACTTATGATACTGAAGCTAATGGATATGTAAGAGGTGAAGGCTGTGGTATAGTTGTTTTGAAAAGGCTTGCTGATGCTATAAAAGATAATGATGATATAAAAGCAATAATAAGAGGTAGTGCAATCAACCAAGATGGTAAAAGTAATGGAATAACAGCTCCCAACGGTGCAGCCCAGAGAGAGGTGATTATGAAAGCTTGTCATAATGCTCAGATATCTCCGTCTGATATCGGGTATGTAGAGATGCACGGTACAGGTACTCCATTAGGAGATCCGATAGAATACAATGCTTTGCTATCTGTTATGAAAACCACTAACAGGAGAGAAGAACCTTGTTACGTAGGGTCGGTGAAATCTCAAATAGGTCACCTTGAACCTGCTGCTGGTATAGCAGGGCTGATCAAAGCGGTATTGATATTGAAAAATAACTTCCTTCCCAAGCAATTACATTTCAATAGTATCAACCCTAAAATAAATGATGATAGTGAATTTCTGCAAATAGTGACAGAGCTTAGGCCATGGAAAAAAAATGGACGTTCTAGGTGTGTAGGAATAAGTTCTTTTGGCTTTGGAGGAACTAATTCACACCTTATAGTTGAAGATGTGGAGGTTCCCTCTCAGGAGCTACCTCAAGTGAAATCATTGACTTTTAATGTCACAAAAGCGTCAGCAAAAAGCCCTAAGGCTCTAAGAGATATTGCAAATAATTATAAAGATTTTATAAGAAGCAATGATTCCATACAATGGCAGGCTATTGCTCAAAATATAAATACTTCTCGTAGTGATTTGCCGTACAGGGCTACATTTGTCGCTTCTAATAAAGAGGAGCTACTGACTCAATTGGGAGCATTTGCAGATGAGCAGCGAGGCCTATCGGGTACTTACTATTCAGATAAAGCTAGTGCTACGCTGCCACAAGTTACTTTTTTATTTACAGGGCAGGGATCTCAATACTCCGGTATGGGCAAGGAGCTATATAAGAGTCATTCTTTTTTTAGGAAACTGATGGATCGCTGTGATTCCCTTCTTAGGCCGTATCTGCATAGATCAGCATTAGAAATTCTTTTTAACGATGATCCTCTAGTGAATCAGACCCAATATGCTCAACCATTGATTTTTATGATAGAATATTGCTTGGCAGAGCTATGGTTGAGTTGGGGTGTTAGACCTCAATATGTTTTAGGGCATAGCATAGGAGAATATACTGCTGCATGTGTGGCGGGCATATTTTCTTTAGAAGATGCCTTGAGGCTGGTGGCTAAAAGAGGAGAATTAATGCAGCAGCTTCCTGTTGATGGTGACATGCTGGCGGTGTTTACTACTAAAGACAAAATTACACCACTAATACTTGATAAGGAGCTGGTGGCCATAGCAGCAGAAAATACAGATCAGCAATTTGTTCTTTCAGGAAGTAAGGAACAGCTTGTAGAGATAAGTGATACCCTAATCAAACAAGGCGTCACTGTTCAGTATCTTCAAGTGTCTCATGCCTTTCATTCACCATTAATGGCACCTATGTTGAGTGACTTTAAAAAAGAGCTTGAAAAAACGTCGTTTCATCAGCCGACTATTGATATTATTTCTAACCTTACTGGCAAATCAGCTTCTCAGGAATTACTACAGCCCAATTACTGGTGCGAGCATATACTTCAGACAGTACGTTTTAAGGATAGTATAGATAATTTATTAAAGCAAAACACCTCTAATATTTTTCTTGAAGTAGGCCCTGGAAGAACGCTCACTGCTATGGGGCAGAGTATAGCTTTAAATGTTGATGGGGATAATGTATGGTTATCAAGCATTCGTAAAAATAGAGACGAATGGAAAACAATGCTGGATAGTTTGTCTCTAATGTACATTAATGGGTGTAAGGTAAACTGGAAAGAAATTATTCCCATGCCCGTTACTAGAATAGAAGGAACTCCAACTTATCCCTTTCAGCGGGAAAAATTATGGATTAAAACAAATGTACATAAGAAGCAAGATGTTTTATCTGATCAATTTATAAATGAAGTTCCTAAGCAGTCTACGCAAGAGGTGTCAATGGTAATCTTAGCTGAGCTAAAAAGGATGGTTAGTGAACCAATGGAGATAGAGCCTGATGCAATAGAGGAAGATAGTATGCTTTTAGAGCTGGGCATGGATTCTCTGGTTATGATGAGTTTATTACAAAAAATCAATAAGAGGTATCATGTGAAGTTGCAGATCAATCAGCTTTTTGAGTATCAGAATACATTGAAGAAGCTTGCCATTTACATTGATGAAAATATTCCTCAAACTATTAAAGACCAATATGTAAAATCTCATGCACACGTAAATCCAGCTGTAGAACCGATTTTAGAAACAGAAAATAAGGAGGGCGAAGCGAGCGATATTAAAGTTTTGGCAGCGAGCAGAGGAAAGGAGCATCTCTTTGAAAAACAACTGGCTTTACTAGAAAAGAATAATGTGCTGCTGCAAGACACACTTAAGAGACAAATAGAGGCTCTTTCATCTTCGTCGACTTATAGTGCAAGTACTTCAGAGGTAAATTATGAAAAGAGGCAGAAAAAAGAAAGCTCAATACCTCCGGCTAATGCCAAAGAAATAATGCTTAATGAGCCGCGGCAATTAACGGATAAGCAGCAAGTATTTCTTGATCAATTGGTCGCAAAATTTACTTCAAGAACGGCAGGTTCTAAGCTTTATGCTCAGGAGAGTCGTGCAGTATTGGCTGATTGGATAAATTCTATTGATTTTAGAATGCTGCTCAAAGAGATGCAATATCCCATAGTTTCGGTATCCTCAAAAGGAGGAGAATTCAAGGACATAGATGGTAATGAATATGTTGACGTGGCTTTGGGCTATGGAGTTAATTTTTTTGGCAATACTCCTTTATTTATAAAAAAGGCTGTTTCAGATCAGTTACATGAAGGTATAGAGCTGGCCTCTCAATTTGATAAGGTAAGTGAGCTGGCACAGCGTATTAGTGCAATTACCGGGCAAGAGAGAATTACATTTTGTAATACAGGAACCGAAGCTGTAATGGCTGCAGTACGTATTGCCAGAGCCAAGCATAATAAACAGAAATTAGTAGTTTTTCAAGGTTTTTATCATGGTACCTTTGACGGTAATCTTGCTCAGCCAGGCACAAGCGAGGATAACGAAAGATCTTTTCCTATAGCGCCAGGAACACCTCTTGGAATGGTTGAAGACACCATAGTGCTACCTTACGATAGTGAAGATTCAATCCGATATATAGAAGAGCATGCTGCTGAAATTGCGGCTGTACTTATAGAGCCAGTTCAGAGTCGCAGACCGGGTATTTTCCCAATATCTTTTTTAAGACAATTGAGGCAGGTCACTCAAAAGAATAAAGTGGCTTTGATTTTTGATGAAATTATTACCGGTTTCCGTATAGCTCCTGGTGGTGCTCAGCAGTTACTTGATTTTAAATCTGATATTACCACATATGGCAAGGTAATCGGTGGAGGTATGCCGATAGGTGTGGTAGCTGGTAAAAAGGAATATATGGATGTGATCGATGGAGGTAGTTGGTCTTATGGAGATGATTCTTATCCTTCTGTACCTATGACCTTTTTTGGAGGCACCTTTTGTAAGCATCCACTAGCGATGGCAGCTGCTCTGGCAGTTACTGAAAAAATTATAGAAGAAGGTAATGCCATGTATGAGCGTGTGAATAGGCTCACAGATTACATGGCCGCTTCATTAAATGCCTTTTTTCAAAATCTTTCTATAAGCATTAAGATAGTGAATTTTGGATCTTTATTCCGATTTGAGGGTTCAGGGAAGTATTCGGCGATGCTAAGACCTATAGAATTAGAAATTTTTCATAAGCTATTGATTTATAAAGGGGTTTATGGCTGGGAAAGAAAAATATGTTTTATATCAACAGAACATACCCTGGAAAATATTCAGTCCATACTTGTAAAAGTAAAGGAAGCTATTGAAGAAATGATAGCAGGTGGCTTTTTTCCGGAAGCTACCCCAGAAGGTCCTGATCATGGAAATGAGGTTCTAATTAAAGGTTTTGATATTGCGGCCCAACCATTATCTACCAATGGTGTATCTCACGGCTCTAACTCTACACCTCTTAGCAGTGCTCAAAAGCAACTGTGGATGCTGTCCGCTATGAGTCCTGAAGGGGCAGCTGCTTATAACATGATAGGAGCAGTAACGCTAAAAGGAAATTTGGATGTTCATGTACTAAAAAAGTCTTTACAGCAGTTGGTCGATCGGCATGAGGCCTTAAGAATAAGTATTGATAAGGAAGGTGAATTTCAGACCGTTATAAATAACGTAATCTGTGAGCTTGAGTTAATGTCTCTTAAGGGTATGGCTACTTCTATACAACAAGAAGCCATAAGTATGGCTAAACAGGAAGTTGCAAGTAAGGTATTCGACCTTAGCCAACCACCTTTAATAAGAGCTTGTCTTTTAGCTCTGGAAGATAATCATTTTGAGTTGATATTAGTGAGTCATCATATTGTGAGTGATGGCTGGTCAGTAAGTCTCTTGCTAGAAGAATGGAGTAAATGCTATTCTGCTATGGTGACCAATAAGCCTGTTATTTTGTCAAAGCCTGGTTCCTTTGCTTCATACTTAAAAAGAAGAACCGAAGATGCATTTTCCAAAGAGTATGAAAAATCAAAACAATATCTTTTAGAAAAATTCTCAGGGGAGATGCCTGTTTTGAATTTACCTATACATACCAATAGACCACCTCAAAAAACATATGCGGGAGCACGATGCACGGTTGTCTTTTCTGAAAAATTAAATTCTACCGTTAAAGAAGTAAGTAAAAAACAAGGGGTAACGCCCTTTATGACACTCTTATCAGGCTTTTCCATTTTAATGCACAAACTTTGTAGCCAGAATGATTTGGTAATTGGTATTCCTACCGCAGGTAGAAATGATGAAGACGATACCTGTATGGTGGGCTATTGCGCTAATGTGGTGCCCATTAAAAGCTCTCTTAAAGGCTCTTACACTATAAAGCAGCATGTTCAGGCAGTTAGGCAAGAGCTTCTAGAAAGTTTTCAGCATGAACAATTTGCTTTTGCTGATTTATTGAATGAAATGCCTCAAACTCGTGATAAGAGCAGAGCGCCATTGGCAGAAGTGTTATTCACAGTTAACCCCAGAGTAAAAATCCCGTCTTTTGAAGGTTTAGACTCATATTTTTCCCAAGGAGATGTGGCTGCCACCGCTTATGATTTATCGGTAGATGTTACCGAAATAAATGGAGAATTATGGATAGACTGTGATTACAATACAGACCTGCTCACCAGTGACACATTAAAAAAGTGGATGTCTTTTTATAGTAAAATATTAGAGGGGATGTCAAGCGAGAATCAGTCCATAGCCCAAATGGACTGGATTGGTGATGATGAAAGAAGGTTAGTGCTTCAATCTTTTAATGAGGTATCAAGGCAAGAGGTAATTATGAAAAATGCACTGCCAGAGGTATTTGAAGAGCAAGTCACTAAAACGCCTGATAAAATCGCTATTATATATGAAGAGAAAACCTTTACCTATC
Source organism: Fulvivirga sediminis (assembly GCF_016757215.1). GTDB lineage: Bacteria > Bacteroidota > Bacteroidia > Cytophagales > Cyclobacteriaceae > Fulvivirga > Fulvivirga sediminis. The sequence goes on from NZ_JAESIY010000008.1 coordinate 153,580, forward strand.
AAAAACTCAATGAAAAGGCTAATCAATGGGCTCATTATTTGAGAAATGTCCTTATGGTTCAGTCTGGGGATAGGGTAGGTGTGATGGTAAGTAGGTCAGAAATGATGTATGTCTATTTTTTAGGCGTCCTGAAAGCAGGAGCTACTTTTCTGCCTATTGATCCTGAATATCCGCCGAGTAGAGTGGACTATATTATTTCTGATAGTGGTCCCAAGCTATTGTTAACAGATCAGGAAAGGGGTGAAATCTTGGACGCTGAAGGTGTTGCTTGTTATGATGTGAAAAATCTGGAGGAGGTTGTCTGCAATGAGTCTGTTGTCAATCTGCCTTTTGCTAATATTCAGGATCAAGCGGCATATATAGTTTATACTTCAGGCTCTACCGGAAAGCCTAAAGGAGTTGAAGTGGCTCATCAGGCTATTATCAATATGGCCTATTCATGGCTAAAAGAATACCGCTTAAATACTTTTGAAGAGCATTACCTTCAGCTGGCCAGCATAGCCTGGGATGTGTTTGTGGGAGATTTCTGCCGAGGTATTTTATCGGGCGGCTACATGGTTATTTGCCCTCAGTACATACGGATGGATATAGAAGGGCTTTATGATCTTATAAATACTCGTAAGATCAATATTTTCGAATCTACTCCATCTTTGATCTTACCATTAATGGACTACGTATTTGAAAATGGATTAGATGTGTCCTTTATGCAGCTGCTAATAGTAGGTTCTGACGTTTTTATGATGGAAGACTATCGTAAGCTGAGTGAGCGTTTTGGGCATCAGATGCGTATTATTAATAGTTATGGTACTACAGAAGCAACTGTAGATTCCAGCTATTACGAAGCGGTAAATGGAGAATTACCTAATGTGAATTATGTGCCTATAGGTAAGCCAATAGCCAATACGCGCTATTACATTTTAGATGAACATGGCATGCCATGTCCTACAGGTGTGGCGGGTGAACTTTATATTGCAGGGCCAGGGCTAGCTCTTGGATACCTCAATAATTCGGAATTAAACAGAGCTCATTTCTTATTAGATGTCATAAAAGGCACGCGAGTGTATCGGTCCGGAGATCTTGCTTATTGGCTTCAGGATGGAAATGTAATGATGATAGGCAGAAATGATTCGTTGGTTAAAGTCAGAGGCTTTAGAATCGAACTCAGTGAAATTGAAAATGTTCTTGTGGAATATTCCGCTATTGAGCATGCTGTGGTGATAGCTGTTGACGATGCTAATGGTAATAAACAGTTGGCAGCCTTTTATGCGGGGGATAATTCTCGTTTAGATACTGCTCAGGTGCGGGCGCACTTAAAGCATACTTTGCCCGCGTACATGGTTCCTTCATATCTGCTGAAAATGGATACATGGCCCATTACACGAAATGGGAAGGTGAACCGTAGAGCTTTATTGGAAAAGCTAGATAGTTATACGCCTGAAAAGACCTATAAGGCACCGGAAACAGAATTGCAAAAAACATTGGTATCTATTTGGGAAGAAGTTCTTCATCTATCTCCTATTGGCTTAGAAGATGACTTCTTTGAGCTTGGAGGTCATTCCTTAAAGCTCACACAAGTAGCCTCTCGTATTTATCAACAACTGAATTATAAAACCGATTTGAGGAAGCTTTTTGAGAATACCACTATTCTGAGTTTGTCTCATGTTCTGGAAGCGGAGATATTAAAGAGTACTGAATCAGCGGGTTCTATTAAAAGGGTTGAAGAATTAGAGGATTATGAGCTGTCATATGGTCAGAAAAGGCTATGGATTCTTAATAAATTAGAAGATCAGGGTACGGTTTATAACATGCCAGGAGCACTTCTTTTTAAGGGTGAATTAAACTTGGAAGCTTTGCAGAATGCATATGCCCAACTCTTTCTCAGGCACGAGATTCTACGTACGGTTATTATAGAGAATTATGGTGAACCTAGACAAAAACTTATTGATAAGGATGTTTTAAAGACATTTTCGTTCAGAGATATTTCCTCCAGCCCTGATCCAAAAGATGTTGCAGATAAACTAGCAAAAGATTTTGCTAATGAGGTGTTTGATATAGCTGTTGAACACGCTATAAAAGTAAAAATATTAAAGCTGTCAGAGCAAGAGCATGTAATCCTTATTACTATGCATCATATTATAGCAGATGCTTGGTCTATAGAGGTACTTATACGCGACTGGTTTACCGCCTACGATAGCCTGAGTAAAGGCTTGGATTATAATCCTACACCATTGGCCATACAATATAAGGACTATGCCGTGTGGCACAACCGACAATTAGCAGGAGACAGAATGGAAGAGGCCGAAAATTTTTGGCTTTCATTATACTCGGGAGACATTCCTGTGCTAGATATGCCTACAACCTATACCAGGCCAGCTGTAAAAACATATAGAGGTGCTGCGTTGGTGAAGCAATTTTCGGTGAATGAAAGGCAGCAACTTAAAAAATTTAATAGGCTTTATCAGGTTTCGGGTTTTACTACTTTAATGGCTGCACTATATGTTCTACTGCATAAGTATACTCATCAGGCTGATATGATAATAGGAACTCCTGTGTCTGGTCGAGAACACGTAGACCTTGAAAATCAAATAGGCTTCTTTGTAAATACACTAGCTATAAGAACCCAAATTTACGATGAAGAAAATTTTGCTGAGGTGGTAAAAAAGGTGCATAATAACCTTATGGAGGCCTACAGGTTTCAGGCTTATCCTTTTGATAAACTAGTAGAGAATAGTAAAGTAGAGCGAGACTTGTCACGTTCTGCATTATTCGATGTAATGATTACCATGGATAATACGAGCGATGTGCAGTCATCCTTAGACCAGTGGAGTGGATTTGACCTAAAGCTTTTTGAAACAGATACTCAAGTTTCCAAATTCGACCTTTGTTTTGATTTTACGGAAGGAGAGCAAGACCTTTCTCTAAGACTGGAATATAACACTGATCTGTTTAGTGATGAAATGGCTCTTCAGCTAATTAATCACTACCATCAGCTGCTGATGAATATGTTACAAAAACCTGAGGAAATAGTAGGCCATGTAAGCATGCTTACAACCCAGGAAATGTACCAGCTTACCACAGGATGTAATATGACAGATGTTCCTTATCCTGATGGAGATACTATAGTGCAGATGATAGAAAAAAGTGCTGAAAGATATCCGGAAGCTACAGCCATTCACTATAAACAAAAACAGTTTAGCTATAAAGAGATAAATGAAAAGTCTAATGCTTTAGCTTTTGAATTATTGGATATAGGCATTAATAAAGGAGACTTAATTCCTTTATTGATGACGAAGAGTGTAGAGTTACCGGTGGCAATGCTGGCGGTGATGAAGGTTGGTGGTGTCTTTGTTCCGTTTGATACTGACTGGCCCCAGGAACGTATTCAACTTCTTTTAGATACTATATCTCCTAAGGTAGTACTCATGGATGCTGTGGTTGGTAATCAAGGAATTACTGTGAAACAGCCCAAAATCTGTTTTTATGTAGAGTCAGCAGATAGTAAAGAAGAAAACCCGGGTATAGATATTAGTCCAGATGATCTGATCTATGGATTTTTTACATCTGGTAGTACCGGATTGCCTAAGTGTGCTATGAATTTACATCGTGGTATTCGTAACAGATTCATGTATATGAATAATGTGTATAGTGGTGGTAATAATGAGAGGATATTATTTACTAGTAAGCATATATTTGACGCGGCTGTATGGCAGCTGTTTTGGCCCCTTACCACAGGCTCTCAGGTAATTATACCAGCTACTTCTGCTGCTTTAGACTTTCAGGAGGTGGCCGAACTAATTAGAGAATATAAAGTAACAATAACCGATTTTGTGCCTTCTGTTTTTGCCCTCTTTGTAGATTATTTAAAGGTAAACCAACAGGATGTCAGTGGCTTTAAATCTCTTAAGTATCTTCTAATTGGAGGTGAGGCTATGAATAGTAAGATTATTCGCAATTTCAGAGCTATTTTTCCTGAGGTGAGTATTACTAATACTTATGGTCCTACAGAAACATCTATAGGTACTGTTTTTTATCATATGTGGGCGGCAGAAGAGGTGCCGGATGCTATTCCTATAGGTATGCCTATAGATAATGTGAAAGCATTGGTTTTAGATAAAAGACATCAGCCTGTTCCTTTTGGGGTGGTGGGTGAGCTTTTTCTGGGGGGAGATTGTGTCGGTGAGGGGTATTTTAATGATCCTGAGAAGACAAGAAAGGTGTTTATTAACAACCCTTTTAAAAACATCTCAGGTAAAAGCCTATATGCTACAGGAGATCTTGTTATTCGTCGTCATGATGGTAACATTATGTATTTAGGAAGGAAAGACCATCAGGTAAAAATCAATGGAATCCGGATAGAGTTGGGAGAAATTGAAGCTATTTTAACCCGTCATGAGGATGTCAAGCAGGCATTAGCAGTGGTAAATTCAGAAAATGGTCTTCATCAACTGGTCGTTTATTTTACAGGTAAGGTACAAGGAGGACTAGATGCTCTAAAAGACTTTTGCTTTAAATATTTGCCTAAATATATGGTGCCTCGTCATTTGATAGAGTTAGATCATTTTCCCTTAACTCCTACAGGAAAAATTGACAGGAAAGCCTTGCCTCAAATAGAGCATAACGTGTCTTTAGCTAATCACTACCTGGCTCCTGTGGGTGAAAAGGAAGAAGCTTTATGTGAAGTGCTATTAGGCTTACTTACTGCTGCGGTGATTAGCAGAACGGATCATTTCTTTCATATAGGGGGAGATTCTATCAAGGCTATTCTATTAGGCTCTCGCTTACAGACGAAAGGATATAGGTTAAAAGTACAAGATGTTTTTTTACATCCTGTAATAGGTGACATGGCTTTGAAAATGGAACCTATAAAGAAAGTAGCTAACCAAGGAGAGGTGGTTGGGGAGGTGCTTCTCACGCCTATTTACCATCAGTTATTTGAAGAAATTAAGCCTGACACCCATCATTTCAATCAAAGTGTATGGCTAAAATCAAATCAGCGGTTTGAGGAAGATAAGCTTAAAAGAGTATGGAAAGCTTTATTGGAGCATCATGATAGTTTGAGGACTTACTTTATAGAGAAAAATAAAAGCTGGAAAGGGTATGTTATGCCTGCTAAGCAAGCAGACCTCATCTTATGGAAATATGATTACCGCAATATAACACCCGCGGATGGATTGGAGCAAATGGCTTACGAAGTAGAAAGATTGCAACAGAGCTTTGACCTCAGTCAATATCCGTTGTATAAAGTAGCTCTCTTTAGACTTCCATCTCATGATCAGTTATTGATTGCTATACATCATACGCTGGTAGATGGCGTGTCATGGAGGATTTTAATAGAAGATTTTGGCCATTTATACTCAGCTTTTATGAGTGATGATTCTGCAACTCTTCCTCCTAAAACGGATTCTTATCAGCTGTGGGCCAGTCTATTAAAGGAAAATACTGACAAGCTTCTTTCAGAAGTTGAGCGTACTTATTGGCTGGATTTGGTTAAAAACACTACCGTTCCAACCTTAGGCATAAAAACGGCTGACTCAGGGCTAGTCTCTGATGCCAGTACATTAACACTGTCATTATCAAAAGAGAAAACGTTAACTCTTATTTCTGAAGTTCATCATAAGTATAATACTGAAGTGAGTGATATTCTCATTACAGCGCTGGCTATGGCTGTTCAGCAATGCTTTGGGGCCGAAAAGTTTGTAGCTGACTTTGAGGGACATGGAAGAGAAGAGCTTCCCGTATCGGTAGATGTGAGTCGTACTATGGGGTGGTTTACAACAGTATTTCCGGTGGCTATTACGCTTCCAGAGTCATCACTAGAGAAAAAGCTGATAACCGTGAAGGAATACATGCGCAAAATACCAAAAAAAGGCTTCGGTTATGGTATAGCGAAGTATTTAATGGCTGATTTTAGTGATATAACCAGAGCTTTTAAACCTGTAATGCTATTTAATTACTTAGGACAGTTTGACGGAGATTGGGAAGAAAAACATTTTACTGTAAGTACAGATAATACAGGTATTCAAGAATCACCTCACAATAAAAGAAGGTATGCTCTAGAGGTTACCGCTGAAGTGATTAATAAAAAACTTAGTATACAGTTTAATTATACTGATAAACAAATAGATCATGCTACTATAAAGCTATTAGGAGAGACTTGGCTTAACGAGCTGGATAATTTGTTGCAGGTTTGTAAGTATGTTGATAACTCACACCTCACACCGCATGACACCCATGTGAATCACCTCTCTATAGAGGAGCTTGATGAGCTTCAAAAGGAGTTTTCATTAGAAACTATTTATCCCTTATCTGCCATGCAAAAGGCCTTGTTTTATAATGATAAGGTCTCATCAACATCATTGGCATATTTTGAACAGACTTCTTTCCCTATTTATGGTAAAGTGAACCCTAAGCATTTTCAAAAAGCTTTCAATGAATTGATGCTAAGACATGAAATTCTGCGGGCAGCCTTTGTGGAAACTACAGTCGGACCATTGCAACTGATTTTAAAAAATAGAGAAGTAAAGTTTTATTATGATGATATAAGTGCCAGTGAGTCAAGTGAAAAGGTCAATAAGATTAGCAGAATAAAGGAGACGGATAAAGAGGTTCCATTTGATCTATCACAAGAGCCTTTAGTGCGTGTATATTTATTAAAAATAGAGGATGAAAAGTATGAGTTTATCTGGAGTCATCATCATATTATTATTGATGGTTGGTGTGTAGGAATAATTTTCAGCGAACTATTTAGAATCTACTATGGATTGTGCGAGAGCAAGCCGATTCAATTACTTCCAGCACCATCCTATGCTCATTATCAGGATTGGCTGAACACTAGAAATAAAGATAGGGCAAGGGCTTATTGGAAGGAACTACTTAGTGGTTATTCTTCACTAGCTGAAATAACTTCTCAGAGTACATTTTTAAAAGATGAATATGAAAATGAGGTAATTCAATTAGGGCTTAATCAGGATCGTACTGAACGTATTAAAAAAGTGGCAAGTCAGGCAGGGGTGACTTTAAATGTGGCTTTACAAGCTTTTTGGGGTCTTTTGCTGGCTAAATATACGGGAAAAAATGATGTAGTCTATGGAGAAGTACTCTCAGGTAGACCTGCCGAGGTACCAGGTATTGAGCGTATGATCGGTTTATTTATCAATACTGTTCCTGTACGAGTTAGTTTGGCTAATACCACCACAATGGAGCATGTAATGGCAGCCTTGCAAGTACAGATTGCTTCAAGTGAAAAATATCAATACCTGCCATTAGGAGAAATACAAGGCTTATCAGCACTCCATCAGCAGCTGTTTGATCATATACTTGCTTTTGCTAACTATCCATTAGAGGAGGAGGAAATAGGCACACTGGCACCAAATGAAGATATAGCTCTTAAGCTAGGCTTGGATAACATAGACTCTTTTGAACAGACTAACTTTCATTTTAGTGTAATGATACATACTGGTCAGGAGCTAAAACTAGAATTCATTTACAATAGGAATAGGTTTAGTGAAGATTCGGTCTATCAAATTTTCAGTTATTTCACTAACCTTATTGATGGCGTTCTGGCGGATATTAAAAAACCGTTGCTTAGTATTCCATATCTATCGGCAGAGGAGGAAAAAACGCTGCTTTATGATTTTAATAATACAAGTAAGCCTATTACTTCTACAGGTACTATGGTTAACACCTTTGAAAAACAAGTTGTGTTAACCCCAGAGGCAATAGCTATTATTCATAATGAGCACAAGGTTAATTATATTCAGCTAAATAATATGGCTAACCAGGCAGCGCATTACCTTGAGCAGAAAGGGGTTGCTGAAGGTGTTAGAGTTGCGGTCATTTGTCCTTCAAATGTAAATACTATTGCAAGTATGCTGGGTATAATGAAATGTGGAGCTATTTACATGCCTGTAGACCCATCTTCTCCTGAAAATCGTATAGAATACATCTTGAAAGACTCTGGAGCTGAAATAGTTGTTACGGATGCAGAGCATTTAAATCATATCCCAAAAGAATCTTATTTGTCTCGCACCATTATTCTAATAGAGGATATGCAGCTTGATAAAGATGAACGGTATGATGATCCTCATAAAAATATACAACCAGAAGCTGCAGCATATCTAATATACACTTCAGGGTCTACAGGGAAGCCAAAAGGAGTGCTGGTTCCTCATAAGGGTAATGTAAATATGAGTCTGGATCAGGCCAAGTTGTTTGAGCTGACCCCTAATGATAAAGTTTTACAATTTGCTTCGCTGGCTTTTGATGCGTCCATTTATGAAATTTTTATGGCACTGTATTCGGGAGCTTCAATGGTTATTATAGACAAAGCTATCGTTAGAGATATAAAGAGCTTTGTTTCCTATATAAATGATAATGAAGTAACTGTAGTCACTTTGCCACCTACTTATCTAAATTTATTATCAGGCTGTGATTTTCCTACATTAAAACATATTATTACAGCTGGTGAGCCGGCTATAATAAAGGATGTAGCACACTGGAGCGGTAAGCTCAATTATTATAATGCTTATGGACCAACGGAATGTTCCGTATGTGCCTCAGTTAATAAGGTAGCAGGTTTAGTTGAAGGACAGAAAAGAGTAAGTATAGGAAAGCCTATAAGTAACATAAGATGCTATGTGCTTAATGATAGGTTAGAACCTGTACCCATGGGGTGGCAGGGGGAGTTGTGCCTGGCAGGAGTGGGGCTGGCCTTGGGGTATTATGGTAACAAAGACCTTACCGACCAGAAATTTATAACCTCACCTTATTTAAAAGAAGAACGATTATACCGCACCGGAGATTTAGTGAAATGGCTGCCTAATGGCACGCTGGATTTTATGGGAAGGGTAGATGATCAGGTGAAAATACGGGGGCATAGGGTAGAGTTAGGCGAAATTGAAGCTTGTTTGATGCAGAACAAGATTGTTAAAAATGCTGTAGTTCATGTTACAGAAACAAGCCCCAAAGAGGTAGTAGCCTATGTAATTGCAGAATCAGAAGAAATAGCTATCAATAAAGAGATACTGAGATCCTACCTGATGAAGTTCTTGCCTGACTATATGATTCCTGCTTACATCTATTTAGTTTCAGATTTTCCACTTAATAATAATGGGAAGGTTGATTTCGAAAAATTAGCACTGAGTAGAAAGGGTGATTTTGAAACTAATATCATTAAAAATGAAAACCTGCTAAGTGATAAAGAAAGAGTGTTATACGAAGTTTTTAGGAAGTATCTGAATAGATCTGCACTGTCATTAACAGATAATTTCTTTGAGTTGGGCGGTGATAGTATAAAAGCATTACAGATGACTGCAGACTTAAGGCAGGCTGGTTATATGTTAGATGTTAAAAGCCTTTATGAAAAGGGTAACATTGCTTCTCTTAGTCCTTTATTGCAAACCGCTGAACTGTCAATATCACCAGCTACTTCTGTCGATCCTTTCCCTCTATCTCCCATTCAGAATTGGTTTTTCTCGGGTGAAAGAGAAAGCATCAATTATTATAATCAATCCATAGTTCTAGATGCTAATGAACGTTTAGATATAGATGCTGTGAGGCAGGCAGTCCGAGATCTCAGTATACATCATGAGATGCTTAAAACGCAATTTTTCAAAACAGATCAGGGGTGGAGGCAGCAAGTTTTATCTAACAATAAGGTGAATTTAATAGTATATGACCTATCTGAAGAAACGTCTCCTTTAGAGAAAAGGGATAGTATAATCAAATCAATGCAGCAATTGATGAGGCCTGAAAAGGCGGAGCTTATCCAAACTGCCATCTTTAATTTTCAGGATAAAGATCAATTATTCATAGCGTTACATCATTTGGTGGTAGATACTTATTCTTGGCGCATTATTCATGAAGATCTTGTGAGGTTTTATGAAAGTTATAAAAAAGGAGAAAAACCAAAGATTCCTGTTCTTACGAACTCTTACTATCAGTGGGTTATAGCATTGCATAACTACTCAAACAGTACGGAGCTGTTAAAAGAGAAATTATTTTGGAATGAGGCCGAAGAGGGAGTGGTTGAGCATATACCAGGAAAGTCAATAGAGCAAGATTTAGTAGGGGAGGCTATGGAAATTTCTTTGGTACTATCACTTAAAGAGACAGAGATGTTACAGTCTCAGGTACCCAAGTTGATGAATTGCGAGATCAATGATATATTACTTACTGCATTGGGTATGGCTATAAATGAAAGCTTCGACCTGGATCATATTAGTATACTTCTTGAAGGGCATGGAAGAGAAAATGAATTAGGACTGGATGTGAGTAGAACGGTAGGATGGTTTACGTCTATGTACCCTTTGGTTTTTCAATTCAATAAATCAGATTCTGTTTTAGTTCAGGTACAAAAAGTAAAAGAGACAAGAGGAAAAATACCTCATAAGGGGCTGGGATATGGTGTTTTAAAGCAGAGAAATAAAAGTTCGTTAAAAAATCCAGCCATAGCATTTAACTATTTAGGTGAACTGGATAATAGTGCCGAGTCAGAGATACTCAAGATGGCCGGTGATTATACACCTGAGGATATCGATCCTCGTGATAGACGGTATAATGAGCTGGAAGTGTCTGGCGCAATCACTGGAGGAATGATGAAGTTGAGTCTGGGTTATAACCCTCGTCGGCATACTGAAAAATGTATGTCTCAGCTGTTAAAAGGTTTTGAAAATGGTTTGAAAAAGATCATAAAATCGACAGCAACCAATGGTCTATCTGACGTTTTACATAATGAGCAGCCACAGGTTTACCCTATAGATGCTTTCGGCCTTTCGCCGGTACAGGAGGCTCTCTTTAACTATAAAAGCAGCTACCCTGATAGTGAGGCATATGTGCAGCAAATGTTATTGCAATTCGACGGTAAAGTAGATGAACTTTCAATCCGTAAGACGCTAGATTATTTGGTGGAAAGGCACGAGATGTTAAGAACCATATTTTATCAGAATTATCAAGGTCAGCCGGTGCAAGCGGTGCTTCCTCCACATTCAATTAATTATAGGATGATGGTGGCTCAAACAGGATTATCGCAAGGTATAAATGAAGTAGTAAGTAGTGACAGAGCTCAAGGTTTTGATTTTAAACAGCAAGCTCCCGTTCGATTTACTTTATTGAGAGGGTTCATGTCAGAGGATATGCTATTAATTACTTTTCATCACATACTGATGGATGGATGGTGTATACATATTATTCTTGATGAACTAACTGAGATCTATAATTCATTCATAAATCATCAGAAATTAGAATTAGGAGCAAAGACTTCTTATAAAAAATTTATAAAGTGGTTAAATCAGATTAATCATCAGCTGTCCTTAGAATATTGGTCTGAATATATGAAGGGATATCATCACCAAGAGCTGATACCAAGGAAACAACGGAGAAATGAAGGTGATGATTATGATGCAGTAAGCTTGGAGCTCTCTCTTAATCAGACACAAATGCTTCAAGAATTTGCTCAAGACCATCAAATCACTCTTTCACATTTATTAATGTCCATTTGGGCAAAAGTGATTAGCAGTGTTTCTAAGCAGCAAGATGTACTATTTGGCACAGTGGTTTCTGGAAGACCTATGAATCTTGAGGGTGCTCTGCAAACCATAGGGCTTTTTATAAATGTAGTGCCTTTGCGCTTTGAGAGCATTAAAGAAACCGAATTATCTGAACTTTCCATGAATACCAAGCGGCACTTTCTGGATAGTCAAACTCATGAATATGTAGCTGTAGATCAATTACTTCTACAGTATAATATAAATATAGATCATGTTGTTGTAGTGCAGAATTACCCAAGAAAATCCGTTAAGGATACAGTAAAAAATACAAAAAATGATAATTACATCTCCGTAAAAGACGTATCTTTTTATGGCCAAACAGCACATGATGTATCAGTCGAATTCTTTTTAGATAACCAGCTAGAACTTTACATTGCCTTTAATAAAAAGGCAGTGGCCAAACGAACCATCAAAACAATTGTCAAAAGTTTTGAGCAGCTAGTTAGGCAAGAAGTAGTTGAACTCTATACTGAGAAACAGTTAAAGAATGAATAATTATATAAAACGTGTAGAAAAAACAGGCATGAAAAATAAGTTATTCAATAAGAACTTTGTGCTGCTATGGCAGGGGCAGTTGGTTAGTCAGTTAGGGTCTCAGGCATTTCATATAGGTATGATCTTCTGGATCAAGGAGGTAACTGGCTCTGCTTCATTGCTGGGTATTTTACTTATGGTAAGCACAATTCCTGGAATTGTTTTGGGACCATTTGGAGGCACCTTATCAGACAGAGCTTCGCGCAAAAAGGTGATAGTATTGTGCGATCTTATTAATGGTATAGTCGTAACGTCATTTGCTCTTATGGTATGGTTTTCTGTGCCTGAAGCAGCGTTGTTAGTGGCTTTATTTATGGTAAGCGTAATGGTGGCTACTGCAAAGGCGTTTTTTGAGCCAGCAGTATTATCTAGTATACCTAATATAGTGCCGAAGGAAAAAGTGGAGAAAGCTAATTCATTAATACAGGTATCCACTCAATTAGCCATATTTTTAGGGCAGGGAATTGGAGGTGTGTGCTTTCGTATATTGGGAGCACCCGTACTTTTTTTGGTAGATGGAATTAGCTATTTGGTATCTGCTTTTTCCGAAAGCTTCATGGTATTCGCTCATGAAAAATCCAGAGCCAAAGTAGTACTAAGTAAAGCTAGGAAATGGAAGAGTTTCATAACTGAAACGGGTGATGGCTTTCAATATATTTGGAAAAATAACGGTCTACGCACAGTTTTTTTAGTAATAACCTGTATCAGCTTTTTTTTGGCTCCTTTAGTATTATTCTTGCCATTTTTTATTGAAGATGATTTGAAGTTATCTCCAGATTGGTACGGGTATGTAATGGCCTGTTTTGGGGCAGGTGCAGTATTAGGATATCTTGGTGCAGGATCAGTCAATTTTAAAGGTAAAACAAGACAGGTAGCCATTTCCTTAGCTTGGCTGGCCATGGGGATACTGGTAGTGCTATTGGGGGTGGTGAATGAGATAGTTCTGATTATGCTTTTTGTTTTTATAATAGGTCTGTGCAATGGTTTTAATTATATCAGTATTATAACATTAATACAGTTTAATACAGATGAAAAAATGCGAGGCAGGGTTTTCGGTAACCTGACCACCTTTACAGAAGGTATAACTCCTATTTCATATGGAGCGGCGGGTATAGTTCTAGATATGGCTCAGCAGAATGTAAGATTAATGTTTATAGCAGTCGGGGCTATTATGCTTTTAATAGTTATTTCGGCCTCTTTCAATAAGCACTTTAGAGCTTTTTTGAGTTTTGTGCCCAAGGTGCCTTCAGAGCCTGTTATTCCTGACAAGGAAGAAGTTGTAGATCCAAGTGAACTAGAGTTAGTGAATTCTGAGGAGTTTGAAATTATTGACGTTATCAAAACCAATAAATAAACAAAATATTTTAAATCAAAATGCAACCTAACCTTAAGAAGACCTACAAACCTAAAGTTCTATTTTTTGTGCTTTTTATGTTTTTTAATTTATCTCTAACAACAAAGCCGGCTTACTGCCAGGTACTAAGTCAGAGTATTAGAGGACATGTAACAGAGGCTAACACCCGGGAACCGCTTGTGGGAGCCAGTGTGATAGTGGTGGGCACGGATCCTATAAAAGGTAGTGTAACCGGAATTGATGGTGATTTTATTATTGAAAATGTGCCCATAGGCCGTTATGACATACAGATTAGTAGTATGGGATATGAGACTACTACACTCCGACAAGTATTGGTGAGCTCAGCCAAAGAATTGGTGCTGGAGGCATCATTAGAAGAGAGCACTATGGTAATGAATGAAATTGTTGTTAAAGACAAGTTTTCCAAGGATAAGCCTCTTAATGAAATGGCAACAGTGAGTGCCAGGTCCTTTTCTGTAGAAGAAACTCGTAGATATGCAGGAGGATTGGATGATCCGGCCAGAATGGTGTCTGCCTTTGCGGGAGTGGCTTCTGGTCCTGCTACGCAGGATAATGCCTTGATTATTAGGGGAAATAGCCCTAAAGGGGTTCACTGGAGACTAGAAGGGGTTGAGATACCCAATCCTAGTCACTTTGGAGGAGTGAATGTAATAGGCGGCGGGCTTGTGACCATCTTTAGCAGTAACCTTCTCGCTAACTCAGATTTTTTTACCGGTGCTTTTCCTGCTGAATATGGTAATGCCATGGCGGGAGTATTTGATATGAAGTTTCGTAATGGTAATAATCAAAATCGAGAGCATATGGTTCAGTTAGGAGTTCAAGGTATTGAGGTAGGGTCAGAAGGGCCGTTTGTAAAAGGCAAAGGGAGTTCATACCTGGCCAATTATCGTTATTCTACTATTGGGCTAATAAGTGAAATACTAGATAGAGACCAAATAGCTACTTATCAGGACTTCTCTTTTAAAGTTAATTTACCAACAGAAAAGATGGGTGTATTTTCCTTATACGGTATTGGTGGCAAGAGTTTTAATAAAGATGAAGGTGAGAGCGATTCTAGTTTATGGGAAACAAACTATGATCGTGAGCAATTTGAAATAGACATGTCGGTAGGCGCTACAGGCTTGGTACATAAGTATAATATCAATTCAAAGACTTATATACAATCTACCTTGGCTGCCTCAGGCACCGGATTCACTATGGATCAGGGGCTTTTTGAAGAGAAGGCGGTAAGGCCAGATCAATATATTGTAGATAATACTTACCGGTTTACATTAGCCTCGTTTCTGGAAAATTATTTCGGAAGCAGGCATACTAATAAGACAGGTTTTTATTTGCACCGAATGGGATACAACCTAAATCTGAAATCCTATGAAAAAGAACAAAATGACTTGGTGCAATATGTGGATGATGATGGGCAGGCTAACATGTTTCAGGCATATACTCAAAGTAGTTTGCAGTTGACCCCAAGAACTGTGGCTAACATTGGCGTTCACTTATTACATTTTAGTGTTAATAATGATTTGTCAGTGGAGCCAAGAGTAGGACTTAAATATACAGTTAACCCTTCTAACACTATTAGTTTTGGCTATGGTCTACACAGTAATACGGAACCACTAAATATCTATTTTGCCAAAATACCAGATGCACAAGGTGATTTAGGTACTCCTAATAAATCTCTGGAGTTCACCAGAGCTCATCATATTGTTATTGCCTATGATCATCTTTTTAATGATCACCTAAGGTTAAAAGTAGAGCCATATTTCCAGTACCTTTTCAATGTGCCTGTAGAGAAAGGCACTTATTATTCCCTTCTTAATTTTACTAGAGAACCATTCTTTGATAAAGTATTGGTGAATGAGGGTACAGGGCGAAACGTAGGGATAGACCTTACGTTTGAACGCTTCTTTAAAAAAGGATTTTATTATATGCTGAGCAGTTCCGTTTTTTCATCAACGTATGAAGGAGGAGATGGTAAGCGATATAACACCCGGTTTAATAGCAATTATTTACTTAATATTTTGGGAGGTAAGGAAATCTTAGTAGGCAGAAGCAAAAATAATGTCTTAGGGATCAATGGAAGATTAACGTTTTCAGGTGGGCTCAGACAAGCTTTGATTGATAAGCAGCAATCGGTTAATGATAAAGAGGTGGTTTTTGACTATAGCCATGCTTATGAAGAAAGAGATCCAGGATTTTATAATATAGATCTCACAGTAACCTACCGGATGAATAGAGCTAAATATGCAGGAATAATTGCTGTGCAGCTCAAAAATGCTTTTAATATTCAGCAGTTTACCGAATATGTATACAACTTTCGTTCTCAGCAAATCGAAAAAGATTATGGCTTGGGAATACTCCCTTTTATCAGTTATAAGATAGAATTCTAATTTTTACTTCTCTTTCAAAATTATGAAAGCTGTACAGTTCTAACCTGGTTTAGTACTGTTCAGTTTTCACTTCATATATTTTATAAACCTTAACCTTAACCTATGTTTACCCATTATTTAAAGGTTTTTATTAGAGATTTATTTAAAAATAAGCTCTACATCAGTATTAATGTTTTAGGACTGGCCTTTGCTTTCACATTTTGCATGATCTCTTATCTTAGCTTTGAGTTTAATGAGAACTTTAATGCATTTCATACTCAAAAGGACAACATATATCGGATCAATAGTTTAAGAAAAGTTCAGGGCGAGCTTCAGCATTGGGGAGTGGTGCCATTACCCATAGGTGATGTTATTAAAAATGATATCGCTAATATAGACCAAGTAACCCGGTTTGTATATAGTAGTGTTAATTTCAAGAAAGATTATGATACCTTTAGCAGAAGGGTGGCTTATGCAGATGATGATTTTCTTGATATATTTTCTTTTCCACTGAAGTATGGTAGTAAGTCAGACTTTGGTGCAAAAGATTACATTTATCTTTCTGAAGAAACATCTGAGTTGTTTTTTAAGAGTGAAGACCCTGTAGGAAGAACTTTAAGAATTCTACTTAAAGATAATAGCTATGCTGAATTTCTAGTAGGTGGTGTTTTTGAGAAAATACCAGAAAATTCAAGCCTACAGTTTGATGCCGTTACCAATTTTCAAAATTATCTGGATTTTAATGAGGTAAAGAATAGCGATTGGTCACAATGGGTATATGCTACTTTTTTCACCACAAGTACTCCTCAGGCGGCTGCTGAGGTTGAAAAAAATCTAAGTAAATACCTTTCTGTACAAAACAGTCTTGAAGATATCTGGGATGTTAATAATTTCTATATCGATCCGATGATGGAGGTGGCTCCTGACGGGCGAGACATGTATGCTAACTATTTGGAACATAGTTTTATACCTTCAGCTATAGTAAGTCCTATTATTATGGCCGGGATAATTCTGTTGGTAGCTTGTTTTAATTTTACTAATACCAGTATAGCTCTTTCCAGTAAGAGGTTAAAAGAAATTGGCTTAAGGAAAGTATTCGGGGCTACACATTCTAAATTGATTAGTCAATTTTTAATAGAAAGCCTCTTTTTCTGCTTTTTGTCAATGCTGGTAGCTCTCATTATTGCTCAGAAGTTAATACCTGCCTACAGTAGCCTTTGGGTGGGGCTTGATATTGAGCTGCATTTTAATGACATCGCTTTTATTGTTTTTCTATTGATAATGGTGCTGATAGCTAGTTTTCTGGCTGGAGCATACCCTGCTTTTTTTATCAGCAAGCATGAGCCAGCACAGATTTTTAAAGAGAAGCTGAAATTTGGTAGCACTACGGTGTTTTCAAAATTTCTTCTTACCATTCAATTTTCATCCTCCTTGGCTGCGGTAGCTGCAGGAGTTATTTTTATGCAAAATGCAGAGTATCAAAATACACTTGACTATGGTTATGACAAAGAATCTCTTATAGTAGTTAAAGTAAATGGAAGGCAGCAGTATGAGCGGTTTTATCAATTAGCATCTCAGCACAGCAATACAATTGGAGTCAGTGGCAGCCAGCATCAAATAGGAGTAGATAATGGAGTGGCAGTAGTAAAGAGTGGTAGCGTAGAAGAGGAGGTTGATTTGCTTGAAGTAGGAGATGGCTATGTGGAAACCTTAGGTCTTCAAATAATAAATGGTCGTAATTTTCATAAACATTCAGAGGCAGATAGAAATAATGCAGTCTTGGTAAACGAGCAGCTCATGAGTGCTTTTGGCTGGAAAGATGCAGTAGGTAAGAAGCTAGAGATAAACGGTAAAGTTTATGAAGCGGTAGGCGTGTTGAAAAACTTTTATAATAAAGGCATGTGGGAAGCTATAAAACCGGTAGTAGTACAGTTAACTGCACCAGATAATTTTCATTACTTAATCACTAAAACAAATGCCTCAAATCTAATAGAGAGTAATGATTACCTAAAGCAAAACTGGAACTCTAATTTCAGTGAGCAATATGAGAGTTTTTACCAGGAAGACACCACAAGAGAAGCTCGGGTGGCTAATAGTAATGTGAAAAGCATATTTCTTTTTCTGGCTGTAGTAGCACTTATTTTGTCAGTTACAGGACTTTTTACAATGGTTTCTATAAAGGTGATTAGGAAGTTGAAAGAAATCGCTATTCGTAAATCATTGGGAGCATCATCTTTGCACATATTTTATGTAGTAAATAAAGAGTTCGTTATTCTACTTATTTTAGCCACCATATTAGGCAGTGCCTTTGGTTATTTGTTAGTGAATTTATTCCTTGACGGAATCTACGCTTATCACGTTAAGGTTTCTATTTTACCATTTCTACTCTCTGCTCTGGTAATATTTTTGGTGGCTTTTAGTACTATAAGTTACCGTATTATTTCAGCTATAAAAGCTAGTCCTATTAAAGCTTTACGTTCTGAATAAATATAAATTAATCACGCCTATTGGTGTGATTATGCAGTAATTAATTACTTGATTAATATCTTCTTTCAAAACCTTTAGAATTGGGTGGTATTTTAATCATCAATATTATTCTTTAGGATACTTTGCGTACTTCAAATGATGATTTCTGCATCATAAAACGCAAAGCTATTATCACAGAATATAATAACTCCGGAGTCAAAAGAACCCTTCCCCGTTCTGAGGTAGGCCAGATGTCCTATTGCTTTCTGAAAATTAACCTTTAAATCCAAATACTTAATATTTAACTCTAAACAGCTATGAATCAAAGTGTTTCAATATTTCCCTCAGAAATTGCAGAATCTCCATTGGATGTTGAGTACAATCTCAGTCCGCAAAAATTCTACAGTGAGTATGTAAGTAAAAATAAGCCAGTAATTATCAAAGATATGATGCAGCAGTGGAAGGCATATCATTGTTGGGATGAATCATATTTCGGTAATCTTACTATGGATAATAAGATTGTGGCTAAAAAAGGGGATGTGTCTAGAGGAGAACTTTCTTGCATGACATTAAAAGAATATGTACAGATCATTTCTACTCCATCCCGAAACAATAGACCTTCTCACTATCTTCATGATTTCCCAATATTTCAAATTATGCCTCAACTTAGCGATGATATAGAGCCTTTTCCTACAGACTTTTTACCTAAGTGGTACAAAGATAAATGGTGGAATTATATATGCTTTTTTATGGGTGCGGAAAATAGCTTTACACCTCCGCATATAGATACATTATTTACTAATAATCTATTTTTTCAAGTGAAAGGCTATAAGGAATTCACTATTGTATTGGCCAAAGACTTAGATAAATGTTATATGCATAAATGGAAGTGGTCTAAAGTGAATCTCGATAAACCCAACTACGATATGTATCCTTTATTTAAGGAGGTTGCACCTATTAAATTTCATGTGGGACCCGGCGATATTCTTTTTATGCCTGCTGGTACATTACATCAGGTGAGAGGTCTTACTAATTCTATTTCTTTTAATATTGATTGGCATACCAAGCAAACTGTAAGAAAAGGAATAGCAACCGCATTACGCAAAAGAGCGCCCAGGCCAAATATTATGTACAATATGTTAATAGCTTCTGGTTTATACTTGAATATACCATCCCGATTTATATTTCCGTATTACAAACCTTATTTTAGCTTTATAGCCTAAAAGAAAGATATTTTTAGACTTTTTACTTCATGAAGAAATATAAAATAGCTGTAAGTTGATATAGAGGAGAGTTTAGCCTTAAGAGCTTCCTTGCTACATGCTTATACAAATAACTGTTCTATTTAAAACATTGATGATGGTTGTTTTTCTTCATAATTGAAATAGAGGAAAGCACCTTGTTAATACCCCATTACTAGAGTATAAAGCTTTAGTAGTGGGGTATTTCTGCTTTGTAAATGGTCTAATTCAAATGAGATTTGGCCAGAGATTCTATTAATATTATAGCTGCATATTTAGCTTTTGCATCTTCTTAAAATAGTTTGTCTTGAGTGTTAACGTGGGCTGCTGCATCTTTTATTGAAGATTGCCTGCCAAGTAAGTCCTTAATTGAAGCTTCAAGATATCATGAATATTTATAGGTTGATAGGAGGTAATGAGAATGGAATTTTTTGATAATAACGAATACATAATCTTTCATAATTATTTATTTATTTTGATTTTATTGTATTAATTTATGCTTAAATTTTATTTATGAAATATCAGTGTCACATCCCTTGCAGTTAATTGGTGGGGCATAAACATTTATTAAGAATTCAATGAAGGCTTTTGACCCTACTTTATATGACGATATAAAAATGTGGATTGACTTAATTATTAATAATTCAGTGTTGATCAATAACTCTAACAGAAAGCAGAGGCACCTGTATTTCTCAATACTTAGAGATCAGGTATTTCAGAAGAGGGAGATGCTCGGTGTGATGGGATAGTGCCAAACATATTTATCTACAGTATTTATTCAACCTAAACCAAATACTCATGATTACTTTTACTAATAACCTTGTTATAAACTCAAGGCTAGAAGAGGTTTATGACTTTATTTTAGAATGTGAAAATTTACCTAAATGGAATTATTATGTTACTTCAGTAACTAAGGTAGAAGGAGAGGGGGAAGGAAGTGTGTATTTTCAACGACGCAAGAATGATCAGCAGTATTTTAAAATATCAGAGCTGGTGCCATACCAAAAGGTGGTGTTACAGTCAGTGAAATCAGCCGACAGCCCTATACATTTTCATAGAGTTTTTATATTGAGTAGAATGGTAGATCATTCTACTGCCATAAAGGATGTATTTCAGGTAGATACCGAATACCCTAGCCTGATGGAGTTTTTCTTTAAAAGGAAGATAAAAAAGGCGGTGGCAGATAACCTGCAAAAACTGAAAGAACTGCTAGAAAATCGCCAAACCGTATTGCAAGATGGTCGGCTACAGACTATATGAGGAAGATGCATACACTTTTATTTACTAGTAGCCAATGTTCAAGGGAGGCGAAATGTGCAAACACAGATATTAGGATTTCTTTGGAATAAAATTATCATAAGTACTGGTTAATATATTATTCTATTACGTACGGAAGCAAAACTAACACAATAGTTTTCTTGTCTGCAGTTCACTATTTTGCTGATCTATTTAGTTTACACTATTAAGGATAGGGTGCGAATCATATTTGCCTTTCTCCTAATAATAAGGATTGTTATATCTGGATGCGCAATTTACGCTACAGCTGCCAATTGGAGATTCCAGATATTTTATCTTTAATCACCATGGTATGGGCATAAACAGTTTATTGTATTACTCTGAATAATGCTATAGAGCAATTTTAAGCTATCAGGGTAAGCGCATGGAGAAATATTGAAAGAAGGCACTAAGGAGAGGTAGCCCTACACTTTGTTTTTAGAATTAAAATTATTATTTATATAAATTAAGTTTTATATCTAAGCCTAATTTTTTCATGCCACTGTCTTCAGTGATGCCGAGCCTTCAAGTCACTGATTTTTAACTAGGTTGGTTCAATTCAAACCTTCAATTCTGAAACTCATAATATATTTTTTATTCCATATAATGTTGTCCTAAATGATGGGAAAAAGGATGGATTCACTGCTTAGGGTGTATTTTGGACGTTTTTTCAGTCTTCCGAACTCGCGCTTGTTGAAATCAGTGTTGTTATGAAACTAATATTACAAGGCTGACATTCGGACTTAATGATCTTAGGTAATTTACTTTCGAATCCATAGTTTGCGGTAAAAATCAATAGCCATGTTTTACCCCGATCAATTGACTACTAAACCTTATTGATTTTTTAAGAAAAATTTAAAACACAAATGAAAACAAAAATTCATCTAATTATTTTACTTTCTTTATGCAGCGTGGCTCTGCATGCACAAAATGTAAAAGTACTGTCTTTCAATATTCAACAACCATATAATACCAACTGGGACGGCAGAAAAGGCAATGTGGCAAATATTATTAATTCCAATCAGCCTGATGTAATAGGATCGCAGGAAGCACACGCATACATGGTCGATTATATTAAGTCTCAGTGCCCGGGTTATGCTTCATATGGTCGCGGGCGCGAATGCAATGGCAGTGGTGAGGGCTCTTTCATATTTTATAAGTCAGGGAAATATAGTGTAGACGAAAGCAATTCTGGAAGTTTTTGGTTCAAGGATAATTCGGGTGCATGTGGATCTGGCTGGGACCCCAACTACAACCGTATTTGCACCTATGTTCGATTAATAGAGAACTCATCAGGTAAGGCTTTTTATATATTTAACAGCCACTTTCCTACTCCTGAATTGTCATCGGCCCGCTCTAAAAGTGCGAAGTTACTTAGCCAAAAGGTGAATGATAGAAATATAAAAGACCCTGTTATCTTAACAGGTGATTTTAACTCTACAGAGGGTGATTTTGTAACTTCTTTCTTCAAATCAGGAAGTGACAATCCTGTTAAATTACGAGATACGTACCGCGATGTACACCCTTCAGGTGGGGGTAGCACTTTTGGAACTATAAAATTTGATTATATATATGTGCCGGCCTCATCCAATACTCAGACGGTGGCCAGTGAGGTTATATATACTCCGGTAGGATCAGATCACTTTCCTATATGGGCACAACTCAATCTTGGAGATTCTAACCCTCCTAGTTACTGGAGCATTACCATTAAAGGAAGCAATCAAAAATACTTAAGTTCTGAAGATGGGCAATCAGCCATGATGTGTGATCGTGAAAGTGCGGAAGGCTGGGAAGAATTTGATGTTATTGATCACCCCGATGGAAGGTTTTCACTCAGAGGAAGCAACGGAAAGTATGTCAGTTCTGAAAATGGAGACTCTCCAATGATGTGCGATCGTGAAACTATAGGCGATTGGGAAAAATTTACATGGGTGTCTCTTGAAGGTAATGCCTTTGCCATCTTAGGAAATAATGGAAAATACGTTAGCTCTGAAAATGGACTATCAGGGGTGATGTGCGACCGACCTGAAATTAATGACTGGGAAACCTTTTACTGGGCTACAGCTGCTAGCGGAGCCAGTGCAGGGAGGCAGGCTATCCAGAATGAGATATATATCAATAATGAGTTCACATTGTATCCTAATCCGGCTCACGACTACTTTAAGGTTTCAGGATTAGATACTAACTATGTGCAAGCCGACATTTACAGCATAGAGGGTACTTTGGTGAGTACAAGCTATGTTAATACAGAGAAGGCGATTGAAATTAGCCAACTTAAGGAAGGAACTTATTTACTGAAATTATCTAGTGAAAAGGGCGCAACACGATCACGACTATTGATTAAAAAATAATTGCTTTAATAGCACTAATGTGATTTTTAATATAAAGGCTGTCTGTAGACGGCCTTTATTATTTAACACTTATGTCAGCCTCATCCAAGGCAGACTAAAAGGGGGCTAACTCTCATGTAAGTATTGTGCTACTTTATATTTTTTACTTTAATGATTTTTTAGTTAGTTAACATCGATTTATAAGTAACAATTTGTCTATTCAGTTCGCTTTAATTCATTTTTCTAAATCAAAAAAAATAGACATATGAAAATAGTTAGACTACTTTTAATAATAATGGCATTTTCTTCATTTCCATCGCTTATTTCATGTGATGACCCTTATGAAGAAGTAGCTAATAATCAGGAAGATGTACTTACAGATCCTCCAGGGGGTGAAGGTGAATCTACCAGAGGTGATTAGAATCACAATTAATACGATTTTAATAAGATATACTCATGTTAATTTTCTCTATTCATTTTGTGGACAGGAATAAAAGAGTTGGCTTCTTTTTTCTATAATTATTAAACCCTAATCTAAAATTATATTACTTATGAAAATTATTCGACTTCTTTTAATAGCTGTAGTATTTTCTTCATTTTCATCTCTTATTTCATGTAATGACCCTTATGATGAAATAAATCATACTAATGAAGAATCTACGAATGAGACAGTAGGTGAAAATGGTGAATCTACCAGAGGTGATTAAAGATAAATCTATAACATTCATACAGTGGTTTATATTTTATTACATGAATTTATAAACCACTAAAAATAGCATGGATAATTTCTCTGCGAATAGACTAACTTTTAATAATAATCAACATGAAAATATTTAGACTACTTTTAACAATAATGGCTTTTTCTTCATTTTTAACACTTATTTCTTGTGCTGATGCTTATGATGAAATTAAAAAAAGTCAAAAGAACTCAAGTACAGAGACAGTTGGTGAGAACGGTGAAGATATTAGAGGCGGCAGTTAGGGATAATCCAAAATGATAATATAATTTAGGTTTGTAATTCTATGTAAGATATAACAATATATTAACTTTTTATTATTAATATTTTAAGATTACTTTATCCCCTGTAACAACCTAAACCTATTCTACTATGAACCTAGCCAAATATTTCATAATATTTGCAGGCTTTTTGTTTTTTGCGTCCTGCTCAGAAAATGATATTACCCCTGCAGAACTACCACAGGATACCGAATCTTTAGAAACTTTATTAGAGAAAGACATTGATCCTGTTACCCGACTGGAAGCCTATGATAAGCTTTCTTACGACTATGAGGCAGTTGATCTTGATAAAACCATTAATGTACTTGAGAAGCAGCTCAAGCTGGCTCAGGATATTGAAAACCAAGAATATCAAGCTAAGGCGTACCTAGGTTTAGGAATTATGTATGAAAAGAAGGGCCTATATTCAAAGGCTATCAACTCATACTTAAATTCGGCAGACCTAAACCAAGAGGTGCAAAATACCAAAGGGATAGCTCATAGCTTTAATAACATAGGCATTGTGTTTCTCCATATTAAAGGTTATGAACAGGCAATTCCCTACTTCAATAAGTCGGTGGAATTCTTTAGGCGATGTGAAAGTCAGAAATATTTATCCGTAGCTAAGTCAAACTTAGGTATTTGCTATTTGAAATTGAAAGAGTTAGATATTGCAAGTTCCTCTTTTCAAGAAGCCCTTACTATCCAAAAAGATATCGACCCAAGTAATTCGAAAAGACTGGCTTACCTTCATAATAAAATAGGTGAAGTTCATTTTAAAAAGGGTAATTACGAAAAAGCCGTTAACCAATATGAAGAAGCTCTAAGTCTTGATATCACGAACGATATCAAGTCTAACCTGTACAATAACATTGGAGAGTCTTTAATGCATTCAGGGAATTTGAAATTGGCTCAAAATTGGATAGAAAAGTCACTTCAATTAGAGAATGCATCTCCCAGTGATCCACAGATTCTAGTAATGAGATCCAACATTCAGGCTGAACTTTATCAATTGCAAAATAAACACTCCGAAGCCTTAGTAATCTTAAATGAAGCTATTCGTATTGCCAGCAAAGACACTTATAATGATGTACTTTTAACTTCTTTAGATTTAATTTCTCAGTCGCAGCGAGCTTTAGCCTTGTCTAATAGTAGCGTCGAGGTCAAAGATATTTTTAGAATTGAAGATCTACGAAAGCAGCAAGAGCAACTAAAATCCGAAGTGGTGGAGCAGCTTGACTATAATAAGCTACAGGTATTGCTAGATATGGAAATAAAAAATCACTACAAAGAGGTAAAGCAATCCAGGATTAATAGTCAGATAGCAGTCTACTTAAAGATATCTGGCCTAGCAATCGCTGCTATATTACTTATCTTGTGCTGCTTACTTATTTTCACCTATCAAAAGAAGAAAAAATATAAGCAAGATCACTTCATAGTTCAAAAAATCAAAAACGTACTGAATGAGTAGAAGGTGTTATTAGAGCCTTTATGGTTAGCTCAGTTAGGATAGTTTTAGGAGATCACTCAGCTGAAGGATTTGCTTTGCCGTGGCCATAGTAAGGCTGCTTTAGAGGAATGATAATTGATAGTCTCAATTAACTTACTCAAGCAGAGGTAGTAATATCGGCTGAAGCTTCAAGTATATTACACTAAACATTGGAAGCTATAAACTAAAGGAAAGTCATCGTTATGCGCCGCAGGAACGATAGACTTTCTGCTTAAAGTTATTATCTAAACCTTAGCTTATCGGCACATATACTACTTTTTTTGTTTCGAAGAATTCTTCTTCAAAATAGCTAGGCAGGTCATAGATCTCATATTTCTTCTTGGCTTCTTTAAGTTCTTCACTGAGATCACCTCCTTTAAGGTAGAGAATTCCGTTTTTGAGGTCATTGAAAGAGTCTGCTTTGAACTTATTTTTAACCCATTGGTAAAAAGGCTTTAGTCTGGTTACAGCACGGCTTACTACAAAGTCATAGTTATCAGAGAGTTGTTCTGCTCGGTTATGAAAGGCTTCTACATTTTGCAAACCAATAGATTCACTTACGCCATTTACTACTTTTATCTTTTTGCCAATGCTATCTACTAAAGTAAATTGTGTTTCAGGAAACATAATAGCCAGAGGTATACCAGGAAAACCACCTCCCGTACCAACATCTAGTACGGTAGTGCCAGGTTTAAAGCTTATTACTTTGGCTATACCCAAAGAGTGTAAAATATGCCTTATATAAAGCTCATCTATATCTTTTCTTGATATGACATTGATCTGGCTGTTCCAATCCTGATAGAGATCATATAATGCTTCATACTGAGATTTTTGTTCTGCCGTGAGATCAGGGAAGTATTTAAAGATAATGTCTGAATTCATATAAGTGCTTTTTCCAATAATATGCGGTGCTCTTCTGTTTTTTCCTTTTTCTCAATATTTATGATAGAAAAGCCGCTTTTCAGAGCAAAGATGAGCATTGGTTTGAAATGATTCCTGGTTTTGACCCTAATAAAATGGAAATTATGCTTTTTTACCCATTCTTCCTGCGTATCCGCCAGCTTTTTGGCTACTCCATACCGACGGTAATTTGGCAATACACCTCCAAACCATGAGTAGAAAATTTGATGGCCAAGGTCATAACCTAATTTAAAGCCAACAGCCTGCCCATTGACCAAGGCTTTCAAAGCTAAATACTTTACTCTGTCTAATCGTTTGTGATAGTCAGTGAGCTGATAAGGATTTTCGAATTCTGGGATATTTTTTGAAATAGCAATAATCTCCTCCAAAGAGGCTTGCTCTATCTGTATGTCCAAAATCAGATGTGTTCTTTTTTGTTTTTAACTAAGTCATACATAAGCTCCCGTGCACGGTGCAGCTGTGCTTTAACCGTACCTAGAGGCGCATTTAGTTCTTGGGCAATCTCCTCATAAGAGAATTCTTTGAAATATCGTAACCGTACCAGTTTTTGGTATTTAGCAGGTAGTTTAGTTACAAACATTTGAATTAGTTCTATCTTCTGACTTTTTATGGCCACTTCTTGTGGGTTGAGATTGTGGTCTTCTACATCTATATGTACGGCTTCACCATTGTCATCAGTAAAAGAAGAATCAAGGCTCATGGTTTCGAGCCTTTTCTTGCGTATAAAGTCTATG
This sequence comes from Fulvivirga sediminis, assembly GCF_016757215.1. Lineage (GTDB taxonomy): Bacteria > Bacteroidota > Bacteroidia > Cytophagales > Cyclobacteriaceae > Fulvivirga > Fulvivirga sediminis. The sequence goes on from NZ_JAESIY010000008.1 coordinate 180,854, forward strand.
GCATTATTAGTAGCTATTCTAAAAAGCCATGTACTAAAGGTATAATCTTTTTTAAAACGATGCAGGTTTTTAAAGGCTTTCGCGAAAGCTTCAATGGTAAGATCTTCTGCGTCATCTACATTTCTCACCATTTTTAGAATCATGTGATATACAGGTCGTTTATATCTTTCCATGAGTTTAGCATAAGCTTGCTCATCACCATCCTTCACTGCCTGATCTATCAGTTTGAAATCTTCTAATGCTTTATCTGAAAACTGCTTTTTTAAATCCATCTCACCCGCTTTGTAAATAATGCCTTTAAGCCAATAATACTATAGTAAAACACAAAAATTATATCAAGGAAGATTAGGCTCCATAGGTTAAACCTGACTCCTAATTTTTTGCATGCAATGATAAACGTGAGATAAAGCAACAGGGTTTTTATAAAAAAACTACCTATTACAAAGTAAAGTTCAACCTGCATGCCCGTTTGAACTCCTAAAATTAGCCAAAAAAAGATATGACTTAATGAAAATAGTCCTAAAATAACCTTATTTCCTGATTTATAGTGTTTCCCTACAGCTAAATGGCGTATTTTCTGTCTGAAAAATAACTTCCAAGATGTTTTTGGCTTTGAGTATACTATGGTGTCTTCTCCTAGCGTAATAGCTGTATTCCCTTTATTTGTATGCTGATTAACAAAGAGGTCATCGTCACCTCCCATTACTTTCATATGTGCGGTAAAGCCTTTGTTTTCAATAAATAGGCTTCTGGTATAAGCTAGGTTACGTCCCACTCCCATGTAAGGTTTGCCTACTAGGGCCATGCCCAAGTACTGAATGGCAGTCCATAAGGTGTCAAAACGAATAAACGTATTTAAAAAGCCTTTTTGTTGCTCATAATATGAAAAACCCAAATTGATAGTTTTAGGAGATGCTAATTGTGAGGACATCTGTGTCAGCCAGTTATTGCTGGCAGGAGTACAATCAGCATCAGTAAGGATAATATTTTCTTTTTTGGCTGCTTTTATACCCAAAGTGAGTGCATATTTTTTGCCATTAAAATTTTCAGGCTTTTCATTTACTTTTACTATTTTGACCTTGCTGTTCTTAGCGGCTTCTTCAAGTAAAAAATCATAAGTTCCATCATAAGATCGATCATCTACTATAATGATCTCATAGTCAGGGTGGTTCTGCTCATAAAGTAAGGGGAGTAATCTTCTTAAATTTTCTTCCTCGTTATGAGCGCATACTATAAGCGAGGCTGGTAAAGGAGTGCCAGATTTATTTTTATATCTGCTAAAAGCAGCCATATATAATATATAATATATGCTCTGAATAAGCAGACAGGTAATGAGCAGGTAGGTTAAAATGCTAAGATGCATGATTAATAAAATGTGAATAGCAAATATAAATTTTCTTTTGAGCAAAGTTAGGTCTTTCCATGATGATTAGTAATCTTCTTAAAGTTTTCGGTCTCTTCATTTTAATGTTCTATTTTTGTGACTTTTTAAGAAAGTTCGATGAAGTTTAAGTTAGAAGCAAACGATACAGGCAGCAAGGCCAGAGCAGGAGTAGTAACTACTGATCATGGAGATATACAAACTCCCATATTTATGCCCGTGGGTACGGCTGGTTCCGTTAAGGCGGTTCACCAGAGAGAGCTCAAAGAGGACATAAAAGCCCAGATTATACTAGGTAATACCTATCACCTGTATCTCAGGCCCGGGCTGGATATTATAGAGAGGGCTGGTGGGCTGCATAAATTTAATGGATGGGACAGGCCTATACTTACTGACAGTGGAGGTTATCAAGTATATTCATTGGCTGATACCAGAAAGATAAAAGAGGAAGGAGTTACTTTTCAATCGCATATAGATGGATCCAGGCATAATTTTACACCAGAATATGTGATGGATATTCAAAGAACTATCGGCGCTGATATTATGATGGCTTTTGATGAATGCACACCATACCCTTGTGAGTATGACTATGCTAAAAACTCTATGCACATGACTCACCGCTGGCTAAAGCGCTGCTGTGATCATTTTGATAAAACAGAGGGCAAGTATGGCTATGATCAAACGCTTTTTCCTATAGTTCAGGGTAGTGTTTATAAAGATTTAAGGGTACAATCGGCTGAGATGATAGCCTCATTTGGTAGAGAAGGAAATGCCATAGGAGGCCTTTCTGTAGGAGAGCCAGCTGAAATGATGTATGAAATGACCGATTTGGTTTGTGATATATTGCCTAAAGACAAGCCCAGGTATCTTATGGGGGTAGGTACGCCAGCTAATATTCTGGAATGCATAGCATTGGGAGTAGATATGTTTGATTGTGTTATGCCCACCCGAAATGCCAGAAATGGCATGCTTTTCACCTCAGAAGGTATCATTAATATCAAGAATAAGAAGTGGGAAGATGATTTTTCTCCGATAGATTCAAATTTAGGAGGGTATGTAGATACCTTTTATTCAAAAGCGTATCTTCGTCATCTGATTATGAGTAAAGAAATTTTAGGCGCGCAAATTGCTAGCATACATAATCTCAGCTTTTACCTTTGGCTGGTAGGAGAGGCGAGGGAGCAAATAAAAAACGGCACCTTCGCTGATTGGAAAAACAGAATGGTGACTAAGGTGAGTCAAAGGCTGTAGGTAATATTATAAATCAAGTTTAAACCAAAGATTAGTGAAATTAATCGACCGTTACATTCTTAAGAAGTTTTTAGGTTCATTTCTATTTACTGTTTTTATAATAGTAGCCATTATAGTGGTGATAGATGTAACAGAGAAAACGGATAAGTATACTGAGGCACAACTATCCACACTGCAGGTTGTAGGCTATTATATGGATTTTATTCCCTGGATAGCTAATTTCATTACGCCTCTAACGGTGTTTATTGCTACTGTTTTTGTTACAGCGCGTTTGGCAGGGCATACAGAGATAATTGCTATCCTAAGTAGTGGGGTTTCCTTTAAAAGGATGATGGTTCCTTATCTTATAGGTTCTATACTCATTGCTTTGGTAAGCTTTGTGCTCACGGGATGGATTATTCCTAACTCTAATAAGTCCAGAGTAGCTTTTGAAATAGAATACCTTAAGAGTAAATTTTTCTTTGATAAAACAAACTATCATATCCAGGTAGCGCCTAACACATATCTTTACATGAGAAATTATAATAACCAATCTAACACGGGTTATAATTTTACGCTTGAGAAGATCAAAGGTACTGAGCTGACAGAAAAGTTATCCGCCTCTCGTATTAAATGGGATGATAAGAAAAATAAATGGACACTGAGCAATTGGGAGCTATTGGAGCTTGATGGGGCTAAGGAATCGCTATCAGAAGGCAGAACCATGGATACTACACTTGCCATACACCCCAGTGAGTTTGAGAATGATTATAGGAGTTATGATGCTATGACTATTAATGAGCTGGATGAGCATATAGCCAAATTAAGAATGCGAGGAGCCAGTAATGTAGAGGTTTTTGAAGTGGAAAAGTATACCAGATTTACTTCGCCTTTTGCTGTACTCATACTTACTTTTATGGGAGTAATAGTTTCATCAAAGAAAACTCGTGGAGGTGCTGGTTTCCAAATAGCACTCGGTTTTACACTTTCTTTTGTTTATATTCTATTCTTTATCATGAGTAAAACCATAGCTGAAGCAGGTGGATTGCCTCCTGCCTTATCTGTATGGTTTCCGAACATCTTGTTTGGAGGGATTTCTTTGCTCATGTATAAATACGTGCCGAGATAAATAATGTCTAATACCAAAGATTTTTTAAAGCTCCATTTTATTGTCTTAATCTGGGGCTTCACTGCTATTTTAGGATTGCTGATTTCTATCAATTCAGTAGAAATAGTTTTTTACCGTACGCTTATGGCCAGTGTTACCCTTTGGGTGATGCTTAAATTAAGGAAGAGGAATTTGAAAATTGGTAAATCGGCTATATTGAAAGTAGCTGGTACGGGATTGATCATTGCCGCCCACTGGATACTATTCTTTGCCGCAGCGCGTGTTTCTACAGCTTCTGTATGCCTGGCAGGAGCAGCTACTTGCTCTTTATGGACCAGCTTTATCGAACCCCTTTTTAATAAGAGAAAAGTAAAAGGTTTTGAAGTGGGGCTTGGGTTGATAGTGATCTTGGGCCTGTACGTTATTTTTCAATTTGAGTTTAACCATGCACTAGGCCTTTTTATGGGCATAGTAGCAGCTATGCTGGCAGCTATATTTTCTGTTATTAATGGTAAGTTTTCTAAAGAGTATAATCAATTTGTGATTACTTACTATGAAATGATAGGAGCTTGTGTTGGCTGTCTGTTATTTTTCCCTATTTATAAATACTTCTTTCTTCAAGGAGAAGAATTAAAATTAATCCCTCAAGGAATAGATTGGTTCTATCTGGTTATTTTATCATTAGTGTGTACTGTATATGCATTTTCAGCTTCAGTGGAGCTCATGAAGAGGATATCGGCCTTTATGGTAAACCTCACTATTAACCTGGAGCCTGTTTACGGAATTTTGCTGGCCGTGATCATCTTTGGAGAGAAAGAGAAAATGGAGCCTGGTTTTTATTATGGTACAGGTATTATATTATTGGCAGTGCTGTTATATCCTCTACTCAATAAAATCTTTAAAAGAAAGCCTTTGGAGGTAGATAACCTTAGATAGCTTATAGCTGAGCTTCCCAAATAATATTGGGGAGCTTCATAGAGGGCTTCTTATCAAAAATACCAAACACAGAAGCGCCAGAACCTGTCATGCTAGAGTAGGTTGCTCCGGCTTCGTATAGCTCATTTTTTACTTTAGAAATGGAGGGAAACTGTTGGAAAACGGAGTTTTCAAAATCATTGTTTAGAACATTTTTCCATTCGCTTAAAGGCTTATTTTTAATAATATCAGTTATTGATATCTCAGGCTGCTTTGGGGTGACCTTGCTATAGGCTTGAGCGGTACTCACATGCACTTCAGGGTAAATAAGTATCAGGTATTTGCCTTCTAGCGAAAGTTCTATTTCAGAAAAAACATTTCCTGTACCCTCCACTAAAACAGGTTTGTTTTCTATAAAAAACGGGCAATCACTTCCTAGCCTGGACGCGTAATCTTCCATGGTTTTGGTAGATAGGTTGAGTCCAAAGAGTTGATTAAGGCACTTAATGGTAAAGGCACCATCAGCGGAGCCTCCGCCGAGGCCAGCGCCCATCGGTATAATTTTATGTAGGTGAATACTTACCGGTGGCAGTTTATACGCTTCTTTGAGGAGATTATAAGCCTTAATGATCAGGTTGTCCTCGGTATTTCCAGGTATTGGTAGGCCCGTAGATACGAAGCTGAAGTCATTGTCTGGAAGAATTTCTAAAATATCAGTAAAAGGCAAAGGATAAAAAACTGAGGAGATATTGTGATAACCATCTTCTCTACGCGATAGAATATTAAGCCCCAGATTGATTTTGATATTTGGAAATACGACCATTTACAGTGAAGGTGAAATAAAAAAGCTGCCTTATGAGTGATGAACACACTTAAGAAGGCAGCTTGTGATATTTTATACTATTTGGTAAGTGCAGCTACAATATCTTCAGTAATGCCTGAGTTAGAGAACCCACCATCATGCATCAGGTTCTGCATAGTAACCATACGAGTATAGTCTGAGAACATCATGAGTATGTAGTTAGCACAGTCATCGGCACTTGCATTACCAAGTGGTGACATCTTATCAGCATAGTCGAAAAATACATCAAAGCCTGTAACTCCACTACCAGCGGTAGTCATAGTAGGAGACTGAGAAATAGTATTTACTCTTACGTTTCCATTTTTAGCAAATCTGTAGCCATAGCTTCTGGCGATAGATTCTAGTACAGCCTTAGCCTGAGCCATATCAGAATAGTCAGGGAAAGTACGCTGAGAAGCGATATATGATAAGGCTAAAATTGACCCCCACTCATTCATGGCTTCTGTTTTTTCAGCAGTTTGTAATACCTTGTGAAACGACATGCCAGATATGTCTAATGTTTTTAGAAACCAGTCATAATTAAGGTCTCCGTATGACTTGCCTTTTCTAACGTTGGGGCTCATACCAATAGAATGCAGGACAAAGTCTAATTTTCCACCTAATACCTCCATTGATTTCTCAAAAAGGTTGGTAAGATCTTCTATGGATGTAGCATCAGCAGGGATCACTTCAGAGCCACATTCTTCAGCAAGTTTGTTTATCACTCCCATTCTTAATGCTATGGGAGCATTGGTTAATACAAACTCAGCGCCTTCTTCTTTAGCTTTAAGTGCGGTTTTCCAGGCAATTGAGTTCTCATCAAGTGCTCCAAAAATAATTCCCTTTTTACCTTTAAGTATGTTATTACCCATGGTCAGTATTATCTTGATTAGTTAATATTAGCTGCAATTATACAAAAATATTTAGCTAAATGCGGAAGGTTCTTTAATGATGCCCATTTCTAAAGCTATTTTTTGATATTAAATCTTACATGCTTTGATTCTTTAATAATAGATTTGCCTATAATAAGTAATAATAAATTTAAATGAAAAGTAAAAAAGCAAAGCCGGTTGGAATTTTTGATAGTGGGATAGGAGGGCTTACCGTAGCACATGCAATTAGAAACGTTCTTCCTGAGGAGTCTATGATCTATTTTGGAGATACGGCTCACTTGCCCTATGGAGATAAATCAGAAGCGGCGGTTCAGGCTTATTCGGTGAAGATAGCGGATGTGTTGCTAAATAGAGGTTGCAAGGTCATTGTTATTGCCTGTAATTCGGCCAGCTCGGCGGCTTATGAGTTACTGAAAGAATATGTGGGTAGCAGAGCCAAAGTGGTGAATGTAATTGATCCTATGATTAATTACATAAGAGAGAATTTCAAGGCCACTAAAATTGGACTTATAGGAACAAAACGTACTATTCAGTCAAATATTTATGCGTCTAAAATAGATCAGCTGGGGCAGCATATTGATTTGGTTTCTCAGGCCACTCCCTTACTAGTGCCTATGATTGAGGAAGGCTTTTTTAATAATAAGATAAGCAGTGAAATCATTGATGAATATCTTAGTGATGCGATGTTTGAGGGTATAAAGGCATTAATACTCGGTTGTACTCACTATCCGCTAGTAAAAAAGCAGATAGAAAACTACTATCAGGGTAAGGTACAGGTGCTTGATTCTTCGGAGATTACAGCCCGGTATTTAAAAAGCTTCCTACAAGAATTAGATATGCTAAATGAGCATCCCAACTTAGTGGATGACCATTTTTTAGTTTCTGATTATACGGAATCTTTTGAGGCTTCTACCAAGATTTTCTTTAGGCAAAGGGTGAATTTGGAGAAATATCCTTTATGGGATTAATTCCACGTGTTTTATTTGAAAATCAAAATATAATTTTGGTTATTCGGGTTTTTAAAGGTCATTGATCAGCTGCTCACAATAACATTATTTAGAGTGATTTCTTAATTTGCGAGTCAGCTAAAGAGATAATTATGTCAACTATTCTTTTTTTTCTTCCTTTTCTGTTATTGTTTGCTGTTTTAGCCATTTATGCAGAACGAAAGGTTTCGGCATTTATACAAGATAGGTACGGCCCTATGGAAGTCGGGTATTATGGTATACTTCAAACGGTGGCTGACTTGGTGAAGCTATTGCAAAAAGAGGATATTGTGCCTACTAAGGCCGATAGAAAGCTTTTTTTAATAGCCCCAATATTAGTTTTTACCTTTGTTTTTGCTGGTTTTGCTGTGGTGCCTGTCACTTCAGGTTGGGAGGGCGCTCCCATTCAAACAGGAGTATTCTTTCTTTTGGCTATAGTTTCTTTAGATACTATAGGTATTATTATGGCAGGCTGGGCTTCTAATAACAAGTACTCTCTATTTGGAGCTATGAGATCAGCCGCACAAATTATATCCTATGAAGTGCCTCTTACTTTGAGTGTGCTTTCTGTAGTGATGATTAGTCAGACATTAGATTTACAGCAAATTTCTATACAGCAAGGGGTACACGCTGTAGGGCAGGAAACAAATTATCTATTTGGAATAAAAGCATTAGGCATAGATGTAACAGAAATAGGTGGTTTTCTTACTTGGAATGTTTTTAGAGTACCTATTTTATTTATTACCTGGATTATCTTTTTTATTACCTCGTTGGCAGAGAGTAATCGTGCTCCTTTTGACTTGCCCGAGGCTGAGTCTGAGCTAGTAGCTGGTTTTCAGACTGAATACTCAGGCTTTAGGTGGTCGCTGCTCATGTTAGCTGAATATGGCATGATGCTATTAGTAAGTTTTCTCGGTGTAATATTATTTCTAGGTAGCTGGAACTCCCCACTACCTAACATAGGAAGCGTGAGGCTGGCCGATTGGACTACAGGTGAAATAGGAACTCTTTCAGGACACCTTTGGAGTGCTTTTTGGTTAATAGCTAAAGCTTTATTGATGGTATTAATTCAAATATGGGTCCGTTGGACCTATCCTAGAATTAGAATTGATCAATTAATGAGCGTAGGATGGAAGTACCTTACTCCAATAGCACTCTTTGTTTTACTTATAGCAGCTGTGTGGAGATTATTTATGATTTAAAGTATGATAATTGAATAGAAGGCTTTTAATTTTAATCATTTTCTTTTGCTTTTTTGATCACTCCCAAGGGCAGTCTAGTAAACTGATTGAGAATAAATTTCTCGATCCGATAGGAGAGAACAATAATCCTAATTCTGCAGTAATTGACTCACTGCTAAAGCTCGTTCATGAGTATGATCTTGATAATATAGACACCTCCATTTATTTGGCTAATAAAGTTCGTGAACTGGCCATAGTATCTAATAATCCCAAATATCAGGCAGAGGCAGCGGTTAAATTGGCCTTTTATTATAATGTGCAGAGTAATTATCAAAAGGCGCTTAAGCTAGACCTGGAAAGCCTTCGGCTCTATAAAAAATTGGGAAATGGCAGAGGAGTGACCAAGTCTTTCAATAACATAGGGGAAGATTACTTCGAGTTGGATCTTTTTAGTGATGCTTATGACTATTATCAAAAAAGCCTGAGGAAAGCCAAGGAAATCGAAGATGAGCTTTATGTAGTGATTTCTACTTATAATATAGGCAGGGTACTGAAGTCTATGGGCCAGTTAGAGAAAGCTATGGAATATATCCAGCGTTCCCTTGAACTTAGCCGAGCAATAGATGACAAAGAAGGAACGGCTTATTCATATCATGATATTGGAGAAATATTGATTTTAGAAGGCGAATATGACCAAGCCTTAGAAAAACTACAGTATGCTTTAAAAATGAGTAGGCAGCTTTCTATCAAAGTGCTGACCCCTAAGATATTGCATAAAATAGCGGTGGCTTATGAAAACCAGGAGCAATTTGATCAGGCTTTAAACTATCATGATAGTTCTTTGCTAATCTACCAGAATATCAACAGCAAAAGTGGTGTAGCAGAGGCTTATCTGGGCATGGGTGCTGTATATCGTAAAATGTCAGCTTATAAAGAAGCAAATAGTTTTATAGAAAAATCTTTGGAAATTTCAACTAATATTAAGGATAGGGATCTAATCATAGCTTGCTACTATGAGCTGTCCTTATTGTACGAGCAGAAAGAATTTTTTAGGCAATCTTTAAATTATTATAAGAAATATAAGTCGCTGCAAGATAGTTTGTTTGGAGAGAAACATTGGGAGCAATTTGCTCAAATTCAGCTGAAATATGAAACTGCTAATAAGGATATGGAAATTAATTTTCTTAGTCAGCAAGAAGAGCAACAGAAACGGCAGCTTGAAAATGAAGCTTTTTTCAGGAATATTCTGGTGTTAATATTGGCCTTTACAGGAGTGCTGCTCATTACTTTGTATAGAAGCAGTATAAAAAGGAAGAAGATCAATAAACTACTGGTGCAGCATCAGCAAGAGTTGGAGGAGCAAAGTAGGGAAATGTCTGGTTTGCTGGCTATGAAAGATAAATTCTTTTCCATTCTTTCTCATGATCTCAGATCGCCTATTAATGCCATTATAGGTATTTTAGGCATGATAGATAGTGGCTATTTAACAAAGGAGGAGCTACAGCAGCTCACTAAGTCTCTGAAGCTTCGACTAGAAAGTACTAAAAAGCTGTTAGCTAATCTTATGGATTGGGCACTTGTACAAATGAATGAGATTACTATAAAAGACGAAGATATTCATCTACATGGACTGGTTCAGGAGAACATTAATTTCTTCAGGGATACCAATGATAAAAATATACAATTTATCAATAGTATGCCAGAAGGTATTATAGTACGTACTGATCACAATATGCTAGACCTGATCATAAGGAATCTGACTTCCAATGCTATTAAGTTTACTGAAGAGGAAGGTATGGTTGAGCTTGCCTGTGAAGATAAAGACCAGAAGTGGTTGATCATTAAAGTGATTGACAATGGTATAGGTATGAGTATGGAGCAACAGAATAACTTGTTTACTAATACGTCAGGCTTGCACTCAACCAGAGGTACTGCCAATGAGGAAGGTACGGGCTTAGGATTGAAGCTTTGTAAAGAATTCATAGAACGGATGGGAGGAGATATTTGGGTGAAGAGTGAGGAAGGTAAAGGAACAACTTTCTTGTTTACGGTCAAAAAGTCGCTACAATAGTGAGCTTTTTTATTTAATCTTTCATTTCTTTGTCGTCCTTGTCAATAATTAAAGTAGTCAGGAAATAACATTTTATTCTTGGCCTTAATTCCAAATAAAAGGAAGCCTATGACAGCCTATTTTAAAAATATCGGAAATTCTATTTCTACCTTATGGACGGGGCTCAAGCTTACTTTAGGCCATATTGCTAAGGCTACTCATACCGTACAGAACAAGGATATTACCAGTGATAATTATTTCGATGATCAGGATGGTATCATGACGGTGGCTTACCCGCATGAAAGTATCCCTGTGCCAGACAATGGCCGATACAGGCTGCATAATGAAATAGATGACTGTATAGTGTGTGATAAATGTGCTAAAATATGTCCTGTTGATTGTATTGATATAGAGCCAATAAAAGCGGTAAATACTTTCGGAAAAACCTCTGATGGCACCCCTAAGCGTATTTATGCTGCCAAATTTGATATTAACATGGCTCAATGCTGTTTTTGTGGTTTGTGTACCACTGTGTGCCCCACAGAATGCTTAACCATGACTAAAGCCTATGATTTTAGCGAGTATGATGTAGCAGATCATACTTATTCTTTTGCTACCATGACTCCTCTGGAAATACTCACTAAGAAGCAAGAGCTGGAAGAGCATGAAAAGAATAAAGCAGCAGCTAAAACAGCTTCTTCTGGCGTGTCTAAAGCGGCCAGGCCTGTAGCTAAGCCTAGGCCAGTAAGTAAGCCTAAACTGAATACAAGTGAGAACAAAGAACCCCAGGCAGGTAAAAATGAAGAAGTAGAAAATAAGCCAAAGCCTAAATTTAAGCCTAAAATGAAGCCCAAGATAAAAACCAGTGGTGAAAAGGCTGAGAAAGAAGGTAATGAAAATAAAAAGAATCAAGCAGAAGATACGCCTAAGGCTAAGCCTGTTATGAAAAGGCCTAAGCCTGTGATGAGACCTAAGAAGAAGTCATCGGATAATGATGAGAAAGGGGATGGTAGTGCTGATTGAGATACCTTTTTACATTTTTTCAGGGCTGGCGATTCTATTTGCGGGAGTGATTTTATTCACCAAAAACCTGCTTTATGGCGCTTTTTCTTTAGTAGGAACATTTTTGTGTGTAGCCGCTATCTACGTTTTGGCTCAGGCCGAATTTGTAGCCGTAACACAGCTCATGGTTTATGTAGGGGGCATTGTGGTCCTTCTCATATTTGGAGTAATGCTTACCAATAAGATTACTGATAAAGGAATTATCACATCATCATATAACCGTTTTTTAGGTGCTATAATAGCTATTTCACTTTTTGTGGTGCTTTTCTATGGTATTCTTAAGATTAACTTTGGTGCCGTTAAAGGTCAAAGTGCTGATATGAATAATGTGAATCAAATAGGGGTGGAATTATTAACGGAGTATCTGCTGCCGTTTGAGATTGCAGCGGTAGTTTTGCTAATAGCACTTATTGGGTCTTCCGTTATTTCAGGGTATAAAACTAAAGAGACTGATGAGTAGTGAATATTATTTTATACTAGCTGCCGCTCTTTTTTGCATAGGCTTGGCCGTAATCATTACCAAGAAGAATGCCGTTATGGTTTTGATGGGGGTAGAACTGGTTTTGAACGCAGCGAATATTAACTTTGTGGCGGTTAATAAGAATAATTTAGTTTCTCTTGACGGGCAGTTTTTTGCCCTTTTTGTAATTGTAATGGCAGCTGCTGAGGCCGCTGTGGGACTAGCCATTATATTGAAGCTCTTTAAATATTATAAAACCACAGAATTAGATAAAATTAATCAATTGAAAGGATAAAGTGATCAACCCAGCAGACTTACTAGAGCCCTTGGCGTGGAGCCAATCTACCATACTTTGTCTATTGGTCTTATTATTACCTTTATTCAGCTTCATTGTTATTGCCATTTTGCCAAATACTCAAGCCAAAGCCTCAGCTTGGGTAGGTATGTTCATGACGCTTATAGCTAGTATTATTTCCGTGCACTTGCTCATTGCAGGTTGGCAAGGAGCGGGTATTCATAGCCGTGTAGAGTGGTTTTCTTTTGGTCATTTACCTCCGTTTACTGTTGGTGTATTACTGAACGATCCCGCATTGTTGATGCTGGTTGTAGTTACCGTAATATCATTCTTAGTTCATCTGTTCTCCACAGCCTACATGGCTGGTGATGCAGGGTATAAAAAATACTTTGGCTTTCTGGGGCTTTTCACTTTCTCTATGTTGGGTATAATACTGGCAGATAATGTGTTGGTAATTTTTATTTTCTGGGAGTTAGTGGGCTTATCTTCTTATCTACTGATCAGCCATTGGAATCATAAAGAGAGTGCCATAAAGGCCGCTAAGAAGGCATTTATTGTAAATAGAGTGGGAGATGTAGGTTTTATCATTGGGTTAGCTATTCTCTGGTCTCAGTTTAACACGCTTGATCTTGAAGCTTTAAAGGTACTAATGCAGGCTTCTACCATAGAGAATGGTCAATGGATAGCCGGAGCCCACAGTGTGAGCCTTCCCTGGCTTACCGCAGCAGGTATTTGCTTGTTTTTAGGCGCTATGGGTAAGTCGGCTCAGTTTCCGCTTCAGGTATGGCTGCCCGATGCTATGGAAGGGCCCACTCCGGTTTCTGCATTGATACACGCAGCTACCATGGTGGCGGCAGGGGTGTATCTTATGGCCAGAGTCTTCCCTCTGATGAGTATTGATGCACTGACCTTTGTAGCGATAATAGGATCTGTTACGGCTTTTATGGGTGCTATTGCAGCTTTAGCTCAGCATGATATTAAGAAAGTGCTGGCTTTTTCTACCATTTCTCAGCTGGGATATATGCTCATGGGGATGGGGGTAGGAGCATATGATGCCGCTCTATTCCACTTGTTTACGCATGCCTTTTTTAAAGCCTGCTTGTTCTTATCAGCAGGAGCTATCATACATGCACTGCATGATTATGCTCATAGAGCTGATATACATTTCGATGCTCAGGATATGAGAAATATGGGAGGGCTAAGAAAATATTTGCCTTTTACTTTTATCGCTTATTTGGTGTCTACCCTTGCGCTGATAGGCATACCTTTCTTCTCAGGGTATTTGTCTAAAGATGCCTTGCTTTCAGGAGCTTATGCCTGGGCAGATTTAATGTCTGAGCGCACACTATCATGGCATTATTTAGTGCCTGATTTGGGGTTCATCACCGTAGTGCTTACGGCGCTTTATATGGTTCGTCAGTTGCTTTTAGTGTTTTTCGGAGATTTTAGAATAGCCGATGAACGATCAATAGAAGCTAATATCAAAGTAAAGGATGTGCCTTGGGTGATGAAAACAGCACTTAGCATTTTAGCGCTAATGTCTTTTGGTTTTATATGGTCTTTAAACCCATTGAACCATAGTTTGAGTTGGTTTCTTTCGGCATTGAAAACACCGACAATCTTAGTGCCTGGCATGAATGGAAACTGGCAAAATAACCTAGTAGAGTTGGCAGAACACAATCATATGCAGGTAACTGTCATCTCTGTGTTTATGATAGTAATCGGTGGGCTAGTGGCCTGGTTCATTTACAGGCCAAAAGGTAAATATGCAATCAATTATTTTAGTAGGCAGGGAGCAAGTAATGTGTGGCAGTGGCTGTCTTTTAATAACTGGTACCTAGATGAGATTTATAATGACTTTATAATACAACCCATAGAAGTACTATCACAGAAGTTGCAATTATTGGATACTAAAGTGATAGATAACTTTATTGATAAATTCGCCATTTTCAATATCATATTAGGCCATTTAACAGCCTGGGTAGATAGAAATATTGTAGACGGATTAGTGAATTTTTCTGTTTACTTTGTCGGAAGAGTAGGTCTTATGACCAAATCGATGCAAGGAGGTAAAGTACAGAGCTATATTGCACTGGCTTTTGTGGGAATTTTAATATTCATTTTTTGGATAATCTGGTAGATTAATGCTAAACAATTATTTGCTTTCTATAATCATATTTTTACCTCTTATAGCTGCCTTAGTAGTGGCCTTTATACCAGGTAAGTTCAAAGGTGCTTTCAAATATATAGCGCTGGGTATAGCCTCTTTGCAGGTGCTAATTGCCATTGTGCTATTGTCTGGTTATGATGCTTCATATGCAGGGGTAAACCACCTGAATGAATTTCAGTTTTTAGAAAATGTGCCTTGGTTTGATATTCACCTATCTTCTTTCGGTCATATTTCGGCAGACTATATCGTTGGAGTAGATGGCCTAAATATGAGTATGGTATTACTATCAGTAGTAGTGATGCTCATAGGCACTATTGCTTCCTGGAATATCAAAACAAGAGAGAAGGGGTATTTTAGTCTTCTTTTATTGCTGAATGGAGCCATTTTAGGATGTTTCCTTTCTTTAGACTTCCTGCTTTTCTATTTATTCTTTGAGTTTATGCTACTTCCTATGTACTTCCTGATAGGGTTATGGGGAGGCGTAAGGAGAGAATATGCATCTATAAAATTCTTCTTATACACTTTATTCGGATCCATTTTTATACTTATTGCCATGATAGCTCTGAACCTTTCAGTGGTTGATCCTGCTGCTACAGCTGTAGAAGCAGGTTTAGTGCAAGAGGGGCAAGTGGTAAGTAATGAAATAGTGGAGCAGGTGCAGCAGAGTTTGGCAGCAGGTCAGCTATCTAGAGAAAACCTGGTGCATACCTTTAACATGGTGTATATGACAGATCCTGCTAATTACATACCAGGATCAATAATGGATTATAAAGTGATGAAAGTCATTCTTGGCCAAGAAGGAAGGCTGCTCATGTTCTTACTGCTCTTTATAGGTTTTGCCATTAAAATACCTGTGGTGCCTTTACATACGTGGTTGCCAGATGCTCACGTAGAAGCACCCACACCTATTTCGGTGATTTTGGCTGGGGTACTTCTAAAAATAGGAGGTTATGGTCTTATGCGTACGGCTTTTATGATTATTCCTGATGGAGTAGGTTATTATGGCTGGATGATGGGACTGTTAGGTGTAATATCTATCATTTACGGTGCTTTAAACGCATTGGGAAGTAAAGATCTTAAGAAGATGATCGCCTACTCTTCTGTGTCTCACATGGGCTTTGTGCTCTTGGGCTTAGCTTCAGGTACTACAGAAGGGGTGAGTGGTGCTGTTTATCAGATGGTGAGTCATGGGGTTATTTCTGCAGCCCTTTTCCTCATAGTAGGGGTTATTTATGAGCGCGGTCACGACAGAATAATACAGAACTATTCCGGGTTGATTAATAAAATGCCCAGGTATACCATTTTTACAGTTATATTCTTTTTTGCCTCTCTGGGTTTGCCTGGTTTTTCAGGATTTATAGCAGAGATATTTGTGCTGTTGGGATCATTTAACTCATCAGTGGTAAATGGATTTTTACCTAAGTGGATGACTATAATCGCCGCTTTAGGTTTAATTTTTAGTGCAGCGTATTATCTATGGACTATACAGCGAATGTTTTTTGGTAAGTTTTTCACAAAAATTGAAGTGAGCAATGATGAGCTTACTGATCTTAATACCAGAGAATATGTGATGTTGGTGCCTTTAGTAATATTAGCTTTATTGATGGGAGTATTCCCTTCATTTTTATTGGATATGATTAATAATTCCATAGCTGTATTTACGGATGTAATCGGCCAGTACGGAGATATTATTCAGCAAAACTAAAGATACCTTGCAAGAAAAGCTTACAGCCATAACCGGAAGTATGGGCTATTTTCTACCAGAAATAGCTATTGTAATATCACTTGTGCTATTGCTTATAGCAGGTCTGTTTAATGCCGGAAGATTAAATAAACTATATCAGGTTTTAGCATTGGCTTTTCTGGCTGTCACTATGGTGCTGGTAGTGGGCCAGTGGCAAGAGGTGGGGGATCTGGTGAGACCGCTACCCTTGTTTAATAACATGGTTCAGCTGACGAGTGTGAGTGTTTTCTGGAAGATGATATGTGTTTTGGGTGCTTTTATCACCGTAGCAATGGGCTTTGGTAATCAGGATTTTAAAGATAAGAGTAGTGAATACTACCTACTAGCATTTGGTGTTTTGCTGGGAGCGCATCTGCTGGTAATGGCTAATAACCTACTTACTATCTACCTATCTATAGAGCTACTTTCTATTACGGCATATATACTCACCTCTTTCTCATTTAATGCTGCTTCAAAAGAAGCTGCTGTTAAATACTTACTTTTCGGAGCTGCAGCTTCAGGGGTGATGCTGTTTGGTATGTCATGGCTATATGCGCTTACCGGCACCTTAACCATTGATGATGTACAGTTTTTAGATGGCCTTATTAAAGCCAATGCATTGCCCTTTACGCTGGCAGCTATTATGACCTTAGCTGGGTTGCTATACAAAATATCAGCGGCGCCAATGCATATATGGGCACCCGATGTATATACCGCAGCTCCTACTCCGGTGGCAGCTTATTTTTCAATTGTGCCGAAGCTGGCAGGAATAGGTATTTTAATGAAATGGATGATGGTTATTAATCTATTTGGTAGCAGCCCTGTAAACTGGACTATTGTGCTTGCTACCATAGCCATGATCTCTATAGGTATTGGAAATTTTAGTGCCTTATGGCAAAATAATGTCAAGCGCCTATTAGCATATTCTTCTATAGCTCATTCTGGCTTTTTAGTAGCAGGGTTGGTTGCTTATAGCGAAACAGCTTACAAGGCCATTCTTTTTTATTCTGCTATATATCTGCTAATGAATATGGCTGCTTTTCTTTTCGTTAACCATGCAGAGAAGGAGTGGGGCTATACCAAAGTGGAAGATTATAAAGGTCTGATTAATGTGCAGCCACTATTGGGGGTGGCCTTAGTAATTGTAATGATTGCACTTACCGGATTGCCTCCTACAGGTGGTTTTACAGGTAAGTTTTTGATATTTAGTGCTTTATGGGATAGTTACGTAGAGTCTGGCAATGACTGGAGCTTGTACCTGTTAATTTTTGGTTTGATGAATACCGTGATTGCACTGTTTTATTACCTCAAATTACCTTACTACATTATCTTTAAAAACGCTGAACAAAAACCTCAAAAGCAATTAATATTCTCATTGCAGAATTTTATAGGATTCTTTTTGGTTGTAATGATTTTGTTATCATTCTTTAAACCAGATAGTTTGATGAGGATCATTAATAGTGTTAGTTTTGCATTTTAAATACTGATATGAGCGACAGCATAAAACACGAATGTGGAATAGCCATGGTCAGGCTAAGAAAACCACTTTCCTATTTCATTGAAAAGTATGGTTCTCCTACCTACGCAGTTAACAAAATGTATATTTTAATGGAAAAGCAAAGAAACCGCGGTCAGGACGGTGTAGGGATTGCTAACATTAAAATTAATCAAAAGCCGGGTTTGCGATATATCAGTCGCTATAGATCTATAGATCAGGAACCTATCAAAAGCATCTTTGAGAAGATTGCTAAGAAGTATAAAAAGGCAGCGAAGGAGGGAAAGGAACTGTATTATGATGAGCACTGGATGAAAGATAACTGTGCTTTCACTGGAGAGGTTTGGTTAGGCCACCTGAGATATGGTACACACGGGAAAAATAGTATTGAAAACTGCCACCCGTTCTTACGTCAAAATAACTGGCGAAGTAGAAACCTGGTGGTGGCTGGTAACTTCAATATGACTAATGTGGATCAACTTTTCGATATTTTAGTGCGCTTAGGTCAGCACCCTAAAGAAAAAGTGGATACCGTGACCGTAATGGAAAAAATAGGTCACTTTTTAGATGAAGAAAACAATGATATCTTCAGAAAGTATAAGGAACAATATACTAACCAGGAGATAACAGAGGTTATAGAGAGCGAGCTTGACCTGCAAAAGGTGTTAAGTCGCGCTTGTAAAGATTTTGATGGAGGATATGCAATGGCAGGGATGGTAGGTCATGGAGATGCCTTCGTAGCCAGAGATCCAGGAGGAATAAGACCTGCATATTACTACGCTGATGATGAGGTGATAGTAGTGGCATCTGAAAAGCCTGCCATTAAAACAGCTTTCAATGTTGATTATGGAGAGATTAAAGAAATAAAGCCTGGTCATGCGCTTATCATCAAGAAAGATGGTGAGTACGGTGAGTATCAGTTTATTCAGCCTAAGGAGAAAAAGACTTCATGTAGTTTCGAAAGAATTTATTTCTCTAGAGGTACAGATCCTGATATTTATAATGAAAGGAAAAAATTGGGGGCTTTACTGGTTCCTCAGATTCTGAAGTCTATCAATTTCGATTTAAAAAACACAGTATTTTCTTATATTCCTAATACCGCAGAAACGGCCTTTTTAGGAATGATGCAAGGCATGGAAGATTATCTTAGTGCCAAGCGTAAGGAAGTAGTGATAGATAAGAAACCTCATATGGGTGATTTGGAAGAGTTTTTGTCTTTCCGCCCTAGAGTAGAAAAAATAGTATTGAAAGACGCTAAGCTAAGAACCTTCATCGCTGATGATAATCACAGAGATGAAATGGTAGCTCATGTGTATGACACTACCTATGAAGTGGTCAACAAAGGAAAAGATACGTTGGTTATTATGGATGATTCCATAGTAAGAGGAACTACTCTCGAGAAGAGTATCTTAACCATGATCACTCGTCTTAGACCTAAGAAAGTAGTAATAGTGTCTTCTGCACCACAAATTAGATTCCCGGATTGCTATGGTATTGATATGTCTAAAATGAATGAATTTGTGGCTTTTAGGGCTATGGTTCAGTTGTTGAAAGATGAGAACAAAGAGCATTTGATGGGAGAGGTGTATGATTTATGCGTTCAGGCATTAGCTAATAAGGAGAATGTTAACCACGTAAATAAGCTCTATGATGAGTTTACTTATGAGCAGATATCTGCTAAGGTAGCGGAAATAGTGAAGCCACCTGAGATGTTGGCAGATCTGGAAGTGATATATCAGACAGTAGGCAACCTGCACAAGGCTTGTCCTAACCATTCAGGGGATTGGTATTTTACGGGTAATTTCCCTACTCCGGGCGGAACTCGAGTAGCGAATCAGTCTTATGTGAACTTTATGGAAGGTAAGCTGGTAAGGGCTTACTAAGCAATACATAATATTTTAAGAGGTTGTATCATAATTCAATGATGATACAACCTCTTTTTGTTTTTAATGCTTAACTGCTTTCAGCGGTATTTCTGAGTCCTTCTTAAGTGGGCTTGATTATTTTAGACCTGCTATCTTTTGCGATTAGGCAGAAGCTCAAGATCTTCAATGGCCTTTTTTATAATAAATTAAAGGCCTCTTGAATAACTGCACAGCCCTTTCTGATATCTTCTTCAGAAATATTAAGAGGAGGAGAAATTCTAAAGCTATTAGGACATGATAAAAACCAGAAAGTGATTACGCCGTGATCAAGGCAGTATTTTGCTATTTTAAATACATCATCACTAGAGGCAAAGTCTATCGCGAACATCATGCCTTTTCTTCTTATCTCTATGATTTTATGGTGCTGTAATAGAGATTCTATCAGCTGTCCTTTAGCCTCTACCTGAGCTACAATATTTTCATTTTCAAAAACCTCCAATACACCTAAAGCCGCTGCACAACTAGCAGGGTTGCCCCCAAAAGTGGTGATATGCCCCAGCATGGGATCATGAGTTAAAGAAGTCATTTTTTCATAGGAAGAGATAAAAGCGCCGATGGGTAAGCCTCCTCCCAGTGCTTTGGCGGTTGTGAGTATGTCTGGCACAATGTTAAAATGCTCAAAAGCAAACATTTTACCAGTACGTCCCATGCCTGCCTGTATCTCGTCAAATATAATGAGTGTGCCGGTATCATCACATTTTGCTCTAAGAGCGGTCATGTATTCTTGGCTAGGTACACGAACTCCGGCATCACCTTGCACGGTCTCCATAATGATGCAGGCCGTTTTGGTGGTGATCATTTTCAGATCATCCATGTTGTTAAACCTTACAAACTTCACATCTGGCAAGAGAGGGCGGAAGGCCTGCTTTTTAGTTTCATTACCAGACACACTTAATGAGCCATGTGTACTACCATGATAAGAACCTCGGCAAGAGATAATTTCAGTTCTTCCGGTGTATCGTTTGACTAATTTTAAGGCTCCTTCATTAGCTTCAGTACCGCTGTTAGTAAAGTAGCAGCAGTTAAGGCTTGGAGGTAAAAGTTCGGTGAGCTTTTTGGCCAGCAGGTTTGGTGTAGACTGTACAAATTCACCATATACCATTACATGCAAGTGCTTATCTACTTGCTCCTTAATGCGATTGATGATATGTGGGTGCTGATGACCTAAATGGTTTACGCCTACGCCGGATATAAGATCCAGGTATGCCTTACCATCAGGTGAATATAAGTAGCTGCCGGCTGCCTTTTCTACTTCCAATAAAATAGGGGAGCCGGTAGTTTGTGCTATGTTCTTGAGAAAAATTTCATGACTGAATTCCATAGTTGCAAAAATATATAATAGCAGCTCAGAATATATAATTAACCCTATTAATTAAATAAGTGAGCTGCTTCAATATTATTTTGATATTGCATAGAAGAAGTAAGTCCATGAATAATTATCTCCTTATTCATCCTGAGAAATACCTTTAAGGTTGGTTTTGCAGTAAGGCTACCATAGATTCATTTCCCTGAGATTTGGCATAAGCTAAAGGAGTATTTCCATAAGCATCTTTCACGTTGAGTTCAGCGCCATTATTTAGAAGTATTTGAGCTATTTCTTCTCTGCCAAAAGTAGCGGCAAAGGTAAGTGCCGTGGCACCGTTATAATTTCTGATATTGACAGAAGCGCCTGATTGAATTAATAATTTTGCTAGAGAAGCATACCCTTTGAAAGTAGCTCCCATTAACGCCGTGTTGCCGGCATTATCCTGGGCATTGGTTTTTACTTGCTGTGAAAGTAAATATTCACTGGCCTCTTGTTGGTCATTGTAAATAGCAAGGATCAAAGGCGTGAATCCTTTGTGGTCATGGCTATTGAGGGTGTCTGGATCTGCTGCAGCCAAAGCTCTCAGTGTTGCGATATCTCCAATTCTAGCTGCATCAAATACATTACTACTGTGTTGGGCCGATGTGCTCCCCAAGGAGATCATTGTTATTGTGATTAATAATAGATGTTTCATGATTTACATTTTTTCATTGATGATGTCGTGAATGGCGTCAGCCCATTTATCATCGTCGTTTAAACTTCTGGTATAGTTAAAGTCATTTCCTCCGTTAGATATAAATAACTCACGGTACTCTTCACCTATTTCTAAAGTTGTTTCAAGGCAGTCTGCTACGAAGGAAGGAGAAACTACTAGTAGCTTTTTAATGCCAATTTTACTTAAATGCTGGATGGTTTGATCGGTATAGGGCTGTATCCAGGGATCCTTGCCAAGTCGGCTTTGAAAGGAGGTGGTATATTTGGTGAATCCCTTTCCTATCTTTTTGGCAATTAATTCAGATGTTTTGAAACAGGCAGAACGGTAGCAATAAGGATTGCTCATAGATTGTTGTCCGCACCCGCAGTGAGGCCATGAACACTTGTTAGTATCATTTTTCTGAATGTTTTTTAAATGCCTTTCAGGTATACCATGGTAGCTGAATAAAACATGTTCAGGTTTATAATAGTCAATATCCTGAGCCACTTTTTCAGCGAATAGATTGATATATCTAGGGTCTGTGTGATAAGAATTGATAAATTCTATGGAAGGAATAACATTCCATTTACTAATTATTTCCATTACCTTCTGGGCTACTGAGCCAGTGGTGGCAGAGGCATATTGAGGAAAGAGAGGGAATACTATAATTCTTTCAGTATTCTTGTTTCTTAGTGCTGTCAATGCATCTTCAATAGAAGGGCTCTGATAGCGCATAGCTAGTTCAATCTCCACTTCCTCATCAAACAAGAGTCTTAATTTTTTTACTAATGACTTTCCATACACCAATAGGGGAGAGCCATTATTAAGCCATAGCTTTTTGTACTCCTTAGTTACTTTTTTTGCTCTCAATGGTACTATTAACCCTCTCACTAAGGCATTCCTTTTTAGTGTTGGTAGGTCTAGCACCCTTCCATCCGTTAAAAATTCGGTGAGATACTTTCTTACATCTTTCACTGTAGGGGCATCTGGTGTGCCCAGGTTCACTACTAATACTCCTGTTTTCATGAGAAAAAATTATTAGGGGCAAATGCTTTTTGAATAAATTCCATACTGTTTTCAGATAATTCACCTTCACAGCTATGATTCATGATTACTGCAGGCTTTTTTACCATTTTTTCTGATATTATATGAATGATATTTTCAAGGTCTTTAGTTGATAGGTTTTTGTCTTGAAGCTGCTCTATCACTTCCCGTAGGGTATGTTGGGTACTTGCTTTATAATCTTTAAGGAAGCTTCTGATCTTTGCTTTTTGCACCCAATTGGCTAGTTTGTTGATTTCCTCCGCTATGATAGATTCAGCCTGATGCACCGCTTGTTGTCGGGAGTAATCGGTTTGTGCTATTTGCTCCGTAACATTATCAAGGTTATAAAGCTCTATATTGTGCTGAAAGGCTAGTGCCGGATGCGCATTGCAGGGTAGGCTTAGGTCTATGATGATTTTCTTTTCTACTTGAGGTAAACTTTTTATAAGGTGTTTTCTATTGCTTACTGCAGTAATTATGGCGTCGAAACTATGAAAGTGGTTGTTTTCTATGTTGCTCCATTTTTCCGTTTTAAGGTGATATGCCTGGGCCAGGTGCATGGCCTTCATTTCAGTTCTATTACTGATAGCAATTTCTTCAAAAGCGAATTTGGGTAAGTATTTTAGAATTTCTGTGGTAATCTCTCCGGCACCAATGATGAGTAATCTTTTGCTTGGCATACTGTCTTTGCCAAAACTGTCTTGAATAATCTTTAAAGCACGATAAGCGGTAGATCTGCTTCCATTTCTAAAAGCCGATTCGTTAGAAATTCGCTTATGACTTTTGAACACAGCTTGTAAGGTCCTTTCAAGAAGAGAGCCCTGAGTATGATGCTCTAAGGATACTTTGTAAGCTCCTTTTATCTGATTTAAAATTTGCTGATCGCCCACTACTGCAGACCTGAGTCCGTTGGCTACCTCTAGCAGGTGAAAGGCGGTATCTATAGTGCGGTTATTAAAATGAAATAACTTTTTTTCTGAAGATAATTCAGCTTTCGGACACATGATAGTGATAAAATACTCACACATGTCAAGGGCACTGGTTGAGGTGCTTTCAAAATATACCTCTGTACGATTACAGGTAGAAAGAATCATGAGGCCTACGATATCAGAGAAATGACAAAGAATAGACTGGCTTAGAGGTCTAATAGCTTCAGCTGACACATGGTAGTTTTCTCTCTGTTCTAATGACGTAGAGGTGTGAGATATACTAATATTTCGTAGAGATCGGATCATAGTAGGCGGAGATAAAGAAGGCATACCTGAGTTATAAAAAACCTTAGGTTGCCTTCTTGCACTTATTGATTAATGATTATTCATGAAGTCTTTCATACTATACCCTAGTCCTTGGGCTACAGACATT
This sequence comes from Fulvivirga sediminis, assembly GCF_016757215.1. Taxonomy (GTDB): domain Bacteria; phylum Bacteroidota; class Bacteroidia; order Cytophagales; family Cyclobacteriaceae; genus Fulvivirga; species Fulvivirga sediminis. The sequence goes on from NZ_JAESIY010000008.1 coordinate 204,975, forward strand.
CCTAATTGCCTATCTGCTTTGTAGAAGTAAGTAATCATGGTCTTTTTTATTTCATCGCTTTTTACTTGCTCCAAGTCGGCTACCAGGTTTCCAATTAAATTTCCCTGATTTTGCTTGTCTAAAGAATTGAAAAAGTCGCCAGCTTGAGAGAAATAGTTTTTCTTGCTAATTTCAGATTGAGCTATTATGGCATTGTTCAGTACTGATGTAGAAGCCCTATAGGTAGTGTCTTCAGCTACAGACGTATAGTGGCTTGGCTGATAGTTTACATCAGGGTTTTGAAAAGTGTTATTTCTGCTGCTTAAGTAGCTGTCCGAGTTATAGTTGGTTACTTCTGCTTTAGGTTTGTTAACTTCTATTTGCTGAAAATTCGGCCCTAGCCTATGTCTCTGAGTATCAAAATATGAGAATAAACGGCCTTGTAGTAATTTGTCTTCAGAAGGTTCTACACCAGGAATCAATGATCCGGGAGAAAAGGCTAAAGATTCTATTTCCTGGAAGTAGTTAACCGGATTATGGTTAAGCGTCATGGTCCCTACTTTTACTTTCGGTATTTTATCTGCAGGCCAGTCTTTGGTGGCATCTAAAGGCCAAAAGTCAAAGCTTTGCATATCTTCAGGCTTAATCATTTGCACGTATAGGTCCCATTTAGGGTATTTCTTTGTAGCTATATCTTCTCTCAATGAAATGGTAGCATGTTGCCAGTTTTTGCCTTGCTGCTCGTTAGCTTCTGCTCTTGTGAAATTCTTCTCACCTTGATGAGATACCCAGCTATATTTCACATAAGTTACTTCTCCTTTTTTATTCACCCATTTGAAGCCATGTACACTGCTGCCATTCATGTATTGATAACCTTGAGGAATGCCGAAGTCAGACCATAGCCTCACTACCATATGAGTAGCCTCAGGCGTTTTTGATATAAAATCCCAATAACGATTAGGGTCTTGGACATTGGTTTCAGGAGACGGTTTTAAAGAATGGATAACATCAGGGAATTTGATAGCATCCCAAATGAAGAACACCGGCAGGTTGTTACCCACAATATCGTAATTACCATCTTCAGTATAAAACTTCACCGCAAATCCGCGAGGATCACGGGCGGTTTCAGGAGATCCTTTACCATGGATAACCGTAGAAAACCTTACCGCTAAATCTGTTTTCTTTCCTGGTTTTTGAAAAGGTGCTGCCATAGTGTAGGCAGACATATCAGCAGAGGCTTCAAAATAGCCAAAAGCTCCCGTGCCTCTGGCGTGAACCACTCTTTCTGGAATGCGCTCTCTATCAAAGGCGGCCAGTTTTTCAATAAGGTGTATGTCTTCTAATAATACAGGGCCATATTCTCCTGCTGTTTTAGAATTTTGATTATCCCCAATAGGAGCACCCGTGTTGGTAGTCATTCTTTTTTGCCCAAAAGACACCATAGATATGGTGAGGGCTGATACAAGTAATAGTAGTCTTCGCATGTGATGATATTATTTTATTGAAGCACAAATTTTGAGGTATATCAATTATTTATCAAATTGATTAATGATGTGTATATATTTAAAATATAAATATAATTGAGTTCGGTCTAGCCAATTCAGGTCTAATAGCTAGAATTCAACGCTCTAACAAGAGTTTTGAATGAAGTTAATGAAGAAATACCTTGGTTATTGAAAATATAAATAGGGCCACATGTAGAATCAATTTGACTCGCTTTGTAGTAGGCGTTATCGTTGCTACGCTTTGTGAATTCTCCGGATGAGAGGTGGTAATGGCTTATTTTCTTAAAAGCACAGTATCTGGTTGTTGGTTCAAAAAGGTATACATCACTTTTTCTCCATGTTGGTACCATATTGAAGGTATAGTATCGGTAATAAAACCTTCCTTTTTAAATATTAATGGCTGAGCAGAGTGTGGTTGTTTTGCCAATTTAAAAAATCCAATAGCGTCAGTCTGTACAGAATCGACAACATTATCACTGTTTGTCTTTACTGTGACGTCTGTTAATGGCTTTTGATCATAGTATACATAGCCCCAATAAAAATCTCGATTTACTTTACAAGAGCACAGGCACAGTAATAAAAATAAAAAGGCCAACTTAAATTTTGCACGATGTGGTTTCATAGTAGTGTGAGCAAAGATATAATATTCTACAGCGTTTTATTATGGTGCCTGTAAATAGACACTTTAAGTTCTGGCAGCGGTCATTATTTCAGTTAAGCACATACCCTCTATAAGTATCACTTAGCGTTTTCCCATAGTTTGATGCTCTAATTAGCCTTGTGATTATTGATTTTGGCAATGCTTTCATTCAAGCTTAATTAAATTGAACCATCTTGTCTAGCTAAATTTATTGAACCTAATCTGATCACCTCTGAGTATTCTTGATATTCTCTTATGTCAATCGTATCAGAAACATAGCCTTTATGGCTTATCAGTAGCATAAAGGAGTAATAAGGTCTTGTATATCGATGAGGCTTGAATACAAAATAGTCTTTGTTTTCTTCTTTTATACTGAAGGCTCCATTTTTATCAGTAAAGAATGGCTTTTCTCCATTGCAGTCGCTTTAGAAGCAGTCAATAAATTCAATCTTGACACCTTTTAAAGGGGCTTTATTAGCAGGATCTAATATTTGTCCTTCAACTTTAGGGCGGAGAATAAATTCCTGAGAACATGAAGTCATTAATAAGACTAGAAAAAGTGTTATGTTTTTCATATTAACTCTAATCTTTTTAACCATAATAACCCTAGAACGTCCTATTGGCTAGCGCAAATTCTGCCAAAGTCAGAACTGCTTTTGAGTTGATAGGAATAGTCATTGTCACCACCACCTTCTTCATATGCTTAAAAGTATTGATTTTAAATAGAAGAATATCCACATCATCCCCAATCCTTAATAGTATTCCTCATTTAATTTCTTTCATAAAAAGGGTATCAGACCGCTGCTCTAAAAAATGCGTCTTATCCCGACGTCTATTTGCAAAAAAAGAATAAACCGTATCGGTATTATATCTAATTTTTTCAAAAATTAAATCATCAACAAAAGTAGAACTCCTTCTTTGTAGTGAAAAATATCCTTTTTTGTTAGTATGTGTGTATTTCGAAGGGAATCCAATAGCATAAACTTTAACACCTGACAAAGGTTCGTTATTATAATTAAATACATATCCTCTATAGTGATCACTTAGCTTTTGTTCACAGCTTGTGGCTGTAATTAAAGCAACGATTATTAGTTTGGTCCATACTTTCATTTTAATACTAATTAATCGGTTGTAAAAATATGGAGTCGTATACTATTCTTTCTTTCGAAAAGCTTCCTCTTGTTCCTTTTTTTATTTCCATATTTTTGTAAAAGGGATGTTCTAGTTTGATTATGAAGAACATAGGATCGTGACCACTTTCCACATTGAACAAGTTATTTGCTTTAACGGATTTGATGAAAAACTCTCCTTTGCTATTAGTGCTTTTAACCTCATCATCTATGAGAACAGGACTTCCTCTATAGGTGCTTTGCTTACAGAATCATAAATTGTTCCTTTTATTTCAGGCCTTTCTATTTTTACAGAAGAACAAGCCGCTAGTGGTAAGCATAATAGTAAATATCTTTTCATTTAATACTAATTTAGTTAACCATGAACCCTGTTAAAGGGTAAGTTTTACTTCCCTCAGCGATAGTCAGAAGGTAGTGTGAACCTGTACTGCTTTATTCTTTGAGGAATAATGTGTCATTTCTATTATTAACAAAATAGTATTTAATGCCGTATTCAGGATGAGTTCTGATAATCTGAATCGAATCAATTTTTTTTAGGTCTTTTTTTACATATAAAAAAGATTCCATAAAGTCTTTTCTTGCTTCGAGTGTGAAAAAACCATTGGCATCAGTTTTAGTTTTCCTATCAGGGTGATCTCTACCAACAATTATAGCTCCTTCTATAGGTACATTTTTATTTCCTACAATAACTCCTTGATAATTTGAGATTTCTGAATTACAATGAGTGTTTAATAAAAGTATTAAAATAGATATGTATTTCGTTTTAACTCCAATTTTGTTTACCATAATAATTCTAGAACGTCCTCTTGGCTAGCGCAAATTCTGCCAAAGTCAGAACTGCTTTTGAGTTGATAGGAATAGCCATTATCACCACCAACCGTCTTCATATGCTTAAAATTATAGATGTTAAATAGAATATCCACATCATCCCAAATCATTAATAGTATTCCTCATTTAATTTCTTCATAAAAAGAGTATCAGACCGCTGCTCTAAAAAATGCGTCTTATCCCGACGTCTATTTGCAAAAAAAGAATAAACCGTATCCGTATTATATCCATTTTTTTCAAAAATTAAATCATCGACAAAAGTAGAACTCCTTCTTTTTAGTGAAAAATATCCTTTTTTGTTGGTATGTGTATATTTCGAAGGGAATCCATCAACAGAAACTTTAACCCCTGACAAAGGTTCGTTATTATAATTAAATACATAGCCTCTATAGTGATCACTTAACTTTTGTTCACAGCTTGTGGCTGTAATTAAAACAATGATTATTAGCTTGGTTATTGGTTTCATTCTAATTCTAATTTAGTAAGCCACACTAGACCTAATAGATCTTTTTCAGAGAGTACTACTCTTTGAAAATAGTCGGATGGAAGGTAATCATCTGCATATTTCATTAGGTCAATTTCCTCACCATGAGACGGGTATTTTGTGCCTTTAACAGGATCTTGAAGAATTACACTGGGATGAGAAGTGCCTTTATGGGTATATGAGTGGTATTTACCGTCTAATTCCACTAATAATTGATGGCCTATTTCATGAGCGGAAGTTTCTTGAAAATCTAGAATAGCATCAGATGACTTTTGATAATCCCATTTCCTTCTTTTTATATAACCTTCTTTATAGTATAATTTTCTTGATGCAAACCAGTTATGAGAACGGTTAAATGTCGTGTTTTCTGAATTAGTAAAGTAGATAATTTCTGGTGCTACCATCCCCTCCGCATCGTATTTGCAATTGATGAACACTTCATAGAGTTCCTTATTTACATAAACCCCTTTGCCTATATTTGTACTATTCCTTTGCCAGTATTTTTCAATACCGTCTAAAGCTAATTGTTTTAAAGCTTCAAAATCATTTTTTTCATTTCTTTTCTTTATTGGGGGGCGGTTAGGAATCAAATCCTTTTCAGGAATTTTATCCCAGGGACATTCCTTAATAATTATAGGGTCAGGAGCTACTATCTGCTCCGTGCATTCAATGCCTTCAGCCCCACCATCCTTCAGATTCACTCTTAACGTAACATCGATCCGTTTAGTGTTTTTATTGATTTTCACATCAACCCATTCTACTTCCTCGTAATTGGCTTCGAAATCTATGGAATGCCTGTCGGTGCAGCCTTCTTTATCTTTGCCTATGGCATAAAAATTTAAGCTTTTTGCCTTTGTTAATTTGGCCGAATCGAAAATGCCATCACAATCAAACCCATCCCATTTCCAGGTGTGTTCTCCTTGGGTGAGCTTATCTTTATCAGTGATTTTTTCTTCATACCATACGGTACTGCCATTTCTGATTTGCATAAGCATTTCAACGGCGTCATTGTCTTCAATATCATAAGTAAATTGAAAAAAATCACGTTCTTGGTTTCCAGAATAGTCAGGAATACCAAGCGGTACAAAATAGGGCATGTTATGATAGTTTAGCTTTTACTTTAAGTTCTTTGGGTTGTTCACTATTACCCTTTTCCTCTGAAGATGACGCCTCTGTTTGGCCAAAGGTCTTGCGCCAATAGGTAGAATACTCAGCAGATGAAGCTGAATCCTGAACACCGCCTGCCGTGATTATAATAGTCTCTTGCATAGGCTGCTCACTTTGATGTTTAAAACCTTGATGGTTATAAACCACGTGACAATCATAAAAAGTGATCCTTCGGCTCTTTCCTCCCTGAATACTGGGGACGTATTCAAGTACTAACTTTTGAATTTTATTTTGTGCCTGCGTGGCAAATTCGAAAAAGGTATTGTCTCTGGATGCTTCTAATACGACTTCTAAACCAGTAAAAGTAGGTGCTGATGACGGCTTGCCAGATTCATCTATCTTTTGCCTTATACCGTACTCAGCTTCAATAACGTTGTATGAGTTTTCCTCATAGTGCAACTTAGCTATAATGCCCATAGTAATAATGATAATAATAAATATAAGCTGCTAAATTATCTTTTAATTATTCTATATTCTTATCGATGTAATGTTTTAAGGGTTATTCGAAAATTTAATTACTCTATTGGGTCTTATTGATACTTTTTAGTTAAAAAGTGCTGTGCGGCGGTAGTAAGATCTCTCCATATTTTGTTAAAAGCATTATCGCGAAAGGTGGCGTACATGCCGAGGTGATGAAATAGATTGTGGCTGCTTTCATTGGCGAAACTGATATAATTATCAATGGCGTTGTTAAACTTTTGGAGTAAATCTTCAGAAAGGCCATTTTGCAAATGCGACCAACAGTTTTGAGCTTCTTCATAAAAATGCTCAGTGAGCTTTTCACTTTCTTGTTCGGCGGTTTTTAAGATTTGCTGTAAAGAAGATTCTTTTTGAGAAGGTAAATTTTCGTATTGGTAATATACATTAGCTTCATTGAGTAGGTGCTTGAACATGCCTATTAAAACTGCGGTGATGCACCCACGAGCAAATTCATTGAAAGGAAAGTGATAAATAAGGTAGTTGTAATCATTTATAACCCTATCAAAGTTAAAGCTCATGTGTTTAGGTACTTGTGCATTTTTCACCTGTATGCTATGAGAAAGGGTGTTTTCCATGCCATAGGCCTTCCAGTCATTAATAATTGATACCTGATCAGGGTCAAAGGCAAAGGCACTAATAGCTGAAGAACTGTCTATGGTGCAGTTAGCGGTGAAGAGGGTGGCGTAGTGGCTGCCACTACAATATTTCCACTGGCCCGTAACTTCGTAACTTCTTTCACTGGTTACAGCATTGCCGTTAGCCATGCCGCTGCCTGCTATTACAAATTCTGGCTGACTTATATACTTATCTACCACCTCTTTGGATAGATAACCTGTAAAATACCCGCCTCCAGAGCCTATTTGTACGGCCCAGCCGAAATCACCATCTATATAGGCACTCATTTCCATGATCTTCAGTCCTTCAGGAAAGCTACACTCTAAGCCTCCCAACTGCTCAGGAACAAATATTTTAAACAGCTTGTGCTCATAAATAAGATCGAGAATTTCTGCTGGAAAATGATCCTGATAGTGCTGCTGTAAAAAAGTATTTCTAATGAGGTCTATGGTAGGACGGTTGAAGTGTATCATGTAGCAATGTTAAAGAATGTAAAGGGGTTCGGAAAGGGTTTGCGGAAGTTTAGGCAGTTTTATTCATCTCCTAAACTTGACGGTTCGGTAGGTCAATGATACGATTAGGGAAGTCTTTATTTTAAATATGAAAATTCATCGCCTAATTGGTGGCATAATAAACAAAATACGATGAAAACAATATTATTTATTTTGGCTCTTGCAGTAGCTGTAGCAGCTAAGGCTCAAGACACATTTTCACTTACGGTAGAGGTAAAAGGCACTTTTTCTAATAAAGGAGAATTGAAAGCGGCCCTTTTCAATAATTCAGCTGATTACCTCAAAAATCCATATAAGGCTATAGCCATCAACCTGGAAACAGAAGAAAACCACAGTGTGGTGTTTGAGGATTTACCGGCCGGAGAGTATGCCATATCTGTGATCCACGATGCAAATAAAAATGGAAAGCTGGATTTTGGTAATATGGGGCCTACAGAAGCGTATGGCTTTTCTAATAACCCACCTAGTATGTATGGCCCCGCGGAGTATGCTAAAGCCAAATTGGATCTGACGCAAGATTTAACCATTACTATTACTATACAGTAGGTGATAATCTTTTATTTACTGAGAAATATTTAATAATTTACGCAGCTATGGCTAGTTTTTTTACAGCGCAAAGATTTAAAAAGGAGTTAAAAGAAATTCTTATTCTTACCCTTTTAGGGATTGCCAATGGCTTTTTGTTATGTAATGACTGTATGACTTCGCCAGATAAGCTGATGGCATCGGTGGCCATATGTATGCTTTTTTGGGTGCTGATGTATAAAGGCAATATTTACATCTCACACCTTATAGATAAGAAAATTTCATGGCTGGATCAGCCCGTTAAACGTCTCATTATAGGAGTAGCAGGTCATGCTGCTTTTACATCTTTAGCGGCATTACTTATTATTGACCTTACGGGCAAAATCTTTAACCTGCAGTGGAGGAATATCAGCACTACTGTTATGTATTCTACAGGTATAGCCATACTAGTAAGTTTGGTGCTACACAGCTATAAGTTTTTAATTTCTTGGAGACAAGTGGCCATAGAAGCAGAGAGAGTGAAAAAAGAAGCGGCTGTTTCAAAATATGAGTCATTAAAAAATCAGGTGAATCCGCACTTTCTTTTTAATAGCCTCAATGCCCTCACCACGTTGGTGTATGAAGATCAGGACGTGGCGGCTAAGTTTATCAAAAAGCTGTCTGAAGTATATAGATATGTGCTGGAATCTAAGGATATGGAACTGGTGCCATTGGCTACGGAGATCAAATTTGTAGAAGCCTATATTTTTCTTCAAAAGATCAGGTATGAAAATGACCTTGATTTCGAAGTGCTAATCAATGGAACTCAGCATATGATTATACCATTATCTGTACAGATGCTGGTAGAAAATGCCATAAAGCATAACACCATTTCTGCTGAAGAGCCTTTGCATATAAGTATACGAGAAAATGATGGTTTTTTGGAAGTGGTTAATAATTTGCAGAGGAAGAATATAATTAAAGAAGAATCATCACACACGGGACTAGATAATATAAAAGCACGGTTTGCCTTTGTTAGTGATGCTGAAGTACAGATAACAGACCATAACCATGAATTTAAAGTAAGACTGCCACTTATCAAATTAAAAAAATGAAGGTTTTAATTATAGAAGATGAGCGCCCGGCGGCCAGGAGGCTGGAGAAGTTGCTCGAGATTTATAATGATAGTATTGAGGTGGTGGATAAAATACCCTCGGTGAAGAATGCCGTAAGCTGGTTTAATAATAATAATAAGCCTTTAGATCTGGTGTTTATGGATATTCAGCTGGCTGATGGACTGAGCTTCGAGATATTTGAGCATATAGAGATGCCAGCTCCTGTTATATTTACTACTGCCTATGATGAATATGCTTTGAAAGCTTTTAAAGTCAATAGCATTGATTATTTATTGAAGCCCATAGATATAGAAGAACTTACAACGGCCATAGAAAAATGGGAACGTATTACTAAGAAAAGTTTTGATGAGAGTGCCATGGTTAAACAAATAGCAGAGGCCATGACCATGCTGCAGACTAACTATAAAAATAGGTTTATTGTAAAAATTGGAGAGCACGTCAAATCTATAGCTATTGCTGATATTCAATACTTTTATAGTAAGGAAAAGGCCACTTTTTGCCATGCTACTGATGGCAGAAACTATTTGCTGGATCATCCGCTAGAGAAGATAGTAGAGATGGTTAACCCTGAAAAATTTTACAGAGTTAACCGAGGATATATTATTTCTATGGAAGCGTTTGATGATATTATTAGCTACTCTAACAGTAGGTTGAAAATCAACTTGAAAGATTGTGATGATGAAGTCATCGTAAGTCGTGATAGAGTAGGGGACTTTAAAAAATGGCTTGATAACTAACATTTCATTTATAAATTATCCAGTTTTTTAAGATCACTTTCCATTTTCAGTATGCTTTTGCCATACATCCATTTAGCAAGAAACTTTACTATAAGCCAGGTAGCTAAGTAGCAGAGTGGAGCAAAGGCAAGCTTATAAGTAATAAGTGCTGAACTGAAGTAGGTTCCGTGTTCATAGAAATTCACCCTTGCCAGATAAGTGATAAATAGTAGAGTAGAAATACAAGGAATGGCCGTTTCATATATTTTTATATACTTTTTCAGCTTGCGGATAGTTTTGGTCATAGCTGATTTCACACCATTGGCTTCGAAATCAAGCTGATTAATGAGGTTATACTTTATTTTATAATGCAAAGTAAGCACCAAGGCCATAGTGATGAGTTCAGCACTTATCCATAGACGATCTTTAAGGCCCATCAGAAAAGAATATGAAATGAAAGCCACAATAGTAACAATCATGAGCAGAGCATCAAACAGCATGCTTCTATTGAGTACTTTTAACGATCTTTTGGTTTTTACTTCAAAAATTTCGTTAATCTCTCTTTTGCTATATTTTGCCTCATCAGTTTGAGCTTTCCATGATTTTCTTAGTTCGTCTAGTTCCATCACAATGTATTCAAAATGTCTTTTAACTTCTTTTTAGTCCTGTTCAGTTTTACGCCCACATTGGTGATACTGAGTTCCATAATGTCAGCAATCTCCTGATATGATTTTTCTTCCATGTAGAGCACTATTAAGGCCTTTTCTACATCAGAAAGCTTACTTATGGCCATATTTAAAGGCTCAAATTCATACTGATCAACGTTTTCGCCGGCTTCGTCGACAGGTAGTTCATGTACCTCTCTTCGATTCTTTTTCTTCTTTAACCGTGAAATAGCTGTGTATAGACTCACCCTATACATCCAGGTTGTAATTTTGGCCTTACCCTTAAAATTGGGATACCCTTTCCATAGCTGTAGCATTATTTCCTGAAAAAGGTCATTATAATCATCCTGATTGTCAGCATAAATATGACATACCTTATGGATAATTCTCTGATGCAGATCTATTATCTGTAAAAAGTCTTGTTCTATAGATTTCAAGGCAAATGATTATTCGCTTATAATAGTCTTTTAGTGGTTGACTTTATTACAACGTGGTGGATTTTTATTTCTGATGGCCTTTGAAAAGGACAGGAATTCAAAAGTAAATGATTAACAAATATAAAGGTGCAGGAATTTTTAGAGTCTTTCATTTACCGTGTCACAGACACTCATAGCCATTGATAAATCATTAGACCCTTCGGTAAGAATAAGTGGGCAAAGTGTATTTAGTTTTAACCGTATAAAAGTTACAATTGAACTGCCATCAGGATATATATAAAGATTTATTAATATTTTATGGCACGAATAGTATTGGGAATAAGAAACGTAAGAGCTAGCTCTTATTCAATTGATGATGTTCCTTTTATCAAGGATAATATAGATGCTTTTAATAGACCATATAATGGGCTTGATTTTTATAATCGGAAGGGTGAAAAGCGAAATAAGATAGAGAAACGGGTATCGTACTTTCATTTATCATATATTCCAGTATTTCCTGTTGGTTCTGCCTGGACACTGAGGAAAGAGGATGGTAATATTTATGATCTGGGAGGTGCTAAGTATGAGATAGAAAAGAACTTAGGAAAAACTAGAGCCCCTTGGTATACATTCCTGCTACCTCTGCTTGCGATTACTATTGGTGCTATTTTTCTAATACATGAATATACTTCTTCCTATATAAAGCATCTAAGTTATATCGAGTCAGTAGAGAATAAACAAGCTCAGCTTCTTCATCAGTTAGATAGCTTACCTACTCCCTATTTCATGGTTTTAAAGACGCTTCAATATAAGAAAAATTACCAGCGAGTTGACTCCATTAAGAATAATGTATATTATATAAGTCAGCTTCCCAGTCATGTCAATGATTTGGCATTAGGAGACCAAGAATACGCGGTTATAAAAGCATTCAATAAATATGAACTGCAGCATAATCAATACTCTAAAGATTCAGTTGCTTCATACATATTTTCAGTGGCAGATATTGACAGTCGGATAAGAAAGCCATTAGAACTAGAAAGGTTAATAGCAGGAGAACAGTACAATAAGCCTTTAATAAATTTTAATTTTCATGTTAGAGGTTTAACCATCAAAAATATAGGTAAGCCTGTTACTTTATTGGAATTAGAAAACAAAGATGATCATGACAATCAATGGAGTGTTGAAAGCAATACATTCATGGATACAGGTCAATCTATTCGAGCAACTTTCATTCCTGGTGATGAGAAAGAAACACTAACACATCTTGTTTTAAGCTTCTTTGATAATGAAAAGGTGTATACTTATGAAGTAAAAGCAACTTATTATCAACAACGAGGTATGAATTTTTTTGGCCAAAATTCGGTGAAATTGCTTTAATTTAGATCTATTGAGTACCATCAGGGTCTTTTTAAGTTCAAAAAGCTGACTTAGCTCTATATTTAAGTTGTTGAGCTCTTCATGTGAATGTTGGTGCCCTTGCTATTCATAGTCTCAGTCTACGAACTTTATAATGTCCACAAGTGCTTGTGACAAGGTATTAAAAGTGAAATCGTTTATGTTTCAGGTAATTTTGATAAACCCTAAGCCACCTTTCGATAAGACAAAAGGTCATGACCTTAAATAATCACCATAAATTATTTTACTATGAAATTCATGGGAAATGATTTAGATTGAACTCATAAAAAATAAGAGTATTTTCCTTCTCTTGTTTGTGATTTTTTAATAACTAAATCTGAAGATTAATGAAAAATTTAAGAAATGTAATGGCCATTTTTGTAGTGCTGATGTTAGTGGCTTGTGATAGCGATGATGATTCTGTAGATGAGAATCTGGAAAATAATTTTATTGGTACATGGAGAGGTGAGAGTGCTGATTACTGGTATCAATTTGTTTTTAACGAAGATTTGACTGGCAATAGGACTGATTCAGACAAAGAATATGACGACTTTACTTATACCTTTACTGCTGATGAAATAGATTTTACCACCGGCTTTCCTGAAGGGAAGTATGATTATAAATTTTTGAATGACAAAACGTTAGTGCTATACTTCTACACTGATGATCCAGATACATTAATTAAGCAATAAACTTTTGTTGTTCGTAGTCCTTGACTACGAACACTCCAAGGTTACAACAAAACAATTAGCAAGCACCCCTTTTCCATAACGGGTCACATTATTAGAATCGGAATAGCCATTAATCCGGCCATCACCGGTACTTGTGACCATCAATTACCTTTGGTTTCCCTTCGCTAACACTTAGAGGCCCCGCTTTACTTAAAAGCTTCACAAAAGCGATGAGTCCTTTTACTATGAAATTTATCGGAAATGGTTTAGATTCGACCCCACTAAAAAAATAAAAGAATGTCTGTGTCTTATGCAGATGTTGAGTTGAATTGAAGAAAAATGAAAATAAGACAAATAGCAGTACTGATTTTTAGTGTTTCAGTTGGCTTTTCTTGTGAAAATAACAAGGACAAGGAAACTACAAGCTATCAATATTTTGACCGACTAACATCTGACACCGTTTCGGCTGAAAAACTGATAGCTGTGACGGACGAAGAATATTTACAATTCGGAGCAAACGTTGCCTTTGTAAATCAGAGTAATGATACCATTATTTCTTTCGGTAAGTACGCATACTATGGCACAGATACATTGGAATTTTATGCTAATGTAATTGAGCATACAACTGATAGTACTTACGGAAGACAAATGGCAATAGACAGAAATCAAAATGTTTTGTTTGACATTGTAATGTTTGATAATGGGCCAGAGCCATTTAATGAAGGATTAACAAGGGTTCTTCGAAACGGAAAAATGGGATATGCTAATAAGTTTGGACAAGTAGTCATTCCTTGCGAATATGATTTTGCCAAGTGGTTTGAAAATGGAAAAGCAGAAGTAACTTACCGTGCTGAAGAGCATATTGATCCGGATGGCCATAAAAGAGTTGAAAGTGATGAATGGTTCTTTATTAACAAAAAAGGACAGAAATTATAATAAGGTACAACTAGTTAGGATTACTTGTCTATTAAGCTAACCTGGTACTCTTTTCGTGCTTTCAATAAAGGATATGAAATTACTAGACGAACAATATTCTTCTGTAATGTGATTTTAAGGGAGAATTTTATTTGTTTAATTCCATGATTTCAGGAATTTTAATGTTTAAACATGGAATTATAAGTAGATATAAAATGGTTTTTTAGTTAAAAAAAGTTACATTGGTTGTAACAAACAGATAATGACTTCAGTCTAAGAACATAACAACCATAACTTACCATGCTAAATCTTAAGCAATTACCTCTAGAGAGGATTTTCTCTCTTTCTTTGTTTGCTTCTTTTGTGGTGGTTTCCTGTGTGTGTTGGGGAAAAATATTGTGGGGTGAAACTTCTGCATGGGCTAATAAAAGGCCTGAAATAAATATTTCAGAATCCGAAAAACAAAAGATCACTGACAATCTGGTGATATTTAATAACGCTGTGGTGTTATTCGTAAAGCATCTTCCTAATAAATAAGCTCAGATCAAAACCCTGAGTTTCTCAATTACTTCATCTTCTGGTCATTGATTTTACTTCAGTGTAGAATTTATTGCACGATATATGGCAATTCACTTCTATTTGATCAGTAAAATCCCTTTATTTATTGCTTGGGCTCCACATTACTTGTTGGTGCGATTTTTTCTAAGAATTAATTAATAATTAAAAGACAACATCACTATGAAACGAATTCTTGTGCCTTCTGATTTAAGTGACATTTCAGAGAATGCTTTGCAAATGGCAGCAGATATTGCTGATATCACGAAAGCAGAAATTTTTTTGGTAAACTTTACAGATCATCCGTTCGGACAGACATTTACCGCTACTGGTGAGCTGGATAAAAAGTTTAGCGATGAGGAAAGTTTATTTACCGTACAATTAATCCGGAAGAGACATAAAGACCTGGAAGTACTAGCTACTAAATATGGATATGGTAGTGATGTAAGGGTGATAAACTTTGAGGTGTATGGAGAAGAGCTTCAAAACGGCATAGACGAATACATAAAAGCTAATAGCATTGATCTGGTAGTGATGGGAACCAGCGGAGAAGAATCTATTGATGAGATTTTTTCAGGTAACCATGCAGAGCAGGTGATAGAAAGGGCTAGTTGTCCGGTAATCACGGTTAAGGAGAAGTATGTTAAATCTTCTTTTAAAAGCATTGTACTAGGAGTAGATGCAGAAAAAGATCGTCATGATAACTTTACCCAAGCCGCAGCTTTGCTAAAAGATCTGGTAGAAGGGTTAGGAGCAGAATTACATATTGTAAATGTGTCTAAATCAGTGGAAGATAAGGTGGATACTGAGAAGAAAATATCAGCCTTTACTACTAAGCATAACATTCTAAGCAATTCTATTACGGTAGTGGAAGCTGATGACATTGAAGAAGGGCTGATCAATTTTGCTCATCAAAAATCAGCTTCTTTATTGGCAGTTCTTACTCATGTAGAAGATAGCTTCTTCAGGATGTTTTCTCACAGCCTGGCCGAAGATTTAAGCATGGAGTCTGATGTGCCAGTATTAACAATCAATCTTCACACAATTTAAATCAAATATTATAAGTGGGTAGTATAGAAGAAGTAGAAGCCAATATGAGCTTCTCTATTAAGAAAGTATTTTACGTTCTTGCTGTTCTTTTTGGCATATCAGCATTGTTGTTTTTCGGCAGACCTGTAATAGTACCGATGGCCTTTGCTCTTCTTATTTCTTTTATACTTTATCCCGTTTGTCGGTTTATAGAAGCCAAAGGAGTAGGCCGCTTGTGGTCTATTCTTTGGACTATGTTGGGAGTAGCTCTGTTTTTAGTAGGACTTATAACCTTATTTGGCTCTCAGATAGTTAAAATCATGCAGGATTTTACTGATTTTAGTAACCGCCTGCATGAAATTTTGGCTTCATTAACCTCATTCATTAATGAAAAAGTCTCCATACTACCTAATGTAAGTGAGAATGATATAATGGATATGAGCAAAGATTGGTTCTCCAGTAAAGGTAATAAACTGGTAGGAGCGATGCTCAACAATACTTCTGAGTTTATAACAGGTTTTGTGCTAACTGTTATTTATGCTTTTTTATTACTACTATATAGGAATGGGTTAAAGCGTGCTTTTGTGAATTTTGCAGCTTCTGATAAGCAAGAAGATTATGCCCATATGATAGATAACATGCAGCGTGTAGGGCAAAAATATCTCACAGGCATGTTTACGCTTATCGTAATTCTTGGTGCCTTAAATAGTATAGGCCTATTACTTTTAGGTATAGATTACGCCATCTTCTTTGGTTATCTGGCCGCTTTTTTGGCTATTATACCTTACGTAGGCACATTAATAGGAGGAGCCATACCTACGCTCTATGCTTTTATGAATTATGATTCTATATGGTATCCTCTTGGAGTAGTCCTTATTTTCTGGTTTGTTCAAATGTTAGAAGGAAATTTCCTGAGCCCTAAAATAGTAGGGGGTAACCTGAATTTAAATGCCTTGGTGGCTATCATAGCCCTGATTATAGGTGGTTCTGTATGGGGTATCCCTGGCATGATCTTGTTTTTACCTTTTACCGCAGTGTTTAAGGTGGCATGCGAACACTATAAGCAGCTAAAACCTATTAGCTATCTATTAAGAAATGACCTTTATAAGAAAGAGGAAAATGAAGGGAGTCTCAAGAAAAAAATGCAAAAAATACTTAAAAAGTGAAGGTTTCAGAATGGGCTATGAATTATTGGAAAGTAATAAAAAACACGGTAAAGGAGTTTATTGCCGATGATCCCATGAGCTATAGCTCGTCGATCGCCTTCTATACTATATTTTCGCTTCCTGCCATTTTAATAATAACAGTATCTATAGCCAGCTCAGCTTATGAAGATGAGGTGGTGCGTAACAACCTCATGGAACAGATTCAGAGTTTGTTTGGAGCTACTAGTGCCGAAGAAATTGACAAAATATTAGCCAACGCTGATGGACTGGGAGATTCAGTGATAGCAAAGATAATCGGAATAGGTACTCTTATCTTTAGTGCTACTACGGTATTTGTTTCGTTGCAAAATGGCCTAAACCGTATTTGGAGAATTAAGCCTAAGCCTGAAAAAGGTTTCATTAAGTTTATCGTCAACAGGCTTCTTTCTTTAGCTATGATCATTAGCATAGGCTTTTTGCTTCTGGTTTCATTAGTGGTCGATACTCTTATCGTGGTTTTTAACAATATCCTTTCTGAGCTTTTTAGTGGAGGTACTTATTATATTGTTTCGGCAGTGAACCTTGGCTTTTCCTTAGCCATTATTACATTGGTTTTTGCCATGATATTCAAAATCCTTCCAGATGCTAAGGTGGAGTGGAGAGATGTGTGGGTAGGGGCTTTTGTTACCACCGTTTTATTTACTTTGGGTAAGTATCTTATTGGCTTTTACCTCGGAAATAGTTCATTGAGTAATGCTTACGGAGCAGCAGGATCGCTGGTGTTATTATTAGTATGGGTTTATTATTCTTCAGTTATCGTGCTATTTGGAGCTGAGTTTACCTTTGTTTATTCTAAAGAAATAGGCCATAAAATAAGGCCAGACAAAGGAGCAGTTATTGTGCGGCAGGTAGAATCTGAAGAAGGAAATGTAAATGAATAATGAAAAAATCTTTAAAGGTACTTTTAGTTGTTTTGGTGTTGCTGATTGGAGGTCGAATCTATTTGCCCTTTTGGATCACCGATTATGTAAATAAAGTATTAGACGAAGTAACAGGATATAGTGGCTCCATTGAAGGAGTAACCTTAAGCTTATATCGTGGCGCTTACCAGATTGAGGGTCTTAAAATGGTGAAAACCGGAGAAGACATACCCGTACCTTTTTTAGATATTGAAAACATTGATTTATCTATACAGTGGGGAGCCTTGTTTAAGGGTAAGGTAGTGGGAGAGGTAGAGCTACTCAAACCAAAAATCAATTTTGTAGTGTCTTTGGCAGATAGTACTCAGGCAGAGCAAACCGGGGAAGGCACCGATTGGACAGAGCCGATAAAGGATCTTATGCCATTGCAAATCAACCATTTTGCTGTAAATAATGGAGTTATTGCTTACCGTGATTTTAGTAGTGATCCTAAAGTTGATATTTCTATAGATAGTTTACAGTTGCAAGCTACTAACTTAGGTAATGCAGAGCGTAAAAAAGGAACCTTGCCTAGTGATATTAGTGCTACTGCAACATCAGTGGGCGGTGGGGTACTCAGCTTAAAGGCCAAGGCAAATTTACTGAAAGAAATACCAGATTTTGACATGAACGCTAAGTTTGAAGGTGTTGATATGCCTGCATTAAACGATTTTGCTCAGGCATATGCAAAGCTGGATTTCGAAAAAGGCACTTTTAACCTGTATTCAGAAATGGCGGTAGCAGATGGCCAGCTAGAGGGGTATGTAAAACCGATAATGAATGATTTGCAGATAGTGAATTTTTCTGAAGACAAGAAAAAGCCTTTGAAGTTAATCTGGGAAGGTTTTGCCGAATTAGTGAAAGAAATATTTGAGAACCACCCGCATGATCAGTTTGCTACTAAGGTGCCTATGAAAGGTGATTTAAATAACCCCAAGACTAAGATATGGCCCACTATAGGGAATATATTTAAAAATGCCTTTATACAAGCTATTCAGAAAAAGACGGATGACTCCGTTTCTTTTGAAGATGTAGTAGGGGAGAAATAGAATATTACTCTATTTTGGGGAATAATTTACACACATTCGTTTACTTAAGATCCCTTTAAAAGTGATGTAGATAGCAGCGTAATAATCAATGAATATTGTTGTTTTGGCTCAAAGGTAATCAAATCATTGATTTCATAATACTTACCATAGTCCGACATGGTATTTGCATTTAGCTACCATAAATTTTAAAATACCGGATGGATAACGACTACTTAGGTAAGTACTCACTACACTTTCTTTTTTTACTTTTTATAGCTTCTTGTAGCACTGTAAAGCCCTACTATGGTAAGTCTTATAAAGGATGGCGAAATGATAGCATGCCTGATGCGCAGGTAGACCATACTGTATATCTCATAGGAGATGGTGGGGATTTGCCTACCGGTGAAATGCCCCCCTTATTAAAGTTGCTCAGGAAAAACCTGAGGCAGGAGCCGGATTCTGCCAGCACAGTAATATTTTTGGGAGATAATATCTATGAGAGAGGTTTGCCTGAGGCTTCTGCTTTTAATAGAAAGGAGAAAGAAGATATCATAAAAATGCAGATGGATGTAACGCAAGGTTACAGCGGGCGCGTGATTATTATACCAGGAAACCATGATTGGGATAAAAGCGGCCCAGATGGACTGCAGGCTGTGAATAGGCAGGAAGAGCTGGTTGAGGAGTACATGAAAGCGCATCATCAGAATGTGTTTTTGCCTGACAACGGCTGCCCGGGCCCTGTAGAGATTGCTGTAAATGAGCATATGACCATCATAGTTTTTGATGTAGAATGGTGGCTCCGTACCTATGATAAACCTCGAGCCCCAGAGAATGGGTGCAGCGTAGAGGATCGGGTAGACTTCTTTATTCAGCTGGAGGATATGATCAGGCGAAATGATGGTAAGCATGTGTTGCTGGCTACTCACCACCCCGTAGTGAGTAATGGAAACCATGGTGGGCATTATAACTTTATGGATAATATTTTTCCGCTCCGCCTGGTGAGAGATCATCTATATGTCCCACTGCCGGTTATAGGTTCTTTATATCCTATTTTGAGGAAATCAGGAGCTAGCAGCCAAGATATTCCCAGTAGCGATTTTCAAGATTTTAAAAAGGCCATGATGTCTATCATTGAGCAAAGGAGTAATGTTACTTATGTAGCGGGGCATGATCATAATTTGCAAATGCATAAGGAAGGCCTCATGCATGAAATAATTAGTGGTGCGGCTTCTAAATCTAACTTTGCAGCCAGAGGATTTGGTGCTGCTTACGTACAGCAGACAGCAGGTTTTGCCAAGCTAGTATATTATAAAAATGGGCAGGTGTGGGTAGAGTTTTATACTGCCGATAAAAAGCACCCCGAAGGCTTACTTACTTTTAGAAGTTCTCTTTACTCGCTCAACCCTGAGAAAACACCAGCGGCTGATAAAACTAAAGTGCCAGACTATACCGATAGTGTAAAGGTAATGGCAGCCAATAAGAATTATAGTATGAGTAAAACGGGCCAGTTCTTTTTTGGTAAGCATTATAGAGATGAATGGACTACCCCTGTGGAGGTACCATATATTGACTTGAAGAGCTATCAGGGAGGCCTCACGCCAGTGAAGAAGGGTGGAGGGAAGCAGACTATTTCTATCCGATTTATTGATGACGATAGTGTGCAGTATAACCTTCGTTCTGTAGATAAGTTTCCTGCAGGAGCTATTCCAGAGGTATTTAGAGATACTTGGGTAAATGATTTGGTAAAAGATCAGATAAGCACAGCGCATCCTTATGGAGCACTGGCGGTACCTCATATGGCAGATGCCATAGGCATTTATCATACAGAGCCAGAGCTTTATTATACGCCTTATACACCTTATTTGGGGGCTTATATCAATGATTTTGGAGGAAGAATGGGGCTTATGGAAATTAGGCCTGATGAAGATTTAAGTGCCTATAAGCGCTTTGGGTTCTCTAAAAATATAGTCAGTACCACCACTTTGTTTGAACACCTAAAAAAGGATAATGACAATGAAGTGGACGCGGACATGTATCTGAAATCAAGGCTGTTTGATATGTTGATTGGTGACTGGGACAGACACGATGATCAGTGGAGGTGGGCTGAATATGAAAAGGAGGGAAAAGGTTCTGTTTTTCGCCCTGTGCCGCGAGATAGAGATCAGGTATTTGTACTTTATGATGGAGTAGTCCCTTGGTTACTCAGTAGAAAATGGGCTTTTAGAAATTTTAGCAATTTTGATTATCTTATTACTGATGTAAAAGGGCTTAATCAATCTGCTATAAATATAGATCATGCACTTTTAAGTGAGTTAGATAAAGAAAAGTGGATTGATATAGCTGGGAATATTCAAAATGAGCTTACCGATGAAGTAATAGAAAAGGCAGTAAAGCAGCTGCCAAAAGAGGTTTACCCCTTGTCGGGCCGAGAGATCGTTGCCAAGCTCAAATCAAGAAGAGATCATTTGCAACAATATGCCACCGATTACTATCAGTACCTTTCTAAAGAGGTGAATGTAGTAGGTAGTAATAAGCATGAATATATTAAGGTAGAGCGGTTAAATGATGATGAAACAAGAGTACAAGTTTTCAAAACATTTAAAGACGGTAAAGTAGATAAGCAAATTTATAATAGAACTTTTTATACCCAGGAAACGGATGAGATAAGAATTTTTGTGAGAGATGGGTATGATAAAGTAGAGATCAGTGGACAGGTTAACAAAGGTATTAAGATAAGAGTAGTAGGAGGAGGGAAGCAAAAAAGTGAATTTATTGATGAGTCATCAGTGGCAGGCCCTGTTAAAAAAACTATTTTCTATGATCATATAGATAATGAGCCTAACCTGAAGCCAGGTAAAGAAACCAGAGTAATTACATCAAAGCACGAATGGGTAACTGCTTATGAGCGAGATAGCTATCATTATAATTATGCTGGCCCGAAGTTTTTAACGCAGTATAATGTAGATGATGGTATTTATTTGGGAGTAGGCGCGAAATGGATAAGTTATGGTTTTAGAAAAGATCCTTTCAAAGCAAGTCATAATCTAATAGCTAATTATGCTGTGAATACCACAGCTTTTAATTTTCAATATCAAGGAGTTTTTAATTCTGTTCTGGGGCATCATTGGGATATAACTCTAGATGCTAAGGCTAATGGCCCCAATTATGTATTTAATTACTTCGGACAAGGCAACGAAACGGAAAACGCCAGAGGGATTGATTACTACAGAGTGCATATGAACAGCATCAAGCTAAACCCTGCTATAGTTAAAAGATTTTCTAGTGTTTTTAAGGCTGGAGTAGGTCCAAATTATGAATATATAGATGTAGAAGAAAATAATGACAACATTTTGGCCACTGATATTGTCAATAATAAGGAGGTAACAAGAGATGGCAGGTCCTTTACGGGGCTTCGTTTTTTTACCGAAGTGGCTCTGGCAGATCAGACGGTGAACCCAGAAAAAGGAATGAAATGGAGAAATGAGGTTAATTACTGTAATGAAATCAATACAGGAAATGCTGAATTTACTCAGTATCGTACTGACCTCTCATTTTATTTCACACCTAACCTACCTATCAAGGTTACTTTTGCCTCCAGAGTAGGAGCGGCTACTAATGTGGGAGATTATTACTTCTATCACTCTAATTTTGTGGGTAATCTAGAAAATTTAAGAGGTTTTAGAAGAACGCGCTTTGCAGGGAAAACCAGCTTTTATAACAATAACGAAGTGCGTTTTAAGCTCTTAAGGTTAAGAAATAATCTCGTTAATGGAAGCGTAGGCTTATTTGGTTTCTTTGATCAAGGACGGGTGTGGAGTAAGCAAGGGAACTCTAATAAAATGCATAGGTCTTACGGGCCCGGTGTTTATTTACATTTTTTTGAAGTGTTTTTACTTTCAGGATCATATGGTATTTCTGAGGAAGATCAATTATTCACGTTTAAAGCAGGATTTTTATTTTAAGATATATGAGAAAAATAGCAATTATTGCCATAATGGGACTCATGGGGTTTCAGGCTTTGGGTCAAGTAGATGTCGATACCGATAAAGAAGAAGAGGATGACTGGCCTTCTCCAAATGTGACCAATATGATGCCAAGAGGTATCGTGGCAAGATATACTCCTGTGGTTGGTTATGATATAGATACTAAAAGTAATATGTCGGGTTTGCCTGACGCCAAGGGCGAGGTGAGTCACTTGAATAAGTTACGTTTTAAAATTAAAATTCCTATTGTGATAAGAGATAGGAGTAACTTTATAATAGGTTTTGATTATGCACAGAGCGAATACAATTTTAAAGGAGAAGGATATAAGGATTATGCCTTGTATCGTGCTCTGAATGATAAAGACCTCAAGTCTAGGGTAGTGAAAGCGTATTATAATCATGCATTTGATAAAAAACATTTTATTTATGTGCGTGCTTCGGCTGCCTTCAATGGTGATTTAAGTAATGATGACATACCTTTTTACAACTTTGCTAACTACTCCTTAGCCACTATATATGGATGGCAGAAAAACCCTGATGATGCATATGGAATAGGCCTTTACCTTTCTTATAATTTAGGTAGAAGAAGTATATACCCTGTGTTTTTATGGAATAAAACCTGGAATGAAAACTGGGGCTTTGAATCCAAAATACCTGCTGATTTTAACATAAGGTATAATGTAAATGAAAAGCAACGGTTCTTTTTCGGCTATGAAGTGAGCGGTGATAGTTATAATATAGCCTTGGATTATGAACAGCTGGCCAAGTTTAATGATTTACAACTGAGAAGGTCAGATGTGCTGGCTTCATTAAGTTATGAAAGGGCAATAATTAGTGATTTTATTTGGCTGGGTTTATCTGCTGGTTATAGATTCAACCTTAGGTTTGATATAGCGGAAGATAACTCTTTTAATAGAGAAGAGATATTAGAAAATACAGTTACACCAAGCCCTTATTTTGAGGCAATGATATTCTTTACGCCTAGCGAAACAATTAAAAGTATATTTTTAGACGACTAAAACAGAACAATTATGGAAATAATGGTAATTATACTATATGTAATCATCTCTATAGCAATACTATTTGGAGTGATGTTTTTTATTCGCCGCAAAAGAGAAAAGGATTCTGGGCGAAGCACCTCTCACAAGGTGCACGATTTGAAAGCGGAAGAAGGAGCAGACGATAAATAACATTAGATTACAACAAAAAGCCTTATGACTATTAAATTCATAAGGCTTTTCTTATGGTCTTCTGGTGGGGTATATTTAATTGATATTAATCTTTTCTTCTGGGGCCTCTATACCAGTGCTGGATCTAAAACCTGTCAGTAGTGATTTCCACCAGTAGTTGAAAATTGACTTTTTCTTATCTCTTTCAAAAGATATTTCCCCAACCCTGAATTTACCATCGTCTTTAGAATTATTAGTTTTTACTACGAAGGTGTTGGCTATAAATGATTTTATGTTTTGACCTAACCCTTCGCTGGTATGGTCATCTTTATCTAATGTATTAATTTTCAGGCCTTCATATTCAAAATACATTTTACCATCGGAGCTATTGTTATTATAGGTAAAATCAAAATTCAGGCTCAATAACTTCCCTTCTTTAATTTGAGTAAAACCTACATACTCAATCATAGGGTTAATATGAGCTAACTCCATTGGTTCAAGGCTACCTGATACTGAGTAAGGGTCACCTTTATCATCAATAGGAAATTTGAAAGAGGCCTTAAGTAAACCTTCTCCCATGATATTGCATTGAGCATCCATTTGGGCGGTGTGATTAATTTTTTCAAGCAAAGCACTGTCTGTGTTAGTGAAATGATAGAAAGAAGCATACAGGTGATCAAAATGAACTCTGCCGGGGCCTACAGCCTTTTTGATGTACTCCTGATATTCAATCCGTGCATCTTTAACCATTATGGTATCAATATTAACTTTAATCGGCAGCTGAGTCATAATATCTTTGAAGAGTTCGGTGTTGGGTTTCTCTGGAAATGGGAGTCTTTTATCTCTAAATAAAAGCGCATTTAATCCATTTACCGTAACGGAGCCTGCATGATAAGTAGAGTCATTGAAAAGCTCTTTAAAATTAATGTGTTTAATGGCTATTGACTGATTCTGAATGTCCATCCAATCTATCTCATGACCTACTTCCAAACCCATATCAAACTTACTGTATTGAGAAGTAATACTGGCACTGTCTAGTGTCAAGCTGCTGTCTTGCAGGCTTAGTTTTAGTTTTTTGAACTCAAATAGATAAAGGCTATCTGGTTTAAAGGCTATATTTTCCATGTCGAACGTCAGTTCTTCCACATCAAAAAAGTTGTATTCATGAGCCTCGGTAGAATCTGTTGCTAACTCGGTAAGTTCAAAATTAAAATCAGCCCGTAGCATGGGATTGGCCAGAGTGCTATCGGCATGAAGTATTTCTATTTTACCGTCAGAAAACGCTATTTTTCCGATTTTTATTTTAGGCAGTTTAGGGGTGCTGCCAGAGGTTTGGCTACTGTCTTGGGCATTTTGTTTCTGTTTTTTACTAACCAGTTGAATATTAGGATTATATAAGTGAATGTTGTTGATAGATATCTTTTTATTTAAGAGGTAAGTAACTAAGCCTATTCCTTTAATCTCTAATTGATCAGTAGATATTTTATATTGACTACTACTGTCTTTAGCATGGTTTATAGAAAGGTTTGAAATGGAGAAATTTCCTGAACTTAGGTCTATAGAAAAGGAATCGTACTTAAGGTTCCATGGGCTATGGCTTAGCGAGTCTAGCTTCTCTGTAATTTTATCTCTGACATAAGGGTTTGCATATTGCTTTACTAAAAAAATGCTAATACCTGTCAGCGCTATCAACACCACTGCGGTGATGATTATGATTTTACTACTTTTCTTTTTTTGCAAGTTGATCAGTTTTTTATTATTACAAGGGAAATTTCATGCCATTTAGAAAACCTTAAAAAAAGATAACCAAAATTGATTGCGACTGTTTAATGTAGAGATAATTCCTCGCAAAATTATATTCAATGTTAGAAACAATTATTATAGTATTATCGGTTATAACCATCTTAGGCACCTTTATTAAGCTACTGAAGAAGGATGCATGGTGGATCCGTTTTTTTGATTTTCCTCAGGCGCAGCTCGCTGTTTTAGGTATGCTCTGTTTGATTGGAGTTATTGTGGAATTTAGCTTTAATGAGTGGTGGCATTTTGTCCTTACTCTTATACTTACCGGCGCTACCGTTTACGAAAGTATCATAGTTTTTCCTTATACCTGGTTGGCAAATAAAGAGTCTAAGCGAATTACGGGTGTGGATGATGCCTATACCTTGAGTTTAATGATTAGCAACGTTTACATGTATAACCGCGAGTATCAAAGATTGGTAAAAGTAGTGAAAGATACCTCTCCAGATGTTTTGATCTTGGTGGAAACCGATATGAAGTGGGAGCACGGAGTAAAAGAAATAGAGCAATACTATCCATATACAATTAAATACCCTATAGATAATACTTATGGTATTTTAATGTACTCCAAGTTGGAGCTTAGGTGTTCAGAGGTCAAGTTTATGGTGGAGGAAGATATACCTTCTATTCATACTTATGTAAAGTTGAGGAGTGGAGATTTGTTGAAGTTATATGCGATACACCCAGAGCCGCCTAGCCCTACTGAAAATGAGCGTTCTACGGAAAGAGATGCTGAACTTTACCTGGTAGCCCGGGAGGTGGAACAGGTAGAAGGACCAGTAATAGTGGCTGGAGATCTTAATGACGTGGCGTGGTCTCATAGTACCCGTATTTTTCAGCGTTTAAGCAGGCTGCTTGATCCCAGAAAAGGAAGAGGCTTTTTTAATACATTTAATGCCAAGATTCCTATTTTAAGGTGGCCTTTGGACCATGTATTTCATAGCAGACATTTTCGCTTGTTAGATATTCAAAGATTGCCAGCTATTGGGTCAGATCATTTTCCTATGTATATAAAGCTTGCGTATTCGCCAGATAACCTTAATGATGAGCCGCTGGAAGAGCCAGCTGAAGATGAGGAAAGAGAAGAAGCAGTAGAAAAAATAAGGGCAGCGCTGTAATTAGCGGTGCCCTTCAAATATATTGAATTTGCAGTCGAACTTCATACAGGAGTACACTTCCATAAGGTGTCGCTCCAGAGGTGATGTGATCTCAAGAAATATCACATGCATATTCATGATAATGTTCTTTGCCTTTTTTAGGTTAGGGGTACCCTGCTTTTTGTTGGTGTATAAATCATACTCTTTAGCTATCTCCCAGGCCAGATGAGCCTGATACTTCGTGTACCCTTTCACCTGATAGCTGAGTCTATTCACTACCTTTTCTGAAGTGCCTACATAGATCACTTCATCATTCTGTATAAAAGCATATAAGCCCTTAAAGTCGCTAACCCTGCCTATCTTTTTAATAACATTTTTTTCTCCTTGCCCTTTACCAAATAGGCTTTTCACAGGAAAGGGATGTTTTAATAAAGAATTAAGCATTTCCATTCTTCTGGGTAGTATGTCCTGAGCATAATCTTCAAAAGAAAGTTCGAAATTTTTCATGCTATAGATTTATAAGCGCCTCCCCGAAATTAGTCGGAATAGGATAGCTATTACAGCAAATACAAGTAGTACGTGGATCAAAGCCCCTATACTAAAAACGAAAAAGCCAAGAAGCCATCCTATAATCAGGAGCACTGCGATAATATAAAGTAAATCACTCATAGTTGTTTTAAGAATTAGTTTTGGAAGTGATATGAAAATCTTATGCCATAGCCCTTTTATTTAAAGGATAAGCCTTATAAGCTCATTACTACTTTGAAGGATGAGAATCGTGCACCTCCGAAGTGTAGAATTAAATACACGTTTTTCTTCTTTAATAATTATCTTCGCTCGAACAAAAGTGTAATTCTGAGGTTTAAATGATTAATGTTTGTTTGGTATAAAATTTTCACTTGCGGGAATAGTAAATAATGTAAACAAAATGATGATTCTAAACATTATATTATCACTGTTCCTTGGCTTTGCGGTTTTCATAGTTGCAATATGGTTTCTCTCGAAGGTCATTTTCAAAAAGGTTAATGTGAAGGGACATTTACAAAGAAGTGAAAGAGTATATATTTCTTAACTTTTAAAGATGATAACGTTTTGAAGAAAGAGCGGATATTAGTAGTTGATGACGAGGTAGAAATATGCTTGCTGCTATCAGGGATGTTAAAAAAACTGGGTTTTAAAACGACCTATGCGCATAGCGTAGAAGACGGTGCGAAAAAAATTAAAGCAAATAAATATGATCTTGTTTTCTTAGATCTCAACCTGCCAGATGGACTAGGCTTTCATCTTATCCCCAAGGTGTTAGAGGAAAATAAAGATTCAAAAGTAATTATAATTAGTGCTTATGATGGTAATATAGAAAGGCAGAGAGCAACTGCCGAAGGAGCTCATTTCTTTATTCCTAAACCATTTAATAAAAAAATGATTATGGATGCTCTTGAAGAGTTACACATGACTTTTTCGTCATAACCAATACAAATTGATTGAAATACTATAGAAAAACCCAATGGAGAAAATACTTATAATAGATGACGATAATGACATTTGCCTGCTTCTTAATAAATTTTTAACTAAAAAGAATTACGAAGTAGACTATGCTACCACTGGTGAGGAGGGGATAAGAATACTTAAGAAAAAAACTTTTGATTTGGTAATAAGTGACTACAGATTACCAGATGAAGATGGAATAAGCATTTTAAGAAAAATCAAAATAATTAGCCCTGAAACAGCAGTAATCATCATTACTGGTTATTCTGATGTGCGAATAGCCGTGCAAACCCTAAAGCACGGAGCCTATGATTATGTGACCAAGCCTTTATATCCTGATGAAATATTGGTGACGGTGAAGGAAGCAATCAGGCAAAAGAAAGAGCAGAATGACCCTGAGCCTTCAAAAGGTGGCTCTGGATCTAAAAAGGTATCTCCAAACAAAAAGAAAAATTTTGTAGCCGGAAAAAGTAGCCAGTCAGAAATTGTACATAAGCATATTACCTTGATTGCACCTACTGATATGTCTGTAATTATTACAGGAGAGACAGGTACAGGAAAAGAGTTTGTGGCTAATGAAATACATAATAAAAGTAAGAGGGTAGATAAGCCTTTTGTAGCTATAGATTGTGGAGCACTCCCTAAAGAGCTGGCTGGCAGTGAACTGTTTGGTCACATGAAAGGAGCTTTTACTGGTGCTTTGGCGGATAAGCCAGGTAGTTTTGAAATCGCCAATGGAGGTACACTCTTCTTAGATGAAATAGGCAACCTGTCTTATGAAAATCAGATTAAGCTATTACGGGTGCTACAAGAGCGCAAAATTAAGCGAGTAGGAGGGGTGAAAGACTTGGATATTGATGTGCGGGTAATAGCTGCTACCAATGAAGATCTCAAAGAAGCGGTTAGAAATGGTAAGTTTAGAGAAGATTTATACCACAGGCTTAATGAGTTTAGAATAGAACTATCTCCTCTAAGAGAAAGAAAACCAGATATACTTATTTTTGCACGCCACTTCTTAGAATTAGCCAATGCTCAGTTGGATAAGAATATTGAGGCATTTGAACCAGAGGTAGAAGATAAGCTTAAAAATTACTACTGGCACGGAAACCTCAGAGAACTTCAAAATGTAGTGAAAAGGGCTGTATTACTATGTCAGTCAGATAAGGTGAGCTTGGAATGCTTGCCATCAGAAATTATTTCTCCTGATTATCTTACCGCTTCTTTAAGTAATGGAGAGCCGGCTAGTACTGATGTTACCAATCTTAAATCTGTCTCAGAAAATGCAGAAAGAAATGCCATAATTAGCGTGCTGGAAAAAACTGGTTATAACAAAACTAAAGCCGCAGAAGTCCTAAATATCGATAGAAAAACGCTCTATAATAAGCTTAAAGCTTATGACATAAACATTTAAATATGCATCTGCATGGGGTAATATTAATGCTATTACCTTGTGCATGTGGTGTATATTTATAAATCTATTATCAATATTTTATTAATGGTAATATTTTTTAGTGTCTGTCCAAAAAGCTTAAGACATATTCGCTAATAATTATTGCTTAGAAGCATGTTGAAGTATTTTCTATATAAAATGATTTATGAATCGCGCTGCTTCAACACAATGGTAGATTTAATTAAATATTTTAGCATTGCGTCGTTCTGCTTATGGTACAATTATCTCCTGTTTAATGCTCTGTTTATGGCAAATTTTGAATGAAAGAATTAACCTTTCAACTGGACGTTATTACAATTGGTTAAAGCCTTAATGAAATTGTTAGCGTGTAAAAATATGCACACATGAGGAAATTACTCACACTTAATATTATATATGAAATCAGTTAAGTCTTTTAGGGTCATTTTTGGTTTAGTGGTGGCCATTATGCTGGCCATATCCTACCTTACTTATAGAAGTTTGAATAACATGATTGGTGATGCTAAGGATGTAGAGCATACCAATGTAGTGATGCGCGAGCTGGAGAAGGTTATATCTGAAGTTAAAGATGCTGAATCCGCTCATAGAGGCTATCAACTTACTTCTGATTCAGCTTTTTTAACCCCTTATTTTAATAGTAAATGGATCGCCTTATCTAAAGTAGATATGGTAGACAGCCTAGTAAGCGATAATGAAGAACAGAAAAGCAGGACAGATACTCTGAGGAGTTTGGTAATAAACCAATACGGCATTATAGAAAATATTATTGCAGAGAGATCAGCAGAAAGTGACTTTGAAGACATTGATAATTCTCTTTTGAAAAAAGGAGACCAGAATATGGAGGCCATTCGTAAGCTGGTAGATAAAATGACCGATACTGAATGGAAACTATTGATCGCTCGAACTCATCGTCAGGATTATAGCAATATAGTGACCCCATTGCTTATTTTCATGAGTTTTATTCTGGCTATAATAGCCATTGCCTATCTATTCACACAGCTATATAAGACTTTAAGAATAAAAGTGCTGGCAGAGCAAGAGCTAGAGACTAACCTCAAGCAAATAAGTCAGGAGGTAAATGAAAAAATGAGAGCCAGAGAGTCTTTGCAAAAAGTGATGGATAGCTCTCCTAATGGCATTCTTTTTATGGAGTCGGTACGTGAAAATGGAGAAATCGTAGATTTTCGATATCAGCTGGGTAATAGAGCCGTGGAACGCTTACTGCAAAAGCCTTTAGAGAGTATTTTAGGTAATACTCTACTTCAGGAGTTTCCTTCTGCTTTGCAATCTGGAGCTTTTAAGAACTATGTAAATACAGCAGAAAGAGGCGTAGCTAATAGTCTTGAGACTTTATATAAACCTCATGAAAACCATGAGATATGGATCGAAGAGAGTATTGTTAAGTTAGATGATGGCTGTGTAATAACGCTTGTGGACACCACCGTGCATAAAAAAGCAAATAGAATTATTGAAGAGGGACGTAAAAAGTTTGAAGCAATTTTCAATAATACCTTTCAATACATCAGTTTGCTAGATTACCGTGGGGTAATAAAGGAGGCTAATGAGGCCTTCCTGGATTTTGGAAATTTTGAAGTGGATGACTTGGTGGGGCTCAATCTTTGGGATATTAGTCTATGGGACAAATCATCAAGGGTAACAGAAGATATCAAGGAAATTTTTAGTAAAGCGCAGAATGGAAATTTCGTACGTGAGGAAGTTAGTTTGCTTGATGGTGATGGTGTTTTACGTACCGTAGACTTTTCTTTAAAGCCTATATTCACCGAAGGAAAAGTATCTTTTATAGTTTTTGAGGGTAGAGATATCACCGAGCTGAAACTAGCTGAGGAGGAGCGTTCTTTTGTGTCTCAGCTGAACTTGATTATTGCTGATTCTAGTACTTTTGATGAGGCTGTTATTAGTGTATTTGAGAAGATAAGTCAGCGATTTGATATGGACTATGCTGAAGTGTGGTTGCCATTTGAAGGACAAATGTACTTATCTGATTTGCATTATGCTGTTGATGATTCTTTTGAAGAATTACACTCGAATAACTTGAGGTTAGATATTAACAGAGGGGAAGGTATGATCGGTAGGGTAATGACTTCTCTGGAAATGGAGTTTATAGATGATCTAACCCAAGCCACTAAAGAAGATTTTATAAGTAAGCATAAGGCTATTGAGTTTGGGCTGAAAACTGTTTTTGCAGTACCTATTATTTTTAATAATGAACTGATACTTACTGCCACTTTTTTTTCTAAAGGTACCTTTTCAGATATTGAACCATTAAGAAGAACTATTATGCAGGTGTCTTCATCTATAGGGGCTTTATTGATTAAGAAGAAAATGCATGATGACCTTGAGAAGAATAATAAAATCTTGGCTTCTGCTGAAGATATTGCCAATATGGGAAGCTGGGAGTGGTATTTGCCTAAAAACTTGGTCAAATGGTCTTCAGGTGTATATAAAATTTATGATAAGCCAAATACTTTCACACCTACCTATGAAAGCTTCTTTGTTAATCATATTCATCCAGATGATTTAGAAAGAGTAACTAATGAGATAGATAGGGCTAGAGCAGAGGTGACCGGTTATGACATAGTCTTCAGGCTCATTGTTAATGAAGGAATGATAAAACATATCAGGGCACTCGCCACCTATGAGCTTGATGAACTCGGCCGTTTAGAAACACTATATGGAGCTATACAAGATATCACTCAGCAAAAGAACTTCGAACAGAACCTACTCATAAAAAATGAGGAGCTACAGAAGTCGAATGAAAACCTTGAGCAGTTTGCTTATGTAGCTTCGCATGACTTGCAGGAGCCTCTGAGGAAAATACGTGCTTTTGGCGATAGACTAGTTTCTAAGTACGAACAAGAACTGGGAGAAAAAGGAGCGGATTATATCAGCAGAATGCAAAATGCAGCTGCCCGTATGCAGTCCTTAATAGACGATTTGCTGAAATATTCGAGGGTAGCCAGAAATCAGGATCCATTTAAACCGATTGAGCTTAATGAACTGATAGAGGAGGTAAAAGGTGATTTGGAAACGCGTATTCTGGAAACAAATGCGACTGTTGAGGTAGGACAATTACCTAAAATCGACGGTGATAGTTTGCAGCTGCGTCAGCTTTTTCAGAACCTAATGAGTAATGCCCTCAAATTTATACCCTCAGAAAGAATACCGGTCATTAAAGTGAGTTCTTCTCTCCTGGCCGGAGCGCAAGTTCAGAAGAAATATAATTTTAATGTCAATTCTTCTAAACAATTTGTGGAAATACAAATTAGTGATAATGGAATTGGCTTTGATAAAAAGTATTCGGAAAGAATTTTCAATATCTTTGAGCGATTGCACGGAAGGAATGAATTTCAGGGAACAGGCATAGGCCTTGCTATATGCTTAAAAGTGGTTCAAAACCACAACGGCCTCATTTCCGCTGATAGTGTAGAAGGAGAAGGTGCAACATTTACAATTGTATTACCCTTAAATAATTAATAGAGATGTCAGAAATAGCTAAGACTATCACCATTTTGATGGCAGACGATGATCCGGATGATCGTATGCTTGCTCAGGAAGCCCTTTCCGAAAACAGACTGGCTAATGATTTACATTTTGTAGAAGATGGGGAGCAACTATTAGACTTTTTGTACCAAAGAGGAAAATATGTAGAAGCTCCAAGGCCAGGATTAATACTGCTGGATTTAAATATGCCTCGTATGGATGGGAGAGAAGCTCTTAGGCATATTAAAGGTGATGCTGATCTGAAAAGAATTCCCGTAATAGTGCTCACCACCAGTAAGGCTGAAGAAGATATAGTGAGAAGTTATGACCTAGGGGTTAACTCTTTCATATCTAAGCCTGTCACTTTTGATGAATTAGTAGATGTAACAAGAAAAATAGGGGATTATTGGTTTGGAATTGTGGAGCTTCCTAAAAACTCTGCCAAATAGTATTTAACTAAAAGTATGGTGCAAAGTAAAAGTAATATCATCGATGTTTTTCTGATTGATGATGATGAAGATGATTTCATCCTAGTAAAAGATTACCTGGATGAGCTCAATAGTAATAACTCATTTCAAATCAGTTGGCAGCCAGACTTTGATGTTGCATTAGAAGAAGTATGTTCTAATAACTTTAATATTTGCTTAGTAGATTATAGGCTAGGTGAAAAAAATGGACTCGATTTCATCAAGACAGTTAGAGCCAGGGGCTGTGAAATTCCACTTATTCTTTTAACAGGTCAGGGAGATAAAGAAATAGATTATGAGGCTATGAAGCTGGGAGCTTCAGATTACCTTATTAAAAGCGAAATCAATGCTAACACTCTTGGAAGAAGCATAAGGTATGCTATTAACCATGCTCAATCTATAAAAGACCTTAATGCTAATGAGGCCAAGTATCGATCTCTTTTTGAGAGATCGGTAGACTCGATTTACATGATTAATAAGGAACATCTTTTTATAGATGTGAACCAAAGCATGGAAAAGCTCTTAGGCTATAGTAAAGGGAAAATCCTTCAAATGACCATGAAGGAGCTCTTTGCCAGTGAGGAATCTTACCAATACTTCTACCACATGCTTACTAAAAGCGGTCAGGTAAAAGACTTTGAAATTACCCTGGTTAAAAAAGATGGAGATAAAGTAGAGTGCTTAGTAAACGGTATTGCTCTAGCTGATGATGATGGTATTATTTATGGCTATCAGGGTATCATCCATGACCTTACCTTGCGTAAGCGTGCAGAAGAAGATCTGCTCATAGCAGAAAAGTTAGCCATGACAGGGCAGATAGCCAGAAGCATGGCTCATGAAGTGAGAAACCCGCTAACTAACCTTAATTTAGCGCTGGAGCAGCTCAGAGATGAAGTGGAAGATCAGGAAGATACAGGGTTATATTTTGACATCATCAGAAGAAATGCTGATAGAATAGAACAATTGATTACAGAGATGCTCAAATCATCTAAACCTAAGCAGCTTAACCCTGAATTAGGAAATCTTAATGATGTAATTAATGAAACGTTAAATATTACCTCTGACAGGATCAAGCTCCGAGGAATAAGACTGGTGAGAAAATTGGAGCCTGAATTGCCAAAAATCTCATTTGATCAGGAGCAGCTGAAAACGGCCTTTCTTAATATAATCATCAATGCTATTGAGGCCATGGAAGTGGATAGTGGTATACTGAAAATTGATAGCCATAGAGAAGAAGGATCTATAGTGCTTTCTATTGCTGATAATGGTAAAGGAATTCCTCCTGATCAGATAAAAAAGCTTTTTGACCCTTTCTTTACAGGAAAAAAAGGCGGTATGGGATTGGGCCTTACTTCCACTCAAAACATTATAAATAGTCATAGTGCCAAAATCACGGTTGATAGTGAGGTCGGTCAGGGTACTATTTTTAAGATTATCTTTCCTCTTAATACGCTTAGATAATAGTGGGCATAAGCTTTGCATAAGTTGTGACGTATGAATTAAAAATGAATAGTTATGAGTATGCAAGTTATAAATCCGGCCAATGGAGAAAAATTGAAATCTTATGATGAAATCTCTCCAGAAAAAGCTGAAGGTATTATAGATGATGTGAATGATGCATGGTTATCATGGAAGGAAACATCATTTGAGTACAGAGCAAGTCTAATGAAAGAGGCTGCCCGTATTTTGAGAGATGAAAAAGAGAAGTGGGGACAACTCATGACCGATGAGATGGGTAAACTCAAAAATGACGGTGTAGCAGAGGCGGAAAAATGCGCTTGGGTTTGTGAATATTATGCGGAAAATGCTGAAAAATTTCTACAAAGAGAGCCTGTCTCCACTGATGCCTCAAATAGCTTCGTCTCTTTTCAACCTATAGGAATAGTATTGGCCGTAATGCCGTGGAATTTCCCATTTTGGCAGGTATGGCGTTTTGCGGCCCCCGCACTTATGGCAGGTAATGCCGGCGTTCTTAAACATGCCTCTAATGTACCTGGTTGTGCAATGGCTATCGAAGAAATTATTCTAAGAGCTGGTTTCCCAAAAAACCTGTTTAGAACGCTGCTTATTGGCTCATCAGGCGTTAACAAAATAATAGAGAATAAGAAGGTAAAAGCAGTTACGCTCACAGGAAGTACGCCAGCTGGTAAGGCTGTAGCATCTAAAGCAGGAGAAGAGCTTAAGAAAACAGTTCTGGAGCTGGGTGGAAGTGATCCTTATGTAATACTCGAAGATGCTGACCTGGAGCTAGCGGCTGAAACTTGTGTCAACAGCCGATTGATTAATGGAGGGCAGAGTTGTATTGCTGCCAAAAGGTTTATTGTGAATAGTAAAATCAAGGCAGAGTTTGAAGCTTTAGTTGTAGATAAAATGGAAGCCCGTGTAATGGGAGATCCTAATGATGAGCATTCTACCTTAGGGCCAATGGCCAGAGAGGACCTTAGAGATGAGCTTCATGATCAAGTTATCAGAAGTATAGATGCAGGTGCTAAATGCCTTACAGGGGGCTCTGTGCCTCAGCTAGAGGGTGCTTACTATCCTGCTACTGTGCTAACTGAAGTAAAAGAAGGTACGCCAGCTTATAGTGAAGAAATGTTTGGGCCTGTGGCATCTATTATAGAAGCTAAAGATGACGATGATGCTATACGAATTGCCAATGATACTGTTTTTGGCTTAGGTGCGGCTGTATTTACGCAGGATGTGGCTAAGGGTGAAAGAATAGCAGAACAGCAATTACAAGCAGGTGCTTGCTTTGTGAATTCATTAGTGAAGTCTGATCCGAGATTGCCATTTGGAGGTATTAATGAGAGTGGCTATGGGCGAGAGCTAGGTCCTTATGGAATAAAAGAATTTGTAAATATTAAGGCTGTGTATGTTAAGTAGATTTAAGCTGTTTTCTTAGTTAGATATTTTCATTTAAGATTGAACCAGTTCTTTGAAAAAAGACAAAGCCAACGTTTTACGTTGGCTTTGTCTTTTTATATTCAGTGGTTTCTTAAGGCAGTGATTAACTCACTTTTATTCATTTTACTTCTACCTTCTATGCCTATTTTTTGAGCTTGTTGCATCAGTTCGTCCTTAGTTCTTTCTTCATAAGGCTCAGCTTCACCTCCCTTCTTACCTGAATCAGGGGTGTTAGCAATTCTGGCAGCTTTTTCTTTGCTCATGCCTTTTTTCCTTAGTTCTTCGTATTGTTCGTCATTTTTGATAGACGCTCCATGATCTTTAGCCATAATATTGTAATTAGTTGGTTATGGCTTATTATTTTAAAAATTGTGCCAGAAATAGCTGTGGCTTTCGGTAAAAATGACGAGAAATAAAATAAAACTGCGGAATAGAAGGTTAGTCCAATGGAGTATCGGTGAGTTTTTTAACTTCCCTTCTAAGTGTTTCTAAATTATTCTCAAGCTTTTCTATTCTTTTAGCATCTACCAGCCCAGATTCTACAAAAACGGAGGTGATTTTAGCTTCTATTTTCCATATTTCCAGTACTTTTTTTTCTTGGATACTGTATGTTTTGAATTTACTATTATCACTTTTTAGTATAAAAAGTTTATTGTCATTTTCATAAAAGTAAACCCTTTTAGCTACAATACCTTCTTTAGTAACTATAACACACAATGTGCCGTTTTCTATTTTCTCCCTATTTTCGATGTGTGAGCATATCACTATCTCCCTGGGATAAATAGTGGGCATCATACTTTCGCCTTCTATTTCGAACAGTCTATAGTTACCGTTCTGGTACCCTGGTATTTTGTAAACATCCAGTGTTTGCAGGTAGGAGGGATCATTGTACCCATTAATATATCCGGCGTGAGCCTCCTCTTTCACCA
Organism: Fulvivirga sediminis; assembly: GCF_016757215.1. Taxonomy (GTDB): domain Bacteria; phylum Bacteroidota; class Bacteroidia; order Cytophagales; family Cyclobacteriaceae; genus Fulvivirga; species Fulvivirga sediminis. Next base: position 242,213 of record NZ_JAESIY010000008.1, read on the forward strand.
GAGGCACTATGCTTTGACCTTCATATACTAATTGAATGGATACTTTTTCATTCTTGCTTACTTCTTCGTATTCGTCTTCATCTTCCTGCTGAAAAATATCTCCAGTTCCATTTACTAACCAGTTGCAATTCACATGTAGCTCATTACTGATACTCCGAAGCGTATCCAAAGATATCTGAGATTTGCCATTCTCAATTTGAGATAAGGCCCCTTGTGAAATGTTAATCTTTTCAGCAAACTTCACCTGAGACATCTGAAGAAGTTCTCTAAGCATGGTCACCCTTTGAGGTCTCAATTTGCTATCTCTCATAGAATATTAATTAAATAATAATTAAAAATTATTATTAATGTTGTAATAGTATTTACAATTTAATATATTGCTAGATCATATTCTAGCCTTAGTCAATTTAGTTTTCAAAAATGTTTGAAAGGTAGCTATTCTACTACAAAAATAACAGCCAAAATCCGCGAATCTGTAAAGAAATAAGGGATTTTAATGTTAGTTGCTCATAATCGATTAATTTCATAATTCCAGTTGATTGAGCAAGAGCCTTCTAACATTTCCTTTATTTTGTATTCATTATTTTTTATACCTGTTTAGCCGTTAGCGTTTAATAAATTATAAAATTCAGTAGCCGCTTCATCTAGTTTAGAGAGCCGTTGCTTGAAGATCTTTTCATGTGATTTTCCATATAACTTATAAATCGAAGGGGGGTATTTAGAAAATGCTTCGTGTATGCTTTCTTCAGTAAATGTAGATTGCAATTCTTTAGCTTTTTCTACAAAATCGGCCTTGCTTAATGTTGATAATAGCTTTAAATCAAGTTCCTTAGAATTCCTTATTAGCCCGGAAATATCTTCATATTCCGAAGTGTATGATTGGAACTTGTTGTTGATATTTAAAGTGAATTTATTTAATAGACCATCATTAAATTGATAAAAGGCCATATCACGGTCGGTGGCTATCGGTTTCGCAACCATTTTATCGTTTTCTTCATAAATAGCCCAGTCCCACTGTCCTTCGTGCCTGTCCCAGTCATTAATCAGCATATCAAAAAGTCGGCATTTTAAATAATTGCGACTGTCTATGATTATTTTCTTACTCTGCCATTCGGGCATTAGTTCTTCAGTATCAATTATCTTAATAGCATTATTAAAGTTCTTACTGTTGACCCATTCATTACCTGGTTCTTCCTCCATAATTACCACCCTGCCAGCCATGTTAAGTAAGAACTCTTGGTTCCAGGAGCTATTATAAGGAATGAAATACATTACTGGTGTTGTGTGTAGTATGGAGGCTGTTTTTTCAAGAGAGGCCGTTATAATGGCTCCAAATGGATTTAGAGCGGCTGCTTGATCTCTAAATAGTGGCCGAGCTAGAGAGTATTGTAAAATGGAAGGTAAAGCCTTGGATTGGTCTTTGTCAACAGATCTGAATGTATAAACAAGACCTGATTTGCTTATCACATCTGCACTAATGGTTTGCTGTCCGCCTCCTATTTTTTTAAATTGAAGCCCTCCATTCATGGTATCCACGTCCACTACTGGTAAGTTGAATTTAGTGTGCCATATCTCACGATAGTGCTCCCCTAAGAAGAAGCTGGTGAGGCTGCCTCGGTCATAATAGTCCGAAATAACTAAGGTTATAGAGTCCTCCAGCTGATTAATGTCATAATATTCTTTAGCTTTCTCAAGCCTTTCTTCATTTGAAAAAGCTGCTTTTTCCCGAGTATTAAATATGTTGGGTACTACAAAAAATAGAATTAATAAAACAATGAATATTAGGCTAATTCTGCCTGACATTTTTTTCATATTTAAATTCGTACATTTAAATGGTGAGTAAAAGAATAACAGGTGTTGTACGGTTATGTTATTTTTTTAGGCACTACTTTTCAGTATTGTAAAATATAGTGCTGTTTTTTTATACCTTTTTTAAAGAGTATAATTCCAAATTGAAAAATATCAATAGAAAGGCTTACTGAAGGATGATTCTTAATCTCTTCCCATGCCCGTTCCATTTCCGCAGACCAATGAATATCATCAAAGATAAAGCAAGAGTCTTCATGAGCATGAGCAAGCAAGGTATGGAAATAGGTAAGGGTGGGGGTGGCTTTATGATTGGCATCAAAAAAGGCTAGATCTACAGACTTTGGTAGATTAGATTTTAGCGTCTCATCAATATTCCCTATTACAGTTCTAACGTTCTTGATTTGGTGTTCTTCAAATAGCTTTTCTGCTATTTTAGCTAATTCGGGAGCCCCTTCATACGTGGTGATTGATCCATTTTCACAGGCATAACTTAGATAAAGCGTATTGATACCTATGGAAGTGCCGAGTTCTACTACGTGCTGAGCATTGATAAAACGACAGAGCTTGTATAGTAACTGTGAATATTTGGCTCTGGTAATGCCGCTGGAGGCTATTTGTGATACTTTTCTGGTGGCTGAGTTGGCTACAGAAGATCCTGCTCCCAAGTCAGTTATTTGGACTTCCTGTTGGCTTTTCTGAAATTTTCTTTTTGCTTTTTTTATTTCTTTAAAGCAATAGGGCTGAGATTGGTTTTGAAAAACGCTGGTATATAAAGCGAAAACAAATGGAGGGTGTAATGAATGTTTGTTTTCGGCTTTTAGCCAATACCATATAAAACTTTTTAACTGCTGAATTTTTTGCTGCACTCCATTAATTGAGTTTAAATGGAGCTATCATATGAAACTGCGGAATGGCTACTTCAAATCTATGACCATCTACAATTCTTTCCATCATAAAGAGGCCATACATCTTGCCTATTCCTGATTTTAAGTTGCATCCTGAAACATATTGGTGTAGCTGACCCGGCTCCATAATAGGCTGCTGGCCTACCACTCCTTCTCCCTGTACTTCTCGGTTAGCATAGCCTGCATCACTAATGTGCCACAGCCTGCTGAGCAGCTGTATAGTATTTTCATTCTGATTTTCGATAGTTACTCTATAAGTGAAAACATAGTGATATTGACTAGGGCTTGAGTAGCCAGGCTGGTACTCCGTCTCTACACTTACTTTTATTCCGCGAGTTATTTCTGTTACCATATAGCACTAAATTTTCTTAAATAAACGAAAATGAAATATAAGAAGTTTTAAATTTAAAACTGAATTAAAATTAAAGGAAGCGAATGGAAGTAAAAATTGCAGATTCATGGAAAAATAAGTTGTCTAATGAGTTTGATAAGACTTATTTTCAAAAGTTAGTGAAATTTGTCAAATCAGAGTATCAGCAACATACCATATACCCTCCAGGAAACGAAATATTTAATGCTTTTGATCACTGTAGCTTTGATGAAACACGGGTAGTAATAATAGGTCAAGATCCTTACCATGGTCCAGGTCAGGCCAATGGTTTATGCTTTTCTGTAAGAGATGGGATAAGAAAACCTCCTTCATTACTCAATATATTCAAAGAAATAAAATCTGAATTAGGTGAAGAAATACCGGAATCAGGCAACCTAGAACGATGGGCAGAGCAAGGAGTATTATTACTCAATGCCACGCTTACTGTTAGAGCTAACACTGCTGGTTCGCATCAGAAAAAAGGATGGGAAGAATTTACCGATGCAGTTATTAAAACAATTTCAGATGAAAAAGATGGAGTTGTATTTCTCCTTTGGGGAGCTTACGCGCAAAAAAAAGGAAGTATAATAGATGCAGAGAAGCATTATGTGCTAAAATCTGCTCACCCTTCACCATTTGCAGCTGATAGAGGCTTTTTTGGAAATGATCATTTTATAAAAACAAATGAATACTTACAGAAAAACGGAAAACCGACTATCAACTGGTAGCTTATAAATAAAAAAATGCCTGACGTTTTTAATACATCAGGCATTTTTTTACTCTTCTATATATTTTACCTTATCAGGTTAAAGAATCTTTCCCAGCGTACTTTACTAAATCCACTTTTGTTAGCATTGAGAGATAGCCATATAAAGAAGCCTTTACCTACGATATGATCTGCGGGTACAAAGCCCCAATACCTGGAATCTAACGAGTTATGACGGTTATCTCCCATCATAAAATAATAGTCTTGATTAAAAGTGTATTGATTTACTTCTTTGCCATCAATGAATAGCTTGCCGTCTTTTATTTCAGCATTTTCAGTGTGATCATACAGAGTGATTACATCTCCATAAATAAAAAGGTTTTTCTCATTGATGTCGATCGTAGCACCTTCAGCAGGTATAGTTAAGGGGCCATACCAATCACCATTCCAAGGGAAAAGTTCTTTGTTTTTTGGAAAAATTTGAGGGTCCCAATCTCCTTCACCGTAGTGAGGGTATTCCTTTACATCAATGATAAAACTGAGTTTCTTTAATTCTTCTACCTGGTCAGAGGTAAGAAACATTTTGTATAAAGTACCCTCGTTATTTTCATAACCTACCACATCTAGATTGTATTGATCTATGATTCGGTTACTGATGCCATTTTTAGAGTAAACCAGGTAGTCATACTGCATCTCCTCAGGGTTATCCATAGGGGTGCCGTTTACTATTACCTGTTTATCTTCTACTTTTAACACATCTCCTGGTACTCCAACACATCTTTTAATATAATTGGTTTTGAGATCTACAGGATAGTCAATGCCATCATTAAGAGAGATAGGAGGGACATTAAATACCACTACATCTCCTCTTTTTACATGAGAAATTCCTGGTAACCTGTATTGAGGCAGTTGGATCCAATCTACATAAGAAGGGATGTCTGTACCCCAAATTTTTTGATGAGTTAAAGGCATTTGTAGGGGAGTGGCTGGGGTACGGGTGCCATAATGAAACTTACTCACAAAAAGGAAGTCACCCACTAACAGGGATTTTTCCATTGAAGGAGTAGGTATAGTAAAGGCTTCCATAAATATCCACCTGATCAAAGTAGCTGCTATTACGGCAAATACGATGGCATCAAGCCATTCCCTGGCTTTGGTCTTTTTCTTTTTTTCTTCTTTTTTTTGCCAGAATTTCCAGTTCATTCTATTAGGGTCTTTTATTACTATTTGTGTAATAGTATAGTTTGAGGCTAAAAGCTTACAGTATGGTTTAAAGTTTTTTTAGATATCGAGGAAGTCATCCATAGAAAGGACTCCTTTTTTGTCTTTGATCCATTCTGCTACCAGAACAGCTCCCAGGGCAAAGCCCTCTCTAGAGTGTGCGGTATGTTTTATTTCGATATTGTCTATGGCAGATTTGTAGGTTACCGTATGAGTACCCGGAACTTTGTCTTTTCTGATAGAGTTTATTTTTACTTCACTCTCATTTTCTGATTCATCTAATGTCCAGGCTTTTACCTTGTCGTTGTTAGCAATTATCCCTTCGGCAATAGAAATAGCTGTACCACTAGGGATATCTTTCTTTTCTGTATGGTGAATTTCTTCAATGCCTACATTGTATTCACTATATTCTTCCATAAGCTCTGCCAGGTATTCATTTACCTTAAAGAATATATTTACCCCAATGCTGTAATTAGAGGCATAAAAGAAAGTTCCTTTATTGCTTTCACAAAGTCTTTCTATCTCAGGTTTATTATCTAGCCAGCCGGTGGTACCACAGATGACGGGTATGTCATTTTCAAGACAATATTCGAGGTTATCATAGGCTGCGCCTGGTTGGCTAAATTCTATGGCCACATCAGTGTTAGAGCCATTGTAGTCTTCAAGGTCAGCTATATTGTCATTGTTAATTTTACCTACAATTTCGTGGCCTTTTTTAACAGCTATTGCTTCAATAGCTTTGCCCATTTTACCATAACCTAATAAAAGGATTTTCATGTCAAAATTTTAGTTTTAATGATAGCCCTGCATTGTAACCAAAATATTGTGAATTTTCAAATGAGGGCTCCAAAGATACTTTTAGTTGAGGGTTTAAATCAAATTCTTTGAGGTGAGCATCAATATGTGCATCTGCAATCTGTAGTAAATATAATACACCAGTCATGATAATATAGAAATCACGCTCTCTTCTGGTTTTATCGATATTGCTTCTGATGTTGGTTTCACTACCATAGGTAGAGATGTAATTAGTATCATTTAATACTTTAAAAAGCTCTACTTTTTGATCCTGATATAAACCATTGTAATAATGTGCAGCATAGCCAAGCGCTATGAAGCCCCCATATACAAAGGGAAGCTTCCAGTACTTCTTATTGTAAATTTGCCCGGCTCCGGGAAGCACAGCAGCATATAAAGATGCTTTTCTGGGCACAAACTTATCTGCGTAGGTGTCTATTTCCTCAATTTGAGTGTTGTTATTACCTACTATGATATCCTGCTGTTTATCATTTCTAGTAGTATCTTGTGAGGCAGAAGGAGGTGTTATTTGTGCCTTACAGGTTACACCCAAAAAAACAAGTAGAGCTGTGCTTAGAAAGAAATTCTTCATTTATACTTCTAAAATATCCAGAATACGGTTCAGATCATCTACGGATACGAAAGGTATTTTTATTTCTCCCTTATTACCGTCTGATTTAACCTTTACTCTGGTGCCAAAATGTGAAGTTAATTTTGATTGAAGTTGAACAATTTCCCTGCCATTTTCAGGCTCTTCCTTAGCTTCCTTAGTTTTTGTTTTGCCTGATAGCGACTGCCTTACCAGTTCTTCAACTTTTCTTACCGAAAGGTCTTCATTGATTATTTTTTTGAAGATATCTAACTGTAAGTCTACGTTTTCGATAGTGATAAGCGCTCTGGCGTGGCCCATAGATATTCTTTTATCTCTAAGAGCAGCCTGAATATCTGGCGGCAGCTTAAGAAGACGCAAATAGTTATTTACAGTGGTTCTGTTTTTACCTACTCTGTCTCCTAGTTGCTCCTGTTTTAATTCGCATTCTGTAAGTAGCCTCTGGTAACTCAAAGCAATTTCTATGGCATTGAGGTTTTCTCTCTGAATGTTTTCTATCAGAGCCATTTCCAGCATCTGCTGATCATCGGCCGTTCTTACATAAGCTGGTATTTTTCCCAGGCCAGCTAGTTTGGAGGCCTGAAATCTTCTTTCTCCACTGATAAGCTGATACTTATCAGTGGATAGTTTTCTTACCGTAATGGGTTGAATAATACCTTGAACTTTTATTGATTCAGAAAGCTCTTCAAGGGCTGTCTGATCAAAATGTGTTCTTGGCTGAAATGGGTTGGTTTCTATAAAATCAATATTGATCTCATTGATCGACCCTACACTTGAGGGGCTATCAAAAGATGTTTCTTTACCCTCTCTGGCCGGAGAATCTTCTAATAATGCTCCTAGCCCTCTACCTAATCCGTTTCTTTTTTTCATTGGTTTTTTTGCCATACCCGGTTCCTTATTTTTAGATCACGCCATTTTTACTCAGGATCTCCTTAGCAAGATTGAGGTAGCTGATAGCTCCTTTACTTTCTGCATCGTGCGCTATGGCAGGCACACCGAAGCTAGGGGATTCACTAAGTTTGATGTTTCTTGGTATTATGGTATCAAACACAATTTTTTTGAAATGAGTTTTCACTTCTTCCACTACCTGGTTAGATAATCTTAATCTCACATCATACATAGTAAGAAGGATGCCTTCAATTTCTAAATCAGGGTTAAGCCTGGTTTGAATGATTTTGATGGTATTGAGAAGTTTACCGAGTCCTTCAAGAGCGAAATATTCACACTGTACAGGTATAATAACAGAGTTGGAAGCCGTGAGGGCGTTAATAGTGATGAGCCCCAAAGAAGGAGAGCAATCTATGATAATGAAATCGTATTCTTCTTTCACCTCTTTAAGAGCATCTTTCATACGCTCTTCTCGTCTGTCTATGCTTACCATTTCCACTTCTGCACCTACCAGGTCGATGTGTGACGGTAAGATGTCAAGATATTTAAGCTCAGTCTCGCAGATGGCTTCTTTTACATCGATATTGTCAACCATGCACTCGTAAATACTTACTTCTACATCTTTAGGATTTAAGCCTACCCCTGAGGTAGAGTTGGCCTGCGGATCTGCATCAATTACAAGGGTTTTGTACTCTAATGCAGCTAAACTAGCAGCAAGATTTATAGCAGAAGTGGTTTTTCCTACTCCACCTTTTTGGTTTGCAATGGCAATTACTTTACTCATTAATAGCTTCTAAATTAAAAAATTTAACCAATCTATGATCGTTTAGCCAGGTCAGCTTGCTAAATATGCTACTGACGAATCCTAAACGGAATGAGGTTAATTGCTATATATAATGATGTAAACTATATAGTAATTAACTTGTACATTCAGCTTCTGACTTAGACGTAATCAGGAGTACAAAGATATAAGTTTAATTGAATTATGTAAGTCCAAGTTCATTCGTCTGAAAAAGAAATAAAAAAAGGCTCTTGATTATAAGAGCCTTAATGTATTTTTGAAAATTTTTATTTTTTCTTTTTTGGTTTCTGTTGCTGCTGTTGGCTGGCTTTCATGGCTTCTTCCAGTCTTAGCTTAAACTTAGATTTTTTCTTATTGGAATTACGTTTTTTGTTCTCATCCATAATGACTCTGATCTTATCTTCGTCCACAAATTTTCTGATAATGGCCTGTTGGGCGAATGTTACCAGGTTAGATACAAAGTAATAAAAACTTAATGCTGCAGGATAAGAGTTAAGCACAAATAAGAAAATAATAGGCATGAAATAAGAAACTGATTTCATAGGCCCTTGTACTGAGCTTACTTGCTGATTAGACCATGTGTAAAGTATAGTAGACATAGTCATTAATAATACAAATAAACTTACATGATCACCATAAAAAGGTATTTCGAATGGTAGGTGAAAGATGCTGTCATAAGTCGACAAATCTTCTGCCCATAAGAAGCTTTTTCCTCTTAACTCAATAGACTGAGGGAAGAAGGTGAACATGGCGAACAAGATAGGCATTTGAAGCAGCATAGGGATACAGCCACTTAGAGGGCTTACACCTACTTTAGAATAAAGCTTCATTTGCTCTTGCTGAGCTTTGGTCATATCATCTCCATGCTTCTCTTTTATCTCATCAAGCTCAGGCTTTAGTACTTTCATTTTAGCCATAGAAAGGTATGACTTATAAGAAAGAGGAGATAATACCAGCTTAATGAGTAATACCATTATGATAATGATGATACCATAATTGCTGATGAAACTACTTAATAGATCGAATAGAGGGATAATTACAAACCTATTGATCCACTTCATAGGAGGCCAGCCTAAATATAGGTTGCTCTCAAAGTCAGGAGTTATATCCTTTAAAATATGGAAGTCATTAGGCCCAAAGTAATAAGAAAAATTACCTTTTCCACTTTCCAAATCAGCTATCGGAATGGTAGTAGTTACCGTAGCATTTTTGACTTTTGAAGTATCTTGCTCAGTATATGAAGTTTGTAATTTGGCCGTACTAAAGTTGTTTTCAGCAATTAGTCCTGAGACAAAGAATCGTTGCTTAATAGCGATCCATTTTACTGGTTCTTGCAATTCTTCAGTCTGAGTGCCACTGCTGGTTGCGCTTAAGCCATCAAAATCTTCACTACCCAAGTAGTAGTTGATGGTAGTGTTGGTTCTACTCAGTTTTAAGTCTTTCTCTTGCGTTTTTAGGTCGTCATTCCAAATATAAGTAAGCTGACCATTTTGCTGTGAAAGGCCTTTTAACTCCAATTGATATTTAACCTGGTACGAGTCCGGCCCCAACGAGTATATATGCTTCATTGATTTTCCGCCAGCTAGATTTAAACTGTAAGTAATTACAGTGGTATCTCCGTTAGAGCTAGTGGAAGGAGTGTAATATAATTTATTTAAATTAATATTTCTTCCGTTATCATTATATAATAGAGAAAAGTTATTACTTTCTTCATCTAACAGTATAAGAGGCTTATGGTAGTAGGTCTCAAAGTTTTTGAGCTCTACTTGAGATATTTTACCCCCTTGGCTTGATAAGTCTACCTTGATGTTTTCATTTTCAAGAGTGAATGTCTTATCAGATCCCGTAGCTCCGGCAGCAAATACTCCGTATTGCTGCTGGTATTTGAGGTTAGTTAAAGAATCACTTTCTTCTATAGTTGAAACGGTATCACTTTCTACTTCTTCATTTTCAGCAGGTCCTTTTACTACTAACGAGTCACTCGGAAATTGCTCATTGCTAGGTTTTGGCTCCGGGGCGAAAAAATAAAAATAGCCCATTAGCAATAAGGCAATTAATATCAAACCTGTTGCTTGATTTCTATCCATTTTTTACTTTAGAATTAATTTTTCGAATTTTTTGCTTTTTTATGCTCTAATGCAGCAGCTACAAACTTAACAAATAATGGGTGAGGATTAAGTACTGTACTCTTTAATTCAGGGTGATACTGAACTCCAACAAACCATTGATGGTCCTTTAGCTCTACAACCTCTACCAGTCCAGTGTCTGGGTTAATGCCTGTAGCTTGTAATCCGGCTTTCTCAATCTGCTCTAGGTATTTGTTGTTAAACTCGTATCTATGACGATGACGCTCAGAGATTTTTGTTTTTCCATATACGCTATTTGCTTTGCTGCCTTTTTTAAGGTCGCAAGGATAAGCACCTAATCTCATAGTACCACCCATGTCAACTACTTTCTTTTGTTCCTCCATTAAGTCAATAACAGGGTGCTTGGTCTTTTCATTGAGCTCAGTAGACGATGCATCTTCTAGTTTAAGTACATTTCTGGCGAATTCAATTACTGCACATTGCATACCTAAGCAGATGCCAAAGAAAGGAACATTATTTTCTCTAAGATATTTGACAGTTTCTATTTTCCCTTCCATACCTCTTTCTCCAAAACCGGGAGCTACCAGTACACCATCTAATTTTGAAAGGACCTCATCACCATTTTCTGCTGTAATGGTTTCTGACGAAATATATTGTAAGTCTATACGGCATTCGTTTTGAGCACCAGCATGAACGAAGGCCTCTACAATTGATTTGTAAGCATCAGGTAACTCCACATATTTTCCAACCAAACCTATTTTAACCTCATCAGTTGGGTTTTTTAGCTTGCCTAAAAACTCCTTCCACATATCCAGGTTGGGTTCTGTTTTATTAGGCATTTTTAATTTTGCAAGTACACGTTCTGCTAGTTTTTCTTTACGCATATGCAAAGGCACATCATAAATGGTTTCTGCATCTTGAGATTCGATAACAGAATTGATATGAACGTTGCAAAATAGAGCCAGTTTTTTCCTTATTTCTACTGGTATTCTTCTCTCAGAGCGGCAAACAAGTATATCTGGCTGAATACCGGCTTCAAGAAGCTGCTTTACAGAATGCTGAGTAGGCTTGGTTTTTAATTCTTTGGCCGCACTCAAATAAGGAATAAGGGTTAAGTGTATTACTAAGAAGTTATTGGTGCCTACATCCCATTTTACCTGGCGAACGGCTTCAATAAATGGTAGTGACTCAATATCTCCTACACAACCGCCTATTTCCGTTATTACAAAATCATAATCACCACTTTCACCTAAAAGGTATATGTTTCTTTTGATCTCATCAGTAATATGAGGTACTACCTGTACTGTTTTTCCCAGATATTCACCTTTTCTCTCCTTAGTGATTACGTTGTTATAAATACGTCCCGTAGTAATGTTGTTAGCTTGAGACGTAGGAGTATTTAAAAATCTTTCATAATGGCCAAGGTCAAGATCAGTTTCGGCACCATCATCAGTAACGTAGCACTCTCCATGTTCATATGGATTTAACGTTCCTGGATCAATATTAATATATGGGTCAAATTTTTGAATAGTTACTTTGAAGCCTCTGGCTTGTAATAACTTTCCTAGTGAAGCTGAAATGATTCCTTTTCCTAAAGAAGATGTTACCCCGCCGGTAACGAAAATGTACTTTGCTGTGGCCATAAGTTGGGTTAAATGTTTCAATAAAACTTATGGGATACAAAGGTATAGTAATCAGGTGAATTAGATACTAATACAAAAATAAAATTTCATGTAAAACTTACCCAAGGCCTCTGAGACGTATGTATAAGTAAATGCATTTAGTCCTTCTTATTGATGTTTTTTATAAAAATATTTTAAGGTTGGATTGAAATTATTCTCGAAATATCTGATCTCGAGAAACGCATAAAAATTGAATAATGTTTATTTCAATAGAGTATAACTTACTTTAACGTAATACCTTGATGTTTATTTCTTTGAAACGCAGATTATTTTTTAGCTCTAATATTTTTCTGTTATTTTTTTTATTTATTGGATGCGTATCTGCTTTTGGGCAGAGTGCTAACTGTTCACAAAGCGCTAGTTTTGGAGTGCTCACCTCAACCAGTCTTAACTGTGGGGGAGATGAAGTGATCAGAACGGTTGTAGCCTCCAGCTCTAGCTGGTCAAATGCTGATTTAATTCAGGTAAATGTGAACTGGGCAGACGGTACTACGGAAGTTTTAGATCTGACCTACATAGGGGCAGTAGGAGAGTGGAGAGTTCAGATGAGGCATACTTATCTTGATAACGGCCCCACATGTAGCTATGAGGCATCTGCTCAGCTAATGATCAACGGAGCTTCTTGTACCGGTGCGGATTTGAATCAGGATTTTCTTGTTATAGTATATGATGAGCTGGACAATCCCAATGTTGGAGAGCAGGTTATGCGTCATGATCCATCTTCAGCTGGAAATGAGCAGGGAGACGAGATTCATATTTGTGAGGGAGAAACTAGTCCTATTAGAGCAAGAGATGAAAGTGAATTTAACTGTACCCAACCTGATTTAGTTGATGCTTCAACAGGTACAGATGCGCGTAATAGAGAAGAGCGCTGGGTGCAATATGTTTATGGAACCAGCTCCAGTATTACAGGTAATGTAACTATTGGCGGTGTAGAAGTGACGTCCTTACCTTATTATGGCCCTGTAGTGTTTATAGGAGATAATACACCTAACCCAGATAATGAGCTTACGTTGGATATTCAACTACCAGAAACTGCTCTAACAGGTGAAATATTTGAAGTGGAGCTAAGAAGCTGGAATGTTTGTAATCCTTATGATAATAATACGTCTGATGGAGACTATTTAAATCCAGTAGCAGGAAGTTTTGATCCCTCTGTTAATCCTAATTTCGGAAGTTTCCCTAATGGAAGTGAAGATCCTGTAACTACTAACAAAATTATCAGGGTAGTAGATAAGCCTTTACCACTTACTCCTATTGATAAAGTCATTTGTGAAGGAGAGACAGTGCCTAACTTCGAAGTATCGGTACCTCAACCAAGTTTATATATTAACTGGTTTGATGCTGACCCCAGAGCAGGAGGTAATTATATTACTAACTACTGGAACAATTCAAATACATTGCCTCCTAACTTATATCCAGGAGGAATAAACACCAATGTGCCTGGCATTTACAGTGTATGGGTAACTTATAATGCTGCTGCGGGCTTGCAGTGTGAAAGTGATCCTGTTCAGGTATTTATAGAAATCAAGGAAGATTTAGATCAACCAGGTGTTATTACCCCTGATGATCCTGTTTGTAGAGATGATCAGGATGTGGTTTTCAGTGTTTCAGACCCTGCAGGAGTGGGCGTGAAGTACGTATGGTTTGTTAGCGGCACAGGTATTACCATAGATGGATCTAATGAAGGCAGCTCTGTAGTGGTAGACTTTAACGTTCCTGGGAATTTTACCTCTACTACTCGAGAAATATCGGTAGTTAGACAATATGTAATGAATCCTGCTTGTGAATCTGATGTAAGAACTTTAACTATCCCGATTTCAGGAGGTCCCACTGCTGGAGTATCAGGAGGAGGTGCAGTTTGTGCCGGTCTTCCTGCAGATGATATCGTTTTTACTTTTAATAGTGATTTCCCTGCTGATTTCGATTTTATAATTGAAGTGTATGAAAATGGTGCTTCAACTCCGTCTGCTTATATAACCGAAAGTAATTATACAAGTAATACTTATGTCATCCCTGACCCAGCGCCTAGCGTAGAGACAGAGTACAGGTTGGTAATGTTATCTGATGCGGCAGGTTGTGATGAGTCTTTAAATATATCTAACACCATAACTATAGGAGGTACACCCCCTACAGTAAGTGAAGTTAGATTAATAGGTGGCCCAGTTTGTGATGATGGTGCTAGTACTTCAACGGCCTATATTGAAATTGAAGTTATCGACCATTCTGTTAAAAGTTATGAGATTCGGTATAGAATTGATGGGGGCTCTATTATAAGAGCTACGCTTAATTCAAATGCTAGTGGTATAATGAGGTTAGTGCCTGATTTTATCAATGAATTAGGAAGTGCAACTGGTAGTTATGTTTATGAAATACTTTCAATAAAGGAATCTGCTTCAGGTTGTATTACAGATGTTAATGAAACAGAAACAATAGTTATCAATCCTCGCCCTGATGCAGGCACAGGTGGCGATGATGTCATCGCTTGCCAGACGGATATTTTTAGTGCCGCTATACAAGTAGATGCTCCTGGAGCAGGGCTTACTGTAGATTGGTATGCAGGAGATACTCCTAGTACAAGTATCTTGCTTAGTGGAAATCACGTATTCACACCTGGAGCAGCAGGAACCTATTATGCAGAAGTAAGGAATACAACCACTGGCTGTGTAAGTGCAGATAGGGTGCCTGTAAAATTGATAATGGATAGAGTGCCATCTACTGCTGATGCAGGAGCTACCCCTGCGCCATTCTGTGAAGATTTTTATGATCTTTCCGCTACCGCACCTACTTCAGGTAGTGGTGTTTGGACTTACCCGGGCATGCTTTATTCTCAGAGTTTTGCTGGTGTGCCTGATGGAACTACTTCAGGTACAGGTATTTTCGGATGGACATCACAAGCTGATCAGAGTCAGTTAGTGGATGCTAATGATTACTTTGAAGTTCGTGGAGGAAGGTTTGAAGCCAGAGATATAGACAGTGAAGGCGTCTGGACATCTAGTTCAATAGACATATCAGGGGTTAGCGATATGGATTTTGAAATTTCACTGGCTCAGTCAGGTACTATGGAATCAACTGGATCAGGAAGAGATTATGTAGGTGTGTATTACCAAATAGATGGAGGAGCTGAGGTTCTTATTGGAGGTGAGCAATCGGGAAATTTCGGGAGTGTAAATATTTCTGAAACTATTCCTGGTGGCGGTTCTTCATTGGTGATCATAGTACGATTAAGAAATAACTCTGATGATGAGATTATCAGCTTTGATGATATAGTGCTGAAATCAAAAAATAGCTCGGTGGTAATTGATGACGTATATGATCCTACCACTAGAATTTCAGGATTACCAGTAGGTACTACCACTGTAACCTGGACAGTAAGTAGCGATTATGGTGTTTGTGCCGCAAGTATTGCGACTATTGACTTGGAAAGGTTGCCTCCACCATCTGTTACAGATCCTACCCCTGAGGTTTGTGAAGGAATTTCAGGTTCCGGTATATCAGAAGTAGATCTTACAGCTTATATAGATGATATAGTAGGTGCTGCTGTTTCATCTGAAAGGCAAGTGAATTTTTATGAAAATAATGCTTTAACTATTTCTATTGGAGACCCTACTGCTTATGAAGTGAGTAATGGTCAGGTATTATATGTAAATGTTGAAAATACAACCACAGGCTGTACTAATAAAGGCACTGTAACTTTTTCTGTGGTAGGTTTACCTGCAGCCAATGATTTTACGGCAGAACTTTGTGAAGATGTGCTTGATGATGGTATAGTAGATGGAGTAGACCTTACTTTATATGAAGGCGATATTATTGCTCCCGCTGCAGCAGCAGATAGAGTAGTGTCATGGTTCACAGACCCTAGCATGGATCCTGTATATGCCGTTTCTAACCCTTCAAGTGTAGATGGTATTCAGGATGGAGATACGTTTTATGCACTTGTAGATAATAGCGCGGCAGGTTGTTCTGATATTGCAGAGCTTTCTATTATAGTACATCCGCAGCCTAAAGTGAATCCTATACAGGTGTCAGGAAGTACTCCTGATAAAATTACTTTATGTGTTAATGATACAGAGCCTGTGTTTTTTCAGGTCAGTGGTTCTTTAAACCCTAACTCCACTTACCAATGGACTTTACCTGCATCTGGTGAATTTGTAGTAGAAAGTGGAACTACTCTTAATAACTTCTTTCTTCCTCTAACTTTTCCTAATACTGTGCCTGCACCAGGGTTGCCTATTAGTATAGTAGAAACCACTGCTAACGGTTGTGAAGGAGAGCCAAACACAATTATGGTTACTGTAGTGAGTATACCAGATAAGCCAGTGATTCTTGGAGAAGATGAAGTTTGTGAAGGTCAAGAAAATGTAACTTATAGAATTAGTAGCCCTAATGTTGGTTCTCAATACATATGGAGTGTGCCAGGAGCATTAGGGTCGATTGTTAGTGGTCAAAACTCTGATGAAATCATAGTTAATATAGGTAGTCAGCCTGGAAATTATCAGGTCACTGTTAGGGAAATAAGCTCTAATGCCTGCGAGAGCCCAGCGGCAGACCCATTTGATGTAGCGGTTTATGGTCAACCGAATATGACTTCGGGCAATAGTGCAATCCTTTGTAGTGGCACTTCGGTTGATAGTGAATTAATTTTCACTTCAGATATACCCACAGCAGGTTTTGAATGGCAAGTAATTTCTAAACCAGGACCTGTAGGTGGTACGGCAGTAGGAAATACGGGGACTGGAAATATTACTGATGTCTTAACCAATGGTTCTACATCAGTAGTGCAGGTGACGTATGAGGTGACGCCTATCGGTCCTGCTCCCGGCACATGCCCTGGACCAAGTCAGTTTATATTTGTTTCGGTAGAGCCTGAGCCAGTTTTAAATGTAGCAGGGCCTGGTGTAGTATGTAATGGTAATAACATTAGTTTACAAATTACAACTCCTATATCTCCTACCAATGCAGCTGATCTTTCTTATGATTACAGAGCAGAAAGCTCTGATGATGCTAACACCGGAGGAACAGCGTATATATCTGCAACGGACAGACCTTATAATACTACACTTAATGGCACTTTGATCAATAACAGTGATGAGGACATTACGGTAACCTTTTTCTTTACTCCTAAATTTGACGGATGTGCTTCCGGTGATGAAGTTGAGAAGATGGTAATAGTGGAGCCTTCTCCTAAAATTGAGATGGTTAACAATAGTCCTAGAATTTGTAATGGAGAAACCATAGATATAGATATAATAAGTCCTACCGTTCCAAGTGTACCAGGTGATTTATATTTTAATTACACAACACTTTCTTCCGATCTAGGAGCAACAGGAGGTTCTGCATTTGTAGGATCGCCGACAGTGAGGAATTTTCCTACTACTTTAAACGGTACGCTCACTAACAGTGGAGATCGTTATATTACTGTTGAGTTTGAGGCACAGGCTCATTTAGATGGTTGTGGAACTTCAATAGTGTCTACAGAATCAGTAATAGTAGAGCCGACACCAAAAGCTACGTTAAATAACAGAGCTCCAAATATTTGTAGTGGAGAAAATATCAATATTGACGTTACTTCACCTACCACTGTTAGTCCTGGTAGCGTTTTAACCTATGATTATACTGCGGTTAGTTCAAATGGAACTGTTACCCATGGCAGTGCCATGGTAGGAGGTACCAATTCACCTTTTGGTACTAGTTTAACTGGAGATATAATAAACAATGGAAATAGTAGCATTACGGTGACTTTTACAATTACTCCTTATGTAAATGGATGTGTAAAAGGCTCTGACGTTACCACTACTGTGGTGGTAGAGCCAGCCCCAGTGGCTTTGTTGGCTAATAACAACAAGATAATTTGTAGTGGAGGTTCTGTGAATATTAATGTGTCTTCAACTACTAATATTAATGACCCTTCCAAGTTAAGGTATAGCTATATTGTGAATGCTCCTGTAGGAATTGGAGGTACGGCACTAGCCTCAGGTAATGGTAACTTCCCAGGAAATATTTCAGGTACATTAACTAATAGTACTGATGAAGCCCTAGATGTGACTTATGTAGTTACACCACAAATAGATGGCTGCACTCCGGGGTTTGATGTAACGGAAACAGTTACAGTAGAGCCTGTTCCAAAAGCAATTCCTCAGCAAGTGTCGTTAACGGTTTGTGATAATGAATATTTTGAAGTGGATGTACTTAGTCCTACTCAGCCTACAGATATTAATAATCTTACTTATAACTATGTTGTCAGCAGTTCTAATGCAGCTTTCATTAGCGGATCTGCCTATGCTGATAGAAATGGATTGATATTCGGAGTTGATAAAATTGAAGGGGAACTGCATAATAGCAGTGATAATGTAGTTACTGTTACTTACACTGTAACTCCTATGTTAAACGGTTGTGCGGCAGGACCGACTAGAGGAGTTGAAGTGATTGTGGAACCTAGTCCTAAATTAAGATTAACCAACAATAGACCCGCCATTTGTAATGGAGGACAAATAAATATATCAGTAGATTTACAAAGCACAGGCACTGATAATACAAAATATTCATATTCATATAGTGCGAGTAGTACTAATCCAGGAGTCTCTGGTGCAGGAATGACAGCGGGTAATGGTACTTTCCCTACCAGTGATATTGCTGGTGACCTAATAAACACTTCAGATGAAGCTGCCAAAGTCGATTATGAGTTCATACCTCATTATGCAGGTTGCGCGGATGGAGCTCCTCAATATCTCAGCGTGATAGTAGAGCCTACGCCTTCCTTAGAATTTGATAATAAATCACCACAAATATGTTCTGGTGAAGCAGTAAATATTGATGTATGGAGCAATACCTTGCCGACAGATGTTAATGGTTTGACTTTTAGTTATAGTTTTAGTGCTGATGGGCCAATTGAAGGTTCGGGTGCTTCAGGAGCTTCCGGAAGAAGTCAGCCTTTTAATATTAATGGTAATTTAACCAATCCAGGAAATGCTCCAGTAACAGTCACTTATTTAATTACTCCACAGTTAAGTGGTTGTAATAATGGTACTCCTGTACCTGTTGAGGTAGTGGTTGAGCCTGTTCCTAAAGTGGAAATCGATAATCGAACACCCATAGTATGTAATAATGAAGAGGTGGAAATAGAGGTAACTATCCCTACGATTTCTAGTGGTGGAGGTTTGACTTTTGATGTAGCTACGAGCTCTTCACCTAACGGTGCCATTTCAGGTGCTGGCTACAATTTCCCTGGTACTGACCTTCCTTCAGGTACAGTAATAGGGGGAGCGCTTACAAATAATAGTAATGAAGTAGTTACAGTTACCTATACCATTACACCTAAGCTAGATGGTTGTTCTGTAGGAAAAGCACAAACGGCCACGGTAGTGGTAGAGCCCACCCCAAGTGTGCAGGCAGTAAATAATGGAGATGACTGGGTGTGTAGTGGAGGAAATGTAAATATTACAATTGACTCACCTACAAAACCTAATATTCCAGGTAATTTCACACTATCGTATACGGTAAGAAGCACCAATGATGCCGCTATGAGTGGCTCTGCCTGGTCAGGAGCAGGCGGGCGGGGCTTTCCATATTCTATTGGAGGGTCTTTGATTAATAAGAGTAATGAAGTAGTAACTGTAACCTATGATATTACAGCCACATTGGCAGGGTGTGAAGTAGCTACGGATGTCATCAGTATCGATGTGCAGCCCGATCCCGTTTTGAATCCGGTAATAATTGCAGAGCCTATAATTTGTAATAAGGACTTAATATCGCTAACCATCAGTACGCCAACACAAACCAGGAATCTAAGTGATTTGTCTTTTGATTATACGGTGATTAGCTCTGATCCTTCTGCTACAGGAGGTTCAGCTTGGAACGGAGGTCTTGGAAGGACTGGTTTAAGTATTAACCCTACCAATGATTATGTGCTTGATGGTAGACTATCTAATAGCAGTTCGACATATATAACGGTTACTTATACCTTTATTCCTAGAGTGAATGGATGTACAGTAGGAGACCCTGTTGAAGCTCGGGTGCAGGTAGAACCTACACCTCAACTTTCTTATAACATGGTTCATCCATTGCCTGGAAATCATATTTGCTCAGGTGAATTTATAGACTTTGAGGTATTTAATGAAATAAGCCCTGCGAACAGAGCAAATATGACTTTCGATGTAAAAGTAAGTAGCTCTGGTGGCGTAGGTGATATTTCTGGTTCCGCATTTACTGATCTGGAAGATCTGCCTTATCCGAGTAGGATTTATGGTGATTTAATTAATAACACTAATATGCCTCTTGATGTATATTTTGATCTATACCCTAAACTACATAGGTGTACGGCTGCTAGAGAGAGAATTATTGTAAGGATTGAAGGTAGGCCAATAGCTAATTCACCTACCATAGTAGAATGCTCAGATGTGCCGGTTAATCCACTGAAAACAGTTAATCTCACAGACTATAATAGGCGAGTAAATGCTGGCAGTGGTGTGACAATCTCATGGTTTAGAGATATTTTCATGAACTCACCAGTGCCCGATGAAACAGCTTATACCGTTTTAGATGGCTTTGTACTTTATGCCAGAGTTGAAAATGATGCTACAGGGTGTTATAATGTAGGAACTGTAACTTTTCAAATCAATCCGCAGCCAGAAGTAACGGCTGTAGTTAGCTATTACGATGGCATTTATGGAGTGAGTTGTGTAGGAGCAGAAGATGGTGAAATTTTAGCCACCTCTTCAAATGTTATAGGTGTTCCTACTTTTGAATTGTATAAAGCTAGTGATTTGTTCAATCGCTTAGAGTCTAACCAAGATGGTCGTTTTACAGGGGTAGCCGCAGGACAATACTATATAGCGGTTTACAATGAAGGGGACCCCAGCTGTAATGGGATGACCTTATCGCCTATTAACTTACCAGCTCCACCTCCAATGAGTGGAGGAGTAGTGGCGGCACCTCCAACAGGTATTTGTGCGGGAGAAGTTCCTGGGGTTTTCTCAGAAATGTCTCCTCCTTATGGTGGTACTACCGGAGGTAGCGGATATTTATATCAATGGCAGTATTCTGAAGACGGTGTGACCTTTACTGATATTGCTGGGGCTAATGATGCATCTTATCAGCATGGTGTAATTACCGACCCTGGTACGTATTATTTTAGAAGAGAAGCAACTACACCTAATGGATGCGGGCCTGTTTATTCTAATGGGGGAGATCCTTTGGAAGTGGTGGTAAATACCATTCCAGATGGGGTTATTGTTGGTCCGAGTGATGTGGTTTGTCAGGGAGATCCTATTCAAATCGACTTTAATTTCTTTAATGGCGATGTAAGCCTGGGCTTATCGCAGGCTCCTTATACATTCGAGTATATGGACCCTCATGGCAATATTAGTCAACGTTTGGCAGGAGATAATGCTTCTGTATTTGTAAATAGTGCAGATGCCGATTTACACGAAGGAGACTGGACCTTGCTTACAGTAACAGATAGAAATGGTTGTACCAGTGCTCCCAATGTAGTGGCCGCTGTTGACATAGAGGATTTAGACGCTGATTTTGAATTTAGCGTGTCAGACAATTGTAGTCCTGCGCTCTATACCTTCACATATGATCAAGTTAGTGGGGTGACGTATACTTTTAACTGGCAGGACGGTACTCCTAATGAAGTGATTGTCGCCACTACAGATGAACCTGGAAAAACAGTAACTCACGTGTTTCAAAATGCATCTACAGGCTCGTTAGTTTATTATAATGTTATATTAAATGCAGAAAAAAATGGAGTTGTCTGCAGCCCTTCAGTAGAAAAATCTGTAGCAGTTAATCCTGGAGTAATTCCATCTGTGTTTGCTCAAAATCCTATAGTTTGTAGTGGAGATCTAATTCGCATTAGTAATTCATCGCAAGGAGCTGTTTCTCATGATTGGAAGTTAACTGATCCTGTTACAGGAACTGAACTCTTGACTTCTACAGAGGTGTTCCCTTCTAATTGGAAGATAGATAATATTACAGGGCCTAACCCCAAGACATATACGGTGGAGTATTCTGGTGTTAGTGCTAATGGGTGTTCTTCTCCTGCTGCATCTTTTAACATTCAGGTATATAAACAAGTGGGAGCTGAATTTTCAGTTATTAATCAAGATGATTTTATTGCCGGATCTGCAGACGTATCTTTTCAGATTACATCACCAATAGATCAAACCGAGTTTTCTTATAGCTGGGATTTCGGTAATGGTGAGACCCGGGGCGATGTCGATCCTAATGAAATTCAAACAGTAACTTATTATCAACCAAGAGATTATAAGGTGTTTTTGAGGGTTGAGAATCGAGCCTCTAGCAGTGTGTGTGATTCAATATATACTGGAGATGTTATATTTACTACTCAGCCTATAATTCCTGATTTCGATTTATCTACCACGATGACTTGTGCTGGTTCAGAAATTAATGTAACCAACAGAACTACAGGTGAGGTTAATCGCTTTGAATGGTCTATTTTTGATGATAATAATCGAGAGGTTTACAGTAAAACAGATGAAGTAACACCTGGAGATGTAGATCCTTCGGCTAACTTCAATTTCAAAATTAGTAGGGAAGGAGTATATAATGTACAGCTGATAGCCAGCAATACCTATAATAATAAATCAGAAAAGCTGGTTAAATCTGGTGTTCTCGAAATATTCGCAGCGCCAAATGCTAATTTTGACTATAGGCCAGATGAAGTTTTTATACCAGATCAGCCAGTAATTACTTTTAACTATACAGAAGGGGCTAACCGTTACACTTGGGATTTTGGTGATGGTACTATTTCTCAAGAATTTGAACCACAACATAGATATCAGTATGAAGGCGAATTTGATATTACTTTAAAAGCGTATGCTGACTATGGGAATGGAACTATCTGTGAAGATCAGGTAACAAGGTCGGTGAAAGCTACTGATGGAGGATTCACAAAAGTACCTAATGCCTTTACACCTAATACATCAGGGCCTTCAGGAGATGGTAGGATAATTAATGAAGTAGATAATGATATCTTCCTACCTATTACCAAGGGAGTAGAGGAGTTCGAAATGCTCATTTTCGATCGATGGGGTAATTTGATATTTGAGAGCCGAGATCAGACTATAGGCTGGGATGGTTATGACAGTAATGATCAACTTATGCCAGCGGGTGTATATGTATTTAAATTAACATTGCGCTTATCAAATGGCGAGCGCACCACTAGGATAGGAGACGTAACACTAATCAGGTAATTTTTTTAAGAGCTAGCGTATGTATCGATTTTTAATAATAGCTGTAGTGGTGTTAGTGAGTGCTACAGGTCAGGTGAGGGCTCAAGATCCTCAGTTTTCACAATATTATTCAGCACCATTATACTTAAATCCAGGGTTTACCGGAATTACTCAAGAGCATAGAGTCACTTTTAACCATAGGTTGCAGTGGCCTAACTTACCGCAGGCATTTTCTACTTATTCAGCATCATATGATGTGTTTGTTGATGAGCTAAGAAGTGGTTTTGGAATTATGGCTTCCACTGATAAAATGGGGTCAGCGGGGTGGAGAACCTCTTATGTGGGATTTTTATATTCATATAAAGTAAGGCTGAGTGAAAACTGGGTGTTTTCTCCAGGCCTTTATTTTGCCTACGGAAGTAATGGTCTTGATCGTTCAAAACTTATGCTAAGAGATGGACTTGAGTATGACGGGCAGTCAATTGACCCGGAAGTAAATCGATTAGGAAATCAGAATTTCTTCGACTTTTCTGCCGGAATGGTACTTTATAATCGCAGCTTGTGGCTTGGTGTAGCCTCTTATCATATGAATAAGCCTAATATATCCATTTTAGGTGATGAGAGTAGGCTGCCTATTAAGGTAAACGTGCATGGAGGCATGAAGCTGCCATTGTATTCAGGCCCTCGAAAATTGGCCCGAGTATCATACATTACTCCTTCTTTTGTGTACAAGTTTCAAGGCTCTCAATTTCAACAATTAGATGTTGGTTTACAATATCATATCGATCCTGTGGCAGTAGGGGTGTGGTACAGAGGTATTCCCATTAAAGATGATATAGATAATGAGGGTGAAGTTTTGCAAATAGTTCAGAGAGATGCTTTGGTTTTGGTAATGAGCTTTATGCTTAAGAACCTGCAAATAGGATACAGTTATGACTTTACAGTTTCTGGCTTAGGAACTACCACGGGAGGATCGCATGAGATCTCACTTGTTTATGAGTTTTCTAATGATAAGCGAAAGAAAAAGAAAGCCATGAAATTGATTCCGTGCCCTTCATTTAATAGTAAATCTGGATTTTGGAATTAGAGATTTAAAACAGTTTGTAATATCACAGAGGCGACTTTTTAATTTAAATACTAACTTTGTCGCTTAACCAAATTAAGGAATAAAAAGTCATATCTCGATTATGTGACTCATGTGATATGGATTATACAGATCAGCTGGAGAAAAAACCTATTTTTCAGGTAGTAAGACAAGCCGCAGATGAGCTAGGTGTGGAGGCGTACGTAATAGGAGGGTATGTAAGAGATTTGTTACTCAAGCGTCCTTCTAAAGATATAGATTTCGTTTGTGTAGGTAGCGGCATAGAGTTGGCGAAGAAAGTAGCTGAAAAATTAGACAATTCTCATCTTTCTGTATTTAAAAACTTTGGAACGGCACAGGTAAAAGCAGGAGATTGGGAATATGAGTTTGTAGGTGCTAGAAAGGAATCTTATAGAAGGGACAGCCGTAAGCCTATTGTAGAAGATGGTACGCTGGAAGATGATCAGAACCGTAGAGATTTTACCATTAACGCTCTGGCGATAGGCCTGTCTACTGATATTTATGGTAAAATGCTTGATCCTTTTGGAGGGCAGAAGGACCTGAAAAGGAAGATGATAAAAACGCCGCTTGATCCTGATATTACTTTTTCAGATGATCCTTTGCGCATGCTAAGAGCCATTCGTTTTGCTACACAACTAACCTTTGATATAGACCCTGATACTTTTGATGGTATAGCAAGGAATGCAGAAAGAATAGCCATAGTGTCTAAGGAGAGAGTTAGTGATGAGCTGAATAAAATAATTCTAGCCAAGACACCTTCCTATGGTTTTAAGCTGTTATTTCATGCCGGTCTGTTAACTCATGTCTTTCCTCAAATGATGGATCTGCACGGAGTAGATGTCATAGATGGTAAATCACATAAGGATAATTTCTACCATACACTTCAGGTACTAGACAATACGGCAAAGCACTCAAATGATTTATGGCTACGTTGGGCTGCTATTTTGCATGATATAGCTAAGCCTGCTACTAAACGTTTTCATAAAAAAGCAGGGTGGACCTTTCACGGTCATGAAGATAAAGGAGCGCGAATGGTACCTAAGATTTTCAGGCAGCTTAAATTACCTTTAAACGATAAAATGCATTATGTGCAGAAGCTTGTTAGGCTTCATTTAAGACCTATAGCTTTGGTGAAAGATAATATTACTGATACAGCAGTGCGCAGGCTGTTATTCGAGGCTGGAGATGACATCGAAGACCTAATGGCACTGTGCAAGGCTGATGTAACTTCTAAGAATGATAGTAAGGTGAAGCGATACCTGGCTAACTTCAAAAAGGTAGAGGAGAAAATGCTAGAAGTGGAAGAGAAGGACCGTATCAGGAATTTTCAACCTCCTATCAGTGGAGAGGAGATTATGAGTCATTTTAAAATTAAGCCTGGAAGAGTAATTGGAGAGATTAAGGAAGAGATTAAAGAGGCTATTCTTGAAGGACAAATAGCTAATAATAAAGAAGACGCCTGGAAGTTTATGCTGGATATTGCATCCCAGAAAGGGCTTTCAACTGAATAAATTCATTACATTTGTCGGTCTTAACTACAAAACCTAACAAAAATGAAAGCTCTTAGAAGAACTACTATACTTGCTTTTTCTTTATTTGTAACGCTCACTGCCTTTGGTCAAGACGAGCAGCAACCAGACGAAAGGAAAGCTCCTTCAGCAGGACAGGTTCTTTCTGGTCATTATGCCAGGGTGTACGGTATGGCTATGAGATACAATGATTATGGTATGGCCAAAAACGCACTTTATAATCTATACGTAGAAAATCCTCAAAACGATTCTATATTATATTCATTGTCAGCATTATACCTACAAACGGGGCAGTATGCTTCTGCAGCTATAAGCTCTCAAGATATTCTACAAATGAAACCTAAGCATACGGGAGCCATGGAAATTTTGGCGGTAAGCTATGAAAATTTAGGGGTGAAAGATAAAGCCTTAGATACCTACGAATCACTGCATTTAGAGTCAGACGATTTTGAAACGCTATATAAAATTGCCTTTTTACAGTATGATTTAAAAAGATATAATGAGAGTATTGCCAATGCAGATATCCTGTTGAGTAAACCTCAGGCTGATTCTTTAACAGTGGTGTATGAAACCGCAGATAAGAAGCAGAAGGAGTACCCTATCAAAGTGGCCATTCTGAACCTTAAGGGGTTAAACGCTCAGGGGCAGGGAAAAAAGTCAGAAGCTAAAAAGCAGTTTGAAGCAGCTTTGAAGGTGTCTCCTGATTTTATCTTGGCAAAGCAAAACCTAGAAGCGATAGAGCAAAAGAAATAGCTCTTTAATAAAAAATATATAAAGGCCATCTCCATTATTACGTTAGGGAGATGGCCTTTTGTTTTATTGCAGGATCAGTTTAGTGGTTTTTTTCATTTCCCCAGATTTAATTGTTAAGTGATATATTCCCTTATCTAATCTTGAAGGAAGGTGTATTTCACTCATTTCAGAGACAATATTGAGCTCAAAGACTATCTTTCCAGCCAGGTCTGTGATGATGAGCTGCTTTTCATCTTCGGCCAGGTTGAGATATCTCAAATCAAGAGTGAAAGTATTATTAATTACCGGATTAGGGTATGCTAATGAATTCGATCTGAATACTTCTTCATGAGCAGTTTTGGCTATTCTAGCTGAACTTCCTGAAGTTCCCCAGTCGAAAACTTCCCATCCTCCAATAGAGCCTCTGTCACAGTACATGGCAGATTCACCATTTTCAGAAGACACATACTTTCCATTGAAACCGCGAAGCGCTACTGAGCCACTCCCCATATCAATCCAATCGAAAGCTTCCCACCCACTAATGGAATTCCGATCGCACATCATCGCTGATTCGCCGTTTTCTGAAGATATAAACTTGCCATTAGATCCTTTTAAACCAACTTTTCCGTCAGTAGTGCTTATTACTGTAAATTGTTCCCAGTTGCTAACCGAAGCACGGTTACACATTATTCCTGACTGACCATTTTCTGAAGATACATACCTGTTATTACTTCCTCTCAACCAAATGGTTTGGCCAATAGGTGCTCCATTATTATCATTCGTGCTACCTGTAAACTTTACTGCCTCATAAAACCCCTGATGAAAAGTAAACCCAGGAGTGCCATTACCTATGTTGTTTTGGCAGAAACTGATCATATTATTATAGGCATTAGCGGGTGGGGTTCCTCCATTCTTAATATAATCCCTTACTTGATTATATTCACTGCCAGGATGGATGGTCCATAGACATCGATCATGATACATTTTCTTAAAAGACCAAGGAAAGTAGCCAACGTTGTTATTAATACACCAATCAGTCATTTCTCTGAGCACAGACATGTCATTCTCACCGTACTCTCCTAAAATTAATGGAACATTCAACCGGTTGGTAGTGGCTAACCTATCATTAAGTGCGGAAACATCATTGGCATAATGGTGTGTTTGATATACTAAATTATTGTCCCACTTAGCATACACACCTGTTTGGCTTTGTGTATAGCCATCTTGCCAGTCTAGCTTGGACATGTCCGACCCCCACCAGCTTCCTTCGGCCACTATAATGTGGTTGTTGTCTACTTCACGAATGGCATTACGCATAGTAATCATTGAAGGCATCAACTCATACTCTCTGCCTGGTTGAGGTACCGGTTCATTAAGAAGATCATATCCCCAAATTACGGGCTCGTTTTTGTAGTGATTGGCAATATGACGCCAGACCTGAGAAGCGATACTGATGTTGTTACCATCCCAAAAATGGACTGACTCTCTCGGTTGGCTGGAGTTGGAATCATTATTATCACTATGGTCTCCTGGGTTTTGATAACCAGGAGCAGCATGCATGTCAAGAAGCACGTACATACCATGGGTTCGACAAAAATTCACAACCCTATCAATATACTGGAAGCCACGATTCGATACACTAGCGCTATTCCAGTCCCAGAACAAATTGAAATGAAAAGGAATTCTTACAGAATTAAATCCCATGTTTTTCAGGTCAATGATAGTCTGTTCGTTTACATAATTCAATCGCCACTGATGCTCAAATTCAATCGCCTGGCTTAAATTGCCTCCAAAGGCAGATTTTACACCATTAAAGAATTGTGTATGAGTTCGGTACTCAAAATCACCCATCATAAGATAACCTTCCCACAATAGCCAGTTCCCCAGATTAATACCTTTCATAAAAACAGTATTGCCGTTATCGTCTACAATCTGATTGCCCTGTGTGTGCAGGTACTGCCCCTGAGTGACTATACTCGAACAGGCTATGATAAAAAAGAATGCAAACATTCTTTTAATGAAATAAAGACATTTCATATTATAATAGATTTAGTTGAACATATAACTTAAAACAATTACCGGTAACGTTTGCAATCATAGTAAAACATCACACAAATTATAAATATATCGCTACGCTTTAATTACGCCTGAATTTTATTTGTAATGAATTTATTACGTCATCATTTTTTAAGGTGCTGTTAATTAGTTGTTTATGAATAGTGTTTGATTTTAAAAACAAAGAGCTGTTTGATTGTATTATAGCGTGATCTTCTGAGATGTCTTAAAATCATACGAAGAAGCTAATACAGGTGAGCTAATCTTTGGGTTCTAGAATTGATAGTTGAATGTTCTTTAAGGGGGTGTTTAATTTCAAGTATTGTATAAAGCTGTGGTTGTAGAAGCAAATTCTTTTGTGGAGCTGCGCCAGTTTCCTGAGTTCGAGGTAGCTTTTGCTGAGGAGTCAAATACCATTTCGAGCAGTGAAATAGCTTTAGAAGACAACAAGCCTGGTATCTACCTATTGGTATTAGAGGTAGGAGGTAAGTCGGTGGTAAAGAGGATTATGATAAAATAAATCTGTTTCTGAGTAATATTATTTCTATATTTGTTGCTTAATAGTTTATTGCTGAATAATAACATTATTGTTGGTTTTATTTTTTAAGAATCGATCTGGTCACACAAAATGATTAGTATCGGTTGACTAAATTTTTTATTAGTGAACCTAAGATACCTATTTCAATTACTTGTAGTAATTGGATTAATACTATGCTATAATATTACCAAGGCGTCTCATATTATAGGAGGAGAATTAACTTACCGATGCACTGGTAATAGCCGTTATGAGATTTTCTTAACTATTTATAGTGATTGCGGATCTCAAGCCATCTTGGAGAGATATTACCCTATCAATTATTACGCTACAGATTTAGGAATAGAAGCCTCAAATCCACTTTCGTTTAACGTGTACAAATCTTCAGTAGAAGAGGTGCCGTTGGCTTGTAGTTCGGCGGTCACCACCTGTAATGGAGGTACAGCACTGGGAGTTCAAAAAGTGGTTTATAGAGGAGTGGTTAACCTACAAGCTTATGAGCCAAGTGAAGATTGGCGATTTTTCTGGCAGCGTGCGGCCAGAAGTGAGATGATTACCAACCTTATCACTCCGCAGTACCAAGATTTTTTTATAGAAGCTTCTATTAATACACAGAAAGCCGCTTGTAATAACTCAGTTACTTTTTCAGGGCCAGCATTGGTTAATGCTTGTAGCAATCAGGAATACACCTTTAATAATGGTGCTGTGGATCCAGATGGAGATGAGTTAAGGTATGCCTTGGCTACTCCTAAGGTAAACTACAATACTGAGGTGGTGTATTCAAGTGCTCATGGTTACAATGCCACTAACTTCATGATTTTTCAAGATGATCCTGTATTTAACCCTAACAGTGGAGACTTAACTTTTAACATCTTACCTTCAGCAGCATATCAGGTAGGCATAACAGATTATAAGGTAGAAGAATATAGAAATGGCGAATTAATAGGCTGGGTGCGTAGAGGTATTCAGGTAACAAGTATTGACTGTGAAAACAAACTACCTGAGATATCTGATTTTAAAGAGGTAAGTTCAGATTCTTACAGCGTTTGCGCAGGAGAAAGTATCAATCTTAGCTTTGATGTTTCAGATGAGGATATGCCTGCAGGAATTAAAGTTTCATTGTTGAGTGGTCCTCTTCGGGCCTTTATGGTGGCAAATAATGACACGCCCAATCCTCAAGGCAGAATTATATGGAATACATCAGTAACTGATGCTGGTGAGTATCAGTTTGTGGTTCAGGCTAGTGATAACTATTGTCCTATTCCGGGTATTACCACCAAGACCTTTACAGTAACAGTTAATTCAGCGCCCGTTTTTGATTTGGGAAAAGATGAGTTAATAGCTTGTGATGATAGAGTTTTGCTAGACCCTGCTATAAATGGAGGGCAGGGTAATTATGACTATAAATGGAGTAATGGCTCAACCGAAGCCACTTTGGAAGCACAGATTGGTGGCTATGGACTTATTGTTACTGACGAGATAGGCTGTTCTTATAAAGACAGTATTAACTTTGAAAATGAAATTTTGGTTAATTTCGGAGCCATACCACGTTGCGCAGGTATTCCGGTTAATTTTTCAGATAGTTCTGTTCATAGAAATTCAGCTAAAAAGATAGTAGGCTGGTCATGGGATTTTGGAGATGGAGGTACATCCAATCTGCAGAATCCAGAGCATACCTTTGCCAAGGCAGATATCTACGATGTAACGCTCACAGTTACTGATGATAGTCCTGCTGCTTGTACTAATAGTTTTACAAAACAAATAATAATATGTGATCCGCCAGAATTTAGTATTAACCTTAGTGGACACTGCACTTATGAAGCACTTAAGTTATTCGTACTGCCGGTCAGTGATACGTGTAGTTTTCTAGATACTCTTATTTATGATTTGGGAGATACGGTGATTAGAAAGGTAAAAACAGATTCTCTATTTTATCAGGTGAGCTGTTCATTTAATAAGGAAGGAGACTACCCGTTCACAGTAACAGGTATTAGTTCTAGTGGATGTGAAAATGTGAAAACAGTAACCTTTCATATAGATCCGAGTCCTGTTGTTAGATTACGTCAAAATAGCTTTTATTTGAAATGTAGCTCCCCAGACTCTTTGTTGCAATCCTTTATCATACAGGAGGGTACAGGTGCTCTTCAATATGAATGGAACAATGGTCTTTCTACTCCGGATATATGGATTAGTAGCTCAGGAGATTATTCTGTTACTGTTACGGATGAGGTGGGGTGTACTTCTTCTGATGGTCTTCGCGTTACCTATCCGTTGCGTGCTAATTTTTCATATGATCCATATTGCGAGGCTGGAGATGTAATTCAATTTCATGATAAAACAGTAGAGTATGTAAATACTATTACCAGCTACAGTTGGGATTTTGACGATCCTGCTTCAGGCGCTAACAATACGTCTTCAGTACCTTCTCCAAAGCATGATTTTACTAATGAAAGAGATTATGCAGTAACACTGGTAGTGAAAGATGATGACGGCTGTGAATCATTTACCAGAAAATATGTTTACAATACCTCTATTGACAATAACTATCAAGTTACACCCGCTTCAGGAGAGATCTGCTTGGGTGATTTCATAGGGTTAGAAGGGCCGCAGGGACCACACATTGATAAGTATACTTATGATTTTAAGGATACGCTGGCATTTGATACATTGAGAGTGTTAAACTATATGTATGATGCTCCAGGTGAGTATGATATTGACCTTAAGGTTCGATATAATTTTAACAATGATGCTACCGGTTCATGTGAAACTGATTTTTCTAAAAAAATGATAGTGCATGAAAATCCTGAGGTAGAGATAAAGGCATCGCAAGACCGTTTTTGTAAAGGCGATGAAATTATATTTAATTATGAATCTACAAAGAAGATTCAATCAGTAGAATGGGATGTTTATAACCAAAAATCGGGAGTGCATTTTATTAGTACTGACAATGAGCTTATATATACATTTAAAGAGCGAGCACAGTTTTCAGTAACCCTTACAGCCACTGATATCAATGGCTGTACTGATACAGATAGAATGAGCGGGTTTGCAGATGAGCTATCCGAGCCAAGTTTCCTAGTTGAAGATGGCGACCTATGCGCAAAGGTGCCGGTTTTATTTAAAGAGAATTTCAGGGATGAGTTTGAAAATATTACAGATTACAGATGGGATTTTGGAGATGGTGAAATTCTGGAAGGTCAGGTGCCGTTTCCGATGATTACTCATTCCTATCAGAGAGGTGGCCAATATTGGGTTACACTTACTGTGATTAATCGTTTTTCGGGTTGTGAAAAAACAACCTCAGCAATACCTGTTAACATCAAGTTTCCTCCTCATATAGATTTTGAGTTTGATGAAGGCTGTGAAAGAAGCCCTGTTCCTTTCACTAACACTACTACTCCAGGAGATGGTGAAATAGCCACTTACCAATGGATTTTCCCTGATGGCACTACCAGCAACGAAGAAAATCCAAGCCATATTTTTGAAAATTCAGGCACTTATCCTGTAAGCCTGGTTTCATCTTCCACTATAGGCTGTTTTGATACACTAACCCAGAGGATTTACATAAAACCATCACCTAGAGCAGGGGTAGAAGTGCAGGGAGGTTTTGTAGAAGCCTTTATTCCTTTTCAGTTTTATGATGATTCTGAAGGAGATATCATTTCTTATTACTGGGATTTTGGTGATGGAGGTACGTCAGAGGAGCGAGATCCGATACATACTTACGATGCCATAACCAAGTACCCTTTAACTCATATAGTTACCAATACTTATGAATGTCAGGATACGCTTATAGTACTACTAGACCTGAATGTTTACTTAGATATTCCTACGGCTTTTTCACCAAATGATGATGGTAAAAATGATGAGTTCAGGTTGATTCAGCAAGGCATTAAGAAACTACACACGTTTAAAATTTATAACCGCCACGGACAGGTGGTTTTTGATGCTGGGGGTGATGTAAATGCCGTTTGGGATGGTACTTATAATGATAGAGCACAGCCTGCAGGGGTGTATATTGCTCATGTTCAAGCTTCTGGAGCTTATGATACCTATTTTAATTTTAAGAAGAATATAACGCTTTTAAGATGAGATTAGTTGGCTTACTGGTAGTCATCTTTTGCCTGTTTATTTCTGTTTGTCAAGCTCAGATACAAGAGGTGAAATTTACCCAATTTTTTAATTTTCCGCTATCTATGCAGCCCGCAGCTACTGGTAATTTTCAGGAGGCTTATCGGGTGGCTGGTATTTATCGAAAGCAATGGAATAGTATAGATTCTGAGTTTCAGACCTTTGGTGTGGCCGGAGATATGAAGTTCAACCGAGGTTTTTACTCTGGCGATAGCTGGGGGGTAGGCTTTTATATTTTAGATGACCACTTGGGGCAAGGACTCATGCAGAGTCAGGAACTTGGGGTATCAGCCGCGTATCATCATCCACTAGATTTTCAAGGGAGACATCGGCTTTCTTTAGGTATTAATTTAAGCTACACCATTTCATCTTTTGATATTAATAAACTTACTTTTGAAAGCCAGTATGTAGGCTTTGTGCCTGATCTTAATGCGCCTAATGGGGAGCCATTCTCTAGCGATAATATGGCTAACTATGATGCGGGAGCAGGTTTGGCTTACAGCTTTTTAATCAACAAAAAATGGCAAACCAGTATCTATGCGTCATGGCTCAATATGGTTCAGCCGCAAGAGAGTTTTTTTAGCGATTCCCTTTCATATGCTCATATGAATAGAAAGCTTATTTCTGGTAAAGTGAAATATACTGTAAACGAGAAAGTAGCGCTTGTGCCGAGATGGCTGGTTAGCCTGCAGCAAAATGAAACAGAAGTGAGCAGTGGTATAGTAGGTGAATATACAGTAGATCAACACAAACGATTTAGGGTAGATTTAGGTACTTTTACCCAGTGGGCTGAATATCTTGTTCTGTATGCCGGCGGCACATATCAAGGCATAGAGCTGCATGTGAGCTATGATTTTTCAATCTCAGGCCTAAAAGAAATTGCAGAGGTGGAAGAGGTAGATTTTTCTAACCCTGGTGTTTTTGAAATATCATTTATTTATAGAGGCCGAAAGAAAAGTGATAAAGGAAGTTATGCGGTACCTTGTAGGATTTTTTAGTATGAAGAAGTTACTTGTTTTATCTCTAATTATTGCTTGTACTGTGGTTACGTCTAATGGGCAAAGTAGCGGTGATGTGTTAAAAATGGCACAAAGAAGTTTCAAAAAGGGCAACTACTATGATGCTATTCCTTTATATGAAAAGTACCTTCAGACTAATCGAAAAGATATACAAAGCTCGTATGAATTAGCGGAAGCACTTTACGCTTCAAGGAATCATTCTGAGGCCATCAATGCTTATAGTAGTTTACTAAAACTAGTGCAGAGCGATAAGGAGCTGAAAAATAATTATTACCTGGCGTATTTACATTATGGAAATAGTCTTATGGCTGTGCAGCAATATGAAGAAGCCAAGAAACAGTATCTCGATTTTTTAAGGTTAAGGCCGACAAGTCCTGATTATAGAGAACTCAAAAGAATTGCCAATGCAAAAATAAGATCTTGTTCAGAGGCACAGGAAATGCTTCAGGATGCTTATGTAAGAGATTATCAAATAGAGATGTTGCCCGAGGTAATAAACAGCCCTTATTCTGATTTTGGACCTGTATGGCTAGATCAATTTTCTTTATTGTTTACTTCACTACCATCAGATACCCTAGTAATGGTGAAAGATGATGAAGACTTTGCACCGGTAAATAAGCTGTATATCTCTAAAAGACAAAATGGTGATTGGCAGAAGCCAGAGGAAGCCTATGATTTTAATCATGAATTCTTTCACACAGCCAATGGCAGCCTTTCTATGGACGGGAAGTCTTTTGCCTTTAGCATTTGTCAGGAAAATGATAATCATGAAGTAAGGTGTGCTATCTATGTGTCTAACAAAAAACATGGCCAATGGAGTAAGCCTGAGAAAATCAAGGGAGGGGTGAATCAATCTGCTTATACCAACACACAACCTTCATTTGGAGAGTATACCAGACGTCGTATGACTTCAGAAGTGCTATATTTTGTGTCAGATAGGCCGGGCGGAAAGGGAGGTTTAGATATATGGTATTCAGCCATTAGCCGCACAGGAGAGTGGGCCGAGCCTATCAATTGTGGGAGTAGTATCAATAGCACAGGAAATGAAATAACGCCTTTTTATGATAAAGAATCCGGACAGCTATTTTTTAGCTCTGACTATCATTATGGTATGGGCGGCTATGATGTGTTTAAGGCTGAAGGAGCTCTAAAAAGCTGGCGCAGACCAGAGAATTTGGGAGCATCAATCAATACTGGTTTTGATGAAACCTATTTTTCATGGCGGGTGAGCAATGCTAATGGTACATTCGTGTCTAATAGAGAGGAGAATAAATCTGTTTTTGGTAAAAACTGCTGTGATGACATCTATTTCCTGGAAAAGCAACAGGTGAATGAATTGCCAGCAATGGTTATTAATGAGGATTCTGTCAAACTGCCAGAGGTGGATATTGTCTTGGGGCTGTACAGTTATGATAGCCAGGATAGTATAGAAGCCAGCTTCTTAACAGATAAGAAAGGTGACTTTAAATTAAGATATAAGCTGGGTTACAGTATAGAAGTGGCGGCTTCAAAAACTGGTTATGATAAGAGTTACAAAGACTTGAGACCTGATGATCTGCCAGATACACTGATTATAGTATTGAATAAAGCTGCAGAAAAAGAAAAAATAGATAATATAAACACAATTGAGCCAGATCAGCCCATGGTATTCTCTGAGAAGATGCTTAATAAAATCAATATCAAGAAGGGTTCAGTTTTAGTCTTAGAGAATATTTATTTTGACTTTGCTGATGCTAAAATTCAGCCAGAAGCATTAGAGGACTTGGATGTACTGGAGCGTTTTCTTGTCAACAATCCACAAGTGAAAATAGAAATCAGTGGCCATACAGATAGTAAGGGAGATGATGAGCTTAACCTCAAGTTATCTCAAGCCAGGTCCAATAGCATTAGAGACTACCTCATAGGAAAAGGTATTTCCTCAGATCGGTTAGTTCCAGTAGGGTATGGAGAAACCAAACCTGTTGCTCCTAATGAAAATCCGGATGGATCTGATAATGAAGAAGGTAGGAGAAAGAACAGAAGAACAGAAGTAGTGATTCTTGAATATTGATTAATTGAAAGAGCTATAGTAACAAATTAAAGGCTATATTTTAACTATACACATAATTGATGATTCGAGAATGTGATTAGTGTTTGAAGTTAATTTAAGGCTTTTGATTAATGTGTTAGGTGTTTTTTGCTGATGAAAGACTGCTAAGTGCTTTTGATAAGGCATTAGTCTATCTAATTTTGTTTTAGGTAGGGGTAACTATGGTCACGTGGGGCTTGAAAGCAGATAAATAGCGAAATAGTATACTTATTAATTTTATTCTATTACGAATTGTGCCATTACTACCTACTGTTTGATAAAAACAATCAAATATGTTGCATAACAAACCATTTATAACAGTAATAGGCGTAGGGCTGCTCTTGTCACTGTGTGGACAGCTACTTGCCGTGACGCAGAACAATATTCACTGGCAAAAACTGACATTTTTAGGCTTAATGGTATTTGAAACTATAGGATTTTTTATTCTGTTAATGAACGGCACACTTATTAAATCCAAATATTTTCGTTATGTAAAGGTCTCTATAGGAATATTATTATTAGGGGCATTGGTAAGAGTTTTGCATCTACCAGATGCCACTTATCTGGCTGCATGTAGCTATCTTGGATTTGTGGTTATATACATATGTAGCTTTATTAATAAACCTTTCAGAAAAAGGTCTGACTATCTTAAATTGCTTTGGGTTTTCGCAACTTTTGTTGAGGGGATATTAAATTTTCTTCATTTAGGTCCTTATGATTTTATGGTGTTGTCACCAGCTATAATGTTTCTTGCAATAGTAGATTTTGTATGGTTTACGAAAGTAAGTTAGGAGAGAAAGTAGGTTAAATGATTATGCTCCTTATTCTTGCTAAATGGAAAATTAGTCGAGGAACGTTGTCCTAAACTAATCCAAGGTTATAAAAACCTGGCGCAAGTGTCCGCTTCTGCCGCCAAATTAAAAATTCAACTGGTACTCAATTGAATATACTGCTATCTTATGCTAAATGATCAGGAAATACAAATTCAAAGATCAGGAAAGGATATATTTTGAGAGGTTTGACACTGTTTATTGGATAGATCATTTTGTAAGACCTTAATACAATGAGTTTCTATTAGAAAGCCTTCGGCTTTTATGAATAGGTGTTTCTTAGAATAGGGCACAAGAAGAGGTATGTGCTAGAATGAGATACCTTATAGGTCTCTGTGAATGTAAGATAATGAGAATTTTATGCTATTTAAATAGATATATTTTTCGATTAAAAGACTTTTTGTTTGGCCTTAATCACGGTAAATATTAATAACTTCCATAATTAACAATAAATTCATATATTAATGTGGAAAGACAATTAGGTGTAATTGATCTAATATAAAAACTTTGAAAGTTTTAACCCTTAATGCTTAATTATCAGGCTTTTTTATTGATTGCCTGTGAAGATCCATATCGGGGAATTGAGACTGAGGTTTTAAGCAATGGAGTTCCTTCTGGCAGAGCTAAGCCATGTCATAAGTATATTTTTTTTTAAAATGTATGTACGTTAATTTTTATAGTTAAAGGAGATACTGGGATGTAGAATTTACACTCTCAGTTGGTAGTGTAATAAGAAA
Source organism: Fulvivirga sediminis (assembly GCF_016757215.1). Lineage (GTDB taxonomy): Bacteria > Bacteroidota > Bacteroidia > Cytophagales > Cyclobacteriaceae > Fulvivirga > Fulvivirga sediminis. Next base: position 280,024 of record NZ_JAESIY010000008.1, read on the forward strand.
ATATATAATGCTATATTGTATTATAAACATAAATCAACTAATATGAAAATTGTAAAAATACTATCTCTATTATTCATTATAGGCACGTTTTTTACAGCTACATCTTGTCAAGATCCATATGATGAAATTACCCAACAAACTGAACCTGCTGGAGGTACACATGAAAGACCCCCTAGAGACTAGATTCTGATTTAAGCAACCTCTCAACCAACCTTATACCTAATGAAGCACTTATTCAAATATTCTAGACCTTATCTTTTACACTGTTTTGTCTATTGTGTATTAATGTGTTCCTGCGCTGATAAGGAAATCATCAATTCCAAAGAACTCCCAGACGATATTCATTCCTTAGAGAACTTACTCGAAAATGATCCATTAGAAGTCGATCAAAAAATGGCGGTATACTATGAACTATCTAAGAAGCATAGAACTGACCACTTGGAATTAGCCGATAGTTACACTGATAAACTCATCTCCTTATCTGAGCAAGTTAAGTCTAAATATTTTCTAGCGAGAGGGCATTACATGAAAGGAATGATAGGCAAGGAGAAAGGTAATTACCAGCAGGCCGTAAATCATTACATTATATCTTCTGATTTATTCGATAAATTAAATGATGAATTATGGAATGCTGACGCATTAAATAACATAGGCGATATTTTTTATAATATACAGGGATATGATTTAGCCCTTCCATACTTGCAAAAGGCGAGTACAATTTATTAGAAGGAAAAAGATTGGAGGAGCTTGAGTCTTTCCTTGTTAGACCTAGCTACTTGTAACTCTAAATTAAATAAACAGGAAGAGACAAACGCATATTTCAATGATGCTATCAATGCACAGAACAAAATGGACCAACCTACCGATGAGGTTTTATGTAAAATATATGGAGGGTTAGCTAACATGGCATTTGATCAAAAGAACTATTCTAAGGCTATTTTTAATTACCGCAAAGCTTTGTCCCTTGAGAAGGTTTCTGATGATCAGAAATATGCGCTTTATATCAATATGGCAAATGTTCTTAATTTAAAAGGTGATTTTGATGAATCAGTGGAATGGTTGAAAAAGGCAAAAGAGTTAGAAAAAATAGCAGACGTGGACAATGATCACCTCTTAATCCGATTAAATATAGAGGGTGAACATTACTTACTGCAAAATCAATATAGCAAAGCTATTGAGCTTCTGAATCAAGCTATTAATGTAGCTAATAAAGAGGTGTATAACGATTATTTTATTAATACCTTAGACTTAATGTCTACCTCCCAAAGGGCAGTGGTAAACAAAAATGGAAAAATTGAGATTAATGACATTTTTAGATTAGAAGATTTAAGAAGACAACAAGAGAAACTTAAATCGCAAATAATAGATCAACTGAATTATAAAAGCTTGCAAGTACTACTGGATACTGAAATACAAAACTATCACAAAGAGGTGAAGCAATCCGAAATTGAAAGAGAACGCTCAACCATTATTAAAATAGCTAGTTCTTGCATTGCTATCTTTTTCTTCACCTTATTAGGAATTACTGTGTATATAAAAAGTAAGAATGCAGCTTATGCATGCAAGATTAGAAGAGTTAATGATTTACTAAATGAATAAGACTGATATAGTCTGCTTAATGATCTCCTAACTGATACAAGTTTATAAAACCTGGCGCAAGTGTCCGTTTCTGCCGCCAAATTAAAGGATTGAATTGTACTCAATTGAATATACTGCTATCTTATGCTAAATGAGCAGGAAATACAAATTCACAGATTAGGAAAGGCTTTCCTTCGTGAGTGGTGTTTACTGGATAGATCATTTTGTAATACCTTAATAAAATGAGGTTTTATTAGAAAGCCTTGGGCTTTGATAAATCTGTGTTTCTTAGAATAGGGCATAAGCTGACGTTGCACAAGAATAAGGGTGAGAACAGATACCTCTCGCCCAACTGGTAATTGCGAACGAAACGTAATGAAGCAATCTCGAACTTACTTCTCCTGTCAGTCCATTTAAAGCAAACCTTAAATTATTGCCTTCCTCATAATCACCAGAAAGAGAAAGAAGTAATTCCTTTATTACATGATAACTGATCCAATCTTTGGTAATAAAATAAATATTCCGTTTTTTAGATAAACCGATTTAGCTTAAAATAAATATTTCTTTAATATTGAAATAATAAGCCTAATATCAGGTTTTATAATTTTTAATAAATTAGTATTGACTACCAATACTTACCCAATATCTCATGAATAGAAGAAACTTTATGCAAAGTTCTGCCGCAGTAGGCGCCGCTGCGGCTCTTGTTAATCCATTTTCGCTGTATGCTGCGGCCGATTTTCCTGTAGTGCGTGTGGCTGAAGATAAGAGAAACTTTAAGAGTAAGGCCATTGAAAAGGCAATTAAGAAATTTAAAAAGGGAGTGAAGAATGAAGAGCTGGCCTGGCTTTTTAATAACTGCTTTCCTAATACCTTAGACACCACCGTTACTTATGCTACCAAAAATGGCAGACCGGATACGTACGTTATCACAGGTGATATCGATGCCATGTGGCTTCGTGATAGTGTGGCTCAGGTTTGGCCTTACATGAAGTTTATTGAGGAAGATAAGGACCTTCAGCATCTTATAGCCGGGGTTATTAACAGGCAGACCAGTTATATCCTTAAAGATCCTTATGCTAATGCTTTTTATGATGATCCTGATAAAAAAGGGGAGTGGTTTAGTGATCATACAGATATGCAACCGGGCGTGCATGAGAGAAAGTATGAGATAGATTCACTGTGTTATCCTATCCGCTTAGCATATAACTACTGGAAGTCATCAGGAGATACCAGTCCGTTTGATGAAAACTGGAAAAAGGCTATTAAATTAATTTTAAAAACCTTTAAAGATCAGCAAAGAAAAGAAGACTTGGGGCCTTATTCATTTCAGCGAACCACGCATAAGGGCACTGATACACTACCGATGAAAGGTTATGGTTACCCAATTAAGCCTGTAGGGCTCATTTGCTCTATGTTCAGACCCAGTGATGATGCTACGGTATATGCTTTTTTGGTTCCTTCTAACTTTTTTGCAGTAGTAAGCTTGAGACAGGCCGCCGAAATGATGACAGCCTTATTCAATGATAACGCAACTGCTTCAGAGTTAAAAGCCTTAGCGGATGAGGTAGAAGGTGCACTTAAAAAATATGCAATTATTGATCATCCTAAATATGGTAAGATCTATGCCTTTGAGGTAGATGGTTTCGGTAGCTATAACCTGATGGATGATGCCAATATCCCTAGTTTGTTATCTTTACCTTATCTCGATGCGGTAGATATTAATGATCCTATCTATCAAAACACCAGAAAGTATGCTTGGTCAGAAGATAATCCTTTCTTCATTAAAGGTACTGCAGCCGAAGGTATAGGAGGCCCACATGTAGATAGAGACATGATATGGCCTATGAGCATTATTATGAAAGGCCTTACCAGCACGGATAAAGAAGAGATAAAATGGTGCATTAAAACCTTGCAAGAAACTCATGGAGACACAGGTTTTATGCATGAAACTTTCCATAAAAATGACCCTAAAAACTTTACAAGGTCGTGGTTTGCCTGGGCCAATACGCTTTTTGGAGAGTTTTTATATAAGACTTTTGAAGAAAATCCAGAGCTACTTTCATAACAAAAACTTAACCTCATTTACTATTTATTGAAGTGCAGCAAAAGAAATTTTGCTGCCTCATTTAAATTTTAAGTTCGCATGCCTTCGGTTAATCAACCTTTCAAAGCCTTATCTATATTTATATTTAGTGTTATTTATCAGGTCACTTTTTCGCAGTCTGATCAGGTAAATGTTTTTTTAGGTACTTCCGGAGATCATGGCCAGATGTCACCCGCTGCCAGTTACCCTTTTAGTATGCTGAGCATTGGTCCTCAGACCTATCCGGCTACTCATCCGGGTTATGAATATTATGCTAAAGAGTATCTTGGCTTTACCCATAACCGAATGGAAGGTGTTGGCTGCCAGGGAGATGGGGGTAACATTCTGGTGAAGCCGTTTACTAGTGGTAATTATAAAGAGAAGCTTATAAAGAAAAGTGAGGACGGGAGTGCAGGGTATTATGGTGTAAGGTTTAAAAATGGAATACAGGCAGAGTTCACAGTAAATGAAAAGCAAGGGCTACACCATTATGCTTTCACCAATAGTAATAATGGTGTATTTATAGATCTTGGTCATGCGTTTGTAGGCAGATTTAAAGAGGAACAGCACAAAATAGTAGGAAACACACTTCATGGCTATATAGTGTCGGGAACCACATGCAGCAGAGGTTTTTATAAGATTTATTACTCCATATATTTTAATAAAGCAGTAGAGTTCCAAAAAGTGGCTAACCACCAGTTGCTGGCAAAGTTGGATCCAGAGGTAAAGGATCTTGAAATGAGAATCGCCTTTTCTTCTGTAGATGTAGAGCATGCACAAAAGAGCATTAACACCAAAACATTTGATCAGCTGAAGGCTGCTACTACTGAAGCCTGGAATGAACAACTTGGTCAGATAGAAGTAAGGGGAAGTAAAGAAAGAGAAGATCTTTTTTACTCTCTGTTATACAGGGCTTTACAATCTCCTTTTGTAATATCCGAGTCAGATCATAGCTATACGGCTATTGACGGTTCATTGCAAAAATCAAAAAATACTTTTTATAACGGGTGGGCCATTTGGGATAATTATAAAACCCAGCTTCCCTTGCTTTCACTGGCTTATACTGATCAGTATGGAGACATGATGTGGTCTGTTCAGGAAATGTATAAGCATGGGAAAAAGGACTTTTCTACAGACCATGAACCTTCCCAAACCGTGCGCACCGAGCATGCCGTGGTAGTGCTTTTAGATGCTTACAGAAAAGGCTATAAAATTGATTTTGATGCTATTGCCGATTCACTCATCAGCGAAAATAACCGTTTTGATTATTCCACACCAGATAAAGCCTTAGAAGGTGCTTACGATGATTGGGCGCTGTCGGAAATCTTTGAGATACTTAAAAATGAAGAGCAGGCTAAAAAATATGAAGCCAAAGCCTTAAAGTATAAAGACTATTGGAAAAATGATTTTGAAGACCTCACCAAAAATGATATTGACCGAATGGGAGCCCGAGAAATGTATCAGGGTACGGTTTGGCAATATCGCTGGCTGGTGCCTTATGATGTGCAAGGGCTGATAGAACTTTGTGGAGGGGAAGAAGCCTACTTGGCTCAGCTCGATGAGTTTTTTGAAGGCGATTATTATAACCACGCTAATGAGCCAGATATACAAGTACCTTGGATGTATCATGGTACTTCTCAGCCCTGGAAGAGTCAGGAGCTTATTCATAAGATAGCAGTAGATACTGTAAATCAGTTTTACTTCAATAACAATAGCAAAGGTATTGATCCTTTTGTAGGCAAAATATATATTAATAAACCCAAGGCCTTTCTTAGAACTATGGATGACGATGCAGGAGCTCTGTCAGGTTGGTTTGTGTTGGCAGGAGCAGGTATTACCCCAGCTTGCGTAGGTTGGCCTGTTTATTATGTTCATGTGCCTTTGTTTGAAAAGGTGATCTTAAATAAAAATACCAGAAGATCATTTACTATAGAGGTGGAGAATTTTGGTGAAGAAAATATTTATATCAAATCTTTAACCTTCAACGGGAAGCTACTCAAAAGAAATTGGCTCACTCATGAAGAAATTATGAACGGAGGATTACTGCAAATAGAGGCTACTGATGAACCAGTCAAAAAGCCATATGCAGATCAATGGATAACAGCTTTAGATCAAAATTAAAGCAGAGGTTTACGATAGTAAGCCTTACCGGTAGTCCTTTAATTTAACCTTAGGTAAGGCTTTATACTCTATAAGAATAATTAAACTAGGTAAATCGGTTTACTAAATTATTTTTAAGGTCTATAGTTCGTTTTTGGCTTCAAATCACTTGAATAATTTAATAAAATGAAAATCACCTATATCCTAACTATTATTTTGCTATATAGTCTTTCGGGCTATGCACAAATGGTCGATCAGGTTACTGACCCTGTGGACTATGTAAACCCACTCATGGGTACCGATTCAGACCCGGGGCTATCTAATGGAAATACGTACCCGGCTATTGCTGTGCCGTGGGGCATGAACTTCTGGACTCCGCAAACCGGCCCTATGGGGCATGGCTGGGCGTACCAATATAATAGCCATAAAATCAGAGGATTTAAGCAAACTCACCAGCCTTCTCCCTGGATGAATGATTACGGACAATTTTCTATCATGCCGGTAATTGGCAAGAAATTCAAACAAGATGAACGAGCGAGCTGGTTTTCACATAAAGCTGAAGTATCAAAGCCTTATTACTACAGCGTTTATCTGGCAGATCATGATATTACTGTAGAACTAACACCTACAGAAAGAGCAGCACAGTTTCAAATCACTTTTCCTGAATCAGACAGTGCTTACATTGTAGTGGACCCGTTTGACAAAGGTTCTTATGTGAAAGTCATCCCCGAAGAGAATAAGATCATTGGCTATACCACCAAATATTCCAGAGGGAAACTCACAAATTTCAAAAACTACTTCGTGATTAAGTTCGATAAAGAGTTTAGTGATGTAAGTACCTGGGATGGAGATAAGTTGACTGAAGGAAAAACAGAAATGGAAGCGGATCATGCGGGTGCTTTGGTAGGCTTCAAAACTTCAAACGAAGAGAAAATTAACGTGCAAGTGGCTTCTTCATTTATAAGCTTTGAGCAGGCTGAGCTTAACTTAAGCAGAGAGCTGGCTAATGATGATTTTGAAACTACTAAGAAAAAGGCTCGTGAGGAGTGGAATGATAAATTAGGTAGGTTGAAAGTGGAAGGCGGTACCATTGATCAGGTGAGAACTTTCTATTCTTGTTTATATAGAACGCTTTTCTTTCCTAATAAGCTCTACGAAATCAACGAGAACAACGAAATCATCCACTGGAGTCCTTATAATGGCGAAATCCTTCCAGGATACATGTTCGCAGGTACAGGCTTCTGGGATACTTTCAGAGCACTTTATCCATTCTTGAATTTAGTTTACCCTTCCATCAATAAAGAAATGCAAGCTGGTTTGGCTAACGACTTTAAAGAAGGAGGATGGCTGCCCGAGTGGTCCAGTCCCGGATATGCCAATATCATGGTGGGTAACAATTCTGCCTCAGTGGTATCTGATGCTTACATTAAAGGACTTAGAGGGTATGACATTGAAACACTTTATGAAGCGCTTATTCATGGCGCTAACAATGCCGGCCCAATGACCGCAGTAGGTAGAGCAGGTGCAGAGCAATACATTGATCTTGGCTATGTGCCCTATGATATTGGGATCAACGAAAGTGCCGCCAGATCATTAGAGTATGCTTATGACGATTTTGCCATCTATCAGTTAGCGAAAGCTCTTGGAAAATCTAAAAAAGACATTAAGCTCTATAAGAAAAGGGCCATGAACTATAAAAACTTATTTGATCCTTCGAGCGGACTGATGAGAGGTAAAAACAAAGATGGTTCATTTCAATCGCCTTTTAATCCATTCAAATGGGGAGATGCTTTTACCGAAGGAAACAGCTGGCATTATAGCTGGTCAGTATTCCATGACCCTCAAGGCCTTATAGACCTTATGGGAGGCAAACAAAACTTTGTGGCCAAGTTGGATTCAGTATTCGATCTGCCTCCAATTTTTGATGACAGCTACTATGGTGGTGTTATTCATGAAATCAGAGAAATGCAAATAGCTGATATGGGACAATATGCTCACGGAAATCAGCCTATTCAGCACATGATTTATCTATATAATTATGCTGGAGCACCATGGAAAGCGCAATATTGGGCCAGAGAAACCATGAATAGAATGTATCAACCTACTCCTGATGGCTATTGTGGCGATGAAGATAACGGACAAACCTCTGCCTGGTATGTGTTTTCTGCTATGGGCTTTTATCCTGTATGCCCTGCAGTAAATGAGTACGTATTGGGAGCACCGCTATTTAAGAAAATAACAGTAAGCTTAGAAAATGGTAAAGAATTAGTGATCAATGCCCCGAAAAATAGTGATGAGAACAGATACGTTCAGCAGCTAACCGTAAATGGAGAGTCTTCTACTAAGAACTATCTAGATCATAATGAACTCATGAAAGGAGCCACCCTGAACTTTGAAATGGGAGCGGAGCCTAATAAGAAAAGAGGCATAAAAGAAGAGGATTTTCCTTATTCTCTTTCTACTGAAGAGTAATTCCTTTTTGTGTTTTGGTTATTGCGAAGTATGAAGTAGTCTTATATAGATTATTTATACTTCGCTTTACTACACTTCATTCACATTTAAGATATTAAGATTATGATAAAAAAAAACTGGCTAGTGGGGCTGCTAATGGGTGCTCAGGCACTTGTTGGCCATGCACAAGATAAGCAAGACAAAGGTTTGGTAAAATATGTAGATCCCATGATTGGTACAGCCCGAATGGGCCATACCTATCCTGGAGCTACAGCTCCTTTCGGAATGGTGCAGTTAAGTCCTGATACCGATACCATACCATATGCAGTTGATGGTAAGTACACCGGAGACGTATATAAGTATTGCGCTGGTTATCAGTATGAAGATAAAACTATTGTAGGATTTAGTCATACCCACTTTAGCGGTACAGGGCATTCAGATTTAGGTGATTTTCTTATCATGCCTACCACTGGCGAATTACAACTCAATCCAGGTACAGCAGAAAATCCGGAGAGCGGCTACAGATCTAAGTTTAGCCATGATAATGAAACAGCAGAGGCAGGCTATTACAAAGTGAAACTGGATGATCACAACATTACTGCTGAACTTACCGCTACCACCAGAGTAGGCATGCATCAGTATACTTTTCCTGAAGCTGCAGCGGCGCATATCATATTGGATATGATGTATGGCATTTATAATTATGATGAGAAGACCACGTGGGCTTTTATTAGATTAGAAAATGATACACTTATCACCGGTTATAAATCTACCAATGGCTGGGCCAGAACCCGTACCGAATATTTCGCGATGTCTTTCAGCAAGCCAGTGAAGACATATGGCTTTAAAATGTATGAAAAACATCCTTACAGAGGCTTTTGGGGACGCTTTGATCAGGAAAATAATTTTCCAGAAGCGGCCAACGAAAAAATCAGAGCACACTTTGACTTTGATGTAGCGGCAGGGGACAAGATCAAGATAAAATTTGCCCTGTCACCAGTAAGCACAGCTAACGCCATTGAAAATATGAAAGCAGAAGTTCCTGGTTGGGATTTTGAAGCAGTGAAAGCTCAAACACAGGCAGAGTGGAATAAGCAATTGGGTAAAGTAACAGTAGATGCAGGCACAGAGGATGATTATAAAAACTTCTACACAGCCATGTACCATGCCTTTTTAGGGCCAACAGTTTATCAGGATGTAAATGGCGAATACAAAGGGCTAGATCAAAATGTACATCAAGCGGAGGGGTTTACTAACTACACCAGCTTCTCACTGTGGGATACTTACCGGGCCCTACACCCTCTATTCAATATTTTGCAACCAGCCAGAAATCAGGATATGATAAAATCTATGCTGGCTCATTATGATCAGAGTGTTCATAATATGCTACCTGTTTGGTCTCACTATGCTAATGAAAACTGGTGTATGATCGGCTACCATAGTGTGCCAGTTATCGCAGATGCTGTCATTAAAGGCAATGCAGATTTTGATGTGGAGCGCGCACTAGAGGCTTGTATCAATACTGCCAATACCAGATATTTTGATGGTATAGGTGAATATATTGATAGAGGCTTTGTACCCGAGGATGTCAGTAGAGCCTCGGTGTCCAAAACGTTGGAATATGCTTATGATGACTGGTGTATTGCTCAGATAGCGAAAAAGTTAGGTAAGGAGGAGGTCTATAAAGAATTTATGAAACGTTCTGAAAGTTATAAGAATGTTTATGATCCTAAAACGGGCTTCATGAGACCTAAGCTGGCCAATGGAGAATGGATAAAAGAATTTGATCCTTTAGACACTCATTGGAAAGGCTTTATTGAAGGAAACGCTTGGAATTATAGCTTATACGTTCCCCATGATCCTGAAAGTATGATAGAGATGATGGGTGGAGATCAAAAGTTCGTTCCTCATCTAGATTCTTTGTTTTCCATGGAGCTTCCAGATAAGTACTTTGAGCACACTGAAGATATCTCCAGAGATGGCATTATTGGCAATTATGTACATGGTAACGAGCCATCTCACCATGTGGTTTACCTCTATGACTGGACGGATCAGCCATGGAAAGCACAGGACAAAATCAGGATGATCCTGAAGGCCATGTACAAAACAGGAGCTAATGGACTTGGAGGAAATGATGATTTTGGCCAAATGAGTGCCTGGTATTTATTCAGCTCTTTAGGTTTTTACCCTGTAGCACCAGGTTCTAATCAGTATATGTTAGGTAGCCCCGCCGTAAACTCGGCCACTATCCGTTTACAGAATGGAAAAGAGTTCAAGATCGAGGCTAAGAAGCAAAGTGATAAAAATGTATTTGTGAAGAAAGTGGAGCTCAACGGTAAAGAAGTAGATAAAACCTATATCACTCACGAAGATATAGAAAAAGGAGGAACACTTACTTTTCATATGAGTAATAAGCCGAATAGGAAGTAAGTAGCAATAGCAGTTGTTCTTAAGATTTAATTATGCTTAAGGTAGTTGATATTACTCGGTGAGTTTTGATATAGAATCATGATTTAAGCATAGCAATTCATCGCTAAAATCAGTGGCTCACCTTTTAAAAATGACGTAAAAAGATATGGACTTTCGGAAATGGGGTTGAGGTACTACCTTAGTGTCAATTAAAGCCAACTATAGACAACAGAAGTCCCCTTTAGAACCAGGTTCGAAGGGGATTTTTTGTATGTGCTTATTTTAGAATGTACTGCTCAATTGGTGAATCTTTCAGCCAGCCTTCCCTGAAAGCCTCGAATATTGCACTGCTCGCCTGACTCGTTCTATGAGTAAAACAGTTTATCGCTAAAATCAGTGATTCACCTTGTTAAAATGACACAAAAAGATATGAGCTTTCTGAAATGGGGTTGAGGTATTACATTAGTATCAATTAAAGCCAACTATAGACAACAGAAGTCCCCTTTAGAACCAGGTTCAAAGGGGATTTTTTGTATGTGCGTATTTTAGAAAGCACTGTTCAACTGGGGAAACTTATATAGTCAGACTTCTCTGAGAGCCTCGAATATTGTACTGCTCACTTTGCTTATTTCATGAGAAGAACTGTTCATCGTCAAAATCCGTGACTCACCTTGTTAAAATGACACAAAAAGATATGAACTTTCGGAAATTGGGGTGAGGCACTACCTTAGTATCAATTAAAGCCAACTATAGACAACAGAAGTCCCCTTTAGAACCAGGTTCGAAGGGGATTTTTTGTATGTGCATATTTTAAAATGTACTGCTCAATTGGTGAAGCTTTCGGCCAGCCTTTCCTAAAACCTTGAAGATATCACTACTCACCTTGCTTGTTTCATGAGTACAACTGTTCATCGTCAAAATCAGTGGCTCACCTTGTTAAAATGACACAAAAAGATATGAATTTTCGGGAATGGGGTTGAGGCACTACCTTCGTATCAATTAAAGCCAACTATAGACAACAGAAGTCCCCTTTAGAACCAGGTTCGAAGGGGATTTTTTTGTATGTGCGTATTTTAGAAAGCACTGTTCAACTGGGGAAACTTATAGGGTGGTCAGACTTCTCTGAAAGCCTCGAATATTGTATTGCTCGCTTTGCTTATTTCATGAGTACAACTGTTCATCGTCAAAATCAGTGACTCACCTTTTAAAAATGACACAAAAAGATATGGACTTTCGGAAATGGGGTTGAGGTACTACCTTCGTATCAATTAAAGCCAACTATAGACAACAGAAGTCCCCTTTAGAACCAGGTTCGAAGGGGATTTTTTGTATGTGCCCCTCGCATATTTTCTCATGTTCCTTATCTATTTAGTTGGCGACTCTTTTATTAGGAATAGATTTAATTAATAATCATTTTTATCATTCATTTGATTTTAAACTTTTCCATGTTAATGATTGATATTTTAAGGTATAAATTATTGATAGTCGTATTGTTGCTTTTTTCTTGTAAGAAAAGTCGTCAATTAAATGAAACAGTAGATATAGAAAAGGATAAGGGGAAAAATGAAAAAAAGGGTGCAGTTCAACCCCCTAAGTATTACTATGTGATAAATAATATGGCTCACCTATACGAGGATACTGATTCTGAACCATCAGATACTCTTCATTTTTTAGAGCCCATAAAGGTAATTGATTATAAGCTAAACAGAAATGGTGATGCTTATGTATGTAAGGTTGAAACCTTAGATGGTAATATAGGCTATCTTTCAAGTGAGGATTTTAAATCTTACAGTGAGCTGTCAGATCGTTTTAATATGGAAGGGCTTGATGAAAAAAGTATTGAAGGAGGAAGGCGATTATCTGCTAAAGAAGGTACTTTGAGATTAATTCAAGGTTTAGATAATAGGCCTTCTACCGATTACCATTATACCATTTTTAATATGGTGACACTTTATGAGGAGCCATCTTTCACATCAGAGAAGGTAGTCGATTTGAAATACTTGGCACCGGTAGAAGTGATGGAAAAATTAGAAGGAAAAGAGGAGGTGGTTGTTGAAGTTGAAAAGAGTGAGTCAGTGCAAGGCAACTGGTGTAAGGTGAAAATATTAAATGGAACGCAAGGCTATGTTTTTGATGGATTTATTAGATCATTTACCCAACTGCCAGATAAATTATTACCTAAAGGTATAGAGACGGATGAGCTACTAATTAATGGGAAGCTGAAAGCTGTAACTAGTTTAGATCAATTTATTGATGTATTAGGTAAACCTGATAGTATTCGATATTATAATATTATAGAAGGATACAATGAGGTAGGTGATATCACCAGACAGCAGAAAGATGGTGTTTTATATGTTATTGAGAATGTAGATCAAATACTTGAATATGGAGATGGGGGCTGGATTTATGATGATTTGAGAGTTCATTTTTATTATAAAGCGGGAATAGAGTATGAAGAGTTAGAGGGAGAAGTTAGTTTTTCGAATATAGATTTCACTAAAAACAATAATTTTTTACTTTACAATGGCTTTAAGATCGATAGTTCCACATCTTTTATAGAAATTGCTAAATTGTTTCCAATACACACTATTAACGCCAGAATAAGCGATGATGACGATGCTAGTACTAGCTATGAATTTTGTGGCAGAAGAGATAAGAACCAGGCAGCTGACATTTATTGGATTCTGAGTTGCTCCAGAAATGCGGAGCAATTTTTTGTTTATTGGTACGATTAGCTTTTCAATTATTATTTCTTTCACAGTATCCTTAGTGGAGATTAGTTGCTATGAAGTGTATTAGTAGAGGAGGCTGTTAGCTGAGCAAGTTTTTATGAATGGAACAATATGTTTTATGATTAATACGGCTTGTCGCTTAAATCAGCTATTTAACCCTGGAAAATTGCACAAAAAGATATGGACTTTCTGAAATAGGCTTGAGGTACTACCTTAGTATCAATTAAAGCCAACTATAGACAACAGAAGTCCCCTTTAGAACCAGGTTCAAAGGGGATTTTTTGTATGTGCATGTCTTAGAATGTACTGGTCAAAAGGTGAATCTTTCGGCCAGCCCACTTCCCTAACAGCCTGAATATATCACTACTCGCCTTGCTTATTTCAGGAGCCAATCAATTCATCGCTAAAATCCGTGATTCACCTTTTAAAAATGACGTAAAAAGATATAAACTTTCGGAAATGAGGGAGAGATATTACCTTAGTATCAATTAAAGCCAACTATAGACAACAGAAGTCCCCTTTAGAACCAGGTTCGAAGGGGATTTTTTGTATGTGCATATTTTAGAAATCACAGGTCAATTGGTGAAGTTTATGGCCAGCCTTTCCTAAAACCCTTGAGTATAGTACTGCTCGCTTTGCTTATTTCATGAGTAGAACTGTTCATCGTCAAAATCCGTGACTCACCTTTTAAAAATGACGTAAAAAGATATGAACTTTCGGGAATGGGGTTGAGGTATTACCTTAGTATCAATTAAAGCCAACTATAGACAACAGAAGTCCCCTTTAGAACCAGGTTCAAAGGGGATTTTTTGTATGTGCATATTTTAAAATGTACTGCTCAATTGGTGAAGCTTTCGGCCAGCCTTCCCTGAAAGCCTCGAATATTGTACTGCTCGCCTTGCTTATTTCAGGAGCCAATCAATTCATCGCTAAAATCAGTGACTCACCTTTTAAAAATGACTTAAAAAGATATGAACTTTCGGAAATGAGGGAGAGATATTACCTTCGTATCAATTAAAGCCAACTATAGACAACAGAAGTCCCCTTTAGAACCAGGTTCGAAGGGGATTTTTTGTGTCCATATACTAGGTTCCTTCCTTCTAAGATTGCTTAAAAATCTTGTTTTGGCCCGTCCAATGATGCTTAACTTCCCATTATTAAAAGCAAGGGGATATTTCCCCTCCTTAAAGGGGCTATTTCCTCTGTCATAAGCAGCTGCAGTAGTCTAACTTAGTGTCATGATTAGTTGTAGAAGTAAAACTTTTCACGTTCAGGTTCAGAAAACTGCTAAGCAGGATTTTCCTGCTGGCAGTTTTTAAAAGAAATTAATAGTTGGCACTTTAATTTAGCACACCTACATTCTGCGATCAAGAAAAGGGTACGCTGTTTTCTCCTCAGCGCCCTTTTTTTATTTATTAAAGGCTAGTTCCATTCAAACCCAACTTTTAATTATTATTAATATAAGCACCGGTTGTATACTACAGTGTTATATATAATTGGCCTATTTCAAATTTGTCTTTAGTAGTACCACTTATATATACATTTTCCATTTACAAGATCGTCTAACTACTTTTTTAGCATCTACTCTTTATTTGTGGCTTGATGTAAATACAAGTATAATGTAAGAAATTTCACTTCTTGTATCAGGTGAAGTGAGTCTATGTGATTTAAACTCTTTTCTTTTAGCGTATATATTTTCATAAGAGAACGCGTATCAATAAAGATTAGTGAGGGTAGTGCAGGCCCCTTGTTTATTCTAAATCCATTCGATAAATGAAGTAAAGTTGATAAGTATGTCCAAGTAGATTATTAGATCTAACCTACCTGATATTGAGGTCTGATGAACTTGAAGAATAAAGATGTATGAATGGTACTTTTCTGCTTAGTAGCGTGTAAAACAGTTATTAATAATACATGGTGAATACTATAAGATTGGAGCAAAGGGCTTATGTCTAATGAAAGAAGTTTATACGGGAAACCGTTTTCCCTTCTAAGAAGGGCTATTTTATTCATAGATTTTAAAATGTGAAAATGTCACATTGTAGAATATTAATTATTCCGAAAAAGTTATAATAAAATGGTTTATTGGTGAGTTTGTATGCCTGTTTTATTCTTTATGAGCATAAATAAATGCTGTAATTATTACGAGGGTGATGAGGTTTAAAATTCTGATTTAATCGAAGAGAATAATAAACCATACTTTCGCAGCCTATTTAATTTTTTAAACCTAAATCAATTAAAGATGCAAAATCGTAAAGGATTACAGTCACTAGCGGCTGTGATGTCTGTTTTTATGGTGGTTTTATTTAGCTTTTCATCGTGCCAAGACGAGTCAGAAAAGGTGTCTCCAAAAGCTGTGGAATCAACAGATGAGCTAGTTAGTTTTCTAGTTAAATCAGGTTTTAATAAAGAGGATATTGAGCTGAAGGATGAGACCTACATCATAGGTGGTGATATCTTGATAGATAAGTCAGAGGTAGAGAAGCATGTGGATAACGGTACATCATTAGAACACTTACCTACTACAGAACATTATCGTGGGTCATATCTCGTAAAAAGTCGTTATGTTTCAAACATAAGCTTTTACATTGATTCTTCTGTGCCTTCCTCTTGGGTTACTGCTATTCAGGGAGCCGTGAATCAGTGGAATTCTGTTAACGGTACTTCGTTGTATCTGTCTATTGCATCTAATAAAAGTAATGCTACTACCACTATTACTACTGGTTTTTCTAAAGAAAACTGGGTGGCGAGAGCATATTTGCCTAGTTATAATGGTCGTCCTGGTTATAATATGGAAATAAACACTAATTATAACTCTTTAAATGACGATTATAAATTGTTTACTATTGTTCACGAAATGGGCCATATTTTTGGACTTTATCATACAGATCAAACTCAGGGATCTTTCATTGAAGGAACACCTTCTAATGACCCTAACTCAGTAATGAACTCTTACATATTGCCATGGAATGGCTTTACTAAGGGAGATATTACTGCTGTTCAAATTATTTATCCAGACTAAAAAGTAGGTTATTTATTTATAGTGTAAAGTAAAAGGCCGTCTCAGTTACTGAGCGGCCTTTTGTGTTGTTATTGTTTTATGAATTTTTGAATCGTTTGATTTTTGTCGTTCTCTAATTTAATGAAATAGAGATCTGCCGGAAGGTTTGAAACATCTATGTCGCCTCCAGAGTAGTGTTTAGATAACACCTCTTTTCCTGTTTTATCCATTACAGTATAGGTTCCCCCTCTGTATTGCTCTACATTATTAATATTGATGAAATGCTTAGTAGGATTAGGGAAAAGTACTACTTGCTGCGTCGATAGCTTTTCTTGAGTATCTCTTCTAGCGCTTATATCAGATCTCGCAGAGGCAGAGGATTGTGGCGTAATTTTTATCCAATTAATATTCCAGCCCCCGCTTTGAGCATAAATACCAAAATTGTAGGTACCAGCATTTACAGAGACAGAATGAGAAACGGTCTGCCATTTTTGCCACCCGCCTGTAGAGGGCACATCAATAGTTCCTAAGACATTAGAGCCTGCATCTAGATCTGCAGAAATAACACCTCCGCCATTTTTGCTAGCTACTCTATATTCTATTAGGTAGTTTCCTGTACTAGGGAAGGGGATAGAGAAGTACGCCATCCAGTCTCCAGTTTCTATGTAACCTACATTTTGGCCACCCTCAGAGCATGATTCTATCTTTACACCGCTCATATCGTTAAATTTTTCTGCTTCCAGAAAATTATTGGTGCTGATAGTGCTAATTACCAATGATGATATCTTGTCATTCCACTCGTCATCTCTAAGGCAATTATCGTCTCCGGTTTTCAATAAAGCTTTTCCTCTAAAGTTATTATCCCAATACAAAATTGCTTGATATCCGTTTTGTACTCTAATGGATGAAATATCATCGTTACTGATGCCCAGACTTTGGAGAGCACTTAGGTTATACCTACCTGCTGGCAGAGGTATGGCGTATCCGTTATAATTACAATCTTCATATACTGTAACTACTCCAGCAGCGGGGCTTACATTGCCAGTAATGGTAAAACTACCTAAAGACCCGTAGCCGGAATAGCCATTAGTAGCTGGATTTCCAGACCCCGTACCTTCTACTCCTAAGTAATAAGTGCCGGCAGCGAGAGAAGTGTTGATGCTCGTATTAAGTCCGCTGTTATTATAAGTGCCAATGAGATTGCCACTGGAAGCCTCGTATAGTTTTGCTAGTATATTTAAATTTCCATACCTGCTTACAGTATTAATATCCAGAGAAATATTACCAGAACCACAGGTAAAGGCGAACATATCTACATCACTATCTTTTTCAATAACTCCGGGTTGATTTATATTATCATTGGTGTTTATGCTTGTAGCAGATGAAAAATTATTGCCATGGTCATCATTGCGGTAGTTAATATATCTTGTCATAATGGCAAGATCATTTTCGGTGTTGTTGGCATAGTTGTACTCACCTTTACTCCATTGTGTGATATCTTTATAGTATCCTACACCCATGATAGGAGCCCAATCTCCATGTCCTCTAAAATAACCTTCTTTAGGGTTGGTGCGGCCATCGTGGCTTAGACCTAAGGTATGACCAACTTCGTGAGATGCGGCTTCTCCGGCAGTTTCTCCAGTAGTGTTAAAAACCCAACAGGGCCATTCACGGTATCCGAATCTATCTACAAAGGCTACGCCGCCACTGTTAGGATAGGGCGTATCATCTGGAGTGAATACGCATCTTTGTCTTTTTCTTTGCGCGTATGTATTGTATACTGCCTCACTGGTAGTGATATTGACATTAAACGGACGAAAATCTTCACTTACTATTTCCCATGCCTTTTGTATCTCACTGCTGTTGAGGTTCGAGGCAGGGGCTGTCCAGCTTTCACCTTTTAGCCAGCCTGTACCAGGAGGGAGGTAGTACCCATCAAAATCAAGTAATACGCAGGTGGGCGCACCTGGGAGGCTTTGTAGATCATTAACGGCGGCTATTTGCCCCTTTGCTTTTGAAGATAGTGGGGCTTTTGTCTGATATTCACCCTGTTTATATCCTACACATATCACGTTATTGATATCTTTTGTTTCAATAAAAGTCTCTCTAGCTTCATTAGAAAAATACACATAGGCCATTGACTGATCTTTTAATACAATATTGCCTTTAAGTTCATTGTTATGGATCTCAATAATGAAACTGCTGTTTTTGTGGTTTTTTACTTTTCCAACTATAGTTAAATCACCATTAGTGGCATGCTTGTAGTTTACTTCTAATGCAAGTGATGAACGGTCAGGCAGAGCTACTTCCAGGTTAGAACTAGCCAATCTCGTACTGGTAGAATTTTTGTCAATTTTAGTCTCTAATTGACTTTGGAAGCTGGAAAGACTACCTAGAGGTAGTCTTTCCTGTCCTTTACAAATGGATATAACTCCACTCATAATTACCAGAATAATGGTTTTTAGATGTTTCATATCAAATCTAATTTTAGGTTGTAAATTATTTTTTGATAAACTTTTTAGTAATTAACTGATCTGTATCATTCACTTGAATAGTGTACAAGCCTGGTTTTAAGCCTGAAATGTCTAGTTCTTCGCTAGGATTTTGTTTTTGCAGGATAATTTTCCCCTGACTGTTGTAAATTTTGAGATTAGTCAATACACCTGCATTTTTGAGATATAGCTTGTTTTGTGCAGGGTTAGGGTAAGGTTGGAAGGAGTGTCTTTCTAGTGCTTCATTGACTTGGTTTTCATTCATTCTGGCAGCGGCATTGCTTGATTTAGTGATTCTAAACCAGTTGATATTCCAGCCGCCGCTTTGCGCGTAAATACCAAAATCATAGGTGCCAGCATTTATATATACTGTATGGTAAACGCTGCTCCAGTTTTGCCATCCGCCAGTGGCAGGAATACTCACATTTCCTAATACGGTAGATCCGGCATTCAGATCTGCAGATAAAGTCCCTCCATTTTCACTGGCTATTCGGTACTCTATTTGATAATAACCTGAAGAAGGAATATTAATGCTACTATAGGCCATCCAGTCACCTGTATCTATGTAGCCCACATTGAGTCCGCCGCCAGCATCAGTAGTGCTTTCTTTTTGTACCCCACTCATAGAAGAGTAATTTTCGGCCTCTGTAAATAGTGAGAAGTTGTTACCATTAGATTTTTGATAAACTCTTACATAATCTACGTACATATTGGCGGGAAGGGCTCCGTTGTCTATTTCCCATTTTGGCCAATTGCCGCCAACAGCCATGTTTAATAAAATGAAAAATTCATTATGAAATTCATGAGTGCCATTTATACCATTAGCAATGTTGGCTTCATGGTACTGGTTTCCATCTAAAAACCATTTGATTGAATTTGAATCCCATTCAATTGCGTAAACATGGTAATCAGTTACATTGGTATTGGTATGTCCACCATAAGAAACCTTATTGTTGTTATTATCAGACCAGTGGATAGTGCCATGTACACTAGAGCCAGTGTTTACATGCTCCATAATATCAATTTCACCACAGTAAGGCCACCGTACCTGATCAATGTTGCTACCGAGCATCCAAAAGGCAGGCCAAAGCCCCTGAACGGAAGGTAAAGCTATTCGGGCTTCTATTTTACCATACTTGAAACTCTTTCGGCCCTTTGTTATCATTCTGGCGGAAGTGTAGGGGTCACCTCCAAAGTTTTCCTGGCGGGCGGTGATTACAAGTTTGCCATTTTGTACTGATGCATTTTGAGATCGATAATGTTGCAATTCTTCATTGCCCCAGCCACCACTGCCAGTTTCAAAAACCCAATCATTGCTTATGCCATTAGTAAACTCATCTTGCCATACAAGCTGCCAGCCCTGAGATCGCGAATGCGTGCTTAGGCCGAGACACAGAAAGCCTGACAATAATAAACTTAGTATTGGTATACTTTTCATAAAATAGTTATTTAAAGTTATTAAATCGATTTAGCCAACTTTAAACAAGATATGAAGGCTGCATGCAAGCAGCCTTCATAAATATTTACTTTTTAATGAATTTTTTGATGATTTGTCTTTCTCCCTGTTGCACCTTTATCAGATAAAGGTCTGAGGGTAGGTCAGAGATGTTGATCTCTTCGCCCAGGTAAGGTCTGTTATTTACGATTATTTTACCTGTTTTATCTATGATACTGTAAGTAGCATCTTGATAATCTTGATTAAGTCTTAGCTCGATCTTACTTTCTGCTGGGTTTGGATATAGTACAGTTTCTTCAAGGGCCATTTTGTTTTCAATGGCTTTATCTGATGAATTGCGTGCTGCTGAGGCAGATGACTGTTTAGTGATTTGCCACCAGTTGATATTCCAACCTCCGGACTGAGCATAAATGCCGAAGTTATAAGTACCAGCCTCTATATATACTGTATGAGATACTGTAGTCCAGTTTTGCCATCCTCCGGTAGAAGGTAAAGAAAGCATACCTAGTACAGTGGTGCCTGAGTTTACATCCAGTGAAAGTTTACCTCCACCACTTTCGCTAGCCACGCGGTATTCTATAAGATAAGTGCCAGATTCAGGAATATTTATACCATTATAGGCCATCCAGTCGGTAGCTTCTATATAACCTACATTTTGACCTCCTTCAGAGCAATTTTCTAGCTCAACACCTTGCATTGAACCATAATTTTCTGCTTCTATAAACTTAGAAAAACCAGGGTTACCTCCGCCGTCATTTCCATCAAAACCACCAAGGGTTATTTTTATGCTGGAAGGGCTGGGGGTATGTACGGTAGCTGATTGATCAAAAACATCGTCGTAGGCAAAAGCATACGTCTGACCTTCGAAACTGATATCTTCTCTGTGGAAGAACTTCGCGTACCAGTTGTAAGGCCATGTTTGGTAATACTTAGAAGCGTTGCCGAAATCTTGAAGCACCCCAGATGGCACGTTTAGATCAATAGCATGACGAGTGATTGCAGCTACAAACTGAGCTTGCACTACTAAATCCCATTGTCCGCCAGAAGCCATTACACCACTGCCTTCCATGGCCTCTTCTGTAGTTGGTTTACCAGGAATGGTAGCTACTTGCCCGTCACTGTCTCTGGTAAACACAAACTGATTTCCTCCTTGTACACTCCCTCTCCATACACCGGCTTGTCCTGAGTTGAAGACTAATTGCTGACTTGAATATTTGCTCCAGATAGCATCTATATACCCCTGAAAGAAATTATTTGGAAAGGAACTGTTTTTAGTAGGAAACTGAATGATACCTTCTGAGTTATCCAGTAGCCCTTGAAATTCTGTAGGTGCATTGTTTTGCCATTCAGATAGGATTTCGGCATGAGCTTTTTGTTCTCCAACTTTTTTATAAAAGTTGTTTCCCCACACTTCTAAGCCCATAGGAAACTGATAACTGTCTACCCTGGTAGTATTACACCATAGTCCATTATTATTATATGTGAGCTCAATTAGCTCATACTTTATACCCTGATTAGGATCTGTTGGGTTTTCCAGGTTTGGGGCTGCATACCCGCTAGTAGCGCCCGAATGCCCGAAAAAGTATAGGTATAATTGGCTTTCGAAGGCAATCATAATCCTACATCCCGCTATTTTAGGGATGTTAATGGTGTTGTTGCTAATATCACTAAGCTTTCTGAAACAGTTGGCATAGAGACCATTATTACCAGGACCTTTATTGCCTCCGTAAACAGGACCCTGTACGGTATTGTACGAAGAATTCATGGGATTTACCTGTCCTGTCACTGGGTCTACCCATACGTGGCCGTCAGTAATCCCTACTATCCCAACGTATACTTCGCTATCAGGATAAGGTGAGTTGTTGACGACTTGATAGGGTAGTGTTTGTGCCCAAGCTTGGGCTGAACATAAAAGAAATAAAATAACCGCCAATATTTTATGGCAGTTCGCTAATCGGTAATGCTTTACTTGCATGATTTAATTAGGTTTAAATGAAAAAATGGAACAAGCGTTACTTTCCCCAATATAAGATTGGGTAGCAACTAGGTTAATAGCGTGAGAGTACTATGTATTATCTTGGGTAAGCTGGTACTTAGGGTTGCAGGTGATGTACTAAGATTGGTGTACCAGATTGTTGAATTGATAGATAGTAATATTGTGACATATAAATAAAGGTTTTGGTTGAACGCTTTAAAGATGTCATAAAAATACTTAGGAGGGGCATAATGTGTTACTACAAAAACACATCTAAGGCTAAAAGCTAACCTTACAAAAATACATCAGCTATGCGTAACGGAAATGTATTCAGTGAGTTATGGCAGTTTTTTTAATACAGTATAATATCGAAATATTTAAAGTATTTACGGTTGTTGATAACCGTATTTAATACTATTCCTTGGTTTAGGATAACGCTTTATAAAATATATCTTAAGTTAATGAATCTTGATTAAAACATAAATTATTTTATAAAAATAATTTATTTAAGAAGTTTACTCTATTTAAAATAGATTTATAAAAGTGATTTTATATTTTGAGAGAGGTGTTGAGAAGTAGAGTGAAGGTTTATAAATAAGGAGGAGCTTTTGAGGTACTTATGACTATGAAGCATTAAGTAGAAAGGAATTTAAATTCAATAAAACCTGAAAGCTTCAGGTGCGTTATAAGGGTGCAAGTTTAAACTTTAATTAAATTTTCAAATGAGCGATTTAAAAGGAAAAGTAGCATTTATAACAGGTGGAAGTAAAGGAATAGGGTATGGGGTAGCGGCCTCGCTTTTAAAAGAAGGCGTGAAGGTAGCTATAACCAGCCGTTCTCAGAAGGCAGCAGATGATGCAGCTGCTAATCTTGGATCTGATGACGTACTGGCACTTGAGGCAGATGTACGTAGTTTTGATTCTCAAAAGCAAGCGATTCAAAAGACAGTTGATAAGTGGGGTAAGATAGATGTGCTGGTGGCTAATGCAGGTTTAGGTCATTTTGCATCCATAGAGGAGCTTACCGCTGATCAGTGGCAAGACACAATTGATACTAACTTAACCGGGGTTTTTTATAGCGTAAAAGCTTCATTAGAAGCCTTGAAAGAAAGCAATGGTTATATTATTACCATTTCCAGCTTAGCAGGAACTAATTTCTTTGCCGGAGGCTCGGCTTATAATGCTAGTAAGTTTGGTCTTACTGGTTTTAGCCAGGCTATTATGTTAGATTTAAGGAAATATGGCATTAAGGTATCTACTATTATGCCGGGGTCCGTGGCTACTCACTTTAATGATCATACGCCTAGCGAAGAAGATAGCTGGAAGATTCAAATAGAAGATATTGGAGAAATAGTAACTGATTTGGTGAAAATGAATCCAAGGACACTTCCAAGTAAAATTGAAGTAAGGCCTACAACACCTCCTTCAGCTAAATAACAATAGATTAAAAAGGGCTAGATAAAGGCCCTTTTAATATCTGCTCCTCTCATTATTTATTTAGAAATAGTATCTTCATGCTTTATGAAGTTAGGCAGGTCGTTTTTAATGGGGGGTAGGTTTCACATTACACTCCTTTCCTTTACATTTTTGATGGTCTTTGCAGTGCTTTTTCACTATAATGGTGTAAAGTATGTAAATGATTCTCATAGGTATATCGAATATGCAGAAAGTCTTAAGAATGGCTTCTATATAGAAGCTCACAACATCTGGTATTTTGGTTATGTGATCTTCATTTATCTCATCAATATTTTTGCAGGCAAATCGCAGTATCTTATCATAGTCATGGCGCAATACCTACTGTGTTATTTCGCGCTCATACTATTGTATAAATCAGTTGTGCTATTGTTTAAAAATAGACTTTCAGGTCTTCTAGCAGGTTTTCTTTTTATTGCGCAAATAGAAATAATAAGCTGGAGTTCTTACTTATTATGTGAGTCACTATACATAAGTATGATATGTTTTTCTTTATGGGCGGGTATTAGCTGGTTTCAGGGAAAGAGAAGTTGGAGGATGTTATTGTTGATGCTTTTTCTTTTTCTGTTCACTTTTATAAGCAAACCTACAGGCATAGCCTTGCTTGTAGGCATAGGAGCGCTGTTAGTCAGAGAGTTTTGGCGGAGGCTGAATAATCGGTGGATTAAGGCCATATGTCTTGCAGCTTCGCTGATTTCTTTATTGCTTTTGGTAAATCTGATGCTGTCAACTTTTACTCTTATGAGAGATTATCAGTCGGGAGAGATCATTTTTGCTATTAATACAGTTCCTTATCAGCCTTCATTTAAATATTTGATAGTAGAAGTACCACAGCATTTGAATATATTATCGGATCACTATCCTCCTTTAGTTCGTTTAGTGCATTTTATAGCGAGTAACTTTAATTATTGGATAAAAATAAGCTCGATAAAGGTATTTTATTTTATACTTCATATAAGGCCTTATTGGTCTTTATGGCACAATTTATATAGTCTAATATTACTTCTTCCTCTTTATTTGTTTTGTATTAAAGCTTTGTTTAATAAACTGTTGCCAGTAGAGGTCAGGTTGTTTTCAATTACATACATAGTCATCCATACCCTCACGGTTGGAATGACAACCGTAGATTGGGATGGTAGATTTTTAATGCCCGTATTGCCTGTAATATTTATACTTTCGTCCTATCAGATTATAGTGCAATTACAAGGTCGCTGTAGTTGGCTTAATTATCAGTAAGTATATGGTGTTGGGTGTGTCTTTTATTTACCACTAGTTTAAAGGTACTCTGAGAAAGCCCTACAGACATATAGGATAATAATGTATATATGAAATAAGACATGCCTACCATTTCTAACGTTTCTTCTACCGTACATAGTAAGCCGTAGGTTAGATCTTTACCTCCATTGCTAGAAACATAGCTGCTACCTACCATTTCCATGCCTAGCGCTCCAAGAAGAAAAATAGCCGCTGAGACAATGAATTTTTTTGTGTAGCTCTTAGGTAAAGAAAAAAGGAATTTTATGTAGTAGATACCTATCAGTAAGAATATGATGCCGTAGGGTATGACCCAAGCATAATAAAACATTCCATCCAGGTTGAAAAAATAGCGCATAGGACCAATAAGAATTTCGTGAATAGAAACCGCTTCATCTATAGCGAGAAATGCGAAAATAAGACCCAACCCAAACCATTGTTTATAATATGAACTTGCCTTCTTGCTTCTGGCAATGTAAATGAGTAGCACCGAAACACTTAGCAGTAATAGAGATGAAAAGTAACTAGGAATGTTTTGTTCAGTATCAAAATCAATTAATCTAATTACGTGCTCCTCCAAATCGGGGTATTCTGTAGTATACTTTACAATATTACCCACAATACTTAGAATTAACAGCAATATTACACAGGTGATGAGAGTGCGCAATACTTTTAGAGGGTGTAGTGTTACTTTCATGCGAAATAGATTAAAGTTTAACCAATAATAAGACGATTGTATGAATTTAATAATCTCTTAACAAATTCTTAACATCAGCAAGTGTTTTTAGTTATAAATAATTTAATAACAAGGTCTATAATTAAAATAAATATTGCTTAAATTATGTCTTGTAATAATTGCCTTCTCTCATGGACAAAACATATTACCTACACAGAATTCAGTCTGAATTCCCCTTCTTGCAAGATTTGAAGTTCAAGACACGCCTTTTTCTAAACAGATTAATGAATAAGGTACATGATCAAGATTTTGAAGCCATACGGCTGTTTTTTAATGAGCCGGGAAAAACATTTGTGGATATTGGAGCGAACAGAGGAGAGGCGGTAAATTCTATATTTACCTGTTGCCCTTCTGCTAAAATAGTCGCTTTTGAGCCTAATAAATTTATTTATGATAAGCTGCTAGTTGGAGTAAGAAAGGATAAGAGAAGACATTTTATGGCTTACAATTATGGTCTTTCCAGTAAAAGTGGAGATTTCACCTTATATGTTCCTTATTATAAGAAGTTCATGTATGATGGTTTGGCAAGTTTGCATTTTGAAAATGCAAGTGATTGGTTGGAAAATAGAATGTGGTATTATAATCCTAAGCACTTATCAGTGAAAGAATGTAAGGTGCAATTGAAGTGTTTGGATGATTTTAAACTCAACCCATATTTTGTAAAAATAGATGTTCAAGGCCACGAAATTGAAGTGCTTAAAGGAGCGAGAAAAACACTTGAGACAAATAAGCCTGTGCTTTTAGTTGAATCTCCTGATGATGCAGTGGTGCAGTTTATGACAGAACTGGGCTATGATTACTTTATGTATTCTCAGGGAAAATTTTTTAAACATGAAATGGGGTCTGTAAATACCTTCTTCATTCATGAAGTTACTGCTGATAAACTGCCTATGGCAAGCTGAATAAACTTTTGTTTATTTTTTCTTTTATTTAACTTTTCCGAGGTCGGTCTGTTATTAATAATAGCTATGTAAAATTAAAATAGATATAATTATGGCAGAAGTAACTATAGAGCAGGAGGTATTTAAGACGATTAATCCTGCCACAGGAAAAGAAATAAATAACTATCCAAAAATGTCTGACAGAGAAGCTGAAGAGGCTGTGAATAGATGCCATGAAGCATTTTTGTCATGGAAGCTGGAGTCAGTAGAAGAAAGAGCTAAAATAATTGCCGCAATCGGTGAAAAGCTTACAGAACGCAAACAGGAGCTAGCCAAGCTCATGACTAGCGAGATGGGTAAGCTTGTAAAACATGGAGAGCAGGAAGTAGATCTTTGTGCTGCCATTTGTAAATGGACTTCAGAAAATGGCCCTGAGCAATTGAAAGATGAGGAAAGGGAGTTGCCCAACGGAGGTAGAGGCGTAGTAACTTACTCTCCAATTGGTGTTATTTACGGTATTCAGCCTTGGAACTTTCCAGCTTACCAGGTGGTGAGATATGCTATTGCTAACCTAATGGCTGGTAATGGTGTGTTACTGAAGCATGCGGAATCAGTTACTGGTTCAGCTCTATTGCTCTCAGAGATATTTGAAGAAGCAGGTTTGCCGGAAGATCTTTTTACAGTTTTAATAATTGATCATGATCAATCAGATGAGGTTATTAAAAATGATAAGGTAAGAGGTATTACGCTTACAGGTAGCTCTAATGCCGGTAGAATAGTGGCAGAGCAGGCAGCCAATCAGCTCAAGAAAACCGTAATGGAGTTAGGCTCTAACGATGCCTACATCGTTTTAGCAGATGCAGACCTAGATAATGCAGTGAAAATGTGTGTTATGGGTAGAACTTATAACAATGGAGAGGTTTGTGTAGCGGCTAAAAGGTTTGTTGTGGTAGATGAAATCTACGAAGATTTTAAAAAGGCCTTTGTTGAAAAAATGAAAGCATTGAAAATTGGTGATCCTACCAGCGATGATGTGCAAATAGGTCCGATGTCACGAAAAGATCTTAGAGATGATCTACATGATCAGGTGAAGGAGAGTGTAGAGAAAGGTGCTAATGTGTTATGTGGAGGTGAAATTCCTGATGATGAAGGTTTTTATTATCCTGCTACAGTGCTTGACAATGTGCAGCCTGGTCAGCCTGCTTATGATGATGAGCTTTTTGGGCCAGTAGCCTCATTAATTAGAGCGAAAGATGATGAAGATGCTATGAGAATAGCTAATGATAGCCGATTTGGTTTAGGAGGAGGTATATTCACGAAAGATGTGAAAAAAGCCACTGAATTAGCTAAGCATCATTTTGATACAGGTATGATATTTATCAATGGTTTTGGCTTAGCCCAGCCGAACATGCCTTTCGGAGGTGTGAAAAATTCAGGGTACGGTCGTGAGCATGGAGGTTTTGGTATGAAGGAATTCGTTAATGCCAAGGCAATTAATATAATGCAAGAATAAAATGTTTGGTTGCATAGAGAGGACAGTCTTCTTTATGCAACCTTTTTTATAATAAAAATCTATCCTTCCTCATTTGTAAGCCCTTCTTTACCTGATAATTGAAGCAAAATTCTGTTAAGACTTCGTAAAGTAATGCCTAAGTAATTGGCCATATCTTGCTTAGAGATGATGTTAAATAAGTCAGGTGTTTCATTCAATATTTTCATTAAACTATTTTCTGTCGCATGCGAACCCTGAAAAGCATGTCTTTGCGCTTTGTAGCTTATTTTTTGGGCTAAAGAGTTCATGATCAGCTGATTGAATTGAGGATCACTGTTAAGTAAATTGGCAAAATCCTTATGGGGAAGCTGGTATATGTGAAGTTCTTGGAGTGCCTCTATAGAACAAAAGCTCACAGTATGTGTGAAGAACTCTATTTCACCAAATATTTCCCCAGCCCCGAAAAATTCCTGAATAAAATCCTTTCCATTGGCTTCTGAGCGATAACATTTCACTAAGCCTGACTGAATAATAGATATGTGATTCACATTTTTATTCTGAGAAAGTATAATCTCTCCCTTATTAAATTCCTTCGTAATAAATACTTCACTCAGGTTTTGAGATATGTATTTTAAAATATTTTTGTTTTCTCTAATCATTTTTGAGCCTTGGGACAAATGTCCTTTTTAGTAAAAATAAATTAATGTCTCTTTGTAGCACATTTAATCGATTGAAATTTATGAATATGGAAAGATTGTTAAAGCAAATAGAGTTTATAAAGCAGATTGATCAGCTGAAATATATCGCCAGAAAAACTAAGCTATTTAATAGTGATCGTCATGAAAATGATGCGGAACACAGCTGGCACCTCGCTATGATGGCTATGGTTTTGCTAGAGCATGCCAATGAAGAGGTGGATTTGTTAAAAGTAATAAAGATGGTACTCATTCATGATATTGTAGAGATAGATGCTGGAGACACTTTTTTATACGATACCAGCAAAGATCATGTGAATACAGAAGAAGAACTGGTGGCAGCTAATAGAATTTTCGGATTGTTGCCGGAGGATCAAGCTGAGGAGTTTATAGCTATTTGGAGAGAATTTGAGGCAGCTGAAACCAAAGAAGCTAAGTTTGCCAAGACTCTGGATCGCTTTGAGCCAGTTTTACAAAATTTATCCAACCAAGGCGGTACCTGGGCAGAGTATGATGTAGAGCTATCAAGGATTTTTCAAAAAATCGGGGTTATAGAAAATGGCTCTGACTTTATTTGGGAATATACCAAAGAAGAAGTACAGCAATGTGCTGAGAAAGGTATTATTCGTAATAAATGAAGGAATGCAGGTTGGAAAAGGCAGTGGCTAAGAAAGTTTAACCAATAGCCTTTTTTTGATTTAAATATTAATCTTCTTATCAAACTCATTAAGCTGTAGGGAGATGTTGATCATTTCATATGTCTTTGCCAGAGTTTTTTGTATCTATATTTTCTTCTCTATTCTAAGTCCTTTTTAAAATACTTAAGGAAGTACCTTTAATGGTTTGAAATAAAATTGGCACTAATTGTCTTTTTTTTAATTGTTTAATTGTCAGATTTTTAGTTTTGTAACCTATTTATTTTTTGAAGTTAAATAGTGGAATCGTGTTTAATGCATGGTTGTTGATTTGATTTCAATATTACATTTAAGCTTATCTATATTATACTATTTATATATAGTAGGTGCTATTTTTAAAATTAAATAAAATTAAAAAATGAAAAGGTATAAGGCTTTAATTCTTCTGTTACTGATCGTACTGTTCTCTTCATGCGGAGAAGATGATGACCCTCAAGCTAATAATGAAACAGGATATAAAGTGAAGCATATCAATCATTTGATTTACACTGTTTTAGGAGATAATCAGAAGGGGAGACCTGGAGAATTTTTAGATAAGGGTATTCAGCTAAGTGTTAGGCGATATAGGGGTGATCTTACAAGCAGACAATATTCATTTTATTTGGATGATACTACAGGGTATATTGAGCTGTGTCCGTCTGATATACTTATAGATAGTGTAAGCATCTTTTGGAGACTAGGCACTAGAGACGAAGTTCAATACCTAACTATAACTGATGAGCTAAACTGTGATGAGAATTGGAATTGTGAGCCACAACAAATTTTCAGAGTTAAGGCTACTGCTGTTAAACCTTGATGAAAAACAATATTTATAACTTTTAATAAACCCAATAGATTAATTCAAAATGAAAAAAATAATACCGATTTTTTTAATGCTTCTATCAGTTAGTGTTTGGGCGCAAGATGCCAGTACGGAAGAGGGAAAAGATACGATTCAATTCAGGCCTATAGCAGGTGAAAAAACGCTTGAACTTCAATTTGCTCCATTCGGAGATGATCCAATAAGTATAAATGGAATAAAAATGAGGTGGTTTAAATCAGAAAGGAAAGCTTTTAGATTAACAGCTAATCTAGGTTTTGTTACTAGTAAAGACATTACTCAGCAAGAGGATGATGACTTGGGGTTAAAGGAATTGGCAAGTAGAAATTCTAATTTAGATATTAGTCTGAAGCCAGGATTTGAAAAGCACTTGAAAGGAACTGAGAAATTGTCTCCTTATTTTGGGGGAGAGGTCGACTTGATGTATAGAAGGACCAAGATGAAAGGCGAGTTCCAAGAGGGGGAATCAGTGTACTACAATGAAATAATAAATGAAGGAGGCTTTTTTAGAGTAGGACTTAATGCCATTGCCGGATTTGATTTTTATGTAGCAAAAAAATTATACTTGGGGGCTGAGGTTGGTTATGGTGTTAGCTTCAGAAAAGACCTTTCTGTAAAGCTTAAAAGCAATTATGAAGATTTTGAAGAGCCAGAACCTGCTAAGGATGGGTTTTCATTTGCTGCGGGAGCATTTACAGAAGCTCAAATCAGGTTAGGGTATACCTTTTAAAGATATTAATTATCATCAATCTTCTTATCAAACTCATTAAGCTGTAGGGAGATATCCTTTAAAACCACAGAGAAACTCTTTGTGGTTTTTTCTAGATGTTCAATAATTTCTTCTTTTTGCTTGTGAGTAGTTCTTTCATCATTAAAAAGATTCAGCAAGCCCACCAAAGTAGTGTATGGTGCTCTGATATCATGCGCGAGATTGTGCTGGTATTGAGATATTTGTTTTAATGAAGCCTTCAGCTCTTGAGTTCTTTGATGAATCAATAATTCTAGGTTAGTGTTAAACTTTGTGATTTCCTGATTCTTTTCTTCTAGGAGTTGGTTTTGATAAGCGATTTTATCTCTTTGTTGATCTGATTTCTTCTTCTGGAGTGCGATTATGTTGTTTCTATTTTTTATGCGAGTGTAAGCTTTGTAGCTAACGGCAATAAGAATGATTAATAATATTAATAAACTGAGAAGTAAAAATTGTTGAATTTTTGCTGACTTCAACTTTTCTTCCTGTTTGAAAATAAGCAACTCATGCATTTCTTTTTGGGCTGCAAAGGCGGCGCTATCAGCTGCAGCTTGTTTTTCATACTGATATTTATATCGCTGGTTTACTACTACTTCAGTGTTTCTTGCGCTTTCCAGTGAGTCTTTTGTGCTGGAATATAGCTCTAGCATAGTTAAGGCATCGTCATATTTTGATTGTTGCTTGTAGCTTTTATAAAGTATTTCGGCTGCATCTTCTATTTCAATGGCTGAGTTGATGTTTTGAGCCTGTTTTAGTGCTCTTTGTCCAAAAGAAATGGCACTGTCATAATTTTTGAGTTCGTAGTAAGCGTATGCAAAGTCATTTAAAGCATGGGTTACACCTACTTGATCATGAAGCTGACTGATGATTTGATAACTTTTGCTATAGTACTCTAAAGCTTTATTGGGCTGGTCTTTTGTGAGGTATATCTGACCAATATTACTCAATGCATAAGCTCTTTCTCTAGGTAGCTCATGCGCTTCTGTTAGTTCAAGTGTCTTGTTGAAATAGGAAAATGCCAGGTCATGTTTTTCCATATTGGCATACACTGCTGCTAAGTTCTGATATGAGGCGACTAATACTTTTTTTAGCACCTTATTATTTTGAAAGTCTGGTAAGCTATTGATTAGATCAATGGCAGATTGATAATTTTTAGTGGCACTTTCAAAATCATCTTGGCTATCGTTGATCATGCCCAGATTATTCAGAGTGGCAGCCATTCCTTTTATGTCATGAATGTCTTCTTTAATCTTCAGGCTTTTATAAAATTCCTGAGACGCTCGAGCGTAATCACCCATCATGTAATAAGCGGTTCCCAATGTATTGAGAGCGGTAGCCATTTGTTGCTTGTTGCCTATTTGTTTGGCAAATGAAAAGTGAAGTTTTGCATAGTAGCAAGAGCTATCAGGTATGGTGAATAGGTAGCCCTCCCAGGCCAATTCGTTTAGTGTGGCAAACCTCGTGCTGTCAGGAAGATTTGAGTTTAAAGCCTCTTTTAGACTATCCACATTTACATCCTGTCCATAGAGAAAAGTGATGCAATAAAGCATCATAAAAAGTACCAGATATTTCTTCATGTTATCTACTAGCATTTACACGACAGAAGTTGAATAATTGGTATAAATCCTGTCTGTTATACCTGGTATAGGTTGATTGGCTTACTGATTAATTTGCGAAAATATGAAAAAAATTTCAGACGCAATTTTTGTACTGGTTTCTATATATTCTTTTTCTTCTTCAGAGGTGTCATCAAAAGCTTTTGGGTCAGTATATTTTAATGATATTCTTTGATCTGCGAGAGGAATGAAAGGGCAGTTTTCTTCGGCGTGAGAGCAGGTTAAAATGGCAGCGAAATTACTTTTTCCCTCTTCAGGTGTGTTGTATAGCTTGGAGTAGGCTATTATAGGTTGTGATTCGGAAGAGTAGCTCACCTCGTAAAAAGGATTATTGCCGTGCCCTGAGTTGATTTTGAATCCTGCTTTCTCAATGGCTTTTACCGCTCTTGGGTTAAAGGCGGTAACTTCAATGCCGCCAGAGAAACAGCTAATAGGCAGGTTGTAATAAAATGCTGCAGTCTGTGCCCAAATTTGAGAAAATTGACTTCTTCGCGAGTTATGAGTACATATAAAATTGAGCTGTACTTTTTCTTTCTCATCAATTTTCTTTTGTATATAATCGCTGACCTCTCTGAGTACTTTCAATCTAGGAGCAGCTATGGAAAGTTTTAAAATGTCCTCCACAGTTGCTCTTAGATCAGCATATATTAAATCTTTATTCATCGCTATTATTTAACAACAGCCAGAACCTGGGGTGCAGCTATTTTGCTGAAGTTCGGCCAAGCTTACTTTTATTTTATCGATTTTTTTATTCCCTGGTTTCTGTGCAAATACGGTAATACTGTAAATGCCTGTACCTCCATTATTAAATTCCTCAATTTCTGTTTCATTCAAATATTTGGCTAAAATATCAGTAGGAATAGAAATGGCTTTTTCTTTTTGTATAGTGATGTTTGAGAAGCCGGCGTCTTCAATATGTTTCAAATACATTTCTTTCTGAATGGCTCCAGAAACACAACCAGCATACATTTCGGCGTCGTTTTGTAGTGCGGGCGGCAGCTCACCCACAAGTACTATATCAGAAATGCTGAAGTGGCCACCAGGTTTTAAAGCTCTGAATATTTCTTTAATGACTTTTGGTTTGTTAGGTACCAGGTTAAGTACGCAGTTGCTCACTATTACATCAGCTATGTCATCATTAACCGGCATGTCATCAATGTCTCCTTCTCTAAATTCAACATTGTTATAGCCCAGCTTGTCCGCGTTAATTCTAGCTTTTTTAATCATGGCCGGGGTAAAGTCTATGCCTATTACCTTACCTTCCGCTCCTGTTTCATGTCTGGCTACAAAGCAGTCATTTCCAGCTCCTGAGCCGAGATCAATCACAGTGTCTCCTTTTTGAATCTGGGCAAATTGGGTGGGGAGTCCGCAGCCAAGCCCAAGATCGGCATCGGCAATATAACCATCAGTTTCTGAGTAATCATCAGTCATAATGTTATATACTTCTTTTGATGATGGAGTAGCTCCACAGCAAGAAGAGGCGTTTACAGCAATGTTTTGCTCTGCTATTTGAGAGTATTTTTCTCTCACTTCGCTTTTTAGTTGTTCTTCAGTTTTCATAATAAAATGTTATTGCAATATTACGATTAGTGTTTTGAAATTTTTTTAACAGCACGAACCCTTAAATTGATCAAATAAGGTGTTGAATTGTGCTTGTACTTGCTTCCAGCGTCCAGGATTAATGCAATAGTTCATTCGGGAACCTTCTATGGTGCCTTGAATAATGCCTATTTCTTTTAATTCCCTCAAATGCTGGCTAATGGTTGCTTGTGCTAAGCCCAGTTCTTGTACCAAGTCGCTATTAATGCAGGCGTTAGCCTTAATCAAATGCTCTATAATAGCTACCCTGGCTGGGTGAGAAAAGGCTTTAGCTACAGCGGCCATCTCGTTTTGTACTTCTGAAAATAAATCTGCCTTTGTAATCCCCATAGTATAATTGTATATCGCAATATTACGATAAAAGTTTTGTGATATCAAAATGAATATTCATCTGCGTAAAATTTATGTTCTAAACATAATGATTTTACTGCCTCATAAAAGTATTTGTTTGGAATTCAGATAAATCAACTTGTTGCAGTATAATTAATAGCCTCTGAATTTTACGTGCTCCTAGAAAACTGTAATCTTGTGCTTGTTAAACCAATTTAACCAACTCAAAGAAAGCATATGGATAATAAGAAATCAACCTATTTAAATTACGGATTGGGACTGGCATTAGGCTTGGCCACTTTTTTTGGTGGCTGCTCTCCTGAAAAGAAAGAAGCCTCTGAAGAGCCGGCTGAAGATACAATTACCGAAGATAGCGTTAAGCATGAAGAATCATTTGTACAAGTGGCTGAATTTGAAGGGCAGCAAGTTACAGGTGTTACGGTTACTGACCACGGCAGAATATTTGTAAACTTTCCCAGATGGAGAGAAAATGTTAAATATGCCGTGAGAGAGGTGTCTGATGATGGCAGTTCTACACCATATCCTAATGAAGAATGGAACCAGTGGGAAATTGGCGGGGAGCAATCAGATTCAGTTTTTATAGCGGTACAGTCTGTAGTGGCTAAAGGCGATAAACTGTATGTGTTAGATACCAGAAATGTACAGTTTAAAGGGGTTTTAAGTACTCCCAGAATTTTTGTATTTGATTTAAATACTAATCAGTTAGCGGATATATTTCTGCTTTCTGAAGAGGCCTATCATTCTGATTCATATACCAATGATTTAAGAATTGATGAGAAAAATCAAATGATTTATATGACCGACTCAGGTCACGCAGGTCTTATTCTTTATAATATGGCTACTGGTGAAAGTAAGCGAGTGCTAGATAATCACGAGTCTACATCTGCAGAGGTAGATCATCTCACTATAGATGGCAAACAATGGGAAAGAGCGGTAAGCTCTGATGGTATTGCTTTAGATGAAGCCAAAGGGTTGCTGTATTATCATGCACTTTCAGGTTACAGTTTATATCAAGTGCCTACTGATGTACTGATAAATGGTTCTGAAGAGGAAATAGAGGCGGCGGTAGTGGAAGTGATGGATACTTCTGCGCCAGATGGCATGATTCTAGGAGCTGATGGAAATCTTTACCTGGCCGATTTGGAGCATCATAAAATCAACTACGTAACACCTGAAAAAGAAATGAAAACCCTGTATGAGGGAGACAAGGTAAGGTGGGCTGACACCTTCAGTATTTATAATGGATACCTTTTTTATACTAATAGCAGGCTGCACGAAGTGAACGGAGAGGTTGATAAAATGACCTTCTCACTGAATAAAGTCAAGCTCTAGAAATTCTATAATCAATATAAGAATAGCACCTTTAATGGTGCTTTTATACATTGAGAAAAAATGGGTTCATACTCTCTCTAATTGGTGAAAATAAGGTAAAAGCTTGAGTATTGAATAACTGATGGACTTCTGGTTAATTAAAAGTAAATTTTTTTGATACAATAATGAGTTTAATCTGATGTTGAATTTGGGCCATCAGCATATTAATATAACAGTTGTAAAATTTAATTAATGATAAAAATTATGCTATTTTTTTATGCCTATTAAATACTTAGCAATAATCGCGTGTTTCATGCTCCCTTATATTTCTCACTCGCAAGATCATGAAATAAAAATGAATTTTGGGATTGCTAAAACAGATATTACTTATGAGTCTGAAATTAACAATGAGAAGAAAAAGGGGGTAAAGATTGATTTCAATTATATTCGAAAAATATCTCCATATTTCTACATAGGTACAGGTCTTGGATTTATCCAAAATGGAGATAAGTATGATTTTTTCATGACCAATGAAAATGGAGAAGCAGTCGGAGTTGAGAAGGTAAAACAGGAATTTAACTATGTTAATCTCCCGATTTATTTTGGCATTAAGTATGGAAAAAACTTCTATTTTTTCACTGATATCGGTGTTCTCCCTGCTGTACTTATTCAATCAGAAGTAAAATCTGATCTTCAACAATGGAATACCAATCTATATGATCAGGTTGACAAATTTGATGTATCTGGAAAAATTCGAATAGGAGTGGGTAAGCATTTTTCTGATAAAATTTCAAGTGATCTTAATATAGGTTATCAGAAAAGTTTAAAGAGAATTGACTTGAATAGTGATAAATTACGGCATGTAGGATTTTTGATAAATATTGGAATTTCTTATAAACTTTCTGGAATTAAGGACGGTCACTAAGTATTATACTTTAGAGATCCTAATCTTGGAATGGCATCTTTTAGCGTCCGTTTGAGTTGAGTTTTTAATCACCTATGGACAGATCTAGATTAAACATATATGTTAGAAGAAAGGCTTCTGACAGTTTGATAAATGAGCTATGATGACTTCTAGGAAGAGTCTCAAGGTATCATTTGCTCTGTAGAGGTCTTTGCATAATGAAAGTATCTTCTTTCAGGAAGGTAGCTGATTCATATACCAACTAGTTAATTAAATAGCAATTTTCTTTATAGAGAAAGAAAAGGAAGTTCCTTCACCTAGTTTAGAGTCTACAGTGATAGAACCACCTGTATTTTCAATAATCTTTTTTACTGTGGGTAAGCCTATACCAGAACCTTTCACTCCAAAGCGATCTTTATGCGATGCCGTTTTAAACAGGTTGAATATAGATTCATAGTCCTTTTCCGGTATTCCAGGGCCGTTATCTTTTACATAAAAATGATAAAAATTATCATCTTCATGGTGGCCTATTTCAATTTTAATTTCATCTTTATCATTATACCTAATGCTATTGTTAATTAGGTTGAGGAATATTTGGTCCAGCTTAGTACGGTTAAAATAGATTCTTTTGTCAGGGTGATTGATATGAAAATTTATTTCAAGACCAATTTCTGGCTGTATGGAGGAGTTTAAGCTGTCGAAATATTCGGTTAGTAAAATAGATTTATAAGAAGAGGCATCATTTTCATTTTTATAATACCCCAAAATACCATCAACTAATAGTTTAAGCTTTTTTGCAGCATTATTACTGAACTTAATTAGCTCTCTGATTTCTTCTGGCAAACTAGATTTGTCAGAATTCAGAAGTAAATCATGACTGAGTAGTATATTGGTAAGTGGAGATTTTATATCATGAGTAACGACCATAGCAAAGCTCTCCAAATCTTCATTTCGGTTTTCTAGATGAGTTTTTACAGCTTCTAACTCTAGATTTTTCTGTCTCAGCTCTAAGAGTTTCATTACATTTCTTGAGAGCATTTTAAGGGCTGTTTTTTGCTCTTCAGTAAGTGTTCGCTTTTTATTATCTATAATGCAAATGGTTCCTAAAATGTGCCCATCATGAGTTACAAGAGGCACACCAGCATAAAAAATAGCTTCAGGGTAGTGGGTAGTAATAGGATTGTTCTTAAAACGAACATCATTCCGTGAATCTTCGATAATAAAAAGTTCTTGTGCACTACTTATAGTATGCGTGCAAAAGGAATAATTCCGAGGTGTCTCTTTGATAGAGAGACCATAAGTGGATTTAAACCATTGTCTTTCTTTATCTACAAAAGAAATGAGAGCTATTGGAGCTTGACAGATAATGGAAGCAAGGTATGTAATGTTGTCATAGTCAGTTTCCTTGGATGTATCCAGAATTTTAAATTTTTCAAGAGCTTCAACCCTTTTAATTTCCTTTTCTGAATTGTTAATCATATTACCCCGGCAGTGGTTGTAGTGTACAATTCTATATAAATAAAGCACGAAATCAAAATTTAAAAGTATTTTTGGATAACTCATTTGAGTTTAGTTTAAGTTATATATGAATGAATATTTTATTGAATTAAGCTTTTGAGAAATATTGTGGCTATTTATATAAGTTTTAAGAGTTAAGTTTTATATGAAGATGGAAATAGGGATAAGCACCTTTGCTGAGAATACGAAAGATCCTGAAAGTGGTAAAATGCTGAGTCCGGAAGTAAGGCTCTCAAATTTGATGGAGGAAATTGAGCTGGCTGATCAGGTAGGGTTAGATGTATACGCAATAGGAGAGCATCATAGGCCAGATTTTATAGTTTCATCACCCGCCACAGTATTAGCGGCAGCCGCGGTTAAGACCAAGCAAATTAAACTATCTAGTGCAGTATCAGTGATTAGTTCAGATGATCCTGTGAGGGTATTTCAGCAGTTTGCTCATGTAGATTTATTGAGTAAAGGTAGGGCTGAGCTGATGGCAGGAAGAGGTTCTTTTACCGAGTCCTTTCCTTTATTTGGAAATAATTTGCATGAGTATGATTCTCTCTTTTCAGAAAAACTAGACCTGTTAAATCAGCTCAATGAAAATGAAATGATAACATGGTCGGGCAAGCATCGGCCTCCAATTCACAATAGAGGTGTATATCCCAGGCCTTATCAGAAGAAGTTGCCAATTTGGGTGGCAGTAGGAGGTACGCCAGAGTCAGTTATTAGAGCTGCTAATATGGGGTTGCCACTGGCATTGGCTATAATCGGAGGTATGCCAGAGCATTTTGCTCCATTGGCAGAGCTTTATCGTCAAGCGTACCAAGAAGCAGGGCATGATCTCAATCAATTACAGATGGCTGTTCATTCTCATGGTTTTATAGGTGATGATAGCAAGAAAGCCGCTGATGATTTCTTTGGGCCTTATGCTGTAATGATGAACCAAATAGGGAGTGAAAGAGGCTGGCCGCCCATTACCAGACAGCAGTATGAAGTTTCCAGGTCTGCAAGGGGGTCTTTATTAGTGGGAGACCCGCAGCAAGTGATAGATAAAATACTCATGGAGCGTGAATTACTCGGTATCACTCGTTTTCTTATGCATCTTAGCGTTGGTACTATGCCTCATGACAAAATGATGAGAGCGATAGAACTGTTGGGGACGGTGGTGGTGCCAGAAGTAAAAAAGGCATTGAAATCTTAAGAGTTCAATGCCTTAGAGTATATCTCAAAAAAGAAAAGCCTAAGCTTTCTTTACAAATTCAGACTTAAGAGCCATAGCTCCGAAACCATCCACTTTGCAATCAATGTTATGATCACCATCCACTAATCGGATGTTTTTTACTTTAGTACCAGCTTTAATAGGCTTTGGTGCCCCTTTAACTGGCAGGTCTTTAGCGATAACTACATCATCACCATCTTGTAGAAGATTGCCGTTGGCATCTTTCACTACCGGGCCAGCAGTCTCAGCTGCAGCTTCTTCTGGGTTCCACTCGTGGCCACATTCGGGACACATCATTAATACACCGGTAGAGTAACCAAACGGTGACTTACATTCAGGGCAAGTGTTTGTTTCAGACATGTTATAAAAATTAGGAGCGCAAATCTACTGAAATAATTGGAAGATAAGAATCTTGAATGAAGCGAATGTGCTTTCCTGGTCTTGGAGGTGCGTTCAATGTAAGGATTATGGTTTAATAATAGATTAAGTTCTTTTTACTTTAATTCCTCTATCTCGTGTTTACTCATTACTATTAGCCTAAACTTTGAACATTATTTAATAATGTTTAAAGTTTAGACAGGGATATGGTGATAGTCCATTATTATTTATATCCGTAGGATAGTAAATGAAATTATTTATTTGCTAGTACGTAGAGTTTCAATACCTACTACTACAGTACCAGTTGATTGTACAAAGCCTTCCCATTTTGGTATTGGAAGTTGACCTAAGGGAGGTACATCAATCATTAAAGGGTCATATGCAGTAATTACGGGGTTGTACCAAGTATGAATAATGCTTCCTAATTGATCAGACTCTGTAGTATAAGTTACCTGCATATTAGAACTTTTAGTTGACGTTGAGTTTGAGCCAAGACCCGCACCAATCTTAACAATTTTAAAAATATCGGCCCCTACTTCTGCTTCAAAATTACTTCCTTTAGTTGTTTCTGCAGAAACAGTTCTGGTAATTTGAGTTGAAGGATCATATTCTTCAACTTGTATGTGCCATCTATCTCCATATAATTGCATATCCCATGGTACAATTTGAATCGCTGGATTAAAAATATATTCAATAGCTACTTTCTCTACCTCTTTTTCAAAGCAATATTCTTTTCCTGGAATTGGAAAAGGAAATTCCTTGCAAATAGTTTCATATTCTGTATTATATAAATTTTCAGGATCTAAGATAAAAGTCTTTGTCGTAACTGATAGCTGATCAGAAGCACCTATAAAAAAAATATTAAAATGCAGTTCTAAATTACCTTCAGTCCAGTCGTCAGTTATTGTTTCTAAAACATTATAACTCTCAACCTTCAAAGAGGTAATAGCTTCTGTGTAATTTTTATTAAATTCCCCTCTATTAATCTCATCAGATGGAGATATATCATAATAAATGTAATCTTTTTGGTAGCATGTGTTGCAGGTTGGATTATTCAGTGCTTTAGTATACGCAGCTAATACTTTGGGATCAGGTTGAAGCATTTCCCTTTTATTGCTGTTGTAATTATCTCTTATATCAACTAAAGGATTTGTAATATATGAATAATTGAAATCGTTTGAATTATACGACATCATATTATTCTGTGCGTTATGAGATAAAACTAAATTCTCATTTTGTTTTAAAATAATAACTGGAAAGGTTGGTCGAAATTCTATAGATTGTGTAAAGGAAAACCCATCTGCAGCGGTATAATAGATCTCATTATTTTCTTTTGAAAAAGCAATAAGTGGCAGAGGGTCATTTTCAGTATCCCAATTATCGGCAGAAAATTTATGTAAACTTGGCACAAGTAATGTTAATAAGGGTTGAGTCATAATAGCACTTAAAATTTGAGGATTTTCTTTATTAAGTTTTTGCTTTACCGTCTCCCCTGTTAATGTTGATACTGATAACAAATCTTGAAATAAAACATTATAATCTCCATCAAATTTTTCTAAAGATCGCTTTTTCATGTATTTTCTGACATTTGAATCTTTCATTAAATCCGCTAGTACTCCAGAGATTGATTCGAACTTATAATTGAAACTATTCGCATTTGAAGAATCAAAATTTGCCAATTCATTATCTTCTCTACATGCACATAAAATTAAAAAGCAAAATAAGATTGTGTAAATATTTTTCATTATAGAATAATTATTGTTTTTAGGCTTAAAATTAGTTTTTTTATTTAAAAATAAAATGATAAAATATATTTTTGAAGTAGTTCTAAATTGCTTTTCATACATACAAGAGGATGTCTTAAAACAGCAACCTCATGCTTAGGACATTAGGTTTTAAATTTTAATGAGTCTAAATTCAAAAATTTATTAGATTAGAGACAAGTTTTGTGCAAGGGCATACCATTTCTGCTGTTTTTATAACTCAATTCAAACAAAATATTTAAAATTTTCACAAAATCACCTTTTGGTATTGTGAATATATTTTAATGTTAAACCAAATGATTAGAATAATCATTGCTGAGAGTTTCAAAACAGATAGTAATATTTAGAGTGATAATTACTCTGATCGCAGGTTGTATAAGAGAATTTCATTGGTTGTATAATACAATTATTTACAACATAGCTTTACACGAATCGAATTTCTAAAGTTTTTTGGATCAGACCATCGCATACACCATATTTCGAAAATAGGAAATATTGAACGAATCGTTTATATATCAAGAGTTACAATGTTGGGAGCAGGATGAACTAATTAATGCTATGCTGTCGATAATAAAATGATAGTCATGGCTACAAGTTTGATGGCAGAGAATAGAATGTGATTAATGGCTGAAGATCTATAATTATAAAACATTCTAATCAGTTGCATCGTACAAGATTCTCGGCTTTAGTCTTTGGTTGCGGGAAAGTCTAGCCCAATATGGTCCGATTAATAAAAGCAATGACTATTTCTAAATTTCCGCAACTTGCCATTTTTATTGGTATACTACTCCTGTTGTTGTAGCATCATACCGAGTTAAAGCAATTGCTATAAGGTTTATTGATAAATGTATTTAAGGATGACCAAATATAGCTTCAATTGATTAAGGAATAGCGATATAACTGAGAATGGAGGACTTTTGAAACTGCAAACATCGGCAATATGTCTGGC
This sequence comes from Fulvivirga sediminis, assembly GCF_016757215.1. Classification (GTDB taxonomy): domain Bacteria; phylum Bacteroidota; class Bacteroidia; order Cytophagales; family Cyclobacteriaceae; genus Fulvivirga; species Fulvivirga sediminis. Next base: position 322,690 of record NZ_JAESIY010000008.1, read on the forward strand.
TAGGGTATAGAATTTGATATAAGATTTACCTTATGAGAGATATTAATCTTATTGTAGTCAAAGAAAAGCCTGATAATTCTACGGAGTTGTCAGGCTTTTCTTTTATGTAAATAGCTATAACGAAATAGCTAGCAGTGATGCCGATTTTTATATATAGGGATGTTAGTAATAGGTGTTTGAAGAATGTTTTTATGTGAAATAGTCTAATACTTCTGGTATTATTGTCACGAATTACATGTTGAATAATTAGTAAATGGATCTTTATAAAATCAATAATAATTCTTTAGAAGAAGTTAAGCATATACCCTTCAAGCTCGAAAAGGATATTCAGGAGCTGGTAGAGCAAAATTTGCAATTACTTTTTAATTTGGAGTTTGTTAAGAGTGAGTTTAAGCTTAATAAGCTAAGGATAGATACTCTTTCATTTGATAATCAAACCAATTCCTTTGTGATTATTGAATATAAAAAAGTTAAAAACTACTCTGTAATAGATCAGGGTTATTCTTATCTATCCTTAATGCTGAATAATAAAGCTGATTTTATTCTTGAATACCAGGAGCAGACCGGTAAGCCTTTAAAACGTAATGATGTGGATTGGAGTCAATCCAGAGTGATCTTTATTTCCCCTCAGTTCACTCCTTATCAGAAGCAAAGTATAGAGTTTAAAGACTTGCCTTTTGAGTTGTGGGAAATCAAACAATATTCAAATGCTACGATAGCTTTAAATCAGCACAAACCTAGCAGTCAGGAAAGTGTGAAAGCTATTACAGCTGCATCTTCTGATGAGCGAATGCAAGATGTGAGCAGAGAGATAATAGTATTTACAGAAGAAGATCACTATCAAAAAGCCAATTCCGAGATTAGAGAGTTGGCACTTAGTATTAAAGATCGTATTCTTGAATTTGATAATGTGGAAATTAACCCAGTTAAGCAGTACATAGGCTTTAAATTGGAGAAACGTTTAATTACTGACTTTGAGATTCAAAAAACGAAGTTAAGGTTGAGGATTAATCTGAAAAAAGGACTACTTGATGACCCTAAGCACATGTTCAGAGATGTTTCGGAAATAGGACACTGGGGTATTGGAGATTATGAAGCTGTTATCACTCCCGAAAGTGATTTAGACTACATGATGAGCTGTGTTAAACAAGCTTATAATCATCATAAATAGGCATTATTTTTATTTTAATCTAAATATAGCATTCTGAAAGAATGTACATCTATAAAGGCAAAAGGGCAGGAAACATTTACCCATTCTCATTAAATCATCTAAGAATCTCAACTTTTTCAAGGACAAAACCTCTATCTTCTTGTTACAGGATTAATACAGATTGATATTATTTGACTAAATCAAAGGATATGATAACGAGAAGAAAATTTGTAAATAGAGCAACTGCCGGAGCAGCAGCAATGGCAGTATCTCCTTATATAATGGCCAATGGTAAGGTAAATTTAGAGAGTTTAGGTTTTATGTCTAACCCTTCTGATAGAACAGCAGGTGGGAAGTACCGTCCTCCTTTTAGTTTTGGATTGGGTGGTGCACCACTTGGCGGCACCAGTGGCCTTTTGGTAACAGATGAGGAGGCACGACTCACTTTGGAGAATGCCTGGGAGTCAGGCCTGCGCTATTATGATACTTCACCATGGTATGGTTTGGGGCTCAGCGAAAGACGTTTCGGCCATTTATTGCACCGAAAGCCTAGGGAAGAGTATGTAATTTCTACAAAAATTGGCAGGATACTTACTGCTGCACCTAAACCAGCTAAGACTCAGTGGGCTCAGCCAGATTCTTTTGATTACAAGTACGACTATTCTGCTTCAGCCACTCGTCGATCAGTGGAAGATAGTTTGCAGAGGTTAGGAATATCATCAATAGACATTGTTTTTATTCATGATCTTTCTCCTGATAATGGAGATATGAAAGATAACTGGACGCAGTACTTTGATCAGGCGGCTAAGGGAGCAATGCCAGAACTAGTGAAAATGCGTGAAGAGGGCATTATAAAAGGTTGGGGTATGGGTGTGAACACGCTGCCTCCTATTTTGAAAGCGCTGGAAGTAAGTGATCCGGATGTGCATTTGGCTGCTTGTCAATATACCTTAATGGATCATGAAGAGTCTTTAGAGAAATTGTTTCCCGCTATTGAGAAAAGTGGCAACTCTATAGTAGTAGGCTCACCGCTCAATAATGGCTTTTTAGCAGGGGCAGATCGGTATAATTATGGGCCAAAAATACCTGAAGGGTTCAAAGAAAAAAGAGCCAAGATGGAAAAGATAGCCAAAGCTCATGGAATAGATCTTCGCACAGCTGCGCTACAGTTTTGTGCGGCCCCTAAGCAGGTTTCTAGTGTAATACCAGGAGCGAGAAAGGCAAATCAGCCGAAGGAAAATGTGGAGTCTATGAAGGTGAAGATACCGCTAGATTTTTGGGCTGAAATGAAAAAGGAAGGTCTCATCGCTGAGAAGGCTCCACTATTGAGTTAAGAGACATTTATTGAACATATTTAATTAAGGCTAAGGCATTTATGTTTTAGCCTTTTTTAGTTAAAAGAGTAATGTTCTTAGGAACATAAGTCTTTTTCACGTGTTAATTAAGTGTATAGACTAAATAGATATAAAATAAATATAGATTGAAATGAAGAAGATACTGATAATAGGTGCGAACGGACAGATAGGGAAGATTTTGACGAATAAAATGAAGGATACTGGAGATTTCACCCCCGTAGCCATGATCAGAAAGGATGAGCAGAAGAGCTATTTTGAAGACTTAGGAGTAGACACTAAGTTGGTGAGCCTGGAAGGTGAGGTTGAAGATATAGAAAAAGCCGTGGAAGGGCTTGATGGAGTTGTTTTCGCCGCAGGTTCTGGAGGAAGTACAGGACAGGATAAGACTTTAACGGTAGACTTGGATGGTGCCGTAAAAGCCATGGAAGCGGCTAAAGCTAAAGGCGTGAAAAGATTTGTTATGGTAAGTGCCTTGGGTGCAGATGATCGTTCTTTCTGGGATAAAAGCGGTATAAAGCCTTATTATGTGGCAAAATACTTTGCAGATAGAACTTTAAAAAATATCGGCCTTGATTATACTATTGTAAGACCTGGTATGCTTAAAGATGGTGACGGAACAGGTAAGATTACCTTGCAAGATCCTATGTCTGCAGAAAGCGTGAAGAGAGAAGATGTGGCTGAAGTAATTTTAGCTGCTCTACAGCAACATAACACAATAGGCAAAGTGATTGAATTCAATAATGGAGAAAATGAGATTAAGGAAGCAATAGCAGCCGTTTAATCCATTCAATTTTATTAGGCAAGATTCAATGGAAAAGCAGTACTGAGCGGTCGGTACTGCTTTTTTGTTGCCATTGTAGAGAGTGGAAAGGGGCTTTAATTATTGAGTCTGAAAATCTTTTTCTTCATTTCTCTGAAGGCTTTTACTATCAAGGGGGCACCATTCCTTAAACAGGAGCATTATCCTGTGTTTGATTGCGCTAATCTGTGTGGAGATAGAGGCAATAGGTATATTCCTGTAGGTCACATCCGTAAAGGTGAATATGACGATGGCTCTTTAGGGGAATTATTTATAGATATGGATAAAAAAGGAGCATCTTTCTGCTTTATATTAAACTGTTTTACCATAGCTGTGCCATAAGGCTTGCAGTATGGATTGTCTTTACAGAAGTATGTAGATCGCTTTACCTTCACCAGGTTAGAACCTGCGGATAGCTTGCAGCACCTTAATATTTAGCCTGCTACTTCATTGCTAGATTATTTATTCTGTTTATTAGATTATAAATATCTCAACCAAACAGGCCTGGTAAACGTACAGAAGAAAAATAGCTATAGTAAAGACCATAGCATAGCCGAATCATCTTGCGGAATAGAAGGGTGCGAGATGAGTGCATTAAGAGTATCACAGTCCATAAAAGACACGTATGTAGGTGAGGTGTTTGATGAGTCGCAGCATGCGCTGGACAGTATGATGGCAGTTGCACCGATATGTGATGATTTTGGATATACGGTACAATCGGGTACTTGTTAAGTGCCTAAACTGTGGTAATAGCTTAGGATGTAGTTAAGGTTTCATATATAGAGGGTGCCTTAATCACGGGTTATTTAAAAGTTGGTTTTGTGCTTCTGGTACACTCTTCATTTGAAAGAAAATAAATTTTATGACGAAAGATAACAATGGAAAAGAACAAGCAGCAGTGATGAAGGGAATTCTTGCTGTTAAAGAGAAAATATACCTTACACCTCATTATATAAGGATTATTCTCAGCGGAGAAGATATTCAAAAATATGAATTAGCTCAGGTAGGTGATAATAACAAGATTATTTTACCTAAAGATGGAAAGGTAACGCTCCCGGAACTCGGAGGTAAAGGGGATAGTTCAAAAGGGCTCATCAGAACCTATACGCTAAGAAGTTTAGACTTAGAAAAAGGGGAGATGGCCGTTGATTTTGTAGCACATGGAGATAGCGGTCCTGCTTCTAAATGGGCTGCAGAAGCACAACCTGGCGATGAGTTGGGGGTATTAATGAAGCAGAAAAACAAAAAGCTGTTTCCATTGGCCGACTGGTATTGTATTACCGGTGATCATACTGCTCTGCCTGTTATTAGTGTTATGCTGGAATCATTGCCAGCCGATGCTCAGGGAAAAGCAGTAATAGAAGTACATAGTGAAGCAGATAAATTAGACCTTAAAAAGCCAGATAATATGGAAGTGGTGTGGACTTATAATGAGGCTCCTGGTGAGCACACTACATTAGTTCCTTATTTCAATGAGCTGGAAATACCACAAGATGGTAGTAGGTTTATTTTCGCTGCGGCTGAATATAATGTAGTTAAAGAAATTCAAGAAATCCTGAGGACAGCAGATAATCTTCAGAGGAGTGAATGGCAATCTTATTCCTACTGGAAATATGGGCAGGCAGAAGATGATTCTGCTAAAAAAAGAAGCGAAGTTGCTCATAGGGGAAATTGATTTTGAATCTATTGCTTTTGCTTTCTTTTTAGAATAAAGCGGGCTTTTTTCTAAAAGTTGGAATATGTATTAGTATAAAATAGTTAATAGGAGATGCGTCAGTAAGGACAAATCTCCCATTTTCGTTTATAGCAATCTCTCCGTTAAGCGGGCTCTATTTCAAACCCAACTTTTTTTATAGCATTAGTTATATCATCCGCTGATGCTCCTTCGGAGTCAACGGTCAGAATCTTATCTGGATTATCCAGATCAACTTCCCAATGTTTGATGCCATTAGTACCATCGAGGCTTGGAGTTACTCTTTTTAAACAAGCACCACAATTTATATTAGTTTTGAATTTCATGGTTTCCATATCTGTTCATTTTATAATTTAATACTATTTAATCTTAAACTGTTCAGCACTACAGATACTGAGCTAAAGGCCATGGCTGCTCCGGCAATCATTGGGTCTAATAAAAAACCATTGATAGGGTAGAGCAGTCCTGCTGCAATAGGTATACCAATCAGGTTATAGATAAATGCCCAGAATAGGTTTTGTCTAATGCCTTTTACCGTTTTGTCCGACAGCTTGAGCGCCTTTGGAATGTACTCTAGGTCAGACGTAATTAAGGTCATCTTAGCTACGTCCATGGCTATATCTGAACCATGACCCATGGCTATGCTCACATCTGCCTGAGCTAGGGCATGGGAGTCGTTTATTCCATCGCCCACCATAGCTACTATTTTTCCTTTCTGCTGAAGTTCTTTTACAAAATCGGCTTTTTCAGACGGTAACACTTCTGCTTTAAAATCTGTAACTCCTACCTGCCGGGCTACGGTTTGTGCTGTTTGCTGGTTATCTCCAGTAAGCATAAATACTTCTAGGCCCATATCTTTTAACCTTTCAATGGCTGAGGCAGAACTGACTTTAATCTGGTCGGTGATGGTGATAACGGCGAGTATCTGTTGCTCATCAGCAAAGAAAATGACGGTTTTGGCTCCATTTTGCCATTGATCAATAGAAGTTTCTAGTGATGACTCTAAAGCTATGCCCAATTCATTGATCAACCTTTGGCTACCCACATAATAAGTTTGTCCATTTTCAGCCTTGGCTTTCACTCCTTTTCCTGTTATGCTTTCAAAATCAGTAATCATAGCAGAAGTCACTTGGTCTTCTTTCAAATGATTAACCACTGCACTGGCCAAAGGATGTTCCGACTGTGATTCAATGGCCAACAAAATAGAGGCTTCAACTTCATTCTCCCACCTGATATCTGCTACTGTAGGTTTTCCTTGGGTAATGGTACCTGTCTTGTCCAGTATCACAGCATTGACTTTATGTGCCATTTCCAGACTTTCAGCATCTTTAATCAATATGTTATTCTGAGCACCCTTACCCACACCAACCATAATGGCCGTAGGAGTGGCAAGGCCTAAGGCACAAGGACAGGCAATCACTAAAACCGCTATGGAAGTAAGCAAGGCATGGGTGAACGCATCTTGCTGTCCTAAGATCATCCAAGTGATGAAGGTGATGAGTGAAATGGCGATAATAGTAGGCACAAATATGCTGGCAATCTTATCTGTAAGCTTTTGAACAGGAGCTTTGCTTCCCTGAGCCTCTTGTACCAATTTTATAATCTGAGAAAGTAAGGTTTCTTTACCTACTTTTTCTGCTGTAAACTGGAAACTTCCTTTTTGATTCACTGTACCAGCAAAGACTTTCTGGTCTTTTTCCTTAACTACCGGCACAGGTTCACCAGTGATCATGCTCTCATCTACGTAAGAGCTTCCTTTGCTCACGGTGCCATCTACTGCTATTTTTTCTCCGGGTTTAACGATAAGTGTGTAGCCAGTTTTTACCTCAGATATAGCAATTTCCTGCTCAGATCCGTCAATTATGACTCTTACAGTTTTTGGTTGTAACCCCATCAACTTTTTAATGGCCGTTGAGGTGCTTGATTTGGCTCTTTCTTCTAATAACTTCCCTAAAGAAATGAAGGTGATAATCACTACTGCCGCTTCATAATAAACATGAGGTGGTATGCCATGGCTAAGCCAAAATTCAGGAAAAAAAGTATTAAAAACGCTAAAAAGAAAGGCAATACCTGTACTTAGCGCCACCAAAGTATCCATGTTGGCTTTTGCGTGCTTAGCCTGCTTCCAGGAGTTGATAAAAAAGCTTCTGCCAAAATAGAATAGCACTGGAATAGCAAGTGCCAAGGAAACATATTTTCCTGGCTCCCAATCCATAAAGAACATGCCAATTACAACAATAGGAATAGTAAATATAGCAGACCATATGAGTCTGAATTTTACTTGTTGATAATGCTTTTGCTTTACTTCTTCTTGAGCCTCTTCACGGTTTTCGGCATCAATTATTAGGTCAAACCCTACACTTTGAAGGGCCGCTTTTAGGTTGGAGCTAGGTGTGGCTTCATTATACTCTACCAAAACAGAATTAGTAGCTAGATTTACGCTGGCCTTATTTACGCCTTCAGTATGAGACAAAATTGACTCTACGCTGGAAGCACATGAAGCGCAACTCATGCCTTCCACAGGAAAGGTCTCTTTTTTTATTTTATGATCTAATGTCAATGTTTCCATGACGTCTATTTTTAAACTTATGGTACAAATATCAACAGATCAAGAAGAGAATATATTATAGTATTTTGTGTTAGTGTTATGATATTTTGTTGGGGGGGTGATGTCTGAGGAGACACAGACATCGGCTTGAGGTATTGATGGGGCTTATTGCTCACATAAAACCGTCATTCCGGCCGCAGCGTAGCGGAGAGCCGGAATCTTAACGTTCGGTTTTAGCACTGTCTTCATAACCCTAAATGTCTCCTCTGCGGAAGGAGGGGTTTCGGTAAGGTGAGTCTCTAAATTCCATCCAAACTTTTATGTCCTGGTTTATGCATTTGTCGGAAGGCGGTAGGAGTCATGCCGGTTTCTTTTTTGAATTGTGTAGAGAGGTAAGCAACGCTGCTGTAGTTCATTTTATAGGCTATTTCTGATAAGGATAGCTCATCATAAAAAAGGTATTCTTTCACCTTTTCAATCTTTTGCTTGGCAATAAATTTTTCGATGGTAATGCCTTCTACTGATGAAAAAAGCCTGCTGAGATGGGAATATTCATGATGTAACTGTTCTGAAAGGTAGGTGGAGAAGTTCTCATGTAAGGCTTCTTCTTTATGGTGTATCTGATCTATGATTAGGCTTTTGATTTGAGAAATAAGGCTTGATTTTCCTGATTCAAGTAATTCAAATCCCATTTGACTGAGGTTGGTTTTTAGTTCTTCTCTGATAGAATCAGTCAATTCTTTATCTAAATCTACCTGTCCGAGCTGTATGTTTTCAGTATGAAGGTTAAGTTGATTGAATACTCTTTCTACCGCGCTTATGCAACGAGGGCAAACCATGTTTTTTATATATAAGGTTGATTTACTCATGCTTATCCGCTTTCTATCGTTTAGTGTATCAAAATTAATGGTATTAGCTGAAAAAGCCTTATTCTTTAAACAAAGGATGGTGTCAATTTGTCTAATATATAGACAGTGACGGAATGGAATCATACATTTTATAATCTGTTTTTTAAAATTTTAAATTAACTTAGAAATCATACTGAAAATGGAAAATATAGAAGGAAAAGTAGTTGTGATTACTGGTGCTAGCAGTGGTTTTGGGAAGATAAGTGCTGAATATTTATCTGAGAGAGGTGCTCTTGTGGCTTTAGGAGCTAGAAGTACTGATAAAATAGAGAAATTAGCCAAGGAGATCAACGATAAAGGAGGCAAAGCTATAGCTGTTACCACTGATGTAAAGGACAAGGATCAAGTGAAAAAGCTAGTGGATGAGGCAGTTAAAGAATTTGGGAAAATTGATGTAATGCTGAACAATGCTGGAATTATGCCACTTTCTCCTCTTGAGAATCTTAAAATAGAAGATTGGGATAGTTGCATTGATATTAATATCAAAGGAGTGCTATATGGTATTGCCGCAGCACTACCTCATATGAAAGAGAAGAAATCAGGCCAAATCATAAATGTATCCTCAGTGGCAGGTCATACGATCAGCCCGGGAAGCGCAGTTTATTCGGCTACCAAGCATGCTGTAAGGGTCATTTCAGAAGGTTTAAGACAAGAGGTGAAGCCTTATAATATTAGAACTAGTATTATATCTCCAGGAGCTGTTGATACCGGCTTGCCAGGTAGTGTCACTGATGATTCCGTATCAGGAAATGTCAAAGATTTCTATAAAGATACCGCTATATCGGCCGATTCTTTCGCCAGGGCATTGATCTATGCAATCAGTCAGCCGGAAGATGTTGATATTAATGAAATTCTATACAGACCTACTAAGCAGAAGCTGTAATATAACTTATTTCAGGTGTTCATTAATTTGAACAGAGCCCATCTCCAAATTCATATTAAGGGGATGGGTTTTTCTTTTTAAGAGAATTGAAATTTACCCAATCCTCAGGGGTGTCTATATCTATTTGCCCTTGATCAAATTCCACGAGCTGGGGAGGTGTGTTTTTGATGATTTGTCGAGCTCCTTTATCTCCTTGCAGTTTTTTTAAGTCGTTGAAATGATCTTTGCTGAAAATGGCAGGAACGCCAGCAATATTATTATAAAAGCTGGCGGTTATAGATTTATGGCTAGTGATGTGGGCTTTGATGAGCTTATTAAAATAGTCAGTGTTTACTAATGGCTGATCAGATAGAAGTATCAGGATATGCTCTAGAGAGTGGTTGCTTGCCGCTTCTTTCATGGCTATGCTCAGGCTTGAACCCATACCTTTCTGCCATTCATTATTGAAGATTATTTTAAAGTTTTTGGGATCTATTGCCTTTTTTATTTCAGCTGCATTTGCTCCTAATACCAGTATGGAGGAGAAGGAAGAGATGGCATTAGCTTCATTGATAGTATGCTGAAGAAGTGGTGCTTCGTGGTAAGGTAGTAATTGTTTTGGTTCTCCCAGTCTGCTCGAAGCACCAGCTGCCAATATTATTATTCCTATATTGTGAGCAGAGCCTTCCATCTTGTTCATATATTTACTTTTCTCAAGGCGTTCACAGCGTCAGTAATGTCTTGTATAGCTATGTCAATATCTTTTGCAGACGTGAACTTACCAATGCTAATTCGTATAGCTGATAAGGCTAGTTTTTCCGGTATATGCATTGCTGAGAGTACATGAGAAGGTTCTACTGTATTAGAAGTACAGGCCGAACCTTGTGATATGGCTATGTGCTTTAATTTTCTGATCACTTTTTCTCCCAATACTCCTTCAAATACAATATTAGTTATGTAGGGAGATCTATCTGTCTGGTAGCCATTAATTTTACTTCCTGTAATAGCTAAAATGCCTTTTTCTAGCTTTTTTTGAAGCTTCTTCACTCTTGAGTATTCTTCATTCAGACTATTTAAGGCTAATTCACAAGCTTTACCCATGCCTACTATTCCTGGTACATTGAGGGTGCCGGGGCGTAAACCTTTTTCCTGAGTTCCACCACTCAGAAAAGGCTTTAACCTCTTGGTCATTCTTTTTGCTATATAAAGTGCTCCTATTCCTTTGGGCCCGTATATTTTATGAGAGGAAAGGGCAACTAAATCAGCTCCAGATTCTTCAATGTTGAATCCGATCTTACCTACAGCCTGAGTGGCATCTACCACTAGGGGAAGGTGGTGTTTTTTTGCTATTTCACCGATGGATTTTATGGGATGAATTACTCCAGTTTCATTATTGACTGCCATAATGCAAATAAGCTCAGTATTTGGCTGAATTGCAGCTTCTAGTTCATTGAGGTCTATGTTGCCTTTTTCGTTTACGCCTAATAGGGTTATTTCTGTACCCGAATTTTCCAAGGTTTTGCAGGTGCGCAAAACAGCGTTGTGCTCGGTGGCGCAGGTGATGATATGGCCTTTGTTTGATGCCACGCCCTGAAGAGCAATGTTGATGCTTTCTGTAGATCCAGAAGTAAAGATGATTTGCTTAGACTTTGCCCCAATTAATTCAGCCACCTGTTCACGAGCGGTTTCTACAGCCTCTTCAGCATCCCATCCATAAACATGTGATGCACTAGAGGCATTGCCAAAACTTTCTGTAAAATAAGGGAGCATGGCTTGAAGTACCTGTGGGTCTACAGGGGTGGTGGCACTATAGTCAAGGTAAAGTTTTTTGTTTTTCGTGTCCATGCTTTAGCTTCTTGGCGCTTCTTGCAAATCTAGCATAGAAGTGTAACCTAAATCGATTCTAATCAAAGGAAAATCAAAGTTTTAAATTATTTAAACGACTGTAGTAGGCTTCTGTTTAATTTTTCCGCTTGATGTTACCTGGTTATCAGGTGTTTGAAATTGCATACCTTCAGTGGTTGTAGTACTTTTACTTAAATTTTTAACCAATTTATAAAGGTATCTATGAATAAAGGATTTTTAATGTTTTTCGCTCTCTTGCTTCAGGTGGGTGCTATTCATAGTCTCTATTCGCAGGAAAGGACTATAACCAACCTTACAAGTGGGTGGAAATTTCATCGAGGGGAAGATGAGAAGGCGTATCAAAGTGACTTCAATGATTCTAAGTGGGAGTCGGTGTCTGTGCCTCATGACTGGGCTATCTATGGTCCTTTTGATAAGGAAGTAGATAAGCAGGTGGTGAAGATTGAGCAGAACATGGAGGAGAAAGCTACTGAGAAAACAGGTAGAACAGGAGCCTTGCCTTTTACAGGGGTGGGCTGGTATAGAACTACTTTTAAGTATGCTGGCCAATCAGATAAGCAGCTGCTACTTACTTTTGACGGTGCCATGAGCAACGCTAAAGTGTATCTCAACGGAGAGTTAGTAGGTACCAGGGCTTATGGTTACAGCTATTTTTATTTTGATATCACTAATAAGGTGAAAAAAGAGGGTGAAAATGTGCTGGCTGTTCGTTTAGAAAATCATCCATTCTCATCCAGGTGGTATCCTGGTGCAGGCTTATATAGAAAAGTACAGCTGATAGAAAAGAGTAAAACCAGTTTTAAGCACTGGGGGCATTATATTACTACTCCTTTGGTAGAAGAAAAAGTGGCCCGTGTAAATATAAAATCGAAGGTGCAAGGCAATGACTTGCGCATAGAAACTGAAATAATGGATGCTAACAATAAGGTGGTGGCATCTCATGAAGAAGCTACTCAGTTTGATGATGAGTTTGTTCAAAACATATCTGTTTCAAATCCTCACTTGTGGAGTCCTGAAGATCCGTATTTGTATCAGGCTAAACTTAAGTTGTATGAAGGTGATGAGCTTAAAGATGTTCAAACCATAAAGTTTGGAATTAGAAGCATAGAATATACAAGAGATAGAGGTTTTGTTCTTAACGGGACCCCTACCAAATTTAGAGGCGTTTGTTTGCATCATGACCTGGGGCCATTGGGTGTAGCTATAAATAAGGCGGCCTTAAAAAGGCAACTGACTATTTTGAAAGATTTAGGTTGTAATGCCATTCGTTCGGCTCATAATATGCCTTCTTTGGAGCAGCTTGAGCTTTGTGATGAGATGGGCTTTTTGTTTGTAGCTGAGAGTTTTGATGAGTGGAAAAAGCCAAAAGTAGAAAATGGATATAATCTGTACTTTGATGAGTGGGCTGAAAAAGATGTAGTGAACCTAGTTCAGGCTACTAAAAATCATCCTTCTATTGTGATGTGGAGCGCAGGTAATGAAGTGCCTGATCAGTGGGGTAATGAAGGAGTGAAAAGGGCCAAGTGGCTGCAAGAGTTATTTCATAGAGAAGATCCTACCAGACCAGTTACAGTAGGTATGGATCAGGTGAAGGCGGTGATGGAATCTGGCTTCGGCGCACTTTTAGATATACCAGGACTTAACTACAGAGTACATTTGTATGAAGAGGCTTATGATAAATTCCCGCAAGGGTTCATTCTTGGATCAGAAACAGCTTCTACGGTGAGTTCCAGAGGGGTTTACAAATTCCCTGTAGAAAAAGGCGTGATGAAACAGTATGAAGATCTGCAAAGTTCTTCTTATGATTTAGAATATTGTAGTTGGTCTAATTTGCCAGAAGATGATTTTGTGTTGCAAGATGATAAGCCTTGGGTAATAGGGGAGTTCGTGTGGACAGGATTTGATTACTTGGGTGAACCTACGCCTTATGATGAGTTCTGGCCATCTAGAAGTTCATATTTTGGGATGGTAGATTTAGCCGGTATACCTAAAGATAGGTATTATCTATACCGAAGCAGATGGAATACTGAAGATGAAACGTTACATATATTGCCTCACTGGAATTGGAAAGGCCGTGAAGGCGAGGTTACTCCGGTATTTGTGTATACTAACTATAATACTGCTGAGCTGTTTGTAAATGGAAAGAGCCAGGGTAAAGTCACTAAGAATGATTCTACAAAGCAGGATAGGTATAGGTTAAGGTGGATGGATGTAAAATATGAGCCAGGCACATTGAAAGTGGTGGCCTATGATGATAATGGCAAGGCTGTAGCCGAAAAAGAGATACATACAGCTGGTGCTCCTCATCACATTGAGTTAAAAGCAGATAGAACCGTACTAGACGCGAGTGGAAATGACATTAGTTTTGTTACAGCCACTATTGTAGATGAAAAAGGAAATCCGTGCCCAACCGCTGATAATCGATTGAATTTTAAAGTATCAGGAGAAGGAGCCTTCAGGGCTGTTTGCAATGGAGACGCTACTTCTTTAGAAGTATTTCATAAGCCAACCATGAAGGCTTTTAATGGAAAATTAGTAATATTGGTACAGTCAGGTGAAAAAGCCGGTGCAGCTAAGCTTACTGTTAGTGGAAAGGGCCTTAAGAAAGCCACTACTACGCTGGAAATTAAGTAAATGAAGACATTGATATAGTTCCTTTTAGCATTAAAAAAGCCCGTGAATAGCGGGCTTTTTTACTTTATGGTCCTTTTAGTCAAAATAATTGACTCTCTATTTCATCTACGCATTTTGCTTTAGCAGATCTATCAGTTGCTGCTTATTGGCTACTCCTGATTGTCTCCATACGGGTTGTCCATTTTTAAAGATAATGAGCGTAGGTACTCCGCGTACCTGATACTGCTGAGCAATAGGCTGATTTTTGTCTACATCTATTTTGATAATTCTGGCCTTACTCTGCACTTCTTCAGCCACTTCCTTTAATATAGGGGCTTGCATTTGACAAGGGCCGCACCAATCGGCATAGAAATCTACCAATACGGGTTGCTCGCTGTTAATGATATTTTTGAAATTGCCTTTCATAATCTATATGGTTTTTCCTATGCGCCTTTAAGCATAAGCTTTATTAAAACTGTCTTTCAATTCTTTTAACAGAGATCTTTGATGGTCGTTTAATTTTTCCGGAAGTTTTACCTGTAATTTTACATAAAGATCTCCATTGCCATTTTTTCCATATTTAGGCATCCCTTTTCCTTTTAGTCGTAGCTGCTTGTCGTTTTGGGTGCCTTCAGGAATATTAATGTTTACTTTGCCTGTGAGGGTCGATATTTCTTGCTTTCCACCCAGTAAAGCTGTAAATAAGTCAATGGAAACGTTTATATATAAGTCATCTCCTTGGCGATTATAGTCTGGGTTAGGCAGTATCTTGATGTTTAGGAATAAATTGCCTGCCTGGCCACCGATTCCTTTTTCTCCCTTACCTTTAACTCTTAGCCTCAGGCCATCATAGGCTCCCGGCTTGATTTTAACTTTTATTTTTTGATCTCCCAGGTCTACTATACGCTCGGTTCCAGTGTAGGCTTCCTGAAGTGATATGTGGATGTCTCCACTCAGGTCACTGCCAGGTCTGCTGCTATTGGTATTAAAACCATTAAAACCTCTGCTATTATCAAAACCGTGTGAGCTGCCTCCAAAGAACGATTCGAAGAAATCTGAAAAGCCGCTGCTTCCGAAAATATCCGAAGCGTCACCATGGGAATTATAGCTATACTTGCGGCCACCACGCCTTTGCTCTGAGTGGCTCCTTCCTCTGGTATTAGGATCATAACCAGTTTGCTGATACTGTTTCCAGTTAGCGCCTAGCTGGTCGTAAAGCTTCCTCTTTTCAGGGTCACCCAATACTTCATTGGCTTCACTAATTTCCTTGAATTTATCCTCAGCAGCTTTATCATCAGGGTTTTTGTCTGGGTGATATTTAACGGCCAACTTTCTATAAGCTTTTCTGATCTCCTCCTTAGTGGCAGATTTGCTTACTCCAAGTATTTTATAGTAATCCTTGTATTCCATGTTCCATTTTTTTAGTGACAGAAGTGCTTGAGTTTTACCCCTTTTATTGTTGTTGAAAGGCATTAGGCCTTATCATTTCCATAAGGCCTGTTGTTAATGCTCCAAAAGGATTGCCTAACAGACGGCTATTATTTTTCTGGTACTTTCCAGATTCTTGTTTTTGCCCACTCTTATGGTTAACAAGCCATTTTTTATGGAAGCGTCAATTTTTTCAGGATCAGCATTTGCGGGTAGCATAAATATCCTTTGAAATGATGCATAACCATATTGTTTTCTCATCCAATGGCCTTCATTTTCTTCTTGATGATACTCTTTTTCCGAAGAAATAATTAGGCAGTTGTTCTCTACTTTTAGCTTTATATCTTTTTTATCTACACCTGGAACAGCTACAGAAGCTTCGAAAGCTTTATCTTTATCGTCGATATTCACTGACGGAACAAGGCCTGCTTCTTCAGATGAATTCTTGTTGTTTTGCTTACCAATAAGCTTACCAATGACATTTTGATATACTGGTTTTAGATTTTTTGTCCATTTAAACAAGTTCATGATAACCTCCTGATTAAAGTTTATAAATCATTTCCTTCCTTAAATATTCTAATTGGTTTATCGCATTAAGCTATCGTGATGGTTTTAGTGGCTTTAACTATTTCTTTTTTTGGTATCTCTACATTTAGAATACCATTTTCATAGCTCGCTTTTATTTTTTCTCCTTCTATAGACTTAGGTAAGGTGAAAGATCTCGTAAAGGACTGATAAGAAAATTCCTTAGAAGTGTACTTATGTGTTTCCTCGGGGTTTTCTTTGACAGCTGCAGAAATGGTGAGAAGGTTATTGTCGAGCTCAATTTTAAAGTCTTCTTTCTTGTACCCTGGTGCCGCCAGTTCTACTGTAAATCCGTTCTCCAATTCTCTTATGTTTACTTTTGGTAAAGAGTGTTTTACTTGCGAAGTACGCTTTGTTTGAGGTGCTACATCAGGCAAAAGGAATTCATTAAATAAGTTACTGAATGTAGGATGGGTTGTTCTTAAAAGTGTCATTTCTGTAAAGTTTTAATGTTAATATTGATTTCATATTCAATTTTACAAACCACATTCCACTCATAGAATGTTAATAAATAAATGTCAATTTGTCTTACTTTTGCTTTTTCTGTTTAATTAAAATGACATAATGACTGTATTTTTGTATTATTCTCATTCTATATTTTATTCTAAATACTAGGTCTAGTGTATGTTGCGTAGAGTCATAAATTATATCTTTGCTTAAAATTATATTTTAGATTTTATACACATTATATGTTTGATAGCTCGGAATATCCTAAAGGACTGGATGAGGACCGTTTCACAAAATGGCTGGAAGAAGGGAGAGATAGTAAAATAAGTTATAACTACCTGCTGGTAGTGTGGGATGATTTTGAAGCCGACTATCAGGCGGTGTATGTGGAGGATCGTGAGGAAATCTCTAAATATGAAAGGTATCAGGATACTGCTAATAGAGAATCTTTAATAGCTGCCTATGACTTATATTCTGAGTCACGTATTGTTTAATCGCTTTTTTATTGATTTACTAGTCTTGTAGACCCCGGCCTGCCATAATGGTTGGAATGCACTTTTGAATTCTTGAATATCTGGTTTTTGGTTGTTTAGCAGAAGAAAAATGCAGCAAATAACCTCTTTGGCGGCCTGGTGTAAGAGATTCAAAGGCTTTTTTGAGAAGGGCATTAGCTTTAAGATGCACTATAAATTCATCGGGAATAGGAATTTCAGTGCTTTCTCCCCTGTTGATTTTTAAACCTTTCTTTTCTACTTCTATAGCTGCGTAGATATATGATTTAATGGTCTCTTCAAGCTCTATCACTTGTTTTAATTGTGTTATTTTAATCAATCTCGTAGATTGAGTATTTTCTCCAGCTTTTTCTAAAATTCCAGCAGGATCAGGAATTAGTGCTCCTTTGAAAAAGCTAATGGTGCAGTTATTTTTAAATGCTACCACCATCGCCACATTTTTATTGTTGTAGGTGTAGCAAGGCATACTCCATTTTAACTCTTCTGTAAGTCCACAGCTTAGCACGATGGATCTTAAGGTTATTAATTCCTGGTGCCATGAATGTACTTTACAATCAGGGGTGCCTACCAAAGCACATCTGCCGCAGCCTTCAGCTAGGTAATTATCTATTTTTGGATTCATGTAGCTGATTCGTTTGTCGAAAGTAAGTTGAGGTATTCTGTCTTATTTACTCAAAATAATAAAATTCCGACAAAATGGAATGGTAGAGACTATGATTTAGATGGTATTATATTTTTATACCAAAGCCATTGAGTAGCACTAGTCTTAAACCAACATACATCACTAAAATAGCGGTGAGTACGCCTAAAATCTGCATGTTAAATTTTTTGTTGGTAAGGTAAGAGCCTATGCCACCTCCCAGTGCTACTGCTATTATCAGTTTGAGTGTAAGGCCATCATGAAGTTGGAAAGTGCCAGATGCACCAAGCCCAATGAGGCCGGCTACTGAGTTAACAAAAATAAAGAAGGAGGCTAATGCTGCTACTGTACGAGGGTTAGCCCAGTTGAGCAGATTGAGAACAGGGGATAGAAAGATGCCGCCGCCAATGCCAGAGACACCAGACAGTAAACCTATGGCTCCTCCAAGGCCTAGTTTTTTAGCTGAACCAAATTCTTTAGAATCTAATTTGGTCTTAACAAATCTTAGTATTAAAAAGCATCCTGATAACATAAGAGCGGTTCCCAGAATCAAGAAAAAGCTAGATTGGGAGAGGCGCACCTGGGCTCCAAAGTAGGCCAGCGGTATGCTGACTACCAAAAAAGGCCAAAAAAGCTTTATATTAAATACTTTGTTTTTGATGAAAAGGATGGTGCCTATTGATACCACGCAGATGTTGAGCAGTAGGGCGGTAGATCTTATTTCGTAAAACTCAGTAAGAAATAAGCTTAAAATAGCCAGATAGCTTGATCCGCCTCCAAAGCCAACGGAGCTATAAAAAAGAGCTATAAAAAAGAAAATAAAGGGTAAATACTCTATGGTCATTGATGAAAAGCCGGACTTTAGGAGATAAGTAAGCACTGTACTTTCTCCCCACGTTCAATTTTTTTAGGTTCAGGGATGTATACGAGTGCATTGCCTATTGCCATCGATCTAATCATGGATGACATTTGGCCGTCCAAAATAGTTACTTCGCTATTTTTTACACTTGCCTTCAAGAATGCGGGCCTATCTCCCTTGAGCTCATAATGGTGAGTTAAAGGCAGGTTCACTTTTGGTAGTCCGTCGCTTTTTCCACCACTCAGCCGTTGTAATAGAGGTAATACATGAATGTAAAAGCAAGAGAGGGAAGAGGCTGGGTTTCCCGGTAGGGCAAATACAAATTTATCACCTTTCCGGCCGAAATAGAGTGGTTTCCCAGGCTTTTGAAAGACTTTGTAGTAAATCTCTTTAACGCCATTTTCTTCTAGTGCTTCTTTTACATAGTCATAATCACCCACAGAGATGCCACCGGATAGTAAAAGCACATCGGTTTGCTCTAGATAGCTGGATATTCCTGATTTTATCAGTTCAAAATTATCTTCAATTTGTTGTTTTTCGCAGCAGTTAAACCCTTGTTCTAACAAGGCACCGCAGAGAGCATGGCTGTTAGATTCATAAATCTGTCCTTTTTTGCGCTCTTGGCCTGGCATTATGAGCTCGTTGCCTGTGGTGATTAGCTTTATGGTAGGCTTTTCATACACTTTTACCATTGTTTTGCCTAAAGAGGCTAACATGCCTAGTGAAGCAGCATTGATGTAATGGCCGGTAGTAAATACTTCTTGTCCTTTCTTTAGTTCATCGCCTATGGCTCGTATATTTTGGCCAGCCTTTATTTCGCCAATAATGGTTAACTGCTTATCTTCTGCAGAGGTTTTTTCCTGCATAACTACCGCTGTAGTGTTCTCGGGCACCTTGCCTCCGGTGAAAATACGGATCGCCTGGCCGTCCTCAAGTGCATGATCCACTGTGCTGCCGGCAGCCACTTCGCCCACTATATGGTAGTTTTCGTAAATGCCGCACACCGCATAGCCATCCATAGCAGAATTATTAAAGTCAGGCATAGAAAAGGGAGCAGTAATAGTTTCTGCCAGGTGATAACCCAGGGCAGATGAAAGCTCTTTTTCTACAGGTGTAGTTTTTATGTTTTGCGATTGTACTAGTTTGAGTGCTTCTTTTATGGAAATCATTATCCGCCTATTGAGATCATTGAACGATTTTTTTCATAATGCTCCGAGTCCATTTTTACATCCATGCCATCTCGAGAGTATTTCTTTTCTTGTATGCTACTTAATATGAGAGGTTCCAGCTCTTCGCCCTGTCTGAAAGGAGTAAGAAGGTCTGTTTCTGAATTAGCGAAAAGACAGTTTTTCATCTTTCCGTCAGCAGTAAGGCGTATGCGGTTGCATTCAGAACAGAAGGGTTCAGTAATGGTGCTTACAATACCAAAAGATCCTGCATGGCCTTTCACCTTATAATTGACAGAGGTGCTGTGTTTAGGGTTCTTTAATGCTTCTATTTTACCAAACTTATCACTGATGTTTTTTAAAATACTGTCTTTACTCACGCCTTTGCTCCAATCCCATTTATTACCTTTAAAGGGCATAAACTCAATGAATTTGATAGCCAGGTTTTGGTGTTTGGTTAATTCAATAAAATCATTGATTTCATGATCATTGACATCCTTAATTAATACTACATTGAGTTTTATTTCAAAACCTTTTTCCAGACCGGTTTTCAGGTTGTTCATAATGCGCTCGTAATAGTCGCGCTTAGTGATGAAGATGGATTTGGCTTTATCTAATGTGTCCAGGCTGAAGTTGATCTTTTTTAAACCCACTTCCTGAAAAAGGTCAAAATACCTGTCTAATAAAATGCCGTTAGTAGTGATTTTTAAAGTGACTCCCAGCTTGGCAAGTTCACGTATTAAAAAATCAAAGTTTTTGCGAATCAAAGGCTCACCGCCAGTAAGACGAATGGTGTCTACACCCAATTTTCTGAAGGTGGAGGATATACTGATGATCTCTTCCAAAGTCATAATGCTGGGCTTATCCATTAGCTGAATGCCATCTTCTGGCATGCAGTAGAAGCAACGCAGGTTGCATCGGTCAGTCAGCGATATGCGCAGGTAGGAGTGTGGTCGTCCGAATCGGTCTACTATCTGTGAGCTCATATTAGTCGTGTCTAGATCCTTTTAATACTTCAAATACATGTAGTAAATGGGGGAAAACAGCGTCCATGCATTCTTTAGCTGCGTTAGATGATCCTGGAAATGCCAGAATCACTTTGCCATTTTTAATGCCTGCTACTGATCTTGAAAGCATAGCAAATGGTGTGCGCTG
The DNA here is from genome assembly GCF_016757215.1 of Fulvivirga sediminis. Lineage (GTDB taxonomy): Bacteria > Bacteroidota > Bacteroidia > Cytophagales > Cyclobacteriaceae > Fulvivirga > Fulvivirga sediminis. The sequence goes on from NZ_JAESIY010000008.1 coordinate 343,276, forward strand.
CTGTCCGTAGCTTCTTATTTGCTCTTCTACGCCTTGTAAAGTGGTATCAAGCAATGGTCTGATGGTGTCCGGAGTTACGTCTCTGGGGCCTGCTCCGGTGCCGCCTGTAAAAATCAGTAAATCGGCAGTTTGAGTATTCACTAACTCGGCAATATCTTTTGCTTCATCAGGAATGATTACATAATCAGTGCTTAAGCCCAAGGCTTCCAGCTTAGAAATGATGATTTTTCCTGCCTTATCTTCTTTCTCTCCTTTAGAAATAGTGTCAGAGCAAACTACTACTTCTGCAGAAAGTTGTTCTTTGGGGGCTTTAAAAGAAGATTTACCTCCTGTTTTCTGTAATAACTTAATGGTGCTGATCTCTACACCTTTATCTACAGGCTTGAGCATGTCATACATGGTAAGTGCAACTATGCTGGCGCCATGCATGGCTTCTACCTCTACACCGGTTTTGTAAATGGTTTTTACAGTCATAGAAATGATGATGTTTAACCCATCAATTTCATAATCTATACCCGTGTATTCTATGGGTAGGGGGTGGCAGTCAGGTAAAAGATCAGGTGTTTTTTTAACTCCCAGTAAGCCAGCTGCTTTGGCCATTTCAAAAACATTTCCTTTCGGGATCTCATTGTTTTTGATCATAGCAATGGTGTTCTCGCTACTGGTTTTAACAATAGCTTGTGCTGTGGCTACTCTGAGGGTGTTATTTTTATGTGTTATATCTACCATATTGGTATTTAAAGTTCATGAATATTGAATGAAGGCTATTTACTAATGGTTCACCTTCCATTGGTGTGTTTCGTCTTCAAACAGCTCTTTTCCAAACACAGGAACATTGGCTTTTATTTCCTCTACCAGATAGTTGCACGCTTCTATGGCTGCCTTTCTGTGAGCTGATGAGGTGAAAACAAAAAGGCATATTTCTCCGGCTTTCACCGTGCCTAAACTATGATAGATGTGAGAGCAGGTAAGGTCAAATTTCTCAAAAGCTGACTCTCTGATCTCATGAAAGGCTTTATCGGCCATTTCTTCATATGCCGAATACTCTATGGCTGTTACCGTTTTTCCTTCTATTTCATCAGCTCTAACTTGGCCTAGGAAAATACTGTGAGCGCCTATATTAGTTTTGCTTTGGTGGTTAGCTATAGAGGTAGCTATTTTATCTGGACTGATAGGCCCATCTACAAAGACCTTTTTTGGTTTCTTATTGCTCATTTTAATATTTTTTGAATGCCTCCTTCTACATTAATCAGGTTGGTGAAGTCAAAAGTTTCATTTAATAATTCAATGGCTTTTTTGCTTCTAATGCCCGATTGGCAATATACATTAACAGGCTTGTGTGTGGGGATCTCTCTGTACCTATCTCTAAGTTGGCTCAGCGGAATCCTCAATATATTTTTATGTTCTGGTTGTGGTTGTTCATGTGGTTCTCGCACATCCAGGTAAATGGTATTATTATCTTTTAGTTGACAATCAACAGTTTCTAATTTCAACGGTTTTTGAAGAATTGTATTAGCCGCAGCCTCGTTCCGCTTAAATTTTATGATCTGCTCTTGCATAGTTAGCGTATGAATAATCTTAAGCTTGCAGCTTAAAGGATCGCCTAACTCAAGGATCAGTTTTATCGCTTCAGTGGCCTGATAAGTTCCCAGAATGCCGGGGAGTATACCAATTACTCCTGTCTCTTCACAACTAATGTCATTTTTAGGAGCTTTAGGAAACAAGCAGCGGTAGGTAGGGCCATTTTTATAGTTAAATACCGAGATCTGCCCTTCATATTTATAAATAGAAGCATAGATCCAGGGTTTGTTGGTTAGCAGGCAAGTATCATTGATTAAATATTTGGTCTGAAAATTATCAGTGCCATCAATAATGATATCATATTTTTCAATGATACTTATGGCATTTTCAGTATTCAGATTTTCTACGTAAGTGTGAAAGTTAATGTCTGAATTTAATTTTTTAAGGTACTGCTGTGCTGCTTCGGCTTTGGGCTGACCTATGTTATCTTCAGTGTATAAAATTTGACGATGAAGATTGGTGATGTCCACTTTATCATGATCTAATAAGCCTAATGTGCCTACTCCTGCGGCAGTAAGGTATTGTGCTGCCGGGCAACCCAAACCGCCCATGCCTACTATAAGTACTTTGGCATTCTTAAGCTTTTGCTGTCCTTCCAGTCCTATTTCTGGCAGCTTGATCTGTCGGCTATATCGTGATATGTTCTCATTCATAATTTATCCTCCTGCGAAAGGAGGTAATAGGGCTATTTCATCACCTTCTTTTACAGTTCCTTGGTCATTAAGCTCCTGATTGATAGCCACCTGAATGGTTTCTTGGTCATTAAGATTATATTTATGAATACAATAGGCCTTAATTTGACTTGCATTTTGTAGGTCATGTGTAAGTTCCAGGGTTTCACCTGATATCCCGGTCTGTTCTGCGATAGCTCCAAAATACTTGACGGTAACACTGTTGCTCATAAGTTTGTTACTTTAAATTGATGATGTTTTTTGTCATGGATCGTTCCTTGCTTCTCTCTTAGTGGTTTTCCGTTACTGTTGGTGAGTGCGGCCTTTATTTCCGACAGCACGGAAAGAGCTATTTCTGCTGGCGTTTCAGCACCTATATTCAAGCCTATGGGGGCGTATATTTTACTCATCTGTTCATTAGAAATTTCTGTTCCCATCAGTTGAAGATCATCTAACATGCGATTAAACTTCTTTTTTGGACCTAAAATACCTATGTAGGGTATTTCAGGGTAGTTTAGGAGTAGTTTGAGTACTGCTAAATCATAATTATAATTATGGCTAATCAAAACAAAGGCGGCACGGTTATCTATGGTTACGCTATCGAGAAACTGCTCTGGTTTAGTCACGATTACCTGACAGGAACTAATAAAGCGTTCGGGATTAGCATGAGTGGGGCGTCCGTCGGTTACTACTATATCCCAGCCCAATATATCAGCCATATTTGAAAGTACTTGTGCGTCATTACCTGCTCCAACCAGCACTAGGGTAGGAGGTGGGGTGTAATGTTCTAAAAATGCATGCTGAACTTCATCATCTTTATGGTATTCACCAAAATGAGGAAATTCATGCTCTAATACTTTTGATGCATCATTTTTTATCTGTTCAAAAAGTATATCGTCCGAAAGGGTGTTACTAGTGCTTAATTGTGAATCAAATACCAATAAGGTTCCTTTTTGCTCTTTGTGTTTATTCAGGTTAAAGAGGCTTACAATTACTTTTCTCTCTTTAGAGCTTATGACTTCTTTTAAAAGGGCGATCGGATTATTTTCTTCTTCTGTGTTAATGGGCTCGAAAAGTACTTGAATAATGCCATTACAGCCTAGTTGAGCACCTATAACAGCATCATCTTCATCGCTGGTGTCATAAGAGATTAACTTGTTTTTGTTTTGATGCATCGCGTGCAGGGCTTTTCGTAGTGCATCTCCCTCCAGGCATCCGCCACTTATAGCACCAGTCATCAGGCCATTTTCGTCTACCAGCATACGAGCACCGGCTTTTCTGTATGATGAACCTTCTACATGAACCACCGTAGCTAATGTGCACTGAAGGTCTTCGGCCTGTGCTTTTTCAAAAGCTGATATGATTGATTCAAGCTCTCTCATCATTTACTGTTTTCAGTGTCTTCATGGTTAAGGTGTACTTTTACGCTCTACTCTTTTTTAGCTGGAATAAGGTGCTTAAAAAGAGAGTTATGATCATTCTTTATGTCTAACTATTATTCTTTTTGGAGCGGTTTTATATTGATCATTCCAGGTATGGTTAATGGATTATACTATGGCTGTTAGCCAAGCTGCTGATATGCACATGTACTTAATATTGAATGACATGAATAGAGTAGATAGATGAAATTCAACCTCAAAGAATCATATGACATTTGACAAGAATACGATATATTTTTAAATATATAACGGTTAGAGGGAGAGAAATGTTCATGCCTTGAACTATAGAAGATCGAGTATATGCTTTTCCTCGGAAAGAAGTGTTTCTATTTTTTTATTCAGTTCGGAATAGCTTTTCATAATTTGTCGTCCTTTTTCTGTGATTTCTGCTCCTCCACCTTTTGCTCCACCTTTTTGAGATAATACTATTGGCTCGCTCGCTTTACTGTTGAGTGTGTTCACTATGTCCCAAGCTTTTTTATATGACATGCCCATAGTTTTTGCGGCTTTAGAAAGAGAACCTAACTCCTCTATGAGTTGAAGAAGTTGCAATGGTCCGGGGCCAAAAAACTTTTCTTCGTCAACATTGATCCAGCAGCGAAATCGTATTTCTTTCATATGATAATATTGGTAGGTCGCTAAGTTGAGTAAATGCGAGATGCGAATCAAGTTTTGAGTCATTGAACTGTTTTTCCTGAAAAAGCACCAAATCATATTAGAATGTATACATGATGTGCTTTTTGGGACACTTTTATTAATTGATTGTTTGCATGACTTAATAAAGTTGCTGATTTTTTTTATATTCTTGTATATTGAGTAAATAGATGAAATTTGAATATTTCTAAGCAGAGAGCGTAGGTGGGTTTTAATCATCTGGGTATACATAAGTATATAGATTAAGCCGTTTGCTTTCTGAAATAGATTTCGGTGTATCTCGCCGAGATTCATATTGTGAAATAATATACTAGTTTAAAAAAGAATCATGGCAGTATTTAAATTAAAAATTAATGGCAAAAGCCGAGAGGTTGATGTCGATCCTTTTACCCCTTTGCTATGGGTGCTTCGTGATCATGTGGGGTTAGTAGGAACCAAATTTGGATGCGGAATAGCTCAATGCGGAGCATGTACCGTGCATGTGGATGGTAAGGCGGTGCGCTCTTGCCAGATGCCAGTGCAGCTGATAGGAGAGGGGGAAGTAACCACTATAGAAGGTTTGAGTGAAGAGGGTGATCATCCTGTGCAGAAAGCCTGGCTAGAGCAAGATGTACCACAATGTGGCTATTGTCAGGCAGGGCAGATTATGTCTGCTACAGCCTTGCTAAAGGAGAATCCTAACCCTACCGATGAGGAAATAGAGACTGCTATGAGTGGTAATATTTGCCGGTGCGGTACTTATACTCGTATAAAGAGAGCAATCAAATCTGCAGCACAAAATCAAAACGCTTAATTTATGGCTATTTTAAAGACAAAAGTAGGAAGAAGATCCTTTTTAAAGACTTCTGCGCTTGCAGGTGGCGGTTTGATGATCAGCTTTAGCTGGTTGGCCTCATGTAAGTCAGGAAAGGATGAGAAAAAAGTATCAGAAATGCCTGATGAGTGGTTTGAGCTTAATGGGTATTTGAAAATAGGTAATAATGGCGTTGTAACTATCATGTCACCCAATCCGGAGATTGGTCAGAATGTGAAGACTTCTATGCCTATGATAGTGGCAGAGGAGCTCGATGTAGACTGGGAAACGGTAATAGTGGAGCAGGCTCCTTTAGATACAAAGCTATTTACCAGGCAGCTGGCCGGTGGTAGTCAGTCTATCCGCCAAGGATGGAACAGCTTGCGTATGGCCGGAGCTACCGCCAGAGATGTGCTGAGACAGGCGGCAGCTAAAAAGTGGAATGTTCCCAAAGAAGAAATTACAACCTCTAAAAGTGTATTAGAGCATAAGGGTAAGAAGTTAGGGTATGGAGAAGTAGCCGCAGAGGCAGCTTCTATGACGGTGCCTGAAGAAATAGAGCTCAAGAGTAAAGGAGACTTTTCTATAGTAGGTACACCTAGAGTAAATGTAGATGGTAAGAAAATAGTAACGGGCAAGCCTTTATATGGATTAGATATTCAGAAAGAGGGGATGCTGTACGCTATGATGGAGCATGCGCCTGCATTTGGAATGAAACTAAAGTCTTTTGATGCTGCTGAAGCTAAGGCTATGCCTGGTATTAAAGATGTGTTTTCTATGAAATCATACCCTGATGATTATGAGCGTCAATGGTCTGATGTAGCTGCTTTTTCAGAGTTTGTAGTAGTGGTGGGTAACTCTACCTGGGAGGTGCTGAGCGCAAAGAAAAAGCTTAAAGTAGAATGGGAGAAAGGTAGCGAACTAGAAAGTACTGCTGATCATTTGGCTAAATTAGATAATATACCTGATAGTGTGGTGAATGTGGCCCGTAAAGACGGAGACCCTGAAAAGGTATTTCAAAATGCAGCAAAAGTAATTGAGAGGACATACACGGCGCCTTTCTTGTCTCATAATACGTTGGAGCCGATGAACTTCTTTGCTGATGTTACAGCAGATAAAGCTGAGTTTATTGGGCCTATTCAGACTCCTGAATTTATGGAGAAAAGTGCTTCTGCACGCTTAGGGCTGCCTTTGGAAAAGATTGATATTCAGATGACCCGTATGGGGGGTGGTTTTGGCCGTAGGCTCTATGGACACTTCTTGATAGAAGCAGGTGTAATTTCTCAAAAGATGAAGGCGCCAGTAAAGCTAGTATATACGCGTGAAGATGATATGACTTTTGGTACTTATCGTCCTGCCTACAGAGCAGATTACAAAGCGGCATTAGATGAAAATAATAACTTGATTGCCTTTCATGTAAAAGCAGGAGGTATACCAGAAAGTCCTTTGTTTGCTAATCGTTTTCCTGCAGGAGCAGTAGATAATTACCTGGCAGAGTCTTGGACATTGGAGTCTAATATATCAGTAGGAGCATTTAGAGCGCCTCGCTCTAACTTTATAGCAGGTGTAGAGCAAGCTTTTATTGATGAGGTGGCCGAAGCAGCAGGAAAAGATCCTATAGACTTTCGTTTGGAGCTGATGGAGAAGGCTAAAAATGCTCCAGTAGGTAAAGATAATGACTATGACGCCGAGCGCTATGCCGGAGTACTGAGGCTAGTACGAGAGAAGTCAAAATGGGGGAGTGAAGAAAAAGGTGTTCATAGAGGGGTTTCTGCTTATTTCTGTCATGATAGTTATGTGGCTAACGTGGTAGATCTAGAGATGAAGAATAATGAGCCTGTAATTAAAAAAGTTTACTGTGCAGTAGATTGTGGCATAGTGGTTAATCCTATTGCTGCTACTAACCTGGTAGAAGGTGGTACAGTAGATGGTATAGGCCATGCTATGTATAGTGCTATGACTTTTAAGGATGGTAAGCCTGATCAGAAAAATTTTGATACCTACCGTCTTATCCGTCATTCTGAAGCGCCTAAAGATGTTGAAGTACATTTTGTGAAAAGCGACATTGATCCTACCGGGTTGGGAGAACCACCATTTCCTCCGGTGATAGGAGCATTAGCTAATGCTTTATATAAGGCGAGTGGTAAGCGTACCTACAGCCAGCCCTTTATGGCTAAATCTTTCCAGCTAGGCTAAATAGAATCTGGAATAGAAAGGAAAATGATAGCGGTCTTTTGACCGCTATTTTTTTTGTGCTTACAATTAAGTACAGCGTTAAGCATAGCTGTAAATAGGCGGTGAGTTGTTTTTTTGAGTGGAATGTTTGAAGCTGCAAATTTAACATTTAAAGCGTTGGCTAATGCGATTCCTTATTTCAGCTTTTCTTATAATAGATTGAATGACCTATGACAGCTACAATAAAAATTCATTTTTTACCCCATGTAAGATATTCAACTCTTTAGGCTATTTGTGCGTAAAGATTGTTCCTACTGAATGGCATTATAAACATATATTATATGTTCGGAATATCATTTAATCATGGTTAATTGATAATTATGCTTATATTAAAGCATAGAAAATCAGATAGTGATTTTTTGAATTGAAAAATTGTTTAAATGTTATAGTTAGAGAGCTCTAATTGTATTTTATTACTCATAGATTGTGTCAGACTTCGGATGGAGCAGCGTTGAATAGCAATACTAAAAGAGTTCTAATGGAAGCAAGTGTAGCGTTGGAGGTGAAGAAAAGTGTATGTTGAAAATTCAATATATACATATGTAAGTTATACGCTTATAATGTATAGAGCTCTAAGGGGATACGTTTCTGTTGACTTAGAAAGTGAATAATAAAAGCTATATTAACAGCCTGAACATAAATGAACGACTATGAAAATTGTAAAATTAATATCGCTCTTATTTATTCTAGGGGTATTTTTTAGTGCTACATCTTGCCATGATCCTTATGATGAAATTACTAGTCAAACTCAACCAAATGGAGTTCCTCCAGATAGGGCCGGTCCTAGGGATTAATATTATGAGGCGTTGATTCTACCTAAATAAGTTATTATTATTAGAGATTAAATCATAACCAACCTAAACCAAATGAAATGCTTTAATAACTATCATATACTGGTTTTCAGTATTTTCTACTGTATTATGATGATCGCATGTACAGATGCTGAGAAGCGTTATTCCACTGTAGAACTTCCTGATGATGTTAAATCTTTAGAGGCGTTATTGAGAGATGATAATCTTACTATTGATAGTAGATTGTCTGCTTATTATAAACTGAGTAAGATCTTTGAAATAGAAAGTCCGGATTTGGCTTTAAACTATGCCGAAAAGTTAACGTCTTTGTCTATCGAAAAGGAAAGTATTTATTTTCAGGCTCGAGGCACATATATGACTGGGTTATTAGCTACTAACTCAGGTAATTATAAAGAAGCAGTGAATAATTATATTAAGGCGGCAGAGCTTTTTGAAATAACTCAAGAGAATTTATGGCAGGCAGATGCAATAAATAACGTAGGACAGATATTTTACCTAATCCAAGGCTATGATTTAGCGATGAAGTATTTCCAAAAAGCCGCTAAGTTATATGAAATGGAAAATGATTACGATTATTTGTCATTAGCGCTGGCGAATATAGCTAGTTGTTATTACGGAAAGGCTGATTTTGATAATGCTGAAATGTTTTACCAAAAGGCTATTGTTATTCAAGAAGAATCCTCAAATGAAACTGACTATAAACAGAGCAATTATTATCAAAAATTGGGTAATGTATATTTTGAACAGAATAATTACGAGAAGGCTTTGAGTCATTATAGAAAAGCTTTGTCCTTTACTGATCTTACAAATGAGTTTAAATATTCGATATATTTGAATATAGCGAATACATTAAATTATAGTTTTGATTTTGCTAACTCTGAAAAATGGATAGATAAAGCAGCGCAATTAGAAAGTGAAATAAGAATTATAAACGCTCAGCATATTAATAGCCTAAATATCCAAGGTGAACATTATCAATTGAAAGGCAACCATGAGAAAGCGCTTGAAATTTTTGAAAAAGCTATTACTATAGCGGATAAAGATGTTTTTAATGAATACTTGATTAATACTTTGGATTTAATATCTAAATCTCAACGAGCAATGGCTAAGGAAAGTGCCAAGCTGTCGATTAATGATATTTTCAGAATAGAGGATATACGTAGGCAGCAAGAAAAACTCAAGGCTGAAGTGATTGATCAATTGGATTACAAAAAACTGCAGGTATTACTCGATACTGAGATCCAAAATCATTACAAAGATGTGAAGCAATCAGAAATTGATAAGGAGCGCTCTACTATTATTAAAATTGCTAGTGCTTGTATTGCAATCTTTTTCTTTACCATGCTGGGCACTACCTTGTACATCAGAAGTAAAAAAGTCACTTATGAGAACAAGATTAGAAGGGTAAATGATTTACTGAACTCGTAGAGCTGAAAGCGCTGGCTTGAGTTATATCATTGACTTGGATGCGGCCATGCGGCCTTATTTAAGAACCAATATTTAATGTGGTCAATATACCATATTAAAGTTATATCAATGCACATAGAGTGACCCTTCAAGTATCGATGGTCAGGAGTATAGAGTGATAGATGAGGATATTTTTTTCATCACTTTATTATTTCTCAATCCAATTCTTAAAACCTTTATATATTGATTAATGTCGTTTGATTTTGCCTCATCTAATTAGAAGAAGGTGCCTTTTATACTATATAATAGATTCTTATAATAGCTCAAATGTGTTACCTTTGTAAAGGGACATGCATTCAGAGTAAAGTACACATATTAATGTAATGGAAGAAAATTACGATAAACTTTTGGTCAAATGGATTGATGGAGATTTGACGTCTGAGGAAAAAGAATCTTTTGAGAAATCTGAGCATTATCAAAGTTATCGCTCTATTATCGAGGGGGTGTCAAAGTTGAAGGTGCCAGAACAACAGACAGCAGATGAGGCTTATGCTGATTTTCAACGTAAACTTAAGAGCAGTTCTTCTACAAAGGAGGCTAAGGTAGTGAAGTTTCCTATATGGCGATACATGGGTTATGCTGCCAGCATCATATTTGCACTGGCCATAGGCACCTATTTTATGGGTCAAACTACGGTAGAGACAGCTGTGGCTGATCATCAAAATATTACCCTTCCTGATAATTCATTGGTTATGGTTAACGCAGCCTCTGAGTTGACCTATAATAAATACCTTTTCAATTTTACAAGAAAGATTGATTTAGAAGGAGAAGCATTTTTTGAAGTACAGAAAGGGAGTGATTTTACTGTCTCTACAGCTAATGGAAGCGTAAGTGTACTAGGCACGAAATTTAATGTCGCTTCTAAGGCGAGCTTTTTTGAAACGGCTTGTTTTGAAGGCAAAGTTAAAGTTTCTGCCGGAGGTGACAATGAAACACTTACACAGGGACAGAAATTGAGTTTCATGGAGGGTAATAAGAAGATAGAGGACTTTGATATCATTGATTCTTCTAAACCTACATGGGCTAGCGGCAGAAGTACATTCAAGAGTGCTCCACTTCAGCATGTTATCAATCAATTAGAGGCGCAGTATCCTATTACTATAGACTCTAAAGCAGTAGAAAATAAGTTAGCTAGGTCATATACTGGTTTATTTCCTCATGATGATATTGATGAAGCCTTAGAAAATGTATTTTTGCCTATGGGGATCACTTATTCTAAAGACAAGAATGATAATTCTCACATTATATTGAAAAACCAGCAATAATGTAAATAATTGAAGAAGTTGATTTGAGTGATATAATTGTCATTTTTTACTGAAAATATTTTTGATGATTTTCCAAAAGCCTTTAAAATTTCCTGTTTTTGGTGCTGTCATATTTGAACATGTGCATTTGGTCATCTCTTTTGTGGTTTTTCCTTCAGAGTAAGTTAAACTTTTTATCTCGTGCCTAAAGTTGGATATATTGGCTTTGATATTTTTTACATCATTTTTAATCTCATCAATTTCTTTTTGTAGCTTATTTCTCTGAAGCTGATTGAAGGCATGTTCCGTCTCTAGATCATCAAAAAAGCGTCTGAAATGCTTGGGCTTAACATATTCAGGGGTATTGGGCTCGGAATTTTCTCTTGAATCTTTATTCATTACCATGTAGTTAATAATTATACTCTTAATTCTAAATAGAGTACAATACATCTTGCTAAAGCTTTATATTCACAGCTTATAAAACTTTTAGTTGTTATAAGTTGGATTTTCAGAAGGGAGAATGATGATCATTTCTGTTCTGAGAATAATTGCTGTAAATAATCTTCAGCCCAATAATGCTTGTCTCTTCCTTTAACCTTGTATTTATTGGTTTGTCATTTATGAGAAAAACTCAAGTTGCTTTTGGAAGATACATGATACCGAATTTTAAAATATATTAGTACTAATTGAAGTGCGCCCATGATAGCATTAGATAAAACAATTATATTGCTTTTCAGGTGTATACCGTATGAAAACCATAGCGTTGCCGCTATTAAAGAAATGATTAACATAGCCCAGGATAAACCATTTGAGGACCTTGTTTTCCAGGTTCGAAATACCTGAGGCATAAATGAAATAGTTGTTAAAAGTGCAGCAGTAAGACCTATAAATTCGTGTATAGCTTCCATTTTTCTAGTTTTTTAAATTAGCTGAGGTATATCCTCATATATAAAACAGAAAACTAATAATAGACCCTATGAAAAAATGGATTGTTTTGATCTGATAAAGATGAGATGATCTTATTGGCTGCAAGCTTTCACTAAGCCTAGCGTGAAAAACGAATGTTTTTAATTTTTACAGTTAGGAAGAAATAACGGGGGCGAATAATTGATTGTACTTTTGTCTGTTAAACTTTACCTATTTTTTTTCTTAGTGTAACCAGTGCATCATGCATCCATTTTTCTACTGTTTTTACAGAGATATCAAGCATTTCAGCAATTTCCTTATAGGTTTTTTCGTCTATTCTGTTCAGTAGAAATACTTGTCTTTGCTTATCAGGCAGCAACGAAATCTCGCGGTTAATTTTATTGAGGAATTCCTTTTCTTCTAATACAAAATCAGGAGATTCGATGTATAGCAGATTTTTATCTACACTGTCTTGGTGCTTTTGAATGGTTTTTTGCTTATTGACATCATTGAGAAAAGAGTTTCTTGCTAACATAAAAAGATAGCCTTTGGCTTTATCGTAAGGTACATCCTTACAGTTCTTCCATAGCTTTATAAAACTATCTTGCATTAAGTCTTTGGCTTTTTCCAAATCGCCAAATTTATAATAGAAAAGGTTTTGTAAGTATTTGAAATGATCTTTAAAAATTGATCCAAATACTTCTTCGTCACAAACACTTAATTCTTTACTCATAGTCAAATAAATAGGATTTTCTAAACCGTAAATATAGGGTTTTCCTTCTATTTTGATTTAAAAAGAAAGATTCTTCACATTAAAAAAATGTAGCCTTTTGTCTCTACCCATTTCAAAAGAGGAATGATAAGTGGATGACTTAGATATAGAAAAATTTCTTAGGAGTAATAACTAAATGAAATAGAGTAGGTTGGCAGTGATGAAACTGAGGTTTCGTCGGGTATTTATGAGTTAGAGCAATGCAATTGATACTCTTAATTATTTCAGACGGAAAAGGTTTACCACATCCTTACCTAGTAAATGTAATTAATTTTCAGTATTAGGATGAGGTAAACCTGGAGGGGTTCGTGTTAATGAAAGTATAATAGTATGACGTATTTATAATAGAGTGGTGGGGTACTGCAAGTTTTTATTCTAAATCCAGCTCTCTTACACCCTTTACATCCCTTCTTGTATCTACCGCATTTCTTATGGCTTCTTTCAGTTGCTGTCCTTCTTTGAGACCTTTCATTGTAAGAATGGGGTTAGACCTATCCGTGGTATCTAATACAATATTGGATAGCCCCACTATTCTTAACAAAAATGGTTTTTCCAGCCTGAGGTCTTTTACCCTGTATAGCTCTGTTTCGTCTATGGTTTTAGAAAATATACCCTTTTGCTCTATAATACGCTGACTGGTTATTTCGAACCGATGCAGATGGGTATCATAATATTTCCATAAGGCCAGTAGTAAGCCTAGGCCAAAGACCAAGGAAAGGGGAATGCATAGGAGGTAAAATCCAAAGTTTACCCACTGAGAAGGTGCTCCTTCCCAAATATTTTGTTCGTTCATAATTATTTTGTGTTAGGATGTCAATGTTGTGCAACAGAGTCGAAATGATGAAATAAGCAACTATTAGAGTTAAGGAATCATAGATAGTTGCCAACAAACAGCATGTTATTATAGTAAGCAGTTTCAAGGCAACTATCAATTTTGTTTTATTAGGATATTGCTAGGCAGAGAGGCTAAGTTCGGATAAACATTCATCTTCAATGGCCATCTTGAATATGCCACGATAAACACCTTGATCGTTTTCTTCGACAATGCTGAACCTCAGTTTCATACTTTTAATCTGTACCTCACTTATTTCATATAGCTTGGCCAGCACCTTGAAGTATATGTAGTTGCTGTCCATACCTTCGAGGTCAAAGTAAGCGGTAGGCATTAAAATTTGTGTTTGTTTTTCAGCAGTCTTGGCGGCATTTAATGCACTAGTGATTTGAGTTGCAGTGATCATAATTTTTATGGTTTAGTTAAGTTAATGCTAATGTTATAGGGTGATTTTAACTGACAAAAAATTAGAAGTCAGATAAAACCTTATGCTTTTACATAGTTTAAAGTTTAAAAGTTGACTTGGCTTCAGAGGCAGATTGGATCATTTATTTCGTACCCTTCCGCAATCTGATATGAAAACAGTTAATGTTTTTCTGACCCTATACATGTTCATGAAAAAATGAAGAATTAAAAGGGAAAATGATGCTTTTAATAGTGTAAGTGGTTGATTATAAGGTGATATGAGTTTTTAATAATTTTTTATTTCTCTATTCACTTTTAACTATATCTAATTGAAGTAAGTGATATTAGCAGTGCACAGCAATATCTTAGATCTAGCATATGCTTATTAAGCTCCGATAAGCAGGAACAGTCATTAAAAAGTCAATATCAACGCATAGGGTATTTTCCTACTCACTTGTTTTTACCATAAGAACCACAATAACCAGATCGTAGTGCTGGTAATATTGATTAACACAAGATTGGTTCTTTAAAAGGTATAACGATAAAACAAAACAATAATGAGAACTATTCAACTTTTGCTTGGAGCAATGATGCTTATAAGCTCTTATATAGCGAATTGCCAACCTAAAAGAGAAATAAGAAAAGCGGAGAAAAGATTTGAAAAATCTGCTTTTGAAGAGGCTAGGGTTATGTTTATGGATCTGGCCAACCAAGGGTATCGCTCACCCGATGTGCTGGGTAAAATAGGGGACTCGTATTATTATGAGGGGGATATGGGAAATGCATTGGAATGGTACGCAGAGTTAATTACGAAATATAGTGATTATCATAATGATTATCTGTTTAGGTATGCACAGAGTCTTAAAAGCCTGGAATTATATAATAGATCCATGGAGGCCATACGAGAGTTTTACCTACGAAAAGGTGCTGACCCTGGACTTGTGCTGAAAAGAGATAAAGAGGGGTATTTGAAGCTAATAGGCAAACAGTCGGACAGGTTTAGCATTGAGCCTTACGGAAATAATTCAGCGTATACTGATTTGGTGTCTAATTTTTCACCCTATGGAGGGCTTATGTTTTCTTCTGACAGGTATTCTGCTCCTCTTTATAGAGTAAATCCATCTTCGCAAACCTCTTTCGATATCTATGATGCGACGGCTGGTGAGCATAATAAAATTACTGAGGTAATCAACACCAAGCTGCACGAATCTTCACTCGTTTATTCAAAAGATCAAAATACTGTTTATTTCACAAGGAGTTATAAAGGTGAAGATCAAAATGCTCAAGCCATTTTAGGTATGCCTAACATGGCTCTATACAAGGCCAACCTAGAGGGCGGACAATGGACTAATATTAAGAAACTGCCTTTTAATAGTAAAAAGTATTCAGTTTCGCACCCAGCATTGAGTTCGGACGGAAATACTCTGTTTTTTGCCAGTAATATGCCAGGCAGCAAAGGGAAATGGGATATTTTTTCTGTAGCTATAAAGCATGATGGTTCTTTGGGTGAGCCTGTAAATCTGGGTAATGCCATTAATACTTTAGGTAACGAAACATCTCCTTTTGTAGCAGGAAACGGTGATTTGTATTTCTCTAGCGATACCCACTTCGGACTCGGAGGGTTTGATGTTTTTGTGAGTAGGTATGAGAATGGAGAGTATCAGGAACCCGTTAATCTGGGAAAACCTGTTAATTCAATGCAAAATGATGTTTCGTTTATTATTAATGATACCACTAAGGTGGCTTACTTCTCCAGCGACCGTAAAGTTGATGATGATCGTAAGAGTGATTATAATATTTACGAATGTAAGCAGAAACAAAATTTCATATTTGATTGTGACTTATTGGTACGGGGCAGGGTTACTGATCCTGTCACCAAAAAGGGTATTCCTTCATGCGAGGTAAGGCTATTTGATGAGGAGTTTAATGAAGTAGACAGTACCTTCACTGATGATAACGGCTATTATAAGCTTAGTTTGCTATGTTCAGATACGCAGCTCATTCAGGTGGGTAAACCTAACTATTACCTTACCGAGAAAATTATTCATAACAATGGAATAGCTAAGAGGGATGTTTCACTACCTATTAAGTTAACAAAAGGTAAGGGGCTCCTAACGGCCAATGTTTATGCAGGGGAGGGCTTCGATAACCTAATAGAGCTTTCAGATATTTATTTCGATCTGGATGCTTCAAAAATCCGCCATAAGGAAGCAAAGGAAATTGATAAGGTGATATCCGTACTAAAGCAAAATCCAGGGTTTAATATTAAGATCAGATCTTACACAGATAGCAGGGGTAGTGAGGTATATAATAAGAAACTTAGTAACAGAAGGGCCATTGCTACTAAAAACTATCTTGTGAATAAAGGACATATTGCTGCTGATAGAATTTCTACAGAGGGACTGGGACAGTCCAGGGCCATTACACACTGTGGTGGCAACTGTACGGAAATAGAAAATCAGCTTAACAGGCGCAGTGAGTTTGTTATCCTCAGGTGATTTACTTCTTAACGCCAGCGAATATAATGCTCACACTATGTATACCTAAAACATTGAGTCATTCATTTAAAACACTAATATTATGACGGATAAAACACCGGAAACAGAAAACACCGCAGGCCTATCCAGTGAAAAAAAGGCTACGGTCTTGCCTGAAGATCGTGGTAAAGAAGGACAGGAGGTAGGTGCGAAGGAAAATAAAGAATTTCAATATAAAAACCCTGGTCAGGATTTCGCAGGAGTGCCCCCTAAGCAGCCAGGAAATAGTCTTGTAGGCAAAGGATTAGCCGGTAGTGCCGGTGTATTTTTGGGGTTGCTTTTCGGAGGTCCGTTTGGAATGCTCATAGGTTTGGGGGTAGGGGTAGTGGCGGTGCCTATAGTTCAAAAGCTGACTAACCTTACCGAAAAATCGGCAAAAATGGCAGGGAAGGCCATCGTGAAGGAGTCTTCAAAGAGAATCAGAAAACGTAAAGAGAAACGCAAAGAAAAAAAGCTGTCTAAAGACAAAGTTAATAAATTGCATAAAGACAGGCCCAGAAAAGCGACCCGTAAAACGGAGGGACTGGCTACGACTGGGCGTTCCACCCCTGTGGAATTTGACCTAAAGGCAATGACGAAGATTTCTAATGGACTTAAACCCGACAAAAGATCCAGGAACGGGAAGCTCAGGAACGGGCTATCGTCAAAAATATCAACAGCACAATCTGCAGCAAGGGCTATCAATAATACAACTAAAATAGTTAAGGCTGCACGACTGCGTCGCTAATGGCTATTAACTTCCCAAGCTGGCAGAAGTATAAATGAAATCCAAATTAATATTCATTCGCGATTTTACACCAACCGCGGATGAAGTTGCAATCAAAGATTTCATGTGACCACTTAAAATATACATGAAGGTATTTTAGAAACGCATAAGAAAGGGCTAATTGCTCTCTCTTATGCGACTATGAGCCGGGTGTGAATACAGCTGATCCCTTCTGATGACTATTGATAATCCTGAACCATGCTTATCGAAAACTTGCCTTCGTAAGTTCATAAGTGCTGTGCTCCGTGTCTCCTTGCAGAAGCTTTCGTAAATAGCTGGAAAGAAGGTCCACCTCATTATTAGAAACCTGAGGACTGATTTAAAAATTCTTTTATCATTTTAGTAAAGCAACATTGCGTACAGGGCTAGTGGTTCTATAATCGAATGCAGTCTTGTTTTTTCCTCATTCTATAGCATGATTATGTTCATTTTTCCAGTCGATGAAAAACGAACCAAAAAATCTTCCTTTCCACAAGGTCTTCCAAAAAGGTGATGCAGTCCTTTACTTCTTATGTACCACCAAGGACTTGAGATAGTATCTGCCTTTCAATTGTGTTGGTGGCCCGACTGAGTGGAAAGGTGGTGTTGGTGTATAAATTTCGCTATGATTATAGTCGAACTTAGGTTTATAAATCTGATTATTATCTTCAGGTAACGTAGATGTAACCTCGGCACATATCGAAGTTTTGTTTAAAGAAGTCAGTACTACAGTTATGTTAGAGCCTTGGAAAGATTAAGAATCACTTAATAGGTACCTGGCTCAGCCAGCAGTAATTTCCCATTATTCTGGAAAATGAATTTTTCTTATTTCCAGTGCTTATATATGGTAAATATCGCTAACCGTCAAACCTCATCTGCCTTTGCCCCTGGATTTTTTTAGTAGCACATTCTTTATAGAGCTTTCAATTTTTGTTTTAACCTGTTTAGTTTTAGGTTTAACTTTCGCTTCCATAAAGGATTTAAAATCCACTTTACCAGAGGGGCTGTTTAATGTTTTTTCCGCCTTATAAGCCCACTGCTTAAGTTTGTCGGTGAGTTTTTTTGTGGTATTAACGGGAGCTGGTACAAGTTCTTCTCTTTGTGCTGTTGTATGCCAAGTACTGTAACTAGCATCTAAGCTATCACTCAGTAACCATCTTTTTACCCGTTCTGCTTTGGGAGCTTTTTCATCAAAAGAAGGTTGCTGTTTCCTAACATTTTTAAGGATTCTATTTGTTCACTTTTACGGAAGGTTGTCTATCCAAAGCATCGTGATAGATGGTGCCCGATTCTGATGAGTTATTATTTTCTTTATTCATTACTATATTGTTAACGTTATAGATTTATTGGTGTAATCTTTCGGCCTCGTCCTTATGGCTAACGGAGTTTTATATATAATTGAATTATTATTTTTCTCCACTGGCCTGTAAAGTAGCACCACCATGTTTCGTAACCCGCGGCCTGGCAGTGATTTTAAGCGGTTTATGTGTTATACCTTTTTCGGTAGCTTTAGTGGCCCATAAGTAGCCTTCCCCAGGGTTGAGTACATTCAGGTCTTGGGGTGACAATATTTCTAATTGAGTTAATGCATTTTTAATATGAGTTAACCAATGGGGGCTGTTAAATTTATGCAGCATCACAATAGAGCTGAGCTCGATGATCTCTGTAGGTAAACTGGGAGGATCCTGACTGGCAATCATAATGTTAACCCCTTTGTGCCTCATCTCCCGGATGGCCGTCACAATATTGGAGGTAAGATCCTTATTGTCCATATATTTATGTGCTTCATCAAAAACAATGAATTTATTGAAATGCTTACCGTCTATTTTTTGAACTCCAGAAAAGATATTGAGTATTATAACGAAAAGCCCCAGGGCTTCATCTTTATCAATAAACTCATCTCTAAGATCCACAATGATAAGTCTGCCTGGGATTAACAGATTTCTGAGCAGTGAATTATCATCAATGTATTCATCAGCAAAATCGAGTTTTTGTAAGGCCAGACCTCTTTCGAATTCTGTAAAAAGAGGGGAGGCCAGTACATCCTTTTTGATGGCCTCAGTAGTAATATTCTTTCTGTGTTGCTTCGCTATAGCCTTGAGCTGTCTCACGTAGTTAGCATTGCTGCCTAGTGCACCCAACATAAACATCCAGTCTTTTACGTTGAGCTCAGTTGGGTTAAACGAAATGGGCTTAACTTGTACCGAGGGATATTCCAGTTGCTTTTCAACCATTTTATCTTTAGGACATAAAATAACAACATCATCTAGCTTATTAGGGTCTGCTCCGTACCTGCGTTTTAGCTTTTCAAGTTCTTTTTCCTTGTCATTCGGATGGATCATAGAAGTGAATTCGGGTTCATAATCCATACTTTCACTGTAATGGAATATAACGCCTGCCAAAGGTGAAGGAAGCTCACTGACATGACTAAATTGCTTGATAACCATTTCTGCTATGGAACCTATAGTATAACTTTTACCGCCTCCTTGCACACCAAATAGGCTTATGGTATTAGTGCCACTGAGGTCTATAGCCACTTTTCTCCCACTAATACTCTCACCAATGAGGCCAAACTGAGAGGTGGGCGAATTATTACCTATTAAAAGGTCATATTCAGGGGTAACGTGCTCTGTAGGTAATGCTATACGCGTCAGGTCATCTTCAAGTATGTCCCAATGCATGAAATTAAGGGATTCATAGTAGGAGGCAATAGTATTCACCAGTTTATTGGCGCTTTTAATATCTGCCTCATTTCTAAAGAAATCTACCAGATACCTTTGTATAGAATGCTTTTTGATGGGCAGCTCCAGTATTCTGTCATAAAGGGTTCTTTCGTGTTGGATTAAAACCTTAACACACTTTAAATTGGTTCTTAGCCGTGCCCTTGTTTGCTCTTTATCAGATAGTAGGTGAGCATCCGGAATAGCCTCAAGCAAATACAAATAGTTACCGATGTTAGTTTCTGTATAGCCCGTTTCCTCTAAAGTTGAGAAGTAATCTATGATGCATTTGTAAGGCAGAGGTTCTCCTCTGAGATAGTCAATACAGGCTATAACATCTTCCTCGATAGTTTGCTGTATTTCATTTGAAATTGTAGCCTTTAAAGTCTCAATTAATGATGTTTGAAGTTTTTCATGTGTAATTTGCATGAGCTCTAAGCTTTCCAGGCAGTCAAGGTTCATGTTGTCATCTGCTGGAAGTATGTAGAGCGAACCTGATTGTTTTGTTTCTAAGCTGGCTATCTCACGAGCTGTTATGTAAGCACTTTCACCAGACGTATTTTCAGCAATGATGTAAGCGTTTACTGTAGGATACCCATACTGTATCATTTCTAGTAAGTGGTAAGCCTCCTTATTATCAAAACCTGTCAGCACTTTAGAGGTAGTTGAGCATAAGTTAAGGCTATTATTTATGGAGTCATCTAGTAGTTGACTTAAAATTTTTTCCAGATAAGGGTTTATTGTTTGAGAGACCTGCATGTTGATTTTTTTGGATCCAAAATGTATTATATTCTGGTAGTCCACCACAGCGGATGATGCCGTAATTGGCTTTGGACTACCCTAGGCCAGGTTTTAGAGGAAATTACATTCCACTTACCGTATAGTTTTCAATTAATAGTCCATGGGGGTTTTCTTCTGTTCGGGCAACATTGGTAAGCTCAAATGACGAGTGTAGTTTTTGCGAGCTTTCCAGTTTCTGATCCGTTCTTTTAATGATTACTTTTCCGTAAAACTCTCCTCTGTAGGGGTAGGTATCAGAATCTATGTAGATGTTATCAATCTGAAGTTCATGTTCTAAGTTGTTGGCTACTATGTTAGAATAGTAGCGTTTGGCTTTAAGCGTAAGATAAAGGTCTCTGCCTGAATTACCTATGAGGTATAATGATCTGTTGACACGCTGTTCATAATTAAATTGATCTATTTCAAAAAACAATTTGTGAAATTCTTTAATATGGTTCACTATTTCTGGTTTTCTGAACTGGTCTACTTTATATTTATTTTGGCTATTAAGCATAATGGCTTTTCCCTCATTAGTTACAATGTAAGTAGTATTTAAATATCTGGTGCATAAGGAATATGCCCATACCATACTGCCTATAGAAACCAGTAGGGAGACCCCGAGGCAGATATACAGAGCCTTCTTTACTATGGAGAAGGTAACAGGTATGTCTTTTAATGATTTGAGTTCCATAATTATGTTTTTAGAAAGCTGGAATGATTACAGTACTAACCAATCGGTTAAGTATAACAGTAGTGATGAGTAGGTTAATCGTTATCTATTGTTGCGTAGCGCGATTGGATGTTGTGATTTTAAGGGGCTGTCATAAAAGTGATTTCTAGCGCTGGTTTTTAAAGTAATTCACTTTTATTTGGTCCAGAATTAATTCCTTCCGATAAAGATTTCATATTAAGCCAGGAATAACATCGCTTTTTTTCTGATAGCCTCTTATTTCACTGGTAGCTTGGATGATTTGTTTAAGGTATAAATACCTGAGCAATAA
>NZ_JAESIY010000009.1 GCF_016757215.1 Fulvivirga sediminis
ATAAACAAAACCAATCTAAATGTGCTTAATTTATTGTCCAGTTTTTTGTTGCAAATCCAATGGTAGGCCTGGGTATTTCTTTCTTGCCTGAAGGAATGTCAGCAAAGTATTCCTCTATCCACTTCTTGGTTTGTTCAATATCTAAATCACCAGCAACAGAAAGGGTGGCATTTTCCGGCACATAAAAAGTTTTATAAAAATCCCTAAACTCGTCAATAGTAGCAGCATTTAAATGGTCTAATGAGCCAATGGTAGTCCAACGATAAGGATGAACCTTATAAGCTCTTTTGCTTATTTCTGCCAAAATAGATCCGTAAGGCTGATTATCAATACGTTGCCTTTTTTCTTCTTTTACGACTTCTCTTTGCGTTTCTACTCCTACTTCATCAATCTTGGAATGCATTAAACGCTCAGACTCCAGCCACAAGCCTAACTTCAACTCATTAGAAGGAAGCACTTCATAGTAAAAAGTTCTATCATTAGAGGTGTTCGCGTTATTGTTTCCACCAGCATTAGTGATGTACTTATCAAACTCTCCTCGAGCTACATTCTCTGATCCTTCAAACAGAAGGTGTTCAAAAAAATGAGCAAATCCTGTTCTTGTAGAATCTTCGTTTTTAGAGCCTACATGATACATTATAGTTACTGCCACAATGGGCGTGCTATGATCTTGGTGTAATATTACATGCAACCCGTTATCCAAATCATATTCAGTAAATTCAATTTTGTTTTCTTGTGCATTTGCTCCTAAGCTAAGGAACAGACCTACAAGAAAAATCATAATCCTTTTTCTCATACTGTTTAGGTGGTTAGATTGGTCGTTGCTTTAATTTTCAAAAAGATGAGAAAGTATTTCTTTAGCCTCATGCAATTCCAACCTTGGACCAAAGCGTGAAACAATTTTTGAAGAAGCCAAACTAGCTATCTTTCCCGCCTCGGCATAGCTGTGCCCATTAGTAATGCCATAAAGAAATGCTCCTGCAAACATATCTCCTGCTCCGTTGGTGTCTACAGCTTTCACCTCATACGGTTCTATATCAATAAAGGTGTCACCATCAAAAATGGTAGCTCCATTCTCCCCCATGGTGATAGCAAATCTTTTAGCAACTTTCTTGAGCTCCTCTCTTGCTTCATTTAAAGTACTTTCACCTGTGAAAAGCATGGCTTCTTCTTCATTACAGAAAAGAAGATCTACACTAGCTCCTACTACTTGCTGCATTGGTTCTTTGAAATACTTAACCATACTAGGGTCAGAGAAAGTCAGAGCTACTTTTGTTCCTGAATCTTCAGCTATCTTTTTAGCATACTTCATGGCTTCCTGACCATTCTCTGAAGTGATCAGATATCCTTCAATATACAAGTAAGAAGAATCCTTAATTTTGCTTGCATCAACCTGTTCTTTAGAAAAAGTAGTTGAAATACCCAGGAAAGTATTCATAGTTCGGTTAGCATCAGGCGTGGTCATAACCAGACATTTTCCTGTAATTCCTTCCTCTCGGCTACCTTCCTGCAGGTTAGTATCTACACCGTTTTCCTTAAGGTCTTTCAAATAGAAATCTCCCATTTCATCATTAGATACCTTACAGTTATAAAAGCAATTACCTCCAAACTGACTAGCTGCAATGATAGTATTGGCGGCAGAACCTCCACATTTCTTATCAGCATTAGGCAAATTAATGGCATTCATTAATTCAAACTGACGTTCCTCTTCCACGAGGGTCATTAGTCCTTTTTCCACATTATACTTTTCCAGAAATTGGTCATTTACTTCAGTAACAATATCTACTAAAGCATTTCCCATTCCGTAAACGTCATATTTCTTTTTCATAAATTCTTATTTAATAAAACCTTATTAATTTAATCTTTTATAATATTATTCAAAATTCACTAGAATAGCCTCTCGATTATTGCTGGATTTACAGAACCATGATACTTCAATACAATTCTTTTGAAGATTACTATACCGGCGGTTCCTAAAAGTGCGAAATAAGCTATTACTATTTAGTTTGTTTTTACCGTTTATAAAATCGGGCAATCGCCGCTGGATAAATAGAGAAAATATGAAACAAAGCAGTAATAACATGTTAATGATAACTGGTAGAAGCCTCACTTTCAATAAACATCCATAATTGCTACTTTCTTGGTGCTTTTAGTGGGAGCATGCCCAATATGCGGAGTATCCAAACTCCAGGAATACTTCTTTAGGAAAACCACATTTCAGTGCTTATCTGGCATCTTTATATCCACATTAAGGCCCATTGCTTTAGTCTTGTTTGGATAATCAGTAATAATGCCATCCACACGCCACTTAAGCATTTTTTTCAAATCAGCCTCCTCATTTACCGTCCAAGGGATCACTTGAATGCCCATTTTGTGAAGCTCTCGTACTCTCCCTTCCGTCAATAAGTTAAAATCAGGACTATAAATATGTGGTTTAAAGCCCAGATTGGCCAGATTAGTAGTAATAGAACGGTCATTTTCCACCAAAGCGGCCAATTTCACATCGGGGTAATGTTCATGCCAGTATTGCAGAACTCTAAAATCAAATGACTGGATAATAATACGTTCCCATGGCAAATATTGGTCTATCAGATCGTACACTAACTTAGAAAACTCCGCCGGTGCCGGGTGCAATTCATTATCTCCCTGAGCATCACTTTTTATCTCAATATTATAGTTGACTTCATATTGAGTGTAACTCTTAATATGCTTTTCAGCCTCCTTGATCACATCACTCAACAGAGGTTTATTAATGGCAATTTTTTGCTGCTCTGGAAATCTGGTACTATTAAGACTGCCGCAGTCAAACTGCTTTACCTCATCATAATTCATTTTATAAATAATGAACTGATGCTCATCCTTGATCTTGCTATTATCCACATTCACACAGATGCCGGGAGAAATCCATGGATCATGAGAGACAACCACTTTTTTATCTTTGGTAATCACCACATCCATCTCAAGCGTGGTAACTCCCTGGTCTAAGGCGTAAATAAAAGCAGGGATGGTATTTTCTGGCATCATGCCCCTTGCTCCGCGATGACCTTGAATATCTGTTTTTTGTGCATTCATTGAATATGATATCAACAAAAAGAAAACCGCAATTATGTGTTTCATTCTAGTAAGATTTCAAATAATATAGTCGCCATAAATGTACAACTAAACCAACTTTATTCTAAAATACTGACTTTAAAAGGTGATCTTCATTACAAACAACCTATATTCAAACTTTATTATTTAAATATCATTTTTTCATTCTAATATTTTTTAAGCGCTTTATCCATTCTAAAAATGAAGATATATGCCATTAGTGGTTTAGGAGCTGACGAGCGGGCCTTTTATAAGCTTCAACTTCAATACCCAATAGTACACTTGCCATGGAAAACACCCCTACTTGGTGACTCCTTACGCACTTATGCTCAACGCTTTGTTAATGACATAGATGATTCTAAGCCCTTTGCCCTATTAGGTTTATCATTTGGAGGAATGGTTGTAGTAGAAATAGGCAAAATATTGAAACCTGAAAAGACCATTATTATTTCCTCTGCACCTACTAAAAATGAACTACCTAATAGCTTGAGAATAATAGGTAGATTAGGATTAACCAAATTAATGCAATTGGCTTAAACCTCCTAATATGATAGCTCATTGGCTATTTGGCGTCACAAACAAAGAGGACAAGCTTCTTCTCAATGAAATCATCCGTGACACCGACCGTCAATTTCTCAAATGGGCACTACAAGAAATTATGCAATGGAATAATAGTGAACTTATACCTTTGTTAGCATTGCATGGTACTAAAGATCGACTAATACCTTGCTATAAAGAAGCCAGCAAGATAAAAAATGGGGGCACCTGATGGTAATTTCTCACTCAAAATCAATTTCGTCTATCATTAACCACTACCTTTCATAATCGAAAAAAGCCTTGGGCAACCACCCCCAAGGCTCATCAAACCCGAAACTAAAGATCCTGACATACTGATCTAACCATCATATTCTACCTTCTAACAAAGGTATGTCAGCTAGCTTCTTAAAAAAACCAATATACTTATATCATATACGAAGACTGCTGATAATCTGGATCTTACAACATGAGATTTCCTTGATCTCAACCTAGCAATAAATGTTTACTTAAATTAATCTACAGATTAAATACCCTTAACATTAATTAATTGTTAAGCTTAGTAAGAAAGTGTAATAAAACGCCCATTTTCTTGTTAATTAGCTTCGAATTTAAACAACTGCGAGAGCGTGGAACAAGTCTATCTAATCCTAATCATTTTACTTTTTGCCTTGGCCATCACTGACCTCATAGTAGGAGTAAGTAACGATGCTGTTAATTTCCTTAACTCGGCCATCGGGTCAAAAGTAGCGACTCGACATGTCATTTTAATAATAGCCAGTATAGGTATTATTTTAGGAGCTACATTTTCATCTGGCATAATGGAAGTAGCTAGAAAAGGAATTTTTTTTCCTGACCACTTTTACTTTGCAGATGTAATGGTAATATTTCTGGCAGTAATGCTTACAGATATTATTCTGCTAGACCTTTTCAACACCTTTGCGATGCCCACCTCTACCACAGTTTCTATTGTGTTTGAGTTGTTGGGAGCATCTTTCGCAGTGGCATTAATGAAAACCTTGCAAGATGACTCCGGCCTCAGCATTATGCACCAGTACATTAATTTTCATAATGCGCTTACCATAGTTTCAAGCATATTCATATCGGTGGTGGTTTCCTTCACTGTAGGTATGATAGTACAGTATTTTAGTCGTGTACTTTTTACCTTCGAATATGAAAAAAGAATGAAAAATATTGGGGTAATATGGGCAGGTATTGCCCTTACTGCCATTAGTTATTTTTTAATAATAAAAGGTGTAAAAGGAAGCTCATTTATATCTGACGAAAAAATAGAATGGTTTGAACGTAACAGCCTTACAATAAGCATGTTCTCTTTTTTAGCATGGTCTGTCATCTTTTATATATTAAGAGAAGTATTCAAAACCAATATTCTGAAAATAGTAGTACTATTTGGTACGTTTGCTTTAGCCATGGCGTTTGCAGGAAACGACCTGGTCAATTTTATAGGAGTACCCATTGCAGGTTTAGAGTCATTTAAAGAGTGGAGTTCATCAGGTATAGATCCTCATGAACTATTTATGACTTCCCTGAGTAAACCTGTAAAAACGAATACCTATCTACTTCTGGCGGCAGGTATAATTATGGTACTTACCTTGTGGTTTTCCAAAAAGGCGAAATCAGTAACCGAAACTGAAGTAAACCTAGGAAGACAGGACTCTGGCAGCGAACGCTTCAAGGCTAATGCTGTCTCCCGAGGAATAGTACAGGGAGCCAGAGGAATAGGCAAGGGGCTTACTGCTGTAATTCCTAAAAAAATACTTTCACAGCTGGAAGAAAATTTTGACAACGAAGTAACACTAAATACAGATGATGCTCCAGCTTTTGACTTGGTACGTGCATCAGTAAACCTTACTGTAGCAAGTATATTAATAGCATTTGCTACTTCTCTGAAGTTGCCTTTATCCACCACCTATGTTTCTTTTATGGTAGCCATGGGCTCTTCACTTTCTGATCGTGCTTGGGGCAGAGATAGTGCCGTTTACAGGGTGTCTGGGGTTCTCAATGTGATTTTGGGCTGGCTAGGCACAGCTGTAATCGCCTTTATAATATCCAGCTTTTTTGCCTTTTTGATTTTTCAAGTGGGCTTATCTATGGTAGCGGTAATATTAGTAGTGGCCGTGATCACTATCTATCGCAGCTTCACCTATCACAAAGAAGCCGAAAGGAAAAAAACATTGGCAGAAAAGCTGCTCGCACAAACCTCACTTATACCTGTAAATAAGGCATTAATAGAAGCAAATAAGAGAACAAGAGAAAACTTGAGCTTAGTTAACGAACTATACAAAGAATCTATTGGAGGCCTATTAATAGAAAAGAAAAAGCCACTAAAAAAATCGCGCAAAACACTGAATGATCTAATAGACAAAAATGAAAAATTCAAGGCCAATTTAATTAAATTCATTAATCGCATGGATGAAAACGAAGGTAATACCAGTAAAATCTATTTGTCCATTTATGATCTTGAGCAGGACTTCACACATTCCATTAAATTTATAATAGATGAAAGTTTGAATCATGTGAAAAATATGCACTCTTCTCTCGCCGAAAAACAAGTGGAAGGCCTCAATAAGCTTACCGAAAACTTCACTCTCTTTATTACTCAGGCAGTAGATGTACTGGAAGAAAATAACAATAAGAAAATGAATTCTCTTATTACTCAAAAAAGGATAGTCTTAGATCAAATTTTATCTTTAATGGAATTTCAGATTAAAGAGGTAAGAAAAAAAGGTCAGAGTAAAAGAACTTCTACCCTATTTTTTAATATTCTTCTAGAAACTAAAGAGATGGTAAATACTACAAGCCGATTTATAAAAGTATTTAAAAAGGCAGGTTTCAACGGACACACTAAAACTCTAGAATTATAGAAAATAAGTATTAATTGTAATATATAAGAAAGCTGCTCAGCAATGGGCAGCTTTTTAACTTTATACAGCCCCCATTAACTGCATAGTTTCTAAAGTAGGACTTACACTTCCGCCTTTAGGCTCTACCGTGACAGCAAAAGCTGACGCTCCTTTTATGCTTTTCATTTTCAAAAGATGCTTTACCCCACTATTAAACACACCAGCATCTACCGGTTTCCCATCTACTATGGCCCAAAGCTGATATTGTTTTTGCTTACTCAGCATGTCTAAAGAATTAATACTTAAATAAACATCTTCGGTAATTTCATTCCAGTAAACCAATGCTTGGGATTTTGGAGCATTATCGGTCCCATTCATGGATACACGCCTAAAGCGTGCATCTCGTAATATATCAAAATCGCTTTCAACTTGATCTATCTTTTTATTGACCTGATTATAGTCTTGCGCTAACCGTTCATTTTGAGCAATAAGGCTACTGAGTTCATGCTCGGTATGTTTCCATTTATTATAGTAACTATAAGCCAGTACTAGGCTTACTGCCGCAATAGTTACTGATGCTGCTACGGCTAACCTCCATACTCCTAAATTTCTACCATGTACTTCATGCTCGCCATCGTCTATTGCAGCCAAAACAGAGGCCTTCACTTGAGGACTTGGGGAAACCGCTGTTTCCAAAGCCAGATTTTCTAAAGAGAGTTCTACTTTATGGAGTTCCTCTTTAATTTCAGGGTATTTTTTTAAATTTTCGACCACCTCTAGCTCTTCCGAAGAACTCAATTCTCCGAGTGCATAGGCCTCTAATATACCCGATGATATGTATTCTTGAATATTCACCTTACTCCTAACGCTTTTCTAAGGTTTATTAAAGCCATACGAAGACGAGTCTTAACCGTACCCAAAGGAATATTCTTTTCCTCAGAAACTTCAGATTGTGTATAGCCCTTAAAATAAATGAGATCAATAACCAGCCTTTCCTCTTCTCTCAGCTTGTCTAAAAACTTCTCAACGCCTATCGTATCAATATTTTGATGAACCAGATTATTTCGTTCGATATTATATACGTTATTGTTCAGCTCATCAGTTTTCTGAACACGCTTGATCTCTTTAGATCTAAGCTTATCAATCGCCAGGTTTCTGGTAAGATTAAGCATCCAGGTAAATAAGCGTCCTTTTTGGGCATCATAGTTCGCTATCTTTTCCCAAATCTTCAAAAAGGCATCTTGTAATACCTCTTCAGCTACTTTTTCATCTACTACAATTCTTACTACAACACCATACAGGCTTGCGGAATAATTTTCATACAAGTACTTCATGGCTATCTTGTTCCTATCCTTTAATAGAACAGCCAGCTCACTCTGATCCATATGGCCCTGCAGTGTTGTAGACATTAGATTCTACAGCAAATAAGTCAATAAAAACAAAAGCACCAATTCACACTGGTGCTTTTGTTTAATTTTTTAATGAAATAACTAAAATATTAGATATGTATCACTTCATCATATGCTGCTGCAGCAGCTTCCATTACAGCCTCAGACATAGTAGGGTGAGGGTGAACGGCCTTTATAATTTCATGACCAGTAGTTTCCAGTTTTCTAGCTGTTACTATTTCAGCTATCATTTCTGTAACATTGTTACCAATCATGTGAGCTCCTAATAACTCGCCATATTTAGCATCAAAGATAAGCTTCACAAAACCGTCTTTTGCTCCGGCAGCACTAGCCTTGCCAGAAGCTGAGAATGGGAATTTACCCACTTTAATATCATATCCAGCTTCTTTTGCTTTAGCTTCAGTAAATCCTACTGATGCTACTTCAGGAGAACAATACGTACAGCCAGGTATGTTAGTGTAATCCAAAGGCTGAGGAGTTTCTCCTGCTATTTTCTCAACACAGATGATACCTTCTGCAGAAGCTACGTGAGCCAACGCCGGGCCATGAACTATATCTCCGATAGCATAAATACCAGGGATGTTAGTTTTATAATAATCATCAACTAAAACTTTTCCTTTATCAGTAGCTACGCCCACATCTTCAAGGCCAATACCTTCCAAATTAGTAGATATACCTACTGCAGAAAGTACTACATCGCATTCTATTACTTCCTCACCTTTTTGAGTTTTAACACTTGCTTTGCAGCCTTTGCCTTTAGTATCTACATTAGTAACTTCCGCGTTTGTTAAAATATTGATACCTGCTTTTTTGAAGTTTCTTTCTAGTGCTTTAGAGACTTCTTCATCTTCCACAGGAACAATTCTTGGCAAGTACTCAACTATGGTAACTTCCACACCAATAGCATTATAGAAGTAAGCAAACTCAACACCTATAGCTCCAGAGCCTACTACTACCATTTTCTTAGGCAGTTTATCTAATACCATTGCTTGTCGGTATCCTATGATTTTCTCATTATCGATAGGAAGGTTAGGTAGCTCACGAGATCTACCTCCTGTAGCTATTATAATATGGTCAGCACTGTATGTTTCTACCGTTCCGTCTTCAGCAGTAACTTCAATTTTTTTACCTGGAGCAAGTTTACCAAATCCCATAATGGCATCGATCTTATTTTTCTTAAATAAGAACTGGATACCTTTACTCATTCCTTCTGCTACACCACGGCTTCTTTTAACCATAGCACCAAGATCTGCCTTAGCGTCTTTTATGGTAATTCCATAATCTTCAGAATGAGATATATATTCAAAAACATTAGCACTTTTTAATAGAGCTTTTGTAGGAATACATCCCCAGTTGAGACAAATGCCTCCTAGAGATTCCTTTTCTATTACACCTACTTTTAGGCCTAATTGAGAAGCTCTAATAGCCGCTACGTAACCACCAGGGCCACTACCTAAAACCAAAAGATCATATTTTTTTGACATAAGCTGTATATTTTATCTTGTATTTATAGTCCGTTTGTGGGATTGCAAATTTAATCGAAAAGCCTTTAGAAAAAAATTACCTATGCCTGTGTGATAAGGATCATAAAAAAAAGGTGTGGAAATATAGGTTTCACCCAGCACTTTGTAGAATAATCCAACAATCAATTGATTTTAAACAGCATTCAGATAATCATAAACAATTGATTATAAGCAACTTAAAATAAATATATGATTTTTGGCATAATTCTGATATATAACATAAGCATAAGAGATTATTACACCCTTAAACACGAACAACCATGAAATTCAATAAAATAATAGTAGGAGCCTTAGCCATTGTATTTTCCGCAACAATGAGTACCAACGCCACAACCATACAAACCAACAAAGATGCCGTAGTAGTAAAAATTGATCCGAAAAAAACAGAGATCAGTGCTACTGAACTTCCTATCGGAGTAAAACAAGCGATTGTAAATGGTGAATTCTCTAGCTGGAGCATTGCCAGAGCCTATAAAATAACTTATGATGAATCTTCTTCAACCACTGAGGGAGAGGTTGAGTATGAGGTTCATTTTGAAAATAAAGAAAATAAAAAAGAAATAGAAGTTTATAATAATGACGGAGACGTGATAGAAGAATAGACTTCCGAACTACACAAACTACACACTTGTAACATTAGCACTTTTACAAAAAGCAGGTAATTCTTGTAAATTACCTGCTTTTGTTTTTTCTAATCACAGAGAGCAACCGACTCACTAAACGAACAGCCCTTATCTGATTTAATGACTTCATTCACCTGTCTGAAAGCTTCACCCAGTACGTCATTTTGAATAAAATCTAGAATGAGATGATTATATTGCTTCATAGGTATACTATTCCAATCATGATTTCCATTACAGCTAGTAACCAGATAATAAGGTTCTTCTAATAGCTTTAATTTTTCGGCTATACTTTTCCCTCCAAAAAGGGTTAGGTACCCTGGCTCACTCGCTTTACAATAATGGTGTGATGCCGTTGCATAAGGCACAAGATTATCACAGGTGCCATGAAATATTTGAGTAGGAACTGCAGTATCTGTGGTTATATCATTAAGCTGATACAAAGCACCAGCCATGCTTATCACACCTGCATAATGAAAGTTCTCAGGTAATGGTGAATAATTATCATTGATATAAGCCGCATGTAAAACTGCTTCGGCCCCTGCACTGCTACCTGCCAATATTATTTTATCAGAAGCTATTCGGAACTGATTCTTATTTTTAACTAAATATGCAGCTGCCATAGCTACTTCCTTTCCCGACTGATTAAATACTGCAATCTTCTCGCTAGCTGAAATATCACAGCCAAAACCCTTGCCCTTCATTGACAGTGTGTATGACATACTCACCACTACCAATCCGTGTTGAGTCATTGTTTCGGCATATTCCTTTATCCATTCCTCATCTCTTGCACCTCCCGAAAAGCCTCCTCCATGCACGTAAATCAACACAGGTCTATCTTGTCTTTTATCTCCTACTGGCTCATACACATCCATTTTAAGAGACCTGCCTTCCCCTTCATATGCATATGTCACAGTGGTGACAGCATTTCGGTTAAAATTAACTTGCTCGTAGTTCAAAGTTTGAGCCTTTGCACCTGTAACCAGTATAGATGCAAAGGCCAAAATCAATAGTCTTCTCATATAAGATTGACAATTATGTCTAATTCTCTTACTTAATATTATTGTAGTGTAAATTCAGCCTCTTTAACTTCCCGAGAACTGGTTCCTACAAAAACTTTAAAAGCTCCGGGTTCTGCCGCAAATTTTAGATCCTGATTATAAAAAGCAAGATCCTGCTCGTTTATGGTAAAGGTTACCGTCTCTGATTTCCCAGGCTCAAGACTGATTTTCTTAAAGCCTTTTAGCTCTTTCACTGGCCTGGTTATACTTCCCACCATGTCTCTAATATAAAGCTGAGCCACTTCTGCCCCCTTGTATTTTCCTGTATTAGTAATTTTTACAGATACTGTCAGTTCATCATCCATACCTATAGTTTCGCTGCTTAGCTGGATATCACCATACTCAAAAGTGGTATAGCTTAAACCATACCCAAATGGATATAAAGGATCATTTGAAACGTCTAAATAGTTAGATCTGAATTTCTGGAACCATGCTCCTTCTGCCAGTGGTCTACCTGTGTTTTTATGGTTATAATACAATGGCACCTGACCCACATTTTGAGGGAAGGTGGCCGTAAGCTTTCCTGAAGGATTTACATCACCAAATAAAACATCGGCAATAGCATTACCTGCCTCAGTTCCCGCAAACCAAACATTTAGAATAGAAGGAACATTTTCCTGCTCCCATTTCATAGCCAAAGGTCTTCCTGTAAACAACACCATTACTACCGGCTTACCGGTTTTTAATAAGGCCTTCATTAAATCTCTCTGACTTTGAGGTATTTCTATATTAGATCTGCTTGCGCTTTCACCACTCATCTCCGCAGATTCTCCCATAGCAGCTACAATCACATCAGCATTTTTTGCGGCATTTACCGCCTCCCTTATCATTACATCTGCAGAACGATTATCTCTATATGTAGGCTTTCCAAACACACTTACTCTGCTTTCTAATAAAGAATCAGCAGTGATGTTTGCTCCTCTGGCATATACTACATTTTGTTTTCCTACAGCCGCTTCTAAGCCATCTCTTAGAGATACTGACTTTTCAAAATCGCCAGCCACACTCCAAGTACCAGCCATATTTTCCCTATTATCTGCCATTGGGCCTACTAGGGCTATCTTAGCATTCTTTTTTAAAGGCAGAATATCTCCTTCATTTTTAAGCAACACAAAAGTTTCAGCAGCTAATTCTCTGGCTTTTTTTCTATGATCAGCGGTGAAGATCTCTGTCTTCGCTCTCTCTTCATTACAATATTTATAAGGATCATCAAAAAGGCCTAATTTATATTTTGCCTCCAATATTCTTCTACAAGCTTCATCAATCATAGCTTGGGTGATCTTGTCTTCTTCTAAAGAAGCTTTTAAGGTAGTAAGGAATCCTTCGCCTACCATATCCATGTCTACGCCAGCTTCTAAGGATTTTGCTGAAACATGTTTAAGGTCTCCAAAACCATGATCTATCATTTCATTAATAGCAGTGTAATCAGTTACTACAAAGCCATCAAACCCCCACTGTTCACGCAAAAGATCATTCATTAACCATTTATTAGCACTAGCTGGCACTCCTTCTACTTCATTAAAAGAAGTCATAACACTACCAACTCCAGCTTCTACAGCCGCCTTGTAAGGCTCAAAATATTCATTGAACATTCTTATGCGACTCATATCTACCGTATTATAATCTCTACCAGCCTCTATTGCTCCGTATAAAGCGAAGTGCTTTACACATGCCATAATAGTTTTAGGGTCTGTTAGATCTTCTCCCTGATACCCTTGCACCATGGCCTTAGCTATTTGAGCTCCAAGATAAGGGTCTTCTCCATTACCTTCAGATACTCTACCCCACCTAGGGTCTCTAGCCACGTCAACCATAGGAGAGAAAGTCCAGCAGATACCATCAGCACTAGCCTCTATAGCTGCTACATGTGCAGACTCTTTAATAAGATCCATATCCCAGCTACATGACAGGCCAAGTGGAATAGGAAATAATGTTTTATAACCGTGAATTACATCCATGCCAAAAATCAATGGTATTTTTAAACGGCTTTCTTCTACGGCAATACGCTGCACCTCCTTAATTTTTTCGGCAGTTTTTATATTAAAAAGGCCTCCGACTTTACCTTCTTTGATTTTAGATGCTATATCAGAACTATTAGCCAAACCGGTAGTAATATCTCCCGATGATGGCAAGTTAAGTTGACCTAATTTTTCTTCTAAAGTCATCTCATTCATTAAAGAATCGATAAAGTCGCTACCATCATTGGCGCTACTTTTGGCATTTTTTTGCTTGACCTCGCAAGACATCACTGCCATCGAAATGAATAAGATGAGAAACAATCGATTTATCATAATTTATATTATTTGCGTTTTGAAAATAACCAAGGTAAAAGTTTGGGTTCAGCAAAAGCGCTGTCCCAGCTATTGTGGTTGGCCTCCGGATATAGGGTGAGCTTCACATCTCCCCCCTGCTTGCTAATCGCTTTAGCCATCCTTTTTGAATTCTTGCAAGGCACCACATCATCTTTCTCTCCATGAAAAATCCAGAAAGGAACTTTTCCTGCATAGTTTTTAGCACTTGCAGGATTATCTCCGCCACATATAGCCACTGCTGCAGCGAAAGTGTCTGGCTTTCGGCTCACAATTTCAAAAGTGCCCATGCCACCCATTGATAAGCCTGCAGCATATATTCGGCTATTATCTACATAGCTCAGGTCACTGATGGAGTCTACCAGATGCATTACCATTTTTAGAGACTTGTTGGCTGGTTGATCACCTTTGTCGTCAAAATGGAAAGTTCTTTTCCCCTTCTTAGTTTTTATGGTCACGTTAGACCAATAATCACTTTTAGGGCACTGCGGGAATATGACTATGGCCGGAAAATCATTTTTATGCTCTAAAAATAACTTACTTCCATGCGTAAGCTGTCTCTTATTATCACTACCTCTTTCTCCTGCGCCATGTAAAAAAAGTACCAGGGGATACTCTTCATTTTCATCAAAGTCTTCAGGCCACAAAATTCGATAGAGTAACGTATCAGAATCAGTATGAAATACCTTTGGTTGAAAGGCCGCTATCGGGTCTTGAGCTTTACTCTCCGTAAAAATGAAGAGACAAAAACATAAGAACATTTTAGAAAAGGAATTATTCATATTTATTCACCCTCCACTGTAAACCCAAGCTTGTTTAGTCCTGCTTTTACTTCAGGAGCCTCCATAAACAACTTCCATAGTAAGCCACTACGGTAGTTCTCTATCATCACCGGAATAGGCCCTTGATCTATAGCCAAATATCTTGGTGTGTACCAGTTATCTTCTACACTAAAAGCATCATAGGGTCCATACTCACCTACCAGACTATCAGCATCATTGTATAAATATTTTAAAAAGGCCATACTTTCATCTGGCGTATATGGGAAAGATGATAATGCTGCAGTTGGCGAAATAACACCTAAATCCTGTTCTCCTGGATGATGCCCTGCATATCCATTTATCGAGTAGCTTGAGGTTAAGCCCCAGCAATTTTCTCCATAGCCTTTAAATCCATGAGGGTTTTCTACACAATATTTATAATCGATCAAAGCATGATTTTTATTTAGATCCCAGTAATCTCCATATTGATCTTTAAGGCCATGAGGGTTAAGACCCAAATAAGAATAATGAGCCCAGAATAATGGGCCAACCGGGTCATCGCTTCCTTCATAATGATCTAAAATAGTAGGGAGTCCCATATAAGTAGTGCCATTAGCAATAGCACCTCCTCTAGCCCACCCTTCTTCATATACCTCTTTGCTAATACCGTGAGTAGGTGATGCTGCTCCCAAAATGTACATAATTAGAGCCTCATTATACCCCCCCACAGGAAAATTCATCTCCCACTCATATTCAGGAGACCAGTGCCAGTAAAGCACATTTTCGCCTTTTGTATACCAGTCCCACTCTACGCCTTTCCAAAGGGTGTCTATTTTTGAAGCCAAAGCTTTCTCTCTGTCACTTCCCGCTTTAAAATACTCTCTTACAGCCAGCATTCCTTGAACAAGAAAAGCAGTTTCTACCAAATCTCCTCCATTATCCTTTTGGCTAAAGGGTTTCATTTTGCCAGTAGAACCTTCAAGCCAATGCGGCCATACACCGTGATACCTGTCAGCCTTCTCAAGATAATTGATCATTTTCTCATATCTCGCAAGTGCTTGATCACGGGTAATGAACCCTCTCTCTACTCCTACAAGAATAGCCATTAGACCAAAACCAGATCCTCCAATGGTAACTACATCCTTATCATTTTGTGGATACACATCATCCATATGTGTACGCTCACGGGCTAAGCCGGAATTGGGCTCTGCATTGTCCCAGAAATATTGGAAAGTTTGATATTGCACCAGGTTGAGTAAAGAGTCTTCTGAAATCTCAGCAGAGGCAGTACTGTCCTGATTATCCGCAGACTGATCTGCTGACTCTTTCTTATCTGTACAAGCCCATAGCCCTATAATTGCCAAAGAGCTAGTAAGTATTATGTTTCTTAATTTCATATTTTTTGTTTTAGCTGGTATACATTCAGGCTAATATCAAAAGCAATATGCCTTTTAAGTAAATGGACTTCGATAACCTACCGAAGCCCATCTGATTATAAACTTAAACTGATTCTTAATTGCTTTATATCTCGCTATATTAATTACTCAACTGAGGCAACTGATCTACTTGAGCTGTAGGATAGGGCACAAAACGATCATTAGAGGGATCATAGATTTTACCTCCCTCGTTTAGCTCACTGGTAAAACCATGTCTTACGACATCTGCAAATCTAATACCCCACTCAGTAGCAAACTCAGCATATTTTTCATCCAGCACATCGTCCAACGTTACTGCAGCTAAAGGATCTAGACCTGCTCTTGCTCTTACCATATTCACTGCCTCTTCAGCAGAGATAGAAGTTGAAGCTGCCCCACTCACAATGGCCTCTGCATGCATCAATAATATTTCTGAATAGCGAATGACAATGAAATTCTTTCCTGAATTATAACGATTAACATTACTACTAATCTCTATTGAAGGCAAATAGAATTTACCACTTTGGAACAAAGCTCTAGCATGGTTTCCTATACCGTCCCCGTCTCTCGTATAGATAAATCCATCTTCTGCAGCGTTAGTAAAGTCTGGAAGATCGTTATACCCATCATTTTCAAGTTGCTTAACACCATTAGGTGTAAATAAAACCGAAGTTTCAAGCCTGCTATAGTCTTTTCTATCCAGCATAAACTCAATATATTTCAATGTTGGTTCGTAAAAACCCCAACCACCAGAGACTCCCGGAATAAGTGGCTTCCACCCATCTGACAAAGGACCATAAAAATCATACTGATGATTATACTCATTAGTGGCAGTACTGCTACTTCCAAAGTCCGAATATTGAAGTTCCAATAAACTTTCATCACTTAATTCACCTGCCTTTTTAAATAGATAATAGAAATCATTATATAAAGAGAACCCTCCATTTTGAATAATTTCGGAGGTGGCTTCCTCCACAGCCTGGTAATTTTCAAGATCAAGATTTGCCATTGCCTTTATAGCTAAGGCCGTATATCTCGTCACACCTCCCTGAATATCAGATCTTTGGTTAGGCCTCGTATCCGGCAAATCAGGAAGTGCCTTATCCATCAACTCCGAAATATATTTTAATGCGTCTTCTCTACGAGTTAAAGGAAGAGCCTTAAATTCATCCGAATTAGATGAAGTAGGAACTAGTATATCTCCCCACATGCGGGTAAGCTGTAGCAATTCAAATCCTATTAGCACTTGGATTTCTGCCACATATTGATTTCCTCCAGACTTATCATCTAGCACTTCATTTATCTCCCTGATTTTTTCAATTTCCAAAGAGAAGCCCGCCACTATATCATTGTAAAAACCATTCCATGTGGTATTTAAAAACCAAGCATTAGGATCATACTTATAATTATCAAGTGTTTCCATTATAGCTTGGTCGGTACCTCCGGCCTTATTAACGTCGTCACCTCTAAGGCCAATAGTGGGATGTACTTCCCATCCCAAATCGTAGAATTTCTGATATGCTCCTAACAGTATATTTCTTTGCCCTTCTACCGTTTTAGTAATACCTAACGGCTCATTTTCTAAAGGCTCATTCAATTTGTCGTCACAAGCAATTGATAGAGAAAATATCAATGCTATCAACAATATATTTTTCAAATACTTCATAATTGTAATGTTTCTGGATTAAAGTTGAACATTCAGCCCTACTGTGTAAACTGCCGGTATAGGATAGGTTTGATTGTCCACTCCATTGGTTACCTCTGGGTTAAATCCATTGTAATTAAATGCCGTTAACGGACGATCGGCAGTAAATGAAATGGTAGTTTTAGGCATCTTCACTCCAAATAACTCCTTATTTACAAACTGATAGGCTAAGCGTACATTTTGTATCCTAAAATAATCTCCATCTTCAAGCCAAAATTCATTCATCAAATTATTATTGTACTCTTTTCTGTAGCCTGCCGCTGAAGGATATGAATTGGTTGAACCTTCTCCATTCCAAAAATGAGATGCTAAATCGGCATCAATATTAACATCTTGATTAACCCTAACAGTACTTCTTTTCTGATTTACAATTTTATTTCCTCCTTGCCCCTGGAAACTAGCGGTTAATGATAAATTCTTATAATTAACGCCCAAGCTAAAGCCATAATTGTAAGTCGGGATGAATGACCCTAATAATACTCTATCGTCAGCATCTATGACACCATCTCCATTCTGATCTTTAAAAAAGAAGTCACCTGGTTGTAAGGCATTATCACTAATAAAGCTATCATTATATCCTGATTGAGCTATCTGAGAATTATTTTGGAAAACTCCGTTTATTTCATATCCATAAAATTCATTTAGAGAAGATCCTGGGATTGATATTTGTCTCAACTCCGCAATGTTAGCACCACCATATAGGAACTCCTGATCACCGACACTTAATACTTCATTTTTCAGTGTTGATAAATTTGCTGATATATTATATGAAAAATCATCACTTATATTATCAGCCCAGCCTATAGCCACTTCAATACCTTCATTCCTAATTTCACCAGCGTTTCTCCTTGGATTTCTGCCAGTACCTTGCAACAACACATTCAATACAGCATCTTTTGTATCTCTTCTGTAAACATCTGCGTCCAAAGTAAGTCTGCTATCTAAAAATTCTGCTGATATACCAATATT
This sequence comes from Fulvivirga sediminis, assembly GCF_016757215.1. Lineage (GTDB taxonomy): Bacteria > Bacteroidota > Bacteroidia > Cytophagales > Cyclobacteriaceae > Fulvivirga > Fulvivirga sediminis. The sequence goes on from NZ_JAESIY010000009.1 coordinate 18,261, forward strand.
GGTCTCTTCTGTAGTTTCCCAAGAAGTAATTAAATCAAAAATGTTATCCGGTTGCACTCCTATCACTAGTTGATTGCCAAGCGCTAAACTTACTTGCTTATAAGTTAAACTGCCAATAGCTGGTTCTATACCATCATTACCCATCTGTCCCCAGCCTCCTCTAACTTTCAAAAAATCAATTCCTTCTACATCAAAGAAATTCTCTCTAGAGATAATCCATCCTCCACTCAAAGTAAAGAAGTTACCCCATTTTTCAGAGAATTTGTTACTCCCATCTCTACGGAAAGATGTAGATAACAAATATTTATTTTGATATCCGTACTGAATTCTTCCGAAATAACTAACTCCATAAAAGTTATCTCCATCAGTGTAAGTTTCTGAAGGATTCAGGTTGGATCCTTTAGGAATATACCAAGTGTCGTCTTTATTAGGGTCTAAGCTCAAAATATTACTAGCTGCAGATTGTGTAAAATCCATTTGTTCACTTCTGAAAGAATAACCTGCCGTAACATTTACACTATGATCTCCAAATAAGTTATCATAAGTCAACACATTATCCCAAATAGTATTAAAATTACTTGTTGAGCTTTTTATAATACCATTTGGATAAATAGTTTGTCCATCAGAATAGTTTTTATCAACCTGTCTATGATTCTCATCTGCATAGAAATAATTCAATGAAGTTTTAAAAGACAATTTATCGGGTATCAACTGAAGATCAGCATAGAAGTTTCCTAAAATTTTAGCCCTTTTCTTCCTATTATTATTGTTATCTAGAACAAACAATGGATTCTGAGGATCTCTAAAATTTAAATTTTGCGCGTTCGCATATCTGATTGGCTTAGCCAGAGTGTTTCCTTGATCGTACACTGGCAAAACAGGCACAGCATAATAGGATTGCGACCATACCGCTTCGTCAGCTTCAAACTGAGTTGCATTACTAATGTTCACATTACCACCTACTGTTAGCCAATCTGTTGCTTTTGCGTCTATTTTGGTTCTTAAATTAGTTCTTTCGTAGTCATTTCTAGCATATTTTAACAAACCATCCTGCTTAAAGAAGCTACCCCCTACAGAATATTTGACTTTACTAGATCCTCCACTAATAGTAAGGGAGTGATTTTGAATAGGAGCGGTCTTCTCTAGCACCTGATCATACCAGTCTGTATCTGTTCCTGGTAAATTAGGATTATTAGGGTTAGCACCAAATCGATCAATTGAATTTTGAATTAAGGCTTGCTGATCAGCGTTACCGGCCTGATTGATATAATTAACATATTGTTGCGTATTGGCCATTTCGAGCAAATTTTGTGGTCTTTGCACACCATAGTAACCGTCATATTCGATTTTTACAGGTTGCTCGTAATCTCCAGAGTTAGTTTCTATGATAATAACACCATTCGCTGCACGCACACCATAGATAGCTGCAGCTGAAGCATCTTTCAAAATGTTCATACTAGCGATATCTGACGGGTTAAGGAAGTCTATATTATCCACAAACATTCCATCAACTACATATAATGGCTGAGCTTTATCATCTCCTGCAAAAGAGCTAAGTCCTCTTACTCGCACATTAGGGCTTGCCCCAGGAGCTCCACTACTTGTAATTTGTACACCAGCCACTTTACCTTGCAGTGACTGCATCGGGTTACTATTAGGTGTTTTAGTTATATCCTCACTATTGATAGTAGATATAGCTGTGGTTATCTCGTCTTCGTTAGAAGTACCATAACCAATCACCACCACTTCCTGAAGTTCACTAATGTCACTACTCAAAGCAACATTAACTACAGAACGTCCATTCACTTGTTCTTTAACCGTGGTAAATCCTACAAAAGAATATACCAACGTAGCATCATCACCTACTACTACTGAGTAGTTTCCTTCAATATCAGTAACTGTTCCTTGTGAAGTTCCATCTACTAATATATTCACCCCTGGCAGAGGCTCACCATCATCAGCAGAAGTCACTTTACCTTCAACAGTATTCTGGGCCTGCACATTTCCGGCTGTAATAGCAAAAAACATCAGACACGTGAGTCGTAAAAGTTTAATCATTGGGTTTAAAAATTAAATTAAATCTAGCAAACGATTGCAATCATGGTGTAATGGTATTATTATTAAATATCTTACCCAAAAAGCAGCAAACAATTTCGAGGAAAATAGAAGAAAAGAAGAGAATATTTTTAACTCAATATTGCGCTTTAAAAACAATGATTAAAGGCATTCATAGGCTATTTTAGATATTAACCAACAAGTCATCCCGTTTAAGACTCAGAAAACATTTTCTTAACTAAAAATGGTAAAAAAGCACATCACCCTGCAGTACTCCCCTTCTTTTTTTAAGCATAAAAAAATCCCGAACCAATAGGGCCCGGGATTATATACAATTCACTTCTTTTTTATGATAATACGAAACATCGCTGAAGCACATGTTCATACTTGCGATTAAACTTGGAATAACACCAGTTCCTCAATTCGTAGACCTCTTCATCTATCAAAGATCCGATGGCCTTTTTTAACTCCTTTTCAAAAAGTCTGGAATCAAAACTCACTTTTGTGAGTATGGTTTTTACGTATTCTAACATAAGAGTTTTGAATTTAAAAAGTTAATTTCCTCCCTTCGCAACTTATCTCCACCTTTAATATACAAAATCGTTACAGTTTCTTAAAGTATTACTATAAATTTGTATACGGTGTACGTACAACAAAGTTTGTAAATTTATGGGATGGATCTATCGTAGACTTAACGCATTATTCTTCTTAATTAGTATTTTCTGTATGGCTGTAACCTCTCAGGCTCAGGATGTCAAAATAGAGCTTGGCCCTGATGAAATTGGAGAAAATCAGACATGGACAATTACTATTACAGCTGCTAATGAGAGGCTATCTAATTATGGGGATTTTCCCGATATAACGGGCTTCCAAAAGAGAGGTACTTCCTCCTCTTCTTCTACTCAAATTATTAATGGACAAATTTCAAGCTCCCAGAGCGTAACCATGTCTTACGTGCCTACCAGCCAAGGCACTTTCACCTTAAAGCCTTTTACTATAAATGTTAATGGCAAGCCCATTTCATCTCAAGGTAAAACGATTAAAGTAGGAGGAGCAGTGGCAAGGCAACAAAGAAATGATCCATTCAGAAGCTTTTTTGACCATGACCCGATGGATAACTTCTTTAATAATGATCGTAAAACTGAGTTTCTAGATGTTAAGGAAGACGCCTTTTTGGCATTAACCACTGACAAAAGAGAAGTATATGTAGGAGAAGGTTTCACTGCTAGTTTATCATTTTATGTAGCGGAAGATAATCGTGCTCCTTTGCAATTTCACGATCTAGGTAAGCAACTTGGAGAAATTCTTAAAAAGCTGAAACCAGAAAACTGCTGGGAAGAAAATTTTAATATTGAAAACATTAATGGTGAACCTGTAAGCTTAGGCGGAAAAAAATATACCCAGTATAAAATATATCAGGCGGAACTATACCCTCTGAATGCAGAACCCATCACTTTCCCCTCTGTAGGCTTAGAAATGATTAAATATAAGGTGGCCAAAAACCCTTCTTTTTTTGGCAGAAATCGTCAAGAAGACTTCAAAACATTTTATAGTAAGCCTAAAAGCATAAAGGTGAGAAAACTACCTCCTCACCCACTTAAAGATCAAGTGGCTGTAGGGGACTACAAGCTCAATGAAAAGCTAAGCACTCCAAACTTAGAAACAGGCCAAAGCTTTAGCTATGAATTCAATATTTATGGAGAGGGTAATATATCTGCTATCAATAAACCATTAGTAGAAGGTGGAGAAAACTTTGATTTTTATGACCCTAACGTCACTCAAAATATAAATAGAAGAAATAACACCGTAACCGGTGGTAAATCTTTCAAATACTTCGGAATACCTAAAGAGCCTGGAGATTATAATATGAAAGATTATTTTAAATGGATATACTTCAACCCTAAAACGGAGAGTTACGACACGCTTACTTCAGCCAAAGTGGTGCACGTAACAGGAGAAAGTAAAAAGAACGAACATATACAAGCTAATGATATGGGATCTTTTTACGATCGCATCAACACAGAGAGCAACAACTTAAAAAGCACAGCCAGCTTTGAATGGAGCAAAATCTTTGTCAACATCTTTATTTTGGCTATGTTAGTGATTTCAGCAATAATTATTTTTAAAAAATAACCTTCCAACCATAATATTTTGGGAAATTCTTTTGGCACTTTATTCAAAATAACCACCTTCGGCGAGTCACATGGCAAGGCTTTAGGTGTGATCATAGATGGCTGCCCAGCAGGCCTGGACATAGATGAAACTTTCATTCAAAATGAGTTGATCAGGCGCAAGCCCGGGCAATCAAAAATCACTACCCAGAGAAAGGAAAATGATGAATTTGAAATTCTTTCTGGTGTATTCGAAGGAAAATCTACAGGCACCCCTATTAGTCTTTTAATTCATAATACGGATGCAAAAAGTAAAGACTACTCACACATAGCCGAGAAATATCGCCCTTCTCATGCAGATTATACTTATGACACTAAATATGGCATAAGAGATTACAGAGGAGGTGGCAGAAGCAGTGCCAGAGAAACTGCTGCCCGAGTTGCAGCTGGCGCCGTGGCGAAACTATTTCTTAAAAAGATAGGTGTTGACGTAACGGCCTACGTATCACAAGTAGGCACCATTCAAGCTCCTGAATATCATGAGATGGACCTTTCTAAAACCGAAGATAACATTGTAAGATGTCCTGACCCTAAAGTGGCCGAAGAAATGATTGCTCTTATTGATCAGACCCGTAAAAACCAAGACACGATAGGCGGTGTAGTAACAGGGGTTATCAAGAACACCCCAGCAGGACTTGGTGAGCCTGTCTTCGATAAATTACATGCTGAATTAGGCAAAGCGATGCTGAGCATAAATGCTGTGAAAGGGTTTGAATATGGCAGCGGCTTCAAAGGAGTAGAAATGTACGGATCAGAACATAATGACCTCTTTTATAATGATGAAGGCAAAGTAAAAACCAAAACCAATCACTCAGGAGGCATTCAAGGAGGAATATCTAATGGTGAAGATATATATTTTAACGTAGCCTTTAAGCCGGTAGCTACTATTATGAAAGATCAGCCCTCTATAGATAAAACTGGAGATGACGCAACCGTTAGTGGAAAAGGGAGACATGACCCTTGTGTAGTACCCAGAGCTGTTCCCATTGTCGAAGCTATGGCTGCTTTAGTTATAGCTGACTTTTTTCTAATTAATAAAACGAGTAAATTATCTGATTAAATTTTTCATCCTCTTTATGAAAAACCTCCCTTTACACATTAAAATTATTATTGGTCTTTTAGCCGGAATCATATACGCATTTATTTCAAGTGCACTTGGCTGGAATAATTTTACCATTAACTGGATCAACCCATTCGGTACTATTTTCATTCGATTATTGAAATTTATTGCCGTGCCATTGGTACTCTTCTCTATCATAGGGGGCGTATCCAGCTTAAACGACATTTCGAAGCTGGGACGACTTGGCGCTAAAACACTTGGCTTATACTTATTAACTACTATTATCGCTGTAGGAGTAGGTCTATTATTAGTTAACCTCGTAAAACCTGGCAAATTTATAGATGAACAGCAACAGCTAAAAAATCGTATAGAATACGAAAAATGGGTTCAGGCTACTGATGGAGTAGAAGGAGTGAAAGATGACAAAAATGTATTGACAGACCCTGAATACAGAGACCAAGTAGAAGAAATTGCTAGTGACGAAACACTCGCCAAAGCTGAGAGACATGCCGAATCTGCTGTTGTTAAAGAAAAAATGGCAAGCGCGGAAAAAGCAAAAGACACCCCTCCATTACAATTTCTGGTTGACATGGTTCCTGAAAATATCATGCTTTCTCTATCTGATAATGGATTAATGCTTCAAGTTATATTCTTTGCTATTTTCTTTGGGCTATCTCTAGCCATCATACCTAAAGAAACAGCTAAACCAGTTGTTGATTTTATTAACGGTGTGAATGAAGTATTTCTAAAGATGGTAGATATAGTAATGAAAGCTGCACCTTTCTTTGTCTTCGCTTTACTAGCTGGCGTTATTGCTAAAATGGCCGATACTCCTGCCGAGGTATTCGAAATATTTAAAGGTTTATGGACGTACTCTGTAACGCTGGTTATTGGGCTAGCCTTTATGGCATTTGTTTTCTATCCTCTGCTTATCACTCTCTTTGTTAAAAAACTTAGTTATAAAGAATTTTTCAAAAATATAAGTCCAGCTCAGTTCCTTGCCTTTTCTACCAGCTCTAGCGCTGCAACCCTACCCGTAACTATGGAGTGTGTTGAAGAAAATATGGGTGTATCTAAAAACATTAGTAGTTTTGTACTACCCATTGGAGCTACAGTAAATATGGACGGCACCAGCCTATACCAAGCTGTAGCAGTAGTATTTCTAGCCCAAATGCACATGGTAGACCTGACCTTCGGGCAGCAAATTACAATAGTATTTACCGCCACGCTTGCCTCTATAGGATCGGCAGCCGTGCCTAGTGCAGGTTTAGTAATGATGATCATAGTATTACAGTCAGTAGGCCTTAATCCGGCATGGATCGCAATTATTTTCCCGGTAGATCGTATCCTAGACATGTGCAGAACCGTAGTAAATGTAACAGGTGATGTTAGTGTATCTACACTGATCGCCAAATCAGAAGGTGAACTTCCTAAATACTCATAAGGGAACCTTTATAAATAAACATTGTTTGCCCAATAAAGCATAGATAAGATGGAGACAAAAGTTAATAATGACAATCAGAAAGTAGTTAACCTATACCTAGAGGCTAATCCTAATCCGAACTCTATGAAGTTCGTGGCCAACTATATGCTGGTGCCTGAAGGTACAAGTTATGACTTCCCTGATGTAGAGAGTACAGAAAACGCCCCTTTGGCGAAAGAGCTTTTTGGGTTTGAGTATGTTGACAGGGTTTTTTATATGTCCAACTTCATTACCATTACCAAAAAGGAACAGTATGAATGGATTGAAATAAAAGATGCCTTAAAGCAGCATATTAAAGATTACATCGAATCTGGCAAAGAAGTAATTACTAAGCTGATGCCTGAAGAGCAATACGATGAAAGTGACTCTGAAACCGTAAAGAAAATAAAAGGTATTTTAGATGAATATATAAAGCCAGCTGTAGAACAAGATGGTGGGGCTATTTCTTTCCATGCTTATGAGGATGGCATTGTAAAAGTACTTCTTCAAGGTTCATGCAGTGGTTGCCCTTCGTCTACTGTGACACTGAAAGCTGGAATTGAAAACCTCTTAAAAAGAATGCTACCTGAAATAAAAGGAGTGGAAGCTGAAGGCATCTAATAAAAAATGATCGACATATCACCTATAAATACAAAGGCCGCTTCAATAAATTGAAGCGGCCTTTTTTGTTTCACCTCGCACTATCCTACTTCACAACAAATTTTCTAGTAAGCGTTTTATCCGAGTTAATTAAAAGGCTGTAAATCCCCGGTTTCAACTGTTTGTTGAATTGAATAGACCATTCGTCTTGTGGTAGGACATTACTCTCTTTATATACAGTTCTTCCCTGTACATCTATTATTTGCACATCTACAAGACCTAAACTTTCATCACCCTGTAACGCAAGTTTAAGTAGTTTACCATCACTAGGTACAGGAAATAAGGTTAAGTCTACATGATGTTCTGAATTAGAAATATTATTTATTCTTACCGGCCTGGAATAAGTAACCGAACCATCGTAATCAGTTTGCTTCAGCCTGTAGTAAGAAACACCAGCATAAGGATCTGTGTCAATAATACTATATTCAGATGGACTTGATTGAGTACCCTTACCTGCTACAGTAGCCACTTGCTCATAATTTTCAAAATCCAAAGTCTTTTCTACTGAAAAATAGTCATTATTAAGTTCAGACGCCGTCTGCCAAGTAAGCAGAACATATTCATTTTGTATACCTCCTTTAAAATATGTTAATTCTACAGGTAGCGGGCCTCCACTAGCCACTCCAAAAGGAGAAAAAGAGGCTACATTGGATACTGATGCGTAATAGGGTCCAGAGCCTGAAGCACTAACATGGTTAAGCTGCTCCCAATTAGTACCATTATAATGTACTATACTGATGTTACTTCTGTCAAACCCATCAAGCTCCTCAGAGCCGCCCCACTGAAACAGTAAATTAGCATCAGAACCACCTAGCACATCTTCATCTATAAACCAAGTTAGGTTAATAGCACTTTCTGACAGCATATCATCATAGCAATTTCCATTTAAGCTAATTCCATTACACATTCTCAAGGTGTAATTATCTGCCGTACCTGAAGTATTATTAATGGTAAGAGGTGTATAACTGGTTAAACCAATAGGGAAAAGTACATCTCCCACTCTACCTCCTTTTCCAATATTATTCTGCTTAAGTCCCCCATCAGAAGTAACTCGAATATATCTATCTTGATCGGCTCCGCTAATAAATCCTGATGCCCCAATTGTTAAATAATTATCCCTAGTATTTAACTTGCCTTTTATCAGCATCAATGAATGGTTAACCAAGTTATCATCTGATAGATATACATCTCCCGCAGACTTATTAATTTGAAGATCATAAAATGTCTCTTGAGCCATGATATATTGATCCCTATTTCCATTAAGACTGACCTGTCTTGAACCTTCCTCAAAAGAATTAGAGTTGCGACTATTGTTAATCCAGTTACCCGCCAAACTAATGTTGTTGTTAGCATTTGCTACATTCAAACGAGCACTACCAGTAATAGTCAGGTCTTGATTTACTCTTAGGTTATTTTGTGTATATTTAACATTATTACCAGCCAATATTAGGTTGCTATAATCAACAGGAATTATATCCTGAGTGCCTGTAGCATTGTATATAAATGTATTGGTTCCATCGGAGCAATCCATGACTCTTCGCATATCATCATCGTAAGTATTTCCTGAGTAACTCCACCTCCAAACAGAGCCATCATAATTATGAAATGCACTACTGTTAGTTATTGAGTAAAAATAACCAGATTGATCTATTGTTGAATAATTATTGATGGTTAGCTTGCCGTCTGACAGATTAATATTCCTAAATAATAAATCACCATAATTATTAATTTCGTTGTCATTATTCCATCGGGATGATGACTGAATGTCTCCTCCAACATCCATATCACCATTATTGGAAACAGTCTGATTACTGCCTGAGAAAAGCACATTTCGACTTATGACAGCTGTTCCTTTAAGATTATTAAATATACGAGAGCCATTTGCACTGAGATCGACTTCATTGATAAAGAGACTCCCTTCTCCTTCAAAAGTGATGCCTCCAGATTCACGAAAGTAAAGTTTATCATTAATTATTAATGAGTTACCTGCAGATATTTTTATTAAGTTATTCGAGCCTCCGTTAATTACAAGTTCATCAACTGTTAGATCAGCCTGTATGTTGACTACACCATCTTCAGCAATCGCTAAAACCCCTATCCTATCATCTCTGGAAACCACAGGTTCATAATCGTACTGACTCGACCGAACGATAACACCATCATTATTACCAGGCCGGTAGCCTCTGTTAAAATTACGACCGTCTTCCCAACTGCTACTGTTAGATCCTTCCCAGGTAAATGTACGAGCTCCAAAACATGCGAAAGTTTCTGAAGCTGAAATACCCACAAAAAATAAAACCAAAAATACATACGTAAGTCTCATTGCATATTTACATTTTTCTTGCCTTCAAGAAAAATGCAATAAATAAGCCAAAAGTTATCATAACAGCAACAACGCCTATGTAGCTCCCGAAAATTTCATATAAAGTATCCCCATTTTTCAATGTAACATTTTCAATAATTATATCACTTTTATTCCATGGGATTGAATTTTTCACACTTCCCCTTTCATCAAGAGTAAGAGAAATTCCAGTGCTGGCCGAACGCACTACCTCTTTTCTAAAAGAAATAGCCGATGTAGCCGCATAATCGGCATTTTGACCAAAACCCGAAGTTTTTCCAGCCCAACCATCATTAGCAATAATAGCTATCAGATTTGGTGTTCCAGCTTTAAAACTTCTTATATAATCAGGAAATAATGCATCCAAACAAATCAACGGTGCAATTCTCAGGTTCTTATAGCGAAAAACTTTAGTTCTATCATCGGGCGTATAACTAGCTTTGGCTTGATTAAGATTCAAGCGAAGAGTTTCAAAATAAGAAGTCCAGTCTAAAAATGGGACGCGCTCCATGAAAGGAACGAGGTTATTTTTAACTTGTATTTGAGCTGGCGTTTCAGGGGCTATTAACATGGCGGCATTGTACCCACTAGCATAAGATCCGTTACCTACAGCCACAGCACTAGAAGGTGCAGCACCCTCCGGAAAAACTCTGAAACCTACAAAGCCAATTAGGACTGCTAAGTCGGCTTCCTCCGCAGCACTACGAATAGATTGCACCAACTCAGTACTTTCCGGATTATTAATAATGAAAGGATAATTAGGTGTAGTTCTAATATAGCCTTCAGGGTAGACCACAAGCTCTACCCCCTTACCCTTTAAGGTTAGCAAATCACTCTTAATGGCCTCCACCTTTCTGTGCAAAGACTCCTGATTAACAATTTGATAGGAATCCTCATTAGGCTGTACCACAGCTACTTTAGCCGTTCCGCGCCCTTTTCCCTCTGAATTATACAGGATAAAATTAAGAGTCAAAATAGCCACAAATGTACCCGCTAAAATTATACTCCACCTTTTTCTATATTCAGCTTCCTTAATCAAAAAAAGCACTAATACATTGATTAAAATAACCAAAACAGAGCCACCTAGGTACCCAGTCAACTCATAGAACTGAGCAAGGAATGGCATTGATCCTAAACCAAAGCCCAAGTGCAACCATGTGAAAGCCAGCTCCCATTTACTATGTAAGTACTCATAAGAACACCATATCATAGGTAAAAACAGCCATAGTTGATAGGACTTGAACACTTTGCGTACCCCCACAAGAAGGAGCATAGGCAATGCCTGAAAAAGGGGAATTAAAATAAATGCGGCAAGTACCACCGCAAAACCGGAACTATCCAACCTGGTGTTGGCTATCCAGTACATAGTACCTAAAGACCATAAAAAAAAGGCCATGTAGATATACAGAAAGGCCTTTTTAATACTACTAAGATCGTAAAGCACATATAATAAAGGTACCATGGCAACAAACAGCAATGGTGTAAGCCCAATGGGAGGCCAGGCAATAATTAACAGTATTCCCGATAAAATTGCCAGACCTATATTTCTCATCATTATCTGCTGTAGTTAGGAGCCTCTCTGGTAATGAAAATGTCATGAGGATGACTTTCCTGAACACCAGCGGCCGTAATTTTCACAAATTTAGCATCATTTAAAGCCTCAATAGAACCTGCCCCACAGTATCCCATACCAGCTTTAAGTCCGCCTATTAGCTGATATAAAACTTCAGCAACCATTCCTTTATAAGGTACCCTTCCTACTATACCTTCAGGCACTAATTTTTTAATATCATCTTCAGCATCTTGGAAGTATCTGTCTTTCGAACCTTCTTCCATTGCCTCCACTGATCCCATTCCTCTATAAGACTTAAACTTACGTCCTTCATAAATAATCATCTCACCAGGAGCTTCATCAGTACCGGCCAAAAGTGATCCTATCATTACACTGCTGGCACCTCCCGCAAGAGCTTTAACCACATCTCCAGAAAAACGAATACCACCATCTGCTATTACAGGTACTCCAGTTCCTTTAGCGGCCTTCGCACATTCATATACTGCTGATAACTGAGGCACTCCTACACCAGCAATTATCCTGGTAGTACAAATACTACCTGGCCCAACTCCTACTTTTATAGCATCTGCTCCAGCATCAATTAATGCTTTGGCGGCTTCTGCTGTAGCCACATTTCCTACTATCATTTCAAGATCAGGAAATGCTTTCTTTACTGTTTTGCACATGTCTATCACTCCTTTAGAATGACCATGTGCTGTATCAATGCTTATAACATCTACCCCTGCAGCTTTCAAGCCTTCTACTCTCTCTAAAATATCAGGAGTAACCCCTACTGCAGCCCCAACCCTCAGCCTTCCATATTCGTCTTTACAGGCATTGGGTTTATTTCTGTTTTTCAAGATATCCTTATAAGTAATTAATCCTGTAAGAATACCATCTTTATTTACTATAGGTAATTTTTCTATTTTATGCTCCTGAAGAATATCTTCGGCTTTTTCAAGGCCTACGTTCTCTTCTGCAGTAATAAGGGAGTCTCGCGTCATAATCTCCGAAATAGGAGTAGACATATCCTTATGAAAACGAAGATCTCGATTAGTAATAATACCTATTAATCTCCTATTTTCATCAACTACAGGTATTCCTCCAATCTTATACTCTCTCATGATCTTCTCGGCATCCATCACATTAGAGTTAATGTTCAAAGTAATTGGATCCAGAATCATCCCACTTTGAGATCTCTTCACCTTGCGCACCTGCTGAGCTTGAGCCTCTTTGGTCATGTTTTTATGAATAAAGCCTAACCCTCCTTCAAGAGCCATAGAAATGGCCAAGTCTGCCTCTGTCACTGTGTCCATAGCGGCAGAAACAAAAGGAATATTAAGTTTAATATTCTTAGTCAGTAAAGTGGAAGTATCAGTATCTCGTGGAAGAACCTCAGAATAACCAGGTTGCAAAAGCACGTCATCATAGGTGAGCGCTTCAAATAAAAATTTCGATTGGTCTAAAGACATGGCAAATAAGCGTTATTGTTATTTGCCGAACAAAGCTAAAGAGATTACATAATATAAAAAACGAATATGAGTTAATTAATTTTAGTTAATTGCGGCGTAAACCATAAAATAGAAATAAAGTATTAATGAATTTTTTTAAACTCCTCCTTTTTGTATCATTTTTGGCATTATACTTACCTGCACATTCACAATATCAAACAGGCAAAGCATCTTATTATGCTGATAAATTTGAAGGAAAAAAAACGGCAAGTGGAGAACATTATAGAGGTGATCGCCTCACAGCTGCTCACCCTTCACTTCCATTCGGCACCAGGCTGAAGATCACCAATCTTCATAACCATAAAGTAGTTCACGTTCGAGTAAATGACAGAGGCCCCTTCGTGAGTACTAGAATTATTGATCTTTCACGAGCTGCCGCAGAGGCTTTAGACTTTGTTAACCTGGGCTTAGCAGATGTTTCTATAGACATTCTTACTGATTCTGCCATAGCTGCTCAAACTCAAGAGTTTTACACCTTCAGCATACACAAAACCAGGCCCAAGGGCTTTGGAGTACAGGTAATGAGCTTAACCAAAATGGAGGCGCTCCTTGAAACAGGAGAGCTTTTGGCTCAAAAATATGACACCGTAAAAGTGACATTACAGCCAAAAAAAGTAAAAAATAAACGTGTTTACGCACTCATATTAGGTGTATTTGACACAAGAAAAGAAGCTATGGTTTTGAAAAATAAACTTTCCAATGATTATTCAGATAGCTATATTGTAGAATTTTCCAAATTCCAATAAAATGAAAGCGGCTTTAATAATAATTTTAGGATTTTTCTCAATCCCTTTACACTCTTTCTCGCAAGCAGATTCATTAGTTTTATTTGAAGAAATCAACTATTGGTCTGACTTAGAGAAAGAGGCATTTAATGATTTCTTTATCAATAATAAAGATAACTATCTACAACTGTTCATGGGAGCTGACCCTTTATCAACACAAGGCAACTACCAAACGGCCCTAAATCAAATAAACAAGGAAATAGCTTCAATCGATCAAGAAAAGCTATCAAAGAAGAAAGTTGATAAAAAAGTAAAAATATTATACGACCAGATACATCAGGATTTTTTCACTAAATATGAATTAGAAAACACTTTCAGTCATATATTTTCTAATGGTCATTACAATTGCGTGTCAGCAACAGCCTTATTCGGTATTTTATTCAAGGAGCTTTCCATCCCGTTTGCTTTGAAGGAAAGCCCTACCCATGTATACATGGTAGCTTACCCAAACTCTGAGCGTATAGTAGTAGAATCCACAGATCCTGGAGGCAGGTTTTTAGCTTTTAACGATAAGTTCAAGACTGATTTTGTTAATCAAATGAAAACAGCCAAGCTTATAAGTGATTCAGAATATAAGTCTACGAGCGTATCAGATCTTTTTGATGAATATTATTTCAAGGAAGAAGATATTGATCTCAAACAGCTTGTAGGTATACAGTATGCTAATGATGCCATTTATAAACTCAATGAACCTAAATACAAGGAAGCTTACGAACAATTAGAAAAAGCTTACCTTTTCTACCCTGCCGAAAAGGTATCATATATGCTCATGAATGTTGGTGCTATACTTATTAACTCAGCCGATTACTATGACAGTGAAAACATAAAATTACTGAGTACAATCATGAGATTTAAAAAATATGGAATTACTGATGATCAGATATTTGATGAATTTAACAGGGTGACACAAGATATTCTGATCAATCATGGAGACTTTGAAAAATATAAGGAAGCCTACGATTACCTTTACCCTTCCATCACCAGCGATCATCTCAGGCAAGAGATATCATTCTTATATAACTATGAATGTGGGCGTGTACTGTATAATAAAAACCAATTTGAAAAAGCGATACCTTATGAGCAAGAGGCCTATAAATTAAAGAAAGATCATGTGGAAATAGAAACTTTACTGGTAACTACCATTATAAGAGAAGTAGCTCTTGAAAGTGATAATTTAAAGATAATAACTTCACTGGAAGAATATAGCAGCACTCACCCTGAGCTTTTGGAAAACAGAGAATTTAAAAGTGCTCTCACCATGAGCTATCTTAGACAATCAGCCCTATCCTTTCAACTGGAAAAACTCTCAGAAGGAGTTAAGTATCAAAAATTATTTGAAACTAATTTTGAAGAAAACCTTTCAATTGGCCCCGAATATATAGGCCAGCTATATACTATTGCTGGCACGTACTATTTCAAAAAAGGACAAACTAACAAAGCTAGAGAAGCCATTAATACAGGCCTTAAATACGCCCCTGGCAATGATCAACTTTTGCTTAGAAAAAAGCTTCTCCGTTAGCCGTGGTTTTCAGCCGATAGGTTGAATTTTTCAGAAGTAATATAAACGTTGCCGAGCCTGGTTTTTGCAAGTGCTATAAGTGTTATTCTTTCCATTATAAACATACCAGGAGGCACTGGTATTATCATTCTACCTATTCCGGGTTCCGTTTCTAAAAGCAAGCGTGAACCACTAGAAATACAGCCATTTTCATCTATTTCACCTACATAAAATTCTACGTTCTTGGATTTATCTGAAAGAGACAGTTCTAAAATATAATTACCATTCTTTACCAGGTTATCTATTTCACGAACCACTATTGAAGGATATTTAGTCTTAGGCTTACCAGAGGTTAAGTACTCCTTTAACCCGGCGCAAGGCTGCCCTTCATAAAATGGAGCCTCAGTGGTGAGCATTTCGTTCATTCTGTATTTTTTTCTTACACCGTGTATCACCCCATCCTTATAGGGAGTAATCATCGATTTATTTCCATTTTCATAATAAGTGATTGCCTCCCCGTGCTTCTTATTATTGATATAATCTATAGATTGATGTAATTTACCATTAGCATAATAGCTCGAGGCTTTACCATGCTTCTTTCCATCCATATAATTCACCACGTTTTTTAGAGATCCATCTGGCCTGTATTGCTTTACCTCACCGTTTTTAGGCTTCTGTTTAGAGGCCGTTTTCTTCTTAACAGGAGCATTACAAGCGTTCAATACTATGAATAGAAAAAAAGGAATTAGAATTAGTTTCATAATGTTTCTAAAATATCAGTAATCACTTCATTGGCAGCTCTCACTCCACTAGCCACAGCACCATGAATAGTACCGAAACTTCCTTCCCCGTCTGTAGCTTCACCAGCAAAATACAGTTTCTTATTAATCGGCTCAGCCAATTTTACACGATCCTCATTGCTCCCGCCTGTCAAAGGATATGAAAAACCTCCCAGAACGTTTTCATCTGCCGTCCAATCATATTTTACCATATCTACAAGAGCATTATTGACAGAAGCCTTACTGTCAAACATAACATCAAGCTCACCTATTAGCACATCTTTAAGTGCTTCGTTAGAAAGCGCCGCTAAGGCCTCCGCATTCTTTCCATAAGCCTCCACTGTCAGGCTCCTATTGGTCTTACTTACTTTTGCTCCAGCATTGAAATATGCGTTAGCATGAGATCCCCCGTAAATATACTGCACATTTTGGCCCCAAAAGTTTCTGGTAAATTTAAATACTACCTTAAATGCCGGAGCCATACCTATTCTAGACATAGCCGCTAGTTTATCACCAGGCAAGGCTGGGGAAAAGTTGATCTTCCCCTGTTTTAAGACGGAAACAGGCACGGTTACAATCACCTTATTAGCAATGACATCACCTGCATTTGTAGTTAAAGTAATTTCATTATCAGAATGGCTAATGGCATTCACTAAAGTGTTAAACCGTACACGCCGGATAACATCAGAGAATTTGGAATACAAAAGATCCTGCATAGGGTTACTCCCTAACACTAGTTGGTCGTTATTATTTGCCTTTTTTATAGCCGCAGCTAATGCCTCAATGCCAATTTGATCGTTCTCTCCTCCATATTCATTGCCTACCTGCCCTTGAAGTATGTTAAACATCTCAGGTGGTATACCTGAATCTTGAATTGCGGATTGAACCGTACCAGCTCCAGAGTACTGCGGCAAAGCGTCCACAAAATCCTGAGCACTATTGAACACAGCATTACCACTTAAATCAGCCACAGTTTGTATGTTCGATTGAAAAAAGAATAGATTATCCAATTCGGCAGATACATCGGATATTTCCAGCTTCAAATCTTGTATAGACTCAAAAAATAAAGAATCACGATTTTTAATTACACCTCCTCCAAGTTCAATGGGATAATCATCAAACCCTCTTAAAGATTTAACCCTTCCTCCTACTGCACTGCCTGCTTCAAGAATAGTGACATTAATACCTTGCTCAATTAGTGATTGAGCGGCATACAGGCCCGAAGCCCCAGCTCCGACGATAACAACAGTGCCATCATATTTGAGCATTTGACTAGGCTCGCTATCATCTTCTGAACATGCTTGCATTACACTAGGTGATACCACACCTGCCGCTAGCCCTAGCCCCATCTGCCTTATAGCCTTTCTCCTATCCACTGTTTTGTGTTTATAAGTTCAAAAAATCTGTCTGAATGTACAAAATAATTATTAAAAGATATATTTGCCTAACAATTATGCAAGATGCTCTCAACTATTTATATAATATTGATCCATACGAAGGAGCTGGTTTAATATTCGGACTACTCGCCGTAATATTTCTAGTTAAAGAGAATATTTGGACCTGGCCCTGTGGCATTCTATACGTAGCAGTCTCTTTTGTCATTTTCTGGGAGCAAAAATTGTATATGGACTTCGGCCTGAATATATTCTATCTTGTGCTCAATATCTATGGCTGGTGGTATTGGATACACGGTAAAAAGGAAGGCGAAAAAGAAGTACCCATCACCCACAGTTCAACCTCAACCATGATATATACCAGCATTGCCTGTGCTATAGGTATAATTATTTGCGGATATCTCCTCACTAAATATACTGATGCCAGCTTACCCTATTGGGATAGCACCACTACCATTCTGAGTTTGGCTGGTATGTGGCTTACTACTATAAAAAGAATAGATAACTGGTATTATTGGTTCGTGGTAGATGTACTATGTACAGCCATCTATTTTTATAAAGGCATTCAACTGTATGCATTATTGTATTGCATATACATAGGCCTGGCCATTTCCGGTTATTTGGCTTGGAAAAAAAGCATGGAGGCACAAAGCGTATGAAAAAAGTAGTAATTACTGGGCCTGAATCAACAGGGAAAAGTACGCTCTCTTCGCTTTTAGCGAAACAATACCAGACCGTATGGGTACCGGAATATGCTCGCACGTACATAGATAATCTTGATAGGGATTATGAAAAAGATGATCTAATTACTATAGCTCAAGGCCAACTCAATGCTGAAAAAGCCATGGCCCAAAAGGCTCAAAACAATCTACTCATTTGTGACACCGAGCTCATAGTAATAAAAATATGGGCTGAACATAAATACGGTGTTTGTCCTCATGAAATTATTAAAGGCATTAAAGAAAACCGATATGATCTCTATTTGCTCACCTATATTGACATTCCGTGGGAAGATGACCCTCAACGGGAAAACCCTCACTTAAGACAATATTTTTACGACCTTTTCAAAAAGGAATTAGAATATTTTGAATTGCCCTATGTAGAAATTAATGGCGGTGCAGATGAACGCCTGGCTAAAGCTAGCCAGGCTATTAATAGTATTTTGTGATTATGATATAATTACATTATCAGGCTTTGTCTCCTTTTCAGCAGAATCATCTTCTGTAATGGTGGTGGTATTTTGTTTATTCTTCAAAAATCTCTTTTGAAACAACAGAATACAGACTACTCCAATAAATATTGAAGAATCGGCTATATTAAACACCGGACTAAAGAAAAGGAAATAATTACCTCCCACCCCAGGCATCCAATCTGGATAGTATCCGTCAAAGAGTGGGAAAAATAACATATCTATTACTTGACCATGGAACCAAGGAGTAGGAGAACCAATAGGAGCATTATTCAAAAATACTCCATAAAATGTACTGTCAATAACATTACCCACAGCACCGCCCAGGATAAGCCCCATGCACCATAGAAGTCCTGTTTTAGCTCCCTTCTTATACAAATAGTAAATATAGTAACCTATACCTACCATGGCCCCCAGCCTAAATAAGGTTAATAGCAATTTTCCGTAATAATGACTAGACTTAAGACCGAAAGCCATACCCGGATTAAGAAGATAATGGAGTTTGAACCAGTCTCCAATAACATTAATTTCACCTGCTGTACCCATTTCCATATTAAAATGGACAAGTAATTTCACTGTTTGATCTAGAGCTATTACTCCTAAAGCTAACAGGTAATATTTGTACAACTTCATTATGCTTCTATTTTTACCTTAAGTTTATGCTCATCCATTTCTAGTTCACTACCATCACTCAGGCTTTCTATAATATCTAAAGACAAGGCCTGTGTTTCATTACAGATATACTCTCTGTTAGCCTCTAAAGCCGCATTCACTAAATCAGTATTTTTCTCAATATTGATTTTTATTTTATCCTGCACCTCAAGGCCCATATCCTTCCTCAGATTCTGAACCCTATTTACTAAATCTCTAGCAATACCTTCCTTCTTCAATTCATCAGAAATAGTAATATCAAGGGCTACAGTAAGTCTACCTTCACTAGCTACTGACCAACCAGGGATATCCTGATACGTGATTTCAACATCTTCAAGAGTTAAGGCTATTTCTTCTCCTTCCACGTCTATCACCTTATTATTATCAGATTCTAGCGCGACAATATCTTCTGGTTTGAATTGATTGATCTGAGCTGCTATGGCTTTCATTTTCTTACCATGCTCCTTACCCAGCTTGCTAAAATTAGGCTTCACTCTTTTCACCAATACACCAGACTCATCATCTACAAATTCGATGGCTTTTATATTTACCTCAGAAAGAATAAGCTCCTCTACTGCTGACACTTGTCTCTTAAAAGTATCATTTATTACAGGAAGTAATATTTTTGATAAAGGCTGACGCACTTTTATCTTATGTTTCTTTCTTAAAGAGTGTACCAATGAAGATACATTCTGCGCCAAATCCATTCTTTGCTCAAGATCAATATCTATGATGCTATCATCAGCAACAGGAAAATCAGTAAGGTGTACCGATTCTGCCACATCTAAACCAGTTACAGCATTTAGATCCTGATACAATTGCTCCATATAAAAAGGAGCTACAGGAGATCCTAGCTTAGCAATAGTAAGCAGGCAAGTGTATAAAGTCTGATAAGCGGCCTTTTTATCGGCATTAAATTCACCCCTCCAGAAACGTTTCCTATTGAGCCTTACATACCAGTTACTCAAGTCATCTATCGTGAAATCTTGAATTAGTCTGGCTGCTCTGGTAGGTTCATACTCATTATAAGCTTCATCTACTTTCTTAATTAAACTGTTTAGTTTAGACAAAACCCACCTGTCACTCTCAGTTCTATCAGAGGCATTTACTTCTCCATCTTTGAAGTCAAAACCATCAAGGTTAGCATATAAAGCAAAGAAAGAGTAAGTGTTTTGCAACGTGCCAAAGAACCTTCTTTGCACCTCCACTACGCCATCTATATTGAATTTCAGGTTATCCCAAGGATTTGCATTAGAGATCATGTACCAACGGGTAGCATCAGGACCATGCTCTGCCAATGTTTTAAATGGATCTACAGCGTTGCCTAATCTCTTAGACATCTTGTTGCCATTTTTATCTAAAACAAGTCCATTAGCTATTACATTTTTGAAAGCCACTTTTCCATACAGCATCACCGCAATAGCATGAAGTGTAAAGAACCAACCTCTGGTCTGGTCTACTCCTTCAGCTATGAAATCAGCCGGATAATTAGCATCAAATATTTCTTTATTCTCAAAAGGATAGTGCCACTGCGCATAAGGCATAGCTCCAGAATCAAACCACACATCTATAAGATCAGGCTCACGGAACATTTTCTGACCACTATCACTCACTAAAATGATATCATCTACATACGGTCTGTGCAAATCAAGATCATCACCGATATTCTCAGTCATAAAACCTGCTGCCACAGACTTTTCTACCTCAGCTTTCAACTCCTCTATCGTACCGATGCATTTCTCTTCGCTACGATCATCAGATACCCAAATAGGAAGTGGAGTACCCCAGAAGCGTGACCTTGATAAGTTCCAATCCACCAAATTTTCCAACCAGTTACCAAACCTTCCTGATCCGGTAGAAGCTGGCTTCCAGTTGATGGTTTTATTTAGCTCCACCAGCTTGTCTTTCATGGCCGTTGTTTTTATGAACCATGAATCTAGCGGATAGTAAAGCACGGGTTTATCCGTTCTCCAACAGTGAGGGTAAGAGTGCTCGTATTTTACTACGTTGAAAGCCTTATTTTCTTCTTTTAGCTTAATGCCTATAAGTACATCCAAAGATTTCTCAGGAGCTTCACCATCGGCATAGTATTCATTTTTCACATACATGCCAGCAAATTCTCCCATCTCTTTCACATAGCGACCTTGTCGGTCTACTATCGGCCCGAGATTCCCTTCTTCATCTTTAACCAAAATAGCTCCTATACCGGCTTGTTTGGCCACTCTCTGGTCATCAGCACCAAAGGTAGGTGAGATGTGTACTATACCAGTACCATCAGCAGTGGTAACATAATCACCAGGTATAACTTTAAAGGCCGGACCATCAGGCTCTACATATGGCAGTAACTGCTCATATTCCTGTCCCACAAGGTCTTTCCCTTTATATTCGGCTACTATTTCATAAGGGATAAGTTTATCCCCTGCATTATAATCTTCTAATTTAAGGTCAGCTGCTTTGTTGTTAAAGTAAGCTGCTACACGATCTTTAGCCAAGATTACATAAGCTTCATCAAAAGTGTAAGGGTTAAAAGTTTTCACCTTTACATAATTGATATTCTCCCCTACTGCCAAAGCCGTATTAGCCGGTAGCGTCCAGGGAGTGGTAGTCCAAGCGAGGAGGTAAGTATTTTCTTCTCCTTTAATTTTAAACTGGGCGGTAACGGTAGTATCCTTTACATCTCTATAAGTACCAGGTTGGTTGAGCTCATGCGAGCTAAGGCCTGTACCTGCGGCAGGAGAAAACGGCTGTATGGTATACCCTTTATACAACAAGCCTTTGTCATATAACTGCTTCAGCAAATACCATAAAGTTTCCATGTAATCCTTGTTAAAAGTAACATAAGGATCATCAAGGTCTACCCAGTAGCCCATTTTACGAGTAAGGTCATCCCACTCGTTTTTAAAGCGCATTACTGTTTCACGGCATTTTTGATTGTACTCTTCTACTGATATCTTTTTACCAATATCCTCTTTAGTGATGCCTAGCTCTTTCTCTACCTGAAGTTCTACAGGAAGACCGTGAGTATCCCACCCGCCTTTTCTTTTTACCTGAAAACCCTTCAAAGTTTTATAGCGACAAAATATATCTTTTACCGCTCTGGCCATCACATGGTGAATACCAGGAGTACCATTAGCTGATGGAGGTCCTTCGTAGAAAGTGAAGGTTTCATTTCCTTCTCTGCTATCTACAGACTTTTCAAAAATTTTATTATCCTGCCAATACTTGAGGATGTTATCAGCTACTTCGGCATAATTGAGCCCTTTATACTCTTTATACTTCACCGTTGCTCCTTTAGTTTAAAATTTACGAGTTAATTTCTTTTGATGAGTTATTGTTATTCTCTTCTACCTTAATGAGGTCGAGATCTATTTCCTCGTCTTCATCTTCCTGATAGAAGCCATCATCATACTGTTCTATTAGTGGATGCGCATCTTTATTTCTCTTACCATCATCAAAGGTCATGAGTAAAGACGGCAATAATATTAAATTGGTAAACATGGCTATTAACAGAGTTACTGAAGTAAGAATACCCAATGCCACTGTTCCTCCAAAATCTGACCAGGCAAATATCACAAAACCTGCAAACAGAATAATAGAGGTATACATCATACTAGCTCCTGTTTCTCTCAGGCTTTTACTTACTGCCATAGGCACAAAAAACCTATTAGCGAAAAGTTCCTGCCTATACTTGGCCAAAAAGTGAATGGAGTCATCTACTGAAATACCAAATACAATACTAAAGATAAGCGCTGTACTCGGCTTCAGAGGAATACCTGCATAGCCCATAATTCCTGCTGTAATAATCAGAGGTATAAGGTTAGGCAGTAATGAAATGACTATCATTCTAAAGTTTACAAACAGTATAGCCATAATAATAGCAATAATCACAAATGCTAAAATAAGGCTGGTTCTGAGATTATGAATAAGGAAGTTATTCCCTTTAATAAACAGAGGAGTAGTTCCTGTAATATCTAATGTTATGTCAGACCCAGTAAAAACAGAATCAATCTCAGGCTCAATAACATTAGAGATGAGTGAATCCATTTTGTGAGAACCAATATCTGCTACCTGCAATGATATTCGCATTTTTTGCAGTGTAGAATCTACAAAAGAATTAAACAAGCCGCTGGTATCATCCTGCCCTTTCATATAGCGTAAGATATAATTCCTTTCTCTTCTATCTGGTAGGCTGTACCTAGCAGGGTTATTATTATAATAAGCCTGTTTAGCTGCTTTCACAAAACTCACTAATGATACTGGCTCAGAAATATCTTTGTTAGAAGCTAAAAATTTTTCAAATCGCTCTATCTTTCTAAGATTACCAACATCGATAACCCCTCTTCTTTTATGGGTATCTACTACTATTTCCAGCGGCATTACCCCACTAAAATTATTTTCAAAAAAGGCCAAATCTCTGATTACTTCGCTATGCTCTGGCAAGTCATCTACCATATAAGAAACTGCTCTGATCTTTAAAGTACCATATACAGAAACTATAATGAGAATAATGGTAGCGCCATAAATATAACTTCTATGCCTATGAATGAGCAAGTCCATCAGCGTTAACACCTTGTCTATTCCTTTAAACTTAAGATGTTTCAGCTGCTTATTTTTAGGAGGTGGTAGCCAGCTAAACACGGCCGGAATAAGTATGATACTTACTATAAATGTGGCCATAATATTGATCCCTGCTACTATACCAAACTCTTTAAGAATAACGATATCGGTAGTAGCTAATACTAAAAATCCAATAGCCGTTGTAAAATTGGTAATCAGTGTAACCAAACCAATTTTTCTGACGACTGTACTTACTGCCTTGAATTTATTGCCATGCTTTTCAAATTCCTGATGATACTTATTAATAAGGTAGACACAGTTGGGTATACCTATTACGACAATCACGGGAGGAATTAGTCCGGTAAGTAATGTGATCTTATATCCAAATAAGCCCAAGGTACCTAATACCCATACTACTATAATGGCTATAATGGTCATAGGGAAAACTACGGCATCCCAGGTTCTGAAAAATAAGAATAAAATAAATGCGGTAACTGCAATAGACAAATAAAGGAATAGCTTCATTTCTCTACTTACTTTTCCTGCTACTACAGAGCGAACAAAAGGAAGACCAGCATAGTGTAATTGTATGTGAGTATCTTCTTCAAACTTACTTCCTACATCTATAATCTCCTGAGTTAAGCCTTGCCTTTTAGAAGAGTTTAGTACTTCCTTCTTTATAGAAATAAGCATTAGAGTAGCACCATTGGTCTTATTTACCAAGCGCCCACTATAAAATTTCTGATCCATAGCCTGCTGAAATAGGCTATCAAACTCAACACGAGTTTTAGGAGCACTTTTAAAAATGTACTCCAAATCGAACTTCTTTCCTACAGTATCTTTTTCCAGACGCTGAATCAGCGGAAGAGAAATCACATTATTAACCCCTTCAAATTTACTTATATCCAAACATAGCTCTCTGAATTTTTCAAAGTTCTCAGGTTCATAAATAGAGCTATCTTTAAGGCCAACAGCCACAAGATTTCCATCTTCTCCAAATTGCTTTTTAAAATTCTGAAAAACCACCATGTCAGGGTCATCAGAAGGTACCGTTTTCGCGAAGTCATAACTCATCTCAACATCCTTGGCGTGATAGCCCATGAATGCTGTTATAGCTACTAAAACTAATACCAGCCAAAACCGGTATTTAATGATTATATGGGAAAGTTTAGTCCACATGCTTATTTAAGAGGCACAAAGGTAATGAATTTGATTTTAAAGTATAATTTTATTCCATTCATGTTGGAAAAACCAAAGAGGTTTGTATATACGCGCTACAAGCTTAACCCATTTCACCAATTCATGTTTCATTTTATTCAATAAAAATGGTTAAGAGTGTGGCAAAGAAATGCCCTTTATTTTTCTATACAATGAAATAGCATAAGTATCTGTCATTCCTGAGATAAAATCTATGCAGCTCATCAGCTTTTCATATACTGAGCCACATTCATTTTCCAGATCATTTCTTATTTCAGGAGGTAACAGACGGTAAGTAGCCTTGGCTTTTTTTGAAGCTTCTTTGCCAAGATCCTGCTCGCAAATCGCCTGTGTAAAAGTTTCCATAAGCCCTGGCAGTACATCAAAACCAGCGGTTTCTGTTTCCATTACCTTTCTGGATCGGTATATTTTTGATATAGAAATATTAGAAATTTCATTCAAAACTGGTGCAGACAAAATAGAATCAGCCAGAGCTACATCAAAATCTCCACTAAGTATTTCGGTCTCATTATCAAGAAACAAACTACGGCACTCTTCTATTAAACAGCCTATCGACATAGCTCTTAAAGTACCTATTCGTTCATCAATACTAGAAATAGATTTCAGCTTAGTTCTATTTAATTTATCCTTAAGAATACCAGCAAACAGCTCTACTGTATCTTCATAAGATACAAGCCCTAGTCGGCAACCATCTTCAAGGTCTATCAGCTGGTAGCATATATCGTCAGCAGCCTCCACTAAAAAGGTTAGCGGATGACGCCCCCAGACCATATCTGCTCTTTTAATCAAGCCTACATTATCGGCAATTATCCCAAATACATCTTTCTCTGATTGAAAAAAGCCATATTTCTTTTGGCTCCTTCTACTCTTATCCACATCAGGCAATAGTGACTTACGTGGGTATTTGCTGAAAGCAGCGAGTGTAGCACAAGTGAGCTTAAGGCCTTGATATTGCTTTTTATTTAATATTCTAAACCCCTGAGCATTGCCTTCAAAATGAGTAAGATCCTCCCATTCCCAATCACTAACATGATCCTTGAAAAGCCTGCCTGCAGTATGAAATTTAAAAAACTCAGAAATTGCATCTTCACCAGAATGCCCAAATGGAGGATTGCCAATATCATGCGCTAAAGAAGCCGCAGCCACAATGGCCCCAAAATCATGAAAAGAAAATTTTGATCCAAGCTGCTGGTTTCTTTCAAGTATTGTTTGTCCTACTATTTTCCCTAAAGACCGCCCCACACTACTTACCTCAAGGCTATGAGTAAGCCTGGTATGTACAAAATCATATTCAGGAAGAGGGTGCACCTGCGTCTTATCCTGCAACCTTCTGAAAGGATGCGAAAAAATGATACGGTCATAATCCTGCTCAAAAGCACTTCTACTCACAGCATGCTCCTTTGGCTTATCTCCTAGTCTTTGATTAGATAGTAACTGTTCCCAGTTCATTGAACTTTTATTTTTAAAAGCAGCTAAGGTAAGCCAATTTGATTAATGGATAAACTTTAGCCTTATTTTTCACTTTTCAAAGCCTGATTTTATGCCGTTAACAAAAAAGGGCTGCATCTTTTTTCGACACAACCCCATGATTAAGGACATTATTTTTATTTCAAGTGACTATAAAAAGATTGGCAATATTGTTAGCTTCAGTACCGGTAAGAGGTTCATCATAAGCTTCTGTACCAGCGTCAGCACCAAAGTCAGTAGCAGTATTGAATCCTGCTTGCATGATAGCATCTTCGCCATTATATACTGGCTGCGCAGCCTCCGGAATGCCGTCTCCTCTGTTATCTTGCACTATCCAGCCTTTTAAACCTCTGATTCTTCTCACTTCAGAAGCATGCCTAGCTTCCACCGAATGTATTTGCAATGCCGCTTTTAGCAAGTCAGGCGCATCCATCAGGTTTGCAGCCTGCCCTTTGTAAGCACGTACTCCGGTATCTTCAAATGCTTGAGCCAATGCCAAAAACTGTGCATATGAAACAGCTTCACTTATATTAGGATCATCATTAAAAGGGTCAAACTCCCCTCCTGCCGTAAAATCAAAGGCAGGTTTATCTATAGAGTTTTCTCCTAAACCTGCTTTTAAAAAAGTCACATGTGCTGATTCATGTTTGGAAATTTGCATAAAGACTTTTTCTTCTCTTCCGCCTGTAGGTATAACCCCAGAGTCTAGCCCCATCTGGTAGTATTCTGCCTCCAGATACTCTAAAGTTAAAGCTAGCTGTAACGCTTCTGTAGGAGTTTCCATGGTTCTTGCATGCGATTTTGAAGAGGCTATGGCTACCGCACCAAACGGCGCTGCAGCCATGGCTATACCTTTACCTATATTGGCCAAATGTGCAAACGCCTGATTCCTTGACATAGCACCTTCAGGCATGTTATTTAAATTAGCACTTGTGAAATGCTGTAGTAATTTTATAATATTCATAATGATTGAAGTTAAATTTAGAAAAATACAATACAGGAAGCTTTAAGGAAGGTTATTAGCTGTAAACGCTGTAGTAATAAAATCAGCTGCTATAGGTATAATTTCAGAGGGTAACTTAGCTGTATCCAAACCTGAAGAATCTATAATGTCATCTCCTGCAAAGTCTTTGGAATCAGGATTTATAAGGCTACGTATGGCAGCAGCATGGCGAGCCTCAACTGACACTATCTTACCTGCAAGCAATAAATACTCTGGCGTTTTTAGCAGATTTCCTGCACCATTATAAGCACCTACTCCCGTATCTTCAAGTGCTTTAGCTGTAGCCAATACTGCACTTCTATCATTAAAATCAAGATCACCATAATCAAACTCCAAAGCAGGCAAGATTTGACTTTCAGAAGCTACTCCTGAAATCGCGGCCTTGAAAAAATTTCTATGAATTACCTCGTGATAATAAATATCTGTTAAAATACTTTGCTCCTGTGTAGTTATGCCAGCATAAAAAGAATTATAAACTTTAGCGTAAAAATCAGCCTCCAATTGTTCCAGAGCGTAAGCATAATTTAAAACGGCCAAGTCTCCAGACCCCAAATCAAAAACCTCAGGATCTGGATCAGGGTCTGGATTAGGATTAGGAGTGCCGCCATCATCATCATCAGAACAGCCAGTTAGTAAAAATCCTGCTGCAGCCAGCCCTGCCCCTCCTGCTTTCAAAAAACTTCTCCTATCCCTATTGTATTTAGGGTACACATCAATCTTCTTCATAGTAATTAGTATTAAGTGAAATTTTAAATTAACTGTGATTATTAGATAGAAATCAGGTTTTAAAAACCTGATTTATTCAAAAAGGTCCTGCTAAAGCATTCGTGTTTCAATAACTACTCTGATGCCAATGGATTATTAAGCAAAGGTGGTCTTAGGCCATACATAATAAATATATGAACCAATGCACTCAGGGTATAAGGGTCAGCCGACTTAAATAAGTTATAAATTTATCCTAAAAAATCATAGAGATAGTCAGTATTTATTATGGTTTATACGAACTACCGCTGAACATATTTTTAAGTTGTATGTAACCCTCTTTCTATTTTAAAGTTTAACCATTAAAACAAACGTTCAAAATAGTTGATATGAAAGATAACGTAGTAATAATTACAGGAGCAGCTATGGGGCTAGGATTAGCCACCGCAAAAGAACTGGCTGCAAAAGGAGCATCTTTAGTACTAGTAGATTACAATGAAGAGGCGCTGAATGCTCAAGTTAAATCCTTAAAAGAGCAATACCCTTCCATTGAAATACTATCTATTGTAGCTGATGTTTCTAATGAAGAAGCTGTAAAAAATTATGTAAATAAGACCATCGACAAATTTGGGAAGATAGACGGTTTTTATAACAACGCAGGAATTGAAGGAAAACAAGCTTCTATCACTGATTATGACCTTGACGTTTTTAAAAAGGTAATAGACATAAATTTGATGGGGGTATATTACGGCTTACGTTATGTGATTCCTCAAATGCAAAAACAAAATTACGGGCGTATAGTAAATGTAGCTTCTGTAGGAGGAATAAGGGGAGTTCTTAATCAAACTCCATATGTGGCAAGTAAACACGCGGTAGCTGGTATGACCAAAAATGCAGCTCTGGAGTATGGCCAATACGGAATACTCACTAATGCTATTGCACCTGGTGCTATTTTAACGCCAATGGTAGCAGAAGCTTTTAAGCAGGTAAACCCTGAAGATCCTGCAGCGGCAGAGAAAGAATATGCCAGCAATAACCCTACTCGTCGATTAGGACAACCAGAAGACGTAGCTAAAGTGGTGGCTTTTCTCATAAGCAAGGACAATGGCTATGTGAGTGGGCAAGTTATAGCTATTGATGGGGGTGAGTCTAACATGTATGGCAATGCATAAAGCTCCATAATTAGTTAACCTATAAAGGCCTCTATTTACAAGGCCTTTATAGCAATTATGAATAATCGAAATACAACTTCAGGCTTCTCTCATTTTAGCTCCCTTTTGCCTTTCTTCTTTTTTCGTCCTCTCCAAATAAAGAAGCCCGTAATAGGAGAAGAAGCCATAATGAGACATGTAATAAAAGCCATAATTTTGGTTGGCAAGCCAAAGATACTACCTGTATGTATAGGGTAGACTAATCTCCTTACCTTGGTTCCTGTAGTAAGCTGATCATAAGGCACTGTTTTAATCTTCTCTCCATTTCTTCCATCAAAATATACAAAGCTGCCTTGATTAGGGATTAAACTTTCCAGATTCACTTTCTGCACCATGATGCTCTCATTGTTTAAAGTATCCCCAATATTTATTCTTATATCTCCATTAAACGGAAACGTCTGATTAACCTGATGTAAAAGTTTATCCATAGAGAAATTGCCAAAACTTCCAGTTGTAGATTCATTTTCCTGCCTTAGTGAAGGTTTTGGTTTACCATCTGTAGCATAATAAATAATTCCCTCATACCATTTATAGGACCAAACTAAGCCCGTAAGCGCAAGAGCAAGAGCAAACAATGCGGCATAAAAGCCTGGCACCACATGCAAATCCCAGTTGAGCCTTTTAGACGAAGCCGTCCATTTAATCTTGAGCCTTTGCTTAGCATTTTTTATTTTTTTGGGCACCCAAAGTATCAGCCCCGAAATAATGATGATCACAAACCCAAAACAGGATAAGCCTGTTATCATCTTTCCTACTTCTCCTACCAATAAAAATCTATGTAGGCCCAACACCACTCTAAAAAATTGTTTGTTCAGCACACCTTTTGTCTGAATTTCTCCAGTGTATCTATCAACGGCATATACATGCCTAACTCCATCTAAATCAGCAGTTTGAACGAGTACACTCCTACTGCTATCAGCCTCTAGATAAATTCTTTGAATCACCTGATTCTGAGCCTGACTATTGACTCTTTTTATTATGTCATCAACGGGGTAAAAATCTTTTTCAGGAGAAGAATGATTAGTGTAAAGCATAGGAGCAGCTACTGGCGCTAACTCTCTTTCAAAGACGAGTATTGCTCCAGTAATAGCTACTATAATAAGTGGTAGGCTTATCACTAAGCCTAACCACAAATGTATTTGCCGAATAAGTTTTTTCGTTTTGCTCATTAAAAATTATAGCTGAACGTAAGCAACCAGTTCCTAGGCGTTCCCGGGTATAACCTCAAATAATCATATCCTCCAACCCAGTATGTTTTATCGGTAAGGTTATTCAGATTAAACTGTAGCGTGCAATTATTTATTTTATAATATACTGCTGCATCAAAAACTGTATAGCCCGGCACCTGCTGACTAGTATTCTGCTGCAAGTTACGGTCTGTCATAAAATTAGATCCCAATCCTACACCCAAATTTTGTAGAGCTCCCTTGGTAAAGTTATACCTTGTCCATAAGTTACCTTGATGATGAGGTGTGTTTGGCTTTTGGATATTGGTTTCATTGCCTTCTGCATCTTGAGTTATCTCCGCTTTATTATAGGCATAACCAGCATTCACACTCCAATTAGGCAATATCTTACCGGTTATATCTACTTCTATTCCTCTTGAAACCTCCTCGCCTATGGGTTGCAATAAATCAGAATTAGGCACTGGATATAGCGTATTTTGCTGATCTATTCTATACACAGCCAGTGTGGCTGACAGATTATGATTAAACCAGTTAGTTTTTGCTCCAAACTCAACCATGTGACTGGTTAGCGGATCAAAAGGTCCTCCGTTCAGCGGATCCATATTGGCGGCAGCCTGTGGCTCATATCCTTCTACGTATGTACCGTACAAATTAACATTTTTAGTTAACTCATAAGTAAGTCCAAATCTGGGTAAAATGGCATCCTGATGCACATTATCTTCATCGGCCTGATCCATATTAAGCACGTTAGTATAATTATCATAACGTAAGCCAATAAGCGCTCTAAACTTTTTCCAAGTAAGCTGATCCTGTAGATAAACACCGTGCACATAGTATAGATTTGGCCCATAAGAGCGCACCTTATTGTAAATATACTTCGACTCATCCTTCATCTGCTGAGAGTTCAATGGGTCCGACAGGTCAAAGTGAGCTACATTAGGAACAGGGTTTCCTTCACTATCAAGCATATAGGCATCTTTGTTTTTAAGAAAAGCCGCTTTACCTGCATCGGTATTATTATTTATTTGGAGTACCGAATTGCCGTCAGCAGAAAGATAGCCATTGGCCTCAAGCTGAGAAGCTCCAGCAGGTACCTCCTCCTGTGCATAATCATACCCCCATGTAATATTATGCTCTATAGGGCCAGTACTGGCCTTAGCGGTGAAATAAGTAGATAGATTATCTATAAATCTTTTCCTATTTCTTTTAAACACTCTTAAAGCTACTTGGTCTACAATATCGTTTCCATCACCATCTATAGCATAATCATTAGCACTTCGGTGTTCCATCAAATCTTCAAAATACCCTGTACGAACATAAGAAGCAGACCATGATAAATGATCTGTAAGTTCATGGTTCATAGAAAGAGTCATAATATAAGACTCCTCATTAAGGTAATCATTAGCGGAGCTCAGAGATAATGAGTTAGAAGTACTATACAAATCATCTTTAAAAGCTGACTGCCCTCTATCTAATCTACTTTTTGAATTATTATAAATCAAATCAAAATTGAACTGTGTTTTTTCTGAAGGAATAAATGATATAGAAGGAGCGATAACAATATTTTTATCAAACTGAAGATCTCGATAACTATCAGCATCTTCATAACCTACGTTTAATCGATAAAGAAGAGTTTTATTATCATTCAGCGGGCCAGTGAAGTCACCAAGTACCCTCATATTTTTAAAGCTTCCGGTACTGACAGAAACAGAATTTCTTTGTACATCCAACGGCTTTTTAGTTACTCTGTTAATTACTCCTCCTGGAGAGGCATTTCCAGAGATAGCAGAAGCTGGTCCTTTCAGCACCTCTACTCTTTCAAGATAATTCACTAATGGCTGCTTCCAAAAGCCTGTAGAAGTACGCATACCGTTCAATAACTGAGTGTTTTGACTTCCGTTTATTCTAAAACCCCTTATAATGATATCATCATAAAAAGTATTTTGATTAACACCACTGAAATTTTTAACAATATCTCCTAACCTCATCACTCCCTGATCTGCAATAAGTTCCTTAGTGGCATAAGACACGGCCTGAGGAAGATATTCTAAAGGAATTTCTGTTTTAGTACCTAAAAAGGACCTACTGTTTTGGTAAGAGCTTTCCTTACGACCAATTATTTCCACATTTTGTAGTTCAGTAACATCTTCTTCCAGTGCAATATCAATAATTACCGGCTCTCTACCTGTAAAATGAACTTGATGAGTTTGGGTTTTATAACCAACTGCACTAAAAACAACTTCGTAGTCTCCGGCCGGCACATAAGGAATAGAGTAAGCTCCCTTGCTATCAGAGTAAGCCCCTTTATCAAGATCTTGAAGATAAATATTCACATAGTATAAAGGATGATTATTCTGGTCTGTAATCTTTCCCGTTAAAGCACTATTAGTTTGAGCCCACCCATAAGTAGCACAGACCAAAAGGAGGAAAAAGCATAGAAATCGCATGGCAAGTAAGTTTTATTTAATAAAGCCACAAATCTAAATTTATTTAGACTAATTACAAATTATAATTAATGCATAATATTCCGCTTTTCTTATCGCTGCCTAGGTCTAATCCACACCATTAATGGACTTGCCTATCTAGCATTGAAACCTATAATACCACTAAGACCATCCGAAAATCCTTTATTCATGTCTGCCAATCGATCAATCATCTATACCCTTCAACAGAAGCTTCTCTTACAGCATTCACTTGATGATCAATTACTTAGTCAATTTAATTTCAGCTAATAGACTAATAGTTCACATGTACCTAATTCTAGAAT
This sequence comes from Fulvivirga sediminis, assembly GCF_016757215.1. GTDB lineage: Bacteria > Bacteroidota > Bacteroidia > Cytophagales > Cyclobacteriaceae > Fulvivirga > Fulvivirga sediminis. The sequence continues at coordinate 51,481 of NZ_JAESIY010000009.1, forward strand.
AATTCGATAATTTACTCCTCGTTAAGTGCAAATATTTTTAAAGATCATGGGTGTGTAGATAAATACCGCTGAGACAATAACAAGCTTAAATAACAAAGAGTGCTTATTGAAAATCGCGGATATAATTATCAGTGACTCTAATTTTGATATAAAAGAGATGGATCCTGATTCAACAATCTCACCAACGTATCATATAAATCCGGTAAAACTTGTCTAAATAAAGCTGGACTTTCAAAAAAATACTCTAGTGACACCGCAAAGAACTCATGCTCGTTAGTACCCGCATAACTTCTAAGAAAGTGTGGCTCTCCCGCTCTTAGCTTAGGTAGTTCTCGTGCCGTTATTTTCTGAAGATCATATAAAGCTCTTCTGTCCAGAAAGTCATATTCTTCATTCTTAATCCTGTTTTCGAAATGTATGGCGTGGGCCATTTCATGAATGCCTACATTAAAAGAATCCCTCATATCAGCATAGCCATCTACAAAGGCCTTCCAAGAAAGAACTATAATACCCATTCTAGGGTTAACCTCCCCCACATGATACATGCGAGTGATTCGGGAATAATAAGAATCTGGATAGATTAAAATACGATCAAAATAGGCTAAATAAATAGGTGACAGGCCAAAAGTAAGTTGAACTGCCGAAGCAGAGATAAGGACCTTCATTTCATCTGTAACCGACTTAAAAACCCTGGGCAAAAAGGTTTTGCTGTACATAAAAGATTGCACCCTCTTTCTAAAGTGCATCTTATCAGATTCTGAAAGTAAATTATAATAAGCTGAATACTTTGAAAGAATAAACTCATGCTGTGGAGCAAGAGTCATACGCCTCTTTACAAACTGCCTGCTATGTCTGTAGATATACTCAAATATATCATGAGCCACAGAGTAGATACCATAAAAAATGCCCAGCAGTAATATTACTACTGGGGCAATTACTATAAAATTCAATTACTTTATTTTTTTGAGGAGACTAGTTAATGACACCAAATCCTCCACTCTAGCCTTCAGCTCAGCAATAGCTATTCTCTCCTGCTTGGCAGTATCTCTATCTCTTAAGGTTACGGTATTATCTTCTAACGTCTGATGATCTACAGTAATACAATAAGGGGTACCTACAGCATCCTGTCTTCTATACCTTCTTCCGATAGCATCTTTTTCATCATACTGGCAGGTGAAGTCATACTTTAGTTCATCTATTATCTCTCTGGCTTTTTCAGGTAAACCATCTTTCTTAAGCAAAGGAAGTACCGCTACTTTAGAAGGAGCCAATGGAGCAGGTATTTTTAATACCACTCTTTCACTACCGTCTTCAAGCGTCTCTTCTGTATAAGCTGCAGAAAGTAAGGCCAAGAACATACGGTCAAGTCCTATAGAGGTTTCAATTACATAAGGAACATAGCTCTTATTTTCCTGAGGATCGAAGAACTGCAATTTTTTACCAGAATGCTCTTCATGGGCTTTTAAATCAAAATCTGTACGGCTATGAATACCTTCTAATTCTTTGAAACCCATAGGGAAGTTAAACTCAATATCACAGGCAGCATTAGCATAGTGAGCTAAATTCAAATGATCATGGAAACGATAATAATCTTCACCAAGGCCTAATGACTTGTGCCATTGAATTCTCTTTTCTTTCCAGTTTTCATACCACCCCATTTCTTCTCCTGGCTTCACGAAGAACTGCATCTCCATCTGCTCAAACTCCCTCATTCTAAAAATGAACTGGCGAGCAATAATTTCATTCCTAAAGGCTTTTCCGATCTGAGCAATACCAAAAGGTATTTTCATACGCCCAGTTTTCTGCACATTAAGAAAGTTTACAAAAATTCCTTGTGCCGTTTCTGGTCTTAAGTATATTTTATTAGCTCCTTCAGCCAAAGAACCTAACTCTGTAGCAAACATGAGGTTAAACTGACGAACGTCAGTCCAGTTTTTAGAGCCAGAAATAGGGTCAGCTATTCCTAATTCCTCTATTAAGTCTTTTAACTGATTAAGTTCACCACTCTCCATACCAGCCTTAAGTTTAGCATTTATCTCATCGATTTGCTCATTATACTTAACAACCCTTGGATTAGTAGAAACGAACTGCTCCTTATCGAAATCATCTCCAAAGCGTTTAGCGGCTTTAGTTACTTCTTTATCAATTTTGGCTTCGATTTTAGCTATATGCTCCTCAATCAAAACATCCGCACGATATCTTTTTTTCGAATCCTTATTATCAATCATAGGATCATTGAAAGCATCTACGTGACCGGAAGCTTTCCAGGTAGTAGGGTGCATGAAAATAGAAGCATCTAGGCCTACAATATTTTCATTCATTTGCACCATGGCCTTCCACCAGTAGCTTTTAATATTATTTTTTAGCTCCACACCGTTCTGACCATAGTCATAAGCAGCGCCTAAGCCATCATATATTTCACTCGAAGGAAAAACAAACCCATACTCTTTGGCATGAGCTACTATTTTTTTCAAAAGGTTTTCATCTAGATTCGCCATGGGCGCAAAGATAATAAAATGATCTTTATGCTATAACTTATTGCATGTTACTAATGTGCTGAGAGCATAATAGTGATATAAATTTCATGATTCCATTAATAAATAAGAATCCAAGCCACTATTTAAGCATTGAAAAACCTAAAAACAATCAATTGTTGTACTTCAAAAGGTCTTAAAAGTGAATGTCGTCATCTATAAAAAAAGGATATTAGAGCTTCTTAGCTTTCACCCAATATTCATCCATTTCTTCCAGGCTCATTTCCGTAATGCTCTTGCCATCCTTAGCAGACTCACTTTCTATATACTGAAAACGTTTAATAAATTTCTTATTCGTTCTCTCCAGTGCCTCTTCTGGATTAATATTCACAAAGCGAGCATAATTGATAAGTGAAAAAAGAAGGTCTCCAAATTCCTCCTGCGCTTTAGCTTGATCTACCTCTCCCTCCTCCGGGTTAAACTCAGCATGAAACTCCTGCATTTCTTCTTCTACTTTATCCCAAACCTGCTTAGGCTCTTCCCAATCGAAACCTACTCCTCTGGCTTTCTCTTGAATACGCATGGCTTTCACTAATGCAGGTAATGACTTAGGAACACCTCCCAAAACGGATTTCTTTTTATTACCCTTTTCCTGAAGCTTTATTTTTTCCCAATTTTCCTTAACCGCCTTTTCATCTTCTGCATCTACATCCCCATAGATATGGGGGTGTCGACCTATCAGCTTATCACAAACACTATTAAGCACATCCGCTACATCAAATTCCTTTTGCTCCGACGCTATTTTGGCATAGAAAATATTATGCAACATAAGATCACCCAACTCCTTTTTAACCTCTTCCAAATCTCCTTCCAGTATAGCATCACTGAGTTCATACGTCTCCTCTATGGTAAGGTGGCGCAAAGATTCCAAGGTCTGCTTCATATCCCAAGGACAATTTTCTCGGAGCTCATCCATTATCGTAAGTAATCTATCAAAAGCTTCTAGTTTAGCCTTTCTATTTAAATCTGGGGTCTTCTTAATTTCTTTCATATTATACTTACAAAATCGGGTTTAAGAAACTTTAACCAATATGCTTACGTTTCTAAGGTGAATAGCTAAATTTGAGCAAAAATAGATAATCATGACCACTTTATTATTGGGAATCGGACTTATAGCCTTATTTTTCGGACTGATGTCTGTAAGGTTAATATTCATAAAAAACGGACAGTTTAAAGGTACATGTGCTTCTCAGAGCCCCTTTCTAAACAAAGAAGGTGCTACCTGCGGCTTTTGCGGGAAGAAAATGGAAGAAGGAGAAACCTGTGGCAACCCTGATTCTGAAGTAAACAAAGTAATGTCTAATTATTAACCTCTTTGCACCAAGTAGTAGATATAACCAATATATACTACCATAAAGAGCATACCTTCCCAGCGTACTATTTTCGCTCCGCGGCCTACGGCTACAGCAAAAAGTAACAGTGCGCTGGCTATAATTATCATTACAATATCTGTATTACTGGCTACATCAAAAGGCAGTGGCCTTATGACGGCACTTATACCTAAAATCCACAGTAAATTAAAGATATTAGAACCCACTACATTACCTACAGCAATATCTGTATTATTCCTATATGCAGCTACCGCTGAAGTAAAAAGCTCCGGTAATGATGTACCAATCGCAATCACAGTCAGCCCAATAAAAGTCTCACTTAAGCCAAATTGCTCCGCTATTTTGATGGATCCCTCCACTACCCATTCTCCGCCAAAATATAGCGCAATTAGCCCTCCAAAAACGTATATAGTGGTTTTTTTTACACTCAATATTTCCTCTGTATTAATCATTACATCTTGCTTACTCTGATTAGAGAGGTGTACTACGTATATATACCCCATAAATAAGGAGAAAAAAACCAGCAAAATAATCCCATCGAGTCTGCTAAGCGTTAATAATCTGCTGTCAGAAAACAAAGCTGCATTGGCGAGAAAACCTACAAGCAGTGTAGCTATTAATGAGAAAGGTATCTCCGAAAAATAAATGTTCTTAGTAATAGGCAACGGCCTAATTACAGCACTAACCCCCAAAATAAGAAGTATATTGGCTATGTTACTTCCAAATATGTTGCCTATAGCTATTTCAGAACTACCTCTAAAGCTAGCCGATAGGTTCACTAATAATTCGGGCAAAGACGTACCAAAAGAAACAATCGTAAGCCCAATAATCATTTCTGAGATTTTAAAACGTTTAGCAATGCTAGAAGCGCCGATAACTAAATAATCAGCACCTTTTATCAGAAGTACAAACCCTATAGCAAACAGAAAATAGGTGATCATATATTTAAAATTGATTTAGACAATAGACAATTTAGACGAAATAAGCCGTTAAAGTCACCGGATTTTGATATTTTTTTTTAAAGAATGTTTGTGCTATTTCAACACATTAAGCCTTTAAAAATTCATAAATTTGTGCTGGGTAAAAATAAAAAATTACTGTGACGTTAATCAAATCAATTTCTGGAATACGAGGAACTATAGGAGGTAAATCTGGTCAAGGCCTTACTCCTTTAGATATAGTGAAGTTTGCTGCTGCCTTTGGAACATGGGCACAAGCAAAAAGTAATAGTAAGAAAATTGTAATAGGACGAGACGCCCGGATCTCTGGCGAGATGGTGAGTGGCTTGGTAGCCAACACTTTGATTAGCCTAGGAATGGATGTGGTTGACTTAGGTCTCTCTACTACCCCTACGGTAGAAATAGCAGTGCCTGAAGAAAATGCTGCTGGTGGCATCATACTTACCGCCAGCCACAACCCTATCCAATGGAACGCCTTAAAACTTCTTAATGCCTCAGGAGAATTCATATCTGCCGAGGACGGTGCTGAAGTGCTTAGCATAGCAGAAAAAGATAAATTCAATTTTGCAGAAGTATTAGAACTAGGCTCATATAAAAAGGATGACACTTATTTTGACAAGCATATTGAAAAAATACTGGCTCTTCCTCTAGTAGATGCTGATGCTATAGCCTCTAAAAACTTTAGCGTAGCTATTGACTGTGTAAACTCTACCGGAGGCACAGCAGTGCCAAAATTATTAGAAGCTCTGGGAGTAAATAATATCAAAAAATTCTATTGTGAGCCGAATGGTCATTTCCCTCATAATCCTGAGCCGCTGCCAGAGAACATTACACATATATGTTCAGAAGTAGAGAAAGGCCGTTTTGACTTAGGAATAGTAGTAGACCCTGATGTAGACAGGCTAGCTCTAATCCAAGAAGATGGTACTCCTTTCGGGGAAGAATATACCTTAGTAGCTATTTCTGATTATATCTTATCACAAACACCTGGCAATACAGTTTCTAACCTTTCCTCTACCATGGCGCTGAGAAAAGTGACTGAGAAAAGAGGAGGCCAATACAGTGCTTCCGCTGTAGGTGAAGTGAATGTGGTTACAGAAATGAAAAAAACTAATGCGATTATAGGGGGTGAAGGTAATGGAGGTATTATTTACCCTGAACTGCACTATGGTAGAGATGCTCTGGTAGGTATTGCCTTATTCCTTACTTATATGGCTAAAACGGACTTGCATGCATCACGCATAAGAGCGTCGTTTCCAAACTATCATATTTCTAAAAATAAAATAGAGTTAACCCCTCATATTAATGTAGATGCTATTTTAGAGCAAATACAAAAGAAATATGCTAAAGAAAAGGTAAACACTATTGATGGAGTAAAAATAGAATTTGAAAATGAATGGGTTCATTTAAGAAAATCTAATACCGAACCAATTATTAGAATTTATTCAGAGTCAGACTCAGAGGCCACCGCAGAATACTTGGCCAACAAGATTATTTCTGACATCAGAGAAATTATTACTACTCAAGCATAATAAAGTAATGAATATTTATTTAGATAATGCAGCTACCACGCCAGTAGACCCGGATGTATTCGAAGCTATGAAACCTTACTTTTTAAGTGATTTTGGTAATCCCTCATCCACTCATGCCCATGGCAGAAAAGTAAGGTCAGCCATTGAATTTGCGAGAAAGCAGGTAGCACAATTATTAAATGTAACTCCTGGTGAAATATTTTTCACTTCTGGCGGTACAGAAGCAGATAATACCCTTATCTGCTCTTGTATAGACACTTATAATCTATCGCATGCTATCACTACAAAAATAGAACACCACGCGGTATTACACACCCTGGAGAACTTGGAGCAACAAGGAAAGATTAAACTTAGCTATGTAGCACTAGATGAAAAAGGTCATGTAGATATGCAAGACCTGGAAAAACTACTTAAAGAAAATGAAAGGTCTTTGGTATCTATCATGCATGCTAATAATGAAATTGGAAATCTTAATGACATTGATGAAATCGGGGTTGTGTGTGCTCAGTATAAAGCCATATTTCATTCTGATACGGTACAAACAGTAGGTCATTACCAACATAATTTAAGAGACCTTAATGTGCATTGCATTACCGGTGCAGCTCATAAATTTCATGGCCCAAAAGGCATTGGTTTCATGTACATCAATAAAAACACTAAGATCAACCCTTTCATTTACGGAGGAGCACAAGAACGTAACATGCGAGGCGGAACTGAAAACGTACCTGGAATTATTGGCTTAGCTAAAGCACTTGAAATAGCTTATCAGGAAATGGAAAGTCATCAAAATCATATCCAAGGCCTGAAGGACAGAATGATTGCTAAGTTAAAAAATAGTATTGAAGGGATATCATTCAATGGTGATTCTGACAATCCTGATAAAAGTCTCTATACCGTTCTCAACGTGTCATTACCTCCATCTCCAGACAATGATATGCTATTATTTACGTTAGATATCAACGGCATCTCAGCCTCTGGCGGTAGTGCGTGCTCAAGTGGTGCGTCTACAGGATCACATGTTTTGGGAGGCATCAATGCAGATCCGGAAAGAGGTGCTGTTAGATTTTCTTTCAGTAAATACAATACAGCTGAAGAGATAGATTTTACGGTAGAGAAATTAGCTGAATTTTATAATAAAGTAGAGGCTTAAAAGTTAAAGACATGCAGCATAATAAAATTTTATACACTTTTTTAATGCTGCTTGGCCTATTTTCCTCTGTCAGTGCCCAAAAGAAAATGGCCGTCACTATTGATGACCTTACCAATATGTCTGTAGGCAAAGATCCTGAGCTGATCAGGTATGTCAATACAGAGATAGTAAAGACTTGTGTCAAATATCAGGTGCCTGCCATTGGCTTTGTTAACGAAACTCATCTTTATAAAAACAATCAACTGGATTCTACCGAAGTAGAATTTTTGAAAATTTGGGTCGATAATAAACTGGAGCTAGGCAACCACACTTATAGCCACGTCGATTATAATAAGGTTACAGAAGAGCAGTTTTTTGAAGAAATAGAGAAAGGCCAGCTCATCACCAGTCAATTAATAAAGCCAGCAAAGGTTAAATATTTCAGACACCCCTTTTTACACAGAGGTAACACTGCCGAAAAAGTAAAAGCCCTTGAAGATTACTTAAAAGATCATAATATGGTGGAGGCTCCGGTAACACTGGATAACTCAGAGTGGATATATGCTGCTGCCTATAAAAAAGCCTTTGACGCTGATGATGATGTAATGAAAGACAGCATAGCCAATAGCTATGTCAGCTATATGATTAGTAAGATCAGATATTATGAAAACAGCAGCCATACTCTATTCGACCGTAATATTTCACAAATACTGCTGGTGCATGACAACCTGCTGAATGCAGAACACCTGAACGAACTGCTGGAAGCCATACAAAAAGAAGGATACCAATTTGTATCATTAGAAGAGGCTCTGAAAGATCCCGCCTACAACTCTGAAGATGATGTAGTAGCCGGATGGGGCATTAGCTGGCTACAGCGCTGGGCCATTACTCAGAAACAGCCCAAAAAATTTTATGAAGGAGAGCCCCTTTGTCCTGATTTCATTCAGGAGTATTCAGGCATCTCCGAATAATCTTAACCAAGCACTATTTCCTTAAGGCATTCCACCCAAAGCGGATGATCATTAAGGCTCTCTACCAGTTGTACTTTCTCTCCACCGTTTTCTTCAAAAATCTCCTGATACTCATCTCCTATTTCTATAATAGTTTCCAAACAATCAGCAGTAAAGGCCGGAGAAAAAACAAGTAACTTTTTAGCCCCCTCTTTGGCTTTTTCTTCCACTACTTTATCAGAAAATGGCTCCAACCAGTTTTTATCTAAACGAGATTGAAAACAAACGGTATAATCCTTTTCCTCAATACCAAGTCTTTCGGCCAAAATACGGGTAGTAGCAAAGCAAGTAGCTTTGTAGCAGTATTGATTTTCATCGGTCACTGTCTCTTCACAATCACGATCTTCGCAAAGGCCATTATCATATACCTTATCTACTTGGCGAACAGGAAGGCCATGATATGAAAACAGAATATGATCATAATCTTTAAGATTATATTTGCTCGCTCTGTCTATAATGGCATCTATAAATTTAGGGTGATCATAGTACTGACTGATAAACCTCACTTCAGGAATAACCCACCATTTTCTGATCACATCCATCACCTCCTGAATAGCAGAACCTGTAGAAGCTGATGCATACTGAGGGAACATAGGTAGAACTACTATTTTTTTATAATTCTCCTTCTGCATTTCAGTCAGCACATCTGGTATTGACGGATTTTTATACCTCATGGCCAAGTGAACACCATATTCACTACCTAATTCGTGTTGTAGAAGCTCCTTCACCTTATTACTATGAAAAATCAAAGGAGATCCATCCTCTGTCCATAATTGCTTATATATTTTGGCAGATTTTGGTGCCCTAAAAGGCACAATGATCAGGTTTACCAGCATTTTCCTGGCAAGCCAAGGGATATCAATTACCCTGGGATCATTCAAAAACTGCGACAAATATGATCTTACGTGAGATACTGACGGACTATCTGGGGTGCCCAGATTAACTAAAAGTACTCCTGTTTTACCTTTTACTGAATTCATAGCCATTTTATAAAAAAGCAAATGTAGTTAATTATAAACAAAAAGGCCTTTATATCTGCACCTGATAAATGATTTTAGAATGGAGGGGCTTTTTCTGGTTAGGAATCGTCTTTTAAAAATTGATTAAGTGTAGACAGAGATTAGTTGACAGTCTCAATGAAACCTTATAAAGCATATAAAATATTAATAACTTGCTATATTAGAAAGGAAGATGTAATGCGGATATATGCAATTGCACTTTTCACTAAGTTGTTAACCATTAAACTATGGAAAGAAAGACACTAAAATTCATGAGACTCTTAATTCCAGGTCTCACCCTAATACTCACATTTCTTCCACTTTTTGATCAAATGGGGATAGAATTTAATATTGGAGAAGGCTGGCTCGCCTACAGCCTTTTAATCATTCCTGCGGTAGTTATAGGAGCGGTATATAATATGCTAGATTGTAGATTTTTCATTACGAATTATTCGTATAGAAAAATTGACTTAAACATAACAAGTTCATTATTGAAAATTTACAATAAAGAATTAACTCAAGGACAAATAAATCATTTAAAGAAAAAGAGGCTAAAACACATATTTTACAATATCGTAGATAACGATGCTTCTCTTACTGCTAAGAGCCAATTAGTATATTCTAATGGAATCCTCTGGACTTCAACGGCAGATGTTTTCTTGCTGTCAATAATTGCATCAATTGTTTACTTGGCTATTGGAATTACACTGGAAAACTCAAAGATTTGGATCACCGGTATTTTACTTGCTGGCGCAGGCCTTCTCTCATGTCTACTCCACATCCTAACCATATTCCGCCATTTTAATCTATCAAACGACCAGCTCGAATATATAGAAACTCATTATGTAAAATCGCTAAGAGAAAAAATTGATGAAGTTTTGCAATAACTGTTTAACACCAGTACTCGCAAAGGATCAAAACTCTATCAATATTATTAAACAAGAATATTTGAAAGATGATTGTCCCTGGTTTCTTGGATATAGTGGAGGAAAAGATTCATCCGCACTTCTAAAGCTTGTAATAATAGCGTTGTCTGAACTTACATCCTATCACAAAGAAATCACAGTGATTTATTGTGACACTGGGGTAGAAAACCCTGTAATAACAGATTATGTCTACCAGACCTTTGAAAACCTTAAATCAGAATGCCTTAAATTATGCCTGCCGATTAAGTACAAAATTGCTGTACCAAAACTCGATGATAGATTCTTTGTAAAAGTAATAGGTCGTGGGTATCCAACTCCAACAAATATATTTAGATGGTGCACGGACAAGATGAGAATAAACCCTGTAAAACAAATTATAGATGTTCATCCAAAAGCTACTGTTTTATTAGGAATACGTAATGGTGAAAGTAAGCAGAGGGACCGTACAATATCGAAACATTCAAAATCTGAATATTACCTATCCCAATCAGGCTCTAAAAGAAACCAGATTTTCAGTCCAATTATAAACCATTCAATTAAAGATATTTGGTCTACGTTAAAATTCAACAATTTCCCAAAAAGTATTGACTCTCAAAAGCTGGGGGAATTATACAAGGATGCCGGATCAGAGTGTCCTGTATATAGGGAACTACCTGGAAAATCATGTGGAAGCAGTAGATTTGGTTGTTGGACTTGTACAGTAGTAAGAAAGGATAAATCCATTTCCAAAATGATTGAGAATGGTTACTCTCAACTAACTTACTTACATGAATTTCGAAATTGGATTGCTGAGTTTCGAGACAATACAGAATATAGATGCGCTCAACGAAGAAATGGTCAAATTGGTCTTGGCCCGATTACTTTGGAAGGACGAAAAGTTATATTAGACAAACTATTAGATGTAGAGTTAAAATCAGGTATTGCACTACTTCAAAAGGAGGAGTTAATACGTATAAAAGAGCTTTGGCAATCAGATTTAAAAAACCCTAATTACATTGAAAAAACAGCTCATAGTCGAGTTGTCAAAGTGAAAACTCACCCTAAGCCTCCCATCTAGCGCGCGTAGCTAAGCAATACGCGTGCTCACAACCTATGTGGTAAACTGGAAAGTTCATATCTTTAAAATAGCCACAATTCATACGTTATAGTTTATTTTAATCCTATGAAATAAGCCTGCTCCAGCAAGAAGGCTAAAGCTTAGTGATCATTCGGTTAGAGCCATGCGATTGTTCGAGATATAATCGTCCCTATTTTAATCAAATCGAATAAACAAATGACCCGCTATATCTGTGCCTGATAGATGATATAAGAATAAACGGCGAACCTCAAAAAGCGGGTGGTGGCTATAAGCAGGAATCTGCCAAATTTAAAGCGAGTCATGCCTACCAGCATGCATACTGCTGAAAAAGGTATGGGTGTAACGGCTCCTATAAAAATCAAAAAACCGCCAAATCTTCTGAAAAGGTTATGATATTGGTTGACATGTTTAGCCAAAAACCGATCAAAAAGCTCCGTACCTTTAAACCGTCGGCCTACGAAATATCCTAACACTCCGGCGCCATAAGAAATGGCCGCAAGAAAAGCGACATTTAAGACATAAGAATCAAACAAGCCACTGTTTATAGACCAGATCATGAAGAGCTCTGGTGGAATAATACCGAAAACCACCTCTGAGATGGTATAGACCATATAAACTATAAAAGGCCATTGACCGATATAGTCTAGAAATTCTTGGAAATCAGTGTGCTTCTGAAGAACTATATAAGCCACTATGATCAGGCCCAATACTAACAGCCCCCTCACCAGATTCTTTATCAAGAATCTGGATTCATAACTTAGCTTAGGCATATTCTAAAATAGGCTTTATTGAATAGGACAGCGTTTAAAGGGTTTACTCTCATCAAATAATTTGCGATAGGTAACATGGGTCTTAACGATTTCTCCACCCACTTGTTCCACCACCCTGATCATTTTAGGGTTAAAATCTCCTATCCAATTCATTTCCAGGTAAGGGTAACGATGGTATTTATCTTGAACCATCTCAGCAGTGGCCAAAACCAAAGCCCCTTCTAAACCTTTACCCTGGTGCTCAGGAGTAATTCCGAACACCAAGCCGAGCATTTTATTACAGCTTTTTGTCCACTTATGATATAAAAACTTAAGTTTCCCTATCAGGTCAAGCTTTCCATTCACATGCTTAAAAATCTGGTTTACCTCTGGCAGGTTAATATAAAACGCCACCGGCTCATCTTCATAATAACCAAACCACACTATTTTTTCATCCATGATAGGCTTCATCTGCTTCATAATGGTCTTAGCCTGTAATGAAGACATTTGAGCCACCCCTTTATGGCGCGCCCAGGCTTTGTTATATACCGTTCTGAAATCTTCGGTATACTTTTCCATCTTGCGCATGTCCATATGCCTGAAAGAATAGCCAGGAGCATTAAGCATTTTCTTCCCTTTCTCCATAAGCTTAGGAGAAAATGGATCTCTTACTTTACGCCCAAAAGTGTATTGATTGAAATATAATTGAAAGCCATAGGCTTCAAAAAGGTCTTTATAATAAGGAAAATTGTAGTTACAGTTATAGTTAGGCTCCAGCTCATATCCATCAACCAACAGCCCCCACCATTTATCTCTTTCTCCAAAGTTAATAGGTCCATCCATGGCCTCCATTCCTCTGGCCTCGAGCCATTCTTTACCCGTATCAAAAAGCTTGAAGGCAGCTTCTTTATCATTTATACATTCAAAAAAGCCTAACCCACCAGTAGGTTGATCATTGCCTTTGTTTACTGTCTTTTTATTTATGAATGCTGCTATCCTTCCTATGGTTTCTCCACCATCATTTCTCAAGATCCAGCGGATACATTCTCCACTTCTAAACGCCTTATTTTGTTTGGTATCAAAAACGGCATCTATATCCTTATCTAATGGGCGAATCCAGGTAGGATGATTTTTGTATAATCTTACCGGAAATTTTATAAACTCTTTCTCGAGCTCCTTAGAATTTACCTCTAGCATTTTCATAGCGCAATAATAAGGCTTTATTTCTCATTTTCGCGACTTATATCTCCGGATTCTTATTAGGAATCATAATATCAAACATACTACCTTCATGTAGCTTGCTGGTTAATCTAATCTCTCCTCCTAACTTCTCAATAGCATTTTTCACTATATAAAGGCCTATCCCTGATCCTTCGGAATACTCCGTAGCTCGGTAAAACATTTCGAAAACCTTTGATAGAATGGTCTCATCTATACCTATACCATTGTCCTCAAACCTAATATGAGCCATATTATCATTCACCCCTATTTCTATTTTCACATAATGCTCCTCTTTCTGTGGGTCAAGATATTTTATAGCATTAGAAATAAGGTTCCGAAAGATCTCTTGGATACGCCACTTATCACTATAGAAAACATGATCAGATATAATTATCCTCTTTTGAATTTCCTTTGCCTTAGGTAAGTAATTTAAATTAGTAAAGCAATCAGAAACTATCTGGTTAAAATCAATAGCTTCTAAAGTAACGGCCAATTTCAAGTTTTTGGAATGACTCAGCACATCGTTAATAAAACTATCTAGCTGCTTTACTCTATTCTCTATCAAGGATATATACTGACGAATGTCGTCTTCATTTTCTTCATACCCTGCCAAGTTTACCAAACCTAGGATAGAAGACAAAGGTGCCCTTAGGTCATGAGACACTTTATAGACAAAATTATCAAGTTCATTATTTCTAATCTGCAGTTCGCGTTCTACCTCTGTGCGCTCTGTAATGTCTACGTAGATACCATAAATACCTATGGTTTCATTTTTTAAGGATACAGGTACACCGTATATAATTACAGGAATCGTGTGACCATCGCTATGTAAGCGAAAAGATTCCAGCAAACCAACCTGCCCACTAGCAGTAAGCGTATTTATATCTTTAGCCTCCTGCATCAACTCTTGCGGCACCAAAATGCTATTTAGCTGATTGCCTATCACTTCCTCTTCTGCAAAGCCAAACATATTCTTAAAGCCTTGATTTACCTGCACTACACTATGGCTTTCATCTAATAGCACTATACCTAGAGGTGAATTATCAAAGAGCTGGGTAAATAGTAGCTCATTTCTCCGGATAAGCATTTCAGAACGTTTCTTTTCATCAATATCCAGATATGTTCCACATATTTTCTTCACTCTATTATTAGCATATCTCTCTACCACTCTACCTCTTACTAAAAGCCAGCGATAGCCATTATTCTTAGTTCTGAAACGATACTCAGCTTCGTAATAGGGTTTAAGACCCGCCATATGGTCATCGAGCTTCTGCATAGTTTCATCTACATCATCAGGATGAATATAGCTCGACCACTCCTCTATTGTGAGCTCCAGCTCGCCTGGATCATAGCCTAGCCTGGCAATCCATGACTTATTAAAAATGATTTTTTTACCATTAACCTTCCACTCCCATAGTGCTAGCTCTGCTCCTTGTAGCGCTACATGCAAACGCTCCTCAGACAATCTATACCGCTTCTGAGCTAACTTTTTATCAGTAGTATCTAATAACAAGCCATACCTAATAACACTTCCTCCTTTTTTTCGCGCTGGGCTAGACCTTCCTTCAATCCATTTTTCTTTACCGTTTACTAATAATCGCCCCTCCCACTGCCATTCTGTTACCTTATTTCTAGAAGACTTTGTAGACTTTAGATAGTTTTTCTTATCTAGTGGGTGAATCAACTCTTCGAGCAGAGAAGCATCATCCCTCACCTCCTCAGAAGTGAGATCAAACATTTCCTCGCAGCCATGGCTTATATATCTAAAATGCTCACCTCCATTGGGCAGCTCTTCCAGCTCATAAATTACTCCTGGCAGCCCAAGGGTTAACATTTGAAATTTCAAATGTGTGTCTGTAAGTATCTGCTCAGCCTGCTTCTGAAAAGTAATATCAGAAAGCACCACTACCACTTCTTTCACTATACCCAGGCTATTTTTTACAGGATAAATGTGGCCTCTCACATATTTTTTCTCTCCTGCCTTATCTTTGTATCGGCTTTTAGATAGAGAAGGATCATAAAAGGTAGGTGGTAATTCTGACGTTTCCCCGCCAAAACCCTTTTGCACAAAAGGCATAATACCTAAATCAAGAAGTTGATCATCATCGAGAATATTATACCTTTCCAAAAGCTCCATAGCCATATCATCATCCATATTCCATAAATCTGCATACGCAGAATTAAAATACTGCATTTTCCCTCCTGGGAAAAAGATGGCCGTTGCTATAGGAGACTCCGCTACTAAAGATTGATATTTGGCCCCTAACTGAATTTGCGAAACCTCCTTAAGCATAATCATACATAAGGTATCTTCACCTCGTGAGTTTAAAGGAGAAAAACTAGGGGAAACAGTGACAATCTCTGAGTTTGTATAAAGATTATATATGTCAGATGATGAATAACTTTTAGAAAGAAAGGCTCTTTCCGTATGCTTTGCGAAGTCAAAATTCCAGATAGACAAGGCCTCTGTAATGATAGTGGACATAACCTCTTCCCGGCTTTTCCCTGTTACTATCTCCATTCGGTTATTCCATCCTAAAATTCGATAGTCTTTATCTATGATTAAAATTGCCTCGGCATTGAGTTCTATAAAATTCTCAAGTAGCAACCTTGAGGAATCTAATTCATTCATACCACATTGTTATTACCGAACTACGCAATATAAGGTTTCTTATTTAGTATTCAAGCACTAAATTGGTTTATTAGCCTGTTTATAACAAAGAAGATTAATATAGTGCGTGTAAGGTGTAGGTTATTATCTATCATTAATTAACGCTCTCATAATAAATAAGTTAAAAGACGCACTACTTTATTTACTATCATTAAGATTTTCTATATAGATGTGAAGCTACCATACCATGAAAAAAAAGCTTTTTATTTATTAATCGAAGTGGCTGATGACTGAGATATTCTTGGAGGTCCAGCAAACCATTAGCCTCAATCCTACTCACTATTCTAAAAAAATAGTACATCACCTTTATCAACTGCTTTTGCCACAAGGTCTCCGTGTTACGGAAATCTGCCATAAGCCAAATTCCATCTCTCTTTAAACTGCGGTATAAAGCCTGTATAATTTTCTTCAAGTTTGACTCACTAAACAGATCTAGGAAAAAAAACGTGAGAATAACATCAAAATCTCCTCTCAGGTCAGCTTCAGTACCCAATTGGTAATTGATGCACAGATTTTCTAAAGGCCCTCGTCTCCTTGCTCTTTCAATCATAGCCGAGGAGGCTTCTAAATAAATTATCTCTAAGGGTATATTTAGCTTATTGAGGCTTTCCAGACATGCACCCGTTCCCCCACCAATTATCAATACTTTTGCACCAGCTGGGATAACATTTAAATATTCAACCTGAGCACGCAACAATTCTTTTCCATATACCATCCATGACAATACATCATAAATTGGAGCAATAAGGTTAAAGTTATTTTTCATAGACCATACAGTATGGTAACAAAAGGTAATAGAAAAACGGCATCTCCTACCCACCTATACTTCTCGTTTAAGAAAAGATTAGATTTAAAAAAACATAAAGACGAAAGAACCAATAACATACAAATCAATGTATACTCGAAGTTTCTCAAACTTGAAAATAAAGCAATAAAAGCAGCCAGTACTAATTGAAAAATAAGAAAAGATTTCAGCATTATAGTCAGCTTTCTTTCATCCACATGCTGAACAATGGAAGGGAAACTATCTCTAATATCTGAGTTTTTTTCATACAAAGAAAAAATCACAAGATTGGAAAGGGCTATCATAACAAATTGTATAAAAATAACCGCTACCTGCATGTCTAGCACCCCTTTATATAGGCTAACTGGTCCTACCATAACCCCAGCAGAATACAAAACTGCAATCATGAGTTCTTTATGGTAAACAGGCTTCAGCTTAAGGAAATGCAAAAGAAGAAAATAAACCATGACCAAACAGCCAATAGTGACACCTAAAATAACAGTTTCTTTAGGAAGGTAAAACACTAATACAGAATTAGCTATTAAGATACTGGCACATAAGAAAGTAAGCACTTTATAATGCTTTTGATGAAAACGATGCCTTCGGGTGCCAGCCATATGCTTTAAGCCACGAGCATCTACCAGGTGGTCAAATGTATAAATTAACCATACTGTAAGGCCCAAAATGAGCACAATACACCAAGGCAAATTTACTCCTAAAACCTCTGCTACAAATAAGGCGCAAGACACCGCCCCAAAAGCCACATCAAGGCTGAGTAGATTAAAATATTCATACAACAACACCAACCTTTTCATATGCATCGGGCTGATTTTAAACAAAAAAGGCGAATCATAATGATTCGCCTTCCTAATTTATTAAAATTATTTTTTAAGAACCTAAAGCTTCTGCTCCTGCCACAATCTCCAAAATCTCTGTGGTAATAGCTGCTTGCCTTGTTCTGTTATAGGTCAACCTAAGTTGCTTAAGAAGCTCTCCTGCATTATCAGTAGCCTGATCCATGGCCGTCATTCTGGCTCCATGCTCAGAAGCATTAGATTCCAAAATAGCCTTATATAATTGCACCTTTAACGATTTAGGTATTAACTCCTTCACAATTTCCTCTTGTGAAGGCTCAAAAATATAATCTATTCCGAAAGATGCATCTTCAGCACCTTCAGGACGCTCAACAGGAAGATATTGCTCCACATTGAGTAACTGTGTAGCCACATTCTTAAACTCATTGTAGATAATTTCTACCTTATCGAATTTTTCATCCACAAAAGAATCCATCACGAACTGAGCCGCCTCAGAGCTTTTTTCAAATGATACTGGAGAAAACATATTCCAGTAATCACTAATTACATTGTAACCTCTTTTGGTGAAGAACTCAAGCGCCTTTTTCCCGATAGGTAAAATTGTCAACCTACCAGCATCAAACTGCTTCTTATATTTATTTTCAATTACTCTGTTAGTAGCCTTAAATATAGAGCTATTAAATGCACCGCAAAGCCCTTTATCTGAAGTAACTACAATCAGAAGTATATTATCCTCAGCTCTTTCCTCAGAGTATTTGGTTGAATTATTATCATCACCAGGAAGTGCTGACAAGTTCTTCAAAATGCCAGACAGCTTCTGAGCATAAGGACGCATTTGTAAAATATTATCCTGTGCTCTCTTCAGCTTAGCAGCCGCCACCATTTTCATAGCTTTAGTGATCTGCTGAGTAGAGTTAACAGACTGTATTCTCGCTTTTACTTCTTTTAAATTCGCCATTTATCGAATTAAGTTACCAGGGTGCATTACACACCCTGAAAATGATTACTTACCGTATTGCTTAGATAAATCTTTGGCTACTGAGGCCAATACTTCGGTAACACTGTCTTCCAGCTTTCCTGCTCTTAATGAATCCAATGCATCCTGATGCTTACTTCTTAGCACATCAATAAAGCTTGTCTCAAAAGCTTGCACTTTATCTACAGGCACATTATCTATCATACCTTTAGTAGATACAAATATAATAGCTACTTGCTCTTCAACAGCTACAGGAGAATATTGAGCTTGCTTAAGTATTTCAAGGTTTCTTCTACCTCTATCAATAGTCAGTTTAGTAGCCGCGTCAAGATCAGAACCGAACTTAGCAAATGCCTCTAGTTCACGGAACTGTGCTTGGTCTAGTTTAAGAGTACCAGCTACTTTCTTCATTGATTTAATTTGAGCAGATCCTCCCACCCTAGATACCGAAATACCAACGTTAATGGCCGGTCTGATACCAGAGTTAAACAAGTTAGTCTCTAGGAATATCTGACCATCAGTAATAGAAATTACGTTAGTTGGGATATATGCTGAAACGTCACCAGCCTGAGTTTCAATAATAGGAAGCGCAGTCAGGGAACCACCACCTTTTACTTTACCTTGTAAAGAATCAGGAAGGTCATTCATTCCTTGTGCAATCTCATCATTCTGAGAAATCTTAGCTGCTCTCTCTAATAATCTTGAGTGAAGATAGAAAACATCACCAGGATACGCTTCACGACCTGGAGGTCTTCTTAGAAGAAGAGACACTTCACGGTAAGCTACCGCTTGTTTAGATAAATCATCATAAATAACTAAGGCAGGTCTACCTGTATCTCTGAAGAACTCACCAATAGCTGCACCAGTAAATGGAGCAAAGAACTGCATAGGAGCTGGATCAGCCGCAGAAGCAGATACCACAACACTGTACTCCATAGCACCAGCCTTTTCTAAAGCTGCCACTACACCAGCAACGGTAGATGCCTTTTGACCTACTGCTACATATATACAGAATACAGGCTCACCTCTTTCATAAAATTCTTTTTGATTGATGATAGTATCAATGGCCACAGCTGTTTTTCCTGTCTGTCTATCACCAATAATAAGCTCTCTTTGACCTCTACCAATAGGAATCATTGAGTCAATAGCTTTGATACCTGTTTGTAAAGGCTCATTAACAGGTTGTCTATATATAACACCTGGAGCTTTTCTCTCCAATGGCATTTCGAAAGTCTCACCCTCAATTGGGCCCTTTCCATCAATAGGATTACCCAATGTGTCTACTACACGACCAACCATGCCATCACCCACATTAATAGAGGCTATACGGCCGGTTCTTTTCACAGTATCACCTTCTTTGATACCTTTAGATTCTCCGAAAATTACAGCACCTACATTATCCTCTTCAAGGTTAAGAACAAGTGCTCTGAGTCCATTTTCAAATTCAAGAAGCTCTCCTGACTGAGCTTTTGATAAACCATAAATACGGGCTACACCGTCACCAACCTCTAGTACCGTACCAACTTCCTCTAATTCGGCTTCGGTTTTGGCTCCGGAAAGCTGCTCTCTAAGTATTGCTGAAACTTCGTCTGGTCTTACGTCTGCCATTGTATGTTGTTAATTTAAAATTCTTTGATATATGGATTTTGACTGAACTTGTGTTCTAATGATTGCAATTTTGTCTTTAGTGAATCATCGATCTGGCGATCTCCAACTTTAAGGATATACCCGCCAATGATATTCTGATCTACCTTCTCAACTAAATCGACCTTTTGCAAAGAGGAAATTTTCTTAACCATCTCTTCTATCTGCGCTCTAAGTTCTGGAGTAAGAGCTACAGCAGTAGTTACGCTAGCTACCTCTATGCCATTCTTAATATTATATTGAAAATGAAATTCTTTAGCAATAGCCGGCAACAATGCCTCACGTTTCTTTCTGGATATTACATCAAAAATAGATAAGGTAAGATTATTCACTTTTCCATCAAACACTTTCCCTAAAATGGCTCTTTTCTTATCATTTTTTATCACAGGGTTTTTAAGCATAAGTGCAAACTCACGATTTTCCTCACATACTTTATGAAAAGAAAGCATATCATCATGCACTTGATCTAAAACCCCTTGGTCACTAGCTAATTCCAGCAAAGACTTAGCGTAACGTGAAGCTGCTCTGTGTTCAGTCATTTTGTAATTAATTCAGCTTAGTGTCTTTAACAAAATCTTCTATTAATTCTTTCTGAGCTTTCTCGTCAGCAAGTTCTCTTCTTAAAAGTTTCTCTGTGATCTGTAATGAAAGCTTAGCCACCTGATTCTTTACTTCAGTAAGTGCTGCCTGCTTTTCATTTTTAATCGCTAGCCTAGCATCTTCAAGAATCCTCTTAGCCTGCTTTTCAGCATCTAGAGAAGCTTCTTCTTTTAAGCTATTGGCCACTTGTCTTGCATCTTTTAGAATCTGCTCTCTTTCTTGTCTTGCTTCATCCAATAATCTTTCATTATCAGACTTTAAGCGCTCCATTTCTTGCTTGGCACGTTCTGCAGCATCTAATGCATCCTGGATAGATTCCTCTCTTATTTTTAGAGATTGAATTATTGGCTTCCAGGCAAATTTAGCAAGGATAAATAGTAGTACCAGGAAAATAAGAGCCTGCATGATAAACAAGCCGGGAGAAAAGTCATTAATCAGCTGATCCATTCTTTCTTTTATATATAATTCTGTGTTTAATTCTTAAGGTAAAGCACACCTTGCGCCTATCGCAACAAGGTGAGCTTTAATGTCTACGCACTATTATGCTCCTAAGATTAAGGCTCCAAAACCTAATCCTTCTAATAATGCTCCAATGATAATCATAGCAGTTTGAATTTTACCGGCTGCTTCTGGCTGGCGAGCAATACTTTCCATTGCTTTACCTCCAATTTGACCAAGTCCAATTCCACCACCGATTACGATTAATCCTGCTCCAATTAAATTGTACATGTGTATAGATTTATATAATTAAACAATAAATTCAATTTTAATGATGCTCTTCTACTGCCATACCTATGAACAATGCTGAAAGCATGGTGAAGATATATGCTTGAAGGAAAGCAACAAGTATTTCAATGATTGAGATAAATAAAGCCAAGAAGAAAGACATTCCCAAGGCTGCTGCCGGACCAAACGCGGCCTTCATGGTAATAGATAAAGCTATTAGGCTCATTACCACAAAGTGACCTGCTGTCATGTTTGCAAACAAACGAATAAGTAGAGCAAAAGGCTTAGTGAACATACCTATTATCTCTATCGGCATTAATATAATTTTCATTGGTACAGGTACACCCGGCATCCAGAATATGTGCTTCCAGTAATCTTTATTTCCACTAAATTGTACTATAAAGAAGGTGAATAAAGCCAGGCAAACAGTTACCGCAATGTTACCAGTAACGTTAAATCCAAGTGGAGTCATCCCCATCAGGTTTAGCAACCAGATATAAAAGAATGCCGTTAACAAATAAGGCATAAATTTCTGATAATGTTTTTCGCCAATATTTGGCCTTGCCATTTCATCTCTTACATAAAGCACCAAAGGCTCTAAGAAACGACCAACGCCAGTAGGAATAGGACCTTTTTTATAACTCTTAGCTAATGATCCAAACATGAATAGTAATAGTATACCTGCGAAGATCATACCTACTACATTTTTAGTAATAGAAAGATCTAAAGGAGTAGCATTAGTAGGGTGATGATGCTCATCGTACTCTATGTGTCCCTCCGCATCAGTTTTATATATCTTTCCGTGGTGAACTGCATAATAATTTCCATTAGACTCAGCTACTGCCGTACCATGATGGAATTTTGATGACATGAAAACATGTAAACCGTCATCAACTAATATTACGGGCAGAGGAAATCCTATGTGAGTACCTGATTCACCTAAAGAGAATAACGTAAAATCATGAGAATCTTTAAGGTGGTGATGGATATACTCATTAATTTCTTCTTTTGTATCCACGGCCCCTCCAGTAGAATGGCCAGCTTCTTCATCATTTGATCCAAAGGCCAGGCTCGAGGCAAACAATACGACTAATAATGTAAAAAAGGCGGTGTTTTTTTTGATCATCACGCTAAGAAAAAAAGGAATCTGTTATAATTTTGGCGCAAAGCTAAGAAATTCCCGAAAAGTAACTGCCCTTTTTATAAATTGTTTTACAGAAAATTAACATCGGTTTTAGGCTTGCTGGGCATTGAGTAATCTACCACAATATACAGACTCAATCATTAAAAAAATAAGCATCGGTATAACTATTGATAGTTTTTCTGGCTTATTCATTCCTTCTTCCATGAACAGAGCATCTTTAAAAATCAATAAGAAGAGTCCTATTTTAATAAATATTGAACCCAGATAAGCATATCCTGCCTGATTGGGCATAATACTACTAATAGCTTCTATAAGGACACAAACCAGCAAAGTGGCTATAAAATGAAAAATATAAACAGGCATTAACTCAAAGTGAAGATTGTAATTACCTGAGCTAAGTACGTAGATTTGCAGACTATACATAGCAACACTAATCCCCATAAGCACTATGAAGAATATAAGCAACCTCTTAAAGGCTCTATTCATCGGAATTTGATTTGATAACCTCTCTGATGATTAAAAAAGTAGAGAGAAAAACGGCAACTAGAGTAATAATTTTTGCATACAGACCAGAGTCATTATTGGTTTTTTCATCAATGAATTCTCCCAGCCAGTGTCCTGCATAAATAGAAACAGCCATTTGCATGGCCATTCCAGAATATTTAATATAGTTATTATACTGCTTGGGCACCTTCAGTACTTAAAGATTTTGTAGACTGACCATTGCTATTCATGGTTTCTATCTTAATCTCTTTACTAGTTATACCCATTTTACAACCACCATTAAAAACGGCACCGGTTTCTACTATGAGTTTGTTAGTATAAATATCCCCATTTACTACTGCTGTGGGCTTTAAAATAAGCACTTCAGTGGTTTCTATATTACCATCAAGCCTACCTTCTATTTCAGCATTTTGAGCAAGTATACTGCCTTCAACGAAAGAAGATTGCCCCAAAGCCACCTTTGATTTTGTTTTAACATCTCCTATTATTTTTCCTTCGATCCGCACATTTCCAAATGTTTCAACACTACCTTGCACTACAGTT
Source organism: Fulvivirga sediminis (assembly GCF_016757215.1). Lineage (GTDB taxonomy): Bacteria > Bacteroidota > Bacteroidia > Cytophagales > Cyclobacteriaceae > Fulvivirga > Fulvivirga sediminis. The sequence continues at coordinate 75,355 of NZ_JAESIY010000009.1, forward strand.
CCTTTTCCTATTATATTGCTAGAGTTGCTTATGAGTTCTGCTGTTTTATGATCTTCTTTAGAAGCGAACATACTTTAACTATGTTTAAAAAGTTACAAATTCTTCCGGATTAACAGAGTTTCCATTATTCCACAATTCAAAATGAAGGTGAGGCCCGTCTGTAAGCTCCCCTGTATTGCCTATTATGGCAATAATCTCCCCCGCATTCACAAAATTACCAACTTTTTTTAAAAGTTCTGCATTATGCTTATACACGGAAATAAGGTTACCTCTATGCTGTATGGCTATGACATATCCTGAATCTTGAGTCCAGGATGACATAATAACAGTTCCATCAGCAATGCTCTTCACTGGTTCATTTTTCTTTGCTACAATATCAACGCCAAAATGGCCATCTTTAACATTATAGGGTGAAGAAATAAATCCAGAAATCGGTGAAAAGAAAAATATCTCTTGCAATTCACTATAATTACCCGATGAATAGTTTAATAATGACATATCGGTACGCTCAAATTCTTGCCGAAATTGAGAATCGATCGGAGATAGTTGACTTACATCTATATTCTCATTAATAATTTCATTGCCCTCATTATGCTCCTGATGATACTCCTCTCCTATGTGAATGGTATCTCCACTAAGCACTCGTTGGAAATTTTTTATAAACCGCTCCTTTTCATCCACTTCAAGAGAGAGAGAATCTACCTTAGCCGTAAGTTCATAAAACCTTTTATTAGCTTCTATTTGAGCGTGCCTGGGATCAAACCACTGTGCCAGTAATGTCTTTACTAGCAGTAGACTTAAAAACATAAGGATTATGAACACTGTTACAGCAAGCAGAATTACCTTTGCATAGGTAAAACTGAAAGTTGACTTCTCAGCAAAGTTCTCCTCGTTTCTAATTATCAGCAGATAACGATTAACCAACCAACTCGAAAGTGTCTTTCTTGCCTTCAATTTGCTGTCTGTTAAAATTTAGGGCAACAAAAATAGATATAATAAACTATTATTGTATTAATTATCATTTTTTTTACGTTGTTTGGACAGTTAACTAAATTTAAGTGAAACTCGCAACATACTGCATTTAAAATATCATTTTTGTATAAATATTTTCTGGCAACCTAAAAACAGAACAAAAAGACTTTGTTACGCAATAAAAACTATACGCTACTTTACTTCATCATTCTTCTTTTTTTACTCGGATGCTCCGCAGAACGTAAAAATATAATCAGTAAAGCATACCACAATACCACTGCTCGGTATAATGCCTATTTCTACGCAAAGAATGATATCAAAGACATTAAAGAAATTGTAAAAAGCACTGCTGACAATGACTACAATAAGGTTTTAAAAATATATGCCCCCATAGATTCCGTACTTGCAAGCACTTATAAAGAACAAGTAGATGATTGTATAAAAAAATCTTCACTTGTCATACAAATTCATAAAAACAGTAAATGGGTAGATGATAGCTATGTACTCATAGGTCTTGCTCGCTTTTATTCATTAGACTATGTAAATGCCATTGAGACATTTAAATACGTAAACACTAAAAGTGAAGATGATGAGACCAGACACCTTGCATTGGCTCACTTACACAGGACTTTTACTGATTATGGTGAGTATAATAATGCTATAGCTGTTTCAGATTATCTAAAAAAAGAAACTCTTGATAAAAAGAGTTCCAAGATTCTATACCTTAATCAGGCTCATTATTACCAAACACAAGGCGACCTCAATAACATGGTAGTAAACCTCGTAAAAGCTGCCCCTTTATTAAAAAGAAAAGATGGTAAAGGCCGAATATATTTCATAATAGCTCAAGTATATCAGGATCTGGGCTTTGACTCTGAAGCCTACAATTATTATAAAAAATGTATAGCTAGCAACCCTGAGTACGAACTAGACTTTTATGCACGCCTGTATATGGCGCAAGTAACAGAACTTGGAAAATCGGGAGATCTTAGGGCAGCCAGAAAGCATTTTAAGCAACTTTTAAAGGACAAGAAAAATGTTGAGTATAAAGATAAGATCTACTATGAAATGGCTGAATTTGAATTACGCCAAGGCAATATGGATCAAGCGATATCATACTTCAAGTCTTCCATCTACTCAAGCACCAATAATAACCGCCAAAAAGGTCAATCTTATTTAAGAATTGGGCAAATAGAATATGATAGTATGGCTAATTATGAACTGGCTAAAAACTATTACGACAGTGCCGTTCAAACATTACCTCCTGATTTTGAAAATTACGCTCAAATACAAGAGCGCCAACAAATTTTAGAAAAATTTGTAAATCAGCACAATACTATTCACCTACAAGATAGCCTTTTGAATCTCTCCACTTTAGATTCTGTAGCCATAAGAGCCACAATAGATTCCTATTTAGCAGCCAAAGCTGAAGAGCAACGTAAAATTGAAGAGAAGAAGAAAATAGCAGAAAGAAGGCGTCAGTTTACCCTTGCCAATGAGGATAGCGGAATAGGCAATGCCACCGGCTGGTATTTTGGCAATCCATCGGCCGTTGCATTAGGTCAAACCGAATTTCAAAGAATTTGGGGAGACCGAGCCTTAGAAGATAACTGGAGAATCAGTAGAGTTCAGGGGAACCTTCCGTCCATAGAAACAGGTGAAATGGCTGAAAATAATGTTGAAGTTTTGGAAGGCACACAAGAAGCTCCCGAAGAAAACACCACACAAGAACAAAGTTCTGAGGCCAATAAATTATATGCTCAAATTCCATTTAGTGATGAAGCCAAGGAAAAATCACTTAATATGATTAAAGAAGCCTATTATATTTTGGGAAATATATATTATTTCGAGCTTCAAGAGCTTCAGAACGCAGCGTTAACCTTTGAAAAACTACTTACAAGGTTCCCAGGATCAGAAAATGAGGCTGAGGTACTATATCAGCTGTACCTCATCAATAAGACATTGAATAGAAGTACTGATATATATAAAAACCAACTCTTGGAGCAATATCCAAACACTACCTATGCCAAACTACTGTCTAACCCTAACTATACAGAAGAAAGCACGGCTGCAAATGAACAGTTAAAGGTGGTATATAAAAATGCTTATGCTCTTTTCAAAAATGAAGAATACAAGCTGGCTACCCAAAAATTAGATTCTGCTTTAAATAATATTGCAGAAACGGTATTTAGTCCGAGATTACGGCTTTTAAAAATCTTAATCGTTGGAAAAACAGAAAATATAAACCTATATCAATATCAATTATCTGATTTCATCGAAAAAAATCCTGATAGCGATATTCTTCCGTATGCCAAGGAACTTTTACAAGCCTCTAAAAACTTTCAGGAGAAACAACAGCGTTTATTAGGTACAGAATTTGTGAAGTATTTTAAGCAAAATCATTATTTCATATTGGTATATGAATCAGGCAAAAACCTAGCCGATGACCTATCTCAAGAAATCAATGATTTTAACCAGACCCTGTCTAACAATAACCTAAAGACTAGCAATCTTATTTTAAATGAGAAATATGACATGGTAATGGTAACAGGACTGGGACAAAAAGATGATGCTGCCAAATATTATGAAAAATTCATTAACACAGATGCCATTTCTGAAGATACCAAGAACTCAAAATTCTATAAATTTGTAATCACGAAAGATAACTTCAACATTTTTTACCAGACTAAAGACTTAGAGGCATATCTAAGGTTTTTTAATAAAAATTATATTAATGGACTTTAAAAACATCATTCAAAAATTCAGAGCTAAATCCTCTAAAAAGTCAAAAGGATTTAAACTCGCAGTTCTAGCGTTATGGATTTTTTTCTTTTCTGTAGTGATTTTGCTGCCTATTTACATCCTTACAGTTAACATAAATCTATTTGGTTTGTATGGAGGTATGCCTAGTCTTAAAGCCCTGGAAAACCCTGAAAATGATCTTTCTTCAGAATTAATCTCTGCTGATGGCGTTTCATTAGGTCGTTATTTCAGGTATAACAGAAGTCAGGTTACTTATGATGAACTATCTCCTGAGTTGGTGAACACGCTTCTTTCTTCTGAAGATCATCGATTTTACAAACATCCGGGTATAGATTTTCAAGGGCTCATGAGAGCCGTGGTAGGAAAACTAACCTTTAACTATGCCGGAGGTGGTAGTACGATTACCATGCAGCTTGCCGAGAACCTCTTCAATACAATGACGGAAAATGAAGGTAGCCTCTATAAAATAAATGGACTAAAACAGCTGATCATCAAAACTAAAGAATGGATGATTGCCGCCCATTTAGAAAGAAACTTCACTAAGGAAGAAATTATAGCCATGTATTTCAATACCGTCTCATTCGGAAGTAATGCTTATGGCATTAAAGCCGCGGCAGAAACATTCTTTGCAAAGCAACCCAGCGAGCTTAACTATGATGAATCGGCAGTATTGGTAGGTCTTCTTCAAGGAACATACGCCTTTAGCCCAGTTTATAATTACGAAAGCTCCGTTAAAAAGAGAAATCAAGTTTTAGGTAAAATTTACAGACATGGACACATCTCTCAAGATGTATTAGATTCACTTCGTACTAGTCCTATCGACTTGGAAGGTTATGATGTAGCGAACCAAAATAAAGGGTTAGCCACATATTTCAGAACGGTGATCAAACGTGATCTTATAGAATGGTCTGAACAAAATGGCTATGATCTTTGGGAAGATGGCCTGAAAATATATACTACGATAGATAGCCGCATGCAGCGCTATGCTGAAGAAGCCGTAACTGAGCACATGTCCCAACTTCAGAAGTTATTTAACGATCATTGGGGAGATAAAAATCCTTGGATCAATGAAGGAAAGGAAATACCCAACTTTTTAGAATCCCGATTTAAACGTACCGAGCATTACCGAGAATTGGTCAAAAAATACGGACGTGATTCCGACAGCCTCAAGATCATGATGAATAAGCCTCGCAAAATGACGGTTTTCAGCTGGGGAGGAGAAAAAGATACGCTTATGAGTCCGTTAGATTCAATCAGCTATTACAAACGCTTCTTACAAACAGGCCTTATGTCCATGGATCCTCACACTGGTCATATTAAAGCTTGGGTAGGAGGAATAGATCATAAGTACTTTAAATATGATCACGTAAAACAAGGTAAAAGACAACCAGGATCCACCTTTAAACCATTTGTTTATGGTACTGCAATAGAGCAAGGTTATCCTCCATGTTTTGAGGTACCTGATGTAATGGTTACGTTTAACCTACCTGAAGGCGGTACTTGGACCACCCCCAATTCAGATGGTAAATACGGAACAGGGGAAAAAATGACCATCCGCCAAGGAATGGCAAGATCGGTAAATACAATCACCTCTTATCTAATGAAAGAGGTAACTCCAAGAAATGTAGTAGACTTTGCACATAGAGTTGGCATTGAAAGCAAACTGGATGAGGTGCCGTCCTTATGTCTAGGGGTAAGCGACGTATGTATCTATGAGCTCGTAGGTGCATACAGTACATTTGCCAATAATGGTATTTATACAAAGCCATACTATATCACAAGAATAGAAGATAAAAATGGCAATGTAATTGAAAACTTTGTACCCAAAACAAGGCAAGCGACCAGCCAATCCACAGCCTACAAAATGCTGTATATGCTACGTGGTGGTGTAGAAGAAAGAGGAGGAACTTCTGCCGGAATCGACAGAGAATTGAAAATTAACAATGAAGTTGGTGGCAAAACAGGAACCACTAACAATGCTTCTGACGGTTGGTATATGGGTGTAACAAAAGATCTTGTTACTGGAGTTTGGGTTGGTGGTGATGAAAGAAGCATTCACTTTCGAAACTGGTTATCTGGTCAAGGAGGAAGAACGGCCAGACCTATATGGGAGAAATATATGCTTAAGGTATATAATGACAAAGACCTATCCATTGAAAAAGGTCCATTTGAACGTCCTATTGGAGGAATTGATGTTAACCTTGACTGTAGCAGATATAATCAGAGCACCTCTGAAGACGATGAAACAGAAGAAGACGATGACTCAAGAATGTGGGATGATTCAGATTTTAATAATTAATGCAGGTACCTAAACTCAAGGTTGAACAACGAAACATATTACCACAACAGCCGGGTGTCTACAAGTTTTATAATAAAGAAGACCAACTAATATATGTTGGTAAAGCCAAAAGTATTCGAAAAAGAGTTGCTAGCTACTTTATCCATTCTAATCAACTCAATAGAAAGACTAAAAAGCTAATTTCTGAAATTGAAGCTATAGCATACACCATTGCTGACACCGAGTTTGATGCACTATTATTAGAGAACAATCTAATTAAGGAGAATCAACCCAAATATAACATTCTCCTTAAAGACGATAAGACATTCCCTTATATATGCATTATCAATGAGCGATTCCCTAGGATAATTTCAACCAGAAAATTTATAACTAGCTTTGGAGAATACTTTGGACCTTTTTCAAGTGTTTCAGCAATGAAAAATGTGCTGGAGCTTATAAGAAAACTGTACACTATTCGTACTTGTAAATTAAGCCTAACACCAAAAAATATTAAAGAGCATAAGTTCAAAGTATGTCTTGAATACCATATTGGAAACTGTCAAGGCCCATGCGAAGGCTTACAAAGTGAAAAAGACTATGATAGTGATATTGATCAAGCCAGGAACATACTAAAAGGCAATCTTGCAGTAGTGAAAAACTACTTCAAAGATAATATGTTAGCTGCTTCACAAGAACTAGAATTTGAAAAGGCTCAACTATTCAAAGAGAAGTTAGCTCTTTTAGAAAAATTCCAAATCAGATCCACTATAGTTAACCCTAAACTTTCAGAACTAGACGTTTTTAGTATAGTTACAGAAAAGCAAACTGCATTTATAAACTACATGCAGGTAAATAATGGAGCTATTACTTTAGCTAAAACCATCGAGGTAAAGAAAAAATTGGATGAAGCCAATGACGAAGTGCTAACTCTAATAGCAGTAGAATTAAGAGAGCAACACCACAGCAGTCACAAAGAAATTATATCGAATGAACCTGTTCATTTGGGCGAAGGTATTATTAACACAATACCCAAAATAGGTGATAAACGTAAACTTTTAGAATTATCCTTAAAAAACTCATTAGAATATAAAAAAGAAAAGTTAACCTATTCAGGGCAAAAAAAACAAAATGAAACCCTGGTTCAGCTCAAAATGGATTTAAGGTTAACCAATATTCCAGAACATATAGAATGCTTTGATAATAGTAACCTACAAGGCACTAATCCAGTAGCCTCAATGGTATGTTTTAAAAATGGAAAACCTTCAAAAAAAGATTATCGTCATTTCAATATAAAAACAGTAGTAGGTCCTGATGATTTTGCCTCCATGAAAGAGATAGTGCATCGCAGGTACAGAAGGCTTTTAAACGAAGACCTACCTCTACCACAACTAATAGTTATCGATGGTGGTAAAGGCCAACTTAGTAGTGCTTGTGAAGCACTTAAAAGCCTAGATTTATATGGGAAAATACCCATTGTAGGTATCGCCAAAAGGTTAGAAGAAATTTATTTCCCAGAAGACAGCATTCCAGTACACATTAACAAAAAATCTCCGTCCTTACTACTCCTACAGCGTGTAAGAGATGAAGCACATAGATTCGCCATAACCTTTCACCGTCAGAAAAGAAGCATCAATACCTTTCAGACTGAACTAGAGAAAATACCTGGAATAGGAAAAAATAGTACGGACAAACTACTTAAAGAATATAAATCCATTACCAAAATCAAAAAGCTTAGTCTGGATGACTTGACTAAGATTGTTGGTAATCAAAAAGCTCATATCATATTAGATCACTTCAATAAATCGTAATAACAAAAAAGGGCCGCAAATTGTGGCCCTTTTTTATGCTTTTCTGGATTAATACTCCCAAAGGTTGTGTTCTTTTTCCATCAATTCCATCTCCCACCATTCGGCTGCCATTATAGCCTCCATTCTATTTTTGTACATATCTACAATAGGATCATCATCAGGATTTTCAAATTTAAACAAACTAGATCTAAACTCTCTTAAAGTTAAAGCATCTGCAAAGTTCTTATTCTCAGCACTGTTGTATCTATTGATCCAAATAGCCTCCTCAGGATTATCCTTAAACAACTTATACAAGTCCTTGTATTTAAGTACAACCAAAGGCAATTCCACACCATCAAGGGTTTCAGAACCTGGTATTATTAACTGAATGCTTTGAGGTTTATAATAAAGTCTTGATCTACGCTTATCGAAAATCATGTCTTCCATTAATCTCAATATGCTAATTTGACGTGGTAAGAAGAGAATAGCACTTCCTACACCAGGAGTAGCCTCCCAATCATCAGGTGACTCAGAAGGAACAGATGAAATCTCATCAAAAATAGCCGAGTATACCACTCCGTTATACTTCACCTGATCACCTTCATAATATTCCACACCAGGCTCCCATTGTGCAACCTCAAGACCTTCTTGATAAACTAATCTGTTCAAAAATTCATCCTTACTCATCTTAGTGGTTAATGAATCATTTGTATATAAATCCACAAGCTCACCAGACCGAATAGCATCTAAGATAAAAGCAGTTATCTCACCACCTCTTGCAAAGAATCCTTTGTTTTGCTTTTCTTTTAAATCAATTGTACGCCATACTCGTCTTTTAAAGAGATGCTCATATTTAGCTATGGGCTCTATTGAATTAGGATTATATTGATCTAATTCACTCTTTTGCGCAAGCATAGGAGTAGCCAACAATCCTATAAAGACAACAAGTATAAATTTTTTACAGTTTATCATGTTCACAACCTCTATATATTTTTATTTTATCGGGATATTATAGATAGTAGTAGTAGGCTTCACTCTCTCATTTTCACCTTGATAAGTTCTTCTACTAACATCTTCCACTTTTACAATTAAGTTATCACCAGGTCTAAACAACGACCTCCAAGCTCTCAAATCAATATTCTCAGAAGAAAAGTCTTCAGTCTTAATTTGTCTACCAGATCTGGCTAATTTAACATTAATCTTTTTCACTCTGTATCTAGCATCGTTAGGCACTTCACGAGCAAAATTTTCATCTGCCTCAGCACTTACTTTGATAGTAGTTAAAGCCGCTGATGCGACACCATTTTCGAAATCAACAGGTCTATTTCTTGAAGTAATCTCAATATTTGGAGCAGGTACTTTCTTAACATCAAATCTTTCAGTTCCAAGTACATTTCCGGAGTTACTAACAGTTAGATTAACTTTTGATCGACCTTTAGGAACTACAACTACTAATCCAGGTCTGTTACCTTTTACTATAGTAGCCTCTGATGAAGAAAAGGAAGGGTTATAACTAGTACCTAAAGCCGGCACCTGAATATCCAATTCATTTCCACAGTTCATGTATAAGGCTTGCAAAGCAGCAGATCTAACCTGAATGACAGGTTTTACAACATAATAAGTATGATCGATGGTATATGTACTATCATTCAAGTTAATTTGAGCTTTAAACTTCTGCTCTGACATCAAAGTTTTAGGATCATAGTTAGAAGCCTTAGCAGCAAATTTCACCTTACCATACTTAATTCCAAACTCATTTGTTTCTGCAGGAACCTCCTTACCATTATAGCTGAAAGTAGGATTCATACCAGAAGCTGCTGCAGTTATAAACAGATCCGCCTCAAAGTCAGCTCCAGAAGCCACAACATTCGAAGTTGGTCTAATCAAAGGAACCACTCTATCAAACTCTACATCCTTAGCTCCCACTTTTTCGGCCAAAATTTCCAAAGCTCTAGATTCATAACCTAAAAGCTCCGTCTCAAGTTGACTAATAGTAGCCATACCTGCAGCTGTAGGGGTATCTCCGAAATAATATTCCGAAAAGTCCTTCATTTTTTGGTCAGGATCGGAAGCTGCCATTGGAATATCTTTGGCATCTCTTGCTAAAGGAGTAAATTCAGATGAACCAGTCATTGAAGCCAATTTCTTTGAATATTCATTCAACTGAGTTTTCAACTTCTCACCTTCCTTATTCTTAATCATAATGTTAGCTACTCCCTCAGTATCTTTAGCTCCTTTAAGCTCATGAGTATCAGGATCATAACCACCAGTATCATCTGCCATTCTTTTTCTCAGGCCATCCATATAAGAAAGGATATCTTGTGTCATCTGATGCACATCTTTGGCACCATTAAGAACTTTAACATCAGCTCCTCTGTCACCTTTCTTTTTAACTTCTGCAGTTATATTGCTAAGTGTTTTATTATTTTTTTCCGCTAATGCAACACCAGATTCCTTTAATGCTTCATCTATAAAAACAAACTTCTCTAATACGGCACTACTTACGTTCAGTGCTAACAGTGCTGTTAACACCATGTACATCATGCCGATCATCTTCTGTCTTGGGGTTTCTTTTCCGCCAGCCATATTAGATTAATACTTTTAATGAATAAATCATAAACAATATTGTTACCCTAATTAACCTTGTTTAGGGCTAGATCCTCCTCTCATAGCAGTAAGCATGTTGCCATACACTGTATTCAAAGAAGTAAGATTTGTTGTAAGCTTATCTAATTCATTAGCAAATGTCTTAGTTTTCTCACCAGCTTTAGTCATGCCTTCTAAGGCTCCTGCCATGTTGGTGTAGAATTTATTCATTGCTTTAACGTGACTATCAGCGTCTTTCAACTCCATTTCATAAACAGCATTAAGTGCACTTAAGTTCTTTGTAACATTTTGCACTTGAGTGTGATATTCTTTAGAATCCTTTGTAGCATCTGCCATAGAAGACATAGCTTGTGCAGTTGTAGCATAAGACTTATTCATATCAGATAATGATTGAGAAGCAGTCTTAACGTTCTTCGCATAATCATTAGTAGCTGCAGCTGCATCTGCCAAATTTGACATTTTTGAAGCTGAATCAGCCATACTCTTCATACCTTTTCCAAGACTTTCGATCAACTCAGGACCAATTTTAGCCTTTTCCATCATTTTATCTAACTGCTGGCTAGTAGAATTTCCATTACCAGTATTAGCAACAGGTTTATTAGATATGCGGGGTGCAGTAGCTACACCTTCATAATCTTCAGCTAATTCAGGATAAACTTTTGCCCAATCCGGCTCAGCGTGTGGGGGTTCAAACGCACTTAAAAAGAAAATTAACGCCTCAGTACCTAGACCTAGGATCAGCATCTCATTAGCGCCTTTTAAGTGTAAAAGTTTAAATAAAGCACCTATAATAACTACGGCCGCACCTATACCATAAACCTTAGGCATTATGGTTTTATAAACAAGTTCCGCTAGTCCACCTTTTTTTTTACTCATTGTCTTAAGGTTTTAATTTAATGAAAGTTAATTATTGGGTTTGATAAATAAAAAAATATAATTCTAAAATTCGGCTCCTGAAGATCTACCCAAATGAGTCATAGCATTTCTAAAGCCAATATAGGCTCTTACCGAATCCTTAAATTCAAAAGTTCTAGTTCCTGTTTCTAAATAATAAGCTACGTCTTTCCAAGATCCTCCACGAATAACCTTTTTAGATAGGATTTCTGGATCGTAATCTGCACTATTAGGATCAGTGCGCTTATCAATAAATTGTGGGTTCAGATCCCATACTGTGGGCACTGAAACAGGACTGAAATCATCCAAACACCATTCAGCTACATTACCAGCCATATCATATAGGCCATAATCATTAGCAAAATACTGTGCTACTGGAGCTGTGTACGCAAAACCATCATCGTAATAATTACCTCTACCTGGTTTAAAGTTAGCCAACATACAACCTTTAGCGTTTCTAATATAAGGGTTACCCCAAGGGTACTTAGCCATATCACGACCACCTCGAGCTGCATATTCCCATTCAGCTTCATTAGGTAATCTGAAAGATGGCATTGGTACTTCGCCAATACTGATTCTATAGTCAGCCCAGTAAGCAGTTCTCCACTTACTAAAATATACGGCGGCTTCCCAATTCACACCTACTACAGGATAATCATCATAGCCTGGGTGCCAATAATAGTAATCCTGAACAGGGTCTCCCATGTGGTGAGCGAAGTCTCTTACCCATACTGTAGTATCAGGGTAATAATCATTCATAATAGTTTCTTCACCCAACACACTAACTGAGTCTTCCATCAAACGGTTAATAAATTGACGATACTCGTTATTAGTAATCTCGGTGTCATCCATATAGAACGAACCGATTGTTATTTGCTTATTAAAATTAATCTGGGTCGAAGCAGGATCCTCATCAGCCTGCCCCATGTGAAACGTTCCTGCCGGGATCGGCACCATGCCATAGGGTAGTGTCATTACCCAGCCTTCACGACCCTGAACGCCTACCAGCTCACCTTGGTCACCTCCTCCGCCACTCAGGCCTAAGAGTCCACAACCTCCTAATATTGCTGGTGCCAACAACAACAATGAGTAGAGGAATCTTCTTGTAACTTTATGCATAACACTTTTGTTTAAACTCTTTAACTTATTCTTTCAAGTTAAAGCCAACCATTTTGTTTGTTTTAATTTTTGAGCGGAAATATATAAAAAAATTCTATCTAAATTCTCTAGCCTAATGTTTTTAACCAGAGTATCTCAAAAAATATATTTCACAAATTGTATAATTTCTTTCTAAAAGCAAAATAATTTAAAGCTTAATGTCTAAACCTTGGAGTACGTATAATTTTCTTTCCGCTACCAGGATTAACTGGTAATTGATAACTAACTAGTACTTCATGAGTTGTTGGCTTCTTTGCATCTTGCTGACTTACAACATAACCAAACGAATAGCCAAAGCTTAACGACTTATCTTTTAAAAAATTGTAACCTAACATTGCATTTATATCATCAGACTGCCGATAGGAAACCCCTCCCCACAACTGTTCTTTATAATATGCCAGTCCTCCAAGTATAAAACTGTATTCATTAAAATCTGTTTGAACCATAAACGAAGGAGAAACCTTTACATCGAAATTTACTTCATGAACATACCCCATAGTTAAATAGGCATGATTTTCAAGCGGGTTTTTCACCGCGTTCACTCCAAAATTAAATTCCGATTTCAAAAGATGGTTAAAACTCAATCCTGCAAAATATTTTTCTGATCTAAAATAAACTCCTAAAGCCATGTCTGGTCTGATTTGAGATTCATCTCCGTTTAATAGTAACTCATCATCCGGATGAATGGCCCTATATTCTTCTACATTTATAGATTGAGAAAATAGTCCTGCCCTCATACCAAAACTAAGCTTGGATTTCTTTATACCTAAATGGTATGCATAGGAAACCTGCATTTCCAAATTATTTAATGGACCGAGGTTGTCATTTACCACATGAGCACCGAAACCACTTTTCAGCCTGTAAATAGGAGTAGTCATACTGAAAACACTGGTAGTAGGGGCTCCTCCATCGCTGTAGCTGCCATCATAGCCAGCCCATTGCTGTCTATGAATCAGTGTCATTTGTGTGATGCCTTCTGTACCTGCGAAAGCAGGATTATAGAATAGCATATTCTTCATGTAGAATGAAAATTGTGCATCCTGCTGTGCGTTAGCCTCGTCGAAGCCAAAAAACAACGCCAAAATTGATATGTAAAAAATTAACTTGCGCATATCTAAAATCAAAAAGAGTCTTAAATATAAGTTTTTTTTGACAATAGATTCAAGCCTTTTCCGTTAAAAAGAGTAAGATAATATCTTATTTACATTAAATTAATATAAAATATATCCTATTTGATGCCATTAGCCTTCTTGATATACAACTCAATGGCTCCTGTCATAGAAGGCGCATTTGGTAAAGGAGCTTCTATATCAAGAATCATATTGGCATCTCTTACAGCTTTTGCAGTAGTGGGGCCAAAAGCCGCCATCCTTGTATTATTCTGCTTAAAATCCGGAAAATTAACTAACAGTGAATTAATACCTGAAGGACTAAAGAATGCTAAAATGTCGTAGTAAACATCCTCCAAATCAGATAAATCACTTGCTACTGTCCTATATATTATTGCCTCCGAAAATTTATAGTCATTGCTAACTAAAAAATCCGGTATGTCATTTTTTCTGATATCAGAGCATGGGAAAAGATATTTCTCATTCTTATGCTTCTTCAGGATCTCAATAAGATCTCCTGCGGTTCTATGCCCTGTAAATATTTTTCGTTTTCTTATAACGATGTACTTCTGAAGGTAATTTGCAGTTTGCTCTGAGATACAAAAATATTTCATATCAGCAGGCATTTCTATTTTTAGATCATTACAGATACTAAAAAAATGGTCTACCGCATTTCTACTGGTAAATATAATAGCAGAATGTTTTAGTACATCTATCTTTTGTTGCCTAAACTCTTTTATAGAAACAGGGTCTACCTGAATAAAAGGTCTGAAATCCACTTTAATATTATACTTCTCTGCCAGCTTAAAATAAGGTGAATTTTCATCATTAGGCTTTGGCTGAGACACCAGGATACTTTTAACTGGTCGTATCCTATCTTTCACTTGGTCGGTCATATCTTCGCGCAACTATTACTTCTTAGATACTCAGAATGGTTGATTAAATCCAAAATACAGAAGCACCACATATGGTACCACTTCTGTGCCGCAAAGGTATGAAAATAAATGCAAAGTTTTATATGAGCCAGTATTCATTAATCTAAAAAACAAAATAATAACTCTCAAACCCATGATTGTTAATAGAATATTAAACAAATTAGTATAATATTCTGGGTTTAAAATGCTAAAACAAAAATAAGAGCCTGCAATTATAATAAAATAAATAGATATGAGTAACAGGTTTATTCTCATTGAATTATAAAAATGAGAAGATTGAAAAAACCCTAATTTAAATAAACTAGTAAGATTAGTGATCAATAAATATTTAAGCAAAAACCAGGAAAATGCCAATAATGAAATTTTTAGCATATTAAATAATCCATACCAGAAGCTTTCTGATCTAAATATTGCTACTTCCTGAAAAGTTGCACTTAAATTAACGTAGAGCATAAGCAAGACAGCAACCATCAGGCTTAAATAAAAATAGAATAGCAAGTTAACCGGACTTAAGGGCCTACTCTTAAGAAGGTTTTCATCCAACTCTCGCACCCCCAGAGCCCTTCTTACCTTAAAGAAATCGTTAAACACCTTTGGATAGGAAGAATACAAAACAGCAAGCAGCGCTAAGAGTATAACCATTCCAACTATGATCACTTCATTGAATATAGTGCGTTTTCGCTGCTTTATTATGACCAAGTCATTAGATAAAGGAGAAGTAGATGAAGAATCTATTCTCAGAATATGGTTATCAATGCCGAATGGATTTAAGTTTTTATTATAGATAGTAAAGTGCATATTCTCACCATAGCGCTCAGCAAGACTATCTATAGCTAACAGCTTCTTGTTCTTTAATACAAAGCTTAATTGATTATTTATAAATACTGAAAGTTGCTGATCACTTCTGAACAGCACCATGGCGTCTGCATAATCATCAGAATTGAGATTAAAATGAAGGGTCTTACCGTAATGTTCACCCTTATCAATTACAGGCAAATACCCATTGTCTTCATAAAAATACCAGTCCTGATCAAGATTTCTAATCATAGTAGTATCTTGACTGAATGAAAAAATGCTATAATGAGCAAAAAATAGTAATATCAGTAACCGCTTCAATTCTCTCTTTATTTATAATTATGCAATTTATTAGAATTTAGCCACATAACCGAAATGAAATTTAGAAAGCCTTAAACTTAGTGGCTGGGTGTCACTATGCCCTAAAGCATAGGCCAAATTTAAATGTCCCTTGCCAGTATATAAATTTAGACCTGCTCCAATACCATAAGGGTAACCTGAAGTATTGCCGTTAGCGCTACTCAACTGCAAGTTTACAAAAGACTGATCATAGAAAAGGTACAAAAATGATTCTTCAGCATAATAGAACTCAAATTGCAGGTTAGACAACAAATAATCTGACGCAAAAAAGTTATTTTCATTAAACCCTCTAAGGGTATTTAAACCTCCCAACCGAAATAAATCATTTAAATAAAGTTTACTCCTATTAATAAGCTTACCTGCTGAAATTTTTTGGCTTAAGCCCAAATACCTACCCATCTTAAAATAATAACCAAAATCTAAGTTCAACCTATATTGTATAGATTTTGGAGAGACACTTTGTGCTGTATCTAAAAATGCCAGCCCATTTTCCTGTATTTTTTTGCTGCCAACAGCCGCACTTCCTCCTAGATTAACCCCTACTCTTTTGGCTCGATTTAAAGAATAATTCCTATAGTTATAATTTAAGCCATAGTAAGTTAAATTAAAATCTGCCACCGAATCATTTACAATAGTCTCTGATGTAAATGTCCGAGACGACCGTAGTTCCGTAAAAAAACCAAATTTGGTTCTCCCTTTATCATAATTGAAATCAATCAGTGCATTTCTATTTATAAAAGTGCTGTCCTCCCTTAAAAGATTGAAACCAAGATTCATATTAATCGGGGTATTAAATAAGTTAGGGTACCCCACAGCTAAATCGAGCAATTGAGATTCTGGCCTTAGCCTTTGCCATTCAACCTGAAAAGATTTACCTGCTCTAAATAAATTTTCTAGTCTCATTTCAAATTGTCCAGTAACCAATAGCTTTCCATCATTTTGGGCATTCGGCAGGAAACCAACCACCCCATCGATGGCATTAGACTTATTGTATTTAAGGTTAAGATTGATCCTAGCCTGGTCATTTTGAAATGTAATAACAGGTAACTGCTCCAAATTAAGATATGGAAGTGCCTCTATTTTCTCGGCGATGCGGGTAACTTCTTTCTGGTTATAACTTTTACCGTAAGTAATACGCAAATATTTGGCCAGCCAAGCAGCCTTAACTGGAACATCAGCATTGATGATTAAGCTATCATATGTAATGACAGGGCCGGAATCATAATTTAAAATCGCTTTAACTTTATTGTCTTCAATACCTAGAGAATCAAACCTGATAGAAGCAAAAGGATAACCGCTATTCTCACTAATAGCTATCACTTTCTTAAAAACATTTTTAATTTCTTTTACTTTAAAAGGCCTTTGTATATAAAACCTTTCTCTAAAACCAGCTTTGCTTAAGAGTACCTCAGGTACATTTCCTTCGTCTAAATATGCCCATTCATATACTTTACCTTTATTAATAGTCACACTTAATAATGAATCTTGCCAATTCAGGTGCTCTACTTTAGCATTTAAATACCCCTCATAAATTAATATTTCTAAAGCAGTTTTAATACTAAGCTGAATCGAAGAGGTATCAGATGCTGTCATAAGATAAGCGGGAAAATATTTCGATAAATCTGATTTCTCCTCTTCTTCTGAGCTGCTATACTCTATATTATACCTCTGAGCCATTAACTTAGCAGAATCATTGAACATAGAAATAAGAAATAAACAAATCCCTATTAAAAACCTTAAGTTTGCAGCATATAAATAATAATGGCGGGTATCTACATCCATATTCCTTTTTGTAAGCAGGCATGTTATTACTGCGACTTTCATTTCAGTACAAATCAAAAATATGTGAATGAAATGACAGTGGCTCTATGCGAAGAAATAAAATTACGGCAGAATTACCTCGAAAGAGAGCCTATTAATACGGTTTATTTCGGAGGAGGCACACCTTCAATACTGAGCAAAGACAACCTGTCTTCAATTCTTGAGACTATTCACAAATATTTCAGTGTGAATCATGATGCTGAAATTACGTTAGAAGCTAACCCTGATGATCTGAATTCAGAAAAATTAAGAGATCTCTATGGGCTTGGAGTAAACCGACTAAGCATAGGTATTCAATCTTTTAAGGAAGAGGTTCTTCATTTTCTGAATCGTGCTCATAACCGCAAACAGGCCCTAAACTCCGTTAGTGAGGCAAGAAATATTGGCTTCAACAATATAAGTATTGATCTCATTTATGGAATTCCTATTAATAGCCATGAAGATTGGGAAAATGATCTCCACGAGATAACGAAGATCAAACCTGAACATATTTCTTCTTATTGCTTAACTATTGAGCCAAAAACTGTATTTGGGCACAGAGCAAAAATGGGCACTCTTTCTCTCAAAGGAGAAGATTTTGAAGCAAGGCAATATGAATTACTGATCGAGAAGTTAAAAAGCATAGGTTATGAGCACTATGAAGTTTCCAATTTTTGCCTTCCAGGCATGCATTCCAAACATAACTCAAGCTATTGGAAACAAGCAAAATATTTAGGTATAGGTCCTGGTGCGCATTCATATAACGGAGCTAGCAGACAGTTTAATGTTACAAACAACCATAAATACATATCTTCACTCTACAAAGACAATATTCCCACACAACAGGAAGTTTTAAGTAGAGAAGACAAGGTGAATGAGTATCTTCTTACGGGGTTAAGAACAATTTGGGGAGTAGATCTTGATTATTTAAAAGATAATTACGATTATGATTTGAAGAAACTCAAGGGTTCTTACGTTAATAACTTGATTGATAATAGGTTTGCCACTTTAGATGCAAATGATCTTAAACTGACCGAAGAGGGTCTTTTACTTGCAGATGAAATATCTGCATCATTATTTATTTAAAAAGATGATCCAGGCTCTTTATTATTTTAAATAATGATGTTAACTTTCTCAGGTGTGTATAGCATCACTCAAACAATTCTGGAATAAAATAAGTATTTATAACCCTTTATTTGCCCAATATATTCGAAGATGGACAGCGAGGAAAAAAAAGCATACCTTCTACTTAAATCAGTTATCTTTCATTATCACGGCTTAGATGATGAAGAGAAGAAAAATCTTGAGGAAAGCAC
Source organism: Fulvivirga sediminis (assembly GCF_016757215.1). Lineage (GTDB taxonomy): Bacteria > Bacteroidota > Bacteroidia > Cytophagales > Cyclobacteriaceae > Fulvivirga > Fulvivirga sediminis. The sequence continues at coordinate 94,129 of NZ_JAESIY010000009.1, forward strand.
GGCTGAACTAGATGGGCATGAAGAAATGCAATGGGTAAATGATTTCATTGCGGAAGATTACTTCAACTCCTTTGACAGGGCCAGAAACTATCTTAATGATATTATTGGTAATTACCCAAAAGACAAGCGTGTTTTCTATATTGATATGGTATGGAAAGCTAACAACCTAAAAGGTTATGTAACCGAACTAGAAGCCACGGCCATGTTACAACTGGCCCGTGACTGGCATGTAGAAGAAGATTTAATCAATATTTTGAGAAGTAGTAACGCCTAATTTCTCATTCATTAAAGGCTCATCATTTCTTTAAACTTAGCAGCCTGTCTCCTGCTTACTTCTACTTTATCCCCTCCCTTCAGTTTTACCATAAGACCTCCATTAAACCAGGGCTCTATGCTATCTACCCAGCTCAGATTAACTATATGCTTTCTACTGGCTCTAAAAAAACTACGAGCATCCAATTTTTCATCTAAGGCATTTAATGATTTATGAATCATAGGCTTATTATTATCAAAATAAACCTTTATATAGTTACCATCAGACTCAAAAAGCCTTACTTCAGAAAGCCTCACGAACCAGCATTTGTCTCCATCTTTTACAAATACCTGATCGGTAAGAGACAGCCTTTTTACATCTTCCTCTTCTTCCCTCTCTTTAGGCTTCAAAGGTTTTGAGAAAAGCTTATTTAAGCTTTCGTTTAATCTCTCTGTTTGAATTGGCTTAAGCAGATAATCTAATGCATTCACCTCAAAGGCCTTAAGAGCAAACTCATCATAAGCAGTTGTGAAAATCACCTGAGGAACATTGTCAAGCATTTCCAAAAGCTCAAACCCTGTTTTTCCAGGCATTTGTATATCAAGAAAAAGCAAATCTGGCTGCAGGGTATTGATCATTTCGTAAGCCTCATCAGCGTTCGCTGCCTCACCTACAATTTCAACCCTGCTATAGTCCTTTAGTAAATTAATCAGTTCCTTACGCGCAAGTCGTTCATCATCTATAATTAATGCCTTCATTATTTGGGTATTACTAATTCTGTTATAACAATATTTTCAGACTCATTACTAACTTTCAAGTACGCCTCATCTCCATACAAAAGGTTCAGTCTCTTTCTTGTATTCTTGAGCCCTAAGCCTGGTTTATTTTCATTCTCAGGCATTGAAACTTCTTCTTCCAGCTGTAGTTGTCCGCTATTTCTAATTTGTACTTTTAACTGTGAATCAGATATAAAAGTTTTCAAATGAATAATTCCACCTTCCTTCAGCTTCGAAATACCATGCTTAATGCCGTTTTCCACCAAAGTTTGCAACATCAATGGTGGAACCAGAAACTCATAGGACTCAGGGTGAATATCAAATTTCACACAAAGTCTTTCTTCAAAACGAATACTCTCCAAACTTAAATAATCTCTGACGGTATTAAACTCATCTTCAAATTTAGTAAGTCGTTTCTTATCAGATATCAAAGAATTTCGAAGAATATTGGAAAGCTGCGTAATGGCATTTTTAGATTTCAACGGATTCTCATCCACCAAAGCACGAATACTATTCAAAGCATTAAATATAAAGTGCGGATTAAGCTGAGATTTTAAATTATTAAGTTCAATTTCATGCAGAGCGGCTTCGTGTTGAAGCGAAATGTTGTATTTTTCAAAATAGTGGTAGATAAAATAGAGCACTGCCCACACAAAGAATATTAAAGCAAATGTACAGCTAAGAGATACTACTTTATAAATATCAAAAAGCATGGACGGGTTATACATATTAAAAATAGAGCTAACCAAAAGTCTCGCTCCATATACCAGAAACCCCAAAAAGAACACTGAAAAGATAATTCTTGGGATGAGACTGGGCATACGCATAATCAACCAGCCCTGACCTACTATTATATTTCTAAAAATATGACTGAATATAAAAAAGATAAGTGCTTCTATAATCCAGAAAACTACTTGAGAAGTATGTACATTCTTACCTTCAAAGAGTATAAAGCCGAATATCTGAACAACGGCATAGAATATCCATCCGCCAATCTGTAAGACCCAATATAGTTTATGCTTATTCAATCTGCCTCCCGTTCTGATTAGTAAAAATAACCAATATTTACTGCTCTAAGCATATTATTATACCAAAGGAAGGATAATATCACTAATGGACTAGCTCTCGGTTTGTATCAGAAATAAAAAGAGTAAGCCAGCCATAATAATCAGTATCCAGGAGACACTATTGAGCAGGCGACTGTAGCCAACCGGCAAGGCCTTGTTTTTAATTAGCCCCATTACTATAAAAGCCATACCTGCTGTAATATACAGGCTGAATTCCCAATAATCCTGCCTGTATATTTGATATATCGCAAATAAAAGCATTGCCACACCTACTAAGTATTGTGTAATGGCTTTTTTCATTCTACTCTTTAATTTTATTTCTAGGAATAAATTTACGTATTATCAGTCTTGTACCTTTATCATAGGTGAAATAATTCCAAACCCAATTACTAAATACTATTAGTCTATTTCTAAACCCAATTATAGATATAAGATGAACAAACATCCAAATGAGCCATGCAAAAAAACCTCCTAATCTAATCTTACCCATATCTACCACTGCCTTATTTCTACCGATAGTAGCCATAGATCCTTTATCATTATATTTGAACTCTTTCAATGTTTTACCTTGAAGACTTCTTTTAATGTTAGCAGCCAGGTTGGTTCCCTGCTGAATAGCTACAGGGGCCAACATAGGGTGACCTTTAGGATAACTAGAATCATTTTTCATTAGCGCGATATCTCCGATTGCATAAACATTCTCCGCACCCTCAATCATGTTATATGCATCTACCTTTATACGGCCACGCTCAATCATATCATCTTCAAGCCCATCAGGATAATTACCTTGAACACCTGCTGCCCAAATAAGAGTGCTTGTTTTTATTTCCCCTCCATTATTCAGCTTGGCCACCTTGCCATCATAAGAAGTCACAAGAGTGCTGAGTTTCACATCAACATCAAACTTTTTTAAATATTTCAGCGCCTTCTTCGATGCAAAGGGAGACATAGCTGCCAGCAACCTATCTGTACCCTCCAAAAGAGTAATATTCATCTTGCCAAAGTCCAACTCAGGATAATCTGATGGCAAAATATTAGTTTTAAGCTCGCCTAAGGCTCCTGCCACTTCAACACCAGTGGGGCCACCTCCTACAATAGTAAGGTTCATCATAGACTCCAACTTACTCTGATCTGTAGTGATATTAGCCTCCTCAAAATTTTGAAGAATATGGCTTCTGAGATCAAGTGCTTGTGGAATTTGTTTCAAAGGAAAAGCATGACTCATTATAGACTCATTCCCAAAATAGTTCGTCTTAGAACCGGTAGCGATTACCAGGTAGTCATACGACATATCTCCTATCTCAGTAGTAATATACTTTTCTTTATATTGAATGGAGTAGACTTCTGCCATTCTAAAGAAAAAATTACTTACGGGCTCCAACTGCTTCCTTAGCGGATCTGCAATTGAATCTGGTTCTAGCCCCGCCGTAGCCACCTGATACAGCAAGGGCTGAAATGTGTGATAATTATTCCTGTCAAATAATACAATCTGTAAAGGTTGCTTACTTAACTTCTTAATCAATTTTACACCTGCAAAGCCTCCTCCAATCACTATTAAGCGTGGATGATCTGATGCAGGTATAGGGATTTTTTTTTCTCTTACCTCATTCATAATTAAATAGTCTTAAACCCTACGCAATATTAACTGTGGGGGGCATAAATAAATAGTAACGCGTGTGTTTATTTCTTTTTTATTCAGAGGAACTCTTTTTAGAAATTATTCCTTATAAAGATAAGCAATAATTCATAGTTGATAATTTTCAAGGTTTTGGTTGAATGAAAATGCCGCTTCTCAGCGGCATTTTTGCTTTTCTTTCATTTAAAGTAACTTTAAAAAGAGCTACACAATACTCTAAAGCTCCATTTTCAGGTACTTCCCGGTATGACTATCTTCTATTTTCACTATCTCCTCTGGTGTTCCCATAGCCACTACCTGACCTCCACCACTACCTCCTTCGGGTCCCATATCTACTATGTGATCTGCTACTTTGATAACATCTAGGTTATGCTCTATAACTAAAACTGAATTTCCTTTATCAACAAGTTTATTCAACACGTCTAATAAGTGTTGAATATCTTGGAAATGCAGCCCAGTAGTAGGCTCATCCAGAATATAGAAAGTTTTACCAGTGTCTTTCTTTGATAACTCTGTAGCAAGCTTCACTCGCTGAGCTTCTCCGCCTGAAAGTGTAGTAGCATGCTGACCAAGTGAAATATACCCCAGCCCCACTTCATTGAGCGTTTTTATTTTTCTAACAATTTTAGGCTGATTTTCAAAAAACTCAACTGCCTCCTCTACCGTCATTTCCAGCACATCTGAAATAGATTTTCCTTTAAACCTAACTTCCAAAGTCTCTCGATTATATCGCTTCCCCTTACATGTTTCACAAGGTACATGTACATCTGGCAAAAAATCCATCTCAATAAGCCTTAAACCTGCACCTTCACAGGTTTCGCACCTACCGCCTTTTACATTAAATGAAAAACGGCCAGGCTTATACCCTCTAATTTTCGCCTCGGGCAATTCTGAAAACAAAGCCCGTATATCTGTAAAAACACCAGTATATGTAGCTGGATTAGATCTTGGTGTGCGACCAATGGGTGACTGATCGACCTCTATCACCTTATCCAAATGTTCTAGACCTGTAACTTTCTTATAAGCACGCGGCTCCCTTCTAGAATTATAAAACTTTTGATTAAGAATAGGAAAGAGCGTATCATGAATAAGAGTGGATTTACCACTACCCGAAACTCCGGTGATGAGCGTTAAAGTTCCTAAAGGAATTTCAAGATTCACGTTCTTTAGGTTATTTCCCGTGGCTCCAGTAAGTTTTAATTTCTTTCCGCTACCTTTTCGCCTCTCTTTCGGAACCTCAATCTGCCTTTTGTCATTGAGGTAATCTGCAGTAGAACTACTCTGCTGTATAAAATTATCAGGGGCACCCTGTGCTACTATCTGTCCACCATGCCTACCTGCTCCAGGACCAATATCTATTATATAATCAGAAGCAAGCATCATATCTTTATCATGCTCTACTACAATAACGGTATTACCCAAATCACGGAGGTCTTTTAGAGATTTGATCAGTTTAACGTTATCTCTCTGATGTAAACCTATACTAGGTTCATCAAGAATGTAAAGTACTCCTACCAGCTGTGTACCTATCTGAGTAGCGAGCCTGATACGCTGTGCCTCACCACCTGAAAGGGTTTTTAAAGGCCTATTCAAATGTAAGTAATCAAGGCCAACATCTAATAAAAAGCCTATCCTCTTCCTTATTTCTTTTAAGACTTCTGAAGCTATTACATTTTGTTTCTCTGATAGTCTTTCTTCCAAGCCCTGAAACCAATTCCATAATTTACGAATGTCGTATTCGGCTAACTGAGAAATATTATGATTGTCTATCAAAAAGTGAAGCGCTTCTTTTTTGAGCCTCGCACCATTGCACTCAGGGCAGGTATTAGTGATGGTAAAATCATTAACCCATTTCTGAATTTTGTCTGACCCGGCCTCTTTTTGTTTTTCCAAGAATTGGATAATTCCTTCGAACTTGGTATTCCAATCAGTACCAGGATATTTAACAGATTTAACAGCTACCGGCTCACTATCTCCATAAAGCAAGATATGAATTACCTCCTTAGGAATCTTTTCTATAGGGGTAGAAAGCGTTACTTTATGTTTTTTTAGTATGGCTTGAATTTTCTTAAAAATCCAGATGTCTCGGTATTCACCCAGGGGCAATATACCTCCTCTACTTATGCTCAGTGACTTATCAGGAATAATAGAATCTTCCGTAATTTCTTCTATTTCACCAAGGCCATTGCATTTAGGGCATGCGCCATAGGGGGAGTTAAATGAAAATGTATTAGGCGCAGGCTCATCATAAGAAAGGCCCGAAAGAGGATCCATCAGGTACTTAGAGAAATGATGTATTTCATCATGCTGATCCAGCAACATTAAAATCCCTTCACCTTGCTTCAAAGCTGTTTTAATGGATTGACTGATTCTATATCTGTCTTTTTCCACTACCTGAATACGGTCAATCACCACCTCAATATCATGGGTTTTATAACGATCAACTTGCATTTTTGGAACCAGCTCTTGCATCTTACCATCTACCCGAACTCTGGAATAGCCATTTTTTCTCACCTGCTGAAAAAGCTCCCTATAATGTCCTTTTCGCCCTTTAACAATGGGAGCTAAAATGGTGAGTTTTTGTTCATCGTAATTCTGAAGGATATGATCCAAAATCTGATCTTCAGATTGACGTACCATCTTTTCACCTGTAGAATATGAAAATGCTTCTCCTGCTCGAGCATAAAGCAGACGCATGAAATCATAAATCTCCGTAGTAGTACCCACGGTGGACCGTGGATTCTTAGAAGTAGTTTTTTGCTCTATTGATATAACCGGGCTAAGACCATTGATCTTATCTACATCTGGCCTCTCTAAATTCCCTATAAATGAACGCGCATAAGCACTGAAACTCTCCATATACCTACGTTGTCCTTCGGCATAAATGGTATCAAATGCCAATGAAGACTTACCACTACCGCTTATGCCGGTAATTACTACAAGGGTATTTCTAGGAAAAGATAAGCTTACATTTTTAAGATTGTGCTCTCTAGCACCAATAATCTCTATATTATCATAGCCCGTAACATCATATCCTTCGCTATCATTTAAAACTTCCTCTTCTGCGATCATAGGCTATTTTTTGGTTTAGTTTTGCGTAAATCACAAAATTGAGCCATAGCATGGTTAAATGCAACTGATAAAAAATGATTATACTGTTGGAATCCCAAATTAATTACCTATGGCTAAATCAGGGTCAAAATCTAGAGAAATGGAGTTCATACAGAATCTTTTATATGTAGGAGCTGGTCCATCGTCAAAAATATGGCCCAAATGAGAATCACACCGGCCACACAGCACTTCTATACGATGCATACCATATGAATTATCTTCTTTATAAATCACACTATTTTCTCTTACTGCTTCAAAAAAGCTAGGCCAGCCACAACTACTAGCAAACTTCGCATCAGAATAGAATAATTTATTTCCGCATACCGCACAGTAATACACTCCTTTAATATCTGTATCCCAGTATTCACCAGTAAAAGCTCTTTCCGTTGCAGCTTCTCGTGCTACAGCATACAAGTCTGGCGGAAGTATTTTTTTCCACTCTTCATTACTTACCTTCAGCTTAGAAGTATCTGTTCTTGAGTAATGAGGGTTGTTTTTATGATCACTATTTTTTTGAGCATTAGCTTCACCTAGCATAATTGTCAATATTGATATGATTAAAATTCTTTTTATGAAGAACATACACGATTTATTCTTTGATGTTATAACACCATATCAGTAGACAGGGTTCAATCATGCTCCCTCTTACTTCTACCTACATAGATACGCTATGCTTCTGATTTTGGTTTTTAAAGAAAAGAAGGATTATAGTTTAGATATAAGCTCTACAAAAAGAATAGTAAGCTTAAGCTCAGCCTCAGCTGCTATCTCCAGTATTTCTTCAATCTTAACTGGTTGCAAGTTATCAGGATCACAATCATCAGTAAGTACAGAAACAGCACAACAAGGCAATGACATATGATTAGCCACTATCACCTCTGGAACGGTTGACATCCCTACTACATCGGCGCCTATTTTTCTCAAATATTTATATTCCGCCTTCGTTTCCAAATTAGGACCTGTAACTGCTGCATATACCCCCCTATGCAGATTAATGTTTTTTTCATAGCCTATATCCATAAGCATATTACTCATATTCACATCGTAAGGCTCACTCATATCCGGAAACCTGGGGCCTAGCTCATCAATATTAGGCCCTACCAAAGGATTTTCGGGCTGTAAATTAATATGATCTTCAATCAGCATCATGTCGCCTTTTTTCCAAACCAGATTCATGTTACCAGCTGCGTTCGAAATGAGTAATTGCTGCACTCCCAGACACTTCATCACCCTTACCGGAAAGGTCACTTGTTTCATATTGTAACCTTCGTAATAATGAAAGCGGCCCTGCATGGCTAGCACCTTCTTACCTGCAATTTCACCATAAATCAATTTGCCATGATGAAACTCTACTGTAGCCTGTGGAAAATGAGGTATATCATCGTAAGAAATTTCAACCTCTATATTTATTTGCTCTACAAATTTATTGCCCAGGCCTGTGCCTAGTATTACGCCTATCTGAGGAGAAGTTATTCCCTTATCTTGCAGAAAAGCGGTGGTTTCTTTTATTTGATCTATAGTCATAAGACAATAATAACCTTAGCTAATTTAAGGTGCAACATTTACCTGCTCATGCCACTGTACCCTGGCAGCTGGAGCCAGCTCCTGCAGTACAGCCATAGCAGTGTTGACTTATTTTAATTTCTCTGTTCTCTAATTTATTTATATCAAAATCTCTCAAATGCTGACCAGCAGCCTTCTGCACTTTTAAGCCTAGCATCTGATTAAAATCACAATCATATAGATAGCCCTGGTAATCTACAGAAAGTGTATTGCGACACATAACACCTTTTACGGCTGACGGATTAAAAGCATTAACTAATTTCTCCATATAGTCGTCATAGTTATCCGTACGCAGTAAAAACTCCAAAAACCGACTTATGGGCAAGTTGGTAATGGTAAAAAGGCTATTAAAATCTATATCAAAATGATTTTTCAATTCCTTTTTAAAATCTCTCTCAAGCTGTAGTTGATCAGCTGGCAAAAAGGCTCCTGCCGGATTATAAACCAAGTCGAGCAATAAACCTGTGCGATCTTGCCCATAGCCTACCTCATTGAGCATATGTAAGGCCTTTATTGACTTTTCAAAAACCCCTTCTCCCCTTTGCCTGTCAGTTTTATCTGGCTGATAAAATGGTAAAGAAGAAATTACCCTTACTTTATTCTTTTTAAAAAACTGCGGTAAATCATAATATGAAGGGTTAGCCAAAATGATGGTAAGATTTGAACGTACTATAATTTCCTCCACTCCGGCTTTATTAGCTTCTTCTACAAACCAGCGGAAGTCAGGATTCATTTCAGGTGCACCTCCGGTAAGGTCAAGCGTTTTAATATTGGCCTCCTTGATAATATCGATACACATTTTCATGGTATCACGAGTCATAATCTCCTTACGATCAGGCCCAGCATCTACATGGCAATGCTTACACACCTGGTTGCACATATACCCTATATTTACCTGAAATATTTGTATGCTACTTGGCTTCAGAGGGTAATCATTAATAAGATTGAGCCTATCCTCGAAAGAGGGAAGCTCACCGCTGGCAAACACACCTTCTGAAAGAATTCGAAGCTGCTCTTGGGTATTAGCTAAAATATGATGGTTGGCTCTTAAAGATTTAATCATACCGAAGTCTTACATTGAAAGCTTCTTCGATTTGTTCATCATTTGCACACTGTGTACTAATGATGCACCGCCACGAATGGCAGTGGTTACATGTACCGCTTCCATCATTTGCTCATCCGTAATTCCTTTCTCTAAAGAATCTGAAGTATATGCATCTATACAGTAAGGGCATTGAATGGCATGAGCAACTGCCAGGGCAATCAGTGATTTTTCTCTGGCCGTAAGTGCTCCTTCTTTAAAGACATCTCCATAGTAATCAAAAAATTTCTTAGCCAGCTCTGGACCAAATTCAGCTACATCTCCAAATTTTTTTAAATCCGCGGGATCATAATAAGTCTTTTCCATAAAGGGTATAGTTTGCATTAATATTGATAATTATACTACTCTGATGATAACGTAAAGACTGCAATAGTGTTAGTCTTAACTCTCTCCATATCATTCTAGACTAGTGCAAACTGTGATATTTAAATCAATCATTTACAGGAATGGCAATACGATAGACCTGTTTTCTAGATACATCTAAATGATCATCTCTCAGCCATGGGTTATGCCTTTTCAGTAACTTATAGTTTATACCCTGCTCCTTCGCAAATGCGATTAAATCCTTAATATCATGATCCACCTCTACATACCGTAGCTCTTCTGCATCATATAGGTGTTTCTTTTCTATATTGAAACCATACTTCTTAGGGTGCTCTATAATTTCCTTAATAGCCAAGATTCTAAAAACATATCTGGATGTTTCTTCATTGAGCAGAAGATCATAGTATGAGTCTACTTTTTGATTGTCTAATGCCCGTTGCAGGCCAGCCATACCTCTGTTATACGAAGCAGCTACGTTAGTCCAGTTACCAAATTTCTTATACGACTTTCTTAAATAACTACAAGCAGCCTTAGTAGCTTTTAAAGGATCATAGCGCTCATCCACTTCTCTATCTATCTCCAGCCCATTTTCTTTTCCTGAAGATTCTAGTATCTGCCAAAAACCTACCGCATTACTTGGAGAAACAACATTAGCAAAACCACCCTCAATGGCCGTTAAATATTTAAAGTCATCTGGAATATTATTTTCCTTCAAAATTTCTTCTATTTGAGGAAGCCATCGGTGTGCCTTTTTTATTAACACGATAGTACTGCTGTGCCAATATGTATTTATCAGCAACTCTCTATCTAAACGCTCTCTCACATCCGGAATCTCTAAAGGAACCCTTTCACCAGCAAAATAAAGATCATTAGGTATATCTAAAGATACAGCATTTAAATAGCCTGTATATTCCCCTCCCGGTGCATGATTAATATTATACCTGGGCATATCAGCCGGAACTGTTTTTTTTGCAATTGAAACAGACTCCGCCCTGCTATTATCATATTTTATATAACTACAAATAATGATTAATGATAGCAAGGCGATAGCATGAGGGAAGTATTTCATAAGTATCGTAGTTTAAAAAATTAGCACTAACATTTATTTAATTCTCATAAGATTTAAATAGTTCAGAAAAGCCAACTCTACAACAGTAATATTTTTAAAAATTAGGTGACAGAAGATATTTAGCATAGAAGTCATCAATTACTTCTACAGCTTCCTTCTCAGTCTCTACAATTTTAAACAGATTTAGATCATCTTTACTCACATTATTAGCCGCTGTAAGCATAGTATCTTTTATCCAATCTATAAGGCCTCCCCAATATTCCTTGCCCACTAATACAATAGGAAATTTCCCAATTTTTTTAGTCTGTATAAGTGTTAAAGCCTCAAAAAGTTCATCTAAGGTGCCAAAGCCACCAGGCATTACTATAAAGCCTTGAGAATATTTAGTGAACATAACTTTTCTCACGAAGAAATAATCAAATGTGATGAGCTTGTCCGGATCAATGTAATCGTTTCCCTTCTGCTCAAAAGGAAGAATAATATTTAATCCTACAGACTTGCCACCTTCAGATTTGGCTCCTTTATTAGCTGCCTCCATAATACCAGGACCACCTCCAGAAATAACACCATAGCCATGTCTTACCAACTTAGCGGCAATTTTCTCGGCCATTTTATAGTATTTGTGATCGTTACGAGTTCTGGCAGAACCAAAAATAGTTACACAAGGTCCTATTTTTGCTAATTTTTCAAAACCCTCCACGAATTCTGACATCACCTTAAAAATCACCCAGGAGTCATAACTTTTTATTTCATTCCAATCCTTCTCTTCAAAAGCACGAATAATTCTTTTTTCGTCTTCACTTAATTCATCAAAATTCTCTATATGATCTTGCTTTCTCTTTTTTCCTTTCATAGTCTTAAAATTTAATCAGCAGATAAACATACTTAATAAGTTTGCTTATAACAAACAGAATTGTACTTGTGATTAGCCAATTAGGTCTTCTAATGCAGAGCGCAAATGTGGGTATTGAAACTGAAAACCTTCTTTTTCTATTTTCTCTGACGAAACCCTACTTCCACCAAGCAACATCGAAGCCATTTCGCCTAAAATCAGCTTTAACATAAAAGCGGGCACCGGAGGTAAAAAAGCGGGCTTGTGCAGCACCGATGAAGTAGTTTTTGTAAATTCTTTATTAGTAACAGGATTTGGAGCTACGCCATTATATGGTCCTGTTAATTGATTTTCCATAGCATATATAAACTGATGACAAAGGTCATCTATATGAATCCAGCTCATATATTGATCACCTGATCCTAAGGGAGCATTCAAACCAAATTTTGCTGGGATCATTAATTTTTCCAATGCTCCTCCCTTCGGGGTCAGCACAAGGCCAACTCTTATTTTTGACACTTTAATGCCGAGGTCGGCTATCAGATCTGCCTCCGCCTCCCAGGCTTTGGTTACAGTTGCTAAGAAGTCATCCCCAAACCGGCTATCTTCTTTTTTAAGTACACCTCCACTATCATAACCATAATAACCAATAGCCGACGCAGAAATTACAGCTTTAACCTTATGATCATTATCTCGAAGAAGATCTTTGAGGAGGGCCGTAGATCTGGTTCTACTCTCTAACAGAATTTTCTTTCTCTCTTTATCCCACCTTTCATCAGCTATTCCCGCTCCTGCGAGGTTAATGATATAATCAGTTCCTTCCAAGCAGGCTTCATCAATAGTCTGAGCATTAACATCCCAGGCATAAGCCTCTATGTCCTTCACCTTTTTAGGGTTTCTGCTCAAATATTTTACCGTATAATTTTTCTGCTGAAGGAGCTCGGTAAGCCTGCCCCCTATGAGGCCCGTTCCTCCTGTGATTAGTACAGTTCCACTCATTATTTAATGATTCATATCCTAGAGGAAAAACGGTCAATAAGTATAAAAGTTCTAAATAAAAAACAGGCCATTGAAAATAGATCAATAGCCTGAGGATTTATTAGGGATTTACTTATAAACGGTATATGCAATTACACCAGCGTTATTGCCTCTATTACAAGGCCATGATATAACATCTCCTGATATAAATGCAGCAGAGCCCTCCACTGATATAATTTGATTTACATGCGCTTGTAAATCATCCTGATATTGATCTAGATTAATATCGCTATCACTATCTACATAGAATGCTAAGCCTTTATAATAAGTTTTAACTACACCTGACGGAGGCCAGCTTTTAGGGTAAGTGGTACAATTCTGAATGTAGTATTCTACCTCTTCCACGGCATCACCACAATCCTTATCATCATCTAAAGTACACCCTACTCTGGAAAAATTAGCAGGATGCTTTAAAGAAGATAATTCTTTCTCAGATGCTTGTCGTGTTTCAACCTTGCCTACTAATGATGTTAGATCAACTTCTTGTATTTCAAAGTTGTCTTTCTCATTTTCATCACAAGAGACAAGGAACATAGCGCACAGTATTAATGTGAAAATAGAAGAAAATAAGCTTTTCATAAATCTTATTATTTTGGTTTAAATTGATATATAAATATAGCTTAGATAAATTCAATATTTAATCTCAATAAATTATCATTATATTATATATTTATAGATTACTTAATGATTAATTTAAATATACATCTGGACCTACATGCTCTTTTGAAAAAATAAAAGCATAAAAAAGCCCGAAGTAAAACTCCGGGCTTCAATGTCATATATTAACTATACTTAAAAAGTATAAGCATATTTTAAGGTAAAAGTTCTTCCTGGGGCAAACCTTGAGAACAATTCTTCTTGATTATCATAATTCTCGAAATACTGCTCCTGCTTATCTCCTAGTAAATTAGAAACTCTCAAAGTAACTGTAGAATTCTTTTTATTACCAAGCTTTCTTGAAACGTTCAATTTCAATGAATTAAAAGAACGAGAATATACATCAGGAACCTGACCTACACCTACCACAGCCAAGCTCTTACCTTGAACGTTGTAAGATAAGTTAATGCTTGTTAGACCTTTGTAATCAGAGTAGTTAATAAAAGCGTTTATAAGATAAGGTGCCTGACCAGCCATAACCCTAGTTTTATCCACACTTTCTCCTTCTCTGGCCTGAGCCAACCTTGATTCGTATTCTGTTGTGCCCTGTGCATCACTTACCACTACTTCCGTCATATCCACTGCTGACTTAGTATATGAAAGGTTAGCTCCGGTAGACAACCCTTGTAAGAAAGTCAGATTTTTTCTGAATTCTAGTTCAAGACCATAAACATAGCTACCTCCAATATTTCTAGGTTTATATTCGTTTACAGGATCTTCAAATCTAGTTAGCTCAATATGACCATCAAACTTCTTATAAAATCCTGATAATGAAACCATTTCACCATTACCAAAGAAATTCTCAATTCTTAAGTCATAGTTATCTATCATAGTTTGCTCCAGATCAATATTTCCACTGAAGTAAAGGCCTGTGATAGGATCTAGTATCTGAGCATTAGATTTTTCTTTGAAAGATGGTCTCGCTAAAGTTCTACCGTATGAACCTCTTAAATTTGTGTTTTCATTTAAGCTATATACAAGGTTCAAAGCAGGCAGAATATTCAATTCATCAAGCGTTTGGGCATCATCCAATATATTTACTCCTATTCTATCTTGCCCAGTATAGAACATATTAGCCTTTTCTAGCCTTACTCCGTAGATTGCTCTTAAATCTTCAAATAGGGTGATATCATTCATTAAATAACCGGCAAATAATTGAGAGCGTGACTCGTAATTATTAGGAGCTTCATAATTACCCGTTAAATAGCTTCCTTGTTGTGTCTCAGGAGTCCAAATATTATCCGGCTCTAACAGCACTGATGGGTCATTTTCTATTCTGCTTGAAGTACTTTGAACCAAGTAATTATAGACATTGAACTCTCTCCATTTATAAAGAGCCATACCTCCTGCCTTAATTTTATTTTTCTCTGCCAAATCGTAGGTAAGGTCCAATTTGAAATTTTCATTATCTTCATTCAAGTCCCTATAAAAACGCCTAACACTTCCTCCTTGTCCACCAGCAATAGAGTAAGTCACTTCTCCATCTCCACTTGGCGAAGGCACTTCAGCAATAGAGGTATATCTAAAATCAGGATCATAAACTCTGGAAACTGTATATGAATTACTCCATTCAAATAAAAGTTTATCAAAACGATGCTTACCGGCTAGCATGCCATTAGTTACAGATCTTTGAGAATAAGTAAGAATATCTTCATATACCTTTTGACCTGTCTCCTCTACATCTTGCCCTATTCTATCAGCTGATTCTGTAATACCGTTTTGCGTTCTAAGGAAATTAAGGCTTAATTGATGATTGGCATTTTTTATAGCAGCTGTAACCAACCCACTCCATAAAACATTCTGTCTTCCCAAATCTCCATTCTTATATTCTTGCAGGTCAAGTCTTTGAATACCAGGATCTCTATCTTTAAAATACAAAGATGATAATCTGGTATCCTCATAGTACTCGTAATTATTTTGATAATTCAATACTACTCCATATCCAATCTGGTATTTACCTTTATCAATTTGATTGCCATGATTAAAAGAAAAGCTTGTATTCATGAAACTTCTCTGCCTCTTAGTAGCCATTTCAGGATTGAAACTTCTTGTTATAGACTCCAACTTAGGATCATTCATAACCTCCGAAGGAATGGTGCTTTGTGGATCTATTGGCAGCTCTCTAGTACCATCATCAAAACCTAGAAAATCTGTTTTTCCACCCTCATAGGTAACAAAATCTTTATTGAAATGCATATCAGGATTATATCCCATACCTAAAGAGATAGAAGTGATCTTCTCTTCAGGAAAACTTTTAGTTTCAACGTTTACAATACCTCCAGTAAAATCACCAGTTAAATCGGGGCTGAAAGTTTTGTATACAATAACATTTTCTAAAACATTTGTAGGAAAAATATCTATTTGCACATCGTTTCTTTCTGGATCAAGGCCAGGTATACTTAATCCATTAAGTGTAGTACGGGTGTACCTATCTCCTAAGCCTCTTACATATACATACTTACCTCCTTGCACTGCTACACCAGTTACCCGGCCTATAGCACTAGAAAGGTTAGTATCACCTGTTTTTCTAAAGGTTTGCGCAGAAACTCCATCCAAAACATTGGCAGACTTTCTTTGCAACGTAAGCACTGCAGCCTCTGAATCTTTTATAACTTGAGCAGTAACCACTACTTCCGCTAACTCCTCCACATCAGATCCTAAAGATATATCTAGCTTGTTCACCTTACCTGATTCAATTACTACATCGGCTATAGTTTTAGTTTGATAAGAAACAAACTGCACCGTAATAGTATGATTTCCAGGCTCTAAAGACAAAGAGTAGTTACCCTCAAAATCTGCCACCGACCCAGTTGTACTTCCTTGCTTAGAAATGGTAGCACCAATTAAAGGCTCACCGGTTTCTGCATCTGTTACTTTACCCCTCAAAAAACCTTTCTGGGCAAAAGCAGCTGTAAGTATTGTACAACTTAAAATAAAAGTAGTTAATAATTTTTTCATATCACTTCTGAAATTTGCTGCAAAGCTAATGTGAACATCTATGCCCTTGGGAAAACGGCAATTACCAAAAGTTTAAATTTTTAAAGTTGGAGTTACCAAAAGTTAACACTGAGTTAACCTAAGTGCCAAAGATGACAAGTACCGATCGAAGTAAATAACTGACTATTTCCTGATAATCCTATAATAAAGAAATATCACAGTGTTAACACTGTGATAATATTAGGTACTTAAGAAAAAGTTACTCCAATATTTTGGAGTAACTTTAAATCATTCTAATTATAACAAATCCAAGATAGAAGATATTGTCCAGCTATTGAAAGCAGTTGCATCAGTAGCACCAGTGGCTTCCGAGCTAGTAGCCATATCTTCTGCGTTAGCTTGATAATCGATAGGTAAATCGCACTCATCAGGATTTTCATCCTTGCCATCTTCATCATATACTTTGAAAGCGTCGAATTTCACATTATTGAATACCAAAACTCCGTCGATTAAATTAGTATAAGCATCGGTTTCTGCGGCACAGTTATCATCAGCATTAAAGCTAGCTCTAATTTGAAGCGTTGCTCCACCATCAAAACCTTCCCATTTCACATTTGATACAGTACCTTGAGGCTCAGATTTGAAATCGGCAGCACTACCTCCTCCATCTACAGAAGTTATAGTACCATTCTTAATCGTAAATTTACCTTCTGAATTTTCAGGTCCCTCAGGTCCATCTATCTCAAGTCCTTCATCCGAATCAGTTGAAGAGGCAGTATAAATCATGAAGTTATCAATTGTTCCTGCATATGCCTGGTCCACGTCTAAAGCATCATCACCTACTCCGTAAATTAGTACATCTGAAACATTTACTGTTCCTCCGAAAAATTCTATTCCATCATCAAAATTGGCAAATATTTCAACGTGTGAAATCTGAGTTCCTGAACCAACACCTCCTAAAGTAAGACCATTAATATCATTACCTTTAGCAGCATCTATAGTGGTTCCACCATGTCTGATAGATACGTATTTGAACACCCCTTGATTATCATCGGGTTTATCTCCACCGTATTGTCCTAGAGGCTCACTTGCCGAAACGCCTTCTATCTGAGCAGAAGTACCAGCACTAGGAGAAATTGGAGCTGAGCCTAAAATCACTACACCACCCCATTGTTGATTATCAGTAACTTCAAGATTAGTACCTCTCTTTTGACCAACTTTGATATTATCAGTCATTGCTGTAAAAATGATAGGATTTTCTGCAGTTCCCTCTGCATCAATTAAACCATCTCTTGCTATGGTTAGAGCAGAGGCAGCTGATCCTTTACCTTCTTTACCTTTAATTATAGTTCCTTCTTCGATTGTAAGCTTAGCTCCGTTAGTAACGAAAACTCTACCATCAATAACCCATATTTTGTCATTAGTAAGGGTCATATCACTTTTAATGTAACCTGTTAAAACAGTGTCTGCTACCGGATTGGGGGTAACACCACCATTATCATCGTCACCGCATGAAGAGAGATAGAACATCGCTCCAAAAGCTGCTGCTAGACTTAAAATTTTTTTCATTGCTAGAATAATTTGTTTTTAAATTCCTTTCTGGTTCAATTAGTGCCTCAAAGGTGGATAATTATTGTTAAGTCTAGCAGGTCATCATATTATCGATTTGTTAAAGAATATAAAGAAAAGTTTAAGGTAATATTAACAAGAAAGCCACCTCAAATTGAGGTGGCTTTATATAACATATCCTAAATGTCGTATTCGGAAATTCTTAATATTAACTAATTGTTAATTGGTATTTTACTAAGAATAGAATCGATGATCTGATGGGTCTTTATATTATCGGCTTCAGCCTCATAGTTTAGTATTATTCGGTGATTTAGCACGTCAGGAGCTACTTCCTTAATGTCTTCTGGTAGCACATAATCTCTTCCTTCAAAGTAAGCAATTGCTTTAGATGCTAAATTCAGATTAATAGTTGCTCTAGGAGAAACACCAAATTGTATATACTCTGCCTCCCTGTTCAGTCCATATGATTTAGGGTCACGTGTAGCATAAACTATTTCTACAATATATTTTTCCAGCGATTCAGAGATAGTCACTTTGTTAATCTCATTTCTAATAGCGAATACATCTTCCTTTGTAAGCACTGTATTAACTGTATAGTCAAAAGTCATATTAGAAATTCTACGCATGACCTCCAGCTCCTGTTCTTTAGTAGGGTAATCCACATATACTTTCATCATAAAGCGGTCTACCTGTGCCTCTGGCAATGGGTATGTTCCCTCCTGATCTACCGGGTTTTGGGTAGCAAGTACCAAAAAGGGTCTATCAAGCTGAAAGGTAGTTTCACCGATAGTAACCTGCTTTTCCTGCATAGCTTCTAATAATGCCGACTGTACTTTAGCAGGTGAACGGTTTATCTCATCAGCCAGAATCATATTAGCGAATATAGGGCCTTGCTTCACTTCAAACTTGGCTAACTTTTGATTATAAATCATTGTACCAATAAGGTCGGCAGGTAGTAAGTCTGGCGTAAACTGAATCCTTTGAAAATCGAGATGCAATACTTTAGCGAGAGTACTTACAGTTAAAGTTTTTGCTATTCCAGGCACCCCTTCAAGCAAAATATGACTTTGGGTAAAAAGCCCTATAAGAAGCCTATTTATCATAGCCTCTTGGCCAACAACCACTTTTCCTACTTCTGAAAATACATTCTTTATTTTGTCTTGATACTCTCTTTTCTTATCTAATGTAGATATTGATTCGTCCATTCCTAAGATTGGTTAAGTTTATAAGTACAACTGTAAATCTATTGCAATAATATATATTTAGCGTTAAAATTTTTACAAAGGGTTAGGCTTTAAGACTAACTGGTTAATATTTAACATTTATTTGCATATCTTATTAATAATATATGAGACGATTTGTTATAGGTGATATTCATGGAGCTCACAAGGCTTTGCTACAATGCCTCCAAAAGGCACATTTTTCTTATGAAGAAGATCATTTAATCTGCCTGGGAGATGTTTGCGACGGTTGGCCAGAGACTAACAAGGCTATAGAGGAGCTGCTAAAAATAAAAAATCTAACCCTAGTAAAAGGAAACCACGATTTCTGGACTGAAGAGTGGGCAAGAACAAATCAGCCCG
Source organism: Fulvivirga sediminis (assembly GCF_016757215.1). Lineage (GTDB taxonomy): Bacteria > Bacteroidota > Bacteroidia > Cytophagales > Cyclobacteriaceae > Fulvivirga > Fulvivirga sediminis. The sequence continues at coordinate 113,646 of NZ_JAESIY010000009.1, forward strand.
ATGAACTCTGGCTTAATCAGGGTGGAGCTGCCACTATTAACAGCTATTCTAACGGAATGCCGGAAGCTCATTATAACCTTCTGAAAAAAGCGTTTCTATACTATCGGGAAGACAATAAACTGTTTGTACACGCCGGAATAGAACCAGGCATTCCTTTAGAAGCTCAAGGATCTAACATATTTCTATGGGACAGGTCTCTATTCAAAACAGCTTTTGATGCCTACCAAAACAACACTGAGCAACAATTATCTTCATTCGAAGAAATATATATTGGCCATACCCCTATTCATAACTATGATCTTTTTCACCCAATAAAAGCTTGCGAAGTTTGGTTTATGGACACCGGTGCAGGCTGGAACGGGGTACTATCACTTATGGATATAGATAGTAAACAAACTTTTATTAGCGACCGAGTAGATACCATGTACCCCAAAGGTAGTGGCCGTATTAAACATCAAGCTCAATAATCTGAGCCTCCACACTGCTTGTATAATTTTGTATGTAATGATCTATCTCAGCGGTAGTTTTATAGTTCGTAACTACGTTTTTAATATCATCTAAGTTCATCATCTGCATTCCTTTTTCACAAAAACCAAAACCATGATACACGCCCTTTTCTACTAGCACCACTGCCTGTTCATCTTCAGTTCTGCCCTCTCCTAGTATCGCAAAAGATTTATCTGCTCCTTGCTGAAAAGATAAAATAGCCTCAATTACTCTCTTATTATAATTTTCTGCAAGCTCTTTACCATCACAGGCACCACCACAATTACCTAACTCCAGATCATAACAGGCTCCTTCAGTTTTTTGAATACCTGATAATTTTGGGCAAAGACTAAACTCTTTTACTTTATCAATCATAAAATGCCATGCATCAGTATGGGCATGAAAAGTCATTAGAGGTGCTAATCCCTTCACTCTTTTACTCACATTAAAACGCAAATACCCCTCTCTATCCTCATATTTGTAAATAGCCCATGGGTTACTCTTTACTTTTTGAGATTGATTGTACTTCGGCCAAAGCCGCTTTATCTCTTGAGATTCTAAAAGCAATGCCACCAATTCATTACCCGTGAGTTCAAAGCTAATGTGATGAATTTCATTTCTTATAAACTGGTTCCGTTTATGTTTACTAGTACCAGAAAAATGACCAGTTATACGCTTTTTAATATTAATCGCCTTGCCCACATAGATTACATTACCATGCTGATCATGAAAATAATATACCCCCGGAAGTTCAGGTAGGTTACTATATTCCTCTTTCGGGAGATTTGGCGGCAACGTGGTTTCTTTTGAATTTCTCTTTAAAGCAGCCTCCACTATTTCCGGAGCTGTTTTAATTATTTTTTCAAATAAAATAGCAGTGGCCTGGGCGTCACCTCCTGCACGGTGTCTGTTTTCAATATTAATATCTAACTGCTCGCATAAATTACCTAAACCATAGGATCTAAGGCCCGGAAAAACATTTCTACTAAGCCTTACGGTACATAACCTTTTAGGATTAAACTCAATGCCTACATTCTCAAATTCTCTTTTTAAAAATGAATAATCAAAGTGAACATTATGAGCTATAAATATTTTGCCGGCAAGCATCTCACTCATTTCTTCTGCCACTTCCTTAAATAGCGGAGCTGATTCTACCATAGACTGGTCTATGCCTGTAAGCCCCGAAATATAAGACGGAATAAACTGCTCAGGATTAATAAGAGACTCATAGGTATCAATAACCCTCTCTCCATCATGAATAACTATGGCTACCTCCGTAATTCTACCACTACCAGCAAAGCCTCCTGTTGTTTCTATATCTACTATTGCGTACACTTTTCTAAATCTAAATTGTAGAGTTTCCCCTCAAAAGTATTCTAAACATCCACAGCTCTGAGCTGTTAAAAAATTATAATTCTGCCATTGGACTGCAATTTTTCAATTATTTAGTTAAATTAATTGAGGCACGATATTTATAACTTAAATCAACATGGCTACAACTAAAACAACCACCAACAGCAAAGCCGGAGCACAAACTGAAGCTAAAAGCTTTACACAACAACCGGCGAGTAAAGAACAAGATTCCCAAACTGATAATTCAAAATTAACAGCAGTTTTAGAATCAAAGGTTTTTGCATTGGCTATGAGTATTGCAGAAAAAATATCTTATAGTAAAAGTAAAATATTCCGTCTTCTTCAGCATGCTTTTGAGAAACTGAAAGAGGAGAGTAACAGAAATAATATTCAGCGCGAATTCAAACATAAAACCGCTGTACTGATAAGGATGATTAAGGCCTATTATAACGGTTTATATACTAAAATACCTACCAGCGCTTTACTAAGAGTAGTAGGAGGATTAGTATACTTCGTATGGGTGCTGGATTTCATTCCTGATTTCATACCTATACTAGGACTAGCAGACGATATAGCTGTAATAGTCTGGGTATACAATGGTTTAAAGGAAGAGATAGAAGAATTCGAAAACTGGGAATCAGTAAGTTCAATTAATATAGACGATAACCAATAAAATCAACAACTATGGACAATGAAAATGTAAAATTTTTAGCAGGTTTGGCTGCAGGCCTTGGTATAGGCACAGTATTAGGTATATTATTAGCCCCAGAAAAAGGCTCTGAAACTTATAAAAAAATAGAAGGCACTGTGAAAGATGTGGCTAATGATTTAGTCAATTATGGGGCTGAAAAAGCACAACTTCTCAAACAAGAAGCAGAAAAGGTTACTAAATAATATGTCATTTCTCAGCCGCATAGCACGTAAGCCTATCGATATTGTAGAGCACAAAGTAGACAAGCTAAAAACCCAAGTAAAAGAAGAGATGGGACAAGCCATTTCAAAAATTGCCTTTGTTATGGTAATGATGGTAGTGCTATGCTTTGCTGTGCTCTTTGCCAGCATTTGCCTGGCTCTCTACCTAAACGAGGTAATGGAATCAGAACTGCTGGGCTATCTTACAGTCTCTCTAATATATGTAGGTGTTTTTATACTTCTTTTTTTAGTGAGGAATAAGAACATTATCTTCCAGAAAATGAAGGAGTTCACTCAATATTTATTCGGAGGTCAAGACTTTCTATAAAAAAAATTAATATTTTTTCTGGGCAACCCATTGTAAATTAAAAAGGCTTTTATACATTTGCAGTCCACTTAGCAAGATAGCTAGTGAGGAGCTTAAAAGCGAGAATAGCTCAGCTGGTAGAGCACGACCTTGCCAAGGTCGGGGTCGCGGGTTCGAATCCCGTTTCTCGCTCCAAAACATTGCCTGCACACGAGCAGGCTTTCTTTTTAAGATAAATTTAGGCTACGCTGTAGCTTACGCCCGGGTGGTGGAATTGGTAGACACGCAGGACTTAAAATCCTGTGGACATTGTGTCCGTGCGGGTTCAAGTCCCGCCCCGGGTACTCAAACCCCTGTTAATCGATAAGATTTTCAGGGGTTTTGTGTTTTAAGCTCTTCTGTTAAATCAACGATTACCAGTAAGAGCAGGATTAAAACGTAGTAGCAGGATCAACGCTCTGCTCAATATCATGAACTTCTTCTGGAGAAATGTATAGATTATCTATCCTAGCTCTATAATCAGCTGGAAGATCATCTCTCATAAGGATATACTTCTTTGTTTTTATCAAATAATCAGCAAAACCATGCTGAATAGCGTACGTGTCAGCTCTGCGCTCTGCTCTTCTTAAATATCTACGGGAAGTAAAATAACGCATACCAAAACCTACCATTTGCATAGAGCTTCTATTCAGATAATCTACGATGTGACCTAACTCATGAGCAACCCAGCCCACTATAATATCATCAGGTAAAGTGCTAATAGATTTTAATGAATCATTCAAGGAAATCATCCTCTGCATTTTCACTTTATATACGCGTTTATATTTGTTTTTAAACAAACTTCTTACGCGAGGCTGCGCCTGCATCACAGCATTATTAATATGCTCCTTAAACAAAAAGTCTATTGAAATGTCTTTGAGCTCAGGATATAAAGATAGTGCCTCTCTAATAGGCACAGCTAACGATTCGGGGATTTTCTTATTCTCATAGTACTCATCAGAAAGTTTCTTCTTCTGAGCTTGAAGCATAAGAGGGCACAACAACAAAAACGCGATTAGATATTTCTTTATATACAAAATGATATGGGTTTTACAAATTTATAGAGTTCAACGTATTAAAGTAACCTAAAAAATAGACTTAAAGTTTGATAATTATTATATTAAAAAAGATAGCTGATCCTTTTTATAGATATACCAATAATCCTAGAGTAAAGAATTACATAAAAAGGACTCCATTTCAACATTGATATTATAACAAAACTTAAAATAGAACAATGCCATCCCTCAGGATTTATCCTATTAATAAAACCAATTTTATTTAAAACTATTATACCGCTCATCAAAATCAATGGAGAGCAATTATAAAAGCAAAAAAAAATCTGCTTTGGCATAAGCAGATTTTTTTATGAAAATAACTTCTATTTAAGCTGATTGCTGTAACGTGGGTTCCTGTTCAGCCCCTTTCTCTTGTTTCAGCAAGAGATCTTTTGCGTGCTCTTTATTTTTTGAATGTAAAATATGCTTAGGCACTCCTCTTAAATCCCAAATCAAACCCAGCCAGCTTAGCATTTTTAGGCCATAATAAGTGATATCTATCTCCCACCAAAAGAACCCATTTCTTGCAGCCACCTGATAGTAGTGATGATTATTATGCCACCCTTCACCCAAAGTAAGAAGAGCCAGCCAAAGACTATTTTTAGAATCATCTCCTGACTCATACCTTTGCTTACCAAATTTGTGCATAATAGAGTTAATGGTAAAAGTACCATGATAAAGTATCACCGTGCTCAAGAAAAAGCCTATAAACAATGTTGAAAGGCCATGGTGTGTGAATACTAACAATGGGCTACCCCCATTTACCCAGGCTCCCACAATTGTAACTACTAAACCAAGCACTATAGGCGGTACCGCATGATATTTATTCAACCATACCAGTTCTGGATATTTAGCATAATCACCAATGGTCTTATAGTCGGTTTTTTTGAAATCGGGTCCAATAATCCAACCTATGTGTGAATACCAAAAACCATATAATTTCATAGAGTGCGGATCAGCGGGAGTATCACTATAACGATGGTGATGCCTGTGGTGTGCAGCCCACCAAAGTGCTCCTTTTTGCATTGATGTCTGTGCCATAAAAGCAATCACAAATTGAAACCATCTAGAGGTCTTATATGATTTATGAGAAAAGTATCTATGATACCCTCCTGTAATCCAAAACATTCTAAAAACATACAACGCGGCACAAACTATCCAATCGAATAAAGTTGCCCCTGTCCAAATTGCTGCCAAAGGCATAAGGTGCACAATAGCAAAAGCAATCTCTTGCTTCAGAACGGGTTTATTTCTTTTTTCTAAAACTACTTCTGACATTTTTTGTCAATTAAAATTAATTGCAATTATAACTATAAAATCCATTCGGCTTCCTGAGTATGACAATAATCATAAAAACCGCATGTGATGTTTCTAAAAAACATAAGCTCAAAATAAACGTTCCTTTTAGGATTCTTTTTTTTCAAGAGCCGTCTTTATTTCATTCAATTTAAGGAGAGCTTCTACAGGTGAGATAGTGTTGATATCCAGCTCCTGAAGCATCGATTTCACCACCTTAAAGCGTGGATCAGCTTCAAAAAGACTCATTTGGAAATTAGCCTTAGGCACCTCTTCCAACTTCTGCTTCGTGTCATTTTTATTTTTATCCTTCTCTAAAAAATGCATAATCTCATTAGCCCTAATCACTACATTATTGGGCATGCCTGCCAGCTGAGCCACATGAATACCAAAACTATGTTCACTTCCACCTTCCTTTAGCTTACGCATAAAAATGATCTTATCTCCCACCTCTTTCACCGAGACATTGAAGTTTTTTATTCTTGGAAAATCCTCCTCTAACTGATTTAATTCATGGTAGTGGGTGGCAAATAAGGTTTTCACTCTATAATCAGGGTGATTATGCAAAAATTCCACAATAGACCACGCTATAGAAACACCATCATATGTACTGGTACCTCTACCAATCTCATCCATCAGCACCAAACTTCTATCGCTTAGGTTATTAAGAATACTGGCTGTTTCCGTCATTTCCACCATAAAGGTAGATTCTCCTTTAGACAAATTATCTGATGCTCCTACTCTTGTAAAGACCTTATCCACGATACCAATTGAGGCACTTTTAGCCGGCACATAAGATCCCATTTGAGCCATAAGGGTAATTAAGGCTGTTTGCCGAAGTAAAGCAGACTTACCGGCCATATTTGGCCCGGTTATAATAATAATTTGCTGATTATCATTGTCTATAAAAACATCATTGGGAATATATGTCTCACCTATTGGCAACTGCTTTTCTATAACAGGATGCCTCCCCTCCTTAATATCTATCGTAGTAGAATCATTAACATTAGGCTTCACGTACTTATTAGCCTGAGCCACCTGGGCAAAAGAGGAAAGACAATCAATAACCGAAAGAACCCTCGCATTTTGCTGAATTTGGGTAACATAATCTGCAGCATTAAGCACTAGTTCATTGAAAATACGATGTTCTATTATAAACAGTTTCTCCTCGGCATTTAATATCTTTTCTTCATATACTTTAAGCTCTTCCGTAATATAGCGTTCTGCATTAACCAAGGTTTGTTTTCTTATCCACTCTCCCGGCACCTTATCTTTGTGGGCATTACTCACTTCCAGGTAATAGCCAAAAACTTTATTATAGGCAATTTTTAAAGAAGGAATACCTGTTCTTTCACTTTCCCTTTGCTGAATCTGCACCAAATAGTCTTTTCCTGAATAAGCTATCTTTCTCAACTCATCAAGCTCTTCATCTACTCCATCCCTAATCAGACCTCCTACTGAAGCGTTTATAGGCACATCTTCTTTAAGTTCATTTTCTATTTTCTCCAATAAAAACTCGCACGGGTTTAGTTGGTCAGCCAGCTTTTTTAGCTCATCAAAATCACTGTTTTGAAGAGTAGTTTTAATAGGCAGCGTGTTTTGCATTGCCTTTTTGAGCTGATTCATTTCCCTAGGATTAATCCGACCAACAGCTACCTTTGAAATCAACCGCTCCAGATCACCAATATTTTTTAAGTTCTTCTGCACCTCTTCCTGCAAATCAGGAGTTTGATGAAAGCCCTCAACTATTTTCAACCTCTGATTAATAGCATTAATCTCCTTAAGCGGCAAAACCATCCATTTCTTCAACTGACGAGAGCCCATTGGCGTAACCGTACAATCCAATATATCTATAAGAGGAACTCCACCATCATGCTGAGGAAATATGAGTTCAAGATTTCTAATTGTAAACTTATCAAGCCATACATACTTATCTTCGTCTATTCTGGAAATAGCCGAAATGTGTTTCACTTCCCTATGCTCCGTTTCCTCGAGATAATGTAAAATGGCTCCTGCAGCTATGATGGCATGATCCATTCCTTCTATGCCATATCCTTTTAAAGAAGAGGTTTGAAAATGGTTTATTAATTTTTCATAGCCAAAGTCCAAACCGTATATCCACTCATCTAAAGAAAAGGTAATGTATTCATCCTGAAGAAGCTCTTCAGCCTGCTTTTTTGCAGCCTTACAGTAAATTACCTCTGAAGGAGAAAAACCTTGAAAAAGCTTAGAGACGTAGTCCATTGACCCTTGTGCCGCCATAAACTCTCCGGTGGAAACATCAAGAAAAGCAACGCCAGCTCCATTTTTATCAAAATGAACTGAAGCTAAAAAGTTATTGGCTTTTTTCTCCAGCACATTATCATTAAAAGAAAGTCCGGGTGTAACAAGCTCAGTGACACCTCTTTTGACTATTCCTTTTACTGACTTGGGATCCTCCAGCTGATCACATATAGCTACTCTGTTACCTGCACGAACCAGTTTTGGCAAGTATGTATCTAAAGAATGATGAGGAAATCCGGCCAATTCAATATGAGAAGCAGAACCATTGGCTCTCTTAGTAAGTACTATATCAAGAACCTTACTGGCTCTTACCGCATCTTCACCAAATGTTTCATAGAAATCACCTACTCTAAAAAGCAATAATGCGCCGGGGTACCGGCCTTTTATTGCATTATATTGTTTCATTAATGGAGTCTCTTTCGCTTCTTTTTTCTTAGCCATGGATAGGGTTCCGTTTTCACCACAAAGATTAACTATTTTGAGAGTATTAACAACTTATATTCAATGACACTAATTGACATTAAATTATTATAAAGCTCGAAAATACCGCATTTTTGCAGGATGAGAAAATTAGCCAATGAAGAGCTAGATCGAAAAACAGTAGAAGAGTTTAAAGAAGCGGAGAAGCTTCCTGTCGTTATTTTGCTTGATAGCATCAGAAGCATGAATAATGTAGGATCAGCCTTTAGAACATCAGATGCCTTTCTTATAGAAAAAATTTATCTGGGAGGCATAACAGCCACACCACCACATAGAGAAATAACTAAAACGGCATTGGGAGCTACTGAGTCTGTAGACTGGGAGCACGCAGAAGATACTCCTAAGCTTGTAGATGATTTAAAAGCTGAAGGTTATGAGATAATAGCTATAGAGCAAGTAGATGAAAGTATTGCTCTAAATGAATTCAAACCAGAAAAGAACAAAAAGTACTGCTTAGTTTTTGGCAATGAAGTATTTGGTGTAAGTGAAGAAGTAGTATCAAAAGCTCATGTTTGTCTAGAAATACCTCAACATGGAACCAAACACTCCTTAAACATATCGGTAAGCCTAGGCATAACCATTTGGGATTTTTACAATAAACTGTCTTAAAAAAAAAGCAAGGCCCGATCTTCTATCGGGCCAAACTAAAAACATGGTCGGTAACTACCGTCCACAAATCAAACCAGAGAGAACTTAATTAACAGCCGCTAACGCATCAATTGTACCCCAGCCATATTCCGAGTTTCGATTAGGGTACAGATCGGCCGTCTCTTTAAGTTTATTTAAAACTTGATCTCGATTCCAATTTGGATGATTAGACCATACCAAAGCTGCAATTCCTGCTGCAGTAGCTGTGGCTACAGAACTACCGCCTACGGTTGATGGCTGATCACCACTCATAGCTAGGGTTAATCCATGCCTATCATTAGAGGCCTTTTCCATTACAATAGTAAAATCCACTTTAGGGCCTGAGTGGCAAACATCACATCTTTCGTATTGCCCTTCTTTTATACCAGTAACAGCTACGGTCTCGCTCATAGAAGCAGGGAAAATCACTCCATACCAATTAGTAAAAGAAGTAGAAGTACCTGCTGCCGCAAATATCAACTTGCCTTTTCCATATGCATATCTAATGGCATCCTCTACTTTAGAATTAGTGAAAACATCTCCTATAGACATGCTTATAATCTTCACACCTGTTCTATCTCCCAGAAAAACCAGTGCATCTGAGACTCCAGTTTTCTCTTTACCACTATTTACGAGCACATCTCCTGTACCTCTTACGGCTACTAAATTAGCATTATAAGCCACTCCTACTGAAGAACCAGAGTTAGATCTTGGCGCTGCCATTACACCAGCCATAGCCGTTCCATGCCCACATTGGTCATCAGGCCCATCCGGATCTGTATCCCATGGCCAGAAACTGCTATTGTAAAATCCATACTTGTTAACATATCTGCCGCTCGAATAACCGGAATTAAACTGACTGTTCAGTTTAGCTTGTCCTGCAGAAATGCCAGTATCAATTAATCCTACCGTAATACCTTGTCCTGTAGCGTAATTCCAGGCCTGAGGTATATTCATAAAACTGTAGTTCCATGATACTTTAGCATTCGGTGAAATCACCATATAATCATCGAGGGAAAGACCATTTTCAGGATCATTGCTACAACCACTATCGCTTTCCTCCCGGTTATTCGTGCCAGCAGACCTGAAGTTAACTTCATAACCCAAAGGCTCTGCATATCTCACATTAGGAAGCTGCCTAATGCTCTTTATAATTTCAAAATCTGATATTTTAATTTCAATAAAAGGCAGCACTGCGTGCTCAAAAAGATTAAGGTCAGCACTTCTAAGCGACTTGCCACTATTCTCACCCTTATCTTTTATAGTCTTTAAAATATCTAGCCTGGCCTTTTGCCATACCTCATCTTCTACATCAATATAAGCCATTTTACGAGCTATATTCTCTTCAGATGTAGGACGATAACCTATCGTCAGAATACTATCTCCTAACATTAGAGCGCTAAATAACTCTTCATCAGAAGCTTGAGACCACCTAAACTCATCTTTCTCTTGCAATGAGGAAATGATCATATTATCTAATTGTTCTCTTGACAGCAATCTGGGTTCTGGCTCTAGAAATGTTTCTGGCGTAATATTCTCTGAATCATTATCACAGCCAAAACTAACTACAAAGATTACTGCCAATAAAGCCAAATACTTTCTCATTAGCCTGGGTTTAGGTGGAACAAAAATCAACCGCAATCGATTTCTAAATCCAATATGAAAACTTTTAACAGAAAAAGCAACTAAATTTTACTGAAAGAAGCAGAATAAAATTTTTTAAATGATCCGAGTGCTAAAACACTAAAAATTAAGCACTTCCTTTAAGGATGCATAGCCAGAACGACTTACTGATATTTTTGATGTATCCTTCAATATAGCTACATAACTATCTTTAGTATAGGGTTCTAATCGATCAATCATACTTACCCTTACAATATAGGAACGATGTACTCTTACAAACTCAGCTGCAGGAAGAGACTGTTCCAGATATTTCATAGTTATCTGCTTTAAGTATTTCTTCCCCTCACTATACAAGGCCACATAATCATCTTGAGCCTCTATATAATCCAGCTTAGCTGTGGGAATAATCACTATTTTATTTCCTGACCTTACTACTATTCTTTGTAACTGCTCAACCTCCTGCCGCTTTTCTTCCAGCAAAGCATCCATAGTTATAGGTGAAGATTCCAGGTTTTTTAATTTCACTCTTGCCTTTGCTAATGATTCTTCAAACCGCTGTTTTGAATAGGGCTTCAATAAGTAATCCACAGCACTTTTTTCAAAAGCCTTAATAGCATACTCATCAAAAGCAGTACTAAAAATAATGACAGGCACTTCATCCAACAGCTCTAACATTTCAAAACCTGTAAGCTTAGGCATTTGTATGTCTAAGAAAATCAGATCAGGCTTCATTTCTTGTATAACTTTAACTCCCTCAAAGCCATTGCTACATTCAGCTATAACCTCAATATCCGGCTGATCCTTTAAATATGCCGAAATCACATCTCTGGCTAATTTTTCATCATCTATTACGAGCGACTTGATCATTAGTTATTAGATTTTGTGGAATGAGTAAAATAACTGTAAAGCGTCTTCTTTCCTTTTGAATAGTAACTAGCCCTGGTATTCCATAGATAAGCTCAAGCCTGTTTCGGACATTTCGCAGACCTATTCCCTTTCCTTTTAAAGGTACAGATTCAGAATCGTAGCTGTTTGATATAGCAATCTTAAGATTACCATCATCGCAGGTACATTTTGTATGAATAGTTACCTCCTCCAATTGCTCATATATGCCATACTTAATTGCATTCTCATATAATGGCTGAAGTATCATATTAGGCAAGGTCATGTTTTCACACTGGCTATCTATCTCGTTTTTTATACATAGCCTATCTCCAAACCTAATTTTCTCAATATCCAGGTATAAATTCATTTGTAAAAGCTCTTCTTTCAAATTATGGCTTTCGGGGGCATCTCTACCTAACGAAGAACGTAGAAAATCTGACAATTTAATAACCATATCTCTAGCTATTTCAGGTTCAGTAATAGTTAAAGAGCTCACTGAATTAAGACTGTTAAATATAAAATGGGGATTGATTTGAAATTTTAGCATTTCCAATTCAGAATGCTTAAGCAAATCCCTCATTTCACTCTCTCTTTGCTCTCTTTCATTAAGGTCAGTATTATACTTCAAAAGATAATAAACCATAATAATAATGAGCAGGTAAAGTATTCCTACTAGCAACCTCCAGGGCATAGTACCAGATAAAAGGTCTATATAAACCTGATCGTCTGAAAAAATTTGACTAATAATAAGAAAGGCAATATAATCTATAAGTGACAAAGAGATCAGTAATGAAAGTGCTATGCTCACTATGCTGGTAGCAAGCCCTTGCTGTGCCGGAGATACAAATTGAATAACGTACCAATAACTCAGGCCCAATGCAGCCATTAACAAATTAAAAACAGCACTATCCAAAAAAGCTTGAAGCCAACCTATCTCATAATGAAAATGTAAAATACTAATGTGAGTAAGGGCTACAATTACCCAAGCTAACAGATAAATGAATATATTCTTGTTTACAAGTGGATGCTTCATTATTTATTAATTATCTGGTAAGCTTTACATCACCGCCACCAAACATTACAAAGCCCTTTATTACCAATATCTTTTGAGGGTCTGGTACTACCTTCAAGGCTGATACCCTTTTATCACTAAATCCTCCTAGTACTGCTGAAACCTCCACATGCACTGTCCAGTCTGGTGGCACCACAATAGAGGTTCCTCCAAACATAGCAAAAAGATCAAGTACGTTTACGCCAGGATATAAGTTGGCATTCCTAAGATCTATAGTAGAACCGCCAAAAACAGCATTTATCCTACCTCCCTTAAAATTTTGAGAATCGATATTGATCTCATGCCCACCAAATACAGCAAAATCATCAATGTAGTCTATTCCCTTTTTTTTTTCGTCATCTGTAAAGCTAACCCCCTGTCTATTATTATTCTCCCTAAAACCCCGACGAGTAATAAGCGATATACCAATGAGGACTATTACAGCAGGCCAAAATATCTGCCATATATTAAAGTGATGTAGCCATCCTAGATCTCGGGCCAGCAAAACACCACCTAAAGCAATAAACACAACGCCGACTTCTGGTTTTTTACGACCAACTATTAAGTAAATACCAAGCAATATAAATAAGCTTTTTACTGAAATGAATACATGAGGAATAAAATAAGGGATCAGATCAAGGTTATGCAATAACAAAGTTCCGCCCATGATCACCAGAAATACTCCTAGCCATACTCTCCTATCATTATTTGAATGTTCGCTCATAATTTTAATGTTTAATTATATTCTATTTTACCTCATTCATAACTTATCTGTTGAGCCTGATCGGTAAACAACGCGCATATACCGGTGAGTAACGAACTTTTCCTTGTAAAGTCGGCTAATATATGATAATAATACCCATAATAGATACCCTTCTATACCGCTCTGCAATAAATATTTTATATTTTTGCCAAAAACAGAAAAACCTCTTTATTCATGGAATATCGCATAGAAAAGGACACTATGGGCGAAGTAAAGGTACCTGCTGACAAGTACTGGGGAGCCCAAACCGAAAGATCAAGGAACAACTTTAAAATAGGGGCTGCAGCCAGCATGCCACTTGAAGTAGTTTATGGTTTTGCTTATTTGAAAAAAGCAGCCGCCCATACCAATCACGCTTTAGGCGCTTTAGATGAAGAGAAGAAAAACCTTATTTCTAAGGTGTGTGACGAAATTCTGGAAGGAAAGCATGATGACCAGTTTCCATTAGTAATATGGCAGACGGGGTCTGGTACGCAATCCAATATGAATACGAATGAGGTAATAGCCAATCGTGCTCACGTTATTAATGGTGGTAAACTAGATGATTCTAAAAAAACTATTCACCCCAATGACGATGTAAACAAATCTCAATCATCTAATGATACTTTCCCTACTGGAATGCACATTGCTTGCTACAAGATGATTGTAGAAACTACCATTCCAGGAGTTGAAATGTTGAGAGATACATTAAAACAAAAATCAGAGGAATATAAAGATGTTGTTAAAATAGGAAGAACACATCTTATGGATGCGACTCCCCTTACCTTAGGGCAAGAGTTCTCTGGTTATGTGTCTCAACTTGACCATGGATTGAAAGCATTAAAAAACACACTGGCACACCTTTCTGAGCTAGCCCTAGGTGGTACTGCCGTAGGCACTGGTATTAACACCCCTGAAGGATACGCTGATTTGGTGGCTGAAAAAATAGCTGAATTTACTGGACTTCCTTTTGTAAGTGCTGAAAATAAATTTGAAGCCTTGGCTGCTCATGATGCTATTGTAGAGTCTCATGGAGCTTTAAAGCAATTAGCCGTTTCTTTGAACAAAATCGGAAACGATATCCGCCAACTAGCTTCTGGTCCAAGAGCAGGCATAGGAGAAATTAACATCCCTGCTAATGAGCCAGGATCATCTATTATGCCAGGAAAAGTAAACCCAACACAGTGCGAAGCCTTAACTATGGTTTGTGCACAGGTAGTAGGTAATGATGTAGCTATTTCTGTAGGTGGATTACAAGGTCAATATGAGTTGAACGTATTCAAGCCAGTAATGGCGGCTAACTTCCTTCAATCTGCACGTCTAATTGGAGATGCCTGCGTATCATTCACTGAAAACTGTGCTGTGGGAATAGAGCCTAATTACAAAAACATTGAGCAACATCTTAATAATAGCTTAATGCTTGTAACTGCTCTGAATACTCACATTGGATATGAAAAAGCTGCTAAGATAGCTAAGGCTGCTCATACTAATGGAACCACCCTGAAAGAAGAAGCCGTTAAGTCAGGATTTTTAACAGAAGATGAGTTTAATGAGTGGGTTAAACCCGAAGATATGGTAGGTAGCTTGAAAAAGTAATTTTCATTATCTTAAATATATTAACTATATTTTCGAATATTTTTTAAAATGCAATAAACTAAATTGTCTGAAATAACAATAAATTAGCAGAAATTTCAGACAAGCGGCCTACATTTTTAACGGCCTAAAATTAAAATTTTAGACATATGAAAAGAATAACTGCATTACTTACGTTGGTATTGGCTGTAGCTTGGGTCACAAGTTCGTATGCTCAGCTTTCAAAAGACGAAGAAAAGGAGTGGAAGAATAAAGCAAAAGAATACAAAAAAAGCCCTGAAGAGCTAAAACAACTGGTGGAAGCAAAAGAGTCATTAGAAGGAGAAGTAAGCTCACTGAAAAATGAAAACACCGGTTTACAGTCAAGAGTAAGCGATCAAAATGCAAAAATAAGTGAGTTGCAAGAAGATATGTCTAAACTTAGAAATGACTTAGCAAGCGCCAGAGCTGAGCTTAGAGATGCCCAAGCAGCTCCCGCTACCTCAGCCCCATCTACTGACGGTAAAATGGTAGATGGAGTAGTTTTTAAAGTACAAGTAGGAGCCTTTAGAAATAAAGATCTTTCAAAATACTTTGATAACAATGAGAATTTCAGCGGAGAGAGTGAAGATGGTATGCAAAAAATCACTTTAGGCCAGTTTAGAGACTATTGGGAAGCCGACACTTTCAAAAAATACCTAAGAGAAATGGGCGTGAAAGATGCTTGGATCGTTCCTTATAAAGATGGTACAAGAGTAGATATAAAAGATGTACTAGAAGGAGTTATCGCATCAGGCGGGCCTTCAGACTCTGAATAAATTTATCTCATAACATGTATGAAAGAAAAGCAGTGCAATTGTACTGCTTTTTTTATTGGAGGTCATTAATTTAGAGCCATGGTGGAGAAAAGATGGGCGTTAAAAGAAGCTGCTGAAGAAGAGGTAATAGAGAACCTACATAATGCTATTAATGTAAGCAGGCCATTGGCCAATATATTAGCTCAAAGGGGAATAGATAGTTTTGAAGCCGCTAAGTCTTATTTCAGGCCTTCATTAAAAATGCTGCATGATCCTTTTTTGATGAAGGATATGGACTTGGCTGTTGAACGTATAGAGAAAGCTATCGCTAAGCAGGAACACATTCTAGTATATGGAGATTACGATGTCGACGGCACCACCTCTGTAGCCTTATTCTTCCACTTTCTAAATTCTTTTTATCCCAATTGCGACTTTTATATTCCAGACCGCTATAAAGAGGGGTATGGGGTTTCAAGGCAAGGTGTAGATTGGGCGCACGAAAATAACTTCTCACTAATCATCACCCTAGACTGTGGCATTAAGTCAGTAGAGCTAGTAAAAATCGCCGCTGAAAAAAAAATTGATTTCATTATTTGCGATCATCACCGCCCTGGAGATGAACTGCCTCCTGCAGTAGCCACCCTTGATCCCAAAAGAGATGACTGCCCCTATCCATACAAAGAATTACCAGGCTGTGGCATTGGTTTTAAACTAATGCAGGCACTAACACAGCGTAATCCTAAATGGTGCAAAAATCCACTTGATTACCTCGACCTGGTAGTAGTTAGCATTGCATCAGACATCGTACCCATAACCGGAGAAAACCGTGTGCTTGCTCATTTTGGAATAAAGAAACTCAATGAAGCCCCTCGTCCTGGCCTGGCTGCTCTCATGCACCTGTCTGGAGTTAAAAAAGAAATAAATATTACAGGAATAGTATTCGGCATGGCTCCCCGTATCAACGCGGCTGGCCGAATAGATCATGCAAAGATGGCTGTTAACTTGCTGCTAGCCTCCTCTGAAGATGAAGCCTATCACTATGCTGAAAAGCTTAATATCCGTAATAATAAAAGAAAGGATTTTGATTCTAGCATTACTGATGAAGCTATCAAAATGATAGAAAATGATGACCTGCTAAAATCTTCAAAAACAACCGTACTATTTAAAAACGACTGGCACAAAGGCGTAATAGGTATTGTCGCCTCACGCTGCATTGAGCATTATCACAGGCCTACCATCATTTTAACAGAATCAAACAATAAAGCAGCTGGCTCTGCCCGATCAGTACCTGGCTTCGATGTATACAATGCCATATCCAGCTGTAGTGATCTTTTGGAACAGTTTGGAGGACACAAATACGCAGCAGGCCTCACTATGGACATAGAAAATATCCCTGCCTTTCAGCAAAAATTTGAAGAAGTAGTAGCTAATTCTATCCCAGAAGAGCTCCTAATACCATTGATTAATATTGATAGTAAAATCAGCTTCAATCAAATCAGCAAAAAATTTCTTAATATTATTGCACAAATGGAGCCTTTCGGACCAGAAAATATGCAACCTGTTTTTTTAGCTGAAAATGTAAGTGTGGCAAGCTCTTTGAGAGTATTGAAAAACCAGCATCTTAAATTTATTGCACAGCAGAAAGGCTCTAACCTTAAGTTTGATGTAATAGGATTTAACCTGGCGGAATATGAGCCCCTCATCCGAAACGGACAAAATTTCAGCATAGCATTTAATGTTGAAGAAAATAATTATATGGGTTATCAGTCCATTCAATTAAAATTAAAGGATATCAAGTTTGAATAGTTACTTTTGCACTTATGATCTTACGAGCAGACCACTTAATAAAAAAATATAAAAAGCGTACAGTAGTAAACGATGTCTCTGTAAAAGTTGAGCAAGGAGAGATAGTAGGGCTATTAGGACCTAATGGAGCCGGTAAAACTACTACTTTCTATATGATAGTAGGCCTTATAAAACCAAATGAAGGAGAAATCTTTCTTGAAGGCGAGAACATCACCCATCTACCAATGTATCGCAGAGCTAAACTAGGAATAGGTTACTTGGCTCAGGAGGCCTCTGTTTTCAGAAAGCTGACCGTAGAAGAAAATATTATGGCTGTCTTAGAGTTACGCAAAATTTCTAAGGCAGAACAAAAGGAAAAGTGTGAAGCCCTGCTTGAAGAATTCAGCTTAACTCATGTTAGAAAAAACCTTGGAATGGTTCTTTCTGGAGGAGAAAGAAGAAGAACAGAAATTGCGCGAGCACTGGCCGTAGACCCAAAATTCGTACTATTAGACGAGCCTTTTGCAGGAGTGGACCCAATAGCAGTAGAAGAGATTCAAACCATCGTAGCTAAGCTAAAGCAGAAAAATATAGGTATACTCATTACTGACCATAATGTAAATGAAACCTTATCTATCACAGATAGAGCTTACCTCATGTTTGAAGGTAAGCTTTTAAAAGCTGGATCTGCGGAAGAACTTGCAGCAGATGAACAGGTTCGAAGAGTTTACTTGGGTCAGCACTTCGAATTAAAAAGAAAAGTCTAAGAGCCCTATTTCATTCGGAATTTGCTATTTTTAGCATTGACACTAAGGCCTAACTACTGTAACTCGTGGATATACTCAATTCCATATTAACCTGGGTGATGAAAAAGCGCATACATGATATTGAGCTTTTTTTAAAATACCCACATGAAGTTCAAAGAGAACTACTTAAGAAGCTCGTTACTGAAGCAAAACATACTGAATTCGGCAAAAAATACGGATTTAAAGACATCAGTAATTATGAAGAGTTCAAAAACAGGGTTCCTGTACATTCTTATGAGCAACTCTTTCCTTATATAGAGCGTCTTATGAAGGGAGAGCAAAATATTCTATGGCCTTCAGAAATCACCTGGTTTGCAAAATCTTCAGGCACTACTAATGCCAGGAGTAAATTTATACCTGTATCTCAAGAGGCACTTGAGGATTGCCATTTTAAAGGAGGCAAAGACCTTATTTCGCTCTATGTAAACAGTAATCCTGAAACCAGAATGTTTACAGGAAAAGGATTAACCATAGGAGGCAGCCATCAAATCAATGAATTCAGCCCTGATTCTAACTCCTTTTATGGAGATGTTTCTGCTGTGATAATGAAAAACCTCCCCATATGGGCTCAGTTTATCCGTACCCCAAAACTGGAAGTAGCTCTAATGGATAAATGGGAGGAAAAAATAGAAAAGATGGCCATGATCACATCTGAAGAGAATGTGACCAACCTGGTAGGTGTACCCACTTGGACCATCTTACTAATACAGAAAGTACTTGCCCTAAAAGGAACCAATAATATACTTGATATATGGCCTAACTTGGAGGTATTTTTCCATGGTGCCGTGTCATTCACCCCTTACAGAGAGCTGTTTAATAAACTTATTCCTTCATCAGGAATGAACTACTGGGAGACGTACAATGCCTCAGAAGGGTTCTTTGGCATTCAAGATGTAGCCAATAGTGATGACCTACTTCTAATGCTTGATTATGGAATATTCTATGAATTTATTCCCTATGATCAGCATGATGAGGAACACCCTGATACTTTAACCTTAGATCAGGTAGAAATTGGAAAAAACTATGCTCTACTCATCACAACTAATGCAGGACTTTGGCGCTATAAAATTGGTGACACAATAAAGTTCACCAGTTTATCACCCTATAGAATTAAGATATCAGGCAGAACTAAGCATTTTATCAATGCTTTTGGTGAAGAGTTAATTATTGAGAATGCAGAGAAAGCAATTACTATTGCTTGTGAAAATACAGGAGCCATTATCGATAATTATACAGCCGCTCCTATTTACTTCGACGAAGGAAGTAAAGGAGGACACGAATGGGTGATAGAATTCAAGCAAAGCCCTTCTGACTTAGACACCTTCTCTCAATTACTAGATGAAAATCTAAGAAAAATAAATTCTGATTATGATGCCAAGAGGTATAAAGACATGGCACTTGTAATGCCTGTAGTACATGATGTACCAGAGGGCACCTTCTACAACTGGATGAAAAAGCGAGGAAAGTTAGGCGGACAAAATAAAGTGCCACGATTATCAAATAATCGCGAACATATTGATAGTTTGCTAGAAATGATCAGTAGCACTCAAGTATAAGAGGATTAGTTTTCTAATCCTCCTTCTTTGATTTTATGAGATAGGTCTTACTCTCATGTCCTTCCATAATTCTTCTTATGTTTTTATGGTGAGTCCATACGATAACTATGAACAAGAAGAATCCAAATATCACTAAAAGTGGTTCGCTGGTTTGAAACCTAGGCACGAACAAAAGCATAGCAGGGAAAGATAAAGTGCCTATGATAGATGATAAAGACACATATTTTGATATCAATAGAGTTACTACAAATACAACTATACACAATAGAGCGACTTCGTAGTGAATCGCAATCATCATCCCTAAAAGAGTAGCAACCCCTTTTCCACCTTTAAAGTGTAGGAACACTGAAAATATATGTCCTATTACCCCTACAACACCTAGAATGAGTTTGAACGTAACAAGGTTATTCTCATCAATAAACTGCAGGTTCATTAGTATTACTGCTACTGAAGAAGCAGCCATACCTTTTACGATGTCAGCCAGCATTACTATTATTCCTGCTTTTTTGCCAAGCACTCTGAAAGTGTTTGTAGCTCCAGGGTTTCCACTCCCGTGCTCCCTTACGTCTATGCCGTAAAGCGCTTTGCCAAACCATACGGCGGAAGGGATAGAACCTAATAAGTAAGAAATTAATATTGCTATAATTATCGCTGCAATCATATAAGTTGGTTTAGTTGAACAAGGTAAGTGTAGAACTTACTTTAAAAATTATTAGTTCAAAGATAATAAAATTTAAAAATCTTAACCTATCAGAACCCATCGTCACCATCATCAAAGCCATCATCTTCCTGAGCCCCGCCGAACCCATCATCCGGAAGGTCTTCAACCTCAGGCTCTATATCTGAGTCTAGATCATATATATCATCTATACCGTAATATTGAAGCCTAAATCTGTTGATAAAATTCAGAGTCTCAGCCTTATCTGCAGGAGCGAAAACTAAATCTCCTATCTTAGCCTTAGCTCCATTACTCTTTTTGTTGATAACATCATTAAAGATATTATTGCTAGAAAATACGAGTAGCTGATCATCTTCATAGCTAAAGAAAAACCATGAAGCTGGTGACGCCTTGAGAAATAGGTTAAAAATAGTACCTCCACCTTCATTTTTAGTTATCTCCATAAAACCTTCAAGTGAAGCATTTAAATCTGTGCTTCTAATATTTGAAAGACCAAGCTTTCCTTCACTATAAAAAGCATTATAATCGGTAGACCATTTAAGGTCGACATTAGTAAAAGTTAAAGGTGCTGATGTTTCCTTAGCAAAACCACCAAGAGGCACATGCTCCTCTTTAGATAATTTTTCATACTCTTTCGTGGGGCGCTCACCAATCATATCTCCTAATTTATATAACAGCTGAGTGGGGTCTCCCATACCTTCAGGCGCACCTAGATTAGTAATTACGTCTTTAATATCTCTAGCCATGGCATCAAAGGCCATAGTAGGCACATTAGCAATGTCAACAGTAATCAGGCTGTTAAGAGTATATTCATTTGTTTCTATATTTCCATTTCCAATAGCTGTAGCTTTGAGCACAAAATCTTCATCAGGTCTCACTAAGTTAACAGGTCCTTCAAATTTGACTGTCTTTGTTTCCTGGTTATACTTATATACTTTCCCCTTAAAGCTTTTTCCTGCGGCTTTAAGTGTATCCTGTACAGCAAATTCTCCAGTTTCCTTGTCATAAGTAAGCATACCACTAGCCGCAAAGAAAGGGTCATCATCCACTATCTCATCAGAAACAAATGTATTATATAAGCTATTGTCTTCTATGTTATAATAAAGGCCAGCCTGCAGCTTCTGTCCCATTTCTGTTAAAGTATTATCAAAGTCAATCATAACCTCTCTCTGCTCTCCAGTACTCTTTTGAACTATCCAGGTATCATAATCAGGTTCGTTAATATCTAACTTTATAAAGCCATCAAGCTCCATAGTAGGGCGGTTAGCATACATAATTACATCTCCTTTATAGAACATCCCTGGAGATATGAGTATATTTTGATCACCTCCTATAGTACCATTAGCCACCGTGTGCATTTCAAAAGCATCTTTCTTTCTGCTATTTTTACTTTCAAACTTCTCCAAATGGAAGTTCTCCATCCTTACCGGCACAGTATCATTAAGAGCATTCACGAAATTATAAGTAGCATACCCAGTAAACTCATTTCTAGAAATAATATCAATTACTCCTTCTGTAAGCTTATGATATTCGTATAGCGTATCCAATACAATAGTGGTATTGGTTAATCGACCTATTTTAGAATTTTCCAGAATTAAAACCTCATTATTTTCAGGAGTAATCTTAGCATCGGCCACCACAATAAATGGAATACCAGACACTTTAAGTTCTGATGTTTTAATATCATACTCTGCATTAGTTGCATTAAACCTTAGTGAATCGAGATCCTTTCTGGTAGTATAGAAATATGAACTCTCTAATGGCACGTCATCAGGCTTAGTCATAGTTACCTTATCCTGTACAAGGTCCCAGCGAGCCTCTGATATAGAAGTCTTGAACTGAGCAAAAGGAAACTCAATAGCATCCTGCCCCTCAATTTCAGGACTAATTACAGCATAATCTTCTCCCAGATTAAACCTTAACCGTACGTCATCACCTGCTAACGCGGGCTTATCAGGGTTATCAGATTTTAATTCAAAATCAGCATGCCGAGCCGAGAACCTATCATTCTCAAACCTCATACTCTTAGACTTTGACTCTGAACCTCTTGTTAAGAGTGTTCCTCCTCCAAACATACCTTCCTTAGAAAGGATAGCCGTGCCATCTAGAGTAGCCGTTTCATTGTAGAATTTGATTGGATCATCTTCATTTTTTATGTACATCCTGTCCTTAGCAGGCACCCATTTCATGCTGTAATTTTCTACAGAAGTCTGAGGGTAACTATTTCCATTAAACTCAGATTCTTCCATATGTAAGTACTCTCCGTTACCAGTTACTGAATCGGGGTAAAATATAAAATTATCAGACTTAAGATTAGCTGCCAGGTATTGGAGTTCGCCTTTTCCTTGCAATCCCTTTTTATTTAAAGTAATATGATCATAATAAGTAGCCTCAGGGTCATTATAAAGCATATAACCTTCTTGTGGCACCTGGTGATTAAAACCCAAGGTATTATCAGGCATTATAATCAGCTTCTCTTCAAAATCAGGGAATATACCTCCAGATTTAAAACCACCTCCAAATTCAATAGAGGAAGGATCTTCTCCACTTAAACTATCTATATCAAAAGGAGGCACTTCAAATTTTAATGATTTGTCATATACTCCCCCAAGAATTTCTTGCCTATCAAAATATACCAAGGCTCCTTGTCCTGCATTAAATTTAGGATAATTGGCATATTTTACCTTTGCTGATTTATTATTCGGCTTATTAATATATAAAGTACCTTGAGTAGCTCCCGTACTTTCCGGATTATTTTCATCCGGCACGGCTACCATAGAGTTATCAACTTTAGTTCTGGCATGGGTTTTCTCATCTTGCACGTAGAATTGAATAGAGAAGATCTTCCCCATGCTTATAAGAAAGCTATCGTACTCGAAATAAAAATCCTCTCCTATATACTCGAAGTTACCAGCAGAGATTTTTCCATTAAACATAATGTCCCTGTTTTCCATAAGTGTAATCTCACTACTGTCAGGTTCAATAACTACGTTTAATGAATCACTTACTTTGAAACTTTCTACCCCCCTTACCTTCATATAGCTTTTGGGAAAGTTTAAAGTAGCATTGGGCTTGTAATGAATGACTGATGATATAACGATGTTATCATAATCCTTTTTACCAAACCGGGAGTTAAATAAATGCTTAGCCTTATCTTTTACTGTTACTAAACCTTTATTTGAATCATAACCAATAAGACCTTTTTGGGATAAAAAGAGCATAGCCCCCTTCATTACATCAATATCTTTTTTATAGCTCTTGGCAAGCTCATCAACATAAAATTCATCCACCCCTTCCTTTCTGCTATATGCTGCCACCATGGCTAGAGGGTTGAAAGGGTAAATTTTATCCCCTAAGCTACTATAATCATCATAAGAATAATGATCTGCCGACTCTATGTTTAACGGTACCATTCGAGCTGCTTCCATAATGGAAACATTCAAACTGTCTGACTGTAAATCCCAACGGATAAGATCAGCGGTGAAATCTATATTAAAATATGAACTTACAAATGGCGTATTTCTAAACCCACCTTTATCCTTTTGTAAGACCAGTTTCTGATTCTCGTAATCATATTTTAAGCGTAGTGCCGGGTGGTAAATAGAATCATAATTCTGATATATAACTACAGAAGCTCTCTTCGCAGTTACTATAGAATCTCCAAATTCAAAAATTGGAGCTCGCGCCTTGAATTTCCGGCTTTGATCATTTCTAACCTCAATCATAGAGTAACTCCCCATAACAGAAGCACTATTTATTTTAGCACCATCAAGAGAAAAGCCTCCATGATAGATTAGGTCTTTTCCTATGTTCTTTACATTAATATTACTGTAGTAAGAAATAAACCTGGGATAGCGAGAGTCGGTTGTCGTGTCATGCTTTATGCTTTTATATTCAAAAATACCTTCTACAGGCTCATCTATTTTACCCTTATAAGTAAGTTTAGCTGATTCGACCTTAAGCCTAGGTTTTCTTGTATCAAAGCTATATTCCGGGAATGAGCAAAATACCGAATCCGCTCCTAATCCAGCCATGGTCCAATCAAACTTGCCACCGTTACCTACAAACTGATCTTTAAGTATCAAAAAGGTGCCGCTGGTATTTTGTAAAAAAACCGAATCGTACGGACTTACAAAATTCAAGTTGGCATTATCAAATTTTATAACAGGCCCCTCAATTACAGGTAGTACTACTCCCCCTCCCTGAATAGCTTCTATCATCTGTTGATCTTCTAATTCGGTTTGCTCCTCATATTCTTCAGTCCATTCTGTATCCCAATTATCATCTGATGGCTCATCATCCCATTCATCCCAATACTCATCGTCGTCATCGTAATTATCTGATTCATAATCGTCATAATTTTCAGGCTCTTGGTATTCATCTACAGGCTCCTCCACTATTACTTCCTCCGGTTGAGCCGCTTCTACAAACTCAATAGTGTAGTCTCCATCAGCAAAAAGCCTATTAGAACGAGCAAAATACAGTGCTCTCCATTCAAAAAATTGCCCTGTGGTCTGTAAGTATTTACTTATTTGATCAGGAGAATAAGTATCTAGCACCTTCTGAGTAACCTCCAAAAATTGACTGAAATTATCTGTGGCATTATTGTCTCCATTCAAAGATTTGGCCATTGTAATCAGGTATGAATCACGTAGAGTAGAACTAATGGCCTTATTGTTCATAAGACCAACAATGTGTGAAACCACCGTTTTTCTCTGGTTCTCTGACATTTTTAAATATGCCATTTGAAATTCATCACTTATGCCCAGCACCTGCTTTGCTCGTGATTGATCCAATAAATTTCTTACAGAATCTTGCTCTATTTCAGTGCCTGACTGAGAATAAGCCAGCCCACTAATTAAAAAAAAAGCAAATAGGGGATAAAGTACTTTTTGCCACATATTCAAAACGCCAGACGATAGTTGAGTACTAAACGGGGTAAGTTACGGTTTGAGGATACAACGATAACATAACCCCTTTTAACTAATTAAAAAATTGCCTTTGGTAAATTCTTAAATTATTATCAAATAACCAACTATAGACATCCTCACTACTCAAACACAATATGAGTATAAAAAATTAAATTATTATCACTTTTTGATAAAGACCAATGCTACCCAGCTATTACGATCCTTTTGGCTTCTAAATTCCAATCCTACTGAATCGGCTCTCTTTACAATATCTTCTTTATCATAATCATAAAAACCACTTAGAACGAGGGTGCTACCTGAATGAAGGTATGTACTGTATGACTCCATTTCATCCAAGAGCACATTTTTATTAATATTAGCCAATATTATATCAAATGTACCCTCTAAGCCCAGAGTAGCGATAGTACCCTC
The DNA here is from genome assembly GCF_016757215.1 of Fulvivirga sediminis. Taxonomy (GTDB): domain Bacteria; phylum Bacteroidota; class Bacteroidia; order Cytophagales; family Cyclobacteriaceae; genus Fulvivirga; species Fulvivirga sediminis. Next base: position 139,322 of record NZ_JAESIY010000009.1, read on the forward strand.
TTTCACAGTAATATTTTTACACTCGTTTAGCTCTACATTTTCAGGAGCATTTTCTGTACTCCAGCTATTATTATCATAGGCAATAACTTCTTTAGCTCCTAACTTTTCAGCCATTACCGCTAAAATAGCCGTACCACAGCCGGCATCAAGTACTCTTTTATCTGCATGATCTAACTCCATCTGAGTTTTGAGCATAAGATAAGTGGTTGCATGATGTCCTGTCCCAAATGACATTCTGGGGTTAATAATAATTTCGTATTTAAACGAAGGATCAGGTTTATGAAAGGTTGCTCTTACCAGGCATGATTTATCTACAGAAATAGGATCATAATTCTTCTCCCACTCTTCATTCCAGTTTCTTGATACTACCTCTTCTACTTCATAAGTTATGGTAGTAACCTCAGAATATCTGGAGATTAAATCATTTATGTCTTGTTCATTAAAATTTTTCTCCTCTATATAGCCCTCTACTCCGGCATCCGTTTCCATCATAGAGTTGTAGCCAAGCTCTCCTAGCTCGGCTACTACAATTTCTATAAAAGCCTCTTCACAAGAAAGCTTTACACTTATAAATTCTATGCCTTTTGACATTAAAATGACTTAATAATATCTAAAAAATCTCTTGATTTAAGTGATGCGCCTCCTATAAGGCCTCCATCTACATCCTTACAAGCAAAAAGCTCAGGTGCATTTGATGGTTTACAGCTACCCCCATATAAAATAGAAATATTCTCTGCCACATCAGCACCGTATCTCTCTGCCAACAACTCTCTGATTACAGCATGCATTTCTTGCGCTTGTTCTGTTGACGCTGTTTTGCCAGTACCAATAGCCCAGATAGGCTCATAAGCAATAACAACTTTTTTCAAATCTTCTTCTCCCAAATGAAATAAGCTGTCAGATATTTGATTGCTTACAAATTCTTTAAATAATCCGTTTTCTCTTACTTCCAAAGATTCTCCACAGCAAAAAATTGGCTTAAGATTATTGGCTAGTGCAATGTCAATCTTCTTAGCTAATTGTTCGTTGGTTTCATCAAAATATTCTCTTCTCTCACTATGTCCCAAAATCACATATTGTACTCCAACAGAAGCCAGCATTTCAGCCGAAATTTCCCCAGTAAAAGCTCCTTCGTCATTTTCATTACAGTTCTGAGCAGATAGAGAAATCTTTTCTGAATCTTTAACTAAACCTCTTACTTGCGTTAAGTGAACAAATGGAGGAGCTAAAATCACTCTTACATCTGTGTTTACTTCATCATTAACCATATTAACGATTTCTGATGTAAGCTTAAGTCCCTCATCCAGGGTATTATTCATTTTCCAGTTTCCGGCTACAATTTTTTGTCGCATAGTTGATAGTTTTATTTCTCTTGTAAAGATAAGATTTTATGTCATTTCCTTTTAACTGATCCGGCTCCAGTTAATGGCCGTTTTCTTCATGGAGTTAATTTGCTGATTAATAACCTGATTCTCCACATTGCTCAAATCGGGATCTTTGTCTATAATACTCAGAGCAGCTCCTCGTGCCGCCTGTAAAATGACTCCATCCTTACCCAAGTCAGCTATAAGTAAGTCTAAAACTCCACTTTGTTGGGTTCCCATCAGATCTCCTGGTCCACGGAGCTGCAAGTCTGTATCTGCTATTTCAAACCCATTGGTAGTTCTAACCATAGTATCTATCCGTACCTTACCCTCTTTGCTAAGCTTATAATTAGTCATAAGTATACAATATGATTGCTCAGCACCCCTCCCCACGCGTCCGCGTAGCTGATGTAACTGCGCTAAGCCAAAACGCTCTGCATTCTCGATCACCATCACACTGGCATTAGGTACATTTACCCCTACTTCTATTACTGTGGTGGCTACCATAATTTTAGTCTCCGCTTTTACAAAACGCTGCATCTCATAGTCCTTAGCATCAGGTTTCATTTTACCATGCACTATACTTATAGGCACATCGGGAAAAGCTCTACACATACTTTCATATCCATCCATCAAATGGTTTAAATCTAGCTTTTCTGATTCCTCTATAAGTGGATAAACAATGTATACCTGCCGGCCTACTTCTAGCTGCTCCTTCAAAAATCCATTGACTTTCAAACGATTAGCATCATATCTATGAACGGTTTTGATAGGCTTTCTGCCTGCCGGCAATTGATCTATTACAGAAATATCTAAGTCTCCATAGAGGGTCATGGCCAGTGTTCGTGGAATGGGAGTGGCTGTCATCACCAAAACATGCGGGTAGAGGTATTGATTCTTTTGCCAGAGCTTAGACCGCTGAGCTACACCGAACCTGTGCTGCTCATCTACCACTGCGAGGCCTAGATTTTTAAACTGCACAATATCCTCTAAAAGAGCATGTGTGCCTACAATAATATTAAGATCCCCGTTTTTGAGATATTGATGAATAATTTTCCGCTCACTCTGTTTGGTAGATCCTGTTAATAAGGCAATGGTTATGCCCATTTGATCAGCAAACTCCTTTAAACCCTGAAAATGTTGAGTTGCTAAAATTTCTGTTGGCGCCATCAGGGCTGCCTGGCTACCGGAGCCCACCACCAAAAGCATGCAGATAAACGCCACTATGGTTTTTCCACTACCCACATCTCCTTGAAGCAGTCTGTTCATTTGCTGCCCTGAGCGCATGTCTTTATAGATCTCTTTTATAACTCTTTTTTGCGCATCTGTTAAATCAAAAGGCAAATGATCATTATAAAACCGGGTAAGCAAATCCGTATCATGAAAAACCGCACCTTTAAATTTATCAATACGAGCAATCTTAAGTTTTAGCAGTCTAAGCTGAACATAGAACAGCTCTTCAAACTTTAGTCGGAACTGCGCCTTTTGCAGATGCGCCTGATCCTTTGGATAATGGATATTATTTAAAGCGGCTCTTTTATTAATGAGACGATAGTCTTCCAATATATTTTTTGGGAGCGTTTCTCTTATTTTGTTTTGCGCTTGTTGAAGCAAATAAAGTTGTAGTTTCCCTATAGCTTTGCTATCTAGAAATTTCCGCTTTAAAACTTCAGTAGTGGTATACACTGGTTGTAGATAGCTCGCTTCCTGGTTTTGACGGGTTATTAACTCTATTTCAGGGTGAGCCATATTTAGCTTACTCCCAAAAGCAGTAGGTTTACCAAATACCAAATATTCCATACCTGGTTGGATTTTTTTCATTACCCACTGTATTCCTTTGAACCACACCAGTTCTATCTCTCCGGTACCATCAGCAAACTGAACCACTAGCCGCTTCTTTCTTCCTTCTCCTATTGTCTGCATACTTCTGATCTTACCTTTGATCTGAACCTGAGACATAGCGCCATTTAAGGTACTTATTTCATGAAACTGAGTTCGGTCTTCGTAACGAAATGGGTAATGCTGTATTAAATCACCATAAGTGAAAATATTCAACTCTTTATTCAAAAGAGCTGCCTTTTGAGGTCCCACCCCTTTTAAAAACTCTATTTTGGTATCGAAGAAGCCCTGCATGAATGGTAATAGCCAAAGCTTATATTAAGCTTATTGTCAACGCGCCACAAATTGCTTTACATAAAATTATTTTCTACTGAAGACTCTCCTTCCACTGGAAAGAATTCATCATATGAACAATGTCTACCTTTACATATTCTATTGCCGGCCTTAAAGAATCATTCTGTACCTCAGTATTAAAATAAAGTGCTCCTCTAAAAAAGTTTTTAGTAGAATCAGTACTGAAAAATTGAAACTGACTGGGTACTTGGCCATCTAATTCGGCATAAACCACCGTTTTACCATTTGGAGTTACTGTGATCGTTTCATCAATAGCTGAAGCCTTTATCTGATGCTTGGCTGTAAGAAAATAAGCATCGTCCAGATATTCTTTTAAACTATCCTGATTCGCTATCACCTTATAAGTAAGGTTAATATCTGCCTTTAATTCAGGATAATAAATCTCGACCCAATACCTTTCAGATATCCATGATGTATCCCTCAATAACTTTGCATGTTTAGAGTACTCAAAATTAAAGGGAAAAGTATCTGGTAAGTGTTGATATTCGTGCTCCGGAAGCACAAAGCGGTTATAACCCTTAGGCTTAGGAGAATATTCGGACGAACATCCTATAACCACAAAACCTATTATAACTAACCATAGACTAATCGACTTTCTCGCTTTGCTCTTCATTTGCTTTTAAAAATACCCTAACCTTCTTAATTCTCTTATTATCAACAGCAACCACAGTAAAAATAAATCTATCGAAATAGATTTTCTCTCCGGCAGAAGGTAATTTAGTATTAATTTCTAATAACAGTCCGCCTAATGACTCACTTTCTCCTTTTATTTTATCGAAGGTGGAAGGATTTATTTCTAATATTTTACAAAAATCATTTAATGTAGTCTTGCCTTCGAAAACATATGTATACTCATCCATTTGGCTGTATACTACATCATCGTCATCAAACTCATCATTTATCTCTCCTACTATTTCCTCAATAATATCCTCAAGAGTAATTAATCCTGAAGTTCCTCCGTATTCATCCACCACAATAGCCATGTGTACCCTTTTTTCCTGAAAATCTTTTAATAAAGTATCTATCTTCTTGTTTTCAGGGACATAAAAACCGGGTCTCAACAATTTTTGCCAAGTGAAATTTTCATCATTTTCAAGATATGGCAACAGGTCTTTTATATAAAGAACACCTTCAATATTATCAATGGTCTCACAATACACAGGAATCCTAGAGAACCCTGACTTATTGATCTTATCCATTAACTCATGAAAATCCATCTCATTATCAAAAGCAGTAATGTCCATTCTGGACCTCATCACCTGCTTTACCGAAAGAGTACCAAAGTTTACTATACCTTTTAAGATATCCTTTTCTTCTTCGGTTGTATCTTCATTAGTGGTAGTAAGCTCCAGTGCATGGTGAAGCTCCTCTACAGAGATATCATAACCCTTCTTTTGAAACCTGCTCTCTATAATATTACTCACTGATAGCAATATAAATGAAAGTGGCCTAAAAATAGAGTTGCTAACCTTAAGAAAGCCAGAAGTAAACCTAGCGAACTGTAGATTATTAGGTGTAGCATACACTTTAGGCATAATCTCCCCAAAGAAAACTATGCCCATGGTAGTTAAAAAGGTAAGCACTATTACCGCTGTTCCTTCTGTAGTTTTAGTGCCTAAAAACTCCCACATCACAAAAGTAGAAAGAGTGACTATAGCCACATTCACAAAATTATTAACTATTAGTATGGTGGCTAAAAGCTTTTGGGGGTTTTTAATTAAGCTTACTATCCTGCTATCAGCAGGCTTATTACTTTCCTTGCACTCAGTGATATCCTTAGCTGTAAGTGAAAAAAAGGCAACCTCTGATCCACTTATCAATGCTGATAAAACAAGCAAGAAAAGCAATGCTATTCCGCTAAATACGTAAACCAACGTACTCTCACTAAAACCTGCTGATAACAAAAGCTCACTAGGAGGCTCGTCTATACTTTCCAAAATTAAAACTTTATGAAGATAAATTTAGAATGGTAAATCATCAGTATCATCATCCATAGAAATATCCGCTGCTGGCTGAGATGATTGCTGATACGAAGAGTTGCCTCCTGCAGATGATGATGATGCTGGATTTCCGCCACCTTCATTGCTTCCCTTAGGGCTAAGCATGGTCATGTTATCTCCTACTATTTCAGTTGTATATCTTGTAATACCATCCTTCTCCCATGATCTAGTTCTTAGCTTACCCTCAATATACACCATATCTCCTTTATTGAGATATTTCTCTGATATATCGGCAAGGCCTCTCCATAATACCACATTGTGCCATTCTGTTTGCTCTCTTCTCTCTCCTGTATTTCTATCTTTGTAATACTCTGAAGTAGCTACAGGAAAATTTGCAACCGAAGCGCCACTTTCTAAATGTCTCACTTCAGGATCTTTTCCTAATCTACCAACAATTATCACTTTATTTACTCCAGACATAATTAAGCTTAGTTTTTATGCAAAAATAGCAATGTTTTATAAATCTAACTAAAAAATGGCATCATTCAAATAACGAGAAACCAAAACAGGTTTAGGGAGATCATTCACTTCCTCCTCATTATAGAAAATCAAATTTTCATCTAATAATAGATCCTTTACTTCAGTTGTAATATTTAATTTAAAAGTAAAAAATCGTGCATAGATATGCCTATGCGTAAGAACATGTTTATAATCCTTACTTACTTCTACCGACATAATATAAGGCTGCAATTTACTTACCATCTCAGACTTACTAATAAGATCTTCCAATACTAAAAAATCCGAGGTCTCCATCAATGGGTAATCATAAAGTCCTGCCCATATATCTGCACCCTCCCTTTTATTCAGTATCATTTCTCTTTCGTCTGTAATAAATACTATATAATTAAAATAGCGTTTTTTCACCTTTACCTTTTTGGTCTTTACAGGCAATGCATCTTGCCTATCATTCTGAAAAGCAGAGCATTCTAAACGGAAAATACAATTCTCACACGCAGGTGATTTTGGCGTACAGTGTAAGGCCCCAAATTCCATAATGGCCTGATTATAGGTGTCGGGGTTTTTATCGGGTATTAACTCCCACGCCAATTCTTCGAACTTCTTTTGCCCTGAGCCACTAGCAATATCAGCATCCAAACCAAACACTCGCGCAAGAACCCGATAGACATTTCCATCAATAACTGGCACCTTTTCCTTGAAAGCAAAAGAAGCTATAGCTGCCGACGTATACTTGCCAATTCCAGGTAGTTTTATCAGTGATTTAGAGTCTTTTGGGAAGTTTTTCTCAAACTTTTTATCAATTTCTTTTGCACACTTATGTAAGTTTCTGGCTCTTGAGTAATATCCTAAGCCTTGCCACAGCCTCAGGACAGTTTGCTCATCAGCAGATGCCAATTCGGAAACATTTTCGAAATTCTCTACAAACTTCTCATAATAGGGCAACCCTTGAATTACCCTTGTTTGCTGTAAAATAATCTCTGAAAGCCAAATCCGGTAAGGATCAGTCGTTTGGCGCCAGGGCAGGTCTCTTGCGTTTTCTTCATACCATGTTACCAGCTTCTCAGAAAAAGCATTATTATTATCCATCAAAAAAATCTTAAAAAAGTCAGAAATGAGTGTGTCAGATTTTTTACATATTTAATTTTTATATCCGACCGCTCAGTCTAAATTTGCTGACCAGTACATACTTAACTATTTTTTAATCAAATCTAAAGATATAACGTGACTAAAGCAGAAGTAATAGCAGAAATATCGGATAAAACAGGAATTGATAAATCGGATGTCTCTGTAACGGTTGAAGCATTTTTTAATATAGTCAAAAATGCCATGTCAGAAGGTAATAACATATATGTTAGAGGCTTCGGCAGCTTTGTAAATAAGAAACGCAAAAAGAAAATTGCGCGTAACATTTCCAAAAACACAGCCATCGTAATTGATGAGCATTACATTCCTAGTTTTAAACCCTCTAAAGTATTCGTAGAAAAAATTAAAACGAGTGATAAGGTAAAAGACGTTAACAACTAGCCTTCACTTTTCGCAATTGAGATTATCCTTGTATTTTTGCATCTTAAATTATAAAGCATGCTAAAGACAAGGATAATTTTATTTATATCTGCTGCCGTATTGGTAGCCATAATTTTTACGCTACCTAAAGTAGTAGTAGATAATGAAGAAAATGCAGTGCCCAATAAAACAACATCAGGCACTTCGCACGCTGAGCCTACCCCCACTGAAATAGATACAGACAATATTGCACATGGACAGGCAGTTCCAGCAGACATACAGAAAAAAATAGATAATTTAAAGATTGACTACTCAAATAGTAGTAATATTGAAAAAAGTGTTATCTTTGCAGACTCTTTAGCCGAGCTGTATCTGAGCATTAATAAATATGACAGCGCAGCTAAGTTCGTTGAAATAATAGCTGAGAATATTCCAAATGAGAAAAATTGGGAAAGAGCCGGAAACACATATTATGATGCTTTTGGGTTTGCCATGGATCCTCAAAAACGTGCTTATTTAGGAGAAAAAGCAAGAGAATATTTCTTAAAAGTAATGGAAAAAACTCCATCTAACTTAGATGTTAAAAATAAGTTAGCCATGACTTACCTCTCCACATCTAATCCTATGAAAGGAATAGGGATGCTGAGGGAAATAATTGAGCAAGATCCAAAAAATGAAAAGGCGATGTTCAATTTAGGAGTATTGTCCATGCAGTCTAACCAGTACAATAAAGCGGTAGAGCACTTTAGTAAACTGGTAAAAACCTATCCGAATAATACACAAGCTCAGTTTTTTCTGGGCGTTAGTTATTTGGAAACAGGAAATAAAGACAAGGCTAAAGAGCAATTTGAATTAGTAAAAACGCTGGATGATGATCCTGAAGTACAAGCTACTGCGGATTCTTATCTGGAAGATATTAGATAAAAGATTGTTAAACCATCGCTTATTCATTAAGTGATAAAAAATTAAAGATTATGCCTTGCGGTAAGAAAAGAAAAAGACATAAGATTGCTACTCACAAGAGAAAGAAGAGATTAAGAAAGAATAGACACAAGAAAAAATAATCTCACACTAGGTTATTAATGAGCCGACTCCATTTACAGGCGAAGTCGGCCTTTTTACTGTACACATCAAATTTTTTAATCCAAATTATTAAGTTTTGAGTAATGAATTAATTATCAATTCGACTCAGAATGGATGTCGTATAGCCCTATTAAAAGATAAAAGCCTGGTTGAGTTCCATCACGATGAAGATGGCAATCAATTTAATGTAGGTGACATATACCTGGGCACTGTTAGAAAAGTGGTTCAGGGTCTCAATGCAGCCTTTATTGATATTGGTTATGAGAAAGATGCGTTTCTGCATTACCTTGACTTGGGTCCTAAATTTAGTTCGCTGCATGATTTCACCAAGCGGGCAGTTTCTAAAAAGAATACTTCCAGCAAACTTGAAAAATTCAGTCTAAAGCCTGACATAGATAAGCATGGAAAGATAAGTAGTGTTCTTTCTAAAAATCAGCAAATCCTAGTTCAGGTAGTTAAAGAACCCATCTCAACCAAAGGGCCACGACTATCCTGTGAGTTGTCAATAGCAGGAAGATATTTGGTGCTTGTTCCTTTTTCAAACACCGTAAATATTTCCAAGAAAATTGCCAGCAGTGACGAACGAAAGCGATTAGTTCGTCTTGTTTCATCTATAAAACCTGATAATTATGGAGTAATCATCAGAACGGTTGCTCAAGGGAAAGATGTTAAAGAGCTGGACACCGATTTACGTAACCTGCTCAACATATGGCATGAAGGGGTTAAAACCCTAAAAACAGCCAAACCTCGCGAAAAGGTTATAGGAGAGATGAGTAAAGCATCTGCAATTTTAAGAGATGTACTTAACGAATCTTTCGACAGCATTTATATTGATGATAAGGTTATTCTCGATGAGGTAAAAAGCTATATAAAAACTATAGCACCCGATAAAGAGAAAATAGTAAAGCCTTATCAAGGCAAAGCCAAGATCTTTGAAAGTTTTGGCATAGAGAGGCAAATAAAATCGGCTTTTGGTCAGTCGGTTAGTCTTAAAGGTGGCGGATACCTTATTATTGAGCACACAGAAGCTCTTCATGTAATAGATGTAAATAGTGGCAACAAGTCTAACCGTGAGGAAGACCAGGAAGCTACTGCTCTCTCTGTAAACACAGAAGCAGCCAAGGAAATAGCCAGGCAGCTTCGCCTCAGAGATATGGGGGGAATCATCGTGATCGACTTCATAGACATGAAAAGAGCTGAGAATAAAAAGCTCATATATAAAATCATGAAAGATGTAATGGTAAGTGATCGATCTAAATTCACGATTTTACCATTATCAAAATTTGGCCTGATGCAAATTACCCGTCAGCGTGTGAGGCCAGAAATGAATATTACTACTAAAGAACTCTGTCCTACCTGCCATGGAACAGGTAAGATTAATGCCTCAATCTTGGTTTCTGATCAAATAGAGAGGGCCATAGATTATTTAATGACCAAACAAAATGATAAGGATATTACGGTAGTAGTACACCCTTTCATTTATGCCTATTTCACCAAAGGTACTTTATCAAGAAGACTAAAGTGGTTTTTGAAGTATTTCAAGTGGATAAAAATGGTGCAAGACTCCAGCGTAGGAGTAACCCAATTCCAATTTTTGAATAAATTTGGTGAAGAAATAGAAATCAATGGATAATATTAAAGGAAGTCGATTTAAAATCGGCTTCTTTTTTTATAAGCCTATCTTTTCCAATTGATCACGTATACTGTGCTTTAATAAGCCGAACTCATTAAACCGGTAGCCAATAAAAAATTTATAATTACCCGTAGAACTACTAATTCTTGCATCTTCCAACCTCATAGAGCCATTATCATAAATCGCTGTAGCTCCAAAGAAAAAATTTTCGTGATCATAGCCTAAAGACGCTCTTAGATTAATTTTGCTTTCAAGCACAAAATCACTCTTAAAATCTTCATCTAAATAGTATTCCTGATATTGTAGTCCTGCTCCTACTGCTGCGTTTACATTACAGTAGAAGTACTTTTTCACAAATGTGTACCCATAGCCTGGCAATAAGGAAAAGGCACTAAAATCACCTTTTACTAAATTGGCATCTTCACCAAAGCGATCACCAATTTCTATTGGAAGCAAAGAAGAATCAGATTCAATTTTCGTGTTATTAAGCGAAGTTATTAACAAAACAGACCCCGCACTGCGGAGTTGCCTTTCTGATTGGTTATAGCCGGCACGGAATGAATAACGATCACTGTTGAAAATATGAATGCCATTAAGGATTAATTTTCGTATGCCCAAGTCACGCCTCAATGGGTATATCCCGTCAGAATCAAAATCAGGAAAAATTTTATCGGCGTTATTAATGTAAAAGCCATGGTATTTCTGATAAGTAACATCAAAACACCACTTCCTACCATATATATTTCCTTGAAAATCTTTAAACTCTGTAACCCCAAACTGACCTTCATTTTTATGTAAAAAGTCTGGTACTTTTAGAGCCATTTCGAAACCTATATCAAAAACATAAACTCCCAAACCAACCATGCCTTGATTATTAGGAATATAATTTACTCTATTACTCCTATCACTGTTACTAATAAGATCCATGGACAGAATTTTATTAGCACCTAAAAGCTTCATGTTAAACTTATTTGGAAATGTCTGCACATAATAATTGTACACAGAATCCTGATTTTGGGCAAAAGCGAATAGACAAGAGGCGAAAACTCCGAATAAGGTTAAGTATATTTTCAAATTGGTCTTGGTCATCACGTTTTCAGCTATTCACAAAAGGACTTCTACTATTAATCACCAAAACCAAGAAATTGTTGCAATTTTTTCAATTGATCTTGCTTATCAAAACTCTGTTCGGCCAGCTTACGTGAATTAATTTGAGCTCGCATCAATAATTCATCATCTTCAACAAACTTCTTAAGCTCGTTATAAAACTGTTTGGGTTCCTCCGGATTATAATAAAAACCACATTCATTCTTCTCAATTATCTTTTTAAGCCAGCCTTCAAAATTCATAATGATGAGTTTTCCTGCGGCCAATCCATCAAATAATTTATTAGGGCTGCCAGAAGCTAAAACAGGAACATTTTGAAAAGAAACATATACAGCGTCAGAAACATTCAAAAGCTCTCTCACTTCATCCTTTCCTGCAAAAGGAACAAAACGAACGTTAACAAGATTTTGCTCTTCTACCAAATTCTTCATATGCTGAGCTCTTGCCCCCTCTCCTGCCACCATAAATTGTATATGCGCATTATCTAAACAAGCCTCCGCGGCGGCAAGCATATATTCTAAATGATTAGCCAAACCGATTGTACCAGCATAAGTAATTACAAATTTATCTTCCACCCCATACTTTAGCTGTAGCCTGAGATCTTTCTTACCAGCAGTAAAAAACTCATTATCGGCCATATTAGTAATCACTTCCACTTTTTTCTTATTGAGCTTTTGAAGAATAATATCTTTTATATCAGGAGACAGAGCTACAATCTTTTCTGTCTCCTTATAACTTTTCTTCTCCAACCAATATGCCAATTTTTTCAAAAGCCAATTATTAAGAACTTTTAATTGTATGGGAGCATCCGGCCATAAGTCTCCCACTTCAAAAACATATGGAGTCCTAAATCTAAATTTTGCATAAAGAGCAATTATTCCTGTGGTGAGCGGCGTGGTGATTACATAATTAAGATCAACAGGTTGTATTTTCTTTATCACCTTTAATGACATCCAAACAAAACGAATGAATGCATGTACTCTACTCCAAAAACTGAGATGATTTGTGTAGTAAACAGGAAGATAACTAATTTTAATGCCATCAATAATCTTCACATCTGCCTTGGGTTTGTTGTAGGCTGTAATTACCTGCACATCATGTCCAAGTTCTTTTAGATGCTTAACTATATGATAAGAACGGATACCTCCACCTTCTTGTGGTGTTTTAAAATATTGATGGATAAGAACTATACGCATATGAACAAAACTTATGCATAATTCTTTTCAAAAAATCTACAAAAGTGGGTTAGGTTACAAGATTCACATTTGGGGCTTCGAGCAAGGCATACATATCTGCCGTGCAAAATTAACCAGTGATGCGCTCTGGCTATATACTCGTCCGGCAGATTCTTGACAAGATTTTTCTCAACATCTAGTGGAGTCTTTAGATTTTGGTTTACCAATCCCAGTCTTTTAGAAACTCGAAATACATGAGTATCTACGGCCATCGTCGGTTGATTATATATTACCGAAGCTATTACATTGGCAGTTTTCCTGCCTACACCTGGTAATTTTTGTAAAGTTTTTACATCGTCAGGCACTTCACTGTCAAACTCCTCTACCAACATTTTAGCCATTCCTAATAAATGCTTAGTCTTATTATTAGGGTAAGAAACCGATTTTATATAAGTAAACAGCTCATCAAAATCACTGGTAGCCAAATGCTCAGCTGTAGGAAAATCCTTAAATAAAGCCGGAGTGACCATATTAATTCTCTTATCAGTACATTGAGCACTTAAAATAACGGCCACTAGCAATTCATACGGGTTGCTATAGTGCAATTCCGTTTCAGCTTCTGGCTGATTGGCTGTAAAATAATCTATAAATTCCTTAAATCTTTCTTTCCTTTGCATCCCTATACTTTGGGTTGCAAATCTAAGGATTTAGAATAATTTATAATATTAGAAACTACTGTATCAGAAGGGTTACTGACACTATTGTCCAAAAAATTGGTAATAGCCAGCAACTCCTTGTACTGTTCCTCTAATTCAGCATCGCAGAGCATTGCCTGCTTCATTTCGTCAATTTCAGCGGCAGACATTTCACTGTAAATAAACCTGATTATATCATCCTGGGTAAATGTTTTGATCATAGGCTATATTATATTGTTTCATTTTCTTCCTCAGGTTAATTAAAGCATAGCGCATTCTACCTAGGGCAGTGTTAATACTCACTCCAGTTTGCTCCGCTATTTCCTGGAAACTCATTTCCATATAGTGGCGCATTATTAATACCTCTTTTTGTGATTCTGGTAACTCTTGTATCAAATCCCTTACCTTTGAATAGGTATCTCTTTTTATTTGGTCATACTCAACCGATTCCTCGGCAAACTCCAAAGTATTAAATACCTTACTCCCATCTTCCAAAATCATAGTGGGGTACCTCTTCTCCTTTCTAAAATAATCAATAGAAAGGTTATGAGCAATCCTAGTTATCCATGGCAAAAACTTCCCTTCCTCATTGTATCGGCCACCTTTAATAGTATTAATAGCCTTTACAAAAGTCTCCTGCAATAGATCTTCAGCAATATAATGGTCCTTTACAATAAGATATATCGTAGTGTATATACGAGACTTATGCCTATGCAAAAGTTTCTCGAAAGCCTCTTCGTTACCAAGTTTGTAAAGTGACACAAGTTTACTGTCACTAATCCTATACTTCTCCATTAAGTTCTCAGTTTAAGTTAACGTAGAGGTCTATATCATATTGTCGATTTGAAGGTTATGTTGAAAAAAATTTTTCGAGTTGAAATTCAAATGTAATTAAATTCGCAAATAACATGCAAAAAAATAGTAAATAATTTTCTCTAATGGGTTACTTGGCAAACAATTTTAAAATTAAGCTTAAACTTTTCATAATAATATTTTATGGTTGGGTAAATCTTTTACTACATTTCCACCATGAAACAAAAGTTGAGAGATTATCAATTAGGTTAGAACTCAAAAATGGAAAAGAAACGAGTAATAAAAAGTCTGGAAAATCTGGACTCTGACTTAAAAACTCTTTTAAAGAAGAGGTATCCGGATGGATTTGAGAACAGTTTGATGAGGCTTACCAATGCTAAAAATGAGCCATTTTTTGTTGTCCCTTTAGAAACTAGCGATACTATGTATCTGGTAAAAATAGCAGTGACAAGGAATAGTGAGGGTGAGTATGATTTAGATGTGGATGATGATACAGACGGAGGAGACGATGATGATTTGGATGTAGGGGATGAATTTGATCCCGATTTTGAAGGTTAATCTTTGAAAATAACATTCCTTATCCATTAAATGTGTAGTATCTTTGCTTCTTATGCAAGATACTACAGCCCCCTACGAAGAAAATCTAGAAGCGCTTGATCCAAAAAAGCACATTATTATCAAGCGTGCTCGTGTAAATAATCTTAAAAACCTTAGTGTAGCCATACCAAGAAACAAGCTGGTAGTGGTAACAGGGCTTTCTGGCTCTGGAAAGTCATCTCTAGCCTTTGATACTCTTTTCGCAGAAGGGCAGCGTATGTACGTAGAAAGCTTAAGCTCCTATGCGCGCCAATTCTTAGGTAGAATGGAAAAGCCAGAGGTTGATTATATTAAAGGCGTATCTCCGGCTATAGCCATAGAGCAAAAGGTGAACACAAGAAACCCTCGCTCTACAGTAGGTACCACCACTGAAATTTATGATTACCTCAAACTTCTATTTGCCAGGGTAGGAGTAACTTATTCTCCAATTTCCGGAAAAAAAGTATCTAAAGACTCTGTTACTGATGTTATCAATTATATTAATAGCTATGAAGAAGGCACCAAAGTAATGGTGGGTTGTCCTTTAAAGATGAAGGATGACCGTGACCTTAAGCAAGAACTTAACATCCTTTTGAGCAAAGGTTATACTAGAGTAATAGTAGATGGTGATGTTCTTTTCATAGAAGACCTTATTGAAAACGGATCAGACCTCAATGAAAATACAGGTATTGAAATATTAATAGATAGAGCAGTAGTAAAGCCCGGCGATGAAGATACCCAGTATCGATTATCAGATTCTGTTCAAACAGCGTATTTCGAAGGAATAGGTGATTGCTATATACATATCATAGGCAGTCGAATAAAGCATTTCTCTGATCGCTTTGAAGAAGATGGAATGAAGTTTCAAGAACCGAATGTGAATTTCTTCAGCTTCAATAACCCTTATGGAGCTTGCAGAACATGCGAAGGCTTCGGTAAGGTTCTTGGCATTGATAGAGACCTGGTAATTCCTGATAAAAGCTTATCAGTATATGATGGAGCTATAGCTCCGTGGAGAAGTGAAACTATGAAAAAATGGCTTGCTCCTCTTTTGAAAGATGGTATCCGATTTGATTTTCCTATTCATAGGCCTTACTCTGATCTTACAGAAGAACAGAAAGATCTACTTTGGTCTGGTAATGAATATTTTGAAGGCCTTAATGCTTTCTTTAAATTTATAGAATCCAAAACCCATAAGATACAATATAGAGTGCTCCTTTCTCGCTATAGGGGCCGAACTGTTTGCCCTGACTGTCGAGGCACAAGACTCAGAAAAGATGCTTCTTATGTAAAAGTAGATGGAAAATCAATCACTGATATAGTTTTACTCCCTATAGAGAAAGTTATTGAATACTTCAACAATCTTTCGCTAAGTGAAAATGATCAAAACATAGCAAGAAGGTTATTGAAAGAGATAAATAATCGCCTCTCTTATATACAAAGAGTAGGTTTAGGCTATCTTACATTAAATCGTATGACCTCTACCCTTTCTGGCGGGGAGTTTCAAAGGATCAAACTGGCTACCTCATTAGGTAGTGCGCTAGTAGGCAGTATGTACATTCTTGACGAACCGAGCATAGGATTGCACCCCAGAGATACAGAGCGGCTGGTAGGTGTGCTTAAATCTTTGAGAGATATGGGTAATACTGTAATAGTGGTAGAACACGAGGAAGAAGTAATGATGGCAGCTGATCAAATCATAGACATAGGACCGGATGCAGGTGTACATGGTGGCGAGCTAATGTTTCAAGGCACTTTAGATGATCTTAATGATTCTAATTCTCATACTGCTGATTATCTACTTGGACGCGAATCGATTCCCGTGCCTTCTTCTAGAAGAAAATGGAAAGATTCAGTTAAAATTACCGGAGCACTAGAGAACAACTTAAAAAATATAAGTGTGAAATTTCCACTAGACGTACTCACCGTAGTTACTGGTGTAAGTGGCTCTGGTAAATCAACACTGATAAAAAAGATTCTTTATCCGGGCATAGGTAAAATTCTCGGCACCGTTTCTGAAGCTACAGGTAAATTCGATAAGCTTGAGGGTGATTATGAAAAAATTACTCAGATCGAGTTTGTAGATCAAAATCCTATTGGAAAATCATCGCGCTCCAACCCGGTCACCTACGTAAAAGCTTATGACACTATTCGCCAGCTCTTTGCTGATCAGCCTCTGTCTAAACAAAGGGGGTATAAACCATCTCACTTTTCTTTTAATGTAGATGGTGGCAGGTGTGAAACGTGCCAGGGAGAAGGAGTGGTAAAAATAGAAATGCAGTTTATGGCAGATATTTATCTCACCTGCGAGAGCTGTAAAGGAAAAAGATTTAAACAAGAAATTCTAGACATAGAGCACAATGGAAAAAATATAGCAGATGTTCTTGACTTAACTGTAGAAGAAAGTCTGGAATTTTTCGCTGGTAAAACACCTATAATAAATAAGCTGCAGCCGCTGTATGATGTTGGTTTAGGATACATTGGCCTAGGACAGTCCTCTAGCTCACTCAGTGGCGGGGAAGCTCAGAGAGTAAAGCTTGCCTCCTATTTGGGTAAAAATAATAGAGACAATAAAGATCACATTCTATTTATTTTTGATGAGCCCACCACGGGACTTCATTTTCATGACATCACACAGCTTCTAAATTCTATCAATGCTTTAGTAGAACAGGGGAATAGTGTGATTATCATAGAGCACAATATGGAAGTAATAAAATCAGCCGACTGGATTATAGATCTGGGCCCTGAAGGAGGAGAAAAAGGCGGAAATATTTGTTTTGAAGGAACCCCGGAAGAAATGATAAAAATACCAGATAACCATACTTCAAGATTTCTTAAGACAAAACTTTAAACTTCATGCTGCTGTTTAAGCAGCATGAAGTCTTTTTTATTACTTTCTGTTGTAATACTGCTGAGTTCATGTAATGGAATAAAATCCATAAAAGAGGCCTTTTCAGATAAGCCTCCTTATCAAAAATATAAGGAATCATTAACCTCAGCAGGATTAGAAAATACAGCATTAGCACAAAAATGGATTATAGCAGGTCAAAGAGCTTTAACCGACTCTATTGCTATTAGATTACCTTTTCGAGAGACTGGATATTTTACCGACACCCACCCTGCGTCAAGGTCATTTTCATTTCAAGCTAATGAAGGACAGATACTTAAGATCGTCTGTGAAGCCACGTTAGAAGAACAATCATATTTATTTTTAGACCTTTTTCAGTATAAAGGTAAAGAATGGAAGCAAGTAGAACATGCTGACAGCACTATGCGCATGACTTATGAAATAGAGACTACGGGTAGATACCTGATAAGGCTTCAACCTCCTCTATTAACCAAAAGCTATTATGATGTACAAATACTGATAGATCCAGTATTAAAAAATCCGGTACGAGGGGCCACTAATCAATCAATAGGCAGTTTCTATGGAGATCCGAGAGACGGAGGCACAAGAACACATGAAGGCATAGACATATTTGCTGCCAGGGGTACTCCTGTGATAGCTCCCACAGAAGGGTATATCACTAGAGTAGGCTCCAACAGATTAGGAGGTAATACCATTTGGCTCAAAGACAGTAAAAGAGGACAGTCATACTATTTTGCTCATTTGGACAAGCAACTGACACAAGCAGGCAAAAAGGTCATGCCCGGGGATACCCTAGGCCTGGTTGGAAACACAGGAAATGCTAAAAGTACACCTCCACACCTTCATTTCGGCATATATTCGCAAGGCAGTAAAGACCCAATCCATTACATTAAAACCATTAGCAATACTACTGTCACTTTCAATACGGATTATAGCGCTTTCAGCCGATACTTTATCACTAGCCCCTCTTATATTAACCTTCGCTCTGGACCAGGCTCCTCCTATAAAGTACTCTGCCAATTAGAAAAAAATACCGCTGTAACACCAATAGGACAGCATGGTGATTGGCTCAGGATAGAACTACCTGATCATAAGCAAGGCTATTTATTTAAGAAACTCATTAGTCCAATAGGCGCGGAATTAGAAGATCTACTACTATTATCACAACCACTGTATTCTTCCGCATCAAACGATGCAATACCAATCATGCAATTACCAGATTCTACCTCAGCCAAAGTGCTGGGTGTATTTAAAAATTTCAGCTATATAAAAACATTCAATGAACAAGAGGGTTGGATAAGTAAATGAATGAACTTATAAAAATTATAAAATAAACGCAATATACATGTCAGAACTACTGGAAGTAATTAAAAAGAGAAATCCGCATGAGCCAGAATTTCATCAGGCCGCAGAAGAAGTTATCTCTTCTATTAAACCTGTACTAGACAACAAACCTATTTATAGAAAGCATAAAATACTTGAAAGGCTATTAGAACCTGAAAGGCAAATTTCTTTTGGGGTTAACTGGATGGACGATGAAGGAGAAATTCATGTTAACCGTGGCTATAGAATACAAATGAATAGTGCTATAGGCCCATATAAGGGTGGCCTAAGATTTCACCCCACTGTATATCCTGGTATACTCAAATTTCTAGCCTTTGAGCAAATATTCAAAAATGCACTCACCGGCCTGCCCATGGGTGGAGCAAAGGGAGGATCAGACTTTGATCCTAAAGGAAAATCAGACAATGAAGTAATGCGTTTCTGTCAAAATTTTTATCTGGAGTTGCACCGTCATATCGGTCACAGAATTGATATTCCTGCTGGCGATATTGGGGTAGGTGGACGAGAAATAGGATATATGTTTGGTGCCTATAAAAAGATATCCAATGAATTCACAGGAGTACTTACCGGAAAAGGCGTAGGCTGGGGTGGTAGCCTTCTAAGGACAGAAGCAACTGGTTATGGCTTAATATACTTTACTGAAAATATGCTTAACCATATTGGAGATAGCATAGAAGGCAAGACCTGTCTGGTTTCTGGATCGGGTAATGTGGCTCAATTTGCTGTGGAAAAATTATTACATATGAAGGCCAAGCCTGTTACCGTATCTGATTCATCAGGATTCATATATGATGATGAAGGTATAGATAAAGAAAAGCTAGCTTTTATTAAGGAACTAAAAAATATTAAAAGAGGTCGAATAAAAGAATATGCAGACAAATATCCTTCTGCAGTATATACAGAAAACAAAGGAGATGAAAGCAGTAATGCCCTTTGGGATATAAAAGCTGACTGTGCCTTTCCTTGTGCTACACAGAATGAAATCAATGCTAAAGATGCTCAGCATCTCATTGATAACGGTATTATGCTTATTGCAGAAGGAGCTAATATGCCATTAGATAATGAGGCTGTCAATCTTGTTTTAGATAGTGATATCATTTATTCACCTGGCAAAGCCAGCAATGCAGGAGGAGTTGCTACATCAGGAATAGAAATGATCCAAAATTTTATGGGTAGCTATTGGAGTAAAAAACAAGTAGATGAGAAATTAAAAGAGATTATGACGGAAATACACCAAAACTGCCTTCTTGCTGCTGAAGAGCATGGTCATAAAAACAATTACCTTGTTGGTGCAAATATTTTTGGATTTACTAAAGTAGCCAATGCTATGATAGCACAAGGTATAATATAATATGAAAGTAATAATTGATCTCTATCTCCTATCACCCTCAATTTTTCTACTCAAGCAGTTAGAGATCAATTATTTAGTTCATTCAATATTCTTTTATAATTTTGCACCAAATTAGGAGGGCTGTGGTTGTGAAGAATATGCATTTATGGTTGAGTTTGGTTCTTTCTTTAATTGTTTCTATTACCTGCTTCAGCCAAGAAGGAAATTATTTTCTAAGGCATTACGTATCTAAGGATAAAGGTTATGACAATATACATTTTGATATCGTTCAGGATCAAAATGGCATTATAAGCATAGCCAACCGCAGTGGCCTTTTGAGGTTTGACGGCAAAAGCTGGGAGCATATTAAAACCCCTTCAGTGGTGTTTTCATTATCGGTAAGTGAAAATAATAACCTTTTTATTGGTGGAGCATCTGGGTTTGGTCAGCTTATCCGAAATCAAAAATTCAACCTGGAGTATAAAAGCCTATCGGATAAAGAAAAGTCAGCCACCAATATCACTAAAGTCTTAAGTTTGCGAGACTCTCTCTTTGCCATAAATGATAACCACCTTTACGTTTATACCCAAGGAGAAATAAAGACCATAATATCCAACTCAAGTGATGCATTTGTTGATCTTTTTGCTTACAAAAAAAAGATATTTGTAAAAAACATCCGCAATGAACTTCAAGAACTGAAAGGAGACCACTTAAAGGAGGTAAGTAACTTTCCGGGTCCTACCAAAAATGTCCGTTTTCTAAGCAAAAGCCGACAATCACCCTTATACCTTTTAGGTACAACAGATCAAAAGTTAATGCTGATATGGCAGCATAAACTCATTCCTATCACCTTTGATGCAGATAATGAATATCTGGAGCAAAGTGATATACAAGAAGGGCATTTCCTATCAGACTCACTAGTAGCCATTTCCACTTTAAAAGGTGGAGTCATTTTCATCAACCCTATAAAAAAGAAAATACTTCAAATAGTAAACTATCAATCCGGTCTGCCAGACAATCAGATATTTGCTATCACTACTGATCAACAAATGGGCGCTTGGGTCGCTCACAGCCAAGGTCTTAGCAGAATAGCTCCACATTCACCATTTAAAAACTTTAGCGATTACCCTGGTTTAAAAGGCAACATTTTATCAGCTACTAAGCATGAAAATCAACTCTATGTAGGTACTAGCACTGGTGTATATTACTTAGATAAAATTAAAAATTTTGACAGAAACGTTAATTATGTTAAGAAAAAGATAGCTATAACCCCTACGCCGATCCCTGAGGAAAAGAAAAAAAAGCATAAGGGTTTCTTTAGTTTTCTGAAAAAAAAGAATAACGAAAATGAAGAAGCATCCACCATTCAAAAAGCAAAAACTCAAATCCAGTATGAAAGACGGGTAGAAAAAGTACTTAGGTCCATCACTTATGAATACAAGCCTGTCAGTAACATAAAATCAAAGGCGGCCCTCTTTGGTTCTGATGGTTCTCGATTGTTTTGTGGTAGCTTAGATGGCCTTTTTGAGATAAAAAATAATAAAGCCATCAAAATCTATGATGAGCCCATTCGCTTTTTTTACATTTCTCCTAAGCATAAGAAACTATTCGTCAGCACCTACGATCACTCTTTGAAAGTTTTTGACTACAGCAAAAAAGGAGTTTCTGATATTAGACTATTTGAAGACTTTAGAGATAATGTCCATTACATATTTGAAGATGCTGAAGGACTAATATGGTTTTGTAGCATGGAAAATATTTACTGGATAAAACTACAAAATGAAGAGATAATAGAAACAAAAGAATATCCAATAAGTAATCCGTATTATGACGAAATATACGGCATTGCTCATAATGACACTATTTTTGTTTTAAACCAACAAGGAATTTTCACCTTGGACAAGAAAGAAGATCGTTTCACCCTACAAGCCAAGACAAATAATATAGCAGAGTATTTCCATGCATCTGACAAAAACATTTGGTATCGGGTGAACCAGCAATGGCATAAGCTCGGAGAACAAAAAGAAGGTTCGGACTTAACTATTCTGAACTTATTCAATAACATCCAATATATTAGTGCAAATGAATCTGATAGAGAAATATGGCTAGTAACCGGGCGTAACGAGCTTTACCTCATCTCTTCGAATAAAATAAATGAGGAAAGTGAAAACTATAGACTATTTCTAAAAGATATAAAGGCAGGAGAAGAAATGTATGGCCCTGCACCACAATTAAAATTTAATCAACAAAACAGTAAGCTCATATTTGAATTTGTGCAGCCGGACTATTCAGGCATCATGGATATTCAATACCGGTATAAACTAGATGGTTTGAATAAAGAGTGGTCAGAATGGTCTACCAGTTACAATAAAATAGATTTTCCTTATCTGCCGGATGGCGAATATACTCTCCACGTTAGATCAAAAAATGCCTTTGGCACCATTAACGAAACGGAACCCATTGAATTCAAGATTATCCCTCCTTACTGGAAGAGGCCATGGTTTTATGTATTCGAAGTTGTAGGCCTTGCTTTCTTGCTGTTTATATCCATTAATATAAAAAAATTAGGAAGCAAATACAGGGTTGTCAGCCAGCTTATTGCAGTATTGGCATTGATAATTATTATCGAGTTTATTCAAACCGTAGCAGAAAGTGAGTTTATGCTTAGCTCACCTGTAATTGATTTTATCATACAAGTAATCATAGCCATTATAATTTTACCTATAGAAGGTTTTTTACGACGATATATTTTCAAAGAAGAAATAGATGTTATAGATTTTGTAAAATGGAAAAACAAAAAAGCTAAAACCTAAGGACATGAATAAATTCCGCTTTTCCCTTGCAACTATCTTGATCCTAATATGGAGCTGCTCAGCTCCTTCAGAGTCATCAGAAGAGAATCCTGCCGCTGAAGGCTTTAATATGGAAAAATCAGATAAAAAGGCAATAGCCTTGGCCGACAGTGTTATGATGGCAATGGGAGGCAGAAAAAAATATGATGCTATAAGGTATATCTCTTGGAATTTTTTCGGAAAAAGAGATTTAATATGGGATAAGCACGCCAACAGAGTACGTATAGATTTTCCTTCTAAAGAAACCATTTATTTATTAAATCTGAATACGGGTGAAGGAAGAGTACAAAAGGAAGGGGCTGAAATTACGCAACCAGACACTCTAGAACATTATTTGCAAGAAGCAAAAAGCATCTGGATAAATGACTCCTATTGGTTAGTTATGCCTTTTAAACTAAAAGATAGTGGTGTGACTCTTAGATATTTAGGAGAAAGCAAATTACAAACTGGGAAAGCTGCTGAAGTGATTGCATTAACCTTTAATAATGTAGGTGATACGCCCAATAACAAATATGAAATATACATTGACAAAGATGATCATTTGGTGAAACAATGGGCCTATTTTAAAGAAGCCACTCAGGATAGTGCTTCAGCTATATGGCCCTTTGATAATTATAAAGAATATGATGGAGTACTTTTCTCCTCTAACCGATCTGATGAAAAAGGACCTCATGATGTGAAAACCTATGATGAATTGCCCGAAGAGGTGTTCAATTCATTCAAAAAGCCTAGCTTTAATTAACAACTATACTATTGACATTTAAATCAACACTATGTCACCTGAACTCATACATTTTAATAATGCGGGAGCATCATTAGTTTCTTCTGAAGTATTAGAAGCGCAGATCAGTTATTTAAAAGCCGAGGCTCAATTAGGAGGCTATGAAACCGCTGAAAAATACACAAATGAGCTAGAGGCCTTCTATACTCATGCCGCAAACTTTATCAATGCCAGTTCAGATGAAATTGCTTTTACTGAAAGCGCCACTGTTGCTTGGCAAAGAGCCTTTTTTTCAATTCCATTTAAAGAAGGAGATATTATTCTTACTTCCAAAATTGAATATGCGAGCAACTACATCTCCTACCTTAATATACAAAAAGAAAAAAGTGTAGTCATTAAAGTAATTCCAAGTATAGAAACAGGCGAGGTAGACTTGGAAGCATTAAAAAGTATGATTTCTCCAAAAGTGAAACTTATTTCTATCACGCATATACCTACTAATGGAGGTATTGTAAACCCAGCGGAAGAAGTAGGCTTGATTGCTAAGGATAATAAAATCATCTATTTATTAGATGCATGCCAATCTGTAGGGCAGTATCCTATAGATGTAAAAAAACTACATTGCGATTTTTTAACTACTACTGGCAGAAAGTATCTCAGAGGACCCAGAGGAACTGGCCTACTATATGTTAAAAAGAACCTTATCCCACAGCTACACCCTCAAAACCTTGATTTGCACTCTGCCAATTGGGAAACAGAAACTTCCTACTCTGCGAGATCAGATGCTCGTATATTTGAAACCTTTGAATGTAGTTTAGCTGGTAAAATTGGACTTAGCGTGGCTTTGCAACAAGCAAATGCCATAGGGAAAGCTCAAATATGGGATAAAGTAAAAACGCTGGCCCAATATTTACGAGAGCAACTGAGTGAGATAGAAAATGTCTTAGTGCATGATCTTGGAAAGATAAAATCAGGTATAGTGACGTTTACAGCTTCTATGCCATCTCCAGAGCTCAAGAATAAATTACATGACAGAGGAGTTAATGTGTCCATGACTTTCAAAAGTGGCACTCTTTTAGATATGGAAGAGAGAAACTTGGATCAGATGATTCGTTCTTCAGTGCACTACTATAATACCCGAGAAGAAGTAGATACTTTTATTAGCATACTAAAAGAACTATTATAAACGCACAGAGCCATTGTGGAGGAAAAGGCTATTGCGCCATTATCCTCACCTCTACTCTTCTATTATTAGTTCTAGAAGCATCATCATCCTCTCTACTGAGAGGATTGGTGCCCCCAAAAGCTTTTGTCTTTATCCTCTTTTTAGAAATTCCTTTATCTATCAAATAATCCTTCACTGCCTCTACCCTCCTTTGAGAGAGTTTCATGTTTTGCTTCGGATTACCTCTAAAATCAGTATGCCCCTCTAGTTGTATAATAACTTCAGGATTAGTCAATAACATATTCGCCAATTGATTAAGCTCTTCATAAGAAGCATCAGTTATATCATCGTCTCCTAAACCAAAAATCAGTTTTTCCAGCTTCATTACTCTTTCAGTTCCCTTAGGGAGTAACTCTATCACTTTCTTAATACTGCCGCTATCTGCCTCTGCTATTTTTAGTGTTGTAACAAAAGGTATATAACCATCCGCAGAAACCTCCAATTGATAATCCTTTTGGTTCTCCATGTTAAAAGCAAACGTATCTCCTGAAAGTACACCTATTCTATTTCCATAAGGTACACTTTCATACCTTATGTGTGCCTGGAGAGGCTCTTTAGTATTGGCATTAATCACCGTTCCCCTTACCTGAGTTACGTCAGCTTGCAGGTTTTGTGATTGTGCATAATTGTAGGCCACCAAAGTGACCAGCAGAACCAAAATAAATTTATAGTTCATAGCCAATACCTTTCCATTTCGCTATTATTAATCTTTCATAATTTGAAATTCAACCCTCCTATTTTTACTTCTCCCCGCTGCTGTATCGTTATCAGAAATTGGTTTAGTTTCGCCAAAATACTCCACATTCATTCTCTTCTCTGTTATACCTTTCTGAACCAAATAATCACGAATAGCAGTAGCTCTCCTCTGTGAAAGGCTCATATTGTACTTTTTATCGCCTGTATTATCTGTATGACCACTAATTTTCACCTCTAAAGAAGGCTTTTCTTTCATTAGCTTTACTAATCGGTCTAACTCAGAATATGACTCCTTTTTGACAATAGCCTTATCCCAATCAAAAAACACATTCTTCAGTGTTATAACAGATTCCTTCTCAACCGGTACTAGAAAAATGTCCTTATCATCTACTTCCTGCGGATCACCTTCGTCATACTCCCTTAAATCAATATTTTCGCTTTGTGTAAGATATCCTTCCGCATCGGCCCTTACACCATATAGCTCTCCTGCAGGTAACAGTATTTCATAATTACCTGTTTCTGCATTAGTCTCATGCATTCCAATTTCTTTTCCATCCGAAAGACGCTCATATACAATCTTAGCTCCTACTGGCTCTTTCGTTTTAGAATTCAATAATTTTCCCCTTACTGTAATCACAGGATCAGGCTTTTTGAATACAGGTAAAGCTACTCTAAAAATATCTAAATCATCCTCACTTACTCCTTGAGAATAGTAAGCAAAATCACTATTTCCAGGAATGTTGAAAAACAAATCTTCATATTGAGAATTAATACTAGGTCCTAGATTTTCGGGCTCAGACCAATTGGTCCAAGTGTCATCTAACCTTTTGGTTACGAAAATATCACTACCTCCAAAGCCGCTGTAACCGTTAGAAGAAAAATAGAGTGTTACATCATCAGCCGCCAAAAAGGGAGATTCCTCCTCTCCTGCGGTATTTACCTTATCAGATATATTTAGTGGTGCTGTCCAAGTGCTATCTTCTTTAATAAAAGAAACATACAAATCTCTTGCTCCATAGGAATCATCTCTCATTACAGACATGAAAAGTACTTTTCTATTATTAGCTAAGAAGAAATTTGCCTTCTCTGAGTAATTATAATCATCTTCAATAACTAATGAAGCAGGTTTTGACCATGCTCCACTTGCATTTGAACTCACTGATACACCGGCAGCCATCTTACCATTATCCAAATACTGATTACCAAGCACTAACAGCACAGATTTACCATCTGGAGTAACTGAGCTCACAAAATTAGGCCCACTATTATTCAATGAAGGTCCTGCATTTTGAGCCAATTTCCATTCTCCATTTTCATCTAATTCAGAGTACCAAATGTCTTCAGGATCATTAGTACCTCCTATATTATCCGGATGATGCTTTCTTGAAAAATAAAGCGTTTTACCATCTGGGGAAAGTAAGGGTTTATATTCCTTGTATTTGCTATTTACATTTTCGCTAAGCCTTTCTTTTTCTACCTCTGGGTTTATAAACTCTGGTAAGGCAATCTCCGGTATAATTGGTAAATCAGAATCAGAGATAGCGATAGCATCTATACTATAATATTCAGGTACGGCAGCTCCATCAAACTCCACTTTTATTGCTTTCACTTTGTAGGTGGTTAGTTCTACAAACAGGTTAAGCATTCTACCTTTTAAGGGTACGGTTTTAGGGCTAAACGTATTAATTAGGTGCTCGCCCCCCTCTTCATCATAAGCATACACCTTATAAATGGTACTAGGATTATAAGACTCTGCAATGGCAACTTGTCTAATTTGAATAGGTCTTTCAAAGCCTACTTTCAAAAATTCTTTTTTGTTTGGTCTTTCAGGAGTCCAGGCATTGGGGTTTTCTCCTCCAGAAGGGAGCACATTTGGCTTACCTAAAACCTGCTGGGCAGAATATTGAATAGGTGTAAGTTCTGACGAAAATTCAATAACACTCGAGGCCCACTGAACGGTTTGAGAGTACGCAACATTGCTAATAAAAACAATAAGGATAAAGAGTAAAATTTTCTTCATAGATCTAGGTGGTTATTCATGATGGTAAACACAGTTATTTTTTTAGCATGACTGCAAGGTAAAACTCATATTTGACCAATATGTAAAAGTAATTAAAATCTTACACCCAAGGCAAGGACATCAATGTGATTTTTCTAATATTACTTTTAGCGAAAGGATTTTATCGCATCTTAAAATATTAACCTATTCCATAGACCTTTTGTTAAATAATAAAAACCCTACATGCAGAAGTACACCAAACCTATTTTCATTGTCGTCATAATAATTAGCGTTAAGAGCAATCGGCCCTACAGGACTATGTAATACTAATCCGGCATTCCCTGCAAGACTTACTTTATGCCATTCTGTATTACCAAAATCAATATCAACATCCTCTCTATTCAATGATTCATATCCCTTAAAACCATAAGCAGCAATACGAAAATCAAGATTAGACCTAATATTAAAAACACCTCTTACTCCCAGAGCCATATAATTATACGCTCTGAAATTTTCTAATAATAAAGTTCTACTATCTTGAATAGGGTTAAAGCCTGGGGCATTTATAAGCGACCCGTAATAATTACTAAAAAAAGGCTGATTTGAAAGCACCCCTTCAACCATATAACCCGTACTGAACCTGCCCTTTTTAAAATATTTTTGTGCAGAAGCCTTTACTCTAAACCATTCATGCTGATGCGAAGCATTATCTACCAACTCAGCGGTGCTTCCTGGTTCATAGTTTTCTTTCAGATTAAAATAGCTAAGACTAAACTCAAAAGATTGTCCTTCGTCTGGATATTGCTTTCTATTAAGATCATTTCGCATGAAATACACGCCGGCTTTAATTCCTTCAAGCCCCAATTTATCCAACGTATCAGAAGTAGTAAATGACTTAGTGTTAGAGTAAAGATCATTATTATTAATCCAGGCTCCGGATAATACCCCTTTTAAATTAGTGCCTACAGGAAAGCCAATATTCAAACCATATTTACGATCGGCCCTTTGAAGGATGGTAGGATCATCACGGTCACTTAAAATATCATCAGAGTCTATATAATCCCAGTCATTAAATGTAAACTCAGGTTCAATGTACAACTGATTCAACGCAGAAAGATTTAGCCTGGACTTTAATTGGGCAGACTTATAAAAACTTCCTGTATAGAAATTGGCACTATTCTTAAGTAGATAATTATCAAAGAAATAATATTCTAGACCAAGAAAGATCTGGCTTACGTTGCGAGAAGCAATGGTTCCGCCAATATCTACATTAAAGTTATTTCTTGGCCTTCCAAAAATCTCTAGTTGATAGGCATTATTTTCATCATCAAAAGTAATATCAGGATAAATAGTTTGAAAAAAACTCTCTGAGACCAACCTAAAATATCCAGACTTTATATCATCCATGTATAAAGAATCTTTTTTATGAGTCTTAAATACTTTATTGATGTATCGCCTCTGCTTTGAGTTGAAGCCATGATAATTAATGCCTTTGAAGAGCAAGGGTTTATTTCTATCATTAAACTCATTTCTTCTGGTATATAAAGAATCACAATTTTCACGTCTCTGCACTTTGGCCTTAATTTCATCCATATGCTTCATAGTCCACACATAACCGCTATCAATTAAAGCTTCTGCCTTACTAAAATCAAAAGCAGTATAGCCACTTAAATTAGGTTCAATGTATACTCCGCTAGAGGGGATAATACTTGGATCGGTTTTGTCAAGAAGCATGTAGAGGAGCGAATTACTCAATAGTTTCTCATCGTTGTCATAAGGATATTCATTAAATATTTTTGAAGAAACATTAACCCCAATTATAACGTCAGGGTTAAAGTCATTCAAAGCAACATCGACCGGAAAATTATTATAGATACCACCATCAAAGAGATACTTGCCATCAATGCGAATGGGCTTATAGAAGAAAGGAACTGATAACGTAGCTCTTAAAGATTGACTAAGAGACCCTTCGCTCATTACTACCTCCTGCTGAGTAAAAATATCAGCCGCGACAATTCTAATAGGCACAAAAAGGCTATCATAATTATAATTGGCATTGGCAGAAGGTTGAGCAAAGTTTTCGGCTAAAGCATAATTGAGTGCTAGGTCACTGGCTAAACTAGAACTAATCGAAGCATTGAATGTGGAATCCAGAGATAGTTTTATTGACAAAAAAGATGCGTCAGGGTCGTCTTTATTATAATAATAGTTATAGCTCTTTTCTAGCTCACCATTTACCCAGCCGCTAAACTCATCAGAGGTAACAATATCTTCTATCTTATCTGCAGAAAATCCGGCGGCATAGCAACCAGAAATAATACCACCCATAGATGTACCTACTACATAATCAATAGGGATATCATTCTCCTCAAGAGCCTTTATCACACCTACATGTGCTATTCCTTTGGCTCCTCCTCCACTTAAAACCAATGCTACTTTTTGGCCATGAGATTCTGAAACAAGAATCATCATCAGTAAAGGAAGTAAAAAGCTAAACCTATACATATAACTACTTCATATTAGGCTATAAAACTAACAAAAAAAGCAAGACAAAATTGCCTTGCTTTATTATTATTAGAATGAAAAGTAGCTTATTTAATGCTCGCCATAACTGGCTCATCTATAGTGATATGAATTTCATCAAGCTTTTTATGCCACAGTTTCTTTTCTTCTTCATATTTGGCGCGTAATTTCTCATCTATAGGCTCAGATGGCGGCAAATCTACTTTAAGAGCATCTATCTGCACTCCATTTTTCCAAAACCTATAGCAAAGGTGATTTCCTGTAGCCAAGCCTGTGCTACCCACAAAGCCTATGGTTTGATTTTGTTTCACTCTCATACCTGCCTTAATCCCAGATGCAATTTTAGACATATGCAAATACTGTGTAGTATATGTGCTGTTATGTCTTATTTTAACGTAGTTACCATTATACTTGCTATATTTTGCGTCTACAATTATTCCATCACCTACTGACCTTATTGGTGTGCCTTTAGGAGCGGCAAAGTCAGTTCCTCTGTGCGCCTTCCATCTCTTTTGTACAGGGTGGTATCTATTTCCTGAATAACGAGAGCTTATCCTCGTAAACTCCAATGGATATCTTAAAAGAGCCTTTCTTAAACTATTACCGCTTTCATCAAAATAGTCAACACCTTCTCCCTGATCAAAGGCATAGGCGTAGTAGTCGTTTCCAAAATGCTCAAAGTAAATAGCTTTAATCTCTCCAATACCAACAGACTGACCATCCACCATTTTATCTTCGTAGATTACCTTAAATTTATCCCCTCTTTGTAAGCGGAAGAAGTCCACCTGCCAGGCAAATACATCAACAAAGTCATTAGTGAGTTGAATAGGAAGACCAAGATCACTCATAGCCACAGAAAGGCTAGACTCAATAACACCTGATGCTCCTTTTTCTACCACTTTCACTTCCTTCTGGAATTTTTGAATAGATAAAGAGTCCTTCAGATTAAAAACAAAGTATTCTATAGGATTATGCTCATAGACAAAAGCCTTAGCAGTTTCTAAAGAGTCTTGATCGCAGATAAGAGTATATTTCTTATTAGCGGCAATTTTTCTTACGTCAAAAATATCCCTTGACATAGCTGCAAGTTTAAAAATGGCTTCAGAAGAAACATTATGCGAAGCTAAGATTTCAGAGATATTTTGATTTCTCTTGATTTTATCTTCAATTACAAGCATAGAATCTACAGCAACTCCATATAAAAGCTTGGGCTGAGGAATTACCGCAGCTACACTAATTGAAGTAGAGTCACTATTTACACTCTCTTCTTTAGAAATCTCTTGATGATCGTTAATAGTAGGAATTACCAAATAAGAACCTACTGAAATGAGGGCCAGCGCGATAAGCCCTAAATACTTTTTAGACATGTTGGCTTTAAAGTTTAAAAAAAATGGCTACTTAAAACTTTACAAAACACAAATTTCTGCATTTCAATTTTAATATTAAGGAATAAGTAAGAAAAATGCTATCATTAGCTAAATTAATTAATGTTATACTTTCACAACCAGCATATAAAGTGCTGATTTTAAATAATTTTGCAGTATGAATAGAACCATAAGTATTATTGGGTGTGGCTGGTTAGGGTTACCCCTCAGTAAGGAATTAGCCAAAATAGGCCACCAAGTACACGGATCTACCACTCAAGAGATGAAAATCCCTTTAATTGAAGGGGCAAATGTAAAACCCTATCTTCTGGATATCAACCATAAAGGCATTAAAAATAATGTTTTTTTTGATTCGGAAATTATCATCATCACATTGCCTCCTTCGTCTGACAATTATGAAGAAAATATATCAAGGTTAATAGAAGCTATTGAGTATAATACTATCTCAAAAGTAATATTCATAAGTTCATCCTCCGTATATCCCAATACTAATAAGCGTGTTAAAGAAAGTGATGCAAAGCGAATTATTTCAAAACACTCCGGTGTAGCATTACTTGATATTGAAAATCAATTTATAAAAAACAAGAATTTTGAAAGTAGCATTTTGAGATTTGCAGGTTTATATGGCCCTGATAGGCATCCGGGAAGGTTTCTCAAAAGAAAATCTCAACTAGCTGGTGGCATGAACCCTGTCAACCTCATTCATTTAGACGATTGCCTGGCGATTATTAAAACTATAATAGAAAAAGATGCTTGGGGATACATATTTAATGCATGTGCTGATGAGCACCCTACAAGAAAAGAATTTTACACTGCAGCTAGTCAATCTTTGGGATTACCAAAGCCAGAGTTTACGAAAGAAGATACAGATTTTAAAATTGTGGACTCTTCTTACTTAAAAACCACTCTCTCTTATCAATTCTTACATCCTGATCCTATGGTAGATTTAGAAGCCGAATAAATTTTAAACAATTGATATTAAGATGTTTAAAAAATCAACCAACAATAAAGAGGAATGGCATAGCCATAAAAAAACTGACTGCCTAACTATCATGCAGCCTACACGATAACTTGGCAGTCAGTTGTATGCTTAAAGTCGAGATGAAACAATTAACAACCTTAAACTTTCTTAAAAGTATAAATTTTTTTCAACTCTAGCCTTACTTTCGCGTAATTATTTATCTATTATGAAAAAAATAACCCCCATTAGAGTATTAAACGTTTTAAATAAACTACTTTGTGAGTTTTTAAGGTCAATTTATCATTTCAAACCATTGTTGTTTGTTTTCTCTACTCTTTTACTACTTAATTGCACTAATAATCATTACAACGAACCTGCATTTTCAGAAAACGGAATGGCACAAATGGTAATAGAAATTCCTGCAGGAACGAACCTTAAATATGAATTTAATCCTCAAAGTGAAAAATTTGAAGTTGAAATAATTGATGGAGCAAAAAGAAGTGTAAACTTTCTGGGTTATCCTGGCAATTACGGTTTTATTCCTTCCACATTAATGGATACCGCAAACGGTGGTGATGGAGATGCGCTAGATGTTTTACTCATTTCGGCCTCATTAAACAGAGGGCAATTGATACCAATAATCCCAATAGCTGTTTTAAAATTAGACGATCATGGAGAGAATGATGATAAAATTATAGCCATTCCGGCAGAAGAAAGCCTACGAACTATAAATAGCATGAGCCTGACAGACCTGCAAAATGACTACCCCAATGTAGAGAAAATTTTAAAATTGTGGTTCACAGGCTATAAGGACGGCATAGAATTTAAAGGGTGGGATAATGAAAAACAAGCTATGAAGGTTATTATCCAATATAAAAAATGAAGAAACTTATCTTATTAGGAGTTGTACTTATAGCATCACTATTGTTGCTAGAATACTTTCAAACAAAAAACCATCAATCTTTATTTTCCTACGGAAAAATACAAGGAAAGGTAAAAAGCCCATTGGTAAATGAAGCATCAGGGATTGCTGCCTCTATTAGGAACCCAGGCATGATCTGGACACATAATGATAGTGGAGGCCAACCCCGTGTTTTTCTAATGGACGAGCATGGAAAGCACCATGGCACTTATTACTTAAGAAATGGAATTAATCGAGACTGGGAAGACATGGCCACAGGTCCCGGACCAGATCCCGACAAAAACTATTTGTACATTGCTGAGACGGGAAGTAATTATGGGCAATATCCATATTTTCACATTTTCCGCGTAGAAGAACCATTAGCTGGTGACACTGCTAATGTTACTGCAATTGTAGATTGGCTTACCTTCACATACCCGGATGGCACCAATGATTCTGAATGCCTTTTGGTTGATCCTTTAACTAAAGACTTTTATATATTCACAAAAAAGGAGCCCAACGTAGCTGTATATCGCTACCCTTACCCTCAGCCCAAAAAAGACAGTGAAACTCTCATAAAATTAGGCACGATCCCATTCAGTCATGTAGTGGGGGGAGATATTTCTGCAGATGGATCTGAAATATTATTAAAGACCTATGACAAAATACTATATTGGAAGCGAAAGGAAGGAGAAAGCATTTGGGAGGCGCTACAAAGAAAAGCCACTAGACTACCTTACATACCCGAACCACAAGGCGAAGCTATCTGCTGGAAAAAAGATGGGTCTGGATTCTATACTCTCAGCGAGGAAACCACCGGATATGAAGCTCATTTATACTTTTACAAAAGGAATAATATTGAATGATAACATAAGCATGCATTCAATAAATTAAGTATTGGTCTATCATCTTTATGTGAATTACCTCTATGCCTGCTAATAATTGTACGCACTAATTTATGCGGGGATAGAGGTTGATCTCACAATTACACTTTGCTTTTTAAGAAAGCAAACAGAGCAGTTCTCTTAGCAACATTTTATTTCAAATTGATGCAGTCTATAAAAAATCTAAAAAAAATTCATCTTATAGTAAGTCGGTGTATCGTTTTAGAAAACTCTTTGACAATAGACTCCCTATTCACTTGGGCTCTTTCGGACGCGAATTGGCCTTGAATAATGGTATTTACTGTATAGCTGGAATCGAGTGAATATATAATTGTAGGTAAAATATTTTCGCTTGAGCTAGCCGCGAGTAAAGGTGCATCAGCATTGTAAATTACGGCATCTAATGGTTGGCCTACTTCAAAATAATTTTCTGAACTACGCCCCATAGCTTTGCGGCCATTAAAAATAAATTGACTTAGTGCATAACTGCTACTGCTAGAGGTTTTATCTCCTAGAAAAGTACTCCTCTCATGAGACGACAGCCTCTGACCATAATCTAGCATTCTAAGCTCTTCGAGTGGATTAAGGCTAATATGACTATCAGTACCAATAGACCATTTTCCCCCTTGATGATGATAATCCTTCAATCTAAATATTCCATCTCCCAGGTTTCCTTCTGTAGTTGGGCACAATACTACATTAGCCTTAGATCTTGCAAGACGAGATACCTCTGCATTTATAAGATGGGTAGCATGCACCAAATGACAGCGATCATCCATTTGAATATTATCCAAGAGCCACTCTACGGGTCTTTTACCAAGATAAGCTAAAGAATCATCAATCTCTTTGAGCTGCTCTGATACATGAATATGGAAAGGCATATTTAAAGGTGCCTCTTCATAAGTTTTTATGACATCTTCAGGCTCCACCGCTCTCAAAGAATGAATACCGAATCCGAGTGAAGCGCCGTTATACTTTTCTGTGACACTCCTTGTTGCTTCCAGCAGTCGGCCATAGTCCTCCTTTGTTTTACTTATAAACCTACGCTGCCTATCCGTCGGAACTTGTCCAAACCCTCCTTTTTGATAAAACATAGGTACGAGGGTAATTTTTATACCTGCTTTTTGCGCAGCCGCTACTAATCGCTCCCCATGTTCAGCAATATGGCTATATGGCTTACCATCCTTATCATGATGCAGATAATGAAATTCAGCCACCTCTGAATAACCATGCCTTACCATTTCTGAATAAACCATTGCAGCAATATGCTCCAGATCATCTGGACTAATAGTAAGTGCTATTTGGTACATAGTTTCTCTCCATGACCAAAAATTATCTTTCATCCCCCTCTTGAAATTTTCCGCCAGCCCTGCCATGGCATATTGGAATGCATGGCTATGAGCATTTTGAAAAGCAGGAAGCACATACCCTTTTACTCTTTGAACTTCCTCAGAAGGCGCTTCTGTGGAAATATTGGTGATTAAACCAGCTTTATCAACACCTACATATACATTCTCACTCCAGCCCTCTTTCTGTAATAAAGCTTGAAAATGAAAATGTTTCATAATGTATTTAGGGTTTCTATAAGCATCTTAAAATTTTCTTGGAGTAAAACTCTAATATGGCCGGCGCGTTCTTCATCATAATTACTTTCCTTATTGTCCATATAATTAATCTTACTCATTTCCAGCTGTAACGCATGTTGATTTTCATCTGGCCTACCAAAGTAACGTGTTAAATGACCTCCTTTAAAAGGGTAATTATGTTCCAGCTTCAACCGTTTAGCACTCAAAGCATCTAAAGCTGTAGAAATTAAAGTTTTGTGGGCCGCTCTTCCTTTGTTATCTCCCAAAATAAGATCTGGGAAAACTTCATCCCTTATTAAAGGTACATATTGCCTAATGCTATGAGCATCCCAGAAAAGTACCTTTCCATACTCAGATTTCAAATGACTCAACATTTTCTCAACCTGAGCATAATATGGCCAGTAATATTCTTTTAATCTTCTTTCTATTTCTTTACCTCCAGGCATGTGCCCGTCTTTGTATATAGGCTCACCGGCAAAGGTGGTGGTAGGACATAAATCTGTTATTATTCTACCATCATCATACAGAGGCTCGCTCTCAGGGTCTCGGTTGAGATCGATTACCCACCTACTATAATTAGCAGTAATCATAGTGATACCCATTTCAGGTGCAAAATCATATAACTTATCTACAAACCAATCTGTATCATCTGGTGCCTTAATAAGATCTTCATTATAACCAGATTTTATTTCTTGAGGGAACTCAGTGCCACAATGAGGTACACTAATTAAAATAGGCACCTTATCGGCTATTGGTTCGATTACATTATATACACTCATATTTTGCTATTCGGTTTCGATTCTGGATCTTTTCAGTTTCATTATCCGCTGATAAGACTCATTGATTCTCTCTTCAGTAAGATCACCATTTTTAATCAACTTTTTAATAATATCGTGCACCGTATCCACCGTTCGGTTTTCGCTACCTTGAATATTATTACTGAATATCAATACATCAACACCTGCCTGAATAGATAGTTTTACGGATTTCTCTAATCCATAATGCTTAGTAATGGCATGCATTTGCATATCATCAGAAAAAACCACACCATTATAATGAAGGCTATCTCTTAACAGACCTGTAACTATCTTCTTAGAAAGTGTGCCGGGCAAACCCTGTGGTTCTAATTTTTTATTGACAATATGTGCCGTCATGATAGCATCTATTTCTCCATTTCTTAATAAAGAGTCATAAGGCGTAACCTCCTTAGACTGCCAGTAATCAGTAACATCAGCTATGCCTAGATGAGTATCTGAGTGAGAACTTCCATGACCAGGAAAATGCTTAAGCACAGTTACAATATTAAATTTACGGTGCGCATCAATTACTTTAGCGGCATGTAGAGCCACACTATCAGGGTTATCAGAATACGCTCGATCTGCTCGAGCTATAATAGGATTACTTTTATTAATAGAAAGATCTACTACAGGCGCAAAATTGACGTTAAAGCCGAGGCCTGCCAACGTAGATGCTGTCATTTCAGCATAGAATTGGGTAGAATCAAGGCTGGCCACTTTGCCTAGATAATCAGCGGACACCGATTTAGGAAATCCATATTTTTCTTTGAGTCGATTTACCTTACCTCCCTCTTGGTCTATAGCCACAAACAGAGGCACAGGGGCATGCTGTTGGAGTGTCCAGGTGAGTTGCTTAAGCTTAACATAAGAGTCTTTTGGATTAATATTTTTTTCAAAAAGCAATATTCCCCCAACCTTACCAGCTTCGATATCCTTTATAGTTGCATTATCTTCCTTGATTTCAGTACTGGCATAGCCCACCATAAGCATTTGGCCAATTTTAAAATCAAGGCTATCCACACGCTGTGCAAAACTCTTCACTGTGATGAACAAGCAAACAAAAACAAAATATTTTTTCATATTAATTATTTAGATATATCTCCTGAAGAATTTTTTCCATTCTCCTCTTCACAGGACCAGATTTTTCAGGATAATTGTTATTCATAAAGGCAAAAACATAAATCTTACCTTTCTTTGTTTTTAAGAACCCACTTAAATTATGATTATTGCTCAAGGTTCCCGTTTTTCCAAATAAGTACGGTTCATCTGATTGATAATACCTTCTTAGAGTTCCTGGTTGTCCCCCGGCAGGCAACAGTGAGTAAAGACGCTCATGAGGCACCTCTTTATACAGTTGAGTCCATATCCATACTAATGCTGCAGGAGTAAAAAGGTTATAGCGGGAAAGACCGGAGCCATCTACCCAAACCAATGAATCAGGTATATTCTTAAATAATTCCCTTTGTCCATACATAAGTCCATTTTCAGCCTTTAAAGAGTCTGTGAGTATCCCCGCACAGGTAAGTAACAGCTGCTCTGCTATAAAATTATCACTTTGCTGCATCATAACCCGATAGGCTGAGTCTGCTAAAATGCTATATTTAGTCTCGTAATGTAATGGCAAAGGCATTTCTAAAAGACCAACCTGTTTATTAAGTGTATCTGCAAGCGCCTGTGTAAGCAAATAATCAGAGTACTTAAATGGTATCTCATCGTTAATGGTCTTCGAAGCCAGCGGGGGGTGATAAACAAAACTATTGGAATTATAATCTCTCACTACCTGCTCACTAATGTTAGCGCTGTCTCCTAACCAAAAATACCTTTTAAAATAAGCCTGTTCTACCTCTAGGAATGATTGAGACCTCGACTTTTTCACCTTTATATTATTGCCATAAATAGTAAATGGAGATTTTTCACTAGAGAAAGTATACAGGTAATCATCCCATGCCCAGCCTGAGCCAAAATGATGATCATAAAAGTTATCTCCAGAGAAAAACAGTTTTTTATCAGACTTTTTTAAAAATTCATAAATCTGACTTTGAGGAAGTCGATCATTCAAAAACGATGGATCTCCCGTACCCCAAAAAATTAATGAATCTCCTTTTTCTACATAATAAATACCAGGTATAGAATCTGGCAGAATATGCATAGAGAGGTAGAGCGTAGGGATTTTGGTATTAGATGCCGGAGTAAAGTATTGATTACCCTGATAAGATATTAGGGTCTTATCTTCTTCAGGATCATAAAGCACAAATCCTGTATGATTGTGAAACTCCTTCTCTACAGAAATGAGCTCTCGTGTAATTTCCTTTTTATTTATAGATGCACAACTGAAGAAACAAAGCAAGATTCCCCAATAAATAAAACGAGCAATATCATTCATAGGTACGATTTTTCAAAAGCTAATTTGATAAATACCTTTCCAGCAGTACTGCTCTATGATG
Organism: Fulvivirga sediminis; assembly: GCF_016757215.1. Classification (GTDB taxonomy): domain Bacteria; phylum Bacteroidota; class Bacteroidia; order Cytophagales; family Cyclobacteriaceae; genus Fulvivirga; species Fulvivirga sediminis. The sequence continues at coordinate 178,440 of NZ_JAESIY010000009.1, forward strand.
GGCCTCATGCCCAACAATTATATAACCAATGGTATTGACTGACATTAAATTTCCATTACACATATTCTCTCGGTGTAGCATCGTTTCACTGAAACTACTGAACAAATCAATAGTGGATGCTCTAACATTATTATATTCTTCAATAATTCTATAAAGCTTTCTGTTTTCCACATTAGCTTCCTCAGCATAATCATTCTCCTCAAAACCAGGCAAAGGAGTTTTATCATTTCTGGCTATGGCTAGTGACCGATATGCAAAAATTCGTTCAGTATCAATCATATGTGCCACCACCTGTTTGATAGACCACTTACCGGGCTGATAGCAATACCCTGCGGAAACCTCAGGAATAGATTTCAGCAGATCCAGAGTAATATTGCCATGATTAATAAGTGCCGGGATAAGTTCTTCCTCCTCAATTCCTTTAATATATCCCTGATAAAATTCAGGAACTAAATCTAACGTTGGTTTTGGCATAAATAAAAAAGCTTTGCTTTATACGTAAAGATAAAGCAAAGCTTGATTAAAGCAATAATTAACTATTTAAGCTTCTTTCCATTTAATAGTGCACCCAATAGCTTTAGTCTTATCAGGTGTAGGATTATTTCCTTTTAATAGTGCGTTTACAGCATCTTCCACATAAGTCTTAGTTACTGCACTGGCATCTCTGGAATTATTATCTATAGCTCCTATATAAGCTACTTTAAAATCTGCTCCTGATTTCTTCAATACAAATACATGCGGAGTATTAGTAGCACCAAAACTTCTAGCTACCTCTTGCTGCAGGTCTTGCACATACGTATGCTGGTATTTATTCTTTTCTGCATACTTTACCATTTCATCAAAACTATCACCAGGCTGCCTTCCTGGGTCATTAGAGTTTACGGCCAACACAGGGAATCCTTTATCAGCAAACTTATCATGTAATTCCTTTATTCTTTCTTTATAAGCTTTAGATACAGGGCAAGTATTGCAATCAAAAACCAAAATGATTCCTTTTTCATTTTTATAATCATCAAGTGATATCATTTCACCTGAAACACTTTTCAGCTCAAAGTTATCGACTATATCACCTACAGTGTACCCCTTCTCTTCTATGGATTTTCCAGCAAAGAGGGTTAAAAAGCATAACAACAGCATTAGATTTGTTTTCATAATTGTATTAAGGTTAGTTTGATACCTGGTCTATATACCTTTCTAAGGCTCCATCTTTTATTTCGCCCTCTACAAAAAGCCTTTTACCCGTTTTGGGATGGATGATTAATGTGGCAGGTATAGCTCCTGACCAGCTACTATCTACCTTATCGATCCATGAGTTATAATCTATCTCATCTAGAAGTATAACGTTTAAATCTTTATAATTATTAGTACTAACAAATTGATTTACCTTATCGAGATTATCCGCATAATCGAGACTTACTAAGTGTACCTCAATATGCCCTCCTTCTGCTAAGTTTTTAAACAGCGGTAGTTCTTTTACACATGGCTTACACCAAGTAGCCCAAAAATTTATAACTCGCACCTCATCCCCTGGTTGACCGATGATAGAACCTAGTCGATCATACTTTACTAAAGGTACATCTTGAGCTTTCAAGTATACCGGACCCAATAAAAATGTTAAAAGAATTCCTAATTTTTTCATGCCCATCAATTTACATCTTTCCGAGCTAAAAAGTAAAATATTCACCAAAACGAAAATTGAACTATTCTAATATTTCAAAATTTAATACACTGTTAAAGCATTTCATATGTCAAAATTACAAGTAACATAGCGTTAAAATGACCATAACTTGAAGATAATACGAAAAAAACCTTACAGGAGAGCCTATAAAGATTACCCGAGTAAAAGATTTTTCTACCATTAAGCAGCTATAAAACCGAATAATATAGTGTAATATTTGCTAAAAAAAGTATAATCTAATTAACAAATTGGAGGAGGTAAATTATACAAAATAAAGAATTACAGAAATCAAAGAAAACTTTTCCACAATTTAAGGAAGTTATCCACAATGGATTTCAAGATTAACATAATTAACTATAAATCAACACGTTAACCGACATGCATTTAACGTTCACTTTGTGGACAACTAAACACAGGATTTCCAGGGGATGCGAAACTAAACAAATAAACAAAGAATTCGACCATTATATTTCGAAAGAAAAAATGTTTTTTTTCACTGCGGTTAATGTAAGATCATCCGATCAAAATTTTTACTCCTGATTGTGGTGGATAAGCTTCTTTCTATAAGTGTTAAATATCCTGGACTTAGATAAAAAGCCTACGTATTTACCATTATCTATAACTGGAAGATTCCATGCTCCAGAAAGCTCAAACTTACTCATTACAGATTGCATATTTTCATGAGAGCTAATATAAGCAGGCGGGCTATGCATATAAGTCTTTACAATTGTATCCCTCTGCTTTTCTGCATCGAACATAATATTTCTAATATCATCCAGCGTAACAACACCTAACAACTCCTGATGCTCATTCACTACAGGAAATATGTTTCTTTTCGAGATTCTAACCAAGTCTACTAATTCGCCCAAAGTGGCATTTGGATGAATCTTAAGAAGATCTTTCTCAATAATTTTATTCAGATCTATCAAGCTTAATACTTGTCGATCTTTATCATACTGTATAAGATCCCCACTCTCAATAAGGTGCTTAGTATATAATGAGTGCTTCTCAAAAAATGAACTAGTACTAAAAGATATCGCAGAAACGAGCATTAACGGAACAAATAACTCATACCCACTAGTAATTTCTGCTATAAGGAATATAGCTGTGAGCGGAGCATGTAAAACACCACTCATTACACCGCACATACCTACCAGGGTAAAGTTACTAGTACTTACGTTTACATTTCCCCAAGTGATTACATTCAGCATCGAAGCAAAAAGATAACCGGTAACACCTCCTAAAAACAGAGATGGCGCAAAAATACCTCCACTACCTCCAGAGCCTATGGTTAAGGCAGAAGCTATTGGTTTCACTAGTATTACGCTTATCATAAAGATAAACACCATCCATATATTACTGATCTCTGAAAAGAATAGGCTGGTATCTAGAATATTCATCTGATTACCTGCCAATAACGATTTGATAGTATTATATCCTTCACCGTAAATTGGAGGGAAAAAGAAAATTATCACTCCTAGTAACACTCCTCCAATTAATCCACGTCCCATATAGTTTTTTGCTTTCTTAATTAGGCTCTCAACTTTATAGGTTGTTCGGGTAAAGTATACTGAGACCAAACCACTTATCATTCCTAATAAAATATAGTACGGGGTATCCGATGCCTTAAAACTATCTACCAGTTTAAATGAAAACAGGACATCGTCTCCTAATAATGTAATGGAAACTAAGGTGCCAGACACAGAAGCTATAAGCAATGGTATAAACATGCCTATAGTAACATCAGCTAGAATAACCTCCATGCTAAATATTACGCCTGCTACAGGAGAATTAAATATGGCGGATATAGCACCCGCGGCTCCACATCCGATAAGCAAAGTTCTCTTTTTGGCATTCAAGTGCACAAAGCGCCCTACATTAGATCCAATGGCAGATCCTGTAGTAACTATAGGACCCTCTAACCCTACAGATCCCCCGAAACCTACAGTAATAGCACTAGTAATCATTCGGGAAAACATCTTACTACGCTTGATTATGCTTCCATTTTTAGAAATATCATAAAGGATCTGGGTAATACCATGCCCTATTTTCTCTTTAATAATATATCGGGAAAGAATAACGGTAAGAAGAATACCAATTAATGGGAAACCTATATAAAAATAATTTTCATATTCTTTATTAAAGTTACCCGTGAGCTGATGCTGTATAAAATGTACCGATTCCTTAAGGGTAACGGCCGCCGAGCCCGCAATCAGACCAGTGACTCCAGCCAGAATAAGAATGAAATTCCTGTTACTGACATGTTTAATCCTCCACACTAAAAATTTCACCAACGGACTCTCGTGTTTCACATTCAAAACGCTTCATTAATTGAACTGCAAAGTTAGAACAATAGCATACAAACTATAAAAATAAGCTATGAATTTGACAGCTTTTCCTACATCTAACCAAAACTGATTGTACATGTTAATACAATCTATGTATTATTGTTACCAGCATTATGAAAGAATTCACACAAATAAAAGAGAACTGCCTGTATATCAGAGATTTGAATAAGGCAAAAAATTTCTATCATCACAAGCTTGGCTTGCCAATTATTCATCATAAAGAGGATAAACATATTTTCTTCAAAGTAGGTACATCTGTGCTTCTATGTTTCAATCCTGATGACAGTAAATTAAAAACCTCCCCTCCTCCTCATTTCGCTGAAGGAAATCAGCATTTTGCGTTTGAAGTAAACCAAAATGACTATCAGGCTGTAAAAAACAAAATGCTAAATTTAGGAATCACTATTATTGATACTATGGTATGGGGAGAAGGCCAGGAATCATTTTATTTCCATGACCCTGAAAATAATATTCTGGAAGTAGTTCCTACAGGTGTTTGGAATTAGTCAAGGCTAGTCTATTTAACTTCCCGGCTCTATTAGAAACCTCACTTTGAGTGTTTTGAGGCTCGACCGGCGAAGTACTTGTGAATATTTTTTCGAACCAAGATTTGTAATGCTTATACAAAATGCAATCTCTAATCAAGCCTTCTGGTGTTAATATCTTAAACACTACTTCACGATTTACCCAATTTTGAATAGCTTCCTGTTGTTCTTCAGGAAGATCAGATACTCTTATGTATTCTATTCCTTTAAAAGTAGTTGATTCAATCATCCTTCTGCCTTATTATAATGCAATTTAAAAATCTAATTACCTAAAAATAAACCACTTCAAATGGTGAAAAACAAAACAGTCCTCAAACAACTCTATTACCCTGGACAGCTCCACGAATCTAGCAAGAAAGTTTTTATTAAGCATTATTTCAATCTATCAATATGACAGATATCAATAAATCTCGTTAAGTGACAGCTTCGGCGGTTGAAGATTTTACTAACCTCTAAATAAATTGTATCTCAAAATACAATATATTGCCTTTAATCCATCTCTCCAATTAATCTTCTTTCCTTCTGCATAGGTTCTTCCGTAATATGAAATACCTACCTCATATATACGTATACCTGCAACCCGAGAGATTTTTGCCGTCACTTCCGGCTCAAAGCCAAATCGCTTTTCGTTAAGAACTAAACCTTGAACAAGTGAAGTATCAAATAGTTTATAGCATGTTTCCATATCTGTGAGATTAAGGTTTGTAAACATGTTGGAGAGGAATGTGAGAAATTTATTCCCAATAGAATGCCAGAAAAAAAGTATACGATGGGGGTTTCCACCTAAAAATCTGCTCCCATACACCACATCTGCTACACCATTCACTATAGGCTTAAGCAAATCATTATATTCCTCAGGGTCATACTCAAGATCTGCATCTTGTATTACGAGGTACTCTCCGGTAGCCTCTTTTATACCTCTGTGCAGGGCTGCTCCTTTTCCCATATTTTTTTCCTGAGAATAGTATTCTATTAGCAGTTCTGGATGCTCATTAATGTATTCGTAAATAAGCTCTTCACTATTATCTTCTGAAGCATCATTAACAATTACTACTTCTTTTTCAATATTGTTTATAAGAACTACCGTTCTTACCTTATCCAGAATTCGATTGATAGTTTTTGCCTCATTATACACAGGTATAATTATAGACAATTTGGATATACTCATTAGCGCTTAAACTTTAACAAATAGGTATCAGGATTTGGAAGATGATGAATTCGCTGAAATCTTTCCGGGTGTTTTCTGACAGCTGGCAGTAAATATCTAAATGTATTTCCGTACACCTGATCAATTACCACATAATCCACTTCTCTTTCTTCCAGATCTTTAATTAACTCTTCCGGATCCTGTGCAAATTTATACCTTGAAGTATAAGTATCCGAATACAAATAAAACAACACTGGCTTACCACAGCTGACAGTCACTTTCTCTTTTACATTTCTTTTGAGCCAGGTTCCCATGGCAAAATAATTTTTCCAAGCGGGAGAATATTCCTTCTTAGCCTGATCATGAATTTTATTTACAGGTGAAAAAGCAAACAACACAAAAACGCACAAATAGACAGGCGATAATACTTTCTTTTTACCTAGTGCTGTATAAAGCTTTTTCACCAATTCATAAATTCCATTTAACAAGACAAATAATAATAACGGAGCCAGCGGCACAATAAATCTTACGCCAATCCACACATCTGGCCATATCATAAGAATGGCAAAATTGCCTAATAAATAACCGGCAATAAGCCATCTGAATTTTGGCAAAGACCAAATGCCATAAATCATGACACCTAATAAAACCAAGCCTAAAAACCATTCCCCTCCGGTAGCTTCTCCACCGTAGGTGGGTTCCTTTATAGGAAAAATAGCGCTTGGTATCTCCCAAGTGATATATCTACCGAAATTAGTGAAGAATCTATCTACAAAATCACCAAAACCTGCCTGACCTAATGCAGGCTGATAAGGGTTAATCATGGTAAGCTGCTTCATGTAAGAGCTGCCACCAAGATTTTGGCCCCTTATAAACCAAGGTAAAAAGCCTACTACAAAGCTCATGAAATATGTAGTGGCATATTTCCAGTTTTTCTTAAAAAGAAAAAACAATACATATCCACCTAGGATAGCCACCCCTAAAGAACGAATATAATAGGCAAACACCATTGTGAGAATTGATCCGACCAAAGCAGGGCTCTTCAATGTCCATTTATCAAAATCTACCTGTATAAAAAAGTATAATGAAAGCATGCTCATAAAGAAAAATGGCACCTCTGACATCATAATACTGCCATAAAAAAGCAAATGTGCATTAAGTACTGATAAGAGAGTTATAGTAAAACTAAAAGCTTTGTTTTCAGTAATTCTTAGTAGCACCTCGAAAAGCAACCACAAACCAGCCATGAGCAAAAGTCCATTAAAGACCTTTATAAAAGTAATATCTTTACTAATAAGCATAATTACGCTTATTATAGCAGGATAGCCTGGAGGAAAATGATTATTTGGATTATGACTGTTACTGGAAATACTCACATACCCTTCTCCTTGAGAGAGCGCCTTACCCAACATATAATAAGAAGCATTGTCGCCTAGCATAGCCACCTTGCTATCAAAGGTATAAGCATAGGCTATTATAAATGTTAATGCCAAAATACAGAGGTAAATTAGCTTTGCGTTATTCTTCTTGGTTTCAGGGGTTGATTGATTCATAAATACAGTTTGCCAGGGTAAATATAAAGATTTGTGAAGTAAGCAAAATAATCTATCTTCAATAGACAAAATAATTTCTAAATTAACAGTATTCCAAAAGTGTATCAAACTACTCTGATTTGCAACGCTGAATTATTAATTATTTAATGAATTTTATAAAATACATCACATGCCTAGCCCTGCTATCCACGTTAGTTGCATGTAAAAAGCAGGGAAAGAGTTCTGAATTCACTAAAGTTTCTTCCCAATTTAGAGAATATTGGTATTCTGGCAAAGCTGAAGTAGCTACTTATAAACTCCATCAATCTCGCTATGGGGAAGAAAGAAAAGGCAATGCTACTTTAATTTTTGTAACAGAACCTTTTTCTAGATATAGGCAAGTAAAGCTGGATCAACCTGAAAATACCGGCAATGATAAGGTGTCAATAATGAAGCTCAACTTCATTAAAAAATTTAATACTGGCATTTATCCTTACTCACTTCTACTATCTGCCTTTAGCCCTATTAAATTAGAGAAAGACAGCTCAACCTTGAAATTAACTATGAGTGGACAAGAGTGGTGTGGCCAGGTATTTACTCAAATGAACCTCAAGCATAACCAATATCGCGTACAGTCTTACTCCTATTTCGAATCAGAAGGGGATGAAAGTTTTGAGCTGGATAAAGCGATTCTTGAAGATGAAATTTGGAACCGTATTAGAATTGATTACCACTCTTTACCTATAGGTAAGTTTGAAATGATTCCTGGTTTGTTTTATGCCAGGCTGCTACACCAACCAGTTATGGCCCTGCCAGTAAAGGCCACCTTAACCTCCTCGGATAGCACGTTAAATTACCTTATCAAATATAAAGACCGCTCATTGTCAATTAATTTCAGTAAGGAATTTCCGCATAGAATAAATTATTGGGAAGAGACGTTTATAAATTTGAAAGGTGAAAAAGTAAGCACTTCTGCCACGTTTGATCGAATGCTACATATTGATTATTGGAGTAAAAACAGCAATAAATACGAATACCTAAGAGACTCACTACATTTAACTTTCTAAAAAACATGTTTGAAGCTGCACTTAAAGAATTTCAAATACCGGAAAACCAAACTTACCTAAACTGTGCCTACATGTCACCTCTTGTGAAATCTGTGGAAGAAGCTGGCATGCAAGGTATGATTAAGAAAAGAAATCCTGGCATAATCACTACCAATGATTTTTTTGAAGAAGGAGATTTATTGAGGGAAGAGTTTGCAAAGCTCATAGGAGCTGATGAATCTAAAAGGATAGCCATAATTCCATCTGCCAGCTATGGTTTAGCTACAGTAGCTAGAAATATAAAGCTATTAAAAGGAGATAACATAGTAATGGCTGCTGAGCAATTTCCGAGTAACTATTATAGTTGGCAAAAGGCCTGTGACCAGCATGAAGCGGAAATGAGAATAATCAAAAGGCCGTCTTCAACTCATGATAGTTGGAATGAAAACATTCTCCACGCTATTGACAGCGAAACCAAAGCTGTAGCTCTGCCTCATGCTTACTGGGCTGATGGATATTTGTTTGACTTAAAGAAGATCAGAGATAAAACACGACAAGTAGGGGCTCTGCTCATAATTGATGGAACACAATCAGTAGGAGCGTTGCCTTTCAAGATACAAGAAATTCAGCCTGATGCACTTATCTGTGCTGGTTATAAGTGGCTTTTTGGTCCTTACAGTATTGGGCTTGCATATTTTGGTAGTTACTTCGATGAGGGAGAGCCTATAGAAGAAAACTGGATAAACCGAGACAAAAGTGAAGATTTTGCTGGGCTCGTAAACTATAAATCAGATTATCAACCATATGCTATTAGGTATGATGTAGGTGAACACAGTAACTTTATCCTTGTGCCTATGATGCTACAGGCACTGAAACTAATAAACAGCTGGGACCCAAAAAATATTCAAGCACACTGCGCTAACATATCTGAACATGCATTATCTAAACTAGAAGGAAGCTCATTCTTTGTTGACAAGGCTTCTGAAAGATCTGCTCATCTCTTTGGTATAAAATTTAAACACCCTATAGACAGTAACTTGCTCATGGATAAATTAAAAGCAGAGAAAATAAGCGTGTCACTTCGTGGTAATTCTATCAGGGTTTCGCCTCATATTTATAACACCACAGAAGACATAGAAAAGCTGATAAATATTCTGCTTCAACTTAAATGACCTCATCGGTATCTTTTTTTCGTTTCAAAATACTAATTCCTGAAAAGAAGAAAATTATGCCAAGTATAGCTATAGCCCAAGGACTAACACCAATTATACTACTTCCAAAAATTCCAAAAACACCTAGTATTAGACCAATAATACCGACAATAGTCAAAGCAAGTGCCAAAATCTTAATCATGTTAATTCAATTTTTATTTTACAGATAACAGACAAATACTATTCCTCTAAACTTATTATCTCAATATGACGTTCATTTCTCTAAAATGCCTGATTTTTAGAGTAAATTCGTGTTTAAACCAGCTTATATTGAGGTGTTAATTCCACACATTATGAAGTTCTTCCTTGCTGTTATTATTAGCTTTAGCGGCTTTGTGGCTCACAGCCAAAGTAAATATATGTTTGTTTTCTTAAGTGGTAATAACCATAACAGTTCGCTTAGTGAGGCTCAGCAAGACCGACTACAAACGGGACATAAAAATCACATCATAAAGCTTACCGAAGAAAAGAAACTGAAGCTAGCCGGATCATTTGAAAAGGGTGGCGGCATATTTATACTAAATACTAACTCCGTGGATACTGCCAGAGAATGGATGAGTGAGGACCCCGCCGTTGCTACCAAGAGATACAAAACTGAAATACTTCCCTGGACCCCACGTCTAGGCTCAGTATGCACCGCTCAACACCCAATGGAATATGAGACTTACACTTTTGTAAGGTATAATACCTATATTACTAAATTTAATGTTCGAGATGCCCCTCAACTCTTTCGACAGCATGATGTATATTTAAAAGAAATTGAAAAAACAGGAAATGTTATTTCAGAAGGAGTATTTGATAATAGTGACGGAGGCACTCTGATTATGAAAGGAGAAGTAGCCAAAGCAGTAATTATGAACGACCCCTCTGTGAAAAATGGAATTATTGACCCTGAAATAAAGATCATTTGGGTAGCCAAAGGCTCTTTTTGCGAACATAACAACTAATTTATCATTATGAAATTTCTAAAATGGTTGGCGCCTATTATTCTATTATTAGTGGCCGTATACTTCACCGGACCTAAGGTAGAGACCCCCGAGCTTAATAAAAATTTACCTGAGGTAACCCATCATCTATACCAACTAGAAGCAGACATAGAGGCCAAAGAAAAGGCAGTGGGCAACGTAAAGCCAGATAATGAAGCTCGAATAGTGTGGTATGATTCCACTTACCAAAAAACACCCTATAGTCTCATTTATCTTCATGGCTTTTCTGCCAGTCAAAAAGAAGGCTTCCCCTTGCATGAAGAAATAGCTCAACGCTATGGCATGAACCTCTATTTAGCCAGGCTACATTCTCATGGAGTGGAATCAAAAGAAGCCATGTTAGATTTAACTGCAGAAAACTATGTCAACTCTGCTAAAGAAGCTATAGCTATTGGCGAGCAGTTAGGAGAAAAAACGATCCTTTTTGCCACCTCCACCGGTGGAACCTTATCTTTATATCTGGCCGGAGGTGATAATAACATTGCTGGACTTATTTTATATTCACCCAACATTAAGGTATACCAACCAGAAGCATTTATTCTCAATAAGCACTGGGGCCTGCAAATAGCTCGAATAGTACAAGGAAGTGATTATATGGAATGGGAAATATCTCCAGAAAGAAAGCCTTACTGGCAAAATAAATACAGACTAGAAGCTATTACACAACTTCAAGAATTGCTAGATGTAACCATGACGGAAGAAACCTTTAAGCAGGTAACTCAACCCACTTTTTTAGGCTATTACTATAAAAATGATTCTCTTCAGGATCATACTGTTTCAGTAAAAGCAGAACTGGCCATGTTTGATCAACTGGGCACTCCGAACTCTCTTAAAAGAAAAGTGGCTTTTCCTGAAGCAGGACATCATGTAATTGGCTCTTCTCTAACATCAGAAGACTTACCTACAGTAAGAAAAGAAACCTATAAGTTCATAGAAGAAATATTAAAAATAAAACCAGCACCTATAACCAAAACAGATAGTGCAGGCTCTGCCGAACCAGCCCTTAATCCTGCTTAAGAGGCAGCAACCATTCAGAATGTTTAAAATGATGCCATTCAGCTTTGGCTAAATTATATTCTGGATCATAAAGTGGCTGGAATTTTCCCCGATTAAGCATTACATTGCCTTTAGCATAAATTTCAACATCAGGATAGCCCTTATCGGCATATTCTTCTTTAAGAATTTGGACGAACTGCCAGCACATATCTGGGTGAGAGGCCACTTTACCAGCTTGCTTAGGCGTAAGGTATTCGGTAGGCCTAACGCTCCAGGTCTCGTTGGTAGCAGGATCCTTCACTTGAAACATAACGGTACCATATTTTATTCTCAGCATCATGCGCCATGATATTCTATGACCTTCCTCCGTCCAGTTAACATCTCCATTAAATAACCAGTGCCTTAGAGGTAATAAAGCCTGGCACACAAAATATCCAACAAAAATCCCGACTACGAACCTTTTCCTTCCTTCAGAAAATTTGAAATAATAAGAATTTATATCCTCCTTACTGAGTACCAATGGAGGCTTTCCTTTTAGAAAAATACTCCTGACAGTCTCTGGATTGAAGAAAAATATGCTGATAACTATGCCTACATAGGGAAAGACACCTACTTGAAATACGGCTGAATTGAACAAATGAAAAAACACTGCCACCCAAAAGGCATACTTACGTGTTTTCTTCCATAAAAGTCCCGGCCCCACAAATAAGTCGAATAATACCCCCATATACGTCACCGCCAGCTGGAACCATTTCTGCGCTAACAAGGGACCTACAAGCCAATAATGAGTTTTACCACTAAATAGAATCCCCACGGTTTCTGCCTTCATCCATCCAGGATACATTTTGGCAAAAGCCGCAAATACGTAAACTAGTGTCATTTGGAAAGCAAATGCCCAAAGACACCACTGCGGACAACTAAGACTTTTAAGAGACGGTTTACGCTTTACATCTAAAGATAGGTACTTATGTGCAGGTACTGTACACATAATAAAACATAACAATACCATCAGATAATAATGGTTGTTATAATTAGTTTTCTGCATGAAATAAACACCTGCCCACATAATGGCATAAGTGAACATAGCTACGCGATAGTATAACCCAAGCATAACCAGCACCCCTGCCACTCCCATAATGACATAGTAATAATACATACCATCTCCCGGAAGCGGGTGAAGCCACGAAAAATCAATAAATGGAAACGTTATCTTGGGGGTTATAAATGCCTTTTTCACCCAGCCCGTCATAATCGCACCCCATGCTTCAGCTGTTAGTAGCAATCCGAAAATAACCCTGAAAATCACCAATGGTGAGTTATCAACAGGCCGAAACAGTTTTTCTTTCATGAAAGGATATTACTAAAACTTAATTCCTAAATCCAGACCGAAATAGTCATTTTTTAAAGAAAACTTATCTACAGCATCGCTTCTATCTGCCACCAAATTTATTAGGCCTCTGTTATAAGACACTCCGGCAAAAACGCTAGTGTTTAAGCCTATTTTATAGTCAAGACCAAAACCCACCTGTAAGGTTGAATTAAAGAATCGGAAGTTTTCCACTGCCATGTACTCCTCCGACTTTTTCTTTTCTTTGACATTAAATTCCATAGTAGTACCTATCTGAAAATAGATGCGCTTATCTAAGGCTATTTCATTTGTATATAGCTTTATGGCCAATGGTATTTGTATGTACTGCACGCCATATTCCTCTTTATACCTGGCATTAGTGGTTTTGTCTGTAATCTCAAAAGCTGCTCGGTTAGAAACCAAAAATACCCCTGTACTGAAATAGTAATTTTCTCTAAAAGCAAAATCGGCAAAAGGCCCAGCGGCAAACCTTATCCCTACTCCGTCACTACTATAATTAAAGTCATCAGAATCAGAGTTTAGCCTTGAACTAGATACAGTAGGAGTAAATTTAAAACCTAGCTCCACCTGAGCATATGAGCCATAAGAAATTAAGAAAAATAGTAGAATCAGCAGTTTTTTTCTCATCTGCAATAATTTTTTGGTTACTTAGCAAGTTGAAATACTTAGGGTCTTTAACGCCCAAATAAACGAATAGTTTGATCATGAAAAAAGGATTTCCCGTTTTACTAGCAGTCGTTATCTGTGTTTTACTTCTTGGCTCTTGTTCGGAAAATAATGATGAGTGTGTATATCAGCCAGATACCTCTGGCATAGAGGTGAGCTTACAATTTGAAAGGTTAGACTCTGCACTATTAGGGGTAAAATCAAAAGAAGATCTAAGAGATTTTCTAAATGACTACCCAGTGATAAGAGAATATTTTTTACGGAGAAATCAATATCCTAATGACTCGGTAATGATGCAGGTACTATATGGGAAATTTCAAAACCCTCACATAGATACCTTACAGCAAGAAATAAACCGTGTATTTGGAGACCTTAGTTCGCTAAAAGAAGAGCTCAACAAAGCTTTTACTAATTTTAAATATTACTACCCGGAGGCCGAACTACCCGAGATAAAGTTCATAGCTACAGGTTTGGATAATGATATGTTTATCTCAGATTCTTTAATAGTGGTAGGTCTTGATTATTACTTGGGTGATAGCGCCAAATATAGGCCATTAGGTTTATATGAATATATGTTAGAAAGATACAGACCCAGCTACATTACACCTTCCATTATGCTACTATATGGTATTTCATCAAAATATAATAAAACAAATACCAGTGACAAAACCATGCTGGCAGATATGATCGGCTATGGCAAATCCTTTTATTTTGCCAAGCATATGATGCCTTGTACTCCCGATAGTCTTCTCATCTGGTACTCCAGAAAAGAAATTAGTGGCTCTCGAAAAAATGAGGACATAGTATGGGCCCATTTTCTGGAAAACCAACTCTTATACGAAACTGACCACCTAGTAAAGAAAAAGTATATAGAAGAAAGGCCTAAAACCTACGAAATAGGCGAAGACGCACCTGGAAGAATCGGCACCTGGCTAGGTTGGCAGATCGTGAGACAGTATATGGAGCGTAATGATGAAGTGACCTTACATGAGCTCATGCAAAACACTGACGCCAAAGAAATTTTTAATAAATCTCATTACAAACCAAAGAAATAAACTCTTAGCCAGAATCAAATAATGTTAAACTCTTTTGAAGTAAGATGGATTTTTCAGGGTAAGCTACCTGACAATATGTTGCAATGGGTAGAGACTTTTGCTCCTGAAGAACAAAGCATACGTACCGATTATTATTTTAATAAAACCGAAAATGGCACTTTAGGAATTAAACTACGTGAAGGAAGCATTCAAATGAAACCGCTTTTAAAAGAAGTAGGACATTTTACCTTTAATGATCATAAGGCAAAAATAGAATCATACAGCAAATGGAGCTATCTGGTGCAGGATAACCAAGAGTGGTCATACATGATAGAGGAACCCGAAACTTGGCTTCCGGTGACCAAATCAAGACTGATGAACAAGTATACCTTAGCAGGAGGCTATCCTGATAGAGTAGAAATGAAAGACAGAGTAGAACAAGGCTGTGAAATGGAACTCTCGAACATTAGTATTCTTAATAAAGATTTCTGGACGTTGGCCTTTGAAGCTTATGGTAAAGAAGCTGAAGTAAACTTACAAAAGACGCTAAGATATGTTTTTGAAACTTCCGAGCTACCTCAAGTACTACCTTTTCAAAATTCATTTGGATATGCGCAATTGATCCACGATATTCAGCACTAATATGTTTTTATCAGTAGATATAGGAAATACCAATGTAGTATTCGGTCTTCACAATGGCACCGAATGGACTCGCGTTTGGCGAATAGCCACTAAAGATGAAGCACAAGAGATGCTCGCTCACTCATTAGATAAGCACCTAGATGGAATCACCGTAGATGAAGTGGCTATTAGCAGTGTGGTTCCTTTTTTTACCCATGTGATTAATAGAAAACTTAGAGACAAGTTAAAAATAACGCCTTATTTAATAGGACCTAAAAGCTATGCTGCTCTTCCCATAGAAGTGCTACACCCTGATAACATAGGCAGTGACCTAGTAGCGGATGCCTTAGCTGCTTATGAGAAATACAAAGAAGATTGTATGGTAGTAGATTTTGGCACTGCACTAACTTTTACTATTGTATCTGATAAAAAAATAAGAGGGGTAAATATAGCCCCAGGATTAAAAACAGCTATGAAAGCTTTGGCCTCTAGTGCTGTTAAGCTTAACGAAATACCTCTGGAACTTCCCCAGTCTGTAATTGGTACCGATACCACTTCAGCCATACAGTCGGGTATACTATGGGGCTATGTAGGTCTGGTAGAAAAAATGATCGAACGAATAGAAAAAGAGCTCAATACCAAATTAAAAATAATAGCCACTGGTGGGCTTTCTAAAGTATTAGAGCCGCTACAAGATCAGTTTGATGCAATAGATCCTAACACCACATTAGAAGGCGTGCGGTTGATTTACCTGGCTAATAAAAACTAATTGGCTTCATTTATAATAGGTGCAAATGCCTGCACATATTGATCTATGAACTCATCGAGCCTTTTGAGGCGGTATTGCATTACCCACCTTGGGTGAGGCAGGGGCACAATCTGCTCAAACAGCTCATATTTCTTATTAAGATATTTGAGATAGCTAATATTCTTCCCCTTACCCAGGCTAAAGGCAGTAGGGTGAGCACCGAAAGCTATCTGTTTCCGTATTTCAGATACCATATAAGGCTCAATGGCTCTTTGAAGCTCTGGAATGTCATAATAGTTGAGGTTCTTACCATCTTTTACAAAACCCAGAGGTGAGACGGAAGTGAAATAGAAGTGTTTATAAAACAACTCACTGCCTCCCACGGCTTCAATCATTTGATAAATAAAACGTGAAGACAGTTCCGATTTTTTGTCAAAATCATTCTCAATGCTCAACACCTCCTCCAAACGAATCGGATCCGTAAAAGGAATACCAGTAGCCCCTCCTCCAAAGCGTCCCGGATT
The DNA here is from genome assembly GCF_016757215.1 of Fulvivirga sediminis. Lineage (GTDB taxonomy): Bacteria > Bacteroidota > Bacteroidia > Cytophagales > Cyclobacteriaceae > Fulvivirga > Fulvivirga sediminis. The sequence continues at coordinate 194,891 of NZ_JAESIY010000009.1, forward strand.
AATACCTATGAGAAAAGCTCTTTTATTGCTGTCATTAAAAAACTGATTATAAAAAAGACGGGTTACCCGTTGCACTTCCTCCTCAGCAAAAGGGTAAAGAATCTCTACACCCTCAGGCAAATTATCTGGCAACTTCAGTTCATCGTAATACTTTAAGATTTTCTCTGCATAGGTCATGCGGTAAAGTTAAGCATCTATTAAAACTTACCCATATGTAAAAAATCAAATGAGATAATACGCTCGAAATAAGTCAGTCAACAACAAAATACTCAGCAAAACAGTAAATTTAACTAACACCGGCTTAAAGGTGTGATTTGTTTAACAGAAAAAAACACTATAGCAGAACACTCCGGACTAATCATATAATTTTTCATTTTTTGAAACCCATGATTAAAATCCTCGTTACACCACACAGGTCATATAAAGACTCTAAAATAGAAGCAAAATATTGGGCTACAATAGTAAAATTAGCTTTTCTTTAACCATAGTCTAACTAAACTATAGCTAATTTGAGCACAGTATGAATTAATAACTTTAAGAAATTGAAGTTAAAAACGGATATGGGAAGATCAATGACACAATACCACAATCTGTAAAAGAAGACATAAAAATATATGCTATAATAGCCTATATAACGTTATATAAAAGTACTTCTTCGGACAATTAGTCTGAAAACATAAAGTTTGTTTTGTTTAGGTAAGAGGCTATCATGGGTTGTTCCTGATAGCCTCGCTTTTTTTAATATTTAAGGAGATAGATTCCACCTCTAATTTTTAGCCTGAGATAGACCAGAATATGATAACTCCAACTGGATCATAAATTGATGTAGGCTAAAATAGCCAAGGGAAAAGATTTATTTTTTCCTGAATGGTGACGTTTTTTATACAAACTATATTACAAGATATGACAGCACTTTTTAGCATAGTATTAATGATATTAGCCTTTCAGGTAATCATGTTCTTTGTTATTCGGGACAGAAGAAAAAAAGAAAAAGCATCCAGCATAGTTGAAAAATATCGCATTCAATCACGCTCAGATGCCTTTAGACTTTTACAGGATCCGGATATTCCAGAAATAGATCGTATTAAAATAGAGAAGGTTTATCATGCCTTTGCTTAATGCATTCCTTCTGTAGAAACTGCTTTGTTCTTGCCCGCTTTCACAAAAAGCACAAGCGGAGCACATATTAGAAAGAATAAACCTATATATAAAAATACATCCATATAACTCAATAGAGACGCCTGTCTCATCACCCCCATTTCAAACATTTGGTAGCCCTGCTGTAAGGCTAGATCTGGCGATGAACCTGCGCTTATAAACTTTTGCTGAAAGCCTTCTAATCGTTGCTGCACTAAGGGATCATAAGGATTAATATTTTTAATCAGATCAGCCCTGTACATAAAATTACTTCTGCTTATAAAGGTACTAATCAAAGCTATACCGAAAGAACCTCCCAACTGCCTCACCATACCTGTAAAAGCGGCTCCCTCTGCTATATTCTTACCCTTAAGGGTAGATAAAGCCAAGGTAGTAATAGGCACAAAGAGTAATCCTAAGCCTACTCCCCTAATCATTAGCAAAAAGAAAAAGTCCTCTGTGCCTGTATGAGGAGTTAAAATACCGTGTGCCCAATAACTATATAGGAAGAAAAGGGTAAAACCAGCGGCAATCAGATACTTCTGAGGTACTCCCTTTTGCAATAATCGCCCTACAATAGGCATCATAAAGCCGGTCATAATAGAACTCGGTACTAGTAAGAGGCCAGCGTCCAGTGCCGTCCACCCTAAAATAGATTGGGTGAAAAGCGGAATAATAAAGGTAGAACCATATAAACCAAATCCTAAAATAAAGGTAAAGATGGTTCCCACCGCCAGATTCTTATCTTTCAGCACCCTTAGCTCTATCACAGGATTTTCGATAGTAAGCTCGCGCCAAATGAGCAGGTAAAAACCTAGTACACCCGTTATCGTAAATACAACTATAATAGGCTCGGCAAACCAATCATGTTCTTGGCCTTTTTCTAATACATATTGCAACGAGCCTACAGCTACGATCAACAAGAAAATCCCCAGCCAATCTATTTCAGAGGCTTTTCTCTTACCTCCATAATTAGGACTAGAAACGTAGTTCAAAGTAAGCATGGTGGCTACAATACCAATAGGTATGTTAATATAGAAAATATAGGGCCAACTATAATTATCTACCAGATAGCCTCCCAAAGGAGGGCCTAAAGTAGGGCCCACTATAACCCCCATACCATATAGTGCCTGAGCCATCCCTCTTTTTTCAGGAGGATAGGCCTCTGTAATAATGGTTTGCGAAGTTACCAATAATGCCCCACCACCGAGACCTTGTATGAACCTAAAAGCAACTAACTCCCAAATGTTAGTGGCATTACCGCACAAAAAGGAAGTAAGTGTAAAAATTATTATCGATGCTGCGAAATAATTTCTTCTACCAAACTGCTGAGAAAGCCAGCTGGTAAGCGGCACCATAATTACGTTTGCAATGGCATAAGCGGTAACTACCCAGCCTACGTCATTCAAGGTAGCGCCCAGGTTTCCACGCATGTCATTCAGAGCCACATTTACTATAGTAGTATCTATGATCTCCAGAAGGGCACAAGTGATAGCGGTAATAGTAATAATTACCCGCCTGAAACCGTACTCTACCGTACTATTTTGTTCAAGCATAAAATTTTTCGCTAATTAATTAGTCGAGAGCGATTTCGGCTATCACATTCATACCTGCTCTAAGCCTATCTATATTCTCCTGTCCTTCTTCTAACTCTATTTTCACAGGTATTCTTTGTACCACTTTCACAAAGTTACCAGTAGCATTATCAGGAGGAAGCAGTGAAAATTTAGCTCCTGTAGCCCCTGCAATAGACTCTACCTTGCCTTTAAATTTAATTCCCGGCACTGCATCTACAGAGATTTCTACCTCCTGACCAGGACGAATCTTCTCCATTTGCGTTTCTTTCAAGTTAGCCACTACCCAGATATCATCATCTTCAACAATGGCAAATAATGATTGTCCTGCTTGTACAAACTGCCCCACTTCTACGTGTCTTTGAGAGATAACTCCGTTAATAGGTGCTGTAAGTATGGTGTAAGAGAGCTGAAGCTTGGCTAGATCTAACTGAGCCTTGCTCATTTTAACATTAGCTTCAGCCACACCTATATTATTAACTGAAACGTCACTAGCTGTTTGGTTAGCATACTTCTGACGAGAAGCTACCGACTTTTGCCTTTCCAGTACTTCAAGCCTTTTCTCTGCCGATTCTTTAGCGGCCCTTACTTGATCAAACTGCTGCTGGGTGATAGAGTGATCCTTTATGAGGTTTTCATATCTGTTATAATCCTGGGTGGCTCTCCATAGATCTACTTTAGCAGCTTCTATGTTAGCCTGCACTGTAGCAATATTGGCTTGCGAAGTACTCACATTAGCATTAGAGCTAGTAGCTCCTGACTTTACCACTTCCAGGTTAGCCAATGCGTTTTCATAAGCCGCCTCTGCCTGCACCACTTTTATCTGATAGTCTTTTGATTCTAATATTACCAGGGTATCTCCTTTCTTCACTTCCTGGTTATCATCAATATATACTTTCTCTATATAGCCAGATACTTTAGGAATTATCGGGCTAATATCAGCTTCCAGCTGAGCATCTTCTGTTTCTTCATAATGTAGGGAATGGATATATTTAAAAGCTCCATAAACAAGGCCTACAAGCACAATTCCGGCAAAAATAATAGGGAATAACTTATTACCCTTTTTATTATTTTGTTCCGGCTTTTCCATTGGCGTATTCATCTTTATTATTGGTAATTATTTTTCTATATTAACTTCTTCACTTAAAATTCCTGAGTCCTTAGCAAGCTGATAATAGCTGATGGTAGCATCAGCCTTAGCATGCATTTCATTCACCTGTGCCTGAAGCTGCTGCACCTGAGCCTCTAACACATCTGTAAGTAGGGCCACACTATTTTTATAGCTGTTATTGGTAATTCGGTAATTTTCGGTAGCCTGACTGCTGGCTACTTCTAAAGTCTGCAGCTTCTTGAGTTCATTCTGATAATTAGCATAATCTCTATAGATCTCGCGCCTCACATTATCCCACTGCATGTCTGCCATGATAGAAGCCTGATCAGCACGGGCCTGGGCCTGCTGCACATGACTACGCCCTTTATATAAACTTGAAAGATTATATTGAAGACCTAGCCCCACATTAACGGCGTTGGTAATAGTGGCCACATTGGGAATATGAGCATCGACATAGCCAGCAGTAAGTGCTAATGAAGGGTAGTAAGATCCCTTTGCTATTTTTATACTGTTATTAGCGGCAAGCTCCCTATTTTTACTAGCTTCGAGGTCGTTTCTCTGACCTCCTGCCTGCTCCATGTAGTAGGTAATTTCATTTACCTCATTAGCACTTAATTTCGAAATTTCTGCGGTATCAATTGTAATAATCGTAGCATCCTCCAATCCCAGAAGAATACCCAAGTTATAGTTAGCTACATCAATATTATTATTTACTTCTAACAGATTAAGCTCCATGTTACTTTTTTGAAGCTGGGCCTTGAGTAAATCATTACGAGTTATCACTCCATTCGCTTCCAAACTAGTAAAAAGCTTTACCCTTTCCTCAGCTTCGTTCAGACTCTGCTTTACGAGATTCTGAGTAGAAAGTAACTTGTAAAAGTTGTAGTAGGCGCTAATGACATTAAACACTACTTCTTCTTTTTCATTTTCTACATCTAGCTCAGAAGCCCTTTTCAAATACTCGGACATCTTCACCGCATTTCGAATTCTAAAGCCACTAAACAATGGCTGAGTAAGATCTGCCATTCCGTAAGTTACCGAAGAGACATCAGGAGTGACCGTGCTTCCCTCACCTTGCCCTTCACCTCCCAGGTGAGTTTCAATGTGTGGTTTATTAACTCGCATGTGTGCTCCTGAAATGCTCAATTCCGGATACTGATCCATTTTACTCTCTGAATATTTGGCCTCAGCTTCCTTTGCTGAAGCATAAGCCACCTTAAGCGACTTACTATTTTCTAAGCCCAGCTCTACGGCTTCTTTTAAATTCAAATGCTGTTCATCCTGAGCATACAGAGTAAAAGTAAAAAAGCCCATCAAGGCTATCAAACAACTCTTTTTCATACTACTTTTCTAAAAGATAACTACTTAAAATACTTTTTAAATGTCGTTTCAAACGTGGTTTTAGATCCTGCTCTTCTTTATTTCTAAAGATCAATTTCTCTGTAATTTTTCCCTGAGTACACTGATTGATCAATCCAAAAATGGTCATAATAACCATTTCTACATCGGCTTCTTTTTTAAAGACTCCCCCGTTCTGCCCATCTGTTACTACTTTCTTTATCTCATTCCAATTGAGTTCCAACCCATCCAATATTCTTTCGTGTAGATCATGCCTCTGACTGAGGCTTAGCTCTCTATGAAGCATCATATTAAACTTCTTATGTGATAGAATTCTATCCACATATAAATCAATTAACTTAAACAGCAATTCAATGGCAGGAATGTCCATTTTCTTATACTCCTCAATCCTTTCCCGAGTATAAAATAATCTTTTAGCAATAATCTCTTCAAGTAGACTTTCTTTTGAGCCGAAATAGTAAGAAATCATTGCAATGTTTACTTCTGCCTCTTGCGCCAGCTCCCTAATAGAAGTAGCATCAAAGCCTTTTTCAACAAAAAGCATATCCGCAGCTTTCAATATTTTGTCTTTAGACATAAGTTCAGTTTAAAACAAGCTTCAAAATTAATTAAACGTTTGTTTAAATTCAAACGATCGTTTAAATTTTAAGTTTCGCACAAAACGGATATAACCAAAATCGATTTGATCTTAAAACTTTCTTGAGCTTTGATAATTAATGCAATTCATCTTTAAATAGCCCTTTTACAATTAACTCTCATCATGGGCTTTAAAGCTTCTTTCATTTATCGTATACTTTTTCCAGAGAAAAGCCTAAATCATAGACTTAAAACCTGGACAGGCTGGCATCAACTAATCAGAGAAGTGCCAAAAGGGTATGATAATTTTAACTATGCCTTTGTCAACAAATAACTGAGCTCGCTTAACGGATGTGAAGTATGTGGCCTGAAGGCGATCTACGAACTTGAATGCCTCAACTGTGAAGTCAAAGAATGGAACGATGAACTGAAAGCACAATATCCATCTTAAGAAGAGTATATAAAAGAAGAACAAATTACGCTATTTCGGGAAGACGCATACCCAGAGCATATCGTTATTAATAACCATCCTATAGACGGCTTTGATCGTGATTCTAGTTGGAAACCTTTAATTACCCATCAGGATCAATATAAATAACAAGTAAACGATTAGCTCAACACATGTTCCATTTGATAAACATTTGTTAACCTCTATTTTTTGCAGCACTCGGTGTTTCATGCAAGTTTTGCACCAATGAAAGAACCTGATCTGATATTATTTAATAAAATCAAAAAAGGTAACAAAGAGGCCTTAGAAAGTCTTTTTGTGAAGTACTATTCATCTCTTTGTAACTTTGTAAATCACCTTATAACTGATCCTGAAAGTGCCGAAGAGATAGTGTCAGACGTATTTTTCTTAATCTGGGCTGAAAGAAAAAAGCTCACTATTCATTCCAACACAAAATCTTATCTCTTCACCATAGCAAGAAATAAAGCTCTTCTACATATTAAAAAAAGGCCGTTTATATCTGAAAATATAGATAGCGCCTTAAACACAGAAGATTTTAATAATCCGGAAACTCACCTACTATTCAACGAACTAAACACACTCTATCAACGGGCCTACGAGGCTCTACCAAGCCAATGTAAACTCATATTTAAGATGCACAAAATAGATGGACTTAAGTATGTTCAAATTGCTGAGGTTCTCAATATTTCAATAAAAACGGTAGAAAATCAGATGGGTAAGTCGCTAAAGCTCATCAGAGAAGCCATTTTAAGCTATCAATTAGAGAAAGATTAACATAGTGTTATCACAACCAATTTACTCTTAACAATTTCATAAACACCTCCTGATAGGGGTCTTACTGCCATAATTCACTCATGACATTAAACGATCTAATGTTTAATGCAAGAGATAGAAAAAATTATAGCTAAGTACTTGGCCAATGAAGCCTCTACCAAAGAAGTAGAGCAACTCTATCAATGGCTCTCTCATAATAGTGAGAACGCTAAAAAGCTAAATGATTATATTAAACTATGGGAACACAGATATAGGGACGAAAAATATTTTGACGCCGGGATAGGCTTAAGCAAACTCAATAATAAAATTCACCAAACGGACCGACTTAGCTGGCCTGTTTGGTTAAACACTGCTGCAGCTATAGGCCTACTGCTTATTTCTTCACTTATTCTCTGGCAAGTCTCTTCTTCAGGTGCTTTACACATTTCCACGATCGTCAAGTCCAACCCATACGGTCAAAAATCTACTTTTCAATTGCCTGATGGCTCCATGGTAAAATTGAATGCCGGCAGCTCATTGGAGTATCCGGAAGTATTTGATGACAACATTAGGTTAGTAAAATTAACTGGAGAGGCTTTTTTTAACGTGCAAAAAGATGAAAAGCACCCTTTCATAGTTGTCACCGGAGAGGTTAGCACCAAAGTACTCGGCACCAGCTTTAATATCAATGCATTTTCTAATGAGCCTGAGATCATAGTTACTGTGGCTACTGGTACGGTAAAAGTATCAGAGAATTCAGGAGCGCAATTAACGCTTAAACCGAATGAGGCCGCAGTATATAAAAAATCTGAGAAACTGCTTTCTGAAAAACCAGCAGATATAGAACAGACACTTGCTTGGAGAGATAACACCTTACTATTTAATAATGCGAGTATAGCTAGGGTGATTAATCAACTAATGCATTGGTATGGGGTAAGCATAATACTAGAAAACCAAGAGCTGGGACAATGTCATCTAACTGGTTCATTTAAAGAAGAAACTCTTCCTCACGTATTACAAGCACTGGAGTTGAGTACGAATATTCAATATAAAAAGCATGCGGACACTTACATTTTATATGGAAGCGGATGCCATTAATTCAATAATCTAAAATAATCTTTCTATCTGATAACTGACTAATGGGAACTACCTTAAACTTTATAATTCTATGAAGAAAATTTTACTGAAGTCTATGAAAATGCTCGGCAAATACCTGGTGTATGGGCTTATTATACAAGCACTGGTAAGTAACTTACTATTAGCAAGTACTACCTCAGCTCAGAGTGTATACAAGGTAAAAATATCGCTTAAAAGGAAGCAGGGAAAGCTTTCTCAGTTTTTTCAAGAAATAGAGCAGCAGTCTGAATATCGTTTTACCTATAGCAAAGACCGCATAAATTTACAAAAAGAGGTTAACATTAATAAGCCTTATCAAAACCTAGGAGAACTGCTCAGCCATATTACTAATCAGGGTGATATTATTATAAAGCAAATCAATTATAACCTGATAGTAAGTAAAGCTAAACCAACCCTGATTAATACCAGAGATGAAAGAGGAATAATAACTGGAAGAGTAACCGATAGTGAAACCGGTGATATACTCCCCGGAGCAACTGTAAAAGTGTCTGGAACTAACTACGGAGCCGCATCTAATACTGAAGGTGAATACAGCCTGAGGGTAAACAGTGGGGAGGTAAGTATTGAAGTGAGTTACATCGGCTTCCAAACTGTAACCGAGACCATATCCATAAAAGAGGGAGAAACAATAGTTAAAGACTTTACGCTAAAATCAAATACTCAGGAGCTGGATGCAGTAATGGTGGTAGGCATATTGCAAGGACAAGCAAAAGCTCTAAACCAACAAAAAACTGCTGATAACATAAAAAACATTGTAGCCGCTGAGCAAATTGGTCGATTCCCTGACCCTAACGTGGCCGAAGCACTGCAGAGAGTACCTGCTATCTCTGTGGAAAGAGATCAGGGCGAAGGTAGATATGTTTTGGTGAGAGGATTAGCTCCTCAGTTTACAAACATCAATATCAACGGAGCACAAATACCATCTCCAGAGGCCGGTGTTCGTTTTATCGCTCTTGATGCTATTCCTGCCGATCAGCTAGCATCTATTGAAGTTTCTAAAGCATTAACTCCTGATATGGATGGTGATGCTATTGGTGGATCCGTTAACCTAATTACAAGAACAGCAAAAACCAGAAATGCTTCCTTTAGCGGTAATCTCGTGGGTGGTTATAATAACCTGATGGATAAACCTAACGCACAGGGATCCTTGCAATACGGTCAGCGTTTTGGCAAGTCGGAGCAGCTGGGTATTCTATTAAACTCCAGCTATTATTTTACTGACAGAGGATCTGACAACTGGGAGAGGGATGGTAGTGAATTAGAGTTTAGAGATTATGAACTAACCCGTACACGCCTCGGTTTGAGCGGAACCATTGATTATCACTTATCAGAAAATAGCGAAATATATGTGAGAGGTATTTATAACCGATTCACAGATCGTGAGTGGAGAAGAAGATATGTCTTTGTGCCTAACGCAGATAACTCTCCTTTCGAGGATAATGAGATCGAAAGGTCTATGAAAGACAGGTTTGAGTCTCAAACAATTAGCAGTGTTAGCCTAGGTGGTAAGCATGCCTTTCCTAAGCTGGCTTTTGACTATGAAGTGTCCTATTCTGATGCCCAGCAAGATACTCCTTTTGACAATGAAGTTAATTTCATTGGTAAGCCAGACCAACTAAGCACCGACTTTAGTGATAGCAAATGGCCTGTAATGACCTCTGTTTTCGAAGATGAAGAGGCCTTAGTAAATGGTAGTACTTCTTACACTCCACAAAACGCATATCTGAATAATAATAACTACGAGTTTGATGAACTAGAAACAGGCAACACACTTGCCAAAGACCGTAACATAAGCGGCAAGTTTAATATTAATCTTCCCTATACGCTGGCCAACAACGAAGCGGCTCTAAAATTTGGAGGTAAAGTTAGGTTAAAGGACAAAAGCCTTTCCGTAACACAAAACACATTTGAATGGGAAGGTGCCGACGACTTACTTCTAAGTCAGTTTGAGGGTGGTTTAGTAGATCAACACTTCCTTGATGATCATTACCAGATAGCGGCTCATGCTGATATGGGAAAAGTATTGAGGTTTTTTAATGCCAATAGATCAGGATTTGCTCTGGATACAGAATCTAAAATAGAAGACGAAAACAGTGAATCATATGAAGCAGAAGAAGATGTGTATGCCGCATATATTATGTCAAAAATTCAATTTATAAAGCTGATGCTATTGGGTGGAGTTCGTTATGAACATACCAATGTTAATTACAAATCCAACTCTGTTATTTATGATGAAGACGGTGATTTTGACGAAGTATTAGCAGAAGAAGGCGGCACCAGCTATGACTTTATTCTGCCTCAGGTTCATTTAAAATACAACCTGAACAACACTACTAACCTGAGAGCCGCTGCCACCTTCTCTTATGCAAGACCTAATTTTGAAGACATAGTTCCTCAAAACGTTATAGAGCTTAGAGAAAGAGAAGGAACCATTGGTAATCCTAAGTTGGAGCCGGTAAGTGCTTTTAACCTGGATCTTATGGGAGAGAAATACTTCGGAACAATAGGTATTATTTCCGGAGGGCTTTTCTACAAAAGGTTAGATAATTTCATTTACAGCCGCACTAACTATCAAACCATTGATGATGTTACCAACATGCGCATTACCCAATCTGTAAACGGTGGTGGTGCAGATCTGGTAGGTATTGAAGTCGCTTATCAACAAAATATGACCTTTCTTCCTGGTAAACTTAAAGGTCTAGGCCTTTATCTTAATTACACTTATACGGCCTCTAACGCTGAGCTGATCAGAGAAGAAAACAAAGAAGAGATCAACCTACCCGGTCAGTCTAAGCATGTGGGTAACATATCAATCAGTTATGATTTGGGCAAGTTTAACACTCGCATTTCTGCTAACTATCGCGGTTCTTATTTACAAGAGATCGGTTCCGAACCAGATGAAGACATCTATTTAAGTGAAAGACTTCAGCTAGACTGGACGATGGGATATGCTATTAACAATAAATTCAGAGTGTTTGCCGAATTCCTTAACCTGACTAATGCTCCTTTTGAAGCTTATATGGGTAATGAAGATATGGTGATTCAAAGAGAGTTTTATTCTTGGTGGTCAAGAATAGGCCTTAAGTTCGACCTTTAATTTATAATGCTTTATAAAATGAAAAAATCAATAATATACCTTTTTCTCTTAGGCCTCGCTACTTTAAGTGCTTGTGATGATAGTGAACCAGACGTAGAGCCTAATGATGATAATTTCCCCTTCAGGCTAGTACTAGACGCTGAAGAAGGAGCCGCTTTGCCCGATGAAGAAGATTATGGTTTAGAAGTGAAATTCGCGGACTACATTGGAGAATTACCTCACCAACAAGTCAATTTGACCTATGCTTTTACAGATACGGAAGGCAGCTTTGTAGACAATGTTTCTATCAGTAAAGTAACATATAAAGTAGAAGATGGTGATTGTGAATATGAGCGTGAGCTCCCCTTTGTAGAATCAACAATTATATTGATAGTAGATGAAGACCTGGGCACAGTACCTGAAGAGTTTGAAATAGAATTTGCCCTTCCTGGCGCTGATGATACTGAAGGAGGTTTCACTTTTGAAATAACAGAACTTACCTCTCAGGCTGATGTTTTACTCAACCAAGCCGCTACGTTTGAATATGAAGTGCTAGAAAATGATGTAGCTGGTGCCTGGGTTTTAGATCTTAATTCAGAAGATGAATTCGAAGCCTTTAAATCAGTTTTAGGAGCTATAAATGAAGATTTAACCAACCTTTCTTTTGCTGACATAACCGGTGCTGTATCATTGGAATTTGAGTTTGAAGAAATGAAAATAGAAGTAGAACTTCAAAATCCTGAGATAGAAGAAGTTTGCGAAGAAGGTGAAATAGAGCAAGAAGAAACTCACCTTGAAATAGAAGGTGAATACGAAGCTGAAGAAGGTGAGTTGGAAATTGGCGGAGACCACATCATCACAGATGACGGTGTAGAAGAAGAGTTGGAATATCTAATAACTGCTTCCTACACTATCAATGGAGAGGAACTGGAAATCACTTTCTATCAAATTATTGATGAAGATCAGTATGAAGAAGGAGATGAACTTTTCACTTCAGAAAGTGGCATTACTTTCACATTTATTAAAGACTAATTTTTTAATCCCATACAATAAAATTTAACCAAATGAATATTAAACTAAGTATTTATACAGCATTAGTTTTATCCTTAGGTTGGGCATGTAACCACCCTAAGCAGGAGCAAAAGGAAGATATAGAGGCTAAAGAAGTAGAGCAGGAGGAAATTTCTAAAGTAACTCCAGATGTAACTACCGAGCTGGTAAAGCATGACACTGATGATCCTGCCATCTGGATAAATCCGGAAAACCCGGAAGAAAGCCTGATTGTAGGTACAGATAAAGGTGGTGATGATGGAGATGGTGCTTTATTCGTTTTCAATTTAGAAGGCAAAATTCTTAGAGATAAAACCATTGAAAATATCGCTCGTCCTAACAATGTAGACATTGCTTATGGCCTAAATCTGAATGGAAAAGCAACTGATATAGCCGTTTGCACTGAAAGATATACTAATTCATTACGAATTTTCTCTTTACCAGAAATGAAGCCTGTGGATAACGGAGGCATTGAAATCTTTAAAGGAGAAGAACTAAGAGGCCCCATGGGAATATCTATGTACACTGATCCTGCTACTGGAAATATTTATGCCATAGCAGGTAGAAAAGATGGCCCTAAAGATGGCACATATCTATGGCAATACCTTTTGGAAGATGATGGTAATGGCAATGTAAAGGGCACGTTAGTGAGAAAGTTCGGTTCTTACGCTGGTCGTGAAATAGAAGCCATAGCTGTAGACTCAGAAAAAGGCTATGTTTATTATTCTGACGAAGGAGTAGGTGTGAAAAAATATTATGCCCACCCAGACAGCTCTAATGTAGAACTTGCTCTTTTCGGAAACGGAGACTTATTCACAGAAGATAACGAAGGCATTTCTATCTACAAACATGATGATGGTACTGGCTATATAATAGTTTCAGACCAGGCTGCCAATATATTTCACTTTTTTACTAGAGAAGGAAGTAATGGTAATCCTCATGAGCATAAGCTAGTAAAATCATTATACGCCTCCACCTTAGAAAGTGATGGTAATGAAGTAACAAGCGTGGCCATTGGAGAAAAATATCCTGAAGGCTTCTTTGTAGCCATGTCTGACGACAAAACCTTTCAGATCTACGACTGGCGCAAAGTAAAGCCAGAAGAAGCTCAAATAACAGCTCAGAAATAAGACATTCCTTGTTTGCCCCATAAGGGTGGCCACTTTCATTGCAAATGGTCACCCGGGGTTTACCACCCCTTACCGCCGTTCTCTAGTACTGCCACCACATAGTTGAATCCTACTCACAGGTTAACACACAACTCAATTAATTATTTCACATACTATTGGAACTAAAACAGACCAAATAGTATTCTTGGAAACGGCTAGCGTTCTAATTAATAGAAGAGATAAATCTAGGAAAAGGCACTATATAAGCCTTAGCTTGGCAGAAGCGTTTGCATACTGCCAAATATTTCAATGTTATGTTGGGCAGATAATAAAATAACTTTTGAATAGAATTCGTATGAAACAAGCCTCTGGGTGTCTAAAGGATAATATATCATCCATTATGACTATATGGAAAGAAAGCGTAACAAACAAGGTATTTGCTTCTAACCAAGCTAATAACATAGAGTTATATGATCACCTTCCTAATATTATTAATGATATTGCCGATATTCTAGAGAGATATAGTGAATTTAAAAATGAAGCTGAAATCTCTGATGACACCACGTATAATGAAATACTCACCAACAGCATTAACCATGGTAGACATCGTTCCGCAAGTACTTCATATACACAAGGACAGGTAGTGCATGAATATATCATCTTTCACCGGACTTTAAGTGATTTTCTAGCACAAAATAACCTACTCAGCATCCCAGTTTCTAATTTATTAAAATATGTAATTGAAACATGTATCTTGAAATCCGTAGAGTCCTTTACTCAATCTATTCAAAAGATGCAGACAAAGCTAATGGGCACATTAGCGCATGACATACGCAATCCTCTCACTGTAGCTCTGCTTTCAGCAGAGATGATGGAGAAAAACTTAGATGATGAGACCTTTATCAAGTTACAACGCACATCAATTAGAAGCATTAAAAAAACACTCAAACTTGCCGAAGGACTGCTTGATACCATAAGTATAAAATCAGGAGAAGGCATGATGCTAAATTTCACAGAAGAAAACATCTTGCATGATATAGAATGGATCTATAAAGAAGCGCAAGACATATATTCTTGTGAAATAATTATGGATGTCCCTGATCAGGGTATAATAGGAATTTTTGATGGTACGGCTATTCGTAGAATGCTGGAAAATCTCATTACCAATGCTATTAAATATGGTAATGCTAGCTTACCCATAACCATAAAAGTAAAAGATGAGGCAGATGTAGTATGTATAAGTGTGCATAACCATGGCAATCCCATAGCTAAAGAAAAACAGAAAGAGATATTTAACTTCCTTAAAAGTAACGGGTCGCCCACAGACATGAGAATAGCCAGCTGGGGAATGGGCCTTACCTTGGTACAAATGGTGGTATCAGCACATGGCGGAGAAATTTCAATCGAAAGTAATTCTGATAAAGGCACCACTTTTACTGCTAAACTTTATAAGTATTACAACCAAAAGGGCAAAAAAAGAGCCGGTCTTGCTTTTGCCTAGTCAAGAAAAACTTATTTATGAATAGCTCACATCATGCTTTACTTAACAACTCTCGGTGTATAAAGCTATTTTTATAAATTAGCCTCTAAGTTTATTTAAAATGATGAAACAGCTATCTTTTTTCTACTCTGCGCGGTAAGCTGTATGGCCAAAGGACAAAAAATCTCTCATTTTGAAAATCAATATTTTTCCCGAACGGGTAATATCTAAAAGGCCCAGCTGGAATCCGGCCAATTGTAATGGAAAGCCTGTAAAAACAAGCATAGTGCTGCCTATTACTTTTCAGATAAACTAATAAAAAGGAAATAACTATCTATTATATCGGTTAACATAAAACAAACGAAGGTGCCTTTTGCCACCTTCGCTCTACATTGGTTTATTCTAATATAATTCTCTTCGAATGAACAGCTCCTTTGCTATCCTTAATCTGTATATAATAAATACCGCTGGGTTTATTCGATAAATTTATTCTAACAGATTCCAGATTGCTATAATCCATTCTATAAATTTCCGTCCCGTTAGCATCAAACAACTCCATCTGAAACTCATCATCAGAATTCATAAATTTTACATCTACCATACCTGTAGTAGGGTTAGGAAATACCTGTAAAAACTCTTCTCCAATAGCATCAGCATTGACAACATTATCTTGCACATACATTAATGTATTTTCAGCTATTGCTGCTCCTGCTGCGGGTACACCTGTAGTCGCTTTAAACACTGCACCATAAGCCACGTTAAAACCGGAAGATAAAGTAATAGACGAAGTTGCTATTGCTTCCCCCGACTCATTATCGGCCAAGCTGGCACCACCGGCAAGATTAAGGTTAGTAACTGCTGTCCTATAATTACTCACAGTAGGTGCTGTTGCGTCTAGAACACGGGCGTTGTCACTAGTTGAACTATTTCCCATGGCTCTTCCTCCGTAGGAAATATCAGGGTTAGACCAATATTGAATACGAGGACAATTACAGTAATTATTATAGGCCATAATTGTTCTCCAGTTTCCAGGACTAATATAACCATGTCCATAAGCAAAAGGGGAAGTGTTTGGGTCAACTTCTGAATTATGTCTGCAACCATGAAGATGAGCTATCTCGTGCGCAAAAGAATAATATCCTAAAACACACTCATAATGCACTACACAGAAGGCACTGTTTGCATTGGAGCCAATGCCTGATGCAACACCGCAGTAGTCATCGTTATTAATAATAAGAACGCCAACATCAGCAGAATAATAATTTCTATAAGAATGGATCTCATCCATATACCCATCAGAAGTAGATATAAATCGATCAAGATCTCTTTCTGAAGAAGATGACTCATTATAACCAACTTCTATATTTACTGCCAATTTTAACCTGTGCGCAACATTACTATTGATGAATGACTGATTAGTTTCACTAATTGCTTCTTGCAGAAAAAGAGTAATATCACTGTATCCAAGGCCAGCAACACCCGACTCTGCTGAAGAGGTATAAGCTACAAGTACTCTGATTACTGTCTCAGCATTTTGTTTGACACTACCCGCATTACCTGTCATGTCATATACTTTCTGCTTGGCACCTTCAGGATGATCTGGTGGGTAAGAAGCGGGATTAATCTCATAAAACGTAACAGCTCCAGTACCAAAAGGAGAGATAGAATAGGTTCTTCCACTCACAAATAGATTTCCGGCCATTTCGCCTTTTGAATATACTAGCACCATGTACCCCACACCACCCTTTTCATGTCCGTGCCAAGAAAAATCATCACTATTTCTAATGTCTAATTCATCTAGAACAAATTCGAACTCTTTGCCTTGTATATTAATAAGCAGCTGAGAAGCTTGTAAAGCATCTGTATTGAAATTCAATACTTGCACTTGTTCACCTACAGCTTTTCTACCTACATTCTCCAAAATTTGAGCAGATTTACCATCAATAGTATTTCTCTGCTGAGAAAATTCAGTAAATAACCGCTGTTGCGCCATTCCTGTTATCGATACGAAAAATACCGATAGCAAGGCTAAATTTAGAATAATTAGTTTTTTCATAGTCTATTACTTATTCACCTCTTTAAGTAATTTTTCTATCACAACCTGCTGCTCTTTGATTGATTCAACCAACACAGGAATTAAAGACGTATAATCGACTCCTAAATATCCATTTTCATCCTCATATACGAGTTCAGGAAATATTTTTTGTAACTGCTGAGCTGAAAACCCTATTCGATTTCTATTTCCCTCTTCTGGCACCACAGATTCTTGTTCCGTGCCTTCAGGAGTCATACGAGCTACTTTTATATCCGAATTATATTGATAGCCAATACTTTCCAGTTGCAAGAGTTTAGATAAGGAATTTTTCAGAGGCTCCACATTCT
This sequence comes from Fulvivirga sediminis, assembly GCF_016757215.1. GTDB lineage: Bacteria > Bacteroidota > Bacteroidia > Cytophagales > Cyclobacteriaceae > Fulvivirga > Fulvivirga sediminis. Next base: position 212,104 of record NZ_JAESIY010000009.1, read on the forward strand.
TCTTCAGTCTAATATCAGAAGTAGTGATAAAACTCATAGCTCGCACATCACCTCCCACATCTAACCTATATGAAGGTGAAGAATTGTTAATACCAACTAAGCCCGAAGAGGTGAATAAAACTCTTGTTGGGTAACTGCCTGAGCTAGTATTTGACCGAAAGTACAAGCTGGGATTATAATCAAAAATTGTATAACTGCTTAAGGTAGTTAGGCGCATACGATATCCGCTATCTCCAAAGTTACCAATATAAAGATCTCGATTTAGCGGAATATTGCAATCTCCACTAGAGTTAACGCTGAACTGCGCAAATAAAATTGAAGACGCCATTGCCAGAAATAAAGTCAAAAGTAATTTTTTCATAAGAAATAGATTTAGGTTGATTGAATATCAGAAATATACAAGCATAAAATCATATATTATAATAACTTAATTCATTATAATAAGGTATGAGATAAAATAATAAATTATACATATTTTATATATATTATTAATTACCATAGCCTCACTGATAGCATTTTACAATTATTAATAATTTTCCTGCGTGCAACTTAAATAGACTGTAATTACCATAATACTCAATAAAATGATTAAAATTATCACTAATATTACACAGCAGTAAGAGGAGTTTTATACAGAAAGCACCATGTCTATCCCCTATCACCCTACAGTTGCAGGCCATAGTATCAATGTACATCTCATCACAGAATATCTGGCGTTTTTCATTGCCTTCAGGTACTACCTTTATTTGAGAAAACGATCTTATGATGCGATTTCATCCAACAACAGGCTCAGTATAATTTTAGGTGCAACTATAGGTGCCTTGGTAGGTTCCCGGCTCATTGGATTTTTAGAAAATCCCCTTTTTGACCTTTCTTGGAAAGATATTATCACCTTGTGGAATTTAAAGACAATTATGGGTGGCCTATTCGGTGGCCTCTTAGGTGTAGAGCTGACGAAAATGATTATTGGTGAAAAGCAGCGCTCCGGTGATCTGTTCACTTTGCCTATTATCTTAGGTATTTTCATAGGCAGAATCGGTTGTTTCTTATCCGGAACAGACGAATTTACCTATGGATCAGAAACCTCATTTTTCACCGGCATGGATTTAGGAGATGGCATAATGAGGCACCCTATCGCCCTTTATGAGTTAGTTTTTCTTATCATCCTTTTTATCATTATCAAACATATTCAAGACAGGAAAATCTACAGAAGCGGTATGGTTTTTAAAATTTTCATGATCAGCTACTTCGGCTTCAGATTCATGATTGAGTTTATTAAACCAAATCTATTCTTTGTGCTCGGCCTGAGTAGTATTCAATGGTTATGCATTGTTTGCTGGGCCTACTACTTACCTTATAATAAGGTTAAAAGCATAGGGAACAGTCTTCATCTTAAATTATAATTCTCTACCAAATTCGATGGTTATTCGCTTACAATCAGCGCCTAACTCATATTAATGTCTTGTAATTTTATATTTTTTAAACCAACTGCATTTCAATTGAAATAGTGGGCTTTTTTAATTTTCATAATGAAATACTATTTTTTCAATGTACTTATAGCTTGCTGCTTAACCGTGGCAGGCTGCACTTCACTCTATGCCCAAAATGGGTATACTACTTTACTTCCGGAAGGATATATTCCTTCTGATTTCACGCAGAGTTTCTCTCTGCGGTATTTAAATTCAACCTCCTCCATCTCTAAAGAAGATAAGAGATACGTTAGAAAAGGAAAAAAGAAGTTCTACTTAAAAAGTAGCTATAGCATCAATGATTTTTTGCTAAGTGGAAAAGTTCTGTTTAACGATCCTATTAGTAATTATCTCAATGCTATTCTTGCCGAAGTTTCTAAAAATGATCCTGACATAGATGATTCTAAAGTTCATGTTTACGCTGTAAAATCAGCTATTCCAAATGCTTTTGCCACAAATTCTGGAATCATTTTCGTAAATATAGGTTTGATCACAAAACTTCAAAATGAAGCTCAGCTGGCCTTTATTCTGTCGCATGAAGCCACTCATTATAAAAAGAAACATGTTATTAACAACTATATCAAGAATATTGAAATAACCGAGGGTAAAGGTTCTTTTAGGAAATTTTCTAATGACGAGCAAAACATTGCAAAAAGCTCATACAGTAAAGAGCTAGAAATAGAAGCTGACTCAGAGGGACTTATTAGCTACATAAAATCTAATTATGCTAAAGATAGTTCTTTAATTCAAGTTTTCGATATCCTACAAACGTCTGATCAGCTTTTGCTCGACCAACCCTTTGAATATGAGTTTTTTGAACATGGAGAATATATATTCCCTGATGACTACAAAGTCACTGATTTTGAGGAATATACTTCAGACGAAGATTACGATGACAGCGAGAGTACACACCCCAATACTGCCAAAAGGAAAGAAAACATTAAAACCCTTTTAAATAAATACGCAGTAGACGGTGGAACAAAGTATATCATATCGAAAAACAGCTTTGACAACACAAAGAAGCTTGCCACATTAGAACTATGCCGCCAATTCTTGCTAAATCATGATTATGATAACGCTCTTTATTTGGGCTATAGCTTGTTGAGTGAATACCCTGACGAAAAGTACTTCATAGAAAAAGTAATTGGCAAAGCGATGTACGGTATTACTTATCGCGAAGGCCTCAACCCTGATAAAGTCGTTGTTTCTAAAGAAATTCAAAAAATAAGGCATTTATATAACGAAATGTCTGAGGAAGAGAGAAAAATATGGGCCATCCAATACCTATATAAAATACACTTAGCTCATCCAGAAGATGAAGAAGTAAAACTCATGATAGAAGATTGTATAGCCAGGCTAGTCAAAGTGGATAAAACCATGCGAGACAAACTATTTAAAAATGGAACTGACAAATGGAAGCAAGCCTATTATACTTATGCATTCTCTGAATTCGATAATCAATCTGCCCTTAAGCAATGGTTTGAAAAGTACACGCCGACTGATAAGACTGAAAGCAAGAAAAAAAGGAGACGTAAAAAGAAAAAACAGAAGGGGCCTAAAGTAAGCAAAACGATATTAGCTAACCCTTCTTACATTAAAATTAATAAGAAGAAAAAAGACGCTGCCAGATATGCGGATAGTGAAGATGTATTGGAAGACTTAGGTAAAAAAATCAATAAAGTAAGTAGTAAGTTATCTATGAAAGTGGATCAGCTAGACATGAGCCATCTGGGCAGAAATGATGTAGAAACATTTAATGACAATGCTATCGTAAATGAGTGGTTAGGCGAAAAATTTATAGGTTCAGACACATCAATGGTAAGTCCTATTCATAATGAAGTCATACGAGTAGCAGACAAGCATAACACGCCCTACCTAACATGGATAGGGGCAATAACGATGAAAGACAAGGTGCATGATAAGGGGTATGCGATTGCTTTAGCGTTGTTAGCTCCATCTCTTATACCATACACTATTGTTCACCTATTATCTCCAGAAAAGGAAACACTCTACATTTCATTCACTATGGACGTAAAAAGTGGACAGCTAGTCTCCAGCGACATTAGAAGTATGCAAATAAAGGATAGCAAATCTCTCATGCACTCCAACCTCTACAACACCTTCTTCAAACTTAAACATGGCAGAAAATAATGAAATCAATTTTTTTAACTACCGCCTTACTTCTAAGTGTAACATTTTTTTCAGAGGCGCAAGTACCTGGATTTATGGGAAAAAGAGCTTCGTTTAGCTTGAATTTAAATCCTACTCCCGCTCTTATCAATCAAAATGAAAACAATGTCATCATCTTCAATATTGATGAGAATTCGCGAAGCACAAAGCAAAACTATTTGGCTTTCAACTATCGCCCGCAAGTAAGTTTTGATTATCTGGTTGGGAAAAACCTCTCATTGGGTATTGACTATAAATTATTAACAACCGGAACAACAAGAGCTTATGAAGAAGAGCCAGAGAAAGAAAATGACTATGAGCATTTACATAACGATGACGTTTTAAAAGGATCTTCTCTCGGCCTACATATAAAGTATTTTCTACATAAGAAATCTGGCTCCATTGCTCCTATTGGTTATTATCAAACTTTAGGGTTAGAATATGCAACCCTGAACACCTATGATGATAAAGATTCTGACGAAAAACTGTTCGTTAATGATTTTAAACATTTCATATTAACCTATGAGGCCGGTAAGCAAAATGTATTTTTTAACACACTACTTATCAGTTATGGAGTAGAATTCGGTTATGCATTCGTGCCTGGCAATTTTATGTTTGAAGAACCCCAATGGACGATACAAGAGGAATCTGGGTATAACGTGCACAGAAGCTTATTTGGTTATTATGTCTTCAGCTTCAAACTGGGCATTGGTTCTTTACTTTTCTAATCTCAAAATTTCATCCAAATTGAAAAACATATTTATCTACCTTATCACTTTTCTACTACTTGCTGCATGCTTTCAAGAGCAGGATAACCCATTAATTGATTCAGCAAGAATTATAAAAGCTACCTGTAACGACGGCATCTTAAATCAAGATGAAGAAGACATAGACTGCGGGGGAGTTTGCAAGATATGTAGGCCGGAAAATTGTTCAGAGCAATTGGAATCAAATTCCCTTATTATAGATGGTGAAAGATATACGTTCCAAGATTTATATGTGAGACACTATTTCATTCAAAGCGATTACGTTATAGCTGCCACAAAAAGTAATGGTAAGAACAACTTTAAACTCTCAATCCGTTTTGAAGGGTACTTACCTTATAATTCCAAAAAATATGATATAACGGAAAATTTTCAAGGCGAAGAGTCTACAGCTTACATGGAACTAATTGGCGATGAATTTTCCAACGATTATTATGCATACAGCGGAAAGGTGTACATAGAAAAAACCGATAATTACTACATCATAGAATTTTGTGATGTAAAACTCAAAAATGAATATAATAACGAGATCAATGCTTCTGGAAAACTGATTCATGATTAGTGAAAATAAAACAGTACGTTTTAAAGCTCAAACTCACCGTTATGTAAATGGCTATCATGTATACCTGATAGCCGTTGACATAATTTTGGCAATCGAAATAATTTTGCGATTTTTAGAATAAAAAAATGCCAGTCAGAAAATATACATATTACGATTTTACGCTTAGCCTGTGTCCGGAATGCTTGAAGCGAATTGATGCTAAAATAGTATTTGAAGACGGCAATGTATTTATGCTCAAAAGATGCCCTGAACACGGCAACTCTAAGGTACTCATAGCTGATGATATAGAATATTATAAAAATATAAGGAATTATAACAAGCCATCAGAAATGCCGTATCAGTTTAATACCAAAACACACTATGGCTGCCCGTATGACTGTGGCTTGTGCCCTGATCATGAACAGCATTCTTGTCTTACTGTGGTAGAAATAACTGATAGGTGTAACCTTAGTTGCCCTACCTGTTACGCAGGCTCCTCACCCACATATGGGCGTCATCGCACGCTAGACGAAGTGAAAGCTATGTTAGATGCCGTAGTGAGAAATGAAAAAGAGCCTGATGTGATACAATTAAGTGGTGGCGAGCCCACTATTCACCCCCAGTTTTTTGAGATTCTCGATTACGCCAAATCTTTGCCCATAAGGCACTTGATGGTGAATACCAATGGTGTACAAATAGCCAAAGATTTTGAGTTTGCAAAAAGGTTAGCTACCTATATGCCTGACTTTGAGCTTTACCTACAGTTTGACTCATTCAAAAATGAAGCCCTACAAACTCTGAGAGGTGCCGATCTTTGGAAGATTAGAGAACAGGCACTAGAACATTTAAATGAGCTAAACCTATCAACCACGCTAGTAGTAACCTTACAAAAAGGTCTTAATGATGACGAAATGGGTAAAACCATTGACTTCGCTTTAAAACAGAAATGCGTAAGAGGAGTTACATTTCAACCTACACAAATTGCTGGTAGGCTAGATAATTTCAACTCAGAAACAGATAGAATAACACTTACTGAAGTCCGCCGGAAAATTTTAGAGCAAACACCTATCTTTAATGAAGATGATCTCATACCAGTACCTTGCAACCCTGATGCCTTGGTCATGGGTTATGCCCTCAAATTAGGAGATGGAGTATTTCCTCTAACCCGATATATTAATCCGGCAGATCTGCTTGACAATAGCCGTAACACGATAGTTTATGAACAAGATGAGCACCTTCAAGGTAAAATGATTGAGCTCTTTAGCACGGGTAATTCCGTAGATGGCGCTACAGAAAAGCTTCATTCTATTCTCTGCTGTCTGCCGCAAATAAAAGCACCTTCTTTGAGCTACAACAACCTGTTTAGAGTTATCATAATGCAGTTTGTAGATGCACACAATTTTGATGTAAGAGCAATTAAGAAGTCATGTGTTCATATTGTGGATAAAAACAATAAAATCATACCTTTTGAAACCATGAACCTCTTCTACCGAGATGATAAAAAAGAATATTTAAAACAACTTCAAAATCAGGAAATATGATACTTGTAGATAACATGAACCTAAATGGTTTAATATATTTTTTCGCAGCCATCATATTTGGCCCTCCTTTATTACTGGCCATTATTGGGTTTGCTGTTAAGAGAAATAGTAATAAAAGCGCTAAAGTACTTTTTACCTTGAGCGCTCTTTATTTACTCGTTGCTGGAGGGATCTGCGGAACTCTCTTGGCAGGCTAAATCAAGCTCTATCAAAAGCATTTTTACTAATGAAGATGAAATTCAAGCACTTGACTTGCATTCTCTACTGATATAAAGAAGACTGTGTGAATCTGATTTAATGATTGCCTTTGATAAAGCCTCATACTATTGCTCAATCTCCAACCTTATCCCCTCACTATGATTGCTAAACTCCGGTGCATACATACATTGGATGGAGGTAATTCCATTACTAAAATCTCCCGCATTGTTAGCTCTCAGGTCATACTCAAATACAAATACGCCTTCGGTCAGGTGCTCAAAGAAGAAATTGGTACTAGCATCTCGGGTGCTTTCATAGTAGCCCAGTCCATCTTGATATTTAAAGCTTGAAAGCACATTGATAGGTTCCAGACCGGAGGCTCGCATATCTTTCATATGCACAAAGTCCATTTCACGATCTACCTTTAGCTCTATGCGCACTCTGATGCGGTCCCCTACTTGTAATCCGTTAGCTGAAAGGTCTTCCAATTTTTCTCCGGTATCAGTATTTACCACTTTAAATACCTTCTTTGTCAATGAAAGCGGAGAAGAAGCCGAAGTAATCTTATCCAGATTTTCAAAATATTGCCAATACAAAGCTCCCCAGGCTACTCCCTTATCCTTTTTAGTAAGTGTTACCTCAGCCATAGCGGGCGTAATTTCAGCACCATCATAAGCTTTTTTAATATAGCCGGTACCAGCTTCTGGCATGCTGCCATCATCATTTTTAAGGTCTACTGCTTGCTTACCCAGCTTTACTTCTAAGGTTTCATTTACATCTAGCCAGCTGCTACCCTTAAGTAAAAGTGCGTATACGGCCTCAGTTGTAGCTTTGGTAGAAGTCCATTGATTGGTTTGCTTGTGTTTCAATAACCATAATTTGAGGTTATCAACATTCCTCTGTTGGTTCTCCCCTCCAAGTTCTGTAAAGACTTCAATCATTAATGCCTGCGTCTCAATAGGTGCCTGATACCAGAAATAACTGCTTTCGTTAGCCTTCCAATACATGCCCATTTCCTCGCTGGTAATGCTGCACTCATCTAATGATTTTAAAATACCATTAGCAAGCTTATCCTCTCCACTTTTGTGATGTATAAGCGCAATCATGCCCTGCTGCATAAGCCTTTCATCTTTCCAAAATTCTTTGGCCTGGCCTGTATAGTAATCGAGCGCCGGTTGAAGTTGAGAACTTACTTTTTGATCAGGATAAAAGCTTCTCAAATACAAATATTGAATGTGAATAGGCGTTATATGTTTTTCAGCCATATACTTTTTAGCATCCTTACTCATTTTAGAATACTTGATCAGTTCTTTATAATCATCAATAAGCTCAGACTCTAAATAAGGCATTGCCTTTTTCACTACCTCATCAAGGTCATCCACTTCCACACCCAACTTTTGCAAATGCGCTATCCCTGTTATAATGTGCTGGGTAATATATCGGTTAGCCCTATCACTGCCTGCAAACCAAGGGAAACCACCATTTTCAAATTGCATTTGCTTGAGCTTATTCACTACTGCAGTTTGCTGATCTTGCATATGATTGAGATCAAAAAGTAAAGCTATACGCTTTTTCTGTTCAGTTTCATTCTCAGCATCTCGCAGCCATGGTGTTTCGGAGATAATCAGAGACTTAAGCTCTTCATTTTTCTCTAACGCACTTACCAAAGCATCAGCCTCTTTCCATTGATCAAATACCTTCGCGATTTTAGGATTGGCGTTGACAATATGTGAACCCAAACTATTGGCATAAAACCTACTAAAGGTCTGCTCAGCACATTCATAAGGATATTCCATCAGATAAGGAAGCGCTTGCACCGCATACCAGGCAGGATTAGAGGTGATCTCTAAAGTTAGCTTATGGTGTGTCAAGGTTTTAGAAGTATTTTTTTTGAGCTTATCAAGCGTAAAAGTTTTAGATTCTCCCGAATGCACATCCATAGACATGGTTTCTGTTACCAGCATACGATTGGTTAAAACCGGCAGTACACTTTGCTCTCCATCAGAAAAGTTACCTGCCTTAGCCACTACCTTATATTCTACCGCTTGCAAACCAGCAGGTATACTTAACCTCCAAGAAACTGAAGTGTTGCCTTTGGGTTCAATTTCAAAATTTTTGGTTTTATCCTCTAACTCCAATTTTTGATCAATGGACTCACCCGTGGTAGCATCATATAACTGTAAAGCTGCAAAGCCTTGTAGTGCTTCATCTGATAGGCTGCTTATTTTTGCGGCAATTATGATTTCATCGCTTTCACGCAAAAAGCGGGGAGCATTAGGCGTTACCATCAACTCTTTTTGGGTTACAGCCTGTAATGTTTTCTGACCAATATGAAGGTCCTTATCATGAGCTAAAAGTTGCAGTTTCCAGCGGGTGAGCGCTTCTGGGGCGGTAAACTCAAAACTTATTTCTCCATTTTCATCCGTTCTCAACTGAGGAAAAAAGAATGCCGTTTCCTTAAGATTTGTTCGTGCTTGTACTTGTGAGAGTTCCTCTTCTAAAGCTGCCTTGCTGGTAAAGATAATAACACCATTAGCTGCTCTTGATCCATATAGCGCAGTAGCCTCATCACCTTTAAGCATTTTAGCACTAGCCAGGTCTTTCGGGTTAATTTCATCTTTACTAACCACCTTACCATCCAATACGTAAAGTGCTTCAGAATTTTCATTCATTATTGATGATGCTCCTCTGATCTGTACGCCAGCAACTTTCCCCTGAAGTGAAGCTGCAATATCCTCTCGTGGAGCTTCTTCGAAAATGATTTCCTCCTCTATTGCTTCTTCATCAGCAACCTCAACCATTCCATCGGCATTACTAACAGCGCTTACAGCAAAACCCAGTCTAGATCTTTTGTTTTCCATGCCATACCCAACCACCACCACTTCAGAGAGCTGGCTTACATCTTCTCCAAGTATTGCATTAATCCTGTTTTTATCTTTAACGGATACTTCAGTGGAAGTGAAACCAATAAATCTAAAGACCAATAAATCCGTTTTACTCGCTTTTATAGAGTAATGACCATCAATATCCGTAACCGCTCCCCTATTTGTTCCCTTAACAATTATATTTACTCCAGGCAAAGGATCTCCCGCACTATTTGTAACCAAGCCTTCTACATATCTTACTCTTATATTATTATCAAAAACAGCTTCCGTTACTGATTCTTTAGTCTCAAACTTCCTTATACGCTTCAATAAGCTCAAATACTGACTATTAGCATATCGATTATTATTAAAACTAAACCCAAACCAATAAAAATCATCCTTTTGAATAGTATAAGGGGATGGGTATAATGATCTCCGGTTTCGAATCACTGCTCCTTCGCTTCCAAAACTCTGCCGGGCGCTACTATTGCTGTAAGTATAGTATGTTTTAGTGTGGTAGGGGCTAAACCTCCATTCATGCGGCTTAAATTGATCCAAGGAAGCATCATACATACTGGCTAATAGTTCAGCAGACAACTTTTCATTGTTTTCACCTAAAACTTTAAACTTCCATGTTTCTTCAGCCCCGGGCTGTAGTTTATCTCTGAAAACCGAAGTTTCTATTTCCAACTTCGGGATGCTTTTTGTTACAGGAATAATGAGGCTATTGGCGTCAAATGAATTATAACAGGCATAATGATACAGAATGGCAAAACCGCCGAGATCCTTTTCCTCTATTGGTATATTTATGGTTTTGACTTCGTTTTTTAGCCTAATCACTTTTTGCTCTACTATCTGGTAATCTTTTTCTATCAAAAGGGTTACAAACACCTCATCAGCTGCACTGGCTAATGATAACTTCACCTCTTCACCTGGTTGATAGGTACTCTTGTCTGTACTGATGGTAAAAAGGTCGTTGGTGCCAGGTACTTTTCTATCAGGATCAATCAGTTTAAACCGCCTCTTATCTATTACCTCATTATCAAAGCTGTCTTTGGTGTTTAACACCATTTCATAATTTGACAGCCGCCAATCTTTTATATTTGGCCAACTTACTATTTTGCTTTCACTGGTGTTAAAGTTTAATGTAGTTACTAACTCCTTTTTACCTTCTTCCAGAGTATCATCATAATATTTTTCATGCGGAAAAAGCCTGTGGAACTCCTCTTCAGAAAACCTCTGATGATCTGGTACAGACCATGGCCTGGGACGAGTGATTCGATTATCTTCAACCATACGGTAAATCTCAATACTTCCCTTAGCAGGAGTAAATTGACTATTCAAATTTTCAGTGGAAACCGTAAATTCTTTCGGAATATCATTTCTATTCAATTGATCTGGAATATCCATGTGAGCCACCATGGTATGATACCCCACTTGCACAGTAGTAGTAGCACTCCTGGTTTCGCCATTAACATCGGTAACTTCGGCATTTACCTCATAAATAAATATCGGCAAACTCTCCTTATCAACGGTTTCATCAGGAAGGGCCTTAAAGTCAATCACATATTTACCAGCACCATCTGTAGTAGTTTCTCCATGGGTTATTTCTTGGCCTGATGTTGACGGGTAATAGTAATCATAGCTCCAATAATACCACCGAGGATACTCCACTTTACGAGTGATCGTGTAGCTTACTTTAGCCTCAGTAACCTTACTGCCTGCGAAAGCAGCTGCCTCACCAAAAACTTTTATAGTATCATTTACCCGGTACGATTGCTTTACGGCATCAAACTCTACTTCAAAACGTGGTCTTTTGTATTCCTCTACTGAGATACTCTGTGCTGACCATTCAAAATCATTCATAATTTCATCATATAGCTGACTGTCATGTTCGTAAGATTCATCCACATGCAAAGTATATTGGCCTGTAAGCCCACTTCTGGGAAGTATAAACTCTCCACTAAATGATCCGTATTCATTCGATCTCAATTCAACCATACCCACTTCTTCTCCGTTAACATCTTCCAGAGTCACTCCTACATACTCCGCTGGAACTATAGAAGACCGGTTCCCCTGCCTTTTGACAAGTATCCCTTTGAAATACACAGTTTGCCCGGGCCTGTAAATTGACCTATCAGTGAACAAAAATGCTTTTACATCAACCGACTCACGGGTATTTTTGCCAGAGCGTATTTTAGACATATAATAGTTATCGAAGTAGGCCGTATCACCTTTGGTGGTTATTATGGCATCATAATTATTATAGTTAGACGGCCCATTGCACTTAAAAACGCCCTGAGAATTAGTGGTGAATGATTTATTATAAAAAAAGGAAGTGCGGCCATTATTCTTTAGAATAACTTCGGCATTTTTTATCGGCTCACCATTAGTTCTGTCTATGATGTGGTAATTATACTCTCGATTATCTCGATTCTGCACTAGTGCCATGTCTGTAAACTGGATAACCTGATAACTATACAGCTGATTATTATCAACAAAAGGCTGGTCACTTGAAAATATCACATAGCGACCATTAGGCAATTTTGGAAGAAGTATCTCAGTAGAATGTAATTCATAGTCTCCAAAATTCTTGAGCCTTACCCCCCATTCTTTGATATCAGTCCATTTCTTGATGTTCGCAAGCTGGGCAGAATCTGTATATAGTGAATAAAATGTTTTATACTGATCTGGAGAAACACGATATATCTTAAAGTGCAGACTGTCAAGGTTCTTATATTCTATTTTCATCAGAGAGTGAGAAGATATAGGCACGTATTTCTCAGCCTCAAGCCTCATCTCCTTTCTTTTTATCTGACTCACTAGGGCCTTACACTGCTCCGTGCCATAGCTATTAGGGTATTCCTCTATCGCTGACTCGGCTATTTGAAGAGCTAGAGGTTTATCAGAGTCTACAAAAAGAGACGCTCGCTTATAGGCAATTAAGGTAGATGACTCATATTGCTGATAGTCCTGCCAGAATTTTTTAAGCTCATTATGAAGTAACCGATTCTTATTATTATAAATGCCTAGTCTATTGATGAATTCAAGGGCTTCTAATCTTATCATAATGTAAGCAGCGGGATTTTCATCAGCCTTATGAAAATTTACAAGGTGCTGATAGGTTTGAAGAGCCTGAAACTCAAGAGAAAGGGAGTCTGGAGATTCTAGTTTCACTAGGGCTATATCAAGATAAGCACTGTCATCAATATAAAATTTGTAGGCCGGGCTAGTAATAGTAGATTCTCCTGTAGTATAAAATTCAATTGCCTGGTGCGCCAAAAAATCATATAAGGTGGGGCTATATTGATATGACTGAGGACTCTCTTTTATTAATTCTTTAAATTTATCTATAGAAGTCTTTTCTAAAAGAGAAGAGTTACGGAGCGAATTTTCATAATGAGTACTTATTTCTTTCAACAAAGTGTGAAGATCCCAGGTACGAAAATCAATGCTATCTACTTTATCTGTTGTTTCTGTTCTTCTATAAATTCGCCAGCGATTGCCATTAAAATATTGATGTAGCATATTGGCCAACAAGCTTTCCAAAACATTTTTGCTGACACCTTGTGCAGTATTTATTTCTCTTTTAAATCGACTGAAGATTTTTAACTGAGCATTTTCTTCAAGCTCCAAGCTAAATTTAGATTGATAGATCAGAGCTTTAATTAACTGTTCCTCATTGTTATCCTTTTTTGCTTGGACATAAATCTTCTCCACCACTGCATTGGCAGATTTAGGTAGTCCATCTAGCTCGTAGCCGTAAACTTCTTTCCATAATTCTAAATAGTTATCTGGCTCAGAGTCTGACACAGCACCGGGGCCCAATAAAAGCAGTAATGTGCAGCAGGTAAATAGCAATTTTATCATAGAGGTATTTTATTAATTAATAACTACAGTGTACTTACAAAGTCACTATAGTAGAGATGCATGGAGTTCGATGATTCCATAAATACATCATTAAAAAAACATATAGCGCATAAAAAAAGCTGTCCCCAAAAAGGAGACAGCTTTTATAATGAGTTAATGGTCATTAATAACCAGAGTTACCCATGAAAAGGGCAGCGCCAAAAATGGCAAAGAATATTATATATATTCCCACAACAATAACCCACATTAAAAGACTTGCTTTAGCCCAGTTAGCTTTGTTCTTGTTCGCATTATCACCAAAAGCCCAAACAAAAAGCATAACAATATTCACCAAAGGAACAATCATTACCAAAAAGGTAAGTAACCAGTCTTTTACCGTCATTACGGGCACATTTGCCTCACTTCTCACAGAATCAAGTGTATTTTCCATTATATTAATATTTATTTTTTCACCACCAACGTATTTGCAATAATATCATGCAGAGCCTGCTTCTTATCTGTAAAAGCAGCGATAATATAGCCTATATACATAATTAGGGAAGATAATATTTTACATAGGTTTCTTACCAAAGCTTTACCAAAATTGAGCTTTTCACCGCTTTCATCGGTAACTATGATGCCCAACGCCATTTTTCCTAAAGTGCCTTGATTATTGCTAGATTCCATCAAAGCAAAGTATAAAATGTATATTCCCTGAGATATCAATATTGAGTATATCATTCCACCCCAAATAGTGGTAACCAGATCAAACATTTGATCTTCGGAATAATCAGAAGGATTGATGTTTTGTAATGACTCAAGGTATCCTGCACCCAGTAAACTAAGAATAGGCGTGATGATGAATGACATTACTACCCAAATCACTATGCCATCAATAAGAATGGCAACAAACCTGAGCCAAAAACCTGCATAATCAATATGCCTTGGTGCTTCATCGTGCGAAGTTGAATCTAAAGTGTTTATATCCATGTTAAAAAAATAAGGTTATGATTTCGATTTTAATCTATAAATAATTTTGGAATCATCAAAAATTAGGATTTTTCTAATACCCAAACCAACATAGATCGTTTATCCTCAACTATTACAGATTTTATAGACTCTACATTTACCAAGCCCATCTCTTTTTCCACTTCATAGATATCTTCCTTACTAATGAGAAAGCTGAAATTAGGATCTTTCGGAAAAGGAAGACCAATAGTAGAAGCCATCCTAATGAAAAGTACTCCTCTGGGCCTAAGTACCCTGGTCAGCTCTAGCATCATTTTTTTAAAAGAAGCCTTATCTTTAGCAAAATGTAGCACGGCACTACAAATAATAGCATCAAAAAATTGATCTTTCCACGGCAATGCTTCTAAGTTACCCGCCAGAAAATGATCTTTTGGAATTACCTTAAACATCATTTGTAGCATTTTAATGGCCATGGGATCAGTATCGATACCGTAAATGTCATGCCCATTATTATTGAAATAGGTAAGATTACGCCCCTCTCCGCAACCCGCATCTAAAATTCGATTTTTATTCTCAAATCGTCCTTTTAATATCTGATCAAGCAGGTAAATATCTACGTTACCCAGCGTCTGATTCAACTCCTTGTAGTGCATGCTCTAATGATTTAAAAAATTCTTCTTTACCACAATCTATAAGTTCACTGCTCCTATAAAACTCAAACGTACCACAGGTTTCTCGCGAGATCCGAACCACTATTTCTGGTTTTGTTTGCGCAAGTATATACTCTGAAATTCTATCCTGCATTAAGTCTACTGATTTAGCTATTAAATCAAAATAACTTAGCCTTTTCTGCTTGTTGGTTACTTTAGGGAAGAAACTGTTCCACTTTTCAACCAAAGGAGAAAAACGGCCTTTCTGATCTAATTGTCTATTCTTTACGGAGCATGGTATTGCCGCATTTACATCGGAGACTACCAATATATCATCATCTCTTCTGTCTACATAATTTATAGGAATAGGATTAAGCACACCCCCATCTACCAGTTCTATGTCATTAATAACAGCAGGCTTCATTACTGATGGTATGGCAGCCGATGCTCTGAGTGCACCAAAAACACTACCGGAAGTAAAAACCACCTCTCTCCTATTAACAATGTCTGTAGCCACAGCCGCAAAGGGTATACTCAGGTCTTCAATATTGCAATCTGGTATGAACTTCTTCATTTCATTAAATACGCGATCACCCCTCACAAAACCTTGAGTGCTCAGCGTAAAATCCATAAGCTTGAACACATCAACCTTATCAAAATTACAGACCCATTCCTTGTATTCTTTGAGCTTTCCTGCTGCATAAACGGCACCTACTACGGCACCCATACTACTCCCTGATATAGATGTAATTTCATATCCAGACTCAAGCAAAGCTTCTATAACACCTATGTGTGCTACCCCACGTGCACCTCCACTAGAAAGGACTAAAGCTACAGACTTACTCATTGGTACTGATTTAGATAATTATCGTAAAAATTATTATTCAATAAGATAACACATACGAATGATTAATAAAAAAATGTATCTATTGAATAAAAGTGAACTTTACTGAACGTTTTAGTTTAAAAAATAAGTCAAATACCACAATATGTTCAGAATATTCAAACAGGCAGTAGAAATTATCGCGTTATAAACCTGATGGGTAAATATCAGATAATTGTTTATGAATACCATAAAAATATCCTACTTATTTATATTTCATAGAGATCTAATCTATTGTGTTTATAAAAATTAATTATTGAATCACATCAAATTGGTTGGTCGCGGATGAGTTTTTAAATAATTTAATGAATTAAACACTCCTATATGAAAAATACCTTAATCGTTTGCTTGCTCATTGTAAGTATCATGACTCACGGTCAGAGCATTCAGTCTCCTGACGAATTTCTGGGATACACCTTTGGAGAAAGGTTTACCAGACACCACCAGGTAGTAGATTATTACGAATATCTGAATGAAACACTTCCCAATGTGAATCTCAAAATATATGGAGAAACCTATGAGCACCGACCTTTAACCATTGCTATAATCTCTTCTCCAGAAAATATGGACAAGCTCGAAGAAATTCGTCAAAATAATCTCAACCGCATAAGTGGCAGCAATAGATCTCAAGATGACATTACCATAGTTTGGCTCAGTTATAATATTCATGGAAATGAAGCATCTTCTACGGAAGCATCCATGAAAACTATTTATACATTATTAACTGACGAAAAGGCTCAATCTTGGTTAAAAAACACCGTGGTGATCATTGATCCTTGCGTAAATCCAGATGGCAGGGATCGCTATGTAAATTTCTATAATCAATATGCTAATACTCATTTTAACCCTTCCGGTGATGCTATCGAACATCATGAGCCTTGGCCAGGAGGCAGGCCAAATCACTATCTTTTTGACCTTAACCGTGATTGGGCCTGGCAAACACAAATAGAATCACAGCAAAGATCTAAAATATACCATCAGTGGATGCCTCACGTACATGTAGATTACCATGAACAGTTTATTAATAGTCCTTATTATTTTGCCCCTGCAGCAGAACCATTTCATGAAATTATTACTCCATGGCAGCGTGAGTTTCAAACTATGATAGGAAAGAATCATGCTAAATACTTTGATGCGCAAGGCTGGTTATATTTCACTCGAGAACTTTTTGACTTACTATACCCCAGCTATGGAGATACATATCCTACTTACAATGGAGCGATAGGCATGACTTATGAGCAAGCAGGTCATGGCTATGCAGGCTTAGGGATTATTACAGAATATGGTGATACGCTTACTTTAAAGGATCGTATTGAGCATCATTTTACTACAGGCTTATCTACTGTAGAAATTAGCTCGGAAAATGCTTCTAAGCTGGTGGCAGAATTTGGAAATTACTTTAAAAACAATCGAACAAATCCATCTGCCAAATATAAAAGCTATGTTATCCACACCGAAAATATGGATAAGTTAAAAGCGCTCACCCTATTTTTAGAAAACCATCATATAGAATATGGAACGGTGGCCAAAAGTGGCAATTACAAAGGATACAGCTATACTAAAAATTCTGAGAGCAGTTTCAATATATCTGATAAAGACTTAATAATTAGCTCATTCCAATCACAATCACGCTTATTAACAGCTCTTTTTGAGCCTAACACCAAGCTTTCTGATACACTTACTTATGATATTACTGCCTGGTCTATTCCTTTCGCCTACGGGGTGGAAGCTTATGCTCTTACAGAAAAATTGCCCATTTCATCAGGATACAATTTTAAAGAAGCTCCGATGACCCAGTCTAAGTCTGAAGAAAAAGCATATGCTTATGTATTAGCCTACCAAAGTATAGAAGATGTGAAGTTCTTAAGTGCAGCTTTACAACAAGAAATTAACGTAAGGGTAAGTCATAAAACACTAAAAATACAAGGTCATAGTTTTGCCCCCGGCGCAGTAGTTATCACCAGAAGAAATAATGAAAATATCAGTGGTAATTTTGAAGATATAGTTACATCCTTAGCTGATGAATATGGAAGAGAATTAATTAAGCTTACCACCGGTTTTTCTGAAAATGGTGTCGATCTTGGTTCCGGGCAAATTTCAAGGTTAAAAGCTCCAAAAGTAGCAGTGATAACCGGAGAGCATACCTCTTCTTTAAACTTCGGAGAAGTATGGCATTTCTTTGAGCAACAAATTCATTATCCTGTAACAAACATAGGAACTCAATATTTTTCATATACTGACTTATCAGATTATGATGTAATAATAATGCCTTCCGGGAACTATGGTTTTTTAAATGATAAAGCAATGGAAGAATTAAAAACATGGATAAAATCAGGAGGTAAGCTGATAGCGATGGGCAGTGCGCTTAACTCTTTCAATGAAAAGAAAGACTTTGGCCTTAAACAATTCAATTCTGATCAAGAGAAAAAAGCCATGGAAGCTGAACCTACTACGGAAGAGCAACTAAAGCCTTATGATTTAAGAGAAAGACAGCGCCTAAGTGATGAAATTTTTGGTGCTATATATAAAGTAAGTATGGACAACACCAATCCACTTGCTTATGGCTATGATCCTACTTACTATAGCCTAAAAACCAGTAATGATAAATATGCTTACTTAAAAGATGGTAGCAATGTAGGTATATTAAAAGATGCTGCGGCTCCAGTGAGTGGCTTTGCTGGTTATAAAGCTGCTGAAAAACTTGAGAACAGCTTGGTATTTGGTATTCAGAGCATAGGCAGAGGCAATATTATATATATGGTGGATGATCCTCTATTTCGCTCTTTTTGGGAAAACGGAAAACTACTTTTCTCTAATGCCGTTTTTGTAGTAGATTAATAGTCATATGCCATACACACATCACATAAGAGTAAAAGAAGAACATATAGATCACATGGGCCATGTTAACAATGTGGTTTATGTGCAGTACGTACAAGATACCGCAGAAGCACACTGGAAAAATGTAGCTAATGAAGAAATGATTAAGGGTACATTATGGATAGTAATCAGGCATGAAATAGATTATTTATCTCCTGCTTTTGCAGGTGACGTACTTAACGCCACTACATGGGTGGAAGAGGCAGAAGGTTTAAAACTACCTCGTTTTGTTAGCATCAAAAATCAGGAAGGCAAAGACATTATAAAAGCCAGAACTTTATGGTGCGCATTAGATTCTAAAAGTCATCGCCCCAAACGAATAAGTGAAGAAATGTATACGTGGTTTAAATGACCAATTAGCAATTATTAAAATCAGTCTTTTTTTGGGATTTTACTCCATTCATTAGCCTTTAATCTTTAAATAAAGAAATGTCATTTTTGAACAAAAAAAACGCCAAAGTTATTCACTTTGGCGTTCTAGGGATATATGTAATCAAGCATTTCAGCCTAAATTCTTGTCTAAATAATTAACTACATCTTCCACCGTAGCTAATTGCTGGGCATCAAGGTCATTTACCTGAATACCAAATTTAACTTCCAGCCTCATCATCAGGTCCGTAAGATCTAAAGAATCTAATCCCAAATCTCTTGCCAAGTTTGAATCTTCAGTAATGGAAGTTGATTCTATACCAACATCAGTTAAAATATTTTTAACTTCATCCAAATAATTCGCTTTTGTTGCGCTCATATCTTCCTTGCTTTATCGTTGCTATATTCGCTAATATCGAATTTTCTTGATTCGTTTCCTCTATAATATACCTTACAGACATAATAGAAAGGGGTTCGAAATTTGCAGCTCTAAGTACTATGTATTGGATAATAGTTCTCTTAAAACTATAGATCAAAGTAAACTGAGAGCTGCATTTTCAATATTCTATATCTTGTTTTTAGTGAAGGTGGTTTTTATGGTAATCATCAGGGTTATGACCTTCCTTTAACTTGGCCAGTCCTTTTTTACCATACGCTAACTTAGTAATTACCACATATAATACGGGTACCACAAAAATACCTAATACGGTGGCCGCGATCATACCTCCAGCCACTGTCCATCCAATAGTATTACGAGATACTGCTCCCGCTCCACTAGAAAATGCCAATGGTAAAACACCTAAAATAAAGGCTAATGAAGTCATCACGATAGGTCTAAGCCTCAGTTTCACGGCTTCCAGAGTTCCTTCAACTATATCCATACCTGCTTCAACCCTTTCCTTAGCAAATTCCACAATAAGAATAGCATTTTTCGCCGCCAAACCAATAAGCGTAATCAAACCGATTTGTGCATAAATATTATTGGTCAAATAAGGCAGAAACGTAAGCGCTAAGATAGCACCAAGAGCTCCCACGGGCACTGATAATAACACTGAGAATGGCACCGACCAGCTCTCATAAAGGGCTGCCAAGAATAAGAATACGAACACAATAGAAAGTGCAAATATGTAAATAGTGCTATCTCCTGATTGTATCTCTTCTAAGCTCAACCCACTGAATTCATAATTATATCCTGCAGGTAAGGTCTCTGCTGCCACTTCTCTCAAAGCCTGTATGGCCTGTCCACTACTATAGCCTGGAGCTGGGTTACCATTAAATTCTGCCGATCTATACAAGTTATAGTGGTTAATAACGGCAGCAGATTCTACTGGCTTTCTTGATATGAAAGTAGATAAAGGCAACATCTCTCCTCTTTGATTTCGAACATAATATTTATCTAAATCTTCCTGTTCCCCTCTATAAGAGCTATCGGCCTGAGCTACAACCCTAAAGTTTCTATTATAAAGCGTAAAATCATTTACATACCTACTTCCAAGGTAAGTTTGTAATGTGCTATAAATTTCAGTTAAACTAACCCCCATTTTCTTTGCCTTCTTCTTATCTACATCCATGCTTATACCTGGGGTATTAGCATTAAAGAAGGTATATGCCATTCCTATTTCAGGTCTTTGGTTAGCTGCCATCATAAATTTCATAGCATTTCCGGCAAACTGATTTACGTTATCATTACTTCCCTGCTGTTCCATAATGAAACTGAAACCACCGGTGTTACCAAGACCTGGTACGGCTGGCGGCTTAATCACAAGAACCTGAGCTTCCTTAATAGCGCTAAATTTTGCGGTTAGATCAGCTACAATAGCATCTATCTGCTCATCATCTTCTGTTCTGTCTTTCCATGGGGCAAGAGAAACGAAAAGAGTACCACTATTAGATTTCCTTGCAAAACTCACAGCATTCAGCCCACTTATAGCTGCATAATTAGCCACGGTATGTGTAGAATCAAGAGCAGTCATTACTTTGTCAAGTACATTTTCCGTTCTGCTAATAGAAGCTCCTTCGGGTAATGTAAATGAGATATATAAACGACCTTCATCTTCTTGAGGAATGAAACCTGTTGGTTTATTCATAAACAACGCATAGGTACCCACAAAAACACAAACCAATAAAATAATTACCAGCTTAGATTTCTTTATGCTCTTATGTACACCAGAGCCATACTTATTGGTTACATTATTAAACCAAACATTGAACTTATAGAAAATTCTATTCAGACCTTTAGACTCTTCTGTTACCTCAGTAGGCTTAAGGAAAAGAGAACATAAGGCTGGTGTAAGTGATAATGCTATAAAAGCTGATAGCAGCACTGAAATAGCAATGGTAATAGCAAACTGCTGATAAAGCTGCCCTGTAATACCAGGAATAAAACCTACTGGCACGAATACCGCAGCCAATACCAGGGCAATGGCTACTACTGGAGCAGAAATATCTGCCATAGCTCTCTTGGTGGCCTCTTTAGCATCTATTTTCAATTCATCCATATAGTGCTGCACGGCCTCTACCACCACAATGGCATCATCCACCACAATACCAATAGCCAACACAAAACCAAATAAGGTTAATGTATTAATAGTAAAACCTAGTGGTATAAAGAATAAGAATGTACCAATAATAGATACAGGCACAGCTAACATTGGAATTACTGTAGCTCTCCAGTTCTGCAAGAACAAGAAAACAACTATGGTTACCAAAATCAAAGCCTCTACCAGTGTGTGTAATACTTCTTCTATTGAAATATCAACCACTGATACAGATTCAAATGGTATAACATAATCTACGTCAGCAGGAAAAGTTTCCTTCAACTCTTCCATCTTTTTAAATATTCCTTCTGCCGTACTCAGTGCGTTACTTCCTGGTGCTTGATAAATAAGTAAAAAGCCTGCTTTGTTACCATTCACATATCTGTTACCACCATAAGAAAATGAACCCAGTTCTATTCTGGCCACATCTCTCAAGTATACTAAGGAACCATCTTGCGGATTAGTTTTAATGATTATATCACCAAACTGCTCTGGCGTTTTTAAACGACCATTAACAAATACTGTCAATTCAAAGGTTTGTTGGTTAGACTGTGGAGAAGCTCCAACAGCCCCAGCTGCTACCTGAACGTTTTGCTCCTGAATAGCAGCAGTAATATCTGAAGTACTTAGGTTAAGCTGAGCTAACTTATCTGGCTTTAACCAAATACGCATACCAAAATCTGATCCTACAGAATATACATCACCTACACCATCAACCCTTGAAAGAGCATCTTTAATATAGATGTTACTATAGTTATCAAGAAATTCGGAATCGTGGGTTCCGTTAGGTGAGTATAAAGTTTGCACCATTAATATAGTAGGATTTCTCTTCCTAACTATAATACCTGTACGCTGTACTTCTGATGGAAGCATAGGCGTGGCTATACTCAATCTGTTTTGCACGTCAAGTGCGGCAATATCTACGTTAGTTCCCAGTTCAAAAGTAACGTTAATGGAAAATGAACCATCATTAGAACTGGTTGAACTCAAATATTTCATGCCAGGTACACCGTTTATCTGAGTTTCGATAGGTGTAACTACTGTTTGTTCCACTGTTTGTGCATCAGCACCTGTATATGTACCTGACACCTGTACCACAGGAGGTGTGATATCCGGATATTGACCAATAGGTAAATTCATAATGGCCAAAACACCGACGAGCACAATTACTATGGAGGATACAATGGCCGTAATAGGCCGGTTTATAAATGTATTCGCTATCATAAATGCTTTGTCTTAAAAAATTTTACTTAGCAGTCTCTTTTGCTGGTTTTTGAGAAGGTGCTTTTCCAGCTTGCTGAGCATTACCGGTTTGTACAGGCATACCTTGTCTCAAACTTTGAATTCCTTCTACAATAATTTCCTGACCCTCTTTTAGTCCGTCATTGATTACTATATCGCTACCAATAGTTTTTCCTGTTTGAATCTTTATTTGCTTCGCTTTTCCTTCTTCTACAGTATACACAAAGTACTCACCCATCTGCTCTACTACTGCTTTATGAGGTATTATAATATTATTTCCTGAGCTCTGATTTTTAACGTGAACCACAGCACTCATTCCATCTCTCAGCACTTGATCAGGATTAGCAAAAGATATTCTTATAGTAGTGGTACCTGTTTGAGAGTTAACTCCTCTGTCAATAATAGATACTTTACCAGGATACTTATATTTAGAGTTATCTGGCAGGGTAAGAAAAATAACAGAGTCTTTTAGTATTGTCTCTGACTTTTCAAGATCTAAGTATCTTCTAATCTCAGTTTCATTAATCTCAAAATCAACACCCATAGGATCATAAGATGATATGGTATTTAATAATGTTTGTCCTGCAGATACAAAGGCGCCTAAACGTACTTGAGAAATACCAATCATACCTGTAAAAGGCGCTTCTATAGTAGAATAATTAAGATTAGTTTGAGCGGTTTCTAAAGCGGCTTTAGCTGCAGCTACCTGCTGTTTTGCATTTTCAAGATCAGTAAGTGACCTATCCACCTGCTGCTTAGCGATCGCATCTTGCTCTCCCAGTGCTTCATATCTATCAGCGTCTTTTTGAGCCTGCTGCATAGTAGCCTGTGCACTCATAAAATTGGCTTTAGCCTGATTTCTTGCTGATAAATACTTGCTTTGATCTATAGTATATAGTTTTTGGCCTTTTTTAACAATTGACCCTTCGCTAAAAGAAATATCTCTTAGGTATCCGCTTACTTCACTATTAATATCTACTTTCTGAAGAGCTACTACTGTTCCTGGGTATTTATCAAAAAATACGGTAGGGCTCTTAGTTGTCTTCACTGTTTTTACAGGAACAGCTCTCTGTTGTTGACCTTGCTGCTCTGGTTTTCCACAAGAGATAGCCAAAATGCTTGCTGCCGCTATAAGGTTAAAGAATTTATTCATTTTGATCTTTTCTATTTGTCTGTTAATGTTTTTAATATATGTTGATTTCACCAGCTGCTTTTTCTACATCAAGCTTGCTAGAAAGCACATTTAGCAAGGCATTTAAGTAATTTAACTGAGACGTTCTTAAGTCAGATTCTGCCACTATTACTTCGAGATATGCTTTAATCCCCTCTCTATACTGGAGCTTAACTGTGTTATACACATCTTCAGCTATTTCATAATTCTCTTTAGAAGCTTGTAGTTGTTCAAGATTACTCTTATAAGTTCCTAATGCTTGTACATACTCAGAGTTAATCTGCTGTTGTAAGCCTTCTTCTTGAATTTCTAGCCTTTGTAACTGAAGTTTAGACTTCTGAATGTTTCTAATCTTTCTTGTACCTTCAAAAATAGGTAGTGAAAGGGTTAGCCCTACAGCTGAATTAGGGAAGTCTCTATTATAGAGTTCAGAAAACTCATTATTCAAATACATGAAGTTATAGTTAAAGAAAGCCGACAAAGTAGGTATGTATCCTTGCTTATAATAGCTCACATTAGCCTCAGCCAGCTGCATTTGTGTTTGTAATAACTGATACTCTATTCTTGAAGTATAGTTTAATGACTGTAGTGTATCTGTTGTTACTTCATTTTCCATAGAAGCTACATCATCAGCTAAAGAAATATCAGAATCCAACGGATAACCCATAAGTTGTTTCAACATGGCCTTTTGAACTTTGTAGCTCTCTAAAGCTCCTTTTCGCTCGGCAATGGCATTGTTCAAAGAAATTTGAGCTCTTTTGTAATCTATCTTATCTGCTACACCAGCATTATACTGGCTGGTAGCATCTTTTAAGTTCTTTTCTAATCGCTCTATAGTCTGATCATACACCCCTATCTGTTGCTGAGATGTTAATACAAGATAATAGGCCTTGCTCACGTTCACTACCAAGTTGATTTTTGTATCAGTGGTATTCTGTTCAGCCTGCAGCCTATAATCAGAAGCTGTTTTGCCTGCTAACAAAACGCTGTTACTGAAAATCACTTGATTTACAGAAGCACCTAGCGTAGAGTTATAGTTAGTACCCAGAGGTATAGCTTCACCATTTATTACACTTGTCTGAATTTTAATGTTTTTCTGTACATTGGCGTTTAAAGATATTTGAGGCATCCACTCTGAAAGTTTAATACCAATATCCTTTTGTGCGATTTCTTGGTCAACTAATGATTGGCGTAGAGCAGGCTGATGCTCCATGGCATAATCGATACACTGTTTGAGTGTAATTGATTGACCTGACGCAATATCGTCGGATTGTCCCCTTGCAGTATGAAATAAAATCATAAATGCAGCAAGGCAATAGATTATTCTCATGTTAAAATTAATTATAAAGATTTGAGTTTTAAAAAATAATTAGCGTTACAGTAGTCGTTTAAAATGAGTAGTTTCTTGACTTATTTCATGGGCTTATAATCTTACTTCTCAAACAACTAGTTTGTTCGGTAATTAAAGAACCAAAACGGAAAAGAAATTATTTGGTTTTATCTTGTTCCCAACATTTATAAAGTCTGGGGATTTCCTGAGACATGTATTCTACAAAATCTACTAAATCGGTTAATGCGTGATTGAATTCTTTAGTCTCGGAGCATCGGCATTTGCATACTTCTTTAAGAATATCAGCCCAGCAAGCCTTCTTCCTATAATCTGCCATTAGGTTCTCTCTCCACAAATGAATCTTCGATCGGAAGTACCGTTTTCGATCACCAGGTTTAGTAATATACTCTACCCTATTTATTTTCATTGCAATATTAAGAGCGTTGCTCGTGGCACTTTTGCTTAGGTTAAGGGTTTCTCTAATTTCATCAAAGGTGAGTTCAATTTGGTCTGAAACCAAAAGTAGGCCTAATACACGAGATACTGCAGGAGATAATCCCTCCTGCTCGTGTACTAAGCCTATTTTTTCTATTAGTTCTTTTTGCCTATCCGTCAACATATTACTTACGTTTAGATAGACAAAGGTACATGGTTTTTTTAGTTCTGCAACAAGAGAACTAAAATAGTTTTCTATTTATCTTTTACAATGCTGCTAAAGCTGCCTCATAATTAGGCTCATCAGCAGTTTCTTTTACTAATTCTGTATAGATAACTTTTCCATTTTCATCGATCACTACTACTGAGCGAGCATCCAAACCTGTTAATGGCCCTGTTTCTATCTTAAGTCCATAATTTGAGGCAAATTCTGGGTGTCTAAAATCAGATAAGGTCATTACATTTTCTATTCCCTCTGCACCACAAAATCTCTGCTGAGCAAAAGGTAAATCTTTAGAAATACACAGCACCACCGAGTTTTCTAAAGATGAGGCTTTTTCATTAAACTTTCTTACTGAAGTAGCACATGTAGAAGTATCTATACTAGGAAAGATATTCAGAATAACTTTCTTTCCTTTAAAGTCTTTCAATGATGTCTCCGATAAATCTCCTTTAGTAAGCGTAAATTCCGGAGCTAAGCTATCCACTGCAGGCAGCTCTCCGTTAGTTTTAATTTCATTTCCTTTTAGGGTGATTGTAGCCATTATTTATTGGTTTAATGTAGTTTCTATTTTCCAACCTAACATCTTGTCGATTGTGTTTGTTGACACAAAATGATAATTAGGACGGGCCTTCTCATATATTTCTAAAGCACGAGCTCTTCCATTTTTCTGTTTCATCATAGCGGCATATATAGGCTCCAAAAATTTTCTTCTTCCAGTATGAATTAAAAATTCTTCAGTTCTATCTGATGCAGCTTTATAATTATGTTTTATACTCTGAACCAGCCAGGCAGCTAAAACTTCAGAGTTACCAGTACTTGTAAAACCAAACGCGCTATCTAACTCTTCAAGCTGCTCCATATTCACGGTATCTGGAATAGATCTCACAAAATGTAACCATTCATGAGAAGACCATTTGGCTGTATCCAGTTTAGCAGGAGGTATTCCATCCATAAATTTCTTCACTTGACTATCTACATGGGCAAATCTATCTGATTTTGGCATTGGAGCATCATTAGGAAGACCGGGCTCAAAGATCCATTCATCAATTTTCACTTTCCCAATGTTGATTCTACCCTCAGTAAGTAAATGTTCATCCAGCTGCTCAATAAATTCATCAGTGGTCATTCCTTTGAAAGCATTTCTAGAAAAGTATCCTTTTATAAATGCATCAAACTTTTCTCTCCCTGCATGCTCTTCCAAGTATCTCAGAAAAAGATAACCCTTATCATAGGCGATTGAAGAAACCCCATCATCAGGATTACGGCCTTTTAAGTCTAACTTTAATTTGGTATCATTTTCATGCCCTTCACTGGTCATGCTACTTATCTCAGATTGAAGATCTTCTGCAGCAATTGAAGCAAGCATTTCCGAATAATCTCTACCGTATAACTTTTCCATAATACGGTGCTCAAAGTAAACTGTAAATCCTTCATTCAGCCAGAAATCATTCCAAGTAGCATTGGTTACTAAATTACCAGACCAGCTATGTGCTAACTCATGAGCTACTAGCGACGTAAGCGATCGGTCTCCTGCTAATATGGTTGGAGTAGCAAATGTAAGCCTAGGATTTTCCATCCCACCAAAAGGAAAACTAGAAGGAAGCACTAATAAATCATAACGTCCCCATTGGTATTCTCCATAAAGATCCTCAGCAGCACTAACCATCTCTTCCAACTCTGCAAACTCGTACTCTGCAGTATCTATTACTGAAGGCTCTGCATACACACCTGTTCTATCACTAATAGCCGCAAATTCCAGATCTCCTACAGCCAAGGCCAAAAGGTAGGCAGGTATTGGCGTTTCCATTTTAAAATGATACTCTCCTTTTTCATTTTTTTCTTGAGGATTACGCGCACTCATAAGAGCCAATAAGTTAGCTGGCACCTTTACATCAGCGGTATAAGAAAACCTTATGCCTGGTGAATCTTGAATAGGAATCCATGTTCTTGCTAAAATCGCCTCAGATTGAGTGAATAGAAATGGAAATTTCTTGTCACTGGTTTGGGCAGGAGATAACCATTGCAATGCCTCTGCATTTTTTGATGTAGTGTAATATACATTTACGGTTCTAGTGTCGGGAGTAATTTTCACCTCCAATGGGCTGCCCATAATTGAATCTCTGTCACCAATCGTATATTCCGCCTCTTTTTCATCCTCTTTACCGATAGTAACTTTGCGAATATCAAGGTCTTTGATATCAAGCACCAGCTGAGTGGCATTTTCTGAATTTTCTATACTCAAAGAGGCCTTCCCTGTAATATAAGTACTATCAAAGTTTACCTCTGCATGCCAGTCCAGGTGAGTTATTACTGATTCTTCTGGCTTAGCGTAAGAATGTGGGTCTTCTATTATCATTACTGTTTCTCTATTATTAGTCTCTTCTTTGGGAGGTTGGCATGCTGCGGCCAACACTGCCAGAAAAGATGCAAAGAATATTAATCTTATCGGCATATTATTATTTTTCTGAATTTTGTTATTCTACTAAACAAATAAATATAGGTGGTTTACTTCATTTATAAAAGAAGCCTTGCATTAGACTCTATAGGCTCAAATAACAAGGCAACAAATACTTGGTTTCAATTCATCAATTATTCCAAAAAAAATGGCTGGCTTTTTAAAAAGCCAGCCATTTTAAATATTTAAGGTAAGTGAGATTTAATAAATAAACTCTCCTTTATCACTAGTAATGGTCAATTTCTTCTGATCAGCAGCCTCAACTCTACCAATAATTTGAGCCGGAATATTGAAGCTCTTAGCTATATCAATAATAGACTGAGCATGCTTTTCACTAACATACAACTCCAGGCGGTGCCCCATATTAAATACTTTATACATTTCTTTCCAGTCAGTGCCACTTTCTTCTTGTATTACCCTGAAAAGCGGAGGAATTTCCAGCAGATTATCTTTTATAATATGCAGGTTATCCACAAAATGCAACACTTTAGTTTGGGCACCTCCACTACAATGAACCATTCCATGAATCTCTGATCTCATCTCTTTGAAAACTTGAGCCATTACCGGAGCATAAGTACGGGTAGGTGACAGCACCAACTTACCCATATCTAACGGCGCACCTTCAACGGTATCTGTGAGTTTATACTTACCAGTGAAAACAAGATCATGTGGAACATTAGGGTCGTAACTCTCAGGATATTTTTCTGAATAGCTTTTATGAAATACATCATGGCGAGCTGAAGTAAGTCCATTACTTCCCATACCTCCATTATATTCTGTTTCATATGTAGTTTGACCATATGAGGCCAGACCTACGATTACATCACCACTCTGGATATTGGCATTGTCAATTACATCAGACCTTTTAATTCTGGCTGTAACGGTACTATCTACCACTACAGTTCGTACTAAATCTCCCAGATCTGCCGTTTCTCCACCAGTGCTTATAATATCCACTCCGTTATCACGCAGCATTTGAAGCACCTCCTCAGTACCGTTTATAAGTGCGGCAAGCACTTCTCCTGGAATTAGGTTTTTATTTCTACCAATAGTAGAAGATAGTAAAATATTATCGAGAGCTCCGACACAAATGAGGTCATCAATATTCATGATGATGGCATCCTGAGCAATGCCTTTCCAAACAGACATGTCACCTGTTTCTTTCCAATATAAATAAGCTAAAGAAGATTTAGTGCCAGCTCCATCAGCATGCATTATGTTGCAATACTGATCATCATTACCCAAAAAGTCTTTCACTATCTTACAAAAAGCCTTTGGATATAGCCCTTTATCAATGTTTTTGATGGCATTGTGTACATCTTCTTTAGAGGCAGAAACGCCTCTTTGTGCATAACGGTCGCTCATATAACCCAATCAGTTAAAATAAAGATCACAAAAATAAGAAAACTGTCAGCTAGATCAATTGAAAGAGATGATTATGTTGAAAAGAGCAAAACATCTAATTATTTTAAATTAATCTAAATAAATATTGTGGTAAGATTAAGTTCCATGTATGTTTGTCCTTATTTATAATAATTCTAAATATAAAAACCTTAACCATGAAAAGAATTTTTACTGCATTAGTGTTGTTAGCTTCAGTGCTCAACTTTGCCGTAGCACAGGAAAACAGAGGCACGGTGAAAGGAGAGGTTCAAACAGCAGATGGGAAACCTGCAGCCTATGTGAACCTTGTATTAAATAACACCACCATGGGTGCCGTTACCAAAGAAAATGGCAGTTTTACTTTAAGCGCTCCAGCAGGTGATTATGTACTTATTATATCCTCGATCGGCTTAAAGAAAAAAGAATTAGCTATTAGTGTAAAAAGTGGAGAAACTATTGCGTTACCAACCATAACCCTTGAGGAGTCTATTCAGCAATTGCAAGATGTAATTGTGCAAGGCCAAGGGGAAGATTACAATATAGAAGTGCCATCATCCGCTCTAAGAATCACCACTCCATTACTGGAAACACCCCAGAACGTTCAGGTAATTTCTAAAACGGCGATTAAGGATCAGCAGATAATAGACATGCTCGAAGGAGTAAGCAGAAATGTATCTGGTGTTCAAATGATAGAACATTGGGGTAATTTCGCTAGAATTAACATGCGAGGATTCCGCATACCTGCGATGCGCAACGGTGTTAATCTTGAAAGCTCGTGGGGGCCACTGACTGAAGATATGTCAATAGTAGATCGTATTGAGTTTGTAAAAGGCCCTGCAGGATTTATGATGGCCGCAGGAGAGCCTGGCGGATTCTATAATGTGGTTACGAAGAAGCCAATTCTTAATCAATCTAACGAAATATCATTAATGACCGGCAGTTTTAACACATTAAGGGCAGCTGTAGATGTTGGAGGTAAACTTAACAATAACAAAAAACTGCTTTACAGATTAAACCTGATGGGGTCATCCAAAGACTCACATAGGGACTTTGAATTTAACGATAGGTATACAATTGCTCCATCATTAAAATATTCCTTTAACGATAACACCAGCCTTACTGCAGAATATACTTTACAATACTCCAAGATACTCGCATTGGGATCCGCTTATGTTTTTTCAAACAATCTGGCGGACCTACCTCGAGATTTTAGCATAGGAGAACCCAATATTGACCCTACGGTTATGAGAGAAAACAGTGTATTTCTAAATCTTAATCACAGGCTGGATGAAAACTGGCAACTCACAGCACAATTAGCTTATTTGAATTATAATCAAGAAGGTAGCTCATTTTGGTATGAAAAAATAAGCCCAGAAGGCAACCTTACCAGGACGATGAACTCCGCTGATGCCCTAACCTTAGTGAAATCTGGACAAGTTTATCTAAACGGTGAAGTAGAAACAGGAGTTGTTCATCATAGAATACTTGCTGGACTAGATGTTAATCAAAAAAATTATTGGGGAGACTATTTCCAAAAGCAGTACTTAGGTGACTCAACATTTAACATATACAACCCTGTTCACAAAGTTCCTATGAGTCAGATACCTTCTTTCGATAGAAGTGAGGATATAAGAGTAAGAGCGGGACAAACCGATGCACCTGCCATAAGTGAATCAAATATTACAGCTCTTTATGCACAAGATGAACTAGGTTTCTTAGAAAATAAACTAAGACTAACATTAGCCCTGAGGTATACCTCTTTTAATGGAAATACCAATGGTAATTCTATGGATAGAGAGAAGCTTACCCCTAGAGTAGGTCTAAGTGCTTCTCTAACGGAAAACACTACCGTATACGCTCTGTTTGACCAATCTTTCTTGCCCCAGACCAGCATTGATATCAAAGGAAAACAACTGGACCCTGAAGAATCATCGGATATAGAATTTGGAATCAAAAGAAGCTGGGCCGAAGGAAAATGGAGTTCTTCCTTAACCTATTATACAATCAACAAAGAGAACTTTGCGAATCCTATATATAGGGCTGATGGCACTTCATATGCTATTCCTATCGACAACATACAATCCCAAGGATTTGAATTTGATGTGCAAGGAGAAATAGTTACTGGTCTCAACTTGATTCTAAATTATGCCAACACCAATGTGGAAGTAGATGAATTCAAACAATCACCAGAATCTGAAGGAACAAGAATAGCAGGACATGCTAAGCACCTGACTAATGGATGGTTAAAATATACTTTCCATAAAAATACATTGAAAGGACTAGGCGTTTCTGTAGGCTACCAATATCAGGTAGACCGCTCTTCTTGGAACTGGGGGGCAGAAAATGAAGCCTTATTACCTGATTATTTCAGACTGGACGCAGCATTGAGCTGGCAAAACGATAAAATGAGGGTAGGCCTAAACGTTAATAATATCCTTGACGAGTATTTATATTCGGGTGCAGGATACGCCACTGGATATTACTGGCAAACGGAACCTGGTACTAACTTTAGGTTAAATGTAGCTTATTCTTTTTAAGAAGCTTTTGCCTTAAAAAAAGAGAGCCATTCTGAAAATCAGAATGGCTCTCTTTTTCTCTTTCTTATCTATAAATCTCCGTCGTCATCAAAAAAGCGATCTTCATAAAATTCATCATCACTTTTCTTCGGCTTACCAAGTTCTAAAATCTTAAATTCTGTACGTCGGTTTACTTGATGTTCTTCTTCCGTCTGTGCATCTTCAATGAGCAGCTTAGACTCCCCATAACCTTTAGCTGTTAACCGCTTCGACTCTATTCCTTGTGACACCAGATAATCTACCGCTGACTTAGCTCTACGCTGAGATAGCTTTAAGTTATACTCATCCGTTTGCCGAGCATCTGTATGAGAGCTTAATTCAATAACCAACTCAGGGTTATCATTTAAAATAGTTACCAATTTATCCAGCTCTCGTGCGGCATCTTCTCTGATATCCGACTTATCAAGATCATAGTAGATGTTTTCTAATACAAATATTTTGTCTTTTTCTATTTTTTCTAGAACCATCAAAGTATCAAATTTCACATTGGTCACTAGCTGGGTAAGGGTATCTCTGTTTACAGAACGGCCGATAGTAGAAAATTCCTGTCTTGTAATTAGGTATTGTTCTGTACCCCCCTTCTTCTCTCCTACCAGGTTATACCTTTCATGTTCGTATACGCGGAAACTAAATTTACCTTCTCCATCCGTTACCTTTTCATCAAGTTCCTCACCGGCGTTGTCCAAAAGTCTTACCGTTACACCGGGTAATACGACCAAATTATCGGCGTCATCATGAGTCATGGTTACACCAGTAAGGTAGTAATTGACTATTTTCAGGTTAGGGTCCTCATTCACGAAAGTATAAATATCATCATCTCCTTTACCACCTTCCCTGTTAGAAGAGAAAAAACCACGATCCGCTCTAAATAAAAACAGGCCAAAGTCATCAGCCGTTGTGTTCATTGGCTCTCCCAGATTTTCTATGGTAGTCTTTCCATTTTGTCTTTTAGCTATAAAGAGATCTAAGCCTCCAAATCCTGCATGACCATCACTGGCGAAATACATAAAACCCTCGTCTGACACAAAAGGAAACATTTCATTACCCGCAGAATTAATAGTTGGCCCCAAATTAGTAACTCGGTAAAATCTTCCTCTGGAATTTCGTCTAGCAGAATAAATATCTGTACCTCCATAGCCACCAGGTCTATTACTAGCAAAATAAAGCGTTTGCCCATCACGGCTAAAGGCTGGTGTACTATCCCAATAGCCAGGATTATTAATTGTTAACATTCTAGGCTCTGTCCAGGTACCATTTCGATTGCTGGCTATGTACAAGTTTACATCTGCCGTTCCTTTCCTTTTACCAGAATTGCCTCGAGCAAATACCATAGTTTTGCCATCAGGACTGAAAGTGACTGAACCTTCATTAATATCAAAATTATTAATAAGCTCTCCCAAACCTTCAATAGTAGTAGTATCTACATTGGCGCCTTTAGTTTTAACTTTATATATATTACTAAAAGGTGTTCCGGTGGCTTTATATATTTTATTATCGTCTCGCGAGCTGCTGAAGTAAAGCTCACCATCATTATAAACTGGTGCATAATCAGCTTGATTTGAGTTAATTTCTTCAAGGTTTTTGACTTTGAAAAAACTATCACTCCGCCGAATATCATCAATGCTATTAAGATTACTAATCTCCTCTTCGCCCCTTGCTCTGTATTTCTCCTCCACTACATTTTCCAAATGCTCATTAACCTGCTCTCTCGCCTGCTCGTATTTTCCATTGGCTTTAAGAGAAAAGGCATAAAATAATCTAATGGAGTCGTTATCTAGTCCATTATCGAGTGCTTTCTTGTAGTACGGTTCCGCCTCATCGAGCCGATTTGATTGCCGGTAGCTGTCTGCCACAAAGAAGTTAGCTACAGGATCAGAAGCATCTTTCTTCAGAGCACGGTTATAGATTTCGATGGTAGATTCAAACTCTCCATTGCTAAAAGCTTTATTGGCTTTTTTCTCAAGACTACAAGAAACTATAACTAAGGTGAGTAATAGGGTTAGAAGTTTAGTATTAGCACTCATTTAAATTCAGACTTTGACTAAAGTTATAATTAATTGACTTTAATCGTATAACGATATAACGTTTATTTTATGACAGATAATGCGTAAATTAGAAATAACGGCTGATCCAAGTGGCTTCTGCCGGAACCATCCATTTTGACTCTAATTCCTTTTTATTACTAACCGTATTATTGAAAGTAATCGTTTCCTTTTTAATCACCCCGTCTTGCACACTCTCTTTTAACTTGTTTAATGACTCCACATAAATCTCATCATTAAGTAAGAAGGCCACTTTGGTGCGATCAAAAAAGCTAATACCTAATTGCTTTTCCAACTCCTGCACCATATGCACCGAACTATCTATAGAACATCCGCTGGCTTTTGTATAATCCTCATCTGCCGCTAACACTAAAAAGCGATTATGAAATATTTTAGCAGAGCACTTCATTGGAGATCCATGAGCAGCCCAGCCTTCACAAAAGACCTTTGCCCTACTTTCCACCACTTGCTTTTCTTCTGAGCTTAATTCCTTGCCTGTTTGGTATATCCAAACACGAGCATTTTCTGATAATTCTTCGAATGATACTAGCATAAAAACAAATTTATAGAATAAAAACCAAAAGCATAATTATTAAGTTCTTCGTATTTTATTACGTCTAAGCATTCTAACCATCGAAACGACTATTATATCTGGAATATAACAATAACTTCATCCATTCTTTTTAATTTTCTGATTTTACAACGATTGAATAATGAAATACGCACTCATTTATATGATTTTGCTCTTATCCGCCAATATTACCCTTATCAATGCGGGCTATGCGCAAGTAAGAGATCAACGCGTAACGATATATAAGTATAATCCTGAAGAAAAAGACAGTACTCTAATAGCTACAAGAATATATATAGGAGACTCACTCATAAGCGAATCTGGTAAGTTTTACTGGTCTCTTCCTATAAAAAGTGAATTTATTGATGAGACCATAATAGATGCGGCCCGTGAACAAAATCCTTACGAAAGTTTCGACTCTTTACTCTGTGAAACAGGAGGAGCCAGCGCTTGGAACAAATATGAAATTAGTTTTGACGAAAAGAAACGGCCGAAAATGGCCTATCATTACAAAGCTTATTATGAAAAATATGATGACGAAGGTAATGCCTATTATGCTGAGAGTCCTGATTATACTCTAGGTGAAAAAATAATTTTTATTTATACCAAACATGGCTATGTTGAGAAGGCTTATGCTAATGATCAACTGATCGAAAAAATTGAAAAATACTATGGCACGAATGGTAAGCTGATCAAAGAGCGGTGGAAGGCCTATGATGAGTACAACTATTTAATTATATACCATTAACTGATTAATCTTCTGTCTGATTAAAACATTATTAATGAATTTATTTAAGTCTCTATTCAATAAAAAAGGTACTATTAATAATCCTTATGAAAACTTCTGGGCGTGGTTTAAGAAAGAAGAATCGTCATTTTACCGGGTCATTAAAGAAGGAGGAGATATAGAAGCAAAAGTATTTGATAAGTTGACGCCACAACTCAATCAAGTACATGAGGGCATCTGGCTTTTAGTAGGAATGCAAAATGATGATAACGCCGAACTTATACTCACAGCTGATGGCTTTGTGAAAAACATTGTTTTTGTAGAGGAACTGGTGGCAGCTGCTCCTACTATTCCTAACTGGAAAATAACAGCCCTGAAACCACCCAACGAAGAGCCGCTCTCTGTAAAAGTAGATGATTACACTTTTGATGAAAATACGCTAAGCTTTTATGCACAGGAACATCCTGATAAACCTGATCTTATAGATATATATATAACGCACACAAATCTCACTGAAGAAAATAAAGACTTGATTAGTCAGGGGGTTTTTCTTTCTATAGATAACTACCTGGGTGAGTTAAATACTACTACTTTAATGGATCATATCTCTCTAATCAATCCTCAGGAAGCCACCAAAGAACTTATCCCATTTCACAAACTTAAAAGTTATTTGGTTTGGCGAGAAAAAGAATTT
The DNA here is from genome assembly GCF_016757215.1 of Fulvivirga sediminis. Taxonomy (GTDB): domain Bacteria; phylum Bacteroidota; class Bacteroidia; order Cytophagales; family Cyclobacteriaceae; genus Fulvivirga; species Fulvivirga sediminis. The sequence continues at coordinate 248,633 of NZ_JAESIY010000009.1, forward strand.
GTAGAGAAATATAGAGGGAGCCGGCATCACACCGAAGGAGATCACTATTCCGTGCTGGAGGGCTCCTTAGAAAATGGCTTGCCATGGGTAGCCGCAGTAAATATGGACCTACTCCATTGGGACGCTAAAGCATCACACCCATGGATAACCAACATTGTTATTGAATTTATCCCCCAAAGCAATGGATTTCCTGACAAGCAGACATATACCTTGCTTGATAAAGTGGAAGATAACATAATGAGTCTACTCAAGGATCATGAGGGTTATTTAAACATAGGCCGAGAAACCGCTAATGGAGGCCGACAGATATATTTTGCCTGTGAAGATTTCAGAAAACCGGCCAAAGTGCTCGATAGCCTTCAAAAGGAAAATATCCCTGAACTAAAAGTGGCCTATGAAATTTATAAAGACAAGTATTGGCAAACCTTTGACCACTTCAGCACCACATAAAAAAGGCCTGTGTCCTCCACAGGCCTTTTTCTATTATTTTCCTATTCCAGGCACATTAAGTGGTTCGGGTTGAAACCAATGAAATTCATTGTCATGCTTATTAGGGTAAACCTCATTGAGATTATCCCCATTATATAAGCGACCATTTTTCATTATCATATTTACGGTATTGCTATTTCTGATGTTATCGAGTGGATTTTCATCCAGAATAACCAGGTCAGCGAGCTTACCTTCTTCAATAGATCCCAAGTCATTTTCTAAACCGAGTGCCGTAGCCCCCAAGATGGTAGCCACTTTTAAAGCATTATGCTCAGAAAGCCCCCCAGACTGTACTGACCACAGCTCCCAATGATAACCCAGGCCTTGTAGCTGTCCATGAGAACCTATGCCCGCCAGACCATCAGCCTCCACTAGTTTATTAACAAACTTAGCATGATCATCAAAGACATACTCTTCTTTCATAAACCATCCAGCATTTCTACGTCTGCTCTTGGCATCGAGCTCTGACTTAGGTGTAAAAAAGTTAAGCTTTTCATCACCTTGAACATTTTCGGTTTCATAATAATAGTTTTCTGCCCATGGGCCTCCGTAAGAAACCAATAGCGTAGGTGTATAAGCCGTTTTGGACTCACTAACCAAGGTCAGTACATCTTTATACAAAGGATAAATAGGAAAGCTATGCTCATGACCGGGATATCCATCTAAAATTTGGGTTAAATTCATTTTAAAATCCAGTGCTCCCTCAGTAGTAGGCATCAGCTCCTGTTCTTTTGCTGCCATAATAATCCATTGCCGTTGCTGTCTGTTACCTGTGATGTACATTTTAATGGTTTTAGTATGATAATACTCTGAGTATTGCCTCAACACATTTCTAGCATGATCAAGATCCTTAATATTATACGCCCAAAAGCCAACTCCTGGTCCGGTAGAATAAATACGTGGACCAATCATAGTCCCGGCACCCACCATATCACTATAGGTAAGCACATCGGTAGTACCTGTCTGCGGGTCTCTGGTGGTAGTAACTCCGTAAGCAAGATTTGCCGCATAAGGCCAGGCTTCATTTTTTTCTAACCCCCAAGCCGGCCTAAGATGAGCGTGCGTATCTACAAAACCAGGAATAACGGTTTTACCACTAAGATCAAATTTGGTCACTCCTTCATCCACCTGGATAGTGCCTGCTAATCCTACTTTTACTATTCTATTATTCTCAATATAAACATCTCCCTTTTCTATAACTTCATCTCCTTTCATAGTAATCAGTCGAGCGTTTTGCAGTAGCACCTTCCCTGATGGGATATCTCTATTTACCTCTACTTTTACTCTAAGCTCAGTAGGTTTGTACTTGTCATCTTTCTTATCATCATCCTTTTTTTCTTCTTCCTTTTTCTTTTCTGATTCTTCTTCTTTTGCTTTCGCCTCCACCAGATCATAAGAAAAGAATGCATTACCAATGGCCCAGTTTACTTTTTTTGCATCTCTACTCCAGGTAGGGAACTGCCCACCAATTTCGGTGAGTTTCTTAGAAGGAAAAGCCGCATTAGAAGGATTAGCAACAGCTATCTTCACTACCTCAGAGCCTATCTGAGGCACAGTTACAGTATAAATTTCATTATTGATCATGGCTAATGCCTGATCTCCTTCAGGTGCCATGAGTACTAAATCAGCATTAGATGGTTTGGCAGGAGCTTCATTCGTCTCGGGTGATAATAAGCCATGAGAATCATACTTATCTCGGACAAAACCATAAGGTGTAATTCCTGTAATTTTCACTAGCTTTTTCTCATCAGTACCATCCCAGCGAATAGAAACCAGACCTTCTCGTCCATATAAATAAATACGATCATTAGACTTAACAAAATGAGGATTTCCTCTGCCTTTAGATTTATCAATAAAATGAGAAGCCCCTCCTTTTGCAGAAATCCATCGTATTTCATCATGCATATGAAAGCTAATAGGGCCAGTACTATTAAGAAAATCCTGTCTTGATCCCTTCATGTACACAATTTTATCCCCAGCAAAATTCCAGGCGGGTTCAGTATAAGCTCCTGGCTCATTAGTAAGCTTGATTACTTTTGATCTCCCTTTTATATTTACTTTATAAATACTACCTCCTGTTTCATCACTCCAGGTCACGAAAGCTATTTCCGATCCGTCAGGGCTCCATGTAGGCATGGCCTCCGTCATATCTAAATCAGTGGGCCGTTTTGGTGATCCTTCCACCAAATCCATTACATATAATCTATTCAGAGCGGTAAAGGCAATTTTAGATCCGTCTGGACTAGGAACCACATCTCGGATCTGATTTACTGTCATTATCTTATCATCTGAAATGGGGTAGTTAAATTTAAGTCGTGGTCCCAGTTCTATTTCAGTATCTACTTCAAAAGGAATATTAGCTGCTGGCCCACCCGCAATCGGAATACTATAAATTTTACCACCGTAAGAAGCAATCAGGCTTTTACTATCTGGAGTAAAAGCCATGGCAGGGAGCACACCTAGCGGCGCAATAGACTCTTGTTCATCCCTCTGTACCGGATAGGCTAGCCATTTTTCATCTCCGGTTTTAAGGTCTCTTGCAATAAGACCGGTTTCATCATTATAACGAGTACCATATACCAGCCACTGGCCATCTGGCGACAATGTAGGAGCAAACGCAGATCCATATCTCGAAGTAACAGTTTGTGAATCACCAGACTCTCTGTCATAAAGGGCTAACTGATATTGAGGTAAACTGGCATTATACTGCCAGGCATTTTCTCGTTTAGAATACCAGATATAACGACCATCAGGACTAAAAGTCGGCTCAATAGTTTTCAGCTTTTCTGGTTTATCTATAATTGAAGCCCCAGAGCCGCCATCTATATGATAAAGGTGAAGTTTCAAATTACGTTTGCCTTGTGAGGCTACTATGTATTTACCATCTGGCGCCCAGTCTGCTGACTGATAAGTATTGGTGTTTCCTTTGGTTATCAGTTTAGTGTCTTTGCTTTCCAAGTCTATAGTCCATAGATTTTCACCTCCACTTCTATCAGATACAAATAAGATCTTTTTGCCATCTGGGCTAAACCTGGGGTGAGTATCGAATGCCAAGCCTGAGGTCAATTGCTCTGCATTGCCTCCGGTAACGGGTATCAGGTAAATATCTCCCAGCATATCAAAGGCTATGGTTTTACCGTCAGGACTAACATCCAAGCTTATCCATGAGCCTTCATTGGTATTTAGACTTATTGCTCTTTCTGCCTTTAGCGGCAGTTCCTTCTTGGTCTCTTTTCTTGAAATAGTATCTGCTACAGCTACACTATCTTGCTGAGCATAGGTCGCCAGCGAGACTGCACACATCATTACACTTAACAGTAACTTCATAAATTGATAGATTATTTTTTTCTAAAATAGTCATTAGAGTACTTTCAACTATGAATAATTATATGAGTGGTTCTTATGACAAATAGATATTTAGAGAGTATAACTATTCATATTTTTTTAATAATTACTTAATCAAATTTAACTTTCATTGCTAGGTACAGCGGTTAATTTTATTGCTTTTAATTGTCAATACCATGAGCTTTAAACATCTGTTCCTTAACCTTAAAATCCGATTTAAGTTAATGATAGCCTTCGGATCTATTTTACTGCTATCTGTAATTCTTGTTTTGGTAGCCATTAACGGAAATTTCTCTATTCTCTCTCTGAGAAACCTAGGAGAAAAAGTAGATATGGCCAATTTAAGAATGTCTCAAGTCAATATTTATTTACAAGAATTTGCCAGTAAAGGGTTTAAAACAGATGAGTTTTTATCAACTGGCAGCAGCCAACTTACCAAGGGTTATCAAACAGAAATGGACTCTATACTCCATGTTTTAAGCCTCCTAAAAAACAATGATCGCTATGATAACAAAGATTTTTCATTCAAGCTGAATACCATCGCATCAGACATTAATGAGTTTGATATCAAATTTCAAAATCTAGTAGCGCTATACCAGAAAAGAGGCTTTGAAGATTATGGATTAGAAGGTCAACTACGTGATGCTATTCACGAAGTAGAAGAAGCACATTTTCCTTATAATAAAGTACAAATGCTCATGCTAAGAAGACACGAAAAAGATTTCTTTCTGCGTAAAGACCTTAAATATTTAGACAGATTCAATCAGGCTGCGGATATATTTAGGCAAGAGGTAGCTAAGGTAAATGATGAATTGGTGGGTAAAGCGCAGGTTCTGTTACATATTAATGAGTATCAGACCAAGTTCAATGATATTGTGGAAGTAGAACAAAAGATTGGTCTTACTAGCTCCAGCGGAATTTTAGGCGAACTAAATCAGCAAGCCACAGCCATCTCTGACCAACTAAGAAAGCTAACGGAAAACGTAAAGCAAACTAACAAGGCAATGATTGATAAAACCATCTATATCATCATCGGCCTCTTTGGAGCTCAGTTAATCATAGGAATGCTACTAGGTTACATTTATAGCCATGTCTTTACTAAATCTATAACTCAAATCAAAGATGCGATGGTAAGCTTAGCTAAAGGTAAATTTCCAGAAAAGCTAAAGGTAAAATCTTCCGATGAATTAGCAGAAACCAAAACCGCCCTCAACCAATTAGTAGAACGGATTAAAGTGGCCGTTGACTTCGCCAGAAACCTTGGGGCTGGCAATTTTTCTGTTCAGTACGACGAAAAGTATAACAAAGATGTACTGGCCAAATCGATAATAGCTCTGCACCAAAAACTACAAGAGGCAGATCAGGAACAGTTTATCACTAATTGGAGCAATGAAGGCATGGCCAAAATCAACGGTATTTTAAAAAATCATTCAGCCTCCTTAGAAATACTAGGAGATGACATTATTTGTCAGATAGTCAATTACCTGAACGTGAATCAAGGAGCACTATACCTGATCGATGGCAATGAACTACAGAGATTAGCAACTTATGCCTACAATAAAAAAAGATTTGTAAATCAAAAAATAGCCATGGGTACTGGCCTGGTGGGCCAGTGCGTGCTTGAGAAAGAATGTGTATATATTACGGACCTGCCTCCTGGCTATACCTCTATAACCTCCGGCTTAGGAGAGTGTACACCCAGCAGCCTTTTAATAGTACCTCTCATAGCGAGGGATCATGTAATTGGAGCAATAGAATTGGCAGCTTTAAGAAAGTTAAAAGCCTATGAAATAGAATTTGTAAAAAAACTTTCTGAGAGTATCGCTAGTATTCTCATGAATAACATGAGTAACCAAAAAAAGGAAGCTACAGAGGCAAAAAGAGTGGATGACAAGTATTCCTCTTATTACCATTAATATATATAAATAAGGATATTTATTATTTAAAGCGCATCATCTTCATTTCTGAAGCATCAAAGTCTATCTCTATTGAAAAAAAGAATTATCTAACAACCCTACCTTGCATAAATAGAATCTAAAGCTACTGAATCGATTTATCAAATCAAATCATTTTACCATTTATATAAAAACACTACAAATTAGGGTAGATTTTTCGTTGATTGGATTGTAATCCACCAATCTGTTCAAACACTATTATTATAGATTGAACAGGTACATTCTTAAATAACAAACCATAATTTTTTAAACGCTACTGAGCAAAATTACTTATGAGATCCATTATTATAGTTTTGGCTTCATTTTTAATCGTCTTTTCCACCTACGCGCAAGAGCATAGCCTTACTGGCCGGGTGCGTGATGAGGCTAACCATGCTTCCTTTCCCGGCGCTACGGTAATTTTAAAAACACTGCCAGATTCTACATCGGCCTATGGTGTAACTACTACGCTGGAGGGTCTGTTTAACGTACCGAAAGTAAAGCGGGGTAAATATGTTTTGGAGATTAATTTCATTGGCTACAAAAAGGTAGTTCGTGTATTAAATGTAAATAAAAACATCAATTTAGGTGTGGTGGCAATGGAAGAAGAAACTACTACCCTCGATGCTATCGAGATCACTGCAAAAGCACCTGTAAGCACCCAAAAGGGTGACACTACAGAGTTCAGTGCAGGAGCTTTTAAAACCACACGAGATGCTAGTGCACAAGACTTGGTTTCTAAAATGCCTGGCATAGCAGTAGTAGATGGCCAAATACAAGCACAAGGAGAAGCGGTGCAAAAAATACTTATTGATGGAAAACCATTTTTTGAAGGAGATGTACAGGCAGCACTTCAAAACCTTCCCTCAGAGGTAATTGCTGCTATTCAAGTCTATGATAAAAAAAGTGACAAAGCCGAACTGAGTGGTTTTGACGACGGCGAACAGGTGAAAACCATCAACATTATCACTAAACCAGATAAGAGAAAAGGTCAATTTGGAAAAGGAAGTGTTGGCTATGGCACTGATGATCGTTATCAGGCTGCTGCGAGTGTAAACCTTTTTGACAATGATCAGAGAATTACCATCACCGCCTTAAGCAATAATATTAATATGGTTAATTACTCTGCTGACCCAAATAGCCAGGGAGAGAGTAGAACACAAAATGGTATGATCATTACCAACAATGCTGGAATTAATTATGGTGACAGCTGGGATAAAGTAGAGCTTACCGGAGGCTATTATTTCAGCAGAAGAAAAAACGAAGGCAGAAGATCATTACAAAGAACCTATGTACTTCCCTCTGATTCTGGACAGGTCTATGACCAAAACAGTATAAATAATCGTATTAATATGGATCACCATGCCTGGGCCAAACTAGAATACGAATTGGATGACAATAACAAAATTATTTGGAGACCCCGCATCTCATTAAGACACGATGAAAACAATGATTCTTTTGAAGGAGAAACGAATACTGACAATGGCCGACTAAATGCGACAAATAACACTAACACTTCAAAAAACTCAGATTATGACTTTGAAAATAATTTGTTCTGGAGCCATCAGTTTAGCAAAAAAGGAAGAAGCATCACGCTAAGCAATAATATCGGCTATCATACTAATGAAGATAAGTCTAAACGCTATGCTATCAATAATTATTACCGTAGAGCAGACAGCGTTGAAGTTCTTGATCAAAGTAGTATAAGAGAGCGAGATGCTGTCTCTTTTCGAATGAGTGCTGCTTATACCGAGCCGCTTAGCAAAACCAGCATGCTAAAGGCCGAATATGAAATCTTCAATAAAGATAATAGCTCTGACAAACTCATGTATAATAATGAAGATGCCTCCAGTGTTTTAGACACTGCTTTGAGCAATGCTTTTGATAGCCACTACCTTACCCACAAAGCTGAACTAGGTTATCAATACAAAAAGAATAAATGGAGGATGCAGTTACAAGCAAAATATCAGCTCGCCAAGTTGAACAATGATCAGCAGTTTCCTTCCACCTATGATATCTCTCGCGATTTTAACAGTTTACTTCCTTCCGTTCGCTTAGACTATGAGCTTACTGATGATAAAAAACTAGAATTTGAATACCGAACCTGGACTGACGCCCCCTCCATTGGACAACTGCAAGCCGTAATTGACAATTCTAATTCTCTACAGCTAAGAACCGGAAACCCCGGACTAGAGCAAGCTTATAACAACTGGGTACGGGCTCGCTACAGAGCACATTCTGCAGAAGGCAACTCTATGTATGCCTCTATCGAATCCAAATTCGTGGATGGGTACATCACTAATGCCACTACTATTGCCAATGAAACTACCGAAATCGCTCAGGGAATAATTTTGGAAGAAGGCTCACAGCTCATCCGACCTGAAAATACCTCCGGATTTTATAACTTCAAAACCTATGTTCACTATGGCATGCCATGGGAAAGCATTAAATCTAACATTGATGTAAGAGGAATGGTTAATTATAACAGAAGACCGGGAGTTATAAATAATCAAACTAACCTTACTAACAATACTAGCCTGATGCTCGGTCTATCACTGAGCAGTAATATCAGTGATCGTGTGGATTTTAACATTTCTACAAGAGGTAATTATAATATAGTTAGCAACTCTTCTCGCCCTGCGGTGGATAATGAATTCTATAACCAGTCTACTCATGTGCGCTATAGCTGGATCTTTGGAAATGAATTTGTATATAGAGCAGATGTAAACCATAGACTCAACACAGGGTTAGCTGCTGGTTATGACAACAGCTATACCATTTTAAATATGAGTTTTGGTAAAAAATTCTTAAAAGACAATCTGGCTGAGTTAAGTGTTAACGTGTACGACCTTCTTGACCAGAATAATAACGTAGGCAGAAATGTAACGGAAATTTATATAGAAGATAGCCAGTCAAATGCTCTACAGAGATATTTCATGCTTACTTTCACCTATAATTTACGTCATTTCAGCAAAGGGGCATCTATGGATGATTTTAAAGAAATTTAATTAAGTCCACAACCTTATACACATAAAAAAGAGGCTGTCTCATATGAGCAGCCTCTTTTTGTAAAGAATAGATTAGCAGATTAATTATTTGCAAAATTCTTTTATAGAGTCTTTAGCCTCATCAGAACCAAGCTCAACTGCAGTATTTAAATCCATACAGCCATCATAGTTGTCTCCTTTATTAATTTTAGCTAAACCTCTCTGATGAAAAGTCTCAGGATCTGTAGGGTATAACTCTATGGAATAAGAATAATCCTGAATGGCACCACTATAATTTTCTAAAGCCGCTTTAGAAAGTGCTCGGTTATCATAATACACGGCGTTGTAAGGATCTAGTGTAATTGCCTTATCATAATCGGCAATGGCACCATCATGGTCATCTAGATTATATTTAACAACACCTCTTAAGTTATAAGTATCAGGATCCTCGCTAAACAGCTCTATAGACTTATTATAATCTTCTAAAGCTCCTTGGTAATCCTCCGTAGAACTTTTGGCTAAAGCTCTATTTTCATATTTTACAGGATCGTTAGCATCCATTTCTATGGCCTTGTTATAATCTTTCAGCGCTTCATCCACTTTGTCAATATTATACTTAGCCACACCTCGGTAGCTGTACACATCAGCATCAGTAGGATCAATTTCTATAGATTTATTATAATCTTCAATGGCTCCCAAATACTCTTCTAACTCAGCTTTTACCACTGCTCTGTTAAAATACTTGTCCGCATCTTTTGGGTCTAATTCTATAGCTTTAGAAAAATCAAAAAAGGCGCCTTCAAGATCTTCAAGGTTATATTTAGCAAAAGCTCTATTGCTATAGGCATCAGCCAGTTTGCTATCATGCTTTATGGCTCTACTATAATCTTCAATAGCCCCCTCATCATCTCCAAGATTGTATTTTGCATTACCACGTTGATTTAAAGCTTCTGCATAAGTAGAGTCTATATCTAAGGCCAGAGTAAAATCACTTACCGCTCCATAAAAATCTCCTAGCTCATTTTTAGCTTCACCTCTCTGTGTGTAAGCTTCCTTATAAGATGCCTCTGCTTGAATAGCTTTGGTAAATTCATCAATGGCCTTTTTAAATTCGTTTTGCTCCATGCTCTTCACCCCCTGATCATAGAACGACTTACCCGCCTGGCCCATCGTTAAAAGTGGAATTATAAATATGGATATGAATAGTGTTATTTTCATAGCTAACGTTTTAGGTTGTAGTCTTTTCAAATATATAACCATTTTTTTCAAAATAAACCTTCTTTGGCTGGTTATGGCTGTTTTATAAACCCTAGACCTACAGGATGGTTCAGCATCCATCCGGTAAGGCTGTACCTATGCTTATGGGCCACTAGCACCTCATGCTCTATCATTTCACTTCTAAAGCACACGAGCTTGCCTGCGGTAGGGTGTAAATCCTCCTCTCTATCTTTAAGATACATCCTCAGCTCCCCACCATCTCCCGGTTGCCACCCTTCATTAAGGTAACAGATAAAGGTGATTCTTCTGGCTCCATCTCCCTGAAACTGATCCAGGTGTCGCTTATAAAAGGAACCCGGAGGGTAAATAGCAAAATGAGTTTCATAATCTCGAAGACCTAGATAGCAAGTCATGTTCAGATAATCTTTAAGTTCATTAATCTTACCCAAAAACACTTTTACGGCTGGAAACGCATTTTCAGGATCAATCCATTTGATATAATCCCCTCTTATCTGCTTATCGAGTGTAAAATCTTCTTGCTTACCTATGCCAGCTCTTTTAAAGTTATCTTCCTTTCGGTGATACTCAAACACTTCTACTATGGCTCTCACTTCTTCAAGAGTCAAAAAGTTTTCAGTAATGGCATAGTCCTGGCCAGCCAACTGATCCGCTATGTCCTCTAGCGAATTATCCTTAATAATCATCAGTTATCAACTTCAGACAAATGTAGCTCATTGTTTAAAATTTATTTGGTATGATTATAGTTTAAATAATTCTGAAAACTCATATTTAAAAATTCTTAGTAACATAAAATGTTTAGAATCGTCTTACCAACCATGACACGAATAACCTTAATAGCATTCTTTTCACTTCTCATCATGAGCTGCAACGGCCCCAAGGAGGCTCCAGAATTCAAACAGATCACTAATATAGAAGTGACCAAGGTCATGGGCAGAACAGCTTACCTTAATGCTGACGCCTATTTTTATAACCCAAATAAAGTACGCATGACCCTCAAAAAAATTAATGTAGATGTAATGGTAGAAGGCAAGAAAATAGGAGAAATCAATCAGTCAGTAAAAACCAAAATACCGGCTATGTCAGATTTCAAAATACCTTTAGACGCTACCTTTGATATGGGCGAAGTCGGCTTTCTCAACAGTATTATTAGTATACTGGGTGGTAAGAAGGTAAAGGTGCATTATACAGGTCATATTAAGCTCACTTACCATGGCTTTCCTATTAGGGTTCCTATTGATTATGACGACGAGGTAAGGATATAATACAAAATAATCAGAGCTTGTAATGTTTTAAAACGACACTATGAGCTCAACTCTTCTGTTTCTGGCCCTCCCATTTTCAGTATCATTAGTGGCAATAGGCCGCTGTTCTCCATAATAATCCAGCACCAATCTATTTTCAGGGATCCCCAACCCCATCAGAGCTGAGGCTACCGCATTAGTTCTCTTCAGAGAGAGCTTTATGTTATAATTATCTGACCCGAAATTATCGGTATGCCCGTTAAGCAAAATTTTTGCTTTCGGATGATTCATATATTCATTAATTACCTTAGTTAACACTGTTTTAGCCTGCACTGGAATTTCTGCTTTGTCAAATTCGAATTCTATATTACCTATTATTATGTTACTAGGAATATCCTTGGGTTTTACTACCACTTCATCTAACCGTGCTTGCTTGCGAGTAAGTTGGTGGGGCTGATCCATCATCTTATCAATAGCTACTACTATTTCACCTTCGCTTCTAAAAGAGCCCGCTTTAAGAAAAACTCCGGAATCTAATATACCATCAGCTACATCAGCTATTGACATTTTAATATGGTAAATTTCATTAGGAATTACTCTACAGCGTGCAGTTAGCACCGTGGTAAAGCCATCAAACTGGGTGGCATAGCTGGGGGGTACCTCCGGCTGTAAATAATTTTTATTTTCAATCACTTTTCTGCTCCTAACATCCCATATAAATGGGTCTGTAGTATTGATGTAAGCATTATCCACATAATATTCTGAATTCATCTCATTGTTTACAGTATTCACGGTAATGGGAGTAACGCCATCGGGTAATCTCGCTATATTAGTGTTTTCCATATTTGGCCCACTAATAAAAAAGGCAAATACATCATTGAACTTAGAACCTACGTATTCCAGATATTCCTCAGAAGCAAAAACATATTCAAAATAAAGATTCTCTGATTGAGTCACAAAATCGAACTCCAAAGTAGAGGCATCATAAGTTTTACCTCTTGCTATGTCATCTAATTCAGGATCTCCGGGAGCATCACTAGCCCATCCGGCTCGTGGGTTTTTATTAGGTCCAATCACATAAAATGCATTACCCGAAGTGAGTACGACGCCATTTTCCAGCCCCATCTGCTCTTCTGGATCTATATATTGGCCTATGGCATGTTTCTGCCCTCTAAAAGTTACATTACCAATAACTACTCCTTGTCCTAATAGCACCTCGCTCACCAATTCGGCGGGTGTAGAGGTCGTATCTATCTGTATTTGACTAATACAAACCAAAGGCAAGCATGACAAAATGCATATTTGCAGGGCAGTACCGATTGTATTGATGAAGGTACACATGATAGATGTCCAAATTTTACTGAATAATGCCTGAAACCACCTATAGCAAAACGAAAGGAATTAAAAGATAAGCAAAATACCTCGAATATGCCCGCTTTTAGCGCCTTAAATTAACTTTACACTTCATGAAATTCCTGCCTTCTGGCATTATAATGATAGGTAATGGCCCCTAACCCTTAAAATCACTACCCTAATCTATAAAAAGAATGCATCAGAATACCGGTATGCGTAAATAGGAATAAGAAGTCATATAGCTAAACCAACTTGCTCCGTCCTATCAATAGTGGTAGTATACAAATAAGCGTTTAAGAGAGATAATCACGCACTCAGAAAAAATTAGGCACTTTTACTATCTTTATAGCTACCATGCCTAAAAATATAGACGCAAATATCTTCTTCATTATATGGAATGTGATCCTCGCTCTGGGAGCAGCTATTCTGGCTATTTTAAAGCCACTAGATATGGTCTTTTACATTCAGGATGACATGAACTATATGCTATGGTATTGGGTTGCGAACGTCATCTTTATCCTTGATATTCCGATCAGCTATTTTCAGCTTCGGTACATTCAAGATGATTTTTTATTTACCGGAGATAGTGTAGCTAAAAACTACCTTCATGGCTGGATAATTTTCGATGTATTTCTCGCATTCCCATATGGCCTGTTTATTTCGAGTATTCCTATAAGACTTATCAGAGTATTGAAGCTACTAAAAATAGCTTCTCTTATGCGCTATTTCAGATCTAGAGAGGTAAAACATGGTAACTCGCTTACTATTATCTTTTTCTTCTACTGGTTTATATTAGGTACACACTGGCTCACCTGTGGGTGGCTAGCCCTCAGAGGTGTTGAGTACACAGAAAACATATTCGGCAATTACCTGAAAGCGCTTTATTGGGTAAGCACCACCCTCACCACAGTAGGTTATGGAGATATCACACCCAATACTAACGCTCAATATATCTATGCTATTTGCTTACAAATAATGGGGGTAGGTGTATTTGGTTATATCATAGGTAACATTGCGGGTTTTCTTACCAGAAAAGACCCTGCCACGGTCAGATATTTCGAAAACATGGATCGGCTCTCGGCTCTTGTGAGGTATAGAAGCATTACCAAAAAATTACAAAGAGAGATACATTACTTTTATACCTATCAGTGGCGTAAAAGAATGGGTTATGATGAATCTTCATTTTTGGCTGGTTTGCCGAGAAATCTGCAAAGAGAGCTTTCTCTTCAGCTCAAGCGCGGCGCCATAGAAAAAATATATTTGTTTAAAGATGCCAATGAAGCTTTTATAACCGAAATCGCTATGCACCTATCGTCAGTGGTACTTACTCCTGACCAAGTGCTCTTTGAAGAAGGTGACCGAGGTGATGGCATGTACTTCGTACTTAGCGGTGAGCTGACAGCAGTAAACCGAGAGCGCACTGTTGAATACAGCACCTTCAAACCGGGAGCCTTTCTGGGAGAAATAGCCTTATTTGAAGAAAAAAGGAGGACAGCCACTATCATAGCCAAAGATTACTGCGACCTATATAAACTAGATCGTAATTCTTTCGAAGAAGTGATTTTGAAGTTTCCGAAAATAGCCAGCACCATCAAACAAGAAGCAGAAAAGCGACATCAGGAAAATATTGAAAAAGAAGTTTAACAACTTCAGACCTACTGCATTGAAACCTTTTAATATACTTATATGTCTTATTAACATATGTTCCATCAATTAAAAAAAATCGGTCTTTTAGTAGCTCTAGCATTTATAATAGGCTTTGTACTATTTGCGGTAAATCAGATAATTGCCTTTCATGCCAATATGATTACGGTGAATGAAACTTTAGCCTGGTTAATTACCGGTTTTATAAGCATCACACTCTTCATTCTCATGCTTCTTCCTGTGGTAATGATATTACGATTACCTCAATCAGTGGCCTTTCCTGATAGCCCAGAAACAGAAGCCAAATACCATACTTTACTAAAAGCACGGCTCAGTAAAAATAAGTTGATTAAGAAGGCTGGTTTAAACGTACACACAGAAGAGGGTATGAAAAATGCGCTGGCCCTGCTCAATCAAGAGTCACAAACCATTATAAAAGATACGGCAAAAAGTGTATTTCTTACTACAGCCATTTCTCAAAATGGTAAGTTAGATGCTCTAACCGTATTTATTACCCAAAGCCGAATGATATGGAAAGTAGCGCACATTTATTGGCAAAGGCCTTCTATCAAAGATATGATAAGGCTTTATGGCAATGTAGGAGCTACCGCACTTATAGCTTCAGAGTTAGATGAAATAGACATTACCCGACAGATAGAGCCTGTGATCAACGCAGTGCTTCGCAGCCCTGGGCGATCACTACCCGTAATAGGCCATGCTGCTCATATTATTACCGATAGTCTGCTAGAAGGATCAACCAATGCTTTCCTTACACTAAGAGTAGGGATAATAGCACAGAGGTATTGTGGCTCTTGGGATGTAGCAGATAAAAAGGCGATAAGGAGAAATTCATTCATCACAGCCTCAGGCTTACTCAAAAATCTCGTATTGGAATCTTCAGGCAAAGTAGTTACTAGTGTAATGACGGCCCTCAAAGATGCTGGCAAAAACACGTTCCGCTCTGGTATGAAAGGAGTTTCTGGCATATTTAAAAGAAAAACGAAAGAAACTGAGTCCGAAGCCTAATCTTCTTATCGGAGAAACTAACCTATCGACTCCTTTAAACTCCATTAGTCGATATAGCTCTATATGTTCTGAACGTGCTTTTTAAATTGTGGGTTTATTATAAGAATAGACCCATAATTCTTTGAACGTGAAGCATTTTAAACTCGTTTTGATTGGTTTGTTGGCTTTTAATATTGTCTCACTGATAGCAAGAACATCGGCACCCAAAAAGGCTGTTGAGGATGACCCTGTAATAGAAGAGGTGCAGGATTCAACCTATGAAGTGCACTTTTATGATGCTACTACACTCATGGTTCCCAAGTCTGAGCCTGTGGTAAAAGAGGTGGCCAGCATAATGAAATCTAACCCTAGATTTAAAATGTATATACATGGTAATGCTAATGGTATACATTCAGGAATAATCACTACCAGAGGTGAGTCAGATAAATTCTTTGAAATCAATCAGCTAAAAAACAAATCGTATTATGCCTCTCGCAAAAGGTTATCTAAAGAAAGGGCGCTTGCGGTAAAAGAGTACCTCCTGAATCAGGGCATAGATAAAGAAAGGATACATGTTACCAGTACCAAAGCTAATAAGGTAGCCTATATTGATATGAAAGAAGACGAAACTGCCTCTGCCAGAGCTGAAATAGAATTCGTTTATCACTAGTCAGATGGTAAAATTGGCATATTTAACAATATCCACCTACCTTTGGGAGCCAAATAAATCCCAAAATAATGACTGGAAAAGAATACATAGAGAATAATAAACAAAAGTTTTTAGACGAACTTCTGGACCTACTAAAAATCCCATCAGTTAGCGCTGATAAAAAATTTAAAGATGATGTGCTAAAAACAGCTGATGTGATCAAATCTCAGCTGGAAAAAGCTGGTGCAGATAAAGTTGAAATATGCCCTACAGCAGGTTATCCTATTGTGTATGCTGAGAAAATTATTGACGAAAGCCTGCCTACAGTTTTGGTATATGGCCATTATGATGTGCAGCCAGCAGATCCTTATGAACTGTGGGATTCTCCTCCATTCGAACCTGTAATTAAAAACGATAAAATCTATGCTCGTGGAGCATGTGATGATAAAGGCCAAATGTACATGCACGTTAAAGCCTTTGAAACTATGATGGCCACAGACAGCCTTCCCTGTAACATCAAATTTATGATCGAAGGAGAAGAAGAAGTGGGCTCAGATAACCTAGGAATTTTTGTTAAAGAAAATAAAGAAAAGCTGGCTTCTGATGTTATTCTTATATCAGACACTTCTATCATTTCTAACGAACACCCATCTATCACCGTAGGACTAAGAGGCCTAAGCTACCTGCAGGTAGAAGTAACAGGACCTAACAGAGATTTACATTCTGGGGTGTATGGTGGAGCTGTAGCCAACCCCATTAACACTCTTTGTGAAATGATTGCTTCTTTAAAAGACGAGAAAAATCATATTACAGTACCCGGATTTTATGATAAGGTAGCCGAACTTACTGCAGAAGAACGTACAGCCTTAAATAAAGCTCCTTTTGACCTTGATGAATATAAAAAGGATCTTAACATAGACGAAGTAGAAGGTGAAGATGGATATACCACACTAGAAAGAGCAGGAATTCGCCCTACATTAGATGTAAACGGAATTTGGGGAGGATATATTGGTGAAGGAGCTAAAACAGTATTGCCTTCTAAAGCATATGCCAAAATATCGATGAGATTAGTACCTGATCAGGTTTCTGATGAAATCACTGAGCTTTTTGCCAAGCACTTCGAATCTATCGCTCCTAAATCTGTAAAAGTAAAGGTTACACCTCACCATGGTGGTGATCCTGCTGTTACTCCTACAGATTCTACAGCTTACCAGGCTGCAAGTGCTGCCTTTGAAGAGGCTTGGGGTAAAAAACCAATTCCTACCAGAGATGGTGGTAGTATACCTATTGTTGCTTTGTTTGAAAGAGAACTAAAAGTAAACACCGTACTTATGGGCTTTGGTTTAGACTCAGATGCTATTCACTCTCCTAATGAGCATTATGGAATATTCAACTACTTCAAAGGAATTGAAACCATTACCTTGTTCTATAAGCATTTTGCTAATCAAAAATAACTCATTCAATCCCTGGAACTATATTATGTTTCCAGGGATTTTTTATGCCCTTTTCCCTCCTCAATTGTAATATTTTCATTGTAAAGCACTCTTTTTTTTACGATCTTAAGTATAAGGCTACTTCAATAATTCCCGATTTATTTTGGCAATCTACCAACCAAATTTCTAATAATTACGTGCTGTGTTTTATAAGAATTAAAATATGAAAACGCTAAAAAATTTCTCTCTTGTTTTTATTCTTGGCTTATGGGCACATATAGGATGTGCCCAAGATCAGGAAGAAGTAAAATGGCATACAAACTTTAATGAGGCGCTTACTGAGGCTAAAGCCGAGCATAAGCCCATATTAATTAGCTTTGCGGGTTCGGATTGGTGCAAACCGTGTATCAAACTGAGTAAAGAAGTCTTTGATGACTCCAAGTTTAAAGATTATGCTAAAGAGAACTTGGTATTAATGCTAGCCGATTTCCCACGACTAAGAAAAAACCAACCTGATAAGGATCAGATAAAAGCTAACGAAGCCCTTGCAGCCAAGTACAACAAGGCAGGATCATTCCCTCTAGTAGTTCTTATTGATTCTGATGAGCATGTCATTACTCAAACGGGGTACCAGGCAGGAGGCAGTGATAACTTCATCAGTTTTCTAGAAAAAGCAACAGAAAAATAGTGAAAAGGCTCCTTCTAGTACTATTCATGAGTGCATCTCTTTCAGCTAATGCACAGAACCACGCGCATAAAAAGGTACTTAAGCTTATGGGCTCTCGTTTTGAAATTACAGCTGTATCTGACGATGAGGCCTTAGCTTGGCAAAGTATAGATGCATGTATTGAAGAGATAACCAGAATAGAAAAAGTAATCTCTTCTTGGGATGAAAGATCACAGACAGCGGCTATCAACAGAAATGCCGGAATTAAATCTGTAATAGTAGATCCGGAGCTCTTCAACTTAATAGTGCGAGCCAAAAAGATCTCCAACCTAACTGACGGTGCCTTTGATGTTTCTTATGCCTCGGTAGATAAAATATGGAAGTTTGATGGTTCCATGCAAGGGCTACCTTCAGCAGAAGAAGTTGCAGCATCAGTAGCCAAAATAGATTATCATAATATTATACTTAACGCAGAGGATCATTCAGTATTTCTTAAAGAAAAAGGAATGAAAATAGGCTTTGGAGCTATCGGTAAAGGCTATGCCGCTAACAAGGGAAGAGAAATAATGAAAGCCATGGGCATCACCAGCGGCATAGTTAATGCCAGCGGAGATTTACTAACCTGGGGCAAGGAGGCCGATGGAAGCGAATGGAGCATAGGCATAGCTGATCCTAAAAACAAACGGAGTGTTATGGCTTGGTTAGCAGTAGGTGAAATGGCAGTGGTGACTTCGGGTAATTATGAAAAATTTATAGAGGTAGATGGCAAAAGATATAGCCACATTATAGATCCTCGTACGGGTTATCCTGTGCAAGGGTTAAAAAGCGTTACTATCATTTGTCCTGATGCTGAATTATCTGATGCTCTGGCCACTTCTGTATTTGTATTAGGCAAAGAAAAAGGCATGGCTCTGATCAATCAACTAAACGGAATAGAGTGCTTTTTAGTAGATGATAAGGATGAGCTTAGTTATTCAAAAAACTTGAAATTAAATTATTATAAAAATGGCGTGGCGCCCTCAACAGATGCTACCCAGGTAAACATTGGTCATGAAGCAAATTAAAACAATATTTTGGTACACCCTCCTTCTAGTAGCAGGAGGGTTATTGCAAAGCTGTGTATCCGTGGCTGCTTATCAAAAGGTATATCTTAATGATGAGAACATGGAGCTTAACTCCAGAAAAGTGGAGGTTTTTGAAACCAACTTTGAAGCTTACAGAGAAGGAGCGTCTGGTGCCAATGGCGGCAAAACTGGAGGAGGCTGCGGATGCAACTAACCTATAAACTATTAGCTATAGCTCTTTTGATTTCAAGCGGGCTGTATGCACAAGAATCTTCTGATAGTAATGAAGCAAAAAAGCTTAACGAAACAGAAATTAACTTTCTATTTAACTACTATGAGCAAGATGGTAACAATGCCGCTGTGACGGGTGGTAGAGGTACGGAAGAGCTGACCAACGTGGCTCCAGCTGTGATTATTAACATTCCTATTGATACCAGCAGAACGCTTTCTACTTATTTTGGCTTTGATAATTACTCATCAGCCTCTACCGATAATATAGACAATAATGTTTCTTCCGCATCGAGTTCTGATACGCGCTATTATGTCAATGCTACCTATTCAAAAACCAATACTAATCAGGCTACCTATAGCGTAAAAGCAGGATATTCGCAGGAGTATGATTATACCTCTATTTCGGCTGGCTTAGGCTGGGCCAAAGAATTCAATAATCAAAACACAGAACTTAACCTTTCAGGCTTAGCTTATTTCGATACCTGGAAGCTACTTTACCCTGCCGAATTAAGAACAGGCGAAAAACTGGTAGATACCGACAAGCGCCAATCATTTAACTTCTCTGCTACACTAGCTCAAGTAATTAGTAAGAGATTACAAGCTTCACTTTCATTAGAATATGTGTTCCAAACTGGTTTACTTTCTACCCCTTTTCACAGGGTTTATTTTAATGATGCTATTAATAACCCTATATCTCCGAAAGTAGAAAAGCTTCCTGATTCAAGAACTAAGATCCCTGTAGGTCTTCGAATAAACTATTACCTAAACGACCTGATAATTCTCAGGGGCTATTACAGGTTCTATCATGATGATTTTGATATTGATGCCCATACCATGAATTTGGAAGTACCTGTTAAGGTGGCTCAATTCTTTACAGTGTACCCATTTTTCAGATATCATACTCAAACCGCTTCCAAGTATTTCGCTCCTTATGGAGTACATGAAAGAAGTGAAGAGTACTATTCATCAGACTATGATTTATCTGCTTTGAACAGCACCTCCTTAGGCCTGGGATTAAAATATTCTCCACTTTACGGACTAACGAGGTTTAAGGGACCTTTTTCCAAGAAAACAGGCAGAATTACAAGTTTCAAAAGTGTTGACGTAAGATTTGCCGATTATACGCGTACAGGAAATAACCCAGGTGGCGGAGGAGATTTGGATGCGTACTCCCTTAGCTTTGAATTTACTTTTGTATTTTAAAAACAAAAATTAAAGAGATCTTAAACTATTGTTAACCACTTATGTTAATTAAAAATAATTTACATAAATAGATCTCTGTGCTTTCAAAAGTATGCATCTTAAATAAGAAATTCCACTAGTTATATTAATAAATAAGTTGCCGTCTGGATTGATTCCCAGACGGCTTTTTTTATTGCAGCTTATAAGTTAAGCCCAGAGAGACATAGGCCGAAACATCAAAGTAATAATTAGAATCTACCCATAAACTCTTCAGCTTTCTTTCAGTAAGCTGAGCCGTTCTCATGCCACTAATGCCCATTACCAGCGGCATAGTTATTTGCTTTCCTAATTTCAACTCAGGTTTAAAGCCCGTCACTATATACTGATGAGTAAACATTTGTTTCTTATCATAACTATTAACCATAGCCAACTGACCATCTACTCCCACTATATAGCTTAACTTAAGCTTAGGACTTAGTTCATAAGCCAGTGATATGTCCACCCCTTCCAACATGGATACGTCAAAAGTATATTTTCCCTCTTTTGTCCATTTTAAGTACAATGCAGGGAACAGCATAGGATAACCAAATGAATTATTCACGGCTGCACCCACACCTAAATCCAGATTAGGATTGATATGTCTAATAAATAATGCTGCAGTATTGATCAAAATCTGATTACCTCTTAAATCATCCATGCTTGGAGAAGCTGCATAAACACCTGCCCCCAACATACTGATCATTGTCCATTGATCATTGAGATCCCTTAAATTAAAAACACCAACACTCAGATTAGCAATCTCATCTATTACTAAAGGTTGATCAAAATGGTGATTATTCAATGCAGCGTAAGCCGTATTCAAAGCTATACCCCAAACATTTTTTCTTTCCTCCTCCACTTTTATGGAAATGGGTAATTTAGCGGCCAATTGATAAACCATTGCGCTACCTTCGCTATCTCCCACCCTGTGCCCATCGTCACCCTCACTATAACGATAATGAGACTTACTAAAAAATTCTGTCTTTATATTCACTTGCGCCCAACTCATACCAGGCGATACAAAAAGTGAAATAAATAATACTGCTCTAATGAAATCCATCCGGTTTAAAATTAGTGATGAACACAAATCTGCATTAACTATTATATTTAAAAAGAATCTTTTTGACCAGTTGCGGTTTGCTTTTGATCAACTGCAACTCCAATGCAATTTTATACTGTAGATTTGCCCTATGAACAGGGACTTGACTAAAAACAGCCATTTAATTATATCAGGGTACTGGATATTAATTTTGGGTGTTTTTATTATTCAAGTATACCCTCAAACCAACTCATTTTCAGAAACACTCCTTTTTTCTTTTTGCATCACTATTAGCATATACCCGGTTTCTACCTGGCTCAGTGGCAGCCTACTTATGCAGGCTTTAAATGAAAAAAGGCTTGTGCAATTTGGCATATTCTTCATCATGCTCTCGATCATCGTGGCGGGTATTTTCATGTTATACCTTCATCTCTTTAGCTATTTAGAGAGTGAACAATACTTCCCTCCTTCAGAATATTTTAATATAGTATCTGAACCTTGGCTCGCCACTTATAGTGTGCTGTCTGCCGGTATGTTTATTAATTTATGCATATGTGGCCTACGCTTTCTAATAGAGTATATAAAATCACAAAAAAGCCTGCACGAATATCAGCTACAAAGCTTAAAGCATCAGGTTACACCGCACTTTATGTTTAATGTGCTTAACCACATCCATGTGCTAATGCAAGAAAATGTAGATCATGCTTCAGACCTTCTCATCCAATATTCTGATATCTTAAGATATCAGCTATATAAAGGGAACCAAGAAACGGTAAAAGTGAAAGAGGAAGTAGATTTTCTTAAAAGCTTTATAGAGGTAGAAAAATTAAGATGGGAAGAAAAAGTGAGGGTATCTACCGCCTGGAGCATACAAAATCACGCCCAGGAGATACCGGCATTACTATTTATAATATTTATTGAAAATGCTTTCAAATATGTAAGAAAAGATGCTTCCAATCCTGGTTGTATTGACATTCAATTATCTACGTCTGATGAAAAAATTGATTTCCAGATACAAAATTCTGCCAATACAGTTCAGATTCAATCCACTGAAAGCACAGGTTTAGGTTTAAAAAATATTAAGGGAAGGCTTGAAATATTATTTCCTAAAAGGCATATTTTATCCATACATAAGTCAGACACTGACTTTCGGTTACGGCTAACTATCAATTTAAGATAATGAATGAAGTTATAAGATGTCTTGTTGTAGATGACGAAGCTATAGCGGCAAGAGGTATTGTCAATTATATTAACAAAACAGATTACTTAACCTTAGCTCATAGCTGTGATTCGGCCAAGGCAGCATACCAAATTCTACAACAAGAAAGCATAGACTTAATGTTTTTGGATATTAATATGCCTGAGCAAACAGGCATAGAACTATTAGAGTCTCTCCAACATGCTCCGCCTACCATATTTACCACCGCTTATGCCGAATATGCGCTGGAAGCCTTTAACCTGCAAGTGGTAGATTATTTAATGAAGCCTATCCCGTATAACCGTTTCATTCAAGCTTGTGAAAAAGCCAGAACATGGTTAAAAACAAAATCAACCAGCACTACAGATCAAGAAAAAGATAGCAGCTGTAGGTACATCAGGCAGGGAGATAGTTTCGTGAAAATCCACTGGTCAGATATTCTATATGTAGAATCAATGCAAAATTATCTTAAACTACATTTCAAGGAACAGATATTCACTATTCATCAAACTATGACCTCTATTGAGGAGAGCTTGCCTAAGAGTCATTTTTTAAGAATTCATCGATCTTATCTCATTAATGTAAATGCCATTGAGTCAGTAACTGGTAACAGTCTTATCATAAAAGGAAACACCATTCCTATTTCCCGCCAGCGAAAGGATGATTTAATGCAAACTATAATATTAAAGAAGCTCTTGAGTAAATAGTAGTCAATACGCCCAGAGGTGAAAAAACAAAAAAAGGCTGCCCCGTGCTGGCAGCCTTTTAACGCTAAAAAAACTCTTAGAATTTATAGCGATCCACTAGTCGAAATCTTCTGCTTACTCTGCGGTAAGGTTCTGGTTAACCATCCCCTTCTACTAGCCGTAGCAATAGCATATGGAGTAATCCAGAATAAAGAGAAGGTATAGAATATACTGTAGGGGTATGCCCACATAGATTCAAACACGTTTTTATGTCTACTCGCATGAAATATAGCTTGTATGCTTGAAAATACTGCTATACTCATTAATGTAGAGCTTAAGAATAACAATGGATGAGTAAACACAAACACAAGCATAAGTGTAATCATTGGGTAAGACAATAAGATCTTTAACCATTGATTCAACAGCAATATACGCGTTCCTAATTTTGGACCTTTACGGAAATTGGTAAAGGCAAACTTACTCATCATAATGTTTTCACGAACGTTACTTCTCTCCCATCTGATAAACATTTTATATAGGTTTTGATATCTTTCAGGAGTGTTAGTAAAAACGTAAGCATCTCTTTGGAACAACACTTTATATCCTTGTTTAAGTATCATATTGGTCATAGCTCTGTCTTCACCAATATC
This sequence comes from Fulvivirga sediminis, assembly GCF_016757215.1. GTDB lineage: Bacteria > Bacteroidota > Bacteroidia > Cytophagales > Cyclobacteriaceae > Fulvivirga > Fulvivirga sediminis. The sequence continues at coordinate 272,708 of NZ_JAESIY010000009.1, forward strand.
AGAGGGTTGACCCATAAATTTCTGGTTGATCCAGTCGTTAAGACATGCCATTACTGCTTTGCCTCGATACGCTGCTAATGCACCAGGAGTACAAAGTACAGATCCCAAAAGACTCTGAGCTGATCTGATAAACTCAAAACTATATGTGAAACTCACATTTAGCATTCTAGGTATAAGCGCCTTTTTATTATTTAGCACTCTCACATTACCTGCAACAGCTCCAAATTCTTTATTCGCTACAAATGGACTGACCATATTTCTTAGCGTATCTTCACTCACCACGGAATCGCTATCTACGGTAACGAATACCTCACCTTTGGCTAAATGAAAACCTCTGTAAAGAGCATGTCTCTTTCCTTTGTTTTGTGGCTGTTGATAGATGGCCACTCTATCTCCTAACTCTGCCTTCGCCTTTTTCATCCACTCCCAAGTATCGTCTTGGCTTCCATCATCAATTGCAATGAGCTGAAGTTTCTCTTCAGGAAAATCACTATTAGCTAAGCTTTTTAAAGTTTGCCATACCAGCTCCCCTTCGTTATAAGCAGGTACTATTACCGTGGTAGTAGGCAATAAGTCATCAGATACTGACTTAACAGGCTTGTATCTTAAATAAAGTACTAGAATATAGATTAAAAAACTGATTTTTAAAGTTAGTAATGTAAATCCTAGTCCGGTAAGCACCATTCCCCATGATGTGCTCATCCTCTCAAAATGAAGGGTGGCGAAGTTCGGCTCAAATAAGTAGACTAAATATATCGATCCTGTCAAAAGCAGGAAGGTACCAATAAGTATTAAATAGGCCGATGGCGTGGTAACTACTTTTTTAAGGTTTATTTTTTCGTTCTTCTCTTGTTCTTTGGCAGTGAAAGCATCACTCACCACATGTATACTATCTTTTTCGCTCATTGTATTCTACCATTTAAATGCCATTTTAATTGATCTGATTTTCTTACCTGTACTTCCTGGCTATTGAGGTATATTTCAAATGGTAATTGACAACCAGAAGTAGTGGTGAGAAATATTATATTTTCCTTTGTGTCAACTATTGCCAAACATCAAGCCATAGCGGTATTTGGGGTATTTAGTGTTGTTTTGTCCTTTTGAAGCAATAAGACGTGCCGCTTTCCCCATCAAACTGTAGGAAATAACTACATTAAGGTAATCATTCTTCAAATTCCTACAGATGTACTTTTTAGAAAAGAAGGGGGTGGGTTAAGATAAAATAGAAAAGAATTTCAATCTAATTCTTCAGATATAGATTGATTAAAAGGTCAGACCTCTGTATAAAGAATGAATACTCTTTTAATAAGCCTTAGTGCACAGTTTCCTATCTTTTGCTGAGATTGCTCATATTTATCCCTGCGAATTAAAAATTTTAAAGTAAATCTGTTAAACCAAAGTAAACGAACCTCTGTTGAGTTATCAACATCATATGCCAATCACAAAAGAATCTATCTGCTAATAAAGGCAAGTAAATAATCCTTTTAACGCCATGGTGATTATCACTCTTAATGATTTTCATTAAGGTTCGTTCCGCATTTTCAGGACCTTCAAGGTACTGTAAAAAGATGCCCTTTTTAAATTCAAGAAATCCAAATATGTATAAGTAATTATTATTAGACTTGGCCTATTTACATAAATCAGACAAATCTTCAAAAGTGAATTTTTCAATAGCCTTGTTTCTATAGATCAACGAAAAAATTGTAGTATCCGGAATTTGTAAAAGGTGGGGTAAACGAGATACATAATTTACCCTAAATAGTATATTAAAACATCATTCTATCTTAATCCTTACATTACGGGATCTATTTAATTTTTCAATTAAATCAGCAAAGAAGAGTTATTTAAAGCATCAATAAAGAATTTGCTCGTTTACACGTAATCTCGTAAGTGAAAGCCAGTGACAACATATAGCAATATGCTCTATTAATACTTGCATTGATAAGCTATTTTCCAGGCAAAAATTCTGAATGATGCTTCAAAACGAAGAAAATCTGTCAAGATAATGCTTGGGGAGAAGGAGGATCTGAAGGCCTGCTACGATCTAGTGGTAATTGAACGAACTCCTGATCATCAGTAGGTGGTAGCTTTATTCTCCCTGCCTGCCAATCTGCTTTAGCTTGCTCTATACGCTCTTTCCTTGAAGAAACGAAATTCCACCAAATATAGCGCTCACCTAGCGGCTCACCTCCTAACATCATTATTACACTATCTTCATAAGCCCTGATACCAGGATCATTGTCTTTACCAAACACTAACATTTGACCTCTCTGATATTTTCTGCCGGAAATTTCTAAAGTACCCTGAGCTATATAAATAGCTCTTTCTGTATGCCCTCTTGGTAATCCAAACATGGTATCCTTATCTAATTTTACATGCAGATAGAATAAAGGACTATGTGTCTTCACATCATTTTTTAAACCGTAGGCGTTACCGGCAATTAATCGCATCCATATCCCCTTATCGTCATACTCTGGTAATTGGTCTGGCTGATAGTTACTAAACATAGGATCTATCTCTTCAAACTTCTCAGGAAGAGCTACCCAGGTTTGTAACATTTCCAAAGAAGTGCCTGCCAAGGCCGCCGGATTTTCAAACCTCTCTGAATGACTAATGCCGCTGCCTGCCGTCATCCAATTGACTGCTCCAGGCTTGATAACCTGCTCTACCCCCAGGCTATCTCTATGCATTACTTCTCCATTAAAAAGATATGTAACCGTAGAAAGGCCAATATGAGGATGAGGTAGTACGTCCATTTCTGGTATAGATGGAGCCGCCAACTCTACCGGACCTGCATGATCCATAAATATGAAAGGTCCCACCATTCGTTTTTTTCTAAAAGGCAGTATTCTTCTCACTTCAATAGCAGTGCTAATGGAAGCTTTTCGAGCATCTATGACCATATCCAGCATGAACAGTATAATTTTTGGTTATTATATAATATAACACAAAATTCTGGTTCTGGTTAAATTTTCTCTAACAAAGCAAAGCCCTAACCATACAACTGGTCAGGGCTCGCCACAACTCACTATTTAAACTATTTATTTAATCCTCTCTTGAATTCAACGATTTTAAAAATGCTACAAGGTCAGTGCTTTCATATACACCAGTCTGATAATCGGCTCCAAAGGAGATAATTTGACCAGACGTACCATCTTGATGGGGCGCCATATCAAGGGCCACATAATTACCTCCTACCAGGTCAAAAAAAGGTATCCAATATGGAGTAGTATACAGAGGTAAAACTTTATCTACTTCTTCGTATTCATCGTACAATTCTTCCTGTGTCCAGTCATCATAAATCCATTTCCATTCTTTCCACTGCTTAAGCATCTCTTCTGCGGATAAAAATGCAGACTTTTCAACACCATTATGCAAAGTGAAAAAGTCCTTCAAAATTTTAGGAATTGGATAGCCTGATAACTTTTCGAACTCATCATATATCTCCTGATTATCCTTTGGAGGAATAATTGACAGCCCTTCAGCTGTAACTACATCATTAAATGCCTGAGCCATTTCCTCCATAGAGTAGTGTGTAGAAACAGGTTTAACATAGGGCGCTATAAAATCAGCCTTTTCCTTTTCAAGTGCTTCTTTATTGAACACATTGGGCGATTTGTCAATTAGGCTAGCTCCAGTATCAGTAATCAGTGCATGGTTAATTCTTATATCTAGCGGGCTCCTACTAATACCATTTGCTGAAAAGCTATAGAGCCAAGCTTTATTCACATCTTCAGGATCATCTCCAGCGATAACCAAATCAGCCCACTCTAAAAACACCGAATTCTTAACTATTTTGAAAGGTAGAATGGTACGATTCTCTAAATAACCAAACCCATAATAATCACCTACCTCCAAGTTATCAGGCGTGATCAATAATAGCGTAATAACTTCCTTACCTACAGCCTCCCTGATGACTTCTAGTAAGTTATCTTTAAAGGTAAAATCGTTATCTATGTCTTCAGGAGCCTCAATAGCTGCAAAGTTATCTACCGGCAGGTCTGCAAAATTTACATTATCCCACTGCAACCCCTTTAGCTCTTCCTTATAGTCAAGTATATAATCGTTCATTATTCTAGTATTGAAATTAGACATTTGCCATTGCAAAGGTAAAAACCACAAATCCTAAAAAAGTCACTGAATACCGTGATTTAGATCTAATGAAAATGGTATTAATTGCCTCTATTGATTAAAAGCTGTTTAATAAGTTAATTACAAATTTCTTGACACTTAAAAACATGATTGATGTCAATGAAGATAATATTCAGCAACTAGGAATTGCCCTTTCGATCACCTGTAATTAACTTAGAAGCATATGCCGCTAATTGCTAGCAATAAAATTTGAATCAGAATTATTACATCACCACTTGCCATATGAAAACCGGATAGATTTCAACATAAAAACCTTAAAGACAACATTTAATAAATGGCCGTTAATCACACATTAGCCAAAGGAGAGTACACAATCACCAATGGGGTTACTTCATTTACCTTTGCTGTAAAATAAATTGTGCAAATGCGTGTCTTTCTGTAGAATGCGCTCAAAAAAGTAACTTTACAGCCACATTTAATAATACATTTCAGAATGAAAAAAGCACTTTTTTTACTGATATTAATAATAGTATCCATCAATGGCCTTCATGCCAAAAATGTTAAAGGCTTTATTAAATTTGCAGACAGCATGCAAGAGGTCACCCTGAAGATTCCTGCTGGCCTCTTTGGTAATCACCCTCAATATATAAGGCTACAAAATAAGATCAAGTATATTAGCCCCAACGGAGACGTGAAAGTCTTGAAGCCATCAGATGCTGAAGCTGTAAAATTCAGCTTCAAAGGAGAAATGATCACTTTAGTTTCAGTAAAAAACAATACTGATCAAAGCCGTTTAACAGGTGTAACTCAAGATTCACACATATTTCTCAAGTTAGTAATGGACGGCAAGTTAAAACTGTTCCAATATTATTCTGCACAATATTCTCCGGGCGTAGGCCAGCAACCAGGAACAACCACAATAAAAGATGAATATTTACTACAGCTACCGGACGAGCCTCTAAAAAGGCTCAAATCTATTGGCTTTAGAAAAGATATGAAAGAATATTTCAGCGATTGCCCAGCCCTGGTTGAAATATTAGATTCAAGAACGCTACGTAAAAAAGATATGGAAGCAATAGTAGAGTTTTATAATCAGAATTGTAATTAACAGGTATTTCTAGGGTTGTGTAAAAGCAGCAAATATGGCATTAAGTAGGAAAGTTGAGGTATATTCCCATAAGAGGCTTATAGGAACTAGTGAGTTAGAAGTAACAGATGAAGGCATGGGCATACTATTTGGAAGCTTCGTGCCAACTCAAGACTACTCTGACATCAGAGAAACCATATGGAAGTTTCATAACTCTGAAATTGAAGAGAATCTTTTGAGTTTAAAAAACTTAAGGCTCAATGCACAATTAGATTGCGGATGTTTTCTTTACCCTCTAGGAGGTTTTTTAATATTTGACATGGAAGACCTCCCAGAAAAAGAAATTCAATTTGAAGCTGCCGGAGTGTTTAGGCATGTGGTTAACGATTGCTTCCTTAGCTCACCACCGCGCCTAAAACTGAGCAGCCTTTGGGAAACCATAACGATAGAACAGAAGCTGTCCTTTGAAGATGAGCTCTTTAAAGAATTATCACCCGAACACGCACTGGTAGACTATGACTGTAGTGCGGTGGCCACCTCAGCCCATAATGACAATGTATTATTTGCCATACATAAACCTGGAGATGATGCTTTTGATTATGCCATCGTACACCTCACTTGGAGTAGTAAGCAAGAAAGTAATGCGGCTTACCCAAGGGTCAAATTCTTTAAGGAGATTGAAGAGATAGAAGTTGTGTAGGGTGAAGTGGGGTTAAGTGATATGCTTTTATTGTTCTCCATTCCTAAAATTACGTTCTTAATTTCCTAAGAAGATATTCAGTAAAGTCCCTAAACATCTAACTTCCTGCTTAAAATCCAGGGATGCTAAATCGCTGAATTCGGTGATGTTAATGATTATTGGGATCATTAATTTTGCGTTAAACAAATCAAAAAAAGAATGTCTGAAAATAATGTTATAAATCGAATAGAATTAGATCTTCATCAAGACGACAAAACCCAAAAAACTTATATTCTTCGCCAGTGCGATTTAAGTCTTTCACTAGCCTATGCTTCAGATGGTGGATCTAAACCAGCCATGGATGCACATTTATCAGGCTCTACTGTAACCATGCCTGATAACCTACTTTTAAACTGGGTAGCGAATAGCCCTGGAGAATGGTCTGGAGAATTAAGAATTTACTACGAGAATCAGGAAATTCCTCAGGTACACATAACTTTTCATCAATCATCTGTAAATAGCTATAGTCAATCTTTTTCAGAAGGCAGCAATTATGGCCATGAAGGCTACTTTGCCGTAATGTTAAAAGGCGTAACTATTAATGATGTTAAAATGAGCTAAATAAGACAAAAAAAACTTATATCGGAGACTGCTCAAATGTCCAAACTTATTAGATGTTAATTGGGTAGCCTCCTTCTATAATTGCACCTGAAAATTAGGCTCATTATTATGTTCTGTCGCTATAAATGACCACTAAGTTGTATAAATATGCTTTATCTGGCTACTATTTGGTCCATAACTGCCTAATACTGACTCAAAATTCTCACGGATGGATGATAAAATGCTCTCAACGGAAAACGAAGGTAGCTGATCAAGGCAGGTTATTATTAGTTTTTTTCTAATTGGTAGGTTATGGTGATAATGCTTATCACAGGTGAGAGCATAATTTAATAGCTCAGGGTCTAGAGCGGTAGTTCTAAATTCTCCCTGAAATTCATTGGTAACATTCGCCTCTTTTTCATGATTTTGTAATTGAACCTCAGGCGTGCTACTCATGGGGCCATTTCCATGGCGTGTTTGGTAACAACGGGTAACATAATACAAATCTGCACTCTGTGCATTACCGAAATGATCAACAAGCAGTTCTATCGCGTTTTTAGAAGTAGTGTTACTCCAGGTAGTGTGTGGGTGAAAACCATGCTTAGTATCTAGCATAATACCTTGGCTTCCTTCAAAAATAAAGTGATCATATGAATCTTGAATTTCGCTAAAGCTTTTTACACCATAGAACGCCTCTATTGATTGGCAGCATTGTACATAATCGTCTTGATGGTAAGTTTCCAGCTCTTTTTTGTAAAGCTGCTTCACCTTATTGCCCAAAGCATCTATTAACTTCTGGTAATAGTTCTTTATACTTTTAAGTCGCTCTTTTACTACCCATTCAAAGGGTAAGTCCTGAGCAAAAAAGTAAACTTCTTGCCTATTTCTTTCAATAGTAGCACCGAAACCCAAACCACAAGACCCATGCTGGTTTTGCTTTTCTATAGCTCGGTTGTAAGCTATATCATAGGCAGTAGTAACCATAGTATGAGGATGAAAAATTAATTGAGGATGGTACTTCTCTAGGTACTTACCTTCCAATAAAATAGCTGGGGGAAATATAGTAGTGTGCTCTGTATAGAAGGTAGGAACTCCTCTAAAAGTGCCCGAGCCAAAATTGCTAAAGGTATGACTTATCTCTTCAGTGGTAACGGTGTGCCCCACCTGATGCCCTCCAGAAAATCGAATAACTAAACTCGATGAAGGGCTTTGGGAAGCCAGGTAATCAGTGGTTAAACCTTTTCCGCTATCCCCAAAACCCAAATCTATTACGATACTACATCGTGGCATTATAGCATGTCTTCTATCTCAATATCATCGAGATTTCTGTCTGTAGTTTTTCCATTGTTAGTAACACCAGTACTCTTATGATGCTGAATCACTACCTCTGCTATTTTCTTGGCTACAGTTCTGAAATCTGGTAATTCTATGAAGTTTTCACCTAAAAGCTCTTTCCAGTTTCCTTTACGAACATCAGACTTAGAGTATTCATTATGCTCCAAGTGTAAATGAAAAACATTATATTTTTCTTGTGCCTCAGCAATGATTTCTTTGGTGGTAACCGTATGAGCCTCCTTTTCAGAGGTATATCTTTTAATAATGTCTGCTGGTATTTCAGGAAAAACAGGTTCATCACCAATGGTAAATAAAAAGCCTTTTTGTTTTCTTTTTTCCCAACAGTCAATAGCTGTATGCCTTGCAGCAAAAAGATGAGCCAGGTTATATCCTTCCTGGTTATTTCCTCCTCCTCCTCCCTCAAGGAATACTTTGGTAAGCCATCTGTCTAACAGCTCAGCTGATGACTCAAATTGGCCCACCTGAAGAGGCGCTGAATCATAAACAAAATCACCAATGCCTAAAAATAGTACCTGAGGATGCTCTATACCTGCTTCCATAAGCGAGCCAATAAGTACAGGCAATGTTTCTTTTACAATTATCTCAGGAACGCCGCCCATGCTCCCAGTTACATCCAGCCCTACAATAATAGAAAGAGATTCCGGGTGCTCTTCAGAATCGCGCGATTCTCTAAAAACCACCTCTGATGGATCCATTTCTTTATCTATCTGCCGTGAAGTAAATATTTCACTTCTAGACTTTTTCGCATATCCTTTAGATGCACTTAGCCTCGTATATGCTTCATAACTAAATCTTCCTCCACCCATAATTATATTAAGTTTAATTCTTCTCCAAATAAATATTCATAACGCTTAGTAGCTACATTGAGCTTAATCTCCAGATTTCGGATTTTTACAGCCATCTCCAGATCTTTATCCACATATTGCTGAGCATCGAAATCGGAAGCAAGCACCAAACTATTGGCATCCGTTGGACTCATATCCAGCATATTCTCCTGATCTCTTTTCAGTCTTTTTAATAGCAAAGAAAGATCCTCCACTTTTCTCTTATACATGAGCTGAGCATCTTCTACAATAGACTTTGCTCTGTCGTCACGTATTTTATCGTTGTTCCGCTTTAGCGAACCAAAAAATGCGCCTTGAGATAAATTATCTTCCATAATTATTTCTTTATTAACAAAGATAACCACAAAACCCATAAAGATGCATCCCCTAATTCAGTGATATTCAGGTAATGAATGTCTCCTCCAGATGACCTCATTCTGTGGTTTTATGCACCCATTTCTTTGAACCATGAGCATAGCAACATGCTGTGGACAAGCTACTTACAAAATCATAAAGATCTACCGTAATATCATCATAATCATTGTTTTGGTCATTCATAATTAGCCGCATAAAGCTGGTAGGTTTCACAGTGGCATTATCAGATAGAAACTCGAAGTCATCTGCTACTTGTGCATCAGCGGCATGGAGTACCGTTATCACTGATGCACCATCATCAATAATTAATTTCAGGTTTTCTTCCTTGGTAAATGGGTTGGCATCTGTTTTAAAAGCAATTCTTTCATTTCCCTTATAGCGCGCTTTAATATCGTCAAAGACTTGCTCTTTGGTGTAAACCGGGGTGTTAAACAAAAAAGTATCTATGGCTGACATACTAATTAATTCTTTTTATTATAATGGTATGCTTGAGGATATGCTTAAAGAAATGCGCCTCTGCGAGATGATCAATAGTATGATTGATCCTTGTTTTCATATATTCCAGCATTTCAGTATCATTACTCATTTCTTTCTTAAGGTCATCATACCAATGGCCTAAAAGCTTGTGATAATCTGATTGTAAAAATTCTACCTCCTTCCAGGTTTGAGGCTCCACCTCTATGTCTTGCTGACTGATCCCCTCCTCCGCTATCTTGGTTTTCAGATAGCTGTAAGTGTTATAACTCACCGTGAAGTCAAGGTCAGCAATGGTAGTGAGCTCGTTAGAAAATTGAAAAGCTATAATATAAATATCTGCCAATTCATTTTCTACCAGCTGCTCAAATGACCTTTTGAGCCACATTCTTATAGTGCTACTATATATAAGTCCCAAATCAGTAGTGCCTCCCATTATTATTCTGCAGCAACGTTATGGATTGAATTAAGCATTCTTAAGCCAGATATAGCAATACCATTTTTGGGATAATCACGCAGAACTAGCTCATAATATGTTTTACTCTTTTGCCCTTCTCCTATTTGTGAATAGCAAAATGCTATATTACAAAGGCCCATTTCTCTATAACTCATCTTAGAAGCGCTCAGCAGCGTGATGAACCTATATTGGTCTATCGACTCATGATCTGTGAAGTATTTTACACTTTTTTCAAAATTCGGAATAGCTTCTTTGTATTGATGCTTTTTCACCAAACTGATCCCCTTTCTATGTGCCTTAGCTATGATGCTTCTCAAAACTCTTGCTATCACCGCATAGGTTAAAGCGGTTATCAAAAAAGCGAATTCTATAATTAAAGGCTTTAAAACAAAATAAATACCGGTAATCAATAAAAACTGAAACATCAGAGCAGGAATAGAAACCTGCTTTATAAACGGAATATTAAAAGACATATTAATATGATCTATTGTAGCAATAATGAAAATAACAAAGCTAGATAAGCTATATTATCAAAGTCTCACTGATATCCGTGATTTTTCAAACTCATAGAATGAGGCCAATTTGATTAGTCTATACATCAGTATCTTTGTAAAAGCATGAGAAGAGTAAACTTATTTATCAAAAAAGGCCTATTAGGGCTGTTTTTCGCACTTGCAAGCTATCAAACCTTACTAGGTCAGTCAGCATCTGCTGAACCAGACAGCATAGTATTTAAACTAGACAGCCTTTTACAGGAATACCGAAATTATTCTGAGACAGAGCCTGTTAAGGCCAAAGCCAGCGTAGAAAAGCTGATAGAATTAAGTAGCAAGCATAATCGTGTAATTTACGAAGCCAGAGGCCACTATTTTCTATGTTACATTTTTGAGGCTGAAGGCCAAAATGAAGCGGCAGTAAAAGAAGGTAAACTGGCCGAACAAAAAATAAAGGAGGCAAAAATGGATCGTGGCCTCTCGGCTGTATATAACCTGTTAGCCATTGCCTATCATAATCTGGGGGATAATGTCAGTGCCATGAATCATTACGTCAAATGTCTGGATATGGCTAAAGAAGAAGACAACCGCATTGAAGCGGGACATGCCTACGGAAATATAGCTAACTTGTATATAGAACAGGAGCAATATGAGAGGGCAAAAGAAAACCTGCAAAGAGCCTATGAAGCTTACCAGGAGTCTAACTATCCTGATGGTATTGTGGCTACCCTTTTTACCATGGCTAACATTCTGAAAAATCAGGAAGACAACCATAAAGCCCGAGACTATTACGAACAAATTATTGACTACAGTAAAAAATCTAATAACCTGATACAAGAAGCGAATGCCAGGATAAATCTGGGGCAGCTACTCTTATCAGAGAAAAAATATAAAGAAGCTTTACCTGTACTGAAGCAAACTTATCAGCTACTAAAGAAGCTGGGGTTTGTGAGTGATCAGGCTCTGGTGCTTAATGACTTAGGGGTAGCCTGTAAAAACTTAGGTATGACTCAGCAAGCCATTGATTATTATAATCTCGCACTAGAGATTGACAAAACAGAAAGCATAAATGACGCAGTCTACATCAACCTATCTGATTTATACGCAAAGCAGAAAAGTTATAAAAAGGCCTTTGATCAACTTTCCAAATCATACACCCTTAAAGACAGCCTTAACTCCATAGAAAAAGATAAGCACCTAGCTGAGCTTCAGCAGAAGTATGAAACTCAACTTAAGGAGGCACAAATTAAGATCTTAGAAAAAGAGAAATCTTTACAAGAGGCTAAGCTGCTGCAATCAGAATCTGAAGTAGCCAGACAAAAGCAATTACGCAATGCCTTTATCATTGGATTTGTGATGGTGCTAATTACCCTGATCCTACTACGCTATTTTTATGTACAAAGAATAAAAGTACAGAAACAGCTGGCATCAGAAAAAGAAGAAAATGCCCGGCATAAAATAAATGAGCTTATTAAAGATTATCGCCTCGACTCAATTAAAAAATATAATGAAGGCCAGCAGCAAGAGAGAAAACGGATAGCTCGAGAAATTCATGATGGATTAGGTAGTGATCTGGCCAGTCTTAAAATGTCTTTTGAGCACTATATGAGCAAGCAAAATGGCAATAATGCCTTACAAAAGATGCTGTATACAATTCAGAGTATTTACAAAGACCTAAGGAGCATTTCTCATCAGCTCCACCCTCCTGCCTTTTCAGACCACGGTTTTTGTGATTTTCTAAACCAGCTCCTTGCAGATAAAACCAACGATGGAAATATAAAAATGAAAGCCCTTTGTTTTCCTGAGGAAGAAATCGATGCTTTATCTGACAGAATTTTGGCTGAAGTATACCGCATTATTCAAGAGCTCATTACTAACATAATTAAACACGCAGAGGCTACTAACAGCGAAATTCAGGTCACCAAGCATGAAGATTATGTAAACATAGTAGTAAGTGATAATGGAAAAGGCATGCCCAAAGAAAAGAATAGCGGTATCGGTCTCAGAAACATTAAGGAGAGGCTTGAGTATCTGGGAGGCCAAATAGATATAGACAGCTCAGGCAATGGAACTACCATTAATATAAACATTCCCTTATCTTTGGAAGCCACAAAGTAATAGCCATGGAGAAAAAATTCAATATTATTATTGCCGATGATCATGTAATGTTTTTGGATGGTCTCCACGCTATTCTATCAGAGTTGCCAGAGATAGATACCATACACCTGGCCACTGACGGTGTGCAGGTAATGCGACTTTTACATCAATTTAAAGATGTAGAAATGGTGATCAGCGATATCAATATGCCAAAAATGGATGGCCTTACACTACTTAGTGAAGTAAAGAAGTTTAATTCTAATATTAAATTCTTTGTGCTAAGCATGCTGGAAGATATGCGTACAATCAATAAGGTAGTTCAAAAAGAAGCCGATGGCTACCTTCTGAAATTTGCTGATAAAGAAGAACTCAAAGCTGCAGTAAAAGAAGTACTGAGTGGTGAGCAGCATTACTCCAGTACTGTTAAAGAGCGCTATATGAAAGGCGTATTTGAAAAAAAGAAAAACCCTACGGTAGAGCTTTCGGCAAGAGAAACTGAGATACTGAAGCTACTTGCAGAAGAACTTACCTCTAAAGAAATAGCTGAAAAGTTATTTATCTCCGTAAATACGGTAGAAACACACCGCAAAAACATTTTACTGAAAACAGGATCTAAAACCACAACAGGAGCAGTAAAGTACGCCATAGAGAACGACATACTAGATTAAATATTGCTGCCCCGGCTCTTAGTGCTTATTTTCTTCTTTTATATAAATCTCAGGTATATTATCATTAATACTATCCAACGTGGCATTTATATTATCTTTATCACAAGGAATAAACTCACTATAGGTGACACTAGCTGAAGCTAAATCCAGATGACATAACATAATTCCTTTTAGCTCCTGAGTAGCAGGACGATCATCACCTTCAATAGTAGGCCTAGACACTTCAAAACCGGCATATAGCTTATTAACATTATTCTGATTAAGCCAATGATACCGGAGATACGGCTCTATATTATAATCAGGATGTTCTGTACTTAATTTTTTCTTCAATTGAATCAATGCTTGCTCCCTCACCTTGGCTAACCGCCCGTCAGAAGCATGTCCATTAAAATCAATGTATACATCTTTCTTTGGCGTAGTGGCGGTAATAGGTGTTCTAAATAGTCCGTTGGGCTCTTGCGGGCTAATAAACTTAATCTTCATGGAGGAAGTATAATCTCCTATATGCGGCTGAAAAATCTGTGCTGTTTTTACTGTCAACTCTCTGATCTCTGTAGCCATGGGTTCATGGTTCAATTCCAAATTAATCGTCCAGTAAGTAATTTCTCCTATTTTAACATCTGGCCCCAACACTGTTTGTAAATCCTTTCTACGCCGGTACGCTTCTAAAGCTTTTTGGTATTGAGTAGCCAATGTATATTCTTGCCCATCATAAGATTTTTTTGGAGTCTTTTTCTTTGCATCCCAGTAAAATATAAACTCTACTTCAGGATTATCCACAGATTCCAACTCGTAATAAAACATATTAGGGTTCATATTCCCTTCATTATAGTGTCTGCTAACATCAGTGATTACCCAGGCATTATTGTATTCATCTTTAATGACTTTTTCTAATTCAGCTTTTGCTTTCTTCTCAGAAACAGAGAATAGCAACATGAAGTCCATTCCAAATTTTAGTATTATAAAAGGTATCATTGCTATTACAATTAATATTATCAGCCCTACTCCTATATAAATAAGAATCTTCATTGGTATTGAATTTTTTGACAGTTTAAAGTTAAATGAATAAAAACCGCTTTTATTCACTGAATTCCGTGATTCTTATCATTCATCATAGTCAAAAAAAGCCCTCACTGAATTCCGTGAGTTTACCATTTCACCGCTAGTGGTTACTTATAAAAGCGACCCGCATGATAGCTTTGCCTCAGTTATTTAAAAAGAAATTTGTTATGGGATTAAAAGAGAAAAAAGCTATTCAAGGTATTAAAGATCAATACTTTAACGATTATCAAAAAGAACTTAACGAAGTAGTAGGTAAAGAATTGCCTATTGACATTCAGTGGGATACGTTTAACACAGACCTAAACGCTATTAAATTTATTCCTAGCGTTTGCTTACAAAGAACGGTAGATGCTTTTAAAGAAATTTGCTCTGATGCTATAGGAAAAGAAGCAGTTCAGGAAAGTATACAAACCATAGTAGTTCATAATATAGAACCAGAAAATGCTGAAGCTAACAAAAGCCTGGTTTTTGACGGCGGTGTATTTACTATCAGAGCCAGCTACGGTGGGCATCACAGCGGATTTTTTACTGATCTTCAAATAAGAGAATATTTAGAGAACGCTTTATAATATTGATTGATCTCTGTGTTCGTTGAAGTGCTGTTCCTTTAGGAGTAGCACTTTTTTTATAACCATTTATTAGATAGGCAATCAGCTCTTAATTCAGAAAGGTGCCAAATTCTAGATGTAAAGAAAGGCACTAATTAGTCATGAATTATTTGAAAGCCTTAGTACATGTGAAAGCTTGTAATTATAAAAAATTAGAGGTAAAAAAGCCTTTTAAAATCCCTGGACTGAACGCTCGTCAGCACCAGGGATTTTCTAGAAACCTACCATTAATACATGGCAATATTATTAAAGCGTATTTCTCTCACATTAATACTCATTTGTGGTGAAGCTGAATAGCTATAACCGCCACTAAAAGATTCATTGTAAGAATAAACTCTACCTCCGCTAAAAGTCAATTTTCTAATAAGCTCTCCACTGTTCTTATCATTAATTAATATTTCCCCTCTCATTTCAGTGGTGCTCTGAGATATCCACCTCAATAAATATTCATCTGCAATGGTGGACCAGGTAAGAGTTATGCTAACATCTGGCTTAGGAATAGTATCATTTTTATCATAGGTTTCACGTATATAAAAATAGTCTACTGACTGCAAATGATATTCGTGATATTCCTTCTCATCCGGCGTTTTCATTCTGATGACTATATCAGGAATGGGGCCAGTTTCCTGAGCATAACTTATACTGAGGTTCATCATTAAAGCCATGCTTAACAGTATTAAGCTTTTTGTTATCATATTTTTCAGAGTTTCTCCTCTATTTTCTCTTGCATAACATCATTAGACCAAATGCCTTTGGCTCCTTTTCTCATATCCATCGTTAATTTCAATGTACCTGATTCAAGACTAATAGCATTATCTTCACTAGCAACTAGTAATACTTCACTCACATTTTCCTGCAAAGCCTCTTTACCCATTTCTTCTTCAGATATGGTTGCTATCACTGTTTTTATCTTATCAATTATTCCCATCCATAGCATCCTCATAACAGGCTTCATAGCCTCCTCCCCATGGGCTCCTTCCGTGTCCACTTTAATAGAAAGATTCTTCGCTAAAAGTTCACTAAGGACGTCACTCACTTTTTTGCTATGAGAGGTAATCTGCAGTTTACTAGGCGCTGAACTCTCATCTAAAAATTCCTCATTTTCGCCATCAGAAAGCTTAAATAGCCACCCTTGAGCACTGGGGAGCTCCAAAGATTCAATAGCTCCGGCATATAGATATTTTAAATCTACTTTGCGACCATCCATCGACCCGAGCAGTACCACCCCTTCTGATTCATCATAGTTTAGAAGCCACCCTTCTGAGTAACTATGAGCTGTGCGGATAACTAAAAAAGGAGGCTGCGGATTTTCCTTATTCTTTTCTTCTTTTACCCATTCATTGGCGTGTTTTAATATCTCCATGGGCTTTTTAGCCTGCAATGACAATAATGCTTTTAACTCCATAACTTTTAATAAAAAATGTTTTACAAAGCTATATTCCATCATTTTCTGCCGCCTCACTGAATACCATGACTTTAGCATATCACCCTCTGTGGTTAGCTCTACTAATAGCTATCATGATAGCTTTGCTTCAATTATTTAAAATAAATTAATTATGGGATTACAAGAGAAAAAAGCTATTCAAGCTATTAAAGAACAGTACTTTAACGATTATCAAAAAGAACTAAATGAAGTAGTAGGTAAAGAACTACCCATCGACATCCAATGGGGTACTTTTAACAATGACCTCAATGCCATTAAATTCATTCCTAGTGTTTGTCTGCAAAGAATTGTAAATGCTATTAAGGAAATCTGCTCAGATTCTGTAGGTAAAGAGGCCATTCAGGAAAGTGTGCAAACAATCGTAGTACACAACATTGAGCAAGAAAATGCCGAAGCTAACAAAAGCCTTGTTTTTGACGGAGGTGTATTTACTATCAGAGCCAGCTATGGTGGGCATCACAGCGGTTTCTTTAATGATCTACAAATCAGAGAATATTTAGAGAACGCATTATAAACGAGATCGAACTCTATTTATAAGGAGGAGTATAATATGCTGAACCGAAGTGCTATTTAGCCAGGTGCTAGCGCTAAGAGAAAGCAATATAAATATAGGACAGGCTTAAACCTACCAATTGATTAATCGACCATTTACCAATAGACTTATCCTATATAATAAATTATCATCTAACTAAAAATAAAGATTATGGAAGCTGAAAACAGCATGTCTAAACTGTTGGTAAACATATTAAAATCCAAAGGGCTTACAGATGAGCATATTACGGCCTTAGAACTATCAGGCGTATGCAGCAAAGATGATTTTACTATGATTGGCGACTACCAAACATTAATGGACGTAACTGGAGTTGACGAAGAGGCAAGTCAAAAGGTAATGAGCTGGGCTTTGGGAGCTTCCGCGCCTGTAGCGACTAATGGCAAAGAAAGTGACGGTAGCTCTAACACCCCTATTATAGTGGAGAGCTCTGATGTAGTGAAATGTGTGCACTGCGGCGCTAAGCAGCCTAAGGATTATGAAACCGGAGACCTTTGTATTTCTTGTGGCCTACAAGCGGAGCCTGTACTAAGCTGCCACTGGTGCTATAGCTCCGGACCCGGGAAATTTTGTAGGGAATGTGGATCTGAATTTCTAGGGGCTTCAGACTATGAAATAGGCCTGTTCTTAAAGAAAGAGGGAGAATCTAAAAACTCAATTGTAAAGCTAGTCAAAGAAATGACCGCTCAGGAGAAAGAAGCCATATGGGCTAAAATCAGAAAATCAAGATAAATATCTATGACAACAGTATTATATTGCGAACAATGCGACGCTCAACAGCCCAATGATTGGAAGTCCGGTGACTTGTGTGTGCAGTGTGGCGGAGCAGTAAGAGAAGAAGTTCGTTGTGCCTGGTGTGCTCACACTACTCCCAATGGAAAGTTTTGTAAGCACTGTGGTAATGAGGTACAGTCAGACGCCAACTTTGGCCCCGCTCGTATACTCAAGAGCTTAGGGGTAGATCAGCTAGAGCTCACTAAAAAGCTAAATGAGCTTTCTGAACCCAAGCTGGAGCAATATAGGAATCAGTTTAACCAGCACTATGCTCATATCGAAATGGCCAGACAGGATCTGCGCCGATTAGAGAGCATAGTAGTTATACAAGGGCAAGAGAAGTTCAATATTTTAGAAAAAGAACTTCTGCCCCAAATTCCTTTTAGTGATGATTACATTGAAAAATGTAAAAGTTATGCTAAGCTAGACGCCCCCGAAAGTGACTTAGAGTTTCTTCAGCGTAGCAAGCTGTTTAACAGTAACATCAATCAGGAGCTAGCTAAAATTGCATATTTAAGGATAGCACCATTTCCTCAAGAGAAAAATTTAAGCGCCGCAACACTTGATATACTTAATACCATTTTAAATGAAAAAGCGCCTTTCAGACAGGAAAATGTACTATTTTTTAGCCATATAAATAGCTTTTTGCCTAAGCTTAACTGGAATATAGTCGCAGAAAAAGATGAGCTGCAAACTAAAAACGGCAAAGATCTTATTGAGCAAATACATGACTTGGTAGAGCCCATGCTAAAGATAGGCTACCTAAAAGCTTATGCGTCTTTGGCTTTCTACCATCTACTCTATGGGTTAGGCAAAACAAATCATGCTAAATATGATCGCTTTCAAACACTAGCACAAGAAAGCCTCGACCATCATGATGATTCACTGAAGCTAAGTGCCGCACTTCTTTTTAATAATGTTGACATAATAGTTAACATAGCGAAAAATGATACGCCCGTAGGAGCATATGCACTTAGATGGCTACTTACTAATGAACCCAATCGTCTACCGGACATTGCCGAAGGGGGTAAGATCACTAAAACACAGTTCAGCGTACTAGAAGAGCAGGTTAAATTCCTCAAAGCAGACTACCTCAAGCAACTGGAACACTGGGAAGACTTGAAAAGGGCGCAAGCACAAAAAAGTCAAGACAAAATCAATAATATTGGCAATCTCTATCATAATAACTCGAAATATGAAGAGATAAGAAGAGAAAACGAGGAAAAAATGGCCGAGCTAAACCAGCGCAAGCCACAGCCTCCTTCTTTTCCTGAGGCATTCGAAAAGCTCTGCCCAAAGATTATCGCACTTATTACCGATGCTACAGATTACAGGGCGGCTGACTTTAAAGATGAAAATGGCCGTACTTTTTATAGCCGCGTATTAGATTTTATAGGTGAATTTGGTTCCGTTAGCCAGCAAGACATTGATGCGGTAGTTAAGCACAGCAAAACCTACAAACAATATGATGGCATAGAGGCTCTTATTAAGCATGATTGCCCTGAAAGCCTTAATTACAACGAGGCTATAAACTTTTGGTTTGCCAGACCAGAAGCTCTTAAAACTTATGAAGAAGGAGCTGTATTCTTACAACAAGCCTATCTAATATTTAAAGCAGGAAACTTCCCAGAGGCTGCGGCTTTAAACAGATTGCTTTTTTTCATTAAAATTCATTTAAGAAAGATCAATAGCAAAGATGGCGTAACCAGGGGTGTTGTTCTCAATATCTTTAACGCACTTTCTGAAGCTCGTCATCATGTTTCTTATGTATTTGCCCAGTTCTTTATAGAGGCTATATTCAATACTCAAAATTTCCTGGCTGCAGACTGGTTTACTTTTATCACCTTTAGTCAAGGGTATTTATCTGGGCATTATTTTATAGATAGCAAAGAAGAGCCACGAGCCTTTACTTTAACAGAAACTTTCATCAATGACTTTTTTGAAGGTTCCTGGGAGCTTTTTGTTTCTAAATACAGCCAGGTGATTTCATTCAAAAATACAATGGGGTCAGAAGCTAACCATAGCCAGCTGATAGATAGATGGATAGAACCAGTGGCTAATGATTTTGCCGCCCTGCTGCTTGAAAATCCTGAGTTTAGTAACACGCTTTTAGAAGCACACAAAGAGGCTAAGCTATTAAAGAATGATGGTATTTTACAGATTCAAACAGAAGAAGGTATTTTCCCTTTTATAGAGGCCTTAGGCAATAAGACTTATTGGGACAGTGGCGATGTTATATTATACTACCACCGCCATAATGACCTAAATTTTAAACAGCCAGAAGCCTGCCTCAATAATTTTCAAAATTGGCTCATTAGAGATAACTTTCTTAATTATTACGGACCGGTATTTGATAAATATGCCCGTCACTTTTTCACCTTCTCTGTAAATAGCAACGAAGTGCCTGTAGGTATGATTCGGGCGTGGTTGCATTTATCAGCAGCTACTGCTACAGATGAAAAACGTTCTCGCTTTTTCAATGATCAGTTCAAGTGCTTGGTTCCCTATTCTGGGAGTGATGAAATGGTGACCGTCATGCGAGAGGGAGAAGACTTTCAACTTACCGGACAGTATGTAATCGACTATATCTTCAATGATTTTAATGAATTATTGACTTACGTCGAAACAAATTTCTATAAAGGCCTTAATCCTGATACCAATAAGTTTGTATTACACGCACTTAAAGACTTGGGAGCTAATCTGGGCAATGTGCTAATTGAGGAAGATGATAAAAATAAGCTCATGATCTGTCTGCTCAATACGGGCTTGTATAAAGAGAATGATGATCATGAACGTGAATTCTGGACAGATCCGCTGCTAAATGTTATGCTGCAAGTAGCGTCCATCATGGAAGACAAAAAAAGTGCTCTTATTTATATCTGGCAAATCGCTGATGTCCATTTCAACATTACTGATAGAGTATATGAGTTTGTGAAGGAAGAAATAGCATGTATCCTTAAGGCGGACCAAGCCTATGGCATCAAGTTACTATATGCTTATTTGGATGATTATTACTTTGGTAAACATGGTGCACCATGGGTAAATGACATCATGGAAGAATGCGTAGAGGATATAGCCAGAGGCTTTGTAGATAACCCGGAACTTATGCTATTAGAAGTTGACAACCTACTCAGGTATATCAATAAGAAAGCCTATGATAATGACCAGGATCGTATTCAGCGTGAATATAAAAAGCATATATTAAATGTGCTCAAACACATGCAGGTAGAAGAAATTCCTGATCAGTTCCTTACCATGCTGAAATTTAAAATGAGAAATAAAGAGTTAGATTTCTTCTTTCTTACCGATTTGGAAAGTTGGATGAGTGATAATAATATCTCTTATCAAGAAGATGAAGAACCAGAATCTGAACGTACTAGCTCTGAAGAAGAAGCACATACAGTAAACTTAGAGGTACCTGACGAAATAGACTACGATCCTGATGAGATATCTATGGATCTGATGGAGCTAAGTACATTCATGAGTACCTTCAGCGCCACACCAGAAAACATGACCAAACTTATTAATCATTTGCCTTATTATAAAAAGGACAGGAGTAACAACCCTATGCCACTCTCTATTCTTATGATGAAGCAAGCAGAGATAAAACCATTTCTAGAGAATGATATTAGCTCAGCTATTAATCTTTATCAAAAACTATTGGAGATAATCATAGACCCGCTTTGCGCCCCTGATGGACCATTTTCTGCTTACGGACAATTCGCAGCTATGCAAATGCAGCAACTACTGGAAGGATCTATGTTTGCTATGCAATATATTACTTCTCTAGAAGCTATGTCCGGTGCTGGAGCATACACTCCTGCACATCAGCAAATGATTGAAAATACCATTGAAACACTTAAAACTCAAGGCAAATAATGAACAAGCTTGTATTACCAGCAGAAAATGAATTGCACTGGGCTATAAGTTTATCAGCCCTCCAAATGCAAACCGTGGGTAATTGTGATCACGAAGACCTGCTAGGTTATGATCATACTAACCCAAGCATAATAAGCTACTTTAAAGATTATCTATTTACCCATAACATTTATAGTAAGAAGGATGTAAATGATGCGCTTTATTTCTATGCAAATGACAGGATGTATAACCAAATGTTTCATGAAATGAGCCATCAAGCAGATTTGCTCTCTGAGGAAGATTTCAATACGCTGATAGATGACCAGGATACCGATACTAATAAAAAAAGGCTTCTTTTGGCACAGCATTATAGCTCTTCATTAAAAAAATGCGGCCTTATTGGCTATGACATCTCTTCTTACATCATGTTATGTCGCCTTTGTGTGCTGTGTGGCTACCTTTCCGAAGAAGAACTGAGGCGTAGAGTGACGGAAATTGCTCCTCTAGCCAGGCGCTATTTTAGCAACTGGGAAGACTTCAATAAAAATGTAGTACTTGGAGATCAGTTTGTAAAAGGAGAAATGGATATGAATAACGAAGCCATTGCTGTTACTAACCCAATACTAAGAAGCTATCATGAGCTATATGCCTCTAGAGGTATGGAGTCTTTCCCATTTAAAAATGATTACTGGTCTGAAGAAACTAAATAACCATGGTAGAAGAATTTATTAAAATACTGGAAGCCGCAAGAGAGTCGTACCGCGCGTGCAATATTATGCATACGCAAGTGAACTTGAACCATGCGAAGCAATTATTGCCTGAAATAGATGATGAAGAACAGCTCATTGCTTATCATAAGCTAAGCATAAAAGCACTTATATGGCTCTTTGGTCATGAAGAGCAAAATGCAACAGCAGTGCTCAACCATTTTGAATATCTGGAAAGTATCAATCATGCAGAAGAATTAGATTACGTGCATGCTACTTCCTTTTATGGCTTTTGTGAGTTGCCTTTATTCGAAAAAGGTCTTAAAAAATTCCCAAAAAGTATTGGGCTAAAAAAGAACTTGGCGCGTTATTTTGAGCACCACAGAGAATACGACAAGGCCCAAGCCTGCTTAAAAGAAGCTATGGACCAGGCTCCTCATGATCTTGATGCCCTTATGGATAGCCAAATTTTTTACCAACGCGAAGCAGAATCGCTTGCCGGGAAAGGCTATGCTGATATTAATGAAAGTAATATCAAACGACTAGTGGAAGTAAGTGGAGAAACCTATCAGAG
Organism: Fulvivirga sediminis; assembly: GCF_016757215.1. Classification (GTDB taxonomy): domain Bacteria; phylum Bacteroidota; class Bacteroidia; order Cytophagales; family Cyclobacteriaceae; genus Fulvivirga; species Fulvivirga sediminis. The sequence continues at coordinate 295,488 of NZ_JAESIY010000009.1, forward strand.
CCGTTTTCAGCAAGAGCTATTAGCTTCTGATATGGCTAAATCTGCTCTTACAGAACATGAAATGAACTGCCACTTGGCTCTTAACTTTGCACGCCGAGGAGAATGGCAGCAGGCCGGAGAAACTTGGAGTGTACTAAGTGCCAAAGAAGCTCATAATAACAACAGCTTGCTCGCTTTCGCTGAATTAAATAATATGTCTAGAAGGTATAAAGATACTTTCACTTTATTAGATAACTATGAAGCTCCGAAAATAGCAGAATCTTTTAGCTCTTTGGATGATGCAATTAGTAAGTGGCAAGAAAAAAGTCCTACAAACAGGCAACACAGCAGGGCGTTGTACCTGAAAGGTGTAGCGCTTAAAGCGGAAGGAAATGCTGAGCAAGCTATAGCGTTATATGACCAGGCTCTAGAAATAACACCCATCAATACACAGGCCATTTTAGGGAAAGCGCGAGCATATTTTAGTTTGGAAAAGTATGAGGAATCATTCAACCTCATTAATGAGGCATACGAAGAAGGTCTTAGCAATGCTGTCTATTTTAATGAATATGCAGAGATATACTTCGGTTTGAGAGATACCCAAAGATTATATCAAATATTAAACAGGTTACATCAAACAGAAGTGGTTACCGCAAGAACCGCCTACCTCATGGGAGTGGCCTTGTATGGTGGTGGTGATCATAAGAACTCTGTAGAATGGCTTACTAAATCATTGGAAAACTTCGGTTCGCATGCTGACTTGGCTAATGCATTATACTATAGGGCATTGGCACATAGAGCAAAATATGATTTTAGTGAGGCCATTAAAGATACCCAAGGGCTATTTCAATTTTACCAAGAAGGAAGCCCAAATTATCTGCATACCCTTCTGCTTATGGGTGATATGGCTTATCAGCTGAATGCACTTGATAAAGCTTATGACTACTTTGCCGCTGTTAATCAGCATCAACCAGTGAACGGTATTTATAAACTCTATATGCAGCTACTCATCCATGATGGTTATGATCAAAATTCACAATTTGGAAAACCAGAGAATATTTCAGAGCTCTCTTTGGAGTCATTAATTCACGAGCCTGAAGATGCCATTGATTATTTAGTCAATGCAAAAGTATATGCTATTTTCAATATGACAGAAGAGGCTATTGCAGCTTACATACAAGTAGCTGATATGGGCTATAAACCTGATGTATATTACTACTCGGCATTCAATACAGCTTATGCTGCCAAGAAATATGCTGCTGTGGTAGAATTATATCATAAAATTCTGGAGATAGTACCTACGGCATTTAACGACGTGCTTTCTGCCAAATGGGCTTTTGCTTTGTATAAGTTAGAAAGGTATGAAGAAACGGTAAAAGCCTATGAAGAAATACTTTATAACTTCCCTAGCATTTCCGATGACCTTGACAGCACTATTAAGTGGGCCAAGATAATAGCGGAAAGCCATTACCAATTGGGACATTATGATGAAGCGGTGAAGTATCTGGGCATAGTTTGCAGTCGTAAAAAGCAGCTTAGCTATCAAGACCTCTTTGATTTTGAAAAGTACCTGACTAGCCGCAATGATTATGACCCATTTACCCTTTATAGCCTATTAAAAACCCTAGAAGAAGATGGAGCAGAACTATCAGAAGAGCAACAAGATAAACTCAAAAAATTGGAAAGTAAATTACTGAATGAGCTGGTAAGTGCGGATTTTTAATTTGTGATAGTAAAGGCCGTTTCATAATGAAACGGCCTTCTATTTTATAGCCTATTAAAGAGACTCTAACTTTCGTTTATTATTGCCTTCTGGCAAGATTTCTTAAATTAATCAATGTTTGTTCCGCATCCTTACTAGAAGAGAACAATGACCTTGAGTTAATTATAATATATTTTTCCATTGCCTGATTATCCTTCATTTCCACTGTAATGTACTTAGTCTTCTTTAACTGAAAAGACGTTGGGTAACCAATTTGATCAAAAGTGTAGGATTTCGCTGGCCTAAATTGTTTTTTTAAAACTATTTTATCCCCCACAATTCGAGCATCACAAGAATAGGCAAACAAGTATATCAAAAAGCTTACTGAAGCTAAAAAGACAGCTGCAGATAGAAGCATTCCCATATGAAAATCCTGATCCAGATTTGAGAAAATAACTATAGGACTCATGATCAAAATAAAGAAGGCCGAAATGTACAAGCCTATACCAGTCCAATTAGATGACAATTTAACTTCTCCTTGATTATTCATTATACAAATTATTAGTTCTAACAATCTGTATCTCATTAGGATAATAAAGGTAACACCTTGCAAAAACCGAAATTTTCAGAATTATTTGAATGTAATTAATACTGATATGAATAATTAGTCTTTTACCGAATGTTCATGAATATACTGAAAGCTTAGTCAGCAATAAACCATTCCATCAAAAGCTTGATTTACCCCAATCTATGAAGCAGGAACTTCAGCATATTATTTCCCAGAAGAATATTTGTGAATTTGTTAAGAAAAAAAATGAAGTATTTAACTAAATATATACTTTTGATTTTTAATCAAACATTCATTTTTTCATGAACAACAATTTTTTAATCGTATTAAGTTTTGGGATCAACCCCCAATCATCAGGACAGTATTAAGCTGTAATTAAGTTCTACAATCATA